>NZ_CP085307.1 GCF_020700235.1 Haladaptatus pallidirubidus | reverse complement strand
AGAATAGGTTACCCACAACCGTCAGGATTTCCCGATAAATCTGACATACTCGCTATAGTAAGGAGTATGCGACTGTCTAAAAATTACTGATTTGACCGGGATTCACCGTTTGCATGGATTAATTTCAACCAATCATCTCGTAGCTTGTCTATGGCTTCTCGTCAGTTAGGCTTTCTATACAGTTGAAGAGATACATTATTTGGGATGGTTCTGTAAAAATGACCGAATTGTTTTCTCCTGCCGAGGCGTATCGTTCACTATGCAAGACCTTCGATGGGTGCAAATGTCCGATGGCGAATTGCACGAGTTTCTCGGAAAGGGGGGCACGGGCATCATCTCGTTTGCAACGGAGAGCAACAACCCACCATTCACAATCCCGGTGTCGTATGGATACGATACAGACTCCGCGACCTTCTACTACCGCCTTGCCTTCCCCCCGGAGAGTGGAAAAGAGGATGTCGTCGATAACCCTGTAGCCTTCGTCACATATAACCAGGTCGACGAGAGATATCAGAGCGTCGTCGCGACCGGCCACTTGGAGAAAGTGACGAACATGCCATACGATTCGGCCGCCATCCAACGAATGTGGGCGATCCAGATTCCGATGGTTGATATATTCGATCGTCCTCCGGAGAATATCTCGTTCCGACACTTCCGCCTTGTTCCGGATACGATAGCAGGACGGAAGGAAGTCAAAACACAGCCCTAAACGGAGTGGATTTGCCTTTTTGAATCGCAAGATCTCGACTAGGTGAGGGCGTTTACTCATGTTCCCACGGCGTGAAGCGTTCAATTCTCCGAGTAGAAGATACAGAAACTCTCTATGGGATATTTCATCTGTATAGCCCAACAATCGAGATTTAGTAAGATTTTCCATCTGAATTTCTGATATGTGAAATAGTCATCGAGAGATAACAGTATGTTCTCCTTCCACCACACGATCAGTCTCCTCACGGCTAATGAGCGCAACATCGCCTGGAATAGTCCGCTTTAGTGCAGCAACGGCTGCACCGTATTCAAGCGAAGTTTCGAGATCAGTTTCTGCTAGCTGACAGGCAAGAAAACCGCCGACGAATGCATCTCCGGTGCCAACTGGTTCTATCGTTTCTGTCTCGAATGCCGGTTGTTCGACGGACTCGTCGTCTTGATGGGCCACTGCTCCATCCGCCCCACATGTAATCACGACGGTATCGAATCCCCACTCGTCGGCGAGTGCTTTAGCGATTGTATTTGCGTCACCGGTCTTGCCTAATATATTTTGAGCGTCACGGATAGGCGTGATGAGAACGTTGATCATAGGGAAATAGTTCTCGATTGTCTCACGTGCCTTCTGTTGTGACCATAACTTGCCACGATAATTGACGTCAAATGCGGTTCGTACGTTTGCTTCTTGTGTGATATTTAATATATTATCTACTGTTTATTTTAATGTTGACGACAGCGCGGGCGTGATTCCAGAAGTAAAAAACAGACCCGCATTTTGGATCGTCTTAGTAGACAAATAGAATCTTCTCGCCGAATGAATCGAGTGAGCAGTAAATCCGTACCACGATCCCCGCACAGATCGATTCGGGGATCCCGGGGGTAGTCCACTTCCGCTTAGTAAAAAATGGAGAAGTAGAATGCATATTACCACCTCCAGTGTAAATCCGTGTTTCAAGCCCTATATCGGGCGATAGCAGCCATTCGAATATCCATAAACCATATATCGTTATATCAAATTTAATATTTGGAAGATGAGACTACACCGGCAACAGCGTACCCGGGATGCGCGATTTCGACGGATCCATCGATCTACAACCATTTCAAACTGGAATCTAAGAGATAGTTCTAGTTAATATTCTAACATTCTCACGAGTTGTGCGCTGCTTGAGCCAATGCTGTCGCTTATCGACGGGCGTTCACTATGTTATCCGCCGGCTTTAGCCGATTCCAGTCTGCTTCAGCAGTGTAAGAACCGTGTTCGCCGTCACAATCGGTGATCGCTCGTCATCTGCCGCTTCCTCAACGAAGTCGTGTGAATGCGTGTCCGGTGGCTCTCGCGAGATTGAAACGCCTGCTTGATCGGCCGTAAACAAAATCGTCTCCGCGGCCGTCTCGACCGTGTCTCTGAGGTCCGTGGTGAATCGATAATTCCAGCTTCGCTACAGTGTCGATTGGTCGGGTATCGATTCAATATTGAGTCGGTGGCATAGTGATGGCCGCTGCTGAAGATACTTGATGAGAGCTGTCTCGTGCTCCCACCCAGAGAGTTCTTTGAGCAGAAATAACCTCATCAGCACGGTCATATCATATCGTGTTGATCCAGTATACTGATCATGGTCTAAAACTAAAAATATGCTAGCGGAAAGTTAGAAACAAAGTGCTCGACTAATTGATGAGCGCCATGCTCGAACCAGACCGTGGCGACGGTTCAAACGTCCTCTTCGAGACCGCCGAGTGAACTCTGGTCGTACAGTGGTGTTGAATCATAGGCTGACCATTCGAAGTACAATGCTACCGCAATTGTTCGGAAAACCTCGCGTTGAGATATTCGTGTAGAGGGCATTGTTGAGTACTAGTTACTTTTTTTATTATATTTGTTCAATATCCACTGAATACAAATATACTGGGATATAACAGTTAAATCTGCAACTAAATAGGCAAAAGAGGCAACCTATGACAGCAACCCGTTGTTTTATTCCACTCATCAGTGATTCTTGGTTCGTGCTCGACATTAACATCATTCTCGCATTCATCCCAGCTGCCCTCGTGCTGATAATTTCACCGGGGCCTGACAGCATCTATACGCTGACTCGAAGCATCAGTGATGGCCGGACCGTCGGCGTTACTGCTGCATTGGGATCCTCAACTGGAAGCATCGTGCACACGACAGCTGCGGTTCTCGGGCTCTCAGCTGTTCTTAAAACATCAGCTGTTGCATATACCATCGTCAAATTGGTCGGTGCAGCGTACTTGGTCTACCTTGGCGTCCAAACGTTCAGAAGCTCGGAGGAGTTCGAGATCACACCAGAGAGTACAAGCTTCACGCCGACGGAGTCGTTCAAAAGCGCGCTCATGATTAACGCGTTAAATCCGAAGGTAGCAGTGTTCTTTCTCGCGTTTCTCCCGCAGTTTGTTCAGCCAAGTGGTTCGACTGCCGTCCAGCTGTTTACATTCGGAGTACTCTTTGCGACGCTTGGATTTTGCTATCAAGCACTCTTAGCAGTCTTCTCGGCGCGGGCTCGGCGAGCCATTACCGAACGCGAACTCGTGCAGACGATCCTTCAGACAGTAAGCGGGAGCGTTCTTATCGGCTTCGGGCTCAAGCTAGCGCTTGAACGACGGGTCACATCGTAGTTTTCGAGACATCAACTATCCATTCTTAGCTAGTTTTTGCAAATGACCATTGAACGATCTACCGACCAGATGCATTGAGAACTCCGGTCTCAACTTTTACTTAGTTGTGATATCGGTGAATACGTATGCCAACACCAGTAGAATAACGATTTGCCATTTACCTGGCCAACAATACCTCCACCCGTACGCTTATATTCCTATCAAACAGCATAACACACATGACCGGGAGGGGCACCGTCGAACAGATTTTTACTGCACCTGAAGCCGAAGTTGAGATGGAAGAGCAGACCGACGTTGAAGCGATCGCCGGGAATGGGCTCCGAGGTGATCGCTACTTTAGCGAGATTGAAACGGGAACTTTCGTCGACTGGGAGCCAGATGAGGAACGCCACGATGGGTACGATCTTACGCTGATTGAGCAAGAGGCAGTTGCAGCAATCGAACGTGAAGCGGGAATCGAACTCGCACCGGGAGAACACAGACGCAACATCGAGACTCGTGATGCCGCACTCAATCATCTCGTTGGACAACGATTCCGCGTCGGTGACGCCATCTGTCGAGGGGATCGGCTGTGTGAACCATGTAATCATCTTCAGCGTATCACTCACGATGGTGTATTGCAGGCACTCACTCACCGAGGAGGGCTCCGAGCGGACATTCTTGAAGATGGGATAATTCGTCCTGGAGACATCATCGAACCGATCGAATAAGCTACACTCTTTTGTTCATAAACGATCCGTATGCCCGCTTAGAGATCTGGACGGTCAAGTGGAAAGGGGAATGCGCGCCTACGGCAGCGCTGTCCGGAGGTCCTCACAAAGGTCATCGGCGTCTTCGAGGCCAACCGACACCCGGACCAACGTCTCCGGGATCTCCGCTGTCGCCTTCCCATGGCCAATCTCGTCGGGAATCATAAACGACGGAACCTCAATCAAACTTTCGACCCCACCAAGGCTCGCCCCCGGCGTAAATACCTCGAGCCCCTCTATGAACGCTTCAAGCTCAACCAGCGTACCGTCAAACTCGAACGACAACATTCCGCTGTACCCCAACATCTGCTCACTCGCAAGGTTGTGGGTGACTCTCCAGTCCCGGATAATAGACACGCGCCACCCGATCGTGGCTCTCGAGGAACCGCGCAACCGCCATCGCGTTGGTCTCGTGGTGTTCCATCCGTGCCGGCAACGTCTTCACCCCTCGCGCAACCAGATAGCAGTCAAACGGCGACAGCATATTCCCAAGTCCGACCCGCTGCGCGAACGCTAACTGCTCAAAGACCCTTTCATCGTTGGTAATGATGGCACCGCCGATCGAGTCGGAATGCCCGTTGAGGTACTTGGTGGTGCTGTGGACGACAACGTCGGCACCCAGCTCGAGCGGTGCTTGGAAGTACGGACTCGCAAAAGTACTGTCAACTCCGAACAGGATGCCGTGATCGTCGGCGATGTCGTCGATCGCCTGAATGTCGCACAGCCGCATCAGCGGGTTTGTCGGCGTCTCTGCCCAGATCAAGTCGGTGTCCGAATTGACTGCCGCCGCAACGTTTTCGGGGTCGCGAGCGTCGACGAAGTCCACGTCGACGTTAAGGTGTCCGGCAGCGAGTTCCGTGAGCAGTTTTTCGGTGCCGCTATAGATGGAGTCCGAGGAGACGAGGTGGCCACCCGGCGGGACCAGCGACAGTATCGTCGTCGAAGTAGCGGCCATCCCTGAGGCGAACGCCAATGCATGTTCGCCGCCTTCGAGGCGAGCTAATTGCTCTTCGAGGGCCGCCCGTGTCGGGTTGCTCTCACGTGAGTAGTCGTGTTCGTTGGCATTGTCCCCGCTGGCCCACTCGAACGTGGTCGAGAGGTGGATTGGCGGGACGACATCGCTCGTGCCACCTCTGTGGGGGCGCCTCTCAGTCTCAGCGGCGCCGACAGCAATGGTTGCGAATCGGTTCTCGATTGACCGGTTATCGTGTTGTGTCATAGGCAGTTCACTACAGGATCCACTCGGAGGGTGGTACAGGCCTCCGATATGGTTGGATTGTCCATAGGAGTGTTCTCTGAAGCGATGGATAGTTGTGGGGTTCCAGGCGAGACTGGCCAGAGACGAAAACGCGAGAAGGACGTTAGGTCAGCGAGTATCCAGTGGCGAACGTTTGCGTACATCGAGGGGAATCATCTTATCGGCGTGGGTGAGAATAAGTAGTGATGTATCTTGTTACGTTCCGCCTTGACCCGTGAGAGTACGATGAGGAGTTTCAGAAGTTAAACGACACGATACAAGCGGCCGCTGAAGATACGGATGGATATCTCGGTAAACGCACGTGGAACGCCCCGGAGAGTGAGGAGATTCTCGTCGTGTATTACTGGGAGTCACTGGGTGCGCTCGAGTCATTTGGAGCGAATTCAGACCACAAACGGGCGAAGCAGCGGTGGACTGAGTGGTACGACGCGTACGAGGTCACCGTTACAAAAGTGCTCGAAACGTACGGGAGTGGCTTCAGTGACGACGCAGCCCCACCCAAGTAGTATACCGAGGCTCTGTCGGAAGCCTGAGATAGCTATCGGTTTGAATCGGTTGGCTAAACGGAAACAACAGATCCATCTCCAGTTATACTGGCTCCTTAGCGGGGATTGTTCGTTACCCACTCTAAAACCTCGCTTGCGTGTTCATCTGGTGGGAAAATCGGATAGAAGACGTGTTCGATAAGTCCATCAGAGATCACCAATGTCAACCGTTTTAGGTACTCGTCTCCATCCCTTCGCGGTGAATTATGACTATAGTGTCTCCTCACTGATGTGGACAGCGTTACGAGGGTGGGAAATCGATGACGCCGAGTTGTTGCAATAGACTGAGATTATCAGGCAAGAACCACCGTTCGGTTATCCTTCCGTCCTTTATGCGGGCGAAGAACATCTGTTGAACTTCGATCTCCTTCCCGGTTGGCTCAAGCCCTCCAAGCTCACCTTTGTGCGTCCCACGACTCGTGATACGCACCGCAACTAGATCTCCTTCCGCAACGATATTCTCGACGGTCTGCGAGACGTCGGGGAACGCGGTGAGAAAACTGTTATAGGACTCTCGAATCGCCGGTCGACCCCGGTGAGTTCCCATCGCATTGCGTTCGACAGCATCTTCGGCGTACAGTTCGTCAAGCAGGTCGAGATCACCCTCCGCAAAAATTTCTTCCGGAATTCGGCGGGCAAGCCGCTTATTTGCCTCTAATTGAGAAGTAGGTTCTGAGTCTGTCATCGGTACTGTTCCTCGTTGGTGTCAGTCCAGATTTTGGTCTGTGAATTCATTGCAACCATTGGTGATATGTGGGGGGCAAGCGTGAGTTTGTGCAGGAACAAGTTTCTGCCTTTAAGTAAATCGAGAGCTGACTCTCCGATGAGATGCCTCAAATCCAGGTGAAGCTCGATGGAACAGCAGTAGACGGATGGTTGGCAATGATTTCAAGCGATTTCCCCGATGCCGAGTTCAGACTGATGGCGACCCAGCTACGGGACGACGGTGCGTTCGTCATTCTCGAAGTCCTGACCCCCAAGGGAGACGCACTCGTTCGCCGATTCGAGAACACACCTGAAGTAAATGCAGTTGATGTCTATCATACCGATGAGCGGATGGTGTTGCTTCAGTTCCAAACATCGGTAACAAAGTCGTATGATCCACTCCGTAGGTCGAAGAACATCTCAATTTATCCGACGATTCTTCGGGACGGATGGTTCTCCGTCGAGCTAGCGGGGTCACACGAACGGCTATCGGAATATACCGACGAGTTAGCAGCGGCTGGTATTCCGTATGAAATCGTGTCGCTCATCCAATCCCACACTGCAAGTGAGATGCTCACGGATCGCCAATGGGAGTTCATTATCGAAGCAGTCGAGCGGGGGTTCTATGAAAGTCCTCGGAACTGTACACTCGCTGAGCTGGGAGACATTCTTGAGATCCACAAATCCGCGGTAAGTCGGTTGCGCCATCGAGCCGAGAGTCGGATTATCAAGAATTTTGTCGCACAAGCAGCACAATAGGAGTCGGAGAGCGACTCGGTACCTGATCTTCAGTTACTGAACTCTCGGACAGCCTCGTTGAATTTCTCTGGATTTTCCCAGAAAAGCATATGGCTAGCGTCGTCGAAGAATACAGTTTCAGCAGTTGGTATATTATCGCCGACGTAAGCGCTCTCCGTCGGAGGCGTTGCTCGACTGTTTCTGCCAACAAACACCAACGTCGGGATTTCAATCTCGGGGAGGAATTTCCGCCAATCGAGATTGAGGATATCACGCATGAGTTCGATTTTCGCCGTCTTCGAGCAGTTCAGCATTTCCTCCACAAACCCTGACTCGCCAAGCGTTACTGAATCGTACCGACCAGCCATGCGAGTGAAGACCTCCTCTTCAGCATACTCGATGTCTTTTGTGAGTTTCGTGAATGCCTCGACGTTGAAGCAGCTTTGCCGATCCCAGTCTTGTGGGACAAGATCTTCTTTGGGGGATTGATCGACACAAACCAGTTTCGAAATTCGATCACTCCCGAATAGCTCCAGATACGACCACAACACATCTGCTCCCATTGACCAACCGACCGCGGTGACATCAGTGAGGTTCAAGTGGTCTAATAGCTCTTTAAGATCCATCGCAAGTCGAGAGATGCGATAACCGTGGCCGGGAGTCTCGGATTTGCCGTGGCCACGGTGATCATATACAATTACTCGGTAATCTTCGGCGAGGCCGGGGATGTTTTTCTCGAAGAATTGTAACGTGCTGGACCACGCACTGACGAACACGATCGGTTTCCCATCTCCGTGTGTTTCATAGTACAGTTCGACGCCATCGTTCGTTGTAAGAGACGACATTAAAATAGACTACTACTGGAAGCAGAATGATTCCGCACAGAAACATAGTTCTATATTTAATAGCATGAACAGTCGACACCACACGGGTGTATCACACTACAACCTGAGTCCAACTTGCAGTAGTCTTCGATTCCGTAGCCCCCTTCATCCGAGTTTCCACCACCTCGGAGTACTCAATAGGTCGTATTACTCACTTTGAGATCTGTTAAGGATATGAAGAACTCATGAACGATTCGTTTGTTTAGCGTAGTTACGGATCTTCGCTATGCATTGAGAGTAGCGGTCCCAACTTATGCACGAGCTTTGGTACTGAATCCCTCGTAATTGGGGATAACACTTCGACACCGGTGCACAAGGAGAACTGATCGATACCTACATCCACCGAGAGCTGTTTCACGACGGGATCACTCCAGGAGGATTTCAACATAGCCTCGTCTGTCTGTTCATGCATTGAGTACACTAGTCTCAACTTTTGGGCTCGCGTACAGTTGAGGACGTTACCAGAACGCCTCTCTATTTCACTGATCGCTATCAGAAATGATGTGCTGAATACAGAGGTTGAAGTCAGCGCCAAGCTGTCGTTGATTTTGTCTATGCTGTATCGTGACAACAGCTCAACAGGTGTTCGAACTTTCTGTCAATTCACTATTACTATTTACCAATGCTTTCTCGGCATGTCGGAAGGGATTGATTAGAGCAGATAACACTTATTAATGATCCTCAAGTATGTCAGTTGTGCTTAGACTATTCTTCCATCAGGCCGCTAGCATTGCCTACCTCGCCGTCACACGGAGGCAAATGCGATGACAGCACCCGACGATGTAGACAGGCAAAAGGCATTCGCTCAGCGCCTCACCGGAGAACTCCTGAAGCCGGGCGAAGACGGATACGACGATGCGCGAACGGTGTTCAACGGCATGATCGACCGACATCCGAGGCTGATCGCGCAATGTATTGACACTGACGACGTGGTGGCCGCGGTCACCTACGCCCGTGAAACCGATATACCCCTTAGTGTGAAGGCGGGCGGCCACAGCTCCGCCGGAATGGCCATTGTCGACGACGGCCTCGTCATCGATCTCTCACAGATGAACGACGTCACGATCGATCCTGACGCGAGGAAGGCCCGCGTCGGGGGCGGCGCGCTGGTCAAGGATCTCGACGCGGCCACGCAGCCCCATGGACTCTCCGTGACCACGGGGGGGTCCCCCGAGGTCGGCATTGGTGGCCTGACTCTCGGTGGCGGCATCGGCTGGCTCATGCGCAACTGTGGCCTCACGTGCGACAATCTCATCGGCGCCAAGGTTGTCACGGCCGACGGCGAGGTCGTCCGGGCGAGCGAGTCAGAACACCCCGACCTCCTTTGGGGTTTGCGCGGCGGTGGCGGCAACTTCGGCGTGGTAACCGAGTTCGAATTCCATCTCCACGAGATCGGCCCCGAGGTGCTCACCGTCCAGATTTTCCATCTGTTCGAGGTCGCCGGCGAGGCGCTTCAGATGTTCCGAGACTTCATGGTCGACGCGCCCGACGAGTTCACCTGTTTCCCGATGATCATGACCATTCCGCCGATGGAGCCCTTCCCCGAAGAGCATCAGGGCGAGACAGGCATCGTGTTCATCGGTTGTTGGTCGGGTAAAATCGACGTCGGTCGAGCCGCGTTGGAGCCGCTCACTTCGTGGGGGGAGCCGGTCCTCCCGATCGTTGAGCCAATGCCGTACACCGCGTTCAAGGCGACCTCCGACGAGGGCCAGCCAGGCTTGCGCTACTACGGCAAATCGGTGTACATCGAGGAGCTCTCCGACGAGCTCATAGACACGCTCGTCGATGCGATCAATGCCCTCCCCAATTCGTTCTCGAGCGTCTGGTTCGAGTCAATGGGCGGTGCCGTCGCCCGGGTCGGGCCCACCGAGGCGGCTTTCCCACACCGGGACGCGGCGTACAACGTAGGCATCGGGGTCGGGTGGACGGATCCGGCCGACGACGAGGCGATGATGGGCTGGGCCAAGGACATCTACGAGATGGTGCGACCGTACTCGACGGAGGGGATCTACGCGAACTACCTGGGGCAGGACGACGACGTGAAGGACGCCTTTGGCGAGAACTACGATCGCCTCGTCGAACTGAAAAACGAGTGGGATCCGGAGAACGTGTTACACATGAACCAGAACATCCAGCCGTCGGGCTGACTCCCAAGCCAATCGTGTCGGGATCTGCGATACTGGTAACTTTAACTACCATTCCAGGGAGCTTCTCGGCGAATTCATTCGCCAAACGGATGAGGGCTAAACGCTCATGTCCCGGGGGTTCGAGGTAGCCCAACCCATTATCGCCGATTCCGTGTATGATATAGGACTGATCGAACCGAACAATACTCAGTGACTGACCGTTATCGGCCGATTCGAATAATCTGAACTGGATAAGATTTCATGCAAGATACGCGCCTTGTATTCAGCCCGATTCTGCCAACTTCTCTAGTAGGTAGCAGAAGCAACAGCAAGCAGTTCGAATGTCTACTGAACAACCGCTTTACAAGATACATCTCTAAAAACAACTCTAACCCAGACATCACAAACCCATATGCTTTGAGAAGGCCAGTCGCAACTTCCGCATCCTCCAGAAGATCCCACAGTTTCGGAGGGTGACTAAAACCGAACGTTCTCTCTGGATCAAGGAGGAGCACTGAGATCGCTCAATACAGGAGACGAACTGCTCACTTCCCGAATCGGGGTAGCGCCGTCGCAAATATATTTTTGGCTTGAGCCCAACTATTCTGACTATGGAACCACGGATTACCGTTATTTCATTGGGGGTCGGCGATTTTGAAGAATCACCCACCTTTTATCATGATGGGTTAGGTTGACCGACTGAAGGTATCGTCAGGACCGAATTCAAAGGTGGAGATGTTGCTTTCTTCACATTGAACAATGGCTTTCAGCTCGCACTCTATCCGAAAGATCAAATTGCGGAAGACGCGAATATTGATGGAGCGGTGACTAGTTCAGCGGAATTCACCCTCGACTACAATGTTGAGTCGAAAGAAGAAGTCGAAATAATAATGATGGCAGCAGAAAATGCTGGAGCTGAGATCGCAGACTCACCTCGAAATCGTGTCTGGGGCGGCTATTCAGGGCAGTTTAAAGATCCTGACGACCACTTATGGGAAGTTGTTTGGAATCCTGAATTCAGAATCGAAGAATAGACTGACCCCCTCAATCAACCTTCTTAACCTATGGAATTTATTAATATCTTTGCTCTACATACATATTCGATGATCGGTTGACTCAATCTCAACAAGCCTGAAAATGAACCACGCATTAAAATCATCCTACAAGATCGTGACAGTATATTGACCAACGGGGCAGTGTCTACGGATAGATTTCGGTTGGTCAAAGAGTATATAATCTGTTACTTTATCCACATGTACGTTATGGAACAATACGTCGATGGATACGTTCTCCCTGTCCCGAACGATAAGATTGATGCCTACCGCGAAATGGCCGACGAGGCCGGAAAGCTCTGGGTCAAACACGGCGCGCTTGAGTACTTCGAAGGGGTCGGAGACGACATGGAGCCCGACATGGACGGCATGACGATACGGACTTTCCCACAGCTTACCGAAACCGGGGAGGACGAATCGGTTGTTTTCTCGTTCATCGTGTACGAGTCTCGGGAGCACCGCGACGAAGTGAACGCGAAGGTGATGGAGGATCCCGCAATGGATGCAGAAAACCTCGATGAGGAGATGCCCCACGACCCGGAACGTATGACTTACGGCGGCTTCCGCTCCATTGTCAGCCACGCGAAGTGAGAAACGAGCCTAAAGCGGCATATCGATTCGTGCCTCGATATTAATACAGATCTGGCTGTCACCAACGGAATATTCGCACCAACTGGCTGTTCGAAATTCGTATTCCTACAGAACGGTACATTCACACCAGATCATAACGGAAATAAGTCACTCATCAATTCTATCCTCCGAGGCTGTGGAAGTTGAGAATGACCAGGACAGATCTCGGCTTAAGCGATTGAATCTTCAGAAAACGTCCCATCTCGCCCCTCGCCGACCACATCACGCCACTCATTCAAGGTCTGCTTCAATCTCATCGAATAGTGCAATCACCCGCTGTTCGATTTCGTCGCGAATCTCACGAACGTGATCGAGCTTCTGACCATCGGGATCGGCAAGCGCCCAATCACGAACGTCGACATCTGCCGACGTATCGAGTTCAAGCGTCGAACATCCCATCGTCGCGACGTAGTCACACGACTCAAGTTCGTCAGTCGTGATGGCTCGTGGCATCCGACCTGAGAGATCGAATTCCGCTTCGTCCATGACCTCAACAACGGTCTCGTGGACGTGATCTGCAGGACAGGTTCCTCCGGTGAGGATTTCTACGTTATCTTTAAGTTCACGTCGTTCACGTTCTCGCTCCGCAAATGCTGTTGAAATCTGGCTCCGACCGGCATTCTGCACACACATAAAGGCGACCCGAATCGTCTGGGTAGACGTCTGCTGACCCATGAATGAATAATTGAACAACCCTTCTATTAATGTTTCGAAGCTAAGAGCCATATTCGGAACATAAAAACACTGAGAAGACAGTCTCGTATCGACGTCACAGTATCTCACAATAGTAGTAGTGGACGAATTCAAACGGGAAGACAGTCTTCGAAAATCTACAGCACTGACTACCGAGGATGAAAAGCGGCAGATAACCACGGAAGAAACAGGCATCTAAGAGAGCCAATTCAATAGATCTGTACCGAGCTTTGGACTCCAGAACCCTTATTGAAGTGTTTGCTAAAGTGTATTGCAATGGCAACCAACGACCGACTTCGGCGCTATCTCAGCGACGAACTCGGGGAGTGCTGTGATGAAGACGTCGAACAACGCGTCGAAGAACTCGAAATACTCGGTGCACAGACGGATGAAACGACGCTCGAATCTGACGTGCAAGTCCTCTCTGCACTCGCAAATGAAACGCGCTACAAGATCGTGCGATTACTTCACGCAGCCAATGGCGAACTCTGTGTCTGTGAGCTCTCACCGCTGCTCGACGTCAGCGAAAGCGCGATCAGCCACGCACTGTCGGACTTGACGAAGGCAGGACTCGTCACGAGGCGCAAGGATGGGAAATGGCGAAAGTATCGAGCCACCGGACGTGCAACAGCCCTTCTCGTTGCACTCGACGGCACGAAACCGGACTAACAGGCGTTCGTCGATACCTCTCTTCTTCGGGCAAATCGTAGTACAGAATCGGAACTGTCTGATTTTGATCTCCCATAGTCGGGCGAGCGTGTTCACCGCAACAATTATATGATCAGACCTTCATATGAGAGTGTGTTCAGATGAATGGCGAACAATCAACGCGATCGGTGTCCGACACTCAGCAACCGATAGAAGGAGGCTGTTGTGCAACAGAGCAGTACCTATCAGAGAGCGAGCTCCGAGACGACGTTACGCTTCTCTCGGCAACGGCGAACGATACCCGATACGAAGCGCTCCGGCTTATCGCCGCGAGTGATGATGGTATCTGCGTCTGTGAACTCGCACCATCGCTCGGTGTGAGTCAAAGTGCCGTCAGCCACGCACTCTCGCGCCTGCACACGGATGGGCTCGTCACTCGTCGAAAGGAGGGGCGATGGCGATACTACGAGACAACGGAACCAGCTGAAACGCTCCTGAACGCACTCGATACAATTCGACAAACATCCCATGAGTAACACGACCAACTCCGAGCATGATAATAAATCGTCAATAGATGCCCAAACCCAACGACGAGCGGTTCGGGAGCGATACGGAACCATCGCAACCGACGAATCGAGTTGTTGTAACGATTCGCTCATCTGCTGTGACGATACCGACCTCGGCGATCGAACAAAGCAACTCGGCTACACGCCCGACGAAATCGATTCAATTTCCGAGGGAGCCAATCTTGGGCTTGGCTGTGGAAATCCCAACGCCCTCGCGTCACTCAAAGTCGGCGAAACGGTCCTCGACCTCGGTTCTGGTGGCGGATTCGATTGCTTCCTCGCCGCTGCTGAAGTAGATGAAGAAGGGCAGGTTATTGGAGTCGATATGACCCCAGAAATGATCGAACGTGCACGAGCGAATGTCGAAAAGAACGATGTGAGCAACGCGGAGTTCCGACTCGGCGAAATCGAACATCTTCCCGTAGCGGATGATAGCGTCGACGTCATTATCTCAAATTGCGTGATTAACCTCTCGCCGGACAAGCCACAAGTCTTCCGCGAGGCGTATCGCGTTCTGCGTCCCGGTGGTCGCCTCGCGATTTCTGACGTTGTGATGACTGCACAGTTCCCCGCTGAGACCCGCAACGATATCGAATCACTCACGGGCTGTATCGCGGGTGCGGCGACGATTGAGTCGCTGCAGACGATGCTTGCAGATACTGGATTTGAAGACGTCCATATCACCCCTAAAGAAGAGAGCGACGAATTCATTCGAGAGTGGGACGACAGTCGCGATTTGAGTGAGTATATCGTCTCAGCGGCAATTGAAGGTCGAAAACCATCGCAGTGAACGAGGTTGCTTCGGTGAGACCACTATGAACCCAGACAAACGCGGACAACTGCTACCTGTGACCGAAGATCGCCTTGAGTACGTTCGTCATCTCCTTGATAAGCAGGATCTACCAACAGACGATATCACAACAAAACAAGACTGCCTCTACGTGTATTCTGTCAATACCACCCGAGTCGGCGTTGGTGGTCTCGAATGTTTTGAGTCAGTCGCGCTGCTTCGCTCCGTGGTGATCGAACCTGCGAAACAGGGGCAGGGATACGGTCAATTACTGTGCCACCAGCTGTTCGAGCAGGCAGCCACTCGTGGCGTAACAGAACTGTATCTACTCACGACAACCGCTGAATCATTCTTTGCAAATCTCGGTTTTGACAGAATTCGACGGGAAGACGCACCACCTGCGATTCAACAGACGAGCGAGTTTCACGATCTCTGTCCCACGACAGCAACGTGCATGAGAAAGCACCTTTCTTAGCGGCTCACGGTTCTTGCTATGACTTTCAGCACTTGTCTGTCGCTTTCTTCTGGCGTGTGGGTTGACTACTGAAGAGTTGCACTACCGTCAAACGACCACGGCTTCGATTTTTGCCTCGGTAGTTTCTGGCTCCAGTGAACTCGACCGGATATCGTGTTCGAATACAGTGTTTAATTGCATCGATCTGGTTTGGTGGCACCTCCTCGAGCTCCAGTAGCTCCGCTGCTTTTGCTGCGCCCCATCTGGCGTGATCGTCGATTTCCCCACTCGTTCTCGTGGCCGACCGATATCGCGTAACTATGCTGCTGCCAAAAGAGCGTCTCTCAACGGTGTTGCTTACGTTGCTAACCGGATCACCAAATCGTGGACTCGCTTGGCATGAGATTGATCGTGGACTGGGAGGGCAGCTTCATGATACTGTACCGATACCGTTCGAGCAAGGGAGCCGAATTCTGGTGCCATTGGAGGAGATGAGAAATCACCTCACAGATGACATAGTCGTTGTGAAAATGTCTATAGTACTCGTATCGAGCGAAGACTCAACACAAGCCATAAGATCGATAATCAGAATAAATCGTAATCTAGACTGTCGACCAAACTGACAACGGGCTTGATGTTGAATCCCTAGATGCGAAGGCCTCCGTCGCCAATGGCGGTAAAGATGAACGCTGATCAACACCATTCGAACATGTTTAACTCATTATTTAGATAAATATTGTCAATCAAATAGACAGAAGAGATTCGCTAGTAAAAACCTCGTTCTGGTGAACGTTTGTTAAGATTTCCTCAAAAAGCATCACTTCAAAGCACCAGCCGAACCAGTCTTTGCGCGTTTTAATCAGCGGGGACAATAGCCGCTGATTGACCAGGTTGACGCGCCATTTCAACCGAATAGACGAGACTTCCGGCAAACAGGATGATGCTCGCAACAATAAACAGCGCGCTGAGCGGGGAGGCCGTATCGACGAACACCCAATACAATGGGGCTGCGATAGAGGGGCCAGCTGCCAACACCGCGACTTTGGCGACGAGCGGCCCACAGCAGCCGCACGTGCACGAACCCACAATTGCACCCGCACCAGCGGTACTCTGTGTCAATCCGGCTCGCTCTTCAACGCGCCAGTGGCGGGCGATGAAAGCGGCATTTAGCCCAATCAGAGTGCTCAATAACCCGACCACAATAAGCTGTCCAGGCGAAATCGCCACAAAGAGAGGGATATGGGGGAGGTATATTTCGAGTGTAGGCCATGTCACGAGTTGGTAGATCGCGGGGAGGACAACAATTACGCGCTCGTGCGGGAGGCCTTCTTCCGGAAAGAACGAGAGATAGCCAGTCACAGAGATGAAGAATAGAGCGACGACAACTCCAACACCGATTCCAAACCAACGAGCAACCGGATCGCGCATGACTGCATAAAGCACACTTCCTGCGTCTTTCCATATGACATACCCGACGAGGATGGGAGTTCCCAAAACAATAGCATACCCAAGCGGATGCGAGTCATTGGCGTGACCAGGAATGAGGTAAGGATATGCGATCCACAACCCCATTAGAATCCCAAGGAAGGTGTAGCGAGGGCGAGTCGGCCATTGAAGCCAGCCGATGACGAGGCTCGACACGATAATCAAGCAGCCGACCGATAAGGCCATTGGAAGGTACCACGAACGCGGGAAAGGCATGGAAGCTGCTGAATAGGTGACTTCTGGTGATAGTGCTTCAAAGAGGATCGCCCCGAGTGCAGTCACGACGAGTCCGACGAACACGCCAGAGAGTGCGAGTGTTGGCGAAATGCGATCAGTCCGCTTAAACAGAATGGTACCGCCAAGGAGTACAATTCCGCCGAAAACAAGCAGGATTCCGTGCCACTGCGAGAGACCTCCAGTCGCAGTCGCACCATGTGCGGAGACAACGGGAATCCGGGTGAGCGCGAAGAGGACGAGGATAGATAACCATCGGATCAATCCAAGCTGTTGGGAGCGTCCTCGAGTGCCACCATCTCGCAGTTGACGCCGTTTCGAAGACATTAGTGGCTCTTGCCCAGCGATCTACTTCTACCTAACTGATTCGATCAAGACACTGGTGAGTGGGCAAAGATACGGGTAGCTCGCTACCTGGCAGATCCTCGTACTCCCTACAGACGGGTTTGTCACTTCCGCCCTCTCAAATTACAAGCGAATCGACGACAAGAGCGATCAGCAGTAACCCGAAGTAGGCCTTTCTACTAATCAATCGATTTCGCTCGAAACGCCTTCGATTAGGAGCACTGCCGACTCCTGTACCGGCGCTCCAGGACTTCCGCTTCGGCTGACGGGATATTTTTCACGTTCATGTTGTTTCCTCACGGGCACCAACGCGAAGGGCAGGGCAGTAGATCGTAGACGAGCGTTTGGATTCGCGGTGACAAACGAACTCGGAGAAGTTGCTACTTCTGCTCTCACCGAATCAGGAAATGGATGATACGAGCGATTCAAACCAATACGCAATCAGCTGTATTCACACCCCCACTCATCTAACATCTCTGCCACTTCGTCTGCGTGTTCCATCGCTACTAAATACGCGGCTTCTCTGAGATCGGTGGTATAAACATTATAGCCAGCTTCCTCCTCGACATCTCGTTTGAAATCATCCTCTCGTTTCTGTGTGTTCTCTTGCAAATAGAACTGCACCATTTCACGCCCACTCTTGACACTACTCCGTTCGACCGCCCATGGAACAGACGATGAGTTCTCTCTACTCTCGTTCTCGGTCGGTTTGTCTTGAACCGTCACGTCTTCGCCATTATCTAGTTCGTGGCCGAACGGATCGTCGCCTGATCCGCGCTTCATGTCCCGTCCTCCAAATGCTTGGCCAGCTCGTCGATCTTCACCAGCGTTTCGAGTTCATGGTCACGCTTTCGCTCTCTGTGTTCTTCGATATAGCGATATGCAGTACATTGTGTCCTCCAACATCCCTCAAACAGCGACGAACGCTTACGGAGCGTCACGGGGATGTCATACCCCAAATCAGAGACTTCATTCAATACTGCATCTTGATCATTCAACCCCTCGTAGCGATTAGGAACAACAGCAAGGACACCGACAGTAATTCCGAGTGTTTCTTCAATACCCGCCGAGACAGACTCAAGGCCCGAAATTGATTGGTCGCCTTTACCGGACAGTTCAACAGGAATAACGAGTGATCGCGTTGCGTCGATTGCATTGTATAAATGTGGCCCTGACGTGGCGGGAGGATCGACTATCAATACATCATACCGGTCGGGGACGTTATTTTTAGCGAGAACATGGCGCAAACGACCATATTTCGAGAAGGACTCGCCAGTCTGTTCTGCAATACTCGCAGCATCGCTAAGCAAATCGCCCAGGCGTTCAAGGATATTGTGAGAAGGAAGAACGTCTATCCCCTCAGTCGTTCGAATCAAGTTCTCAAAATCGCCCTTCGGTCGATCTATCAAGTGATGAACGAGCGTGTCAGCGTTCTCATC
Source organism: Haladaptatus pallidirubidus (assembly GCF_020700235.1). Lineage (GTDB taxonomy): Archaea > Halobacteriota > Halobacteria > Halobacteriales > Haladaptataceae > Haladaptatus > Haladaptatus pallidirubidus. The sequence goes on along the minus strand of NZ_CP085307.1, from coordinate 597,822 downwards.
ATCCCGCCCATCATCAACCCCGAGAAGATAGGAGAGGCTGCCGTCTTGAGGATCGAAATCGATAACGAGCACATCGAGTCCATTGTCAACGTGCGCTCGTGCGAGGTTTGCTGACAGCGTAGTTTTCCCAACGCCGCCTGCTTCCGAGTATGTTGTATAGGTGAGCATGTTTGCCTACTCGTACAGACTTGTTGTAAAGGTTCGTCAGACAAACAAGGTAGACACCCTATCTTGGCTAACCAGGTAGACCGCATACTTAGTCTGTGTAGTTAGGCTGTATAGTTAGACTGTGTAGTTAGGCCCCTTAGTTAATCTGTATAGACAGGTTCAGATAGTGGACTTTCAATAAGTACCCAGAGCGAAAACAGATTTGATATCGTTATCTTCGGATTGAATACTGAGTTGAGTAGGCTCAGTTACTCGCAAAAACCATGAAACGCTCGTCCGACAAGCAGAGCAGTTCATTCAGCATACGATAGTTAGACTATCTAGTTAGACTAATAAGATGGACAAACCATCTACTCTACGAAACCAACAGACTCGATTTCGCAACTCTGGTGGCACAAATCGAGGGGGACGCTTGATCGATCTAGCGGTAGAAAAGCAATTAACAACCTAGGCAAACTCATCAACCAACCTACTTAGTTAGGCTAATTAGTTATACTAACTCTACTAACTAATGTATTAGCCTCTCTAATTCGACTATCGCAGGAAACGACTCAATTAGTGACTTCGTCAGTGACCACATCGTAAAAGACCGATTCGTATTTCGACGAAACGCTTTCTCACGCACTATTCGAAGAGATACGTATGAGCACCTCTGACAGTACACCATCTAACCTCGACAACGTTCTAAAACGGTTGAATGTCGTTGTCTAAGAGACACGTTTTCGCTCATTCAGGATACACTCGGACATCCATCACAGCTTCCGACGCTAAAAGAATTGGATTGTGCAACCCGAGTAAGAGCAAGACGGTAATCTGCCAACATCTCCAGCAACTCGTCGAGGTAGGGATCGTGTAAGAGGTTTTCCCCCTGACGGGAACGGCAGACAATCTCCCGTCAAGTTTTATGGAATTAGTGACGAAGGACGAGTGTTCCTCAATGATCACGGTTACTGCATGCCGAAGAAACTTTGCAAACGATTTATGCTCGGATGGAGAAATCCGACGCAAGCGAACGAGATCAGACCGCACCTCCCCCTGAACACTGATCCACGCTTCTGATGGAGTTTTTAAAACTGTATCGACGAATTGCTGCCGAAAGTTGTGGGCTGAAAAGTGACCGAAAGCAGAAAGTCTGGAGAAAAAGTCAGCGCCCTACGAGACCAATGATCTGTTGGCGCATTTGAGTGTCAATCGGGATCCTCGAACATTGGTCATCAAGTCCGATCGATTGCAGCAGCAAGCTTGCCTCGTCTAAGAGCGAGAGTTCTAAATACGTTCCTTCACGATATCCATCACTCGTTCGAGTCATATCGAGGATTTTCAGAGTCTCATACTCTCGAAGTTGATCGGTGATGCGTTTCTGGCCGAGTACATTTGTATTAATTGACTCGGCGAATTTGCGATAGACACGGTACATCTCAGTCGCCTTGAAATGGGATTGATTTGTAAATTCATCCATGGCGGCAAGTGCGGCAATCGCGATTTTTGCCTGCGTCGGGCACCCACGAATCAGATCCTGAACCCGTGTGACTTCAGCATCGTCGTTCGCAGCACGGACGTGTTCTTCACGAACCTGATCGACATCGTCATCACGAGCGACTTCACCAGCAAGTCGAAAGAGATCGAGTGCACGTCGTGCATCGCCGTGTTCCTGTGCGGAAAATGCAGAGCATAACGGGATCACGTCCTCCGAGAGGACACCTTTGTGATAGGCGTCGCGACGTCGGTCTAGAATATCACCAAGTTGGTTTGCATCGTACGCGGGGAAAACGATCTCATCCGGGGCAAACGAACTCTCAACACGAGTGTCCAATCGATCGCCATATTTGAGATCGTTGCTGATGCCGACGACTGTGATGCTGGCCTCAACGTCGTTTTCCTCACCAGCTCGAGAGAGCTGCATGAGGAGTTTGCTGTCATCCGCTTCCTCTGGTGGAATGTTCCGGGCGTCATCTGATGGCGCAAGCCGATCGATTTCGTCGAGAACGACGATAATCGCGTCATAGAGTTTATCGATGACCATCCATAAGCGGTCGTAGTACGCTCCTGTCGCGATTCCCGAATGTGGAATCGTGATGCCTGTTTTCTGGGGGTCGTTCAGACTTTTTGAGAGGTGAATGACTGTTTGGACTTCCGAGCGGCGTTGCGCGCAGTCGATAATTGCACGGCCGATTCGGACGTCGTTATCTGCGCCGCGTTCTTCGACTTCACGGCTCACGTACCGAGTGACAAGTGTCTTCCCGGAGCCAGATTTGCCAAGAAGAAGTGTTCCCTTTCCAGAGCCACCAGTGATCGTCGGTTTGAGTCGACGAGCGACGGTTTCAATCTGATCGTTTCGACCGACGATCTTGTCGTGTTCGGGGATATGGTCGATACGAAGTAAATCTTCGTTGGCGAAAATAGGGTCATCCTCGTCGAGTACGGAAAGGGGGTCGTCGCGAGCTTTAGAGCGAGAGTGGGCAACAGCCCCATGCTCGGCAGCATAATCTCCGAGTGTTTTCACCTGTGCCGTGCCTGAATCCATACACCGGATTTCAAATGAATTGGTCTTAGTTCTTTCCCCAAAATACCTCACTTCATGGATTCACGTGGAAGCCGGCTCCGGTTCTTATTCACCGGTCTATCGGTATAGAGTAGTGGCAGACAGGTGGATAACACCACATTTCAAATGAATTCCTGACAAATGGCAGGATTCTTAAACCTCGATTATCCCCCTCCGTCTCACACCATGTTTCAAATGAATTCTTGGTGTGGTAGAGTAAGACTGAGATTCTTGATGCCCCCACACCGAATTTCAAATGAATTTACGCAAGTGTAAGGTCTCCACGTAGACGGTATAACTTGACGGCTGTTCTTCTGAAACCTCATTAAATAGCAGATAGAGGTGCTGTAGATGGGAAATCATTTGAAATCCAGTGTCGTTGAGTAGAACACGGGGGGATTGTACGATTTCCCACCATCGAAACGATGATCAGACAGATAGTATATAAACACAATATTGCTAGAAACTCTCATTCTCGAATATCGTTTGTAAACTCCTAAAATGTATTTCTTACACATTACTACTGCTACTATATTACCTTTACAGTAATATATATAATAATGCGAATAGAGTCACCGGTTTCCAGTTGAACACAAAATGCCGCATACCAGAACGAGTAACTGCCTTACCGTCTTGTTCCTCATTTCTCAAGAACTATATTATCCACCTCCTACTCGATACCTCCCTTTCCCTTGGAATGGAATTCATTTGAAATCCGGTGTGAGGGCGCTGTTTACTGATCAAGCATCACTGCTAATTCAACCGACCAGTTTCATCAGTTCGGGAGTTAGTATTCTCTAAGCAGTTCCCCAATCCTATCATCGTCATAGAGGTGGAAACTATTGAATCCGAAATTAGCTAGATCGAATACTGAGATATGGTTGGGCAGAACAGCATCCCGTCAGCAGCGCATCCACTCAATCGATCAACCACAATACGACAGAGTCGCGACAGTTATGGATTGTGGCTTCGGAACTCAGAATACGATTAATCGTTTTGGAGGTCGGATACGATATTCTGTTTTGTTTTTGGCTGTTCAAAGACAGTATCGAGAACCATATCAGAATCGCGCAATAGTGAGTGTTCTCGGTAGCTCCCCTCGCTCTTTCCGCCACCAGTATGGCGGTTTTCCGTAACGTCACTAAACGCCCATTCCTTTAGCAACTCCAGTACTCGTTGGTGACTGAGTGGATCGGTTCCCTCACTTTTACAGACGTCCTCGTACACGTGATAGATCTCTCCTGTGCTGAAGGCTTGTTTCAGCGATGACTTCTGTAAGTACGCGAGGGCAAACAAGACGTATTTCGAGTGTGGAGTCGACCCTCGGATCAGCTCTTGGAATCGCGACATTTCTGCATAGTCCTGCGCCGCATCGACATGTTCCTCCGAGACACTCGAATCCCCATTGCGAGCAGCTAGCTTTCCCGAACTCGAAAGGATTTCAATTGCTTTCCGCGCGTCACCGTGTTCACGCGCAGCAAGTGCTGCAACGCGTGGGATAACACCATCTTCGAGAACATTTGGTTGAAATGCATCTCGGCGTTTGTTCAGTATTTCACGGATTTGCCCGGCATCATACGGATGGAAAACGAGTTCATCGTCTTGGAAGCTAGACTTCACCCGCTCATCGAGGTTCTCGTAGTATTCGATCTTATTGCTAATCGCGATGACACCGATATAGCAACCAGTTTTACCACTCTCTTCTGCTCTCGAGAGTTTGAACAGAATTTCATCGTCACCGAGTTTGTCAATCTCGTCGATAATGGCGACGAGGACATCAGCATCGTCGAGCAGCGTGTAGAGATAGTCCATGTACTCGCTAGATCCAATCCCCTTATCTGGAATATCTAGCGAGCGAGTAGACTGGTATTCGGCTTGTTGTGAGAGAGATCGAGCAACTCGAGTAATAGTGTTTGCTTGGTCGCAATCGATATAGGCGGAAATGAGGGAGATGTCGTTGTTTTGAGCAATTGCACGGGCACGTCCAGTAACGTGTCGAGAGACGAGCGATTTACCGGATCCTGTCTTGCCATAGACAATCGCATTTCCCGGCGGGTCACCGAACACGCCTGGACGGAGCAATTCTTCTATATCCTTGATTTCTCCGTCACGACCGACAATGCGGTCGCTGTCGGGAACGTGCCCGATTCGGAGTAGCTCTCGGCGTGCGAAGATAGAGTCATTACGCTGGGCAAGTGGATCATCAGCAATATCCTCGGGATCCGGCGTAGGAATTGGATCGTTTGGCACGTTATTACATGTCTTCTTGAAGAAGCATCTTAGTTCTACCGCTCCCTGTTTTCAGTGAAAGGTGAAGAATAACGGCCAGGAGAGTTTAAACAAGGACGTTCGGTAATCCATGCACATCGAGAGACACCCCTCGTTTTCAGTGAAACCATGTGAATGAGCAACCGTTCTATCTGTACCAAAGGTTGCCTACTTAAAGAAACGGTAAAGTGCAATCGTCAGACACCGAGTTTTCAGTGAAAAACACGGAGACAGCGATTAAATTACGTTCCAGAGCTCATTTGTCGATATTTCCTCTACCCATAATTACTTACTTACTATACTAGGCTAGTTAGTGTAGTAGTCGCAAGTGTAGTACTGGTTCCGCTTTCACTGAAAACGAGGGGTCTGACCAGCGGAATCTATCTGATCTCAACGAGAATAGGATTGGTTTCTGTTTTCACTGAAAACGAGGGGTGTGCGCAAACGTTGAGAACGTCTCATAGCCGGTAGAAGTCCGTCAACCGTATTTGTATGTTTTAGTTCTACAGAAAATACAGCGAGAGTGCCTCGGGGTCAAGCCCCGAGATGAATCGCGTAAGCTTGATCCAGACATGCTCCGTGCGGTTGGTGTATCGTTCTACAGTTCGACTGCTCATTTCTCCGGTAGTCCCGACATAGAACGACCGTTCCCAGAAACTACCCCAAAATACTCTTGCTAACAGTAATTCGTGTTGCTCCCAAATCTCTCTCGCGGTGATACTCTTGATTGTTCGGACAATCTCACTCGGAGCGTGTTTCAGATGGATCGACATGAACAGGTGCACGTGGTCCGGTGCGATAGCAACGAGAGAACGTCGTATCCATATCGTTCGGCCACGTTTCGGATATTCTGTTTCAGCGACACCTCAATCTTATCGAGGATGGCGTGTCGGTATTTCGGGAATCAGACGAAGTAACAGTTTATTGCATAGACAGTGTGATTCCCGCAGCGAACGTCCATGCACAGTTACTTTCAGCACAAACTCACCACGTGGTTTGTGAAAGCGTACGACGTAGTGGCGGTCGAAGACTTGGACGTGAAGCCGATGCTCGAAACCAGTCAATCGGCGAAAAACAAACAGGACGTTCGTGGTCTCGGTTCCTCGATTTGCTGGAATACAAAGGTGAACTGTACGGCACACACGTCGTCCGTGTGAATGCTCGCGGAACCACCAAAAAGTGCAACCAGTGCTGTGTCGAAACGTCGAAACCGCTGTGGATGCGCGAACACTCGTGTCCGGCGTGCGGTCACACCGAAGACCGAGACTTAAATGCAGCAAAGAACATCCTCGACAGAGGACTCAACAAACTATCTCTTCATGTAGGGCCGGGACGGTCCGAATCAACGCCTGTGCAGACTGTGCTCCCTGCGTTCGTTCGTCATTCAGGACGGGTGGATGCAAAGCACGTCGTGGAAGCTGGGATGTTGTTAGGAACACAGAGCCTAACATGGTTCTTAACAGTGAAGAGACACCGATGACTTCTGTCGGCAAGACAGCGTTTAGTTTCACTTTCGCTCTGGTTGGCTCATGACTTTATTCATCGGGTCTCAAGAGTAGAATGCAGTCATCGTCCCCCAGCAGGTGGTGTGGGGCCTGTGCCAATCCCAACCCATCCTCCCACATCGCATGCTCATTCCTTTTGTCACACGGATTCAATTAGTATCACGAAGAGACCCTGTTCGAGGGGTTTACTTGTTCAGGGGTCGAATTTGTCGTACGAAGGATCTCAGATGGCGAATCGCCACTCACTCCACTTGCATAAAAAGCGCTCGACGCGATCGCGACAGCACTCCCGGATGAGGGAGAACTCACGTACGAGCAAGCCTATGAGGTTCTCGCGAAAGAAGAAGATCTTGAGCGGCCTGCTGCTGAGGATATCATCGAACGGCTCTACATGAGGGGCCATCTCTATGAGGTCGAGGAGAAGCTCCAACTCACTGATTACGGATCCGAATAGTAAGGATAGTCTCGTTAGTGAAGGTAAACGCGATTAACACGTCGCGTAGTGTGGATCGCTTTTCATGATCAACTAGCCGGGCACGGGTTTTCACCAGTACCGCGGTGTGCTCCAAGCGGTTCGTAGATGAGGATGGTGTTGTTGCTGCGGACGGTGACGAGATAGTTTTCGACCGTAAATCGAACTTCGATATCACTCTTTTTCGACGTACTTGCTTTGATAATGTCTTCGAGCGCATCTGGGTTCACGTGCTCGTACAGTGAGAGTGTAGTTTGGCCAGCTGCCGGTTCTATTACGTCAACGAGTGCGTTGACGACACCAGTAATTAGCTCCGAATTCAATGCTTCGAGGTCGATCGTTTCGGAGGTGACTAATGCGTATTGACGGGGTGAACGGAGGCCAGAATGCTCTGTCGTAGAGCCGAACCAAGTTGTTGTTTGCGTCGTCATTGATTCGCTTGCCATACTTCTTGTTAGGTCTCCAGATAGTTGAGTAACCACCGATTACCGCCGAATTTAGCCACATGCAAGAAAAATCGACGTTGAAACTAAGTTCGTTATGAGCTAGCTAGATCATACTTTTATATAATATATAAATTTATAAACAAATAAATTATTTTACTCTACCTATTATTAGTAAAGATGCGATCTCACAAAAGCCGGTACGACGCATAGTCTGACGCCATCACCGAATGATATCGCCGTGATGGCCGAGAGAGCTGACTCTCCCTCCTTTGCCTTCTTTCCGATCAATGAGTACACTGTTCAACGTTTTCCATGTCGAAAATCGAGGTTTCGGAAAACAAAATCGGAAACGAATAGAACGTGTCAAATCTCGTTGTCGGTAGAGAGCCTTTCGGATCGTGACTGAATGTGGTAGACCCGTGCTTGACATCCTCCTCGCCGTATACGGCGAGGCTTCCCCAGCATGAGGAATACCAGCCAGTCGTCGTCACCAGAACCTCCTGTTCTGGTTGGCTCACGAGACATAGTCTCGTGGACACTGGCAGAGGATTCCGACTCTCGAACGCCGTGAGCGTCATCTGCACACGTGATGCAGTACCACTACTCGATAAGATAAGTATTGCTTGATGTTGGTCAAAAACACCTACGTACAAGGCGTCAGAACTGTCTTGAATAAACAGGGAATCTTCTCAAACCACATGGCTCGAAACATTATTTCGCCTCAGCGACACTGAACAGCCGCTAAGTGGACAAGTCTATGGAATGGCGGTGTCAGCCGAAATAGGAGGCAAGGGGTAGGATGCTGTTCAGGAAGACACGGGATCGCAATTCCAACCGGGGTCGTGACCGGTGCGGTCGATAAGGTCGGATCGACACGCTGGGCAGTAGTCGGGAATGACAGATTTGCCTCGGGGGACGTATACCGCACCGTCGCACTCCACGCACGCATCCGCAACGATAGTCGCGCAGTCCGCGCAGATGTTGAAGTCGTCAACTGTGAGGTCGCGCAGGGATTCGAGTTGTTTATCCAAGTTGTACTCGTCGATGACCGACTGACAGCTGTGGCACGGTTTCATGGCGATGCACATAGCATCATGTGACCACACCGTAAATATCTACCTCCGAGAAATGACAGACTCACTGTAACCCAGGCGATCAGTGTTCTCTCAAAAGTTGTCGATGGATTCTGATACTGACCAGCGTTTTCGATTCCTTCCGACGGGTCGTAGTCTTAGACGACACCCTCCTGTGAATCGGCTGATCCTATACCATATGCCAATTATAGCGGGAAGTCGTGGTACCCTGACCCTCGGAAGTGTTATCCGTGCGTGGGGACTTCGTTTATTCGTAATGGCAAACGGTAAGGTTGACTTCTTCAACGACACAGGCGGTTACGGTTTTATTTCGACTGACGACGACGACGTAGACGACGACGAGGACGTATTCTTCCACATGGAGGACGTCGGCGGCCCCGACCTCGAAGAAGGGCAAGAAGTCGAGTTCGACATCGAATCATCCCCTAAGGGACCACGCGCGACGAACCTCGTCCGTCAGTAATCGCGAATTTCACCCGTCGCTCACAGCGATGGATGGCAATTTTGTTTTTTTACAGTCACGGATCGTAGCTGGTGCTATCTTTTTTCAAGGCGAGAATTCACACAGATGCAACTCACCGCGGAGGGAGCGTATCAGCGCAGATGACGCTCACGGCGCGACGCAATCTCACTTCGTACCAGAGCAATAAGTAGTGTCGGAATATCATAAGTTGCGCATCAACGAGTGACGCGCGGATGAGTGCAAGGTGAATAAACTCGTCACACAGAGATTGCATCGCGTTGAGTTTGTTTGTGAGATTGGTGCTCCGCACGCCATTACGAACCTTCTCGAACTCGCCCCATCGTTCCAGAACCCCGTGAAGACGCGATTTTCGTGGCGGTAACGTATCTCGATGAGTATCGGATGACGTTATTTGATGCACTCCACGCAGGTCTTGTCGCGACGAATGGTGAACGTATTCTGTCAAATGAATGTAGTTGTTATACTTTTGATCTTGATCAGGTGTCGCTTGCCCAATCAGAAACCAGCTAACCGATTCTTCAAACGGTTCCTGAAAAGCTGTGGTTAGTATGTCTTACTAACACAAGACGGTTGAGTTCTTCGCATTAAATTCGTTGCGGTGCTACTCAAGAACGCGTTTCCGGCAACTACGTCTGTGGTCGGATCGCAATTCGTGTTTTTGTTCGTAACTTCGTCGGGCAGCTCAACATTCGCTTTCAGGACGAGACGTGTCTCTTGATACCTCATGCCGTCCTTGGATCGCTGTCGATAGGTCTTTCCCAGATGTTCATTCGAACGTTCGTACATCGCATCCATCGTTCAGCGAGCGAGTTCCTGATTCGAGTATTTGCTGTCTTTTAAACGGATTCAACAGTCCAGCTGATCGATCGCCAATGTTGGCGATATATAAATTTGCATAAATTATTAGAATTAATAACTTTCTAATTAAACAACTATATCCTTACGGTAGTAAGAAACGTGCTCAGGTAGTGACTAATAGATTAGTCGTGCCCTACTACTGGTGGGTTTGTTGTTGTTTTATATTCTAAATCCTGTGTACACAACCACTGTTCGCTTCATTTTACTCCTTTTGGAAATGCCCCCCTGTTAGCTTGGACGATCATGTAATTCATACTTCTGAAGATTGTTTCGAGCTATATGTCTTCAGAGCCATTCGCTTATCCACCCACAGAGCGATCGTCACTGTCCACAGATTTCTCTGACCTCGTTTTCTGTTTCATCAAAACCACCACATACGATCAGGTTAGCAAAGCGAATTACGAACAGGCTCTACAGTAACGAATGGACGGAAAACGTAATTTAGCGGATCAGTCCCAAGATGAAACTCAACGCCCCCGATTAGAACAGACGGTAGCTTCCCTGGCACAAGTTTTCACAAACGAGCGTATCTGGATTGTGCTTGCTGTCCTTACAGCAACGCTCATAGTTGGCATTTATTCTCGAACTCACCAGTATCCCGCGTATGGAGCTGGTTTATTTCTCTCAATCGCCGAAGAAATTCTTGCTCGCGGCTACCGGCTACCGGTACAAATCCCTGGATATACCGCCAATGGTATTCCGTTTGCCTATCCGCCGTTGGGATTCTATCTATCTGCAGTATTCCTTGATCTTGGCGTTGATCCGATCACACTCTCCCGAGTGTTTCCGGGATTCATTACAATACTTACTGTAATCTCGTTTTACTACTTAGCGCGTGAAATAACAGGATCAGTATCTCAAGCTGGTGTTTCGGCTATTATTTTTGCTGTCACACCAACGTTACTAGAATGGCATATCTCTGCGGGTGGAATTGTTCGAGCATTGGCCTTTTTATTCACTGTAACTGGGCTCTATTGTGGGATGCAACTATTCAAATATAGTCAAAGACAGTGGCTTGCTCCGGCTTTCCTTCTATTCGGGTTCACGTTGCTAACTCACCCATCGTATGCTGTCTTCTTCGGAGCGAGCTACCTACTCATGTGGATATTTTTCGATCATTCATTCAAAGGGCTAGCGATGGGGGCTTTGGTCGCCATCAGTGGATTCGTGATTATATCACCATGGCTGGCGTATACTATCTCGGTACATGGCATTGAGACATATATGGCGGCAGCGAGTACACACGGCGGACTTGGAAAACCCTATTCTTTTTTTGAAATACTGTCTCTGCTAGGTAAGCCGATTGCCGCTGGTAATACCATGTCTTTCTGGTATCTTCTCACTCTCTTAGGTAGCGGCTACCTCGTTGCTTGTCGGCGATTTTTTCTCCCAGTCTGGTTTCTCTCTTCATTGTTACTCCTTGGGGATCCCCGGTTCGCGTTTGTTTCCGGAACTATCGTCATGGGTCTCTGGATAACCGTCCCAGTTGATACGGTGACTGACAGTGACTCCCAGCAGGTTGTTCAGTGGTCGCTACGGGTGGCCGTTGCCAGCGTACTTGTATTCTCAGTCATTCTGGGAGGCACGTACGTGGCCGGAACACCATTCCACGGTGGTACATCACAACCAGCATTTATCGATGATGAGGACGTCACAGCGATGAAATGGGTTAATGAAGAAGTTCCAATAAATGCCAATTTTGTCGTCCTTGGCGATGCAGCAGAGTGGTTCCCATATCTTACAGACCGAACGATGCTTATTGGCCCGTGGGGTGCCGAATGGAAATCATCCGCTGCATATCTGCATCATCTTCGAACCTACCGCCAACTATCACGCTGCCACACCGAAACGTGTCTCACGAAACAGCTTCATCAAAGTAGTATTCAACCAGATTATGTATATATTCCGAAGGGAAATTATACCGTTCGGGGTGCTCCAAAACGGCAACAACCACAGATGCGTCGATCGCTCGTACAATCCAACACGTATCGTCTCGTGTATGAAAATCGAGGTGTAATGGTATTCCGAGTACGATAGTACTGTCTTATTTCGTTGAATTCTATGATTTGCAGTCGACTCCGACACTTCACACCTTCGCCGGAAGCTCATCGAATGCTTCGAGTGCATCATGAATGTTTGCGTGCAAACAGTTCTCTGTCTCAGCATCCTCGTACTTGTAGGTGCCACGCTGGAGCTCAGCAATGTAGAAGCGTTCGGTGCGTTTGTCCCTGTGATGTCTTCGAGCCATCTTGTGAGATTAGTATGCCACGATTCGCGAAGTTCGTTGGTGGGAAGTATTTCATTCACCTCCTGTGATTTCTTCTCAAGCGTCGAAGTCAGTAATCGCCTGGGCACGCTTCGAGATTTTTTGGGCTGTATCGATTCTGTTTGGGGTCTCGTCCAGAGTTGTGTATACCTCGGAGGGGTGTGAGTCGTTAACTATGTTTAGCTCGTACTACCGAACATGGCTCACATCACTGATGTCTTCATCGCGGAAGCCGGATCCGAACCGATGCAGTCGATCACAACGATCCAAGCGATCGCCAACAAGGGTCTCAGGGACGATCGTTACTTTAATGGTACGGGCTATTATTCGCCGTACGATGTTTGTCAGGTGACATTGATAGCCAGCGAAGCAATCGACGAAATCAATCAGGAATACGACCTTGATCTGACGGCCGGTGAGCATCGGCGAAATATCGTTACGGAAGGAATCGATGTACACGATCTTCTGAAACACCGATTTAGAGCCGGTGACGCGCTATTAGAAGGAACACGTCCGCGTCCACCCTGCGCACATGTTGAGCAGCTCAACGAACAAGAGGGTGTTGCCCGAGCACTCAAACACGGTCGTGGTGGTATCTGTGCGGACGTGGTCGAATCCGGACAAATCAGCGTCGATGATTCGATTACCGAAATTGAGGCAATCGATACGACTGCCAGTATCATTGAACGACTCCGATCGTAAACTCGGTGAGAAGCTGCCTTTCGAGTGTGGTATCGATACTCTATACTTTTACACCAACCTAACTGGATGCCAGCAAGGTGGAGAATGGGCTGTTGATGTGGATTGAGTTTCGGTAAGCACTCTCAGACATTGATGGAGATTCTCTGCTAATAGGAGCGTTGCATTAGCCTGTTCTGCACTCGCGACAGTTTCCCATTAATAGACTTCTACTCGGTTTTGCTGCCACAACTGAAGCAACCGAGCTGCAACCGAGTTGCCTCTGCACTTCGTTGGTATACCGCCGTCTGCTCAAAGCAAAGATCTTTTCAGCAGGTTGTCCTTGATGGAGCAGATAGAACTGGATACTCTGTTCGACGGCAACAAAGGATGCTTCGATTACGACCGTCTCTATTCAAGGACAAAGCGCGCTCAAATCGAAATCGAGCGGTTCATTCTCCTTCGACGAGCTACCGACGTAGAGCTTGGTGCCGGTGTAGTCGGCGCGCTTGGTTAGTACACGTTTTTATCCCACTTCCGACCGAATACCGAGTAATGCTCATCGCAGACGGGGACGACTATTACCGGTTCATTACGCAACCAGATCACGCGAAGTTAGCGGGACAGTTCGCCGAGCACTGGGGAAATGACACGTTCGAGCGCCCAACGCCCTTCGCCGCGATGGTTCTCGTGGCGGCAAATCACGACGACGGGTGGTGGGAGTACGACCGAACGCCACACCTTGAGGACGGCGACATTGTTGATTTCGTGAGCGTCCCCGCAGCCGAGTGGATCAAATTTTACGACAACGGCATCAGCACCGTCGCCGAGATGAACCGCTATGCGGGCCTCGTAGCGTCAATGCACGGGTCGGGGCTCCGTCGCCGCCGCTACGGCCTCTCCGCATCGTGGCCCGATACGCAGCCTGCATTTGAGGAATTCGTAGACCATGAGGAGCAACGACAGACGCGGCTCGCAGGCCAACTGCACAGGTCGAATGGTCCCGAGGAGGAACGAGTGTCGGACGAGGATATGTCGGTGCTCACCGCGCTCCACGAGCGGGGAGAACCGCCGGCGAACACGGACAGCCGGCTGTGGTGTAACTACGAACTCTTGCAAGTGTGGGACGCACTCTCGCTTATCTTCGGGACCAGCGAATCGCCGGACAAGACGGCCATTGAATCCGTACCGGTGGCTCCTAATGAAGAGGAATCGGTGACGGTACAGCCCGTCAGTAACGGTGAATTTGAACTGAACCCGTACCCGTTCGACGAGTCGCCGCTAACCGTTTTCGTTCCCGCCAGAATCGTCCCAAAAGTAGACTACGAGACGGAGGACGACCTCCGCCGAGCGTACTACGGTGGTGAGTACGAAACGGTCGAGTTCACCCTCCGGGCATAAACATATCTTCGAAGTATCAGGACGATACGAAAAATTCTGTATTCCACCTGCATCCTCAATGAAGGGCACAATAATGTGAAGCCAACAGAGTAGACCGGACGTTCATGCTCAAAGAGATGCTAGCACGCCCTGTAAACTTTCAAAGTCACCTAAACGATTCTCCCCAGAGCACCGTCTAAACTAGAATTGTTTGGCCGTCCGGGAGAGTCAATTGATCTCCTCCCGCGCCTGAAAAGGGAGGTTTGCGCTATTGGATTGTATCATCCCGCCCCAATGGCGAACTTCGATTGAATCACGTATGTCCTGCGCTGTTGCGATCGCTGCCAATCCCGGAAAGTCTGTATCTAGATCTGCATACACTAGGGTCGATAGCAGATCCGTTTTCGATCGCTCATACTGGCGCAAGTGTTCTTGCTCTTCTTCTGCCAGCCATTCGAGCTGGTGTTGAATTGCCGATAATCGATCACTTCGGTCGTCAAATGGATAGTCCGCTCGTTCAATGCGAGCCAGCTCATCGCCGCTGACAGCAAGCGAATCCGACAGACTCTCAATTCGTTGTCGTTCTGCGACAACCGTCTGATGACATCGGCGACGAGTTTCAATGGAGTCCGTCGTTTCAGCCCGGAGTTGGTTCCACAACAGTGATGTCCACGTTTCTACACCACCTGCAAGACCCGCTGCCACGTCCGGTCCAAATTCATTTGCTATACTTTCACCAGTGGTTTCCTTTCCATAAGCTTCCTCCCAGTGATCAACCGCCAGCACTGTTTCCTGATAGGCGGTTTGAACCGCGTCCAGTGATGCGGTTGTGGTAGGTGTCTGAGTCTGCAGTGTCGTGGGCTTCGTTCCACCGTCTGTTCGATACGGCTGCGGCGGATCTTCGTTGAGTCGGTCGAGAAAGTCTTCAAAAGCGTGGATTTCGGCCTTGATTCGAGATTCTTCTCGCATGAGGCTTCTGTGTGCGCATGGTAGCGACGTTAAGTCAACTAGTTGATTATCTCCTGGCCTCATTGTTTCTCTACCTAACGTAGCTGGTGGTGTAATATATACATTCTTGCCCATAAATCAACATTGGAATATGCGGTTTTGAGCATATAAACAGCAAGCTGATAAGCTAATACATCTACTTCGGCGCTCGTATTGCTAATTTGGGGGTTTCTCACAGTAAGCATTTATCAATATAAAAATATTAAAAGTTTATCTTGATCTCGTGCATATGAATAACTTCATTCCGATTACTCTGTCATTTGAAAAAACAATGAACGAGGAATTACGTGATTGAACTTGTCACGAAATCCGTCCCCCACTGTACCGGGTTGATCAATATCGACTGTAGACGAGGAGCGTCGCCATCTGGATACCAGAAATCGGTGACGCATGTGGGTAACTAAAATTGAATTTTGTGCTTCCGGTACTCCCTTTATGCTTCCAGCCAATTATTTAGATGCCCTCACAGAGCCCTCCCTCGAAGACACCATCTGGCGCCATCACCAGACTTGCATTGCAACACCGGCTGCCTGTGAGGCATCCCATGTATTTTACCTTTCATTCATCGTCCGTCTTCCAGACTCTCATTTGGCGATTTCCATGGCGTAGTTCTGACTTTCGGAAAGCTAATCGGAAAAGAAACCGGATGCGCTGAGAAAGACTGCTCGTGTTTGGCTTTGTTAGTGTGCATCCCGTCTCGAGGACGCCGTGTATCGGTCGATATTTCCGTCCGAACTCACCCGGTATTTGTGGTGGTGCTCTCACTTTCTGATGGATGATTTGCGATCGATACCTTTGCTATCACCACTCTCTCGCCCAGTTTCGGCGTCTAAACAGAGAACGGACGCTGGTCAAATTTACGCAAATGTATCACGTGTTCGGTATTGCGCCACCAGTGATGTAAACCGGTTGGAATCGATAGTTGCACGGCGAGTGCATACTTTGTCGATCGTTGACGTCCTCGGAAGTGTATTCTTCTGGGCGACCGTATGTGAATTGACCAGTCTAGCTCGATGTCAGCGGCGTCAGTTATTCTGATTCCACTTTTCGACGCCCGATTCGGCGACTTCTCGGTCCTGTTCGACCGCACCACCGGAAACGCCAAGCGCTCCGACGACCGCACCGTCACGTTTGAGTGGATATCCACCGCCGAAGACGACGATTCGGTTACCGTCTGTTGTCTGGAGTCCGTAGAGAGAGTTCCCCGGTTCTGTGGCTTCTGCCAATTCGTGCGTTGGCATCTCCAGTGCGGCGGCCGTATAGGCCTTATTCCGCGAAATATTCACTGACGCGAGCCACGCACCATCCATCCGGTGCTGGGCGACGAGATTACCTTCGTCGTTCGCTACCGTAATTACCATCGGATTATCGATATCGTTTGCTTTTTGTTCGGCGGCTTCAATGAGCGTCTTCGCCTCGGAAAGTGGAATCGAATTCATCGTGAATAAACCGGGAGCGAGGAGGGATAGCGATTCACCACAGTATAGAAACCCAATTAAATACGGTTACATAAGATCTGGAAAATCTAAAAAAGTAACTTCAATTGGTTACTTCGAGAAGTGTCGACCATAGCGGGTAGACGACGATGAGACTCGATGATGATGTCGGTAGGGTTCTCTGTCCCCGGTTCTTCAATTTCTTCTGCTTCGAAATCGTGTTCGTCATTCCGGGACGCAGGCGAATATGGGCGTCTACTTCGCCACGTTGGATCCCGATGACCGAATCTTATCCCTCTCGTTGAGTCACGATGGTCACCTTTCACACGGCCACTCGGTCAACTTCTCCGGCCAGTTGTACGAGGTCGAACAGTACGAGGTAGACCCGGAGACGGGCTATATCAACTACGAAGACTTCGCAACTCTCGCTCAGGAGTTCGACCTGGACCTCATCGTGAGCGGATCGTCCGAATACCCGCGCGAGTTCGATTTCGAGCGGTTCATCGCCGTCGCCGAGGAGGTAGATGCCTATCACCTCGCGAACATCCCCCACGTCACGGGACTCATTGCGGCTGGCGAACACGCGAATCCAGTTCCGCACGCGGATTTCGTCACCGGTTCGACACACAAGACCATCCGCTCGGGACACGGTGGTATCATCATGTGCGATGAGTAGTACGCTGACGACATCGATTCCGCAGTCTTTCCGGGCGCGCAGGGCGGTCTACTGATGCATAATATCGCCGGAAAGGCGGCCGGGTTCGGCGAGGCGCTCGACCCCGGATTCGAGACGTACGCAAAGCAGGTCGTCGCGAACGCGCAAACGTTGGCGGATGCCCTTCAGGATCGAGGGTTATCGTCGTGTCCGGCGGGACGGACAAACACCTCGTCCTTGTCGACCTCCGCGATTCGCACCCCGAACTCACCGGCAAAGAGGCCGAAATCGCACTCAACCAGGTGGGACTCGTCGTCAACAAGAACACTGCTCCGGGGGAGACTCGGTCGCCGATGGTGACGAGTGGAATCCGAATCGGTACCCCGGCGATTACCGCCCGGGGGTTCGACACCGAAGCGGTGCACTATCACAGAAACGATTGCGGACGTGTTGAATACACCCTACGACGAGGTCGTACTCGAACCGGCGCGCGAAGACGTCGACCGTCTCTGCGCGCGGCTCCCAATTTACGAGTGAGAGAAAACCGGACGAAAAAAGAAGGTTCGTCAAACCGAGCCGTCGGGAACATCAGTCGTCCTCATCGCCGTCGGCCGGATGGGCGGAAGTTGCTCTGCCCGGCCCGCCGCTACTGCTACCACCCCCGATCAGCATATCGTCGTCCCGGATGGATGCACCCTCCTGAACGAGGACGCGGCCTTTGAAACTGCTGAACTCCTTTACCATGCCGTACACGCCGATGAGTCCGACGAGGGCGACCGGTCCGCCGGTGATGATGGCAGCCTGTTGAAGTGCGTTGGTTCCGCCGATGACGATGAGGACGGCAGCGACCAGTCCCTGAAGTATACCCCAGATGAGTCGATTGAGCTCCGAGGGGCTTTCCTTCCCACCGGTGGTCAGCATTGCGATGCCGAGCGTCGAGGAGTCGGCCGACGTTACGAAGAAGGTGATGACAAGCAGGAAGAACAGCCCCGATAACAGGGCACCCGCCGGGAGCGCTCCGAACAGCGGATACCCGGAGACTGCCTCGTTTCCGCCGTAGTTTGAGAGAACTGCGAGGATGTCTGCGTTGCCGAGTTGCTGCATCCGCATTGACATCCCACCGATGACGAGGAACCACGGGATCGTCGCTAGCGTCGTCGCGACGACGCCGACGAACGTCACTTCGCGGATGGTTCGACCGTACGAAATCTTCGCGAGGAAGATACCCGAGAAGGGTGCCCATGAAAACCACCACGCCCAGTAGAAGATGGTCCAACTCCCGATGAACGACGAATCCGTCGCCGCGCCGGTGAACAGGCTCATCTTGATAAACTGGTCGAAGTACTGGCCGATGGCCTGCGTTCCCAGATTGAGCACGAACGAAGCCATCCCGTTGTAGACGCCGATGAAGAAGACCAACACGCCCAACAGGATGAACACGATGACGTTCAGTTGCGAGAGCCGCTTGATACCCTTCTCGACGCCGCTGATGACGGAGAGCGTGAATACCGTGGTCACGCCGATAATGACGAGGATGATGCCGATGTCGCCCAGCTGAATCCCGAATACGTCAAGCGGGAGCGCCGACGCCGAGGCTGAGGGCGTTCGGACGGACCCAAACTGATAGTCCATCCCCATCAATAGCTGCTGACCGATGAATCCAAGCGACGTTGCAATGCCGCCCATCGTCCCAAATACCGCGATGAGGTCGACGACTCGCGCGAAGTAGCTGCCGTCGATATTCTCAACGCCAACGAGCGGCGCAATGATGGTCGAGAACTTGAACGGTGCGCCCTTCTTGTGTGCGAAGTATCCGATGGGAACTCCAACGATGAGGTAGGCAGCCCACGCCGAGATGCCCCAATGGAAGAACGTGTACTGAAGCGACCCTAACATGCGTTGTTTCGCGGGGGCATCCGCACCTGCGAGGGGGGTTCCGCTACCATAGTGGAAAATGGCTTCGGCGGGGCCCCAAAACACGATTCCAGCGGCGATTCCGGCGGAGAAAAACATCGCAAAATAGGCAAAAAAACTATGTTTTGGTTCCGCGTCGGGCGGACCGAGTTTTATTTTCCCCCACGGTCCGAAGATGAGAAACGTCGTGAAGCCGACGAATATCAACATCGCCCAGAGGTAGAACCACGAGAAGTTGGTCCACAACCAGTTGTTGATTGCTTCCATGGTATTTCCTGCTTTGTCCGGCCCCACGAGTAACACGTATCCGAGGAACGTTATCGCGGTCAAAATGCCGAATCCGAACACAAGCGGATCTATCTCGTCTACGAACTCGCGTACGATTCCTTGTTCTTGGCTCATGTTTCGCTCATGCGATCCCCTGCTGGTGTGTATTCACAGCACTCCGCGTTGTGTTGCCGTCCGTTCGAGGGGCTAACGTCGGTGTTTTCGACGTCCGGTTACGCGTCTCTTGAAATCGACGGTGCTTCCCCCGAAAATTCATTGTCTCGTTAGTGACTGGTGTCCCGATGCGATTGGGTGTTGATGTGAGTTCGAATTTGTCAGCGAATCTCGTGTCCTGAGACACCATGTCACAATGCCACATGCCTTTGTCTTGAGATTCGATAATAATAGTTCGTGTTTCTATGCTGCGGTCTATATAACGGACAGACGAAAATTTAACACTCATTTAATTTATGATAACCATCGTATCATTTTGTTCAAAAAGGAATATCCGTGATATCGATACGCTGGAGTCGAGTGGGCCAAACGCATCAGGCGTTGACGTGAATGACCTCGTAAGAACGACTACGTATCGAGCGGATGATATTCCGCGCTTGCCCGGCACCGCTCGTCTCCACCTGGAAGACGAGGTAGGCCTCGCCGACGTCCAGTTCGGGTGCCGAACGGTCGTGTCGGACGTTTCGGATGTTCGCCCCGTGATTCGCGATAATGCCGGACACCTCCTGCATCTTTCCAGGTTGGTCGTGGATACGAACTCGAAGTCGGAGGAGTTGCTCGCGGTTGGTCAGTGCGTGTACCAGCACGGTTTGGAGCATAGTCATATCGAGATTTCCACCGCAGAGCAACGGCATCACCGTTTTCCCTTCGACGTCGAGGGCTTCGCCCATGATGGCTGCGACTGAAGCCGCACCAGCACCCTCGACCACCTGCTTCGACCGTTCGAGCAGGAAGAGAACCGCCCGTGCGATTTCGCTGTCCGTCACAGTGACGATTTCGTCGACGTGGTTTTCGATTATCGAGAGCGTCAACTCGGAGATACCGCCCGTTGCGATGCCGTCCGCAATGGTGTCCACGGAGTCGAGTGTCTTCGGAATCCCCTTGTCCAAACTGTCGGGAACGGTCGCCGCACCCGTCGCCTGCACGCCCACGATTCGCGTCTCGGGGGACAGTTCGGCGAAGGCCATCGCAATACCGGAGATGAGGCCGCCGCCGCCAATGGGAACCACGACGGTATCGACACTTGGGAGATCTTCGTACATTTCGACGCCGAGCGTTCCCTGTCCAGCGATGATTGCCGGGTCGTCGTACGCGTGAATGAGTTCTGCGGAACCCTCCTCCGCGAGGCTTTGTGCATGGTTCATCGCCTCACGAAAGTCCTGTCCGACGAGTTCTACCTCGCCACCGTAGCCCCTTGTCGCGTCGATCTTCGTCTGCGGAGCGGTTTTGGGCATGACGATGGTGGAATCGATGTTGAGTTTGGTCGCCGCGAGCGCCACCCCCTGCGCGTGATTACCGGCGCTCGCCGCGACGACGCGGTCGGTGTCCGTTCCCACCACGTCGCGTTCTATTTTGTTGTACGCGCCGCGCGTTTTGAACGACCCCGTCCACTGGAGATGCTCCATCTTGAGGTGTACCTCGCCGCCGGTTCGGTCGTCGAGGGACGTACTCCGTTCGACGGGCGTTCGTTTCACCACTTCGGGGTCGTCAAGTCGTTCGATGGCCTGTTCGATGTCCGAAAAGGAGAGTCGTTTCGACGTGTTGTCGGTCATTTGTGTCTCCATTGTCGTCCACTACTATGATGGAAACGGTTCGACGTGGATGCGATCCAAACGGTGCAATACCGTAATTCTACTCCCCGAATCAACGCAGTATCTTCTCCCGGTCGGGGTCGAATAGCGGTTCATTTTGTACTGTCGCGTGGAAGCGCTCTCCTTCGTACTCCACATCGACCGATTGACCGGCGTCCGTGTAGGCCGTCGGTAGATAGGCGTAGGCGATTCCAGCGTCGATAGTGTACCCGTAGTCGGCGCGTGTCGTATATCCTACCACCTCGTCGCCGTCGATGATAGGGTGGCCGGTATCGACGACCGTACCCGGTTCGTCGAGGGTTACAGGAACGAGTTTTCGCTTGATTCCCTCCTCTTTCGCCTCCGCCAGCGCTTCCTTCCCGACGAAGTCCGTCTCCATATCCACGGCGAACGAAAGGTTCGCCTCGTAGGGGTTGTACTCTGGCGAGATGTCCGTTCCCCACAGTCGGAACCCTTTCTCCATGCTCATCGAGTTGAGCGTCGCATCGCCCATTGCGAGGACGCCGTATTCCTCTCCCGCATCCCAGACTGCGTCCCAGAGTTGCGCGCCGTACTCCATCGGAGCGTATAGTTCCCAGCCGAGTTCGCCGACGAACGAGACACGGAGCATCGTCACGGGGACGCCCCCGACGTACGTCTCCTGACAGGAAAAGAATGGGAACGCGTCGTGCGAGATATCCGCCTCAACCAATCCTGCGAGGGTTTTTCGCGCGTTGGGGCCCCAGACACCGAGGCCGCACCGGGCGGAGGTTCGGTCGATAACCTTGACTGACCCGTTATCGGGGGCGTGGTCGCGAATCCAGCGCTCCTGCGTCGTTCCCGAACTGCCGCCGCCGGTCAGTATCAGGAATCGATCCTCGCCGAGACGCGAGACGGTCAGATCGGCGAGAATGCCGCCATCCTCGTTGAGCATCGTCGTATAGCGAACCCGTCCGGGAGAAACGCCGATGTCGTTCGAGAGGAGTCCCTGCAGGAACCGCTCCGAACCCGAACCGGACACCTCGATCGCGGTAAAGGAGGTGAGGTCGTACAAACCAACTCGGTCACGAACCGCTTGGTGCTCCGCACCGTGCGCTTTCGACCAATTACGTCCCAGCCAATCTGGCCGGTCGAGAACGTCGTATTCGGAGCATAGCGCTTCGTTCGCTTCGTACCACTGTGGTGACTCCCACCCGTCGCTCTCGTAGAACTCCGCATTGAGTTCCCGCTGGCGCGGATAGTACGGACTCCGACGCAACCCGCGTTGCTTTTCCGGCTGATTGCGGGGATGGGTGAGTTGGTAGACCTCGCGGTACTGCTGTGCTGCCCGATCGTGAACGAATCCGTCGGATCCGTGATATTCTTGAAACCGGTCGATGGAAGCGCTGGTCACGTCTACCAGTTCACCGTCGAGTCGCGGCGTCCCGTTTTCCATCCACTCGGCGATGACGTTCCCGACGCCGCCCGATTGTGTTACCCAAACGGCAAGTGCCCACCATAGTCCATCAATATCCTTGGTTTCGCCTAGAATCGGCATCCCGTCGGTGGTGAAACAGAACATCCCGTTCATTTCGGTTTTCCAGTCGCACTCCTCGAACGCCGGAATCAGGTCGCTCGCGGCGTCGAACGCCGTTTGTTCGTGGTCGGGATGCGTGTTCTCGACGAAATGTTCGGCCGTGAACTCCCGAAGCGACGGGTATTCCAATCCGAGGTCGTCTAGCTGTTCCGGCCCGTAGATGTCCTCGGATTCGACGAGTAGTGGTTCGTGGTTATACGAACCGACCCCATAGGCATCGCCGTGCTGTCGGAAGTAAAGCGAACGATCCTGATGGCGGAGGATCGGTTGTTCGAGTTCGCGCTCGGCACCGACCAGTTCGTCGATGGTATCCGAGACAAGATACTGGTGCGCACAGGGTTTGAGTGGGACGTCGACATCGACCATTTCGCCGAACAGCGGTCCCCAGATGTTCGTCGCGAGGAGTACCTCGTCAGCCTCGATACGGCCGTGTTCGGTGATGACGGCATCAATTTCACCATCGTCGGTTTCGAGATCGACGACCTGCGTATTGCCGTAGAACTCGGCTCCTCTGTCCCGTGCTAGGTTCGCCATCGCCTCTGAGGCATCGACAGCATGCGCCTTCCCGTCGGACGGGACGTAGAACCCGCCGTGGATGGCGTCCGCGTTTATCTGCGGAATGCGCTCCTTGACCGCCGACGGCGACTGCAGTTCCCCGTCCTCGACGCCGAAGGAGCGAGACCACTCGCGCTTCCGTTTGAGGAAGTTCCACCTCTCTTCGGTGTGGGCGACTTCGATACCGCCACACTTTCGAAAGCCACCGAGGTTGTCGTATAGTTCCCGCGTGTACTGAGCCATCTTGGACATCAACTTGTCGCTGGCGGTCTGAAACACCAATCCGGGTGCGTGTGATGTCGAACCACCCGTTTCGAACAATGGCCCTTGGTCGACGACGACGATGTCCTCACGACCGAGTTCGCTCAAGTGGTACGCCGCACTACAACCGACACAGCCGGCCCCCACGACGAGTGTCCCGGCTTCGTCGGGAAGTATGCCATTTGCACTCATTTGTCACATTTACATCGACGGTAACAAGTGAAAAGGGTCAATGTGAGATAAGACAGGTATTGAAATTAGATGCCCCACCGAGAGGCGACAAGAACCGAATGGTCAATCGAACCGTCCCAACTCGAACATCCCTATCGGGTAGTCCGTTTCCCCCTCGACGGCGAGGTCGGCAAGAATTTCTCCAATGATGCTCGCGAACTTGAATCCATGGCCGGAGAAACCGGCACCGACCGCTACCTGTGGATGATCCGGGAGCGTATCGAGGATGAAATGCTCGTCCGGGGAGTTGGTGAACATACACGTCGCCAACCGCATGGTCTGTCCCGCCGCTTTCGGGAAGTATTTCTCCGTGAAATCTCGCAATAGCCGCTCGTCTTCGGGCCCCGGTTCCGTGTTCCAGTCATCGGGGTCGACCTGTTCGTCGAGGTGGTGGTACTTTCCGAGTTTGAACCCGGGAACGCCGTAAATCGGAAGCCCATAAAACCGCCCTTCCGGTGCGCTGATGTTCCACACCGGTAAGGAGTCGGGTTCGAACGCCGACGGTTCGTCCGGTTGGAACCACGCGAGTACTTGCCGCTCGGGGACGGCAAGCCCATCGAGTGCGTCCGCGTGTTTGTAGTTCCACGCGCCGGCGGCGAGTACGAGGTTTTCGGCTTCGTACGTCGCCTCTGACGTTTTGACGCGAACGCCGCCGCCGGATGTTTCCTCCCAGTCGAGAACGCGCTGACGGGCACGGATATCCGCTCCTTCTTCCTGTGCTGCTTCGACGTGACCGATGATAGACTCCTCCGGAACGACGAATCCGCCATCCGGTTGGTACAGCGCCTTGTAATCCTCGGGAAGGCGATAGCCGGGAAACCGGTCGGTCAGTTCCGCACCGGTGAGGATTTCGTGAGGAATGTCGTGTTCCTCACAGGAGCGCAGCGAGCCTTCGAAGACGACGTTCCCCTCGGGCGCGGCGTCGATCGAGCCGGTCCGATGAATGACGGGTCTTCCCGTCCGGTCGGCCAACTCGTCCCAGAGTTCGTACGCACGTTCGATGAGCGGGATGTATGACGGGTGTTCGTAGTACGCACGCCGGATGATACGCGTAATACCGTGCGATGATCCCTGTGTGTGTGGAATATCGAAGCGCTCCAGTCCGAGGACGTCGAGTCCTCGTCGCGCCAGATGGTACGTTGCGGCGCTCCCCATTCCACCGACGCCGATCACGATGACGTCCCTTCGGTTGTTACTGTCTCTCATGCTCGTCCCCGTTGTTCGGAACCGACCATCTTCATATTTTTCCCTCTGTAAAACCCAGCGAATTATCGAACTTATCCAGGTTAACTGTTCGACTTCCCCTCCGATTCACTTAAACGGGGGAGCTATCTGTGGTTCATATTTATACTCACGGGACGAGATGAGTTGTCATATGACACGATGGAATGATGGGACTGATCAAGTGGAAGCGGTCAGCCCGGACATTACGGACGAAACGAACGCCCTTCCGGCGGAATACTTCACCAGTCCAAACGTCTTCGAGATGGAGAAGGAGAAGGTGTTCTCGCGTTACTGGGTGTATGCGGGCCACGCCAACTGCATTCCCGAAGCGGGAGACTTTTTCACTCGGACGGTCGGTGACAAGCAGACTATTGTCGTTCGGGACGAGAAGGACGACGTTCGCGCGTTTTACAACGTCTGTGCCCATAGAGGGTCGAAAATAGTGGACGACACGCCGATGAGCGACCCCGGCAACATGAGTCGGATCCAGTGCCCGTACCATCTTTGGACGTACGACCTCGACGGCAACCTCTCGACGACCCCGCAAAGTTTCGAGGAGGCCAGCCTCAACCCGGATCTGGACGACGATGAGGTGCGGAAACTGGATGCCGAGAAAAACGGCCTCATGGAGGTTTCGACCGATCGAATCGGGCCGCTGGTATTCCTCAACTTTGAGATCGACCCGATGCCGCTTTCGGAACAAGCTGGGAAGATGGCGACAGAACTCAAAGCGCTCCCGCTCGACGAGTACGAACACGCCGCCCGATTTGTCTCAGAAGTAGAATGCAACTGGAAAACGTTCGGTGGGAACTACTCCGAATGCGACCACTGTCAAGCCAACCACCAGGATTGGATCAAAGGAATCCAACTCGACGATTCCGAGCTTGAAGTGAACGACTATCATTGGGTACTCCACTACACGCACGACGAAGAAGTAGATGATGACCTCCGCATTCACGACGAGCACGAGGCGAAATTCTACTACCTGTGGCCGAACTTTACGGTGAACATGTATGGAACCGCGGATGGCTACGGTACGTACATCATTGATCCTATCGATGAAGGACGCTTCCAACTCATCGCTGACTACTTCTTCAGGAACTCGTCGATGAGCGATGAGGAGATGGAGTTCGTGCGAACGAGTCGTCAGCTCCAAGAGGAGGACTTCGAACTGGTCGAACGACAGTACGAGGGGTTGAAATCGGGCGCGCTCGGCCAAGCACAACTCGGACCGAACGAGCACACGCTGCACAAGTTCCACCGACTGGCCCAAGAGGCCTACAACGCCTAAACAAATCAAATGATGAACGAACAGGAACGAATGTCGCTTGTCGCACACTGTTCTGAGTGTATGGAACGAAAGAAAACAGAGGCACCCAACGAGGTGATCGCGTTCTACCGACGCCACCGGACGCTCACGGGCCATGACATCGAATGGGAATGTACCGACCACGAGTCGATCGAGGAAACGGCGGAAAACGACCTCAAAGCCGTCATTCTCGAACTCGGCGAGGAGTACGAAGACGGGGTGCCGCTTGGTCTCGTGACCGCGGCGATGGGAAAGCAAGGCCGAACCGTCGGTGAGACGCTTGCCGAACTCAGAGCGCTACGGATGACGGGTCACGTGTGGGAGCCGAAAGACGACCACATCAGCGCGTTTTGAATGAACGGAAGAAAAGATGCCAATCCGTACTCGAAACGGGTTTATAACGGATTCGCGGTACACTCGAATCGAGGACATGGAAACCACTTCGAGAAAGCTGACTTGGAAACCATCGCGGCACCGAATGTTTAACACGAATGCCGATGGAGGTGGAATACGGAGCGACTTATCGTACACACAACCCTACTATGACGTTTATTTCACACGTCACGGTTTGCCATCCGAACCTCGCGCTCGCACCCACGATAGAGGCGGTGTCGAATATCTCTCTCAAGGTGGTTCCAACGACGGGAACGGACCCCGAAACGGGGATGTTTTTCTTCCTCGTTGAGACCGACGACGGGAACTTCGAACCGTTCGAGGCAGCGCTGGCAGACGATACGACAGTCGACCAGGCGGAGATGGTTGCTGACCACGGAGAGACCCGCATCTACCGACTCTGTTATACGCCCGGAACGAAACTGATTACACCGAAAACGACCAAGGTCGGCGGCTTGATGCTCGAAGCGAGGTCGGCGAGACAGGGGTGGCTTCTCCGTGTTCAACTCCCCGACCGAAAATCGCTGTCGGAGTTATGGGACTACTGCCGAGCGGAGGATATCTTGTTTGAGTTGGACCGACTGTATCAACAAGAAAGCCTCACCGCAGACGGGAAATCACTGACAGATGCGCAACGAAAGGCCCTCCTAACGGCGTTCGAGGAGGGCTATTTCGAGGAACCTCGACAGACCTCACACGAAGCGCTCGCCGAACAGTTAGGCATCTCGTCGACGGCGGTCGGAGGACGGATTAGACGTGGAACCTCACGACTCATCGAGACGACACTCGTCTCGGATGAGTAGCGGCGCGAACACATTCTTGGGTCACGCCACTCTGAAGTGACGACTTCAGCCAGTTTCGAGACGATTCGATCTTTACACGTAGTCAATACGGAGCGTGGCGACGTTAGAGCGGGTGACTGATCTGCGGGCTAACGCGTGCGCCTGGGCAGAGCGTAATTGTATATAGGGTTGCTGATGCAAAGCGCTCGCTCTCGCGAGTGGCGCTGGGAAGCGAGGAGCTAACTGAGTATGATACTAGATTTTATCGGGAGTTATCGGTTCGTGTGGCAGCGAGTGTGTTATCACCGCTTGGGTGGCGTGAACCAGATATTGAGGAGGAATGAGGATATACACTAAATCGAGTTTGGCGTCGTTCTGGTGGGATTTACGGCCCGACCTGATACCCTCAGAAGAACCGGCTGGGTTTGAGCCGTGAGAGTCGCATTGCATTCGCCGTCACACCGATGCTCATCCCCATGTCGCCAACAACCACAGCCATGATAACGTTCACGAGTCCAAACGGTACTCCAATCGCCAGCAACGTTTTGATACCGAGGCTTGCCCAGATGTTCTGGCGAATCACTGACGTTGCCGTTCGGGATAACCCCGTGAGATACGGCAACGTAGTGAGATCGTCACTCAACAAAGCAACGTCCGCTGTCTCAAGAGCGGTGTCAGTCCCCGCTGCACCCATTGCAATCCCGACTGTCGCCGTTGCGAGTGCCGGTGCATCATTGACCCCATCTCCGACCATCGCAACGCCAGCTGACTGTTCGATGAGCTCTTCGACAACCTGCACCTTCTCGTCTGGCAGGAGTTCGGCTCGGTACTCATCAACACCGACCTGCTCGGCAATTGCTCGGGCTGTTCTTTCGTTATCGCCGGTCAGCATGACGACATGTTCGATGCCTTGTTCGTGTAGTTGTTCGACTGTTTGGCGTGCACCCGGTCGAACCTCATCAGCAACAGCAAGGAGACCGAGCAATCGGTCTTCCGTTCCGATGAAGACGACCGTTTTTCCGTCGTTTTGGAGTTTTGGAACCGTCTCAGCCATCAAATCGAGATACTGCCCGTGGTCACACTCCATTGTCGTCATCGCAACCCCACCGTCCGTTGCGATATGAACGTGATCGAGATTGAACCCGAGATCTTCGAACAACTCGGGCTTGCCAACGTAGTACTGTTCATCGTCAATGGTTCCGGTCACACCTTTGCCGGTGAGACTCTCGAAGTTCGTGATTGAGCGTTTGGAGATACCCGCAGTGGCAGCTGCATCGCTAATCGCAGATGCAATTGGGTGTTTACTCCGTGCTTCGAGACTCTGTGCGGTACGTAACACCTCTTTGCGGGATGGTCCTTCGAGCGGGATGATGTCCGTCACAGTCAATTCGCCTTTCGTGAGCGTCCCCGTTTTGTCGAACGCGATCACGTCGACGCCCCCCATCGCTTCCAAGTCTGGCCCACTCTTGATGAGGACGCCGTTTTTCGCCGCACTCGTGATCCCTGAGACGACGCTTACAGGCGTACTGATGACCATTGCACACGGACATGCGAGGACGAGTAGCGTGAGGCCGTGAACAAAGCCAGTTCGCCACGTGGCATCGAACACGAGCGGTTGAACGAATACGAGTGCCACTGCGAAACACACGACGACCGGTGTGTAGTAGCTGGCAAAGCGGTCGACGAACTGCTCGTGGTCCGTTTTTTCGCGCTGGGCGTCCTCGACCATCTCGATGATCCGTGCGATCGTATTCTCGGCGGCTGTCGAGGTGACACGAACTTCGAGATAACCCTCCTCGTTGATCGTCCCGGCGTAGACTTCTTGTCCTTCGGTCTTATCGACGGGCACGCTTTCGCCTGTGATCGGAGCCTGATTGACCGCACTCTCACCGTCGATGACCTCTCCATCCATCGGAATCTTGTCCCCAGGACGGACGATAACCACGTCGCCGACTCGGACAGCATCGATATGGAGTGTTTGTTCGTCGCCATTGCGACGAACAGTTGCCGTCTCGGGGGCCAACTCCATGAGCTCGTCCAGTGAGCTTCGCGCTCGCCCCATCGAGTACCGCTCCATCAGTTGGGCGAAGCTGAACAGCACCGCGAGTGTGCCGCCCTCGAAGTAGAGGGCTTCACCGAAGATGAGACTCGCAGTGACCGCCCCAAGAATGCCAAGGCTCATCAGCAAGTCAATATCAAGACTCAGGTTCCGGGCGGAGTAATACCCGTTTCGAATGATACTCTCGCCGCCTGCAATGATGCCAACGATGTAGAACACCTCCGTGAGTGTGATCGTTTGGCCGAATCCATTCGCAAGCACGATATTCAGCGAGGGAACGAGATATTCGACGGCGAGTCCGAGTGCGAGAAACGTCGCACCTGCGTAGACTTTGAGTGCACGTGTGCTGCGCCAGACAGCGCTGGGGTTTTCGCGTGGGCGTGTCTCTTGACTCTTTGATCCCTCGGTTCGGCTGCCTTCGACTGCATAACCTGCCCCCTCGATCGCAGTGATAAAGTCGCTCTGAGTGGCGGTGTCTGGATCGTACGTTACGATAACCGTCCCAGTCGTTGGTTGGGTGTCACACGAGAAAATCCCCTCACACGTGTCGAGTGCATTCTCGATTTTGCCGGCACAAGAGGGACAATCCATGTCCGGCACATCGAACGTGTCTGTCCGTTCTGGATGCTCTGTCTCAATTGCGTAGCCCGCTGCTTCGATTCGCTCACTGATTTTCTCGGTATCAGTCTGTGAAGACTCGTACTCTACATGGATTGTTCCCGTCGTCACTTCTGGGGCGATTGCCTCGATGCCGGGAAGCTGCTCGACGCTGGTGGTAATCTTACTTGCACAGGAGGGGCAATCCATCTCTGGGACGCTAAACGTCGCCGATTCAGGTTTCGGGATCGATTGGACGGAATATCCTGCTGCCTCGATTCGGTCGATAATGGCGGTCTGGTCGGTCTGCTCGGGGTGATACGTTACCGTCACCGTTCCCGTCATCACCTGTGGATCGATCGCCTCGGTACCTGCGAGTGACTCGACACTTTTGGTGATTTTTGTTGCACAAGACAGACAATCCATCTCAGGAACTGCTACTACAGCAGTCTCCACCTCGTTAGTCTCAGATGGGGTCCGTCGATCCGACTTTCTACTCATCGCTCCCTAGTAGTTCTGGTTCTGGCTTACAGGTTTGTTTGGTACACACCAAATGGAAGAGCGAAAGCTACCGTTATTAATCCGATTCGGGAAGTTGGGCAAACGGCATATTCTTCACGTACGACCCTGCAAGGTGCGCTTCTGCTCGCCGGAGACGATACGAGAGAGTGGAACCAGGAATCCCGAGCAGTTCAGCCAGTTCGTACGTTTCGATCGCTCGTGGAGTTTCATAGTAACCATGCTCGACGGCGGCTCGTAACGCACTTTCTTGTTCTGACGAGAGGTATTGTTCCCTCTCGTTGTCTCCTATGTCGAAATCTGACGTCGTTGTATCCTTTACGCGGATAATATCGACACCAGCGGTCTCGGCGATTTCGGCTTCGAGTGTGTCGTAGAAAGGAGTAAGTTTTGCATCACCAGGAAGAATCAAGCGCCATTGATATCGGCGACCGCGCCATGTCGTCTCGAAGATGAGGCCGTCACCGAAGTGTTCGAGTGCGAGATGTGGAATCGATGTACACGCGACGGTGCGATTCCAGTACGAGTAGAGAATGAGTGTATCAACTGTTCGATCGAGGACACGGGTTTCCCACTTGCCCTGGCAGTCACGCCGGATGAGACAGTCAGCAAAATAGTCTGCCGTGGAAACCGTATTGGCAACGGCGTTGAGGGCTTCTTTAGCGCCGCTAATGTGATCGACTCGCCACAGCGTGTCGGTAGTAACGTGGCACGAGAGGGATCGGAGTTGAGTCTCCGGAAACTCGGCGAGGATATCCGCGACCGGATTGCTCCCCGACTCGTACTCGAGAGCGAAGACGAATTCACGCATGAGGTTGAGTAGGCGCTAGACGGTGATGAATGTGTACATCGTTTTGTACCTTCATTAGACTAAACTCTTTCTGGTTGTGATCTCCGCGGTGGCTTCTTACTGTCTCGGAGAGTCATTTAAAGCATGGGAATTAATTAGGTCGGTAACAGACTATCTAATATTGTAAGTTATTCGAGAATTATTTCATTGCAGGATTAATTTCATACAATATCTTCAAAAATAAATATATTCGGTATTGTTTAGGCACTATTTTGCAAAGAATCGATCAGGTAGTATCGACGAACACTGGTAAGCCACGAGTGATAGCACAAAATGATCCTACAACATCATCACTGGTACGAATACAACTTGTCACAATATATACGTAGCTGTAAAATACCTACTCGGAGGAAACGGCCTCTACAAAGGTTGCAATCGAGACCACGGCAAGAATTAGCATTGAATGCAGGTATTCAAACTACAAGAAAATATACATAAATAAAATTTTAACACGATGATACTGACGGTTACCCCCAACCCCGCTGTTGACCATACTCTTCAACTCGAAAGTGACCTCGTCTCGGACACGGTTGCGAGAACAGATACTACGCGACTTGACCCTGGCGGAAAAGGAATCAACGTTTCGGAGTTCCTCGTCGAACTTGATGTCGAAACAGTCGCCACTGGCTTTGTTGGTGGCTTTTTGGGACAATTTTTACGAGAGGAATTAACAATGCGTGAGATCACGAACGACTTCATCGAAATATCGGGACATACTCGGTTGAACACCACGATTCTAGCTCCTCAGTCTGAATACAAAATCAACCAGAACGGTCCGACCATCGCCGATAGCAGTACAAACCGTCTCATTGAAACTATAAAACGCCATGATCCGGAGATAGTTGTCATCGCAGGTAGCCTTCCCTCGGGTATCAATCCAAGAACAATCGATCAAATCGCAGAGGCGGGAACGTGGGAGACAGTCGTTGATGTTGCAGGTGACGTCCTTCGAGATCTCCAGGCGGAATATGCTCTTTGTAAGCCCAACCGCGTCGAATTAGGGGCTGCAACTGGAGGAACTGTCGATTCCCTCGATGATGCAATCTCGGCAGCCCGAAAACTCAGAAAGCACGGATTCAAGCATGTCGTTGCATCACTCGGCAAAAATGGAGCAATTATGGCGACCCCTGATGCCGTCCTCCACATACCAGCACTCGATGTCGATGTCATCGACACAGTCGGTGCAGGAGACGCGCTTCTTTCGGGCGTACTCACCGAACGACAGCAGGGTGGATCGAGCGAGGCCGCACTCCGTACTGGTGTTGCTGTTGCATCACGTGTGATTAGTGTTTCTGGAACAAGCGTTCCACCACTAGACGACCTCACAACAACCGCCGAAGAAATGCCGATAACAGCATATTAGAGAAAACGATGAGAACTAGTGACGCTGATCGTCCCGGTCTTTCCGATGAGCGTGATCAAACTTATGAATAATACGAACACTATGAGAAGAAATAATCAATTTCGAAGCCATTATTGAATAGTATTATGAACGATGGTGATGGAACACGACTATGACAAAAAGCGACGTGATTGAGGGGAAACTACGGTCACATCTCATCTCAGTGAAGGAACATCTCATGACCGGGGTATCGTTTATGATTCCCTTCGTAACAATCGGCGGGATCTTCCTTGCCCTAGGATATGCGCTCTCTACCTTCCTTGGCGGGACAGAAGCAACCAAAACAATCTTTGATGCTACCGGTCGGCCTGATTGGTTCCTCGCACAGATCGGCACTGCGGGACTAACGTTTATGGTGCCTATATTAGGGGCGTATATCGCGTACGCGATCGCTGACCGCCCAGGGTTAGCGCCCGGATTTTTACTATCGTATATCATCCAGCAGGGGACCATCCTGAAGGCTGCCGGTGATGTTATCGGTCTTCAGGGCGGTTCGGCTGGCGCCGGCTATCTTGGTGCACTCGTTGCCGGTCTTGCTGCTGGGTATGTCGCTCGGTGGATCAAACGCCGAAACGTTCCGGATATGATCCAGCCAATGATGCCTGTTCTTATTATCCCGGTGGCAACAATGGCGATTTTGTCGCCTATCGTCATTTTTGTGCTCGGGGTTCCCGTTGCGATCGCAAACGCAAGCCTCACATCATTTCTCCGAGGAATGCAAGGAAGCGAGGCGCTGCTCGTCGGTGCCATCTTAGGGGCGATGATGGCGGTTGATATGGGTGGTCCAATCAACAAAGTCGCCTACGTCTTTGCAGTTGGACTACTCACCGAACAGATCTACCAGCCGATGGCTGCCGTGATGATCGCCGGGATGATTCCACCGTTGGGAATGGCATTATCGAACTTCATCTCTCCTCAAAAATACACCGTTGAAATGTACGAGAACGCAAAGAGCGCCATTCCACTCGGATTAGCCTTCATCACTGAAGGGGCAATTCCGTACGGTGCTACTGATCCGCTTCGAGTTATTCCCAGTATCATTGCTGGAAGTGCTGTCGGCGGGGCCGCTTCGATGGCACTTGGTATCACGATGCCTGCACCGCACGGTGGCATCTTCGTCTTTTTACTATCAAACCGTCCTGGCTTGTTCCTTGCCTGTGTCGCGATTGGTACGATTATCACCGCTACTATTGCCACGCTCCTCAAGAGCGACTTCGAAGAAACGGTCGCTTCGGTCGATACAGCAACTAAATCACAAACACACGACTAACCGGTAAAACAGATCGCCATAATTGATAACATGAATTCAAATATCAAACGAGACGACATCGACGACCTAATCTCAGAACCGCACATCTCGCTCGACGAACCACCAAACGAGAAAGACGCCTGCATCGAGCACCTATTAGAGCTTATTACGAGCTCTGACCGGGTAACGGATCGCGATAAGGCGCTCCAAGCATTGTTCGAACGCGAGAAAGAAACAACTACTGGAGTTGGGATGGGCATTGGAATCCCGCACGCGAAGACAGACGCTGTTACCCAACCGTCGGTTGCATTTACCCGCTCTACCGACGGCGTTGACTTCGGAGCAATGGACGACGAACCCGCCAAATTACTGTTTATGATTCTCGTTCCCGAAACAGGTGCGGAAGACCATCTCACGATCCTCAGTTCGCTTTCACGTGCACTCATGCACGAGGAAGTCCGCGACAGCTTGTACGCTGCGGAAACACCTGATGATGTTCAGGCTGCACTACGGGAGGCGGTTGCATGAGTGAGCGAATCATCGAAATCGTTCCGGAAGCAGGATTACATGCACGACCCGCCTCGAGGTTCGTTCAGACGGTTAACGAATTCGACGCCACGGTTAAGATCGGTCATGCCGATTCCGATGATCTCGTTCCCGCCGAGAGTATGATCGCAATCACAAGTCTCGGGGCGAAGTGTGGTGAGAAAGTTCGTCTCGTAGCTGAGGGAGAGGATGCCGACAATGCACT
The DNA here is from genome assembly GCF_020700235.1 of Haladaptatus pallidirubidus. Taxonomy (GTDB): domain Archaea; phylum Halobacteriota; class Halobacteria; order Halobacteriales; family Haladaptataceae; genus Haladaptatus; species Haladaptatus pallidirubidus. Next base: position 562,818 of record NZ_CP085307.1, on the reverse strand, counting down.
CGATGCGTTAGAGCAGGTGCTGACCACACCGGAGGGCGAGCTGGCCGACACATGAGCGAACGGGTGCTCTCGGGGACTGGTGTCACACCTCGAAAAGAAACCGGGACTGTAGTTTGGTATCGACCAGATACCGCTCTTACTGATGGTATCGAGAACGAAACGATACCATCCACCGAGCGATCAGCTGAACGCGACCGGTTTACAACCGCACGTCGCCAGGCGCGTAACGAACTTGAAGCGGAACGTGACCGAACGGTCGAGCAGGTCGGTGAAGAGGAAGCTGCCGTCTTCGATGCTCATATTCAATTCCTTGATGATCCGCAAATCGAAAGCAGTGTTTGTGCAGACATTTTCGAAGGAGCCCCGGCCGAATATGCCGTACAAGAGGCATTCGAAGCTCCGATCACCCAGTTTGAAGGCATGGAAGGCCAGATGGCCGAGCGAGCGGACGATCTTCGGGATGTCCGGGATCGACTGATTCGATTGCTTGCGGGGAGCGAACGGGTCGATTTAGCGGAACTGCCGGCAGGGTCAGTCATTCTGGCGAACCGGCTGACGCCGAGTGAAACAGCTCAGTTGGATCCGAGTCGGATAGCTGGGTTCGCTACCATCACCGGTGGACGGACGTCGCATGCTGCGATTTTTGCTCGATCGCTTGCCCTCCCCGCAGTCGTCGGTGTTGGCTCAAAACTAGAGACTGTCAAAGACGGTGTACCTGTTCTGGTAGATGGTGAACTGGACGAAGTTGTTGTTCATCCCAATGACGAAAAGCTCGATACAATTGATATCGGAGCAGATGCTGAGGTAACACATAACCGTGTCGAGACGACCGATGGCACGGAAATCGAGGTTGCTGCAAACGTTGGTCGGCCAACGGAGCTGGCGGCCGCCGTCGAACAAGGCGCCGACGGAGTTGGCCTCTATCGCACGGAGTTTTTGTTTCTTGACCGAGAGACACCACCGAGCGAACAGGAGCAGTATGAGGCGTATATCGAGGCGCTAGAAGCATTCCCGAATGGCCGAGTTGTAGTTCGAACACTCGATATCGGAGGTGACAAACAGGTCCCATACCTCGATTTGCCGGCAGAGGAAAACCCGTTCCTTGGGGAGCGCGGAATTCGCCGATCGCTTGGTACCGACAAGGGTCTCTTTAAAACGCAGCTACGAGCACTCCTCCGAGCAGCAGCGGACGCTTCAGGTGGGACGCTAAGCGTTATGTTCCCCCTCGTCACCACCGTGGATGAACTCGATGCTGCACTCGATTGCATCGACACTGTTGCTGAGTCGCTACAGATGGAGGGAAGCAATTATACCATCCCCGAGCTTGGTGTGATGGTCGAAACCCCTGGTGCGGTATTCATGGTCACCGAGTTTGCCAAACGGGTTGACTTCTTGAGCCTTGGTACGAACGATCTCGCACAATACGTAATGGCTGCCGCCCGGGAGAACGAACAAGTAGCGGATCTACATGATCCGCTGCATCCACCAGTTCTTCGGGCAATCCATCAGAGCATTCAAGTCGCACACGATAATGACATTTGGATCGGTATGTGTGGGGAAATGGCCGGTAACCCCGATCTCACGAATGTCCTCGTTGGGTTGGGAATTGACGAACTGAGTATGAGTGCTGTAACGATTCCCGACGTAAAGGCGAATGTTATCGAAATTGACCAATCGCGCGCTCGAGACGTTGCAGCACGCACGCTAACCGTAGAAACAAGCAGTGACGTCACAAACACCATCGATAATCAATGAAATTAGTTGCAATCACATCCTGTCCGACCGGAATCGCCCACAGCCAGATGGCTGCGGAGAATCTGCAAACAACTGCCGAGGAGATGGGCCACGAGATCTCCGTTGAAGTCCAGGGGGCAATGGGGGCGCAAGACGAACTTACCGCCGAAGAAATCGACGCAGCCGAGGTCGTCATTATCACCGCTGATACGGCCGTGAGTCGTGATCGGTTTAAAGAGAAACCGGTTTTCAAAGGAACGGTCAAAGATGCAGTCAATGACGCCGAGAACGTAATCCGTGAGGCGGTTGAACTCGCCGAGCCGGGTGCCACTGACGAGACTATGTCGCAAGCAGATGACACCGAAGAATCAAAGACGGATCGTACTTCCGACTCAAAGCAAAAACAGCTCGGTGGCGATCCATCTAAGGGGTTATTTGCTCGATTGAAGCGACTTTTTAGCTGATATTGGTAGAGAAACATCGTCCACTACACTGGGCTTCTCCGTCCGAGGTGACTTTGGTACGAATTGTAGAAACCGAATACCAATTACGTACGGATGCGTTGGTTTACGACGGATTCAGTCCGCTACTCCATCAACGACACGAACAGCAGCGTTTTCAAACCATTGGCGATGTTCCTCAGATAATTCTTTGTCGGTGACGAAGACGTTGACATCAGCAAGCGTCCCAAATCTCTTGAAACTTTTCTGTTCTAGCTTCTCGATGGTGGACACCAACACGACTCGCTGTGAGTTTTTTATCATCAATTCTTTTATTCGTGCTTCTTCGGCATTTGGAGTCGTGAGAACGCCGTCTTTATCGACTCCATTCGTTCCGATAAATGCGATGTCGAAATTTGATGATTTCATGAACTGCTCGGCTGTTGCGCCGATAAGAGAGAGGGTTCGTTGTCGAAGTGATCCGCCAGTCAGTTGTACTTCTCCGTCTTGATCTTGGAGTTCGAGCGCAATCAATGGGGAGTTCGTAACGCTGACAAACGAATTGTCTACCGGTGCCTTTTTTGCGACTTCCATTGTCGTTGTTCCGGAATCAAAGAAGACCACATTGCCTTCATGGATTTCTTCGACAGCGCGTTCTGCGATTGCAGTCTTGTTTTTGAGATTCCGTATTTTCTTCTCACGAACGTTCTTTTCGCCTCCGATACTCGCGACCGGGAGGGCTCCTCCATGAGAGCGTTTGATCAATTCTCGTTCTTCGAGATCAGTCAAATCCCGTCGGATCGTTGCCTCTGAACACTCCATTTCTTGTGCGAGTCTTTCCACAGAGCAACCGTCGTGTTCCGAAATGTATTCTACGATTTTTCGTTTCCGTTGTTCTGGTAGCATCCTCGTTTCGCTCTCGTATCTATGACTGGTTTCTTTCTCACTATATTTGTTTGTGTGTGTCTGTGACTTTTTCTGTTCAAAAATCCCGAGTGGCAATGACGGGAGTCTGTGGTTCAAACGATGGTTCGTGAACCGACTCGGGGCTTGACCACAAGGCGATCGGCCAGATCTGCCTGTAGAATTTAGAGCAGGTTGCCGACCTACTGGCTTTGGAGTGGTATCACAATCTACTCTGTTTTCGTCGTCGAGATCACTCGAACATGAGTATGCAGGGAGATGAGAATATCGCGCTATACGACGAGACACCGTCGTTTCTTCCATATGAAATTTGTGATTGTAACGCTCTCAACGCCTTCCCGTGCTGGGAATGTGTGAAATTGGGCCGGAAAGACCTGGCCGCATAATCCCGCCACACGTTATTCTCTCTCATTTCACACGAAAAACATTTCCAAGTTTCCATATAATATGATAGAGGTAACTGCTTCCCGCAGAATTGGTCGTTCGGGCTCGTTGATTTGGTCGATATCTAGATCGGAATAGTCGTTGATCTCCATGGCGTCCGCTACTAGAATCGTCGCTGCGACCGCTGCACCGACTGCTCCACTACTACCTTCCAACCCATCGCATGTGTTGAGCCGACGATTTCCAAGTAGGAATTTCCCATTGAAAGTCATCCATTGGGTTTCATATGCCACTGCAGGGTAGGGTTGACTACTGTTCTAATTTGGAAGTGAGTGCTACTGTATCGGGAGAGGGATCGTCAATCCTTTCCGCTCGGTAGTACACTTCCACTGTGCTATTAACGTAGGTTTATGAGAATGCGTGTTCATTGATCACGTATGGCAGTCGAGCTCGACCGGTTACCGGGAGTCGGTTCGGCAACGGCCGACAAACTCTTCGAAGCTGGTTTCACCTCCTACCAAGCGCTCGCCGTAGCGACTCCTGGCGAGCTCACCAACACCGCTGACATCAGCGAAAGCACCGCTACTGCCATTATTCAGGCGGCACGCGAGGCCGCTAACATTGGCGACTTCGAAACCGGAATCGAAGTGCAACGACAGCGAGATCAAATTGGAAAGCTTCGCTTGTTGATCGACGAGGCTGATGACCTGCTTGGTGGCGGTATCGAAACGCAATCGATCACGGAATTCTACGGTACTTTCGCTTCCGGAAAGTCCCAGATTACGCATCAACTGTGCGTCAACGTACAACTTCCTGAGAACAAAGGTGGCTTCCGCAGCCGTGCAATCTTCATCGACACCGAAGATACGTTCCGGCCTGACCGTATCGACGACATCGTCCGGGGGTTGCCAGACGACGTCATCGTAGCCACGATGATCGACCGCGGTATTGAGGGAGACGCCGCCGACGAAGCGGCGCTTGACGAGTTGGTCGAACACGTCCTTGATCGAATTCACGTTGCTAAAGGTTTCAATTCAGCGCACCAGATTCTCCTCGCCGAAAAGGCGCGAGAAATCGCCAGCGAATACGCTGACACCGAGTGGCCCGTCCGATTGGTATGCGTGGACTCGCTGACCGCGCACTTCCGGGCCGAGTACATCGGTCGCGGAAAACTCGCTGAACGGCAACAGATGCTCAATAAGCACCTCCATGACCTGATGCGGTTTGCGAATCTACACAATGCGGCAATCGTCGTAACAAACCAGGTCGTGACTAATCCTGACTCGTTCTTCGGCGATCCAACGCAACCCATTGGCGGGCATATTCTTGGACACAACAGCACGGTTCGTATCTACCTCCGCAAATCGAAAGGAGACAAACGGATCGTCCGACTTGTCGATGCGCCGAACCTCCCGGATGGCGAGACTGTGATTCGTATCGTAGAAGCGGGGTTGAAGCCAGCATAACTCATTTAGAATCTGCGCCCAATCCGAGGATGTAACGATGTCTCGATAAGGCTACACTGACCGTACGTTGGAACGGGTATTTTGCCCACGTAACGATACATTATTAACTAGATTTATTGTCGTTTATTGTTCAAAGACAAGCGATTTGATAACGACTGGAACGGATCGCCCCTGCATTACTGGAAGTCCAATATCGTTGCAGTCTCCATTTTCGACGCTAAGTTCGTCTATGATTACTAAGTCGATATCTGATAGGTAATATGATATCTGTTGTGCGAGTGCCTATTTGCCATCGTATTGCTATTCATCAATCTGGTAGAGATCTCTCTCAATCGGCTCGTAATCGCCTGCAGACGACGAACCGGAGTTGTGCCGTGTAATTGCATAGAAGACCAATCCAAGGCCGACTGCTAACAAGATGCTTACTCCGGATTGGAGAAGCAGCCGTTGGGAGACATTCAGGTGATAGTCACTACGAATCAGTAGTCGATATACGGGACCGACGATCCCGCCTAGAACGATGAATCCAAAACCGATCGTAGAATATCGATATGATGCTGATCTCGGATTCTGATAGTAGGCGAGAGAACTGAGTACCAGTAAGATACTCCCACTAATGAACAATAGCACATTGGACAGAATGAATGCCCACAACTCAGGAGATCTAGCCATGGGAGGAGTCACTCCAGGACAGTGGCCAGCCAAACGGATCATCCGCACTTTTTCCTATGCTTGTATAGGTCGAGAGCAATCCTCCCAAGAAATTATCGAATCTGCTAACAACTCGGGTCTGTGGTCGCTGAAAGTGAGTGATTACCTCTTCGAGTCCCAGATGGTTGGTGTATGCAACGCGTCCTGTTACGTCGTTGTAGTCGATGATTTCGGTATCGCTCAACTGCGGTAGGTGAACGTGAGATAGCGCTACAACGAGCGGTTCAATCATTGTTTGAGTGGGTTCTGTTTCATCGTTCTCTTGCTGATAGATCCTTCGAGCGAGTCCTGTCTTCGACATTGATGCCCGGGTCTCTCGAAGAATTGCGAGGATAAGCCGGCGGCGCTTATTTGCCAGTCCAGCCATTGCATCGTCTACCTTTTTGCCCTCCGTTTCGAGGAGTTGCTGGAACTGTGGGTCTTTGAATGCGCTGTGATCTGTCGTGGTTACGGTTTCATCCTCTCGATTCCATTCGATGAGGCCACTGTCTTCTAATAGTGGTAGCTGAGTGTGGTGAAGGTTTGTACGGATGGTTTGTATTTTTTCGCGAGAACCATCTGTGCTTGGAACCTCTGTATTGTTTCCTGCCAGCGCGAGCGCGAGTTCTTGTTCAGATATCGCTGAGTGCTCGTCACTCAGGGTCGCGAGGACTGACCGCCGTTGACTGGTTCCCACCGCGGAGAACATCGGACTGTGCTTTTTCCGTTCAGGTGTGCGATGTTGGGTCTCCATTCGTCTGCTTCCGTTCGTTTGGGTAAGTATAGGTGCCGAGGCTAAACACAGAGCCTTAGCGTGGTATATATTATCGCTTGTTGAATGTTAACGTCCGAAACACTGTTTGGATATTCATGGGTTATCCCTCGCCGAATGGCGTCAACAATTACAGATTATTCCTCTCTGATAGACAACTGTGAGTACTATCGTACAGATGCGGTCCGCTAATTACTTGTCGATCGCTCCAGTCTGCTGAGTCATCAAGAACAATCATTAAAATACTTCCCTGCCATATCAGGGTTATTGTTCTTGAGAGAGGACACAATGGAAACGAATGCCGTCGACAACAACCACAAATTATCAAGTGAAGATTCGCCTCGTTCACTCACCAATCACGTTCTTACTGCAATCATCGAAGCAGAAGATCTGTCGCTAGATAGCCTCGATCCACTATACGATGTAATCGATCCAGATGCGCTCGATACACTCTTCGCGCCGCGAGCGGATGGATCACCGCGTCCATTCGGCAGGATCTCGTTTCACTATGCGGGGTACCAGGTAACAGTGTCGAGTGAGGGTAGCGTTGCTCTTGAACCTGAAAAGAGATAATACGTCACCTCACCCGATCACAAACTCGGCGGCCGGAACTAGGTCTCCCCGTTGATCTCCAGCCGATAAACGCCGATACAACTGCCGTACTCACGAGTAACCGTACGGCGTCAATCCCGAACTGTGTCCGTTTGGAGTATACACAACCGCGCTTGTATTTGGGTATATATGATATTTATATCATTACCGGACGTGATTTGGTTCCGACCATGCTATTCTTCTGCAACCGCGTCTGTGGCCGGATTATCCTCCGTGCTTTTGCTGGTAACTTCGCCAGGAAGATCGACGTTCGCTTTCAGGACGAACCGAGTCTCTTGGTAGCTCAAGCTATCTTCGTCTCGCTTCTCGACAACCTCGGATACTTCGAACGGATCATCACGGTTACGACCGGTGAGTACGACGATCAGTAGACGGACGCCAAGCCACAGGTTCCCGTGGGAAAGGCGTCCGCACCTCTTCCACCGTCGATCAACTAACTTCGTCATCGGCCCCCCGGATGGTCGACGTTATCAACGGGAGATACGACAAGCCCGCAGACCACCAGTACGTCATCTCCATCGATGGCGGGGCTCGAAGCGCTGATGGCTAGTATCTGTCCGTATCATTTTACCGCAACGACTTCTGCAAACACATGGCTGCCGTTAAAACCGCAACCGATGCCGGGACGCTCGAGGCGTTCCCCTCAGAGGAGGATGAAGACGATGCCGAACTAGAAGAAGGAGAATGTGATGGCCTCGACAGCGTCCCGTGTTGGCCATGCATGCAACCGGGGAGGAGGAACTGCCGGCATAACCATCGCTCTTTCGTTTACGACTCGTCATCTGTCATTAGTGAAGGTAGCCCAACAGTATGTACTCGGGGAATGGCGACGGAACCGTTGACCAGCGAAATATCAGATGATGGTATCTCTCACTCGCTTATCTCTATCTCGACTAAATCCTCTCCTGCATCGACTTCTGCTTCGTTGTCCACGAAAAACTGGGCGATCGTCCCCGGCTGTTCAGCCGTGATGTCATGGAAGTTCTTCATTACTCCAACGAGACCGATAACGTCTCCTTCTTCGACGGAATCTCCCTCCGTGGCGAACAGCTCTTCGTCTGGATCCGGCCGGCGATAAAACACGCCGGGCATAGGGGATTGTACTGTGATTTTTTCAGTCATGATCCTCGCTCCATTGTATCATCAGTATCGATACTCCGGATGTGTTTGTATATGCTTCGTCCGGTAGAGCGTCGTAAACGGGTTTCATTCGATAGTTGTATCATTTGGCGAGTGTGGATTGGATTGCGTCGAGTCGTTCGGTGTGCTCGGTTCGTGCAGCAAGTGCCTCGTCGATGGTCACGGCTTCGAAGGAAAACGACTGATGAGTTCGATGTTGCGCAAGGCGGTTTCGATCGGGGCTGATAACGGTCCCAATTGTCGCATAGCCACCACCGGTCACGGCATCTCGCATTAGAACGATTGGCTGTTCTGGGACTTGTATCGACCCAACTGGATAGCCTAGATCGACGACGTTTGAAGGGTCGGTTCCCGCGCCGAATGGCTGTTCTCGCTCGATAAACTCGAGATCGATTCCCTCCACGCGATACCCGACACGATCCGCCTCGGGGGTCACAGTCCATTCGGCTTCCAAGAAATCCGCTTTGCTCTCGTCGGTGAGACGATAGTCACACAAGCCCATGACGACGCGAATTGGGTCCATATCACTGTATCCTGGCTGGAGTTCATCGGGCACACGTCTCTGGACCGAATCGCCATCTACGCTTCCGATTGGGAGTGTATCACCATTTTCGAGCGATCTTCCTTCGTGGCCACCAATTCCGATTAGCGTGTACGTCGATCGACTCTCCATCATGAGCGGCACGTCGATTCCACCCCTGACGGCGAGGTAACTCCGGGCACCTTCGGTTGAAAAGTTGAACGAAAGAACGTCTCCAGCATCGATCTGGTGTGATTCCCAGGTGTCGACGGGTTCGTCGTTTACTGTTGCGTCCATATCGGCACCGGATATCGCGATGACGGTGTCCACTTCGAATTTGAGATCTGGTCCCTGGTACGTGATTTCCAGCGTCGCTTCGTCTTCATCGTTACCGACGAGGTAATTTGCGACCTTGTGAGAGAACAGATCCATTGCTCCGGATGGGGGCATCCCGATATGATAGTGTCCGAACCGGCCGAGATCCTGGACCGTAGTCGAGATTCCGGGTTCCAACACTTCGATCATTTTTACAGCACCTCCACAAGTTCCTCGTTGTACGTTTCTGGATCCTCGAAAAACTCCTCGGGTGAAAACCTGACTGATTCATACCGATATTCGAATGTCCCATCGCCGATCTTCGTCCGAATGCGGTCGTACTCATCACGGTCGATTTCTCTGAATTTCATTATATCTCCCGGTTGTGGGAACACCATCGACTCCGTGAAGTCGGGAAGCTTCTGCTCGACGTCCAATACTTCGACAGGGGTTCGACCGAACAACTGATAGCCGCCAGCACCCTGAACTGGATAAATCGCCGTGAACGCCCCTCCATAGCCGATCGCTCGGCTTGGGGTGTCGGTTCTTGGTTGAACGTATTTCGGAACTTCGATCTGCTCATCACGGGGAACCATTTGGAACGTCCACGGGAGCCCCGGCACGAATCCGATCATAGTCACCATATGCGGTGCCCCAGCGTGCGCATCGATGAATGCCTCTGGAGTCTCGAACCCGTTGATACGTGCTGAATACTCCAAGTCAGTCACATTTGGATCTTGATGGTTGTCACGGAAACGCATCAGTGTTTCATGTGTCCATGGGTCGTCATAGAGTACGGGAAAGTCGATGATACGTGTCTCCCACTCGTATTCTGAGAGGTGTATCTCACGGTCGAGGACCCTCAATTTTTCAATGAGTGTGTCCGGTTCGATTAGGTCCGGATCGAAGTGAAGCAGATAGGATGCGTTCGCTGGACACACTTCGATAAGTCCGGACAGATCCATTTCTCGAATCTGTTGAGTAATTGCCATCGCCTTGAAATTGGCGTCGAAACTCATCTCCTGGTCTAACTCGACGAAAATGTGGTCGTCACCGCCGTATTCGTACCGTGGGGACGGTAATTCCGTTCGTTGGATTTGCGATCCAGCCATGTTATAAACAAACACACCTCATGCGGTACCGTATAGTTATCGACGGGTAGCAACTCTGTGGAATCTGTTTCGCGGAAAATATGGTCAGAGAGACACGCACGGGCTGCTTCAGTATTATATGCCACGAGAACAATATGCAGACACGATGTTTGATCGTGTAATGGTCGCGAATCGTGGGGAGATTGCCGTCCGCGTCATCCAAGCTTGCAATGAACTCGATATCGAGTCGGTAGCCGTCTATAGCGATGCGGACGAAGACGCACGCCACGTTCGCCTCGCGGATGAGGCGTACCACATCGGCCCCTCGGTCGCCCGCGAGAGTTATCTCAACCGAGACTCACTCCTCGAGGTTGCTCGCAAAGCAAAAGTAGATGCCATCCACCCAGGATATGGATTCCTTGCCGAGAGCAAGTCGTTCGCTTCAGCAGTCGAAGATAGCGATTTCGTCTGGATTGGTCCGCCAAGTGAGGTTATGGAACAGTTCGGTGAAAAAACGAAGGCTCGGAAAATAATGCGACGGGCTGATGTCCCAATCGTCCCTGGCACTACAGAACCAGTCACAGACGTCCAAACGATACGTCAATTCGCCCACGAACACGGGTATCCAATCGCAATCAAAGCCGACGGCGGGGGTGGCGGGAGAGGGCTCAAAGTCGTCCACGCTGAAGACGAAATCGAAGAACAATTTACGAACGCCAAACGAGAGGGAGAGGCTTACTTCGACAACTCGAACGTGTACGTCGAGCGCTACCTTGAAAATCCACGACATATCGAAGTTCAAATTCTGTGTGACGAACACGGTAATGTCCGTGACCTTGGTGAACGCGACTGCAGTATTCAACGTCGACAGCAGAAACTCATCGAAGAGACGCCGAGCCCAGCATTGACCGAAACGGAGCGAGAGAACATACGGAGTGCAGCGCGCAAAGGGGCCGCTGAAGCAGGCTATGTAAACGCCGGAACAGTGGAGTTTCTGTACGAGGACGGTGATTTCTATTTCCTCGAAGTGAATGCGAGAATTCAGGTTGAGCATCCGATCTCGGAGATGGTCACAGGACTTGACCTCGTCCAGTGGCAACTCAGAGTGGCCGCGGGGGACCCGCTCACGTTCGATCAGGCAGATATCCAACCCCGCGGTCATGCGATGGAGTTCCGCATCAACGCAGAAAACCCGTCTAAGGAATTCGCACCGATGCCAGGAACTGTTAGCCGATATCGGCAGCCGCGTGGAATCGGAACCCGTGTCGACGACGGAATCGACGAAGGCGACAAAATTAGTCCCTACTACGACTCCCTTATTGCCAAATTCATCGTCTCCGCAGAAGATCGACTACACCTCCTCCAACGAGCGAGACGAGTGCTTCAGGAGGCTGAAATCGAAGGCGTCCCGTCCACCATTCCGTTCCACAGAGCAATGCTTGATAACGATGCCTTCCGCAACGGCGAATATTCTACGAAGTATATCGACGAGGAGTTCAGCATGTCATCCGAGGAAGCGGAGTGAGAAGACGAGTATTCTTTGAGCAGGAGATAGAGATCCGCTGAACTAGTTCGATGACCAAGTGGATGGACACTTCTCACACGATTTCGTCAAGTGACGCGAGTTCGATATCGTGTTCGTCCACTTGTTGGTGAATGGTTTCGAGGAGTTCAACGGCGTTCGGTCCATCGCCATGAATACAGATACTCTTTGCAGGAACGTCGATTTCCGTCCCGTCTTCAGCGGTCACTTTCCCATCGAGTGCGATATCGAGAAATCGCTCTGCGATCAGATTCGATTCTTTCGGTTCCATCTGCTGTTCGACGATGAGACTTCGATTCGGACGATATGTGAGATCGACGTACCCCTCGAATACGGAGCGAAGTTCGTCGTACTCCTGTGCGACCTCGTAGATGTTCATGTCGGTTGCAAGGTAGATGAGGTCTTCGTTCACGTCGAGAATTCCTTCCATTACCGCCTGAGCGTGCTCATCACTCTCCGAAAGCATCGAATACATCGCGCCGTGAGGTTTGACGTGTTGGACGGTCGTTCCGTGCCGCTCGGCAAACGCTTGCAACGCACCCAACTGATAGGTGACGTAGTCGCGGACTTCATCGGGACTCGCAGCCATCGTTCGACGCCCGAACCCCATCTTGTCGGGGAGGCCGGGGTGTACTCCGATTCCAACGTCGTGTTCCGCGGCGAGAGCAACAATTTCGTTCATCACGTGCGGGTCGCCTGCATGATATCCCCCTGCAATATTGGCGGAGGTAATATACGGCATCACTTTTTCGTCTTGCCCCATCGTCCAGTTCCCGAAGCTCTCCCCCATGTCGCAGTTGATGTCGATCGTTACCATACCGAATATGTGGCCAGAGAAGGAGAAATAACTTCGGCCACTGTCGGAGGGCACTCGGCATGCCAATCGTCAAACGCTCGTAGTACTATGTATCTCTATACCAAACACGATGGTTCAGTGCTGGTACGTATTTTGCTACCTTTTTCATAGTTTGAGTATAGCTAGCAGTTTACCAATCGACGAACTTCATTTTAGTGAGGCGCCCGACGTTGATCGTATTCCAGGTCCGCGATCTTAGGAACGCCTCGACAAACAGCGGAAGATCGACAGCGCTGCTGTGGGGTATCCAAAACGCGTCCCGATAGCTATCGACTCAGCGAAAGGAGCGACGATTCGTGACGTAGACGGGAACACGTACCTCGATTTCTTCGCCGGTATCGGTGTTCTCAACGTTGGCCACTCGAATCTATACGCGCTCGAAGCAGTCCAGAACCGGCCAGAGAAACTCGTTCACTCGATCGATTTTCCAATCGAACCCGGCTCGAACTCGTCGAAAACTCATCGGGGCCACTAAGCTCCTACCTTGCAATGACCATACGAGCAGCTCTTCCGAGTTAATCGTTACTGCTCTTTGTGGAACTCCGGTCAGCGCCTGCGACGGTATCGGTTAGGAGCTGGTCAAATTCGAATCGTTTCAAACCGCAATAACAGACGAATCCAATCGGCATTCCCACCATCCACGAGATATCGAGGAATGGAACACTCACGACTGCTCCGAATAGGAGGCTTAAGAGTGCGGATATCGAGAAGCCGCGAATGAACCAAAACTTGGAGCTCGTATCGACCGTGTAGAGAGATGTGATATCGGTATCGCGTTTTCTGATGATCCAGTAATCTGCAATCAGGATTCCAAGAGCGGGACCGAGGAAGACGGAATATGCGTTGATGAACGTGTAAAATATATTGCTCGAAAAGAGATACCAGGGGAAGGAAACAACCGAAAGCGCACTCGTGAGAACGACTCCTTGCCGCCACGAAATTCCAAGCGAATCCTGGAATACATGAGTAGGTGGGAGAATGTTGAGTGTGAGATTCGTGGATATCTGTGCACCCAACACGAACAGCAACATCGCACTACCAACAAGAGGATTGGGGGCGACGATCATTATTGCCTCAATCGGATTCGCATTTCCGGTCGAGACACCGAAGACCAGTCCCACCAATAACATAAACATCATCGGTGGTGCGATACCGAAGGCGTGGCCCAATACGTGGTTACGAGCACCTCCCTTTTCCTTGAGATGGCGGCTGAGGTCCGAAGCGTTGAGGGCGCCAGTAATAATGAACCCGACTGCTGCCGAAATCGTCGCGTAGAACTGACTTCCCCACGACCCAGGATGATTGATGACGTCGCTCGGTATCTGTTGTGTCGTAAGAACGAGATACACTGTATAAGCCAGTAACAGCCCTAGTATCCCGGCGGCGACCGAATCAAACCACTTGATCGACGTGATCCCGTTGAGTGCGAGGCCAACGTTCAAAAGAACGAATAGCACGAAGTACACCCAGACGTTTCCAAAACCCCATAGCGTCGTGGTGATCGTTTGAATCGCGAGCGCACCGATCCAGTTACCGATACCAAGCCATCCGATGGCTGGGATAATTCTGAGATAGTTAGGGATAACTGCCCCTCGAATGCCAAATGCAGACCGTGTCTGTACTGCAAATGGGATTCCCTCTTCGTAGCCAGGAAATCCGTTTAAGATGAAAAATATCGTCGCAATGACCGTTCCGATTCCGATTGCGATACCTGCTTGAACAAGATTCAAATTTCCGTGGGGATAGACGGCGAAAAACGCGACAGCAAAGGCCTGGACGATAATCAACGATGACCACCAAACAGGAATATAATGAGAGAGGCCCATCGTCCGTTCTTCCCCTGGAATTGGACTCAATCCCTCTAGCTCCGTTGTATCACTGATATTGTCTTGGGAATCTCCGGTCATGGATTAATCACTTGCTTTTTAGATACCATATACCATGACATTGCATACACTTATTTAAATCCTCGGCGTGAAATAGGACATTGTAAAGTATGACGAGTTAATATTAGTATAATAAGCTCATTTACTGGGAAAAGACTTAATAGTGTTTGTACCGCCACCGTTGGTATGCTCATCGAGATAGACCGGAAACGGTTTGTAGATGCGATGAAAAACCAAGCCGAAATCGGTGCTACTGAAAACGGTGGACTTCACCGTTTGGCCCTTTCTGACGACGACCGAAAAATCCGAGACTGGTTTTACGAGCAGATGGACGACGAGGGACTCGACATTCGTATCGACGAGTTCGGGAACATGTTTGGCCGAAGGGAAGGACGTAACCCCGAAAAGGGGACGATTCTGCTCGGTTCACACCTTGACTCACAGCCATACGGGGGAATATACGATGGTGCTCTTGGAGTCATTGCTGCACTCGAATTCATCCGTACCCTCAATGACGAGGGAATCGAAACCGAACATCCAGTCGAGATCGTCAACTGGACAAACGAAGAAGGGTCACGGTATCAACCTGCAATGCAAGGAAGTGGCGTGTGGGCCAGTAACCACGATCTCAAGGAAGAATACAATAAGACGGACGAGGACGGGAATCGGTTCGAGGATGAACTAGAGCGAATCGGATACAAAGGAGATGTACCTGCAACCCCGACTGAGAACTACGACGGCTACTTTGAACTCCACATCGAACAGGGACCGTATTTAGAAGAAAGCGACATGGGCGTGGGAATCGTTACGGGCATCGTCGGATTCACCTGGGGTGCGATTACCTATTATGGTGAAGCCGACCACACTGGTCCCACGCCCATGCATTATCGCAGCGATGCACTCATCGGGGCGGCGGACGTAATCACACAAATTCGGCGAATCGCGAACTCCCTCGGGGAGCGAACCGTCGGTTCGACCGGTTTTATGGACGTAAAGCCGAACTCGATCAACATCATTCCGGGAGAAGTAACGTTCACCTGGGGATTTCGAGACCCGACCGATGAGATCGTCGAAGACGCCTTCGACCGCGTTCTTGCTGAGGCCGAGATGGCAGCGGAACGTGAGGGGCTCGATTGGGATTGGGAAGAACGGATGCGTGCACCGTCTGTTGACTTTGCCGAAAGGAATATCAAAGCGGTCGAAGGTGCCACGGAGAACCTAGGATACGACGCGATGCGGATTTTCAGCGGGGCTGGTCACGATGCCACGCACGTCGCCGATGTCATGGATACCTCGATGGTGTTTGCCGTCAGTGAGAATGGAAAAAGCCACTCCGAGGAGGAGTACACGAGCTGGGACGACTGTTACATGGCGGCAAACACGTTCGCGAACGCCGCACTTGAACTCGCAATGGAGGACTGATCATGGTAGATCCACAATTCGATCGCGTCGGAATATGGAACTGGGAGCGCGAAGATATCGCCGATGAAGTACGATATGCACAGTATGCAGAATCCAAAGGATTGGACTCTGTTTGGCAGGGCGAGTCGCGTCTCGTTCGAGATGCGATGACTGTTATGGGGGCGTATACACAGGTCACCGACGAGATAGATATCGCACCCGGTGTGACGAATTGCTATACGCGAAACGTGGCGTTGATGGCTCAGACGTTTTCTACGCTCGACGAACTCTCCGGAGGGCGGATGAAGCTCGGTATCGGTGCGTGGTGGGACCCCCTTGCGACGAAGGTTGGAATCGATCGGCAGAGGCCGCTTCGAAGGATGTGGGAATACTGTACAGTGGTCCGGAAATTGTTCGATCTTGAGAACGTGACCTATGAGGGTAAAACACTCAACGTTGAAGACATCGAACTAGACCTCGTCCGTTCGGACGCTTCACCACGAGATGTCCCGATATACATCGGTGCGACGGGCCCGACAATGCACAAACTCACTGGCGAGTTAGTGGGTAACGGCGTCGCAGGAGGCGTGTTCATGAATTATCTCATTCCGCCCGAACACAATGAACTCGGCATGCAGAAGCTCAAGGAGGGAGTCGAAAAACAGGGCGGCTCAATCGAGGATGTCGATCGACCACAGTTGATCGCAGTTTCGATGGACGAGGATCGCCAACGAGCGATCGATCAAGCCCGTGGGCTAGTAACGCAGTACATTGGACAGCAGCCACACATCAAGAAGGGATCGGGAATCGACCCCGACCTCGGTGAACAGGTCGAGGCGGAATTGGGAAGTTGGCCCGCGACGGCCGAGGATATCGAACGTGCAAGCGCTCTCGTGGATGACGAGATAGTGATGAACGTCGTCGCTGCGGGAACCCCAGAGGATGTCGTCAGTCGTGTACAGGATTATTGCGATGCGGGGTGTACGGAGCCTGTTCTCTACTCGTTGGGTGATAACGTAGAGGAAGTTATCGACGTCTTCGCCGAGTTCAATTCGGAATAGCGAACGCAGCGAGTTTCGGATGCTTAGTGTGTATTCCAGTCGGGAATCTCACGCTCGATGAACTTCCCATATCCTGGTTTTCCGACGACTTCCCCGTCTTCTGCGACGACTTCACCTCTGACGAGGGTTTTCTTCACACGACCGGTGACTGTCCGTCCTTCGTAAATCGAGAATTCGGCTTTGCTTACGTTATCGTCGGCTGTGATAACATACGTTTCATCCGGATCCATGAGAACGATATCCGCGTCCGTCCCCGTTTCCAACGTTCCCTTTTGGGATAGTCCAAACGTGTCGGCGGGGTTCGTGGACATCACTTGTACCACGAATGACGGTGTGTATCCTCTGCGATTCACCGCTTCATCGTAGAACACCGGTAAACTGACTTGGAGGGCGTTCGCTCCGAATGCACTATCCCACCAGTTTTCGACCTGCTTTTGATCGAGTCGATATGCACAGTGGTCGGTGGAAACGACGCTCAGACAGCCGTTGTGAAGGTGTTCGAACATTGCTTCGACGTCATCCGGCTTTCGAATCGGCGGTGCAATCATCGGCAGATTACCCATCTCTTCGAAGATTGAATCGTCGAGTGTACAGTAATGGGTGCAGGTTTCGGCACGAATCATACTGCCATCGTCTTGGAAATACTCGAGAATATCGGCCGCTTTTCGACACGTCGTGTGTATCCCATAGTACTTCATTCCCGCTTCGAGAGCCATCCGAGCGGCATCCTCTGCCGCCATGGCTTCCGCATAATCCGGGCGTGATTTCGGATACCACTCGGGGTCTCCTTTCCCTTCCTCTTTGAATTGCTCGGTCAGTGAATCACAAATTGACGGATCTTCCGTGTGAAACACACCGACGGCATCCTCTTCGGCGATGCGCTGTATGGCCCTGTTCATGAATCCGTTCGAAAGGCCGAACTCGTATGCGGTGAACATCTTGAACGACGTCACACCAGCGTTGATTACGTCAGGGATTTCATCGAAAACGTCAGGATCCTCTCGTGCGATTGCGCCGTGAAGGCTGTAATCGACCAACGCATTTTCCCCCTTCTCCTGTTTTCGCCGGACGCCTTCCAGTAGCGTCCCATCTTCGTCCCAAATACCCATCTCACCGTCCCATGCCTGCCATGCAAAGTCGATGTAGGACGTCGTCCCACCGACAGCAGCAGCACCGGTCGCGGATTCGTAGCTATCGATGGAGAACATATCGTCGATGTGAACGTGAGGGTCGATCGCACCGGGCATCACGAGTAAGCCGGATGCATCGATCGTTTCGGTTGCGTCGGGTAACGTTTCATCCGTTCCTATCCCAACGATTTTTCCATCGTTGATCGCGATACTAGCGTCGGTTTCTCCTGTAGCGGTCACTACGGTTCCACCGCTAATAATGGTCTCAACTACCATGATAGGAAATGACTCTCAGTGGTAAAAAGTATTATGTTCAAAATTACATAAATAAATTATATTTTTACACATTGTAAACTAATGTGGTGAAAAATCGACTGGGTGTCGGAGCCACCATTGCTCCTTAAACATGAAGATTCTTACAGATTCTATCGGCCGATGAGGAGGGACTCACTCCATGAGTCCCTCCTCCATCGCAATGTCCGATACCTCGAGGGCGTTGTCGAGTGCAGCGACCGCATCATCGATCTCGGTGTCCGTAATCGTGAGCGGCGGTGCAATAATGAGGGTGTTGATCATGTTCGCGACGTATACGCCGTTGGCGTAGGCTTTGCTCGCCACCTCATCTACGACCGTACTTCCCTTGCTGACTTTGTCCTCCCGAGTTCCGAACGGGACGCGTTTTTCTGAGTTCTTCGTCAATTCGATTCCACGGAAGAGCCCGACACCCCGTGTGTCGCCCACACTGGGATGATCTTTTGCGAGATCATCAAGACGAGTTCCGAGATACTCTCCCGTCTTTCGAGCCTGATCGATGAGATTTTCCGATTGATAGGTTTCGACGGCCGCAAGCCCTGCAGCTACTGCCGCTGGATGACCGGAATAGGTGTGCCCATGGCAAAACATGTTGTCTTCGAAGTACTCGGCGATTTCGCTGTTGACGACGGTGGCACCAAGTGGTTGATACGCCCCGGTCAACCCCTTTGCCATCGTCATAATATCTGGTTCGACGTCGAAAAGGTCACAGCCAAACCACTCGCCGGTTCGCCCAAATCCGGACATCACTTCATCACAGATCAAGAGAGCGCCATGCTCGTGTGCGATTTCCTTGAGCCGGGGGAGATACTCATCGGGTGGTACGAGAATACCATTCGAACCAACGATTGGTTCGACGAGTACTGCTGCAACTGTATCACCCTCCAATTTCAGCATCTCTTCGATATATTCGAGACTCTGCATCGGATCCAACGTTGACCCATACGCGTACGGATCGGGGGCTTTGATCGTCCCCGGTATCCCGGGCTCTGCTGCAAGCCGACGAGGATCTCCTGTAACGCTAATGGACCCATAGGTCGCTCCGTGATAGGACCGGTATCGGGAGATGATTTTTTGTTTTCCAGTATAAAACCGTGCAATCTTTATCGCAGCCTCGACCGCTTCCGTACCGCTCGTCGAGAAAAACGTCTTCGAGAGGTCACCGGGTGTAATCTCTGCTAATTTCTTTCCGAGTTTTGCACGCGCTTCCGTGGTGAAGCCTGGGGCGACATAAGCTGTTTCGTTAATTTGCTCGGAAACGGCCTCCGTAATTCGCTCGGCTGAATGACCGAGATTCGAACACATGAGCTGTCCTGAAAAGTCGATGTATTCGTTCCCGCTTGCATCGGTGAAGGTGACGCCGTCGGTGTGTATTACCTGTGTTGGGCTCACTTCACTTTGAAACGACCACGTGCCAAAGACGTACTCTCTGTCGGTCCGCTCGATTTCGTTTTGAGTGGTGTCGGACTCGCTTTCTTGACCGGACATCGTTCTCTTCTCTCTACTCCGTGTAAGTTGATTAATCTTTGGTGAATTTGCAGTATAGTAGGATATTGTCCTCCGGCATATATTGATTCAGAATAATGTTCGTATATTTATCCTCGAGTTGGATTTGGTGAGAAAGTGTTATGAGGTGGGAAGACAAATGCGCACATGATTCATGACGATGGAAATTCCGATCGACATCGATTCTGTGCAAAATTACATCGATGGAGAATGGCGAGCCCCCAGCGGTATCGACGGTCAAGATATTGTAAATCCTGCGACGGAAGAGACGATAGCGCACACGAATTTCAGTGCCACTTCCGACGTCGACGAGGCAGTGCAGGCGGGACAGGATGCATTCGTAGAGTGGCGAGAGGTCCCAGTCGAAGAACGCATCCAACCCCTGTTTCGATTGAAACAATTGCTTGAGGATCATCAAGACGAAATCGCGAAGCTGCTAGTCAAAGAACACGGAAAAACGTTTCAAGAAGCCAAAGGAGAGCTTCGCCGAGGCATCGAAAACGTGGAGGTCGCCTGTGGAATCCCGTCGCTCATGCAAGCGGGTCACCTCCCAAACGCTGCCCCTGAGATCGATGAAACCGCCGTCCGGAAACCACTCGGGGTGTTTACTGCAATCACGCCGTTCAACTTCCCGGGAATGATTCCGCTCTGGTTCCTTCCTTACGCGGTTGCCACTGGTAACGCGTTTATTCTCAAACCCAGCGAGCGCGACCCGCTGACCGCCCAGTACCTGTTCGCACTCGTCGAAAAAGCTGGATTCCCCGATGGGATTTTACAACTTGTGAACGGGAGCAAGGAGACGGTCAATATACTGTTGGAACACGACGATATCGCGGGGGTATCCTTTGTCGGAAGTACTCCAGTAGCTAAGCACGTCTATGAAACGGCTGCCGCTAACGGAAAACGGGTTCAAGCGCAGGGTGGTGCCAAAAATCACATCGTTGTCGCCGAATCCGCCGACCTCGATTTCGCTGCCGAGCAAACCATCGGATCCGCATTCGCGAACACCGGTCAACGGTGTCTCGCCAACCCCGCTGCTGTAGTCGTCGACGAGGTTTACGACGATTTCGCCGATCGAGTGGTCGAAAACGCAGAGAACATGACAGTCGCAGACGGGTTGGCTGACGACTCTGAAATGGGGCCGCTCATCACCCCGGAACAGCAAGAACGGGTCGAAGAGTACATTCGAGAAGGTATCGAGGACGGCGCAGATCTCCTCTTAGATGGCCGCGAACTCGAAACACCCGATACCGGAAACTTCCTTCGACCGACGATTTTCGGCGATGTCGATTCGGAGATGAGCATCGCCCGTGAAGAGATCTTCGGACCAGTCCTCGCGCTTATCCGCGCTGACGATTTCGAGGATGCCCTCGACATCGTGAATCGAAGTCGATTCGGTAACGCCGCCAGTCTCTTTACCGACCGGGGAAGCGATGCTCGGAAATTCCGCCATACCGTCGACGCTGGCAACCTCGGTGTGAACACGGGGACGGCCGCTCCGATGGCATTCTTCCACTTCGGCGGCTGGAAGGATTCCTTCTTTGGTGACCTCCATGCCCAAGGTGAAGACATGATTCATTTCTACACCGACAAAGCGATCTACATCGAGCGATGGCCTGACGCATAACTCCGCGTTCTCCGCCGTCTTATCCATACTCGGAAACAGTCCTCCAACAAGGGGTTGAGATATCAACCGAAGATTGCTGTGATCGAGTCGTCGAGTACATCCATTGCCCGGTCGATCTCGGGCTGCGTTGCGATCAACGGTGGGGAGATGATGATCTGGAAACCAGGACGACCACTGCCCAGCAAGACGCCTTGGTCACGACATTCGTGAAGGACTGCTGCGACGGGGTTTTCGCCGTCGTCCACACGAGGGTCGTGGAAAGAAGTCTCGGTCTCTGGGTCGGCGAACTCGACGGCCCACAACCCTCCCCGTCCACGAACATCATGCACGACATCGTGCTTCGACGCCACCTGTTGAATTCGAGACGCAAGACCCTCTTCCAGATCAGTAACACCATCGATTACGCCGTTCGCATACTCATCAACCGCTGCACAGCCAGCAGCACACGCCATCGGATGTCCCCCAAACGTCTGTCCTATGTCGAAACCGTTCGTCTGAACGAACGATGCAATCTCTGGCGTTACCGAGACACCAGCGAGGGGCGCATATGCGCTCGTGACACCCTTTGCAAACGTAAGCATGTCCGGTTGGATGTCTTCGGTCTGGACACCGAACCAGTCACCACATCGACCGAAGCCGGTGATGACTTCGTCGGCGACGAGGAGGATGTCGTACTCGTCACACAGGTCACGAACGCGATCAAAATAACCTGGGGGAGCGGGGAAAGCACCGCTCGTTCCGGCGATCGGTTCGGTGAGGATTGCGGCAACCGAATCGGGACCCTCGTTTCGAATCACGAATTCGAGATGTTCACCGGCGCGCCGTGCCAGTTCCTCGGGGTCACTGGTGTCGAAGGCCTTTGGTATAGGTGGCAAAAACTTTGCTGCGCCCGAAGTAGCAGCGTGTCGTTCTATCGTTGCCCGTGTTTCGGGGTCGCCCGTTAGCGCTCCTGCACCGTACGTTCCGCCGTGATAGGATCGCCAGCGGGTGAGTACCGTCGGCGCATCCTGATACTCACGCGCGATTTGTACCGCGGTTTCGTTGGCCTCGCTTCCGGAAACCGAGAAAAACGTGTGAGACAGGGATTCGGGTGTGACACGTGCAAGCTTTTCGGCGAGTCGATCGCGGGTCGGTGAGCGTTTTGCCGATGAAACGTACGGTATCTTTCCTGCCTGTTCTTCCATCGCCGTGATCACTGCCTCGTTGCTGTGGCCGAGGTTGGTGCAGTACAACTGCGAGCAGAAGTCGAGGTATTCGTTTCCATCTTCGTCCCAAACTGTAGCGTCATCACCGTCAGTGATACTGAGGGGCTTAGAATCCGGATCGTACCAATGGTGAATTGAGACTGTCTCCGTGCCTTCGGAATCCTGCTGGGACATATGGGACGATTTTTCTCCAAATTAATAAACGCTCATTTGAACAACGTTCGAAAATAGTATCGAGGCGAGCCACGATCCGTTGACACCCTTCCCACCCTGAAGGGCGAGGCTTTCTCTTCGTATCTCCGTAATGACGTCGTCGTTCCTTTTTGAAGGCGCTAATCATCCGAAGTGGCGTACTCCCGTCGTGGCCCGCTCCCCTGGTTCGGAAGGGCATAATAGCCGACCAGCAACACCAATGCGGCTGACCCCACGCCGATGAACGTCGCGGGGATACCGAGTCCTCCACCGAAGAAATTAGCGGCGAGGCCCAAGACCGTCCCAACGACGATGGATGCGAGTACAGCCCATCCGTTGACTCCCGAGAGGTAAAGGGCCGTATAAACGGGGACAAGGAAGGCGCTCGTCAGAAGAATCGCACGAAGGTTGTAAAGGCCGATGATGGTGTCCGGAGGGTTGACGGCCGCCGCCGTCGCAGTTATTCCGAAGACGACGGTTGCGGTCCGTGAAACGCGGAGCTGTGATTCGTCCGATGCGTTTGGTCGGAAGTAGCTGTAGATATCACGTGCCGTAGTGATCCCCGTCGAGTGAAGCCGTGTGTCGGTCGTCGACAGAATCGCACTCATGACGGCGAGGATAATAACGACACCTATCGAGGTAGGAACATAATCGGTTATCAACGTTGGGAAGGCGTTATCTATGTTGTCGATCGACAACCCGGCGTTCCCTAATGCGACGGTCGTCGCACCACCGAGGATCACGAGGGCGGTGTAGAACACCGAAAGAATGACGCCGGAAGCTGCGAGATGGATTTTCGCCGTCCGGACGTCCTTCGTCGCAGCTATACGCACGATCATGTTTTGTTCCGTGAATATCGTACCGAAAAACGCGACGATAGATGCGACGACTCCAATCAGCGTGTAGGCACCTGCTCCGAGGGGGGCGACGTTCGCTGAATTCATCGCGGCGAATTCGGTATTGATGGCAGTGAACCCCCCCAGATCGAGTACCATGTACCCGAGTGCGAACAGAACGGCCGCGACCATGATCGTTCCTTGAAGAAGGTCTGTCCACGCCACGCTAACAAGGCCTCCGAGGACGGTGTAGGTGATGAAAACGACGCCGATGACCCACACCATGTACTCGTACGGAACGCCAGTAATCGTCGTGACGAGGAGGCTGGCGCCGACAAGTTGCATGATGAGGTATAGCCAGCCATTTGCGAGCAACACCGTTCCTGCGATCGGTCGTGCCGCTTGTCGCCCGGTCAGATCTGCGATGATGTCCGGCAACGTCAGGTGGTTCAACTGTCGAACTCGCCCGACGACGAAATAGAGACCACTCACACCAAGCATCAATCCCAAAATAGTACCAGTCATGAGCGAGTAGCCGCCGCCGTAGACCGCACCGATAAAACCAATCACACTGACCGCGCTCACGAAGTTGGCAACAAGCGACCAGGTCGCTAGGGTCGGTCCCATACTCTGACCCATCACCCAAAAATCCATGACGTCGGTGGTCTTTCTGTATCCCCAGATACCGATAGCGAGAACGATGAGCAGATACACCACAAACGCGCCGAGATAATACGGGTTGACGTCAGCCATCGTTGTGGCCACCATCCGTTGCACGTGGTTCCCTCGTAGTTTTTTGAATGTTTTCGTTAACCGGTCTTCCTAACAGTACATGGACGACTATATAATGAATCGCACCGAGGCTCCCGGCTAAAATCGTCGCAACGAAAACCAGGAACATCGTCGTTGGCATGCCATATATTGTCATGTTTGACTCTACCACATAGGATACCATTTCCGAATGTAAATCTATCGGTTATCATTGTACAATATATTATAGAAATATATGATTATCGTATATTGTCCTCAAACACTCCAAAATATGGGTATAATCTCCCTGGGGAATTCCACATTACCTTCCGAAATATATCGTACGACAGGCTCGATTTTTATTCCGATACGTGATTCCTCGAGAGAATCTCTTCGGTTGCGCCGAGAAGCGCAGTAAGCCCATCTGCCGCGGATGAAAGCTCTACATGCTCGTCGTATGTATGTGCTTGTGCCAAATCACCTGGACCCCAAGTGATCGCTTCAATATCGGCGTCGTTGATAAAGTTACGAACGTCGGTAGACGCGCTTACCCCCCATGGTTCTGGAGACACATCAGCAACCCGTGCGGAGTGTTTCTGGAATACATCTGCAAGTACGCTGTCCTCGGCTATCGCGGCTGATTCGTACGTCCGTGTCCGGTTCCAAGAGATAGAGATACCGTGTTCGTCCTCGACATTGCCCACGAGCGCATCGATTTCCGAATCGATTTGCTGGATGCTTTCATCTGGGAGAAAACGCCGATCAATAGTGATCTTTGCCTCCTCAGGAACAACGTTCTCTTTCGTTCCTGCTTCGAACATCGTTACTGTCGAATACGCTTGTCCGACCAGACTATCACTCCGTTCTCTCACATCGGTGTCGTACTCATCGAGTGCGTCTAACAGGGGTTTTGCGAACTGAATCGCGTTCGTTCCCTGATCTGGTCGACTCGCATGTGATGGGTCGCCCGTGACCACGATTTCGTACCATGCCAGACCCTTTTCGCTCGTTGCGGTGTGCAACCGAGTCGGCTCGAGAACGACACCATAATCTCCGTCATACCCGCTTTCGAGCAGGGTCTTCGTCCCCGGTTCGGCCGTTTCTTCACCGATCGCAGCGTGAAAAACGAGCGAGCCCGGAAGTTCTCCGGATTTGATATCGTCCGCAAGGTGAGCCACCGTCAACATTCCTATTGCAACGCCGGTCTTCATATCGACGCTACCACGACCGTAGAGACGTCCGTCTAAATCATCGCCGGCATACGGATCGTGCGTCCACTGATCGCGGTCCCCCGCTGGTACGACGTCGATATGACCGTTTAACACGAGTGTCGGTCCTCCGCTCCCAACCTTGACGCCAACCTGGGGTCGGTCAGGATATGGTTCATCGATAACGTCCGCTTCGATACCACGTTCTTCGAACCAATTGGCGATATACTCCGTGCACGCTTTTTCGTTACCAGGCGGATTTTCCGTCTCGATACGAACGAGGTCTCCAATCAGGGTAGTCAGCTCTTCTACTTGTTCCGTGTTGTCCATGTACAAACGTACTCTGCATTCTTCAAAACATTTGTGATTAGGTGTATATTGTCCACCTATAAGTTCCTCCTCGAAACTATTTTCTAAAATAAAGATTTCGATTGTATATTATTCTGTAAGGTTTCAGCTTACTTTCTGAGATTCTAATATGGATTAGGTCCCTGGAAGCGTTCCGTTCCCCTCTGCATTGATGTCGATCGCGACGTTCTTCGTTTGAAGATACGAGTCTAATGCTTCCAATCCCTTTTCGCGACCAATACCGCTGTATTTGTGGCCACCGAACGGCGTTTGCGCCGTATCTCCGAACCACTCATTCACGTAGACGTTGCCCGCCTCGAGGTATCGTGCGAGACGGTGTGCCCGAGTAATGTCATTCGTGAATATTCCTGCTGTCAGCCCGTACTTCGTATCGTTAGCTATTGATAGTGCCTCCTCTTCGTCACGAAAGGAGATCACCGAGAGTACCGGGCCAAATATCTCCTCCTGAGCGATCCGCATCTCGTTTTGAACACCAGTGAAGATCGTCGGTTCGACAAAGTAGCCCGGTCGGTCGGGTACATTTCCACCGGTTAGCGGTGTTGCACCCTCTTCTTTTCCGACTGCGATATACTCCAGCACCCGATCTTTGTGTTCAGCAGATGCAAGCGGACCCATATCGGGGTCGGCTCTTCCTGGGCCGATTTCATACTCGTCAACTACCGATACGATTCGATCGACCAATTGATCGTGGATATCTTCGTGAACGAGGAGACGATCGGCTGCTGAACAGACCTGCCCGGCGTTCGTGAAAATGGCGGTAGCGATGCTTTCGGCGGTCCTTTCGAGAGATGCATCGGGGAATACTATTGCTGGATTTTTCCCGCCGAGTTCGAGTGTCACCGGTGTAACGGTGTCTGCCGCGTTCTTCATGATCGATTGACCTGTCGCGACGCTTCCTGTGAAGGTGATCGTATCGACATCGGAATGTGACACGAGCGGTTGTCCAGTCGATTCACCAGTTCCAGTTACGACGTTGACAGCACCATTTGGAAGGCCGGCTTCAGAACAGAGTTTGGCAAGTCGGAGAGTCGATAGTGCTGTCTGTGGTGCCGGTTTGACGACGACCGTGTTGCCGGCAACTAACGCCGGTGCGACACCCCGAGCAAACAGATTCCCGGGAAAATTCCATGGCGTAATCTGTGCACTCACTCCGTATGGTTCACGGAGCGTGAAATCGACTTGGTCCGGCCCAATTGGGACGCTTCGTCCCTCGAGCTTATCAGCAACCCCGGAATAATATTCGAAATATCGCCACGCACCGCGCATATCGCTTTGTGCCTGGGACATCGGTTTCCCCTGGTCTTTGCATTCGATCGCCGCTAACTCGTCGGTAGAATCGCGGATCCGTCTCCCGATGCGATGGACGATACGACCGCGTTTCTCTGGTGAAACATCTCGCCACGATTCGAAGGCAGTACGAGCAGTTGTGATAGCTTGGTCGACATCTCGTGAGCCAGCCACCGCTATTTCTGCGAACGAATCGCCCGTCGCGGGGTCGTAGGTCGAAATATATTCGTCCGTGGATGGGGCCACTTGTTCTCCACCGATGAAGAGGGAATATCGTTCTTTGAAAGAGATATCTGGTTGAACCATGCTCTTTCTGTGTTCGCCATAACGATAGTACTTTGGCAATAATACAGTAATAAGTCACTTGGCAGAACAATATTCGTATATCGAGTAACTATTAGGACTACGGACGAAATTGGAGGATAGTCAAACCGAAGTTTGATAGTAAATGCCACGAGACTTTTTAACATGGGATTTTCCGAAAAAACGGTGATAGTAACGGGGTCCGGTTCCGGGATGGGTCAAGCCATCGCAGAGAGGTTCGCGTCCAAAGGGGCAGCAGTCGTGTGTGCTGATATCGATGACGATGCTGCCACCCAAACTGCTGAGAAAATCGAACACGATGACGGTACTTCACTTGCACTTGAAGTCGATGTCTCGTCCGAGAACGAGGTGAAAACGATGATCGAGCGAACAGTGGCGGAGTTCGGTTCGCTCGATGTGTTGCACAACAATGCGGGCATCCCTCAACAGGCGACCCCGGTCGAGGACGTTTCTGAGACGGAATGGGATCAGATCATCTCTGTCAATCTAAAAAGCGCCTTTCTCGGGGTGAAATACGCTGTCCCGCATCTTCGCGACGGCGGTGGCGTCGTCCTTAACACTGCATCTACGGCAGCGATTCGACCCCGAACCGGACTTTCGGCATACGTTGCATCAAAAGGCGGGATGGTCGCTTTGACAAAGCAACTTGCCTACGAACTCGCACCGTCCATCCGGGTAAATGCCATCTGTCCCGTGGCGACGGATACGCCGATGCTGTCGAAGTTCGCAGGGGAAGACCTCAGCGTAGCCAGTATGCGAGAGACGATTCCACTCGGACGCCTCGCCGAACCGGTCGACATCGCCGCGGCGGCTACCTTCCTCGCAAGCGATGACGCCGAAATGATAACGGGAACCGCCCTCGAGGTCGACGGCGGGAGGGATATCTAATGGCAACGAAGGGGGCCATTTACGACGAAGTCGATGATCGACGCAATGAGATCGTTTCCCTCCTCTCTTCGTTTCTCGAAATCCAAACGGAAAACCCACCGGGTAGAAATTATCGAGAAGGTGCCGCCTTTCTCGATACGGTGCTTTCGGAACGGGGATATGACGTCGAATTAGTCGACGTTCCCGAAGATGTCGTCGAGCACCACTATCCGGAGCGATCCCATTTGGAGCGGGTCAACGTGCTAGGTCAGAAAGTGTTCGGGGATGGCCCGAACATCCACTACACCGGTCATTACGATGTCGTTCCTGCAGGAGAAGATTGGACCAGAGACCCGTTCGACCCGACGATAGAAGACGACCGGATTTATGGACGCGGTGCCAGCGATATGAAATCCGGTATCGTCGCCAGTCTGTTTGCGATCGACGTATTGGAAGCCGTCAATGTTGAATTGGAAGGGTCAGTCACACAGAGCATGACGGTTGACGAAGAAACCGGAGGGTTTACTGGTCTCGGATATCTCGCACAGGAAGGTCACCTCGATGGCACCGATTATTGTGTCTATACTGAATGTTTCGACTCCTCTCGGGTCTGTCTTGGTCATCGTGGAGTTCTGAAGTTCAAGGTCGTGACACAGGGACGAAAGGCACACGGCTGTATGGCCCACGATGGAATCAACGCTATTTCGACGATGAACGATCTCTTAACGCGCATCGAGGAGTATCGAACCAGGCTCCATCAACGGACGACCGATCTTCCGGTTACACCAAGCGAATCTCGACGAGCGGACATCTCGGTGACGATGATGGACGCGGGCTACTCCGAGAATGTCGTTCCGGACCGCTGTACGGCGACGTTCTATCGGGTACTCGTTCCAACCGAATCGGTCGCGGATGTGCGAAACGAGATTCGAGAATTGATAAGGGAAACGGAGGACAGCATGGATGCCTCTCTCGATTATGATGAAATCATGTTCGCGGAACCGACGAGCGTATCCCAGGATTGCCAAGTGAGCCAAACGTTCGCCCAAAATGTCGAGTCGTTTTACGGGAATTCCGAATTCGTCATCTCCCCCGGTTCCGACGATCAGCGCTTTGTCGTCAATGACGCAGGTATCAATCAATGCATCGTGTACGGCCCTGGGCGTCTGGAACAGGCTCATGTCGAGGATGAATACGTAATGATCGAAGACATTCTTACTGCGATCAAAGTGATGGCAGTTTCGACTGCACAGCTCATCGGCGATTTGGACGAATAGTTCGTCGCTACCTATCAGAAGTCGGTTCTTTAAGAACTGTTCGGAGAAAACCGAGGCGTGGGGAATAGTTGCAGTATTACTAAAAATCAATTGATCTTCATTATATACCGTAGACGAACAAACGGAAACAAATTTGTAGAAATAGATGTCGATTTTATGTATTTGACTGCCTATCGACACAATTGAACAATATTCTGCGAATGCCAATTAATTTAGAAGCATTTACCAAAAAGCGTGCTTTACATATATGTTAGAGCGTGAAACTAGCATAATGACGAAGGGATATTCAGCGAGTGATGATTTCGATGAGGTCGACTTGAAATTGCTTACTTTTATCGAAGATGATTTTGACGTAAGCTTAGATAAGTTATCCGATGAATTAGAACTTTCGAAATCAGCAGTCCATTATCGGCTCAACAAAATGAAAGAAAGCGGCGTGATCAAAGGTATCACTGCCGACTTGAATCCAGAACCTTTCGAACTGGATATGGTGGCGATCACTGAGGTATCCGTCACCCACGAGAAGGGGTATTCGACCGATATTGGGAACAAACTCGCTGATATCAATGGCGTCGAACAAGTGTACTATACGATGGGTGATGTCGACTTCATGGTTCTCACCCGTGTACAGGATCGAAATCGGATGAACGAAGTCATCGATCAGATGGTTGCTATCGATGGTGTTAATGAAACATCCTCTCGATTTGTCATGGATGAAGTGAAGAACAATCCGAAATTCATGGATAATTTCTCTCAAGAGTGAGCCAAAGAAATCGTTGAGACGATCACTACACTGTACGCGCTCATTATCAATATCTGTCTTGGAGTATCGAGAGGCGCTACGGTCGCAGTACAGGACGGAAGGAGTTGCCGAACAATTCACTGTGGCCTTTTTACCGATAACACGACAACTGACGACCTCTCGAAGACACTGCCAGCCTTCCCGCATCCGTTATCAATCTGGAACACAAATCCACGAAGAATTAGTCAATTCACATGTGAATGAGGTAACCGTATTAAAATTCATTAATGTCCCGGCACAAATCGCACCTGGTCTTGCTCCGCTACCATTTCCAAAGTTGTTGAGGGGGATAAATTACAGGGAACAACAGATGGGCGAGTGTTTCAGTTGGTGGTTCAGGGGAATACATTTGACTGGGTGAACCCGTTTGTCTCTCAAATCTCCGCATCAGTATCGCTAAAGAGAAGATGATACTGCGCCTCCTAAAATGTAACAATTCACTGATGATATTTGTTGCCATGATAGACGCCATAAGTTTCTTTCCTCTGTACTCGGATCGCCGACAACGGCAGTGTCAAGCGTGGAACTGGGTAACAGAGACACGACTGGACTATTTTATTTGTATATCCCTACTCGGTCACACCATGGCACGCGTGCGAGCAGGAAGGAGGATGTGGCGGGGTACAGGGTGGAACGGGAGTGATGGTGCCAGACCCACTGTGGGCGACCCATTCAGGGTGTCAGAGGCGACCACGCCACAATTGGGTCTTTGTGGGGTTCGGTATATGCTTTGTGCTACTGTTCGAAAATAAGACAGTCGAATAAACGACCATTGATGGGATCTTCACTATTCTATGGGAAAGCCTACGAGCGCGTACTGCGCACCCAGTCATCAGATTACAGGTTCTGCTCCGCTAAAAGAACTTTAGAAAAATCACGCCTCAATATCGACTGGCACCCGTTTGAACCCCATCGTCCGAAAATCACTGTCGAAGGCGAACAGATGCTCTATCTTGTACTCTTGAGAGAGCACCTCACTGTTTAATCGACAAAGGAAATTTGCTGGCCGTCGTAGCGTTCAAACTCCTCACACGCCGCGTCGAATGTCTGCTTTCTCATCGGCAAAATATCACACTTTCCCAGTGGTCCGAAGTGATACTATTCTCCATACTAGAACCTACTCCAGTAGGAACGACAGAAGCTAACTTTCGGAATCCTCCGTTCTGGACTGGCCGTGGGTAGCCGCCGTCCCCGAGAACGCATACATACTTGCACCGAGGAATGTCCAAAAAAAGACGATACCCCATTCAAAGGGCCAGGAGAGTGCCGACGGTGCGCCCGGAAGGTACAATCCAACAAAAAATACAGTCAGTACGAATGCGAGTGCACCGAGGGCGCGGCCGTACGGCAGTTTGAGTGGACGATCCATCTCGGGTTCACGTCGACGCAGCACAAAGAACGAAACAACCACCAGAACCCATGCGAGGACAAGGCCGAACCCACTCGCGTTGACAATCCAAATCAGCATCTGTTCACCAAACAGGGGTGAAAACACCGAGAGCCCGCCAATGAGGAGAAGGGCGTTCTTAGGCGTCTTGTGCTCGGGATGTATTTCACTCAGTGGCTCGGGTACCATTCCGGATTCGGCGAGCGCGTAGACAGCACGGCTAGCACCAAGTAGGAATGAGTTCCAACTTGTGAGAATTCCGGCGATGCCCGCCAGGGCCATGATGCGACCGATTAACAGGCTATCAAATAGAGTTTCCATCGCAGCGGCAGCGGGGAGCGGGCTTTCGACGAGCTGCGAGCCCGACATCGACTGCCCGGAGGCCCAGATGACGGCGATGTAAAACAGCGCTGCAACGCCGACTGCAACAGGGATGATAAGCCCCAGTGTCCGTGGCGAGACGTCGGCCTCGCCGGCGGCCTGCGGGATCACGTCGAACCCGACGAACATGAACGGCGTCATAATAGCGACAGTGAATATACCACCCGCTTCGACGCCACTAAACGGCGGCGTGGATGACGAGGTGCCGTTTACGACGGCACCGATAATCAATGTGATACCTGCCAGTCCAATAATCACAGTAAGGAGCGTTTGGAACTGGGCTGCGGGCCGAACACCGCGGTAGTTCAACAACGTCATCACGATTGCACCTACACCGCCGACGAACACCCACGTAGCATAGACCGGTTGGCCAGCGATCGTCCAGAGCTGAATCGCGCTAAAACCGGGAACAATATATGCAAGTGCCGACGGCAATGCGACCACTTCGAATACGACGACTCCGACGTACCCCAGCACGAGTGCCCACGTGCAGACGAATGACCCGAGCGGTCCGAGTGCGCGAAGACTGTAGACGTGTTCACCGCCAACGTACGGCATCGCAGATGCAAGTTCGCCGTAGATAAGGCCAACAACAGAAACCATCACTCCGCCGAGGATAAATGCGAGTATTGATCCGTCAACGCCGCCCGCATTGATCCAATAGCCGGATTGAATTATCCAACCCCACCCTATCATTGCTCCAACCGCTAAGACGAAGAGATCCCGTTTTGTTAGTACGCGATCGAATTTGTCACGTGTTATCTTGCTACTCATACGTTCGAAATTTCATCGCTAACATATATATTATATCGTCTGTATCTAAAAGAACGAATCTCTCCTTCGTTTTAATCTGTGTTATAACGAGAAGAATAATTCATTCATCATCTCATATATACTCCGATTCCAGAACTGTCGAACAAAATTACAAAGCCCTCGTATCTAGGATCGTTATTGACGTGCTTTCTCCGCTACGACAGGTGTTTCGCTAATCATGCTTCGATTCGACAAGAGAAAACTGAGTTCCAGTCAATATAATGGAGTGAGAACACGTTGATGGCTAAACTCAGATATTTCCCTAATCAATCATAATAACTGATTCTTTACTCAATGATTGGCGGAACCGGTATACTCATGAAAATATTGTCAATATTGGTGTCAAGAAACATTATGGTATAGCTTCCTATCTGCTGTATCCTTCCACTCCCTTTACCGCCATTCGAGACCAGATGGGTTTGATGGAGGTGAGAGTGGGCTCGTTGGGAGGCCAGGTGTCGGTTCCGGGCGATTGTACGCTCGCGGAGCGATATCATTTGGTGAAGAGGGATAGAACAACGACGCAAGTGCATGGATATGTTGCCGTCCAACGCCGAGCTCGGTTTGCCCTCCCCCATACATTTTGATGTCGTGATCGAGACAGTACTCAATCGTATCGAACAACGGTTTGAGCGCCCCAAAGCGCGACGGTTTGATATTGACCCAGTCGGGTTCAAAGGGCAACTCTTCGATACTCTGGATTCCTGTTATCGGCGCATCCCAGGTGATTCGATGGTCAACCCCGTCGAATAACAACCGCGTCTCGGTAGTCAACACTGGGTCTTCGATGAGCGCATCCGGAAATTGGTCGATAATCTGTCGATAGAGTATCGGATCAGGGGGCTGATCAACCATTGTGCCTCGGTATTGGCCTTTAAAATCCAAGATTCGGATCGTCTCAGTTGCTGCAAGATCATTGATTAGGGCAGCCGACCAATCAGAGGTTGCGTCGAGTTTGAACTCTAAATTAGAATCCAATTCGAGCCAGGTCGCTATCCGGTCAAACGTCGGCGGGTCTCCGAGCCGATTGCTCACAACAAATCGAACAGGATCATACTCGCGGTCGAAGATGGTAGCGAGATTTAGGCCGGCCTGTTTAAGCGCAAGGTCGAGAGCGGCGCTCTCAAACGCCCACCGACGATAGAACAGGGAGGCTTTTCGCTCGGGTGGTCTCCCAGGAAAGAGATCTATTTCATTGAGTGCGGCTGAGAAGGATTCTATTGAGTACTCGCCTGCAAGAGGGAGTGTAGCTGGTGACTTTGTGAGTGTCCGATGGTCTACATGATCGTAGGTTACATCTTCTCCATATCCTTCCATTCCTTTCCCAGATAATGAAATTTGGGTGCAAGGGCGAGTAAAAGTAGGGACGGATGGTAATTCGTCTTGCACATCTAATACGACACTTGCCCTGGCGAAATCGCCGGAGCTATTTTCTTCCTTGAAGTGAAGATCGTAACTCTCGATCGTGAATTCCAAATCCCTCACCCGATCGTATAACTCCATAAGTAGACATTCGACTCCGATCTATCTATACATAACTGGTTTACCAAATACACCATTCTAATAAATATTATATCAAACAAAAGGATATTATACCCTTCCTGATCAATCTACGAGTATATGAACAAATGAAAATAAACTGTCAATTACTCTGTTGTCTCCAGGATGGTTCTCCAGTGGTGCTCGTATTTCTTGGAATGAGTCGTTGACCGCTCGTTTTTCCCTGTAGTGAGCGGTGAGTTCGATAATATACCCATCAATCCCCGTGACGAT
Organism: Haladaptatus pallidirubidus; assembly: GCF_020700235.1. Lineage (GTDB taxonomy): Archaea > Halobacteriota > Halobacteria > Halobacteriales > Haladaptataceae > Haladaptatus > Haladaptatus pallidirubidus. The sequence goes on along the minus strand of NZ_CP085307.1, from coordinate 527,937 downwards.
GACGAGTTCACGCCAAATAACGTCGCAGTAGACGATGACGACTCAAACAATTGAAAACACAGCTCCAGCACACGCATCTCCCCAAGTTCGCAGATAAGGGCTATATTGAGTGGACCCCCAACACAGGGACGATTCGTCGAGGACCCAACTTTGAGGAAATCGCACCACTCCTCACCTTGATCATATAGGTGAGTTACCCGACGACTGGCCATAACCCACAAACATTTGAAACCGAATTTATGGGAGCTGGACCACACACTCCTTCTATCTCTAGAATATTGGTTAGAGTGGGAGAGTCAGAGAGACTCGGGTGATAGTATCGCCGTTTCAACTAGCTTTTAGCTTAGCGTTCCGGTGTTTCCTCAATGATGTCATTGCTGAAGTGAAAATGGTTGAATGGTTGGATATGCCGCTTGCGCATCATCTCTGCCGATTCAACCGTCATGCCTATGTCATGCAATACATCCGTAATGCGCGTGATATCGTGGGTACTCGTACCGACGACCTCAATGTAAATATTCTGTTGCCCAACGAGCTCTCCTGAACATCGATGACCCCCTGCACGTCGAGCACTTGCTCGACATATTCGGCACGCTTGGTTGGTGGAGCTGTGCACACAAATTGCACGCGAAGAGGAAGGTTCGCCGCCTCATAATCGATTTCGGGATAATAGCCGTTAATGATTCCATCGTTTTCAAGCGCTTCGATGCGGTTGCGCACCGTACTCGCAGATGTACCCACTGTTTCAGCAATCTCTTGAGTAGTTGTATTGCGAGCATCGCGCTGGAGATGATACAGGATCCCGCGATCAACATTGTCCAGTCCTCGGCCCATACTCCAGAGTAGATAGTAAGAGGTGAGAAGTGTGTGAGAATGTGAGTAACAGGCAAACGATTTCTTTAGTCACCGATTCACTCGGTTCCTCAAACGACGAGAGTTCTGTAAAACCTGTGGTGTTTAACTCGATATAAAATGTTACCGAGATGAATCCATGTTGCTTGATAACAAACTTTCAGTGCTCTCAAACAGTCATAGACGCCTACTTCTTCGTGCACTCTCAAACAATTCTGCGCATAACGCTCTCACAATATCCCCGAATGCTATGAAGACAGACGGTGGCGACCAAGAGCACAAAATAGCATTACACCATGTCCATCTTCCACGATTAGAAGATCATGGCATCATCGTCTGGAACCGAGAGGCGGAAGCGGTGACAAAAGGTCCACAATTCGACGAGATCGAACCGCTACTCGAAGTACTCACAGAGACTCACAGTATGCCACCCACTGGTGTTCCCGACTGATTGATCACGATCGAAAACTGCCACGTTCGTGGCAGTTCAGGTACGGAGTGGCGATTGGTTGGGACCCATTCGAACTCCGTACCACTTCGCCCTTTGCGCTAATCCTGTTTAACCCTACTGTGATTATTCGGGTTACTGATTTAGTATCTGATTAATGAGTGTAGAAATTTCATCTCTTATTGCTGATTTCATCGAACTCACCCCAGTCATCACTGCGAAATCAGCAATAATATTACTATAACTTGCGTATTCATGAAAAACGGTGTGTGATTATATGGGCAAATCTGATGATCACTGGTAAATTAGCAATATGACTGTTCGGGGATGAGTGCCTTTGATACGTCTTGACGCGCATAGTCTCATTTATGATGGACAGTTCTGTTGGGCGAGTTCGGTGGCTTCAACAACAACTGTCTTGTGAGCAACGACAGAACGGTATGGACAAGCCCGGCGTTCCCGGGCAAATGGTTGGGACCCATGAAGGACTTATCTAATCAACAACAGTCGATCGAACTGCTCCAACAACTCGGCTTGAAAGAATACGAAGCAGGGTGTTTCGTGGCGTTAGCACGCCTCCCGAAAGGGACGGCCAAAGAGATCAGCGAAACCTCCGACGTACCACGAACACGCGTCTATGATGCGATTCGAGTGTTAGAATCCAAAGGGCTTGTCGAGATCCAGCATTCGAATCCGCAACAATTTCGCGCCGTGCCGATCGAGGAGGCCGCCGAGACACTACGCCAAGAATACGAATCACGGACGGACACACTTATCGAGGCGATAGAGAACATCGAACCCGCAATTCCGGATGATGATGAGGAAATCACACACGAAGTTTGGGCGCTCTCGGGTGTGACGCCGATTGAAAATCGCACCCAGCAACTCATCGATGCCGCCGGGAGAGAGATCGTACTCATTGTCGGGCGGGAAGAGGTTATTACTGATGGGTTGCTTGAACGGCTCCAAGAGGCGCTCGATACGGGTCTCGATGTGTTGGTTGGCACACAAACCGAGGAGCTTCGTGAGCAAATTGTAGAGGCACTGCCCGATGCAGAAGTGTTCGTCTCCGGGTTAGAGTGGTTGCACAGTTCACCCCTTGAGGCCAACGACGACACGACGATCAGTCGGTTGCTGTTGATCGACAAGAACACGATTCTCGTGAGCTCGGTGCATGAGACGGATACCGGTGGGATTGAGACGGAAAAGGCAGTGTTTGGGAGAGGGTTCGACAATGGAATTGTAGTGATTGCCCGACGACTAATGGCGACGGGATTACCACCGCGACAAGATCCCGATACAACTGTGGACGATTAGTCCTCGGTGCGACAGCATCGAGAGTTTTTAGCTGGGAGCAACGTGAACGGCGCCAGTGCTGTGGACAGTGACGGAGTAGCCAGTGTAGGTGAAGGAGATCGACACAGTCGTATCGGTGTTCCGTGTCAGTGCTGGTGCAATAATCTACGGATTAACTGATTCGCCAGTCGGCCACCTAGCTTGGATCGTGGAAAAGTTCCAGGAGTGGACCCATGGCACCGAGCGCCCCGAAGACGCGGTCGACCGCGACCGGCTACTTACCAATGTGATGCTCTATTGGCTCACCGCCACTGCTGACTCTTCTGCCCGTCTCTATTATGAGGATGCCCACTCTGACCAGTGGCCCCAGCCCTCCGATATTCCTACCGGTGTCGCAGTCTTCGCCGAGGACGTCGCCATCCGACGCTATGCCGAGCAAACCAACAACATCGTGCACTGGTCGGAGTTCGATCGTGGCGGCCACTTTGCTGCCATGGTTCCCGAGTTGCTCGTCAATGACCTGCGGGAGTTCTTCCGAGCGCTCCGGTAACCGTAGATCTGAATGCTCTTGTTATCTCCCCGCACTTAATTCTGAATGAGTGTACTCTGAGCCATAGCTATTGACCAATCCCCATGCTCTCTTGTTGCTACAAACGTTTGATTCGCTTTAGAACCTTCTTCGAATTTATCCTTCTCTCCGATATCCCGATTATCTGTGATGTGTTTGAGGCAGCTAACTACTGCGACATCTGAGCGGATAAATGTGATATTCTTGATGTCTGTTTTCGTTGGAACGTCAACCAAGGCTGTCTTCACTGCCTCTTTCATGACTTAGTAGAACGCATCTCGTCCGACGATTCGCCGTCCAGCAACATTAACAATAATAGTATCTTCCGTGTGGAGCTGGCTATATTTGTCAGGATTATCCTGGAATCGCTCTGCATCGGCAATTAATTGTTTAACTGACCGAATATCTTCTTCTCGTTCGTTGCCAAAGACTCCGACACCACTAATTTCGATGTTCTTTGTCATCGCAAAACGTACCATACAAGATCTCATCAGCTTATTGGGCAGATATTGAAGAAGTCCCGTACTGTTCTGGGTTGCGGACGGTCTTCGAGCGTCGATACCGGGCAATCCGACCGCCCCAGTCCTCGCAGATGAGCCACCACTCTGGCGCGGTGAATCGCTCGCAGTGCCGAGAGGTGTCGACGGAATCGGTTCAGCGGGTGAACGTAGTTCCGTTATCTGCTTCACCGAACTCGTGGTACTGCCACGCGTGGATGAGTTCGTGGCGAATAGTAGAACTGAATTGTTCCCAGCCGTGGTGCTGGTAGGCCTTCCAGGTCAGCGCAATCGTGATCTCGTATGCTATGAACCAATACTGACAATTCCTACAGTCTCATTATACTATCCGCTAACGAATTAGGAAACGATCTAATGAATGACCAGATCACATTGCAGGCAGCACTCAACGGTGGTCGTATGCATCCGACCGTCCCTCACACGCCAGAAGAACTTGCAGTGGAGGCTCGTGCGGCAGTCGACGCCGGAGCTACTTCACTTCATCTCCACCCGTATGATGAGGACGGCCGTGAGACACTTGCGCCAGAACCGTGCGCTGCAGCGCTCCACGTAGTCCGATCCGCATGCCCAGGAATCCCGATTTCGCTTAGTACGTCCGCGGATATCGAACCCGATCCGGAACAGCGATATGAACTCATTGCTTCCTGGACTGAGCTCCCAGATCTCGTAACAGCTAATCAAGGTGAGAAGGGAATTCACGAGCTCTGCGAATTGCTTAATGAACGAGATATTGGGATTGAGGCTGGTCTATTGTCCCTCGAGGACGCGCTCATCTTCGTCGCATCGGACATCGCCTCACAGTGCGTACGGGCAATGGTCGAGCCACTCGATTCGAACCCGGATGACGCAGTCGTCCACGCTGAGGCCATTGAAAAGACACTTGATGAAGCTGGAATCAGTCTTGAGCAAGTGCATCACGGAGATGGCATTGCGTCGTGGGCCGTTAATCGACGTGCTGTGGCGCGGGGACATGCTATCCGCACGGGTCTGGAGGACACGACAGTCCTGCCTGATGGACGTCCTGCCTCTGGGAACGGCGAACTTATTGACGTTGCTGTCTCAATGTTGGCAGAAAACAAGCCATAGGACTAGGCCATCTACGTAAGTGCGATCAGATTTTCATTCGTCGCTGAGTCGTACTTCATTACTCCCGGCTGTCGTTGTACTCGGTGCGAGACCTAACAGTCGATCGCTTTGACGGGCAAATCTAGGAAGTGCTCAGTCGCGACGTCGATCATGTACTCTTGTGCTTGGGCGAGTAGGCCCATCGGTGTCTCGGGGGTATCATCACTCGCAGTATCCGCACTCTCCGTCAGCGTTCGCTGGTCGGTGGTATCCGAGACCGTCAGTTGGCGTGCCATAGCTAAAAACAGCTGAAACAGGTGGTTAGGTCGGCAGTTCCTTTCGACCGGTTCGGACCCATTCCCAGCACGGGAAGTCACCAAGGCCGTCACAGTCGCAATTCTCGGGCGTTGTGTCGTCTGTCTTCTGCGCGCATTGCTGTTCCGACCTGTATCTACAGGCGGGTCAGGCCAAGTGTCTCGGAGCATTGTCTTGGGGCTATTCACTCGATAGACGCGCTGAAGAACTCTTTGACGATTGTTTCTTCAGCGCGATGAAGTACGATGCTTGTCGTCGATTTACTGACGTCCAGTGTAGTGGCTAAATCGGTGAGCGAGCACTGCCGTGGCGTGTCGTAGTAGCCTTGTACGATCGCTTCGAGCATGAACTCCCGCTGGCGGTCGGTTAAGAGGTCTATTGGAGTAACCGACTGAGTGACCCGGTCGACCTCGAACCTGAAACCCGTCTTCGCTAACTCGTCTCTGAACTCTGACAGCCGCTCATGTGAGGTCGTGAGTTCACAGACAATCCAGCCGTCCTCGATCGTGTATGGAAGCTGTGGCAGATTCCCCGAAGTGAGGAACGCACGAAAGGGTGCAGGGATGAACGGAAGCTGGAACTGCAGCAAGACTGTCTGTTCGTCCACATGGAGGACGTTATAGGACGGTACTCTCGTCTCCGGTGCATCTTCGAATAGATCGAGAACGACCGCTGGGTCCGACATGGTCGCTTCCAACACGACGAGCAACCCGTCTTTGGCTGGGTAGGCACTCAGGAGGCGAAACCTGTCGTTCGGATACTCCCTCGATAGCTGGAAGGGACCACCAAGGGAATTTCCCGGCGGTTTGAATCGAACTCGGGCTCTGGGCATACACTGTACTATCGGTGAGTGACCTTATCCGCGTCGCCGCGAACATGTTCGAGTACATCACCATTACCACTGTTCTCGTAGAAACCACTATGAACCCCTCTGAGAACGGGACGACAGATAATACGTCGAACCAGCAAGAGGCTCGATCGCGAAATGATACTCAATCGAACGAGGTATTTTCCGTGGAGCGGACGGTACGTGCATTGCTTGGAGTGGAGGCCGCATCCTTCTTCTCCGCTGCTTTGGTACACGCAGGAATACTCATCCAAGGATACGATCACCAAGAAGCGATGATCGCCGAGAGCGTGATTGGTACTGTTCTGCTCGTTGGCTTAGCGATGACGTGGGTTCGTTCGCGCTCGATGTTCTCGATTGCCGCTGGTGTACAGGTATTCGCGCTGTTGGGAACGTTCATCGGTATTTGGACGATTATAGTTGGAATTGGCCCCAGAACCATCCCGGATATCATTTATCATGTCGTGATAGTGTTCGTGTTGGCGTTTGGCCTTTTATTGACATGGCGTTCTCGCTGAGTTGAAAGGCGGTGGCGGTTGGTCGTTTCTACAGGCGGAACAAAGCGAGTGCCTTGGGGCTTGACCCCGAGACAATCCACCGTCGGTATATTGTACATTACCACCAATGAGCTTCATAAGCAAACTCAAAGAGCTCTTCACGACGAAGAGTGATGCGCGATTTGAATGCCAGATATGTGGTGAAACCTTCGATATTCGGCTGTAACCGTTCCATGGGTCGCAGATACGCGTAGGATTGAGTGACTGTCTGCGTATGGGCGGCGTGAAACATCTCGGATGGCGAAAGCGGAGAACTATGGATTTTTTTCAGGAGAGTGATCCTCGCCATACGTATCCCGGAACTCCTGAATTAGTTGCCCAGTATTAGCGTACCACTGATTGAGCATTCGTTGGAGTTCATCTGCGATCTCGTTTGGGTCGGAGACTCGATACACATGGTGATATCCTCCCTTCGGACAACTTTCCTGTTCTTGCACAGCAACTCCAGCTTCTTGGAGCCGTCTAACCGAACGGTACGCGGTCGTCCGTTCCCGATCGATGAACTTCGCAATTTGATCTACGGTTAGCGGCTCTGGACTCTTTTCTAACAGTCTAAATATACCTCTGTCGAGCTCATTCAGCCCGAACATACAGTCAAGAAGACCCTCACATTCCCGTTCATCTTGAAGTTGTTTCTGTACGGCGTCTGGCATTGTTATCGGCACTTGGCGCTGCTGCCAGATAAAGATTGCATTCTAATTGCATACTTGTACGCATCTCCGCAATCCTATTGTGGTTCTATAAAGTACAGTTCGAATTTGAATAGGAAGTATTCGGCAGCTGTATACCCGAAAATCCTGCATTTTAGGTCATTTGGTAGTACTCGTCTCTGGCAGCGACAACCTTATGTTTGATATCCTCATTGCACTAGCTATGCAAACATCTGATGGCGACGGTTTGGATTACGATGTTCTCATCATCGGCGGCGGGCCTGCGGGCTTGAGTGTCGCACTCCAGTTAGGACGCTCACTCCGGAGCGTTCTGGTCTGCGATAGCGACGAGCCTCGCAATGGTCCAGCAGCCGAATCCCACGGGTATCTAACGCGAGATGGCATCGCTCCACATGAACTCCGCCGCCTCGGTCGTGAAGAAGTGGCGAGATACGGCGGCGAGTTCCGAGATTCGCAGGTGACGAATGTCTCCAAAGACGAAGACGGATTCACGAACACACTTGATACCGGCGAAACGGTCACGAGTCGGAAGGTCGTTCTAGCGACTGGTGTCAGTGACGTGCTACCCGATACCGACGGATTCGAGGAGTTGTGGGGGAGCGGCGTACATCACTGTCCCTACTGTCACGGCTACGAAGTTCGTGGTGAACAGCTTGGAGTCTTTATCAAGGCTCCAGAGGGGCTCGAATATGCCAAACTTATCTACAATCTGAGTGAGGATCTCGTTGTATTCACCGACGGGCGGGACGTCTTTGATAAGGAAACTCGAGCAGCGTTCGTCGACCGAGGGATCGTGATTGAAGACGAACCGATCAGCGCACTCAACAGCTCCGAAGACGGGCTTGAAAGCGTTTCACTCGTAGATGGTCGCGACGTAGCCCGCCAGGCTCTCTTCTACCCTCCACCGATAGAGCAGCACAGCGAACTTTCTGAACAGCTTGGCCTCCAGGTGAACCAAGCTGGGCTCGTCGAAACAAAACGGTCACAACACGGTACTGGATTCACATCGGTCGATGGGGTATTCGTCGCAGGCGACGCCGCAAGCGGCTCTTCTCAATCAATAGCGACTGCTGTCGGCGACGGAACAGAGGTTGGTGCGACCGTTAATATGGAGCTCTCCAAAGAAACATTTGAGGAAGGGCGGTAAACATGGACAGAACGCTTGAGGATCTCGCGGAACGCTTCTCGAAGATAGCCCATCGCTATGACGATAAGCACGACAGCGAGGAGAAGCCGGTATACAATGCGTGCGCCTCGCTCGTCATCGACCACGCAGACCCGCGTCCCGACGACGTGGTGCTCGATCTTGGAACAGGTACGGGCCTGATCGCACTCGCACTCGCTGGAAACGCTGAACACGTCGCCGGTCGCGACATCAGCGAGGGGATGTTAGAACAGGCGCAAGTGAAGGCAGCTGACAGCGGTATCGATAACATAGAGTTCGGCTATGGTGAGTTCCGTGACCCACAATATAGCGGCGAGGTGGACATCGTTGTCTCGAACTTCAGTCTGCACCACCTACCCGACGAAGAGAAACGTGAGGCCATCGAGGCCATCGTCGATCTCAGCCCGCGCCGATTCGTCCTCGGTGACGCGATGTTCTTTAGCTCGCCCGACCCGGAAGAACCGTTGTTCGGTCATGGGGTCGATGCGGCAACTGTTGGAATGCTCGTTGACGTACTTACCGACGTCGGATTCGTGGTGACGGCGGTTGAGCGCGTACACGATCAAGTGGGCGTTCTCGTCGCTGATAGGTTCGATGACGATACGTAAGTAGATACTCGAGAAAATATACAACTGAGAAGTAAGCATTGGCGCTCTATCCCCGTAGAGAGACCAGCGACTTGACGCCTCACAAGGGCCGATTTAGCGCGACCATCTGCATCGTCGTACAAAAGCACACGCTCATATGAATGGACTACACCGCCCTACGCGCTTCGCGCGGTGAGGACGGGGCTTCCTGTTTCCACAACGCGCTTTGCAGACACAACAGCGTCCATAGGGAGCGATACACCACACGACCAGTCAGTTGTAGCTGGAGAGCCAAGAATTGTATCGTATATTACGCGAGAAGAGAATAGCGGGTTACTGTAATTGGCGTGAAAAAGCGCGATACTCGCGGCCAGTATACAGAGGAAACGAGATGAGGATGTTCTTGTGGCGATCAAGGAGTCGGAGTTGCCCGCTGTACCTGCTCGGTGGGTAGCGGATACACTTGGGATTGAACAGCCAACCGCGCATCAACCGGTGAAACATTGCAGGAGTCCGAATCGGGTCACACGAACACAAAGACGAAGTAGAGTCAACACGAATGTCAACGTACGATGGGCACCGCAAACGATCAAATTCGCGTTAGCGATACGGTGAAGCGGGAGTTAGAACGCCGGAAACGAGAGGGCGAGAGTTTCAACGACGTTCTTGAGCGTATGCTCGGCGATGACCGCGGCGATTTCGTTAATGGATTTGGTCGTTGGTCGGACGAAGAGGCAGAACGCGTCCGTGAGGGTCGCAAACAGGGTAAAGAAAAGCGAAAGGCACGGATGCACCGACTCGGTAGAGGCGATGCGTGAAGATTCTCGACACATCATTTCTTATCGACTATCTCGCAGGTGTTGAGTCTACCAAAACGTTCTACAAGGAAGCAGGCGGTGCCGAGGAGCAGTGGATCATTCCTCTCGTTGCGTATGCCGAGGTGGTGGTCGGAGCAGGCAACCTTCCGGATGGTGACGTAGACGGTGTGCGTGCTGATCTCTCGTGGGGTGAAGTATATGTTACCGACGAGCGGACAGCGGTCACTGCAGGAAAAATTGCAAATGAGATTGCACCCGGTGGTCCCTATCTTGACGGACCTGATGCACTTATTGCTGCTGTTGGCCGTGAACTGAATGCACCAGTGGTTTCAGGGGATGGCGACTTGACTCACGAAGAGACGCAGAATGTGATTGACGTCGAAGAGTACCGATAAATCTCTTCGGAGCATCGTCGGTCGCTGCCTTCGTACCTGTGATAGACAGTACAAATCGTTAGCGCAATGCTATCTTCGTTGGTTGGCAGTATCTTGCTACCTTCCATTTCGACCTTCGTGTTATGGTTGTTGAAGAACGACGGCCTGTTTACCCTAGAAGATCTGCAAGCGTTACGAGGTCGGGTTAGTTCGGCAGAGGAACCGAAATTGTAGGAGACAGGTTCGTCGCCTGATTTTATTAATTTGTTCTGGTCGGTATGGTATCTCTGTTATTGACACCGTGCGCCGAAGTTTTGTGTCACATACAGGCGGCCGTCAGGTCCAACTTGGACACCAATGCCTTCGATAGCCCACTTTTCAGATAAGATATTTTGCCGATGGCCATCGCTTTGCATCCACTGCTCAACGCTTCTTTCTGCTGCTTTCGTCGGTGATTCGTCACTGGCGTAGTTGTAGAGAATATTCTCGCCCCACGCTTGACACGAGATGTCATACTTGTGGTAGCGATCGCCCACAGTCTCACCATCCGGAGCGGTATGAGCAAAATAGTCCCTGTCGATCATATCTTGACTGTGGTACTCAGCGACCCGTTCGAGATTATCACCGTGTCCAAGTGATGGTAATCCCCGCTCGGTTCGGATGCCATTAATTCGATCGTGGATCTCTTGTTCGACCGTTTCCTCGAACTCCTGAGTCGATCGAGCGGTTGCTTGGCTCGTCACGGCTGTGGCCGCTACTGTACCCGTACCGACCACTGTAGTTGCGTTTCGGAGAAATTGTCGTCGATTGAGTTTCGACATGCATCGTTGTGTCTCGAGGATACCAGTATTACTATTAATTCGCTAATGACGTTTGCTACAAGTTTGAACGGAAAACAATAGACCAAAATTCTCGTAAACGGTTTAAACAGTAGGTGAGGTAGTATTTTCGTCAAAGAGTATTCGGATGTTCGAAAAAAGCAATTGATTTCAATATAGTAACGTGATTCGAATAAAAAGACTCGGCCACATAATTCACAAATGACCTAGCACATATCTCTGTATGGACGACCTGCCGCCAATCGGACTTGGCACATATAATAACACAGACTCCGAGCACTGTACAGACGTCGTTGCTACCGCATTGGAAATGGGGTATCGCCACGTCGACACCGCTCAAGAATACAACAACGAAGTACCTGTTGGCAATGGTATCAGCCAAGCAGACGTCGACCGCAAGGATGTATTCCTGGCGACGAAGGTCTGGGACGACAAACTATCGTATGAGGATGTGCTCTCCAGCACAGAAGAGAGCCTCGACAAACTGGATGTAGACAAACTGGATCTACTGTATGTTCATTGGCCGCGAAACACCTACGAGGCTGCGGATACGCTACCAGCGTTTGACAAATTGTACGACAACGGGACGATCGATCACGTTGGAGTGAGCAACTTCACGCCAGAGCAACTCAACGAGGCGCGTAAGACCCTCGACGCACCAATATTCGCTCACCAGGTAGAGATGCATCCGCTGCTCCAGCAGGAAGAGTTACAGAAATATGCCCGCGAGCACGACCATTGGCTCGTCGCTTATTCACCAGTTGCCCGGGGAAAGGTGACTGAAGTGGATACGATTCAAGATATCGCTGAAAAGCACGATGCCACACCGTATCAGGTCTCGCTCGCATGGCTGAAAGCGAAAGAAAACGTCGTTGCCATCCCAAAGACAGCAACGAAAGAGCACTTGCAGGACAATATTGAAGCGCGAAAAATCGACTTGGACGATGACGACATAGAGGCGATTGACGGTATCGAGCGCGAAGAACGCATCGTTGATCCCGACAATGCGCCGTGGAATCAGTAACGGGATAACTATCTTGGACGCTCTCGCGAATTGTCAATCTTATGCGGTCAGTCAGATTGAGCGACATTCGCATCGGTAACACGACCAAGGAAGAGCATGGTGCCGGTCGGTCAATGTCGGATCAAAAAGTAGAACGGTCGATCGACAGTCATCTTGAATGAATTGAGCGCTGCTGATGACGCTCGTACCTCGACAGCAGTAGCGGCCGCCGCCTCAGTTCCCGCTTCATCAACAGCGACGTAGCTCTTGTGGAGTACATCATCGATTTGCAGTCTTTCGCCAGTCTTTTCGAGGTAGGTCATTCCGCTGAAGTCAGCAGCGTCTGAGAACGCAATCGATATCCCGAGCTTTGCAAGCGTCTTCTTGAGTTTAGATGAAGAGTTGTATCACAAGATGAGGGATGTCGTTATCTATGAGACCGAGCACACCCGTTTCCTGCTCGGCGAGGAATTCAGGAATCCATGCCGGATCATCGATCTCCTTTCCTTGATGACGAATGGAACCGGTAACATTTCTGGGCGCGTTTTCAGTCATCTCTACTGTAGCAGATAGGTACGGTAAAAAATGGTTTTGAAAATTCTTCGATATGATAAATACGTCCCACTGATTTGGGAGTCCTTTGAGGAAGGGTCCGACCTAAGAAATCACGGTCAAGGAGATCTTCTGCATACCGTTCGCAAGTGAGCAAGTAAGGAGAAAATGAAGGGTCAAAAATCGATTGACACCTTACCCCGATTCTCCAACTGTTAAACTATACATCGAGCAGATCACCAAACTCGTGGAGACTTTCGACGGTTAGATGTGGCTCATCCAAAAACGCTTCCCACTCAGTCCCTGTTCGATTGAGCCATACTCCTTGCATTCCGGATTGCAAAGCACCATGCACATCATTCCATGAGGCAGTTACATGCGCAAGTCTGGTGATAGGAGTCTTCGTTCGGACAGCGGCATGTCGATACAATCGTTGGTCTGGTTTGTAGAGTCCAATCTCCGAGGCACTGATCGTTCCCGAAATGATGTCATCAATTTCGGTGTGGTCAACTAACGTTGCAAGCATATCGAGATCACCATTCGAGAGCACGTAGACATCATAGCCATCGTCAGTGAGACGTTTGAGTCCAGTGCGCACGTCATCAAAGACAGTCAGTCGATCGAGGGCAGTGAGGATTTCCTCTTGGTCAGTTGGAGAAACGGATGCACCCACCGATTGAAGCGCATAACTGAGCGAGTGACGATATTTGTCTCTACAAGGACGGAATTCCTCAAATTGAGTGGCAACGATGCCATAGATCTTTGATCGTTGGAACCAGATCGTAGCAGCTTCTCGTGCTTTGTCGGTATACTCGGCGAGTGCATCCTCTAACGAACGCATGTCGACGAGTGTGCTATACGAGTCCACCAGGACTGTTTCAACGCGAGCTGCGTCAAACGAACTCATGCTGTCGTGATATCGATGATAAGGCATAACAGTTGGTCATAGATGGCGTCAAAGAGAAAGGAGAAGGCCTTTGTCGGGAGCGTAGTGATATCAGTCGTGCCTGGTAGCTCAGGCTGAGCAGAGCAACTCCTTTGTAAGGAGTTGGGCGACAGTTCAAATCTTTCCTAAGGCTTTCCTTCTAGCGTACCACCTAACTGGCACTACGATGAGATTCACGCCATAATACATGAATCAGTGTTTCGAACGCAATATTCAAAATGTGGACTCAACCTTATTACTCTCCTACTGGAAGCATCGATCGTGACCGGTCATCAACGACTAATTCGTCGATCGATAGTGTTCCAGCCCCGATTGACACGAGGGCGAACGAAGCCAGACACAGCACGATAGTGAGCTCTGAATCAGAGAACCCCTCTGGAAGATGAACTAGCAGCGTCGCAGCGAGCATATTAATCGCAACTGCGAACGCGGCAAAACGCGTGAGGAAACCCACTAGAATACAGAGCCCACCGACGAGTTCAACGAGTGCAACGATCCATGCAACGACAGATGGTGCTGGAATACCGAGACCGGCGAGGAACCCCGTAAACTGAGTCATTGGCATCGTGGCTGGGCCGATCGAAAACAACTTTCCGATACCATGAATAAGCATGATACTTCCAACTGCGAGTCGAATTAGCAGCGTACCAATCGAGAGATTGAGGGTCATAGTTGAAATTTGTCGAAAAAGGAGAAATAAGTTCATATTGCAGCGAAATATTCCGGCTACCTCTCTTTTCAAGTATTATTCGATCCTGTTACTCTAGGAAAAACGTAGTCGACCAGCTTTTGACCTGCGTATGTCGTGTTCGGTAGACACAAGGATCACGATTAACTTGCAGAAAAATATACTAACCATTTTTACTACGGTGTAGCAGGCTGTCTCATTACCTATAAACCGCAAATCTGGGCGCTTATTATTGCTATCGCGCTGATTTTCCAAACGCGAACAGCGTCATCGGCGTCTGGTTTGCCGCTCGAGGCGAGAAGAAGTCAGTCACGAGGTCGTCGTAGAAGGTGAACCCGCGACCACCGAGCGCACGGTGTGCATAGGTCGCGAGATACAACCGCCCTAACCCGATACCGCCCTCCAGCTGGGCCACTCGATATCCTCGATTCCCGGCCGTCTCATCGATGGCGTCGATATCCGCCATAAGATACACGTTCACCGCGGCGTCCCCAACGACTGACTGGTCGAGCGCGAGATGCCCCGCAGTTCGACGGTCGATATCACCCAGTTGTTCGAGAGTCTGTGCGTCCGGATGATACTGATACGCCCCCGATGGGATGTCCTCGACAGCGTGCACGAGACAATAATAATCGACCAACCGGTCGATACGCTCACCATCGAAACAGTCGATGGGTATCCCACGAAGCGCGCGGTCGAGAATCGTCGCGAACAGCCGCGAACTGATCGAGTCGTGGCTGTACTCTCGGAGCGATCCCCGACGTTCGATAGTAGACCACACCGGACGACTCGACGCCGTCTCGGCATCGACCGGATCGAGGGAAATCAACTCGCCATCACCTAAATCGTGGCGTCCGAACGCTTGCTTTGACTCATCTTGAAAGTGGTCACGCCACGCCTGCACTTCCTCGCCGTCCGCCAAGGTACTCTGCCCCCAAGCGTCGGCCACTAGCGGGTACTCGACGGGATTCTGTGAGAGTGGCGTTTCCTCGGAATCAATACTCATGACGGAGATGGGGTCTGGAGCGGGGTCACCGATACCGACAGGAACGAGTTCAAGCGGAGCTTCGTCTGTGGGATCGACACCGAGGAGTCGAGCAATCAAGTAGTCTGCGAATCCGGTGACGACTGATGCCCGATGACCGTTTCCGTGGGCGACCGCCAACAGGTTCGCGAGAATGGTGCCCGAGTCCCAGAACGCGTGGCGGTAGGTTCGCTCGCGGTACTTCCAGGCGTTGCGCCACCATTCTGAGGTGGCAACGAACGTAACGGGGGCATCTGAGACTGCCGTGTGATTGCCCGTCGCTCGGGTGAGGACGCCACGATAATCGCCCTCGCGAAGCACGTCGAACGATTCAGTATCAGGATCGAAGTGATAGACGCCGGGGGCAAGCCCGTCGATGTCACCCGTGACAGCATAGAGATCGACGTGATAGAGCTTTCCCGTACACGAGGCTGCGCGAAACCGCATCCGTTGGCCCTGTTTCTCCAGTTCTTTCGTGATCCCTGTCGCGTAGTGACAGAGGGTGTGGACGGCTTGGGCATCAAGCGAGGATGGAGCATTACCACGCGGAGTGTCGGTCGATGTAGTGATCGCCGATAAGGCTGGTTCGTCGGGCGAGCGTGTCGATTCTGGCAGTGAACGCTGTGACAACATCTCGTAGACTTTGTAGGGACGTGGCTTGTTCGCGTGGTTTAGCGAGAACGTATCGCTCCGGATACTCTCGGGAGAGTGATTCGTCCGCTCGTGGTATTCGCGTGCGTCGACCATCGAGCACTCAGACGGGAGTCATTCACAAACAGTTTGGGTCGATTTTGAGAACGTCACGGAACGGTACACAATCCCACGTTATTGAGCGCGTGATACTGTGTTCCTGTCTCTCGTTACAATGAGAGAAGCTATCTAAGAACCATTGTGAGTTCGGTCTCGACTTCTGACGCTTTTAGAATCTTAATTTCGTTGTTCTGCTGCGCGTCGAGTGATTCAGTCTCTTCAATGAGATCTTAGACGACTAAGAGTCTATTCTCCTCAATGTCGAAATACTTTCCCGCGGCTTCTCGATCATCATAAACGAACTCGTCGTCTCGCTGGCGGAACGCGAGATATTCGAGCACCTCATTGATGAGTTTTTGACCAAGGAAAAGCACGGGATATCGGTAATCCCATCTCCCATGTAGATCATATTCTCGAACGGGATCCGACGCTTCTCTGAGGCGATTTCGTCGTTCACTTGGTACGGGTTTTCCCGAGCAGTTTCTGGAGTGATGCCTTTATTGATCTCGTAGAGATACTGAGTTTTGTCTGTGAACGAAATTGGGCGCTGGATGTTTGTGACAGCACTGTCTGAATCAGCATCTAACCGAGAGGCATACACCGCCTTACAACAATCTGCGATAGTCGTTCCTTGAATAATTGGTTCGAGCCCTTCTGAGATAATATAGTACTTCTTGAAGACGGAGACAGAGCGTGCAGAAACCCTGGCTGGGAAGTTCGACGTCGCGTCTCCCACTGAAGTCTCTCTCTCGAACCATGCCACCGACACCGGTCAGTCTGTGGAAGAGGTGTGGGAGGACATCTCCGCGTGGAAATCGTCTCGCTGCCAAATCACGCTCCTTGAACGCGCCTTGACGACCGACTCCGGCGATGCCGCCTGCCAGCGTACGGCGGTATGACTGGTGGAAATGAAGACGCGTCCGATTCTGTTACTGGTGCTCCGATTGATTTCAACCGACTGGATATCATCCACGAACGATTTGCGACCGACGAGCGCTTTGCTCAGATAGAAGTGCAACCCGAGTTCGCTCCAGAGCGATTGGTATGCGTCTACAACCCTCGCCTCTACCTAAGAAGCGTTCAAGTGGCTCGCCTCGAGATCGTGTGGTTCGAGAACGGGAACTTCTCGATACATTACCATGAAGACCACGAGGATGGAACATTTGATCATCGATGGGATCGCCACCCATCCGAGATCACACCGCACTGCCGGTGAAACATGGTAGTATTGATGCGTTGGTTATAGTGGAGTGCGTCCTTTTCTACGAAATGGAAGGGATCGCGTTCACGATCCTTACTCTTACAACAGTGTAATCGATCCCTGTCAATGGCGACAAGCGCGGACGGTGCGGTTAAAGTAATATCGAGGGTGAATCTGTGACCTAAAGCGCCCCTCAAAATCAATTCTATCGTGTCACTAAAAGGTGAAGCAAGCATAACCGGCCACGTGCCTTTTGATAGAGAGTACACAATGAATATTTCTGAGATAGTTTCAACAAAGTTCACCGAGTTCGACATCGGGGCACCTCTTTCAAAAGTTGCAGGTGCGTTCGAGAATCAAGAACTCGACGCCGTCGTCATTACCGACGGTGACGAGTATCGTGGCGTGGTCAGCCGCCGACAACTGGCCTCGTCGTCCAATCAACCCTCGGCGAAGGTTGGCTCACGGGTGCAACACGTCCCAACCGTCGACCGAACCGAGGATGTCCGTGAGGTTGCACGACTCATGATCGGGAGTTCCGCCAAGACGCTCCCAGTGCTGGACAAGGACCACGTCTTTGGTGTGGTAACTGCAGATGCCGTCCTAGAGGCTGTGAGCCCGTTTCTCGACGCAGTGGCGGTCGATGATGCGTACACAGCAAAGCTGATCAGTGTAACACCAACGACCACGCTCGGGAAAGCCCTCAACACACTCCGGGAAGGGCGTATCGCACACCTTCCAGTCATTGATGATGGCGAACTCGTCGGAATACTGAGTCTGTACGATGTCATCGAATTCACGACCCGCGGTGGGAGCAAGAGCCAGGGTGGCTCGTCAGACGAGTTTAGTGGCCGCGGTGGCTTCGGTGAACGTGATGGTACTTCCGATCGGATGCTTGATCTGCCGGTACGGAACTTAATGACCGATGCCGTCGCGACGGTTCGGCGAGACACACCGCTCGATGCGGTAGTCGAAACGATGTTCGATTGGGAGGTTTCCTCACTTGTCGTCACGGCTAACGAGACGGACGAACCGGTCGGAATCATCACAAAGACAGACGTCATTGAGGCACTCACCTGGGAGCAAGAAGAACGCCGCCCCGTGCAGGTGTTCGGTCTCGATTTGCTCGATGAAATGGACTACGATGACGTTTCCGCGCTGATCGACAGCGTGACCTCGAAGTATGGTGAGATGAGTGTGATCAAGGCCAGTATCGAACTTCAGGAGCACAAAGAAAGGAGCCGGGGTGTGCCACTAGTGCTGGCACGGATTCGATTGGTCACTGACCGTGGCTACTTCACTGCCAGTGGGGAGGGCTACGGCGCTACCCACGCACTCCGTCTCGCGGCAAATGCGGTCGAACGCCAACTTCTCAAGGGCAAGACGTACGGCCAATCGAAGAAGCATCCAGACACTGAGGAGCAAGAACAACTATACGGCTGGTGGCTCGGTGCGTAACGTTCTTGTCTTCCAGTATACGGAGGCCAACCGTTCCGAGGGGCACGATTCGCTTGCTAGCAAGCGGGGCTGAACTTGGTGACCTGTTCCTCTAAAGGACAAGCGGTATCGTACTGATTGTCGTCATTTCTCGTCCTCGTTTGTGGCGGCGTTGACTGGGCAGGCCATTCCAGTTGTCGATGAACCGATCAAGTTTAGGAAACGGACTTGCATATGAAGTTAACTCTGCGTTTGGCGGATGAACTCGTCGAGGCGTTCTTCGATGAGTGTCGCAACGCGTTCGCTATATTGCCAGAGCGCTGCGTTGAATTTCTCCTCGGTCTCGTCATCGATACCGTCGTCCCCCTGAAGCACGGAATCTTTGGTAATTTGGGGATGGTACACACAGACAATTCCGATCGAACGGTTCGAACTTGTGGTTCCCGCTGTGTGGATTCCGTACTGATCGGTGCCCCACACTCCATCACCACCGTGCCGTTCCATCACGGAGTCGAGCGCATCGAGCTGTTGCAGCTCCTCGGGGGGAAGGAGTGGAGCATCGCCTTCAAACAAGTCACTGTATGCTTGTGTCCGGGCACTGTTCGTCCATTGTTCCAATTGGGAGCGTGCTCTCAGTACTAGCTGTCTCTCGTCTGGAAATTCGGCCATACAATCTAGAGGAGTGGGACACCAATCAACGTTTGTACAGCATTTCTGATGTCTCGATCATACGAGAAGGCGGTACTCAGGGAGAGGTTTGCTTGTCAACGGTCGTAGGTCTGGGTTTTCCTATCGGAGCGCCGACTAGTTACATGTCCCATTACGAGGCCGTCTTTGAAATCGATTCAAAACCCGACGCAGAAGCAATTAGACTCCTTGTGTGACGGGTTTATGACGCGTTGCGGGAAGAAACACGAGAAATAGATGGAGACGAAGCCAGTTCGAGCGAGATGCTCGAAAAGTCCGAGACCATCCACAACGCAGCCAGATATCCCACCCCAGGAACGCTAACTATCTACGACGATCAACACAACGATGCGTTCGAGGACTGAGCAGCCATGCATGGACTCTTGATCGGCGTAACTGCAGCTAGCATTGCCTTGCTCTTCCAACCGATCGACATCATTGCTATCGGGTTGTTTGTACTGACTGTTGCTGCAGGATGGGCAGACGGGCGCTCTCAACCCGTCGCTTCGAGCTGAACAAATTGCCCCTCGACACATGACTGTCATTAACGACTTCTACGATAATCGATCACTGATAACCCAATGATCTCTTCGGAAATTGGAAAGGAAGTTGGTGGGACAGTACCCTCCTGCGTACCGTCGAATGTTTTGGTTCTGTGGAGCACAGGTGTGCAACAGATCCATCCTCTAAACTTGGGATCGTTAGAGAAACGATTTGAGGCTGCTTTCGTTATGACTCGAGAGAAATTGCTCAATACACTTCTTACGCACCCAAGCGGCGACAACACACTCGCTACCGCACGAACCAGCAATGTTCGATAAAACTCGGAATCATACTCGTCCAACTCCTCGCCCGCCAACATCACTCATTCACGCGACCGTTTCGCACCGTCAACCGCCACATACGACACACTCTGCCCGGACAACCGACTCAATTTTAGGTCGGTAGTTCCAAATGGACAATATACAGGGACGACTGATTGGTTACCGTTCGGACCGTAATTATCTTGTATCGTTCGAACCACTCTGTGATATGTTTACCAAGTTAGCACCGGATCTCTTCGTTTTCTCTGAATCACTAACCTTCTACGGACTCCAGATCGGCCGAAATATGATCGTGATTCGGCTGTCCAATGACGATCTATTCATAAACTCACCCGCATCGTTAACCCGAGACTGTATTGCGGCGTTAAATGAGCTCGGGAGGGTCCGATATATAACACCAGCGAGTAAACTCCACGGTCACCTCCATATGGAAGACTACAAGCGCGCCTTCCCAGAGGCAGAACTGTTTGCTGCACCTGGCCTTGATCGTCGACGGAGTGATCTTACGTTTGATGGATTGCTCGGCAGTGCCCCAGATCAGCGCTGGGCACCGACGATCGATCAGGCGGCGTTCCTTGGTCATTGGTGGCTCACCGAGATCGAATTCTTCCACCGTCCCAGTAAGACGCTGATTTTGGGTGACATCTGTTACAATCTCGGATCAAAGATGCCATTAAAAACGAAGCTAGTTGCACGTCTTCTCGGCATGGACGGCGACCTTTCTGTACCGCGTGATCTTCGGCTCACAATGAAAAGTAAAGCTGCGGGGCGTCGGTCGATCGATCGTATCCTCGACTGGGAGTTTGAGCGCGTTATCGTCGGCCATGGACAAGTTGTAGAGCATGATGCGAAGCGTCGTGTTCGTGAAGCGTTCGATTGGCTCCTCTGAGAGCGAAATACGTTCGTTCGAGCGGTCTTTCGGGTACTCAGTGTGAAGACTGCATGTTCGTTTGCTGTCACTAATTTGGCATAATATATACGGGAGGCATTCACAGCTGTTCTTCTCCGGACTCACGTTCCGCGTGACGATGATATTCGGATACAACGACGAGAAGTCGAGTTCGATCAGATCGACGAAGAAGACGAGGCCGAAATGGTCGCGACAACGGTTCGAGATACTAAAATCGTATATCAATAGATCAATGCTGGCGTTCATATCGCCGGAGAGGCTTATTACGCTCATCTATCTGTTGCAAACGATGCTGGCTTTGAGACCGGTGATATTGCCTCTGCACATCCCGCACCAAACGTTCTCGTAGTACCATGCGAGTTTGAACGCAAGCCCGGGTGAAGACCCTGTGCGCTTCTGAGTTCGATGCGACGGCTGTCAATCAGACGTTATCCAATCCCGGCGTAGAACCACCTGCTCCCTAAACGGACGTATAGCCCCGAGTGAGAGGCTCAGAAATAGATTTAAGAGTGTGCAGGATCTACATTCAACTAGATGGTTGAATGACCATCTGAGGACAACAGAACTATGGCAAAAGAAGCAACTGCGAGAGCAGAACCACCGGCTGAAACCGCATTATACCAGAACTCAGATCGGGGGAAAATTCTCGCTGCGGTAGTGATCTCCATAATCGTGGCCCTCGGTGTCCACTACGTCGCGTTTGCGGGCATGAATCTTTCCCCAACCGTAAACGCCTTCGTCGGAATGGTTTTATTTTTCGTTGCCGGATTCGTAACTTTTGGGTTATCTATCATTAAATATTTCCGGCCCAGCTTCGGTTCTTGAAATATTTTGATAATCGCGTTGGAATATACGTATTCGGGGAAGCCTATACATGAGAATTGGATATGCTTGATGCGGACGTGGTTTCGAAGAGAAAACACGAGAGAGGCAATACGATTATCGTAAGGGTATTCCTGAGTATAGTTGTTGAATACAAATAGGTGGAGGAACTCGCCGCTCATTCAACGAAACGGATAAGCGTCCTCCCGGCCATTATTCAACTGGATGGTTGAACAAGTGATAGAAGACGACGATTTGGACGAGGTCTTCAAAGCACTCGCTCACCCAATCCGACGAGCGATCCTCGAACAGTTGGCCGGCGGTCCAGAGCCTGTGAGTGAGTTAGCTGAACCCCACGATGTGTCACTTGCAGCAGTCTCAAAACATTTGCATGTGCTGGTAGACGCTGGTCTCGTGGAGATCGAAAAAGATGGCCGGGTCCGCCGATGCTATCTCGACGCTGTCCCGCTTTCCGCGGCGTTCGGGTGGTTAACTCAGTATCGCGTCTTCTGGGAGGACCGGTTAGATGCGCTGGCCAACCATCTGGAGAACGAAGACCAGTGACAGACAATCCCAACGAAGACAATGTATCAACGACAGAGAAAATGGCGAACAAGGGGCAGAGCTTAACCGTAAGTCGCGTGATTGAAGCGCCGCCCAAGCGGGTTTACGAAGCGTTTCTCAATCCTGACGACATTGCGGTATGGGCACCCCCGGAAGGGTTCCGTGCTGACGTTGAAGAGGTCAAGTCCGAAGAGGGCGGATCCTTCCGAGTCGAGAATATCGGCGAAACAGAAGGGATGGAACAATACTCCCACACGTTCGAAGGCACCTACCAAGAACTGAAACGCGGCGAGAAGATAGTCTGGACTGAGGAGTCCGGGGAGGGTGAAAATCCCAGTACCGTTACGGTCACCTTGGATGCGGTCGCTGACGGAACCGAGGTCACCCTCCGCTTAGAAGGAATCCCCGAGGACGTCGCCGAAGAATACGGGGTCGCGGAGGCTTGGGAAGGTTCCCTCGAAAAACTCGCCGGTCAGGTGGAGGACTGACTGGAACTCACCAATTTTATTAAGAAAGACTGACACGGAATCACAGTGGTTCTTAGGTAAATATAAAGATGTCAAAGACAGAAGACGTTAATTCATACATTGCCAATTCAGACAGTGAAGCTCGACCCGTACTGAAAGAAATCCGAGGAATAATAAAATCTACTGTTCCAGAGGCAGAAGAAGGAATAAAATATAACGTACCATTCTATGAATTCTACGGTTCTCACGTCGGATTTTCAACATCAAAATCCCACGCTACCGTTGGCATTGGTGCGGACGTGCTTCAAAGTAAAGACCGTAAAATGCTTGAAGAAAAAGGGTACAAAACCGGAAAAGAGACCATACAAATCAAATACGACCAAGAAGTGCCAACCACAGAATTGAAGCAACTCCTGGAAACAAAGGTGAATAAAGCCAAAGAATCGAAAAAATAAATCATTGACTCACTGTCAAAAAATCCGATCGATGGCCATGTAGACTACAATTACTCTAGGTCCGGTCGCATCAATATCCACAGCAAGATACAGCCCTAGAACATATCTTCGAATTGATGGATAGAGGACTCGCGATAACTACGTATGTTCTATTGATCAGCTGGTTCACTCCCAAGTACGCGGCAAATAAGTCACGTATCAAATCCACCCTCGGAGGTTGTGCATCTTCTGCCTAGCTGCAATAGATGGGACCGGTGCTCTCAATGCATAGCGGTCGGTTACATTCATGCTGGTGACTACTTCGGTTCTAAGGTACAAACTTAACTGGTTAGTACGAGGAAATATTAAGGTCGCTTTTACAGTGTTTGTAACCATGAGCACTTTGACCCTCTCACGCACCCTCGTTCTCGGCGACCATCCTCGGACGAGCGTACGAGCGCTGATTGCTGGACTCGTGACCGTCGGGTTGGCGGTCGCCCTGCGGTTTAACTCTCAATCGATATTGCTTGGTCCCGAACTCTCGCTCCTCGCAGCTGGTATCGGATTCGTTCTTGCGATTGCTGTTGGCCGCTATAAGGGTGGTGTGCTTATTGGGATTCTCACAGCTGCCCTCCCCGTATTTGCCCTCAACGCTGCATCGACTGCTATCCTCGAACCTGTCTCCCTAGAACTAGCCATTCGCGCCGTACGTAGTTCTGCATGGTATACTATCGGAGTGGCAGTGCTGGTTGTCGGACCACTTGGCTACGCTATTGGCGGGAGTTCACCGTCTAGTGGCGAATCAGTGCATTCACACCTTCGCGTCGATCGAAATCAATACGGTCCACTGCTCATCTGGAGTTTTATCGCACTAGGGATTGTTGTACTTTGGACGGTACTCCCGGTGTCTGCAATGCCCTCGCCGGTCGCTTTCTCACCGATGCTTGCCGCTACTGGACTTTTGGTGGCTGTAATACTCGGCTATCGTGCCCGAGGAGTACCTGCGGCGATCATCGCGGGTGGTATTGGCGCTAGTGCTGGTCTCCGATTGTTCATCCAAGGATTCACCACGCTTGAGACGGGGATGGAAACAAGTCCATCGCTTATAGCTATTGGCACGGTCATAATCATTGGGTTCATCGTTGGGATTCCACTTGGCGTGATTGGGTATTGTATCGGACGAGCACTCAATGACTGAGTTGATACGTAGTCTCTCCTGTAAGTAATAGGTAGGATCTTGAGCCTATGGTATGATTCTCACGCTGCTGAAGCAGACAGAGATCAACGAACACTGCCCGTGAGAACCCTCGATTCGATTTTTTGGAGATGCTCGCCTACTGTCGCCTGACTCAATTCCATCGCGTCGGCAATGTCCCCTATCGTTGCTTGCCGTGGAACTTCGTAATATCCCCGTTCGACAGCTGCGGTCAAAATCTCTTGCTGGCGATCAGTAAGTACCGAACTGAGGCGATCTTCGGATCCGTACTCGTTGACTCGCTCAATTTCTATGTCGGCGAATTCCGCTGATTTGTCGAGAATCCGGTGTAGCGACTCGTGTTCTCCGATAAACGTCACCCGCAGACAATCATCATCCAGAAACTCTATGGGCATCGCCATGATGATCTCCGATTGTTGCACTGCCGAGAGAATCCCTCCGAGGGACTCATTCATCTCGCAGTGGAGATACACGAGGCCATTCCCTTGTTCGGGGATGTTGTAGTGGATAACGTCCGAACTGGCATCAAAAACCGTCCGGGCGTAGTCAAGATCATCGCGAAACTGAAAGAGCATAACGACCGTTTCATCGGTCAATAAATTGTAGTGATGGAGATATTCGCGTTTTGCACGCTCTGAGTCTAATGTATTAAAAACGGAAACGAGTCTCCGATCACCAGGGTCTACTACGACTGTCAAACGTCTCACGGCCGGTTCCTGAGACATATGACGGTTCGTACTTGCTGGATAGCTCGCCGATAAATCTCCCACTCACCAGGATAATGACCATGCTCTTCCATGCTTCCACCCAGGTAACGAAGAACAACACTCTGCTATTTAAAAACTGCCGAATGAGTTCGGCAGCACCTCCATGCTCTGTTCTGTCTTCTCTTGCTCTGTACTAGAACATGAGGTACTACAGATGAGCCATACAGATTCAGCAGAGAGCAGTACAGGCAAGACATCCGACACGCATCGAAAAGTGGTCGTCTCGGAGTACGTATCGTTGGACGGTGTGATGGAAGCCCCAGGGGGAGGAGAAGTATTCGAGCACGGTGGTTGGACGTTCCAATTCGACCGTGGCCCCGAAGGCGACGAGTTCAAACTCGAAGAAGTGTTTGCAAGCGACGCGCTTCTACTAGGTCGGGTGACCTATGAGGGGTTTGCAGCGGCGTGGCCATCCATGACCGGTGAGGAAGGGTTCGCCGACAAGTTCAACAGTATGCCGAAATACGTCGTTACAGAGACGCTCGAAGAACCGCTCGAGTGGAATAACTCGACGGTAATAAAAGAGAACGTCGCGGATGAAGTCTCCAAGCTGAAACGGGAACCAGGCGGTGACATCCTGGTCAATGGCAGCGCACAGCTCGTGCAGACGCTGATGAACCACGATCTCGTTGACGAGTATCGACTCATGACCTTCCCCATTATCCTTGGAAGTGGCAAACGTCTCTTCAGAGAGGCAAGCGATACGACTGCGTTACAACTCAAGGAAACAAAGACGGTCGGTTCAGGGATCGTCATCCTTATCTACGAACCGGAAAGGGAGGGACCAGAAGAATAAACGTACACAAACCACAGCCATTAGCGACACTCGAAGACGTCCGTCGTGTTCTGGCAATCGGTCAGCCCATGCGATGACTGGTGTTCAATTGTTACCGCTGTTTAACTACCGAAAGTGTTCGGCAGTGCTCGCATATTCGTTTCCCATCTATACGATTGTGAACAGTATGCAACAACGAACAATTCCGAACGTACTCGTTGGCGGGGGAAACGGTCACACCGGTCGCGAAATTCTCTGTGAGATGAGCGTACTTAGTACCCTGTTAGGAACTGCCGCGCGCGAGAGTAGAACTCGCACAGGGTCCGCCGAGATAGCCCCCGCTTTGAATTTGAGTGCCAATCAATCATGAGTCCGAACGTCCTCTCTGAAGAACTCGTCGTGCTTCTTCTCACGGTGTCGACGATCTTCGGGGGGGTCATGGCTGGATTCTTCTTTACTTATTCGGCGAGCGTGGTCTTAGCGCTCGATAAGCTCTCGGCGTCGGTATATACAACTATGATGCAGGAGATCAACGAGACCGTTCTCAACGTGGTATTCGGTATCGTGTTCTTCGGTGCGATTGTTGTCCCGACCGTCAGTGCGGCTGTAGTGTTGCTGCTAGGAGACTGGACGACGCAGTCCGGCCAGCTGTTTCTCGCTGGTGTTGTTATCTACTTCATCGGTACCTTTGCCGTGACGATGCGCATCCACATTCCGATAAACGAGTACATCGCGACGTGGTCGACGGCGTCGCTACCGAATGACTGGGCGGTCGTTCGCACGCGCTGGGGACGATGGAACCATGTCCGCACGACGGCGGCGATCGCCTCATTTATACTGTATATTGCGGCACTCGTATCGCTCGGCGCGTAGGGTACCGTAGTCGCTTGACCTGTATATCTCGCTGGCGGCGTCCCAGTTTTCACAGTGACCTGAATCGAAAGCGGACAAGCGTCATTACGATAAGGGGAAATTGATTTTCCAACCAGTGGTCCCCGCAGCATCGTTAAGCGCGCACACCACATATAAAGAATATGAGTGGGGCGAGAAGCCAGAATACAAGCGAACGTGAAACTGAGGTTGGATTAGATCGTTACACGCTTCTGCTGTTTATCATCACTTCCTTGACCTTCGGCACTGCATTCGTCGGTATCAAGGCTGGTCTGGTCGCTATTCCTCCGATTCTCTTCGCAGGATTACGCTACGACATCGGAGCGACAATCCTTCTCGCATACGTGTATCAGCGCGGTGGCTATTGGCGACCACGTACCCGTGGTGATCTGATGGCGATCATCATCGCTGGGTTCTTTCTATCGGGATTAAACGCCACGCTCCTCTTCACGGGACAGCAATATCTTACCACTGGAACTGCCGCAGTCGTATTTAGCCTTGTTCCTGTTCTAGCGCCACTGTTTGCAATAGTGTTGTTACCCGAAGAAAAATTCGACCCCCTCGGAATGATTGGTATTCTGCTTGGATTGGTCGGAGTGACTATCATTGTTGGGCTGGATTCGATATCCACAACAGGAAACGCGACGATTTTCGGAGTTACTTTAGTTGGAGGTGCTGCAGTCGCAGCAGCATTTGGAAGTGTGCTTCTGAGCCGAACTGAACGCTCAATTTCGGGAATAGGTATGACGGCGTGGGCACTGGTGCTGGCTGCTGGATTAGTTCATTGTCTTAGTATGTTGATGGGAGAATCACTGGGAGACGTCACGCTAACAGTTGGAGCCCTCATAGCAGTCTTTTGGGTTGGGGTGCCTGCAACGGCGATTGCTTTTCCTGCCTATTACGGCCTCATCGATCGCGCCGGACCAGTTCGAGCGAACCTCATTAGCTATACAGTTCCACTCGTTGCAACGGGAGTGGGCGCTGTTGTTCTTGGTGAGGTAGTCCCCGTTCGGACTGTCTTTGGCTTTGCAGTCATCGTTATTGGCTTTGCTCTGATCGAACGGCAGAATCTTCGAGACGAAATTCGAAGACAACGCGGGTTACCCGATTCATCTGACCAAGATGAAGAGCACATTTGTGAATCCGCTCCTCGAGGGTGAAGTGCAATCGATTTCGTTGCTGTTCAAACATTGGAAATGATGCCTAATCAGCGCATCAGACTGATATTATCCGCATAGAGATAGAGGTCAACGATTTTCTTGTTTTCAATCCGAAAAACACCAGCATTCTCCAAGGAAATCTCGATACCCGTCGGTTCGACTCCCATAATTTCCCCCTCGTGCGTACCGATCAAGTAATGCCGATATACAACGGTATTCCCTTCAGCAATGCATCCATCTTCCGTGACGGTGAGATCGGGAAATGCGGCGAAAAAGGCTGCATTCCCTGCTTTGAACTCCTCACAGCTTTGGAACGATTCCTCAGACACTTTCGTTCGGGTTTATCGATCTCACAATCACGTGTATTACCAGCCCATCCACAGTCAGGACATTGAGCGAGGCCAGCACTCATTACATTTCATAATGGCCTCCTAAACCAATTAATTTGAGAAGTTAAGAGATCAGTGCAAAATATCGATACGGCCGAGAGAAATCGGAGGTCGGTTCATCAGCGATCGCACTTTGTACGTTAAGACTAATCTACCATTTTATATTGCCGATTTGCAGTACCATGATAGAATCATCTAAACATAGTCTAAGCAGCCTAAATGGATGTTTGAGACCGATAGGGCAAGCCTTGATTACTGATAAATCCCTGGATTTCATATGGCATGCTACCATACGGCAATTCAAGGATGTCGATTCGACAATCCATTCAGGAGTGGGAGAACTCATTAGCCCGTTCAAACAATGTTAATATTGCTGAACGCATTTTCTCTGCGCAATCAGCGAAGCTAATTCCATGGTTTGTTATCGGAAGCATACTTGCAAGTCTGGCAGTTGTCCACTTGATAACAGAATTGGGAGTATCTGTTGGACTACT
The DNA here is from genome assembly GCF_020700235.1 of Haladaptatus pallidirubidus. GTDB lineage: Archaea > Halobacteriota > Halobacteria > Halobacteriales > Haladaptataceae > Haladaptatus > Haladaptatus pallidirubidus. Next base: position 499,016 of record NZ_CP085307.1, on the reverse strand, counting down.
CCTCTTGCTGTTTCTCGGGCAGGGACTTTGTGCTCTCGCTGTTTACAATCTAAAAAAGGTATACCTGCCAGCTGAGCACCAAACGATATATAATTCGGCAAAATAGCAATGAATGTCCTTGTTCGAAAAGAAGAAAATTTGACAAGAACTCGGAAGTTTAGCAGGATACAATCAAACCAGCGTATAGGGCATTGAAGAGTTCCTTCATCGTAACTATTTTGTCAGTTGGACTATTGATGAAGACTAGTACTGTGAGGTGTCGAAGCGATCTATCCATCGGGTGAACGGTATTCCATGATCCGCTTCACCAAACTCGTGGCGGACGGTTTCGCTGAATTGCTCCACCTATGGTATTCGTAGGTTGTCCATATGAGTATGATCATGATATTTTCCGTTGCAGGGTCGTATTTCGTGGTGTCTATCTGTTACTGGATGCGCTTCGAACTATCCCTAGCAACTATTTCGATTGCCAGATACAGAACGTATACTACTGAGAGCGCCATCAAAGGTGACCATCGTTCGGTTAATTACCCGGGTCTGTCGGATTGTTCGAGGATCTTCGCAATGGTCACAATTGCGTTAAATTCTGCTGAAGTGCCCCGAATGTTAATCTCTCCTTCATCGCGATCATATTCAATGGAGTCGATTTCAGCTGCTTTCGGGATATGAACCTGGCGAAGCGAGAGGTCGATCCGATCGTACTGCTCGTCGGGAATTGGATCAGCTGGAGTGTCACTCTCCTGGTCTACAACATAGTCCACAATCTCATCAACCGATACGGTGCCGCTATGTTGGTCAAGATAGTACAATGCATATCGTCGCCGCTTCTTACTGAAGAGGTCAAAAATTGTGTCTAATGTCGCCATGATTCTTATCAAGGCCTAGCCAACCACTGACGATATTGTTTGTGGATTCGACTGCCGTTCCAGGAAAAATCCTAGCTGTATATTGTATTAAAAATATTTCACTAAAACTCGGATAGACGAATTTGAGAGGGAAATGTCCATACCACTCCTGTAGGCAGGATGAGAGCTGTCTACAATTCACGGAATAATTCCAGAATTTACTCATGAACAAATATAGAATATACATATTGGCGACGTACACTTTGTATGTTCGCGCTCGGTCAAGCAAAATCCCTGGTGTTTCGGGAGTATCCTCGGTCGCTGCATCGGCGCTTTCAATGAGCGTTCGCTGGTCGGTATTGGCTGACACCATCGACAGACACGGGGTTACGTGTTCAGGATAAAATAGAGAGTATTCTGAAGCTCAATTGCCACGGTCTTATTTACGGAGATTCGAGGAGAAAGCCCCGTCCTTTTGGGAGAGGATGTCAAAGGGCCGGATGATTTTACTGGCTGAGAGTCTATAGTTCTTCGTATGCCATACGAGAAAGTCAACTATCACAACGTCGAGGAAGCGGCTGATGGATTACACTTTCTGCGAGAACCACTTGGATGCGAGCAGCTTGGTATTTCAGTACTCGAATGCGAGCCAGGATGGACTGGGAAAGAACACACACATGTCGACCGCGAACATGAGGAGGTGTATCTCCTTGTTGACGGAGCGGCAACGGTGACAGTCAACGATGAGGAGGTCCCAATGGAGAGTGGTGATGCACTTCGGCTTCCACCGGAAGCCACCCGCCAAATTCAAAACGGTGATGCTGAGTCACTGTTTGTCCTTGCTGGCGCGCCCTAAATCCAGCCATCGTTCTAAATATGCCTGGATGATGTGAGCTCATCGCCCTACTGCTGTCAAATGAGATCAATGCCACTATGATCTCTAAGACAGCTCAGAAAGTATTCTGACCGTTGTCGATACAACCCGTATTGGCGAACAAATTCGACCAACTCGCTATATTCGCAGAGTGGAAAAACAACGAGTGAGATCATAATGATCTAAATGAGAGTGTGGGTCAGTGTTACGAGTGGTGGCTATTTGTAGAGAAAACGACTAGCAACGATATTCTCACATTGGTACGCATGTCCGAGTTTCCGGGTGCCACCGCTCGCTGGGTAGCAAGTACACGAACAGAACGGGAAACCGTTTTCCAGTTGCTGCGATAGCTGTCTGGTATGACACGTGGCGGGCCGGTGGCAGGTAGCCTTTATGTCGTCAGACCGCTTCCTAAACGGCGATTGAAGAGATGAAGACCCAATACTACACAGCAACGAGTATCGACGGGTATCTTGCCGATGAGGATAACTCACTCGACTGGCTCTTTCAGTTCGGAGAGATAGAGGAGATCGACGGCGTGGATGAAGACTACACGCAGTTCATAGACCAGGTTGGTGCCTTGGCCATGGGCTCGACGACTTACGAGTGGATCATCGAGCATGAAAACGTATTGGAGAACCCAGAAAAGTGGCCGTATGAAATTCCGGCATGGGTGTTCAGTAGTCGGGAATTACCGAAGATCGATGGTGCGAACGTTCACTTCGTGCAAGGGGATGTTGCACCTGTCCATGCGGATATGGTAGAGGCTGCAGACGGCAAGAACGTCTGGCTTGTCGGTGGAGGTGACCTTGTAGGACAATTCCATGATAACGATCTACTCGATGAGATTATCCTCAGCGTTGCTCCTGTCACGCTCGGATCGGGCGCGCCACTATTGCCGCGCAGGATCACCACCCCGCCCCTGAAATTGGCTAGCGTGCAGAAGTATGACGATGTTTTTGCGGTTCTAACCTATGAGGTTCAATAATTCAGTGAGGGTTGATCGAGAGAACTGTTTCGAGATACTGTCAGTAAAGGTATTTCTCTCAATTAGGGATCGACTCATAACGGGAACTACTTCAACTCGATGAAGATGAACTCTCGAACTTCTGAAGTGTTTTCTGGAGAGCTTCGCTAAAGAACTCGATACCATCCCTCCGTTTGGAGTGTACATTTTACTTGATACAATCACCGTCCATTGGGGCTCGACGTCGAACCACGACTGACGATGATGCGCAAGTGACGGGATCCATACTCTCACCGATGGCAGCTGAGATCTTCGATCGTGTCCGTGAAATCGCTGACGCACGAGGCGTTCCTGGGTCGGAGGTGTTAGAGCAAGCCCTTATACTCGGAACCGCGGACCTATGGGAAAACACGATTCTCAGGAAATACGTGGACGACGAGCTATCTCGCGAGGAAGCAATCAAATTAGCTGGGTTCGAAACCGTCCAGCGAGCAGATCGCGAAACAGCAGCCGTCGAAGAGGATGTCAACTGGGATCTCAACGCGTGACGATCGTTGCGGTCGGGGATTCAAGCCCACCGATTCGTCTTGCAGAAATTGATTCGCCCAGTTGCTTACTTCGTTAATAGTTCGAAGGTGAGACGAACATTGTCCGAGGAGAGTTTCGACGTATCGAGACGGACTCGGGATCCGACCGCAATTGCTTCAGAATCACACGCGACACGTCCCATGAGCCGTGGGCCTTCGTCCAGCGTGATGATAGCCGACACGATTGGGGCATCTGAAGCGAATCGCGGCGGTGGACGGTGAATACACGTATAGCCGTACACCGTTCCAGTGCCTGCAATCGACTCGAACTTCCACTCGTTGGAGTAGCAGTCCGGACAGTATCGGCGTGGGGGATGATAGACGTGGGCGCACGCCTGACAGCGTACAATACAGACATTACCGTTAGCTACGCGCTGCCAGTATTGGCGTTCGTATTCGGTCGTCGGTGTCGGAATCGGCTTGTTAGTCGGCATGACGCTCACCTCGTTCAAGGATCGCCACTGCTTGCGTTGAGAAGATCCCCCCGTTCCCGTGGACGAGCGCTGTCGATGCGTCTTCGACTTGCGTCGCTTCGGCTCGTCCTTGTAGTTGACGGATCGCTTCGGTAATATGAAAGATCCCACAAGGCATTCCTGGATGTGCTTGGGCGAGCGCTCCGCCGTGAGTGTTGAGCGGCCACTTCCCAGTTACTCGAAGGGCACCACTGTCAATGAGGTCGCCACCGTCTCCACGCTCACAGAACCCGAGATCTTCGAGGATTCGAAGGACAGTAATCGTAAAGCAATCGTATATTTGAAGAACATCGATATCAGCATGATCGACAGCTGCCTCGGCCATTGCTCTCTGTCCCGCCTCTCCCGCTCCCGTCTCTTCGAATGATGGCATTTGAGAGATGTGATCGTGGGTATGTCGTGCGCCGAACCCTGTCAGCCGAATTGGTACTCGATTGAGCTCGGCTGCCTTTTCTTCAGAGGTCACAATGAATGCTGCTCCGCCATCGGAGATAAGAGCGCACTGGTCTGCAGTCAACGGAGTTGCAACCATCGGAGAGTCGAGAATCTCATCAGCTGATTTTGCTTCCTGTCGGTGTGCACGCTCCGCCCGCTGTAACGACGCATGCTCGTGAGTGATGGCTGCGATTTCGGCGAGCTGTTTCCGTGTTGTCCCGAACGTATCGATGTGCCAATTTGCAACATGAGCGTAGAGCGACGGGACGATATTTGCGGGTTCTTCAAACTCGCTGACGCTGTCGGCTAGTTCTTCGATAACTGTTGGCGGTCCGATGTCAGAATGAAGAGCGTCTGCAGCGACGACGAGGATCGTTTCGGCCTGTCCACTTTCAATCGCATCGGTCGCTCGGTTAATCGAATTCACGTGGGATGCACCACCCACGCCGGTGAGTTCTGCAAAGTTGAGTGGAGCAATTCCAAGATGTTCGATCAGCAGCGGGAGTGGAAACCGTTCCTTTCGAAAGGGTGCAGTCGCAATAAGTCCGTCAATATCGTCTGGTTCGAGATCGACGTCTCGCAACGCTTCGCGTGTCGCCCACATGTTTAGCTCTTCGTACCCGCAGTCGAGTGACTCTCCAACGCTCGTTTCACCATACCCAATTAGCACTGGCTTCATTGTTCTCAACTTCATACGATACCGATCCCAAAGAAGGTTAGAGTGGATTATTGATCCTAAAAAGTAGGTAGTAATGAACTGACGCCCTCCCCCATGCGATCTTCTTACGGGAGTCCACTTTTACCATCAATGCGTCAATTTCCAGTAACGCTGGAATTTTTGAAAAAATATACACAATTTTATACAATCAAACCGCCACCTATAATTTCAATGATTATGGAATTGTAAATGGACGATGTTAGAAATAAACGTATTCACCCTATCACGAAGAGAGCGTCAGAGAATATGAGACAATCTCCACTGTTCCCTAATCAGTCCGGTACCCTATCATGAACGATATCATTACGACAGCATCATTGACGAAGCGATATGGCCAGATAACTGCCGTTGATACCCTTAATCTATCAATACCTGCCGGAACCGTCTATGGATTTCTTGGCCCGAACGGTACTGGAAAGACGACGACGATGCGAATGCTTACGGGTCTCTTGGAACCAACCAGCGGCGAAGCATCGATTGCAGGTGCCTCGATTACAGACCGGGATGCCCTTCGACCCCATATTGGGTATCTCCCAGAAGAGCCACCTCTCTATGAGGAGACAACGGCGTACCAACAGCTCGAATACATTGGTGGGCTCCGGGATATACCAACAGAGCGTATCCACAATTACGCAGATGTGCTATTTGACGCGCTTGATTTGGAGGCTGGACGCTCACAACGCATTAGTGAGTATTCAAAGGGAATGCGGCAGAAAGTCGCCTACGTACAAACGATTCTCCACGACCCCGATGTCGTGTTTCTCGACGAACCGACGTCGGGCCTCGATCCACGTGCGGCAAAGACCCTACGCGAAATGATCCGCGGCCTCGCAGATGATGGAACAACTGTCTTTCTATCAACGCATATTCTACCCGTTGTCGAAGAAGTCGCTGACACCGTTGGTATTCTCTATGATGGCAATCTTGTCGAAGAGGGAACACCAGCTGAACTCACCGATCGCACATCACAGCACTCTGATAGCACACTCGAAGATGCCTTCCTCGAATTAACAGACACTGATCCAGTCAAAGAGGTACTAACGCATGACTGAGCAGGATTGGGTTCACCACGCAGTTCGGATCGGTAAATTCGAGTTTCGTCGATCTGTGCACGCAATCCGACAGGACCGAGCACGTTTTGCACTCATGATTCTTGGCGTTGCACTCCCGACAGTCATGTTTGGTGGTGTCGGATTTCTACTCATTAGTTTTATTGAGGATATTTCGGGGAGTACGATTCCTGATCAGCTCCGTGGAATGGTTGCCCTATTCTGGTTGTTTGGGGTATTTCTGGTCACACAGCGCGTTGCGTCCGCAAAACCACGAATCGACGCAGATCAGCTTATGCTAACGACTGTGTCAGCACGAACTGCCGTCGGAGGATTGCTGATTGCAGAATTTCTGCGTATTCTGTCGTATATCTCATTTCCTGTACTTGTACTGAGTAGTTTGCTCGCATACGCACAGACCGCTCCGGCCTTTCTGATTACAATTCCTTTTGCAATCATGTTATTTTCCGCAACTGTAGCCACTGCGGGATCTGCAGTTGGTTATGGAATTGCATTGTTGATTGCCTCGTCGCCATTTGTAGCAAAACATAAAACTGCTCTTAGTATCCCTATTGGGTTACTCGGTGTACTCGGTTATTTAGGGTTTCAGTATTCTGAGATCACCGGACTTGACCAATCAGCACTCGCATGGTTCCCTGCCGCGTGGTTCGCAGATATCGCAGTGGTAGGTGGTCCAATTCATGGTTCGCTTACGCGAGCAGCTGGAGTCCTTCTTGGAAGCTGTGTTTTTGTTATCACTGTTGGAAGACTCGCTGAAATAGCGACAACTGCCTATTGGTTCTCCGATGGGCCAATACTGACAGACTCAACACCCAGCGAGCGTACAACGACAGGATCAGACAATCATTCAGAAAAACGCAAGAGCGCGCTTGCCAACGCCGTGGCACCGATCACTGTGGATTTTCTCCCGCTTCCAATACAACGAGTCGCGCAGATGGTTATGCTCCGTACATGGCGGGATCCACAACGGCTGATGTTTATTATAATGCCTGTGGCCATTTTCATTGGGCCAGCAATCAGTAGCGTGAATGGGTTAGATCTATTTTCTGTCTTACCAATCGCGAGTGTTGTTCTAATTCCCTGGATGGCGGGAGCTGTATTTCCACTCAATCCACTTGGGGATGAGGGCTCTGTACTCCCTGTGACGTTGACTGCCGTCACAGGAACAAACTATGTTCGTGGATTGATTGCGCCAAGCATCATTCTTGGTCTCCCCGCTGCAGTTATACTCACAGGGATTACTAGCCTCATATCACCATATCCAATTCTTACTCAGTTTGGGCTTGTCGTCCTCGCTATATACCTTACGCTAGTATCGGCAGCACTCGGGTCAGGAATCGGCATGCTGTTACCGAGATACAACGCGATTAGCATCGGACAAGCTGATGAGGTTATACCCCCTCGAATAACTGCAGTTACACTACATGGAATTGCTGTCTGTATTCCCGGTTGTCTACTAGCGCTCCTCCTTGCAACACCAGAGCTTGCCCAAACGATGATTTCGATCCTCGTTGGGACGTTACCCGGAATTTTGCTGAAGTTGCTTGCTACTGTTGGATTGGAACCATTAGCCGGGATAGCGACGTGGTTCTTGACAATTGGCAACTCAATACAAGCAATAGCACGGCCAATGTTTCGATTGACGACAATCAGCGTCCTTGGAACCAGTGGAATCATTGTCGCGATTGCCGCCTATCGAGGTGCAACTCAACGGTTCAATGCATTCTCACCATCATAACAATCCATATATTATCCATATGTGAACTTCTACCTTCCTCGCGATGAAAATGCCCTCAGTCGCGGTGGTGTCGTCGCGTATTCAAAAGCTGATCTCTTATCGATACAGCGATTGGCTCGCTATGATGACGAGATGCTCGTGTCCGTGACCAATTCGCTGGTCTCCGGACGCGGGTGATGATGTTACTACACAATACGCGCTCTTTACGAAGAATTGTGTGACTCAATCGGTTCGTGAGGCGGTATCTAAACGATCGGATTTGCAGTTGTTCACCCTTGACGACGTAACGTGGTGATAAACTGCCTCGGGGTCAAGCCCCGAGGCTTTCGCGTGGACTCCCGTTCTATGCCGTCGAGGCAGGGGGGACGTACTCCCCACTCACGTTCAACGTCCCACGATTCAAGCGCACGTCTACAGGTGCGCCTCCGTCGGCTGCGTTTTGCCGCCGCCGGAGATACCGAAAGCCGATATTCTTCGCCGCGTTGTAATCTGCGTGGTTCTGATACCCGCACTTCAAGCACTCGAAGTGCTCACCCTCACGGTTGTCCTCGTGCGTACACCCACACGTCGAACAGCGTTGGGACGTGTGTTTCGGCGGGACTTGCACGGCTTCGACGCCGTGTTCCGCCGCTTTGTATTCGACGTATTGGAACAGCCGTCGGAACGCCCAGACGTGTTGCCATGTCGCCTGCGGGATGTTCTCGCGGATATGCGTTAAGTCCTCAAAGACGATATGCGAACAGCCGTATTCGACGGCTTCCTCAATGAGTTCGTTCGCTACGCCATGCAGGTATATCTCGAAGCGCCCGTACTCCTTGTTACCGACGCCTTCGATGGCTTCATGTGCCGCTCTTGTTCCGGTTTGTTGGAGCGAGCCACGACGCTTCTCGTACTCCCGACGCCAGTGGTTGAACTCATCGGCGGCCCAGAACGTGCCGGTTGACGAAACCGCAATGTTGTTGACGCCCAAATCGACACCGAGGACTGTTCTGTGCTCGGTTTTGAGTTCGGGGTCGTCGGCTTCGACCTTTCGCATCGAGGCATGAAGGTACCACTCGTTGTCCCGACGCTGTAAGTGCGCCATGCGGAACTCGTAGTCCTCGTCATCGAGGTACGTCCGTGGGTGGCACTCAGGGTCATCAGGAAGGATGTAGTCGCACTCAATGCGCCCGTTGACGGTCGAAAGCGACACGTAGTCGCGGTGGAACGTCGCGCTTCGTTTATCGTAAACCGCACTATCGGCGGAGAAGTAGGGTTGTGACGTTCGTTCACCGCCCTTCAGCCTCGATACACCGCTCTTGACGGCTTCGACCGCCCGACGAATCCCCTTCTGAACGAGGTTCGCGGTAAGGTCGGTTTCGCCGCGTAGTTTGTCGTACAAGGCATGTTCGGCTTTAGCCTTTGAGGTAACGTGGTATCCGTCGTCACCATGCCAACACCATTCGCTCGCGGTGTTCGCGCAGTGTTTAAATTGCTTGACTGTCTCACGGAGAGACGAATCGCACTCTTGAGCCACGCCAAGCTTGATTACGGCGGTACGACGGTATTCCACGACGTTTCACATATGGTGGCTCGGTTACTTACAGTTATGGGAGTGGACCTGCCGATGTGTGTGGTTTGTGTCGTGTATCGACGCGCTTCCTCCCCGAGGTCAAGCCTCGGGGCATCCACGCTGTGTTTTCTGTGAACTACTTTTTCGAATACATCCACTCTGCCATTGTCGAAAGCAGAGCGAAGGTCAGATGCGGGAAGTTCGAAATCGCACGACGGCTTCGTTGTCACCGATCACCGCGATCGAATCCCATCGAAGAAACCAACCGTCCTGTATTCTGTGAACAACAGCTGTGGCGAAACTGCAGGAAGACATGCAACCGTGGTACCGAATCGAGAGTAAACTCACCGAATAACATTGGGTATCCGGTCGATAACATCTGTTGCAACGAGACCCGTACCATAGTCCGCAGTCGCAAGTTCACCGGCTTTTCCGACGATCCACGCGCCAAGTTCGGCCGCCTCGGCACGTGGTAGTCCTTGACTGAGTAGCGAGGCAACGATACCCGCCAACGTATCTCCTGTTCCAGCGACAGTCAGCGCTGCCGATCCAGTGTTGTTGTTTGTTCGTTCTCCCTCGGCGATGATAGTATCGGTGTCGCCAGTCGCCACAACGACTGCCCCCGTTGATTCAGAAAATGCTTCTAATGAACCGTGTTCTTCAACGATAGCCTCTTTTTCCGAATCGTCGGGTGTGAAAATAGTGTTAGAAAGATCGATACCGAGCGCCGGTTCGATTGCGACCGCATCAACAACGACCGGTAGATCGATCTTTTTGAGCATTTTACGGACTGCAGTTCCATCTGACCGGGTAAGTCCAGGCCCAACGACGAGTGCGTCGGCCCAGTGACCCAGTTCGACCGCGCGGTCGATCGCCTTCTCGGAAAACCCCTCACCAGGATATCGACCAACGAGCAGATTTGGCGAATGACTTGCGACGATTGGGTGAATTTCTGCCGGTGTGAGCGTCCGAACATGATCTGCCCCCGTTCGAAGGGCGGCCAAACCGGTAAGTGACGGTTGCCCGGTGAAGTCGACACTACCGGCGATAACTCCGACCATGTTATCTTGCTCAGTATCTTCGCCAGATCGATTTGGAAGTGATTGTAAAAGACGGTTCATAGCGTTCTATCATTCTCAGTTGTACAGTTAGTTCTACTGCCTGACTCTCCAAGTTCTTCGTAGATCATATCACAACAGATAATCGTTCCCCAGTTTTCAGTGCTGACGGTGAGGCGTACATCTCTCTCCGGAGGCAAGTGTATACGCTTGAGCCGATACATTTTCAGCAATAGGCGAGCACGAACACTAAGAGAGCAATCCGAGGATCATTCGCTGAAGGTCGGCTGAAGAGTTAGCGACAAAATCGGTGTGATCGGTAGCCTCTACAGTAGCTCCATGACAAAACCGGATCACAGTACAGCCTGCTTGTGCCGCTGCTTGGACACCGTTTACTGAGTCTTCGATCACGAGACACGAAGAAGGATCAATATCGAGTTCAGTAGCTGCATGCTCGTAGATGAAGGGTTCTGGTTTGCCTGGCCGATCGATATATTCAGCACTCACGATGAGATCGACCGGTGCTAAATCAAACCGCTCGATGACTATTTCAATCCAATCAGCTGGTGCCGACGAGACGATTCCAACGTTGACACCGTGGTCGCGAAGCGTAGCAAAGAAGTCAGGCATTCCAGGTGTAATCGACACGTGGTCGCCATAGACTGTCTTAGCAGTCATTTCGAATTGCCGCGCATATCGCTCGGGGGTATTCGGCAGGCCATATGTAGCTGCAAGATCTTCGAGGCTCTCACGGAAATTACGGCCAGTTACGTCGTCCAGACTTGGAGTACCGTTTTCTGCATGGACGAAAATCTGTTCGCGCCAGAACTGCTGCCAAAATGGCTCAGAGTCGACAAGCACGCCGTCCATATCAAACAGGACAGCCTGAAACTGGGGCATACCCTAGACCTTCAACCCTCGCTATAAGCCGATTGTGGCCACGCACACGATCGGTGAAAAACGGATCGTAGACACCAGAAAATAGACTCTGATGGGATTTAGATCATAGAGTCATTATTCAGCGCAAAATTTCACCATCCTCTTTACGGTGGCATTCGTTGGCATATTATGATGAAGGCCGCCACACTAACCGACGACCACACGGTCAAGATCGACGACACGGAGCGACCGGTGCCTGCTCCGCACGAACTACTCATCGAGATCAATGCCTGTGGCGTCTGTACGACGGATTTGCACATGTACACTGGGTCGCTCACGGTCGACTACCCAATGGTACCGGGTCACGAGAGTGCCGGCGAGGTCGCCGCTGTCGGCGACGATGTTGATGCCTTCCAGGTGGGAGACCGGGTGGCGATCAACCCTTCGATTCCCTGCAACGAGTGCCGAGCGTGCAAGTCCGGTCGGGAGAATCTTTGTCACGACCTCACTTCCATCGGTGGGGCGGCCAAAAATATTATCGACGGTGCGTTTGCAGAGTACGCAACCGTCCCCATTGGGAACGTTGAGCGCATCGGCGATCTCGACTACCGAACTGCTTCGTTCGCTGAACCACTCGGTTGCGTTATCAACGGTATCGATCAGGTCGACCTGACGAGCGGTGAAACTGTCGTTGTGATTGGTGGAGGTTTCATTGGCCAGCTGCTCGTCCAGACGCTGCGGACGAGTGGCGCGGGGACCATCGTCCTCTCCGAACCAGTTGCTGCGCGACGGAAAGTTGGCCTCAAAGCCGGGGCCGATCACGCGGTGGATCCGGGTGACAAGGACCCGACAGCCGTCATTCCAGATCTCGTCGGTGACGTCGACGTTGCCATCGAAGCTGTCGGATTCCCCGAAACCATCACACAGGCCCATGCCCTTACGGGGCCGGGTGGGCGAACGCTCGTCTTCGGCGTTCCCCCCGAAGACGCGACGGTCGAACTCTCGCCGTTCGACCTGTTCTTCGAAGAGCGCGAGGTTGTCGGAAGTTACTCGCTCACGCCGAACACGTTCTCACGGGCGGTGACCCTGCTCGATAACGGTCGAATCGATGTCGATACGCTCGTCACCGACGAATTCGGACTTGAGGACCTTGAGACGGCGTTCGATCAAATGGAGGCTCAAAAGGGGTTAAAGAAGATGGTCTACCCTAACCGGTGACCCAGCACAGGACGACAAACCAACGATAACAAACACGCTACTAAGACCCACCACTTGACGAAATTATCGACCGACGATTATAGAGACGACTGTGGCGCGCGGTGCCGGCCGCACCCGCGGTGTCGAATCCTCTCCGCAGGAGATCTCTATCCCGCTGAGCGAGTAAGACGATAATGGCTGTAGGTATCAGCGAATTCCGAATCGAAGGCCGTACAAGAGACGCGCCTAATGACGTAGAAAGTTGGCGTCAAAAGTAACTACCAAAAAAGCGTTGTTGTGATATTGATATCAATTTTTGAACTAAATAAATCATAGTTATTTTATAGATACGATAACCCATGAGATAGATAACCATTTCAAATCCATCTACATAGAGGTATAACGCGTTCACTATCGATGAGGGCGTACAACATATTAATTTCCGGCCAAAGGAGTATGCTCGATTTTTGGTTTTAATAATATATATGGAATTTCCGCGCCGAACCTTCTGCGCGGCTGTCGCAGCATCAACTGGTGCTATTTCAGGTTGTAACTTTATAAATCAGAATTCCGCAAAAAAGACGTCAACGAAATAATAGACTTAGTAAATGAGGTAAATGGTACACTCGGGATAAATTCGAACGTAACGATAAACTCGTCTTCGACGAGACTGAACAGATAGGATTCGATTTTCAATGAATGCATAACTGGTCTGAACGTGGAGGGTACACCTTCACACTTGGAGACCCCAATTCTCATACGTGTAATCAACAACGATGCTGGTGTGTCTCTTATGACTGATTCCTTGACGATGACACGGTTTGAGGAATGACGAGCGCCGTCAAACCTATCCTTGACGAGACAAACTAGAGTACATCATGCCTGCGCTGACACCAGACACGGATGAGTGCCCCATCTGTGGAAAATCGTACGACCAACGAATCGTGATCAAACAGGGAATCCGATGGGAGGATCTCTTCCCAGGAACCCCGTTCGACTTTTTCACACGGTATCCCCGCCGCTGTACCGCTCAATATGACGTGGAAGACAACATCCAATTTTCAAGCAATAAACGGGTGATCTACTTTCATACGGGAGAATCGAACTCACCGTTCACTTGAGCAACCGCCGAGAAGCGGATAAGACCTGGGTTGTCCAACCCTATTCAGATTTTGGAGCAATGATATCTTTCGATATAAGCCAGTCACGCACCTCAGAGATAACGACAGGACTACCAATGAGACGAATTGTGTCCTGCTCGCCGACTACGGTGATCATGAATTGGCGTTCAAGCTCGTCACAGTACTCATCCAGCACGCCAATCGGTAACACAATTTCTGTCGCATCGCGAAACCAGTTGACATCAGTCACGCTTTGAGCGTCAACAATTCCAAAGAAAACCCTGTCGTTTCATACTGTACTACAAGAAACATTCGTTCTCCAAGCAGACCAATCGCTCCGTCGAAGAACGTATCTGGAAGACCACCATAAATTTTATCCCATGATAAGATTAAAAAATATTACTGAAGTTAGGCTATGAGACATCAAATACGGCGATTTTGTTCGAGCCACAGGTGAGGACCACTGATTCGTAGCTTCCAATGTCGTTCCATAGTTCCAGCACTCATAAACGAGGCCGTCCTCGTCAATTAACCACCGCCGAACCGAAGTGGTAAGTGATATGACTTGGATTCTCCACCATCAAAAATAATGAAAGCTTGGCTCATATTAACCCCGTAGTAAACACCGTCATTACGAAAATGCAGATGGTCTCTCTGATTCGGCCCAAACTAACAATAGAATCAAACCGCTATTACTATGTCGAGTGATAGCATACCTGGTGGACGTTTCATGAATCTCTTCAGGGAAAATTCCCCTGATAAAATAATTATTACTAGATATTATTTGGTGGAATATTGGGTGGTATATTGATATTATAAGTGCACATAGGCATGTCCATACGAACAAATGTCTGTTTATTTATTTAACTTTATTTTCAGTAGGTGATAAATAACTATTGATGTAGCCAGTATCTGCACTGATTCAGTATGATCAGAAAGAGGGATTATCCATGACAAAAACGATTGTTGTCGGCCTCGATGGAGCAGGATTCGAACTGCTTACGCCATGGATCGAAGAAGGTGAACTTCCGACATTACAAAGGATCGTCGACCAAGGTATCACCGGTGATTTGGAATCCGTGTTACCACCAGTGACTTCGCCGAACTGGAAGGCGTATGCGACCGGTAAGAATCCCGGTAAACTTGGCATCTATTGGTGGTATAACATTGACACTGCCAATCAAGATGTCTACCTGCCGGCGAAGCGATACCACGATCATGCCGAATACTGGGATCAGCTCGCTGAACAAGAACGCGTGGTTGTTCTCGGAGTGCCAACCACGTATCCGCCAAAATCAGTTGGGAAAGCATACATCTCGGGTGCGCCAGATGCCGATACGACCGGATTTACGGCGCCCTCCGAACTCGAAGATGAATTACAAGACCGATTTGATTACCAGGTAACAACGCGACGATCGCTAGAGTCAGAAAGGGCCGCTGCTTATGAAGAAATATTGGATCGAATTGACACTCAATTTCAGGTTGGCAAATACCTACTTGACAGCCGTGACCTCTCTTATTTGCAATTAACAACGTTTTATATCAACGTTCTACACCATCATTTCTGGGACGATGAGCGCACCCTCCGGGCGTGGAAAATGATTGACGATCACCTCGAATCGTTTCTCGATAGCGATACCAACTTAATCTTGATGAGTGATCACGGGCATGCCGAGATTCAAACTGTCTTTTATATTAATCGATGGCTCGAGCAGGAAGGATATTTGTCGTTTGACACTCACGTAAGCAGTACGCTTCACCAAGCAGGAGTGACGGCAGATCGAATAAATAAGGCGCTTGAGGAAGTAGATCCGCATATTCCCTTTGATCCCCAATCAGTCGCTGCAGAAATCGTCCCAGACGATCTCATAAATCGACTTCCGAATGATGAAGGAAATGTTGGCCGGGGAAAACTAGACACGGCAAATTGGGAGGAGACAACAGCAATCGCGAGCGCGCAAGGTCCCCTCTATCTCAACGTGGACGTCCCACGTTACGAATCGGTACGCGGAGAGCTCATTGACAAACTAAAACGGCTGCAAACACCTGACGGAAAGCCAATTGCGCGGGAAGTATATCGAGGGGAAGATGTCTACAACGGTCCGTATGCTGATGAGTGGCCTGATATCGTGGTTGACAAAGCACCCAGTATTCATATCTCGGATACAGTCGGTGGGGCCGAGATTTTCACCCGGAATCACGATACGTGGTGCGGCGTTAACACCCGATCTGGTCTGTTTGCTGCTACCGGACCACTGTTTACTACCGGAACGATCGACGACATTTCGATTCTTGACCTTGCGCCTACACTACTTCATGCACATGACTGTTCAGTTCCCTCTGATATGGACGGTCGTATTCGCTCCTCAATCTTTGCAGCAGATACGACCACTGGACGTACAAAATAGTCGAAGGCGTTAGTGAACTAATGTACATATATGATATGAATTTCTGTCTATTTTCTATGATATTCGCGCACCCGTAAGACAGCGAGTATGCGCTCCCAATCGGGTGTGGGAGACGATTCAAGTGACGCCCGTAAGTACTCCAAGTTACACAGTGAAAGCAGATTATGTATGTTTGGTGTACTGTTGGGTATCTGTTGCTCCCTCGATTTTCGAACTTCGTGCAGTCACACAGTGAGCACTGATTGGTTCGAAATAAATATCGATCCCCACCGCTCGCAGTCAAAGACATCTCCAACCACCCCAGAGTTTACCCAAATGGACCTCGACAATGAGTTGTGCCCACGATTATCGAATTCACCGTCCCGGCTGACGAATTTCCACTCGGACAGATTTTTCAGGACTTTCCGGACGTTGAGATCGAGCTCGAACGTATGATTCCAACGAATCACGCACTCATCCCCTACTTCTGGGTTTGGGGACCGAAGATTACAAATATTGCTGCCCATTTCAAAGATAATCCTGCCGTGCAATCGGTCGATTTCGTGGATGAAGTTGAGGGAGGTGGCCTCTTTCGGACCAAATGGAATACGGATGTTGAGGGTATTCTCAAGGGAATCGCAGAAATAGACATCGTATTGCTCTCGGCAACTGGCTCAGAGACGAAGTGGCAATTCGAGTTACGAACGGTGGATAGCACTGGGATTACACAGTTCCAACGCTATTGCAAAGACAATAATATCGACATCACAATCACTCGGCTCTATGCACTCTCAGAAATGCGAACCGGCGAGCAATATCACATCACCACAGACCAAGAAGAGGCGCTCATCGCTGCATTCGAAGCTGGCTATTTCAACGAACCTCGTGAAGTCACACTCAAAGACATCGCCCAAGAAATGGAGATTACTCGACAATCACTTGCAGCACGGCTCCGCCGCGGGTATCGCAATCTCATTGCGAATACACTCCTCCACGAAACTGAGTGAAGAAGACAGTAGTATGCTACCCTTCTGGAGTATATATACATCTTACATAGTCAGTCGTAGCTAACTATTAGCGTGCCACCGAATACCAATTCGAGATCTAATGCCCTCTGGGACTAACACACCACGAGAACTAGTAGTACCGGGACACCACCCTCCGCTCACCCCATCGGTAACTGAGATGGTTATTCAAGAGGTCATCGACATTAGTGGGTGTGCGTTAGATGACCTTCCACCGCTCTATGAAGCAATTGATCCTGATGCGCTCAACGCACTCTACGATCATGGCGCACCGGCTATTGAGTTCCAATATGCTGGCTATCACATCAAAATATCCCCCGAGCAAACCATCTCTGTCACACACGAAAACTGAACAGCACTTATTGAAGTATATAAAAATATGACATAAACAGTGGGAAGGCGAGCATATCGCGCCATGAAGTTCCCAGCCAGGCGGTCGTTCATTGCTGGAAACTAGGTATGAGGGGATTTGACTGTCGAGTGCTCGCTAAATTATTCTCCACCGTTAGTAACGGGGATGGAAAGGCGTACGTTGGACTATTCATCTTGATGAAGGCTCTTACGGATAGCCTCTTCTCGCTCCTTGCCGATCCCCTCGATGCAGGTGATATCCTCGGATGAAGCTGAAACTAGTGACGCAACGGTTGGAAATCTTTCGTATAGTCGGTCTGCCATCGTAGGTCCAATCCCCTCAATACAACCGTAGATCCGCTTGGTGACTGGTTCATGTCGATTCGTCACTGCTCCCGAGGGAAGGCGACGAATGCCAGGCTCCTCGGTGTGTTTGCGTCCAAGACGGATCGCCACGTCGACAAGCCGTTCACAATCCGAACAGGGGATTACCGGGATGTGTCGTGCCGTCAAGGAAGCAAGCGATCCCCGAACAGCCGCAGGGTCTGGACCAACTGCAGCAGCCTCCATCTCATCGAGTGTCCCCTCTACAAGTACGTAACCATGAGTGTATACCTCGCTCAAACGTGCTGCTTGATCGTAAAGATCCGTGCCTGATGCACTGAAGGCTGATGTAACGTAATCAGTTGGGGTTTTACGTTCGATACCAACTGATATCGAATTGTTGTCCGCTATAGTTACTGCCTCTATCTTGCCTGCTCGAATAGCTATATCCCCGGTAGAAAGACGGTCTATGTCTACACTATGAACATTCGGATGGGAACGGACAGCTCTAATGAGATTCGCAGGTTCACGGTCATCAACAACGACAGAGACAGAAATCGTAGTCACGTTGCTATCAGCCAAAATGGGAACCCATTACAGAAAGTTGTCGATCCAGCTTCGATCCCAATTCTGATTTGTGATATCTATCCGACAAGGCTGAATAATTATTCATCTGATACTACAATAAGAATGGTTATTGATTTAGTGACAGTGGGCTTGTCCCGTCGGTAAATCCGGTTGATATGGCGAAGGGTCAACTCAAAGCGATTCTCGATCACGACGATTAGTCGGTTGCTGTTGATCGACAAGAACACGATTCTTGTGAGTTCGGTGCATGAGAAAGTCACTGGTGGTATTGAGACGGAAAGGGTAGTGTTTGGAGGGGCTTCGACAGTGGAGTTGTTATGACTGCTCGGCGAATAATCGCGACAGGATTACGACCGGTTGAGAATCCTGACATGCTCTCATGGACACCGTCCAATCAACCTATGAAGCATGTGACAGGAGGGGATACAACGACGAGGTGCTTCAGTACACATTGCGCGACGAATCCATCGCTGATATCCTCGAAATGACAGTGAGCAAAGTACTGAAATTCTTCGAGAACACAGCGCTTCGAGGGATGCTCGAAGCACTCAACGATGTCGACTTGAATTATCTCATGTTCGGGAGGTTGCTCCTGACGCTGTCTGGTGGTGAATACCAACACATCAAGGTCTCGAGAGAACTGCACAAGACAGGAGCGTCTATGTGGTAGACGAACAGACAACTGGATTCCACATGGCTGATTTAGAGCAATCATTTTCGGTTCTGAACTGGTTAGTGGAGGTAGGAAACACGGCCATCGTAATCGAACACAACTTAGACATCGTGAAGAACGACGATTGGGTGATCGACCTTGGCCGGAAGTGGGTGCTCGCAAGGGAGAGATCGTCTTCGAAGGAACGCCCACTGATCTACTCGAGAATGAAACCTCAATTACAGCAGTGTATCCCCGGAAAAGCATCAACAACTGTGAAATATCGTTTTCAAGTAAATGGTGTTCCATCTAGGGTGGTGAAGTAAGTGAGATTTAAGTACCCCATAGATAGATACTCAGTCATCTATTATGCAATAAAAGTACGCATCAAAATCATCCTCCGAGGTTGTGCAACAATTTATGATCTCGTAACATAGAAAACGGTGCCACGATTACGAAGTATTTGACTCAACTAAACGATCTCCAAAATGAAAACAAATTTATTATCTTTAGATCACGATTACGAGATGATAAGTAAATGGTTACTGGAGTACCTTTGGCTTACGCCTGCTCTTTTCATCTCCGTCCTCACATACAGTAGCTATTTAACCACTCACCAGTTTCCAGCCTTCGGAGGCGGGTTATTCCTCTCGATCTCCGAGCAGATAGCGAATAACGGGTATCAATTCCCTCGAGTCGTGCATCAATACACGACGAACGGCGTTCCATTTGCGTATCCGCCACTGGCTTTTTACGGTCTTTCGATTCTCCACGGCATGTTGGGTGTTGATTTGTTCGCGCTTTCTCGTTATCTCCCGGGAGTGATCACTATTTCAAGTCTAATTCCATTTTATCTATTTTGCAAATTGTTACTCCGAACTCCACAACGGGCGGGTTTAGCGTGTTTCATTCTTGCAGTGACACCAGCGTTCGTTCGATGGCACTTCTCCGCTGGTGGTATTGTTCGAGCACCAGCTTTCTTCTTTTCACTTGCTGGACTGTATACAGCTTTGCGTCTCTTCAAAACGTCTTCTCGCCACTGGATTATTCCGACAATCGCCTGGTTTACGCTAACTGCGCTTACTCACCCGGAATATGCTATATTTCTTACAATTAGCATTGTCGTGTTTGCTGTTACGTACGCTCGAACGGTTCGTGGATTCATAGACGTGATCATCGTCGGTGCTTGTGGATTTATTCTGACCATCCCCTGGTGGGGGAGGATTATCTCCATCTACAGCTTTGAGAATCTTGTTTCAGCATCGAGTACACACGGTGGTCTTGGCGGCGGTCTTAGTGTTATAATGGATCTCTTGTTCACACAACACCAACAATCGGCGGCGATGTCATTGTCTCCAGACCTATATGGTGCGATTCTTCTTTCGCTCTGGTATGCAATCCCAATTACTGGAGTCGTGTATTTACTCGATGAACGTCGTCTCTTCCTTCCGTTCTGGCTTTTCGTCGTTGGCGGAATCAGTGGTGAAACCCGATTCATCGCGGTAATCGGGTCACTGGTGACGGCTGTGTTTATTCTCGATGGTGCCACGCCATGGATTGCACAGCGGATAAAATCGATTTTATCCAGACAACACACATTTATTGCACTTCTTCTAGTGCTTTCGCTCCTTGGGGCAACGATTACGACTCTGTACGTCACTGGGACAGTAAACGAGTATGAGGGGAGCAATTCGATGCCCTCGTTTATCGATAAACAGGATTACTCCGCGATGCAATGGACACAACGAAACACCAATCGATCCGCCGAGTTCATGGTAATCGGAGATGCTGCGGAGTGGTTTCCGTATTTGGCGAATCGTACGAACGTCGTCGGTCCATGGGGCGTCGAATGGGAACGAAGTTCGGTAGCATACCAGTGGCAACACACAGCATATCAGCGTATTTCTACAACTACAAATGTCGATAATTTGAATGAAAATATCGCGCTTACCACGACGAATCCAGACTACATCTACGTGCCGAAAGGCGTGTACACCGTTTATGGGCACAAATACCATCAACACCGAGCGTTTATTACAGAACTCAACCGTTCCAATAGGTATCAACAAGTATACCAGAATAGAGGAGTTGCTATTTACAGACGGACGTCAGATGTCTCCTCTGCAAACGAAGAATAAAATACTGTTTCTGTCCCTCAGTCGAACATCGTTAGAATCGTCTGTGTCGTCTGTTCAACGTCCCAAGTCGAGGTAAAATCTTTCATCGCGTTAATTAGAATATCCCGTGACACAGGGGGGATCGCTAGTCCATGTGCTATCGACGGGAGTTGTGATTTTGTATTGCGAAAGTGATCCATCTGGCGCCGGAAGAAGGGGTCGTATCCCGATTTCGGCACATCTTTTCTTGGCGGAATCGAACCTCGTCTCTGCGTAAACCGTTTTTGGGTTTCGACCGTACTAACGTATTGAAGGAATTCGGAAAGTGCCGTTACAGAGGAACTGTTCCTGGGAAATGGAAACGAATCCATACTTAGCAGATACTGATCTTTTGTCCCAGGAAATGCGATACAGCTCCAGTCGGCTTCGAACTCGAAGTCGTCGGTTTGAAACTCAGCTGCGGCCCAATCTCCTTGATGGAAGAATGCGACGTTCCCGTTTTGGAATTGTTTTGCCGCTTCACGCCAGTTGATTGGAACGATACCGTCAGGGGATTGTTCATGGTATTTATCGGCGAGACGGAGCGATTCACTTACTGCTCGTTTGTTCGACAGTATTTCCTCGTCGCCAATGGCCTGATGAGTTTCTAAACCGTACTCACCTAGTAACATCGATTCCCATAGTTCCAGTGTCGGCCAGACATTTTTTGTCGGGTGTACGACGCCTACAGCATCAGTCGTTTCTTCGACTATTTCCACGGTGTTCACTAATTCATGTGGTGTCTGAATTGCCTGTGGATCGATGCCTGATTCTTCCAAAATTTCGATATTGTAAAAAAGGTTGTTTAGACGGTGGATACTGAGCGGAACGGCAACGAACGACCCATCGATTTTAGAGAGGTCTTTCGATATCGATGAAAATACATCCCATTTTATCTTTCGTGACTCGGCCTCATTTTGGAGACTTTGGAGTGTCCCTGCGTCTACATACGTTCGTAGGTTCTGTCCCGACCAAGATTGCCACGAATCAGGAGGATTATTGTCGATAATTCGCTTCTTTACAACTGTTTTTAAATCGCCGCCTCCCCGACCAGAAACCACCTGTTCATCGAGTTCAACATCAGGATGAAATTCCTGAAAGCCGTCAAAGACTGAATCAGCTGCATCTTTTTCAGCGGCAAGATTCCAGGAATGTTGGATTTCGAGCGGAGTAGATTCGCTTTGTGTTTTTTGGTTGTTTGTTGTCTTTTCAGCGTCGTCCTGATTGGAAGAGCAACCTGCAAGATTGGCGACACCCATCACGCTCGCTGCAGTCCATTTGAGGTACCCACGACGCGTATACATAGAAGCAATTGGGCAGATGGGCGGCTACTCATGTATAAACTTCCATTTCTACTAGACGGACTTGAACCCAATTTTATAGTCATATCAGACGTTGAGATTAGCTCTCTTAATGCAACGACAGCTTCGACGGCTGGTGACATCCTATCGTTTCCAAAACCGGTGCGACTTCATTCGATGACATCCACTGTTTTCAGCTCATTGTCGATGTGTAATAGCTGTAGTCGACACGGTTCAGTCTTGGTTCGAGGAACGATGTCTGAGGATTGGCTCACTTTGCAAGTTCGTTCACCTGATGTGAAATAAGCCTGCTTAGTTGCTGACAACATCTCCTCAATAAAACGGGTATTGGGGATACACCTATTTGCTGCCCTCGTGCGTACACTAGATATGACAACTGGCGAATCGAATCCAAAGGAAGT
Source organism: Haladaptatus pallidirubidus (assembly GCF_020700235.1). Classification (GTDB taxonomy): domain Archaea; phylum Halobacteriota; class Halobacteria; order Halobacteriales; family Haladaptataceae; genus Haladaptatus; species Haladaptatus pallidirubidus. The sequence goes on along the minus strand of NZ_CP085307.1, from coordinate 476,296 downwards.
CGCTCACCGCTACGTCGAGGTGGTATGGAATGACGGAAATACGGAGGAAATGGACGAAATACTCACCGACCACCAAGTGTACCACGATCCCACGGGTGACGGAGAGGAACCACTCTCGGAATTCAAGGAGTTCATCCAGGGGTACCACCAGGCGTTTCCGGATCTTCAGTTCGCAGTGGACGACTACATCGCTGAGGACAATCTGGTCTCTTTTTGGGGCCGTGCGACCGGCACCCACGAGGGACCATTCATGGGTATCGAACCAACGGGCAACCGAATCGATATCATGGGAATCAATGTCGTCCGTGTCGAAGACGGGAAAATTGCCGAGCGGTGGGCGAACTTCGACATCTTCGGCATGTTTCAGCAACTCGGACAGAACCCCCTCGCCGGATAACACCTATGGAGCGAGCAGCGGGCGTTCCAGATGCTGGTACTGTACCGGTAGCATCACTCTCCTGGGACCAAGTGCATGGCGACTTGACCGACACCACCTCTCTGAATACGAAAAACGTGCCGACTGCTGGGATAGGTCTGTGTCACTCACAATCGAGCGAGCCAGCATGACGACTGACGATAGCTTGCTGCGGAGGCGCGCGCGGCAGAAGGCAATCCGCGGATCGCCTCTCGACTCATCTTCGCCGGTGGACTGGCGCTTGTGGCCGTCGGTGCTCGACGTCGTCGCGCTCAGTACGACCGGCGTTAGAGGAATCGACGGTTGAACGCTATAAGGACGCTTCAGCGACGAACCCTGTGACGATTCTGTTCTCTGCCCGTCGAAGCAGCTTACTCATCGATGATTCGTTGATGTCGAACGTCTCTGCTAACTCGGCAAGCGTGCAGCGTCGAACCGCCTCGTAGTACCCACGTTCGACTGCTTCGGTGATGGCCTGCCATTGGCGCTCCGTGAGTACCTCGTTCGGATTGTACGAGTGAGTTAACGAGACGATCTCGTACGGAATGCCGACCCTTGATAATTCATCCAAGTATTCCGACAACTGCTCTTGTGAGGCCGTTAATTGGGCCGAATACCACCCATCGTGAAGACTAACGGGGTACTGTGGCACAGTTCCCGATGATATAAGTACGTCGTATGACTCCGTCATTCGGCTCGTGAACTGGAACAATACCCTTTGATCGTCCATGTAGAGGAGTTCGCACGACTCTACCTCCGATATCTTTTCGATATTGTTCACGAGTCTCTCGCCGTCTGGCGTCCGTACTTCGACAATTCCGAGCAAGCCTTCGTTCGTGGGAATCGTCGCTGATACGTTGAAAATCGTGTCTGGGAGGTTGGTTGAGAGAGTAGCCAACCAATCCTCTACTGCCGCTGCGTTGAGCTTCAGCCGTAGATGCGCCATGTCACTGTGACTTTGATCGCTCGATACTTAAACACGGAAACCGGTTTCCGAGTGCTTCTACAATAGTCGCACGACAAATACGAATACTCGGAATGAAATCGCAAGACGAAACGCATGATAACTTCGGTGAACAGAATACAACGAGCTTGAAATCCAGCCTCGATAGAACAACAGCAATCGTAACGGGAGCATCAAGTGGAATCGGAGAAATAATCGCCGAGCGGTTTGCAGCGGATGGAGTCAACGTCGTAATCTGTTCTCGCGAACAGGACAATGTCGATTCCGTCGCCGAGCAAATCGAGAAATCAGGGGGGAGAGCATTAGCTGTCGAATGTGACGTGACCGACCGCAGTGCAGTGGAGGCGCTCGTCACCGCGGCAGTCGAGGAATTCGGCTCGGTGGATACACTGATAAACAACGCAGGAACGAGATTCATGACCGACTTCGATGCTATCACGGAGGACGAATGGAAAGCAGTCATCGATGTCAACCTTCATGGGACGTACCATTGCACGCAAGCCGCTGGCGAGTATCTCAAGAAGGGTGGAGGATCGGTGATCAACGTCGGTCTTTCCAGCGCCGCAAGTCGGCGCGGGACCCCTCGTTTGAGTCATTACAGCGCCGCTAAGGCAGCCGTAATTAATCTCACGACGACGCTAGCCTACGAGTGGGCGAGTGATAATGTCCGAGTCAACTGCATCGCCCCTGGATTCGTTGCGACACCAGCTGTCGAGGCGGGATTGGGTATCTCTGCAGCAGAGATCGACCGTACTAACGTTGAGCGCTCGATTGCGCTTCCCGAAGAGATTGCCGATATTGCGCAGTTCCTTGCAAGTCCTGCGTCGTCACATATCGTCGGCGAAACGATTACTGTGGATGGCATCCCACGAATCGAAGAGGTGCCTGAACTTTGACTTTCTCTACCGCGAAATAGCGTTCAAACCGTATTTTTGGATTGTCTTCTTCTTCTTTTGCCATTCGGGTATTCGCCCCGGTTTGGGGCTACTACTTCTATTTGCGAAAGAAAGCTACAGTGTCTCCATTTAAATCAGAAGCGGAAGTGGACGTTCCGGAACCATCAAACAAAACTACGCACGAACACGATTACTCCTTCACTGCATTTGTCAATAGAATCGCTACGAAGGACGAGTTAAAATCTATAAATTTTTTTAAAATTGATTATATGGGAGATGGATAATGCGACATCGGAACGACTTCACATCACGTAGGAACATCCAAAAAAATCCCTACTTGAGACCCATCGATTCACGTCCGAGGTGTCGGTCGAATCCACCCTGTTCGCCGTCCCCGACTCTGTGAATTCGACGGTAACGTAGACATTTCGTCCCGTCCGTCGTTCTATCTGACGTTCTAACGTATTCGGAAGGTTGCTGTACGCCGTATTGGACGTTCTACTGACCGTGACTGTCACGTTTGCAGCAGTTGACGTCAATACTGGTCCACCATACGCCGTCTGAACCCCTGTCAGCGTGAGGTTTGAATACGCCGGTTGGTTAAGCATTGCTTCCACCTCTTGATTCGCGGTTTGACTGTACATGATATTCATCGCAGTGAGATAGCCGGTACCGAGCGACGCCAATACAAGAACGATGATTGTTCCGTAGGTGACCACGTGCCGTCCGGACGGAATCGAATTTTTGAGTGAGCTATCCGAACCCAGCCACCTCGGGCGATATCCCATCACAACTAATGTGGCCAGTGCGCCGATGTTGATCGCGAGGATATTGACCAGGAGGAGCAGGCCCGCACCGACACCAAACAACGGTGCCATCCACGCAATAGCGAGTCCAGTCGCCGCTGCCGCCGGAATTATCGCTGCGGCGATCATGACGCCGATAATCGTCGTCGATTGTTCGGTCGTATAGCCGAACGCGCCCACGATACCGGCGATGATCGCGCCGATGGTCGAAAGGGCGGTTGGCGCGAGACGGACCCCGATCAATTCAATCGACATCACCGACAATCCCGGTGGGACGATCCCCGTCCAGCGAACGAACCAGCCGAACACAGCGGCGGCGATTACCGCGGCACCGAGACCGAGTCCTTGCTCTTTCACGCTATCGACGAACAGGTCCCAGTCGCCGAGGATAATGCCCGTCGGCGCTGCAAGGGCTGAACTCACTTGTGGTGCGACAATCATCGATCCGATGATGAGCGCTGGTTGATCGAGTAACAATCCGGCGGCGGCCGCGATGACGCTGAGAAGCGTCCCGAGATAGTACAGTTGGTATGGCCACTGCATCTCCCGGATCTTGGCGTGTAGTTCGGATTTCGCGAGTTGTTGAATGTGATCGGAGTACTTTTCGCTGAGCTTCACGAAATCAGGTGTTTCGACGAACTCTGCCTTCGTTGACACTGTGTACGCTTCCTCGTGAATTTCGACGCTCCGAAATTCGTCGAGCATCGAACCGACCATCGCACTAGGAATCGGGAAGAAATAAATTGCACCGCCTTCATCATCGCTTATCACAGTGTAGTTGACGTCGTATTCATCGAGAATAGATACGATGTCACCCCGTTCGTCCTCGGAGACATGAATGTGAATCTCTCGCATCTATTAGATACTCTTGTTTGTCGTTGCTGTATCTTGCGGCCATTTCCTCAATCGAAACGTTGTCACTCGATGTCCGCGTCCGCACTGTCACCTGTCGCTTCCCCATCGTCTGGAGGAAGTTGCTCCGTTGTCGAACGTGGGTTGGTTCCGACCGATTCGCCCATTGAGACAGTTGGCGTTAACGCCTCGCCATGGAGGAGTTCGGGAAGCACGATACGAATCGCTTCGAGAATCAGGATGAACACGATTGGGAGTAGGAAAAACCCATACCATCCAAATAGTATCGGCCCTAGCAGATAGGCAAACATCATCATGACCATATCGAGTTGGCGCCCGGTGATGTACGGTTGGAGAAACGTCTGGGGAAGTGTGTCAAGGAGGAGGAAGTAAACGACAAGTACGCCGCCCACGAACGCAAAGTGATCACCGTTCGAATTCATGGCTTGGATGCCAAGATAGCCGACAACTGGTAAGTAGACGATTTTCCCAACCACTATCGGAATTAGGCTCGCCACGCCAGTGAGGAACGCAAGTACAAACACCATGGGGATTTGGAGGTTCCCTGGCGCGATGAGGTTGGTTCCCCAGTAAGCAATCGATGCGATGATGGACATGCTGACAATGAAGAGCAGGTTGCCGAAGAACACAGATTCCAAATCCTCATCGACGGCCACGGCGTAGGCATACGCCGTCGTCTCACTTCCGCCGAACAGTTGGCATATGCCAGCGGAGAGTTGATCGTCGTTTTTCAATAGGAAGTACGAGAGCGTCACCGCCAGTGCGATGAGCATTATCGCCCCAATGACGCCAGATGTGACCATTAATCCGGCATCGAAAACAGTTTGGAGCGTCTGTTGTGGTTTTGTGACGAACTGATTAGGGTTTTGAATCGCCGATATTACTGCCTGTCGTTGTTCATTTGAAAGTGCTCCGAGGTATTTTACCAAGAGCGTCGAGTTAGAGGTGGTACCGAACAACTGCTGTACCCATGTGACTATTTTGAACCCGGCATAAAGTGTGACTGTGAAGATAGGCAGAAACACAACGAGGAGTGTTAATCCCGCTATCACCCCGTCGGAGTCAGTAATAACGCTGAGCTTTCGGTATATTGGTCGGGTTGCGTAGTAGCCGAACACACCAAGAACGAGCATTCCGACGAACGAATAGGCGATAAATCCAGCTACGAGAGCGAGGAGAAAGATGAACAGCCACCAACCGGTTCGAGCACGAGTAGGAAGGGACTCAAGGTTAACGTCTACCATCTTTCTGTAGATAGAGTGCTCCCCCCTGCAAATTGTTGTGGCCGCCGTGGCATCCCTCGAGCGAAGTGAGGGTGTGTCCTAAATATGATGGGTTATTTTGGCATTCGATTTCGACGAGCAGATCGACGGGGGAGAATAGAATGTAGAACAATATACTAACAAAGATGGCCAAAGTCGCGACTCACCGACCAACAAGGTACTCTTTGAGAAGTCGTGTCGCCCAAAAATATTCCTCGTATCTACTTCTTATCGTGAGAACTACGTAAACAGAATTCGATTAGAATCGTTGCCCTCCCCACAAAGCAACTCACCGCACTTACTACAGCAGTAGTCGTCGGGATTGCAGACGGTCTTCGAGCGCCGATGACGGGCAATCCGCTCACCGAAATCTTCGCAGACAAGCCACCATTTCGCCGCAGCGAAGCGTTCGCAGTGCTTCGAGGTATCGAGAGCATACGTCCAACGAATGATCGTCACACCGTGGTCAGCCTCACCTAACTCGTGATACTGCCAGGCGTGAATCAGTTCATGACGCACCGTCGAACTGATTGCTCCCAGCCGTGTTGTTCGTGGGCGTCCCAATCGAGCGTAATGTTTTTACGCACGGTTAGCACGGGAAGCCACTGAAACCTTCACAATTGCAGTCTCCCAGCTCACACTTGTCTTCGTCCGTTGGGTGTCCATCAATCCATCTCAATTGGTAAGTCGGTGCCTCGCTAAGGAGGGCTATGGAAGAAGACCTCCACGAATACCACGGGAAGGATATCGAGGTTAGCTATGATCACAATCGATGTATTCACGTCCGAGAGTGTGCCGAGGGACTTTCCGGAGTGTTTAATCCAAGCCAGCGACCCTGGATCGACGCCGACAATGCTGACGCTGGCGAGGTAGCGCGAGTGATTGAACGGTGTCCAACGGGAGCACTCCATTACGAGCGAACAGACGATGGCGTCCCTGAACACATTCCTTCTACCAATACAGTCACTACCACTGCTAATGGTCCGTTGTATCTGCACGGCGATATTGTGATTCGATCAAATGATGAAGTCGTCCTCGAAGATACACGAGTCGGACTCTGTCGCTGCGGACATACAATGAATGAACTACTCTGTGACAACAGTCACACACGGGTCTTCGAGGCAGAGGGAAACAAGTCGGCAGATCCAGCCATTGGTGAAAATATCGAGGGCAAGTACGATGAAGAAGGTGACACCGCAGACACGAGCGATGGGGAAGATGGTAACGACCAACCCGATGGGAAGTTAGTCGTGACACCGACACCGAACGGACCGCTTATTCTCGATGGGATCTTCGAACTCTGGAACGGTGGGGGAAAACCGACTCGACATGATGAGGCGGCATTTTGTCGGTGTGGTGGGTCGGCAAACAAACCATTCTGTGATGGGACTCATGGCAAAATTGGCTTCACGACGAATGCCGAGGAGTGAATTCAATCGAGTGGATTTTTGACGCGGCCGGTTGTGTGCTGTTTGGTGAGGATGATGTGCCTCACGAGGATGCTCTTGTTTCCGTCGCGGAGGTTACAGCGGTGAACTACCTCTCCCTGAAGGCTACGGATACAGCCGACAACTTCTCCGCAACTCGACGTGGACAGCAAGGGTACAGATGGTCATTTTCAGTCCACTAGGCGAGCGTATTTGCTACTGAACGGCATCTACAGAGACGGAGGAAACCATGATTAAAAAGCTCCAGCTCACGACTCGCATTGTTGATGACCAAGACGAAGCACTGAACTTTTACACAGAAAAGCTCGGCCTAAAGAAGACAACAGACGAGACGTTTGGACCCGATGATCAGCGTTGGGTTACTGTCGGAGCCGAACTGGATGATACCGTGGAAATCGTCCTTGAACCGCTTGACTGGTTTGATGGCGAGGAAGCTGACCGTCGCTCTGCAATGAACGGGGGGCAACCGGCACTCGCCTTTACTGTGGATGATTGCCAGGCTACGTATGAAATGCTGCATGAACGCAGTGTTGAATTCACATCCGAGCCGACGGAACAGCCCTACGGAATCGAAGCTGTCGCAACTGATCTCTATGGGAATGGGGTCGTCCTTGTCGAACACCCCTCAAAAGCAGAGGCGAAATAATACTGCTATTTTTCGTGAGGAGATAGTTAATACCAATGAGAACGCACGTCAGTCGCAGTCAGTATAGAGAGAAACGACTGGCGATAGTCTAGTGACGATACGGAAGTCGGAGTTCCACAACCTCGTTGCAACTACCGTTGATCCCGGTGAGACAATGATTCTTGGGCTGCATTTCTGACAGGCTTGTTCTTGACTATTCACGGAGTGTTCACCGGAGTTGAGGCTGCAGTGGCTGCTGGAACCGACCGACCAACCCCAAACAGCTCAGCAGAATAACTCGATACTATCGAGACGGATTCTGCGACTTCCTGCTTATCAGGACATTGAGTTGAAACTATAACGTTGTAGTGATGAGGTCAGTCAAAATTGACCACCGCTGCCGGTGGCGCGTTTCTGCCGAGTTGTAGGCTGATTCCATTTCCAGTAAATACCGTTGGAGCGCCATGCTGTTCCTCCAACTGCGTGATGAGTCTCACCACGCGTCGTTCAGCCGCCTCGTCGATCGATTACAGCATTCCCGCCATAATCGTAGCCGTTTTAAATAGGGGCAAGTAACTTCTTACTGGATATTTGAGATACGATGAGTAATAGAATCCACAGCATAGATACCTTGCGAGCAGTCGCTATATTTTTTATCGTTATCGCACACGTTCAACCGTTTCAAGGCTTCGGAACATACGGGAATTACATCTACTTCGTGATAGACACAATCGGTCAATTCGACGTCCCGTTCTTTTTCGCAACGTCCGGATACTTTCTCGCAGAGACGGTGAATGTGGACAACGTCAAATCTACCGTGAGCGGCTCCGTTCGAAAACTAGGTTCAATCTATCTGTTCGGGAGATTACTCTCTGTGACTGCAGTAATAGGCATCGCATTACTCCAAGGCGTTCCTGTAACGAATGCCCTAATCGCTCGCGGCCTCGGCGACATCTCCACACTTGATCTACTGTACTATGGAAGCGCACTTGCCGTTCCACTATGGTTTCTGACTGCATTGATATTCTCTCTCGTATTCGTCGCTTGCTTCGTCAAGTTCAGACAAACCCGCTATCTGTTGCCCGTTGCTGTGCTTGTTCACATCGTTGGCCTTATCGAAACGAATTATCAAATGCTCGTCAACGTACCGTTTCAAACACGGGACGCCCTCTTCTTTGGATTCTTCTACGTCGCTCTCGGATACCAAATCAACTCGGTCGACTGGACACCGGACGAGAATCGTAGTCACATCTATTTTGCAGCAGTCTGCTTCCTCGCAGGAGTCCAACTCGTCGAGCAGTATGCGATCGGCTACATCATTCGTGACAACCTTATATATCAAGAAATATACTTAACAGAGTATTCCATTTCGACGATATTCTTCGTTCTTGCTCTCTTCGCATACGTGCTCTCGAATCCAAAGTTGGGGAAGAATACGATTCTCCCGAAAGTGGGGCGACACGCCCTCGGGATATATCTGCTTCACGTTCCACTAATTCGTCTCTTCCGGACAATGAACAGAGTTTGGCGTCCGGAGATCGGGGTCGATCTCACGACGACGGTTCTGTGGCACCTGGTTATGACGCCACTCGTATACGTTCTTTCGCTGGCGATCTATCTCTTCATGGCGAAGATGAACGTCATAGAAATTGGCGGAAGTCATACTCCGTGGCTAAACCGTATCCGGTCACGCGGTCATATTCTCCTGCGAGATAGAACGCCAGATGATAATTGACACCGTATTACTGCGGAAGGGGCTTACGATACGGTACTGAAGTATCTGGATCATTCGATTGGCTAAAAGCAGACATTGATATCCTATTCGCCTGAGCAGCAAGAACGCTGACGGCAGTGTTATGGTTTATTTCGATGACGACCCCGGGCAGTCGAACTTCCTCTACATCTCAAATGGGTCTATTATGCCAAGCTCTACAAACCGCGTAGTGAGGTTCTCTACGGGTTCTACCAATTCCCCGGGGCAGCTCAATCACCAAGCAAGCGCGCGGATAGCAGCCGTGACGGCCGCTGACAACCCCGTCGCCAGTGGATATTGACTCACCTCCCTCTCTTGCTAACGGTCGTGCTGAAGCCATCTCTATATTTAGCACAGCAACTGTTGAGTTACCTTCAAATTGAGAGGAATTTGCAGACGCTCACGTTCGATCGTCGAACGAAGGAATCCACGAGAAAATAGCAGAAGTTTCGTGCTAAGATTCCAACAGAAAACCGTTGTTCCCGGTATATCCAGCGGGTAGAACTCCCAATGTTTGATCACTGGTCGAACGTCAGCGTCCCGAATTTCTTCGCGGAGGTCGTCCCAATCATACCCCTTGTCAGCGGTAACGATCTGTAGTCGGTCAAGGGTACGTCCTCCTGACCGGCATGGCACTCACAGCGGTTCTTCTCCGGACTCACGTTCCGCGTGACGATGATATTCGGCTACAACGACGAGAAGTCGAGTTCGTGAACGTCCTCATATACCCCAAAATCCGGTACGGACGTGAATCTACCACGGTCGGCATCATGCAGCTGGCGCATCGTCTTGAACTGTTCATAGCGCCACGAGCGCCCAGGAGAGCACGTCCATTCACGTGCTTCTTGGATTTGAATCCCAGTCAAAATATTCTCAATCGACGACCACGCCAACTTATGCACTTAAAAAGATAGATATGAGATGACGAGATAGATCCCTATATGGGCGGAACAATCGTAGAAGTCAGTTTTCCTGCTAAGCAGTTTGCGCTTGAGCACACTCTTAGCACCCTTGAAACCGTGAATTTCGAAATCGAGCAGATGGCTGCAACCAACCAGGACATTCTGATGCCGTTCATGTGGATCGAAACGGAAGATCGCCTCGCTCTTGAAGACGCATTAACAGACGACGATAGCGTTGCGGACTTCCAACTGATCGCAGATCTTGAGACTGATTTTCTCTACCAGCTTGAATGGGTCGACCACGTCGACTATCTCATTCGAACTCTTGTCGAGGAGAACGGAACTATTCTTACTGCAACTTGCCACGGCGATGCCTGGTATCTCAGGCTTTTATTCGCTGATCACGATGCAGTGAGACGGACGACCGAGTGTTGTGAAGAACAGGGCATCGATTTCAATATCGAGAACATCTACGAGTTCAGTAGAAACTATCGAGATCGATTTGGATTGACAGACACACAGCAACGGGCACTGCAGCTCGCCGCTAGTCGAGGGTATTATTCAATTCCGCGTGATGTCACGACAGAGGATCTCGCAGAGGAGCTCGGAGTCTCGCATCAAGCGCTCTCCGAACGACTCAGACGCGGTCATGGCACTCTTGTCGATCACGTGCTCGTCAGTGGTGCCGGTACACCAGAGCCACCGGAACCAAGAGGGATCAATTCCGACGAAGATGTGGTCTCTGAGTGAAAAGTGACCAAATCTTAGCTACTCTTGGCATCGATTGGTTCGAGCTCGACAGTCCGATCAGCGTTAACAGTGACCTGAAAGCCACAATATTTGAAGGTCACTGTTCCATGCCGTTCGGTCTTTCGTGTTGGGGCAAACAGTTTATCGAGTGCATCTGGATTCACAACGTCGTACAAGGGTGGGCAGTCGTTCAGGTCTGACTTTTTTTGTGTTGCGATTGCTTCATGAATAAGGACAGTGATTGATGGCTCTCTTGCTGTACTCTGGTCGTCACTCGGTGTATTAGTATTGCTCTCTCCCATTGTCTTTCTCCCTCTTTTTGAAGCCCCCACGTCCAATCCTCAGGGACCACTCCATGCTCGCTAGGGACGGTAGTTATAAACATGCTCTGGCGGCTGATGAAAGTATTCAATTGATCATTAGATACTGTTCACTGAGTATGTGTAACAATATCACAGTTGAGACTAATCAACGAAAATTACTCAAATAGGTTCTTTACTCGTCTATTGAGGCACTTTCGTTAGTTACGGGGTCGTACTTTGCAGTGTGTGCCTGTCGTTGCGCTCGGTGTGAAACCTCTCAGGCAATCACTTTGACTAGCAGATCAGGGAAGTGCTCAGTTAACTGCCTCGGGACTTGATCTCGAGATACTCGGCCTGCTATGCCTATAAAATTGAGCCGATGGAGGCTGGTTTGCATCCTCGCTCAGAACTCGACCCAACTGAATATTGGTTAAGTGAGGTGAGTTTAGACTTGGTTTGAAAATTAGATAAATAGGTGTAGTATATCTAAATTTATATATATATATTTTGATATAATAGTCACAAACAATGAAGAAGCGCCCTGCTAGCGGTCACGGAGTGGAACCGTGTCGATCTCGATCATCGTAATCGACGAGTGGTGCAGTGCAGCCTATGTATCAGCAGATTCGTCCGGTACTATCAATCGGCAAGCCACTACGGGCATCGTAAGGATGAGAGACCCTTTACTGACGAATCAGGGCTATCAACCCACCCACCACGCAGAGCAACCCAAGCAGCGCTATCATCGGTGAGTTGATGTCTGGAAGCATTCCGGACCCAGGCGCATCCATTTGTTCTGATCCTTCCGATGTCTCAGTGCTGGATTCCGTCGTCGGTGAGTGAATGCTTGCTGTTCCCTCCCCATTGGAGCCCGAGTCAGGGTCGTTATTGGCCGGGGTGTCATCGCTGCCACTGTCACCAGTATTCTTCTGATCCGCGTTTCTATCGTCACCCGGGTCACAGCCGCGGGAATTCGTCGTCCTCGTGTTATCGCAGTTATTCGTCCCCTCACCTTCATCTGGGATGCAATCGTCGTCTGAATGAGTTTCCACCTGTAGTTCTTCCGCGGTAGTGAGGTCATTACTGAGTGAAGACTCGTGAGATGACATCGCCGAATTTTTGTCTTCCGCGTTTGCGTTCGCTGCAACAGGAGAGACAAACGCTGTAGACAGAAGTTGAAGAACGATAAAGAGGGTGAATACGTGCCGTAGATTGGGTCGGATTTGCCGTTCACGATCGAGAATTACGATATGAAGTAACGCTGAAACACTCATGTTACATCTACCGACCTCTTACGAATCTCCTTGTTTTCCGCAAAATCGTCCAACACGGTATCGGCCGACCAGTGGGGCCCTCCAACCGTGTCTGTGATTTCGCTCGTTGAGGATTCAGGCGCCTTACTGACTGCCACTACATCCAGTGGCTTGCGGTCTTGGGCGAGCTCGCCCTGCGTTCTTCGTACTCTCTTTTCGTTATCGTCGGGCATAGTTATCCATACTGTCCATCATTCAGCTTTCTCTATTCAATGTTGTTGCCAATAGTAAATGTAGATACTATAATTGTGTGACTTACAAATTCTGGATGATTCTATTTTATTTCTTGCAATCAATATCCTTCTAATCCATACATTCGGATGTCACTAACCAATAAATGTGTACACAGTCGTCCGACATGAGCAATTCCACCGCGAAGTCTTCGATCAGATTCTCGAAGTCGCTGAAATTCGACGTGCAGTATATCAATCAGATGGACTCCGCTCGTCAGCGAACGATCCGAATCGAAATTTATTATATTAAAACCATTTTATTCATCGACCGCATCCCGGGCATCTTCGAGAAGATAGTCGCATCGGACGCTGTCGGTTCAGGCCACGATCGGAAACATAACCTGGAATCTTCGAGGATTATTCCCATTTTGAATAGTCGTAATGACTTGCTTAATTTTAGCTTCAAATATTCCTTCGACATCTCGGGTGAGTTTTGAGACTTCGGCCGTGGAAGGAAGAAGTGATGCGTCACTTGCAACGTTAACTATTTTAATACGTTTCTTCGATCAACGCTGTTTTTCCTCAGACATCAGTTAGATCTTAGTCAATTAATCAGCGAACACTTAGAGTCGGTGGAGCGTGCGTCGGTCATGTAGGTTCACTCGCAACCTCGACCGAAATCGGTGCTACCGCTCCTTGCGGTACTTCCGGAGCGATAGCGGCGCGAAGACGGCGACGATCAAAGCGGAAGTGACGAGCACCCACGCGACGTCCACGAACTTTACGCCACCGTGCATGAGACCGCGGGTGGCGTCTGCGAGGTGCGTGACCGGGTTGACGCCAACCACGATTTGGAGCCACCCTGGCATGGTTGCAGGGTCGACGAAGATGTTGGACACGAACGTGAGCGGGAACAGCAAGAGAAAGCTCATAGTCATGACGGACTCGGGCTTTTCGACGGTCAGCCCGACGACGATCCAGATCCAGGAGAGGCTGAACGCGAACACGAGTACGAGCGCCAGCGCGAGGAACACTCCCAAGAAACCGGCCCCAGGCCGGAAGCCAAGCACGACGCCGAGCCCGATGACCATCACCGCGGCGATGGTGTAGCGCATGACATCGCCTAAGAGCGCGCCGACGATAGGTGCGGGTTGCCAGATCGGGAGCGACTGGAAACGATCGAACAGGCCGTTGTCGATGTCCGTATTGAGTCCAAAACCGGTGTAGACGGTGATGAAGACGATGGACTGCACGAGGATGCCCGGTAAGAGGAACTGAATGTACTCGCTGGGCGACCCCGCGAGGGCGCCTCCAAAGAGAAAGGTGAATAGTAACGTGAACATGAGCGGGAACGCCGTGACGTCGAACAGCTGGAACGGTACGTGCTTGATTTTCAAGAGGGCCCGCCATCCAAGGGTGAGCGAGGCGGAGACGGCTCCGGCACGTGGCGGGCGCTCGGCCTGCGAGAGGACGTCGCTCAGGTCCTCCTCCGCTACGAGTGGCGCCTCCGTGGTCTCGGTGCTCATGCTGCCACCTCCTCGGCCTCGTTCTCCGCGGGGCGGCCTGTCAGTGCCAGGAACACCTCGTCTAAACTTGCCTGTCCGAGCGAGAACTCGGCGACGCGCACACCGGCGCCCGCGAGCGCCGAGAGCGCCGCTGCCGCGTTCTCGTCATCCGTGATGCTTGCGGAGAGCGTGTCACGGTCGGCTCCGTCGAGGATCTCCACGCCGAGGAGGTCCCCGAGGATTGTCTCGGCCTCCGCACGCCGTCCCGGGTCGTGCAGACGGACGTGGAACGTGCTGGCACCTACGGCGGCCTTCAGTTCGCGGCTCGTGCCCTCGGCGATGACTCGCCCATCGTCGATCACGGCGAGCCGATCCGCCAGACGGTCTGCCTCGTCCAGATACTGTGTGGTGAGGAGCACGGTCGTTCCCTCGGCAGCGATGGCACGGATGATGGCCCAGACCTGGTTCCGGCTACGCGGGTCGAGGCCCGTCGTCGGCTCATCTAGAAAGAGCACCTCGGGCGTGACGACCAAGCTCGCGGCGACGTCGAGGCGACGTTTCATGCCGCCAGAATACGTACGCACCTGTCGCCTGGCCGCCTCGGCGAGGCCGAAGGAGTCGAGCAGCTCGTCGGCGCGCTCACCGGCATTGCGCCACGAGAATCCGAGCAGGCGCCCGACGAGAACGAGGTTCTCGCGACCAGTTAGTTCCTCGTCAATGGAGGCGTACTGGCCGGTGAGGCTCACCTTCGCGCGAACCGCAGCCGCATCCCGCACAACGTCGTGTCCGAGGATGGTCGCGGTGCCCGCATCTGGGCGGAGCAGCGTCGCGAGCATCCGGATCATCGTCGTTTTCCCAGCGCCGTTGGGACCGAGGAGACCGAATACGGTTCCTCGGGGAATCTGGAGGTCGATGCCGTCCACGGCAAGCGTTTCACCGAAGGACTTGCGCAGACCGGCGGTTTCGATTGCGAGCGTCATTTCGTTGTTCTCCTCGATATCGTATCGGGTATGCGGTTCCAGCGCTTCGCCGAAGGGGCCGGTGCCGTTTCGGCCGATCGCACGTGGTTCCGAGAGTACCGTGTCGTCTCTCCGTTCTCCACGAACCGTTTTAGTGTCGCGTCCCCGGTTTCGGAGAGCGCCCGCAGTGCTAGGGCGGCGAATTTCACTCGCGTTTCTGGTACGGTAATCGTCTCTCTCGACCTTGTTGTATGAATCATAGGATATTCTTCGCCTGGAGGTCGATCCTCCACTCTAGCATAGGTTCGCAGAGAAGAAATAATAGCGCCTAGTGGAGCGTAAGTGAAGCGATTTAGTCAGTGTCACAGATGGGAAATAATCTCTTTGGACCGACGACAACCATTCGGCATAAGGAGAAGAAAGTACAACGGGATTAGGCTGAGGTCTTTCCGGCCCGTGCGCACTCCAGCACGGGAAGCAATCAAGGCCGCCACAGTTTCACTTCACTGTCTTAGCATCGTCGTCCTCTCCTCTGATGGAAACGCGGTCAGCGTGCCGTTGTTAGTCGGATTTTGCCGGCAACCGTGTGTTCGCAGAACGTGCATACAGTTCCGTGCTGTTTGAGAAATCAGGTATAAGATCGATCGACGTATGAGTTGAACGGTGAACACGAACGAGTGGTTCAGTTATCGGGTGCCAACCGACGATGCGGAGGATTATTATAGAGATTTTATTGCTTTGATTGTATACACTGTTCCAAACATATATGTACCGAGCTGTTCGTATTCATCGAAGATCTCATTGATGGCTATCCGAACATCATCGTTTGCATTCCAATTGGCGTACCAGTGAAGGAACCACCGTAGCAGGGGATTGAACGCCCGATTGGCCCCGATTGAAACTCCTGCAAATCGAGGATACCATTGGGGCACCTGGTTTGAGTACGGAGTGGATGTTCCGGACAGCTCGTTTGACATCAGGCATCACGCTCAAAGCGAGGGTTGCGATAGCTGCGTCATAGCGCCCCCCAAATTGGCAGTTGTTGCATCGGCGCGCA
Organism: Haladaptatus pallidirubidus; assembly: GCF_020700235.1. Classification (GTDB taxonomy): domain Archaea; phylum Halobacteriota; class Halobacteria; order Halobacteriales; family Haladaptataceae; genus Haladaptatus; species Haladaptatus pallidirubidus. Next base: position 460,293 of record NZ_CP085307.1, on the reverse strand, counting down.
CAACCTCGATATTCTCCCACCCGTTGGTGGTAATACGCTCTCTGGCTTTGGTGACCATCTCTGGGCTGTAGTCAGTCGCAACGAGCTGGCCGTCTTCGCCTATTGCTTCCCAGATCAAACTAAAGTTAACGCCGGGTCCACAGCCAATCTCAAGTACCCTATCACCCTCTCTGAGGCCGAGTTGCGTAATCAACTCCGTTCGGAACGGTTCGAAATCCTGTTCACTCGTTCGGTACCAATCGCTCCAACGGTTCCAAACCGTCTCGCTACGCTGTAGATGATCACGATACTGTGTTTCGTCCTCCGGGCGTCGTTCGATGTCCGTCATCGGATATCGTGAACGCGTCTGTTTTCCTGCGCTCCTATAAAGGGTCGTTGCGATTGATTTTAAAATTTTGCCATGTAAACACCCCGAACCAAATGCTGCCTGCTGCATTATCCATTTGTGTACTGTAGTGCAGACAGCGAGATTCTGTTACTTACTACCCTCCTTAACGCGAAGTGATCCACCCTCGGATGCCCAGTCGAAGCAGTTAGATCACCTGGTTAAGTTGTATAGTTAGACTATTCAGTTAGGTTTCCTGGTTAGGCCAGTTACAGACGGACCGTCCTCAGGTTGAAGCCTTTTATCGAGTGGCGTTACAGACGAACGACATGGTGGTTGCCCGACTCAGTTATCGGGAGGTTGCGACGCATTACGGCTGTGCCTACAACAACGATGGCTTCGGGTGATGGAAAAGATGGCTGAGCGTGTCATGGGCGTAAGCTACAAAGAGTTTCGAACGCTGTCAGTGGACGATGCAACGGGTGTCGGTATCCATCACATCGAAATCACGTTCGACCATCCCGATTTAGCGGGGTGGATGCGGGCCCACGAAGCTAACACGAAACTAGCGAATGGAGGGCGCTAATTACAACGGTATAATCATGGGGTTCGAAGAACCCTCATCGGGGCGACGCCAGCATCCAAAATTCACACCGCTCTGCCGGTGGCACATGGTGGTACTAGTGTGTTCAGGAAGCCCCCGCCCTTAAGGATGGGGAGCAGTCACATGTGGGATTCCCTCCCTTCCTGCCAAACGAGGAACCCCCTGGGAGAAGAATAATATATATCCATGCGTAGTAGTCACATGCACTCACCGATCAAAGAGATCGAATTTCTTGCGCGCTCGGATCACCGCATCAGGGTACTCGAGGCTCTGACTGAAGGCCCCTGTGACCGTAAGAAATTGCGTGTCACAACAAGTGCATCCTCACCTACCATGGGGCGTGTCTTGGCTGATTTCGAAGATCGACGATGGATCGTCCGGGACGGCCCTGACTACCAACTGACGCAACTGGGTGCGTTTGTCGCCGATCGGTTTTTGGATTTCCGCGAAGCGATGGAGACCGAATACAAACTCCGCGATGTCTGGCAGTGGCTCCCGCGGGAAATGGAGGGATTCAGCGTCGACCTATTCGCTGATGCGGTAGTCTCGTATCCCGGATCGAGATACCCTTACGAACCCGTCGAACGACTTACCCAGCTCATCAAGGGGACTACCCGGTTGCGCGGCTTCGACAATATCGTGTACAAATCGATCAACAACGAGGCAGTCTGCCAAGCTGTCCTTGATGGGATGGAACTCGAGTACATTTACTCGCCGGATGCGCTTCAGGGAACCATTGCTTGGAATCCCGAACGAATCATGGAAGCAGCCTCATGCGAACACTGCACCGTCCTCATCCACGATTCTCTTCCCGATGGAGACCGGTGTGGCCTCGGTATCGTTGACGACCGAGCTGGCATTTGTTGTCATGATGCCGAAACTGGTGCGCTCCGGGCGATCATCGATACAGACGCTCCGAAGGCCCGCGAGTGGGCTATCTCCGCGTTTGAGCGCGTCCGTCGGGATGCCAAGCCAGTCGATTCGGACTTGTTCGAGGCGCTCGTCTCCTCAGATCTCACCTCGTAGGATGTTCATTTAGTCTGTCTTAGTACCAATTTTTCACACAGCGAAATATTTCACAAGACAGTTACATATATTTGGCAAGCATAATAGACATTGAGTAGCATGGCCACTGAAAAACAGATACAGAACGCATGGAACGAGATCAAACAGGGCTTCGTTGTTCCCCTCGTTTCCCCGAAAAGGGGCTTAACAGATGTAGGCCTCCAACACACGGGCTTCCATTTGAGGGTGAGGAGTGAAGGCCATTGAAACGAAGAGAAGACATGACTGACAGTTACAACACTATCGTTATCGGCGGGGGCCAGGCCGGACTGGCTACCGGTTACTTCCTGCAGAAAGAGGGACGCGATTTCATTATTCTCGACGCAGGTAAGCGAATTGGTGATGTCTGGCGGAACCGTTGGGATTCGCTTCGCTTGTTTACCCCTGCTCGCTACAGCGGACTCCCGGGAATGCCCTTCCCAGCCCCACCCCACATTTTCCCTACCAAAGACGAGATGGGCGACTACCTGGAAGCGTACGCAGAATATTTCGAGTTGCCGGTTCATCTAGACGTACGGGTAGACCACCTCACAAAGGAGGGGGAACGGTTTCTGGTGAATGCAGGCAATCGACATTTCGTGGCCGAAAACGTCGTCGTTGCCATGGCAACGCATCAAATCCCCACAACACCTGACTTTGCCGATGAGCTGGATCCCGACATCGTTCAGTTGCATTCCAGCGACTACCGTAATCCCTCTCAGCTGCAGGATGGTGGCGTCCTCGTCGTGGGAGCGGGTAACTCCGGGGCCGAAATCAGTCTGGAGGCCGCACACGAGCACACTACATGGTTGTCAGGACGGGACGTCGGGCGCATCCCATTCCACATCGAGTCGGTTGTCGGACGGCACCTCGGTGTCCCGTTTGTGCTGCGTTTCCTCTTTCATCGCGTGCTGACAGTGGACTCGCCCATCGGCCGCAAGATGAGACCAAAGTTTATCTCCCAGGGTACCATACTGGTGCGAACCAAACCCGCGGACTTGGCTGAGGCCGGTATCGAACGGGTTCCGAGAACAGTTGGCGTACAAGATGGCCTACCCACGGTCGGGGATGATCGTGTTCTGGAAGCGGCGAACGTGATCTGGGCCACAGGATATCGTTCTGATTTCTCGTGGATCGACCTCCCGATCTTCGAGGGAGATGAACCGGTAGAGCCAAACCACTATCGCGGCATCGTCGCTGACGAACCAGGGGTGTATTTCGTCGGGCTATTATTCCTCTATGCGGCATCATCAGAAATACTCTGTGGAGTTGGAAGGGATGCGAAACACGTAGTCGAGCACATCGCATCCCGGCCGCCTCACGGATCGAGATCATCCCAGATCCGTACGTAGTTGATCTCTGGAAGAGACAAATACTGCGATGGCGTGACTGGCTCTTATCCACTCACGCTCATTGATATGTAGTGATTGTTGAAATTCAAACGCTTTAGAAACGTTTCCGACAAGTAGCTGTGTGCGCTTGCAGAAAGCGTGCTGCGAACGTGGTGTGGACGCGTGTACCCCATTGCTTCTCCCGTTATGTCGTCTAGTGTGACAACGTACTGGTGCTCAGCGGGGTTGTCGTGGCTCTCATTGGCGACTTCGACCAGTCGGGGCTCTTCGATGGCGACGGAGAACTGTTCGGCCTGTGCGCGTTTCTGTACCCTCGCGGCGGCTTTACGGGCGATGAATTGTTCAATTGTTTTCTAATGACGAACGGTATAGAGGCTCGCTTAGCGGTTCACGAGTTTGTAGGGATCGGCTCCTTCGGGCAGCGGGCTCTCGTATTCGTGGTCGGCTGACCGCTCTTCGAACTCCGCGCGTGCCTGCTGGCGGAGTTCAGGATCTTCGAGCAGATCTGCGAGTGTTGCCGCGATCGTCTTTGCGGCGAACTCCATCCCAACGGTTCCCAAATCCCTTCCAGCCGCCACGGCTTGCCAGGAGTGAGCAGGCGTCCCGACAGGCCATGTCGCAGCCCTGAACCGGCCGAGCGGGACATTCCACGAGACGTCGCCTGAGTCCGTCGAATAGGAGCCAGTCTGTCCCTCGTCGGGCGCATTGATGGGCCGGGTAAACATCGCCACCTCACGAGCAGCCTCGCGCTCAGACTCGGGGATGTACTGCAGGGAATCCTCTACGTCACCAAGGGTTTCGCGGAGCTCCGCGGCGAATTTTTCCCGCTCGTCGTCAAGCGGGAAATCGGCATACTCCATGTTCTTACGGATTGCGTCGGCGAGGGTGTGGTTCGGCAGGACGCCATACATTCCGGAGGTTTTCGTCGCGGTAAGGTCAGTTCGACTCATCTGGGCAGCTGCCGCAGCGATGTCGCAGACCCATTCGGAGATGCGCTCGACCTCCACTCGCTCTGGCGCGCGCACGAGGTACTCCACACTTGCCTCGCCCGGGACGACGTTGGCTGCGGAGCCGCCGTTGTGGATGACGTAGTGGATGCGTGCGGCGTCGGATATGTGCTCGCGCATAAACTCCACGCCCGTGTTCAGAAGCTGTACCGCATCGAGCGCGGATCGCCCGGATTCAGGTGAGGCCGCGGCGTGAGAGGTCTCTCCTTGAAAAGTAAAGTCGAACGCGTCGACAGCGAGACAAGACCCCTTTCCGGGCGCGTTGTACCAGCCGGGATGCCATGAGATGACCGCGTCCACATCGTCGAAGGCGCCGTTGCGAACCATATACATCTTACCACCACCGGCCTCCTCAGCTGGCGTGCCGAAGAAGACAATCGACCCAGACAGGTCACCGCGATCTATCGAACGCTTGATGGCGATAGCTGCGGCGAGGCTGCCAACGCCGAAAAGGTTGTGCCCACATCCGTGGCCAGGTGCATTCACCTCGACCGGTTCGCGTTCAGCTTTCGCTTGCTGGCTCATCCCCGGCAGAGCGTCGAATTCTCCCATAGTACCGACGACGGGGGTCCCCTCTCCGTATCTGGCAACGAAGGCGGTCTCAATGCCGCCAACACCAGCCGTCACTTCGAACCCTTCCTCGCGTAGGGCAGATTGGAGCCGTTCGCTTGATTCGGACTCTTGTAGCGCCACCTCAGGGTTCTCCCAGATATCTCGTGCGATTAACTTCAATCGACCGCGTTCGGCCTCGATGGTGTCGAACAGCGTCTGCTTCAGAGATTCGGGCTCTCGTTCCGACATGTGTTACTATTCACAGAGGACGGCAAAAGAGTTCGCGCACCGGCAGTCGGGGACATCCAGTGAGAACGGGGTTTTCAGCTACGATACGCTCTGATACGGGCTGATACGCAAAAATTAGAAACGTGGGGGCCGTTTTTTCGTAACGATTCTCGACAGGCCAACAAAACTCATTTACAAAACCCACACTAATGGGCAGTAACGAGCGCCGAGCGCTCTATACAGCACTATGCAAGGACAAAATCAACAGCAGGCATACGATCGAGGCACGTCAATTTTCTCCCCGGACGGTCGACTTTACCAAGTTGAATACGCTCGCGAAGCCGTCAAACGGGGCAGTGCCAGTATCGGCATTCAGACGAACGATGGTGTGGTGCTCGCAGCCGAAATCAATACCCGATCACCGCTGATGGAATCATCGTCGGTCGAAAAGCTCCATAAGACCGACACGCACATTGGTATTGCATCTGCGGGCCATGCTGCTGACGCTCGCCGACTAGTAGACAAAGCACGTCAACACGCACAAGTTGAGCAATGGCGCTATGATCAACCAATTGATGTCGATACGCTCACCACCGCAGTCTGTGACGATATTCAAGAACATACACAGCAAGGTGGCACACGGCCATTCGGTGTTGGCCTTCTTATTGGTGGGATCGACGAAGACGAACCGCGGTTATTCGAAGTAACTCCGGCAGGGACAGCATCCGAATGGAGGGCAACTGCAATTGGTGCGAAGAGTGATGACCTGAAAGCTACTCTCGAAGAGCGGTATGGAACCGATCTATCGCTTGACGATGGCATTCGTGCCGTTCTTCAGGCTCTTGAAAGCGTGGCTGAAGATGAATTTTTAGCAACGGACGTCAGTGTTGCAACCATCGACACCGATTCAAACCAGTACGAGATGGTAAATGAAGAAACAGTTGCAGAACACCTCAGTGACCCTTCAACGTCCGGTGAGTGAGCACAGGTAGTAGGTCATTCTGGAGATATAATACTCTCTCAAGGCTTCTACCTCGGGTTTCGGACACCCATGTAAGAGAAGCTTCTCGGAGGCTGTTTTGATTAGTATGGGATACTAACCAGGGTACGCGCTCAATATCCGACCAAGAGTGAGGATAAAGACTCGAGAAGAACGCAGCAATCCGCGGAAATCTTCCCCGTATCTATCCTTGATCGCGAGAACGACCTAGTGGTGTTCAGTGGGGTTCTCGTGACTTTCATTGGTGAGTTTAGTCAGGGTCGCGGTCTGCGATCAGATCAGTCTCCATACGGGCCTTTATCGCCACCGAAGCCTGTTTCCATCATTTCACATTCGCCATTTGAATTGATGAGGAGTCTTCCCTGATACCCGCAGGTTCCGTTATTATTGTACTTACACCGCGTGCATCGGCATTCCAGCGATTTCGCTGAGTCTCGGTTTGCCATGTAGACTGTTACCATTCCTATTCGTTTGACTTTTGTCCTTCTCAGGGTACGATACTCATATCCGAATCATCCGTACTCTTTCCGACCGGCGCTCTTGAGGTTCTCGTGAGCGTGTCTTGTATTGGGTGTATGAATATCTTGTGCAGAAATGCTGTTCCAGCGATTGTGCTTCCGTTCTTATCGAACCCCCCACCATCTATATGTTTGTGAGAACTGTGATAACCAGAGAAAAACTTGCGTTCGCCTTCGGCATGATGTACCTGTGGATCGTAATGATCCTTCTCGGAGCGATCGTATTCGAGACGTTCATCGTCTATCCAAACATCTTCCATACCGTTCCGGAATCGTTCCAAACAAGTATGGACTTCATGGCGGTCGCCGGTCCGAGTGATTTCTTCCCACCCGTGGGAATGCTTGCGGTTGTTACTGGAATCGGTGCCGTGAGCTTGAGCTGGCGCGAGAAGAGCGTTCGTTATTGGCTCCTAGCAAGTGTACTACTCCTGATTATAGCGTTATTCATACTGTCGGTGTTCTTCTTCTGGCCACGGAATACCATCATGTTCGAGGAAGGAGTAGCCGAACATTCGGTTGCAGTTCTAAAACAAACTGCATGGGAGTTCCAAATGGGACACTGGATTCGACTTGGGACGAGTATTGCAACGTCCGCTTTGGCGTTCATCGGGGTGTTGAAGTTGTACAAGCGCGTAATTGTATCCCGACGAATGGAGCCCCCTGCGTAGTCGAAATCGGCTTTTATACGAATATTTCGGCAGCCACGGGGTGCCGAGTTCGTAGAGATGATGACGGTGAATTATCGGTAGTAGATTCAAATCTGGACAATTGTCCTTCGTCAACACCTTCCGAAGTTGTCGTGCTGTTTGCTTTTTCACCCCGACTGATACGGTGATATTGAGAATGAGTCCCTTCCACAGAATGACGATCTCCATTCGATCACTGATCGCCCGAACTAACACAGAAGACCCCGCTTCCTTGAAACCCACCAGTTGGGCGTCTACTGCAAACGGTGGGAGTGACCAACAGCGTTATCTAGTGTTAGATGTTACCATCTAACATAGAGTTAAATAATATCAAATATAGTGGATATTCATGGATGACGAAGACAAGAATCAGGATGCAGAAGATGAGGTGGACGTAGAGGTACCAGAGGAGGGCAAACGTTCGCATAGATTCGGTCTGGGATTTGGCCTGCAACCACTAACGGATTTACTCGGCAGTTTGATCGAGATAAACGTCCGCGATTTACCGCCCCCGGAGAGCGCAACTGACCGAACGACGAGTAACGAGCAGAATAGAAAACAGCACCGTATTGAAGCGAACCGACGTCGGAAACACAGCTATCTGAAACGTACTTCGACAGCCAAACGATGCCGGATCGACGCCCGCATCACCGATGACGTGTTACTCGTTGTTGCTGATCTCCTGGGTGTGACCGAGGACGAACTCTCTGTCGGTATCGGCCGAAGTGCGAATAAACTCCTCATTTGCCGAGAGAAAGGTGTTGTTGGGCAGGTTGAACTCCCATGGGAGTCGCCTGAGGTGACGCACGCTCGGTTCAACAACGGCGTACTCGAAATGCACGTTCGGCCCGAGGAAGTTTGACCTACCAGGGTTAGTTATATTCTCATCTGTCAGTAACATCGACATTCGTGAATATTCGACTGTAGATTATAAAACATCAGTTGAGGATACGCTGACCTGGAAAGTCGAGACGCATACTGAACAGCTCACGAGCGACGACGAGGAGTCTGCCGATACAAATAGGCTGCCCGGACCTCGATTTTGGGGGTTTTTGATGGTAATTTGGCGATAATCGAACGCCCAAAAACACCGTGTAGTTGCACATCGTACATGCGCTATGCTGTCTGTGACCATCGACGACGCCACCATTCCTATTCTCGGTCTGGGAACCGCCCCGATGACTGGCCGAAAATGCCGTGTGGCCGTCAAGCAGGCGCTAGAGTTGGGCTACCGGCACGTAGATACCGCACAGATGTACGGTAACGAAGACGCCGTCGGAGCGGGTATCGCGGCTGCTGCTGTCGATCGTGCAGATGTTTTCGTGACGACGAAACTCAACCGCAGCAATTTGGCATCCGAAAAAGCGCTCTCGTCGGTCGAGGCAAGTCTTGACCGGCTTAACATGGCGTATATCGATCTATTGTTGATTCACGCGCCGAGTAACCGCACTCCAATCGCAGAGACTATCGAGGCGATGAACGACCTGCAAGAGCGTAGTCTCGTGCACCATATCGGCGTCAGTAACTTTTCGGTCAAGCAAACAAAGGCCGCGATAGAGGCGTCGGCGACGCCGCTCGTCACGAACCAAGTGAAGTACAATCCATACAATCGCCAAGACGAACTGCTCGAGTTCTGTATCGACCGGGATGTGAGTCTCACCGCATACACACCGCTGGCAAAAGGCCGTGTTGCGAACGACGAGACGCTTGTCGCTATCGGCGAACGGTACGGCAAGACCGGCGCACAAGTCGCGTTACGATGGCTGCTTCAACAGTCGAATGTTATCGCAATTCCCAAAGCCTCGAGTGCCGAGCACCTGCAGGAAAATCTCGACGTCTTTGACTTCGAACTCACTGACGAAGAGATGGATGCGGTCTTTGCCGTCGAAGGTGGGTTGGTTGATCGTTTCCGAGGATTGTTCCGGGGGTGACGTCCATGCATGGCCTGAACGTCCCTCTATTGCGTTTAGAAGAACGAGTGAGTATACACTCATCTGAATCGATGCGGGATGATTTTTTACAAATAATATACTGTTTGCTACAAATACAAATTGGGTAGAAAAAGGAGAACGTTAGTACAGATGAGGAAATTTCCCAGCCGTCGCTCAAACGACGTACCATGTTGCGCAACCTAGCCGCGGGAGCAATTGCTACGATGGGAGTTCGCGGATCCGCGTCTCTTTCGCCCGCAAAGTGTGACCGATGAGCGAGCACTCTCCGGAGAAGACGACCGTCTGCAGTCGATTCGCAATGCGGTGTTCGCCGGTGAGGAGCACGCGTACCGAACAACATATCGACGATGTGCAGTCGACATTCGACCGCAGACCTGCCGATATTGAATCAGGCCTCGACGTCGACAATGTTGCCCTATTTCAGCTTCGGAAGGAGCCGGAAACCGATCGCCAATTATTTCTCGTCATGTTCTGTGTCGCGGACATACTCTCCCGGGAGAGGGGACGACACACTGGCACGGTTCGTCGGAAACGTGATCGATATATCCACAGATCGGTTGTCCGATCGAGTTTGTTGGGTTTTCTCGAGGCATAATTACCATATATTGGATTATATAATATATACATTTTCGAATTTTATCGAGGTATGTCAGACGTTCGTCTAACGACAGTCGGTGAACTCACATATATTACAAATGGTATTGCCATCCTAATACCAGTTGCGCCAGCAGCAATCGTACCAGCACCGATAAGGAATGGTGGCAATTGTTAGATGGCATGCAGCGGAATCAATGAGAACGCATTCTTTTCGAATTCACCGAAGGAAAGGGGGGAATATCAGTAGTTTGGTGACCTACATACCCTATACTGGACAACGATAGTTCATAAATTTAAGAAATAGGGCTATTTTGCTGGGGCACATAACAATGATGGACACAGAATATGTTCCGGGCTAAGATTTATTTCGATTTACAAAAGGACTGCATTTTGAGCGAAATCACATCACTAAGCGATCAGCCGTTTAATGTCACACAGGAAGAAGTCCGGGATGACTATTTTATCACTTTCGTAATTGAAGCGGGTGAGGAACAAACATTACTTAAAGAAAAGCTGGTTGCATCAGAACAAGTAAAATCGGTTGAAGCGCTTGATGAAAGTCGATTACTCGTGACGAAAAAATCGTGTGGAGCGCTTCCAATCATCCGCCAGAACCATGGGATGCTAGATGGGATGGATAAAGTCAACGGTAGTCAGCGGATCTTTGATATCGTCGTATTCCGACGTGAAGACTTGAAAAGGATAATTGCGGAACTCTCCGAAATTGGTTCAGTAAGTCTCGGTAAATTATCTCCGTTTGAATCTCAATCACGACTACTTTCTTCTAGACAAGCAGAAGTCATCGAACTTGCTTTGGTGTCGGGATATTTTGATTGGCCTCGAAAAATCGAAGCACAGGATTTAGCTTCGGAGCTAGATATTGCGCATCCCACGTTCCTCGAGCATCTCCGGAAAGCAGAAAAAAAGTTGTTAATTGATGCACTCGAAAAGAAGACACAATCTGCTACTGCTCCAGCGGAGCGGAAGTTTATACTCAATAATAGTATTTAATGACCCTACGTGTGTAGGGACAAAGTAGACTCTCCTCACATATGTTAGTATAGGTCATGGCAACTAGGAACATGGGTCGGCGAAGGTTTCTCCGACTAACCACCGCTGGAACTGCTGTGGGGCTAACGGGATGTTCAAGTATTCTTTCAGGAAGCAATAACAATAGTGATGGAAAAGGAAAAACGATTTCCTATCTTAGTGACCGCGGCGATTCGAAACAAGTCATCAACGAAATCATCGGTGAGTTCGAAAAGAATCATGACTATAAAGTGAACGTTACGTATACATCAAAAGGGACATCAACAGATCAGCAATTACAGAAAATGGTGGCCGCCGGCAACCCACCAGATCTTATTTTTGATACTTCTGCCGATGCATACCGATATCAAAGAGACGGTGATTTGGCAGCAATTTCGAATGTTGTCCAAGATAGTGAACTCCCAGACCCAGTCAATGTGGATGGGGAATCATACTTTGCACCGACAATGGTCGAGCCCTTGATGTTCTGGTATCGAAACGATCTCTATAGTTCGAATCCAGAATCCTGGTCTAAGTGGGAGACGGAGGCGAAACAGGTCTCTCAATCTCATAACATCAAAGGGTTTGTTACTCAATCTGGACAGACAAATAACGCAGACACGCAGATCACACAATATCTGTGGCAAAATGATGTAGAGATCTATAACGGTCCATCTGATAACATCCAAGTCACCATCGACGACGGTGCTAATCGGCGGAAGGCAGTCGAAACCTACCAGTGGCTGAAAACGATGAGCCAATACTCCCCCAACGGTAGTGGATGGGAATGGGGAGATGCAATTGAGGCGCTCCAGCAGGAAAATGCAGCAGCAATAGCAAGCGTCGGCGGGCTACCAATCTTAACCATTGCTGAGAATCGCCCAGACTTAGTCGAGAAATTGTCCCCATCACCGTACCCACATCCAGAGGGCACAAAGCGGAGCAAGTGGTGGGCGTATATGGAAGGACACGTCGTTCGGAATGATGGAAAGGCAACCGAGGGTGCAAAGGCCTTTGCCGACTTTTTCTCAAAGTCGGATAAGTTCATGGATTTCGTCCTTTCGGCACCGCTGTTTCAGTTCCCCCCCACGCGGAAGGGACTAAACAGCGAAGCGGTCAAGAACAACGAGACGATTCAGAACCACCCAGCGGTGATGAAACTCGTAAAAGAGAATTGGGACTCGTTCTCGACGATCTTGGCGACCGGAAAGGACGGGGCACCAAATATCGTCGCGGCTGATGCATACGGTCAACAGTTGCTCGGACAATCGGCTGACCAACTTCTTGTTGGTGGAAAGTCTCCCGAACAGACGGTGGATTGGGTCGCAAAGCAGCTACGGGGGTTGAAGAATTAATGAGTATGGAAATACGAACTGTCCAAACTCGACGGTTTTTCGGCGGACGTCGGTTCTTACTGTTAGTCTGCTTTCTACCGCTTGTAATATTTTTCACCGTTGTTTGGGTGCTCCCGATACTCTATGCACTCAATATGAGTCTCTTCTCCAATCCCACACAGGAGGCTGCGTTTGTTGGGCTCGCCAACTATACTGAATTATTATCGAGTCCTGACTTTTGGTCATTTCTCTGGAATAGCGTTGTCTATGCCCTTTCCACGACAATTCTTAGTCTCTTAGTCGGACTTGGGCTCGCACTTGTCGTAAATCAGCGAATAAAAGGTCGAAGTATACTACGAACGATGATGATATTTCCCTATTTGATCCCAACACTAGTGGTGATCTTCCTATGGAAATTCATCCTCGATCCAAATGTGGGAATCCTCAATCAGGTTCTCGTCGATGCTGGGCTCCTTGCCCAGCCAATTGGATTTTTCTCGTCTCTCAAGTGGGCGATGGCAGGAGTTGTTGTGACGAGTGTCTGGAAATTTGGCTCATTCTCGTTTTTCATTCTTCTTGCCCGCCTTCAGGCAATTGATCCCGATTTGTACGAACGAGCGCGAGTTGAAGGTGCCACTACGTGGCAAGCGTTCCGTGATATCACGTTCCCGCATCTGAGGGGTGCGATTCTTATCATACTCCTCGTCCGTGGGATATGGATGTTCAACAAATTCGATATTATTTGGCTCTCAACAAACGGAGGGCCACTAAATACAACAACAACCCTCCCAATCCGGGTTTACCAGCTCGCCTTCAACGAGGTAAACTTCGGTGGTGCAACAGCACTAGCTGGAATAATGTTTTTCCTCCTCGCGATTGTCGCAACCGTTTACTTTCGAGTGTTCAATCCGAGTGAGGAGGTGGGTGCGTAATGGCTACCAGCTCGAAGGGCGCGGGAAGCTTTGTTTCTCAGAAGAGACAACAGCAGATCAAACGAGTTGGAGTCTATACTACAGCAATTCTCGTTTCTATCTTCGTCACAATTCCGGTCTACATCATGCTCTTGTTAGCGTTCCAACCACCTGAAGTGGTATTCTCTGGAGGACAAGTGAATTTGATCCCACAGATACTGTCATTCCAGAACTTCAACGAGTTGCTAACCACGACAAAGACAGTTCGATATATGACCAACAGTATCATCGTCACTGGAAGCTCAATGGTTCTCTCGACAAGTATTGCTGTCACGGCCGGATATGGGCTTACTCGGTTCGATTTCCGTGGTAAGAGCCTCACTGCACGTGCGGTTCTTTTCTCGTATATGTTCAGCCCAATCGTACTCGCCATCCCGTTGTACGTGCTTTTCTACACGGCAGGACTGTTGAATAGCTATTTCGCACTCACGCTCTCGTTGACAGCGATTTCAACGCCCTTTGCGATTTGGTTGATGTGGCAGTACTTCCAAACCATTCCGATTTCGCTCGAAGAGTCGGCATGGGTTCGGGGAGCAAGTCGGTGGCGCACGGTTCGAGATGTTGTCTTGCCGGTGGCTCGGCCGGGCTACATTTCAGCCGCGATTTTTTCGTTCGCAGTCGCGTGGAATGACTTCACGATGGCTCGAGTCGTGATGAGTAGCGACAATATGTACACGATTACAGTCGGCGCAAGCTTGTTCCTTGATCGGGTATCTGTCGGCTGGAGCGAGACAATGGCCGTCTCGTTTCTGATGTGCATTCCACCCTTCCTAATCGCATTGTTCCTTCAAAACTACCTGCTCCAGGGGTTCAGCGTTGGAGGTCTTGAGTAATATGGCAAAATCAATCCACCTTACAGACGTACGCAAAGTGTTCAAATCCGGCGGTAAAGAGTTCGAAGCAATTGACAACCTCTCCCTCGATATCCCGGCAGGATCCTTTACGACTATCGTTGGGCCCTCCGGCTGTGGGAAGACGACAACACTCCGAATGCTTGCAGGGTTAGAGACGCCAACAAGTGGACAAATCCACTTCGGGGAGGAGGAGGTGACCAATCTCAGGCCACAGGAGCGAAATATTGCAATGGTTTTCCAAAGCATTGCACTTTACCCACATATGAGTGTTCGTGAAAACATTGGCTACGGATTGAAGATCGCAGGAGTTTCACAAGCCAAGCGCAACGAATCAATCGAAGAGGCCGCCCGAACGCTGCAAATCACGGATCAGCTTGACAAAAAACCAGCTGAGCTCTCTGGTGGTCAACAGCAGCGTGTCGCCCTCGGAAGCGCCTTCGTTCAGAACCCTGACGTGCTTCTCTTAGACGAGCCGATGAGTGATCTCGATGCTAAACTAAAAGCAGAGTTGCGAGTCGAAGTTCAGCGACTCCACCAAGAACTCGATACGACTATTGTCTATGTCACGCACGATCAAACGGAAGCGATGACGATGAGTGATAACGTCGTCTTGCTTAATGAGGGTTCCCTTGAGCAGTTCGATCCACCGAAAACCCTGTTCGATTATCCGACGTCAGAATACGTTGCCCGATTTATTGGGACACCGTCGACGAATGTTCTTGAATGCCGGATAGAAATCATCGATGGGGTACCCGCGGTCACAGGTCATGGACTAGAAATCCCATTACCAAACCAGGATCTATCCGCGTTTACTGGTGACGATATCAAGATCGGGATTAGACCACAGTATCTTTCGCTTGGAACTGGTGACCACTCAGTCGAGGCGACAGTTGAGGTTGTCGAGCCCCTTGGAACGGAGTCTGTAGTTCATGCTCGTACGCTCGATGATACACGATTAGATATTGTTTCTGCTGCCGCCGATGATCTCGCACCTGGGGAGTCGATTGCAGCATCATTCGACAAGGATCATCTTTATTTCTTCGATGCGGACGGAGCAACGCAACTGTTCGGTGAAGAGCTTACTGAAAACCAATCACAAGCACAATGGGGGTCAGAACAATGACAACCGATAACTTGCCACTTTCTGATATTACCGTCCTTGAGCTGGGCCATATCGTTGCAGGCCCCTTCTGTACGCTCACACTCGCCGATCTCGGTGCAGAAGTGATCAAAATCGAAAACCCAAATGGAGGTGATGCTGTGCGTGATTCAAGCCCGACTGGAAATAGCTCGTTCAACTACGTCAACCGTGATAAAAAGAGTCTAACACTGAATCTGAAGGCCGATCGCGGGCATGCCGTATTTATCGACCTCGTTAAGGAAGCAGACGTTATTGTTGAGAATTTCGGGCCGGGCACGACTGATCGACTAAACATCGGCTATGCTGATTTGAAAGAGCACAATGAACAGCTCATCTACTGTTCGATTAAAGGTTTTAATCCAGGACCGTACGAGGACTATCCAGCACTTGACCCGGTTGCAGAGGCAATGAGTGGCTTAATGAGTACGACAGGTAATCCCGGACAGCCACCCGTCCGTGCCGGAACAAGTATTGCTGACATGGCTGCATCGCTGTATGGCGTAATCTCTATCCTTAGTGCGCTTCGACAGCGGGATACAACAGCCTCGGGACAGCATATCACGGTTCCTCTGTTCGAAAGTACGGTTGCGCTGATGGGCTATTGGTTAGCATATACACAAGCCTATGACGATATCCCGGATTCTCTCGGTGCAGGGCACCCGAATTGGTCGCCGTATGACGTTTTCAAAACCCAGGACGAGAAGTGGGTTTTCGTGGGGCCGTCGTCAGAACGTCAGTGGAAACGGCTTTGCACGGAATTTGACCTTCCATTTGATGATGATGAACGATTCGCTACAATCGAGGATCGACGGCAAAATGACGACGAACTAGTAACATTACTTCAGGCCGAATTTCAACAGTTCGACCGAAAAGAGCTTGTTTCTCGACTCCGTGATGTGAGCGTTCCGGTAGCACCGGTGCAGAACCTCCAAGAGGTTGTCGACGATCCTCATCTAAACATGACTGATGCACTTACAGAAATAAACACTGTAGAAGGGAACGAAACAGCGATTCAAGTACCTCGATTTCCGGCGCAAAGCACTGGATTTCAGCAGGGAAAAAATCGAGACCCTCCACAGTTAGGAGAAAATACGATCGCGATTCTCACCGAGTTCGGATATTCAGCAGAAACAATCGAACAACTGGCGTCAGATCAGATTATCTGACATCCTTCGCGAGTGCAACAGCCTCTTTGAGGTGAAGATCTTTATTTTGATTTTCGAGTTCGCTAAGAAGGAGCTCGATTCGATTGTCAGTCGGATCCAGATTTGCTCGTTCTAGTAATTTCTTCGCTGCCCCTGTTCCCGTTGATGGCCCAAATAGCAAGTGTCGTTGCCCGCCGAAATCTGCAGGGTCAAACGGTTCGAATGTGGCTGGAGTATCTAGCATCGCAGCCGTATGGAGGCCAGATTCGTGTTCGAATACTCCCTTCCCAAGTATTGGTTTCTGTGGTGCAATGTCCTCGTCAAGGATATCAAGAATCGATTCGAGTGCGGGAATCAATTGACCTTCGTCGACACCGAGCGCGGTAAAATCGGCTTCCCGAGATTGGGCGATAACAAACTCTTCGAGGGCAGTGTTTCCTGCTCGTTCTCCAACACCAGCAACAGACACGTCGATTTTACCAACTCCATAGTTGCTCGCTGCAAGTGCATTTGCCGTCGCTAAGCCCAAGTCATCATGAAAGTGAACTCCGATTTGGGATAAGTCAGTAGCGAGGTCAGTGAGCGTTTCTTCGACCATCCTCGGAGTTTGCGATCCGACGGTATCGGCGATTGTAACGTAGTCTGCATTTACACGACTAATTATTTCGTTCAAGAAACCGGTCTCTGTTCGAAATCCATCCATTGCGGAGAAATGTACCTCACGTCCAGTTTCGTGAGCGTAATCTAGGGAGGCATCGATACGTGAGAGTAGTTCTTCTCTATCCACACCAAGGATATGAGAGCGCTGTAGATCACTCGTTGGAGCGAATAAGTCAATAACATCAACTCCCGCATCTGCTGCTGCATCGATATCCTTTTGAATTGCACGCGCAATACCAGTCGTTTTTGCCGTAATATCAAGATCGGCACAGACTTCCTTTGTCTGGGAGTCAGCGACAGGAAACCCAAGCTGGATATATTCTATACCCAATTCTGACAGATTTTCTGCTACAGCTATTTTTTGCTCGGTGGTGTACGTATATCCGGACCGTTGCTCACCTTCACGGAGTGTAATGTCTAACAGTTCCATAGAATATGATGTCGGAGAGACCGTATAGACTTTCCGAGAAATAGATGTTTCACTGTACATTTTGTTAGCAACTCGGGGAATAACGAGAGAAGAACCTCATTCACCATGTTATCAATTGGAATATCTCGATGAAGAAGGGATTTAGCGCCTGTATTCAGTTAAAGTAGTGCTGTTTATTTAACGATTGTCCTTATAGTTAAACGGCATCTATTTGACACTGTGTTTAATTCGAAATTCGTAAGCGATTATCAATCGAGAAATCCGCGAAGCAACGTCCGTCGCGTGGTATTGCGCATGTTTGAACATTTGACGTGACATAAATGAAAAGAGTGAGACGGAATTAGGCTGGCGATTCCTTCCGACCCGTGCGCACGCATTCTTAGAA
Source organism: Haladaptatus pallidirubidus (assembly GCF_020700235.1). Classification (GTDB taxonomy): domain Archaea; phylum Halobacteriota; class Halobacteria; order Halobacteriales; family Haladaptataceae; genus Haladaptatus; species Haladaptatus pallidirubidus. The sequence continues at coordinate 442,479 of NZ_CP085307.1, read as the reverse complement.
CCGGAAGCCACCGAGGCCGTAACCGGAAGCCACCGAGGCCGTCATAGTCACAGCCTTCTGATTCGACATTGTCTCCGTCCAATGGGAACGCCGTCAGCGTACCGTTATCAGTCGCGGTTTCGACAGCAGCCATGTGCTTACAGAAGGCGGAGCGGTGGACATAGTGCAGACACGTGCAGGCCATCAACTTGCCGGTCACGTCGTCGAAGGAGACGACGTACTGGTGGTCTGTGGGATTCTCGTGGCTCTCATTGGTGACTTCTACGAGTCCGGGGGCATCGACGGTGAAGGAGAATTGCTCCCACGGTGCGCGTTTCTGTGCTGTCTCGGCAGCTTCACGGGTTGCAGCGGGTTCGTACGCAGAAGATTTGAGGAACCAGCTGGAGCGATTCACAGTAGGAGTAGAACGTTTGAACGAAATATTCAAATATTCAGATAGCGAATATCTTCATACGGGAAGGTGATTGTACCTATAATTCGCCCCGTAGTGAATTGGTCAACGAAAGGCACTAAATGGCCACTTCAGACAGATAGGCAAGGAAGGTACAGGCACGAATAACATCCATGCCCACATTTACCGAAGAAAAGAAAAAGCAAGTCCGTGAATCGCTTCGTAACACAGGATATGAGCTGTTTGCTCAGTACGGTATACGAAAGACGACAATTTCAGAACTCACAGAAGCCGCAGGAATCGGCACTGGGACATTCTACCAATACTATGACTCCAAAGAAGAACTATACGTAGACATCCTCGAAGAGTACAACAAGGAACTAATTCCTCGATTACTCCAAAATTCCGTTGAGGCCTATGACGACCCAGAAATGGCCATAGCAGCGTTACTCGAAGAGACTCTAGACGAGTTTGAATCGAATCCACTTCTCAAGCAAATCATTATCGAGGATGAAGTAAGTTACATACGTAATCAGATCTCTGCTGAGGAAATCTCAGAGAGGAGAAATAGTACAATAGAAGTCTTCCTTCCATACATTGAACACTGGTACGACGAAGGGAAAGTCGTAGGGACGGATCCAGAAAGTATTGCACATTCGATTCGAGCGGTTGCTCGCATTGCTCACCAAAAAGAGCAAATCGGAGAGGAACGATATCCCAAAGTTCGAGATACCCTTATCGCTGCCGTTGCTGCGGGACTAACACGCGACAGTGATGTGACGGAGAAGTCCGATGACTAACCGTGGAAAAATCCGCTCCAGTACCCCGTACGTTATTTCCTTGAGTGACTCGGAAGCGACTACGCATGACCTTGTCGGTGGGAAGGGAGCGAATCTTGCACAACTCGTTGCAGCAGGGGTTCCAGTCCCGGAAGGGTTCTGTGTGACCACTCATGTGTTTCGAGAGCTTATCGACGATGAGCAAACTAGAGAGTTGATCGATGAGATTTCGGAACTCGATCTGGAAGATAGCGCGGCAGTTTCCGACAAAGGGGCTGCCCTTCGTCATCGAATCGAAGAACTCAACATCTCTACGGAAATTCGAGAAGAGATAGAGAGTGCCCTTAGCAAGATTGGAAATGGATCCGAAATAACATACGCTGTCCGTTCAAGTGCAACAGCTGAAGATCTCCCAGACGCGTCATTCGCCGGCCAACAAGAAACCTCACTGAACGTTCAAGGAGTGGAGGATATCGTTGACAGTATCCGATCTTGTATGGCAAGTTTGTTCACTGACCGTGCGATTGCGTACCGAACCAAGAATCAGATACCACATGACGATGTTGCCCTTGCAGTCGTCGTCCAGCGGATGATCAACCCAGAAGTATCCGGCATCCTCTTCACCGCTGATCCAATGACCGGAAATCGTTATACTACTACTATCGAGGCTGGACTCGGTCTTGGTGAGGCATTCGTCTCGGGTGAGGCAACCACCGATTCGATCCGTGTAGACACACAAACTGAAGAGATCCTTGATTACGAAATAGGTGATCAGCAAATCGCGATATATCCACATCCAGAGAGTGGAACAGAGACAATTGAACTGCCACTATCCAAGCGAACAACTCGTGTACTGACTGACGAGCAGGTTCGGACTCTAGTGGCAGTGGGGAAAGAAATTAGTAATCTATTCGAGTCGCCACAGGACATCGAGTGGTGTCTCGAAGACGGAGAGGTGTACGTCGTCCAATCTCGTCCAATTACTTCACTGTTTCCCGTTCCGTCGCCCGGACCAAAAGATGATCAGCTTCACGTCTATGTCAGTTTGGGGCATGCGCAGGCGTTCGCCGAAGCGATGCCTCCTCTGGTTCGGGATATCTGGATGGCATATACGCAGACGACATTCGAGGAGTTCGGATTTGGAAGTGACACGCAGTGGGCAGCAGAGGCAGGTGGCCGAGTTTACATGGATGTCACGAAGCTACTACAGATTAGAGCGCTTCAGGATCTCCTCCCGAAGCAATTGGCTGCAACAAGTGAACCGATGGGAGCAGCACTCGAAGATATTGTACATCGACGTGGTAACGAGTTTTTCACAAAGCGGTCAGCAACTGAGAAATTAGCTGCAATTCCTGGACTCGCTACTGCAGCATGGACAGGAACGAAAACGAGTCGACCACTCCTCATAGCGATGGCAAGTGGTTTCCTTGGGGCCTTCATTGGTACACCGGCTCCACCGGAGAGTGAGGAAGCCAAATGGAAAGCATGGGGAATGAATATCGCTACACAGGTGCGTGCTCCCGACAACCTTGCAGAACGCTCTCATGCTATTTTCAATCTTCTTGACGAGGCAATCAAATTCCCGTCGACAGGTCCGTTGTTAGCTGCAATAACGGCAGGAATCTGGTTGGAGCAAAGATTCCCAAATAACGCTGAAGATGTCAGCGCTATCGAGAGAGGCTTTCCACACGAATTGGTGACGCGGATTAATCTTGGACTTGGTGACCTTGCAGACATCGCTCGCGACAATCCAGCGGTTGCCGATGCACTGCAACGAGATGCGTCTCTCGAAGAACTCAAATCCGTGGAAGGGGGTGAGAATTTCATAGCCGCACTGGATAAGTATCTTGACGAGTTCGGACATCGTGCGACAGGTGAAATCGATATCAGTCGTCCACGCTGGAGTGAAGACCCATCTGGGTTGCTCGCGACAGTTCGTGCAAACCTCGAATACGGGGAAAAAGAAGAACACCGTGAACACATCCGAGAATTGGAAAGTGAGGCTTCGGAGGCAGCAAAACGACTTGAGGAACTAGCCGATCATGGAGTTCTCGGGTCGGTTCGAAAACGACTGATTCGCCAACTCATTCGAACCTATCGCGGCTACATTCAGACTCGTGAGTATCCAAAACAAGGTTCGGCGTATATGTTTGCTTCATGGCGTGATACCTTGTGTGATGTTGGTGAGCAATTTGTCTCAGAAGGTAAGCTAGCTGATCCGGACGATGTCTGGTTCCTTCGAAAAGAGGAATTGTTCGCTGCGCTTGAGGGTGGTTCAATAGACGTCAACGTCAAGGACCGACGTGCAGAATTTGAGCGCTATGCATCGATGGACGCACCACCGGTATTGACGAGTGAAGGTGAAGCTCCGAGCGGACATATCAAGCGCACAGATGTGCCCGATGGGGCTCTTGTTGGAACCGGCGTTTCAGGCGGTATTGTTGAAGGAGTAGCTCGAGTAGTTCGAGATCCTGCAGAAGAAACGTTTAAAAAAGGAGAAATTCTCATCGCGCCGTCCTCCGACCCTGGTTGGACGCCGCTGTTCCTGAACGCAGCAGGAATGGTCGTGGAAGTCGGTGGCCAGATGAGTCACGGGGCTCTCGTTGCACGCGAATATGGCCTGCCGGCAGTTGTTTCGGTTCCCGAAGCTACACGTCGTATCGAAACTGGTCAACGAGTTCGAGTCAATGGAACGGATGGGTTTGTTGAGCTGTTAAAGTGAACCGCTAAACTGGCGATGTTTCATCCGCACTCATCGGCCTTCATTTATTATATTCGCATGAGTGATATCAGGAGATACTACATCAGTTCAGTGGTCTGCGAGTGGCTAAGCGGCTTGATCAGAGTAGCCACACCGTCTATATGACGAGCTTTGTCAGGAATACAGTGGGCCATGTCGTTATGGTGATTATCTCTGCGTTGCTCATCGTCCTATTCGGTGGCGGTGGTAGTGCAAATCAGTTCAGTATTGTCCCAATGAGGCTGTCCGAACGTGGATTCACCATAGCGCCCATGAATGGAAGACTGGCGGCTATTGATCTGACTGATATGCGGGTTCGACTGTAACGGTTTCATTTAGTTCTTCTTCCATTGCTGGCTCGTGGCAATGGCAAGCCCATTCCGATAGAATACGAATATAGTTCGATAGAAGCATGAAATGAAAAATCGCCTGGCACTGATCGCTGTAAATTTCCCAACTCAACAACTATCCCTAATGTTTTTTGTTGTATGACCCGACTAGGGGGTGGAATGCCATTAATAGAAACCGAAGGAGTAAATGTCATACCGGAATCGGAACGAACACGAGGGTTTTGGCAAATTTTCACCATTTGGGCAGGTTTCAGCATCGTTATTACCAACTTTCTGCTTGGATCGTTGACCGTCGGAGCAGGGTTGTGGATTGGTATCGCGGCCGTAGTCATGAGCATCCTACTGGTCGGAATTATCGTCTATTATGGAACGTATATCGCCTCCGAAGAAGGAACCGCAGGAACAACAGCCATGCGCGCAGCGTTTGGTGTCAACGGTCGTGCGATCCCCTCGTTGGCAGTTGTACTAGCTACGGTCGGTTGGTTTGGTGTTCAGACCGGCATCGTCGCGGCAAGTACCCAAGGAATTCTCACCAATTTCGGTATCACCTTCCCGTATATGTTTGAAATACTCGCGCTCGTTCTTGGGCTGCTGATGGCGTCAGTCGCGATTTTCGGGTATGAGTGGATCGAGATACTGAACAAAATTGCAGTGCCCATCATGACCGTTTTGCTCGCACTTGTGGTGTATCAAATACTCACGCAGTATGGTCTCAATCTTGCAGGTAGTGGGGGGAGTGGAATGTCATTCTGGGCGGCACTGAATATTTTCCCTGCGGCAACGGCAGCGTTCTTTATCGTTGCGATGGACTACGGTCGCTATGGCACGCCTGTTGATCCGAAGCAACCGTCGTGGGGCGCGACACTTGCGTGGATCATTTTTGGGATCGCATTAGCGGTTATCGGCATCCTGGCAGCGATCGCGGCAGGTGATTGGAACCCGGTGAATATCATGGTCAAACTCGGGCTTGGGTGGGTTGGACTGATACTTCTCATCGCCGGTTCGTGGACAACAAACGTAACCAACGTATACGTCGGTGGAATCGCTCTCTCTCAACTAACGGGGATGAAACGTGTGACTATGACGATGCTCACAGGTGCCATCGGAACAATACTGGCAATCATGGGCATCTTTAGTTTTGGTGGGATTGATGCCTTCTTGGGAGCACTGACGATCACACTCGTTCCGACAACCGGCGTGATGCTCGTTCACTATTATCTGTTTGAACACGGGATCGATGACCAAGCACTGTTCCAACATGGCGGAAAATACTGGTACCTATCTGGCTGGCATCCTGCTGCCATCATTGCGTGGTTTGTTGGTGCGATCTATGCAATCTGGGCAAACGGGTGGATCCCAGGTTTCGCAGGCGCACCTTATCTCGTTCCAGCGCTCACGAGTGCGGTCGTTGCTGGCATCATATATTATAGCCTTAAGAATCCTGTCGAGGAATGGATTCGTAATCGATCTCCGACTAGCACTCGAACGGCTGATTAAACGAGAAATAATCCCCTTTATCTGTCTCTGTCAATCAGTTTGCCGCTGGGCTCGCTTGCGATCAAGTGCAGAACCAATTTACCAGCAACGATTATGCAAAAGCGGAACGAGAATACTAGTATGGAGTTCGGGGTATATCTCAATCAGTATGGTGATCGTCGAACTGACTTTTCGTTCGAGGAGATGATAGAACAAACAACCGAACTCGAAACACTTGGTTTTGACACCGCAGCAGTCGGCGAACGCCATTTCTATGACGATGGTTTCTATGACGTCTTTTCCTGTCTCACAGCTATGGCTGCTCGAGTCGATCAAATCGATTTGATGGCGAACATCATCATTCTCCCCATCTATCATCCGATCCATCTCGCCGAGCGCATCAGCGCCATCGATCAGCTGATGAACGGGAGAACTCGATGGGGTGTGTCCCTCGGGTATCGCGAAAGCGAACTCGTGAATTTTGGTGTCCCAATGGATCAGCGTGTTCCGCGGTTTATCGAAGGGCTGGAGATTCTCAAGCGACTGCTGGAAGGAGAGCGCTTTGATTACAATGGAGAGCACTACCAGTTCGAAGACGTCTTTGTTCGGCCTGCGCCCGTGCAGAATCCTCGTCCGAAATTTTGGGGTGGTGGGAATGCCACCGTCGCGATCAAGCGGGCGGCCTATCGCTGTGACGGGTTCACTGCCGCAGTAACCATTCCAGAGGAACTCGAGCGCGATATTCAATTGTATCGTGAGTCACTGGAAGATTTCGGCAAGAATCCTGATGAAGGTGACGTCACAATTATGGTCGATGGCTATGTTGGTGAGACGACCGAAGCTGCCTACGATGCGGTCGATCCATATCTACTTGATCTCACTGAAAAATACATCAAATGGGGGAATCCGGAATTCACGGGACGGCCGGACTTCGATGACATTGAAGAACAAACAATGATCGGAACGGCCGACGAAGTAGCCAAGATGGTTGCGACATACCGAGATATTGGCGTCGACCATTTGATCTTTCGGACACAGTTCCCGGGAATGGATGGGCAAACAGGGATGGACAGTGTTCGTCGGTTTGCAGACGAGATCCTCCCGCGATTTCAGTCGTAGACGGACGATCAGTGACTATCCACCCTTGTTTCTGGATTGTGGCCGTCAAACACCGAACGTGCGCAGGCTCATCGATACAGTTCAGTAGCGTTGGCAACCCAATCGAGATTTCGTTCCGGCAACAGCCCGTAATTGTAGAACGATATCCGTGGAACGTCCTCGTCAGCCAGCACATCAACCATTTCCGCCACCGTTTTAGGATCATGAATGGCCGGATGTCCAGGAAGTATTCCGACATGCAACTCCGCATCAGGGGAGAGAGTGCGCGCCGTTCGAAGCTCGTCAAGAACGGCCGTCGTTGAGGACTCGTAGGCGGTAATCGTGATAAAATCGAGGTGAGACGACAGTTTCGAAAGATCCGCCCCCTGCATCCATGTGTCTGCGACAGAGATCAGGCCAGCATAGTAGCCGAGATCGGCATCGACAATTGCACGAAATTCCGCAAACAAATCTGCAAGGGTGTCAGTTCGAACAGCAGTGTATTTGATGACGTTTGGGTGTGCACAGAACCAGCTGGCGAGATCAAAATCGGCGGGAAGTGTCCCCTCGGCAATCGCGTCAATGGTCGCGACGCAAGTTTCTCGAGCAGCTTCGGTGTCGACACCGGCACTCGTTGCGATTGCTTGGCAGTGATCGCAAAAGCAAAGTCCGAAGAGGAATTCTCCGAGATGGCCGAGATCCGTATGAAATTTGTCGTGATGCCAGCCGAAGCCACGGCCATGAAAGTAGTCGAACGATTCGAGTTCGATCCGCTCGAAGGAGGCTCGCTCATCGAGATCGGCTAAGAGCGAGCGAAGATATTCCTGCACATTAGGATTTGACGGGCAGAGCCCGAATGCTAGTGAATCACCGTGTGGTGTCTGCAATGTCGCATCTGGATACTCCAAGCCGAGTCGTGAGTTGTGACACCCGACTGTCCAAGAATTGAGCGTCAGATCCGTTGTTGTGATCGCATCACCGATTGTTTCCAGCCAATCGTTTCCATTCATCCCTTCATATGGAACCGGCGTGAGCCGACCGTAGCCGTCGTTTGGCTGGAAATAAGAACTGGCACGGGCGAAGAGCGTACGACGCTTTGGGTTATGGGGTAGGAACGCCTGTACGTGGTGGTAGTTGGTCGCCAGATTGACCTCGCTAACACCGATCGTCTCTAAACGGTCTGCAACGTTTTCGACACCCTCGTCGAGCAGGTCCCAGGGGTAACACCAGGCTGCAAACTCCATAGACCAGCTTCAACGATCTGCGTATTGAAACTGTCCTGCAACACGAGTGTCGATCATCCGGCATAAAAATACTCTCTCGGGTGATTCTGGCGCACGAGTTTTCAAGGATCCTCTCGTATAGAGTAATGGTACCTATGCGCATCGAACGAGTAACTATCCATCAGTATAATATCCCCCTCGAAGAGCCGTTTGTGACCGCGCTTAATCCGATTCCCGAACTAGAGCGTGTACTCGTTGAGGTTGAAACCGACGTGGGAATTACTGGGCTGGGTGAGGCAGCGCCCGCCTATGAGGTGACTGGTGAAACCCAACGATCGACCGCAGCTGTGATCGAGGATATCCTGGCACCGCTCGTTCTCGATACGAACCCACTCGACATTGAACGGATCGTGGGTGATATGGAGGCCCTCGTTGACGGCTCGCGAACAGCTCATGCCGGGATCGAACTTGCACTCCAAGACATCCGGGGGAAAGCTGCCGAAATGCCGTTGTACCGGTTGCTCGGTGGGAATGCCACGGAATCGGTGATTAACGTGCCCAAGGTACTGTCGATAAAAGATCCAGGCGAGATGGCAGAGGATGCGGTCGATGCTGTCGAAGCTGGATACAAGCAGATAAAAATCAAGGTAGGCGACAAGCCGGAAACTGATGTCAAACGGGTAGAGAAAATTGCCACAGCAGTGCCGGAATCTGTGAGTCTCAAAGCGGACGCCAACCAGGGGTGGGGTGATGCAAAAACGGCGCTCCGAGCACTTCAGGGAATCTCAGACTATCTCGACGTGATTGAGCAACCAGTTGCCAAGGAGAACGTCGAAGACCTCGTCACACTCCGTAATCGTGTCGATATCCCAGTAATGCCAGATGAGTCCGTCAAAACTGCGAGCGACTGTCTCGATCTCGTGAACCGTGGTGCTGGGGACATCTACAATATCAAGTTGATGAAGACTGGCGGCATAGGAGAAGCAATTAGGCTGAATACCGTCGCAGAAGCCGATAACCGACCTACCCAGCTCGGGTCGATGGTCGAAGGAGGTGTCGGTACTGCTGCCGGAGTACACTTTTGTCTCGCCTTTGAGAACGTTATTTGGAACGAAATGGTCGGACCGTTCATGACGACAGCAAACGTAACTGACCTCGATTTTACGGTTCCGGAAATCAGCGTTGAGGGCCCTGGACTCGGGATTGAAATCGATCGCGACAAACTTGATGAACTACGGACCGATTGCACAGTCATTGGGAGGCAATAAGCATGACAGGAAATCGATTGGCCGACCGTATGTCCGCAGTCGAACAATCACCGATTCGGCAGATGTTCGATCTCGCCAAACGAGCAGAGGCGGCCGGTCGTGACGATCTCGTTCACCTCGAAATTGGCGAACCAGACTTCGATACTCCTTCCCACATTACTCAGGCAGCCTTTGACGCAGCGACCGCTGGTGCGACTCATTATACCTCGAATGCTGGACTCCCAGAGCTACGCAAAGCAATCGCCCAAACGACCGATTCGACCCACGGCTTCACGGTTGACCCAACCACGGAGGTCCTCGTTACAACCGGCGGGATGGAAGCACTCGCGCTTGCGATGCTCGTGACGGTCAATCCGGGAGATGAAGTTCTCCTTCCGACACCCTCATGGCCAAATCACCGAACACAAGCAATTCTGGCCGGTGCAACGCCGATTGAAGTGGCACTCGATCCCGATGATGGATTTACACTCGATCCCGAACGCGTAATTGATTCGATGACTGATCGGACCGCAGCGGTGATGTTAGCGACACCATCGAATCCCACGGGCCGGGTGTTCGATCCAGACGCCGTTCGAACGGTAGCCGATGCCGCAGCAGAACGAGATGCGTATGTAATTGCCGATGAAGTGTACAGCCGATTACTGTATGGTGAGTACCAGACAGGGATCGCGGGCTATGTTGATTCTCCGGATCACGTTCTGACTGTCGAATCTTGCTCGAAAACGTTTGCAATGACCGGTTGGCGTGTTGGATGGCTGTTGGGTCCCGAAGATGTGGTTTCTGCAGCAACCATACTGCGAGAGAGCACGACTGCCTGCACGTCAACCATCTCCCAACACGCCGCGATTGCGGCACTCACCGGTCCGATGGACGAGGTAGAAGCAATGCAACTGGCATTCGAAGAGCGGCGTGACTCTGTAGTCGATCGTATAGCGGATATTGACGGGGTTTCATGTCCACCACCTGAAGGTGCCTTCTATGTATTCATTGACGTAGGCGATTTCGGCGAATCGAGTCTCTCAATGGCGAAACAAATCCTTGAGGACTACGGGGTGGTCACTGCACCAGGGTCAGGGTTCGGGGGAGCTGGTGAGGGACAACTGCGGTTGAGCTTCGCGAACAACTTGTCTCGAATCGAAGAAGGGCTGGATCGTATCGAAGCATTCGCGGCCGATAATCGGTGATGGTGAACGAATTTGACCAGTTGTTAATCGTGATCGAATTGAGGAGAGAAACAATCATCTCGTTATCAAAGTGGGTTCGAACAGATGGTCAGGAAAGGAGCTGAGTGAGTGCTCCCCGGTATGTTTCGGCAGTCGCTGTGAGATCCGCGATCTGAACCGACTCATCGACAGTATGGGCGTCGTGTTCGATGCTGCCGGGTCCGAATAAGACAGTTGGTATTCCCGCGTCGTGGATGAGAAAACGGGCATCGGTCGCCGCGTTAAATCCAACTGCGTCAGCAGAGACACCGTCTGTTTGCGCTGCGCGGCGCAGCGCATCGACGAGCGGATGATCTGGAGAGATTTCGGCCGCACGGGCAAAGACAGTGCGATCAACCTGGACAGACACTGGCTTGTTATCGAAAATAACTCCATCGAGAAGTTCCTGGAGGCGGTGGTCGAAGCGGTTCGGATCAGTCTTTCCGGGATGGAATCGCCAGTCAACCGTCGCAGTCGCCATGTCTGGAACTACATTCGGAGCGATACCGCCCTCAATTTCGGTGACCGTTATAGTCTCTGGAGCCAATGATGGATGATGCTCTTCTCCACGAAGGCGATCATCTAACGTCTCAATACGATCTAACACATGGTTCAGACCTGTAATAGCGTTAATCGCATCGTCTGGACGACCGGAGTGACCGCTTTCGCCACGCACCGTTAGGTTGTAGCGAGCAACCCCTTTTTGCGCAGTACAGATCTGAAGGTTCGTTGGTTCGCCGATGATGGCAGCATCAGCATCGATACCTCGATTAACGAGTGTTTGCATTCCCGCTCCGTTTGTTTCTTCGTCAACGACAAACGCGATTATCACTTGACCCGGATCGTCAGTCGTTTCGTAGTACGCTTCGGTTGCGAGTATCTTCGCTGCGAGCGCTCCTTTCATATCAGCGGCGCCGCGGCCGACGAGACGCCCATCACGGACTATGGGCTCATATGGATTAGCGCTCCAGTCGGCCGCATGTGCTGGAACGACGTCGGTATGTCCGGCCAAGAGAACGGAACCGTTTGTGGGATTTCCCACACGAGCGACGACGTTTGGTCGCCTGGGGGCGACCTCGTAGAACTCAATATCGAATGGTACTGGAGACGATTGTAGACGTGTTTTTAGATAATCGCCGACACCGTGCTCGTTGCCCGGGGGATTCTCGCTCTCTTGTCTAATCAGATCGCTCGTGAGTTCGATGATTTTCTCATTCATTGGTTGGGTTATGGTCTCGCGCGTTGATCGTATTGCACCCTTTCGTCGACGGCTACTGGTCTGTGTAGACTGCGTAAAGCAACAAAAGAAATAGAATCGGCATTATGTGGCACTTCGGTCATCCCTTTGCATTTCGACTGATTACTATTAGTGATTCTCGATAGAATTCGGATCCTTCACTGTTTGGTCGCTTCTGAAGTGGGTTTGTAGCCCATCATAGGGTGGTGAGGTTCCCCCACGTGAGGACACTGCCAGGCGTTATACGGATGATTGGGCGCTCTTCTAACGCATGAGTCGCATACTGCGCATACTTCTGCCGTAATGAGGTAACCGCCGGAGCATGGTCTGATTCGCTCGGGAGAAGGTGGGTCGCAGTACCACGGATTTGAACCCAACCGAGTTTCGACCAATCTTCGGTATAATGATCGATGAGAAGATTCACGCGGGGGTTTTCATTGATATCTCGGCTGCGTTGCAGTGTTACTGCCGAGCGCTTCTTTGGCTTCTCATCAATAGGTGTGACAATTGTCTCGTCCAGCAGGGCAAAACAAACAGGTACTGAATGTGGTCGGCCGTCGCTGTCGGCCGTTGCCAATCGCCCAATCCGTGCGTGGGTGATATAGTCGCGCTGTTCCTTGTCGAACATACGAAATTTACGGCTGCGGGCAACAAGAGAGTGCTGTCGGTGTAATGATGTGGTACCTTCCTGCAACAACTGGTTTAGACGCTTTTCTCTGGGAAACACATCGCTAGTTCCTATTCTCGACGCGAAGTGGCCATTGCGCTCGCCAGAGTTGTGTTGTTCGAGGTTACAGACTGTCTTCGAGCACTGATAGCGTAGAATTCGACTACTACAATCTTCGCAGACGAGCCACCAGTTCGTCGATTTGAACCGCTCGCAGTGCCGCGTTGTGTCGAGGGTGTCGGTTCAACGCTGGAGCGCTCGCCGTAGTTCGCATCGCCGAACTCGTGGGACTGCCATGCGTTAATCAATTCGTGGCGAACGGTTTCGCTGCATTGTTCCCAGCCCTGCGAGTCGTAGCCATCCCTGGTGAGCGAGATCGTAATCTCGTCTATTACATGGATGTAAAAGAATACCGCTCAGGCCAGCGGGAGAACACTCGAAAAGACGAGCACAGCAATGATACCAGTCACGGAAATGACCGTTGTGAGTGCAGTCCACGTCTTCAACGTTTCCGCTTGTGTAAGTCCTCCAATTTCTTTGACTAACCAAAACCCAGAATCGTTGTACCAGGAACAAATGTTTCCACCAGCACCGATCGCCATCACTAGATATGCTGGGTGGACAGTGAGCTGTCCCGTCAGTGGAGCCATAATTCCTGCCGTGGTAAGCATGGCAGCTGTCGCCGACCCCTGTGCAATGCGGACAATAGCGGCGATGAGCCAAGCTGTCATCAACAAGCCAATCCCAATTCCCTCGAGACTGCTCGCGATGTAAGAACCGATTCCGGAGGCAGCGAGCAAGGCGCCGAACGCCCCACCCATCGCAGTAATTGCGGCAATGTTTCCACCACTTTTCAGCGCTTCGGTGAGCTCTTCCTCCCAGAGTGAACGCGAGAGGTCGGACCATCGGAGGTAGGTAAGCGCAGCTGCGATTGCTGCAATGGTCAATGCAACATTTTTGTCTCCGATGAATGCGACTACCGGCTGCAAACTCGAAAGTGCTGGAGCCGTTGATTGGAAGGTGTCAACAACAGTGTATGAACTGACCAGCACGATCGCGAGAATGATCGGAGCAGCTGATTCAAGCACTCCCGGAAGCATCTTCGTATCGCGATTCGCACGTTCTTCGAGTTCACTCGTCGTTGTCCCCATCGCATCGCGCAGCGGGATAGTGATTCGGCTATTGATCCAGCGCCCGTAGACAAGACCACCCATGATAGCCGCCGGAAGCGCCACCATAACGCCGACGAGCATGGTCATTCCAAGGTTGACACCAATCTCGCTCGCGACGGCTAACGGTCCAGGTGTTGGTGGAATGAAGACGTGGGCTGTCGCAGCACCAGCACCAACAACGACGAGATACAACGCGTAGTTCTTCCCTCTCCGAGCACGCATCGAGCGCGCAAGTGGCGCCAGAAGGTAAAACACACTGTCGAAGAACACCGGAATTGCAAGAACAGTACTACTACTCCATAGTGCAATGTCAGAATTGTCTTTGCCAACTGCTGATTGGAATGTACGGACAATGCGCTGAGCAGATCCACTTTCCAGCATCGACTTTCCGATAACAGCGGCCATCAGAATCGGAATACCGATTCCCGCCATTCCATCTCCAAATGCAGTGGCTGTCTTTGTTGCAGCGTCACCAAAAGTGAAGTCCGCAACAAATACTGCATTGAGGAGCCCGACTCCGAACGCAGCGATTGCTAACCCGATAAACGCCGGGAGATCCCAGACAACCAATAGGAGGATGACTAAGATCAGTCCGACGGCGAACGTCAGGAGTGGACTGTGTGCAAATTCAATTGCCATGTGTTACACGGCGTGATCCTTATTGTATATTGAAAACCTTTTCCTTTTACTGAGGGAATTCAGTAAATACATCCAAAATTAGCCATATATACTGTACTTTAATGTAGTTTAAACTGTTATATATGGAACATACACTAATTTTATTATTCCCGATGATACCAATGATATATGGAACATGCACTCGCCGTGATTGAACCAACGGACGCGGCAAAGGAGCTTGTAACTGAAGCAGGTATTATTGCAGAATCTCTAGACGCTACTCTACTCCTCACACATGTAACCACTGGGAAGGAGTATAGTGCTCGTCGTGAAGCTATGGAATCGCTCATGAGTAGCTCTGCAAACTATACCGCTGACGATGCTCAGGAGGGAGCGGAGCAATTTGCAAGTGATATGGGTAGTGAACTCCTCACAGATCGTGACGTCGAATATGAAGTGAGAGGATATCTTGGGAATAAGGCTACAAAAATCCTCGACGCTGCAGAGGAGTACGATTGTGACCACATCTTTCTTGCAGGCCGCCAGCGCTCACCAACCGGAAAAGCCCTATTTGGCGATGCAACCCAGAGGGTTATCCTTGATTTTGATGGGCCCGTTACCGTGGTTACTGATTAACGCGTAAATAGCCTACTTTCACGCTTCGTACAGTTTCGAGATTGATCAACGTTCTCTGCAATACAGATGTTAGGTTGATTGATTGCAGAGCGAAGCAAAATTCACTCGTAGATATTTTCTAGTGGACGTCTGCCAGGATGAGGAGAACGCTGAGTCGACTCACATCACGATACTTGCGACCATCCATGTGAGTAGGAGAATGGCTCCCCACAGGAGTAACTGAAATAGCAGAAACAGTCGAATTTTGAATGCTGACTAACTTGGTCCTATGTTATCAATACTTATTACTCAGCGGATATTTGTCATTTCGAATCACACCAATCGTAGACAGGTACTACTGCTGGAATCCCCTTGAAAGGGAAGCCCTGCTGTTTACGACGGGGAGGATTTCACGCAGTCACTTGGTCGGCAAGACTATCGACATCCTCGAGATTATCGGCCATTAAAACCAACCGGAGTCGAGGACGTCCAACATCAATTGGGACTTTCTCTGTGTCGATCAGGTCACGATCCTCGAGTCGTGTTTTTGTCCGGGAAAATGTTGCTTTGCTTGCGACTCCCGTGTCCTCGCCCCATTTACTGATGTCATAGAGCAACTCATTGTTGTTCGCCGCGACCAACAACGCGATTGTTACTACATCAAGGTCATCGTCTTCACCTGGTACCGTCTCAACCGATTCGAGCATCATCATAAAGTCGTCTTTGACATCATCCCCAAATTCATCGCTGAGTGTTTCTTGTACACGCGATAGCGGTGGCATTCGTACAGTGAATTCGTCACCCGTTTCCCACTCGTCCATAAATGTAGTTCGCACGTTCTCGACGAACGCCTCATCCGTGGAATGGAGTCCGGTCAATTCATCATCTAATGTTACTACTGAGACAACTTGCTCGTCACTGATGAGAAGTGAACTCCGTGCAATATCAGTCGTCGTCCGAAGTGAAAGAGTTCCTTGATCGATCAAATCTGCGATTTGACTCGCCAGGATGAAATCTTCGACAGCTGCTTTCAACAAATCGGGGGTCGCAAGTACCTGGAGGTCAGGGAGTTCATCGTCAAACTCGGTTGCCGTCAGAATCACTGTTCGAAATACATCCGATGCAGGGTTCACCACAAGGATTGTGTCTGCATCTTCGAAGAGTGAGCGGGTCATCTCGGCGAATTCCTGATCAAGGACGCTAGCTTCTGAGGACATACTCACATATGGGGAAACGGACATTTTTGTTCTAATCCCATTACTAATTGGCAAGTGAGAGCTTAAACTAGCGAATGAACAGCTTAGCTCGGGTAGGGAGCTCTATGAGATTTTCCCTCGTAGCGTTTTGAATTGCTGCAGAGGTAACGATTGTTTGCCGAACATGGTATATTTTCAACATTTATTGTTGGCATTCTCTCATGGCTGTAGCTCTACCGTAATCTCGTCAGCGGTTTGCTGGGCCGTTGTCAGCTCCCCTCTTCTTGTTGTTTAACCGGTCGGCGCTTTAACTTGAAGGAGTCTACGACCCAGCGAGCGGTATTGGCCGGAAATTCAGACTCTCGTATTACTGCGAGAATATCATCGCCACTTGCTTTTTCCGCAAATCACCCCCGATCATCACGCTTACTCTCGGTCATAGCACATAGTATCTTAGCCTTCTCTTTAAACCCGACTCCTATGTGTAATTCTGCAAGTTCAAAACGATAATACTGTATCTCACATAGGACATGGTGACAAAAACGGTTTCCTCGGGCGTGTAAAATGGTCGAAGTCACCACCGAGAGCCACGAGAACCCAAGCGTTCGCCAGGTGTCTATTCCCCGCCAAGATCGCAAGATGATTCCAAGGTGGAGCACTGTCACCTGTACCAAGCCACGGTCCATCGAACACGCTGTCGAACTTCCGTTGCGTAATATTCAAATACTCTAACATAACGGGGCGCATAACAATATTCGAATAGCTCATTGGATAATTTGCAAGCGTCGCAGGGGTGCCGATTCCCATCGACCCTAACCGCGGCGCTTCTGCCCAACGAACCGTATCTCACGCCAAGTCGTTTACCTGGTCGTGTCGTTTCCCGGCACGACCGTACCGCTCTCTGGAGGGGGTTTCCGGAAGCGAGGAACGGGTAGCTTGTTGGTAAAAGCACCATCGTCATGCGGAGGTTCTCGCATGCACCGATGGCGGCCACTTAGTGGCCCCGGTGGTTCGATTCCACCCCCGTTCGTGTTTTCCCTTACCAATTGTGAACGATTCACCACTGTGGCGTCAATACTCTTGGACACCACTTCAGCACTGACCTACTATTAGGGTGGTATCGCGGCCGCGTTTGGGTATCAATACGTCATTCTTGTTCATCGCTCGTCTATGACCCTATCTTTAATCAGCGAGAGAATCCCGCCGTTTACGGCGGGCGTGAATCGCGTAAGCTCCATTCCACAAACCACGACTACAGCATACCGAATACCCCACGGAGTAAGCTTTAATATATTTGGCCGAGTAGATATCGGTGAGGCCAAATGAAGTACAACCTGCAAACCGGGTCGCACACCGTCTATGCGCTCCAATATCACTTTGTGACCGTTACAAAGTATCGCGCAGACGTACTCTCTGATGAAATCAGCGAACGTATTGGAGAGGTAGTGAATGACCTCGCAGGCGACTTTGGCGTTGAAATCCAGAACGTGAACGGTGGAAGCGACCACATCCACATCTTGTTCACTGCGAAGCCAACCACCGATATGACGAAGTTCATAAATTCGATGAAAGGCGTCACGTCACGGAAAATCCGTAGCGAATACCCCGAAGTCAAACAATCGCTCAAGGATTCGTTCTGGCAACCGGGGTATTTCCTCGCAAGTACTGGGCAAGTGAGCATTGACGTTCTTATGGACTACGTGGAGAATCAGTGATGTCGGAGACAGCAACCAAAACGCTCCAAGCGACATTTGCCCCACCGACCACTCACAAGGAGGAGAAGCTACAGGATACGCTCGAAACGTACCGCGAGGCGTTGGACGAAGCGTTCGATTCAGGCGCGGATACGATGGGTGGCGTCAGTGACGTTGTGACGCCCTACGACTTACCGTATCAAGCTAAAGCCGCGCTGTGTAGCTACGTCCCGAAGCTCCGCAAAACGTACAACGCTCATGAAATTGACAATGAGCATCCGCTTCGACTCACGAACCAAGCCGCGAAGTTCGACCACTCGGACGAACGTGAATACAAATTTACGTGGTGGGCACCGCGACCGGGGCGTGGTACGAACTTCTGGATTCCACTTCGGATTAATCCCGAGCAGAAATCGCTGTGGTTCGACTTGCTGAACGAAGACGCAAAAGCAGGTGAGATACGGCTACAGAAACATCGGAAAAATTGGGTACTTCACGTCACCGTCGAGTACTCGATTGACGAACCATCGACGGACGGAGACACCACACCAATCGGGCTTGATATCGGTGAGACTGCGCTAATTACGGGCTGTGCCCTCAAGCGCGGTACGCCGACAAGACCCATTCTTTGGAGTGGCAAACGTGCGAAACACCTCCGCAAGGAGATGTCCACCACGCTTCAGCGACTACAGAAACGCAATGCAGAGTGGCGAATTGACGAACGGTTCGGCTACTACCAGAACGCACTCACGGACATCGTGGAGAAAGCCAGCCGCGAAGTAGTGGAGTACGCTACTGGTTTCGAGAATCCGATAATCGTGATGGAGGACTTGACGTACATCCGCGAGCGGTTAGATTACGGCAAGTACATGAATCGGCGTCTTCACGCGTGGGCGTTTGCACGATTGCAGGGCCGCATTGAAGACAAAGCCCGTGACGCTGGTATCCCGGTCGAATACGTCAATTCCGCCTACACAAGTCAAACGTGTCACGAATGTGGCCACATCGGAAAACGCGGTTCGCAAGCGGAGTTCCGATGTACGAACGAGGAGTGTCACGTTTCGACGTTTCAGGCGGATATCAGTGCCGCCGCAAGCATTGCTCAACGGGTTGACCCGTGGGGAGAGAGTTGCACTTGGAAAACGTGTGACGATGACTCGCCACGGGATGGGAGCGGTTGTGACACCGCCGTAAGACCACCCAAGCGGAGCGCACCTACGCAGATGACGCTTGGCGCGTATGAGTCTTAAAACCTTACCAGCCAGTCTGGTATTCCTCTTGAAGGGGAAGCCCCGCCGTTTACGACGGAGAGGATGTCACGGATTTTTATTGCGAGTCGTCTATGCTTTCGTCTTGTTGTTTTGCATTTTCAGCGGGAGACGCTTGGTCAGCTGCTGAAGTTTCTGTAGGGGATTTTAAGTCTCGCTGTTCAGATCCATCTCCGTTCGTCGTTGCATACCAGTTTTCATTTGGATTTGGAATTGGATCGGTTGCAGTTGCTTGTGGCGTCAATTCGTGTCCGTGTATTAATTCCGATAAAATGATGCGGGTACTATGGACGAACAGTACGAGTAGAAGCGGCCCAAGGAACAGTCCATACCAACCGAATAGTAACGGACCAAAGATATATGCGAATAGCACGAGGCCAACGTGGAGATTCCGACCGGAGATGTACGGCCGCAATATTATTTCGGTGAGCCCATCAACGATCGTGGCTGTAATGAGTAGAAAAGCCACGGGGAACCAAATATAGAGTGGTTCTGACACCAATGCAATGCCTGCTAGATAAAGCCCGACTGGAACGTAGATGAGTTTCATTCCAACCACTGGAACTAGACTTGCAAGCCCCGTCAATAGCCCGAACATAACCGCTGCTGGAATAGCAAGCCCAGGAGGAGCAACCACATTGAGGGCCATATACGTGATCGAAGCAATGATAGCTACCACAAAGGCATTCAAAATATTGCCGAAGTAGATCGTCTGAAGATCAGTATCAACTGCCTCTAAGAAGGCGTGTGTTGCACTGTCTGAATTGCTAATTTGTGATGTGAACCAATTCGCAAGCTTCTGATCGTCTCGAAGAAGATAGAACGCAATCGCGAGTGCAATGAAGACGTGTAAAAGACCGACGACAATTGCACTCAGATATCCACCTGCTGATGTGAGTATCTTACTCATTGTCTGTGGACTGAGATACTGCGTAAGTTGCTGGGGATTTGAAAGCCACTGCTGCAATACTACCTGTGGATCCTGTGTCCCAATAACACGCTGCAGATATGGCCCAAGAAGTAATTGATATTGATCCAAATTTGACCCAAAGAGTTCATTCACCTGGTGAATACTCACGAGTACAGTATACGCGATCAGAAGTAATCCTGGGAACGCCAGCATACCGAGAGAAAGCCCGGCTGCGAGCGTTGGAGATCCCACACGATGTGTTAGCTGCCGGTACACGGGCCGCGTTGCATAGTAAACAAATAATCCGAGAATGATCGTACCCACGTACGTGTAGAGGATGTAGACGAAAAGTACGCCGAGGATGCTAAAGATCAACCACCAGGCGATCCTTTCCCGGTTTTGAGTGTTGTCGTGTTCCACTCATCAAACTTAGCGAGGCAACATCGTAAGTACAACGACTGGCACATTGCGTGATGAGGTCAATAGAAAAGCGATCGTTCACCATAGTGAAACGAGGCATACTGTGACACGATCAGCCGTGCACCGTGCGTCGGTTTCCGCTTGGCAAGTTAGAAAACCAGTAGATGGATGTCGCGGCTATCAGCACTCTATAATGAGTTCAAAACGGCGATTTTGCTCGATGCATCTAAGAAAGAAAGTAAAAGTAAATATCACTCGAGAACGGTGTGGAAAACAGGAGAGAAGTAGCTATCGACTCAATATCCTGGTGAAAGGATCCCAAACAGTCCTGGATTGATTATCTTACAGCTGAGGTTGATCGCATAAACTCCATTCTGGAGACAACCCAATTTAAGGATCTCTTTTCAACGGTTCGACCTGCCCTTGAAGAACATATTGAGAGCCTATCTGGTGAGTTCAAGCCGGTTATCGATCGTATCGATCAGTCGCTAGATATAGTCCTAGTCGACCCAGAAACGAGCGCCGTGACTGGATTGCTCGACTGGGGGCTTGGTCTCGCTGCGACCCCGGTCTATGACCTTGTGTTCGTCGAACAGAACTTAGGAGGTGACTACTGGACACTCAATCCAGAAACTCCGAATCATCAGATGACGATTCGATCAGCGATGCTCAATGGCTACCGCGAAGTGGGCTCCTCTCGATCATCGAACAGTTCCACAAAAACCATGAGTGCTATGCACTGTTCTCGAACCTCCACTCGATGCTCAACTTCGAGAACTGGTTCGATCAAGCTGCGACTAACTCCCCACGTGAGATGGCCGCCGATTCGCTCCGAATGAGGTTTGAGATAGCTGTGAGCTTTCGAAAAACATGACAATTAACCTCCCAATCAACTGCGCGGTCGCACATGAAGGTCAACGGCATGCTATCTACGAATCATTTTCATCATGAACGCTGTCCCTGATCGAACGAGAGAAATTAGTATCACGATGACTACGATTTATCCATATTGTGGAAACGAAGCAGTCAAGAAACGCATCACGAACAAACAAACAGAAAATGGTACAGCTAGCGCTATTTGTCCAACCTGTGGCTCAACATATCTGTTTTCCTATCTTCCGTTGCTATCGCTAGGGGTGCACCAGGTGCTGGGAAGACGATGACAGCGCGGCAACTAGCTGGGTCAGTTCCTGCCGTGGTTCTCGAATCGGACCTTGTTGGTGATATTGTTGACATGGACTGGACGACATATTGTGAAGCATGGCTTCGAATCTGTGCGTATAATCATCAGTTTGGACGATCAGCATTGCTCGCTGGGTCGAGAATCGGTCGCCCTGAGAAAGTAGTTGATAACTCTGAAACTTGTTATTTCCCCTCCATCGAACGCTGTATTCTCGTCTGTGATGGCGACGTACTTGCAGAGCGATTGTGTGAACGGCCCCAGTGGCGAGAGAATCTGGATTGGATTGACGCGCACGTTGAGCATAATCGGTGGTTCCGTGAACGGAGCCCAAATCACGACTTTACCGTGGTCGACACAACAGACCGCAGTATTGAGGACGTAGTGACGGTTGTCAGGGAATGGGCTGAAAAGATATTGAGTGACGTCCCGTCGTAATCCCGTGATTTCGTTCGTGTACTATCAACCGTTCGACGAAATTTCGAAATTTGCTACTAACCTCATAAGCGGAAGTGAACTCCCCCTGGAACCCCGAATCGATCGATGTGCAGCTCGGGGTGCAGGCGTAATCGGGAGTCAGGGCCTGATCGGAAAAGTCCAACAATATGAAGTTTTCAGGAGTGATGGTGGTCCACCATGCCGTCTCAAGTGCTCACGCGATCAGCCAGACGTCGAAACCCACTCCCCAGGACAAATCCAAACGCCCCAAGGACAATCCCTGCTCCTATAGCTGCATTCCATACCCTATTAAAGACCGGAAAAGGGAGGGAGAGACGGTAGATATGGCCGCGAGGAAGTTCCAGACAAAGAGTGGGCTGGCAGTCACGACTGCAAACAGTACACAGATCACAAAACCGTCGTTCAAATAGCGTAAATGGCTGTACTCACAATAATCATGCTTCCACAAAACGCGACCGAAAGTCCCCCTAAGATACTCGCACCCAACCCTCCGAACACTCCTGCAAACCAGGCAACTCCCAACAGAAGCATTCGGACGGAAATCGTTCGATTCTGCCCGAAGAGAATGTGTGTCGTGCGTGCTTCCATATGACGGAGATGTTTCTATTAGACAATAAGCTTCGTGAACAGTGAAATATCCCTTTTACACTTCTCCACGCACTCATTAAGCAAAAGTGGATTCACCCACCACCGCGCCCTCGAGGAAGCATGAAACCTATCCCTGCCAGTGAGCAATGTTTGACCGTCGGAACGGACAATGAAGCTGCATCGAGAATGAGACGCTTGGTGGATAATCTCCACCAGTCTGGCGCTTGAGGCCGAAAGTTTCACCGTATTTTCGATGATCTTGACGATATCGAGGAGTAGTGTTCATGAGGTTCTGTCCGACGTCTCCACCCCCGGATCATGTGACTCAAACCATTCTGTGAGCGATTCGAGCCGGTGAATTGCCCGACCAGGGCGTGAGATATTGTGGTGCTCGTCCTGGTAAACGATAAGTTTTGCTTCGACACCAGCTCGTTTTGCGCTGATGTAGAGCTGTTCGGCTTGTGATGGGGGGGTCCGCGAGTCGTTTTCCCCAGCGGTAATCAACAATGGCGTGCCAACCTGGTCGATTTCACGGAGACTCGACATCGTCTGGTAGATCTCCTCGTTCTCCCACGGCACACCAATATCATTGACATACCATTGGTGCATATCCCCTGTACCAAAGTAGCTGTAGAAGTCATAGATGCCGTGCTCGGGAGCCGCGGCGGCGAAGCGATCGTCTCGGGTCACAACGTGTAGTGTGTTGATCCCGCCCTGCGACAAGCCTGATACGAAGAGGCGAGTCGGATCGACCCAGCCCCGATCGATCAGATTGTCCACACCCGAGATAATATCGTCAGCCTCCCGCGGGCCCCAATCGCCCCGAATGGACTCTGAGAATGTTCGACCATACGATGTCGAGCCGCGGTAGTTCACATTGAGCACTGCATACCCTTGCCCAGTCCAGTACGCGTATTCAAAGTTGAAACTAGGCGCATCATACACTGTGGGACCACCGTGAATGTGGCAGATCAACGGAAGTGCTGGCGACGCATCATTCTCCTGGTCGACCTGTTCAGGAAGGTAGACCAACCCTTCGACCTCGTTACCATTAGTGTTCTCGAAGCGAACACGTTCACACAGCGGAAGGGATGTGTCGGTAAGGAGGTCATCGTTCAATTTGGTTAACCGTGTGGGCTCGACATCCTGATCGATGTCTGTCGTCTCGATCGTGAAGACGTCCAGCCCCTCATGTGGGTGGCTGAGTACGATCCCCGTTGTGTTGGGGCTCGCGTCAAAACTTGTAATCGTGCGATCGCTGCTCTGTGAGGCGAATACACGTTCTGGTGCGTCCTGGTTCGCGTCGAGGCGGACCAGTCGTGTACATGCCTTGTCACCGATCGGTACCAGGAGGGTATCATCGGCGATCCATTCAGCTGTCCCATTCCAACTAACCGTCCGATCGAGCGATTCTGACACCGACCGTGTCTCATGCGATTCAACATCTGCGACGTGGATCTCCATTGGACGATAGAAGTTCGCCGGATGCCGCACGCAATACGACAGAAGTGCTCCGTCGAGTGACCATCGCAGCCCCTGTGCTATGACGTCACCGTCAGTTAGTGTCTGTCGGTTAGACCCATCCGACGCAATGGTGTGCACGTCGAGGGCGTAAGTTTCCTCTGGGTTTTCCCCATAATATGCAACGTAGGCGATCTGATCTCTAGATCCCCACGTGGGTTGGAGTCCGACACGCGGTTCATAGGCTCCTTGACCGTATGCGTTGTCTAGACGGGTCACCTCTCCGCGAGTGGCACCCTGTACGTCGCTCTCAACGACGAAAAGGTACGTCGTCACGTCATCGAGAAACCCAGCTCCGTCTTGCTTGTGTTGGAGCCGTGTGATTTCGTAGGGTTCGTTGTCCTCGCGAAGACCGTCAAGGTAGACTTGCTGGGCATCGGTGGGATCACGCGCAGACACAACGAATCGATCTCCGGTTGGTGACCAGTCAAACTCGCGTACACCTTCTTCAAATGCTGTTACCTGGCGGGCGTCGCCACCCATGTCAAGGTCGAATGTCCAAATTTGAGACTTCGGCTCTTCGTTTTCCAACCGGTTAACAGCATCTTCAGCGTTGTCCGCATTTTCATCGTACTCAGCGTCACTATTCCTGCCAACTATGAGTGCGACATCTCGCTCACGAGTTGCGAGAAACGCAAGACGGTCACCATTCGGAGCCCACTTTGGAGAAGTCGCATCAGCGACACGAGTCAATCGGTGAGGCTCTCTATTTCCATCCGTGGATGCAACGAACAGCGAGCGGCGATACTCGTCTTCGTCCGGATCAGACTCAGTGACGATGAAGGCCATGTAATCGCCGTCCGGGGAAACAGCCACATCGCTTGGTCGCCGAAGATCGTATAGATTGGGTGGTGTAAGTGGGTCAGACACGGATGGAATATGGGTACTCATATTAATAGCCGTATCTATGCGAATTTTGAGTGTGACTGTTATGTCCGCCAAAAATATTATCGAATTCTTATATATGGTCGATCAAAGTTGGTCTGGAAATCAATGCTGTTGGTGCCTTAATCGTTGGAGAGGAGGGAATTCTTGTGAAAAGCTCTGGAGCAATCTTCGACCGACTAGAAGTCACTGTCCACTCCGAAATCGAAGCGATACGAAAAGCGTTTGCAGCACTCGAATCGTCCCAATTGAATGGATACTGGCTTTACTCAACTCACGAACCATGCCAAATGTGTATAATTTCCCACTTTTGGGCGCCCAGTTAGATGGCGTCGTGTACGCTGCGACTAATGCCGATATACCCGACAATTGGGGCACGATATTCTCCACGATGGGCGCCAGTGACATCCGCGATACTGATCGCTTCAATTACCACCTCTCAATGCTTCGAGAGCGATTTGTCCGTGAAACCGACGACGGGTATGACCTCGGGCATGCTGGTGAGTGGGTCATTCTAGCAGCTGCTGATGTCGATCCCGAGAATACTCGTGTACTCGCCGAAGCAACCGAAGGCTCAGAGAATAATGTGTGCCCAGTCTGTAATGAGAAGGAGTGTAACCGACTTATCCACGTTCATCTTGCCAGGCGATAGCTGACATTCGTCTTCTGGATGCGACGTATCGTCTCCGAATCTAGTAGACTAACTCACAGATTGAGATCCAGTATTAGAGGTGAGTTGCGGTCGCCGATGCGATCTCAATACCGATTAGTGAGCTTGGCGGCTCACCGGTGAGGGATTGGCGATAGTATTCTGGCCATCTCTTCCCACTACACCGTTATCAACACGTACGGAGCTCCTAGCGCCGTTTACGGAAGATCAATATTACCCAGAGGTGAATTCACCAAGTCCTGATTGTTCGTGCTCCCGTGGCTCAATGACCGCTGGATCATCGTGGCTCGGATTGTTGACTTGCGTCGAGATCTCATAGGCAGCCAAGTCATCACGAGAATACGGTTGGCACAACGCTTCGCGCTCGTCTGAATCAGCCGAAAGCCAGCGATCTTCATCATCACTCGCAAGCACAACAGGCATGCGATTGTGGATGGGTTTCATCACCTCGTTGGGTTCGGTCGTCAGAATGGTCACACAGGGAATCGCTTGCTCGTTATTCTCCCAGACTTCCCAAAGGCCAGCCATTGCGAAGGCTGGAGTGTCCTCGCGATACACGCGATACGGTTGTTTCGGCCCACCGTTCTGTTGTTGCCATTCGTAGAATCCCGACGACAGGACAAGACAGGGCCGTGACTCCCACGCATCTTGGAATACTCGTTTTTCATCCGCTGTTTCGGAGCGAGCATTGATGATTCCTTCTTCGGGCTCGTCAGCCCAGAATGGAATGAGTCCCCAGTGGTACTGGTCGATCTCGTCGGTTGCCTCGTTCGTGATGACTTCTAACGGCTCTCCAGGAGCGATATTGTATCGCGGTGTATACCCGCCATCAGTGACGATCCGTGCGTCGAAGCGGTCTTCGAGGTCGTGTTGCTGGATAAAGAGTGCAGTTCGCCCACACATAGCTCAGATATGTGCTACAGACCCATCAACGCATCGGGGAAGAGGCAGTCGAAGCTATTCTCAACATGTGGTACGACCGAGAATCACTTGTGGAATCCCCTGGTCGGAACTATCCTCTTAGCCCCTGACCTTTGGTTTGACTTTGGTCTCATTGCCTCTGCCATTCTACCACACATTATTTATCATATATTAAATACTACATAGATATATAATAACAATAATACCATAGGTTTCAGTTACAGATAGTCCACAAGGCACGTGAAGCTGATTTTCTGCTCCCTATCTCATAAGTGGTAGACTCGGTATGTTGCCGTCCTTTAGGGAGCAAATTTTGTAAACCAAACGTGCAACTCCTTCAATAGGAAGTCAATCTTGGTGAGTTCCAGCTAGAACGAATAGTAGTATGAGAACAATGGTGCTGAAGCAATGGACAGTTGGCTCAATGGTCGATAGATCTAATTGGATTCTCTCGAAAAGGACTAAGATGACACGAATTGCATTGATTGCTCATGACGAGGAGAAACCGGAGATCATCGATCTTGTATATGAGTATCAGGAGATGCTTTCGACCATCGATTTAGTTGGGACAGGGACGACTGGCAAACGCATTACTGAAGAGACTGGATTGGAAGTCGAACGAAAGAAATCGGGACCACTTGGTGGAGATTTAATGATCGGTGCTGAAATTGCTGAGAACAGCCTCGATGGCGTTGTATTCCTCCGCGATCCTCTTACGGCTCAACCCCACGAACCCGATATTTCCGCGCTGTTGCGCATTTGTGACGTGCACGACACACCGCTTGCTACGACCCGTTCCTCTGCCGAGTTCCTACTGGATGGTCTAGCTCGCCAATTTGATTGAGTTCGACATCGCAGAGGGTGGAGCCACGAGGGGAATCTTCTGAAACTTCGAATGCAACGATAGTCGTTAAAAACTTTGCCTGAGATTATCAACTCTTTGCACTGCTTTAATGAGTAGTATTGTATCCAGTAGATGATCAGCTTGTATTATAAGTAAACTACCCCGCCCTACTCGCTCCCTTACGCGGTGCGCTCGGTCGCTCCTTGAGGGCGGGGCTTTGGCCCGTCACTGGGTTCCAGCCCCCGACCCCGTGCGGGACGCGGCTCGACTACATGGCGGCAGGACAGGCACACGGAGGGGATTCCTGCGTGGTTTTCTGTCCCGTGGTCTTCGTCCGAAGCCGCCTCACATCGATTTAATTCAGCGTGTTCCTCGCGTTCAATCCGTGGGACTGTTCTGTGCCACGTTTCACGGTCGTCAGTTCCGCTGTTCAGGGCCGGTCTACAGCGGCCCCTACCAAGCGTCCGTTTTGGCCGCTTAGTAGTATTGTACAAAACGCCACGAGAGAGCCTCACTCTTTCGATACGGGCGGAAGAAAACAAAGACGGGAGTTTCCTCCCCACCCTACGCGCGAAGCGCGTTGAGGATGGGGCCTCCACTCCCTGCATTTCAGGTGAAATCAGCCCGGTCGCCGCCCTCCAGGAAGCAGATCTCGTTTGGACGATGAGCCAGCATTGTCCAAATTCCAGATTGGCCACCTCTATCGTCTCAGATTTGAAAGAGGCCAACAATATTCGAATATTGTCGATACGTTGCCTTCGCAACCGTCGTTGCTGTATTCAGCCGCTGTCTCCCGTAGGTATCACAAGGAGTGATGAGCGAATGAGACGAAGGAATGAATGTTTGAATTCCTGAAGCTAGTCACACCACTCGACCTCGGATAGCCACCCAGAGACGACGACTACACCGCGTTGGCAGCTTCGAAGGCGTTGCGAACCCCATTGCTCGGCGCGAGTACGTCTAGTTCGTGTTGGATGTTCAAGTCCGAGTCCAACTCCCCACGACGTTGCAGGGCGGCCAGTCGAGCGAGATAGGAGAGTCGGAACAGCCAAACGACGTGATCAACGTCATCAGCTGATTTGATATGGAACGTCGTCGCGTTCGAGTCTGGAACCACGTGGTGTTCCTTTGTTTGACCCTCCTCGATCAGCTGGTCTCGGAGCGGTTTCGGATACTCAATATCTGCCAGTTTGGGTGAAGATGACCAATTTCGCTGCCAGCGATGGTGAAGTTCGTTGAATTGAACTGGCCTTCGCCCAGTTCGATGTGTGGCCATGACACGACCACCTCGATGATCTGATCGCTCGGTCCCAAAGACCGAGCGGACTCGTCGTCTTGCATGTCAAGCACCCTTAGGTACCATAGGGTGGGCAACGAGATAGCTGTTGTTCGTCGCTAGACCTCACGCGAATTGTCCGTCGTACTCTGGGTATCCTGTACGTGGTTCGTGGAAAATCCTGCCAGGACTGGAGCTACCCTCTCCGGCGCGACCCTGAGAGACTCGTCCTCAAGCGTCCGTCGTGTCGCGTGCGATATCGTTGTCTCTAGCGCGTCGGTCGATGGCTGCTAAGCCGGTTCGGGCAGGGAGACCGACTGGTTCGTATGGAACGATGTGACAGAACAGACTCCAGGGACCAGATCAAGTCCTTCGACAAATCCTGTTCGGACGAGTGACTTTAGAACAGACGCCAAGCTGTTTCGGAAATCGGTTTGAGAAGAACCTCTATCGTGTCGCAATGATAGTAACCAATAACCTAGCATGATCGGTATTTTGGAAAAGTAACTGTGGTGTTCATTATCGAGGTGTCACGTCTGTCGCGCGTTTCATTGGGAGCATCGCGATCACACCAAACACCAGATCGAAGACGAGGAGACCGATGATTGATGGCCATCGTTCAGCCCAGATCCATCCATCCGAGCATAAGCGTTCGAACCGTCTCGACGCCGTCGGTCGCTGAATTGAACGCGCTCACGATTTGCATCCACACAGGGAGCAAGGTTTCCGGGAGGAACGCCGTGCTTACGAACAACAGCGGTAGCGCAAGAAAGTTTGTGACGAGAATCGCTACGTCCTCATTCTGGGTTATCAGCGCGACAATTTTCGAGAGCGCAGCGAACCCGAGACTGAACAGGAGCGCGATAGCAATATAGTTCAAAACAAATGCATGTGCAAGGTATATTCGTTCGCGTCAGTGGTGTCGAGAGTGAGAGGCACACTGCTGACCGGTCGACAGCTACTGGATGGGGGAGATACGAATCAGCTCCACCGAAGAAATAGTCGATAATCTCCTCGCTTTAGGAGATCCAGGCGCGAATTGAAAGGATGACGGGAGAGGTCAGCGTTATAGAGCCATCCATAGGAAAATATAATCAAAGCTGTTGGAAATATAAACGGCTACGGTATACTGATTCCATCAATCAATTGCCCTTCCCGTGAAGGGCGAACCAGCCAGGATCGACTTCAAGAGGTTCGAGTCCTGAGCGTGAGATCTATCGGTTATCATACCCGCTTATTCCGTAGGAAATGTGGTCTCCCATCGGGAGTTTCCTAACTTCCCTTCCTGTTCAACCGCTTGTAAGTCAATATACTTCCTTTCACAGAATTGACTGACGACGATATTCTTTTTAGGGAGATCAATTCACCAGTAAAAAGGAGACGCCGATCAATCCCTTGTCGAGTTCTTCGATTCCTTCATCGGAGGACGATTGCAACATAATCGAGGGCGATCAGTGTGGGTCGGTGCCGATCTTGTGAGCGTGCTCAGCGGTCACAGATGGTACACCATTCGAGGAAGGGTAGGTGTGCTGGCCATGCTCTGACGTTGGTTATTCGGCATCGGGTTTTGATCTGTCGTGGTCACATCTGCCGCCAAACTCACAGGTACATTGAACCGCTAGAGAACTTGCGCCAATACGTCTCGGAGAAGATATGGGTCAAGACCGAGCTCTCCAACCAACCATCAGTGCTATCGATGAAAATAAAATCATCGCTTATTGGCTTGTAGCCCGGCGGTTTCAGCGCCTCAAGCGCCCTTCTTGTTCGGGTACAAATTGAACTCGAATGATTCCTCTTTGTCGCCACTCCACTTGTCGAGATATGGTGAATACGTGGTTATCTCCGCATTGTATGTTTGTGTGTTTACCGTCAAAAGGCGGAACCAGCCATCCCCACCGTTATCGATCGTTTGGTAATCCATGAACATCTGAGTGGTACGATTGCCTTTTGCATGGGCAGTACGTCGTGCAACGTATGGGCCAGTGATATGGTGCCCAGAGTGAACATTCGCAAGATTCTCGTGGTACCGCAATTCAGATTGCCACATCTGCTCTCCGTTGTTATAGTTGCTGCCTTCAGGGAGGCCTCCACCTTCGTACCAGTTCGGGGCGAAGTTGTCGTTCGCATCCGTTCTGGTGCCGTCGTGATACGTGTATGTATGTGTGACGAGAATCGCCGTCGCGTCAGCATAGGTTTCCAGAAGTTGTCCGGCCCACTTCAACGCCGCGTCACGCGGTCCGAACTCCAGCGTGAGGAAGAGAAATCGTTCTCCATGGATCTCTTGGAGGAAATACGCGTTTTCGGCATATCCTTCGAACGTCCCCCAGTCGAGGATCGTCTCGTTGCTCTGTGTGATCTCCTTGTAGCGGGTCGCCGGGAACCGACTGCGGAAGGTTTGGGGATTTCGAATATTGTCCGCGTCGTGGTTCCCAAGCGACAGCACGGTTGGGACATTCGCGTCGTCCATTCTGCTGATTGCATCTTGTGCAACATCCCATTCAGCATCGTTGTCTGATCCGTAACTCTGCACGATGTCCCCTTCGTGCAGAAACATCTGGATATTGTACTGCTCCTTATTATCGGCGACCCACTGTCCCATCTGCTCAAAGATGCCATTATCCTGCTGTGCATAGTACTGCGTATCCGGGAAGATCGCAATGCTGAACTCGGTGCTAGAGTCGACAGTTGGTTCGCTACTCCCACTCGCACGCTGCGCTGCAGTTCGGTGACTTGCCGTGAGCCCCAGTCCGCCAAGGCCGCCGACTAACGCCAGTGTCTGGCGTCGCGTTGCAGACGGTGCGTTCCGCTGATTCGATTCTGCGGCACTCTCTGTGTGCGTTTCTGACATCGATTTCGCAGATGAATGCCTGTTTGATAGCCCTTTATAATAATGATATTTACGAGAAATAATACTCTATAGAATACTGGGCATCTCGTCCAGTTCCACATCGTCGAACGGTTGGCGTTCGACGCACAGCAGTACCTCGCGGATCGCGAGGCTGGAACACTTTAACCCATAGAGAACTACTATACGGGTGAACCGATTCCGCTCTCGGAGAACCAGCAGGGCTGGCACGGTTTCGTCGCTGCCCGCCCCAACGAGATTACTCAAATCAAAGCCCATTTCGGCGAAATCGAGGCAGGCGGGGTGTCGTACTTTGCTGACTACGAAGGTAAGTACCCGTGGCATTGCTACATCCTCGAACATGAGGATCACGAGATGATGCGCCCCTACGTGGTCGGATAATACACCCTCCGACTTCCATTGCGATTCTTTGATGAGGGCACTGCTTCAAGCGTATTGCTAACTGCTTATCGCGACTTGCACTACAGACTCAGATAGTCTGCTTTACTCCATACTAAATCGCCACTACGGATGTGCGCCCACGGCCAATTCGGTGAAAATTAAAAGCATGACTTTCGCAATTGGACGAGTTCATTGGCAGTCAGAGACATTTCCCTGGCAGTGTGGCAGGACGATAACGCTGCTGCAATCCAAAATCGGCGTTGAGAGCGACCCTGAAGCGAAAGTCAACCCCTGTCGAAACTGGATTAACGCTAATTTTCGGGGCGCGGAGCAGCCTTCTGGAGCGCGGTCTCGGCGATGTTGCCGCCGTAGTCCGCACTCCGGAATAGTGAGTCCACGACGAGACTCAGGTTCTGGGCACGTTGGGCGTCCATCTCGCGGATGAGGTCGTCCACGGCGCGGGTGTACTCGTCGATGCCACGGATCTGTTCGAGGGCGTCGTTGGCGAGGCGGATGGCCTCCTCGCCATCGTCTTCGAGGAGGGCGTCCATCGCCAATTCCACGATCTCGGCGGATTTGGTGTGTAGCTCTTCGAGCGAGTCGGCGACTTCGTCTGGAATCTTGTCGAGTTCGGACGAGAGTTGACCGATTTTGGCGGCGTGATCCGCGATGCGCTCCAGCTGGCGGGCGCTGGAGTAGTAGTTGAAACAGGTCTCGCGAGACAGGTCGATGTCGGCGGCGGTGCTGGGATTGCGAAGCACCGACCGGAACACGCGCGAAATCATGAACCAGAGTCGATCCACATCGTTGTCTCGCTCGATGACGTCGGTGGCGAGGTCGTCGTTGTTCTCGACCAGTGCCGTCACCATGTCATCCAGCATCGTCACCGCGACGAGGCGCATCCGGGTGATGGCGTTAAGAACCGACAGCTCCGAGGAGTCCAGCAGGTCTTGCACGACCACCCGGTCGCTGGTTTCCTCGATGATCTCCAGACCAACGAGGCCCTGCGTAGCGTCACGAACGGTTCGACGCTGATTGGACGTTACCTGAGTTGCTTCGAGGTTGATGATGTCGAATCCGCTGACGTACAGCGTGAACACGGTTCGCGTGAGCTGCGATCCTTCGAGGTCAGTGATGTCGACGGTCCCTTCGACCGTGTCCTCAGCCGTTCGGGGTGAGAGCAGAAGCGAGTCGCCCTCGGGATGGAACTCGACCTGGTCGCCCGCCTCGATGCCGTTCTCGGTTACCCAGTCCTTGGGAATCGAAACCGTAAGCGTCGACCCGCCTGTGGCCTGAACCTTCCGTGTCTCCATATCTCGAAGCCCACTGTGAAACCCGATAAAGCCACTCAAATACAAATACAAGTAACGTACCGATGACATACGGCCACAGTAAATAGAGGCGTTGAAGATGATGACGGTGCTCGGCACGTGGCGCGTCTGGGAGAGGCCAGCTGCAGCGTGTGACTCCCACGGTCACCGAGGTCGACACGAAGCACACTTTCTCCTCCCCTACAATCACCCGATCGAGGAGCACCTTGCTCGCCTCGTGGAACCTAACGACTCCGCCCTCGTCCCGGACGGTGGATGGGTGCCAGGCAGGGAAACCCAGAGCGCCATCCAACCGGAGACAAATACGGTCTCGGCAGAACCGTCAGCCGATGAACTATCGTCCTCCCTGCAGCACTCCCAAAAGCGGAGATGGCGACGGCACTCCCCGAAGCGGGTGGGATCTATCTCTTCATTGATCGGGCGATAGGGCCATTGTAGGTACCATTCCGGGAATTGGCGCCTGGTTCTCGCTTGTGTCTAAGAGTGCATTTGCCCTTGTCGGTTCGGGGCATACCTCCTCCTGCTTATCAATATCTCAACCGGTTTGCTTACATTCGTTGGGATTGGACTTGGGGTTCTTTTCCCCATCGTCAATATTGTTGGTGTCAAGCAAGCCGGTCGATTGCAGGCAGGGATCGTCAGTTTTGTTCTTCTCGTACTCAACCATGATGTCTGTGAGAAATAGTGTCACACTGTGCGATATCAGGCTCTATTATAAACGTTCATGCACGCAACTTCTCGTTCTTAACGTGATGTCAGATGAATTTACTCGCCGCGATGCAATTGCTATGCTAACGATTACTGGCTTGGGAGGTATTGCAAGCACCCCAGCGACAGCCCGTCTGGGGAAACGTGATGACGAGCACGAGGATGAACCAACGCTCAACCGCCTGGCAACCACGGTTCGAGATGCAGAAATCACCGGGATGTATCTCACCCAACCCGGCCAATTTTTCTTCAACATCCAACACCCAAGCGATGCGAACGACAAACCGTATAATAAGGGCACTGTCGGAGCACTCGTCAACACAAATCTGAACACGCTTCCTCAGGATTTCGCAAGCGTACAGGTTCCCGACAACAAAGAAGAAGCAGAAACGGTTCACACTGCCGTCGGCCAGTATCAAGCGCTAGCGAATGGTGGCGACGAGACCGATAACGGAAAGAAACTCGGTATCCCATATTCGGCGGACGGTAAACCGATGACGGACGGGAACAGCCCCGATTATAACGGATTCATCCCCGGCGATCATCCGAACGAGGGCTATCTTTTCACGAATTGGGAGACGCGACCTGGGATGGTTAGCAGACTCCACCTTCGAATGCGCGGTCGACAGGGAAAAAGCACGAATCACCAATGGGAGGTTCTCGGGAGCCAGAACCTCAACTTCCGTGATGTTGAAGGCACCTGGAACAACTGCTTCGGAACCGTTACGCCATGGAACACACCACTGTCCTCCGAAGAATACGAGCCGAGTGCCGCCCAGTGGTACAACCCTGTAAACGGCGCGCGCGAGCGAATGTCGGAGTATCTTGGCCGTACGGCGAATCCGTATCGATACGGCTATGTCATCGAAATAGATGAACCGACTGGCGATGCAACGCCCGTCAAGCAATTCGCAATGGGCCGATTCTCGCACGAGAACGCTGTCGTGATGTCCGACCGGCAAACGGCGTACCTGAGCGACGATGGCACCGGGACGGTCTTTTTCAAGTTCGTGGCGGACACCCCCGGCGATCTCTCCGCCGGGAAGCTCTACGCCGCGAAAGCAACTCAAGACGCCGGAAACGACGTCGCTACCACAGGGTTCGATCTCGAATGGATCGAACTCGCCCACGGCACGAACAAGCAAATCGAATCGTGGATCGCTGAGTATGACGACCAAGAACCGGGAGCGAATGTCGATTACATCAGTGACGAAGAAGTTAGACAGTGGGCGCGTGGAAATACAGACGATGATCGAGCTGCGTTCCTCGAGTCCCGGAAAGCGGCCGCCGCGAAGGGTGCGACGAACGAGTTCCGCAAGATGGAAGGGGTAAACATCAAGCGGAACGCCAAGCCCGGCAACTATCTGTACATGGCGATGTCGAATACGAACAAGACGATGCTCTCAAACGAGGATGCATCGTCTGGTAACGACGACCCGCAAGACGAAATCCAACTCGAGGGCAATGAGTGGGGTGCAGTCTATCGGATGCAACTCGGTGCTGACTACAACGTAAGTCGAATGGAACCGGTCGTGACGGGAGGGCCGAACGCGAACATCTGTGGTGGATGTCCCTACGATGCTCAGCCTAACTCGGCGAGTACTGTCTGCCAAGACTGTGAACACAACCCCACAAAGGAGGACGAGAGTGGCATTGTGGGTAAGGGCATGACATCAATGAAGCAGGCATTTTCGAGCCAAGAGAGCTATGATCCCGAGAATACAATCTCCGAGCCCGATAATATCGTCGTGATGGACGATGGTCGAGTGATTATCGGTGAGGACACCGGTAATGAAGGCCACGACCCGCCGAATATGATCTGGGTCTACAACCCAAATTGACCGTTGCTCCTTAGAGTCCTCAAGACCAAACTCTGACTTCCATCTTACCAAAATTACATTATATATAATAAAATATATTAGTATATGAGAGAAAAACTATACTAATCTGAATGGATTGTTGGTTCCTATTTATAATATCTATTCTCTTGAAGGCACATTTTAGTGAGAAGACATTTACATTTCTGTATAGTACTTTCCTAAATAATTTTAATAAATTAACAAATAATTATACAACGGTGTATACAGATATTATTTATTAGTATGTAGTGGAAACTTTATTTTTATCGACTACCAATATAACGTCTATCAATAGATATCTATTATAAACGCTCTTATTTTCACGTTTAGATTTTTTGCGTGGGTAATATGACAGAGCCTGATGGTAACAATAAGATGGATACTCAACAAAACAAACTTCTCTCCTCAAACCGCCGTGAATTCCTTCAAACGGCAACGGGTGTGGCTGGACTTACGACGTTCGGAACGATAGGACTTGCTACAGCGAAAAATGACAACAGCAGTCAATTGAGCGACGATCCGTTCACACTTGGTGTAGCTTCTGGTGATCCTCTTCCGGACTCGGTTGTACTTTGGACGCGTCTCGCACCAGAACCACTCCAAGCTGATGGTGGGATGCCAGATAAGAAGGTACCAGTCGCATGGAAAGTGGCTACTCGTGAAAACATGCAGCAGGTTGTGAAAGACGGTACGACGCACGCGCGACCAGAACACGCTCATTCCGTGCACGTTGAACCCGAGGGGCTTGAATCCAATACAGAATACTATTACCAGTTCCGGGTTGGAGAAGACACAAGTCCAGTGGGCCGGACAAAGACTGCCCCAGCACCTGATTCGGATATTGACGAACTGAACTTCGCATTCGCATCCTGTCAGAACTATCCATCTGGATATTACACCTCTCATCAGCACCTTGCTGAAGAAGAGCTTGACATGGTTTTTCATCTCGGCGACTATATCTATGAAGGGGGGTCGCAGGGCTCACTAGACCGAGGCCACGAGCCGCCACGAGAAATCAAGAGTCTAGCCGATTATCGTATTCGTCATGCACAGTATAAGACTGATTCACACCTCCAAGATGCCCATGCGGCATTCCCGTGGTTCGTTACATGGGATGACCACGAGGTCGCAAACAATTACGCAGACGAGATTGATGAAGGAACCCCACCCGAAGAGTTCCTCAAACGGCGAGCAGCTGCCTACCAAGCCTACTGGGAGCATCAACCGATACGCCGGTCGCGGATCCCTGATGATTCAGACATGCCGCTCTACCGTCGATTTACGTTTGGACAGCTGGCCGAGTTCAACGTTCTTGATACTCGGCAGTATCGTGATGACCAGACGCATTCCAGCGAAGAGGCAAAAGATCCTGAACGGACCATTCTCGGTGACGAACAGGAACAGTGGCTGCTGGATGGGTTTAATGAGTCTGCATCCAAGTGGAACGTCCTTGCGAATCAAGTTCCCGTCGCGGCGACGGACGAAAATGCGGATCCGACCGAAGTGGACTTCGGTGGCGGTGACAAATGGGACGGATATCGGGCCGATCGGCAAACATTACTTGACGCGATGGCTAATGATGCAGATCTTAATCCGGTCGTCATCACTGGTGACGTTCACCGCAACTATGCCTACAATCTCAAAGCCGACTTTTCGAATCCGGATTCCGAAACAGTGGGTACCGAATATGTGGGTACGTCGATCTCCTCGTTTGGAGACACGTCTGGACTCACTCAATACGGCCCATCGGCGGGCGAACCATGGCAACGATTCTATAATGTCGATCGTGGCTACGTCCGGTGCACGCTGACGCCCGAGCAGTGGCAGGCCGACTATCGAGTCGTCTCGACCGTTGAGGAACAGAGCGCGACGATCGACACCCTTGCGTCGTTCGTGACCGAGGCTGGCAATCCAGGGGCACAGCTAGCCTCTGAACGACCAGAGGAAGAACCCATTGAGATCACTGATATTCGGCCAAATCAGGAAGGAGATCTCAACAACGAGTACGCTACAGTGAAGAACGAAGGTGATTCGGAGATCGACATGACGGACTTCATCCTCAGCTTCGAAGGCGGACGCGGACAAAACTATACGTTTGGTGATGTCATCCTTGGAGCAGGCGAGACGATCACTGTCCGGAACGGAAGTGGCGAAGATACCGAATCGACCTTCTATACTGGATGGGACGGTGCAGTCCTGAACAACAGTAACCCTGACACAGTAGTCGTTGCCAACGACGAGGGCATCATTCTCGACGAAGAATCCTATCAACCGACCTAAGATCGATGATAGTCGGTGATTAGATTTTTTGATGGATGAGTGGCGGAGACAGGTAGGAATTGCTTGCGGAACTGGCTCCTGTAATACTCGAACCTGACGCCAGCCCCGCTACGTGAAGTATTCTTTTAGTCAAAACGAACCTTTGTAATGCAATAGGATCTCAATTTCACCTCTGTTTATAATTTGTACTATATATTGGTAATATAAAGAATCATATTGTCTTATTCGAAATATTCACCAGTATGAAGAAGCGAGACGTCAAACCTTGAATTCGCTTGAGCCTTGCCGATTACTCTGAGTTAGCATTAACTTCCATTGAGAATAGCATACACTGTTTCTCCATGTTCCGAGTAATACTGGCTGAAAGTGGGATGTCCTGTAAGTGATATGAGACGAATGAGGATATTACTAATCGATACTGTGTGACTACTACTAGCTTTGGGGAGGACGCGACAGTGACTTTATTAGCTCTCATTTAAATTATAAGCAACAGTGGGAATGGTTGGCTCGACGCCCTCATGGAAGCGACTATTCCCATCGAATTACTACGAGACAACGCGAACTAGTGCGCGTTCAGTATTCGATCTCATTTCAACCAGCAAAGCTTCTTTTGTTCAACTACGAGTTAATCGGATGAGTTATCGCTCGATGGCAAGTTACTCATGGGAATTTCCGTCCGCGTCATCAGGGAATATAGATATGCAGCGCACTGTACTTTTTGAGATTCGAAACACATCTTTAATACCATTGCAATTCAGTGATCTCGTACCGACTTGAGTGTTCCATCGCGTGATAAGCACCCGACTGGTAGCAGCCCAATCCTACGAAGACAGTAGATATACTGCATTAGTATAACCTACTAACTAACGAATACGGTTTCAATCCAGAGTACTAGCTATTATGCAGAATAAAGAAAAGAATCTTGTAATTTAGATGTTATTTCCTGAGAGTTATCATCAGATGGATTTGTTATACGGAAAACGTCAAACATCCATGATTCCATAAATCACTCTTGACTCCATAAGCAGTACATTTATCATCGAACATATATTAATAAAATAGATATAAATTGAGAAATGTCATATATATTCACTAACAAATTTATTTTTATTATATGATTTGCATACAAAAATACTGGATATTTGCTCAATTTGACTTCCAAGTATCGTTTTAGCCGAATAATTCCCGTACCTGAACACGCGAGGAATTCTCACGTTGATTTTGTGTTTTCTCTCTAGAACTAGTATGAAAATGTATTTTTTAAGTAGCGGTTCTCGTACTCGGATTCACGATTCAGTAGCGGATTTTTACCTTATAATAATTAAATGTTTGCTCTATCATATATCATATTCCAAGGAATAATGTCATCGTAATTGCCATGACAATAAATCCAGCAACCATTGCGACGGTTGTGTATCCGAGAATGTCGCGAGCTCGGAGTTGCGCAAGTGCGAGTGCGGGTACCGCCCAAAATGGTTGTATCATGTTTGTAAGCTGATCACCCATCATCTCGATGACTACAGCGGTATAAAGGGGCATTCCGAGTTCACGGGTTGTTTCGAGAAGAATCGGTCCCTGTGCAACCCACTGACCACCGCCTGACGGAACGAAGACATTGATAATCCCGGCGCTTATCAGACCGAGAACTGGCCACGTGAGTGGTGTTGCGATATCTGCAAAAAACCCTGCAATAGTCGCGGCGAGCGCTGTGCCAGTAAGGAGCCCTGCGATC
Source organism: Haladaptatus pallidirubidus (assembly GCF_020700235.1). Taxonomy (GTDB): domain Archaea; phylum Halobacteriota; class Halobacteria; order Halobacteriales; family Haladaptataceae; genus Haladaptatus; species Haladaptatus pallidirubidus. The sequence continues at coordinate 402,654 of NZ_CP085307.1, read as the reverse complement.
CCAGCGTAGAACGGAAATTGGAAGAGGATGCCCGCCACGTTTTCAACGCTGCTATTCATCTGGTCGACGATGGCCTTCGGCGTCACCCAAAGAACGATCGCACAGAAAATGAAAAAGGCGTTAATGGTGTTGAGATTGATCGCACCCAGGCCACTCTGGACCACGTCCGAGAGGAAATAGTACGCAGGGAAAATGGCAATGATCAGCCCAAGTAACCGTGAGTGATTGAACCGATCCGCCATTGTGGACTGCGCGATCCCGCCATCAGTGGTAACTTTGGTATCAACAGATCCGTCTTTGGTCGTCTGGAGTCTGGTTTCGATCTCGTTGTATACGTTGTCCGGGAGTTCAGTGATATTTTCCAGTTTGTCAGGGTGGAGACTACCCATAACTGATGGGATGATGCAAAGTAATAACGCTACAGTGACAATGTTGACAGTACTACCGACCGTTTGTCCCAGAGGTATTCCCTCTTGCGCATAGTCCGGAAACGTCGACGGTATCGCACTCGGATCAGCCATGATGAGTCCGCTTGACGTTGTAATTCCTGAATGCCAAATCATCAATGCAGTGTATCCTGCCGCGATCAACAGCGGGTAGTGCAACTTGAGGCCCTTTTGTTTGCCACGGTATGCGACTTGGCGTGCGATGACCGCACCGACGATTAGTCCAATGGCCCATGAAATGAGACCAGCAACCATCGCCACAAATGAGGTCAACGCAACTGCAGTAAACTGAGAGTTCGGTAAGTCTGCAATTCGACGAAGAAATCTCGACACTGCTGGCGATTTTGCGATTGCATCACCGATCATCAGTGTCAAAGAGAACTGTGCCATAAACACGAGCAACGTCCACACGCCGCCAAACCACGCATCCATCACGCCAGTTGGCGACGTACCGACGAGTAACGCACTCACTGCCCCGATTAGAGTGAGCAGTATGACCAAGACATATGGATCTGGTACATACTCCATGGCGATGTCAGCGAACGCTTCTCCCATTCGTTTAATTGGGTCTGTAAAGGCCATCCGTAACAATAACACATGAACAATCCTATATAATGTTTTGGCATGTTATTACATAACATAAAGCTTCTTCTCAACCTGAATATCGAAGATACAATAGAAATACACTATCGGAGTTGTAAACTGAAATTTGAAGCAAGATAGACTCCCATTTAGGTTCATTCAACTAATCGATTTAGTAGTGGATTTACCAATTGTTGGGGGCGAGTGCATCTATCGTCCGGAGTGTCAGTTCATCATCAGCCTGTCGCGGCACCGTTAGCATCGGTCGATCGATGATACCTTTGTTAATAATATTCCTGAGTCGTTCAATAGCCGTGTTTGGCGTGCCAGCAACGGCAAGGGAGTGAACCATTTCCTCAGTGACCGCACTACTGGCTTTCGTTCGGTTACCATTTTGCCACGCGACAGCAATTTCGTCTGCCTCGTCAGGAAAAACGGTCGCTACAGCTCGCCGATAGCCTTCGCCACTACCGATATAGTATGCGAGATGGCCGCGGACGGCGTCGTAGGCTGTCCCCTTGTTTTCACTCACAGCCGCAGGAACGTACGGTGCGACAGTGATCGAATCCGGATCTCGTCCGCGCTCCTGTGCCGTGTCGGCGATCACTTCAAAGGCGTCTGGGAGACGGTTGAAGGGAATATTGTGCGGAATCCATCCGTCACAGAGTCTCCCAGTCGCTCGTCTGTTCGCCGGACCGAGTGCTGCATTGTACACGGGCACATCCACATCAAGTCCGGGAAAGTCTGCGACACTAATCAGGTCACCATTGTACGTTACGCGGTCGGAATCGCTTAGATATGCCTTGATGAGCTCGACCGTCTCGTGGGTCCGACGAACCGGCCGGTCATAGGCCATTCCGTGGAGATCCTCGACAGCCTTCAGGGTACTCGGACCGACTCCAAGTGTGAACCGTCCGGGTGCAATTCGGTCAACCGTGGCTGCCGCCATCGCGATGACGGCTGGCGATCGTGAGAAGACGTTCACGATGGCGGTTCCGAGTCCGATCGTTTCCGTCTGCGTGGCGATGTCGGCGAGCTGAACGAAGGCGTCGGTTCCCCAAAGCTCGCTGACCCATAGAGTATCGTAACCGAGGTGTTCTGCTTGTTCCGCAATCGCCGTAGACGACTTCGTGGATACCGATGGGAGGATGAGTCCGAGTGGCATCGCGACGATTATTCCTCGTACCGAGTGACGTTAGTAAGCTCGGATTCGTCCACATCGGAGAACGAATCCCGTGCGATGACCCGCTTGTGCACCTCGTCTGCCCCATCGACGAACCGAAACTGCCGAACGTTCTCATAGAAATCGGCAATGGGGAGGTCCTTTCCAATACCATTGGCACCGCACAACTGCATCGCCACGTCGATGACATCTTGGACGACGTTTGATGTGTAGAGCTTGCTCATCGACACCTCCACTCTGGCTTCATCGCCGCTGGCGATACGGTCTGCGGCATTCCTGACCATGCACCGTGCTGCGTGGAGTTCTGTCTCGGCTTCCGCGATATCGAATCGGATGCTCTGTTTGTCGGCGATAGGGGAACCGAACGCCTCGCGCTCTGACACATATGCCTTTGCCACAGCCAATGCGCGGTTCGCCATCCCCGAGTATCGCATGCAATGCGTGAGTCGAGCTGGGCCAAGACGTTGTTGAGCAATGGTGAATCCCTCGTTCTCGTCCCCCATGAGATTCTCGACTGGGACGCGGACGTCTTCAAATCGAATCTCAGCGTGACTCGTACCGAGGAGATCGTCTGCCATGTGAGGGATGCCACGTTCGATGTTCACACCAGGTGTGTCGGCTGGAACGAGAATTATCGAACAGCCACTGTATGGGTGAGCGTCGAAATCAGTTCGTGCCATTACAAGGAAGATGTCCGCTTCGACACCGTTCGTCGTCCACCATTTGTGCCCGTTGATGACCCATTCATCACCGTCTCGCTCGGCAACGGTTTGAATCATTTTCGGATCGGAGCCCCCGCCCTGCATGGGTTCGGTCATACAGAAGCCCGAACGAATATCGCCGGCAACGAGTGGTCGAAGCCATTCGTCTTTCTGCTCCTCGGTGGCGACGAGTTCGAACGTGTGCATGTTTCCCTCGTCCGGGGCATCGACCCGGATAGCTGGTGCAGCTAACAGACTCCTCCCAGCGGCTTCGAACGTCGGGAGTGCATCTCGAAAATCGAGACCCATGCCGCCATATTCGGGTGAAACCTGCGGCGCATAGATATCGCGGTCACGTGCTTCCTCACGGAGTGTGGCAAGTTCGTCGTCGGTTATCTGCTCGGTACCGAGTAACTCCCGTTCGGTGGGAATCACGACTTCATCTACGAACTCGTCGACGCGTGCCGCGACTGCCTCTGCACGTTCGGAGTCATTGTACTCCATAATCTACAATGATGTGTCTATGATAAAAGTTCTCCCACTAGTCAGTGACTTGTCACAGAATGGTGAGATAGTGTCGAGAAAAACGAATTCGAACCGAAACGGACGACGACATCCGCCGATTTGAGCAGTAGCGGTTCGCTATTTGCTTGTCCAGCCCCCATCGACTGTGAGGCAGGTCCCGGTTACGTAACTGGCAGCATCACTCGCAAGGAAGACCACCGGTCCCGCAAGTTCTTCGGGGTCAGCGAAGCGATCCAACGGCGTTCGGTTAATAATCGATTGCCTGAGTTTGTCGTTTTCGCGTAATTCGGTTGTAAGATCCGTTGCCACGTATCCCGGGGCGATGACATTTGCGCGAACCTCTGGTGCCCAGTCGAGTGCGATGCTCTTCGTCATACCGACAAGTCCGTGTTTCGACGCAACATACGGATGTTGGCGGGGAAGGCCGACTACCCCACCGACGCTGGCAATATTGATGAGCGACCCTTTGTCACTTTCGTTGAGGTAGGGTGCCGCCTCCTGCGTGCACCGAAATGCGCCACGAAGATTAACATCGAGGGTAACGTCGTAACCCTCTGAATCGACATCTTCGGGACAACCGAGCGCTGCCGATGGATTCACCCCAGCGTTGTTCACGACGATGTCGATACCACCGAAGGTGTTAGCTGTCCGTTCGAACAGCGATTCGATATCACCGTCGTCGGTCACGTCGGTCAGAATTGCGAGTGACTCGACGCCGTGGGACTCGACTCGTTTTCTGGCCGCCTCGACATCCGACGCGGTTCGGGAGGTTGGGACAACTGTCGCGCCGGCGGCTGCAAGGCCATCGGCGATGGCTAGTCCAATACCTCTGGTCCCGCCGGTAACGATTGCGACGCGCCCAGTGAGGTCGAACTGATCTATAATGCTCATTGTTCCACCTCCTGAGACTCGCGATCCCAGTGACTTGGTTCTTCCTCGCGCTCGCGTGCCCGGAGTTCTTGCTTCTGGATTTTGCCAGTTGGCGTGTACGGAAAGTCGTCGACGAACTCAATGTATCGAGGGATTTTGAACGGTGCCAACTCGGCACGACACTGCCCGACAATGTCCGCTTCAGCCAGCTCGTGACCGTCCTTGATTTGGACGAGTGCCTTGACGACCTCGGAGTAGAACTCGTCGGAACTCGGGATGACGGCCACCTCGTCAATCGCATCGAGCGCTTTGATGACCCCCTCAACTTCGTACGTAGCGATATTTTCGCCGGCCCGACGAACGATATCTTTCTTTCGGTCGAGGAAGTAAACGAAGCCGTCCTCGTCGAGCTTCCCATAGTCACCCGTGTAGAACCACCCGTCACGTACTACCTCGGCTGTCTTGTCGGATTGACGATGGTAGCCAGCCATGAGTGCTGGACATTGTTGGATGATTTCGCCCTTCTCTCCGGCTGGGACGTCGGTGCCGTCTTCATCGACGATTCGGATTCGTTTTTCCGCTGGTGGGAGGCCGATGCTGCCGATGCGGCGCTTCTCGGTGTCCGTCGGGTTGAGTACTAACATAGGGTTCTCGGTAAGGGAATATCCTTCGACGACTCGTACACCGAATCGCTCTTCAAACGGTTCGATGAGTTCTGGTGGCGTGCCCGCAGAGAAGACGAGTTCGACTGGATTGTCGGCGTCATCGGATGATTCATCGACGTTATCGAGCATTTTGAGCATGCTCCCCATCGCGTTGAACTCCGTCACGCCGTGCTCCCGGCACCAATCCCACCACTGGGAAGAGGAAAACCGCTCGTAAATAACCACTTCAGCCCCCGCCGCCGCCGCACCGAGTGTCGAGTAGATCTGTGCGTTGGCGTGGAACAACGGTAGAGCAGTGAACAGCGTGTCTTCGATGGTCATTCCCATGCGCTTTTGGAAGTCGAGGGCGCTTCGCGTCCAGTTTTCATGTTGGCATTCGACTGCCTTCGGTGAACCCGTAGTCCCTGATGTGTACATGTGGAGCCCAATCGCGGTCTCATCACCGTCATGGGAATCGACCGCAGCCGGGTGGTCGGCGGCGAGCGCAGACAACGACTCGTAGTCAGCTACGGGATCTGTCGTCACAATCCGCTCGACAGTCGTGCTTTCAGCGGCTGTTTCGGCCACGTCCAAAAGTGCGGGCGTCGTGACGAGCACGTTCGGCCGCGAGAGTTCGAGTGAGTGGCGCAGTTCATTCGGGGTATACGCGGGATTGGATGGTGCAGTGACGCTGTCAAGGTATGCGTTTGCGAACATGAGAAACATAAACTCGGGACGATTCGGGAGGAACAGGCCGACAACATCCCCGGTTCCGACGCCCAGTGAGGATAGGACGTTCGCGTATCGCATGGATGCATTAGCGGTCTCCAGATAGCTATAGCGTTCATCGAGGAACGTCAGAAACGGCTTTTCAGGGGTTTTCTCGGCTCTGGATTCGAGGAGTTCTTCAATTCGCATCCGTGCCCCGGTATACGTACATCTATCACATGTAGGTTGCCCTTTGCCAACACTTGTCTAAACGCATTTGCACCAATATATAATTCGAATTAAACGATATTGCTAGTATTTCTCCTCCACGAGGTCGATGACAGTCTGCAGATCTTCGACGTGGTAGTCAACGGCAGCGCCATCGTCAGCACCGTACGCAACAGTGCACATTCCGACCTCAGTCGCCCCGACCATATCGTGCTCATACCGGTCGCCGATCATTACAGCATTCGACGGTCTGACACTAGCTTTTCGCAGCGCCGCTTCGAACATTCTCGGGTTGGGTTTCGTCCATCCAACTGATTCAGAGGTCGTAACCGAATCAAACGACTGCATAACTCCAAAACTGTCCAATATGAGCTTCGCCTCTTTGTCATCGATATCGCTTACCACGCCAACGTGGAGGTCGATCTCGTCGAGATATTTGACTGTCTCAACAGCACCTACATTCGGCTGGAGCGTTTCTCGTTGAATACGCTCGAACAGTGGTACCCACGAATCTGTCGGAATTGATTCCGCAGTCACCTCGTCAACGGCTTTCTCGTAGGCGGCTCGCGATGAACGAAACTCCGTCCCATTTCGTTCACGGAAGTGTTGTCCGACCACCGCACGCCATGTCTCGATTGCGTCTTCAACCGGCAGCAGTAGGTCGTACTCATCTGCGAGCGCTTCGACGAATTGCCAATGTGATTTGCGAGCCGATTTAACATCCAGGAGTACACCGCCGATATCCCAGAACACTGCCTCACACTCGCTTACGTCGTTGGTCATGCGCTTAGTTGGAGGGTCAACGGAATGAAACCACCGGCAAAAACCCACCGCGGGTTATGGTTGAGTGAAAATACCGCGGTCGGTAGAACTATTGGGGATGATCATCGTTTTTCATGGTAAGAAATGACAGCTACGGATTTGACGCTACGTCCGTTTTACTGGCGTGCAACAAACCTATTCCCCGAAAAGGAAATCGTCTCACGGGATTCCGATGGTACCACGCGATACGATTATCGTGAATTCGGTGAGCGAACAGAGACACTCGCTGGTGCACTGTCAGCACTCGGTGTAGAGCTGGGTGATCGGGTCGGAACGCTGGGTTGGAACACACATCGTCACTACGAAGCGTACTTTGCAATTCCACTGATGGGTGCACAGCTTCATACGATCAATCCTGTCCTTCCCGATAACCATGTCGAGTTCATTGTTAACGACGCCGGCGATGATATACTCCTCGTCGATCCCGGTGAGCCATTCGAAACGGTCGAACGGCTCTGGGATCGGTTGGCTGGTGTTCGCGAAGTAATCGTCATGGATGATGAGCTGCCAGAAACCGACATCGAGTGCGTTTCAGTCTATGATGAACTCGTCGCCAACGCGGACTCATTTGAGTGGCCGACACTATCGGAGGACCAGCCAGCAGGGATGTGTTATACCTCCGGCACGACGGGGAAACCAAAGGGTGTCGAGTACAACCAGAAAATGATCTACAGTCACGCGATGATGGTGGCAACACCATCTGCTATTGGCATTGGTGAAAGCGACGTCGTTATGCATGTCGTACCGATGTATCACGTTAATTCTTGGGAACTCCCGTTTTCCACAACGATGGCCGGAGCTAAACAGGTATACCCTGGTCCGTCGCCAAGTGCGGAGACACTCGCCCGTCTCATCGAAGAGGAGGGTGTTACACTCACGGCTGGCGTGCCAACGGTCTGGATAAATCTGCTCGACTATCTTGACAATAACAACGCCGATATCAGTAGCTTAGAACGTATTGTTGTCGGTGGAAGTGCCGCACCTCGGGGCGTGATGCGCCGTTTCAAGGAGGAATACGATGTCGTTATCGAACACGCTTGGGGAATGACCGAAACGATGAGCATCGGCAGTGTTTCACGCTCGAAGAGCCACATGCAGGATTGGGATCGTGATGAACGATTCGAGAAACGAACTAAGCAGGGGCTCCTCTCCCCGGGAATGGAGATGAAAATCGTCGATGAAGGCGGGAATGAGTTACCGTGGGATGGGGAATCAGTCGGCGAACTGTACGTTCGTGGGCCGACAGTGATCGGGGGGTACTATAATCGACCACAGGCAAACGAAGCGAGTTTCGACGGTGATTGGCTGCAGACCGGCGATATTGCGACCGTCGACGAAGATGGTTATCTAGAGCTCGTCGATCGCTCGAAAGATATTATCAAAAGCGGTGGTGAATGGATTTCGAGTATCGAACTAGAAAACAAACTTATGGAACATGATGAGATTCTCGAGGCTGCAGTCATCGCCGTTCCACACGATCGCTGGCGTGAACGTCCAGTTGCCTGCGTCGAGCGAAAACAACAATCGACGCTTCAAGAAGACGCTGTATTAGAGTTTCTCGAGAAGGCGTATCCGAAGTGGTGGCTTCCGGATAAGGTCATTTTTATCGAGGGGGTTCCCAAGACCGCGACTGGGAAATTTGACAAGAAACAACTTCGTGACGAATATGAGAATACTGATCTCCCACAAACGCCGGGCAAGGATGACGAAACCGGAGATAATGATTGAGCGTTCTTTGATTCTCAGTGTCCGATTCAGGGGTGTTGCTGAGCCTCATTTACCGCATTATGAGCGATAGTATTTTCACAAAATAAAATAACTCAACACTATGCAATCGCGAATATCAAATTCTGGTGTCTATTACGGGTGGTTCGTCGTTGGTGCATGTTTTCTCGGTTCGTTAGTTGTCTTCGGAATATCGTACTCATTTGGTGTCTTTTTCGACCATATGCTCGTCGAATTCGGTCGATCACGAGGAGAAACCTCTCTCGTCTTTGGTATTCAGACGTTTGTGATGTACGTTGGGGCGGCCGTAATCGGTGGATTCATTGACCGATATGGTACCCGACCGTCACTCCTAGGAGCAATGGGATTACTTGGTATCGGATTTGGTGGCGTTACTATGAGCACATCCTTTACACAGATCATTCTATTCTACAGTATTATCGCGTCTCTTGGCTTGAGCGTCGTATATGTAGTCTCCTTTGCAACCGTTCCTCGATGGTTCAAGCGTCGTCGCGGATTTGCAGGTGGCATCGCGAGTTCGGGAACGGGTGTTGGGATGTTATTTGCCACTCCTGCAGCATCGGCTCTCATCGTCGCTGTCGGGTGGAGATCGACCTACGCGCTCTTTCTTCTGGCTGCGCTGGCATTGCTTGCTATCGCATTTTTAGTCATTGCGGACAGCCCCCGTCGGCTCGACGTTAATATCTCTCGAGAATTCTCGAATGCTCCTGAGTTTGAATCCCAAAAGACGTCGTGGCGAACACAACTCAGTGAAACTGTTGCAGTCGCTCGCACGCCGTCGTTTCTGTTAGTCTTTTTTGGGTGGGTGTGCATCTACGCGACACTCTATATCGTGTTCGCCAACCTTGTAATCTACACTGCAGACACTGGCATGGGTCGCAGTGTCGGAGTATGGGCACTCGGGCTCATTGGCGGCGCAACAAGTTTGGCCCGACTTGGAATCGGACTTGTTTCGGATAAACTTGGCCGAACACGGGTGTTTGTTGTCTGTTCGGGAGTCATGGGACTTTCGACATTTATGTTGGCAATGATCAATTCCGCAGCAGCAGTATTCATTTTTGCAATCATATACGGTGCTGCATATGGTGGAAACGGAGCACTCCTGTCGCCGCTTACTGCAGATCTTTTCGGGGCTAAGAATATAAACGTCATCTTCGGTCTCATCTCCGTTTCATTCGCCATTTCTGGTCTTCTGGCACCACCACTCGCCGGACTGATCTATGATGCCTTTGCGAGTTATGTACCGGCATTTGTAGCTGCCGGACTAATTGGTGTCCTCGGAGCAGGAATGGTCGCCCTCGGAGGAGACATCGCACCTAGTCAATAACGGGTTTAAAGATGCGTTCGACCCAATTTATCGAGCTATTCCAACCCGACTATTTCCATCGCCTTAAACTATTCATCTAGTGGCATCAAGAAAATATGACACTGTGTCAAATAGTCGCTGTTCGAGTATTTTGTCACGGAGTCGTCGATTATTAGTCTCGAAGTTTAAATTTCTGAATCTTACCGCTGGGATTTTTGGGAAGCTCATCTCGGAAATAGTACGCCCGTGGACGTTTGAAGTCCGCCAATTCCGGACTCTGCTTACAGAAGGCATCAAGTGACTCTTCAGTCGTCTCATCACTGAGAACAACATAGGCCACGATGGTCTCGCCCCACTCATTATTCTCTTCACCAACGACAGCCACTTCCGCAATAGATTCGTGCTGGTAGAGGACGTTTTCGACCTCGGTCGGATAGATGTTTTCACCGCCACTGATTATCATATCGTCTATGCGATCGATGAGGTAGAGATAGCCACTCTCGTCGAGATAGCCGGCGTCACCGGTAAAGAACCAGCCATCTCGTATCGCCGATTCGGTCTCCTTTGGTAGCTTCCAATAGCGGTTCATCATAGGCGGACCTTGAAGGACGATTTCGCCGATAGCCCCCACCTCTAGCGTATCGTCCGGCGAGACCATATTTTCAGGCGACTCGCTTTCAGTTGGTTGAACAATTCGAACCTTGTGATTCGGTGCTGCACGACCAACGCTTCCCAGATTCTCTTTAACCTCGAAGGGGAGTAGGAACGTTGCATTGGGCCCCATCTCAGTCATCCCGTATGCAGTCGCGAACGAGTCGGTAAATACGTCCATGCATTGCTCTAACAACGAGGGTGGCATCGGTGCTGCTCCATAGACTCCTAACGCAAGTGAACTCCCATCGAAATCGATTTGCTCCGCGGTCTGGAGTAACTCCGACCATGTTCGCGAGGCGACGAAGAGATACGTTGCCTGTTCCTGGTCGACCATCTCTAAAACCCGTCGGGCGTCAAACTCGTGCAGGATGACCGACTTGGCACCCAGGTTTGCACGCGCGAACAAGCCACAGTTGAGCTCTGCGACGTGATACATCGGCATGACTGATATACCGATCTCCCGAAAATCAATACCTTTGCGACCGTTATACAGCATGTTATGGTAGGTTGCGTCCTCGTGTGTATGAACGACGCCTTTCGGTCGACCAGTCGTTCCGCTCGTGTAAGCGACAATATACTGATCCTCCGAGTTCAGTTCGACGGTCGGGGTCTCAGAACTCGACTCGGCGAGTAACGAATGGAAGCCGACGGCGTACTCCGGTGTGTTGGTAACGTCATCGTCGATGAAGATGAAATGCTCAACCATCTCTAAGTCATCCAAGCAGTGCTCGATCGTTTCACGTGTATCTTCTTCGAACAAGAGGAGTTTCGAATCACAGTCGCCGAGAATATAGACGACGTCTGCCGGTGCCAGTCGGTAATTTACCGGATTCATGACTGCGCCAGCACGAGCAGTGCCGTACGCCGCGACGGCGAATTCTGCAGAATTCTTTAGAAACAGCGACATGCACTCATCAACATCAATGCCGAGGTTCGAGATTGCGTTTGCAAACCGAGTCACTTTGTCATTGAATTCAGTGTACTCCCACCGGATATCTTTATACGGGTAAACAATTGCCTCGCGGTCGGGGTACTTTTGTGCCGTCCGTTCGAGTGTCTCGGGAACCGTTGGCAAGATACTCATACATACTATCTATTCACAAAGCATAATTATTTTCCTGGTCACTTTGCGCCAAGCTAACGGATCGTGGACAGTCGGATGAATATTCTCTCTGTTTCCGTGAACTTCGCCTCCGCCTGTGCGCTTCACGCGTTGAGGATTGAGGCTAACCGACTGCATCCAACTAAAAATATATATTCTCATTCATGGATTATGCATGTGCATGTACAGCATGGGCATCGATATCGGTGGAACGTTCACCGATTTCACCCTGGTCAACGAGTCGACTGGGACTGTAGTACTTGACAAGGAACTATCGACACCGGAGAATCCCGCGATTGGAGCCCTGCGAGGCGCACGACGAATCGTCTCAGAGAATGGGATCGATATTTCCGACTTGGAAACGATCATTCATGGCACAACACTTGTTTCAAATACGATTATCGAACGAACGGGTGCAAAGACTGGATTACTCACAACAGACGGAACTCGCGACGTGCTTGAAATCAGACGAGGATGGCGATATGATATCGACGACTGGCAAATTAGCTATCCTACACCGTTAGTCCCCCGAGACCGTCGTCTCGAGGTGAGTGAACGACTCGATAGCGAGGGGGAAATCGTTGAACCGCTGGATGTCGGTGAGCTAGAACGAGCGGTTGACGCCCTCGTCGAGGATCACGGCGTGGACGCTCTCGCTGTCGCATTCCTCCACTCGTATGCCAACGCTGAACACGAGCAGGCCGTCCGGGAGCATATTCAGACCAACTATCCATCGGTGAGCGTCTCACTATCCTCTGAGGTCGCAGGAATCATTCGTGAGTATGAGCGAACCTCAACAACGGTCATTAATGCGTACACTGTTCCGATAATGAACGAGTATCTAGGATATCTCCAGGATGAACTCAACGCAGATGGATTCACGGGCGAACTCTACATGATGACCTCAAATGGGGGTATTCTCGACGTCGAAACGGCCAAGACCGAACCGATTCGATTGGTTGGATCCGGTCCTGCTGCGGGGGTGCTTGCAAGTCGGTTGTTTGGCCGCCAGCATGATCGTCAACAGCTATTTACTTTTGACATGGGCGGGACAACCGCCAAAGGAGCGGTTATCGAAGACGGAACGGTACCGATGATATATCGAACAGATGTCGCCCGAGAACACCGTTTCAAGGAAGGGAGCGGCTACGATCTGGTGTCACCGATGATCGAACTCACCGAAATCGGTGCGGGCGGCGGGAGTATAGCGACCATCAATGACGTGGGGCTGATGGAGGTGGGTCCCCAAAGTGCAGGCGCAGACCCCGGTCCCATCTGTTATGATCACGATGGAGAACGACCAACAGTCACGGACGCGCTGCTTCTTTTGGGGTATCTTGACCCGAAGAACTTCTTCAGCGGACGGATGGATCTTGCTGTCAAACAGACTGAAGCCATTTTCGAGGAAGAACTCGCCGATCCGCTTGAGCTCTCTATAACTGAGGCGGCGTGGAGCGTTTTCGAAATCGTCTGTGAAAACATGGCGACTGCATTCCGCCAGCACGCCTCCAGCAAGGGAGCTGACCCTCGTACCCAGACGATCGTCGCAACCGGTGGTGCTGGTCCCGCACACGCCTACCGTGTTGCGGAGAAGATTGGCATTAGTGAAATCATCTGTCCACACGGAGCCGGTGTGGCCTCTTCAATCGGGTTAATGAAGGCCCCTCGATCCTATGAGACTGCCTCGACGAGTCGGGGAACCCTCGATAGCTTGGACTCGGATGAATTTGAAGCGGAGTTCACCGCGCTCTACGAGGAAGCACGAGAAGTCCTCATTCGGGCTGGCTGTGACGAGGGAAACCTCATTTCACGCCTCAGTCTCGATATGCGGCATGTCGATCAAGGGCAAGAACTCAAAGTCGAACTCCCTGATGTAAAACTCGATGTTGTGACCCCCTCTCTTGCACGCGAGCAATTTGAGGCGACCTATCGTGATCGGTTCGATCGAGACAGTCTCGACCATCCAATCGAGGTGATGACCTATCGAGTGGATCTCCGAGAACCCGAGGCTGGGACATCATTCTCCCACCAGTCGTCAGATATTGTAAATGAGACAATAAATGAACGTGACATCTACATCAGCGAAACTGGCACGACCAATGCGACAGTTCACCAGTGGGACACCCTCGATCCAGGAACCGCCGTTTCCGGACCGGCGGTCGTAGAGGCAGCACACACCACCGTCGTTGTTGGGCCGGAATGGACCGCGGCAGTTGAAGAGAATATGAATATCATCATGACACACGAGGTCGAATCATGAATCACGACGCTAATCCGACGGAACTTGATACACAGGTACTCTGGAATCGACTCCAAGCAACCGCAGAAGAGATGTGGGACACAGCAGGTCGGCTTGCCTTCTCCATTAGCATCCGCGATTGGAACGACACATCGACTGCTGTGATGACACCTGCTGGAGATGCGGTTGGACTGTCAAGCCGGAGCGTTCCGGTTCTCTCGGGCGCGATTTCCCGAACCACGCGGTTGATCCTCAAAGATTATTTTCCACCAGAGACGCTCGAATCCGGAGACGTAATCATCACAAACGACCCTTGGATTGGCGGTGGACATCTCTCAGACGTGGTGCTTCTTAAACCGGTTTTCGTCGGTGACCAACTCGTCGCTTTCGCCGGTGCACTCGGTCATGTTGGTGATATTGGTGGACTCATGGGTGGGTGGGGAACGGACGCTCAGCAGTATTACGAGGAGGGGCTCGCAATCCCACCGCTGAAGCTCTACAATGCTGGCGAAATCAACGAGGCTGTTGAGTCATTCATCAGGGGTAACGTACGAATTCCCGACCAAGTTATTGGCGACATCGAGGCACTACGTTCTGCAACAATGGTTGGGGCGAATCGAATCTGTGAACTGGTCACTGATCGTGACATCGAGTTCTTCGCGGCAACAACTGGAGAGATCTTGGATCGTTCGGAGCAAGCGATGCGCAACCGTCTCGCGGATATTGACGACGGAACTTACGAACACGAGCTTTCGTTTTCGGTCGGTGATCTCGACGTTACGATTCAAGTGGCGGCAACCATCGATGACGATGAGATTCATGTCGATTATACTGGGTCGTCCGAGCAAGTCACTGGCGGAATCAACTGTCCGTACGCCAATACCCATGCCGTCACCCAGTATATCATCCGATGTATGACCGAACCGAGTACCGCAAATGCCGAAGGATTCTTCGAGCCGATTTCGATCACCGCACAAGAAGGATCCATCGTGAACTGTACGCGCCCCATTGCGACCGATGCCCGTCACATCACGTACACACACGTTGAGGATTGTCTAGTTCAAGCGCTCGGACAGGCGATTCCTGAAAAGGCAGTGACGGAAAGTGCCGGGCTACAACTAATCAATTTCAACGGCGAAGACGCGGATGGAAACCCGTTCATCGGCGTGAACGCCCCATTCGGCCCGTTCCCAGCACGCGCTGCCAAAGACGGAATGGGTGCAGTGGACTTTCCGTATAACGGCAAGAACGTTCCCATCGAAATCTTCGAACAATACGTCCCCGTCCGTGTCGAGGAGAACAGTTTTGTCCCCGACACAGAAGGGGCTGGAAAGTTCCGCTCTGCACTGGCGAACCGAATGGTGTTCCGAAATCTTCTCGACCACGAGATAAACATTAGCGTGACCTCGAACAAAGACGACCACGCTCCCGCTGGGTTCGACGGCGGTCAACTAGGTGTTAAAGCGACTGCATTCTCCTCATCTTCGGAAAAAGACATCCCAACAAACGGGCGTGTGATAATGGAACCCGGTGAGACGCTGACGTTTGACACGGCAACTCCCGGCGGCTACGGAGATCCACGTGAACGCGATAGGGAGCGCATCGAACGGGACGTTCGTCTCGGATTCGTTTCTTTAGAAAGTGCGCGTGAAACGTATGGGTACGACATAGACTTCGACGTATAGATCTCCAATAAAATAGACTCATTTATGGTATGACGAAAGCAGGTATCTTATTGATTTCGTAGTTACTCGTCGAACATCCCCATTTCATCGAGCGTATCCCAGTAGCTGTGGAGGCCACGAATGTGTTGGCCGCCATCAACACAAATTGTCTCACCAGTGACCCAGTACCCATAATCAGAAAGAAGGAATGCAACGACCTTGGCGACATCCTCCGGTTCGCCGATGCGTCCGAGCGGCGTTCGGTCGACAAACCGCTCACCCATCTTCCCATCGACCAGGCCATTCCCTTCGGTCAAAGGCGTACGGATAGATCCTGGCGCAACGGCATTAACGCGAATACCATACCGCCCGGCCTCTGCGGCGAGCACCTTCGTAAATTGACTCACCCCTGCTTTGGCTGCTGAATAATGGGGAAGTCCATCTGTCGCAGCCTTGTAATTCAGTGAGCTAGTGTTTACGATCGCGCCTTCGATATCGTTTTCTAACATATGGTTCACGACAGCCTTGGAACCATAGAATGGGCCATTCAAACACACCTCGATGGTTTGTTCCCATTCCTCGGCATCCATTTCCCAAGTGCGGGCGAGTCCAGCAGCACCGGCATTATTGACTAGTATTCCAACTTCACCGAACTCCTCGACCGTCGCATCGACCATTGATTGAACACTTTCTTCTTCAGTCACATCACATTCCACTCCGAGCGCTTTTCCATCATATGTCTCGGTGAGTTCCTCCGCGACCTCGTTGGCACCCTCTTCATTCACATCCGCGATGACTACCGAGGCACCAAAGCTCATCAGTTCCTCAGTGATACTGCGGCCGATTCCCTGTGCACCACCGGTAACGATGGCATGATTGCTAACAAGTTGCATGCAAAGGGGGAGACTAGCAGTAGGTATAAATCTAGGCATCTGTTAACTGAACTGAGACGTTGCGCATCAATGGTGGATTACCTGTGAGTGAACCTTTGATATGCAAATCCGTGGCAATTTTATCCTATAAGTATTATTCGGGATAGATTTATGCGATCAACTCACAAGGTCTTAGATGTAGATAGGTATGCCATCCGAAATTAGTGTCGACGATGAGACAGCAACGCAACTTCTCCAGCAGATGCTTCGCATTAAAGCATTCGAGGATGAGACGAAAGCACGATACGAAGATGGGGAAATCCCGGGGTTCGTTCACCTTGACTATGGCCACGAAGGGAATCACGTTGGGATCGGTGCGGCCATGGAAGATGATGACTGGCTCGCTGTCGGGGGAGCCCGACTCGTCGGCCAATACATCGCAAAAGGAGTGCCATTGACGGAGATTATGGCCGAACTCTATGGCCGTGTTGGCGGCGCCAACAGTGGCTTCGGTGGGCAGATGCATATTGCCGACATCGACCGGAAGCTGTATGGCCATGCTGCGACGATCGGGTCCGGCCAGAATCCGGCGGTTGGTCTTGCATTGGCAGAGCAAATGAAAGGGACGGACAATGTCGCAGTAACCACCATCGGTGATGGCGGAACAAGTCGGGGATCATTCCATACTGCTCTCGTATTTGCTGCTTACTGGAACCTTCCCGTCGTATTCGTTATCGAGAACAATGGGTGGGCAATCTCAACGCCCTCGGATGCTCTTGCGCCGGATCATCTTTCAGACTACGGCATACCCCATAAGATTCACAACGAAAGCATCGACGGAAGTGATGTCGAACAAGTCTACCAGACCGTTTCAGAGGCAATCGAACGCGCTCGAAACGACGAAGGGCCATCAGTTATCGAATGTCGTGTCGCCAGACTTGGCCCACACTTTGAGGGTGACAAAGAATTGTACCGGAATACCGAAGATCGTGAGCGTGACTCCAACGAACGGAATCCGATCGAGAATTACCGAGAACGTCTGCTCGAAGCCGGCGTATTGACCAAGGCAGAGATCGACGATATGCAAGAAAATATCGACGCAGAAGTACAGGAAGCGGTCGAGTTTGCTCGTAACAGTCCCGAACCGAACCCCGAATCGGCCTACGACCATGTGTACCGCCTACCACTCTACGGGCAGGGTGAATAACCATGACGAGAGAGATTACCTATATCGAAGCGATTGCAGAGGCACTCGACGAGGAGTTAGCGCGAGATGACGACGTCATCCTATTTGGCGAGGACGTCATGGAGTTCGGAGGAAACTTCGGCGAAACTGCAGGGTTATACGAGAAGCACGGTGAAGAGAGAGTCCGTAACACGCCACTCTCGGAGATTGGAATCGCGGGCATGGCTCTCGGCGCAGCGGTCGGTGGCCTCCGACCGGTTGCTGAACTTCAATTCGCAGACTTTGCGGCAACAGCCGGGGATGAAATCTTTAATCAAATTCCGAAGCAGCCGTACGTGAGTGGTGGCCGCCTCAAAGCCCCACTCACCATTTTTGCTCCATCAGGAGCAGGGATCGGAGCGGGGGCACAGCACTCACAGTCCGTCCACTCATGGCTTGGGAACGTCCCCGGCTGGGTGGTCGTTACCGCAACGACACCGTACGACGCAAAAGGACTATTAAAAAGCGCCATCCGTGACGACAACCCCGTTTTCTTCCTCCCGCACAAGATGCTGAGCGAGACGAAAGGTGAAGTACCCGAAGAGGAGTATACGCTCCCGCTTGGAGAAGCTGCCGTCGAAAAGGAAGGTGAGGATATGACTATCGTAGCAACACAGGTAATGTTTCATCGTGCAACAGAGGCAGCTGCTGAGCTTGATGTCGATGCTGAAATCATCAACCCTCGGACGTTTGCTCCCCTCGATACCGAAACCATTGCCGAAAGTGTTGAGAAGACTGGAAAATTGCTTGTCGTCGATGAAACCGTCGAACGATATGGGACACAAGGTCACATTGCCAATGAAATTGTCGAGAACAATTTCTTCAGTCTCAATGCCCCACCAAAGACGATTGGGGTGAAGGATATTCCAATCCCATTGAGCCCTGTGCTTGAACAGGAAGCAATACCGAGTACTGATCGGATCAAATCGGGAATCAAATCCCTCGCTTAATGACGAGGTTGAAATAACAAGTCCTATTTCAGAATGGGATCGAAAATGTAGAATTGTGTCCAAGTAGTCGGTTGATTAACTCACCGTGTGTTGTTTTTCGGTACGAAACCCATAGGAAGGTGTCTGATTAGACGAACCCGCCGTCTATTTTGAAGCCACGGCCTGTAATGTATGACGCATCGTCACTGGCAAGGAACGCGACAACGCTTGCTATTTCGTCAGGCTCACCGAGCCGGGAGAGGGCACTCCGACTGGCCATTGCTGATAACTCCTCTTTGGAATACCATTGCTGGGTCATCGCTGTGTCGATAGTCCCCGGACAAATTGCATTTACTCGGACTCCGTCTCGACCAAGTTCGTGAGCTATCGAGCGCGTGAAGTGCAACACGGCAGCTTTTGTCATTGCATACGTCGAAATTGGTGCCGGCATCCATCCCGCCATTGACGAGGTGTTGATTATAGACCCGCCACCATCTGCAGCTAACAACGGATAAGCGGCGTGACAGCCGTTCCAGACCCCTTTCATGTTTACATCGATCATTTCATCGCGATGTTCTGGAGTAGTGTCTGAGAACGATGCGTCCTCCCCAATACCGGCGTTATTAAAAACGACATTGAGACCGCCGTAGCGATCGACCGTCGCTTCAAGAAGCGTCCCAAACTGCTCGTAGTCACGCACATCAAGCGAGTGAAAGTCAGCAGATCCCCCGTCGGTTTCGATCGCTGCGACGGTCTCTTCGCCTCCTTTTTCATCGATATCTGTGACAACGACCGTCGCGCCTTCCGCTGCGAGCCGTTTTGCAGACGCACGGCCGATTCCGGAAGCACCGCCGGTAATAACCGCTACACTGTCTTCAAGACCTCTCATGTCCTAAACTATAACAGACAAATACAAAAGTTTATCTCTAGTTCCAATGCTAACTCTTTACCGAACGTTCCTGCAGATATCATTCGCCACCGTCCATCCGGGAATAGGCTGTCCGTAGGGCGCTAGATCGGATGGTTTCTCAGTTCACGTTTGAACGCACGGAACGATTATTATGCAGCCGATTCGATACATGAGTATATGGACACAGAGTTACTGGTAGTCGGCGGTGGACCTGCAGGGTATTCTGCTGCGATTCGCGGCGCACAATGTGGATTGAGCGCCACACTTGTAGACGACGGAAACATCGGAGGGACATGCCTCAACACCGGTTGCATCCCTTCGAAGGCCCTACTCAGCGCAACGAAAATCGTCGCCGAGGCAGAGCGCTCGGAAGACTTGGGCATATATTCTGAACCATACGTCGACTTCGCAGAGATGGTTGCCTGGAAAGATGAGGTGGTCGAGCGACTTACTTCGGGCGTGGAACAGCTGTGCCAGACGAACGATGTTACGATCGTAGATGGACAAGCCCACTTCATTAACGACCACACAGTACGCGTCGATGACGAGGACATTCGATTTGATCAGGCGATCGTTGCAACCGGCAGTCGTCCGATCGAGCTGCCGGGGTTCGCGTATGATGATGCGCCAATATTGGACGCGGCACAGACACTCTCACTCGACCATGTCCCTCCCCGCCTGCTCGTCGTGGGAGCGGGCTATATTGGCATGGAGATATCGACAGTTTTCGCACGCCTAGGTGCAAGAGTTACTGTTATAGAACTGCTGGATTCCGTGCTACCCCAGTACGATACTGAGCTTACGAACCCGGTTAGAGAAGGCGCAGCCAAATTGGGTGTCGATTTCTATTTCAATGAGAGTGCATCGACGTGGATGCAACGCGATGAGAGTATTGTGGTGACAACCGAGACTCAGAATGGAAAGTCGACGGAACACGAGGTCGACGCGGTACTGGTTGCCGTCGGACGAATTCCGGTCACCGACGGTTTGAACCTCGAAAGTATCGGTGTTGAACTGTCTGAAAAAGGATTCGTGGAGACTGATAGGGAAGGGAAGACGAGTCGTGACCACGTTTTCGCCATCGGCGACGTAGCGGGAGATCCGATGTTGGCACATGCGGGAGTCCATGAGGGGATTGTGGCAGCAGAGACGATTACAGATAAGGATCCAGCTAGCAGAAGTGCGATACCCGAAGTCGTGTTCACAGATCCAGAGATAGCAACCGTCGGTGAAAGTCCAACTGCTGTTCGGGAGCGAGGAGGTAACCCCATAGTAGGCCAATTCCCATTCAGCGCAAGCGGACGGGCGATGACGGCAGATAAAACTGAAGGTTTTGTCCGTCTCGTGGGCAATGAAGAGGGCCGGATTGTCGGCGGTCAGATAGTCGGATCTGATGCCTCTGAACTCATTGGTGAGGTAACGGTAGCAGTGGAGAATGGAGTACACCTCGCTGATCTAGAGTCCACTGCTCACGCACATCCAACGTTCTCGGAAGCGATCATGGAAGCAGCAGCACAAGCGTTCAGCAAAGCGATCCACACGCCGAACCGGTAATACTGTCGCGAACACGGGTGGGATTTTAAATAGATGGGGAATCGATTATTCAGGAGATGGTAGAGATCATCAGAATCCCAAAGTTAGGGTTGAGTGATTACGGCGACCTGGTTTCGTGGGAAGCAGAGGATGGCGAACATGTAACCGCAGGTGATGTCGTGGCAATTATCGAGTCAGAAAAAGCGAGTGCCGAAGTTGAGGCGCCCACTGATGGCACACTACTTGGACGGTATGTTGAAGAGGGTGAGGAGATCGAAATTGAAGTCGGTAAACCACTTGCAGTCATCGGCGACGAAGGAGAGGAAATACCCGATATCTCGGCGATAGAAGACGGTTCCGAAGTATCCACGGAGGGCAACAGTGGAAAGGATAACAGCAGCAAAAACCGAGCTACTTCTTCTGATGACGGATCCGATGTCATAACTGACGTAAAAGCGACACCACGTGCGAAACGCCTTGCTACTGAGAAAGATGTCAACCTAAAACAGATCGAGGGAACCGGCCCACAAGATGCGGTCAGCGAGGAAGATGTCCAGGCATTTCTAGAAAGTAGCGACACAGACACGAAAGGCGATGAACAAGAGGTGGAAACTGAGCAAAGCAGTTCAGCGGGCCTTACTGTTACAGACAGTCGAAAGCTCACCGGTACCCGCAAAACCATCGCAAAGCGTCTCAGCCAGAGTGCGCGAGAGAAACCCCACGTTATGGGGACGAGGGAAGTGAGTGTCGAGCGAATTCAGGCACTCCAATCACGACTATCAGAACGGTACGGAGTCGAGGTATCGCTAAACGATATTATTTTATTTTTCGTCGGTCGAGTACTTCAGGATCTACCGGAATTCAATGCTCACTTCGAAGATAGCCAACACAAACTCATCGACGAAGTGAATATCGGATACGCTGTAGATGGTCCAAAGGGACTTGTGGTGCCCGTTATCGACGATGTGACTGGGCGATCACTTGCTGAACTTGCCGAGCGACGTCGAAACCTCGTCGGAAAGGTACTTGATAACGAGTTTACGACAGTGGATCTTCAGGATGGAACGTTTACCGTCACAAATGTTGGTGTCTTCAACATGGACGTATCCTATTCAATTATCAATCCGCCAGAGGTCGGCATCTTAGCTATTGGTCGGCGAAAACAAGCACCTGTAGAACGTGATGGCGAAGTCGAGTTCGAGACAGTCGTGACGATGAGTTTGACTATCGATCATCGGGTTCTTGATGGTGCAGATTCGGGGGCGTTTCTCGAATGTCTCGCGGAGTATCTCGAGTATCCTGGGAATGCACTTGAGTCCGTTCAGAATGAGCAAGAATCAGTGTGAAAACTCCTGTTTGAACCGCACGTGCGGTCGCCCTATGGTTTGACAAGGATCTTTACATCGTCACTTTCCGGTTCGAGAAGGCGTTGGAATGCATCATCGACGTCATCCAAGGGAACTTCTCCTGTGACGTATTTTTCCGGATTGAGTCGTCCATCAGACATCATTTGTAATGTGGTCGGAAACTCATCGACGTATCCGAACGACCCTTTTACAGTTCGTTCCGCCTGCATGATATCATTGGGGTGAATTGAGGCGTCGTCTTCGAAGACGCTGACCACGACGACGGTGCCACCGTACTTCGTCGAACGCATGGACTGAGTGAACGTCTCACTGATTCCGGCGGCCTCAAATGCAACATCGACACCCCCGTTCGTTTCCTCCCGAAACCGGGAAGTCGGGTGGTCCTCTCGTGGGTCTACTACGAGATCCGCGCCGAGATCACTGGCGATCTTTCGTCGGGCTTCACGTGGCTCACTGACGAAGATCCGATTCGCTCCCGCGGCGACGGCTGCGTCGACAATACCAAGGCCGATTGGCCCCGCACCAAACACAGCAATATCGTCTCCGAGACGCATCTCTGATCGACGAACTGCATGGACGGAAACGCTAAGCGGTTCGGTGAGAGCAGCATGCCGCAATGGGACGTTCTCTGGGATCGGTATTCCAGCTACTGCAGGAACCACAATGTCCTCAGCAAATCCCGGACTGCCGACTGCCGTTCCATCGTATGCAGTACAAAGTTGTGGTTTCCCCTCCTGACAGTATCTACACTCACCACACGAGAGAAGAATATTGAGGGCTACTTGATTGCCCACGTCAATATCCTCTACATTATCGGCTACATCGACGACAGTACCCGTTATCTCGTGTCCCATATTCTTGGGCAAGTACTCGTCCCATTCTTGCTCCGGGATGTTGTGGTTGCTGTCTTCGGCGCGGATTGGGACGGGACCGATTTTGTACTCATGCACGTCCGATCCACAGACACCAGTGTAGGCCACATCAATCCGAATCGTTCCCGGTTCGAGTGGTGGTTTTTCCTCATCGGTGACACGGATGTCTTCTGGGCCATACAATTTTGCAATCTGCATGTGCATCTGAACCGTCGAACCATAATTATTTATAAGTTGGTTCGAATTCGGCTCATCACTAGTTACATAACTAGATCTGTAAACCCATGCATGGCTCAACTTGTATCACGATAACTCTCCACACACTTAGTGTTTACTATTCGTAAGACAATTTTATTATCCAGAACAAGTTGAAAGCCAATTAGCGGTTAATTAACAACTGGTAAATTTGGGCTTGGTTATTACCCACAGTGCAATCACTGACGTGATCGTGATGATATAGTGATATTTCTTCCCTATGAACTATGGCGTAAGCAAAAGGATAACCGTTCTACGGTCGATATTCCGCCAGTTTCTAGGTATTTTGACCAACATTAATATTTAACACATAGCATTGTGTCTATGGCTATATGGGTTATCTTTGCAATGTAGATACAGGTGGTACCCACACCGATACCGTTGTCATTGACGAAAACGGTCATGTTACAGAAGCCAAGGCACCGTCAACACCAGATGACTTTGCACGTGGGTTCTTCGACTCACTCGAAGTTGCTGCCAAGAAAAAAGAGCTCTCTTTGCAAGATCTACTTGCAAAGAGCGAACTCGTTTCTCATGGGACGACTGTAGGAACAAACGCCATTATCGAAGGAGAAGGGACCAATGCCGCACTCGTGACGACACGAGGCGCTGAAGACGTCATTTTCATCATGCGAGCTGCGACCGGGCGTTCGAAAGGGCTCCCAGTTGAGGATGTGCTCCAATTCCAAAAATCAAACAAGCCAGATCCGATCATCCCGAAGAAGCGCGTGTATGGCATCAACGAGCGTATCGACTGCATGGGTGATGTGGTTGTTGAATTTAACGAAGAGCAAGCACGAGAAGTTACCAGTCAACTTGCCCAGCAAGATGTTGATGCGGTAGCTATCAACTTCCTGTGGTCGTTTCTGAATGACGGCCATGAGCGTCGGATGGAGTCAATCATTCGAGAGGAGTTAGACAATGATGTCTTTGTGACTCGTGCAAGTGATCTCATCCCAAAGTGGGGTGAGTACGAACGGACAACTGCTGCGGCAATCAACGCCTTTGTTGGTCCGACATCAGCATCATATATTCAGCGCATCGATGATCGACTTTCGGAGAACGGCTATGATGGAACGCTCCTTGTCATGCAATCAGGGGGTGGTGTTGTTTCCGCCGAGGATGCAGTCCGTGAACCGATTCGTACGATCAATTCTGGTCCTGTGGGAGGTATGATCGGGTGTCGATTCCTCGCAGAACAACTCGGTCACAGGAACGTTATTGCTGGCGATATTGGTGGAACAAGCTTCGACATCGGACTGTTGATCGACGGCGAACCGCTAACCAAGCCAACGAACGTTATCAACCAATATGAATATATGATGCGAACCATCGATACCGAGTCCATCGGGAGCGGCGGTGGTTCTATCGCGTTCGTGGACAACGAGGGTGATCGGCTTCGAGTTGGACCACAAAGTACCGGCGCTACTCCCGGTCCGGCCTGTTATGATCAAGGTGGGAATGAGCCGACCGTCACCGATGCTGACCTCTTATTAGGGTTCCTCGATGAGGATGATTTCCTCGGCGGACGGATGACCCTCGATCGGGATCGATCGGTCACAGTTATCGAGTCTATTGCTGATGAACTCAGGATGGATACCATCGAGACAGCAAGTGGCATCATCGAAGTCATGAACGCAAAAATGGCAGACATGATTCGCCAACGTACTGTCAACGAGGGATACGACCCGCGAGAGTTCGTTCTCTACGCATATGGCGGTGCTGGGCCGCTACACGTCCCTGGCCTTGCCCCGCAACTGGACATCAATACCGTTGTTGTTCCCGGTGGGAGTACAGCGTCTGTCTGGTCAGCGGTCGGTGTGTCTTCCTCGGATGTTCTCCATCGAAGGGAAGTTTCGAACATAATGAACGCGCCGTTCGATTCGGAGACAATCACTCACCAGTTTAACGACCTAGAATCGGCCGTCATCGCAGACCTACACGATGAAGGGTTTACTGACGATGATATTCAGACGCAGCGGTACGCAGATATGCGCTATCAAGCTCAAGTACACCAACTTTCAATTCCACTTCCTAACGGCACCCTGACAGCAGAGGACATGGAGGCAGTCATCGCCCGATTCGAACGAACATATGAGGATCGATATGGGAAAGGCGCGGGCTATAGCGAGTCTGGTTTCGAGTTGGTGACAACGCGGGTAGATGCATATGGGGAAACGACGAAACCCGCGATTCATGGCAAATCAGGTGTTGATGAGTTAGAACCATGGAAGACAAAGGAGGTATACTGGCCGAGCAACCACGCATATTTCGACACACCACGCTATCGAGATGCCGATGTTGGGGTTGGTGCAACGATAGAGGGGCCAGCTATCGTCGGGATGGAACATACGACAATTGGAATTCCACCGGAGAGTACATGCGAGGTGGATAGCATGAGCAATTACATCATCAATTTTGGAGGGAAATGACATGGCACCCGAAGACCACTACGGAACCGATATCTGGGAGGACTTTCGAGATGGCTATATTCCCGGGGACACCCTTGACATCCATCCAAATGTATCCCTTCACAACGAAGCAACCAATGACATTGATCCAGTAACTCACGAAGTACTCCGACACCGCCTCTACAGCATCAACGAAGAACACGGTCAAACTCTAGAGAATGTCTCCGGGTCACCAGTCGCGTATTATGCGCAAGATTTCAATCCTACGATTCTTGCGGAAGACGGTGAAGTTATCTTTCAAGGTCCCTATATCCAGTTTTTCTCACCGATTGCGGAACTCCAAGTGAAATGGATCCTCGAGAACCGGAGTGACAATCCGGGAATCGAACCAGGCGATGTATTTCTCTCGAACGATCCATGGATTGGTGCGACTCATCAGCCTGACGTTCACTTTATCGCCCCCGTATTCCATGACGGAAAACTGTTTAGTTGGGTCGTGAATACACTCCATCAGTACGACATTGGTGGGCAAAATGCCGGGAGCTTTTGCCCCGGGGCGAACGATGTATTTGACGAGCCGTCGCCGATACCTCCGATAAAAATCGTCGAAAGTGGTGAACTCCGAGATGACCTTCGTCAGCTCTATCTTCGACAATCTCGGCTCCCCCAAATGGTCGGGCTCGACTTCAACGCACAAATCGCAGGTGTTAACGTCGCACGGCGGCGGCTAAAGGAAGTTATCGATGAATACGGTGCACCTACAGTCAAGGGAGTAATGAACCAAGTTCTCAACGATGCCGAATCAGCGTTCGAAGAGAAACTTTCAAGCATTCCTGACGGAACGTGGCGGGCCCGTAGTTACATGGACGGTGCACAGACTGGTGATACGAATCTATACGTCGGTGAGATTCAACTGACTAAGAAGGATAATACCCTGATATTCAAAAACGAAGGGACAGAAGACAACCAAGGAGCAATGAACCTGACGTACTCAGGGTTCCGGACGGCCATCATCAGCGTTGTAAATCCGATGATGATGTATGATGCAATGTGGGTCGCTGGCGGTGCACTCCGACACATTGACATCGAGACAGTGCCCGGAACCATCACTCACGCGCAGTGGCCTGCGGCCGTCAGCACAGGTGGCCAAATCGGCATTGAGTTCGTCATCGCATTGGTAAACGACGTCGTTGCACGAATGCTCGCTTCCTCACCCGCGCACAAGCGAGACCTCATTTCAGGCACACACGAGTCTTCTGGGGCTGTCGCGCAAGCGGGGGTTGACCAGTGGGGCAATGAATTTGGAACGATGAATTTAGATTGTATGGGTCTCGGGGGTGTTGGCGCATCACCACACAAAGACGGCATCGACACTGGTGGTGCATACTGGGCACCCAAGGCACCGATACCGAATATGGAGTACAACGAGCAGGATTACCCGATTCTCTATCTCTACCGAGACGAGGTAACTGATTCAGGAGGTGCGGGTACCTACCGTGGCGGTGTCGGAATGCATTATACATGGAAACCACACAGAACCGACCAGATACAAAACGTATTGGCTGGTGTTGGCGGAGCCGTTCCACTCTCACGAGGTATTTCAGGACACCCGGGTACCCCCATTCGTCCCCGTGTGATCCGTGATTCGGATGTAAACGAACGCTTTGCGGAT
Organism: Haladaptatus pallidirubidus; assembly: GCF_020700235.1. Taxonomy (GTDB): domain Archaea; phylum Halobacteriota; class Halobacteria; order Halobacteriales; family Haladaptataceae; genus Haladaptatus; species Haladaptatus pallidirubidus. Next base: position 375,188 of record NZ_CP085307.1, on the reverse strand, counting down.
CGTGAAATGGTAGACTCTATCGACGATCTTGAAGGTGAGGTTGAGACGCTCCCAACAAAAGCTGCAGATGTCCAGAAGCCAGATGATATTTGGGAAGTGCGAACTGCTGGGTCGCCGGGGTACGGTGATCCACTACTGCGCGATCCCGCTGACGTTGCGGCAGATGTTGCCCGGAGCGTCGTCTCGAAGGCTGCCGCGTACGATGTATATGGGGTTGTCCTCGAAATGGATGGTTCTGACGTCACAGTCCGTGAAAGCGAGACTGTGGAACGACGCGAGGAGCTACGCGATCAACGCCTTGTAAATAGTGTTATACCCGCAGAGGAGGAGCGATAACGATGGAGATTCACGAATATCTAACGCTTGATACAGGGACTGGTTCAATTAGTTGCCGCGAGTGTGGCAACCACATTGCCAACGCTGAAGAAAACTACAAGAAACACTGCGCAATGGCCATCGATCTACTGACTGAAATTGGACCGGGATTTGAATCACCAGCAGAATTGCTTGACTCGGATCACGATGTACAATTCCGGCGGTTTTACTGTCCGAACTGCGCCGTTCTCATCGATCACGAAATTGCCCGTGCTGAAGATCCAATTCTTCACGATATCGAGCTTGATCTCCACTCACTCTGAAAGAGGACGGTAGTATTTCGTATTTGATATACCTGTATATTGGCCTCTCGAAGCCCATTCGTTGGCCTAGATGACCGATAGTTATTCATAAATCGGCCTTGAACAAAGATGATGAGGAACGATTGGATGACGACCAGTGAGCCCACCAATACTGACAACCACCCATGACTGATGACCATTCAGATGAAGAATATTTCGAGAGGCTTGTCGACAAAGAGTCACTCCAACAATACTTACAAGAGAACCTTGGCGAGGCTGCGATATTCGAGATTGAACAACACCAAGCGGGCCACTCTAATGAAACGCTGTTCCTAACGTGGGGAGATCAAGAGTACGTTATTCGACGTCCTCCACCAGGAGAAACAGCCGAGAAAGCACATGATGTCCTCCGGGAATACAAAGTCGTTTCTGCACTCCAGGATACGGATGTTCCTCTTCCAGAAACCATCCTCGAATGTGACGACACATCAATTATTGGGAGTGATTTCTATCTTACTGATCGCCTCCATGGCGACGTTATCCGTAATTCGGAACCAGAGCGATTCGCAACACCGGAGGCGCGTGCTGCCATCGGTAAAGAGCTAGTTGATAGCCTCGTAGCCATCCACGAGGTCGACTATGAGGAAGTTGGGCTGGGCGACTTTGGATATCCCGAGGGGTTTACCGAGCGCCAGGTAAACCGGTGGACAAAACAACTCGATTGGGCGTTTGAAGTTACGACGGACGTCCGAGACGTCCCACTTCTCGACGACGTTGGAGATTGGCTTAGTGCAAACCTCCCAGAGGAGAATACGGCATCGCTCGTTCATGGCGACTATAAATTAGATAATGTAATGTACGCTCCCACGATGTCACCAGAAATCGTTGCTGTCTTCGATTGGGAATTAAGTGCTCTCGGAAACCCATTCACCGATCTAGGATGGATGCTTGCGTTCTGGCGAGATTCGGGCGATCCCGAACCCGCAGTTCCCGAATTAGTTTCGACAGTACCGGAGCGTCCAGGATACATGACGCGTGCAGAACTTGTCAAACGGTACGAAAGAAAGACGGGGGTGACATTCGAACAAGATCGGTTCTACCGAACGCTCGCAGTGTACAAGCTCGCAGGACTCGGTGAAATGTTCTTCCGCCGGCACCTTGATGGCAACAGCGATGACTCGCTCTACCCGGTGATGGAGAATCGTGTTCCACGACTTGCTGAGCGGGCTATGCGGATAATCAACGGTGAAGAACCACTCTGAAAAGTATGCTTGAACGGTTCAAGCGAATGTAGACTCCATCGCAGGTCGTTTGCCACCTGTTAATCCTTAAGCAGTGTTTCGAATACCTTTGGGTCGGTGTTGAACTTCAATACGTTCGTTACGACACTGTTTCGAAGGTCATCTAGTAGTTCGCCATGCTCTTTGTAAAATTCGTGGATCCATTTGGACTCTTGTTCACGGTCTTTGAACATCATAATTGATTTCCATTTATATTCCCCATCTGAGAGAAAGTAAATAAAGGTGTGTTCGTCATTACGGATTGTCTCCATAGCAGATCGCCAATTGTCACGGAAGTTTGGTGGATGGAATTTGTACTCGAACAAGCTGAAAAACAGATACTCTTCGTTTGGGATGATGGCCTCGCGAAACACACCCGCCTCTCGCATTTTTCGTATCGATTCACTTACTGTCACCCGCGAGATATCCACTTCATGCTTTTCTTCTAAAATGTCTCGTAGTTCACGGGCAGACAGGTCGGGATCCTCTGCGAGTTCGCTCAGGATGATCCGATCTCGTTCTGTAAAATTCCAGTCGGGGGTTGGCTTTTGTTCGCCCATAATTTCCCATGGTGGTCTGTCGCTACATAGTTTACCATTTAATTGACTATTGTCCATATAGATGTTATTAATGTATGCTATTCAACATCATTATTTATTTTTACACCTCCTCGACAGGTATTCGTTGAGCAATGATATGGTCTTTGGTGGTTATAGTAATGCATAAATTGATCAATTCATCGCTGGTCGCTTAGCCGATTGTCTACCCAGACAATAAGGAAGCAGTCGATATGTATTTTGAGTGTGAAACCATTTTTCGATGTGGTTTCACTCTGTGTAGTCGAGCTGACCGCTCAACAAGATTCGAAAGAGGGCAGTCCGATACCCGTAGCCATCATATGGAGACCTCACGCGTGCCATACACCCCCCGAGTTCGGCATCATTTCCGATTCAATCGTGGTTCTGAAATGAATGTCAATTCTTCTTCAACGCACTGATCTCGTGAGGATAGTGGGCGGAGTCCCCACAAATGCCGGGCTTATGAACCAATGGATTTGAACAAGACGTCACCCGATGAGAGGAGATTGATGCTTACAATAATAGTTATTTGGCGCTTGTCGACGTTTTTATGAAACGTGGGACAGGTGAATGGCATCACGAGCAACCCACGTTTTGTCAGGCGATGACAAACCTGATGGCAAACAACCTGACCCGACATTTTATAATCTGTTAGTGAGTATCATGGTGGTTTTGATGGTAGCAAGAGATGCGATCGGGTGAACGTCACTCACTTCGTTGATTAGTATAAGAATGAGTTCAAAAGAATGTGATCAGCTCAGGAGAATCTCATCTATTCGTCCAACAATTCCGTCAATGTTCTCTTATATAATTTCCAGAATGGGAGAAAAAGAACTAGACCGGTCGTAATAAGAACGAGAAGAAACGCACCACCACTAGCATCGAATGTGAAGGCAACCATGGTCGCAAGGCCGACTGTAAGTACCAAATAGAGGAGGAAAAGAAACGCTTGTCCTGCTCGCCCTTTCAATGGGGTCGCTGACCAGGCACTCAACATAGTGAATGATTCTCTCCGTGAGACTATCAGTTTCACTCCTCTGTACGATCGTCAGTGAAATGGCACAAGTAACGATTGAATATTCGAAAAGATCCACATTAGTCATATTCACTCACATGAACCCGGCTTCTGTGAGAGGTCGGATCATGTGAATAGCTCAATTTCGCGTTTGTGGATTCATCGGACATTCGGTGTATTCATTACCGTATTGGAATCTAAGCGGAACTAGACCACTCGTTCACAGCACTTCATGTATCTGTAATCGTATTAGACTGGTAGCCAACTCAGGTATTACGGCGGATCGTTGATCCAACGACTATGAGTAATCCACCAGCGACCAAACAAAGTCCCAGAAAAAGAGGAAGCAGTGAGGAAGTAGCATAGTTACAGCCATCATACCAAGACAGCGTCATTCTTTGCAAATCAACGCCGGTGATCCTGCTTCGACTCAAATCAATGCTGAAAATATCTGGGTTGTGATCCGGACACAGCCTCAACGTGCTCGATACAAAAACTAGCGATAGCGGCATGAGTCCGATTCCAAGAGAAACAAGCAAGATTCCAATCTGGCGAATAGTAATCCTTGACACGTGTTAATCTATTTCTATGTGTGTCATTCCTGTATCTTTCCATTGACGACGAATAGGAGAATTGATTTTTCACAAAGTGGGTTCAGACGCTGTGCGCCAAGATGTTCACTGACGAGTGTCGCTCTAATCTGTGCGCAGTTATTCGTATAGTTCGGATAGATTATTGTTGAGTGCGTGGTGGGAAGTGACGGCTGGAAGTATCTGCTCCATCAGTTGGATGATTAATTGCATATGTGCCGCGTGATCGGATTTCAGCGACTCGTTCGAACACGAGATCGCCATTCGATTGATGGGCGACTGTGGTCTGCGAGTGACGGAAGTTCTCGGCGTCACGCCCTCCGACATCTCACGTATGGACGACGGACGCCACTACGAGCTAGAGGTCACGAACGGGAAAGACACGACCGGGAGCTACGACGGCGGGAAGCAGCGCGAGACGTGGTTGCCGGTCGAGATCGAGGCAACGATCAATCGCTACGTCCAGCAGGCCGATCTTCGGGGCAACGACCCCCTGATTGGACGGTCAAAACGTACCGTCCAGTACTGGGTTGAGAACGCTGCCGACCACGCTGCCGACGAAACGGACAACGACGACTATCGGCGCGTCTCAACGCACGATCTCCGCCGCTGCTGGGCGAACCACCTACTCGTTGAGGAGAACGTGTCACCGCGAATCGTGATGGCGCTCGGTGGGTGGTCGAGCTATGACGCTATTGAGCCATATTTCGCTGCACCCACTGAAGCGAATATCATTGCGTCGATGAGCGCCGTTAAACTGTAAACGGCAAATCAAGGGCCGAGGATCACTACTCCTGAATTCTGTAAGCGGAAGTGAAATCCATCAGGTTGCCGCCCTCGGGAAAGCATATTTCGTCTGTTCGCACCATCCATCAGCTTCAAACCAGCACTTTCCCGGTCTGATCCCTGATTTTGATTGAGTAGATCGAGAGTGCGAGCCTTCAACCAAGTTGCTCACCCGTTAGGAGCTTATACTAACCGATGTCACCCCCGATTTATCGGAATTCAGCTGCAATTCGAACTCATGAGTGAATCACACATGGTAGGATTGTCGGTTGCGGATCGCGTGATCGATACGGAAGATGACGATCCAAATGTGGGTAGCGGTGGTAAGACCACCGATACAGACGATAACGGATTCGGAGTTTTCGACTTCACTTATCCGAATTGAGTGAACAAAACCAATCTCCATCTGAGATCATCGTTCCCGTCTTGGAAGAAGGCAGCGTTACGAGCCGTGTGATCGTCTCGCCCTATCCCTTTCCTCTTCGAATGTGGTGGATTACTCTGTAACGGCTCTGTTGAAATTCTCAGAGGGTGATAGAAATGGCGTGCTGAATAGAGAGCGCATATTTTGCACGTTGTACGGCTCTGTCACTATTGAAAATCGGTCGTGTCGGCGTTCGAATCCGTTGGTGCAAGACTATGTCAAAGGATTATCTTCCCTGCCACACAGACATCTGTTATCTATGAAGACAGCCGACGCGAAGCAAATCGGGATCCTCTGTGCTGATGATCAGCCGGTGTTCACTGCTGTTGCCAGCCAACTTCGGGACGCAGGACATACAGTTCGATTCTTCGATCCGCGATCCGAACTCTCTCCGACCCACATCGATGATCTCGCTCTGCTCGTCAACAAGCAGGTGTTTCCACTTAATCTCCCCGTTCTCAGGTATGCACGGCGAACCGGGACGCCCTTGTGGAATAACCTCGTCGCAACGATTGCATTGAGTTCGCGGCTAATCGGGCTACGAGCGCTAGAGACGGTCGGATTTCGCACTCCTCAAATAACCTTCGAAAAACCCGAGTTTGAGTACGTCGCAAAGCCCTGCTACATCTGGCACGGCGACCCCGAACTGAACGGTGAGGGAGGATTCTATCAAGAGCGGATCCACACGGAGCCCATCGATTACAAGTACTACGCCGTCAACGATGGAGCGCGAGTCCAAACGGCGGCCAAGCGTGTCACCTCGAAGCTCCACGGCCCCAAACGATTCCTGAACCAGGTACGTCCTAAACCGACGCTTACACGGCGTCTTCGCCGCCTCGTCACCCGACTCGATCTTCGCGGCGTCGGGATCGACTTCGTCAAAGATGACGAGGACCGGTTCTGGGCCGTAGACGTCAATCTCGCCGCAGGGTACCGGGACAGCGAGTTAGAACCGGCCCTCTATAAGTCGATTCGTGTAAACCTGCCCGACCGGTGATCTGGGAAGTACTTTTTCGAACTAGTACTGAGGAGAGAGTTTCTGCTGAATACACGCTCTGTATTTAGCAAGTGGATTCTCGTAGGTTGGTATTTTATACTAACCTGCGTGGTTGACTTCTCCACAAAATCATAAGCGGAAGTGAAAACAGCCACCCCCACGCCCTCCGGTAAGCATGTTTCGTCCGCTCGAACCACTCACCTTCTTCAGAACGACGATTCCCCCCTGACTGTGATCGAGACAGCTGAGATTGCAAGCTCGCAATCGGTCACCGCTGATTAGTAGCTCATACTAATATTCTGACCCCTTCAGTTTTGTCGACTCTCAGTCGCAACTCGAATCCTAATGAGGCGATGGCAGAGACAACCGACTCGGCCGAGGAAAGTATCGAAGACGACGAAAGCGGCGATGATTCGGCTCCCGATCCACCAAACGAATTGCTCGAGCTATGTGAGCGGCTGGAATCGAACGGGGCGACGGTAACGACCGACCGAGGTGGTCATGTGGTTGAGTAGTCGGGAGACAAGTATTGAGTACCGTCAGCGGCTAGTGAGCTGTTCGAGTGTCCACAGGACATCAAGTGGTGTCTCACGGACGGGGAGTTCTCCATCGTGCAGTCCCGCCCGATCACGTTGTTGTTTCCCGTGCCCACGTCAGAGCCGGACGACGATCGATTGCACGTCTACATGAGCATGGGCCACGGACAGGCGTTCGCGGAGGCACTCCCGCCGCTCGTGTGTGATCTCTGGGTGACGTACGTTCAGAGCTCATTCACAACAGTGTGTGCAGCGAGTTAGCATTCAGTAGCGCTCCTATTCTAGCCGGTCAGTTCCTTGAGTTGATTCGATGAATACGATATTCATCGAATTGCAACGCATTGGATTGTACCCTCAGTGAATATGTTCGAGTCAAAAGCCATGGCAAATGCCCGCTTCTTAGAATATGTGAATAGAATGTTCCAGAATCTGCTCGCGGGATCGGTTCACCAGATTACGAGTAGTGCGAATACGATCGCATTGCAACTTCGAATGGGGCTAGAAAGCGGCTCCTGGGGCGGCGGAGGATGGGGATGGGGGTTCGGATTCCTCTGGCCCCTTCTCTGGCTGATCGTCTTGGCCGCTACTATTGGGATTGTGATGTACTTCCTCACTCGACAAACTAGTAGCACGAACGCCAATAATGCACTCGTAGTGCTCCGTGAGCGCTACGCACGTGGTGAAATCGAAGATGAAGAGTTTGAGGAGCGAGCATCACGACTTCGGGATCATCCCTGAAATCATTCAGGCTGGTACAGAACGGACGGCGGTCTTCATAGTAGGTGGATCCACCGGATTATTTTCCTATCTCGTCGTTCGTTAAGGGAGATAACAATTTTGTCTCAGAATAGATGCCAATATTACAATTATGACTTGAAGTAGGCGAATGTATAGAAATAGACAAAACGACTGAAAAGCCATTTCTAGCTTTTGGCGGACAAGCAATTTCGCGTTGGCAATAAAATTCTATATATTTAATAGTTAAATAAATATATATGAAGACAACGATGAAACATGTTCGACCAAATTTTGAGGGGATAACGGCACGTCTGTTTGAGTGATGACTCCAAAGTCATGTCCAATTCAATCGAAGGTGCAGAGTACGGACGGTGCACGAACTGAATCGAACGAAAATCATGGGTAGTCCACGCAGCAGGGTCCACCTCGTTTCGTCGTTTTCGGACTTGGTATCGCCCTCGGACTTTTCGCCACTCGCCAACTCCAATCCAATTCCGGAGGACAGTGATTCATGGCCAAAATTGGCGATGAAACGGTCGGCGCGACACTAATAAACGTTTTTGATGTCGACCCCGAAAACCAGCAACAACTTCTCGACGAGATTCAGGAAACCGTCGAGTCGATGAGTGAGATTCCAGGATTCGTCTCTCTGAGTCTTCACCGCAGTCTTGACGGCGAGCGTGTCGTCAACTACGTGCAGTTCGAAAATCGAGAAGCGTTCCAGGCAGTTCACAACTCACCGACTGGGAAGAACAGATGGGAGAGGCGATGGCCGCTGCCAAACCAAATCCACACTTTTACGAGCTCGTGCTCACAAACGAAGCGTCGGACTAGTACAGCTGCTAGACCGTTCGATTTCACTTTTCCACACCAAGATAACCACCTTCTGAGCGATAAGAACTCATGAAGATCGGAATCTCTGAGGGGGCGCTGTCGTAACCAAAGATGAATGAATCAACAGGTTCAATAGCATTTCGGCACACCTATATAATTGCCATATATGCAATATTATATATGGTAATTGTGAACCAATTCTATCCATATCAATTATAAGTAGCTGGATGCACTCATCGAATCCGCATTTCTACATAGACCGGTGACGGAACGGTCTCTAAATGAGGAGTCTGATTTACTCGGAATTGATGATCTGGGTGAGGACTGCGCGAAGCTCATCACTGAGCTTCAATTGCCGGATTTCGGCCTCAACATCGAGATCAATATTCTCAACTTGTTCTTCGATATCAGATGTTTGCTCAAGCATGCTCGCGTGATGTAAATAGGAAAGACGCAGTAGGAAGACTGCCTGTTTAATGTCGTCTTCGGATTCGATAGCAAAGGTTGTTGCACGGTTCGGAACCACGTGATGTTTCTCAGTGTGACCTTCCACAAGCAACTGTTCTCGAAGCGGTTGTGGATAGCTGATATCCACCAGCCCTAGTTGATGTGGATGGACGTGTCCGATCTCTCTCTGTCCGAGACTGAACGTGGTGGAGTTAAATCGTCCGTCGCCAGTCGTGACCCCTGGCCACGACGACACTATTTCAATAACCTGTTCGACATACTGTTTGATATCTTGATTATCGCCGGCTGGCAATGCTTTCGGAACTCGGTCGTCTTCTGGCATGGATATACTACAAGTCGAAGAGAGGAGCGCATGTATCGTAGTTTCTCATGCGAACACCTTCGCGCATTCGAAAAGACGAGTCACTGAGCAAAAGCCAGACTATGAGATGACACCATAACGGGGGTGTGCGAAGTAATTGTGCTCCTGGAGAAGAGAGACAACGTAATAGTAAGCCACGGTCTATTCAACTGATTCTGCAAAGAATTCCTTAATGATGGTCTCTTCAGCGTTATGGAGTACGACGCTCGCAGTCGACTTGCTGACGTCCAGTTCGTCGGCAAGGTTGGTGAGCGAACATCCTCGCGGGGTATCGTAATAACCGTACTCGATGGCTTCGGTCATGAAACGGTGTTGGCGGTCAGTCAATAGATCGGTCGGATCGGTCGATTGTGTGACTGACATAATTTCATATGTGAGGCCAGTCGCGTCTAACTCATCTTTGAACCTCGATAGCCGCTCATGTGAGGTAGTTATATCGGAGATCACCCATCCATTGCGAATGGCCAAGGGGAAGCGTGGCAGGTTCTCCGAGGCGATCAGGGCACGATACGGTGGGGGTATGAATGGGAGCGAGTATTGAATGAGTAGGGTCTGTTCATCGGCATGCAGTAAGTCATACGATGTCAACCAAGATACTTCGTCGAGATCTCGAACGAGAGCTTCAGTGTCTGAAGTCCGGATTTCGAGGATCGCTAGCAGCCCATCCTCTGTCGGGTTGCTAGCTAGAATTCGGAACTCATCGTCCGGATGTTGGGCTGAGAGGGCGGCTGGTCCACCAGGAATTTTGGCCTTCAATTGTGCTCTGGGCATATATCGTCTATTAGGTTGTCAGGGTTATTCATGTAATCGCGAACATATTCGAGCGACCAGCGACAGTACTAACTTGCTCTGTCGGTAGCATTCGTCAGCAGTTACTCGAATCAGAGTGTACTTTATGCACTCTATTGTCTTTGGCCCAACGGAGGGTAACGAATTCGGTGGTGGTTCAAAGAAAGCATTTAGCCAGTACTGATTGGCCAGTCGTAGCTCCAGATAGCACCCGTCTCCGCATAAAGAAGACGTCAACTAGATCATGTATACGAACATGTTAGAGTGAACATCCACGATTCTTCTCACTAGAATTGTAATGTGATGTCATCCGATACCGAATCTCGGCAGACCACAACCGACTCGCCAACACAATCTAGCCATACCCATAGGAGTTCGCACACACAAGACATACCGCAAGATGACGGCTCACAGTCCAACCAAAAGCTAGATTCAGCTCGAACAACGGCAGCCCGTCGACGGTTCCTTCAATTACTGGGAACTGGGGGCGTGCTATCCATGGCGGGGTGTTCAAACAGCACTGGCAAGGCAGCAAAAGGGCAGGTGAGTTATCAAGACCATCCCAAGGGAAATCAACAATGCTCGAACTGTCGGTTTTATAGGACCGCGGAAAATGGTGACGCCACAGGCACGTGTACCCGAGTGAAGGGAGAAATAGCTCCTGATGCGTGGTGTAACGTCTACTCCAAAGGGTGAACAGGATCAACGGCACTGATTTCTCCGACAGCCATACAACGAAAAGCCAATCAAGAGCAGTGAACAAACGAAGCTACGATTTGACCAGCAGTTGCTAGAATGGATCTCCGATAAGTAATCAAGCTGCAAATCACTCGGACGCTTTCTTATTTCTGTTCAGATGGACGACTGTGCTCCCTCGCGTAGTGAGCAAGTTCGCGCTGAGTGGTGTATTGACTAGCCCTCTCGTCGATGTTAATCACTGGAACGGGTGCTTCCTGATGGATGCGAGTGAAAGTTTGCTCGAGGAACGATTGGTTGGGGGAAGTCTGCTCGTGTGTGCTCAGAACAATGCAGTCGATCAGGTTCGCTGCGACATAATCAAGAATCGCTTCATGCGGCATACCGTGAAGCACATCGATCGCAGACACGCATCCATAGCTTCGGTTCACTGGGTAGTGAGGTGATAACCGTGAGGAGGATCGCTCCGGTTGTCTGTGTTCGTTCTGACCGCCACCATCATCGGTCTGGATGATCGCACCGGAGTCAAGACAATCGAGGACATCGATGCGATGAATCGTTGCTTCGGACGCTTCACGGAAGACGAGCTCCCATTCGGCGATCCGTTTCGCTCGCTCGCTGCCATCCGTGAGCACAAGAATCGATTCATACGGGAGTGTATCGTGCTGATTGCTAGTTGGCAGCATTACTCAATTATGATTTCCAAGAGCTCTATACTATATTCACGAACACCTTCGACCGAATCTTCATGACACGTCTGTTCCTATGACCTGGCCTGGTTAATTATCGTTGTAAGTTCAGCCCTCCCGTTACAGGAACAATTGTTCCGTTGATGTTGCCGTTGGCTGGAGATCCGAGAAATACGACAAGGTCAGCAACATTCTTGGGCGTCGTGATCTGCTTCGAGGGCGTCTGCTCCGCAATTGCCTCGCGGTCGGATTGAGGCACTTGCTCAAGATTTTTCTCGGTCAGCACCATGCCTGGCATCACGACATTCGAGAGGATACCCGTCTCACCAAGTTCGGTGGCCAACACGCGGGTCAAGCCATGGATGCCAGCTTTGGCTGTTGCATAGGGGGCCATATTTTCCGATCCGATTTCGGCTGAGCTTGAGGAGATATTGATGATCCGTCCCCAGTCAGCGTCTCGCATGGCCGGAAATGCTGTTTGGACTGTATGAAAGACTCCATCCTGAATTCCATGGACCAACCGCTGCCACTCTGCCAGTTGAATATCCTCAAACGGAATGGGACGTAGATCCGATGGAACAGCGTTGTTCACGAGCACATTGATCGTCCCCCAGTGATCGATCACCGTTTGCACCGCTGTGTCAATCGATTCGTGATTGGTCATATCGTATTGTATGACGAATGCGTCCCCACCAACCTCGCGCACGCGATCAGCGGTTTCCTCTGCCCCATCCCGATTGGAGTGATAGGTAATCGCCACACGGGCCTCTTCCCGGCCGAAGGCGATGGCGATTCCCCGGCCAATTCCAGAGGAACTTCCGGATACCAATACTACGCAATTCTGTAAACCTGTTATTTTCGGCGTCATCAATCGCCGATTGGTTCGACTGCCACACGAATGTTCAGTCGAACATGTTCCTCTTGACATCAATTAAAACATGTTCGAGTAAACATCCACGTCACACGCTCGCCAACTGTGTTCTGTGAAATCATCCAATACCAAAACACAGCAGAGTGCACATCAGTCGCTTCGCACTGAGAGCGAACAAAGAAACGATATCAGAGACACACGAGGGGATCAGTCGATGGAGTCGGCGATTGTTGAAACCACTAATCTCACCAAGCGCTACGATGATATTACCGCCGTAGATAGTCTTGATCTCACCGTGCGTCGAGGCGAAGTGTATGGATTTCTCGGTCCTAATGGAGCAGGCAAGACGACAACACTGCGGATGCTACTTGGTCTCATTCGGCCAACTTTTGGCACGGCTACTGTGCTAGGTGAGCAGCCAGGAACCGCAACGGGGCTTGCACGGGTCGGAGCACTAGTGGAATCACCTGCCTTCTATCCCTATCTCACAGGGAGGCGCAATCTACATGTACTAGCACGATACGCTGGTATCTCATCATCTCGAATTGAGACCGTGTTGCACGAGGTCGAGTTGACCGATCGGGCGAGGGATCAGTTCAAGACGTACTCCTTAGGTATGAAGCAACGGTTAGGGGTAGCTGCGGCCCTGTTAAAGAACCCCGAGTTACTGATCCTCGACGAACCAACCAACGGCTTGGATCCTAAGGGGATGACGGAGATGCGCACACTCATCCGGAATATCGGCCAGGGGGAACGGACGGTATTGCTCTCTAGTCACCTCATGGGTGAAGTGGAACAAATCTGTGATCGAATTGGGGTAATACAGAACGGAGAGCTGATCGCCGAGGGAACGGTTGACGAGCTTCGAGGCCACGCCGAATTGCTCGTGCGAGCTGAGCCGTTGGATCAGGCTAAACAGCTCCTGGAAGGGATGATTGGAGACGAACACGTACAAGAGTCAGATGGTGCACTTCTGCTGACTCCAGATACTGTGCAGGCGGGTGAGATCACTCGAGTATTGGTTAGGGGCGGGATGACAGTCAAGGAAGTGCGACCTGTTGAGCGATCGCTCGAAGACACGTTCCTAGAATTAACCGGAGGAAGTCAGTAAATGATCGAAATGACTAAAATGTCGACAACCATCTCAGATAGTTTCATGGCGGAATTGGACAAAGCAATTCGAAGACCAGCCATTTGGGTTGTGATTGTGGTTGGAACCACACTGTCAGTAGCATTTAACTATGGTGTTTCATATGTCACCTATACCAATCCTGGGAGCGGCGTTTCCGCTGCTGCACAGCAAGAGATGTTGACAACCATGTTGCCAGACCAGATGATTGCGACAGTGATCGCTGGCTTCCCGGTCTTCGCCAGTGCGTTCGCACTCGTGCTCGGCGTACTCATCATGGGCAGCGAGTTCAGCTGGGGTACGTTTAAAACGATTCTTGTCCAGCGACCGGGACGGCTAAGCGTGCTAACCGGCAAGCTACTGGTTCTCTCCGGTGTTGTACTCGCATTCGTGCTTACAGTGTTTGTGTCTGCTGCGATAAGCAGTTACACTATTGCCACAATTGAGAATGCATCAGTGAACTGGCCATCGATGTGGGACGTTCTGATAGCAATCGGTGGCGGATGGTTGATTCTGGCTGTCTGGGCGGTGTTTGGGGCCGCGCTCGCCACCCTATTTCGGGGAACATCACTCGCCATTGGACTCGGGTTAGTCCACCTCCTACTAGTGGAAGGAGTCCTCGATGTTGGAAGGCAAACATCAAATATCTTAGCTGATCTCTCGGCGGCCCTACCGCGGTCGAATGCGAGTTCGCTAGCTGCTGCGGTGATCCCGTCGTCGTCGGAGGTAAGCGAAGCTGGCGTTGAAGCAACTGTTGGCTCGACTCAAGCCACGCTCGTACTCATCGCGTATCTCGTCGGCTTCGTATTGGTTACCAGTCTGGTATTTTATAAGCGCGACGTGACCTGATTGTCTAATCGTTCGAGTACACTCCTCACTCAGGGAAATCGACGCTCTTCGGTGCAATTTTCAACACGGGTCAATGAGTGAGATAGCCATCCGAGCCAATACCGCCTTCATCGGCTTCCGAGATGGGCCCCATCCGAGCGCTGGACAGACGCCGATATCGATGACCAGAAACATCCGCCTGTCAACGAACATGTTAGAGTGAACATCCAGGGCACGTGCCGACCTTGTCGTTCTCACGATGGTAACCGTCTATACACTGATGGACATCCTGCACGTGCTAGTCGGTGGAGTGTGGGCCGGCTGGACCGTGTTCATGGCTGCGCTCATTATTCCGGCGGCACGTGACGGCCGTCTCGGCGTCGAGGCACTCACTTGGCTGACGGGGCGGTTTGCCCGGTTTTCGCAGATAGCTCCAGTCCTCATGCTTCTGACTGGGGGTTACATGGTGAGTCAAGGGGCCATCACCGACGCACCACTGAATTCGCTACAAGGTCAGCTAGTGGTGACGATGGTTGGCCTCTGGCTCGTTCTCTCGGCCTTGAGTAACGTGGCGAGTCGGTGGCTTGTCGCAGGTATTGAGCCTGGTGGTGTCGAACTTGCCGCACGCAGCGCCGCCAGGTCGTTCTACGTTGCGGGCGGTGTCGCCCTTGCGCTGTTATTCGTCGGGGGGTGGCTCTAGGGAAGATCGAATCACAGGTTGACAGTTTTCGTCACCTGTTTGGGAGATCGTTCAGAGTCAGCACGACCGGCCAGCAACCTGCATCACCACGCGAACTACGCGCAGCAACACTACTCAATGATAAATAGAACTCCCACGGAATCACGGACGTATCATTCGAAGGACACGGCAGAGCAATTCTACGTCGTCGGCATTCATGGAGCGATCGAACAGCACGAAATCGCTCACCAGGCACTTACTCAGGCGCTGATCGGGGCTGGAAATACAGGAGCAGCAACCCATCTCCTGGACCTCTCTGCTTTGACCCTCCCGTTATATAATCCGGATCCTCCGGAATCACGCTATGCGGTCGTCGTCATGCGTTGCATCTCCCAAGCTGATGCCGTTCTGCTTACTACCTCATCTCGGCACGACTCGTACTCGACACAATTGAAGAATGCACTGGAGTACTGCGGACCCGATGAGTTCAACGGCACGCCGGTGGGCTTACTTGGCGTTGCTAGAAAATCGGAACCCACACCTGCGCTGAATCAGCTCCGAACGATTTGTACGACACTCGGCGCACAGGTACTCACAACGCAGGTCGGCATTGCGACCGAAGCGACGTGCGAAGACGACGAGTTACCTCACGACCGAGTGACCAATCTCCGGACGCTGGGTCAGCAGGTCGTTGAATGGATCTCCCCTAAGTGGTCGAGGGCTGGTTCACTACATGATTTCTAACACTTGCGGAGCCATGGATCGGAGAGAGCTGGCACTGCCGTGTTCCAGTCTCCGAACATATTCGAGTGAACACCCACGGAATGCATCTTCTTACTATATGATGAGGCTCCAACGATGCAGAACCACCACCACACGACAGAGACCAGCCACGACCGAACGTTGGCTATTGAGGCGATCGGTCTCAAACTGACGTATGCGAACGGTACTGAGGCAGTGACGGACGTCTCACTCGAAATCCCGTCTGGCGAGTGCTTCGGATTTCTTGGGGCGAACGGTGCTGGAAAGACCACGACAATTAAGATGCTCACGACTCTGCTCCAGCCAACGTCCGGACAGATTACTATCAATGGATATGATGCTTTCACGGAGTCCAACGCTGTCCGCGAATCGATCGGCTACATGGCCCAGGAGACGAGTATCGACCCGGCACTCACTGTGCGCGAGAATCTCCGTTTTTCTTGCCGTGCCTACGGTGTCCCGACCGTCGAGCGTGAAGCGCAGATCGATGACCTTCTCGAACTCGTCGGCCTCAGCTCCAATGTCGACGACCGCGCACAAACACTCTCTGGTGGGCAGAAAAAGCGCCTTGACGCTGCGATGGCATTGGTTCATCAGCCCCCGATCGTCTTCCTTGATGAGCCGACGACGGGTCTCGATCCGGCAGCGCGTACCCGCCTCTGGGAGTACTTCCGCGAGATTAATCGACAGGGAACAACTGTCTTCCTCACGACCCAGTATTTAGAGGAAGCCGACGCACTCTGTTCTAATCTCGCGGTCATCCTCGACGGTGAGATTGTCGCAACTGGCTCGCCCGCAGACCTCAAAGCTGAAATCGGTGGCGAGGTCATCGAGATCACACTCGCTAATCCAAACGAGACAGCTGTCGAACACGTCCGAGCAATTATCGAGGAGTCCGAGGTGGTAACCTCAGATGATATTGAAGCCATTCAGCCGACAGAGGACGGACTCAGCGTGACGTCCACCGACGCCCGCGAATTCGGAACCGATTTCCTCGTGAGACTCACGGAGGCTGACGTCACGATTACTGGGTTTACCATCCGCTCGCCGACGCTCGACGATGTGTTCCTCGCACTGACTGACGAGTCGGTCAATGATGTTGGCGACCAAGACGTCCACTCGACCGATCACCACACGGAGGCACGAGAATGAGTACACCCTCGCACCCCGAGGATGAACTTGAATACTCTACCGAGAAAACTCCCGGCAACGGCTTTTTCGGAGATTTCTGGACGAATTTCCTCCGCTGGAACCTGAAGAAAGTGCGCGAACCGTTCGTTCTCGTCTTCGCACTGGTACAACCACTTATCTTCCTCGTGCTGTTCAGCCAGGTGTTCGGCCAACTCGCTGCGGACGCCGTGCCAGGAGGTGACTACGTCGCGTATCTCGTCCCGGCGATTGTCATTCAAGTTGCACTGATTACGGCGGCTGGCTCGGGAACGGGATTCGTTCAGGACATCGAGTCCGGAATGTTCGAGAAGACGCTCGTTTCACCGATGAGCCGCACGGCAGTGTTCAGCGGAAAAGTCCTCTCTGATCTTCTACTAATCGTGGTGCCGACCTTGATCATGGTGGTGCTCGGGCACGTGGCCGGTGCACCGGTGACAACCGGCTTGCTCGGTATATTCGGTATCCTTGCCGTGGCAGTCGTGTTCTCGGTGTGGTTCATGGCATTCTCGAATATCCTCGCCGTTGTGACCGGTAGCACCCGAGTGACGGGCATTGTGACGAACCTTGTTCAGTTCCCGTTGTTGTTTGCGAGCACAGCATTCGTTCCAGTAGACGCATTGCCAGGATGGCTCCAGACTGTGAGTTCGGTAAACCCGATTACGTATGGGGTGGATGCCGCACGGGTGATCATGCTTTCCGGCTGGGACTGGGGCATCATCCTCCCGTCGCTCGTGGTGCTCGGGATGCTCGATTTACTGTTCGGCATGTTGGCCGTGTACTTCCTCAATCGCGCATCAAGTGCAACCGTTCGTTAGATCGTACCTGCTTCACCCAGCTGTTCACATGTCTAACTCCCATAACGGAGTCCAATGAACTCCCTGCTTTGGCCAGGCTCGGTAGAAGAACATGTTCGAGCGAACTCCTACAACACATCCAACCGTCTTTCAGATATGGATTCATCCACCGACGACACGGACCATGCCGAGTATCGTTCAACAGAATTAGGATCCGAGTCACCGGCCGAATTACGAGAGTCATCCACAGAAGAGTATGCCGTCGTTGCTGATTCTACGTATTCGAGAGCACAGTTCATCGAACCATCGTCACTCGGCTATATTCATATCGGGGCCACGGTACGTCCTCGCTCACTGCCGCTTACGCTGCTGCCAATCGGGCGCGAGAAGACGGAACTCTTGACCCGTCTGAAGGAACGGGCACGCCACCTCGAAGAACTTGAAGCAGTCGAGACTGCGACCATCTTCGAGACAGCTGCCATGCCGCCACTGCATCGGCTCCCATATATCAAGGAGCACAAAGACTCGATCCACCTTGCTCGATTCGACGTTGCCGTACTCATCGAGACGAAATCGCCTGCGGCGGCACGCGAAGTCCAGGAAACACAGGCCTATCAGACCCTCATGGACGCTATTCAGAACGCAGCGACGGATGTTCATGTCATGGCCTCACGTAATGAAAAGCGCATTGGTGATGTCGACAAGACCAAACAGGGCGTGTTCATCTTCAACTACTTCGTTGCCGACGACCCCGAAGTGATGTTGGAATTGTTCGACTATTTAGCCGGAAGCTATGTGGCTGAAACCGGCCTTGATAACTCGACACTACTCGTTCCGCTCGATGACGAGAACGCCGATTATGTCGCCATCAACAATGCCCGGTGGGACATCGGGATCCTACGATTCCTCTGGCGCGAATTGACGAATAAATCTCTCCGAAGCTTTGTCCAGACAAACCTCAAAGCGAATCAAGTTGGAGCTATGCCTGTTTTGTATCGGCTTGCATGATGAGAGAGCGATTCGAAGCAGGGTTCTAACCACCTCTACCGGTGACTGCCTCGATTTAGAAACAGCCTATCTGATTGCGTTTGTCTATACCGCGATTATTTCCCCCATCCCTATTTATTATACTACGCATCTAAATGTGCACAATACTCGAACGAACGTGTTCGCGAAAACATTGGTACAAGATCGGCACCTATCGACACTTGATGACAGCAGAACCGAAATCGAACCTAAGAATCAAGCAGTCGGTTGGAAGAGTACCCATTAGCAGTCCAGAAGACGAGAGAGAACCATGACTGAACAGACTACACAGACACCATCTCAAATCCAAGAAGCAAGCATGCAATGGCTAACTCTTCAGCGTGCTGTCGCCATTGGGATGGTTATCGTGGTTCTGATTCCGATGGTTATTGTCTTACAGCAGGTTATCCCTCCTCTCGCCGTTGCTGGCGTATTGTTTGGTACTGCGTTCGTATTTACATGGCTGCGGCCGCGTGCTGCCGCGCTCGCAATCGGTGTCGTCTCCGTACTGTGGTTATTGTTTCAGTTGTCCAACTTCTCGCAGGTCTTTTCCATCCTCACCCTGCCATCCGAAACGCTGTTCTTTCTCGCTACGCTGAGCACTCTCGTATTACCCATTGCTGGGCTCGTTGGTCTCCTTGGGTTGGTAATGGAGCTGTCCGATACGCTTGCGATTCGGACATTGCAGGCAACGGGAATCGTCCTACTCTGCGGGATCGCAGTTGCTCTACTAACTATTGTGTAACTGTCCTCACATTCAATCCTTCTGCATTTGTTCCTCAGCGGAGGAGTTGTTCTATTATATCTACTACCGGACGTATTCGGTAGTATTCTTACGCGTCATACGGTTCCGAACTACTGTATCGTGCCTTTGAATAAGTCAAAGTCTGTGTTGTAGACCTGCTCAATTCGATTAGAATGGATTAATTCGTAAAATCTCTGATAACCGGTGGAAAACGGCAAGCTCAGATAAAATAGTCTCTGCTGCCCAGAATGTGTATATACACGTATCGCGTAGCGTTCGTGTGGATTTCTCCGCCACCAAGGACTGCCACTGCCTCGCAGCGCGCCGCCGCGCACGAGAGATAACGCGACTCTACGAGGAGAAGCTCCGCCCGCACGGACTGCGGGCGACGCAGTTCTCCGTGCTCGCTGCGCTCGCGTTGAAAGGCCCGACCCCCCTCGGGGAACTCGCCGACGTTCTGGGTTTGGAGCGCACGACGCTCACCCGGAGCGCTAATCGCCTCGGGGACGAGGGGTGGGTCGCCGACGCCGAGTCGGAGGACGCCCGGGAACGCCGCCTACGGTTGACCCCGGCCGGCCGGGAGAAGGTCGAGAGCGCGTATCCAGCGTGGAAGGAGGCCCAGGATGAGGTGGATCGGCAAGTCGAGCCGCTGGAAACGGAGTGAGACTACAACAGGAGACATGACCATGACAGACAGCGAACTCGAACTCCCGGCCGTCGTATCGCGAGACGAGTGGCGGAGTGCTCGGAAGGAACTGCTCGAAAAGGAGAAGGAGCTCACCCGGAAGCGCGACGAACTGAACGCCGAACGCCGCCGACTGCCGATGGTCGAAATCGAGACGGACTACACGTTCGAGGGACCGGACGGTGAGGCCAGCCTGCTCGACCTGTTCGAGGGGCGCCGCCAGCTCATCGTCGATCACTTCATGTGGAGATGGGACTCGGGCCAACCGTTGGACGAAGGGTGCCCGAGTTGCTCGGCCCGGGTCGACCACATCGCCCGGGGGCACCTCACACAATTACATGCCCGCGACACCTCGTTTGCGTGCGTCTCCCGTGCGCCGCTGGCAAAGATCGAGTCGTTCAAGGAGCGTATGGGTTGGACCTTCCCGTGGTACTCCTCGTACGGCAGCGACTTCAACTACGACTTCCACGTCACACTGGACGAGTCCGTGGCTCCCATCGAGTACAACTACCGGACCAAAGCCGAATTCGAACAAGCAGGCGTACCAATCGGCGACATGGAGCAGCCCTTCGACTGGCACGGCATGAGCGTTTTCGTCCGCGATGGCGACCGCGTCTTCCACACCTACTCCACCTACGCTCGCGGTACTGAACAGGTCGGCGGCTCGCACTATTACCTTGACCTGACGGCACTTGGTCGGCAGGAGAAGTGGGAAGAACCGAAAGGTCGTGCAACTGGTCTCGGAATGGAGGCAAGTAGTGATAGCCTCCGCTATCCCGACGAGTACGACCACGAGGAGGTGTGAGATGCTGCTCGAAAACAAGATTGCCGTGATTTACGGTGCGGGCGGTCAAATCGGCGGTGCAGTGGCCCGTGGATTTGCCCGCGACGGAGCCAGGGTCTTCCTCGCCGGGCGCACCGAGGAGAAACTCGACACTGTTGCCGACGACATCCGCTCGAACGGCGGCGAAGCGGACACCGCCGTCATCGATGCCACAGACGAGCAGGCCGTCGACGAGTTCGTCAATGGAGTGGTCGAGCAGGCCGGATACATCGATATTTCGTTCAACCTCATCGGATACGATGACGTTCAAGAACCGCTCACCGAAATCTCGGGCGATGATTTCCTGCAGCCGATCACGACCGCGATGCGGACACAGTTTTTAACGACCCGATCAGCTGCCCGGCACATGGTCGAACGTGGGTCGGGCGTGATCTTGTTTTTCGGCGGTGATGGCCCGCAGACACTCCCCGGACTGGGCGGCTTTAAGATCGCGCTCGATGCCATTGAGGGGCTGCGCCGCCAGTGGGCTGTTGAACTCGGAGAGCATGGCATCCGCGTCGTCACCCTGAAAACGGGAGGAATCGTTGAGACCATGCCGGAGAATATCCCTGAACGGGACGAAATTGTCGCTGGCATTGAGGAGGAAACCCTGCTGAACCGGACAGAGACACTGGAGGACGTAGGAAACGTTGCATCCTTTGTGGCCTCGGATCAAGCTCGTACCATGACAGCCACGGAGGTCAACATTTCCTGCGGCGCACTGATGGATTAGGTGGGCTGTAGACTAACCGATCCCTCGGTAGTGGTCCTCCTCTTCCGGTTCAACGCTCGTCGTCCAGTGCGGATAGAGCTCTAGGAAGTTCGTCGGGTCGGTGATGCGTTCCCAGACAGTGCTGTAGTCAGCGGCGATCAACACGCTCGACACGGTTGATTCCACGGCTATGGGCAGACTCATGCAGTATGCGAGCGGCAGCGCGCTGACCGGCTTCGGAGTCAAGCTCGCAACTGAGAAGCAGCCAAGTGCATAAGCCCTGAAGTCGAGCAGATAGATCCCTCACGCACGACGAAACTTCGGAGTTTAAATTTCACTAGAGCTCGAGCATGACTAATCTCTCTAGCCGACATTTACTGTACAACTAGCAGGGTACTATAGACCTGAGGACTATAACGAGTTATGGTAGACTGGGAAAAGACCCGACCGATGGCGCGAGACCTGCTCAGGGACGGTCAGAAGGGCCGCTTCTTCCGCGGCAACCTTCACTGCCATTCCATCAGATCCGACGGCCTGCTGGAACCCGAGGAGATTGTGGAAGCCTACCGCGACGCCGGTTACGATTTCCTCTGCCTCTCCGACCACTTTGAGGAAGAGTACGGCTATCGAATAACCGACACGCGTCCCTTCCGGAACGAAGACTTCACCACGATCCTGGGCGCCGAGCTCAGTTCTGCCCCGTGGGAGGACCGCAACGCCTACTGGGTCACGGCCGCTGGCCTGCCCGCTGATTTCGAGCCGTCCGACGACCACGCCGAGGCCATCCGGCGGGGCGGGCCCCTCGGAGCATTCGTGGTATTGCTGCACCCGGGACTCAACAACCTCACACTGGAGGCTGCAGATGGGCTACCGGGGCTGGAAGCCGTAGACGCCGTTGAGATATATAATCACAACAACGCAATGGCTGCGGTTCCAGACAGGGCCGACGGCGCTTACATGCTGGACGGCCTTCTGGAGCGTGGACATAGGCTGCTGGTGAACGCCGGAGATGACGCGCATTTCGGCCACCCGAAGGATCGCTTCGGCGGGTGGGTGGAGGTTTACTGCGATCACCTCGACCCGGACGCGTTACTAAGCTCACTCAAGGTCGGGCGCTACTATTCGACCCAAGGACCGGCACTGCGGGAGCTCGTGGTGGACGGTGACAAGTTGTTCGTGGAGACGAGCGAAGCGTACGCGATTTCGCTGACTACGAGCGGCGACCGGTGGCAGAGCGGGGCTGAGCGCACGGGCGAGCCGGTTGTAGAGGCTGAGTTCGATCTCACGCCGTTCCGCGGCTCCTACTGCCGCGTCACCGTTGTCGATTCGGCAGGAAGGCGGGCCTGGAGCAACCCTGTGTGGCCGTGAGACGTAGGGCTACGCGATGGGCATCCTTCTACGAAACTCATACGCTTTGGGCGAGTGATAACAGCCAAGCGATTCTGAAATAGTATAAATGCTAACGACTGGGAGGACCGTTTTGAAGAACAAACAGATACCCCTTGTCGCTTACCACCAATCTAGACTGCATTCGTGGCACCTACTCATTGGAAAAACGCTTGACTACCAAGTTCACTGACTGAGGGACTCTCACTAACCTTGGAACATCTCAATATTGATGATAGACGCCCCATCGACAGAAATACTCGAACATTGGTGTCAGATCCGTTGTTTTCTCGGTTGCAGTGTATTCTACTCGTGGGGGATTTCGTCGTTTGATTTTCGCGTTATGAATCCTGACGCGGTCAATTCTTGGAGACGGTCTGTCAATGTTGTCGGTAGAATCTCCAACTCCTCCTGTAAGACAAGGGCAAGAGCGGTCTGGTTTGGTACTCGAAATTGATTCGTCGTGGTGTTATGGCTCACGGGTGGGCTGCTTCAAGGAGACTTGTCGGCTAGTGTATTCTCGTCCACAGGAGGGTTCTTCTGGTTGTGGTAGGAAAAGAGAGTGTCTCTAACCAATTTCAGTTTTACTTGTAGTGTCTAATCACTGCCTCTTAGACCATAAGCGGAAGTGGGATCCGTCGGGTCGCCGCCTTCGGGGAAGCAGATATCGTCCGCTCGCACCGCTCACTGCCTCCAAATCAGATATTTCTCTGATTATTCACCCTGGTTTTGAGTGAAGTCACTCCCTATCGAAGTCAATCTCGTTCGCGTCTCCGATTTCCGTGTCTCTCTTATACAGGACGTAGACGGGGGTTTCAAACGGATAACCCATGAGTCTCGTTGTGCCGTCTGAATCTGTTTGCCGGGAGAGTAGATCTGCTGGAGAGACCAGGCTATACTTCAGCGAGAAATTCTCGGCTTGGGGATGATAGTAGACGACATGAGACATCTGATAGGTGGGTTTGTGAAGCGAGCTTAAATCATCTCAGCGTCCTCATTCGATACTGCTATCGTTTTCTCCCTCGCGGGTGGCTGTTGGCATTCACATTGTGGTGTGGGAGTGTGTCACAAGAACAAAGGGGACACTGGCCGTCTCTCTACCCATGCCTGGAACAGTAACCGAGAAGCTCATCGAGGACCATCTCGTCGACGGCCAGATGGAGCCGGGTGAGGAGATTGCAATAGAGATCGATCAGACGCTCACGCAAGACGCCACCGGGACGATGGTGATGCTCGAACTCGAAGCGATGAACGTCGAGCACCTCGAAAGCGAGCTCTCCGCACAGTATGTCGACCACAACCTGATTCAGGAGGACAACAAGAACCCCGACGACCATCTGTTCTTGAACAGTGCCTGCGAGAAGTGGGGTGTCTGGTACTCGCCTGCCGGAAACGGGGTTTCACACCCCGTCCACCAGGAACGGTTCGGCGTGCCAGGCAAGACGCTGCTGGGGTCAGACTCGCACACGCCAGCTGCGGGTGCGATGGGGATGCTCGCGATCGGCTCCGGTGGCCTTGACATCGCCATGGCGATGGCCGGCGAACCCTACCATGTGAACGCACCGGAGGTCTGGGGCGTGGAGTTGCGCGGCGAACTGCCAGACTGGTGTAGCGCCAAGGACGTGATTCTGGAGATGTTGCGCCGCCACGACGTTGACGGCGGCGTCGGACGCGTCATCGAGTATCACGGGCCCGGGCTGGACACCCTGACCGCGATGGATCGCCATGTGATCGCCAACATGGGGACTGAACTGGGTGCCACCAGTACGGTGTTCCCGGCCGACGATTCCGTGAGGTGGTTCCTCGCCCAACAGCAGCGCGGGGACGCGTTCCGGGAGTTGCGCGCCGACGACGATGCCGAGTACCACGTGACAGAGACGATTCACCTCGACGAGATCGAGCCGTTGATCGCCAAGCCGTCCAGCCCCGGCAACGTCGTTCCGGTGGCGGACGTGGCGGGTGAGGACCTCTATCAGGTGTACATCGGGTCCAGCGCGAACCCAGGGCTTCGTGACTTCGCAGTGCCGGCGATTATCATGGACGGGGAGCGCGTTCCGTCGGCGGTCAGTTTCGACGTGAACCCTACCTCTCGGCAGATGCTGGAGAATTTGACGGAGATGGGACATCTCGGCGAGTTATACGCGAGCGGCGCTCGCGTCCACCAAGCAGGGTGTAATGGCTGTATCGGGATGGGACAGGCACCCGCGTCCGGCCGCAACAGCCTCCGAACGGTTCCACGAAACTTCCCAGGGCGTACCGGCACCCGCGAGGATAGCGTGTTCCTGTGCAGTCCCGAGACTGCGGCTGCGAGTGCGCTCACTGGTGAGATCACCGACCCGCGCACCCTCGAAGAAACGCACGGCATCGAGTATCCGGAGTGGACTGAGCCCGAGGAGATTATCGTGGACGAATCGGCGCTGAGTCCGCCGCCGGAGAACCCGGGTGGCGAACTGGAGAAGGGACCTAACGTGAAATCACTGCCGGAGTTCGAACGTGTTCCGGACGCCATCACCGGGCCCGTGTTGATGAAAGTTGGCGACGACATCTCGACAGATGAAATCATGCCCGCCGGCTCGGACGTCCTCCCCTATCGGTCGAACATCCCGAGGATCAGCGAGTGGGTGTTCGACCAGGTTGAGCAGGGCTTCTACAAGCGAGCACAGGATCAAGGAGCTCCGTGGATAGTGGCCGGCGGGTCGAACTATGGGCAGGGTAGTTCACGCGAGCACGCAGCCCTAGCACCCTATTATCTGGGGATGAGAGCTGCGCTGGCCGTCAGCTATGCTCGCATTCACTGGCAAAACCTCGTGAACTTCGGAATCGTCCCACTCGAGTTCGTCGACCGAGCCAACTACGAAGCGATCGACCAGGGCGATACTCTCGAGCTTCCCAACGTTCGCGATGAAATCCAGAACGGACTTGAGGTCACCGTGCGTAACGCCACTCAGGACACCACGTTCTCGACCAAGCACAGTCTAAGCCCGCGCCAGGTCGAAATCGTGTTGCAAGGCGGGTTGATCGAAGATTACAAGAACTGAAATCGGAAATATTGACGAGCTTCACGGGCCGAGCGTTACAGACCCAGTCCCCCATTCACTTGGATGAGGATCTGTACTCGAAGTTTGAGGTGATAGAATTGTTAGATTTTCTCCCGAATCATATATAATAATAAATACTTCTGTGCAGACGTAATGACTGTGACTTTGCCACGGCGGGCCCACATCATGCTAACTAACCACTCGATACCGCAACTTGTCACGCATAGCATACTCGGATACGATCACCGAAATCAGAGTGTT
Source organism: Haladaptatus pallidirubidus (assembly GCF_020700235.1). Lineage (GTDB taxonomy): Archaea > Halobacteriota > Halobacteria > Halobacteriales > Haladaptataceae > Haladaptatus > Haladaptatus pallidirubidus. The sequence continues at coordinate 348,881 of NZ_CP085307.1, read as the reverse complement.
TGCAATCGAGATAGACACGGGATCGACGCCACTCTCGATAGTGCTGCCAGAGCAGCAGACAGAGAACTTAACCCTTCAGCCCATCCTATGTCAACATATGGCACGCCTTACTCGTCGGAAAGAACGCAACAACGAGACGGAACGCAATACCGATGAACAAGCGAGCGTCCAGCCCTGTCCTGAGTGTGACTCGGCTACCCTTCTCACGAGTGCAGATGGGAGCGAGACAGTTTGTGAGGATTGTGGCTTAGTTATTGAGGAAGAGACTGTCGATCGCGGGCCTGAGTGGCGGGCGTTCAATCATCAAGACCGTCAACAGAAGTCACGTGTGGGCGCGCCAACCACACAGACGATCCACGACAAGGGGCTATCGACGACCATCGACTGGAAAGATAAAGATGCCTACGGTCGCTCTCTTTCGTCTAATAAACGCAGACAGATGCATCGACTGCGCACGTGGCAAGAGCGCATCCGGACGAAGGACGCGGGCGAGCGGAACCTACAGTTTGCGCTCAGTGAGATCGACAGGATGGCGAGCGCACTTGGCATCCCGCGCTCGATTCGCAAAGTTGCGTGTGTGATGTATCGCCGTGCACTCCGCGAAGATCTCATTCAAGGCCGATCGATCGAAGGGATTGCGTCAAGTTGCCTCTATGCGGCGTGTCGCAGCGAGAATATCCCCCGCAGTCTTGAGGAGGTTTCGGATGTGTCGCGTGTGGGACGGAAAGAGATTGGTCGATCGTACATGTACATTGGACGGGAACTTGATCTCGAAATACAACCGGTTGACCCGAAACAGTATGTCCCTCGGTTTTGCTCAGAACTCGGGAGCAGTGACGCCGTTGAAGCGAAAACGAACGAAATTCTTGACTGCTCGATAGCACAGGGCCTACTTTCAGGAAAATCGCCTACTGGTTACGCCGCTGCAGCGATTTACGCTGCCTCACTGCTGTGTGATGAACAACAGACACAGAGCGAGATCGCTGCGGTTGCCCAGGTCACCGACGTCACCATTCGCAACCGCTATCAAGAGCAGCTCGACGCGATGGGCATCGACTAACGGGAGCATGTGGTGTCGATGGAACGGTTGGTTGCCACCCGCAACTACCAGCCATCGTATCGATGGCGCCCGCATCGAGTCCTACTAGCAGTCGTATTGCCACTGCGCTACTGTCCCGTCGAAAACCATGGCATGACTCTGTGATACTCGTGAGTAAATGGAGGGATCAGCAACTTCCCACACGCTGGAGACCCAGCAAAGGTATTTCCCGCTCCTCATCCAAGTGTTTTCTCAATGGACTGCCAGGTAGTCGTGGAAGCCGCGATCCCAGTGTCTCATGTCGACACAGTAGACGAGGCGCTCCGGATTGCGATCGCCAAAACCGGTGAGATGCTCAACCCTGGTCTTAATTATGTCGAGATCGAACCAGAAACGCGGACGGCGCCGTCCGGTGAAGCGCTATCCCCTGCGTTCGTCGTAGCGGACAACGCCCTTATCGCACTCACGCTCGAGATGACAGTCTTCAATGTCGAAAACGAGGTACACGCGTCACGGGTCGCACTCACAGAGATCGGGCAACAGCTGGACGATATTTCGCTGACGGTGCGTGAAATCGAGACACTTGCAGATACCAACGGTGATCAAACAAACGACGACGTCACTCAACAGCAGTAGCCCACAAAGAGAACGTTCCAGCGGGTACACTCACGAACCCTGGTTCTCTCGATGGGCTCTCTGCAGTTTCTATACAAAATTCGTCGAGATGGTCATTAACGAGGGTTGACCGACAGCTGAACCGAGGTCTCATTTTTTACATTATCAGAAACAGGGCACCGCTCCTCAACTTTTCATTAATCGAGATGTAAGAATTCACTGAATTCGAAAAAGATGAATGAGTACTCCCGTTCCACAGAACGAGGTCATCCACTCACACATCGTCCAACCGGGATTACGACGTTTTTCCACCATTCAGAATCCGATCGACAATTTCGTCAATGCGTGGGACACGCTCATCGTCCTCCGGTTCATGTGATGGGTCATATGGGACGTGAGGCATATTTCTGTATCTCCGTTCTATATACAAAAATGGTCGCCAGGGGAATAACCCTTTCCGTGGTATCTTCATCCCCTCATTCCCGTATTCGAACGCCAGTGTACATAGAATACAAGCAGTATTTTGAGTGGAGGAACGATGAGATAGGAAGAGACCTACTGCTGGAATAAGTTGCGATTAAGAAGATTTGGTTTCTATGATAAAAAGAGAGAACTCCATTTTATACAGTAGTCCCTAGCGATATCTTATTAACTACATCTTCGATGGAATTACCTATACGTAAGTCGCTTGGGCGAACCGCAAAACCGTCGTGCCACTGGAGTTACGCAGGAGGACCTGATAGGTACACACCCAGACGGATCATCAACGCATATCAAGGACATGCTTTCCTACAGCGGCCAGAAGGACGAGACAGATGAGAATCATCGTCCCCTGTGAGACGGCTGCGATGGTCGATTCCACCGGTTCACCGGTCAGCAACGTGATCAGGTCTGGAATCCCACGAGCCGATCCTAGTACACCAAGCACTGCCAGTAATCCGATTCCATAGGCAGCAAGGCGTTGCCGATCTGTTTGGCGTCCCACCATGCCCAAAAGGACGATGAGAACGCCGAAGACGGCTGGAATAAGTGCTGTGATGCTCGCGCAGTGAGTACGTAAGCACCGATGCCCAAGACGACAAGTGCGAGTCCGAGTACTATACCCAGTGTGAACGCGGACGTATTGGAGTTCGTCATATATGAGACCTTGTGGAGGAAGCTCGTATAGCTTTTTATACTGGACGTACTGGATTACCCTTATCAGCTATTCCACTAACTTTGATTCCTGTGAGATGTCGGTCGGATCTCGTGGAAGACTTAATTTCGTATATGAATAAACACGCAACACGGACCAACGTCGTCCGTTCTATCCTGTAAACAGGGGAGTGTCTCACTGCAGGGTGAAGCAGATTCCGACTGCCGTTTTCAGATTGCATCCCGCTCGGCTTCGATTTGGGCAGCATATGCGGTCGCGACTGTCTCGAGAATGGTTTCCCCCGCTTCCTGAGTCGCTTCTCGCGGGTCGCCGAGGACGCCATTCTCGGTGATCGCCGCGAATCCCTCGGTCAGGAGCCGTGCAGTCGATATTTCACCCTCGGTTCCGACTTCAAGTTCGTCGGTTCTGACGAGTCCTTCGTCCACCGCCAGTACGACAGCGGTTTCGGCGGCTCCCGCGTGAATCACCGGTTCCTCGTACTCGACGCCACCCGCTCGAAGCCCCTCGTTCTGTAGCTCCATGAGTTCGTGGAGATCCGCGACGGCGACGACGTTCGCGTCGATTTCGCGGGCGATTTCCGGCGCGACGGTGTTGACGGGCGCGAAGTTTCCGCCGTGCGTCGGCACGAGGACGACGTGTTCGAACCCGTGTTCGTCGAGCGACCGACAGTACGAGCGAATTAGATCCATCAGCGTCTCGGCCGGCACCGTTATCGTTCCGGGGAACTCCATGTGGTGGCCCGAACACCCCGGGCGAATCGTCGGCGCGGCCAGTGCGTCGCCGAGTTCCTCGGCGATGCGCCGCGCGAGTTCGTCGCCAGCGAGCGTGTCCATGATGAGTGGGAGGTGCGGACCGTGCTGTTCGACCGCGCCGACGGCGACAATCACCGTCCGCGTTCCTTGTTCAAGAGCGGTTTCTACCTCTGGCCATGTGTACTCCTCAAGGAGTACTGAGCGTTGAGAAGACATTCGCACACCTCTGTCTTAGCTCTGACAATATAAACATGACTGAATAGATTATTCCATACAGAATTAGTTATATACATCTGTCCTCGTTTCGGCGCTGGCAGGATTTGAGGAAGCTACTGGAGTCCGGTTCTCCAGAGGAGATTCATATAATTATACAATTCATCTCTCTCATGGCTCTGATAAGACACCTTCACTCCTGGGACAGACTGATGCAGAGCTACTCATACATATGCTGCTTTTCCACACCACGATCTTAGCGGAGTTGGAGGAAGAGCGAGAGACGGTTCCGCTCAAACTCTTGCTGATTGACTCTCCTTACGGGAATGGTCCTGATGATGAGAACGCTGCCGATGTCACGGATTTCCTGTTGGAGCTTCCTGAAATCTTGGAGATGTATAAGTTGATTGTTACGATTCCGGACTCTAACCTGACCGGTCGGGATAAACTGGAAGATTCCTACGCCTTGGAGCCGGTTGAGCAGCATATTTAAACGGTTAGAGTAGCCAAATGGGTCTTTTAACAAAGAACACCAAGCAACGCTACCTTCTAATTATTACATTCCACGTTTTGAGTATCACTGATTAGAAGGCCATACTAACGTTCCGACCCCTCCGATTTATCGCCTTGCAGTCGCAACGCGACACTGTGAGCGAAACAGAGATGACACGACTGTCGGTCGGGGATTGCGTGATCGATACGGACGACGACAATCCAGATGAAGCGATTGTTATCGCACGACCGCCAGCGACGACAATTGCAGAGTGGGAGTTTCCCACGAACGAGGGCCCGATGACAACTGCTGATACGAATCCTGAGTATCCAGCCGACACGCAATTAGTGTTGGTGTCATTTCTCTCGGACCTCAATGACTATTGGGAAGAATGGGATAACGCTGACTCTGCCGACCTCTACGACGGCGTTGAAGACAATCACGTCCATCGCTACGGCTTTCCTGAGCCACGCTTAGCACCCGTTGACGAGCGTGAAACCACGCCGGAAGAGGATACAGACCTGACCGATAATGAGGCCGAACCGCCGGAGCAGTTCACACCAGTTATCGACCGGCTTGAACAAAATGAGTTCACGGTGAGCTATGATGCAGACGAGCAAGTCATTCGTGCCGAGAAGTTCGGGGTTGAGCATACTATCAATCACGATGGGACCGTTGGTGGTGAGAGTGGGATCAAGAATCGGGTGAAGTCGATTGTGGATCGCTTCCTCTGACGTTGGTAGACGTATGCCCTACTGCAACATTGTCACTACGCATCGACACGTCTCAACTCGGCTTGCAGGCCGATCTTGAGGATGATGACCCCTGATTCAGCGGTCGAAACGCACCGTCCAGTACTGGGTCGAGAACGCTGCCGACCACGCCGCCGAGGAAACAGACAACGACGACTATCGGCGGGTGTCTACGCACAACTTGCGCCGCTGTTGGGCGAACCACCTTCTTGTTGAGGAAAACGTCTCACCGCGGATTGTGATGGCGTTTGGTGGCTGGTCGAGCTATGATGCGATTGAGCCGTATCTCGCTGCGCCCACGGAAGCGAATATCATTCCGTCGATGAGCGCCGTTGAGTTATGAGTGGCCAATTAAGAACCGGGAATCACTACTCTAGAAATCCATAAGCGGAAGTAACTCACCCTGGGACCCCCGACTCAATCTATGTGCTGGGGTTCTACTACGAACAATGTTCGATCCGCTTGGACGACAATTCGTGTACGGTCAAAGACACACCCAAATCGTTCAGAAGAAGCCCGCTGGGTGGAACATCACCGTCCAACACGCTATCCAGCAGGCAACAATTGAGAACGTCTCGATTACAATCTATGACTCGCCGATGAAAGTACTCATCATCGACGACGGAGCGCCAAACGTCCTTGTTCGCGAAGTGCGGAGTCAAACACCGGGCTGGAAGGGAACGAAGGAAAATGTGCTCCGTGGATCAGGCGATGAGATGAAGAATATCACAATAGAGGGATGACGAGAATATGCTCCAGAAATAGCAGAGAGAACGACTTTTCCACTACTCAGTGAGCTTCTGCGCCTTTAGCGAAAACGTGAATGGAAGATCGTACTCTAAGTTAGGAAGTCGCCACCGATCGTCTTCGTCCGACTCCATGGCCTCGAACCGCTGGAAAAACGACCAAGGGTGCTCATGCAGAAACTTAATCCGTAAGCCTGCGTCGGCCAGCGTGGTGATGATCTCTTCGATCGAGTGAGAGAATCCATGAGAGCGTCTGTTTTCCAGGCCAAAATCCCATCCGGCATAGCTTCCGTCGAACTCCTCGGTCGTTGCTTCGGTGTTAAAGTAGGGGTGCGCAATTCGCAAGTCATCAGCAGTACTCTCATAGTCGAACGGTCCTGCCAACGGATGTCCATCGGCGATGTAGAAGATCCCGCCAGGCTCGAGATGATTTGCAATCACTTCTGCCCAACGTTGCAGATCAGGCAGCCAGTAGATTGTCCCGTATGAAGTGAATACTACCTCGAAGGTATCCTCCAACTTTGAGGGTAGTTCGTAAATGTCGCTCTCGATGAACCGTGCTTCGTTTGACGAGAGACCGACTTTGTCACGGAGTTCGCGTGCAGTCTCGATAGCAGTCGGTGCGAAATCGACACCTGTGGCGTGAGCTACTCCCTCATTTCGAATCCATGAGAGAGTATCTAAGCCAAAGTGACATTGTAGGTGTAACAGTCGTTTATTGGTGATAGTCAATTCCTCACGCTCAAGCCGTCGAAGAGTGGACTCACCGTGGAGAAATGCCTCGATATCGTAGAAGTCGGTATCTGGATGATGTTCTGCGAGTTCGTCCCAATGAGCACGATTTTCCTTGATATAGTTGTGATAATCGTCCATAGTGTAGATGATGAGGTGAATGGCATATCTTTTTGGGATATTTGACACTGTCTAGCATAGATTGTTCCCTGAGATCCGTCAATTATCAATACGCGTTGATTGAGAAGATGATGCGGATGGAGAACGTCGCAGCCCTTGCTGATATAGCTCTTAGATCGAACAGGAGTTCTTTGCCTTTTCTGTGTATGAGTGCTTAAAATCATAAGCGGAAGTGGACACACCCCGGGATCCCCAAATCAATCTGTGTGCAACCCATGGTTAGTATCGATCAGCGGATTTCCACAGATCGGAATGTGTTTAAATCCAACTATTTAGGTATACAGTATGCCCGGGCCCGTTTTTCTCCACGGCGACGTTGTAACGCTCCGCCCAGCAGAAGAGGACGATATCGACTTCATTCAACAGTGTATGAACGATTCTCGCGTGTGGCGGCCCGCACTCGATATCAACCCGATGAACCGTAAACAGGGTGCAGAGTTCTTTGAGAATGTGATCTCTGGTAGTGATACCGTGCATTGTCTGGCGTGTGACGGGGGCGAACCGATGGGCGTCGTATCCCTCTCGGAATCCCAGTATGGGCCAGATGAGACTGCCCGGTCGCGTGCTGCGGAACTCGCCTATTGGTTTTTACCTGAGTACCATGGACAAGGGTACGGCTCTGATGCAGCTGCACGGATGGTACAGTATGCCTTTGAGGATCGGAATCTCCGACGAGTGAGTGCCCAGGTTGGCAGTTTCAATGAGGGCTCGATTGGGCTGCTCGAGTCACTTGGATTCGAACGCGAGGGCACCTTGCGGGAAGCTGCGTGGTTCCGCGGTGAGTACCACGATATGCTCTACTATGGGCTTTTGCGGAAGAACTGGCAGATGAGAGACTACGAAGACTAATCACCAACTGACCGGTTAACATTCTTCATCCAGCAGAAATCCGCTTTCTGTCGCCTAAATCCCTAAGCGGAAGTGAAAACCCCACGGTATCCCCATCGCGATCTATGCACAATCCGTAGTGCATGTTTATCACCATGTCATCCAGGCCCTAATCGCGCTGGAAAGAAGTTCGAGGATTAATACAAATATTTGATAGGTCATCCGACAGCCGTTCCCATATGCGAATCTGACTTTTATCGGGATTGAGGTGACTGTCAAACATGCAAACACGATGATCGATCTCTTCGTTGATGACCTGTAACTAAGGTCAGTACACCCACCAATATCCTCAGTGTTGAACATCAGGACTGGGTGTAAACCGCTTCGGGGTCACGCCCCGAGGCACGCGGCCTGCTCCGCTTGTAGAATCGGTATTGTAGGATAGCAAAGTTCACTTGGAAAAGCGGTACTCTGCGACCGAATCGCGAATTTCGCGTGCTTTTACCCGGTTATGAGCAAGGAGTGGCATGAGTACAGACGTCTGATAGCGAAGCTTTGCTTTTGCACTACGTTTGGACGCCGCATCGGACAGTACAGCAAGCAACATGCCACCCATATCTCGATATTCGATCGATCCGCCCACCGTTTTTGATTGAATACCATCGACAGACTGTGAGACAATTTCGTGGGCGGCTTCTTTTTCGATGCTCAGATAGATCGTCTCGAAACTCACTGTCTGCTAATTTGTTGGGGCAGTATTTGAAGCACACGCCCTCGCGGATTTTCTACATTTTCACCACCGAAGTTTGAATTCCCGAGAGTTAGTGATACTATAACTATGGTAGTCAATTGGTACATGTTCCGACCATTGCCTTGGGTAATCTCACACGAAAATTGCTGGAGTATAATTGCGAGGAAGTTATAATAATTGAATTCCTGCATATAATATTCGACGGATAATCCGGCTGCAACGCTTTTAGTCAGCGATGCGACGTGCGAGAGAAATGAGTCCACCTGTTGGTGCTCAGTCTTCAACGAGCTGAGCAAGCTCGTCGATTGGGATTATTTCCATTGTCTGCATGTCCAAACCATGACTCTCAACCGCGATTCCAGCCTTGAAGGCGGTATCGCGATCCGGAGCATCGAAAATCAGCATGAAATCATATTCACCAAGGATTGCAAAGCTACCTTCAAGCGCAACTCCGAATTCTTCTAACTCGACACGAATATCTCCCCAGGTTGAGGCAAGTTCTTGGCTGTTCTGGATGTGTTCACGAATATCGACGAGTGCAACGTATTTTGCCATAGTCTAATACTCACGTTCTATTCTCAAAGCTCTTCTCACCAATTATGAGCGGCTCCTACTGCCAGCGTCAATATTCTCGAATATCGTAAATAGTGGTCGGATATCTTAGTACCTCTATCATTCTCTGTGTAGTTCGTAGCTTGTGTCTGCTATTCCGTCTGAAAAAATTGTAGTTAGTTATTAGAAGATGAATGACAAGATTGCAAGCACAAGGAACACGATGACGAGCCATTTTGCAGCCTGCATCGACAGCCCAGCGACGCCTCTTGCCCCAAATATGCCAGCAATAATAGCGAGGATGAAAAACGCAATTGCAAGCTCTATGATTGCCATAAATGGTATATATGATTTCTAAGTAGTTGAATATATCGCCATGTTGAGGACGAACTACCCATGACGAGTTAAGAGTCCCTTTTCTTGAGTGAGACAGAATTAATGATAGAAATCTGTGAACGACAGAAATATCAAATTTAAATGACTACTCTTGACAACATCATACTGATAAATACAGATTCAATTTGAGTGGCCATTACTAAATCATCCGGATGTCGTCCAACAATGAACTGCATTTTTATTCTAATTAGAATGATTGGGCATTCGGGGAGTAATCATGGGAACAGGGAACAGAAGCTCCCTGAGGTGTTCTACGAGACTTGTGGCCAGGAAATGCCTCATACTGTCTCCATCGAGATTAAGCTAGCGAAGCAAATCGTTTCGATTTCCTCAAGTAGGACAGGTGGACTATTATCACCGCCACTGAAAAGCTTAGTCTGATTCTGGCAGACAATCTATAGCCACGATAGACTGTCCAAGGAGAGAGCGGGATCAAAAGCTGAGTTGAACTGATCCTCAACCGTTTTCTCTGAATACTGTCATAATGAATCAATCGCTATCGTGTGGGTGAATAGCCTGGATGAACCCAGTCTAGGCCATCGAGTCGCGGTTCGAGCCACGTCTTAAAGTCATCTGGCTGATCCTCATTGGTAGTTTGCCAGATGATGATCGCATTGAGACTATCAACACCACGCTCGTCAAAGGGAATCAACGAGGCCCATGCGCCAGGATTCGATGTATCCCAATGGTAGAGTGCCCGCTTGCCATTGTCGGATAGCCCGACTAAATGAATCGTACTGTATGCTCGGCTCAGGACGTTACTTGCCATTACCTCTGCATCGTCTTTCGGTGTTTCACGTAGCTCAGCAATGTTCTCAGTGAGTTCCGCAAACAACTCTTCGCGTCCGGATGGGACGAGCGTGTGATTCATAGTCAATAGACGGGACAGCACAATATTAGGGGTGAGCCATCCCCAGAGTGAAAGTGTCGCGCTCAAAGCACGGCGTCTTGCAATTCGAAACAAACCGAACCACGACAGGACGAAGGACAAAGATGAATGTGGTACCGTACTCACTCTCGATAGCGTCTGGCATCACAGAGTCGCTGTCCAACTCGGTTGGAAGGCGAAGTAGCGGTTATCACCGGATCCACTCACGGCATCGGGCTTGGAATCGCCCAGAAATTCGCCACTGAAGGAGCATCCATTGTCGTGAACGACCAGGGTGAATACGATGGCGAGAAAGTAGTAAATGAGTTGGACAGTGACGCTCTCTATGTTGAGGCAGATGTTCGTGATCCAGCACAGATCAAAGAGCTTGTTGCGACGGCAGTTGACGACTTTGGGCACATCGATGTTCTAGTAAAACTGCTAATCCACCGTCCTAGGTCACAGTACACAGTTTGAGCGATGAGGTGGTGGCTGTAGTGGCGATTGGCTGTCAATCACGGTAGCACTGCTTAGTTCCCTCCTAAATCGTTCACTGGATTCACGAATCGTCAACAATCATCGCGATTCTTTGTAACAGAAGGTCAGTTGTAGTCCAACGACTGTAAAGTAGTCAGACTAAAATCACCAAATTATCAATTTAAAATAATTGAGAACCAAATATGGAAGTAGATGACCAAAATGCTACGACAGAAACGGAGCAATCCGAAAGTCACGGACGAAGTTCATCACTCGCTTCCGTGTCTCGCGGTGCGGGTCTCTTTTTGGTGGGAAAGGGAACGGATAACGCGCTTCGGTTGGGTCTCAATATCGTTCTAACGCGGGGCCTCGGTGAAGGACTTTTTGGCGTCTACAGCTACGGATACGTTATTCTTTCCATCGTTCGGACGGTTACGAACCTCGGGACGGATACATCGATACTCAAATTCCTGCCGCAGTACAGCGAGCAGAAACCGAAACAGAATCAAATGCTCGGATTAGCGCTTCTCACATCGCTTGTCGGGAGTCTGCTCATCAGCGGATTCATCTTTTTCGGGGCACCGTTCATCACGAGATTGACGCTGAAAAATCCGCTCCTGACGGACGTTCTGCGTATTTTAGCCCTCGTCCTTCCTTTCACGACGTTGAGCAATATCTTGCAAACCGTCTTCAAGGCGCTTGAACTACCCGAATATCAAGTGCTTCTTATGAACGTCGTGACACCGACCGTCCGACTTCTCCTCATTGCTGTTCCGATTTTCCTCGGCTACAAGCTTCTCAGCGTCGTTGCGGCGAGTGTCGCGGCGAGCATCGTTGTCTTCGTCGCAACGGTTTCACTCTTTGCTTCACGAACGGCGTTCCGGCCGACGCTACGGGGTTCGCGCGGCGATGTTGTCGAGTTTTACAACTATTCCCTCCCGCTAACGCTCACCCAAGCGGGAGCGATCCTTGCAAACCGAATCGATTTGTTGATGGTCGGCATCTTTATCTCGGAGGGGAGCACCGTCGGTATTTATAAAGCGGCGCTGGTCGTCGCGGGAATGCTTGTCCTGCCGCTGAGCGCGTTCAATCAAATTTTCCCGCCCGTCGCCTCTCGTCTCTACACGAATGGGAAAACAGCCGAGTTACAATCACTCTACCAGCAGCTCACGCGCTGGATCTTTACTGTCGCACTATTTTTCGCGCTTGGTGCGATCGTTTATTCGAAGGAAATTCTGTTCATTTTCGGGGAGGGATACACGGACGGAAGCTCCATCCTCGTACTCTTTGCACTCGGACAGTTAGCGAACGCTGCGGTCGGCCCTAGTGGCTTCTTGCTGATGATGACGGATCACCAGTATCTCTCACTTGTCAACCGGTGGGGGCTCGGCATCTTAAATGTGATTTGTAACTACGTGTTCATCCAGGAGTTCGGCGTTATCGGGGCGGCACTGGCAACGGCGAGCGTCCTGGCGCTCATAAATTTCGCGCGGGTCGCCGAAGTTTGGTACACTGAGGGACTCTTCCCCTACTCTCGGCGATTCGTAAAACCCATCGTTGCAGGTATCGCCACCGGACTTATCATGTACGGGTTTCGGTCTTTGTTCTCCGGGTATCCACTTCTCGTTGTCGGCGGTGGGGTTGGGTTTTGTGTCTTCAGCGCGCTTCTACTGGCTGCCGGCATCGAGGAGGAAGATCACGAATTTTTCTCGATGTGCGTCTCGTACGTTAGAGACGCGTCAGTGACTCACGACTAAAGTCGTGGGCTTGTCAGTGGACTCCCCTTCTACCGTCGAATCGACGGAGGCGTGGAATTCGCCATTTAGGTTCAGCGTCCCTGACGTTAGCGCACACTGACAGGGTGCGCCTCCACCCGAATACGTTTGCCCCTGGTGCAGGGATTAGTATAATATCCTAACCTCTGTCGCACACATCACTACCCAATCTCTCCCTTTCCCCTTGTGTCTGTTTGGTGTCTCTCAACTTTCGGTTAGTGTATTATACTAGCCTACGAAATCGGTTTCTCCATAAAATCGTAAGCGGAAGTGGGAACGACCACACCGACGCCCTCGGGGAAGTATAAAAGCGACTTCGTCATTAGGATACTTTGGTTCTGTCGAAGTTATTTAATACCTATTATAAATTATATATTATAAAAGTAGACTGAATTAAACATATGGGTTGAACTTCATTTGCAGTGTCCCTCCCGAACAAACGACGAAACTGCACGAATGCCACGGCCGCCACAAGTCGACGGTACGAAGGGGACAGTTGAGTATCTGTTAGAACAGTGGATCAAGAGGCAGGAGGAGAGTCTGCAGTGGTTCGCCATGCTTTGTAGGTGGTCAACGATGCGAGTCCGAAGATCACCAACGCGTTTACGGGATGGAGCGCCGCGACGACCGATCCACTGAATCCGAGTGCAGTGGCGTACTGAAGGACGATCAACAAAAACAACACAATGGGGGACAGCATCAACCACCGCGAGAGCCCCCCAAGAATTGCCAGAACAAGCATGATGATAGCGAGCAGTTGGATGTAATGGACGAAACTCGCATGCAAGTTCCAGTGTGCAGGATCGACAAAGACGGCCATTCCAGCAATGAACACCTGACCGAGGATGCCGAGGACGAACAGGCTAGCGAACAGGATGTACCCTCGTTGTGCCCACAGAACGCGTATAGATATTTGATCGTCAGTCTCGACGGACGTCGTTGATTCTGTTTTGGTATTCATCCTGACACGTAAAGATTACACCACGCTTCAGGGGCGATATCCCCCTCGACCTTAGTACAGCTCCCCACGCTTTCACCGTCCTCAGACGTGCGGTAATATCGACATTCGGAGCACTGGTTCCCGTTCCGTGGACTGTCCTGATAATCGACCGCTGATTTCGACGATTTGCTCCCGTCGTTATTGCTGGTACATCCAGCGACACCGACGACGATTCCACTTGCTACTAGGCGGACGACTCCCCGACGTGTGGGTTGGCTCCTCACCGAGCCTGATTTCTGTACAGATTGCTGATTGTCTTCCTCCGAAATATTCGATATACGTGACGTATCACATACAGTTTGAGTAGTATTGTCTGTGTCTAAGCTGCTCTTGCAGCCGTCATTCAGTTCTTGATTCACACTCCACAGTAAGAGTCTATTCTCTGTGAAGGTTGCATCGAACATGTTCGTAGTGTTTATGATTCTCTCACGCAAAATCCGAACATGCCTCGGGCAACGATCAAAATCAAGCCGCCCGGCGACCAGTTCGACGATTTTTTCAGAAAACATCCTGACGACGTGTTCAAGATTCTCGCTTCCTTCCACACTGAATCAGGCATATGTGTGCTCATGGAGGCTGAGACACAGAATGCCGAAACCATTATCGAGGATTTCGAGGAGGCTGCACACGTGCAATCATACGACGTGCTCAATTGCACTGATCAGTCGTTGCTGATTCAACACGTCATGCAGCAACCGGCACCGTATCAGATGCTCCATTCTGTGGAAGTTCTCCCGAATTATCCGCTCACAATTCAGAACGGGTGGGTGATCGTCGAGACGTTCACTACCCAAGAGCAACTCTCACAGCTCAAAGCAGCTTTCGAAATGAACGATGTGACGTACGATGTCGTCTCAATCACTTCTCTGGCCGATCCAACGACTCTCCTCACTGATCGACAGCGACGAGTAGTTACCGAAGCATTCTCCCGTGGATACTACAATAGTCCCCGCGAATGCTCACTTACGGACCTTGCAGCGGAACTCGAGATCAGCAAATCCACTGCTAGTGACATCCTTCATCGTGCCGAGGGTCACATCATCTCGGAGTTTATCGCGGCATCAGGGATGAAAGTCGACTAAGCAAACAGAAGTGAACCCTCGTCCCGAAGGCAATATGGGTGCGAGCGCACTCCGCGACTCCGATGACAAGCACGATGCCGCTACCCCCGCGCAGGTTACGAAGGGAGAACCGTCGGTTCATGCCGCCCCTAGTCAACGCAAGTTGGACACGGACGAGGCGAAGGAGTCCATCCGACGGCTAGCCGAGCTCGGCGTTGAGCGTGTCTTCCGAGCCGAAGTCACCAACGTTAACGACGTGATCTACCTTACGGACTCGAGATTCTCAACGATCAACCCGATGACGATCCAAATCCAAGATAAGCTGAACGCGAAAATGAGTATTAGCATAAGCGCGAGAATCACACCCATGGCACCGGTTTCGGGCCGAAAGCCCAGAATAACGCCGAGCCCGACAACCATGAACGCCGCGATTGAATAGCGCAGCACGTCACGAGGAATGCTCCGACCAGTGGTGCTGGCTGCCAAATCGGGAGTGACTGGAACCGGTCGAACAATCCTTTGTCGATGTCCGTGTTCAGTCCGATGCCCGTCTAGACGGTGATTAAGATGAGATCGCCTGTATGAGGATTCCGGGCAAGAGGAACTGATTGTGCTGCTGTAGAGACCCGGTGAGAGCAACTCCTTGAGGAGGTTCGACGCGAAGTTGTTTCGCAGTGTATACTCGCTCACTTCCCAATCCTCACCGCACTAGTAGGGTGGTGCAAGAAGGAATAGGACAGCAATAGAGGTTGTCAACGTCTCTTCGGAGAGACATCTCAGGAGAATTGAACCGCCCAGAGAATGCCCGATCAGAATCACCTCGCCATCTAACACAGCGAGTTCTTTTGTGATTTGATCGTTCCCTATCTCATATTCAGGGCGGTCTTCATGTGACACCTTTGAATACTGCACGCTCTATGACGCTCCCAATACGTCCTGAAATTTTATTGCTAATTCTTCATCTTTAGTATAAGCCTCCCTTCCCCGCCTTGAACAAATAACACTAATTTTTCATGGTTATTTTCTATAAAACGCGATATTCGAGATGGGTGACTTTGGGAGAGTCGATGACCTGTGTGTTCTCCAGTTCAACTGGTCCTCGATCAATGTGGTCGAACAACCGGATTCCGTCGCCGAGTAGGAGGGGTGCGAGGTGGATCTGGAGTTCGTCCACGAGTCCGGCTTCGATGAACTGCTGGACGATGTTCGCGCCGCCCGCGATTCTGACGTCTTTCTCGCCTGCTGCTTCCTTTGCCTGCTCTAGGGCGGTCTCAATGCCATCGGTGACGAAGGTGAACGTCGTTCCGCCTTCTCTGACCCAGGGTTCTCTCTCCTCGTGAGTGAGGACGAACACTGGTTCGCGGAAAGGCGGCGGATTCGGCCAGCCAACCTCTCCCTCGTCAAACATCCGACGACCCATCACGTACGCTCCGATACGGTCGAAGGCCTCTCTGACGAGTTCATCATCCCTGTTAGTCTCGCCACCGGTGCGGTTTTGGCGTTCGCGCCAGCTATGGACATCGTACATCCATTGATGGAGTCGCCGACCTTCATCACCGAGATTGTTCTGTGGACCAGCGTTCGGTCCGGCGATGAATCCGTCCAGCGACATCCCTATGTCGACGATTACGTTACTCATTTTCATTCCTCAGCTTCCGTTTCTTCTTGTGCTGGTTCGTAAGTAAGGATAACAATCCCCGAACCGACCGTCTCTGTATCTACAAGTTGTAGAGTAGTCGTATCGCTTGTCTCTCCGAAGAGGCGCTTACCACTCCCAAGAACAATGGGGAAGGTCATGAGTCGGTACTCGTCAACCAGATCGTGTTCCATCAGCGTCTGCACGAGCTGTGCACTGCCATGAACTAGGATATCACCACCTGGCTCCTGTTTCAACTTGGAGACTTCATCCGCGACGCTCTCTCCGATCACCGTCGAATTATTCCATTCGAGAGGTTCCTCCAAGGTCGTTGAGACGACGTACTTGTCCATGCTGTTGAACTTATCTGCATACTCGTCATCCCGAGATGGCCACGCCGCTGCAAACCCCTCATAGGTCACCCGACCCAACAGAAGTATATCGCTTGCCAATACTTCCTCGAGTTTGAACTCGTCGCCTTCGGGGCCACGGTCGAATTTGAATGTCCAACCAGTGTGTTTGTATCCTTCTTCTCCCCCTGGGGCTTCCATCACGCCATCCAGCGATACGTACTCCGAGACAACCACTTTTCGATGCGTGTCGGATGTCTTGCCTGTACTGCTCTCTACTGTATCAATGTCACTCATCTGTAGTACCTCACGTTCTAGTACAGACCAAGAGAAGACCGAATGGAGCATGGAGGTTCTACCGAACACCTTCGGTGATTTTTAAATAGCAGGATGTCATTCTTCGATACGAGGAGTGGAACCATGGGAGAGCATAGCTACTATCCCGGTGAGTGGACGATTCATCGACAGGCTCCCTTGCAAATACGGATGGTCATACATCCCAGGAATCGGCCATGAGACGTTTAACAGTCGTAGTAGACCCTGGTGATCAAAGGCTTGTCTCCGTATTTGGTGCGTTAGATTCAGAGCAGGCAAAACGCGAATATTTGCATCACTACAATTTATTGTCTGATGGGACGGTTATTATGCTCTTTCAGTTTCGCGATAATCTTGACTACGCTCGAGCGGTTTTCAATGACCATCCAGACGTTATCCACTACGACATTCCTGAACAAGGGGATGGTATTGTATATCTTCACTGCAAGATGAACGAATCCCTCGGAGGTATTCTCTCGGCAGTGCAAAAATCCGAGGTTATCATGACGATGCCGATAGAGTTTCTGGACGACGATCGCCTGCGAGTGACATTCATTGGAGAACACGAGTCGCTACACCGGATTCTCGACAAATCAGCGGAGTTCATCGATATCGAAATTGAGCGAGTCAGCGAGTATGGATCCGAAGATCGCCTCAGTTCGGTACTCACTGATCGCCAACGAGAGATCTTGAACGTGGCCATCGAACAGGGATACTACGAAGTCCCGCGGCAAGCGACGATAGGGGACATTGCCGACGCGCTGGAATTGAGTCAGGCGACAGTAGGCGAGCACCTCCAGAAGATCGAAGCACGAGTTCTCTCTGTCAGTGTCCACTGATCTCTGTCGAAGAGTAGCGGCAGCAGGGATGCTCTCAGTTCTCGAAATCAAGAGTCTTTAGCCACTGAAGCCGACGAGTCAAGCGATGCTGCATCGATCACAACGATATTTAGGTTGCTGAGGTTGGTTTCTCCATGCCTCGCGCATGAGAAATCCACCTTCCCAACTTCAGATCCACTCGAAATGCGTCGCACACACGTCTGACTGACTCTTCAAACAAATGCGCCCGTAATCGTCCACCAATGGACGGAGAACATGCCTATCAGGTTTGAAAAGGAGGAAATTAAGCCCTTACAGGATGAAGCGGAGGAGGAGGACGAATCCAGAAGTGAATACATCAGGCCGATCATCCGAAATCGCGATAGCGCGAAATCAAAGATTGAATCCGCTGCTGAACTCGTCATGATTAGAGAGGTGCTATTCCGGCTTGATGGCGAAATAGAGCGATTGTACGAGAACTTCATTATTAAGATGTCGTCGTAATATCAAATTAGTGGCTGTTAGCAACAGTCATAGCTTAAAAACTACCGAAAAGGTTCGGCACTACTTCCATGCTTGTTTCAGTCTTCTCTATACTTGTAAACGATTGTGAGATGGTACGTGCCGTATCGCTAATAGTACTGAGCTAAAAGGAAGAACTAAAATGACAGCAAACACCCTTTCCCGTGGACAGAAAGACGTTCGAAAGACAGGACGGAAAACTCAAATCATACACTACTCCCTATGGGTGATCCAAGGGTTGCTCGCCCTTGTTTTCCTATTCGCAGGCGGTGTGAAGTTGGTCACTCCAATTGAGATAATTCTCGCACAAATGCCAATTCCGCTGCCGGGCTTGTTTGTCCAATTTATCGGCGTCGCCGAAGTACTTGGAGCGATCGGACTACTTCTTCCCGGACTATTACATATTCGTGAAGGTCTCACACCGTTGGCGGCTGCCGGATTAGTAATCATCATGACTGGTGCAACCGTGCTCACTCTTGTCGCTGGCGGGGGTGTACTTGCGCTCTACCCGTTCGTGATCGGCCTTCTCGCGACGTTCGTCGCGTATGGTCGCTGGCAGCTTCGACCATTGCACGGCTAAGACGACTTTATAGTGTACTGAACGCGTCGATGACGGACTCAGTGACTACGGAATCGAGGTTATCGGGTCGATAGAGGAGCAGAACATCCTGCTCGACCTTTCGCACGTCGGGCCCCAGTCTGCTCTCGATGCATTAGAGGTCGCCTCACAGCCGACCGTGTTCTCTTATTCCAATCCCCGTGCCGTTCACGATCACCCTCGGAACATCTCCGATGAACAGATTAAGGCAGCCATCGAGACTGGGGGAACTGTCGGGATTAACGCGTACCCCGACTTCGTGGATAATAGCCCTTCCGTCGAGAAATTGGTTGAGTACGTCGAGTACTTGGACGATCTTGTCGGAGCCGAAAACATCACTTTGGGGCTTGATTTCGTCGATAATTTACCGGCGGAAGAGTTGCAGTCATTAAAAGAGAATCCGTACTATTCGGATCCACCCTATCAGTATCCGGAAGGCCTTCGGTCAGCCGCAGACGTGCCGAATTTGGCGAAATCCCTACTCAACCACGGCTTTACCGAGAGTGAGGTATGGGGAATCATGGGTGACAATCTCCTCCGCGTATACGAAAGCGTGTGGGAAAACTAGATTTAATATCTTATCAATTATATCTTGAAAGGTATGGGTCACGACTATGCTGGATGTTTAGTGTCACACTCTCGAGCCTGTGCTTCGTGTTTGGCTGTTTCTTTGGCTCCTGACTAGCCGATTCAACGCGGAGATCTAAACCGGGTAAATCGACGTGATCATCCCACTAGTGCGGCCTCGAAAGCATTGCGAACTGTATTGCTCGGTGCAAGCTCGTCCAGTCCTTTCTGGATGTCGATTTCGACGGATTCCGATTCCCCCTTCCCGACCTCCTGCTGAATTGCTACACGAATGAGGTACGAGAGCCGGAACAGCCAGGCAACATGGTCGATGTCGTCGGCTGATTCGATGTGGAAGGTTGTTGCATTTGGGTGCTCTGGAACAGCATGATGTTGTTCCGTTAAACCGTCTGCAATCAACTGATTTCGGAGCGATCTTGGATAGTCTATGTCTGCTAGTCTCGGATGAAGGTGACCGATCTCTCTGCCCGCGAGTTTGAAGCTCGTCGAATTAAATCGACCTTCGTCTACCGAAATCCCTGGCCACGATGAGACTATTTCTGTGATTTGCTCCCTTGACGTTCCGCGCTCTTGTGTATCTTTGTTTTCCATGATTGTATAGTGGTATTGTCATTCTCGATATGTGCTCGGTTCCTCTGCTTGCCAGTCCATCTGTGGAACGGCTCCGAGTTGCTGAAACCAAGTTAATGAATCCATCTCCGACCAGACCTCTACAATCCGCTCTCCAGAGATTCGAAGTATCGTTATCGTTTCAACCTCAACTTGGTTACCCGTTGGTGCTATCCCAAGGTACTCTCCTTGATGCGTCCCTCGCATCGTGGCCCGAACCGCAACCTTGTTCTCGTCCCCAAATACATCGTGTAACTCGAATATCAGGTCAGGGAATGCCTCACGAAGCACCGTCGACTGAACTTCGAGAAACTGATCTCTGTCTCGGAGGGTCTCCAAACCATAGATAGTGAAGTCCGGTGCAAGTATCTCGTCATTGACACTGAAATCCCCCCCGCTTAGTATCTCATCGAAGTAGCGGTCGACAAGTCGTTTATCGGCGTCGCTCAACATAGATCTCGCTTCTCCAATCGGAGTGACCGATCCGTCTGTCGCTGCGGTTGATTGGATTGACGAAACTGATGTTGATACCGCCTGTTTGGTCGTATTGCAACCATACTATCTACTATGTGTGGCGGAACTATCGCTATTCGCGTGAAGATATTCACGACTACCTCGAATTCACTGAGGAGCGCCGTCGCCACAAACATGTTCATCTTCCCTTTGGTCGTTGGTGCGAGCCAACATCCAGTGTAGAGAGCAAGCCCCTGCTTCCGGCTGCTCTACCTGGCAGTGGCCGGCACTCCGCTATTCTGGTTCTTGAGACGATCGTGACGTGAAACACCGCTCTTGGTCATCGACTATCTCATAGTTATCATATACCATCGTGAAGAATGTGTATTATGCAGAGAATTTATTATATAATCACCTGAACGATATCTGTTTTATAATTTTATATAGATTATAAATTACCCTAATAATTCAATATAATATATAGAGCATTAATATGGTGGGTTGAGACTATCGATTTGCTTTGTCTCGGCAGCAAACGATTTGATGATCTGTTCTTCAGCACGGTGGAGAACACCACTCACCGCCGATGGGTTCACATCTAATGCATCTGCGAGCTCAGTAAGTGAACACCCACGCGGCGTATCATAGTACCCACGCGTGATGGCTTCAGTAAGGACTTCCCATTGCCGGGCAGTCAAGAGATCGGTCACTTCGACTGATTGGGAAATCGAGAGAATCTCGAATGAAACATCCCTTTCCTCAAATTCAGTTTTCAGGCTCGAGAGTCGTTCCCACGATATGATCGTCTCAATGGTCTGCCAACCATTGCGCAAAACCATGGGATATTGCGGCAGCATACCCGTTGTACGCGCCGCGACACGCGGTTCGTGTTCCGCTGTCTCGACTTGGAGTAGCATCCCTTGCTGATCAGTATGTAATACCTCATATGACCGCACTTCAGGTGCCGTATCAAGCACCTGAAAGAAAGCCTTTGGATCTGCCGTTTCTGCGTCAACGACTACTCGTAAGCCATCCTCTGTACGATGAGAGGTGAGCATCCGAAACTCATCGTCTGGGTGATTAAGCGAATACTTGACGATTGAATCACGCGGTAATTTAATCTTTAGCCAAACTCTGGGCATATACTTCTGTATGTCGCTTACTGGCTTGTTTCCCTGGGTGTGAATATATTCACGCGAATGTCCATGGTACTCCCTACCGTTTTCTAGGTCATGGGATCAGCGAAGTCCAAGAAAACAATTGAGTCAACCGTCAGTGACTGGCCCGGTATTAACGTCGAACCGCATGACCGTGGTGGTGGGCATGAATTCACCCTCAATGGGCGAGAAATCGGCCATATACACAATAGTCGACTTGTCGATATTCCGTTCGCCAGGCGCATCCACGACATCCTCATTGAAGAGGAACGGGCCCAAAAACATCATGTTCTCCCGGACTCTGGCTGGGTGTCCTATTATGTCCAGTCAGACGAAGCCATCGATGGGGCACTCTGGCTCCTGTGCATCTCGTACCTGTATCACCTGAGTGTGATACAGAAGCGTGCCAGCGACCATTTTGAAGGAGGCGAGGTAGATATTGACGCAGAGCTCAACGAATTGAATCTGAGCGACGAACTACGCCGTGTATTCAGTGAACTGAGGGCCGATACGTGATAGGGAAATAGAGCTTAGCCGCTCGCGACTTGCCCAACCGACGCTGTTGCTCACGAGCGTCGAACCGACAATGGCTGCGGATCAACGCAATTATCATGTCCGATATCTGGAACGAGGGCGATGAGACGATATTCGAGCGGGCCAGAACCTAAGAGCCGGAAGCTCGATTCGATTTTGAACAACAAATGATTCCGTAATAGGCGTTTACCTACAGGTAAGTCGGTACCGTGCCTTTTTCAACAACCGCTGAGAGGACTTTGCTTTCGGCCTTCTGCATGGGATGATATAGATAAACCCGATTGGATACAGAATTGCTTCCAGAAACTCGTTCGAAGACACTGCCGTACCGACTGCAGAGCCAAGAAACGTGAGTGTGATCGCAAAGCCAGCGGCTATCCCGCTGAGGAGAAGTTCCCGATCGGCTGCTCCTATCTCTTCGTCAGCTGAGGCAATGACACGCTGAAAAATTTCATCAGTCGAAAATCGCTGTCGCACGGCTCTCCCAGCAGCAGGGGCCCCGCTTTCAGCTCGATCAATACTTTTTCGGATATCCTTTTCGGAGGGACTATCTGAACTTATTCAATCTCTTATTGGTTCTTCTGTGTCTATAGTAATATTCTGAATGGTGTCTACGCGTTCGAAGCTGGATGGTTTGAGATCAAATATATCTTCCTCACTTACGTTTGCTATCTCAAATGCCATAAGCAGCAAACCACATAGTATTACTAGCTGGCTTGCAAAGTGAGTGTAGATACTATCACCAGCTTCATTTGTACAATGGAGACCACGAGAGGGTGATATATTGTATTCATCCCATCATGGCAAATACCACCTCCTACACGGGCTATTTCGATCGATTCCGCGGTAGAGACGACCCAAAAGGAGGAATTGGTATTCTGCTCCTTGGCCCAGCCCTTTTTGTGGGTTCGTTGCTCACTCCGTTTTCAATCAGCTGGAAAATACAAGGTGCAATCGGACTCTTAGCCTGGATCGTCATCTGGATGGTTTCTGGTATTGTTCGGCTGGAAATCGTGTTTCTGCTCCCTGTGGTGATTGTCAGTGTTGTCCCACTTGCACCGTGGCAAGAAGTAGTTTCGGTCTATTGGGATCCACTTGTCTTATTCATCTTTGGCGCGGTCGGCATCGCCACAGGCTGGAAATATTGGGGATTCACGCGACGTGTGGCATTACGGTCTTTATATAAATTGGGTTATGGGCCTAAATCTCAGATTTTGGTGTGGTTTGGATTGGCAGCTGTATTTTCTGCCGTCATTCCAGATACGGTGACCGCGGCCATGTTCATCCCGATCGCGGTCACCATCCTTCACTACCAAGGGTATAAAACAGCTGATGAAATTCGTGCATCAACGTTTCCCTCGCTTGTATTGTTAGCGATTGGGTGGGGTGCAGCAGTTGGCGGCTCAGCAACACCACTCGGTGGGGGAATGGATATTTTGACAATCGAATTATTGAGTGATCATGTTGGGTACTCAGTTCCATTCACGAGCTGGATCTATCATTTACTCCCATTTACCGTTCTCAATTTCCTCCTCGTTGGAACATATCTCTACTACATCTTCGATATTGACGCAACAGAAGTCCCGACTAGTAAGTCCTTTTATCAAGCAGAATTAACAAAGCTCGATTCAATCAAACAGGAAGAAATCATCGTTGTCGGTGCATGGCTCTTTGCCTTTGGTCTCGTACTTCTAGAACCACTCTATGGGAGCATTATCGAAAATAGTGTTCCATGGTTTGATCCGTTGCTTGCGTTCCCCATTATTTGTGCAGTGTTATTCGTGGTTCCAGCAAAATCAGGGTCAGCGTCCACTATTTTGAATACTGATGTCATCACTGACTTCCCACTACCGGTACTGTTTATCTGGCCAGGTGCAATTGCACTTGCGAAAATCCTCACACTGTCTGGCGCTGTTGATGCACTTGGAGCAGCAGTTGACCAATACCTTACACTCAGTTTACTTGGATTCTTGCTCCTCGCAATTATTGTCACAACAATCACAAATATTACGACAAATACGGCAGCAGCAGCAGCCCTGATTCCAGTAATTATTTCTATCGCTGCGAAAGCCGATCTTCCCGTTGCGACATTTGTGTATGCTGCCGCAGCAATGTTGAACATCAGCTATGCACTCCCGTCGGCAAATGGGTGTCTCGCGCTCACAACTGGATTCGGCGCAGACACAAACAAGATGGTGAAACATGGCACGATCCTGTGCGTTCTGACGGTTATCCTAATTACGGTATATTCGTATTTTGCAAGTCAATTTATCCCGGGATGGAATCTACCCTAAGAAAGCCCAACGTCTGATTCCCATATCTCCGCGCTTGTCAATAGAAACACCTGATATAAACACTATACTCTTCCAGACCGATTTAGTGCGGTAACTACTTCCGAGCCAACAGACCTGCTTTAGACATCGTTCATTCGTTGCTGTGAGATTTCTCTACATTGCTGGCATTCTGTGACCCGATATGGTTCACGGGAGAATTCATCATTTTTTGAGTCCTCACTTTCCGTAATGAGTTCAATAGAGATACGGTGTTTCGTTTCGGTACCGCAAATCGGGCACGACTCAACGGCGATTTGAGGACGATTACCCTCCGCATCATCCTCGTTTTCTTTTGGAGCCTTATTATTCATATTAGTAATCTCCCACTTGCGGTCGAAGGCTAAGATCGTTTCGAAGTGAGTCAATCACTCAATTGCAAAGATCACACCTAATATAGATAAATCAGAGGTATGATAATGTCCCACGGGCGGGGACTTCATATATCACTCCGTTTATAATTCCCTGCGTGGACAACCAGTGATGTCAGGTACGTCTCGATCTTAATTGGGTTTCATGGATGGGGAACGATCATTAGAGTGTAAAGAGTGTTGGTGGAGTGCCTGCTAGAACAACCAGGGATCTGAGAACTCAATCGGTTGGCCATAGATAATTTTCACTTCTCATTCCATGTGATAATATCTGATGACGGGCCGCTTCATTCTTGAAGGCGGTCTATACTTACTCGTTCAGTAATAGTCAGAAACATATAACCCATTCTCTGCCGAATCAATTGTTTATATTTTAGAACTAGAGAGTTACACGGTGTGATGCTTGCTAAGATCTATTTACCGCTGTGAATCACGCAAGATCAGTGGTTCAATGGCGAGTGTTCGTTTCGCAACTGTGACAACTCGCAAGATATACGATGTAAAGAGGAAAAATGGTACTAACGTTATTGTGAACGCCAGACCGATCGTCCACGCCATATTCGTCACGCCGAGCGTACTCCCTGAAAACGTAGTCGCATTAACAATCGTGAGCATAATCCCGGCGACGACAAGTGCTGGGATCGCTGCATAGAGAATCATTTGTGAGAGACTCACAAGTGCCCACTCAAAATAGAGGGTCTTGATATGTTCACGAGCAGGGCCGAACAGGCTCAATGCCGTTTTCAGATCAGTTAAGAGCGTGATCTCTTCCTCGGAGAGACTCTCTTCATAGTTATTCATGAGTCGTTCGACTTGGAAAATTTTCCATGAGTAATTGAAATTGAGTGCGGCAAAGAGCACGTCGAATGTCCCAAATTTGGCGCCATCAAGCTGATCGCGAACAACTTCCGAATTTCCAGTGAAACTGTCGGTGAACTCGTCAACTTCCTCTTGAAGTTGATCATTGTCGTTTTCGGACAGACCCTCTTGAAGGGCGACGGCTCGATGCTCGGCCACATTGATCAGCTCTCGGAGGAATGCTGACGGATCTGCAGGACTCGGTGAACCGATCAGTTCCTCGGCATAGTCACGGAAGTCCATCGAATTCTCCATGCGTTCACGTTGCTCGCCGAGCGGACCGTTTTCCTGGGAGATGACGAGTTGACCGATGGTCACGACGAGCGTCACGCCAGTGATTATGGCCCCAATCATCGTCGAGAACATCGTCTCAATCATGTCCCCGGATTGAAGTTGTTGCTGCAAGGGTGGAGACAGGAAGGTCACTGCAATGACAAAGACAATCAGGACTGCAAACGCCAAGACGGCCGTTACGTGAAGGCGGTTCGCGGCGAGCAAGAGCCAGATTTTGAGCCGACTCTCGCCTGCTCGCTCGCGCATTGTATTGGCCGTGCTAATGTCAGAACTCTCATCGCTCATGATTCTACGTCCTCACCAGTACCGGTATTAGCTGCAACTGGGCGTTTAAAGACGAGATACTTGGTGCCGCCACCCGTGTATTCTATCGTCTCACTCAGTTCCCACCCATCTTCGCCGTAGGCATTCAATTCCTTTTGCGGGTCATCAGCTTCTTTTTTGGTTTCACCACGCGGTGGTCTCAGCGTCATGTACTCCCATTGCTTTCCCTGCGTTTGACTCATTACGTCTCTCTGTTAGACTCAACGGGCCTAAGAATGCTGATCGATAGACGGAAAATGGATAGCCACGGCCGGACCGGCTAGTCGTGAGGACTAAGCATGCCGCACCAAGTCATAAAAGTAATGAATCAACGGATTCGCGTTGTGATGGTCGCGATACTGGTCGTGATGGTCTCGATGACGAGTGGCTGTCTAACACTCGATCCAACGGTAACTCTCGGTACTGCTGATTCATCCGTTTTCAAAGGTGCGTCGACAACTGATTCAGTTGCAGCAGGGAAAGTCGATACACGAGTCACACTCACCGATGGGGCAACGACCAGTGAAGGAGTGACCCAATTGAACGTGATCGATGCGACAGGCAAAGCAGTCTATAAGACGCCTGTTGAAAGTGGCGAGACGTCAGTCACACTCATGCTGCCGACAACTGGTACGGTGACAATTGTCGCGGTTAATACAGTCAATGGAACGGTTGTTGAAACACGGAACGCGACAATCACTGGCAAGAAAGTAATTTGAACCATCTACTACGTTCACTCTTTTCCATATTGAAATATTGGTAATCAAATTGATAA
This sequence comes from Haladaptatus pallidirubidus, assembly GCF_020700235.1. GTDB lineage: Archaea > Halobacteriota > Halobacteria > Halobacteriales > Haladaptataceae > Haladaptatus > Haladaptatus pallidirubidus. The sequence goes on along the minus strand of NZ_CP085307.1, from coordinate 321,984 downwards.
TTCTTATTACAAGTTACGACTAGCTATTGATGACCCAATCACTGTTGAGATAATTGGAGATATTGGTTGCCATCCTAGTAGTGACTATATCTAAACTCATTATACTGGTCGCATAGATTTGATTGACTCTCTTCAACCAAGTGTTCTCCCAACAAAATCAGTCTCTCGATAACGGAGACGGGATTTGTGCTTCCCGGAGGGTGTCAACCCAATCGATTTCACTGCCGCTTATACGCCAAATATTCGTTCGAAGTCATTCATATTAATGCGGCGACTCATACGTCCAGATTTTGCACACAGCAGGCGCAGACATACCCGACCCCGCGTGAAGGACTTAGACATTCGTAAATTGGCTCTTGTGGTCGTCTATAGAGAGTTTGGGAACAAATGCTCACTATATAAAACCGCAAGTTTACAAGAGCGTTTCAACAAGACCAGATTTCTAAAAGCGTGAGACAGGAACGCTCGTTGGGAGTGTGACACTCCCGCTGACAAAGTCTCACTGCCTCACGGTTACATCTCACGAAACCACTGATCCGGCATATAAACCTATTTCCCAGCGGACTCCTCAGTGTCAGTGTACATTCATGGTAGAGTTCATGCAGATCTCAACGGGGCAAAAAGCCGAGCGTAGTATCAAAGGTGCAATCATTGCTGTGTTCATTGCGGGTGTTCGTCGATGGAACCCGGGTGCAATTGTGAACGCCGTAATCGGGTTTGCGGCCGCCTACCTGCCAGATATTATCGAACGCCAGTATGACATTAAATTCCAGCCGTGGCAACGAGTATATACGGGAATCGCAATGCTCATGCACGCTGTTGGAATGCTTGGGCCATACGACGATACATGGTGGTGGGATCATATCACGCATACTCTCTCCGCAAGTCTCCTCGGCGGGGCCGTCCATGTTGCTGCTCAACGGTGTGGCCGGGACCCTCAGCGAAGCGTTCTTACTGCCATTGTCGGTGGGGGCGTTCTCTGGGAGGTTATGGAGTACGCTATTCACGGACTCACCGATCGTCTCGATCTTGAACCCGTGCTTATCCCCTACAGTGCCCGCGATACTATCGTCGATCTCTTCTTCAACTTGCTCGGTGCACTCCTTGTACTCTTGTTCGGTGATCGTCTCCTTCAGAACTTCATCCAAGATACGGATTAATGTTATAAATATGTATATTAATTATACATACTGGGGTATAAGTGACTTGCAGTTGCAGCCGGTACACCTACTCCCAAAGGACAGAATCTTATGGATGCGATGGCACGAGAATTCACTTCCGATGATCACGGCAAGAACGTTGTCACCGGTGACGGTGATCGACTTGGGACTGTCTCAGAGGTTCGAGAGGGACGAGCTCATGTTGAACGTGATGAGAACGCGAGCCTGACTGACAAAGTAAAATCCATGCTCGGGTGGAACGATTCTGATGATACCCACGAACTTCAGCAAGATCATGTCGATCGCGTTGACGAGAACGAGGTTCGTCTCCGGCAGCCTTGAATAGATCACTCCTAATTTTTCACCGTGAGTCAAGAGGAAGTGAGCTTTTTTAGCCCGTTAGTTCTCATTCTGGAAACGTCGCGTTAAATACTCAATCATAATGAGTATCTAACCGAATTACCGCCGAGAGAGCCATCCTAGTCGGTATAAAGCAATAAAAATACAAACACGACCAAGAATAAATGCAGATGTGAATTCACCCGTCGAGCAATCTTGCCACACCTCTCGCGATAATAGACACTATCCGTTCATTATCTGAGTAGGTAGACATCATGATGATGTGCATCGCCGACCAGTACCTCCAGGCCTCCCAGGAGGAGGATACACACGGTGACGGCGCACATCTTATGATTTCTGAACTGGTTGAAGGGGATGTGAAGCTTGAATTGGAGAGCTATTTGTAGGGGTGAAGAGGACATTCGTCGCGGATTCGTTCGCGGAAGAGAGCAATCCGTCGGCGGTGGCTCGGTATTACTTCCCATTTGTAGTGGTTAACTGTCTCCATGGCGGTGAGCAGCGCTTCAATTGCGTGGTGTTTCGCGGAGACTGTCCCAAGCAGATAACAGGTGGTGAATCGATTTGCTGCGGTATCGATAAGTTTGAGTTCCCATTGATTTCTCTCCTTTTCGGAGCGAGCACAGTGGTCGGGAGAAAAAATCTGCTCTGCTTCGAGTGTCAGATCGAGAGTGTCATTGCGGACACCCATTTCACCCCCCACGTATCGGCGTTTGTGTCCAGCCAGCTGGGAGTTGCTGCTGTTCCAAAAGAGGTGGCATAAATATCTCTTCTCTTGCCAGTCTAATCCCTATTCTGGCATTGAGCACTCTCAAACAGCTTCGTCGAGATCCATCAGCTAATTTATCTACCTTCAGGGAATCGTACTGGTCAAAAGTGTTGGTAATAAGTTATATGAAAGAGTAGAGCGGTGATTATCGTCTACTCACGTTGTGGGTAGCTGGCATGGCCAGCTTTGACGTCAGTTCCGCTCATGCAGTTCAGACAGCCTTGAACAGTGTTTTGATTATCGCCGAAGACGCGTGCGAAATCTCGCGTGATGAAGCTCTCGCAGTTCTGACACCGGTTATCAACGATTCGTGACTCCATCCCTCTTTGTGTAGTGGTCTTTGCCATGGGTCAACACCTATGTTACATGTCATTCATCCGCTGTTTACTTGTGGCCGCACAACTCTGGCACTCTGTAATCCGATAGGGTTCATGTGAATAAACTGCATTTTGGCTCTCCTCGCTCTCAGTGATGAGCTTGATCGTCACTTCGTGTGGCGTCATCGCAGCACAGCTATCGCATCGTTCTACGAGCTGACTGTTAGCGGATCTCTTTGCTCCCATAGATTTCGGTGTGGTTTCTCCGTCTGGATTGGTTTCAGCGCGGCACTGGCATCAGGTGGTTGTTTCTGCCCTGTTCACATTAGACTCTTGTTAACATATAGATAAGGAACTTCTCTATCTATGGGCTGAATATGCAAGCTCATTAACCACCAATAAATGATTGTATTTACATAAAGATAGTAGAGTATAGATTGAATAATCGGTAGCAACATGTCTCAAGTGGTGGATTTTCGGCAAAAAGACGGAGTGACGCCACCTACCTATCTATAGTTTGAGAGACGACTTTGATTTTCACGGTTCCATCGCCCCAGAGTGTGACTATCACGTCATCGGTATCGAATGCAACAGTCGTGTTGGCAGTGGCGTCTTTGCGAAAGAGATTATTAAGGGCATCTGTGTTGATATCGTCATAGAGTTGGAACTCTGTCTCGGTTATCTCCATGTCTTTCAAATCTGCGACTGTCTCTACAATCGCGGTACTCAACTCCCGATCGTCGTCTGGATGATACAGCTCGCTCTCTTGGTGACTGTTTGTACCCATCCGCTATCAGCACACACGCCATCTGAATAACCGTTCTGGGCGTTACCCCAGACCTGCTAGTCAACTAACGCATGACGCACACTACTTGTTCATCTCCTTCTCCAAGATATTGCTTAATGAAGACTCAGAAGAACAGGGTTTCTACTCTATTTCATTTCGTCCCTCATTGGGATGCTCTTGTTCGATGACTTTGTGCTCTTCCTTCGTTTGATGGTCGCCCATGAAAAGAAGTTGTTAGACGACTGGCCATAGCACCCCACGAGAATTTCGTGGGCGAATTGACATGGTCTCGACGGAGCACAGAGATCGAAGAGCGACTGTTGAGCCGCGTCTACTGAATGCCTGCATTGTTTCCGATAGCCCTTTCAAGTGCAAGTGCCATGATTCATCTATGACAACTATTGCGGAGTTCTCCATCCCAGCCGAGCAGTTCGCACTTCGAGAAACGCTCAGCCGTCGCCCGCACCTCGAATTCGAGATCGACCGCGTCGTCGCCCACGACACGACGCGTGTCATGCCGTTTGTGTGGGTATCGGGTGAGGGACTGGAAGATCTAACCGCGATACTTGACGCCGACCCGAGTGTCAAGCAGGCCGAGTTGCTCACTGAGACCGACGAGGAACGGTTTTATCGGCTCGAGTGGGCTGATGAAGCGCGGATTATCGGGCGTATGGTTATCGAGTGTGGGGCCACTGTCCAACGGGCGATCGCTGCCACCGACGAGTGGACACTGCGCGTGCTATTTCCCGAGCGCAGCGACGTCTCGGCAATCCATGACTTTGCGAGGAAGCATGGACTCGATCTCGACGTCGACCGGCTGTACGATGTCGATAACGCCCGGCATGTCCGATTTGGACTCACTGAAAGCCAGCACGAGACGCTTGTCGAAGCCTACGAACGTGGATATTACACCATTCCACGCGAGACCGATGCGGTCGAACTTGGTGCCCAGCTCGACATCTCCCATCAAGCGGTCGGTGAGCGCCTCCGCCGCGCGACAGGGAGCCTTATCGAAAACACACTGTTGGTCAACAAAGACGAAGTGCAGTAGCCACTGCCCTGCTTTTGTGCCGACCGCAACGATATTAATCACCACTGGTGGGGTACCTACTGTGTTCTGTTGGTTACGACTTCGACCGCGCGGTCGTGACCGCGCTGCCGCCAACCGGCGCGGCTGGCGGAGGAACCGACGCACAGAGAGTGAGTTGAAACCCCCCGGGGTGGTTGCACTTCCGCTTATACTGCCCACAGGAAGTCAACCATCGAAAAACACCAATTTTGAGAAATCGACCTTACCGCTGTCGCACGTTCTACTTCGGTTATCAAATCAATCACGCATCTTGAAACAGAGCAAAATCCTAGAAATCAGGCTGCTTTCCTCTGATTATTCGGAGCAGCAAAATTCGACCACTGAAATCACCGCCAGTTTGCACGGTCAATATATACCACGAACTGCACAGTAATCGGCTCAAGAGTGCCAGAGGGAGCTACCACTCATGAGGTTAGAGCGCAGAATCCACATCTGCAGAGTAGAGAGCCTCTGTGTTCATTGTATCGTCGCTAATAGAGATCTGCAGTGTCGGACCCTATGTCCGAACGGCCGTATTTGATCGTCAAGACGCCAGCAGCTGCAAGAACGAGCCCACAAAGACTCACTACGAGTTGAACGAGAACGTGATTCAGCAGGGAGTAGTGAGTCACAGTCCCAACATCACTGGCAAACTGATTGGTCGGAATCCATCCGAAGAGGAAGAATCCAGCCGGTATTAGACCAAGTAAGATCATCAGCGCTCCTAAAAAGAGATCCGCAATACGATCAATATCCATCTCTCATCAGTACTTGGTCAGGGCGCTTAGTTCTTTAGCGGTGAGGAGTTTGTAGCACAGACTGCGCACAGATTGATTCGAGGGTCCCGGGGTGGTTGTACCTCCGCTTAGAGAGTAAAAAAGAGCCAATGAAGACGCTATCGCTTCCTATTGAAATCAGCTATATCATCACAGCGCTACCGCCCACTCGTTGTTGGTTGAGTCACGAAACACTGAATAATCCACGCTTCGGCCTGCTGGAGCCGATATTGAAGCGTCGACAACGGAAGATCCATTTTCGTAGCGAGATCAGTGAGCGAAATATCGCGTGGTGTCTGATAATATCCATGTTCGACAGCAGCTTCGACAGCAGCCCGCTGCTCATGTGGTAGATCAGCAATAGTAATTGCTTCGTCAATCCAATAGGACGGCTCACCAACCTGCTGGAATCCAAGCCGCAGCCCATCACGAAGTTCATCTTGAAGCGCCTCATAGAGTTCACTCGCGGAAGCGTCACCACACAAGAGTAATCGCCATTCATAGCGATTCTTTCGCCGTTCTGCATCACAGATGAGACCATCACCGAGATAGCAATTTGCGAGGTGCGGAATCGACCAGCAATCACTTGCAGTTGGACGATGAGTATACACCAGTCGGCATGTGGGACTTTTCATAAGAATTTCGTAGTCCCAGTTTGTATGGCAGTGCCGTTGGCCAATGCACTCGTTGCAATGAACTGGATCGGTGAAGATGTCGTCCAATTGTGTGAGTGCTGTCTCAGAGCCGGTGATTTGATCCAGGCGCCATAATCCGTATTCAGACACATGACATGCGATCGTCTGAGCTCTCGTGTTCGGATGTTTGATGAAGACATCCATGACTGGATCCGCTCCCCGTTCGTATTCGATCGTAAAGACGAATTCACGCATGAGATGATGTTGGTCCACACCGAACAAATCAATTGCGTGCAACCGATCAACTTCGCGATTTGGGCGTCTACATAGCGTTAGAGTATTAGAGAACGCAACCTCAACGAAATTGGCGTATAACCCTTGAAGGTTCGAAATTCCGGTGTTGTGATTGATCACGAAGTTTGAAGCACAGATGAATGTCTACTCACCGTTATCGAGCAAATTGGTTCGGTGATCACCGAACGACCATCCAATATTGAGTGGCTCGGACTATTTTCTGTGAGCAAAGAAATGCCAACAGTAGTGAACCGGACGCAGAATGTGCAACGAACCATTCTAGTCCCTGTAGACGATTCAGAACAATCTCAGCAGGCACTTGCTGTTGCTGCAACTGATTTTGACGACGCTGAAATCATCATTCTCTATGTCCTCAAGCCGTATGTCATAAAATCCGTTACCGAGTCAGCAGTTTGGGATGACGAATTCAGGGACAACCGAGAGCAAGAGGCAAAACAAGCTCTTGAGGAGTATCAGCAACTAGTAACTGAATACGGACTCAACGTACGAGCCGAGTTCACACGCAGGTCACCAACACGAGCGATTAGCGAAGCAAGGAACAAATTCGACGTGGATCACATCGTCTTGGGTTATTCAGGGAAAACAACCCTTGCTCGGGTGCTCTTGCACTACGTTACGAAGCCAATGATGAGACAGTCACCTGTTTCCATAACGCTTGTCTGAATCGGCTTCGTGCGAGTTGTGCATTTCACCCTCAATGATGAGTCACTACGTGTGTCGATGGTGGAATGAAGTGGTTAGCGTTCGCGCATGGTTTTGAGTGGGGGTACCGGGAGTATATCCACTTCCGCTTAATAGAGACGAAGTGAACACACCCCGTGTCCAGTGAACTCACAAATTCATCCACACGCCTTCGTCATGTTTATACAGAATATAAATGAATCAGACAACATCTTATCGACCTAATCATTCATCAAACAGACTCAAGGGGAAAGGGAAAAATTGGGTAGGGGGTGTGCGACGGGGTTAGGATACTAGACTAACCATTTGCACCAGGGGACAAACGTCCCCCCCAACTCCGAGCGTGCGATTACAACTGGGATCGCACATGGACTGGAGAAGAACTACCGTATAAACTTTGTATCCGTGGCTGACGCACGTCTGACTGAATCACATTGTGGAACTGTACTATCTGATCAGATCGTGTTGAAGGACTTGCCGCCAGTTCCTATTCTTCTGAGTTTGTGTCGATAGGTATATCTTCGTGTCGACATTCATTCCATTTTTATTTTATCCTGGCTAACACCTTACAGCACAAATTTGATTGTAGTGCTCTGTGAATGCACTACAGAATGGAGCAAATTACAACCCGAGTGCCAGAAGAGATGGTTGAAGCATTCGAAGAACATGCCACGGAACGTGGTGTGAGCAAGTCCGATGTTATCCGTGATGTACTTGCATTGGGTTTCGAGTATGATGCGCTACGTGACGAACATGGGGCGAATATAGATGAATTACTTTCTGAATACAAGTCGAATATAGCCGAGTTGGAACGTGAGGTAGACGACTTACAAACCGAATTAGATGATATAGAATCCAGTCATGAGGATGATCTAAAGAAACTTCACTCACGTTACGAAGATGAGATTGACAAGTTAGAGACAACAGTCGAGCGGCTAGAGAATGAGAAGCGCACAATCCTCTCTCAGCGGGAGGAGAATCAAGAGTTAGTAAAATGGGCTAAGGAGGAACAATCGTTAGCACGGCGTCGTGAGGAACGTGAGAGGCGACGTGTGCAAGCTGGTCTGATGACGAAGGTAAAGTGGAGTCTCTTTGGAATGCCGCTTGGCGAGTCAAGTAATTAGATAGTTGACAATTCAGCATTTGAACTCCTTAAAACACTACTTCTTGTTCCCCCCTCTGGTTAGCAGCAAGTCAAATTATCTTCAGGTAAAGTACTCGCCGGCTCCTCCTAGTTTTATATTTCCCCCCAATGTGACGTGAGCATATGGTTCGAATTGCCATCACCGGTGCGGCAGGAAGCGTCGGTTCAATTGCTCACAGTGGACTACAGGATCACGATGTGACTCCCGTCACCCATCGCGAGCACGACAATCTGGACAGTATCGTGCTTGATGTGGAAGATCCGGCGGCACTCACGACGGCTTTTGAGGATCAGGATATAGTTGTCCACCTCGCCGGAAACCCCTCGCCGGAGGCCGAGTGGGAAAGCGTGCTGTCCGCGAACATCGGCGGGACGTACAATGTATACCAGGCGGCGTTAGCGAACGACGTCGACCGAGTCGTCTTCGCAAGCACGAACCATATTCATCAGATGTACAACATTGATCAGCGTAGCCGACCGGAGACGCTCCGCGAAAACGCGACTGCTGTCAGACCCGACGCGCCACACCGCCCGGATTCGTACTACGCCGTCAGCAAGGTCACTGGCGAGGCGCTGGGGAATTACTACGCGATGCGACATGGACTCGAGATCGTTAACCTCCGGATCGGGTGGCTTCTGACGGAGGAAGAATTACTTGAGCGCCAAGCCGACGACTCAGCAGCTGCACGATACGCTCGCGCGATGTGGTTGAGTCCGGACGACTGTAGGGATGGCATACGAAAGGCGGTCGAGACGCCGCTAGATCGGAACCCCGTCTCGGTGAACCTGGTATCTGCCAACCAGGAGCGATACCTCTCGATAACCGAAACACAGCGCCAACTGGGGTACGCCCCGGTCGACAACTCAGCGACCGTCGTGGAGTAATAACTCCATAGTACTCCCGCTCGAGGGACGGTCAGTTGTGGCTCAGATAATCGAGTACGGAGGCAGCAAAACGGTGATACACATGACACCACATGATGAGAGGAAACACCAGACAGTAGACAGGCAAAGCTTCCTATCGAAATCAGTCGGTATCGTGGGCGGAGTGACCCTGGCATCGGCATAACCGGGCCACGCTGCCGCCGATTCCACTGATCGCACATCGAAATCAAACAGAGAACGGGCGCATCGTGGCGATCCCCTCTTCAGGCCAGCAGAGTGGGCGCTAACCCGTACCGGGACAATGTATCTCCGCGTGACGCGGTTGGACTACGATGACTTAGGACGCGACACGTTGCTGGCGACATTCGAACACTGTGAGAGTTGGGGACGGCCGCCAGAGTACGACGACAAGCCGTATTTCCCGATCTACCGTAGCGTGAACGGGGGTCAGACGTGGTCGATGTTCTCGGAGCTCCGCGATACGCAGAGTGAGTGGGGGCTCCGATACCAGCCTGACCTCTTCCAACTGCCGCCCGACATCGGTCCCAGGGACGCCGGAACGGTACTCGCGGGTGTGAATTCGATTCCGAACGATCTATCTGAGACGTCGCTCGAATTCTACGCGAGCGAAGACCACGGGAAGAAGAGGGAATACGCAAGTACGATCGTGACCGGCGGATTCCCGACGCTGACGGCAGACACCGTCGGCGTCAACGGCGAGATAGTGCTCCCTGATATCCTCAGGAAGTAGCGCTCGGTGACTGACAGATTACGCGTTTCCCTGGCGGCCGGGCAGTGGCGCTCGAGGGATCGTGAGCACGCCGGTGAGAGGCGAGCTGTTCGAAACGGAGTCGAGAAGGGAGGGTTCGTTTACTGGACGGAGATGCCAGCTACCGTAGAGGGTTCCAATTCCACGGTCAGGGTATCGCTCTCGACCGTAACGTCGAGATCCTCCGCAACGAACGCGTCGGCGTTGTTCGCGTCGACTTTGAGGTCGGGGTCCTGTTCCTCGAACAGAACCGCGGCGTCGACGTCCGAGGACGCCGACGCCGCTCCCTCGATGTCGATTTCGACGGTGTGGGTTCCGCGGCAGTCCAAGTTGGTCACTGTGATGTAGGTCTCGCCCTTGTCATCGACGGAGGCGGAGGCGCGAACTAACGACAGTTCGTTGTCGTCGACGTCGCGCGTGGGCGTGTCGATCGACGTCTGAACTGCCTCGTTGCCCTTGTGCGGCGCATAAAGATCGAAGACGCGGTAGGTTGGTCGCGCCCATGCCTCATCGCCCTCTGTCTCGACCAGGCACTGGAGTACGTTGACAGTCTGAGCAATGTTAGACATCGTCAAGACGTCGCTGTGGTGGTTGAAGACATCGAGGACGGCCGCGGCAGAGAGCGCGTCAATGACAGTGCCGGGCTGTTCGAGACCGCTCTCGGCGACGGCCTCAGTGTGCCAGGCCCCCCACTCGTCGATGATGACGCCGATGTCGCGGGTGGTCGCCACAGCGTCGATCGCCGCAGCAATGCGCTCGATGTGTTCGTCCATCTCCAGCGCCTCGATAAGGAACTTGTCGTACTTCTCCTCGTCGGCCTCTGCGACGGACATCGTACGTCCGTAATAGTGGTGGAGCGTGAGGTGATCAAGGGGAAACTCGACGCCCCAGTTCGTGTTCCCGATTTCCTCCATGAAGCGCCGGTTCCAGGTGTGGTTCTGGAAGCCACAGGCAATCAGCTCGAGGTCGTGATCAAGCATCAGATTGTCCATCGACCCGACGTAGGTCGCGAACCGGCGGTACTCCCGGGCGTACTGTTCGGGCGTCATCTGGCCACCACAGCCCCAGTTCTCGTTGCCCAGTCCCCAGTACCGGACCTCGTATGGCTCCTCGCGACCGTTCTCGCGACGACGGTCGGCGAGCTCGGTGTCGCCGTCGTAGCAGGTATACTCGACCCAGTTGGCCGCTTCCTGTGGGTCACCGGAGCCGACGTTGGTGGCCAGGTAGGGTTCCGTACCGATACGTTCGCACAGGTCCAGGAATTCGTGAGTGCCGAAGGTGTTCGGTTCCTCGGGGGTCTCAGAGCGATCCTGTGACCAGAAGAGGTTCCGCCGACGCGGGCGCTCTTCGCGCGGACCGACGCCGTCCTCCCAGTGGTAGTCGTCGGCGAAACAGCCGCCGGGCCAGCGCAGGACGGGCATATTGAGGTCGTCGAGCAGCGAGACGACATCCTCACGGAACCACTCGTCGTCACTCTCTTGGCTGTGCCAGATGCCGTCGTATATACATCGCCCGAGGTGCTCCGAGAAGTGGCCGTGTAGCTCGGGTTCGATACGGTCGATACCCGCCTCTGTGTGGACGGTAATGCGAGCGTCTGTCATACAATAGTCGATATTATGTGGACAGAATATAAATTAACTGGTTTGCCTAAATTGGTAAATCACATCAGCGCTGCGCCGACGTCGTCGGGCTGCTACTTAACGCGAGTCCACACATGCATCTCGCTGGGTTCCCGGTTGTCCCACGCGTAGTAGGGCACCATCGTGAGCTGTACGGACTGGATGTCCGTCTCCTCGTCCGGGCGGTATAGCGACCCGTTCCACCCGTCGAGCGACGGCACCTCGGCGTCCGCTTGGAGGACGGTCACTCCATCGAGCAGATCGTCACGGTGCTCTTCGTCGATTACGGCTTCCAAAGAGAGTGTGTATTGATGAATCGGTCGGTCGTTGTCGACTGCCTCAGCACAGTAGACGAGCGGCCCCCGTTCGACGACGACGCGGCCCGCATCGCTCTTTACTGCGGGGTGGGCACGAATCAGTTTAGTGTCCAGTTCGAAGTGGACGTCGATCGTATCGTCGCTCCACTCGCCGTCGAGTTCGACGTAGTCGTCGTTCTGCTCAACGTCTTCCCCGTCAACTGAGATGGAGACGTCGGTCGCCCACTCTGGGATCCGAAGTCGGATCGGAACCGGCCCGTCGGCGTCGACAGTGAGCGTGACCTCTCCGGACCAGGGCAGCGAACTCGACTGGGTGAGTTCGACGTCGAACCCATCGATCGTGGTCGTCACGGTACTGCCGACGTACTGGTTGACGGTGAGCACTCCGTCGATGTTCGAGTATACGTACTTCCCGAGCGACGCGAACAGGCGCGCGGCATTTGGCGGACAGCAGGCGCACGTGAACCACCCTTTCCGATGGTGATCACCGGAGCTCTCCAGCGGGTTCTCGTAGAAGAACCGTGTACCGTCGAGCGAGATTCCGGCAAGGAATCCGTTGTACATCGTACGCTCGATCAGATTTGCGTACTTTGCCCCGCCCGTGAGTTCGAGCATTCGCTGATTCCAAAAGATGCTCCCGATGGCAGCACACGTCTCGGCGTAAGCATCCTCATTTCGGAGGTCGTAGTCCTCCGTGAAGCCCTCGTGTTCGCGCTCAGGGCCGATGCCTCCAGTCACGTACATCCGCTTCGTAGTCATGTTTTCCCAGAGGCGCTCCATTGCGTCGAACAGCTCCTCGTCACCGGTCTCTGCGACGAGGTCAGTAGCCCCCGCGAAGAGGTACATCGCTCGCACCGAGTGGCCCTCGACTTTCTCCTGCTCCCGGATGGAAGCGTGGGCCTGCGCGTATGTGCCGACGTACTCACCATCTTCGTCGAGAAAGAGTCTACCCCCACCCTCGGCAGGGATGAGTGCGCCGTCGTCCCACGAGTGGCCGCCGATCTCGTCCGAGTGTTCGAGTTCCCATTTGAATCGGTCGTCGTGGCCCCGAAGGTTAACAAAGTACTGCGCGAGGTCGAGATAGCGTTCCTCGCCCGTGATCCGGTACAGTTTGACGAGCGCGAGCTCAATCTCCTCGTGTCCCGGAATGCCGTCTATCTGGTCGTCGAAGACGTCGTCTACGTGGTCGGCGAAGTCGACGGCCACATCGAGCAGTGACTCCTCGCCGGTGGCCTCGTAGTGAGCGACGGCCGCCTCGATCAGGTGGCCGCCGCAGTACAGCTCGTGCATGATGTTGAGGTTCGTCCACGTCATCTCCGGCTCGACGAGTTTGAAATACGTGTTGAGGTAGCCGGAATCCTCCTGTGCAGCGGCGACGAGGTCAATCACTTCGTCGACCCGCTCTCGGAGATCGGTGTCGTTGGCCTTCGTGAGCTCGTAGCTCGCCGCTTCGAGCCACTTGTATGCGTCGCTGTCCTGGAACCACATCCCTTGGAAGCCGCCGTTCTTCCCGTCGCGGGCCCGTTGGAAGTTCTCCAGCGTTCCTGACTCCTCAAGCTGTTTGTACTGGTACTCAATAGTCACCTCCCGGTTCTGAGTTACCCGAGGTGACCAGAACTGATCGTCAATTTCGACGTCTGAAAGCGCTATCTTGTCTGTCGTCGGCTTGTATCCACTCATAGTATCTCATTGATGGGTTGTCGTCGGTTCGGTCGACCGTTCCATTCCCGTGGTCTGCCAGATATGATTCACGTCCAGTGCGAATAGTAATATCGGACGCTCCCCTCTTAACGGTAAAGGGAGCTATCCGATCTGTATGACTTGTTGCTCGGTGTGGAGCAGTGGGTTGTACACGGCGTCCCCGGTCTCGTCGAACAGATTGGCCCTATCCGGGTCAATAGAGACGCCGACTGTTTGGCCGTGGTCGAAGTGTTGCGACCCCGGCACCTGTGCGAGTAATTCGTCCTCGCCCTCGCCGAAATCGAGGTGAACAATTTAAACGAGCCGACCTACTCGAAGACAGTGACTTTGGCTGTGAAGTCGCCCTCCTGTAGCGCCACGAGCGTCATGTCTTTGGGACGGATCCCGAAGGTCGCGACCGTATCCGAGATGCCGTCATCATATTATAATAATTGGTCCAAATATTGGAATATACGCGGAGCCATCCAAAGCAATCGACAGTGGCTGGAATAAAATCTCTAATCTATCCTAGGACTAAATTAGCAAGGCATCTAGCGGAATAATTGCTTGTCGCCGTATCTCGGTACGAGACCAACGGGAAATTCTACGAACTTGCGAAAAGGTGTGGTCTCGGTGAACGTACGGTACCTTCGGAGTCAGAGGTCACTACTCCGTCTGCCAACGCGATTTCCCATCCGCTCAGAGCTGTTCGACGGTGTTCTCAAGCGTTCCAATTTTCTCGATGTCGATTCGCACTGTGTCGCCCGCTCGCAAGGTAACGTCATCCGGCGGGATAATGGAGGTTCCGGTGAGCAGCGCCGTTGACTTCGGTACCTCGTTGTACCGTGCGAAGTAGTCGACGAGCTCCTCGCACGTCCGAACCATTTCACTGGTTGAGGTCGAATCCTCGAAGACGATATCGCCGTCGCGGTCAATCTGCATCTGCATCTCCACGTCGAGCGGGTCGCCGACCGTCTCGTCGGTCGAGATGCACGGCCCGATGGCGCAGCTCTTGGAGTAGATCTTGCTCTGCGAGAGGTAGAGGAGGTTCTCGCGCTCGATATCTCGACTACACATGTCGTTGCCGACGGTGTAGCCGACGATCTTCCCATCGTAGAGCACGATAGTAAGTTCCGGTTCGGGAACGTCCCACTCCGAATCGCCCCGGATGCCTACCGCCTCGCGCGGACCGACCGTTCGGCTCGGCGTAGCCTTGAAGTACACCTCTGGTCGCTCGCCCTCATAGGCGTTGACGTACGATTCGGCCAGCCCTCCTTCTCCCTCGCGTGACTCCTGACTAATGGCGTAGGTCACGCCCGCGCCCCATACCTCGTCCGGGTCGAATGGTCGGACGAGGTGCTCCCGGACAGTCGTGAGTTCGATCGTCGGCGCGTTGTCGAGCAGCGACCGCGAGACGTCGTCGACGGTACCATTGGTCAACGCGGCGGCCGAAGCTAGTTCCATGAAAGACGTGGGCCCCTGCTCGGTCGCGGTTAGGTTATACGTCGTCGATTCGTTTGTCTCCACGATGAGGGAGACGGAATTATTCTGTTCTATGCGATAGTATCGCATATGAATAACCTAACGAAGATCGTATTAATATCTTCTGCTGCGTCCAGCGTTCCGGTTCCAAAACAGCCTATTCGGTATTATCGGATATCGTCGTCCGCGGTCATCCTGCTACTAATCTACTGTTATATCAATGGAGAAAATATGCTTCTCCTCCGTTCTGGCCGTGAACAGTCTATTCCTCGCCTCCTTTCCGTTGTCGACCGTCTTCGGCAAGAAGCCATCTCCTATTACAATCATAGATTTGTAATAGAAGTCCACCGAGCGGGATTGTTCATTGGCTCGAATGGATCACTACCGAACTCGGTGTCCGACAACATCGGATCACCGATGTTGTATGTTGACTTCGATGACATTCACTGTGCTGAGTACCTCAGTGGGGATGTCGTCCTCGAACTTCTTTCCGCTCATCCGACTTCGAGGTGCAGAGATACTTACCGCACCGACAACGTCACTGCCAGACATGATGGGGGCGGCGACGCACCGGACGCCCTCCACGCGTTCCTCGTTGTCGACGGCGTATCCCCGGTCGCGGATCATCCGGAGTTCCTCGTCAAGCTGGTCGCGGTCCGTAATCGTGTTCTCGGTCACCGCTGGCAGTCCGTACTGGTCAATAATTTGATCACGTCGCTCCTCGGAGAATTCGGCGAGAATAGCCTTCCCCATGGCCGTCGTGTGGAGGTACACTTCCATCCCTTCGTACGTGTCGAGATTCACCGACTGCGAGCCCTTCACCTTGTATAGGAAGATGCCGAGACCGTTCTCCTCGACCATGAGATTGGCGTGTTCGCCCATGTCGTCGGCCAACTGCTGGATCTCGCGCTCGGCGACTTGGAAGAGTGGCGACTTGATTCGTGCCCTACCACCGAGGTTGAGGAACTTTATGCTGACTCGGTACGTCCGGCCGTCCTGCACGAGATACCCTATGTTAACAAGCGTTTTCAGGTGGTCGTGAACCGTGCTCTTGGGCTTCGAGAAGTAGTCGGCGATCTCAGGGAGCGTCGCTCCATCGAGGTCGTGGACTGTCTCGAGGATATCGAAGCTGAGGGCGGTTGATTTGATCGGTAGGTCGTGGTCGGTGTGCATGTGTGATAGACCTAAGTTCATCCCTCATTAATCATCCGATTATATCGGACTCCGTTCGATAGAGAGTTACTCTCTCTCTCTCTATCGACAAACTTAATATTAGGTGGCTTGCCGAATACAAACGATGTCCGATGTGAGTATCACTGACGTAGAAACGTATATTGTCGCAAATCCGTGGAAACCGTGGGTGTTCGTTCGGCTCAAGACGGACGCCGGTGTCACCGGACTTGCCGAAGCGACGATCCATGACAAGCCTCGAACTGTCGTGCAAGCGATTGAGGAAATGTCAGATTACTTCATCGGCAAGGATCCCTTTGACACCGAGCAAATCTGGTTGGAGATGTATCGCGACGAGTGGTTCTCGAAAAACGTCATCAACACTACGGTCTGCTCAGCTGTCGACATGGCGTGCTGGGACATTAAGGGCAAACTCCTCGACAAACCGGTCTACGAACTCCTCGGCGGGAAGATCCACGGTGACCGGCTGCGTGCGTACGCAAACGGTTGGTACACCGACACGGATGGCGAGCCCGAAGGGTTCGCACGCGCGGCCGAAGGTGTTGTCGACGACGGCTACGACGCGATGAAGTTCGACCCCTTCGGCACCGCGTGGGAGCGGATGCCGAAGAAGGATCTCAACCACGCCGTCGACATCGTCCGGGCGGTTCGCGAGGCGGTCGGCCCCGACATCGACCTACTTATCGAGTGCCACGGCCGCTTCACTGCCGGGCAGGCCGTCAATGTTGCACGGAAACTCGACGAGTTCGACCCTACCTGGTTGGAGGAGCCGTGCCCGCCAGATTCCATCAATAGCCTTCGGGAGGTGGCCGACAAGTCCCCGATTCCGGTCGCAACGGGCGAGCGCCACATGACGAAACACGAGTTCTTCGAACTTGTCACCCGCACGGAGGTCGACATCATTCAGCCCGACCTGATGAACACCGGCGGCCTCACCGAGGGCAAGAAGATTGCCGCCCTCGCGGAGGCCGACCACGTGAGCTTCGCGCCCCACAACCCGCAGGGTCCGGTCGCGTCGGCCATCTACGCCCACCTCTGCTCGACCGTCCCGAACTTCATGATTCAGGAGGTGTTCCAGACTTACGACGTCGAGTGGGTCGACGACCTCTTGATCGAGCCGATCCGGGTCGAGGACGGCTTCCTCGAGATTCCGGAGGGGCCCGGCTTCGGTATCGAACTCGACGAGGACATCGTCGCCGAGCACGAGTACACCGAGGACCGGGTTCACACCATCAACCTCTTCGAGAAGGACTGGGAGAAGCGGGAGGTCGATATGCGGTAAGGCAGGCACGTAGCTTCTGACAGCGTCTGTCCCCCCGTACCGTTGTTTTCCGCGACACCGCGTTTCCGCTGCCGATATTTCCTGATTCTCGCCACCGTCGCCCATGTCACTCCGACCGCTCGACCGCCGAGTCGAGGCGAATCCGACAGCAACCGCCAGATCGGGCTATTCCGATACCTCGACCGGCCGGCCGGTCTCGGCCGCCTCGTGGATGGCTCAGATGGTCCGCATGTCAACCAGCCCGTGCTCGCCGTCGGCGAAGACATTGGCGTTGCCGAGCTCGCGGTCGGCGAAGTAGTCGAACTCTATCTCCATCTGGTTGACCTACTCGATCTCGATGGAGAGCGCGGCGAACTCGTACGGAACATCGTTGAACGCCTCTAGCGAGGATAGCATCCATTATTACCCTCGAAAGGAGATCGCCGGATTCGAAGAATGTTGATGCGAAGGTGCTGTTTTCGAATTCAGACGTTGATACGGAAGTCGATGCCGACCATTCCAACGAATTTGAAGCTGAAAAATTCGAAAGTTCGATCGACGACGGAATTCTAACCGTCGAGTTTGCATCGTCTCTCGTCTTCATTGCCAATATTCAAACTAATCAATTTTTATTGGTAAATTATATATCTTCTTAGGAAAGATATAAACATCAGAAACGATAATCTTGTTAACTATGAGCAGGATACGTTTGGAAGACGTTAGAAAACGATATAGCGGGAATATCGTCGCGGTGGACGATTTCAATTTGGATATCGATGATGGCGAATTCGTTACTATCGTAGGACCATCTGGATCGGGAAAATCAACGATCCTCCGAATGATAGCCGGGCTCGAAGATATTACTGAGGGTGCGATTTACATCGGCAACCAGCGAATCAACGATGTTCAACCTCAGGATCGTGACATAGCCATGGTGTTCCAAAATTACGCACTCTATCCCCATATGACCGTCGAACAGAATATGTCCTATGGATTAAAACTCAATTCGGATCGGTCAAACGAACAGATCGAGAAAGGAGTGAGGGAAGCTGCAGAAATGATGGGGATCGAAGAACAATTGGACAAAAGGCCTAGCGAACTCTCCGGCGGCCAGCAACAGCGCGTCGCAACTGGTCGCGCAATCGTCCGTGATCCATCCGTCTTTCTAATGGACGAACCGCTCTCAAATCTCGATGCGAAACTCCGAGCTCACATGCGTACCGAACTCCAACGAATCCAAGAAGAACTCAATACGACCACGGTTTACGTGACACACGATCAGGAGGAAGCAATGACGATGAGCGATCAAGTTGTAATTTTAAACCACGGAGAACTCCAGCAAGTTGGCACGCCGAGAGAGGTGTTTTCCGAACCGAAAAATACGTTCGTTGCCGAATTCATTGGAAGTCCTTCGATGAATTTCTTCGATGTGCAGTTGCTGGATTCGACACTTACTGGTTCCGACATTGCGTATTCACTATCGGAATCTTTTGCTGGTCGCATTCGGAAACAGAGTACGAACGACAAACTAATTCTTGGAATTCGGCCTGAACATATGTCGTTCGCGGATGAAAGTACTTCCAACGGGATCAAAGCAGTGCTCGAAGTGCGGGAACCAATCGGGGATGACAATTATTTGTACCTACGAAGTGGCGATACTGAGTTCAAGATGCGTGTCTTGGGTCAGATCGACTGCTCGGAAGGTGACAATATCCACGTCTCGTTCGAGGAATCCGACGCACATATTTTTGACCATTCGACGGGGGAGAACATCTTGTTGACTGATTCCACCAGCATCGTCACTTCCGACGCAACGACACAGACAAAGTGAGTTCCCGTAAGGATCACCGTCCCGTGCAGTCTCCTACGTCTGTAGACTCTACATAGAATTGTATTCCAGATAACAACATCATACTTCTTTATAGAATAATTTTATAATATATTTCTTACCAAAACATTTAACACAGTGTGTCTCGCTGTTTGTTAACATGGTAACTACCGGTGTAGGAAATAATACCCTGTCAAGAAGACAGTTTCTCGGTGGTGCCGGTGTAGTTGGTACCGCGGGATTGGCCGGTTGTAATTCATACAACGGAATCGTCGGCCAGGCAAAGAAAAGCGCCAAAACAACGATTCAATTCTGGACGCTTTTCGGCGGTGGCGACGGAGCGACGATGGCATCGATCGTAGATCGATTCAATGAACAACAACCGCTGGGGGATGTCTGGATCGAACGACAACGAATCCCTTGGAATAGATACTATACGAAGTTGTACACCGCTCTGGTTGCGGACAAGGGTCCGGATATTGCAATCATGCATCAGGCCCTAATGGGACGATTTCAGCGAATGCTTGTCCCATTCAATAAGTATCTAAGCGAATCCACCGAGAAAAAATATGTTTCTACGTTATGGAATCGCATGCGTTTCGGCGATGACCAGTTAGCGCTCCCGCTGGATGCTCATCCGATCGGAGTGTACTATAACCCGAAGATTTTCGAAAAGGCCGGTCTTGATCCACAGTCTCCTCCCACAAATTTCCGGGAGTTTAAAAAAGCCTGTAATATGATCGTGAACAAAACTAATGCTCACGCGTTCGCTCCAACTCCGTATCTCGATCCCATTGGGATGCTTAGAACGTTTATCGCTTTCACCCATCAGCGCGGTGGAGAACTGTTCAACGATTCTTTAACGAAAGCCACGTTCGATGATAAGGCCGGTATGAGAGTAGCGGAATTATTTAGCGACATAACCGGAAAGTACGGTTGGGATATCCCAAACGCGTCGGAGAATAGAGCAGATATTGCGTTCCAGGATAACAAATTAGCAATGACGATAAACGGCACTTGGTACGCGGCTGTCCTGGAGTCACTCGAGGGTTTCGAATGGAGCATGTTCAAGCCGTTCGTCGCACCAGGAAAAAAGCAAGGGTATACCGAATCAGGAAGCCACACTATCGTGTTACCCCGAAATCCAAATCGGAACGAGCAAAAAACACAGGCCGCGGTCAACGTCGCCGAATGGATTACGCAGAAGAACCCTGTTTGGGGAACTCGAGCGGGACATTTACCAGCGGCAACCGACGCGTTGAATTCTCAGGCTTTACGCAATTCACCACTGTGGCCTAAATCACTGGCCAAGTTCTCTGAGATGGCGAACGACGATCAGTTTGCCTACCTACCACGAACCCCATTCAATGTCAACAACGATTCAACGTGGAGCTTTTTCCCTGATATCTACGCGCACAACGTACCTCCTCAAAAGGGAATACAGCGAGGAGTAAACAGCATTCAGAAGTTAATCAACGATGTCAATTAAAGATCGATTCGGTTGGGACAGACAGCACCGTATAAGAAAGATTCTTCGACAGCGAGAGACGATTGATGGTATTCTGTTTTCTCTCCCGTATCTCGCTTTTTTCTGTTTATTCCTCCTGTATCCATTGTTACAAGGACTCTATATGAGCCTCTTCGAGTGGGATCCACTCTTTCCCTCACAGTCACAGTTCATCGGCATACAGAACTACGTCTCAATGTTCCAGGATCCAGCGTTTTGGAATGCGTTATGGAACACCGTGTATTTCGTCGTCCTCACTGTACCGACGATGGTAATTTTGAGTTTAGCGCTTGCCCTCGGAGTCAACAAGAAGGTGTTCGGTTGGCGGCACCTACAGACGATATACTTTAGTCCGTATATCCTGACCGTCTCAATTGTTGGAATCGTCTGGTCGCTGTTCTTGATGACCGGATTCGGCCCTCTCAATTATTATCTCGGGTTCATAATGGATAGTCCACCTGATTGGCTCGGTTCTCCAACGTTGGCGATGCCAGTGCTCGCCCTGGTCACCGACTGGTGGCTTCTCGGCTTCAATTTTGTCATCTTACTCGCTGCACGCCAAAACGTTCCACAACGACTGTACGAAGCAGCCAAGCTTGATGGAGCAGGTACGTGGCGAGCGTTTCGAGACATCACGCTTCCACAGATGCGCAACGCGATCGCGTTCGTCGTCATCATTCAGTTTATACAGCAGTTTCAGGTGTTCGGTCAGCCGTACGTGATGACGAACGGTGGGCCCAACAACGCCACTATGACGCTCGTCTTCTATCTTTATAATGCGGCATTTAGCCAACAGCGGTTCGGCTACGCCGCAGCAATCGGCTATCTGCTATTCGCTATTCTCGTCGGCGTTTCGTACATCAACTATCGGTACATCGGGAGTGATTCAGCATGAGTAATTCCACCGTCAGTCGAATCAGTGGTATCAGTAATGACAATATGCTGCGTACGATAGCAATCCATGTTGGGTTGTACGGCGTTGCACTTCTGTTCGTGTTGCCGTACCTCTATATGATTTCGCTATCCCTCCAGCCCGAGAGCATCGCGATCAGTTCGACACCTCATTTCATTCCGCCCGAGATCACTTTCGCGAACTACTCGGAATTAATCTCTAGTTCAATGATTATCCCGTGGGTGATCAACACCTTTGTCGTCGCAACGGTTGCGACAGTACTCGTCCTGATCGTCGATTCGATGATCGCCTTCTCGCTCACGCGGTTGGATTGGCCTGGCCAATCGGTATTGTTGAGCATCATCGTTGCCAGTTTCCTTGTCCCTTTCTACGTGAATCTGGTGCCGCTGTTTATCATCGTGGCTGATCTGGGTCTCGTTAGTGACTTACTCGGCGTAATCCTTCCTGCAGTGGCGAATCCGCTTGGAGTCTTCTTACTTTATCAGTTTTTCCGTGACATCCCCGACGAGTACGACGAGGCCGCTCGACTAGACGGGTTCTCGAGCTTCCAAATCTATACCCGTATTATCCTCCCGATTTCGAAACCGATCCTTTCTGCCCTGGCCATCTTCGTATTCGTCTTCAACTGGAATCAATTCGTTTGGCCCGTGGTGGTGCTCCAGAGTCAGAGTTCGTTCACTCTCCCGCTCGGATTGGTTGTGCTCCGAGATACTTTCACGTTCCAGCCGGGCCTTATCATGGCTTCCGGGGTCATCGCCGCGCTACCGTTGTTTATATTGTTCTTACTATTACAGGATCGCATCATCGAAGCGGTGAAGTTCCAAGGGACAACCGGATGACCACCACAACCACGAGTATGGATCATTTTCGCCGCTCGTTTCAGCGGACTGGGACTTTTATCTTCCAACATAGCATATCTCTCGTGATAATAAGCATTTGCTGGTTTGTTGGCTCGCTTCCCCTTGTAACATCTGGTCCGGCCACACTTGGCGCGTACTCGGCAATACATTCGATCCGAAATGGCGACCGGATTGAGACGAGGATGATTCGTCGAACACTGCGTCGTCATGGCCTCAATGCGACTCTTTTAGGCTTTGTTCCCATCATCGTCGGCATAATCACAGCTATTTACTTTCACCAATATATTGTAACAAATTCCACTTTTTATATCGTCTTCGCTATTGGTGGTGTGTATCTGTTCGCATTTCTCTTGCTCATATCACTTACAACATTTGTCCGCCTTTCCGATGGGTGCACGTTCGTAGAAGCAGTAAAAGATAGCTACGGCTGGGTAATCCACAATCCACTACTTTCTATGATGATCATGCTAACTTCGGGTGTTCTCCTCCTAATTGGTATCATTTCGATCGTCGGGCTAGTCGTCATAATCCCTGCAATTTTATTTAGCTTTCATTTAGAAGTCGTCCAGACCAATGTATCGCAAATCGCCCAAAACGGTGATCCATAACGGAAGAAGTCAATCATGGATTATAATTCCAGGTGTACGCTTAGTTAGATTCAAAGAGTATCTTGATGTGGTTTCAGGATGAAAATTGCCCATGGTACGAATTGAACGTGTCGCAGACGTGCACGCCGAAACCGGCGAAAATCCGCTGTGGCATCCAGACGAGAAACGGCTCTACTGGCTCGATATTCCGCCGGGGAAACTCTATTGCTATGATCCCAAAACAGATTCAAACGAACTCGCCTACGAGACGCCTGACGCGTCCGCCATTGGAGGATTCACTATCGAAGAGGATGGGGCACTATTGCTCTTCGGGGCTGGTGGTCACATAACTAAATGGGAACCGGCGACGTCTAGGACGACTGTCGTCGTTGATGGCATCGACAGGGAAGCAAATGGCCGATTCAACGATGTTATTGCCACGCCCGAGGGACGGGTATTCTGCGGGTCAATGCCG
This sequence comes from Haladaptatus pallidirubidus, assembly GCF_020700235.1. GTDB lineage: Archaea > Halobacteriota > Halobacteria > Halobacteriales > Haladaptataceae > Haladaptatus > Haladaptatus pallidirubidus. Next base: position 298,600 of record NZ_CP085307.1, on the reverse strand, counting down.
ACCGAGAACCATCTTGGTTCACTCTATAGACTCGACAGAAACGGATCTGTGACAACCGTCCTTTCGGACATCAATATCGCCAATGGCATGGGGTTTACCGCCGACGAAAAAACATTTTATTTCACTGAATCGAACGCCCGGCGTATTTATATGTTCGACTATTCCCGTGAAAGCGGAGAACTTTCCTCTCGTCGAACGTTCGTCCAAACACCGGCGGATAACGGTATTCCCGACGGAATGACTGTTGACGCCGACGGTTGTGTATGGTCAGCACGGTGGAATGGTGGCGTCGCCGTACGGTACGACCAAAATGGGAACTCCATCGACGAAATTGAATTTCCGGCTCGCAAAGTGTCAAGCGTCGTCTTCGGCGGCCCAGACTTCAAAGATCTTTATGTGACAACCGCACTTGGGGAAGGTGGTTGCCGATCAAAAGAGGGTGACGGTGCCGGAGCTCTCTTTCGAGTAACTGGACTTCCAGTAGGTGGTGTTCCAGAGTACCATTCTAGAGTCGTGACTGAGTAGGTCGAGTTCGGGCCAAACGATGGTGACCGAAGCACAGGTCACTTCTGCATTCTGAACCCAATCTGGTCCTACCTCTAAGAACACCCCACAAGTTTCATAGTCCGTCCAGCTTTCTGCCACTGATATCGGTGAATCTTGAGCCATTTTGTTGTCATCTGTTTTAATAGCAAGGCCAGCTACATTCCAACTCCCGTTATTCCACCATTGGTGAGGCCCTGAATGTATAGAAGCTCGAATCGCCAGTCGCAACTTCTGACCGAGCCCACTTTTGAGAATTCAGCCTGAACCACCCTAAGACATATAGTCAATAAGATATCATCTTCGGCATATGGACGCCCTAAATCCCCTCCATAAGACAGGGAACCCTCCTCGAATTGGCTATCGTATCTTCTCTGCGATTTTGGGAGTGATAACACTGCTAACGTTCGGAACTGATCGATTCTTGTATGAAACCACTGGTCAGTCACTTGGAGAACTCCCCGCCTTTGTCATGGCTGGTGTCCTTCTCGTCGTCGGAGTAAGTTCCTTCTACGCATCGTTAGACGGTCAAGACATCAAAACGGCAATTTTCCTCGCATTAGGGCCAGTTAGTGGTCTCTTCGTGTATTTACTCGGCTATCATTTTGTCTTCCCACCCAGTACTGACTCCCCAACGTCGCTCATATTCCTCGCCTTTGCTGGGGTCCTCGTTGTGATAGGGACTGGAGCACACCTGTATGGCCTCTTTCTCCGAAAAGTTCGTACTATTTTATATTAATTACAGCCGATCTCATTACTGGTTCGGCACTGTCTAGTTAAGCGATTCTAGCGTATATTGCCGTTACAATCGGTGACTGCTCGTACTCACCTGTCAATTCGATCTAAACCAAGAGATTGACGGCGCGTCAGATTGAGATGATAGTAAGTTTTAGGTTCAGTTTGCTATAATTCAACACAGATACAACCAGATGATGGATATTAAAACAGTCTGATAAATATTAGCTCAATTGAGAAATGTAATGTCCTCAATGATGACTCGGTCTACCTCAATATCTTCGAGAGTTGCACCATGACCGCCAATCGTATAGTGTTCATCATCCGTCTCAATGACAAGCGTAGCCTGCCCGATCAAATGAAATACGGATGCCGGTCCATCAGTGGCTGGTTCGCCAGCATATTGGATGTCAATGAGTTGTCCTGAAAACTCACACGCGCGTTTCGTGTGAGTCCACCGACCGTGAATTTGAGCAATCACAGTTGCATCATCGCGTAATAGTGGTTCAACCATTCGAATGCAGTCGCGTATTTCTCCGAAAACAATCGGCAGTTGCGTCGAATCCTGGTGTAACGGCTCAGCGATTTCCGCTAAACCCGCAAGATAGAACCAGAACACGAATTCATGGAGCGGATCGTCAACAAGGATACCGTACTCGTCGGCTGAACCGATGTACAAGGCGAAGCCGACTTTCTGGTGGTCGATTAGGGCGGCGAAAGGCTTTCCCCAGCAGGAGACCGTCCGGCGTGCCTCCGTGCATATTCCTTCGAAATCCTCCGTGTCAAGCGAAAATTCTTCATCCGGCCGTGGATGGATCACGACACTGGTATAGACACCACGTTCGTACGCCTCGCGAAGCGTCGGTCGGAGTTTCTGAAACTGAACGGGAGTCAACGACATGAGAACATGATGTTCGGCATCACGAATATCTCGTCTAGTTTGCTCGAAGATCGTCGTGAATCGCCGGACGATGGTGATTTCATGATCATGAGTCTCCGGCTGCTGCCAGCGAGATTCGATCTCCTCAATGCCAGATTCGAAGCGCCCGACACGATTTCTGAGGCTTCCGAGCGCATCTGCCGGATCGGGTGCACGGGCGTATAACTGGTCTTGTTCGTACGTGACGACGTACCCGTCATCTTCCAGGTCACGGAGGACATCATAGATACGTGGTCCTGGAACACCACTTGCGGTCGCTATCTCGCTCGCCGACGCTGCTCCGAGTTCAAGTAGTGTAACGTAGGCCCTGGCCTGATAAGGGGACAACCCAGCGTCTTTTAGTACTGAAATGAGTTCACCGGTTTCCATAATCGGTCTGTACGAGGTACGTAGCTAAATCTGAATTGTCGAGTGTATCTACAGGAGCGGTTGCAACGTTCCTGTCTTTAAGCTGCTCTTTCCAGTGTGCCTTAGTGCGCTGGTATGTGTGCTTATCCGGTGCCTGCTGCAGAGGCAACACCGGCAATGAACCACCACTTAGTGCCAGCGCGTGGTTCTTGGTTTTCTTGTTCTTCGTTCGAGAAATTTCGGCGATGTTCCCAAGCCATTGCAAGAGTTGGTAGGTGAGGAGAGGAGATAATACTTGTCAATTTTATTAACAATAGCTGTTGTAGGACAACACCTGTTGTACATTCACGTCTTATCTGAGATATGGTAATACCACCAATTGAGTTCTGTTTGGAGGGCGTTAAGTCACGAAATTGTTGTATTCCGGAGGTCACCTTCGATCCATTGTCCGTCAATTTTCGCGTAAGAGTCCGTACCAAAGCATATCATGATATTCACCCTGAAACCACGTGGCCTCCCGCAGAGTTCCCTCATGTTCAAACCCAAGTGATTCCAGAAGCTCGATTGACGCCTCGTTAACGCTCCCGACCTGTGCGCTCACTCGCCGGAGGTTCCGACTTCGACGAAAATGTGTCGGTAATATGTGTCGGTAATTACGGGTTCGATGCTTCATCAGGCCCGTCTGGCTCTGTCTGGCCGAAATAAGCGCTCATATGTACGCTACGAGCCGTTTTGTGATAAACTCGGCAGTAGTGTCGTTTGAACGTAGTAGAGACTGTCATAGTTCGAGGCTGAATACTTGCCAGGACGGTTTCTCTGGACAGTACCCAGCATTATATCTCGGGCCTATCCGACCAAAGCGGAGCAATGACTCTCGGAATCAAGTGTGGAAATCTGTTTAACCGAGGCTCGAATACGTTCCTTCATGGAAAAGGAAGACGGAGAGGTTGTCGAAGAAACCCGCGTGATGGAGCTTTTCCGGTCGAAGTGGGCACTTTCTGCGCTTGTCGCACTCAGTGAGAGCGACCTCCGGTTTAACGATTTGAAACGCGCGATCGGCAGTGCCCCGTCGAATACGCTGTCAGACCGACTCTCTGAACTGGAAGCAGAACAGCTCATCACGAGAACGATTGAAGATGGGGCACCGCCGCACGTGATTTACGCGCTCACGTCACGCGGGCGGCGCGTCGTCGAAATCATCGACCAAATCGAGCAGCTGTAATTGCCGTCCTTCTCTGAACGGTTTATAGGAAAAAGGAGAGTGCTGATGTTCAGACCGTAGCGAGTTCAGCGAGAATCCGGCGTAATTCGTTCCCGCGGTCGGTGAGTTCATATCGGACTAGCTTCGGCGATGTTCGCTCGACCGTCCGAATGATGAGATCTTCTTCCTCCAGCTGCTGTAGTCGGAGCGAGACGGTACTCGGCGGTGCGTCTTCGAGTTGCCGTTTTAGTTCATTAAAATGTAAGCCATCGTTCTCCAAGTGACGTAAGATGGGAAAGGTCCACTCGCACCCGAGTACTTCCCACACGCCGGTCCATTCATTTCGCGTCATTGGGTAGCCAATACGTCTTGCATCGAATTATAGTTGCACGTGATTCGAGCAGTACCGTGCTCGTCAGGGGGAGTGGGTGGTCTCGGTCGTTCACGCTGGCGAGCATCAATCATCAGTCACAGGCTCGATGTCTGCCGTTCGAATCTTCGCAATCTCACGTTTCAACTCGTCCGCCTTCATCAGATAGAAGCCGATGAAGATCACGAGGAATCCAACCATCGTGACTAAGGTGATTATTTCGTCTAGCCAGAGCCACCCGGTGATCGCCGCGGTCACCGGCATGAGATACCCGCCGACGTTGACTTCCAGCGGACTGAGGTGATCGAGCAGCTCGAAGTAGACAAAGTATCCCACGCCGGTCACGATGACGCCGAGAAACAGCGTTGCGAAGATCGCTTCACCAGTCCACTGGATTGAGGCAATTGACCGCTCGCCCCGGACGGCACTGACAGCGATAAGCGGAAGAACGCCGATTCCCATCGACCACGCCACGAGGGTTTCGCTCGGAAGCGGTGCCTGGATACGCTTGACGACGATACCGCCCAGCGCGAACATGAGGGCTGACAGTACGAGTAGCGCGAGTCCGTACGTCCGCGCCCCGAAGAGATTCGATGGCGACGGGTGGACGACGAGGACTGCGCCGACGAATCCGAGGGTGACGCCGAAGAGGTCGCGTGCCCGCAAGCGCTCACTCGGTAGCAACGCAAGCGTCAATCCCGGGGTAAGCAACGGAATCAACGCGGATACTACGGCGGCAATCGCACCGGAAACGTACTGCTGGCCCAGGAAGAGCGCGATCGGGTAGATCGTGAACATGAATAACCCGTTTGCGCTGACAGCCAGCCAGTCGCGACGGCCGACCGGATACTGATAATCGGTAAGAAACACTGTGTATCCGAGCATGATCACCGCGCCGATCCCGAAGCGGAAAACCGCATAGAGCACTGGTGGTATGGTCGAGAGCCCGGCTTTCACCGCCACGAAGCCCGCGCCCCAGACCGTTACCAAAAAGACGAACAGGACGATGACACGCGACTGCTTCATTGTCTCCCCATCCGTGTTAACGTATGGTGGCTGAGATGACCCGAGCCAAATCTGCAATTCATACTCGATGTTAGTCGTCGTCGTGCAAATATTGGATAGTAGTGTGGTTCGAACCTTGTTCGGCCGAGCTCAGTAGCATGTTTATTGTCCGGTCAGCTATATCTCGGTCTGGCATGGCCGATGTGTCGATAGTCGAATTAGAAACCGAAGACGACTGGCTCCACGGATTACCCGTCTTGAAGCAGCTTCGGACGCACCTTACCAAAACTTTGCTCCTGGACCGTCACACCGAGATGCAGGCGGAGGGATACCGACAGTTCGCAGCTACTGTCGATGACTCGACGAATCTCTTCTACGATGGGATTTCCGAGATAACGGTCGAAAACATCATTCTCCACGGTGATATGGCAGCTGTGAACGGTGTCATAACCCCCGACAATGGAGACACCCACGCATTTTGTGAAGTGTTCAAATTCGAGGGGCACATGAAGGACGCAAACATCAAGTCTATCGACTCATACGTGGTCGAGATGGTCTGATAGACCGGAACACTACCCAATCGAGCTGATTTTCGGCGAAGAATTCGCCAGGCGTCATGCGATACATTATCAATGGCCCCCTCGATTCAAATTCACTCCCTTCCGAATGACCGGCAGCCGGTAGTGACGGTGGGGACTTCGTCATTCTGTTAGCTATACGGCCTGTATGTAACACCGAGGCCAGGAAGATCGTGTGGTAGCGCGATTGGAACGGTGCTTTACAGGCTCTGGTACGGAATTCTCTACCCACTTCCCAGCACAACGACTAGACAATAGACACGCTCGATCTCTCAGAGCTGAGTTAACGCGAACTACATTATAGTGGTTTAGTGTCGCAACATCACTGGATTCTGGCTGTCAACGACTATTGAGGGGAATAGTATGCATTAAGAGAGCCAACATCAACATTTGTCTCTCCCTAGAATATCACAGTTTCGGAGACTCATGTATCGGTGAGTGCCGAGACTGTGCATCACGCAATTCCCGGTATGCCTATGGCAAAACGTCTCTAAGAAAGAGACATGAGTGACCAGTTCGTCCAACAGATCGAGCCTGAGGAGGCGTTTGCTGCTCTCTCCGACGAGACACGCCTCAGGATCCTGCAGGTACTCTGGAAATCCGATGTTCAAACAGTACCGTTTTCCGAGTTACGTCGGGCCGTCGGAATGCGCGACCCAGGTCAATTCAACTACCACCTTGACAAGCTCATAGGACAATTCGTCATCAAGACCGATGGCGGATATCGGCTGACACAAGCGGGCAAGCACGTGAACGGGGCCATTGCGTCGGGGATGTACACGGCGCACGAGACTCTCGATCCGATCGTGTTGAATCACTTGTGTCAAAATAGTGGCGAACCTCTAACGTTACGGTATGAAAATGAAACTGTCCGCATCGGGTGTGATTCCTGTTCATCATGTCCATCCGGTTGGGAGGCACCCATTCCACCTGCTGTATTTACCGGGTACGACCGGGATGAGATTCCGGAAGCTGTGAGTCAATATTTCCGGACGAAAGTCCAACAGGTCATCAATGGCTTCTGCCCGTTCTGTAATGGGCAGATGAAGCCAACTGTAGAACTTTTTGATACGATGGATGGAGATCGATCATCAGAGAATGAGTCTGAAAACCCGAGTAGACGACCTCTCGATCCAGTAATTCTATTTGATTGCCAACAGTGTGGTACCCAGTCGCAAGTCGCGTTAAACCATGCACTCCTGCTCACTGATCCTCTCGTTGCCAGTTTTTATTGCGAGAATGAAATTATTGTTCAGGAACGTTTTATCTGGGAGTTATCTGAACTCAGTCCCGTCAGAGTAAATATCGAAAGCCAAAGTCCACTCCAATTGAATGTAACGTTCCGAGTTGAGGACTCCATCCTTAGCGTTGTCGTTGACGAAACGTTCGACATCATCGATATTGACACATAACTTGACGCTGTTCGAGTCATCTACCGACCAAAACGGTATTCTCAGCACGGAATCTCTCCACACGTATTGAAGAATCGGCTCCGCTGGTCGTCAAACAGACTTGCCGTTCTTATCGCCGTGATGTGGTGGAAACCACTTGACGCTATTATGTTGATTCTCTTCGTGAGATCAAACTCGATTGAGTTGCCAAATGGAATATAGAACAAAACTTCTGTACAACTCGTAACAGAAATATCATTCTAATTATATTTATGGCCTCACCGTGTGATTGATCAGGATATGCGTGGTGCCTTTCAGAATCGAACGTTTCGTCGATTGTTTATAGGCCGTGTAATAACCAATGTTGGCGACAGCTTCTACCTTGTCGCCGCGATGTGGCTCGTTTACAGTTTGACCAACGATCCTGTCTACACGGGTATCGCGGGATTCGTAACAATGATCCCGCAGGTGTTTCAATTTCTCGCAGGACCACTGGTTGATCGGTGGTCGATTCGACGAACGCTCGTCGGCACACAACTTATTCAGGCGGTTGTCGTCTCAGTGATTCCGATAGCCCATGTTTTCGGATTCCTTACCGTTGAGTTAGTGCTCCTCGTAATGCCAGTCCTTTCGGCACTCAACCAATTAGTGTATCCGGCGCAGAGTACCGCACTCCCACGTATCCTCGAAAAAGAAGAACTGGTCGCAGCCAATTCAGCGTTCTCGGTCGCCTACCAGGGGTTCGACATGGTAGCGAATGGGGTTGGTGGTGTCCTTATCGGTCTTTTCAGTGCAATTGCATTGTTTGTACTTGACGCCATTACGTTCGGGGTCGCTGCAATCGTGTTTGCAACTGTCTCGATTCCATCTACAAATACGGTACCGGATGACAACGAGTCCGAAGAATTCTCGACGTTGCCAGATGACGAGCGGCAAGCTAAGGACAGCGGTAATTCCATTGTTACAGACGGTGACGGTTCACACACGAGAGCCGAAGACTCCGACTCCTACCTGACGCGTATGCGCGAAGGAGTGGCCGTTCTTCGTGGCACACCCCTTGTGCTGTTACTTGCCGGGGCAGTAGTTGCCAACTTTTCTGTTGGGATGATGCTGGCAGCGACGCCTGCGTACGCTGACTCTCTTGTCGTTCCTGGAGTGTTGAGTCAGATTGGTGCAGCTGGCACGTATGGGATCCTCATGGGATCAATCGCAGCCGGCGGCTTTGTCGGGGCGCTCGCCTCAAATTTCGTTGCGACACGTCCATTGGGATGGAGCATGATCGTTGGATACACCATTGCGGGAGTACTTTGGAGCTGTGCACTCCTCGCTAATTGGCTCCCTTTGACGGCCTTGCTCTTTGCCCTGACTAACATCCCTATCGGGATTGTTTCCGTGTATGTAACCACAGTGTTTCAAGCCGCACCGCCAGCAGAGAAGGTTGGACGAGTGAGTAGTATTTACGGTTCGGCGTCAGCATCCATGATTCCGATTGGTTCGCTAGCTGGGGGAATCTTCGCTGGCTGGGTCAGCCCACAAGCTGCGATGGCTGCACTCGGGGTCGCAGCCATCTCATTGGCTTTGTATGTGCTTGTGAATCCAGAGCTTCGTGAGCTGCCATCTCCAGATCGCGTAACGATCGAGTGATACACAGAGTTCATGTGATAGCTGTTTTGTCGGAACCTGATTAAACGAGTAGAGAATGTTGAGATCCTATACATTGAGAGTACTGATTTCAACTTTTGTGGTGAGCGAAATCGTACCACAATCTCAGAGGGTGGATTTGATGCATGTCATATTTGCGGCGTAGAGAACCATAGAACAAGTGGATATTGAAAGAATAAGGTAAGAGGAATCACCATGGTTATCGTCCGTATCAACATAGTAGTTGTATGGCGAAGAGCGACACTGACGAGGAATCTGACAACGATATCGAGTGGATAGCAATTGGGGCAGGGTTAGGCATGGCAATCGGCGCAGCCGCTGGAATGACTGGTGCAGGACTCGTCCTCGGAGCAGGTGCCGGTGTCGCATATCAGGCAGCTAAGCCAAAGAAAAAGATAACTTGAACGCGTATAACGGGATTAGAGAGATACTCTTGGGCATCCAGCAATCGCTTCTCGGCTACGCATCCGTAAATATTCGGATTGTTTCAGAAGAAATTAAGGGGCATCTCCTCATCAGTGGAACTGGATTGACAGTAGGTGGTTCTATTGTCGGACGTGGTCAATAAGCACTCCACTGAGCGGTTGGTTCGCTCTGGCGGGTTGGGAAAGAGAGGCACGCATTAAAATCATTCTCCGAGAATGTACCTGGCCACAGTTTCGGAGGATAGGCTGTTTCAGCATTTGATTCACATAGTTACTAACTTATCTAAGAAAATATTAATATTTATACTAGTTAATATAGAAAGTAATATAACGCATATTGCGGCGTCAACTATGTGAATACTGATCAAGGTGATGATCGCGGCAGGGGTGTGTCCCGGCCCACTCCCGTACAACATTGCAACATCTGGAATTATCGAGAGGGTGAGGGCTACAACGGCTATCTGACGGTAAAGGGAGATGGGATTTTGACTATACCGAGCTACCACCACAAAGGTGAGGACAGCCACACTGACAGCGATAATAGTGACCGTAATGAGGTGTCCCCACATCAAATGATGGAATGAAGGTGAGATATTGAATATCACCAACGAGAACTCACGTATTGCAATGTTAGCGACCACTGACGTGGCGATTACTATAGGCCCGACCCACCACAGTCGGGATAGAGAAATGGGCTCTTGTCTCTCGGTACTTCTTGCAGAAGGTATTGCGTCTCCCATGATCAGTCTCCCATGCCCATGCTCTTTTGAAAGTGCGTTACCGAAACATCGATTGAAGCGTATCTATCCCTCCCCACCGTCGCATTTATAGCGAAGTAGCGGAGGTCAGTTCCGACGCTGCCGAACAGCCCTGTGTCAAATTGGATGGTCTGTTTCGTCATAGATCGTTTAGTTCTACCAATAAACGAGAACCAATGGAGCATGGATTCGCCGCCGGAGATATTCGGCTCACTTAAATAAGGGGCCATTATTCCTCTTGTAGGATTTGATCGAGGAGGCAAACACATGACGGGAAGCCACTCCACTAAATTACCTGAGCGACGAACTGATGAGGACTACAGAAATCAACAGACAGATACACGAACGAGGTATGCAACAATTCTCTTGAAAATAGACGACGAGATATCTCCTGAAGGTACACCAGTATCACAGGAGCACCACCATCACTTCATTGGGTTGGTCGGTCGGCAGGGTTTGGTTCAACCTCGGGTTCGGACTCGGTCGGTGGCGTAACGTACACCGTTGCGAGAGCGAACGCTACTGCCCCACCCGCCAACACCACACCGACACCGAGAAACGTCGCACCAAGCCCGACGGTCTCGCTCACCGGACGTGTCACGATCGGCGAGAGGAACTGCCCGATGAAAATCGCGCTCGTCAACCCGCTAAGTGCCCGGCCGCGAACGGCTTCTGGAGTGACCGCCGCGATCCACGTATTGAGATTTGGCAAGAGAAATCCGATGCCAGCCCCTGTAAGAGCCAATCCGGCGAGGATACCGAGCAATGTCTCACTGATCCCGATGACGACGTATCCGACGCTCATGAAGGAAAACGTGAGCGCGACAAGTGCGATCACGCCTACAGAGCGTCGAATGCGCCCGTAGAACAGGGACACGACCCCGCCGCTGAATGTCATCGTTGCCAGTGCAGCACCGACCAGTGTCGCGCTCGCTCCTGTTTGCGATTCGAGATAGAACGGAAGTTGCACGGGGGTCATGTAGAAGATGAGCTGGCCGACGAGTCCGAGCGCGAAGATGAGCGCGAGCGACCCGAGCGGGAAGCGAGCGAGTGTGCAGCGGAGCTCGTCGATGCTCGTCGGGCGGTCTCCGGTTGGTTCTCTACGGTCAGGCTCCGGCAACGCGAACGCCATTGCCGGTAAGAGGAGCAACGCGACCGTGTAGACGAGGAAGGGAACCCGCCAGTCGATATCGGCAAGCACACCCGCGAGCGGTAACAACATGACGCCACCAAACGACGTGAAAGCGGCCTGTCTCCCGAGGACCGTCTCGCAGCGGTTATCTTCGTAGTAGTCGGTAATCAGTGCGGTCACCGTCACCATCACACCTGCGACAGCCAACCCTAGCACAGCTCGGCCGGCGAGAATAGCCATCAGCGAATCGAGAACGAACCCCGAGCCACCGGCGAGCGCGTAGACCATTGTTGAGACGAGCAACAACCACCGACGGCCGTATCGGTCGGCGAGTGCACCGATGACGGGCGCTCCGACCGCGATGAACAGTCCATGCATGGTGAGCACGAGCCCGACGAGGACCACTGCGTTCGGTGCAGTCGTAAACTCCCGCTGAATGGCGGGTAACGCTGGGGCAATCGTCGCCCCCGCCATGATGGTCAGCATGCTGGCGAGCAACAGCGTCGCCTGGGCGAGTCGGGGGTGGGGAAGCGCCGACTCGTGGCTCATCCGGCGGCCCTCAGCTCGCTGAATCCGTGTTTGTGAATCATCTATCGATCCCTACGATTCCACCGGTGGTTCGAAGAGTTCGACCACGTTGCCGGCTGGATCTTCGAGCAAGATCTGCTTGCCACCCTTCCCGGCTACAATTTCGTTCCGGAAGCTGGCTTCCTGGTCTTTCAATCGCTCGACAGTGGCGGCCAAATCCTCGACCTCGATTTGGAAGCGGTTCCACCCCCCGGGCTCGGGGAGGGTTCCGTCAGGCATGGCCTGACCGCTTCCTCCAACACCGGGGGCATTCAGCAACAGGCGAAGCCTGCCGCGTTCGAGCGCCGCGAATCCCGGTGCTGGGCGCATCTGCACCTCGAACTTCAGATGGTCAGTATAGAAGTCGACCGCCGCATCGACATCGTCGACTATGTAACGAACAACGACCGTGCTCATGGTACTCTCCATTGCATACTCGTTTTTGGTTGGAAGATCGAATCAGGGTATCTCTCCTCGCGGAGTGTCTTTATAATGAGAAAATCACAACCACCCGTGTGGAGCGTGCTGTGCGTATACAAGATCAATTCCACAATTTACGTAGGCCATTCTGCAACCGCATTTGCGGGCACTCGCCTTCTGCTATTGGTGGTCTGTGGAATTGGTATTCCGAGGAGCTATCCGTTCGTTCGTGATTGCGGTTGCAACGATCTCTCGCTCCGCCCGGCGAAGACGGTCGGACATCGACCGCCGGGAGATGCCGAGGCGGTCGCTCAGGTCGGTAAGCTTCGTTCCTCGCGGGAGATCGTAATATCCCTCTTCGTACGCGAGTAGTAGTGCCTCACGCTGTTTTGGCGTCAACCCAGCGAGAGACAATCCCTCGCCCTCGGGGTCTGTCGTCGGTTGATAGAGCCCTTCGAGAGTGAACGATATTCCCCGTTGATGGCAGGCTTCGCGGTACTCCGTGAGGGTGGTTCGATCGGGGAAGCGAGCTCGCATGAGCCAGCCATCCCTCGTAATCATTGCATGGATCGGCGTCGTGCCGCGCTTGATAAATTCCTCGGGAATTGCGACCTGCACCTCGATCGGCTCGGCCATTCGAAGTCGATACAGCCGCCGCTTTGTCGCGGCTTCAAGTAGTGTCCATGCCGCAATCGACGCCTTAGCGTCAAGTGCCGCCTCGACAGTGTCGTAGGACTCTGCTTCGATCCAGCAGAGGAGCACCGAGTGATCTACTCCCACGACCTCATCGAGTTTGATGCGGGCATTTGGGATGGACGCAGCAAGGCCGGTCAGTGCGAGAGACGATGAAGAGAGGCGAAATTCGGCGCTCAGATCCGGGTTCATACTCCTCCGTATACGCGTTCGGACAAAGATGTTCATGCTGTACCGCACGAAGTCAATTCCTCCACAGTCACTATTCTAGCCATTGCTGAAGAGTAAATAGAGGGAACAAATCAATCAAGCGAGGATAATTTTGTTTCGGAGAGGACATAGCAGCGCTCTCGGGGTTAAGCTAGAACCTATAATCATCCGAATCTTATGGAGAATACTATAGCTTGAAATATAAAAAACTTGATTGGATTGGTGTTGGATCGCTTGCCATTCCAGACAACAATATTTGACCTAGTTGCCTCCAGCTACTACGATTACGCATACCTGAGAGACGGAATACTAACTGTGCCTGCTACTGTCAGTCGGATGTGTAATTTGTCCCATCATACTTCTTATAATATTCTTTAAATTATAAGCTCTAATTTGGTAACTTATTTTCAGAGGTATTGCACTCCACGTCCGATCTCAAACTCGGAGTGTAGCTATCTGTTCATGCATTGAACGTATCTTTCTCCAGTCAAAAGATGAGACTGCACAGGTGATAGTCACCTCAGAATGCACGATTTCAATGGTTCAACGAACACAATGAATAGATTTCAGGATCCACAATCCTTATGATTGATGGGGTGAGATTCCATGAGAACGATGAACAAGGAACAAGCGATCTTAGCCGATACTGATCCGAACGAGTACTCGTTCACGCACCTGTTCGAACCAACGTCTATTGGGAACGTCGACCTCCGGAACCGGTTGATGATGACAGGTCACACGACGAACTACGCCAGCGGGAAAGAGATCACCGACAAGCTCATCGATTACTATGTCGAACGGGCCAAGGGGGGAATTGGCCTCATTGTGATGGCGTATCTCGCCAACCATCCTTCGACGATGAGTGGGAGTGCAATCTGTGGTTGGGACGACGAGACGATGGTGCCACAGCTCCAACAGCTCACCGATGCAGTGCACGATGCCGGGGCGAAGATAATCTGCCAGAACCTCCATTACGGACGGCAGATCACGAGTCTAAAAAGCGAGGAGCCGGTGCTTTCCGCAAGCGACATCCCAGGGCCTGTCAACGGAGAAATGCCACACGAGTTGACGGGTGAGGAGATCGAGGAGATCGTTGATGCGTACGCCCACACGTCGAGAGTCATTCAGAAGAGTGGATTCGACGGCGTCGAGATCCATTCGGGATATGGTGGATACTTCCTTTCGCAGTTCATCTCCCCCTACTCGAACGACCGCGACGACGAATACGGTGGTAGTTTAGACAATCGACTGCGGATCGTCCGGGAGACACTCGAAGCAACACGTGAACGGGTCGGTGACGAGTTCGTCATCGGACTCCAAGTCAATGCAAAGGACTTCGCACCCGGTGGTATGGACGTCGACGAGTATCAGGAGGTCGCGAAGCGACTCGCTGCTACCGGACATGTCGACTACCTCGTCGTGAAAGCCGGAACCTATCTCAGACAGGATTACATCATCCCAGACATGCAACATGAGCAGGAGCTGTATGCACCGCTGGCACAGGAGATCGGTGAGAGCGTCAAAGCCGAAAATCCGGATGTCACTATCGCTACAGTGGGTCGGGTCACTGATCCACGAGATGCCGACCGCCTGCTGGCAGCGGATAGCATCGACCTCGTTGCGATGACTCGTGGCCATATCGCCGATCCGGCGATCGCGAAGAAAGCCCAAGCGGGTCAGCTCAACGAACTCATCGAGTGTATGGGCTGTAACCAAGGCTGTATCGAGCGGATCTACAACGGTGCGGAGTGTCGGTGTGTGCTCAATCCGGCGACTGGATTCGAGAACGAACTCGGTATGGACACACTTCCCGAGACGGACGAGCCTCGCTCGGTTCTCATCGTCGGCGGTGGTTCTGGTGGCATGAAAGCGGCAGAGGTCGCCGCGCGGATGGGTCACGATGTGACCCTCTACGAACGCGACGAGCAACTCGGTGGGCAGGTTAGAGCAGCAAAGGAGATCTCCAACCGAGGTGAGTTCGAGAAACCGCTTCTATGGCTCGAAGAAGCTCTGAGCCGTGAGGGTGTCACCGTCAAAACCGGTGTCGAGGTGACTCCAGAGTTAATCGAGGATCGTGATCCTGATGCGGTGGTCATCGCGACGGGAGCTTCTCCGCCAGAATTCCCACGAGGCTATCAGAGCTTTGGGATTCGGCGAGAAGATGTTCCTGGATGGGATGAAGCGACGATCCTCACAAGTGCAGAGATCCTTGGCAACGGGAGCGGCACTTCGACCGATCTTGGCGAGCGGGTCGTCGTCATCGACGACGGTGAAGATCATTGGAAGGGAATCGGTACGGCGAAGACGCTTGCTGAAGGCGGCCATGATGTTCATTTCGTAATGCCAGGAGCCGATCCGGGAGGCGATCTCACGGGGCCAACCAAGTCGAAGCTTCAGGCGGATCTGTTTTCTCTCGACAATCCGGTTGATCTTCACATGTTCGCAACAGTGAGTGAGATCGAGTGGCCTGACGTCGTCCTCGATGAACAAGGTCAGGAGCAACGGATTTCAAACGTGGACACTATCGTCCTCGCAGGATTTCACCGTGCAAACGACGATCTCTGGCATGCGATCGATGGTCGGTCGGTTGAACTGATCGGAGATGCTGCAGCCCCACGAACCATCATGGAGGCGATCCACGAAGGCGAACGGGCTGTACGTCGGATGCTCGGCTGAGAGATTCGAGATCGCGCTGATACTGCTCCATAATTCGAATGCGAAACTGGGGGCACCAACAGACTACTGAGAGAAGTTGGGAGCGAATATGTCTTGCTCACATGCTTTCTCGGTTACATCCTCCAAACAAGTAATAAATAATACAACTTTGATAGTATTTATGATGAATGATTAGGAAGTACGTATCGTATGAGGACAGCTAGACTATACCGTGATAATCAACACCAGGAGTCAAACGGGACGATCTCACGGAGGGATTTGCGATGATACCGATGTACCTATTGGGGTTTCCATCTCCAGTGATCGAGGTTCTTGTAATTCTCGTCTGTTTTGTCCTCGGATTCGCGACGTACTTCGGGCTACGGTTCGAAAGTGTTGGAATTGAGGAGTATCGGCGTGAGGATGACGATGAAATCAGAACGGGAGTGAACGAATGATTAATTTAGTGTTTCCCCTGCAGTCGTGGGGCGGCAATCTCGGTATTGAGTACAACTCGCCAGCCGCGGTCATGTTCCTCGTAGTGTTTTCGCTGCTGATGATCGGAATCGGTATTGTGGCTGCCCGGTTCCAAACGGATCAAGAGGAGTACTTCGCAGCTGGTCGACGCGGTGGGATCTTCGTCATCGCCTTGTCCATGTTTGCCTCTATTCAAAGCGGATGGGGGATGATTGGTGTGACGGGAACCGGATCAGTCATCGGCGTCGAATACCTGATCCTCGTTGCTGTGGGTACACCACTAGGGTTCGTACTATCCTACTGGTTGCTCGGTCGGAAGATGCGTATGCTCGGCGAGCTACGCGATGCAATAACGGCGCCCGATGCGATGTATCACCGATTCCAGGACGAACGTGTCCGTCTCCTCGGAGCTATATCGGTGCTCTTGGGTAGCATGGGCTACCTCGCTGCACAGTATGCAGCACTCGGTATTATCGGCGCACTCATCCTCCCGGTCAACTTCTTCGAGGCGCTGTTAATCGGTCTCGCTATCGTTGGGTTCTATACTGTCATCGGTGGAATGCTTGCAGCGATCTGGTCTGATGCGGTACAGGGAGTGATGATGATCGTCGGATCACTTCTTTCATCGTACTACATTATCACAGGGTTCCCGGGTGGTGTTAGCGGGATGATTTCGTCCATCTCGACTAGCCAGCCGGCTTTCTTCGACTTTACCCTCCTCGGAATGGACGGGCTTGGGGCGCTTGGGCTTGTTCTCTCAGTGGTAGTCATTCAGTTAACAGTTCCTGGACAGCCTCACGCTACCACGAAGTTCTATATGATCAAGGACGTTTCGCTACTGCGCTGGGGTGCACTCATCACTGCAGCCAGCTACATGCTGACCGCGTTGTACTGGGTCGCTGCCCCGTTCGTACGCGCGGGAATCATCGAGGGGACCATTCCTGATCCAGGGAATCCGGACGCGACACTCCCGCTCGCACTCGTTGAGTTCGCTCCGGATATTGTCGTTGCATTTGTTCTAACTGCAGTCATCGCTGCCATCATGTCGACAAGCAATGGATTCCTCAATATGAGCTCAGCGGCGGTGGTTCATGATTACTTCATCGGATATCGAGACAAGGATCTCTCGGATCGCCAGCAGGTTCTGTATGGACGGATCACTACAGTGGCCATCCTGATTGCTGCTGGTGTGCTCGCTGCGACGTTCCCGGGCCTTATTTTCGTGCTTGGGGCCGCGGGCTGGGCAATCTTTGCGGCGGTCATCTTCCCATGTGTCGCTATCGCCTATAATTGGAAAGGCGCAACTACCGAGGGTGCACTCTGGGGCGGGGGTCTAGGTCTCGGTCTTACGCTCGTTCTGGCCTACGGTGTGGAGTACCTCGGACTGAGTCTTCCGATGGGGATCCTAGGTGGCCAGTTAGCAACCGTGATCGGTGTCCTCGTGTTCGTCGTCGTCTCCCTTGTCACCTCGACGAACAGCTATGACGACCTCAATCGGGACATGCAGGAGATCTTAGATCTTGGACGAATCCGTGGAGGAGACGTATCGTCACCAGCGATCACGATGAGTAATCACCCAGACGACGACTGATCACGGAAAGTTCGTCGGTGATTTATTGGTCGCAATCTCGAAGAAAGATGCAGTCACTGACCGCCCGTTTCAGTTGCTGCTGGAGGATACTCGTCGCCTCGACGAACCATCTTAAAAAACCTACTCGTGAAACGACCGATATCGGTCTGTCACGGAGTGAAATCAATAACCCCCATCAAACTCGACACTCGGTTCTAACCGATGCCAGTCTGTTTTAGCAACGTGAGAACCGTGTTTGCCGTCACAATCGGCGCATGCTCGTACTCGTCAATCAGCTCAACCTGAACGAGCAGACCGACGGCTCACCAAATCGGGTACAATCGACAGGCGAACGCGAAGTAGAAGAATCGTAAAAAGAAGGTCTTCGACGTTGTAGCGGCCATGAACCGCTTGATACTCCGATAGCCGCTTTCGATCTCCCAGCGATGAACATACTCGCTGAGATACCCCTCTCCTTAGTTCGACATGAACACTGAATACTGATGATGAACAGTGTGTTCGGAGTCTTCCTTCCGGCGGTAGATCAGCGTCGTCTCGTGTCACTCGTTGCTGCCGAGATGGAGTTGTTGCTCAGTTACGTAGTGATCCTGATTCCCCTGGAGGAGACGTTTCGCTTGCGCTTTCTCGCAGGTCCGCATCCGCTTTAGTACGACGTACGTGAATCCACGCCAGCTGATTGCGTCAAGAACGTGCTGGCTGTCGAACTCACGGTCCATCAGCACGTTGTCAACGAGGAAAGTTTGGACACAGCAACATCGACTGAGAGCGACCATGGGTTAATAGTGAGCCCTGACGACAGGGGTCCTATTCAGCAAAAAGAATAGTAAGTGGTGATGATATGGCCCTCTACCCGCTGGAGGATTCGACTGACAACCGATTTGTTCACGTCCAAAAGTTCAGCGAGATCCGTCAACGTACACCGGCGAGGAGACTCGTAATATCCGTGTTTAATTGCTAGTTCGACAACCTCCTGTTGCCGAGCAGTGAGCTCATCCGACATTCCGTCTCTCCCCGAGATCTGGATGAGTTGGTATTCTATCTCCGCCGCGTCCAGTTCGTCACGGAAGGCAGTGAGTCGCTCCTGAGAAGCAGTGAGGTCGCCGACAAACCATCCATTCTCCAGGCGTAACGGAAATGACGGGACAATCCCTGATTCGGCCATTGCTCCGTGTGGTGCTGGCGTCGGTGTACTCACCTCAAAAAGGACAGTCTCATCTGCTGCGTGTCTGATTTCAACATCGGTTAGCCGAGGGAGAGCTGAAAGCGTCTTTTGAAGTGATGGCAGCGAGATCGTTGACGTCTCGATGAGCACCCGTAATTTTCCAGCGGTCGGCCATCCGCCAAGAACCACGAACTCAGTTTTTGGGTGGCGCTCTGATAGGGCAACGAGCGCCTCGTTGGACTTGAGTTTCAGTGTAGCCTGTGGCATAGCTCCAACCGACTGTTATTCACATGTCTCCCATGTCAACTCCCAATTGTTGCATGAGTCCGACCTGGTCGCTCTGAGTCCACGTCTCAATGAGTTTCCCATCCTCAAAGCGATTGATTTCGATAGCTGTAAGTTCTACCTGTCGCCCAGTCGGCTCGATATCAGACATTGGTCCTTGATGAGTCCCTGTCATTGTCCATCGGATTGCAATCTTCTCACCAGCAGCGATCATGTCTTCTATCTCGAACTTCATATCGGGGAAGATCTCGCGCGTTCGGCTCGCAAGTGCGGTGTACAACTCAGGTCCCTGCATTTCCGTAGCCAGTTCGCGGTCGTGGATGATGTACTCTTCGTGTACTAATTCGTCCGCTGTATCCAGGTTTGAACCGTTCCAGATGTCTTCGTACAGCCGAGTGAGAGCGTCCTCGGATGTTGGCATAACTCATTCTATTACCACTATTAGCATGGACATTGTGGTCAACATGTTGCCATTGGTGTGTGGAGATGGCTCAGTTGCGAGCCAGGCTATTTTAACGGGAATGATCACCGACGGACTGCGGGGTAAACGTGATGATATTAAGTGGAAACGTTCGTCGTACTCTGAATCGTCAGGACTGAAAGGGAATCATCAACAGTGGCTATCAGCCTTCCCGCGTCGGTCTTCACCACCAGCTCGGCCTGGAGAGGGTGCTTGTGAACTGTATAATCAGGCGTCGGAAGTTCCCAATCGTATGTTTCTGTGACGGCAATCCCCAACTCACGAAGGGCACTGGCAATCTGTGTATCGTCTGAAATTGATGGCCAACCCATCCACTCCGAGCAGCCTGATGCCCTTCCATTGATTATTACCCGCGGGTGGCCTAGGTCATTCGTGGGGTTTCTAGATATCATCGGCCCGCTCAGCTATCCAGAAGCAAATCCTCTTAACGGTAGCTATAGGTCGCATCCAGACGAATCTATACTCAGGGTCAGAAACTCATCTGCCAAAAGGATATCATTCAGTCATGGAACCACGAATCAACGTCATTACATTAGGAGTTAGCGACCTAGAACAATCACTCAAGTTTTACCGCGATGGCTTGGGATGGTCGACGGAGGGCATCGTTGGCACTGAATTTGAGGGCGGCGCTGTTGCCTTTTTCCCGTTAAACAAGGGCTTGCAGCTTGCTCTCTATCCGAAACAGCAGATTGTGGAAGACGCGAATGTCGACGAAACTCCATCGAGTCCTGCGGAGTTCACCATCGGCCACAACGTCGCGTCGAAAGAAGACGTCGATGACGTGATCGAAACAGCAGAGCAAGCAGGGGCGGAAATCACCGACCCGCCGCGTGACCGTGAATGGGGCGGATACTCGGGTCACTTCAAGGATCCAGACGATCACCTCTGGGAAGTGGTCTGGAATCCACAATTCGAGATAGAGTGAATGCACACCATTGACTTTGCAAAATTCGCGTTCTTACTGAATGGCCGATTCGACCCAGCTCACAACGGAATAAAGCCACGCATCAAATCACCCCTTCGAGCTTGTGCCGAGTTGAGATTACACTGCGAGCGCGAAGTCACCGATGATGTGTTTCTTTGGCTGTCGGCAGTATTTTGCCCACTGTTTTCGCTATTCGATTGTATATGTCGTGTCATCGTCCGCGACGAATCTGGTCAGCACTTACTTGAAAGGCCTGTCCGTACTCGTTTTCATGAACGAGGACACGCGACGGGTGATTATCGATACCGATACGGCGGGCGACGACACGCAGGCACTCCTCCTCGCAGCGACCGCCAACGACATCGAAGTCGAGGGCGTTACCATCTGTACCGGAAACGTCGAATTCGAGTACATGGTGGAGAACGCTAAGTACACGCTAGATATGGTAGGCACCGCCGAAGACGTTACCGTCTACGAAGGCGCACGAACGCCGCTTGTGAAGACGCACGAATACGCCGATTACGTTCACGGCGAAGGCGGACTCGGCGGCAACCTGTTCCCGGATACCGGAATCCCCTCCGGCGACCGCCACGGCGCGGACTACATCGTCGAAATGGCCCGCAAAAATCCGGGTGAAATCACGCTCGCCTGCATTGCGCCGCTGACGAACGTCGCGCTCGCACTTCAAAAAGAACCGAACCTGAACGAATTGCTCGATGAAGTGTGGGTGATGGGTGGAAACGTTAATTGCCTTGGCAACGTCACTCCCGCCGCGGAATTCAACTTCTGGGTCGATCCCGACGCCGCGAAGCGGGCGATCCGTGAGCTGGATATCGTTCTCTTCGATTGGGGGGTCACCGTCCGAGACACCGTATTCGATGCCGAACTACTGGCCGAAATCGACGACGGTCCTGATACCGAACTCGCATCGTTCTTCACGGAGATAACGGCTCCCGTCCGCGAGTTCAACAAGGAGTCACAGGGACGGGACATGACGACGCAACCGGACGCGGGCCTGATGGCGGCGCTCATCGAACCGGATCTCATCGAATCGGCCGTGACGTATCACGTCGACGTCGACGAGCGCGAAGGACTGACTCGCGGATACACCTTAGTGGACGAGGACGACATCACGGACGGCGAGGCCAGAACGACCGTGATTGAATCGTTCGATACCGCCGCGTTCCACCAGATGTTCAAGGACATGCTGTTCGAATCGTCGCCGACAGCATCCCTATAATCGGACCGACTCGACAGTCCAGCGAGGGAGAACGGCGCGAGCGAATCTTCTTCGACAATGAGACACTCCATCACGTCCTAGATAGCTGATTCTGCATTGGAAAACGGCTTCGACGCGCTCCTGTTGGTCAACGGCCACGACGGGAATGCGTCGTTCGTCGATGACACAATCAGCACTATCGGCGTCGCACATCCAGACCACGAAATCCTCAGCCTGGCGTACTTCGATCTCGCCACATCGTTCGTTGACGACATCCGCGAGAGCGATATCGGCGGGATGGCGCAAGGTGGAGAGTTCGAAATTTCTCTGGTTTTATATCTTTAGCCCGACCCCGTTCGCGAAGACCGCATTGAAGGTGAGTATCCCGATGAACTATACGAACAGGCTTCAGTCGACTTGGTGGAAGGCGGCCCACTGTCCGTTTATCGA
This sequence comes from Haladaptatus pallidirubidus, assembly GCF_020700235.1. GTDB lineage: Archaea > Halobacteriota > Halobacteria > Halobacteriales > Haladaptataceae > Haladaptatus > Haladaptatus pallidirubidus. The sequence goes on along the minus strand of NZ_CP085307.1, from coordinate 276,377 downwards.
CCGTTCACGGCGTACTCGTCGTCAGGCGCGATCGGTGACCCCAAATTTCGAGTGCAGACAAAGGAGAGCGGCTTTTCGACCAGCTCTGTGATGCGCTGACAGAAATCCTCCAGGAGATTCACGAGCAAATGACCGCCGAAACGTGACTCACCGATCAGTTTGGGCTATTCTCTCTCATTCTCCCGGTTGAGTGGTGACGCGGCGTTCTCGTAATCGACGGCAATCGTCTTGACTTGCGAGAGTTGTTCAAGCGAGTACTTCCCACCGATTCGACCATTGCCACTGTTTTTGCCACTGTACCCCCCGAACGGTGTGTGAATCTCCCAGTATGCACTGCTATCGTTGATGTTGACAATACCGGTCTCAACACGCTCAGCGAAGTAGTACATTAGTTCGATGTTACTGGTGAACACACTCGATGTGAGTCCGAGGTCGATTTCGTTGGCAATCGCAATTGCTTCGTCGTAGCTACTGAACGTGATGATCGGTGCAATTGGCCCGAACGACTCCTCCCAATTCACCGTCATCTCAGTCGTTACATCGTCGAGAACCGTCGGCTGGTAGTAGCGATCCGTCGGCATATTGTCCGCCCGACCACCTCCTGTGACGACCGTCGCACCCTGTTCGGTCGCGTCTTCGATGTGGTGATCCATCTTGTCGGCAACACCATCGTTGTTGAGCGGCCCGAGATCGGTTTCTTCTGCTGTGGGGTCACCGAGTGTCAACTGTTGTGCGTGGTCGGCAATGTGGTCGACAAATTCATCGTGGACATCTTCGTGGACGAGGATACGCTCGCTTGCTGAACAAATTTGGCCAGTGTTGTTGAAACACCCAGAGGATGTGCATTCGACCGCTGCGTCGAGGTTGGCGTCATCGAGGATTATGACGGGGCCATTCCCCCCGAGTTCGAGAAGCGTCGGTTTCGTTCCAGCGTCTCGTGCAATCGCTTCGCCCGTCTCGGGACTCCCTGTGAATCCGATCACATCAGTACCGTCGTTGACGACGAGTTCGTTCCCAACGACCGGCCCTTCGCCAGTGACGAGATTGAGTGCGCCATCAGGCAATGACGTGTCCGAGAACACCTCCAACAGTTTGATCGCAATGACTGAGGTGGTTGGCGCCGGCACCCAGACGATACTGTTGCCAGCGGCAAGGCCAGGTGCGATATACTCTGCTGGGATGTTCAACGGGAAGTTCCACGGGGTGATGACGCCAAGGACGCCGTGTGGTTTGCGGATGGTGTAGATGTGCTTCCCGGAGTCTTCTGATGGGATCACGTCTGTTTCATCGCGTTTGACGTCCTCAGCCGCGTTACGGAACTCCTTTGCACAGAGGTCGACCTCCACCTTCGCTTCAGTGAGTGGCTTTCCTTGATCTCTTGTCAGCCATTCGGCGAGCGAGTCACGGCTCGATTCGATGGTGTCGGCAAGTTCGTGACAGAGTTCAGCGCGTTCGAACGCCGTCATGAACTCAAGGTCTTCTTTGACCTCTCGTGCCGCATCGATTGCTCGTTGGGCGTCCGTTCTCGTCCCGGCAGGCATTTCGCCGAGGGCCTTGCCAGTTGCAGGATTCGTGACTGTGTAGGTCTCACCGCTTTCGCTTACTGTCGGTTCACCAGCGATGTACATCATAAACGACATCGATCCGTCTTCCAAATCGGTCGATGACACGCTCCCTTCATCAGTCATGGTTCGTGTTACCATCACTCGTTGCCAGATATAAGCCCTCTGGAGAAATAGGGCACAATCCACAACGAGCCTACGACGACGGAGTTCCGCTGGTAAGCAAGTCAGTCACCGTCTCCTTGTCCGTCTGTTCTGGGTTGACGGTCGCTACCAACTGTCCACGATACATCACGGCAATGCGATCTGCGAGATTGAATACGTCCTCTAAATTGTGACTTACGACGATTTGCGTGTGCCCCTCCGCTTTCAGCCGATGCATCGTGTCATGAACCAACTCGGCTCCTGCGACGGAGAGGGCACTCGTCGGTTCGTCAAGGATGAGGACTTCCGGGTCAAACAAAAGCGACCGCCCCACTGCGACGAGTTGGCGTTGGCCACCGGAGAGGAACGCCACCTCTGTGGTCGGGCGAAGATCTTGCTGCAGGAACTCCAGTATCTTGGTCGTATTCTCGTACGTTTGGCGCCAGTCGATGACGTCGACCGGTCCGATATCGAGTCGTTTCGGAAACTTCCCGATGTGGATGTTCGTCGCGATGTCGAGATCGTCCATTAATGCCAGATCCTGATAAACAGTCTCGATACCCCGCTCGCGAGCCTCACTTGGGTTCGAAAATTGCACTTGCTCGCCGTCAAAGATGACACGACCGGCAGTCGGCTGGTAGACGCCCGAAAGCATGTTCATCAGTGTCGATTTTCCTGCGCCATTATCTCCAACGACCGCGAGGATTTCGTTCTCGTAAATCGGCAGCGTCACATCTTCGACGGCGATCACCCGTCCGAACTGTTTGGTAACGTCCTCGAAGCGGGCTTTCTCTATCTGGTCGTCGCGCACATCCGTTGTGGTCGTTTCGAGACTATCGTCCTTAGTCACGTGGTTTCACCTGCCGTGAAAGGATTCGTTCGCGCAGCCGACGCCGCGAGCTGTACAGCAAAATCGCACCGAAGAGGACGAGGCCGTTTACCAGCGTCACCTGTTCAGGCGGGGTGCCGCTGATATTGAGTGCAGCCTGAATCACTCCGAGGAGTAGGACTCCACCAAGTGCACCGGTGACCTTGCCACGTCCACCGAAGAGACTGACACCACCGATGACGGCAGCAGCGAACGCTGGGAAGACAAGTTCGTCACCGATTGTCGGCGGGACGACACTGATGAAACCGGTGAGCATCAACCCACCAGCAGCGGAGAGCACGCCACTGATACCGTATACCGCGATTATCATCCATTCGGTGTTGATACCGACTGCCCGCGCCGCCTCCTTATCACTCCCGACGACGTAGATGGCTTGCCCGAACGTGGTGTATTTCATCACGAACCCGACGAGGACGAATGTGAGCACGAGGAGGCCGACCGAAATCTCGGGGGAATTCCCGATTTCGACGTACCCCTCCGGCAAGCCGGTGACGGTAATCGTACTCAAGCTCAGCTTTGCGCCTTGGAGAATGATCAAGAACGCGAGCGTCTGGAGGAATGGATTGATACCCACCTTCCCAACCATTACCCCGTTCATAAGCCCGACGGCCAGCCCGATTGTAAGAATGACGAGCACACCAACGAACGGATCAGAGACGAGAGCCCACTTGTTTGCCGAGACAATGAGTCCCGCCAACATCGCAGAGAACCCGGCGATCGACCCGACGGACAGGTCGAAGTGACCGGAGATGAGACAAACTGCTTCCGCGAGTGCAACGAAGCCGAGTCCGACCGAACCATGGAGAATGAACTCGAACGAACGAAAATTCGTGAACGTCCGCGGAACGGCCAGCCAAATCGCTAACGACATCACCAGCAGTATCGGCCAAATCATGTTCTCGAGCACCCGCAGTAGGAACTCGTCGATATCTACCGAGCGTCTAACGACGTTGATCGTACTCATGAGTATGGATCTTCGAATCGGAGGGGGTCGTCACTGGATCGACGCGTCTGGACCCCAGATGTTCCCCCACAAATACGGTGCGTCTGCGTTTTCCTCGGTGATTTCGACGTGACTCGTGACGAACTGGCGGTGGTTAAACGCTTGTCTGATGGTTGCTGGTGACCAAATCGGCGCTTGCCAGAGTTCGACACCGCGGTGCTGAGCAGGTTCAATGGTGACCGTCTGCCCGCCCCCACCGTTTGCGGTCGTTGTAGTTTGATTGCCTGTTCCAGTGACTGGCTCTTTCGTCGAGGTCACAGTCGACCCTTGCGACGGGAGTGCCGATTCACCCTGGTTGACGAAGCGTTCGAGATACGCCAGCGCGAGTGGGCCGTAGTAGTAGTTCGGCTGGTCGACGGCTCCATCAATGAATCCCTCCATGATCATCTCGTGAGTGTTTTGTGACCCATCGAGTTGCGTCATCACGATGTGACCATCCTCTCCACGCGGAACGGCTAAATCCATCTCCTGGAGCGCCGACAGAGCGCCAAGACTCATCAGGAAGTTCGCCGAGTAGATCGCGTCCGGTGGTTGGTTGGCGTTGATCCACTCCGGGGTACGCTGTTTGGACGTCTCCCGTACCCAGTCACCGACGACCGTCCCGGCAACAATGACGTCATCAGTTTGTTCTATGAGGTTCACGAACGGCTCGTGTCGGAGACGAGCAATATCGCGGCCTGGTGGTGCGCGTACTTCGAGTACTTGGTACTGGTCTTGGTTCGGTTTCTGTTGTCGGAGATTCTCGACTAACATCTCACCGGCACGGCGTGTCGCGGCTTCGTCATCCCACGAGAAGTGCATCTTGTCAGCACCAGTTGCAGCATCAATATCGACGGTGAAAACGGGGACGCCAGCATTCGTCGCTTCCTCAACGACTGATCCAATTGCCTGCGAATTAAATGGAATCAGGACGATTCCGTCGTAATTCTGGTTGACCATCTGACGGATGTCAGTAATCTGTTTCTGACTCTCACCGCCGGTGGTGAACAGGTTGTAGTTGAATCCCTGGTCTTGCGCGTAGAATTGTGTCGCTTCGACAACCGCGGTTACCCACGCTCCGGACGTGAAATGTGTCGAGAGACCGACTGTGAGCGATCCGTCCTGGCTCGTGTACCCCGAAAGCCCCGCCATTCCCAGAGCGGTCACACCACCAACGCCTCTTAAGTACGAGCGTCGACCTATGTACGACCTCTCTTTGTTTTGTGACACCATACAGGACGAACTACCGCCTACGGAATGATAATAGTCAACTATTATCATAGAACTGTTTGCGGAGTAGTTCAAAGAATCGTCACTATAATATTCCTTTCACCAACTTTATTTCTACAAACCTTGACTGTTTTGGACTCGGGGAGTCTCACTAAGGGAAACAGTTAGACACGAAGATCCCAGCAGTCCTTCAAACAGTGGAGAGTGAAATGTTTGCAACTCGGTGGATCGAGACCGTGTCTAAGGCTGCGGAGGTCGTGAGCTCGACGACATTCTCGTCTGTAATACGGTCGATATCGATGACTATGAGGAGATCGTCGAATGCGAACACGCGAATATTTGCACAGCGGGTGGGCTCGTCGTCAGTCTCTTCAACGAGTCCAGCTGCCCGTGCGGGTTTCATGACCTAGAGAGCAAGGCCATCGCCGGAGCATTTGATTGTGGTGGGCATTGTAGGTTAGTATATTATACTAACCTAAGAGTGTTCGCCTCGTCAGTCGCGCTCTTGGTGCAGCAGTGTTGATGAGAACATGGCTTCTCCCACTGCATTCAGTTTCACTTCCGCTCTGGTTGGCTGAAGACTTTATCCATGGCGTCCAAAGAATGGAATGCAGTGAGCATATCCCAGTAAGTGATGTGGGGGTCTTGTGTTCATCCCAAAACCCATCCTCCCCCATATCGCGTGCTCATTCCCCTTACTACAACGCACGAGATAGCGGCACGTATAAACCCCGACCGAGGATTTACCTGTGAAGTGGTTGAATTTGAGAGTACGTATGGGTCCAAATGGGAAATCACCACTCACCCCACTTGCGCAAGACGCTCTTGAGGCACTCGCGAGGAGACTCCCAGATGAGAGAGAGCTCACCTACGAGCACGCCTATACGATTTTGGATGAGGAAGAGGATCTGGGACAACCCGCTGCCGAGGATATCATCGAACGACTCTACATGAAGGGCTATCTCTACGAGGTTGAGGGGAAGCTCCGGCTCACTGATTACGGGGCTGAATAGCGAGGTTACTCTTTGGTAGTAACTTTCTCGAAGGTCCCGAGGATGATACTGAGTGGCCTCGATGTTTGGTATCTCGAAAGTGATGGTGGTAGTGAATGTAGCTTGAACTAACGTAGTCCAGTCTACACAATCAGCCTCTTTATAATTGACCAGTTCGGTATTCTGTTCTGAGAGCTGGACCGTCTCGAAGAGTTGCCGAGCTGTATTCGATGCTTTCGCGACGAGATTCGACGAGCCGTCGTCAACGCTCTCTTCAGCCTCTTAATCTCGCACGAGATTGATTAGTCGAGATATCGATGCCCGAACTCGTGCGTTCTTCTCCTCATCTTGTCACGGTTCTTCGCGTTCTGGAGCATGATACCGATCGGATGGCTATCAATCCAGATGTCTTCGATTTCAGCGTCCAACGGCGACTCTGCACCTCGCAATTCGATGGCGGACTGCTGGCCTTGCTGTGTGTGTAACCGAATCGTATCGACTGTAACTCTTCGTCGGACAAATACCACTCGGGGTTTGACAAGCCGCCTCGTCGTAGACCCTCGTAGTGCGCACTTCGATAAAGAATGTCTTTTGGAACGCGGCGGACCGACGCCTGCGTCTCCCGTGGCGGTTCGTCGTCGCCGCAATCGTGTTCGGAATCGTCTCGCTCGCGGCGGCGTTTTCGCTTCGTCCGGTGTTAGTGTCCGTCTTCGTCGGACTCCAGTTCGCGTCGTTCGGGCGTCTCGGCACACTGCTGTTTCAAACATCGCTCCAACTCGTCGTCGTGGTCCTGTTCACGTACCTCGTCGGGCGGTTCATCGACCGGCGTCGATTCGCCGACTTCGGCCTTCACCTGTCGCGGTCGTGGTGGCTCGACTTCGGGTTCGGTCTGGCCCTCGGTGCGGCGCTCATGACCGCGATTTTTCTGATCGAACTCGCGCTCGGATGGATTCGCGTCACCGGGACCTTCCAGACGGTGTCGGGCCTGTCGTTCGTCCTCGTCTTCTGCACGTCTGTCCTGCTCTTCCTCTTCGTCGGCATCAGCGAGGAATTGTTGGTACGCGGCTATCTCCTCACGAACCTCGCCGAGGGGTTCCGATGGCTATCCGGCGACGCTGCGGTTGCGATTGCGACGCTCTGTTCGTCGGTCCTCTTCGGTATCGGGCACGTGTTCAACCCGAACGCGACGCTCACGAGCACGTTCGTCATCGTCCTCGCCGGAATCATGCTCGCCTTTGGCTACCTGCTGACCGGCGAACTGGGGCTTTCTATCGGGTTACACGTCTCGTGGAATCTCTTTCAGACGAGCGTCTACGGCTTTTCGGTCAGCGGACTTCGTCTCCCTGTGACCGTCGTCGCGACCGAACAGGTCGGTCCGCGCGTGTTTACCGGTGGACTGTTTGGCCCCGAGGCGGGTCTCCTCGGCGTCGGCGCTATCGTCGTCGGAACGGTAACCATCGCGTGGTGGGTTCACTCCCGCGAAGCACGGCTCTCGCTTTGTTCGTCCGTGTGGACTCCGGAACTCCGCTAACTACCGCTGAGTATCGCTGCTACAACGTCGCTCGTGGGAGGTTCGGTACTGTCTCGAAGAGGAGATCGCTGCTCCAATCCCATAGTTGAAACTGGTCTTCTCAATGCATATGGGATGCGCTACTAAGAGTTCTGCTCGCAGGCTCCGGGCTCCTACTCGGCGCAGTGGTCGCTGTCGTCTTCGACGGTCGCTTATCCCATCGATTCATTGCTGCTAATATGGGCTTCGACGGAGGCGTGCTCATTGCCGTGCTAACCATCCATCTGATGGAATCGGCATATGATGACGGCGGCCCCATGGTGGCCTCAATGGGCTTCTTATTGGGTGCAACTGCATTCAGCACCATCAACTTGCGTCTGGCGCAGAATGAGGCCAGGCACCGCAATCGCTGCGGCGAGTGCGTCGAGCAACCATCCGAGGCGGAGCACGAAGGGAGTGGACTGGCGATCGCGGTAGGCGCCGCCCTCGACGGTATTCCGGAGTCCCTCGTGATTGGGTTGTCGCTCTAGCCGGAGAGGAAATTGGCCTTGGACTGGTCGCCGGTTTCTTCCTCTCGAACGTCCTGCAAGGACTCTCAAGTCCTTCCGGCATGAAGAAAGCGGGCCGTTCCAGCAGATACATCTTCAGCCTCTGAACCGGGATTCGGCTGATCAGCGGAATGGCGGCGGCCGCCGGTTACCTCTTGCTAGGCACTGGGGACCCGGCAATTCTCGCCACGATCCTCGCATTCGCGGCGGGCGCGGTGTTGGCCATGCTCGCCGAGTCCATGATTCCGGAAGCTTTCGCGGATGCGCAACCGTTTATCGGGCTGATTACGGTAGTCGGCTTCCTTGTAACATTCCTCATCATCAGAATATATGCCTAGGCCGGGCATCAATTCGGAAAAGTATCCGATCAAGAGTATCGGCGGCTGCTCTTGAAGAGGAATCGCGTGGCGAAGACGACCCACACAAGCGAGGAAATACTTAAAACCCCTAGTCAAATTGTCGTTTCTCCGAACCGGTCGTGCGCCGGATCGATACTCGCCACAACCGTTAGCGGGCCGGCTCCCATGCCCAGTGAAATCACTTGTTCTGTTGTGGCATCGATGTTATCGTGTCTGGCGAAAGAATACGGGAACGTGCTGGGCTCGACGTTCTCTCTGACTAGCGGAGTGGTCTGAATCCCGCTTGGACCTCGGACGTGAACCGCTCTGGTACTTCCCAGGCCGCAAAGTGCCCGCCTTCGTCGAGCTCGTTGTAATAGATCAGGTCGTGATACGCCTGCTCTGTCCAACTCCGCGGGGCTGGATGGATCTCGTCAGGGAAGATGCTCACGGCAGCCGGGATGGAGACGTCGACAGCATCGAAGAAGCGGCCCTCTCCTTCGTAAAGAGTATCCCAATAGAGACGAGCCGAAGAAATCCCCGTGTTCGTCAGCCAGTAGAGCGTGATGTTGTCGAGGATGTCGTCTCGGGTGATGGCGCCGAACGGTTGCCCGTCGAAGAGGCCAGCGATTCGCTCGTAACTACGGATGTCGTGGTCAAGCATCCACGCTGCTAGGTCGATGGGAGAATCCGCCAATCCGTAGAGCGTCTGTGGACGTGTCCCCATTTCGATTGCATAACCTATGTCCTTCGTGAAAAACTCGTTCAGCCGCTCGTACGCCCGACTTTCGTCGGCCGAGAGATCAGATGGTGCCAGATCGCCGCGCACAAGCGCCTTTGACACGTCGGGTGGAACAGTAGAGGGCATATTGGAGTGAATGCCGAGCAATTCCGGCGGTTCCTGCATAGCCATCACGTCGCAAATAGCCGCCCCCCAATCACCGCCTTGGGCTACAAACTCCGAATATCCCAGGCGCTTCATCAGCTCGACCCAGGCACGCGCGATGCGACCGGGATCCCAACCGGTCTCGGTCGGTCTGCCTGAAAACCCGTAGCCCGGCATTGACGGAATCACCAGATGGAACGCGTCCGATGCACTCCCCCCGTGCGCCGTGGGATCGGTCAGTGGGTCGATGATCTTCAGGAACTCGAGGATCGAGCCGGGCCATCCGTGCGTGAGGATGAGCGGCAACGCCTCTTCATGGTCTGAACGAACGTGAATGAAATGGATATCTAGTCCGTCGATCTCGGTCATGAATTGCGGCAGGTCGTTCAGTTTCGCCTCGCACGTGCGCCAATCGTACTCTGTCTCCCAATAGCGCGCGAGTTCCTGAATTGTAGCGAGCTGGACGCCTTGCGATTGATCTGTGACGGTTTCCTCGTCGGGCCACCGCGTGGCGGCGATGCGCCGACTGAGGTCGTCAAGTTCCTCTTCAGGAACGTCGATGCTGAATGGTTCGATTTCAGGTTCGTTGGACATGTGAATTCTCCTTGGATTGGTTGATTGGCGACAGAAGGAATGGATCGTATCGGCTTTGGCCGAACAGTTGCTTCTCCCCACCGCCTCTGCATCACCGTAAGCCCTCCTCCTCTAGGGGGAAGGCGACGTGTGACCGGGTCGATGCCACCGCAGGCCGGAAGAGCGACCCAGGGGGTGGTATCGTCTCTCTCCCCCCAAGGAAGTAAAAACGACATCCAAGGCAATAGATGTCACTGAAAATTATATTTCAACTAGCTTTTGGTATAGTCGGTGATTTGTCACAGGTTTGTTGAGTGCCTCTGGAGCGTTTACGGTTTAATGCTGATGAAGCGATGTTGATTGTAATAGAATTGATAATCTAAAACCGGCAAGCAAAGACAGGGCTCATGGATCCTGTTTAACACCTCCTCTGAATTGCTCGGATTGCTCGCGGCTGAAGAGTACGCACAACCCGTTATACGACCGTCACAGGCACAGGGGATCGACGGACGACCGTTTTTGCGACGTTTCCAATGAGAATCCGTTCGACCAGGTCGCTTCCGTGACTTCCGAGGACGAGCGTATTGAACTCCGTTGCACACGTGAATATCGCTTTCGTCGGCTTCCAACCTTGACGACGGTCTCGAATTCGGTGTCGTAATCCGCAGTGATCTCACGGGCACGATCGAACACTTTCTCGGCGCGTTCTTCAGCAGCCGATCCGGGATCATCCGCGAGTGCGAGACTCGTTGCTTCTCCCAGGAACGTCGTTGCACCTACGACGTGAAGAACAGTCACTTCTGATCGGGTCTACTTCGCGTTCGCCTGCCTGCTGTACTCGATCTGGCGAGCGGTTGATCTGCTTGTCCAAGTCGAGTTAACTGGTGAGTACGAGCACGCACCGATCGTGACGGCCGACAATACGCTGACGCTGCTGAAGAAGGAGACGGGGATTGGGTAGAAAGCCGCTCAGTCCGAACGAACGACGAAGCTCTGAGTGGCAACGCTGGTAGCAGACTCAGAAATTCCCCGGCGTAGTTGTCAGTATGACTGGAATGGGCGCTCAAGAGCTGATTTGAAGCAGTTTCCCATCGCCGATCCCTCGAAATCACGCATCACGGCACCGTTAAACCCCTGTAGTCTCATCTTCCAGTTTGTGCAAAAGTTGAGACTGATTCGTCCAATTCATGAGCGAACGTATTCGAGGAATCTAAAGATCTATATGAATTGAGATGAAATCGAAAACAAGATCATCATGAGTAATATAATCCTGCGATCATATGGCCACCTCGCGCTCTTCTTAGGCATTGTCGGAGCTGGATTTGCGATCATGGTTATTGGGCTTAATCCTGATAAACTCATTTCGTGGGTCGCTGGCATAGCCTGTGTCGTCCTTGGTATCATTGGATATCGTACGATACTAAATAATTAATATATTCAATACTATCTCGACTCGATTAGAAACCGTACAAATTTTCTATTCTGTTTTCTGGCTGTAATCTCAACTTTTAGTTTGTGCAGAAGTTCCGGTTGCTACTCGCAATGCATTGATGACTGTTAAATGAGATTCACAAAGTCCACTGCTCGGAAAGATCTGAGTAATCTGTGATTGGGTTCCCCAATGTTTTGTTCGAAGAACAACTCTGAGACCTGGTTTTGCCTTTAAATGTGATAGCCGCGGATCTCAGTATCCTCGCCGTGTTAGTCTTTGAGTTCTTCTTTGCCAGCTTTGACTCGTGCACTATCGCCAGTTTGGCTGTCTCTTCGTCGATGATAGACGAAAAGCGGATCTGGGATATGATATCCAGTCAACCAGCGCTTTAACGGACGTTACAACCGATATTCTCTCAGCTTCCCAATTATAAATAAATTCGGCAATGAATTATTATTATGGAGATAGTAATGTTTAACTTCGATAGTTTCGAGTTAACTATTGGCATAGAGCCACAGAACTCTACACATGAGTGAAACTAATCCGACCACTGACGATTCCACAAGACGCTCGACGCTCAACGTGTTGCGTCGGACGTTCCTGGCGACCGGTAGTATTGCACTCCTCCCCGGACTGAGCGACCAGAGGACGGCATCAGCAACGACTTCGGTGATCCAATCTATGACGCCCGGCGACGTTCCCCTTGACAAGTACATTGAGAACCCCGAGTTGGTTGAAGAGAACCAGGAACCTGGGCATGTCCCCACGATTCCGTATCCCTCGGTTAAATCGGCGCTCAACCAAGACCGAGTGAACAAATCACCGCTCCAACGGTGGCGACAATCCCCGCATTTCGAGTCACTGAACGGTGACTGGAACTTCCACTGGGCGCTTAATCCAGCGAACGCGCCCAGCGAATTCGACGGAACGGATTTGTGGGACACCGTCACGGTTCCCCGAGTCTGGCAGGCTGATGGCTTCGGCCACGCGATGTACCGCAACATCACTCTCGACCTCTACCCGTACGACCCGCCGAACGTCCCCAACGACATCAACCCTGTCGGAACGTACCAACGGACGTTCACGGTGCCAAATAGCTGGACGGAAGGCCGCCGGACGTTCCTCCGCTTCGACGGCGTGAAATCCGCGTACTTCGTGTGGATTAACGGCGAATATGTCGGCTTCGACAAAGGATCGATGACGGCTGCGGAGTTCGACGTAACTGACAATCTCCAGCCCGGCGCGAACGAAATCGGCGTACAGGTCTTTCGATGGTCCGACGGAAGCTACTTGGAGAACCAGGATATGTGGCATTTTGCGGGAATCTTTCGCGACGTCTCACTTTACTCAACGCCGAACGCTCACCTCCGCGATTACTTCCTCCAACCCAGTCTCGACAGCAACTACAAGAACGGGGCGCTCCACGTGGACGCCGAAATCGCGAATTACGGCGACAGCGCGGACACGTACGAGCTTCAAACCTACCTCTTTGACCCCGACTATCAGCCCGTGAAGACGGCGTCGAAAACCGTCGACGTGCCGGCGGACGATAGCGCTGGCGTCTCCTTCTCGATCGACGTCGCCTCGCCGGCGAAATGGTCTGCAGAATATCCGAATTTGTATCGCGTCGGGTTCGAACTTCGCCAGTCTGGATCGCAGTCGGCCACCGAAGCCCAGCTCGCAAAATTCGGGTTTCGCAAATACGAGATTATTGACGGTCAGATCCACGTTAACGGTGAACCGGTCAACTTCAAGGGCGTCAATCTCCACGAACACCATCCCAAATTCGGCCGCACCATGGCCGAAAACCTGCGACGCGAGGAGTTCGAGCGTCTGAAGCAATTCAACGTCAACGCACTTCGGAACTCGCATTATCCGCGCGGCCCCGAGTTCTACGAGTTCGCGGACGAATTTGGCTTCTACGTGTGCGACGAAGTCAACGCCGAGACCCATCAGAACCCTGACCTCGTCAATGAGTATCCGGCGTTCCACACTCAATTTATGAATCGCTTCAGGCGAATGGTTCAGCAGTGGAAGAACCAGGCCAGCATTTTCATGTGGAGTACGGGGAATGAAGCCGGTCTCGGCCCAGCACACTTTCACATGGCCGAATACATCGAGGGTGGCGATGTGGACGGCGACGGCGATGCGGGTGCGGGCGTCGATCCGACGAGGTTCTTATACCATCAGGCGAACAACGGCGGCGTTGCTCCCTACGCAGACGTCATCGGACCACGGTATGTCAGCCCGTCCGACCTCGTCGACATTGCCGAGGATGAAGATGAGCAACGCCCGGCTGTCATGGGCGAGTACAACCACGCGATGGGCAACAGCCTCGGTCTCGTTGAGCGGTTCTGGGAGGTCATTGAAGAACACGACCAGTTGCAGGGCGGTTTTATCTGGGACTGGGTGAACCAGCGACTTGACGAGGACTACACTATCACACCCGATGCCACTGAATACGGCAACGACGGTGTTTTCCACGGTGAACCTACGGTTGTCAACACGGATGCGGGAGACCCCGCAATCGAGCTTTCAGGACTCGACGACTGGATTGAATTCTACCGCGACCCGAGCCTTGACATCACCGAACCCGGGCTAACGCTCGAGGTTGAGGTTCAGCCCCGGCAGCCGTGGACTGGCTCGGACGCTTTCCTTACGAAGGGTGATCACCAGTACGGGTTGAAAATGAGCGACGAGTCGACACTCCAGTTCTTCATTTACGACCCCGAAGAGGAATGGGTTACCGTCGAATCGACTGTCCCCGATGATTGGTACGGGAACTGGCATCACGTCGTCGGCGTCCACACCGGGAGCGAATTACAGCTCTACGTGGACGGGAAGCAGTTAGCATCCACCCCACACGACGGCAGCATCAATCATAACCCACAGCCGGTCAACGTCGGCCGGAATGCAGACAAACACCGGGCAAACTGGGACGGCTGGCTCTCGAATGCCCGATATCGACGGGCAGCCATCCACGACCGTGGCTTTGTGGCCGATGAACTCCGATTAAATCGTTCTAGACCTGATGAGAGTACCGTGCTCTGGCTCGACTTCGAGGTGTTCGAAACCGACGGAACATTCCGTTCGTACGGCGTCGATCCATTCTGTTGTAATGGTCTTGTCGACGCAGACCGTGTGCCCCAACCCGAACTCTGGCAGTTAAAGAAAGCTCATCAGCCAATTCGGTTGCGCGGGGCCAACCTTACCGCAGGCCTCGTGGAGGTCACGAATCACTACAACTTCACGGATCTCTCTGCACTCGACGTGCACTGGGAGCTGTGCGAAGGTGGTGACGTCCTCCAGCAGGGGGCACTTGATGTCGCACTCGAACCAAACGACACGACCACGGTCGAAATCCCCTTCGACCAACCAGAATTCGAACCCGGCGCGGACTACTGGCTGGTCGTCAGTTTCCACCTCGCCGAGGATACATGGTATGCCGATGTGGGCCATGAGGTTGCCTTCGAGCAGTTCGAAGTGCCGTTCGACGTCCCAACTCCCACACTTGAACTAGTCTCAGAAATGTCGACTATCTCGGTGAACGAATGACATCACATCTGACGATGAACGACACATACAGCACACGGAGGAAGCCATGAGCCCATCAGACACAATTACGGTCAGTGGATCAGGATTCGAGTACACGTTCGACAGGGTGAAGGGGAGGCTCACGTCGATGAAATGCGACGAGGAGGAACTGCTCGCGAGCGGCCCCCGGTTGAATGTCTGGCGGACGCCAATCTCGAACGAGAACGTCGACTGGGGGTCAGCCGAGGTCGAGGAGTGGCGTGATGCTGGGCTCGATCAACTCGAACACACGGTCGAGTCGGTCTCGGTCGAGTCGATCGCCGACCAGGTGACGCGCATCCAATTCGAGACAACAGTCTCCGCTCCCGGTAAGGACGCGTCGTTCGCGACTAACTACCTCTATCACGTGCTCGGAACCGGCGACATCCTGCTGGGAGTCCGCGCGACACCGAACGGCGCCCTAAAGCAGGCGATTTCGAGCTGGATCGGTCGCATGGGCGTTCAACTCAGGCTTCAGGATTCACTCCGGCAGTTCAACTGGTACGGGCGCGGGCCGCAGGAGACGTATCCCGACCGGAAGACCGGGACGAAAGTCGGCGTCCACAGCGGCACGGTTGAAGAACAGTACATCCCCTACGTCCGCCCGCAGGACTACGGGAACAAGACGGACGTCCAGTGGGCGACCCTCACAAGTAGGAGCAGCGGCCTCGCCGCGTTCGGGCATCCGAGTCTGAACGTCAGCGCCCACCATATATCTCCTGAAAACCTCGACCGGGCGCTGTTTAATTACCAAATTGAGGACGGGGACACCGTAACGCTCAATCTCGACCATAGTGTCACTGGCGTGGGCGGAACGCCGATCCAGACACTCCCTGAGTACCGAGTCGTTCCAGACGGCCCGTTCTCGTTCGTGGTTGGTCTCCGTCCGATAACTGATGAGGAGTCACCGATGGAACTCTCGCGTCGCAATCTACCGTACGCGTTCGCAAGCGTGGATACGTTTGGCGATCTTACGGTCGATTTTGACGTAGACACCGGGCAGCTCGACGTGAGCGCGGTCGTTCGAAACACGAGCGGCGATCCGGCGGAAATCAACGTTCCGCTGAAAATCGACGGCGAGGTGGTCGCAACGGAGACGGTCTCGCTGCAACCCGGAACGAAAACCCGCGTCTCCTTCGAGCGGAACATTGGGGTCGCCGGAATCTTCGAGGTGACCGTAGACGACCTCCCACCGCGCTTGCTGACGGTGCCACAGATTTCGCTCGCTGGCAAGTGGTTGTTCCATCGCAGTGATAATTTGTCGTGGAAAGCCCCGGGTCTCGACGACAGTGAGTGGGAAACGGTCACGTTACCCGCTAACTGGGAAGACCACTCTGATCACACCGAGAATCCGGTTTACGGGTGGTTCCGTAAGCACTTCACCGTGCCAGCGGAGTGGAAAGGGCACGCACTTGAAATCCCGGTCGGAAAGATCGATGACGTGGACGAGACGTTTCTCAACGGGGCGAAAATTGGGCAAACCGGAACGTTCCCGGAGAACGGTTACGAGACCGCTTGGTCGCAGACCCGGCGCTACACGGTTCAGCCGGAGAACATTAACTTCGGCGGCGAGAACGTGCTCGCGATTCGCGTCTACGACGGCAGCGGTGGTGGTGGCCTCTACGGTGGCCCGCTCGGCCCAATAACTGCAGCGGATTGAAATTTAGCTTGAGGAACTGACAACATCGAATATGTAATATTACTACATTTTATCACCCACTGTCTCAAGACCTGTGAGGAGTATACGAAATCGACGCGGAGTATGGTAGCACTGGAGCGAGCGGCTGATTTGAGATTGGGGCGTACCCTTGGCCAGAGTGTGTCATATGTAATGGTTGACGATACGAAAGACTCGCGAGAGCGAGTGATGTTGGCAAGTGAGGGACTGAGTGAGTACGATGTTGGGTTGTATCGGGAGTTGGTGGTTCGTGCGGCAGCGAGGGGGTATCGCCGCTTAGATGGCGTGAATCGGATATTGAGGAGGAGTTAGGGCAGTATACTGAGTCAAGTTTGTCGTCGTTCGGTTAAGCAAAGGCAAAGGTATCTACCGTGAGTAGCTTACGATCAGTCGTCATGTGAGTACACCACGTGTCCGATGAATCTGGTGCTACGTAGGACAGTAAGTGGAAAAACGACTATGATGGACTACTTTACTCATTAGCAAAGTTGATCTGGCCATTCTTAGTTGAGCATGGGTGCCCGAGTCCGAGGTAGCCGTCTCAAACCAATAAAAAAGGTAGATGTGGTTTGTAGGTGCGCCAACACCTACGTTCGATGAATCACGGATGTGGATCTGTAGTTGGGTGTGTACCGCAGGCTTATCCATTGGGACGTTGCTGATGGAACCAAACGCTGCTTCCGTCATCATCCGTTCCAATGAATTGCGCTATGTCGGTACAGCAGTATATAGTCTATTTTCTTACATGGGATAACGTCAGTATACAGTGTTTTTTCCATATACTGTGTGAACAAACGTAGATGCGGCAATAATTACAAAAATTTAGCCACAATATTTATAAAGTGTAGATTCGATAGAAAAATGTCGGAGGTAGTTATCACCTTCGACAGTCACGAGGTGTCATGAGACGTGGTTCGATGTGATGGCTGACTCACCCAAGTTATGGAAACAGCACCGTCTGTTTCCTCTCGAATGGAGTCTTCAACACAAGACTCCACACGTCTCCCTCCTGTAATCGATATACAGTGTAACACCAGTGGAAACCGTTATTTTTAAACGGCGACAGTTGCTATAGACATTGTCGAAGAAAATTGCCTTGGAGGGCGGTAACTTCGACGTTCTGTGACATGCACGGGTATGAATTTCCCCCCATGTCTTCTGTTTCATAGATTAGATACAGTGTAACGTCAGTATATGGTCTATTTCCTTATACAGTACTCTTCTAGTATACTGTGTAAACGAACCTGTATAGTAATGGTAATAACCACGAGATTTGGCCCCAATATTTACAATAGAGCAAGGACGATTGGAGAATGTCGAAGGTTAGTTATCGGCCTTCGATGTCAACTGTAGGTAACTAATAGACGTGGGACGCGTTCATGGTGACGCCAAATTAACTCTCCACGTCTTCTGTACGAATCCATGGAACAGTGTAACGTCAGTAGCTGCTTCACGTCTGTTTTCGTGGTTAGAATAATATACTAACTACAGTACCACGTGTTAGGGGCAGTCTCGCTACCCAACGGGAAGAGAATGGGCCATGCGGATAACGTCACGGTGATGAATGGATGATTCTTTCGCTCGGCGAATCGTTCAGTTGTTTGGACGTGAACGGATACAACTACAGAGTAGTCGAGTTGCACATCGTACGCCAGATCCCGAAGATCGTCAACTCTCTCCTCGATCACGTACTTCTAATCAAGGTTAATCACAAGTTGGAAGTATCCTGAATGTCAGACCACATGAACTGGAACGTCAGATAGGCCAAGGACACGCTTCGTCGTCGAACCAATGAGTGGCTTGTCAGGATCTGACCGTCCCCGTCTTCCCATCACTACTAGATCGACATCATGCTCATGGACATACTCAACTATCTCTTCTTCCGGGATTCCGGATTTTATGACGGCAACACAGTCGACTCCGCTTTCTTCGGCTTTTTCTTCTACTTCGTTTACAAATTTGCGTCCCTTTTTCTCTAGTCGCTGCCGTGTTTCCTTGATGTCGCTCGGGACTGCGACGAAAGCTGCGTCCCCCATGTCCATCACGTACAGTGCGTGTACTGTTCCATTGCTCTCCTTTACGAGTTCTACTGCTTGTTCGGTTGCGCGTTTTGCCGCTTTGCTCCCATCCGTCGGCACCAAAACGTGTTTGTAAGATACTACCCCCGTTTCGTCCATAGATACTGCTTCAACCCAATGTCTAATGAAACAACACTCATAATTTCGACCGTTGTCTACTGAATCGAAAAGATGGTGCTTTTCAAAAACGACGCGCCGGGTCACTCATCTGTCGTTCTCGTGGCTGTATTTGCTTTAATTCGAACAGTAGGCTGTTCTCCACTGAATTGTTTTTCTTTGTCCTCACCGAGAGAGTTCATCAGCGGGTCGAGCATCAGCATTCACGATGTATCGCTCGACGCCATCCATTGCTTGAGATACGATTGAAATTGTATACCCGAGTGGATCAGCGACGTGTGCCCATCCCTCTTCAATTGCGGTCTCAATTGGTGGTTCCTCAGTGTCTGCAGCGGGACCACGATCTTTTCACAGACTCGCTCTGGAAGGAGAAACACAATCTCGTTCTGGCGGGCAAACGCTCTGACGTGCTGATAACGATTGTTTGTGGTTAACCGAGAGCAATGAACATCCCCGAATCGGCGATATGAATGTCGATCACGTGTCGTCGGATGTCTCCACAGTTTACTCGTCGTCTGGCCCAAGATTTGGTCCCGCTGCACCGGGTTCTTCGATGTCGATGTAATCGCGAACGACAGGACGGAGAGCCTGGAGAATGATCTCTGCAGCAAGGGGAGAGATGTCCAAATCGCGTGCCATCAATCGGTGGGTTACCTCACCACGCTCACATGCAACTGTATAGGTGAGTGCTGTCGCTAGACCGGCGATGCCGTGGCGGGTGATGTATGTCTCGATATCGTCGTTGGTAGATTGGCGGCTCACAGCGTCAACCAGCATCGGGGTGATCGTATACTCACGCGTTCCATCTCCAGCCGAGATCGTGAGATCGATTGGATGAGCAACGTATGTTCGGGGGTGCTCGTCGTCGGTCGCTTCGATAACGCCCGTATCAGCCAGCCGCTTCACGTATGTGTAAGCTGTCCCTTGCGGGAGGTCCAATGCGTCCATGAGTTCCTGGACGGTCGCTGGACCCTGTTGAGAGAGATATGCGTATAGTTGGGCTAATCGTGGCTCTTCGAGGAGATTTGCGATCGAGAGGAAATCTCGAATCACATCGCCATTGGCGTGGGATGCAGTGTGTGACATTAGTGTTGATGTTGTTTACAGCTTACAGATAATCGGTAAAGAGAGTTTGGATTGGTGGAGTCGTGGATTAGGGACAGTCTCTCTGGGATCAGCTACTGAAGGCATATAGATGAGATGTGTTCATCCCATAGCATGCGTTGCGCCCCGAGAAGTTCAAAACGATGCGTTGATTCGTCGATAGACTACGTCGAACAGACGCATTCGTGCTGTAACGACGCAAATTCTCGGAGATACTGGTGGAGATCCTCTGCCAAGTGGAGCATTGCATCAGCCTGTTCTGCACTGGCAACCGTTTCACGATAGTAGACTTCTGCCCGATTTTGCTGCCACAACTGGATCAAGCGTGCTGCAAACGAATCGCTGAAGAGGTTGACTTCTGCGCCACGTTGGTACACAGCGGTATGCTCGTGTCAAAGATCTTCACCTGCCGCTTGTCCTCGATGGAGGAGATAGAACTGGATACTCCGTTCGATGGCGACGAAGGACGCTTCGATGACAACGGTGTAATAGCCGTTTTGCGAACGAAGTGTTCGCGCAGCTTCGAGTAACCGGCAGGCCTTCCGGAGCTGAACGAGCGCTTCGTCGGACACATCCAAATCCGTTTCACTCAATTGTCCACGCGTATCCTGAAAGGCCTGTTCTGCTGTGTCGAGGGCGTCTTCGACGTAGCTACCGTCCATTCGTGAGCACCTCCGATTTGAGCGCCTGAAGCACCTCGGAATCAACGAGAGTGAGACTGGACGCAAAGATATCGCGCAGGCGGTCGCCATATCGGGGTGCTGTGTCCGTCGACTCCACGAGTACCTGGAATTTGAACCGGTCGCCGTCAAATCGTTGCTCGCTCAGTTCCGAGGCAATCTCGTGGGCCGTCTGCTGTGCACGCGCTTGTTCGTCGTCAACGAGGACGAAGCAGTCGATGTCGCTTCGTCGATCAGCCTCGCCTCGAGCGACACTGCCGAAGAGAACAATTCCTCTGACATCGGCGAGTTCCTGCGTTATTCGATCAACAATCGTTCGCACAGGATCACGAAACTCTGTCTGTGGAATTTGGAGCAATGGGTCATCAGGATGAGAGAGTCGCTTTCGGTTGATTTGAACGAGTTTCCGATTGCCATCGTATGTAATCGTGATGAGATCTGTCTCGTCGAGGAGATCGACAGCGTCCGTAACACTACTTGCGCTCTGGTCGGTCACGCGGCGGAGGTCGCGAACACTGAATGCGGTGTGTGGATTGGCGGCAAGGAGATCGAGGATATCACTCGTTGCAGCATGCCGGAAGAGTCTCCCATTTGCGACAGGGAGCGAAAGCTCGATTGCAGTCCCAGTCAAGTGGTCGCTCTTAGCTACCATGGTCGCTCTTAGCGACCAACTAACTTGTAATTTCCTGTCGAACCAGCTTAAAGCTACTCTCGATTTCCCACCTATACGAACGATGGCTCATAGCGTGGTCGTCGATTTTTGTTCACAACGTCCGTCGACGACCTCCATCTGGTGAGCTACTGCAACACGGGGTATCGAACAGTCTCCTTTGCGACTAGTGATTCGACCACGTGTTTCCAACCACAGATACGGTGGCCGGTGCAACCTCTCCCCTCCCGCTGGTTCCTTGCCGATAGACGCCGATACAACTGCCGTACTCACGAGTAACCGTACGACGTCTGCCCTGAACTGTATCAATTCGGGGCGTCCAATTCCGCGTTCGTGGAGGGATTCGTGTCAGAGGTGTCGCCCTCTCAGGTGTGATTTCGTCCCGGCCACGCTACTCTCCGGCACCCTCGTCTATGGTCGGACTATCGTCTGTGTTCTTGTTCGCGACCTCACCGGGCAGTTCCACATTGGCTTTCAGGATGAGACACGTTTCCTGATAGCTCAATCCGTCCTTGGAGCGCTGGCGTTTGGTCTTCCCAAGCCGGTTTTTCGTGAGTTCGTGCATTGCATCCATTGTCCGGCGAGCGAGTTCCTGAGAGTATTTTTACGATCCTTAAGATGATATCAAGAGCTACGGTGGCCGCAATTCCATGAGAATTTTGTAGCGCTCTTGCGGTCTCGTTAAAAGTTTCATTGCTATCTTGCTCGACCAACACGTATTTACCAGATAAAATGAGATAGGATACCATGGAACATGCAAGTAAAGATACTAGACACAATGACCTCCATTCGTCACAGTTGACGTTGCGTATCTGGCATCCTAATTGCTGGACTCTTCAAACAACGGCAGCAACTGATGCGGGTCTTATTGCACACGGTGTGTATCACACTGGAGGCGTGACGAACGCACGCTGTACCGCGTATGCCGACTCTCGAAAGCACATCAATAGTTTGATAGACGAGATTAAGTCGTCACCGCTTACAACCGAGATCCAATGTGTTCAGGAATATTTCAATCTGCGTGCACGGGGAAATGCCGCCGCGGGCAATACCACCGAAGAACTCCTCGTTAAGTATGAGAGCTGTAACAGCATTCATGATGCGTTCATAGAACGTGGATTTATCCCGGAAGAGGAAATTCGCGTCCACGACGGTAGGGAGTATTGGACGGTAATCATTACGCAAGATCGTGCAGAAATCAGCCGTCGACTCGACGAGATACGTTCAGAGATGAACGCTGAAATATCGATTGAGGGAATGAAGTCACCAGACACTCATACTCAAAATGGTTCCCCGGTAGTAGAACTTTCCGAGCGCCAGCGCGAAGTGTTCGAACTTGCACAGCGGCGGGGGTATTACTCGTGGCCACGAGAAACGTCCGCAAGCGAGCTTGCCACCGAAATCGACATCTCGAAGACTACACTTCTCGAACATCTCCGGAAGGCTGAGGTGAAGCTGCTAAGCTCGGTTTAAGTCTCGTCGGTCGAAGTTTGAGCAGGCAGCACAGGTAACTGTTGGAGAAGATGAGTATATACGCCTCGTTAGCGGTGCTGGCCATGATGCGAACTATCTGAACACAATTTGTCCGACGAGTATGATATTCGTCCCGAGCGTCGATGGTATCAGCCACGTTGAAGAAGAGTACACTGAGTGGAAGGACATCGTGCTGGTGTGAACGTCCTCTACAATGCAGTGCTAGAGAAGGCAGACGAGTAGGCTACGGTGGGTAGTCGCGGTTTGTAACTCCCTCTCATTATTGGGGGCGTGTTTTTCGTTCTTCTCAATAAATACCGCGTATGACTATTGACCTTCTCTTAGAGAGAGCGAAAATAGTGGACGGTACCGGTGCCCCATGGTTTCGTGGTGCGGTCGGCGTTACAGACGATAAAATTTCTCACATAGTCCGCGAAATTGATCACAATCTCGACGCCGACGAGATTATAAATCTTGAGGACGCGGTGGTTGCGCCCGGTTTCATCGACACTCACAGTCATTCCGATATCGAACTGTTCGAGGATCCCACGCTCGCACCCAAACTCCGACAAGGTGTGACAACTGAGATTCTGGGACAGGACGGTTTTTCGATGGCACCGATGCACCGCGACGGTGGCGCCGAAGAATGGCAGAAACAGCTCGGGGCGCTCGCTGGGCGCTCTGATAAGGAATGGACATGGGGTTCGACTGCAGACTACCTTGAAGCGGTTGAGGAGAACGGCGTCGCTCCGAACGTCGCAATGTTGGTGGGTCACGGTACAGTACGATACAACGTGCTGGGGATGTCTGACCGCGCCCCTACCGAAGCAGAACTAAACGAAATGGCCGACTTGGTGACCACCGCACTCGACAGTGGCGCTATTGGCCTCTCTACGGGTCTCATTTACACGCCCTGTACGTACGCCTCCACCCATGAAGTCCAGACGCTTGCATCCCAACTCGCGCCATACCAGCGCCCGTTCGTGGCACACATCCGAAGTGAAGGTCGGTGGATTTGGGAGGCGCTCGATGAATTCATCGATATTGGTGCCGAGGAAGACGTTCCGCTCCATCTCTCGCATTTCAAGATGGGTGGGCCGGTTCAGCACGGAAAAACGGAGCAGGCGTTCGGTATCATCGAGGCTGCCCGCGAGCGGGGAGTGGATTTCACTGCCGAGCAGTACCCCTACACCGCGGGGAGCACTATGCTCTCGGCGGTGTTACCGCCGTGGGTTCACGCCGAAGGTCCTGAAGGGATCCTCGAATACTTGCAGGATGAGGACGCTTGTGATCGTATCCGAAAGGATATCGAAGAGTGGCGTATCGACGGTTGGGAGAACATCGGCGCGCTCTCGGGATGGAACAACGTGGTCATCGCCAACGTACCAAGTGAAGAGAACAACCAATACGAGGGGATGAGCGTCACCGAAATCGCAGCTGACCGCGGCACCGATGCGATAACAGCCATTGCCGAACTACTGGTTGAGGAGAATCTAGGCGTGAGCATGACGCTTCACATGCTCGACGAGGACGACGTGCAAGATATCCTCGGATACGAACGAGTCTGCATCGGGTCGGATGGCCTATTCGGTGGTAAGCCCCATCCCCGCGTCTATGGCACCTATCCCAGAATCCTCGGTAAGTACGTCCGTGAAGAAAACGTTATGACATTGGAAGAGGCAATCCGGAAAATGACCTCGCTCCCGGCCCGTGCGATGGGTTTGGACGAAAAAGGGATCATCAAACGCGGCATGGATGCCGACCTCGTTGTCCTCCGGCCCGAGGTCGTTGAAAGTCGCGCGACGTTCGAAAACCCCTCTCGCTATCCGAAAGGTATTGATCACGTTCTCGTTAATGGTGAGTTCGCGGTACGAGACAATGAGGCAACTGGTGATCTGCCAGGGAAGGCAGTCACGAAGTAGCCGGTCGAGCGAGAACCCGAGCAGTCAAAATCGTCTCTCAGATCGGAGCCAATTTGTGTTTAGCCAAGCGGATTCTGTCTAATTGATTGTGACCGCGTTTTCTTCTACCACCTTACCGAAATCAACAGTACTGCCGTAACAGAATTTCATCGTAATCTATCATGCCCGAATTACGTCACCAGGAGTGGCGCTGGTGGTCTCGCTGTCCTTAACTACGAACTCACCGTTAACAATAACGTGTTGGACACCACGAGGATGCTGTCGCGGACGGTCATACGTTGCAGTATCGGTGATAAACGCGGGATCGAACACCACGAGGTCAGCATCCATGCCGGGTCGGATTACTCCCTTCGAGTCGAGATCCATAACTCGTGCAGGCAGTGAGGTCATCTTTCGGATCGCCTCCTCAAGTAAGAGAACTCCCTCCTCACGGACGTACCGTCCGAGGACGCGGGGGTACGTGCCGTATGTTCGCGGGTGGGGCTCGGCTCCGAACAGACCATCCGTGGCGATACTCACTCGCTCGTACTGCATGATTTTACGCACGTCGTTCTCATTCAGCGTGTGTAAAATCATCGAGGGTGTGAGGTTCTCATCGTACAGCAGATCGCAAACGGTCTCGACTGGGTTTTGGTCGCGCTCATCGGCGATAGCGGCGACGCTTGCGCCTTCGTAGTCCGTCCATACGTCAGTGTTGAGGTTCCGAACGTCAATATTTTCCCAGCCGGTGCGGGGTCCCTGATTCTCCCAGCCATCGATACGCCACTCTTCGATATCCTTTCGGATACGCTCCCGGCTCTCATCATCGGCGAGATATTCAAGCGCTCTGTCTGGCCCGTCGGCGTGAACCCATGGTGGCAGAACCGCTGATAGGAGCGTGTTACCGGCGAGATACGGATATTGTTCGGCGGTGATGTCGACGCCGCGTTCGCGCGCCGACTCAAGTAGATGGTTTGCGCGGTCAGCGTGTCCCTTTTTCGCGCCTCCGATGACCTTATAGTGTGAGAGATGGAGCGGAACGTCTTCCTCGGCACCAATATCGATGAATTCATCGAGTGCTTCCCACATCATGTCCCCTTCGCTTCGAATGTGCGCCACGAATGGACGTCCGTACGGAGCAAGTTGGGCGGCCAGCGTCTGAACCTCGTGGGTAGAGGCGTTCACCTGCGGCGAATACACCAGACCAGTTGAGAAGCCAATGGCACCGTCATTGAGCGCAGTAGTCACCAAATCAGCCATTTTGTTTAGTTCTGCTTCGGTAGGGGCGCGGTCAGACATCCCCAGCACGTTGTATCGTACCGTGCCATGACCCACCAACATTGCGACGTTCGGAGCGACGCCGTTCTCCTCAATTGCGTCGAGATATGAGGCGGTATCGCCCCACGACCAGTCGAGTGTTACGTCACCAGCGAGACCTGAGAGGTGGCGTTGCCATTCTTTGGCACCACCGTCGCGATGCATCGGCGCCATCGAAAAACCGTCCTGTCCCAGAATCTCTGTCGTAATCCCTTGGTGTATCTTTGGTGCAAGTGAAGGGCTATCGAATAACTGGAGGTCAGAGTGACTATGAGTGTCGATGAAACCGGGCGCAACCACTGCGCCCTTGACATCAATCATTTTCTGTGCATCTACGTCACTCGTGTCGCCCCGGATGATATTCGATATTTCGCCGTTCTGCACCGTTACGCTCCCGCAGAACCACGGTGCGCCCGTCCCGTCCACGATTTGGGCGTTCTTTAACAGTAGGTCGATATTCATCGGAATACCTCGAAGAACGTCGTTTGTGACTTTCGCATATGCTTTTCATTCGCGTAGGGTATGTTAACAACACACCTTATCATTAGAGGTATTCGTTCGTACGTGAGAATTATCTGGAAAATAAATTTGCTCAGTTGGGACTGAGCATGAACGGGTGTTACTTTAAACAAGTTTAGTAGGTAGTTGTTCACATGGCAGACAAAACCGTTCTCGTGGGGAACTTTGCCCATGAAACAAACACGTTCTTAACCTCCAAGACAGGCAGAGATTTGTTTAAGGAGCGCCGCGAGTACTTCGGCGACGAGATCCCCAAAAAGCTCCAAGGAACTAATACGCAAGTTGGCGGTGTCATCGACGTGGCCGAAAACAACTCCGTGGAGCTGATTCATACGGTTGCGGCCACTGCGACACCGAGTGGACTCGTCGAAGCCGACGTCTATGAGTTTTATTGTGAGCAGATTCTCGACGGAGTTCGAGAGCACGCCGCCGACCTAGATGGCGTGATGCTGTGTCTTCATGGTGCTATGGTGCCCGAAGGACTGGATGACGGCGAGGGACCGTTGATTTCGAGCGTACGAGAAATCGTAGGCGAGAATGTTCCCATCGCGGTGACGCTTGATCTCCACGGAAACATCACCGACGAAATGGTTACTAAGTCGGACGTTCTCATTGGCTTTGAGTCATACCCTCATACGGATATGGCAGACACCGGTCGCACTGGGATGCGTGAACTCATCCGGACGATTCAGAGCGACATCGACCCAGTGATCCACATTGAGCGCCCGCCCGTTCTCGCTATGGGTCCCAAGCAAAATACCCGGGAGGGACCAATGGCTGATGTAATGGCGAAAGCCCGTGAGTACGAGGAGCACGACAACATCGTCAAAGTTAGTGTCTTTCCCGGTTTTCACCAGGCCGACATCCCTTCAATGGGGTGGTCAATTCCGGTCATCGCCGACTCCAATTCCGATGCGGCACGAGAGGTTTCACGCGAACTCGCCGAGTATATTTGGGACCGCCGCGAAGACTTTGTCAGCGACTATCCTGAACCGCCGGAGGCCGTCACAGAGGCAAAGCGGCTTGCTGCAGACCTTGACCCAGAGGACGGATTCGTCCTGATGGCTGACGTGGGTGACAACCCTGGTGGTGGCGGTGCGGCGGACGGTACGACGGTTCTCCGTGAGATGATCGACCAAGAACTTACGAATGCTGGATTCGCTATTGTTCGCGACCCGGAAACGGTAGCTCAGTGTGTCGATGCGGGTGTCGGCGAGCGCACGATTGTGAATCTCGGAGGCAAGACCGACGATTTCCATGGCGACCCCATCGCCGATCTCAACGTGTACGTAAAGGCCGTCACCGATGGTGAATTCCGCAACACCGGACCGATGGGAACCGGCGGCGAGAACCACCTCGGGCGGACAGTGCTCGTTGAGTGCGGCCAGGACGATGGTGTCAGCGTCATTGTGACTGAGAACCGGATGCAACCTCTTGACGCTGAAATTTGGCGGCACGTGGGTATCCAACCCGAACGTCTCAACGTATTGGTCGTCAAGTCCACGAACCACTACCGGGCTGACTACGAGCCAATGTGTTCAACAAACATACCCATCAACAGCATCGGTCTCGTAGCGATGGACCCACGAAAGTACGAGTTTACGCGAATTTCGCGCCCTCAGTTCCCGCTTGACAAAATGGCAGATGACACGTATCCAAATTGGTGAATTTCGGGAGAAAAGATGGCCGAGTTTCAGTAGATTGGCAGTCTTTGGCTACTTCTATCTGTCCAGATTAATCTATTCGAGGATATGTGATTCGAGACAAAATATCTAGGCAAATTACCCAACCACCTTGCGGTCGCTCATCGAAACATCCGTGCATCGTCACAGCATTCCCTCTCTGTCAATATGGATAAATATCGTTGAAACGACCACATCTGTAAAGGCGACTGAGAAGCCTCTTATAATTCTGCGATCGCCATTGTCACTGATCGCTTTCAATGGATTATATTCTGGAATATAGATCCGTAACATAATTTAAAGTGAATCACAGTCTTTCTACCGTGTTACTTCGGCGTACGTATTCCGAATAATATAGCTAATTAAAGTTCCCATGAGGAGGAGAGTCATCGCCAAAAGCGCGAACAGGAATGTTTTGCGAAGCCCTGATAGATAAAGCGATCGCTGAATCAGCACGGTATTGTACCATCCGACGAGCGCTGGGAAGGTGTAGACCACGAACCCGATGACGAAGGCTATGAGCGATGCGGCGAAGACAATGAGTAGGCGATCGAGCATCGACCGAGTGACGTAGTCAATATATGCGCCGAGGAGAATGACACTGACCAGAGTGTACCGAGGAAGTGGAAGCGATGAAATAGGATAGATGAGAACATACCCGATCCAACAGCCGGTGATGAATCCTATGAGAAGTGCGATGAATGCACTTTCGCGACGACCTGTGAGCAGGTGATTCCGCGTGACATCGTCGCCCACGTCAGTCGCTTTCCGCGTTATGGCTGACCTCTTTGTTGGGTTCCTCGCTGAGGCTTACCTTCCGGTGGGGATTCTGTTTAATGTCGTCGCGCACGTCTTCGCGCTCACGTAGTTGCTGTTCGAACCTCTCGGCATCGTCAGCTTCGTAGTAGGCGTGACACGCGACATCGCGGGGATCGCCCTCATACTCAACTTCACAAAGATGTGGGTCGATATAGTCGCAGATAGCTTCACGCTCGGGACATCGGCCCTTAAACCGGCAGCCAGACGGGAGGTTTATCGGATCGGGAATAGACCCCTGAATTTCGACGTGCTCGCGCTCGCGGAAGGGGTCGGGCTCGGGAGCTGCCCCGAGTAGCGCCTTCGCGTAGGGGTGCGTTGGGGTTTGAATGACCGTCTCTGTCTCCCCGAACTCAATAATGCGACCTAGATACATGATGCCGATACGGTCGCACACTTGGCGCAGCAGCGATAAGTCGTGGCTAATGAACAGGATGGTGAGGTCGAGTTCCTCGTTGAGTCGTTGGAGCAGGCCCAACACGCCCGCTCGGATGGACACGTCAAGCATCGAAACTGGTTCGTCGGCTAGCAGGAAGTCGGGTTCGAGCACTAGAGCTCGCGCAATAGCGACCCGCTGTTTTTCGCCACCCGACAGTTGATGAGGGTAATTTTCCAAATATGCCTCGACCGGTTCGAGTTCGGCGCGTTCGAGGGCCTCAACCACACGAATATATCGCTCGTCGGGGTCACCGATGCCATGAATCTTGAGCGGTTCGACCACGGTATCATACACCGTCATTCGGGGATTGAGGCTTTCGAAGGGATCCTGGAAGATTATCTGGACATTCCGGCGGAACGCCTGTAGCTCTGCTCCAGTGATGTCGGTCACTTCCTTGCCTTCGAACCGAATCGTTCCATCGGTCGGTTCGAGGAGTCGGATGAGCGTCTTGCCAGTCGTGGTTTTTCCACATCCAGACTCGCCAGCGAGGCCGACAATTTCACCGCGCTCGATTTTGAGGTCGATACCGTCTACCGCACGGACGTATTCGGGTTCGCCGAATAGGCTATTAAAAAGTCCCTGTTGCTGGCCGAAATACTGTTTCAGCCCCTCACATTCCATAATGATGTCACGATTAGTCATGGGTCATCCCTCCAGCAGCCGCTGATTCATTGCCAGTGTCCCGCAGTTGCGCCCACGTTTCCCGTTCTTTCGCATCATGTCGCATCTGTTCGACGCGTTCGTGATGATAGCACGCCGAGAAGTGGTCGTCGCCTACCGACTCTAACGGTGGGTGCTGTGTCGCACATTCTTGAGTGGCGAACGGACACCGCTGCATGAACCGACAGCCACTCGGGAGATCCGCAATAGACGGCGGACTACCGGGGATAGAAATAAGGTCTTGTTGCTTTCCTCGAAGCGACGGGAATGCGTTCTGTAGCCCGAGGGTGTAGGGATTGTACGGACTCGCGAAAATCTCCCTAAGATCGCCATACTCCATCAGTTTTCCCGAATACATCACGCCGAGTCGATTGCATGTTTCGGCGATGACGCTGATATCGTGAGAAATAATGACAACTGAAATACCAAGTTGGTCTCGAAGCTCTTTAAGCCGCTTGAGAATTTGATCTTGAACGATTACGTCGAGCGCAGTTGTCGGTTCGTCGGCGATTATAAGATCAGGGTCAAGTGCGAGTGACATCGCGATATATGCTCGCTGTTTCATCCCTCCAGAAAATTGGTGGGGATAGTCATCCATCCGATCGGGGTCGAGGCCGACAATTTTGAAGAGCTCGGCTACACGTTCTCGCGCTTCGGCTGTCGATGTGTCCCGATGGGCCTGAATCGCCTCGATTATCTGTGAGGAAATACGATGGACAGGGTTGAGCGCGTTCATCGCTCCCTGACTGATGAGTGAGATATTCTCCCACCGGAGGGTGTCCATCTCACGTTTGTCGAGATTGGTGAGTTCGACACCCCGAAATTGAATCGATCCGGAGACAACCTCGCCGTTCTGTGGAAGGAGACCGAGGATAGCTTGAGCCACCGTCGATTTCCCACAGCCGGATTCACCGACGAGACCGAAGATTTCGTCCTCGCCGATTTCAAAGCTAATCCCATCAACTGCGGTAAGGTCTCCGTCGCTTGTCCGATAGTTCACGACGGCGTCCTCGACCGCCAGTAGCGGTGCATCTTCGTCGAAGTTGGAGTTTGATTGATTCATTTACTGCTCCTGAAGCTGTGGGTTGACAACTTCCTCGTAACCCCGTCCCACGAGGT
This sequence comes from Haladaptatus pallidirubidus, assembly GCF_020700235.1. Classification (GTDB taxonomy): domain Archaea; phylum Halobacteriota; class Halobacteria; order Halobacteriales; family Haladaptataceae; genus Haladaptatus; species Haladaptatus pallidirubidus. The sequence goes on along the minus strand of NZ_CP085307.1, from coordinate 245,465 downwards.
AGGCTCCTGTCACAACGAGCGTAATAGATAGTCCTGGTGGAATCACCCACCACCATGCGGTACCGAACGACTGGGTGACAAACGCTCGCTGAAGCATCACGCCCCACGAGGGAACCGACGGGTCGCCGAATCCGAGGAAGGCGATGCTTGCCTGCGCGACGATAGAGTATCCCACTGCGATGGCAGCGTAGAGCGCCGACAGCGGAATAACGTTCGGGAGAATGTGGACAGTCATGATGCGGAAGTCGCTCGCTCCCGCAGCCCGCGCGGCCTCGACATAGGGGCGCTCGCGCACTGTCAACACTTCAGACCGGATAACACGGGCGGTTGAAAGCCAATATAATAACGCAATGCCAAGGATGATGTTCCACACGCTTGCGCCAAGTACCGTTACTAGAACGATGACGAACGGGATGAATGGAAGACCATAGAGGATGTCCACGGAGCGCATTACCACTTCGTCGACCCAGCCGCCATAATACCCCGCAATAACACCGATAGTCGTTCCGATAACTGCGACCATGAACGCACCCAGTAGACCAACGAACATTGCGATCCGAGCACCCAGCAACAGTTGTGAGAGCACATCATGGGCGGCCTCAGTCGTCCCAAGCGGGTTGGCCAGCGTTGGTGGCTGGAGGCTAGCCCATGAACCATCTGCAGCGTAAATACGCTCGTACGGCGCGTACGGAACGATGTAGGGTGCTACCAAGGCGACCAGAATGTAGAAGGTGATGATAATTAGACCCGCAACTGCCATCTTTGACTGGACGAAGACACCGGCTTGCTCGCGGGCAGTTCGGCGGAGGTTCTGGAGAAATCGCCGCCATCCTTTCTTAGTCTCAATGCGTCTCTGTGTCGATCGAGAGGTTTCCTCACTCATCTTAGGTTCCTCCAAGTTTGACCCGTGGATCGAGGTACGTATATGCGATGTCGGCTATGAAGTTCATCGTGATCACGATGAAAGACATGAGTGCGAACGCGCCCTGCGCGACTGGGTAATCGCTCCGAAGCGCTGCTTGTACCATCTCACGGCCGAGACCGGGCCACGAGAACACAGTCTCGATAAGCACTTGCCCACCAACCGCGAATCCGACCGCAATGGCGAACGCCGTCACCACTGGAAGAATCGCATTCCGAACCGCGTGCTGGAACAAGATGCGTCGGTTCGTCAGTCCCTTGGCACGCGCCGTGTCGATGTAATCTTCCGAAAGTACTTCGAGCAGATTATTTCGCATTAGCAGGAGCGGTAGTCCGGTATAGTAGGTACACAGTGTGAAAACCGGGAGTGCGAGGTGATAGAGGAAGTCGACACTCAGGAACTTATCGGCAGTCCCTGAGTAATTCGCGGTGACTCCGCGCATCCCGCCGAGTGGGAACATTCCTAACTCGAACGAGAATATATAAAGGACAATCATTCCGGTCCAGAACACAGGTGTTGAGCGGAGTAAGAGAACAACCAGCATGCCAGCACGCTCTTTTGTCGTTCCGCGGATCCACCCAAGTTGGGCGCCGAAGAAGATGCCGAAAGCGTACGAAATAGTGAACGCAGTCAACATTAGTGACATTGTGTTGATGAACCGGTCGCCAATGATGTTGGTCACTGGTCGGCTATAATAGAACGATTGGCCGAAGTCTAACTGGACAACCTGAGCCATGTACAAGAGATACTGTTTCCAGAGCGGTTCGTTGAGTCCAAACTCCTCTATGACGCGGCGTTGAGCTTCTGGCGACATACGCGGACTCATGATTGCTGACATTGGGCCACCCGGAACCATCCGGAAGAGGAAGAACAGGATAGTGATTACTGTAAATAGTGACACCACCATCAGTGCTAAGCGTCGAGCGACGTATCTTTTATTGACCATTTTTATTTCTAATATTATATTAATGGAGGAATTGTGGAATAGGTTAGCTACGCACCGGTTTTCCCTTCAGGATAGTAGAGATTCCCGTCATTGTCCCACACATACCCGGCATCTTTTAGGATTTCAATGGCTCCATTTACACCGTTCTCGAAGTACGGTGTGTCGGGATTATGCCAGAAATTAAGGGTTTCGTTGATCGGTGAATGTGCTTTGTTGCCAAAGCCGTCGTTGAGTTCCTCTATAATGACTGTTTGGGCACCGGTGATGAGCGCATTTGCAGCTTGTCGGAAGGCAACATCATCGAATGGCGGTTTTTTGGTATTGACCCACGTTGCCTGTCGGCAGTCGTCGGAGTTTTCAACAAGCGTGAGGTGTCCGCTATTCTTGACTGCGTCTTGGAGCGATGCAGGACTACCGAACCAGTAATCAAGCAAGTCGTAGTCACCGTTTCGCATTGCTTCGAGTTCGGCGTCGCGGGTTGAAAGTGGCCGCTGGATGCGGGTATCGATATTGGGTGCAGCGAACGAATGATTTTTGAATGCAGGCATCTCAAAGCGTGAACCTTGATCCCAGTTGCCCCACTGGAACGGACCACTCCCCACAATAGGTGTGCCATTGGTTATTGACACCTTCCATGGTTCAGACTCGTTGCCTGTCTCAGAAAGTATTTTCTCCCAATAATGTTGGGGCAGGATTGGCGTTAACCCAAGTGTGATCGCGATGTACGGTGCGTACGGATCGGTCAGATTGAATCGAACCGAGTGGTTACCGGTTTTCTCGACGCTTTCAGTCGTGTCGACTACATAGTTGACGTAGGCTGGTGGCTCAGTCTCTAAGATGAGGTTAAATGTGTACACTACGTCATCGGCGGTCACAGATTCGCCGTCGTGGAATGTCATACCCTGCTTAAGATTCACATTGAGCGTGGTATCATCGGCCCATTCGAAATCCTTCGCTGCCCACGGTTTCATTTGTTGCTTGGGGTCTGCTCGGAACAGGAAATCATGCATGAACCGAGTCGGCGTCCAATTTCTACTCGGACCAACCGCATTGATGTGGAGCGGGTTCAGCTGATCCGAGGGATCCCAATTATTGGTGACGATAGTTTTACCCTTATTATTCTTGGGTTTTATTTGGGTATAATTCCAGATATTTCGCATTCCAGTGACGTTCACCACAATTGAGTCTTCCTCAAATCGGTCACTGTTGTAGGCATACGGGTAGACGTTGTAGAGATACTGATTCTCAACCCGCTGCTCACCCAAAATTTTCTGGGCCTCATGTACCAGTTTTTGTCGGGCATCTTTGTCATTCTCTTTTCGCTGATTTTTGGCGATCTCGTTGTAGCGGTCGTGGTTGAATCCGTAGTCGTTTTCTGCTCCTCCTTTGGCAAAGCGGTTGACGAGAATAGTATCAGGATCCCCGTTGTTTGCGCACCAGTTGTAGGTAGTTAGATGGAAATCTCCCTTGTCCTCACGAGAAGTAAGCACCGTGATTTCGACTGCATCGGTCACAACGTTCGCGCCAAGTTGTTCCCGGAACTGCTTGTCCACGAGGCGATTAGCCTGATAACGTGCGGGGTGGTATTGTTCAGTATTGCTAACGTGATTGATTTTGCCGATTTTTCGCTCCTGAGGCAAGTTTTCTTCTACCTTCTTCTTGGCAGAATTACCGCTTCCGTTCGGGTTATTTTGGTTCGCACAGCCGGCTATACTCAGGGTAGCGATAGACGCCCCAGCAGCGCCCATTTGTCGCATGAATTCACGACGTTCTGTTTCCATGGCTAGCAGTTTCGAATTTTATAGCTTATAGACACCCCCTATCTATGTGGGGGGTTAACACAACTCTTTACGATAGTCCAAAATTATGTAACGGAGTGAAATACTGTTTATATTTCAGGCGATATATGCATTCAGAATAGTCATGTTTGTGCCAAGGCCTTCGACCGCCTCGTTATGTTTTTTAAGCGCCTCTCCCGCTCGCTCGAAGTGTGGCTGGGGGTTCCCGCATACTGCCTCCTTTCCATTGGCCTCCAACGCGTCGAGGTTAGTTTCGACAATGTCGAGCGCTCGAATCATCTCAGCATGGAACGTCTGGAGATGTTTGTTGTGCTTTCCGAGCTTATCGACAGTCTCGTCACGGTGTTCGACCGCCTGCTCAACGGTCAGAAATTCCGTGTACTCAACTAGTTCCTCGATGTTTCCTTCCTCACTGTCAAGCTCACGTTTGAGTTCATTGAGGGTCTCGCGCTCGGCGGCAAGGATATCGTTGGTCTCGGTGAACGACTTGATTTCTCCGTCATCGTACTGTTGTAGCTCCCGGCGGAATGCCGCCCGACGAGCCTCATCGTCCTCACCGACTTGTTCGGCAATTTGAATAATGGTCTCTAATCCCATGGAGGGGAAGGTCTATCGATGTGCTTGAATCTTCCCCCTCCTGAAATCAGGGGTATTTAGGTGAAGGCGCCAGCGACAATCGGTAGCGGGTGAACTCCATCGTATTTGACATAGATGAAATAAATTTGATTTCCGTACATTTGAGGTGGATAATGTTTTACGCATTCCCTCGAAGAGTATGATGTGCGTTTCCGTAACCCACGCTATACTGGCACGAACCGCTGTTGGCCCTGCACCGCAGTCAACGCGATATTGCTTGGATTGGGGATAGCAGCACTCTATGCGGTCGGTAGCACCATTCTCGCAGTCGCAATGTTCACCATCGGTGGGGCAGTCATCATGCTACACGGATACCTAATTCCCGGAACCCCGCAGCTAACACGCGCGCTTCCCGAGTCGGTGCTCGGTGCATTCGGCAAGAACGAGGTCGAGGCGTTTTCGTCCAACTTACCGGCAACCAAGGCACTACTCGCAGTAGGCCTCCTTGATGAGGATTACCGGCTTCCGGCCGAGGTTGAAGAGCGCATTCAAGCCACTGCGGCTAAGGGTGTCAACGACTCCGACGTCCTCGAACAAGCGATCGTGAAGAAGTTCGACGATGTAGTCGAGGTATCGGCGCGGCGAAGCCTTGGCGGCGGCGAAAACTGGTTTGCCTTCGATACCGACGAGGTTGCAGTTCGCCAGTGGGAGGCCCGGGCGGTGGCCGCACTTGACATGGCAGTAATCGATCTCCTTGCCGAGCGTATTCCCGACTGGGACGACCGTTCCGCCGCGGATCGGACGGCGATGGCCGCGATTTTGCGGTATGGACTACAAATGTGTCCGGCCTGTGGCGACGAGTACGTTGAACCAGAGGGGCAACACATGACCTGTTGTGGTGGTCGGTCGCTTGTCGGTGAGCGACAGTGTCCAGCATGCGACTACGCGCTAGTCGACCGAAATGACTTACCGACCGACGCGGAGGTTTTAGCGTGAGTCGGCGGGTCGTAGCGTCTCTTCTAGCTATCGCCCTGCTTTCAGGAGCAGTTATCGCCGAGGCTGAACAAAACTACGCTTCAGTCACCAGTCGTGACGAGACGTCCGCCGGGATCGCGGACACCAACATTGAGAATGGCGCTCTTGTGGCCGACCTCCGAGTGAACAGTTCGATGAACGAACCCCTCCGAATTCAGTATGTCCATCTGACGGTGGCTCATCCCGGTTACAACGACAGCGCGAGCACACCCTTCAAAGGTCAACGGTCACTTTTGCCTGGTGAGAACGACCTTAAAGTGGACATCCCTGCACGACAAGTTTCTGGCAATTTATCGGCTGGCGACGCCGTGACCGTCTATGGCGAAATCGTGGTCTCGGTATACAACGGCTACGAGTTCGACATTCCTGTCGAGAGGACGGAGGTGACGCTATGAGTGACCGAAATAAGCCGCATGATAGACGCAAAGAGAGAAGCGTGCACGATGTTAGTGCTAAATGGGACGGATGGACCCACCCCGCAACTAGCCATAGCGATGAACATGAGCGACCGGGGGAGGATGGTGATACCAGCGATAATAGTACGAGTGGTTACGTTTCATGGAAATCACCTCCTTCTGAGCGTTCGCGGACTCCCCGTGAGGCGGTACGCACTCGCTTCAATCTCACCGACCGACAGTGGTACGTGGTCGAGACACTACTGCTGTTTGCGCCCTACCCTCTGTTCGTGATCATGTATCTCATGTTTCCGATAGATGGAACAGTCTTTCTCGTCAGTACTCTGTTGTACTCATTGTTCGCCATGTACGTAGGCATCTTCTCGTGAGCGAGGTCGGACCCTTTTGTGACCGACCTTGTTAGGTTCCGGACTTTAGGTAGGGGCCCGCGATTGGCGAGCCATGGGACACGACATCCTACTCAGAGACGGTCGAATTGTGGACGGTACCGGGTCACCGTGGTATCGTGGCGACGTGGCTATTACGGACGGTCGCATCGTTGAGGTCGGACACTACGAACACGACGCCGACGAGATTATCAATCTTGACGGTGCGGCAGTCGCACCGGGATTCATAGATATTCATACTCACTCCGACTTTACCCTCCCAGCGAACCGCGAAGCTCACAGCAAGGTCCGTCAAGGTGTGACCCTCGAGGTTGTAGGGAATTGTGGCACTAGTGCGGCCCCGCGGTACGGTGCAGCCGCCCAAGGTGTCGACGACTGGTTCGAGAGTAACGCCCTTGGTGATACCGTAGACGCCGACAACTGGGAATCGATGGCGGAATATCTCGACTACCTCGCGACGGGCATCTCACTCAACGTTGCATCACTCATCGGTCACGGCAACGTCCGGGCGGCGGTCGTAGGCTATGACGACCGAGTGCCGACCGAAGATGAACTTGTCGAGATGCGGGATATCGTCGCCGAGGCGATGGAGGACGGCGCAGTCGGCCTCTCATCAGGACTGTTCTACCCTCCTGGATGTTACGCCGACACCGCTGAAGTGATTGCACTGGCGGAGGTGGCCGCTGAGTACGGCGGTTTCTACGCTACCCATATGCGCTCAGAAAGCGACGATCTCATTGAGAGCGTTAAAGAAACGCTGGAAATCGGTCGTTGTGCAGACATCCCTGTTCAGATATCCCATCACAAGGCAATCGGTCCAAATAACTGGGGGAAAATACGCTATACGCTCCGACAAATGGAGCTCGCGCGTGAACGCGACGGCGTGGACGTGCAGTGTGATCAGTATCCATACGTTGCTTCCTCAACTACGCTCGGAGCGCTCCTTCCCAACTGGGCCCACGACGGCGGCGACGACGCGTTGCTCGAACGATTACAAGATGACGTTGATCGCAAGCGAATTCGTGACGAATTGGTGGCCGACGAAAAGAGCACGTGGGACGGCATCCTCGTGACGAGCGTCCGGAATTCTGACCTAAAACATACTGAGGGGAAGACTATAGCCGAGATCGCGGCTCAGGACAATAATAATCGTGATCCAGCCGATATCCTGCTTGATATTGTACTCTATGACGAGAACCGCACGATGCACGTCAACTTCGGCATGGACGAAGACGACGTACGAACTGTCATGCGCCACGAACTCACGATGATCGGAAGTGACGGATCGTCGCTAAAACAGGATGGGCCGCTCGGCGAAGGGGTTCCCCACCCACGAAATTACGGAACTTTCCCACGTGTCCTCGGCCACTACGCTCGCAACGAAGAGGTCGTTTCGGTCGAGTCGGCGGTTCATAAGATGACTGGGATGCCAGCTTCGCGGATGGGACTCGCCGACCGAGGTGTGCTGAAGGCAAACGCGAAAGCCGATATAACCATCTTCGATCCCAAAGCGGTCGCTCAATCGGGCGACTTCCTGGATCCAGCGAACTATCCTGACGGCATCTCTTACGTGTTAGTCAATGGCCAGTTCGTCGTTCGAGACGGCGACCATACGGGTGCTCAACCTGGGGAGGTGGTAACACTATGAAGGTAACTGGTGTTGAGGTCATCCCGGTCTCCGTTCCCTCAGAAACCACCTACGAGACCAGCCTTTCGCTAGCAACTGCCGGCGAACAGACCTATGACCATGTAATCGTCCAGGTCGAGACCGATACAGGCGTGACCGGCCTGGGTGAAGTTGCTCCGCTTTCGTCGTGGCCCCATGGTCTCTCGCAGGGCGCGATCTGTGTCTTAATTGAAGACACACTTGCGCCATTGGTTGAGGGACGACGACTCAATCATATTCCCCGAATCATCGAGGACTGCCAGCAGGTGCTCTCTGGCGAGCCGTTTCCGCTTTGTGGCATAGACATGGCACTTTGGGATGCCCTCGGGAAGGCTCGCGGCCTCCCCGTATATGATCTGCTCGGTGGCCCCACGCGTAGCAACCCAACTATCGACCTCCACTATTCCATTGGTATCAAATCACCAGACGAGGTGCGTGCCGACGTGACTCGTGCAGCTGAGCAGGGGTTTTTGGCATTCAAGGTAAAAGTCGGTAACCCTGACTTTGAAGCTGAGCGCGACGCAATTATGGCAATCAGTGACGCGATTCCCGATGCTGGAATCCGAATCGATGCGAATCAGGGGTGGTCCGTCCCCGAGGCACTCCGAAAGATTCCAATACTCGACGATGCGGCGGGTGGTCTCGTCCTCGTGGAACAACCCATCGACTACGATGATATTGCGGGTCTTACCCGGGTTCGAGACGCTGTTGCGCCACCAATTCTAGCTGATGAAGCCTGTTTCGCCCCACGAGACGTCGCTGCGCTCGCACAGGCCAACGCCTGTGATATCGTCAACATCAAACTCGCGAAAACGGGGGGTCTCAATCTGGCTCGAGATGTGGCGACCGTGGCCTCTGCCCACGGCATGCCGTGTTTTATGGGAAGCATGCTTGAACTCGGCGTCGGTGCCGCAGCCAACGCCCACTTTGCGGCGGCGTGTCCGACCGTGACGTATCCGACGGGCATCCTTAACATTCATGCTAAAGACTCGCTTATCAAGGAGCACGAGCGGTGGACGCCTAACGGCGCAACGTTTACGCTTCCGGATGATCCTGGATTCGGCGTAACCCTCGACATGGACGCCATCGCCAAGTACCGTGTCGAGTGACCAACCATAGGAGGGTATAGGGTTTTCGTAGGGTGTGATTTAGTTTAATCAAGCCATGAATTTACGAGACGAGTTTGACGTGCCAGTTCCGGCGATGGTGCTCGCTGAGGGTGAATTCGGACGAACTGGTGGAAAGACCGCGAACGGTGTGGTGATGCACAGCGAAATATTTGACACGCGGGTCGTTGTTGACTCCAAGACCGCAGAAGAGACACTCGCCGACGTACTTGGGAGAGCCGACGCACCTGACATTCCTATTGTGGAGTCGGTTGACGAAGCTGTCGAGCGAGCACCCGAGGTAGAGGTCCTCGTCATCGGGGTCGCACCCGCTGGTGGTCAACTCCCCGAGGCGTGGGTGACAGAGATCGAGACAGCCATCGAATACGGTTGCGATCTCGTTTCAGGCCTCCATGTTTTCCTCGGCAATGATGAACGATGGTCGTCTTTAGCCGCCGACCACGGCGCGCGAATCTTCGATGTTCGAAAACCACCTGCAGATGATGAGCTGCGCGTGGGCGACGGGTCGGTAGATGATGCCTGCGCAGATGTAGTGCTTACGCTCGGTACCGACTGTGCTGTAGGGAAGCGAACGACTACGTTTGAACTCTACAAGGCAGCTCGAAACGCAGGTCTCAATGCTGGATGGGTGGCAACCGGTCAAACGGGTATCATGGTCGGTGCACACCAAGGTGTGGTCATCGATCGTGTCCCTGCTGATTTCACTGCAGGCATGGTCGAAGACCTTGTCTCGAAAGTCGCCGAGAACCACGATTTGGTGTTCGTCGAAGGGCAGGCGTCGCTCACTCACCGAGCGTACTCGAGCGTGACGCTCGCCGTTCTCCACGGCACGTGGCCTGATGTGGTGGTGCTTGCGGACCAGCCTGACCGCGTTCAACGGAGTCACTTCGAGCGCTTCCACGTAGACGGTGTCGAAACCGAGAAGCGTGCCATTGAGAGCCTCTCAGACGCGACCGTGGCTGCGGTTTCGACGTGGGGCGACCCGGCCACAGAGGAGACCGGGTATGACCTCCCCACCGCGAACATCTACCAGAAGGGCGGAGCTGCGGAGCTACTGTCCATGGTCAAACAGAGCTTGGAAAGCAGCGCATGAGCGAGATTACTAACGTGGCGGTCGAACCTCTTGACTTGCCATTGTCGGAACCGTTCGAAATCTCACTCGGCATTCAGTACAAGGCGTCGAACGTTTTAGTCACCATCGAGACCGCTGACGGTGTTACCGGCTACGGCGAGGGCGCGCCTGTCCCGACAGTCACGGGCGAGACACAGGGTACGGCACTCTTGACCGCCGAGACGATGGCCGACCTCATAACCGGGGAAGACACCGTACACTACCGAAGACTCGTGGATAAGATTCGGTCGGCGTTTCCGGGGATGGCGTCGGCGGCATTCGCTGTTGAAACCGCAATTCTCGATGTCTACTGTCGCGAGCGTGATATCGCGCTCTCGGAGCTGTTCGGCGGTCCGCCGACGCCGGTCGAGACCGACCTCACGATTCCCATCGTTGACGCCGATACAGCCCGTGCGAGTGCGAGGAATGCCGTCGCCGACGGCTTCGATCATCTCAAGATTAAGACCGGAAACAATGTCCACGAGGATGTCGAGCGCGTAGTCGCGGTTCATGAGAGTGCGCCTGACGTCCATCTGAAGGTGGACGCGAACCAGGGCTGGACGCCCAAGGAAACCGCGTGGTTCACAAAGGAAGTCGAAGAGTGCGGCGTCTATCTCGACCTCATCGAACAGCCAGTTCTGAAAGACGACATAATGGGACTTGCACGCATCCGTGACCGCGTGGACACGCCTATCGCGGCTGATGAGACGGTGTTCACCTCCGAGGACGCAATCGAAGTTGTGCGCCGGAACGCTGCCGACATTATAAACGTGAAACTCGGTAAGGCGGGCGTGCTACAGGTCGCCGATATCGTCTCTATCGCGAAGGCCGCAAATCTTGATCTCATGCTAGGGTGCATGCTCGAAAGCGCAATCGGCATCCACACCAGCGCCCACGTCGTCGCTGGGACTGGTGCGTTCTCATACGTTGATTTGGACGGAAATCTTCTGCTCGCTGATGACGTTGCCGACGTGGATCACGGTTCGACCATCGACATCGATGGTCCCGGACACGGCATCACACCAGAATGAGTCTACCCTCGTTACACCAGCCTGGATATACAGGCTATGGTTACGTGACGTCCTCGCCCGCCGTAAACGGCGGGGCTTCCCTTCCACAGCGGGGAACCCGGCCGGCCCGGTTCGGTTTCAGGACCGTCTCTCCCGGCGTCGGCGGGGCGGGTTTCACCCCTCGACCGGGAGCGTCCTGTGGCACCGTCACGTGTGCTCCCATCCGCAAGCGAGTCATCGCCGCGCGGTTTCTCAACGCGGCTCTCTCCCAAGCGGTCGAACCTCGCGGTTCCGTGCCGGCTCCGGTCACACCTTTTGACCGGGCTCGCGGAGCACCGCAGACATGGGTGGAATGCGGTCCATATCCCTCGGCAGCCAACCGAATGGGATGTGGCAGAACCCGTGAAAACACGGACGTCGAGGTGTGTACTAAGCGTTTGGGTTCCGCCCCGGCCACCGTCGGCAGTTGTGTCCCTGTTGTCGGATTCACGCCCGCCCTTCACGGCGGGATTCTCTCCTCGAAAAAGATAGCCCCTAATGAACGAACACCACCACGAAATCACAAAATGACTGAAATAATGACGGAGAAAATAGAGACGTTTGTACATAACTGGCTTTCGGACAGTCAGGTTCCAGGTGCCGCGCTCGCGATAGTCGATCAAAATGGCATCCGGTACTCGAATGGGTTCGGTGCTCGCGAATTGAAGACAAACGCGCCTGCCACCGACCGAACTCTGTTCGGAATCGGTTCGTGTACCAAGTCGTTCACGACGCTAGCGATTATGCAGTTAGTCGAAGCAGGACAACTGGAGGTTGAAGATCCGGTTTCCAAGTACCTTCCCCTTGCCGACGATTATCCGGGACCACCCGTCACTGTCCTCGATCTAATGACCCACTCATCTGGGATTCCAAGCGATGGCATGGCGGTCGTTCTCATTCAGCGCTACTCCGGTAGCGGTGAAGGGTCAACGGTGCCACCACTCAGCAGTCGGTCAGACTTCGAAGCACATGTCCGTGGGTCCGCCGCCGCCCGCGATGACGGCGACCGCTTCTTCTACTACAACTCTGGTTACACACTCCTCGGCGAAATTATTGAAGCCGTCACCGGGCAGGAATACGCGGCGTACATTGAATCAGAGATTCTCGAACCGCTTGGGATGGAACGATCGACATTCGAGAAGAACGCGTTTGAGTCCGAAGACGATCGGATGACACCGTACTACAAAGACGACGAAGTTCTGACCTCTGCTTCGTTCCCGTTTGACGAGTGTATGTATGCTCCCGGTGGCCTGTTGTCCTCGGTCCGAGATCTTAGTTCGTATCTCCAACTCCAGATGAACGGTGGTTCGTTCAACGGCGAGACGCTCGTAAATGAAAGTTCCATCACCGAAATGCACGACCGACATGCGACCCGCCGCGTCATGCTTGATGGCACTCGGCAGGAATACGGCTTTGGTTGGATGATTCAGGATTTCCTCGGGGACACGCTAGTCGGACACGGTGGCTCGGTCGGCGTCTCAAACGCGTATGTTGGATTTCTCGAAGACGCCGGTATTGGGATTGCACTACTGTGCAATGCCGGCGCAAATCCACATCCGATGTATGTGGCTCCTGCCATTCTCGCCATCCAACAGGGCGACGATGAGACCGCCGTTCCGCAATTTGCGCTCCGAGAGAAGTTCGCGCGGCTAACTAGGACTTACGAATCGTATCGAGGGATTATGAAAGCAAAAGTCGAGAGCAACGGAGGCACTCTTTCGCTGTTGCTGTCGAGTGGTGGACGAACGCGAGAGTTGGTCTTGGTTCCAGAGTCGCTCGACATTGCCGACGGTCAATTTTACACTGTGACCGAACACGGTGACCGCGTTTCCGCGACGTTCGAAGAGACCTCGAATGGATATGATCTCTTTTTCGAACGCTGGCGACTCCACAGCACGGAGTAGCAATAATTCCTACCAGTTGCAGTCGGAGATGACCCCCTTGCATTTCTTGATGCATCATCGTCCTTTCTGGTTCGAATCGAACCCCGATGGACGGTAATTGTATCAAGTAGAACGTTCAGTCCAAACGGAGGGATAGTATCGAATTCTTTTGCGAAGCTCTCCAGAAAATACTTCAGAAGTTCGAGAGTACACTTTCATCGAGTTGAAGTAGTTCCCGTTATGAGTCGATTCCCAATGGGGAAAATACCTTCACCGACTGTATCTCGAAATAGATCTCTCGATCAGCCCTCACTGAACTATTGCATCTCATAAGTTAGAACCGTAAAAACATCGTCATATTTCTGCACGCTAGCCAATTTCAGGGGCGGGGTGGTGATCCTGCGCGACAATAGTGGCGCGCCCGATCCGAGCGTGACAGGAGCAACGCTGAGAATAATCTCGTCGAGTAGACCGTGATCATAGACCGAATTCGTCTGTGAGGAAGCTGTCGACGAGACGTATCTCCTGGTAGCTCAATCCGTCTTTGGATAATTGGCGCTTGGTTTTCTCGAGACGTCCATTCGAGAGTTCGTGCATCGCGTCCATGGTTCGGCGAGCGAGTTCCTGTGAGTATTTCTTGCTCACGCTGAACTTTTTCAGGCGAATCCACTCGGCAAGGTCTGAGGTATCGAGATAGGAACGAATCTCGCGACTCCCCTTCGACTAGAGTAGCGACCGGCCTCACCGCGTTCACGCCATGCCTTGCTTGCGAGTTCGTCGGGCTTACGGTTCGTGACGGACGCAAGCATTCCGTCGTCATAGCGGGCTAACCGCTAGATCGGCAGTAGGTCGGGTCAAATGGGCGACTGCACCACCGCGACCAAGGGCATCATTCTCACCCGGGAGTCGGAAGTAGGTATTGCCGTCATCTTTCGTGATGCGCTCGAGCGTGTTTCCCTCGACAGTGATGCGTTCTTCTCCCACGTTGTCAGCGAGCAAGTGTGCGCCTTTTTCGAACACGCGGGCTTAGAGTTCGTCGATGCGTTCATCACAGGCCAGAGTCTTGCGGGTGATTGCCTTTCGATGGGCTTGTGCCGCGACCGAAGGAGCTAGTATGGCGGGACACTTACTACTGGTACTGATCTACTCTAATGACACGCTATGGCTATGCGGCGATGAATATCACGCTTCGCGAAAAAGGTGTGCGGACGAACCGTGGAATGCGGAAAACGACCTTCGAAGAGCGTGGTCTCACGTATGCTGGCGAACTCGCCGAGCAGAACTGCCGTGATCTCAAACGCATTATCGAATGGAATCTTGATCACGATATCCACTATTATGGCTCTGTTGAAACCATCAGACCTTGACAGGAAGTGCGTGACACATACAGAGCTTCTCTTCAGCAGAACCCGATGCTGATGCGCCTACTAAATGTCGGAGCCCATGTTCGCAGGCAGTCGGCAGAACGAGGAGGACAGTCGATGGCCTCTAGATCCACAGAACCAGTTCACTACTGACAGCAGTCAGTCACCCGCGAAATCATTAGATAGTTTTAGTCGATGGAACGAGATGCATGAATATGGACACGCTACAATCGAACGGCAGTACGTTCCGGGGGTACCGATGGTAAACGTCGCGCTCTCAGCTGCACAAATCGTCTTATCGCTGTTTCTCGTGGTGCTCAACGGCTTTTTTGTCGCAGCAGAGTTCGCCTTCGTTCGGATTCGGGGAACGTCGGTTGATCAACTCGTCGAGGAGGGGCGGCCCGGCTCGGGAACGCTCCAAGAAGTGATGACGAACCTCGACAACTACCTCGCCACGACGCAACTCGGTATCACCATCGCCTCGCTCGGGTTGGGATGGGTCGGCGAACCAGCCGTGGCAGCGCTCATCGAACCCGTACTGGAACCAGTTCTCCCCGCGAATCTCATCCATCTCGTCGCGTTCGCAATCGGCTTTAGTATCATCACGTTTCTCCACGTCGTCTTCGGTGAACTCGCGCCGAAGACGCTCGCAATCGCTCAGACCGAGCGACTCTCGCTGTTCCTCGCCCCGCCAATGAAGCTCTTCTATTACGTACTCTATCCGGGAATTGTCGTCTTCAACGGGGCAGCCAATGCGTTCACGCGGTCGCTTGGTGTGCCGCCCGCGTCCGAAACGGATGAGACACTCGGCGAGCAGGAGCTCCTTCGGGTACTAACACGATCCGGCGAGGGCGGGGACATCGACGTGGCAGAAGTGACGATGATCGAGCGCGTCTTCGATCTTGACGACACCGTGGTGCGGGAGGTCATGGTCCCACGGCCGGACGTGGTGAGCGTTCCGGCGGATGCCACGCTCTCCGAACTACATTCGATCGTCTTCGAGTCCGGTCACACTCGCTATCCGGTTCTTGATGCCGACGACGGTGACCAGGTGGTTGGATTCGTCGACGTCAAGGACGTGTTGCGAGCAGAGGTGGACGATGGGGATGCCGAGGTAGTCGATGACCTCGCCCGCGAGATTCTCATCGTCCCGGAGACAATGGCAATTAGCGATCTCCTGATACAGTTCAGAGAAGATCGCCAGCAGATGGCTGCAGTCATCGACGAGTGGGGAGCGTTCGAGGGGATTGCGACGGTCGAAGACATCGTCGAGGCCCTCGTCGGGGACCTTCGAGACGGGTTTGATCTCGATGAGCGCGAACATTCGATACGCCAGCGTGACGATGAGGGGTACGACATTGACGGCGGAGTCCCATTGTCGAAAGTTTCCGACGCCCTCGATGGCGACTTCGATAGCGAAGCGGTCGAAACGATCGGTGGGCTGGTGCTGGGACGACTCAATCGCGTGCCAGAACCTGGTGACCGCGTCGAGATCGACGGTCACGTCGTTGAGGTAACGAGCGTCGAGGGGACCCGAATTTCGACGGTATGGGTCCACGAAAGAGATATCGACGATCCAGCAGTGGACTGACAGGGATTTGCGTGGATCCTCATACTTTCCAGTGTAGCAGATCACAAATCTGTTGAAATCGGCGTGCAGGACTTAGAGGATAAGTTCAGCACAACGACTCCGTTTGTTTCACGTCGAAACCGGTGAACTACTCGCTCACTACACCTGCGTACTGTTCAATGTTCTCCAGTACTAACACTCAGATTACGCCGTCACCAACACTGCTTATGGAGCGAGGAGGTGTCTCTCCTTTATGACCGATTCGGGTAGCGACGAGTTCGACCCAACAGCACCAGATCAACGGGAGATCGGCCGCGAAATGGTTGACGACAGTACGGGACTCGGTTCGGTGATGGCCCACGCCTATCGCGGAGAGGTAGACCGAGTGGGAACGTGGCGGCAGCGCCTCGACGAGACGACGACGTGGGCGGTGACGCTGATGGCAGCAATTCTGACGTGGGCGTTTTCGAGTGCTGATAACCCACACTATATTTTGCTGATCGGGATCGTTGTCGTCACCATCTTTCTGGGCATCGAAGCACGACGGTACCGGGACTACGACGTCTTTCGCTCTCGTGTTCGAGTCATCCAAGAGAACAGCTTTGTTGAAATTATCTTATTCAGATAGATTCTCGTCCGAAACAGCTAGTCACTGAAAGGTGCGTATTGAACAGATCTTCTCGACGATCCAGTCGATACAGCACGAAGGTCATCAAGAGTCAGTTGCCTTCGTGTTTCCGTCGGGAGTCGTATCCTCCGGTGAACCGTCTCTGAGGACATCCTGCAGCCAGCGGCCACGGAAAAAGAAGAACGCCCCTGTGATGGCCGCAGTGACGTTGGACAGGGCGATGGCGTACCACGCACCGGTCGCACCGAGACTGAATACGAGTACGAGCACAACGGCGACGAGAGCACGGACTCCCCATAGCGTCGTTACGCCGATCCCCATCGCCATCCGGGTCGATCCGGACCCGTAGAAGGCCCCGTTCATCATGTGGTACGAGGCCATGATGACCCACGTCGGTGCGACGATACGAAGGAAGGTCGCACCGTGGTTGATTATTGGGTCGGCCTCCGGGCCAGCGATGAACATCCCCACGATGGGGCGGGCGAACCAGACGGTAATGGCGCTGGCGACGATGAAAGCGGAGGCAAGGATCGCGATGGCGACGTATACCGTCCGGCGCGCTCGCTCTCGGCGACCGCTACCGAGATTCTGTCCGACGATTGTCTCGACGGACATCCCCATCGCTACAGTAGGAAGCCAGACGAGCGAAATGAACCGATTACCGATGCCGTACGCAGCGACGGCGTCAGTACCGACGGTGGCGATCAGTGCCGTCATGACGATTGCTGCGACGGATTCAGTGCTCTGGTCGATGGCTCCGGGACCTCCGATTCGGACGATTTTCGTGACGGTCTCCGATTCCAAGAACAGGTCTCGCCAGCCGAGTTGCAGCCCGACGCGCCCACCGAACAGCAACCACAGGCCGACGGCTGCTGCTGCAGCCCGTGAGAGGACCGTCGCCGCCGCCGCGCCCGTAACCCCGAATCCGGTGAAGCCGGTGGCGGTGAAAAGCGACTGCTGGAGACCATCGAGGCCCACCCAACTGAACAGCGGATTTCCAGCGAATCCGAGTACGAAGAACGGGTCGAGGACGATATTGAGCCCGACGCTGAGTACCATCAGGTACATCGGCGTCTTCGTATCACCCCAGCCGCGAAGTAGCGCCATGAAGACGTAAAAGCCGAAGGTGAAGGGCATCCCGAGGACGATAACTCGGGTATACGTGACGGCGAGATCGTGGACCACTGTCCCCGCGGGAGCGCCGATCGCCTGCAGTAGTTGCGGAGCGAACACCGCTCCGAGCGCTGCCATGCCGACCGAGAGCAAACCGACGAACGCTATCGTCTGACCGGCGACGTGACCAAGCCGGTCATCGTTGCCAGCACCGACGTGTTGCGAGATGAGGATTGTTCCGGCATTGGTCATCCCTGCACCGACGCTTATCAGCAGGAAGATAAGTGGCCAAGAGAAGGAGAGCGCACTTACTGCATCGGCACCGAGTCGGCCGACCCAGAACGTGTCGGTGAGGTTGTACGCCACTTGGAGCAACTGTGTTGCAGTCTGCGGGCCGGCGAGCGCGAGTAACGGCCAGACGATCGATCCCCGAGTGAATCGGTCCGACTGGTCAGGCGAAGAATCCGTCATTCTCTGCCCCCGCCAGCGATTCGGCAGTCATACCGGACACTTAATTGAGCGATTCGACTGTGCGCCCCCCGCTCTCGAATCGAGAGCAGCGGTCTGGTTGATTGGCTGCGTTGGGATCTGGTCATCGAAATTCTTCCGTGTCTCGTCGGGTTGCGTGGTCGCTGAACGATTCACTATCTGTGAGCGAAACACGCAGGACACCGGAGTGAACGCCGCCATGAAAGCGCCAGCGGCATGGGCCAGTCCGAAAAAGCCGTCGCTTTCGGCCAAGGCGGCCGGCCGTGGGCCCGCGTGTATCGGGCCCGACTACAGGGCGGCGCTCATGAGAACTACCGTACTCAAGAGCGATATCGGATATATAAGTTATGTCACCCGGGCGCTGTGGGATCTGCGTTACGTCTACTCCCTGTGCTAAGCGATCCGTAAGTCCTCTGTCTTGATCACTCAGAGTGATCGGTCAATGTTGTGACTGAGACAAGCGATAGTGAGTTCACGGAATTGCTTCCACCACCGTCGTGAGCGAACGTACGCACCGTATTTCCGCTTGAGCGTGGAGTTGACTGTCTCTGATTGACTCCGTTGTCCGTAGAGATCAGCGTCTAAGCGTGCGTTCCATGCCCGATGAAGTGACGTGAATTCACGATGCTTGATTAGTGGACGAACCTCGTATTGACGGACAAGTCGCCTGATTTTCTGGTCGTCGTAGCCTTTGTCACCGAGCAGAATCTCAATACTCTCGGGATTGCGCTTGACCAACGACGGGGCGATCTGGCTATCGTGTTTTCGTGTCGTTGTCACATGTAAATCGAGAATCGCGTTTACCTTCGTATCGACCAACAGCGTCACTTTGAGCTGCTGAATCGTGAGTTCGGCTCGTTTCGTGTAGTGTTTCGAGGCGTGACTGCGGTCGAACCCTGACGCATCAACTCCAACAACTCCGCTCGTCGGAAGTAGCGTGGCTGAGAGAGTCAATAAGATACGCCATACGGCCATATCAAGCCGGTTGAACGCCTTACAGAGCGTTGATGGCGTAGGAAGTTCGACTAGCCCGAGAACACGACGGATGCGTGGCATCTCGATCAGTTCGTCAAGCAGGCCACGGTAGGTCGTGTTCTTCCGAACTTTGAGACACAGCAGAACAACGTGCTGTGGGAGTGTATAGCGGTGTTTGGAGAACTTCGAGGAGTATCGAGAGACCGCTTGGCGTGCCAGATGGATCGCCTTCTCAGTAAAACGGAGAATCTGCGACTTCGGGAGGGCCTTCATCTTGTGGAATTACAGGACGAACATGTAACTCTCTGAGAATTTCAACAGAGCCACTATTATCGGATCTCATCCGGTCTTCTCCCGTGGTTCAGTCAGTACGATCTTCGGGATTTGCCGAACGCTCCAACGGTTCGTTCGCTCCTTTCCGAGGTTGGTGACCGTGCTCTCGAGCAGGATCTCCGTCTTACATTTCACCCGGATCACTTCGTGAAGCTAACAAGCAACGACGATGCTGTCATCGAACGGTCGATGATAGATCTAGAAAACCATGGCACCATACTCGATGCAATGGGACTACCGCGAACACCCTACAACGCGATTAACATCCATATTGGCGCTCACTATGGTGACAAAGAAGCAACCAGCGAGCGATTCTGTGAACACTTTAGACGGCTCTCACCAGCCGTTCGGAAGCGATTGACTGTTGAAAACGACGATACCGAATCCCTATGGAGTATTCCCGAGTTGGTTGACGCAATTTATGACCGTCTCGAGATTCCAATTACATACGACGCTCTCCATCATCAGTTCACGAGCCGTGGATTGACGTTTCGTGAAGCGCTCACTCGCGCCACCGAAACGTGGGAAACGACGCCAATCATTCACTATAGTGAATCTCGACGCCTTCATGAGGCCGATCCATCGATTCGACCACAGAACCACAGCGACTATGTTATCGGACCGATCCATACGTACGGAACGGGTGCCGACGTTATGATCGAAGCAAAGCAGAAAGAATTGGCAGTACTTCGGTACCAAAATACCACACAGTCAGCGTAGCTCAACTCTCTTTTACGCAGGTTCTATTCAGTCGTCAGTCAGCAGGAAAGATAAAGCGTTGCAACTGCAAACCGCGTCTTTTTGCCGATTCCATCCGTGTGTTATTACGATGGACTATGGGTGTCTCGTCGCGGTATACGACCGTCTCGACGAGACTTCTTCTACGATCGAAAAGACCGAGATCGTAGCGGAGTGTTTTGAGAACGCACACGACTTATTACCGGTGCTCACTCAGCTCGTGCGTGGTCGCCTATTTGCCCCCTGGGAACCCGACGACCTTGGCGTCTCGTCCTCGTTGACAGCACAAGCTATCGAGAACACAACCGGCGTTGATGAGGAGCAACTCGAATCATGGTGGCGTGAAGCTGGTGACCTTGGAGATGCTGCCGCACACGCGATCGAGTCCCGTGCCCAGACTACGCTCGTTTCGGAAACGCTCGAGATTCGCCACGTTTACGATACACTTCGGGGTCTCGCCGAATACGAAGGACCAGGAAGTCAGGAACGACGCATCAACGATATCGCCGAACTGCTTGCGAACGCCGATCCAAACGAAGCACGATACATCGTTCGTACAATCGTTGGCGCCATGCGGTTAGGCGTCGGCGAAGGAACGATTCGAGACGCTATTGCCATGGCGTTCTTCGATGGATCCGACGACGCAGTTCAGGCAGTTGAGCGAGCCTACGAAGTTACAAACGACTTTCGCACCGTTAGTGAAACGGCTCGTACAGAGGGACTTGCCGGACTCGATGATCTCGAAGTCCAGTTGTTCCGGCCGGTAAAGGCGATGCTTGCGCAAAAGGCCGAAAGTGTCGCAGATGCGCTTGAAGCAACCGAACGCCCGCTCGTTGAATACAAATACGACGGGATGCGAGTTATGATCCACATCCAGAGCGATGAGGTACGTGTGTTCACCCGGCGACTTGGGGACGTCACAGTCCAATTCCCGGATATCGTTACGGCCGTGCACGAGGAGGTTGCCGCCGAAAACGCCATCATCGAAGCGGAAGTGGTCGGGTACGACCCTGATACTGGCAGTCCGATCCCCTTCCAGGAATTTTCGAAACGGATCAAACGGAAAACCAATATCGAAGAGATGGTTGCCGCGTATCCAGTGACCGTCCACGTCTTCGACCTACTCTATCATACTGATGAATCGCTTCTAAACACGCCCCTGTCTGACCGAATTGAGCGTCTCGAAACGCTCATTGACCAAGGCAGAGGGACGATTCAACGGGCGACGAATCGTCGGCTAACATCGGTGGACAACACAATGTCGTTTTACCGTGATGCACTGGCAGCCGGTCAGGAGGGCATCATGGTGAAGAACTTGGATGCAGTCTATCAACCTGGTTCACGTGTCGGATACATGTTAAAAGTAAAGCCGATGATGGAGCCGCTCGACCTCGTCGTCGTCGGTGCAAAATGGAGCGAGGGTCGAAAGAGTAACTGGCTGGGCCGTCTACGACTTGCCTGTTGGGACGCCGAGCGAGAGGAACTGCGTGAAGTTGGACAGATGTTTTCAGGATTGACTGATGCTGAGCTTCGTGAAATCACGACAAAACTCGAACCGTTGATTCAGTCGGTTGAAGGCCGAACAGCACACCTTCGCCCGGAGGTAGTCATTGAGGTTGAGTACGAAGAGATTCAAAAATCGACCACTTATGAGTCTGGGTACGCGCTCCGATTCCCCCGATTTGGGGGCTTTCGCGACGACCTTGGACCCGAAGATGCCGACCGATTCGAACGTGTAGAACGCCTCTACGAGGAACAGTGGACAGAATAAATGATGATTGATCCCATGAGGAGGATATGTGTCGCACAGACAGCGGAGGTACAGCTCGATGACTAGTGCGAATATGGTCAGTCTTCGCGATGGAATTCAAATCGATCTCACAACCGGCGAGACGGTCGTTATCGATGCAACGAAACCAGCCGATGATATCGCCGTGCTGAGTCATGCCCATGGCGACCACCTCTATACACAGGCGCCTACCAAGCTGATTTGTTCGAAGCTGACGGCACGTCTTGCTGACGCGCGACGAGAAGACGGGGGAATGGTTTCACGCACTACTCATCCAGCAGTTACACAAGTATCGGCAGGCCACGTTCCTGGCTCACGCGCAACGATTATCGAAGATCCGAATGGAACGACCTACCTTCATACTGGCGACTTTTCTACACGGGATCGGTTTCTTCTCAGCGGCTTCGATGCCGAAGCCGTCGCCGCCACGTATGATGTCGACGTACTTATCACCGAAACTACCTACGGGAAACCCGATTATATCTTCGATGATCAGGCAGTACTTGAACGCCGGATCGTCGATTGGCTGGATGATACATCCGATACGCCAGTCATTCTCTTCGGGTATACGCTTGGACGCGCTCAGGAACTCGAATTACTCGTCTCCCGCTCCGATCGCGACCGGTTGTTTGTAACGGATGCCATTCGAAAAATGAACGCTATTATCGAAGAGTCCCACGATGTAGCATTTAACGCCGAGCGCTACGATCGCGAGACGACATTGGGTGCTGGTGACGCATTGATCCTCCCTGCGCAAACGAACAGACTCTCGTTCGTCGACCACATCGTCAAAAACACGGGTGCTGTGAAGGCGGGTTTCTCCGGCTGGGCTATCGAGGATTCGTTCAAATATCGCGGGGATTACGACGAAACGTTTGTTCTCTCCGATCACTGCGATTTTTCGGAACTCACTGCGACGGTCGACGCGCTAGATCCAAATCAAGTATACACACAGCATGGATTCGCCGACGAATTTGCGACGCATCTCGAAAGTGAATTCAGCATTACGGCGCGTTCACTCAAGAAAAATCAGGCGTCGCTCGACGAGTTCTGATTAATACGATCATCGTTACACCAAGCCAACATTTGCATCCTCCTTGTCTGAAGGGCGATGGACGCCCAACCGTTGGGGTTGGGGGGTTCGCAGCTTATTCATTTGCTCGGTGCGAACAGTCCTGAGGGCGGATTGCAGCGGGACTATTGGCCATGCCAACCGACCATTACTCATATACTCTCTCAGAGGACTCTAAGATATTTTTCATCGGATGCACCGTACCGTTCACATCTGCGTTCACCGTCACAGTACACGAATCATGGACATGGTTTTAATGAATAGGGTGGCGTTGCCTTGTTGAAACCCCCGATCAGAGATAGGTTTCAACAGTCGTGCTGAATAGAGTGCGAGTATCTTGCGCGCATAAAACAGCGGATTCGGCGGTATCTACACCCGCGTAGTTTACAGGTGTCAATCATTCCCGTCAACACTGACACATGATTCTAATGCCGTGCTGATTACAGAGAATGGATGCAGCACATGCGCCTGATTCGCGGGGCCCTGCCGGACATCAACGGTCGCCGCCACTGTGCCGTTGATCTGACTGGTGGTCTATCCCGCTGCCTGATTACGGGTCGGTTTGGTCATTGGAGGCTGTAGTCGACTAGGACGGAGCCGTCGTCGAAACGACGTGTCGTGTTGAGAGCGAGGTCGACCCGCGCTGTGTCGGGGAGGGCTCGGGTTCCTCCACCGACGATCGTCGGGACCAAGCGCAGGACATACCGGTCGACCAGACCTGCCTGGATGGCCTCGGCAGCGAGGCCGGCACCACCGATCTGCAGGTCGCGGTCGGCTTTGTCTTTCATGGTCTGTACCACTTCGGGGTCGAACGTCCGCTCCAGCCGGGTCCGCGGTTCCGATACGGCGTCCAGGGTGGATGAGTAAACGACCTTGTCGGTATCCCGCCACGCCTCGGCGAACTCGCGTTGTACCTCGGAGAGGTCGTCGAGGAGAAATGAGTCCCACACCCTCATCGTCTCATACATGCGACGGCCGGAGAGGAAGGTGCCCACCGATCGTTGGAGGTCATTGAAGAAGGCATGTGCGTCTTCAGATGGGTTTGTCCAGTCGAAGTTGCCGTTCTCGTCGGCGATGTAGCCGTCGAGTGATGAGTTAATGGCGTAGATGAGGTTGGCCATGGAATCCTCTTGATCGTCGAGCCTATTCAATATGGACGACAAAAGGGCCGGAAACTGATCAGACGGTATGTATCTACGTTGCGCACCTTCTCGAAGGCAGCCACGACTTCGGATGGGCCCGCCGCTATGTGAACCAGGTCTATTTCACCTATTGATACTGCTCTGCTATATGATCCTCTGTATTCAACAGCCCGTTTCTCTCAAAATTACGGACAATCGCCCTCTTCGTGTGAAATGGCGAGGCTCCGTTCCAGGTTGTGAACGACGCACTTGATAACGAGTTCGCGGAACTGCTTCCACCAAAGGCGTGACCGTACGAACGCACCGAATTTCTGTTTAATCGCCGCGTTGACTGTCTTGTTCATGTTCCGCTGATAGTAGAGGCCACTGTCCAGTCGCGCATTCCATGCCTTGTGGAGTGGCGTGAACTCACGGTGCCTGATGAGTGGCCGAATATCGTGGTCACGGGCGAGCCGCCGGAGCTTCTGATCGTCATATCCCTTGTCACCGGTCAGCACCGCATTGGACTCCGCGTTGCGGGTCACCACCTGTAGCGCGATCTGAGTATCGTGTTTCCGTGTTGTCGGAGCGTGAATCGCTTCCGCGAATAGCGTGTCGAGAACCGAGCAACAGCACGACGGGCCAGCACGATAGCACGTTCGACGAACCGGAGAAGTCGTGACTTCGGGAAGGTATCTATCTTCCTCCTCGCTACTCACCAGTCGTGTTTGTCAGCAAGGGTTTCAACAAGGCCGGTGGCGTTTATATTGACATTCCATCCAGGGCGTTTCACTTTTAGTAAGCTACAGTGTCAGAGTTATATTCAGTTTCACTTTTCCACTGGCTCCGACAATCACCTGAACAAAAATGGTACGTAACTCGGACGTCTTCACCAATTTCGTTTACTTCTTCCCGGATGATTATCGGATGTGATTCAGTGATGTCTAGTGTGGTTGTACAGCAAACGCAGCTCAGATAGTGTGAATCCACGCTAGTGCTTTCGATCGACGTTTGCTTTTTGATCACATCGATTTATATTTGAGGATTCTTATTATCGTTTTGGCTTCTGCTTTGCAACTACCCAGTATCGAAACGCATAGAGCTGAACGAGGACAGCAGTAGCTGCAACGCGTATTACGACAGGGGGAATGACCGTTCACAGCTGGAACCAGCAGTAGCCATATGAAGAGAGCGAAATGTGCAAAGAATCTCCGTCAGGCCCAAAATTGGCATCGCCGAAAACGGGTGTTGGGTTGGAATTTAGAGGGAGTGTAATTGTGGCTGACTCATCGCTAAGATTATGGACTGTAACCATCGTCTCGCCAGCAAGCGAACTTGCGTGAGCGAACACGGCTGGATGATCCACGTTAAGGATGGTTCCATCTCCTCGGGCGAGTGCAGGGAACTCATTATAGGTTCGAATGAGATAACTGATCCAGTTAAGTAAGGAGTTAGGATCAGCCAGTCGGTCGGCGACGTTTACTTCTGTTGGAGCATAGGTTTCATCCGAAATAATTGGGCGAATAAGGTCGTCAGGGTCAGCGGTTGAAAACCCGGCGTTTGGCGCGTCAGTCCATTGCATCGGTGTTCGGACGGCGAAGCGACCCGGTTGATCCAAATCCTCACCCATCCCAATCTCGTCTCCATAGACAATGATTGGTGTCCCTGGGAGCGAAAATAGGAGACTGTAAGCGAGTTTAATGTGCTTGTCATTGCCGTCGAGTATCGGTGCCAGTCGGCGACGAATACCACGATCATAGATTCGCATCGTTTCATCAGGAGCAAACTCTTCGTATACGTCTGCCTGCTCTGCCTCGGTGAGTGCGCCAATGTTGAGCTCATCTAAATTTCGTAGGAAATTCGCCCATCCAGCGTTCTTGGATGGGTCGGGAAGTTCCTTGAGCACTGAAGTCAGCGGTGCGGATTCACCACGTGCTAATGCGAGGAGTATGTGCGCGTTGAGTTGGAAATTCAACAAGAGGTGCATTTCATCGCTCTCACCGAAGTACTCGCCCAATTCAGCGGGTGGCGTGTCGGCCTCTGCCAGGAGAACGGCGTCGCTGCGGCGTCGGGAGACAAACTCGCGAAGCTCCTTGAGAAAGCTATGTGGGTCGTTTAGCGGTTCTTCTGTGAGACCTTTTGTTTGTGTCAGCAATCCAGCAGCGTCGATGCGGAACCCAGCGACGCCTAATTCCAGCCAAAACCCAAGTATCTTCTTTGCCTCCTCGCGCACTGCTTGGTTAGCAATGTTCAAATCCGGTTGGAAGTGATAAAATCGGTGATAATAGTACGCATCGGCTTCGTTATCGTACGACCACACGTGGTCTTCTTCACCGGGGAAGACTGGCCCACGATCAGGGCGAATCTGTGGCTTTTCATCTGCCCAGAGGTAGAAGTCTCTGTACTTTGAGTTAGGGTCGCTGCGAGCAGCTTGAAACCACGGGTGCTGATCGGATGTGTGATTCACGACAAAGTCAATAATGACCCGGATACCTCGATCATCAGCAGCGCGTACGAATTCCACAAAGTCACCAAGGGTGCCAAGTTGTGGATCCACTCCATAGTAATCCATCACATCGTACCCGTTATCCCGCCCTGGTGACGGATAGAATGGTAACAACCAGATGCAGTCAATTCCTAATTTGGAAAAGTAGTCCAAACGGTCAATAAGCCCCTGAAAGTCGCCAATCCCATTCTCGTCTGTGTCTTGGAATACTTTTAAATCGACAGAGTAGATTGTAGCATCCTGATACCATGTACTCTCAATCTCTTGCATAGATGCATCCAATAAGGCCGAGTAGGAAAATCATCTGGCTCTAATATCGTACCAGCAACCTATTCCCCCACCTACTAGTCAATAACTATATTTTTGAATTAAGATAGCGATTTTATGTAAAAATATAGTATGATTTACTCTGATTTCGTCAGGATGATTCGTGCAACATCGTCATCGCAGTCGTATATGTGACCTAGTTGCTATTTATTGTTCAAAGACTAGCGTTTTGATAACGACTGGAACAGACTGCCCCTGCATTACTGGACGTCCAATATCGATGTAGTTCCCGTTTTCGACACTAAGTTCGTCTATGATTACTAAGTCGATATCAGGTGAGTAATATGATATTTGTTGTGCAAGTGCCTTTGCACAGTTTTGCTGGAGAACCACGATAAGCGGCTGTTTCTTTTTGAGCATCCGTTTGTATACGTCAGTGAGAACCCGAGCAATAGTCTCGATACGTTCAAACTGTAATGATCCGACCGCAGGGAGATACAACACCAATCCGTCTGCATCTTCAAACAGTGAGATTCCTCTTTGCACCGACTTCTCGAAACTCGACTCGAGAGTAGATGGTGACTCAATTGTAGAGAGGTCATTCACGGCTACAACTGGCAGATTATGCAACGGGAGCAAGTCTGTCTGAACTTCGACCGTCGTTCCACTGAACTCGATCGTCTGAGTACCGGCTCCAATTACTGTTGCTCGAATATCCTCTTTTGAGGCTCTCGCTGATCCCGAGTTTACGCGTTTTCGTATCGCTTCTGCAAGATATTCTCCGAAATCGTGATAGGTATACTGTGATGGTGCTCCCTCAGAATCCGTGATGAGTTTACCGATTCCTCCAGTGAAGAATACTTCATCGAACTCACGTTGATCAAACGAGGGGTCACCAATGAGGAGTTGGTTTGTTAGATTATCGCCAGGCAATTCAGACAGCACTTCTATAATAACGTCAGCAGCGACATCACCGAGATTACGAAGAGTGTCGGCTGACGGTGAATCACCGCGCGTAATCGAAATAGAGTGTGCTTCGCAGAGCAATTTTGCAGCCGGTGACAGTCGGTCAACTGCCCCATCAGAGTCGAATTCAATGAGGCGTCCACCAACATCTATAGCGCGTGTTTCGACAAGTGAATCTCCCTGGAAAACAGCGATGTTCGTCGTTCCCCCACCAATATCTACGTTCGAAACGATAGCGTCGTGATTTGCAGCGAACGCAGCTGCGCCAGAGCCTCTCCCTGCAAGAACGGCTTCAAGATCTGCCCCGGCAGTCGCGATCACGAAGTCACCAGCGTCTGCTGCAATCGTATGCACTACCTCTTCGGCATTGTCTTTGTATGCCGTTTCACCTGTTATGATCACAGCACCACTGTCGACTTCGTCCGGTGAGAGTCCAGCTCTCGCCAATTCTGTGTTCACGATGTCAACTACAGAATCCACATCGATTGTTTTGGGACCACAAAGTGGTGTTTCGTAAATTTCGCTTTGGTGAATAAGTGACCGATCATGAATTTCAATCGTCGTCGCCCCCAACCCAGTCGATGCTACTTCGAGATGGCTGACTACGAGTTGAGTCGTCGTCGTTCCAATATCGATACCCACACTGGTCAGGTTTTCAGGATTGTTAGGCACGATGCTCTCCCAGCATCAATTTTCGAGGTCAAGCCCGCTTCCACCGTGTTTGAGCATCTTCTCAACGTATTCTACGATCTGTGCACCTGCTTCTACAGGAGGGAGACCGTCGGAATGAATGTTCGAAATTACCGTCTTTTTTGCTGTCGACTTTCCTCGTACCGGGTTATAGACCATGTATGCACTCAGACTCTGTGCGGTCTGTAATCCAGGGCGTTCGCCAATGAGATTGACAATACACTGTGCATTTAGTTCTTCACCAATCGCATCCATGACGTTTACGCGTCCAAATTTCACGAATAGTGATGTTCCAACGTCATACTCTCGCGATTTAAGCCCTTGTTCGACCATCGGCAACAAGTCTCGAATATTGTTCTCAACAGCAGTCGAACTGAGCCCATCACAAACGATGATCTGCACGTCTGGGTTCACCGTACACTCTGACCGAAGTACGTCCGCTGTCTCGGCAGAGATATCCCGTCCTTTGTTTGGGTTTTCGAGATACTCATCTTGATTCGAAACCAGTGTTTTTATCGATACGAGATCTAATTCGTCGATTGTCTCTTGAGAAACTTTTGTGAGCACTGCATCCCGCGCGGCGGCATGATCTGCTCGAAATTGAAGGCTCGTTTCAGTGCGTAGGCGTGGCCCTGACCGCCCAACAGATAGACGAGCAGGACTATTTTCAGCAACCGATGAGTAATCATCTCCGCTATCGAAGGTTGCTGGGGGTGATGGGAGCGAAGATTTGCCTTCATCAGTCATTGGTCTGCCTCCACAAAATGGGTTAAATCACCGGCATGGGCAGTCATTTCCCCTTCTTCGAGAATGTCGACTGTTTCGAGCCACGATTCGAATTCAGGGGCCGGTCGTTTATCGAAGATTTCTCGAAGTGTACTAGCATCATGAAAACTATTTGATTGATAGTTGAGCATCACATCATCGCTAACCGGAACAGAGATGAAAAAGTTCGTACCAGCAGCAGTTAACAACACAGCGAGATTTTCAATATCGTTTTGGTCGGCTTGGATATGGTTTGTATAGCAGGCATCAATCCCCATCGAAATTCCGCTCAGCTGTCCCATAAAGACGTCTTCTAAGCCTGCACGAATAACCTGCTTCCCGTCGTAAAGGTATTCTGGGCCAATGAATCCGACGACGGTATTGACGATAAATGGGTCGTATCGTTTTGCGAGGCCATAACACCTGGCTTCAAGAGTGACTTGATCAACGCTGGCAGCTGCATCAGCAGAGAGTTCCGAGCCTTGGCCCGTCTCGAAATACATGAAATTCGGCCCGTCGCCAGTTCCAGCAGCTTTTCCTAGTTCGTATGCTTCATCAAGTAATTCGATATCGATGCCAAACTCATCGTTCCCTTTTTCCGAACCAGCAAGACTCTGAAAGAGCAAGTCTGCCGGTGCACCGTTTCGAATCGCCTCCATTTGGGTTGTAATATGGGCGAGTACACAGTTTTGCGTCGGAATCTCCCATTCGTCGATTAGACCTTTCGTTGCCTCCAGAAGCCGCTTCGTTTGGGCAACGTCGTCCTCTACCGGATTGATGCCGATAACCGCGTCACCAACGCCATAGGAGAGTCCTTCCCGAATCGCGTTGAGAATGTTCTCACGGTCATCGGTCGGATCATTGGGCTGTAAACGGAACGAGAGTGTTCCCTCTTTCCCAATCGTGTTATTACAGTAGGCCGTGACCTCCATTTTCGACGTCACCAGAATTAGATCCATGTTGGACATGATTTTGGTGACGGCTGCAATCATCTCGCTCGTCAAGCCAGGGCGAATCTGCTCAATTTCGTGCTCTGTCGTGTGGCTATCGACGAGAAATTCACGCAACTGAGAAACGGTCCAGTCCTTGATGTGGTCGTACACAGTCTCATCAATAGAATCGATGATCAGACGAGTTACCTCATCGTCGTCATATGGAATCGCTGGCTGTTCGTAGAGCTCTTTTAACGTGAGGCGGCTGAGAACATCTTTGGCTGCAACGCGTTCGGCAGCCGATTCGGCAGCGATGCCAGCGAGTTCATCACCAGTTTTCTTCTCATTTGCTTTTGCCAGTACCTCTTGGATGGAATCGAATGTATGGTGCGTTTCGTTGATTGATGATTGTAAGGTCATATGTTGGAATGACTGTCTGGGAGTTGCTCATCACGGTCGTCCAAAAGCAGCAGTTCTAATGTCGTGATTACCTTGGCTCCGCGTGTCAAAGATGCTCTCCTCCAGTTGGCAAACTTGCGCCGTCCTCCGTTGCAAGTTCGTTGACTGTGTTTGATGCAAGCGATTTCAAGCATACTTGATTCTGTAGGACGGTACCATGGGACACATCTCCGTGAAATTATTTGACTGTTTGGGTGGTCTCATCGACCGCTGCTATCCGTTTCCCTTGCCGTGTGGTGTTTCTTTCTGCGGCGTTGGACTTCCGGGAATGAACTCCTCCTGAACGTAAGATACACCTGTATCTGCAAAGCGCGTCATCGAAACAGGAAGCCCCGTCCTCAACGCGCGAAGCGCGTAGGACGGGGTAGTTCACTATCACTCTCGAATTGCTTTTGGCTGGAAGCCATCGATCTTTAGTGCGTTTTTCGGTCACGTGGCTGTCGTCGACCACAGGTGAGTGATATCACAATCTGTTGTGTTCTCGTCGTTCACGTTTCTTCCACACTCGTCTCGGGGTGGAGACGAAATCCCAAACAACAGACGCGAACCTTTCGGTACCACGAGAGAAATGCCACGAAAACTAGCAACTAAACAAAATTAACTCGATTACAGTTGGAGAAAATTTTAAATAGATATATACTCTAGAAGTCCGTAGTAGACTTGTTGCATGAACGGACGACCCTGGGTCGTCCGGAACGGCGTGTTTTTTCGGTGGTTCATGTCCCTTCGTGGTTTGTGTGTCTTCGCGCTGCTACCCACCGTGAGAACCGTCTTCGATTTCATTGACTGTGCGGATTTACTGGAATCACGTGGACGAGAAGAAGACCGACATTTGTGATATCACTCTGTTCGAGGGATGTTTCGTGCTATCGAGAGCGCGGTTTTCTGAAGAATTGGGATTCGTGGCTGGACGACGATTCAACGAGTGATATCACTCCTATCGATTTGTCGTCACGTAGATCGGGCTTCAAGGATTCCTCGCAATTCAGTGTCTGCTCGTCTGAGGTCTCTCGTGTTCGACTGCGAATTGACTGGTTCTTCGAATTAGACGACATGACCGGCATAGTCGAGCATCTGTGGAAACGATTCCGAGAATAAGTTCGGAAACTACTCGTAGTAGGCTTTTCGTTCGACGACCTCAGCGAAAGCGACGGTGGGTGTGACGTTGTTGATTTCGACAGTAACGCGGTCACGTTTCTCTGTGTCGGGCACGATGATCACGTAGCCATTGTCGACGCGGGCGATGCCATCGCCTTTCTCGCCGACGCCTTCGATTTCGACTGTTTGGCGGTCGCCTTTTTCGACTGGGGCTTCTGAATTGCTCGACTGTCGATCGTGAGTTTTCTCGTCGCGCGTTGTCGTCGATTCTGTTTCTTGTGCTGTGCTATCCGCTGGTGATGGTTGTTTCAGTATTGCCACGCGGTATGCGGTATCTGGCTGGATGTCGCCTTCCACAATCTCTTGGCTCGGTACGGTGAGCGTGTGTGACCCGTCTTCTGCTTCAATTTCACTGCTAAAGAGACAGCGTAATTCGTCAGGAATTTCCATCTATCCGCATCACCGTTCTGTGAACACAAGAATCTGTGTGTATCCACAACTGGTGACAACAATACAGATGTGAGAGGTGACTCGACAATTGGAGTGAGAAAGCTAGAGCTATCGACCGCAGGCGATTCTCTGTGGGTTGTGATCAGTTGTCGATCAAGGCGAGCAACGCATCGTCGAGGCCATTAATGACCTCGGCCTTCACATCTACCGAGAGGGTGCCGAACGCCGTCCGCGCAGTATAGAGATGCTCGTGGTGCGCGTCAAATGCCGTTGCGGGTGTAGCGTCTTCGTCGGCTCTCGGCGCGGTCTCTTCATCTCCATCCGCGTTCAAATTGGTCTTATCGTCCGCGTCCGTGTTTGTAGTGGGAATGTCGTACTCACGCCGTCGAAGTTCCGTGGCACATGTGCGACCGATCTGTTTCGCTTTTAGAATCTCGGTCACCCACTTATTGAGCGCAAAGAACCACTGTTCGCGCGTCGGCTCGTCGCCTGCGTCGCTCTTGCTCGTTTCTTCCCGTTTCCACGCCTCGAAATCAGTGATCGTATCGGCCTGCTGGGCTAGCCTGTGAGCAGTATTAACTTCCGCCTGCAATCTCGTCTGGAGTTGTGTCTTTGTACAGTAGTAGGACTCAGCGATCGGCGACGGGTTCTCGTACAGATGGTCAGCTACGAGGGAGGTGTACGTTTCGCGGATATACTCTTTCCCGCGTTCTTGTTCGTCGTCCGTGACGCGATTGGTGAGATGCAGACAGTACTCATCGATGAGCTCGTCGATGGTTGCCTGCGGCACAATACGATTCTCGTAGACTTGCGAGCGAGCAAGACCGGTGAGAATCCGTGCAGCGGGTCGATGACTGGCTTTCAGTGTCGTAGAGTTGAGCCGGCTCTCGTGGATTTCTAATTCGTCGTTCCAATACCCACCGTCTTCGGGATTTTTCACCGCGTCGCGAAGTGTATCCCACTCGAGTTCGGGGCCGGGTTCGGCGAGATCGTCGGGGGTGACGGTGAGATAGTACGAATCGGATTCATGTTTCTCAACAGGCTCGGGTGCTTCAGTTTCCAAATCAAGGTCATCGACAG
The DNA here is from genome assembly GCF_020700235.1 of Haladaptatus pallidirubidus. Taxonomy (GTDB): domain Archaea; phylum Halobacteriota; class Halobacteria; order Halobacteriales; family Haladaptataceae; genus Haladaptatus; species Haladaptatus pallidirubidus. The sequence continues at coordinate 212,144 of NZ_CP085307.1, read as the reverse complement.
TGAGCTCGTCGTTAGCGAGCGCTTGGAGGTCTTCGACAGACACTCGGCCGTGTTCGATGTGCTCGGGATCAAGATCGTCAAAGCGGTCGATGAAGGCCTCCTCAACAAGCGATCGAAGGAGTGCGCCTTGTGAGCAGTCGTTGATAGCAGCGAGTGCATCAAGCTGAGCGTCGCCATGGCTGTCCGTCCAGAACGTCTTCTGGACGTTTTTCGGACTCGGCTGGTGTGGCTGGGTGACTGAGTCAGTTGTTGCCGACATCTATCGACTGCCTCCTGAAATGAAACCCCCGGTTTCTATCGGTTTCAGGGTGATTTCCTCGGTGAATACACTGGAAATGGTGGTGTCACTCATCCGTATGTACCTCCACTGGAACTGTGGTGTCGTCTCCTAGTGTGGAGAGCTGCGGAAAGTGAGCGACAGTAGTGAGCGAACCGATACAACGAGTAGTCGTGTCAGTAGCGGTGTGGGTGTACTCGAGAACAGTCATCGGCGAAGTGGATTGCCTAGCGGTGCAGTGGTAGACGGCTTGTTGCGTTTCGTTCTGTGCAGTCGTGGTGAGTGGCGGAGCCGTCAGGACAAGCTGTGGTGCGCGACTCGTTACGGGGTGTGTCTCTTGCACTGTGAGGATCGTCCGTGGGAGGTCGGTCGTGGTAATGCGAACGCGATCACCGGGGGAGAGCTGCTGGACGAGTGTCGCTGAATCGCGCGGATTCAGTGGCTTGGGAATGATCGAATGTTGGTCGGTACTCACGCTTGCTCACCTCTTGTCGGGTTGATGATGCACTCAACCCGTGCACCCGTCCGGAGCCACGTGTAGCGACCATTTGGAGAAAGATCGTAGTGCTCAAGCGTGGCCTTAGTGTGTTCGATCTCGTTGTAGTAGGCGTACTGCAGTCGGTACAGATCGTGCGTTGGCGTGGCGACGTACAAGACGTGCTCACCGGGTACTGGCCCTCGGCAGGTAAGTTCGGGTTCGTGGTGCTCACACTGATAGACGACGCCTGTGAGCGTGCGATGGTCAGTACAGATTTGGATTGGGTCTGCACACGCCAGTGCGAGAACCGTATCTCGGTTGGTCATTGGTCTGCCTCCCGTTTCTGGCGGATGCGTTCACAGCGCTGGCAGAGCGCTTGGAGTTGGTCGTGTGCAGCTGCTCGTGAGAGCGTAACGAATGAGTCGTCAGTATGGGGCCAACAGAGTGGTTTATCCTCGTTATTGGGTTCGTGGTAGGCGTAGGCCCTGCTCGTCGGCTGGTCGAGGATGAGCACTGAATCATCGGCGGGGAAGGGGCTGGCCTCGATGCGACGGCGACGTTCCGACTCGTCCGAATGAGGTTGGTATTCGGCTGGGATGCAGGAGTGTGCGCCGTTACACCGAACGATGTATGTGCCGCAATGGGGGCACTGTTGGAACGTCTCTTCAATATCGTCTTCCGTAATCTCGTCGTTTGGTGACCACGAGTGGTCGGTGTCCTGTGCTGTCGTACGCGGTGGCTCACGATCGTAGTGGGCCATTACGCTCGCCTCCACTGGTATGGACGTTCGTCGGGTGTGGTCGGGAGGGCCGTGGATTCAGGGATGCAGTTGTATCGGTCGGGCTGGAGTCGTGGTTTGTTGGGGTTCCGTGGTGTGAGTGTCATGGGGTGGAACCAGGTGTGGTGGGTTTGGGGTTGGCTGGTGCTCGTGGTGTACGGTACGTCGTGGCCGTGTCTGCGTCGATAAGGATACGCCCGCTGGCGATTTAGGCTGGGATGCCTTGGTTGTACATCCCCGAAGGGGGAGAAATAGTTTACGCACACTAATTCGTTACTATTGATTGATATGTGCCGGTGTTCGGATGGGTAGTTGTCCTGGGTCGGTCGTGTGCCGACAGCTAGCGCTCTCGACCGAGGGCGTTCTGTGAGGGGCATTTACACGCGCACCTCAGTAGTGGTGGCGTCGATGCCGTAGCACTGTTCGAGGATGCGCTGGTAGTGCCTGCGGGTTTCTGCGTGGGTTTCGCCCGGTGGTGTTGAGGGAAGGTTGGGATTGCCCGTTTTGGTGGTGACGACCGAGCGGTAGGTGTTGGTGTCCTCGGGGATCTGGAAGCCCTCCTCGTCGTAGTCGATCGGGAGGCGTCGTTCGAAGAAGCGTTGGCAGTCCGGCGTGGCGTAGATGCAGTACAGGTAGGGCGCTTGGCTGGTGGTCTTGGTGCGGGTTTCAAAGCCCACGCGGAGTTCGACGAGGTACGCGCGGGTGATTGGCTCGTCGGTGTCGGGCGTGGGTTGGTCTGGGTCCTGGGCAGCGGTTTCGGGGGTGGGTTCGAGGCGTTTGACTGGGTGGAAGACTTTTGTGCCGAATTGGGCCTCGAGGGAGAGCAGCCCGCCGTTGGGTTTCTCGTCGAAGGACGCCATTAGTCCTGTCCTCCGGTACAGGGTAGTTGGTAGTCGATGCGTTTTTCTACGGAAAGGGTATTGCTAGTCATGCTTCAGTTGGACCTGAAGCGCGGTCGGTGTTCCAGCACCGGCCTTTCTGCGAAGGCGATCCGCGCTCCTATTAGAGAAATCAACCTCTCTCCATATAACGTTATGCATCTGCATTAATGTATACACATATGCACTATGCCATAGTACATAGATGTATGAAGATGGAGATCGAAACGAGACCAATGCCAGACTACACCAGTATCCGGGTTACCTCAGAGCTCGCTGATGAACTGCACGCACTCAAGAGCCGAGGAGACTCATATGAAGACGTTATTTGGCGACTCCTTAAACAAGCGAAAGAGAATGAAGACTAGATACGTAGATTTTCCCACTTATTGGATTACTGTACTTTTTGAGTACATCCCATACGAGAACTAATCGTGTGAAGCTTCTCTCATCAACACGCTTCTTGAACCCTATGCCGGTTTCCACTTTCGCCCCGAATGGGGAACTAATATGTAGTTTGGTATAGGACATCAAACAACGGCGCCGGAGGTATCCCAATGCACATCCCTGAAGGAGAATACAACCTCAAAGAATTCTGCCGAGTCATTATAGACTCGCCTGAAAGCGTCCTTGAGGGGTACCACGGACAACGAATCAAATCATTCCTCTATCTCTCTGATAACGGTTGGAGAGCCTATCTTGACGAACACTACGAAACCGAGCAACTCGGAGATGTTACGAAGTTCGTCGGTAAGTATCGGAACCGAAAGGGTGCTGAGCAACCCGCAAAGTTCTACCTCGGAGAATACAAAGACGATCTCCAAATGGTCGTCACTGCTGAAACTGAAGAGGCCATCCGACAAGCGCTGCGACCAGTTTCGGAACACAGTGACTGCCTCTCACCAATGCCGATTATGACTGAGGACTTTCAGACGATGAACGAAATCGTCCTCAGTAGCTACGAAGATATGCGAATTTCCGAATTTAAATCAAAGCGAGTTCCTAGTCTGGCAGAGGCTCGAACTCGCCCGGACGTCGATCGTGAGATCGAATACAAAGGTATCGACGGACGCGATCGGCTTGACGAATTCAGAGCCGAATATGGAGTTGTACCAACTCGGATTCAATACGAACACGAGAATGTTTCCCTCAGAATCGATACTTCTGGCAAGTTCACATTGGAGACAGTCAATCAGGAGAGCTTTAACATCCTATTCGAGCTTCTGAGTGAAGTTGTAGTAAACGTTCTCGAACTGCTCGATGTGGCGAACAAAATCAAATTCGAGAAGAGGGAGGTGGAGCCGGGAAACTTGAAAATCCAAGTACCGGAGGTGAGTTCTGGTGAAATAGATTTTGATCAGCAAGTGACGTTGATGCAGGCCGAGAGTTTCATCAAGGGTACCAAAAGCAGCGATGAACTGAACTTCAGCTTCACCGACGTCACAAAACAGGCTGGGTCACTTGACTTCTCGGCACAGGTAACCGACGAGAACCGAGGGTCACTGTTCAACGTCAGCGCCACTGAAGAGTCGATGCGGATTGTTCCGAAACAAAATTGTTCGTTCCCATCTCTCGTTGAATTCTATCTGGCCGTGATTCAGATGTTGGATGGTGGCGCGAAAATGAAGCTTTACGAAGCTCAAACCGCGGTATAACATGACAAATGTTGATCCTCCTGCGTCGGTGCCGGAGGGTCAAGAAACAAAGTTTCGTGGACTCTACGGAAAATGTATCCAGCATAAGCTCTATGAATTCCCGGAGCAATCCAAACGAACCAACCTGCGCGAGGAAATCGACGTTCAGCGTCACCACCGTAAACTAATCAGCTACTCGACTTTCCCGTTTGCACAGGGCAACCCTGCCGGGTACAAATTCATCACCGCTGAACCACTTGAGGAACTTGAGATTCCCAACTTCGATTTTCTATTGTGGAACCTCAACGGCAGCGTGATTTTCGGTGAGGCAAAATCGTCAATCCCAAATAATGCGACAAAAGTGGTGAATCAACTCCAAAAGCGAAAAGAAGTGGCCGAAGAACACAAAGAATACATCGAAGAAAAGTATCTTGGGAGCGAAATCAACCACATGGAGTTCGTGGTGGCAACGTACGTTAATCACGGCGACAAAATCGCGAAGGAAATTATCGAAGAGGGTGCAGAGTTCATCACGTGGGTAGTGGATGCTCACCACGACACGCTGTGGATTCGGCACGCAAGACCCACGTCTTTCCCAGATAACCTGGAAGCTGAAGACCCGGATGAGATGCTCAAGGAGCTTGAGAGACGGCATACGCATGATGTATCGTCGTTGAACGGAGAGTTGGATCGGGTGACGACCAGTTTCGGCCAAGCAGATATCCTACCAACATCGATTATTGTCGATCAGCTCCGCGTCGTGGTCCAAGCACGACGAGTCGAAGATCGATATCCATGTGTGGATCGTGGCGATATCGAGGAATACGTATCAAATAGTGCACTGAACTATACTGCGGAACGAATCTCTGAGATTGTTGACGACCTAATTGAGTCCGGAAAGCGAATCAATTTCCTTTCCGATTGGGATGACGACCGAGCTGAATTCAAAGTGGTTTCGAACTACACGGCCAAAGATGATCTTGAGCGAGTTTTAGAGAACAAGTGGGTTGAATGGCGGATTGAGGGCATGAAAGACAGATTGCGAGACGAATGTGAGAATCAGACAGTCGCTGAGATTGGCAAGCAGAGCCAGCTTGATGAGTACGGAAGTTTCTCTGAATAATCACTTACTTCCCCCTGTTGTGGTGAAGTTTGTTCGAGTTCTGGAAGCATAGCCCCCGATACGATGGTTCCAACGAACAGAATGGCTATTACAGCGATAGTTGAGAATTCTCGTCCTGTCCTCGTACTGATTCGCCGACGCACAGGTGGGATTGCAAACATTCCAACAGCAAGCATAGCCAGTCCCCCACCAACGGATCGGAGAACGTCTGATTCTGGAACGAGGATAGAAACTAATCCAGTGAAAATGAACAAGATTCCAAACGTCCATGGGATGATTGCGAGATAGCGTTTCCAACGTCTTCCTTGATTGTCACTCATAACGATAGGAATACTAGTTAGACATCATATATATTAAAATAGATGGTTGATTCTCTCTCTTCTATCATCGTAACCATCAGTTCATTATCCATCATCACGCTAAACGCCGTGAGTAAAGAATCAACGGCTTGCACGTGTCCACATCATGTTTACGTGATAGACGCTGTAAGCATATGGCTGCTGTCGAAACTGCAACTGCCAACAGGACACTCAATATAGTAAAGAACGCCAAAGACGATGCCGAGATCACCGTAGGGGAATTGGTTGAAAGCGGAAAACAAAAAATTCTTCTTATATCATAATATAACCATAATGATAAGTTAACAAAGGCTTTTGCGGGTTGCATTCCCATTCGAAATAATGTCACACAAGGTCCCGGCGTTAGACCCACTGTTCGATCCTGGCTCCGTCGCTGTCGTCGGCGCGAGCCCGGATTCGTTCTACGCAGGCAACCTCATCGATAATTTACTCAACTACGGTTTCGACGGGGCACTGTACCCAGTCAATCCGAACCGCGATGAAGTATGGGATCGCACATGTTACGATAGCATTGAAGACGTACCAGAGACGGTCGACCTCGTCGTCGTCAGCGTCCCCCGTGACTATGTCGTCGATGTCGTTCGGTCGGCGGGCCAGCGCGGCGTTCCCGCCGCACTTGTTGTCACTGCCGGGTTCTCGGAGGCAGACGAACACGGTGCCGAACTGGAGACTACTCTTGCACGAACAGCCGAGGAAGTCGGTATCCACGTTGTCGGTCCGAACTGTATCGGACTGATGGCCGCACGCGGCGCGACGCTGACCGCCACATGCTCCCGGAAGCCGAATCCAGGAAAAATCGCTCTTGTTAGCCAGTCCGGCGCACTCGCTTTCACGACGTTCTTCGAACGCGCAGCGGATATCGATATCGACTTCAGTCATATCGTTTCGACCGGCAATGAAGCAGACCTCACCACGAGTGATTATATTACCTACCTCGCTGCACAAGAGACGGTTGACGTAATCTGTGTCTACGTCGAAGGATTAAACGATCCCGAGCGGTTCATGCGCGTTGCTGACGAGGCGACGCGCAACGGGACTCCCGTCTTGGCGGTGAAAATCGGACAATCCGACATCGCCGAAGAGGCAACACTCTCGCACACAGGGTCGTTGACCGGCGACGACGACGGCTGGCAAGCGGCGTTCCGTCAAACTGGCGTCCAGCGCGTGCCGGACATCCCGGACTTGCTCTCGCGTGCGAGCGCCCACGCGAACTACGATCCCCCCAAAGGAAACAACATCGCTATCGCATCCACGAGCGGTGGCCTTGCGAGCTTGCTGGCAGATTTAGCAGACGAACGCGGCCTCAACCTCCCCGATATCGACGGCGAAACCGAACGAACCCTGTTGGACATGGAGGAACTACTCACGTTTGGGGAATTTCACAACCCGGCCGATATTCGCGGATACGGTGCCGAGGTTTTGCCCGAGATCGCGGACGCCCTTCTCGCTGACGACGCCTATGACGCCTACGTCTTCGCGATTGGCCTCTCAGGGGTGGACGAACGTGCCGCTAATGTAGCCGCCGACTTGGAAGGTATCGTCGAACGCGCCGACGATCCGGTGTTCGTCCTCTGGACTGGTCGGAAAGACCCCCTTGACCAAACGAAGATACCGCCGTACGCCGAGCTTCGACAAACCATCCCGTTATACGAGGATCCCAGCCGATGCATGGACGCGGTTGCCTCGATGACGGAGTTAGTCGCTAGCCGCGAACGACGCGCGGATCGCCCCACTCGTGCCGAACTTGTCAAATTCTGCAACGATTTCGACAAAAACCTTCCACAAGGTCGCGTCCTCACGTGGGCAGAGTCCGAAAACCTCCTCTCGATGTTTGACGTTCCAGTCGTGGAAACCCATCGCACGTCTAACGCAGACGAGGCCGCTGCTGCCGCCGAGGCCCTCGGCTTTCCGGTCGTACTCAAACTCGACTCGCCTGCCCTCCCCCACCGCACCGACATCGGTGCCGTGAAAGTTGGTATCGACTCCGCAGACGCAGCACGAACGGCGTTCGACGACATCATGGATACTGCTCTCTCAAACACCGATCGAGCGGCAATCGAAGGCGTGCTGGTTCAACCGATGATCGACGGCGGCGTTGAGGCGATTCTCGGGGTGGCTCCGGACGAATTGTTCGGGTCGCTCGTGACGGTCGGTCCCGGAGGTGTCCTCGTCGAGGCACTAGATGACAGCGAGGTACTCGTTCCACCGTTCTCCACAGCCGACGCAAAGGAGGCCATCGCAGCAACGGCCCTCGGAGAGCTTCTAGAACACCGTCGTGACGGTCCTGCGTTATCGATCGATGCCCTCGCGAACCTGCTTGTAAGTGTGGGCGACTTGGCGGCGTCAGCCGAATCTGTCTCCGAACTTGACCTCAATCCGGTGTTCGTCACCGAGGACGGTCCCGTCGTTGTTGACGCGCTGGTTCGAACGGGACAGTAGTTCGAGCGACTCTGTCTCCGATTCAATTCATACAACGCTATCGAAGCTGCTCCTTTCCCGTCAGTGAAAAATAGAGACCTCTTCTAGTCGGGCGCTCTCTCAAGGAGTCGACGGTACCGATCCACCGTGGCTGTGTCGAGGAACACATCTTCCACCAAGAGCGAATCTTTCTCCGATTCGTCGAACGCTTTCACCAGTCGCTTTGCCTGTGCAAGTTCTTCCGCTTCAGGAGTGAACGCTTCGTTAATGGGTGCCAACTGCGCGGGATGGATAGCTGTCATACCGAGAAATCCCAGTGCACGAGCGCGCTCGGCGACTTGTCGAACGCCTGCTTCATCGTCAACATCGAGATGAACCGACGCGACGGGGTCGACACCAGCCATCGATGCGTACTCCACAGTTCGCAGTTCGAGGCGCTTACGTACCCGATCGGGGGTGCCCGGTGCACCAATAGCTTTGCAGTAGTCCGCGAAGCCAAAAGCAAGGCTCACGGTTCCTGTCGCACGGCAGGCCGCTGCGATCTCCCGTCCTGCGTCCATTCCAGTTGGTGTCTCGATGGTTGCCCGAAGCGCGGGTGGGTCGTCGGCAAGCACCGTGAGTGCAGACCACGACTCCCGGATGTTTCTGCCCGACTCTACCATTGGGAGCACCACTGCGTCGGCACCGGCGTCGATGGCTGCGACGATGTCATCGGTGAAGAACTCCGTGTTGCGAGCATTGACCCGAACCGCAATTTCGCGGTTCCCGTCGAGCGTGGGGACGACCGTCCGGAGATTCTCACGGGCCGCGGACTTTTCGTCCGGTGGAACGGCATCTTCCAAGTCGAAGATGAGCGCATCGGCGTCGGTTTCGGCGGCCTTGCGGAGCATCTCGGCGTCGTCGGCGGGCGTGAATAGTGCCGACCTGCGCGGACGGACAGTCATTCGTACCTCGTGAGCAGTTCGGCCTCAGTGCTCTCGACGGGGTGATAGCAGGCGGCCTCGTGGTCACCGTCGCGGAACGTCGAGCGTTTGGGTTCTTCGCCACGGCATTCCTCGGTCGCTTTTGGGCATCGAGGCGCGAAGTTACATCCACTTGGCAGGTTCACTGGATTCGGCGGCTCTCCGGGGAGCAACACCCGTTTACGTTCCTCGGTGGGGTCGGCGTTCGGTGACGCTGACAGCAACGAAGCGGCGTAAGGGTGTTTCGGGTTCTGAACAATCTCGGGGGTGTCTCCGAGTTCGACGACACGGCCGAGATACATCACAGCGAGACGGTCGGTAATCTGTGAGAGACTCGCCAAGTCATGGGAGATGTAGATGATACCGATGTCACGCTCGTCGGCCATCTGACGGAGGATGTTGAGAATGCTTGCTTTCAGTGAAACGTCCAGCATCGACGCTGGCTCGTCACAGATGAGCAACTCGGGGTTTAACACGAGCGCCCGTGCGATTGCGACGCGTTGGCGTTCCCCGCCTGACAGCTGGTGGGGATAGCTGTCAAGGAACTTCTCGGGGGGGTTAAGACCGACATCAGAGAGGGTTTCCAGAACCTCACTGGTGATCGTTTCGCGATTCCGCCCTTGGATTTTGAGTGGTTCGGCCACTGCGTCGCGAACCGTTTGGCGTGGATTCAGAGAGTCGAATGGATCCTGGAAGATGAACTGCACCTTCGAGCGGAACTCCGTAGTTCCCTCGTCGAGATACTCGTCAACGGATCTCCCACGGAAGCTGATGTCCCCACTGGTTCGTGGTTGGAGCACGGAGATTACCTCCCCGAGTGTTGACTTCCCACAGCCAGATTCGCCAGCGACTCCGACGATCTCGCTTTCCCGGACGTCGATGTCTACCTCGTTGACTGCCTTTACGTAGTTTGGCTCTTTCCCGAGCAACTGGTCAAGCATCTTCTGCGTCTGCTGGAACCACTTCGAGAGGTCGTCTGTTTCGAGGACTATCTCGCCAGGTTCACGACTGCCCGCGTCGTCGGTGACGTCGAGTCCCCATGTTTCGGGATCAACAGCGTTCTTGCGGAGCTCCTCTACCCGGTTGATGTGGTAGCAGGCTGATTGCTGCTTCTCGACGTCTCGGAGCGGAGGATGACCGTCGTTACACTCTTCGGTGGCGAACGGACAACGGTTCCGGAAGACACAGCCGGTTGGTTCTTGTGTGAGATCCGGAAGTGATCCGGGAATTGAGACGGCGTGCCGGTCGAAATCTTCGATGTCCGGAAAAGAGTTTTTTAACCCCATTGTGTACGGATTAGTTGGGTTTTTTAATACGTCTCGTGTCCGTCCTTGTTCCATCACTTTCCCGCCGTAGAGGACGGAGATATCATCACAAGTCTCGGCGACGACGCCAATATCGTGGGTGATAAGCAGCAGTGAGCTGTCGATTTCGTCCTGTATCTCCATGAGTTTGTGGACGATTTTATCTTGAACGATGACGTCGAGCCCGGTCGTGGGCTCGTCGGCGATGATGAGATCTGGATCGAGCACCAGTGCCATCGCGATGGTGACGCGCTGGCGCATCCCGCCGGAGAACTGGTGGGGATAGTCATCGATACGATCAGTGTCCAGCCCCACGATGTCGAACACTTCCGCGACGCGCTCGCGCGCATCGGCTTTCGAGGTGTTGCGGTGTTTCCGGATTGCTTGGACGATTTGATTCCCGACAGTCATGACGGGATCCAATGAGTCCATCGCACTCTGTGGGATATAGGATATCTTCTCCCAGCGGACGTCTCGCCACTCCTTCTCGGAGAGTTCGAGGAGATTCTCCCCGTCGAACATGACTGTTCCAGACTCAATTCGGGCGTTGTCGTCAAGTAACCCAAGAATCGAGTGGGCAATCGTGGACTTGCCACAGCCCGATTCGCCGACGAGTCCGTAGTTACTCCCCGGCTCGATCTCGAATGAGACTCCGTTGACGGCGTGAACGTCAGCGTCTGACGTGCTGTACGTGATTTGTAGGTCTTCGACTTCTAATACTGTCATTCGTCGCTCCGTAGTTCTGGGTTAACGATCTCTTCGAATGCCCGTCCCACGAGGAACACCGAGGTGGTTACTAGTGCGATACCGATGGCTGGCGGGAGCACCCACCACCACGCCTCTCGCATGCTACCCGACTCGAACACCTGTTGGAGCATTCGCCCCCACGAGGTGGCCGTCGGGTCACCGAAGCCGAGGAACGCGAGTGACGCTTGCCCTGCAATGGCCCAGGAGACAGCGTAAGCGGTGTAGAGAAACCCGACTCCGAGCACGTTTGGCGCGACGTGAAGGAACATGGTTCGGACGTGACCCGCGCCAGCGGCACGAGCAGATTTGACGAAGGTGCGTTCTTTTACCGTCAATACCTCCGACCTGATGACTCTGGCAGGCATCTTCCAGAAGAACGCCACGATGACCGCGGTGATCAAGACGATGTTCGGTTGGACGAACGTGAGGATGAGCAGCGCCATCGGCAGGAACGGCAGCGCGAACGTCAGGTCGGTCATGCGCATCAGTACCTCGTCAACGCGACCGCCGAAGTAGCCGCTCGTGAGTCCGACGAGGAAGCCGACGACGCCCGTTCCAAGACCGCCGAAGAACCCGACGATGAAGGTCGGTCGTGCGCCGGCTAGGAACTGACTCAACACGTCCTTGCCATACGTCGTTGTCCCGAGTGGTGCTTTGGCGGTCGGTTCGGACAGTCGCAAAATGCCGAAATCGTTCGCACGAAGCGTGTCCTCAATGGGGTGGTGCGGTGCCAGATACGGCCCGAACAGTCCCAGGAAGAAAAACACGCCGAGGATGACAGTTCCAATCTTCGCAGCATCGTCTTGCAATACGATGTGAGCGATACGTTTGGCTCGTGCGAGATTCTCTGTGAGGCGCTCTTTCGCGACGCTCGTGTTCAATAGATTTTCGCCCATCAGACGTCACCTCCTTCGATGGTTGGGTCAAGTTTCGCATACATTACGTCGGCCAGGAGGTTCATTATAATTACTGCGAACGCCATGATGAATACGGCCGCTTGGACAGTTGGGTAGTCCTTCTGGTTGATTGCCAAAACGAGTGCGCGCCCGATACCTGGCCAACTGAACACCACCTCCAAGGTGATGACGCCTTGGAACATCATGCCTAGTCGGAGCGCGAAGTAGGTCATCAACGGAAGCATTGAGTTCCGACCGGCGCGTGCGAGCTGTTCCATCTCCGAAAGTCCCTTAGCACGGTGAAGCGTGAGAAACGCAGACCCCTTGCGCTCGACGACCGAGTTGCGTGCTAATAGCAGGAAGTCACCACTGTAGTAGAGGACGGTCGCGAAGAACGGCAGGAAGTAGTGGTAGGCGAAGTCCGTCGAGAGATACGTCTCTCGTAACCCCTCTGGATTGGCGGTTGCGCTCCGCATCCCGAACGCTGGCAGTAGATCGAGTTGATAGGAGAAGATGATGAGGAAGAAGATGCCCGTGACGAATACTGGCGTCGAGCGAAAGAACGTCGTCACAACGATACTCAGCTGTTCGAACGACGACCCGCGGTTCCAACCCGCATAGGAGCCGAGTATTGAACTGACAATCGCCGTCACCACCAGCGCCGGAACCAACAACACCATCGTGTTGAGCAGTCGTGGGAAAACGATATCACTGACCGGTCGGCTTTGAGCGATTGAGAAGCCGAAGTTCAGCGTGAGCAAACTTTGGACATATTTGATATACTGGACGTAGATCGGTTCATCGAGGCCGTACTGCGCGCGGAGCGCGTCCACCTGTTCTTGTGACAGTCCCCCAGATGCAATCAGCGAACTGAACGGGTCGCCGGGGAGCAACCGGAGTGTGAGGAAGATGATGGAGACGGCCACGATGGTCAGGGCGATCGAAATCGCGACTCGTTTGACGAGAAATCGTCTGAAGCTCATATGTTTGTATGGGTAGGAGAGTTAGGAGAAATCCGCCTGTTCAAGGTCGGATCGGTCGGCGTGGCCGTCTTTGACGCGCTTTTCGAACGCGCCCCACGCCTTTCCTGATGGTGCTTGAAGCGTGTCTCCGTTGTAGGAATATCCGGCCTTCTCGAGCATTTGCTTGCCCTTTTCGGGATTGTACTCGTATGCCGGGATATCCTCGGTGTAAAACGGACTCATCATCGGCGAGATGAGGTTCTGTCCCTTGATGACTGTTCCCCGTCCACCCAAGACGCCCTCGACAAACCCTTTCTTGTCGACTGCATGGCTGAGTGCCTTCCGAAACACCTTATCCCGAACGAGCGGGTTAATGTGATTGATGTGAACGTCGAGTGGCGCGTAGTTCTTCGAAACCTGTTTCTCGACGCCCTTGGATTCAGCTGCACGATCGGCTTGGGAGTTTGATAACGTTGTGCCAATCGCGTCGATATCGCCACTCTGCATGGCTCCGATTAGCGCGTCTACGTTGCCGACGTTCGACCATACGATGCCGTCAATGCCGTCACCGGGGACAAAGTGCTCACCAAGAATCTTTTTCCGGACGTTTTCGTTCCACAGCCAGTGACTGCCGTGTTTCTCCACTTCGAAACGAGTGCCCTGCTCCCAGTTCTTGAACTTGAACGGTCCGGTTCCGACTGGCTGATCGGGGTTGTGCTTCGCTGGATTGTTGACATCCTTCCATCGGTGTTTCGGCAAGATGACGCTCCGAACCACCCGTTGCGTCAGGAACGCGGCGTCCGGTTGCGTGAGGTTAAACCGCACTCGGCCGCCTCCGTTCTGGGAGAGAACCTCAACACTGTCGATGGGCTCGTAGAACGGCCCCATCTCGGGTGCGCTGTACTCTTTGAACAGTTCGACGCTGAATTTCACGTCGTCCGGGCCGAACGACTCACCGTCGTGCCATTTGACGCCCTTACGAAGATCCATCTCGACGGTCGTGTCATCCACGACTTCGGCGTTGGTCGCCAGTCCGGGAACGACCTCTAGTTGGGGGGAGGCGTCGAAGAGTCCGTCGTAGAGATTAGTGAGTCGCTTAGCTTCCGGGCCACCGCCTGCCCACGCGATGTTGAGGCCACCCATGGCCGCCATGACGCCTTTGACCCATGTACTGGAGTTTCCTTGTGGTTGAAGATTGACTTGCGTCCAGATAAACGAGTCACGATTGGTTCCGTTGCCGGCGGTCGGAACATATCCATTCCAATTGTTGGTGTTGCCCGCCATGATAACGTCCGTAAACGCAATGGACAGAATGTAGGCGTCGTCGCTTGCCTTTCGCTGAATCTCGTGGCACAGCTTCGCCCGGCGTTGTTTATCTTGAATCTCTGTCGCTTGGTCGTCGAGAAGTTTGGTTATCTCTTCGTTGGAATAGTTGTAATAGTTTCCTGCATTCTCTGGATGCATTCGCATCAGGAACGGATTGGGGTCAAGGCCACGTTGTGGATCCGGTCCGTGGGTGTTCATTGACACCGAAACGGTCTGGCCGGTGTCGGCCGCCCAAACCTCGTCGTACATGACGTTTGTTGGAACGTCATCGAGTTGCACGGGAACCCCGATGTCTTCGAAGGCACGTTGGATCATTATCGCGTGCTCCCGCATCCATGGCTCTTCGTCGCTCGCAAAATTCACCGTGATTTCGGGAACCTCTGATCCCTCGGTTACGGTGTACTCGAAGGGAATGTTGTCGTTGTTCTTTGTTTCGACCGGCCAGTCGCTTCGAAACATCGTTTTGACGCTTCGACCATCGCCACTGCCGTTACCGTCGCCGCTGTCACCAATTCCGCCACAGCCAGCAAGACTGGTGATACCGAGTGCACCTGTCGTTACAAGCATCCGCCGCCGTGTCAACCTACTATCCTGCTGTCTGCTATCATCTAGCATTGTCTGTGAACGGCAATGCACTAGGGGAATATAAATCCCTATGATGAATCTTATGGCTATTTTGTAATATTCTATATTATTCGAAAATATAATTAGTTCATTTATACCCTGCTTTATATTATAAACTATCGTGATGGGTACTACCTACTTAGACCAAATTAAAAATAAACAGTCTATTGATCTAGTGCTTGCTCAATCAAGAACTGCTCAAAAAACGTTAGGGACAACGAATTTCGACTATTGGGAGCGGACAGTAGCGGTGACGAAACGCTTCTCAGGCTATTCAAAACGGATTACGTTCCAGTGTTGTTCGAAGGCTTAGTCTTCCATTAGAACCCACCAGATTACAACCCGCGGACTCAATTTTCTACGTTCTAACTCACTTCGCCCGTCCTCACCACGGTATGCCATCGAGAGTCCACCAATATGCCAGTAATTCCCGTCACCCCATCGTCCAAAAGTTTGCGTCGCGTTTCGATTCTTCGCGATCTCGACGAAGTTCGAACTCAACTCGCGCTGTTTTCCGTATGCTTCCGCTTTGCCGATATACAGTGGAATCACATCGGCCGGGTTAACATCTTCGACTGGCGCATCGAGTTGGTACATCATGTACAGCAGGCCCTCACAGCCGTCCTCACGGACACCAGCCGAATCGACGCAGTGCAATCCTGCTCGACGAATTTGCTCATCAATCGCTGCAGAGCGCTTCAGAGTGCCGTCCTCTGTTAGCTGTACCGCCAACTCATCCTCAGCGAAGAGGGGAATCGGATCCGGACTCACATCTTCCTGTATGTCTGCGATGATCGTCCCACCGACCCACTGGTACCAACGATCGGCTTTCGAATCCGCTGTCTGAGGGGGTTTCTGTTCATTACTTGGCTGTGAGCCTCCTACCGATTCACTATCCACTGCGACCCAGTCAGGACTGACTTGCCCGATCTCATAGAGGATACGATTCGGAACCGATCTCTCATCAACAGCCTCGTAGAAGACGACTATCTTATGCCTGCGAATCTGCTGACTGTGTCGCTTCTACGGTTATTTCGTGATCAGAACCAGTGTGGAAGGCATCCTCATCGAGTCCTGCAGATTTGAGTGTAGTGCCATCGTCCGCAAAGAGATGGAGGTCCGATTCTTCGAACAAGTACGTTACTTGCTCTCCTTCTGTAAGCTCCACATCTTCATCCACGCGGGCAGTCCACGATTCCTGACCAACGAGAAGATAGAGGAAATTGTCACTCCCCATCGGCTCGACGACGTCAAGCATCGCGGTCTGACTATGATTGTTCGTCCCTTCATCGTCCGTTACTGAGATGTCTTCCGGTCGCACACCCACAGTCAGCCGCTGGCCTATAGCCAAATCACATTCCTGGACGATCGTTTCGTCGATTGGGTACGCAAACGTGGTAGTAGCATCGTCGGCTGTCAAGACATACTGATCGTCCGTCTCGCTGAGTTGGACCTCGAGGAAGTTCATCGATGGTTCACCGAGGAATCCGGCGACGAACTGATTGGTGGGATGATGGTAGACATAATCCGGCGTGCCGATCTGCTGAAGTTCCCCATTATTCAAGACCGCAATACGATCGGACATCGTCATCGCCTCAGTCTGATCGTGCGTAACGTAAATCGTCGTCACACCGAGTTGCCGATGGAGCCGCTGTATCTCGGTTCGCATCTGTGCACGAAGCTTCGCGTCGAGATTTGACAACGGTTCATCCATTAAGAACACTTCCGGATCACGAACGATCGCACGGCCAAGCGCAATTCGCTGTTTCTGCCCACCGGATACCTGGGCTGGCTTTTTATCGAGAATCCCTTCAATGTCCATAATGGATGTTGCTTCGTTGACACGGTCCATTCGATCTTTCTCGGACAGGTCGGTCGTCATCTTCAATCCGAAGCTCATGTTTTCCGCAGCGGTCATATGCGGATAGAGTGCGAAATCTTGGAACACCATCGCCATATCCCGTTGCTGTGGCGAATTTCCCGTAATGTCTGTCTCATCGAGGCGGATTGAGCCAGACGTCAGTGTTTCGAGCCCCGCGATACAGCGAAGCGTCGTTGATTTTCCACAGCCACTCGGTCCGAGTAAGACTAGAAACTCTCCTTCTTCGACGGTGATGTCCAGGTTATCGACCGCGACGACTTCGTTGACACTGTTCGGTGCTGTGAATGATTTGACCAACTGATCGATCCGAAGCGTACCCATGGCTAATTCTGTAGTCTGTGAACAGGTACCAAAACGATTGGCCTCGAGATGGAGTGGTGGCTAACATTTTTGGAAATATCCAAACAACAGTAGGAGGTAACCAATTCGGCCTACCGTGTCCCCGCTGGTCCATATTCTCGATCAAAGTAATCGAGTTCATCGAACATCTTGGTTGCAGTGTTCCACTGTTCGGGGGTCAACCGACCGATGTTCGCACCATCGGAAAAGAGTGAAACTCCGTGTGCACCGCCGTGCAGCGCGAGTTGAATCGCACTAACCAGTTCGTCATCCTCCAACCGATTGAAAGGCCGCTCGCCCCGTCCAGTACGAATCGATGGTGTAATCGGCGTATTTGTCTGTTGGCGAAGTGAGCGGACAACTTCACGGATCCACACCGGATGCATGTCGAGGTCGATGTGTGCCGTCCGGGGGGTGAGTATATCGGCGTACTCCGCGACGTCACACTGGTCGACGCCGAGCATTTTCCGGCTGTCGTCGATGGCTGTTTCGAGATTTGAAAACGCTTCTAACTCGATATTGACGAGAAAGTCCGAACGATCGCGGAACGGTTCGCTCAGTTTCCTGAGAAGCGAATCAATCTGCATACACCTTCGGTCGATCCATGCTGACGACCGTTCCGAAACGCTTTGGAGTTCGTATTGTTCCCGACATTTCTCACAATAACAGGAGAGATAGTTGGACTCATCGTTGCCGATCGGCTGAAATTCGAAGTGGGTGAATTGGATTCCATCGACATCGTAGTCCGCTATCTCCTTGGTAACTGCTTGTAGGTGCTCCGAGACGATATCGTGACTTGGGCACGCCCAGTGCATGTGTTCGGCTGAGACGTTCGGATATCTGATCTCCGTTCCTTCCCTTGCTACTTGGACGGTTTCGGGATACTGTTCCAGGAGGTATTTATCACACAGGACGAAGATCGTCGGAACGATATTGATGTCGTGAACCGCTGCAGCATCGGCGAGTTCGCCAAGTAAATCGCGGCCGTGGGCCTGGTTCGGTGCGACGTCGGAATCGTAAAACACCCGACCATCACTTTCCTTCGTAATAACGAAAATTGTGTTCACACCGTTATTGGCGAGGCGTTTCAATTCCGCGTCGGGTTGCATCGTCGACCATGGATAGAGAGTTACAGCTCGTAATAACTGAGTGTTCCACCATGGATCGACTGTGTTCCCTTCAGACATCGCAATATTCCAATAAAATACATGCGGAAGTTTAACTCTATGGCTCGTATCGACCGAAATCTTCCATCCTCGGTCTTAAACGAATATCTTTGGATATTATCGAATATAGCCCCTAATTTCAATAAACCCCGAATGAGAGTTTCACTCACGAGGCGCAAAACATCCATAACTGACCATGAATAATTCACGCTTTACTCGGCAAGTCCCTAATGCACGATCTCGCCCTCGGCCCCGACGAACCCTCGAACTCAACGGGTCTGAAATCCTTTCGGTTGCGACAGCGATGGGGTCCGAGACACGGTGGAATATCATCAAGGCATTATCAACTGAAACACGAACGATCCACGAACTCACCGAACTGGTCGATCTTTCGAAGGGGACGGTGTCGGTTCACGTAAAACAACTTGAGGAAGCCGGACTCGCAGCCTCACGGTTCAACGTGAGTGACAATGGTGGCGTCGAAAAAGAAATCTCACTCGCGGTCGACGAAATCACGGTCGATCTAAGCGATATCTAAGGCTACGCTTTTCTCACGTACCAAAGCCACCTGTTTGGGATATATAATAGATAAATCCCATCGCGAGTACACCGTCGATCAAACCAGCGATCGGCCATCCCTGTCGCCAGAGGCCTGGCATCGTCTCAGCTACTCCAAGTACTCCACACGTGATCGATCCTATTGAGAGCAATGAGAACGCAATTAGGAGTTTCGTTGCAGGCCGCATTATTCTGACCACGCTCCTGTTGAGAGGTACCGAGTTGCAAGCATCAGAACAGTTGCGATCAAGCCAGGTCCGAGAAGGACGAAGCCGGCGACGGTAAACCCGAATAAGAGACCGATTGAGAGACAAAAAGCGGCTAACCCGATGGTTGGCACCAACCGTCCAAACACGAGTTCAGCGGACCGTCGAGCCGTCTTGCGAACAGAACGGTCACCATCAACCAGGAGTGGATAGTAATACAGCAACAGCACTGAGAGAACAATCAGTATATCGACCGAGAAAAAGGCGAGTAGACCGTATGCAAGTTCATCAGTTCGCTGGAACTGTAGCCATGAGAAACCCGCTATGTCGATGAGAATCAACGTCGGGACGAGTGGGAGTTGACTCCGCCAAAAATACCGTCGGAATACAGATAACGCAGTACGTAGTCGGAATCGATCTCCACGAAGTACGTTTCCAGCCGCGGCGACAGTGATAGCGGTCGCTGGACCAAGAAGAATGATGGTTGGTGCCAAGAGACACCAGCAAACGCTCACGATGACGATACTCGGAAGCGATCGATACGCTGCAGCGATAGCCTCTTTCGAGAGACCGATGAAGTTGACCCGATTTCGATGAGTATCGACAACCATTGGTTTGGAATTCATGGTGGGTAATCGTACAGCTATGCTTTGAGCCCGGACATGGTGACTCCCTTGATGAAATACCGCCGTAGCAGCAAGAACAGCAGTATCGTTGGGAGTGCGAGGAGTGTTGCACCCGCCATCAATGGTCCCAGGCTATTGCCATAGAGACCTGTTTTGGCGAACAAGGTAATGCTCACCGGCAGGGTGTACATGCTTTCGTTTTTGATCACGATGAGGTCCCAGAGCATTTGATTCCAGCGGTTCATGAAGGTGAAAATCGCGACCGTTGCGATAGCGGGCATCGAATTGGGCAACACGATACGAAAGACGATATCGAGTTCGTTACACCCGTCCATTCGTGCGGCATCGATGAGGCTGTCGGGGAACTGTTTGAAGAACTGGGTTAGTAGGAATATCCCAAACGAACTAATTGCGAAGGGAGCAATCATCGCTTGGTAGGTGTTGACCCACCCGAGTTTGACGATGATGACGAACTGCGGAATCAACAACAGTATCCCGGGAATCATCATTGTTGCGAGGATGAAGTTGTATGTAACACTACGTCCATACCAGTCCAGCTTCGCGAGGGAGTAGGCAACGATACACGACGTGATGACTACCGAAACGACCACGGCTCCCGTGACGATGATGCTGTTGATGAACTGGCGAACGATCGGGACGTTTTCGAGGAGGAATCGATAGTTCTCTAACGTGAATGTCGATGGGATCACCTGCAACGAGTAGATGTCACTTGCAGGTTTAAACGACATCGAGACCATCAGAGCGAACGGGAACACTGGGAGGATGACTCCGAGTGTCAGTACGATATACACGAGTATTTTCTTCCCCGAAAGCTCAGACAATCGTTCGTGACCGTCGGCGAACACTCCGGAGTTGTCGGATTCGATACTCATTATACCGACACCTCCTGATCGACGTAGTTTCGTTCAACGTAGCTGATCACGAAAATCATTGCTGCAAGGACGACACCGATCGTACTCGCATAGCCCATCTCGAGATACGAGAACGCATTTTGATAGATGACGAGAACGAACGTTTTGGTTGCGCCGTTTGGCCCCCCACTCGTCATGATGAACGGTTCGGTGAAGATTTGGAACGCAGTAATCGTCGAAAGGATCACTACTACCAGAATGCTCGGATTCAACAACGGGAGGGTGATGTAGCGGAACTGTTGCCACTCGCTGGCACCGTCGAGTGATGCCGATTCATAGATCGTTTCTGGGAGTGATTGAAGATTCGCAAGGAAGATGATTGCATAATAGCCGATGAACTTCCAAGAGACCATCATCGCAATGGCTGGCATCGCCCACGTAGTACTACCGAGGAAGTTAATTTCTGTTCCTGCTACAGCGAGCATCTGATTGATGTACCCATCGGGGGCATAAATCCATTTGAAGACGACTGCAACGACGACACCGCTCGTGACATACGGGACGAAGTACCCTGCCATATAGAGTGCCCGTCCGCGAACGATTCGATCCAGCAGCACAGCTACGCCGAGAGCTAGCACTATCTGTGTCGGCACGTTCACGACGAAGAAGAACAGCGTGTTTCCGAGAAGCTGCCAAAAGAGGTCGCTCGTTAGTAATTGTACGTAGTGTTCAATACCAACAAACGGTGTTTCAGGACTGATGATGGACCATTCGTGAAAGCTCAAATACAGTGCGAACAGGAACGGGAAGATTAGAAACACCGACGCCCAGAGGAACCATGGCACGATGAGAGCCCATCCCATTAGGTTATCGTCATAATCTCCGAGACGTTTGGTTGCAGTTCCGAGGAAGGGCAGATGTGCTATCCACTGGCGAAATTCACTTTTCGTGGTCGCTGTGTCCGGTTTCCCTGTCCCTGGTTCGGTTGTTGCGTCTGGCATAGATGTTGAACTCGTTACTATACGTTGAGTGCTTGATTGATACCGTTCTCAGCGTCGTCAAGCCCTTTCTGTGGTGGTTTCTTCCCCAGCGCAACGGGCACGAAACACTGTTCGCCAAACACGTTCATGATCTTCGTATAATCTGGTGTGTAAGCCGGTGGGTGCGACGTTTCGAGTGCCTGTGCGTACGGTTTGATATTGGGATTTTTCTCGAAGAAGCTGCTTGCGGAACTGACGAGATTTTTTCGAAGCGGCAGTTGGAGCGTCTTCTTCAGGAATTTAGTGTCCCACTTCGATTGTTGCTCGAAACTGACGAACTTCCAGGCTTGGTTTGGCTGTTTGGCCGACGCAAAGATTGAGGTGTTCTTCGGATCTGCGTACGTGTGGCTGTTCTGTGTGGTCCCGTCCGGAACCGGGGGGTTCATATGGGACATTGAGACGTCCTTATTGACACCTTCGAAGTACGGGATAACCCATGGCCCGCCAGAGTTAATAACTGCTTCATTGTGCGGAAATTTCGGCTTCTCGCTCCCTTGTGTCGGAGCGAGATCGGCGCTATAGAGGTCCTGGAAGAACTGAAGTATCGTCTTTGCCGTTTTGTTATTGAACGCTGGTTTGACGGTGTCTCCTTTTTGAGAAAACATCGATTTCTCTCCCTCTGATGCAGCAAGGTACAATGGGAGAAAATCGAACCATCGCTCGTACCACGTCGGTTTCGGTGCCCGGTCCCAGAGCACCTTTGCGTTACCATCACCAACGATCTTCTTTCCAGCCTCAAGCAATCCAGATAGCGTCGTCGGGTACTCGTCCGAATTTTTGTAACCAGCCTTCTTGAGAACAGTGTCGTTATATTGGAACAACACCGGATTTGCCTTCCACGGTGCTTGATAAAGACCACCATCCGGTGCTTCGTAGCGTTTCAAAATTGTCTTGCCACACCGATCGGTCAGGAAACTCTTTACGCCATCAATTTCGTATAGATCCTTTGCGGCGCCGTTCTCCTGGAGTTGTGCGGCGAACCCAGGGAACACGTTTGCGAATACGTCGGGTTCAGTATTTGATGCAAGTGCCGAGAGTACCACCTGTTCGGAACTATCCCCTTCGGGAACCGGCCGCACCTTCAGTTTCGAATCGTGTGATTTGAGGAACGCTTTCTTGGCGTTGTTGTGAAACTCCAATTCCTCTTTGTTTGGCGACGACCAAAATTCGGTTTGGCTGCTTTTCTCCCCATCCGATCCACTACTGGAACCACCCAATCCACCTGTGCAACCAGCGAGGGAAAGCATTGCTGCCGTACTTGTACCGGCTGTGGCTTTCACGAATTGTCGACGCCGAAGTATATTGTGCCTCGTCATGTGATTGCTTCACAACTGTGCAATCAATTGTGATGTATAAATCTCGCTCTCGAATTT
Organism: Haladaptatus pallidirubidus; assembly: GCF_020700235.1. Classification (GTDB taxonomy): domain Archaea; phylum Halobacteriota; class Halobacteria; order Halobacteriales; family Haladaptataceae; genus Haladaptatus; species Haladaptatus pallidirubidus. Next base: position 189,316 of record NZ_CP085307.1, on the reverse strand, counting down.
GATTTGCATCAAACGGGTTTGAGAGATATCGATAGTTCAACGCCAGCGGCCGACGTATTCGCACTGGAAGAGAGGCATAGCCAAACGGTGAAAAGGAAAGAATTCTTAATTACTATATCTTATCCTTGAGAGAACAATAGGCCGCATACTGCTCGACGTTGAGGGGGGTGGAGCTTGTCGCTAGAGACACCCACGAAGATACTCTATTGCCTGCGGAACCGCCTCGAAGTCATCGTCTTCGCCCTCGTATTCGAGGGTTACAAAGTCGTCATAGCCACGCTCAGACAGCGCTGTCAGTGATTCATCGTAGTAGGGATAGTTCGGTTCGGATCCGTCCTCGTCAAGATCATCATACGCAGCGTGAACATGATCCGCTAAGTGCAACGTTCGATCGATCGATTGTTTCCCATCGATGTAATTTGCCAGATCTAGAACGAGACCAAGGTCACCGTTTACAAGGCTTCGAATGTGGAAGATGTCGTCTGCCGTCCGAATGAGGCCATCATGGTTATGATTTTCAACAGCGAGCGTCGTTTCAACGGTCTCACCGTAGTCGACACACTCCTGTAGACACGTCGCGACATCTGTCCACACCTGTGGATCATCGTGTTCGCGGTCGTGGAGTCCCGGAAATCCGGTGAACGCTCGCAGCACTGGCGCGCCAAGCTGATCGCCGTGGTCCAACCACGTTTTAACCACCTCGACGTCTTCGCGTCGCTCTTCGGGCGTTCCCTTGGCGAAGTCGTTGTAAAAAACCGATAAACATGCGATTTCCAGATCGTACTCTGAAAGGAGATCCGAAACCTCCGCGATTGTCTCTTTATCGTCACCTGGAAGATGTCCATCGAGCAGTTCGACTCCTGAAATTTCGAGTTCCGAACTACAAATTTCGAAAAACTCCTCGAGAGACATCTCGTCTTCGAATTCGTCGTGATAAGAATACGAACTGCAAGCGAACTTCATTTGTCCGCCTCCGTTTCAAGCGGGAAGTGAACGCGTTGCCCAGATTCCGATGATTGATAGATGCCCATGACGACTTCGAGTGCGCGTTTTCCATCTCGACCAGTCACGGTCGGTTCGCTGTTAGTTCTGGCCGATCGGATAAAGTGTTCTACCGGACCGCCGTACTTGGATTGTTCCGGAATCGGAACGTCGACAGTTCCACAATCGTTACCCAATTCAAGCCGAAGTGACGGTGCGACTTTGTCGACATAGAGAACGCCTTCTTCACCGACGATCTGCATCTCGATCGACTCGGGATCCGTTCGCCACGCCGTCTCAAAGGTTCCCAGTGTACCATCTTCGAACCGAAGAGCCGCGACGGCCGTATCCTCGACGTCCGCATCCATTGATAGGGTATCGCTGTATCCCGATAGAGACGAAACTGAACCGAATAGATGGTTGATGAGGTCAGCATTGTGGACGCCAATATCGATGAGCGCGCCACCACCGGACGTATCTGCATCCGTAAACCACGTTGACCGCGGTGACCATCCCTCTGGACCAGGATGGCTAAACCGACTTCGCACTGACAGCACATCACCGATCACTCCCTTCTTGAGTACCTCTTTGGTCTTCTCATACACTGGATTGAAGCGTTCGGTCTGGTCGATCATCAGGAATGCTTCACTGGCATCCGCCGCGTCGATCATCGCATCGGCTTCTGCCAAGGATGTGCTGATCGGCTTCTCACAGAGAACGTGGATATCGTGTTCGAGAGCGGTACAGACGACTTCTTTGTGAAGATGATTCGGAAGACACACACTGACAGCATCAACACTGCCTGATTCGATCATCTCTATATAATCCGTGTAGTATGAATCGATCTCGAATTCCTCCGCGACCGTCGCAGCTTTCTTTTCCTCGACGTCGCACACGGCTACGAGGTCGACTAAATCGCTCGTTCGATATGCGGGTATGTGAAGCCGCTGAGCGATTGCTCCGGTACCGATAACTGCTGCTCGTAGATTCTCGGTCTCAAGACCCTCGGTTTCGGAGGAAATCATGATCTCTTGTCCCATATTCACGCGACTGTCGTTCGACATTCCCAATTAATGTCTTCCTCAAATTTGATTAGTACAGTCGATATTTGGAAACTATCCAATATCTATGCGTTTCAAAGAACTGCATACCCTCTCAAGATCGAATGGCGACGGCTGAATCGATTAGCAGAATTGAGCGAACAGGAATACAAATCCCGGCTTGGTGATCTGCTTGCTGAGAACGAGGACTACAAGCGGACTTACGATGTCGAGAGTCCCAACGACATCGATCCTCTCGAGTATGCAGAGTATGGAGATCCTGAGCAGGTCTGGTTAGACATCACTAATTGGGAGGCAGTTAGACAGGAAATTCACGATTTCCGCCGTGTCAACCGCGGTAATGCGACGGATGAAGGGGTCGTCTGAGTGTGATCGACGGGAAAAGAAAGCGGACACCAAATCGTGTGTTACTACGAGAAATCGCATCGATTCTCGGATCTGAAGAGTGGATCGAGACAATTTCTGTCTTTCCATCAAACCGGCCGGATTCGGTCGTGGTCTCGCTTCTTGACGAACATTACCCAGAAGAGTACGTTAGCGAAGCATACATCGAGGTGCAATCGTATGTCAACGGTGATTTCCATATTACATATGTCGAAGATCATTTCGGTGAGGAGTGGATGTGTCGTTGGGATCGCCACGAGAGTGAGAGATATTCCATGAATTCTTTCCTATACTTGACTAACTGCCCGTACCGGGGGTTACTCGGCCTCTTCAAAGTTCCCACAATTCCGGCAGCGCTTCATCCCGCCGTGGACGTCGCCGTAGTTGTGTTTGATACCCGAGATGCACAGCGCGTCCTGGAGAAGTCCCATACCAGGCAGATATCGCGGCGACCGGAAAACGGTTTCCCGTTCTGCATGTGTACCCGCTACTCACCGAGCGGTCACAATAGGAAATTACGAACCTCCTCCTTGTTGACAAGCCTGTTCAAAACCTTATACGTTGACCGACGTGGCAACCCTAGCTCTACCGCAATTTCTTGCGTTATCTATGATTTAAATGATTCTATTACTAGTTAACTATTCGATTATTTGATATTTCACAAACTATCAAAACTAGTTCTGAGAGTTTGGATAGACTGTAAGCTTGAGCTGCTCAAGAAAGCAGCAGGGTCAGTCTTTATTCTATGAAATATGTCTGGAAAGGGACAACACCAACTACTACTCTAGTTGCACATCCGTCTGTGCAATCGCCGTTTGAATATCTCCATTCATGATTGAATCCGCAGTAGTGTCAATAACGTCACTCAATTGGGTATCTTCTCGTGGAAAGTCAATCGACTGTTCCACGTAATCAATTACTGTTTGTAGTGAATCACTCAGCGGTGGGTCGGAGGTCAACTGAGCACGACGAATTGTACAAAGTAATTCGATCGCAAGGATGTGCTGTACCTTCGTGAGTAGCTGATGAAGCGTTCGTGTCGCGATGGTACCCATACTATGGATGTCCTCTTGTCCCGAAGAGACCGTAATCGAGTGGTCGCTTATCGATCCATCGATGATCGACTCGGCAAGTAACCCAGCAGCGGTATACTGTGCAATCATTAGTCCGGATTCTGCACCCGGACGAACGGTCAGGAAGGAAGCGACATCATCACTCTCCTCTCCGTCGAGAAGTTGGCGTGTCCGACTTTCGCTAATCGAACCCAGTTTCGTGAGCACACTACTAAGTGTGTCTGCTGCACTTGCGATACTTTGTCCGTTAAAAGCACCACACGAATATGTCTCACCATCAGGGAATACGAGAGGGTTATCGCTTGCACTCTGAAGCTCGTTTTCAACAACTGTCCGTGCAAAATCAATATGCCGTCGGACTGTGCCGTGAACCTGCGGAATAACACGGAGCGAGAGCGGATCTTGTTTCATTCGAAGCGATTGCTCGGTTGACTCGCCAAGAAGCGACCGAATATTACTCGCTGAGATTGCATGCGGATCGTGCGCTCGGACGCTAAATACTCGCTCAGAAAACGTCTCGGAGGCGTCGCCCAGTAACGAAAAAGAGAGTGCACCAATGACGTCGGCTGCACGAACAAGGGTAGCAGCATCATGAATCGCCAACGCCAACATTGCAGTCATAATCGGTGTTCCGCTGATACTTGCCAACCCTTCTTTAGGTTCGAATTGGAGAGGTGAAATGTCGACAGTCTTGAGAGCTGTTGATCCCTCACGAATCTCGCCAGCAACTTCTGCTTCTCCTTTTCCTGTGAGGACGAGTGCGATGTGGGCAGCAGCAGCAAGATCATCGCTACTCCCACCGAGCGGAACCTGTGGATGCACGCCCGCGTTAAGCAAGGCACAGTACTGTTCTACAAGGGCTGGACGAACGCCTGAAACGCCGATCGCAAGTGCGTTTGCTCGGACAAGCATTGCAGCTCGGACAACTTCGGTCGAAGCCGGATCACCCACCGAGGCAGCGTGGCTTTCGATAATATTCTGTTGCATCTGTCGCAGTTGTTCTCGCGAAACGGAGACGTTCTGTAGGTCACCAAGTCCGGTATTGACACCGTAAACGTGCCGTTCGTCGGAATCGACGATTTCTTTGACGGCATCTCGCGATGCCTGCATCGTCGTGACGGCATCTGATGTCACGCGAACGGGTTCGTTGTTTCGTGCGACTGCGATAACGTCTGCTATTGTGAGCGTTCCATCGAGTTCAATCATAATTGGCCTGGAGGTTGTTACTACGGTTGAAAAACGATACTACGCAGTTTGAGTACCAGTTCCTTCGTCGGTGCTCACATTGGTGGGAGTCATATGGCTTTCTAACCGTGCAAATGCCTGATCAAGGAGAATAACCAGCACGGCTCCGGGAATTGCACCGGCAAGAAGGATATCGGTCTCGAAACGTTGCTGACCGAGGATGACCCATTTCCCAAAGCCACCAGCACCGATGAACGCACCGAGATATGCAACACCGATACTCATCACCGTCGAGGTTCGAATACCACTGAATATCACTGGGCTCGCCAGTGGTAGCTCAATCCGTCTGAGACGCTGGAGATCCGTCATACCCATGCCCCGCCCGGCTTCGAGCTGTGAATCCTCAACTTGACGAATTCCTGCGGCCGTGTTCTTCAGGATTGGGAGTAATGCATAGAAGAACAACGCAAGAATCGCCGGCCGCTGCCCAAGCCCGATCGCGGTAAACGAAAGGGCAATAACAGCAAGCGGTGGAATCGTTTGTGCAACCGCTCCCAGATTCATTACAATCCAACCCAGCTGTTTATGTCGTGTAGCGACAATCCCTGCCGGAACGGCGACGAGGATTGCTGCAAACTCACCAATCAACACCATTCGAAGGTGAGATGAAAGTAGTGACCAAAATTCAGTTTGGTTGTGGATGATGTACTCTAACCATCCCGTCCATAGATTTGCGAAAATCATACTATGCATGAGATGCCCCCGTCGTTCGGTCGAACGACTCGATATCTAATACGGTCTTTACATCCTCTTCACACAATTCCCCGACAACCGCTCCATCGTCAACGACGGGAATAACGTCTTGCTCTTGTGATAAGAGGAGTTGAAGGGCTGACTTGAGTGATGTATCTAACTGGAGCATCGAACCCTCATCTGGGAACTGTCTCGTCTGTACGGTCTCCATTACTTCTTCAACGCTAATCGTCTGTAACCGTCTGAAAATCCGATCCTCTCCGATGAATTGTTCGACAAATTTATTTTTCGGATTCGATAGCAATTCCTGCGGAGTATCGAACTGAACAAGCTTCCCATCGTGCATCACCGCGACGTGATCACCCATTTTGAGGGCTTCATCGATATCGTGCGTAACGAATGCAATCGTGACATCAAGGTCACGCTGGATGTCGAGAAATTCGTCCTGGAGTTGCTCACGCGTGATTGGATCTAAGGCTCCGAATGGTTCATCCATCAGAAGAACGTCTGGATTGGCTGCGAGTGCTCGAGCGACACCAACGCGTTGTTGTTGTCCTCCAGATAATTCATCGGGATAGTTGTCTGTTACTGTTGGCGGAAGCCGAACAAGCTCAACTAACTCCTTGACCCGCTTATCTATTTGATCGCCGTCCCACCCAGAGATGTCAGGAACGATTCCGATATTCTCGCGGATGGTCAGGTGGCTAAACAATCCGATATCTTGGATAACATAGCCAATATTCCGTCGATGTTCAATTGGATCTCGTTCTATCAGTGGCGTCCCATTAATGTGTATTGTCCCTTCAGTCGGATTTATGAGCCCATTGATCATCTTCATCGTTGTTGTCTTTCCACAGCCCGACGGGCCAACGATCGTCACTGTCTCTCCAGCTGGGATTTCAAAACTCACGTCATCGACGGCAACAGTCCCATCTGCGTATTCTTTTGAAATGCGCTCGAACTCGATCATATGTTCTGCCCCCGTGTTCCTGGAAGGATCTTTTGGACTCCATACAGTCCTGAATCGATGACGATTGCAATACTCGAAATAAACAGCGCCGCGCCGATGACTTGGTTTGGATTATTGAGTCGGATACCAGCGAAAATGCTGTCACCAAGTCCACCAGCCCCAAAGAAGGCGGCGACTGTCGTGATTGCAACGAGTAGTACTGCCGCTTGGCGAATCCCGGTCATTATCACAGACAGTGCAAGTGGAACACGAACCCGTAACAGAAGCTGTCGCTCTGTCATTCCAAGCCCGCGTCCCGCCTCGATCATTGCCGGATCAACATTCGTCAAACCAACATACGTGTTGCGTGCGATGGGCAATGCAGAGTAGAGAGTTAAGGCAACGATCGCTGACGGAACGCCGATGCCGACAATCGGAATGAGGAGTGAGAGGAGTGCTAAACTTGGAATGGTAAGGATGATTCCTGCCGTTCCAAGGAGCATCTCGGCAGCGCGGTCGTTACGTCGGATGAGCAGGCCCGCAGGAACCCACAAGATAATTCCAAAAAAGAGTGAGGTTAGGGCGATATTTAGATGCTGAATCATCTGTTCGATCAGTAAACCACTATTTTCGGTAATCCATGACCCAACACTGGCAATTGAAACCATTGTTCAAATGAGCCCCTTTTGTGTGAGGAACTTTTCCGCGACAGCTGCGGGATCTTTTCCATCGATATCCACTTTCGCGTTCAACGATCGCATTGTTTTCGTATCGAGCTTCGGAGCGATTTTGTTCACTGTCGACTTTACCGACTCGTCAAATTTCTGATCACGTGCGTTAGGTGCCGGATTGTAGACGATGAAGAAGTTATTATTATCCTCAACAATTGGGAGGTTGTACTTCTGTATTTTCGGATCAGTTGCAAACCCGAATCCTAATTGTGCTTGGTTATTGGCTACTGCTTTGTATGCCAGCCCAATTTTCATGGTTACCGGATTCATCTTCTGCTTTGCTGCCTCAGCAAACCCGTACGCCTTCGGAAGCCCACCCCATGAGTCCTCGCGTTGTTCCATCTCTGGATTCATCGCAATCTTGATGCTCGTATCAGTCTTCTTGACGTACTCAGCCAACTCAGAGAGTGATTTGACTCCTGTTTTCTGCGCCCATTTTGGGTTTGCCATGATGACGTACGTATTGTTGAACGGAGCCCGTTGGAGCCAGTCAATCTGCCACCTTTCATTGTACGCCTGATCAACTTTGTTGTAAAGTTTCTTGGGGTCGCTCACTTGGGTTTCTTTATCGAGTACGTTCGACCACGCTGTCCCAGTGTATTCCCAATACGTATCCGACTCGCTATTTTTTAACGCCTTGAAGTTTGCCGGGGATCCACCAAGTCCAGTTTTATCCTCTACTGAGTGACCTTCATTTTCAAGTAATTTGATGCTAAGCTGACTGAGAAGGAACTGTTCGGTGAAGTTTTTCGACGAGACGACTATCGATTTTCCACTACCACCGTTGATTAGCCCGAGACAACCACCGGTTGATGCTCCAACAAGTGTAGCACCGCCGGCTTTGAGTGTGGTACGGCGAGTGATATGTGTTGTCATACCTTATCCTATCTTTGGAAGGTTTCGACGAAACAATTCTGCCGCACAAATAGGGCGTATTATAAGTGAACCTTGTTTCCTACATTATCTATGTTCGACTATTTTCAACAGTAAACTGAGCTAACTGGCCAAGAGAACGACGAAGATGCTCACCAACAGTACTTTTCTGTAGATCGAGTTCGCTTGCTAAGTCATCTAACGTCGCCTGCCGTGGAATCGCAAAATATTCTTGTTCCACGGCGAGCGTGAGTACCTCAAATTGACGATCTGTGAGATTGGATCGGAGGTTATTCCACGCAACAGGATTTGGCTGTGCCGGGAGCTCTACTTGTGAAACGACTCGTTCAATGGAAACGCTGCCAATATCGTCGAGACGATCAATCAGTTCGAAGAGGCGCTTTCGGTTCCGAATAATGAGATCAAAATATTCGCGTCCGTTCCGAAGAACAGTAGGGTCGAGAGGCATGTATCCATTCTCAAGCAAAATTGTGTATGGGGTTTCTTGTTCGAGTTCTGCTCGCACAAGTACTGACGCTTGGCTCGTTTTTTGATGCTCAATTTGTTGAATAACTTCAATACTGGTATGATATTCTGCTGTCTGGAGCAAATCGAGGGCAGCATCGATCTGTTCACCGTAAATTCGAATAAGCCCCATGTAGTGGCGTTTGTGAAGTGTCGCTGTATAGATATCACCTTGGATATCAAGGTCGCCGATTGCGCTTGTCCAATCGTTTGGTAACTCAATACTGATGCGAGCAGAGAGCATGCAGTGTCCTATGCCGAACGGCAATGAAAAAGCTATATTGGCTTTAGCTTTCCCGATTCACTCGTTCTCTGAAAGCCACCAGATAACCACCCGCGGACTCAATTGTGACGACAGTCCTGTAGTGACTGTTGAGGCGAAACGTGCCCATCGCTCGTTGCAATCAGGAATCTAGCAAACGAAGCGGTACATGCGGTTCATCGTTGGGGGTGTTATTGGCTCTTAATATTGAATTTCGTTCTGAGACTGTGGGGATCATCGACTTCAAGACGGATCTTACTCGCGTTGCTAAGCCAGAATATCGGACGCAACTCAGTGTACACTATCATGTGCTCACAGATTTGTTCCCATGTGACCGCGAGTAATCTCTACACGGTGGATGGGCACCATGTCGATATCGATCCGCTCTCAAAGATCGACTTAGTGAGCTTGTTAACCTCGTGAATCCCTCAGGATCACTAATCTTCTCGTTTTTCTCCTGGATGGCACCAAAATCTTCGAGAAGTCCTGGTGTTTCCCCGAGACGACCGGTAACTCGTTAATACACGCACTCCCCGGATTCGGTCTCAAAGAGGTGGATACAATCGGATCGGAACGCCATGCGCCGAGTCTCATCACCGACGACGTTTTCCTCGCCCTCGACAATTGCCTTGAGATCCTCGTCACCAACGTTGAGATGGACGATTTTATCCTTACCAGTCGGCTCCACGAACTTTACATTAGTTGTGAATCCTTCCTCATTATCATGACAGAGATCTACGTGTTCTGGTCGAACTCCGAGGCGAACCGAATCTCCATTTGCTAACGACCGAGCAGCCTGATTTTCATCGATTTTAACCGAATCGAAACCGAGATCGGCGTAAAGAGTGTCTCCCTTCCTCGCAAGCTCACAATCGATGAAATTCATCGATGGCGTGCCAATAAAGTGAGCAACGAACTCGTTGTTTGGATGATTGTAGACTTCATCAGGTGTCGCGAACTGTTGGATTTCTCCGTCGTTCATTACGATGATTCGGTCGCTCATCGTCATCGCCTGTTCTTGGTCGTGTGTGACGTACACTGTCGTAACGCCGACTTGACGATGTAGTTCCTGCAGTTCTTCTCGAATTTCGACCCGTAGTTTCGCATCCAGACTCGCCAACGGCTCGTCTAAAAGAAATACGTCCGGATCGAGTACCATGGTTCGACCGATGGCGACTCGTTGTTGCTGGCCACCCGAGAGCTCAGCCGGACTCCGATCAAGCAGTTCCTCGATATCGAGCATCTTTGCAACCTTGGTCACTCGGCTACCACATTCGTTGTCTGGGACTCCATCGACACGAAGTCCAAACTCCATGTTATCTCGAACCGACATATGAGGATAGAGTGCCAGGTTCTGAAAGACCATCCCGACATTCCGTTTTTCCGGTGGATCGTCGGTCACTTCATTGTCGCCAAATAGGACCTCGCCACTAGACGCTTCCTCTAAACCTGCGATGACACGGAGCGTAGTTGTCTTACCACACCCACTGGGTCCAACAATGCTGATGAATTCTCCCTCGTCAATCAGTGCATCGACGCTTTTTACGGCCACTAGACTTCCGAACTGCTTTCCGACCGAATTGAGACTTATTGATGTCATTGTTAATGGGATTGCATCTCCTCAACCAGATCGTTGGCATCAGAAATCTCTGCGATGGACTCACCGTTCTCAATTCGCTCAACCGTCCCAGCTTCGTGTTCGAGTGCTTTTTTGCCGTGTTCGAGTGCACGCTCTGCTTCTTCGGAATCCACGAATAGGATTCCATCCTCGTTCATAAGAACGATGTCTCCGGGTTCGACGACAGTTCCGCCAACTTGTACTGGGACGTTGATGTCTCCTCCCCGTCCATGAAGCCGAGTTGTTCGAGCTGATCGACCGCGTGCAAACACCGGAAAGTCGAGTTCGCTGATGTCTCGTGAGTCTGTAATCGTCCCATCGACAACGGCAGCAATGGCTCCACTCGCCATCGCTCCCCGTGTGGTCATTTCTCCCCATGGTGCATTTTCGGTATGACCTTGCATATCGACGACAATGACATCCCCCTCTTGAGCGAGTTCAGTGGCCTTGTGCACCATCGTCGAATCTTCTGGTGGAATACGGACAGTCAGTGCAGGACCAGCAATTCGGAGCGGTTTCTCTGGGCCCGTGTTCATATATTCGACGTCAGCAGAGGGGAAGCCGAAGTGGAGGTGGTGGCCAACGTCGTTGGGTGAAATGGATCCGAGTTGTTCTACAAGCTCCTCATCGGGGCGGTCAAGATTGTTGATGACCATGACATGTGAATACAAGTCACAGTATTTGATGATTTACGACCACTCTCCGGTAGTGAATTACGTATTTATGTGCGGTTTGGTACCAAACCATATGGCAAAGCCAAGGATTGCAGTCTGTCAAATGGACTCGAAGAACGATAAACAAGCCAATGTCGAGACGGCACTATCGCTCCTCGATAAAGCAGCTGAGACGGGCGCTGATATGGCTGCTCTTCCTGAGATGTTCACGTTCATGGGCGACAAAGAAGGGTATCGAACAGCTGCCGAAGAGATTCCAGGCTCCGTCACAGAGAAACTCTCTCAGAAGGCTAGCGATCACAGCATGTGGGTTCACGGCGGAAGTATGTTCGAGATCGCCAAGGAAGATGGGAAAGTTCACAATACGACTGTGGTATTTGACCCAGATGGTGAGCAACGAGCCCAGTACCGGAAAATCCACCTCTTCGACGTTGAAATTGGCGATGAAGTGGTCACTCAAGAATCCGCTCGAGTCGTTCCCGGTGAGAATATTGTTACTTTTGATACGGGGTTCGCTACCGCTGGCTTGGCTATCTGTTATGATCTCCGTTTTCCCGAACTATTCAGTAGTCTTGCGGGGGAAGGGGCCGACGTTATCATTCTTCCTGCCGCGTTCACCAAACATACCGGCAAAGATCATTGGGAGTCACTTCTCCGAGCACGGGCAATTGAGACCCAATCATATGTGATCGCACCGGGTCAAATCGGAGACAAACCGAACTCGGTACCAAGTTACGGCCGTTCAATGGTCGTCGATCCGTGGGGGAACGTTATCGCTAAGGCAAGTGATTCTGTTGGAGTCATAACAGCAGATTTAGATTTTGAATATCTTGATCGAATTCAACAGGAACTGCCTTCTCTCGAACACAAGAGAAAAGAATTGTACAGAATTTAAATAGTTAGTTATTGATTTATAAAGGAGCTAAATTATGTCCTTTATTGGTATGGGAATATCACTAGTCGACGACTTCGAGATATACTTGCACGAGATGGGGCTATCGGAGTACGAAGCCCGCGCTTATCTCGGAGTCTTACAAAGTGGAACAGCAACTGCAAAAGAAATATCCGATGCTTCGGATATTCCGCAATCACGGGTTTACGATGTGCTCGAATCACTCGAGTCGATGGGATTTGTGACTATCCAACCCGGGCGTCCCAAGAAATTCGGTCCAATAGAGCCTGAGCTAGCTGTTTCACAATATGTTCAGCACAAGCGTAACGACTTAGAAACCGAAATTGCACGAAGTCGAAAAGTCGGTGATCAGTTCATAGAGAAACTCGATGGACAGCAGTTCCAATATCGACAAAATGATGAGATCGACGTATTCTGGTCGTACAAAGGGAAAAATTACATTCTGAAACAGTTCGGTCAGTACTGCAGTAATGCTACCGATGAAATTCGGATGATAACTAAGGGAAACAGCTTCGAGCGAGTCGTTCAGAGCCACAAGGAGATTTTACAAGATAGATACGAACACGGTGTTGATATCCGAATTATTGTCCCACATGACGGGATCAATGACATGGTTCTCGACACCGCGAGTGAATGGGCTGAACTTCGGGATAGAGATGCTATCGAGGGTCGAATCTACCTATTTGATTCCAATAGAGTTCTAATAACGTGGCTCAGCGATCAGGAGGATCGGTTTGTAGCAATGGCAACACAGAGTTCTCAACTTGAGATGACCATTGGGCAGTTATTTGAATTGTCATGGAGCTCGCCATAACGAGTTGAAAAACTGATTTTCACCACGATTTTTGGAATTGCTTCTTGTCTTTGCCTTGATCTAACAAGTACTACCTGCCGGATTGACTCACATTGATTTCAATTTTGGAGTGAATGCGCTAGACGGTGCATGGTCTACTAGAGCAACGTTACCAGGTTCATTGTAGAAGGAGAACCGTTCTGGAAGACAAAATTTGAACTGATGTGCCAATTTGCGTTTACCACTGTGCCATGGTGAAAAAGTGCTTTATATTCTATTGCGATATGAGTTGTCATGGTTGACGATAACAATCAACTATCGAAACGCCAAATAAACTCCGACAGCGGTCGACGACGTTTTCTGAGAACGGCAGGTTTGGCCGGTACGATTTCACTCGCAGGATGTACCAGCCTCCCCGGAGGCAAGTCAGGGAGTAGCGGGACAAATACACTCAGAGTTCTCAACTCTGCATACGAACCCACACAGAAAGAGTTCAAGAAATTGTTCTCCGAATTCGAGGACAAACACAGCAATGTGAAAATTAAGTACAATCGAGTCGGGTTCGCAGAGGCACCCCAAAAGGCTTCGCAGGCTCACGCATCCGGGAACCCTTACGACATCATGAACCTCGCATCACCCGGTAACAACGTAGCTGCTGCAAAAAAAGGCCTGTTCCAACCTATTAATGACGTGATCGAGGAGCGAGGTGGAACTGATTACTGGCTCGAGAAATCTATCTTCAAATTGGACGGCGACTATTATTTCGCACCTCACTATGGCTCTGTTATCAATCTGCTTTACCGGGAGGATCTGCTCAAAGAAGCTGGAGCACCCATGCCTCCATTCGACTCGTGGGATCAGTATAAGAGAGCTGCAAAGATGGTGACCAAGCCTGACAAGAATCAATATGGTCATCCAGTTTTCTTGGGATCCAATCATTTCCATGGCGTGTGGCCGATGATGTTAGTGCTGGGCAATGGGGGGCATCTCGTCAACTCCGATGGCAACATCGTCTACGGCTCGAAGAAGACTGCAGAGGCGCTATCTTTCATCAAGGAAATGAACCAATTCAGCCCAAAGAGTGCCCACAATACCAGCATTCCGAATATGCGACCACCACTGTACCAGGGTCAGTATGCAATGACGTGGTACTCAACCAACTTGATGCCAAGCGACATCGAGGAATACAATCCTGACCTCAAAGGGAAGGTGCATGTAACTCACGTCCCCGCCAAGAACAGCAATCACACACCAGTTGCCCGGATGACAGGCACCGGATACGGTCTCAGTAGCAAGACGGACCACCCCGATATGGCGAAGAAACTCATCAAGTTCGTCACGAAGAAAGAGAATGTCACACGTCTCCTGTTGGCTCAACCTGCCGCCAAGGTCCCAATGGTCAAAGGAATCCTCGATCAGGATCAACTTTGGGAGAGCGAGACACTCAGTAAGTACGAAGACCACTATCGGAACCTCGTTGGCATCGCACAGGACTATGGCCGCATTATCGCGGTCAACGAAAACCCTGACACTGTGAACTCGATTACTGGACAGGCACTGAGCGAAGCTTACGTCGTCAAATCAGCTCAAGACGTCGTTTTGAACGGTGAAGATCCGATGCAGTCAGCACAGAAATGGGCGAAAAAGATGCGCCAGGATCTCAAATAACAGCCATGACGGAAATTAGTGATAGTCAAAATTCGACTGTGACCGCGACGACCACCAAAGTTCAAGGCTGGTTCGACGACTTGAGCGAGAATCAAGTCGGATTGGTGCTCGTCGCGCCACTCGTACTATTGTTGCTCACGCTCTACTTGTACCCTATTTTCAGGGCGTTCCTCTTCAGCCTACAGGAAATCAGCCTCTTTGCGACCGATGGTCAGTGGATTGGTCCAGAGCACTACCTCAATCTGCTTGAATCTGCTCGCTTCTGGAATGCGTTCAAGAATGGAGTTGTGTATACTATCGGATCCGTTGCAGTCACGCTCGTAATTGGCGTCGGTACTGCATTGGTTCTTAACCGATCATTCGTCGGCAAACGCGTGATAACTGGGCTCATACTTTCGCCATACATGATCCCGATAGTTGGGATTGTTATCGTCTTTCGCTGGTTCTTCAACGGTCTATCTGGTGTGGCGAACTACGCATTTGTTCAAATTGGAATCATCAACGAACCAATTGCCTGGTTCAGTAATCCCACCTATGCGATGCCCATTTTGATCCTGATTAGTGGATGGGCGTTGTACCCGTTCGTTACGATGCTTGTGCTGGCAAAACTCCAGACAATTCCCGAGGAGTACTATGAGGCTGCACGGTTAATGGGAGCATCTCGTACTCGTCAATTCCTCTCGATCACCCTTCCTCAGCTTCGGAGCGTACTGTTCGTCGCAATCCTCTTGCGAATGCTCTGGACTTTCAATCTATTTGATATTATCTGGTTAGGTACGCAGGGCGGACCCGGTAATGCCACTGAGACGCTTCCAGTGATGGCGTATCGCACTGCACTCGACGGACTCAGTCTCGGTGAAGGTACTGCTGTCGCGTTCCTCACGTTTGTCGTGCTGGCCATCGGAACATCGATTTACTTCAAAACGTTTGGGGAGGCGAGCGCGTAGATGCTCGACTTTTCACTCCGTCAACGCCACTATCTCGAACGAGCGGTAACGTACGGACTCGTCATCGGGATGACCGTATTGTTGATGATACCGATGATTTGGGGAGTTCTATCAACAGTGCGCCCTTCGAGAGACCTCTTCACGTGGCCACCGAAGATCATCCCATCGAGCGTCACACTCGAAAACTACCGATTGTTGCTGGAGACGACAAGTTTCGTCCAGTATTTCATCAACAGCCTGATGACTGCTCTACTTGCAATGATATTCACCCTGGCTATCGCTATCCCTGCCGCTTATGCGGTTACCCGATACGAGTTCCATGGCCGAAAATACGTCAGCAACCTCAGTACGATTATCTATATGTTCCCACTCGTATTGCTGGGGCTTCCACTCTTCGTCATTTTCTCTCGACTCAGCCTTACCAACTCGAGAATCGGACTTGCACTAACGCACACTGCCTTTGCGCTACCATTTGCACTGATGCTCTTACGGGTATTCTTCAATGATATCTCCCCCGCGATAGTCGAGTCGGCACGACTGGTTGGGGCAAGTCGACTTACTATCATTCGAAAAATAATCCTACCCTTGTCGTTGCCTGGCATCGTGGCCACAGTCATCTTTGTGATGGCATTATCGTGGAAGGAGTACTTTTTCGCGCTTCTGATGATGAACGATAGCGGCCTCTACACACTGCCAATCGGTATTGCCAATCTCATCAATATTGCAACGACCAATTGGGGACTCATCCTCAGCGGAGTGATGATAATGAGTCTCCCACCGATGCTTCTCATCTTTTTCCTCTATGATTACCTCTTAGAAGGGTTCAGCGTCAGTTCATTATAATTCGCGAACTCATATCCTCAAATCAGTATTAATCCTTTTCATCGACACTAGACACTGGTCACGTCCGATTCAATAGCGCTTCATGTCATCGATCGGACGATCTATTGGGAGGAAGTTCTCATCGTCAATATCGTGTTCGAATTCATATCGTATCTGGTACGCCGTTGTCTCCTTACCAAACCAGGACTACTGGGCGATGAGCGGAGGATCGCTCGATCCCGAACGTATTTGCGACCCAACAAGCAGCAATAGCAGGAGACTCTGGCTCATGGATCACTCCGAGAATATCCATCAGTGGTTTTCTTCATGAATCGAATGGCGTTTATCGCGTTATCTCTTACCTGCTATGATAGCCGTCGTTCTCCTTTCACACCCCATACGATACAACTCTTGGTTACCCAGTTGCGACTGACTGTTCTTGTAGCGTGTCGTTACCGAGATGCCGTTCGAGAAGTGCGAATAGCGAATCTAGACTGATTGCCAAGAGAGCACCTGGGATCGCCCCAGCAAGCAACTGTGGCGTGTTAAACAGGGAGATTCCCGTTATCACCCAGACACCGAGTCCGCCTCCACCGATGAAGAACGCAAGGTAGGCAGTACCGACATTGAGAACGGCACTCGTTCGAATCCCAGCGAAGATAACCGGGAGTGCAAGTGGGAGTTTAATCTTCCGGAGGATCTGATTCTCGGTCATGCCCATGCCACGCGCCGCCGCGACCGTACTCTCATCGACGTTTTCGAGGCCCGTTACTGTGTTCGTGAGAATTGGCAATAGTGCGTAGGCGAACAAGCCAACAAGCGAGGGAAGAAACCCAAGGCCCAGGAGTGGAAAGACGAGGGCGATAATTGCGAGCGTCGGTATTGTCTGTGCGACGTTACCGATACCTAATACCATCCGCTTGACGTGCTCATTACGCGTTGCAGCGATACCTAACGGAACGGCGACGATGATTGCGAGTACAACTGATACGAGGACAAGCGTTAAATGCTCCTGTAAGAGCCCAAGGAAGGTGTCGAAGTGCGAGAAGAGGTACGAGAGTGCCGCACCCAGTGTCTCGATAACACCCATTCCTACATTCCCTCCTCAGTTGCAGTTCGATAGCTACGGATATCTTGTTCTGTGACCTTCCCCACGACATCGCCATCGTCGATTACTTGCAGTGCCTCTGTGTCAGTCTCAATCATTCGCGACAGAGCGATATCCGCCCCATCAGTTGGGGAAACATGGACATCACTAGCAGTCGTGACCTCAGATACTTTGTCTCCTCCATCGACTGCAGCTGCATGGGTTTCATGTTCGACACCAGCTGGTTGCATAATCTCTTTGACGTGCGTTATTTGGAGCTCCTTGAGTGTCCGGTCTGAGCCGATGAACTCCTCGACGAATTCGTTTGCAGGGTTCGCCAAGATTTCTTGTGGCGTTCCATACTGGACGAGTTCGCCAACATCGAATATAGCGATTTTGTCACCCATTTTCAACGCCTCGTTGATATCGTGCGTAACGAAAAGGATCGTCGTGTCGATGCGATCTTGGATCTCAAGGAACTCATCTTGCAGTTCTGAACGAGTAATTGGGTCGAGCGCACCGAATGGTTCGTCCATCAATATTACGTCGGGATCTGCAGCAAGTGCCCGTGCGACGCCGACACGTTGCTGTTGGCCGCCCGAGAGTGCTGTTGGGTACTGGTCGCGGTACGCTTCAGGTGGCAGATCCATTAGTGCGAGGAGTTCGTCAATACGGTCGTCGATGCGCTCTTGCTTCCAGCCTTTGAGTTCGGGTACTGTCGCGATATTTTCACCGACGGTCATATGATCGAATAACCCGATTTCTTGGATGACGTAGCCAATGTCGCGTCGGAGTTCCACCTTATCCAATTCCTGAATGTCGCTTCCGTCGTAGTAGACCGTCCCCTCGGTTGGCTCTTCCAGTCGATTGACGATCGTCATCGTTGTTGTCTTTCCACAACCCGACGGCCCGACGAATACTGTCGTGGTTCCTCGCTCGACTTCGAAACTAATGTTTTCGATTGCGACCGTTTGATCGGGATAGACTTTTGTGACGTTGTCAAATGTAATCATGCTTGATACCTCTTGTTCTAGTGTGTGGGATTTGTCGTTCATGCTATCGACCGCCGGATAATGCGTGTGAGGAGGGCGGGTTCGATGGTCTCGCCATTTCGAAGTCGGAATAGTTGTTCCAACACGCCGAAGCTGTAGTCGAACGCGAGCGCGAGCAACGAAATAATGACAGTCGAAACGACGATTGCCGACGGATACGCTTCACTGATACCGTTGAAGATAGGATCACCGAGGTTGTTCGCGCCGATGAATGCGCCGATAGCAGCGATGCCGATGAGGATGACTACGGCGTTCCGGACGCCGGCCATGATGACGGGAACCGCTTGCGGGAATTGGAGACGCCAAAGGCGTTGTCGTCGTGTCATCCCCATCCCTCGCCCGGCCTCAATAGTTGCTGAATCGACTTGCGTCAGACCAACGTAGGTGTTCCGAACAATGGGGAGTTGTGCGTAGAGGACAAGCGCAATAACAACTGGTATCTCACCAATACCAACGAACGGTATGAGGAGGCCAAACAGGGCGATACTCGGTACTGTCATCAACATCCCTGCTGTCCAGAGGATGACCTTCCCAAGACGGTCGTCGAATGTGGCGACTACACCGAGTGGGATTCCAATGACGAGTGCAAGCCATACTGAGTCCACGACGACGATGACGTGATTGACGAGAAGATCCCACAGAAGTGACTGATTTTTTGCCATGTACTCGAAGTAGCTTTCGAGCAGTAACGGTGCGACCGATTGTAAAGCAAAGAATTGAACTCCAACCATTGGTTTATAGTATCTCCTTTCGTTGCAGGTACTCCCGTGCGACCGTCTGTGGGTTCTTTCTCTCAAGAGCCACTTGCTTATTGAGGCGTCGCATCACGTCAGTCGTAAGCCCCTTACTAGCGGCGTTCAGTGGGGGCCGAATCGATGGATTGGCTTCCAGCGTTGCGCTATCCACAAGTGGTGCGGCATTGTATACCGGGAAATAGCCCTTGTCGTCCGTGAGTACTCGCAGACCAAACTGGAGAATTCGCGGATCAGTGTTGAAGCCAACACCCACGTCAGCCGATCCCTTACCAATGACCTGATAAAGGAGACCGGAACCGATGTTGTTCACGGTGACATTGCCGAGATCGTCTGCAAACCCGTAATGCTTACTCAATCCCGGCCACCCGTCGGCTCGACTTTGGAACTCTGCGTTCAACGCGACCGTCAGTTTCGACCCATTTTCTTTCAGGAACGTGGCGAAATCAGACAGCGTCTCAACGCCAGTCTTTTTCGCCCAATCTGGGTTGGCGAGAATGACGTAGGTGTTATTGAGTTCCGCACGTTGGAGAAATGTCAATCCATGTTTTTGTTTGAACTCTGCTTTCACTTTCCGGTAAAGCTTCTGCGGGTCAGAAATGACGGTGTCGTGCTGTGGCGGAAGTGTTTGCCATGCTGTGCCCGTGTACTCCCAGTACAATTGTACCTCTCCAGTGTCGAGGGCGCGGAAGTTCGTCGTCGTTCCACCAAGTCCGACTTGGTCACTGACGTTTAGGTCGGTGTTTGACGAAAGGGCCTCATATGCAATGTAGCCGAGAACCTCCTGTTCGGTGAACCGTTTTGAACTGACTTTGATCGAGTTACCGCTGAGTTGTGTTGCCAGGGTTAGACAGCCCGACAGCCCTCCGACACCGGCAGTGCCAGCGAGACCTCCTCCTGTTTTGAGGAGTCTTCGCCGCGTGACTGGCCTTGGCATATCACATGATTGTGCAAAGAGGGGCCTAATCTTTGACCCGTAGTAGTTCATCATTTATAAGCCGAGTCAGACGAGCGGCTCGCTCAGATTCGCTGGAACGACGGTCACCGGAACTGGAGCAGTGAGAAGCACTCCCTGAAGTGTACTTCCAAACACACCTTGTCCGTTAAACTGCGCTTTCGTCCATACAAATAAAGACGGTCAATGTCGGCTTCGTCGACCACCAAAAGGATACCATCAGCCGGTTTGCCATCTTGCTCTATGCCCTGTATTTCAACATCGATGTTCACATCTTCCAGTATTTTTTGCCGTCGCGATACCAGATTTCCTCGCCGCGAGGCCGTCTACCGTCATTGAGCCGCCAGAATTGATGTTCTCACGAGTCGACGATACGTCGCCATCGTCGAAGACATGGAGGAGGAGTGCCGTGGTATTCTGAGATTCGATTTCTGCGGCGGTTGCGACCATCTAGGCCCATGGCCGGTAAGTGCGTAATGAAAGCAATATCCTGTGGCTCATACAGCAATCGAAGGCCTCTCAGCCGAGAATTAGTTCGTTCAACATGGAAGGCTATTAAAAACCTCTGCGCCGCCAGCGGCGAGCTCAATGCCTGCCTATGGCTACTTTCTATGCTTCCAAACTGGGTTCTTTTGACGGGCCTGTGCGAGTGTCTCGGGGCTGATTGTCGTAGTGACGGCCGCGGTACCGTTAGTGGTTTTTGCCACGATGTCACCACGTGGGCTGGCGATACAGCTCTCGCCTGCATGCTGGCGACCAGACTGCGTTCCAACATGGTTGGAGCCGACTACGTAGCAAAGTCCGTCAAGTGCACGCGCACGACAGAGCAGTCGCCAATCTCGTTCGAACGACTGCCGCCACGCCGCACTCACTGCAAGCAAGTCACAGCCATTGTTCGCGTACTCAAGCAAAAGTTCTGGAAAATTCAGGTCGTAACACAACAGTAGTCCTAGCGTCCCGATCGATGTTTCGACGGTAACCGGCGTTGTTCCGGCGTCGAATTGGTCTGCTTCGTCGCCCCAAAGTTTTTGTTTCCGATACGTCGCCTCCACACCACTTTTGGAGATGTAGACGAGTGAATTATAGACTGAGTCGCCGTCAGCCTCTGGGAGTCCAACGACGAGATCTGTCTCGGTGGCGTGGGCGACTTCTGAGAGACGCTCCGTCATCGATCCTGGGATCGAGAACTGCTGTGTCTGAACAATATCAAGATCGTAGCCGGTCACACAAAGTTCAGGGAACACCGTGAATTCGACTGCATCCGGCAGATCACGCGCAAACTTTTCAATAGACGCAATGTTCGAGTCGGTGTCGCCGACTGCTGGTTCGAACTGGCATGTAGCGACCTGTCGCATTCTCATGATGACATCAACACCGCTTCAGTTTGGTACATAGACGTTTGTAGACAGGGAGTTGAAGTAGCCCTTCGCACGCACATCTCAGGGCATTATACGACCCACGTGAGATGGAGAGGGGATTTATATCCGTTACAAGTTCGCCCTGACCTATAACCTGATTTGACGAGTCATTTGTTACAATCGATGACGAGGCGACGAACTCAACAATCCACCGATGGAAAACCGTCACTCATCGACTGTGATATCCATCAACGGTGGAAAGACGAATCAGAGGTCATTCAGTATCTCCCCGACCGGTACAAAGAGAGGGGCATTCAGGCACCCGAAATCCTCTACGACAACGTTGCAGAGTTCTCCCGGCGAGATGCAATTCCTGATGATGGGAGTAAACCAGGGTCGGACATCCCGAAGATGAAAGAACAACATCTCGAGGAATTCGGCGTTGATTACGCCATCCTGACGGGAAACTCATATCTCAACCTTACTGCACTACCGAATGACGACTATGCTGCTGAACTCGCGGTTGCGAGTAATAAATGGGCTATCGACCGATGGCTCTCCGAGGGTGGTCCCTTTGTCGGTTCGCTGTTAGCAGCACCGCAGAAGCCAAAACGGATGGCCGAAATGATTCGAAATCTTGGCCAACATCCGCGAATCGTGCAGATCGTAATGCCGATGGCGGCCCAACTTCCCTACGGTCACGAATACTACTGGCCAATGTACGAAGCCGCCGAGGAAGTAGGGCTTCCGATCGCCATGCACCCCTACACGGAGGGTCACGGCGTTACGCGGCCGCCGACTGGAGCCGGATATCCGCGCACGTATTTCGAGTGGCATACGCTCCTTGGAACCTACGCAATGGGCCAACTCGTTAGTCTCGTTGCTGAGGGCGTCTTCCCAACCTTCCCCGATCTCGACTTTGTTGTTATCGAGGGTGGTCTTAGCTGGGTTCCACACTTCCTCTGGCGAATGGATAAAGACTGGAAGGCGCTCCGCGCACAGGTTCCGTATCTCGAGAAACCGCCGAGTGAGTACGTTAAAGAGCAGGTTCGGTTTACGACACAACCCGTTGAAGAGCCGGACAATCCACAGCATCTCCTCCAAATTTTGGAGATGATGAATGCTGAGGAGACGGTGATGTTTGCCAGCGACTATCCACACTGGGATACAGATTCACCGCTATACGCCCTCCCGCCAATGCCCGACGAAATGGAAGACGGTGTGATGGCCAGAAATGCCCAAGAACTGTACGGACTTCCGGACGATCCGGCGAGTCTCCCGACCAATTAAGATTTCACCATGAAAAATCGATTTGAGATATGTCCGGCGACAGAACTTCCCCCAGGAGAGCGAAAGATCACCGAATTAAACGGTGTTTCAGTAGGTGTGTTTAATGTCGACGGTGACTACTATGCGCTGAAAAATGACTGTCCACATCAGCGTGCGCCGTTGTGTATGGGAAAAATAACAGGCACAACAACGACTGACGGTTCTGGAACAGTAGATTGGAAGGACGAGGGGCACATCCTGCGATGCCCATGGCATGGCTGGGAATTCGACATCGAGACCGGCCAATCGGTTTTCAACCCTCACAAGGTTCGTGCTCGGTCGTTCGAGACAGTTGTTGAGTCTACCAGTGACGACGCACACGAAGACGACTCTGAGGCTGATTCAATATCTAATGGCTGTGATTGTGGCATGAACGGTGACGAACCTCCGGTTGATACCTACGAGGTGGCGGTCGAAAACGAAGTTATTGTCGTTTACCTTTAGAATGTCACATCATCAGGTCGGTACGGACGATGCAGTCGAGTTCGTTCAATCCGCAACACTGCAAAACGCACCATCGGCAGTCGAACGACAGGTTAGAATTCGGGTGCTCGACACGCTTGCTGCAATGATAGCGGGCTATCGACAGGATGGTATCGATATTGTTCGTGATTACGCGATAGACCGCTTCGGTGGCGAGAAAAAGGCAGTAGCAACACTCCTCAATGGAAATGGGGTACGAGTTCATATGGAGGGTGCAACGCTCGCTAACGCGACGGCAGCGAACGCTCTTGATATCGACGATGGCCATCGCGAGGTGAAAGGGCATCCGGCCGCTGTCGTTGTCCCAGCAGCACTTGCTGCGGCCGAATTTGTTGACGCAACTGTCGATCAGTTCCTTGACGCTGTTTATGTCGGCTATGAAATCGGTGTACGAGCCGGGATGGCAATCCATGAGACGGATGACGTTTATACTGGTACTGGATCATGGGGGGCACTTGGTGCTGCGGCCGCCGGTGCTCGTCTTCGACAGTTTTCCCACGAACAGACGGCACACGCACTCGGAATCGCAGAGTATCACGCTCCACGGACACCGATCATGCGTGGTGTTGAACGGCCAGGCATGACCAAAGACGGAATTGGTTGGGGTGCATATGTCGGTATGGTATCAGCAACCCTCGCCGAGGCCGGATTTACTGGGTCTGGAACAGTGTTCGACGAGGAAAGTGTCACTGCTACCGTCTCGCTTGGCGAGACGTTTCACGTCACAAAGGGATACCTCAAGCCGTATCCCTGTTGTCGTTGGGGTCAACCTGGCGTAGCGGCCGTGCTTTCGATGTCAGAGTCTATTGACCCGAAGAATATTCAGACGATTCATGTCCACACGTTTGAGGCGGCGACGCATCTCAATACTCATGCGCCTGATTCGCCCGAGGAGGCACAGTATTCTTATCCGTTCCCCGTTGCGGCGGCGCTCGTCCGTGGCCAGTTCACGCAAGCGGAACACGGGCCAGATGCGCTGATCGATCCCGAAATATTAGCACTTTCGAAGGAAGTCGAAGTTCACACTGACGAAGCATTGGACGACCGATTCCCGAGTGAATGTCTCGCTCGCGTCGAACTCAAGACCAAGGACGACACGTACGTTTCAGACGTTACTCAATCGCCGGGTGCTCGAACGCAACCTCTTTCGGATGATACAAGACACGAGAAAGCCTGTCGCCTTGTTTTGCCCACGCTTTCTGAGTCGGCTATCGAAAAGACTGAACGATGTCTTGGTAGTGAGGAACCGGTGAGAGAACTAGTTACTCTATGGCAGGCATAGAAAGTCAGTAAGGTGAGACCAATACACTGCAGATCAACAATTAGAATATTGGAGTTAGGTGATAGCAAGCGCTTATGGGGTGTGACTTCATGGTTTCAGTACGATGTTGACTGCGGAAGTACGTGTCTGGTACGACGGTGACTGGACTGCTAAGCTTGCCGAGTTCGATGTCTTTGGAGAATTTATTGCGTCAACGTTCCGCAATCACCGGTACATTGGAATGCTGGCATTGGAAACCAGCGAATACGAGGCGACACTCGACATCATTCGCTCACATGAAATGGTCGATAGCGTCGATGTTGTCGAACAGTACGAAACACCCGAAGGGCGGTGTGCGGCAACAGTGTTACTTCGCGGTCGTCTAACCGAACTCACCCCTTTACAGGCGCTAATGTACGAAGGATATCTCCCTATAGGGCCGACGAAGTTGAAAAACGGTTGTGAACATTTCAATCTGCTTTTGGGTGACCGTGACGAACTCTCAAAGGCTATTGAATTACTCTCCGAGTTTGGGAGCGTATCTGTCGAACGCATCACAAAGGATTTTCGGCGAGAGATCACACCGAGTCGTGCAGAATGGCAGGAACTTCTTTCGTCAATTCCGACGCGACAACGTGAGTTTCTAAATTTGGCAGTCAAGATGGGATATTTTGAAATCCCCCGAGCAGTGACGCTCGAAGAACTCGCCGAGGAATTAGGAATCACAAAGACGACCGCTTCAACCCATCTACGGAAAGTGGAACGGAAACTTGTCACTTTCCTATTACCATATATCAACCTTTCCGTCAAAGACGATTGATCAGTTTTAACACGTCATATAGGTACGAAGATGCGACGAGAGACTGCATCACTCAACGAACAACTGACCAACCAAATCAAAATTCTACAGGCTTCAGAAGTCGAGACTGAGCTCAAGATGGTTCTTGAGCGGGTTTTCTGAGACCTCTCACTTGACTGGAGCGTGTTTTTTGTACCTAATCATGTATATTGATAGAGATCCTCTCAAAGAATGAGCTCAGTGAGTATTGGCTTCAGTAGAACAGTCTATTGAATCAGCCTCTAGCTGCCAGTAGTTTGATGGCACTGACTGGACTAGCAACCAGTATGCCACGACAATTCAGCTGTGTGATCGAGGGGTGTGACTTCACTGCGGAAGGCGTAACTGAAGAAGAAGTGCTTGAGCAAGTCCAAGAACATGCAAAGGCTGAACATCCTGATGTCGACGTAGAAGAAAGCATGGTTCGAGAGAATATAGAGCAAGCATAGAATCGGTCATTCGCTGGTCAACACCTTTTGTGCTTCTGCAAGCATCCATTTTGTGCACTACTGTTCGGCAGTTAACTTAGGTAAATCACGCAGCCACATGGCTTTGGTCGAGACCTTCTTTCTGTAGCCAAAGAGGACAAGCTACCTCTCGCCTACAAGGGTGGTATCGAACTCTTCCGCTCGGATCACGCGAAACTCCTCTTAGTCTGGCTTCGAATCCTCGAATCGGACGCCGAGAGTGGCTGGACAGTCGTCCTTGAGGAGGCTGGCTACTCGTTAGAGGAGGTTCGACACGTTCTGAACCACGAGGCATACCCATCGACCATGCAGGCGTTCAAAATGGAACTGCAGGCGATGGAGAGGCAAAGGGGCTCGAACATCCTATTGTTATGGATAAATTCGACCCAGTAAAGAATCGAAGACTCCTCACACGATTTCTTCCTCCGACGGTTGGTCATCTGTAACGGTCGATGGTTGACTCGTCGGTGACTCTTCCCGCCAGATGTAGGTCGCAAAGAGGACGAATGCAGTTTCTATACAGAGAGCAACGATCGTTCCCCACGTCCATATTGGAAGGCCGAACGCAGCTCTCGCATTCCAACTTTCGGGCGCGTACCACGGAACGAGAATCGCAATCACGATCCCCAACCCAATCCAAAAGGACTTCGACTGTGCTGGAAGGATATACTTCACCGTGCCGGTGGTTGTCTCTTCAGACGGTTCCCGTGAGTTGAAGTGGAGAATTTCCTTTGCTCGTTCCGTTTCTTCATCCACTCCGGAGAGGTAGCTTCCACCGATCATCACCACCGAATTGACGAGGAATCCAATGATTCCTGCGTGAATCCCGAGTGGCTCCGGATTCCCCGTCAGATAGAGACCGACTGCGACAACGCATCCAATAATCATCCCTGCAATTGCAGGATTGTTCTTGATTCGATGGGAGTACAGCCCGAAAATGAACACCGGTGTTGCTTGGAGGAGGAACTCGAATTTGAGTTCCGTCCAGCCCCATATTGTAAGCGATGGTGAGAAGGAGACACCGAGCGCCAACAACAAAAACAGCGCTAAAACGACCCTGCTCGCATTAATGACACGGCTGTCCGATGCCTCTGGATTCACGTACCGGCGATAGAGGTCTTTAGAGAGCACCATCGAAAGCACCATTACAGCGGCTCCTGCCGTCGAGAGCGTAGCCATAATCACTCCCAGTGAGATCAACGACGGAAGAAGAGTTCCACCTTGAGATTGAACGAATGACCCCAGTAAAAATGGAACGAGTTGTTCGGATTGTGATTCTGTGAGATTTGGAAGCGCTCCGCTCCCGAACATGCCGATCAACCACAGTGTCAATGCTGCAAAGAGGAAAATCGGTGCCTGCAGTCGAAACGTTCTACGGAGATCCTCTGCATCTCGCACGCCGAGATAGAATTGTTGGATGTGGATATACGTCGGGAGTCCCAGCAGTATCAGCACGATCGTACTGTACCAGCCCGTCATTGTCGAGGTAGACGGTAACGTGAGTTTGTCGGGTGCCACTTGCCAAACGGTGTTCATTTGCGCAGTAAAACCACCAAGCAGCCCGATTACGACGAGCATCATCGAGAGCGCGAAAATCATCAACGCTCCTTGAAGCGCTGCGGTCAGTGCCGTTCCTCTGAACCCACCGATCCCAACATAGAGTAGAATGACGAGGGCAAAGAGAACAATCACCGCCTGATAGGGGAGTACTCCGCCGGAGGCGACGTGTCCTAAATATCCCATTGCGAAGAACTGTTCTGTGAACTGGACGAATGTACCCCACAAGAGAAAGCAGACTGCCAGTAGCGCCACCGAGGAGTTGAATCGATGTTCGAGATAATCGATTGGAGATGTGTAGTCCCATTTTTTTCCAAGGTTTATGAGAGGTGGCGCAATTATGAGCGATCCAATTACTCCCGCGACCATGAATTGCGGATATACCAAGAACCACGCACCGGAGCGATAGGTTTTCGCTGCATATCCTAAGAAGGAATTTCCACTGTACGAATCCGCAAATATCGTGAGTGCAATAATCACGAATCCGAGTGATTTACTCGCAGAGAAGAAATCATCAACGTCGACACCAATTCGTTTACTGTATGAGTACCAGCCAACCAATGCCATTGCTCCAAGACCAAGAATAGTTAGAACCACCATTTCCCACCCTAAGGACACCGTTTGTGGTTCTATCGCCATCGTATCACCACCATTCTCACTGAACGGTTGGCCAGTCTTGGTCCCGATTTTGTAGTGCTCGACCTTTTTTTGCAACTGCCATTTTGTACCATGGATTCGAAAGTGGATTGCGAACATACCTCAAAGAGTGTTGTCCCACCGCTAATTGGGTGTTTAAATACACTGGACAACGAACCAGCGCGACTTGATGGAATACTCGATGTGGCCTAGCGAGCGACAAGAGGACGATTGATGGCCTCAATCCAAGTTTTGTGATTTTTTAGAACACCGCGGATGACGCTAACGCTTATCATTACATCATCGATAGTGTATAACAATGTACGAGGCAACGCTTCATCTTCAGCTTGAAGGGGACTGCGTGCTTTCAGAACTGGCGTCAGAAACAGATGACACGATCGATATCGAGGTGTTAGAGCTTCACGATGAATTGGTGACGCTAATCGTTCAAGCGGAAGGACACGCTAGAGAGTATTACGAGACACTTTCTGAAGCAGAGCAAGTCGAGCATGTCGAATTACTCGGAAGTGAAGCTATCCTGGTAACGAAATCGTCTTGTGGAGCATATCCCGCGATTCATCGAAACAACGGTGTCCTCCGGCGGCAGAATCGAATCGACAAACGTAGCCGTGTGTACCATATTCTCGCATTTCAACACGAAGACATCACAAACATCATCAAAGACTTTCAGTCGTTTGGGACGGTTACCGTTGATGCCCTCTCACAATTCCCAGGTACTGATCCCGCGCTCACCTCTCGGCAACGGGAGGTGGTTGAGACAGCGTTAGATGCCGGATATTTCGAGTGGCCCCGCCAAATTTCGAGCGAAGAACTCGCGACAGAACTCGGTATCACACGAGGCACGTGTCTTGAGCATCTTCGCAAAGCACAGGCAAAGCTGCTTCGTGATGCCGTTAACTCACTTGATGACCACCAACTGTCGACTTGATCTTCATATTTGGAGTGGGAATTCCGTTTGAAGTATATAAACAGCCAACGCACGATGGAGCAACCTACTTTCCATCACGCTTCCCGATACTACATACTCGGAAATTGAACATTATGGCTCCAACAACTACTACAGGACCACTGGACGGATTGCGGGTTATCGACTGCTCTGGGATGATCAGTGGTGGATTCGCGACGTGTCAGTTGGCTGATTTCGGCGCTGACGTTATTATGGTTGAACATCCCGATCATCCGGATCCGCTTCGAGAATGGCCACCATTTGAGGATGGTATCTCGCTCTGGTGGAAATCGATCGGTCGCAATAAGCGGTGTGTGACGCTCGATTTGAGTACCGAGGAAGGCGCTGCACTTCTCCACGAACTCGTAAAAGATGCAGATCTCTTTTTTGAAAATTTCCGGCCGGGAACGCTTGAGCGGTGGAACGCCGATCCAACATCATTACAAGAAGTCAATTCAGAGCTGATCAGCGTTCGTCTTTCTGGCTATGGCCAAACCGGTCCACGATCGACAAAACCAGGATTCGGTACCGTTGCTGAAGGGATTTCCGGGTGGGCGCACGCAAACGGATATCCTGACCGTGGACCGTTGCTCCCACCTATCAGTTTAGCTGATCTGACTGCTGCACAGTTTGCAGTACAGTCTGCAATGTTCGCACTTTTTGAACGTGAAATAGGCCATGGAGGGAGTGGAGATGGCCAGGTAATCGATGTCAGTCTCTATGAGCCGCTCTTTCGACTGTTCATTGGGGATGTTGAAGCGTACGATTTCAAAAATAAAGTTCGAGAACGGACAGGGAATCGTCATCCCAATGCTGCGCCGCGCAACATTTTTAAAACCGAAGACGGGCACATAACACTCTCTGCCTCCTCCCAGTCGATTTTCGAAAACGTGATGCAGGCGATCGATCGACCGGACTTGATTAACGATCCTCGATTTTCGACCAACGAGAACCGCGTCGCGCATGCCGAAGCGCTCGACAGGATAATCGAAGAGTGGACTCGCCAACGGACGACTGCTCAGGCACTCGAGGAAATGGAAGCTGCAGATGCGATCGTTGGTCCCGTCCACACCATCAGTGATATTTTTGAAGATGATCAGTACCAAGCTCGGAACGACATTATCGAAGTAGAAGATAGCGACTTTGGATCACTAAAAACACACGCACCCATCCCAAAATTTTCCCGAACACCCGGTAGTGTTCGTCATACTGGGCCTCCGCATGGGAAAGATAATCAGGAAGTATACTGTGAAGAGCTGGGCCTTCCGACAGAAACGTTTGAACAACTCGTCACCGAGGACGTGATCTAAGATGATACTTTCCGATGTCACACTCCGGGAGGGTGACCAGATGCCCGGTCGGAACTATTCGATCGAGCAGAAGGTCACTGCAGGAAAGAAACTCGATGAGCTTGGCCTTGCGTTCATCCAACCCGGGTTCCCAATCACTGGCGAGAAGGACCGAACAGTAATTCGCCGACTCGCGTCGACCACCGATGCACAAATCATCGCACTTGCACGGGCCGTTGAAGATGACATCGAGGCTGCCGCCGTGGCAGAGGCAGACGTTGCTGAAGTGTTTATCCCAATATCGGATCTTCAGCTCGAATACAGTCTTCAAAAGCCACGAAACGAAGTCCTCAGATTGGCGCGAGAAGCAATCGATCTGGCGACGGATCATGGCCTCGTGCCACACCTTACACTCATTGATGCATTTCGTACAGAACCGGAACATCTCAGTGAGGTAGCTATACGATTTAGTGACGTTGGCTTTGTGACCCTTGCTGACACCGTTGGCGCTCGAACGCCTATTTCAGTTCGCGATTTGCTATCAACATTGCAAGAGGATGTTGCGCTTTCTAAGATTGGTGTTCACTTTCACGATGATATGGGAGTCGCAACTGCGAACGCATTAGCGGCTCACGAGGTTGGTGTTGGGAAAGCAGACGTTAGTGTTGCCTCGCTCGGTGAACGAGCTGGCAATTCAGCCCTCGAAGAAGTTGTCACCAGTGGGGTTGTCGAACACGATGTGTCATTTGGTGTTACCAAGGACAAGCTGATTCCGACGTGTCGATCGGTTCTCGATATTCTAGAGGAAACGGACGCTGCTGGCTCGCGGAAGGCAATACTGGGGTCGGAAGTAACGGAACACGAATCGGGTATCCACACAGCAGCCATGCTCCATGAGCCAAGTGTTTTCGAACCATTCAACCCCCATGTGTTCGGGGGGCGCCGAGAGTTATTGTTTGGAAGGGGAACCGGTGCCTCTGGCGCCTCGACGCTATTATCTCGTGCTAACATCGAACCAACGGAGCAACGCGTTGGAAGATTTCTCGAGCTCCTCACGGACAAAGGGCCGATGAATGAGGAGGAGGCGCTTGCGCTTGCGCGATCGAGCATGGAAGAGTGATAGCCCCGGTGATAGAACGCAAGATGCCCGATCACGACATCACAAGGTCATACAAGTCGCCGATGTAAATGGGGGTAATAGCAGTCGAATCCTTAGCTGGTCCATCGAGGAGATAAAGGAGATAGAGGAAATAGGGATAATCGCCGTCGTTCTTTCCCCCATTTGTATTTCCCTAGTGCCTTGCTAGTTTCAGGTGTGCCATTTGTCGTGTCGAAAAACGGAATTGGATCTGGTGTATCGTCCGATTGAATGTCTTGGAGTACCGTCTCACACCAAATCGTGCGTTACTACGAGAAATCGCATCGATTCTCGGATCTGAGGAGTGGATCGAGACGATTTCCACCTTTCCAGCGAATCGCCCGGATTCGATTGTCATCTCGCATCGTGGCTCACTCTGTACAAGAACGGCGAATCACGTCGTCAAGCGTGAACAATTGGACGCCCTCTCGCTTAGCCACCGTCTCACGAACCGATTGGGTCGCGCCATTTCGCGTAAAGAGTGCATATTCGGTAGTGACTGTCTCGCTCGTGTTCGGTGACCATCGAATTTCTTCTGCATGGGTTTCGAGCGATGCGAGTGCACTGTAATCCAGCGGTGCAGTCGTGAATTTACACTCGCCGACGACCATCGTTCCATCGGTGGTGAATCCGACGGCATCTACCTCGTGATTTTTGTACCACCATCGGCCGATATCGAGAAACGTTTTGTCCGGGTACAGGTGGGGCAGTGCCTCTTGGCAGAGGATCTCGAACTCCGGACTAACGAAATCAGCGAGTTCTGGTTTGATCACTGCTTCGTAGGCATCTTTACCCAACCGTTCGTACCTATCTTCATTCCCGTAGACAAACCGAAACCAGAACCGGAACAGTGGATCGAGAATTCGGTAGCGACCACGACGTGACTTCGACTTTTCCTCGGTCAGTGGCACCTCACGTTCGATGAGCCGGAGGCGCTCTAACTTCTGGGTGTACGTCGAAATCTGTTTTCCGTCGATTCCCACTGCTTGTGCAATCTCGTTCGATGACGTTTTGCCGGCTGCAATGGCAGTCAGGATCGCAAAGTACCGATTTGGGTTTGTGAGTTCAGTGCGCAAAACATATTCCGGTTCGTTGTGGAGATACCCTCTCTGTGAGAGGACTTCGTCCGTGAGTACCGTTCCCAGGTCGTGATCGAGTTCGATGCCGTCGAGATAGTACGGAACGCCGCCGAAGATGCTCCACGTATAGATTCGCTCCTCGGGCGAGTAGTTATCAGGAACGAAGGCTTGCGCGGCAGTGAAGTCGAGTGGTCGAAGATCCAGTTTTTCCGTAAATCGGCCATACAGCGGGCTGTTTCCCAACAGCGTTGCTTCTTCCATCATGCTAATCGATGACCCGACTAAGATGAGTGTCCCTGTGGTGTGCTGGAATCGTTGATCCCACAGCCGTTGAATGACCGAGGGGAGACTCTCATCAGCATCAATAAGATACGGAAATTCGTCAAGGACCACGATCCCATCTTGGTCACCCAGGTAGCCGAGGAGCGCTTCCCAATCTTGTTTAATTTGAGTAATGCCAGGGAACGATTCAGATGCGACACCGACGAACTCGTCGAGTTGTATTTGGGGCGTCGTCTCCGTTGCCTGGTAGACGACTGTATCGTCTCTATCCGCGAGTGAGTGCTGGACGAGTTGCGTCTTCCCGAGGCGACGACGACCGAAAATGACGACCATCTCGGCTTCATCGGACGTGTAGCAGTCCCGTAACTGTGACAATTCAGTCTCCCGGTTCACGAAGCTCTCCATAGTCTGCTTTGTTCTCGTGACAGAATAATACTTTCGAATAGCCTAAACTAGAATAGGCTATTTGAGAATTGCCTATTTTAGAAGTGAAAATAGCGACCATATTCGTCTTTCCATCGAATCAACCAGATTCGAACGTTATCTCTCTTCGCGACGAACCCCACCCAGAAGAGTATGGTACCGAAGCGTCCATAGAAGTAAAACCGCATGTCAACGGTGATTACCACATCACCTACCTCGAAGATCAATTCGGAGAGGAGTGGATGGGTCGCTGGGATTGTCACGAGAGCGAGGAGTACTCGATAGACCATTTTCACTCGCCACCAAACGCGACTCACGACAATGGGATGAATCGAGACTACCCACCAGAGTTGCCATCCGTGTTCTCACATGTTGTTGTCCCGTGGGTCAATGACCGAATGAGAGACATTTTGGACGGAATACGAGTGAGTGAGGCAACCGAGCGACTCAGTGAACAAGTTCGGTTGTCGATAGAAATCCCAGAATAGGAGGACGAAACGCCGACACGCCAATGTCCAGCTCGAACAGATTAATTACCATAAAATGTTTCTATAATAAGTGGTGATAATAGATACTTCCTGCTTCGAAGATAATGACGATCCACGATGTGAATGGAGATATCTCGAGCTCTTTTCCGTCACCTTTTCTTGATGACACACCTATTGAAGACATGGTTCGCTCTCGGACAGTCACCGCGCTAATTGGGGTGATCGCAAGTCTTCTCATCAGTGCACTTCTATGGTGGTACTTCGATAGCTTCGTCTTTTTCCTGTTCGTACCGTTTATCCCGTTTTTCTTCCGAAGTGCAGAACCAGACTTACAGACCCGCCGGTGCCCAACGTGTGGGTTTCAGACGACGAACGATGCGTACGACTACTGTCCACGAGATGGAATGAAATTAGAGTAAACTAACTCAGTGTCTCCTTTGACATCGATGCCTCACAACTCGTCCAAGTCACCAATGAGAGCCACGAAAAACCCGCAGACCACCTTTGCAAGGCATGTGAGAAAGTAATAATATACTAGTTACTGAAGATCAGTAGGCGCGACAAGCTGGAGATGAGGTAGCATCTGGTCAGCAATCTCTAGAAGCTCAATCGACTCGGCTTCTACATCGTAACACACGACGCCAGCAGCAACCAACTTCGGGAGATGCGTATGGTGAAGACCGGTGAGGATACGCTCATATTGCTCGTACGTTGGTGTGTCTTCCCAGATGGCGATCTGTTCTGCGAGGTCACCGAGTGAGATTGCCCCCACTTTTTGTGAGAGGTAATGGAGTGTATATCGTCGATGGTCGTTTCCGAGAAGATCAAAGATCGTGGTGGGCGTGAGCTCAACCGTGGCAGTGCTGCTTGTCGATGCATTCGGTATTTCAGTCTTCATAGTGTCTTGTACCTTACTCAGCCTACGCCACAGTAGGCGACTCGTCAGCTTCGCTCCAACTTCAGCGGAGTAGTAGCTAATCTGTAGTACTGTGTCATAAAGGTTCGTAATCCATCAACTAACTAGATTATAATGTATCAGTTGTCATAATTTGCCCCCCCTAATCAGACACGATTATTGTGGGGCTTATTCTTCGATAAACTCGGGATTGAATGTGGAGTCATCAGTACTATTTTTGTCAATTTCGACCGTCCAGTTCGGGGCATCGTTGACTGGAAGAGTAATTTCCCACGTACCTTCGATTGCTGCTCCGGCTGCAAACGCCTCCAAAATGAGTGTTTCAAGGTCATTTTCAAAGGCGGCTGTTGCCTCACCCGACGCTTTGATGTTGTCAATAGGATCCATAGGTATCGTGGAGATGCAGTGCCAGAGTATTTGCTATCCCCAATCAGGAGAGACGCATCATAGGAATATACTCTCATCGGTACCTACTATTTCCGAGGATACTACAACCACGCTCTTTATCTTGGATGAAATTCAAGTCTCATCGTTCTATCGAAATCGAGTGATGTGATTCTCGTCATATCGTTTCATGCTTCATAATCTTCTGTAGGATGTTTTTATGAAGTACTATATCAGTAACAATTCTCTCAGCAGAATATCAGTTATCAACACTATTCTCGTCAATCGTTTTGTAAGGTCATCGTCACAAGTACAGATAACGTCCAGACTACATTGCTCAACGATCACTGACAAGATAGATCGCCTCAACACCTCACAGTACTGCGAGCGATTCACCGTGACAAATGGATGGCTCATCTGCGAGAACTGTGGCGGTCGGGTTGCGCGCTATCGACGCTCAAAGACAGTGCGCCATCCCGAGCAGTACAGTTGCTCTGACTGCGACGGTCCACTCCGCATCGATGAAGGTCCCGATTACCTCCTATCTTCGGTGGGGACGATTAACGAGTAATTCAATGATTTCGAAGACGGGATGCTCGAGGCCTTCCGTCGGAGGACGAAGACGATGTCGAACCTAGAAATTGTGACTGTGACGGCCTCGCTGACTTCCCGTGCTGGCCATGCGTGCAAACGGGACAGAAGGAATCACCAAACTAACCACCGCTTCAGCTCTTTTTGTCCATGGCGTGCCAATTGAAGGTCTCGGATCTAACCGACCAGCGAACGCTGGCAGAAAGCACGGATGCAATAATCGACGATACTACTGAGAAAGGAGTAGCCCTACTCGATCGACCGCAACAGTGGGTAACCAATATTACCGTTAGCCACCTAGATCTGCCAGTTGGGCCGATTAATTGCAAATTTCTATCATGTATTCTTATTTGCTGGGAGCCATCATTCGTCTTCGATGAGCCGATTCCTGCTTCTCCGCAGTCGGTGTGTATCTATGCAATGGCTATGAATCCAGTCCCTTCTCGTTCCTTTGTCGCTTCATGAGTTATGATCCTCTATCAGTCGATAACATTTACCGCCGGATTGATTGTCGCGTGCAATGGTTAATCCGGCAGCGTAGGGAAACCAGATAGGAGAAATCAAAGACCATCAACATGCCCTACGTTTTATAACGCTACAAAACAATAAGTAGTGAGTCTATTATCGGCTACTGGGTATCGAAGGATGACTTTCAAACAGAACAATCAACGGTATGAGTGAGTAAATGGTTGATATCGGCACGATCGGTCGGCTGACAGCTGGATTGATCCTCCTACTTGGAAATGGCTATTTTGTCACAATCGAATTCGCGATGACGCGTGTTCGCCAGTTCACACAAGACGAATTCCAAGGATCAGGTGGCCTCGAACGCGCCTGGGAGATGACCGAACAATTGGAAATCTTCCTCTCGGGGTGCCAGCTCGGGATTACTATCTGCAGTGTTGGTCTTGGTGTCGTCGCTGAACCCGCACTTTCCGCAGTAGTCGATCCAGTCATTACTGCGCTTGGACTCGGAGGTATACTCGGATCAGGAGGAGGCGGACACACAGCGCTTGCGGCACTCACCTCGCTTGCGATCATCAACCTCCTTCATCTTACGGTAGGAGAACAAGCACCGACGTACCTTGGGATTGAGCGGTCGAAACAGGTTGCAAAATACGGTGCCCCTGTCCTTTACTGGTGGACGCGTATATTTTTGCCGATCATTCGTCTTGCTGACTGGTCAGCAAAAGCACTTCTTTCGCTCATTGGAGTCGAAATGACCCGATCCTGGGCGGAAGAAGAGGTCGAGGAGGGTGCAGACACGCGTCAGGGATTAATCAATCAGATGGGATCAACCATGGCGAATATGGGGATTCCTGCCGATCGACGTGAAGAAATCATTAACGCAGTTGCAATCGATAATATTCACGCATCTGATCTTATGGTCGACCGAGATGCAATCATCACTGTCTCGACAGAGAAGCCGTTTGAGACTAGCCTCGAAACGATCCGTTCACATCTACATACACGTTTTCCCCTCATTGGAACTTCCATTGACGACGTTATCGGAACCATCTATCTCCCAGCTGTTGTCCAATCACTGGAGGCCCTCGAACGGGAAGAATCTGAACTGACTGATATTGCATCGCCCGCATTGACAGTGCCTCCAGATATTCCGATTAGCGACTTGATCGACACGTTCCAAGAAGCAGATCAAGAGATCGCACTTGTAGTGGATAACGGTCGAACAGTAGGAGCTATAACTGCAACTGACGCGTTTGAAGCGATTACTGGTGAACTCGAAGACCCCCTCGACAGGTCGTAGTAAGCTTTGGACTGATAGCAGCTCTCTCGGCGAAGAGCCTCTTACTCATCCGCTTGCACTACCAACACCGGAATATCTCCACTACTGAGCACACACGATGTGACACTCCCAACGAGAGGGGCTGTAAGTTTGCCAGCTCCACGAATCCCCATCACAATGAGATCGATCTCGTGCTCCTGTGCATACGTCAAAAATCTCTTCGTGAGGTGTTCCTCGCCGCACTGCTGACTGGACGTCGATGTCGTCTCCAACGCGCTCTTCAAACCAGCTTGTGAACGAGTTTTGGTTAGTAGCTCATACTAGCCCAGAATAATCCTCAAGAAGCTTCTCTCTTCTGTGAGCATCTAAAATCGCTTGCAGAAGCCTTAGGAGAGATTTGAACTCTCGACCGACTCCTTTGTAAGGAGTCACGAAAGAGTGTGCAGCCTGTGGCGTTTCGACGGATAAACCGTTGTGGGTGCGCAAATACTCGTGCCCGGCATGTGGGTTTGAGGCGGATAGAGGCGCGAATGCGGCGTACAACATCCTTTCTCGTGGTAGCAAGCGGTTAGGAGCGGGACGCTCCAAATTAACGCCTGTGGAGACTGCGTTCCCTACGGACACGGTTGTGTCTGCAAAGCGCGTCGTGGAAGCAGGAAGCCCCGTCCTCAATGCGCGAAGCGCGTAGGGGGGGGTAGTTCACGCTTTCTATCCTATTGAATCATCGCCACCGCGATACCCATTTCGTGATCGTATCTGCTGGTGTTGCTGTCGCAACTGTTAGTCGTCTCGGAAAGGTGGTGTACACGGTTTTCGGTCGATTTTCACGCGCTATCGTGTGGTTCTCCCGAGTTGTTCCATTGACACAGCCGATGACATCCCCGTCCATCATCAACAGCGGTGAGCCGCTGTTACCATCTCCGATCGGAATTGTTGCTTCTATCCAATCTGAATGTGGGTTGTAGCGGTCGTACCGACCCAGAGATATCACCCAGTCACCTACCATTTTTGGATGTCCGACCGCGAGCAATTCATCATTCAGAGAGGGATGTGCGTTCCTCGCCAGTGAAAGTGGAGGCGGGGTTTCGAGGTCTGTCTTGAGCAAGGCGATATCCGGAAAGAGATCCCGGTGAAATCCGACACGAGTAGCCATTCCCGTACGGTTATCGAATGTTTCGATCGCTACCGATGCCGCCTCTTGAACGATATGAGAATTGGTAAGGATGTATCCACTATCGATGATCCAACCGGTTCCACCCCCAGAATCAGTCAATATTCGGACAACCGATCTCTGCACCGTTTCTCCGAGCGTTCGAGCTCGGTCGCGGACTTTCTCGGGGAACGGGTCGGAATCGCCGACAGCAGTGGTCCGATACTCGGTTGCAGGGGGTTCGGCACATCGACCACTTCCGATACCGCCAGAAAAAGGGGAGACGGAAGCGAGGCCAGCCACGCGAAGAACCTCTCTTCGGGTATAGGAGGGGGTCATCCACCCAAACTCCATCGTCCGTCATCGCACGTGACGGATGAATTTGGTTGCCTTGGGCGTCTTTTCACTCGTCTCGAGCTCATTCTCATCCGCTAGAACTAGATGGATCTCTCCCAAAGGTTTGTGGCTGTGAGACCCCCTTCGCGAATGAAGAGCTTCTTCATCCATCGGGTGAACTGTGTCAGCCGCGATAGTGACGGTACCTGCCCAGAACGGTTTGAATCAACATCTCGAGATGGTCTGCAAGTTCAGACGGTGTTCCTCTTTATTCCTCGACGCCACAGTAGTCGACAGCAATCCCAGCGATCGTTTTCGCTGTCTCGAGCAATGCAGGAACCGTGGTGTGTTCATCAGCACCGTGAAGGTTCCAGCCCTCCGGACCGACTGAAACTGCATCAGTATCGTAGTAAAGTGCGTAAAACCGCTCATCAAGTGCGGCATTACCACCCACAAATGACCCAGATTGTCCCGTCACCCGCTCGGCATTTTGCTTTGAGATCTGAGCAATCTCTGCCTCTGGACTGATTTCATGCGGGACTGCCTGCCACCCAAACCACTCAATCGATGGGTGGTGATCTTTGAGCCAAGGATCATCATTTGCTGCCTCTCGGATCGTACGCTCGATCTGCTCTCGAACCTCTTCTCGACTTTCACCAGGTGGCCATCCGACACGACCTTGTAGAATCGCCTTACTAGGGAGTGTCGAAGGCCAATCACCGGCTTCAATCATCCCGATATTGATATTTGTCACATTCCCTTCCAGGTCTGGATCACTTCGATAGGCAGGCTCGTAGTCAATCTCAGCTTTTCGTCGTTGATCGAGCTCTTCGATCGCTTGGTAGACCTTCGTCGCATTCCCAATTGCATTGACTCCCTCATGCCCCCATGCAGCATGAACACTCTTTCCAGGCACCTCTACTCGGAAATACATGACTCCCGCACTTGCAATGCCGATATTTGGAATATTGAACGGCTCAGCGATTACAGCTGCATCGGGGACATAGCCCCGTTCGAGCACGGATAAGGCACCGCCGATACCGCCATCTTCTTCCTCAATAACACTTTGGAAGATGAGGTCACCACCGAGCTCAACTCCAGCATCATTGAGTACTTCGATCGCAAGTAATACCGCTGCCAACCCACCCTTCATATCGGCCACACCGCGCCCATAAATTGTGTCTCCCTCTTTGGTAACTGTCCAGGGTTCCCGCTCCCACTCGCTTTCAGTTACATCGACAACATCGATATGGCCGCCGAGAGTAAGTGTCGGGCCGTCTCCTCCTTCGATCCGTACTGCAACGTTCGGTCGGTCGTCGTATCCTACAGCATCGTATGAAGAGGTTTGGAAATACCCCTCATGTTCGGCAAGTTCGTTAGCAGATGGTTCCCAGACATCCGGTTCTAACCCCATCGACTCAAGTCGGTCAATGACGACCGCTTGTCCGGGCTTTTCGTCGCCAGTTACCGTCTGAGCTTCGACGAGGTCGGTTACCAATTCTACGAGATCCGTTTCTTTCGCGTCTATCGCTTCTTCGAGTGTAGCCTTAGTGGACATTGTTTATGTGTATTGTGAGCGTCTATGGTTGTTCTCGGCCGCTTGTTGATCCGCGCAATTCCGTGACTGTCGTAATCAATCGGTGGCGGCCAGCATTCCCCTCTGATCTGAGAGTAACCCCTGACTCGAGATACCACCCTCATCGGTCGAATAGCTCCTGGACTCGAGATCGAATGCCGAAGTCACTCCCAGCCAGCCCGTTCGGGAAGAACAACGTCACGATGACTAACAAGGCTCCCCAAATAATCAGCCGAACTTCGCCGACATCTCGGAGCATCTCTGAGAGGCCGAAGACAGCAACTCCACCGAAGACAGCACCACCGATCATCCGTGGGCCACCAATGATACCCATTGCCATTACCTCGATCATCTGGGACAGTTGGAGCATCGGCGGTGAAATAATGAGCAGTGTATATGCTTGCAATGCACCAGCAATACCAGCGATAGCCGATCCAATAACGAATCCAGAGAGCTTGTATCGAGGGACGTTATTCCCGAGCATTTCTGCAGCTTCTTCTGATTCACGAATCGCACGAGCCACCAGGCCAAATCGATTAACGAGGAGCCCATACTGAACAATCATGAGTAGCACGACGACACTTACAACGAAGTAGTACATGAGCAGCTGATCACCACCGAAGAGAGGTGAGAAATTCGTGTACCCAGTCGGACCACCGGTCACGTCCCGAAGGATGATCGTACCTCGGTAGATGATTTCCGCATAGGCCAACGTCACCATTCCAACATACGCTCCTTTGAGGCGCAATACAGGATATGCGATCGGAAGGCAAAACAGGATGGCGGCAAGCCCGGCTATGAGAATCGACAGGAGTGGTGGCGCACCGAATTCACCTACGAATAGTACAGCTGCATAGGCTCCGACGCCGTACAAGGCGACGTGGGAAAAGGTGAAGATACCAAAATAGCCTGCAATGAAGATCCAACTTCCGACTAAGAGCACGATGATGAACAACTGCATGAGAATCTCAATTCCATAGGATGTGAAAATCAGTGGGGCAATCGCAGCGATGAGTCCACCAAGCAGGAACAGGATCCCGTTTCGGGTTCCAGCATCTTCCCTGAGCCGTGTAATGGTTCGTTCGAACGCAGCACGGAGTGTCTGACCAATCATCCGCTGATCCACCCTCCGATACCGTCTGGTGTGGCAACTAAAATGATGATCATGATTACAAAGAGGATGATCATTGCCGTTTCACTCGCAACCCAGATCATGCTGAGGCTTCGAATCACGGCCAGCCCTATCGCCGCGATAAGCGTTCCCCGAACACTTCCAAGACCACCGACCATCACGACAATGAATGCCAGCAGAAATGGATACCACCCGACTGATGGATAGATCGCAAAGAGTGGTGCAAGAAGCACACCCGCTAGCCCCGCAAGGGCAGCACTCACTCCGAAGGTTATTGCATAAATTCGCTTCGGACGGATACCCATGAGAAGTGCTGTTTCACTATCCTGTGAGACTGCTCGAATAGCGAGTCCCAGCTTCGTTCGGGAGATGACCAGAAAAAGCAGGCTTAGCGCTACAACCGAGATCAAAAAGATTAGAAGCCGTTGTGCATTCACGGTGATGCCTGCTAGTTCCCATGCTGCATTCGTTATTTGAGGGAATGCACGCCGACTCGAGCCGATTTCGACGAGAATCGCGTTTTCAATGAAAATCGCAAATCCGAGTGTGATTACCATTGATGCGATATCAAATTCTTCTCGGTCTCGTAGAGGCTCGATCAGTGCATATTCGATAATCCACCCGACGGCGAAAACAACCAGAATCGAACTGAGAATCGCGACGAAAATACTACCAGAGATCTCCAACGCGAAAAAACCGACAAATCCGCCGATCATAAACAGCGCCCCATGGGAGAAGTTGAGAACACGAGCGACACCCCAGATGAGAGTCAGTCCAACTGCAATCAGTGCAAGCTGTCCGCCAAAGAACACACCATTGACAATTTGTTGAATAATAAGCTCAGGACTGACCATGTTACTTTTCTCCTCTCAATACCACCGTGCGGTCGCTCTCTGCCCGGTTGAAGTGTGTCTCAGATATGGCTATTTTCCAATTCATTAGTGGCGTTCTCCAATGTACATTTTCATGATATCGCCTTCATTCCGTAGTTCGTCTGTCCATCCTTCGAACACAACGCTCCCCTGATCAAGGACGTAAACGTATTCGGCAATATCGAGGACCTTTCGGATGTTCTGCTCGATAATAATCATATCCCGACCTTCTTCTTTGAGTCTAGCTACCTGTTCAAAGACGAGATCAACAAGATCAGGGGCAAGTCCTGCACTTGGTTCATCAAGGAGCAAAATTTCCGGATCAGACATCAGTGCACGGCCAAATGCAACCATCATTTGCTGGCCTCCGCTGAGTTCTCCAGCTCGTTGATTTCGCTTTTCTTCAAGGACTGGAAACATCTCGAACACTGTCCCATACTGATTTTTCAAAAACTTCGTATCATCGACTAAGAATGCCCCAATCCGGAGGTTCTCTTGGACAGTCATCTCCGGAAAGACGTTTCCACTTTGGGGCAGCATGACTGCACCCTGTTCGATAACGTTCCGTGGATGGGCATTTGTCACATCGTGATCTCGAATTCGGATTGACCCATCCCAGACCTCGACGAGTCCACAAATGGTTTTTAGAAGCGTCGATTTTCCGGATCCGTTTGGTCCGATGATACAGTTGACGCGATCGGGTTCGATATCGAGGTTAATATCGTGCAGAACCTGATTTTCACCGTATCCGGCGTCGACTGACTCTAAATCAACTAGTGACATTTTACGTCCCTCCGAGATAGGCTTCACGAACTTGATCATCAGCTTGGACCTCTTCGAAAGTACCACTCATCACTTGTCGTCCGGCGTTCATCACAATGACTCGCTCACAGAGTGCACTGATCACGGACATATCGTGCTCGATCACGAGAATGGCGGTTCCTCGATTGTTGATCCGTTTAATGTCATCGATAATCTCATCCATGAGTGCGGGATTAACACCTGCAGCCGGCTCATCGAGCAGAATCAGCTCCGGTTCGAGCATTAGTACACGAGCTAGTTCGAGGAGCTTTTTCTGTCCGCCACTGAGTTCATCAGCACGGTTTTCAGCGACATGATCCAGATGTAGTTCCTCCAGTAATTCCCAAATCCGCTCATCCCGCTCTTCAGGCCCAACTGAGACATTTGGGACCATCATATTCTCTACGACAGTTAGCCGACCAAATGGCTTCGATATCTGGAACGTCCGACCAACGCCAAGCGTGGACACTTCATACGGTTTCTTGTTCGTAATGTCCTTACCATCGAGTGAGATTTCGCCATCGCTTGGCGATAGAAACCCGGTGATGAGATTCAGCGTTGTCGTCTTTCCAGATCCATTGGGACCGATCAATCCAACCAACTCGCCGGGTTCGATCGAGATATCGAGGCCATCGACCGCCATAACGCCCCCAAATGACTTCTTGAGGCCGTCGGTAGAGAGGATCTGATTTTCATTCGTTGATGAAGTGTGTCCAGCCATTATCCTTCGGCCTCCGTGATCCCTGTTGGCGGATATGATCCATCCCATGGCAATGTCTGTTCGACGAATGCACTCGCTTTGAGTACGTCTCGATCACCGAACCGAGGTCCAATCAATTGCATTCCAATCGGAAGACCGTCATCCGAGAATCCGATTGGGACAGATCCTGCTGGATTGCCGCTCAGATTAAGCAACCATGTGAGAGTCCAGCCATGCATTGGATGCACCGAGACACCGTCGATAGTGGGGTGGTCTGTATCTAGCTCAAATGCGGTTCGTCCGAGCGTTGGTGTTGCAAGGATGTCGAACTGTGCGACTGCTGATTGAATCTCTCGATAGATCGATGTCCTAATCCGTCGTGCGTCGGCAAGTTCTCGAGTATCGATCTGTAGGCCCTTCTGAATACGAGATTTGACTTCTGGAGTAACCTCGGTATCATCTGCCAGTAGGTCAACGTCTGAATCTCGTCTTAGATTCTCGT
Organism: Haladaptatus pallidirubidus; assembly: GCF_020700235.1. Classification (GTDB taxonomy): domain Archaea; phylum Halobacteriota; class Halobacteria; order Halobacteriales; family Haladaptataceae; genus Haladaptatus; species Haladaptatus pallidirubidus. Next base: position 144,956 of record NZ_CP085307.1, on the reverse strand, counting down.
AAAGACCAACATACCGGGCCTGGAGAATCCGTTCGAGTGCTTCGTGTCGTTCTTCCCATGTTTCTTCGAACGTGATGTTCACCGGTTCAACGGTTGCACCAGCTTCTGAAAGATACTGAAGTCCGCTTTCAACTGTACTCTGCACTTCCGTACTGATTACGGACTCACCGAAGTCGATCGAATAACCGATCGATAGATCCGATATCTCTTCGTCAAGAACGTCTCGATACGAACCGGGGGCCTGTGGAAGACTAAACGGATCGTTCACATCAGGACCGGCGATCACATCCAGCATTAGTGCCGCATCACTGACAGTCCGGGCGATCGGTCCAAGGTACGTGTATGGTAAGTTGTTCTCGTATGCGTCTACATTGGACGCCCCATGCGGTACACGTCCAAAATCAGGCATTAATCCATACACTCCACAGGCACTGGATGGAATTCGTATGGAACCTGCTGCATCAGACCCGAGTGCAAGCGGTGCAAGTCCTGCTGCAACTGCAGCGGCGCTGCCACCGGATGAGCCGCCAGTTATCCGAGTGAGATCCCATGGGTTAGTTGACGCTCCAAAGACTGAATTTTCGGTTACGGTTTTTCGGCCGAATTCGGGCGTATTCGTTTTTCCAAGAATGATTGCTCCTGCGTCTCGGAGCCGTTTGACTACCGTATCATCGGCGGTAGGAACGTGATCAGCAAATGACGGAGAACCAAATGTGGTACGAACACCGTTGACTCGTGTGAGATCTTTGATAGCGATTGGAACTCCATGGAGCGGACCCAATTTCTCACCTTGCTGGATTGCTTGTTCGGCTTCCAATGCTTCCGAACGAGCACGCTCATCACAAACCGTAACATAGGCTGTGAGCCGGTCGTTGATCCGATCGATCCGGTCGAGGAATGCATCAATGACAGAAACTGGTGATAGATCACCTGCCTGAATACGGTCAGCAAGTTCGGTAGCAGGAGTGAAGCACAGTTTGTCACTCATGTGGATCAACTCCCTGTATCAGGGATTGATCCCTCAATTTCAGCTCTCTTCGGCTACCGGTGAGTCCCCGGCATAACGTGTGGTACCGACCACGTAACACACCCCGTTCAAACTCGAACTGGGTCTTTCGAGGTGCTGAGTCAATTAAGATCATATTTGAATGAGTAACAGTATTTTTCGTATCCTAATCGTTCATAGAAACGATGAGCGTCGTCTCGCCACAATCCTGATTCGAGCTCAACAGCATCGCACTCCTGTTGCTCGGCCCATTCGTGCACGAACAACAGAAGCTCTTCACCATACCCTTTGGAACGACGTGATTCTGTGGTTACGAGATCGTAGACATACGCGTGTCGTCCTAAATAGAAGTTCGTCGAAATTGTGACGCCAGCCACTGCCACTGGCTTGTCTTTTTCATAGCCTACAAAGAGTCGATACCCCTCTTCAGCCATTTCGGCATACAGATCGTCAAATGAATCTGCAGTGAGGTGAGATCGAAGCTCCTGAAGGATTGGGAACGCTTTTTGACGTTCCTCGGGTGTTGTAGCGTGTTTAATCTCCACTGTGGTCACCACCTATCGGGAAAAAGTTAGCTCCCTTGCTCACGTCTCTCATTGAGTTAGTAGACACTCCCGTCTATTTGTTTGGCTGCTAGCTCGGGAGGCCATACAAAGTTCAAATTCCCATTAATTATCTGGTACCCGAGTGCCGACTGTGTCTTCGGGCTTCCCCATGCTGCTTGGTGGTTTTGCTGGAATTTGATGTACCCGCTCCCGCCCTCGACTGGATCGTGATTGAGGACGTGTTTAGCCCATTGATCGTTACTTGCCGATCTGAATGTCTCTAAATCGTCAAAGGAACGGGCATACTCCGCAATCAATTTGATATTTTGGTACGAGAGTGCCGCACTCCCGGTCATCTGGGCATCGTGTTTCTCATTCCATGCCTGAAGCGCTCCTTGTTGTTTGAGCAATTTGTCTACGCGACCCGCATTCAACAGCGTAATTGCGCCATTTGCGGCATTACCAGCGGTTTGCCGAGCTTGTTCGATTGTAAGACCATAGTTGTGGAAGAAATGTGTGTTTTCAAAGCCAGCTCCAGCAAACTGCTTTGCAAGGTTACCAGCACCGGATGATGATGTTTGAACACCCCACACGATATCTGGGTTATTTTCCTTGATTCGCGCGAGGAGAGAGGTAAAATCGGTCTCATCTAATCCAACTTCATCTTCCGAAATAACATTCCAGCCGATTTTCTTCAATTCACCCTTCATCAAATCCATAATGGAGAGCCCATATGAGGTGTCCTCTCCGATCAACGCAATTCTCTTTTTCTGATAGGGAAAGTAGCCGATCTTCTGCTTTTGAAACTGCGAAATAAGTTGTCGCCAACCCACCGCATAGGCTTCCGAAGGTGGTGTCGTTTTAAAGACGTTCGTTAAGTTATTGTTGTTGATCTTTTTGACAATCTCACTTGACACCGCTTCGTCGATGATCTGTGGCACATCGTGTTGGTTAGTCACATCGATTGTGGTCAACGCAACGTCACTGTGAAATCCCCCTCCTACTGCATCTACATTCTCTTCTTGAATTAGCCGATTAACCTCGTTCCGACCAGCCGAGGGCTCAGATTCTGAGTCGCCAAATACTAAGGTGATATCCTCACCATGTACACCATCATTTTCATTTATCAGTTCACGAGCAAGGTTCGCTGCCATCTTCTTTTGCTGCCCAATGTTTGAAGCTGGCCCCGAAAATGGCCCGTAAAACCCGATTTTGAGGCCTCCTCCTCCTTCACTTCCTCCAAACCCCTTGAGACATCCAGCTAACGCACCAATAGCTCCTGCTCCGCCAACACGAAGAAATCCGCGGCGTGTGGTGGCATGAGACACGTTGTTAATACCCATGTTACTGAACTCAGAGACGGAATATAAAAAGGTATCGGTCAATCTGGCTATTTGTCCTGATTTGTATTATAGGAACGAAACCTTGTCCGAGAATTCGAATTCAATCTAGACAAGATGTAAATAGCACGGGTGAGATTATCACGCACATGTTGGAAATCAATCCAGAACGGTTTCACGAAACCTTCGAACAATATTCAGAAGTCGGTGGGACCGCGAATGGTGGTCTTGACCGATTAGCTCTTTCAGCAACCGATGGTGAAATCAGAGATAAGTTCGTATCGGATTTAGAGGCGCTTGGACTATCAGTCCGGATCGATGAACTTGGGAATATTTTCGGACGTCGGTCAGGTGCTGACCAATCAGCCAACCCAATTCTCATCGGGTCACATTTAGATTCACAACCAAGCGGCGGACGATACGATGGACAACTCGGTGTTCTCACCGCTCTGGAGACAATTCGAGTTTTCGAGAATTTGGACATAGAGACACAACGGCCTATTGAGATCGTCAATTGGACGAATGAAGAGGGGTCGCGTTTCAAACCAGCGTTGATGGGTAGTGGGGCCTGGGTTGGGATTCATGATGTCGATGAAATCCTCTCTACCACAGATGAGCAGGGTACCTCAGTTGAGGATGCACTTACGCAGATTGGGTATGATGGTGAGAGCCCGTGTAATCCAAATCAGATACCACATGCATACCTAGAACTCCACGTAGAGCAAGGGCCCGTGCTCGAAGAGTGTGGACGAGAAATCGGAATTGTTGAAGGGATTCTTGGTATGGCGTGGCTCGAAGCAACGATCTATGGCGAAGCTGATCATGCGGGCCCCTCACCAATGCATACTCGATCGGATTCGCTGGTTGCAGCAGCAGACGTAATTACCGGGATTCGACGGCTCAGTAACCATCTTGCAGATGATGTGGTAACGACCGTTGGGGAGTTGACCATTGAACCTAACTCAGTGAACGTAATTCCATCCAAAGCCAGTTTTACTATCGATCTCCGATCCTATGACTATGATGTAGTCACTCGTGGTATCGATCAAATCGAAGCCGAATTATCATCTGCCTGTACTCGCGAGGGAACCGAGTATGATCTCGAGGAACTATGGAGGATCCCGCATACAGAATTCTCACAGCAAATTTGCAATAGCCTTGAGACCGTTGCTGACGAACTCGGACTATCTCATGAACGGATGATCGGTGGCGCTGGTCATGATGCTTCTTATTTAGCAGACGTGACTCAAACAGGGCTCGTCTTTGTTCACAGTGTTGATGGTAAAACACACAACGAGCAGGAATTCACCCAGTGGGACGATGCCGTCGCAGGGGCAGAGGTGTTTGCTAATACCGTCTTGAAACTCGCCAATTCAGAGGAGACGTCACAATGAAAGTCGTGTATTCTCTTCCCCCCACTACCGAGATGTCATGTAAAATCAATTTCTGGAGGCGATGACGATGGATTCTCGTGATATTGAAATTCTCAAGACAGTATTTGAGCTTGGTGATCCAAGCCCACGACGAATCGGAGAGAAAATCGGGATACCAAAATCAACTGTGCATTATCGACTTTCCAAGCTCCAGGAACAAGGTATCCTTCGAAACGATCTCTACGAATTGAATTCGGAGGCAGCAGGATTTGATATCACCGTGATTACAGAAGTTCTCGCAGAATATGAGCCGGGATATCAACGACATGTAGGAAAAGAGCTATCTGAGATCGAAGGCGTTTCTGAAGTCCATTTTATGATGGGTGATACTGATTTTATCGTTGAGGCACATCTTCCAAACAGTGATCATATTCAGCGTTTAATTAACGAATACGAAGTGATCGATGGGGTTGAACGAACTAGTTCAAAATTCGTGATTTCGACTATTAAGGACGAACCAAACGCAATGCGGAACTATGATCTTGGGACACTCAACGAAATTTTGGGATAACTGATACCTACGAGTGATAATCATCCCGTTTGCTGATTGACGTACGCTTAAATCGTCTTCCTGTTATCTAGTATCATGGCATTAACCTACGTGCCAACTGAAGAATTCGAATCTCGAGTCGAAACCGTACGAAACGAATTTGCAAACGAAGGGTACGATGCGCTCTGTCTGTTTTCGGCAACGAGCATCGAGTGGCTAACAGGATATCACCATCTCCAAACGGAACGCCCTGTTTGTCTTGCGGTGACAGCCGATCGTGTCGGCGTAACTGTTCCTCGATTGGAAGCGGATCGGGCTAAGAGTGAGGATTTCCCTGTTATCGAGGACGTTCACGTGTATTATGACTACCCAGGAAATGGTGACGGAGAGTATTACGAATATCAGAGTCGAACGCCAGAACAGACGATTGCGACAATGTTAGAGGACTTCAACGTGCAATCGGTCGCAGCGGATTCAAACGGCGCGCCAGGCTATTGGGGATACGCTGGACCGACTCTGGACACCTTTGCCGATATCACCGTCGAGACTGTTGACTGGATTACTGACTTCCGAAAGGTGAAATCCGATGTTGAGTTTGAATTGATGCGGCGGTCAGCTGAATGGGGTAATCTCGCACACCAATATCTCGAAGACTATGCAGAACCGGGCAAACACGAGCTATGGGTTGCGAAACAAGCGAGTCTCGATGCATCAATGTCAATGCTTGATACGCTTGGTTCCCGATACGATTCCCATCTTCGAGGAGGATTCCCAGCCAGTTGTGGCTTCCTCTCTGGTCCTAATACTGCACTCCCACACGGACTAACCGAAAACCGCCGACTGCAGGAAGGAGATGTCCTTGTCACAGGCGCGAGTGCCAACGTCGGTGGGTACAAGAGCGAACTCGAACGGACGATGTTTATGGGGGAACCAACGGATGAACAGCGGGATTACTTTGCGATAATGCTCGAAGCTCAAACGATCGGCATCGAGGAAAGTGGCCCTGGTGTCCCTTGCTCTCACGTTGATCAAGCTGTGCATGATTATCTAAAAGAACAAGGAGTACTCCAGTTTACCCAGCATCATACAGGTCACAATCTCGGTATGGAAGGACACGAGCGAGAGTTCATCGACCGTGGAAGCGATGAGATAATGCAACCCGGTCATGCATACTCGATTGAGCCTGGAATCTATATCCCGGATAGTGCTGGCTATCGACACTCCGATACTATCCTGATTACCGAAGATGGTGTCGAACAGATCACCTACTATCCACGAGATCTCGAGAGCAATATCATTCGATGGTAAGCATGGTTTCCCGATACGAATCACTGCAAAACGCGATCGAGCAAGAACTCGAAGCGTACGATGCTGATGCCTTCGTCCATATCGGTGATCGATTCGATGATTTGCTTCGTTATTGTACACACTTTTCGGGTCCAGATCGCGATTATGCTTTCGTCTATGGGTCGGGACAGAGCGTGCTCTGTGCCCCCCGTCTCTTCGGAGAACAAGCAGAGCGAGAATTCATTGGCGATATTGTTCGAACTGATCACCAACAGAATGGCTCGACTCCAGTCATACGAGCAATCGAAACAATCAACGAACTCACTGCCGCAGCCCGGATTCTACTCCCAAGTCACGTTTCCCATCGAGTTATCTCTGTGCTCGAAGACGACTTCGAGGTCTGTACAACTGATACGGATTTCGGTCGAGCACAAAAGACATCGAATGAGCGCACGCAGATCGAGTCCGTTCAAACCGCTGCACAGCATGGGATGGCCCATGCTGAAGCGATTTTAGCGGAGACCGAAGTACAGCAAGACACCCTTCACTGGAAGGGAGAGATGTTGACCACTGAACGCCTCCGACGAGAAGTAAACGCCGTTCTGGCGAAGCAGGGTGTTCAGGATGCGGGAAACACAGTCATTGGTGCGGGGCGCTCCTGTAGTGATCTTCATTTTACCGGCAACGATGAAATTCGCACCGGAGAAACTGTCTTATTGGATATCTCCCCTCGTGGCAAAAGCGGCTATTATGCTGATTTAACCCGTACGTTCGTCGTGGGAATCGATACGTGGACTCGAACCGCCTACGATGCTGTCCGTGATGCCCAAGATGCGGCACTTGCTGCCCTCGATAATGGTGAGGGAACTGAAGCAAAAGCAGTCCATCAGGCAGCTAGTGCAGTGCTTTCCGACCATGGTTTTGCTGTGGGCGATGTTTCTGTAGGGATGTATCATGGAACCGGTCATGGTGTCGGTCTCTCACTCCACGAAGCACCCTCATTGTCGAGTGATGAACTGCTCAAGGCTGGTCACGTCATCACGGTCGAACCGGGGGTTTACGATCCCGAGAAGGGAGGTGTGCGTATCGAGGATTTAATCATGGTCACACAGTCGAGCTACGAGAATCTCACCGATTATCCACGTTGCCTCGTCCCGTCATCCAGATAGCGCTACGATTCGATCTCAATCGCTGACTCGTACCGGTCCGTGACGTTCTCGAAATCGACCCAAACTGTTTGTGAATGACTCCCGTTTGAACGCCCAATGGTCGGCACTCCTTCAAACCTTAGAATTTTTCGCTATTAGATGTGTTAGCTACCGATTTTCGTCCGATAGCCATATATTCATTTAGAACCTATAACTATCACGGAGGTAATTCTATGTCAATGGGAACATTCGATGCCGAGGAGCACGAACGTCGCGAGAAGAAAATCAGCTCTGTTGTCGCTGATTCTGACGATCAACGGACGAACTTTGAAGGGCAGGTAGAGTACACTGGCGACGACTCAATCGAAGAGCTCCTCGCTCGACTGAAAGAAGTAAAGGCAAAGTAGCCCATAGACTGTTTGATCACTATTTTAGCTTATTGTGTCAACTCTAATCACTCATGTGCGCTACATCAGACTGTGGCGATTGCATACCTGTTATTAGCGCTCGAAGACAGTCTACTACCCCAAGCGATACTGCTGTAGCGGCTGTAAGAGGGCATTTCATGTCGAAGGAGACTCTGGTCACTGATCGACTTTCGTTTACGTAGTGCTCGCGGCAAGGAATAGGTACGAGGAAGATTTTCGCGGGCTGCCGTGCTCTGCTTGAGACGTTACCATCACTCGTACTTGTGAACGAAATCTGGTTAGTATTTCATACTAACCTAGAACAATCCTCGAGAAGCTTCTCTCTTCTATGAGCATCCAAAATCGCTTGCAAAAGCCTTAGGAGAGATTTGAACTATTGACCGACTCCTCACAACGGAATTGCTCTGTCAGCCTGGGCTACCAAGGGACATCGATATCAATACCCCCAGATGGGGATTTTTTCTTCGTCGCTTATTATCGTGCTATTCGACAACACAGCACTTATTGCATCGCTCGTTTTGTAATGTCTAAACAACAAAATTCTAAATATGGATGTATTGTAATTATTACTGATGAATCAATGATACGGTCTGGAGTAGATATCGGTGGTACGTTCACAGACGTTATCATCTTTAACGACGAGACTGGAGAGATTGAAATAGCGAAAACCCCATCAACACCTGCAAATCCAGCAGAAGGTGTCATAAATGGCTTAACAAAGGTTGAAACGGGCATCGGAGAATTGGAATTTTTCTCGCATGGTTCAACGGTCGGTACCAATGCTCTCATTGAACGTGAACTCCCTCGAATCGGGTTGATCACGACTGAAGGTTTTCGTGATGTGCATGAAATTCGAGATGCGACGAAGGACGAGCTGTGGGATGCGTATGAGGATGTTGCTGACCCATATGTTCAGCGGCGTGACCGGCTCGAAGTTTCCGAGCGTATTGATACAGACGGGAACATCGTTACTCCACTTGATGAGAAAACAGTTCGCGAGGTAACTCGTATCTTCAAAAAACGGGGCATCGACACTATCGCTGTATCGTTGATTAACGCCTACGTCAACGGCGACCACGAAAAACGAGTTGCTGAGATTGTCGCACAGGAATATCCCAGCGCGTTCGTCTGTACTTCCCATGAAATTCTCCCGGAGATGTTCGAACACGAGCGAACCAGCACAACAGTCATCAATGCAGCGTTGGTTCCAGTCGTCCGTGAGTACTTAATCGATCTCTCGAAAAAACTCAGCGAAAGAGATTACGACGGTGACGTCCTCGCTATGCATTCTGGTGGTGGCGTAATGACAACAGAGGCTATCGCCTACTATGCGGCTCGTATCGCCAATTCAGGGCCGACTGCAGGCGCGATTGCGAGTCAGTACATCGCCGAACAATGTGGCTTTGAGAACGCGATCGGCTTCGACATGGGTGGAACTAGCGCTGACGTCTCGCTCACTTTTCAAGGCGACATCGAGATGACTGATGAATGGTCTGTCGAATACGGTTATCCCATCATGTTCCCGTCGACAGATATCGAAACTATCGGCGCAGGTGGTGGTTCAATCGCCTGGATTGACGACGGTGGTTCCTTACGCGTTGGACCGAAGAGCCAAGGAGCCGATCCTGGCCCCGCCTGCTATCTTCGAGGTGGGGACAAACCCACCACGACCGATGCCAATGTCGTTCTCGGTTGGGTCGATCCTGACAAATTCCTTGGGGGCGATATGGATGCCACGGCCGATCCTGCTCGTGAGGTTATCGAACGCGACATCGCTGATCCGTTAGGGCTTGATCTCACCGAGGCTGCCTCCTCTATTGAGCGGATCGCGGTCGCCAATATGTGTAATGCCGTTCGCCTGGTTTCAACGAGCAAAGGATATGATCCTCGGGATTTCGCACTAATTGCCTTCGGTGGTGCTGGTCCAATGCATGCTGCCCACGTTGCAAAGGAAATGAGCATTCCAAAGGTCATTGTACCACCATATCCCGGAATTAACTCGGCACTTGGCTGTCTGCTAGTCGATGTTGAACACGATCTCTCACAAACGTTCATTGCCAACGCGTCAGGGAACGTCGTAGATGACATTGAGGATGCCTTTGCAGAAATGGAGAGTGAGATTCACGGCCGCCTTGCAAAGGAAGGTATCGACGATGAGCAAATGCGAATGGAACACGAGGTAAAGATGCGGTATGTTGGTCAGTGGCGCTCGTTAGAAGTGACCTGCTCACGACCAATCGATAGCATCGAATCCATCAGAGAACGGTTCCATCGCCAGCACGAACAGACCTACGCCTACTCTGATGAAGATCAACCCGTCGAGATATATGGCCTCCACGTCACCGGCAAGGGAGTCGTTGAGAAACCCTCGTTCCCAGAGATCAATCAAGGTGATTCTACTATTGCCCGCCAGGACACTCGTGAAGCGTACTTCACGGAAATTGGAGAATATGTAGACACGGCCGTCTATGACCGTGCAGCGCTTGGTTCGGGTACTACCTTCGACGGACCTGCGATTGTCGAACAGATGGACTCCACTATCGTAGTTCCACCTCAGATGACAGCCGAAGTCGACGAAACTGGAAACATCATCATTACCGTCTAACCATGTCAGATACACAACCACAGCAGGAGATCGACCTCGATCCAGTCACCTTTGAGGTACTCCGAAGTTCGTTCATAAACCTTGTTGACCGAATGGCCGAACAAATACAGCGAACCTGCTACTCGTTCGTCATTTACAACCGCGACTTCAGCAACTGCTTGAACGATGCAGAGGGTAATACAGTGATGCAGGGCTCACACGACATCGCCGTCCATGTCGGTACCCTCCACTACACCTGCAAGGAAACCCTAGAGTATTTCGAGGGGGACATCAATCCCGGCGACGTTTACATAGTCAACGATCCGTATCTCGGTGGAACACATATCAACGACGTCCGCATTATGCGCCCCGTGTTCCATGAGGGAGAACTCATCGCAGTTACCCAGTCAAACGGTCACTGGGCTGATGTTGGTGGGCCTGCCCCCGGTTCGTTCAACATTAGTGCAAACGATCATTTTGCCGAAGGGCTGCGCATTCCACCGCTGAAAATCTGGGATCGTGGAGAATTCCGAGACGATGTCGCGAACCTTCTGACGACCAATATGCGTCTTTCAGAAGATCGAATGGGCGATATGCGGGCGCAAGCCGAAGCGACACGGATTGCTGAAGAACGACTCCTCGAACTTGTCGAGAAGTATGGAGTCGATACAGTGATGACTGCTTTCGATGAGTCGAAAGACTATGTCGAGCGTATGATGCGCAAGCAGATTCACGACTTGCCCGATGGTACCTGGCACACTCAAGACTACATTGATGCCGATCCCAACAAGGCAGAGGGATTTGTCACTGTTGACGTCAAAATGACCATCGACGGAGACGAAGTTCATTATGATCTTTCGGGATCGGACGACTACATCGGAAACTTCCTGAATTCGACATTCGGGACTTCCTTTTCTGCAGTTATTGCTGGGACGAAGATGTTTTTCCCGGACGTGCCACTGAACTCGGGAATGTATCGAGTTGTCAGTGCTGAACTCCCAGAAGGAACAGTGGTAAACGCGCCAGAACCGGTCCCCGTCACGGGATCAGTCGCTGGTGCCTATGAGAAAGTGATGAATGCAATCTTTGAGCTATGGTCGGAGGTCTTGCCTGAGCGCGCTATGGCTTGTGCATTCAACCTCGAGTATCTACTTGCAGGCGGTCAAGATCAGCGACCGGGTCGAGACGGTAAAGAGTTCGCTTGGTACGATTGGATGGCCGGTGGGTGGGGAGGTCGTGACGGCAAAGACGGCGCTACTGCGACAGCGCCAGTGTTTGGTGCTGGCCTTGCTGTCCAGTCCTTGGAGGGTCAAGAGCGAGACACACCGCTTTTGACAAGTGAACATTCCATTGTTACTGACTCTGCTGGTCCAGGAGAATACCGCGGTGGGTGCGGAGTTCGAAAAGGAGGTCGGATACTGGAATGTGACAACAGCGTCATATCGTACTGCTCGGATCGTGCTCGGTCTATCACATGGGGAATCAATGGTGGACTCCCAGGAATCCCTCACGGTGTTACTCTCACAAAAGATGGGGAGTCCGAGAAAATGGGCACGGTCTTCTCTAGTGTTCCGATCCAAGAGGGCAACGAATTTGTCCGCCCCTCCTCAGGCGGTGGTGGATTTGGTGATCCCCTCGACCGAAACCCCCAGGATGTGTTGGTAGACATCGAGGATGACTACGTGTCTGTCGAGCGTGCAGCCAAGGACTATGGTGTAGTCATTGAGGAGATAGACCCTGATTTGTGTGAATACGAGGTCGACCAAGAAGCAACGGAACAAAAGCGCGATTATATCCGTGAAAACCGGAGAGAATGGTTACGCGAGGACCCCGAGATAGTTGCTAAACGCTATAATGAGGGTGAACTTGATACGCTCGATCTTATCCGACGCTACGGCGTCATCCTCGATTGGTCAAGCGGTGAACTGCTAGAGCAAACGACCGAGGATTTCCGAGAGATGCTTAGTGAACGTGCTGTTAGCGAGTGGTCGTAGCTTCTAGTCTGCACCACCCACCGCTCTATCGGATTGACGACACCACTCAATTCCTTCTTTCAATTCAAAACAGCTCAATCGCACATAGAGAAAACCAGACCACCCGACGAGCTTCGGGCTTCTTCTTGCGAATTTCTCCCTCCTCGGCAAGTCCGTTCAAAACCTTCTATACTGTCCAACATGGCCATCCAAGCTCTGCTGCAATCGCTCGCCATCTATGCTTCAACTGATTCTGTTTCCAGTCAACCCTACGATCAATGGAGATTCTACAAACTCTCAAAACTAGTTTTGAGGGTTTTGATAGACTGTAAGCTTGGAGCTGTTTAGGAGATTCGCAGGGTTAGTCTTCATTCTCTGAAAGTAGAAAAACGATTGGTAGCCGGCATCACTCGGTATCATTGGCAACCCAAGACGTGGATTTTGTCCCTTTTAATGGAGAATGCACAACACCAACCATACAACTAAATCGAAACTTTACAATGTAGTTCCTATGTTGTTCGAGTCAATCGGCAAAAGCTCCTATTCGTGGGCCGGTAAGACATACGAGGAAATTCGAACCATCGCAGATCAAGAGGGATCAATACTGCTTATTCCGTTTGGAAGCATAGAACAGCACGGTCATCATCTCCCTGTTAGCACAGACACGATTCTTGTGAATGCTATCGCACATGCCGGTAGCGAACAACTTAGAGATAGTATTCCGCTCCTGATTACGCCAACACTTTGGACGGGTCGTTCACCACATCATCTTCCTTTTGGTGGAACAATTTCACTCGATACTGACACGGCACTCAAGACGCTTTGCAGTGTGGCAAAAACAGGACTTGAAAACGGATTTAATGCGTTGCTCTTCCTCAATGGCCACGGAGGCAATATCTCACTCATCGATGATGCCGTCAGCGAAGTCGGAGCATCCGATCAAACGACCGAAATACTTGGTCTCACCTACTTTCACTTGGCCAGTTCGTTCGTTGATGATATCCGTGAAAGCGACTTGGGCGGCATTTCTCATGGCGGGGAATTTGAGACCTCCTTAATGCTGCATCTTCGTCCTGATCTCGTCCACGAGGAAGCAATCACGGGAACGCATCGCAAGGCGATTTACGACACAGAAGGACGGGACTTATTCGATAACGGAGCGCTCTCCGTTTATCGTCCATTCACGGAATACAGCGAATCTGGAGCGATTGGCGAACCACACCTCGCGACTGCAGACAAAGGAGAACGACTCTATGATGGATTAGGCGAAGAACTCGCAAAACTGTTGGAGCAAATACACGACGAGACATCCTCCCACTGACGAAGATAATTACACAATTTCTGAAGCATATTATTATGTTCGGTAATAACTTATTACATATCACTACGCCGACACATGTCGTGAACGTCCCCGGAGAGGAGTTACCTGGGAGCATGTTACGGTTCCAGGCGAGATACCCAGTATCATTCTCAAACGCCCAGAGCATCTCGTCAACAGGCACGTAAAACAATGAATCATCAACTGCGAGTTGGGTGCTCGTGACGGTCATTCCCCAGACGAGGCTGTCGAGCGATATCGAAGCCAACAATACCGTGTGTGGCTCCAACATACGCGCGCCGGTCAGTAACCGTCGGAATGAGTGTATCCTCTTCGATAAATGCATCCCACCGACGGGTACCAGTCGCTGCGTCGAGAGCGAGCAGTCGATTTCCATCAATAGCAGAGACGGTCCCCATCGTGAACAGCAGGTGCTGACGGGTGCGGAGAGGTCACGTCGTGTTTTCAAACGAGTGTTCCGTCGTTGGCATTGAGCGCGTATAGTGACGTCTGCGCAGTTCCTCCGAGGTAGACGAGCCCATTTACGACGACAGGCGATGTCGCAATTGATGAATCAGCCTTCAGATCGAATTTCCAATTAAGGGTCCCATGGCCATCAGCATCCACACTCACTCTCTCGAGTATGAGGGTTGCATATTTGTCCTCAAATTTTGCGTTGCTTAATCCTAGAGTGCTTGGGATGCAAAGATTTATTTGGTATGCTACTACTTGCCATAATAGGGAAAATGTACACCAATTGCACGTCATATTTAAATAATGTGCTTCGAAGACAGAGTAAATGGGGAAACAATCCAGAACGTGGAGAGATCAAATGATTCCCGGGCTTGACCTCGAGCCAACTATCCTCCTCTTTGGCTGGATACCCTTCTGGTGGTGTGTTGCACTCATTTCACTCTACCGCATGAAACGGAACGACAAACAAACTGCTCGAGAAAACGAGTCTAATACCCTATGAATTGGGCACTCCTCATCCCCTTCGTCGTCTATCTCCTCGGACTCCTCATCTTCGGCTATTTCGCCAGTAAAAAGCTAGATGACTTGAGTGATTATTTACTCGGCGGCCGCACAATCGGAAGCGGCGTCACAGCACTCACACTCCAAGCAACATCCATGAGCGGATTTATGTTCATGGGTGGCCCTGCACTCGCATTCAAACAAGGGCTTTGGGCTCTCTGGTACGCTGCTGGCGACTTCGGTGGTGGCCTTGTCAACCTTGCCGTCCTCGGCCGGAATCTCCGGCGAATTACCGAAGCTCTTGGCTCACTCACTCCAATCGAATGGCTCGAAGACCGCTACCCTCATCCTAGTATCAGAATCGCTGGCGCTACAATCTCGATCGTTTTCCTCGCTGCATACGTTTTTGCCCAATTCATTGCAGCAGGCAAAGCAATCGAATCCATTAGCGGACTCCCATTTCTCTACGGACTCCTCATTGGCGCGGGAATCATCATCCTGTACACTTTCGTCGGTGGTTACCTTGCCGTCGCCTGGACAGACGCCTTCCAGGCAATCGTCATGGCCGTCGGCGTCAACATCATCCTCGTCGCAGCGATACTCGAAGTAGGCGGGATCAGCGCTCTCTTCCGTGAAATCGCCACAAAGGATCCAACGTACCTTTCGATCTGGGGAAAAGGGCTTGAACACGTCGGTGAATGGGGCGTCGTTGCTGGCGCTGTACTCATCTACGCAATTGGGTACATGGGTCTTCCGCATGCCGTTGTCCGTCACCTCAGCATGGATAATCCAGACACCGCAAAGAACGCCACAATCTGGAATGTCTTCTACAACACTTTCTTCGTCTACCAGCCGTACATGCTTGGACTCGTTGCCATTGTCCTCCTTCCCAATCTCAATGATCCTGAGATGGCAATTCCCCGCCTTGCACTTTCACTCCTCCCAGGAATTGTTGCCGCAGTGATTCTCGCTGCACTTATGGCTGCAGTCATGAGCACTGCTGATTCACTGCTCATCATGGCAGGATCGATTCTCGCTCGTGACGTCATTCAGCGATTCGGCAACGACAGCCTTACCGACGATCAGATGTTTGTCTGGTCGCGACTGCTTGTCCTCGTAATCGGTATTATCGGAATCATCGTCGCTGCCGTTCAACCTCCTGGTATCTTCGAACTCGTCATTTTCGCCTTCGGTGGCTTGGGGACTGCGTTTCTCATCCCGAACGTTGCTGGTGTGTATTGGGATCGGGCGAATTGGAAGGGCGCACTTGCCGGGATGATTGGTGGTGCATCCACGAACATCGTGTGGACATCCCAAAATCTTCAAACCACTACCGCTATCCATCCGTTCTTCGCAGGACTCATCGCCTCGGCGTTCCTGCTCGTCACTGTCTCGCTGCTGACGAAACCACCAACAGGGGACGCAGTCGCCATCGTGCAGCGCGTTCGCCGATCCGGCACCGCACCATCAGGTACCGCCCAACAGTCAGCGCGCTCACTCGCTCCCGAAGCTCGTGCGATTGGTGAGTACCTCGCTGCTGATGCTCCCACAGCACAACCGTCAGATACCTCGACGATCGATGTTCAACCAACAGACAACTGATCGAAACCATGGCTAGCACGCACACCCAACAGTCAGTTACGGTCTTCAATACAACCGTCTCCGCGGAAGAGGCAGAGCAAACGCTGCTGGAGACTGATACTGACATGGCCGAAACCACGGCTGACAGACTCGTTTATTATCCATATCGCGTCTTTGGGTTCGACCTCCACGCTGAGGCGTTCCTAGATGATTTCACCGACCGAGTCTACTGTGGCGTCGATCTCTGCAATGGCAAGGAGGTATTCATCGAAGAGGCCCCACAGACAACTGAACAAGTTGTCAATGCAGACATGATCGTTCCGGTTAAAGACGAGACTAAAGACGTAGAACGAATCGCACGATACTATCTCCTCGAGCTCGTACGGAAGGAATTACGTGTCGGCTCTCCACCCGATCTCCATGTCGTTGAGGACTACCGAATCTATCGCCCCTTTCATCTCGTCGACTGTACAACGTCGGATGAAACGTCTCTTACGTACATTGTCGATAGTGTGACTGGCGACTTCCACCGCGTCTATCTCCACTGACAACTAGCCGCTGCATCTGTCCTTGACTCAAGTCGAGAGTACGATCATGCG
Organism: Haladaptatus pallidirubidus; assembly: GCF_020700235.1. Taxonomy (GTDB): domain Archaea; phylum Halobacteriota; class Halobacteria; order Halobacteriales; family Haladaptataceae; genus Haladaptatus; species Haladaptatus pallidirubidus. The sequence goes on along the minus strand of NZ_CP085307.1, from coordinate 128,249 downwards.
TTACAATAACTTCCGAGAAGATGGTGTTTACTTTCCAACGCTCCACTGCACCATCCTCAGGTAACTCCTCAAGCCGTCGATGCACAGACGGCCGCTCAATGTCAAGTGTATCCGCTACCTACCGAACAGTTACCGCTAGAAACGCCGACGCCCGTGTCGCCGTGAGAATCTCGTCGGCAGTCGTTTCTTCTAATTATGCGGTAGTGGCGCTTACGTGATTGCAGGAGAGAAAGCCTCGCCCTTCAGGGTGGGGAGGATGTCGTTGTTCCAATCGCCTCAATTGGGTGTTGTTCAGTCTATGTCTTGCATGGAGCACCAATATCGGCAATTTTGGGTATATCCGGCAGGAATAAATCCGTAACCGGGAATCTCTCGGAATATGAATCAAAGACAATTACGGACTATCGTAGAAGGGCTATGAGCAGTCTAAACGCCGCAAAACGTATTAGTGCATTTGCGAACCGCTACTTCGTCGTCTGGGTACTTGCGTTCTCCGCGATCGCGTTCGTCGTTCCACCGGCTTTCACATGGATCGGCCCGTACATCACGCCACTTCTCGGCATCATCATGCTTGGGATGGGAATCACGCTCCAACCGGCGGACTTCGAGCGACTTTTCGAGCGACCACGTGACGTCATCATTGGGGCACTCACTCAGTGGATAGTTATGCCGACCGCTGCCTATCTCGTCGCTGTCGTTCTCTCATTACCCCCAGAACTCGCTCTCGGTGTCATTCTCGTTGGTGCGGCACCTGGCGGTACTGCCTCGAACGTGATGACCTACCTTGGGAACGGCGACGTGGCTCTCTCCGTAGCGATTACTACGGTGACGACACTCGCGGCACCCATCGTGATGCCTGCGTGGGTCATCTTCCTCGCCGGGGAGCAACTGAGCGTCACCTTCGCGGATCTGTTCTTGAGCATTGTACAGGTAGTACTCATTCCCGTAATTGCCGGGTTCGCGCTTCGGTACGTCCTCGACAGGCGGGCACCCTCGATCGCCGAAGCGAGCATCGAGGTGTTCCCGGTGGTGAGCGTTGTCGCCATCGTCGCTATCGTCGCGGCCGTTGTCGGCCTCAGTCACGAGACGATCGCGACCGCTGGAGCCGTCGCCGTAGTCGCTGTCGTCGCACACAACTTAATCGGTCTCGCGGGTGGGAACAGCGTCGGTCGTCTTACCGGTATGAGTGAGAAGCGGGTTCGAACCTGTACGTTCGAAGTTGGACTGCAAAACAGCGGTCTCGCCGTGGCACTCGCGACGTCGTTCTTCTCTCCCACCGCAGCACTCATCCCGGCTCTGTTCAGCATCTGGCATAACGTCAGTGGCCCAGCGTTGGCCTCCTACTTCTCAAGGAACGACACTGTTGGGTCGCCGTCTCCAACGCCGGTTTCCACCGACGACTGAACAGAATCTGCTCGACCGAGCAAAACAGCATGCAACGGTCTCGACGGGTTCCCTTGCTGACCATGCGTAAGAGAAAGCCAGAAGGAACTGCTGATCTGACCCTTCCTCAGATCTGTTTTTATCGGAAGCATCTCAAGATACCAGTACTATTATATTGCTACCTGAGGATTTCAGACTGGATACGGCGTGTATTGCACTGGCGTATCCAACCAATAAAAATGGGATTACAGGCGGAAATCCACTTACCCGGTAAATCCGCCTGAGTTCCATCGTGCCCAATAAATTCCCAAAGCGACTAGCACCCAGCCAGTGACTTCGCCACCGGCGAGTGCCGTGCCGCCTGCGGTGATGAGCGCGACAGAAGGTCCGTATCGTCTTGCACCTTCTGGCATAGTCTGCCCGCTTTTTTGCGGGCAAATATATTATGGTTTCAACACACAAAAATGTTTAGTCTACACAGTAAGAGATGATGTAAATAAGTGTGGGATTTCAGGAACGGTATCTATATTTTCACCTTCACTGGTGGTTGCTGACGGCGGATCCGAGTGAAAGTATCGTGTATACTGTGAGACACTTATGTTGGTACATAGCTTTGGCGTGAAAGGACCGAGTCAAGCAAAATTCTCGACGAGTCCCTTAGAGGTCACTTGCAAGTTATCTAAAATAGAGTAAACAAAAGTTCCGTAATGGAATACGGTCACCTCCCGATTTTCGTTCTCGTACTGCTGTTAGTCGTTAAGGTGGTTGCGCATTTCTTCCCATGCGAGGATACCGATACCGGAGGCCCACGCGACCGCTCGTTTCATGGCACGAGTCTCGGCCATCTCATTGAGATTATACTCAATGCCATTTCTGTTCTCGGAGGCTCGCGCTGTGCCGTGGCCTGTGTATGCGTGTTTAGGCCCGTCTTCTTTCTTCCAAGCGCTTGCTTTGAACTCCGCATACTGATGGTCGGTCTGTCCGGCCGTCATGATAGCCTCGGAGTTGACAATAATGTCGAACTGACGGGCGATGACCGCGTACCCGCGTTTATTGATCGTCGGTTGGCCGTCCACCTCGTCGATCATGTACTCGGGAACGATGTCGAGAGGATCCATCTGTACTGTATCCGGCATTTCGTCGGAAAGCAAATCCGGTCCAGGAACGCTCTTAGCATCTGCCAGAACCGGGGTGACGTCAGATTTGGACTCCATATTCATGGTCCCTGTCTGGGACGGCTCTCGTTCGATATGTATATCATCTTCCTTACACTCATCGCAGAGAGTGGCATGTGTCTCCCTGCCTTCTTTGGCTTGACGAAGACTATCGAACGATTTCTCGGTTCCGCACGCTGTTTTGACGGTGAATGGTGTCATTCTACTCTCACCTGTGAAGGGCAGTTTCTCTAGTCGCTACACCTTCACAACCTTGTCGTATGATATATCTCTGGCCCTTTTTCACCGGAATTCAATTAATCAATATCATGGCTAGTGAACTACCCCACCCTATCGCTCGCCTGATAGCTCGCGCTTGAGGGTGGGGCTTCCTGTTTCAACGACGCGCTTTGCAGATACTGGCGTATCCACAGGGAGCGCTGTCTCCACAGGCGTTGGTTCGGAGTATCCCACTCCTACCTGCTTGACGCCCCGAGAAAGAATGTTCCATGCCGCGTTCGCGTCCCTATCCGCCGTGAAACCACAGGCGGGACAGGAGTGTTCGCGGATCCACAACGGTTTATCGGTCGAAACGCCGCACCCCGCGCATTCCTTCGTCGTCCCCGCCGGTTCGACGGCGACGAAGTGCGTCCCGTTCCGCTCGCACTTGTATTCGAGCAACGAGAGGAACGTCTTCCACGCGGCGGACGCCGTGTTCCGACTGTTCGACGGGGATTCGAGCATCCCCTTCACGTTCAAGTCCTCAACTGCTACGAGGTCGTATTCTCGCGCGTAGTACGCCGAGAGCTTGTAAAGGAAATCCCGACGCTTTCGCTTCAGGTCGGCGTGGCACTTTGCTACTCGCCGACGCTGACGCTCGTAGTTGTTCGACCTATATACCTTCCGCGAGAGCTTCCGTTGCTCGCGTTCAAGGCACTTTCGTTCGTCCGAGAGGTCGAGTGACCCGACGGCCTGACCGTCGGTATCGTGAGCGTACTTGAGAATCCCGACGTCGATACCGACGCACCGCTCGGAATTCTCGGGCTTCGTCGGCGGCTCACGGTTGAGTTCGACGCCAAAGGTAGCGAACCACTCGCCGGTCGGTTCCTTCTTGAGCGTGACCTGCTTAAGTTTCGCGTCGTCGGGTATCTCGCGGTGAAGCCGTATCGGTATGTCGCCGAGTTTTGAGAGGCACAGTACCGTTCGACCGCCCTTCTTGTCGAGCTTGAAGCCGGATTGACTGTACGTGAAACTGCGGAACTCCCGTGGCGGTTTCCACTTGAGCATCCCGACGCCATACCCCTTCCGCTTGAGCGCGGAGAGGCCCTTGAGATTATCGAACAACCGTTCTACGACGGTTTGGAGGACTTTCGAGTACACGTCTGTGAGGTCGTCCCACCACTCTTTGAGGTCGGGTAGCTCCGACCGAAGCGAGGTCATGGACGGCAGTTCGCCGTTTTCCTCGCGGTACTCGCTGAGTCGGTGGCGGAAGTGGTTGTAGGTCTGTCTACAAATATCGCGGTGGCGGTCCAACTCCTCGCAGTGGGCGTCGGACGGCTTGAGTCGATACTTGTAGGAGTAGTACATCAGGACTCTCGTTGTTCTTCGACGTATTGTTTCAGAACGTCGAGCGATACCTGCCCCGTTGAGAGGAGGCAGTAGGAACTGTTCCAAAACGAGTCGCCCCACAGTTCGTTCTTGAGCTCGTCCTCGTACCGGTTACGGATGCGACGGGCGGTCGCACCCTTCACGGTGTTGATGAACTTCACGAGGTCTGTGGTCGGCTTCGCCCGGAACAGGACGTGTATGTGGTCGTCCTCGCCGTCGAGGTTGACGATTTCGACGCCGTAGTTGTCCGCGAACCCTTCGATGACGTCTCGAATGAAGTTGGTTCGTTCTTCGGTTAGCACTCCGCGTCGATACTTCGTTGTGAGTATCAGGTGATAGTGGAGCGAGTAGACCGAATGCGAACCTGAATCGAGGTCGTACTGCATTGGGTTCAGTAGTTAGTACGATACCCTAGCGCAAAAAGCAACCGATTGCATGGGCCTGTGGTTCTGTCACCGAACACGTTTGAGAACTGTGCGGCGCTGTATCCCCTCCCTACTCGCGCCTTTGGTACTCGTTGAGGAAGGGGCTTAGCGCCTCGGTTCAGCTAACAGCGCTACAGATTTGACATTCTCCCCGCCCTCAAGGACGGGACTTTCTCCTCGAATCCTCATAAAATAGTAGATTCAAGGGTCATTGCTGTCTGTCGTAAAACGACGATTAAATATCATTAACACTTCTAACTGAGACTTGTCATTCTTCTATCCGTCTATTAGCATGCCCTGGATAATCACGTTCAAATCGATCGGCTATTTCCTGGGTATTAAATTCGATAATCACCGGTCGACCATGGGGACACGCATAGGGATTCTCACACTCATCAAGTGTCGCAAGCAGTTCTATAATAGATCCTTCCCGTAATGATGTATTCCCGGTGATCGATGGATAGCAGGCAAGATCAGCAAGGAGCGCGTCAGCCATCGCTTCAACACTTGTGTGTTCTCGCTCGTTTGGGTCAGTTGATATGAATTCATCAATAACGTCACGAAGTAATGTTGGTTCCAATATTTCATTGAATACAGTTGGAACCGTAGTCACTTTCACCGTCCGGCTTTCATTGCCATCTGTTCGTCCTGCGTGAAATCCAAGCTTAGCAAGGACATCTTGATATTCATCAAATAATGCTGCTTCACCAGCGGTAAGCTCGAGCGTGACTGGAGTCGCAAGCACTTGTGTCTCGGTGTTTCCTCCGAATTGGTTCCTAAGTCGCTCGTAGTTGATCCGTTCATCGGCAGCATGCTGGTCGACTAGAACCAAGCCGTCTGGAGTCTCTGCAATGACGTAGGTCTCGTGTAACTGCCCTAGGACATGCATTTGAGGCAGATTTTCGTACTCAGGTGTTTCAGTGTCATCATCAAGAGTAGCTGCTTCAGTTGACTGAGAGAACTTCTTGTCTGGTTCCAGCGTCTGATCGATGCGGGAATGCTGATCTGATTGATTCGGTGTGGGTTCACTGTCTAATGAATCGCCTGACGGTAGTGATCCCGACTGTGGAGGTGGTGAGGATGTCTTTGCTTCGATCGAAGTGGTGTCGGTCTCTGACGAAACAACATTCTGATCGTCGGATGTCTCAATCGCTGATTCGGTAGAAGGGTTCTGTCCTTTTTGTTGGGTGGCAGTATTGGAGCTCACGGTATCTGACTCGGTAGCTTGCATACTCCCTTTTTTACCCTCTTCTTGTACTAATTCGGATTGTTCACCGCTCGGTGTAATGTCGGTATCGCCGGGGGCAGACCGTCCACGTGGTGCCGAGGTTCGGATCAAACCGTGCTCAAGGAGCGTATTCTCGACCGTTTTACGGACCTGTGCACAAATACCATCTTCGTCATCAAACCGGACTTCCATTTTTCGTGGATGAACGTTCACGTCCACGAAATCTCTCGGGATGTCAAGGAATATAACGACGAAAGGATACCGATTGACAGCCAATTGATTACCATAGGCTGATAAAATTGCGTTCCGAACCTCTGCTGAATTCACATATCGACCATTAATATTGGTCGACATATACTCCCGAGTACTTCGAGTTGTTTCAGGATCGCTAACAAACCCTCGAATGCTATTAATTGTTCCATCCGGAAGTTCGTCTGCCTCCTGATTGATTTCGATCATCGAGGTAGCAACCTCTTTTCCGTATACCGAGAGAATAGTTCCCTGGAGGTTATCTTGGCCAGTTGTAGAAAATACCTCTCGTCCGTTATGACTCAGTGAAAATGCGATATCAGGGTTTGCGAGCGCATACTCAGTAACGACTGTATTAATATGAGAAAACTCAGTGGCTTCCGTTTTGAGATACTTTTGCCGCGCTGGCGTATTGTAAAATAAATCGTCTACTTCAACAGTTGTTCCCTCGGGGCAGCCAGTTTTCGACACATTTTCGACGGTGCCACCGCTCAACTGGAGTTTCGTTCCAGCGTCAGTCGAACCACGTGGTTTTGTCTTGATCGTTAACCGTGAGACAGCTCCAATTGTATGGAGTGCCTCGCCACGAAATCCGAGTGTTAACACACCAGATTCGAGATCTGTGATATCGGTTATTTTGCTCGTCGTATGTTCCTTGACCGCCATCCGTACGTCTGTCTCACTCATCCCATGACCATCGTCACTAACAGTGATCCGTTCTGTTCCCCCTTCTTCAACTGTCACTTGAATTCGTGATGCATCAGCGTCGATGCTGTTTTCCACGAATTCCTTCACAACTGATGCGGGACGTTCAACAACTTCGCCTGCTGCGATTTGACGGACCGTTCTCTTATCCAACTGCTGGATTCGTGTTTCGTTGTTGGTATTGTCAGTCATTGTTTTGAGATTGGCTGTTAGAATTCTTCAGTTGGATTTTCCAGTTCTGTACTTCTTTCAACACTTCAATAGGTGCCATTTGATCGATTGGCGCATCCAAAATCGCTTCTAACACATCTTTCGCTTCAGATCCAAACCGCGCTTCTAATTTTTCGTCTTTGGCTGTTTCAGGAAGGGTTTCACCTGGAGTTTGTACCTGGTTCGATCCAATATCGAATACCACCTGCTGTGATGTATCCGTCGATTCACCACTTTTAGCTTCAATGGCTTTGTCCGCCTGTAGCTTTTCTAAGACATCATGAGCACGGTCTGTAACTGGTACCGGGACCCCCGCTAGCTCTGCAACGTTAATACCGTAGCTCCGATTAGCAGGGCCATTTTTGACTGTCCGTAAAAAGGTTACTTCTCCATTCGTTTCGTCAGCTGCAACGTGAACATTCTTGACGCAGTTGAGATGATTAGCGAGTATCGTCAGCTCGTGATAATGCGTTGCAAAAAGCGTATTTGCTCGCACTTCATTGTGTAAATACTCTGTTGCAGCCCATGCAATTGAGATCCCATCGTACGTCGCAGTGCCACGACCAACTTCGTCGAGAATAACCAATGAGTTCTCCGTTGCAGAGTGAAGAATATTACTGAGTTCTTGCATCTCAACCATGAACGTAGAACGACCCTGTGCGAGCTCATCCAATGCACCAACGCGAGTAAAGATCCCATCTACAATCCCAATCCTCGCTTCTGTTGCAGGAACAAAACTGCCGATTTGGGCAAGAAGAGTAATCAACGCTGTTTGTCGCATATAGGTTGATTTGCCACTCATATTTGGCCCAGTTACGATAAGCAGTTTGCGGTCAGGATCCATGTGAACGCTGTTTGGTACGAATTCGGTGGTCTGCTCAACGACTGGATGCCGACCCTGATCGATCCGCAGCTCATCGGATTCCACCAGCGTAGGACATATCCAGTTATTGGATACTACGTGAGTTGCAAGGCCCGCTAGCACGTCGACTTCTGCAAACACTTGGCCGACTGTTTGAAGCGCTGTTGCATGCTCAGCGATAGTTCCACAAAGCTGGGTGAACAGTTCTTCCTCTAACTCTCCACGTTGTTCCTCTAAACGAAGGATTTCACGTTCTCGTTCTCTTAGCTCCTCGATTGTATACCGCTTTGAATTTGTGAGCGTCTTTATTTCCTCATACGACGGCGGTACCTTGCTCGTCTCTGTCTTTCCGACTTGGATGAAATAGCCGTCTGTTTTGTTCCGATCTACTTGGAGATGTTTGATCCCGTGTTGGTGCTTCTCTCGGTGATCAAGAGTCTCGATCCACTTTGTTGCACTCTCATACTGCTCAGTGAGCGTATCAAGTTTTTCGTGATAGCACTGCTTGAACACACCTCCCTCCGAAGCTGATCTGGGCGGTTCCTCCGCGAGTGCATCGTGCAATTCGCTGGATAGCAATTTGACTACTTCATCGTTCGGCCGATTGATGACTTCGGCAAGAGGTGAATCAGCTAAGTCAGATGCAGCCGCGATTGTTTCAGTAATCTCTGGCAACCAATCGAGGGAGTCGCGGATTCGTAGTAGATCATGAGGAGTCGCATTCCCATAGATTGCCTTTGTCGCGAGTCGTTCGAGATCGAAAACGCTGTTCAGTATATCTCGAACCACCTCTCGGGGTAATGCAGCCTCTGTGAATGCCCCAACACATTCATGACGGCTCTCTAGCATTGATTTGGAGCGCCGTGGACGCTGAAGCCATTCTTTGAGTAACCGCCCTCCTTGACTCGTTACTGTGTGGTCGATTGTATCCAATAGTGACCCCACTGCGTCCCCATGCATGGTTTCTGTGAGTTCGAGATTTCGTTGCGTCGTTGCATCAAGTTCAACGTGATCGTCAGCGTGGTACGATTGTAGGCGTGTCATTGACGAACGGACACCAACACCGGTCTGTTCGATATAGGAAAGGATTGCACCTGCTGCAGGAATCTCTGCATTGGTAGCAGAATCAAGGTCAAGACTTGAGAGCAATTCTTCACCGAACTGTTCGCGCATTATATGCGTTGCGCGGCCTGGTGCAAAAGAATCTGGTTCATGGATCGATAGTGAGCCAGATGTTTGCTCACGTATTTCATCAAGAAAGCGATCGTCGTTTCGAAGTTCAGGTCCTGGAAGTATTTCGACGGGGTCAAATCGGTAAAACTCTGAAAACAACTCAGCGTCGGCGTTTTCTCCCTCTATTGCTGTTACAAAGAAATGCCCGGTCGTAATATCAGCGAATGCAGCACCATACTGATTGTCTGCACTTCGAACGACAGACGCAATATATCGAGCGTCTGCGGTGTTTGTTTCTAACAGAGTACCCGGCGTGACAGTTCTTGTTATTTCTCGACTGTATCCGTCTTCAGTTTCGTGCTGTTCAGCCACAGCAACACGATACCCGCGCTCAACGAGCTGTTTGAGATATGGTGTGAGGTCGTCCACCGGCACTCCTGCCATTGGATAGCTGCAACCTTGGACTGATTTTTGGGATATTTTCAAATCGAGTAAATCCCCAGCTTCTTCAGCATCATCCGCAAAAAATTCGTAGAAATCTCCAACCTGCATCATTAGAAAGTCTGCATCTATATTCTGTTTTAATGTAAGATATTCCCCAACAATCCCATTTGCATTAGTCATTTGCTTCACACCACATTTTCCCTTTCTGAGTGATCCAAAATATTTCTATTCTGTTAATTTGGTGCCCAAACCACAGGAATGACCCCTGTTTTTTGTCTACTCTGGACACCGGATATCCTCCGGCGATCATCTCACAACTTATCCGACGGCATTGGTACTAAGACCTCTCCGCAGAGTGAAAGTGAAGCAAAGCAGATTTGCGTCGGGCGAAGCAAAGATCGACGATCGTCAATGCGCAGAGAGCCGCTCAATCGCAAGCGTATCTGCCACCTACCGAGTGGTCACAGCCGGAAACTCTACCTCGAGTATCGCCATGAGAATATCATCGTAGTGACGAAGACAACTTATTACCTCCTCTCTAACGAGAATACTATATGCGAAATCAGCAGGTGCTTCGAGCGCTTCTCATCGCAACCCTCGTTATTCTTGCTGGCTGTGCCGGGAGCGGCCCCTCTGACCCAATAGATACGTCAATAACCACTTCCACAGATTCTTCCACCGACTCACCGACAACGTCTTCGACCATAGCTACTCCCTCACCAGGCTCACTTGACATCCATTTCATCAATGTTGGCCAGTCCGCGAGTACACTCATTGTCTCACCAACAGGTGAAACAATGCTCATTGACTCTGGCGACTGGCGTAATGATGGTGAATATGTTCTTCAGTATCTAAAACAACACAATATCACACGAATCGACCATCTCGTCACTTCCCACGCAGATGCCGACCACATCGGCGGCAACGCAGCCATCATCAACTACTACGAAACCCAAGCGAACGGTATTGGAGCTGTTTATGACCCAGGCATTGCATCCAGTTCCAGTACATACCAACGTTACCTGGACGCTGTTGAACAACACGATGTCACGCTCTACAAAACCCAAGCGGGAGATAACATCCAATTTGAGGGTGCCAATGTGGGTGTCCTCGCCCCGCCAGAGCCCTATCTTGCAAACCAAGAACGTAACGAGAACAGTATCGTCCTCAAAATCACCTACGGCAAGACCAGCTTTCTCCTCCCAGGAGATGCAGCCCAACAAGAAGAGCAGTATCTCCTTGACCAGCATGGCTCGGCACTCAACTCGACGGTACTCTACGCTGGCCACCATGGCAGTCAATCAAGTACAGGAGACACATTCCTTGATACCGTCACACCACAGGCAGCGATAATCTCGAGCGCGTATGACTCCCAGTACGGACACCCACATGAAGAGACGCTCAATCGGCTCGCTGCACGCAATATTCCAACCTACTGGACTGCCGTTCACGGCAATATCGTACTCGAGAGCACTGGTGAACAAATCGCTATTAAAACACAAGAAAACGCCCCAACCAATCCACAATCCCTTCGATCTGCATCACCTGTCGAACCAGGTGCAACTGGGCCTGTAACGACCCGGACAACGATCACCGCCGGGGATACCGATGGTCCCGACACCCCTGCTACAACCATACCAGCAACGTCAACACCGACCTCGTCACAACCGACTGCTGCACTCCAACTGACCGAGGTGCATGCCGATGCGGTTGGTGACGACGCTAATAACCTCAATGATGAGTACCTCGTCCTGAAGAACACAAGAAATGCGCCGCTCGACCTCTCTGGGTGGCAAATCCGTGATGAAGCAGATCACAGCTATACAATTCCCGATGGAGTTACTCTCCAACCTGGTGCGCACATCACTGTCCATACCGGTAGTGGTGATAACACGAACACCGACCTCTATTGGAACTCGGGTCAGCCAGTTTGGAACAACGGAGGCGATACCGTCATTGTCGTGGATACCGAGGGGACGACTGTACTCCGGGAGACGTACGAATGACTGATGAGACTACTGAGCCACGAACATTTACTGCTGTTCTCGATCGGTTCGAAGAGGAACAGGCGGTCTTACTACTCGAATCCAATGGCGAGACCGTCGATGAGCTCGTCATACACCGCGATGATCTCCCTGAGTCTGGGCGTCACCAAGATGCGATCTTCACTGTCATTATTGACGGAGAGACGATAGTGGAGATCAAGTATGAGCCGACGGAAACCGAGGAACGAGCAGAGGCTGCCCAACAGCAGTTCGATCGCTTAGCCCGCCGTCCACCAAGTGATGACGAAGACGTCTAGCTGAACCTCGTCCACCGCAGTTATATCGTCATTCTCCGTGGCTACTCTGCAAGATACTCAGCAAATACAGAAGCGATTTAGTGGCACAGACAGGTTGTATTCCTATGACCAAATCTGGCAGTATTTCTCGGCGTAAACTACTTATCGGCGCTGTAGCTGCCTGTGTCGCTGGAGGTATCCAGTCCTATCGTGTTATTCAGGGTGAGGGTGGCTCGCTGGCTGCTGTCTCGATTGTCTGTTTCTTCATAGTGCTCGTCCTCAGTGTATGGCAACTCTATACTGGGGCAGCTACTTCGAACCCAAATCGGTTGTAAGTACCCCAAGAACCTCGTCGTCACGAGCAGCGAGTAGGAGTTGCACGAACTCGACTCCTTCATTCGTAACCCAATCAACACTCTCGTCGAACGGCAATCCGAGACCGACAGTAAGCCACCTTCTCATCATTGAATATCCACCGAGAGAAGGTACAACAGTAATAACCACCTTTCTCTGGTGAGCCCGTGAATAGTCTCACAGTCGTTGGTTCGTCAACGAAGACTCTCATCGGAGATGGTTTGGTACTGGGTTGGTAACAGTGACCAAAGAATGCCCAAAACTGACACGGAGTCCTTCGACGTCATCGAAGCAACTATCGACGAAGTCCACGCGGCTATCGAAACTCACGAAATTACTGCCGAATCGCTCGTCGACAGTTACCTGACGCGAATAGACGAGTACGACGACGATTTACACTCGATCCTAACGGTAAACCCCAACGCTCGCCAGCGGGCTAAACAGCTCGATTCTCAATTCGATACTGACGGCTTTGTCGGCCCCCTACATGGTGTGCCGATCATCGTAAAAGACAATCAGGATACCCACGACATGCCAACCACGGCAGGATCGAAGGCCTTAGCAGAGTCAGTGCCATCGCAGGATGCATTCATCGTCGAACGCCTCCGTAACGCGGGTGGCGTGATTCTCGCAAAAGCGAATTTACAGGAGTTCTCGTATGGCGTCGATACGATCAGTTCTCTTGGCGGAGAGACACGAAACGCGTACGCCCTTGATCGACGCCCATCCGGTTCAAGTGGCGGTACCGCTGCGGCAATCGCAGCCAATTTAGGGGTGATCGGGACGGGATCGGACACGTGTTCGTCCGTCCGATCGCCCCCTGCGTTCAACAATCTGGTCGGGTTTCGACCAACGAGGGGGCTAGTCAGTCGAACCGGTATCATTCCTCTGAGTGAAACCCAAGATACGGCGGGGCCGATTACTCGAACTGTCACAGACGCCGCACGGATGCTTGATGTCCTGAGTGGCTACGACCCAGCGGATCCCATTACGGCACAAAGCGTGGCGAACATTCCCGATGACGGCTACGTCTCCTACCTTGATGAACATGGACTTGACGGAGCACGAATCGGTGTTGTACGAGCGTTTTTCGGGTTACAAAACGAGGAAAGTGCTCCCGAATCAGCGGCCACAAAAGTAACCTCTGTCATTGAGACTGCGATTGATGAGATGGAAGCGGCGGGAGCGACGATTGTTGATCCTGTCGAGGTAATCGATCAGGAATTTCTAGCGTCCGCTCGCGTCATTCCCTACGAATTCAAACGTGATTTCGACCACTACTTGGCGGAATTGGAAGACGAACCTCCGTATCGCACGCTCGCAGAAATCATCGGTACGGGCCAGGTTGCCGAAGCAATAGAGTCTCGAATTGCGACCAGTGAACTTCTCGATGTTGACGTAGAGACGCTGGATGAGAACCGTGAGTACCTCCAGCGACTCGAAAGACGGCACCAAATCAAGATAGACACCGTACAGCGACTAGTAGATCAGAACCTCGACGCACTGTTGTATCCCCCATCGACGATTCCGCCTGTCAAACTTCCCAATAACCAGTCGTTTGACGAACTACCCTGCGAGTTGGCTGCACATACAGGGTTGCCTTCGATAGTTGTGCAAGCCGGCTTCACGGATGATGGACTCCCGGTTGGAGTCGAACTCCTAGGACGAGCGTTTGCCGAACCGCGACTCTTTGAACTTGCCTATTCGTACGAACAAGCAACGAAACACCGACAACCACCTGCTGGTTTCGGAGAAAGTCCTTAATTTCTTCTTTGGTCTACAGACAACGGTTGGTGGGGATTTCACAATGGACGTGCTAGATGGGGAGAACGTACTTGGGGTCAAGTCCGATCTCTTCGATTCGGCGTCCCAGAACGTACAAATTACAGTCATCAGAAAGAGATTAGTGTGAGAATTGCTCGTCGTAGTACTGATCCTGGAGCCGCGACTTACACTCATTCATTGCCCAATTCATACATCGGCTCCGTGCTTTCTGGACAGCTGTGCCAATCGGTGATAGTTTTCACCGATCGTGCTGCATACAGCGCGCGTATCGGTCACTGGCCGGTTGTCATCTGGCGAAAGCTCGGACCGATAGACACAGTTCAAGGGCATATCGACGCCCCGACCCGAGTGGGCATAAGGAGAGCCTGGAACCGGCCCCGCTCGCCTTAGCAGACGGAGCCGATCTAAGGTCGCGACGAAACCTTCCGCCACGCTTCCCCCGCCAGCGAAGCCTATTTGCGCACCCCTCACCTAGTTTATTCGGCCATGGCGATCAAGCAAATGGACAACGTCCTCATCGTGGTCGAGGACCTCGAAACTGCGAAGGCGTTTTTCACGGAGCTCGGTATGCAGCTGGAGGGCGAGACGCGCGTCGAGGGAGAGTGGGCGGACCGCGTCGTGGGCCTCAAGAACGTCCAGAGCGACATCGCCATGATGCGGACCCCCGACGGCCACGGCCACGTCGAGCTCTCGAAATTCATCACACCCGAGGCCACCCGTGACGGATCCGAGGAACCGGCGGTGAACACCCTGGGGATCCGCCGTATCATGTTCACCGTCGACGACATCGACGAAGTCCTCGACCGCCTCCGCTCCCACGGAGCCGAACTCGTGGGCGAAGTCGCCCAGTACGAAGACGTGTACCGCCTCTGCTTCGTGCGCGGCCCCGAAGGCATCATCGTCGGGTTGGCCGAGGATCTCGACGGAGCCTAGCGGGTCGCCCCCCACGCTCTTGGCGGTCATCGTTTTGAGCCCGGGCGTCCCCGGGAATCAGGACCAGTCGGAAACAGAGCGATTCGTCGTCGGGCCCAATCGGGGAAGACGTCTTTCCCGCGACGAGTCGTTCCGGAACCCGGGTTAGCCGTTCCAGAATGGGGGTCTTCCGGCGGGTTTAGGAACGCAGCCCCGTGACCATTACCCTCGAAGCGGTCGGGGGTGAGTCCAAGGTGACCGTGCGCCAAGAGGGCATCCCCAAGTCAATCCCCGAAGAAGACGCCGACCAACGTGGCCACCAAGCTCTGCGCAATCTCACTCGT
Source organism: Haladaptatus pallidirubidus (assembly GCF_020700235.1). GTDB lineage: Archaea > Halobacteriota > Halobacteria > Halobacteriales > Haladaptataceae > Haladaptatus > Haladaptatus pallidirubidus. The sequence continues at coordinate 113,132 of NZ_CP085307.1, read as the reverse complement.
CATGGAGGATTCAAGCAGTTCCATAATTTCGAGCACACTGGAATTCCTTCAAATTCAGAAGGATTGACCCAACTAAGAGCCCTCTCAGGTGTATCACCCTCTTGTGAAAATATGGCGGACGATACGCGAATGGCAGTCTTGGGTATCGATCTGCATCTCTCAAATTAGAACTGGTGCGCTGTCTGTGTTCGTAATCGGTATCGAAACAGTGTATACAGCCAGCATATCGATTTCGGTATCTTCGTCTCTGAGGCCGCACAGAGACACTGGGCTACTATTCGGCTCACTCGCTTGACTCTGCATCACTCGGCCGAGACCGATGGATCAAGCGTTCGAACCCACTGTTCGAGTTTTTTCTGTGCGGGTGGGCCCGACAGGATACTAACCGGGACGAAGATGACAACGCTACATACGAGGCCGAATATGATGGGTAAATCCGAGGAGAAACCGAATAAATAAATTGTCGTGACGACCACGACTGCGCTTGCACAGATCGAAGAGAGCGCTCCTTGCCACGTTGCTCGTTTCCAGAAGAACGCGCCGAAGATCGGGACGAAGATACAACCAGTGAGCAAATCGTACGCCAGAGTGAGAGCAAGGACGACATTCCCGATTTCGATCGCTGCATATGTCATGACCGACCCCAATACGATGATAACAATTCGAGAGACGTTCGAATACGTCTCGTCCGATGCATCGGAATTGAGAAACCGTTTGTAGACGTCGCGCGTGAACAGGGTACTCGACGCAAGTAACGCGGAGTCCGCCGTAGACATCATCGCCGAAACGAATCCAGCAAGGATAATCCCCGAGAAACCGACGGGAACGATTTCCAGTATCAGTCGCGGCAAGGCAAGTTCAGAATCGGAAAGCGGCGGAAGGAGAACGAGCGCAATCATTCCAAGAAGCGCGGTCGCAATACCGTAGACAATTGCATACGCTCCAGCAGCAATGCTCCCTTTTCGAGCTGTTTCAGCACTATTTGCGGTAAACACACGTTGCCAGATATCCTGCCCGATCATGATACCAAGGACATACAACAGAAAGTAGCTAGCGACAGTGTCCAACCCGATCGACGTGACGCTGAAATACGACGGCTCAAGCTCAGTCATGAGCCCGGAGATACCTCCGACCGAGTTAAGACCAAGCGGAAGAGCGATACAGAAGATCCCAATGGTCATAATGCACCACTGGACGAAGTCAGTCATCGTTACCGTGAGCATTCCACCGAGCGCCGTATAGGCGATAATAATAATCCCTGCAAGCAGAATCATCGTACTCTGGTTAACGCCAAAGAGAACGCTGAGAACCTTCCCAACGGCAATCGTCTGCGTGATCGCGATGGTGAGTGCATAAATGCCGGCAATGATGGCACCGATCGTGCCGGAGTACTTATCGAACCGCCGTTCGAGCACCTCACCGAGTGAGTAGGCTTTGAGATTGGAGAGGTTTGTCGAAATGAGAAGTCCAAGTGCAATCGTTCCGATACCGAGCGAGATGACCAACCAAGCGCCCGAAATTCCGTGGAGGTACCCAAGGCCTCCACCACCGACAGTAGATGCCCCTCCGAGAATGACGGCGGACATGACTGGAACGTACATCCACAGTGGGATGTTGCGACCAGCGACGAGATAATCGTCTAGCGTTTCCGAATTTTGGTATCCCCAGTAGCCGATACCAATCATACCCAGCATATACAGAATGAGCAGCCCGGTGTCTATGAGTGACACAACCATGGCATCACCTTGCCACCTTTAATATTAATAGGTTGCTGTTAGCGATCCCATCCAATGAAATAATGCGTACGTTTATCGGGTATCACACCACTGTGACAATATGTCCGACTGTCTCGATGATCGAAAGTACGATTTGCTTCGTCTGATCGAGGTGCACGGGCCCATCGGAAGCATCCGTCTAGTCGATCTTCTCCACCAACGCGGCTACTCCATTAAGGGACGAACCGTCCGACTCCTACTCTCGGAATTGGATGCGGACGGATTCACCGAAAAAGTACCAGGCCGAGGCCGAGATCTGACCGAGAAAGGTCACTCCGAACTGCGACTCGGTCACGTCAGCGGCCGACTTGAACAGGTTCGAGAACGCATCGCTGTGCTGACCGGGCAAGTCACATACGATCCGTTCGAGAACACCGGTGAACTCGTCACCTCCGCTATCGATATTCCCGCTTCGAAAGTTGAAGCGGCCTTGAACAGGATACGTGCCTTGGACGACCTGCCCGTTGGCCCTGTCACCGTCGCGGTCGAGGAAGCCCCGAGCGAAACACACAACGATCTCGTTCGACTATTCTTTCCGTCGAGCATCACTATCGATGGTGTCTTGCTGTCACGAGGGATCTCCACCCAATTGCAGGTTGCCGGAATCGTGGAGTACCATCCGGATCCGGATTCGGTACCCGGGCGATTTGCACACGAAGGGACTGTCTCGAGTGAGCATGGCGGTGCCATTCTCCGCTACACCGATGCCATCAGCGGGGAGGGGTCAACCGTAGACGTTGCGGACCTCCTCATCGAGGCAGGGCGACCGTCGATTAGCCCGCTTCTCGAGGGTGATGCTCCCAGCTTATTGGTCGTAGATAACCGAGAATTTCCCGTGGTTCGATACGAGGAGGCGTTCGACATCGCTGCTGCGAGTCGAGCACAACTCGGCGGGGTTATTGATCTTAGAAAGCCGCGAGAGACGGGTCCGTTTCCGTGCGGCCAACCAGGGTGGGACTTTGCCTCCATGACGTATGGAGCGATCGGTGAACTTGCGATCTCCCTCCTTGTCGAAGAACACTACGGTGAATCCTGGGCAACGTTACACGGATTGAAAGAACGGTCGGCGTTTCAATCCGTCACAACTGCACTTCCCTCTGAACAATACTAAGTGTTATTCGGCGAACTGCCGTTCGAGGAGCGTGACAGCAAGGTATGCTCCGAGCGTCTGAGTTGATTCCGTCGGGTCGTACTTCGGCGAGACTTCCATCACGTCAGCAGCGCCGATCGCATCGTGCGTGCCTAGGATTTCCATCACCTGCAACGCCTGATGCGCGCTCAACCCATCCGGTTCCGGCGTTCCGGTTCCTGGTGCAATACCCGGATCTACGCCATCGATATCGAATGTCACATAGACCGCGTCCGTGTCTGCTGCCGCAGCTTCAACGGCCTCAACGACCACATCGGTAATGCCACGGTCGTGAACGTCACGCATCGTATAGAGGTTGAGACCAGATTCCTCGGCGAATTCGAAAAAGTTCGGGCTCTCGTAGCCGCGAATACCGATTTGGCTGATGTGATCGAAATCACTGTACTGTGACTCGGCAATGAGACGCGTACTTGACCCGTGATAGTGTTTTCCGAATGTCGCGCTCTCATTGGAGGTGTCGGTGTGGGCATCGATCTGAACTAATCCGACGGAGTCTGCACCCGACCCCTCGGCAAAGCCGCAGAAAGCCGGGTACGTACAGTAGTGATCGCCTCCCAATACGAATGGAAACGTCCGTTCGGCGACCGTTGCGACGTGTGATCGGATGCTCTCTGCGGTTTGTTCATAGTCCATTGGAAAGACCGGCACGTCGCCACAATCGGCGACGTGGAGGTCGGAATAGTCCACCTGAGCACCTGTATTCATGTTCGTCAGTCCCCCTTTGTAATTCGATAGGTACGCCCACCAGGCGCTTGCCCGACGAATCGCTTCGGGTCCATAGCGGGCCCCTGGTCGATTCGTGAGCGCGCCGTCGTACGGGACTCCGAGAACACCGACGTCGACGTCATCGAGATCGTCGACGTCGCGGGACTCTCCCTTAAGAAACGTGTTGCTTCCTGCGTATGCCATCTCTACGTCTGCGCCTGGATGAGCGGTTCGGAATTCCCCAGCAGGTGTCGGATCGGAGTCAGTCATTGGCGGCCACCTAATGTTTTCTTGACAATTACATTTGTGAGTGATAGCATCGAGCTCATGCGTGGCAATATATTGCCACCCAATTATTATACAAATTTTGGTCAAGTTCTCAACTAGAATCAACGTCATTATCGCACCCTCACTTCGTCTGGTGAATCATTGGATCAACAAGCCGAAACAAGCCTGCAGTGACCAGACAAAGCGTAATCGCAAAGGGAATCAGAGCCATTGTGCCAATCGCACCATCGTACCAAAACAATGTCATCACTCGCAAATCTATTCCTGTAATCTCGACTCAGCTGAATTCAATACCTAAAATCCGGCTTGAACGCTCTACACCCTCGCAGTGTACTCGCTCTAGCGAAAAACGTCAGTGACATCAATTTCACTTCGAGGGCACGAGCAAGAGACCGACGAGACGCCTCGTGAGTTTTAGCATATATAGATTATATTTTATCTGTAGCAAAACTTAGCAGAGACTCGGAATAAATTTCCAGGTATAGAACACAGTTGCTAGGGGTGTGAATAGCATCGAATGGATGACAGGAAGTGGGGACGGGTGCAACAATCGCGGTATCCCCTTCCGACAACCTCCCTGACAATGCGATAGACGATGGCACAGTTATTAACGGTTACTGCCGCTAATTGGATAGTCAATAATTCAAACTCGTCTGATGTTGATTTCTGTTTGTTGTTCACCGCTGGCCCTGATAAATCGGTTAGAAAACGACATCCAAACCAGCTCCTAAGACTCTGGATTAAGCAATACGGCTACTTTTGACGGCTATCGACGACATCATTACGGTGACGATGACACGCTGCATGATGAGGCGATTTTCCATTTTCTGTCGAGACTTCGTACGCAGGAATTTCCCGCGCACAAATGCTCTGTTCAGCGAACGATGTGACGAGTAGTTCCGACGCTCGTTCCCAGTCGTCGTTCACGACATGGGCGATTGCTTCGTTGACGATACGACCTGCCTCGCCGCTTGGTTTCGCAGCGTCGAAGAATTGGGCTTCGAGGGAGGACTTGTTCGTCGGTTCAATTGACCGTCGTTCGACAGCGCGGAGGAACCGACGCGTATTCACCCATTCATTTGGTGAAAATTCATACTCGGCAGGCGCGATAAGTTTCGGACATCGGGTTCGGAACCGACAGCCGCTTGGTGGATCGATGGGGCTCGGAACGTCACCTTCGAGGACACCACGGGTTCCTGCCTTGCGTGGGTCAGGAACTGGGATGGAGTCCAATAGTGCCTGTGTATAGGGGTGTTGTGGGTTCTCAAAGAGCTCTTCTTTGTCCGCCAGTTCGACCAATTGGCCAAGGTACATTACCGCGACGCGGTCGCTTATATGGCGTATTACCGAGAGGTCGTGTGCGATAAACAAATATGTGAGCCCAAATTCCTCCTGCAGGTTCTTCATCGTATTAAGCACCTGCGCCTGAATAGAGACGTCCAATGCAGTCACCGGTTCGTCACAGACGATGAAATCCGGATTCACGCTCAGAGCGCGGGCTAGATTCACCCGCTGGCGCTGGCCGCCCGAAAAGGCGTGCGGATGGCGGTTGTAGTGTTGCGGGTCGAGTCCAACCCTTTCGAGCAGTTCGCGTGCCCGTGTTTCTCGTTCATCGGCATCGTACATCCCGTGGGCCTTCATCGGCTCTTCAACAATCGGACCAACCTTCATTCGTGGATCAAGGGACGACTGCGGATCCTGGAAAATCATTTGCATGTCTTTCCGTTGTGCACGCAGCTTTTCCCCGCTCAACGCGGTCACGTTCTCTCCTTTAAAATAAACAGTACCATCGGTTGGCTCGACAAGACGGAGAATTGATCGGGCAAGTGTACTTTTTCCACACCCAGATTCGCCAACCAGTCCCAGCGTTTCCCCTTTGCGGATCGAGAACGAAACATCTTCAACGGCGCGCACTCTCTGCTCTTCGCCAAACAGTCCCGACAGAAATCCACCGCCATCCGAGAAGTGTTTTGTGAGTCCCTCGACTTTGAGCAGTGGCTTACTGATCGTTCCTTCGTCCTCTGTTTGGTTGTTGGTCGTTAATGAGTTACTCATATTAGTCGTCCCCTCTTGTCGATTCAGTTACAATATCGCTGGTAATTCCTGTTTTTGCGCGAATATCGATGGGGTCGCTGATTTCGTACCCAACATCGAACTCATCATGTTTCACACAGGCTGCCTTGTGGGAGTGTTCACCCGGTTCCGTAAGCTCACGGCAATCAGGATGCACTTCCGTACACACCTTTCGGGCGTCGGGACAGCGCGTGTGGAAGCGGCACCCACGCGGCGGACTGATTGCTTCCGGCATCACACCGCGGATAGGGTTAAGCTCCTCAACGGTCTGGTCAGGCCGCGGCATTGAATCCAAGAGTGCCTGTGTATAGGGATGTTTCGTGTCGTAGAACAGGTCGTCCACTGTCGCTTGTTCCACTATTTCGCCGAGATACATCACGTTGACGCGGTCGCACAGTTCAGCGACGACGCCCATGTCGTGGGTGACCCAGATGAAACTGGTGTCGTATCTGTCTTGCAGGTCGTTCACCAGCGAGAGGATTTGGCCCTCGACGGTTACGTCGAGGGCCGTCGTGGGTTCGTCCGCGATGATAAGGCTCGGTTCACAGGCCAACGCCATCGCGATGAGGACGCGCTGGCGCATCCCGCCGGAGAACTGGTGGGGATAGTTATCGTAGCGCGTTTCCGGTTCCGGAATCCCGACCTCGCGCAACATGTGAATCGCCTCCTCTTTTGCCTCCGTTTTCGAGAGATTGCGATTGATTTCGATGAACTCCCGAAGCTGATTACCCACCGTGAACACCGGGTTCAGGCTCTCCATCGGGTCTTGGAAGATAATGGCGATTTCCGTGCCCCGAATCCGGCGTCGCATCTCCTCGTTCGAGAGCATCTCGTCACGGGGTTCGAGGTCGCCGCCCGGCCCCTCTTCGAGACCGAAGAGAACGTCGTCTTTGAACCGGACTTCGCCGCCGACGATTTCGCCGGGGTGGTCGATAAGTCGGAGGATGCTCTGGGCAGCGACGCTCTTTCCAGCTCCGCTTTCGCCTACGAGACCAACGATTTCACCTTTTTTAACATCGAAAGAGATGCCGTCGACAGCGCGGACGACGCCTTCTTCGGTGAAGAACTGTGTCTTGAGATTCTCGACTTGCAGCAATTTTTTTGACATTTGTGTAAGTGATATTTCAGTTATTTATCCGGGGGTCGAGCGCGTCGCGGAGACCATCGCCGAGCAGGTTGAACCCTATCACGGTGATGAGGATGGCGATGCCGGGCCACAGGCTGAACCATGGGTCGGGAAGCATGTAGCCGCGTGATTGGCTCAACATCTGTCCCCACGATGGTGTCGGCGGTTGCGCACCGAAGCCGAGGAACGAGAGTCCGGCCACGATGAGGATGCTGATGCCCACTTGTAGGGTCGCCTGTACGAGGACAGGCGCGAAACTGTTCGGAATGACGTGCCGGAGGATGATGTTGCGGTCGCGAACGCCGGCGGCTCGCGCCGCCTCGATGTACTCTTCTTCGCGCACACTGACCACCCGCGACCGAATTAGACGGGCGAACACCGGAATCGTCGTGATGCCGACGCCGATCATGGCGAAGGTTAAATCCCGCCCGAACGCAGCCATGAACGCGATAACCAGCACGAGGAATGGAATGGCGTATAGCGTCTCGACGATGCGCATCAGCGCGTCATCTATCCAACCGCCGTGATAGCCTGCGACAGCGCCAACGAGGGTACCGCAGATGAGCCCGAAGCCAGTTGAAACAATGCCGACCTGTATGGCAATACGCGATCCATACACGAGCCGGACGAGAACGTCGCGTCCGCGGTGGTCGGTGCCGAGCGGATACTGCCACATTCCACTTCCGAACGTATTCTCGGTCCCGACTGGTGGGAGAAGGATTCTCGCGTTCGCGGGGTCGTTTACCGGATTGTACCAAAATCGACTGGCGATGGCGTAATCGAGCAGTTTCGCGTCGATCCATGCGAAGATAGCGACCGCTGTAATAAAGCCAATAATATAGAGGCCGATTCTTGCGGTCGTGTCGCGGCGAATTTGTTCAAGCGTATATCGCCACCCCACGCGTGCTTCTATTTTCTCTTGGTTCTCTTGGTGATCGCTCTGATTTTGTTTGCGGACTGTTTCTGTGGTCGCTTCACTTGTTCCCATTGTTAGTTCACCTCATCGTAGGTTACACGGGGGTCGATATACGCATACGAAAGGTCAGTGAGGACGACGCCGATGACGAACGTTAAACCAAAGAAGATCGTCGTCCCCATGACTAACGGATAATCCTGGTTGTTGATCGCTGTGATGATGAGCCGTCCCATCCCATTGATGTTGAACACCGTCTCGGTTAGCACTGCCCCGCCAAGTGCGGAGGTAAGTTGTAGACCGACAACAGTGATTACGGGCAGTTGTGCGTTGCGGAAGGCGTGTTTTCGGACGATCTTTTGCTCGGCGACACCGTAGGCTCGTGCCAACTTGACGTACTCCTGTTGCAAGACTTCCAGCATCGACGACCGTTCGATTCGCGTGATTGCCGCCATCTGAAGGGTTCCGAGCGAAAGGGTTGGCAAGAGTAGATGAGTGAACGATTCCCAGAGAACGTCAATTTGGGAGGACGCCCCGTCGACCGAACTTGGATCGGCCCACGGAAGGACGATTCCTGTTGCTGGAAGGACGTTCAGATGATACGCAAAGATGATAATAAGCATCAATCCAATCCAGAACGACGGCGTACTGACTCCCAAAAGAGCGACGATACGCGAAACATGATCAGTTGGTTTGTTCCGTCGTTTAGCGGAGATAATTCCCAGCGGAATGGCAGTCGCTAGTGCAAACCCAAAACTGGATAGCATAAGGAGGAGCGTTACTGGCAGTCGCTCCATAATCTTCGTCAGTACGGGCGTTCCGTAGTAAATGCTTTGGCCGAAATCGCCCTGTGCGACGGCCGTGAGATAGTTCACGTATCGTACTGGTAGTGGTTCGTCTAACCCATATTGTGCGCGGATTTCCTCGACCATCTCGGCACTTGGCGAGGGGCCGAGCATGATTTGGACGGGGTCGCCTGGAATCGCATTGGTCAGCAGGAACGTTATTGTTATGATACCGATCAATACCGGGACTGCCTGTAGTAAACGACTAAGTGTGTATCGGAGGATTCCCATGACTGTCTTTTGTATTGAAACGAAAGGACGAGACTACTGCGATCCGACGGATGCGTTCGTGTAGTCTGTCGCGAGAGCAAAGCTCATGACTGGATGTGCCTTGAATCCTTGAACGTTACTCTTCATCCCATAGCTGTTTTTCAAGTTATATGCTGGAAGATGTACTCGATCCTCGAGGAGTTTGGTGATCGCCTCGGTGTAAAGCTTCTTCCGCTCTTTCTTGCTTGCCGTCTTTCGGGCGTTCACAATCTGGTCATTAACGCCGTTGTAGAAGGTTCCGTCAGTCGAACCATGCGCGTCTTCCGTGAAGAAGTAATATGTAAAGGCGTCAGGATCAGGCGTTCCCGACCAGCCCAGCGTGTACATGTTGTAATCGTTGGGGTCACCCGAGGAGTATTTATCGAGGAACGCACCCCAGTCGAGTCGCTGGACGTTCGCGTTGTACCCGGCCTCCTTCAGGCCGTTCGCCACTGTGACGCCCAACTGTTCACGCTTGTCGTCTGGCGGCACGATGATGTTCGCGTTCCAATTGTCTGGAACTTTATCGGACTCATCAAGCATCGTTTTTGCTTTGTTAATATCCTTCCCGTGGGCGATACTCTTCCACTTGTCAACTGGGAAATTCCATTTCTTGGCGATTTGCGCCGGCAGCGGACTGTACTGGCGAACGCCGGTTGGTTCGACGAAGTTCGAGATGGCTTGATCCATGTCGAAGCAGTAGTCGATTGCTTCCCGAACCTTGGGGTCGGTCGTTGGGCCGTTCTTACAGTTGAACGCGAGATAGAAGTAGCCCATCCCGACGACCGACTCGATGTTCGCGTCGCCCATATTCTGCACTTGTTTCCAGAGTTTTGGTGGGATCTCTTCGATGACGTCGCTCTCACCGGTCTGCAAACTTGTTAGCCGCGTAGTCGGTTCCTCGATGGGCTTGTACTCCACTGCGGCAAGATTTGGTTTCGGCTCACCCCAGTAGTCCTCCCAGCGCGTGATTTTGGCCATCTTCCCTTCTTGCCAACTATCGAATTTAAAGGGACCCGAACCGACCGGCTTCTTTTTGTTGAACTTCTTCTTGTCCTCTTCGCGAACTTTCTTAGGAACAATCGACCACGTCAGTGTGTTCAGGAAAGGACCATATGGGTATTTGAGGTCAAACTGAACTGTTCGGTCGCCTTTCGGCGAAATGGAGTCAATCATGTTCAACTCCGCAGCGTTCTCAGTTTCTTCTTTGACTGGCGCTTCGAACGAGTATTTCACGTCCTCGGGTGTTACCGGATCACCGTTGTGGAACGTGACCCCTTCCTGCATCTTGACGACGTACGTCTTTCCGTTGTTCTTAACCTCCGGCTCGCCGGTTGCTATGTTTGGGACAACGTTGATACCAGCATCGTACGTGTACAGCCCTTCGAATACGCGGTCTGTTACCTGCGTTGATGGAACGTCATTCAGAACGATTGGATCGAACTCCAGCGGACTTTTTACTTGGGCGAGGGTCAGCGTGCTGCCGCTGTTCGACTGCTGACCTCCTGAATTCGAGGGATTATCGTTTGAACTTCCACTACAGCCAGCAAGGGAAGTAATTCCAAGTGCTCCGACTCCCTGAAGGAGACGGCGCCGTTTTATCTTATCAGGTATATTTTCCTTTGTCATCTTATGAGTCACCAACGCCAACGTTTGACATTCTCATAGGCCGAAGGGATACTATATAAGTATTTATAATTTAATATCAGATATTTTGATTTCAATAATATATTTCAAATTACAGTATAGAAGGTAATATTTGTCATGATAATAAATAAAATTCATATCTAGAATCTATAAATATTCAATAAACACTACTCAGCCGCCCGATTATGGATTATTTCAATAGTATTATAAAAGTAGTCATCTGGAACCGGCGCTACATTTGATCCAACTTAATTATAAATAATATATGCGCCATAGTAAATGGATACTATGAGTTCGGAAGCGAGGTACTATAAAAGAGATCGATTTTATCTCAACTGATGGTTATTTTAGTTTGTAACACATCGTGATACCAGCAAAATCTTTAGATTACATGTCCGAACCATATCTACTGCACTACCGTCTGCAAGCACATGGCAGGCGTCGAAAACGCAACAGAGAACGGCACGCTGACAGCGTTCCCACCGGACGACAACGACGAAGACGAGTGTATCAGTGGTCCACATACTGGCTACGACAAGTACGGCAACGTCGATCACACATACTGGCAGTGTGATGGGTGTGGTGCAGAAGCCATACGGAAGGGCACATTCATCGACTACTAACCTACTCACTGCTTCCATTTATATCACGCCAAACGACGCTGTCCGATGTGGCCGCCTAGCGAACGCTCAGCGAAAGTGCCGATGCAGCGACCGAGGATACTCCTGAAACACCAGCTATCTTTTTGGTGAAGCGGATCATGGATTAATGTTCACCTCCTGATGAATCGCTTCGACACCTCACAGTACTAGTCTTCATCAATAGCCCAAAATAGAACTGGCAAAATAGGAAAATGGATCGTCTTGTAATTAATCAGATGAGGAAGTCCGGTCGACAGGTTCCTTCTCAACGGGGAAGAAACAGGCTGCAGAGTGATCGTCGGCCACTGTCGATTCAAGATGAGGGTTCGAAGCTCGGCACTCATCTTGGGCTTTTGGACACCGCGGTGCGAAGACACACCCGGACGGGAGTTCGATTGGGTTCGGTGGTTCTCCGTCTAGCGTGACTCGCTCGCGATCAATGGATGGATCCTTCTCGGGTGTCGCCGAAAGCAATCGTTCCGTATAGGGGTGTTGTGGTGCCTCCACGACACGGTCAGTCTCGCCAATTTCGACGATCCGACCCAGATACATGATCGCCAGTTGGTCAGAAACCTGGGCGAGACTCGCCAAGTCATGTGAGATGTAAATAATCCCAATGTTTTCTTCGTCAGCAAGCGATCGAAGGAGGTTGAGAAGGTTAACCTTCAATGAAACATCGAGCATCGACGCTGGTTCGTCACAGACCAAGAAGTCGGGGTCGAGCACTAGCGCCCGAGCGATTGCGACACGCTGACGTTGTCCTCCCGAGAGTTCGTGCGGATACTGGTCGAGGAATTTCGAGGGTGGTGTCAACCCGACTCGTTCCAGGGTTTCCCGAACTACCGCTTCACGATCAGTCGGCGATCGGTCGTGGATTTTGAGCGGTTCGCTCACGAGTTTCCAGACAGTCATTCGCGGATTGAGCGAATCGAAGGGGTCCTGAAACACGATTTGGGCTTTTTCCCGGAACTGTTTCATTCCACCTTTTTGATACTCCTCTGCTGACTTCCCGTCGAACAGTATCTCACCACCAGTCGGTTCCTCAAGGAGTGCGATCGTCTCCCCAAGCGTCGATTTTCCACACCCACTCTCACCAGCGACTCCGAGTATCTCCGATCGAGAGACGGAAAACGAAACTCCATCAACGGCTCTGACCTTGGGTGGTTCGTTGCCTCGGAATTGGTCTATCAGCGACTGACTCTGTGAGTAGTGTTTTTCTAGATCCGAAACCGAGAGGATAACGTCTTGCTCCTTGTGGGTATCCTCTCTAGTGGTTTCGACGCCCCACGTCTCGGGTTGGCGGGCGTCACGTCGGATTTGCGCGGCCCGATCGACGTGATGACAGGCCGAACGTTGATTTCGATTCGGTAAATCAACGAAATCCGGATGGGACCCTTCACATGTTTCGTCGGCAAACGGACAGCGGTCAACGAACGCACATCCCGTCGGTGGGGTGTTCAAGTTCGGTGGTGATCCGGGAATCGATACCGCATCATCCGTTCCGGATTCGATCTCCGGGAACGAATTTTTCAGCCCCATCGTGTACGGGTTCGTCGGATTGATGAGTACGTTACCTGTGCTCCCTTGTTCCATCACCTTCCCGCCATAGAGGATCGAGAGTTCATCACAGGTCTCGGCGATAACGCCGATTTCGTGCGTGATGAGCAGTAACGAACTATCGACGCGTTCTTGACCATGCATCACTTCGCCAATCGCGATTCATGTGTTTGTCATTCTCGAGGTGCCCTCTCTACTGAAATGATCAAAAATAACCACTCTGGAAGAAGTTCGGGGAGGAAAAAACGACGCATTGGACAGGCACGACTCTCGGATCCACACAGCACACGAAAATGACAGGACGATTGTGGTGAAAGTGACGCGAGAAGCGCTCTTTCGCCAGAAATCCAGCCGCTGAAGCAGTCGGCTAACCACTTTCACCACGGTGTTGGCGCATGGTTATGGCAGCTTCTGTCGAATGGTCACTATGGCTCATACATCAGAGATAAGGATAGTAGAATTTCCCCTCCTAAGGGCTGCATCCGCCACTGCAACCGGTGACAGGACAAACAGTGCCTCTAAAAAAGGAGCGGATACGGAATCGGACGAGTGTGACTGTGCTGAGCTCAGGGAATTCCCGTGTTGGGAGTGTGTACGAACGGGACGGAAAGACCTGCCAAGCGATTCTGAATAAATTTTCTCTCCTTCCGGACATCGATATCAATCATAGACAGTGGACTCGGCTCGTAGCACAGCAGCAGTGTACTGTGCGATCATCAGTCCGTATTCTTGAGCCGGTCGTGTGGTCGAGAAGGTAGTAGGGTCATTGTGATGAGTTGACCCTCCCATACTATGAGGTGATATCGAACGGAGGTTCAGCTTCCGGTGGAAGCGGCGTTTCGTAACTCTGCTCACCAGTTGTTTCATCGAACTCCTCGTTCGCTCTATCGACGATATCTGGGTGTTTGAGCAGTGAGTAAGCCGTTCCCCCTAGAACTTTCGCAGCGTAGACGGCACCTTTCTGTCCGAAATCACCGTTGGCTGCAGTTGCCTGCCACGTGTGAGCCGGCGTTCCTACCGCCCACGTCGCTGCTCGGAACTGGCCGGTCGGCGTGATCCAACTCACGTCGCCCACCTCAGTTGATCCTCCTCCAACGTCACCCTCCGCATGCGGTGGAACTGGTATGTCGTAGAGCCCAGTCTGTTGGATCTCATCTACATACTCCTCGGGGACGTCTTTGAGACTCGCATCAATTTGCTCGCCCGCAATCGTTTCTTTGAGGTCTGCTGCAAACGCGTGGTCGTCATCTGAGTAGCCAATCTTTCCGAGTTCTTGCATGGTCTCCCAAATGACAGCAGTCACGGTGTGGTTGGGAAGATAGTCCCAGCACCCAGTGATGTATCGGTGTTCCACCTCCGTCTGGGTCATCGCCGCCGCACCTCCGGCGATATCGGACAACCAGTCGCTAATGCGTTCAACTTCTGCACGCGTGGGAGCGCGGACATAGTACCAGACAGTCGCTTCTGCAGGTACTACGTTCGGAGCGTCGCCGCCGTCCGTGATGACGTAGTGGACGCGGGCCTTCTCGGAGATGTGTTCGCGCATATATTCTACTCCGGTGTTGAGCAGTTCGACAGCGTCGAGTGCACTCCGACCGGATTCTGGTGACGCAGCGGCGTGAGCAGATACGCCTTCGAAAGTGAACTGGATCGAGTCGAGTGCGAGTGATCGGTCGAGCGTAGGCGTACTAAGATTTCCAGGGTGCCACGTTATCGCCGCATCGAGATGATCGAATGCACCGTCGCGAGCCATGAAGACCTTGCCAACAAGCGTCTCCTCCGCTGGACAGCCGTAGAACTCGATGGTTCCGTCGATCTCACCGCGTTCGATAGCACGCTTTACACCGATTGCTCCGCCGACACCTGCGACCCCAAAGAGATTGTGACCACAGCCATGTCCTGGCGCACCCTGCTCGACGGGATCGTGCTCCGATGTTACCTTTTGGGAAAGATCCGGGAGTGCATCGTATTCGCCGAGAATGCCGACCGTCGGATTACCACTACCGTAGGAGGCAACAAATGCTGTTGGCATCTCACCGAGTTCGACTTCAATGTCAAATCCCTCCTCCTTCAACCGGTCTATGAGCACTTGCACCGATTGCTCTTCGTGAAGACCCAATTCTGGCGTCTCCCAGATGCGTTGGGCCATTGATATCAGACGCTCTCGGTCGCTCTCGATGTCTTCGAACACGTTCGCCTTCGTCATGCCTTTCCACTCGCATGCCGCGATCATCAACGTTCGGCTCCCTACCGGTCTTCACCGCTTTTTCGCGCAAAAAGGAAGGACTTAGGAGAGATTTGAACTTGCGATCAGCTCCTACAGAGGAGGTGCGCTGCTTGCCTGAACTACAGACATCCCTACTATCTAGATGTTCCCGACAAATTCACCATGGACTAAAAATATTCATCATCCACAATCTCCCGATTCCTGCAAATTGCTGTCAGCACGACGGTCTGTTGATACCAAAATTGCTGTTCGACTTCAGAGAGGCCTAGTTATCGTTCCCAACCTTCGTCACCATCCTGACGTTGTGCTTCTAGGCGTTCTGTTGCCAATGCAATCCGTTCGAGTGCACGGACTGCTCGCCATACCAAATAGAACGTCAACGCCGACGATGCCAATCCAACCCAGAGCAGTGGTGAACCTGCAATCAGAACACTGTACAGGAGAGTAATGATCGCTACAACGATGAGGCCAATTTTGTATATTGGTCTTCGAGTTTCTATAGACATACTTCTAATATTCTTTGTGAGATTATATTTTGTTCGACGAAAATGCAACCAATTATTCCCAATTCAACCCCGACACGGCTCTTCTCTCAAGTAGATACCCATGCAATGGTTTTTGCCTAAAGGAACACTACAAGAGCAAGTCCACCAAGAAACAGGATTCCAAGGCCACCGAAGAGCTGCATGAGTCGTCGATACGGAATCGGCCGTTCTAAAGAATCACCAGTCGTTGCCCCAATTGCCCACACAAGACAGCCGAGACAGACTGCTGTGAATCCCCCAACAGTCGCTATAGCACCACCACTCTGCCAATCGATTCCGCTTGTCCAAATCGCATAAAGCGACCAAATGGCCCACGCTCCAACAAACAGTCCAAGCGGGGTTCGCGGTGATCGGTATTCGAAGTTCATCATTGGTTAGAAGAATGGGTCCTGCATTAATAATTCCTACTTGAGAGGTAGAATTAATTGCTCTTCACTCGGGTCGTCGATAAAGGAACTACAACAACTGAAGAGACTATTATGATACGATTGTTCATCGATACAACTATTCCTCACCCATCGCGAAATTCGGTTCCTCGAATGAACAGCAGATAAACTCCTCAAACCCCTAGAAAGCCCGACAGGGTTGCTTCAACAACTGAATTCATGGTCACCCACGTGGTAATGAATGTCGACAGAAAGACCCCAATCAGCAATCGGTTTCGCTCCGTCTTAGTGAGATGGCTTGTCATTATAGGTGGCTTATTGATCGATTTGAAACTATTTGATTAATTGATCTTAGCCTATATCGAAGCAATGGTCACAAGCGAAACACCGATAACAAATCCAACACCGCTTCCCAACAGATTCGCAGCGATACGAGCTGGAGTTGATTGAAAGAGCCCAATTTCTGTGTAGAGCTTGTCAGCAGCGAATGTGAATACAAACAGACCAGCAAGCACAATTGCGATACTGAGAGCGTAGCTGAGAATGGACATCATACATCTCTTATTCATCTATTGGTAAAAAATAATTCGAAAATTATCATACTTGGCATTGATTCTAAATATGCTACCCAGTTTTCACAAGCGACCGCTACTCCGGTCGAATCCAAATCACGCGACGAGCTTCAGGCCACTTCTTGCGAAACCCGTCGTTTTCATGGAGACGGCTGAGAACGTTAGGAGAATGTGCGAGGAATCGGCGTGTTCGGCGGAGTAGTTCAACGCGTTAATTCTCTACACATATCCTAACTGGTAGCCAAATCAGTAAATCTCTCTCCTGTAGAAGGAAGATAGGCACTTCTACGGCTCAGACAACGAAAAAAGCTGACCGATTCGATGAGTGCTCGCTGATTGTAGTGATCGGCGTTCAGCCTAGCATTGTGCGCGTGATCGATCGGCGGCATATAGCCGGATGTAGCCGAGGCGGGCACTGCCGATGGCGTTGAGCGGGGATCCTCGTCCGCGATATCACCGCTCATCGCGGCCAGATATGGAAGTCGGAGAGCCGTACAGCCGCCTAGCTCGCTTCCTCGGAGGCGATCTGCTCAGCGAGCTCGACGATCAATCCTTCAGGACCGCGGATATAACAGAGCCGATAGATGTCCTCGAAATCACTGACCTCGCCGACCGTGTCAAAACCTTTGTCTCGCAATCCGTCGACGATCGTGTTGAGGTCATTGACCTCGAAAGCGATATGCCGAAAGCCCAGCCGGTTCGCCGGCAAGTGGTGCGCGCCCTCATTGTCGGCCGGCGCATGGTACTTGACGAGTTCGAGCTTGCCGCTGCCGTCCGGTGCTCGCACCATCACCACTTCCGCTTGGACGCCGTCAAGTCCGTTGATCTTGTCCACAGACTCGCCCTCGACCAGCGCCCCGCCCTCGCGCTCGAATCCCAGGGCGAGGAAGAACGCGGCCACGGCGTCAAGGTCATCGACGACAACACCTACATGATCGAAACGCAGTATCCCCATATCATTCACTCCTTAGACGTTCTACTCTATAATCCCTCGCAGGCGTCTAGGTACCGCTGACATACGAGGGAAGGTATATACGAATAGCTACAAAACCACGCCTATGTGTTTCTTCACGTTCAGTGATCCCTTCTTTACAACCACCGGATTAGTGTTATGAGTTGGAATGGCAGAGGACCATCTCGAGTCATCCTCAAGTACTATCTCTACCAGGCCACGGTTACTTTTGGATTAATCTGGCCGATCCTCATCCTGTTTCTTCGCAATCAGGATCTCACCTTCTCGCAGATCGCGCTCCTAAACACGATCGCCATGGGCGTGACGCTCGTGGGTGAGCTTCCGGCGGGCTGCCTCGGGGACTATATCGGTCACCGAAAAAGCCTGATAACCAGTTCCCTCCTTCTGAGTGGTGCCTGCGTCGGATTCGTCCGCAATGGAACCCCATATGCCTGTTTGAGGGCCAACACCTGCGAGTACAGATGACACTCCTGTGGCAGCCTCACCGGTCAATGTCGTCGCGCAACTCGTGGACACGAGTTCATTAGCGTCACTGTCAGGCAACGTATATCTTCGAATTGGAAAGCAGTGACCACTATCAAAGGCGACGTCCCTACGGCGAGACTTCGCTATCTATTCCCAGTGCAGGCATAGAAGCACTCAGCAACTTGTTCGCCGCTAATAACCAAACAATATTTAATATCAGAAATATATTTTTGGATAGATATATTGCTGCGAGAATTAGTAACTTAAAGGGGTGCTTGGTTGCTCCACGCGACGAGCAGGTATCTTGTCGAACATTGCCCACACTTCATCGTCGCCGTCAGTCCACTCAATGAGACGCGGGCCGTCTTGTGTCTGCCCCTCATCAATGCAATTGCAGACAATAAGTGACATTTCTGGTATCTCAAGTTCCAACGCATGTACCGCTGTGCCATACATCGGGTCAAATACGATATTCATTAGTAGGTATCCTTAAAAACGCCGCCGCACCGACACCGCGCCGACTCCACGAACAGTTCACACTCCAGCTTCTGTTTCAAGCTGCCGCCCGATGTCCATGTTCTCAATCTCAAACGGGTCATAGGGGTCACACCGACCTTGACGATCAAATCAAGCCACAGGTCGTGATTTTGTTGCCATTTGCGTGCGAGAACCACGAGTATAAGAGGTATTCGCTTTGTATATCTCATGCTGGTTCCTCGGATAGTATTATTTCCTGTTTGAGTATTACAATCGTAATCTCGAACTCATGGCGCCGATTGTTCACCTCACAGATATTTTCGATGCACACACCAGTTGAAGTTACTGCAAACGAGTTATCCACGTTTAAATTAACGTGAGGGCCATGCTAGTCGGGAGAATATGCCGGGCATTGGCTACTCGATTTGTGATGAGCGGGGGTATCTTCAAACAGATGGCCTGCACGTGTCCGCATCACGTCCACCGCAATGCCAACTGCAAACACATGGCTGCTGTCGAAATCGTGACTGACGGCGGGACGTTTGAGGCATTTCCGTCAGAGGACGGCGACAAGAACAACGAGACTAATAAGAACAAATCGAAGGAGAATTGTGAATAGCTTCTCAATTCTGATTACATTGCCGTAAGTTAGTTTATCATGTATTCTAACACTTGTATATGGACGACTACCCACCGACATCTATTCTTCTCCCGACCACAACTTGGAACTCTGTATGTGAGGAACTAAGCGCACAATTAGGCGATGAAGACGAGCTCCTCATCATTTGCGACTCAAAAAACGACCCTATTGCTGATCAAGCGCCCTCGCTACCTGACCAGATACAAGTGTTGTTTGCAGGTAGTCCACGGAGCTGCTCCGGAAAAGCGAATGCAATTGCGACAGGAATGAACGAAGCATCACATCAACGACTCGTGTGGACAGATGATGACTTCCACCATCCACCAGACTGGCTGTCACAACTTCACCAGGACTACAATAGAAACGGCCCCGTTACGGAACTACCGTTCTTCATCGGGGAAGACACGCTGGCACTACTGCTAGAGCCAGCATATGCGTTCGGCGGGACACTCGGAGTATACCTTGGAGATATCGTCTGGGGCGGTGCCGTCATGTTTGAACGAACTGACCTCAATGAACCCGCATTCTTGGGCAATCTCCAGCAAACCATCAGTGATGATGGCCTACTTACCGAATATCTCGACGTCACACCACTTCGACGAGTTCGAACCGTCCCTATCGGTGGGAGTTTCCGCCAAACACTAGAACGCCACACCCGCTTCTCTCAGATTGTGCGGTACCACGATCCGAAAGGGTTCGCTATAATGTGTTTCACCTCAGCGATAACATTAGCTGCGTGTCTTCTATTCCCGATCCCAGCACTGGTTCTGTTGACGCTATTGCATATCACTATCTATCTCTCAGTCGGGGTGAAACGGTGGACAGCACTTCTCGCGTATCCGTCTGCCCTTGTTCAACTCCCACTGTTTCTGTATGGTGTCTCACGAAAGTCGTTCGTGTGGGCAGGCCGTAGGTATGAATGGCGGAGCAAATTTGATGTCGCTGTGTCTGAGAACTGAATTTTGAAGTTGAAACACCGATGACTGGCCTTGTTGAAAGTCTCAATCGATGATCGGTTTCAGGAGTCGTGCTGATAAGCACGATTGGTCAGTATATGGATGAATTAGAGATGAATAAGAAATGGCGTATAGTTATCTCATTCCTCTCAATCTCGGAGGCGTCCTATTCTTTTTTGCAGAGAATCTAATTCATACTCACCGCTTTGGCCCAGTGACGGACGGATTCACGGTCAAGTGAAACAGGCGGAATAGCGTTTCGTGGAGTAGGATCCCTTCTGATAGCCGTTGGTGAGCAGAGAGCCGCTCACCACCAAGCGTATCCGATACCCACCGAGCGGTCACAGCAGGAAACTCCGAATCACGTATCGCCGTAAGAATGTGATCGTCAGCTGTTTCCTCAGTATACTGACCTGAGTATCGCGCTCTCACATCTGTCATTGCAGCCGTCAAATCATTATCCGTTATTCGAATCTATCTAAAAATTGATTGAGAGAACATTCAATACGATGCGTTTTCTGGTGAACGCCTTAGAATGAATAGCGACCGGTCTCTGCTCCACAGACTCCACAATAATAGACCAGCTCATTATCCGTTGTCTCGGGCTCTGCCGACGTCCGTTCGCCACAGGCAGGACACTCACGACGGATCTCCGTTGGTCCTTCTTCACGCGGTGCACCCAGTGCAAGCACTTTGAGCCGAGGACTCTCATGATTCATCCCCTGCTGCCATTCACCTGGTGCAAATCGTATTAATTCGCCTTCATCAACTACTACATCGCCATCTTCAGTTTCAAATGTCGCAGTCCCTGCAATGACGTAGAACACCTCTTCTTGTTCATGGTGGCGGTGATAGCAGTCTCCGATGGTCTCGCCAGGTGGTACCTCGTAATAGTTGATCGCAACATTGCTTGTATCGAGTATCTCCGAGAGCGGGTGGAATACTTTCCCCGCCGTTGCCCGAGAATCTTCGTTCCCTATGCGTGTTGTCTCCATTCGTTTGGCTCCTGTTGGTCTAGATGAGTTGAGGCTGGCGGTGTGCAAATAGGTGAGGGTAGTATCATAAAAGTGGCACACAGTTTCCTGTGTACTATCTATCAGACATGCTCGTACCAAGCCTATCAGAACCTGCCTATCAAAAATCTAAAGACCAAGACACTGCCGAGACGGCACAGAAACGCGCGCAGTGGGAACAATTCTCCTTCGACGTTAAAGCCCTTGGAATGGTCAACGTGACCAATGAGAGTCACAAGAACCCTGCTAAGCATCAATACGTTGTCACGTTGGACGACGTGACGGGCGACGCAATGGCGTGTACCTGCTCACACCACGTTCACCGGAACGCCTTCTACAAACACATGACTGCGGTCGAAAACGCAACTGACGACGGGTACTTGATGCGTTTCTGTCAGAGGACTGCGAAGACGATGCTGAACTGGCAGAGTGCGACTGTGACGGCCTCAGTAGTTTCCCGTACTGTCCATGCGTGAGAGCAGGACGGAAGGAACTACCGAACTAACCACTGCTCCCGCCTTTTTATCCCTAGTACGGCAAGTGAAGGTCTAGGAGATCACCGACCAACGAACGCTCGCAAAAGATAATACTCCAATAATCGACGATGCTCCTGAGACACTGACGACTTTACTCGAGTAATCAGGATACCTCCCGAGAGACTTTAACGCCGATCATGGATCTATTGATGCTATACGAGATAGCTGCAAAATCCGCTGGTATTGGTGACTAGCAACAGATACTGCCTCGATACAGAAGACAAAGCCAATCCGTACATTCAACTGAGTGTGCTAAAGGTTAGCACCACACTCAATTGTCAGCCGAATCGATGACGGTTGGCAGGGAGAATATACAACATGAATACAGTCGAACGATGGAAACAGGAGAAACATCCGCTCGACGTCATCGATGACGTTCACTCATATGCCCAAGAGGGTTTGTCTTTCGATGATATCGAAACCCGTGCCGGTGAGGGAGAATGGGAACGGTTGAAGTGGGCCGGACTGTACAGGCACGGCCAGCATCGGGGTTACTTCATGCTTCGAACAAAGGTCCCTGGCGGCCGTTTGACTACCGAGCAGGCCGAAGTTGTCGGCGAGGTTGCGGAGGATTTCGCAACAGCACCGCCAGAGCACGGTGGTGAAAACCAGAACGTGGTTTGGGGAGACGCCTACCTCGATATCACGACTCGACAAGACATCCAGATGCATTGGATCGAAATCGAGGACATTCCAGAGATCTGGCGACGATACGACGAAGTGGGTCTCACAACCGTGCAGGGTTGTGGAGACGGTGCAAGAAACGTTCTGGGCTGTCCCGCTGCGGGCCTCTCAAATCACGAATGTTTCGATGCCCAGCCAGTCATCGACGCAGTCTCGGACTTCTTCACCGGCAATCGTGAATATGCGAACCTGCCACGGAAATTCAAGATGACGATCACTGGCTGTCAAGAGGATTGTGCGCAGTCCCAGATCAATGATATCGGATTAACACCAGCTCGAAGGCAAATCGACGATGAGGAGTTATACGGGTTCCACGTAAAGGTCGGTGGCGGCCTCTCCGACGGCCCACGAATGGCATCTCCTCTCGACGTGTTCGTCCGTCCTGAGGATACTGTCGAGTTCTGCCGTGCCGTTGCACAGGTATTCAAAGAGCTTGGTGATCGTCACAATCGCGGCGTTTGCCGGATGCGCTACCTGGTCGAACAGCTCGGTGTAGAGAAATTCGAGGAGGCGGTCCGTGACCGATGTGACGTCAGTTTATTCTGTCGTGGTGTCGATCTCGTCGAGGGCTACACGGGTGATCATGTGGGGATTCATGAGCAGAAGCAGGACGGTCTGCAGTATGTCGGTTTTAACGTCATCGCAGGGCGTATGAGTGGCGACGAGTTCGCATCGGCAGCGCGAGCAGCGCAGGAATACGGTACCGAGGACGCAACAGTTCGTCTGGCTACGGACCAAAATTTCCTGATCACACACGTTCCCGAGAACCGTATCACAGCCTTGACCGGTGAGCCGTTCGCGAAGGATTACCAGCCTAATCCTGGACCGTTCTCTCGCGGTGCCGTCGGTTGCACTGGGTCCGAGTTCTGTAACTACGGCATCATCGAGACGAAAAAGCGCGTTCGACGATGGGCTAAGGAATTGGACGAACGGATCGAGACGCCGGACGACCTGAACGTGGTTCGAATGCACATGAGCGGATGTTCTGCATCGTGCGCTCAGCCGCAGATTGCAGACATCGGCTTCCGCGGCGAGACGGTGAAGGTTGAAGACTCCGAAGAGTCTACAAACAACGAGGGCGACTCGGTCGTTGAGGGGATGGACTTCGGCCTCGGCGGTTCGTTGGGTACGGATAACGAATTCATCGACTGGGTGGAAACCTCGGTGCCTGCGAATGCGGTCATTCCTGCCCTTGAAGAGCTCTTCGAGGTTTATGTCGATGAACGGGACGAAGGCGAGCGATTCTACCAGTGGCATCGTCGCGTCGGCAACGACCGACTGCGCGAGCTCATGCAGCGTGCTGACGCACCCGTTTCGAAGGGGGTGGCACACGATGACTGAGCGGCGACCGCACGCCTCAAACGCATCTTCATCGATGGATGAATGCTGCAAGGACGGACAGTGTACGTGTACAACAACTTCGGACTCACCGAGTAGTGCCAAGCGAAACGAAATGGATGAGGATCTGTCCGAACTCCGCTCCGATGGCGGCAGCAAACCTAGCAACGTCGATAACGACGGGAATCTCGGTGACATCCAGTTCACTGACCCCACGACTGAGAAGAGTCAAAATGTAGATGACCCTGATGAGAATCCCACGGCCAAACCTGGCATACCGGAGGGCATCGAACTGGACACGCCTGGATACTCAATTCGGAGTGAGATGAATGACATCGATACCCCGGACGATAAAACGTGGTTCATGGAGTTGGATGAAGCAGTCATTCAGGAAGATCGGTGTATCCAATGTGGCACGTGTGTTGCCGCGTGTCCGTCCGATTCTATCGGCATCGGTGACGATGACTTACCGAAATTGGTGAAGATGTGTACTGGGTGTTCGCTCTGTTGGGACTTTTGCCCCCGCGGTGGTCTTCGGTACGAACGGCAGTGGAAGATCACCGGCGGAGACGATAACGTATCGGGTGCCGGGGATCCGATTACGGAATTTTCCGCAAAGGTCACGGACGACTGGCGCGAGCATTCTCAAGATGGTGGGGTGGTTACGTCCATCCTCATTCACCTCCTCGAAGCGGGTGAAATCGACGGTGCGCTCATCGCTACTGAATCTGACGAGGAACCTTGGAAGGCCGAGAGTTTCCTCGCAACGAGCCGTGAGGAACTAATAGAGAACGCAGGGAGTTTCTACAATCAGACGATGGCGATCGGGAATTTAGACATCGATCAATGGAAGGATCAGCTTCCGGACAAGGACCCAGAGGATCTTTCTCTCGCGCTCGTTGGGACGCCGTGTGAAATCGAAGGGATTCGTGCGCTCCAGGATTTCGCGTGGGACTATCAGTCTCACGAGGAGGGAGTACGTGCGATCGATTACACGATTGCGCTAATGTGCACGAAAAATTTCAACTACGAGAAGCTCATTGGGGAACAACTCGCAGAGAAACGAGATATCCAACCCGAGGAGATCGGCAAACTCGACGTTCTCGACGGGGAACTACGGGTTTACGACCACGGCGGGGAATTGGTATTCTCGGAGTCGATCAAAAATTTCCACGATGCCGCACTCAAGGGGTGCGACGAATGTGCCGACTTCACTGGCTACTGTGCGGATCTTACCGTTGGTTCCGTTGGAAGCCCCGATGAGTACTCTAGCGTCATCATCCGAACTGAAACCGGATTAACGGCGTGGAACGTGACTGAGCCCGATCTCGAATACGAGGATCTCTACAATCGGAGTGCAATCGGAAGGTTACAGAGTTGGGATAAAGACAACGCGTTCTCATCGTTAGAACGCCCATTCGATCCGGACGCACCGCGATTCATTGAATATACAGATCATGCTGAATCGTATGGAACTGAACGCAATCCACACGAGGCAGATCACTAACTGACGACGGCGTTATTCATCGATTCCCGTAGACTTGTTAACGTCATCGAAGCATGCTCGGTAACAGGTTGGTGGTACAAATGGAGTCACGACGTTCGCCACGTGACAAGGTCTGATTTGAGGGGCTCGAGCCGTAGCACTGGAGAATTAGATCGTCGAATTCCGCGCTGATTCGGCTCATAGGTGGCTGAGACGTATGTTTTCCAAGCTGGGACTGCGACCCGGGGAAGATAGACAATATTTAAATTAGACCGATTCAATTGAACCACCGTGTCAAATTACGATCGTATGGAATCAATGTCGCCAAGAGGAAATCGGTATTAACAGAGATGGTAGACGAGCAACGCAACGTTATCACGGGGATGCCTGTGAACAGAGAATACGATTTCGAGGAGTACTACCAGACGGACGTTCCGAGGTACATCCAGAACGACGACGAACTCGACCGCATGCAGGCGGATATCCGCATGCGAAAGATAACCGGGAAACTTCCCCGATTCTTGCTCGGTGGACCGACGGGATGTGGTAAGACACACTGCGCACGCTACTTGGCCTCTCGCTTAGACGCCCCACTCATTACGATTCAGGGGAAATACAGCCTTCATGAAAGCGATTTGCTCGGTTCACCAGCTCTCGTCAATGATCAAACGGTGTGGAACGACGGACCGCTCACCAAAGCGTTGCTCGCGAGCCGAGAGGGACTGGTTGTTCTCCTGCTTGACGAAGTGAATCGAATCCGGCCCGAAGCCAAAGGTGTTCTATTCAGCGCCCTCGATGACCGGGGATGCGTGGAACTCGATGGTCGAGGCGGAGAAATCGTTCAAGGAGACCCGCAGAACCTAATCGTGATCGCGACGGCCAACGAAGGGCCAGAATACGTCACAGAGCGTCTCGACAAGGCCGAGCGACGGCGGTTTGGTAACAAGTTTTCGGTCACCTATCTCGGGCTGATCGATGTTGAGAAAGAGGCACGTCTGGTCTCTGATCAGACCCCCATATCGTTGCCGTTAGCTCTCGAGATCGTCAAAACGGCGAATGATATCCGCATGCAAGCCCATGACGAAAACAGGGCGGCGATAAACGCTGGCGTTCCCACGGCGATGGTTCTCTCTTGGGCGCGCTCCGCCTACGCGTATCACGACGCGGGTCTTGACGATCCAGCGGTCGAAGCAGCACGTGACGCCGTTCTCCGCCCGTTTTACGACAAGAAGCGTGCCGCACAGGAACAGGCCATGCAAATAGTGAAGGACCGACTCTCCGGAATACCCGTCGGAAAAGATGCAGTCGAATCCTGGCTCGCCGACG
The DNA here is from genome assembly GCF_020700235.1 of Haladaptatus pallidirubidus. Taxonomy (GTDB): domain Archaea; phylum Halobacteriota; class Halobacteria; order Halobacteriales; family Haladaptataceae; genus Haladaptatus; species Haladaptatus pallidirubidus. The sequence goes on along the minus strand of NZ_CP085307.1, from coordinate 86,539 downwards.
AACAAAGAATTGTGAAGGGGAGCGGGTACGCGTAACTCCCGTTCAGACACGAACTCGAGGCAATTACAATGGTGTTACAGGAAAACGACGTGCTCCGAAATCTTCTCCAAACGCTCTCAAGCGTCCACACCGATGGCAAAAGCCTAGACGTGGTGTTCGCCGACCGCTCGTTCGTCGTCGATGAGGACACGGTTGCCGTTTCGACTGAAATCGACGCTGACGTGGAACTATGCGAGGCTGACGAACTACGGTTCGTCGTCGACGCGCTCAGTCACCAGGCTTGGCGTATACGTCTCGGAGCCCGTTCCGAGTTCAAGAAGTTCGTGCGCGACTATCCGGCAGCTCCGCACGTGGCCGGTGTCGTGCGGAGTTTAGTCGAGGATGTATACGTTGACGAGCAGCGGACAAATGAGTTCAAGGGATTGCGACAAACCGTCGCGTTCAAAGCCGACATTATCATGGCCGATGACGACCGACATCCGCCGTTAGATACGCTTCCCCGAGAAGCGGCGCTGGTTGAGGGTGTCTATCAACTCGCCTTGGCTGGGCACGTAAAAGGAATCGCGGCAATAAATGGCGACGATCGTGCGTTCCTCGGTCAAACCCGCCACCACCTTGTAGAAGCTAGAAGCGAACACGACGCGATGCGACGACGAGAGCGAGCGCGTCACGTGACCGATGCGCTTCTGTCACGGGTCGCCGTCCCGAGGTTTGCTGACGAGTACGCGAAGGATGCAACATTTCCCGCTGACTTCACTCCCGATGTTCGTAATGTCACTCATAGCGCAACCGAACCGATAACTGCGCGTGCAGTTCTGGGTGATGCGCTAAGAGATGTCTCCTCAACTCTTGTCGCCGTTAGCGTCCTATTCGCCAGCGGCGTTCTTAGCGCGATACATCGGATAATTGGCCGACTCCGAGTATTCGCTCTCCTAAGGTGGGTAGCGAAAAAGTCCGGCGTGCTCGGGGCGTGGCGCTGGCTACTCAGTACGTTAATCCCTGGTCCAATCAGTCGTGCCAGCGAGGAGGAACAACGCAATGCGACTGCAGCCGCGCTATATCGTCGACTCGCCGCGGCGGGACACTCTGCGGAGGGTTTCTTGACTGCCGATGGAACCTTACCGCATAACGTCGACCCCGAAACGGTTCGACCGGAACGTATTGATGTCGACGCGCTCCGCGCGGTTTCGCCAGAGGCCCTCGAGACGCTGAACCACTCCAACCTCTCTAAAGTGGACTCCCCTCATGCAGACAGAAGCAAACTTGAGTCGGGCGACGCAGAGAAAGAGATTACAGCGACCGTGGATACAATGACGGACTTGGCTACCGAGGGAACGGCTGCCGACTGGTACCGATGTAATCACTGTTTGTATAGACAGCCGGACGTGAACACCGGATATCAGGGGCGTGAGCTGCAACGAACGGAACGACCCGCAGAGAACGATATCACAGTGCGAAGGACAGCCCGCGACGCGCGAGCGTCGACGCAATGCAATGCATCAGACGTCAGGATAGAACTTGACAAACGAGGACTTCCCCATGAGATAGAGAAGGCGTTCTCCGTGTTTGGGACACGCACCGTCGAGCGAAGGGGTTGGCGTGGCGAGCGTCTCGACGTTCGAGCGGCCGTACGACAGCGTGCTGGTGCACCGTACCAACAGGATGTGTATCGTCACCGGCAGCAATCCAACGTCAGCGATCGAACAATCGGCGTCGCGATCGACTTGAGCAGGAGTATGGATATTTTCGAGGCGAAAGTCGCCCTGGGCGCGCTCTTCAGAGCCACCTCCGTAGTCGGCGATAATATTGTTGCCAGTGGATTCGGAACCGATAGAGAAAACGGGAACCGGATTAAAACACCGCTTGTAACGGCCCCAAACGAGGCGTTTCAGTGGCGTCACTTGAATGCTATTAGCGAAATGGATGATACACCGACTGCCTCGGGAATTGAGGACGTCCGTGATCTTCTCAAGAACAGCCGGGAGCGGATACTCATTGTAATTACAGATGGGAAACCGAATATTCCGCTCAACGGAACGACGCCGAATCGAGAAGAGGCGGTGGCGGACGCAAAAGAACAGGTTCGAGAGGCCCGTCGTCATCATAACGTCGTTGTCATTGGCATTGGAATCGGCAACGAAATAGATGAAGGAACCCTCCGGGAAATGTTCGGACAGAGGGGATATGCGCTGGCTGACCGATCGAACCTCACAGAGCGACTCGTTGACGTGTATCGCGATCAAATCGAGATCGGTCGTTGAAGTGATAGTATTTAATACTTCCAAGATCTCATCGTGAGCAAAAAATTAGTATGATACGAAATACGACCCTACAACGGACAGGATCACAATTGCGCTCACATAAGCGTCCTACGACTCGCACGGTTGGGAGCAATTCAGTTCGACAGTGCGCCACGAGTTGATCCACGCCTGGCAGTATCACGAGTATGGCGAAGATGACAACAGGGTGACGTTCATCCGATAGATGGACATGCTCAATACCTCGCGGCACTGCGAACGTTTCGCCGCGCCGAAGTGGTAGCTCGTTTGTGAAGACTGTGGTGGCCAGATTGCCCGCTATGGACGCTCGAAGACCGCCCGCAACCCAGAACAGTATAGCTGTAACACGTGCGGTGGATTAATCCACGTCGAGGAGTGCGACGGTCACTGACCGATTCTCGTTTAAGCAGTTCACGCGATAAGAAACAGATACGTGGAGGATTTTCGCGGGTGACTGCTTTCTGTATAAATTTATTCTATCATCCGTGCTTCGGGCTTTGAGCCAGTTTTGGTTAGTAGCTTATACCAGCTCTCTTACTTCCATTTCTGTCTGACTGGCGACTATCTTTGACGTTTTGCTCGGTAGCGTCTCCTATGACCGTGAGACACGCCAGTTCGATATACTTCACAGTGAGCGTCGAACGTCTGAGAAGTGGTATGCTGAATACAGAGAGTATAGTCAATACGTGGTTTCTATTAGATTCTGAGGATTTCAACGGAGCCAGGGTTTCAAATTCAGCGGCGTAATTCTACTATCCAGGTCCAAAGGCCGCGATATCGGCTCCTACTGTCGCCAGTGCGTCGGCGGGGTTTGGGTCGCTGTCGGCCAGATGCGTGTATTGGTGTTCCGAGATGCTCGACAGTGCCGCTGTGACGGCTTCACTGTATGTCTCGACGCCCGGTTCCGTCGGGTCATCGCCACCCCAGACGTCTCGGATAACCGTCATCGAATCGATGCGCACTTCCAGCCTGCGTGGCTCGTAGCGAGCGAACAGTTCGGAGAGCCCAAGCTGGAGGGCAACGTACTCGGCGGTGTTGTTTCCCGTCCTGGAACCAACGGGTCGGCCGAGACGGACAAGTTGGTCCTTCGCAGCGTCCATGATGACAGCGCCCGCACCTGCGGGGCCAGGGTTGCCGCGTGAACTGCCGTCGACGTAGAGGACGAATGTGTCGCTTTTCGGCTCGGAGACGGGTGGCCGGGTGAGTCCCGACGCTAGCAGACTTTCGAGCGCGCGACGCAACTCGTCTGGGGTGGTCGCGGGGTCGAATAGACCGCCGTAGCCGGGGACAGCGTCGTCGATGGCGTCGGTGGCGGCCGCTACCTCGTAGCCGACGCCCGCGAGTACCTCGTCGACGAGCGTGGCGAGCGGCGAGAGGTGTTCGGCCGGGAGGCGGTCGCCGGTCACGCTACTTTCCCCTTCGGGCTTCGATTCCGGGCTCTACCCTCGCTCCCTGATGATCTCGTTGGCTGGTCACACCACTGCATATAGGTCCTCGGTGGTCAAGCGGGATAATATCTTCCGGTGGCACCGGTGGCGGGCCATTTTGAATCAGTCGACTCCTTGGGATCCTTAGCGGCTGATACAAACTGACGCGGTAGAGGTTCTGCTTGTCTTTGTCGTCCTGATAGTCGATTTCAACGGTCAGCTCGATTTCTGCGCCCATGACATCACCGACTATCTAAGTCAACTTCTCCAGTCGACGGTAATAGTGAAATAATTCTAAGATGTTGGCACAAAAGTCGTTCCTCAGCTGCCGTTTCCGGAACGGTTGAGTTGCCCGGCTTAGTAGAGAAGGGTAGTGAGGAAACGCCTGTTCGGAACGCTATGTGGGTTGGCTTTCTTGATGAATTTCGGGCGAACTATCTTCGCACCATTATTTGACCCATTAACTGTTGCGTTTGGGACTAATCGAGCAACCATCGGCATTCTAATTTCGTTGGTGTGGCTTGGAACTGCGGTCCCACGAATTCCGATGGGGTACGTTCTTACCCACATTCCACGGCGTCAAGCAGTTCTCGGAACGGGAATCATACTTGCTGGAGCATCAGCACTCATCGCGCTCGCACATTCAATACCGACACTTCAAGTTGGGACGTTTTTGCTCGGGATGGCTAGCGGAGCTTATTACGTCGCTGCGGTTCCGCTGATCGCGGAATTATATCCGAATGCGGTTGGACGTACCGTCGGCATTCACGGTGCAGCTGCCCAACTGTCCGCAGTTCTTGCACCCACCCTCGTAGTTGGTATTCTACTCGTTGCCTCGTGGCGGATAGTATTCGTTGCTCTGGCAGTGTCTGCGATCATGATCAGCATCCTACTGGCAACGGTCATTCGCAGGTCTTCCATTGCGGATGACGCTACTCCAGACCACGCCTTTCTCGCAGCTGTGCGATCTCATTGGCGACTTATTGCGACCGGCCTCCTGATGGTCGGCGTTGCCGGGTTCATGTGGCAAGGATTATTCAATTTTTATGTTGTTTATTTGAATGTCGTAAAGGGGCTCCCGATAACAACGGCAAACCTTCTACTCACCGTCGTGTTCGCTGCCGGATTACCCGCGTTCTGGTTTGGGGGGCGGCTCGCTGATCGACTGCCGATTGTCCCGTATATTTTGGCGATATTAACTGGATTCGTAGGTTCGGTCGTTGCACTCATTTCTATCAGTGGCCTGGCTGGCTTGATCGTAATTTCCGTTTGCATTGGATACTCGATTCACAGCCTCTTTCCTGCCTTGGATACATACTTCCTCAATTCGCTTCCAGATGAAAGTCGCGGCGTCGTTTACGCAGCATTCACGGGCCTCTCCCTGTTAATCGAAGCAAACGGTACTGCCGTCGTCGGCCTGCTCACGGAGGCTGGCTATCGATTTGACGTCGTTTTCCTCGGACTCGCCCTGCTCGTTGGCGCTGCGATAGTCGTTCTCGCTGGACTCTATGTGACGGATCGACTCCCGGGGAAACCGGTGCCATAGCGTGATTTCCTTAGGGTGGATTATCTGTTTGTACTGTTTGCTACCTCACGAATGCTTTTTACGCCAATCATCAATGTCTATCTATGGCTTTCGACTTGTTAGTCAAAGACACCCATATCATCGATGGAACTGGTGCGCCCTGGTTCCGTGGCTCGATCGCAATCACAGACGGTACAATCGATAAAATTTTTCGCACACCATCTCCACAAATTACAGCGAGAACAATTCTCGATGGATCCGGGCTCATCACCTGTCCTGGATTCGTTGATACACACACTCACTCCGATCTCAAGCTCTTTTCCGACCCAACACTCGAGCCGAAACTTCGGCAAGGCATTACCACTGAAATCCTCGGCCAAGACGGGTTCTCGATGGCTCCCCTGTACCGAGACGAAGTGGATGCCTGGGAAACACATCTGAGTGGTATCAATGGACGACTCGAGGGCGAATGGGAGTGGAATAGCCTCGCGAGCTATCTCGATGCGATTGCCGAACAAGAGCTCGCTCCAAACGTCGCCACACTCGTTGGTCACAGTACAGTTCGTTTCAACGTACTCGGATTCAGCGACACATCTCCGACAGATGACGATCTCAATCAGATGGTCGAACACATTACGGAAGCGTTGGACGATGGAGCGATTGGGCTCTCCACTGGCCTCGTATATCCTCCGGCGAGATACGCTGATACGGGAGAGGTCAAACAACTTGCATCGGCCCTTCACGACTATGGCCGTCCGTTTGTCGCACACATACGAAATGAACGCGAACAAATCTGGAATGCACTCGACGAATTCATCGACATTGGAGCTGACGCTGGGATTCCATTGCACCTCTCGCATTTCAAGCTCGCCGGGCCACCACAACAAGGGAAAGTCGATCAGGCGTTAGCCGTCATCGAGACGGCTCGTGAGCGTGGTGTCGATTTCACCGTCGAACAGTATCCCTACACCGCCGGTAGTACGACACTCGCAAATGTGTTACCGCCATGGGTCCAAGCAGACGGACCCGAGCAAACACTTGTCTATCTCCGCGATGAGGAAAGCCGTGACCGAATTCGCCGAGACATCAACGAGTGGCGTATTGAGGGATGGGAAAACAGAGGCGCGTACACTGGTTGGGAAAATATCGAGGTGACGAGTGTCCAATCATCGGCCAACAAATCTGTCGAGGGCAAGAGTATCGCAACAATCGCTACCGAACGAGACACCGATCCGGTTTCCGTCGTCTGTGATCTCCTCGTAGATGAGGAACTCGAAGTGAGTATGCTGCTTCATCAACTTACGGAAACCGACGTTCGAGAGATCCTATGCAACGAACGCGTAAATATCGGTACCGACGGGCTATTCGGTGGTCGTCCCCATCCTCGTGTCTACGGAACCTATCCGAAGATTCTGGGTCAATACATCCGAGATGAGAACCTGCTCACGCTCGAGGAAGGCATTCGGAAGATGACCTCCCTTCCGGCCCGTGCAATGGGGCTTGACGACAAAGGAATCGTCCGTCCAAGTCTCGATGCTGATTTAGTCCTCTTCGATTCACGAACGGTTGGCACTGATGCCTCCTACGAGCATCCACGTCGATTTCCGACTGGTATCCCCCACGTGATCGTCAACGGCGAAATTGTCGTCCAAGATGGCGAGCTTACCGATGCGCGTCCTGGCCAAGTCATCCGCAAATAGTCGTTGCAATCGCTCTGGTCTACAGGCTGAACAGGTCGAGTGCCTCGGGGGGTGACCCCGCGGCGATTCACTATCGGAGTTTCCCTCGGGCTTGAACGGACCAAACCTCCTCTACGGTACCATCCCGGACGCCAACGATGGTGTCGTGAAGATTTATCGTAGTACAGACGTGCGGAACGATGAACTCCAATCGATCGCCGACTTCGATCGGTTCCTCACAGTCGCTCGTATCGATCCACCCGTGTTCTTCGGACGCATTCGCATAGTTGATATCGTCTCGATGCTTTGGAACGGGCATCTGAGGCTTGTCGAGCGAGAGCGTCTTACTGCCGGCGTCAACCACGGCACGGTCCTCCGTTGGTTTCGAGATAACGGTACTCACCACCGTCGCCGCACAGTCGTCCTTTCCGATATCGAACGGGCGATGTTCGAGTTCCCCGACGTCCATGAACGGATACATTCCCGGATTTATTTCAGTCACGACCGGATGCCTCCCGCTATATTTCGACGTTGCGGTCCCACCCACTTTGACTTCCTCGACCGGGATACCTTCGGCTTCGAGAAGATCGACCGTCCCTTCAGCGATGTCCATCGCGGCCATGCACTCATGTTCGTACTCGTCTCGTGTCGATGCGTCCGCCTTCACGTGTGCTTCATAGGCGAGTAGGCCACGCAGTTCCACGTGTGACTGATCTTGGATGAATCGTGCGACTTTAAGAGCTTGCTCGCCGGGCGAAACACCGGTTCGGTTCAACCCGACGTCGATTTCGAGGATGACGTCGATAGGCACGTCGTGCTCACTGGCGACCGTCTGCAGCGGTTCGATGTTATCGATACTATCGACGGTAGTGGCGAACCTCTCCATCTTCTGAGCCAGCCAGACGAGTCGGTGCAGCTTTCGCTCGCTGACAACTGTATACGAGAGGTAGATATCCTCGAGTCCGTTTTTCGCCATCACTTCGACTTCGCTGAGCGTTTGGCATACGATACCGCCGCCGTTCGAGATTTGGTTTTGGAGACGCGCGATTTCAGCGTTCTTGTGGGTCTTGATATGTGACCGTAGTCGGACGTCGTGTGTCTCCGCAAAGTTCGCATACTCCCGGAGATTGTCTTCCATCGTGTCGAGGTCGACGGTCAGTACTGGTGTTTCGAGTTCGTTTTTGGACGAGTAGAGGGTAGGCGTTATCCAGTCTGTCGTTGGTGTGGGCATAGTCTGTGGCAGTCGTCGTCTTTGGATTGTCGGTCACGTCACTCGCTGTCTGCTGATCGAATCCGCGGCGTACGTTCATCGCTTTCGGGTACGATACTCGGCTTGGTAAGCGAACTACGGGCGTCCTCTCACCTCTCGATGGATCGTGTCACAGTAACTCATCTCACACCAGGTAGAAAAACGATGGGTAGGCGGCATTCTTCACGCCAACTGTCGTCTTTCCGCATCGTCTCGAGCGGAGAACGCACCGGACTGGAACGAACAGTTGATGACACAAACCCTCACTGACAGGGATATTTTAACAAATGATGAATATATCGTTATGTTCGATGGTAACTCATTACACGACATGACCAATTCGCCGTACGGACGAGAAGGAAAGGAGTTGACACTCGCAGCCGCTGGTGACGCAATACTCACGCGCAAACAATCCATTTACGAGGACGAACGGTTCGTACGGCTACTGGACCGGATTCGAGACGCTGACGTCTCATTTGTAAACTTGGAGGTACTCCTCCACGACTACGAGGGATATCCGGCGGCGAACAGCGGAGGGACCTATATGCGGGCACCTCCGTGGGTTGCCGATGAACTTCGATGGAGCGGGTTCGATATCTTTGCTGCAGCGACGAACCACACGGGTGATTTTTCACACGGTGGTATGGAAGCGACGATGCAGGCACTGGACGAACGGGAGATTCCCTATGCCGGCCTCGGAGAAAACTTAGCGGACGCCCGACGACCGGCGTACGTCGATACCCCCGGCGGTCGCGTCGGAGTAGTCGCCGCTTGTTCGACGATCACGCCGGGAAGCGAAGCGGGGATACAGCGTCCGGATATACACGGTCGGCCGGGACTGTCACCATTACATCTCGAAACCCGCTATACGGTGCCGGAGGAGGTTCACGACCAACTAAAATCGATGAGTGAGAACCTCGGCCTGGAAGATCTCAAAGATCGTCACGAACGACTCGGGTTTCCGGTACCCGGAGGAAAACACGAGGGATTCTCGTTACTCAACGTCGGTGGAACACAGCACCTTCAATTCGAGGCAGGGGACGAGTTCGCGGTCACACAACGACCGAGAGAAGCAGATACGACGGCTATTCTCGATCAAATTTGTCAGGCACGGTCACAGTCCGACTGGGTTCTTGTGAGCCTCCACGTACACGAGGGAGTTGGTGGGGTACTCAACGATGAGACAGTCCCCGAGTTCCTCGAGCGGTTTGCCCACCAGTGCATCGATGCTGGCGCTGATGCGTTTCTTGGTCATGGGCCACACGTACTCCGTGGAATCGAGATCTACGATGGGGCACCGATCTTCTACAGTCTCGGGAACTTCATGATGCAGAATGAGACTGTGACGAAACTTCCCGCGGAATTATTCGACAAATACGACCTTCCGCGGTACGAATCTCTTCCGGCAGACCTCTTTGATGCCCGGATCAGTGACGAAGAAGAACGACGAATCGGGTTCCTGGCCGATGCTGCTTTCTGGGAGACGGTCGTTCCTGTGTGCCACTTCCAAGATGGGGGGTTACAGCAGATATCGCTGTATCCGGTCGATCTCGGCTACGAACAACCACGACCACGACGAGGCCGACCGGTACTTGCAACCGAAACCAAAGCGAGTGAGATCCTCGAAACGGCGGTGTCGTTGTCGGAACCGTACGGAACCGAAATCACGATTGACGGCGAAATCGGAAGGATAGACGTATAAAACACGGATCCAATCATTCTCGAAATCGTGGTCGTTCGGGTCTCCCCTAATCGGTATCCTCTATCGTGGGTGGTTGTCGTTGTTCGCCACGGTTCATGGCGCGCTTTGTCTTTCGTTCGAGATCTTCCAGGTTGTGTTTCCGTGCCGTTGCGAGCGCCTTTTCGTATTCCGGTTCCTGCATCAACGAGATACCGAAGAACAACAGTATCGACATCGGTAAGCCGACAAAGACGGGGTGAAGTCCCATGTATTCGGACGTTCCCGCGAAGTATCCGACCCACCACCACGCGACTGTGAGCCCGGCGCCCACGATGAGGCTCCAGAATGCCGCATCGGACGTTCCTCGTGGCCAATAAAATGTCGCAAGCCACGGAACGAGGACGCCGCCGGTCAGTGCAACGGCTCCGAACACGATCAGATCGATGATTCCCGGAACGATGAGCGCGAGTCCGAGTGAAAAGATCATCAACCCGACGACGGTGACCTGTGAAACCGTGGTTTGTTTGTCCCGTCCGGCATCGGGATTTAGATACCGGAGGTATATGTCGTCGACGACGTTCGAGGATCCGGAGAGCAGAAAACTATCGCCGCTACTCATGATCGCCGCTGCCAGTGCTGCCAGTACGACACCGGCCAACCAGTCCGGCAGGATGTCCATCGCCATCTGAGGCATGATGAGTTGTGGATTCTGGATATCTGCATACATCACCAATCCAATCGCGCCGATTATCAGCGGAACAGGGATAAACGCGAGTCCGATAAAACCGTTCAGCGTTGTCCCCACGAATCCGTCTCGTGGGCTCTTCGCGGACATTATCCGTTGTAGATAGCCTTGTCGTACGAGCATCGTAGGAACGAGTGTAACAACGTACCCAGCGATGAGCGTCCATTTCATCGCAAACAGATCGAAGGCCTGTGGTGCTACGTCGGTGACCTGGGATGTCGCCGACGAGAAACCACCGAGATTCATCATCCCCATAATGGCCAGCAACCATAGCCCGACGAACAGGATACAGCCCTGGACAAAGTCCGTCCACATCACGGCCGACATCCCACCCATGACGGTATATGCTGTGATGATTATTGCACCGATGATGGCCGCCTCCGTGACCGTTATTGCGTCTGCAAATAGAAAACTAATGATCGTCCCAGCAGCCAGCCATTGCGCACCGAGTGTGCTGATGAATCGAAGCAGATAGAACGGGACCGCTGCTGCTCGGGTTTTTTCGTCGTACCGATCCTCGAGCATCGACGGAATTGTGATATTCCGAGTTTTCGGGAGCTTGTGGCCCAACAGGAACGCTACGATGAAGAAGCTGAATATCGCGATACCGTAACTCCAGAATGCGGTGATACTCTCAGCTTCGAATGTAGACGCAGATAACCCGATCGTTCCCCCTGCCCCGATTGCTGTTGCAAAGAACGAGAGTGCAATGAGATACCATGGGGCCCCCTTACCAGCCAAGAAAAAGTCTTCAAGGTCAGCGATCCCTTTCTGATGGAAGTAATATCCGATTCCAAGCATTCCTATGATGTAAACTATGACGATACCAGCGATTATTTCTCGGACCATGTGGTAGTGAATCACAGCCAAAGAATATAAAACTCATCTTGGGAGAAAAATAGTTTATTGTACAGGCGCTGTCGAAAATCAAGTTGATTATCGGAAAACCAGCTGCTCTGCCTCCTTTCATATCTAGCGAAAGGCCAAAGAAGGATAGAATTACCGTATAAGAGTAAATAAAGAAGAGCTAGGAGGGATATTCCGGATTTTGATGTTTGTGAGGATGGAGGAGTCGGTATTAAGTTTGCTGTGAGAGACAATTTTAACGTAGTGGCTGATACACCCACCACAATAACGCAAAGACATGCAGTAGTTGCAGAGAGAAGCGTATTGCGATTAATTTCGATTATCTAGACAGGTTTTATATCTCATTCGCTATTTTGTTTGTTTCGATAATCAAAAGCCGAAATATATCTGATTGGCCACTATGTAGAACGTTTTGGGCGGTTCTCAGCGGAACTCACCATCCCAATCTCGCCTCCCTCTTCTATTTATGTCACGCCAAATGACGCTGTCCGATGTGGTCGCCCAGCGAACGCTGACCGAGTGCGCGGCTGGTTCGACCGAACTCGACAACACACTGACAACTGACCACGCCCTTATTGATATGATTATGAGATATGCTCAGGGTGGTCACACCGATGAGCGACCACACCCTTATCCGAATCAGTCTCCTAATAGAAGCTATGGTAGATGACAAACAGAGCCGAGACGAGAAAGCGGACGACGAAGAGCGACGCCCGCCAGAGCGGGAGCGAGAGGAAGTACGTAACCGTGTCGAGGAAGACAAACCAAAGCAGGGTAATCATAATAGTCAGCTTGGTGACCTTGATGAAGTACTCGAAGCCCAGAACTATCCAACCGCGACGGATGAATTGGTCGAAGCCTATGGCGACTATGTGATCCAAACTCAGCGCGGGGAGGAAACCCTCGAGGAAGTGCTTGCCTCAACCGATAACCAAATGTACGACTCTGCCGATGACGTTCGAAGGCGGCTACTGGGATTAGTACATCGCTAATAAATACGACCCAACACCCCCGTCTCGTTAGTTGGGCATCCCTTGATCTGAGACAACTCTCCTCTGTCTGTAACACAGAGGTCCAAGAAAGCTGTGGACCGATACGTGCTCTCTATTCAGTCCAACCGCTAGACCCGATCACCTTTTGAGGGTTTCAACAAGGTCATATTAGTAGACTATACTAACCCTGGGATATCTACTTTCGTTTTGGCTGGCGACTGTTTACACCGATTCGGAGCAAAACCGCTGTGTATGCTCCGTGAGACGGCCCTGTTCGATACACTCCACAGCGAGCTTGCGATCGTCTTGAAGGAGACATGAGCCGACGAGACCGATGCTGAGCGGCTTGCCACACGAATGCTCGAAAATGACGGGGACAAACGACTACTGATCGGCGTCACTGGGGGAGCAGTAGCGGTCCTCACCTACAATCGATTGATGAACTCGATCAATTGATCGCCGATCGAGACTGACCGACTGGGGTAGAGAGCAGAAATAGTCTATGTGTAAATATAATTCACCCGCGCAACGCTGTTCTCCAATTAGTTTATGCTCTGTCTTCAGCACGCACCTTCAAACAGGAGCTGAGTAGGTCAGGGGCGACTGCGCAAGATACAGGGCGCGTATCTAACACTACTAGCTAAAACCGATTACTTCCTTAATGACTGTTTTCTCCGAATAATTGGTACTTGGCAACGAGGTAAAACCGGCCAACTGCGATTGCCGCAATGAAAAGGCCAACGACGATAGCGAGGACAGTTGGCATTTCTAGCTGAAAGAGGAAATAGAGAGCCTCCGCCACTGCGACGGCGAGTACTACCACACCAGCGATAAATATCTCTTGTTGACTTCACGGAGCATCGGTGGGTGTGGCTTCACTCATTGATATCTATTCACCTTACAAGAAGATAACAATTCCGACGAACGTCTCAGTTGGAGTTACGTACCTCGTCTGTGCTGCTAAATACACGCTCTGTACTTAGCACGATCGGTAAAGATCCCGAGTTCGTGGTGTGAACTTTTCACTCTCTGTGAATACCGATGCATATGAAGAAGGTCTCTCTCGACGACCGAGAGCCCGCTGTTCTTGGAGAGAATCTTCAGCGTCGTGGATTGTCTGAACCCCTGGAGACAACCAATCTCGCACTCAAATTCATACTCATATGGCGAAGGTGGTCTCCGATTCGTCTGCCCACGCTGCGATGCCGAGCAGACACCACAGAACTGTCCTGAGTGTGGTGATGACGACTTGCGCATAACTCTCGGTAACCAAACTCAAACAATAGTCGTCTGCCAGGGCTGCAGGACGGTATTCAAGACTCCTCCACTGCGAGAGTAAGAGTCGGTTCTTAACCAGATCGAACTCACTCGCAGATTCCAATATACGCTGTCGCAAACCGTTGATATCCAACGCTCTATACGAGTGATAAAGACCATGGCTATTCATCTAGGGTTCGGTATTGGGGGAGAAATCCAGCAGAAAGGGCGTGTTCAGTCGCCCGTGAAACCACCGCCTGGCCATATCCTTCACTACGGTGGTTTGGGTGCGTGACAACTGCAATATGTGCAATCACGTCATCCCAAATTTCATACCCTGCTATGGCGACGAGTTCTTCACTGACGAACAGACCCACTGTATTTCCGGCAGAAAATTTCAATCCGCCTTGTTCCCACTCTTCCTCCAAAATGGCCGCTCGAAATTCCTCATAAGCAGTCTTGTCACTAGGGGTCAAAACCCGAGCAGTAGAATCGATTGGAGTGAAGGATTCTCGGTCAGCATAGCCATAGAAGGTTGGACCGAGTACTTGGTGAACTCTCTTGAGGTCATCTAACCGCTCTACAATCGCATCCGGATCATCTAAACCGCCACTCTCGAGGGCGTCGATCTGCTGCCCATGTGCCTCCATATATGTATCAGGAATTCCGAGAACGCTCGCACCATTTCGACGAAAGACCTGTATGCCTCCTTCATTCGCTGAACCGATTGTTTTCCCACTCGTCTCAAATGCAGCTGGGGAAACACCGAGCCGATCAGCCCAGTACTGGCGTAGTATCCACAATGTACTCAGTCTCGGAGGATGGTTTTGATGCGTGCCTTTCTTTCAGTGTAGATCCCAGTGACTCAACTGTTAGGCTAAAAGCTGACAGTGATAACACGCGCCCGCGGGTAGGATTCGTGATTGCCTCACAGCCACCACACAGGCGCGGACTTCCTCACCAATTCATCCCGGGATTATCGGCGGCTTGTCGGACCCAAGAAGCGACTTGCTCCTCGTCCAGCGTGTCTGTCTCCTTTATATCTAGAGCCTGTCTCTCCGGAGCCGTCCCGCTGGGCGGCTCTGGCTTAAGGTACGATTCGCACACGAATGTCAGTTTCACGTGTTTTGAGAACGCACTGAATGACGCGAACCATCCGTGGTCTTCGACGCCATAGAACGGCTGGTGATACTTCACGGCGCGGCGCATATCAGAGACTTCGCGTTGGATGATCTCGTCGAATTGTGTTGCAATCTCATGTTTCCATCCCGGCAATGCTGCAATATACGCCTTCACCGCAGCCGATCCATCGGTATCATCGTTTCGCCGCGCCTTCTGATACTGTTTTTCTCGGTCCTTCCATGCCTGCTCCGTCGGAACCTGGTCCGGCAGCTCGATTTCCCCGAAGTCTTCGTCCACGATGGTTTTCTTCCCCTCTCGGCCTGCTATCGCGGTCACGACTACGACCGGGTCTGACGCTTCGGGTCCAGAAAACAGGTCAAAGTCCAGCCGCAACGTCCCGCCTCGCCAGTGGCGAGCAAAGCCCACCCAGCCGTCGGTATGGTCGTCCCGAGTGTCTTGTTCAACTCGGAACAGGCCCAGTAAGGCTGGAATAGCGTCGGCACCCCACTGGAGCCCCTTGTCAAGATCCGTGAAACGTACCCCCTCGTCGTGGTCTTTACTGTAGTAGGGTGCTCTGATCGCTCGGTTCGCCATCACGAGTTCGGAAACCCGCTGAGTCGTAAGTGGGCTGGACACACTCATACTCTCTAAATGTAGTATTGAATCATCAATATTCCGCGTTCCTCGGAAGAGCGGTAAGCCGGATTCCTCCTATTAGGGCAGAGCGTCGAGGCTTCACGGGATTTCAATCGCTAAGTGATCCTACCGACGTGGTAGTAGAAAGTCACGTCTCGCCTCAGAATGCTCTGGCTGACTATTTAACTAGAAGGTTAAATAGTAGACTGTCGTATACTCAACCAGATGGTTGAACAGGAGCCAGACGACCTGGACCTCGACGCGGTTTTCCAGGCACTCTCTCATCCGATTCGTCGGTCAATCCTCAAACAGTTGACTGATGGCCCGGAGAGTGTGAGCGACTTGGCCGAGCCTCACGACGTTTCCCTGCCAGCCGTATCCAAGCACCTACGCGTGCTGGAGGATGCTGGGTTAATCGACGTCGAAAAGGACGGTCTTGTTCGACGCTGTCACCTCGACGCCGCACCGCTTTCCGCGGCGTTCGGGTGGTTAACTCAGTACCGCGTTTTCTGGGAGGACCGGTTAGATGCGCTGGCCAACCATCTGGAGAACGAAGACCAATGACAGACAACGTCAAGGAAGATGATGCATCAACAACAGAGAACTCCGCCGACGAGGGACGGAGCATAACCGTAAGTCGCGTGATTGAAGCGCCGACCGAGCGGGTGTACGAGGCGTTTCTTACTCCTGACGACATTGCGGTGTGGTCGCCCCCCGAAGGGTTCCGCGCTGAGGTTCAGGAAGTCGAGCCTGAAGAAGGGGGATCCTTCCGCGTTGAGAACATCGGCGAGGCCGAAGGGATGGAACAATACTCCCACACGTTCGAAGGCACCTACCAAGAACTGAAACGCGGTGAGAAGATAGTCTGGACGGACGAGTCGGGAGAGGGTGAGGATTCTAGTACCGTTACGGTTACCTTGAATGCGGTCCCTGACGGGACCGAGGTCACCCTCCGGTTAGATGGTATCTCCGAGGATGTCGCCGAAGAATACGGGGTCGCAGAAGCATGGGAAGACTCCCTTCGGAAACTCGCCGGTCAGGTGGAGGACTAACCATGTCAGCAGACACCACTAGTGGAGAAGCACCCACAGAACCCACGACGGGTGAGGACCAAGATTGGGGGAGAGTCGCCCTGTGTGTAGTGGTCGCCATAATCGCGGCCCTCGGTATCCACTACGTCCTCTTTGAGGTCGTGTTCACGGGCATGAATCTTTCCCCGACCGTACACGCGTTCGTAGGAATGGTTCTATTCTTCCTCGCCGGCTTCGTATCTTTCAGCACAATCTATTGAGCATCTTCGATTAATATTTTATTAGTGGCACTGTCTAGTTAAGCAAAACCACACGAAGAGAGCGTGACAAACCGCGGATGTTGTAGTGACTTCCCAGCCTGTTCGTCAATGGAGTTTGAGCCTGACCGACGCTGTCCACGGTTCTGTCTGTTCGTTTCCAGAAAACGACAATCGGATTCGATCGGCTAGCGACACGCCGTGCCAGTGCCTGCTATCGATTTGGCTTATGTAGACAGTGCCCGCAAAATCTTGATTTCGGTGTCGAAGGGGTGAAGAAGAGTTGTAAGATGTATTGGAAGACACGGCCGGAGCGTCCGGTATCGACTTCGAGGTGACCAAACACCGCGAACTGCAGAAAACGGAGTATCCGACGCACTACGTTGATATCGAGATCCAGTACAACGCTGTTCTCGATCAATAGAACACGACGAATCTGGACGTTATGATCGACGAATACGTTGGATTCGCCTCGGTAGACCATCTCCACAGCTACGAGGACGTCCCCGAATTCGAGTTGACCGCGTACAGCCTGGAAGAGATCTTCGCAGAGAAGTTGCGAGCGCTCTATCAGCGGTCACAGGCTCGTGATTATTACGACCTTTATCGGATGATTACCGAGGCCGACATCGATGACTCCGCTATCCTCCCGGCATTCACGCGGAAGTGTGAACACGACGGTCTGAACATTGACCTCCGAGACGGGCTTCCCAGAGAGAAACGGGACGAATTTCGTGAGAGCTGGCAGAATACATTCCGATTTGGTTGCTTGCAGACCTCCCTGAGTTCGACTCAGTCTACGAAGCACTCGAAGACTACATCGATTCGCTAGTCGATGAATAGCAACGCTAGTATTGCTAGTGGGCGACAGTGCGGCCGAGCTCCCGGGTGTGCTCGCTCTCGCTTACATCGTACCGCTCTTCTATCGAGCGAAGTCGTTCCTATAATCTGATTCGTCATTCATCATCATCGAGGATCTCGACGATCCCTTGTGTCCCATCGATCCGTACTCGTTGCCCCGTTTTAATGCGGCGGGTCGCCTCGGACACCGACACTACCGCAGGAAGTCCGTATTCGCGCGCGACGAGCGCGCCGTGGCTCATTTGGCCGCCGACCTCCACGACCATCCCTGCCGCGTTCAGGAATAATGGCGTCCAGCCGGGGTCGGATGACGGAGCGATGAGTATTTCACCCTTCTCGATCGTTTCCTCGGACGGATCACGGACGACCCGAGCGACCCCTTCGACGACGCCACCAGAGACACCGGTCCCGACGAGTGCCCCCTCGGGAACGTCTTCGCGCTCGATGCGACTACTTGGCGCTTCACCCTCACTGGTTAACACAGGTGGAGCGTCCACGGTTTTGTGCCGCTCGAACTCCGCGCGCCGAGAGGCAATATCGATCTCAGGTAGGTTGCCCTCCAGTGCAGCAAACAACTCCTCTCGTCGGAGGAACCAGACATCATTAATTTCGTCCAACTGCCCTTCGTCGACGAGTAACTCACCAGCGTCGCGGATTGCTTCGTGCCACGCCGCAAATAGGTGGGCAAGACCATGTTTCGGATGCTCGCGTGTCTGGATGTAGCCGCGATAGGTTCGAATCAGCCGGCGGACAACTCGTTTGCAAAGTGGGCCGAACACCCCGCAGTCGGCCCGTTCTTCGAGGTACCTCGCCGCTGCGGACGCCTGCTTTTCCATTTGGCGGAGATGCTCACGGTGTTCACCCGCTTGCTCGTGTTTGACGTTTGCCCGAACCGTCGCGAGTAATCCAGAGGGTTCATCGCGCCACCGAGGACGGCTAATATCGAGTTCACCGGTCGCACGGTGGCCGAACTCCTCGAGAAAGTCGTCGAGGGCAGCACGGAACGCCTCGCCTCCCTCGAGCGATTCAATCTCATCAAGCGATGTACCCTCTCGCAGTGCATGGGCGACCGCTGGATGATCACGCGCCACATCAGCGAGGTCCCCTAGACCAAGATTGATTCGCGTCACCAATTCATCTGGGAAGCCCCTACCGACATCGTTCAGTTCCTCGGGAGAATCTGGGAACAGCTGCTGGAGTAACCCGTCTGCTACCTGAGCAGCATACAACGGTCCGAGGCGCGGGTAGTTTGTGAGTGCACTATTATCGCTATCAAAGACCGCCCGAGCGCGTTCAGCGGGTGTTTCGGGTGTACGTACGGGGGCAGCAGCGTTCCATCCCCACGTGTTCCACCGAGCTTCCTCTCGCTTCGGGGTGGGCTCCCCGATGAACGCTCCGAAGAATCCACTCACCACTGCCGAGATCATCGGTCGCGCTTGTGTCCGAACCGCGCTAGTGACTTGATTCACTAATGAGAGAATCTTACGAGCTGTCCACTTCTCTTGGAACTCATCACCACGTCGAGCCAACAGATCATCAACGGCAATACCAAGCGGTTCACTGGTTGCTGATAGCCACTTCGGGAATCCACGGCGAACAAAACCGATCTTCAAAAACGGCGTCATATCGATGTAGACCCGCCCACCGGCCTCAACTGCCCACTGCGCGGTCGTATCCATTCCCAACTCCACCATCCAGAGGTTGCAGAACTCAATCCATACGTCTCTGACGAGCGGTGGCATCGCTTCGGCAAACGCTTGAACGTGTCCCAAACTGAAGTAGACATGGAGGCGATCGTCGTCCGGCAGAGGCGATGGCAGGGGGAACAGTGACGTGATCGGGCGGGACTGTACGACGTAGAATTCTTCCCCCTTTAGACACCATTCAATATCCTGGGGACTCTCCAACAACGCTTCGATTTCCTCGCCTAACTCCACAAGGGTCTGAATCTGCTCAACCGTGAGCACACGCGAGCTGCGTTCGGTCGTGTTTAGTTTGACCGTCTCGGTTCCCCCTTCCGGAATTGGTCGAACCGCACTCTGTTGATCCCCAACCTCATAGTCCAGCACCTCATCGGTTCTCGTATCAACGCGAATGTTGTCTGCGGTCACCTCCCCAGACACTAACGCCTCTCCGAGTCCCATTCCGGCCTCGATGGATGCAATGTGACGATTGCCCGTTTGTGGATCGGCGGTGAAGAGGATTCCAGAGATATCGGGTATGACCATCTGTTGGACGACGACCGCAATCGAAACCTCCTCGTGAGCGACGTCGTTTCTAGCTCGATAGGCGATCGCGCGATCGGTGAACAGACTCGCCATGCAGGCGCGAACTCGAGCGATGATCTCATCTGCGCCACGAACGTTAAGGAACGTCTCCTGTTGGCCTGCAAACGACGCCTCCGGGAGATCTTCGGCTGTCGCGCTCGAACGAACCGCATACGTCTGTTCTGGGTCGCTCGCTATCTCATTTAGGGCAGTTTCGATTGTGTCTCGGATCTCCTCCGAAACACTGCGGTTCTGGATTCGAGCACGTAATGCGCTTCCCGCATCCGAAATCGCCGCTGTGTCTGACGGATCGAGTCCTGCGAGCTTGTCGATAGCTTCTTTGATGGCAGGATCGTCGATTAGTTCCTCATATGCAGCAGTCGTCACACAGAAGCCCGCAGGCACCGGGAGGTCAGCTTCGACGAGTTGAGCGAGGTTCGCGCCCTTGCCACCAACGAGGGCGCGATTTGTTGCCCTGGTGTCGTCGAGCGAGACGACATATGTACCGGCTGTTCGGGCGTCTTCAATCTCACTCATGAGTGTCTCCTGCAGAATCAGGTTCGTTCGTTAGTCCGTCTGCAACGGCAGCGATGAGCGTGTCCCGAACTGCTGGGTAATGATCCTCGCCGATATCGTCCTCGTGGAGCGTGATGTATGCTACTGATTCAATCGCACGCGCGATTATCTCCGGATCAGGGCCGGACACCCGCTCGTCGTCGTACCACTGTTCGATGTATGGTAGAAGATACGCCACGTCGTGTTCACGCTCCGCTTCTCGTTTTTGCTCCGCGTACTGGGCCTTGATCCGGTCGAATTCGTCTTCGACAATGACCTGGTGGATAAGGGAATTTGATTCGAATTCGTTCGTGAGGAGTTTGAGAAACGCTGCGATCGCGTCTTCTGGATCATCGTGTTCTTCGAAGGAATTCCCCAATAAACGGGGGGCAAACTCCCTGCTATACTCCTTTAAGATTTCGATATAGAGCTCCTCTTTAGAGTCGTAAAAATGATAAAACGTCCCTGTAGCGATTTCGGCGGGTTCTGTGAGTTCCTGTAGCGTGGTCTTGCGTAGCCCATAGCGGCCAAACAGTTCGCGCCCAGTCTCGTGAAGTGTCTCACGAACCCGTTCTCGCTTTGCATCAGTGAAGCGTGGCATGCGTGGTATAGGGTAGTGTGGTGGAAGTTTGGTTGTGAAGTCGAGCATCGTCGATCGCCCCTGAATGGATGCCGCTGGCCGTTTTCCCTGTCAAGTGGTGTTTGTCACTGTTGATTCTCTTGACTTCTTCTGCCTGTTTTCGGCCAAGAAACGTACGACACCAGTGGACGACACCTATTCGGATTCCCATCTCCTTCGCGCCGAAGTATTTGATAGCTTCGTTCTGCCTACCGGCATTTGAGCGGTTCTCGCCTTCGCTGTTGTCCGTTGTCCAAAGGTTCGATCGAAACGAGTCCATTGGGCATCCTATAAGTTCGTCTTCGACATATGAGTATATGAATATTTTGATTAGAATATTCATATAGCCGGAGACCGGAGGTCAGCTACTGCATTGTGGTGGGACGGATTCCATAGACTCCGTTGAAATCCTATTGTCTCTATACCTTTCTCCCGCTGAAACAGCCGTTAGGTAGATGTGCGAATCTATCGTCGATAATTATGACAGATTCAATAGGTATTCTTCGGTCCGTGTTGAATACACATCGTATATCGGTTACTCGGTCTCACTGACCTCGTCTCATGACACCCGAGCCGACTCATCGTCCATTGTTGGTCAGTGGGTTAATTGTTATAAAAATCGATGTTACAGCATTTCAAGATGAGCAGAACAACTTTCTCTTCACACATCCATTGGATACACTGTGAGCAACACAACGAGCGAACGGCGTATGAGCGGCGGAGCGGATTACGAGTACAAGGTCGTCAACGCGCCGACCAGCTATCTGTGGTTCCGAATCGAGCGCGACGAAACCGAACGATTGTTGAACGACCTCGCGGCGGACGGATGGGAACTCGACGAGGTCATCGTCAACTGGTGGGGCGGTGCCGAACTGTTCCTCCGACGCCCCGCCGAGTGACGACGGTCCGTCATACCCGACGCTCGCGATGCAGTCGACGTACTTCGAGCGCGCATGTTCGTGGTACGAGATGTAGACGGCGTTGTTGACCTGTTCGAGCGTGTCGATGTCGCGGTATCGAACTTATACCGTAGTGTCGAACGAGAACTCGTTCATTGGCGGAGTGGCACAGTGAACGAACAAGGCGCTTCTGGTGTTCATATCTATTCGGAGACAGTTTCACCTCATATCTTGTTCAAGACGAGCTGATAGCGGTCTGGCTCACGATTGCTGGTTTGATAATTCTCAGAACATACGTTCTCTCACTCGCTTCGCAGGCTCACGCTCTATCTCTAGGAGCTGAGTCAGAGGACCGGTACTGAAAGAAGGTCACGCAACAAACCCATCCTCCGAACCTGTGAACGCGCCCCACAGTGACTGTCCGTTCTTCCGGTCACTGAACACGCTTGTGGCGGCTATCGCGAAGATGGGGTACAGCGATAGATAGAACAAAAATGCGCCCAGTTCCGCCATCATCGCCGAATAACCTTGCTGCTCCAGCATTCTGATGAGAGTTGGCATGGGAGTCGCTGCGATCCAACCAAAGACCATCCCCATCAGAAGGATCTGGATTGTATATCCACCCAATCGGCTTATTTTCAGCCGGGCGATCTCTCTGAAGTTTATTTGCGACATGGATAACTGTGATGAGAGGCGGGGGCTAAAGTATTACCCCTAAGAGCAGGTCGCCCGAATGACGCCCTGCCGAATGGTGGACAATCGGCCTCAGATAATCGGGTGCCAGATACACGACTTGCATGACAACTCGTGTTTATATATTTAAAGTCCATCCCGCTGGCTTACCGACAGTCGACAGTCGGCCGCGAGACACAGCGTCTTTCATCTGTTCTCCAGCCCGGCTGACAGTCATCCATGGCGTCACTCGGAGCGGTACTCCGGCTCGAAAACCCAGCGGTAGCGTGGGTGCATCCATGTAATGAACTCGGGACCAAGCCCCTGGACGGCTTCGAGTACCTGGCCCTCTGTTCGGTGACGGTCGACGTGGTGGCGCCCGTTCCCGTCGAGGTGGTCCTTCTCGATCGGCGTCTTGCTGATGCTGTTCATCAGCCGGTTGTAAGTCAACACGGCGTGGCCGTCGTCGACAATCCTAATAGTGAGCTTTCTGCCACCGTCATTTTCGAGGATGGTCGTCGCGATGCGGTCGCTGTCGATCTCGCGGTGATCATCAAGCACCGCGGCCAGCTCACTATGTAGGGCGTCGAAGAGTACCGTCTCCCGGAGTATGCCAGAACAACGGATAGGAAAGTATCTAACTCTCTGCCATAGAGAGCGGAAGTGAAACGGCTCCTGCCTGGTCGACAGTCCCCCTCACGGGACACCGGACTTCCGTTGTAATCTCGGACAGTCTCCCCTTCTCAGCACGGCTGACAGTCCGCTGCTCCCCAAGGTGCTGCTGGTCGGGAGTATTGCATAGACTATTGTTGATGAGAGGCGTCACAAGGATTCCTAGATAGCGTACGGGAACGTGATGGTTCTACGGAGGACTAGCAAAGATTGAAGGAGAAGCAAAGCACCCCACTTTCTAGGGTGATGGGTGGACCATCAAGGCCACCAACATCCTATCCTCACTGATACTGCTACTCGACAGTCCCACGTGAACGCTTCTCGCGTGTGTACCTTGCACTGTCATGAGGTTGGGCTTCAGCACTCTGGCGGACACTGATCTGAAAAACCTGGCACCCCACAGTTTCGATCGTTGGCACCCAACTGTGCTATCGCACTCTCAGATTTAGTTGCTATGAGACGCCGTCAGATCGTCACTGTTGCATCTCGTATCTTGGAAGGCTCATTCTACACCCAGAAGGTGCGCTGCAGCACGGCGGGACTGTCGACGCCCTTCGCATGGCTGTCTTCCCCTGGCGCCAGTTGTTCCCGGCGGTCGCCGTCGTTGACTGTCCCACGTTCTTCCATGGGGGTGTTTTCCTCATAGTGCCCGGCTGACTGTCAATCGTTGCACTCCCTTCGCTTGTCTGTGGTACGTAGCGGGCCTGACTGTCCCTCTCGGGGTTTTATTTGTGTTGTTTTCTCGTCCGTGGGACTATCTCCTCTCCATTGGAAATTTATGTTTGTTTGAGGATTAGAGACTGTCCCATTCCGTCGGGCCCATGAGGGTTCGTTTTCTCGTTTGGGGACTGTCCCGTTTCGAGTATTGTTTGTGTTTGTTTTTTCGGGTCACTTCTCACCTCTCTCAACGCCCTCGTGCCTGGCGGACTGTCCACTATATACTGTGGGACCTCCTGGTACTCCTCCGTTCTAACGGTCGTCTCTCGCGCTTGTCTTGGGTGTCCATTTTTCTCGCCTATTTGGGGTGCCGTTTCACTCGTACTGTGGGGTGCTATTTTCACTTCGTTTCAGGGGTGCCGTCTTGCTCGACACTCCAGTATTTCCTATGCTTTTCTTCGTGTCACATCCCACACCTTTCTGCTGTTGACCTTCCTTTTCGTTATTTTTTGTCCGATGTTGTTTCCCACGGCTTCCCTTCGGGAATCTCAAACCAACTTGGTACAATCGGAATATTATTGTTATCTCACTCCGTTATCCTTGCTTGTGACCGGTTATGCCAACTGACAATTCCGCCACTGACGATGAGTACCACGGGCCAAAAATGGAGATCATCGAGCGGAAGCTCGACCAGGGGAGCCAGCACCGCCGGAGCATCCTCGCGGCCTTCGCGAACAGCGATGAAACCGAGTTAAATACATCCATCCTTCGCGAGCGTGGCGACGTCCCGACAGGGAGCGCTAACCACCATTTGGTGACACTGGAAGAGTGGGGGCTAATCGAGGATACGGGAGAGCGAGAGTACCCCGCTGGCGGTGGCCGCCCGGCTCGGATCTGGCGATTGACCGAGTTCGCCGAGGAGTTCATCAAGCAGACAGACACGGCGCTGACGCCACCGCCAACGGCCGAGACAGCGGCGCGGGTTAGCGCCGTCGAGAATCGTCTCGAAACTGTCGAGGAGAAACTGGACGACCAGGAGAAAATCAAGAAGGCGCTTGTCCTGTTGGCGTCCCAAAGCGATGCAGTAAGCGACGAGAATGTCGCCGAAATGCGTGAGCTGCTCGGCGTGAATTAGCGAAGCGCGTCGATGATATCCCCGCCGCTCTCGTCGCTACTCTCTGCTTGCTCTTCCTCCTGGTCGACGAGCATATCCAGCGGGACATGGTTCCCGTCCTCCCGATAGACCAGCAAGTCTGCTGGCGTCTTCGCGTCCTCTTTGACCACGATGATGTCCAGCATGTCCGTGTCATACTCAGGGATGATCGGGGCCTTGATCCGCCGATCGCCACCCATCGGATAGGCTGTCTCGTCTTCGAAGATGGCTTCGGCACTCTCGAAGCGGGCGTGTTCCGTTCCGTTGTCGTCCCGAAGGACGTACTCACCACTGCTCTCCTCGTACACCCAGACGTTATTCGAGCTCCCGGGCCGAGTCATGGCGTCACCGTCGATCGTGACGCCGCTTGTCAGTGTGTAGAACCGTCGTTCGCCATCCACCGGGTGGTTCTTGTGGCTCCCTTTTGGCTCCTTAAGCAGTGTCGTATGAACCCGCTTGGCCGTCTCTTCACGAGAAACGAGCAAGCACCGCCGCCCCTCATTCACCGCCTGCATGACGTTGCGGACTGTCTGTGAGGGTTGACTATCTCCGGTTGTGTGTTCGCTTTCAATGTAGACGTCCTTCGTTCCAGCCAGGCGGTGAAGGGTGGGATGATACTCTCGGTAGTGCGTGACGGCGTCGGCGATCTCCTCGTTGTCTGCGTTGTCGGGGATGTTGAGGGCGTCCTCGACGCTTGCGGTCGCGTCGGGCATGTCGCTGGTATCCTGTGCGGGAATGTCGACGATGAACCCGAGTTGCGTCAGTGGCACGTAGGCGTCTTCCATCGGCGCCCAGTGTTCGGCGCTCCCGTCGTTCTCCTTCTCTCCGACTTGCATGAAGCTCTTCGTGAGTACTTTGACGTACATGTCCCCGTCGCGTTCCTCGTGGTCGAGGTGCGTTTCGGGAATGCTCTTGAAGATATGGCGCCAGGCTTTCCCACTCGTCTCCAACCCGTTGCTCACACCGAGATGGCGCCGGAGGCGGTCGAGACAGGCGGTTATCGGGACGAAACCCCTGGGATTGCCATCCCGAATAGAGGTGTCGAAGACGGCTTTCAGTGCTAAATCCCGCATTCGCTCGTCGTTCGCGGTGTCGATCTCCGCGGCGCTGGTCGGCGTAGTGCCTTCCTGGAGGTCGCCGTAGGGTAACTCGCGCTGAATTTCGGCATCGGTGACCGGCGGGCTCCCATACTGTTCGAGGCTTCGGCAAATCACCTCCTCGGCGTCGGCTTCCGAGCGAAGGGGCGGATACTGGGCGAAGGTGTGTATCTTGAGCGGGTCGGAGTACTGCATCCCGCCTTTGATCGGGATTTTCGTCCACACCTGCCAGTTCTCCGTCTCCATCAAATCCTCATCTGTGTACCCCTTGAATAGCTTCGCAACGGGACGGGCGTCTTCGTCGTTCGGCAGCCGGAAGATCACCGGGTTGTTGCAGTTCGCTTTCACGGCGCTCAGCACACCCGCTTCGTTCAGTTGCTCGGGATACTGGCAGGCGATCGTCACCGAGAGTTTCATCGACCGAGCCCGGGCGAGCATATTCTTCACGTCGAGATTCTGGCTCGCGATAGCGTCGAACTCATCGAAAATGGCGAAGAACGGTTCGTTCTCACCGTCCTCGAAGGAACGACTTTGCACGGCGCTCCAAATCGGGCGCATGACCCCGAGCGTGATCATCTGTTTGACGTCCTGATTCGAGACCGGCGTTCGGACGATCACGATTTTGTTCTCGTCGATGATTTCCTGAAAGTCGATCGAACTCTCACGCTGGGCGATAATCCGCCGAATGACACCGTTCTCAACCCAGTTTTTCACTCGTGATAGGAGGGGGCGAACGGCGTCGTCGTCCATCTCCGCAATTTCGCTCACGAACTCCTTGATGTAGGGATCCTCGACCTCCTCGGCGAACTGCTCACGACGTTCCTGATTGAGCAGCACAAAGTAGAAATCGATCACCGAATAGTCTTTATCCGATTTCATCATCGCGCGGCCCATACTATCGGTAATCGCCCGCATGCGCGGCCCCCAATAGTCGTCGTTATCGAGAATTGCCTTCAAGTTCTCTAGGCGGTCCTCTATCTCCCGTTCTAATTCGACCTGGCTGTCCGTCTCGGGGATTTCGAGGAAGTTGATGCCGACGTCCCGCTCAAAGTCTTCGTCGCCGGGTTCAATCCATACCACATCATCGAGGCGGTCCTCCGGGAGCAGCTGGAGGAGTTCCTTCGAATCGCGTGCCTTCGGGTCGAAGTAGACGAACCCGTGACCGGCGTACGCTAACTGAACCATCCAGTTCAGAAGTTCGGTCGTCTTCCCGGCGCCAGTCGTCCCACACACCCAGTTGTGCTGAAAGAGCGAATCGAACTCGATCGGCACCTCGCGAAAGCCCTCCTGGGCGCTGTCATTGTAGCCAATCCAGAGCGGACTCTTGGGACGGTCGCGCGACCCCTCGATGAGCTGGCGGACCTTCGGGCCGGCGACGACGTCGTTTTC
This sequence comes from Haladaptatus pallidirubidus, assembly GCF_020700235.1. Classification (GTDB taxonomy): domain Archaea; phylum Halobacteriota; class Halobacteria; order Halobacteriales; family Haladaptataceae; genus Haladaptatus; species Haladaptatus pallidirubidus. Next base: position 58,951 of record NZ_CP085307.1, on the reverse strand, counting down.
CTCCGTGTGAGTGAGAACCTCGGCACCGCCAATCCGGTCGTTCCCGGTCGGCGTTATCTGGTACGGTTCACCCGTCGGTGCGCGAAGCTCATCGGGAATCTCGTCCTCGCGATCGGCGTCCTCGACGGGAGTGTCGTCTTCATCGTCGGACTCGTCGCCGCCGAATAGGTTATCGAACATCGTGGATCACCAAAGCCCAGCGTCGGACTTGCACCGACGTGACGGCGTGAACCATCCGGGAAACAGGGGAGCGTCGCCGCTGTTACTCTTCGCGCTGACTGTCGGCCGGCACTTCGCCGCCACGTTGGGCGTAGCGCCAGTCGATTTTCGGCGTCTCAATCTCCTTGTTCGGGACGTGTGCGGCACCGGCGAGTTCGTTCACGGAGAGAATCATCTCACGGTCCTCCCATTCGCGAGCGTGGAGTTTCTCAATGAATGAGGCTCGTTCACTGGCCGGGACAGGCGCGTCGGTAAACCCCTGCTCGGTCATGGTGTTGTAGTAGCGGGTGAACATGCCCGCCACACCCCGCGCTCGCGATTCGGCTTCGTACTTGTCCGGCGAGGCGGCGAGAATCCGCATGTTGGTGTGAAAACCGTACTGTCCGCGCTGCATTTCGACGATATCCGCGGCTTCGCGGTCTTTCTTACTCGCGTCACGAGTGCGGGGGTTCAGCCACCCAACGACCTGGTCCGACCGAAGCCCTTCGGCGACGTCGTCGACGCCCTCATCCCGGGACAAGAGCCCGCCATCGCCTTCGGTCCAGTCGTTCTTCGCCGGGCGAAAGACAACTTGCACGACGACCCGCGTTTCCAGTGTTGAGAGCATCTCGCTCGTCATTTCGCCGTATGGGTCGCGCTCGAAACCTTCGCCCTGATGGTTCCGAATCGGGTAGTAGTAGTGCCGGTTCAAGTCGAGTTCCGCGCCGGCGATATAGTCGTCAGGACGGATCTGCGGGAATGCATCGCCACCTTCCACCCGAAACACCTGGGTATTCGAGTAGCTGTTTGCGACGCGCCGACGGAACTTGTCGGCGGCGTCCTCATCGGCGGCATGCATGTAGAACTTCAGCTTCTCTTCGTCAAACCACAGTTCGAAGGAGTGATGCTGGCTGATGTTCTTACTCCGAAGCCCCTTCGTCCGAACGTCATGAAGCGATTGGAGCATCGCGGCACCGTCGACGATACCTTGATTGTCTTTGTAGGGGCGAATGCCGAGTAACACACCCGGCGTCTCGTCTACGGTTTGGGTGTACGACCCGTCGAGTTGTGTCGCGGTGTACTCGCCGGCTGCTTCGTCGCTGCCGAACAGCCCCATCAGATCTCACCCCACTCATCTTCGATGTACGGCCGAAACGGGCCGTCCTCACTCGCTTTGTAGCTATAGATCACGTCCTCGAAGGGCGAGGCGCGTTCCTGGGCGTGCATCCACCCTTCGACGTCCGCGTAATCGACAAGATAGTCAGTGTAGCCCAGGCCGTCCTCCCCGCGTTTGGCCTGGCTGGTAATGAAGTTCAGTTGCTCGTCGTTCATCCCGAAGCGCGTCTTCGCGTCATCTTCCTCTAGTTTGTCCGTGTAGAAGAACTCGGTTGTCGGAACCTGGCCGAGAATAGCGCGTTTGGACTCTTGCATGTCCTTGTCGTCAGCGCTCGCAAAGTCGCTCGGACGGTGCGAGAGAAACCAGAGCCCGGCGTTGAAGTGCCGCCAGTGGCGCGCCGACTGCTGGAGCCATGACAGGATTTCCTTCGACTGAAAGAGGTAGTGCGCTTCGTCGATCACGAACAGCGTCTTACTCGGCGCTCGTTTCACCGCTTGGTAGACCTGTCCGAGCATCAGCTGGAGCATGGTCGCCTTGTCCGCCGCGGCGCCGAGGCCCTGAATCTGCTGGAGGTCAAGGTACGACACTTCACCCGGGCGAATGTGTGCCTCGGATTCTCCGACGAGCGCGTCGTGCTCACCGTCTTCTTTGAAGCCACTGAGGCGGCGAAGGAGCGGCCCGGCGTTCTCTTTGATCTGTGCTTTCTCCAGTTCTGAATCGACGTACTCGCCCGGGTTTTCGCCCATGTCGTTGACGATCTCCCGGAAATCAGCCATCGTTGGACTGTTCTCGGCTTTGTGCGTGGTAACGTCCGCTTTCAGCACGCCCGCCTGTTCATATGTCGCGTTCAGTGCATCGGAGACGAGCGGGGCGAACTCGCCGGCTTCGTCGCCGATCATGTCGAGAATGAAGTTGCGCGCCTCGGTGAACTTCATATCGTACGGATCTAGATTCCCCGATGCTGCCAGCGCCGCTTCCGGCGTCTCCTCGATGTGGAGCGGATTGATCGTCTGTGAGCCATCCACAGTGATGTGCTGGCCGTTCATGAGTTCGATGAGACTCCCGAACTCGCCCATTGTATCGCACAGAATGAGCGTCCGGTCCTCACCAGCCAGATACCACCGGGTGGCTTGCTTGCCGACGTGGTAGGATTTTCCGCTCCCGGAGTTTCCGATCGTTAGTCGGTGGCCGGGTGCCACTGAGAACTGGTCCTTGATGATTTCACTCCCATTCTGCACGTTCCGACCCTGCTCGACACCGTCCTCCTGGTCGATATAGGCGGACACCGGTGGGAAGGCGGCCGCGATCGTTCCCGAAAGGGTGAGCGAATAGCGCTCGCGCGTTGAGACGTCGGCGAATTTGTCCCGCCCGTTCGGCGAGCAGGATTCGAACAGTTCGGCCTGACGCTGTTCCGGGGCGAGTACCGTTAGGTGAGCGGGTGCGCTTTCGAGGGTGTCCCGAACCTTATCGCAGTCGTCTTCGAGCGCCCGGTGTTTCGCGATGTCCAACGCTTGGTCGTCTTCGGTCGCCAATCCTTCCTCGATCCGCTCCTCGGCTTTATCGAGCGCCTGGCGCGTTCCCGCCCGAACCGTCACGTAGCCGCTCAAGTCCCATGGTTGGGCTTGCGTGTGATGGAGCAGCTTGTACATCTTCACGTACGGGTCGAGGTCGTCTTCAACGAGAATCGCCGAGACGTCGCTCACGTCTTTGCGCTCGTCGATGTTCGCGTCGATCTCCCCAATCGTGTCCTTTAATTCCAACTCAGTCATGCGTTTGTCTTGCTCGCGAACGTCTAGACAGACGTCCACATCCACGCCTCGCATGGTGTAGATCTGCTCGAGGAACTTCTCACGCGGTTCGACCGGCCAATCCGCAATCCAGTAGGTTCGGCAGTACTGTTGGCCCGTGCGCACGTAGCCGTCGCGAGCGTCGAACGTCTGTGGGGCCAGGAGTTCCTGCACCCGATCGTGGGCCAAGCCGGTGCCGTCATCGTCGCCACCCGTGAGCGGGGCGAGCAACCCTTCCCGAACCTGCGCGAGGAACGACGTGTCTTCGTCGACGTCCTCGTCAGCGTGGGTACTCGCCGCGATTGGTTGCGAGACGGTGCCGCCGTCCGTTGTCGCTTCGACCGTCGCGACGTCCGCGACACCCGTCCGTGGTGTATCGGTTGCATCCACGGCTTCCGGGCGCGGGCTGTCGCCTTCCTCGGCACTATGCGGCCACACCGCGGCATCGATATCTTTCGTCACCCGCTCAGTGTCGAAGGAGTGTTCCGTACCGCTCCAGTAGCGCCCCAAGAGAAGCGCATGCTCGGCCGGACCCACTTGGGTCGTCTCACACCCGTCAGTACTCCCGAACGCCCGACAGAGGCGAGACAGGCGCGTTTTCACTTCCCGCTGCATCCGCCGCCGCTTTGCCTCCCACTGTTCATCGTCGCCACCGAACAGCAACGAGCAGATCTCACCGTCGTCGGTCATATCCGACACCGCAACTTCGTCCGGGCGGACCTCGACGACGAGATAGTGCTGCCATTCCCGAGCGTCGAACCGCGGAAAGTCGGTGTTCTCGGTCCACTGAATGACGCTCCGAAGCAGCTCGCGGGCCAGTTTCCATTCCTCGCCGGCGTACTCCGAGGAGTAGAGCTTCGCGCGGTATTTGTCGATGACGTCGCGTGGGTCGATTTCCAGCGCCGAACTGAACAAGCGGAAACTGAAATCGCTCACGTGCTGATCGAGTTCGGTCCGCACCCGGCCGATCATCTCCCGCGCCTCGCTCTCTTTTTGCATCGCTGTATTTCGGCCGGATATCCGAGCCATTGCAACGAGGCGGCCGTCGTCCATTTCGGCGGTGCCGTCGACGTGGATCCGCTTCACGCCGTGGACGGTTGCGGCTTCGTCGCTCGTCTTCGGCAGGCGACGGCTGGCCTTCAGCTGTGCAAGTGGGCTTTTGATCCGGTCCAGTCCCGAGGTGTACTCGTCGGAGGAGATCGCGAGCCCAAAGGCGCCAAGTCCACCCAGAGCGCCGACACCGACGCCCACAGCAGAGAGGACGAGTGGGGCACCGAACAGAGCGGCGAGGCCACTAATGCCCATGAGGCCGGCGCCTGGCGCGCCGTAAAGCATATTGTTTACTTTGACCCCATGAAAATCCAGTCCGGAATCGACGTACGGCGGGACGAGTTGGGTCGGATCTTTCGGCGTCTCTTCATTGGTTGTCATGGGTAAGGTCCGTCTCCCAGCCTTGCACTGGGACGGCGGCGTGAACCGAAACGGGGGTTAGTCGTATCGCTGCAATATCTCACGGCCTTGGCTGAGTTCGTAATTAGCGCGTTCCTGCTCTTCGCGAGCTTCTTGGGCGTCGATACCACCGTCGGCATTCAGTGCGTTATCCACCGAGCGGTAGTTCACAGTGTCCACCTTCGCTGAGGTACCTGTACGAAATGTCGAGTTCTCCGACTGCTCCCAACTCGAATCGTCGCTGCGGTAGTCCTGGACTTTCTCATGAACTTCGTGGCCGACGCGCTCACCAGCCTTGTCGACGTATTCACCTGCCTTCCGTTGGTTCGATGCAGACGTCCCAAGGGCAACCGAAGCGGCGTCATTCGCGTGCGCGAGCATCTGTCTCGGAAGAATGAGCAACGCGAATCCAAGACCACCGACGACGAGTGCGGATGTCTCCAGCACACCAAGTGGTGAGGATGTCCAGGGAAGCTCCGCGAGGAGTTTGAGGACAAGTGCCTGGAAGAGCTTCGTAACGATCACGACGCCAAAGAGGTAGACGAACGTGTCACCAATGCTCTTCAGGAACCCGGTGTAACTCCGGCAGGCCCAGGCGAGTGGCCACAGAAACACGCTCAAATAAATGAGCGCGCGTTCAAGGCCGAGGACAAGAATTCCAACCGCTACCGTCCCGGTTTGCACAATACCGAGAATGACACCGAAACCAATCCCAACGCCCAGCTTCGCGAGCTTTGAGTTCGTCTGGATGAACTCGGCACCGCCGGGTGCGATGGACATCACTGTCTCGTTCGCCAAGTGGAGGATAAGTGGGGGGATGATCCAGGTTGTGGCCAGCATGATGAATGCGATACCAACGCGCTTCCAGGCGTGACGTTTCTCGTAGGGATCCGATCGGTAGAAGGACATGCCGAACCCGGCCATCAGAACGACCGCACCAAGACCAGAGGTCCACTGGGCGGCTCGATATACACCGGGCCACACGCCGTTTTGTGGGTTCACCCAGGTACTCGGTTTGTCGGGTTGGCCTGGGGCGGGAATCGAGGCGACACTATGGCGAACTGTATTCGCGATCCCCTTCCCGAGTCCGAGGAAAATCCCAGCGATTGCTTTGAGCTGGCCCTTCGCCATATCTGCTGGGTTGATCGATGGGCCGATTCCGTCGAGAATGCCACCGCCGTTGTCATTCCCTCCGTTGCTGCCGTTCGTGGAATTGGTACCGTTCGTTGTCGATACGTTGTCTGGAGGCGATCTTTGTCCAGTACTTGGGCCACCGATCCAGTGATGCTGAGATGTCGTTGAGTTGTTTGCTGCGACTTGTTGTGCGGTGACGGGAGTAGTGAGTAGTGCAACTATCGCGACGAGACAGAGCACCGACAGCCAGCTGGTGTTACGATTCCGAATCATAGTCAGAACAGTGAGCCATGTGGCTCACATGATGTTCGCGAAATTCACGCACGAGAGCGTGCTCACGCCTGCTTTGTCGATGACGACTGCGAACAGTGGGAAGAACCACGCGCCAAGGAACGTGATGATCGCACCCTTGAGCGCCTCGCGGCCTTCTTTTTTCTTGTCCGATCGGGCACTCCCTATCTTGTTTATCGCGATGGCACCGCGGAACGCCGAGAGCAGAATCATCCCAAGCGTGATCATCCCAAATGCGAGTGTGATTACAGGACCAAGGCCGGATGAGCACATCACGTCGCTTGCTTCGTTAGTCGCTTGTGCTGCGACCGGCATTGAAAACACTGACAACAGGGTGATGGCACTAACGCTCTTTCGGATGGATTGAACGGGAATGACACCACCTATCTTCATGATCAAGCGGTTCTGAGAGTGACAGCTCTGTAGTGAGTAGTCCTTGAATTGTTGAAACCGGCTTGAGATGGTTGTTTCATCCGATTTCGGCTTTTGTTCAATCATCGTGTTCACTATGAGATCTAGATCTCTAGATAAATACTTTACGGACACAGTGGTTTGTCTTGTGTTGCCGAATACTGTTGGTGTATCCGTAAAGTACTAGTAGTCCGGAATAGGGCTGTTTTACATGCTCCTATACAAACCCAGTAGCATGGTCTCGCTCACAGATGTCGACAAAGAAATTCTCGAACTCCTTCGAGAAGGACGCGCTACTCAATCGTATATCGTCGACGAAACCGGTCGCTCACGCCAATACATCCACAATCGCTTGGGAATCCTCGCCGCTGCCGGCTATCTTGAGAACATTCACGCGAAGACCGCATTGTACGAGTTAGTGGACGATCCACTTGCTGATGAGGAGAATGGAGGATGAGGCCATGCAAATCCCACCGTTATCGATCGAAGCACCAAACGAAACCGCGCGAGAAACAGTACGGCGTCATACCGCGATACTCATCGGTCTCATCAAAGTCCTGCTCGTCGGCGGTCTGATACAGATCGTCGTCCTCGGGAGCGTAGGTGCGGTTGCACTGTATATTCTCAACGTTTCACAAGATACGAGCGGGTGGATGGTTATTTTCTCATGGTTTGGTGCTGCGTATCTGATGAAGTTCTATGCACGGAGCGTCTTCCCGGTGAATGGCGATCGATTCGAGCGCGTCTGAAAACCTCACGCGATTTTTTCGCCGTCGAGAAACACGTTCGTGAGCGTCGCTCCTCCGTTCCGAATGACTCGCTGTTTCGATGCATTCCACCCTGGCGTGTTGATCACGAAGTCCTTGACTATTGCCTGGCCAACGTCGTCGTTGACAACTAGCGCTTTCATTGGCGTACCCCTGATTGTCACCTCCACATTTTGGATCACTGCTTTCTCAACACCGTGCATCACCGTCAGCGACCATCCCGTCGGCTTTGTCTGGACGATTTTCGTATTCGAGACCGTACACGTGCCATCGTCGATGCGAATCGGGCGCTGCTCGTAGTAGAACTCCTCGCCAAATGAGCGGTCGGTCACTACCACACAGTTGTGAATCCGTGAGTTATTGCCACCAACACGGATGTTCGACGCCTGGCTGTTCGCCGCGATACTGTTCACGACTTCAACCATCGCATAGCCCGTCTCTGGATGGCCGCCAATCACGTAAATACCGTTATCCGGCCAGCCACCGAACAGCGAATTCTCGACGCGGAGGTATCCATGTGCCTTCGGGTGCATCGTGATTCCTGATGTCGCCCACGAACGGCCAGCGTACGGCCCACCGTCGTAGGTGTCACGCGTGTTAATCGTCTTCTGGTATGTGAGCCCACCAAAGCGAAAGTCGACGTTGCTCACACGGGCTCGTGCTTCCTCTGTTGCCGGGTGGACCCGCAGCGGTCCCTGGCACCCGAGCGAATGCATCCCGACCTGGCGAAGCGAGCGAATCTCCGACGTTCCAGCCGTATGGTGATTCAACACCTGCATCCCCTGATTTTCTCCTCGCCAATCGAGCGTGAACCCACCGAAAAGGAACTTGCCTCGGTGTGGATTATCGGGGATTCCGATTTTGAAGTGCTGGGCAGGACCGTGGAACTCGCCCGCTGTCACATCGAATCCATGGATTGCATCCACTTTTCCGTGAACGAGCGTCGCGTTCTGCCCGATAATGCCGAGGTTCTGAAGCCCGACGCGCCGAACCTGGCTGTTCATTTTGTAGCGTCCGGGTGGGAAGTAGAGGAGTGTATCACTCCCAATCTCGCGCTGGATTACGGGCGAGACATCCTCGTCTCCAGTCGGATCTGCGCCTGCCTTCGCCATGTTCACCACATTGCGGAACTCGCCGCGCCACGGCTTGGGATCGATCGATCCGAAATTACCGTTTGTTGCGTTTGTGCTGTTGTTTGTCGGGCCTGTGGACGGTACACTCTCGCCTCCCGAACTTGTCGGGAGGAGACAACCCGACAGAGCTGTCGCTCCAACACTTGCGCCTGTCGCCAGAAATGCCCGTCTGCTGTGCGATTCGCGATTATCTGTGTCAACGGTTGGAGGTGGTGTCATAGGGGGATCACTCGTGGCTCGGTGCAGGTGTTGTTTCTAGAATACGTTATTAAATCAATCTAGATAAGTTTTTCGTAGGTTATTATAATTATACAAGTTAGATTTGATTAAGATATAATTCGAGTCAATTAGTATCCCGTACTAACTAACTAATATCGATCAGGACGGAGAGACATGAGCAGAGAACCAATTAAAGAAATGCCGCATACAGCGGCCGAAATCCGCCTCTCACGTCAATCGAAAAATTGCAAATTAATCACGGGACTTTCAATGGCGCGGTCACATGGGCGAGTGCTGAATCCACTCGTGAAAGTGCAGACTGAGCAGGCGAATCAGCCGACACAGGGCGATAGCTGATCATCCCCACTTCTGACGTACCGCTCTTCGCGAGAAGGCCAGTGGATTGATACAGTTGCTGGGTGCAGACATGCTATGACTACGAACCAGCGACGAGTCACCGCTGTTGGATTCCTCGGTACTCTCGTCATACTAAGTGGGATACTTTATCTTGTGGGTATCGAGGATCTCCTCCGAGTGTTGTCGCGCGCTGATGCTGGTCTCGTCGTCCTCGTCGGTGCAGTCACAGTTGGATGGCTCGCCGCATGGGCACTTGGTCTTCGGACAGTACTAGCAGTTCTAGGTGTACGCCTCTCGGTGGTTCGGTCGTTCCTCGTTCTCAACGGGGCCATGTTTTCGAACAATGTGACCCCATTCGGACAGGCAGGCGGAGAACCTGTTGCAGCCCTCCTCATTTCGAAGGTTGCCGAGACGGAGTACGAGCGCGGCCTCGCAGCGATTGCGAGTGTCGATACAATCAATTTCTTGCCGTCAGTCACGCTTGCGCTTATCGGAGCGGCGTACTTCGCCACTGAAATCACCTTTAGTCAACGGTTACGGGTTGCGATTGGTCTTGTGGTCGGACTCGCCGCTGTTGTCCCTGCGTTGATTTACCTCGGATGGCGGAATCGAGACGCCGTTGAACAGAGACTTGAATCCGTGCTCACACCACTCGTCCAGCGACTTACGGAAGCTCTGCCTGGTATCTCACCTCTCGACGACTCCGGTATCAAATCTAGGATTGAGGGGTTCTTTGGCGCAATTGAACGTATAGCGACCAATCGCCGAGGAATCGTTCTTACGCTCACTGCCTCAACTCTCGGATGGGTTTTTCAAATGATTGCACTGTGGGCGGCGTTCTGGGCAATCGGGACATCGATTCCGTTCTCGGTGATGCTGTTCGTTGTCCCGATGGGTACCCTCGCCAGCATTACACCGCTTCCGGGTGGTACTGGTGGCATTGAGACTGTCCTTGTGGCGATTCTTGCAAGCTTACCGAGTATCGCAGTTGGATTAGAGACGTCGTTTGCTGCAGTCGTGATATTCCGTGGTTCTGTGTACTGGATTCCGATTCTCATCGGCGGATTCGTCGTGAGTTGGGTCGGTGTCGACGCGTTCGGGACAACTGCCGGTTAAAATCCCGGTTCCCTCGGGTGAATCACCGTATTGATGCTGGCGCAGTTGAGCTCGTACCCTTACTGAAGTTAGTAGATTGTACTAGCCAATGAGCATCGGATTGGTGGCGGGGAATCCGGAAGTAGAGGCATTGGGCAGCCCAGAAAGACACCATCGACTCCCCCGAGAGTTCGGTAGGGGGGTGATTTTATTGCTGGTTATGATTTTAGACGACAGTGAACTCGGAATAACTTAGTTGAGATCCGTTCGTATCACTACCGCCTGTTGCACTAAGCAGGTGTGGACAGACTCCAGCTTAGTTTGCAAGCGAATATGCGGTATAGCGGAATCCTATTCTTGCCTATTGTTTAGAATGAACAGTGGATGGTGATAGGTTTCAAGAGTTGTGTTGAATACAGGGCGCGCATCTTGCACGGCTATTCTATAACGGATACGTTGATACCGACAACCGCTTAGTTATCGATACACTTGGTTTCGTGAGCTTGGCAGTGCAGACATACCAATTTGCTTTCCCTGGACCATCGAAAGGTATGGAAGTTGGTGAACCAGGCCGAAAGAAGTGACCCGCTGGCAGCCCGCAACCACCGCAGAGGGGATCGCGTCTTCTACACGTACTCGATGTAAGCCCGATGGGCTGAGACAGTGGCCAGAGTGTACTATTTGTTCGGCCTCACGGTTCACCGGTAGACTTATCTATACATGCAACCATCTAGTTACATGTTGTCTCATGACCTCCAACGACGACGTGTTCCGGGCGTTGGCCGACAGTACTCGGCGGTTGATCCTAGAGGAATTGACGGACAACAGCGAACAGACGCTCTACGAACTCTGTGTGCGCCTGACTATGGAGCACGACGTCGACATGTCCCGGCAAGGGGTGAGCAAACACCTTGACATCCTCGAGGAGGCCGGGTTGATCGCCTCGACCCGGCGGGGCAAGTACAAGGTCCTGGAGTTCGCAGGCGAAGGCCATATCAAGGCGGCAGCAGCCTGGCTAAACCGACTGGCTGAGAACGACACTGAAACAGAAACTGAGAGGAGTTAACCAAATGGAAATTACTGTAACAAACGTACACGTTGATGACCAGCAGAAGGCCCTAGAGTTCTACACGAACGTCCTTGGCTTCGAGAAGAAGACCGACGTCCCGGCGGGCGGGGCAAGATGGCTGACCGTGGTCGGCCCAAAATCACCCGAAGGCGTCGAGCTACTCCTAGAACCCACGCAGAACCCAGCAGTGGCCGAGGAGCTCGAGGCGTACCGCGACGCGCTCGCCACTAACGGCATTCCCTGGACGCAGTTCGGGTGCGAGGACGTGGAGGCCGAATACGAACGCCTGAGCGAGCAAGGCGTCGAGTTCACCCAGGAGCCAATGACCGCCGGGGACGTCACGATGGCTGTCTTCGACGATACGTGCGGGAACCTCATCCAGATCGTCCAGCAGTGAGATGAACGTGGCGGTCCAAGCCAACAACCCACGTTCCCAGCCACGCTGTGTATGCCGCCAGATACGCAGCCACTGCTGTGGGTGATGTAGACTCTCCCCTTGATGCCTCCGCTACCGCAGCAGAAGAACGTGATTGGTAGTATCAACACTTACTCGAGGCAGAAGAGAATTATAACAGCAAGATAAAATAATTACGACAAAACATTCGATCTATACAAGGAGTTTCGCAAGTGTTTATCCCCTTTATATCACTAAGGCTGAGAAAAAGGGACGCACGAAAACAGAAGTTGATGAAATAATTCGTTGGTTGACAGGATATGACCAGGAAGAGTTAGAATCCCAACTGGAAAAACAGACAGACTTTGAGACTTTCATTGCGGAAGCTCCTCAACTGAACCCTTCGCGGGCTTTGATTGAGGGTGTGATTTGCGGTGTCCGAGTGCAAGACATCGAAGAGCCAACTATGCAGGAAATTCGCTACGTGGATAAATTAATCGATGAGTTAGCAAAGGGGAAAAGCAATGGAGAAGATTTTGCGGAAGTAATAAATCACATCGCTAACATACCCTACTCGCCGACCTGGGCAGTATCTTGATTGGATTTCTACTCACTCATTTTCTGAATGAATTCATTGCAGCATTCGGCGTCGAACTCCATTTTTGGGTGCGAAGTACTCTTGTCGCGATCATTCAAAATCCCGCTCTCCCCACCGGATTACTCTACGCAATAATGAAGGGAGCTGATACCCTCTCTTCATCCGCTATCCATAGTGACGATTAACGATGAATTCGTATTACATCACAAGCAACCGTTGAGAGGAAAATTTTGAGAGAATCCACTGCTGCTTATGAGGTTAGGGAGCAGAAAATCGACTTCATACTAGATATAGAGAACATAGATCGAACAAAGAGTGCTTCCGTCTAGAACATGAATATTTGGACGAAAAACAGCGCAGTTAATACGAGGGCCAGGATTGCCATTCCGTAGGCTAGTAGCCCGTAGTTCGTTGGCTTTTGTTCATATTCTTCGGGCTTGTACAATCGAAGGAGTCCAGTGCCCAAGATGGAGAGGCCAGCGCCAAGTTGTGTGATGACAGCGATAGGAGACTCAAAGAGGAAAGCGTACTGTGCCAGTAATACTATTCCACTATATACGAAACTAAGGGTTACGAACCGAGCTGGCTTCATCTAAGTCATAGATGACAGCCAATAGTTGTATAAACTCCGGTAAATACCCACTACAAATTGAACACCGATCGATTCGGGAGTCCCGAGGTTCATCTACTTCCGCTTAGTTAATCGGTCTTTGACGCCCTCAAAGAATGAAGTGGGAAGTGGTAGTGTTTAGTCGTCCACGGATTAGAATACCAGTTCACATCATGTTATCCATCCACACAATTAGAACCGCGTTTGCTGAATTACTACCATTCACAAACAACGCGAACCCTTCAACAGTTCTCGGGGTATAAGTAGAACTCAGTCGAGGTCGTGCATGAGCACTGACGCCACCCCGGCTCAGTCGATGAGGCTGAGTTGGAATGGGGGGATCGTGCTCAGGAGAATTCAACAATGAGAAAAGTACTCAGCCTGCCCTTTGAGAGCTTGAGGAGGAAGTTACAGCTCTAGGTTTCAGGTCAGCGTGGCGCTCCGCAAGCGATTCCGCTGTTTCTCGTAGTTGTTCGACCTGTACTGTTTCCTCAGGAGATTCTGTTAGTAGCGCTTCAGTCGCTCTCATTCGTCCGAGTCTTTAGTTATTTAGTGAGGGATAATACAAGATTATTATCTTCAGCTCTGTACACGCACTTCTCCGACCATGGAAGATGGATGAACAGTACAGCGGTAGAAAGCGATCTCTGGGGTTGCTTCAAAACGGAGTGTCTGTGATTCGTCTTGCTCTGACAACGAATTAGTGATCTTGACCGTCTTACTTTGAGGAATCGCTTTATTGTCGGTTGTTGTGCCCTGAAGCTGCTGGATGGCTTTGATACTGTTTTCTTGGTTGTTTTGCACGGTAAAGGTGTACGGCTGACCGTCGATATTTGTCCACCTGACAGTATAGATCTCGCCCTCCTGCAACTGTAGGGTCGGGTTTTGTCGTCCTTCGATGGACTGTGGTGCCTGGCCCTGCCACCCAGACGCTTGCCCGGCAAGCTCGATCGGTTCGTTTGGATCGAGAGGCTGCTGGTTCTGTGCTGCGGCTGCGATCCCGCCTGAACTGACTACAACACCGGTGGCAGTACTTTTGATAAATTGCCGTCGTGAGATACTTCTATCTCCGCCTTTTGGGTTCTCTGGTATCATGTGCCGTTCAGAAACGATCTACGAGCAGTTAAGGCTGGATCACTGTTCATGGCTATAAGTAGTAATTAAATCATATAATGCTGATCACTCCAACCGATGTGATAGAGGTAGAATAACAGTCTCGCTCCGTGCTTCAGTGACCGGTGCATTCAGATCCTCACGTCGGTAGAAGTGCGTCCATGACATCAGCGGTTCGGGGGCAGTGGGACTCCCATTCAGCTCGGAGCCGCTCCCCAAAATCACGATTATGCCGACAGCTGCTCAGTCGCAAAGAGTGAGTAGCTGACCAGCACCGGATACCTCTGAGATGGCCGGTCGCTTCACCGATTGGTGGCACCAACATGGAGCGAGGAGAACACAGTCGCCTCGATTTTCCGGAGATGCTCGCCGACCGTTGTCTCGGAGAGCCCTGTCACCGCCGCGATCTCGTTGTGGGTGGCCTCGCGAGGTTCTTGGTAGTAGCCAAGATCGACCGCTGTCCGAAGCACCTCGCGCTGGCGCTCAGTCAACCGGGAGACGACGTGACGGGGGCCGGGCGTGTACGGGCCGGTCCGCTCGACCTCTAACCTGATGCCCTCTGGTTGCTCGGAGAGCACGTCGGCGAAGGCCGCCTCCGTCCCGATGTAGGTCACCCGGAGACCACCGTCGTCGGTGTACTCGATTGGCATATCGATCAGATACGACGACTCGCGCCGGTCTTCCATGAGTATCCGGGTCAGGTCGTCTGCCGCGTAGCGTGTGTAGGAGAAGAACCCAGCATCGTCGCCGGAGATCGAGAACTCTAAGACCTCCGGCGACTCCGACAAGATTTGACGGAGCCCCTCGACGTCGCCGCGGCCCTCGGCGAATATCGCGACGGTGTCGTCGGCGAGGAGTTCCATGCGATGGAGGGCCCGATACTCCAGACCGAGCTCGTTGACCCGCCGATCGAGCCGGTTGATTCCTTCCCCATCGGGGTAGGCCACGACGGTGACATAGCGCATGTACTACCGATTGGGCGCCATCTTATAGTCATTGACCATAAACGTCCATGGATCACCGGCAACGCGCTCATCGCCCCCGAGCGAAGAGGTTTAAGCACCATGTATGACCGCCCGCCGACGAGTGTCCTCCTACCGACGACGAAGTGGACCGACGCATGCGCGGAGCTGGCCGCCCAGCTCGAAGACAGCGACGAACTGTTGATCATCCACGATAGCGAGGACGACCCCGTCACCGCGCAGGAAGACCACCTCGAGGGTGTCCGATTCATCGCCGCTGGAGAGCCGGAAGGCTGTTCGGGGAAGGCCAACGCCATCGCCGCCGGGATGGAGGCCGCGCGCCACGACCGCCTTGTCTGGACGGACGACGACTTCCACCACCCCCCAGACTGGCTGACGACACTTAACATCGAGTATGAGGACTACGGGCCGGTATCAGAGGTGCCGTACTTCGTCGGACAAGATCTCCTGTCGGTACTGCTCGAACCACTGTACGCTTCGGCTGGCTCGCTACCCCTGTACCTCGGCAACCAAATATGGGGCGGTGCAGTTATATTCGAGTGCGGTGACCTCGACGAGGCTGCGTTTCTCGATGAACTCCGGCGAACTGTCAGCGACGATGGGCTCCTCATGGAGTATCTCCAAGTGACGACGGTCGGCCGAACGCGCATTGTTCCCATCGGGGGGACCATCCACGAGGCGGTCGAGCGCCCGGTCCGGTGGACACAGATTCTCCGGTGGCATTTCCCCGGAGCCATCGCCGGGACATGGCTTATCTCGCTGCTCGTCCTCACAGGTGCGGTCCTGGCCCCGCTCCCAGTGGCGGCCGTCCTGACGGTGCTACATTTCGCCGTCAACGAGGTCTTGGGCGTCCGCCGGTGGACGGCCGTGCTGGCTTACCCGGCGCTATTCGTGTTCGTGCCTCTCGTTCTGTACGGGCTCGTCAGCCGGACGTTCGTCTGGAGCGGCCGGCGATACCGCTGGCGCGAGAAGTTCGACGTAACGGTTGGCGAGTAGTGACCCGTCCGAGGACAACCCATTAGTCGAAGAGTAGGGTGATCCAGTCTACCGCCTCTAACGAACAAATCATCTAGCGTGTTATTGTGGTTGCGTTGTCGAAACAGCCATGGGCCGAGAAAAGGAGATATCGTGAATGAGTACAGAGGGTAGGGATCACATCACGCTCAACATGCTGTCATAGGGTTATACCAAATCCATTATTCTGAGTGAACTACTCCGCCCTAACGCGTTCGGGCCTCCCCGGCCCTCGCTTGTTGCGGACGGAACTTCTTATTTCTGTTTCAGAACGTTCAGGAACGGTCCCACAGCATCCACAAGAGTGACGCTCTTGTGCAGCCCATCAGAACCATCGGTTCTGTAGACGATTCCAAACTCCGCAGGCGACTTCCCTTGACGAGTGGTTCGGAGTGTCCCACTCCTCTCGGATGAACACTCACCCACCACGTCCGACCCACATAATTTTGATTGGGTATACCGGGGTGGTCTACTTCGCTTATGAGATTAGGCGGTGGAAGCGCAACTTCCTGCAGAGCACAGAGTGTAAATCTAAACAACCAGTCAGTTCCGTTTAATCTTGAAGCAACTAAATCCGTGTTCTTGTCTAGTTATATATGAGAGTAAGAAGTGATTTAGATGTTCAATCTCTGTATAACAAATATTGGTAACGTATATCTTATCCATGTATGTCGAAGATGCAACGCAGTGAATACGAAGACGACACTTCTCCCAAAGCAGAATCGCTTACAGAAACGCTCCCACGACGGTCCGTCCTCCAAGGACTGGGGATAATGGCCGCTGGGTTGAGTGCCACGGCTTCCCAAGCGGCCGGCCAAGCTCAACAACAGTTTAATTTTGGTCAGACTGTCGTCGACAGCTGCTCGGAAGCAGTCACCATTAGTGTGACAAATCAGAACCAAGAACAATCACAAACAAACGCGATCGAGGGGCCCGACGCGGACGAGTTCACTATCCTCACTGGAACGACGATTCCACCGGGAGCGACGCAAAATGTCATGATTCTGTTTACCCCTACTTCGGCTGGGGCGAAACAGGCGACTATCTTCGGAAGTGTTGACGGCACCCGTGTGAGTGAGGCTACCCTGGTGGGAGTTGGCGTCACTCTCGCGAACGCGTCTCCGGACGATGTGGCTAACTTCCTTGAGCAGCCGGTCGGCAGTCAGTCGACGATATCAGTTACTCCGACGTATCCCGCCAGCTATCCCGAGGCGATCGAAATCACTGGGGCACAAAAAGCGGGCCAGACGCCGGACGCGTTCGAGATCAGCAACGTCCCGGTCGGCCAGGTCGTTCAGCCCGGCGGTACGTTCGAGTTCGATATAAACTTCGTACCGACATCTCCCGGTCTGAAATCGGCCAACCTCGTCGTCGAAGCCCAGTCGCTCCCGAGTGGCTTCCCCTACTGCGCGTTGCTCGGTGCACAGGGGCTTGCAATTGGGTCGGGAGGAGACCTTATTGCAGAGGTGTTCGACCTCAATGAGGAAGTTCTACAGATTATCCTTGAAGCGCTTGAACTGGCTACTCAAGATGGAGAGTATGCTGAGATCCGAGACTTGCTCGTTCAGGCGCAGCCGTTAGTCGAGCAGATGCTCGAAATTCTCGATGCTCTCACCGGGGACGACTCGCCATTGACAGGCGAGAGACTCGAAATCATAAGAAATGTCGCTCAACAGGCAGAGCAGGTATCCAATCTACTCAATCAGACGATCGAGTTCATAGAGGGATTCATAGGAACAGCCAGTCAATCTGTCGGTCTGCTGCCGACGGGGTCGATTCCGAGCATGTCCAACCGCTTCTTCAGTATCTCTGAAGTCGCCGCCCAGCAGGAACAAGACCCGAGAGAAGAGCTCGTTCGATTGCTCGAAGAGATAATTGCTCATGCCGAAGAAATCGAAAGCGCGCTCCGACCACTCGTGTGTCCCGAGGGACTCGATGTTTCCTTCGACTTCCAGGACGGTGCGTGGGTCGCTACCTCGGGTGATTCGCAGGGACTCTCGGTCGAAGGCGACGAAACGCAAGCAACCATCCGTGCGATGTATCCCTTCACGGTGGACTACACGCTTGAATCTGAGGACTTGACCGCCGTGGCCGAACTCGACGAGGATACAGGTGAGTACTGCGCAGCGATCGGTGATGGCTGCTCGACGATTTGCTGGTTCCGGGTCTATTGTCCTGAAAACGGTGGCCCCGGTAATAATCCAAACACCTAGTCACGGCGACCTGCATTTTCGCGGAACGTATCGGAGACAAAGGTTCCTGTTCTCATTTCGGGCAGGTTCTGGAGATTACTCTCGGGGTAACCAACACAAATAATGGGAGCTTTTCAAGTCAGTCCGTGCCGCTGTCCGAGTGCATTGCCACAGGTTTTTACAGATTATTGTTCTCGAAATCATTAGGTATTATAATAGCAGTTATGCAGCTTGGTACTGAGTTGTATGTCCGGCTTAGTCGACTATCTCATTGTTGGTGTCCTCTCATAGTGTCTTATCCGTTTGAACAAGGATTTCTCCATCGTTAGTCACCGTGATGTTTAAATTCTCGATCCTAAACTTCAGTTTCGACTTTCCAAGTTGCTCAAACAAAGAATAGTGATCAGGGGTATAGAAGTGAAAATGCTCATTTACTGCTGCTGTTGCTTCGTCTCGTGAATACTCCGCGACGAATAGGACAATATCAATTAGACATTGTTTGAGTGATGCCTCACCATTGATATCATATTTGAACCGATATTTATGAACATACATTTTATCGCATTCACTCGTGTCATTCGGAAGCCTACCCTTGTATTTGACTGAATCGGGCATATATATTCTATCTTGCCTTTAGTAATAAGTATACGCAGCATACTATTTATTGAATGGAAGTTTTCGAAAGAAGATCAAAAATGCCGAATAGTACCATGTTAAAGAACGAACTGAGATGCTTCTATTCACTAGATATTTGTTGGAAAACTGTGCAGGTGTAACGAGAGAAAACCATACCCATGGTAGACTACAACCATAAACACGGCCTTGAGGTGGTAGTCGAGCGGTGGGGGGGGTAGGGGTTTTCTCCGATGCCGTGACTTCTCTAATGGGAAGATTGATGATTGATTGAGTGGTTTGCTTGCGATCCAAAGCTCAAAATAATCTACAATCAATCGTTTCGTGGCATACAAACACCGATTGATATCGTCAGGTACCACATAACAATAGAGTAGTTTTGCTATGATTTCTTTGTATGAAGAGAGAAAGCAACGATAATAAGAATCGTATTAATCGGCGAAACTACCTCAAAGGAATTGCAGCGAGTGGTGCAGCCATCACTGGACTCGGGGGCGTCGTCACGACATCCCACGCCCAAAATGGTGATTCCAGTGGTGAGCGACTCAGAGTTACATGCGAACAAGTAACGCTTTTTACCCGGGTTATTAGCGGAAACAACGATCCAATTCCAACTGGGGCGACAGTGCTCGTGACGGTCGAGTTTGAAGACGGTAGTGAGCAAGAAGAAGAAGCAACTGTAGACGAAAATGGTGTTGTGCAGGTTAGCCTGCCTGGTAACCGAACTCCAACGTCCGTGACGCTATTCTATGAAGCAGGAGATGATGTTCGTATATCCCAGTTCGATGAGGTTGAAGTAGAAGACGCACCATGTGAGGAGCGATATCCATGTCCCGACATTGACGTCAAATACAAGTTCAAAGACGGAACATGGGTGGCAGTCTCCGGTGAGCCGGATGGTCTTTCTGTTGACGGTGATGAAACGCATGTGACGATCTGCGCGGATTTCCCATTCGTAGTAGATTACGAACTCGAGACAGAAGAGACAACGGTTGAGGCTGAGAAGGATGAGGAGACAGACCAGTACTGTGTAACGATCGGTGATGGCTGTACTGAGATCTGTTGGTTCCGAGTGTATTGTCCTGAATCACCAAATGGTGAGTGTCTAGAATGTCCTGATGTTGGCCAAGCTCAATACAATTTGATCAAACAATCTGATTCAGAATGTTCGTTCGAACGAGTGACTGGCAGTGAGGAATGGGACGATATCATCACCAATATCACGAAAGAACCGGACAATGCTTGTGGATTCCAAACTGGACCTCAATCTATCTGCCTGGAGACAGAATACTGCCTCCAGGGGCGCGTTGAATCATTTATCCCTAGATCTGGATCAGGGACAGGAGAGATGACTGCGGAGTTAGGGCCTGTGTCACCGGATGAAAATGATGAAATCTGTTTCACAGTATCCTCTCCACAGGAATATATCTATAGTTTTACTGTGAAATGTGGCTCAGACGATACCCCGAGTTGCCCGCCGTGCACTGATGTTTTCCCGAATGCAGTATTTATCGAAGGAGAATGGGTTGTTGAGCAATCCGCTCAGTACATCACTGTTGAAGGGGACCAAGAGCAAGTAACGATTTGTGCAGGAGAGGATCTTGATTGCAGTCTAGAACTATCCGTACGTAGTACAATGACTGGACCGGGAGGATGTCTCGGTAGTTTCAACCTCCTGTGCGGGGAATGCATCACTCTCTCTGCTGATGATCTAGGTGCACCTATCCAACGAATTACTGTAGGGGGCCCTGGTTGTCCTGCTAGCTAGCTATCATTTTTCTCATTTTGTAGAGCCGGTCGTCAACGCCATCCGAGCAAATATAGTACCAGCGGTGATTTGCTCGGCCAGCAGAATTCCCATTAGTGAATACAGAGCACGTATCGGTCACAGGAGGAGACGGAGTTTGTTCAATATTGAAAAAGAACTTAATGATATCAGCCATCTATCGAAATATGACTACTGAGAACCGCTCAGGATTGTTATTCAGCCTTCGACGGGCGATTTTCACGTTCGGCATCGCATTTATCGTCGTTCTCTTTGATATGCTGGTCATCCATCTAGGCGGAGTCACGACCTTGCAGGGTCTTATCGAGCAGACTATTATTCTCGGCTTTGGCCTCTACTTCGCTTACACTGTTCTCGCGATATTTGGAACCGAAATTCGGTTTTGAGTGTGCAGTTCACACTACGAACATCACACAGATCGATTCGGTGGTCCCGGGGGCAATCCACTTCCGCTTACAGAATTCAGGAGTAGTGATCCTCGGCCCTTGATTTGCCGTTTACAGCTTAACGGCGCTCATCGACTCGATGATATTCGCTTCCGTGGGTGCGGCCAGATACGGTTCAATCGCGTCATAGCTCGACCAGCCACCAATTGACATCATTCCAAGAAGACTAGTGAGCGGAGAATAGTATTAACATAACTTCTGATTCTGGACGGAAATTCCGAAATATTTCTTCTGAATAATAGTGGTGCCTCAATTAAGAAGATCAAACAGGAAGAATCCAAAATACAGAGCACCTATCGGAAATACAATATTCAGAACAATCCCTGGTTTGTAGCAGCAGCTGTCACTGGACTCGATGCCGTGGTGTTACAGACAAATTGTATTTCTTGGCATTAATTTTATTTAATAAATATTAATAATAGTATCATTCTCATTGCAGTGCAAAGTGATTAGGGTTGCTGTATTTCGATATTCTACACAATCATTTATTGAATCAATACAAGAAAGTATTTGTCCAGTCAATTGTACAAAAGATATTGACGGCAGTACAGTCATCGACACGTCCAATACGGATATCTCGAACTGATACATCCTGTTCTCACTCTTATGCACATACTTTCCTTAAAACGCAAAACGCTTGAATCCTCCACGTTCATCATTCCGGCATTCCTCCTCCTCGGCGTTCTCGAAACGATGAATCAATACGCACGGATCCAGTCGGGCGCACAACAACCACACGTCGACGTGCGGTGTTGCTGGCGTCCGCTCGCGGAGGCGGTGATTGCCGGGAAACCGATCTACGTCCGGCCAGCGGTAGACAACAAGCCGCCATTGTTCGAACTGCTCAACATCGCTGTCGCCGCGACCGGCCAGTATCTGCTCGTGTTTTTCGTTCTCGTGGGACTTGCGAATGCGGTTATCGCAATCCTCCTCTGGCGAATCTGCGCACAACACGATGCCTCCCGCGTCGGCTTAGTGGCGGGACTGTTGTTCCTGACGAGCGTCCCCGCAGCCGGTGGAACCATGGTGAACGTTCGCTCGTTCGCAATCGCGGGGATTCTGCTCTCACTCTCGGTTAACAACCCGATAGCGTGCGGCACGAGCATCGCGGTAGCGGGACTCTTTTCCCAACACGCAGTGTTCGCCATTCCAGCACTCGCTTACGACCGACTTCGTGAACTCGACCGCGAGACGGGCGTCAAATGGTTGGCGTCGTTCAGTCTCGCCGGAATCGGTGTCGTCGCCGTCACGTTCGCGTTCGTTTACGCAGTGTGGGGGCAGGCCTCGTTCCACGGCGCGATTTACTGGTCGTTCGGGGCGGCGGAGAAGTACACGACGAATCCGGTCGTCCCGTCGCTCATCGGCGACACGAGTCAGTGGATGGATGCACTCTACCGCGAAGCCCTCAAACATCTCGGTCTTATCGTCCCCGCAGTGATCGTCGTCCAGTTGACATTATCCGCACGAGATGCTGAACGTCCTGCCCTTTCGACGAATGCACCCATACTGACGACTGCGCTCCTCGCACTCTCGATGACACTGCCGCTGTTCGTGCGTGCGTATCGCGCGTACTGGCTCTATCCGCTCCCGTTCCTCGCCCTGCTCGCATCTATCGGCTATCAGGAGTTTTTCAAGGTCGCAACAGAGTGAGCTTCTGGCGGATTCGAACCATGCTCGGACATGCTCAATACGTTGCACGTGTCTAGTCTATTTCGAACCCGCCGAACGCTTCCTTTTCGTGGCACGGGGTTCGCTTCGCTCACCACGATGTGCCACGAAAATCCAATGGATTCGAGCGGAACTAATCCAGATTTTCGACGACTCAGATATCAGTTCACACACAGTACAAGCCCTCAGACGAGGGTTTGAAATTTGGATTTTGTCTCCTTCGATGAGACTCAACTTATCGATAGAATGCGCATCCGTCAGCAATCATACCATTTTTAGGTTCTCACTATAATATTTTCTCCCATTCCTGTCTATAAGTTAATTAATAATATAATTTTAATTATTCTAAATTTGTTTTGGTTTCAATTTCTTAGCGGGCTTTAACAAAGCATCTTATTTTAAGGATATCAGTCCCTAGTTGGTTGTTCTGTGCCCGGATCTGGTGTGTTCGAACTTTTGATATCACTCGTCCAATCGGGGTATTCCTTTCGCTCACGACCCTCGAACGAGGGATCGCCTGACATTGCTTTTATCGCTCGTGCATCATCTAGACTCCATACCGCACCATCCTCGTGAAAGAGACCGTTGATGACACCATTTTCTCGCACCGCAAGTGTGTAGGCTGGTTTGAGCATCAGTGACCAAAAGAAATTCCCGATTCCAGCCTTGTGAATTATTGGAGCTAAAGAGGAATAGTCGGGGACCGCTGCATTTTCATTCACATCAGCAGCGAACTTTTCTCCTGGTCGAAGGCGCTGCCATTCAGATAGCCACACGGGCATATCGAGTTTGGTTTGAACGTAGTTTGCCTGCTGAAGGACGTGACGATACAGCTTCGGCGTTCGTGCAAAGTTATAATGAAACTGTAAAATATCCATACCCCAGTCCAAATATTCAGCGTTATTTGCGAGGCTTGTCGAACCAACGGTGAGCGGCCGTTCTCCACGATACCACGCTAATATCTCCGCCATCTCCCGCATAAATTGAACATTTCTTTGATCCCACCCTGGCTCATTCGTGAGTTCGATTGCAAGCAGTCGATCATCATCCCGATACTGTTGCATAAACCACCGAATGAACACTCGTGGCGTCTTCCAGAGCGGTTTCTCGACCATTGTTCTACCGGACGGTGAGTGAGTTTGAACAGCAGCAAGAATATCATCGTTGAGTAAATTCTCGAACGTCGGTGCGCGCCCAACACTATCGAAGAGCCCAAGGAGGACTTGCATACCGTACTTATCGGCGGTGTCAAGTAGGTGTTCGAGATGTTTTGCATGTGCATCTGGATTCTGAAGCCAATATTCATAGCTCAGCCACGTGCGAATTGCGTTCAAATTGAGACGTGCTGCATATCCGAAATCGCGTTCGATCTCGGCCGGGTCGTAATCCCGCCACATCTGGTACCGATTGAATGCCCGTGTGGGAATGTAGATCGCCCCACGAACATCAACCGGTTTCTTTGTACTACCTTGATTGTTTGCTTGCTTAGGTTCCTTTTTTCGCTGTTTGGGTGACGTATCCTGAGTGTTGTGGTACCTCCCTAATCCGAGTGTAATTCCGCCTGTGCTCGCAGCAAGGAATTCCCGACGGGTTCTCCCTGAATCCATTAGTAAGAATACCTCTCTACCTCTCTCACTTAAAATCTAATAAACAACGTCTTGCCGCTTATCGTAACTACCACGAAGAGCCATGGTATTTATCAACAATAGATGTTCAGAACGCAAACAAGTGCCAACAATCTTCAACTGTGATGATCACGTTGGTATTTTCATATAGATGAATTTGAAACGGACGTTCCTCTTATTAATAGTTGTAGTGCTCTTGTCTGCTTGTGTTAGTATCCCAGCTATAATGATGCCATCAAACAGTTTAAAGAAACAAAATATTAATTCTTGTACTACAATTGACGAACCTGGGAGATACGAACTGACAAAGAATATTACAAACGGCGGAGGAACACCGATTTCTCAAAGCTGTATCGAAATTCAATCAGGGAACGTCGTTTTCGATGGGAATGGCCATACCATTGATGGCCGTGGAAATAGCCATACTGTCGCGATAGATGTGAATACGCCAGAAAATAGCAAAAATATACAAATCACAAATGCTGTTATAACCAATTGGCATGAGGGAATCGTGTTTCGTCATGACGAACTTGGAGAAATACAGAACGTAACTGCGTCATCAAATGTGTACGGAATCTCTCTCGAGAATTCCCAACTCGTGATAACTAGAAATTCTATCTTAAAAGACAATCTTGTTGGAAAACGAGTTAGCGGGAGTAGTATTCACATTCAGTTATGGGGAAACGAATTTTCGGGCAATCAAGTAGATACAATTTAATAACTAATTCAACATAATTAGGATAAATTTGATATATATACATATATATGTGTGTGTGTGTACTCACTATGCTAGACTCTCTAGAGGGCTTCAGAGCAAGTATCCGAACAGTGGTTCTTGAACCGTTTTGCGGTCACTTGTCTTGACGATAACCTAGCTTCTCATTTTATATTTTACTTTGTGGATGTTTGATTGAACGAGCCCATGTTGGCCATTCTTTCCGTTCACGGCCGGAGAACGCATTACTCCCGCCCATTGCCTTAATCGCTTTTGCATCCTCTAAACTCCAGACAGCACCATCTTCGTGAAAGATCCCGTTTAAAACTCCTTTTCGACGCATTGGTTGGGTGTACGCAGGTTGTAGCATAAGCGACCAAAAGAAATTATCAACGCTATATTTTCGCAATAGTGGTGCAAGAGAAGCATAATTTGGGTACCAGTCGTCCACTTTTTTATTTGTGTTCCCCCATCCAAATGACGCAATTTTTTGCCACTCGGTTAACCAAATCGGTTGTTCTATGTTTGAAGATAGCTCTCGGTAATCCTGTAGTAGATCACGGAATATTTGCTTGTTTGATGGATAATTATAGTGGAATTGTAAAATGTCACTTCCCCAATCAAGATAATCAACACTGTTGATCAAACTTGTAGCACCAACTGTCAGTGGGATCGTTCCGCGGTTGTGGAGAAGCGTTTGAAACATGTCCTTTGCAAACTTCTTTACGTCATTGCGCCAGCCAGGTTCGTTCATTACTTCGATCGCTAATAGGCGTTCATCGTTTCGATGCAAATTCATAAACCATTGCACAAACTCGTGTGGTTTCGTCCATCGCTTCGGGTTTTGAATAACCTTTAACGAGGGTGAACGAACCGGTGTCGCAGTTTGCGGATCCGTGTTTGTTAAGTTTTCATGGGTTGGTTTTGTACCGACATTCTCGAATAAACTGAGCAATACATTGATACCTCTCTTCGATGCGGCCGTGAGAAAATGCTCGATCGCTTTTCGATGCTTTGTTGGGTTTTCAAGCCAGAATTCGTAACTCACCCATGTTCGAATCGCATTCAAACCAAGCCGAGATGCATATCCAAGATCTCGTTCGATTATCTCTGGTAAGTAATTGGCCCACATTTGATAGAAGTTGAAATCACGACTTGGAAGATACAGAGCACCTCTGATATCAACAGGCGTTCTATCCTCGGAAGTCAATGTAGTACCTATCGCATTAGAGCCCATAGAGACGCTAAGTCCTACTGTACTTCCTGTCCGAATGAATTGCCGCCGTGTAACAGACATTGATAGTACTTTTAGATAATGACTGTGGGTTTTGTAAACGTATGGGCAGTCCGTGTTGCCCAAGTTAGAGATTCCCAACGAATACCTTGTGGAGTATATTCAAAACCTATGAATATTTTTTGTTCATGTACAATTCATTCTGGCGTCGCTTTGATGTTTGTGAGGAACTTCGGTCGTGGATCAATTGACTGGAGCCCAGAGCGGTTGATCCAAGTGACTTGGTGATTACGAATCGTGTCACGAAGAAGCAGGAGGGAAATATCCAAGCCACGTGGAGTGTGGCGGCGCTTGAGCGGGCAGCAAATTTCGGGTTGACACATTCGTCAAGTTAGGATGTCTCGTGTTTTGTCGTTGATGATGATACACGATCGTGTGGCGTTAGCAGTCAAACTCCAACTGACGTTGATACCGAATTCTATCGGGACTTGTTGGTGCAGGCAGCCACGAGTAAGCTCTTGCCACTCGGCTGTTGAACGAACCAAATTAAGGAATATCTCACAGATCATGAATAGCTAAGCCTTCAATCGCTCTTTTAACGCTTAAGTCGAATATAAACTGACGCCAGTGGCTACAATATGGATATTTAAATTATTCTTGGAAGTTCCATATTGGTCTCTAATTTTTCTTGAATATTATCACATCTTGATTTTCATAGGCCAGCTGGTATTCCTCCGAACGGATGAGCGAACGTCTCATTTGTGGCCGTTGCTGTGTCTGAAAGCCTCGGACTGTATACGTGCCCTTCGGAACATAAACATAGTCGGGACGGATATTATTTTGATGGAACTGTCTGGAGAGACACATCTCGATATGGCATCGAGAAACCTGACGATATTCCCGAAGCTGGTGTTTATATTTTTTCGATGAGTCCCACTCAACACCCCACGGACTAACCAGAATTGTTCGATCAGCGAAGTATGGGAACCATTCAGCGGCGTCTCCCATCACGATGAACTCGGCATCTGTCGCCGTCTCTTTCTTCACCCAATCCATTGCTGCCATGTCTTCATTGTCAATGAACGATGGCTGCGAAGTACCACCATGAAGAGGTGAACCTGCCACATATAACCCACCCATCGCGAACAACATCACAATCAAGCCAACAGCCATCGCTTGTGATAGCCATTGCGTACCATTCTGGCGTTCCTGATTGGACTGGAGATATCGAGATGCAGTCGTCAACGCGCCAATTGCAATAATACCAGGGACAAATGCAAACCGCTTCTCTTGTAAAAGCAAAATTGAGAGGAGAAACCAAACCGGAAGGAAAAACCGCCTCTGTGCAATTAGATAGCCTGAACCAAGGAGGACGAGAAGGTACCATAGTGACATGGTTCGACCAGCAGCTATCGGCTGTCCTAATATGGATAAGAGACCTAACAGTGACGTTGTTTGGACGATCCCACCATGGGTGCTTGCTGCCGCTGTAAAGCCCTCTATGCCAGTGGTTGAGACAATGTACAGTATCCATGGTGAGGCCAATAGGAAACCACCAATAGCAACCATAACGCCCATTGCGAGTCCACGTATGGAGCGATCGTAGCGTAAATAGAGCAACACGCAGCTTGCGCCGAAGAATATACTGTATGTTGGGTGGGTTAGAAGTGTAAGTCCAAATAAGATCGCCGTTGACGCAATCCACCGGCGGTGATGATACTGGAAAACCCGCAATCCACTATAGAGTCCACTTATTGTAAAGAGAAATGCCGGCGCACGAACGATGCCGCCAGCAGAGATATGCCATTGCAATATCGTTGGCGTAACTGCAAAAAGAATGGCAGTGATGCCAGCTCGGAGTGGTGTCCCGAGTACATTACGCGCTATAAAATAAAATGGAATCACAACAGCGACCGAAATTATACTTGGGAGGACACGAGTGAGAAGTAATGGCTCTAATCCGATATCAAGCAGTGCTGCGATGCTATAAAATCCGAGTGGAGGATAGATGAATGGGACACCATCTGCGGTGTAGCCAGCAATCATCTTTGGCGGACGATAGCCGTTAGCAAGAAGGTCTTCGGCCATAGAGAGATAGAGACCGGCCCCATATGCAGGATACGAATGAGTTTGGTGATATATACTGATGATACTAACCGCAACAATCACTGCGATAAGCAACCAGACTTTATCAGTACTACGAGTCGTGGCGAGCAGCGACCGAAATTGATTGACATAAGATAGATCACGATCGCTAGATGTTCGGTCAGTGAATGGTTTATCTCCCGCCATCGGTGCATAGGTTACTAGTTGGTGACTCAGAATCAGCGATATAAGGATTGACTATCTGACATCCATAGCATGGATTCTCAGGGTATTCATCTGCTGATCTATGAGTACTGAAAAAGAAACTTGTTGTGTCGTTTGTCACTGTATAATATTTAAAATGTTCTACTGATCTTAAATCTGGCGATCGTCTATACTAATGATAGTGCATTTCACAGGAGTATTACGCGTCACCTAGGGATTCTGGTGCAAAATTGACCATCAGAACCAACTACTGAGAAGTCTAATTCTATGACCAATTATTTAATAGAACTCGTCATAAATTAAATGAGGATGAAATATATGATACCCTGGCATCGTGCCGTTGTACTGCCGTTGGCAGGCACGTATCATCGCGCTCGCAGTGGTCTCCCTTTCGGTTCGCGGACACCGGCTGAACTCTCTCGCTACCAGCCTTAAACCGGCCAGAAGTACGGTAAAAGTAAGCATCGTCGATTAGTTACGCTCGCGATCTCCGGACGCGAACGGCGACCGTGTGGACATGTTACATGGTCCGGTCCGCTCCAGGATCATCGTATACTGATCCACACCGAAGTCCTGCGCGTCTCCGTACTGGATGGTTCGTGGGAAGAGTCCGGTTCGGAGCAGATCCCACCACAGGGGACTGGGCTCGTCCGTATCGAAGAACCGCGGGCGAGGACCGAACGTGGCAGCGACCTCGTAGGGATACTTGTCTTCGGCCAACAGGTATCGGTAGTAGCTCTCCATCTGCGGATTGGATAATAGCTTCGCCCGTTCGCTGTGGCTGTCGGGCGCGAGGTATAGTACTCCGACCAAATAGTTAAGCTGGATATACGTCGGACACCGTTGGGGCATGGCGCGCGTCCACTTCCTAACGCTGGGGGTTCGCGTCTCTCCTTCAATCGTCATCTCTCGATTGCTCGGCTGGTAGACGTCCATTCCGTGAGGAACTGCAGCGTCCTGCGGATCCATCGTGTATGTCTCGATGGTCGAGTTCTCCGCGGCGTTCGACGACAGCCACGACGTCGCCTGGTCTCGGGGCTGGGTTGCGTACCCGAGGTCGCCCACGCCGGCGTACGCGCCGCTCGTCACCAAGAGAACCACAATGAGCGGCCGCGCGAGCGACCGATTACTGTCGTAGAAACGCGTCAGAACCACCGCGAGGACGAGGATGAGAAGCGCGAACGTCGGGAGGAGGTGGTGAGCACGGATGTACGCCCAACGACTAAAGACGGTGAGGTACGTCGCTGTCCCCGCGAGCGCCAGCAGTACCCCGTTTGAAGCCGTCGACCGTTCACGGAGAAGCGAAAGGCTCGCCGCAACGCCGCCAAGCGCCCCGAGGAAGAGCGGCAGCCCAAGGCCGTGGAGGTATCCACGCAGGATCCACCACCAACTCGGGGCGACCAGCCAGCCGAACGGCTGTCCCTTGTTCGTCGTTCCTCTGTTTACCCGATCCGTAATCACCTCGAACCCACCGGCGAACGTGCTCGGAAAACCGACGATGATCGTTGTCGCGCCAAGGATCGCGCCGAGCACGAGAAGCCGCGGCCGCACAAGTGCCTCCCGCGGCGTCGTCTTGGGGTTCCGCGCGTACAGGAGGTAAGCGAGCCCGAGTAGAGCGACGCTGACTCCCGCGGTGAGCTTGAACGCGATCGCGATCCCGCCGCAGACGCAGCCCGCGTAGAACAACGACTCCTCGCCGGTCTCGGAGTAACGGAGGGCAAAGTAGACGACCAGAAGTAGGAAGAAAAGCGCCGGGATGTCCTCACCGGCCTCGTGCGCCGAGACAAGGAATCCCCACGTCAGCGACAGCAGAATCGACGCTAGTCGCCCCGTCGCGCGGTCGCGCATCGTCGTTCCGATTCGGTACATCACGTAGACGCAGCCGACCGCTAGCAGCACATTGACTAATCGCGACGAAAGAACAATCGCGATCCACACCCACGCAGGCGTCCGGTTCCAGTGTGCCCAGAGATCGACCTCCGTCCCTCTGAGAATACCCATGAACGCGTCGAGCTGACCGGTGAGAAACGCGAACGCGATCACGGGGATAAGCGCGATCCCGTAGAGATATAACGTCGCTCCGTAGGGCCGCCAGTGCTCGAGCCCCTCTCGGAGGGATTCGACGCCGGGATCCTCAAGGAAGAATACCAGCACCTCCAGCGGATCGACAACGCGCCAGCGCTCGTCGCGGGTCGCGAAGTTCGGGACGTGGTGCCAAATCCAGAATCCGGCGAGGACGAACGCGAAGAGGAGGATATATGCAAGGTACGGGTCGGCATCGAGATCGTCACGGATCTGTTGTTTTATCCGATTCAGGATGCCAGCGATAGCTCGCTGCATGCAGATGCCTTGGGAGAGGGCAATAAAAGCGTGGCGAGTTGCTCGCCGAACGGCCGTCAAGAGGATCCGGTCAAACTCGTTATCGGATCCAGGTGACGAGGATCGTTCGAACGAGGCCGACCGCATACCCCAGCTTCGGCTTCTTCGTCTCACCGGTCTCACGACGGGCGATGGTGACAGGGATCTCTTCTATGCGGAGGCCGTTCTTGCGGGCTTCGATGAGCAGCTCGGGCGCGCTGAAC
Organism: Haladaptatus pallidirubidus; assembly: GCF_020700235.1. GTDB lineage: Archaea > Halobacteriota > Halobacteria > Halobacteriales > Haladaptataceae > Haladaptatus > Haladaptatus pallidirubidus. The sequence continues at coordinate 28,021 of NZ_CP085307.1, read as the reverse complement.
CGCATTTCGGTGAGGCGCAGCTCGTCGAGCATCGGACCGCGGATGGCCCGAAACCCGTTCGTGCAGTCGGTGATCTCCATCTTCGCGATCGCGTTGATCAGCGCTGTGAACACTTTGATCCCCGACTGGCGGGCGATACCGTTGCCCGAGCGGTCGGTGCCTATGTACCGGGATCCGACGACGTAGTCCGCTCGGTTCTCGAGAATCGGCGCGACGAGATCTTCGAGCTGGTTGACCGGGTGTTGCCCATCGGCGTCCATCGTCACGACCACGTCCGCGCCATTCTGTCGGGCGATCTCGAACCCTGTCTTGAGCGCGCCGCCCTGTCCCTGGTTAATTGGGTGTTCGACGACGGTCGCGTCGGTTGAGTCGATCCGATCGTATGTGTCGTCGGTCGACCCGTCGGAGACGACGAGCGGTTCAACCGCGCAGCTGCGGATCGACTCCGGGAGCGAACTGACCACGCCCCGGATGCTCCCGGCCTCGTTGTACGCGGGGATCACGACGAAGATCCGCCGCTCATCGTCGTCGACGTCGATCGTCGCTTGATCGATGGTGAGACCGCGCGCGAGATCGGCCACCTGCAACTGGTTCGACCGGGTTCGCGCGAATAGGTAGAGCACTAGGGCGAGTAGCGCCACGTTCACAACCAGTGCGATCGTCAGCGGTCGGCGCTGGATGTTCAGGAGCGACCCGATGCGGGCGAACATGTCCGGAAACAGGGCGAGGGTGAGCACACCCAGCGAAAGTAGGATCGCGACGCCGAACTCGGCCCGCGAGAAGCTCGTCCGGTAGCGCTCGAACCCCCACAGGAAGGTGGCGAGCGCAACGATCACTAACACAGCAGTGAGCGTCGGACTGTCGAGACCGGTCGACTGCAGGATCGTTGAAGAGAGCACCACGGCTTCAGTTAACGGTTGATGCGCGAGAACAGTAGTTATGTGTTACGGCTTTCCGGCGATACTGCCAGGGGTTGCGGGTGCCGGTGACAACGAGCGATCGGTCACAGTTGCGTTGCGTCTTCGCCTTCTTGTTGCAATCACCAGCTACTGCCGTGGAGACAATCTGAGGAGGACGATCATCGCGGTGTGAGACGCACTGTTCATCAAGCCCCGGCGGCATCTGTTCGTCCGCTTCGTCAGGGTCAATACCGAGTTCGCGCAGGAAGGCATCTTCCTCCTCGATCGGCTCGCCGTTGCCTTCGTGCAACGCGAGTGCCTCGGCTAGCGTGGCGACACCGGTACAGATCCGTTGAGAAGACGGGTCGAATTCGGGAAATCGAGATGATGCTCTGTCCTAATGCCTGACTGCTTGTCCGATTTATGCATTCTCGGGCGACCGAAGGCGAAGACGTAAGTGAGCAGGAATCCTTTCGTCAGCCGAGCCCTTCGCTCCGTATAGCCATGAGCCCTCCCCGTGCCGTCATCTCCGTCGACTTTGAGTACTTCTCGCACACGCCGGCCTACCGGAACGCCCGCGGGACGACAGCCGACCCCGACATCGGACCGTGGGCCATGGACGGCCTCCTTGACACGCTCGATAACGCCGACGCAGAGGCGACGTTCTTCGTCGTCTCTGACGTCGCGGAGCGTCGTCCGAAGCTCGTAGCCCGGGCGGCCGACGCCGGCCACGAGATTGCCTCACATACCCGCAGCCACGTTCACCTCTCGAAGATCTCTCCCGAAGAACGCAGCGCGGAGCTTCGAAGCTCGCGTGAGACGCTCGAACGGACGACAGGAACGCCGGTGACGGGGTTCCGCGCCCCGTCGTTTGACGTCCCGCCGGATCACTTCGACCTGCTTGCCGACGCGGGGTACGAGTACGACTCGAGCGTCGTCCCATGCCGGAAGATCCCCGGCTGGTACGGCGGCGAGTGGTCGACGCGTCGCCCTTGCGGTGCCGACCAGCTCGTCGCGGACGCGCCGTCGAGCGTCGCCGAACTCCCGGTCGCGGTCATGCCGGGGATAGGACTCCCCCTGACAGGGACGTGGCTCCGCTTTTTCGGCGTTGGGTACGTGATCCTTGGTATGCGCCTCCTGGCTCGCTGGGGGATCGCGCCCGTCCTCTACGTTCACCCGTGGGAGTTCTGCGAACTGCCGACAATAGCGGGCGTCCCACGCCGGATCTACTGGCGCTCCGGGGAGTGGATGTGGCGTGCGTTAGCGGCGATACTTGACGAGGAATTCGAGTTCGTCACCGCCAGATCGGTCGTCGAAGGGTATTAAAATCGATTGTCATAGTAAATTGATTATTTGTCTCGGGAGCAGGATCGACTCACCCGGCGTCGACGTAGCCGAGTTCGCGGAGCCGCCGTTCTATCTCTTCAGACGTCTCGGCCCGTTCGGCCTCCGCCCGCCGCCCGCCGCTGTCGAGCGTGACGTCCGCGTCCCGAGCGATCAACGTTCCGAGGTCACTCCTGATGCCGACCGTTGCCTTCTCGTGCCACGGGGCGACCGTGATCATCGTCTCTGAACCGCCCTCTGAGATGGAAGTTCCATGCCACCCTACCGGCGGTTCGACCCCAACGCTCTCAGCCAGCGTGGGCGCCACGTCAAGCAGGCTCACCCGGTCACGGTCGCCCTCGGCGTTCTCGACGGCATCGAATCCGGAGAACACGAGCGGCACCTCGACGATTGGATCGACGACGCGACGGCGGAACCCCTGGTGGTAGAAATAGCCCTCCTCGCCGAATTCGTCGCCGTGATCCGCGGTGAAGACGAACGCTGGGTCGCCGTCGAGATCCGAGAGCAGGCGCTCGATCTGTCTGTCTACCCGGGAGAGCGCGTCCCGGTAGGTTCGATCGATCATCTCGATTTCCTCGTCGGAAGGGGCCGGCGTCGAGAAGAGTCTGCCATCCCCGGCGGCACCGGCCTTCCGGTCAAGCGCCTTCGGGATGGCCTCGTCGCCGACGCCGTACGGTCGGTGGCTCTCCATTAAGTGGATCCAGAGGAACCGTGGCCCGCTCGTATCGTTGAAGCGCTCGATCGCCACGTCGATGAGTTCCTCGTCGGACGGGATCGAGGAGAGTACCGCCTCCATCGGGACGAGCCGACGGTAGAGCCGGCGGACGGGGACGAACCCACCGAAATACTCCCGGACGCGACTCCGCCGGTTCTTGAAGGGGTTCTCCCCGCCGCCCTCGGTGAACGTCTCGTACTCATCGAAGCCGGCGTCAAAACCAAATGCTGCGTCCGCCTGCGGCGTCGGCGTCAACCCAATACAAGTGTAGCCTTCTGCCGCCAACACCTCGGCGAGAGACCGTTCCTCTACTCTCGACTGGAGGGCCGAGACGAGACTCGACGAGAGCAGCCCCGCGAGGCTCGGGCGGGTGTAGTGGGCAGGGGTGATGCCCACTCGGGAGTCGAACGACGAGAGGAACTCCATTGAGTCGAAGTGGTCGTGGCGGACGGAGTCCGCCGTGACGAGCACGATGTCCTTCATCACTCATCTCGTAGGTCTTCTGACGGACGAATAGGCGTTGCGGTTCGACCGACGCCAATACCGATACCGATCGTCACCGATACAGGAGACAACAAAGTAGATAGGAAACAACGAAGTAAACAAGTACCGACGCCTGCGTACGTGACCTACGACGACATGGAAGTCTCGCTCCCGTCTCTTCAAGTGGTGGTTCCCGCCCCGTCTCCGTCGGTACGCGGGCGAAAGCTCTCACAATCATGAGTTCCAACCGTTACCGTCAACTGTTGAAGCTCATCCGCTACGGACTGGGCGTCGCCGCGCTGGCGTGGATTATCCAGCAGGCTGCGTGGGGGCGCGTCGTCGAGACAATCGGTGGGATGAACCGCATCGCCGTCACGGTCATCCTCGTGCTGACGGTTCTGGAGGTGCTCTCCCGATTCGCCATGTGGCACGTCCTGCTCAACGCGCTCCGTCGGACGCCGTTCTCGACGGCGGCGCGGGCGACGCTGACGGTTAGCTTCGTCAATCAGGTGATCCCCTCTCGCGTCTCCGGACGATCGCTTGCGCCGGTCGTCCTGCGCCAGTACACCAGGTACGACTGGAGCGAACTCGTGCCGGTCGCCGGCTTCCACACGGCGCTGTACGCGGTCCTCAATGGCGCGGTGGCGCTGTTCGGACTGGCGCTTTTCGCTTCCTCCTTCTCAAAGGGTCTGCTCATCGCCGTCAGCGTGTCCGCAGCACTCTACCTCGTCGTTGGTCCGTCAATTCTGCTGATGGGGATCCGGCTAGAGGGGGCCGGCCGGGTAGCCGTCACGGCTCGTAACCGGGTCGGCGTCGAGCGCATCCCGCTCGTCGGTTCGTTTGCCGACCGGTTCTTCGGGGCGCTCCCGAACTTTGGCGCGGACGCCGCCGACACCTTCGAGCGACTGGCCACCGACTACTCTACGATCGCGCTCTACGCCAGCGGGTGGACGTTCGCGATGATGGTCGTCCCGGGCGTCAGGACGTGGTTGCTGCTCGACGCGGCGGGCGTAGGATTCTCGTCGCCGGTGTTGCTCCCTGTCGCGCTCATCACGGCTTACACCGTCACGCTGCTCCCACTGACGCCGGGCGGCGTCGGCGTAGCGGAGGCGTCGGCGACGCTCGTGTTGGCCGCACTCGGCGTCCCCGCGGCTGTCGCTGCGCCGACGATCCTCATCGACCGGTTCCTCGGTGTTTACCTCCCGGCGTTCGCTGGGTGGGTTCCGGCGATGCGCCTGGATGTCTCGTCGGTTCTCTCGGATCAGGAGTGAGCCGTCGCGGGCGGAGGCTGTTCGGATCCGTCGGAAGTGAAAGAATCAACCAAGATAAGGGCTCTATGAGGATAAAAGATCGGCCGAGGTGATGGATCGACCAAGGTAGAAGGATCTATTTGGCCTGGCCGAGCAACAGAGAGTATGACGCGAACGTTCGTCCTTGGTCTCGATGGTGCCAGCTGGCGACTGCTTGATCCCTGGATCGAGGCGGGAGAACTGCCCAATCTAGCGGCGCTTCGTGAGGACGGGACGTGGGCGGAGAGTCAGAGTTGTCTGCCGCCGGTAACATTTCCGAATTGGAAGTGTTACTCGTCGGGGAAAGATCCGGGCGGCTTCGGCGTTTTCTGGTTCGAGCACGTCGATTTGGCCGAGGGCCGGATCAAGGTCACAAACGGCGGCGACTTCCACACTGCCGAGATTTGGGACTATCTCAATGACAAGGGTCGAACCGCCGGTGTCGTCAACATGCCGACGATGTACCCTCCACGCGAGATCGACGGATTCGTCGTGAGTGGCGGCCCGGATGCGGTCGAGGGCGAGTACCGCTCGATCAACTCCGGCTACACAGCGCCGGCGGCGCTCGCCGACGAGCTCGAAGAACGATTCAACTACCGCGTCCACCCAGATCCGCTGCTCTCGTCGAACGACGAGCGCGGCGCGGAGGTCGAGGCAATCCTCGACCTGTTCGATGCCCGCTTCGAGGCCGCCCTCTCACTGTTCGAGGAGCGCGACCTCGACTTTCTGCACCTGACGCTGTTCTACATCAACGTCCTCCACCACTTCTTCTGGGACGATGAACCGACGCGACGCGGCTGGCGGAGGATTGACGAGTGGCTCGGCCGGCTCACGGATCTGGAGGACACGGATCTCGTATTGATGTCCGACCATGGGAGTGCGTCGACGACGACGGAGTTCTACATCAACGAATGGCTGGCCGAAAACGGCTACCAGACGCGGGAGCAGACCCTCGAAGACTACCTCCGCCCGTTCGGCCTCACCCGGGAAAACGCGCTGCGACTTGCAAAGCGCGCCGGTGCCGTCGACCTGCTTGCGAAGACGGTTCCAGAGCGACTCCAGCAACTGGTGCCCCAGCAGGCGGGGCTCAAGCGCGGGCGGAAGCTGGAGGCAATCAACCTCGACCGGACGAAAGCCGTCGCAAGCTCGCAGGGGCCGATCTACCTCAATCCCGTTTTCAACGTCGAGTCGGTGCGCCAGGCACTGATAGCCGACCTCCGAGTGGCCGCGGACGACGAGGGGCGTCTGTTCGCGGGGGTCTACCGCGGTGAGGACGTCTACACCGGTCCCTACATCACCGAGGGCCCTGAGGTCGTCGTGGATCAGCGCCCCGGCGTCCACGTCAACGACGGCATTGGCGGCGGTCGAATTCGGACTGAACCGGATCGCTGGGCAGCGGAGAACACGCGGAGTGGCATCTTCCTCGCCAGTGGCCCCTCGTTCGACGCACAGGGGGAGATCGACCGGATCAGCATCCTCGACCTCGCGCCCACGCTGTTGGTAAGCGCTGGTTGTGACGTCCCGACAGACATGCGCGGCGAGGTTCTCCCGATACTCTCTGACGAGCCGTCGTGGGAGCACCGAGAACCGATCGCCGTCGACGCAGCCGACGGTCGGCATGCGGCTGGTGAGGTCTCCGACCGGCTCAAACGGCTCGGGTACATGGAGTAAACGAACTCTCATTACCACCCTCGTTAATGAACGGTTATTAGTAATAGGGGGGTGTACCCAACGCATTATGACAGTTCTTGTCACCGGTGCCGATGGCTATCTCGGTTGGCCGACCAGTCTCCGCATCGCTGCCCGCGGCGAGACTCGCGTCGTGCTTGTCGACAACTTCGCCCGCCGAGGGTGGGTCGAGGAGATCGGTTCGACGTCCGCCGTGCCGATCGCCGACGCTGACGAGCGGCTGGCAGCCGCCCGGGACGTCCACGACCTTGGAAACCTCTCGTTCGTCGAAGGCGACCTCACGGACAAGGCGTTCGTCGACCGGCTCCTCCAGGTGCACGAGCCTTCGACGGTGATTCATACCGCGGCGCAACCCTCCGCTCCGTACTCCCAGATCGACGGTGACCGCGCAAACTACACCCAAGACAACAACCTCCAGGCGACCCGCAATCTGTTGTGGGGCCTCGAGGAGGCGGATCTCACCGACACGCACTTTGTAGAGACGACAACCACCGGCGTCTACGGCGCGCCGGACTTCCCGATTCCGGAGGGCGGCGCGAAGATGCGCCACCGGGGACAGGAAGACGATGTGCCGTTCCCGGCGATGGCCGGGTCGTGGTACCACTTGACGAAAAGCCACGACGCAGCGAACATGCGACTCGCCCACCAGCAGTTTGACATCCCGATCAGCGACGTCCGGACGGCGATCGTCTACGGCACCGAGACTGAGGAGACGCGGGCCAGCGACCGCCTGAAGACGCGGTTTGACTTTGACTACTACTTCGGAACCGTCACCCACCGCTTCTGCGCACAGGCAGTCGCGGGCTACCCCGTCACGGTCTATGGAAAAGGGGAACAGCGTAAACCCTTCGTTAGCCTCGAAGATGCCGTCGAGGGACTTGTGCAGCTGGCGACCGACGCGAATGACGAGGAGGGTCTCACGGTATACAACCAGGTAACGCGGGCCATCTCCATCGTCGAAATCGCCGACACGATCGCCGAGGTCGGCCGCGAGTATGGCTACGACGTTGAGGTCGAACACTTCGAGAACCCCCGCGAGGAGGACGAAACCCACGAGATGGAGATAGAAAACGACCGGTACACATCCCTCATCGGTGAGCAGGCGCAGTCGTTCGAGGAGGGTGTCCGCGACATCTTCGAGACGCTCACCCGCCACGAGGACACAATCGAAACTCACGAAGATCGCTTCCTGCCGGGCGTTCTCGCCGACGACTGACCATGCACGTTTTAGTGACCGGTGGCTGCGGATACATTGGTAGCGTTCTCGTCCCACAACTGCTCTCTGCGGAGGTGGTCGAACAAGTGACGGTGTTCGACTCCCTCGAAGGGGGGTCGCCACGTAACCTCGTCAGAACCGGTCTCGGTGGGGACGCCGCGCTCTCGTTCCAGCGCGGCGATGTCCGCAAGTATGGGTCGGTCGAGAGCGCGATGCGCGGCGTTGACGCAGTGATCCACCTGGCGGCGATAACTGGCGCTGACAATACGCACAACCGCCGCGAGGAGACGTTCGCGGTCAATTACGGCGGCACGGAGAACGTTCTCACCGCCTCCGGGAAACTCGACGTCGAGACGGTCGTCTTCGCATCCTCCTGCAACAACTACGGTCGGACAATGAGCAGACATCTGGACGAGGAGACGGACGCCGAACCGCTGAACCCGTACGCGGAATCGAAGCTTCGGGCCGAACGGCTCCTCGCGGAGGCGACCGAGACCTACGGGTTCGACGGTACCGTGCTCCGAATGAGCACCAACTACGGGTACGCTCCAGGTGTCCGGTTTAACCTCGTCGTCAACCACTTCGTTTTCCGGGCGCTCACAAACCGGCCGCTCACTGTCTACGGCGACGGGAGTAACTGGCGGCCCTTCATCCACGTGCGCGACGCTGCGCGGGCGTACAGCTGTGCCGCTCGACACCCCGAGCGGTGGCCCAAGACGGTATACAACGTCGGAAGTAACGAGGAGAACTACCGCATCGCCGAAATCGCCGAGATCGTTCGGGAGGAGCTCGATCAGTCGGTCGACGTCACCTACCTCGGGGAGAAACAGCCAGGACCCTCATATCACGTGAACTTCGACCGCCTCGGCGAGACCGGTTTCGAACCAAAGCAGTCAGTCCGAAGTGGGATCGTCGATCTCGCGCGGCGATTCCAGGAACGCACCGCCGAGTCGTCGCCGACGACGGCAGGATTCGGAGCCGACGGACTGGGTTCGGGGCAGTTCAGCGGCGGTGGTGGCGAATGATTGACGACGATGCGCCGACGGGTGAGAGAACTGCTGGCGAAAAGACGCCGACGATTGCAGTTACCGGCGCTGCGGGATACATCGGGAGCCGCGTCCTGTACCACCTCGCGGCAGCCCACCCCGACTGGACGGTGACCGCGATGGATAACTTCTGGCTTGGCGACGTCCGGCGGGCTGGGGGCGTCGAGATCGAACACGTGGATCTGCGCGATCGCGGCCGGCTAGAGTCGTTTCTCGACGGCGCGGACGTCGTCCTCCATCTCGCGGCGATCACCGGCGTCCAGGACTGCGAGGAGCGTCAGAACCTTGCCTACGAGGTGAACGTCGGCGGGACGAACAACGTCGCCTGGTTCTGTCGGAAGACCGGCGCCGCGCTCGTCTTCCCGTTCAGTATGGCCGTCCTCGGCGATCCCACGGAGTTTCCAATCACGGTCGATCACCCGCGCGACCCACTGAACTGGTATGGTCGAACGAAGCTCATCGGCGAACACACTGTCGCCGACATGGCCGACGGTGCCTTCCCAGCCCACTGCTACCTGAAGTCGAATCTCTATGGCGAACACGAGGTTGACGGGCGAACTGTCTCCAAGGGAACCGTCATCAACTTCTTTGTCAATCGAGTGGCCAAAGGTCAAGAGTTGACCGTGTACGAGCCGGGGACGCAGTCGCGGAACTACATCCACGTCGACGACGTGGCCCAGGCGTACGTAAAGAGCGCAGAACGGTTGCTCGACGACCTCGACCGCGAGAAGACGGGTGCCGAGGTGTACGAGATCGCCGGTGACGAGGACATGAGCGTCTTAGAGATCGCGGAACTCGTCCAGTCGATCGCCGCCGAAGAGACTGGCTGGGACGTCGAGATGTCGCTCGTCGAGAACCCGCGACCCGACGAGACGCTCGTCGAAACCTTCGACGTCAACACGGCTCGCACTCGCCGTGAGCTTGGCTGGCGTCCCGAGCGATCCGTCGCCGAAAGCGTCCGTTCGCTCCTGCAGGACAAGTGCGTGTAGGTCGCAGGTCGGGCGCGACGCGGGTATGGCGATCATGTGACCACAGTAAATATAATGTGCTATAGTATTATTTAGTTAAACTAAACATTAATTAGACCATTAATAGATTTATATACTAATTCTAACACCAGCAGCAAATTGACCCGAATGTAAAATTGTTTATGATATTGACCTATGAACGTGATGATTCGTTTTTCAAAATTTGAAAATACAGTTCCACCAACTATATCATAACAATATTTACATGATTGCCTGGCCAGATAGCACACAGAGAGACCTTAACAGATATTCGATTACATACTTAGGATTGTAATGGTATCCAGTTTCAAAATCTGAAAACCTTCCCCTAATAGACTTCAAAGATATTGTCAGCCATTATCTCTTTAGGAATAGCACTGAGCCGTCAGGAGTATCATACCAGATTTCCCCAATTATTGTCAATAATCCGAGACGTATTCTCGTCAATAAAGAATCCCTGGAGCGAGACACATCTTTCGTGCCAAGCTAATTTTCTATTGCAACTTTTTTACCGAAAGTAGCGAGTGATCGTCTAATCACAATAGAACTTGTTTAGAAGAAAGAGTACATCGACTAGTTGGGTGTAATACTCACCAAACACAACGTTGCAAACTCTGTGTCCCGATAGGTCAAATATCATCGCTCCTTTTCATCACGGCACTCACGACATTAACGCTTACACCTATATCGATTCTATTCTCGTATGCACTATGCCTGGCGACAATCACTAATCGAACGATGGTCTTTAGTCCATTTGCTGTGCGCGAAGAACGCTTCGCCGATACTGATTGGAGTAGCGACCTGAACTAAATTATCCTTTCTATATTATTAATTGTTTAAAACCACTTCTATTCCAATTTATATTTTCACTATATAGAATTGATTATTTACTGTCGGGAGATAGAGTAGAAGAGTAAACCGAGTCCAAGAGCTAACAGCAAACTTTCTACAGAATGGAGAGCAATTAATTCTTGGCTTGAAAGATCAAAACTACGTCTTACTCCCACCTCATAGATTGCTTCGAGTATTGATCCAAACGTAATTACAGCAAAACCTATGGTTGCAAATTTAAATGGTTGAGTTTTCCTAAGATGGTATGCACGATAACTAAGGAGGGTAAGGATACTCCCAAAAAGAAGGGTGAGAATATTTGCAAATATAAATCCAAAAAATTCGGCAGGCAGACGACCTCCTTGTGCAAAGATAAGAGACAGTAGCTCAATCATTCCAAATCACTCCTTTTTTCGTCAGACATTTGAAAATTCTGCCAAAATTCTTCAAATTTATCGACCATTTGTCTCTTAAGTTGTACATCTATTGTGAAGCCACCTTCGTCGATTTCAAAACAAACCTTCTTGAGATCTGTCTTAAACACTTGGTAATGGGCACCATCTTCTGTCTTAGTTTGTTTTTGTAAAAGGTCATAATTTACTAACTCATTTATTCGGCGGTAAACAGTAGGCAATGATGTTTCGCAATGGTGAGCTAGTTCTTGGGCCGACATTGGCTTTAAATCAGCTAAAACGAGTATCTGACGGGCTTGTGCATTCCCAAGCACATCAAAAATGTTTTCGGGATCCCATTCTTTGCTCACGAATGGTCATAGATAAAGGAGTATATAAATAAATAGTGGTTTTCCAAAAAACTGTTGTTTTTCTATAAAGTAGCTTGTGGCTAAGAAGGACCACAAAATAACCTCATAACCCCCACATAATCTGTCACTGTTGTGCTTATCGATTGGTAACCGTGCGAATTTTATACTACTAGTTTAAATCGAAGTATTGAATGGTTCTCACACGCTTCCTCTCCTCCAAGGCTAAATGGGTCGTTCTATTGTTAGGGTTTGGTATCATCCTTACTGTATCTGGTCTCGTGGTGCAACCGGCGTTACTCGGTCTAACACCATCAACAGAAGAACCGGTTCCGATATCCCATTGTACTGTGATTTCTGAAGAAGGAACCTACATATTGACCCAAGATATCCAAGGTGGGGGGCTCGCAAGTAGTTGTATTCGGATCAAAGAGAGCCATGTAACGCTTCGAGGTGGTGAACACACGCTCACTGGTAGGGGCGCGACTGATTCCACTGCTGTTCTCGTGTCAAATCCACATGGTGTATCTGATGTTACTGTTCGCTCGGTCAAAGCTACTCGGTGGAATCGAGGTGTTCACATTGCTAATGCATCAGATATCATGATTCGAGATGTTGATGCATGGCGGAACGCAGAGGGGGTCACAATCTGGAATAGCACTAATAGTAAAGTTATCGGTGGACGACTAACCAACAACCTTTTTGGAATAATTATTGATCAGCCAAGTAATGATATTTCTATTTCATCAATACATTTCGAAGGAAATACAGTTGGGAATGTTAGCCGAGGAGAATACAATCAAGATCGATCTCAACCACACGTTCAACGTCAATAGTTAATTAACAATCTCGATTTATGCCTTTGCCATACTCGAAGAAGATTATTTTAAATTCACGCTCACCACCTTTCTCGGGAGTCTCGGCCGACTCCTAGTTACCGTTTTCTTTATTGGAGATGCTTTTACCGTCCTCTAATGGTCACCTATCACAAAAACTCAATCATGCCCTGTTTACGGAATTTCTCCAGTCAAAGAGGATAGTGAAGAGGATACTAATTTCTACACACGCCAGCAGAATACAGTGGATGAGATGCCCAAACAGAGCCATGCCGAATTTGGAGTTCAGACGTAAAATAATCACCGCGGAATCTTGGAAACGAATAAATGGCTATCGATCCACCCATCTCCTGTGAAGCTGATACGCCGAGTCCGTAGTCATCATTTGAAACATCGATTGTCAGCAACAGTCATCTCTCATGAATTGATACTTGTACTATTTATGAGTATCTGTACTATTAGAAATGTGATCAAAATGAATTCCTATTGGAGAGAAAATATCATATGACGGCCGACCAGTCAACTAAGGAGTTGCCCACGCTCTGTGGCTCACTCCCAGAGTTGCGCGAGTGGGTTCAGACCTGCACTATTGGTATCTGTATGGGAAGCGCTGACGCCGTGCCAGGGGTCTCTGGCGGAACCATCGCCCTCATAGCAGGGATTTACGGCCGCCTCATCGATATGATTACAGCATCACACCAGAGCGCCTATGGCATCTACTCGTTGCATTGCTTCCACACGATGGCAGCGTATCAATCAGGGAAGCACTGGCCGTTTGGGAGGACATCGACGGCTGGTTTGGCCTTTCACTGGCAACTGGTCTCGTCACCGCCGTGATCATCGTCACCCGGATTGTCCATATCGCCAACCAGAACCATCCGACACTACTCTTGGGTTTTTCTTCGGCCTCATCGCCGCATCGGCCATCATCCTCCTCCGAGAGCTAAAAATTACGACAGTGTTTCAGGCGGCCGCCGCTATCGTCGGCTTTATTATCGCCTTCTTCCTCTCCGGTCCAGTAGAGATTCTGGAAGGTGGCAACCTCTTCGTTGTGTTCTCCGCTGGAGCCATCGCTGTCAGCGCAATGATTCTTCCAGGGATCTCTGGATCGCTTCTGCTGGTCATCCTCGGCCAGTACACGCGAATGTCTACGACTCTTAGTCAATTCATTGACGCACTTAGCAGAGTCATCACGGGTGGTCCGATTAATCACGTGGCCGACCACGGGACGGTTGTCATAACGTTCATCCTTGGTGGCTTTGTCGGTCTCTTTACTATCTCACGGGTCGTCCGCCGTTCGTTAGACCGAAATAAGCGTGCTACGATGGCCTTCCTTGTTGCACTCGTCGTGGGTGCACTCCGTGCGCCAGTAGAGCGGGTTCAGAACGGCGTCGGTTTTTCAACAGAAGTTGTAATCGCTTTCGCCGGTGCAGCCGTCTTTGGAGCCGTTGTACTTCTGGTACTCGACTGGTACGCCGTCGATCTGGATCTGGACACGGTGTGACGTCCTTTTTTCAGATTTCCCACTCGTTTTCTTTCAGCACCTCAGCGCTGCGTTCTTCGCCTTTCTAGTCGAGGTACTAGTAGATGCGGTCGAACAACCACGTATGAAATTTCTTGCTGCCGGTTTTACCCTAGTCTGATTTGCGGACGGCAAGCCAACCTACTGCAAGCGTTCCAATGTTCCGTTCGACACATTCATCAAAGGATGAGAAACACGCCAACAATCAATTGGAGATTGATCTGAACGCGGCGTCATCATGCTACTTAGTCATACAGTAGATAAATGCAGAAATCAGTCAAAATTAAACGATTCAATTAGTCGAGCTCTATCTCAACACTACTATCACAAAGGCTATAACAATTTCTGAATTACTGAATACTGTAGGTAATGGTAGCGTCACTCAGCATTCATCTATTCGATATCGGACTCTTTGTTCTACAGGCTAACCTCGGAATAGAGGTTTCCACAAAAACGATTACACTCATTGGAAGTGCTGTCCTCCTTGTGCTCCTCGGACTCTCTGCCTTCTTTTCCTCATCCGAAATTGCGATGTTCTCGCTCGCGAAGCACCGAATCGACGCATTAGTTGAGAAGGGAACACCAGGCGCACAAACGGTTGCGGATCTCAAATCAGATCCGCATCGCTTACTACTGACCGTCCTTGTTGGGAATAACCTCGTCAACATTGCGATGTCATCGATTTCGACAGTGATTGTGGGGTTCTACTTCGAACCTAGTTCTGCAGTTCTCGTCTCAACATTCGGGATTACATCGATTGTCCTACTTTTCGGTGAAAGTGCTCCCAAATCCTATGCGGTTGGAAATACCGAATCATGGGCACTCCGTATCGCACGCCCGCTAAAATTCGCGGAATATGCTTTCTTTTCTCTGATTGTTATTTTCGACTACCTCACTCGAATGGTTAATCGTGTCACTGGCGGACAATCAGCCATTGAGACATCATACGTGACTCGGGATGAGATTCAAGAAATGATTGAAACGGGAGAGCGCGAAGGAGTGTTCTCGCCTCCTCGCCTATCGTCTTGGGGTCGATGCCGTTGGCTTGTAACGTTCGTAGAAAGTAATCGTCGAACTCGACGAGCATCTCTCGACCTTGTACGTCTCTGCCGACATTCTTGAAATAGACCACATTGAACAGTGGCTCGCATCCCCCGGATGTATTAGCGATCATACTCGTCGTCTCGGTCGGTGCGATAGTCGCCGTGCTGTGGTTGCGTAATGGAAATCCATTGGCCCAGTTCGTTGCCTTACGACCCGTGTGTCGCGAGAACCACTCTGGATACGCAGTCGGGGTCGCATATTTGGAATTAGCCCATTGCGGGAACGTGCCGCGCTCAGCTGCTAGCTCGTGACTCATCTGCTTCGATTCTTGGGTGATGTGTGCCATGAGTTGGCGGGCGATTTCGTACGATGCTGGTGTCCCATATCGAACCCCGAGTTGGACGAGTAGTTCGGCGAATCCCATGATTCCTAGCCCAATCTTCCGAAGTGCAGCAACTTTTGATTCAATTTCAGGGATCGGAAACGCCGATGCCGAAATCACGTTATCAAGAAACCGTGTGCCGTCCCGGACGACGGTCGTAAGGTGGTTCCACTCGATGGCCTGGTCGAGGAACTCTGTGACGAGGATCTCAAGGTCGTCGTTACCGTCGGTTTGGAAGTCGAACCATGGTGTCGTGTCGTCTCTTGCCATCAGTGAAAGATTCACGTGACCAAGGGTGCAGGCCTCGAAGGGTTCTAATCCTTGCTCACCACAGGGATTGGTTGCATCGATGGAGTGGTCAGGGTGAACCGTCACGTCGAACGAGTGGTCACGGTTCGTCGTATCGAGCATGAACAGTCCTGGCTCACCGTTGCGCCATGCGCCATCGACGAAGAGAGTCCAAACGAATCTGGCTGGCAGAGTCATCGATTTCCCGATTTCGAGATCCGTGGCTCCGCGGTACCGTTCGATGTCGGTGATTGTGTGGGCGTAATCGCGTCAGATGTTTTCTTCAACAGTGAGCGGTGACGCATCCTCGAACTCTGTGCTATAGAACTGGGCGGTTTCCTCCGTGACCAGTTGGTGCGTCCCTGTTCGCGGGTTGAAAAGTGAATAGCGACGATCGGCACTCACTGCGTTGTAGAACTCATCGGTAATTCCCACCGAGAAGTTGAAATTCGGGAACTCTCCCTCAGTTCGTTTGGCGACACAGAAACGACCAATGTCCGGATGGTCGGCACGCAAAATGCCCATTTGTGCCCCTCGACGTTTGCCACCCTGCCTGATCTGTTCACACATGGTATCGTAGACACGCATGAACGAGACGGGGCCACTTGTCGTCCCGCCGGTCGACCAAATTCGGTCACCCCGAGGCCGAAGCTGCGAAAATGAATATCCGACGCCACCGCCGCTTTGGAAGATAGTGGCGGCCTGTTTCACCGTCTCGAAGACCGAATCGATCGAATCGTGGGGCGTAAGGACGAAACATGCCGCCAGTTGTTGGATATCTGTGCCAGCGTTCATCAGTGTCGGGGAATTCGGCATGAACTCAAGTCGAGTCATCAACTCCTCGAACCGAGTTGCCCAGTGCTCGACATCGTTCCCGTAGGTTGCCTCCACCATCGCGATGTTCCGAGTGACCCGTTCGAACAATTGGTGGGGCGTCTCGATGACGTTCCCGGTCGCATCTGTTTGGAGATATCGGGCAGGGAGAACCTTTTGCGTCACGTTCGTCGTCAGTCGCTCTTCGAGCGGGTCGTTAGTGACCGGTTTGATAGGCAGGGTTATGGAGTCCGTGGACATGATGGGTAGTTAGGCGTCTGACGTAAATCGATCGCCGATTTCGATGAGCTACCGACTCCCCCGATTAGTGTGAAAGAGAGAGTCTGTCGGTGGTACGAGCACCTACGAACGCTCATGAACCGGGAAGGCGATCTCGACAGTCGCCTTGTATTCGGTAATCGCACCGTTTTCGACAGACGCGGTCCAATCCTCGATCTCCACACCACGAATTTCTTCGACCGTCTGGCTTGCTTGTTCGACTGCTTCACGAGCAGCATCTTCCCAGGATTCGGTCGACGTTCCCAGTACTTTGATGATTTTCACGGCTGTCATCGCAGGTCTGAGAACGACACGCAGTCTCAAAAGTGTGAGTGCGTTTATACCATGGGAGAACGGGGACAATAAGGGAGTACGGTTGAGTCCCAGATCAAGTTGGTGTTCAGGCCGCATTTTATATTCATCTGCTCTGTTATCTCCATATGAATCATCTGAACAGACTTCTTTCCCCTTGTAAGACCTCACGTTACTTCATCCCCGGAAAACAGCGGTGAGAAGAGTGAATCTCTATAGCAAGGCCCATTGGGGTACTGGGTATGAGCGAGCACGTTCTTGTCCCGTTAGATGGGTCTCCCCAGGCTGATCAGGCGCTTGAGTACGCTCTAACAGTCCCTGACGTAGAAATCAACGTTATAACCATCATCAACCCGTTTGATGTCGATCCACTCACACCTGGATATCAATCGCCTGTTGGCAAATCAGGGATGCCAGCCTATTCTCAGGAGTGGTACGAAAAGTATTGGAACGACGCTGAAGAACTGCACGAACAGGCGCGAGAGCGGGTCGAAGAACACGAACTGCCGTTCGAAAGCGTGATTAAGATGGGTGATCCAGCACATCAAATTGTGGAGTACACTGCGGATCACGACATTGACCATATTATCATGGGTACACACGGTCGGACTGGACTTTCACACGTTGTGCTCGGCTCGGTTGCCGAAAAAGTGGTACATCGTTCCCCGGTCATGGTCACAGTCGTCCGATAACCCATTTTATTCCGAGAGGAATTCTTCGAATCGGGAGTGCAGTTCTTGGACTTGATCTTCTGTGAGGTCGATAATCGCAATCCGTCAATATTCGGTGTGTTTTGATTCAGGTAGCGGATGAAGGTACCCGTCAATCTGAATGATCTTCTGGCCGTCCTGCTCTTTCTCACGAACTTCGAGTTGGTCGTAATGCATCGGTAGCACCTTTGACTGCCAAGACGATATCCGCTTTCACGTCTTTGACGGCCATTCGATGTTCAGCTCAACACCACAGTCCCGGACTCTGTGTTCGTCATACTCCACCTAACCATTTCTGGGAGATGAGTACCCCAATGGTACCTCCCAATTAAGGAAACGCCACTCCTATACTAGAAAGCAGCCATGTACGAGAAAATTCTCATCCCAACCGACGGGAGTGCGAGTGCCGAAGGTGCGATAGCACATGGGATCGCGCTCGCGAATCATTACGGTGCAATGATCCACGCCTTGTACGCGGTCGAGCTCGGTTATGCGAAAGAGGATTTTACTGATGATTCGGTTTGGGTCTCACTCTACGAAGAGCGCGAACAGGAAGGCGAACGCGCCACCGAGGGAGTCGAAACGAAAGCAAGTTGTGTAAACGAGGCTATCGAGGTCATTCGAAGTACTCGTCACGGGGCTCCTGCTAACGTCATTCTCGACTATGTAGACGAGCATGATATCGACCTCATCGCAATGGGCACACATGGTAGAACAGGCGTCGACCGATATCTACTCGGAAGCGTTACGAACGCTGTTGTTCGAGGGTCGCCCATTCCCGTTCTCACTGTCCGCGTGACCGAGCAAGCGCAAGCCACTAACTACTCCGATATCCTCATCGCCACCGATGGCAGTCCTGGCTCTACAGGCGCAATCGAGCACGGGACCGATATCGCCACCCGGTACAATGCAACAGTCCATGCTCTCTATGTCGTCGATAGTAAGTACGGGACAAGTTCGGTGGTCCGCGATATGCTTACGGAAACGGGACAAGAGGCCATCGAAGATATTACGGCAGAAGCTTCATCCCTCAATCTTCAAACTGAGGAGATGGTTGTCGAGGGGTTCCCACACAAGGATATCCTCGAATATGCTGAGAAACATGATATCGACATGATTGTTCTTGGAACGCATGGGCGGACAGGACTCGATCGTTTCGTGATGGGGAGTGTCGCCGAACGAGTCGTCAGAACCGCTCACACACCTGTATTGACGGTTAGATCAGACGAGCAGGAAGGTGACCTACAATCGTGATGAGCGGTCTTGTTTTGGCGCATACGGATGGAGACGAAAGACGCATGAGACGACAAGCTTCCGGTGTGAGAACGGATTTCGATGACGCCATGCGTCGGTGAGGAGAAGATATAGGCTACCAACTCCCGTACTAGTGGGAGAGATGAACGACGCAATACACCAGTTAGTAGAGATACCTGTGGACGGAGTCAGGCTTGAGGGTGAACTCATCGTTCCAGAGAGTGCAACCGGACTCGTGGTGTTCTCCCACGGAAGCGGAAGCAGCAGAAAGAGCCCACGAAACAACTACGTCGCTTCGGTCATTCGTGAGCGGCAGGTAGGGACGTTACTCTTCGACTTGCTCACCGAGGAAGAAGATATGACCTACGAGACGCGATTCGACATTCCTCTGTTGACCGAACGTCTGCTAAAAGTGACCGAGTGGCTTGAAGAGCAGGACGCCACCAAAGACCTCCAGTACGGGTACTTCGGGTCGAGTACGGGTGCAGCCTCCGCACTCCGTGCGGCAGCACGGCTCGACCCGACTGCGGATGCGGTCGTCTCGCGGGGCGGGCGTGTCGACTTGGCAGCCGACGTGTTAGACCAGGTAGAAGCACCTACACTCTTTCTCATCGGGGGACGGGATTACCAAGTACTCGACCTCAATCGCGAAGCATACGAGAAGCTCCAGTGTGAGAAGAATCTCGAAGTCATCGGAGGGGCGGGGCATCTGTTCGAAGAACCGGGTACGCTCGACCGTGTCGCGGAGTTGGCCGCCGACTGGTTCACAACCCATCTGCAGTAAACTCCACTACCATACTGCCCCCCCTGACGGCTGCATTTGAGGAGGGAAGGCATTCCTTAGCTGGAGATGGGTATAACTGTTCAAGACTCGATATCGACGATCTTTTAGTTGTATAAAAAGCAGAAGCTTCAGCACTACGCTCGTCATTTGATGGGTATGCACCATCAGCCGCTTCAGAAATCCAAATGGACGACTGCTTGCACACTTACGGCATTCCTCCTCGTTGCGACACTCACGCCCGCCCCAGTTCACGACCCACCGCGAAAAACACCATACGAACTCGACAAACTGTTCCACTTTTTTATCCACGGATGTTTCAGCTCGGCCCTGGTTCGTGTACTTGAAGACGGTCGCGAAATTCGCGAGGCGGCTGTCGTTGCGATAATCGTGTCTATCGCGTACGGTGTGTTCTTGGAGCATCTTCAGGAACGAGTTCCAGGTCGCCGGTACGAGACTGGAGATGTCCTTGCAGGTGCACTCGGATCGGTAGGATGGATAGTGGTGAATCGAAAGGCGAGAAAATCGTTCGTCATCAAGGCGAGGGAGTGAAAGCCATCGCGGTTGTGGCACTGTTAGTAAGACTCACGCCACTGGTGAAGCGTAGCTATTCGACTTCGATCTTTTTTCCACCTGGCTCAGTTGGCTCTTTCTTCGGGAGGTGGACGGTCAGCACACCGTTATTACACGATGCTGTAATGTTGTCCTCATCGACTGGCTCTGGAAGCGTGACCGATTCCCTCATCTCTCGGTGTTCACGCTCACTTCGAATGAGCGCTTCCTCACGTTCCTCGGCTTCCTGTTCGTGTTTTGCGCGGATTCGAAGTGTGTTATTCTGGATTTGGACATCGATCTCGTCTTTTTCGTAGCCCGGCACGTCGGCAGTCACGACGAACTGGTCACCTTCATCGGCGAGATCAACCAGCGAGGCCAGTCTCGGAAAGGACGTCGTAGGCTCTCCCTGCGATTTCGGTACTCTCTTCTTTCATGTGGTCGTAATGCGAAGCGTTTTCGAGGAGGCGGGAGTCGACGACACATAGCACGTGTACAGTCGCTCCATAGTGAATTGCCAGATCTTCGGCGTACCTCATGGCAACCTCCGCGCATTCGCTTCCATCCGTCGGAATAAGGATATCGTCGAAGCTCATCGTAAAGTGTCTCGTTCGTCCGCGGATCTCATCAAGTATTGGAGGCAGTAGAACCGAGGAACCCCTGTTGACGAGAAAAAATTATTGTCTGACATCAAGCTCGAACATAAATATCGATATGAGTGCCGTAGCTCTGTCATGCGAGCCCGCCGAGGAACGAACCAACCGCGAAGGCAACTCCCGCTGCAAGCAGTCCGACGGCCAGCATCTCTCCGCCCGCCTTGTACCAGCGGCGGTTCGTAACGAAACTCCGACTCGATCCGACGAGGAAGAACGCAAGGGCCGCTGCCGTCAGCGAGACCGTGAACGTCGCACTGCTCGTCAGAAAGGCCTCGAACTCAAGCGCGAGAAGATACGGGAGGAGCAGCGTCCATCCAGCGAAGACGAACGCCAGAAACGTAGTCACAGTGGTGAATATCGGCGGCCGGCCTCCCTTGGCACTGTGTTGGGCTTGCTCGTATTCGAGCGTTGAGCGTTGACTGAGATAGTTACTCGCACCCATCGAGAATCCGTCAGCGAGCAGGTTCGCGGTTCCGAGAATCAGCACGATGGCAGGATCGAGTGCAGCACCGGCAACGCCGGCGACGACGGCGAAAGTCGTAATGATGCCGTCGTTGGCGCCGTAGATGACTTCCGCGATGTAACCGCCAACATCCTCGATATCGTCCCTGAACAATTGGCCTATCATAGTGGAGAAACTCCGTGGAAAACAAAAATCCGTCTCTCGGGGGGGTTCCGATTGGCCTTCGGCGAAGAACATCATATTTGCGTATGTATCGTCATCAACCACAGCTTTTTCCACTACTAGGTAGTTGCTCATGGCATGGGGGATATCAAATCCGTGCAGATGGGCGAGGAAGAACGGAACGAGTTTCTCACGACTGGGGGAACTGGCGTTATTTCATTCCCGGCTGGCACCGACGAATCACCGTACACGCTACCGGTATCATACGGGTATGATGCGACCGCCACTCGCTTCTACTTCAGACTCGCTTTCAGCCCAGACAGCAAGAAAGAAGAGGTTATCGATCGTCCTATCTCGTTCGTTACGTACGACAAGACGGAAGATGGGTGGCGTAGCGTCGCCGTTACGGGACGACTGAAAGAAGTGGCGGAGGCTGACATCGACTCGGACATCGTGCAAGGAATACGGCACGTCGACATTCCGATCGTCGATGTGTTCGATCGCCATCCAAGGGAGGTTTCATTCCGCTTTTTCTACCTCGATCCCGACGAACTGACGAGTCGGAAAGAGCCTTGAACTGAAATCTGAGAACTCTTTGGAGTAATAGTCAAATATGCACCCTCGGTAGACCTCGGTGGTATCGTGATACCAGTCCACGACTGTTCATAACTGAAGAGAAATCACCAGTAATAATTCAGGCTACCGTAGGGGAGTCGGCCTGCTATCGCTCGTGATTTGCATGGTTATGGTCGGCTACCTCCCACGACTTTAGTCGTGGGCTTTCGCCTCGAACCTGTGTGAACTACACTACTCCGTAGGACGAGACCGCGCTCTGCACCGCCGGTTGATGACAAAAACTTGTTAGGAAGGCTACGTGAATATATGCTTTCGTGGAGTACCTTGACGACAGGGGGGAGAGCAAAATGGACATTGCTGACATCGTTTCAACCGAGTACGTCGAATGCGACGTTGGGACGTCGATTTCGAAAATCGCAGGAACGTTCGAAGATTCGAACGTTAAAGCCGTAGTAATTACGGACGACGGTGAGTACACGGGTGTTATCACCCGTCGGCAGCTCACCACTTCACATACGCATCCCGACGAGAAAGCCGGTTCGAGGGTCTGGCATGTCCCACGACTTGCTCCCGACGAAGACGTTCGGAAGGTCGCACAACTGATGATCGACAGCGACTCACAACTCCTCCCTGTATTCGAGGATCGAGAGATGATCGGCGTCGTCACCGTCGACGGAATTCTCCAGAAGGTCAAATCATTCCTCAACGCGGCGACCGTCAACGACGCTTACACTGACGACCTTGTCTCGGTGAATTTGGAATCGACAGTTGGCGAGGTGCTTCACATCTTTCGTGAGCACCGGATTACGCATCTCCCAGTCGTCGAGGATAGCACGGCGGTCGGCATTCTCAGCCTCTACGATGTGACCGATCTAGCGGTCAGATCCATCCAACAGAGTCAGGGTGGCAACCCAGGTGGGACGGATTCGTACGGCGGCGACCTCTCCGATAGTGCTGGTCGCGCTCGGCGTGGCGGCTTTGGTGCCCGAGAAGGGGAACTGGCACGGATTCTTGACCTGCCGGTTCGGGACGTGATGATCTCGCCGGTGCGAACGATTCAACCTGATCAGACGCTCGAAATGGCCGTCGACGAGATGTTCGAGATCGGCGAGTCGTCGCTCGTTGTCACGGACGACGGCCGTCCCGACGGGATCGTCACCAAAACGGACGTTCTCGAGTCGCTCACGTGGGAGGCCGAAGGCAATCGAGCCGTTCAAATCTACGGCACTGACCTGTTAGACGACATGTATGACGAAGTCATGGCGATGGTCGAGAAGTTCGACGATAGGGATCACGGGATGAACGTTCTCGACGCGAAGATCCACCTGCACAAACACGACGAGAAACTCCGTGGGACGCCACTTTTGCTCGCGCGCATCCGCCTGCACACCGACCGAGGACTGTATATCGCCTCTGGAACGGGGTACGGTGCGAGTCACGCACTTCACGAAGCACGTGATGTTTTGGAGCGACGAATACGCGACAAGAAGACGCACGGGCGAAGCAAAAAGCACCCGGACGAAGAGTACTGGGAAAAGCGGTTTGGCTGGATACTTGAAGAATAGCCCGGGTTCCATCAAATGGTCAAAGTTGGCCGAATCACGAACTGCAATATCGATAGCAACCCACAGCAACCGTCTCTGAGATCAGAGTCACGGCACCAGACCCTCAGCACTCAGCGTTTCCCGAGCGATACAATATTAATGTTCGAAATCAAACGCCTCGTACTCGACGTTTTGAAACCTCACGAACCAGACCTCCTCGAGTTTTCCGAAGCCGTCGCTCAATGTGGGGGCGTTTCCGGAGCGAATGTCATGTTGCTCGAAACTGATCGCGAGGTGCAAACCATCAAGATAACGGTGGAAGGTGACGACATCGATGCCATCGCTGTCGAAGAAACAATCGATAGTCTCGGGGGAACTATCCACTCGTTCGACGAGGTGGCATGTGGCGAGATACTCGTCGAGGAAAGCGAGACACGACAGAACTTCAGATAATGGCATGGATGGACGACGTACGCGAACTCCTTCGAAAAGAAGAAGTTCGGTCGATTTCACGTCGATATTTCATCTCCAACGGCTTCGACGGCACGCTGACGAGCATCGGAATCATCGTCGGAGCGTATCTTTCGGGAGTCTCGGACGGAATTACGGTGTTCAAGATTGTGTTGGTGCTGCGGTCGGCCTTGGGACATCTGGTATCTGGAGCGTCTGGGAAATCGAACGCGCTGAGAAACGGGCGGAAATTCTGCAACTCGAGCGAGCGATGCTCACCGACCTCGATGACACTAAAATAGAACGCCAGAAAGCTGGCGCACGAAAAGTAAACGCCGTAATGAGTGGAATCGGGCCGCTCATTGGAATCTTCCTTCCACTGCTTCCGTTTTTACTCCACGGGGTGTATCTCTCACTCCTCGAAGCGACGGTAATCGCGGTTAGTATCGGTGTCGGTGTGCTATTCGTGTTTGGCGCGTACCTTGGCCAACTGTCGGAACAGAACTGGTACATCGCAGGCGTTCGAATGGGGCTTGCAGGGCTCGTCGTCGCACTCATCAATCTCCTCCTCACAGGATAATGGATTGGTACGACCGACCAATTGACGAAGTGTACTCAACGTTGGACGCCGATGAAACGGGGCTGACGTCGACCGAAGCCGAACGACGGCTGCAGACGGTCGGCCCGAACGATATTCGGGAGACACAACAGTGCTCCCCTCTCTCGATCTTCGTCGCCCAATTTTCGAGCGTCCTCATCTGGGTGTTACTCGTCGCTGCGGGCCTCTCCTTTTGGGTCGGGCATACTGTAGATGCAGTGTTGATTGCGATTATCGTTGTCGCAAATGGTGTATTCGGATTCGTTCAGGACTATCGCGCCGAACAAGCCCTGCAAGCGCTTCGCTCGATGAGTTCCCCCTCCGCCATCGTGATTCGGGATGGTGGCGAACAGCGGATCGACGCGCGGAAACTCATTCCCGGAGATATCGTCCGATTAGATGAGGGGAGTGCGGTGCCCGCAGATGCGCGGCTCATCGAGAGCCATTCGTTGGAAGTGGACGAGGCCCCGCTCACGGGTGAGAGCATCCCGGTAGAAAAAGAAACGGGCACCATCGAGTCAGACACCGAACTGGCCGAGCGATCGAACATGGTGTATAAACAGACTAACGTCGTCCGCGGACATGGAACAGCACTGGTCGTTGACACAGGGATGGAGACGCAAGTTGGGAAAATAGCGACACAACTTCTCGAAGTCGATGCACAACAGACCCCACTTCAACGTGACCTCGATACGCTCGGTACTCGTCTTGGGGTCGGTGTTCTTGCCCTGTCAGCGCTTCTCGTCCCCCTACTCGTAGTTGGTGGGACATCCCTCATCGAGGCCAGTCTCACTGCTGTATCGTTATCGGTTGCAGCGATCCCGGAGGGTCTCCCTGCGGTCGTGACGCTTACGCTTGTACTCGGTGTTACCCAGATGGCGTCTGAGCGCGCGCTCGTTCGAACACTCCCATCGGTTGAGGCTCTCGGTGCGGTCGATACGATCTGCACCGACAAAACGGGAACGCTCACTGAGGGACAGATGCAGGTGACCGACGTGTGGATGTTCGACGATGTTCGCCGAGTATCGACTGAACTGGTCAAGTCACACCTCCGATTCGAGCTGCTGTTCGAAATCGGCGTCCTCTGTAACAATGCCAGTCTTGAAGCGGATTACGGGGATCCCACCGAGAGCGCCCTGCTTGACGCTGGTATCCGCAGCGGGATCGATGTCGAGAACCTCCGCCAGTCGCGTCCGAGACGAGATGAACTCCCCTTCACGTCGGATCGAAAACGGATGACGACGGCTCATGCTGAACACGTATACATGAAAGGAGCCCCAGAAGTGGTAGTAAAGCGGTGTACCCGAATATTGACCGCTGACGGTGTGACGACGCTCGATGAGCCGACGCGGACTAGGGTGCTGGAGCAAACCACTGCATTCGCTAATCGAGCCCTTCGAGTGCTTGGATTCGCATACAAGGATCGAGACGATGACGGTGACTGGGAGGAAAACCTCATATTCGTGGGGTTACAGGGTCTCATTGATCCTCCCCGCGACGAAGTGAAGCCCGCGATCGAGGAAACGTACCGGGCAGGCATCGACGTGAAGATGCTAACTGGTGACAACCACGTGACGGCACGGGCAGTCGGTGAGCAGCTTGGCATTACGTCGGAGGTAATCTCCGGTCGTGACCTCGACGAATTGGACGATCAAACCCTTCGAACGACAGTTGAAGAGATTGATGTGTTCGCGCGGGTGACACCGGAACACAAAGTTCGCATTCTTCGCGCGTTACAAGCAAATGAGCATATGGTAGCGATGACCGGCGACGGTGTGAACGATGCGCCTGCACTCAAAAACGCAGATATCGGCATCGCAATGGGCGTCAGAGGAACCGACGTGGCGAAAGAGAGCAGCAATATCGTCCTTCTAGACGACAACTACGCGACGATCACAAACGCCGTCCGTCAAGGTCGAACCATTTTCGACAATATTTGGAAGTTCGTCGCCTATCTCTTGAGTGCAAACGTTGCCGAAGTGCTCCTGGTGTTTATCGCATCCTTGTTTGGCTATCTCATTCTCCCAGCGGTTCAGCTGTTGTGGATTAATCTCCTTACCGATGGGCTTCCTGCATTAGCACTTGGAACGGATCCAGCGAGTAAGGACGTGATGGATCGACCACCGCGTCGTAACGACCGGCGGGTGATCGATCGAGCAATGGTATTGCTCATTGGCGGCATCGGGACGGTGGCGACGGTCATCCTCCTCGGGGTGATGGTCCTGACATTGGCTGGTGCCCAATCGGTCACGCCCTACGCCATGACGATGGTTTTCACGGGGTTCGTTGTTTTTGAATTTGCGAAGCTCTTCGTGATACGGTGGACGCGTGAGACAGCACTCACAGCGAATCGCTGGTTGATCGTTGCCGTCGTTGCGTCCTTTTGCCTCCATCTCGCTGTCTTATATACGCCGCTTCAACGATATTTCGGCACCGTTCCACTCACGGTTTTTGATTGGGGGATTTTGTTCGGTGCAGTAGCCATTGCACTCCCACTCTTTCTCGGAGTTGCAGTCAGTGTTAAACACATCTCGTTGCATCGACCCCGTACGTGAGATCCTTCCCGGGCTAAACGGCGAGTTTTCTCCTCTCATCTCCGTAATCGAATTAGCGGATGAATCTGCTACTGGATTCGTGAGGCGTATTCTCGGGCACAAACCACAACGTTCTGTGTTGGAGATGATAGTTGGTCGAGTGTCGTGTGAAGTCTTACTGTTGCTGGCTAAGATGATGTCACGCTGTATTTACGAGACCACCATCTACAACGATCGATTCGCCAGTAACATAACTCGAAAGGTCACTCGCGAGGTATAGCGCGGTTTTTGCGACCTCATCAGGTGTTCCAAAGCGACGTAAGGGAACCAGTTGTTCCATCTGTTCTCCTGTTTCGCTTCCGATAATTGGGACATCTTCTTTGGTCATCGTTGTCTCAATTACGCCTGGGTGAATCGCATTCACTCGAATTCCCTTTGAACCGAGTTCGGCGGCCAACGAGTACGTGAGCAGGCGGATTCCTCCTTTCGACGCACAGTACGGAGAGAGTTCGCTATATCCGAGGATACCTGCAATACTCGAGATATTTATGATACTGCCGCACCCGGTATCGCTCATTCGAGTAGCTGCCGCTTGTGATCCATAGAACATACCATTCAAATTTATATCGATCAACTGTTGGTACTCTTCGAGGTCAATTTCACTGACCGGTTGTTGCGGCCCGACAATTCCAGCGTTGTTCACCATCACATCTAAACTGCCGAATTCGGTTTGTGCTCGCTCGACAACCGTTGTAACGTCCCCTGGATCACTGACATCGCATTGCTCGAACACCGCTGTCGAATCCATCTGCTCGTTGATTTGTGTGTGCGTTGGTGTGCCACTCTCCCGTGGTTCTTCCTTGAGGTCGGCGACGACGACCTTAGCGCCATTTTCGGCAAACCGGAGTGCGATGGCGCGTCCAATTCCACTGGCTCCACCGGTGATAACCGCTGTGTTGTCAGCTAATAGCTCCCCCATAAGGAGT
>NZ_CP085306.1 GCF_020700235.1 Haladaptatus pallidirubidus | reverse complement strand
TTATGGGAAGACGGAGAACGAGCTGTGTAGGAGACATAGGAAAGATAGGAGAAACAGAAGGAGACTCCGAGAAGTTTGTAGATCGTGCGTTGGCTATTCAAGGAAAAGCAGGAAATAGAGGGTTTGTAGGAAACATAGGAAATCTAGGATTCAAAGGAAACAAATCTACATGTCTGTTATAAGTTCCAGTCACTCGATTGTCCTGATACAATCTGCTTCTGAAAATGAGAATAGACGGATTGCTTGCTTCTCGTCACTAATCTGTTTGAAGTTCCCTCAATTGACTCACAACCGTTTAAATCCATGCCGACATCTCCTTCTGTAACCAATCGATGGTTTCTGCGAGTGGTTGAGCAACAAGCAGATACTTGACACCACCATTAGTGACCGTGCGCGGATATCGAGTGACCAAGTCCTGGTCATACATCGGTTTCAGTTGTTTTCCGATCGTACTCTGATCATGGTCGAGAATGTCGTCGGATTTCGGCTCTTGTGCTGTATGGATGATTGAGTACAGTCAGATATACACGGAATGCTGCTTTATGGATTCCACAGACCAAAAGTTGCGACTGGTACGCTCAATGCATATGTGTTGAACCCACACAAACTAGGAGTAGAATACTACTCTATCAAAGAACCATCTCTCATCAGCGAGAGAATCCGGCCGTAAACGGCGGGCGAGGATGTCACAGCCTATGTAGTCTCAACTTCCAACCCGCTACAGTAGTTGAGACAGGCGCACTCAATGCACGATCAAATAAGCGAGAAATACAATTTTCAGACATGGGTAGATGTACGAACGGGTGCTTATTGTGACGGGTAACTCGGTGCTCACACTGCTGAAGCAGATCAGCATCGGCTAGAATCCATTTCGACGCGGTGAATGCCAGTCGATGAGCGGTAACGCGGGTTCTGTTCGAAATAGCGGGCAAGCCGTGTTTCCTTCCATTCCATCGCCTCGCGGAGAATATGTGCTTTTAGCCACGGGGCGAGGTGCGTGTAGTTGCGATGCCACGTCGCTCGATTGTCGGGGACATCATCGAGGTAGAGGTCTCCGATGAGGTCGTGAATACTCGGGTCGTCGCTCGCCGTTCGTATATACCGCAGACCAATGCGGAAGGGAGGAGCATCCTCCTCGACTGAGAGATACGAATCCCAGTGGATGTCGTACTGCGGCTCGGAATACGTTGTTGATGACATGTCTACACTGAGAGTACGAAAAACGTGCAATATATAGGGTTGGAAAATCATCGTGTGACCCCGTTTCAGCGGGAGACAAAAACAAGTAGAATCCCATGCTCATGTCATCAACTATGTCGATATTTTGATATTCTTGCAAAACTACGTAGTAGTAATTGAGAGTAGTAATCTCATGACCAACTGGCGAGCAGATTTTGGATCATTTGATGGGCAGGTATGGCTAAACTGTGCACATCAAGGCCCATTACCGAAACCAGCCGTCAATGCAATCAAGGAAGCCACTGCTTTGAAACAGGCTCCTCATCGACTCTCGAACCAAGCATTCTGGGATGTTCCGAACCGCCTCAAGCGCATGTTAGGAACGCTGGTCAATGCCTCGCCAGACGAAATAGTTCTTGGAAATAGCTTCTCATATGGTCTTCACCTGCTGATACGAGGCCTTAATTGGAATGTGGGCGACGAAGTACTGCTCGTTGAGGGTGACTTCCCTGCTACAATCCTCCCTTGGCGACTTCTTGAAGAGCAAGGTGTCCGCCTCCAGTTTATCGACCAGGATGCTGCCATCGAACTTCCCCAGCAGATTTCCGATGCAATAACCGCTCAGACTCGCGTGTTCTGTACAACGTGAGTTGACTCATTTACGGGTCGCCGACTCAATATTAATGGTATTGGGGAAGTTTGTAACGATAATGATGTAATTTTCGTGCTGAACGGCTCGCAAGGCGTGGGTGCTCGACCAATTGATGTTACGAACACTCCCATCGATGTTCTGGCCAGTTGTGGGTACAAATGGCTTTGTGGGCCATATGGGACTGGCTTTACATGGCTTGCGCCGGAAGTCATTAAATCGCTTTCTCCAGTCCAGGCCTATTGGCTACCCATGCAAGCAGGAAGACCGCTTGATGAGATGCAGAATCTGCCACTGCGGACGGACCTCGGAACTTCTGGCTTAGACGTATTCGGAACAGCTAATTTCAATAATTTCATGCCGTGGACTGCCTCTATCGAGTACCTCAACGATATAGGAATCGACAGTATCGCAAATCACGGCGAACGGCTCGTGAATCGGCTCATCAAGGGGGTTAAATCGAGTCCATTTGGTGTCCTTACTCCGAATGAGCCGGAACGCCGCGCCAACATCGTTGTTCTCCACCATCCGACGGAGGAACTTGTTCAAGAGACCCACGTGAAGCTTTCCCAAATTGGATTTCATACGGCACTACGAGAAGGGAACCTCCGAATCAGCCCCCACTTGTACAATACAATCGAAGAGATTGATGAGCTGGGTGACCTACTAACTAATGTCTCTGTTAGTAATTAGTAGTTGAATGACATCGTACCGCGAGTTCGACAGCCAGCATATTCTCGACGCTATCGCCAGCGCGGACTATGTCGTACCCAAACGAATGTAGACCAGTGAGAAAGCCCAGGCAAAGCGACTCCTCCAGTGTGATCAAGATAGATATGAAATTGATCGGAAGCTCCACCTCGAGGATAACGAGTGGCACAAAACGGGGCTCACCGTCAGAAGGAAAACGCTGACCACGACGATCACTGGGAGTAGTCCGTGTGCATGTCGAATCAAGGCAATGAATTTCTCTCCAAGTACGCCCACCGGTGGGAAATCAAGAGCGGCTACAAGTCCATCAAGCGGTTCATGGCTGCGACGACGTCGAAATCGTCCATGCTGTGATTCTACTTCGCGTTCGTCTGCCTATTGTACTCGATTTGGTGCGCAGTTGACCTCCTCGTCCAGGTCGCAGTACCCGGTGAGTACGAGCACGCGCCGATCGTGACAGCAAACACGGTCCTAACGCTACTAAAACGGACTAGCATTAGTTAGAACCGAGTGTCGAGTTTGGTGGGGAGTTATGATTTCAGTCCGTGATGGACCGATATCGGTCGTTTCACGAGTAGAGTTTTTTTTAAGATGGTTCGGAACTCTAGAGCGGACCTAAACATGTTTACGACAACCGCCAACACATTATTGCCCGTAGTAAATGATGTGAAGAGATCGAATCGACGCAGCGATCCACTGTTTGTAGCCCGACAGTCTGCCACCAATGGATGTTCTCCGTCACGAGCATGCCCGCGCGCGTCAAACAGAGAATATGCCTAGAGCACAAATCAGATTCAAAGTCCCCGGCGAACTCGGCACACTCTCGACAACCCATTCGGATCTTGAATTGCGGATTATGTCCAATTTCCCGACCGAGGACGGACTGCTGGTGATTCTTTCGATCGAGACGCCGATGTCTCCGCCACTTGTCCGGTCACTTGACGATGACGACCTGCTTCCCGAATACGAAGTGCTCCACACTGATGACCAACGAACCGTCATTCAGTACGAAATTTCTTACGTTCCAGCGCCACACGAAGCTATTCTCAGTTCAGGGAATCTCATTCAGTTCCCGCTCCCGATCAGAAACGGATGGGCAATTGCCGATCTGACGACCTCCAACAAACAACTGTCACGACTCAAGGATGCTTTTGACCTCGCTGAGGTCACTTACGATGTTGGAATTATCCAGCAGTCAACCGACTCAGTTGACCTGTTGACCGATCGCCAACAGGAGTTCATCACCGAAGCGGTCGAACGCGGGTACTACGATAGTCCGCGCGAGTGTACACTTACCGAACTTGCCGAATTGCACGATGTTAGCAAGGGAGCTGCAAGCGGCATTCTCCACCGTGCTGAGCGACGAATCATCAAGCAGTTTCTCGGCAAGCCGCCGATTTGAAACCCATACTATGGAGCGGTCGTTCTTGAGATATCGGTCCGATGGGAGAGCTCAGAGTGGCGAATTGTCGAAGCCGATGTTGTAGAATCTACGGAGGTAAAGAGATCGTCTGATCGTTACACCATTCACTTAGTGAATATTTCACAGTCCATTTTCTTCGAATTAGCTCACCCTGGACATGTTCACGATAACGGCCAAGCAGCAAGCCATCGCAATATATCTAATGACGACACAGGAGACCACCACCGACTCGTGCTCGACATTCAACGATTCCATAGAACGACTGGGAAGTCACGATGACTGATCGCAGTGTCTTAGTTGCCGGCGCAACAGGCCGCCAAGGCGGCACAGTCGTTAACCATCTACTGTCAGGTGAATACGGGGAATTTGACGTTCACGCATTGACACGAAGTCCCGAGAGTGATCGCGCACAATTTCTTAGCGACCAAGGTGCAAGTGTAGCTCAAGGAGATTTATTGACCAAAGAGAGCTTAACTCCTCTTGTTGAAGGAGTTGAGGCAGTGTACTGTGTAACGACATTCGGAGAAGGTGATTTCGAGGGGGAAGTCAAACAAGGAATAAACATGGCAGAAGTCGCTGCCGACGGAGGAGTTGACCACTTCCTATTTAGTTCCGTCGCTGGAGCCGATCGCGACACTGGAATTCAACATATCGAATCCAAGTCGGAAATAGAAGGACGTATTCGTGAACTCGACCTCCCCACGACGATCATTCGACTACGGTTCTTTATGCAGAATTTTGAATCTCAGCGTGGTGCAATTCTGAACGGAACTCTTTCGATGCCAATGACCAAGGGGGCTTCACGACAGATGCTTCACCTCGAAGATGTCGGTATGTTCGCCGCGACTGTGTTTGCGAGACCAGCAGAATTTTTGAATGAAGTCATCGAACTCGGTGGTGATGAACATACACTTGAGAGCGCAGCCGAGGTCTTCACCGCTGTCACAGGGGCAACTGTCACACCGGAATATGTGCCGGTCGAAGTGGCTCGTAAAGGATTAATCAATTCAGCCGGCGAGATCGTGGGCGAAGACTTAGTCAGGATGTTTGAATGGCACAATACCCACGATCTCAATAACAATATTGAATCGGTCGAACGCGACTATGGGGGTTTCCCTCACTTGACTTGAACAATCCCTTCGCGAGCAAGGATGGGGCCAATGAACCAAGTTCTGTTCATAGTTTCCCGAAAAACCGCCAGTTGTTCGGAGTCGCCACTGCCATAGATGAGCAAGAGGAAGGCACCCGCAGCGAGATTGGTCTGCAGTAGCTGGCTCAAGAGTTGTGAGTCAATATTTTCGACTCGAAAACTGGACTCGACTACTCTGGAGTCCCCAGCAATTCTGTATTGTACTCCGGGGCAAGTGCTTCGATTCTGTTTAGTTGTTCTTCTATGGCTTCCTCGTCGAGCTCGGCGGTTGACGTTCTTCCCTCAACTGGAACACCAGCGGAGAGAAAGAATTCCTCTTGTCCAGCCGGTTCGCATATACACAACATTCGGGCTGACCGGTCAGTAGTGTTCGTGAACATGTGCGGCGCATTAGCTGGAATATGAATGGTTTCACCAGCTTCAGCTCTGATTGGCTCGCCTCGAACCGTCAAGTCGATTTCCCCTTTGGTAATGACAAAGGTTTCTTCGAAGTCTTGGCGATGAGGACCGGGTCCACCACCGGGTGGGACATACATATCGATGAGACACATTTTGCCGGCCGTGTCCTCTCCTGAAAGGAGTATTGTGTACGTGTCACCAACGATGGATATGTGTGGTAGATCCGGATCGTCTGGCTGAATGGTTGTAACATCACGCTGCGGGTTGTCCGGGGGTAAATTGGTCATGGGTATTATGGCTCTCATATCTTAAGAAGAGAATGAATTACTTAGTCCTAGCCGTAAACATGTTTGCAGTTATGGCTGCTAAACAATGAAGGGTGAGGAGTGACACTCTTCTTTGACTGGTT
Source organism: Haladaptatus pallidirubidus (assembly GCF_020700235.1). Classification (GTDB taxonomy): domain Archaea; phylum Halobacteriota; class Halobacteria; order Halobacteriales; family Haladaptataceae; genus Haladaptatus; species Haladaptatus pallidirubidus. The sequence continues at coordinate 108,820 of NZ_CP085306.1, read as the reverse complement.
GCTTTTATCGGTGTAAATTTGCATAAAAAGTGAATAAAAGAGGTCAACACTTGTGACGGCAAACACGGTTCTGAGCCTGCTAAAGTAGACAAGAATCGGCTAAAGCCGTGAAGCAACGTAGTCAACGCTGTGGATAAGCGACAGCTTTAGAATAATTATATAATAATTTATAAGGCAGAATAATAACTAGTATTGGATTTGGAATCCCAATGTGAAGCGATTGCAGATCGGTAGATCAGTCACAATTTTGACTTTGAAGCTTCTATACTGGCTGTAGTCTCATTTTCCACGCCAACAGAAGTTGAGATTGGCGCACTTAATACATATGACTGAATTCAAGACACGATATAGTAATTATAATTAAAATATTTCTATAAAATAATTCCCGTTTTCTAGATCAAGATATTCCACTCTACAACTCCATCGAATAATGTGTCGCTGACTATGCGGCTCCCTTCGCCGAATCACGAGCTGGCCGGCTGCGGCTCGCAATCCCTCCAATTGAACCACCAACAATTCCAGGGATGACAAATACTAGCCCCGCGATTGGGATGGCCCAGACTCCGACCCCCCGCGTAAACGACACTTGTCGTGAGTAGCGTCACAACACTGCCGATGATACCCACGGTTCCACCAGCATACACACCCGCCCGCGTTGAATCGCCGCGGAGGTAGCCAGCTACCACGCCACCGAACAATCCGGCGAGTACGTACGCAGCATTTTCGGGGAATATCATCTCTCCAAACGCGCTTCCCTCACCAACAAACGCCACAATGGCGCCGATGACGAGTCCAGTTCCAATTGCCTTCCAGTTCATGCTCCATTCTGCTTTCATGGTGCATCCTCATGTTCGCGGCACAGCCGAGTAAGCAAACATGTTAACATGCTAACACAGCCAAATCGGGGGCAGAACGGGGGAGTAATCAGCCTATAGATTCTCGACAGGACCAGCACTAGCTGTACACAACGTGCTTCGGGGTCCTCAAATCCGTGGAGAGCAGCGCATACCGATTACGTTCCAAATGGAAATAGATCGTTGCTCTCTGCCAGATCTCCGTTCGAATTCTGAACCATTCATTCGCGGCAATCACCCCAACTCTATCGTAGGATTTTGGAATCGGACCGAAGCGAGAGCCACGTGTCGTTCGAATAATTCGAAGGTCACTCGCTGGGCAGCGATCCGTTGGCTCGTTGAACGAACTCTTTGACAATCCGCTCTTCGGCCCGATGGGCCATCGTACTCGCGGCCGCGGGTGAGACATCAAGCATGACGGCTAGCTCGGACAGCGTACGTCGTCGTGGTGTGTCGTAGTAACCGTATCTCACCGCTTCGGTTACAAACTGGTGTTGACCATCGGTTAGGAGGCCTGCGGCACCCCCTGTTCCAGAGACTGAAAGGAGTTCACACGATCCTCCAACCGCTTCGATAGCAGCAACTATGTCCGACAATTGGGTGTGTGGCATCTTTATTTCGACGGACATTACACCGTTCTGAACCCTGACCGAGGCTGGCGGAAGTGTTCCCGACGTCACCGTGGCCGAATAGACGAGTGACTCAGTCACCCTGTACTTAATGACGGCAAAGCCTTCGTCGGTATGAATAACCTCATAGTCGATAATAGACGAAATCTCGTCTAGCGTTCTCTGTAGGGCGTCGAGATCGGTTGTCTCTACTTCGAATACGCCGAGTAGTCGTGAGCCCTCATCGTAGAGCGTCAGTAGATTCAGTACGTCGGCCGGATGCTCGGTAGAGAGTTGGACGTACCACTCGCTTGTGGGTGCCTTGATCTCCAGACGGACTTCGACCATACACGTTCCTCAGTCTATTGAAATACCGCTATGTACATAAAGGTGTTAAAATATTCATACTCAGAGTCAGGCTCAAGGGACGCCTATCGAAGAGTGATGACTGCAAACTCACTCAAACGACCTCGAATCGACTCGATCAAACAGTCGCTCGGCTTGTCGAGAGCTGCAATTGACCACACGCGGTCCGAGGAAACGGTCACGGTGGCTGAAGCCGTCATGCCTCGGAAGGGCGGATCAGACGTCCTTCAGTTACGAGAGCGGGAGACCACACGCCCGAAGCAAGACCAGGTATTCGTCCGCGTCGAGGCAGCGGGCGTCTCGTTTGCCGAGGTACAGATGCTACGCGGACGTTACTTCAATCAGCCTTCTTTTCCGTTCGTTCCCGGCTACGACATCGTCGGTATCATCACCGACGTAGGGCAGGAATCGATCATCTCTCGGTCGGCCAGCGAGTTGCTGCACTCACTGAGACCGGTGGATGGACTGACCGCATCGTTCTCTCGGCCGACGACGTCGTCTCGGTACCTACAGACGTTGATCCGGCGGAAGCCGTCGCCCTTGTCACAAATGGTGTGACGGCGTGGCAGATGCTCCACCGCATCGCGAAGGTTCGGCCCGGACAAACTGTCCTCGTCCACGGTGCGTCAGGTGGGGTCGGAACGGTACTCACACAACTCGCTCGGTTGCGTGACGTCCGGGTGCTCGGAACTGCGTCGGCCGCGAAACACGACACCGTCCGTGCCATGGGGGCGACGCCGATCGATTACCGTACTGAGGACGTTCCCGCCAGGGTCGCCAAACTCGCTCCGGATGGTGTCGACGCCGTGTTCGACCATCTCGGTGGTCCGGCCGTTATCGATTCATGGCAGATGCTAGGACCCGGCGGGACGCTCGTCTCGTACGGAGTAGCCGCTGCCCTCGACGCGACCGAACATCGATTGAAGCCGTTCGTCCCGCTCTTTGGTCGCATCGCGCTGTGGAGCGTTTTGCCGAACGACCGGCGGGCGACTTTCTACTACGTTCAGCGCTGGCCGAATCGGTTCGGCGAGGATCTCGAACGGGTGTTCAAGTTACTTGCAGACGGTAGTCTGACAGTTCACGTCGACCGTCGGCTTCCCCTTGAAGATGCCAGTGAGGCCCTCAGGTTGTTGGACTCCGGTGAGGCGACCGGGAAAGTAGTTATAACTCCCTGAACCAACGCAGATTGCGAATAGCGTTTCCATCTACTGAGTGACTGAGAAACCAGAATTTATCAGCGTCGAATTATTTGCGACAGATAACTCGTTTCTTCATCTATCAACAGGAAACAAACGGCGGCACCAAGCGGAAGGAGGATGTGAGCTGCGAACTCATCGGTTTCGGTCACTCCTCTCGTAGCGAATAACCAGAGACACCACACCACCAGTACTATGGTTAAATTAATTGAATTTTAGGCCATCTAGCCACAGCGCGGTGTGACGCCATATCCTCAAGTTGTCTATACCGATTCAATATCCACGCAAACGCCCCTCTCATACGACCACTAATCTCTTTGGTCCGAAACATCGTCTGGTTGACGTTCTTTCCTACGTGGGGAACTCGACCATCTGCTGTAACCGCATACCGGGTATAAGAGATTTGCATACTCGACTTCACAACCTGGCGAACTTGTTCAATCAGTACCGACGCGAAGCGACCCAGCCGCTTTCGAAGATTCGATATCTCTCTATCTTTATTCAGTAGCATGCAACTGGTAGAGGTATTGCTCTCGTTGGAACCCGTCACAGCCGCCGCTTGTTGTCCTCGTTGTATGCTCGCAAGTCTTGCTCCGCGAGTTCGACCGTCCGTTCGATGCGCTTTCGCCTAGTCTTTTCCGTCTTGGTCTCCTCGACGAGCGCGATGAACGCGTGCCGATCCGTGTTCGAGAAGTTCTGGAAGTTCGCCTACGCGGTCTCGTTCTCCCGCAGTGCCGCTTCGAGTTCGGCCGGAATCTCGTGATCTTCGGCCAACCGGTACGCCTTGTCCCACTCGCCTGACTCCTTGGCCGCCTCGACGAGTTCCATCCCGGTCGGGGTCATCTTCCCCGCCTCAATCATCGCTTCGACGCGCTCCTTGTTTGCTTTCGACCACTTGCTGTCGGGCCTCCTGGGTGTGAATCGACGCGTGTACGTCTCGCCGTCGATGCCCTTGATCTGGCCGTCGATCCATCCGAAACAAAGCGCTTCCTGGACCGATTCACCGTATCCGATGCCTGAGTGCTCGGCGTCGACCTTGTAGTACCCGACCCACAGTTCCTCCGCCGTGTCGTGGTGCGCTTCTAGCCAGTCGCGGAACTCGTCGCGGGATTCGAAGAAGATTGGATCCATGGTCCAACAAGAGCGTCCCGTGTCTTTTACCCTTCTCCAAACGTGAAGGTGATGTCGATCCTACGGAGGAATGGAACGGCTTTCCTCACCGTTCGTGTATCAAGAGTCGCTACTTCCAATACTATAGACAGTATTCTGAACACTACCGAATATGGAGGAAGGATTTACTTCATTCGTTTCTACACGGTCCGACCGCTCTGTGAATCAAGTTCTCTGTAGTACTTGAGGATCTCCTTCATGCACCACTGATTGAGTCCCTGTGATGCGAGCGTGAACACCACTGTCGAGATGGGCTCCGGAAGGTATACACCCAGAATGATGGTAAGACCGTGCCGTTGGACGACGTATCCTTACATGTACAGCGTGTCCATTGGATCTGCCAGATGTTACGCTCCTTCGGGAGTGGGCAAAGGAGAGTCTGGATCTGTTGTATACGTCCCCTGCACGTCAGCTTGGGGAGTCCCGATGGCGTTTCATGGAGGGGTTCTTCACACAGTTTGAGAGGGAACTTGGGGTTGAGGAAGAGAGATAGTTCTCTGTGACAGCGAACCGTGTCTGCATGTGAGAGGTGTGCGGTAACCGTTTTTCGTGTGTAGCTCCTACGAATGCTATGTCCGTTTCATCTCGTCGGCCGCGCGGACTCGCGATTCTGATTGGAGCGTGGTTGCTCGCTCTTGCTGGCATTGGCGTCCTCCTCAGTTCTCAAGCTATTGCTACCCTCCTCACCAGTACTGATCTTCTATTTGTGCTTCTTTTTACGAGTGGAATTGCGCTCGGTTTTGGCTACTTGAGTTATCGGATGAGTACAAAGCGTCTCCTAACGCGTCTCAATACAGCACCTCTCTCGGAAGCTCAAGCGCCGAGAATTCACATGAGTATCGATCGGTTGACTCACAGGATGAGTATCGATCGACCCGATGTTTATATTACGCGCCTTGGCCAGCCCAACGCATTCGCACTCGGGAGTCAAACACTCGTGATCGACCACTCACTTGTTCGCTTATTAACTCCTGCGGAACTTGAGGGGGTTCTTGCTCACGAACTCGCTCACCTTGAAAACTATGATAGTCTTTTACAGACACTGACCATGAGTCTCCTACGAATGATAACGACCCTTGTGCTCGTGGTGGTTCTCCCGTTTGTGGTGGTTATCTCATTGGGTTGCTGGGGGTTTTCGCTGGTCATGGGTCGACCGATTCGAGGCCCCAATAGTGTTGGGAACGGCTTGCGACGTGGTCTAGCTCGGCTCGTAATGGGGTTGCTTATCGCTCCGACGCTGGCGCTTCAAGCCTACTCTCGCCACCGAGAATTCGCCGCTGACCAGCGAGCAGTGGCAGTTCTCGACAATCCATTGGCGTTTGCTCGTGCACTTGAGAAGATCCAGCGCGAGAGCGAACTTGGATGGGGACTGTTCTCGAGGGTGTTTCCGACTCGTGATCGGAAGACGGAACGAACACCGATCGAACGAGCGTTCGCAAGCCATCCTCCGACTGACGAGCGCGTGAGCCGCGTTCGCGAGGCCGCAAAGAGGGTTGCAACGAATTATGAAGCGAATCAGTGGCATCACATCGAGATCAACTAGTCTCATCAGAAATAGCAGGTTTATGAGATTCTCTCTTTGCTTTAATATTCGAATATCATAGAATAAATTGCGATTGTATATTAATCCTTAAGTTTATGATCATCAATAAAATATACAGATATTTAACACATAAAACAAATTCATGACTACTTAACAGTTGAGTACTAAAATATTAGAATGTTCCATAACAATAGAAAGTGTTAGAATGGGCGTATTATACGCAACGAGTGAAGTTTAGCTAATAGCTAAATACCACCATTGATCGTGTTGTCTCCCGACTATCACATGGATTTTTGTTATTTGACCTCTAGTAGATCAGAGTACTATGAGTGTGGAGGATCAGGAGACCACCGTTCCGTTCATCTGTGGAGTGGAAACACCGCTTAAAATACAGTGCGATTGGAAAAGCAATCAATCATTGAGCACAACTCTCATTCAGACAATGGTTGACGCAACTGGAGTTAATTCGAAAGATATTCCAGAATCGATCTATGATTCTATTGATCCAGATGCATTAGAGGATCTATTCCGCCCACAAATGGATGGGACACCCCGAATAAATGGCAAAGCATCGTTCGCATTTGCTGGCCACTATATCACTGTTCAGGGAGACGGCCAAATCATCGTTGAATCTGAACTTGGCCGGTTGAAACGGACTGGTGGCAACATCTTACTCGCCGGTGATGTTCCAGAAGAAGTTTTTGACGAAATGAGTGTTCAACTTCTCGGTGATCAAGCATTTAGCCGAACGGTTTTGTCTGCCCAGTACGGGAAAGACACGGAAGTCACACAAACCCGACTCTCAATTGCTGAGACAACCCCAGATCACGCCCATATCTTGACGCACAAGTCAGTGGCTCGGTCGGCTGCGACCGCGCAAACTAACCAGTCGAATCAGATGCCAGTTTCATCTGTTTCAGGTAGTCTCAAGGAATTTCGGACTGCAATTCGTGAGCTGCTGTTTGAGCTGCAGCAACAACGGAACGGATTTGACCCTGCTGAACTCCGATTTTGCTTTGATTCTCTTCAACTACTTATTGAAGAAGAAGGCGTTGAGACTGTTGGACAATTTATTTCATTAGTCACTGAAGCAGTTGAAAATGTTAGAGGGCTAGGGCATTATCTCTTTCAGGATTCGTATGATTCTTCCCATGTCCAAGCAGTCCGATCAAAATTCGATGTTGTTATTGAACTTAGGTTTAGTGAAAATGGACCTGAACAACGATGGCATCTGCAGGATACCGACCATACGACACAGTGGTTCCCACTATAATACTGTGTGACCAAAATATTTGTTTGTGTCCGGATATAAGTGTCTCTATAATGAAGAAGAGAAGCCTTTCGAATACTATCTTTATAAATTCATTGAGGAGAGGTAGATGAAGCCAGTATTTTGTCCATCTGATGATGAGCCTGGTGTCACAATTATTGATCCAATTCAACGCCGTCAATATCCTATTCGAACATCAACGGACGTTCAGCCTGTCTCGACTGATAATGACCAGTTTTATTTTCCTGTTGATAACGCGGCGGAAATTGTGACAGATGAACTCGTTTTGCCTTTTGTTGTGATTACCTATGTCCGTGATTTGAATGGGGAGATCCTTGTCGAAGCAGAAGATTATGCGTACGAACAACTCCCAGAGCGTGAATACATTATTGAACTGTGTGCACCTATTAAAGTGTATTTGAGAATATGTGGAGAATTTACAATTGCTTCATCAGCAGAACGAATGGAGTTTGACTTTGGCTCAGCGACTCGTATTCAGATCGGGGCACGTTCATACCACAAGCGCCCTGGAGCAACAGTAACGACGACTACTTCACCCCGCGATATTATGGCCACTCTTTCGACGTTCGGTTCAGCACTGAAAACGACAAGTTGTGAGCGGTCGCTACCCTCATTTCGTGGTCACCCTCCTCGGATAGAGCTCGGCGAGGAATTACAGATCCCAGATACGATTTCACCGCCAGAAACGGGAGTACGTATCGAGGTTCCACCAACAATCGAGAAGATTTATCCAGTCAGCACACTCGCCTACTATCTTGGGGCGACTGTTGTTCCAGGTAATGAACCTCAACTTGTTACGGACGATGGATTTACATATGCCCTCAACCATCCAGCGAGAGGATTCGAACGGGAAGTCAAACGGGTACTCAAGCAACTGTTTTTCCTTGATTGCATTACTCGGACAGAAGGCTATTATAAAGTTAACTTATATGAACGAAAAATAATTGAAGACAAGACCGACTTACGATTTGAAGAGCTCTATGACAAATCACTCGCAGAGCAACTTCCCGCTTATTTGGATATCTCATTCGATATCATCCGGAACCAGGTGCCAACATGGTCGTTAGCGGCGAATGTGACTGATAACAAGGAAAATATTGAGTGCCTCCCATATCTTGTTAACAACTTTTCACTCATCCAGGTCACCGATAAGAAATCGAAGCACCAAAAAAAGTCAGCTACTCCTGAATCGATCGAGGGATTTCTTCGTGGGGTAAAAACGAATCAAAGAGGGTCAGTCAATTCGGGTTATTATTCATACGTCGCACCAGATCAGACAGATGCACTTGAGCAAATATGGCTTGGTTCAGGAAAACCAATTGGAGCGAACAAGGTACTTAAGAGCGGATTTGAGAACCGTTTCGATAGACCCTCATCAACAGATGCAATCAACATTACAGTTGTCTGTAATGATGACGCGATGAGTTCCGAATATGATGATGGAGACGATTTATATGGTGAACGTGATGAACTTGAGTTTGATATTGACGTTTATAGAAATACTACTGTAGAGGGATTGAAAACGATACTCACGAGTAAAACGGATTTTTTTCATTACATTGGACACATAAAGGACAATGAATTCATTTGTCGAGATGGTGGACTCGATGCGAGTACACTCGATGAAACTGCAGTCGATACATTCCTTTTGAATGGCTGTCGATCATATGATCAAGGAAAGCAACTTATTGAACTTGGCAGTATTGGAGGAATAGTTACATACAATTCAGTTGGAAATATAAGTGCAACTTCGGTTGGACAAGTTGTTGCTCGCCTTCTTAATAGGGGGTTTTCTCTTCGATCAGCCCTTTCGATCGCTCGCAACCACCGAATCGTCGGAAATGACTATCTCACTGTTGGTGATGGAAGTGTCGAAATTACTCAAAGCGAAAGTGGAACTCCATTAGTGTGTGAAGTTACTCCTCTAGAAAAAGACGAATATGAAATCGTGCTTACGACGTATCCAACATCCACTCAAGGAATGGGTTCCCTTTATTGGCCATATATTGATGATAATAATTCATATTTCATAAGTGGTGGTGAATTGCCTCCGTTAACTCTTTCTTCTGACGCATTAGCTCGCTTTCTGCGTTTAGAACCGTTTCCCGTGATCCTTGAGAATTCTCTCGTTTGGTCTACGGAAATAGAACTAACGAATTTCTGATTTTATGATACTGTTCCGCCGTGAGCCGCAGCCGCATTTCCTGCCTGCGTCAGCAGCAGGCAGATGGTGAACAGCACACCAGCCATTCGGGGATTCTCTGCAAGATATGCCGTTAACGACTCATTACTTTGTGCCATTGCGATCGTTGCTTGGAAGGCAATTGGCTTATCTTTTGCTAATCGATGTTGAGGAGAAATAAATTGCAATTTTGGCTCCGTTATTGAGAGAAACCGCTTCTTACTAGTAAAGCAACTTCGTAATGGCTATATTCCTAATTTTCAATTGTTTGTATTGGTTTCTATTTAATATTCTACTATTAGGGTAATCCTTCGCTCATAGCTGTTCAACAAGAGTAAGCAGTGCTTACTGCGGTGGTAGCTCCCCTTTTACTATAACAGAAGTTCTCCAGCATACTGATCGTCGGAGTCTTATAAGTTTCTTGAAGAGATGATCCATGACCGAAGATATCGCTATGTGTTCACGATATTGCAAGTTCGACAGGTAGTCCTTCTTCACACCTTGTCACTAGTTCAACAGTCTGAATTGATAATCAAAGCGAATTTTGAAGCTGTTCATATCAATGATTCGCCCGATATCCCGCATAAAAACACCTCTGTGCCTGCTATAGCCCCAGCTTCACCCGTCACGTAACACTTGAGACTGGCGCACTCAATGCATACGGTCTCGTAGCTTGGATTGTTGTTTTAATAGTAAATTAGATGAGTCTATGTACTGTAGGCTTTTACTGCTAAGACCACGATTTTATGATCAAACAATTTCTAGGAGCGGTACTCAGAATAATTGATGCTTGGTGACGAGATAAAAGCGTCCTATTGCAAGTGCCGCAACTATGAGGCCAATCACGACTGCCAATAGTATTGGCATTTCTAATTGAACAAGGAAATAGAGAGCACCAGCTACTGCTACAGTGAGTATCACTCCGCCGGTGATCACTATCGCCAATTGACTCTGGGGTGTATTTGTCTTGCTCATCAATTGTCATTCTCCTTGTGTTAATATAATTATCCCGATGATTAGCTCAGGAATTGATAGATGCACTGTTCTCGGTTAAGGCACCTCACCTATACTGAGCAGTTAGATAAGTTCTTGCTGTTGTAGTGTTGCAGTGTCATCAACTTACTCTGCGTGGAAGATGAGACTGCGGCTCTCAATGCATAGAATACTAAGTGATGCTCTACTCAATTGAGAACTGAAGTAGCATGGCAACACCAAATACCGACTCAAGTTGCATAGCTGATTCAGAAGGTTCGCTTACTATATTTGGTTACTCTGACCTCGAAGGGATCTACGATAATCCAGAACACGTTGACAGCTTGCTACTTTTATGAATGACCGGCGTACCGACACGACCCTCGTTCTAGGTGCTGGCGACGATACGGCGCTTGGGGGTCGCAGCGACTGTCTCTCACAACAAAGACAAGTCTGGCGGCTGGCGGATTTGCTCGTGAAGCTCGCTCTCGACGGCGAGAATAATCTTATGAGCTGCGGGTGGACGCGAACCAGTTCCTGACCGTCGCCAAGTAGTACTACGGTCTTGACCCGCCTGACTGAGGCTTGAATTCCCCTAACTGTCCGACTCGTGAACGTCGGTACTGTTTCGTGCCACTTTGTTTTGCGGTGTACTTTCCTGATCTTTAACTGACAAACTGACATAGTCGCTGCTTGTTTGCTACAGATCCAAGAATGAAAAACAAGTACCTGATCTGTGTATTGAGCAGTTACTTAGTCGACATTAGCTTTGTTTTGGAATGCAGCGTCGTGGTATCGTGACCCTCGGAACTGATATCCGACGCTGGATCCTATGTTTGTTTGTAATGGCAAACGGTAAGGTTGATTTCTTCAACGACACAGGCGGCTACGGTTTCATCGCGACTGAGGACTCTGACGACGACATATTCTTCCACATGGAGGACGTCGGTGGTGAGGATCTGACAGAAGGGACGGAAATCGAATTCGACATCGAACAGGCCCCCAAGGGCCCGCGCGCGACCAATGTCGTTCGCGCTTAAGACTCCGATTGTCACCGCACGGTGACGGCCGGTTCAATTAGTTTTTTCGCAAATTTCTTCCAGAGTGGTATCGGTATCTCGTGGATGTTATGCGTCAGACGGGGATAGGGACTGGTACTAACCCAATTGCGAACGTGCGAGCGTTGTCTTCGCAAGTCGGGGAGAATCTCTGTCTCTTTTACTACTAAGCCTCTGAGTAACGTACAAGTCAGCTTTCAAGTCGATATCGAATGAAGACTCGTATTGCGACATATTGATGCGTGGGGATTCACTGGATTAGTCATTCGGGACCGTTAGCGAGGCATCTCGGAAGCGTTTCGTGATAGTTGTGTCACAGACAGGGCAGTCGTATATTTGTCGATTGTTCTCCGTATACTCGTTCCAATCGCCGATGACGTTGCTCTCGTGACCACAGCTGGGACAGAAAAGAGTGGTCTTCTTGCGCGGTTCGACTCCGGACGTGGATTGTTGTGCTGACATGGTGAGTGAATACGTTATAATGGACGAACGGGGATAATACTGTTCCCAGTGATTAATCAGACAATCCGAATTACGGCCTCTTGGAGCGTGTGAGGGCGTACTTCGGTTCTGTTCCGAACTAGACTCTCACAATGGGGATTCACTCGCACAGTTTCGAGATGTGAGGGTGAGAAGACATGCACATACGCCTCCGTCACGAACAAATTGCAAGTACCGCACTTGAGCACACGGTGTCGAGGAGGAGCATATTCATAAGGTTACCCGACTATTTCTCAATTTAGTCTCGTCAGTGATACCTGGGCGGTCGTCGCCGGCACGCCAGTGACTTCGATCAGCGAAAATCTGCGCATCCTCGAACCTGAGAGCTACATGGCAATAAAGACGTTCTCACCACAGTAAACAGCAAGCTGAGGCACGAGACTAAGTGCTGAACGACCATTTTCAGAAATTCACCCACGGAAGTAGGGATATGAAGGTCGCAAAAGTTGAGACCGGTGTTCTCAATGCATACGGCAAATCAATCGGCCATGTACACGGCGACGATGCGGAGCCGCCGATAGTCCGCGATCCATACCCCATCCCTGAACCGCCGATTCCGGAGACGACCCTCGACAGTCGAGACGATCCCTTGTTCTTCGTCCGGGATCGCGAACAGGGGACTATCGTCAAACATTCCGAGCCAAGATGCGAGTCCATCCGGACCCCCGTCGAGTTCTGTCGGACGGTCAAAGAGGGTCGCATAGCGGACCTCGAAACCGTGTGCTTCGAGTTTCGTAGTGTATTCGCCAACAGTTGGGAAATACCACGGGTTTTCGACGTCATACCCTCGCTCTGCCGCGACATCTTGGACTGTCTCGACAATGGCAGCGACATTTCCTACCCCGCCGAATTCGGCGACGAACCGTCCATTGGGTTGGAGTACATTCGTGATCGAATCGAGGACTGTATCCTGTTCGGGAATCCAGTGCAGTGCTGCGTTGGAGAAAACGGCACCGAACGGCTCTGCGAACGAGAAGTCGCGGGCATCCTCATGGACGAAATCGCCTGAACATTCTCTGATATTGCATGATTTGAGACGCAATCAAATCCGTTCCAATGATATTTCTCGAAACGTAGTAAAAGAGGAATTCTGTCGGCGGAACTGCGATCGACTCACTGCGAAGGTGACGATAGCCTGCTCTCTTCTGTATCGTCGGTGAACGTCTCGAGATAGCGGCTGAACGGCGTTCCACCTGTGCCTTTGCTTTTGTCGAGCGGTCCGGAGATGTACTTCGCGACGATGTCAATGTGGTCGTCGCGGAAGGTGACTAACTGGTCGATGCAGTCGTTGTAGGTATCGCGAAGTTCGTCGCTGCTGTTTTCGACGTAATCTCGAATACTCGGTTCTGTTTCGACGGCTTCGACGAACTCCTGATGTGCGGCGGGCATGTCTTTTCGGAGTTCGCGGAGATGGCCGACGAGTGGATTGGTTCCATGATCGATTCCTAGCGCGGCGTCCAATGCCGGTAAAATACTCGATTGTGCGCCCGATGCACCTCTGAACGATTGGCGGCCTGTAAGTGCCCCGACGCCTTCGTACTTGATGTTGGTGAGCGGCTTGAGATACGGTCGAAACCCGGTGCCGTACATCTCCGGGTTGTTGCGCTCGGGCATTCGGTTCAGAATGGTCGTGATATCCTGAATCGAACGTTCGATCGTTCTGAGGGCGTCTCCGACTCGGTCAGCGTCGTTCTCGTAGACGCCCTGCTGTGCATCGCCGATAGCCGCTATCGCCGGTCCCGCCCTGTTTTCGATGGCGACGTGAATCGCAATGAACCATCGCTCGTCTTCCGGTGCGAAGAAGTTCGTCATAGACCGTACGTTCTGCGGCAATAGTTCCTGGTTCGAATCGTCACGGATCCAGTTATAGAGGACATACGCGTCGTAGGAAAGAACCGGCGTTGTTCCGAGTCGCTTCGTCGACTCGTAGAGGGGAACTGCAACACCGGCGGGGATAGTTTTCTTTGTGGGACTGTCGATTTTGTGGACGTATGCGTTCGCGAGAAAACCGGTGATGGTGTAAACGCGGGCGAGTTCCCGATTGGTCAATTCGTCGAACAGCACAGGATCCGGCGTCTCAAGCTGGCGAACGCTCGGCCTGAATCGGCCGGTTTCGAGAAGATCGGGGATGTTGTGACTCAGTTTATCGAGTTCCTGTAAAAACAGGTGGGCGTTCGTCCCGAACGACGCAAGTGGGTCGGTTCCCGGAATGAACCCCCGTTCCGGATCGATATCGAACCGTTCGTGGTCGACCGTAGCAACGCGTTCGGCCATGTTTGAATTCTCTACGGCGTTCAGGTTCTTAAATCATAAAGTTTGTTTTTACTACAATTGTGGGGAACGGAGCTCGAATCAGTACACTACCCTACACAACTCCGCAGTCTGTGACGACATTCGACGCTGCGAAACTACCAGAGATCAAATAGGTGGAGGAGTCACCAAATGCTTGCTGCAACCGCATCCATTGCTTCGTTGGCGGTGGAGACATCGTCCGTCAAACTAAGGAATCCGTGCGCCATCGACGGGAAGTGGAGATAGTCGACGCCGACACCGTGATTCTGGAGTTTATCCGCGTACGCCGCACCGTCGTCGCACAGCGGATCGAATCCGGCGGTGACGACCGTCGCCGGGGCGACGCCCGACAGATCGTCCATTCGTAACGGTGAGGCGAACGGATTGTAGCCGTCTACTGGGCTTCGAAGATAGTGATCCCAGAACCATGCCATGTCCGCGCGAGTCAATAATGGCCCGTCTGCATTCGCCTGATACGAATCGGTGTCGAGTGAATGATCGGTAATGGGATATAGGAGTACCTGCCGGGTGAGGTCGGGGCCGCCTCTTTCGTTGACGCGGAGAGCAGTGACTGCGGCGAGGTTGGCACCAGCACTAGTGCCGCCGACCGCGATACGTCCATCACCGCCGAACACGTCGTCGTTTTCGGCGGTCCATTCGAGGGCGGCGTAGGCATCGTCGACTGCGGCAGGGAATTGGTGCTCAGGAGCAAGTCGGTAGTCCACCGAAACGACGATGCACTCGGCCCGCGCGGCGAGTTCGCGACAGATGTTCTCGACGGAGTCGAGCGTTCCCAGCACCCACCCACCTCCGTGATAGTAGACCAGCGTCGGGAGGGGTTTGTCAACAGCAGGGCGAAACACGCGAATCGGAATGTCACCCGCAGGACCGTCGAACGCCAGGTTGCGGACGAAATCCATTTCGGGACCGCCACCTGTCGTGAACAGTTCGTCTTCGATACTGCGGCCGCTTTCGACGGATAGTTCGCTCCACGATGGAACGCCTATCGTTTCGATACCTTCGATGGTTGCGGCAAGTTCAGGATCGAGTTCGTCTGCACGCATCGACATGAATAGTGAGTTCCGCCACTTCTTCTTGGCTGTTCCGGGGTGGTCATTCTCCGAAAAATACACCTCGATAGGAGTGTGATACGATGCATGGACGACGATTTTGAACTTGGGCGCGAACATGCTCAACGACGTGATGACGCGGCTAACGTGACCCTTCGTGACCGGTTTTATCTCCCCGATGACCTTTACCTCGATGGTAACTCCCTTGGTCCGCTTTCAACGGACGCCGAGGACAACATCCACCACGTCCTCGATGAGTGGCGCGAACTCGGGATTCGCGGCTGGACCGAGGCCGACCCTGCGTGGTTTCATTACGGAGAACGACTTGGCGAGCGCCTCGCACCAATGGTGGGCGCTCGCGAGGACGAGGTGGTCGTGGCGAACTCCACCACCATCAATATCCACACGCTCGTCGGGACGTTCCTCGACCGCTGTGGACGGGAAGGGCGGGGGCAAAAGGTCGTCGTGAACGACCTGGACTTTCCGACCGACCACTACGCCATCCGCTCGCAGTTACGTATTCGAGGTCTCGACCCCAACGACTACCTCATCGTCGTTGAATCCCAAGACGGACGAACCGTTCGTGAGGAGGATATCGCGGCGGCGCTTGACATCTACGACGACGTTGGTATTGTCTTCATGCCCTCCGTCCTCTACCGCTCGGGGCAACTCCTCAACATCGAATCTATCACCGATATCGCACACGACCACGACGCATATGCAGGGTTCGACCTCGCTCACTCCGTCGGTGCGATTCCACACTCATTGGCCGAAAACGAGGTGGATTTCGCCGTCTGGTGTCACTACAAGTATCTGAACGCCGGGCCGGGCGCTATCGCGGGGTTGTATGTCCATCGTGACTACCACGGCGAAACCCCTGCGCTCGCGGGATGGTGGGGCCACGAGAAGGAGACGCAGTTCGAGATGCGAACGACCTATACACCAGCCCATTCCGCAGGCGCGTGGCAAACTGGTACAATTCCCGTCCTGAGCGCCGCTCCACTTCTCGGCGTGTTGAACATCGTGGACGATGTCGGTATCGAACAACTACGCGAACAGTCGGTCGCGTTGACGGATTACCTCATGTATCTTGTGGACGAGCGACTGCCGGAGTGCTCAGTTGGCACGCCGCGTAAGCCCGACGAGCGGGGTGGCCATGTCGCTGTGGAGCACGAAGAAGCCTACCGTCTTACAGAGGCGCTCAAAGAGCGCGGCGTCGTCGGCGACTTCCGTCCCCCGAACGTTGTTCGGCTGTGTCCGTCCCCGCTCTACGTCGGGTTTGAGGATGTGTGGAATGCCGTGGAGCACGTGCGCGAACTCATCGACGAGCGCGAGTACGAACAGTTCGAGGGCCGCGACGGCGGCGTAACGTAACTGCCCGAACCAATGACCATTGGCCACAAGTGTCAGAATCGAAGATTCCTATAGTCGATATTACTTTATCCAGAGCACTCGCTTGAACCTGTATGGAACTCTCCTCATATGTACACTCACCGGGGGCTCATTGTGGGTCGGCGTCGCTTCGAAACCTCGCCGATTTCTATGGTTGGGAGTTGAACGAGTCCCTCTGTTTCGGATTTGGCTCTGGCCTCGGATTCAGCTACTATGAACGCGGTCCCGCAAGTCGCGTCATCATGGGTCGAAACGGTGGGTTGGAAGCCGGCTTCTTCGAGACGCTTGGAATCGAATACCTGGAGCGCAGCGGACAGGAGTGGAAAACGGCGTGGGACGCCGTTCGAGAACACATCGAGGAAGGCGTTCCGGTGATGCTGTTCGTTGACCTCTACTATCTCGATTACTTCGACACGAACACGCATTTTGGCCCCCACATCCTCCTCTGTGTCGGAATCGACGGCGACGAGGTTCTCCTGTCCGACAGCGAGTTCGAATCTATCCAGCGGTTGCCCATCTCGCACCTTCGGAACGCGTGGAACTCCGAGTATGGGTTCGGCCCGCTCGATAATCGATGGCTCGTGGTTCAGATCCCGTCAGTCGAAACCGACCGCACGACGGCGGCCGAAACGGCTGTGGAGCACACGGTGACGATGATGCTTGCTCCGGGCGACGGCGACTGGGACACGGGCGGTATCGCTGCGATACGACGGTTTGCAACCGACCTTCCGAATTGGACGGAGCTGGAAGACACGAGTTGGTGTGCCCGATTCGCTTATCAGAACATCGAGCGGCGCGGAACTGGCGGGGGTGCGTTCCGCCGGCTGTATGCCGAATTCCTCAATGAGGTCGCCGAGGATGTCGACCTACCGGCGGACGTTGCAAACCGACTCCATGACATCGCAGATGACTGGACGCAGCTAAGCACGACGCTCAAGGACGCGAGCGAATCAGATGGGACAGAACAGGAACGACTGCTTGATGACGCGAGCACGCAGGCAAACGCGATAGCTGACCGCGAGGAGCAGTTGTTCACGCAACTTCGCAAACGATAAGGCGAGGGTCAGTTCCTCGTATCATGGTCAAAAAACTGGTTTTGCGGTCTCCATCCGTTCGGAAAATCACTTTGACTTAGTCCATACTGAGGTATTCGTTCGCGATTTTGTCGACGTCCTTGTCACCACGTCCGCTCAGGTTCACGATGATGACGTCATCTTCGTGGCGATCCGCGGCGAGCTTCTTTGCGAGCGCGACACCATGACTCGATTCGAGTGCCGGAATAATACCTTCTAGTCGGCACAAGTCTTGGAACGCCTCAAGCGCCTCTTCGTCGACGATAGCCTGATACTCACAGCGGCCAACTTCGCGGAACATTGCATGCTCGGGGCCGACACCTGGATAGTCGAGTCCAGCAGCAATGGAATAAACCTCTACATCGTCATCGAGAACGCGTGTTCGCATTCCGTGAATAACGTCTTCCTTCCCGGAAGCAAGCGGTGCGGCATGGCGATCCGAATCAGAGCCCTCGCCACCACCTTCTGCGCCGTAAAACTCGACATCGTCATCACGGAAGGTGTGGAATAGCCCCATCGCATTAGAACCACCGCCGACACACGCGACCGCAGCGTCGGGAAGCCGCCCTTCTTTTTCGAGGATTTGCTCACGGGCTTCATTACCGATGACAGACTGGAAGTCACGCACCATCCGTGGAAACGGATCTGGGCCGACCACGGAGCCGACGAGATAGTGCGTATTATCGATGTTCTCGATCAAATCCTTGAGCGCGACATCGACGGCATCGGCAAGTCCCTCTCCGCCCTGCGTCACTTCGCTGACTTCCGCACCCATCAGCTCCATACGGAAGGCATTCATTCTCTGACGCTCGAGATCTTTACTTCCCTGGTAAATCACCGTCTCAAGTCCCATGAGCGCACCTACAATTGACGTAGCCGTGCCGTGTTGCCCGGCCCCGGTTTCGGCAATGAGCCGCTCCTTCCCAGCGTGCTTGGCCATGAGTCCTTGTCCAAGGCAGTTGTTGAGCTTGTGTGCACCACCGTGAAGAAGGTCCTCACGTTTGAGATAAATCGTTGCTCCGTATTCGTCCGACAATCGATCGGCACGATACAGCGGCGTCGGTCGCCCGGCGAAATCTTGTTGGAGCTGTTGGAGCTCGGCCTGGAAGTCTGCGTCATCTTTTACGCTATCGTAGGCGTCAGCTAACTGCTGAAGAACGTCTGCAAGTTCATCAGGGACGTATCGGCCTCCGTACGATCCAAACTCGTGCTGCTGGCTATTATCAGCCATGGTCTCACACACCACACGATAAATAATAAACATATGGTACAATAAATGTACTATTTGATCGAGCACAGGACACTGTCGCTGGCTCAAATCCTCTCTCAAGAAGAGTAAGGCATCGATTCGAAGTTCTCATTTCTCAATTGATCGACATCTGCAAGCGATGCGTGCGAAGGAAAGATCAAGCTACTTTGGCCATTTAGGGTCTCGTTGTTCGAGTTGTGCGTTGACGCCTTCCTGATAATCAGGATCGGTTCGTGCCGCTTCTAACGAGATTGCCTCTATGTGTGCTTTTGCCGCTGTTGGGGACATATCCCTACTCGCGTAGATGCCTTGTTTGAGTTTATTGAGCACTCGAGGGCTTTTGGCAGTGAGAGCATCGAGTACCGACTCGACTGTCGAATCCAAGTTCGCAGCTGGGACGCTTCTCGCCACGAGCCCGATCTCGTCAGCGCGGTTGCCAGTGATCGGTTCACCTGTCATGAGTATATCCATCGTCGTTGGAAGGCCAACTCGCTCTACTAGTTCCGGCGGCGAAAAATGGTTGACGATGCCAAGTGATGACTCCGGTTGGCCGATCTGAGCGTCTTTCGCAGCAATAGGAATGTCGGTGTGCAAGAGGAGGTCGAACCCACCACCGTACGTATGCCCATCGATTTTCGCAACCGTTGGCTGTGGCATCGTCCGCATTTCGGTGAACAGTTCTTCCCATGTCTCTGTAAACGGTTCGAGAGCGTACTCGCGATCTATCACCTCCTGGAGGTCGCCACCGGCACAGAAGGCGTTGCCTGAACTCTCGAAGAGCACTACTCGAACGTCATCTTGATCGCGGTATATACGGAGTTGGTCGGTGATCGCTAGTTTTGTCTCCATATCGACTGCGTTCAATTTTTCTTCGCGTTGAATCTCGATTCGAGCAACGCCATCTATGACTCTAAACTGAGCGTTGACATCAACCATACTATAATTGTATTCTCCACCCTCGAAAAAAGTACCCCTACAGAATTGTCATAGCAGAGTAAGCCTTGCGCTGAAGGGAACTTGTAGATGACTTCGAAATTTACTTTCGAGAACTACTTCGAATCGGTGCTTTCGGAGACCGTGTTCCTTACAGAAACCGAATTTGTTCTGCAAAGTGCGTCATCGAAACAGGGAATCTGATCTGCAACGAGGCAGTCTAGCCGAGTAAAGTGAGATTGTTCACTCGGTGATCCAGCCACCGTCTACGACCAAACACTCTCCGGTTATATAGGAGGCCATTTCGCTGGCAAGAAACACGACTGGTGCAGCGATTTCGTCAGGATCGGCAAAGCGATCCATCGGTGTCTGGTCAAGTAAGTGCTGATAGAGGTCTTCGTTCTCGCGGATACCGTCCGTCAAGTCGGTGGTAACATACCCTGGAGCAACAGCGTTAACGCGCACATCCGGTGCCCAGTCGAGCGCGAGACTCTTGGTCAGGCCGACGAGCCCATGCTTCGTTGCCACATAGGGATGCTGACGTGGAATCCCAACAACCCCGCCGACACTAGCGATGTTGATGAGAGAGCCACCAGACGCCTGGAGCGCACTACCTGCTCCTCGAGCACAGGCGAACGCACCGCGAAGATTAACGTTAATCGTCCGATCGAACTCGTCAACATCGATCGCCTCAGGGCGCCCAAGTGCACCCATGGGATTGATTCCTGCGTTATTGACCACAGTGTCGATGCGTCCGAATTTGTCTTGAACCTGTACGAAGAGATTCTTGACCGCTTTCTTGTCGCTCACGTCGGTTGGGATGGCGAGTGACTCACCACCTTGCTCTTGGACGGCTTCGACGGCCTCGGTGACATCGGCGTCAGTCCTAGAGGTCGGCACGACATTGGCGCCTGTTGCTGCGAACGCCTCGGTGATCGCACGCCCGATTCCACGAGTTCCGCCAGTCACGACGACTACTTGATCCGAGAAATCCAGTGTCATATCCGTCATCGCTTCGAGATGAGATGGCCTAGATATTTAACTTGGTGTCGTCGTGTGAGCGATTGGCTGGACAAACGTGAGAAGCACAAAGACGCACCCGCTGAGATAGAGATGATGTCAACGGCGGTCGACCAAAACCCGCTTGATCATCTGCAATACGAGATCGTCTTCGTCTGTTTGCATCGCGAGGTCGAACTGAACGATGCCGTGCTCCTCGTTCCACTCCTCGAGGCCAACGATTTCCGCTTTGGCATTGAGGACGTCGCCAGGTTTGACAGGGCGCCGCCATTGGAGGTTCTCGACCTCGACGCCCGCGAGAATGGCGATACCCGCATTTTCGATGATACCATCCACGAACCGTCGCATACTGATTGCTGCCGTGTGCCAACCGCTAGCGATGAGCTCGCCGAACATCGATTCGGTGGCTACCTTTGGGTCGGTGTGAATCGGTTGCGGGTCGTATCGCTCACCGAATGAGCGGATTTCCTCTGCGGTGACCGTCTCTGCCCCGAGGTTGAACGTCTCGCCGACCTCGAGGCCTTCGAAGTACCGTACTGTCGAACTATTCATATAGTCGCTTACTTATCACAAGTCGGTTCACCTCGTTCGTTCCATCATAGATCTGCGTACCCTTCGCCTCGCGCATATAGCGCTCAACAGGGTAATCTTCTGAATACCCCCGCGATCCCAGTACTTGTACTGCCTCTGTTGAGATATCCATTGCTGTGTCCGTGGCAAAGATCTTGGCCATCGCCGCATCCTGCGTGACACGCTCGCCGTAGTCGCGTTTCCCAGCAGCATACATAGTCAATAACCGTGCCGCTTGCGTTCGTGTCGCCATATCTGCGAGTTTGAAGCCAATCCCCTGGAATTCGCGAATGGGTTGGCCGAACTGCTCTCGTTCGTCAGCAAACGATTTCGCTGCTTCGAGCGATCCCTGTGCCAGTCCAACACCCTGGGCGGCAGTTCCGATTCGACCGATATCGAGGCCTTCCATGACGTAGCGAAATCCTCGCCCCTCTTCGCCAACGAGGTTCTTGGCAGGAACACGGACATTGTCGAATTGAATTTCACTCTCGATAGCAGTATCTCCTTCCATACAGGGGATGTTTCGGACGAACTCTATTCCGTCGTGGTCTCCGGGGTTGGGAATGCCAATCAGGCTCAATCCCGTGTGATCCTCATTACCTGTGCGTGTAACGACGAGGAGGAAGTCTGCGGCTTCTCCGTTGGTTGTCCAAACTTTGTGGCCATCGATCACCCACTCGTCACCCTCTCGTCGGGCGGTCGTCTCCATCGCGGCGGCGTCACTCCCTGCATCAGGCTCGGTCATCGACAGCGCCGGGATGGATTCGCCTCGACAGATCGGTGCGAGCCATTCTTTACACTGTTCGTCTGTGCCGAATTCTGCGATTGGATAGCCCACTAGTCCACAAGCAATGTTGACAGCACCTGCAACGAGTTTCCATGCTCGCGAGAGTTCCTCGACTGTGACGACGAATGAGCGGTAATCGAGACCGCCACCATCTACCTCGGTCGAAAACGGAACGCCCGTCAACCCTGCTTCGCCAACCCGTTGGATGAGTTCAGCCGGGAACTCTCCGCGTTCTTCGTACGTCTCGATATGCGGAAGTATCTCTTTTTCGCAGAACTCGCGGACCATCTCACGATGCGCTTCGTGTTCAGGGGTGACGGCAAATTCACTGAGCATTGGTCTGTTCCTCCTCGCCGATGACGGCGAAACCTTCTAACTCGACCAGCGTCTCCTCCTTGAAGAAGCCGTTCACTTCGAAGAGTGCAAGCGCTGGATAATCCTCGAAGTAGTGACCAAATACTTCTCCTAGTGGTTCGAGGTTCGAACGATACATCTTACGGTCAGCGACGAAGATATTGAGCTTCACTATATCGTTACTGGTGCCGCCGGTCTCTTCGACGACCGTCGCAAGGTTTTCGAGCACCTGTTCAAATTGTGTGACGAGATCACCAGGGGCGACGATATCACCATCCGGCCCAGTTGCATCCTGTCCAGCAAGATACAGTGTTTTTCCGCCCTCGACAAGGACACCATGGTTGAATCCGCGAGGTTCAGCTAACCCCGGCGGTGAGATAATCTGACGCTCCATGTATGTGAACCACTGGCGCAGCCATCTTAAGAGCTGTCCTCACGGTAAACTGCCTCGGGGTCACGCCCCGAGGCTTTCGCGTGGACTCCCGTTCTACGCTACAGACGACTCGGTAGAGGGGGTGAATCCCCACTCACGTTCACGCGCCGTCACTCCATCCTACTTTGTTCCGAGGGTAGCAACCAGCAAATCGAACTGTTCGGCGTCAGCGACGCTCGGGAACAGGAGGAGTTCGTCACATCCGTTGTTTTCGTAACCTCGGACGAACTGTGTAACCTCTTGTGGCGTCGTAAGCAGGCTCTCGGCGATCCGTTCGCTGAACGGCCCAAGTAAACTCGTAGTAGTTCAGCAGGTACCTCAACCCTTCTCTGCTGCGTCGTCACCCTCGGCGCGTAGTACCCATCACCCCAAAGTTCAGGAGTGCCCGTTCGTTCGGATACCGCTCACGCCGCTCGGGAGCGTTCTGCCTGTCGAGCAAAAGCCCGTGGTGGACTCCTACTATGAATGAAAACGCCAGATAACTGATTGACAATGATAGCACCAACTCTCTATACATATCGATGAATGCTATCCTCTAGCGCTGGTCTCCTTCTCTGCCTGAAGACAGCGAAATGCGCTATCGGTCTGTATCGCTGATGGAGATAGCGCTGTAGCTATTACTGCGCTTCGAGCTCGCGTTCTCGAAGGAGATTACGCCGTATTTTTCCCGTCTCCGTTTTCGGAAGTTCGGAAACGAATTCAATACAACGCGGATACTTGTATGGGGCAATCTGACTCTTGACGTGATCCTGTAACAGCGACGTGAGTTCGTTGCTCGGTTCGCACCCATCAGCGAGGACGACGAACGCTTTGACGACTGTCCCACGTTCATCGTCAGGACTCCCGACGACGGCAGTCTCGTAGACCTCATCTCGCTCTTGAAGAACCGATTCGACTTCCGGGCCAGGAATGTTATAGCCGCTGGAAATGATGAGGTCGTCGCGTCGTGACTTATATTCGAGCTGGTCATTCTCTGTTCGAACAAAGACATCACCTGGAAGACTCCACCCATCTCGAACAGCCATCTCTTGTTTCTCGGGCCGTCCCCAGTACGTGACACCTGTTGAGCCACGGACGGCGAGCAGGCCGGCCTCGCCGTAATCGAGTTCTTCACCCGTATCCGGGTCAATGACCATACACTCATAGCCCGGAACAGGGTAGCCCGTCACCGATGGATCGATATCGTCACCAATGCGGTGGCTAACGAAGATATGGAGCATCTCGGTCGACCCAAGACCGTCAAGCAGTTCGATACCGAACGAGGATTTCACACGTTCGAACGTCGACGGTGACAGGGGTTCACCCGCGCTAATACCGAGACGGAGCGACGAGAGGTCGGCCGCTTCGATCTCGTCTGCATGCTCGTTAAGCATCTGATTGTAGGCGGTCGGTATCGATCCAAGAACCGTGACACCGTAGTCGTCGATGATCTCAATGAGATCTAACGGTTCTGCGTTCTCGATGATGACAGTGCTTGCACCGAACCGAAGTGGGAATGCGACGAGGACACCGTATCCAAACGTGAACGCGATGGGCGGATTGCCGGTGAAGATGTCGTCTGCAGTCGGTTCGAGACAGTATCGAGCATAGCCATCTATGATCGCGAGCATCTGTCGATGTGTATGAATCGTACCCTTGGGTCGGCCTGTCGTCCCACTCGTATACGCGAGCATCGAGAGATCGTCGCGACAAGTTGGAGCTGCATCTAATTGCGACGACGCTGCTGAACAGAAGTCGTCGTAATCGTGATAGTCGTGTGTGCTTCCCTCGCGGTCGGCAACGATGATCGTCTGGAGCGAGTTAAATGTCTCGTTCGCGGCTTCGACCGGTTCTAATAGCCTGTCATCAACAAGGGCGACCGTGGCACCCGAATCCTCAATAACATAGGTGCATTCTTTCGCCTGCAGGAGTTTCATCGACGGGACGGGAATGGCACCGATCTTCTGCACCGCAAGGATTGAAACCGCATATTCTGGCCGATTTGGGAAGCGGACGAAAACTCGCTCGCCGGGTTCGACGCCGAGCCTCTGAAGCGCGTTTCCGAGTCGGTTGACCCGCATTTGTAGATCCCGGTATGTTATCGACTTGTCTTCAAAGTAGATTGCAACGTTCTCTCCGCGTCCGGCCTCAACGTGCCGGTCGACGAGTTCGACGGCTGCATTAAGAGAAGACGGGTAATGGAGTTCAGGAAGTGCATAGAAGAGATCTGCTTGTGTTTCTATCGGTGGGAATTTTTCAGCTGGAACATTTTCCTCTTGGATGCTGTTCTCACGGAGCATATCCCTTCTTTCATTGTCATCCATAATATATCCTGAGAAAAGTTTCATATTGTTCATCAAAATCCGCCAGAACCGCGTTCCACGGATCTTTCTGAGCATCACCCATCTAAGGTTTTGTTTCATGTATGTCCATCTCAAATAGTATTTGTCAAAGAAAATGCTTCTCGGTAGAATAACTCTACTGATAGCGCGTTTGGATCTCAAAACCGCTCTGGGAGTGCAGTCTTGTCACCGTTGTGTGGTATTCCTTTCGAATCTTGCCTCATAAACAATCAAGACAGCAGAGGAACTTCGGGATAACGTTCCTCGAAGGCACTGCTACACACGTGAGCTACCTACTACTTACGACTCCGTCCACTTGTTGAGGGTAGGGTCTAGCGCCTGCGTTCAGCTAATTGATCGATGGTTTCGTTGCTGCCTCGTCTGGGAGGTAGGATGTGTCGATATGCTTCGACACGTCGATTTTGGAGTCAAGGAACCCGATTTCGTGCATTCCGTCGACCGGGCGTTGGAGCCACTCCGCGTCGATATCAAGACCATCTTCGCCATGATAATATCCCATATCCGTCTGAACGAGTTGTTTGAGGATGTCGCGGGGTAAGTCAACGACCTCCTCTGCGATGTCCAGTCGCTTCTCACTGTTGCCATCGTCTTTCCACCACTGCATTCCTGTCCAGAAGTCCTCTAGCCAATACTCGATAGCGTTGCTGTTTGATTCAAGAAAATCGTTCCGAACCGTCATGAATATCTTCAGGAACGAATCGAAGGCATCCGTGGTGTCGAATACCGTCTGCAAGTCGTTCTTGTTCATCTCGTAGAATGGCTGAATAAACGATCCAACGTCAACGCGTCCTTCTGATAACGTCGTCGGCATCGCGCCAAACGATAACTCACGAAACTCTACAGTGTTGAGGTCAACACCGTTTCGTGTCAGTATAACGCGGGCGGCAATATCGATTGCCGATCCGACGCCGTTGACGCCGAACGCCCCATTTGCGATGTCACCGACTTCAGTGATGTCAGAGTCAACCGTTGAATTGAACGTGTCGGCATATCGAGGGCCGTCGTAGGTGAGTGGCGCTAAGATGCTAACACCGGACTCGATAGTATTTCCTTGGATGGCATTTGCCAGCGACGAGTATGCCAATAGGCCAGCATCGGCTTCATCACTACCGAGTGTATTCACGACGACCGGCGTACTCTGGACGTCGACGAACTTGAACTCGTATTTATCACCGACATGTTCCATCACGTTGCCGGGTATGTGATCCGACTGATGGAACATTGCCATGAGATCGTTCAATTCTGCACCCGAGATGCCTGCATAGCGGATTGTCGGCGTCCCATTACCGCTTCCGGATGATCCATTGTTGAGACAACCAGCGATTCCCGATATCCCCGCCACACTTGCTACTTTCAGGAATGAACGCCTACTCCGAGCGCGATAGTCATTGTCCGCCATTCTTACCCGTATTGAAGAACAAGGTAACATAAGTTTTTATCATTATATATGATATGATAGACATAGACAATTTCCCGCTGACAGAATTGGTTGCTGTTGTGATTTAACGATCAGTGTGCTGATGGCTCAGCTGATCCTAGCCGTTGCCTTCGATGACCAACTCTTCGTGCACGGATCGACGCACCTTCTTAGTGACGTCGAGGAACTCTGGGGACTGATAGACAGCATCGTGCCCTACCGACTGATCAATGTTGACTTCGAACTGCTCCTTACTAGTGCCTGGCTGAGTGCTCATCACGACGATACGGTCAGAGAGGAACGCAGCCTCCTCGATGTCATGAGTAATGAAGAGGATGGTTTTTTGTGTCTCGTTACAGATGTCCAGTAAATCTCGTTGGAGGATTTCCCGAGTTTGATCGTCGAGAGCACCGAACGGTTCGTCCATCAGGAGAATCTTCGGGTCGTAGGCGAGCGTGCGAGCAATGGCCACACGCTGCTTCATCCCACCTGACAGTTCCTTTGGATACTTGTCCTCATGTCCATCTAGCCCGACCCGACTAATGTACTTCTGTGCCGTCGCTTCTACTTCCTCTGTAGAATCCGTCCCAACATGCTTCAACCCGAACTTAACGTTCTCCATGACCGACTTCCAGGGGTAGAGGGCATACTCTTGGAAGATAACACCTCTGTCGGTTCCTGGGCCTGTAATGGAGGTTCCGTCGACCAAGATTCTCCCGTGTGTTGGGTCGATGAATCCGCCAACGACGTACAGGAGTGTGCTTTTCCCACATCCACTTGGGCCAACCACCGAGACGAACTCGCCTGAATCGATGGTGAGTGATACATCGTCGAGCGCTTTCACCGACTCTGCACCGGAATCATAAACGTGTGTCAAATCTTCAAGAGCAACCGTGGACATGGTGTGAGGTCTGATACCAGGTATACAATCCTACGCTAAAAAACTTCGCTCGTGGCAGTTACTCGGCCCACCAGAGGAACCGGGCACGAACGAGTCGAAATAGTTTGTCGAATAGCAAGCCAAAAAAGGCGATGATGATAACCGCTGCAACTGCTTGCGGGGTGTCGAAAAAGCGGACTGATTCAACGAGCACGCGTCCAAGCCCGCTCCCTGATGTCACCATCTCGGCGACAACCACGACGACGAACGAGAGGAACAGCGAGATTTGGACGCCGTTGAGGATGTCCGGCAGTGCTGCTGGTACGATCACTTTGAGACTCGTCTCCAAGCGTGACAACCCCATCGACTGCGCTGACCAGATGATCTCTCGGTCGACGCTTTTTGTTCCGTCGTATGTACTAATCGCGACC
The DNA here is from genome assembly GCF_020700235.1 of Haladaptatus pallidirubidus. Taxonomy (GTDB): domain Archaea; phylum Halobacteriota; class Halobacteria; order Halobacteriales; family Haladaptataceae; genus Haladaptatus; species Haladaptatus pallidirubidus. The sequence goes on along the minus strand of NZ_CP085306.1, from coordinate 80,836 downwards.
GGGAACAGCGCTGATGTGGCTGCGAGCGCGACAGTTGAGACAGTTCCGAAACCGAACCAGAGGACGTAGATCGGCACGAGCGTGACCTTCGGAATCGGAAACGCCACCGAGATTATCGGGTCAAAGAACCATTCAACGATCCTACTCTGGGACATAAGCATGCCAATACTGAATCCGACGAAGACTGCGATACTGAACGCGAGCAAGACACGGACAATAGTTATCTTGACGATGGATAAGAGACTGCCGGAATTTACGAGTTCGACCATGGAGTCCCAGACGGACAGTGGAGCGGGAAGTGCCTGCTCTGGGATAAGCCCAAAAAGGCTAATGACTTGCCAAAGGACGAACAGCGCGATAATCGGGCGGATGTACAGCCAGAGATTATCGAGATGGCCCAACGCCCACCGACTTTTGGTATCGCTAGTGGCACCGTCCGTCATAGACCGCTCACCTCCTGGTCGCTCCAGCGCAGGAGATAACTAGATATCAGGAGATACAGCCGATCTAAACCAGCAACGAGGAGGGCGATCCAGAATACTGTCGCGAATACTTTTGGGTACTGGCCGTACTGCCCAAACTGGACGACCATCACTCCGAGACCGGAGTTCGCCATGATCATCTCCGAGGAAATGACGATAATGAACGAGAATATCATGCCGATTCGGACGCCCGTCAGCACCGTCGGAAGGGCGGCGGGAATCATTACCTTGTACGTTTCTTCAATGCTGCTCAATCCGAACGACTGGGAAACCCACAATAGTTCCTCTTGGATGTTTTCCGCACCATTATACGAGCTAATGAGTATCGGCAGCAACCCTCCAATAACGGCCAGTGTGATTCGCGAGAGGTGACCCATCCCAAGCCAGAAGACGACCAGTGGAATAAGTGGTGACTTCGGCAGGGGATATGTAAGACTGATTATTGGGTTGAGGTTGCGCGCAACCCACTCACTACGTCCCATCGCCATCCCTAGCGGCACTGCGATGGCGATGGCAACAAATAATCCGGCAAGCCCGCGGAATAGCGTATCATACAGGTGGTCATAGATGTCCCCCGAGGTTCCGAGCGTAATGATTTCAGGACTCACCTCCGAGAACGGCGGCAGTACCGCTGCGGGTACGGCCGTCCCGGATAACACCTCCCAAAAAAGCAGAAGGACGGCAATTGGAATCAGCTTACTGATCGACTGAAGCGCGTTAGAGCGTACGTACAGTTGTTTGAGGGTCGCTTTCGTCCACCATGCTTGATTCGGTTGATTTTCTTGTGTTTGCATAGGTGTGCCAGTTCTCCTTACCTCAGCCTAGATTCCCGACGTGGACGCTCACGGATGGATACTGATTCATCGTAGGACTCATCCGGAGAAAGTTGGCGACCGAGCAGTCTGGTTGACTTGATCGGGCTTGGTAGAGATGAACAGTCATACTATAGAATCTAATCCCGTCGTCAGGATAAAAAGTTTCTGCCGTGAATTTTCCATGTCTGGTGTCGCGGATTGCGTCACTGATCCAATGTAAATCGGTCGGAGCAATAACCAGTCAGCGCGAACAAGGCCACGAACTACTGTACAGAACACGGATAACGATAGTTCGACGACCCCAACTATCAAGAGGGTACTATGGAATACTACTCATAACAATGGGTGACAGTTGTGAACAAATACAATGACCAACCATCTCAGTTGGGACCGGCGAATTCCTCAATCGCCGAGTGTACGATTAGCGAACCTAAGGAGATGCCGCCACGCTATCAGATCGTTGACGAAGACGGTAATTATGATCCTGAACAAGTACCAGATATCTCGGAAGAGAAACTCATCGACCTGTTTCGCTGGATGATTCTCCAGCAAATAGTCGATGTTCGAATGGTCAAACTGCAGCGCCGCGGTGAAATGGGTACCTACGCCTCCGGTCGTGGCCAAGAAGCCAGCATCGTTGGCTGTGCATACGCGCTTGAGGAGAAAGACTGGTTGTTCCCGTATGGTCGAGAGGCGACAGCCATGCTCATACAAGGAATGCCCTTGCGAGACCTTCTGCTCTACTGGCGGGGCGTCGAAGATGCGAACATGCAAAAGGAGAACCGAACTTTTCCTCCAGCTATTGCCATTGGGACACATATCCCGATCAGTGTCGGTTACGCATGGGGATTGCGTCTTTCAGGCGAGGACGCCATCGCTACAGTGTACCATGGTGATGGTCACCCCAGTACCGGAGAGTACCAGGCCGGAATCAACTTCGCCAGCGTGGTCGACGCGCCGGTGCTATTCTACTGCCAGAACAACGGCTATTCTATTTCAGCCTCTTTCGAGCAACAGACGGGTGCCAAGACGATCGCACAGAAAGGCGTTGCTTGGGGCCTCGACGGCATCCGTGTCGACGGCAACGACGTTCTCGCCATATACGATGCCGTCACGTCTGCCCGTGAGCACGTCAAGGAAGGTAATCCCACCATCGTTGAGTCGGTGACGTATAGACTGGATGCGCACACCACTAACGACGATCCGACGCTCTATCGCGACGACGAGGAGGTTGCTTGGTGGGAGCAACGCGAACCGCTCAGCCGCTATCGAGAGTTCCTCAAGGGAGAAGGCATTTGGGACGCTATCGACGAGGAGGCCATCCGCGACGAGATGAACGAGAAATTCGACGAAGCGAAGGCAGCCGCCGACGCTTACGATCCCGGTGGCGTCGAAGAGATCTTCCGCCACCTGTATGACGAGATGCCCCCAGAACTGAAACGACAACAGGAGAGGTTCGAAGCGTTCCTCGATGAGCGTCCAGATGCTTACAACTATATTGAGGAGCGGCCCAAGAGGTGATGAAATGAACCTTACACTTGTTGAAGCCATCAATGACTCGCTCCACACAGCCATGGCCAACGATGATCGAGTCATCGTATACGGGGAGGACGTCGCTGAGAGCGGGGGTGTATTCCGCTCGACGCAAGGCCTCAAAGAGGAATTCGGAAACGAACGTGTCCTTGATACGCCGATTACGGAGATTGCCATCGCCGGAACCGCTGTCGGGCTCGCAATGCAAGGCTACCGGCCAGTTGTTGAGATACAGTTCTCTGGATTTATCCCGCCGACGTTCAATCAACTGGTTTCGAACGCCAGTCGCATCCGATGGCGTACGCGAGGGCAACACAGCGCACCCATGGTCATCCGAACACCGTATGGTGGCGGCGTCCGGGCGCTCGAACATCACTCCGAGAGTCTCGAGGCCGCCTACTCGCACGTGCCAGGCCTCCAGGTGGTTATCCCGAGTACGCCGTACGATACGAAAGGGCTGCTCCAGAGTGCCATCGAGAATCCCGATCCCGTCCTCTTCCTCGAACCCAAGCGGTTGTACCGCACGTTCCGTGAACAAGTACCCGAGGAAAAGTATACTGTTCCGCTGGGCAAGGCGAAAGTGCGCAAGGAAGGAGAGGACATCTCTGTCATCTCTTGGGGCTCAACGATGAACGATACCATTGAAGCAGCCATGAACGTCGAAGAGGAGCGTAACGTTTCTATCGAAGTCATAGACATTCGCACGCTGTCACCGCTCGACCGCGATACTATCATCGATTCGATTAAGAAGACAGGAAAGGCAACGGTCGTCCACGAAGGGCCGAAATCCGGAGGGTTCGCGGGCGAACTCATCGCAAGCATCAATGAAGACGCCCTAATGCATCTGGAAAGTCCCATCCAGCGTATCACTGGGTTCGACACGCCGATTCCGATGCTGGCGATGGAGGATTACTACCTTCCTAACCCGCCACGTATCGAGGAAGGCATCAAACGCGCACTCGACGTTAAGGGTGGCGTCTAGGCCGAGTAGTTCTTTGTAGGGAGAAGAAGTCGAGTGTCTTGGGCCACTTTATTTATCAACTTGCTCATATCGACGCCTGACCAGCGGCCATTCGATCGGTCTGTATTGATCGAACGTACTCGCCTTCAGTCTCAGGAGATAACGTCACAAATCGAGAAATGGAACCGGTCATCGTACGGGCGTACCGAACACCCCAGGAAAGCAAGATGGCGTCTACGCCGACGTTCGCAGTGAAGAGCTCTCGATTCCGCTTATCGATGAGATGCTCGCCAAAACCGGCTTGACCGGTGACCACGTTGACGACCTCCAGTGGGGCTGTGTCAAACTAAGACACTATATTGCCAGCGCGAGTTAGGTGTTGACGATGACGCGTTCAACGTAAACGGTGGCGCCATCGCCATCGGCCACCCACTCGGAGCGTCTGGTGCCCGCCTCCCCGTGACGCTCGTCCACGAGATGCAACGCCGTGGCGTCGACCGTGGCCTTGCGACCGAATGTGTTGGTTATGGGCAGGGTGTCGCCATCGAGTTCACGAGGGGGTGACAGCCACCGCGAACAGAGGCAGAATCCGTAGGCTCATCGAGACGAGGTTCCAAGTAGCCGTCTTGTTTTGGTCATTGTCTCACTCAATGTAGAGTGCGTTCTGATTGGCCGGTAGTCTGTCGTCGATCATGGGAATTTGAGGGTGGACTACCCTACTTCAAGAAGTAATGGCCGGAAAGGCTCGAGCGCAGTAGGTGGAGACTTCCTGTGTCTGTCTAAAATCACGCCCGTTAGGGCTGGAGGATGTCAATTCGATTCGAGTGAATTTACGTCAACGTCGTCTGGATACCACTGACAGAGGTCGCTGGTAGCGCTGCCGACCTGCGTATTGACGCCGTCAGTGGAGGTGATGTAGTTGGTCGACATCGTCGGGACGTTGAGTTTGTTTTTAATTTGCTCGCTGTAGCGTGCAAGGACATTTGTGTCGAACCTGGGCCGGTCATTCGACGTGGTTTGACCGGCAACAATCGTCAACAGATCGCAACCATGCTCTTCGAGCTTACTGCCAACTTCGAACGCATCTCCAAGGTTGAACCCCTTCGGACGATAGTCCGTCGCTGGCATTTTCACCGCTATCGGTTTCTCGTCGGGCCACACTGCTCGCACAGCATCGAACACCTCAAGTGGGTATCGAAGGCGGTTTTCAGGGCTGCCACCGTATTCGTCGTCTCGCTCATTAGTGAGCGGCGAAAGGAAACTCGACAACAAGTATCCGTGAGCCATATTCAGCTGCAACAGGTCGAACCCAGCTGCGTCAGCGCGATTGGCTGCTGCGACGAACTTTTCCCGAACACGGTCGAGATCGTCTTCGCTCATCGGCTTTGGCGTCTGGCTCCGTGGAGTGTACGGCGTTGCAGATGCTGATAGGAGCTCCCATGCCTCCGACTCAGGCAACGGTCGATCGAGACCGTGCGACCGTGGTTGTTTTGCTCCCCGCTGGCCAGCATGGAACAGTTCGATTCCAACTACCGTCGATGCAGATTGATGAATACGGTTGACGGGGTCGGTCCAGGCGTCGCAGTGGTCGTCGGCATAGAGTCCAGGCGTCCCAGGACTGATTCGACCGTTCTCTGAGACAGCGACGGGCTCGGTGATGACCAGTCCTGCACCGTTTGTGCCGAGGTCAGCCAGGCGTTCGAGCTGCTCATTTGTGGGCTGGCCGGTTGATCCGACAGAGCTTGGACTCGGCGCAAACACAGCGCGATTGGGAAGCGACACGTCTCTGAATGTGAGTGGTTGGAACATCGGTGGCGCTGCCACTGCCTGACGCTCATCGCTTCCATCTGCGTGTTCTGCGTACCACCGATCGTAGTCATCGGTGTACTGGCTATCGCGGATTTTCAGTTCGTCGTAAGAGATTTTTCCACTTCGAGTCAGAAGATTGAACGCGAATTGTTCTGGGTCGAGGTCAGTATAGCGCTCGGTGTTCTCGAAATAGAGGCGACTCTGTTTCGATGCCTTCTGAATCGCATCGATCCTAGGGCGGCGCTCCTTCTCGTACCAGTTCATCGCGCCTTGTACGTCGCCATCATGCTCCTCGAATCCTTCATAGAGGGCGATTGCGTCCTCCATCGCCATCTTTGTTCCTGCGCCGATTGAAAAGTGTGCTGTGTGGGCAGCATCGCCAATGAGGACGACGTTCTCATGAGACCATGTCCGATTCTTCACAATAGGGAAGTTTCGCCAAGTATACAACTTTGACTCGAGGCTGTAACTTTCTAAGTGGTCAGCAAACAACTCCTCAAAATAGGCGTGGGCTTCCGCTTCATCTTTCTCGTCGAGACCCGCATTCGCCCATGTTGCTTCCGTACACTCGACGATAAACGTGCTCTTTCGGCCAGGATAGGCGTGAACGCGCCAGAACCCATGTTCATTTTCTCGGAAGATGAACGTGAAGACGTCGAACGGTTTTTCCGTACCGAACCAGGCGAACTTGGCATTACCCATTCTGACTCTCGGTTTGAATTGGTCTTCCCACGCATCGCGGGTGACACTCTTGAGGCCGTCCGCGCCGATGAGGAGATCTGTTTCATCAGCATACTGTTCAGGGGCTTCAACGTTGTGATTCCAGTGCATCTCGACACCAAGTTCATTGGCGCGCTCACGGAGTATATCCTTCAGATCCGATCGCATCAGCCCCGCAAATCTATGGCCACCACATCGGATGTGTTCCCTTTGATAGTGGATGTCGATAGGATCCCAACGCGCGAACCGATCGGTTATCTCTTGGTGAGTCTTGTAATCGGCCTCGCGTAATGCGCTGAGCGTACTTCCGGAGAAGACGATACCCCAGCCGTACGTATTGTCAGCGGGATCGCGTTCGTAGACGGTGATATCCCAGTCAGGATTGGCCTTTTTTAACAGAATACTCGAATACAGTCCTCCCGGGCCACCACCGATGACATTGATATCCATATTATTACCTCATTTCACTTAGAGCCATGCATTCGACCATTCATTCTCGATTATCTCTTCGAGTCGCTCGTATTGCTCACTTTCCGCAACCGTCGGGAACAAGATAAGTTCGTCACAGCCTTCTTCCTCGTACCCACGGACAAACTGAACGACCTCTTGTGGGGTGGTTAACAGCCCTTCGGCGATGCGTTCAGCGAACGGCCCTGTGAACTCGTAGTAGTCGAGAAGGTACTCCCGTCCTCGCTCGATTGTCTCGTCGTCGCCGAGAGCGAAGTAGCCGTGCCCCCAAAGAGTCGGATTTTCGGGACGCCCCGTCTCGTTCCAAGCGCTCCGTGCCTTCTCAGCGTCCTTGGCAAACGCCCGCGGCGGCCCGCCGCCGTGGATGTATCCGTCGCCGTAACGTCCGACGCGCTTGAACGTTGGGTCACTCGATCCGCCGATGAGCAGTTCTGGACCACCCTCCTGAACTGGTGATGGGCCGATTTCGTCTCCTTCCCAGTACTCTCGGAGTTGGTCGAGTTGTTTTGTGAATCGACCACCGCGACCTCGATAGTCGGCACCAACGGCCTCATAATCATCCTTTCGCGCACCGAGTGCAAGGCCAAGGGTTAGGCGCCCATCCGAGAGGACATCGAGTGTCGCTGCCTTCTTTGCGAGCATCGCCGTACTCCGAAGTGGTCCAGCGACAATTGATGTCGCTAGTCGAATGTCCTCGGTCGCACCAGCGCATACTGCGAGCACGCCCATCGGGTCGAGACTGTCGTATGTTACCCGATCAAAGACACCTAAGCTCGTGAATGGCCCCGCCTCCGCTCGTCGGGCCCACTCTAACGTCAAATCGGCGTCCGAATCTGTCAATGTGTTGGGGAGTCCAATACCTACCTGCATTATCAACATAGCATTCTGCTATGGTCCATTTAGTGTTTTCCCCGAAGAACATCAGACAACTATGTACGCATTCCCCATCGTCCGAGCCGGACTTCCTCTCACGGCTGAAGTCATGAGCCTTTGTATCACTGTTTTATTGGTCGCTGTCATGAATGTTAGTCCTTCACCAGGATTAATCTCGGTGCTTTCGGAGTACGCGTAGTCAGTGCCTCCGAGGGTACTCATGATATCCACAGGCTGATATTCGGTTGAGACCTTACTGAGATTTCTGCATTCAAGATATGAACCGACTTGGGGCTGACTACGAAGAATTCAGCCGATTCACTGGTAGAGCTAGAAAATCTGATGGAATTTCTACGATGATTGGTACACACGTAAGGGACGAATGGTATCAATCGTGAGCGAGTGGATAAGAAAGGAAGCCCGAGTTCAAATTGTGTCGTATTGCAACCGGAGTTCGAGTTCATTGGCAGCGCCAGAGACGAGGTCCGGGAGTTCCTCGGAGAAGCGCTCTCCCTTTAACCGGTTTTTCGGCCCGACGAGTGCAACGGCGCCGTGAACCTCACCAGTACAAATAACGGGAGCAGCGATACTCCGTATTCCTGGTACAGCCTCCCCGATATCAAACGCGACCCCGCGTTCTTCGATTTCTTCGAGTTCAGTGAGGAGTTCGTCGAACTCGGTAATCGTGTTCTCTGTAGGTTGTGTTAGTCCATGGTGTTCGATGATCTCCTCGACTCGTTCCGTCGGGAGTGCGGAAAGGATAGCCTTCCCAGGTGCGTGATAATGTAAACGTGTGTGACGCCCTATACGACCGGTTGTCTGGACTGCTCGATCACCCAATGCTTTTTCTATACCTACAACGTGTCCCCGCTCTTCGACCATAAACCACGCTGCTTCGTTCGTATCTTTTGCGAGCTGCTGGAGTACGGGTGGGAGGTATCGGAAGATCTCTAACTTCCGCTTCGCATGAACGCCATGGTCGAGAAACTTGAGACTCAATTTGTAATGGCCATCGTTGTCTACGACATATCCGTTCTCTTTCAAAGTCTGCAGATAATTATGAGTCGTGCTCGTTGGTAATTCGAGTTCGGTTGCGATTTCGGTCAGTGTTGGATCATCCAATTTCTGAACCATTCCAACGATGCTGAAAAGCTTCGTTCCGGCTTTGACTTCGTAATTCATTGTTGCTTTCCCTCTGTTGTTGTTATCTCTGTTATGAGTGCCCCTCAACTTAATAATTGCCATTTGATAACACACTCCTCTCTCTTGAAGCTCCCTTCAGCATCGTCGGAAATACCATGCATTTATAATACTTGCGAGGGGGAGTGATACCGATTTGAGTTGGATTGTAGGCGAAGAGATAAACCAAATCTATCGAAAACAGCCATACCATTGAACATAAAGAGATGCTACCAAAAAATTCAATTGTTGAATTTTAGTATCGTTGAAATGGATCTTCTAAATCGACAGATAAATGGTAATAACGTTGTATGACTGATCCGGGATATTTGGGTAACAGGATGAACCTTGTAGAACCGATTCTATAATTCCAGCGGTGCACCTAATCGGTTGCTGGGTCATTACCACCTTTAGTGAGTAAGCTACCGACACGATGTTCGAACGACAATCAAGGTATTAATATCAGAAGTCCACTTTTACCTGCAAACAGGCACTGGGCTCTATTTCACGGATCAACCATCATAAGTGGGCTTTGTAATCCTTAGATTCAATGTCGCCAGATAATCTTGTGCCAGCTATTGTTATTACAAAAATAGAGTTGTAACGGGCAAAATGGGTCGTTCCCACTTTTCAGTCTATACACTGCTATTCCCGACTACCACAATTTCTACCTTCTCCACGTGCAGTTCGGTCTGGAGGCTCTTACAGACGTTAATGTCGACAAAATCTATACTCGTCTTTCCAGCCTTGGAGACAAATAACTTTGTCACACAAGTGCGATATTGCTCCTCACCCATCCTCGCTCTCGATCTCCCACCGAGAGCTGTATTCTTTCATAGCCTCCGCTGGAGCGTTGACGATCGAAATACAAAGCTCGCTGATTTGCGGGAGGAACACGCTGTGAGTTGAGGGTGCGTTACATATCCAGAGTTGTAATAAAACTTGTCGGAGGGATAATAGACTTGACTCCGGAGACCAAACGTGAGACACCACCGGTGATGCGGCACATGAGCTGAGCTGAATGTCATCAAATCGAGCGTGTGATAATTTTCGCGGTGACGTCGCTTTGTCAGTCAACAGAACTGCAACCCAACGAGTCCCAAATGATGGGGCTATCGATAGTTGAAGTTCACTACAATCATGTTTGCCGCTCGGCTCAGAAGGTCGAGGAGTCCCCCCAATACAATCGCTTTATATGTAAAATGACAATTATACGTATTGTAAATGTAGATCCGCATCAGACGTAGCGCCCAAGAATTTCGACTGCTGTCTAGCTCTACTAGTTTCTACAACTGGATATATTAGGACCTTCAAGCCAGAACTATCATTATCACTGGTTGAATTACAACGTTAGTACTGTAATGGAATATTGATTAAAACGTTTAGCATCGCTAAATACTCTATCTGTTCATTTCGTTACATTGATTGATAGTGGCTAAGGTACTTTGTATTAATCTAATATTAGGATAAAAAGGCGGAATTGGTTATTCTGAGTGCCTATGGAAACGAAGCAGGAAGTTGTTTAGTAATAATGAATCTAGTTATAAAGGTGCTTAATTTCCACTATGACGGGATTTGCTGAACGACACGATGAAGCACTACAACAATATCTATTGAAATATACTACTGTCATACTTCTCGGCCGGGTTTGTTGTCGCTTAGTTTTTCTAGCCTCTGTTTAGTATAACTAATTTTGGCTATTGATCGAGTATTTATCGGTTACAAAGAGGTGGCCAGTTTACTGCATATCATTATCATCATAAATAAATTATTATTCTCAATGGACAGTTTTTGGGACGCCAGAGCTTGTTCAACAATCGCTCAAATGGTCACAGAAGTGCTTCGACGATTTGGTTCGTCAGTGAATCCAAAAAACAGCGTATGCTCGTTAAGGGGGTAGCAATAATTAAATAGCATCTTCACAACTGTGTAATTGATGTCTGAGCAGAATACTGCAAGCGCAGCTGAGACAATAGAAGAATTTGATGAGCTTCAAATGCGGGTCGCAATGGGTTCCTATCAACCGCTAACTGATGAAGTATTACGCCTAATGAAACAACTTGGTGTTGAGGACGTGCTGCTCACACCTCATCGACATCCCGGTTTCGAATCATCGATGCCGATGGGTCGGGCGTGGACTGTGGACGAAATTCGTGAAATCCAAGAGAAAATCCAATCACATGGTCTTCGCCTTTTTGCATTTGAAAAGATGCCGATACCACTCTACGAGATCCTCCTTGGTGACGGTGATCGAGAGGAAAAAACCGAAGCGATCAAGACGACTATCCGAAACATGGGTAAAGCAGGCGTTCCGGTGCTTGGATACAGCGGTCATCCGCCAGACGGGGCTGTTCGCACATCTCGGACGGTGGAAGTACGTGGTGGGGCTGAAGCATCAGCATTCTCCATAGACGATATTGATAGTGAAACTCTTCTGTATGACCGTGAATACGATGAGGCAGAAATTTGGGATGCATACGAGGAGTACCTCCAAGAGGTGATTCCGGTGGCGGAATCGGCCGGTGTTACCCTCGGTGTTCATCCTAGTGACCCACCAGTTGAACGCCTCGGTGGTGTTCCGCTTTTATTCCGGAATTTCGAGAACTTTAAACGCGCCCTTGATCTCGTTCCCAGTGAGAACCATGGTCTCAAGTTCTGTCTTGGCTGCTGGTCTGAAATGGGAGAGGATGTTGTAGAAGTACTTCGCCACTTTGGTGGAGACAATATTATTTATGTCCACTTCCGTGACGTCGTCGGTACTGTCCCATCGTTCCACGAGACATTTATTGACGATAATTCAAGCAACTTCAACGAGTACGAAGTAGCAAAAACACTTAAAGAAATCGGATTTTCCGGTGTGATGACTCCAGATCACGTCCCTGCACTGGAAGGTGATACTGAGTGGGAGTTTGGAAGCATAAGTGGCAGAACATTCACGGTAGGCTATTTGAAGGGTTTGCTCAAAGGAGTTAATGAACAAACACACGATTAACGCCGTACTAGCTATGCAAGTGGATATTCCTACTCTTTGGCTGTGAGTAACGGATATTGTAATCATCTATATTGCCTCTTTCCCGAATATTTATTATCTAGCTCTCGAATTTTATAGTTGATGTCTCTAAGCGTATACTTCGCAGCGCCCCTGTTTACACAGGCTGAATTAGACTTCAACGAACGTGTCTGTAAAATGTTAGAGGAGGATGGACATGATGTCTTTTTACCGCAACGTGACGGCTTAGAAAGCGACATCCTCTCCAAAGAAAAGGGCGCTGAGGATGCGATGCAAGAAATATTCGAATTAGATCGGCGGAACGTCCTTGATGCGGACATCGTTACAGCGACACTTGATGGGCGTGTTCCATCAGAAGGAGTCTGTGTCGAGATGGCGTTCGCTTATGACCATGATATTCCTGTGATTGCACTCAAGACTGATCGGCGAACCTTTGGATTCCGTGAAGAATATAACGCAATGATTTATGGTCTGTTTAATGAGAAAGTCGAAACACCTGAGGAACTTGTTTCCATCGTCAGAAAATATGAATAATCTATAACACATTAATAACATCTCTATGCATAGATGATACGATAATCCAATGCAAACATTTATGAGTATGATACTCATTATCAATAACGATGCAAATCTACTTTGCAGGCCCTCTGTTCAATCAAGCTGAGCGTGAGTTCAATGAACGGACATGCAGCGCATTGGAAGCAGAAGGATACGACGTATTTCTTCCCCAACGCGATGTAGGCGACATTGGCGAACTAGAGGTCATGGATCAAGAAGATGTCACAACTGAGGACGTACTTCAGGAAATATTCGAAATCGATCGCCAAGGTGTTCTTGAGGCCGACATTGTAACCGCAACACTAGATGGACGTGTCCCGTCCGAAGGAACAGTTATTGAAGCTGCAATCGCTTATGAACACGATATCCCCGTTATTGGGCTCAAAACAGATCGTCGTGTTTTTGCGATAGACGAACCCTACAACGCAATGGTATTTGGGGTTCTCGATGAAATCGTCGATACACCGGCGGAACTCGTTGATGCTGTTAATGAATATGCGTCACGCCTCGTTTCGAATCAAAAATAACCTACTCAAACGCATTCGATATCAATTCATTTTTCGATACCGCTATCACTCGACAGATAGCAATGTTCTTCGATTCTAATAAATGGTCGGGAAACGGGTATAACGGTATAAGACCTGTTCACCAATAGTGAACAAATTATTTTAGTGTGCGATAGACAATAGATGCTAATGAAACGAGCTAAAAATCCGGTTGGTGCGGTCGAAACGACTATACAAATCATTGAGGCGCTTGAGAGCTTCGATGGAGGAACAGTAACGGAACTTGCAGAGGCTCTTGACGTTTCAAAAGCGACAGTACACAACCACCTTATGACCCTCCAAGAGCACCAATATGTTACAAATCAAGATGGAGAGTATATGTTGAGTTTTAAATTTTTGGTCATCGGTGAGTATTTACGGAATAATAATATACTCTACGAAAACGCGAAGACCGAAGTTGATCGGTTAGCTGAAGAAACAGGGGAATATGCTCACCTCTCGACCGAACAACATGGACTTAGTCAAAAACTTCACAAAGTGCAAGGAGAGAACGCCGTTGGAAGCAAGTATCAGCGCGCAAAACTCCAAAAACCAGATTGTTTACATTATACCGCAACGGGGAAAGTTATTTTAGCGCATCTACCTGACTATAGAATAGAAGAAATCATCGATTATTATGGCCTTCCAGAACGAACGAAACATACTATCACCAACCGTGACGAGCTTTTTGAAACGTTAGAAAGGATTCGTGACCGCGGTTTTGCATTCAACGATGAGGAGGAGGTTGAACGGATGCGCGCGGTTGGTGCTCCAATTTGCGACAGTAGAGGAACTATTCTTGGGGCCGTAAGTGTATCCGGCCCTATTAGCCGGATGAAAGATGAGCAGTTCCGAACTATAATTCCTGAAAAAGTAGTTAATACTGCGACAGTCATTGAGATGAATATCAATATGGCGGAACGGCGTGGAAACATGCCGAATTATGTATAGCGAATGAAGACGACCACTACAAGTGAACCGCCCCACCTTATTCGCTCATGGCCAACTATGTTCGATCCTTAGGGATGGGAGCTTAGCGCCTCCAAATAGCTATATCTGCTGTTGGTTCTACAGGCGCTAAATCGATCACGGGACTACCAATAGAGATAATTCACAATTGACTTGCTCATAACAATGCTTAGAAATGTATATTCTCAATATTATGTCTAGGTACCATGATAAAAAGCAATGATTTTGGTTTTGTAAATTGGTATTTTCGTTCGAATTGGTGTGAGTCGAAATATATACGAAGATCGGTGATCTTACGACATGACCTCCTGGCCCTGCTTCGGAAGGTATCGCTTGGGAACGGACTGGGCGATGAAATATGCCGCATATGCCATGATCGTTTTGTCGATGAGGTCAACAATTAATTGTGAAATGAGAGCACTCATCACGATATTTAGGCCAGATGCCACAAAGAGACTAGTTATGAGACTCATCCCTGCACCCGTGACTCCTCCAAATACCATGACTACAACTGGTACTGAAAAGATTACAGAGGTAAGGCCTAGAAGAATGCCTGGGACAATCACCTTTTTTGTGTTTTCGAACCATCCGTATCGTGCGAGGTAGCCGGCAACTAAACCCATTGCAATTGGTGTAAGCACAAACGCCATTTGAACGGGGTTCCCAATCATCCCGCTGATAAGATTACTTAGTCCACCTGTAAGAGCTGCTGCCCAGGGACCAACGAGAATAGCCAGGAGGACAGTTCCGATATTATCGAGAAACAGTGGTAACTTCAGTGTATTCGCAATGAAATCACCCATAGCATTGAGCCCAATTCCAATTGGAATTAGTACCCATGTTACTGTTGATGAAAAATCTGAATTGACTTGTTTTTTAACAGATCCAAAAACTCCACTCTGCTTGCTAGTGCTGTCTGGCATCATCTACCACACTGTGTAAATCCACCTTTGATTATTAAAATTACCGATTGTTGTTCTATATTGAATATGGTGCCTACATATGTTCATACCTATCACCTTACTGTCTTTCACTAATCAGTACATTTGATATATGGTCTTTACCGAGATGTAGTAAGTTGTAGTGATCACATTCCCATACTCAAGATTGACGAACTACCTGCCCTCTAAAATCGATGCACAACTGTCCTGAGGTTACTAGTGAGTGTTCTGAAAATCGAATCTGTGAGTAGTGTACAGAAAAAGCCATCATCGTTGCTGATAATTCCTTGGTAAAACGACCCAATGGAACGGCATAGCCGCCGATTGACCGACGCATTTGTCGCTGCCCTCAAACTTCGCAAGCATCCCGTGAACGCACGGACTTCAGTGATGAACTTACCGATCTTGAACTTTAGATCGAGACGCTAGGAGACGGCTCTCTGGGATTGCATCCTGCCCATACTCGTTTCATGCAATTTATTGCGTGAGCCCTGTTCAGTCGCTCACAGTGACGCACCTCGTAACCGAGTGTACTTTTGGTGTTTCAACCACAAGAAAACTTGCGTAGCGCGGTGAATGTTCGCTGGACGAAACCTCTTGGTTCGGTCACTCGGTTGTTGATTGCCTATCATAAATATCAGAAAATAATTTAATAACGACAATGGTTAGCCGCTTCCAGCCGAACGTGAAACTATGCCCTCGACGGATACCGAACTCATCTATCTCACCGTAGATATGTGGCACCCGGACTGTTGGACACTCCACGTGACACAGAAGGTCGATGCTGGTCTATTGGGGTACGAGATGACGATTCGTGAAGCCGACATCGCTGACCGCTTCAGGCTGTACCGAGTATACGGTGACTCCCGAGACGCCGTCGCGGAACTCATCGACGCCGTGGACGACACCGACCTCACCGAAGCAGTGATTATCCTGTCACCGACGGCCGCTCCCGATTCGAGAACGTTCGGTTCTATCACACAGGATATCTTGGTCGAGTTTGATCCCGCGCCGGGTACGCGAGCCGCTTTCACCTCTCGCGGTTTCATGCACTACGGACCGTCACAGCACGAGAATGGCCGGGAACGCCGAACGCTCCTCACCATCTCTGACCGAGACAGGGTGTATCAAGCACTCGAAGACATCGAGGATGCCTACGATGCTGATATCACTATCGAACGATTCACGACTTCTCACACGCCGAGCGGGATGCAAGATTTGCCGAGCGATGGGTTATCTCCTCGGCAACGAGAAGCGTTTCAACTCGCCCGGACTCGCGGCTACTACGACTATCCGAGGAATGTCACCGCACAAGACCTCGCAGACGAGTTCGGAATCTCTCGAACAACGTTTCTCGAACATCTTCGCAAAGCCGAACGGGAACTATTGACCGGAATCGAATTCCACTGACCGGCAATCCTAGTCCTCACAAACGCCAATTTTCGCCCTCCCTCCGAAGCAGCTCTTCGGCTTCATCTGCATTGCGAGACACCCGTTACTGTGAGGTACCTGCCTCATAGCGTTCCGACTTCTTCGTTGATATGCCGATGTCCCACAACCAACCGAATCCACTATTCAACCGGAATCCGTCCAGCGCAGCCGATGAGGTGAATCGTTCACAGGCCTCTCGGAGTATCGATTACGAGTACGTCTCGGTTCCGGTGTTAGTTATCGGCGCCGGTGCGGCCGGTGCACGAACTGCCATTGAGCTGACTGAGAACGGTATGGAAACGCTCGTCATCGGTAAGCGCGACCACGGCGACGCACATACGACGTGGGCTGCCGGTGGAATCAACGCCGCCCTTGGCAATCTCGACTCCGACGACGATTGGCGGATACATGCCGCGGATACGCTGAAGGAAGGCCACTTCGTTAACGACCCCATGGCCGTGGAGACGGTCACGAAGGCGATGCCCGACCGCCTGCACGAACTCGCTCGATGGGGAACTCCATTCGACCGAACCGACGATGGCCGCATCAACCAGCGGTACTTCGGCGCGCAATCGTTTCGACGAACCGCGTTCGTCGGTGACCGAACCGGAGAAGCACTCCTCGACACCCTCATCAAACGAGCAAAGTCGCTAAACATTCCCTACCGCGAAAACGTCCTTGTGACCGAGTTGCTCGCCGATGACAACCGGGTGTACGGCGCCGTTGCGGTCAATTTGGAGACTGCGAAATTTATTCTCTTCGAGGCGGCTCACGTGGTTCTCGCGGCAGGCGGGTACTCGGCGCTCTACGGTCGTCACTCGTCGCGCGACGACGAGAACACGGCCGACGGTCCTGCACTCGCGTACCGGGCCGGTGCGAACCTCCTCGATTTGGAGTTTGTGCAGTTTCATCCCACGGGGATGGTCGGTGATAGGTACAGCGACGAATGGGACGGTCGACTCGTTACAGAAGCCGTCCGCGGTGAGGGTGGTCGGCTGTACAACAGTGACGGCGAGCGATTCATGGAACGTTACTCACCGAACCAGCTCGAATTAGATGCCCGCGACGTTGTGGCTCGCGCCATCGCAACCGAAATCAGCGAGGGGCGAGGTACGGACAACGGCGGCGTGTACCTCGATATCAGCCACCGAGACGCGGCGTTCATCCGCGAACGCCTTCCCCGGATGTACGAACGGTTCCAGCGTCTCGGCGTCGATATCAGCAAACAGCCCATCGAGGTGGCTCCGACCGCACATTATTCGATGGGCGGCGTCGATATCGACTGGACGACCGGCCGAACGGCCGTTGACCGACTCTACGCTGTCGGGGAAACGACAGCCGGGGTTCACGGTGCGAATCGGCTCGGTGGAAACTCTCTCGCCGAAACCGTCGTCATGGGTAAAGTCGTCGGAGAACACATTGTAGACCTCGATGCTGAGATGCCGACAATGCCGAACAAGGTTCGGGCGCACGCCGAGCGAGTAATGCACTCACTCGTAGCGTGCACTGACACTGACGGTGATGTTTCCCCTTCTGCCCTCATCGCCGACCTCCGTGGCGTTATGGACGAACACGCTGGAATTATTCGTGATGCGGAAACGCTCTGGAGCGGATTTGAGACGATCCGTGAAATCCGGGACCGAACGACTTCGCTCCGTATCGAAGGCGGTCTTACGAGCGACGACTTCGAACTCGCTGTCGACCTTTCGTTCATGCTCACCGTCACAGAGGGGGTTCTCCGCGGTGCGCTGAAGCGGGAGGAGTCTCGTGGGGCGCACTTCCGTTCCGATTTCCCGGAGACGCACGAATCGTGGCGACAGAACATCCTTTACACTCAAACGGACACTGGCCCAGCGTTGTGGCATCGGGACGTGGCTCGACCCACTCCGGAAATCGAGTCGGCAATCGACGAAGGGTATGAACTGGAGTACCACCTTCTAGAGTAGCCGAACACTGCTGTCGCGGTTCTTTTCTCTTTTGCTTTTCAACAGTTTCGTTAGTTCTCACAGCTGGTGAGTGTGTTGAGCTTGTTCAACACTGATTTCGCCTGACTAGCTCTCTACACCCACTCGGTCACCCTTTGTGAGTGGCAACGCTATTTGAGGAGAGAGAATTTCCTACTAATATCTCGCGCCTGTGAGATTTTGTCCGCTAATTGACTCTGAACCCACTGTATTGGCAGATTTGATTCATTATTTCCCTGAAATCGCCAATACTGGTCATTCTCCGAAACTGTGTGACTTCAGGAGATAACATTTTATATCGCATCATGTGATTTATAGAATTGGAAAGTGCTGATAATGAGGGATAGAGGGACTAAATCGGGAGATCACACTGGAAGTAGTGGTGTGTGGGTTACTTCCGCCTTCGTTTCTAAGCGGAAGTGCATACACCCGGTACCCCCGAATCGATCCGTGTAATAATCGTAGTGTGAACTGCACACTCAAAACCGAATTTCGGTTCCAAATATCGCAATACCAGTGTAAGCGAAGTAGAGGCCCAAGCCGAGGATAATAGTCTGCTCGATAAGCCCATGCAAGGTCGTGACTCCGCCTAGATGGATAACCAGCATATCAGAGAGAATGACGAAAAATGCGAGGCCAAACGTGAAAACCGCCCGTCGAAGGCTGAACAACAATCCCGAGCGGTTCTCAGTAGTCATATTCCGATAGATGGCTGACATCGTTAAGTTCCTTTTCAATATCGAACACCCCTCGTCTCCTCCTGTGACTGATACGCGCTCTCTATTCAGCATGAAGCCGATTTCTGCTACATAATCTCACCAATTTCGTCTTCGTCGACCACTGTGGGGAAGGTATCGAGCATCCCGTTGTCGGTTGTGTTTTCAACTACAGCCATGTGCTTCGTCCAATTGCCGGGAGATGGATCCGGTGAGTCCCATCGTCGTCAGATACTGGCCGTACGCTGTCGCTGTAAAGCCCGGCAGTATCGGGACGTCAAGCGTGACGAGTTCGCCGAGATCCGCACTTCCCACCAACGACGTCAACATCGTCACCCCGTAGCTCATTGAGTGGTTTTGTACGCTGGTTTCCCCGGTAATTCCTTTCGACTAGTAGCATCGAACGACAGTGAAGCTATACTCCCGCCATCACATCTCGAGTCGGGTCGATACGAATATCTAGTGCTGATTTCAGCCCGTATTCGTGTATCCACCGTCGACAATGAGTGATTCACCGTTCACGTACGACGCGAGATCGCTCGCCAGGAAAACCGCTGCTCCCGCGATATCAGACGGTTGTCCGATACGCCGCGTTGGAATCGCCTGAACGAACTGCTCTAATGCATCGGGTCCGAGATCCGCATCTTCCATCATCGCCGTTTCGACACCGCCTGGGTGGATCGCATTGACGCGGATGCCGTCCGGACCGAGTCGGTGAGCGAGTGCGTACGTCAATAGGCGAACGGCTCCCTTCGATACGCAGTACGTGGTGTACCCTCCATTGCCGATGAAGCCAGCAACACTAGATATATTGATGATGGTGCCGCCGCCTCGTTCGACCATTTGTTCGCCAGCAACCTGCGCTCCGAAGAACATGCCCTTGACGTTGATGTTCATCAACTCATCGTACTCCTCGGGCGTCACGTCGAAGAACTCTTCCATCCTGAAAATGCCAGCGTTGTTCACGAGGACGTCCACCCCACCAAGCTCGTCGGCCTTCCTGACTGTCGTTTCGAGGGTATCGATGTCTGTTACGTCGCACTCGACGAATGCTGCATCGACATCCGTTTCGTTCGTGAGTAATTTGTGCGTTGGTGTTCCGCCCTCCCGAGGTGATTCCCGGACGTCTGCAACGACAACATTTGCGCCGTGCTCTGCGAACGTGCGTGCAATCCCTCGCCCGATACCACTCGACCCACCAGTTACGATCGCAGTGCGATCATCGAGAAGGTTCGACATGATTAAGCGTACACCATGGCGTCGGTCACCATGACGGTTGCGAACACGAGGAAGACAGTGTGCGGAGTGTCGCTCTTAGTATTCTCGTCAGAACCGGGAAATCTTGTTACGGTAGCAGGTTACGAGGGGCAGAATAGATCACATAGCGTCGGTGGTATCTCTTCCCCGCACGAATCATAGTCGGTGCAGAGTTGTACTCTTACCCAGCAATCGCCACGCCAATCAAACTTCCAACCCAATAGGTTAACCCAGCCGCAGCAAGTCCAATGATCACCTGTCGGAAGCCGGAGTACAAAAGACTTCGGCCAGTAAGGAGCGTAATTCCCGCTCCAATGAGAAATAGTGCTCCTGCGCTGAGGACGAGACTTCCACCAACCGCAGGTATCCCTGTGAGGAAAAAGAACGGGAGGACAGGGACAATTGCTCCGAATGCAAAGAGAATGAAGGAAGCGCCTGCAGCTTCCCACGCTGATCCACCAAGCTCCTCGGGATTAATGCCGAGCTCTTCACGCGCCAGTGTATCAAGTGCCTCCTCCTGATTGGCGACGAGCTGTGCTGCGAGTTGTTCAGCTTGTTCTTGCGGGAGGCCTTTCGCCTGATAGATGAGTGCCAGTTCCTGTTCTTCCTCTTCTGGCACTGCCGCCAGCTCCTCAGCCTCAATCGTGATTTGGCGCTGGTATAATTCTCGTGAACTCTGGACGGAGAGCCATTCGCCCATGGCCATCGAGCCAGCACCAGCAAGAAGTCCTGCTAGGCCAGTAATGAGGATCGAAGACGCAGAGAGGGCAGCACCAGCAACACCCATGACGAGACTGAGATTCGAGACCAGACCGTCGTTTGCGCCAAGCACTGCTGCACGGAGTGCATTGCCACTTGCAGAGCGGTGACGGCCTTCCAATTGTGCCAGCACGCCTCCTTCGAGCCCTCCACTCGTGGTCATCTCGATCTCGTCAAGGAGCCGTGCATGTGATTGCTCATGGCGTGGAAGATCCGTATCTTTCGCTTCCGGTTGTGTCGCATAGTCACGGCTATCAGTTCGTTCACTCGCCGTGACGATTGGAAGGACGACTGCTGGCCCAAATCGTTGTGCAAGCCAACTTAATGTTCGTGCTCGCCAACTCGGATGGCGATCGCCTGGTTGGACACCTGCTTCTTGCAGTTGTGTCTCCCAGAAGTGTGCATGCTCTTCTTCAGTGGTTGCTAAGCGACGATATACCTCTGCTAATTCTGCCCGTGATTCTGCCTCCGCAATGGCTCGATAGATGGTACTACTGTCGATCTCGGCTTGGCGATTCGCTTGATAGCGATCCACTGAGTTGTCGAACGCCATAGAACACTTCGTCAACGACCAATCTAATCAATCGGGGGGTGAACTACTGGCTCGAATCTCGCGTAGGTAGCTTTCCAGAACGGTGAGTTACGACCGTTTCTGCAGATAGAGAATCACGAGGATGAGGATGAGCAGTGCTTGGACTGCTTTGTCGAAGAGTCCGAGGGGATCAATGATATCGGGCCATCGGAGGACGAAATACGCAATGAACTGAATGCCTGTGTAAATGATCCCATCACCGTACAGCAGTGGTTGATTTACGCCGAGATAGAGCAGTACAAGTGCACCAAAGAAGCCGAGTCCAGCCAAGATGAAGAGTATTCCAATGATACCTTCATTAATATCTTCAATATCTTCATAGATATGAATCGCGCCGGTGAGAATCACGAGAACAATCCCGACATAGTCAAGGCTCGTAAGCGCTGGTTGCTGTCGAACTTGGCTACCTGATTCAGTGGTTACAGACGGTTCACAATCCCGACAAAAATAGCCGTATTGGCCGACTATCGAAGAGTCATCTGGACTCGAAACGACCTACGTAACAGGTTGAATCATCCAACGATGAGGAGGGGCGACATAAGTGTGATTCCGATTGTGAATCCAACTACAATTTCTCGGTGTCCCTGTCCTGGGAGATTTTGACCACGAGTCCGTGCTTCGGGCAGTAGTTCATATGCAACGAGAAACAGCATTGCTCCAGCGGCAAACGCGAGCCCAAATGAGAGCGTGCGACGAGCAATTTGAACGAAATAGAACGCAACGATCGCCGCGAGCGGCTGCGGCACACTCGAAAACACTGCCCACGCGACGAGTTTCCAATTCGAAATGCCCTGGGTCTTGAGCGGAATCGCAACCGCCAGTCCTTCAGGAATGTTCTGAAGAGCAATCGCCGTTGTGACAAAAATAGCGAGAATAGGAACACTGAACCCAAGAATCGATTCGCCCATCCCAAGATTCAAATCGGCGAACGAGACGCCGACCGCAACCCCCTCGGGAAAACTGTGGACGGTGAGCGTTCCGACGATGAGCACCAACCGACGGAAATCTGCCTCTGAGATAGTTTGAGGATGAAACTTGTATTCGCCAAGAAGACGGCTCGCCCCGAATACGAGCAGCGCGCCGACGACTACACCACTGGCAACCTCAACGAGTTGCCCTTGATCTACCGCCTCAGGGAGAAGACCAAAGATGGACGCCGACAGCATGATTCCGGCAGCGAAGCCCCATAACGTCACGTACGCCCGATCGCTGACATCCTCCACGAAGAAAAACGGTACAGCACCAAGTCCAGCAGCTAAATCCGTCAGGAGGGCGGCGAAGAAAACAAATACGACTGCTTCTGTTGGTGCCATCGGGTAGAAGGAGATAGTAGTACACGCGACACGTATTCAAATCTTGTCCACCGTTCCTATTTTCGGCAGTAAACAGCAGTCCCCTTCACGAACTGAGAGGTGCTGTGTCGCTGGGCCTGACACGGAAGAGTTACTGTTCTCGTGTTTCCTCTCGCCGGGGTGACAGCGGGCGCTACGAAGCACGACCCACCAGCAGTTGGTTGCCTCGACATCAATTCGGCATTCGTCTCTCCAGCGTCAGAACCTGTTTCTGCGACACAGAAGCGCGACATCGAGCGGGCCTTCGACTGCGAGGTGCGTGAGGCGTACGCTGCGACCGAATTCGACCCCATCGCAATCGAGTGTGGCCACAGAAACCCCACTCCAATGCCGACTGGGTCGTCCTCGAACCTGTCGACGAGGATTATCGACCGGTCGAACCCGGTGAGCCCTCGGAAACTGTGTTGATTACGAACCTCGGGAATCGCGTTCAGCCGATTATCCGGTATGACCTAGGCGACAGCATCACGATGTACGACGAGCACTGTCCGTGTGGAAGTGCATTTCCCGTCATCGACGTCGAAGGGCGGCAGGGTGATGTCTTCCATTTCGAGACAACAGATGGACGAGACCGTCCGGTCTTCCCGCTTGCGCTTTCGAGCGTGGTCGAAGAGGTGCCCGGGGTGCGTCGGACACAACTCATACGAACGGCGCCTTCCACCCTTCGCGTTCGTCTGGAAGTCGCGTCCGACCATGACGAAACGATCGTATGGGGACAGGTGAGTGCTGATCTCAAGGCATTCTTAGAAGACCAAGGGATTACTGACATTACTCTCGAGAGAGCGACTGAGTCACCGCAACGAGATCCCAGGAGCGGGAAATTCCGACACGTCTGGTCGGAACAGATCTAAGACAGACTTGGACGCGATTTTCCTGAAAACCTCTCTGTAGCGAACTATTTTCGCTCATTGGATCGTACTACATCCAGAGATGACCCAGAACACCACTAAAACGGTAACATCGTTCGAATCCGGTGGAATACGGTATTCTGCTGATCTGTACTTGCCGCTTCAGATTGACGGACGACTTCCGTGTATCGTTATGGGACACGGCTTCAGTGGCACGAAAGACTTGGGACTCCCTGCGTTCGCGGAGCGCTTTGCTGCGAATGGATTCGCAGTCTTAGCATTCGACTATCGGCATTTCGGGGAGAGCAATGGGGACCCTCGTCAAGTAGTCAATGTCGAACGACAGCGCGAAGACTATCACGCGGCGATTCGTCGGGCTCGAAGTCTCGGGATGGTTGATCCGGGCCGTGTTGTCGTCTGAGGAACATCTCTCGCTGGCGGTCACGTCATTGCGGTTGCTGCCGATGATCCGGAGATTGCTGCAGTCATAACCCAAGTTCCAATGCTGGATGCATTCCGGGGAATGGGATCCGAGCGAGCCCCTGTCGGGATCCTGATTTAATGCTCCTCGCGGCCGTGTATGATGCAGTAAGAGGCCAGCTTGGTCTGTCACCGTATCTGGTCCCCGTCATCGGTGACCCAGGGGGCTTCGCAGTAATACCTGAACCCGACACGAGGCCGATCATGGAACGCCTCGCTGCCAACGGATCGACGTGGCGCAACGAATTCGCCCCACGCGTTGCATTCAACCTCCCACGATACAAGGAGGGTACCATAGAACGAGTCACAGCGCCAATTCTTCTTTGTGTTGCAGTGAACGATCAGCAGGCTTTACCAGAGTTTGTGGTACAGGTCGTTGAAAAGGCCAATCGGGCTGAGATTCTTCAATATCCGGTGGGGGACTTTCAAATCTATGTGGGAAAAACGCGAGAGAAAGCTATAGTGGACTAGGTGGAGTTTTTGAACGTCATCTTATATTCAGTTCGTAGAAAATCTGAGAACAACTACAACTGTGCTCAAATATCCCTCTTCCACTGATGTTCCAGTAGGAAGCAGCAGTTCTACATTAATTACTTATTAATTCATAATAGGAATTATATAATTCCGATACGCTTGCCAGACCCTCTTAGTTCTGCTTAGTGCAACAGGAGGCAGTAGGTTTGTAAGGTTGTCACATGCTCTGCCAGTGCTAGAGCGTTTTTGGTGCTAACTCCAGAGGGTTTCGATCCGCTCAGCGACATATGCAAGCACAATTGAAAGGACATCGCGATAGTCGCTCGGAAAGTCTGCTGCTGTCGCCTGTCCTGCATTCGGTGAGGGGTGAAAGTGCGTTCGTCCGACAGGCTTTGGATGTCGGTCCCATCGGCACTCCCATTGTGTTCCATCTTGCCACTCTTCACAATAATGGACGGAAAAATCTCCGCCAATATACCACCGGATGTCGAGTCGAGCACTCTGAATGTGATCGGGAAAGAGGGATCGATCATACTCTGCGCCAAGGTTCCGAACTCGATTTGAAGACGGTTCAAACGTCACATGTGTGAACCGGTCGTCCTGCAGTAACCGTCCCCGAATTGCTCGCAAAACATCCTCATCAAGGGGACCAGTGTCAGTTTCGTCCATCCAGACTACCCAACGATTCCAGCACCGCTGAGTGTGTTTCGATCCTTTCGTGCCCGTTCAATGATCCGAAGCTCACGACGAATCGTTTTCCAGTCACCGATGTCTTCCCAGACCGTCTCAAGCGAATCATAGTCTGCTTCCGCTAGTGCGTCAATCTGTCCTGGGTCAGCAACACCGTACTGCTCACGATACGCTTGCTCTTCTGCAACTAGGGCCGAAAGCTTAGTCTCGAGTTCAGCATCGGTGTGTTCACGGCGCAGTTCGTTCGCACGAACCCATTCAAAGTAGGCATGATTTCTCTGGTATTGTTTCGGCCGCCCATCAATTGGTTCGACAATTCCACGGGCACTCAACCATTCTAAGTGTTCTCGCGCAGCTCCCTCTGAACAGTGAGCGCGGCTCGCAACGTCGTCAACGGTTGCTGGTTCGTACAATTGGATGGCTGTGTCGTAGACACGA
Organism: Haladaptatus pallidirubidus; assembly: GCF_020700235.1. Lineage (GTDB taxonomy): Archaea > Halobacteriota > Halobacteria > Halobacteriales > Haladaptataceae > Haladaptatus > Haladaptatus pallidirubidus. The sequence goes on along the minus strand of NZ_CP085306.1, from coordinate 54,972 downwards.
TCACGTGTCGAGGACCCCTGATCCCATCGCTGTCGCTCCTTCTCAATAGCATCTGTATCATCTGGATGACCGGGATTGGACATATGCGATCCTTCGTACCCGAAGAGTATATATTTGACCCATAGAAGAATATACTGATCTAGATTGCTGCCGAACGGGGTCAACGACTACTCGAAAGAACATCGATCGTGTCGGGTTTATCTCGTTAGTATGCCGTGGCTTCTGGGCCCCATATCCTGATTTGCATAATACCTTAGTGTTAGTGAGAATTAAAACAAAATCGATACATGAGGTAATTATTAACTAGTCACGGCATAAGATAATATCAAATGGAAACGTTCCCAATCGCCGGCCAGATCATCAACACAAAGCTCATTTTTGGTCTGACTGCCCGCGATATTGGTGAAGCACTCGTCATCCCGTTTCTCGGCCTCGGTATTGCCCAGAGTCTCGGCGCCTCGGGCGATCTCTTTCTCATTACCACCGGAATTGCGCTTGCCCTCGGAGTGGTGATTCTCCTCATCACGCCTGCTGCACAAAGCCCGCTGAGCTACGCACGAGCCTGTGTACACTATTACCTCGGAACCACCACGTACCGAAATCGTCGGACTCGACCCGCCACAGAAACAGCGAAAACTCAAGATGTGGTTGGTGTCCGCCACGCTGGCCTCGACATCGAGACAATCGAAGCGGAAGACGACTACGACTCTCATCAGTAATTCACCATGGATTCACCACCGCCTGCCACCGGTACCTCGACAGCTACTCCCGGACAGTCTACCAGTCGAGACGAAGCCGAAACCGAGACTGCTGAATCTGATTCCACGACTGCAACCGATGGATCAGCCACGACACAGCCATCCGCTGATTGCCCCACAGTACGGACAGCATTGGGGATAGCCGGTCAGGAGGTCGGAACCGATGAGGAACGGCCTGAATCAGATTTGGACGTTCTCCGGGCGATGGATGCCGCCCTCGAAGCAATTGACACGGACCTCCCAACGGCTCGTGATGAAGCACGTGCTCCAGTTCCACCTCGAAGACAAACTCAACAAGCAAACGACGACGCAAGCCCAGCTTGGCTTTGACTACGTTCGTGATGACGGCATTGCAGTCGACGATGAGGACTATATCGGACTTGTGAAAGTTCAGCCACGAAACTGGCTGACACTCAATCATGAGCAGCGTCGGCAGGTCATGAGCGACTACATTTCCTTCCTCATGGCGCTCGACTGGTCGATCGCCATTCCCTGTTATCCCCGGGAGTTCGACCTCGGTGAACAATACAACAAGTTCATTCGCGGTGGCACGAGCGTTGCTGCACGCGGTCAGTCCCCAATCCTCCAGTACGGACGTCGCTACTACATCCAGTGGGCCCAGGACAACATCGACGGCTCAGGGATCAAAACACGCGACTACTACATCGTTATTCGCGTCAACGCGTCGCAGGTCACGACAAACCTGGATACTGGAAGTGTGCTCAACCAGCTGAGCACGCTTCCGCTTATCGGCTCTGCTGGCGCAAACATTCTCAAAAGGCTTCCGTGGGTGGAGACGCACGAAAAGGCAGAAACCGAGCTCTGTATTCGCGAAGTACATAATCGCCAGCGGCGCGTCATCGACAAGCTTGGGCGAACGGACGTCGCGACTGAATTAGTCAGCACTCGTCAGGAGACGATGGAAATCCTGTACCACTACTACAATCACGTGAAACCGGAGTTCGACCGCTTTGATCACGCGACATTCTCTAAGGGGGAGATCTAACGATGGGCTCCCGTCTCTGGTCACTCATTCCAGGGTTGGAGAGTGAGCCTGGACTCGATGAAATCGATGATGAGGTTTTCGACCGGGCGACCGCCATTCTCGAAGCGAATGGGGATGAGTTGTCCAAGGAAAACATCCAGGCCCAAGCGAAACATCTCCTCGAATTCGAAGCGGCCGAGGACGGTGAGATTCGTCTCGGCGTTCTCCAAGACGGGACAGAACGCTCGCTCGCCGACCGGGATATCATCGCTCCACACGAGATCTCCGAGGAATCAGGGCTCTTAGAGTCGGGGTACATGGTGCGTGGAGGCCAGTACGTCCGCACGATGACGATCCACGGCTATCCAGAGCGCGTTCTATTCGGCTGGCTTGATGACCTCTATACAACGCACGACAATATTCGAGTCACACAGCATATCCGGCCGCGGGATTCACACGAGATTCTGCGGAAGCTCCGCAATCGCCTTACACAACTTCGGGCTCGTCTCTATCGGAAAGACGAAAAGAATCAGAGTGATACGCACGAACTCGAATCCGATCACGAGGCCGTCTCGGATCTCATCTGGGATATCATCCGGGGCGAGACGAAGCTGTTCAGCTTCGCCATCTATTTCGAGATCATTGCCGATTCGAAGCAAGAATTGAACGAGGCGACCGAACGAGCGCTCGAGATCGTTGCTAAGGCGAATACAGAAGCCGTCCCACTCGAGAAACGGCAGGTCGAGTCACAGGACGCTCTGGCGCCACTTGGGAGTGACCCGATCAAAGCCACCCAACTCATGCAGGAGACAGCTGTCGCAACGATGTTCCCTTTCATTGAGCCAGCGTTGGCGGATAACAAGGGCATCTACTACGGATTCGACGGGACGCATACCCCCGTTCTCCTCGATCGCTACCGGTTCTCCTCGTATTCGAAAGTGATTGCTGGTGAGATGGGCTCTGGGAAGACGTTCGCCGAGAAATACGAAATGTTTCATCGCATGATGATGGATCCAGAAATTGAGCTCCTCGTCCTGGATCCACTGGCTGATTTCGTCGACTTTACAGAGGATCTCGGTGGGCAAGTGATCCGCTTTGGTGGCGAAAACACGATCAATCCGCTCGAGATTCGTCGTGGAATAGACGACGTCGTCAAAGATCCGTTTCTCAAGAAGTACCGGTCGGTCATGGAGTTATTCCAACTGCATTTTGCTGCAGGTGACGGCCAAGCCCTTTCAAATGAGCAAGAGGGGATTCTGCGGCGTGCCGTCTTGCTGTCCTATTACCAGTACGGAATCACCGAAGACCCAGCCACGCACGAAAACACGAGCCCGATTATCGGCGATATCATCGATATCCTCGAACACATCACCGATGGCGATGATCCCACTGAGTTCCTCGACTATCATCCTGATGCCGACAAGCGACGAGTTGCCTCGAAAGTGCAGGATATCGCTGATCGGTTCCGAGAGACGGACGAGCGGCTTGCCTACCAATTGTTGCTCGGACTCGAAGCCTTCCAAGAGGGTGGTGAGAACGCGAATCTGAACGGCCGGACGAACGTCGAACTCGACAATCGGCTCGTGACCATCGATATGTCGATGTTCTCCGATACGGGACAAGCCCCGTTGTTTATGCACGTCATGTTCGACTGGATCTACCAGCGAGCTCAAAGCAGCGATCGGCGGACGCAGGTGACGATTGACGAAGCTCATTATCTCTTGCGCCGAGCCGCCACGACAGATCTGATCGACCTATTCATTCGACATAGTCGCCACTTCAACACTGGCCTGACCTTGATCTCCCAGACGGTGGATGAATTCCTTGTCGAGTCCACCGAACAGTCCGCGGACGCACTGGAGAAAGCCCGCGAAATCTACAACCTCTGCAACATCAAGCAGATTTTCCGGCACGAATCGGTGAGCGAGGAGATGATCGCTGCCCACGATCTTACCCACAACGAACAGCGATTCATTGCCTCCGCGCAGACCGGTGAAGACGGAACCCACTCGGAGAGTTTGCTGCTCGTCAATGACTGGAAAAAGCGCATTCAACTGCACGTGGATGAGTTTGCTGTCCACGTGCTCGATGAAGATATCGACCCGTGGGAGTACTTGGTCGAGCAGAATGCGCTCGACACGAGCGATGTCTCCTACCTGCTTGCGGACGGACGCGCCGAGGAGTACGATATTCCTCAATCACTGCTTGAACAGGCTCACGAATCCACACCACCCACCAGCTAACGCGCAAAATTACAGGAATCACTTCACCACCCATGACAACCACCCGTCGCTACATTCGAATCGAACCAGCCCACGAACGTGTCACACCCTCCGATATCATCTCTCGTCTCGCCGGCCTGCGCAAACTGAAGTCCGGCTGGAAGGTCAAATACGATCCGCGGAAAAATGCCCCGACGTTCGAATTCCTCGCACTTACCCAAGGGAATCAAACGCCGGTGCGCTTCTATCTCGGTGCCACTGATGAATCGCTCTTGTCGACAGTCCGTTCGGAGTTAACTACTGCATATCCGGCGAGTTACAATCTATCGGAGGAAGAACTCACGCTTCCCGAGGAACTGCTCGGGACGTCCGCGGAGAACATCAACACGGATAGCGACGAAGATACTGTCGAGTCCCAATCCGTTGATGATGCGCGATCGGAACTATTGAACCGGTCGCCAATCGCGACTCGGTGGCAGGGCGTGGCAACGCGCACTGACGATTGGATGACACCGATCACACAGTATTCACAGCTCCACGCGACACATAATGGCGACAGTGCATCGGCAAAATCCCCGCTTGCAACGGCGGTTGAGCGGCTTGCGAACGCGAGTGCCCCCACCGTTTTGCAAGTGCTCTTCACTCGGTATGCGGACTGGGAGAAAGCGGCCAACACTCGCAAGGAGAATATTCAGACGAAACGTGATGGATTTGTCCAGACCACGAAGACCAATTTCAGAGATATGCTTCGGGGCTATGACGAGGAAGAGATTCGCGATCGGCGGCGTGGCCGAGATGCACCACAGATCGGGGAGAATATCGGCCAATCACCAAACGCCACAAGTGGAGGAGCTGCCTCCCGGCAAGCACTCATCGACCAGAAAAACCCGTCCCAGACGTTTCTAGTAAACATGCGCGCAGCGGGGGTTCCACCCTCTGACGCTACCGAGACGACGATCGGAACGGTAGAGAGTGAGGTCGACGCGCTTGCGAACGCGTTCAATCATCTCGATGGAGCGTACTATGAACTGGACGGGAAGCGTCTTACGAAAGGGCTGACCAATATTCGTGACCCTGCAAAGAAAGAGCTCAAACGACTGCTCGATCGGTCGCTCAAAATTTCACGCCAAGGACGGAAGCGCCCGCAGCTCATTTTGAATGCAGACGAACTTGCTAATTTCGTGGCTGTGCCGAGTGCCCATGCATTGACCACAGAAGGTGCTCGTGGTACTCGCGGCAAAGAGCGGCTCCGCCAGCCGTTGTCACTCCCAGCACCGGAGATGCTAGACCGATTATCAGCACCCGGAATGGCGATTGGTCTGCCGCTCAAAGATCGAAACCAACCTCTTGATGACGCGGTTTACGTTCACATATCGAAACTCATCACTCACTATCTTCGTGCCGCCTCGACTGGCTCCGGGAAGTCGAAAAGCGTCTTGAATGATATGCTGACACTGAGCGAGCACGTCGGGGGGCCAACGGTGTTACTTGAGTCGAAAGGCGATGGGATGGTTGAAAATTATCTGAAAGCCCATTACGCAAAATTCGGCACGCTGGATAACGTCTATCACTTTGATGCGCCGGATATGCTCCTAGCCTTCTCGTTTTTCGATATCCGTCCTAAGCTTGCGATGGGCCGCCGCCGTGAAGATGCAATCCAGGATACCGTCGAGCACTTTCACGAAGTCATGCGGCTCATTCTCGGGAAAGAAACGCACGATCGAGCATTTGTTGCGAACGAGATCTTGACATTCTTGATCAAAGCGCTGTTTGACAAGGAGTACGGACAAGATGCGTTTAGTCTCGATACGCTCATTGAGGCCGTGTATCAGATGCGCCATGAACGCATCATCCCGGAAATTTGTACGGAGAATGCCCACATCGAGCGGGCGTTACTCCAACAGTGTCAGCTGGACGAGGCGCAGTTCCAGCAGTCAATGGGTGGGGCTGCGAATCGATTGAACAAACTGGTCGAACTCGAACACCTTTATCAGATCTTCAATCACGTTCCTGAGTGGGACGACGAAGCCAACGAATACACTGAGAACGTCTTCGACTTTCGGCACTTCCTCGATGAAGATGCAGTGATTCTGTTCGACATCGGTGACTTGCGTACTGACTCGCGCAACGCGTTGACGATGGTTCTGTTGAGTAACCTCTGGGATGCGGCGCAGGGATGGTCCGATGAGAGCAGGACAGGCGAGGAAGAACCAATGGCGAGTGACGAGAAGATTGCGAACGTCATCATTGAAGAAGCGGCAGCGGTCGCAACATCAGAACTCGTCTATGAGGAATTCTTGCCTCAAGGCAGGGGCTTCGGTGTGAGCCTTGGTCTGATCATGCAATACCCCGATCAAGTGAACGATCACAGTCGGTCGAATCGACCGTATAAAGAGATTTTGAACAACGTGAAGACGAAAATCATCGGGAACATCGAGGTTGACGATACTCTCGCGAAATCGATGGCCCATGAGAATTTGTCTAAACAAGACCTCAGCAAGCGGATACAACGGTTGCCGTCTGGCGAGTGGATCGTGCAACTTCCAAGTCCCGGCTTTGGCGAAACAGATCCCACGACATTCTCACTCGCACCATTACCAATTCCAGAGGGCCATCCGGAAAGTGATGAGCCACTTGCCGGTGATGCGCGCCACCTCTTTGAGGAAATGGCCCGTCCGCAGGTCAGACGCCGAACCCAGACCGAATGCAGCATCCCCGATCGTCCGAGCAGAATCGGGCATGTTGATGCACGGGACACACTTGTGGAGATGGGTGATGAGGACACTGCAGGCACAGACGGGTCTCAAGAGCACACAGCCGACGCTGAAGCTGCCGACGGTGGTACTCCAGCCGAGACACCCTTCTTCGGTGCAGGCAGTGTGAGTGACGACACAGGCACAGCTCCAGACGGCGAGGTCCCAACGGGTATGGGAGACACACCAGCCAGCGACCGACCGAGTGACGAACAGGATTTCGGAGGTGCTTCCATGTTCGGCGCTCCGACGACGGAGCAGTCACCACCCGAAGACCCACCGAGCTCCACATTGTCCGAGCAGACAGAAACGGGTACCCAGAATGGACATAGTAGCGAAGGAGAGACGGGAACCACAGACGCAGGCGAACAGCCGAGGGATACGGACGACGAGACCGAACGATCAAGTGATGCTGCACTCTCCGAGCACGTCCACTACGATACAGATGTCGACGGCTACGTCTGTGCTCTCTGTGGTACCGAGTATACAGACGCGGAGAAGCGACGAGCAAGCGCCTGCTGTCAGTTCGCATTCAAAGACGAGGTCTTCGTTGCTGCTCGTCGGGCGCACAAAACGACTGATTCTACCAGTAATCTTCTCGATCGACTCCGGAAAATCGCTGTCCATGCCGAAGACTATGGCATCGAAATCTCCCTCCAAGAGTTTGCATCGCTTGATTCGTCTGCTACCGAGTCCGCCACAACAACTGCTGATGAATCGGGACAGCCCCATGAATCCGAACGCATTCTCGTTTCAGGATCGAAAGCATCGGGGCATTTTAGCGACGCAACAACCGATATTCCAGACGAGACGCTTCGGGCAGAAGGCGTAACGCGTGATGAAGCAGCGTTCCTCGGGCTCGTGCTCGACGCGATGAACCACCAGGTCGAGGGGTATTCACTCTTAGAGAGCATGAGTGCACTTGAAGAACCGTTTTCTACTCTCGATATCGAGACACTCAAAGAGAAGGACTTCATCGAAGAACATCGGTCATTCTGGCAGACATACTATACAGTGCTCCCTGCCGGTCGAACGTTCCTCGATCGCTCACTGGACGTCAATCCTGGAGTCGGCGATCTCGGTGAGAAAACGCCCCATAAGGCTGGTGTTGTCTTCCTTAAAGCGTGGCTCACCCAACAGGAAGACGTTGCGCGAACAGAGGTCTATTACCAGCCTGCAGAAGATACCGTGTTTGACGTTGCTGGGTTCACTGCTGCGGACGAACTCATCTGGGTAGGCGAGGTCGAAACTCCGAGCAACAATCCCGAAGCATTGCTGGCTGATTACGAGAAGCTCGCGACCGTCGACGCAGCAGCTGTCTGGGCGTGTGAAGACAAAGAGTTCCTCCTCAAGGCAATCGAGACGCTCACTGATGCTGGGAATCTTGACATCTCGCTGAGTGCAACCCAGAAACGGACGATTAGCTCGTTACGAGCAGCGATCGGCGGGTACGACGATCCAGGGATGGCAGCTCTTCACACGTTTCGAAGTCTGAAAGCCGAGGTGAAGGTCCCCGAGAACCCATGACTCCACCCTGGCGAGCAGCATCTCGTGACGACCTTCACACTTACTATACGGAGAGTTTTCCAGCCCATATCGATGCGCTGCCGTCATTCATTACCGAAGTGGGCCCGAAGGAGTACGCTATCGCGTTCCATGAGGCGTACCCCGTTCGGAAGCAGGGCGCGCCCGATCGGACGTTTATCCGTTGGGAGACATGCCAGACCAACAAGTCTGGCGATCAACTCGCAGAGCAGTTCGATTCAGTAGACGAGCTGATCGAGTTCATTCAATATCCAGCTCGGCACGACCCGCTCCAAGGGAGTAACTATGCGCTCGCCGATCCGGATCTCCTCGAACATCCGGAACCACGACCCGACGCCGTGTATTATGCGCTCGATCATTGGGAACGTTCGTGGGTGCTTGCAGTCGATATCGATGCGAAAGACATCGCAGCACAGCGAGCAGCATCCGGCGCAGAACTGACCGCCGAATCCACGGACTCAGTCGATTCTGACCAACTTCGAGAGACAAATATTGTTGACAGTGCCCCCGAGGGCTATCCGTATGCGTTCGCGGATATCGAGCAAGCCCTGGAGTATGGGTTTGCTGTCCAGGAGATTTTCGAAGATGACTTCGCGGCTACAGAAACGATGGTTGTGTACTCGGGACAAGGGTGTCACGTCTACCTGCTCGATACCGACCACAAACACCGCTATGACGAACAGAGTCGCGAAGTGATCAACGATCTCCTGCTTGAAGAGTATGAGATCCCGATCGATCCTGTCGTTACGGCCGACCGACGCCGTGTAATGCGCCTGCCATACTCACTCCACGTCGATGTCTCCCGTATCGTCCAACCGATCGAGAGCCCGGATTTCGACTTTCGGACGGAGGCCATTCCCAGTTTCTTTTCCACATGACCCGAAAGATACCGCTAAACGACGACTATACCGCCTATCGCGTAGCAGCACTGCCTCGCGATGAAGATCAGTTTCAGCTCACACAGCTATTCGAGCGTGGCTATCAGCACTGGATGGTCGAGGGGACACAAGAAACAGAGAAATTGCTTGCAGACATAGAGCGGTTCACGTGCGACGCCTTCACGCCAAGCACGCGTCGGAAGGCCGCAGAGCGACCGTATGTTGACGACCCAGGGATGCTCGCCGTTCTCGTGACTCTTGGTGCGATCTGTATCATGGATCATCCCAAACTCGATGATACGCCGCCTCAGCGTCTCGCTCTGCTCGGTGATCTGCGTGAACTCTATGTGAACAACATTGCCTCACTCGTTTGTGAATACGAGGATTGGTCGCTCCACCAGGAGATCGCAGAAATCCTCTATGCGAAAAAGAATGGCGAGGACGGGCCCCATCCTGGTCGAGTCTGTACCGATATTACGACACGATCCGAATTCGGTGATGGATATTATCTCGAAATTCCACTCGTCGCTGCCTCGCGGAAGTGCTTGGCGCGGACAGATCGTGATGGTGACCAGCAGGGCGAGATCCAAGCGTACGTCGCAGACAACAATCTGTATGTCCCTGTCTCGGATTTTATGCAGAAGTATCGGTCGTATGCCGAGGATGCGTTTGGACGACTACTCACTGCCCAGGAAGAAGCACTTACCACAGAGCAACGCAGCTGGCTGACTGCAAACGAGTCAGCAATCACAGACCGGATCAACCGGTTTTTTGCCGCCGGACAAACTCATCGTATCTGGAAGAACTGGAGCCGCCAGAAACAGCGACTCCGGACGATCATTAACGCTGTTCAGGCGGCGGACGACGATGTCGCCTGCATCGGCCAAACACATACCGCACGCGAACTCTATGCCGCTCTTGAGGCATACGAACCTACACAATCGTGGGAGCAGCACGTATGTGACGCCATTTCGACGCCACGCAGTCTCGGTACAATTCTCTCCACGAACCGGGATCATCCAAGCGTCACGGTCGAAGACGATCGCTTGAACCGATATACGCTCACTCAGTATAGCGATGGCGTACAACCCATCCACGTCGACGATCTTGAGGATCTCTTCGAACTCCCCTGTCTGGCGGCGATGGATGAGCGGCTGCAGGAGAAAAAACCCGTCCGGAAAGACCTGTTCAATCTCGTGCGGATGGCATGGTGGTTGCCCCAGTATCGAAACGCTAGCACAGGAGAGTTTATCAAAGATATGAAAGACCTGTTCTCCCGGTGGGCCTGGTATGATGAGGAAACGACGGAGTACCAAATTCGATACGAACTTGAGAACGATATTGGTGGTGAGATCCCCCTCCAGATGAATTGTTCGAACGATGATATGCAGCGCTATTGCATCGGACGCGACCAGTGTCCATACTCGATCTATGGCAGTCTTCCGTTCCCTAACGAAATGTAAGAGCAACTCGATAGTCGGTCAGAGTAGCCATCGCGATAGGCTCCCGTTGGGGGTCGCTTTCCACTGTTGTATCACATTGAATACCTACTGCTTGACTTCTATTTCGGAGTGCTTGTACTACCGGTTTTGCAAATACGAATTAGCTATTCTGTGCAAAGAATTTAGCCGTCTGAGCCGTTTTCCGGCCTCTATTTTCATATAGCAAATCTAACCCGTTTCATATAGCATGAGTAACAAGAGTAGACCATTTAGCGTTAAATACAGAATTCGACGACTAGAAGGCTTAATGCGGTGCATATATCTCTGAGAAGTGTCAAAATCAGTTGCATATAACAAATAACGGCCTGAGAGAAGCCCTACGTTATTATATGCAAATCTAACGCCGTCATATTGCTTTGCGCACCTCCAAAAACGTCCAAAGTAATAGGGGGGTACGAAGAACGAACGGGACAAGCGCAACCGGGGGAAAGCAAGCGGAACGAGAAAGCACAGTAAATCGTGGAACTGTCCGCTAGATGATTGTGAGTGAGCCGAGCACTCTGGGCGCTGAAAAACGGCGTGGCGATGCGACAGCACAGAAGAACAATGAGTAGTCAAACAGCGGCTAGTACTAGCGTGATTGTGACCAATGGGTTCCCTCAAATGAATCTTCAGAATACATATATTGAGAAAGAGGATGTGTATTTTACTGGTAGTCGATCAACGGATGCTACGATCGATTGAATCGAAAGACACCCGTCTCCTGAGCAGCATGAAATCGTGATCGCTTATCGTCTTCTATCAGAATATGCACCATGAGTAAAATGCAAATAGTACGTCTCGAGAGGAGAAACGACTGAGGCGTGAAGAAGGATTGAGTGGCATGCGAAGTGACCGATCTCTTACCACCACGAGTTAGTGTTCGGAAACCCGCTATGGCATACCCGTGGAGAATTGCCCCCTCGATCAGTAAGGAAATAGTTCCTCGAGGTAAGAACTATATCCTACAAACTCTAATAGCCAATATGGCCGATTCACCCACCGACGGACCACCTCCCTTCGAGGACGCGTTCAGCGGCGACGACGTCGAACAGCAAATCTATGGGACCGTCCTCCAGACGCGCGAGCCAGTAACGGCGAGTGCAATTGCAGACCAAATCGACTGTGACCCAAAGACTGCCCGGAAATATCTCAACTGGTTCGCGGATCTCGGGATCGTCACCCAACACGATGGGCATCCAGTCACCTACGAACGCAATGACGCCTATTTCGAGTGGCGACGCATCAATCAGCTTGCGGCACGCCATTCGCTTGAGGAGCTTCAACAGCGCGTGCGTACGTTGACGACAACGATCAAAAGTTACGAAGACGAGTATGACGTTGCGTCCCCAGCAGACGTTGATGCACTCGCTGTTGTCGAGACGAGTGTCGACACGTCAATCGATGACGTGTACAGTGATCTCGCCGATTGGATGACTGCTCGCCAAGAGAGAACACGCTATGAACGAGCCCGACAGCAACGTGCTGGTGCCACTGACCACGAACAAGCTTCTGGATAGCAATGGTACCGCCAACTGGCGATGGGAGCAGTCCTGCACCCATCGATCGACCAATCCTTGAGTTTCTACAGACGAGACTCAGCGCCACACAGCAAGTCGAACAGGCAGTCATCACTGATGCGAATGGCCATCTCGAACTTCGCGTTACATTCGCCCAGCCGTATTATCCAATGTTGGTAGATAAAGCGACGCTCGCTGTCCGGTGGTATACAAATGACGACTTCAAAATCCACTATCGAGAAGTGCACGCTGACAGCGCCTGGGAGTGTCGCTGGGATCGCCATCGGAATCCGCACAATACACGAGATCATTTCCATCCACCCCCCACCGCTCCAACGCTTGGCGAGGATGTGTCGTGGCCAACCGATCATCGCGATGTCCTAACGCTCATCCTTGACGAGATCGAACAGCGGATCACGACGCTGTGGGACGAATAGGCGTTAAGACCGCCGCCAACAGACAAAATATGCAAATACGGCAGCTAATCACCAGACGATACGGATACGACTCAAAGCAAAATCCCAGAGCGTGACTTCCATCGAAGGTTCAGACGCGATCGACGACACTGCAGGCAAACCGATGACTGAGATTCACAGAAAGCCCTCGGCCGTTCGGCATCCCGCGACCACGCGAGACGCAGTCTCGTTGGCGCTCGCTCCGGAAGACGAACGGAGTGAGTCTTCTGTGCTTCCGCTCGTTTCACTCGCGTTCTGTATTATTCGCTGGTACCAATTGCGTAGAGCCGACCATCAGCGACCCCGACGTAGCACATCCCGTGTGCCAACGCGACTTCTGTGTCCATGCTGTAGGCCGCCATCCCGATGTCGGGGACTGTGATCTCAATCGTCCACGCATGGCTGTCACTCGTCTCGTAGGCAACAACAGCGTCATTCCGCGGAACGACCACACCACCGTCACCGACAGCGGGGGATTGATTGTACCCATTCTCGGCTGATCGCCAGCGAATCGATCCGTCCGAGATATCGATTGCAACGAGCCCTCCGTGATACGTATTTACGTACGCAGTGTCCGCCGTGACTGCTGGCGAGGGAATCGCGTTGCCGTAGTTCTCGTCGACGACGGTCGTCCGCCACAGAACGGTTCCATCGGCGGTATCGGCTGCGACGAGTTCCTCGGCGATGCCCGGAACGTAGAGGCGGCCGTCAGCTACCGTGGGTGTGCCCTGAATGTCCGGACAGCACTCAACTGGTGTCACGATCTGCTCGCTCCACCGTCGTTCCCCAGTGGTCGCATCAAGTGCCGCAATACGGCCGTCCGATAACCCGACATAGACACCGTCGCGATCCGCACAGGTCGCCGTGTAGCACTCCCCATCGATGGATGTTCGCCACTGTTGGGTGCCATCGAGCGAATAGGCGTACACCGCGTTATCCTCGTCTCGCGTCGCCACGTAACACGTTCCGTCCACAATTGCTGGCGAGCCAGTCACGTCTGGAAGCGTGTCGGTCCACTGGATCGCACCATTCCGGGTGAGAGCCGTCAGGGTTGCCTGGTCGTAGTCTGGGCTTCGGGTTACAGCAAGCAGTTTGTCACCAGCCACTGCGAGCCCCACAGTTTGACCCGTGTCGAGATGTTTTTCGAGTTGCTGGTCGCCAGTTTTCGCATCGAACCCAGCAAGATAGGCGTCTGGGTTGTTAGCGTCGTTTGATGATTCAGTATAGCCGATATAGACACGATTCGGACCGACAATTGGTGGCGTCGCTCCGTGAGGGTCCGTGCCTGGACGGCGAAGCCACGCAACGCCAACATCTCCGTGTGGGAGTGCCGACGCAGCAGATCTGGTTCGTCCCCCGTCATGGCCTTCAACTACCCAGCGACTGTCTGAGACGTAGCTCGCTTTGTATGCGTCGTTCGTAAACGGCGTTGGAACAGCCTTCCCGTTCGAAAGTCCTGGGAGAGTCGGAGCGATGCATCCGCTCACACTCACTATTCCACCCCCAATCGCCATCTGTCGGAAGAGGGAGCGACGCGTCAGTGGAGCCATACTACGTGTCGACACAGCCATGGCATACGTTTTCTGGTGGGCCAACAGTTGCTGCCCGGTCCAGTATCACTTCGAAAGCCCCCGCGCGCTCGACGGCTGCGTCTCGCTGTGCTCCTCACTCCGTTGCGGTGCTTACGTCGACTCGCTCGTCGAGCGCACGGCCCCTTGCAGTCCCACCCGATGTGGCTAATCAAGATTTGGTTCTCACTGTTTGACTGGTGGTTCTCTCTGGCCCGCCCCGCTCGCCGCATGCCGCCCTCCGCATCGCTCGCGACCGACCAGTCCGGGCATGCGGCCTCCGGCCGTTCCGGGCATCTGGTTTCGACGCCAGCACCAAGCGCACTTTCGGTTGCGTCTCCCGCTGGTCGACGGACACGAAACCGGCTTGTGTGCTGGACGCTTGCTCCGGGCGGGTCGACGCGCGGTGCTGGTCGTGTCCCTTCGAAAACGCGCGCTCGCTTCGCGCCCAGGGGGACGCTCGCGAAGGCGCAAGCGAGCGCGCGGAGGAGACGGATAAGTTGTGCAGTGGAGAGATGTGACTCATGTAGGAGTGAGTGTCGAAAAAGACGCGGTAGGAGGCGCGCCTTTAGGAAAGAATCCCAATGAGTAGTAAACACACGATCGGTCAAATAGTTTCGGTTGAAGAACAGGCGATTGAATGTGACAAGGAGGAATTCGAGGGGGTTGAAGAGAAACCTGAGCTGCGGCCATCGGTTGAGCAGACGATCCAAGGGAAAGTCGATACGAATCATCCCGCTGGGGTTGGACGTGGACTGACGTTGGCGGCAGAAGAACGGTTGGTAGCCCGAGAGACAGAAATCACACGAACGCGTGAGCGATGGGATCGATCACAGGATTCGAAACGGGAAGTACAATGTCGGCGAGCATCGAAAGCAGTAAGTCGAAAGCGGCGCTGTGCGTTCCAGGAGCGAGCGGCAAGTGTGGATCCGTGGTGTGACCCGGAGAGAAGAGATCCTCGTGAGGAGTTGGCTCAGGAGAAGTTGGCGGCAGTGAACAAGCAGGCGATGCGGTTAGAAGAGAAGCTTGAAGGATGGTCGCGGGCAGCGATCAGTCGGCGGCTAGCTGAACGCGTCGTGGATGGGACAAGTGTGATGGGTGCAGTCGTCGGGGTGTACGAGGAATTGCGGACAGCCCCCGGGCAAGTCATTCCGATCGCGGATGTGCAAGATGTGAATCGGAAGGAAGTGAGCATCGAAGGAACAGTGACCCAGCTGTGGACTCCTGGGAGTCCGAAGATCCAACAAGTCGGGTTGATCGAAGACGACAGTGGTCGCATCAAATTCACCGTGTGGCGAGCGTCGCAGAAGACGATGGTTCGAGAGGGTGAGAGGGTGCAGTTGCGGTCAGTCGCGAAGAACTGGTACGAGGGGCGTGTTTCGGTAGCGGTGACAGGCTGGAGCGGTATTCACAGTCTTGAGCGCGGTCGCTGGTGGGAATAGTCGGGTAGTGTAGAATTCTTTTTATTGTGTGCCGAACCGACCCAAGCCCCGCCGCCCCACCCTCCGCTCCGTGCTCGCGTCGCTGTGCGCGCAGCCACGACCGACGTAATAGTTCGTTGCGTTCTGCACTAGCAGGTGATAGTCAAATCCGGTAAATGCCGAGCGACTGTCCAGTGTGCTGCGACGAATTGTAAAGTGGACTGGTTGAGGCCAACGGACTATCTTCCGTGGATCAGCAGCAGGATTGTCTTTGGTAGTGAACTAGTAGGACTGTCTGTGAGAGCGAGTGTGATTGTGGAAGGAAAGAGCGTCTCCCGGTAGCGGACAAATGAATTACTCCGGAACTATGGTGTGCTAGTAGTGGACTGTCAGGCTGGCAAAAGTCGACTGTCTACACTGCTGAAATTCACTTGAAAAACGGGGTGTTTGACGTCAGGGTGGGCACCCTGTTTCTGTCTGGCTGACTGTCCACTTAGTAGAGGAGTTTGTAAAGAGGTGATGGGCTAGTGGGTTGCTGGTAGGCGTGACGGGTGCGGTAATCGGGGGAGAAGAGGGTGTTCGAGTCGTTTTGAGTGTCCAGTAGAAGAGGAACAGTAGTAACAACTCACTCAAAGAACAGTGGTCCGCGAAAATCTTCTCGTATCTACTCTTTAGCCCGAGAACTACGTAAACGGGGTAAGTGGCGATAGATAGAGACGTCGGTGGATCGTCAAACTTGGTTTATACTACCTTGAATCCCTGGGAAATGAGCCAGGTGCGTACCTTCGGGATTTCACAGGGACTCCCGATGAGACGGACTGCATCGTTCTCCTCGGCAATTGTGATCATGAAGTTGTGTTCGAGGAAGTCACGATTGTCGCCCACTTCCTCCTTGGAAAGGACGATTTGTGTATGCTCACGGAACAAGCTGGCACCAACCATTAATTGCATTAATTTATGAATCTAAAAGAGAGTACCGTTTTGGACGTGGGGGTCTACGCAAAACTATGCCAATCGTTCTAAATTGTATCATCCGCAATAAATTCGCCACCCAGCGGGCCGAATAAATGGTGGAGAGAGCGGCTATATCGGCAATCCATGCCGGATACTGCCCGAAGGATTATTGAGTTGTCATCCATCCTCAGAAGCAATGAATGGGCCATCAGATTCCCAGTCATCTCCATTGATACGCACATCACCAGCACAGTCAATATCGATTGCGACGGCTATCGTCAGTGCAATTGAACGGGTGGACGGAGACAGACCGGACACGCCATTGTATGAGGTGATCGAACCCGATGCACTCGAAGCGCTCTATGAACATGGAAGACAACGGGTTGAGTTTCAGTACGCCGACTACCAGGTCACAGTGCAACCCGATCAAACCATTCTCGTCTCCGAGCCAACCACGTAGACGGCTGGGGATTGATTTCACGACGTAGGTGCATCAGAGTCACTCGAAACCAAGCCTGATCAGTGACCGTCGCCTTTCTCGACGCGGAACGACCCACCGCACTCACTACAGCTGTACTGCTCGGGGTTGCGGACGGTCTTCGAGCGTCGATACCGGGCAATCCGACCGCCCCAGTCCTCGCACACCAGCTACCACTTGGGTGCAGTGAATCGCTCACAGTGTTGCGAGGTGTCGAGGCGGTCCATCCAACGGGTGAACGTTGCTCCGTGGTCAGCGTCGCCGAACTCGTGGTACTGCCAGGCGTGAATGAGTTCGTGCCGGACGGTGGAACTGAATTGCCCATCCGTGGTGTTCGTAGGCCGTCCAGGTCAGCGTAATCGTGATCTCCTCTGTTGCAGGGTCGTATTTCGTGACGCCTGCCTGTCGTTGGGCTCGGTGTGAAACTTCCCAGTCGATCGTTTCGACTGGCAAGTCAGGGAAGTGCTCGGCGGCGACGTTCGTTGCGTGTTGCTCTGCTCGGTCGAGCAGGTCCGTCGGTGTTTCGGGGTATCGTCGATCGCAACGTTCGCGCTGTTCGGCCACGACTGGCTTGTTGCGACTGCTGGCAAGACGGTTGCCGCCGTGGGTGGGATCGAGCTCATTGTGCTCGCGGGGATTGGGATCAACGACATACAAGATTGCCAACGAGCGCGTGTTCACAATGGACATAGACAACAATGTCCATCTGCTTGAGTGACCTCTCCTTGAGTGGCTTTACAATCTTAGCTCTCTTCTCCAATTTCGAACTGTTCGTGTTCGCTAGCTGTGTTCAGAACCACGCTAGTATTGCTTTCATTAATGTCTGCATCACTAAGGAGCGTTTTGATCTGTTGATTCATCTCATCGGTATCTGTATATTTGCCGACCGCAATGATGTCATGGTCGCCGGTAACTTCGTAAACGCTGATCATCTGTGGTTGATCTTGCAGACGAGCAGTGACGTCCGACAGTGCCGTTCCTTCCACTTTCAGTTGAATAACAGCGGTAACATCGTAGCCTAACGAATCATAATCAAGCGTCGGGGTGTAGCCAGTAATGATACCTGTTTCCTGTAAGTCTTTGAGGTGGTTAGAAACTGTTGTTACCGAGACATCCAATTCTTCGGCAATGCCCCGGAGACTCGTTCGACCGTCATTCAGTAAGATATTGATTAATTCTGAATCTAAATTTTCGTAGGTCATTAGGTGTGTGAAATCCTTCTAGACGCTTACTTCTTGGCTAATGTCTAAATACTGCCGGTTGAAAATCAACTCAGTGAGAGAGGGCAGAGTTTAGTTCGGCAGTTCCTTCCGGCCCGTTCTCACGCACGGCCAGTACGGAAAGTCACTGAGATCATCGCAGTCACAGTCCTCTGGTGGCCCGCTCTCGTCGCCATTCACCGAGACAAAAATGAGTCGATAGCAAAAATAAATAATTTTTATAACCAATACAAATTCATGACACAGCCTATCTAAATACACATATATAATTTGCCGTTGTTTTAGAAAGTAGGAAGTTTTTCTTCCGATACCATGACTGCATCCACCATCTCTCCAGACACTCGCAACACCTTCGAAAGTACCATCGGCGGCTACACGGTCGGCACCCGTGCGCACAGCCTCTCTGCCTGGTTCGTCCTCGCGCTTCGGCTCATGATGGGTTGGGCGTTCGCATACTCGGGATTCACGAAAATCGTCGCCGCCGAACCGTTCTCGGCCGGTGGCTACCTGGCGAACGTCGCCGCGACCAACGGCAACCCGATCGCCGGCCTATTCGCCTGGATGGGCTCGACCCCGTGGTTCGTCGAATTCGCGAACGTCGCTGTCCCGTGGGGCGAACTGTTCATCGGTCTTGGACTGCTCGTCGGCGCGGTCGTCCGCCTCGCGGCGTTCTTCGGCGCGCTCATGATGCTCATGTTCTACTTCGGGAACTGGGATATTGCCCACGGTGTAATCAATGGCGACTTCGCGTACATGCTCGTATTCCTGGCCGTTGCCGCGTTCGGTGCCGGCCGCATCCTCGGCCTCGACGCGTACATCGAACAGTACGAGATCGGCGGCCAGGCGCTCGTCGAGCGCTACCCCGTCCTCGAATACATCCTCGGGTAGAATCTGACAGTCAACCACATACCGTCTTCATGTGAGAATCGGTCTATCACTCGTTCTTGATCCTTCGTTTCCTCCCATCAAATTCGGCCGTCTCACTCGTTCTGGTGAGTGAATCGGCACGGTACTTGTCATAACATTCCCATCTGCAATACGTACGCGCCCAGACGGAAAAGCCGGCGGTGTCTCTGGCGCGATACAGTTGTCACTCTTAACGATCACAGTGTGGATACACTTCAGGAGTGGACACTGATCAGCGATTTACGGAAGCGTTTGTTGACGGGCTATAGAGAAGAGGGGCTAAGAGAGGAGTTACTCTGGAATCTCTCGCCGATCCGTTTTTATGCATTCCTAACACGGGAAGCCACCAAGGTCCTCACGGTCGCAGTCTTCTGGTTCGGCATCGTCTTCGTAGTCCTCGGACGGGAAAGCGTCGAGTGTTCCGTTCTCGGTCGCGTTTTCGACGGCGGCCATGTGTTTGCAGTAAGCGTTACGGTGGACGTGGTGCGGACATGCACAGGCCATTAGCTTGCCGGTCTTACTACAGTCTGTTACGGGCCAGACAACTTATCGGTGTTGAGCGATAGTGTTGGAATAATATGACTAGCAATGTGCGTCGAAATAGGACGGCTATTCTATCCGATCCCCACTATCGGGAGATACTGGCTGTGCTTGAAGATGCCAATAGGCCGCTCCATGTGACCGAGCTGGCCGAACAGCTAGTCAAACGAGATGAGACGATGATCAGCGCTGACGAGTACGAACGTCAGCTCAAACAGGAACGACTCTCGTTGCATCATAACTCTCTCCCAAGACTCGCAGAATACGAGGTGGTTGACTACGATCTAGAGGAGAACATCGTTTCGTCTCGGACCGATGTAGTACCTGAGATCGACTGGCTCGACGAGGACGTTTTTGACCAGTTGCTGGCGAAGTTTCCAACCGATTCCCAATCTACCGAGAACACGATCGGGGTTCTTGAAGGCCATCAGGCAGCGATCGAGTACGGCAGACAACTTGCCGACGAGGCGGAGGAAGAACTGTTCTGCATGTACGTCAGCACTGATTTGCTCGAAGAGAAGTGTCTTAGCCACGCGGAAGACGCTATCAACCGAGGTGTAGAGCTGTATCAGGGGTCACAGAATCCCGAGGTCTGCGATCTCTGTCGCAAACGTCTGCCCGAGGTCACGCTTTGGGAACCCCAGCGTGCATGGTTGAGAGCGCCATCAGGGTACCCGACAGTCGGTCGCCTGGTTCTTGTCGACCGCCGAAAGGTCATGCTCGCCATTTTGGATGAGCCGAACTCCGATAGCAGTTACCCAGAGGAGAGGACAATAGTTGGAGACGGCGAAGACAACCCACTAGTCGTCCTCGTTCGAGAATTACTTGGACCACGACTCAATCACCTCGACTACCAGAGTCCCGATTTCCAAAGTGAGATCCATTCGTAACAATGACAAATGATTCATCAGACGATAACGAGACTGCCAGCCAAGCCACCGAACTCACTTATGAAATCGGGGAGGGAGAATCACCGAGTGAAGCCGTCGTTCGGGCAACTGCTGCCCTTACGAACACGCCAGTGATCGACCTCGATCCACTCTACTCTGTGATGGATCCTGTTCACCTTGACGGCCTTTTCAGTGAATCGAGTAGACGAACCGACCACAAGGAGAATTCGGTGACGTTCAGCTTTAACGGGTGCTGCATTTCCGTCGCTGGAGATACTGTTGTCGTTCGAAGAAGCGAGTAGATTACTGATTGAATTGCTCCCAGCCGTGTTACTCGAAAGCGTCCCACGCGAGCGAGATCGCTATCTCGCCGGTCGCAGGGTCGTATTTCGTCGCACCTGCCGATCTCTGTCGTCGGTGGGACACCTCCCACGCAATCGCCTCAACCGGCAAATCTGGGAAATGCTCAGCGGCGACGTCCGCCGCATGCTCTTGAGCACGGTCGAGCAGGTTCCGTTCAGTCGTCGGTGTGTTGTCGCGGTCGAACCAGCCGCGCACTCGGTCAGCGTTCGCTGGGTAACATCTGACAGCGTTGTTTGGCGTGACAGAACTGAAAAAAGTAAGACGGGATTAGCAGCAGTCGGTGAGTGCGCCCTTCCGGGTGGCTTCCGCATCACAGTTTTCACACGTCCAGTAGGTGTGATCGACGGTGCCGTATTTGTCGTAGCCGGTGTACGGGCCACTGAGACGCTCGTCGTCCGAGGGGAATGCGTCGAGTGTTCCCTCTTCGGCTGCGTTTTCGACGGCGGCCATGTGTTTGCAGACAGCGTTGCGGTGGACGTGGTGCGGGCACGTGCAGGCCATCAGTTCGTTGGTTATGTCGTCGATGGAGACTGTGTATTGGTGGGCTGCGGGCTTGTCGTGGCTCTCGTTGGTGACGTCGACGAGTCCGGGGGCATTTCGAAGAAAAACTGTTCGGCCTGTGCGCGTTTCTGTGCCGTCTCGTCAGCGTCATGGGGTGCAGATTGTTTTGTATTCATGGAGTTCAGGGGGTGTCCCTAGGAAAGAATAGGAAACAGCAAGCATCGAGGAATAACACTACTACGCATCGAGAAAGGAGCCCGAGAGTTAATCTGTCTCTAGAACATGATTATGTCCATGGCCACGTTTGAGGTAGCCTTGCCTGACCGTATCGAGAGTGATATTGATCGCCTTGTCGAACAAGGTGATTTTCTGAATCGAGAACAAGCGATCGAAGAGCTTCTCACATTGGGGTTATCGGCCCAGGAAACTGGTGATGAATCCGAAGCGGAGTTGGATGAAAATCTGTTTACGCAAGCTGTCGATGAGCAACAGGATCCGGCCGACCAATACAACGATCCGCTCTAATCTTTATATCAACAGATCAGCCAAGACTGCCTTCCATTTCGAGTTCGATGAGGCGGTTGAGTTCGACCGCGTACTCGATTGGGAGTTCCTCCGTGATGGGTTCGATGAACCCGCTCACGATCATCTGTTTCGCGTCGTCGTCGTCCAATCCGCGGCTCTGGAGGTAGAACACGTCCTCGTCGCCGATTTTACCGACCGTTGCCTCGTGGGCGACGTCCACGCGATCTTCGTTGATTTCCATGTACGGCATGGTGTCCGACGTGGATTCGTTGTCGAACATCAGCGCGTCACATTCGACCGACGTGGACGAATCCACCGCGCCGTCGCTGATGTGGACGAGGCCGCGGTAGTTCGTGCGACCGCCGTCCTTGCTGATGGATTTCGACTCGATGGTGGAGTTGGTGCGGGGCGCGTTGTGGTACACTTTCGCGCCGGTGTCGATGTTCTGTCCTTCGCCAGCGAATGCGATTGAAATCTGGTTGGCGCTCGCGCCGCGACCCTTCAGGATTGAACACGGGTAGAGCATCGTTGCCTTCGATCCCATGCTACCAGACACCCACTCCATTCGGCCACCGGCTTCGACGATGGCGCGCTTGGTGTTCAGGTTGAAGGTGTTCTTCGACCAGTTCTGCACGGTCGAATACTGGACGTGAGCGTCTTCGTCCACAAACACTTCGACGCCGCCGGAGTGGAGGTTGTGGCTGCCGTACTTCGGTGCGGAACAGCCCTCGATATAATGGACTTCGGAGCCTTCCTCGGCAATGATGAGCGTGTGCTCGAACTGCCCCATCCCCTCGGAGTTCATGCGGAAGTACGCCTGAACGGGCATCTGCACCGTCACGTCCTCGGGGACGTAAACGAACGAGCCGCCCGACCAGACCGCACCGTGGAGCGCCGCGAACTTGTTGTCGCTCGGCGGCACGCACTTCGTCATGAAGTACTCCTTGACAAGGTTCTCATGCTCTTGGACGGCTTCATCCATGTTGCAGAAGACAACGCCCTTTTCCTCCCACTGCTCCTGCATGTTCTGGTAGACGACCTCGGACTCGTACTGGGCACCGACGCCGGAAAGCGCCTTGCGCTCCGCTTCCGGAATCCCCAGCTTCTCGAACGTGTCCTTGATGTCGTCCGGCAGGTCGTCCCAGCTGTCCGCCCCTTCACGCTTGTCGACGTCCGGGCGAATATAGGGTATAATCTCTTCTATATCGAGTTCCGTGAGATCGGGCTGGCCGGGCCAGTCCGTCGGCAGGGGCATGTTCTGGTAATGTTCCAGTGCACGGAGGCGGCGCTGGAGCATCCATTCGGGTTCGTCCTTGTCCTCGCTGATGAGGCGAACGACCTCTTCGGTTAGCCCTTTGCCGGACTTGACGGCGGCTCGCTGTTCTTTCTTGAACTCGAATCGTTCTTCTGTGTCTGTATCACGCAGGTGATGCTGATCTGAACTCATATTTAAAAGTGGGAGCTCTAGCCTGATGAGGCTGGTGGGTAAGTTAGCGATGGGGCAGCGAGTATGGTCTGGGATACTCGTCCATCCCGAATAAGAGTCCAATCAATAACGTCAACCCTAACCGACGATCGTATATTCGAACTGAACGAAAGCAAAGTTGCTTACAACGGCCACACTAGAACCGATAGATGGTCATCTCGCCACCTACTCATTTAGTACATCGCTGCTAACCATCCGGTGAATCAGCCAACACCTTATTCTGACTTGCGAATCTACAACGGTTTGTGAGTGATGATCCACTATCAATCGAGGAACGAGCACAAGGCGGTGAACTTGGTGACTTTGATGAGATCCTCGAAGGTCAAGACTATCCAGTGACACTAGATGAATTGGTTGCAGCGTATGGCGACTATGAGGTCGAATCGTCGGGCGGCACACAATCCATCGAAGAAGTGCTTAATTCAGTCGACAAGAAAACATACGACTCCGCAGGCGAAGTCCGAAACGATGTACTAAATCAGCTAAACCGAGAAAAATAGAAGACCGGTCTCGCAGCGTTGTCTGTTTTGATACTGCACCTGTAGTTGGATAGCAGTTTTCTGTTATAGTGTTTTACCGCGATCGCTTGCTCAGAGAGTCTATCAATCTGACTCTGATAATCTCGGCCGTCCAGCTAACCGACATCTCACCGCCGGGAGCCGAGTCGAGCGCGTGAACCACCGCCTCATTGGCTTCGCACTGGTCGACCCCGAGACATTCTGGACTTTACGGCCTCCGGAGTCCCGCTGGACTGGATGATGTCGAAGGCCGTCATCAGATCCGTTCGAGAGATGATACCGACGAGTTCACCGTTCACGTTGACGACCGGGAGCCGGCCGACATCGTGTTTCTGCATGGCCTTGAGCGCGTCAAGTGCGTCGGTCCGGGGGGTGACGCTCGCAAGGTCCTTGCTCATTACGTCTTCAACCGTCATGGCGTCGCGTTCAACCTCCTTGACCGGCTGAGTATCCTGCAGGGTGACCATCCCGGCGAGGCGACCGTCCGCGACGACGGGGTAGCCCGTGTGGCGCTCACTGAACATCCGCTCCATTAGGTCGGCCACGGAGTCGGCGGGAGAGACGGTCTTGAGGTTCTCCGTACCGGTCATGACGTCGTCGACGGTGACGCCGCGGAAGGCTGCGCGCATGACTGTCTGCTGGGCCTCACCGGACGCGCCGATGTAGATGAAGAAGGCCAGCACGACGAGCCAGAGGTTGAATCCGAGGAGCCCGAACAGGCCGAGCAGGAAGGCGAATCCCTTCCCGACCTCCGCCGCGAGTTGGGTCGCCCGAGCGTGGCTGCGCTTCTCGGAGCGCGCGAGGAGTGCTCGGAGGACTCGCCCACCGTCCATCGGGAAGCCTGGGAGCATGTTGAACGCGGCGAGAGTGACGTTCATCAGCGCGAAGTAGCCGAACAGGAAGAGGAGCACGTTCGACCCAGTCGACACGACCGCCAGGCCGCCGTAGCTGAGGGCGCCGAGCGCGACACTGACGACGGGCCCGGCGACGGCGACCTGCAGTTCGATCTTCCAGTCTTCGGGAATCTCCGAGAACTGGGCGACGCCGCCTAACAGCCAGAGCGTAATTGAGTCGATGTCGTAGCCGTGTTGTATCGCCACGGCAGAGTGCCCGAGCTCGTGTAGGAGCACGCAGGCGAACAGTCCGACGGCCGACGCAGTTCCCAGCGCGTAGGGGAAAAGACCACCCGTGAGCGTGGCAATCTCGATCTCGACGCCGAAGACGCTCTGGAGCACCGTCACGAAGTTCCCCACGTCCCGGCCGATGAGCCACGCGAACAGCGGGAGGACGAGAAGGAAGGTCCAGTTGAGTTGGATAGGAATCCCGAAGATGCTTCCGATTCGTATTCCTTTCATAACATTAATATTTGCTCGCATCCTCCATAAAAGCAGTCGCCGAATCACGGGTTGGATCGTATGTATTAGCGACGTATTAGTCCCTGTATCCGGTTTCGAACGTCATCGGCGGATTTATACGTTTGGTTATCGGTTGAAACAAGCACTTCCTCGAGGGAGTTCCACCCGCCCTGAGTTTCGATCTCATAGTCGCCATAGGCCTCGACTAATTCGTTCGTCGTGGTCGGATAATCATGGGTTTCGAGCGCTTCATCAAGGTCACCAAGCTGCTCACCGGGTCGTTGGGCATCGGTTCGGCTTCATCGGCGCGATCACGGGCCTCCTCTAGTTCCCGCTCTCGCTGGCGTCGCTCTTCGTTATCCGCTTGCTCGTCTCGGCTCTATCTGTCATCTGCCATCCCTTACAATAAGGAGACCAACTCGGATAAGAGTGGGGTCGCTCATCGGTGTGACCACCTCGAGCAGAGCTTACAACCACCTCCACAAACCCACCCCAAGATCGATACATAGGCACCACGGACTGAGCAATTCAGAGCGTGGACTGTACGAGACATGTAATGGCTGATAGCGTACAGGGCTCCAGAGAAACGGCAGTCAAGTGTTGCGCTCGTCACCAAACCTCGACACTTTGGGAAGATGATGATTGCGGCGTCGTCGAACATCGCGTCCCAGAGCCTGCAAACGTATCGTCCTCCACCAGCGTTAAGAGTCCTACCTGGTAGCTACTCCTACGTAGTCGCTCTTCATTGGGTATGTTCCGTCTAGCTGTGGATGAAAACAGATTGCTCTGCTATTTTTTCTCTCTTTCATCAACACCACGACCGATGATCAACGCATTTTTGACTAGACTCTCATGACCACGTCGCAAGCGCTCGGAGAGAGCCTGGTGAGAGACTCCGAGTTCATCAGCAACCTCCTCGGCAGTTGCCTTACGGGGAATACTGTAATATCCAGCATCGTACGCCCGTGTGAGTGCTTCTTGCTGATCTTCCGTGATTCCAAAGCGACCCTGGCGGCCTTCGTCAAGCTGGTAGATGTTTAAAATTTCGAACGTGAGTCCCTTCTCTTGGCAGTAGTCGTGGGTTCGAGAGAGTGCATCCCGATCCGGAAAGAGGGTACGGAGATTCCAGCTGTTTTTATTGCCAGTCGCGGCGAGAATCGTTGCCTCTTCCGTAACGAGAATTTGCACGAGCGTCTCAATCTCGGAGATCCATTCCATTTGATACAACCACTCGTCATCCACATCAGCTAGTAATTCGAGCCGATCGAGGCTTGGGTCATCAGCAAGGACTGCTTCGAACTCATCGCGGTCAATGTCTCCTCCACTCACCCACACAAATGGCATGACACGATCGTCTTCATGGGCGACAACGCGTTCGATTTCGAATTCAATTCCCTCGATACTAGATAGGGTATGAGAGAGCGCGAATTCATCACCACTGAGTTCAACTTCGACGACTGTGGCGGGCATACGCCACAACTAGACTGCAGTAACAAATACCCGTTGCCCGGTACCTAAGTTCACATCAATAATAATAGAAATATCAGTTCGCATATTTCTCGGTTAGGTAGTTCAGGAAAAATTACTTTTGTACGTTTAAAGGTGTTCTTCAGTAAGTTAGTCACTCCATGGTGCTCTTGAAAACTACCTTTAAGAGTTACAGTCTGGACATTGTCTGCGAAATCTTCGACACTGGTGCGGGCAGGTGCACACCATTGTGTTGCCCGTCACGTCGTCACGCTGGACGACGTAGTGGTCTTTAGCGGGGTTGTCGTAGCTCCCATTGGTCACGAGCTTCGACGCGGAAGCCGAACTGTTCGGTCTGTGCGCGTTTCTGTGCCGTCTCGGCAGTTTCAAGGGCTGCGGTGGTTCAGATTATCACCTATGTGATGAACGTTACTTTGGTTATTAAACAAGGAATGATTATATTCATAGCTATCCTTAGTATGGATATGGCAACATCAGCAAAAAGTAGAGTTCGAGGTGGTAACATGGGCGTATGGACAGGAGTAGGAATTGGAGTCGGAGCTGCCATTGGCATAGCGACAGGTGATCTCGCTATGTGGACCGCTCTCGGTGTTGCTGGCGGAGTTGTTGCGGGAGCGACTCTCAGTCGAAAATAGACAACCAAACGCTACATCTATCTTTTCCAGTTTACCATGTTCTGGGACTCAGCAATACATAGCGCGAATACCTAGCAGAGTAGCGTCACTCTAGCCGAGAGGCTCAGAATTTGCGGTAGCAAAAGAAGCCCACATGTGCATTGTGGAGTACGTGTCCAATGGTAACGGTCCGGCAATAATATTCTTGTAGCGATCCGTGAGTCAAAGTTTCCGGCGGTCACCCCTCTGTGGCAGAGACGCTTGAGGGTGAGCGAACAACTGTACATCGACGGTTGAAAAGTTGCTTGAACGAGGAGAGTTGGAACGTGGGGGATTGAGTCCGTGAGTGATTAGTTAGTGCCGCCTGCTTGCTGTAGGTACACTTCGAGAGCTCCTAGTCATTTGCTGCGGCTGGTAAGCCCGGAAACCATTCTGCTGTGATATCATTTTACCGATTAGGTAGTATCTTTTTCCAACGTTGGGACAGAGATGTTTCTCACATAGTAGTGAGGAAAATATCCCTTTCCAGTGAAGCTATCTTTATTGACAGTGCGCCCGATAGCTAGGATAGCTATGCCTGACACTATGCGCGCAATAGAGGTAGCTGAACCTGGCGCACCATTCGAACTTGTCGACCGACCAGTTCCCAATCCGGATGCCACAGAGGTTCGCATCGAGATCGAAGCCTGTGGTGTCTGCCATAGCGACTCATACACGAAAGAGGGTGGCTACCCAGGTCTTTCATACCCCCGAATTCCCGGGCATGAGATCGTTGGGCGTGTAGACTCCGTTGGTTCAGCTGTAGAGCTGTGGACCGAAAGAGACCGTGTCGGTGCCGGTTGGCACGGCGGTCACTGTTTCGTCTGTGATGCTTGCCGTCGCGGTGAGTTCCAACAATGTGAAAATGAGGACGTCCATGGTATTACGGTCGACGGTGGGTACGCTGAATATGCTACTATTAACGCGGAGACACTTGCTCGAGTACCGGGCGAACTTGAACCAGTTGATGCTGCACCGTTGCTGTGTGCTGGAATCACGACCTACAACGCTCTTCGGCACACTGATGCTCGGCCAGGTGATGTAGTCGCCATACAAGGTATTGGTGGTCTCGGTCATCTTGGCGTACAGTATGCTCGTCAAGCAGGATTCGAGACGGTTGCAATCTCGCGCGGAACAGACAAAAAAGAGTATGCATTCGATTTAGGTGCTGATCATTTTATCGACGCGAATGCAGAAGATGCTGCGGAAGTACTCTCTGATCTTGGTGGCGCAATGGTGATCCTTGCTACAGCACCGAGTGCGACAGCAATCTCTTCGATCATCCCTGGTTTAGGAACCGACGGTGAAGTCGTCGTCGTTGGTGTCCCCGGCGACCCTATTGATGTCTCTGGGACATCATTGGTTGGAAATCGTGGGGCGGTCCGTGGCTGGGCTTCTGGTCATGCCCGCGATTCACAGGATACGTTGGAATTCAGTGCACTTCGTGATATTACGCCCGAGGTGGAGGTATTCGACCTAACGGAGGCCGCTGAAGCATATGAACGTATGATGGAAAGCGAGGTTCGGTTTCGAGCCGTGATTGAACCTTGAACTCGATTCTATTACGAATAGAAGCCAAATTATAGTCTTTTGCACTCATAATTGGTCAGTTAGTACCTTCGTTGGATTTCAAGACGGGAGGAGGAGAAAGAAGCGTCAGTGCGCCGAATATCGAGTAATGGGCATCCTCTTTGTTTCCTGCTTTTTGTCGGAGTTTCTTGCTTTGACCGCTTAGTGGGTGGCGGATACACTTGAGATCAAGCGGCCATCAATCCATCGACAGCTTGAGGAATTGCATAACAGTAGAAGAGTAGAACAGGGGAAGTTGAGTCCGCGGGTGGTGATCTGGTGGATTCCAGTGAAAGAGTAAATAGATTCCCCGATTCACGAATTACGCTGAAAGACGTAGTGGCAGACAGGACATTTTCGTTCGGCTCCATCGATCACGCAATCACTGGTATTACCGGTCCATCCGCAGTCAGGACATTGAGAGAGGCCAGTACTCATTTGATCTCACAATGACCTCCTGTACCAACTACTTTAGGAAGTAGGTGTTGGCCAGGATTCGACGACCGAATTGATGGGATATCTCCAACATGTCTACTACCTCATCCGCTATATCGAGTGGCCGATTGAGTTCGGAGATAGACGAAAACTCGAATCGGGATTGCAGTAATGAATGTTGCAATGACGACAGCAATCGTCCACAAGGGGTCTAACCAGAGCAAAGGCTGTCCGAGAAGACAGACAGTGAGAATCCGCCAAATCGAAGTCTGTCATTCTCCCAGCTGTTTCGAACGAAATCACTTGTATGCGAGACGTAGACCAGACTAGTTCCGAGTGCGATTCCACTTCCAATCGAGACGATGATCAGCGTGGGTGTGAACGATTTTGTATAGTGAAAGGAGAACAAGAAGGGAGCGATGCTGAAGACGAGAACTGCGAGGACAAATCATCCAATCTCGTAAAGCATTCCATTGAATGACTCTGTGTCATTCCAGTCGTCTGGGACCACTGACATTCGTACTCAAATTTTCTGTTTGCTAGATATTAGATGTATCTGATGTCGTTTTTACTCTGGCCTTCTCGTGGAAGACGACCATCAGAACACCATATCAATTTAATATCGAGGTAAAGAATTATTATCGTATAGTTTCACGAGAGACTCACTTGCGGTTCACCCTCTTGGGAATTCTCATTGGCGGTGTGGCAGCTATTAGATATGGCCTGCTCGCACATTAAACAGGATTTCTGCTCCTCGGTGGAGTTACCATTAGCGGTGGAAGCGTCGTTCTCTGGCAGGGAGAGCAATTCATCGCCCCGATGTTGTTTGGTATCGCTGGAGTTGCGTGCTTGGTTGCTCTTGGAACAGCATTCGAATCAGGGGTGTCCGTGGTGCTTGATGCATTAATTGTCTTGGCAGTTGTATCGGCATATCGTGGTTTGAGCTACTGGCGTGTAGTGAACACGCGCTAAGGTCTCCAGTTCCGCCATTGGATCAGGATTCGATGTTGGTGGTACGAATACCGAACCGCGAGGTATCGCTCTATATGAGGTACACAAAGTTCCGAAAGTGGAGGAAAATTTGCCTGTTCATCCAATTCTCCCTCAGAGAAGGGTTCAACTTTAATCGCCATTTATGTGCTTCTGAAGGGAGTGGATCACTGATTTGGCGTTCGGAATTGATGTTAGTGTACACCGGAATGGGACTGGCCATGGGAGTCCCCGGTAAAGGGTGAGAACGTCTGCATCGCATTTAACCGAACGTAGCTGATGGCGTGAAATAAACCGGTTGTTAAGTGTACCACGCCGCTTTACGAGGAGTCCGCTCTCAAACAAGGTGTAGTGCTTGGATTTTCCTATGATTAATGCATTGCCAAGGAGAGCACCCCCAATCGAGGGGAACAGACCCTGGATTGGTCCTATTGAGATGTGGAGTATGAATCCGCTCACAAGAAAGATGAGGCCCCCCACGATCGATAGTAGTCGAATTAAACGGATATACGAGGTATTTGGCCGCCCAAACCACTCTATGAGGGCCTCCTCATGACGGCGGAGGATCACAGCATAGTGGTTCATCGCTGTGATATAGAGGAAGAATCCGGCAATTGTGAGAAGTAAATCTTCAGCGATCCAATTCTGTAGCACAGTCGAATCTGAACTGGTACTAAATACGGTGACAACATCACTGATTAGATAAACGAAGAATGGTCCAAACGAGAATACAAGATAGAGGCGAGTACGAACAAGCAGTTCAGCGAGATCATCGCGAGTTATTGCAAGCGCAACACCAAACAAGAAGTCAAGGCATGCTGTGGCGAGTGAAATGTGTGAGAAGTAGCCGGTACTTGTGACGAGCGCAACGCCTACTATCGCAAGAGCGCCAGTATAGATTCCACAGGTGAGTTCAAAGAGAATGCGCTGTAACGGACGCTGGAACATTATTTGAAAGTCGTTTGTATTTGACCAAAATCCTTGTGTAGTAACTAGTTGCGTGATACACCGGTGGGAGAGGGACATGGTATCAATTACGATAGCAAGAGAAAGGAGAAGGACTTTGTCGCGGGCGAAGTAATAACAGTCGTGCCTTGGTAGCTCAGGCTGGCAGAGCAGCTCCTTTGTAAGGAGCCGGTCGAGAGTTCAAATCTCTCCCAAGGCTTCTGTTACGGTTTTCGGACACCCATATAAGAGAAGAGTTTCGAGAGAGGTGTATGTGCAGCGTATATACTCGAGATCATGGAACCACTCGAACCCTCCATGACGAGTGAGATTGCGTAGGAACTGGGTGGCCACATCGAACGACGTATGAGGTATTGAACGGGCTTGCCGTCCTCCAGTGTTTATCGGTATCGGACATTTACACGATTCGATGGCCAACGATCCCCTGGCCTATACTAACGATGTTCTCGACGTAGATCCATTCGAGTCGGAATCAGTCGCAACGAACTTGTTATAATTTGACTGTCCGGGAGAAAGCTATAGGCGAGCCTGTGAATTGCGTAGCTAGAAAACGATGGGTCTGTTCGATTTTATCGAGAAATATACATCAACAATACGGGATACAAACAATGTGATTTTACGAATGCGTGGTGAACTTTCCAGTAGCCATGGAAGACAATGACAGGGATTGGGATGAATTTGATCCAGAGGCGCGCGAAGAACGCGAAATCGGCCGCGAGATGGTTTCGAAGAGTACGGGTCTCGGATCGGTCATGGCGCACTTCTATCGCGGAGAGATGAGTGTAGTCACGACATGGCGCCAGCGACTGGATGAGACAATCAACTGGGCGGTAACGATTATCTCGGCGATCCTCATCTATGCCTTCTCAACCGAAGGCAAGCACGTGATTCTCCTCACTGGGATGGTGGTGATCGCTATATTCTTAGGAATCGAAGCCCGGCGCTATCAGGCCTATGACGTATATCGGTCGCGAGCACGGATGCTCCAGGAGAACCTCTTTGCAAATACACTCGATCCCTCACAAGGCGTTGAGCACCCCGCCTGGCGGCGTGAGCTCAGTGATGATTATCGAAATCCGACGATCAAGACGCCCTATTTGGAAGCACTTGCACGACGACTCCGTCGGATCTATCTCCCGTTTTTCGTGCTCATGCTCGCCGCTTGGCTGTTCAAACTCACGGCTTTCTCCTCCCGATCATTATTCAAAACAGCCGCGATAGGAAAGATACCAGGACTCGTTGTACTCAGTGTTGTAGGCCTGTTATACACCATTTTGGTTGCAATTACATTCTGGCCACGCGAGCGGCAGGCAAAAGGCGAATTCGACAATGTCGAATACGGCGAGTGGAAAGAATCTGATTAATAATCACTCGATCTTAAAGAACGGGCCGTTCAAGACGATCAGTGCGGTCTAAGTCTACTCCGCTTTGTTAAATAGCAAGATGGCAGCAGGATACACTGTGATATTTGTAGAGTAAACCAATAAAGTTGCGATGTAATAAAAGTAAACCTCCTCGACTTCGCTAGCGAATGCAAGCGCGTTGCTCAACTATTAGGTAAGCGCGCGGGCGAGCCCGCTGCAACCGACTCCGTTTCGTAGAGTAGACAGCGGACGACCATCGAGTATGATCGATCGGACGCAGTTCGACGGTACGTGAAACGGCGGGCTAATGGAATCTGTGAAGGCTGCAGTGATCCAGCTCCATTCACCAGCCGGACAGGCGAGCCGTATCTCCACGCCCATCATGTCCACGAAGTCGCTGGCGGTGGCCCAGATTCGCCCGAAACCGTGATCGCGCTCTGTCCGAACTGTCACTTTCGCGTTCACCATGGCCGCGACGGAGGAGTATACAATCAGAAGCTTGCCCATCAGCTAGCGTATATCGAGGGGGTTCCGGTCGAGAAAATTCTCGGTACCGATGAACAGTGAAACCAGAGTTGACATCCCATTCAACTAGCTTGGCCTGCTCGTCGCAGAGGATCAATGAATCGGAAACGGAGTACGCTCAATGTTAGTATATAATACTAACTTCAGTATCAGCTCTACTCATAGTCATAGAATCTATATATTTATCTACGAAGATATATTATATAATATTATTATATTGGAAATGGAGAAATTTAGTGCAATATGGGACGTAAGAATTCGCAAACGCGCCGAACAATGTTACAAACAATGGGTGGTCTCGGAGCACTGAGCTTGGCAACGGTAACCGTCGAAGAGGTAACTGCATCGAAACCGGACGAGCGCAAGAAGAGGATTAAAGGACACATCGAACCTGATACTCCAAACTGGGTGTACGTTCCATTCGACGTGTCTGACAATGTGACCGAACTTCACATCAGTTATGATTACAACAAGTCACAGAAGAACCTGCTTGACATCGGTATCTTTGATTCGAGCGGGTACGAGCTTGGCAATGCGGATGGGTTCCGTGGATGGTCGGGCGGCGAGCGCACCGAATTCATGCTCTCGCGCTCGGAGGCAACACCTGGCTACTATCCCGGTGAGATTAAAGCTGGCACTTGGAACGTCATTCTCGGACCCTATCGCGTCGGTGCGGGGGGATCGACTATACGATTGAAATCACCTTTCGGGAAGGCGAGCCGGGGCCGACGTTCGAGCCAACACCTGCATCGAACGACCCACTCACCGATACCGCCGGGTGGTTCCGCGGCGACCTTCACCTTCACAAAGTCCATTCTGATGGCGACTATACACCAGAAGACATTATCGAAGGTGCGATAGACAATGGGCTTGATTTCATCGTTTCCACCGAGCACAGTACGACGACTACGAGTTTGGTGTGGGGAAAATACACCCGTTCAGATAGGCGACCACTCATCATCGACGGCGAGGAAGTTACGACACGGGCGGGTCATTACAACGCAATCGGCTTGGATCCCGGCCAATGGATTGACTGGCGCTATCAACCGGAAGATGGCGTCCTCGATCGATTCATTGAAGATGTCCATGATGTCGGCGGCATCACTGTCGCTAGCCATCCATTCTGCCCATACAAAGGCTGTGACTGGCGGTTTGACTATGACCTCATGGATGTAATCGAGGTGTGGAACGGACCATGGTCTTGGGAGGACGAAGCTGCTGTTCAAACCTGGGATCGAATGCTTCGTGAAGGTCAAGCGCTCCCTGCTGTCGGTGGGAGCGACGCACACGACCCAGGTGACGTAGTAGGCCTACCACAGACAGTCGTGCGGGCAGACCGACTTGGGCCTGACGGGATCATAGCAGCACTTGCTGACGGCAACGCCTATATTACTGAATCAGACGATGTAACGGTTACATTGACAGCCGAATCTAACGTCGGCGAGGTGTCGATTGGTGAGACCCTCGAAACTGGTCTGGAAACGCCGGTCGAAATAACGCTTGAAGTGACCGGAGCCTCTGGCGCCGAAGCGACGTTCCACACGCAAGAAAGCATTATGAAAATAGTGCCGATAGAGGGCAAACAACAGAAAACGACCTACAACACGAATGCGAAAGCCACCGACTTCGTACGAGTCGAGGTTCGTAAGCAAAATGGAGATATGGTAGCACTCACGAATCCGATCTTCATCGAGTCGCTCTGCTGAGCCGGGCAATCGCTCGACCGTAAGCCGTTGATTTAGTAATTTACCCGAATTTCAGGCGCTAATGCCCCGTCCTCAAGAAGCAACGCAGGCCGAAGGCCGAACAGGGCGGGGTAGTTCACATCAAGCACTCAAGAGACAACAAGTAAATAAAAGGTGAAAATGAAGCTTATGCTAGGTTAACATAGTCTGGTCTGACCCAGGCAAGTGATGCATTAATCTGCACGAAAGCAGATTGTTGAAGTAAATGGGTCGGACCATCGTCCCGATTAATGAGGTTTGTCTCTGGATCCCGGGCATTTTGCCAAATTTCATTAGCATATTTCTGCATAGCCTTGAGATATTTAGGGTTATTTTTAACTTTCTGTAACAGGAGTAGGTTTTTGAAGAAAATCGCGCTAAATGCCATGTCTTCTTCAAAAAGACGGTTTTCTTTGCCGAAGTATTCTAGTGCGCGATCGGCAATCTTTTCGGCTTCAGTAAGGTAAGATTCCTCCTCGGTAATTTCGTACAGGAGAACGTTTACACCAATCATCGTTCCCTGATTATAAGTGAAAATCCACTTTGTAATTGTGCCGTCTATATTGACGTGATCCCAATAAAGTTCATTTGGAGCTTGTAAATATTCATTCACCCAATCATACATGCGTTTAGACCAACTCAAATAATACTGTTTCCGCTCATTGTCATCCGTTAATTGATAGAGATGCAATCCAAGTTCTGCTCCAGGTGCGTTCGAGACGGTGTTGCGGTCATCACTCCATGGAGCTTGCGTCCAGAACACGCCCCCAGGCTTGGGATGCGAGGGATCGTCATCCCATCCATGGACTACTAAGTCAAAAATTTGACGTGCTCGTCCAAGAAATTGTTGGTCACCCGTCATTCGGTATAACTGAATTAGCTCGAGACCGATCCACTCGTTATCGTCATAAAAGATGTCACCACCACCTCCGTATGGCGGTCGGACATACGAATCATATCCTTTTGGATCTTTGTTTGGGTTCCAATAGAGTTCTAATGCGTCTAGACGATCTTGCACATCATCAGCGTACTCTGCACCGATTCTCCCATTCCGAATCCCGAATAAATCAATGGTACCAGCCATCGCTTGTGTGAATGGCCAAACATAGCTGTATGGATTGTCGCTTTGGTTTGGATACTCCTCCAAAAAGAGTTTAGAATTTTTCTTGTAAAAGTACTGCTGAAGGGCATCGTATGCAGCTATAGCACGGTTAATATTCTCTGATCGACTTACAGACTTCAAACGGCCTAGTTTTGCAGCTGAACCTCCCGCACGAACATTACCTGCAACCATTGGAAAAGCAAAATAGGTCGCAATGCCCGTTCCAGCTACACTCTGCTTTATGAACTCTCTTCGTGAAGTAAGGCTTCGATTTTTTCTCATGATGTACAGGATGATAGTTATGGTGAATCAATATAATATTTCCTATAAACGCAATCTAATATAGCGTTCTCTATAGTAGATGTTATAAAATTACATCCCCATATATAAATAAATATGATGATGGTTCCACAACTATTCAGCTTGTTCAGGAAATTCAATCGATTTGATAGTCAACCGCTGTAGTTCAATATCCTCGACTTGTGGAAGCCACCCACCAATACTGTAAGTGTCATTACCATCATCAACAAATATCGAAACCTGACCAGAAACTTCACAAAGAGACGGATAAGCATTATCAGTAATAGGACCTGAGAAAACCATATCAGTAATTCGTCCGGAGATGTGCCTTTTTTTCCCCGTTGTTGTGTCAAACCCTTGTGCAGAGAGTTGAATTGTCGCTCCCTCGTGGAAAAGTGGTGCAATATCCGCGACACATTGTCGGATATTTACATATGTAATCGGAATCGAGTTGTTATGGACGGAATAGACTGTTTCGAAAGAATCCCATAATGTTGTCTGATAGTACCAATGGAACACATACGTAAGTGATCGATTATCTGCTATGATTCCAAATTCAGTTCCATTACCACGTTGTGGTGCAAAACAAACTTTCGAATGATCTACGATGATAACAAACGGAGCGAGAAATTCACGAAAGCACACCTCCGACGTAGTATTCTCAAAGTCAAATTCGCGTTCAGTGGGAAGAGAACCATCTCCCGATGGGGAAAGAGAGAGTTTGATAAAAATGTCCCGGTCATGAGCTTCGTGTAGCACAGGACGGAGTTCGTGATACTGTTTCGGCAAGACGGCTAACCTGACCTCGTTTTCTGCAGTTCGAATATAGTGCTTAGCGCGTTCAATCACTGTCTCAAGTCGTTTGACAACAGTCAAATTGTTCTCGGTAAGTTCGGGCGCATCCCACAGATCATCAAGTTCATCAGCTGTGTCTACAAATGACTCGGCTCGTTGCCGGAGATCCGTAATGACTGCATCGGGGTCTAATACGCGTGCCCGCAAGTTATCTTGCTTGTAAATTTCAATGTGACCGTCGGACTCAAGTTCTCTGAGAACATCGTAGACACGAGATTTCGGCACGTTACTCGCGTTAGCAAGTTCAATAGCAGGGGCTGATCCACGTTTTAAAATTTCAATATAAACTTCCGCTTCATATTGTGTAAAACCTGCATTCTGGAGTGCTTGCAGGGTTGTTGTCTGCTGCATTGGTATCGAGGAATAACAATCCGGAGAATAAATCGATTACTACTACAGTGAATATGGAACTAGTTAACTCTTGGAGTGGCTTAATGATCCATTCACTAGGTGAGTCATTAACTCGGGAAAAAACTAATATAGTATAATGTAGATTTGGATACTAGGTTCACGCCATGCGCAAACAAGCCACAAGCATTGATTTCAACCGTAGAACTGTATTAAAACTAGGCGCCTCAACAGGGGTGAGTGCATTCTTAGGCGGTCTCGCCGGTTGTCTCGGTGGTGGATCCGATGAATCATCAGGGAAGTTAGTGGCGAAAGATCAGATTGGATCGAATGACGCCAAAACTTCCCTTACCTACTGGATGCTTCCTGATCAGTCTCACACTGCTACAGAAAACAAAAAAGTTGGAAAAGTCGTTGAAAAATTTTTCCGTACCTGGGCGAAGAATCACTCAGATGCGGGCATGCAGATCGAGTACCAGACAAACCTTGAGCAAATGAAAACAAAGTTGCTCCAAGTAGTCGCGAGAGGAAGCGCACCGTCAATGTCACAAGTAGATTCCTTTTGGGTGCCTAACTTCTACAAAGATCTCCAGCCAGTGACCGAGGCTATTGAAGATCCTGACGACTGGTATCCCTTTGTGAAAGATGTAATGGTTCAGGACGGAGAGTGGAAAGCTGTTTGGAAAAACACCGATTGTCGAGCATTGTACTATCGACAAGACTTGATGGACAAGCACAATGACGGGAAGCCACCAGAAACATGGGATGAACTCATCGATGTGGGCAAAACCATCAAAGAAAAGGAGAATATGAACGGATACATGTACAACGGAGGAAAATGGGAGGCCACTACCTTCGATAACTTAGCCATGTTCTGGGCACAGGGAGGAGATCTTGTGAATGACCAAGGGAAACCTGTCTTGGGTAATGGTAAAAATAAGAAAGCACTCCTCAATGTTTTCAAATTTTTCAAACGAACTATCGACTCAGGAGTGACTCCGAAGCGCATTGCGAATATCAATGACTATGCCCTACTCCGGCAAGCAGCACTGAACGAAGAAACTGCGATGTTCCTTGGAGGAAATTGGCAGATAGCGGTAATGAAGCAGAAATCGGATAAAAAAACGTGGGAAAACTGGAAGGTTGCAAAAATCCCACAGATGAAAGCAGATATGGATTCCACGGGGACAGGCGGATGGACTGAGGGTGTGTTCGCCTCGGATGAACAAAAACGAAAAGCCGCTGCAGATTTCGCTGGGATGTACGCAAAGAAGGAAAATATGGCGACGTACTGTAAAGCATCGGGTAATTTACCGACTCGAAAGTCGGTCTACGAGGAAACTAAGTTCTTCTCGGAAGATCCATACATGCAAGTATATAAAAAGCTGCTCGAAAATGGTCGTGCCCGACCAGGCTACCCGATCTATCTCACGATCTCTTCGGAATGGCAGACTGCTGCAGGGAAGGTCATTACTGGACAAGCTTCTCCCGAAAAGGCAGTGGACACGATGATTAGCAACGTCAGCTCGCAATACAACAGCTAAGACAGAGCAATAGCCATAACAATGTTGAAAGAATATTCAGGATTATGGCGACGATCCGATAGCAACTGCCGTGAAAACTTCTCTTGGAGAGTGGTCTAATTCATGTCAGTACAAACAAAACAGCTCCCGGAACGTGCTCATGGCGTACTAGCAGCCGTTACAGAACGCTTAGAGCCGATTCTAAATACGCCAATTACGTGGATTCTCCCAGCGATATTGTTCCTGCTGACCTTCCGACTTTACCCGCTTCTCGAAGCGATTCGGATGAGCTTTACGAATATGAACCTTGTTGCACCCGACTACCAATACGTCGGGTTAGAATCTTTTCAGCAAGTTATTTCGTCACCGTCTTTTTGGACGATGGCTAAGGTGACAGTCATTTTTGTTGCTATTAGCGTCATTCTCCAGATTATTTTGGGAATGATACTCGCCCTCGCGATTGACTATGGCGTTAAAAAGCATCTCTATGGAAGTGTATCGACTCGTGTTGCAGTGTTATCTGCATGGGTCATCCCAGGTATTGTCATTGGTATTCTCTGGAAGATCATGCTCATTGAGACGAATTATGGAATCGTGAACTACTTTCTGGTACAATCCGGATTTCATGTCGTCTCATTTCTGTCCGACCCACAGATGGCACTCCTCTCAACGATTGCTGCCAATACGTGGCGAGGGACAGCATTTTCGATGATTATGCTATATGCTGGTCTTCAACAAGTGCCCCAACATTTGTACGACGCAGCAAGAGTGGACGGGGCAAGAGCGCTACAGCGCTTCCGGTACGTCACCCTACCACAAATAAAGCCGGTCGTGTTCATCAATCTCGTCCTAATCACCATCTATACACTCAATACCTTCGACATGATAATGAGCCTCACAAATGGTGGTCCTGGACACGCAACCGAAGTGCTTGCCCTCTTCATGTATTTTGAAGGGTTCAATCGATTTAATCTGGGGCAAGCTGCTGCAGTAGCAGTTATGATGTTACTGGTAAACGTCGTGATGACGATTATCTATATGCGATTTCTCATTGACGAGGAGGAGTTCTGAAATGAGTACAGAAACTCGGATACGCTCGGCTGTCGAAGAGCTATCGACTTACACTACAATCACCTATCTTGTGTTCGCTTTCGGGATGGTTTTCTTCTTGTTCCCGGTTTTCTGGGTTATCTCGATGAGCATCCGCCTTCCTGGTGAAGTGCTCACCTACCCAGTGCAGCTGATTC
The DNA here is from genome assembly GCF_020700235.1 of Haladaptatus pallidirubidus. Taxonomy (GTDB): domain Archaea; phylum Halobacteriota; class Halobacteria; order Halobacteriales; family Haladaptataceae; genus Haladaptatus; species Haladaptatus pallidirubidus. The sequence goes on along the minus strand of NZ_CP085306.1, from coordinate 14,561 downwards.
CGCAGCAAATCACGTTCGAGCCGTATCGGCAGGTGCTACAAGATTCGTCGATGGTGACCTGGATCTTTAACTCACTGAAAATTGCCGTGTTGGAGGTAGTTGGTATCATCCTCATCGCAGTGCCTGCAGCGTACGCATTTTCCCGGTTCGATTTCAGAGGGAAAAAACACGCTCTCTTTTCGATTCTCTTGTTCCAGATGATCTCACCGGTTGTCATCGTAATTCCACTCTACAATATGATGGCGGAGTTGAACCTGCTCAATAAACACATTGGACTCATCCTGTTGTACATCGGTCTGCAAGTGCCATTTTCGATATGGCTTTTAAAGAGCTACTTCGATACGATTCCATCCGGACTCGATGAGGCAGCACGTGTCGATGGTTGCAACAGGTTACAAACACTGATCTACATCCTCCTACCATCAATGGGTCCAGGTATTGCAGTGGTGGCCATCTTCAACTTCGTCTTTTCGTGGGCAGAGTTCGTAATGGCATTTACCGTTCTTGGAAAGTCAGAGCTCTATACAGTCTCCATCGGCCTATTTTCCTTCCAAGGTCAATACTCGACAGACTGGAGAGTTATCTCTGCAGCAAGTGTTATTGCGATGTTACCACTTCTTATCATGTTCCTCGGATTACAGCGCTACTTCGTTAAGGGTCTCGTGGAGGGAGCAGTCAAAGGATGAATTCCACACCGGTCACCCTTACGCGAACTAACAGCTCGAAGATCGATCACAAAATCAGAAAACACGATAACTAAAAAATGTCAACAATAGAAATTGATCACCTGGCAAAGAAGTACCAAGATACTAGCAATAATGGGGTCCTTGCAGTGGATGATCTAAATATCAAACTCGCCGATGGAGAATTCCTCGTCTTAGTTGGCCCTTCTGGATGTGGCAAATCAACCACACTCCGATGTATGGCGGGGCTCGAACCTGTGACAAAAGGTCAAATCCATTTCGATGGAGAAAATGTCACTGACCAAACTCCCGAAGAGCGCAACATTGCGATGGTGTTCCAAAATTATGCATTGTATCCGAATATGACCGCAGAACAAAATATTGAATTTGGGTTAAAGATGACGACAAAACTCTCAAAAGAGGAACGAACCAAACGGGTACTAGAAACCGCTGATCTACTCGACATTGAGGATCTGTTGGACGATAAACCGAAGGAGCTATCAGGTGGACAACAGCAACGAGTAGCACTCGGTCGTGCAATCGTCCGCGAACCTAAAGTGTTCTTGATGGACGAACCGCTTTCGAATTTAGATGCCAAACTCCGAACAACGATGCGCACTGAAATCCAACAATTGCAGTCAGAACTCGGGGTGACAACCGTGTACGTCACCCACGATCAGACTGAAGCAATGACGATGGGAGATCGCATCGCTGTTCTGGATGGTGGTCAGCTACAGCAGATAGGAACGCCACTCGAATGCTACTACGAGCCAGAAAACCTGTTCGTAGCAAACTTCATTGGTGAACCATCGATGAATTTGTTCCCTCTTGAAGTAAGTGAGGATGAGTTGATCGGAAACGAAGTTAATTATGCCATTTCTGATCGCATCCGTGAAGCAGTTACAGATCATCGCCATGTCACACTTGGTATTCGCCCAGAGGATATCGAAATCATGGAAACAGACGATCTCAACAGCTTCGTCGGTACCATCCAAGTGGTTGAACCAATGGGTGATCAAAATTTCCTTCATCTCACGGTTGGAGGACAAGAAGTGACGGCAGCAGTTTCAGGGGAATATAAGACCAACGAGGGTTCAAAAGTATCACTCAAATTCCCAGAAGAGAGCATTCATCTATTTGCCACGGAAACCGGAGAAGCTCTTCTCAACTGCAAGCGCCACAGTACACAACTCCCGACGATCACCAACTTGGGAGGTGAAACTGCATGATAGTCAAACTTGCTGCAATCGGGCTTGGGCAGCTCTGTATGTACGAATTAGACACCTACGATTCGATGGATGGAGTTGAAATTATTGCTGGTGCAGATATTTCCCCTCAATGCCGTGCCCAGTTTGAGGAACAATTCAATGCACCATCATATGAAAACTATGAGACGATGCTTAGAGAGCACGCCTCGCAACTAGATGCAGTCAATATTGTCACTCCCCATACGCTTCATTACAAACAGGCGATGGCCTGCTTGGAGAATGACCTCCATGTCTTTCTTGAAAAGCCTTTAGTGACGGATGTCGAAGACGCACATAATCTTGTTAGTACTGCTCAACGACACGATAGAGTGCTTGTTGTGGGCTATCAACGACATTATCATCCGGCCTATTCCAAGATCAAAGAGATAATCGATAGCGGGCGACTTGGTGAAGTTCATACAGTTTCTTGTTATATGGGACAGAACTGGATCCGAAAATTCCCTGATGCATGGCGAACTGACCCATCCCTCTCCGGAGGTGGTCAACTGTATGACTCTGGTTCCCATCTTCTCGATACTCTCCTCTGGACGACAGGAACAACACCTGTTTCTGTCGCGGCTATGATGGACTATAAAGAACATAGTGTTGATGTAAATAGTTCGTTAGCACTCCAACTCAAGCGTAATGGTCAACCAGTAACGGCTAGCGTTACCATCACTGCAGATGGTGTGCAAGATCCAGATACCTATGAGGGACTCAACATATGGGGAACAAAAGGGCGTCTAACCTATGAGCAGAACATATTGACAGTTTCCGAACGTGACAAGTTGACTGAAGAAATTAGCATCGACGGTAAAACTGACTTCCAAACGCTGCTTAAGAAGAAACTGCAGGATTTTATCGAAGCAGTCCGAGGTGAACATCCACCAACGGTACCAGGATCATTTGGTCAAATTGTTGTGGCGCTAACTGAAGCTGCGTACGATGCTCACAGGACGAAATCCATTGTAGATGTGGTTCCCTATCTTGATGCAAATCAACCATCTCAGGTATAATAAAATTAATTTATAGCTATTGATCTTATATAAATTGGTGGACAATAATATCTTAGTAAACACCTCTCGCCGGGCGACTGCGTTCGGATAACGACGACCGACCTACCACGGACGATTCGCACGGTAAGAGAGACCCAGCCATTGACGAGTCGAGCACCACAGCTGGTGCTGACAGCGCCACCGGTGACGACGACTGCACAGGACGACATTCACCAAGCCACTACCACTGTACGGCCAGCCACTCTGATTCGCCCATGACTGTTCTCGAGTACACCCAAACCGCCAGTGACAGACCACTCGTTGTATTGGACCGCTCACCACGAATTTACTCCACAAAACGAACGTGAGAGCTAGAAGTAACCAACACAGATGGCATATCCTTACCGCGACTCAAAACGCATCGTCTACCACCACAAATGACACACTCTAATTAGGATATTGTTCAAACCTAAGATTTACTGCTACACACTTGGCTCTACGTTGAATAGCCTAGGGAAATTCAATCACCAGCACTGATACTGTGGAACTCGAAGTCTGGCGATCGTGATTCAATCGGCTGAGAACGAATGGGTCTCGCGGGAATGGACACTGTTCTCCAGCGATGAGAGTCCGTACGACCGTCGCAGCGACAGGAGCAGTCATCACCCCGCGACCGTGAAAGCCAGCTGCTACTACGAGGCCATCGGGAGCGTCTCTTGGCGCGTCGATTATTGGACGAGTATCCGGTGTGGCTCCATCGACACCGGCCCACCCATTGACAAACCGAGCTCGTTCAAATCCCCTGAGGAACCCTGGTACAAGGTTAGCGACATGGTCGCGAAATACTTCGTCTTCCTTCTCGCTTGCACTATCCGGATTGTCCTCAGTAAATGACCAGCCGCCGACCAGCAAGCTGCCGGTGCGTTCGGGACGAAAGTAGACGTGTTCACCGGGAATCCATCCCATTGGGAATTCGTTACTGACAGCTTTGATAGGATCGAGCACTATGCATTGGGTTCGGTATGGCCGAATAGGGAGTTGGGCGTAGTCACGGAGGAACTGTTCGGTTCGCCACCCTGTAGCGACAACGACGTGCGGCGCGTCGAACGTCCCTTCGGAAGTATTGACTCCATTCACGTGTTCGTCAGCGATACGAATGTCTGTCACTGTAGTATCCGTCAGAATGGTTGCGCCTTGGGACTCGGCATCGTTTTTTAGCGTCATTGCGAGCGTGTAAGGATCAACAAATCCGGTATCCTGGTATTTGATGACACCCACGAACTCCTCAAGGTTGAATCGGGGGTAATTCGCTTCGACAACATCCGGTTTCAGAAACGAAACAGTGAGGCTATCTGCAGCAAGTCGTTCGATGCGCTTACGTGCTTCATACTTGCGATCGGGTGGAACAAGTTCGAGACTCGGCCGTTCAGTGAATTCGAACTGTCCGGTTCCGTCGTACTTACTGAAGAATTCGTTCGCGTAGTCGGCGATAGACGGATTGTCGGTATACAACGGCGTCATCGTTATCTCACCTGCGGCGAGTGCCGTTGCCTCCGTAGCGATCTGTCCTCGTTCAACGACGAGGATGTCATGGTCAGTAGCGAGTTCCCGAGCGACGGCACAGCCGATGACACCGCCACCAACGACGATGACGTCATGGCTTGAATGGGCCATATTATTCTTCGATCGATTCGATAGCGTCGGATAACGCATCGACCGCCCGTTTGAGGTTTGCTCGTGTGATCGTCAGCGGCGGTTGAAATCGGATGACGTTTTTGTAATATCCGCCGATACCGAGGAGCACGCCGTGTTCGTCACGTGCATGGTTTTTGACCGCTATTGCCGCCTTCCTCGCAGGTGCCGTATCCGCCGTGACTAGTTCGACGCCGTGCATCAAGCCGAGGCCGCGTGCTTCGCCAACCACATCGTGTTCTGCTTCAATATCCGCGAGTTGGTCACCAAGCCAGTTCCCCTGTTCCGTTGCATTCTCGAGGATACCGTTCTGGAGTTCGTCGATGTTCGCCAATGCTGCAGCACAGCAAACCGGGTTGCCGCCGAACGTCGACAAGTGGTCGCCCGCCTCGAAGCGATCCGCTATTTCAGCCGGTGCGGTGAACGCCCCAAGCGGTAGACCATTGGCGATTCCCTTCGCTTGTGTAAGGATATCAGGGTTGACATCAAACTGCTCCGTTGCAAACATCGTTCCCGTTCGACCGTAGCCAGTTTGGACTTCGTCGACGATGAGGAGCGCACCATGGTCATGGGCAATGTCTTGAACACGGCGAAGATAGCCCTCTGGCGGGACAATGATGCCACCTTCACCCATGACGGGTTCGATTACGACTGCTGCTCGCGATCGATACCATCCCCTAGCTTATGACCCATGGAAACCGAATTATCGGCTATGAGGACAAAGGATCAACTACAGCGATTCGAAAACAAAGCGCAGCTATTGCGCCACATCGCTGAAGAGACATGGAGAGACCTAGATACGCTCTGGGGAGAGTACGACGAGAAGGTCGAATAACGCTTTGTGTGGCCTCACTATCGAGGCAGACCTCGCTATTCAGATCCGTAATCAGTGAGTCGGAGTTTTCCCTCCACTTCGTAAACATGGCCCTTGTTGTACAGTCGTTCGATGATATCCTCGGCAGCAGGTCGCTCAAGATCTTCTTCCTCAGCCAGAACGACATAGGCTTGCTCGTAGGTGAGCTCTCTCTCATCCGGAAGTGCCCTCGCGAGTGCATCGAGCGCTTCTTGCGCAAGTGGGGTGAGTGGCGACGTCTCATTTGAGACCATTTGTACTACCAAATTTGAGGACGCGATTAGTAAACCCTCGGATAGAGTGCACTCGTAACACTACCTGGCTCATTGTAAAGGGGAATGAGCATTTGATGTGGGGAGGATGGGTTGGAATGACACGAGACCCCGCATCATTTGTTGGGGTACGCTGACTGCATTCTTTGCTTAGAACCCAACGGATAAAGTAGTGATCCAACCAGAGCGGAAGTGAAACTGAATATACGTGAGAGGATTCGCGGCCCTAACGCTTCTCATCAGCAACGCCGAGCCGAGAGCGCATCTATCAAGGCAAATATTCTTGGGTTAGTATCTAATACTAACCCATACAGCCTAACAAAATCAAGCACTCCGGCGATGGCCTCGCCCTCTAAGTGACGAAACCCGCCCAAGCAGCTGGGCTCATCGAAAAAACCGATGGCGAGACAACCAGCCATGCAAACATCCGCTGAAGACGCAGTAATCCTGCTCCTAATCTCGCCAAAACATCACCCCCACACCCCACCATGTCCAGTGTCTTCACGGGAGAAGAATGAGTAACCATTGCAATTCTCCAAGAATCACTAGACTCATCCTTTCATTTCCTTCCAACGTATATCGTTCGGACTAATTAGATACGGGCAGGTATAAACTTTCCCATTGTTTAATGTTCCCGCTCAAACATCGAGTGGCTTTTCGTCGAGACATTGGACATGGTGGGGTGTGGGGGCACTACGAGAATTAGGACACCGGACACACGAGACACAGTAGACGCGGTGGTTTTATTACCCTATCTCACGAGACTTGGTTCAATGGGGCTGTTCGAGCCAGATACAAACATCTATCGTGACCGGGATATCCTACGCGAGGATTATCAACCTGAGAAAATCGTAGGTCGTGATGAGGAACTGCAGCAATATATTTCTGCACTCCAGCCCGTGATCAATGGCGATCAGCCATCGAACATCTTTCTCTATGGAAAAGCAGGCGTGGGTAAGACAGCCTGTACAGGATATCTCCTTTCAGAACTTCAATCGGACGCAGAAGAACATGATGTCGATATTACAACAATTCGGACAAATTGTGAAGATCTCTCCACGAGCTACCAAGTAGCAATTCAATTGATTAACGAACTTCGTTCCTCAGAAGAGCATGTCACGACTGGGTACTCAAAGCGCCAAATTTACGAAATGCTCTGGGAGGAACTCGATAAGGTTGGCAGTACAGTAATCATTGTTCTTGATGAGGTCGACCATATCAATGATGATTCCATTCTCTATCAAATTCCTCGTGCAAGGGCAAATGGAAACCTCACAGAGGCAAAGGTCGGTATCATCGGAATCTCAAACGATTTCAAATTCCGCGAAGGACTCTCTTCAAAGGTTCAATCGAGTCTCTGTGAAAAGGAACTCCAATTTCCAGCGTACGAAGCAGCTGAATTACGTGACATTCTTCGGCAACGCGCAGACATCGCGTTCCATGATGGTGTTGTTCCTGATGCTGTCATCGCGAAATGTGCAGCATATGGTGCAAAAGATGCTGGTGACGCTCGGCAGAGCCTTGACCTTTTGATGGAAACTGGTGATATTGGTGTTGAACATCAGGCTGAACAACTCACTGAAGCACACGTCGATGAAGCACGTGATTCGCTTGAGAAAAGCCGTGTTGTTGAAGGCGTCAATGGACTTACTCACCAAGGTCAGCTCGTTCTCTACGCACTCTTGATACTGAATGAAGAGGGGAAAACCCCAACCCGCGCTCGTGATGTGCAACCCCAATACGAAATGGTCTGCGAGCGTGCTGCGGTTGATCCACTTGTTCCACGCCGAATGCGTGACCATCTTGGTGAGTTAGCTATGCTTGGAATCGCGAGCCGTACAGAACGGAACAAGGGAGAAGCAGGTGGTCGGTATTACGAATACAGTCTCGATACGAGTCCAGAACTCCTTTTGGAAGCACTTGAGGAGACAGTAGACATTGTGGGAAAAACCGAATCAATCCAAAAACGGTTCGGAGATCAACTGTCGTAGTGACACCCCACCTTGTCCAATGTCTTGCAAGCGTCAGACACTGGACGAAGTGGGGTGTATTGTAAAAGACATTGGACAGAGTGGGGTGTCCGGCTACGCAGAAGTTGCGACTGCGACATACAATGCATATGGAAGTAGCGCTTGTCTCGTCACTTCGTTTCAACAGGACTTCACAGGAATAGCCGATACAGAGAAAGTGCTTATTGATCGGATCATTCAATCGGGATAGTCTGCAACAAAGCTGAAGCTGCTACATACAACATTTATTGCTTCCGACAGAGGAGAAACTCTATGTTCCCTGAACGCCTCGAGACGGACCGACTCAACCTTGAACGAATTTCGCACGATTCCGTCGATGTATTCGTCCTTCACGAACTCTACTCCGATGGAGACGATACGGAGGAGATGTTCGAGTATTGGGATTCGGCGCCCCACGAGACGATGAAAGAGACATATGATTATGTAGACAAGGCTGAACGACTGTGGGACGATGTCGAGGGTGCAAAATACGTGATCCGACCGAAGGACGAGGAAGATGGGGCAGGGGACATCGCCGGAACGACAGGGCTGTATCCAGATTGGGAAAAGCGGTTTGCCAATCTTGGCATTTTTCTCGACAAGCAATTTTGGGGTCGCGGATATTCCGGTGAACGGGCCGATGCACTCTTTTCCGTGGCGTTCGACCAGCTCGATCTTGAGCTCATCGTTGCCGCCCATATCGATGGGAACGAGAAGTCTCGACGGGCGATCAGCAAATACGTCGAACGGTATGGCGGCCAATACGAAGGTCTTCTCCGTAATTGGCTTCCGCTGTCGGACACCGTTGCTGATGTTCACAGATATACGATCTCCCGTGAAGAGTATTTTGAGGCGACCGAATGCTAAATCATTCCCCTGAACTGATCAGTATAGATAGGCTCTTGCGCTCGAAACAGAAGCATCCAACCAATGGCTTCGACGCCGACTTCGCGACGTACTGTCTTTCGAACGATTGCAACGAGCTCGTACCGAGAGTGGCCAGCGTACAACACGACATCGCTGTATGACCGAAGTTCGCTTGGTGCTCTCGAAGAGGATGTTCAGACCATTGCTAAGGTCTGGTTCGAACACCCCTTGGATCAGGTAATTGTTAGAATAGTAATCTGAATCGATGTCTAAACTCCAATTTGAAGCGCTTGCAGAGGGCCAGATTGGCTGAAATCATGCATTTTAGGTTCGCTATTTCCGGTGTAGTCTCATTTTTCCGCTGGTCAAAGTTTAGACTGAAGCACTCAATGCATAGCCCAATCAGTGCGAATGGTGTCTAAGAAGGGACTATCTTTCAGCTTAGTCTCTATTCTTGCTCTCCTCACACATTGTGGCTGTGATAGCGGTTGGGTTGATCTTCGATGTTGACTCGACCGGATATTCATATAGTGCAGTAGGCAACTAGGTCAAACATAATCGCTTGGATTGATAGGAACTTTTCTCCCGTGATTGATTAAATCACCATAAATGTTCAATTAAATTATCTATTCATAGATAGATGTGGAATATAGAACGGTAAACGAATCGCTGGCTCCAGCTCCGAGAGGCTCAGAGCTACTCTTCGTCCATCTGTGTATCTAACCATTCGTCGGCCCAGGCCTCGATATCGTCGAACAAAGGACTGAGTGAAGTCCCCTTCGGGGTCAGACTATAGTATGTTGCTACTGGGGCGTCTTCTTCCAACCGACGATCCACAAAGCCCATCTCACCGAGGTCATCAAGTACTCGGGAGAGGGTGCGCGGGTTTGCTCCAGTCGAGCGCTTCAATTCGGTGAACCGAGTCTCTCCATCTTGGAGTACGTACAAAACGGCCAGTCGCCACTCCGAGCCGATCTGCATCAGTGGGCGAATGAGCGAGCATTGCCCTGACTCCTCGTCGGTTTGCTGGCGTTGCTGATCTGTCTCGGTGGACATCGATGTCACCCGCTTACATCAATGTCAACTAGCGTATATATACATTCGGGTTCTACCCTAGTAGTGTGATGGAATCACAGATGCGACCGAACTACCGGCAAACTACCGTACAGCATATTCACTCCTTGACGCCTCGTCAGGAGGTGAGAACCTGATGTCGTTCAAAACCAACCTTGGAACGATCAGTCTGTCCGTCGGGTGCGTTCTCTTTGAGGAGCGAGGGTAATCATATGGAACGACAACTCATCAATCCATGGGATTGGCAAGATGAAATGGGGTACTCTCAAGCAATTGAGATCAGTCATGGAGAGCGAGTTCTGTATTGTTCGGGGCAGACGTCCATTGATGCCGAAGGCAACCGAGTTCACCCTGATGACATGCGTGCCCAAATCATTCAAGCACTGGACAACATAGAACGAGTGCTGACAGAGGCGAACTTCGACCTTACGGACGTGGTGCGACTCGATTGTTACGCCACGGATGTTGATCTCTGTTTTGAGCACTGGGATGTGATTATGGATCGCTTAGCGCCGGTCGAATGTCAGCCTGCTTGTACACTGCTGGGGGTGGAGCGGTTGGCGTTTCCTGAACTCTTAATAGAGATCGAACCCACGGCGGTGAAATAACGATGAGTACAGGTAATTTTCAGGTCGAACAGATCGATCATGTCACACTATTCGTTCCCGACCGATACGAAGCAGCTCAATGGTATAAGCAGGTTCTAGGGCTTGAGATCTGTCGTGAGTATAAGAAATGGGCTGATGAAGGAGGTCCGTTGATGATCTCTAGCGATAGTGGCAGAACCATGCTAGCAGTGTTCGAGGGACAGTCGTCTAGATTACAGGAAGCCGATGTTGAGCAGCATATTGCGTTTCGTGTTGATGGGGTGGGATTCTTGAAATTTGTTGACCGGATTGAGGAGATGTTGATCACCGATGGCGGGAACCAAGTGAGCCAAGAAGACATCGTTGATCATGATCTATCATTTTCGATCTACTTCCACGATCCGTATGGCAACCGGTTTGAGGTTACGACCTACGACTATCAGGCCGTCGCTGAGACCCTCGAATGCTGAATACCCGGATAGAAGGTGCACAAACGATTCTCAAAAAGGCGGATCGAAGAAGCGACGAAATCCCACGCACACCGTCTTACTCATCACATCGATCTAGCGAGCGGTCAACCACCTCGTTCAGGTTGCTCTGACCGACGAATACGAACACTCGCCGATGGTAACGGCTGACAACACGCTCACGCTACTAAAGAAGGCGACGGGAATCGGGGAGAAGGCAGCTCAGTCCGGTAGAACAGCAGTCGCTCTCAGTGGCAACACTGGCGGCGTTCTATGGAGATCCCCGAAACAGTTGCTTATTTAATAAGATGGGTCGTTTGAGAGCTAATCTGAAGCAGTTCCCGCTTACTAAATCGTCCGAAACCACGCATTCTGAAGACTCTCTATCGACCATAATCTCATCTTCCAGTCTACGCCAATCGTATACCATTATATCGTTTAAACAGTCACAGAGAAAGCTATCTGTTTTATATCATTGTATTCCTGGTTTCCAATCAAGGAGGTCTTTAACCCCCCCCTCTCACACAGCGGTTTTCCTGAGTTATCCACACGAAGAAAGGGTGGACTCGGCAGTTGTTGTTCCTTACACACCACTTTTCCGGAGTTAACCACGAGACACGGTTGCCTCCGTTTCATCTTGATCTAGCGGTACTACTACTATCTATTATAAAACTATGTATAGTAGTAGTATTTGCTGGTACCTTTTCCCCGCCAAAAGAACAGACGTTGGTACGTCTGACAGCAGATTTCCTGAGTTAAAAGACACCAAAATGACATTCATTTATAAGTAAACAACATGAATATCCTTGCTTCGATACTGATGAAGACCACGAACTCAGGAAAACCGCTGTGTGAGTGTTATATAATCGCCGTGACTCAGGAAACTCGGGAAACTCGGGAAAAGATTAATGACGTTGGGCATATCACTACATACTGACATGGACGATATTGATTCAATCTTCGCTGACGACGTCGAGCTAATACAGAACGCAGATGTACTCGAGGAGGATTACACGCCACAACAAATCATTTGCCGAGATAATGTTCTTGAGCAGTACACGAGTGTTTTCAAACCCATATATAAAGGACGTCCTCCACAGAATGCCTTTCTCTACGGGGATACTGGTGTCGGGAAGACAGCTGCAACGAAGTATCTCCGACAAAATCTCGAACAGGACATCGAACAGAAGAACAAGCGTCTTCCCGAATCCGAGCAAGTGTCGCTCACCGTCATTTGGATCAACTGTGAGAACTTCACCACCGGTGATCACAAAACCTCGTCATACCAAGTTGCTGTCGGAATCGTGAATCGTCTTCGGGATACCGGTAACCGCATCACGGGGACGGGCTATGCTCCACAGGACGTCTATGATATCATGTACGAGGAACTCGACAAACTTGACGGCACTGTCCTCGTTATCTTGGACGAAGTCGATAAAATCGGAGACGATGACACCCTTCTGTATGAACTCCCCCGTTCTCGAGACATCGGCTACGTTGAAAACGTTCGAGTTGGTGTGATTGGCATTAGCAACGATTACACATTCCGAAAGAACCTCTCACCGAAGGTGAAAGATAGTCTGTGTGAGACAGAAATCAAGTTCCCAGCCTACGATGCTGGCGAATTGGGTCAAATTCTTAGCACTCGCGCGGATCTGGCTCTTTACGACACCGCGTACACCCAAGAGACGATCAACCTGTGTTCAGCCCTGGCGTATAAGGAGGCGTCAGGGAGTGCACGAAGAGCGATTCGGCTCCTTCGACGCTCAGCGGAAATAGCTGAAGAAAATGGATCACAACAGATCGAGGAAAAGCACATTCGACAAGCCGACAAGGATCTCGAGTATGGAAATATCGTAGAGTCCATCGTTGATCAAGATGACGAGAAGCTCTATATTCTGAAGGCTCTCGCTCATCTTGACGAAGCGGGCCTCACACCAGCTCGGACGCGAACGATCCACGCTGCATACGCGCGCGTTGTTCGAACCTACAATGCAGAGACTGGAAAGGAGCCGCTCACTCAGCGTGGGATGTTCAACCACCTGTCCAAATTGGTCATGTTCGGCTTTGTGAATACGATTGACCATAACAAGGGTGTCGGTGGTGGCCAGTGGAATGAGCACGAATTTAGTGATGACGTCAACCCACGGAAGGTAAAAGATGCATTCGAGGATCGGAATCTCCAATGGGTGAATATTGACGTTCGTGGTATCAAAGACTAACTCAGGAAAACTGCTGTGGTGACTCACATCCAAACTGAGGTGCTCGGTGTCTGTTTAATAACCCAAACTGCGGAAGTGCGGTGTGGTTGAACGCAGATGATTCAAAACTCGTGAGCTTACTCACTCATCGAGAAGCCGTTCACGAATTTCGTCTTCGTGTGTTAGTGCTGTCGCGATCACTGCATCGAAGTATCCGCGATTCTTCTCAAGGTCTTTCCCATGCTCTCGGTAGTACTCTCCGTCTAAGATCTTATAGAAACTCATCAATTCTTGATAACGTGACTCAGGGAGATACATGTGAAGATCGTGGGTTTCCTCGACGAGGGTACTATCGTCTTTTGACCTCGATTCATCTCTCTCTGTCTCCTTTGCTTCCTCCGTTTCCTCTATTTCCTCTACTCCCTTCGGTTCCTTTGATTCCGATGCCTTTGATTGGTCCTCCGTTTGACTGCCAAACATCGCTTGTTCTAGTCGAGAACCACGTTCTTCCAGTTCTTCATCACTCATCGATAATCATCTCCTGGCGAGTTCCCGCAACGATATCTGTCGCAAATTCATCGTACACCTCTTCCATATCACACTCTTCCTCATGGCCGAAAATGCTCACACCGTTGTTCCAGGCTCGTTTGATAGCGACACGATTTCGGATTTGGTACACGCCGAGACCGTCCTCAAAGCGAGTGAACCAATCTAGCATTTCTTGAGTATCACCGTCTACAGGGTACTGAATGTCATTTACCAACATTCCAAGCCGGTCAATGCTGGAGAAGTGTTTCTCGATAATTCCGACTTGTTCAAACAGCGTTTCGAGTGCTCGGATACTCCGGCGAACTGGTTTCGCTGGTACGACCAATCCGTCTGCAGTTACCAATGCGTTGTTCGTCAGTGGCCCCAAATGCGGTGGTGTGTCCAGAATCACGTAGTCATAGCTCCTCTCGAGAGCATCGAGAACTCCGTCGAGACGCTCTTCTGTCTTTGGAGAAGATTGGAGTTCACGTTCGACTCCAAACATCAGTTCATGGGAGGGAAGTACGTCAAACTCCTCATGACTGAGGATAAGATCGTTCACCTTCTGTTGTTCATCGATGTCGGTCAGCACATCGTAGAGTGAAACATCTTCGGAATGGTATACATCGGTAAACCCAGTGCCTTCTGTTGCCGTTCCTTGGGGATCTGTATCCACCAGTAAGACCTCAAAATCCTTGTTGTAGTTGCCAAGTGCTCCGGCAAGATTTATCGATGTTGTTGTCTTCCCGCTTCCACCCATTTGACAGGACACTGCGATACGGGTGCTCATATCAGCATTTGACTCAGAACAGCTATTTAATTCTAAGGAATTGTAGGAATTCAAGGAATCGTAGAGAACGAAGGAATCATAGGAGACATAGGAAATTGTTAAGGAATAGAAAAGTTGGCCCCAAATTTGCCTATGATTTGATAATATCCTTGGGAATATAGGAACAAAAGGAAATCCAGATTCTATTGGAAATAAAGGAATCATAGGAATCGTAGGAAATGGAGGAAAGCTATCTACAGGCGGACAGGGTGAGTGTCTCGAAGTCAAGTCCCTGAGTGATTTGTGAACAATCTTGG
>NZ_CP085305.1 GCF_020700235.1 Haladaptatus pallidirubidus | reverse complement strand
CTATTTCCCGACGAACGGTTACTTAAAAGAGAACCCAATAGAATCGCAAGACAGAGAACAGGGACGTGCAGCTATTTGTCGCCTCCTCTGTTCTCCAGGTTCTACTCCTATCCTCTCACCCCTATCGATTTGTTCCATATTCCTGCAGTCAGCCGAATACGGTAATATTTGGGTATATGAACCCCGAGGTTATCAAAGGACGATTTCTGGTAAGCTATCCTCTCGTGGATTCCCTGTAATTGACTTCCTCCCTACGCCCTTTCCCGCCAGAACAAATCGATAGGGGTGTGAGTGTGGTCCTGTGGATTACCGTCAGGATATATTCGCCCCTTACGTCTGGAGAGCTGCTGTTTTCAGTTTCGAAATTTTCTCTTCATTGATTCTATAGCATCCGTCCATGGATTCCTCCTCGATGAACAAATCGATAGAGGTGACTCTCCGTATGCAGGGGATTCGGTGAACAAGTCGATAGGGGTGCGTCTTTCCTGTGTTTGGTCGATCGCTCTCGGTTAGTATACTATACTAACTCTCAGCACCCGGTACGTCGTGTACTTCCCTTACATCATCAGACCACTAATGAGGCGAGCGTGTGACATTATGTCACAAGGATTTACGTCGGTAGTCAGTGTCTTTGAGCATATCGATGATTTCGAATCGGCGATCGTCACTCACACCACTTGCGCAAAAATTGCTCGATGCGCTTGCAAGCGCACTGCCGAGTGAAGGAGAACTCACGTACGAGCAAGCGTACGCGATTCTCAAAGATCGCGAGGAGCTCGAGCAGCCCGCTGCCGAAGATATCATCGAACGGCTCTATATGCGAGGCCACATTTACGAAGTCGAAGGAAAGCTTCGGCTGACTGATTATCGACCTGAATAGCAAGGAACTTTCATCGTCGAGATGAGCGTGCTTGTCGTACAGTACTTCCATCCCGGACAAGATCGTCGCAATAGGGGCATACACGGGGATTTTCGGTTTCTTCTGGGGTAAACACACGAACGTATCGCTGAGTCACAAATGAACCACAGTTGCCACATTCGGGCATATCAACTCCTATTGGACGATATTTATTGAACTTTTTGCTCATGGAGACGATTCGAAAATTGCACCCTTGCTCTGGTCCGACAACACTTGGTGGTACGCTGCTCGGTATCAGCGTACATAACCACCCTTTGATGTTCACGACTCGGTTCAAGTGGAGAATCGTATTTACGCCTTCCAGTTCATCGGCTGAAGACTATGCTAACATTGCACAAACTTTTATAAAGGGGCGACCCTTACACCTAATTCCCAATACAGTTGCTATGCCCACTGAATCACGGTCCTCTCAATCGCAGTCAATCGCCCTATACCTTCCACTCGATGCACATTGGACACTCCACCACGTGTTGCTCCACCGTATTGACCGAGAAACGACTGCGGATGACCCAGTTGTTGATCCACCACCACTCGAGATTTTCCAAGCATTCGAAACAATTGACGCTGGGCGCATTACATTCTCTACCAGCCAATTGGAAGCTATGCAGGGGGTTCTCGCCGAGTACCATCATTCAACGAGTTGGTGGGAAAGCGAACGGTCTCAGCTTGAACGTCTGCTGCATGATATTGCGACCAAGCTTGACGATCAACGCTCACAGTAACGCCTCCTGGTTTACAATATGGTGATTCGCGCTACAGATGAGTTCGCCAGCGGGATCCCCCGATTGGCAAACTTTCGTGAATAGTGTAACTCTCACTTGGCGACTACTCCTATGATCTCCTCGGCAGTATGGCTGATCCGCCAGAGTCGATCTTGAATTGCGTCCGCATCATCGTCCTTCCATGCTGCGAGGTAGAACGCTGAGCCACTCGTATCCAATCCGACGTACCGACCGACGATGTACGCGACGGCTTCTGCTTCGACTTCACGCTTCGATCGCTCACACTCATCATCAACATCGAAATGTAGCAGCGCATGGGCGTATTCGTGAATCAGCGTCACCGCGAGATCCGCCTGATTAGCCCGCGTTTTTGCCTCCACGATTGGCTGGAGGTCGTACAGACTCCGCTGTTTGCAGACACCCTTTTCCTTTCCGTGTTCCCAATCGTCAGCGTCGATGAAGCGAACCGTCACCCCGAGCTCATCAGCTGCATCTTGGAGGGGGGACACGAGATTTTCAGCATTTCCGGTTGCTTCGGTTTCGAGCTTGGGAAGTGGTTCACCCTCCGTCTGAGACACGTCGAAAACAGCCGTGGGTTTGAATCCGACCAGTCCTTTCGACCACGCTTCAGGCGGCAATTCGTCATATTCACACTCACTTTGCTCGTGGTACTTGGGCGAGTTCTCGCAGTCGGGACACTGCTTTGTGATGATCGGCGCCCAGATCCAGATTCCGCTTTCGCCTTCCTTGACGTGGCGGTCGAACTCGGTCCGCCAGGTGTTGTACCCAGCGACCTTCGTCGCATTTGGACATTGAAGCGTGATCAAGAGCGTGTTCCGATGGGAGTAGTCATGGAATTTCGACTGGACATCTAGCCACTCTTGGAACTGTTGACTCGTTCTCGCCTCGTCAGTCAAGGCAGTGAGGTCGTCGATCCAGTGTTCGATCGTGCTGTGCATTTCGTCACGTCGGGTGTCGGAGTCGTCAAACGACACCGCAGAGTTAGAACTTGTAGCCATTGATTTTCGAACACGGGCGCTTTTATCGAGCGCCCCGCACCCCTTGGGGGCCAAGAAAACTTCTTAGTGGGGTCGTTCGATTTAGGGTATCTGTGTCTCTTTGGGGGTACTGTCGAATCTATCATACCGTCTGATTTAATGTATGGTTAAGAAGAGGCCGAATTTTTTATTGCGTTGAGTCAGAGAGGACAGATGAGATGGCGCTCCCTCGTATAGTTCGACAGTGGCTCTCAATGGATGAGAACGTTATTCGGGAGTGTCGCCACTGCGGGATATCACTCGACACGACCGAACAGC
This sequence comes from Haladaptatus pallidirubidus, assembly GCF_020700235.1. Lineage (GTDB taxonomy): Archaea > Halobacteriota > Halobacteria > Halobacteriales > Haladaptataceae > Haladaptatus > Haladaptatus pallidirubidus. The sequence goes on along the minus strand of NZ_CP085305.1, from coordinate 501,095 downwards.
CGTGCTCTACCTGTGGATCGACTGAAACCGTAGAATTCGATGTTTCGTAATCCGTTTCGACGCAGGATGGGCGTTCGCATGACCTCTACGCTGATTGCTAGTAGATCGGTTACGGTCATCATCGCAAAATCGAACGCCCACTTGATGGTTTGTCACTCCCGACAAACATCAGTTCGCACTTGCCCAATGGCGAAGTTCGATACGATCGAGCAGCTGGCGAGTTGTTGCAATGGCCGCCAACCCTGGATAATCGGTGTCGAGGTCAGAATAGACATACGTTGTGAATAATTCCTCAGTTGATCGCTTGCGCTGGTGCAAATACGATTGCTGATCATGTGTCAGTTCATCCAACTGCTGCTCTATCGTCGTGAGTCGATCGTTGCACTCATTGAATGCGAACTCGCGTCGTTCGATTGCAGCTAACTCCTCACCAACGGCAGTAAGCGAACTGTGGAGTTCCTTGAGTTGCTGCCGTTCTGCTGTTATCAACGAGTATGCTTGCTGGCGGGTTTCGATCGCTTCCTCACTCGCGCTCTTGAGTTGATCCCACAACGGTTGTGACCACGTTGCTGACCCAGCTGTTAAGCCGGTTGCCACTTCGGGGCTGAATTCATTTGTAATGCTCTCCAAGACGGTGTTCTCACCATACTCGTCTTCCCAATGATCGACGGCAAGGACCGTTTCACGGTACGCTTTCTGAACCGCACTCGAAAATGTGTGTGAGGTAGACGATCGCGATTGAACTGTGCCATGCAGTGCACCACCATCTGTTCGATACGGATGCGGCGGAATCTCCTCGAGTCGGGCGAGAAAGCTTTTGAACGCATCTATTTCAGCATGAACCTGGGATTTTTCGTTGCTAATGAGCTGCTGTGCGCTCGAAAGCGACGTACGGTCAATTAATCGGCTTCTATACTGTGCCATTGCTATTGATTAACACACGGGGGAACTGGCTATTATCTCTATTGTTTAGGGCAATATTAGATAATAAATAATATTGTCTTGTGAGATATCAAAACGGCTGTGATCGCACTTATACTAATATGAGTACATGCAAGAACGCTACTTCTATAGCTGTGACACCGGTTGAATCATTATCGCACAATACGAAAGTTATTCAATGAAATCACAGCCCTCATCAACACAAACCAAGATCGAGAATATTGTTGCGATTTCTAAAGTTGATCAGGAACTCGATGTTGCACGAGTGGGTGCAGATCTACCGAGTGGCACATACGATGCCGAGCAGTTTCCTGGCGTTATTTGTCGAATCCCGACGACTCCGGCGACAATGATGCTGTATCGCTCGGGGACAATCATCAGTACCGGTGCAAACAGCATACAAGACGTAGAAAGAGGGTATCGTGAGCTGTTCACTCAACTTCGTGAGCTTGGAATTGCTGTGACAGAAGAGCCATCGATTTCGGTTGAAAATCTGGTTTCGAGTGCTGATCTTGAAACATCACTCAATCTCAATGCGCTCGCCATCGGCCTGGGACTTGAAGATATTGAATATGAACCCGAACAATTTCCGGGACTGGTGTACCGACTTGAGGAATTATCAATTGTCGTTCTCCTGTTCAACAGCGGAAAACTCATCATCACTGGAGCGAAGACAGAAACCGAGACACAAAGAAGCGTTGAGCAGGTCAAATCACGACTTTCTGAACTCGGATTCTTGAGTGCGTAGTCTACACCCATTGAACTTTACTGTCTATTTGGAAATAATAATCCAAGGAACTGAAATCTTAATTTGAGATATTTTTCTGACATTTTTCCAACTATGTTCAAAGAGTTCCGTCGTTTCGACACGTGCCTCCCTTGCGGAGTGACCAACTGCCACAAGACCGGAAAAAGCGAGCAGGGGGAAGATATCACTTAAGCTGTGGGAGGTCGCCATGCTGTTCGCGTCGTGCGAGATCACGGACGAACAACCGAAGTTGATGGACGAGATCATCACGGTCATCATATGAGTAGATTCGAGCGTCCCACCGGTCTTGAACGGCAGCAATCATCGCGCTCCGGACACCGGATTCGTGAATGAACAGTATTCGTTCCTGATGTTCGGTCGGCGCTCGCTCATTGTGCTCACGAAAGATTGCCTCAAGAATGGATCCAGTCTCGATGCCGACGCCGAGGTTATCACCGATCCTTGGGACGATGTAAATGATGGCGTTGCTTGCAAGCGCGAATTCGATACTTTGGGTTGCGGCGTCCATCTCCTCTAGCGGGATGTCGATATCGACGGCCAGAAACGCATTGACGCCTGGCTCAGTCCGAAGTCGATCCCGAGCATACAGCAATAAATCGAACACCGCTTCTTGCTGGTCAAGGTCGACGTCCGATCCGACAAGTGCACCGAAGTCCACCGTTTCTGGGATCGAACGGAGGATCTCCCGCTCGTCGGTTTCAGCTGCATCCAGCAGTGCATTCACGTCGAATGTCTTGTGTGACATCCTCCCCGCCGTTTACGGCGGGGCTTCCCCTACGAGAGGAATCCGGCTTGGCAGGTTTCAGTCCGAGTACGCCGCGAGTGTCATCTGCGAGGATTTCTCGCTCGTCTCGCGGTGGGCTGTGGCGCTGTCACAGGCGCTCCCATCCTGTGGCGAGTCACCGCGTCCGGGTTCCCAACGAACGCTCTCACCCCACGGGTTGACGCGACTGGCGATGTTCGCCGCCGCGTTAATATCTGCTTGGAACTTCGATACGTGGCAGTCGTCGTGCGAACACGCAAACTCCGCTTGTTGACTCCGGCGACCGAGACGACCGCAGGCATGGCACGTCTGCGACGTGTACGCCGCGTTGACGTACTCGACGCGAATGCCTGCCTCGGTCGCTTTGTCCTCGATTCGACCCTGTAGCCAGGCAAACGCCCATTCGTGAAGGCGGCGGTTCATGTACTTGCCGTAGTCGAGATGTTTACGGATGTACGACAGGTCTTCGAGAACGATAACCGGGTTCTCGAATCCGCGAGCGTACTCAACAGCCTTTCGGGAGGCTTTCTCAACAATATCCGTGAGTGCGTTTTGGTAGTGGTCGAATCGTTCATCCACGCGCCACTCGGCGGCGTCTCGGGACTGTAGCCGTCGGAGGGTTGTGAACATTTCTTTGCGGAGGTGTCGTGCTTGACTGCCGCTGACGAGCATCGGTTTCCGTGGTACGTCGCGTTTGAGGGCACAGCCCGTTATCAACGCGCTCTCACCTACGTCGAAACCGATATACGTTTTGTCGTCCGAGTCGGTCGGTTGTTCGACTGAGTATTCGACGGTGACGTGCAACTCCCATGACGTGCGGTGTCGCTGTAGTCGTAGTTCGCCCGCCTTCGAGTCTTCGGAGAGCAGGTCGAACCACAGGGATTCTTGATCCGGGTTGATACGGAGTGGTATCCAGAAGTTCGTCCCGCGACCGGGTTGTGGAGCCTGCCAGACGAAGCCGTGTTCGCGCTCGTCGGAGTAGTCGAACTTTGCGGCCCGGTTGACGAGTCGAAGCGGATGCTCATCGTCTAACTCCTCGGCGTCGTACGTTTTGCGGAGTTTCGGGACGTAGGATTTGAGCGCGTCTTTGGCTTGGTACGGCAGGTCGTAGGGCGTCACAACGTCGTTGACGGTAGACATTGTGTTCGCCCCGGCGTCGAAGGCGTCGTGGAGTGCGGTTCGATAGGTGTCCAAGAGTCGCTGTAGGCGTTGCTCTTTGCCCGTGGTGGGCGTGGCGAGCGTTGCCTGTAGCGTTTTCGTCACCGTCTCGGACACATCCTTAGATAGAACTTAGACAAACTTAATCACATCGGATTAGAAAAATGCAGTATGCCAAACATCAACTTCAAGGTAGACGACGACCAGTACGAACGACTAAAAGAGACGAAGAAGCGCCACGGACTAACGTGGAAGGGGATGATGCTCTACGCGCAGAAAGAGTTGGATTCCGGCAGTGCCGATTGAGCGGTGGACAGCGTAGTCAAGTGACACGATTCCCCACCCGACCTAATGGCCGGGGTTCCCTCGCTGATTAAAGAAAGTGTGAGTGAGCTAGCTCGCCGAGTTCGTCGAGGAGACGGTCGCGCATTACACTTCCATTTCGCGCCAGTATATAAATAAGCTACTTTTCTGTAAGTGCTGAGTCAGCGAGTACTTATGCATCTGTGTGAGTAAGTACTCAATATGGCTGAAACCGATCGTTCGTCCCCCGACGCGGATGATCTGGCAGGACTCCTGCCGGAACACAGTCTCCTCTCTCTCGAACAGTATCTAGCCATGCAGCGAGCTATCGGGAACGAAACCCGCTTCCGGATTCTCCATTTTCTCACCGAAACAGGAGCCCACAGTGCAAAAGAACTCGAACAGGGCCTTGACCTTCCCTCAAACACGCTCCACTATCATCTCGATGCACTCGTCGATGTAGGACTCGTCGAGAATCGAAAACAGAAGACACCCGACAGTGATGGGCTTTACTCGTACTACCAGGCCATCTCACTCGGTGAGGGGATACTTGAACACGGCGTTCGAGAACTGATGCGCGAAGAATGGGATCTCCTCGACGCGTATGGTAAGTAACAGAAAAGTATGTTTCCGTCTCCGAGCCGAAAATTGAAACGATTTCTTACCAACTAATAGTGGACATCCGCCGGAATGATCCACACCTGCTCGTCAGCACTGAGTACATGCTCAAGGTGTTCACGATTGCGAATCGCGTCACCGAATTCAGTGTACAGGTAGAGCGACGGACCACGATACGCACCGAGATTGTAGCAGGCATGTCGGGCGAGATCTTTGTCGTGCATGAGCTCGTCATCACTGAACTCGTTGACCGCAGTTCTTACCCGTTCGAGATTGCGTTCGAACTCTTGCCTGGTTGCCTCCCAGCCACGTTCTAAGAGTTTTTCGCCGTCGTCTGAGTCGACTGGTGCGACAACCGGAAGGTCGCCCCACCGAGCCTTGCCTGCGACGGATGACCGCTCGTCATCGAACGTCACGTAGTAGTCAAAGATGGCAGCATTGTCGGGGCCAGCTCCGACAAGCCGGTCAAACGCTGCTTTTCCGCATGCAAGCGCAGTGTCTTCAGTCGATGCTTCTACGAGTGCGTAAATTACCTGGTGCATATCGGTCACCTCGCCGACGCATTGATTCGACACAACTCTATCACCCAACACGTCATCTGTGCGCCGGCACCCATCGACGGCGCCAATAAAATCCTTCTGCGAGAGGAGTAGACGCATACGCAATTTGCCCTACTCTTCGAAGTTCGCACCGATCGCACAGGACCCGCAGGGAAAGCCACTAAACCAATCGCAGGTTTTCATGCCCAGAATGCTTTGATTCGGTCGTCTAAGTCTTCCAGAATACGTGAAAGCACATCCCGCCAATCGCTTGCATAGTCTGCATCGGTACCCGGTGTTGTTGCATCCGGTGGTGGGTGGAAATGTGAGCGGGTATTGTGGCTGTTCAGATGACGATCCCACTGGCACTCCCACTGGTCACCGTCCGTGTATTGTTCGGAGTAATGAACGTTGAAATCGTTTGTCTCGTACCATCGAATCTGGAGATACGCACGATTGATGGCTGCCGGAAAGTATCCCGTATCATACTCTGCCACGACCGAGCTCGGCGCATACTCTGGCTGGAATACGATCTCTGAGAATCGATGGCTTTGTCTAAGACGTTGTCCGATTTGTTCAAGAACCTCGGTATCGATCCCACCGACGTTCTCTGCGACGGTATCGTCATCACCTGCCCGGTCTTTAGGCATCGACTGTTGCCCCACCGCTTGACGGATGGCCGTTCTGGCGCGCCGCATCTAACAACTCTGCACGCTGCTCAAGCGTCTTCCACTCACTCACCGCTTCCCACAGCTCTTCGACCGATGACTCTCCACTAACATCCACGAGCGAGACATCGTCCGGACTGTTAGTGTCGAATCGTGTTCGATATTCTTCGAGTTGCGCCATCGTCTCTTTGAGTTCCTCCACGATTTCGCTCTCCGAATACTGTTGTCGAATCCGTTCGATTCTGCGCCACCGCAGATACGACTTGTTCCGCTCATATCTCACAGGCCGTCCCGGAATCTCGCGTGTCATCCCCATCGAGGTGAACCATTCCAGGTAGTCTCGTGCGGTTTCAGTATCGCAGTCGGCTTGTGCTGCGATATCGGCTACTTTTGTCGGGGTGCGAAGTTGCAAGATGACTCCGAGGAGTCGTTCTCGCGTTGGGCCACCTTTTAGAACCTCTTCGGGTGCATCCCAATTGGTGAAATCGGGCGGTTCCTCGTTCGGTTCTCGAACATCGTCGGGGGTGTCGGTCAAATCCATCACTATCCACCGTGTGTTTTCTAAGCTAAGGTGATCCTCGGCCATATATCTATCGCACACTGAATTATTTCTGCTTCGCTTTCTTCACAGAACGTTACGTAGGAATTGAACGCGGTACGAGCGTATGGGACCGCTCCAATTCGACGATCGAATACCCCTTGCCAACGCATGCGACTACATGTTGTGGCACCGTGTGATGCGAGGGCACCCATCGCCGGCGCCAATAAAATCACTCTGCGAGAAAGCAGATTCACACGTGATACGTCCTACTCCTCTGGGAGATCGCGACGCCCGGATCGTACACAAGGCCAACACGGAAAGCCACCCAGTTCATCACAGTCACAGTCAGCTGGCTGGTCACTGGCGCTGTCTTCTACATGGGTTTCAGGGTTGTTCTCAATTTGTGTCCCACCGTCCGCGACGAGGGAGTGGTCTGTCGCCGCTTGCAGGAGTGGTGTTCGAATCGCAACGCCAACCCGATGTTTGCACGCACCGTCGTAGCGGGCATCCGCAGGGCACTCACAGGCGATGGGAATCCCATTGCGAACAGTGACGAGATATTCATGATCAGCTGGTTTTGCGTGACTGGTATTACGAACGAGGACACCCCTCGTTGTGAGTGAAAATTCGAGGGCTTCATACTGGGCGCGCTTTGCAACTCGCTTCGTGAACGTTAGTTGGGATAGGACGTTGTTACTGGACATACTCGCTCCACGAGGCACGCGGTGTGCCCCGCACCCCTCGGGGGCACAAAACAACGTCTCTGAGAGTCATTTCTCTCTTCTCATCGGTGGAAACTCATCGAGTGACACAACGCTTATTATACCTTGTTGCATAAAATCGAACAATGATTGATGAGAAGCAACGAGGTATAAGGGCATGTATACAGATTCATCCAGGCGATGATTCCAGGATTTTCCGACTCGGCGCCGCTGACGACATTCTCCGCGTATTGATTGATGCTCATGATACGGAGTTCACGCTGAAAGAACTTGGTCGAGAAACCGACTATTCCCGATCAACCGTTTGGCGAGCACTTGAGTTGCTCACCAAATTGGGTATCATCCAAATCCGAGAGACCACACAGCGAAAGTACGTCTCTATCGATACAGAGCACATACAGAAGTCAGAGCCCATCCTCACCATCGAACAACCAGAATATCATCAACCGGTTCGGACGTATGTTCAGCGGATCCAAGATGCTCTCGGTGACACTGATGAGGTCCAGGACATCATTGGTGTCCTTGTGTTTGGAAGCGTTGCACGGGGAGAAGCAGATCGGAAGAGCGACATCGATCTTTTCGTCCTCGTCGAAGGGGATCGAACTGTTGCTCGACGAATCGTCACAGAGGTTGCTGCTGAGCTGGGAGATGAACAATTCGACGGTGATCGCTATGAGTTTGAATCGTATGTCGAATCAGTTGAGAGCGCACGGCGTGCTGGCACGAAACTCCGGGAGATCTTCCGTGAGGGAATTACCGTCCACGGCGGAAATGAGTTCCAGCAAGTCAAAAAGGCGGTACTTGCAGATGAGCGGTAACCAAATCGAGTCGCTCGTCGACGAAGTACAAGCAGCCTTCGATCGCAGACCATCCGATATTGAAGACGGACTCGATACGGAGAGTGCAGATATCCTCCAACTTCGAAAGTCTTGTCGGCTTCTTGCTGGCGCAGACATACTGCTGGACAGAGGATTTCACACTATCGTCATTGAAGCATCGTTCGTCGCGATTGAGCGCGTTATCGAGTTCAAATTTCTCGAAAGTGGTATCGAACCCAGGGATCTCCCTGGTACGCATCCGGGTGTGTATCGGGAAGCAGCGACCCGAGGGATTCTATCAGAGTCTGTCGCTGAGGATCTCAAAGACTTGTGGCGCAACCACCGCGCAAAAACGTACTACCAGGATGGATTGGCCGCCAAAGAACGTGCCGAGAAAATGTATGAGCTCGCATCTGAGGTACATCTCTTCATTGTCAATCTCTCCTCGAAAAAGCACGAGTGTCTCTGCGACTCTTGAAACTCTCTCCTGGGTACACACCCTCTGAAACGGGTGTTTCGATCATATATTCTATGAACGCGAGGTTCAGAGTTTGTTCCAATCCTTTGTCAATCAAACCGGTAAATCGCGATCCCATCGTGATTGCATTCTGGACACTCGCTCGTTTCGACCTCAACCGTGGTTCCACACTGCCGACACTCGGCGATGACGGTGCTGTATGATCGGCCAGTAAGTTGCATCAGAAGGTCTTTCATGCAAGTTCTGGCCTGTGATTGATTCGTTGGTCGTCGATGACGAGGCTACAGTCCTCGCAAACTGTTTCAATCACGTTGGTAGTGACCAGGCCGCCACATCTGGGACACTGATTGGTTAGTTCGCTCGGTACGTCTTCGTCGAAGCCCGTTGCGTAGCTGTCGCTGAGTATCATCGAAATCATTCCTCATCGAGACGCTCTCAGTGGGACGCCCCGCACCCCTCAGGGGGCGAAAAAATTCCCTGTGGTACTGTTGTTCGAGGGTGTCGGAAGAATGTAGATGAAGCGGGTTCCACCGTTCTGGAAATCAACTTACTGCGGCTAGAGAGAATAGTATTTGAATGATATATCCTCCCGCACCAACTAAGAATGAAAGTAATGCAAAAAACAACGGATACTTAAGTTCATTATTATTTTCATGATAGTGTTCCAAAATATCTAGTTTCCTATGTAATACCATATTTAAATACTCGCCCTCGGAAATAGAATCATCTATAACTTTCTCTTCAAATTCATTTTCATGGATGTTTTCTTCATGGCTTCTATTGAAAAAATATATGAACAAAGAAATTAGGATTGATGTGACAATTAGAAATGATCCAAACAGAAAATACGGTTGATCGAAAGAGAATAACAAGTTGGGTGAATTTGTTAAAAGTATGAAAAGTGCTGGGAAAAGGCCGTTTAAACCAAGTAATTGGAGCGCCCGGTCATTTATCTTTTCGTATCTACTGTATTCCCTGTTAATTTCTTCTGTAATGTCAGCATTCGCTTGTTCTAGGGCTTTGATATGTGACCGTTCTCGATCATCTTCTGTGTTCATACTACCATCACTCTTCCCATAGTGATGTAAAAACTATCAAAACTTACTATCACTTATTCATATCGTTAATAATTTCCCCGAATTTAATCTCCAGCGACTTATCAAACACTTGGGGCCATGAGAATCAGACTAACCCAGTTCCAAGAGAAGAGCGTCCTCCATAATTTTCAGCATGCAGAATAGCTCGTCGCGATCCTCAATGGTCGTGCTCGGTGAGGACTTTTGAAAGACGAACCAGTCACCGCTTCTCTCCCAATAGAAGGACTGATGATTGGAGAGACTCTTGCTTGGTATAACGACCGATGTTAAACGAAACTGACGTTATTGCTCCTTACTGGCTTGGTCTTGAGTGGAGTTCGTGGCACTCGTTGAATCCTGCATCGGGCGACCTTGCATCCCTACCGACCGACGAAGGGCTCTACAAAATTTCGAATCCTGACCACGGCGGTCTTGTGTACATTGGGGAAACAGGTCGCAGTCTTCGCGGTCGTGTTCGCGCTCTCGCTCGTGGGACGTTCGCTGATGAAATGCCGTACCGTGACCCCCACACGGCTGCACCATGTCTGTGGGCGATTCATGACCGCGATAGTTCTGCACTGGAAGTCTCGTGGACAGTCCCATCTCAGGCGAGTGATTTCCAGGCGCGAAAGGCGATCGAGGCGGCACTCATTGCCCTCCATCGACGTGAGCACGGTCACAGCCCGACTGCGAACTTCGCTCGAATCATTCCTGGCTATAAGCAATCCAGTTATCGAAAAGACGGCCTCGTCGGTGGTCGACTCGCCGATGATGAGACCGAATCGAACGCCGACCTCGGTATTGGCCCACTTGATTGGGAGCAGTGGATGAACCTGACTGCGGACGACTGGATGGGTCTTGAATGGAGTGAGCCAGCACCGCTTTCCGAGGCTGCTACCCAGATTCCAAATGTGAGTGGCGTGTATCGGCTCTGGGAACCCTCTTGCCCACAGCCGCTCGAATACATTGGTGAATCCAAGAAGCTTCGCAATCGGTTGTATCGCCATCGTCGAAATCGAGACGGAAGCTTTCTGTTTAGTTTTGCTGCACTCTCCAAGCTGGACGCGAAACACAAGCGTGAAGAAGTTGAAACGGACTTGCTTGGTGCTCATTGGCTCGCCTGTGAGGCGGCACCAACTGACCAGTTCTGAAGAGGATCGTTATTTAGCGACGGCAAGACGGATTTCTCGATGGCTATCTTTCACTCTTGATCGGTGCCGAGCTTTTTTGATACTCGATTGAATTCTACTTACTAATGTCTATGCAGTCGCCGACGTTTGAGGAACTAAAACCGCAGGACGTCCGGAATTACTGGAAACACGAGGAACGCGAATTCACACCGTGGCTCGCAGACGAGATTGCTGCTGACGGCGTCTCACACCTTGAAGACGTACTCGGACTAGACTTAGAAGTTGTTGCACGTGAGAAGAGTGTTGGGCGATACAATGTCGATATTTTCGCCGAGGTGGTTGACGATGGCCGGAACGTCGTGATCGAAAATCAGCTCACTGCTTCGGATCATGATCATCTTGGTAAATCGCTTGCCTACGCCGCTGGCGTCGATGCGGACATCATCGTATGGATCGCACCAAAGTTCAATGATGAACACCGTGATGCATTCCAGTGGCTGAACTCGAACAGTCGCAAAGGTGTCAACTTGTTCGCAGTTCGATTAGAAGTCTGGAGAATAGGTGAATCCCCACCAGCGGTTCGCTTTAATCCGGTTGAGGAACCAAGCGAGTGGAAAGAATTGGCAAAACGCTCGGAAGGAGAACTTTCTGATACAAAGCAGTTGCAGGAACAATTCTGGACGGCGTTCAGAGATCGAATCGAGAGTACCGAGACCCCGCTTCGTCCCCGGAAACCGAAACCTCAGCATTGGTATAACAATCCAATTGGACGAAGTGGGTTCACTCTTTCATTTTCTGTCAATACTGAAAAGAACACACTCTACTGTGGATTGGTCATTCGAGATGATGCGCAAGCATATCAAGAACTCGTCGTAGAACGGGATGCTATCGAATCGGAATTCGATGAAACACTCGTCTGGAAGGAACCCGAAGAGACACGCGCTGGTAACGAACGGAGTAAGATCCTCACATCACGGTCGGCAGATCTAACAGAGCAAGCACGGTGGGACGAGTATCTAACGTGGCTTCTTCATCAAGGTGAACAGTTCCACGAGACGTTCTATGACCGAATTCAGAGTCTGTAATCCCCGAACTCAGCCTCGAATCTCACCGTCTCAATAGTTGGAATCCGCTCCTGACCACAAACGCGGTGGCCGGTACCAGCTCTCCCCCTCCCGCTGGTTTGTAGCCGATAGACGCCGATACAACTGCCGTACTTACGAGTAGCCGTCCGGCGTCTGTCCCGAACTGTGTCAATTCGGGACGTCCACGACCGCGGTTGTGTGGGGGTTCGTGTTAGAGTTGTGTCCCTCTCGGGCGTGAGTTCGTCCCAGCCACGTTACTCTCCGGCAACCTCGTCTGTGGTCGGACTGTTATCCGTGTCGTTGTTCGTGACCTCACCGGGAAGCTCCACATCGGCTTTCAGGACGAGACGAGTCTCCTGATAGCGCAAGCCGTCTTTGGATCGCTGCCGTTTGGTCTTTCCAAGCCGATTCTTCGAGAGTTCGTGCATCGCGTCCATTGTCCGCCGTGCGAGTTCCTGGCTGTACTTCTTGCTCACGCCACACTCTTTCAGTCGAATCCACTCAGCAAGATCGGAGGCATCGAGATATGCATGAATCTCGCCACTGCCGGTCGACCAGAGCGAATACCGACTAGCATCGTCGCGTTCGCGCCACACCTTGGCTGCGAGCTCGTCGGGTTTGCGATTCGTCACCGACGCAAGCATTTCATCGTCATAGCGAGCCAGTCGCTGGATGGGCAAGAGATCGGCTGTCGAGTGCGCAACTGCACCGCCACGACCGAGGACGTCGTCCTCACCGGGAAGCCGGAAGTAGGTCTTCCCGTCGTCTTTGGTGATACGCTCAAGTTTGTTTCCCGCAACACAGATCCGGTCTTCCTCGACATTCTCGGCAAGTAAGTGGGCGCCTTTCTCGAACTCACGGGCTTGCAGCTCATCGGTGCGTTCGTCGCAGGCCTGTGTTTTGCGAGTAATTGCTATCCGATGGGCCTCTGCCTCGTCTGCTTTGTTCGCTAGATTCGCTACTCGCTCCTCAAGCTCCGTGATCCGGGCGTCTTTCCGTTCGAGGTCAACACGGAGATCCGCGATATGTTCGTCTTTCTCGGTCACTGCTGCTTCGAGGTCGTTGATCCGGTCGGTCAGCATCTGGACGTGGTCAGCGAAGTCGCTGACCGATAGATCGTCACCATCGAGAGTACTGGCTGCTCCGGAAACAGTGGTGTTACTCATTGGCACGCACCTCCGTTCTGGCTGCCGTGTCGTCTGCTGGTGCCGAAAGCCGAGGAAAGTAGGCGATGGTGGTGAGCGATCCGATACAGAGGGCAGTCGTGTCACTAGAGGTGTGTGTGTACTCGATGACAGTCATTGGAGCATCGGACTGGAGAGCCGTACACTGGTAGGTCGCGTGCTGTGCAGCCGTTGGTGGTGTCGTCAAGACCAGCTGTGGTGTGTGGCTGGTCGATGGATGCGTCTCGCTCACTGTGAGCATCGTTCGGGGTTGTTTGGTCGTCGTAATGCGAACGCGATCACCTGCCGAGAGCTGGTGGGTAAGTAGGTTGGTGTTGCGTGGGTTCAACGGCCGAGGGACGATCGCACGCTGGGTGGTCGTCATTCCTGCTCACCCGCCGTTGGGGTGGTGATATCCTCGACACGCACACCAGTACGGAGCCATGCTGATTGAGTCTTTTCTGTGTTGGTTGTTTTTGCTGACTCGTCGCTGAATCTGTTGAGCTCTTTCCTTGGTCAAGGTGCGCAAGCCCCATTATCTGGGCTGGAATGCATGCTAGCCAACTTAGAATCATTAGCCACGAATTGTCAGGCATCGGTGCAACTCGAAACGGTTGTAAAATAGCTGCAAATTCGGGAGAAACGTGGTTCCAAAGAGGAAGAAACCAAACTCCAGTAAGTGGAATTAGCCCGATGATCGATCCTAAAAACCACCCTGGATACATGCTCTCTTTTTCTATCCGAGCTAAATACCTTAGAATTTCATAGAATACAGCTGTGATGAGGGGAGGCAAGAACCACATGGCCAATAAGCTTAGAATTGCCGAAATGAGTCCACCAAGAAATATCGAAAGTTCCCTACCGGTTAGGAATATTCCTATCGGGACAAATAGATAGCACAGTGACGCTACGATCGTTGTGACTGCAACTATAATCAAATTCTTGGAGCCGTAGCCCGAATTCTCTTGAATTCTTGTGGACGTGATGTTTTCTTGATCGTCCATAGTCCGTATTATAATCCTCTTCGATTACCCAAATATATTCTGTTAACAGATGTCATCTTGATCGAGAGTTGCTGGTCGATGAGTCGGTCCATTCCCCTAATGTCTGCTGTTTTGAGCCAGCCCCATCCTGGGATTCATTAATGATTGGGTTTTCACGATAGTGTTCCAAACCTGCTTCTGCCCAATCAAGAGGGGACCGGTCGAGATTTCGCAATGTGAAATTCGTTCCCGAGCGAGCGTCTTTAGCTGCACGTTTACCGCCTTTCTTCGTGTATCGTGCTCCTCTTTTTCCGGCTCTACTTGCGTCTTCGATGATTGTTCCTTCAGCTTTTGACCCAAAGCTATCTTTTATTCCACTACTAGCTGAAGTGGCTCTATTTACGCTATTGCTGACTCTCTCACCTACTTTTCCACCAGTAGTCCGCTGATCAACGGAATTCATTCCTCTCCGGACTTTACTTCCACCAAAGCGTGCCTGCTTCATGATACTCGCACGGCTCGACTCTCGTGACCCACCTGCTGATGCCGACGACCGACTTCGAGAAGTCCGTTTCCGCCGACTACGTACTCGACCAGGAATAAAGCCCGACGACATGGCTGTTTTCAGTCCATAGATCGCAGGCGCCACCAAGCCGATCAACCAGAAGAGGAACGACTCGAGAACTTCATTAAACGACCCTGGATCTGATCCTGCGGTGGCCGCTGCCTGCGTGGCAGCACCGGATCCAGTGATACCCATCGCAGTTGCACCGACGTACATGAGTGCAGCCATGAAGATACCCGCAAACAAGAGCGAGAGCGTGGCGTTGATGAACATCTTCGCAGCTTTCGCTGAATCCTCGAATGGCCCGAAGTCGAGATAGAGCATCACCGCAAGGATGGGAAGCGTCACAAACATCGCCACGAAGAGGAACTCCCGGATCACCAGCATCGCAAACAGGAGGAGAATTCCGGCAATCGAAGTTACACTCAGAATCACCATGCCGACTGCAACAACACCTGCTGAGGCAGCTGCGCCTTCCATCCCGGTTTTGAGCATCTCGGTTCCGAATGCGCCATAGCTCTCGGGGTAGATGTAGGCGATGACGGCATTCACGAGCAACAGGCCGAAATGCATGAGCTGACGTCCCACGGCAACAAAGATAATCGCCTTGAGTGCCTTCCAAACCAGGATTACACTATCCACGTCCGCTTTCTTTGAAAATGGCTGTGAGGCAAACCCAGCCATCACCACGACCACAAGCAATTGGGGAAAGATACCCAGAAGATGGTCAAACGCTTGGAGGTACTGCGGATCGGTATAGGGGCTATCGAACACTAGGAAGGTGTACACGCCGCCCGACATCAACAGTCCAACAAAGCCCATGAGTTTCGTCATGAGCCAGGTGAACAGATCCGCGATCCACCCGGTGAATCCAGCTGCAAGAACGAATGGCGTCATCTCTGCGGGGAGATGGCTGGCGTCGACTACGAGCTTGGGAACACTGTGAACGATGGTTGTGCCGTGTGATTGGAGGGTGGGGATCATTGGGTGTCAAAAAGATGGTGTTTGCTTGTATATCAGTATCATCGCGTAAAAATATTTTCTTAGCTTTTATGAATTATCGTCGACGGAGATAGTGAAATGGGAGATAGAATAGCACAAACGCGATGACAGCCACGAATCCTTTACTCAGTGCCACCAGTGCGCTATAGATGTTGAACGGTGTTGGCGCAAATCGAACCTGGTTGTGCGATGGGGCGTAATAGATTCCCTGCGAATCGTTGGCGACGCCGCGAAACGTGGCCTCGACAGCACTCTCATCACGCGTGACGACAGCGATCCCGTCACTGTTGGTGGTGACACGTCCCTGGACAGCCCCGTGAAGATAGACCGATTGGTTTGCGATCGGGCTCCCTGTCTGTGCGTCGGTGAGTTCAATCCGGACGTGTCTCTTATCCTGCTTTGTTAATGTGAGCGAAACCGGGTGTTCGGAGACAGTCCTTGTTTTCAGTGAAATCTCATCACCATGAATGTCGTAGAGCGTGGTGAGTGGCTGATCGACGTTCGTAATAACCACACGAGTGGACGCCCGTGGTGGAACCGATGAGAGGTTGACGGTCGGACTGAGCGGTGCAGCCTTTGGAGCAAGCGGAACAGTACGAACGCGACTAACAGTTGCCGTCGACGCTGTCTGGGAGGCTGTGCGAGCGATTGCTGGCTTGCTTCGAATGGCGATCAATTGTTTTTCGAGCACGTCTGGCGGTGGGACTGTTCTCTGTGAGGTTGTGCTGAGTGGCGAGGAGTGATTGACCGACCTGTTGAGCGGAACTAACGGTTGTGATGCATTGAATGAGAGCGTCATGTTCGGGTGCTGAGTGCCGATCGTTGCATTCCGGTACCGATGCTGGGAGTAGACGCCCCATACGTTTTGGAGGCGCATCTGCCCTGATTTGAACGACGCATAACTCCAGTGTCGACGATTGGTGAATGTCGTGGGGCCGTCGAGGCGGAGAATAATCCGTTTGAGGTCGCCGTTGTCAGTGACAAGTGTTTGTGTTGCGTTGAGTTGCTGGTTCGGTGTGATCACGACGGGTGCTGCATCGCGGACGGTATGCGAAAGGAGAGTGGTATTTGAAGTCACATTCGTTTGCTGCCACCCCGAGTTCGTCCGGATTGAGACGGTCTTGTGAATGGCCAGCTGCGTTGTGATCGTCCCTTCCACGACCATTGTCGTGCGTTCAGTCGCCTGTGCATCCGTGTATGTGAGTGGCCGCGATGCTCTGGCTTCCTGTGAGGTTTCTCCAGTAGTCCATGTTTGCGAGCCAATTTTGAGTGACCGATTGATGGACTGGTTCGTGATGGAGTAATTGATGCAGGTCTTGGTACCATTCGTGACCGTACAGGTCTGATTTGGAATCGCCGTCGAGTAATCGAGCGAGGCGAGAACAGTCCCATTCCGGGGAAGCAAGAAGAGGTTTTGTGACGATGTGTTCGCCCGACGGAGACGGGTTTGGGTCCCGTTCTGTGTTCCAAGAATCGTCACATGCGTATTCTTGACGACAGTGCCGTTCGAGCGATTCGAATCAGGAAACCACGCGCTCGTCGAGCGATTGTGCGGAAGGTTCTGAAGGTTGGTGCCCCGGTACTCAGCAAGTGTCTGATTGTGAGGTCCGACTTCGTGGGACGGCTGGGACGTTGAATATGTAAAATCCCGAGCTCGACTGGCATTTGCTGCCGAAATATTCGGAGAGTGGAGAATCGTACGGAGGTCTGGCTGAATGAACGGCGGCAGTGCACCGATATTGGGATCTGGATCATCAGAGACGAAGACGTCAGTGGCAGTAGCGAATCGGTTGGTGCTGACGCCAGTTGCAAACGAACTGAGTAGAAGAAGCAGGACGACGAGTCCAAGAATGAGCGGCCGAAGACGTGTGTCCGAGAGTGGTGGCATTCGTGGGGGAAGCGTATCTAGGGTGATGGTCGGCCGATGATATACAGGAGGTGAAACTGACGCACCGTCGTTAGAAGAACGGTGGGACGATCATCCCCGGAGCGAGGTTTTCGAAGAGCGTGACGAACACATTATAGCTGACCGAGAGAACGATCATGCCAGCGCCGCCCCAGAGGGCGCGCCAGCCCCACTGTGTGCGACTCGCGTTCCGTCCGGAGACGAACCACAGCGCTGCGCCAACGAGGAACACGATAACCCCAAGCTGGCCGAGTGTGGTGGCAACGAACTGTTCAATTTCGCTGAGCGAGTTATTGATCTCGCTTTGTTGAGCAGCGGCGATGCCAGTACTGATGCTGAGCGTGAACAGGACGGTAACCAAATACGTAACTCGATGTCGGAATGGGAGGCGCATACACAATTTCGTTCTTTTTCCCATAGTAAAAATCTTAGCCTTTATGAATAATATTCTGAATTTTAGACGGCGTTGTGGAGCAATACTGACTTGTTTCGAAGGAATTCGCGGCCAATCACGGCGGCCGATGCTCTTCTTCTCCCTGCAAAGATGGTACGAACCTCGAATTCTTCCGCTTGATTCGCACTAATTATTTACTATATATTATAACAGGATTTAAGTGCTGGAGATTAGTCACTCCGGTATGGCTACCTCAGAATCTGATCAAGACGACTCTACTGACACACACGAGGACGAATCCTCTGTTGATTTTGCTTCCTATAATCTCCCGACCGATCTCACCGCCTTTCAGGCACACCTCTTGTGTCTCATCTACCGCTTAGGACCAGCCGAGGGTGTCGATCTGCAGGAGGCGTTGGAAGACATCTATCCTGAGCCGATCAATCACGGCCGATTGTATCCTGGTCTCGATCGACTCGTGGAGAAAGGGCTGATCTCGAAGCAGACAAAAGCAAGTGATAAGCGACGGAATGCGTATGCAACCGTTGGACGGGGTGACTGGGCGGTCGAAGAGTATCACCGATTCATACACGATATTGTAATGCCAGAGTAGCCATCAAAACATCTCTAACTGCTCGTCGTCGTTCTCTCGCTCGGCCTCATCACCGCTACGATGGGACGTGATCCGAGTTTGATTCTCTTATGGGAACGCTCCTGCGAACGGAGAGAGTGCGAAAACAACAGTCCCCATCGCGAGTACGCCAAGTAACAAGAAGCCAGTGTTTGCGAGTGTGCTTGCAGCACGAAGGCGTGAAAGTGAGATCCGCCGCCGAGAAAACGGGAGGAACGGCTGAATACCACTAACCGTAATGATATCGCCGGCAAGATGGACACAGATACCGAGAACACCGATGACAAATCCAAGTTCGGCAAGTGTTTCGGGAGTGAGTGCAGCAAGTTGCTCAGTCGCGATTGTGACTGCCGTAATATTGGTCGCTGGAAGGACGGTCGTCTGCAGCCAGTGTGCAAGAGGAACAGTAAGATACCGTCCAAGAAGCCAGCCACACCCGGCACATACGAGTCCGATAATGCCACTGGTCAATAACGAGTGGCTCACGCCACGGTGTGAGAGACCAGGTATCCAATGGTCATTATCAGGAAGCGGTTCGATGATGAGGACGCCAAGCGCAAGCAACCCAGCAAGTGCAAGCTGACCATTTTGGACGAGTGCATAGGAGATCGGCGCGAGGATGAGAAGTGTGATGCCGAGATGGCCGTGTCGGTACATGCTTAGTCGCCTTTAGGTCTAAATCTGGTTCGTTCTTCTACCCGCATAAGCGCTTTGTATCCGTTTAATCAACTCTGTTTGAACACGGCACCATCGAATACCAAAATCGAGCATCGATTGTCAGTAGATTATACTAACTAACGTCTGTCGCTGTTTTATACGATGCCTGTGTGAATGCATGTGTGTCCGTCTGAAAAAAGCGGACAGAAATAATGATAGATACACCATCTCATATTATTTCCGTTGCACTTATTATCGTCGTTCCGCTCGAGGAAGGCTGATTATGGTAGCGGAGGAAAACTTGTTTTCAGCTTATCTGCTCTTCTTGATATAATATTTTCAAATATAAATATTGGTGTCAGATATGAACAATTGGTGTAATCCCTCATCAGCTTGGTGTGCTAAAATTGGGGGGGGGGAGGGGAGACGAGCGAAGATGGAAATACTATAGATTTATTAGTAAAAGAAAAATTAGTCAATATCTTTATATAATTTTAATATGATATTATCCTGTATATGGGAGATAATAAAAGAACAATAATCCGCCCGATAGTAGTACGCCTGAAAGGATTGCAATCCGGGTATAGTTAAGTGTAGTTCGGATTTGTTGAGGGGTGGCGGTACCAACGTTATTTACCATTTCTTTTCGCCGCTCCCGTTCAATCTGCGTTGGCCCATTTATATAACTCCCAGCAATAACTGCGACGAGACTCACCAGGAATCCAAGTATCTCGGGAGGAAGATAGGTTGGTAGTGAAAGTGACCCGTATTCAGCTAATACTTTGGCAGATATAATAGTAACAAATCCGAGTATAATCCCCCACAACGCCCCTGTTTTCGAAGTCCGACTCCAGTGCACACTAGCAAAGGCGATTGGGCCCCAAGCGGCAGCGAATATAGACGCTGCAAAGTATCCGATCCAGAGTACGGCGGGTGGCTGGAAGTATGTTACGGCAAATACGACCACTGCGAAAGCGAGCATAAAGAATCTACTGAGCCGTAGATACTCTTCATCGGTCTCATAGCGTTCCAAAATAGAAATTCCTGAAATTTCGAATAAGTCGTGAGAGAGACTGAATCCAACTAATGAGAGAAACGTTGAACATGACGACATCCCAGCAGCGACGATTCCACTTAGCACAATAACTCCGAGCCAAGTCGGAAGAATGTTTTGCGCTGCCCAAACAAATACCGTTTCGGCAGGACTGATATCAGGATTTATAAGAGATATCGCCGACACACTCAGGTGGAGTATTGCATAAATAGCCCCGATAATGACCATTGTTGCAACGCCTGATCGGAGGATTGTCTGTTCATTTTTCGCCATGATATAGCGACTTGTTTGCCAGGGACTTACAGCAACCACGATCATCCAGATAAGGCCAAAACTAACAGCGTAAGCGAGTGCATCCCACTTACTGCTATAATATGCATCTGCACCCGTCACGTTCCCGTGCCAGCTTAGGATACCGGGGCGAAGTGAGTAGCTCGAAAGCTGATGAACTGCTTCCGGCCATCCTCCAGCAGCGTTGAGGATAAATGGAGCCGCTAGGATCGCCGCAAAAGTAAATAGAAGGAACATCATCGTGTCTGTAATTATTACACCCTGGGATCCTGAGTAAAATGTGAAGGCAACGTAGACAACCATAATAAGTAACAGACTAGTGAGATAGCTAAATCCAGTAATATCGGCTATTAACAGCGAGATTCCTTGGGACACCGCGACCAGATACACTCCAAGTCCGAGAATTAATGTAAGTGCAGCAGCGATTCGCACGTTGTTCGAATCAAACCGACGGCCAAAGTATTCAGGGATAGTAAGTGGTTTGAGTTGGTAAATATAGCGCCCGAAAAAATATGCACCGATCACGTATCCCGATATGTTAATTGCTACTAATATTAATAGCAATACTGGATAGCCATTATAGCTATATCCGACCTCGCCAAGAAATGAAACTGTGCTAAGGAAGGATGCAACAAGTGTACCAACGATTAAGAGAGTCGGTGCATTTCGCCCAGCAACGTAGTAATCTTCAACATCATTTACGAGTCTTCCTGCATAATTTCCTACAATTGTGTACAGGAGAAGCGATACAAGAATGCCTATGCTAAACCAATTGAGCCAGCCATTGAGTGGCATGGTACCATGTGATTTAGTAGCAGGTAATAAAGGTATTGGTACCTCAATAATAGAGTGTTTTAAATAAGTAGACATATATTAAAGAAGACATATAATTATAGCGTGGTTTGAGAGTTGAAGTCTCCATCTGGATGGTCAACAATCTAGTTACCGGGTAGTATCGACCTCCGTGCGAAACAGGAGTTGCCGCTCAGAGTACTGTGGATGAGGGCAGTCTGATACGGTCTGGAACATTTTCTAGTGATAGAATTAGGCCGACATGCTGGTGAGAGCTCCACCAATTTTCCAGAGTTACAAAAGAATATACGTTTGTGCGACTTCGAATGTCTCCATGTAAATCGAACTTTTATATGCTAGTCGGAGATGTATACTAGTATGACCGGAAACCCAAATCGTGTTACAACGACCGAGCGATCCTTAGAAATTGTCGAGGTTATTCAAGAAGCCCGAGGCGCAACATTATCCCAGATTACGGATCGAACTGACTTTGCCAAAAGTACCATTCACAAACACCTCCGCACGCTTGCACAATACGGTTATTTGGAAAAGAAGGGAGAGCGATATGATTTGGGACTCAAATTTTATAATAAAGGGAATTATATAGCCGATACGCGATCGTACTTCGAGATTGCTAAGAGAGTGGTAGAGGAACTATCAGAGGAGTTAGAAGAGGACATCGAGTTCGTAGTTGAGAATGATGGAAAAGGGATAGTGGTAGCTGCGGCGTATCACAAACGGAGTAAGTACAGCGCAGATCAGCATTTGGGAACGTATTACCCTCTTCATGCGACTGCTGCTGGTAAGATGATCCTTGCTGGGTTCTCAACCGAACAGATTAAACAGATAATTTCGAAATGGAGGATGGATAAACACACAGATAATACAATCACTTCAGAAACCAAACTGCTCGATGAAATAGAGGAAATTCGAGAGCGCGGTTATGCACGGTCAGATGAAGAGTTTGCTGAAGGACTGCGGGCAGTTGCAAAACGAGTCGACGCCCCTGACGGGTCTATTCTGGGGGCAATTTCGGTTCTTGCACCAATCTACCGAATGCCCGAGGAGGATTTCAAACAATACATCCCACAAATGATCGCCAAGAAGGCGGTTGAATTTGAAAATGAATTGGATGAAAGGACATTTTATCGGTAGCTTGCTTGGTTTATTTTCGATAAATAGCACCGCATAGAGGTCAGGAATTTTAAAATAGATCATTTCATAGGCTGGATCGACTCCGTGGCAAGTAAGCTTTATAATAGTCCATATTTTTCGAACATGGGCGTTATTTTGGAGCTTCTAGACTGTAAACAAATACTTGTAGGGCTATCTTGTCACGTTTGTCGATTTGAATTCGAAATACATGAACTCTTTTTTAATTGTTTGCTTTTAATCCTGCTGTTATCTCCCGATCATCATAATCAAAAGCTATTTACCAAACAATCCCAAAATTACGTGTGTGATAATGCATGTCATTACCAAGCTGGGGCAACTTGTGCAATAAACAGGCACTAGTATCGTTCACATCCCTTTTGAACAGCGAAGGTTGTAGGCGACGACTTATCGGAGAATCGGGAAAAAATTCAGTTTTTCTCGTTAACGGAATAAAAAACAAGAGGGCACAGAAATGAACGGAGAACTACTTTTTGTCATCTATTATGGTGGGATGATTTGCCTGATGAGCTTGCTCATGAATTGGTTAGTGAAAAGGGAATATCAGCCCAAAGTAGCAGGTGATCAACAATCAACAGCATCTAAACAGTAGAACACATGGAACACACCCCGCTCTTTGAACCAACGCATTTGGGATCGATTCAACTAACAAACCGAATCATGAGTTCGGGACACCAGACGACGCTCGTCAATGAATATCTTCCAACGGACGATTTCTTCGCATACCACCTCGCGCGAGCGCGTGGCGGGGCGGGACTAGTGGTCTTGGAAGCCCACGCCGTCCACGAGAGCGGTTTACTGACCGACCATACAATCGACGCTAGCACTGACGACATCGTGGAGACGTACGAACCGTTTGCCGAGGCGATGCATGAGGCCGATACTCGCGTTATGGCACAACTCTTCCACGGCGGACGGGAACGCTACGCCGGGGAGTACGCACCGCCCGCGCTCTCGGCCTCTGACGAACCCACCGACCGCCTAACCGTGATTCCGCGGCCGATGGAGACAGCAGAAGTGTACGAGATGATAGACGCCTTTGTCGACTCAGCGGTACGGATGGAGCAAGCGGGTCTTGACGGCGTCGAAATCGTCGGCTCGCACACCTACCTGCCGGCACAATTCTGGAGTCCGAATGTCAACGACCGAAACGACGAGTTTGGCGGCACACTCGAGAATCGCTGCCGGTTCACCGTAGAGATCGCCGATCGAATTCGCGAGCGCACAAGCGACGACTTCGTGGTTGGAATCCGGCTGAGCGCTGAAGAACGCTCCGAACAGGGGCTCTCATTCGACGAAACGCTCCCAATCATCGAACATATCGACGACGCGACGATGCTCGACTATTGGAGTGTCGTGGTCGGCAGTTCAAGCACACAGGAAGGCTGTAGTTATATCGTCCCACCGGCCACCGAATCAGAAATAGTCACGCAGTCACCCGCCGCCGTCATCGACCAGACAGTAGACGGTGCGACGATCGTCACTTCACGCATTAACACACCCGAGAAGGCGACGCAAATGCTTGACGAGACGGGCGCCGACGTAGTCGGGATGACTCGCGCCCTCATCGCCGACCCTGAGCTTCCAGCAAAGACGAAAGCTGGAGAATGGGACGACGTGATTCCCTGCGTCGCCTGCAATCAAGGCTGTATCGGTCGATACCAGGAGGGCCTGCCGATTCGCTGCACCATCAACCCAATCACCGGTCGCGAAGCAGAATACGGTGATCTCGATTCAGCGACAACACCTAAGTCCGTCCTCGTCGTCGGCGGTGGTCCGGCTGGACTTATCGCGGCAACGACGGCAGGCGAACGAGGTCACGACGTAACCCTCCTCGAAGCCACCGGCGACCTCGGTGGTCAGATAACTGCCTACGCCGACCTTGATCACCGCGGACGCTACGGAGACTGGCTAGCCACCCTCAAATCCCGTCTTGACGATCACGACGTGACTGTTGAACTCAATACCCGATTTGATCCAGACAACGTCGCTGCCTATGACTTCGACGAACTCATTCTCGCGACGGGTGCGACGGGGCGCAGACCCGACGTCTCTGTTGCTGAGTCGGTGGCAGCATATACTGCGGTTGAGGCACTCCGCGCCGACAATCCTTTCGGCGACGACGTTCTCGTCGCTGACTGGGATGGTAACGAGGCCGCCCTCGATGTCGCCTCTAAAGCCGCCGATGCCGGCGCAGATGTTGAAATCGTCACAGCGGCGTACACCCCTGGCGAGTCGGTCCAACAGTACATCCAGAACGCCCTTCTCGGCGACCTCTACTCCGAGAACGTAACATTGACACCACACTACCGTGTCGACGCCGTCGAGGCTGATGAAGTCGTCCTCCAGAACGTCTTCAACGACGAGCGCGAGCGTCGCGATAGCGTCGACACCGTCGTCTTCGCTCACGGCGGCGAAGCCAACTACGAGCAGTACCGCAACCTCTCGGTCGTCGACGTGTCGGTCCACCGCGTTGGCGACTGCTGGGCCCCTCGATCACTCGACGAGGCGATCTGGGAAGCCTACGAGACGGCAACAGACCTCTGAGCATTAACAACTGACTATACTCACGATACGACGAAACATCACTTATGATATTCGAAGCACATCACACTGGTACGAATTGGGAAGGAGACGCCGCGTTCTGGTAGGTCGTTACAGTTCCGTCAGACCACTCGCTCGTGGTTACGGCTGGGCAGGTTGCCTACGATGACAACGACGAATTGTCGGCGTTGGAGATATTGAGTCGCAGACACGAAAGGTATTCGAAAACCTCGATAGAACACTCACGTCGGCAGGTGCGTCGATGGACGCCGTGCTCAAACTCCGTTACTCCATCACTGAGCGCGAGTATTACGAGTCGATCAAAGAGGTCCGCGATGAGTATCTCTCCGACCCGTACCCGACAGGTATGCTTGCTATAGTGAACGGTCTAGCCAAACCCGAACTCCTAGTTGAGGTTGAGGCCTTTGCGGCGGTTTCCGAATAAGGTACCACTTGATTCTGTCACCGGCTTTCCTTCAGTTACAACAGTCTGCGTTAGAAACTAGGATTCTCGAATATTTCATCCGAACTTTACTCAGTGATAGTTTTGACGACCGATTCTTTGAACACCGATAATAAATCCACTGCTCGATACAGGGTGATTTGCTGCCGTTTACCCTGTGAGTCACCACTCTCTAGAAGCAAACCGGTAGTGGGATTTCTCTCTTTATTTCGACGTTGAAGTTAGCTGAGCTGGTGACTGTTTTTCAATGAGTTCGAAGCCTCGTGCTTCCATCTCTTCGAAGTACCGCTCGGCATCGAGTCCACTGGTCTCAGTCACAAAGATTCCGTCCTTATCAACGGCACCGTCTGCCATGAACTGTAACGTTACCGAAAGTGGAACACCGACGTAACAGCCATACTCTCGCATCATCGAAATGTTGTTACCGCCGAAGAAGGGGAACGGTTGGGTGAAGTGGAAGACGGCGGTTCCGTCTTCTCCTGCGTTTGTTCCGGTGACTTCCGATGAGAGAATCGTCTGTGGTGTCCACTCCGTCTCATCCGATAGTTCCTCGGGTGGGCGCCATTTTGCGTCTCGCTTGTCACCGGCACGCTTGACCTGCGCCTGGGCGACTTCAAGTGGGTCGACAGTTCCACCATCGACGTCGAGTGAGTCCGCGTCGAATGCGTCCATTGCGTGGAGTGTCCGCTCGTATTCGGTCCACTTGTCGTGCCATACACCACGTGTGATGATACGGTTGACGTTCTTTTCCTGTGCGATAGGTGCCTTGGGGAACGTAATTGGTTCTGGGTGTGAAATGACGTAGGTATCCTGCTCACCAATCGGTTCCGGGAATTCGAAAGTCCGCCTTTGTGAGAACGGAGGCAGATCGTTGATGACTTTGCCGTCTTCCCAGCGAGCGCGTTCGTCAACGTTCGGGTCGTGTTCGTAGGTGACTGTGTCAGTAAGTCCGGCCGTCGTCTGAGTGAGCAACCGCCACATCCCCCAATAGAAGTTCACGTCTTCAACTTCGTCGAACTCTTCACATCCGACCATTCCAAGGGCGATGGTACTAACGAGGCCACCGTTAGCGAACCACAATGAGCATCCTGCCTCTGCAAACTCATCTGACCGACTGAGCACTTCGTCGAACTCGAACGCGTTCAGGTCCACGCCGACGAGGCCACCGACGTTGAGGATGGCGTCGAGAACGTTCTCTTCGAACTGGTAGGGGAGTCCGTTAACCACGTAGTCTGCTCCGTCAAGGACACGAGCGATGTCGTCGGTACTGGTCGCATCAACCGGTTCAAACGTTACACGATCGTCGTCTATTAAGTCGATAAGCTTCTTCGAATTCTCTTTGTCGGCATCGGCGACGATGATTTCGTCGAATTCACTCGTTTGATACAAATCGTATACGCAGGCTGAGGTCATCGCTCCTGAGCCTCCGAGGACTACAGTTTTACCACTCATTATCCAAATGAATCAACATGGTCGACAGGAATAAAACTATGGGTAGTTACAGTACTCGCAGCTCAACGGGCGAGTAGGCGGTCAAATACGGAGATACATATGGTTTTGTCTCCAGCTGTGTCGACCTCTGGTACTCTCTCCCAAAGGGTTTATATTAGATCATTGAGTCGTGTCGTTCTATACACTATGTCGAAAACAGTCCTCTTTGCGTTTGGAGCGATGCTGCTGTATGCGGGATGGGCATTCCTCGCCAAGATTGCGACACGCTTTCTTCCCGCTGAACAGGCCGTCATCTACACATACGTCGCCGGGCTCACCGCAGCCGCCGCCTACCTCCTGTGGCGGGGTGGTCCAGTCGTTGTATCTACCCGGGGTATCGGGTTCGCACTCATCGGTGGACTCTTTCTCGGACTCGGAACCATCACATATTACGTCGCACTCACTCAGGGATCAGCAGCCGTCGCAACGAGCATCAGTGGTATGTACCTCCTTGGAACGACACTCCTCGGCGTTGTCTTCCTAAACGAATCGCTCGGACAAATCAAAATTGCAGGCATCGCACTCGCCGTTGGTGCCGTCGTTCTCCTTTCACAGTAAGCCACTAGAAGTTAATTCTCTTTACGCGAGTCAAGGCACTACAGTTTTCCAAGGAGTATTCGGTCAGTTGTCTCTTCCCAAGGTGATTTGTCGTTGGAGTACGACGAAAGAAGCGTGACAATCGTAGCGACACTCGATGATTCGAACCGTGCGTCGACGGTTCTTTCACACGCGTCCACGCTTGCATCCGACCTTGACGAACCTCTCTACGTTCTCCACGTCCTTCGCCGGTCAACCCTTGCATCTGTTCTCGAGAAAGAGGTCAAGGGTCAGGCGGTTACCGAGAACTACGAGATCCAACGTATCGGGGATGAACTTGTAGAGAAAGCCGCTGTAAACACAGAGATCACCCACGACCCAGATGCAATCAAGACGGTCGTCCGAGTCGGCGACCCCGCAGAAGAGATCAGGTCGTACGGCGAAGAAGTCGGCGCTCGGTGTATCGTCGTCGGTGGCCGTCGCCGGTCACCGACCGGGAAAGTGCTGTTCGGGAGCGTCGTACAACAAGTAATGCTCACCGCGTCAGTGCCCGTCCTTAACGTTCCGACCGAAAACGACTGATGCGAATCGTTGAACAAATTGAGTCCTATATTATCTTAGATTAAGCCGATATCCGGGATCCTGTGGCCTCGTCCGTATACTACTAATCTGATAGTGGAGCACAAAACATTACCCGAATCACCGTTGAGAAGGGGCGACAACAGATGAGATACGATCGTGTGTGTTCAATCACTTGAACTCTCGGCTCGCCGTGTCGACAGATAGCCAACGAGGCTGACGCTCTCTGGTTCTTCTTCCGCATCCGAACCGTAACGCTCCGTAAGGAGGACGGGGTATCGCTGTTCAAGTTCCATAGTGAGACCAACAATACAGAACCCTACGACGATAGCGATCGGAAGTCCCACGAGGACAACAAGATCCTTAAGCGCGGCGAGTCCCCCCGTAATCAGGAGCAGGGACGTGAGGAGGCCGACGAGCACTCCCCACGCAATGCGATTCGCGGTCGGCGGATTTGAGTTGCCGCCGGTCGTGAACATCGCGAGGCTAAGCGTCGTTGAGTCGACGGTGGTGATGAGGAACGTGAGCACCAGTAGCAAGTATAGCGCAGAGAACACCTGTCCGAACGGCATTATCTGTTCGAACAGCGGGAACCCTGCGACTTCGATACCATACTCCGAGACGATTCCCAGAATGTCTACTTGCCCATTGCTCTGGACCCACAACGATGATCCACCCATGATGACGAACCACGGAAAGGACGCTACACTTGTTCCGACGAGGCCAGCGAACACAATCTGTCTAATCGTCCGCCCACGGCAGATTCGAGCGATAAAGATTCCAATCATCGGGGCGAACGAGAACCACCACGCCCAGTAAAACACAGTCCAGGCTCCGACCCATTCCGACCCATTTTCGACGTTCGAGAAGAGACTCATCTCGATGAAATTTGCAACATAGCCGCCGAATGCTTCCGACCCGAGGTTAAGTAGGAACGCAGTTGGGCCAAAGATAAACGCTACCACAAGTAGCATCGTGAAGAGATACATGTTGAACGAGGATACGCGACGAATGCCTTTCTTTACCCCGAGCGCCGCCGAGACAGTGAAACCGACGGTCAACCCCACCGTAATCAAGAGGGTACCCAAATCACCGAACTGCAACCCCCAGTTGTACGATAGCCCGCTCATGAACTGCGTGACGACGAATCCAAGCGACACGGCAACACCACCAACACTCACAACAACCATGCCGATATCGAGAAACTTCACCCAGTCTTTGTCGAGATTGCTGACACCGATGAAGGGTGCGAAGATGGTTGAGGGTTTGATTGGTGCGTCACGACGGTGGACGTAGTACGCGATGGTCACACCAACCGTGAGATACGCGGCCCATGGAGAGATTCCCCAGTGGAGCATAGTGTACTGAACCGCTCCCGGGATAATCGCACCGCTCTCCGCACTTGCCGACAGGAACGGGGGAGCCGAATCGTAGTGAAAAAGCGCCTCTGCGGGCCCATAAAACACGAGTCCGGTCGACAACCCCGCGGAAAACAGCATTGCAAAGAACTGGAAAAAGGTGAACTCGGGTTCTTCATCGGGATCTCCCAACTTTATTTTCCCCCATGGCCCAACAAGGAGCCACAGGCAGAATACGACAGCAAAGAACATCGCCCAGAGATATAGCCATCCGAATTCCCTCCACAGGAATGTATTTGCAGCGGTGAGAGCTTTCCCTGTCGCGTCAGGACGGGCTGCGATTGCACCGATTGCGAAAATAGTCAATAGAGCACCAACTCCGAAGACGGTGCTGTCGGTCTCCCCTCGGAACGCGTCGAAGAGTGAACGGCTTTCTTCCGACATTAGAGATACACCACCACGGTACCGTGTTCGACTTCAACGTCGTACGTCTCGATTAGTGGCTCAGAACCTTCGATGTGGTGGCCGCATCCTTCACAGTTCCCGCCATCGGAGGCCATACCAGCCTCGTCGGACACGCTTCCCTTGGACGAGGTTTCACTACAGTCAGCACCTTCTTGGGATGGCTCAACCCTTGTCTCGAACGTTTTTGCTTTCACGCGATGAGGGTTGAACACCGATTCGCCAGTTGTCACGTCGAACTCCCAACCGTGCCATGGACAGGTGAGGATTTGCCCATCGCGTTCCCAATTGTACTCGCCAGCGGTGTCAGATGTACTTGTCCCTGTCAGCTTTCCTTCACAGAGTGGGGCACGTTGATGGGGGCAGTCGTTCTTCATCGCGTAGTATTCTCCGTCAACATTAAACACGCCGACCGAGAATCCGGTGAGAGTCTTGATATGCCTGTCACCCGGTTTTAGATCGTCTGCTGAACAGATTTCGAATCGTTTCTCACTCATGGTTAGTTTAGCTCCGAGGGGTTAGCAGGGAGGTCCCAGAGTTCCATCGCATTCTCGAACTTGATGGCCCGCTCCATCTCTTCATCCATCGGTGGCAGCCCCCACATCGGGTCATCGCCATCCCAGTGGGGGTAATCACTCGCGAAGATAAGTGTCTCATCCGCGTGCATCATCTCGAGGATCTGGTCGTGATACTCTGGCTTCTCAGGTTCTTCGACAGGTTGGCTCGCGAACCAGACGTTTTTCCGGATGTAATGGCTCGGCTTTTCTTCTAACCAGGGCGCTTGTGAGCGCAGACCCTTCCAGTTCTTGTCGAGACGCCACATGAAGTGTGGGAGCCACCCGTACCCACCTTCAATGAACCCAAAGCGGAGGTTAGGATATTCGACCAACACCCCTTCCGTGACGATGCTCGCAAGTTGCCCCATGTAATATGTCCCAAGGAGTGTGTGCCACTCGATGTATGAGTTCGGATGACCTGCACCCGTTGGTGGGTTACTTGTCCCGTGACCTTCGGAGAAGGGGTGAATCGCAACTGCAAGATTCATCTCTTCAGCAGCCTCGTATAGTGGCCAATACTGCGGCCGACCGTACGGGACTTCTGCACCGCCAGGGAGCATCACTTGACGAATCTGTGGATGTGATCCGTACTCTCGGATTAGTTTGGCGCCTTTTTGTGGTGCTTTCGGGGCCACGTACATAGAGCCGAGAAACCGTTCGTCAACCGTGAGGCATTCTTCGATTAGCCATTCGTTGTATGCCCGGGCTAATTCGTTGGCGTAATCACGGTTCGGAAGTGCGGCGAGATTAAACCATGAATTTCCGGTGAACATCCCGTAATCAATGTCATGCCTATCAAGGTGGTCTTCAACGATTTTCTCGATGTCAGATCCCGGCTTTCCACCGTTTTTCGGAATCTCGTCTTGTTTCAAAAATCCACCAGGGTTCCGGTAGAGTAGTTCTGGAGCAACGATTCCGTCGTCTTGATACCGTTCAGGCAGGTACTTGACTATGGCTTTATCATCGGACCACCGCTGGTGGATATCTGCGTCAAGTAGCATCGTCAACGTAGATTGATCAGTTTGGTCGACTCCTCCTTGGTTACTGGCTACCATGGTTCGTCTCCCCTGTTACATGGTTTATTATATAAAACTTGGCATGCTCCCAATTTCAATTTCTGTAGACATGGGACCAACCGATACAGAATCCAGGCGATTCATGAATATGAGAAGATTCCAAGCTATATTTAAAGACGGTATATTAATTCGCGATTATCGAATTTTCGCTCTGATCAGCAATGTGTGACAGGGACTTTCGAAACAACGCTGATATAGGTGGTATGGCTGTTCGTCACTTGGTCAAAAGCACCCAGTAGAAGATGAATTAAGAATCAACCAATTCGATAAATCCGAATTTATTTGTGACATCACTCCATGAGTCCTCCCATGACCGAAAAAGCAAATCGTCCGGTGAAAGCGTTGTTGACGATGGACGAAATTATCAGCGTACTAGATGACACAGGTAAAGCTGGCGTGACAGAAATTGCGGAGCAAATTGACCGACCGCAGAGTGTAGTTCATGACTACTTGAGCACGCTCACACAGTTGGGTTATACTGTTAAGATAGATGGTAAGTATGCACTTGGACTTCACTATCTTGAACTCGGCGGCAGGGTCCGCGAGCGTATTCCACTGTATCAGATTGGCCGTCCGGAAATCCAACGATTGGCCGAAGAGTCGAGTAGTGAGAGTGTGACTCTTTGCGTTGAGGAAAACGGAATGTGCGTAGCCCTCGATGCTGTGCAAAGCAACGAGAGTATCAAGTATGACTGGGGTGCAGGGTCGTACTTTCACATGCACTGCTCGGGTGCTGGCAAGGCGATGCTAGCGAACTTCCCTGAAGAACGAGTCAAAGAAATTCTTGACGAGCATGGACTTCCCACACGCACCGAGAACACCATTACCGTTAAAGAGAACCTATATCAGGAACTCGAAGAAGTCCGCGAGCGTGGCGTCAGCTTCGAACGCGGTGAATTCAACACCGGAATGCAAACCATCTCTGCACCGATACTGGACAAAAACGGAACGGTTCTCGGAGGATTGAGCGTGTCGGGTCCCGCTCATCGGATGGAGGAACCAGACGTGGAAGCGGAACTTCAAGACAAATTATTATCGACGGTGAATATCATCGAGCTCAACTACAACGCTCGATGAGATTCACCTTTCCTGAAACCAGCAGATGTTGTCTTGACCAATAGCTATTATTGTGTGAATCAAGTGGTTTCTATTGCATGCCAGCATTCGATAACTACTGTAACGGTCAGTGGACGGACTCGGAAACGGGTGAGCGGTTCGATGTACACAACCCAGCGGACCCGACGGACGTCATTGGGACGTTACCTCAGTCGACTGCCGCTGACACAAAGCGGGCAATCGACGCAGCGGCCAAAGCACAACCCGGATGGGAAAAGACCCCTGCCCCGGAGCGTGGATCTATTCTTCGCCGTGCGGCATCCTTGCTTGATGAACAGGCTGACGAATTAGCCGAAATACTCTCTCGTGAAGAGGGAAAAGCGCTTCCGGAGGCCTCTGGAGAGGTCGCCCGGGCAATCGACATTCTCTATTACTACGGCGAGAAGGCCAACGACCTTGGTGGTGAGATTAAATCATCGAGCTCTCAGGATACGCGTCTTGAGACGAAAACCGAACCGCTTGGGACCGTGGGACTCATTACTCCCTGGAATTATCCTATCGCAATTCCGACGTGGAAACTCGCACCTGCGCTTGCAACTGGTAATACTGTCGTTCTCAAACCTGCATCGCAGGCCCCAATCGTCGCGATCAAAGTCGCTAAATGTCTTGACGAAGCAGGTCTTCCGGGTGGCGTCCTTAACGTCATCACCGGCCCAGGAAGTGAAGTCGGTCAAACACTCTCAACCAGCGAGGATATCGACGCCATCTCATTCACTGGGAGTACGTCGGTCGGCCAAATGGTCGGCGAAACAGCAGCGACGGATGGGAAGCGTGTTCAACTGGAGATGGGGGGCAAAAACCCGACCGTCGTGATGCCGAGTATGGACGTCGATACTGCGGCCAAAATCGTCTCTGAAGGTGCATTCGGTGTCACCGGACAGGCGTGTACAGCGACGTCACGAGCAATCGTTCATGAAGATGTGTACGAAGAATTTGTCGATGAATTAGTCGCACACGCGGACAACATCGGCATTGGCCCAGCACTTGATGGGTACGATATGGGACCGCACGTCAGTCAGGATGAATTGGATGGGACACTTGAATACATCGACGTTGGTCAATCTGAGGGTGCGACGCTCGAGACAGGCGGCTCGGTCCCCCAGGAGGACCGACACGAATCGGGCTACTATATCGAACCAACGGTCTTTTCTAACGTCTCGTCGGGAATGCGCATCGCTCAGGAGGAGATTTTTGGCCCTGTGGTAGCCGTCCTTCCCGTGAGTTCGTATGACGAGGCAGTCACTGTTGCGAATGATACGGAATTTGGTCTCTCAGCGAGCATCGTTACGGAAGACCTCAGAGAGGCTCATCAGTTCGTCGATGACATCGAAGCCGGCGTCGTCAAGGTTAACGAAAAGACAACGGGATTAGAATTACATGTCCCATTTGGAGGAATGAAAGCATCGTCGAGTGAAACATATCGCGAACAGGGTGATGCAGGCCTTGATTTCTTTACCACATCGAAGACGGTTTATCTCAACTACTAGTTCTCTATCCCCTTCAGCGTCTCTCGATTTTTACGCTCATTCGGAAAAATCGAATACACATTATCACCTATACCGCTTACCGCTATTGTCTTCGTTCCATGATGCGAAACACATCTACTCACGCTTATCCTCAACAGCGACAATGCCATTACAAATCTAATACTGTAATCCTTGTTTAAATATGGATTACACGACTGATTCGGTTTCCGATCAAATCGCCGAGTTTACGGATAAACGGGGTGTTGATACCGTTTTTGACCATATGGGTGCTGCACCTGGCCAGAATCATTGAAATGACTGGCGAAGGGAGACGCCTCTTGAGTTGCGGCGTTACGCAGGGAGCATACGCCGAAGTGAACGTCAATCGAGTGTTCTACAACCAACTCCAAATTATTGGGTCGACAATGGCACATCCCGGAGAACCCACGAAGTCCTCGAATTGGTATGGAATGGTACATTCGAACCCTACGTCGTCACTGTGTATTCAATGGAAAAGGTACAAGATGCCTTTCACCATTTTGAGTCTAGTGACTGTGCCGAGAAAATTGTAACAAATGTATCAATTATTCCGCCTAAAATATTTAATAAATTTTATATTTTTAAAATAACATTTGAACTTTCCATATTTAACTAACACTAATTCATTGTAACACGACCTGTTGTAGGTTAATAGCTACATTTTCATTTTCTGTGCGATTGTTCTTTGGGTGACGCCGAAGGGCATCGTCGACCAAATAAATAGCGGCGTTGAAAACGTGGCGAGCATCCTCTTCCAATTTCTGTTCTACGCTGGGATCCCAGGGCTCCTTACTGGCACAGCGCTCGCCGCGACTATCGCAGGGTTTTTTGCAGATATCGCAACACCACTCTCGTGGCCAGTTCTCGGTCTGATAAGCGCCAGGATTATCAATGTCTTCGTTCCGTCAGGCGGTGGTCAATGGGTTGCACAGGGACCGATTCTTCTCGAAACGACCCGTGAAGTCGGAATGCCCCATTAGACCGCTGTAGTCATCGAGATGATGGGCGATCAGCTTACAAACATGATACAACCATTTTGGGCGGTACCCGCACTCGCACTTGCGCAACTCCGAGCTCGCGTCATTCTCGGATACACAACCGTCACAATGGTTGCTGGATTTATTTTCATGGCAATCGCAATTACATTACTCCTCGAAATATAATATATAGTTAATTATATTATAATTATTATTTTTAGATAATAAACTTATTACTAAATCGTGAATCCAAGTATGAGAATCACACCTTACAAAAAAATTATATTTGTATAATAGTTCTAGATAGAATATACAAAATCAACTTGCGATTTCCTCTCGCGTTCAGATAAGGAGGATGATTCGGCTAAAAAGATACTTGTAAATCAAATTGGCCAAATACACATGTTTCTTACATTTGATATATTATAAAAAATAGTATTATTAATAATTAGTGTGGAATTTCTCGATTTGAATCTACTTTATTGCCACATGTATTCTGTGATAAATACATTATTTATGGAGTCAAGAGTAATGTGTGTATCATGAAAGTTTGACGCTTTTCGTATAGCAAATCCGTCGATAATAACTCTCGAAAATTAACTGTTAGTTCATGTGTTCATTTTTCATATATTATACATCCGTGACTACAAAACACGTTGAAAACTGCTTCTCACGATTTACCATGACTTCCTCCCGTCACCTCATCCATATTCGCTCATCAGAAGCAGATTGTTAGTCGGGAATACTTTCGCTAGAAACCGTAGCGAGCAAGAGTAACACTTGCGTATCATCCGACATGTACGCGTTTGAACTGCTCAATTCGGAGGCGAGCACTACAAGTGCTCGCGCTGCTGGCCTGAGTCAGTAATCAAACACGGCAGCTACCAAGAGTATCAGCGATATCTCTATAAGAATTGTGTCTGTACGTTAAACGATAAAACCGGCACGACCCTCGCGCACGCGAAGATCGTCCTCAACAATCTCTTGTTCGCGTTTTACTTGTTTCTTCGGACCAACATGAGTATCCGCCAGCTAGAGGGTGAACTCAATGTTTCATACCGAGCGCTTCACCGGCGCGTCAGCATTCTAGCGGACTGCTCTACGCGCTAACTCTCACTCTCATTGGTTCGGTCGAAATTGATGAGTTCTACGTCTCTGCCAGGAAGAAAGACCGCGGGCACGATGCTTGGTCGTACTCACGTGGCCTCTCAAAACATGGACGAGGAACATACGCCGAGGACAAATCGCCAGTATTTCCACTCATAGATCACAGCAGCGATTAGCGATACGTAGTTCCGGCAAAATCCGCTGATGAATCGACTGTGTGACTCCTCCTCACAAACCACGAGAAGGAGTCGCTAACCGTCTATATGGATTAATTTCGGACCTACGATCCGCTAGAAAGTGATGAGAGTTTCCATCGAAAAACACTGATCCATAGTGATGAAAATCGGTATGTCAATTTTTCCTCTTCGTGATTACTCATTAGTGTTCTATTATCCAGAACATTTATTAGTATCCATTTTAATAAAAAATATAAGAATGAATGCAAAATATCCGGTGCAAACCACCGAAAGATCTCTGACATTAGTCGAGGAGCTAAAGACAGATGGGCCTTGTGGAGTGACAGAACTCGCAGACAAACTCAACATGGGCAAGAGCATGGTTCACAACCATTTAATGACACTCCGAGAGTACGGCTATGTGCGGAAGGTTGACGACGAATACGAACTCGGTCTCAAGTTCCTTGAGGTCGGTGGATATACGCGGAAATCAATGGAATTGTATCAGGTAGCGGAATCTGAAGTAACGTCACTTGCTGATGAGACCGGAGAACTCGCAAATCTACTCGTGGAGGAACAATGTAAAGGAGTGTATTTGATGCGAGCCAAAGGGGCGGAGGCTGTTGATCTCAATACATATGCAGGTCTTAAAACAGATCTGCATACGACAGCACTTGGAAAGGCCATTCTTGCGTTTCTCCCTGAGAAGCGAGTCAACAAAATTATTGATCAGGAGGGTCTCAAACAAAAGACGCCGCAGACTATTGGGACACGAGAGGAGCTATTCAATGTGTTAGAGGACATCCGAAAGCGTGGGTACGCCACCGACGACGGAGAACGTCTCGAGGGCTTGCGCTGTATCGCAGCACCGGTAAAAACTTCATCGAGTGGTGTTTTAGGAGCGATCAGCGTTGCAGCCCCGGCAAGCCGCGTCAGTGACGATGATCTTCACGGGGGGCTGGCAAAGCGAGTACTTAACGCGACAAATGTCGTGGAACTCAACATCAGTTATTGAGGTATATTCTTAATTCGAGAAATTTCTCGGTGTTAAAAACCAATAGAGCGAACAATTTAGTCGTAAAATTAATACTCTTTACAGGCCATAGTTGTAATCTCTCACCCAGTGAGTCTTATATTTTCAGACAACACCCTACATTTTAAATACATATAATACATATATGTATATAATAAATAATAATCTATATACAGTATTTAATCAACTAATCAGTTACTATGATTAGTTATCGAAGTAGACATAAAACGCAGAATAGGCCGAAACTAGGCTCCGTAGCTCAATTCCATATTAACTAGGTAATCACTTAATATGGAATTGATATTATGTTTTGTAACACTGTTATCAAATTAGGTCAGGGGATTCCTATACAGGGCTTATCTACTCAACGATCACACCCGATGCTTAGCCCTTGTACTTGACGTATTACTGTGTTCCTTATTTATCAACTTGAATCTAGATTCTTTTTACAAACATATAAAAGTGTTGGGAAAAGTATGGCTGACTTGGCAACAGTTGGAACTACATTGTTATGGCTTTGTCCGAGACAGAATACTCAAAAACAAGGTCTGGTAATGTATCAGACCCGGTTAGACCACCTCGATATCGGCCACCATCGAGTTCGGGTGGACAGTACAGACATATTCAACCATCTCTGCCGTTACGGTGAACGTCAGTGATGTAGTAGTACCTTCTTCTGACACAATGGGGGTCTTATCAAGGTTGTTGCCATCGGCGTCCTGGAGGGCGAAATCGTGAGGCGCCCCGTCGGCGTTCGTCCACTCGACAGTGTATTCGCTCCCTTCTTGGAGCGTGAGCGTCGGATTTGTCTGGTCAGAAATTCCGTTAGGCGCGGTTCCTGCCCATCCATCGATGAATGCGTCGAGCTGGATCGTCGTCGATGGGTCGATGGTACCACCGCCACCGCTATCACCTGCGGGCCGAATCTCGATTCCACTGACCTTCGTATTGTCAACCTGAGTAGTCGAGGAGATCGACAGGACTTCGTCGGTGACTTTGACGTCTTGGATCGTTTTCGTCGTGGCGGTGAGGCTCCCAACTTCGGCGTAGATATCGAAATTGGAGAGCACAGTCTCGCCCTGGATGACAATGTCAAATACGCGACTTTCCTTTCCAGTATCAGTACCGCCACGACCTTCGACACCCCACCAGAGCTCTGCGAAGTGCAGCGTCACGTCGTATGTGCTATTAGGGACGATAATGTCATATCCAATATCAGTTCCGTAGTGTTCGGTCTTGTATAGCAGATCGTTTTCCGTTCCTCCGATGTCGTTATTGGAGTCTACAAAGGACGAGACGGAGTGCTCACCAGTTTGAGTTACGGATGGATTCGGCAGCTTATCGAATGTGATATCCCCGATTGAGACCCTGCCATCGTGGTCTTCGCCACCTGAATCGAGTCCGTATGGGATTGTAAGTGGTGCGGCAACCCCTAACGAAGTGCTTTCCTGTAGCTGATTTTTGTTACCGTCCTGAACATACGTAACTTGAGTGTTCAGGTTGTATTTACCTCCAGTTATATCTTCAGAGGTGGTCACTTCCCACATGACTGATTGACTCTCTCCTGGGGCCAATGAATCGAAGCTTGTCTGATCCGGTGAGTTAATCTGGATTTGGTCGCTGTCAGCAGTCAGCGTAAACTGTACATTCGTTAAATCGGTGTCAGCCAAGTTTTTGAGCGTCGTAGTCGCCGACGTCGACCCTCCGGCGGAAAGCGTGTCCTTGTCAAGGCTGAACGAGAGTGCATCGGATCCCAGCAACCCTGCTAGGTGATCGATCTGGTAGATACCGGGGTCTGTACCCCCGAAAAATCCTTCGCCATACTCCATAAGATATAACACTCCATCCGACCCGACCATGAAGTCCATCGGTCCGTTGTAGTTGTAGTTAGGTAGGAACGGCGCGACATCGAGTACATTACCATCTTTATCGAACGTAACGTACTTGAGCCAGTCTGACCCCCACTCCATGACGAACCACTTACCGTCAAAGGACTGGGGCAGGGCACCATCAGCGCCGTCATCCACAGACTGATAAACCGGTCCTGACATCGGAGCACCACCCGCGGGAATCGATGGCCATGGGTTTTGATCAGGAATGCGTTCTTGTGCATACTCGGGTACGTTGTTGATGAATTCGTCCCAGCCATTCGGATAGTAGATTGTCGCCTCCGTGACCGGTGGCAACTCTTTAAGCCCAGTGTTGTTTGGGGAATCGTTAACGGGATTTTCAGGGTTGAACGGCTCGCCCGATTCACTAGTTTCGAAATCGTAGTCGACGTAGGAGACATTTGGACCGCGGACGTATGGCCACCCGGCAAATTGTGCTTCACTTATTACCCTAAGCTCGACGATACCGTTTGGACCACGATCGGCGCTCCAGGAACCAGCGTCAGGACCATAGTCAGCGTAGTACAGTAAACCAGTCTCGTCATCAACCGTAAGCGTGAACGGATTGCGACACCCCATCACATAGATTTCCTCGCGCACCAGCCCATTCTCACGCGCCTGAGAATACTCGTCACTAGTGAAAAGGTTTCCATCAGGAATTTCGTACGAGCCGTCGTCCTGGGGGATAATCCGTAAAATGCTGCCCCGGAGGTCGTTTGTATTGCTGGCTGTCCGCTGAGCATCCCAATATGCATATGGGATACCAGCGTTATCGCTATCCGCTGGCCATGTGCCGGATCGTTCGTCGATCGGCGTGTAACCGCTGGATGCGAAGGGGTTCGTATCATCACCGGTCGAGAGGTAGAGTTCTTCGCCCTCTGGACCAAACGCAATGTCGCCGCCAACGTGACAACACGTATCGCGCTGAGTGTGGACGCGAATAATCTCAGTTTCAGTGTCGGGATCGATTGTATCTCCCTCCACCTTGAACCGTGACAATACATTGTAGGGGTTATCGCCAACCACATCATTCGGAGGCGCGTAATAAAGATAGACCCAATTATTTTCACTAAAGCCGGGGTCGAAGGCGATACCCTGGAGGCCATCCTCTTGACCAGAGTAAACGTCAAGCGTAAGCGCAGTCGTGACATCCCCTGAATCTGGATGGATGACGCCCACTTTACCCGTTGCGCGCTCAGTGTAGAAGAGTCGACCGTCGGGCGTCATATCCATTTTCATCGGTTCAGACACATCGGAAGTCAGTTGTGTTTTCTGATAGTTTGACCATACAGTGCCGGTTGCGTCACCCTCGATAAATCCGCCGGCCCAAAGGATGCCACCAAGGACGTGTTCGAGGAAGGCGTCTTCGTCAAACGCAGCCTCGGTATGGCCGCGGCCGGTGTACCAAGCACGTCCGCCACGATAGTTTTGACACCAGATTATCGGATGGTCGGCACGCGACATTGTCGCGCCCGTATAGCTGTCTTCGTCGACGGATGCAAGAACGTGGACGTCGCCACGGGGATTTTCGGCATAGTCGTACCACTCATCGGCAACACTCCAGCGATCCGGGAGGTGTTCTGTCGAGGGATGAGTTTGGTCAGTGACGTGGATTTCTGCTTCTTGAACGGCAGGGTGATCCTTGAAGTAGGCACCACCAAGCATGTCACCATAGAAGCTCCAATCATACTCGGTGTCGGCGGCGGCGTGGATACCGGCGTATCCACCGCCGTTTTGGATGTACTTTTCGAAGGCGGCCTGCTGGTCGACGTTGATCACGTCTCCCGTGGTGTTGAACCAGATGATTGTATCGTATTGCTCAAGTTCACTGGCGTTCGAGGGGAACGCAGAGGCGTCTTGAGGGATCGTGTCGATTGTGACAGAGTCGGCGTCAGTTTCGGCGACGATGCGATCTTTGAGCCCCTGGAGCTGTTGAATACCGTATTCGATGTTCCCATGACGGTAACCCGCCGTTGCCGAGAACACCAAGATATTAACTTCCAACGCCGGTTCACTGCCGACCTGTATATTACCCCGCATATCGTGACGGTTGGTTTGGGAGTAGTATTCGGCCATCGCTTCGGTTGCGGTGAATGTGACAGTTTGTGTCGCGCCTTTCTTCGGCAACACCTTACTCTTGAGGAGTTTCTTGCCATTGGCATCCGCAATCGTAAAATTTTGCGGGTGACCGTCAGTATTCGTCCACTCAACCGTATACTCTTCACCCGCAACTAGAGAAAGCATAGGATTCGTTTCGCCCGCAATCCCTTCCGGTGCGACCCCTTTCCAAACATGGTTTGGATTGTTTGCCTGACCTGGTGTTTTTTGATCCTCAACACGGACTGCATCAAGTTTAATTACGTTATCATCAGTACTCTCTCTAGCGCGAAGCGTTCCACTGCCGATGAGGCCGGCTGCACCAAGCCCCCCTGTTGCTTGCAGAATTTGCCGCCTGCTCGTGGTAATCGATGTCGATACGCTACCCTCTATGCAATTCTCTCCACCCGTCTTTTGTTCATTTGGCATGCTATCTCAACCCAATCCAAAAACCGAGAAAATATTATACATTACCTTGATGCAATTTGTGCCGAGACAAAAAGATATAAATGTATATTTAAAACCTGTAATTATATAAAAATTTATACTATTAAATTTATGGGTATATACTCTATTGATTATAGTAGATCGTATTCTGAACTGGATGAAGAATTCTACTATTTTACGAATATGCATAGTATGTTTAATTTTAATTATATAGGAAAATGAATACAACACGGATTTTCAATCTTAAACCTGCATAAAGGGATAGCAACAGAGATGAATTTGAGTTAGACTACTTCAACATCACCCACCATTGTACCCGGGTGGACGGTGCAGATATACTGAACCATTTCTGTTGAAGCGGTGAACGTCAATGATACAGTAGCACCTTTTTCTGAGACAATATCAGTCTTGATAATATTGTTCCCATTTTCGTCTTGGAGTGCGAAATCATGAGGCGATCCGTCGCCGTTCGTCCACTTGACGGTGTACTCGCCACCCTCTTTTAGCGTAAGCGTCGGGTTCGTCTCACCCTCAATCTGTGAGGGTGCAGTCCCGTTCCAACCAGAAATTACGCCATTAACTTCGATTGTCGTTCCTGGTTGGATCACCTCCGCCGGCGGGTCATCGTCTCCCGGCGGGTCATCGTCTCCCGGCGGGGACGTCTGATATTCGACAACGTGGATGCCGGAGTACATGCCCATGATAACTAGCCGGCCGTCGGAGAGGACTTTCATGTCGTAGGCAGCAGCGATAGTGTCGTCATTTGGGAGGAACTCATTCATCTCGAGGCTGCCGTCGTCGTTGAAGGTGACATACCGGGTGACATCAGAGTTACTCGGCCGCATGATGAACGTCTTGCCGTCGAAATATGGGTCAAGCGCTCCTTCGCCGTAGTCTTCAGAGTAACGGTAGACCACGCCGACGTCCGCTGAGCCGCCGGTGTCGAATTCGGGATAGGTGATCTCGCCGGGACGAGGCTGGTCCAGCCACGGAAAGGTCTCGGTGGCATTCGCTAAATTCTCGAAGTTCTGGGGGTGCCAGAAGAGTGCCGGAGTAACGTTGGGGATATCCGTAATGCCGGTGTTGTTTACCGAGTCGTTGCGGAGGTTGTCGGGCCAGAACGGCTGGCCGACCTCATCAGTCTCGAAGTCGTAGTCACGGTAGGGGTAGTACGCCCGGAACCACGGATAGCCGACGTTGCCCGGCTTGCACCACAGATGGTAATCCCCAAAGCCAGGCATGCCGAGGACACTAGTTCCCCCAGCGTCGTTGCCGTAGTTGGCGGTCCAAAGGTAGCCAGTATGCTCGTCAATAGAGATCGTGAACGGATTGCGCAGTCCCATCACGTAGATTTCCGGTAAGAACTCTTCATCAGAGTAGGACTCGCCGGTCTCCGCTTCCCATTGCTCTTTGAGATTGCCGTTGGGGATGTCGTAGCTACCGTCCTCGTTGAGGATGATCCGGTGGACCTTTCCGCGCTTGTCGGCCGTGTTACCTGAAGTGCGCTGGGCGTCGGCGACCGGACCTGGTCGCCCGCCGACGATTCCTTGACGCTCGTCGCCCATGAACGTGTCGACAGTGGCTCCTGGTAACCCATCGACAGTATCGTCGGGTGGCCAGTCGTGAGTGGGATGTCCCACGTTGTTAGAGTTGTCGCCGGTCGAGATGTAGAACTCACGGTTCTCGCCGAAGGTGATGTAGCAGCCGTGGTGACAGCAGGTATTGTACTGCTCGGGGAGCTCGAAGACGACCTGTTCGGAGTCAGGGTCGAGGGTTCCGTCGTCGGCCATCTCGAACCGGGAGACGAGCGTATTGGCGTAGAAAATCTCGTCGTGGTAGGGGTTGTCGACCTCCTCCAAATTCTCGCTTGAAGGATGGTACATGATGTAGACGTAGCCGTTTTCCTTGAAATCGGGGTCGATCGCAATCCCCTGTCCGCCGAGTTCACGGGCGGCGGACGATTCCCCGGAGTAGTGTGGTTCGGCGATGTGTCCGCCGTGGAAGGCGACGGGGAGTTCGAGGGCGAGTTGGTGCTCGCCGCTGTTTGGATCGACCCAGGCAACCTCGGCGTAGCCATCGCCTTCGCTGACGAAGGGGGCCCCACGGGTGATGACCCAGATACGGTCCTGGGGGTCGACGGCCATCTGCATCCACTCGCCCTCCTCGCCGTCTTGGAGGTCGTATTGACTTGCGATGTCGCCCGTCGAGAGGACAGTACTAATGTTGTAGTTGTCCCAATTTGTAGCTTCCTTCGGATTGCTTGGCGCCTCAAGGTCGCGATTCCACGGTACTTTCTCCTCAACGATTAGGGTTCCGCTAGCTTCATCATTTTCGGTAGCAACGGTGAGGGTGTACTCAGCCGGGTCAAGTCCGCTCGTATCGA
This sequence comes from Haladaptatus pallidirubidus, assembly GCF_020700235.1. Taxonomy (GTDB): domain Archaea; phylum Halobacteriota; class Halobacteria; order Halobacteriales; family Haladaptataceae; genus Haladaptatus; species Haladaptatus pallidirubidus. The sequence continues at coordinate 457,077 of NZ_CP085305.1, read as the reverse complement.
TGCCTTCGAAAACGACAGTGGTGCTATTGTCCGCAGCAAGGGTAAGGTCTTGTGAGTCAACGGTGTTATCGTCGATTAGGAGAGTGATTTCCTGTGTCCCTTTGCTGCCACCGGTATTGGTGATCGTCGCGGAGACATCGAGGGAGTCGCCCTGTTCGACGGTTAGCCTTGTAGGATTGAGGTCACTTACCTTAAACCGAGATACTCCCACCTCGATGGTGCCCCGCATATCGTGACGGTTGGTCTGGGAGTAGTATTCGGCCATCGCTTCGGTTGCGGTGAATGTGACAGTTTGTGTCGCGCCTTTCCTCGGCAGCACCTTGCTCTTGTGGAGCTTCTTGCCATTGGAATCCACAATGGTGAAGTTTTGCGGGTGGCCGTCAGTATTCGTCCACTCAACCGTATACTCTTCGCCGGCAACCAGGGAGAGCGTGGGATTTGTCTTGCCCGCAATCCCCTCCGGTGCGACTCCTTTCCAAACATGTTTTGGATTATTTGCCTGATCGGGCGTTTTTTGGTCCTTTACACGGACTGCATCAAGTTTAATCATATTTTACGCTCATAGTGAACAATTAACTCACGTGACTTAAAATTAACGGATAAGACATAGGAGATAGAGACGAAATACATCTCGTTCGTCTTCTATGCTACACTGATCGGCGTGTTGAATTGGCATCTAGACAAATTCTACCCTATTTCTGACCGACGACCTAACTTCATCAAAATACAAGGTGGAGACCCTGAACCTTGACCACAGAGAGGAAGTTGACACTATCCTCTACTAACAATACTTGATGGCAATTCCGGCCCCCGGTTCTAACCTGCTACCTTAAATGTAAATATAAAATTTATTATATATGTCAATCATTCAATTATCAGCTCAAACTCGGCGTTCCTGAGGACGCTCACAGCGTTATCGATGAGACGTTTGAACAGCTCTAGCAAGCAGTCTATATATGTCGCTGGCCACGGATGGAACAACACCCCCACGTCATCACGGAAACGAAGAACATGCTCTACAAGGAAACGTACTATCACGATCGTGAATGCGTTACAAATCAAGTTTGGTGAGAAATTGTGTTGTTTTGGACAATACAACCGTATTTTGTGGAGTACAAATTTCAAGCCTTTGCCAAAGACATGCTGCTCAAATTGCGCTACCTCCCACAGAGTTCACCGGAACTGGATTCCGTGGAGGAGTGATAGCGTCAACTCAGCCAGTGCTTCAGAAGCCGTTTCTTCGACGAACTTAATGTACTCCGAGATGCTGCTCTCACCTCTCCTCCCTCTCAATTCCATCGCATATACCCAAACAATTAAGTTGTATGGTAATAATCCATATTCTATGGTGCAGAAATCAGACGACCAAAAGATGACAGATAACAAGTTCTTCAACGTGAACCGTCGGCGAGTCCTTCAGGGGATTGGTGCTGCCGGTGTGGGCACTGCGATTACGTCCACCGCCTGGCAGGCAAAGACGACCGTTGCAGCCCAAGAGACAGATGACGATATTCCCATCTCCACGCAGTTCTACTCGTACCGTGATACTGGACTCTCGGTACCGGAATTGATACAGAAGGCTGCCGCCGCTGGCTACGACGCTTTCGAGCCCTATTCAGTCGGCGCCAATACTAATGTGAACCCAATACTTCAGGCAATGGACGACACGGGTCTCGAGATGAGCAGTGCCCACATTAGTATCAGTGCTGTTGAAGACAACACTGAGGCGATGGCCAATACCTTCTCACAGTTCGGCACACCGACCCTCATTGACCCAGGTGCTGGTCCCGACGATTGGGGCGACGAAGCGGCTGTTATCGACTTTGCCGAGCGGTGTAATGCGGCGGCAGACCTGCTAGCCGAATACAACCTTGAATTCGGTCATCATAATCACGACTCCGAGTTCACAGAGATCGGCGACACAACTGGCTACGACATCTTCGCCAAGAATCTCGATGATCAAGTCCAGATCCAACTTGATGTCGGTTGGGCACTTGTCGGCGGCCGGGATCCAATTAGCTTCACCGTGGATCACTCGACAAACGTTAGATCACTCCATATGAAGAATATGACTGTTGATCCCCAGGAATTCACCGAAATTCACGAAGGCGACGTCAATATGCGTGCAGTGGCAACGGCCTTCCGCAACACCGGAGATACCGACTATCTAGTCTTTGAACACGACGCACCGGGGAATCCGCTCGAGTCAATGCAAATCGGAGCTAATTGGCTTGAGAAACTGAATCAGCCTTGGCAACCTGGTGGTATCTGTGCTATCGAAGGTGCAGACACCCACCCCGCTAAACTCTATAGTCCCTAACTACCTTCTAAGAGGAGCCCCTCGTTTCGAAATTTTTTATCCAAATTGTTAGAGAGGTAGTAGCTATACATATTAGCTACGTGAAATTGGATGCACCAGGTATGACTTGTCCATCGCCACTAGTACGATTTATGTCCAGTGCGAAACACACGCACTCTTAGTATTCACTATCAGTAGTCTGCCTCATGCTAGAGGCGACTGACTATCTGCTTGAGCGAGTCCATTTCGTATTTCACTCCCTGCACCTAAGCGCTATTCTGTGATGAATGCGTGTACTAAAATCAGTACTTGACCATGGCTCGGAAGCTATCCACGTTCGTTTTTAAAAGTTGTTGGCTCCAAATCTTTAATTAATTTCGTTGGTAATTGCTCAAAGCTCTTTCTGATGAGCGCTCCCAAATAAATTAATTGAGGGGTATATGATTTTTATATATTATAGGTAAATTGTTATATTCTCTTGGCCATCGGCTAATTCCCTTCTGTAAGAACACGCAGCCAGTTGTGTCCCTTACCTATCTCCTATATGTGGTTTGTTACCATTCGAATGGATTCTTGGTAGAATAATCCTAATAACGTCACTTTCAACCCATCTACCCATACAATAGGCCCCTGGCTTGGCCTACTCAACTTGTGCTGCACTGTCTTCATTTTTTCTTGGTTAATATCGTTAGGAAGAGCCAGGCATTCACGGTCAGAGGCCAATTGGGGTTTGATTAGTGCTTATAATAGTAGATTCGTATCGTGGAGTAATCTGGACTTTACTTGGTGAATTTAAGCGATTTTCTTATTGAGTGTCTGTTTTGTATGTCAGTACATAACAAGTACCTAAATCATTTTTTACCTATTATTTGAAGTAGTATTTTTCTTTATTACTGGCTATCAACTCGTTATCTCCTTACCTTTACATTACTAAACCTGTAATAGATAGAGATTCTGCATCTCATAACGATTATTAAATCTAAATACATATATTAAAGAGAGTATAAGCCACTATTCATGATTCGAAACTTTATTTCAAAACCGTGTAAAAGTATGAATAACAATAATGGTAATTGGTGAAAGTTAGCGTTGCTGCTGTTACAAATATAGGAATGTAATGCCACCTACAGCGATTTGTATTCCGAACGTCGAAATATTACGGTCGTTCTGTAATCAAGAACAGAACGACAAGAGTAACACCGTAATCCGCTTTAAACGTCATAGTGAAAGAAAAAATGCTGATAAAATCTTGGTGATAGTTGCTTTTTCCTATTTAAAGAAGGTCTTATCATAGGTGCATATTGACCAACTCAATCCATAGTTCGTAATAACCTCCACTTAAGATTGCAGTTGATACACGTTTTCTATGGCTTACCTTTTATTACCGTCAAACTTTACAGTATCCATTTCAAAATCAGACTATTTTATTGTATATAACTATATTATTAAATATTATAACCACGTAATTAGGTTATGGGCTTTGGGCAAAGTATCGTGCCCGTTCAACAATCTCGTTTAATCCATACAAGATGGAAATCATCTTATTTTTGGCTAGTTGGCCAAAAGTTTTAAACGATTTATCTTCCAAACCAGTATTGAGGTTGAATACAATATGAAACTTGATGATGAAATTTACGATGTGATCGCTACTGTTAATCGCAAACCAACTTCAATCCAATTAATTAACCATGACTAAACTATCTAGGCGGCGCTTGCTCCAAACTGGTCTAACCTTTGGAGTAGCCAGTGCAATACCTCAAACAACAAGTGGGACAGCTGCGCAATCATCTCCTAATCTTGAGAAATACGTACAACCACTTCCCATTCCAGAGGTCAGAGACCCCGATGGAAAACGGAGAGGTGCTGATACCTACGAAATACCTATCACGGAATTCACGCAAAATCTCCATCCTGACCTGCCAGATACCACACTTTGGGGCTTCGACGGCGTCTATCCTGGGCCACTCATTGAAGCTCGGCGGAATCAGCGGATGATGGTGCGTTTCGACAACAGTCAACTTCCGACCGATCATCTGTTCGAAGTTGACGAGCGAATTGGTGGAACAACGGCCGAAAACCACCCCGGATACGATAAGGCCGTTCCTGTTCCGGAAGTTCGGACAGTGACTCATTTTCATGGCTTGAAAATTGCTCCCGAAAATGATGGACAGTCTGACATGTGGACTTCTCCGAGTGGCGTTGTTGGACCACGGTTCACCAATGAGTGGCAAGAACTTCCAATGCGCCAATCTAGATTGACATCGACATACCATGACCACACGCTTGGCATCGTCCGGCTCAACGCCTACGCCGGACTAGTTGGCTTATACTCTATCCGGAGTCAGAAAGAGGCGAAGCTCAATTTACCAAGTGGTAGGTATGATATACCGCTTCTCCTGCAAGATAAGTCGTTTAATTCAGATGGTTCGTTGGATTATCCAGATACCTGGACTCCGATGTTTGCTGGTGATACTGCAGTTGTCAATGGTGCTGTGTGGCCCTATCTGGAAGTCGAACCCCGACGATATCGATTCCGGATCGTAAATGGTGCAAATCATCGCACGTTTAGCCTTCAACTTAGTAACGAATCGGGCCAAGGCGCCCCAACTCTCTACCAGTTTGCCCCGGATCATGGATTTTTGGAGTCAGTAGTTCCAATTGGGCCAACTGGGGATCTTGACTCACTTGTTCTCCAGCCGTTTGAGCGCGGAGAAGTTATTGTCGACTTCTCCGACCAGGTAGGCGAAAGATTCACCCTCACCAATAACGCCGAATTACCATACGTGGGCGAAAACTCGGGAAGCGATCTCGGCGAGCTTATGCAGATAAAGGTCACTGACCCGAGTGAGGATCCAATAGACAACAGCGCAAATCCAAAGAATTTGAATCTCCCATCCTCTAAGAAACTCAATAAAAATAGTGCAATTAAAACGCGGGAAATGGATCTCGGTTTGGCTGTGAAAGACGGGTTAGTCACGTATCAATTGAACGGACACGGGTTTGGAGATAAGGAAGCAACTGTCCGACCACAGCTCGGAACGACTGAAATTTGGGAACTAACAAACAATACAAATGGTTCACACCCAATCCATCTTCATCTTGTCACATTTGAAGTGATTGGACGTGGACCGAATGGAACTGATACCCCCGATCCAAATGAACGAGGCCAGAAGGATACCGTCCGAGTTGAACCAGACGAAACGGTACGTATTCTTGCGCGCTTTGACGGTTACTCTGGAGAGTTCCCCTGGCATTGCCATATGCTTGAACACGAGGACAATAAGATGATGCTTAAATTCGATGTCTCCACTGGAAAAGGACGAGGGCGCGAACCACCCGGACGAGGGCATAAACCATGACAGCGAGATAGATTACGATAATATTGTTGATTTATTAAGCACTTTGAGGAACTTGTTTCCCCCAGATCGTCAGAAATCAGATGGTTTTTAGAATAACCGCGATTCGTTCAGGATAGTCTAATGACCACGATTTTCACCAACTAAAAACGGATGACCGAAGAAGTAGAGTGATTAGCAATTGAAAACGAAACCTTAGCATACTTTGACACTGTTAAGCCAAAAAGTGAACAGTTCTTGGAGACGGAGGCTATGGCCACCCAAGAACAGTTCACCGTAGGTCTGCGAGTTGTATGAGTATTTCTCGCTCCTACCTGCCCGTTTCTCAAACTCTCAACTAGACAGGGCCGGTTTGGTTCCCTGCCGTCGGATTCATCCTGCGGCTAAAGCTACAGGTATTCTCCTTGTATATCTATAACCACTATTCTATCTAGAAATTTCCGCAATCTATAAGTGTAGACTTCGTGTTGACAGAATTGAAGCAAGGGATGTAATTATGGACCGAAGAAATTATCTCAAAGTTATTGGTGCTTCCACAACACTCAGTGGACTCGCCGGCTGTCTCGGCGGCAACGACGGCAACGGTGGTGGTTCCGGAAACGGGGCGACGAACATTGCGCTCGTTTCGAGCCCTGCCGGCTTCGACGACGACGCTTTCAACGACCTTGCGCTTGAGGGCCTTAAGAGCGCCCAGAAGGAGCATGATATCGAGATTAACAAGGTCGAGGAAACCCAACAGGCTCAGTACCAGTCAACACAATCGGAACTCGCTCAAACCGGCAAGCATGATCTCATCGTGCTGGTTTCGTACAACCATACCCAAGCGTTAACTCAGAACGCCGCAGACTACCCCGATCAGAACTGGATGCTCATCAACGACCACGTTGACGAGTCCAACGTTGCCGGGTACACCTGGGCCAACCACCAGATGTCCTATCTGGCAGGCGTTCTCGGGGGCACGTTGACCACCGAGGAGTTCGCCCAGGGAAGTGGCGAGACGGGTCCGGAGAATGCTCAAATCGGCTTCGTCGGTGGCGTCGACGAGTCGCTAATCAACGCGTTTGAGCAGGCTTACATTGCCGGCGCCAAGTGGGTTACCGAGAACGTCAACGTCAATGTTGGGTATATTGGTAACTATACCGACACGGATACGGCAGCCGACATCGCTAGCTCTCAGTACGACGCCGGAGCCGACATCGTCTATCACGCCGCCGCAGCTGCGGGACGGGGGGTCTTTGAGGCCGCACAGGCAAAGGGCCGATTTGCTATCGGTGTCGATTCCGATCAGTCACAGACGCTACCTGACTTCCAAGACGTCATCCTCGGGTCTGCGGTCAAATACATTAATGAAGGAACCCGAGAAGTCGCGACGGCGGTCGCTAAGGACAATTTCAAGAGCGTTTCCGGCGAAAACATCCTGACACTTGAGGATGAAGCTATCGACTGCGTGATCGGCCAAGCGTTTGAAGGAGATCTGCCAGGTGTCGTCGACAAGAACTTAGAGGAAGCCAAGCAAGGTATCATCAACGACGAAATAAAGGTTCCTTGTACTGCTACCGGATGTAACGGATCCTAGCATAGATATGATACAAATCCTGTATTTGAAATATGACTAGAAAAGACTCAGGGGTACCCACAGTCCGACTCAAGAGCATCACCAAACGGTTCGGCGACGTCGTGGCTAATGACGAGATCGACTTCACGCTCGAACAAGGCACAGTTCACGCACTGCTCGGTGAGAACGGGTCGGGAAAGACGACGCTGATGAGCATCCTCTACGGCTTGTATGATCAAGATTCGGGGACGATTGTCGTCGACGGAGAGCCTCGCGAGTTCGACTCACCTCGAGATGCGATGGAGGCGGGCGTCGGAATGATCCATCAGCACTTCCAACTCGTCGGCCCGATGACGGTGCTGCAAAACATCATTTTGGGCCACGAACCCGCGTCGAACGGGCTAGTTGATGAGTCGGCCGCCCGGGATGACATCGAGGCGATTTGCTCGCGTTACAGGTTCGACATCGACCGACATCTTGACACACCAATTCGGGATTTCGATCTCGGTGTCCGCCAACGCGTTGAGATCGTCAAGACCCTCTATCGGGGCGCCAACATCCTTATTTTCGATGAGCCGACGGCTGTTCTCACGCCACAAGAGGTCGATCAGCTCCTCGAAATGATGCGTGAACTCACCGAAACCGGATGCTCACTAGTTTTTATCACTCACAAGCTTGATGAGGCACTGGCAGTCGCTGATCAGATTACCGTCCTCCGCGACGGGAAGGCCATCGATACCGTAGCTGCCGACGAAACCTCCGAACAGGAGTTGGCGCGCATGATGGTCGGACGGGAGGTGTTGTTCGATCGTGAATCCCGAGAGACCGTCCCTGGCGAGCCTGTCCTCGAGGTTAATGGCGTTCGAGTTGACGGTGACCGCGGCCTCGAGCAAGTTAGTGGCGTCGATCTCGCTGTTCGAGAAGGTGAGATCCTCGGCATTGCGGGCGTTCAGGGCAATGGCCAGAACGAACTGATCGAGGGAATCGCTGGATTGCGACCTGTTACAGCAGGAACGATCCGATTTGACGACAAGAAAATTACTGATTTAAGCCGTCGCCATCGCATCGAGTCGGGGATCGCCTATATCCCCGAGGATCGCCAAACTGAGGGGCTGGTACAAGACTACGATCTAGTCCGCAACGCACTGCTTGGTAACCAGACGATCAGCCCATACGTCAGTAGCGGCATCATTGATTGGTCAGCCGTTCATGACCACGCCGAGACGATCATCGATGAATATGACGTGCAGGCACAAAACGCTAATTCCGAAGCGATATCGCTGTCCGGTGGCAATCAACAGAAGTTCATTGTCGGGCGTGAAATAATGCGCGATCCAGATGTCATGATCGCATCACATCCAACCCGTGGGGTTGACATTGGGTCGATCGAGTTCATTCATAATCGACTACTGGAACTGCGGGATGCAGGATTAGCAGTCGTGGTTGTCTCCTCGAAGCTCGAAGAGATTCAACGCCTCTCCGATCGCATCGCGGTCATGTACGAGGGAGAGTTTATCGACGTTGTCGATCCTGACAAGGTCACAGAAGAGGAACTCGGTCTCCTGATGGCTGGGCGAAGTCGTGACGAGAGCGGCGAAGAAGACGAAGAAATGCACATTACAGAAGCAAATAAGGATATGACTACAAAGGGAACTGAAAAAGGCGATGATACAGACACGACAGTTACAGATTCTCGTGACGGAGGCGTTTAAACATGAGCGACTCTAATTCCGAAACTGCTCGTGACGTTCTTGACCGTGTCGCAGCTGCTATGTTGAAAATGTCGATCATAGAACGGTTTGTTATTTCAATGGCAGCGATTATTCTAGCACTATTCGTCGGGTTGCTTGTCGTGGCTACAACCGGGTATAACCCAGCCGCATTCAGTCAAAACATGCTCGAAGGGGCATTTGGCAGCGAAGCTGCCATTGCACAGACACTCATGTTCACGACGCTATTTATCCTTACTGGCGTCTCCGTGTCGATCGCGTTTCGCGCTGGCGTGTTCAACATCGGCGTCCAAGGGCAGTTCATCGTCGGCGGGTTTGCGACAGTGCTTTCTATCCTCTGGACGGCTCCATTACTCCCTGAGGGGACGATCGGCGGTGTTATCCTCATAATCGTCGGCACCCTCGCTGCCATCGTCGCCGGCGGCGCGTATGCAGCGGTGCCCGGCATACTGAAAGCGTACGGTGGCGCAAACGAAATCGTTACAACGATAATGCTAAACTTCATCGCGATTGGGACCGTCGGATGGCTTGTCGAAGGTCCATTCCGAGGAGAAGGACAATCCGCGCCGAACACAGAGCGGCTCCCGGAATACGCCGAGCTACCCCAACTCATCTATAATTCCCCTAGTTTTTCTGTCGTCGGCCTGGGTGTCGCATTCCTGATAGCCGCGATAATCGCGATTCTTATGAGCCGGACCAGCTTCGGGTATGACATAATTACCAGTGGCCATCAGGAATCTGCCGCGGCGTATTCGGGCGTAAACGCCAAGCGAATGGTCGTCATAACGATGACCGTCTCCGGGATGGTCGCCGGGATCGCAGGCGCGATTTTTACTATCATGATTCAGGGGTATTACAGCGACCCTGCCGGAATTGGCTCATATGGCTATGATGCGATCGCCGTCAGCCTGCTCGCGGCGAATCACCCACTTGGCGTCATCCCAGCCGGCCTCCTATTTGGCAGCCTCGATTCTGCCGGCTCCTATATCGGACTGAGCAGCGATGTGCCAGCGGAGTTAATCAATGGAACCGTCGGCCTCGTCGTTCTGTTCATCGCCGCACCGGAACTGTTTCGGATGGCTGCAAAGCGGACTGGTCTCGGAGGCGACGAGCAATGAACATCGCTGCCTACGCCACTCAAAACCGCATGCGATTCGGGGCTGGCGCTGCGATCGTTCTCGTGTCCATGGTGTTTATCTCCTGGTTTGATCTGCCACTTGCGGATATTCTCACTGTCGGCTTTCTCACACGCTCACTTCAGGCAGCAGCACCGATCGCGCTCACTGCGATCGGCGGACTATACGCCGAGAAAAGCGGCGTGTTCAACATCGGCGTTGAAGGGTTCATGATTTTTGGAGCTGTCAACACGGCGGCTATCACATGGCTCGTCGGTGGCAAGACGGCTGGCCAGAGCGCCCTCTGGATCGCCATACTCACGTCGACGCTGATCATCCTACTATTCGCACTGGTCTTTGCCGTACTGATGATCCGATACAAGGCTGATCAGATCGTGGCGGGTCTAGCGGTTTGGTTAATTGGCCTCGGGTTCGGGCCGTTCATGGCCGTGTTACTTTGGGGGAGCCAGAACAGTCCCGGCCTCGCCAGCATCGACAATCTAACGATACCGGTTCTCTCCAAGTTACCAGTCGTTGGGCCGCTGTTGTTCAACATCTCTCCCTTGGTGCTCCTCACCGTTCTCGGAACCGTCGCTGCTTGGGTGGTCCTCTATCACACTCGTTATGGCTACTGGATTCAGGCCGCCGGTGAGAACCCCGAGGCGCTGGACACGGCGGGTATTAGCGTCACCCGCGTCCGCTATGCAGCGGTGATCTTCTCCGGCGTAATGGCGGGATTGGGTGGTACCGTTCTCATGGCTCATGCTGGGTCGTTCACTGGCACTGGCGAGACGATGGTCAGCGGACGTGGATGGATCGGGATAGTCGCCTACCTATTCGGTAACTATAACCCGATTGGGGCTGCCCTCGCGGCGCTTCTGTTCGGAGGCCTAGACATGCTACAAATCCAGTTCCAAACGGTCGGGATTAACCTTCCCAACCGGTTGGTGAATCTGTTCCCGTATATAGCCGTAATCGTCGTGCTTACGATTTGGGGGTCGACGCGTGTGCCCTCTGCTGTGGGGGAACCTTACGAGAGCGAAGAGTGATCAGCACTAGCACCTCTGTTTCCCGTTCGAGTCGATCGTGAATGTAGATACGCGTTAGGGTACTTCATTAAAGTTGAAACTCTTTCCGTTCATGGTGGGGATACACGACAATTCAATCACAACCACCGGAATTAAGCTATCCAACGATGTATCGAGCGAAGAAGCACAACGGACAAAATTGGCGGTTGGAGTAGGACCTGCCCGGTCAATGAAGGCCACTACACCGTCCCGAGAGCGCGTCACCTCGGCGAGGCCGTCACCAGATAGTGGTCAAAAAGCGACTCTCGTCCGCATGTGTCTGTCCACCGTGATCGATCGAAAGATCGGAGAGTGAACTTGAAACTCCTGCACGGCTTCAGTTCCCGTCTGTGAGGGGAGAGAAGCCACGACTTTAGTCATGGGAGAAGTCACTCCGACAAAGCGGTTTATTAGAGCCAAACTTTTAAACTATAGATCGGGGAATAAAGCATATGGGAATGATGATCAAAGTATTAATCCCATTATTCGGTCCGATTCCCGGTGGGACAGAATTAGCCATAATCTTACTACTAATAGTGTTATTATTTGGTGCTAGCAAAATCCCGAAATTAGCCAAATCAACTGGTGGGGCAATAGGTGAATTCAAAAAGGGACGTAAGAAGATGGAATTGGAACTTGAAGAGATGCGCAATGAAACAACTCAAGAGATTGATCCAGTGCCAAAGCAAGAACAAGAGTAGAGAGTTAAAGCAACATCCACTAGCCAAATGGCAGTGAAATCGCTGTTCATCGTGGTTTACTAGAAGAGAGCAATGTTTTGGTGATTTGGCCACCGAAACTACGAACGTATCTAACAACGATCAGTGATCCCACTTTGAGGTGACCGCCGAGATGATCGAGTCCGTTTGCAAACCTCACCAAGAATTGATGAACAGCGATATCGTCGTCCAGTAAGATACTCAGGCATCAGATCACCATGTGCCCATTATTATAAATTTAAATTAGATAAAATATAGCCAATTTTAGAAATCTCGACGCTTCCTTTCCGTGAATTGGTCAATTATGGTTTCCAGGTCGAAATTTCGAAGGTATATGTTTTAGTCGAGCGAACGTGCCCAAGTGTTGCGGAACTGTATTAGGCTGTTGTCCTCTTGGAGGCGAAGCGGCAGCTCGGACGCGTGTTCCTCATATTCTACGAGCTTGCCGTCGGCGTTCGGACCATCGACTAAGAGCCGCGTCTGGACGGCGACGCCGTTGAGTAAAGCAGTCACTTGTGCTGGCTGAACCTCGACACTGTCAAAGCGCGGGCCCTGCCAAAGGATGTCAAGTTGTTGCCACTCACCAGGACGGCTGACGACATCGTGATGGGGTTCAGCTTGGTCCGTGTAGGCGCCAGTCCATTTGTCGGCGTCAGCGTTGCGGTGGAAGCGCATGTCAACGATTTGAATCTCGTACTTGCCCATCATTAAGACGCCGCTGTTAACCCGGTCTATGCCTCTCCCTCTAACGTCCTCGGGGATGCGGTACTCAACGTGTAACTGCACGTCACCGTACTTGTTGTCACTCTCCCAGTTACCGTCTCCTGGCTCGAGGGTCAGCCTATCATCGATCAACACGTCGGCGTCTTCGGGCGCATCGCCAGTCGTTCCTACTCCACCGGGTTCGACTTGCTTAGGCATCTCATAGTCGCCACCCGAACTGTCATATTGGGGCATCGCGTCGGGATTGTCGATCTTCACAGGTTCTTCGGGCAGGTCACGATACCATATATTCCGGAAGTGCACCACGTCTTGGCTGCTGCCATGATCCTGCAGATTGAAGGGAACCTCCTCGAGAAATGTCCCATCGTCATCCCGGGGATGGCCGAAGTCCTCGTGATCGAAATCGTACAACGTGTCATACCAGACAGGGCCCGGGATATCGAAGTGGGTTTGGACGGCCACGCCGTTGAAAAAGAGCGTCGCCTGGGGATAGCGAACGAGTTCGCCATCCTCGAAGCGCGGACCGCGCCAAATAATGTCGTACTCCTGCCACTCTCCCGGAGGCCGGATTGGGAGAACCAGCGGCGCGCTGCCGCCACCTGGCTGGTACTTATAGAACGATCCCGCATGACCGCTTGGGTAGGTGGGATTCTCGTAGCTCTGGAGGATCTGGAACTCATACGTTTCCATCATGAAGAGACCACTATTTCCTGGTCCCTGACCTTCTCCCTCTAAGCCTTCGGGAATTCGCCACTCGAGGTGGAGGTGACAGTCACCTATTTCTTCATTGGGTTGAATGTCGCCAGTTCCAAGATTGGTCTTGAAGTAATCGTCGTGCTCAATCCATTCAGCATCACGACCGTCGGGATAGTGCTGCCAATCGTCGAGAGAGGCCTCTTTACCGTTCCACAGGATCGTCGCGTCCGACGGTGGGTCCGCGCTGAGCCCTTCGGCACCTGGCTTAACACGTCGCGGCCGAATTTTATTCTTTCCGGAGTTCTTCCTGCCGGGGCAATACTCTGAGGCTTGTCCGAGCCCAACGAAAGAACCTCCTAAGCCGATAGTACTAATCCCTTGGAGAACTTTCCGTCGGTTTGTTGATTTACTATACTCACTGTTTCCTTCTATTTGGTTTGAATCACTCATATATTGTCTCTTACTGGTCGTAGCACTCATCCGACAGAATGAGTGCTACTTGATATCATCTCGCACTTGACTAATAAGCATTTCTATTCCAATAATACATAATATCTATTACTACATAATATTTAAAATTCGCAGTGAAAATATATATTAAATTTAGTTTATATTTATATACTACTTATAATATTTTGCTAATTTTAATCAATCGGAAATGGCATCAACTATCAGTTATTGCTTTGTTGACTCTTCTATGAGACGGGAGAACTTCGGGTATTCCAGGATGTTGGTGTCCGCCTGTGATTAGTGGAGTGAGACGGCATCAGAGAGTCTATTTGATTTGGAAATATCTCATTCTGATCCAGAGATTAAAACTCAGGTCAGTGGTCGCATAGTAAGCCGTTGATTTCAGATTAATTTAAATATCTATTTCATCGTATCTAATTTAATCCACTCATGCTGCTTGTTACTCTGTTGGATTGCATCAAGAATACGCTGAACCCGATAACCATCTTCAAAAGAAGGAGAGAACTCTTTGTCCTCGCTAATTGCGGTTAAGAACTCGTAGTTCTCGTGGATGAAGGTGTGCTCCCAGCCGATGATGTGGCCCGGCGGCCACCAGTGGTCGATGTAGGGGTCGGACTCATCGGTGACGAGCACCGTTTCGTAGCCGCGGTTGTCGTCCCGCAAGAGTTCGAGTTCGTTGAGCCGTTCGAGCGAGAACTTCAAGCTTCCCTTGGAGCCGTGAACCTCGACGATGTGGTCGTTCTTGTGCCCCGTAGCGAACCGCGAGGCCTCGAATGTTCCCATCACGCCGTCCTCCAACTCGGCCTGCGCGGAGTACGCGTCATCCACCGTTACCGGCCGGTTTTCGTCTTCCCCTTCGACCGGACGCTCGTCCACGAAGGTTCGGAGGTGGCCCGACACGCGCTCTACGTCGCCAACGAGGAATCGTGCGAGGTCGATGGTGTGCGCGCCGAGGTCGCCGAGCGCGCCGCTGCCCGCCAACTCCGCGTCACTGCGCCACGACCACGGCGCGTCGGGGTCGACCAGCCAGTCTTGAAGATAGCGCCCCCGGAACTGATGAATCTCGCCGAGTTCACCATCCTCGATTAGGCGTTTCGCGTACTTGATAGCTGGGACAAATCGATAGTTGAATGCACAGCCAGCAAGGGCTTTACTATCAGCAGCTGTTTCACGCATTTCCTTGGCTTGTCTGAGAGTCGGCGCCATCGGTTTCTCACAGAAAACGTGGGTGTCAGCCTCCAAAGCCGCAATAGAGGGTTCTGGATGAATATGATTGGGACCGAGATTGTAGATGACGTCTACCTCCTCAATCGCCTCTTTCCAGTCCGTCGTGGTATTCGTAAAGCCAAACTGTTCGGCAGCCTCTGTTAGTGACTCTTCGTCCCGGCCAATGAGCGTATGACGAACTATCTTTGGTGCATCCGGGAAAAACATTGGCAGCCTTGCTAGGGCATTTGAATGGGCTCTGCCCATAAAACGATATCCGAGGACGCCGACATCAATGGTGTTGTTTGTACTCATTCTTCTCCTCTATTCAGCCCAATAGGCTTCGCCGGGTGTCGTCTGGAACACAGCGCGTTGCAACAATGTGATTGCCTTCTCTAACCCTTCTCGTGAACTAGTCAACGAATCCTCGTGCTCGACGGAGAGCGCGCCGTCATACTCTATCATCCGGAGCGCGCTGACGATGTCCTTCCAGTGTTCCTCACCATGGCCGTAGCCGACGGAGCGGAACAGCCACGAGCGGTTGGCTTCCTCGGTGTATGGCGTCGTGTCGAGAACGCCCTTGTAGCGGGCTTGGGACTCGTATACCTTCGTATCCTTCGCGTGGAAGTGGTGGATGGCGTCGTGTTCGCCGAGGAGCCGGATGGCTTCGACTACATCGATGCCCTGCCAGTAGAGGTGGCTGGGATCGAAGTTCGCCCCGATTCGCTCGTTGGTTGCGTTGCGGAGTTCCAACATTCCGACGGGCTCGTGGATGAGCATGTTCGGGTGCATTTCGATAGCGACGTCGACGCCGTGGTTTGCGGCGTGTTCCGCCACGTCGCGCCAGTAGGGGATGGCGACTTCCTCCCACTGGTAGGTGTGCGCCTCGTCGTGTTCCGAAGGCCACGGGGCCGTAATCCAGTTCGGCACCTCGTCGTTTGGGCCGCCGCTCGGTAGCCCAGAGAAGCACGTGACGGCGTCCACGCCGAGTTGGTTAGCAAGGCGGATCGCCTCGCGGAGTTCGGTATTCGCCGCCTCGGCCACCTCGTCGTCCGGATGAAGCGGGTTGTTGTGGGTCGCCAGCGCAGATATCCATAGATCATTTTCTTCGATAAGATCAAGGAGTTCTTCTTGCTTCGTCGTATCGTTGAGATACTTTTTCCTTGGAAGGTGATCGTCACCGACGAATCCACCACAGCCCAACTCAACAGCACCAACACCCTGGTTGGCGAGATATGCAAGGGCTTCTTCAAGCGATTCATCTGCTAGTGGGACAGTAAGTACACCTATGTCCATGAATATTAGTATAATCAATTCATACATTAATATTATTATTTCGGCAATCTAGTAAGAGGGAATTATTATAGCCAATACTAAGAACGGCCAAAAATAGTCAAAAATATGGTTAATACCATCATAGTTTTGGTTCTAATAAAGAGATTGTGAATGGTAATTACTTTATGAAACTTCATCGAGAACGGATGAAAAATAATATCTATTCACCATTATTTACTATTATATAAAACATAATTGATTTACTATAAACATTATTAACGCAAGAGTCAATAACAAGGAGTTCAATTGACGGAGATAGATGTGTGACAAAGTACACTATCCTGGCCAAATAAAGAGACAGTCAGACCAAATTCAACTACAGCAGGAATCGGCTAACTCAAATAATCGAGGGAATCAATGACTAAGTTCGAAGCTAAACGAGTCATCGTATTGGATATTGTCGGTCTACAACCAGAACATATTACACCTAAGCTTGCTCCAAACTTGGCAGATTTGCTTAACGATGTGATTCCGATGCGCCCATCGTTCCCATCACTGACTGTTCCGGCGCAGACGACACTCGCTACAGGGCAGTCACCGAGCAGACACGGTGACGTTGCAAGTGGTGAGTACAATCGCACCCAGCATGAAGTAGAATTCTGGGCACGCGACCGCAACGGCCGAGATCGGCTCTGGGAGACTGCTCATGATGAAGGTCTAACAACAGGGGCCCTATTTTTCCAGCATCTTATTGGGTCAAACGCTGATGTAGTTATCACGCCTTCGCCGATTGAGGATGAGAACAATAACATGATTGAGATGAACTGTTGGACAAACCCCGATAATCTGTATGATACCCTGCAAGAGAAGTTTGGCCACTTCCCATTATTCAACTACTGGGGTCCAGGTGCTAACAAAAATAGCAGTAAATGGATATTTGATGCAGCGACTGAAGCGATACACCAATTTGATCTCGATATGCTTTGGGTGTATATCCCGCATCTAGACTATACAGGACTTCGAGAAGGGCCTGGAAACGAACTAAACGCTGAAATTGAAGTTGTTGACGAACTTGTCGGTGAATTCTTAGCTACTCTCAAAGCTGGCGATCGCTGGGAAAATACAGTCGTTAACGTTGTAAGTGAGTACGGCTTCCACTCTGTCGATACACCTGTTTTTCCTAATCAAGCCCTTCGAGAGGCAGGATTACTTTCAGTTACCGATGACGATGAGAGAGGTGAGGAAGTTGACCTTGTCTCTTCACGTGCATTTGCGATGGTTGACCATCAAATTGCTCACGTGTATGCCGATAATGAGGCGATTGCGGCCGCCAGAGAAGCACTTAGTAAGCTTAACGGTATTGATACGATTATAGGCAAAAAAGAAAAGATTAAATACAACATTGACCATCCGAATTCAGGTGATTTAGTAATAATCGCAGAAACAGATTCCTGGTTCCAATACTACTGGTGGGATGCCCCAGATGACGCACCAGAGTATGCAACCGCTATGGATATTCACGCTAAACCTGGATTTGACCCTTGTGAGCTCTTTCACGGTGAGGACGAAATAGTATCACTCGATCCGACAAAAGTCGGCGGATCCCATGGACGCATTGATCCAGAGACTTGGCCTGTTTATGGCATTGGAGGACCCGCTGCGCCAGATCTAGAGCTCGCATCACAAAGTAGTGTAGATGCACGAGCAGTCGCGCCAACAATAGCGAATATCCTCGAAATTAAAAATTAGTTGCTATCATAATAAAATAATTCATCTGCAAATAGATAAATAATAAACGCAATTCCTACCCATTCTTGTCCGATATATTATAGATAATGCCTTATTTAATTCAATAATTATTTTATGTAATAAAACTATTAGGGCTTTGTTCAAATTCCTCACTGTGTTCATCGGAGCAGAAATGGTACTCTTTGTTTTTAAATACTTTTGTAATATCCTCGTACTGATGAACTGGATTTCCGCAGATAGTACATTGCATTATTGTATTACCCTATTTGAAGAAGATACAGGTAAATCAAATAAAAGTTTCGGTGGTTGACTTTATTGAATCTTATTACTAATAAATATATAATGAATTTAGAATACCAAAACGGACTACTACAGAGAAAGACATACAATTACAATAACTGTGAAGTGCCTCGGGGCGTGATCTCGAGGCATCCCATTCGACGATGTTGTTAATATCGAAACTTTGATATTAGGTTTAATTCGATAAATCTATCAAACGTACAGATTACACCACTTAATCCATGTAATGTTTACCATTCCAAATCAGTGTCAGATTCCCGCCGTGATATCTGCTCCTGGCTTTCACTAAAGTCAAGCTCCTTGTTGAGTACAGTTTCCTCTGGATGGTACCATTCTTTTTCACAGTCTTTGCACTGCCATACCTCGTATGACCGATCGTTATCAGATGTCCTCCGAGTTGAGTCAATGGGGTCACCGCAGAAGGGACAAACTTCTGGCATACTAGAAATTACGTAGACAGTTGAGAAAAATCTATCCCTTCGTTGGGTCTCCTAAGTATTTAACTTTTCATCAATAAACTTAATATACCTACAATATAACAAAGCAGTATATGTCGATTCCAATAATCGATCCCCATATGCATATGGTATCCCGTTCGAGTAATGATTACAAACGGGCACGCCTAGCTGGAATTGAATGCTGTATTGAGCCCGCATTCTGGAGTGGAACAGACAAGCAACACGCAGAATCCTTTTTCGATTACTTTGAGCAGATAATCGACTTCGAGACTGAGCGGGCCGATAGGACAGCCGGTATCGACCATTATGTTACCATTGCCCTTGAACCAAAGGAGTCAAACTATCCCGACATGGCTGAAGAGGTGATGGACCAGATTCCAGCGTATCTTGACCGCGAAAACGTGGTTGGCGTCGGCGAAATTGGTCTTGATCAAGGAACAGAAGAAGAAGAATATGCCTTCCGCCGCCAACTTCGGATGGCCGAAGAGCGTGAACTTCCTGTCATCGTCCATACTCCCCATACGAGTAAACCGGAGGGAACCGAACGAATTGTCGAGATGATCCACGACGAAGACGTTACTGAAGAACGGATCGTCATTGATCATAATACGGAGAACACTATCGAAATTGCGCTTCAGACAGACTGTTGGATCGGCTTTACGTTGTATCCTGGGAAGATAACGGACGAGAAGGCGATTGACCTCTTGGAAGAGTACGGCAGTGATAAGATGCTTCTTAATAGTGCCGCTGATTGGGATCCATCTGATCCCCTCGCTGTGCCGAAAGCACGTGACAAAATGCTCGACCGAGGCTGGGATAGAGAGGAGGTTCGCAAAGTAGTTTTCGAGAATCCTCTAGAGTTCTTCAACCAGTCTCCAAACTTCAATTACAAACCTTAACAATGAAATTTGGATTCTCTACCAACGCATTCCGCGAATACCAGCTTGAAGAAACTATCAGCATACTCGCTAATGCCGGATACGACGGTATCGAGATACTGCTTGATGAACCCCACCTCTTTCCAGCAGAGGCAGATGAAAAGAGAATTAAACGCATTCGGAATGTGCTTGACGACCATGACCTCACCGTAAGCAACTGCAACGCGTTCATGCTCAGCGCCATCGATCGAACTGAGAAGAGCCGTATAGCAAAGTATCCCCATGAGACGGAGTTGTTCCACCACCCATCATTTATCGAACCTGCAGCGGTTGACCGGCAGAATCGAATTGAACATACAAAAACCGCGCTCAAGACAGCAGCTGAACTCAATGTACCACAGATCTCAATCCAGCCCGGTGGACCTGTTCCAAAAGGTACCTCTCAAGAACAAGCGATGGAGATGTTCATTGAGGCTCTTCAGGAAGTAACGGAGACTGCCGAGATGGTCGGCGTCGACGTGCTAGTTGAGCCCGAGCCAGACCTACTAATAGAGACTTCCAATCAGTTCCTAAAACTTGCTGACCAAATCGATTCCTCTCGAGTTGGCTGTAATTTCGATGTAGGTCATTTCTATTGCGTTGACGAGGATCCTGTCGACCTTATCTATGAACTCGATTCATACACTGGGCACTATCACCTCGAAGACATCCCCGCTGATCGGACACACGAACATACCCAACTTGGAAACGGTGCGATAGATATTAACGGATTCCTGGATTCACTCAAAGAGACCGGCTATGACGGATTCGTTACTATTGAGCTGTACCCGTATGAGGAGACAGCAAAGGAAACTGCCCACAACGCAATGCACTATTTGGAGGAGAATGGGTGGGTCTGACATCATGATTATTCCAGCTGACCCGCGATGAGTAGGAAGGATGGAAGTCGCCATTGGCTCACGGCGTATGCCACGTTAGTTAGGCTCCCCAATCTCTTCACAGCACCACCTGACGTTGTGCTCGGTGTTGCACTTATTGCAAATCTTGGCTACGATGTGTCGATTCGTACTGTCGCCGGGCTTGCAATTGCTTCTGTTCTACTATACGCGGCAGGAACGACACTAAACGACTATTTTGACACATCCGAGGATATTCGCGAACGTCCGGAACGGCCTATTCCCTCTAAAGAAGTATCTCGCGGAGCAGCACTTATATTCGGAATTAGCCTCCTCGTTGGCGGTATCGTGGTTGCCCTGACCGTTTCTGGAAAGATTGCCGGAGTAGTTGCTGGCAGTCTTGCACTTGTCATTCTGTTCTACGATAGTTTGTTCAAAGGCTCGACTATTGGTTTCCTATTCATGGGTGGGTGCCGAGGGTTGAATGTTCTTCTCGGGATGAGCGCATTTGGGTTTCCCACTACACTCCCACCATGGGTACTTACAGTACCTGTAGTGATCGTCGTTTACATTGCCGGGGTCACGTATATGGCCGAAAGAGAGACTGGAGGAGGCGACCAAATGGCTGTGATGACTGCAGTGGGTGGTACAGTAATCGCAACACTTGGAGTTATCGGGCTCCTTGTAATGCGCTCTCCGTCACCGATCGAAATCGTCTTGGTAGTTGTTCTTCTTATTGGGTTCGTCGGCTGGACTGGCCAAGCGTTACGGGCTGCCTACGATAACCCCGTCCCAGAAACGATTGGGCCGGCTGTCGGCGCATGTGTGTTAGGACTGACCGTGTTGGATGCAGCGTTTGCCGCAACCGTTGGATCGATATGGTCGCTCGTTGCGCTGGCATTTGTTATCCCCGCAGTCGGTTTCTCTCGTCTATTTGAAGTGACATGACCACTACAAATATGAAGCAACTATAGGCAGGACAAAATATTTAATCTCAGAACAAAATCATCGTGTATGGTTCAACTTGCGTTCTCTACGAACGCCTATACGCGCTTTGAACTCCCAGAGGCTGTTCGGCACATCGCCGATCACGGCTATAAGGGCGTTGAATTGCTCGCTGATACCCCTCACGCGTTTTTACCGGAGTTTGATGACGGAGATCAAAAAAAACTCAAAGCAGTTCTTGATGAAACTGGACTCGCGGTGTCAAATATCAACGCAAATACCGCGAGGGGTTACTACGATGACGCACCGGCTTCATCGTTCTTCGACCCTACTATCATCACTGCAGACGATGAGAATCGCGCGTGGCGGATCGAGTATACAAAGAGCGCAATCGATTTAGCAGTAGAGGTCGACGCGCCGTCGGTTTGTATTGCGACTGGCCGCCCACTTCCAGGAAATCCGCCGGAACAAGCCAAGAAGTACCTGTTGGACTCGCTTCACGAGATCCTAAATTATGCCGAGACGAGAGAGGTAACAGTTGGTATCGAGTTCGAGCCAGAACTACTCGTTGAGTGCACTGACGAAGTATTGATGCTTATCGAAGAGATCGGGCATGACTCGCTAGGAGTTAATCTCGACATTGGCCATGCGGCCGTCTATGGAGAGAATCCGGTCGAGAGTATTCACAAGTGTGCCGGTTATATCACCGGTGTTCACCTGGAAGATATTGTCGGCGGTCATCGGGGAAAGCACTACCATCGTATTCCTGGTGAAGGGGATCTTGATTTCAAGGCAATTTTCGCAGCCCTTAACGATATCAACTACACAGGGTTTGCAACTCTGGAGTTGTATACTTACCCTGATGCCCCCGATAAGGCAGCCGAGAAGGCCTATGAGGAACTTAAACCGAATGTCAGTTAAATCTATAATACTAGATCGATATCTTCTGTTTGAACACCTTAACTAGCGATTGATTCTCCAATACTTAATGACTCCATGTGATAATTGTAGTGTCGAGAGAAAATACAGAATAAACAGGAGAATTCATTACGTGTTCGGGTACGGAAGGTGCTTCGGCTAAAAGGATACCGGGAAGTTAAATTAGTTAAATGCTTATTTTCCTATTTGATATAACATAAGTTCGGAGGAGAGCGGAGAGTCCGAACGCTGCCGTAGTAGTATGAACCATAACTCTAGTTGCTGTTCCGAATCCAGCAACAAGACCAGCGGTCCGTCCGCTCTTGATACTCTGCGTCAAGGCGTAGATCGTATTAGGTCCGGGAGCCATGATGACGACAAAGGCTGCTAGAATAAATGTAAGAAGGATTGATTGACCAACCATTAGTGACTAAACAACACCACCAAAAAAAGGAGATTTTGATAAAGGGGATATTCATGTCACTTCTCGTTCCACAATTCGTCGTCAACATGCGCTACGAATTTTGCACAGATCGATGTGGGGGTACCGGGGGTTGGCCACTTCCGCTTAGAAATAAATGGAGAAGTACACCACACACCATCACGTCCAGTGTAAACCCATGTTTCAAGCCCTATATCGAGCGATAGCAGCCATTCGAACATCTATAAATTATATATTGCTATATCAAATTTGTGTACCCGGAAGATGAGATTACAGCAGGTATAGAAACCCCATGGTGCACGATTTCTGCTAATTCACCCTTCTGCAACATTTCAAACTAAACCTCGGAAGTCGGTTCTGGTTACTATACTAACTTATTCATGACATACTGATTGTTCGAGCCAAAGCTGCTGCTCATTGATTGGCGTTCACTGTGTTATACCACAGTGCTAGCCGATACCAGTTTGCTTCAGCAGCGTCAGGGCAGTGTTTGCGGTCACAATCGGTGATCACTCGTACCCATCAATTCGATCTGCACAAGGAGATCAACGGCACGCCAAATCGAATACAGCAGGCATGCAAACGTGAAGTAGAAGAACCGCAACACGAAGCTCTTAGAAGTCGTTGCGGCCATGAACTGCTTGATGTTCTTGTAGCCACTCTCGATTTCCCATCGGTATCCATACTCTCGCAACAAGCTTGGCTCCCCGTCATGAACACCGAATACTGGCGATGATCCGTACAATTAGAATTGTCTCTGCGTCGGTACACTAGCGTGGTCTCATGCCGTTCATCGTCGTTCAATAGGAGGTTCCGATTAGTCACGTACTGATCCTGATCCACTGAAGTAACCGCTGTGCTTGAGCTTGCTCGCTCGTCTGCATTCGTTTTGGCACGACATAACGGAGCCCACGCTGGTCGATTTCCTCCAAGATGTGCTGACTATCGAATTCTCGATCGATCAGGACATTGTCGACAATGACGTGCTCTTGGGCGGAATCTAAGAGATCCCGTACGATCTCCAACCGAGAGTCACCCTGTCGAACCGGCCGAGCGTCCAAGAAGATTGGCACTGCATTGCCGGTGAGCTGGACCGTCGCCCACTGGTAGGCGTACTCACCATCTTTCGTTCCGATAATCTCGGCTTCGTTTCCTGTGCGATCTCCAGTAAAGGGCTCATCCTCTGTCGTATCGATCGCGACGATGCCAGCCCGATGAATTGCGTCTGTTTCGGCAATCCGATCGAGTAATCGACCAACCGCCTCACGGTACATTTCGCTGATTTTGTTGATAGAAAGGTCACGAAGGTGCGCCCGATGAGTATGTCCGAGCTGCGTCTGCTCGCGTTGTGATTCAAGCGTGAAACTCCGTGCGCCCTCATTTGCGGCCAAGTTCTCACGAAGTTCGAGATACGTCTGTAAATCCCAGAATGCGTTCTCGTGTATTTCATAGCCACTACTACGGTCAAGCGAAAAGCCCGGATAGACGATACGGGTAACGTGATTTCGGATTACGTCTTGCGATGTGTCAATCTATCACCAACATCTTTCGTGACTGATATATTTTTATTCGACTTTCCGTATAAATTTCTGTCATCTATGTGCCGTGTCAGTCTATTTTTCACACGAAGCTCTTGACTACGGAGAAATATTTCATCACAGATCGCCGGACAGTGGATCGGGGTCGTCACTCCGAACGTACGGTATCAATAACCCCTCGGAGATATCCGACGGTAAATCCGCGTGCTCTGTGGCGCCAATCGTCGTCTCCAGCCATCTTCGGGACGTGATCCGGGATGACGACTCCATCGAATTCAATGTCCTGGAGAGTTCGAACCACTTCGACGGTATCGAAGTTCCCCATATCTACGAACGTTTCGTGAAACTTTGGAACCATTCCCACGACGTCCCGAAAGTGGATAAAGACGATCTGATCACGTTCGCCAAATCTACGAATTACTCGAGGAATGTCCTCACCCATCTGTGAAAAACAGCCGAGACACAGCTTTAACCCATGGTTTTCGCTCGGAACCAGGCTCATCGCTCGCTCGAAGTTTTCGACGTTGCGGAATAGTCGAGGAATTCCCCCGAGTGACTCGATCACTGGTGGATCGACCGGATGCAGTGCGAGTTTGACACCCGCTTCTTCCGCTACTGGAAGAACCACCCTCAGAAACCCGCGGTAATTCTCCCAAAATTCGGATTCCGTGTATTTCCGGTCCAGTCCGGGAGCGAGTGCGTCCGTGTCGTCGAGTTCAGCGAGGTCAAATCCGGTGCCGAGCGCTCGACCACGCGTTCTCACTGGCGACGTTCGCATCGGAACGACGCCACGGGGATTCCATTGATAGCCCAAGATGGGAATATCTGCTTCGCCGAGATTACGGACGAGGCTCGTGATCTGATCCAAGGATTTTTCACTTCCCTCCCGGCCGAACATGATGTCGCCATACAACGAATACGGAAGCGATTGAATACCTGTGAGCGACAATCCTGCCGATTCGACACGCTCGCGTGCTGCGTTTAGTTCGGCGACCGATGGTATCGAATCACGGCCAACCGAAACGGTTTGGGCCCCGTCTCGGTCGTTGAATTCGTCTGGTTCCTCCTCCGTATCGGCATGATCGACGAATATGTCTGTCGCACCCAATTGTCGAGTATATTTTAATCTATCCTCTGAGAGGGAACGCGTTCTGACACCGATCCGGGTACCGATATCTTGACTCGTCTCAGTAGTAGCCTGTTTGCTAGCCATACCCCCACATTGTTCTGAAACACAAAAAGGCAATTGATAGGAATAATATAGATCCTCCTATCATCCACACTTGAGGACACAGTGTTTGATCGTATTCGAATAGTAGTATGGCGAATATAATGGTTATATTGGTGTATAATTTTTAATGAAAAATGGATCTCAGTCTTATTCCCTACTAGAATCTTCCTCAACACAATAATATTTTTATTTAATTACAATATTTTATAATAATATAAATTAAATAAAATGTACTTTGACCTATTATTTAGAAGTTTGTTCAGTATTCAAATCAACCATTAAAACTGTAGATTTTTTATTGTGGAGAATAGTAGGTGAGGTATGACTCCAAGCACGAAAAAACCGGAAAATAAAATAAAATCCATTGATACATCGTTCGATATCATTGAATACCTTATGGAAAATGATGGTGCTGGAGTAACGGAACTTGGGGATAACTTGGGACGATCTAAAAGCACGATACACTCTCATCTCAATACCCTCAAACAACGGAGATACGTAGTACAAGTCGGCGATATATACCGCGTCGGGTTGCGGTTTTTAAATCTCGGTGGATATGCTGCTCACTCGAACTCTATTTATCGACTTACGAAAAACGAGGTCGATGAGCTCGCGGCCGAAACAGGTTTCGCCGCCCAACTCGTCGTCGAAGAACACGGCAAGGGTATTATGGTTCATCAGTCGAGAGGGAATAAGGCTGTCCAAACGGATTCTCATATCGGGACGGAACGGTATTTACACTGCACAGCGTTCGGGAAAGCCATGCTTGCATACTATCCACGCGAACGGGTTCGAGAGGTCCTTGACAGACATGGGATGAGTGAACAGACTTCGAAGACGATCACATCGATGGAGGAACTATCCAAGGAGTGTGAGGAAATCCGTTCACGAAACGTAGCGTTCGATGATAACGAACAAATCGAGGGGGTTCGGTGTGTAGGGGTGCCAATCCTCACAAACACGGAGGAAGTACTCGGAGCGATCAGCGTGTCCGGTTCGACTCGTCACATGGATGATGAAACGTTTCGGAAGAAAGTACCCGAGTTGATCCAACACACAGTGCGTGTTATCGAGATAAACTACTCAAACATTTAATTTTCTCTTGTACTTTTTCTTTTTTGAGTTTGGGCCAGCATTTCATAATGGACTGTTCAATTGCACCAGGGTAGGTCGGGTTTTTCCCATCAAGAATTCATCGGAGTGGTTCTACTTTACAGACATAGTGTTGTAATCTGCTGTTCGATAATACAGAACGTCGAAAAGTACGCGAAGCGGGGTCATTAAAACAAGTTGTCAAAATAGGCCACTTTATCGTTCTGACTTCGGAAGGTCACCATGGACAGATCCCAATCGAACGCAAATTCAAACTGTGTTCGATAATACGGAACATATTCCGTAAAAGCTGGATGTTTCAGTCATAGGCCGGTTATCTCGATTCGTTCATTAATAGCGGCGGACTCGTACGCTGCTTCCTTGACGATCGTCGTACGCAAAGCATCACGCGCCGTTGCTGGAGGTGCTACGTTCTCTTGTATCGATTCGATGAATGCTTCCGGCTTCGTTTTTCGCTCACCACCGTTCATATATGGTGACAATTCGGATCCGTCCTCGTTGACCTTCTTCATCGTCCGGTTGTCCCATTCTCGCCCCTCGAGGTAGACCGCACCTCGGTCGTCCCAAATGTGAATATGCTCACGCGTTCGAGGGACGATACCCGAGTCGGAAACGTTTGCAATTGCGCCATTTTCGAACTCGATTATTATCGAGGACTGCTTGTCGAGCCGTTCAATGTCGTCATGCCACTCCATTTCGGCGGTTACGTACTTCGGCGTCAGTCCGGTCACCCAGAGGATCGCATCGATGACGTGGGTACCCGTTGTGTAGAGATGTCCACCGCCGCTCAATGCAGTATCCATACGCCAATTGGTGCCCTTGTCGAAGTGGTGACGCCAGTCTTGGGTAATCTCGGCGGTGATGAATTTCGGTGTCAGGTCCCCGAGTGCCCATCGTTTTCGGGCTTCGATAAATCCGGGATTCAGATGACGTTGGTACCCCACCATCAACACGGTGTCGTTCAATTCATCACGTTCGACGAGAGCTTCCGCATCGGCGGTGTTGATGGTCAACGGTTTCTCACACAAGACGTGAAGTTCCCGATCGAGGGCGGCAACGGTCTGTTCGTAATGGAGGCCGTTGGGCGTGACGATGAGTATTGCGTCCAGTGGTTCGTCATCCAACATGCGTTCGTAATCATTGTATAGCGACGTCTCGGGGACGCCCAGCTTCGTTGCTGTTCTCGATAATGCAGCCGAATCGATGTCAGTGATCGCCGTAATCTCGGCCGATGTGAGTTGGTTGAACTGCTTACCTAATACGATTCCAAGGTTTCCAGTACCGACAATTCCAATTCGATTCATCGTTATGTCACTCGTACTCTCGGTCATATGCTGTATTCATCGAGATCAATTATAGGGTGATAAAGCTATGCAAACATTAGTATCCAATCACGTGCCGAATCATATGAACCATAGCGCCGACAAGTAGGATTTTAGGGGGCGGGAGGAAGAGTATCAATTTTCTCCCAAGTTTGAAGGTCCATAGCTCTGTAACACAAGGTTGGAAAATTCACGCCTTAGCCACCTTATATGAACGTTGAGAGGATAGTCGTCCCGAGGATAAACCGAATATGAGGAGCGACGGTTTATAATGCTCGCCTTTACATACTACTGTATGAAACAAACACCAAACCCAAGCGTCACTTCCCGTGCTCGAACGGACAACACACATTGGCTCACGCTGGTGGCGTACGTCGTTGTTGGCTTTCTCGCGACGATTTATACGGTTTACACGCTTTTATCCGAAAGTATGAGTCCGTACAGCTTCCTTACGGGTCTCATACTGACAGGGACAGCCTTGTTGAGCATATTTGCCTATCTCGCTCTATTTAAAGATACGATTTATCTCTCTCATACCGAATCTCGATGGAAACCCAGTTGGGTCCGATACTTTCTGTCAGGATTCAGCGTCCCGCTCCTTTGTTATTTGCTTCTCACGAATGCGATCTCGCTCGGAACACCGACACCGTTGATCATCGTCTATTCACTGATTTTTTCTACGACGGTAACTTGCGCCATATACCTATTCCTCCGTCGTCAGCACGTTGAACGCCTGTAACTAGGTATTTATTGACACGTCTATTGTGTATGCGTATCTGTGAGAATTACACGACCCTATCTCATTTCCATCTTATCATATACAATATTAACAAAAACTCATATATAGGGTGGAATCATCCATTCATGATAGACCATG
Source organism: Haladaptatus pallidirubidus (assembly GCF_020700235.1). Lineage (GTDB taxonomy): Archaea > Halobacteriota > Halobacteria > Halobacteriales > Haladaptataceae > Haladaptatus > Haladaptatus pallidirubidus. Next base: position 428,198 of record NZ_CP085305.1, on the reverse strand, counting down.
TCAAACACAGGTTGTAGTAGACGCAAGTATATGAGCCTCGCCGCTGCGATGGGAGCAGGCAGCATTGCTGGATGTTCTGGTGGCGGCGATGGTGGTGATGGCGGTTCAAATAAGGTAACTGTCTGGTCTGATGCATTCGACTCACAGACACCGAAGCTCAAGAAATTGATGCGCGAATCGGTGGATGGAAAGGTCGAATTTTCGGACATGCGCTACGACAGTATCAAAAAGAAGTACCTTACCGGTGCGAAAACCGGGACACCGGATGTCGTTGAAGCGACGCCGAACCACCGGGGCGATTACGTTTCGGCGGATCTAATCGAACCACTGACCGACCGGCTGGACAAATTGGATTACAAGGACGGTTACACCGGTTTGGATACAATGAAATACCAAGACGACATTTGGGCACTTCCGTACATTGGAAACGGCCGCGGGTTCGTTTATCGGCAGGACATTCTCCAAAAGTACGGCTTTGACGTTCCCGATAAGTGGTCCGATTTCGTTGAGATGGGCGCTGAAATCACGAAAAAGGAGAAGGGGATGCATGGCTTCACGCTCACTAGTCAGAAGGGGAATACACGCGGACTCCAGGAATTTCTGTCATTCCTCTTCCAACGGGTCGATACGGTCTTCGAACCGGACGGTGACGGTTGGAAACTGGTCCCGACCGCCGAGGATTTCGGTATCGTATTCAAAGAGTACTTCTGGGACCCCTTCTACAAGACGGATAAACCGGCTACGGATCCGAACGCGAGAGGGATCGATTCCCTCGCTCACGACATCGCATACGTGAATGGGAACTATGCCGCCATCTCCACTGGCCCATGGATTCCAGGACTCGCGAGCGGTTCGGACGATACTAATCAACAAGCGATGAAGAATTATCGAAACAGCGTCGCTACACACAACCCTCGGGTCGAAGGTGGTGAGAAAGGGACCTACATGGAAGTCAAACCGTTGTTCATGAACAACAATTCGAAGAACAAGGAGGACGCATGGGAAGTAATCAAAGCAGCTACGAGTCCTGAGGGGATCAAGACGTTCCTCGAGGAGGATCCCGGTAATCTTCCGGCTCACGAAGACGCCGAGTGGAAGGTCCCCGAGCAGACGAATAATCCCGATTGGAAGGGATTCAAGGAGATCTTCAAAACAGGGAAATCTTACGGATTCTGGAGCGTCAGTAAGGTCTCGACGACTTGGTTCGACCTTTCACAGAAGGTGATGTACGATGAGATCGATCCGATGAAGGCGGGCAAGCAACTCCACGAGGAGTGGTCAAGCAAGGCCGGAGAAATCTAAATCCGTCCGTTTTTCGCTCGTTCCGACTCGAACTCACCGGTGTAGTACCGGTAATACCGTTTTAAGTGACCGTTCCGGGAATAATAAGCCTCCTCTTCCCAGCCAGCTAATACTCATTCGGGAGAGAAGAATATGAGCACACCCGTTTGATAGGATACTATGCATCTGCGAACCCACGGACTAACCTGGAGATGAATGATGAATACGCCGCGATCTGCTGCTCCCAGTCCTTCCCGAATCTATCCCCGCATCAGTTGGCCGTATTATATAGGTGTTTACTGTCATCACGAAGAAAGTTGACAAAAGGGCGCCGTGGGTTGTACCGTTATGTTCCGTGCATTCCACCGCTCGCAAGCCCCTCAACTATGTAATTTTGAACGAGGGCGAAAAATATGATCGACGGGATCGCGGTGAGGGTTGCCGCGGTAACCGTCGCTCCCCAGTTGATCGTGTTCGCGCTCTGGAACAGGAAGAGACCGAATGGGAGCGTACGTGTTCCCCCACTCTGCGAGAGGACAGACACGAAGAGGAAATCATTCCACGACGTGACGAAGGTGTAGAACGATGCGACGGCGATACCCGGTAGCGCAAGCGGGATTATCACGTGATAAAGGGTAGTAAAGTGGGAACATCCGTCTATGCGCGCAGCTTCGTCGAGCGCTTTCGGAATCTCGTCGAAGAACCCCTTCAGTAACCACATAGCCAGTGGTAACGCCCGAACGCAGTGTGCAAGGATGATCCCGAGATAGGTGTCGACCAGGCTGAACGAGTACATCATCAGGAAGAACGGGATGATGATCAGGGCAGGTGGTAACATTTTCGTCGACATGAAGGCGACGAGCAGCGTTTTTCGCCCTGGATACGTGAATCGACTCAGTGAATATGCTCCCAGAACCCCCAACACGAGTGTTATCGCTGTCGTGCTGAAAGAGATGATTATCGAGTTGACGAACAGCGCCTGGAACTGTGGATCGGTGAGCACCAACTCGTAATTGCTCAACGTGAAGTTCTTCGCCGAGGGGATGATTATGAGATTATCCGCCTGAATAATTGATCCTGATTTGATCGTCGATAGCGCCAGCCATACTACCGGGACGAGAAACCAAATGAAGTACAGCGCTAACGCAGCGTACACGCCAAGCGCGTATTTGAGGCTGTGTTCTTCGCCGACCCATGCATTCAAACGGGTGGCGATACCCGTCTTTCCGTCTGCCGTGTGTTCGTTGGAAGTTGCCATAGTCGTTCTATTTTCCGTTGATTGTGATTCGATAGTCGTTCGAAATCGTCATTCCGTGTCCTCCAGTACGATGTAGACGACCGTGAAGATCGCCAACAGTGTGAGCATCACGGCACCGACCGCTGACGCATAGCCCAGCGCGTACTCACGAAACGCCTGTTGGTACACGTAGGTTCCGAGCACTTCGGTCGCGTTTACCGGACCGCCGCCGGTCGCAATATAGATCATCTGGAACGAATTGAACGCGGCGATTGTCTCGATGACGATCATAATCATCGAGATGTACGAGATATTTGGGAGAGTGATGTATCGAAACATCTGAAGACGACCGGCACCGTCTATTTTCGCCGCTTCGTAGTACTCTTCGGGAATGGATTGCATACTGGCCATGAGCGCAATGGCGACGAACGGGGCGTCCTTCCAGACCCGTAACATGGTCACGAGCGGCAGCGCCCACGATTTATCGCCGAACCATGATTTGTTCGGTCCACCGACCATCTTCATTAGCAAGTTGACGAGGCCGTAGTCGACCTGAAACATCCAGGTCCAAATGATGACGATCACTACGGGTGGAATTACCCAGGGTACCATCGACAAACTTCGGAGTTTTCCGATTCCGGGAAGGTTCTCCTTGAGCAAGAGCGCGAGCCCCAGTCCAAGGAGATACATCGACACCACAGCGCCGACCGTCAACAGTATTGTTTGTTTCAATGCGAGCGTGAACACTGGATCTGCAAACAATTCCTGATAATTCACCAATCCGATCCATTCGACGTCCTCGGGGTTCAGAAATGATCGGGAGTGAAAGCTGATCCACAGGGCTTGTATCGTCGGATAGACGATAATCACCAGCATCATCACCGTTGCGGGTAATACGAGCCCATATCCGACCCAGGTTTCACGTGTAAACCACTCCGCTTCGTCGAAAAACCGGCGTACGCGATGAAATCTATACTCTTCTCCCGTAGGTGTGGACATCAATTGTGACAATTACCGACGGATATATAAAAATCTATGCCAAAGATATCCACGAAAATATATAAAATAATATGGGGATGAGTAGTTCGAATTCCGGATTGGTACCGTCGATGAACTTCTTCGAGAGGAATAAGGAATCTCTAGGGTGTTCAATCATCTACGTATCAATATTGCTCCAAAAGACATATATTAACAATTCGCAAATATCCCAGTCAGCAATGGCGGATCTAGAGCTACGAAACTTCACAAAGGTTTACCAAGCAGGTTCCACGGATCCGATCATCGGCGTCGATGACCTGAATATCACTCTCGAAGAAGGCAACTTCCTCGTTCTGGTTGGCCCGTCCGGATGCGGAAAATCGACTACCCTCCGGAGTATCGCCGGACTCGAATCGGTGTCAGAGGGTGAAATTCGAATCAACGGTAACGTGGTGAACGACGCGAAACCAAAGGATCGCGACATCGCGATGGTGTTCCAGAATTACGCGCTGTACCCTCATATGTCCGCTCGTGAGAACATGAGCTTCGGGCTCAAAATGACCACAAACCTGTCAGATGAAGAAGTCTCGGACCGCGTCGAGCGTGTTGCGGACATGATGGGTATCGGGGATCTTTTGGGCGATAAACCGAAAGAACTCTCGGGTGGACAACAACAACGTGTGGCCCTTGGTCGTGCGATCGTCCGCGAACCGCAGGTGTTTCTGCTGGACGAACCGCTCTCGAATCTCGATGCCAAGCTTCGAGCACACATGCGCACCGAGATTCAAGAGCTGCAAAACGACCTGAACATCACCACCGTGTACGTCACTCACGACCAAACCGAGGCGATGACCATGGGGGACAAAATCGCAATTCTCGACGGTGGGAAACTGCAGCAAGTCGGAACGCCACTCGAATGTTATTACGCCCCGAAAAATCGATTCGTTGCAGGATTTATCGGCGAACCGGCGATGAACTTCTTCGAAATGGAAGTGGATAACAGTGACCTCCTGAGCGACGGGATCAGATATTCTCTCTCCGAGTCCCGTTTTGACTCGGTGCGTGGCGAGGGTCGCGTCACACTCGGGATCCGACCAGAGGATATCGAACTCGTCGACGGGTCAGGTGACCATACGGCCCGTGCGAAGGTCAACGTCATCGAACCGCTCGGAGATATCAACTACATGCACGCCGAAGCCGGGGGTACCGAGTTGACGGTGAAAATACCCGGCGAGCGGTATGTAACGGAGGGAAGCGAAGTCACGCTGGCATTCCCCGAGGACAAGATCCATCTGTTCAGCGGCGAAACTGGCGACGCGCTCTGCAACCGAAGTTTACCGACGGACGAATCGTTCTCCGCCCAACTTTCGCTACACGATTGATCGGTTGTGATGAGTCGCGATTTCACGTCCGAATACGAATCGGAAAGCGTGTTTAACTGTCCGTCTTTAGTTCTGTCGCGGGAATCACGTCGTCGACCTTGAGAACGAGGTTTGCGGCTTCCGTGGCACTAATGATCGCGTTCCGTTTTACCGCCGCCGCATCGACTATTTCTGACGCGTATGCGTTGGTGGGTTTCCCGGAACAGATATTTATCCCTGCATCTGTCTTCCCGTCATCGTGTGCGGACCGTAGCTCCGTTAGGACTTCTAACGGGTCCACCCCCGAGTTTTCCGCGAGGATACACGGGATTCGTTCCAATGCATCCGCGAAGGTTTCCATCGCCAACTGCTCACGACCGCTTTGCTTTACCGCACTTTTTCGAACGCTTTCCGCGAGTTCCATCTCTATCGCACCGGCACCCGGAACGACTTCGCCGTCAGAGAGCAACTGACCTCCGAAGTTGATCGCATCGGTAATGCTGCGCTCGAGTTCGTCCGCAACCATCTTCGTCGACCCTCGGAGAACGAGCGTCACAGCAGATGCATCATTCCGTTTGAGGTAGAACGTATTTTGCGATTCTGTATAACTAATATCCGCCTGTCCTGTTCTGTTCTGTATCTCCGCGTTTAGGTCGGAAACAATCGGGCTATCGAACAGTCGTGCCAAAAATTCGATATCCGGTTTGGGAGTGAATCTGGTTATCGGAATTCCTTCCTTCGCTAGTAGCTGTGCGATTTCGTCATCAACGCTCTTCTGACAGAATACGGCATCGACCTTAGCCTCGGCGATCCGGTCTACGATGCGACGACAGACACTCGAATCGCGATCAACGAATCGTTGATATCGATCCGGGTTGCTAACATCAGCGACGAGATCACGGTTTGAGTCGTCCACCTCGATTGGTGTGTCTACGAGCAATATGGAAGCATCGTCGAATTCTAAGGGTACATCCTCAACGATAGGTGTTTTCTCTATTAGGGCGCCAGAACGCACCTCAGATTCGCCGATTCGTCGACCGGGACGACTGGTGACTGCGATTCGCTTTGCATAGTCACCCTCCTCGAAGTCGTCTATTTGCCGAAAGGCATCGACGATTAGCCCCGCCAATGCTTCCCCCTCTGTACCTGATATGGTTCCGGCGAGGTTGCTCGTTATCGCTTGTTCAAACAACGGATCGTCCTTGTCTTCGACACTCGTGGACAACAATTCTAACTTGTCGCACGCTAGCGAACTCGCGGTGCGGAATCCGGCGACGATCGACGACGGATGAATTCCCTTGGAAAGGAGATCGCGCACGCCTCGTATTAATTCTCCTGCGATCACTATCGCTGTCGTCGTCCCATCACCTACCTCTGACCTCTGTGCGAAGCCCACGTGTGCAGTCATCGTCCCGAAGGGGTCATTGAACGTCATCTTCTCCAAAACGGTCGCGCCGTCGTTTGTGATCGTCACATCTCCGTTTTCGTCGATGACCATCTTGTCCCTTCCGTCTGGACCAAGCGTCGATCGAACCATCCCTGCGACTGCTTGGGCCGCCATAGCGTTATGATATTGCACCTCTCGCTCTTCTCCGCCGTTGAAGGAGTCCCACCATCTCCTCGCATCCGTGGGGGCTTGAGCCATATGATACCTATTTGCGCAGACATGCATAAATACGTTCTGTGAATCGATATTATGGGGAACGAATTGTTGCTCCGATATTGTGATTCTTGATAAATTTCCGCATCCACAAAATATAAATCCTCTCGAAAGATTATGTGATTTACTCATGGAGAGCGAGATAGGCAATAAGACCGATAGTGGTGCAACCGTTACGAAAGGGAAAGACCTAGTCGAGGATATAAAGATCGGATATATCGGTGGGGGGAGTCGAGGATGGGCGTACACTCTGATTAACGACCTCGCACAATGTAAGACAATAACGGGCGAAGTGGTATTGTACGATCGTGTTTTTGAAAGCGCCAAACGAAACGAACGGTTCGGTAACTGGGTTCAAGATCGGGAAGATGCTGTCGGTGACTGGGAGTACACGGCGGTCGAAGACCGAGCAACGGCACTCGAAGGTGCTGACTTCGTCGTCCTCTCAACGCAAGACCCACCCCCAGAAACGATGGCCCACGAGCTCGATATTCCTGCCAAGTACGGCATCTATCAGTCGGTCGGTGACACAGTTGGACCTGGCGGAACGGTGCGAGCGATGCGAACGATTCCGGTGTATCGGGACATTGCTGGGGCAATTCGAGAACACTGTCCGGAGGCGTGGGTAATTAATTATACGAATCCGATGACCATCTGTGTCCGGACTCTGTACGAGGAGTACCCGGACATCAACGCGGTTGGTTGCTGTCACGAGGTGTTTCACACCCAAGAACATCTGGCGAAACTCGTCGGAAAGTACCGTGATACGGACCAGCCGTCCAGAAAGGAGATCAACGTCAACGTCAAAGGAATCAACCATTTCACGTGGATCGACGAGATGAGTTGGCGCGGTGAGAATCTCCATCCCCTGCTTGAAACGCATCTCAAAGAGGAGATTCGAGATCGCTCATTCGAACCAGGAAGCCTGGATGAGGACTCCTATTTCGTGGATAACGAACTCGTCACTTACGAGCTCTACGAACGGTTCGGTATCTTTCCGGCCGCAGGGGATCGTCATTTGGCGGAGTTCGTCCCGTGGTTTCTCACCGCAGATGACGCAAAGGACGTACAGCAGTGGGGGATCCGTCTCACTCCCAGCGAGTATCGTGTTAATCGACAAGAAGACGCTCTTACGAAGTTCCACGGCCCCATGAATGGAGAGGAGGAGTTCGAATTCTTCGAATCCGGGGAGGAGCTAGTTGACATCATCCATGCACTGTTGGGATTCGAAGATTTGAAGACGAACTTAAACATGCCGAATTGTGGTCAAGTATCGAATCTACCAGAGAATGCTGTTGTCGAAACGAACGCGCTGTTTACCGACGACTGTGTAATGCCGCTGACTTCGGGAGAACTCCCTGCACAGGTACATAACATCGTCAGTACACACGTAGTAAACCAAGAAACGCTGATCAAAGCGGGATTTTCGGGCGACGTAGACCTCGCGTTCCAAGCGTTCCTCAACGATCCACTCGTCACTATCTCGATGACGGATGCACGTGCGATGTTCAATGAATTGATGACCGCGGTTCGCCCCTATCTGGAAGATCACTGGAATCTCGATAACGCGTCGGTGGTTCATTGAGACCCTTTCGGACGAATTACAAACTGAAACCGGTTTATTAGCAAACCGTTGCATTGATCCCGGTTCTCTAAATAATAACGAAAACAGATACGTTCGAATTCTATATTTGAGTTTTTTCTTCTCTGAAGTACTTGCTTCCCAAAAAACAATCCTTCGAGAAATTTCTTGGCGATACCACCCGCACAAATTATTAAATATGATGTCTACGAGTATGAGAACGGAAATAACCAATGAAGAGGGTATTTGTAACTGGTAGTTTAGGCCGGTTAGGTCGCTGGACGGTCGATATGCTGGCTGATGAGGGTCATACGGTTATTGGCGTCGACAAAACACACCCGGGATCCGGAACGAAAGTACGGGACAACGTGGAACTCAAATCCTGTGATCTCTCAACTCACGGTGCAATCGCGGAATTGATTCAAGAAGTCGATCCGGATGTCATTGTGCATCTCGCAGCGATTCCGAACCCGGAAGTGCACCCGGGGACGCAGGTATTCGAGAATAATGTGATGAGCACGTACAACGTTCTCACCGCAGCAGGGAGGGGGAATATCCCTGTGACGTGGGCATCGAGTGAAAGTGCATATGGATTTCCGTTCGCGGCAAACCCGGTACAACCTGACTATCTCCCCATCGACGAAGCTCACCCCCTGCGGCCGGAAGATCCGTACGGTTCGTCGAAACTGGTCGGCGAGAACATCGCGGATGTCGTTGCACGACGGTATGACATCCCAATCGCCAGTCTTCGGATTTCGAACGTACAATATCCGGGCAAGTACTCGGTTCTCGACGGCCGCGATTCGTTGCAAAACGGCGTCGGTAACTTTTGGTCATACGTAGACGGGCGCGACGTAGTAAATGCAGTCGCACGGACGCTGGACGCTGATTTGTCGGGGCACGAACCGTTCGTGATCGCGGCTGACGACAATTACCTCGGTAGACCGACGATGGACGCATTCAAGGAGTTATTCGATGGCCTCCCGGACGAAGTCTCGATAAGCGGCGAGGATTCCGCATTGAGCTCCGAAAAAGCGAAAACTGTCCTCGGATGGGAACCAAATCGCACTTGGCGAACGGCGGCCGACGAGAATCAACCCGTTCCGTCACTCACGAAATAAACGTGATAGCAAGGAAATAATATGAGAGAATATATTATCAGTTCGGTAGACGACGGCGTCCAACTTGTTGGCGAGGTCGAGGGAACGTCCTGGGCCAGAGCCAACCGAATCGAAGTCGATCAGTTCAATTGGCATCGGGACGGCCCAAAACCGTCTCTGACCGCACGAATCTTGTACGACGACGAGACACTGTATTTACACTTCCACGTCGAAGATCATCGCATCTCTTCACAGGTAACCGAACTGAACGGGCCGACCTACCTTGACAGTTCGGTTGAGCTGTTCGCCGATCCGAATCCGAACGAGGATTCACGGTATTTCAACTTCGAGGCGAATTGTTGTGGCTACTTCAAACTGGCCTGGCAGGAGGAGGACTGGCAGGAACGCGATATCGGTCGTGACCTCGTCTCGATGCGTGTAGCAGAACAAATACGTGTCGAAACGTCCGTCGAAGGATCGACTCGCGAACCACGGGACGACGACACAGGGTGGTGGTTAGCCGCCGCCATTCCGTTCTCCGTGCTCCGATCGTTGACGGGCGTCGACGTCGGCCCAACCCCCGGTACTGTCTGGCGAGGAAACATGTATCGGAGTGGTGTTTCCTCCGATGAACAAAAAGCGACGTGGAATCCCATGCCGACAGAGGAACCGGCGTACCATTCACCGGAGTATTTCGGTCGATTCCGATTCGATTGACGGATGCATTTTCATGCGCTTTCCCTTCGGAACGATGTCGGCTACTCAACTGACGAATTCTGTCCACGGGCCGTCGACGTACGGATACTTCTCGATAACGTCGTGATTCACCTCAATTCCGAGTCCGGGCTTGTCTGAGAGTACGAGCATCCCGTTTTTGATTTCGAGTGAGCTGGACAAGATGTCTGTTGCAAGCGGATTAGGATACATTCCCGACGTACTATCGTCCTCGTAGATGGGATATTCGAGGAACGGTGTCCCGGGTGTAGCCGCCGCAAGATGGGCATTTGCGATCAGTCCAAGTTCCGTTCCGAAGTGGTGTGGGACGAATGTGACCGGCGCCCCCCGACAGTATTCGATGACTCTTAGGCATCCGGAAAACCCGCAATGTTGTCGAACATCGCCTTGTAGGTAGTCGACACCTCCGACGCTCGCGAATTCAATCAGATCCTCGGGCATCGCTTTGCTTTCACCACCAGCCAACGGAACGCCGGTTTGGCTCGCGATGGAGGCATATCGTTCGTGGTCGCTCGGTTCGATCGGTTCCTCGACCCATCGAACGCCGTATTCTTCGTGATCCGATACGAGTTCGACGATCGTGTTCGAATCATATGACCGTTGCTCGAGACCCCACCAGGTATGCCCATCGACCATGATGTCGATTTGATCCCCGACGGCGGCGTGAACCCGCCGAATCATCTCTCTGTCCTCGACCGGACCTCGACCGGCGTGATATTTGTAGCCTTTAAATCCTGCCTCCATGATGCTTTTCGCTTCTGCGGCCATCTCGACCGGGGGGAGGTACATGCCTCCCGACGCATAGAGGGGAACTTCCGAGGTGATCTCGTCCTTTTCCGAGAGCAGCTCGTACACTGGCACTCCGTTTTGCTTACCCTTTATGTCGTGGAGCGCGATGTCGAGCGCTGCAATGGACCGAGATTTGAACTGCTGTGACAGTCTCGTCTGCCGAATGATCTTACCCACCGTTTTTATCGATGTGATCACTTCCCGTTTAAGACTGGGGGCGATCGCACGTTCGATCACGTCTACGAACTTATCCAGGGACCCATCGTTGGAGAATTCCCTCATCACAGAACTACTGGCGTCTACCGGTGCGTATCCTATTTCCCCGCTGACCGTCTCGACGGTTACGAGGACCAAATCGCGTTTGAGTATCCGCCTTCGACCATTGTAGAGTTGGTATTCTCGAGGGGGATCGAGTGGGGACGACAGATTATACGCTTGTATATCAGCAATTTGCATCTCTCTGCACTACAGTACACGTAGATGGTTTATATAATTATTCTCCTACAACAATTGTTGTCTCGGCGGGTAGTTGATCTCACTGCCGGGGAAACCCTCTCGGTTCACGAACCGGCCCTCACCAACGCACCCATTTTCGTTTGACTCGGACGTATAGAAATCATCGGCAGGCGGCATGAGTGTTCGATATTATCGAACACCCCCTTGATGATCCCGTTTCGTCGGCATTGCGTTACAATACTACTCTTGTAACAGTACTTTGCACTGGCCGTTCATGAGGTGAATATCCGGAACCGTTCGGGATTATCGAACAGGAGATTGCTCGATAGTTCGAGTTACTGACTACGAATACGGATACGGGAAGCCGCGGGTGGTGAGCGTCAAAGAGCTGGCGATACCTCAAAACGGTCGTCGACGATCAGGAGTGAAACGCGTTCGATTCCGAAAGGACTACCGACGCCTCAAGGTCCCAATCTCCAAGATAGTCCGCTTCCGCATCGACGAGTTCAGCGAATAGTTCCCGTGCAGCTTCCGTTTGGAGCGTCCGGACTTGCGGATCGTTGAGGAACGCTTGAAACGCGAGATCCACGTTTCCTCCATCAACGGCCGCCTTGATGAGTGTTTCATGGGTGTCGACGTGGGATCTAAGCTGTGTACGGACCGGCCGCGGAAGCGGTCCAGCCGTGATCGGTTTCGCGTTGTTCGGCTTGATCAGTGCGTTCGTTTCGACCACCACCCCTTCAGGGAGGTCCGAGACCTGCCCACGGTTGGGGAGGTTTACATGTGTCTTCATCATCCCCCCCGAGGAGAGTGTTTTCATTAGGTCGACAGCAATTTCCCCGGATTCCGTGAGCGAAAACTCCTCTTCCCCATCCATCCAGGACTTGACATCGTGGGTCTGGTGATCTGTCGCGTCGTCTTCCCAGTGCTGACTGCGATATTCGCTCGTCGTGCGTTTGACACCCCACCGGTTGAGATCGTCGGGCATCGTTCCTTGAATGAACCAGGGGGCATACTCTACCAGGTGTCGGTCCCCCGCCGCCGGAAGAACCCCAAACCGACGGTAGAGCTCAAACGTCACTTGGTTATTGTCGACGAATGGGTCTTCGTCCGCCATCTCCGCTACGCTGAACTCCCGTAGTGCTCCTTTCTGTTCCAGATGGTGATCGATGACTTCGAAGAGATCGATTCCACGCCAATAGGCTTCGTCGACCCACGTGAAATGGTTGATCCCTTTGACGTTCATGTCGATCTCATCGCGATTCGGCCGTCCCTCATCGAAATATCTTCCGACCAAGTCGGCCAGCATATCCTGTGCATGGAACACTTCGTGACACAATCCGAGTGCATTGATCTCAGGAAACGCTTCGTATAGTGCCCGTGTTGCCCACGTCATTGGGTTCGTGTAGTTCAGCACCCACGCATCGGGACAGTGTTCACCGATCGCGGCACCCAGTTCACGATACACGGGAATGGTTCGCATCGCACGCAGTATCCCTCCAGGACCGATAGTCGCAGCGACGGCGCCGTATATCCCGTATCTCTTCGGAATGTCGAGGTCATGAACAAAAGTATCGGCGGGATCAAATTGGGTCGAGAGGATGACGAAATCGGCACCCTCGAGTGCCGTCGCACGATCCTCAACCGCGGTGAACTCCCAGTCACCGACGGCTTCATTCTTATCCAATACCCAGTCTCCGAATTCCGCGTTGAGTTTGGCACTTTCGTAGTTGATATCGTATAGGGCTACCTCGCCCTCGATCTCGGTACAGAGGGCGAGGTCACGGAACAGGTTCGGTGCCCACTGCCGACTACCACCTCCGATGTAAGTAATTTTGACACGACCGTCAGGCAGTTCCGGAAGCGATTGCTGTTGGCTAGTCTGGTCGATCAACTGCTGATCATTCACCATGGTCAGTAGTATCTTTTACATGGGTCTTAGGTGTTATGCTGATTATTCAACTCGATGTTCACTTTCCCAGTAGCTGATTGGGATATAGTGGAAGACGGCGTATCGACCCGAATGAGAACAAGTCTTGGAAGCAAAGTGGCTACAAATCTCGGGGCTTACTCGTCGTACTCAAACTCGGTCCATGCATCCTCTGTGAACGGATAGTCCTCGGCGACATCCATGTTTACTTCCATGCCCAGTCCGGTCCGTCCGGAACCGTCAAAACGCCGGAGTCGATACTATGCGTTCCGTCGATGAGGCCGAACGCCAATTCGAACGGATATATCCCCGGATCCTCAGATGAATCGATCGTCGGATCGTTCTCGAAGACGGGGTACTCCAGCAACTCCGACTGTGGTGCTGCCGCAACGAGATGGGCATTCGCGATCAACCCGAGTCACGTCCCGAAGTTGTGTGGGACGAACGTGACGTTTCGTTCGTTGCAGAACTCCACGGCAGCCAGCTCCCCGAAAATCCCCCGTGATGACGCACGTCACCTTGAAGGTAGTCGACCGCATCAGTCTTTCCGAGTTCGAGTAACCCCTCTGCGGACTCTTCGCTTTCACCTCCGGCGAGCGAGACCCCATTCCCGGATAGAGCGCGATACCCGGCATAATCGTCCGGGTCTACCGGTTCTTCGACCCAATACACGTCGTGTTCCGCGGCGTGTTCGACGAGCAAGGTAACGGTTTCTTTCCCATACGATTGATCACCCATTTTCTACCATGTATGCGTATCGGCCACGATCTCCAAATCGACGGGTTCGTCTAAACGCTCGACGATTCGGCGATCATTCTTCGGTCCGACTCCGGGACGATACTTGTATCCAAAAAATCCCTCGTCGTCGAGAATCTTGGCCTGCCGCACGTACCCTTCTGGGTTCATATACATCCCTGCACTCGCGTACAGTGGGAGTTTCTCGGTGGGTATCGTATCGTGACGCTCATAAAGTAGTTCGTAGATCGGTGCTCCGACTTCCTTTCCGAGCAGGTCGTACAGCGACACGTCGATCAAGGATTGAACCTGACGGAGACGGACCGGAAAGTCCATTTCTGCGATCAGGGAATGGGCTCTTTCGACATCGTCGATCGTCTCCCCTTCGAATTTGTCTGCAACGGGTCCGTTGATCACGTCAGCAAAGGTGCTTTGTGATGCTCCATCGAAGTGCTCTCGCATCGCTGAACTGCTTGCGCCTGCAGGTGCAAATCCGAGCGTTCCGTCTGCAGTCTCGACGACGACGAGAACGACGTCTCTCTTCAGGAGTTCACGCGTGCCTACATGAAAACGACGCAACTGCGGTGGATCGATCGGTGATGACAGTGCATATCCGCGGACATTAGCGATGTTCATGTTTTTTCCATTGGTGTCAGTTATTCAAATTACTAGCTCAATACGGTCTTTATTCCGTGGCAGCTACCTCGCCCCTAGACCACTAACGAGGCTACTGCACGATTTTGCGCCCAAAACGAATATCCGAGATCGGCACCTCGAATACAAACGCCAATACTTCATATATCGATACAGATTTATGGCACTCAGTTGATAATAGGACTTATATCGTACGGGATGGATTCTCAACTATGTCTTTGTCAGACGATAAGGTGCGGAAGCGGCTTCGAGGCGTTGCAGTTGGATTATTGACACCCTTTGACGATGAATTGGAGGTCGAATACGAAAAGATAGCAGAAAATGCACGAACGATTTACGGCGAAGGGATCCAAACGTTTCTCTCGACGGCGAATATCAGCGAATATCACTCACTGACGCATGATGAGAGGGTACAAATAGCCGAAACGAACGTCGACGCACTACCTTCTGACGCATGCATCCTTGCCGGGGTTGGGGGAAACACGGTGGAAGCACGGCAACTCATCAGGGAATACGACGACGTCGGTGTCGACGCCATGATGATCATGCCGCCGGATCATACGTACGTTCACGAACAGGGATTACTTCGGTACTATCGAAAGCTCTCCTCGGCTACGGAAACACCGCTCGTTCCGTACGTTCGCGGATTCAACCCGTCGGTGGAGTTTCTCCAGGATATAAGCAGGATGGACGGTATCATCGGCATCAAATACGCCCTCGAAGATCCGGTGAAGCTTGGAGCGGTCGTCGATGCTGAGGACGACGATACCGTCTGGGTCGACGGACTCGCGGAACCGTTTTCGGTCTCGTACTGGAACGAGGGTATCGAGGGATTCTCTGCGGGTGTCAGTAATTTCCGACCCGAAGTAGGCCTTGAGCTCTTCGATGCCCTCTCGTCCGGTGATTGGGAGTACGCCCGACAGCTCCGGAACATCTGTCTTCCCTATCAGAACTTCCGTGGGGAAACCGGCCAGAACAACGCTCTCCCTGGTGCGATCAGCGTTCCTGCGGTGAAAAAGGGCCTCGACCTCGCCGGGCTCAATGGTGGACTGGTACGAGAACCGATTGTTCCGCTCTCGGTGGAAGAGGAACGTCGGGCTGAGGATCTGTACCAACAACTCGACGACGATATCGAGCGATTGATCGGATAACCTTACGCTCCGACTAGCCACGGTACGACGGGCGACGTTCATTTCGAGGGAATGATCCGGTTCGTCACTGCTATGAACACCCAATAACTTCGATACGCTCCGTTCCGGAATCGAGATCGGATATCTCCATATCAATTAGGTACTTTTTGCGGCGCCGAATACTCCTCTAGAGCGAATTTCGCACGGTTTGTGCTCACTCATTCCGGCGGTGCGTTCCACTCCTCACCGTCGTCCTGTGGTCGATAGCCGATTCTCGACCGTGCATGCTCCAAATCGAACCAACATCTATAGTTGTCACTGACACCGTAGAAAATGTCGAACTCGACATCGTCGTCCTGAAGGCAGCAGTCGACTTGGTGGGCAAAATCACGTCGAGACTGCCACATCGCCTTCATCCGTGCAACTTGTTCCTCGTATTCCGAACTTTCTCGTTCGAATTTCCCTTCCGCAACGCCATTTTCGGCATCACCGAACGGATGGTCGTACTCTTCGCTACGGACGCTACAGATCCGTAGTGCGTAGAATCGTTTCGGATATTCGTAATTCTCGACGTAATACCGACCGAGATTTTCGCCGAAACTCTTGGTGGATCCATAGAAGGAATCTGGACGAACGGGAACGGTATGATCCAGTACGATATCGTTATCGTGTCGGTAGATCTCGGGCGAATTCTCCCGTTCATACATCCCGACAACGTGATTCGTCGATCCGAAAACGAATGTTTCGACTTCCGCCTCCCGGGCGGCCTCCAAAGCGTTGAACATTCCGATTACGTTCGGTTCGAAAACATCCATCCACGTTCCATCCACGTACGGATAGGCAGCGAGATGAATGATCGCCTCCTGTTCGTCGAAGGCAGGTCGTATCGCCTCGTAATCCGAAACGTTTGCGACCACTGTGTCGAAGCCTCCGTACGGATGATCGTCAGGACGATCCGACCGGTTCAAATACGTGAACTGGTACTCGGATCGGTCGTGGAGATGGTCAATAATTGCTGTGCCACAACGGCCATATGCGCCGGTTAAAACAACGTTCATCGTTTAAAACGATAGAGCGGTGTATGATAAATTTGTGCTTCTGACGATTATTCGTAGGGGGATCAATGCCGTTCACACAGTTCACCGTGTCACTTTCGTTTGTTCGGTTCAGTCAGTTAACTCATCACCGAGCCCGAAACACATATGTACCGCCGAAGAGAGTTCAATCCATAGGTCAAACAGCGACATGAATTATGATGGTGAAAAGTCGACAACATCCACAACCAGTGTATTCTACGTAAGGACGCACTGTCTACGAAATTCCTCCGTAGAAAACTTTTCACTACCAGTAAAGCCAGTTACATCAATTCTGAACAAACAAACCTTAAAAATAGTATGGAAATCATTGAAATAGAAGCGATTCCACTCTCCCACTCGCTTGACGAAGGTCGTGGCGTCGGGAGTGCACGTGGAATCCACACTACCCGATCGACGACGCTCGTCAAACTGAAGACGGCTGATGGATCCGTTGGCTGGGGTGAGGCGTTTGCCCCAGCACGGACAACGGCGACCTTGATAGAGGAACTGTTCGCGGACAAAATCGTCGGAATGGATCCCTTCGCAGTTGAATCGCTGGCAGAAGAGTCCTACATGGAAGGGTATCACTTCGGCGGGAGTGCTATCGTCCAATGTGCGCTCAGCGGGATCGACGTTGCGATGTGGGATCTCATCGGCAAGATCGTGAACCGACCAGTGCATCAAATTTTGGGCGGGAAGAAGACAACCTCACTCACTCCGTACGCTTCGACGATGTACGTCACCGAATGGGATCAAGATCCCGCTGAACCGATCGAGCGGGCTATTGAAGAAGGTTTTACCGCGGCGAAAATAAAGATCGGCCGCGGTTTCGAAGACGATATTGAGCGGGTTCGGACGGCCCGGGAGATTCTCGGTGATAACGCATCTTTAATGGTCGATTTTAATGGGAATTATCGACCAAAGCAAGTCGCTCGCTCCGTCGAGAACCTCTCGGAGTTCGATATCGCGTGGATCGAAGAGCCGGTTCCACCGGAAAATCATTCTGGCTATCGGCAGGTTCGGGATCTCGTAGACATTCCGATTGCGACAGGGGAAGCGCATTACAATCGATTCGAATTCAAACAACTCATCGACGACCGAACCGTCGATATCGTCCAACCGAATTTGGGTCGGTGCGGCGGGTTTTCGGAGGCACGGCGGATTGCTGATATGGCGACGACCGAAAACGTGGCGATTCGTCCCCACGTGTGGAACAGCAGCGTTGGGTTGGCGGCCGCAATCCAGTTCGCCGCAAGCGTACCGAAGTATCCGCATGCAGATTACATCCCAGAACCGCTACTCTTCGAGTTCGACCGAAGCAAAAACCCCCTCCGGGACGATCTAATGATCGACTCGATCGACCCGACAGGTGGCGTGTTGGAGGTGCCTCAGGATCCTGGACTCGGAATCTCCGTAGATGAGGACGCCGTCGAACGGTACCGAATCGATTAAGTTGGAATTCAAATATATTTTGAATTGCACTATCGACCATGGATCCAGTTCTCAATAGTGGAATGGTATACGCGGTCATTGGTGCCGTCGTCTGGGGATACTTCCTCTTTCTTAACAAATATCAGTTCGACCGGGTGCCATCGGATGCTTTTATGACGATCACGTTTGCCTCGGCGGCGGCCTGGTACGTGTTCGTCACGGTAGTGAAAGGGATGCCAGTTACACTACCCGCACGGTATTCCAGTACCGATTGGCTGTTCGTACTCGGTGCTATCACCTTCCTGGCTGCCGGACTACTCATCCTATTTCATTCCATCAAGATCGGGCAAGTGTCATACGTCGCACCGATCAGTAAAATCACGCCCGCTTTCGTTCTTCCGTTCGAAATCGTTCTGCTCAACGAGCAATTGATGTTTGTTCAGATATTTGGCGTAGGACTGGCAACTTTGGCAATGTATGTCGCGAATTATCAGGGTGGGAAACTAACGACGCCGGTTTTGAAAGCGACTACGTATCGACCCGCACAGTTGGCACTCCTAAGTGCGTTTGTCTTAGCGATTTTGAACGTTGCACAGCGAGTCGTTCTTCAGGAGTTGGCGTTCCCGACGACGACGACGTGGGTCATACTCAAACTCGGGGGAACGGCGGTTCTACTGTCACCGCTGGCGATTCGTGATTGGCGTTCCGAATTTCGCGGCGATCTTCCGAAACTTTTCCTGGCGGGTACAATCTTGATCGTGGGTGAACACTTCATAGCACTTGCTTTTGCACGGATTCCAGCTAGTATTGCGTCGCCAATTCTTAGTACGCAGCCATCATCGCGGTTCTGTTGGGAGGAATTATTCTAAACGAAGATAATCTTCAAATCCGTGTCACTGCCGCCGCTATCCCCGTATCTGGGGTTGCGTTAATCGCAATTTGAACCGCTTCGTGATCGTATTACTTGGAACATAACGCGGAATGCGTACGAGTGACTCCTATTCGTAGTCCACACCCGCTTCCGTGAGGACGGAACGAAACGCGTTAGCCGCCGTCTGAAATCCTTCAGGACCACTCATCCCCGTGCTTGGGCCCGCATATTGAAGATGGGGTTCCAGAGAGGCAAACCCGTCGAATCCCCGTGCGTCAAGCACGCGAACCAAGTCGTCGAACTGGCCGTCGCCTTCACCGGCGGGTCGTATCTCACCACGTTCGCCCATCCCGGCATCCTTGACGTGGAGATACTCGACATATTCGGCGAGGAGTGCAAAAGCGTACGGATAGGCCTTGACTCCAATTTCGACGAAGTTCGCAGGATCAAACGCAGCACGGAGGTTTGGGGAATCCACGGTCGTGAGGATGTCCCGGCATCGTTCGGCAGTGTCGCCGTAGATATCCTTCTCGTTCTCGTGGATGAGTGTCACGTTTTCCTCCTTCGCACGCTTCGCTTTCCAGTGCATTCGATTCATGACTTCCCCTCGGTATTTCGAGGGGTCGTCGCCCTCCGGGATGTAGTAGGAGAAGATTCGGATGTACTCGACGTCGAAGAACGTCGCGACCTTGATGGCGCGCTCGAAACGTGCTTTGTGGGGCTCGAAATCGTCTGTGATACCGATTTTACCAATGGGTGAGCCGATGGAAGAGATGGCAATGCCGCGGTCGTCTATCGTGTCCCGGATGCGTTCGAGGGAATTATCGTCTAAATCAAGGACGTTGGTCTCGTCAATGCCGCGGAGATCAAAATAGCCGATATCGAGGTCTTCAAGGACGTCTAGCTGCGTTTCCAAGTTCGGATCGATCTCGTCCGCGAATCCGGAGAGAACGAAGGTACTGCCGTCGCTGGTCGTTGTACTTTGTGTGTGGTTTGTTGCCATGTCCGTCGGTCGTGTGGATGGCCGTAAACATGTTAATGGTTTCGGCACCGGGAAAATAACCGGTATCCTTTTGGCGAGACCGCGAGACTTTTCGAGCCGAATGACGGAGAATTATCGTATCGCTATCGCCGGTATCGGAGCGGTAGCGGAGATGCATGTGGAATCGATAACCGACCTGTCGAACGCTGAACTAGTCGGAGGTTCTTGTCGGACGATCGAAAAGGGCCGTGCGTTCGCCGATGAGTTCGACTGCACGCATTATACGGACACTGAGACGTTGTTGGAAGAGATGCATCCCGACGTGCTCATTGTCTGCACACCGAGCGGTGCCCATCTCGAACCTACGCTTGCTGCAGCGGATCACGGCGTCCACGTCCTCTGTGAGAAACCCCTCGAGATAACGACCGAACGTATCGACGACATGATTGAAGCTTGTGAGACGGCAGGCGTTCGGCTTGGAGGCGTCTTCCCACAACGATATAACCCCGTGGTCGAGACGATGCACGACGCAGCAGAGTCGGGTCGATTCGGTCGGCTTGCGGTTGCGAATGCGTACGTGCCGTGGTGGCGTCCAAATGATTACTATGAGGGGTCGTGGCAGGGAACCGTGGAACTCGACGGCGGTGGCGCGATTATGAACCAGTCCATCCACAGCGTGGATGCCATCCAGTGGCTCGCCGGTGCAACGATGGATCTCGACGAGGACGTCAACCCGGTCGCCGAGGTGTTTGCCTACACGGACACGCTCGCGCACAATGGCGATCTTATGGAAGTCGAAGATACCGCAGCCACTGTATTTCGGTTCCGAAACAAGACGCTCGGCCAACTTCTCGGTACGACCTCTATGTATCCGGGGTCGCTCAAACGCATCCAGCTGGCAGGTCGTGACGGCACCGCGGAAATCCTCGAAGATGAGCTCGTAACGTGGCAGTTTCGCGAGGAGCATTCGAATGACACAGCGGTTCGTGAGGAGTTCACCGAGACGGCCAGGGGCGGGGGTGCGTCTGACCCGATGTCCATCGACTACGAATATCACCGCCGAAATATCGCGGCCTACCTTGACGCGCTAGCGAACGAGGAGCCGTTCATGCTCGACGGGCAGGAGGCACGCAAAGCCGTCGAGATTATCGAGGCTGTTTATGCCTCGGCCGACCGTAGGAAGCCGGTTCGACTCGGGTAGAATCTCGCTTCCGGACGTCGTCCCTCAAACCGTTATCGTGTGATATCCTTCCTTTTCGGCCTTCCCTCGAAGCTCTCCACTTCGGGCGTGCAGACGCCAAAAGAATTCTCACAGCTCACTTCCAATGTCAAAATTCTATATACAGCATTAAGTTTCACAATATTTAAAATAGTAAAATATACTTCCATACCTTTAGATAGTTATTGTATATTTTCGACGTACCGTAAAAGTCCTATGGAAGAACTGAGACCAAATATACGAGGTCGGAAATAAACCAGAACTATGTGAATGGTGAGTGGGTCGAATCGGAAACCGGTGCTCTTATCGAGGTTGAAAACCCAGCGAACCCCGATGAAATCGTCGCAAGCTACCAGAGTTCGAGTGCGGAGGACGCAACTGCTGCCGTCGAAGCCGCTGCCGCCGCGGCAGACGATTGGGCAGCGACGCCCGGCCCAGAGCGTGGTCGAATTCTCCGCGAAGCCGGCACCCTGCTTGCCGAGCGTAATGAAGAGCTAACCGATTGCCTGATCGCAGAGGAGAGTAAGGCGTACGCCGAAGCAAACGGCGAGGTACAGCGTGCGATCGATATCTTCCATTACTTCTCCGGGAAGGCCGCTGACCCTGGCGGAACGGTCAAAGGCCCGAGCTCCCCCAACCAAAATCTCTACACCGTCGAGGAGCCAGTTGGTGTCGTCTCCCTCATTACTCCGTGGAACTACCCGATAGCCATTCCAGCATGGAAACTAGCACCGGCCCTGGCCGCCGGGAATACGGTCGTTCTCAAGCCGGCATCGGCTGCACCCGGTGTCGCTGTCGAAATCGCACGATCGCTCGACAAGGCGGGTCTTCCGGACGGAGTGATAAACGTCGTTACGGGGTTAGGAAGTACCGTCGGGAGTGGGTTCATTGGACACGATGCGGTAGACGCAGTTTCGTTCACCGGCAGTAGCGAAGTTGGTCAGATGGTATACGAACAGGCGACCGATGCCGGGAAGCGTGTCCAGACAGAACTTGGTGGGAAGAACCCAACAGTGGTCACGGATTCGGCAGACCCCGCCGATGCAGCCGACATCGTCGCAAACGGTGGGTTCGGGACGATCGGTCAGTCATGTACGGCTTGCTCCCGTGCTATCGTTCATAAGGATGTCTACGATGAGTTCGTCGCTGAACTCGTCGACCGCGCTGAGTCGATCGATATCGGCCCCGGTTCGGATCACGAGATGGGACCACAGGTCAATGCAGATGAACTCGATTCGACGCTCGACTACATCGGTATTGCGGAGGACGAGGGTGCCACGCTCGCGGCAGGTGGGGGCGTCCCCGAGGGTGAAGAAGTCGAGTCTAGATACTTCGTCGAACCGACCGTATTTACCGCTGTGGACACCGACATGCGCATCGCACAGGAGGGAGGTTTTCGGTCCAGTCATCGCGGTCCTCAAGGTGAGTGACTTCGACGAGGGTGTCGCGGTGGCAAACGACGTGCCATACGGGCTTTCAGCGAGTATTGTTACCAACGATCATATGGAAGCGAATCGTTTCATTAACGAGGTGGAATCCGGGGTCGTGAAGGTCAATGACAAGACAACTAGTCTGGAGCTTCACGTCCCATTCGGCGGGTTTAAGCGCTCTTCTAGTGAAACGTGGCGTGAACAAGGTGACGCAGGACTGGACTTCTGCACGATCGAGAAAACCGTGTACAACAGTTACTAACCGAAATCGAGCGGCCCTGAGACCATTTTTTGAACTGTCTTCGTTTCTCTATGATAGTGATATCGCATCAGCTTTAATCTTAATAAATATATGATATAATATAATAAAAATATAGATAGTGGAATCAAATGCTAAAATACAGAGAAGTTTGTTATGATAACGGGAACCAAACTTAAACCGACATTAGCAGGATACAGATCTGGCGCTGCCACATGTTCCACAGAAAACCACCACTCAACTCAAAATATCGGTATTGGTGGAGGTGCGACCACTGACCCCAATTTTAACCTACAATACAATCAATTCAGCTGTGTTGGTTAATATCGGTGTCTCTCTTCACACTCATGGTAGAGTAATATTGCCTTCAAGAATCTATATTTTGGCTTACAGGAGCGAGACATTCCGATTTAATGCGGTCTCCCTCTCCCACTGGAAGTATAATACTGACCATCGTTAATGAGTTTCGTCACGATCGGTGCTTTCGCGGGACATCTTTCTTAATAATCGTGCTCCAGTCCGTGACGTCGTCCGGAACCCCTTTCGCATGGGCTTTAGCAGCGAGTTCACCGGCCGTCGCTTGTTCAATACGATGTGTGTCGGCGGCAGCTGTATGGTCGGCCTCCACCTGCGCGGCACGATAGACCTGGAGTTCTTGTGCATAGTGAGCAATGGCTCGCAGTGTTTCACTGTCTTGTTTTTAGAGTCCCTCGGCGATCTATTCTGGTAGTAAATCGGAAGGCTAAGCTTCGTTAATTCCTACGCCTGTGTTATATTTTTAATTATAATATAATATAGTTTTGTTGGTTAATTAGTTAGATAGTTACGTTCCCAAGCAGGGTGGCAGAGAAGAAAGATAACGATCACAATGCCACTTTATATTTTTGTACGGTAAATTTTATCCTTACTAGAGGAATAATGTCTGTTCAAAAAGACAAAACATTGTGGCAAACGGAGCCACCGGTTAACACTGTTATCCAACACTGGAAGTTGCGTCATTGCACCCGACGTGGTTCATGGATATACCGAGCATGTCAGCACCACTTACTAGATTGCTCCCATCGAAATTAGAAATTAATCATAGGCTGGCATCATAGGGAATATTAAGTGAAAAGCGACCGTAGCAACGCACGTAGGATCATGGAGTATGTAGACGAAGAGTACAAGTCCATTGTTCGACTCGATCCGGGTGACCAAGTGCTCGATTCTCTAGAGCAACTCAGAGAAACAGCATCTATCGAGAGTGCCTTTTTTACGGGAATTGGAGCCGTCGACGAGGTAACACTCGGACACTACGATGCCAAGCGACAGCAATACCACGAAGAGACACTCGAGGGCGAATTCGAAAGCCGCATCTAAGTCGTTCAATCAGCGAGAACATTAGGTAAGATCCAGACAGCCATATCGGGGCTCGCCCTGACGACTCCGCCATGTCGAGAAGAGTCCACAACGTAGGATTGAGAACATTGATCTCAACTACTGCACGTATTGGAAGTTCTATTGGTGTTCTTGATCGAAAGACAGCACTCGATACCACCTCCGCGACGGCCAATCTTAATAGGGTCAGTTATGGCGCGAAGAGTCGTATTCGGGCGGCTGTGCCGATTCCCAGTAAAATTCGAGAAGGTGTTTACCCCAAGAGCGCGCTTCATCAGTGTCAGCAATAAATTCCGTTTGCGAGTCGTAGGTTCCGTCTAACGTCGGTAGCGAAAGGAGAAGACAGTCATCGGTAACGGTGATTGCAACCGAAACATCGGTCACTCGAATCATTTCCTTGGCACTAGGCTGTGCATAAACCATTTCCGTGATGACCTCGTCGAAAACGGCTTCGTCAAAGATGAGTCGCGTTATGTCAGCATCGCTGGCCGCATCGGCCAACTGATCGTTGTACACTGGTGTGATCGCACTGATTGAGTTCGCGTCAACCAGTCGTTGTTCGACTTCGTAGATGGCGTTTGTTGGTCGTGTCTCAGTTGCCTTTACCACCTCGCCACCAGCAAGTTCCGAAAGACGAAGCCGAAAACGTGGCGGTAGTGCAGTCACATCGTGGGTCTGCCAGTAGTCTGGATCAATCGAAAGCACTGACTCGCTTTGTTGGCAGCTGCCGATGTAATCGGCGGCGACTTGCCCCAGACCAGTTAGTGACCATCGTTTCGATCGGGATTTGCGTATCAACCCTTGTTCTTGGAGACAAGTTAACGCGTTGTATACTGCGGACTCGCTGGCGAGATCGGAGTCTACCAGTGAACGGGTTGAATCACAGCCGCCCGCGATCGCTACGAGGATGGCTGTTCGTGCATTTGACCGGAGTATAGTGTCAGTCAGCGGCAAGTGATTGCTCATAGCCAGAGTTCTTTATCTAGTCTCATTATCTTTTCTCCTCGACTAACGGTACTGCGCTGTTTCCGACTGAGAAGTTGCCGTCAGATGAACTCTGTATCGTTCCCCAGAATTCAGACGTATTAGAGCGGACTAATCTCAGCTACAGCCAGCGTCCGGAAGGTTTCACAAAAATAAGTCTTTTCCCGGGAACACTGGCGGTCTGGAGAGGACTCGGTCGTCGCCGACGTATCGAACGGCATGACGAAGTACCACTACTTCTCCTCTTCGAGTTGGCCTGGATATTCGTGTTCACGTCTTGCCAATCAGCCATTCGTCATTCGGAGGAGGCAGTAGACGTTAGCTGGTTTGGTTGATCGCTGAATGGCAATTTTCCACTTGTTGGTGTCGCCGTGACAACCGGTATCGTCGCCGTGGGCGCGACGTGTCCACACGTTAGTGACACAGCCGCGGTCGTCACCCAATCGTTACGAAAACGTCTCACGGGTCGGACGTCCGATTACGGGTTGCGGACGGTTCGAAAACATGTCTCGCAAGCTGAAGAGTTCGTCAATATTGACCCAGACTCGCCGACCGTGGTTTCGAAGCACAAGAGATCCACTAGACTCTGAACGATACGGGTGTCAACTATCTCTTGCCGAAAATAGAGCGCTCTCAATCTAATTACCGATCTGAAATGACAATAACCCGGAGGTCATTGACATTCGTCCCTGTAGGGCCGGTGAAGAGCAGTCCACCTTGACGATTTAAAAATCCTCCCGCGTCGTTGTCTTGCAGCGCAGCCCATGCCTCCCCAGTTGGATCCACTGTTTCCGGGGATGCAATACCACCCGCAGCCTCGGAAGCGCCGTCGATGCCGTCGGTATCGACACTGGCGACGGTAACGTTCGATTCCGTAAGCTGCAGGGCCGCACTCAGAACGAACTCCTGATTCGGACCGCCAGCACCGTCGCCACGGAGGGTAACAGTCGTTTCGCCTCCCGAAAGTAGTCTGCAGGTGGCTCTACTGGAGTACCGGTGTCAGCACTTTCTTCGGCGATTCCGACCAACGTCTTGGCGACTTCTCGGGCCTCTCTTCGAATCCGTGAAGTCAGTATTAGCGGTTTGAATCCTGCCTCACGGGCTACCATGGCAGCCTTCTCAAGCGCGGTGTTCCCGTCGGCAAGCACGTGTTGGCTAACGAATCTGAACGGTGCGTCGTCTGGAGACGGAGTCTCAGGACATTCACCATCCATGCCCCGCCGGAGTCGAACCATGACTGCGTCAGGTACGTCGATTTCGTACCGGTCGATGACGTCGAGTGCGTCCGCGAACGTCGATTCGTCGGCCGTCAACGGACCACTGGCGATGACGTCGAGACGGTTCCCGACGACGTCGCTGAACACGAAACCAACGACTGTCGCCGGCGCCGCAGCGTCAGCAAGTTGGCCGCCTTTGATATCCGAGCAGTGTTTGCGCACAGCGTTGATCTCACCGATGTCAGCGCCACACGCCAGCAGCCTCTCCGTCGTGGTTTGAAGATCCGAGAGATCGATACCGTCGGCTGGCGCAGGCATGAGCGCGCTGCCACCACCAGCAACAACGACGATCACGAGATCGTTTGCTCCGGCCGACTCGGTGATCTCCAGGAGCGTCCGTGTACTCTCGACACCGCGTTCGCTCGGGACGGGATGGCTGCCGGGTAGTACATCGATCCGTTCCGTTTCTACTGGGTTGTCGGTGACGACGACGCCACCGTCAAGCCAGTCGCCCAGTACGTCTTCCAATGCTTTCGCTGCGGTAGCGGCCGCATTCCCACCGCCGACGAGGAGTATTTCGTCGTACTCCGCGAGGTCGTACCGAACCTCGTCGATGACCAACTCTGTCCCGTCTAGCGAGAGGCACTCGTCGACTACGGTCGCTGGCTCCGAAGCGCGGATTCCGGCGGTGATACAATCCAGTGCCAATTTCTGATCCGGACGATCAAAAGCGTCGTAGTTCTCGATCATGCTCGTCGGTCTAACGTACTAGTACAAAGAAGTCCCGACTATCGAATCATTCGTTGGAGCATGCTCGGGCCTGGCACCAGACGCGTTACCAGCGAATTTGCGAGCGTCATCGTTGGGTGCCAACTTGTAGATCGAATATCGACGATACCACATCGTTACCGTTCCGCCTACTATCGCATGGAAGGCCGTCTAGTTTCGAATTCAACGACCGACGGTCACCGGGGTTCAGTGCGGGAAATCACGGGTCTCCAGCCCGGACGCTCGCTGCAAGTCGTTCGATAACGAAAAACCGCATAGAACAACGTTATCGGTCGAGTTCGGAGGGGATTTCGTAGCTGGGGTCGTTCGAGAACCGATTCATCTCGGCGGAGAGGGAGAGACGCGTGCCGCTCGGGAGCAAAACTGTGATGACGTTGGATTCGAGACGAACCTCCTCGTCCCCGGTTTTGACGGTCGTGAACTCGTGTTCGCCGTACGCACCGGCCTGAACGAGCATTTCGCGATCTTGGCCGCTCGTGTTGACGAGCGTCAGTCCGATTCCTTCCGAGGTAATCGAATCGATCAGCGCCGCGACGCCGTCGGGAAGCCCTGGCTGCTCGCGTTCGCAATCGAAGTGGCGAACTTGAGCCATGACGAGACCGCCGTAGTAGATCGGTTGGGGCGCACCCATCGTTAGTTGAAGTAGCCCCTTTTCCGAGACTGGGTTGCGGTTTCGAAGGTAGTCTTCGTCGATCTCGTCCGGTTCGTACCCCTCTTGGCGCATGAATCGCATTCGTTCCCGAACCTGTGACTGACTCGCCTCCATAATTCGCTCGGGATAGTCTTGAAACCCCCCGTCGAGATAGGCGAGCCAAGCATACTCGTGACCGTCGGCGTGCTTCGTTTTCGCGCGCGGATCGACGCGCCGCCAATCCTGCTTGTGGTAGTTGCGGAGATCACGGACGCGCTTTCTGTCTTCGTCGCTCATCGACATATACCACAGGTGGACGGCGTACGGGTCGTCCTTGTGGGGTTGGAACTCGAACCAACCGTCCTCGTAGCGAACTTCACCGTCGTTCTCCCGGAGTACGCCCGAGGCGTTGTAGTGGTAGTTACCGGGATCACCGTACTTGTGCGGGAGATAGAGAGTATCGTTGACGGCATCCGCACTCACCTCTATGCCGCGCTCGATCAGGAGGTCGAGTTGCGACCGGGGGAACGCCAGATGCTCGCGATCGCCGTCGAGAAGGACGGCATTCTCGGCAGCGACGGTCGGACCGATGCCGACATAGTGCCACCCACCCCACGACCACCCGTAATAGCCGCCGTACCACTTGCCGTTCGTATATTCGCCGATTTCGCCCGAACGCCCCACGTTATCGGGAATAATTCCGCCGTTTTCCGACGTCCGTTCGCGCCACCCTTCGAGGTAATCGAAGACCCACTCACGGTAGCGGTCATCGCTCGTGTGGAGATACGCGTTGGTCATCAGACTCGTGATGTTGAGGTTGAGCGGGATGTCGCCCTTCGTACACCGCTCGTTCAACACCTCGAACAGCAACTCCTCGTTCTCGGGGTCGTGTAGATCTGCGGGTTCGTTGAACTCGGGTACGTCGCGCCACGGGAGGCCGTGACGCCACCAACGATAGTCGGATCCGTAGCCGTGGGTGACGTACTTCGAGAAGTCACCGTAATCCGGGCCCATGCTCCCGGTTTGCGGACTGCGGACGATACGTTTTTCAGCGTCGTAGTTGCCGGTCTTCGAGTCACCGAAGTACATCGAGGCGAACCGCTCCGCTCGCTCAACCACCGCATCGTCGGCCGGATCGGCGAGGCCTATGTTGTAGGTGTAGAGGTTCCCCTCGCCAAGATGGAACCAATCGCGTCCTTGGTCGAACTCATCCACGTACATCGGGTGACCGTATGGCGTCTCGACCGTGGAGAGACGGTCGATGACTGCCAGATACTTTTTCTTCGCCGCATCAAGGAGAAGTCGGTCGCCGCCCATTGCGTAAACGAGTGGCCAGTTGTAAAAACCCTCGATGAGGTCGTCGGAGCCGTCAATACCGACGTGCCCGTCGGGCGGCCACAGCGGGCTACCATCGTCGGTGAAGTAATGCTCGACGAACGAATCGACCGCGTCGAGCGTCAGGTCAAACAGTCGTCGCTGTTTCGTCGCCCACGCAGGCGGCTTCGAATACGATTTCGTCGCCTTGAACAGAGTCATAGCTTCTATCGGAGGGGCGCACGTAATCAATATTTGGGTCGAGAACGAAGCTAACGTGAAAAGAGGTCACTCGAATCAGAATTTATCCTTACTCGTCCAACGATTCGACAGATTCGACGTTCCCCCAGTTCACAGTGGCCCCTTCGTTTGGAGCGGCCCACGCGACGGCGTTGCTGATGACCCGTTGAACTTCGTCCTGGTAGAAGATGGGATACTCCTCGTGACCGGGACGGAACGCGAAGATTCGACCGCGTCCACGTCGATAGCACACGCCCGAACGGAACACCTCGCCGCCCTCGAACCAGGAGACGAATACCGTCCGGTCGGGTTCTGGAATATCGTACGGCTCACCGTACATCTCGGTCGCCGGAATTTCGAAGTACTCGTCGAGACCGTTAGCAATGGGATGTCCGGGATCCACGACCCACACTCGCTCGGTTTCACCGCCGTGGCGATACTTGATGTTGCACGTCGTTCCCATCAGTTGAGTAAACGGCTTCGAGTTCTTACCCGAGTGTAACGGGACAAACCCCGTCCCACCGTGAACGGCGTCAACAACGCGGGTAGCGACATCGTCACTTACCTCATCGTTGGCACAGTGAGACCACCAGACGAGAACATCCGTCTCATCAAGCACGGATTCGGAGAGACCGTGCTCCGGCTCCTGCAACGTTGCGGTTTCGACGACGTATCCGTCGGCTTCGAGGGATGACGCGATCGTACCGTGAATGCCGTCGGGGTAGCGCTCCGCAACGGCCGGGTCCTCTCGCTCGTGTACGTTCTCGTTCCAGACGGTTACCCGTACGCTCATACGCAGAGTGTTCTCGAACGTGGATTATAAGTGTTCTTCGTTGGATTCAGCGGTCAGTGAAGATGTCATCGAGGTCCCAGTAGTTCTTTGAATCAACCTATCGGCGGGAACAATATCGTATTTAACGATAGTAAGCCCGTTGGGAACTGGGGTGTTTTCCTATACCGAACGTGGAGATTACAGGTTTGGTTTGTAATAGAGAGTTGCGGTTTCATCGGGTATCGTTCATCCATTGATAGTATCGTCGAGCTATTTCCGGGAGGAATGAACGAGATAGCGGTCGTAGGCGGGTCGGAATCGAGACAGACGACAGTGACGGTTCCGGAATCGGTGAGGGGGAATGCGTCAGTCGATGTTAAAAAGCGTTCGTTAAGGGGGAACGTCCTGTCTGACTCACCAGATACCATCTCTGAGGAAAGAAGCGTGACGATAGCACCGTTTATCACGCGCGTTCTCCCGGTCGTGACGGTACTATCGCGTGGACGGCTACTGATAAACGTGCGTACCGTGGTTTAGCGGGCTTGTAGTGGCGTCGATAACCGGGAAACGTCCTCTTCAACGATCACCTTCCGAGGGATACTTTGAACCGAACGGTCAGTAGAATCGGTCGCTCCTGGAATTCTTCGCTCCGCAGTCTTCGTATTTATTATCAAATTACATACGTAAGAGTATTCCGTTCTGCGGTACATGGTTTACGCGATATGTCAGACGAGACAATAGGATTTATCGGACTCGGAATCATGGGACTGCCGATGTCGAAGAACCTTCTCGACGCAGGGTACTCTGTCGTTGGACACAACCGCTCCGACGGCCCGACGGAAGAGCTCGTCGAGTACGGCGGTGAGGACGGTGGTTCACCCGCAGGTGTCGCCGAAGCGAGCGACGTTGTCCTCCTCTGTCTGCCCGATTCGCCCGATGTTGAGCAGGTCATACTCGGTAACGATGACGAGAACACCCCGGTCGTCGACGGTCTGAGCGAGGGTATGACGCTCATCGACCACTCTACGATCTCGCCCACGGTCACCCAGTCCATCGCCACGGATCTCGAGAAAATCGGTGTGACTATGCTCGACGCGCCCATCTCGGGCGGCGAGGAAGGCGCGATCGAGGGCTCATTATCGATAATGGTCGGCGGCGACGAGGACGCGTTGAACGAGCATACGGACATCCTAGGAGTCGTGGGCGAGACCGTTACCCACTGCGGACCGAGCGGTGCCGGCCAGACGACGAAGGCCGCGAACCAAATCGTCGTCGCCGCCCAGATGGTGGGTGTGAGCGAGGCACTGGTGTTCGCCGATCGAGCGGGTGCCGATTTGGAGGCTGTCGTCGATGCAATCTCCGGCGGCGCGGCCGGGTGTTGGACGCTCGACAATCGTGCCCCTAATATGATTCAGGACGCCTTCGAACCGGGCTTCTTCGCCAAGTACCAGTACAAAGACCTCAAAATCGCCACCGACGCCGGTGAGGCCTTCGGTGCTCCTATGCCCCACACCGGACTTGCCCACGAACTCTACAAGACAATGATCCAGAACGATATGGGCTACGACGACAATTCGGGCGTGATGCAGGTTCTGCAGATGATGGCCGGAAAAGCGAGTACCGACGAATAGCTCCCGTCCAGTCTGCATCGAATTCGAGTGTTCCAGGTTAGTCGGGGTAGTCCACTCGGCTACAAACGAGGGTCTAGTAGTCTCAACAAATCACTGAAATAAGTGCTAACACAACAAGAATGGGTGCTTGAGAGACGATCTGAAGCAGTCCCCACGTACTGATTCGACTGAAATTACGCATCACAGGCCTGCTAAGCCCACTGTAGTCTCAACTTCTAGCATTTGAGCGTTTGATGTAGTGGCATGGATTTATAGAGATTTTAATGGCTGTTATCGGACGATAAGAGCTTTGTATCGTCGGATTACACAAGAAGTAGTGGTGTGTGGTTCCGCCTAACATTGCAATCGGAAGTAACCTACCCCTGGGACCCCCGAATCAAACTGTGTGCAGTTGGTAGTTCTGATCATTCATCTTATACGTCCTGAAACTTGCTGAGCACGAGCTCATCGAGTACGATGGGCGCAGTGAAACAGTTCAGATACGTAACGAACTCCTCAAGGCTACCGCCACCCACAACTAGCCTGACCACGCTAACTATACTTCGACTGAAGGCGAGTGGATGGCCGACTAGTGACGTATTCGTGGTATTACTCGCCAGCCGCGTCAAGCAGGCTCACGTTCACGTCGCCTGTACTGTGTATAACAACCTCGTAGCCAGAATACGCGAAATGAACCCGCCCATCAGCTTGTGTGCCACCCGAGTAGGTTGGCGCGAAGAGGCTGTTTAACGCGTCAGGATCGACGACCTCATAGAGAGGGGCGAGTTCTTGACGCGAGCAATCGGCCGCATTGGCGACTGCCGTCACAATCCGGTCCGTGAGCGGCGCAGAGGGATGCGTTAGTGGGTGATCAGAGGCGTCTCGGCTATCAGATGGTGCTTGTGAGGTATTGTGCGTAGTCATGGTGGTTTTATTGTGCAGCCTGGAATCTGGGAGCCACATTGTGGCTGAGCGCTGTGCTATCTCATAGCAAAATGGGCAATCATGATAACTATTTCGGACAATTTTTCTATGTAAACCGCCATGAAATCAGATGAGAGTGGAATATGTGGCGTTTTGAGAATCTGATGAGAGGCACTTAGAGAATGGTACCGTAATGAGTCTCTACCAGTGTGATCATCGACGTCACAGCACAACGTGGTAATCAAATAGTGGCCGGTGGGTGATCCGCCACGCCACACTGAAGGAGTCAGAGAATGATAACCAAAAGCAATCTACGCACGACATCCCGGTCGACGCCCTGTTGAAAGTACTTGCAGACCCCTGCCGCCGCACTGTACTCTCTTATCTCCGGACAAAAGACACGGGCGTTGCAACGCTCGACGAGCTGAGCTGGCCGAGCATGTTCAGAAGCACGTGGACGCCGTCACGTCGCTCCAACACGCACGGATTGCGCTGATAGCATCTCCCGTCCCTCGCCGACCACCGCCTCATCGAGTACGACCAGCGGAGTCGGCGGGAGCCACCGCTCTTACTGCCGGGTGACGGCTAGCCAGTTTCCAGAATTGGGTGCCAACAGGGAACGATGGCCGCTACCACGGACAGAGTCAGTCTCGGTTCACGCCGCCTCGTTGGCATCGAGCCATCGGATCTCGAGAGACCCGTTGGTTCCCGAGAGATCGAGAACGTCCGCACCGCCGGCGGGAGCGTCATCGACAGCCAGGACGAGGTCGGCGGCTACCCCGACCTCTCGGTAAACACCCGGTCGCTCGACGTCCCGGAGGCCGGCACGCGCCCTGGCTACGGTCGTGGGCTCGCGACGTCGAGACATCGGACTGAGCGCACACCAACTGCCTCGATGTGGAACGATTAGCTGTCTGAAACGATGAATACTCGGAGGTCGTTGACATTCGTCGCTGTGGAGCGGTAATGATTAGGCCGCCGTGACGGTTTAAAAATCCTCCAGCATCGTTGTTTCGGAGCGCTGCCCGCGCCTCTCTTCTCGGCTCCACCGCTTCCGGGGTTAGGATACCTCCCGCAGCCTCTAAGCGTTCTTTGAATCGACCTGTCGGCGGGAACGATGGAGCATCCTTGCGTGAACGGGACGTTCTCCCATACCGAACGTGAAAATTACAGATATAGTTTTGTAATGGGAAATTGCGTTGTCATCGGGTATCATTCATCCATCGAGAGTATCGTCGAGCAGTTTCCTCGGGAGACGAACGAGATAGCGGTCGTAGGCAGGTCGGAATCGAGACGGACGACGGCGATAGTTCCGGCATTGATGAGAGGGGTTGGGTCGGTCGGTGTAAAAAACCGTTCGTTAAGGGGGAACGTTTTGTTCCGCTCATTGGATGCCATCTCTGGGGAATGAAGCGCGATGATTTCACCGTTTACCTCTTGTTCGCTCTCCCAATCGTCGGCCAAAACGGCCGAATCGAGTCGATTTATATCCAAACTGCTCCCGTTAGTTCCCCACAGGGGAACAGATTTATAATGCGGGAGTACCGTGGGAGTTGTATGGCGAAACGAAACGAGAACCACACTGGGCGCACGATTCAATCGGTCAAGATCGCCTTCAGTATCATTGACGTTGCACAACGACGCGAAAACGTCGGCGTGACCGAATTGGCGAACGAACTCGGTCATTCGAAAAGCACCATCCACAGCCACCTGCAAACCCTCGTAAATCAGGAGATCCTCGTTCCCGAGGACGACGGCTATCGTCTGAGCCTCAGAATTCTGGACATGGCCAGACGCGTTCGAGATCAGGTCGGAAACTACGACGTCATAGAAAAGGAAGTCAACGAATTGGCGACGAACACCAACGAAATAGCGCAGTTCGGGATCGAAGAGTACGGCCGGGTGTCGTATCTCTGTAAGGCGATGGGGCCGAAAGCGGTCGAAACGGCGTCCAGAGTCGGGACACAACAACCGATGTACGCGACGTCGTTGGGAAAGACGATTCTCGCATACCTTACAACTGACAGACAAGAACAAATCATCGCGAACTGCAGTTTCGAACGGCAAACGAAGAACACGATTTCTGACGCCGAGGAACTGTACGACGAACTGGAGCGGATCACCGAGCGCGGCTACGGAATCGACAACGAAGAGAACATCCACGGGCTTCGGTGCGTAGCTGCACCCGTCCAAAACGAGGACACTGTCCTGGGCGCGATTAGCATTTCAGGTCCAACCAGTCGGTTCACGGACGACCGACTCCACAGCGAACTCGCCGAGCAGGTTCTGCGCGCAGCAAACGTCATCGAACTGAACACGAAGTTCTCCTAGCGGGCGCTCTCTACGCCCTCGTCGCGTTCTCACGACGCTGTCACGGATTTCGACGATGCTTGCACCAGGGGCTAACGCACCTTGCGACTCGTTTACGACCGGGTATCACTCACGCGAAAGAGTCGACACTGACCGGACGGCCCTCTCGCAGGCGACGTCAGCTTTGAGATTGTTCTCGCCGAAGATCTCCGATTCATCATCCGATGAGGCGTTCGATGTCGTCTTCGAGCTGGTTGTACAACACCTCTGCCTTCCGTTCGTCCTCGGGTGACAGCGGTTTGATCGGTTCGCGAACGTTCCCACCGTGTAATCCTGCGAGATTGAGTCCCTTCTTTACCGCGGAGACGCTAATCGCTCCCGCGATGGTGTTGTTCTGGCCTGTTTCCTCGCGGAAATTTTGATACGGAACGCAGATGTTGCGGAGTCGTCTCGCTCGCTCCCAGTTACTGGCTGTGAGCGCGTCGAACAGTTCGAGGCCGACTTCGGGGCGGAAGTTACTGACACCCGCAGAGAAGCCCTCGATTCCTTCGTTCCAAAACGACGGGGCGAAAGGTTCGGCGAGTCCGTCTACCCAAACGATGTCATCATCGCCAGCAGCAACGCCCCGTCCGAGTTTGACTGCATCCTCCAGCGCATACTTGATACCAACCACGCCATCGACGTTTGTTAGATCTCGCAGGTATCCAACCGACGGGTCAATTCCCTTTACGTAGGGAACGAGCGGTGCGTCGGAAATTTCGTCGAGTTTCTCGTAGTACCGGATGAGTCCTTGCTCGTGAATATACGAGTGATCCGGCGGCATCACCATCATAGCGTCAACGCCGATCCGGTCGTAGTTGCGTATTGCCTCTCGGGCGTCCGCTGTACTCCCGCCTACGCCAGCGAGGATGCAGGTATCCGAGGGGAGTGCATCCACGCTCGATCTCGTTACCTCGACTCGTTCGTCGCGTGAGAGAGAATGATACTCACTGATGTTGGCGGAGGCTAGAAAGGTTCGAATACCGCTATCGTACAGGCTTCTAGCGTTCTCTTTTAGCTTCGCGTGTTCCACCGTAAGATCCTCGTCGAACGGCGTAAGGATTCCAGCGGCGACGCCACGAAGGTGCTGGCGCACCCTATCGTTGGAAAGTGGCATACCCAAGAATCTGGGTACGATGGCATAAAATCTTCGCCTACGGAAATTAGTTACGAGCGGTGCAAGGCTAGGGTGACAATGCTGTGCGAAGGGTCGTCCTCGCCGTTCGCTGGTTTCAGGAGATTTATCGTGTTCGACTTCCCAAAATTGGATATGCGGCTTACGAACATTAGCGGCTACGCACTTTCGTCTCCAATCGACCCGCCCCAAAACCGTCGTTTCTCCGGTGGAGTTCGGCGGCTCTACAAGCGTGATGTCGTCCTCGTCGTCGTAGAGACGGCTGACGGGCTCCAAGGCTTCGCGACGGCCGGTGCGAGTAGTTCCGCGATGCGCGAGTACTTCGATGGAGACTCGCACGGGACGTTCGCCGATATCGTCAACGGGACGGTGGCGGAATCCCTCACTGGGGAGCGTATCGACTCGGTCACGGACGCACACGACCTGCTGTTCGAAACCGACCTTCCCGACCGACTCTTGTACGAGGCCATTTCGGCCATCGACATTGCCCTGTACGACCTCCGTGGGAAGGAACTCGGCGCACCGATCTACGAACTCCTCACCGACGACTTCGGAAGCGAGCCGACGACCGAGATACCGCTCTACGCGAGTGCCGGTATGTACATGGAACCCGAGGGATACGTCGGGCAGGCAAAAACGATCGAAGCGCTCGGGTTCTTTGGATACAAATATCGCCCAGGCATCGGAATCGAAGGCGACCGGAAGACGGTCGACATGCTGACCGAGACGGTAGGCGAGATGGAGATCATGCTCGACGTCCACACGTGGTGGAAACTGCGTGACGCATACGGAGAGCGCGCGATCGCCGAACTCGTCGAGCACGCGACCGACCGCGGGGCCTACTGGATAGAGGAACCCGTCGAGCCCGACGACCGTGAGGGGTACGTCGCACTCGCCGCGAGCGGTGCGCCGCTCGCGGGCGGGGAGAGCGAGGAAACGGCGGCTGGTCTCGTGGAGCTCGGCCGAACGGGGGCGGTCGACTTCCTTCAAGGCGACGTGCGTCACCACGAAGGGTACACTGGATGCACGTCGGCAATCGAGTTTTGCCGTGGGCGCGACGTGACGTTCGTTCCGCACAACTTCGGTACCTGGCTCGGCCTCATCGCCAATGCGCACCTCGTTGCCGCCGCGCCGGAGGCCGGTTTGCTAGAGTACCCTATCTTCGCACGCGACCCACTCCTTCAGACGGACGCCGACCCCGGAATGTATCCGTTCGACCTGGCGTTCGACATCATCCACGGGGAGCCGTCCGTAACAGACGGCGTCTTGACGGTTCCCGATGGGCCCGGCCTCGGCCTGGAGGTCAATCTGGATGTCGTCGAAGAATATCCCTTCGTCGAAGGACCGTGGACAGAATTTCAGTACGACGAGTGAGGCACATACGAACGACGACAGAACAGCCATTCCGCTGTTTGCCGTGGCGAACTTCTCCCACCGAACCGGTTCGTGACGATATTTGCCAACAACGAGAACTGACATCCTTGCGGTTCAAGTGGATTCGGTGAACACCGTCACCGGCTCTATTCGATACCGTGTGGGCAAAACGAACCCGCCTACCGACACAAATTATAACTCATCCGACTCTGAGGGTTGAGCATGGAAGTCACGAAAATCGAGACGATTCCGATCGCCACAAAACTCCCCGAGGGAAGGGGCATGGGCGACTCTCGCGGATTCGGACGGACGCGTGAAACGACGCTTTTGCGCATCGAAACCGACGATGGTACGATCGGTTGGGGAGAGGCGTTCGCCCCCGGCCGCATCGCCGCTGCAACCGTGGACGAACTGTTCCGCGAAACCGTTCTCGGAATGGATCCGTTCGACGTGGAATCGCTCGCCGACCGGTCGTACACCGACCCGTATCACTTTGGCGGAAGCGTGTTCGTCCAAAGCTGTGTTAGCGCCATCGACGTCGCCCTCTGGGATATCATCGGGAAGACGGTCGACCGTCCCGTTCATCGGTTACTCGGTGGCGAGGAGTGTCGCACGTTGACGCCGTACGCGTCGACGATGTATTTCACCGAGGCGAACCGGTCCCTCGACCGACCGATACGGGATGCAGTTGAGGAGGGCTTCACCGCTGCGAAGATAAAGATCGGTAGCGGGTTCCAAGACGACGTCGAACGCGTGCGAATCGCGCGGGAAATTCTCGGCGACGACGCGACCCTGATGGTCGATATGAACGGCAACTATCGTCCAAGACAGGCCGTGAAGACGGCGAAGGCCATTGCACAGTACGATATCACATGGATCGAGGAACCCGTGCCGCCGGAGAACGAATCGGGGTACCGCGAGGTAAAATCCCGGATTGACACGCCGATCGCGGCAGGCGAGGCCCACTACGGCCGATTCGCGTTCAAGCGCCTCATCGATGATCGAGTCGTCGACATCGTCCAGCCGAATCTCGGACGGTGCGGCGGCTTCTCGGAGGCACGACTGATAGCCGATATGGCGACGACGGAGAACGTCGCCGTTCGACCGCATGTCTGGAACAGCGGCATCGGAATGGCCGCCGCGGTGCAGTTTGCCGCGAGCGTGTCTTCCTATCCACACACGCGCAACGTCCCAGAGCCGATGATGGTTGAGTTCGACAGGAGCGAGAATCCACTTCGGAGCGAGATTCTCGAAACGCCGCTCGACCCGTCGGGAGGTGTTCTCGATGTTCCTCAGGGCCCGGGGTTGGGAGTTTCGGTCGACCGGAACGCAGTGGAGCGGTATCGAACGAACCGAGGGTAAATCACTGTTCCGCGGTAGCTAGGTTTATTTGCTATGCGGATTCATCTACGACCGATGCAACGAGGACTCGTCGTCATAGACGACACCGAGACGCATAGAAACCTGCTCGAGGAAGCGAGTCGATTCGCACGGAACACGGACGCGAAGCTGATCCTGTTTTCGTGGATAACGCCGGAGCAGTTCGAAGAACAACTCGACGCCCTCGCGACCGCGGAGGAGACCGAACGGACGAGCTACGGGGAATTTACTGCCCAAGAAGCCGCCGTGCAGTTCGGAGAAAAGTTCGCCAAGGAAACGTTGTCGAAGATGGTCGATGACGTGGAGTACGAAGTCGTCGGCGATGTGGTCGAATCGGACGAACTCGGAAGTATGATACTCGACCTGGCGGAAAAGCGCGGGTGTGACCACGCGTTTATCGGCGGACAGAAACGATCCCCGACCGGAAAGGCGCTGTTCGGCGACATTACGCAGCGGGTGATCCTCAACTTCGACGGGTTGGTAACCACCGCAATGGATTAATTCACAGTGGAGACTGAGTACCCGTCGAGTGGCGAATAACGGGCGCTGAACGTAGCTATTTAATACCGAGATGCATAGCTAACAGCATGGACGTCGTAGTGACAGGTGCCTACGGACGCTGTGGAACAGCCATCATCGACAACCTCCACGACCGACCCGAGTACGACTTCACGTACTACAACCGTTCGGACAGACCGAACGATCACCCTTACGGAGGTTACGACACCGTAATCGGGGACATCGCCAACTACGAGAAAGTCAGAGATGCGTTCGAGAGGCAGGACGCTGTCGTCCACCTTGCTGCCTATCCCTACACCGACGGTGATTGGGGCGATATCCTTGAACCGAACATTATCGGCATGTACAACGCGCTCGAAGCGGCTCGCCGGGAGAAAGTCGAGTCGTTCGTTTTCGGTTCGACGAACCACGTCATGGGAATGTACGAGGTGGAGCACCGCCCGGAGCTGTACTCACCCACGTACGACCTTGTTATCGACCACACCGACCCCGTCCGTCCTGACTCCTACTACGGCGCGTCCAACAGTTTCGGGGAGGATTTCGGTCGGTACTACGTCGAGAATTACGAGTATCCGAAGCGATTCTACGCGCTTCGCATCTGCACCGTGAACGACGAGGCGTACGACCATCCGTATGGCGACGCCGAAGCGGGAGTGGACGATGGCAAATGGGAGCGGAGCGATCCCGAGTACGACGAACAGGTCGCACGTATGAAGGCGACGTGGCAGTCGCGACGGGATTTCGCTCACCAAATCGACTGCTGCCTGCAGGACGAATCCGTCACGTTTGATATCTTCAGCGGCATCAGCGACAACCGGCGACGATGGTTCGATCTCGAACACGTGCGAGCAAAAATCGGATACGATCCGCAAGACGATAGCGAAGAGTGGGAGGCACCGCCGGAGTAACCACGTCCGACCCACGATAGTTCGCGGACGTATGTTCGGATCTCGACCGCCTCGGCGGTCAGTAGTTCAGATATGCGGTCTTGATTGAGGTAAAAAAGTCAAGACCAGCATCGCCCTGCTCGCGGTACGTGTTCGTCGATGACTGTTTGTAACCACCAAATGGAACGTGCAACTCCAGACCGGTCGTCTTCTCGTTCACCTTTGCGACGCCCGCCTCGACACCCTCTATGAACCTATGGCCTTCGGAAAGGTCGTCCGTAACGATACTCGCTGAGAGGCCGAACTCGACGCCGTTCGCGACGGCAACCGCTTCCTCGAAATCCGAAACCGAAAGTACCGCCAACACCGGACCGAAGATTTCCTCTTGAGCGATGCGCATATCGGCGTTCACGTCCGAAAAGACAGTCGGTTCGACGAAGTAGCCATCGTCGTACTCGTCACCGGTAAGGCGGTTGCCGCCGGTTTCGAGGGTCGCTCCATCTTCGCGACCTACATTGACGTATTCGAGTGTTTCGTCAAGTTCGCTCTCGGTCACGTGCGGCCCCATATCGACATCGTCGGTGCCGTCTCCGACTGTCAGCGATTCCGCGTAATCGACGATTTCCGCGACGAACTCGTCATACACCTCCTCGTGGACGATGGCACGTGAGCAGGCGGTACACGCTTGTCCGGTGACGCCGAACGCCCCCGAGCCAACGATGTCAACAGCGTCGGTGAGATCAGCACTTGGCATAACGACTGTCGGATTCTTCCCGCCCATCTCACACTGGACGCGCTTCAAATCCTCCGTCGCGGTCTGGGCAACTATCGTCCCGATGGCAGTGCTTCCAGTGAACGACACTGCATCGATTTCGCCGTGTTCCGAGAGCGGCGCGCCGACATCACTGCCGGAACCCGTTACGTAGTTGACGACCCCACTAGGTAATCCGGCCTGTTCGAGACATTCGACGAGCTTCAGCGAAACCCCTGGCGCGGCGGACGCGGGTTTGAAAACCACCGTGTTGCCGGTAGCGAGCGCGGGTGCGAGCTTCCACGCGGGAATGGCGATAGGATAATTCCACGGCGTGATGAGCGAGACGGTTCCGAGCGGTTCGAGCTTTGTGTACAGCTGTTTGTTCCCGGCGCTCGCCGCTTTCATCGTTCCGCCGAGGTCACGAGTCTTCTCCGCGTAGTAGGTGAAAATATCGATCGCACGCTGTACCTCGCCACCCGCCTCAGAGAGGGTTTTGCCCTCCTCCGTAGTGAGCGTCTTGGTCAGTTCGTCTTTGCGTGCTTCGAGTGCATCAGCCGTTCGTTTCAAAACAGCTCCGCGCTCGGGGGCTGGTGTCGAAGCCCACTCGTCCTGTGCCGCAACTGCCGCTTCGATGGCGGCTTTCGCGTCATCGCTCGTCGATTGCTGGTACGTCCCCAGTATCTCGTTTTTGTTTGCCGGGTTGGAAACCGCAAACGTCTCGCCCGACTCTGATTCTATCCAGTCTCCGTCGATGTAGTTACCGTGTTCTGTCGACATCCTCGTGTGATATTCACACAGCCACTATACGAAGGTTTTGGTGTCGACAAATGAAGAGTAGGAAGTGACGTCCGTCTCTCTGTAGTGAACTGAAGAACGAGGCCGTCGTAAGGAGACCATATCGATGTACCGAACCGATTCGGTTGGGGTGCTCCCAAATCGAAGGCACCCCAATCGATATATACTGCTACTACGTACCATGCTATCAATGAGTTCAGTGCAAGAAACTAGCGAGACTGGCGACAGATCGAACCCGGCGATTGAACTGTTTGCGACGATTCGAAATTCGGTCACCCTTACCATCGCGCTATTGGGTGTGATCCTATTTGTCGCCGGATTCATCATCAATACCGGTGTCTGGGCGGCGATATATGCAGTCTGGGGCACGGCGCTCTTCTTATTCGGTGTCACCGCATACGCGATAATCTGGTGGCAACGCCACTGAACGAGCACTTCCGAACGGTGCTGTACGCTTTGTCCCTACAGTTCTGCACAGCGATACCCGACGACATCGTCGTATAAAATCCGGATAGTAACAACACGATTCATCGCAGCTGGGATGCGGTCACCGACGTTGGAGTTGCGAGACCGCGTTTTCTCCGGGTTGCCGGTGGAGCGAGAAATCGTCCAGCTTTCTGATGGTGAACTCCCCGAGAACGTTCACCTCGCATCCAGTTTCGAGATGTCCGCCGACCGTGCGGTCGCCGTTGAACGCCGTCACATGCAGATGGGGCTCGCCGTCGGCGACAATTCCACCGACGTTCGTCACCTCCCACGAGCCATCGAGAGTGAGCTGTATGTTTCGGTCGGCTTTTTCCTCCGGGAGGTCGGTGCGATTCACGTAGTGGACGTTCAAGTTGCTGAACGTTCCGATACCCGAGACGACAACGCCAGTGTCAACGTCGTGATTTTCACACGCGTCGGTGAGCGATTCGAGCGCCAGATCGCCGCGGTCGAGACGGACGATAACGTGCCCGTCGGATTCGAATGTTTCCATGGTGGTACGTTACTGACTGCAGTCGGCAAGAGAATAAATCTTCGCCGCTCTTCGGATAGCGGAAACGGTTTGAGCGTTCGGAGTGCAAAACCAGTTCACCGACTTTCGACGAACTGTACGCACATCGGTTTGGGAACCGAAAAGTCGCTCACCAGACAGGGGGTTCCCGTCCGGGTATCGATTTCGAACACCGCCACCCCGCCGCTATCTTTGTTCGCTGCGAAAAGGAACCGACCGGTTGGGTCGAGTGCAATGGTGCGGGGAGTTCGTCCACCCGCGCAAACAGTGCCTCGTGGATCGAGTTGACCGCAGGTATCGTCAACCGCAAAGAACGCGATGCTGTCGTGACCTCGATTCGAAGCGTATGCCCACTGCCCCGACGGATGAACACGAACGTCGGAAGCACTGTTTTCGCCGTCGAACGGTGACAGCACGGTATTCACCGTCCCGATTTCGCGAAGCACTCCGGTCGCTTGAACCACCTCGAACCCGGTTAGTGTCGAGTTCAACTCGTTTACGACGTACACGAACTGTCCGTTCGGATGGCAGTCGAAATGTCGCGGACCGGTTCCTGACGGGACTGTCACGTCGGGAATCACCGTCGAATCCAGCGTCCCGTCCCGTTTGAGCCGGAATGTGACGATTCGATCACGCCCGAGGTCAGGAACGTAAACAATGTTCTCGACCGAACCCAGCGCAGCGGAGTGGGGATGTGTATCACCGCTTTCACTCTCACCCTTGAAACGAATCGTCGTTCCA
Organism: Haladaptatus pallidirubidus; assembly: GCF_020700235.1. GTDB lineage: Archaea > Halobacteriota > Halobacteria > Halobacteriales > Haladaptataceae > Haladaptatus > Haladaptatus pallidirubidus. The sequence continues at coordinate 384,513 of NZ_CP085305.1, read as the reverse complement.
CGACCCAATCGTCCGTCGTCGCCGACCGGTAGTGCCGATACAGTTCCGCCGCCGTAATTCGCAACGAAAACGTAGCTTCCGTCGTGGTTGACGCTCACGTAACACGGGCCGGCACCTCCACTAGGCTGCCGGTTTACCCGTGTTAGGGTCGTATCCGAACTATCGATTCGATACGCGGATACGATTCCATCCGACACCCGGTCGACCGTGTACGCGTACTTTCCAGTTGGGTGAACCGAGAGATAGTATGGGTTTTCTGCGGGCGACGTCGCTGATTCCGTCAGCGTCCCAGTAGCGGAATCGAATCGATAGCTGACAACGCTACTGTTTCCGCCGCCGGGCGACGAACACACAAGCATTACGAACCGCGAACGAACCATGGGAGTACGTCACAGTTGGAGGATATGTCGTTTTCGACGCGTTCCGTTTACCCGCAACTTTTCGTCCGACGACCGAAGTAGTTATGTTTCCAACGGGAAACGGAGCGTTATGTGCGAACGATTGTCAGGCGCTGTTGCAGTCATCACAGGCGGTGGAAACGGAATCGGAGCGGCGACGTGCATTCGTCTTGCCGAAGCTGGAGCGTCTGTAGCCGTGGTCGACCGTCACAGCGAGTCTGCCGAAGCGACGACAGCTGATATACGGGCGCAGACGGGGCGAGATGCAATCGCCGTGACGGCCGACATCGGCGACGAGGAGCAGGTGGCGGCGATGGCGAAAACAGTGGACGGCCAGCTCGGCAGCGTTGACGTCCTCGTGAACAACGCTGCCGTCCGTGCCGTTCCGCAACCCGTAACGGATGCGGACGAAGCGAGCTGGGATCGAATCCTTGCGGTGAACGTAAAGGGCGTCGGGTTTTGCTCGAAACACCTGATTCCACTGATGAGGGAGGGTGGGTCTATCATAAACGTCGCATCGAACGGGGCCGCAGTTGGCCGCCCGAACTGGTCACAGTATGATGCCACGAAAGGTGCGCTACTATCGATGACACGAGACATGGCGTGCGACCACGCTGCCAATGGAATCCGAGTGAATGCCGTCTCACCGGGATGGGTCATCACCGAGTACCACCTACCGGACGACGACGAGAAGGCGCACCGATTTTTCTCAGAGAAAACTACGCCGCACACCGACGGCCCCGGTATCCTCAAGCGCGCGGGGACGCCGCGCGAAATCGCCGACGCGATCCTGTTTCTTGCATCCGAGGAATCGTCGTTCGTCACCGGGACGAACCTCCCCGTCGACGGTGGCGTCGCTGCTGTCGGAAAGGGGTTGGCATGGCATGATACTGCGTTCAGAGAAAACGGCAACTGACGGGCGTCAACGTCGGAGATACCGACGTGAAGATGACAACAGAAGACGAGTTCGTGGCAGTTAGTCGTCTCCTTCGACGATGGAGTCACTCTCCCAGTATTCGTGGGTATCGTCCACGCGGAAACACGCCGTTCGGTGCGTTTCGTCGTCCGCAGAACTGTAGGAGTCAGGAGCCGTCGTCCGGCAGACCTTGCGCGCTTCGGGACATCGCGTGTGGTAGTGACAGCCGCTCGGTGGATTCGTTGGGTCTGGAATGTCTATTTTCCTAATTGGCGACTCGTCGACGACCGTCTCCTCCTCGTCGTGCGCTAGTTCAGGCGTCGCCCACCGCAGGGCCTGCGTGTAGGGATGATGTGGATCGTTGATAATCTGCTCCGGCGGGCCGATTTCGACGAGTTCGCCGAGGTAGACAACCCCGATGCGGCCGCCTGTCTTCTCGGCGATGTACCGTGCGTTCGAGAGGTCGTGCGAGACGAACAGATACGACGTGTCGAACATGTTCTGGAGCTGTATCATCAGATCCATCATTTCGACGCGCAGCGACACGTCGAGCGCACTCACCGGTTCGTCGGCGAGGATGAGATCGGGGTTCATCAGCATCGCTCGGATGATGGCGACGCGTTGCTGTTCACCACCGGAGAGTTGGTGCGGGTATCGTTCGAAGTAATCCTCCGCGGGCGACATGCCGACGTGTTCGAGCAGCCCGAGGATGCGCTGTTTTCGGTCATTTCCGTCCAGATCGTCGTGCCATCGCTTGAGTGGCATATCTAGGGCGGCTTTCACCCGGCGGTGGGGATTCAGCGAACTACCGGGGTCCTGGTGGACGATTTGGAGCGAGCGACGGATGTCACCCCACGAGACGGCACCAGTACCGTTCGAATCCCGCACGTTCCAAATGTCGTGCCCACGATATTCGATGCTTCCGCCGGTCGGGCGCTGGAGTCCGACAGCCGTTTTTCCGAGTGTCGTCTTGCCACAACCGGACTCGCCGACGAGAACGATCACGTCGTTCTCGTAGATATCGAGCGAAATGCCGTCAACTGCCTTGACGACATCCCGGTCGGAAAAGAAGTCGAAAAATCCTTTCTCCTTCTCGAAATGAACTTCGACGTCCTGCATCGAAACTACCGGTTCGCCGCCGGAATGTCCGGTCGCGTTGCTCGCGTCGACAGAACTCTCACCAAAGCCGTCCAACGACGATAAATCGTCCGACATCGGGATGGTTTCGGCCGATTCTTCCCAGTGATGACAGTGAACGTGATGGTGATCGTTGACCTGATACGGACCAGGATCGTCGGCCTCACAGAGTCCGTCCGCGAGCGGACACCGTGGATGGAACGAACAGCCGGATGGAACGTTCACCGGAGCGGGGGCGCTCCCTTCGACTGGTCGCATCTCCTCGATCGGTGATTCGAGGTTCGGCGTCGATTTCAGTAGCAGTCGGGTGTACGGATGGGTCGGAGACTCAAGCACCTCTTTCATCGGTCCGAGTTCGATGATTTCGAACGCATACATTACTGCGATACGATCGACCAAATCGGCGATGAGGGGCAGGTCGTGCGTGATGAAGACGATCGTGAGATCGTATTGCTCCTTGAGCCGCTGAAGCAACGAGATGATCGACCGCTGCATCAGGAGGTCGAGGGCCGCAGTCGGTTCGTCCATGACGAGTACTTCGGGTTCGAGAATGAGCGAGAGCGCGATGAGCGCGCGTTGTTTCATTCCGCCGCTCAGTTCGTGCGGGTACGCGTCGAGCACGCGTTCGGGATCGAGGTAGAGATCCCTCAGGAGTTGGTTCGCGCGCTCCATTCCCTCATCGATGTCGTAATCGTGCGCGTTCAGCGTCTCGACGAAGTGGGTTCGAATCGAGCGTACCGGATTGAACGAACTCATCGCTCCCTGGAACACCATCGATATCTGTTCCCAGCGGAATTCGTCCAGGTCCGAACTGTCGAGATCGAGGACGCTAACCGGTTCGCCATGTTTCGGATGGTAGGTGATGTCCCCGGTTAGCTGTCCCGGGTCAACGATAGCATCGAGGAGGGCGGAGGCAAGCATCGATTTCCCGCTCCCGCTCTCGCCGACGACACCCAGAACCTCGTTGCGTTGGACGTCGATATCGACTGAATCGAGGACGTACGAGTCACCTCGTTCCACGTCGAATGTGACGGACGCGTTTTGTACTTCTACGATCGTTTCCTCCTTGCTAATCCCGTACTCAGTTTGCGAAACAGTCATTGTCTAAGATGTTCGTCGATCATTTTGCTGCCCGATTCCTCGTCGTCGGTGGCGTCCGCTGTGACGTCACCGGCCATTTTTTCGTGTCGCGCCCGGACGCGTGGGTTGAAGACCCGGTCGAGCGATTGCCCGAGGAGGATCAGCCCGATGGAAATGAACACGATGGCTCCCATCGGCACTAAGAACCAGTGCAGTGCTTGCGGTCGAGTATGTGCATTGGCCTGGTAGGCGAGGTTCAGTGTGACACCCCAGTTCAAGTCCTCGAACGGAAGGACCCCTAGGTAGTACAGTGCGGCCGCCTCGAAGATCACTCTGCGTCCCGCGTTGGTGAGGTTGATAACCACGTATGGCATCAGATGCGGGATGATCTCTTTGAAAACGATCTTCGGCGTCGAAATCCCCATCGCCCGCGCCGCCTCGACAAACGACTCTTGTCGGAGCGTGAGCACCTGCGATCGAATCGCTCGCGCGAGACCACCCCAGGATGCGATGCACAGCAAGATGCCGATCACCCACGGATTGCCGCCGATGGGAAGCATTAGGGCGAGAACCATCACGAGCGGGAAGGCGGGAATGTTGATGCAAGTGTCGGTGATTGAACTAAGAACTGTGTCGACCTTTCCACCCTTGTAACCCGCGAGTCCACCGATTACGGTTCCAACGCTGACGGTAAACAGGGCTCCCGAGGCGACCATTTGGAGCATCGTTTGGGTGGAATGAACCACTTGCGAGAACAGGTCACGCCCCATTCTGTCCGTTCCTAAGGGGAATTCCCAGTTCTGGAAGGGCTTGACGAACGCCGGGCCCTCCGTCACCTCCGTCGGTTCGATGAGAATCGTCCCAACGGTACCCATCAGAACGTATACCGTCAGGATGGTGAATCCGATCTGTGCCCTGGGGTCGCGCCTGATAATGGCGATTGGGGCATGAACGTAGGCGTCGTAGAGTTTTCGGTACCGTTCGCGTCGCGTCTCCTCGTACTGCGAGACGACATCGAACGGTGAATTGACGTTTCCTCCGTCTGTTCGTATGTTTTCGCGGTCGTCGGTCGCCGATTCATTTCGTGGCTGGTTCGTCATTTGGCCTTCTCCTTGCACGGTTCAGTTAATCCGTTGATTTGCGATTCATCAACGTCTGTAGTCCGTATCATCGGTATACTCCTATTTTTAGTTGAAACGCTGCAGGTTCGTTGTGACCCTCCGCGGATAGTCGTCTCCGACTCGATGAGTCGTTACTCGACCGGCGATTAGTACGATTCACTGTTCTGCCCTCCTGCCCGTGGGTCGATGAGCGAGTACGTCAGATCGGCAAACAGTAAGGCGAGCACGACTGCCACCGTAATGACCACGAAGCCACCCATCATCAGTGGGTAATCGCGTTGTGAGAATGCTGAAAAGAAGTAGTACCCGAGGCCTCGGTACTGGAACACCTTCTCCAGCACGATCGAACCACCGAACATTTCTCCGATGCTGATCATCAACGTCGTGTACATCGGGAGAACGGCGTTTCGTGCAACGTACTGAGTCGAGATGGTCATATCCGAGAGCCCGCGTAGACGGGCAACGCGGAGATAGTCGGAGCCGAGGATGCGAATCGAATTTCCGCGCATTCCCAGGGAGGCGACCCCCGACGCAACGAGCATGGACATGACTGGTAGTGTCGCGTGATGTACTATCCCCTTAATGTACGGCCAGTTGAATCCGGGTGGCACACCGGTTGGCTGCTTGCCCCCGGTGGGGAACCAGCCGAGTCGGTACGACAGGGCGATCAACAGCAGGAACGCCAAAACGTAGAACGGAACCGATCCCATCAGAATGGCCCACGATGTCAGTCCCACGTCCAACTTTCCACCTTCCCAGTACGCCATCAGTGCACCGAACACGACGCCGACGAAGAAAGTGATGAATAGTGACCAGCTCAAGACGAACAGTGTCCACGGGAGTGCATTGGCGATTATCTGGGCGACAGGATCTCCGTAATAAATCGACACGCCCAGATTTCCTTGCAGCATATTTGACATATAATCGACATAGGCCACCGGTATTGGTTTCGACGGATCGATGCTCAATCGAAGTTCGACGATCTGCCTGGCTCGAACTGGGTCGACGCCCTGCTGTTCTAACTTTCGAACCATCGCCCCCATCGGGTTTCCCGGGAGCAGTCGAACGAGAACGAACGAGAGGGTGGTGACCGCCCATGCAGTGAAAATTGATTGTCCTACTCTTCGTACGCGCCAGTCTATCTCTACCATGGTACGCTTATACAGTGCCTTTCGAGAGCTACCTAATCAATTTATCCCATATTATCGGCAATGTGTTAATTATCCCCCTACGAGTAGCCGGTTGGAAAGAAGAAGACGAAACGAATCCCGCCGCTACTATCACAGAGAATCGTCGTTTCGAGAAGGGTTGCGGCGAAACGAGTGTGAACGAGGAGGTACCGGTGAGAGACAGCACCAACCTCACTCGAACGGCTCCCAACCGGTGTAAAGTATAAGCACACCTCCCACGAACGTGAGGACAATCGGGACGAGGGTTATCGTTGCCGTAACGTATGATCCGCTCCCCGGTTCGAGGTAGAGGAACGAAAATCCCAATAGCAGTAGAAAAAGGATGTCGATGCCGACAATCGTTTTCGAAGCTGACTGCAGGAGGCCCATGTTACATAGGTATGAACCGAGAGTAATAAACATTCAGGTACGTTTTGCAATGAATTGGGTAGAAAAACAGAGCATGGTACCCTTGCAAGCGGTCGACGATCTACACGTGGCTATCCTTTGTACTGTATCGTCCCGTTGGACATCTTGGGTGCGATGTAGAGCGCGTCGTCGACGCCGTTTTTGATACCGGAATCGACGTCCAACTGCCAACTAGATCCGTTGTACGCGCCTGCATCGGGTTGATACAGCATCTCGGCTTCGGGAAGGGTCTGATTCCACCACCACATCAGTTCGTGATGGAATTTCGAGTCCCCCGTGGACTGCCACTTGCGGATGTGCTGTTCCACGTTGATCGTCTTCGTTCCGCTGGAACCCTCGGGGTCACCGATTGGCATCGGAACGTCTCGCTCGGGTTTGAAGTGCGTGATCGACTGAATCCAATCCGGCACTAGACCGATCGACCACATGGCGGTGACGCCATTCGCGGACGAACCGTCCGGCATGATGTCGTACTCTCCGTTAACTCGGCGATCGTCGAAGGTCGCATCATCGACTTGCTCCTGTTTCGTTTCGATGCCGAAGTCCTTCAAATTCTGTTTGAGAACTTGGATATCAGGTCGATCCGCACCGTTCATGATGTTGAGCTTGAAGCGTTTCCCATCAGGAGTCATCCACTTGCCGTTGCTCTTCTGGTACCCTTCGCGACGAAGTAGTTCTCCAGCTCGCTTGGTGTTGTTTTCACCATACTTGGTAAAGTCTTTCACCCACTCGGACGCTTCGTGATTACCGTTGCTCAACACTTTTCCAGGAACGCGGCACGGGGCCCACTCAAACGGCCGGTCTACCCCCTGAAGGAGGGTTGTCGTTTGCTTTCGATCGAAGACGTGACAGACGGCTTTACGAACGTTGACGTTGTTGACAGGGGAATCGTAGTCGACATCATGGCCACAGTTGAACGAGAAGAGTTTGTTGCTGGATCTCCCTTCACGGAACAAGGTGTGCCCCTCCGGAAGTCGGCTTTTGAGGTCGTCCTCGATTGGAAACCCTTTATGTGCAGCATCGACCTTACCAGACGTGTACGGTTGTGTCGGCTTTTCGGTCGAGAAGAGCTTCAGCGCGAATTCGTCGAAGTTGATGTTATCGGCGTTCGGGTGGTCCTCGTATTTGCTCATTACGATGATGTTGTCACCGACCTCGGAGATTTGGAACGGGCCATGACCGATTGGATCGTCGGTTATCATCGGATATTTCGTCGTCGTGATTTCCTCGATCGCGGCCTGCTTCTCGCTCCCTTCGGCGTTTACCAGCTTATCGTGCCACCCTTTCCACTTCGAGTCATCGTGCTTGGTGAAGATCCCTCGAGCGAGATTGCCGTTGTAAATTCCGATCGTGTTCTGCACAGCGAAAATTTCGGATAACGAATCGGTCAGCTGGATCCGTATGTGCTGATCATCTATCGCTTCAACCGACTTAATGAGCTGTTCTTCCTCTGAGTCCGAGGCCTGTTGGATCGCTAACTCGATTTGTTGTTGCATGACCCAGTCCTGGGCGACGAATTGGTCACCGTTGTGCCACGTCCACTTATCACTGAGAGTGACTTCGAGGGTCTTGTCCCCGGACATTTCCCAGGATTCGGCCATTAACGGATACGCTTCGTTCTGCGTCGGACTGTACACTGCAAGCCGATCGAATATCGCTGCACCCGGGTGCCAACAGCCTGTTTGTGTTGGATTCCACGGATTGAAGTGCCGCTCGCTCGGCGTCGCACCGCTGGTTAGCGGGTCGAAAACCCTGAATCGGTTACCGTTTGTCCCGCCGCCGCCACCATCGTTAGCACCTGGTGAGGGGTCATCGCCGCTGTTGGAACAACCAGCGAGCAATGTTGCGCCAGCGACAGCGCCTGTTTTGATGAAATTCCGTCTCGTACCCATACCTCTTCGCCAGTTGTTAGCTTCTGGCATGGAAATACCATGTGAGGCACTGTATATATATTTATTCCTTACACTCCTATTTTGGTTCGTGCATGTTTACAAGTGTAGAAAGGGAGCTGGAGACCGATCGTCAGCGTGGAACCTCAGCGAGGGATGGATAGAGGTCGATCAACTCGACCCGCTCGTTCCGTCGACCGGATTCGTAAGCGGCCATCGTTACAACTGTCGCCCAGAACGCGTCGCGGGCGGTCGACGGCGGTTTCGTACCTTCGAATATCGACTCCACGAATGCACCGGCCTTACTTTCCCCCTCGCTCGGATAGGGGTCGTGTTCGATACCGTCGGCATCGATGGTGTACGACGTCCGCTCGTCCCACTCGCGTCCCTCGAAGTAGACGGCCCCATCGTCGTCCCAGATGTGAATATGTTCGCGCGTCCGAGGGACGATGCCCGTATCGGCAATGTTGGCGACTGCACCGCCGTCGAACTCGACGATGATGGACGACTGCTTGTCGAATAGCTGATCGTCGTCGTGGAACTCGACAGTTGCCGTAACGTGTGTCGGAGTCAATCCCGTCGTCCAAAGGATGGCGTCTATGATGTGCGTCCCGACGTTGAGAAGGTGACCGCCGCCACTCAGTTCGGGATCCATCCGCCAATCCGTCATTTCCTCGTAGTAGTGTCGCCAATCGTGGGTGATTTCGCCCGTTATGAACGTTGGTTCGAGGTCGCCGAGTGCCCATCGTTCGCGCGCGGCGACGAAGGCCGGATTGAGGTGACGCTGGTAGCCGAGCATCGTCACCCGGTCGCTCTTCTCCGCTCGATTTACCAAGTCGTGCGCGTCCTCGACGGTCGTTGCCAGCGGTTTCTCGCAGAGGACGTGCAGGTCGCTTTCGAGCGCGGTGGTCGCCTGGTCGTAGTGGAGGCCGTTGGGCGTCGCAATACCGACCGCATCCAGCGCCGTTTCGTCCAGCATCGTTCGATAGCTGGTGTATCGGGATGCATTCGGGATGCCAAGCTCGCGGCCTGCTGCGGCAAGACTCTCATCGTTTACGTCTGCGATCGCTACCAGTTCGACATCCGGGTGGGAGTGAAATTCGCGTCCAAGGCGGATACCGAGGCTACCGAGACCGACGAGACCCACACGGAGTCCATCTTCTGGATTCATTGTTTTATCCATCGTCAATGAATGACTCTTTCGTGGAAGTGGTATAATACTGTTGTTCACCGTCGGAGCATTCTGTACTCCGGCGGTTGTAACCCAATGATGTCATTCTTATATCATTTCTAAGATTGAGAACTTCGTTCCCCATTGGGGAACAGACAGTCTACAGTAGCGCGATTACATCAGCTTATGACGAGTCGATCGTCGCATTCGTCGCGGATTCGTCCACCGCAACCCAGTCGGTCAGCGGCCCATGATTCCCGCGGAGGGAGACCCATCGCGTCGCGGCACCACGCACCGCCAAAAACGCCTGTTCCGACGGTTGAGCAGTGCATCCAGTGATCTGAATCCGTTCGACGTCACTCGCGGTCATCGCTGGTACCGACCTCTCTCCACGTACGTCAAGACCGTCCATCGAGACAAGGTCGATCTCTTCGAAGGCGAATGCAGGGACTTCTGGTGTCCGTATCTTTACATCGGTAAACGAGATGTCCGCGAGCGACTTGCAGAAAAAGGTGTGGGACGCCTCATAATTCTCGGCCATTGCGGGTACGATATCAGTAGCGTCGAGGGGGCGAGTGGCATCGATATGGACATTCGAGAATGAAATATCTTCGAACTGCTGTTCGGGGACACCCGCGAAAAATCCTGCATAGGATACATCGCGCGCCGTGATATTGTGGAAATGAACGTTGCGAACCATCGGCGTCGATTCGTCAACGGGAACCGGGTCGATGTCGATGTCGGTGAAGTAGTAACCGTTGATGACGAAGGGACAGACCACCCGACGCATGATGATCGTGTCAAACCTGAGGTCTTCGACGACGCCGCCACGTCCGCGTTGGGTTTTGAGACGAATCCCGCGGTCGGTGTCCGTGAATGTGCAGTTGGAGACGGTGACGTCCCGCACATCGCCCGACATCTCGCTTCCGATAACGATGCCGCCGTGTCCCGCCTCGATGGTACAATTGGTGATGGTGATTTGCGACGCCGGCTCGCCGACCGACCGCCCCTCCTCATCCTTACCGGATTTGATGCAGATAGCGTCGTCACCGGCGTTGACATACGTGTCGCTTATCCTCACGTATCGGGAGGAGTCGATATCGATGCCGTCACCGTTTGGCGCGTCGGCCGGATTTTCGACGTTTACGTCGTGGACGGTAATGTTCTCCGAATAGACGAGATGCGTATTCCAGAACGGTGAGTTCCGAAGGGTAACCCCGGAGACGGAGACGTTCTCGGAGCTGTCGATCTGAAACAGTGGTGGACGGAGGGTGAAGCTGCTGACGTCATCCCGTTTGTCGTTTCGTTCGTCGAACTCATCCAGTCGTGCCCGCAAACCGTCGGGATACTCGGACTCTGGGGCGTCGTAGAATTCCCACCAGTAGTCACCCTGCCCGTCGATGGTTCCCTGTCCGGTGATGGCGACGTTCTCCGCGTCGCGCACGAGCAGGCAGGGATGGAAACCGACCTGATTCCACCCCTCCCACCGACTCTCGACGGTCGGGAACGCATTGTAGTCTCGCGCGAACAGCAGCGTCGCCCCGGCTGCGAGGTGAAGTGTGGTCTGATCGCCGACCCGGAGGGGGGCGGTAAGGTACTCGCCGGGAGGAACGTGGACCGTTCCGCCGCTCTCGGCACAGTCGTCCAGCGCGCACTGTAACGCGTCGGTATCGAGTTCTGTCCCGTCGCCGGTCGCTCCGTACTCGCGGACGTCGATTCGGGCCGTAGCTGATTCTGTCATCGGTCGATATGTTCGGAGTGAGGACATAAACGTTGTGTCAGAACAGCGGAGAACAGGTGTCGGGCGACTCGGCACTTGAGTCGATCGCGTCGGTGCGCGCTTAGTCCGACGTCTCGACGTCGCGAGCCCACGACCGTAGCCAGGCGCGCGTGCCGGCCTGTGGGATGTCGAGCGACCGGATGTTCACCGGAAGGTCGGGGTAGCCGCCGACCTCGTCCTGGCTGTTGATGATGCTCCCGCCGGCGGTGCGGACGTTCTCGACGATCCGCTCGTCGTTCGCCGTCCGATCGGCGGGACGCGCGCCCGCGTTCGCCAGGTTGTGGTCGTAGACGCGATCGGTGGAGATGCGCGACAGGTTGTCGGGCCACAGCGGCCGCGAGTCGAGCACCGTGATCTCGTCTCCGATTATCGCGTTGTCGGCGTCCCAGTCGAGGACGTTGCCGTCGGCGTAGACGCTGCCCTCGCCGAAGATGTTCGCCTTGTCGCTGTTCGGCCACTGGAAGACGTTGCCCTCGATGCTGTGGGCCGTGTCCGGGTCGGCCCACATCCCGTCCTCGTACCGGTGGATCAGGTTGTTCACGACCACCGTCTCCGTCCCCTGCTTCAGGCGCGGGTTACGGTCGGTCGCGTACGCCAGGACGTTGCCGAAGTAGGCGACGTTCTTCGCGCGGTCGCCGATGATCGAGTTGTAGCCATGCTCGCCCTTCGAGTGGGTCGCGTCGTTCAACGGTTCGGCGATCAGACAGTTGGAGATGGTGGTGTTGTTCGTGTCGTAGCCGGCGTTGATGTTCTCGTCGATCGACCACGTCCCTGTGCAGTGGTCGATCACGTTATTCGCGGTGCCGTCGCCCGTCTGAATCCCGTCGGGCTCCCAGCCAATGTCCTGGCGGGCGTCGCCAGGACGGACGCGAATGTGCTGAACCACACAGTCGTCGGCGCTCAGCCAGAGGCCACCGCGGATGAGCGTGATCCCCGGCGACGGTGCCGTCTGACCGGCGAGGTAGAGCTCGCCGTTCGTGACCGTGAGTCGCTGGGCTTCGAGGTCGATGGTGCCGCTGGTCTCGAAGACGACCACGCGCGGCCCGTTGACGCTAGTCGCGGCCTCGAGCTGCCGCCGCGTCGGTTCGGTAATCTTGATGACGGGCGTGTCGTTATCGAGCCAAGGAGCGGGATCAGCGAACCCATCGGCGGGGTCGAACGCCGACGCGCTCGACGGTCCTGTCCCGCTGCTCTGTCCGTCGCCGTTGCTCGGCGTTCCGAGCGTGAGCGTCGATCCAGTCGCGCTATCGCCGTCGCTCGTGTCGGCAACGGCGCGCACTTCGTAGTACCTCCTGCTCGTCAGCCCGCCAATGTCGACAGAGAACTCGCCCGTCTCGGTGAGCGTCGTCGACTCCGTCGCGGTCCACGACTCGGTCGGGACCTCCCGGTACTCGAAGTAGCACTCGGCCGACTCGGCCCCACCGAGGTCAGTCAACTTGCCGTTGAGAGTGGCGGATGACGCCGTCACGTCCGATGACTCGTCCGTCGAGACGAACGGCACGCCCTCCTCGACCGTGACGCTCCCGGCCACTTCCACGTCGCCGATGTCCCGGTTTGCGTCGGGCGAGATCCCCGAGAGGTTCCGGTGTTGCGTGGTACACAGCGTTCCCACGTTGTGGCTCGTGACCGGGATGCCAACGTAAGTATCCGAGCCGAGATCGACGCTCGAGGCATCGAGCTGCGCGATCCGCGTCCAGCCGCTCCCGTCTGTGGATCCGTATGCTTCGACCGCATCGCCGCTCCGCCGCAGTCGCAGCCAGTCGGCCTGGACGCTGCCGCCGTCGATCTCGCTCTCGTCCTCTCCGCCCGACGTCGTGCTGAGCGTCTCCGCCCCGCCCTCCGGTCGCCACTGCAGCGAGGCCTCCCCGTCGGGCGTCCGGCGGAGCATTACGTTCTTCGCATCGGCGTCCAGCGTCTCTCGGACCATGAGTCCAGTCTTCGCGAAGGCATCGGTGCGTTCGAGTTCCGTGTTGCGCACCGTCACGTCGAAGTCGCCCGACAGCGACTCGTAGTAGAAGTGGAACGCGTCTACCTGGTTCCAGATGTCCGCGCCGCCGCCCTCGATAGTGATGATAGTTGCCGCCGCAGCCGATCCGCTCGATAGCGTCATCGCTGTGGCACCGATACTGCCGGCTCCAATCAAACGGAGAAACGTTCTCCTGTTTTCTGGCATTGCTTAAACACCGACTATTTCATAATAGTATTGTGCGATAAACTTTATCATAAGACAGATTTCATTTTCACAAGGTCGGTGCGGGTAGATGTCGGCTAGAAAACAGAACCTGTTCTCCTAGTCGGACAGAAATAATGAAGGGCAGCCGAAAAACCGTCGATGATGGAGGAAAACACCGTTGTTACTCATTCGTGTAAAACTACACACGACTACGTACACGGCCAATCTGATCGAAGAAGTAACCGCTATCCCGAACACTCGTCGGTCAAGTGCTGTCGAACACGATGAAGAGTAATGTGCTCCAACAAGAGATTGGCTACCAACCCGAGTAAATTCAAGCGGTGGGGTTCGGTAGCACTGGATACCGAGTGAAGACGTAGTGGTGTCTGTGGATCCGGATCGCGGTACCAAACAACGAGTACTGTTCCCTCAGGGGGAACACTGGAGTTCAGTTTTTTATCAATATTATTATATCTTTTGCTGTGTTGCTTTTGACGGGTAAGTTTCTACCCTTCGGAGCGTTCGTTTCCGCTCCGATAAGCGAGTTGCTGTTCCCTAAAGCCGAACGAAAATTCATTAAAAGCCCATTACAGAGTTAGTATTGTAATAGAAAAGGGGTTCCTCTACCTAACGCCCGCTGAACACCGAAACACTCGGTTTATCGGATCAAGGATTCACTGTATCTCGAAGAGCGCATTTCGTACCACTATTTCGTCGCCGGTAGTCGGTGGGTGATAAACGAATCAATCCCGGTGATCTGCACGTTCAACACCAAATCTGTTCCCGGCTCGGGAACGTCCTTTTCAAATATGATAATGGCGAATCGCTATGTGCCCACCCGCGGATCGTAAAACGGCACTCGAAGGAAAGTCAAAGTTTGCTTCAATCGCTTCCTCCTCTGTTTGGCCCCGAGAGATCGGTGTTTAGATGAAACGCCGGTTCAAACCCCAATGGATTAAGTCGACTGACCGAGGAAGTCGTCGTATGCAGCGGTATCAAACGAACGTACGGAACGACACGCTCTACATCGAGACTGACGGTGATCGGTTGGAAATCGGTTCACTGGACGACATCTGTGAACTCGTGGGCGGTGAGACGTACAGTATCGAATATGGCCAGCGACAGCGAGCGATGGACTGGGTCGACACAGACGATGATGGGGAGTTTACGTTCGATGTTCGTGAAGTGTTACGCGATATGAGCTATGACGAGGAGTTCGTTACGAACGTCCGCCCGGTAGCTATCGACGAGACAGATGAGAACGGATATCCGCTCCGTACGTCGGTGTTCGCCGATCTGATGATGCGTATTTGGGACTCGAAGGGAAACCTCGAAGGGTAGTTACGGAACCGAGTATGAACGATATGAGGCGGCGAAAAGAATACTACCGAATCGACGTTGATACATGATCGCCAAAGCGGATGTTGTCGATACCAATTCAAAACCGACTGAATCATTTCAAGACGTCAACCCGTTCGCCGCAGTCTCCGAATCCGGAGGCCGCATCGAGAACGCGGAGTAACTGTAATGGCGTCGTCCATAGTCGCGATACGTGGACGGTCTCTACTCATCAAGGACAGCTTCGAAGAAGAACAGTCTCTACGCTACAACGCGACAAAGAGCATAAGATGACCGATGACGGATTCGTCCTACCGTGAATCGTCACCGGCGGACGTTTCATGCGGGGATGGGGCTGCAAACGCCCCTGATTCGAATTCGATCGGTGATGGTTCCGCAACGACACGGAGGTCGTTACGGGTTCGAGCCTCCTCGATCAAGGCCGTCGAAGCGTAGAGGCGATGGAGACGCATAGTGTCGGTTGCACGAAGGACACGGACGGTCTCCGGATCGACGATGCCGATCGTCGACAACGCAGCGATGAGACCAGCGCGGTCGGTTTCGACGGCCGGTGGGAGGCGGACGCCTCGGGTGGTGCTTGCCGTCAACGCATTAATCACCGTCGTTGGCATGTCTATTTCCGTAAGAAGGTTTTCGTGTACGAAGTCGGCCGATCCCATCCCCATAGCATTACCGTGAGTGGTTTCGGTGAGCGATCGCGTGAATATCCGCTTTATTTCGGGCGTCTCCGGTTCTGGTTCTTGAATCGCGAAGGGACGGCGACCGATAACGTTCGTGTCCATTCCTTGGCCGCTGATATCCTTTCCCTGTTGATCCAGGATCAGGATATCGGTTTCACGGAACGGGATTTTCGGCATGATGTCGTACGCCGTCTCGAGGAGCTCTTCCTCGCGGTTGAGGAACCCCTTCGGGGGTATTCCCTCGATTCGAGTTGTGTCGTCGTGCTGGTTCTCTAGGATCGCGACACCGCCGACGACTGGCAGTTTGGAGAGAAGTTGGGAGGTTATCTCAGGAATCATATCCCGCAACGACCAGTCTACGGCCCAATCGTGAGCGATTTTGGCCCCACGCTGTTTTCCCATTCCGATGACGAGCATTTTCGACACGCCGCTCTCGACCGCTCCGCTGAAATCAGTGTGCGGTTTGATCCGGTTTATCGGCACGATTGCATCGGCCTTCGCAGCATTGGTGTCGGCAACGACCGGCACGTTTCGCTCAGGAGTGCGACCGACTTCAGTTACATCCATACTCGAACGGATTTCACAGTCGATCGCGGATTCCGTCACACCGAGTTCAGCTAACATCTCGCGTTGACCCTCTGCAGTAGCACCACCATGGCTTCCCATCGCCGGAAACACGAAGGGTTCATAGCCGAGATCCGTCGCTTCCGCGACCACGCCTCTGACGATGCTGGGGAGGTTTGCGATACCGCGACTCCCGACGCCGAGTGCGATTTCACTACCAGTCGAAACGTCGTCTAAGGGGAGCGAACTAAATGCCAGGGCTGCTCGTGCGGCGATATCGTCCCGTGGGATGGGATTCGTCTCCCATATTTGCTCGATAATTCCCATTTTTGGTAGTGGTGTCTCGCTACAGGCTTCGACGATCGATTGTTCCGAGACAGCAAGCGAACTGCGCTTCTCGTTCGAATCCATATTATAATGCTGGAGAGGTACCCCATAAATATATCCCCACGCCGAAGGTAACCGGTAGATGTATATTTATTAATTAATCTATAATTATTGAGATATTTCATATCCGTTCACGTGAAATCCGCATCGCTGCTCGAAGACGGTGCGTTGCGGAGGGATTGCCCTCATCTCAAAATTTAAGTTCCCGTAAATAACATACACGGTTGATGCAATTCGTTCGATACAACAGTGATTCAACCCCCACTATCGGTGTCAAAGAGGGTACTCGAATACACTCCTTGGCCGATCTACCGGCGGGAGAACCTTCGTACGAGGATCTTACCAATCAACGGTACCTCGACCAGTTGCGAGACAAAGTCCAAAACGGCGCTCTTTCCCAGTGCGACGAGGAGGACGTGAACCTGCTTGCGCCAGTGCCCCGCCCGGGCAAGATCATTTGTGCCGGACTCAACTATCGAGACCACGCCCATGAGCAGGACGAGGAAATCCCCGAAAATCCGATTCTTTTCTCGAAGGCACCGACAACTGTTACAAATCCGTCCAGTCCGATCGTCCATCCCGACGGTGAAAAAGTCGATTACGAGGTCGAACTTGCCGTCGTCATCGGTCGCACCGCCAAAGACCTCAACCAAGATGAAGTCGATGACTACGTCGCTGGGTATACTATTCTCAACGATGTTAGCGGTCGCGATGCGCAGTTCTCGGACGGACAGTTCTTCCGAGGGAAGAGCTACGACACGTTTTCACCGATGGGGCCAACGTTAGTTGCCGGCAATGAATATAACCCGAATGCCGTCGACGTTGCGTTGCGTGTCGATGACGAAATGAAACAGTCTTCGAATACCAGCCAATTCATCTTCGACGTGCCAGAGTTGGTAACGTACATCAGTCAGAATATGACACTTCGGTCGGGCGATATCATCTCGACCGGAACGCCGGGAGGCGTCGGTATCTTCCGTGACCCCGTGGATCTGCTCAAACCAGGGCAAACGTGCGAAGCCGAAATCGAGGGAATCGGTACGCTCACAAATCCCGTTGTCGAAGAGTGAGCCGATCCCCTCATTTGCACACGTAGTCGCGCGGTACGCAGACGATTTCAACCGTCATCCATACTACTCATCATTTGTTGAGCCAGTTGAATAGGTACGACGCGTAACCATTGAATCCGAAGATAATTCCACGTATAATTGTCTATATTCTAATTTTTCGGATGTATTCGGGGGACGTTCTTCCCGACGTCACATATTTTCGTTTGCAAGCGGGGAACTCAAACGCGTCCGATAACGGTTGACGTCACGTCACTTTTCGATTTTAGCTTTGTTCTTACGTATGGAACCATTTTAGCGGCTAGTTGGCGAGTCAGTAACCGATCAGACGTTCCTCTCTCGCGAACGAGCCGAGCCTATGTCTCTCAAGGGGATTACCCGGTGTGCTTCGGGGATTCTCTTGGTTAACATTCAACGCAGACCTATCCTTGTTTGTGGTGCGCGGAAGGCCATCGACCACGTCAGATACTGTTACTAACACCACAACGTCCTGGTTCGGGAGACAGGAATTATGCATTCACCACGTACGCACCATAATTTGTGTTCGTTATTATAAATGAAGAGATGTTCATCCACGCTGGTCGAACAACGTAGTGGGATTCTACAATCGAGTACAACAATACCGATAGAAAAATAGTTAGATCTCGGTCACTCGCTCGTACGATTCATCGTGTGCGGCCGCGTCCTCGGGTTAGCAGTGCGGTGACTAAGTAGCCAACATACTCGTTAAAGTACTCGAAGAGCGTCACAATCCGATTCGAATCGATCGCCTCCAACGAGTCGAGGAAAAGCGCGAAGAGGTCGGCGAGTTCTGCGTCGTTGAGATACGGATCACCTTTCGTCATAATCGACCCGTCGGTACGTGTGAGCAATCGTGTGTACGTAGTATCGTCAATCGTAAGTTCGACGCTGCCTTCCTCCGCATCGTCTTTGAGGGTCGCTTGGTCGCTACCGAGTGTTGGCATGATTGCTTGCAGGAAGGAAGTGCGATTCGTTACATTTCGACCGGTAAGCACTGTAACGCCGGGGGGAGAAGCTAACGTTTGTTTAGTCAATCCCGCCGATGTTAGTTGTGCTTAGCTTAATCTGATGCTGGCCTGCCAAGTAGTCTCCAAATCACTGTTGTGTTGAACCGACCTATAAGTGAGTTTCCTTCCGACGTATATCATTACATTCCTATTTCTGTAAAGAAGCTGCTACCCGACTAATTATAGTAATCTATTGTTGGCATCCGTATAGCACTATGAGGTATAAAGGGAAAACGGTACGGAACCTATTCACGCATTCCTCGGGGACAGTTCGGGACTGTATATTAACCAGTGGGGCGGCGGCGAGTCGCCTGAGGACGTTGCCGTTTCTGGCTGTTGCATGGCCGACGCTGGCTATTTAGCGACGGAAGTGAATGCGACTCGTGAAAATAGATAGCTCAAGTGTTACCCTGCCGAGAATTTGGCGGATTCTCTTGGAAAGATCTCTACGAATACCACTCTACTAATGCGCGTGACATCAGTCTCGGTTTCGACTCAGTGAAGTTATAAAATTACAATACTGTGCAATTCTAACAGACTCTCACGAATATATGAGTCGTGGTCTCTCAAATGCTACAGAGCGTTCGATACTCGGCGACAACGGGTGTTTCGTCAAGAGTATATATGAGAGTTTGGACACATCTAACCTTCGTACCCTAAAACATATTTGGTAGAACAAGTCAAGTCTTCGGGAGCGTTACGTCGAAGAGTTCTCAAACAAGTAGATCTGAAAATACGTTTCAATCGCAATATGATTTTTGGTGCATTTAACCTCGGTTGTGCAGAGAATATGAAATACCGCGACCGCAGATTCGACGAGTTCCAAGCGTTCACGTCGTTGCTCATCTACCACACGCCACAGGGACAATCCCGAATGGAGAATTTTTTCGACGAGAGCTACATACCGCACGGTGACCGCACCTCCGAATCGTCAAGTAACACCCGAAGACGCCGTCAAAGGGGGAATTCGATGACGTCCACGGTGTAGTCGCGCTTACCCTAGTATGTGACTATTTTTTCACCAAAGAACAAACCTAAATATCAGCACTTCGTGGTATTTGCCACCGTGAAGCGACGTCAGCTCCTGT
Source organism: Haladaptatus pallidirubidus (assembly GCF_020700235.1). Lineage (GTDB taxonomy): Archaea > Halobacteriota > Halobacteria > Halobacteriales > Haladaptataceae > Haladaptatus > Haladaptatus pallidirubidus. The sequence goes on along the minus strand of NZ_CP085305.1, from coordinate 365,077 downwards.
GAAGTTTGGGAAGCGGCTCGTTCGTCAGCATCGCAGCATGTTCGATTTAGACGATAAAATCATCTTCCACCGAAACGTTCGAAAATCCGGTTTTTGAGCCGATATTCGCCGACCCGACGGCCGTCAGAACTGACGACGGAACCTACTACGCCTACGCGACGGAAGACGACTGGCACGACGGAAACGGCACACAACTCGTTCCGATCGTCAAATCCACCGACTTCGTGAACTGGGAGTGCGTCGGAGAGGCGTTTGAGAAGCGACCCGAGTGGAAGGAGTACGGCAACATCTGGGCACCGGACATCTCGAAGTACCGCGGAACGTACTACCTCTACTACTCCGTCTCTACGTGGGGCGGTTCCAACCCCGGTATCGGTCTGGCCACCGCCGACTCGCCCGAGGGGCCTTTCGAAGACAGAGGGAAGCTATTCACGTTGGACGAAATCGGCGTTGAAAACTCCATTGACCCGTTTTTCTACCGCGACGGCGACACCCCCTATCTTTTCTGGGGAAGCTTTCACGGTATCTACGGCGTCGAACTAACGGAGGCTGGATTCGACGTCGCCGGGGAACCGTTCCAAATCGCGGGCGATGCGTTCGAAGCCGCTCACATCTTGCGACGCGACGGCGCGTATTACTTCTTTGGCTCCAGCGGAAGCTGTTGTGAGGGGATGGAATCGACCTACCGCATCACGGTCGGTCGTGCCGACTCGTTAAACGGACCCTACACCGACGGAGAGGGGAACCACCTGCTGAACCAGCAGGGTCGGCTCGTCGTCGGCGGAACAGAGCAGTTTGTCGCCCCCGGCCACAACACCGTCGTCACGGACGATACGGGCGACGACTGGCTACTCTATCACGCCTACGAGGATCCGAACTATTACCACGAAGGCATACTTCGGCGCGCACTCATGACTGATAAGCTCGTCTGGTCGGACGACTTTCTGCACGTCTCGGAGCGAAACCCGTCGAAAGAAGTTCCCGTCCCGACCGTCGAGTGAGCGATTCCGTTGCGAACCGCGGACGATGATTATTCGTCCCGTCGTGCTCGATAATCCGGAAGCGCGTCGTCCTGCATCACGGCGGTTCGACCGCCGTCGGCGAGGAGGCTCGCGCCGGTGACGAACGCGGCATCGTCGCTGGCGAGAAACGCGACGACGCCCGCAATGTCCGCAGGCGTACCGAGGCGACCGATCGGATGAATGGCTTCCAACTCGCGGCGACGCTCCGGGGACATGTTGTCGGTGGTTCGGTCGATGGCGACCCAACCGGGGTTGACCGTGTTGACACGAACCTGCGGCCCGAAGTCGAGCGCCATCCCGCGGGTCATCCCGTTGATACCCGCCTTCACCGCGTTGTACGGGAAGATTTCAGGCGTCGTCTGGAACGCGTGGTTCGAAGAGACGTTGACGATAGCCCCGCGATCCATGTACGGGAGTGCGTGCTTCGCACAGAGCCAGTACGAGCGAAAGTCGGTTTCGAGGACAAACGCCCAGTCATCGAGGGATGCGTCGGCTGCGCTCGTCTCCGTCTGTACCCCGGCGTTGTTCACGAGGACGTCCACGCCGCCGAACGTGTCGTTCGTCGCTTCGAACAGAGCGGCGATGTCGTCGGGGTCGCGCATATCCGCACGGACGAACTCTGCGATGCCGCCGTCGTCACGGATTTCGGCAACGACGCGCTCGCCGGCGGAATGAGTTCGCCCCGTGACGACGACGTTCGCGCCTTCCGCGGCGAATCGCCGCGCGACGCCGTCTCCGATGCCGCGCGTGGAGCCGGTGACGACGACGGTTTCGTGGTCGAATCGGCCGGAAACTGGCGTCTCGGGCATCGTCACCACTCCGCGACGGAGCCGTCGTCTCGGTGCCAGACGGGGTTGTGCCAGTCGACTTCGTGCTCTGCCCGCTCGTATACCGTCCCCTCGTCTATACTGATACCGAGACCTGGGTTCGTCGGTAAATCGATATACCCTTCGTGATAGTCGAACACGTCGGGGTCGGCGAGATAGTCCAGTACGTCGCTGGTTTCGTTGTAGTGGATGTCGAGACTCTGCTCCTGAATGAGCGTATTCGGCGAACACGCATCGACTTGCACACACGAAGCGAGCGCGATCGGCCCGAGCGGGCAGTGCGGCGCGACCGCCACATCGTAGGCTTCGGCCATGGCCGCGATCTTCTTTACTTCGGTAATACCGCCCGCGTGGCTCAAATCGGGTTGGATGATGTCGACGGTACCATCTTCGAACACCTCCTTGAAATCCCACCGCGAATACATCCGTTCGCCCGTTGCAATAGGAGTCGTCGTGTGCTGCGCTATCTCGCCGAGCGCATCGTTGTGTTCGGGGAGAACCGGCTCTTCGATGAAGAACGGATCGTACGGTTCGAGTGCATCGACCAACCGTTTAGCCATCGGCTTCGGAACGCGGCCGTGGAAATCGACGCCGATATCGACGTCGTCTCCGACGGCATCGCGAACCTGCGCGAGTCGTTCGACGGCGTCTTCGACTGCCGCCGGCGTGTCGACCAGCCGCATCTCCGACGTCGCGTTCATCTTCAGCGCGGTGAATCCGGCGTTAACTTTTTCCGCGGCCGCTTGGCCTACGTCGGCCGGACGATCGCCGCCGATCCACTGATAGACGCGAATTCGGTTCCGCGCCTTTCCGCCGAGCAGTTCGTACACCGGCGCATTGTAGTGTTTTCCTTTGATGTCCCAGAGCGCCTGGTCGATGCCGGCGATTGCGCTCATGAGGATCGGCCCGCCGCGGTAGAAACCGCCGCGGTACATCGTCTGCCAGTGGTTCTCGATGGGCAGCGGATCTTCGCCCATCAGGTAGTTGTCCATCAGTTCCTCGGTGGCGGCACGAACCGTCTTCGCGCGCCCTTCGACGACCGGTTCGCCCCAGCCAACGGTGCCGTCGCTCGTGGTGACTTTCAAAAAAAGCCACCGCGGCGGTACTTCGAACAGTTCGTATTCAACGATTCTCATTCGCTTGTAACCCTCGCGATGATGTTACTCATAAGTATCGTTGCCGTCGGATGTTTCCCGTAAACATCAGTGATTCTAAACGTGCATGCCGTGATGGTTCCAGCGCCGAATGGGCGCGTCATGAGCGGACTTCCCTCGTTGACGAGCCATCCCTCGACGTAGCCGACGTGGGCGTCGTCGGATTCTGCGACATCCGCGACCGCGTACGGGTAGAGGTCGTCGAACGCCCATCCCAGTCGCCGGTCGGTGACGACGTCGGCCACCAATTCCGAGTCGCTGTAAAACAGCGAGGAGACGAGATTCCAGCTCTCGGTGGCGGGGAGTTCGCGGAACTCGAAGGGACTCTCGTCCGACATCGTGCCGTCCGAACCGGGGACGAGGATAACAGCCCCTCCGTCTTCGGCGAACGCGCGAACGGAATCGTCCATCTCCGTTACGATGGCGATGTCTATGTCCGCGTTAAATTCGTGCTGCGTAGCGATGCCGTTGGCCGCCGCCGCTACGTGGGGGCTTATCGCCCCGCGCACGAGCGCCGTTACATCGTCATTCGCGCTCGATGTATCCTCGACGGTCCAAAGCCGTTCGGCGGCCGTGACCGTTCCGAACGAGGTTTCGAGTGTCGCGGTCACTTCGTCCGAAGAGACGCCAGTCGTGTCGGCTGTGTTCACGATGAAGGCGTCAGTGACGCGCTCGATACTTCCCCCGTCGGCATCGATTTCGACCGTTCCGGCGTCGTCGAACGCCTCCCAGGAGACGTCGGCTTCCACCGAGTCGGCGGTGTCGTTGACGACAACGACATCGACGGGTATTTCGTTGCCGCGCCAAGCGGTTCGCGCGTGCGGTTCGAGTCGGAGCATCACGGGGGCGTTCACCGATGCGAACTCGTCGCAGAACGTCTTCTCCTCGCGGTAGTAGTCGAGGAGTCCGTTGAACTCCCACTCGATGTCGGAAAATTCAGTGATGACGTATCCCGCGATATCCTCCCGGGTGCGCATCTGTCCAATAACGTCCGCTATCGAGACGAACTCTCGCTCCTGCCACGCGTTCGCGAGATCCTCGTAGCCGTCGAACACCGACGAAAGTTGTGATTCCTCGAACCGCTCGTCCACGCCGGCTGGGCGTTTGATTGGGTCGTCGAAGAAGTCGTGGTCGAACCACGACGGCTCTCCGCCGTACCGGTCGCGAAACTCGTCCACGTCGAAGAGACCCCACGTACCGAACTCCGAGACGACGATTGGAGACTCGTCGGGGTCAGTTTCCTTGGCTCCGTAGTTGTCCGCGGGGTGTGCGATGATGTGGTCGAGGTCGTCCGCCCACGCGTCGGCGCGGTCGGGGCTGACGAAGTAGCGGTGGTAATCGTTGATATCCGTGGCGACGTGCGCCCAACCGGAGTTGTCACAGAGGGGGCGCGTCGAGTCCCATTCGCGGACGGTTTCGTACAGTTCTGCGAGGTACTGTTGTTTTTCCTCGTCAGTCCACAGTGACTCTTCGCCCTCCTCGTAGTGACCGCCGATTCCCCATTCTTCGTTGTAGATGCTCCACACGACGACGCTCGGGGAGTTGTAGTCGCGCTCGATAAGCCCCTTCAGTTGGTCGCGAACTTCGCGTTTCGAGCGCTCGGTGTAAACCGACGGATTCGCCGGTTCCTCCCAGACGAGAATGCCGAATCGGTCGGCCGCTTCGACGAAATCCGGGTGGGCGGGCTTGATGTGCTTTCGGAGCATGTTGAACCCGAGCTTTTTCGCGATTCGAATTTCGCGCTCGAAGAGATCGTCCTCGAAAGGACGATACAACGTCTCGGGGTAGTATCCCTGGTCGAGCGCGCCGCGGAGCCGCAGCGGTTCGCCGTTGAGGAGGAATCTCTCTTCGGTCACCTCGAAGGTTCGCATGCCGAAATAATCCTCGTAGCGGTCGATACTCTCACCATCCGCGCTGAGGAAAACCGCGAGGTCGTAGAGGTCCGGCGACTCCGGCGTCCAGTAGTTCGGGTTCTCGATGTCGAGTTCAACCGTCGTCGTGTCCTCATCGTCGAGTTCTGCCGCCGCCTCCGCGACCACTTCACCGTCGAATGTGGCGGTGACGACGGCCGTCAAGTCACGTGATTCGCCCGCCATCTCGAACGCCAGTTCGACTTCCGCCGTGTCCGCGTCGAGGTTCGGGGTAACGCGCGCGTTCGTCGTCCGCGTCGCCGGATGCGTTTGCAGTTCGACGTCCCCCCAGATACCGCTCACTCGCGTGTACCACGGCTTTCCTTGTTTGCCGTGGGGGATTTCCTCGATGTCGTCCCGATCTTCGACTCGAACGACCATCGTGTTCTCGCCCGTCTGCGACTCATCCGTGACGTCGAACTCGAACGGGAGGTATCCGTCACAGTGGCGTCCGACCTCCTCACCGTTTACCCAGACGGTCGCCTCGTAATCGACGGCCGCGAAGGAGAGTGCGACGCGCTCGTCGGCGTCGGTCTCCGGAACCTCGATTCGTCGGCGATACCACGCCACCCCCGTGTAGTCGAGGTACTCGTCGCGCTCCTGCCACGCGTGAGGGACGTCGACCGGCGTCTGCTCCGGCCAGTCGGCGTCGGTGGCGAACCAGTCGCCGTCCAGACCCTCATCGTCCGGGTCGAGTGCGAATTCCCACGTGCCGTTCAGCGACCATTCGGTTCGATACGATTCTGCGGTAGACTGCGTTCGTATTGTTTCTATCTCGTTCATACGTTGTGTTTATATCTCAGTCAGAAAGCGATTCGGGTGATGGATTCGGTCTGTCGTTTCGCGGTCGTTCTCGTTGTCTTCTCGCCCATCGTCGAAGAGGTACAGGTGCAGCGAGAAGGCGAGCGCGGGGAATAAGAGGGCGAATCCGACGGTGAGCGCGGCCGTCGACACGAACACGACGAACGTCAGCAGTCCGGTCGTGAGCGCGAGCGTCGGGTGCCCCGTAACCTGCGTGCGACCGAATCCGAGCGCCTCGAGCAGCGGCGTCCCGTCGGAGAGCGACACGAACGCCGGGACGAGCACGAGCACCGCATACAGGGTGGCGTAGGCGCAGACGACCGCGAGTGCGGCGCTCGCGGTCGTCCTCGATTCGAGGTAGGCGTTCGCGTACAACCCAGCGGCGAGAGCGAGAAGCAACGGAAGCATGCTAAGCAAGGTCGCGTGAATACCGTTCGTTCGTACCCGCTCGAGGACAACGGCGCGGTCGATACGCCCGGATTCGCGTAGCGACCGAATCGCCGCGTACGCGCCGAGCGTCGCGGGGGCGATGGTGACGAGCGGTATCGAGGCGACGAACCACGCGATGCTCACGCCAACGAGCGCGGTGATGTGGCGATAGACGAACCGACCCGTCTCGGAGAGGGCCGTTCGAAGTCGTTCGACGTCGGAGTTGTCGGTCGTCATCCCTTCGTCCCCTGTACCTGAATCGCGTTGATCAGGTAATCTTGCAACAGCAGGAACACGACGAACAGCGGCAGCGACGCGATGAGCGTCGCTGCCATCATCAGTCCCGGTTGGAACACCTGACTGCTCGACAGCGTTACCAATCCGATGGGGAGCGTGTACGACCCCTCGGATTGGAGGACGATGAGCGGCCAGAGGAACTGGTTCCAACTGCTGACGAAGGTGAACAGCGCCAGCGCCGTCAACGGCGATTTCATCATCGGCAGCATCAGCCGCGAGTAGATTTTGAACGTCGAGAAGCCGTCGAGACGCGCCGCCTCCTCCAGTTCATCGGGGAAATCCCGGAAGAACTGCACCAGCAGGAAGACGCCGAGCGGTCCCGCGGTCAGCGGGAGGATGACGCCCGCGTAGCTACTGATGAGTCCGAGGTCGGACACGAGGGTGTACAACGGCACGATGTTCACGTATGCCGGCACCATGAAGCTGGCGATGATGAGGCTCAGCACGACGTTTCGGCCGGGCCATTCGAGCCGCGTCAGCGAGAACGCGATGAGCGAGTCGAAGAGCAGTACCACGAGTGTCGTCACCCCGGCGATGAGGAACGTGTTTATCGTCCACTGGACGATGAGCGACTCCGAGAGGACGTACTGATACCACTGGAGCGTCGGCTCTGACGGAATCCAGTGGGGTACCCGCGAGAACATCTCCGACCGCGGTTTGAGCGACAGCGAAATCATCCACAAGTACGGAACGAGGAACAACGCCGCTGCTCCGTACAGGCCGACGTACAAACCGACCGTTCGAAGGGACGCGCCCTGGATTCGCTCCCGCAGACCGTTCGCTTGCGTGCTCATGCGGAATCACCCGCCAATTTGTAGTTCGCCATCGAGACGGCGATGAGTGCCACGAAGAGAAAGTATCCCACCGCGGCCGCGTAGCCGAACTCGTGTTGGTTGAACGCTGCCTTGTACAAGTACATCACGATGGTGTCCGTCGCGTTGCCCGGCCCGCCGCCGGTCATAATGAACACCTGTCCGAATATTTGGAACGAGGCGATGAACTGAACAACGGTTACGAACAGCAGCGCCGGTTTCATCTGCGGCAGTGTGATGTCTCTGAATGCACGCCATCCGTAGGCTCCGTCGAGTCGCGCCGCTTCGTACAGCCGTTCTGGAATCCCTTGCCGTGCCGACAGGAGGATGACGAAATTGAACCCGAGGGTCCACCAAATGGTTGCCAGCGCGACGGCGGGCATTCCGAACGTCGCCGAGTTCAGCCAGTTCGGCGGAGAGATACCTAACTGCCCGATGTAGTAGTTGAACACGCCGTAACTGGGAGCGTACAGCTCGATCCAGATGAGCGCGACAACGGCGACCGTCAACACGTAGGGACTGAAAAACACCATCCGAAGGAATCGGCGACCCTTCAGCTGTCGGTTGACGCCGAGTGCGAGCACTAGTCCGAGTACGACGAGCGGTGGCACGGTGAGTGCGACGAAGTATACCGTATTCCAGAGAGCGTTCCAGAACAGTGGGTCGTTCATCATGCGAACGTAGTTCTCGAAGAGGACGAACTCGGACTGCGAGGGGTAGATAGCGTTCCAATCGTGTAAACTCATGTACAACCCCTTCAATAGGGGGTACAGGAGGAAGACCGAAAACACCAGTAGGTACGGAAGCGCAAACAGCACGCCTTCAAGCGCTTCTCGATTTCGCATCGCGGTCGCATCCTCCTTTGCCGACCGAAACCGACTGAAGAGGCGGCTTGCGACAGACATTGGTCAGTTATTGTTCTTCAGCGCGTTGTTAACACCCTGAGCAGCCTGCTGGATTCCCTTCTGGGGCGAGATTTGCTGGCTGTATATCTGCGCGAGGTTGTCCGTTATCCGCTCCTGATACGTGTCGACGGTCGATGTCCGCGGGACGTACGCGAGCGCGTTGTTGTCAGCCATCTCGTAGAACGTCGAGAGCGTCTTGTTCCAGACGTTCGACTGGCGGAGGTCGTCGGATTCGAGGATAGACTGACTCGCCGGAAGGTGACCCGCGTCGGTACCCCAGATGTTGGTTTCCTGCGTTAGCCAGCGTGCGGCCTCCGCCGCGGCCTTCTGTTTCGCATCGCTGCGATTTGGATTCATCGGAATCGCGAGCGTGTGGCTGTCGGCCCACGTGTACTGTTGGTTCCCGTCCGGATAGACGAACGGTTTGAACATGCCGAACTCGAAATCTTGGTCGTTCGCGGGACCGTAGAACCATGTCCCGTTGGCGACCATCGCGAGGTCACCCGCGTAAAACGCCTTCTCCCAGCGGTTGTCGGACATTTCCGGTTTGTCCCATCCCCAATCGCCGGTGATGTTCGAGAAGTACTTCGCGACGGCGACACCCTTCTCGTTGTTGAACGCAGCCTCGGTCTTGTCGTCGTTGAGCAACTGACCGCCCGACTGGCGGAGGAACGCGAGATAGATACGAAGGAGTTCTCCGGGACCGTACGGCGTCGGACTGAACGCCTGTTTGTCCGTCTCGCTGGTGATGGTATTACAGGCTTTCGTAAAGGCCTTCGCGGACGTCGGCGGCTTTTCGGGGTCGAGTCCCGCCTCCTCGAAGATGGATTTGTTGTAGTAGATGCCGACGGGGTGCGTGTCGAGCGGAAGCGACAGTCGGTCGCCGTTTAACTGCACCTGTTTCCAAATGGAGTTGACGTATCCGTCCGCCGTCTCGTCGTTCACGAGGTCGCCCAGCGGCTGGAGCACGTCCTGGTAGACCGCTAACTGTGATGCGTGGACGACCGCTAAATCCGGCGCTTTTCCCCCGGTGAGCGCGGTATACAGTTTATCGTAATACTGATCCCACGGGAGACGCTGGCGGTTAATCGTGATGTCATCGTGGCTTTCGTTGAACTTGTTGACCATCTTTTCCATCGCTTTTCCGTCGCCACCGCCGAACAACGTCCAGTACTCGATGGTTTGTTTTCCGTTACTCCCGCCACCGTTGCCGCCTCCGAAACCTCCAAAGCCGCTACAACCGGCCAACCCGGTGATACCGGCCGCTCCGGCCGCAGCTATGAAGCTTCGCCTATCGATACGGGAGGTTCTGTTGTTACCGTCTAGCATTCCATACCTACAGATATAGGCGGACTACATAAATATTCCTAACGATTCATGGACAAGAACGATTTATCGCAGATGTTCAGTACAAATATCACTGCAAACGCCCTATCTCGTACAAATTACGCCTTCTTCGATAGATTATTTCCATTTTAATAAGAGTTGATTCGTACTGGTTATTGGAAAATAGCACACATATTTATATGCAACGGTCATCACATGACATACACTCCCATGAGTACCGTGAGCTTCACTGACGTACGGAAAGAGTACGACGGTTCTATCGTAGCCGTAGACGGGGTTAGTTTGGATATCGAGGATGGCGAGTTTGTTTCCATCGTCGGGCCATCGGGATCCGGTAAATCGACGCTGCTTCGGATGCTCGCCGGATTGGAAGGCGTCTCCGACGGAGAGATTTCGATCAGAGAGCGAGTTGTAAATGACGTCCCGCCTCAAGAACGGGGGATTGCGATGGTGTTTCAGAACTACGCACTCTATCCCCACATGAGCGTTCGGAAGAACATGTCGTACGGGTTGAAACTGACGAGCGACCTCGCCGATGACGAAATCGACCGTCGTGTCGAAGAGGCCGCCGAGATGATGGGCATCGAGGAGCTCCTCGACAAACGTCCAGGAAACCTATCCGGCGGTCAGCAACAACGCGTCGCAACCGGCCGCGCTATCGTCCGAGACCCGGAAGCATTCCTGATGGACGAGCCGCTGTCGAACCTCGACGCAAAGCTGAAAATCCACATGCGCACGGAACTCCAACGGATTCAGGAGGAACTGAACACGACGACGATATACGTCACGCACGACCAGGAGGAAGCGATGACGATGTCCGACCGCATCGTCGTGCTCGCCGACGGGAAACTCCAGCAAGTCGGCACGCCTGACGAGGTGTACCATCAGCCGACAAATCAATTCGTTGCTGACTTCATCGGGAGTCCGTCGATGAACTTTTTCGGCGTTGAACTCCGCGACGGCGCCCTCGTCGGAGCGGAATTCACATATCCCCTCTCCGAGACGTTCGTTCAAAATCTCGAAGCCGTCGACGGCGATACGCTCACCCTTGGAGTTCGCCCCGAGTACATCATGCTCGACGAAGAAGGGAGCAACAACAGCATCCGCGCAACCGTCGACGTAGTCGAACCAGTCGGCAGCGACAACTACATCTATCTCCACATCGGCGAGGACGAGTGCATTCTCCGCACTCAAAGCGGCGTTCGTCCGTCCGCAGGTTCCGTCGTGAATATTTCCTTTGACGAATCCAGCCTTCACCTCTTCGACGCGAAGACCAACGAGAGCGTGTTCGAGCGTCGAGCCGAGTACCTCCCCGCTTCCGATTAACGACCGACACTGACGTCTTCTTCCCTGTTTTCGACTTCCTACCGGTGTCGGGTTGTCCAACCCGCCGCGCTTTCTGTTTCCCAAATAAAAACAACGTTCGAATTCAACCACGATTTTTGTGAGCGCCACACGGAAATCGACGACCATCTCCGCCCGTACCGCACGATAGTACCGTTTCGAACACGCCGAGTCATCACGAACAGGGTGTGTAATTCGAAGCGGCCGCCTTATGGAGCGCGTTTCCTGATTGGAAAAGGCTATGTGGACCCTTCGAGAACGTTGTAGAAATCATGGACGCAGAAGAGGAGTATCCGATTCGAACGACGGCCAAGGCATTCCAGGTGATAGAAGGGTTGATGGAACTTCGCGTGGCGGGTGTTACCGAACTAGCGGCACACTTACACCTCTCGAAAAGTTCCGTTTACAAACATCTCGATACGCTTCGTCGTCTCGGGTACGTCGTTAAAAAGGACGACGTGTATCAATTGGGATTCCGGTTTTTCGAATTGGGAAACGGCTTGCGAGAGAGGAACGAACTCTACAGAACCGCGAAGTCGTATATGAACAACCTCGCTATGACGACCGGTGAGACGGTGTCGTTGGCGGTCGAAGAATCAGATGAAGTCGTGTACATTTACTCCATACGCTCCGGAACGACCGACGACGGCAAGCAAGGCACCCGTGCTCCCCTCGCCGCCGATGTCGCAGGCAAGGCAATTCTCGCCTATAAGCCGACAGCAGAACGGGAGACGCTCGTATCGAGCGCCGATTGGATGGACGAGTCGCTCCTCGCCGAACTTCGAACGATTCGCGACCACCGTCTGGCCATCGAACGAGGCACCACGGAGGACGGCCAAAACTGCGTTGCGGTGCCGATTCGAGACACACACGATTACCCGCTCGGGGCGCTCACCGTATGTGGTTCTACGGCGAGTCTCTCCGGGAAACGCTTGGAGGAGGACATCACCGGGCTTGTGGTCAGTGCGGCAAAGAGCATCGAAGTGGCGCTAGCCTCCTGATATTCAGTGAGCCGAACCCGTTTCCGCATGGGAAACGGATTCCTCTCGCGCTATTTTTGGTAGAACCAACAGATTCGGAGCGAAATTAATCACTCTTTTTTGTCCGTGAATTGCTCGATTTCGATCATTTACTTCGACAGGGCGCATGATGAGAGCTCGGATTTTACGCCATGTTTCCATTACAATCCTAATATTGTAATGTATTGAAAATCGTACCGTCGCAATAGACAACGGTTTTGGCGTTACAACGCATAACGGGACGTGTCGAGTAGAGGCTATGCTCGTTGTTCATACCGAGTTCAGATGTCGCGTTCCGTAGTTACAGACAACGCATCCAACCTGGACATCTTTCGCCCTTCTGCCAATGGTTCACAAATGATTACTCATGTATCCGCGGCGGTTAGGACCATCATTCAAATATACTAACTAGAAGGAACATAACGATTCTCGGGGATGTGAGCGTAGGAACTGAATTTCTCGCATTTCACCGAATTGTAATTAGGTGAGCAATTTCGCCGATTTCGACGACCTGATCGTCGGCTATTCGTAGTACGGTTTTCGTTCGATGACCTCGGCGAAGGCGACGTTCGCCGTTACGTCGGTGATTTCGATGGTAACGCGGTCGCGTTTTTCCGTGTCGGGGACGATGATCACGTAGCCACGATCGACACGGGCAACTCCATCGCCTTGATCCCCGATACCCTCGATTTCGACTGTTCGTTGCTCTCCGACAGCAACCGGCGCTTCCGGATGTGCCTGCCGTCTGTCTGGCGCTGAATCATCGGGCGTTGCTGCCGTTTCTTGCTCCGGTGGGTTCGGTGCTGATGTGCGGTTAAGAATCGCTACTCGATAGGTGGTGCCCCGTCGGACGTCCCCTTCCGAAACTTCCCGTTTCGGAATCCGAAGGGTGTATTCTCCGTCTTCCTCTTCGATTTGGGCACTAAAAACACAACGTAGCTCATCAGGTATCTTCATCTGTCCACTTTATCGTCCCGAGAATATAAGAATCTGTGCTTGTAATCGTTCGCATGGTTGTACTATTCCGTCATATGACATGACAATCAGGTCATGGAATCTGTCGTTCCAGCAGATATGAATTCGAACGGACGCGACAGGAGCGTTTATCCATCGAACTGCAAAATTATTCGAAGACGATCGTTCGCGCTCCAGTGTCGATCGTCACCTCTGCCCCGAGCGGTAGAGGTAGTACCGGTGCTGTGTGACCGAAATCGAGGTCGAAAACGAGCGGACAATTTTCAGCGTACTCATCACAAACGCGCTCGATGGTTCGGCGTTGCTCCAGCCGGTAGGCGTTTCGTTTCGTCACCGTTCCCTTCGGTGTTTCTGGGCGACCAACCAGTATCCCCCCAAGGTCAGCGAGGTCGCCGCGCTCGCCTAGGACGGTGAAGAATCGTTCGACTTCCGCGTGTGTCGGCGTTTCACCGGATGTTTCGACTGCGAGGACGTCGCCCGGTTCGATCATGTGCGAAAATAAGCCGCCGGACAGCATGAGTTGTGATTCGAGCATCTCAAAACACCCGCCCAAAACCGTCCCAGTCACGGTTTTGCCGGTCGCATTGTGCCAGTACCACCCATCTGCGGGGAACCAGTCGCGCGGTACGTCGGTTTTGGGGTCGTCGTATTCGTCAGTCCACTCTGCGGCGGATTGGCAGCCTCCGAACGGAGTCTGAAACATCGCACGCTCGATGTTCCGATAGGTAAAAGGATGCATTTCGGAATCTACCGCAAGGTCGGGAAATAGCTGCCCACCGTAGAACGAAACCCAGCCGAGCCGATTCAGTAAGAGGTGGAGGTGCGTATTGTCACTCGACCCGAAAAATCGCGTCGGATTGTCACGCAGAATCGATTCGTCGATATCCTCGATGATTTGCATCGCACGATTACCACCCATGGCCGCAACAATTCCATCGATATTGTCGTCAGCGAACGCGCGATTGACGTCCGCAGCGCGTGCTTCCGGATGGGAGCGCAACCAATCGGTTTCCCGGGTTGCCGTTTCGAACAGTTCCACATTGAGAGCGTACGATTCGAGGCGACTGATTCCACGGTCGAACATGTCTCGTGGTGGAGCATGTGAAGGAGCGATCACCGCCACAGTTGCTCCCGGATGAAGCGCCGGGGGATACGTACAGGGTTGCATTATTTACGGGTATTTTCGATGAATCCCCTTCGTAGAGCTGTTTGCATTATCAGCGATATTAAGCCCTTCGCCAATTGTGGGCGAATGACGCCGATAAATCGATCGCAATTGTGCGCTAGATTTCTCATTTATTGTCGCGTCGAGCGACGGCGAGCCACGCTTCGACGCTTTCGTCGTCCGAAGGATCGATTCCCTCCTGGTCAGCGTTGATCTCGAAACGAGCGGATTCGACCGTCTCCACCGTCCAACCGTCGGTGAACGCCGTTCTAAGTTCTTGTTCGCTGATTCGCCGCGGCCCCCAGTCGCCTGGTTCCCGGTCGCTAAAGCAGAGAACGATGGTGTGACCGTCCGGCGCCGTGACGGCGTCCAACGACGCGATATATTTTCGCCGATTCTTATCATCGAAGATGTGAAACAAGCCACAGTCCAGGACAACGCTGAATCGCTCGTCGAGGTCATCGAGCGATAACGCGTCTTGGATTTGAAAGCACACTTCCCCTGTTACATCGAGGGTTCTGGCTTTCGCCCGGGCTTTTTCGATTGCCCGAGGAGACGCGTCGATTCCGAGAACCGAAAACCCACGGTCGGCGAGGAAGAGCGCGTTCTCACCTGTTCCACAACCGATGTCGAGAACTGAACCCTCAAACGATCGCGACTCGAATACCGAGCGAACGGCCGACTGAGGCCGACCGATATCCCACGGTGGCGTTTCGGCGTACGCTTCGTCGAATCCATCCTCAGGGGAACTCATCGCTCAAACCAACGGACGGGACATTTATAATCTTCTGGGCCACCTGACCAGTTAATGTTATTTTGTTAATTACGTATGTAGCATATCGTTAGACAGACACACTTGAGTTTCCTTGATTCCCGAACTATATATAAATAATATTCAATAATTTATTCATTTGATAGAATTAGTCATTATAGAATAATACAATATAATGTGGTAGAAATTAACCCCGAATGGCGCGTTTTTACGGGAAGTACAATCAGCGTTGGGAGTAATAATTATGTTGCCTGAAAATATATAGGAATCGAACGCGACCGAAATTGGATTCTGCGACATGCGTTACAAGTCTTCCCGCGTTCATCGTTTCCTCGAAAGCGACCATTCGACTAGGTTGTTCGGTCGCGACAACTATGTATTCAAGATTGATATTCAGTAATGAACACAATGATGTTCACTAGTTACATCTAACAGTGAATAGAAGGTCCGTCTGCCATTTATCGTAGCCACAGTTTTCAGCAATGAGTTCAAATAACAGTTTCAACTGCTATATTCGGTGTTTGTATCCATATATTTATCCACTCGTTACTCATGCCAATAACATCTAATATCCCATTCGTCAAATGAGTTAATCAACAATATTCATTGAGTGTGTTCATTAGATACATTCATTAACAACACACACACAGTGCACTCATCATATCAAAAAATAAATGCCAGTCATGAATTCGTCTGACGAACTTTCAAGATGGATGGCTCTCATGAAGAGAATATGTTAGCGTACTCAACGTACAGTGAAGCCGGTGGGGTAGGGAAAACCACAACCGCGGCGAACCTTGCCGTGGCGCACGCTCGTGCGGGTCTCAAACCACTCGTAGTTCCGCTTGACCCACAAGATGGGGATCTGTCGCGTCTCTTTGATATCGATGATCAACGAACAGAAGCAGTAGACAACATCGTCCGACACATGATTCGCCGTCCAAAAGGCAACTTCGACGATCTCATCCGAACGGTCGATGCCGTGGACATCATTCCCGAACACAATATGCTATCCGACCTCGCTGAGTATCTCCAACGTGAGAAAGACCAAGCAGAGGCAATGGGAGAAGCGTTCGGAATGCACGCGCAACTGCTTCGCGTGCTCCGCGAGGCGGGCGTCCCTGACGAATATGATGTTCTCATCTGTGATCCACCAGCGACCGAAGGGCCACACCTCTACAACGCAATTCATGCAACACGGTCGTTAGTTATTCCCGTCGAACCCACCGCGAAGGGCCGGGCAGCTGTCGAAGGGTTAGAATCGCTCGTAACCGGTCTCGAAAACCAGCTAGATGTCAAAGTAGGCGTTCTGGGAGCTCTCCCGATTGGATTCAAAGACACGCGCGACCAGCGGAAGATCCTCGACGGTATTACGTACCCAGTTCCGGAAATCATCGGGGAGCGAGCATCACTGATGGAAGGTTGTTGGATGCAACAATGCTCGGCGTTCACGTACGTCCGCGAACATCGCAACCGCTATCGCGATTACGAACTCGAAACGTTAGCTCAGTTCGACAAGATTGCACGCCATCTCGAGAACGAAGTCGGTATCGAAGCTCCGAATCCCCCGAAGCCAGGCGACCTCGACCACGAGGTGATCACCGTATGACGGGAATGAAAGAGGGAGCGGGCGAAGATCCTTTCGCTGAGGACACCGCCTCGACGGGGACAACAGATCGCCCGGACAATATCGAAACGGCATCGTCTACAGACTCCCACGCCGAGACGGCTGAAACAGTCGATTCGCAACGAACAGCGCGGCAACAGTCCATACAAATTCCGTACAAATTCCGCCGTGGCGGTGTCCAAGACGGTCGCGACCGCGTACCGCTGTTCCTTCAAAAGGATACCAAGAGCGCCGAACGTGATGCACTTCGGGAACTCGAAGAGCGGTTTGATGACGACGTTTCCCTGACCGACCTCCGAGAGGCACTCATGAAGGTCGGACTGCAACACCTAGATGAAGCTGAAATACATCTAGAGGAGTGGGGGTACGGGATGACGTTCGAGTGAACACCCTACGCGCTTCGCGCGTTGAGGGTAGAGCTTCCTGCATCTACGACTTGCTTTGTAGAAACCAAAGTGGTTCCCGTCGGGAGCGCAGTCTCCAAGCGTTTATTCGAAGCGTTCCACGGTCAGAGTAAAGAGAACAACCAGGCAAACAGAATCATCAAACTAACCCCCTCCCCCCGTTATCGAAGTGTAAACTCATAAGTGACGAAACCATGGAAACGCGAGGGAGGTGGTAACTAAGACGTATCGATGAAATGTGAACCGCTAACGCTGGAATTCGTCATATTTACTATCGACTTATTATGACCGAAATCTATAAATGAATGGTTGTCAAATAGTATCCGTAAACCAGTCTTAGATTCGTCAGAAAGAAGTTGTGGAGAAGATATAGAAGCGTCCCGCAACCACGAACTCTCGGAGACTGAGTTACACTTCGATAACGGGGTGGGGGAGAATGGCTCAACGTTGTTTTTTCAACCTCCGTCGTCAACCTAAGTTGAACCTTTAACCGGAGTATCCCATCATCTACCGGGGGAAACGTGGACGAGACGTTGTGGACATGTTCAATGGTAAGCGAGATCAAATAAATGTTAAATTACTCTCATCTTTCACTCGTGTCGTGAACGAACTCAGCCGAGAGTACCAGCTTGCTATCGTGACGAACGGGACACCGGATCTCTAGCAAAATCAACGCAGTGAACCTCGAACGTTGTGCTGATACAACCGTTATTGCAGGTCACGATGTACCGCCGAAACCCGATCCAGAACTGTTTGTACGAGTGACTCAGTCGCTCAATACGACAACCGCAACTACAGTGCACGTCAGTGATTCACTGGAAACGGATATTGTTGGGCATCTGCTGCCGGACTCGACTCCGTCTGAATTTCTGATAGTGATGACATCGAGGATATATTCTACCGTATCAACTCGAGTCTATTGGTGATATTCTGTTTCTTTCCTGGATAGAAGGGCCGCTATCCAGTACCGAGTAAATCGCTCGGATGTCTCTAATGCTCAGAATGTCTGGTCAAGGTTGTGAGCGAAACAGAACAAGACTATGTGCTGGGGAGGGTGTAGCTCGGTTTTAAAATTTTCGAGGAGCATCGTGCGACAGCTTGCCGAAATGCTTGTTCGACAAATCGGAGCAACCGTACTTTAGGAGGGCATCCATCCAGCCACATTACTTTTGAATATATACTCTTTTGAGGTTCTTAACTGTTTTTAGGCGCTAAGGCCCCTTCCTCAAGGAGCAACGCAGCGAAACGAGTAGCGCAGTAGGGAGGGGATACAGCGCCATCCTTGTCTTTCACACTGTACAACGGCAATCCCATAGCCCCACGCCAACCACAATACTTAATTCCACACTTTGTGTAGATTGTGGTGTGGCAACGCGCAAGAACATCTCTATCCGCGACGACCAAGCCGAATGGATTCAAGAGAATCACTTGAGTCTCTCCGCATTCGTTCAAGAGAAACTTGACGAACTTATCGAAGAACGCTCGTAGATGACTACAACTACAGATATCGACTGAACCCAACCGCCGACCTCAAAGAGCGGTTAGCATGGACGGTTGATACCTGTAGACAGGTCTACAACCACTTTCTCCACCGACTCAACCGGAACGACGGTACTTCAGCGTACTCCGAGCAGAAACTCCTACCGAGTCTCAAGAAGTGTTGGCACGACTTGGAAGACGTTAACTCAAAAGTGCTTCAAAAGGTCGTTCAGCGGTTGTACGATAACCTCTCAGCGCTCCGTGGTCGTAAAGACAACGGCTACCGTATTGAGACGCTCAAGTGGAAGGCACCGGGCGAATACCGAAATTTCACCTACAGTCAATCTGGCTTCAAGCTCAAGAACACGAGCGGTCAGACGCGACTGTGGCTTTCGAAACTTGGTGAGATTCCTCTCACCTTCCACCGCGAATTGCCCGACGAAGCGGATATCAAGACCGTCTCGATTAAGCAAGAACCGACCGGGAAGTGGTACGCTATCCTCGGCGTTGAAACGCCCGAGGAAGCCCCCCGAAACCGGAGAATCCCGAGAAGTGCGTCGGTATAGACGTGGGGATTCTCAAGTACGCCCACGACACCAACGGCACGGCGGTCGAATCGCTTGATTTGTCTGATGAACGCGAACGGCTTGAACGCGCACAGCGCACACTTTCGCGGTAGGAACACGGTTCGAACAACTGGGAGAAACAGCGAACAGTCTTTGCTCGCCGTCATGCCGAGTTGAAGCAGAAACGCCGGGACTTCTTGCACATACGTTCCAGTAAACCCACGAGGAACCACGAAAGAGTGTGCATCCTGTGGCGTTTCGATGGATAAACCGTTGTGGGTGCGCGAACACTCGTGCCAGGCATGTGGGTTTGAGGCGGTTAGAGACGCGAATGCGGCGTACAACATCCTTTCTCGCGGTATCACGAAGCGGTTAGGAGCGGGATGCTCCGAATTAACGCCTGTGGAGACTGCGCTCCCTACGGACACCGTTGTGTCTGCAAAGCGCGTTATTGAATCAGGAAGCCCTGTCCTCAACGCGCGAAGCGCGTAGGGCGGGGTAGTTCACATCTCAGTGCATTTCTATACATCTACGCTAATTCGGAATGTAGTGGTCGTCAGGTTGACCATCGTTTCGAAGATGCGATAGCCAAGAGGCGATAGATTAGCCGTTGATCTCTCGGTTTCTTGGCATCTCAAGCCCCATCGCCGAAGTGTAACGACAGCGGCTGTGACCCCATTATCGAAGTGTAACTAACACTTCGTCGAGGCAGAACGGCTACCCGCCTTCAGAAACATTATCATTGACCCCGGCATCGAAGTGTAACAGAGAGGGAAAACCGGCAGAGTGCGTGGACTTTTTACCCCACAACTACCCCGTTGTCGAAGTGTAATATCCGGATTGTGCTGTAGTCGTGATACATTGTGTTTATACTTTTAGCAGTTGTCATAGTAATGTACAGAAACGTCCGAACGCTTACCCCGTCATCGATGTGTAACCTTAATTTACGGGGTTAATAGCGCATAACAATCTTGATTAACACTGTTGACGTGGCTCTGGTAAAGTGTACGAAAAACAATGACGGCACTGTATCCCCTCCCTACTCACTCGCTTCGCTCGTTCCTTGAGGAAGGGGCCTTAGCGCCTGCATTTCAGGTAAAGACGGCGAAAATGTTCTGTACTCGCTAGCAAAAAACACAGGTTGTTTCACTTCGATACAGGGGTTGACAATCTCTCTCCGTTCGGTGATTAAGAGCTTTGGAACTTCTGCATTCTCGCTTGTGCAATGGTCTTGAGATGTTCCGTCTCGTCGGCGATCGCCGTGAGTCGGGAGTCTTCCGCGAGCAAATCAAGAATCGGACGAGGATTATCCGAGAAAGAAAACTCCATATGCATCCCCTGACCGCGACCGCGGCTTTTCCGTTCGGCGTCCACGATTCCGTACGTGTTGAGCTCTTTGACGTATTTAATGTACGTTTCACGCGTCATCTGGTCAGCGTCCAGCAGTTCCGTGATCCACTTGTAAACTTGGTAACCAACGGGACTTGGAACGGACGCGGTGGTGTGGGTTGTATGTACTGCGACTGCCGCTGTTGCGTAAAGCGATATTTTCTTTTGTGTCGATAATCCTTCTATTTGGGTCAGCATCCGATCTTTATCGACTTCGTCCTGCGAGTCACGGACGTGGGATTCCGTAACGATATCGTCGTTTTGCCGGTCGGCGAGATCGCCAGCTTTTCGGAAGAGATCGATCCCTTTGCGGGCATCACCGTGGCTCTGTGCCGCGAATGCTGCAACTAATGGAATAACGTCATCACTGAGGGCACCGTTTCGGAAGGCGTCGCGACGGTGCTCGAGGATTTCTCGGAGTTGATTCGCATCGTAGTCGGAGAACGGAATATCTTCGGGGTTGAACGAACTTTCCGAGCGCCCGTCAACGTTCTCCATAAATTTAGGATCGTTCGTCAGGGCGGCGACGGACACGGTTCCGTGAATGGTGTCTGTTTTCCCGGCCCGCGATAGCTGGTAGAGGAGCTTCGAGTACGCGGGTTCGTCTTCGCGACCGACCAGGAGGTCGATTTCGTCGAGGATGAATATGACCGAGTCGTAGTATGTGTTGATAAGGTCGTAGAGTCGTTCGTACTTTTGCTCGGTGGATACACCGGTTGCCGGGACACCGGCATCGACGCCGACGTCTTTTGCCACCGTTTCGACGAGTTTGTAAACCGCACGATCGAGTGTTGTAATCGGTTGACAATTGAGGCTAACGACTCCGAAGTTGATGTCCTGTGACTCGCAGAGTTCGACAATTTGTCCGCAGACGGCATTGACGATCAGAGATTTCCCGGTACCGGATGGACCGTAAAGGAGCATATTAGGTGGCCGCTCATCACGGAGAGCCGGTTTGAGATAGGCGACGACCGCTTGAAGTTGGTCGTCTCGACCAACGATTCGCTCTTCGTCGATGATGGTATCTGGCTCGACGAGGTTACGGTTCACGAAGACCGATTTACCGGAATCTTCCTCGAGGAGTTCGCGAATCGTCTTTTGATTAGAGTTGTCGTCTACCGGGGGGTCTACGGCGGTGTCGTCTGGGTCATCTGAATGAGCACTATCAGATGTCCCTGTGTCATTCCCTGGCATATACAAAACCAACGGTACTGTGAATAAAAAACTACCCATATCGAAGTCTATCTACACGAATATTCGGATTTGATAATCTCTACTGGTTGCATAATCGATGTTGATACGAACCACAACCGAAGTCTAAGAATGACGAACTTGTCTCACCCGTATGTTAGGCACATCTGTCTCATTCGTGTGTTAGACAAATTTCTGGCTGTGCTAATCTAACGAGCTCACAGTAACAGAAACCTTCGAGCGGTGCTCTCGCCCGTCATCAGTCGTCATGCGTGGAGCCAAGCTTTCGGATGGTTTTTACGGAGATGGTCGTGATACCACTTTACCGCTTTTGGGTACGTCGAGCTAATCATTTTCGAACCGCAGTGGCAGCAACAGGCTACAGGCATGCGATAGCGTGGAAGGTAGGGATGATAAACATTCGCTTCTCGGCAAGAAGCAAGTCGCGAATGCAGTTGCTGTCATCCGATTCAAGAAACGATAGTGTTACCGCGGGAGTGGGCCACAGCCTACTGTTTCGCGTGTTCCTCGTGTTTCGTCGTTCCATCTACAATGTTGGCAATGCCTCGACGCTTAAGCAGAATAAAGCCGATAAAAACGACGACGAATCCGACGACCGTGAGTGGTGTGATTGTTTCCCCTAAGACTACGACTCCGACGATGGTCGCGACGATCGGTATCAGATACGCAACGAGTGATGTTTCGAGCGCGCCGCGAACGTCGAGGAGGGTAAAATAAATCAAAAAGGCGATGGCAGTAGCGAAGATTCCAAGATATGCAACTGCAGCGCTACTTCTAGTACCGGTCGGGAGTGAGAACGTCTCACCGATACTAGTGCTAACGACGTGGAGGAGCAGTCCACCAGTAAACATCGACCAGCCGGAGAGTGCGGCCTTATCGAGGGTTGGTTTGAATCGCTGAATGAGAACACCCCCGAGCGCCACACCTGTTACTTGGATGAAAATCAAAAGGCGGCCGGCGACATCGTTTCCGAGCAAGTTTGCCGGATTCGGGCGGATAATGAGGCCGACACCGATGAATCCTAAAACGATTCCGACTGTATCGGTCGCCGAGATACGTTCTTCCGGAAGGAGGCCAACCGCCCATAGCGATGTCATAATGGGAAGAAGACTCTGTAGGATGGCAGCCATTCCGCTGGAGACGGTCTGTTGACCGATAAAGAGGAACGCATTCGCGCCGACGAGAAAAACTCCTCCCGCGAGGACGGCACCGACGTTCGGTTTGTCGGTCGGACACCACGCGGTGTCGCTACGAAGCGCATACCCCAGTAGGAGGATCGCAGCAATGTCGTAACGGAATGCGGCGAAGAGTATCGGTTCGAGCGATTCGAGACCGACGGAGATTGCTAGGAATGAAAAGCCCCAGAGCGTCGCAAGAACTCCGAACAGTCCAATAGTGAGGAAACGACGGTTCACGAACGATCGAACGTTCGCCAGCTAATTATTGCCCTCGGTTTGTTTCTCGCTGGAACGACAGCTCCTCTCACATTCATCGAATTCCCTCATTCATCGACATCTAACATTCGAAAAATCCTCTCGTTTGAAAAATTCCAAATAGATACTAAAACGGAGGTTCGTGTCGCTAGTCACCGAAAAGCCGTTCAAAAAACGTCCGATTGTCCGGTCGCTCTGCGAGTAACACTGAACAATCGACCTCGTTGAGAATGTCGAAATGTAATGACTCGGTAACGAGTCGTGAGAGGAGTCCCTTTTCAGTCGCTCCGACGATTACCAACGAATGTTCCTTCGATTTGCGACTGATTGCATCACCAACGTTACCGGAATCGTCAACCACGAGTTCGGCACTGTCTAAATCGTTGTCTGCAGCCCACTCGGCAAGAAACTGTTCACCTGATTCATATTTACCGGGACTATCGACAACGTGCAACAGGGTAATCGTTGAATCGAGAGCTGATTTGAGGGCCCGTGCAACCTCGGCCCCCAGTTCCGAATCTGGTCCTCCCGCGGTTGGTAACAGGATTTTCGAAGCGTCCATTCCACGATCTCTGAGTACGAGAAAGTCGCAGGGAAGCCGGCTGGTGAGTTCGTCTATCGGCCGCTCTGCGCGAGCGTCTCCCCACGGCCGGTCGGTACCCCACCCCATCACGACGAGATCTGCGTGTTCGCGTTCAGTCGTATTGAACACCTCTTGAAACGAGCGGTGGGAAACGACCGTCGATGTCTCATACGACACGTTGTATGAATCTATGATTTCGCGGACGCTTTCCATGAGCTCGTTGGATTCTGTGACGATTCGTTCTCGCTGATTGTGGTCGTAGCTCATCGACGCACGAGGCGGCGTCTGTACGATGTGAACCGCGTGGATGACCGCGGACGGATGCTCGCTAGCGAGTACACACGCTAGATTCACGATTTCTGACTCGGTTCGAGGGTTCCCGATTGGAACCAGTATCCGGTATGAATCATCATCGGCGGCGACCGCCTCGCTGGTATCGATCATCGAAACGTATGAACGACCTACGAAAGTGCCAAACAGCCACTCTCGAACCGACAGTTGGCGGTCTGCCCCTTCGAACCGAGCCGATTCCAGGCGACGTTCGCTCGTTTGAAAGTAGTTGACGACCGTTACCAGTACGACCCCACCTACGGTGTTGCCGAGTAACACCGGGCCAACGAACTGCGTCATTCCGATGGTGAGACCAACGTCACCTGCGAGAACCAAATACACCAACTCGGTGAAGGAAACGACGACGTGAAAGAGATCGCCGAGTGGAATCGCGAGGAATGCCAAATAGATTACCACGAGTCGAGAAATCGTGTCACGGGAGGCGTATACCACCCAAACGACACCAGCGACGATGAGACCAGCAAAAACTGCCTTAAAAAACAGCGATGTCACTGGCGTTTCGATACCGTGTTCAGCGTGGCTCAAGGCCATCATTTTCGCTTCGGGAGAAAAGACGTTTCCCCACAAAAGGGCGGTCGCGCCGATGGCCCCTCCCGCGAAGTTGCCACAGAGTACGATGAGCCAGTGTCGTAACAACCCAGGAATGCTGACGAGCCGTTCCAGATTCAATGCAACAGGCGGGAGCGTATTTTCGGTGTACAGCTGGTAACCTCCGATAATGATATAAATGAACCCAAGTGGATACAAGATGACGCTTAAAAGCGGGTCGCCGTCCATCGTGGCCGACATCGATGAGTACAATAAGAATGTAATCGTAATCGCAAAGCCACCCGCGAGCGCGCTAAAAAACAGTTCACGGGAGCTCGAAGTGACCTCCTCATCGGCGGCAGCAATAATCCGCTGGAAGATTTCGTCCGAAGAAAACCGATCCCGGACGACTGCTCCGACGGCGGGGGCACCGCTTCGAGAGCTTTCAACAGCATCGCGAACAGTCTCCTGATCCTCCCGTCCCGAGTCTTCCATGTCTACCGTTACTGTTCGACAAGCTAAACGACTTACGTCATATTATCGTTTAAAAACATAAAATCAACTAATTTATATATTGATAAATATTTGGCATTATACGTTCTATTTCCCGACGTTACGGTTCAAATTGAGTGTGTCAGTACTCACCGTTCGTGAAAACGGCTGGTCACAACTTCCTATGTACGACGTGTCTCAACGTGCGATCGACTCCCGAGCGGCGATGAGTACGGATTCCACGAGAAGTTCACCTCGTTTGCCATGAAGAGGTACCGGTCGTCCGAATCAATCCGGCAATTTGCCGTCGTTCCCAACAAGAGTCCACTTCGGCCGATAACTCGATGAAAAGACGTTACACTTACCTGTTTCCGTAAATCGAGGATGACTTAGATTTCGGTCACGCACTCGTACTCGTCATCGAGTGCGGCGGCATCCTCGGGAAGCAGCGCAGCTACGAGGTAGCATACGTAGTCGCTGAAATACTCGACGAGCCTCGCGATACGGTTCGAATCGATCGCATCGAGCGTCGCTCGTTTCTCCTCGATTTCGTCCGCCAACTGATTTTGCTTCTCTTCGAGCGTCGGGAGCGTTTGAGCGAGCGACTCCAACTCCTCCAGTTTATCGTCGATACGGCGCTTTTCGTCCGTGAGCTGCTTTTTCCGCCTGAATCGCCTTGATATCGACGGGGCGCATAATGAGGTTGCGGAGGTCGTCCCCTCGCGCTACTGCGCGTCGCGCTTCGTTCGATTCGAGTAAGAACGAAAAGGGATCTGTGAGTTCCGGGTCGTCGAGATACGGGTCGCCGCTCGTCACAATTGCGCCGTTTCGTCGGGTGAGTGTCCGCGTGTAGGTTTCGTCACCAACCGTGAGTTCGACTGACCCCTCGTCGGCGTCGCCTTTGATCGAAGCTTGTTCACTGCCTAGAGCCGCCATAATTGCTTGAAGGAACGACGTTCTGTTAGTTGCGTTCCGACCAGTGAGAATGGTTACGCGCGGGGTGAAGCTGACGTCAGTTTGGTCAATCCCGCCGATGCTGTGTGCAGTGACCTCTACTTGGGGTTACCTCTGCTGCGTCGACTCCATTAACCGATTGTTAGGTGCGCGGTTATAATCAAATTTCTGTACTGTGTGCAACGACGATACTATCGTTCTAAAACGAGAGTAAACACACGTAAAATAATCAGTTTGATAAATATGTATGTACCTTTACACTTACAGGTAGGATATCTGTGGTGTGGGAGAAAGAGCTCCAGTTCAGCGCTCGCACTCACAACCGCCCGCCTCGAGAAGGTCGTCTACCGGGTACGATCGGCCACACGAGTTGCAGACGACTTGTACGTCAGTGAGGACGTCGAAGTCAGTAAGGACTATTCGTTCCGTGTTGCGAAGATTCTTGAGTGTCGTCTCGGTAACTGCAGCGGTTCGATTCTGAAGTCGTCGAATCGTATCGGCGGCCTTCTCAATGTGTGCCCCTTCGTCGTCTGTATTCGATTCGTGGCTCACGTCGCGATATTTAGTGAGATAGGTGTGGATGGCTTGATGGGACACGAAATCCTGTTTCAGGCGCTCCACGTCGATTCCCTCTCGCGCAAGGGAGTTTTCGGTCTCCGCTCGGATACCGCTACTGACTGTCGTATCGGTTAGCAGCCGATACGTATTCTCGACCTCGCCCGAAAGCAGCGATGCGTTCTCTCGTTCCAGCGCGGTACGTAACACCGTCTGGTTAAAGAAGTCGGCGAGTTCTCGAAGACTGTACTGCTCGTCGCCTTCGCCGATCCAGTAGGTTTCGAGTGTTTCTCCCATACTGTCCAACTGGTACTCGCTGATTACGCGTTCGACTTTACTCATCTTTGTTTTCGAACTTCTTTCGCCCATGATCTTTAGATTGGTATCCGATTCAGTGTAGAGAGTAGCACCCGACTACCCTGTTTCGGTTATAATACCAGAAGTATAACGGAGTTAAGGGTACCGGTTTTACTCGGGGAACGCGTCAAAGTAGTACTTAGTACTGTCCAACTGTCGCGTTCTCGTTTCCGCCAGTATTTTAACCGAACATTGATAATCTGCCTGTCTAATATTGTTTCTCTCTACTGACTAGTATATCTATTTGATAGTGGCATAGTTCACACAATTCAACTCGAAACACGATTCGGCCGGAGAATGAGCGAACGGTTCGACCTATAGTCGAAGTCGTCAGCAAGACGTATACGGTGACACTGACGAGCGACCGAATCCGGAGATTGCTACTCGACGAATGTTCGGAGGCTGTCGAGAACCGTGCGTTGGTACGCGTCTCCATCCACGTCGAGTGCCACCTCACAGTTCGGTGATTTCTCGTAGACGCCGTGTTCGTCGTAGATGGTCGCGCCGTTCGACGGCCCGCCCGTCGTATCGATTTCTACGTACGCCTTCTCGAAGTCGAGCGCGTCGTTGACAATGTCAGCTAGAACGACCGCATCACTCGCCAATCCGCCGTCGTGCCCGAACTTCGAGCGCACTTCTTCGATGCTGAACTCCAAAATGGCAGCTATCGTCGGGAGAGGGGCTGCTTCCTCGGCAAGCGCCAAAATATCTGCCGTATCCACATAGACGTGTTCCGTCACGTCGAGGCCGACGACTTTCGGACGAGCATCTTGAACGACGCGGGCTGCCGCAGCGGCGTCTACGTAGAAGTTAAACGACGCCTGCGGCGTCACGTTCCCCGTCGTCTTCAGCGCGCCACCCATCTGGTAGATGTCTCCAACCATATCGGAAAGAGATGGTTCTTTCGCGAGCGCCAACGCGATGTTGGTCTGCGGCCCGAGCGCCGCGATGGTGAGGTCGTCGCCGTGTTCGTGCGCCTGTTCGAGGATGAAATCGACCGCGTGCCGCTCTATCGGCTCGATTGATGGGTCGGAAAGACCCTCTCGAACCGCTTCGGGAAGTCCGTCCGGCCCGTGGACGTGTTCGGCCATCTCCAGTTCATCCGCGAGCGGACGGCCCGCGCCCTTTGCGACGGGAACGTCCGTTCTATCGACTAGTTCGAGTAGTGACAGCGTGTTTCGTGTCGCGTTGTCCACCGTCGTATTGCCTGCGACGGTTGTGATGCCGACGACGTCGACATCATCGGCGGCGAGTGCGATGAACAGCGCGATAGCGTCGTCGTTCCCCGGGTCTACGTCCAATAGCAGTTTTGTACTCATGTGTATCGTGTAATTGTGTGGTCGCGTGACTGTATTTCGTGTGGTTGTGTGTTTCGAAGTCAGTTCGACGGCGATGCACCACCGGTCGAAGCATCGACGGCGTCCAGTAACTCGTCGACTGAGAGGACCGAACCGACGCCGAGTTCAAGACTTAGTCGTGTCACCGTCGGTGGATGCACGTTTGAGCGAGCGAGCGTCTCGGCATCGCCCAACACTGTGCGCGTGTCGCCGTCCGCGATGACCTGCCCCTCCGCGAGGAGAACCGTGCGGTCGGCGTGTTCGCGCACGAAGTCCATGTCGTGCGTGATGACGACGACGAGCTTCCCTCGTTCCACGAGGGTGTCGACGGCATGTCCAAGTCGTTTGTATCCCGGAGCGTCCTGTCCGCTCGTAGGTTCGTCGAGGACGACTATTGGTGTGTCCATGGCGACGATGGAAGCCACCGCGACTCGCTTGCGCCACGGTTCGCCGAAATCGTACGGGTTCTCGTTTCGTCGCTCCTCTACTCCGAGTAGCGACAACGCTTGTTCGGTCGTTTCCGCCACTCGTTCGTCGTCGAAGCCGAGATTTCGCGGTCCGTATCGTATCTCCTCTTCGACGGTGCTGTGGAAGAGTTGGTCGTCCGGATTTTGAAAGCTCAGTCCGACCTCGTGGGCGAGTTCGGCGGTGGTGTGTTCGGTCGTGTCCGCGCCGCGAATGTACGCGACGCCCTCGGTGGGTTCGAGGAGTGCGTTCAGGTGTTTTACGAGCGTGGACTTCCCCGCGCCGTTCTGTCCGATGAGACAGACGCAGCCGTCATCGAGTGAGAATGAGACGCCACGAAGTGCCTTGACGCCGCTCGGATACTGATGGTGCAGGTCGTTGAGGACGATATCGGCCGTCTCGTCGAGAGGTTCGTCGGACGGCGAAGCGCTGCGTCCACCGTCGGTTTTGCTGTCGAATCGTTGACGGTTGCCGACGTGACGGAGTTCGGACAGACAACCGGACTCCGTCACCGGAATCGGCTCGTCGGACGCGATGATTCCGGCGTCGCGGAGCCGGTGACCGATTTCGACCGGGACGGGGACGGGTATCGGAAGTCCCTCCTCGATAGCTCGGACGAGAACGTCGTCCGGTCGCCCGTCGAATTGAATTTTGCCGTCGTCCATCACGACGAGCCGGTCGAGGTGGGGTACCAGTCGCTCTATCTCTTGGCTGACCATCACGATTGTGTAACCGTCGTCGTTCATCGACCCGACCACGTCGAACACTTCCTCGGTTCCCTCGGGGTCGAGTTGCGCCGTGGGTTGCCGGAGAACCATCACGTCGGGTTGCATCGCGATAACTGATGCGATGGCGACGCGCTGGCACTGTCCGCCGGAGAGTTGCATCGGATTACGGTCGGCGAGGTCTTCAACCCCGATGGCGGCGAGACTCTCCCTGGCGCGGTCACGCATTTCATCACGAGTAAGACCGTGGGTTTCGAGTCCGAACGCGACCTCTTCGAGGACAGTCGAGGTTGCTCCTGTAAGCTGGTCGTAGGGATTCTCGAAGACGAATCCGATCTTCTTCGAAAGCTCGCCGACGGTCGATTCGACCGTCGAATTTCCTTCAACTGTAACCGTTCCCGAGAGTTCTCCGTGATAAAAGTGGGGAATCTGCCCGGAGATGAGCCGACAGAGGGTCGCCTTTCCGGCCTCGCTCTGTCCCACGATTCCGACGAACTGGCCTTCTTCGATACTGAAATCGATGTCGTTTACGGCGTATTCGTCGTCTGGTTGAGTGCCGTACTGAAACGTCACGTCGTGTAGTTCGATCAAACTCATGTGAGAAGTCTCCATGCGATTGCCGCGATGACGGCGACGCCACCGAGGTACCGTAGAACGCGTTCGCCCGTCGGGTCGGACACCTCGTACAGGTACGTCCGCGGCCCTTTCGCTTGGAATCCACGGGCGTTGAGCGCTAGTGCTCGGGTGTTTGCGACGATGAGCGTACTGATGAGCAGAGGTGCTAACAGCGCGACGATGGACGAAAGCCGCGTCCGAACATCCGCTGTGGTGTCGAGCCCGCGCGCTTGCTGTGCCTCCGAGATGGCCCCTGCCCGATCTCGAATTTCCGGAATTATTTGGAGCGACGCGATGAACACGTACGCGAGTTTGCTCGGCACGCCCTTCTCCATGAGCGCGATTCGCATCCGCTGTGGTTGCGCCGTCGTGGCGAACAACAAGAATGCCAATATGAGGACGCTGATTCGAAGGAATATCAGCCGCGCCTGCTCGAATCCCGACTGCCAAACGGTTATCGAACCAAACGTGTACAACGCCGTCGGATCCGTTGGTTTGAGCAGAATACCTTGGATGAGCAGCAGGAAGAACGCGAACGGTACCGCGACCGCTCCGTACAGTTTGAGGACGAGTCCGTGCACTCGTGCGACGAACACGAGTCCGAGCAGGACGAGCGCTAGCACGAACGGGATTTGGTAGTCGCTGACGATAAACACTACCAACGAAAGGCAGGTCGCGAGGACGATTTCCGTCACCGGATTCATTCTGTGCAAGATGCTCTCGCCGGGCTGGTATATCGAGGTGTCCGAATCAGGCATCGATGTACCCCTCACGTGAACGGAGACAGCCGTAACCACAACTCCATTTCATACCTTTTCTTGAAGCAACTACGAATATATATCTTGCCCCTGGGGCGGCAGGTACCGAGACGGAACCGACTTTCCGATGAAGTACGCGACGAAGGCCGACCCACCTTTGTCCACGAATTCGACGGCCAACTGAGCGGTGGCCGCGCTTTCGACGAGGCTCCGACCCGTCGCGACGAGCGTCGCTGTGACCAGACTTGTCCCCGAACTCGTGACCCCGCCGAACACGAGGACGACGATGGGTGTCGCGATGATGGTGGCCACAATCGTGAGAACGATGGCCGGAACGATTGTCTTTTTCACGCTGTCGAACCACCCCCTGCGAGCTAAAAATCCCGTGACGAGGCCGATAGCAACCGGAACAGGCATGAACGCCAGCTGAACCGGATTGCCGAGCATCGCTTGGACCAGATTCGCGAGGCCACCGGTTAGTGCGGCCGCCCACGGTCCAGCGAGGATTCCGATGAGCATTGTCCCGATGTTGTCCATGAACAGTGGGAGCTTCAGTGTACTCGCGATGAATCCGCCGATTGCATTGATGCCGATACCCAAGGGAATGAGTACCCACGTCGTCGTCGTGAAATCCTCCGAAACGCTTTTACGAAACCGTTCGATGCGACTCGTACTAGTCGTGGCACCTGTGCTTGACATTATGTACCATGAATGAGTGTGAGATAACCTCTATTAAATGTTTGGTTCTCCTCGATGCGGAGGCGTACCGTCGTTTTCACCCGACGGTGGACGGCCGAAACTTTGTTTTCGGACGGAGATGCGAGTGCGTCTCCGTTCTACGCGGTTCGTTATCTTACATCCCAATGCGAGATTCGTGTTTTTACGTTTATCATCACCGCTACACAGTCCGTACCGTGACGAACCCGTCGAAGTTCAGGATAACCGACTGGGCCGTATCACCGAACAACGCCTTTCCCGTCGGCGATCGCCCTCGGTTGGTAACGTAGACATGGTCACAGTCATGGTTTTCCGCGACGTCGATAATCTTACTCGACGGTCGAGTGGTTTCGATTCGTTCGCCAATTGGGAGATACTCGACCCCCAGAGGGTCGAGAATTTGATTCCCGAGGTGCTCCGCAAATCGGTGGACGGTCTCTGCCGTTTCGTCGGTGTTATCGTCGAAGCCGTCCCACTGTCGTATCGCATCCACCGACACATCCTCGCTTCCCTCCGATACGAGCGCGAGCACGACGACCTCGACGCCTGTGGCCGCGGCGACCACGCCAGCCTCTTCGAGCAGTTCCAAGTCAGTTTCCGTCGGTTTGACGACGGCGAGTATTCGATTCATGCATCTTCCTCGGGCAATAGCCCTTCCAAGTTCGACATGATGACCTCGCGACAGCGCTCGATGTCCACATCGAGCGCGACGGTACAGTTCGGTGATTTCTCGTAGACGCCGTGTTCGTCGTAGATGGTCGCGCCGTTCGACGGCCCGCCCGTCGTATCGATTTCCACGTACGCCTCTTCGTACGTCAGGGGGTCGCCGAGGATACCGGCCAAGACTACCGCGTCGCTCGTGATAGAACCGCCCTCGGCGACTGTTCCGTCCGGCCCCTGCGCCTTGTATTCGAGGATGTCCGCGACCACGTCGCCGAACGGCCCTCGACCGCGGAAGCGTTCCTGTGATTCCGGCGGGAGGTACGCGGGTTCGGTTACGTCGAGACCGACGACGGTTGGCCAACCATCCTGAACGACGCGAGCAGCGGCGGCGGCATCGACGTAGAAGTTGAACGACGCCTGCGGCGTCACGTTCCCCGTCGTCTTCAGCGCGCCACCCATCTGGTAGATGTCCGCGACCGTATCCGGAAGTGTCGGGTCGAGTGCCATCGCCAATGCGACGTTCGTCTGTGGGCCGACGGCGGCGATGGTGAGGTCGTCGCCGTGTTCGCGCGCCTGTTCGAGGATGAAATCGACGGCGTGCCGCTCTATCGGCTCAGTGGACGGTTCCGGAAGCGCCTCACGAACAGTTTCCGGCACCCCGCCGGGGCCGTGGACGTACTCGGCCATCACGAGTTCGTCCGTGAACGGACGACCCGCACCCTTTGCAACCGGAACGTCGGTTCTATCGACGAATTCCAATAGCGCGAGGGCGTTCTTCGTCGTGTTCTCGATGGTCGTGTTTCCCATGACCGTCGTGAGACCGACAACTTCGACGTCGTCGTTTCCGAGCGCCATCAAAACGGCGAGGGCGTCGTCGATTCCGGGGTCGACGTCGAGTAGCAGCTTTTCCGCCATTTAGTTCCCCTCCGGCGGCGCGTCCCATTCCTCGCCATTGTCCTGGGGATCGTAGCCGATAACGTCCCGTCCGTGCTCGATGCTGAACCAGCGGCGGTCGTTGTCGCTGACGCCAAAGAACACGTCGAACTCTACGTCGTCGTCTTGCAAGCAACAATCGACCTGTTGAGCGAGGTCACGACGGGACTGCCACATTGCCTTCATCCGGGCGACTTTCAGTTCATACTCCGGGCTGTCGCGCTTCCACTTTCCTTCGTCAGCGCCGTGTTCGGCATCGCCGTAGGGATGGTCGTACTCCTCGTGGCGAACCGAGCAGATTCGGAGCGCGTAGAACTGTTCAGGGTAGTCGTAGTTCTCGACGTAGTACCGACCCAGATCCTCGTCGAACGATTTCGACGTTCCGTAGTAGGAGTCGGGACGCCGGGGCGAATCTTGGTCGACCAGCAGGTCGAAGTCCGGCTCGTACAGTTCAGGCGCGAACTCTACTTCGTACATGCCGACGACGTGATTGGTGGAGCCGAAGATGAACTTCGGCACGCCCGCGTCTTTGGCGGCTTCGAGCGCGTTCTGCATTCCGATGATATTGTTCTGTAGTATCTGTTCCCACGTACCGTCGGTTTCCGGGTAGCCAGCGAGGTGAATTACTGCGTCTTGGTCGTCGAACGCCGGACGCATCTCCTCGTAGTTCGAGACATCCGCGATGAACGTGTCGTACTCCTCGCGTTCCGACCGATTGAGGTACGTAAACTCGTACTCTTCGCGGTCTGCGAGGTGGTCGATGATGGCCGTGCCGACACGGCCGAACGCACCCGTCAGTAGGACGTTCTTGGTCATGTGCTGTAGCAACCCGTTTATCGGCACCTCATAAAAGTGTTCAGGTCAGTTTACGTCGGAACAGTATTGTAACCGGGGAAAAGAGGGGTAGCTATGTCGGCAGCAGCACCACCCAGTCTCACGTACTACGGCCTATCGTCGTTCGAAGTAACGGATGGAAACGTTCGAATACTCGTCGACCCGTGGGTCGTCGAACCCGAATGGACCGACGTTACGGTGTCGGAGTTCGAGGATACGGACGCAATCTTCGTCACGCACGGGGCCTACGACCACCTCGGGGATACCGTCGAAATCGCGGTAGAGTCGGGTGCAACGGTCTACACTGAACCCGCGGTCGCCGACCACCTCGTGACCGAGGGTGTTCCTGAACCCAACGTCGAACGAGTCATTTGGGGAAACGCGTTCGAACTGTTCGGCGTGGAGGTGCGTGTTCTCGAAACCCGCCACCTCTCCTACTTCGAATCGGACGGCCAGCGACTGTCGGGGATGCCGCTCGGGTTTCAGTTCGACTTTTCCGACGCGAGCCTCTACTACGCCGGGGACACGTCGCTGTTTAGCGACCTCGAACTGTTCGTCGAACTGAACGAGCCGGACATCGTAATGCTACCTGTAGGGAGCGCACCAGGCGACCTCGCACCCCTTCCCCCCCGCGACGCCGCCGTTGTCGCCGGGTGGCTGGACGTCGAAACCGTGATTCCGGTTCACTACGTCCCGGGAAGCGACGAGGTCGAGAAGTTTGCCGTCGAACTCGCAGACCGGGCGGGAGAAAACGCGCCAACTATTACCGAACTATCCGTCGGCGAACGGTACAAACTGTAACCGCGTTTGCAAATTCCAAATCCTTCTTCCCAGACACTCAGATTCGGAACTCTTCGAGGGCGTCCCGTTCGAGTTCGACGCCGTGGCCGGGGCGCTGTGGAAGTTGTATCATGCCGTCCTCTGGCTCGACCGGGTACGTTAGCACGTCGTCGAACGCCTTCACGTCCGAGTCGCGGTAGAAGTACTCTATCCAGAGGCCGTTTTCGATGGCAGCGAGCAGTTGGATGTGCAGATCCCAGTTGTAGTGCGGTGCGACTGGAATGTCGTGGCACGCAGCCATGTCGGCGACGCGCATCCACTCGGTGACGCCGCCGACGACCGTCACGTCGGGTTGGATGACCTCGACGGCGTTCTCGCGGAGCAAGTCGGCGAAACCGTAACGGTTGAACTCCAGTTCGCCGCCTGCGACGGCGTAATCGAGCGACTCGTTGACCTCTCGGTAGAGGTCGAGGCTGTCCGGCATCACCGGTTCCTCGATGAAGTACGGATCGTACTCCTCGAACGCGCGGCAGGCGCGGACGGCTTCCTGTTTGTTCTTCCACTTTCCGTTCGCGTCCATGAGGAGCGTTCGGTTCGGGCCAATGGCTTCGCGGGCGACGCGCACTCGTTCGACTTCCTCCTCCAACGACTTCCGACCGACCTTCATCTTGACGACGTCGTGACCCCGGTCGACGTAGGTTTCCATCTCCTCGCGGAGGCCGTCCAGACCTTTCCCCTCGCGGTAGTAGCCGCCGCTTGCGTACGCCGGAACTTCGTCGGCGTGCCCGCCGAGCAGTTTGTACAGGGGCATTCCGGCGGCCTTCGCCTTGATGTCCCAAAGCGCGGTGTCGATGCAGGAGATGGCCCGCACCATCACGCCCTTTCGGCCGATTTGCACCGTGCCGTCGAACATCTCGCGCCAGAGACGCGACGTATCTCGGGGGTCTTCGCCCTCGACCATCGGCGCGAGAACGCTCTCGACGGCCTGCGCGACGACATCTGCGCCGCCGTAGCCGAGCGTGTATCCCACGCCCTCGGTGCCGTCTTCCGTTCGGACGTATACGATGGCGTGGTCGCGCTCCTCGACGACGCGAGTCGCGAAGGCGACGGGTTCTTTCAGCGGAATCGATACGGCAAAGCTCTCTACTTCTGCTATTTTCATGGGTGGTGTGTTATCTTGGCGCACGGGATGTCTAAAATCTTTCTGACGATGAAGTGACGTCCGAATCGAGTCATCCGACCACATCCGAACTGACGGTGCCGACGCGTTCGACCTCGGCCCTGACGCTGTCGCCGGGAACGATGTGTTTCGCACCGGGCGTCCCAGTCGAAATGACGTCTCCCGGTTCGAGCGTCATAACTTTCGAATGGAACGCCACGAGTTCGCGTGGCGACGCCATCATGTTTCGAATCTGGTTTTCCGCGGCGACTTCCTCGTTGACGACGGTTCGCACCGACAGTTCGCTGATCGAACCGACCCGGTCGGTTGTGACCATTGACGAACCGAAGACGAGGAAGGTGTCGAAGCTCTTCGACCGGGTCAAAAAGCGCGGATTCCGCTCCAAGATATCCTCCGCCGTCATGTCGATGACGGGGACGTATCCGGCGATGACATCATCGACTTCGTCTTCGGTAAGGTCGGAACACGTCTGACCGATTACCAGTGCGAGTTCTGCCTCCGCGGTAACGCGGTTCGTGATATCGCTCGGCGGCAGTCGGATTGAGCCTTCGGGGCCGGTGGCCGTCGTCGCGGGTTTCATGAAACTCGCCGGCTCCGTAGGACTGTCTTCGTTCAAATCCGATGCGTGGTCGGCGTAGTTCAGCCCGATACCCCACAGTTTCCCGGGGCGTTCGAGCGGCGCGGCAAACGAAAGGTGCTGTTCGGGAACGCGGCGCGCAGACGCCTCGTCCGGCGTCGGCAAGTCGCCCGCGGCGGCAAGCGGAAGGGCGTCTCGAACCGAAGTGAGTGATGGGTCGGCGGACGAGAGCGGAACGAATCCGTCATCGTCGCCGAGCATGGGTCTACCGTCGATTGTTCGTGCTAGTCGTGTCATGGCTACAGGTTGGACGCGCCCTGCCCTCCGTCGATCGGGACGGCGACGCCGTTGATGAAACTCGACTGCTCCGAGGAGAGGAAGGCGACGGTGTCGCCGAGCTCCATCGGGTCGCCAATACGGCCGAGCGGGTTGATGTCGCCCTTCGTGTCGAGACCCTCTTCGTAGCTGTCGTACTCTCCTCTATCAACGGCGGCCTGAATGAGTTCCTGCTGGCGAGCCGTCTCGTGCGGCGCCGGGAGAACCGCATTCGAACGGACTTCCGGTGCGAGTTCCTTCGAAAGTGTTTTTTCGAGACCGATGACGCTCATGCGAACGGCGTTCGAAAGAACGAGCGACGGAATCGCCTCTTTGACGCTTCGAGAGGTAATCGTAACGATGGTGCCACCGCCGTCCTCGCGGAGGTACGGAGCCGCCTCGCGGACGAGGCGAACGACGCTCATTACGAGGAGGTCGAACGCACCGTACCAGTCCTCGTCGTTCATTTCCATGAAGGAGCCGCTCGGTGGGCCGCCGGCGTTGGTTACGAGGTGGTCGATTCCGTTGAACTCCTCGACTGTGCGTTCGACGAGGTGTTCGATATCTTCGTAGTTCGTCAGGTCGCCTTGGACGGCGAGAATATCACCTTCGGCGACGGCTCGGATGTCTTCTTCAGCCTCCGCGAGGCGTTCCTCGTTTCGACCGTTGATGACGACGTTCGCGCCCTCTGCCGCGAGGGCTTTCGCCGACGCCTTTCCGAGACCGCTGCTCGATGCTGTAACGAGAGCTACATTTCCATCTAGTTCATAGTCCATATTCGGCACAGGAGTATCTGAGACACCACATGTAAAAGCTTTCGCCGAACTTCGCTCGTCATCGCGTTTAGCCGCGCTAAACCGATTTCAGTAAATAGTCCGCGACGAACGAAAGCCATACGTCGAAAACTCGGTTGATACTGCATCTCGGGGCTCAGGAACGCATTTCTACTCAGTCTCTAGCGCGTAAACAATGATGGAGTTAGAGTATCGATACGTTTAGAATTGCTAAACAACTTTTTTGTAGCTGGCTCTCCCCTCAAGTGACATGGGACGCGCAAAAAACCCGGTAAAGGCCGTGGAAACCACCGCCACAATTCTCAAAAAGGTAGCCGAACTGGATGGCGCGGGAGTAACCGAACTCTCGAACCACCTCGATATTACGAAGGGGACGGTTCACAATCACTTGACGACGCTCGAAGAAAACGAACTGGTCGTGAAAGACGGTAACCGATTCCGATTGGGACTTCGATTCTTCGAGTTTGGCGAACAGATAAAAAATAAGCACAAAATTTACGAGGTAGGGATGCCGGAAGTGGACAAACTCGCCGAGGAAACGGGCGAACTCGGTAACATTCTCGTCGAAGAGCATGGCCGCGGTATCTATCTCTATCGCGCGGAGGGAGAAAACGCTCTGTCGCTCGATACGGGCATCGGCTCTCGCGTCTATCTGCATCAGACGGGACTCGGGAAGGCCATCCTCGCGCATATGCCGAGAGACCGCGTCGAAGCAATCATCGAC
The DNA here is from genome assembly GCF_020700235.1 of Haladaptatus pallidirubidus. Taxonomy (GTDB): domain Archaea; phylum Halobacteriota; class Halobacteria; order Halobacteriales; family Haladaptataceae; genus Haladaptatus; species Haladaptatus pallidirubidus. The sequence goes on along the minus strand of NZ_CP085305.1, from coordinate 326,951 downwards.
GAACACGGCCTCGCACCGAGCACGAAACACACCGTGTCGTCGCGCGAGGAACTCTTCGATGATTTGGAACAGATTCGCGAGCAGGGGTACGCACTCGACATGGAAGAACGAGCCGAAGGGATTCGGTGCGTCGCAGCACCGGTTATCACGAACGACGGCACCGTTCGTGGGGCCGTTAGCGTTGCTGGTCCCGCGAGCAGGATGCGCAGCGAACACCTGGAATCAACCGTTTCCGATATGGTCATGCGGGCCGCGAACGTCATCAGCATCAATCTCTCATACAGCTAGCTTTCGTCCGTTTTGCATTGCTAAACGATCCGTGTCACACTCACTCACTGTATTTGAAACAATCCTATTACAGTACTAACGTTGTAAAGAATGTCTCTCGTCTCGTGTGATCACAGCCACAACGAATCCGTCCTCTCATTCATCGCTTGTGACGGTCAAATCGTGGATAAGTATCGGTAAGTGGTTAGCGACATCTTTCGTCTGTTCGAACAATACCATTTAAATTATGTATTCCATATGCAATCTCAACATTCAATTATGAACAGTATAGCAGTATTACGTGAAAGGATGCGCAGAAAGATTCGTACCAGTAAACGACGCTGCTTTCGCTAAACGCCGCTTGTGGTGTTATATTTGCTATTCTAATACACCTGCAATCCGTTCCAACGTGGCAAGCGTGTCGTTCGTGAGTATTTCCGCGTTTGTAGCCGCGAACCGGCGCATTATACGTCATCTCGATTTACCGTTAACGTTGATATTTATTGTGGGTCTTCCACAATATCAAACGTCACAGCGTACCGAACTCGGGAGTATTTCTAACGACTACCTGAAAAAACGAGAATGCAAAAACGACGATCGATGAATCATCATAGACAGTAAGCCGACGCGGAACGCAACCTACTAGCGACGCGGGCCGCCGTACAGGAGATACTGCCTTCGAATCCGCCGGAACTCGTCCAAATCGTCAGACCACTCGCTTCGAATACGATCGGCCAACGCCAGTGGATCTGTGTCGGGGTCGGCGTCCTCGATGGTTTTCCTGAGTTGGCTTCCGTTCGCTCGACTGTCAATTGCGTAGGTGTCGCCCCACGTTAGCCAGTCGCTCTCCGGATAGGAGAGGAACGCAGATATCAGCATCGCTAGCCCGACTCGAACGGGTTGAACGGTGTTGCGGTCGCGAACGTGTATCTGCACGCCCGCCGCGGTGTCTCCCTCGTGGTCGTCGAACGTAGGGGTGAACCAAATTGGGCGGAAGCGAACACCGGGGAGATTCAATTCGTTCAGAGAACTCGCCCACTCCTGGGCGTCGATCCACGGTGCACCGATAAATTCGAATGGTTTCGTCGTCCCGCGACCTTCGGAGAGGGTGGTCGCTTCGAAGTACACCATTCCCGGGTATATCGTCGCCGTCTCCAACGTCGGCATGTTGGGCGACGGCGGCACCCACGGCAATCCGGTTTGGTCGTGCCAACTGTTTCGTCGCCATCCGCGCATCGGAACGACTTCCAGGTCAGCCCCCATCTCGAACTCGTTGTTGAAGTACTGCGCGAGTTCGCCGACGGTCATTCCGTGAACGATGGGAAGGCGATAATCACCGATGAACGAGGCATTCTCCTCGTCGATCCGACTCCCCGTCGGTTCGAGCGGGGCAATCGGATTCGGCCGGTCGAGGACGACAATACGTTTATCGGTCCCACCGATGGTTTCCATCGCATAGGCGAGGGTGTAGATGTATGTGTAAAACCGAGCACCGACGTCCTGAATGTCGAAGAGGACGGTATCGATGTCATCGATCATCTCCGGCTGCAGTTTCCGATTGTCCCCGTAGAGGCTAGTGACCGGAAGCCCGGTCTTCTCGTCGACCGTGTCACCGACCTCCTCGCCCGCCTCGGCGTTGCCGCGAATTCCGTGCTCGGGACTGAACAGCTTCCGGAGGTCGAACGATTCGTGCTCGTACAGCAGGTCGATGGTCGAACGCAATTCGCTGTCCGTGCCCGAAGGATTGGTAATCAGACCCAGTCGATCACCGTCGAGGAAAGCAGTTCGTTCTCGAACGAGGGTTTCGACGCCGAGTCTCACCGACTGGCAACTTCCCTCTGACGATTGTGCTCCCGTGGATCGTGCGGCCGACGCGGCGCTCTGGCTACCTAGCAATCCCGTTGTCCCGAATACGGTTCCGATCGCTCCTGCTACGGTAGCCTGTAGCCATCCTCTCCTCGTCGAAGGAACTGACCGGCTGGCATCTACACTAGTCGACTCGGTATTGTTACCGTCTACCATGAAAAATAAATCATGTTAATAGACTATAAATCTTTGCACCGATGTGTCGGAAACGGAGGTGTGGTTCGTCTACTCGTTCTCGTACCGGAGTCCGTGACCGTACGGGTAGTGACCGTCTATTCTGACTGGGAGCGCTCCCCTCGGTTCGACGCCGAAAACGACATCCACTGCGGCCTCCAGCGCAGATACGTTCAACTGCGCCCACCGGTCGAGCGCGTACGACGCGAGATACGCATCGACATCGGGGTACGATGCGATATCGTACGGGAGACCGACGGACACCGCCGCTGTGGGCGTTCCGGTGTCACGTACCGCATCGACGAGCCGGGCCTGTCCCTCGGGAAGGTCGGACGCGGAGTACGTGGCGACGAGGACGCGATCCGCGTCCGCCGCGAGCGTCGCCGCTTGGTCTATCTCCTCGTCGGTCGGATCCTTATCGCGCCACTGGCTCGATTGCCACGAGACGACATCGCCGGTAGCGGTATCTCGAACGGCCGACGCGATGACATCGGTGTGGATGACACCGGCGACGAGCGTCGTCGCGTTCGTTTCGTCGTCGAACGGAAGGACGTCCTCGTTTTTGACGAGCGTCATGGAGTCGCGAGCGATCTCCGCGGCGCGCCGACGATGCGGAACCATTCCGGTGCGATGGGTGGCCCGCTCGGGTTCAACGTATATCCGACCGCTCCGTCGTTCCCCGCCTCGCGACAGCAGGCCATATTTCATCTTCGTTTCGAGAACCCGGGCAACCGCCTCCTCGACGCGCTCCATGGAGAGCTCGCCGATTTGTACGGCATCGTACAGCGCATCGACGGTTTTCGCGTGTGTCTCGTAGTCACCCATGGACATGACGACGTCCGCGCCCGCCTTCGCCGCGAGAACCGCCGCGCGGTCTTGCCCCCAGATGTCCGTTATCGCTTGCATCGACATCGCGTCGGTGACGATGAGACCGTTGAAGCCGAGTTCGTCGCGGAGGAGACCGGTGAGAACCGGCGGCGAGAGCGTCGCCGGTCGTTCCGGGTCGATAGCTTCGACGACGATGTGGGCGGTCATGAGGGCGTCGGCCCCGGCGTCGATGGCGGCCTCGAACGGGGGAAGATGGACGTTTTCGAGGGTTTCCCGATCGTACGAGACAACCGGTAGACCCGTGTGAGAGTCGACGTGAGTGTCTCCGTGCCCGGGGAAGTGCTTCGCGGTGGCAACGATACCGCGCCCGCCGGCTTGGAAGTTTGATACCTGTGCGGCGGTGAGGCTTGACGCCAAATCGGTATCCCCGCCGAACGACCGGATGCCGATAACCGGGTTCGACGGGTTGGTGTTGACGTCCGCGACCGGGGCGAATCCCCAGTGATAGCCCATCGCTCGGGCTTCCGTCGCCGTGATGGTCGCGGAATCGGCCGCCGCTCGTTTGGAGCGGAGCGCTCCGAGGTTCATGTTCCGCGGGAACTGCGTCGTCTGGTCATCTCGCAGGTCGCCGACGCTGTGGGCGGTACCGAACTCGAAGTCAGCACCGACGAACAACGGAAGCGCGGACTCCGTCTCGGACGCCCAGCGCTGCAGTTGATTGTTAAATTCTGCTGTGTGCGCCGGAGTGTCGATGTGTTCGACCATCGCCGAACCGACTTTGAGATCTTTCACGACCGCTTCAGCTTCCGATGACGGCTGACCGTCATCCGTCGGGTTCATCAGCGCCATCACCATCTGACCGACTTTCTCTCTGTCGGAGAGATCCGTGAGCGTTTCCTGAACGACCCGTGACCGATAATCGGTATCGGTTGTCCGCCCGTCCCCGGAGGCCAATCCCGGAACCATCGATACCACGCCAGCGGCGCTGGCCGACCGAACGAACATGCGGCGGGTGGTTGTACTCTCGGCGCGTTCGCGGGACGGACTGCTGTTATCGAATGGCATGACATCCGATAGCAGTTTAATTGTTATAAATCATTCGAAATTTTAAATAATATAGATAGGTAGATTGATATTGGGATGCGCGTCGCCGTTCAACGGTAATCAGTGATGTCGAGAGTCCCGGTACACTGTCGTCAAGTACGCAATGAACTTCCGTGATACTGAACCGTGTGCGTGGTGATACCTCGCGGAGCGCGTCGGTGCCATTCCTTTTCGATTCTGGGATTCGTTCTCCGCCGTATTGGTTTACATCGTCGGTCTCATCCGCTTTTTGGTCGATTTTTACCGACGATATTCGATGATGTATCACGGTTCGAGCGGTAATAAATTACAAATCTAGTACTGTAACGGATATTCGCCAGATACTAACAGCCGCTTTCAGTAACGGAGTTCAGCATCGCTGAAATCGTGGCTGTAAATCGGACTTCGCCTACTCATTCGAGACGAAAAACAAGATATTCTGTCACGGTTTAGAAACGACCGTTACAGACGTAAAGTATATTCAGGACGCGTCTCGAAATCAAAGCATGGCATCGTTAACTCTTGACAGACTCAGGAAGGTCTTCAGTTCCGAGGGTGACGATGGAATCGTTGCCGTCGACGACGTATCCATCGACATCGAGGACGGAGAGTTTATCGTACTGGTCGGTCCGTCGGGAAGCGGGAAATCGACGATTTTGCGGCTCCTCTCGGGTCTCGAGGAGCTATCGGACGGCGAAATCTACGTCGACGATACGCCGATAGGCGACGTCAAACCAAAGAACCGTGACGTCGCCATGGTGTTTCAGAACTACGCGCTGTACCCGCACCTGACGGCCAGAAAGAACATGTCGTTCGGGCTGCGAATGCGGGGCGAACTCTCCGACGAAGAGATCGAACAGCGCGTCGATCATGCGGCAACTATCATGGGCATTGAGGAACTGCTGGAGAAAATGCCGAACGAACTCTCCGGCGGCCAGCAACAGCGCGTGGCGCTCGGCCGCGCCATCGTCCGGGATCCGAAAGTGTTTCTGATGGACGAACCGCTGTCGAATCTCGACGCGAAGCTTCGGACGACGATGCGAACCGAAATCCAGCAACTTCAGTCGGAACTCGACGTCACCACTCTCTACGTCACGCACGACCAGACGGAGGCGATGACGATGGGCGACCGAATCGCCATTATGAACCACGGGGAGCTCCAGCAGATAGCGACGCCGCTCGAAGCGTACTACGAACCGGCGAACGTCTTCGTCGCGGGGTTCATCGGCAGTCCGTCGATGAACTTCATCCGGATGTCCGCGTCGGTTCGCGAGGACGGCGTCGTCTTCGAGCATCCGGAATTCGATTACGAGACGTCGGGAACCTTTCGCGAAGAATGGGACGCCGAACGTGAAGACGTGTTGGTTGGGGTTCGTCCGGAGTCTATCCAACTCGCGGAACCTGACACTCCGGACGGAATCACCGTCACCGTCACCGTCGTCGAACCGCTGGGAAAGGAACGACTCCTGTATTTTACGCTCGGGGACGAGACGTACATCGCGAGCGTGGATGGGCGAACGCTCGTTTCGGAGGGACAGGAGATTACCGTGCGATTTCCGGAATCCCAGTTGCACGTGTTCGATCCCGACACCGGAGTCGCCGTTCAAACGCCGGAAGCGCCGTCCGATGGGGACGGCGAGTTCCCCTCCCAACTGAATTTATAACGCCTCACACACCCCGAATTTTATATCGTAGCTGTCCGTTGCAGTTCCGTATGGGTCTGGAGATTCACTACAACGTTTACGGCTGTTTCCGCGAGCCGCGAGCGGACGTCGAGCTCGCCAAAAAGGCCGTCGACGCCGGGTTCGAGGGAATTTGGATCGGCGATCACTTCATGCCGTGGATCGACTCTCGGCCGTTTACCCACCACATGCTCCCGTGGTTCGGGACCCTGATGGCTGAAATCCCGGACGTCCCGGTTGGAACCTCGGTCACCTGTCCGATGCTTCGCTACCGTCCGCCCCTTCTTGCACAAGGTATCGCGACGCTCGACAACATGTATCCCGGTCGATTCAACCTCGGCGTCGGCGTTGGCGAAGCGCTCAATGAATCCCATTTCCTCGATGGTGGGTGGCCGAGCTGGTCTAAGCGGTCGGTGATGCTCGTCGAAGCGCTCGACGTGATGGAATCCCTCTGGACGTCGGACTCCTACATCTTTCACCGGGGGAACCATTTCGAGTACGATCAGCTCAAACTGTATACCCGACCGAAATCGGACATTCCTATCCACTGGGCCGCTTGGGGTCCGAAATCCTGCCGGAAGGCGGGACGCCATGCAGACCACCTGCTCACCGCCGCGCCCGCGGAGCAGATCGAAGAGCACATTATTCCGAACTATCGGAGGGGGTTGGAGGACGCCGGACGGGAGTTCGCGAACCGGGACGTAACGACGGAGTTCGCGGCGAACGTCGGCAACCCGGACGACCTGGTCGCCGAAATCCGCGAACGAGGGGAGCACGTTCCCGACGACACCGAACTTGGCAACCCCGACCCGCGTTCCATCCAGCGCGTCGCCGATACGCGGCTCGCGGAGCTATCCGACGAGGAGATCCGTGACGGCCACAACATCACCGACGACCCGGACGAACTCGTGGCCGACATTCGACGGCTCGAGGAGGCTGGCGTCACCCGCGTCCTCGTCGGCTCGCACTGCGGTGATCCGTACCGCACTATCGAAGCGTTCGAGAATCACGTGTTTCCAGAACTCCGATAGCGCGGCCGAGTTCGAGGATACACCCGTTGGCAGTTTTAGTTCCACCGTCGATGGCATTCGTATGGAAATGGCGAGCGTGACAACGCGCCGTCAGAAAGTTCGTCGAAATCGCCGAGGATGCGGGGGGATCCGGTCGTCCACCACTAGCATTCGATCTCGGGATTCGTATCGCGACGATACTACACCCCGTCAACGGAATTCTACCTCCCGATGGACGCCGTCTAACTACTCGCGGGAAGCCGACGTTATCCACGACCCACGCGTTGTCAAAGACAGTATCATCGCCGTCTCGCAAGAATCGGGATTAGGTCGATATCGACAAGGCGAAACTCGGACGGCATCAAACTTCGGAGTGAACTCCCGGCCACTCTTATTTACCGGAGTTAGTAGCGCTCACCGAATCGAAAATATAATTCTCCACTTATGTTATTGTAACTATACGGTAAATATATATCCTCTCCCAATGGCAGATGATACCATGCCGGAAGATTCGACTCGGCCGACTAGCTTCCATTCCAGTCGCCGCCAGATACTGGCGGCGACCGGTGGTGCCGCTCTTGCCGGACTCGCCGGGTGCATCGGTGGCAACGATGGTTCAGACCAACTGAAAGACCCGATCGAACTGTACACGTGGAATCTCCCGTTCCTCGAGGAGTCAATCAACGGCTGGATGGACCAGTTCAAAAAGGAGTATGGCGATAAGTACGACGGACTCGAAGCCGAGTGGACAGACCGCGGACCGGCGACCGGAGACGTCCTCTCGTACTTCCAGTCTCGGCTGCAGAGCGATGACCCCGTCAACATATTCGACACCCAAATGACGACGTACACCCGGTATGCGAAGGACGACATTTGGGTGGACTTGAACCAGTTCGCAGACGAGGAGTTCCTCGGGAAATACTACGACAAGCTGATCGAGGTGATGACCTACGACGATAAACTCGTCCAGATGCCGTTCTACATGGGTTCGATGGCAACGTACTCCCGGAAGAAGTGGTTCGACGAGACCGATCTCGACCCGCCGACGACGGACAATTTCTACTCAACGATGGACTACCTCGACGCGGCGGAACAACTCGTCGAGAACTCCGGAGCCAAATTCGGCCTCACGTTCATCCGCTATGACTGGCAGCTGTGGCCCTGGTTCCAGAGCGAAGGTATCGACGTTCTCAACGATGACGGAACGAAAGCTGCGTTTAACACCAATCGGACGCGGGAGATACTTTCACGGTTTCGCGAACTCACAGAGAAGGGCGTCATTCCGGAGGTGTCGTGGACCGGCGAGTGGAAACCGGCCGCCGAGCAGTTCGGCGCAGGGGACACGGCGATGTTCTACAGCTCGACGTCCGCCTTGCGATTAGTGCAAAACACAGGGAGCGATTGGGTCTCCGAGGATTCGGTCGTTCTCGGCGGCGCACCGAGAAACGGCCGATACGGCGGGCCGATGACGATGCACGGACTCGGCGCCGTCAAACCGAAGACATCGGAGAAGGCGCACGAAGCGTCGTTCGACTTCATCTCCGTCATCGTCAACAAAAAATGGCAGAAGGATTTCCTCCGCAACACGACGGTGCTGGTGCCGCACAAGCAGGCGGTGAAGGAACTACAGAACGACTCGCAGTTCGTCGAGGAGAATCCGCTGCTCGTGGAAATATACAAACTGTGGGACGCCGTCAGCGCGGATGTATGGGTGCCTCCGCTCATCGAAGCGTCCAGCGAGATGTCCCAAACCATCGACAAACAGTTCTCGGCGGCCGCGCTGGGCGAAAAATCCGTGGACGAGGCGATAAACACCGCCGAACAGCAGATCAACCAGGCGCTAAACGGGTGACGACGTTCCCGTTGTAACCGATTTCGTCCGCCCTCGTTCCCCGAGCATCTTACTATACCACGAGAAAAACTAAAGTATTCCCGGCAAGAGGTAACACGTATCGAATGATATCAAGAATAGCCGAAACCGGCCACGCCGTCGGAACGGCGGTCGGCTACCGAAATCTCTCGAAGAAGGGGCAACGAACGGTGAAAGCCGGACTGCTTCTGTCGCCTGTTCTGCTCTGGCTGGTGCTGTACAAGTACCTCGCGCTCGGATACAACGTCTATCTCTCGTTCAGCGAGATGAGCTACACCGGCGAGTTCAGCTTCGTCGGGCTGGCGAACTGGCAGCAGTTAGCGAACGACCCGGTGTTCTTCCAGAGCCTATTCAACACGGTCGTTCTCTTCGCGACGATTCCCGTCTCCATCGCCATCGCACTCGGTATCGCGATACTGCTCAATCAACAGTTTCCCGGTAACAACGCGTTCCGGTCGCTGTTCTTCCTCCCGTACATCACGATGATGGTCGCCATCGCGGTCATCTGGCAGTACATGTTCAAGACGGACGGCGGCGTCATCAACTACTTCCTGCTCCAGCTCGGCGTAATCGAATCGAACATCTCGTGGTTTGGTGACTCGACGTGGGCGTTGGTCGCTATCTTCGCCATCCAAGTCTGGAAGACGGTCGGCTTCTACATCGTCATCCTGCTTGCGGGCCTCCAGACGATTCCGGAGCAGGTGTATCAAGTCGCGAAGATAGACGGTGCGACCCGCTTGCAGCGATTCCTCTACCTCACGCTTCCGCTGTTGAAGTCCACCATCGGCGTCTGCATGCTCGTCGGAATCGTGATCTCGTTCCGCTTGTTCGATCTCATCCTCGTCCTGACCAACGGCGGCCCCGGGAACGGGACGGAAATCCTTCTGACGTGGATTTACAAACAGGCGTTCTTGCACGGTAACTTCGGCTACGCGGCCGCCCTGAGTGTCGTCATGATAGCCCTCGCCGTCGTCGTCGCGCTCATCGGCCGCAACCTCCAACGGAGCAGCCACCTATGAAAATCAACGATTACCTTTCCCGAAGCGACTTCGCCCTCACGAAAGGTGTCGCGGCGTACCGAGACGACCCGATGGAGTTCTACCGCCGAACCGGTTTGTTCCTGGTAACGCTCTGTATCGGGCTGCTGTTCGCGTTCCCGTTTTACTGGCTCCTGAAGGTCGCGTTAACGTGGCCGGCCGCTTCACTGTACGCCGGCACGCCGTCGCTGGCGATTGAGAACCCGAGCCTCTACAATTTCGTCAGAGTGTGGCACGCCATCCCGTTCGTGCGCTACTTCGCGACGAGCCTCATCGTGACGGGCATCGCCGTCGCGAGTCAGTTGCTGTTCTGTTCGCTGGCGGCCTATGGCCTGTCGATGGATTTCTACGGCAAGAAGTACGTCTGGGGGTTCATCCTCACCGCGATGATGATTCCGTTCCAAACCATCTTCCTCCCGGACTACCTCATCACGCAGAAGCTGGGACTCGTCAACTCCTACACGGGGCTCGCAATCGTGGTCGCGATGAGCATCGTCAACATCCTTGTCCTGCACGACGCGTTCACTTCGATTCCCGACGCGCTCTCGGAGGCTGCGCGACTCGACGGCGCATCGGAACTATACATCCTGTTCGGCGTGTACTGGCCCCTGTCGAAGCCCGCGCTCGCGACGACCGTCATCCTCTCGTTTATCTTCTCGTGGAATTCGTATCTCTGGCCGTTGGTCGTGGTCAAAGACGCGCAGTACACGCCGCTTCCGCTGGGACTCGCGGAGTTCCAGAGCCAGATGTCCGGCAACTTCGCCCTCCAGTACGCGTTCGCCATCATGGTGCTGTTGCCGGTACTCGTCGTCTTCCTCCTGTTGCAGCGACAGTTCATTAAAAGCGCCATCCTCGGCAGCATGAAAACCTAAGCTATGAAAATCCCACCACTAGTCCGACTCGCGATGGAACTGATCACGTGGAAGCGCCTGCTGTTCAACCGGTTTACGCTACTGGCGGTAGTCATCTGCATCGCCACCGTCACGGGGGCGGCATACGTCGACGAAAACGACGACGGAACGGTCGCAGGGTCGGTCGTCACCGAGTCCGGCGACCCCGTCGCGAATGCGAACGTCACGCTCCGCCAGATACCCCTTCAGGGTGTTCCGAAGGTCGCGTCGACGACGACGAACGCCGATGGCGAGTTCGAGTTCCGAGACCGAACGAAGCTGCTGGAGTACATTATCCAAGTCAAAATCGACGGCACGGTCGTCGCCTCGGAACACCATCATCTCTACTTTCGGGGTCAGAACCAACAGCTCGTTGTCGAGATAGACGAATGACAGTCGTGACGGCCGCGACCGTGATTCGGAGGGAACTTCGTCCGCCCCTTCCCTAACCAAAGTTCACCCATTTCGGGTGCACGTAATTTTAAATAAATACGATGATCTAGAATCGCCATGGACGGAAGACAGCTATCGGGATCGGTAGCGCTCGTAACGGGTGGTAGTTCCGGCATTGGTCGCGCGATTGCGACGCGGTTTGGCGCGGAAGGGGCATCCATAGTCGTCGCCGACGTCGATGCGGAGGGTGGCAAGGAGACGGTTTCGATGGTCGAAGCTGAGAGCGGTGACGCCGCCTTCGTCGAGACCGACGTCACCGACGAAACCGACGTCGAGTCCGTCGTCGACGCCGTCGTCGAACGGTACGGCCGTCTCGACGTGCTCGTCAACAACGCTGGCGGGTCTGGGGGAGACGGAGCGCTTCACCGAATCGACGCGGAGGAGTGGAGCGACATGCTTCGGCTCAATCTCACGAGCCATTTTTTGTGTTCGCAAGCGGCACTTCCGCACATGGTTGCCTCGGACGGCGGATCGATGATACACGTCTCGTCGGTCAATGGACTGCTGGGAATCGGCTTGACCGGCTACTCGGCGGCGAAGAGCGGTCTTTTCGGCTTTTCGCGGGTCGTCGCCGCACAGTACGGACGGTACGGTGTCCGATCGAACGTCATCTGTCCGGGGACGATTCAATCGGCGTCGCTCGCGCGAAAACGGGAGCGAGAGTGGGACGAGGCGCTCCAGGAGCAGTGGTTCGACCAGTACCCTCTCGGTCGGTTCGGTCGACCGGAGGAGGTCGCCGACGCCGCGCTGTTTCTAGCGTCCGACCGGTCGAGCTACGTAACCGGAACGGAACTCGTCGTGGACGGCGGACTGACGGCCGGCCTCGACCAGACGCTGCTCGAACGACTGTACGACATTGACGAACCGCCGATTGTCGAGTAACGACGAACTGCCGACTATCGACCACCGACCAACGACCGCCGACTAACCCTGTCGACCGGGCACGCGTTAGAAAAACGCCTTTCGTAACGATATTCTGTATCGGCCGGACGTATTTTTCCGACCCGATAAAACGAGGGAAGGCTATTTGTGAAAAGAATCCTAACATCGGAGCGACCCCGAATGACCTACAAAGCGAAAAATCCGGTGCAAGCGACACAGCGCTCTCTCGACATTATCGAGACGCTATGGGAACTCGACGGTGCTCGGCTCACGACGTTGGCCGATCGACTAGAGCTCCCCGACAGCACCGTCCACAGCCACCTGAGTACGCTGATGGAACGGGGCTACGTCGTCAAATCTGGCAAAACGTACCGCCTAAGTCTCCGGTTTTTGCAGCTTGGCATCTACACCCGCGACCTGCGCAAGCTTCACCGCGTCGCGAAGGCCGAACTCGAGGAGCTAGTCGATGACGTCGGAGGCGTCGCTAGCCTCGTCGTCGAGGAGAACGGACAAGGGGTTTTCCTGCACTCCGTCACCAGCGACGGCGCAGTGCCGCTTGAGACAACGCCCGGGACGCACGTTCATCTCCACGCGTCGTCGTTCGGCAAGGCGATTCTCGCTAACCTCTCCGATACGCGAGTAGACGAAATCGTTCGTCGCCACGGCTTGCCGACGTACACCGACCAGACGATTGCCAACGAGGACGCCCTGCGAACGGAGCTGACCGAAACGCGAGAACGGGGAATCGCCTACGACGACGAGGAGCGAGTGGCGGGTGCACGCTCGGTCGCCGTCCCAGTGAAAAACGAGAGCGGTCAGGTCGTCGGCGCTATCGGCGCATCGGCTCCGACCGGGCGACTGTCAGATCGACGGTTCACCGAAGAGCTTCCGGAACGCCTGCGTGACGCGTCCAACGTCGTGGAGTTGAAACTCATCTACTCGTAACGGACTCTGTTGCATCCATTGTGCTATGACATCACGGAATAATTTTTATACACAGTTCCCATTGACCAAGTATGGCAATCTCCGAACTGGAGGCGATACCGATAGCGGTCGGTGTCAAATCCTTGGACGAAGAGTTTGGCCTCGCTCCGTACAATAGTAACCACGACGCCGTCGAGAGCGTCGACCGACTGCTCGTTCGGTTGGAAACGGACGACGGTCTAGTCGGTTGGGGGGAAACCCTCGTTCCAATGCGGTCACCAGCGGCCGCGACAGCAATTATCGACGATATTCTCGCGCCGGAGTTAATCGGACGCTCGGTCGACGACATTCAGTCGTTCGGAGAGGCGTTCTACTTCCCGTACACGAGGATACATCCGTTTCTCGGTGCCGTGAAGACGGCGATGTGGGACGCGGTCGGGAAACGGTTCGGTGCGCCCGTATCCGAACTACTCGGGGGGACGATCAAGCGCGATGTCTCAGTCGCGTTCTGCCTCGGGATGCTCGACGCCGAGGAATCCCGCGAGCACGCCGCGTTCGCCAGAGACCGCGGGTTCACCGCGCTGAAAACGAAGGCGGGGTCGGACTGGCGTCGGGACGTCGAACGCATCAAGGCGATGCACGACGAGGTGGACGGTGAACTGGAGTTTCGACTCGACCCCAATCAGGGTTGGACGTTCGAGGACACTGTTCGTGCCGCCTCGCTGCTTGAAGACGACGGCATCTATCTTCAGTATCTCGAACAGCCGGTTCGCATCGACACGTACGGGACGTACGAGAAGCTTCGCTCGCGCCTACGAACGCCCGTCGCGGTCAACGAAGACACGTACTTCGAGCGGAACTTTTCCCATCTTCTTCGACAGGACGCAATCGACGTCGGCGTAATCGATTTCGTTCCTGCGGGCGGCATCCTGGACGCGAAACGACTCGCCGGGCTGGCGAGGGAGGCGGGCGTCTCCCTCTCGCACCACTGCGGGTTCGACCTCGGCGTCAAGACCGCTGCGATGCTCCACACGGTCGCCACGACGCCAGCGATAAACCTTGCCCCCGATTCGGTGTACTACGCGTGGGAGGAGTACGTTGTTGAGAACCCTCTCACCATCGAGAACGGTTCGATGACCGTTCCGGACGAACCGGGATTGGGCTTCAGCGTGGACGAACGAGCAGTCGAACGACACCGCACCGACAGATGACGGCTGTCTGGAGCTACCCGTGGGCGCTGTACTCCTGCGGCCTCGACGAAGAACTCGAGCGACTTGCCGACATAGGTGTCGACGCACTAAACGTGGCGAGCCACTACCACTCCGTGCAGACGCTCGTTCCCCGGTCGCCCGACGACCGCTTCACCCAGTATCCCGGGGGATGCTACTTCGCACCCGACCCCAACATGTTCACGGACACTCCCATATCTCCTCGGATAAACGAAGTTAACGGGCGTACGGACGCGCTGGCGACCATCGTCAATAGCGCGGCTCGGCGCGACATCGACGTCAACGCCTGGACGGTCTGTCTGCACAACTCCCGTCTCGGGGCCGCACATCCGGAGTTCTGCGTCCGAAGCGCATTTGGCGATGCCCACGACCACTCACTTTGTCCCTCGCACCCTGAGGTTCGGACGTATTTCGCTGGAATCGTTGCCTCGCTCGCAGACTACGACGTCTCGCGAATCGACCTCGAATCAATCGGGTTTCCGAACGTCTTCCACGGCCACGGAGCTAACTTCGGCCACCAGAAGGAGCAGGTGCTCACGACGCCGACCGAACGATTCCTCCTCTCTCAGTGTTTCTGCGAGGGTTGTCGTTCGGCTGCCCGGAACCATCCCGTCGATATGGATACTGTCGAACAACGAGTTCGGGAGCTGCTCCGCGACTCGTTTCGGGGACCGAACCATTCGCCCCCGTCGTTCGCGACCCTCATCGAACGCGACGCGACGCTCGACGCGCTCGTCGCGTTCAGAGCGTCGGTAATCGAACGGTTCGTCACCGACCTCGCGGCCGCGAGTGGGGAGGTTCCGCTGAACTACTACGTGGCCGATGGTTTCGGCCCTAATCCCGACGACGGCTGGCCAGCGGGCGTTCGTCCCGACCGCATCGACGAACACCTCGACGCGGTCACCGCGATGTGCTACACGGAGGATTTCGACGTCGCCGTCGAGCGGGTCGAGGCGGTTCGCGAGCAGTACGACGCATCAGTGAACGCCGCCGTGACGCTCGATCCGTCGATTATCTCGACCGAATCGGCGTTCCACGAGTTGACGGATGCGATTCGAGACGTTGGCGGTGGCCCGCTCAACATCTACAACCACAGCCTTATGGGCGAAGAACAGGTACGGTGGCTCTCCGCAATGGATTGATTGTGTGCCTGGAGGTTGTAATCCGGATCAACGAGCCGATTAGCGGATAATATTGATTTAACCTGAGATATTGCGAGTATCACGCCCATCGCAACTTATATACAATTTACTTATATATTAATTATAAAAGAAATAGAAAAAATTATGTAGAATTAGGAAATTTGTAACCATGGACATGGATGCCCTTAACGAGAGCTGCGCAGTTGCATCTGCGCGCCGGCAATTCTTGGTAGGTCTCGGCACGAGTGTTACCACTACCCTGTTGGCTGGCTGTACGAGCGACAACGGATCAAACGCCAACGGGCCAAAAACAACACCAGACGAGATCCCGAAAGGCGGGACGCTCGAAGTTACCGCCGCCGCCGACCCGCAAAACCTCGATCCGCATACGACAACCATCGACGTGGCTCAGATGGTTCTTGACAACGTCGTTGAGGGACTGTTTACGCTTGATGAAAATCTCAAACTTGAACCAGTTCTCGCGACTGACTACAAGCTACGCGATAATGAGACGACATACGACATCGCGCTGAAGGAAAATGTGACGTTCCACGACGGATCAGAGTTCACCTCAGCGGATGTGAAATACTCCATCGAGCGAATCCTCGACCCCGATGTTCCTCGACCCCGATGTTGGTTCACCACGCGCGGCGATTCATCGAAGCGGGACGCAAGCGCGGCCTTTCCGACGACGACCTCGTAGCGACCTCGTCTGCGCTCACCGCGGCGTCAATCGCTGACGCGTACGACCGGTTTTCCCCGCAGTATCCCGACGAAGTGTACGTTTCGGGCGGTGGCGCGTACAATCCGACGCTACTCGAAATGCTGCGCGATGCCCTTGACACGCCCGTCTACCGAATTCGGGAACTCGGCGTTGACGCTAATGAGAAGGAGGCGCTGCTGTTTGCACTTCTCGGTGCGACGTGCATCGACGGCGTTCCGAACAACGTACCGAGCGCGACCGGTGCCGACCGTCCCGTCGTGATGGGAAAGATATCAAAGCCATGATGGAGGACGAATTTCACGACGCGACCGACGTCCCCCTTCGGTACCACAGGGATTTTGAACAGTCCTTCCCCCCGGCGACCGGCGTGGAACTCGTCGTGTTCGACTTCGACGGGACGCTTGCGGAACAGCGTGGGAGCTGGGGATTGCTCTATCGGCTCTTCGGAGTCGAGGAGCGCGGTGCAATGCGTACGGAAGCTTTCTGGGACGACGAACTTACGTTTCAGGAATGGTGTTTCGGTAATGTAATAGACTGGCGCAATCAGGGTGCCACACGGGAACATATTGAACGTGCCGGTGACGCAATTAAACTAACAACAGGCGCAGACAGGCTCCTACGAACTCTTTCGAAGCAAGAAATTCCGTATGGCATCCTGAGCAGTGGTATAACGGATCTTATCAGGCAGATAGGCGATTTTGACCCTGTGTTTGTACGATCGAACGATATTGAATATAAAGAGTCAGCCCCAGTCAACGTTGACGCTGCAGTCGGTCCGTTCGACAAAGGCGACGTTCTGACCCAAATATGCGAGTCGAGAGATATCACGCTTGACGCTGTCATGTACGTCGGTGATTCCCACTCAGATCTCGAGGCATTCGACGTCGCCGGCATTGCCGTCCTTTTCGACCCCGACGATCGCATTGATGCCGACGATTATGCACTTGTCGACGTAGTGATCGAGAAGCGCGATCTCTCACTGGTCTGTGAACTGTTCGACGTAGACCCCTAATCGGCGAACGGCTCATTTAGTTTCGAATAACTAAAATTATATATCGGCAAATAACCCTAATCTTTACTAAGTTTGATATCGACCATTCTTTTATGGAAGAGATTCACACGGATTCGGCACCGGCCAGCATCGGCCCGTTCTCGCAGGGAATCCGCGACGGCGACCGCGTTTACGTTTCCGGACAGGGTCCCGTCCACCCCGAAACGGGCGAAATAGTGAGCGACGACGTGAGAGTACAGACGGAACGAACCCTACAGAACATCGAGGCAGTGCTGGACGCCGCCGACCTATCGCTTTCCGACGTGGTCAAAACGACCGTGTTCGTGACCGATATGAGCGACTACGAGGCGGTCAACGAAGTGTACGGTGAACACGTGGACGAACCGTATCCGGCTAGAAGCGCCGTTCAAGTCGTCGAACTTCCCATCGACATTCGAGTCGAAATCGAAGCTATCGCGTCGCTTCGTTCCTGACGTACCTTTATCGACCGTCACTTGTTTTTAGCGTGTATCTCTTCGAGCAATGCCGCGAGCTCGTCGGCGAGTCGTTCGAGGATTCGTTCACCCTTCTCGGCGCTCGCGAGTTCGGGTGCTCCGATGGCTCCGGTGTTCGAGTACTCGTCGAACGACCGGTACACCGAAAGCGCTCCCCCATCGAGCAGATCCTGTCCGCCGAGGTCGTAATGTTCGTCCCAGTGCGTCGCTTCCATTCGATCCTCGCGGACGAGACCGGGGTGGAGATGCAGCATCAACGACGTTTCGAACTCCCCGCCGTGGGCCATTCCGCCTGTCTCGCTCTCACGGATGTCATCAATAAACGACTCGGCGAGATCGAAGTAGGTGAGACCCAACACTTCGCAGTCCGGATGGTCGGTGCCGATGGTACTCACGGCGCTGCTGACCAGCGATTTGTTTCCGCCGTGCCCGTTCAACAGGAGGATAGCGTCGAATCCGTTTTCGAGCGCCGAGTCCGCCACTTGCTCGAGTAACGCCAGTAGGGTGTCGAATTCGGCGGTTATCGTGCCGCCGAACGGGAGGTGATGCGGCGAATACCCGCTCCAGATTGGCGGGGCGATGAGAATGGGATCGTCCGATGCGAGGCGCGTCGCGCCCGCGGCGGCGACCGCCGTAGCGAGCGCGCTATCGGTTACAACAGGAAGGTGGTCGCCGTGTTGTTCGACGCTTCCAATGGGGAGGACGAGAATCGACCCTGGCCGGTCGGCAGTGTCACGGATTTCCGGGGCAGTTCGGGTGACGAGCGATACCTGTTGGTCGGGGAGCAAGCCGATTGTCATGGCAATACTTGTGACACGCTGTGACAAGTATGTTTCCATCGGTGAAATCTCGATGACGGCGAGACAACGCAGTAGTACACAGATTTAAGAGTTATCGCACGCCACGTTTCCACTATGGTACGACTTGGCGTAGAGTCATTCGTGCGCGATTACGGCGACTCCCTCGATACGGAACGCCTCGGGCTTATTTCGAATCCGTCCGGCGTCACGCGGGATCTAACCCCGACGGTGGACTTGTTATATCGAAGTGATAACTGGAATCTCAGACGACTGTTCGCGCCGGAGCACGGCATCCGTGGGAACGTGCGCGAGAACGGTAGCGGCGTGGACGAGACCATCGACGACCGAACTGGGTTACCGGTACGCAGCGTTCGCGGCGAAAACGGGACGCAGTTCGCGCGGGCGATCGAAGACCTCGACGTCGTGATCTACGATATGCAAGACGTTGGCTGTCGCTTCTACACGCTCGTATCGACGCTTGTGTACGCGCTCAAGGGCGTCGAGGAAGCCGACAAACGGTTGCTCGTTCTCGACCGGCCGAATCCCATCGCTCCGCTCGAACCGGCCGGGAACCTTCACGCTCCGCTCGGCGGTTCGACCCTCGAGGAGTACGTCCTCCCCGTCGTTCACGGCCTCACGGTGGGTGAACTAGCGTGGTACTTCAAAGAGGAGTTCGACATACGAGCGAACGTGGAAGTGGTCGAAGTAGAAGAGTGGGAGCGCGAAACGTGGTATGACGAAACCGGCCATCCATGGGTACCGCCGTCGCCCAACATGCCGACGTTGGAGACGGCGACGCTGTATCCGGGGACGTGCTTCTTCGAGGGAACCACTCTCTCCGAGGGGCGCGGAACGGCGAAACCGTTCGAACTCGTCGGGGCGCCGTGGGTCGACGCGCAAGAATGGGCCGATCAATTGAACGATTTCGACCTCCCCGGCGTCGGATTTCGACCCGCGTACTTTACGCCGATGTTCTCGAAGCACGAACGCCGCGACATCGAGGGTGTGCAGCTTCACATCCTCGACCGCGACCGTATCGACCCCGTCCACGTCGGGTTCGTGATGCTCATCTCCGCGTTCACGACCTATCCGGAGTCCGACTGGCTGCAATACGACAGCGAACATTTCATCGACCGGTTGGTCGGCGGAAGCCACCTCCGAAAGATGGTCGACGAGGCCAACGCGGAGGCAGACCCCATGGAAATGGCGACGCGTTTGCGGGAGTATTGGCACAAAGATATCGACCGATTCACCGACCTTCGGCAGCGATATGCGCTGTACTAACGTACTTTCCGAAATCCCTCAAAACGAGAACGTCGCTGGCGTCAGGTGAACACCGATGACAAAGAGAATCGCCCGTGACTTGTCATATTTGATTTGAAAACTTTATTTCTGTTTATAATAGATACTATTTTTCGTACAAAGATACTTTTCAATTATTTGTGGGAACAGGGGTCCATCTATTCTTCTGAACGTCCGATTCCCACCGTTGATCCGGAGATCGACAGTTCCGCGACGACGGGACGATGATCGGATGCGTGGGTCTTTACAACTTTAACTGAGTTTGTCCCTATCGTCGAGGATGTCAGTACGTAATCAATCCGCTTGGTCGGGTTCTCCGCGGGAAAAGTGTATCCCGTCCCGTCGCCCTGCCCGTCCCAAGTGTCATCGAACATGTCCAACAGTGGGGCCAGTTCCGGTGCATCAGGCGTCGCATTCAAATCCCCCATGAGCACTGTTGGTTCCCGATTACGTACTATCTTCAACATATCGTCGACCTGCATCCGGCGCACAGCGGGGTCGGCTCGATAATCCAAATGAGTCGCGTAAACGGAGAGTATAACGCCCCGTATATTCACCCGGACTTCGGGGAAGCCAGGAGCCAGTTGGGGTTCAGTTCCGATTTGCGTCGATAAACGAGTTATTTCGTGGTTCTCTGCGCGCAGAATGGGATGTTCGCTTAGCACCGCTAACCCGTACTCGCGCCGAGGACGATTTTGCTCCAGTGGCTCTAAACTGTATATCGGGGCGAAGAAATAGTTCATATCCAGCATCTTCGCTAGCCGTTTCGCCTGATGCTCGAAGTTCGAACGCGCTCCCCAGTGGCCGTCGACTTCTTGAACCCCGACTATCTCCGCGCCGGATTCTCGAATAACGCGTGCCGTGTGTGTAAGATTCAACTGACCGTCCGAACCGGCTCCATGATGGATGTTGTAGCTCATCACGCTCACATCGCGGTCAGGAACCTTTCGTTCGGCCGAGACGCTCCCCACGAATCGACCGGACAGCAAGCTGAACCCGCTGGCTCCGAGTAACGAAAGTGCACTTCGGCGCGTTCGAGATTCCGTGTTCTGGTTCATCGGCATAAACGAGTACTAGCTTCGCGACCGTATAAATATTATCAATATTAAATTAAAATTAAAAAGATAGCAAAGTTGACCTCATGAAGTTCACAGCCCGCAGCTATGAAAGACGCCGTTGTTTTTGCATTTCACAAAAAGGGGGAGGAGTCTCTTGCGGGTTAGTTCCACGCCGAGGAGTTAAAGCAAAATGAACCACAGCAATGTCTAATTCCGGTACCAGTTACGCTGACGAGCGTGAAGCGGAGATAGGACTACTGACCGCGGTTTGCTGATTCACGAATACGAAAGTACTTCAGCTCCACGAGGAGGTCGACTGTAACTCGAGCTTCCGGTATAACAATCGCGCGGGCACTGAACCGCAACGACTTCTGGGCTTCACCCTGACAGTGCTGCCGACCGTCTTTACAGTGTATTTCGCTATAACGAAGGAAATAGATTCAATCCTAAAACGCATTGTCTGCGACCATCTTCAATCCGGTCGCACAAGAGGTCATCCCGGGATTTGTCGCCGAGGTCGATACAGATCGCATTATTGAGACGGACGACTTTTTCGGTCACTCTCCCTGAATCCTAGAAGTGAGAACGCAATCCCCCTGCGAGATAGTATCAGTACACCTTTGAGACGTGACACGGTATACGCGACTATGACTCAAATCCGCCGCTTGGTGATCGACGTTTTGAAACCACACGAACCACCGACCTTGGAGTTCGCACAACAGGTGTCGGAAGCGGACAGTGTCGCCGGCGTCAATGCGTCGGTCATCGAACTCGACAGGGAGGTACAGAACGTGAAGTTCACCATCGAGGGTGAATCGGTCGAATATGAGGCAATCGAGGCAATCATCGAGAATGCGGGCGGGTCGATCCACTCGGTTGATCAGATCGCGTGTGGGGAGTATATCGTCGAGGACGCGCCGACCCCACAGGACTAATGAGAGCGAAACCGGATTCGGAGTCGCTTTTACAGCGAGTTGGGTTCGATAGTATTGGCCCTATCGCGCGACGATACTTCGTCTCGAACGGGTTCGACGGTGCGCTCACGGGCGTCGGGATCACCGTCGGCGCGTACCTCTCCGGAGTGCCCGACGGCCTCACTGTCGTCAAGATCGGTCTTAGTGGAGCGGTCGGTCTCACGACTTCCGGCGTCTGGAGCGTGTGGGAGATCGAACGCGCCGAGATGAAAGCGGAATTGCACGACATCGAGGATGCTATGCTCACCGATTTGAGTGACACCGAAATCGAGCGAAACAAGAACAGTAACCAGGTGATTAACGCACTGATGAGCGGGCTTGGACCGCTGTTCGGCCTCGTGTTACCGCTCGTTCCGTTCCTCTTCGAGGGAGCGACGCTCTCGCTGTTACAGGCCACGATTTTCTCGGTTGCCATCGCGGTCGGTGTGCTGTTCACTTTCGGTGCTTACATGGCGTCGATCTCTCGGCAGCGATGGTACATCGCTGGCATCCGGATGGGGATCGCCGGCATCGTCGTCGCAATCATCAGCATCTTTCTACCTGGGTAGTGCCGCGGACGACGAGGCACGAGACAGTCACTACCCATCTCGAACAACAACATTATTCGGCGCATTTGGACTGACTTCTCCCGAACGCGTCCCGGACGTTCGCGGCCGTGTGTTCAAGGAGTTCGCGAACGCTCTCGGAGCGAGAGACGAACAGTCCGACGCTCAGGACGATGTAGACGGCGGTGTAAGCGTACAGGATGAGGAGACTAAGGTTCGTAGCAGCAGTTCCTGCGTACGTCTGAATTACGTAGAACTCGGCGATGACCTGCGAAAGGAACAATACAAGCAGCGCCACTGCCTCGCGGGCGCTGATCTCGAAGTTGGTCAGGATGGCGATGGCGAAGAAGCTCTGGGCGGCGGTAATCCAGATCTCGGCGGCTTGCTTCTGATCGAACGCGAGTGTGCCGACGTGACCCGCAGCGATGCTGTAGACGACGGCCAAAGTTCCGATAAGCAGCGTCCACTGGTTGAGCTTCGAGGAAATCAAGGCATTAAAGCCAGCAGTGGAGCGGGCCTTGTTCACGAGATAGGCGACAACGATGAGTTCGGGGCTCTCGCTCGCCAGCGGGGCGAGCCACTGGATCATGAAGAACGACGGGATTCCGAGGTCGGTTCCAAGCTCTTCGAGACCCAGTGCAAACGGGTGAACCGACTCGAAGATGACTAGCCCCGAAAAGACAAACAGGAAGAGTACGACTGCAATGCGTCGCCCCTGTGAATACTCTTGGAAGTAGGCGGGGACGCCGACGTGCGTGTCTCCCTCCTCGACATCACCACGGACGATGATGCCGATGTAGAGGGCGTAGAGGCCGACGAGAACGATGGTATCGACGATTCCTATGCCACCGCCGAACGGGATGAAAAACGCGTAGGTCGTTGCGGCGAGCAGGAACACAATCTCGAGGGAGATTTCACGATCGATACTGACTGCATTTGCGAGGAATCCGGAGCGTTGGAGTACCGATGAATCGCTCGTCTGCTTTGCTCGATAGATCGTAAAGAGTGCAATGCCAGACCAACCAATCCCGATGAGGATACGATTCGCACCGGTCATATTCGCGATTGCGAGATTGGCCGCCTCCACCCCGCGGTTGGTACCCTCGAACGCACCGGCGTTCCACGCATAGAGGGCGTCGACGGCGTACTCTGGTGCGACGGCAAGCACGGCGAGCACGGCGATGGCGAACGCGGTCGGGACGTCCTTTTCGGCGGTTTCTGCACCCCACGCGAGCAAAAACGCCGATCCGAGAATCGCGAGTCCACCAACGAGAACGGCGACGGTGGGGACGATGTTCGTCCCTGGGCTCTCCGGAGTCGAGGCCGGATCAAGGTGGTACCCGTTCGTAACGAACAGTAGGAGAAACGGAAGTGTCAGGAGGAGTGCACCGACGACCGCGACGAGCGGGTGACGAAGACGCTTAGTCATAAGTTCTACACCCCGACGGGACGTATTGGCCATTCACTAGATTCACTTTTGGCAGGAATATCGTGTTACTTCGATTGGCCAATCCTTCTACCCGAACGGTTGGAAGTATCGATGCGAGTGGCCGTGAAGTGAAAGACAACAACTGGTTTGTTCGAAGTTGAGATTTGGTTTCCCATGGGGAAGCATACCTTGCTCCAAATCGGGTCAGTTTCATTTGTACCTCAAAACATGCGATAATCAACTAAAAACCACAAGATAACGCTTAGGGCAATCAAATCACCGTCGAGAGATGCTAACTCGCCCATATTCCTCGTAAAGCGGTAAGTTGAGTATCTGGCTGTTGTAACCCATGAAACGTACATTTTGACCATCTATAGAAGTAGAGAGACTACTGACCCAGAATCCATCGCAAGCTACGTCATCGAAAATTTTTGATTCAGTGCCAGCGAATAGCCTTCACGATTAGTCGGAAACGACGACATCGGCGTTTGGTGCGCTGATTTTCACGCTCTGAATTCCGCGCTCTGCACCTTGTTTTGAGGCATATCCCTCTCCGCTGTCCGCAATGATATTCCCGTTAGAAACAACGAGTCGCCAGCGCCATTCACTAGCAGTATCCTGATACAATTCGAATCTGGGCTTCTTTGGCATATACGTCGGTTTAGTGATTGAGCGATAGTAACGATGACCATTTCAACTCATAACTTCCAGTGGTGCAGTTATAATTGCCAGTACGGCGGAGTAAACAGTACCAACACGGGGATGATTTCAATATTCGACCGACACGAGGAACTCACCAAGTTTCGTAGACAAGTGAAATAACGCTAACTTTGAACAGGTCGGCGATGCCAAACGCGCGGCCGACGATACGAACCGATCGTCAACGCGGTCAGCGCTTACTCCCCCAACCGAACGAGAGCCACCCGCCGTCCGGGTGAAGAATTTCACCGGTCATGAAGTGTTCCCCTTCCGCGAGGAACACAGCGCAGTTCGCAACTTCCTCAACCGTACCGAATCGCCCGAGTGGGGTTCGGTCAACGACGTCCTGCTCGTCGAAGCCGATTTGGTCTTGCGCATCATCAACCATCTCGGTTCGAATGTACCCCGGTGCGATGGCGTTGACTTGTATGTCGTGTTCGGCCCATTCGACAGCCAAACAGCGGGTAAGGTTGTTTACCCCGCCTTTCGACGTGTTGTAGGGGGTTCGGCCGGTTTGTCCCTGTTCGCCCATCATACTGGAAACGTTGATGATGCTCCCGCCGGTGCCCTGTTCTATCATCCGTTTTCCCGCCAGCTGTGCGCCGCTAAACGCACCGGTCAAGTTCACGTCAATGACTCGCTGCCAATCTTCCAGGGACATCTCCTCCGCGGGGCCGCGGATGTTGATCCCGGCGTTGTTAACCCAGATGTCCAACGAACCGTACTCTGAGACGGTTTGGTCAATGAGCGAATGAAGCGAGTCCGGGTCTGTGACATCCGCTTCAATGGGAATGGTATCGCCGCTTTCGTCGGCAATGTTGGTGACAGCGTCCGCCGCTCGTTCTTGAGAGCGAGAGTTGACGACGACGTTCGCGCCGCGGGAGGCGAACTCCCGCGCAATCGCGAAGCCGATACCGCTACTTGAACCCGTGACGACTGCAGTTTTGCCGCGTAATGAACTAGTCACAGTTGAGGATTAACGCGCTCGCTTTTGATTATTTTGCCCACTTTTCCAATGGTTATATATTTTCAATATGATTTAAGATCCTAACGTCCAATAGCACCTCGTTCCACCGCGAAATGCTCGATTCGAGTTATTACGCCTCCGATTGTATACTAATATCAAATTCTGTGCTTCCGCTATCCTCTTCGGGCCTCCGAACGTTGATTTCGACGCGCTCACACAATTCGCCTCAGAGACACTGTCTGGCGCCATCACGCTGACATCGTCGCATGACTGGCCGCTTGTGAGGGCACTCTTACACCCTCGCTGTCATCCTTATGTCGGTCATCTACGCTCAATTACCCGAACGTGTTTGCCCGACCTAGTCAACACGCCGATACAGGTTTCGAAGAAGTTCGTCTCCGAATACGAGGACGAGAACCGCACCGAGAAGATTAAACACGAAATCGCGAACGATATCCGACCTGCCATAAACCACGAGTATCGGTTCGAGACCGAAGCGATCCGCGACGGCGTGGATGATGTACTCCATGAGTTCCCACAAACTGCCGATGCCGACGATAACCGCGAGGACGCGCGGGCGGGGGTTACGGCCGTCACGGAGAGAAGCGGCGTAGACGAGTCCGCCGAGAAGCGTTGAGGAATGTGTGTGGGTGAGGTGGTCCCACCACCACACGTCGTCGTACGGTCCGAGCATCCCGACGGCATGAGTGAGCATCGCGGTATCCGAATACAGGCGTTGCCACGGCCTGAATGTGACGTCGTACCGCTGTTCGATGATATCGGGAAGATAGGTCGCTGCGAGAGACACGACTGCGTTAACGACAGCTCCCGGATTCCGTCTACGAAGTCCCACAACAAACACGAACCCGATTGCGCATCGAATTCCTTGCTCGATTTTCCGGGTCACCACTTTCTGCGTGCTCGTAATCACGGGTGCTGACCACCTGTTGTATCGGGCACGACAAATAGATTTGTATCGCTTCATCGACTCGTGGATTCATGGTTGCGAGTGGCTTCCAACCCGACGAACAATCCGCAAATTCGACCACTTTCGAAAAGTATCTAATTTTCTTAATATCTTGACTGCGAACAGAACACCCGACAGACACATCCTCGTGGGCGACGTTCAGTAATACTGGGGGATCACAGTGAAACGATTCGAAACGCGTATCGGCACGAACGCATCGCTACCGAAATCAGGGAGAGTAACATGGCTATCCTAGACACGCTCATCATCTTCGTCGTCAGTTTGCTCGTCGGTGGATTCGGCATCTACATCGGAGCGAGAGTGGCGACCGACCGTCCGAGTGGCTACTCGCATGCCATCGTCACCGCCCTTTTCGGTGCGATAGCGTGGGGAATCATCAGCTTCTTCGTGGGTTGGATACCCATCCTCGGCGCGTTGTTGGCGCTCGTCGCGTGGGTTGGCGTTATCAACTGGCGTTACTCCGGCGGATGGGGTACGGCAATTCTCATCGGTCTGGTCGCGTGGTTCGCGGCCGCAATCGTACTGTACGTCCTCGCGCTGTTGGACATCGTCGCCGCCGGCGCGCTCGGAGTCCCGGGCGTCTGAATCGATTCAGCACTAACACGCGAACAAAACGAACCGAAGTCCCGCCCGCCCTCGATTGCAATCGAGGGCGAGCTGATGTGTCGAAGTTCTTCGATTTTTTCACCATCGCCGGGTGGTAATCGCGATAGTAAGAAAACGCGAACCGGTCAGTTTGTGCCGGCCGGAGTCGGCGTTTCTGGCGGTTCGTTGACGGCGTACTGTTTGAGGAACACAGCGGCGATGACAGCGAACCCAAGCATGTCGGTCAACGGACCCGGTGCGATTAGCACCACAGCTCCGACGACGAGTGCGGCTCGTTCGAGGTAGCTGGCGGCCATATACAGAAAGCCCTGCGTTCCGGCGGACAGTGCGACTACGCCGATGACGGCTGTTATCGTACTCGTGGCGATACTCGTCGTCGAGCCGACGAGCAGGAGCTGCGGCCCGTAGACGAACATGTACGGTACGAGGAAGCCGGATAAGCGACCGACCAGAATCCGGCTTCCACCTGTCCGTCCTGAATCGCCGTTGCCGTCTCGCTGAACGAGAGACGCTGTGCGTCGATATCATCGTAGGTGATGTCGAAGTAGTTGAGAAGTTCCTTGGCGATGACTTCGGTTCCGGATCCGGGAGCACCAACGGAGATTTTCTTCCCCGCCATATCCGGAATCGTTTCGATGTTGGAGTCGTTCGTCGTAACGACCTGGGTGCTGTTTTGATACGCCCCGAAGGCGGCTTTCAGGTCGAGTGCATTGTCGAAGTCGCCCTCGCCGTTGACCGCGAGGAGGACGGAGTTCCCGAGAGCGAGAGCCATGGTCATCTCGTCGTTCGCGACGAGGCGACAATTTTCGACGGAGGCCCCCGTCGATTCGGCGGTCGCCTCGACGTTGTCCAAGTTTTTGTTCATGATATCCGCCATCCCGCCACCGAGCGGATAGTAGACACCGCCCGTCCCGCCGGTGCCGATGGTCACGAACTGCGTTCCACCGTCGCCGTTGGAACCGCCTGAATTCCCCGATTCGGCGGGGCCTCCGGAACAGCCGGCGAGTGTCGCCGCCGCTGCGATACCTGCGCTCGATTTGAGGAACGTACGCCGATTCATATCGTGAGGTGTTTTACCACTATTCATACACAAAAACAACAATCGATAACGATAAATGCATAGAATGAAAATTCTACCAAATTATGGAAGTTTATAGTTGGTAATATTGGACAATTGTAACTTTAATCAGTTCTTTGGTTACCGCACCCCCTCGATGAATCGAATCGTCGAACCGTTGTTCCGACGGTACTGGGCCCAGTCGTCGATCTCTTGCTCAGCCCGCTGCTGGATGCCATCGCGAATGCGATTGTATTTAATATTAAATATATTATATTTCTCGCCTCCATACTAGTCCATAGGTTAAAAATGGATCAGCAGTATTTTTGCGGAGAACGCCCTATCGAAACAGTTTAACCCGGATTTTTCAAACCGACTACTACGACCATGCTAGATTCAGTCTCGCCAGATGCGAACCGACTGACCGAAGCGCGGACGAGTCGGAAAACCCATCCCGTCGTCCGACTGCTACCGGGCACGAATGAGAGTGAAGCGGGGTACTTGCGGGTGCGTTCGATGATGGGCGCGGAGACGGCGTCAACCGCGGAGGGAACGCGCGGCGTTTGTGCATTGATTTCCGAACAACGCCTCGCCGGGTACGCTACCTTCGAATAACGACTCATGGTTGGAGAAGCACAACGGCCAGAGACGAACAGTGGCCCCCTCGACGGCGTTACCGTCCTCGACGCCTCTCGCGTCCTCGTCGGCCCGTTCTGTACGATGCAGTTGGGCGACCTCGGTGCGGATGTCATCAAAGTCGAGCGTCCGGACGGAGGTGACCAGACGCGCGGGTGGTACCCGCCTACATACGGCGAGTCCGAAGAGAGCGCCTACTACCTCAGCGTGAATCGGAACAAACGCTCGCTGACGCTCAACCTCTCGAGCGAAGACGGGTGCGAACTCTTTCGCGACCTCGCGAGCGAGGCCGACATCGTCGTGTCGAACTTCCGCGTCGGCAAGATGGAAGAGTGGGGGCTCGATTATCAGACGCTGCGGAAGGACAACCCCGGCCTCGTGTACTGTGCCCTCTCGGGGTACGGCGAGTGGGGGCCGGATAGAGACCGTCCCGCGTACGACCTCATCATGCAAGCGGAAGGCGGCCTGATGAGCATCACCGGCGAAAAGGACGGTGCACCGGTTCGTGTGGGCGTCGCAATCGCCGATATCGGGGCGGGCATGTACGCCACGCAGGCGATCCTCGCCGCGCTACTCGAACGCGAACTCGGGGACGGGGCAGGGCAGAAAATCGACGTGTCGCTGCTCGACGGGCAGGTCGCATGGATGAGTTACATGGCGTCGAACTACTTCGCGACGGGGACGGCGCCCGGCAGGATGGGAAGCAAGCATCCGACCATCGCCCCTTACCAAGCGTTTCCGACAGCGGACGGCTACGTCGTTATTGCGGTTCCCTCGCAAAATCTCTGGCCGAAGTTCTGCGCTGCAATCGACCGCAACGACCTCGTCGACGACGACCGATTCCGCGACAACGCCTCGCGCGTCGAAAATCGTGAGGAACTCGATACGCTGCTCGAAGCCGAGATCGAGGCGTACACCACGGAATACGTTCTCGAACTGATGGACGACCATGGCGTCCCGGCGAGCGAGGTCAAGGACATGGAGGACGTGTTCGACAACCCGCAGGTCGCGGCGCGGGGGATGCACCAATCGGTTTCGCACCCGACCGCGGGTGACGTCGAGATGGCGGGAAGCCCGATGCATCTATCGAAAACGCCCGCGAGCGTCCGCTCTCATCCGCCGCTCCTCGGCGAACACACTGAAGAAATCCTGTCGGAGTACGGCTACACGGCGGCCGATATCGACCGCCTCGACGAACGAAACGTTATCTGACACGCATCGGGGCGGATCGCTGGCGTCGTTTCGGCCTGGCCGAAACGACGCCAAACCTATTTCGCTCCGGCAATCGTGGCTTTCGACTCGCCCATCGGTGTGAGGACGTCACTCGTTGCGCGTCCGCGCCTGAAGAAATCCGAAGACGCTACCAGCGCTCCACGCCGCCGGGATACAGGCATCGGGATGGTGAACGGTTCCGGAGGAGATATCTTTGCTGTCGAACCCGACTATGAACTCGGGGAAGCCGAACCAATCCGGAGCGTCCGCCCGAACCGCGTCGGCGAGAGCCGACAGTCCTTCGAAGCGAGAATTTCGGCGACATCACGACGGCCACGCTCCGCGAACCCCATCGCAACGATGCTCGTATCGTGTGGCCAAACGCTCCCGCGATGGTACGAGAGCGGGTCGTATGCGTCGTGCGAGGATGCGAAGGTTCGGAGTCCTGCCGCCGTAAGCATATCGTCGTCGGTCAGTCGGTCGGCGACGCGAGCGACCCGGTCATCATTTCCGAGACCGTCCCAGACGGCGTGTCCCTGCTTCGAGGCGACGGTCGGGATGACGCCGCGGTCGTCGATACCGATCGCGTAACACTCCTGCTCGGGAAGCCACAGGTCGGCGTCGAACGACGCCGCGAGGGTATCGGCGACGACTCGACACTCGTCCGCGAGCGCCCCGTCGCCGACGCCGTCTACCAGCGGTGAGAACTGTTGGACCGCGCGGTAAACGTACCCTTATACTTCGGCGAGCGCGACCGAACCCTGCGCAGGCGTTCCGTCCGGGCGAGGAGCGCTTCGGTGCTGTCCTTCCCGCCGAGGTGTTCGAGGCCGAGGGGGTGGTCGTGTGAACGGTAGAACAGGTACCCATTGTCGTCCAGTTCGTCGAGCGTCCACTCGATAGCCGCCTTCACGTGGGGATAGAGTTCCTTGCAAAGTGCGTCATTCCCCGTACGATGCACGGTGTCCGCGAACAGTGGCGTTGCATCGACCGTGCCGTAGTACGGCGCTCGAACGCTCCTGCCGACGGCGGGGCGGTCCCCGTACCGTTTCTCGTGCATAATCCGACCGCGGCTTCGAGCGTCGCCCCGTCGAACTGTCGTCCCTGCTCCCCGGCTAAAAACCGCAATGTCCGCTCCGCCACGGACGAATCGAACGGTAGGAGTTGGTACCCGACAATGAGCGAATCACGTCCGAACGGGGCGAGGAACCGGGGCGCTCCCGCCGCCGGAACGCCGCACGGTCGAACAACTCGTCTCGCTTGGCGTGCGCGCCTCCGAATCCTGCCTCGACGAGTTCACGAACCTCGAAGAGGCGTTCGTGATGACCACCTCGATGTACAGTACCGACGAAGCGCTCGCGGCCCACTTAACCGACCGGGGCGTGACAGTACACGACCACACCGAGGAGGGGTTCTGGAGCGAATCCGTCGCCGAGTTCGGCATCGGACTCACCATCGACGCACTCAGGCGGATCCCGCAAAAGTACGAGGCGATGAACGGACGCACGACCCGTGGGACGTCGATTTGTTGTCCAACGAAGTACCCGGCGCGCGTGGCCACCAGTTAGCCGACGACCCGAACTTCGTGAGCGGAACCATCGTGAGGAAAAACGTCCGCGTCGCCGGTATCGGTAACATCGGCAGTCGCTACGCATCCACCGCCGACCATCTGGGTGCCGACGTGGCCGCATACGACCCGTTCGCGGACGAACCGTGTTTCCACAGCACCGACGCGCGCCGCGTCCACGTCCTCGACGACCTCATTCGCGATGCAGAAATCTTCGCCCCAACGATTCCGCTCACCGACGCGACGGCGGGCGTGATAACCGCGGATCACATCAACGCGCTTCCGACTGGATCTCTCCTCGTGTTGATTGCTCGTGCCGGTATCTGTGATATGGATGCAGTTCGCGACCAGGTGCTCGCCGACGAACTCGTCCTCGCCGCGGACGTATGGGACGAGGAACCGCTCTCACTCGATGATCCGCTACCCGACCGTGACAACGTCGTCCATACGCCTCACATCGCGGGTCGGACGCGGGACGCGAACGAACGGTGGGCGGAACATCTAGCCGCACACTTCAGTTCGCGCTGACGGACGGGACTTCGCTCGACAACCCAAACTACTCATCTCGAACACCGTATTATTCACATCCCGAAACAGATGACATCACCGAACTATCGAAATCCGTGGGTACTCCAACAGCAGATGCACCGCGTGCTGAACTTCTACTATCCCGACTGTATCGACACTCGGTATGGCGGTTATATCGCCCAACTCGACGAACGGGAGGGGTTCGTCTACGACGGGCGGACGAAACACCTCGTCGCGACCGCGCGGGCGGTTCACAACTTCAGCGTCGGCGCTCTCATCGACGGCCCGGTGTGGTGCGAGACGGCGGCGGAACACGGACTTCACTTTCTCTCGAACCACCACTGGGACGACGGGAACGACGGGTACGACTGGATTCTCGACGGACGGAATACTGCGGACGCAACTCGGTTCT
Source organism: Haladaptatus pallidirubidus (assembly GCF_020700235.1). Taxonomy (GTDB): domain Archaea; phylum Halobacteriota; class Halobacteria; order Halobacteriales; family Haladaptataceae; genus Haladaptatus; species Haladaptatus pallidirubidus. The sequence continues at coordinate 294,607 of NZ_CP085305.1, read as the reverse complement.
GCTACGGCCACGCGTTCGTTCTCCTCGCAAGTGCCCGGGCCGTCGAAGCGGACGTTCCGGGGGCGGAAGACGAACTGGCACGCGCCTACGGCGTTATCGACGACCGGTTTTGGGAGTCGGAACACGGCCTGTGTGCCGACCGGGCGGACGGACGATGGGACACCGTCGCACCGTATCGTGGCCAGAACGCGAACATGCACACCTGTGAGGCGCTGCTCGCAGCGTACGAGGCGACCGACGAGGACCGTTATTTAAAGCGTGCGTACACCATCGCCGAGGCGCTCATCGAGCGCCTCGCGACCGAAACCGACGGCAAAATCTGGGAACATTACGACCGAGACTGGAACATCGACATGGCGTACAACGAAGACGACCCGCGACACCAGTTCCGTCCGTGGGGATACCAACCGGGACACCACGCGGAGTGGGCGAAGCTCCTCTCGATTCTCGCGACGCACCGCTCCGAACCGTGGCTGCTACCGACCGCGAAGAACCTCTTCGACATCGCAATCGAGGACGGGTGGGACGACGAAAGCGGCGGCTTTTACTACACCGTTGACGGTGACGGCCAACCTATCATCGCCGATAAGTACGGGTGGGCGGTCACCGAAGCCATCGGTGCCGCAGCGTTGCTGGGGCGAACGGACGAGCGGTACCTCGATTGGTACGATCGACTCTGGGAGTACGCCGAACAATACTTCATCAATCCGTCGTTCGGAAACTGGTACGAACGACTCACCCGAACGCACGAACGCGATGATCCAAACCGCGGCGTCGAAGTGGAACCAGGCTACCACCCGCTCACCAATTCGTTCGTCGCGTTGCGTGTCTTCCGATAGCGAAGACGCCGTTCTCGGTCTCCTTCAGGTTCCAGTCGTGGACGTTAGGCGTGTCGTCGAACCCCCACGAGCAACACGGCCGCGGCGAACGTCGTGGCGGCGAGCAACCCCCAGCCGAACCCGTAGCCGCTCGTTTCGATGAGCAGGCCGAACAGTGGTGGTGCGACCAGTCCGCCGGCGTTAATTGCGGTCTGCCCACCGGCTGTCGCTCCGCCGATGTCGTCGGCATCGACGAGCTCCGTGAGACACGCGTAGAAGACACCGGTCGACCCGTGAATCGAGATTCCGAGTCCGGCGAAGAGCACAATGGCGACCGGGAGCGTCCACTCACCGACGGCGAGAACGGCGAAGAGGACGATTGCGACCAGTATCTGTCCGAGCGCAACGGTCGCCGCACCCTTCGCGCCGCCCAGTCTGTCCGCGAGATTTCCGGCACCGATACGCCCGACGCTCCCCGTTATCTGCGTCACTGCGAGTACGATACCGCCAGCGGCGGTGCTCGCATTCACGGCGTCGTCCACGTAGAGGACGGTGTACCCGAGCATCGAAAAGATGGACGCGCCGACGAACAGACCGGCCGTAACGAGTAGGAGATACGCTCGGTTCGTCCGCAACCGGGAGAGGTTCGGTAGCGAAAACTCGCCGCTGCCGCCCGAGCCATCGTAGAGGGCGACGAACCCGAGCGCATACCCCCCCGCGAGCGCCGCGATAACCCAAAACCCGAGCTGCCAAGCGGCGACGGTGGCGACGCCCGTAACTACGAGCGAAGCCGCACCACTGCCCGCGGTGACACCGACCTGCTTCAGTCCCATCGCGAGGCCCTGGCGGCCGTCTGGCGAGCTGGCGACGATGGCGCGATTCGAACCCGGCATCGCCGTTGAGTAGGCGACGCCTAACAGCCCCCCGGCACCGAGAAGGAGACCGTACGAAGGAGCGAGCGACACGGCCACGGCCGCGACGGCGAGCGCGAGGAGTCCGACGGTCATCGTGCGTTTTTCGCCGAAGCCGTCGACGGCCGCCCCGCTCGGAAACAGCATGAGCGTATATCCCAACAGGGTCGCCGTGAGAAAGACGCCGACGAGCGATTCGGAGAGGGAGAACGCGTCGCGGATGAATCCGGTGGCAGCGAAGACCGTGTAGTAACAGAGGCTCGCCGCCGTCTGCCATCCCGTGACCGTTGCCACCAACCGCCAACTCTGCGGGGCGGACACCGACCGTGACTCTGCACTCATTTGATGAATGTGGGGATCTCTACGAACTAAGAATACCGAGTCCGGTCAATCGTTCCGGTATCGTCGTTAGTGGTGTAATCGTTCCGGCGTTCACGCGCGGTGGTGTGCAGCTTCGACTGACTACCCGTCGAGGGTACAGCGTGCCGATTTCGACAACGAACCGTTCATCGATGGTGGAAACTGACGCGTACCATCGCAGTTCGTCGCCAGACTCCGTCGCACCACCGAACCGAACCCTCGATTAACGAACGAGAGAGATAAACGGTTTTGTGAGCGTCGCTCGGTAGTACTCTCATGACCGTTCTGAATGCGTTCAAACTTGACGATCGGACGGCAGTCGTCACCGGTGGAAACCGCGGAATCGGGCGCGCTATTGCGAACGCCCTTGCGGAGGCGGGTGCCGACATCGTCATCGCAAACCGTAACCCGGAGTCGGGGGAGGCGACGGCAGATGAAATCGCGAGCGCGACTGGGGTCGGAACGTTCGCCGTCGAATGCGACGTGACTGACGAGGATGCGACGACGGCAATGGTCGAGCAAACAGTCGAGCGTTTCGGCGGGGTCGATGTGCTCGTGAACAACGCCGGTATCGTCGTCCACGAAGCCATGGAGACGATGACGCTCGAGGAGTGGTACGCAGTCATCGAAACGAACCTGACGGGCGCGTTCCTCTGCTCGCGCGCTGCCGGGCGCGAAATGATTTCGAACGACGGCGGCGTCATCGTGAACGTCTCTTCCATGTCTGCGTTTCTCGCCAATCACCCCCAGCGGCAGGTGGCCTACAATGCCTCGAAGGCGGGACTGGAGGGGTTCAAGAACCAACTCGCTTCGGAATGGGCTGAGTTCGGTATCCGAGTGAACAACCTCGCACCCGGATACGTCGCAACCGACAACGCGGATCAGGGTGCACAGGTTGCCGAGAACGCCGTCGAAACCTGGGAACGCGAGATGTTACAGGATAGGATGGCGTCGCCGGAGATGCTCGGTCCGACGGCGGTGTACCTCGCGAGCGACGCCTCCGCGTACATGACCGGGGAAACGGTCGTTCTCGACGGAGGCTACTCCGTGCGGTGAACGGCCCTGAGGTTAATTCCCAAGGAACTCTTCCTGCTGGTAGCCCAAACGTTAACCGTCATAGCCCCTGCCATCGGATATGGAGCTCTCTATCGTCGACCTCTCGCCGGTTCCCGCCGACGGCACTGCGACCAACGCCTACGCGAACACCGTCAAAACCGCCCAGCAGGCGGATCGACTCGGTTATTCTCGATTCTGGGTCGCCGAACATCACGGGATGGCGGACACCCTCGCGGGGACGACGCCCGAGGTATTGCTCGGACACCTCGCCGCCGAAACCGACTCGATTCGACTCGGGTCTGGGGCGGTGTTGCTCAACCACTACAGCCCGTTCAAGGTCGCCGAGCAATTCGGTGCACTGGACGCGCTCGCACCCGGACGTATCGACGCGGGCCTCGGCCGGGCGAACGGTTCACCGGCCGTCGACCGCGCCCTCGGGACGGAACGCCACGTTCAGAATCCGGATACGGACCACGCCGAGAAAATCGAGGCCGTCGTCAACCACCTCTACGACGACTACCCCGACGGGCACGACTACGGCGACTTGGAGATTCCGCGCTCGGGCGAGGATGCACCCGTTCCGTGGGTGCTCGGGTCGAGTCCGTCGAGCGCTGCTATCGCGGGCAAACTCGGCCTTCGCTACTGTTTCGCGGCGTTCATTCGACCGCAGTTCGCCACCCGTGCATTCGAGGAGTACCGCGAACACTTCCAACCGTCGCGGCTGGCCGGTAGCGTCGATGACCCGCACGGGATGATTGCGCTGAATGCAGTTTGCGCCGAGACCGACGAGGAGGCGGCGCGACTTCGAGCAGTGGCCGAGGCGTCGTACAAGCGGATGCGACGTGGCGTCGTTGGAACCAGACCGTCAATCGAGGAGTCCATCGACGAACTCGGCGGCGTCCCCGAGCGGACGCCTGCGACGCTCGAATCCGACGAGTGGCCGCGGGCGATTTCCGGAAGTCCCGAGACGATCGCCGGTCTGTTAGAGCAACTCGCGGGCCGCGTCGGCGTTGACGACGTGATGATTCAACACGCCGTCACCGATCAGGACAATGCGCTCCGGTCTCACGAATTACTGGCCGATGGGGTCGGACTTACACCTCGCTAGCCGAGGCGCTTGATCGGGGATACCTCCACCGTCGAACCGTTCGTCGCGTTTCACGGACTGGATGAACTCTTCGCAGTTCTTTACATGTAGGAAAGGTGGTAGAGGTCGTGATGAGTAGTGTTGAGCTCATAGTTTTAAACGACGGCTACAATACGTGGTTGATGAAATAATCATTCATGAATGAATGTGGTTGATGAACATAATTGTGTTCACTACTGAACTCATGTCTTGAACCAGATGACTGTCGCCATCGAACGTACTACCCGAATAGCCGTTTTCGAGGAGATGACGACGCGAAAAAATCCGAGTAACACGCCGTCCAGCGGCGGGCACATCACCGCGTCGTGACGACTTCGAACCGGATGTCGTGGGACGACCGACCAACCCCGACGTTGTACTGGCCGGCATCGACGACCCACCCCTCGTCCTCGTCGTAGCGGCGGAACGCTAAATCGTCGAGCGAGACGTCGACCGTATTCGTTTCGCCGGCGGGAATCTCGACGGTGGCGAAACCGCCGAGTTCCTGCACGGGTCGGCTGATTCCGTCGATTTCCGGCGGCGAGACGTAGGCCTGAATGATTTCGCGACCGTAGCGGTCGGTGACGTTTTCGACGGCGACGCGCACCGTCTCGTCGTCGATCATTCTGGCATCGCGATATTCGAAGTCGGCATAGGAGAGGCCGTGACCGAAGGGGTGTAGGTTGGTTCGAGGTTTACGGCGTCGAAATGGCGATAACCGACGAAGATTCCTTCGTCGTAGTGGACGACGTCACCGCCGCCAGGAAACGTTCGCTCCTCCGCCGTCGGAAAGTCGTTTTCGGGCGCGAACGTGACAGGAAGACGGCCTGCAGTGTCGGCGTCGCCATATAGCATCGCAGCAACCGCGCCGCCGTCGGCTTGGCCGGGATACCAGGTCTCAAGGATAGCTGCGACATCGTCGCGCCACGTGAGGTCAATGGGCCCGCTGGACTGGACGACGACCGTGCAGTCGTTCACCGCGGCTACCCTTTCCACGAGTTCGTCCTGGTCGCCAGGAAGGCGGAGGCTCTTCCGGTCGATCGCCTCGGACACGCTGTCGCGCACGACGACCACCGCAGCGTCAGCGTTCGCGGCCGCTTTTGTCGCAGCTTCGAGGTCGGTCTCATCGGCGTCGTCTATGCGATCATCGCTCTCGTTCGAGACGTCGAAGAACGAGAATTCCTCGATCTCGAGGATGCTTTTCTCGACGCTCACGGCACCGTCCGCCCGGTCACGGATACCGTCGGCAGTTGCGGTCTGCTCGAACGGGGTTATCTCGGAGGAGCCCCCACCGCCCAGCATTGCCGTTGTCGCACTTGAGCCGAGAACCGCCACGTCGGTGTTCGTATCGAGGGGAAGCGTTCCGTCGTTCGCATGGAGAACCGAACCCCGGCAGGCGATAGAGTCGGCGAGAGTGCGGTGTTCAGGTGCGTCGAGTTCACCGTCCCTGGAGTCGTCGTCGAACAGACCGATGCGGTTCATCTGGGTGAGGATACGCGCGACCATATTATCGAGGCGCTTCTTGGGCACGTCGCTGCGCTCGATCGCCTCGCCGAGCGGTTCGGCGAACAGTCCCGTCTTTGTAGCGTCGGGCATACCGTCGTGGTCTTCGAAATCGAGCGAGTCCTCGATGCCGAACGCCGACCGAAGTTCCTCCTGAGAAATTCCCGGCATTTCGAGGTCGAGGCCGCCAACAGCGGCCTCGACAGTGTTTTCGGTTCCGAACCAGTCGGAGACGACGTATCCGTCGAATCCCCATTCGTCCTTTAAAATCTCGGTGAGAAGGTGATGATGTTCGCTCATGTGGGTGCCATTGACGCGGTTGTACGAGGTCATCACAGACCCGGTCCCTGCGTCAACAGCGACTCGGAACCCTGGGAGGTACAGTTCGCGGAGTGCACGCGTGCTCACCTCCGCGCTGACGATTGCGCGGTTGGTTTCCTGGTTGTTCGCTACGTAATGTTTCGGCGTCGCAATCACGTTTTCGGAGTGCAAACCCTCGACCACCGCAGCGGCGAACGCTCCGGAGACCAGCGGGTCTTCGGAAAATATTCGAAATTCCGACCGCAGTGGGGCGTCCTGATAACGTTAAGCCCCGGACCGAGGAGTGCGTGTTGCCCGTGAGCTTTGGCCTCGCGTCCGAGTGCAACACCCTGCCCACGCGCGAGGGCGGTGTCGAACGTCGCCGCGAGGGCGATCGGTGCGGGAAACGTGGTCGATGGTCGTCCCGGGACACGCACCCCAAGCGGCCCGTCCGCGAGTTTAAATTCCGGCACGCCGAGCCGTTCGACACCGGGAATGTATCCCGTCGTCGTCTTTTCTGGGTCGACGGCACCGTGGACGAGTCGAAGCTTTTCTTTCAGCGTCAGTGCCCGGACGATATCGTCGATGGCGCTGCCACTCCCTGACATAGATGTGTCGAAGTCTATTATACGCTACTTAATCATTAGCATTGGTTCAGATTTCGACGCGAATGAGAACAGAATCACAGCGCTGCCTTGAGGATTTGCTGGGCGGGACTGCACCGCCGACGCTGCCTCCGAGACTGTGCTCGCTGGCGTGCGTTCTTTGTTGGCTCGGTTTCTCCTCTCCCCCGTTCAATGGTGGAACCGGTATGGTCTGCGTCTGATTACCTGTCATCGGGTCGGGGAGCGTTTTCGTACTTGACCATCTTATCGGGTTTGTCAGAAATCGTCTCGTAGATGCGTTGGAGGGTCTCCTCGGCTTCGAGGAGATTGTGTGCCTCGAGGAACGCACGGCCCTCGTCGGTCAGCCCGTAGAACTTCCAGGGGTATCCTTGCCGACGCCGGTCGTCCGAAAGCGCGACCTCGTTCACGATGCCAGCGTCGATCAGCTTCTGAATGTGCTTGTAGACGGTGGCGTCGCTGACACTGGGGTTGAGCTGCTCAAGTTCGTACATCGATGGGAGTTGCTGTGGATGTTGTAGGATGTTGGTGACGAGTGCAAACCGCGTCTGCTGAGTTACGAAATGCACCAATTCGCGGGCTTCTGCGCTGCCACCCGTTCCCAAGTCGGTACTCATACTACCAGTTACGCATCGACGCGACAAGTAGTTTACCCTGAGGTAAACTAGTCCAGAGTAAATTACTGTGATTGACTCGGTAACTTACTTCATAAACACTATATTACTCACGTTATCTGCGTATAGTATGCCCGACGAAGAGTCGCCGGTTCCGGAGGAGGTTCTCACGAGCGCGACTGAACAACTTGACCAGGATACGCTCTCGCTGGCAGACAACGAAGAAATTATTCGGACGTTAGGCGAACTCACACCCGTTTACGAAAACGACCGCTCGTACTTCGTTCTCGGAAACTACGATCGAGAGCCAATCCGGCGACTGAACCTCGTGACTGACCGACTGAACCGTCGTGAGGGCGCCTATGCGTTCCGGATGGTCGACATCCGCGGTGAATGGGACAATAGCATCCAGAAGTTCTGTCTCATTGCCGACCTCGTCACCTACCTCGTCGGTGTCGCCGAGAAAGATCCCAGCGACTTCCTCGTCGAACAGGGACTGCTCGTCGGTACCACCGAGTACTTCTCGAAGAGTTACGTTCTCAAACGCGAGTATGAAGACGAAGTTCGTCCGTTCGGGTGGATGCAAGACGGCGTCTTCGACCTTTTCGAGAACGAGGGACGGCTGTATCGGTGGCGAACAGACGAAGACCTCCTCGAATCCGCCGAATCGCTTCCGTGACCAAACGCACGCGCGGCGACGAGAGTGACCGCCAACCCGTCCAGCGTAGCAAATGTGCGATTCTCTCCCGAGGGCGGCGGTTTCGGTTTCAAAAATTTCTTCGAACCGACCGCGGTTCAATATCTTCATTTCGAATCGAGTTCCTAACCCATATCGTTGAGAATCGCTTTTCTCGTTGCTGGTTTCATATATAAATCGACTAACCTACATTCGTAACGTTAGTGAATCAGACGTCAAAGCGCAGCGTACCCGTCCGGATGGGTAAAATCGCGCTCATCGGAGCACGTGACCATCACAATCGTGTACTGGTCGCCGATTTTTGGCAGCCAAATCGTCACCAATTTGTAGGACGGGCGCCGACGTAGTCCTGATATGACAGTCACTATCATCGGATCGCAACTGGGTGACGAGGGCAAGGGTGGCGCTGTCGACCTTTATGGCGAACCCGCCGATGTTGTCGTTCGGTATCAGGGCGGCGACAACGCCGGCCACACCGTCGTTTTTGATGATGAAAAGTATAAACTCTCTCTCCTCCCGTCGGGTGTCGTCCGAGGGAAAGAATGTGTCATCGGCAATGGCTGCGTTGTCAATCCCGAGACCCTTTTTGACGAACTTGACGCCCTTCGAGAGCGCGGATTGAATCCGTCCGTTCGCGTCGCCGAGCGCGCGCACGTAATCTTCCCATACCACCGCATCATCGACGGAATCGAAGAGAACGACAAAGACGACCTCACCGTGGGTACGACTGGGCGAGGAATCGGTCCGACCTACGAGGATAAAGCCGCCCGGTGCGGAATCCGTATCGGTGATTTGCTCGAGCCGGAGACGCTTCGTAACCGACTCGAATACGTTGTTCCGAAGAAACGAGCGACCGTTGAGGGTTTCTTCGAAGCGGAAACGGACGAGGCGTTCGACGTAGACTACCTCTTCGAAACCTACCGCGAATACGGCGAGCGTCTCGCGGAAGAGGATATGACTATCGACTGCGGTGCCTATCTCTCACGGCGAATGGATGCGGGTGACGAATTGATGTTCGAAGGTGCACAGGGGACGCTCATTGACATCGACCACGGTACGTACCCATACGTTACCTCCTCGAATCCGTCGGCGGGTGCGGCCTGCACCGGAAGCGGACTCGGCCCGTCCGTCATCGGTCAAGGCGAAGTCATCGGCGTAGTAAAAGCATACACCACGCGTGTCGGAAACGGTGGAATGCCGACCGAACTGGCTGGTGTGGAAGGACAGACGCCTGGCTATGAAGGCGGCGCGAACACCAGTGAGGAAGAGGAGAAACTCGCAACGCACATCCGCGACGAGGGTGGCGAATACGGGACGGTTACCGGCCGACCACGCCGCGTTGGGTGGCTCGACATGTCGATGCTTCGCCACGCGACTCGTGTTAACGGCTTTTCGGGCATCGTCGTAGGCCACATCGACGTCCTGGCCGGTCTCGGCGAAGTAAAGGTTGGCCACAGTTACCAGTTTGACGAAAGCGAGATGAAAACCGTTCCTTCGACGACCAAGGGGTGGGAACGCTGTGCGGTCAATTACAAGCAGTTCGATGGCTGGCCGGACGTCGACTGGAGTGCAGTCGCGGAGGAAGGATACGAGGCGATACCGGAGAACGCCCGTAGCTATCTAGAATACATCCAGGACGAACTCGATACGCAGATATACGCCGTTGGCGTCGGCCCGGCGCGCGAGGACACTGTCGTCATCGAAAACCCATACGAGTAACGCGGTCGTCCGGTGTCGATAGGCTCGACACCAATCAGTTGCTTCGTTGGTCGCCTGTGTCAGACAACAACATCTGCCCACATCGACTCGTCCCGACATTTCTCGATCGGTTCCCTATCTATATTTCGATCGGATTCTAGTTTTCAGATGGATAATAATCGAGAGCGTAAAGGCGCACGCCGTCGAAGTTCCCGTTGTCCCGCTTGAACAGGAAGGTATCGCCCCATACGTTACCAACCACGGTCAGGTAGACGAAATGACCAGGATTTTGGTGAGGGTGAAAACGGACGAGGGTATCGTTGGTTGGGGGAGATGCGAAAGTTCCTGTCCCCATCGGCCACGATTTCCGTCATCGAAGACGGCATCGCTCCATGGGCCGTCTGTCATTCACCGTTCGAGGTCGAATCACTACGTCGGTAGATGTTCATCGAGTACACGAATGCCGATATGTTCTTTTCCCCTATCGAGGTCGCGTGCTGGGATATCGTCGACAAAGCACTCGATAAACCCCTGTATGAGTTGCTCGCCGGCTGGACGACGCCGGATGTCAACGAGCGTGGTGGCGAACCGGGGGAACGGAACAGCAACAACGCTAATGCCGTTGATGTCGCATACTGTCTCGGGATTCTCTCACCCGAAGTGTCCGCGACCGTGCGGCACGGGTGCTTAATGAGGGTTACTCGACGCTAAAAACGAAAGCCGGTCGTGATTGGAAACAGGACGTCGAGCTCGTTGCCGCCATGCACGACGAAGTCGACGGGGAACTCGAATTCCGACCCGACCCCAATCAGGGGTGGCGACTCGACGAGGCAGTTCGAGTCGCCTCCTCGCTTGCGGACCGTGGTATCTATCTCCAGTACCTCGAACAACCGATTCGGGTGAATGCCCACGGGTCGCTCGCAAAACTCCGTGAACGCACACCGCAACCGGTCGACCCAAACGAGGACACGTATATCGCACACAATCTCACGGAGTTAATCCGACGGGACGCAATAGACGTTGCAGTTCTTGATATGACGCCAGCAGAAGGCATCACGGCGGTTCGGCAACTGGCTAACATTGCAGAGGCGGCCGGAATTCCGGCCATCCACCACTGCGCTTTCGACTTAGGTATTCGAACGGCAGTCATCGTTCACACTGTTGTGAGCGTTCCCGGATTCGACTTGGAACCGGATACCGTCTATTACGCGTGGGAAGACGACGTTCTCGTCGACAACCTCACGCTCGAAGGCGGAGCGATTACCGTTCCGGACGAATTAGGACTCGATATAGAAGTAGACGACGGGAAAATTGACGAGTACCGCATCGGTAGAAATCGATTTGTAGTGGTCGGGTCGCCGTGATATTCGATTTTGTTCGGCGTCGAGTTCAACGACGCGCTGTTCGAACTCCTCAATTCGTCGGTCTACTTCGTAACAGCCGGAGCCGGAGTATATCACAATCTGTTCTCTTCTCGATCAGGATGATTCGAACAGTAGTGTTGTGGGAGGCGAAAAAGTCGTATTCTGTGAACAAAAATGACCCATCACGTAACGGTTGTACTTTTGTTCAGGCGTGATGAGTCACTTCCGAGGATGAACAATTGTTCATCCGATCGCCTGGAAACTGCTTCGCGGACCGATCATATCGCGTCGTTCCGCGTAAAGAGCGTGAGTTCTATAGCGACTGTATCGAGCGTATGCCCGATAGGCACGAGATGGTTCAGATTTCTCTATCCTTGGATTATTTATAGATGTTATCTTTACAATAAGATAGGTCATTTCCTAAGTGACGATTAGAACCTTACCAAAAATAATAATAAATTTCCAATTATAGGGAGGGAAAGCTATATATCACTAGTTTGTTCATCTCAAGTGTGATGATACCAAATGGCACAGAAGGCGTAGATCGTCGGACATTTCTCAAATTTGCTGGCGCTAGCGGACTCACCGCCACAGCCGGTTGCCTCGGGTTTGGGGAAAGTGGTAATTCGGATACAATCGTCTTCGGACAGCCTGCAGCACAGACTGGCCAATGGGATTTTCTCCAGCCTGGAATCTCTCAGGCTACTGACGTAGCTGTTGAGGGTATCAACAGCGCTGGCGGGCCGTTAGACTCCCAGTTAGAGGTAATTCGGCGTGACACCGCCGTCAACCCACAAGAGGCTCGGTCAGTGGTCACCCAACTTCTCGATAATGACGATGCAGTGGCTCTTCTCGGGCTATTTTCTAGCGAAATCAACCCGCTGTTCAATTTTTTGCAGGAACAACAGACACCTATCGTGACGCCGTGGCCTGGGTCAAATTTCCTCGATACCCGGGGCGGTGACAAAGGAACCCCGGAAAATATTGACGACGATGAATGGATTTGGCGAACCGTTATTAGCGACACTGTTCACACTGCCGGTGCTGCAAAGCGCGCACTTGAGCAGAATCATAACACGATTGGCGTTATAAATGGTACCACAGAAGGGGCACGAAGTTGGGCTGATGGCTTTATAACGTCCTATGAGAACGGTGGCGGGACGGTCGCAAACCAAGTTGAGGTCAGCCAAGGGGAATCAAGTTACCAGTCTGCCCTCGACCGATTGTTTGGAACTGACTTCAGCGCATTTGCCGTGAGCATCCCCCTGGAAGATGCAATCACCCTACTATCCGATTGGGCCGACGGCGGTTACGGGCGCCAACCCATCCTCTCGGATCCACTCTCACAGAACGAACTCGCCAAGCAGGTCGGTAGTGACCTCAATAGCGCATGGGCCGCTAGTCCAGGCCAGTCTGGGCCAAGCTATAATACTTTTCTTGAAACATACAAGGGTGCAGATGGTAATGCCGAACTCAACGCGTGGACAGCTCCAGCATGGGATGCTATCCAAGTTACTGCATTAGCCGTCGAAAGAGCGGGTGAAGCAAGTACAGAGGCAATCGAAAAAAATCTTGGACCAGTTACCCGCGGTAATGGTACTGAAGTTGCCTCGTTCGCCGAGGGAAAGGAGGCGTTAGGAAATAACGAGGAGATCGTTTACCGTGGTGCGGCAACATCTATGAGCTTTACCGACTTCGGGAATGTGTTTGGGTCGGTGAATATCAACACCGCACAGAATGGAAAGTTCACCCAACAAGAGGTCATACCGGCAGAAGACCTGCGCGAGTTTGTCAGCGAAGATCAGTACTAAATATGGGACTCGCACAGAATATCATCTTTGGCCTTGTAACTGGTTCGTACATCGCAATCGCCGCAATAGGTTTTACCCTTATATATGGGATTGTGAACATGATAAACTTCGCCTATGGCGAGTATCTCACCGTCGGAGCATTTGTCGGTGTCGTCACTGCTGGTATGCTCCCGCTCCCGCTACCAGTTGCAGTATTCGTTGCAATGGTTGCTAGCGGTCTCGTCAGTCTCATTCTCGCTCGGCTGTTCTTCACTCCAATCAACGAAACCGGTCCTGTGCCGATGCTGCTGACATCGATCGGATTAGGGCTGGTGCTACGGAACGTTATTCGCCTGACTGCCGGGAGAAGCGGACGCTACTTTGACACCGAGGTGGCGACATTCAGGGTAGAGAACTTGCCGGATCTTTCAGTTGGATCGGTAAATCTACTCGGCGACCTGTTTGTTACCACCCAACAGCTCCTGGTTATCGGAAGCGCAGTCATAGTCTTCCTCGCGTTACACATATTGTTGACACGTACGGATGTCGGTATCGCGATGCGAGCGATGGGCGATGACGAAAACCTAGCCCGTGTCCGTGGCATCAACACGCAAATGATTCGAGATAGCGTCTGGGTGTTGGCCGGAGTACTCGCGGGGCTAGCGGGAGTCCTCATTGGTGTCCAGACAAATGTCAGTGCCGGGACTGGCTTCAATCACATTCTACAGATATTATCCGCTGCCATTCTTGGTGGTGCAGGGAGTCCATATGGTGCCATTGCAGGATCGTACATTATCGGACTCATGCTGGCGCTGTCGGTAGCGTTCCTCCCCTCGGGGATGACCGGCATTTCGTCAGCTATTGCATTCCTCGTTCTTGTGGTCGTTCTGCTGATTAAGCCGAGCGGTATCGCGGGCCAAGAGGTACGAGAAGCATGAGTGTTGCCGATCGCCTCCCCAAGAGTGATTCGGAACGAGCACTCCTAATTGGAAGCATCTGCATCTTATTGGGGGCGCTACTCACGCTCACCCCCCTACGTACGACGCTTCCGAGTGGGCTCTACGTCTTTTTTGAGGTTGGGATCCTGTTTGTTATCTACGGAATACTAGTGTTGGGTCTCAATCTCCAATACGGCCATACAGGGCTCGTTAATTTCGGCCACGTGGTCTTTTTCGCCGTCGGCGCGTATACGGTGGCGATGTTGTCAGCACAGGATACCTTCGCCGGTATCGGCCTAGGGTACCCCTGGCCGTTGACACTGGTAGTCGGCGTAGTCACTGCGGCACTACTCGGTGCTATCGTTGGCGCTACCTCTCTCCGTCTGCGAGACGATTTCCTCGCCATCGCAACGCTTGCGACCGCGGAAATATTTCACACACTGTTCATCAATTTCCGAGGAATATTCGGCGGCAACGTCGGTATTCTTGGCGTGCCACAGCCGGTAAAGGATCTTGCTGGCGATGGTGATACCACACTGTTAGCAACTCTCCTGCTCATTGGCGGTCTCACCGCGGTGACGTTTACCGTAGTGACCCGGTTGACCAACGCACCATATGGGCGGGTATTACGGGCTATCCGGGCAGATGAACTGGTCACACGGTCGGTCGGCAAGGCCACGTTCACCTACAAGATGCAAGCGTTTGTCTACGGTGCAGCACTTGCAGGCCTTGCTGGCGGTCTATTTGCGCTCTACAATGGTGCGGTAGCCCCAGGGTATTTCACCATTCAGGTAACGGTGACTGTCTGGATCGGGATGCTACTCGGTGGTGCCGCTAACAATCGTGCGGTGCTAGCAGGTCTCGCGATTATCATGGGTCTTCGCCTGCTATCACGGTTTGCGCTTGGTGTTGCCCCAGTGTCCGCTGATGCATTTGCTTCCATTCGACTCATCGTAGTCGGCATGATATTAATAGCCGTCATTCGCTACCGCCCGGCTGGTATTTGGGGCAACGCTAAAGAGCTGGGGGTGGATTCGTGACACTACTCGGTGTCGAGGGTCTTAGTAAGGAATTTGGTGGTCTTCGCGCGCTCAACGAGTTGTCGATCTCCGTTGAACGTAAGGAGCTCGTCGGTGTGATGGGTCCAAACGGTGCAGGCAAGTCAACGTTTTTCAATTGTATCAGTGGTGTCGTATCCCCCGACGATGGTCGGGTTATCTTCGATGACAAGGACATCACTGGTAACTCACCCGAGACGCTCGCCCAGGCTGGACTCGTTCGGACGTTCCAGCATACGCGGGAACTGGAAACGATGACGGTTCGCGACAATGTACGGCTCGCCGCACCCGGCCAACCTGGAGAGCGTACAATCCCTGCACTGTTGCATACCGAGTCGATGCAGGAACAAGAACAGAAGGTTCGTCGTCGCGCAGACGAACTGATCGAAGCGTTCGAACTTGATCATCTCGCTGACGAGTACAGTAGTAATCTCTCTGGTGGGCAGCGAAAGCTACTTGAAATGGCTCGGGTGCTGATGCTCGACCCGGAACTCCTCTTATTGGATGAACCCTTTGCAGGAGTGAATCCGACGCTGACCCAAGAAATCGCCGATCATATTCGTGACCTCAATGACGAAGGTATGACCATTGTCATCATCGAGCACGAACTCGAAACGCTGACCGAACTGGTTGATCGTCTCATCGTCCTTGAGCAGGGACGTCTTCTTGTGGAAGGTGTTCCTGAGGAAGTGCTGTCCGATGAGCGCGTTATCGAAGCCTACCTTGGAGAGTGACAATGGATATACAATACACCGACGAACGTACTGAAATGCGACTGCAACTAAATTCCATTCACTGGTCGCAGTATGTGTCCAGTATCATTCAATCGAAGAAGGAAGTGATCGCATGACGCTGCTTGATGTTTCACAACTCGATGCTGGTTACGGCGATCTGCAGATACTCTTTGACATCGATCTCCATGTTGATCCTGGCGAATATGTTACCATCGTTGGGCCAAATGGTGCTGGCAAGTCCACGGCGATGAAAGCCGTTTTTGGCATCGCCGACTGTCTCGGCGGCAGCATCACCTTCGATGGAACGGATATTTCTGATCTTCCGCCTGAATCGGTAATTCATAACGGGTTGAGCTACGTACCTCAAACGGCGAACATTTTTCCCTCACTAACCGTGACGGAGAACCTCCGATTGGGGGCCTATATTCTCGATGACATCCCGGAGGACCGCCGTCAGGCGGTCTTCGACCGCTTTCCGATTCTCGCAGAACGTCTCGACCAGAAGGCCGGGACGATGTCCGGCGGCCAACAGCAGATGCTTGCAATGGGCTGTGCACTGATGCTCGATCCAGACCTCCTCTTGCTGGACGAACCTTCGGCCGGTCTTGCACCAGATCTCGTCACAGAGATGTTCGACCGTGTGGACGCAGTTAACGAGGCTGGAACGGCCATTTTAATGGTCGAACAGAACGCCAAGGAAGCATTACGACGCTGTGACCGTGGCTACGTGCTGGCACAAGGAGAGAATCGCTACGAAGGCTCCGGGAATGAACTGCTCAACGACGAGGAGGTTCGCAGGCAATTTCTTGGCGGCTGACTGCACCAATTAGTCACATCCGCTATCAGGTCCTTTCGATTGCTGGCGGTCGCACCGATCGGTGTTTTATGCCTCCCTTTGCCAACCGCTATCATGACATATGCTCACAACAAACTTATTTCGCGGCGGCATACTGTGTCTTTACATATGGACGTCGTTGTTATCGGAGGAGGGATTGTCGGCTTATCATCTGCATACTACCTTGCACAAGCGGGCATGAATGTCACTCTTTGTGAGAAGGGTTCCATCGGAATGGAAAGCACCGCCCGCTCTGCTGGCGGTATCAGGATGCAATTCTCGACTGATATCAATGCTCGTTTGTCATTGGCAAGCCGAGAAGTCTGGGATAACTTCACTGAGGAATTTGGAGTCGACATTGCTTATCGGAAGTCTGGTTATCTCTTCCTTGCGCGTACTGAGGAGACAGCAACGCAGTTCCGTGAAAACGTTGCGATGCAGAACTCTCTCGGTATCGAAAGCAAGTACCTCTCACCGTCAGAGGCTGTCGATTACTGTCCGGGCCTTTGTTCAAATCATTTTGTTGGCGCAACCTACAATGCGAGGGACGGCTATGCGGATCCAAACCTAGCCGTGCAGGGGTATGCGACGAAGGCACGTGAACTCGGCGTCAACATTCAGACGAAAACAGCCGTTCGTGATGTCCTTACCGATGAATCGGGTGTCACAGGAGTTGAGACGGACGCTGGGAAACTCAATGCAGATTACGTCGTTAATGCTGCTGGCGCATGGTCGGCTAACCTTGCCACGATGGCGGGAGTTGACCTTCCGATCTACCCGCGCCGACGACAGATAGCGATTGTCGATCCGACACAGCCGATTCCAGAAGACCATCCTTTGACTATCGACCTTGACACCGGGTCATATTTCCGCCCAGAACGGGATGGGGCAGCAATCGTCGGCGGTCATTTCGATGACGAGGACGCTAATGTGGCTCCAGACGCCTATTCAGACTCAATGGCTATCGAGTGGGCAGCCACTGCTGTCGAACACGCAGCGAACTACACAGCGTACTTCGACGGCGATTCGCGCATCCGGAGGGGATGGGCGGGATTGTACGCAGTGACGCCCGACCACCACCCCATCATCGAGGAAACCATCCCCGGATTTGTCACTGCTGCTGGGTTTTCGGGGCATGGTTTCCAGCATGCTCCGGCGACTGGGAAGTTGGTCGCCGAACTGTGTGTTGATGGCAAATCTTCTCTTGTCGATATTGATCCGTTGTCAAGTCGTCGTTTCGAACGTGATAGCGAGTTCGTCGAACAGAATGTCGCCTAAATCTCGCTTTATTTGTAGATATTACAGACGTCTATCTTTGAATCTGGTCGGTTACCGATTGCCATTGTGTTGGCTCTTGCTAGTCAGAAGCACGAAAGCAATCAGGGACAGCGCTGCTGATACAGTTGAAAATCGGTCTAACTGAAGAGCGGAACGAACTCGAACAACAGGTACGCAGAGACTGTTGCAATCCCTGGAACGATGTTCTGCATGGCGATAACGCGGGCAGTCGTCCATGGTTTATACAATGCATTAACGGCAGGGAGCGGGTTTTTATCCGCTTCAGTAGCCGATGAGGCGTGAGCCTCTTTCTTTCTGGCTTCATCAATCGTCGGTGTGTCCGCAGTGTCTACAGCAAGCGCACCACCAGTGATTCCTGGTGGCCCTTCTTCGATCATTGTCGAGCGTCGAGTATATTCTTTAACGCGCGTAGCACGGCCCCATCCAAGACCAACAATACTCATTGTTGAAACAATGACAATACTAGCAGGGATTCCAAGCGCTGAAAGAATGGTGATGAGTGTGGAACTCACGACTGCGACTATCAATGCGGCAAGCAAAGGCATATCGGTAAGTTCGTTCCCCATCGTATCTATCGTCCGCCGAGCAATTGTAAACGCGCCTAATGCAATGGCACCCCCCGCAATCAGAATCCCGTAGTTCATGTCAATAGCGCCGCTGCCAACAAGCGGAGCAATTGCGTTCGCCATGTTCGATGCACCAGCCGAAAATGCGGTATAGCAAGCGACGGCGATGACCAATACGGTACCAATGAATTCTCGCATAGTCGTGTTCGGGCCTAGTGCCGGCCGGACAATCCAGCCAGAGCGATGGATGTAAAATAGTGAGCCCTCGCTTTGCGTGATTGCAAACCAGTTGAGAAGCGTCGGGTACCAGTACCGACCGATGACGGCACTCACCCAAAAGGCGATCACCGGAGAGACGAGCCACCATGAGACGATCCGTCCCATCACTCCCCAGTCCAATGCATCAGTTGCGAGGCCGAGGCCAGCAATCGTGCCGACGCCCGTCATCGAGGTCGAGGCAGGAACACCGACAATATTCGAGAGAAATAACGCGAGTCCGATGAAAAAGAGAACTGCGATACTCGCTTCGAGAGTGAAAAATCGACTCGGAACGATTTCACCACCCATTGTGTTGATGACATTGCGGCCGACTGTCCATCCGCCGACGAGCGCACAGATGCTCATGAGGAATGCCGCTCCGAATTTTGAGATAGTTTGACTTCCAACTGCTGGACCGAAAGCAACTCCCGTATTCGAACCGCCGACATTGAAACCCACGAAAATCGCGACAGCAAGTCCGACGACAAAGAGTATCTCTACCATAGCTGAATCATGTGAGATTGTTTGTTAAGTCCTTTGTCAGGGTCTAATCAATACTTTTCCTGGCGCTTTCCCATCGGTTGGCTTTCTTTTCAAACGTCTTACTCTCTTCTTCTCAACCTATTTAATTTGGTCAACGCAATGCGGTCTGACGTTGCTAGAGTTCTTGGTTGTCACGACGTGTACCGAACAGCTACGTGGATTTTTATCGATATTCTCCAATCAGGATATTATACCCGTTTTCTACCGGCCGACAATTCTATTTCGACCGACAAATTCGAAGAAAGAGCGATAGACTACAGCAGATTTGGATAATCGACAATAAGACCATCTAGATCCGTTTTGGCCAGTTGCGTCGCCTGGTATCACGTCTTAACAGCCCAAACGTTCACGGTACGCCCATCCTCGTAAGCGACATCGACGAGGTCGATATCAACTTCTCCTTCAAAGAAGGGTGTCCCCTGAATGAGGTCATACGATGGGTGCAGTACCTCGGCGTCGTACTCGCGGGTGACATTGAGACCGCCTTCAATATCACTTCCGAAGCGAAACGCGATAGGAATCGATGGATCTGACTCGCGCGTGGTCGAAAGAGCCGCTTCGTAGAACGAAGATACGAGAACGTCGTTCTGGAACTCATCCGCAATCGACAAAACTTTTCGAACGAAGGGCTGTCAGAGCTCTTCCTGCGTTTCCAACTCTTGACAACTTAGACCCTCGGAGATCACTTCTTCCGACCCCGGATTTTTCATCTCGATGTTCACGCAGATCGACGATGGGATCGTTTTCATCACCTCACGGAGCGTCGAAACCGTTTGACCAGATTCCAGTACCTCTGCGTTTAGAACCGACTCACAGTCCATCTCCCAGACGAGTTCGTCGGCGTTGGTAAGACTTTGCTCACCGTCATCTCGTTCGCTCAAACCGTTGTCGTGGAGAACGACTACTTCACCGTCTGCACAGGGTACGACGTCGATTTCGATCATTTCGGCATCGTCTCGTGCTGATCCCGACATCGCAGCGATCGTATTCTCCGGATACTTCCCCGCGAATTCGCGGTGTGCAATGATACTCGGATTTGCTTTTTGTTTCTAGGTCTTTGAGTCTGTGTCGCCGGTAGTGTTTTCGTTGGTATCTTCTTTTGCTAGTGAAGTGGAACCAAACGCCGTTGCCGTCACAGCCATGCCGGATCCTTGAAGAAAACGTCGTCGACCGATGTTGCTATTGGTGTTAGGAATCGCAATATTATAAATAAATTACAAAATATTAATTTATATATTTAATAATAATTGTGTTTGTCGTGCTTCGTCGGTACCAGCATCAGAAATCGAAGTCAACCGCTGTCTGACGATTGGTTACTCGTCCCTGGTCTTTTGCTCGTGCACGACTAACGAGTTAGCCGTCTGCACAGACAACATCCGCGTACGTCCGGCGGTTCGTACTGACAATAAAGAGAGTGGGAAGGATCCGCCCACCAAACGTGGGTTGTTGAACTACTTTCGAAACCGGTGATGTTCGGTTTTGTAAATCCTGTTTACCACAATATATGTCATCAAAGTTCTAGATTTCCCTGGTCTTAGCGTACCGTTCCACACCCGAACGCGGCTCGCGAGTACCCCGGTAAGCCAAACGATAATTGTTGCCTCATCGGAAAAGAAAGCGTTTTAATGCCCGTCGGCGGTCGTTCACGCGACTTCTTGTACCATCCAGAAGACGACACGGACGTTCGAATCAGTCTAATGCAACGTCATTCGGATCGATAGCAACGAATTCGCCATTCTGTCGTGCAGACTCATACGCTGCCTCTGTGACCGCAGTTACCCGCAGTCCATCGAGAGCCGTTGCCGGTGGCGCTTCGCCGTCCCGAATTGCTTGGATAAACGCCTCTGCCTTGTTCGGAAGATTTCCACGATCAAGCCGGGGAGCGTATTCACCGCTCGCGGAATCTATTTCTGTAAGCTTGTTCGGTTCCCAGTCCTGACTCTCGAGATATATGGCGCCCTCCTCATCCCACATGTGAATATGCTCACGCATACAGGGTGTCTCGCCGGAGCAAACGACCGTCGCTGTTGTCCCTTCTTCGAAGCGAATCGTGACGTGAGATTGACCGTCAACACGTTGTTCGTCATCGACGAAATCCATCTCAGCAGACACCGCTGTGGGTGTAAGACCCGTACTCCAGAGGATAGAATCGAGAATGTGGCTCCCCGTATCGTAGAGATAACCACCACCCGAGAGATCGGGATTCATCCGCCACGCATCGCTGAACCGGTCGACCCAGTCTTGACTGATTTCAGCCGTTATCCAGCGTGGAACGCGGCCCGCTTCTGTTAGCGTGTCCCGTGTTTTGACGAACGCCTCGTAGAGATGCCGCTGATACCCTACCATCAGTATTTCGTCACGGGTGGCATCGCGTTCGACGAGATCGCGAGCATGATCCAGATCCGTCGTGAGGGGCTTGTCACAGAGTATGTGTAGATCGTGTTCCATCGCCGTGAGTATTTGCTCGTAGTGAAGTGTGTGCGGAGTTCCGATCAATATCGCGTCGAGAGGCTCCGTTTTCACCATCGTTTCGTACTCGTCGTAGCGTGCCTCCTCCGGAATCCCGAGTTCGTCTCCGGTCGTTTGAAGAACCTCATCGTTTATGTCGACGAGGGTCTCAACGCGAGCGCCATCGACGTCTTGGAATTGACCGCCGACGGTTTGGCCGATAAAACCACCGCCGACGATACCGACGGATACCAAAGACTCCGATTCGCCTATCGTTTTCTCTACTATTGAATCAACGGTCATCGTAGGATAATGATTGTACTGCAATCAAAAACTGTTGATTCGTACTTGCACTTATTGCCGATTCTCTTCTATCTGTTCGCCAAAGATGGGACTGTTCTGCTAGTAGTCGAGAGGTGCCGATGCAACTGCCGTACTCATAAGTACTCGTACGACTTCCGTTCCGAACCATATCACTTCTCTCGGGTTGTTCTCGACGATTCTGCCCGGTCAATTTCGAAATGAAAACAAACGGCAAGCGTCGTCGACCTGCTTTTCTGAGGGTGCCGTACAGAGATTTTGAGATGAGGGTTGCACTGGAGAAAATCGTCTGTCACCCAGTTTATCACACCTCATTTATATGGCTCGCTAGCTAGCCTCTGCATGTTATGAATAACAACGAAACGGAAAATGGTGATTCTTACACCCAAACAAACCGTGACCTTTCTCGGCTTCCACCCAGTATTCAGGTTATTAACGGAGTTGCCGATGCTGCTGGATGTTCGGTTGACGAGCTCGCCCCCCTTTATGAAGTTGTCAACCCAGATGCATTGGATCGACTGTATGCACCAACGTATCGTGGCAATATGCGTTCTAGTGGCGAAGTAACATTCTCATACGCTGGCTATCATATCGCGGTCGATGATTCGGGTACTGTCGATATATCCCCCACCGAACCGTAAAAACGGTACAGAAATCCCCTCTACTTCACTCAAAGAGTGCTATTCTACGGTCGGTTCTCTTCTCGAACATCTAGAGACGTTGGAGACAGAGCCAATACAACGGCGGTCAATAGCGAAAGTCGCATCGAAGTCGTCTCTACTTTTGAAGTAGAGAGAGCGCAAAACGAGTTCACTAGCTCAATCTCCGTATCTTACTAGGAAAGGATGTGACGGGGCAAGAGCGGATCAGGAGTGATGGCGCCAGATCCGGTGACCGTCAGAGCGACCTCGCCACATGCTAGCTATTGTCTTTCATGGGAAAATACTTGTGGCGATTCAAGAAAATAAGCCTGATATCGACTAGTACTTTGGAGGAAGACCACCTCATCATCCAGAACAATGCGGGTTGATGGTCATATATAGTGCTGTCCTTTTGCGCTAATTTCTAGCAATGCATTACCTCTACCGGTGATTCCAGTTACGCTGTCCATCGGGTGCACCATCTGGGAGCTTGTGTCCTGGTGGATGAATGATGTACGCGATTCCACCGGTTCCCGAGGTGCGCTGCCAGACGTTTTCGAACGCCTCTCGTGGATACACAACCCGGACGTCGTCGTTTGTCGGTGCAACTGGATCGTTCGCGACGACATTTCCTTCATCTGTAAACCCGACAACGACCATGAGATGTCCGTTCGTTCCATACCCGGCGCCGGGTAATTCCTCTTCTTCGAATGACTGCGACGTGATCACCGGGATGCCGGCCTTAATATACTGTTCAAGCTCGTTTAAGGAATAGAGCCGAGTCACATAGCCTTCCATCCCAAATCTTCCGGCATACGCGATATTAAATGGCCAATTACCTGCTCCGTCATACCCGTAGTCGAATGTGCCGCGCGCCGCAAAGTCGACTTGTGGATCTTTGTATGCAGGGTCGACCCAACTCATCTGCTCTTTCGTCGGGCCGCGTCCCCAATAGGACACGACCATTGCAGTCGAGGTTGGACTACACCACGCTTCACCACCGCCATTCCATCGCGGATACTCTCCAGCATGAATTGACTGTGAATATTCAGGGACGTCAAGGGTAATGCCACCCGCACCTCCACGGGGACTGGCGTCTACATGCTCTTGCTCTGGTAGACGGGATGTCATTGCACTCACTGAACGCAGTACTGGTGAGTGGTCACTTTCCGGAAGTTGATACAGCGTTACCCGAAGTTGATAGGACTGTAGTCGAACGCCATCTGCGGCCTTGAACGTATCAATGGCGATGTCACCGTATTCGTTATCCTGCCCGAACACACAAGTCCGG
Organism: Haladaptatus pallidirubidus; assembly: GCF_020700235.1. Taxonomy (GTDB): domain Archaea; phylum Halobacteriota; class Halobacteria; order Halobacteriales; family Haladaptataceae; genus Haladaptatus; species Haladaptatus pallidirubidus. The sequence goes on along the minus strand of NZ_CP085305.1, from coordinate 270,815 downwards.
TGGATATCTTTGTCCGTTGTCGCCCACCGACCCATGACGTACCATCCGGTCCGGTTGCCACTGGTAGTCGTCCCCTGCATCTCTACTTCTAACCACGTTCCTTGAGGGATATCGGCTGTCCATGACGCAATCAGTTGCTTCGCCCCAAACGTTACCGACCGCGTGGGCGATGTCCAGCGGCTGTAGTTCCACGTTTTCGTCCCAAATCCGTACGGGTCAGTGTATTCACGTTGGCCGATCGGATACGCCATCGTGAGCGACCGAGCCCTATCCGTAGGTCGAACCCCGCTAAATTTCCCTCGGAGGAAATTACGTGGCGATGTCCATCGATCTATGTCGATGAACTCGTCTTTTTCCGCCTTTTCCTCGCTTCCAGCACTAACAGTCGGTACGCTACCGATCATTCCAGCAATGCCGATCGATTTCAGAACGTCTCGTCGACCAACTAGCTGACCGTTAGTATTTTTATGACACTCCCTATCGTATACCATACTCGGAAATTAGAGCAATAGGTAATATATCTAATTTTATAAATAATTAAATAATATTCTAGCTATTATAAAATTATAACAATATACGTATGGTGATCCCAGGTTGCGACTGCTGTCCTTTTTGCGGAACATGCTGGACTACGCGATTCACGTCCGCCGTAAACGGTGAAATTCTCCCGTTGTTTAAAGACAGAGGATTCTATGACCCTCTCTTGGTGACTCACGGAGATGATGCTGGATCGAACGATTGTAAATGATACAATATAGGGTAACAAATATCACGGTTGATTTCGAAATTCCATCTGATGGCCGATTTCATCGAAACATACGGCGAGGATCTCCGGGATCTCACTGAACAGCTACTAACCTTCAAGACGACCAGTGGAAATGAGAAGGAAGCACAGGAGTGGCTATCGGATCGAATGAACGAACTCGGTTTCGAGGTGTACACGTGGACTGCCGATGCGGAGGATTTGGCCGATAGTGCAACGTTCCCGAGCGCAGATGCAATCGACGTTGACGAACGACCCAGCGTCGGGGGAGTACTCGAATTCGGCGATCCTGAAACTGGGCCGACGCTGATCTTAAACGGTCATATCGACGTCGTTCCAGTCGAGGAATCGTCGTGGGAAACGAACCCGTTCGAACCTGTTTGGGACGGCGATTCGCTCACGGCTCGTGGCGCAGTGGATATGAAAAGTAATCTCGCAGCGTGTATTTTCGCTGCGAAATACGTCCACGAGACCAACAACGATCTCGATGGACGGATCGTCGTCGAAAGCGTTGTTGGTGAGGAAGAAGGTGGAATCGGCGCCGTCGCGGCGGCACTTTCGAACCCGTATCCGTTTGAGCGAGACGCCGCGATTATAACGGAACCGACGGAATTGGACGTTGTGACAGCCGTCGAGGGAAGCGTGATGATGAACCTCGAAATCGAAGGACGGTCAGCCCACGCCGCTACCCGTTGGGAGGGAGAGTCGGTTCTTCCCCACTTCGAGCGGATTCGAACGGCGTTCCGCGAACTCGAGCTGGATCGCAACGAACGCGTCATTCATCCTCTGTACGAGTCATTCCCGATTTCCTGGCCCGTGAATTTCGGAGCCGTCGACGCGGGTTCGTGGGCGTCGAGCGTCCCCGCTTACCTAACGAGCGAGATTAGAATCGGCGTCGCACCCGGTGAGAAGAACAATGCGGTCGAAACGGAGTACCGCGACAGACTCGACGCGGTCGTGGCCGAGAGCGAATGGCTTTCGGAACATCCGCCGACATTCGAGCGCAGGGCGATCCAGTTTGAACCCGCAGAAATCGATGTGGACGAACCTATCGTTACTGCAGTACAAGCAGCGATGAGAAATCGGGGGATAGACAACACGGAACCGCGCGGGGCAACCTACGGGGCTGATTCGCGTCACTACATCGACGCCGGAATCCCGACCGTTCTTTTCGGAGCGGGATCGATCAAACAGGCTCATTTCCCAAATGAGACCGTAGAATGGTCAGACGTCCTTACGGCGACGGAGGTGCTCGTGGACGCTACCGTGGAATTTCTATCGGCAGAGACAGTCGAGTCGTGAACTGTCCCGCTGTTCAGCCGTGCGGTACCAGCGTTGCGTCTCTCCTCTTCACGTCGCTCGCTCTTACGGATGGTGACGAGCATCCTCATTTCGTACTGTCGCGAGAATTACGCTGTCGTCGGTGGATGTCACCGACGAGTGAGTAGTTCCACCCGCGTGAGTGAGACGGCTATGAGAACGAGTGAAACGGCGAGAAGGAGGAATACGACGCTGATGACATTCACCTCGGGCGTCACGTTGTAGCGAATCTGATTCCAGATATAAATCGGTAGCGTCGTGGTGGACGAATCCTTGACGAAGTAGGTGTAAACAAATTCGTTAAACGAGAGCGTAAACGCCAGCAATCCGCCCGCAATAATGCCGGGGAAGACACTCGGGAGGGTTATCTGCCGAAACGTTTCGAGTTCGTTCGCTCCGAGATCCTTCGACGCTTCCTCGAGCTGTCGGTCGAAGGTCAGGAACGTCGGGAGAATAACGAGCGTCGCAAATGGAATCGTTCGGACGACGTGCGCGATGACGATCGACCAATACCCCTGTTGGAAGTTGATTGCACCGAAGAACAGCACCATCGCGATTCCGGTGACGACGAGCGGAACGACGATCGGAAGCGTCGCGAGCAGCTGGAGGATATCCTTTCCGGGGAAGACAAACCGATCGACTGCATACGCGATCAACGTCGCGAGAATGACGCTGATGAGCGATGCGACGATGCTTATTTTCAGCGTCGTAACGATGGAACTAATCGCGGCCTGGTTGTTTAAGAACGTAACGTACCATTGGAGGGTGAGTTCCTCCGGGGGGAATGCCAGGACGCCTCCTTTTGCGAAGGACATGAACACGAGAACGCCGATGGGAAGCCAGAGGAACAGAAAGACGACGATCATCGCGATGCGTCCCAGGTGCGCGCCGTATCGGTGAACGATTCGTTCGACGGGTCTGAGGACGCGATTCAACTGATTCATCGTGTGTCATCCCCCTGTGCGAGGAGGTTTCCACCGGCGCGTGAACCGAGGACGAGGAGGGCGACGACCAGAACCGTGACTATCATCCCGATTGCCGCACCGAACGGCCAGTTGAATGCGGATTTGAACTGTTCTTCTATCACCATTCCGATCATCACGTTGCTGGTGCCGCCGAGCAATCGCGGGGTGATGAACGAGCCGAAGGTGGGGATGAAGACGAGGAGAATCCCGGTAATAACTCCGTTCGCAGTCGTTGGAAGCGTCACCGTGAAGAATGCCTTCAACGGGCCTGCCCCGAGGTCTTTCGCCGCATCGATAAGCGCGGGATCCATATTCGTCAGCGATGCGTAAAACGGTAAGACGGCGAGAGGGAGCCAAACGTACGCAAATCCGATTAACACCGCTTCTTGACTGTATAGCACTCCAATTGGCGAATCAACCACGTTCATGAGCATGAGAACGGAGTCGAGAACGCCACCGTTTTGAAGGATGTTGATCCACGCGTACATTCGAATGATGTAGCTCGTCCAGAACGGGAGAATCACGAGCAAGAGCAGGAGCGTAGTATAACGCGTGAAGCGTACGATACTGTACGCGAGAGTGTACCCAACGACAGTAACGATCGCCGTCACTTCGATCGAGATAATCAGGCTTCGCCACACGACCGTCAGGTATGTATCCGACGTCAGGAACTGTGTATAGTTCTGGAGGGTAACCGGACCGTCGATCTGTCCCTGCCGAAATGAAATGATGAGCATCGACAGCAGGGGTAACGCGAAAAACAAAGTGAGGACAGTGAGCGGTGGACCAACGATGAGCGCTTTGTGAAGCCGAGGACGCTCTCGAAGATAGCGCAGGAGGCTCTGCACGGAGCTCTCTGCCTCCGATGACTCTCCCGTACGGGCGGCATTTGCCATTACGCCACCTCCTGTGGCGGTGTTTGCTCGGTCGGGAAGACGTGCATGTCGTCGGCGTTCCAACCGACGACGACATCGTCACCGACGGCAAATTTTTGACCGCGAACGTTCGCGATCAGCCGCCCCCACGGGGTTTCTATTACGTAGATGATGTCACTCCCTTGGTAACTTCGCTCTTGAACCGTCCCCCTCGTTTTGAGCAACTGACCGTCAGTACCGGTATCCGACACCGACACCTTGTGGGGACGAACGCAGACAGTTATATTGTCACCGGACGAAACGGGCGGCGCCCCATTGCGAGCGAACGAGACAGGCTTCGATTCGATTTCAACAGTAATTTCGGTTTCTGCCGTTCCGGTTACGACGGCAGGTATCTGATTGACGTCGCCGATAAAATCCGCGACGAACGTCGATTCGGGCGTTTCGTACAGGTCTTCGGCCGAACCTATCTGTTCGATTTCGCCCTCGTTCAGCACGACGAGCCGATCCGAAACGGACAGCGCCACCTCCTGGTCGTGCGTCACGTAGAGGAATGTCGTCCCCGTCTCGGACTGAATCCGCTGGAGCTCCGTCTGCATATGCTGTCGGAGCTTCCTGTCGAGCGACGAAAGGGGTTCGTCGAATAGCACTAACTCCGGTTCGTTGACGAGCGCACGAGCGAGGGCGACGCGTTGTTGTTCGCCACCACTCAGTTCGTCGGGAGATCGGGAGCCGTATCCGTCCAAGTGAACCATCTGAAGCATCTTTTTGGTTCGCTCCGCGCGTTCGGATTTTTTCACCCCGGCTTGCTTGAGACCGTATCCGATGTTTTCTGCGACCGTTAGATGGGGGAAGAGGGCGAGGTTCTGAAACACCATGTTGATGTCCCGTTCGAACGGTGGCACGCCGACCAATTCGGTCGTATTGAGTCGAATTGACCCGTTGGTTGGCGTTTCGAATCCAGCAATCATTCGCAGTATCGTCGATTTCCCCGACCCACTCGGGCCGAGAATCGAGACGAACTCTCCATCCGAAACGTTGAACGAAACGTCTCGAACCGCGGTAACGTCGCCGAACTCTTTGGTCAAACTTTCAACTGTGAGTAGTGACATTGTGATTAAGCCGATTTCACTGCCGTCCAAATCTCGCTATATTTGTCCCGAACCTCTTGGCTCAACTGCTTCTGGAACACGAGCTTCCAACTATCCGGCCAGTTCGTGAACTCGCGCTGCTCTTGCGACAGTTGCTCATCGATGTTCACGGCGGGCATGTATCCCATCTCGGTAAATAGCTTCGCCGCGTGCTTTTTCTTGGATGCCCAATCAATGAACTGGAGGCTCGCCATCGGATGCGGTGCTCCCTTAGGAATCACAAACAAGTCACTAGTGTACAACGCACCCTCTTTGGGAGCGGTGTAATTCACCGGCGCGTTTTCGTGGAATTTCGCGGAGTAGGTGCGCCCCATGGTCAGCGGGCCAGCGACGACCTCTTCGTTGACGAACATGCTCATTCCCTGTTGGTAATCTCCCCAGTAGGTTTTCAGGAGCGGTTTTTGCTGCTTGAGCACCTCCTCTATCTCTTTGAAATCACCGGGGTCGATCGGATCTTGGTCCGTGTAGAGCGCGGCGATTTGGCAGGAAACGGTGCTGTTGTCCCACATCGTAATTTTACCCTTGTTCTCGTCATCCCAGAGGACGTCCCAAGACGACGGCGCTTCGTCGAAGTGATTTGTGTTGTAGGTCAACGGATAGAGAACGATGCTTTCCGGGACACCGTACGTTTTTCCCTCTTTTTGGTACGTCCCGACGTTTTTCACGCGGTCGGTGACGTTCTTCCAAGACGGCATCTTATCGACTGGTAATGGATGGAGGAAGTCGTTTTCGATGGAGCGTTCGACCCAGTTGGCTGTCGCCGAGATGTTATCTATTTCGGAGTTCCCGCCCTGTAATTTCGAGTACCACTGGTTCGGACTGGAGAAGCCGCTGTTCGTGATGTTGACGTCAAATTCCTTCCCGAAGGCCGTTTTCGCGTAGGCGGCCCAGTCGTCGTACCAGTTCCACATGACGAGCTCGTTCTCTAAATCCTGTGGCGGCCAGGATTCGATATCCATCGGTGATTTTTTCGATCCACCGTTGCCGCCGCCGAGGCACCCCGCAAGCGTCGACAGACTCGCGGCGGATCCTGCACCAGCCGCCTTTATAAACGTGCGCCTTCCCATCTTGGGACTGTTTAGCATATACACATCGTCAGAGAGTACCCACTTATACTGTCCGGTAATGGTAAATCTGCCAATCTTTTAGCGTACAGGGGAAATTTTCAGTAAATACGTTACCCGTGTTTAAATTGGATCACCTGCTGCTCACCACCAACGGTGGTCTGTGAGTTGGTTTACCGCTTGCGTCAACGTTTCTTCGTTTCTGGAGAAGGTAAACCGAATCCAATCCGCTGATCCATCCGTGTAGAAGCTGCTCCCTGGAACGGTCGCCACACCCGCTTGTTGGATGAGCTTCTTTGCGAATGCGACATCGTCCTCGTCGGTGTCGTATTGTACCATCATATAATACGCTCCGTCGGGTTTTACGGGATTCAACCCGGCATCGCGAAGGCCATCATAGAGAAGCTCTCGACGCTCACGATACGAGTCCCTGAGCTCGGAGTAATACTCTTCGGGGAGCGAGTACGCTTCGACGCCCGCTACTTGAAACGGCGTTGGAGCACAGATGCTCGTGTAATCGTGGATCTTCCGTAGTTCTCGGGACAACGGTTCCGGTGCGAGTGCGATGCCAACTCGCCACCCCGTAACGCTGTAAGTCTTCGAAAGCCCGGTACAGACTACTGTCCGGTCGGCTAGGTCGCCGACCTCAACCGGACTTACGTAGTCATCGTCGAAGACGATGTGTTCGTATATTTCGTCAGTGACGACGATAAGATTCTCGTCCGCCGCGACGTCAGCGATGATTTCGAGTTCGGATCGGCTGAACACCTTCCCTGTCGGATTTTGCGGTGTGTTCAAGATGAGGAGGGACGCGTCCCGAGCCGCGTCCTGTAATTCGTCCGCGTCGAGCGTCAAGTCATCCGTTATGTCGAGGGGAACACCTTCCGCGCCCGCGAAATTGATCGCCGGAATGTAACTTTCGTACGTCGGTTCGAAATAGATGACTTCGTCTCCGTCACCGCAAAATGCCAACAGGGCGGACATCACCGCTTCGCTGGTTCCACACGTAATTGTCACCTCTGTCTCCGAATCATACTCGACACCCTTCCAGTCACGATATTTTCTGCTGACTTGCTGGCGGAGTTCCGGTAGCCCCCACGTGATCGTATACTGGCTGTTCGACGTAATCGCCTGCTGTGCCGCTTCCTTCACCGCTGCGGGTGTCTCGTCCTCGTCCGGGATTCCTTGTGAGAGATTAATCGCACCCGCCGCGAGTGCTTCTCTGGTCATCTCTCGAATCACCGATTCGTTTACGCTCTTCGTACGATCCTCCTCGAACTGCAACTTCTGCTTGCCGGTGTCTGCCATAGAGTAGTCTTTGAGAGCGCGTATATCAATCTATTATAGAAAAGACATAATTATCGGATTCGTATCTGGTCTCAGTATCTGATAGACGTGGTCAGTTTGAAATGTTCGTAAATTCTCGGTAATCATCCAAAATTATCGGGCACTTTAAGGGGGTGAAAAATCGGAACCGAACGGAAACGTGTAGGAGACGAGCGCCCTTCTGCTCGTATCTAGGCGTTACTCGCCTTCAAACACGGTTGCTATCGACTCGTCGAGGGTAGTTAGTGCCTGTTCGAGTTCGTCCTGGTTCGCGATTAATGGCGGTGAGATGATGATCTGGAATCCCGGACGGCCGCCACCGAACAGCACACCCCGGTTACGAGATTCCTTGATTACGTCCCCGACGGGGTTTTCGCCCTCGTCCACGCGCGGGTCGTGAAACGAATCACCCGTTGTCGGATCCGCAAATTCGACGCCCCACAGGAATCCGCGGCCGCGAACGTCGCTCACGACGTCGTGATTCGCTTCTATCTCCTGTAATCCCGATCGAAGGGTCGCTTCCTGTTCGACGACGTTCTCGATCACACCATCCGAATACGCGTCGAGCGCGGCGGATCCGGCGGCGCAACTAACGGGATGTCCCCCGAAGGTTTGCCCGATATCGAAGCCATTCGTTCGAACGAACGAGGCTACTTCGGGGGTGACGATGACTCCCGCCAAGGGGGCGTAGGCGCTCGTGACTCCTTTAGCGAACGTGATCATATCGGGATCGACGCTCTCGGTTTGAATCCCGAACCACTCCCCGCACCGACCGAATCCGGTGATGACCTCGTCGGCGATGAGGAGAATATCGTATTCATCGCAAAGATCCCTGACGTGGTCGAAGTATCCCGGGGGAGCGGGAAAAGCGCCGCTCGTTCCGGCGACTGGCTCCATCAGTATCGCTGCGATCGAATCCGGGCCCTCATTCCGAATTACGAATTCGAGGTGTTCACCCGCCTGTCGCGCTAACTCTTCCGGGTCGTCGGTATCGAACGCCTTCGGAATCGGCGGGAGAAATTTTGCCGCTCCGGAAGTCGCCGCATGACGCTCGATCGTCGCGCGCGTCTCGGGGTCTCCCGTCAGGGCGCCCGCCCCGTACGTGCCACCGTGATAGGATCGCCATCGGGTGAGCACCGTCGGAGCATCTTGGTGTTCGCGGGCGAATTGAACGGCAATCTCGTTGGCTTCGCTTCCGGAGATCGAAAAGAAGGTGTGTGAAAGGTTATCCGGGGCGATTTGGGCGAGCTGATTTGCGAGCGATTCACGAACGGGTGTACGCTTTGCGGATGAAACGTACGGGATTCTGCGTGCCTGTTCATCCATTGCCCCGATCACGGCTTCGTTGCTGTGTCCGAGGTTCGTGCAATACAGCTGCGAACAGAAATCAAGATACTCGTTTCCGTCGGTGTCCCGAACCGAGGTTCCGTCTCCTTCAGCTATATTCACCGGCTTGTTGTCTGGATTGTACCAGTGATGGATCGACGCTGCCTCCTCTCTAACGGGATCGTGCCGAGACATATCGGGTGATTTTCCTCCAATACAATAAACGCTCGCTTGAATACGGTCGGAATTCGTCGGATAATATTAGCTTCGAACATCTCCATACGTTGCAAAACAGTTGCTGGCGCTGGAGATACGAGCCGAGTGCGTCCATCCATTTTCCCGTTGGTGCTGCTGTGCTTGTAGCCGCCAAACTTCGTTTGGGTCATATCACTGAACCAATTGTTCATACAGGTGTTTCCTGCCTCAAGCGTCTGGAGACTATCTAGTGAGTCGAATACTCTCAACCACCGGTAGTGCTTACTCTTTCCGTCTTGAAACCAATTGAGTCAGTTGTGATACCGTTTTCATCGCCCACTTTCCCCGAGCATCCTCCTCTCCCTCTCCGTTACGTAATTTCGATTCGTGGAGCTCTGAAAACACCGACTTTCCACCGAAATTCGGCCGGACGAGTAAAATTACTGAACTTGTGCCGAGTGTGAACCCCAGCATCCCCGCGATGAACGCCGATGTCAGTAGCGGCTTACTGGTTTGCAATGTCTCGAGTTGGATGAGTGTCACGAACAGCCCCGATACAGCCAATACCACGCCTATTCCTTTCAGCCAGAAGTCGATCTTTGATCCACGCGAAGAGATGTATAGCGTATAGATTAGGATGACTCCAGCGAAGAATTCGAAGCCGAACATCGTTAGGAGAACCCCGACGGTTTCTAACATCGGTGCGATTGGGGATACTAACTCTTGAAGGGCGTTCTGCGAGCCATCCAGAATCAGGAGTGCGACCCGTAGCTCGGCAGCGATCACCGCGTCGAGAATTCGAAACAGATGATCTGCGAGCGAGGATTCCAGTCGGATGACGAACTCCGATAGCTCGAAAAAAATTTGAGCGCCGGTGAACTCGGCAAGAAACGAGACCAGAAAAGCGGGGACGATCATGACGACCGTGATGCCTGTCACGGCGGAGATTACTTTCGTGCGGTTTCGTCTCAACAGCCGATACGTGACCCAGATTGTAACCAGTAAGGGAAGTATCGTCACCGGGTGATCAGCAACGATTTTGGTGGTTGAGTCCAACATCTCTTGGCTAGTCTTCATCGGTGGTCGCAGCTGAAAAGAGGTAACGTTTTCGCCTGCCTCAAATATGGACTTCATATTCATAAAAAATATTAAAATATACTAGTAAAAATTATATATTTAAACACGATTATAGATGACGTGCTATGCAACGTCGAACGTACTTGAGAACATTTGCCGGTGTCACCAGCCTAGGGACGCTGGCGTCCACGAGAAAAGCGCTCGAAACAGACGGTCGGGAACCGCCGAAAGAAACGCCGCCAGCAGACGCGCCACTGGAAGAGATGCAGTCGACGCCAATAGACGGAAACGAGCAGAAAAGAATAACGACCTTCCTCGAAAGGCACGTCGCCAAGGGGACGTTTCCCGGAGCGGCCGTGGCAGTCGTCGGCGAGGACGGACAGCTGTATCGGAACGCCGTGGGAAAGGCCCAGACCGTGCCGGTGACGCGGGACATGACCGAGGAAACCGTCTTCGACCTCGCGTCTGTGACGAAGGCGGTCGCGACTGCGACGTCGGTGGTTCAACTGATCGACCGCGGCGCGTTGCGCATCGACGATTCGCTCTGTGACTTCTACTGTGGCATCCCCGAAGGCGGGTACGGCAAGTGCGACATCACTATCGAACACCTTCTCGCGCACACTTCGGGGTATCCGGCGTGGTTGCCCCTCTGGACGGAGGTGGACGGTCCGGATCAAGCGATAGATTACATCCTCCGTGATACGCCACTCAACACCGAACCCGGAACCGAAGTCACCTACAGTGGTCTCGGCTACATCCTGCTCGGCGACATCGTACGCCGAGTGAGCGGTACCCCCCTCGACGAATACGCCGACGCGAACATCTTCGAACCGCTGGCGATGAAGACGACGGCGTTCAATCCACTCGACGCGCTTTCCGAGACCCACAGTTACGCAGCGACTGAAGACAGTGCGTACTACGGCGAAGTCGTCGTCGGCGAAGTCCACGACGAAAACGCCGCCTTCCTTGGTGGCGTCAGCGGAAATGCCGGGCTGTTCTCGACTACCGACGACCTCTCAACGTACGCTATGGCGCTGCTCAATTGTGGAAAGGCGAACGGAACGCGAATCCTCTCGAAGCAGGCGGTGAAAAAAATGACCAAGACCTGGGCTGCCGACTCCGATGGGGACCGCGGTCTCGGGTGGGATCTGACCGAGATGTTCGGCCAACAGGACAGTGGAGCGCCCTACGATACGGGTACTTTCGGCCACAACGGGTTTACGGGAACTTCCGTATGGTTCGCGCCGAAGATGAACTTCGCCGTCGTCACACTGACCAACCGCGTGCATCCGAGCCGCGACAACTACGCTATCTCCGAATTCCGTCCCGCATTCCACAACCTCGTCGCGTCGCTCGTTTCATCCTGACCGATACCACTCGTATTTTACGTTCAGTTCACAGTCGTCGGCGTGCTTTACCCTTGACTTCGTCCGCAGATATTCCGTCCACTGCGGTATTCGCTTCAAAAGCGACAAACGAAATGATGGATGCCTTTCTTACGGCTGATCGTCCATTTCCATCCCGGCGACGAGTTCATCCGGGAGCGCGCCGATCTGTATGAGCATGCCGAGGATGTTGACCTCCTGCCACGTTTCGGCGAGCTTCCCATCCTCAAACCGGTTGATATCGATTCCCGTAACCGTTACCTCTTCATGCGTCGGCTCAATCCCCATCATCTCCCCAACGTGTTCGCCTGTCTGTGACCAGCGTCCGATCACGTAATCGTCGGTAGGAATGAGTTGCTCGGTGACGAGCGGCCCATCTATAATGCCAGCGCCCATTTCGGCCATTTCTCGGTATGTCTCACGGCCACGCATTGGCTCTGGCATGGACGCGTCGTGTAAAACGTAGTCTTCGGCGACCAGTTCGTTGATCGCATCGAAGTTGTGTTTTTCCCAGACTTCCTCATTGAGACGGCGTGTGAGTTGCTCATTTTCTTCGGTTGTCGTGCTCATGATAATCTTCCCTTCGTATCCGCACGGCTTCGACGCTGTCTCGATGCTTAGTTATGAAGTCGTGGGATAGTATCAGGTAGCCATATCACTATCCAACTATACGTCGCTTTATTTGGTTCATACTGTTCTTCCTCCCGAAATGCCGCTGGGAAGCTCTGCGAGCGGTGTTCACTTACTGCTCAGACGATGGGAATCGACGGTTGTGAGTAATGAATCGATTCCCAATATACATCTGGTATATTTCTACGTTAACCGTTCGTTGATAGTCTGGCCCATTGTCTCGTGTCGCCATCGATTCTGGGTACTACGGGATTCGATAGTGTCACTGAATTACGGTTCGGTAATACACACCATTCCATCCCGACTCTTACCGCTTGGCTTCCGTGAATTCGAGAGATGTCGCCACTTTTCCCCATCGTTTTGCAGGCCCAATCTAACAGAGAGCCACGTCGAAGCATATCAGAAGGCTAGATTTCAACACCGCCGGTTGGTCGATTCGAGATGACTGACACTGCACTTTCAGGCAAAGGAATGGAGTTCATGGCTGACAAATGTGGTGTCATCGATGACACCACGTGATCGGAACGAAACCGAAGCGCCCCAAAATAAGGATGCGCCGCTCAGCGAACGGTACCCGGGATTGGAAGTGCTGTCTGCCGACCCGGAAAACGCGCAGACCGCGTCACGAAGCCATCTCGAAACGTATCTGACGCCGCGTGGAGAACATTACATCCGCAACCATCACCGCACTCCCAAGATAGACGAAGACGAATGGACAGTGTCGCTCACAGGGATGGTGACCGACGAGGATGAACTGACGATGGACGAGATCAAACACGACTACAGCACCGAATCCGTCGTTCACATGATGGAGTGTTCGGGTAACGGTCGCGCATTCTTTTCTCCAGAGGCCGAGGGCGACCAGTGGACGGACGGGGCAATCGGCAATGCGATCTGGACTGGGACTCCCGTACGAGAAATTCTTAACGAATACGAAGCCGCTACTGGCGACGGACTCTGGTTGTCAGTGATGGGTGGTGAAGCGATTGACGACGAAGACGTGTACTGTCGGTCGATTCCGATGGCGAAGATTTTGGACGACTGTTTGTTGGCCTACGAGATGAACGGGAAGCAGCTGACCGCCGAGCATGGCCATCCTGTTCGGTTGCTTGTCCCCGGATGGTTCGGGAATAATAGCGTCAAGTGGGTCGAACGAATGCACGTGATGGATACGATGGTGTTCGGTGACGAATGGACATCAAAAAACGGCCGTGATTATACGAAGTACCAACAATCTTCGTATCGGATCCTCCCGGCACAAGACGACGAACCGAAACAGTACGCGTCGGTCGATATCTTTAGCACCCACGACCAGATGCAGTCTCCGGACAAGATTCGAAATGCGTACCTCTTCGACCAACTCGTCAAATCACTCATTACTTCGCCGACTGATGATGCCGAACTTACTCTGCCCTCGGACGGGAAACTCGAAATTACAGGGATCGCGTGGGCCGGTGAGGACGAAGTGGAGCACGTCGAAATTTCGGTCGATGGCGGGAAAACATGGCATAAAGCGGAGTTCATTGGTCCCGAACTCGGTCGCCACAGCGTTCAGAAGTTTCGGTACGTCTGGAATGCCGACCCGGGTAAACAAACGCTCCTCTCACGGGCGACGGACGAACACGGACGTAGTCAACCCGCGACAATTTCCGATCCGGAAGCGGGGCTTCGCGGGATAGACGGAACTGAATATCCCTGGAACCAGAAAGGGTATGGTAATAATGCGTACGTTCCACTTGGAGTATCCGTTACCGTGCGGGAGTAACCGGTTTGCCGCCTCGTGACACTTAAATCCGTTCGAGGAGTCTCACCCACTGCGATTCTCGCTCCGATGACGAACTGGTACAGTAGCTATTCGTTTTTGATTGCTTTTTTCGCCTGGTCTCCTCTTCCTGTCTGATTCGAATAACAGCGTCCGGGAGCGATTGGACAGTTCTATAAAACGAGACTCCCCTCCTCATCGTCAAGAAAATAGAATACTTGTTTTTAGAAATCGCCAGTCACGACTTGTTGTGTCTCTGCCAAAAGACGTACCAGGCCACGACAGAAAGCTTCGACGTACGGAATAGCGAATCAGTGATCCATATGGTTGAACGAATCAAACGCATTGCACGAGGGGTAGATAGCATAACAAGGGCAGTTTGGAATGACTCGGGTCTCTTCATGAAATCATTATATTATTGATATTGATAGTTACGGCTGCTGCAATTCCTGTCATCCCGATCGCGATCATTGCGCGATACGTCGCCAACCGTTAACTGACATTTTTGTCCCGGGAAGCGGTCGTGGGACGAAACGGTCTCGTTGAACTTGATGGTAAGATCAAGGCCGGATGACGGGCGTGTCTCCATCAGTATGCATTTTCGCCTTATCCTCGCGATAGTCTTCGAGTTCATCGACTTGCTGTTTTAGCTCGCTGCTGCGGCGGTCTACTGGTACGCTAGTCGTTTGCTGTGGTTGGTCTATATGAACGACTGATCCGTTTCCAATGGCCCCCATCGAAGCGATAGTACGTTACGATCGCTGGAATGCCGGTTTCGACGATCAATGTGAGAGACAGTGCAATGAGCCCAACAGAAGTTGTTGCACCGAGGTATGCGACGGGTAACGCGAAGAGATACAGTCCTAATGTCTGTCCATAGAATGGCCATCGTGTGTCGCCACCCGCACGGAGTGGACCTGTTGCGCTTCCGATCACACCATAAAAAACGACGCTCACACATGTCGCGTAGATTAAATTCTTCACTATTGGGAGGACAGCTGGATCATTGACGAATACTTGACTGATAGGGTGCGAGAAGAGAGCAACAACGATTGCAATAAGGACGTACACAGACACTGTAAATCGGAATACGTCTCTCGCGTAACCTTCGGCTTTCTGTTCGGCACCCGTCCCAAGTGCTTGCCCGACAAGGCTGCTCGAAGCAAGGCTCAATCCCCAACCAGGTGTATCCATAAGTGCTCGAATCCGAAGCGCGATGACGAATGCAGCAACTACGTTTGGTCCGAAGAGGCCAACAATGGCGATTAAAGGGAGCTGACCTCCGGTTCGGGCGAGGTTCGTAAGAACGAGCGGTGTTCCAATATCTGTAATTTGCTGCATGAGTGCCTGATCGACGTGCGTGTCATCGAGAGTAATCGTCACAGGGAACGCTCCGATCAGGGGGAGCGTTCCCACTGTGAATCCCCACGCAAAGAAAATCGTCACGAGGGCTGTGCTGACAACCGTTCCGATCGCTGCGCCAAGAACTCCGAAGCCAAGACCAAAGATAAGAACGGCATTGATGCTAATGTTCAACACTGCGCCACCAGCACGGAGGAGCATCGGAATCCGTGCGTTATCAGCACCGACTAGCGTTCGGCTTCCGATCAGGTTCGCTGCTGCGAAGGGTATCCCAAGCGCAACAACTCGGAGATAGGTCGCTCCATATTCGATTGCAAGGCTATCGGAGCCAACGAGTGAAATCAGGGTGTGAGGGAGGAACCAAAGAAGGAGCGCTAGCGGTATCGTTATAGCCACCGCTAAAAACGTGCTCGTTTTGACGATGCGGTTGAGTTCGTCGTATCGGTTCGCACTAAACCGCTGTGAGATAAGCCCGATTGTTCCGTCTGCGATCCCGCCACCAAACGAAAATGCGAGCCCCCAGAACGGGGATGCAAAGCCGATACCTGCAATTGCCGCGGGACCCACCGCCACCCCGACCATTGCAATATCCGCTGCTGATTTCGACATCCGGGCAACGCCGGTAATAATTCGGGGCCATGCAAGTCTGGTGGCGTGGTAGACCCGATGCTCATCGATCAGGTTCAGCGCAACCAATAGATGGCCAACCTGAAGGAGAACACCTCTCACGGGGTTGTATGATTTGAGTTCCACAGAATCTACTGCGACATATGGTAGTTGCGTATAAATTCCTTGTGGAGCATTGAGAAAAAATATAATAAATGTCCATGATTGACGTAGACTACCAACTATCACCCGCTTCCTGAAAGTTTTCTATAAAGCGATTAGGCATGCGTAAATCGATGATTAACGGAATTTCTATCGAACTCCATGGTATGTCGGAACACGAAAGGTGAGGTGCAGTCGTCGGACTACCCACAGAAATCCACGACAAACTCTGATTTACGAACTGCCCGCAGAATATCCTCATCGATAGTTTTCTCCATATATTGGCCAGAAATATCGCGTTTTCTCTCGTCTATCCCAGTCGTCATCTTTTCATTGTCTTAATTTTGCATACTCCGTCGTATCCCTGCAGAGGTGGCCGCCCAAGAGCGTCGGCCTACCGCATTGCACCCAGTGATCGAACGGTGTCCGACATAATCCACGCCGTTTCGTTATCCGGTTCTTCAATACAAATTGCAAAAAACGATTCGCGGCCCTCATCGACGGTAATTCGGTACCCACTGCTAGCTAATTCTCGACCTTCGTCAAAAGACGGTTCAAAGGTAGTCACACCCGGTTTCAGAGGCAGACATAAATAACACTCCTGGTTTGAAACAGGCGTTATTTGAGAATCTCCGTTTAGGGAATGACTTTATGTCTATCACCAGTAGCTGGAAATAGATACGATACCATTGAAACAATGAGCAGGCACGAAATGCTCCAACTTATGTTTCTGTAAAACATCTGTCCTCGACTTCACGAATCACTCGAGTCGATTTTTAGCTCACGCGATGCGCCTTCGGCTCCTTATCTATTTACCCCTCTCAAATCATTCAAATGAACGACGAATGCAATTGCCACCACAGTTAACCAACTACCGATAGTCACTGCATTCGGAATGATGGGTGAAAGTCAAGAAAAAATGATGGGACGGCCAGAACAAAAAGCAGCAGGTGAATCCGCACAGGATCCAATTGTACTCGCAGCTATTGCGTCCGTTGGCTTGTCCTGGTACCAGTTCTTCATCCGAGGCAACAGGACACAGGGGATATTCATCGGATTGTGGCCTCCAACGCTCCTCGCGTTTGCAAGCTACTTCAACCAAAAACGGATGGAAAAACGAATGAATCCGACCAACATGATGGATTCTGTCCGGAAAAAACTCCGCAGTAAATAACCCGCTAACTTTTTGCCGAAAGCGCAAACCAGCGTGGTTGCAGACCCAAGATGCGCTCGAAGTAGACAAAATTACCTTCTCAGTGCGACCGTGCGTGAGAACTGGGTGTATGGAACTACCATCCTACTTTACGTTGGTTTTTCTGATCTAATAATTGGTAAGTAGTGTATCAAGAGTCGGAGAACATTTCTTTCGAAACGATTGAGTGGGACATTTCGACCGCGCGAAACGGTAGACAGGGATTATGAACTCGGTCGCGTAATTAATCATTGATAATGTATCTCAAAATATTATATAAAATATAATATATTAAATAAATAATAACACTGCGAAGAATTGGCGTAACTTACTACGGGTGATGGTAACCGTAGGGGGTCATTTCCAGCGGCGTTTCCGGAGGCGACGTTACATTATCTAACAAACAGAACGCATGAAGAACGAAGATTTGAGTCGGTTGGAAATGCAGTTCCTGCCCCAGTCAATGCCAAATCAACGGAGAGTGAACATTCGATAACGTTAGATACGGTAACCCGCATCAACTCGGAGGAGACAATGGAGGTCGCAGAGTTTCTTGCTGGCATTCTACACCCATCAACGGGTTACCGGTTACCAATCGTCGATACCACAAGCGAAGCACCGACGGACAGTATTTCTAATGTTTTCAGGTGCTTCCAAATTAGTCGGAGATGAGGGGAGTCGGTTGAATGTCAACAACTGCAGCACGACACGTCCAAACGCTCCGAGTCGTCTCTTTGCCGGTGTTCAGACGTTACGCCAACTACTGCCAACGTCAATTGAAAGTGACGGAGGAGTCTGAGTCCTAGGCAATCCCCGGCAGATATATCCTCGACTATCCGCGTTTTTCATACTGTGGAGTACATCTATCTGTTGCACATCATTTCTTTTCTGTTAATAAAATCAAACAGTATCTCGACTATCTTGCGCAGTACATGGTGGACTTCCTTCATCTTGACCTAACCGACGATTAGGGTTTGCGAATCGAAATCAAGATTTAGCCAAAACTAACCGAGTAAGTGAATCGTCCGTGAAAGGGCCGGAAATGGCGCTCTGGTTGGAAACGCTATACGATATCGTGTTTATGCTATTCCCGAGGCTATCAGCTGTTGCTGAACTCGGCTGGTCACCGAAATTGCGGACGTCATGGCCGGATTTCAAACGGCGGTTAGCTGCCAAGGGACACCATTGGGACGTGATTAATATTAGCTACTACCAATCGCTACGGGTACCTTGGTCGAACTGAACGGAACTGTCCTATTGGTACTGTTTAACCAATTTATGGGATGTATTCCACAGATACTATTTTGCTGACGCGAGCAAATCGGTTAACATCACTTCGGCGGTCGGTGAAACCGTCGGGGTGACCGTCTGTGCGTTCGCGTCGTATTTGATGAGGTTGCAATCGGCGAGTTTTGGGAGGTGAACATGCTGTAGGCGGATTCGGAGTCGTTGCTTACTATTCCCCACCGCTGACGATGCTGCTGTTGATGATCGATTCGTTTGGGCGTGCTCGACGAGCCGCGTCGTGAGCTCATCAACCGAAACGGTTCCGCCCGTATCCGTCAGCATTGCAAGAAGGCGATGCCGCTGCGAATCTGCTAGCACGTCCACCAACGTCGCAAACGAAACGTCATCGTTAGGTGGTTCTCCCCAGGTTAGTTGCTCTCTTTCGTCGGATGGCACTTTCATTACTTACTGTTAGCGGATACCATCCCTTGTGACTGTTCTTGCCTCATCAAGCCTTTTTAAGTGAGGGCGGAGGACGAAGCTATTGAGACTGTCCATGGAGGTTGTCCGAGAGACCTACCGCTTGTTCAACGATCGCTTTCGTTCCACGACGGAGACGATCTGACAGTGCTTGTGAGCTAATATCGAATTCCGCAGCAAGTTCGTCGAGCGCGACGGTACGCGGTGAGTCAAAATAACCACGTGAAAGCGCTAATTCAAGCGCTTCCCGCTGTTTCTGTGAGAGGAAGACGTTGTTGAGGTCGGCACCCATGTCACGAACCGTGTAGACGGTGCCAAGATCGAATGAGATCTCGCTTTCTTGGCTAAGGGCGTGAAATTCCGAGAGGTGCTCGTGTGAGGGAAAGAGCAGTCGAAATTGCCAACTTTCATTTCCGTGACCTCTCGCATCCAGGATTGTAGCGTTCGTCTCAACGAGAGCTTCAAAAAAGGAGTCAGGGGGAAGTGACCATTCGATTGCGTATAGTGTCCGGTCGGCGGTTCGGTCAATTCGTTGGAGATCAATCACATCTTCGTTGTCATGGACGCGCTGTTCAAAGGTATCTACATCTTCTCCACGCACCCAAAATAGTGGTAACACATTTTCACCGACCGGAACGAGCTTCTCGAATTCGACAGAGAGGTTGGGATCGGCGGTAAGGAGTTCGCCAAGTTGGAACTCCTGTGGACGCATGGTGAGCTCAGCAATGACTGCCATACTAAACTAGAAGTTCGGGAACGGTATTGACTTGATGGGAAAGACGGTTTTTCATTGCAACACCTCTAATATATTATTATAAATCTGAAAATAAATTAAATTAACATTACTCTTGAAAAGAGGAGCCTTAGGTGTTTACCGACGCTAACGTTCGACCAGCGGGCGAATCTACTCGTCACCTCGCAGTACTACAAATTGTTCTCCACGATACCTCTGGCCGGTAGTCGGCTTCGATACCCGATTCCAAGACCTCCCTGGTTATTTGACCAATAGGTTAAATAGACGGGAGGGCAAACGTTTAACCGGATGGTTGAACAACCGCCGGACGACCTGGACCTCGACTCGATCTCCAAGGTCCTAGCGCATCCGACTCGGCGAACACTTATCGAATAGGTGGCCGCCGAACCAAAGTGCGTCAGTGAGTTAGCCGAGTCCCACGACGTCTCTCTGGCCGCAATCTCCTAGCACCTCCGTGTGCTGGAGGAAGCGGGTCTAATCGAGGTCAAGCAAGACGGACGCGTTCGCCGCTGCCATTTGGATGCTGCCCCACTGAGCGCGGCGTTCGGCTGGTTGACCCGGTACCGCGTCCTCTGGGAAGATCGATTGGATACACTGGTTAACCATCTGGAGAACGAAGACCAATGACAGCAGACGAACCCGCGCCTGAAACGAGTGAGATGACGCTGACCGCTAACCCAGGCGAACAAGTCTCTAAGCAACTGAGACTACATCGAGAACCTGCACGGTTCCGTAATTTTTGATTCCACTGTGGCTGGTATGTTGTTTTCTAGCATACAGAATAAAGTCGATGAGCGATAGCGGCGAGCGAACTAATACAACAAACGGCCATTTCTTTGACGATTCTAATTGGAGGAACTAGTAGAGCCAGGAATTCCTCCTCTTTCAAATAGATGGGCTACATATCGACCGGTTGTGGCAGTTTCGTTTGACCTCTTCGGGACGCTCGTCGAAGTCACACCTCCAGACGACCCCGCACAAGCCGTTGGGACTGCACTCACCGAACGAGATATTTCCGTCCCTTCGGATTGGGAGCGCATCTATACAACCCCCTACATCGATACTCCTCCCGGCGCGGAACTCTCACTTGACAAACACGTGGATGCGGCACTGGAAGATCGTGGCATAAGCACCTCAAATTCAGTTATTCGAGCGGCACTCCTCGACGCGTTCAAAGCTCCTGTTTGCACACGAACTGACGCCCAAACTGCTGTTGCCGTCGCTAACGATTACGGATCAGTTGGAATTCTCTCGAACTGCAGCGTTCCTGGACTTGTACGATATGCCCTTTCTCAGTCCGAGCTTAACCTGGACGTTTTCGATGCGGTCGTCAGTAGTGTTGAATGCGGATGGCGGAAGCCAGATGAACGCGCATTTCGCGAAATTACCGGTCGTCTCGGCGTTCCGCCCTCCGAACTCATCCACGTCGGTGACGATCCAGAAACGGACGGCGGAGCAACCGAAGTGGGAGCCAGCGTAATCCTCCTCGATAACGTTTCGCTGAGCGACATTCCGCGGGAAATGGAGCGGACTCAATGACTCTCTACGGTCTTCTTGCGGTCGCGATCGCGTTCTTGTTAGATTGGCTCTTCATGGAGCCGCCGACGCGAGTGCATCCAGTGGTTTGGTTCGGTAAAGCGACTGCCGCGGCCGACCGCGGGTGGTCGGCCCCTCGTGAGACCGGCGTGCTAATCGCGTTGGGACTGCCTGCGATAGCTGCCGTCGCCGTCGGTGTCCTCGGTCAGTTAGCTCTCGCTGTTCACCCCCTTATCGCTAGCATTCTCGCGGGCGTCGTTCTCTTTACTACGACGAGTATGCGGATGCTCCTCGAAACCGCGACCGAGGTGACCGAACTGACCGAGACGAATATCGAGACTGCCAGAGTGGAGATTCGAGCGCTTGCAGGGCGCGATGCGTCTTCACTCTCGCCGGGAGAGGTTCGAAGCGCGGTTGCCGAAAGCCTGTCCGAGAATTTGGCTGACGGTCTCGTTGCATCTCTATTTGCCTTCGCCCTCTGTGCGCCCGTATCGCTTCCGTTGGCCGCTGCCGCAGCGACGTGGGTTAAGGCGGTCAACACGCTCGACTCGATGTTGGGTTATCGGTCGAAACCTGTCGGCTGGGCGAGCGCACGGCTCGACGATATCGTGATGTGGATCCCGTCCCGACTCAGCGCCGTCTTAATCGCGGTCGGTAGTGGTGGAGTTACAGTCCTTTCAGAAGCCCGTACGTGGGCTCACGAGCCGCCATCCCCAAATTCCGGCTGGCCGATGGCGACCCTCTCCGCGGTGCTCGACGTCCGGTTCGAAAAGCCGGGAGTTTACGCGCTCAATTCTCGCGCGTCGCTTCCGGTGGCCGCCGACGTGGGAGAAGGCGTGCAGATAGTCCGACGAGCGAGCCTCCTCGCTTACATCTCGACGGGGGTAATCGCATGGTTCTGACGGCGGTTCGTGGCGCGCTCGGGTTTTTGAGTCGTCTACCGATCGGTCACGATGAAGCTGCGTGGGACGCGTTTCGGCATACCTCGGCAGCATTCCCTCTGGCAGGATATGTTATCGGTGCATTCCTCGCCGTTCCACTCCTGTTTCCACTTCCCGCGTCCATCGGTGCTGCATTGTTCCTCGTGACCGTGTATGGAGTTACGGGAATTAATCACATCGACGGACTGGCTGACCTCGGCGACGCTGCAGTGGTACACGGTGCGGAGAAACGTCGTGCCGTGATGAAAGATACGGACGTTGGCGTTGGAGCCCTTCTCGCCGTTTCTCTCCTTATTGCTGGACTTGCGCTCGCTGCAGTCGAGTTGGTCGCGCTTCCGCTCGGAACTATCGTCGCCATCGTCATCACCGCGGAGGTGAGCGCGAAACTCGGAATGGCGGGATTGGCAGCGTTCGGATCGCCCGCACACGAAGGATTGGGCTCACAACTCATCGAACAGACTCCCCGAGGATTTATCATTGCGGTTATCGTCTCGATTCCGGCGGTAGCTCTCTTATGGCCTCCGCTGGTCGGTATCGTAACGATGAGTGCCGGTCTACTCACAACCGCTACAGTTGGTCAGTGGTCACGGTCGTGGCTCGGTGGCGTCAGCGGGGACGTGTTCGGAGCTGCCAACGAACTTTCCCGGTTGGTCGCACTTCACGTGGGGGTGGTCACGTGGACGCTCTTTTGATGTGCGGCGGCAAAGGAACGCGGCTCGACGCACCCGTCGAGAAGCCGTTGTTCGAAATCGGCGGCGTGCCGATGGTGGACCGTGTCGTCACCGCCGTGGCTGAGAGTCGAATTGAAGCCGTTCATGCTGTCGTCTCTCCGCACACTCCGAAGACGCGGTGTCATCTCGACTCCTGTTCAATACCCGTTATCGATGCACCCGGAGACGGCTACGTAGAAGATCTATCGTACGCGCTCAAGCGCGTCAAACCGCCGATTCTCACCGTGGTTTCAGACCTCCCGCTCCTGGACGGAGAATGTCTCGATCGTCTCCTTTTCGCACACGACCGCGGTTCTCTCACGGTCTGTGTGCCCGCCGCCCTCAAGCGGCAGTTGGGAGTAGGCGCCGATATCACGTTCGAGCACGGCGGGCAAGAGCTTGCTCCGACCGGACTCAACATCGTCGGCAAGGGCGACGCCGAAACCACTCACGTTACTTATGATGCCCGTCTCGCAGTCAACGTGAATCGACAGACCGACGCACCCGTAGCGGAGGCAATCCTATGAGGTTCATCCTCGCCTCGGGAACGACACGAACCGCCGAAATCGACGGTATCAGCGCCGCTGGTGCGGCCCCGAATCTGATGGCACACACGCCAAGTGCGGACATCGAAATCGTCGAATACGGACGACCGGTTCAGGTACCGATCGTTCCGGTGAGTCCGAGCGGCTGTCCGACGCCCGCCGTCATCACACGGGCCGTTCGGGAACGACTCGGCTTCGAGCTGACCGTCATCGATGCCGGGTTGATACGACCGACAAGTACACCGACCGTTTCGATTGGCGCACAACAAGGTGCAGATATTCGGAAGACGAAGCCGGTTCCTGACGCGCGGGAGATATTCGAAGCGGCGCGGCAGTTCGGCGAGGCACTTCCCGACACATCGATAATGATCGGCGAGACGATTCCAGGCGGGACGACGACCGCACTGGGTGTTCTCAGGGCGTTGGGGGAGAACATCGGCGTTTCGTCGTCGCTCCCGGAAAATCCGCTCTCGCTCAAACGACGGGTCGTCGAAGAGGCGTTGGCGGCGAGCGCTCTCGATAACGGTGGGGCTGCCGGTGACCCGATTCTCGCAGTAGCTAGCATGGGTGACCCCGTCCTCGCAACGGTGGCCGGATTCACCGTCGGTGCCCTCGAATCCGGAACTGACGTGACCCTCGCTGGCGGGACGCAGATGCTCGCGGCGGCGGCGCTCGTTCGCCACGCTGGAATCGGTGTACCGCTCGGACTGGCGACGACGTCGTTCGTCGCCGACGACGAGACGGTCGCGCTTAACCGAGCGTGTGGTGCCCTCGAACTCGAACTCGAAACCACCGACCCGAAATTTGACGAGAGCGACCACGTCTCGATGCTGCGGTACATCGAAGGGGAAGGAAAAGAGGGCGTCGGAATGGGTGGCGCGCTCGCCCTCGCTCGGAGAGCGGGCATCGATATGGATTCGATTCGGGACAACATTATGGAGGTGTACGATCGACTCGACGGTGACGCCGATGAACACTGACGCCATCGACGACGTCGAACGAGTTCCCCACGGGAGTTCCAATGACCTGGACGTGCTCGATTTCAGCGCCAATATCAACCCGCGAACCCCTTCCGGCGTGGAGGACGCGTATCGTGACGCGCTGGATTTGGCAGGAACGTACCCGCCGGACGACTACCCAGCGTATCGTGATGCGGCGGCGAACTACGTCGGCTGTGCACCCGAGGAAGTGATTCCGACGCCGGGTGGTCTCGCCGCGATTCGTCTGACCATCGAAACGACGGTTTCGACGGGTGACTCGGTGCTCGTTCCGTTCCCTAGCTTCGGCGAGTACCACCGTGAGGTGCGCCTCCAAGGAGCGACCCCGGCACTCGTTCCCCACGACCGCATTCTCGAAACGGATCCGACCGACCATGCGCTCGTTATCGTCTGCAATCCAAACAACCCAACCGGTGATGTCTACGATTCCGACGAACTCCGTCGCTATGCGGAACGATGTCGGAACGCTGGAACACCGTTGCTCGTCGACGAGGCGTTTCTCGGCTTCTCCGAGCAGGAGTCGATAGCAGGGCAGGCGGGCGTCATCGTCGCTCGTTCTCTGACGAAGTTGTTCGGCCTGCCGGGGTTGCGCGCCGGATTCGCGGTCGCAACGGGTTCTGTGCGGAACCGACTCGAAATCGCCCGTCGCGCGTGGACGCTCGGCACCCCCGCTGCCGCCGTCGGGACGTACAGCATGGGATGTACCGAGTTCATCGCCGAGACCCGCGATCGAATCCGCAACGAACGCAGCAGAATGCGGGCTCGACTCGCCGATACGTTCGATGTTCATCCATCGGATGCTCCGTTCCTGTTACTGACCGTGAGCGATCGTGACCCCCGTGCAATCGTTCGTGCGGCTCGTAAGCGCGATGTCGCCATCCGCGATGCGACGACGTTCCGCGGTCTCGATTCGCACGTTCGGGTGGCGGTGCGTCTTCCGAACGAAAACGACCGACTGCTGGACATTCTCGAGGATGTTTGATTCGGCAGTTCGAGAAGGCGTGCTCCAACTCGCCCGCCCCGATACCAAGTGGCTTAGTAGTGGTTGGAACGGCGGATTCTCCGACGCGAATGCCGCCTACAACATCTCGGTTCCGAAGGGGTTCCAGCGGACGGATCTAGACGCCTATATCGACGAGCGGCGGACGAGCGCGCGGTTCGACCGTCCCGGACCGGCGCTCCTCACTGGCGTCGACCTTCGCCACGCTCGGGGTGCTAGACGTGGGTCGGTCGAAGCGATCGTCACCGCCGGTGTCTCGAATCCCGCGGCGCTTCCTATCGACCCAAGCAACGAGACGGAGTCGATCGCTGACGCTTCGGACGAAGGGCCGGCGTATGGGACTGTGAACGTCATCGTGGGTACGACGCACGCTCTCGACGATGGAAGTCTCGCGACGCTTCTGTCGGTGGCCGTCGAAGCGAAGACCGCGACGCTGCTCGCCGAGACCGGCTTTCCCGGGACGACGACGGATGCGACAATCGCGGCGTGTGATCCGAACGGGAACGAAGCAACCTTCGCCGGGAGTGGGACGCCAATCGGTGCGGCGGCGAGAGCGTGCGTTCGCGACGCCGTCCAAGCGAGCCTGCGCTCACGCTACGCGACACGACCGGTTCCCTCGTCGGTCGAGGATGCAAAATATGGTGTCACCACCGAGGTTCGAACCGAGACGTTCCACCCCTAAGAATTGTTTATCGGGACTGGTCGCCGCTCACCGCCACCGGCGAATACAAAGCAGCGCACCGACCATCCCAACGACAGCGCTGGTTACACTGAATCCCGCTTGCCCCTCAGATTTCGTCGTCTCCTCGTTCTCGACGGGGGATATTGTCGTTTTCGTGGTGGTTTCGGCCGTGGTTGCGTTTGCCGCCGCATACGCGTCCGGATGGAAGCGTTTAGTGAGGTTCGTAATCGCGTACACCACTCGCGGCGCGGGTTGATTCATGTACTCGATAGGAACCACGATGGTCTGATTTTCCCGCACGGCGGTAAGGTTTCGGTAGCCGGCTTCCTCCGGAACGGCCGGGTCTTGTTCATTGAGGATGATCCAGTCGGGATCCTGCTTTACGACGACTTCTTTGCTGATCTGTTTGTAGCCGGAGACGCCCACCTTGGTAGCGACGTTGTTTCCACCGGCGGTTCGGATGATCTCGTTGATAAACGTCCCCTCGCCAGACGTGTATCCGTAGAAAAGGTAGAGTACGTCAGGCCGTTGCTCTCCTTCGACCGCCTGTCGGACGGTACCGATGCGGTCTTTCATCCATGAAACGGTTTTCTCGGCCCCGTCACATTCACCAACGAG
This sequence comes from Haladaptatus pallidirubidus, assembly GCF_020700235.1. Lineage (GTDB taxonomy): Archaea > Halobacteriota > Halobacteria > Halobacteriales > Haladaptataceae > Haladaptatus > Haladaptatus pallidirubidus. The sequence continues at coordinate 244,163 of NZ_CP085305.1, read as the reverse complement.
GGTTCCAGTAACGGTCGTGTCACGGTAAACGTCTTCTATCGAAGTTGAGCTTCGATAGGCGTAGACCGTCACTCCGGCATCACGGAGCTTTTTCACGGTCTCCCTTGGGACGGTGCTCGGTGCGAGAACGAGATCCGGTTCGAGCGAAACCACCTTTTCGATGTTGACGAACGACTGGCCGGTTCCGGACACGTTCGCTTTTTTATCCGCTTCCTCCAGGTAGTTTGCGTACTGGGTTACGCCGACGACTTTGTCTTTTGCGCCGATCTCCCACATGATCTGTGCGGCGCTCGGTGAGAGCGTGACGACTCGTTGTGGTTGTTCGTCGAGTGATACTTCCGTGCCGGTAGCGTCTGCCTTGGTCACTGGAAACGAACAGCTCGGTTGCTGTGTCGCCGTCGCCGCGGGAGGGACGGCCATCGTAGCTACGAGTAGAAGAATCGCCAGCAGTATTCTCTTTCGCATGTGACCGCTCTTCGAACGTATCCAATAAATATTTACCTAATGCAAATTCACTTTCACACCGTCGAACTCGCTGCCAGCTCGTCCGAAGACATTGAACAGACCCGGAACGAGTGAGAATGCATTGTTCGAATCTACAGCATCCCACACCATACCGTGACAATGAACGGATTCATCATCGCCGGGACGGCATCGGGCGTCGGTAAAACTGTCGCCACACTTGCGGTTATTCGCGCCCTCGAAGCGGTGGGTCAGACGGTTCAACCCGCAAAAGCGGGCCCGGATTTCATTGACCCGAGTCATCACGCCGCTACCGCGGGACAACCCTCGCGCACGCTCGACACGTGGCTTCAAGGAGAGGATGGAATGCGACGAAATTACTATCGCGGAACAGGCGACGTTTGCGTCGTCGAAGGCGTAATGGGTCTTTACGACGGGGAGCAATCAAGTACCGCACGAGTCGCCGATGTCCTCGATCTTCCGGTCGTGCTCGTCGTCGATGCGAGTGCCGGAATGGAGAGCGTCGCCGCGACTGCGCTCGGCTTTCGAGAATACGCACTACAGATTGGAGGCGACATCGACGTTGCCGGTATCCTCGCCCAACGCGCCCACGGCGGGCGGCACGAACGAGGCGTTCGCGAGGCACTTCCCGACGAGTTGGAGTATTTCGGTCGAATTCCACCGATATCCGGCCTCAAAATTCCCGACCGTCACCTTGGACTGCAGATGGGAGAAGAAAATTCCGTGGAGAGAGACGCACTCGATAAAGCCGCCGAACACGTTCGGACGAATCGTTTGTTAGATATCGCTCGCGAGCCGTCCCGTCCGTCGTTGCATCGACCGAACCCCGCTCGAAACCGTCGTGTTGCAGTCGCTCGGGATAAGGCATTCCGGTTCATCTATCCGGCCGTGCTGGAACGACTTCGAGCCCGGTCTGAGGTCGTGACGTTCGCGCCGACAGCGGGTGATGAACTTCCCGATTGCGACGGTGTCTACCTCCCCGGCGGCTATCCAGAGCTTCATGCAGAACAGCTTGCCGACGCTCCATCGCTTTCGACTCTGTCGGAACGAGCGAGCGACGGACTGCCGATTTTCGGTGAATGTGGGGGGCTGATGGCGTTGGCTGAATCACTCATCACTACAAGCGAACAAACGTATTCGATGGCGGGAGTGCTCCCTGCCGACGTTCGGATGCACGAGCGGTATCAGGCACTCGACCACGTCGAACTCCGTGGCTGCTCGACGACGCTCGGTGCTAATCGAGGACGGACGATTCGAGGGCACGAATTTCACTATTCGAGTGCGGATGTCGCGTCCGATGCCTCCTTCGCCTTCGACGTGGTACGAGGAACCGGCATCGACGGGGAGCACGATGGATTGACCGAGTTCGAGACGGTCGGTACATACTGTCACGTTCACGCCGCGAGCGGCGCGTTCGACGCCTTCATCGATTCACTATAATCATGTCTGAGAACGATCCCAATACGACCGAAACGACCCGTGACGAACAGCGACAACGGACACCCGGCAAAGGTCGAACACCGACGGCCCGACCTCTAGAAGCCGGCGCTCCGGACGAGTTTGGTCTCGTTCAACTCTGGTGGGGGGACGGCAAGGGAAAGACCACTGCCGCACTAGGAATGGGCTTTCGCGCCGCCGGACACGGCTATCGCGTCCACATGCTTCAGTTCATGAAGGGCGGGGCCTCGAGCGTCGAGGATGTCCGCGGGGAGTACAACGCCATCGACCATTTCCCCGGATTCACGTACGAAAACACGGGGAACTACGGCTGGCACGGGTTCCTCGACGGCTCGAACGACGACGAGCACGCTGCAAAGGCGAAGGCTGGGTTCGCCCGGGCCAAAGAGCTCATCCACGCTGCACGAGAGGCGGCGCTCGATGAACCGCTTTCACTTGATGATTCCCCTGAAGCGGGCGTTCATATGTTGATTTTGGACGAAATTCTCTACGCGGTGAACCGAGAACTGATCGATCCAGAATCGGTCGTCACTCTCATCGAGTCCAAGCCCGATAAGTTGGAGTTGGTTCTCACGGGGGGACACCGACGACCCGAGTATCTTCTCGATCACGCGCACCTCGTTACCAACGTCCGAAAGGAAAAACACCCCATCGACGACGGACAACGCGCTCGCAAAGGAACCGAGTACTGATGACGAAAACGGTGCTCGTCGCGGGAACGGAAAGCCATGTCGGCAAGAGCACCGTTGCCGCGGGACTGTGTAGACTCCTCGCCCGACGCGGTGTGTCGGTCGCGCCGTTCAAAGCGCAAAACATGAGCAACAACGCCCGGGTGGTCGTCGATCCTGATGGAAACTGGGGCGAAATCGGCATTTCACAGTACGTACAGGCACGGGCCGCTCGAATTTCAGCGACGACGGATATGAACCCCGTTCTGCTCAAACCGCGAGGGGACGGCGAAAGCCAGCTCGTGATACACGGTAAAGCCGTCGAAAACGTCGCTGCCGGATCATACTACGAGTCGCAGTGGGAGCGCGCGAGACGCGCTGCTATCGAGTCCTACCAACGATTGGCGGAACGCTCCGATGTCATCGTTGCGGAAGGAGCTGGCAGCATCGCCGAAATCAATCTCCACCACAGAGATCTCGCGAATGTAGAGACGGCGCGGTTTGCGGATGCGTCGATTATCCTTCTCGTAAACATCGAACGTGGCGGAGCATTCGCCAGTCTTTACGGCACGTTGGAGCTCATGCCGGATGATGTCCGTGACCGTGTTCAGGGGGCGATTATCACGAAATTCCGCGGTGATGAGGCGCTCTTGACGTCCGGTATCGAAGCAATCGAAGAGCGAACTGGCGTCCCTATTCTCGGTGTGTTGCCGTACGACGATCCAGGTCTTCCAGCGGAGGACAGTGTTTCGCTTCCTCAAACGGGTGAACGAGCGGTGTTCGGGGACGACGATGATATCCCCGACTGTCGTTCCGTAACCATCGGTGTTCCACGACTGCCGCGCGTATCGAACTTCACCGATCTCGAACCGCTAACGAACGAACCTGGTGTCCGTGTTACGTACCTTCCACTTGACTCCGACCTCAGTCGTGTTGATGCGGTCGTACTCCCCGGGTCGAAGAATACGGTCGATGACTTACTCGCCCTGCAAAACGCCGGGTTCGATACGCACCTCGCCGGCTTTTCCGGCCCCATCGTCGGACTCTGTGGCGGCTATCAGATGCTCGGCGAACGAATCACGAATGCGGCGCTCGAGAGTACCGACGACCACGATGCCGTATCCGGTTTCGGGCTGCTCCCCATCGAAACGCACTTTTCGGCCGAAAAGCGCGTCGAACGAGTGACTCAAACACTCTCCCCGGTCGAGTTACTGTCCGGTGTCCACGGCACGGTGAGCGGGTACGAGATTCACATGGGTCGGACGACGCCAACGCAACCGATTGATCAGCCGATCGGTGAGGGGAGTGCCGCAGTGAATCACGTCCTGGGGACGTATCTCCACGGCCTCTTTGAAAACGAGACGCTCCGCGCCGGATTCGTAAGGGCCGTGTTCCGCTTCGCTGGAAAATCGCCTCCCGAGAAGACAGTAGTCCAGTCATCCTACGACGATGCTGCTGATCTCGTCTCAACGAGCATCCAGATCACAGACGAAATTATCGATCTGTGACATTCCGGCCGATAATACTGCTTCCTCTTCGGTGGAAGAATAATGACAATCACGATTATAATTATTTAAGCAGGTGACGATACAAAGATATGAACTCTCAGTGCTTGTGTCGGTCAACCGCCCCCGAACCGAAGGTAGTCAATGGAGAAAAGCCAGTCGTCGTAAATCACGTTTTGGAAGAGACGCACTCCACTGTAACTCACGTACTAGTATGTGTCATCAGCAGCGTAGTGTGACGAACAAACTACCGATGAACTCCAGACGCTGAGTGAGCAGGATCAATTTTGGTCTTGTTCACACCGAGCTCCAGCAAAGGAGCTACACACCGATCACTCACGGTTACTCCGATTAATAGAGCAGTAATCTAAGGCCACTTCTCAGGAGATTCTTTCTGGTAATCATGTATGAACCGGAGTAACGGAGTAATCTCCTCGAAATTTGGCCCTATTCGGATCATATTAGCGTCTTTGTTCCACTCGATATATCCAACGTTGGCAAGCTTCGGTAGATGGTTATGATAGAGTTCGGGTGTGAGCTGTTTGTTATCTATAGCATCGAACTCTTTAATGGCAAATTCGTCTTTACCGTATGATTTTTGTTTTTTGATTAGCAGTAGGATTCGTCGGCGGTCTGGGTGACTAAGGATATCGAGCATTCGATCCAAAGGCTGTGACACCGTGATACAATCGGTCGTGTTACTGACCATCATCTTTCCTTGAGGGGAGGGCAAAGGAAAGCATGACTTCGAATTATTCGCACTACCACAGAAATGGATGCGTATTATCTAGATCTGTCTTTGAGTAGATCGATCCGGAAGTGACCGCAAATACACCGCTTCGCTAACTTTACGAACAGTGTAGTCCTGGCGATCGCTCGCCAATAATCATGTCCGGTCGAAATGATCCGAAAAACGAGTTCGAGATCCGGTGTCCCAGAGGGTCAGGAGTTTTCAAACACCAGTTCGCAGAGTCGGCGTTGGGCTTCTCGGAGGTGGTGGGAGAACGTCGATTGCGTGATATCCAGCGTCTCGGATAGTTCCTTACCAGTTCGTACCCGCGGTGATTCAAAAAATCCGCTTCGGTACGCGGTTTCAAGAATTTCACGTTGCCGCTCCGTAAATCGTTCCGTGAGAGCATTGCGCAAGTCGTGGCGTGACTTGATTGGACGATCATGCACACGTCGAGTCATGAGCTCGGTGCTCTGATATCTCTCTTGCATGGTTTCGACGAACTCCCGAACAGTAGTGGTGGCGGGAAGATCAATGACGGCATTGATGGTCGTATCTGTAACGGTGAGCGAGCGAATGAGACCCTGATTCTCGAGAATGTGTGATGCGAGCGTCGGCCGTGTTACTATCGCTTCGAAAACGCATTGTTCTTCATCATCTCTGATAGCCTGTAATTCTGCGATGCCAGCCACCTGTTTGGCACCGGCCAGGACATCTTTTGGAGCAACTCCATGTGTGGTAAAGAAGAGATGGGCTGAACCATCTGACTGGGGAACAAGCCCATCGAAATTGAATTCGGTTTCACATTGACTTTCGTGTGCAAGTTGGGTAAGGATATTATCTGATTCCTGTATCCTTAGCGTCACCTCGGTAACGCTGTCTGTCCGGAGCGTCTGTTTAGTTTCGGCGGCATCGATTGCATGGGCGATTGTTTCTCCCAATTCTGTTAACACAGTTTTCTCCAGTTCGTTGAACGAGTTTGGTGAACCTGTATATAGGGTTAATACACCGTAAACCGATTTCTGATAGACAAGGGGAATGCTGATACAGGCCCGAAAGCCGTGAGAAAGGGCCGTTTCACGCCATGGTTTGAATTCTGGATCCGTCAGTACGTCCTGTACTACCTGGACTTTTCGGGTCTGCCGGGCAGTAGTTACGGGTCCTTGCTTTGCCGATGTGGTGTCGGTGGAGAGTGTGATGCTCTCGAGAAAGCCGTTCTGATCACCTGCGTGTGCGTGTGGCGTGATTGTCTCCGTCGTCAGATCCTGATCGCCGATCCAGATGCACTGATAGGGATCGAACGTCGTGAGTCGTTCGCAGACGATTTGCTCGATTTCTGCGCGCGTGTCTGCTTCCACTAGTGCTTCATCTATTTCACGGATAACACGATTGATCCTATTGAGCCGATCCAGTTGTTCGTTTTTTTTCTGGAGTGTTCTTTCGCGGTCGGCACGATCCAGCGCCGCTTCGATATTCGCCCCAACCGTCTCGGCAAGATTGACGGTTGGATTGTCGAATGCATTTGGGTGTGTTGAGCAGGTACAGAATACGCCGTGTCTTCCAAGCGGGACAATCACACCACTTCGAGGCGACGTTTCAGTCCCGTCAGAGTTGGTTGACGGTGGGAGATCGTCTAAGATATCGGGCGTCTCCGTGACGAACACTTTCCACGCACGATCCAAATACTGCTCAGAAAATCCGCTATTGAACCCGTCTGCGGCGGCTATACTACTACGTCTACATTTTAGATCACCGCTGTCTTCGTCATAGGAGTAGAATGACGCAAATGAGACACCGAGCATGTCTCGGATGATGTCGGGGGCGCGTTTAGCGATTTCTTCGCCGTCAAGGAACATCAACTCCTGAGTCGCTTCGTTGAGCGCATGTAAACCCCGTTCCCGCTGTTCGAGCGTCTCATAAGCTTGAATGCGTTCAAAGAACGAGTAGATTGATCGGTCGTCGTTGATGGTCTCTGGCGCTACAGTACTACCAACGCCTTCATGTGGGATATAATAAAAGTGACGCGCGGCTTCTTCGCCGAAGACGAAATTTGGGTGGGAGCGAATGAGTTGGTTGATGATCTCTGGGTCGAACCGCTTGACATTGTATTGGCATATTCCGATAACGGGTTGATTCTCGTATAGGGAGTTGAGCGTCTGCTCGTACTTGATCATGCGGTCGAGACTATGCTCTCTGTCGAGCACCCACGACATCTCGCCACTCATTCGTATCCCGTCATAGCCCTCGTCTTCAATTGCCTCTCGGATTGTTTCTTTTGTATTCGCGATCGTGGTCTCCAGGTCAAATACCCCCTCTTGCAAAAACAGTTCTTCCGGTGTGTGAAATGAGAGTGCACCAGTTTCGGTTGCCATCTTAACGTCAATTCCTGCTTCACGCATCGCTGCCACGACATCAGCCTTTGTATTATCATCATAGACGTAGTAGCAGCGCTCACCGCGATTGAGCCCGTCGCGGATTAAGGGAATTACGCCTGCAAACTGTTCAGCTTGATTTGCGTAGAGGAGTCCGATGTGAGAATGTCGAGAGCTACTTGGATCGTGGTGGTACTCTTGATTGGTTCCATTGATGGCAATCTGATTGAGTCGATACAAATCGTCTGACAAGTACGATGCGGAATCAAATCCGCGTTGACGTTCGTCACGACTCATGATATCTCACCCCATGCTTCGCAGACTCAATAATGTGGCGTTGTAGTTATGTTGTCTCACCCGATTTTCTCCAAGAGTTATATTTAATAATAAAAATAATTATATTTGTTAACTGTAGCAGTCTTATTATAGCACAAAGGGTGGGAAACTCGTTCATCACCCTTTCGTGGGTGTAGTTATTTTCGATCAACCAACATCCGGTTAACCCCTATGGTTCGAAATACTATCGAAGGCAAACATATACTCGAACCAACAAACGTTTGCAGAAATCGAGGGAGATACAGGGTACACTCGCCTACTCGGTCGAGTCGTTTTGGACGCCCTCTGCACGATAAAATGAGGGGTTTTCAGCTTCGCTAGGGTAGTGGATGGTAACGACTATTGGTTCCGTCCCCCATCCCCCTCTCATAGCGTACAAGTCGTCGAGGGCTTGGACGATGCTTTCGGTCGAAAGTGATGTTGATTCCTCGGGTTGAAGTAACAGCGCTGCTCCCCAACCAGTAATCCACGGAATTAGGTCGGGAGGAACGAATCCCGGGTTGAATGGAATTGACGTCGACTCCGGCGAACTCGGTAGTTCGATATCCGATTCGTTGAGGTTCGTAAGGCCGAGTTCGAGCAGTTGACGTGGGTCGTCCGCGTCGAACACTTGCATCAGTGTCTCGGCTCCGATAACAACGGAGGTGAAACCGCCGTTGACTTCGGATGCTAGCTCCTCCGAGAGCGATTGAAGCTCGGATTCGGTCCATTGAGGCCCGGTGATTCCGACGATATCAAATCCTGTTGACGTTTCCATACTCTCTTAATGGCGGACAAAGGGATAAATGTTAGTTAGATAACAATATTGGGAAGGCGTTAGGGCTGAAACAAACCGGTCAAGGAGAAAATCACTCGCAGTCCCGGGCTATAGACTGCCTATCAGAAGTGAATCGCCGAAGAACGTTTACAGAAAGTGCTAATGTCCCCTGAAACAGCTACGGATCTATTTCGCTATGTAAAACCCGTACCACAGGAGAACGTATCCTTCAATTTATTTCACACGTTAGTTCACCGGCCAAAATATTTCTATCACCGTAGGTGGTAATCTCTTCCTCGCCCATGAACGACCAACCCCGTACAAGCCGACGCACCGCACTCAAGGTCACGGGTAGTGCACTCGCTGCAACTGCTCTTGCTGGTTGTACTAGCAGTTTACCAGGCAATGAGGATAGTAACCAGGAGAGCGATTCAAAGAACAAGAGCAAGAGCGAAAGTGACAGCAGTCAGAAAGGAAAAGAAATCCGCTTGGGAGCCAAACAAAGCGGCTGGGAGGGTCGCGCCCCGAAGTCCATCAAGGGCAAGAAAAACCCAGCACTCACACTTCAGCCAGGTCAAAAGTATACGATCACGTGGGAGAACCTTGACGGCAAAGAACACGAACTCTACATCGTCAACGGGAACGACAAACCGGTCGTCAAAAGCGAGGATGCCGAAGAGAAAGGCAAGACCGTGAGTACGACATTCACTGCGTCGAAAAAGTTAGCCCAGTATTACTGTGAATATCATCCGCAATCGATGCGTGGCGATGTCAACCTCCAACAAAAACAATAACGCCCCTCAGAAAAGCTATTATATGACTTAATTTTTATCACAACAAAATATTTAGGATCAATTCAGTTCGTCTGTTCGCCGTGAATTGGTCCACGCCTAGCAGTAGCACCAATGTGGGGAAGATGCGTCCCTCTTGGAATGGTTTCCGCTATCGGAAGAATCGGAAATCGCCCACTTCCGTTTATTATCTCGGACAGAATAGATACCGCTGAAAACATGATTCACGATGCTCGCGTCCTGCAACCACAGTTCATCCCCGATGAAGTTGAGCATCGTAATCCGGAGGTTAACGCGCTTTCGAATACGCTTAAACCCATCATGGACGGTCAAACGGGAGAAACGTCACTCCTACTGGGGCCATCGGGTGTGGGCAAGACCTGTATTGCCAACTACACGGTCGAACGCCTTCGTGAGAACGTCCTCGACATCAATACGCAGTACGTCAACTGTTGGCAGGATCATACACGATTCCAAGTGCTCTACCGCATCCTCGAAGGGATCGGAAAGACGGTTGACATCCACCGACGGTCGACACCAAAAGACGAACTGCTCAACCGGCTTCAGGAGTATGATGGTTCACAGTTTGTTGTCATCCTTGACGAGGTTGACCAACTCGAAGACAAGAGCGTGCTCTATGATCTCTATCGGATGCGCAGCATCTCAATGATTCTTATCGCAAATCGTGAAGAAGAATTGTTCAGCCAACTCGATGGGAGGTTAACCAGTCGGCTGCAGACGTGTGTCCGCATCCAATTTGAGAAGTATCACCTTGACGAACTCGTTGCGATTCTCCACGCTCGCGCTCAATGGGGACTTTCGGAAGGCGCTATCGGAAACGAACAGTTGGAACTGATTGCCGACGCCGCGGCCGGGGATGCACGGGTTGCCATTGGTATTCTCAGGAACGCTGCACGTCGCGCCGATCAGTCCGGCGGCGCAACGATTACGACCGAGATTGTCCATGAAGCAGTCCCCGATGGTCGTCACGAAGTGCGCCAGAAAACCCTTGACCAACTCACAGCACATCAGCACGCCCTCTATGAGATTTTAGAAGAAGAAGGCGAACTCAATCCGGGCGAGCTGTACGAATTGTACCAGGAGCGAATTGACGAGCCGAAAACGAACCGAACCGTCCGAAATCATCTTTCAAAAATGGAACATTACCGGCTTATCGTTGCTGAAGGAAAAAATCGAGCGCGAACCTACCGACTCCGCTAAGTTCGACTTTCAGAAACGCCGAAAACGACCCGGTCTTGCCTAAGTGGTTGACCGAGAACCTATCTATTTGTGATGATCGGCCAGCGGACACCAATACTCACAGCACTCGATGATAGCATTATCCTGCTCAAAACGGATGAACAAGCACTTAGCGCGCTCCACTTGCTCGTCATCCTTTCGGCTGTCGACTAGTTCTACCGCTCCGACGACCTCTCGCGTGGAAACGATAAACGGATGCTGTCGGCAGCTGTTGACCTCGTTGCTGACCTCTCGGACGCATTCGGTGCGCCGAGTCTGCTGACTCAGCACTGAACTGATTCGCTGACCGAACCGATTCGAAATCTCGCGGACAATGCCGTTCACTGTGAACAGGCACCGTTTGAGCCACGATTTGTGGGTGACGCGTGCGAAACGCTATGTCTCCTCGCTTAGCAATGAAACGGTACATACGACGTTCGTATTTTGGAAGCGTATACTGGCGACGCGCCACCCAGCCATCGCTGGTTTCGATGCTCGAACGGAGGTGAGTGTCAATGTGGCGTACTAATGCGACGTACCGTGAACTACTCCGAGCGTTGGAGAACCACTGGAGCGACTATCGCCATGGACTTCGGCGGGCAGACCATGCGGTCTTCGATCATCTCTTCGAGTATGCTCGCGCACACGCTGACGTAACGTGGGTTGCAAACCCACCAGCACGTGGAGGTTCTCGCACTCGTCTCGATAATTCTCGAACAACAGAAGCGAATAAATGACTTAGCGGATCGACTCCACCACTTGGAAGACGATTTGAACTACCGGGAATGAGACGATGGTGTACAAAATTGATTACGTCGATGGCGACGTGCTCACTTGATCGGTAATCGAGACCGGCGTGACTTGTGAGGCCGATGAATCAATCGTTTACACCGACAATCTGCGTGCATGGTGACGGTGAGTGATTGGGGTTCGCCTGGTGAGTCTCGGTGTTACAATATCGATTCATCGCGGGAGGTCCGCCACTGTCTCAAAGAAGGAATCGATTCACTTCCAAAGCACGATCTCTCGTAGATACAGGTTGCCGTCTTGGATCACGACGACGCGCAAGCCTCTTCGAATACAGTTATACCACTGTCATTTACCGAAGTTGGTAAAGGAAAACTTGATAGAGTACGATTCGCGAAGTCAAACCATTCGATATCACGGTAGTGATCGCGTTGAGGTGCTCTTAGAGATCAGCCAGAATCACGAGTTTGAGTAATCCTGCTGACTCGGTATGGAGCTGTATTCTTCTGGCAGCAGTGTTGTGCGTTCCTGTTCAAAAACGCACCAGTAATTACTTAGTGGTGGCTCCAGTCTACCGAATCGTCAAGAACAGCTGTCTTAATAATACCTTGCATTATCAGGGCTTCTGTTCTTGTAGGTGATAGCGAACATGGATTCAACTGACGTCAGGAATGGATCAACAATTGGTGGTACATCTGGTACACTAACCGAACAAATCGTCGCTACAATCGCAGAAACAGACAAACGGTCGGTAGATGAACTCAAACCACTGTACGAGGTGATTGATCCAGACGCTTTGAATGCACTCTTTGGGCCGCACGCAGACGGCTCGTCACGGACAGTTGGTGAAATTTCATTTGAATACGCAGGTTATTGGGTGACCGTGTCGAGTAACTATGTCATTGAAATTGAACCGAAAGATGACTAGGTATGAGTGCAGCGATCCACGATTTCCTTGTACTGGGAAATAATGTGATCCATTCGACAGTCTATAGATAAGACCCAAGTGTTGGGGCGTGACCCTAAGACGGTTCACCGCTCCGTACAGCACTGTGTGTAAATATGTTTCCCAGAGATTCTATCTGGAGTCAGATTGTATGGCAGATGAACGATGAGTACTATTGTCGAACTCTCGCTTTCAGCGATGGATTTCCCGCTTGGTCGCTTGCTCACCGCAGGAACGGAGACACAAATCGAATTCGAACGAATTGTCCCTGTTGGAACAAATACGATTCCCTTATTTTGGGCTTGGAATATCGATTTCGATGAATTCGAACACCGCGTTCGTGAGCACGAACGAGTACAAGAATTGGCTGAAGTTGAGAAGGTCAATAATCGCCGTCTCTATCTCCTGAACTGGGACGCTCCTAAGGGGGAATTTTTTGAGGGATTCACGGCTGCCCAGACAATTATCCGGAGTGCATACGGCTATAACTCCCATGCGTGGGAGTTCGAGATTCTCTTTCCCACGCAAGAGGATCTTACCACGTTCCACAATCACTGCCGCGAAAATGATATCCAATATACGCTTGGTCAAATGCAGATCCTTACCGAAGCCGGTGACCATCTCCTCAACAGTATCTTGACCGAAAAGCAGCGCGACGCACTGTTGCTAGCCCTTCAACGAGGGTACTTTCAGACGCCTCGGCAAGTCACACTCTCTGAGTTGGCGGTAGAATTCGAGATCAGCCAGCAGTCCCTTTCCGATCTGATCAGGCGGGGAAATGAGGCACTGCTTGAACACGCACTGCTCGATGCGTCCGAAACGACATCACCTGAGTGAGTTGTTCCGTTCGCGGTTAGTTAAAAATACGCCGTTTGAACAGCCTAAGTGCTTGTACAATTTGCTTACTATAACCACAATATGGCCCATCATGACCGCCCTTCGCTTTCACTGAGTGAATCATTTAAGATACTATCTAACTCGTATCGGCGCCAACTTCTCATCTACCTCCAAATGAAGAGCGCTGACGCTGTCGGCCTCGATGAGTTTGTTGCGCACATCCACGAGAAAAGTGATAAAACAACGACGGCCAAACGGATACGGCTCTCGCTTGTTCATATCCACATTCCGAAACTCATTGATTACGGAGTCATCGAATACGATCGCCAGAACGAGAATATTCGCTATCGGAAAAGGACGAAACTTGAAACACTTCTCGAAGCTATGCCTATGAACGCTCAATCGGCGTGAATTACAGTTTGGGATTCTCAAAAATATATTGTAGGGGATAGCAAAAATAGAACGGTTATGTCACTCCCTGCTGTGGTGCAGCAGTAGTTAGTCAACGAAAGTGGCCTTTGATGGTTTATGATCTCGCTGCTCCTTATCTGAATCACTTATTACGGTCTTTTAACCACTCGTCAAGGAGGTCACGTATTGCTGCATCACGGTTCTCCCGATGGTGAGCAAACGCAATTTCATCGATTTGCTCGAGTTCCTCGTCCGTGAATTCGAGAGTGACCGAGTCCATGCCGAGTAAATCTTGGTTCATTGAAAAATGTATCGGATGCCAGCCACAAATATATTCGTCAGACGCACGTCTAACTCGCAGAATATATCATTGCGAAGCTCCACTGGAGGTTGAAATCCTAGGAACGCGATAAATATTTCCGACTTCCTATCGAGAAAATGAGCCTATAGAGGGTGTGAGACGGTAATTATACCTATGAAAACCGGTTACAGCCTGTCGATCTTCAAATTTTCCATGATTCGAACCACAGTGGATGAAACCATCCAAAGTGTTATATTGGTTCTCGATCTTCATCTCTTTCATCAAATGGTGCTACACCACCGCATATCACCATGACTCATCAACCCGATCACAACCCAGGTTCTGAAGAGTTCACAGCACATCTCGGTACTGAAACCACCTTTTTCCGTGACCTTGTTGAAAATGCACTCGATGGTTTTGTCACCCTCGATTCAAGCGGAACCATCGTATTCTCAAATCGCGCGGCTGAACGCCTCTTTGGATGGTTTGACGATGGCCTCGTCGGTCAATCGATAGTTGAATTGTTCCCCGACCGCCTCCGTGACGCCTATCGTGCATCGTTCCAGCAACTCGTTCACGATGACTCACAAGAGACAGATCATGAGTATGTTGAACGAATTGGGTTACATAAAGATGGATCTGAGCTATCCCTAGCGTTCTCATTTTATGAACACCAGTACGATGGAAAGCGACTCTTCACCGCACTCGTTCGTGATATCTCGGAACGAAAACAGCGAGAAACTGAACTCAAGAATACCAAAGAGAAGTACGCGAAACTCATTGAAACAGCTCCTGACGCAATCTTCATTACAGACGCTGAAACCGGGATAATCGAGGACGTAAATCAAGCTGCAGTATCGCTTACGAGTAAGTCACGTAAAGAGCTCTGTGGGCTACATCAGTCGGAGCTACATCCGCCAGAACAAGAAGAACAGTATACGGTAATTTTCCAAGAACACGTCGAACGCGATGGCGTCCGCGGTGATTCGACGGATGTGATTCAGCACGGTGTGAACCAGTACATTATCCACGACAACGGCGAACGAATCCCTGTCGAGATTAGCTCTGGTGTCACCGAGTTAGACGACAAAACCATCGGCCAAGGCATTTTTCGGGATATTTCCGACCGAGAAGAACGTAAAAAAGAGCTTCGCCATGAACGAGATCTCACCGAACGAATCCTCGAAACGAGTCCGATTGCGATCGGCGTTTTCACACCAGACAGACAATTGGTTCGGGCGAATGAACAAGTCGCCGAGATTCTTGGGGTCTCCGTCAATCAGTTAATGCGCCTTCCATCACTATATAATGATTTTACGCTTTACGATTCCGAGAATCGACCTATTGATCCAAACGACGGTCTGCTGGCAGAAGTCATCGATACTGGTCTTCCCGTTTATGATTACGAAGCAGTTCTTGAGCGAGCAGACGAAGAGCGGTGTTGGATTTCGTTGAATGCTGCTCCGCTTTGGTCTCCAGATGGTGAACTCGAATACATCATCCTCGTTGGCGAGGATATTTCTGACCGGAAAGAACGCGAAGAAGCTATCGAACAGCACCGTGACCACCTCAAAACGCTTAATCGAATTAACCGACTCATCCGTGAGGTCAATCAAACGCTCGTTCGAACGACAACGCGGAACGAGATTGAGACAAGCGTCTGTGAACGACTCGCTGCGTCCGATCTCTACCAGGACGCATTCATCGGCGAACGATCGTTGCCGAGCGGGGGCATTGAGCCTCGTACCGGTGCAAATATGAATGGTATCTATTTCGATCTACTTGACGAAGCAGATTCGGCCGAGACGAGTACCGGAGGTGCTGCCGAAGCAATTCGGACACAAGAACTCCAATTGATTCGGTCAATCGAATCTGATCCCCGATTTCCCGATTTATTGCGAGAAGAAGCACTTGCTAATGGCTACCGTTCGGTGTTGTGTGTACCGCTCGTCTATGGCGAAACAACGTATGGTGTGTTGGTCGTTCATGCATCCCGCTCTGACGCATTCAGCGAACGAGAGCAAGCTGTCTTCGAAGAACTAAGCGAGACAATTGGCTACGCGATTCACGCAGCAGAGAGTAAGAAGTTACTCCATACGGATAGCCACTACGAGCTCACATTCGATCTCACCGAGACGACAGCATTTTTTATCACTGCATCTGCTGACTTACAGTGTTCAATTACGCTCGAAGATCTCGTTCCCTCGACAAATAAAGAACTCCTCTACTATATCACACTGGAGAACGCTCCAGTCGACTCGTTTCTCGAGATGGCACGCCAGCAATCGATCGTTAAAAAGGCTCGCTGTATCAGCGCGGAGTCGGAGTCCAGCTTGCTTGAAATCGTGTTCGTAGGAGCATCGACTTCCCCACAAGTTCTAATCGAACGGGGTGCTCGCATTAAACACGCAAAAGTGACTGAAGGGACGGGGTCGTTCGTTGCTGAAGCCCCTGCCGATGCTGATATCCGTGCGCTCACGGATGCTGTACAGTCGATTCATCCAAATGCTCATCTCACGATGAAACAGGAGATAAAGCGTTCTCTCCCGCCACTCAGAAGACAGCATGCCCGTATCACACATCAGTTAACCGACCGTCAGCAAGCGTCTTTGACGGCAGCATACAATGCCGGATTTTTCGAGTGGCCACGTGAGAGTACTGGCGAAGAGGTCGCAAATTCACTCGGGGTTTCGGCGCCTACATTCCACCAGCATCTGAGAGCGAGCGAGCGTAAACTCTTGGCAGCGTTCTTTGGAGAAGCGGAGACATTGGACTAGCACCTCGTTCCTAACTGTTTAGGGCTACTGCTTTTGGAGAATGATTTACAATTGGAATCTATGAGTACGCGACAATCGACCGGTTCAGGAAACCTTTCCAAGGAGCAAGTACTTGGCCTGTTGGGGCATGAACATCGTTATGCAATCATTACGTACTTCGATCGAGAAATGATCGATAGTGCTAGCTTTGATGACCTTATTGACTATATCGTCTCTTTAGATCCGAAGAGAGGGGAATTTTCGGCTGAGCGCCGTAAGCGAGTTACAATCGGTTTGCTTCACAACCACTTGCCGAGACTCGCAGATGCTGGTGTGCTCGAATACGATCAGCGGAGTGAAACGGTACGCTATTGGGGAGATTCCCGACTCGAAACCATCCTCGAGGGTGTACCCAGCGATGAATACCTGATTTAACCCTTCTTCCACTCGTCTGAAAGCAGACCTAGTGGGAACATCCTCTCTCGCGGTCTCAAACAGATTGGGACGGGCTGTTCCAAATCAACGACTGCCGAGACTGCGTTCCCTACGGAAACCGTTGTATTTGCAAAGCGCTACCCTTTAGGCGGGGATCAGCCACTTTTTCTCGTCGCATGACTCTTGCACTCACTGCGTAGCTATTGATATCAGTCCTTGCTACCATCTTCGCGTTGAGCACCGTGTCGTACTGCCACCGAAGATGGCGTTTCCCTCCTCGACGTGCAATATCTGCCAGACTCGTACGTATTATATACGTCTGGATGCCACACCAAAGTGGATATCATGACCAGTGATCGATTTATTCGGGGTACTCCCCGAACCAAACACACTTTCTGATTCTGAAGTACAGTTCCTCGACACCACGCTCCGTGACGGTGAACAAGCGCCGGGGATATCGCTTACCCCCACCGACAAAGCTGAGATCGCGCGCAAGCTCGACGCCACTGGCGTCAGTGTCATCGAGGCTGGCAGCGCTTGCACGGGAACCGGCGAAAGAGAAACGATTTCGAGGGTAACTGACCTCGATCTCGACGCGATGGTAACGAGCTTCGCCCGCGGGGTCAAGAGCGATATCGAACTTGCGCTCGACTGCGGAGTCGATGGGGTGAATCTCGTGGTTCCGGCGAGCGACCGCCATATCGAAGGGAAAGTCGGAACGACACGCGACGAAGTGGTCGAAACGACAGTCAATCTCACCGAATACGCCAAGGATCACGGTCTCTGGCTGGAAGTTCTCGGTGAAGACGGTTCACGCGCCGACCTCGATTTCCTCGAACGACTGATGGGTGCAGCCATCGACGCCGGTGCTGACCGCATCTGTTACTGCGATACGGTCGGACACGCGACTCCGGAACACACAGCGGCCGCCGTTTCCGAGCTCGCGCCGCTCGGTTCAACGAGCACCCATACTCATGACGACCTCGGGCTAGCTTTGGCGAATGCACTGGTGAGTATCGAGGCCGGAGCGGATCTCGTCCACGCGACCGTCAACGGAATTGGCGAGCGCGCTGGTAACGTTGCTCTGGAGGAAGTCGCCGTCGCACTCGACCATGGGTACAACGTCGAGACGGTCGACACCGAACGATTATACGACCTCGCACAAACGGTTGCGACGGCGACCGACGTTCCGCTCGCGCCGAACAAAGCCGTCGTCGGCGAGAACGCCTTCGCACACGAATCGGGAATCCATACTGACGGGACGCTTAAAGATGAGGCGATGTACGAGCCGTATCCTCCGAGTACTGTCGGCCGTGAGCGCCGACTCGTGCTCGGAAAACACGCCGGTCGGGCAGGTGTCCGTTCGGCATTGGACGAACACAACGTTGCGGTGGTCGATGACGAACTAAACACCATCGTAGAGCGAGTGAAGACGATTGGTGAACGGGGACGACGCATCACCGATACTGATCTGCTCGCGATCGCAGACGAGGTACAAGGACGTGAACGTGACCGGCCTATCGAATTATTGGATCTGACTGCCACTAGTGGTGGTGCGACACCGACCGCGAGCGTTCGACTCGCCGTCGATGGCGAGCAGCACGTTGCCAGTGGTGTCGGAAGTGGCCCTGTCGATGCTGCCGTTACCGCTACACGAAAAGCTCTCGACATCGATGCGACGCTCGAATCGTATCACGTCGATGCGATTACCGGAGGGACGAACGCACTCGTCACCGTAGAAGTCGAGGTGTCTCAAGGCGACCATTCGGTGTCGGTGAACGCAAGCGACGCAGACATCACTCGTGCTAGCGTCACGGCCATGCTCAACGCTTTCAATCAGCTTCTCGAAACCGATCGGAGATCCGTTACGGTTACCGAGTCAGCTACCCACGAGTAAACTCGTGGGCCTGTCATGACTCCCCTTCTGGCCGAAATTCGGCGGTCGAGTGATTGTCACTCGGATCCGACATCCCAGACTTAAGGGCAAGCTCACCGTTGCCCAACCTCGAAGGGCAATATGGCGGTAGAATGCGTCTTCACCCTTGCGGTAATGGAGCGTACCCCTTTGCTTCTCGTACTCGTCATCGTCGGGATACGACAGCTGAAATGTTCCCGATCTGTTCTCGTCGCGATTGCTCGATAGAGGGTGCTCACAATACGTCGGTTCCAACGAGCGCCTCATCGGGCACGTCCTTGCCAACGGCGAGGAACGAAGGAAAAACAGACACGTTAACATGAGAACTACAATGAGTGTCGACGGAATGGTGATGAACGGTTGATGTAACGGTACAAAGTGGTCGCAAGATCCGTGCCGTTGGCAAGTGAGGGGACGATCGAATATTCTTAACCCGTGTTACAGTGGAGGAACGGGCGACTACTAGGCGGGAGATATCAACATAGGATTCGAACGATTGGCTCGGGCAGACGCCCCGGTTTCTTCTCGATTATATGGAATACGAGCGGTTCGTTTCGGAACTCTCGCGAGTCGGCAAACAGTGATCGTCCTCTACTGAAGGACGGTTTAAACGATGAGAGTGAGTGACATTTAGGAATGGTCCGACAGCTTGCTCCCGTCGCAACAAATCACACCGGGTCACCATCGGCTGTTTCTGGTAATGGATCAACACGGAACAAATACTCCGCAGAAGCGTCGTCAAGATTCGTGGGACTTTCTTCGGCAGTGTGCTTTCGACATAGCTTTGCTTCCGATTTAACTGTCCCATGGCCGGTTTCTTCCTGGTACCGTTCGAGGACGACAAACCTCGCTATCTCGTCGCACTCACGACGGTGACACACATGAGGCGAGTCTGAATATTCGTCTTCCTCGTACTGGGTCTCATTCGCTTTACCCTGCTGATCACGCGGTTCGGTTTCGTCGATACGTTCACGCGCCTGCTCAACTTCCCATGCTCGCTGGCGGTTTTCTTCGTCACGTGCTTGCTTATTTCGGCTCTTTTTCGTGTCTGCCATACTGTCTCTAGGGGAATGAGTGGGATAACGCTGTGGTCGCCACCTTGGACTCCTTGGAACTCACGCCGGAAACCACTCGACTATCTCTTCTAGGACGTGATAGCCATCGTTCCTACGGTATACCCGTCCGATCTATTGGTGTTCGCCCCAAGTTTCGACGAGTTCGCCGGTACGTACCGGCGCTGTTCGAAGCCGAACGCGTTGCAAATCAGCGTGTGCCCCATGAACGACAGGGATGAGAACGCGTCCACTCAAATAGCACTGTAACAAGCATTGCGTTCAATTGAGTATTTGATAATTTGTTTTGTAAAATATTGGCCGAAAAATGTAGTCGAACCGACCGTAATATCGAGCGTCGGGTTTCATCTTCCATATGTTGCCCGACAACGTGGGTAATTCACGGCTAACACTAACCTAAAACCCACGTTTCACGGAGTACAGTATCAAGCAGTGAATAACTAAACATCTATCTATCAATCCCGTAGTCGTCGGGGAGTGTCTCTGACCATTGGCCTACAATCCCGACCTCGTGGAGATGCTGGAGGATCATCTCCATGCGATCTTTCAAAAGCACACCTATACGTGAGATGAATCTACTGTCTGCGACAAGAGAGTGGTCTATGATCGTCTGTAGGAGCGGTATCCAAATGACGACGCCACGCGAATCTCCCAATCGAAATCATACCAGACGAAAATAGTCTAAAGCCGTCGCTGTCGACCCGTCCAACGTTCAAAAACGAAGCTTTGACTCTCATCGAGTTCTCTAGAAGGAGTCCATACTTCCAAACGCTCTAGTACAGACACCAACGATAGCGAACACGAGCGAGAGTTTTCTCGCTCATTTCAGAGCCACCGTCACTATGCCCGCCGACCGGAGGTGTCGTACAAACGTTGATTGATGTCCCACGCGTCTAGATTGCATGGCCGAATTTCCAGACGAACGGGAGCTCGTACTAAGAGCGCGTTCCCAGTTGGAATAGTGGATAAACAGTGCTCGGATACAGGCATACGGTGAATTGTTCGAAGGTAACGCTCCAATCCTCTCCTCCGAGGAATTGCAACGTCTCGATGCGCTCGACTCTGCGATGGAACGACAGGGTGGCGATGGTGTGTGGGGTATCGATCAGTACGGAATCCATACCGCTGGTGCCACGGGTTCAGACAGTTCAATCGAGATCGTTTGCGTGTATCACCCTCAGGTCACCAAAGACTCCGTCCTTCAGGGAAACGATGGTATTGACGATGAGACCGAAGAGCGACTCAACGCAGTACTTTGGCAATATAGCAAACGCATTGCGGCACTCATTGAAGAACGACTCGATGAGTTTATCCGCCAAACCCAGAGCTAGCCCCGAGTTCAATGCTATCTTTCGAACTTGTACAATTCTTGGACGCCTTCGAGTAGAAGTCCATGTTCGTTCGCAATGTCCATCAGGTCGGCGAGAACGTCGCTGTCCAAATCTAGATTTGATTCTCCTCCGAGCTATACAGCGCTTTGCTGGATGTATACTCGGAACGTTACGGAGGTCTTGAAACTATCACCACCAATGCTGGATTGTTTGATGTTCCTCGGACCAGCTTCCCGAGTAAAAACGTGGTCAAGTTCGTCAGTAACTGCCACTTTCCTGAATACTATCCTTAGCGGTATTGTTCCCGACTAAGGCCGCTGAATCTCTCGTTTGTTTTGTGTGAGAACCCAAACTAAAACGAGAGTTCCAATAGCAATAATCGAAACGAGAATGTCGAAGTACCCATTGATTAGTATCACACTCAGCCACAAGATACTGATCGCACCTGTCTGGAGTGCTTTCGCATAATTTCTGCCGACAATGCCCTGATACCCTGCAACGATAGCCGTCCCGACTGCAGCAAGGAGAAACATTCCATCAGCGATCGATGGCAGATCCATACTATTCGGTTTTCCCATATCGCTTGTATGCTTTGTTTTGTTTTTATTTGATATATGGTGTCGTACACTAACCTTCTCCAGAGGGGATCGATTTCGACCATCGCCGATTGATGGTGCATTGTCTCGTTGACCTTGGCCACTCTCAACACTCGTAGTAGTTCATCGAATGGCTACCCCCGGGAATCCACCAAATGACGACGCGAAGACTGAGTTTGCGGCGTTCGAGGTTGCCTTGTTCGTGAAACTCCTCAAATCGTTGATGGGCTGGTCGTCAAGTCAATGGAGTGTAATGGCCTTAGTGGCTTCCCCTCTTGGCCATGCATGAGAACCGGGCGTACAGAACTGCCGAACCGAGTCCTCTCTATTTTTCAATTTTCCGACTCGCTGTTATTTATTGAGCTTAGATTGTGGTGATAATTGGCTCGCTCAAAACCTATCTCGCAATAGTGAACAATTATTATGATTGACGACGTACTACTAGTGTGAGTGAAAGCTTATGCCAGTTCCACACTACCCATCAGACGAACCCGAGGAGATCACTCCCCCAGACATCGATGGGATTATCCAGCGGATCCTTCATCCGAAGGAGCGATCATCACCACCTCCGATCAGGTAAAGTACGCACCACAAACACAGATGAGGTACTTTGCGTTGGATCGCGTGGCAAGTCGGTTACAGAGAGATTTTGTGACGATAATGTGGGTCGGTGAATGAACACTTTCCCTTATGATGATTGGTCCATGTCTCCCAAAAAATCGCCCTTCAGCACGGTCAAACACGAGCCTGTTATGCGGCTCCCTCTTCCCTCCGAGAATCGCATCCCAATAACGCATCAGAAATCATTTATCGGCGAGCATGTCAGGATCATCAGCCGGAAGTAATCCCGTCGCCATCAATCGCCGGGCAATCACTACAATTCCGTTGTCGAACCCCCTCCCAAACACTGCCTTTTCCGTCTCAATCCCGCCAGTGTCCGTCTCATGCACCGAACTCACGAGAATCGTGTTCTTGTCGATCAACAGCAGCCGACTGATCGTCGTGTCGTCGTTGGCCTCAAGGGGCGAACTGTGCAACCACTCTAACCCGGAGACGAACACTTCTGCATCGGGCAGTGCCTTTGCAATTTGCTCACGAAGCTCCTCGGTTTGTGTGCCAACCAGCACATCGAGACCAGTGTCGAGCGCCTCTTGGAGCTGTTCAACCAACCCGTCATCAATAACCTCGTCACGCCCGACGATGAGTATGATCTCTCTCCCAGCGGCATCAATGAGTTGTTGAGTACGATTCGTAATCGCAGTGGTCCCTGAGAGCGCCCAGACTTCGTGCGTGATTTCTTCATCACCATCCGGAATCGCGGGTTCAATATTGTCCATTGCCTCGACGAGCGTGTCTGTTCGCGTTTCGTATTCTTGGCGTAGTGTCTCGGCGGCCTCCTCGATCGGCACGGCGCGAAATTGCTGAGGATTCGAATGCTGAATCTCGACGAGGCCCTTGGTTTCTAACACTCGAATCGCATCATAGACGCGTGTTCGCGGTACGTCGGACGTCTCGCTGATCTCTTTGGCCGTCCCTTTCGGGAGGCGTGCCAACGCTACGAAACACCCTGCTTCGTACTCTTTCAAGCCGAGTTGTTGGAGCAATTCGATCGCTTGTTGTTGATTAGATAAGTCCTTCATGGGTCCCAACCATTTGCCCGGGAACACCGGACTTGTTCATACCGTTCTAGCGTCGCTTACAAGACAGTTGTTGTCGAAGCCATCGAATTCGCCCAACAGCACTGTCCATCATAAATGAGACTATGCGCGTCAAGACGTATCAAAGGCATTCATCCCCAAACAATCATATTGCTGATTCACCAGCCAACTCGTTTATTCACTCGGATAATCACAAATTACTAATCACAAATCCGCAATATATGATGCGATAATTACGAATTTGCACCATCCATATTGCCTTCAGTTAAATCGATTTTCGATAGATTAGTAGTCTGGGATATATTTCCCCGGCTATGAATCAGATACTAAATTAGTAACCCAGATAATCGCAGTAGGGTTATACAGGACTAGCGCAAAGGACGAAGTGGTACGGAGGTCTGATGGGTCCCAACCAATCGTCATCCCGTACCTGAACTACCACCTTCGTGGCAGTTTTCCTCGTGATCAATCAGTCGGGAACACCACGGTCAGTAAGCACATTCTAATTTTCAATCAGAACTGTGAGCAATGGCTCGATCTCATCGAACTGCGGCCCCTTCGTCACGCGCTGTGCGTCTTGATCCCAGTCGATAAAGCCGTGATCCGCTAATTTGGAGAGATGGACGTGCTGCATTGCGATCGTTTGATCTGTTTGATCTGTTTGATCTGTTTGCTCTTCGTCTCCCCCGTCCGCTGCCAAAGCTCGAGAGGGAGCGAGATGATCGGGCTGGGGAGTCCATTGTGCTAAAGTGACAAGGAGCCGTCGTCGGTGGCGATTCGAGAGGACTGAGAGCTGATCATCGAGCATCATTGGTTCTTGTACTTCAACACAGTATACACGTTTAATCACCTCTCAATTTTCGGATTAGCCAGTGTTTGAGGAAGTGAGTGAACCACTTGAACGAGGGCTGTTGGATTTCACTCGGTTTCTCACATACTATTTACGTCTACTCTCCCAATTCTCGCGTATGGGCCGAGGACTCGACAACGTTGACCAGGGCATTTTGTATCATCTCCAGCGAGATGCACGAAATACAACCACCGAAGAAATTGCCGAAACGGTCGGTGTCTCCGCGAGCACCGTTCGGAACCGGATCAAAGCCCTCGAAGACGATGGGATCATCAAAGGCTACCACCCAGAGATCGATTATGAAGCGGCGAACCTCCCGCTGCGTGTGTTATTCGTGTGTACCGCGCCAGCAACCGAACAAGCCGAATTTGTCCAGCAGATGCTTGCTGTGCAGGGTGTGGTCGATGTACGCGAGATGCTTGTCGGCAAACGAAATATCTACGTGGAAGCGGTTGGGACGAGTAGCAAAGATATTACACGCATCACGGACACGCTGCACGACTCAGGCGTCACGATTGAGAGTTCCGAGATCATACGCGAGCGACATAGCCAGCCATTCGATCATTTCCACTTCAGTGAGGAAACGGCAGAGGAACAACGTGAGAGCTGATCTTCAGCCATTTCAATTGCGTATTTCACACTTTCAAAGACGCATGGTGCTGGAATCACACAGTGACTCTGTTACAGAAGGACAATTCGCGTCTCTCCGTGTGTATTCCACAATCTAACAATGCAATTATAAAAAATGACTATATGTGTGCATACTCGAGGCTCGAGTATGCATGAGGATGGACACCCGATTGGCGATCGTGGCACTACAACAGAACAGATTACGTTGTTATACAAGATGCTTGCTGATCACCGGCGTCGAGCACTTCTCCGGTGTCTTCGTAACACCGAGACTCCTCTGGCCGTCTCTACGTTAGTGACGAAGCTGACACAAAGTGACGACCGAGAACCGTCGAATAGAACCACGGACACAGCAATTACGTTGCATCATATTCATCTCCCGAAACTCGCAGATACAGGGATAATTGAGTATGACCAATCTGATCAGCAAGCCACCTATACTGCCCCACCACAGGTCGACGCGCTCCTCGAGCAAATGCTGGTGACGGTTTTACCTGCAGGGCGAGAGCCCTCACCACAGGAGAAGTAGCTGTCGGTGCTAATTTGTTGGTCTTCTACATCCAATTCCATGCTGTGGAGTATACTGCTCCTTCTGGTTGAAGAGCGGCGGCTTCTAAAATTCGGATCTCTGGGTCGTCTATTGGGAGTAACGCCCTATGTATTCAGCTCGGACACAGTAACAGTTTGGTCAGGAAAAACCGTGACGCGGTACCCAATGTAGTCGAAGCTCACTGTTGGCGAGGCATGCTGATACAGATCTTCGAGTGCATCGGGGTCGATGGCCTCATAGAGGGGAGTCGTGGGCTCCGTACCGTTGGCTTTGGTCACTGCCGTCACCACAGCAGAGATGATCGACTGGGAGTCTGCAGGTGTAGTGCGTATCGATGGCTCTGGGTGCGAGGGTGACGAACTTGGCATATACTCTGGTAATGGATTCCGTTGCAATAGTTGTTAGGGGACACATGATAACACGTAACATTATTTTTCGATTAGTTTGCCACCAAGTTGCGTTGTAGTGCATATCGAGCGACCACCCGATGGTCAGCTATATTAGTCTCTATTACTGCCGTAGGCGATGCGGTTCGAACGCATTTCAAAAAGCTCGCCTCGCGCGAGGAGTACGCTCTCGAATGCGAGAATGACATCGACGCCGCTCTCTCGTGTGACTTCTTTCGTTGGGTTTTACAAAACTCCCCGTGAGCCACGCATTGAGAAGGTAATTCTCATCGACTCCAAGCGCATCTCAGCTCTGTGGCCGCGTTGGTTTGCCTTCGTGAGTATTTATTTCAAAGAGTGTATCAGTGATTAGTTGCTGGATACGGTACTAAGTCGCGGTGTCGGAACCAAACATCGATTTCCTTACCCGTTTCAATGTGGTTGTTGCAGGAGTCTAATTCGCGTCCGGTTTCGTCTCCAAGACAGTCGTGCAAAACGTCCGAGATAGTGCCTTCTTCCCCGTGATGTCCGCTATCGGGATTTGTCTTGGATACGTATAACTGTATTTAGAAATCTATTCATACTCGAAAAATTCCGCGACGAAAGAAATGTCCTCGTGGGTATGATGACAAACAAGAGACTCGTCACCAAATGTCTTTCAGCGTTGCCAGTGTTAATACAGTATGTGTAGTAAATGAAACGACCAACCTTGAAGCAGTTAACGCCGCTTTTCGGGAGCGTTGTTTTCGCACTCGCGCTCTTTGCTATCCACCGAGAACTGCAAGAATTCAGTATTCACGAAATTATCGGAGAACTCAGCGCGTACTCCCCATGGGTTATCGCTCTCGCAGTTGGGTTGACTGCACTGGGGTACGTACTAATGACAGGATACGATTGGCTCGGCTTCCGATACGTCAACCGATCGGAGACGTACCGGCGTACCGCCCTGCCCTCTTTCGTTGGACACGTTATCAGCAATAACGTCGGCGTTTCGGTGCTCACCGGCTGGTCCGTCCGATATCGATTTTACTCGGCTATGAGTGTTACAGCGGATGACGTGACGCGAATTGTTGGCTTCTGCACGCTGTCGATTTGGCTCGGCCTCGTTATCGACTCCGGCCTCGCTTTCGTTGCCGAACCCGCACTTCTCAGTTTGGCACTCGGAATCCCCACGGTATCCGTTAGGATCATCGGCGTCGTTCTTCTTGGCGGTGTCTTCGCGTACGTCCTCTGGGGTGTCCTGCGACGGATTCCGATCGAAATTCGAGGCTGGTCGATCGATACACCTAGGCTACGGCTCTCATTTGCGCAGATCTCTTTGGGAATATTCGATTGGGCAATTGCCGGTATGGTACTCTACGTCCTCCTGCCGACTGGCAACCATCTCGGATATATAGGGTTTCTTGCCGTCTTTTTTGTCGCACAGCTAATGGGAATTACCAGCCAGGTTCCCGGTGGATTGGGTGTCTTTGAGGGCGTGCTCTTGGTGCTCCTTTCCGGAATGCTTCCGACAACTGGGATTGCAGCAGCACTCATCATCTACCGCATCGTCTACTATCTGCTTCCTCTGTTCGTGGCTGCGATCGTTCTCATCGTCCGTACAACGCTTGTACACCGTGAGGAAGATATAATTCCCGCACAAACGATACACCGCTGGGCTGCACCGCTCGTTCCAACCGTCCTCGCCCTACTCACGCTGCTGGCAGGGGCAACTCTCCTAATTACAGGAGCGATCCCCGCTGACTCCTCCGGCTCGTTTGGCTTGGTCGTGTCCTCCCCCTTTCGGTCATTGAGCTATCGCACTTTCTCGCTAGTCTCGTCGGGGTAGGACTGTTGGTGCTCGCTCGCGGTCTCCAGCTACGCCTTGACGCAGCGTATCTCCTCACTATCACCATGCTCTTCCTCGGCATCCTATTGTCATTATTAAAAGGATTCAACGTCGAAGAGGCACTCATTCTCATGGCGGTGCTCGCGGTCGTTGTCCCAGCCCGCCGATTCTTTTACCGCCGGGCATCACTGACACGCGAGTGGTTTACGACCGGCTGGATCGTGACTATCCTCATTGTTTTCGGAACTTCGGTTTGGCTAGGATTGTTCGCCTTCCAACATCTCGAGTATTCAGAACAGCTCTGGTGGCGGTTCTCACTCGATGGCAGTGCTCCGCGGTTTCTACGAGCATCTGTTGGGACAGCTGTAGTTCTCCTCGTCGTCGCTCTGGTGCGGCTTCTGAGTCCATCGATGCCTGACCCATCGCCACCAACCGAAACGGAGTTAGAACGTGCACGTTCGATCGCCGAGAAGTCCGATCGAGTCGATGCGTATCTGGCACTTCTTGGTGACAAATCGCTACTGTTCAACGATGACGGGACAGCTTTCATCATGTACGCCATCGAAGGACGAAGTTGGGTCGCACTGGGGCCACCCGTTGGTTCAAAAGATGACTGTTTAGAGTTGGCCTGGCGCTTTCATGAACTCGCTTCGCGCAATGGGGGGCAGCCCGTATTCTATCAGGTCGGTGAGGATGATTTGCCGGTCATGGTGGATCTCGGATTGTCGTTTTTCAGACTCGGTGAAGAGGGTCGCGTGTCACTACCATTTTCGCTTGAGGGAAAACGACGAAAGGAATTCAGGCGCACGATCCGAAAGGTCGAAGGGAAAAATTGTACGTTCGAAGTCATTCCACGTAAGAGCGTTCCTGACATCCTTCCCCAACTACGAACCATCTCTGATAAGTGGTTGGAAATGAAAGGGGGCAGGGAGATCGGGTTTTCGCTTGGTTACTTTGATGAACGATACCTGAAGAATTTCCCAATTGCGGTCATACGATACAACGGTGATATTGTTGCGTTTGCGAATGTCCTTGAAGGGAGCGGAAAACACGAATTGTCGGTTGACCTCATGCGGTACAGTTCTGGCGCACCTGGACGTATTATGGATTATCTCTTCGTGCAACTCATGCTATGGGGATCTGAGAACGGATACGGCTGGTTTAGCCTTGGAATGGCCCCCTTGTCAGGGTTCGAAAATCGGCATGCAACAACTGCTTGGGATCGGATCGGTGCGCAAGTGTATCAACACGGAGAACACTTCTACAACTATCAAGGGCTGCGCGCATATAAGGCAAAGTTCGATCCAGAATGGGAGCCCAGGTACTTGGCCTGTCCTGGCGGCCTCACGTTTCCACTTGTACTCGTACACGTAATTACGCTAATCTCTGGCGGCGTACGACGGATCATCATTAGATGAGTGAAAAAGGATTCAGTGATAAGTACTAAATCCCCTGGCATTTCTATAACTGACCATTGCAGAGCAAAAACTAGGGTTCATTGAGGGAAAAGGCAGCCCTCACTACGTCAGGTCGATATTAAGTACAGGGGTCAGCAACATCGACGTCTGATGTCGGTATCGCCTTGTGCTTCCGGATCGGCTCAAGGCCCGCAGGAGGTTTCAACTGCGCAATCGCATCGATGCTGACCTCCCAGAATTTCCGGATGGTTTCGCCAGTGTGAACGACATCGAACAGCTCCCGTTGAACGTCGTCTATTCTGCCGTCCGCGATGGACCGCTCATCATTGGGGGATGAAACGGTTGTAGACGACTATCGCAAACAGTCAGAGCGTGAATACGGGGAAGCAGCTGACGAGTAACAAGAATTCATCGACCACCTTACACGCGGGGTATTTAGTAGTGGTTGACGCGAATGGTATCTAATATAGAAATATAAAATATTGGTATAAAAATATACGTGGACAATCCCGTGGCCAATACTCGAACGATATGGTGAGACAGCAAGTCGGCCTTGTACTCCAAGAGTCGAAGTAACCGCGACCTCGTCTTCGAAGTGGTATGGTCGCTTTCAAACGACGGTGAACAGAACGCCGGTCTCAAGGGTTAGAGCTGGCGTGGTGTAGAACTAAGCGTTCAATTCCACGATTGATCTCAGTTGTAAAGGTTTAGCTACTTATCGGAACCGCTCACAATTCATACAAAAACTGACGACTCGATTAGAAAATACGCCCAGTTCAACAGCCACGAAAGTTCAATGATTAGTTATAGATAGATATTAGATGATTTCGCCCGACAAAAGTATCGATTATGTTCTTCCAATCGACTCTTGATGGCATCTGTGCATCAAAACTAAGGGTTCTCACCCTTCACTAAATGGTGTGAAATTTGAATATTACGAGAATAATTAAGATAATTTTCAATTTTTATTCTGTCATTTCCTACTTTTGAGGGATATACTTATAGAAATAGACGACATTATCTCTACGTGGTATGATAGAGAGTACCAAACGACGCGAATTTTTAGCAAAGGTGGGGGCAACGAGTGCCATTGGTCTTGCCGGTTATATTGGTAGCGCCACTGGTCAACAGCAAGGGGGACAACAAATCCGGGTCGGGGTACTACAACCCGTAACGGGCGATTTGGCATCCGTTGGCCGACCGATCAGGGATGCTGCGCTACTGCCGGCAACCCAATTGAACAACGCCGATACAGACTTTCAGATCGATACACAGGCCGAGGACACCCAGACCGACCCACAGGCCGGTATCAGCGCGGCACAAGCGCTCGTCGATGCCGGCTATCCGTCGATTACCGGTGCGGCTTCCTCGGAAGTAACGATTCAGGTCTCCCAAAACGTCCTAATTCCGAACCAAGTCGTCGGTTGTTCGCCCGCGAGTACGTCGCCGGAGATTACGGGGCTGCAGGACAACGGCTTTATCTGGCGGACGTGTCCGAGTGATACTGTCCAAGGAGAGGTGCTCGCGCAGATTGCCACCGATCGCGTGAACGCCTCGTCGGTATCGGTCATGTACGTTAACAACTCGTACGGACAAGCGCTCGCGAACAGCTTTGCACAATCATTCGGCGGACAAATTCCGGCACAGGTCGCCTTCGAACAGGCGCAATCGTCGTACGCCGCGCAGTTGCAAGAGGCAATGTCGAACCAGCCAGACGCATTGTTGGTAATCGCCTATCCAGAGAGTGGTAATCAACTGTTCCGCGACTACTATTCCAGCTACAGCCGCGACACGCAGATACTCGTGACTGATGGACTGCGCGATCCCGCGCTCCCAGGTAACGTCGGTCAGCCCCTCACGAATGTCATCGGGACGGCACCGTCCGCTGCCGGGCCAGCTAGGCAATTCTTCACGCAGCTGTACGACGAAGAGGTCGGAGGAGAACCGGGCGTATTCACTGCCCAAGCGTACGACGCGACCGCCATCCAAATTCTCGCAAACATCGCCGGCGGTGCGCAGAACTCCGGAGGGAATATTCGGGACAACATGCAGACGGTTGCGAACTCGCCCGGACAGCAGGTTGATCCCAGCAATCTCGTTGACGCGCTCACGTTGGCCGCTAACGGCGACGAGATAAACTACCAGGGAGCGTCGAGCAGCGTTACCTTCGACGATAACGGCGATGTCACGACGGCTGCGTACGAAATCTTCAGCTTTACACAAGACGGTCAACTCAACCAGATTGAAGTTGTCGAATTTCAGACCGGCCAAGAACAGGGCGGAGGTCAATGATCGGTTGGCGATAATCGATCCGACTCCATTTTCGGTTTATCCACGAGGAACTCCCGACGAACCTCGATATCGGCGAGCAACGCCTCGTCGGCGTCGGAAAGCTTCCCGCCCATGTGTGTAGTGAGCTCGAAGATCGATTTGAGAATCGCGGACTTTCTGGTTCCGTTCGATCCGATGAACGACGTACTCGCCGTCGTTCACCCGGAGATCAAGCTCAACGAGTATCCGAAAATCTCCGTAACCCACACCGAGATATTCGATGCCGAGTTGTCAGTCCCATTCGCGGTGGAATTTGCTCCAATCGGGCCTGTCTTGCTTGCGGTCATACGTTCGCCCCTAGATACGCCTCTATCACCTGCTCATCCTCCAAGATTACTTCGGGGGCGTCGTCTGCGATTACCCGTCCTTGATGCATTACTATCACACGCTCGCAGTTGTTCATAATCAAATCCATGTCGTGTTCGACGAGAAGAAAAGTATACCCCTGTCCGCGGAGGTTGTGTATTCGTTCGAGCAATTTTTCCTCTAAGACTGGGTTCACTCCGGCAAACGGTTCGTCTAGCAGCAGTACGTCGGGGTCGGTGAGAAGCGCGCGTGCCATTTCCAGCAATTTTCGCTGGCCGCCGGAGAGGTTGCCCGCGTACTCCTCGGCAAGGTGGTCGATCTCGAAGAGCTCGAGAGTGTCCCAGGCTTGCTCACGAAGCTCGCGCTCTTGTTCACTGACCTTTCGCCGAGATCCGGGCAAGATCGTCCGCCAAAGCCGCTCGCCCTGTTGGTTCTTCGGCGCGAGCATCATGTTTTCGAGCACCGTCATTTCCTTGAGTTCGCGAGTGATTTGGAAGGTTCGCACCACTCCCCGATCGGCCGTTGCGTATGGCCGTAATCCGGTGATATCCTCATCGTACAGGTAGATCGAGCCGCTATCGGGTCGATGAACGCCGGTGATACAGTCGAACGTGGTCGATTTTCCGGCGCCGTTTGGCCCGATGAGGCCAGTCAACGAACGCTCCTCCACGTCAAAACTCGCTTCGTCGACGGCGGTAACCCCTCCGAAGTGCTTCACCAGATTTTGGATCCGGAGTGGTGGCACCGTCGTGTCTTCTGTCCGACTCTCGTCCTGCGACATGCGTACACCGCCGTCCAGTGTCACCGTTGATTCCTCGGTGTGACTTCGGATATCGGTGCTCATGGGCTCTGTTTCGGAATCGTCTCTAGAGTAGTTCATGTGTTCTCACCGTGTGATTCGTCGGCAGTATGAGCAACGCTAGATTCGTTCGGCGGTCGGCCACCGTCTGCTTGTACCGGTTGTTCACGCTGGGAGAGGTTGACGCTCGATGCAATTTCTTTACGGTGACCGAGCAGTCCCTCCGGTCGGGTTTGGATCATGTAGATGAGTGCCACACCCGCCAATACGAATCGGAGGGAATCGAGGCTCCCCAACAGGAACGCAAACAGCGGAAGGACATCGAGAGACGCCAACGGCGCGACGGCCGCGACGAACGTATTCGGGGCTTCGCCGAGCGGAAGTAGCTGTTCTACGAGTCGCCGAACGAACGTCGGCCCCTCGAAAAGAAGACCGACGAACAGTACTCCGCCGATCACGCTGCCGGTGTTCGAACCGGCTCCACCGATGATGAGTGCGATGAAGATATAAAACGTCAGAATCGGAAGGAAACTGCTCGGGCTGACGTACGACTGGCTGCCCTGCCAGAGAATACCGCCGAGTCCCATAAGTGCACATCCGAGCATGAACACCTTGATTTTGAAGCGGCCGGTACGCTTCCCGAGTGAGGTAGCAACGAGTTCATCTTCACGTATAGCCTTCAACACGCGACCGAACGGTGAGTTGCCGACACGACTCAGTACCACGTAAAACAACCCAACGAAGGCGATGAGCACGAGTGTGTACGCCCAGTCAACGACGGTCGTACGTTCGATACCTATCACTCGAAAGAGTCCGAACACGGCTTCACCGAGGGCTGTCGGTGGTGATGCGGGACTCCGCGCGTTGCTGTAGAACAATGCGTTGACTGGGTTCGTCGGCAGCGACATTCCCTGTGATGCGCCGGTGCCTAGCTTGATTCCAGCGAGCGAGAACGTCTGCAGACTCGTCGAGTTGTAGGTGATTCGGATTATTTCCGAGAGCGCGAGGGTGACGATCGCGAGATAGTCCGCCTTTAATCGAAGGGCAGGTAACGCCGCAATCGCTCCGACGAATGCTGCCGCGAGCATCCCACCGACGATTCCGACGGGAAGGGGCAATCCGAGACCAGGAACTCCTCCAGCCCCGGGATTCACCGGCGCGGTAAGCATCGCCATCGTGTACACGCCGACGGCCATGAAGCCAGCGACACCGATGTTGAACAACCCGGCATACCCCCACTGCAAGTTGAGCGCGAGCGCGAGGAGTGCGTAGACGGCCGCAAAAAAGGTGATCCGTTGGAGGGTGCTCGCTAATCCGTTGGCATCAAGTCCGAGAACGACGCCGATCAGCGTGAATCCGGCGTAAAGCACGAAAAATACGCCGAGAATCAATCCCGCGTCGCCTCCAGGTAGGCGGCTAGATCCACCTTCAGTGCTCTCACTCATTGGTCATCATCTCCCTCCCTCGTACATTCTCATTGGACTCATCGCGACTCCAACAGTACGATTTACGTCCCGGAAGGCGACATCTGCGATCATAAAGACCACTTTGGGAATCGATTTCCATCATGCAGTTGTCACCCCACTGAAAAGTCCCGCCGGTTTGATTACGAGAATGATAATCATCACGGAGAAGGCAGTGGCGTAGGTGAACTCGGAGGGAAGCCAGACCAACGACATTGTGCTCGCGATACCGATCGTGAGACCGCCGAGTACCGCACCGTAGACCGAACCAATACCGCCGAGGATGACCGCCGCGAAAATCAACAGAAGTAGCGTCCAGCCGTAATCGAACGATATTGTTCCGGTTTCGAGGACGACGAGGTAGCCTGCGGCGGCCGTCAGTCCGCCGCCGATCATCCATGTCGTACGGATCACTTGCTCCGTCGGGATACCGGATACACGCGCAAGGTCGGGGTTGTCGGCCATCGCTCGCATTGCCTTGCCCAGTTTCGTTCGTTGGAGCAACACGTGGACACCCCCCATCATCGATAGCACGACGATTACTAACACGAGTTCATGTGCACTGATGATGAGATCGATCACCGGAACGGTGTACGTTGGCAGCGTCCCACCTGTTACTCCTGTTCGACTCGTTCCGAAGACGATTGCAATGACGTATCGAAGTGCGAGTGCCACGCCGATGCTTGCGATGAGCAGGGCAATGGCGTTCTGACCGCGCATGGGTCGATAGACAATACGATCGATCGCGAGCGAGAGCGCGACACCGAACAGAACAGCGATGACGAATCCGACGAGAACCGCCACTGGCGTAGTTACAGCGCTCGCACTCACGCTCCCGGCGTCAGCACCACCGCTGACGCCGACCAAGAACAGATCACCAGCAGGTATCATTCCGAATCCGGCGATCAGATACGTCGTCACCCAGCCGGCGAATGCACCAGCGGTTAGATAATCGCCGTGGGCGAAGTTCGCGAAGTTGAGAATGCTGTATGTCATCGAGAGTCCGATTCCGGCGAGCCCAATGATGAGTCCAATGACGATTCCATCTTTCAGAAATAGAGCAAGCGTAAGCCCTGTTATGGTTCCGGAAATGAGCTTTAAGACGAGGTCAAGGATGAGTAGTATTATGACTAGTACGATGCCGATTTCGAGTGGTCGTTCTACGAAGAGTCGTTTCCCTCGGATGTAAGTATCCCCCACGCTCATTGATACCCCCTCACAAACCGGAGCGAGGTGTGTAAGTAAAAACCTTTGCACAAATCCGGTTTTGTTCACGGGGCAGTTTACTTGACTTCGTGTGGAACGATCTCGATTCCACTTCTTCCGGTTAACGAAGCCACTTAGCATAGCGAATCTGCACACTGGTAACAAGTAATTTCTCTCCAATGAACCTATAAGCGCCCATTACAAGGAGAAGTGGAGAGTTATCAACCGATAAGCTGCCTCCATCGGATTTCGAGTAAGCTTGAAGTCTGGCATCGGTTGACTGGTATTGCCGAAATCGAGTTGCGTGATTATATTGAATTATTCCCAGTCAAACTGGTGAAAACGGGAACATCGATTACCGATGATCCCTTAGTGAGGTGAATGAGTAGACCAATAGAGACAGTCAGATTCAAAGCAATCACTGATCAGAAAATCGGAACTGGGACGTTTATCGAAGGACTGCCAGGACACGGCCTGGTTGCAGCAATTGCAGTGAACCAAATCACCCAACAGCTTGGACTGAGCCATCACGGATCACTTCACTCTGATCTGTTTCCTCCGGTGACATCATTTACGAAGGGCCAAATACAGGATCCTGTCCGAGTATACGCTGGTGAAACGCCGCCCGTACTCACACTGCAGAGCGATGTCGTCCTCCCTCCGACGAGTTATCGAGCGCTCGGAAGCTGCCTACGAAAGGAGATTATGACCAAATTTGAGCGTGCGGTGTTTTTGGTTGGCGCACCCGCACGATCAGAATCTGAAGTGGGCGACATACAGGGAGTTGCAACAACAGCTGCACTCAAAGACAAATTAACCGCCGCGAATATTCCACTCGCTACTTCCCCCGGACTTGTTGGTGGCGTCACAGGCGCGCTTGCGGACGATTTCTATCAATCTGGGATCCCGACCATTGTACTCATCGTCCAAGCGAATCCCTTCTACCCAGATCCAATCGCTGCACAATCATTGATTGAAGATGGTGTTGAACCCTTGGTTAACTTTGATATCGAAACGCCAGAACTCGATCAACAAGCAGATGCAATCCAAGAAAAGCTTGAGCAAGTTGCTGCACAGTACCAACAAGTCACTCAAGATGATCAAGCGGGACAATCACGATACATAGACCAGCCGGTACCAAGTATGTACCAATAGGCAAGAGTACCGCTACCTCTGTAGCGAGAGCTATGCAGGAGAACACAGGGATGGCGATGACTCGGCCGAGGATGGGGGGATGTTTAACCGTCCTGCAAGACACCCACGCCGACGCTAAAGCCCAGCAGTTGACGCTTGGGGAGTATGAGTCTTGAAACCTTCAGGCCGTCCGATACGGCCTGGAATCCCAGCATGGGATTCCCGCGACTTTAGGCGCAGGAGTCCCACCATGAGACTTCTGGCCGAGCGCGCCAACAACAGCACGTGTGGCGGCAATCCAGAGGCTCAGTGAGGAGTGTTCCGTCTGTGTGCATTCGCGGTTTCGCATCTCCTAGGGATGCAGAACCCAACCGTCGTGTGTTACCCTCACCCCCCTCGTATCTGGTTGCATTACTGAACTGTTATCGTATTTGGGAGCGTCAGGTACTGTGGGGAGTAAGTATGGCAGCTACAGCAACCGACAACGTTGAACTTGTCCGGGGAATTTACGACGCGTTCAATCAGGGCGATCTCGACACTGTTCTGGCCAGCATGGCCGACGATGTGACGTGGGTCGAACCCGAGGGGGACCCCCTCTTCGGCGGCACCTACCAGACACCCGACGATGTGCGAACGCACGTATTCATCCCGGCACTCGAGGAATACGACGACTTCACGGTCACTCCGAACCGTTTTATCGACGGCAGTGACACCGTCGTCGTGGAAGGTGTATTCACGGGCACATCCAAAGCGGGGACACCGTTCGAACTCCCGTTCGCCCACGTGTGTGACGTGCAGGATGGGAAGCTCACGCGGTTCACTAACTACGAGGACACCGCTCTCTCCCAACAGACGCGGGAGGCGTAGCCTCTTGCGTGTCTAGCACACCCATTCGTCGGAGATCCACCAGAGAACCATCCGTGGACTCAATTTTTCCCGCTCCACCACTATCCTCATGCAACTCCTTAAGCCGCCCATGTGCAGTTGGCCGCTTAATCCTAAGTGTATCCACCACCCGGCGAACGGTCATCGCCGGAAATGCCGACTCACATACAGCTCCAAGAGTATCGTCGTCGCTCGTTTCATCGGTGTTGTGATCTAGTAATGCGATGGATTCTGTCCGTAAAAATGTTCCTTAGTAAACAACTCATCATTTCACCCGAATATTTCCCTTTATTTGTATTATGTTATTTAGAATTTGTACGGATAGTGATACCGGTACAGTTTCTCGGTAAGAGAACATAGAAGGACGAAATGACGAGCACCAATTCTGAATTGACGGTCGGGGTATTAAGTCTGCACAACAGTAAGGAGACGAAAGCGATTCTCAACGCAGTTGATATGCTCGGGTTTGGGACGGAGTGGCTTCGCCGGGAAAACACGATAGCTCGCGTTCAGGGGGACGAGTTTGTTCTTGAACCAGACATTGATGTTGTCGTCAATCGTCTACTTGTCTCGAATACCGATCAACCCACCGAGGCACTTGGACTCGCCTGCATCTATGATGGATGTCGACCAGTTCTCAATCCGCCGTGTGCCGTGCTACGAGCAGTACATAAGTTCGCGACTGCATCCGCACTTCATGCTGAAGAGATTCCAATTCCGAATGCAATCCTCGGACTTGACCCAACTCACCTCAATACTGCACGTTCCGAGTTTGCAAACCATGCTGTCTACAAGTCGGCAATTGGAACGCATGGTGGTGGAACGTGGCTTATCGATACGTCGAATCCAGTCCAACCAAAGGTCGGCAATCGACAAGCATTTTTACAAGAGTTCATCAAAACATCGGGTAACCGCCATTTCGATTATCGCGTGTATGTTGTGGGCGAAAACGTCCTGGGGGCGATGAAACGAACCGCGTCAGAAGGTGAGTTTCGAACTAACGTTGCACAAGGCGGTGCAGTAGAGGACGCAACGGACGATCTCCCACCGAACGTCCGGGAGATGGCATGTGATGCGATGAATGCTGTGGGTCTTGATTACGCAGGAGTTGATATCGTTGGTAGCCCTAACGGTTGGTACGTGCTCGAAGTCAACCCGACGGCAGGTTTTCGAGGATTCTTTCGGTCCACTGGTCTCAATCCCGCTCCATACATCGCCAAACTAGCAATTGAGCGCGTCGGTGGTGAAGTTGATGACGATCGAGTGACGTCTCTTGCAGCACAACTCGATGATTCTATGCCAGCGTGTACTCCTCAGCCAACCCAAAATATCCATCGTGAACCGCTTCTGATCGGATACACGGAACGAATTACAGTAAGTGGTGTCCACGGTTCAGAGACGGTCGTTGCTAAATCGGATACGGGCGCAACTCGGACAAGTATCGATCTCGGATTAGCCGCGAAACTTGGTGTTGGCCCACTCAAACAACGAACGCGGGTAAGATCTGGATTATCGAAAACGCCGACGACTCGACCACTCGTCGACATCGTTCTCGGAATCAAAGGCGACTGGTACACGGTGACGGCGAACCTCACCGACCGAAGCCACATGTCACATCCCGTACTTCTCGGACGGGATGTACTCCAGCACTATGCCGTTGACGTTACCCGGGCAAGTGAAGAGTAAGTGGCTTCCATCACAGATTTGTCAATAAATAATGTAGAATAGTGCATATGTGTGAGTTATCACCTTCTCCAAAAACATCGGGATTATGTGGTTTAATTGGCAGAGAGAAAGATCAGCTATGAACACTACGAAACGACAGATGGTGGTGGAGACTATATTTTCTGCCCGCATCGCAAAACCGCACACATGGTCGATATATGAACCAATTGTCGGTGTTGAACTTCGTTGAATTCGCAAACCATATCCTTATACCGGTTCCAACCCTCTTTTAGAGTGTGAGGTGGTAACGTATAACAAGAAACAACTATCAATTAACCTCTAAAAAACATGGTTTCCTCAGAGGAAAGAAACCAGTAAAACGAGGGATTTGTCATTACTACTATGTGCTCATTTCCCTCTTTTCCTTTCCTTTATTCATCCGATGAAGAGCATCATTTGGACGTAAAGGTATATTAGGGGAGATTCGTCCACAATTGTCGTAGTCATGAATTCTTTGTCGACACCATGATAATCATGTCACGGCAGTCACCGTCAAGCTATAGAATGGACGGAGTCATTACTCGATAACACGTATGACCATCCAGTATCGTGCAAATTCATAAACATTAATTCGCGTTTAAGGCACGAATTTAGTGAGATCATATGTCGGAGGACTACGAGATAACGATTATAAAATACATTTAAATATCACTTTCACCCAGCAGGGTAGCCGGAAGAGAGTTCTCGCTTCCACGCGTGTAATGGTACGATTATGGATGAAAGTACACACACAGCCACAAATGAAACACTTGCGCGGTTGCCCTCTGGGACACAAATTAAAACGACCATTCACACCTATACTGGTTCCGAGAATGGACCAACGGTGTATATACAAGCCGCACAACACGGTCGGGAAGTAAACGGTGCAGAAGTCCTTCGTCGTCTTCACGATCAGATTATCGATGTGGATCTCGCTGGGCGAGTAATTGCTGTTCCGGTTGCAGACCCGATTACGTTTGACCATGTTTCGTATATTACTCCTGAACAATTGGATCCAGTCAATCCAAATATGAACCGTGTCTGGCCAGGCAAGGAGAATGGAAGTGTCCATGAACGGATGGCGGCGCGCCTCTGGAAACATGCTCGGCAAGCGGACGTAATCATCGACTTGCACACAGGGAGTCCAAACATGCTTCCTCATGTCGTTGCCCTTGATGGGCATGCTGACTCAATTGAGCTTGGACGCGTCTTTGGAACAGGGCTTTTACTCACCGAACAGGCACACACAGCGGCAAGCGAAGAGTGGCATCGACGAAGCTTCGGCGGGAAGCTTCGCGTCGCTGCTGTTGAAGAAGGTATCCCAAGCATCACACCGGAATTGGCGTACAGTAAGCAAATCATCGAAGATGCCGTCGAAATCGGCCTCACTGGCATTCTAAACGTATTACGACATCTCGATATTCTTGATGAACCACCGGTCGATACCGGGCCGCAGACGCTTGCACGAAACCATCTCGGGCGAATTGTCGCCTCAGAATCCGGTCTCTTTCGCTCGACTCCAGATATTACCGTCGGATCGTCCGTTGAAAATGGTA
This sequence comes from Haladaptatus pallidirubidus, assembly GCF_020700235.1. Classification (GTDB taxonomy): domain Archaea; phylum Halobacteriota; class Halobacteria; order Halobacteriales; family Haladaptataceae; genus Haladaptatus; species Haladaptatus pallidirubidus. Next base: position 203,772 of record NZ_CP085305.1, on the reverse strand, counting down.
CATTTCTCGGAACGTTGTACGATCCAACCACGTATGAGCCACTTCAAACGGTTCGTGCAGATCGAAATGGGCTCTTATATGTACTGACGCAAGAAGCAACGATCATAATGGGTGAAACGTTGGCAAACATCGCAGAGCCGTACGATTCGCAAGATTAGCCTTGTGAATTCCGCAACTCTTTCTTAATCAATAAGCAACACTATCGGAATCATACCCGTTTTCACGCTTCCACTGACCACGGCAATCACCTGAACAAAAATGATATGAAATCATGATCTCTTCATCTAATTCGTTTGTCTTTTTTTGAATGATCACGGGATGTGACTCGGTAAGATCCAGAATAGTCGAACAAGAAACACAGCCGACAAATCGAGACTCTACGTCAGCACTCTCTATCGAAGTTTGTTTTTCAATCATACTGTTGCTTTGCGAGCATTTTGTATGGTAGTTTCGGCCCTTCTCGCACATTTACGTGCTCATTTGCACCGAGGTGTTACTCTATGTGGCATTAATCACTTACTGTCGTTTTATTTTTCATGTTTCACACCTTTTTGTGAAATAATATTACACTCAGTAAAGGAGGGTTTCAACATCTTCCCGTAATCGGTTAGCGTATTCTAACCGAATCTTTCGTGCATCAGCTACCGAAAGCCGATATTCTCCGGCGATTTCTTCGGCCAATGGTTCGTACTGATTAATATCAAATCGCATGGCGGCGAGGTATTGACAGACTCGTTCGGAAAGCCCGTCGTTCATCGCAGTTGCAGTGATTGCGCGAAGTTCTCCAAACGGCGGAATTCCAATCTCCTCCAGACGAATCCCTGGAGTACCGATATTCACCGATTTTTCCTCCGTTAATGACATCAACATCGAAATATCGCTCACGAATTGGAGGATCTGACTCGGAAGTGCAACATCGGGTGCCCGCCACTCAACCGTTGGCGTTTCTTCCCGTAATCGAACAGGGGTGAGAACAACGTCTTCCTGTTGAATGAAGTGCGTAAATTCGACTTCTGGAATATCGAGCTGTTCAGCCTGTAGTTTCAGCGTTTCATACATCTGGGCGAGACGCTCATCCCACTCCTCGGTCGTCTTTGCATATGGCCAGAGATCCCGATACCGAGTCAACAGTTCGGTCGAATGGGTACGGTACGAGAGTGCACGGGCATCCATTCCCATTAACACACCATCGTAATACGGTGAAGAACTAACGAGTGCGATCGCTGGATCCAGTGCTGTCAAGAGGTTGAGTTGGTCAACAACGCTTCCTTTATCGAAGTGGATATGCGTCCCTGCACAATTTTTTGCGTATTTGATCTCGTCACCGTATATTCGCTGCAGCAGTTTTCCTCGATCGCTAGTGATCGGGAACTGGTGTTCAGTTAGTGGGGTGGCGAGCGGAACGAGATGTTTGTCAAGGTCGGATGCTCGTGCTAATACGGTTTCGAGGATCGTAATGAGATTTTGGCGCAATTCCGTCAGCCCGTCCGCCGGTGGGAGTTGGATCTCGATCATTGGGTCGATAAGCTCAGGGACGACCGCCTCATGGATATCAAGGAGCTCATCTGCACCGACTAGCGCTCCCGAATCATCAACCACCCAATATTCCAATTCGAGACCTAGTTTCATTGCTTATTCTAAGAAGAGCGATCCTCTTAGAATCAGTGGCTAAATAGACAAAAGGACAGAATTCGATCCAAATGACAGACAGAGATCTTCGTATTGCTATGGTAGGTCTCACCGCTATTCAAAGAGACCATCTCTCTGGGAACCGCTCGAAGTCGTCGGTTTTTCCTTGGTGCGGAGAGTCGCCGGTTAAGTTATCAGTTATCCCTAGACAATTATGCCGTTGCTATAGATTCATACGGGGAAACAGGTCGTCTCTATTCCTGACCACCTTAGCTCGGTCGGAAATCTAATTCTCTCACGCATATCCTAAATCCTTGAGTTGTTGTTTTACCGCATCAGCTATCTCGACGGTATCATTTGTAGCTTCTCGAACATCCAACGTTTGTCGGCACTCCTCGAGTGATTTTTGCGGGTCAGAAACAGCCGGGGAGCCGCTTTCTTCCCAGCCATCTCGTGTCTCATAGCCATAATACGTACGAGGAAGCGCAATACCAATGAGTGGCGTATCATACGTCTCGATAAGTGAACTGGAATAGCCAGCCTTCTGCATCATTCGAATTCGCGCGGATCGAAGACCTTCATACTCAACTAATCGTGGTTGATCCGTAATTTCACTTAGTAAATGCTGTCCTCGGGACGGAGCATCGACGTCAGCAAGTTCGAGAATCGTTCGATGGACGTCAAGAATGCTCGTTGTCTTGGTACACATTCCTTTGCAGTCAGAACCTGAGATTACAACCGGAATATGAGCAAGTTCTGGATACACTCCATGTAAATGCCGCCAGCCGCCATGCTCACCGAATAATTCGCCGTGATCACCCATCGTGATCACATAATCAAAGTCCTGCTTTAACTCGGCAAAGATCCGCTGATATTGATCTGCAAGGTAATGAACTGCTTCGTCATACGCTTTACGAATATGTTCTTTGTCGGGCTCGTTATCCGTGAGCGTAGCGGCTACTTCGTCATAGGACGAAGCCTCAGTAGTTCCATTTGGTGGTGTATATGGAGCATGAGCTTCCATGAGGTTTGCAAACAAGAATTCGTTATCTCCAAACTCGGTTTTCTGAGTCATTTCAAGGAATTTCGCTGCACCATCGTCAGTTCGTTTGCCTACTAGATCGTGAGATCGATTTCTCATGCCTCGCTTGATTGAGGCTCGGATTCGATATTGACCAGCGAATGCTCGTCGTAGAACATCCGTATATCGCTCCAATCCGGTGGAACTCTGATTGGTTTCGAGAATTTCTTTCCACCCCTTGAGATTTTTACTGTTGACGTTAATTCGCCACGTACCCTCGAACGTGTCAAAACCTCTATCGAACCCGAAAACAGGCGATACTATTAGATTTGCACTAAACGCCCGTGTCGTGTATCCGGCTTGCTGAAGACATTCTGCTAGTGCTAGCTCTGGACAATCGAACCCTTCTGATTTTGCGTGGACGCCGATTTCGCTCGCATATTTTCCTGTGAAGAGAGATGCATGCGCGGGCATCGTCCATTTCGCGGTTGACCACGCATTGTCAAACCGCTTCCCAGGAAGCCAATCAAATTCTGCATCAAAAGCGTCCTTTCGGAGGGTGTCTAATACAATGAGGGCGATATTGGTCATCACCGTAATAGAGGCCTAGAGTACTGCTAACGCTTCTACTTGCATATGAAAGCGATAATTCGATTCCGGATATGATTTTTTATCATTTATCACTTTCGTAATTCACAGATCACCCAGATTGCGAAATCGCCCCTTCGATACCGTGGAAAGTAAGGATAAGGGGGAATCTGTTTCCAACTCCACTTCGGTTGCGAGTCCTCCACCCATTAGATAGCGAGTTTCATCAGGATCTTTACAACGTCGTACAGTTCTCAATTCCCATTGGATGTGTAGATGAACTCATACTTAGGTGAGCGGAGAGCACGAAGTGAGCGATCGTACGAGAAATTTGCGCTAGAAGTGATCCAAACCGCAGTTCGAATTCTTCAATTGATAACTAGGGTGCGCACATCAACGAATGCCAGCTTGAGGGACGATAGCAACCCCGGCAATAGGGTATCTTCGTTTTCCATCTTCCCTTGAAAACGTGATTCGAGCCAATACTTATGGAAAAATAGGATGACAACTATAGGTATGAAACCGAGTACTCAGAGGAGTCAGAGGAGAAAATCTCTCCGGAAATGCAGTATCTGTTATCAGAAGACCAATTATTATTTCATCTCCGGAAACGATGTTTTTTGTTATGATTGCTTCTCGGATTTGATTGGATTGTGTTAATATCGTATTTTTCCAATGCATATTAACGCCCTCTGCTCGAGCTGGTAATCCATCGCACCGCATTCTCCAATGGCCTCCTCCCGCGACTTTAGGTGCGGAAGGAGGTCAATGCGGATATTGATGAGTTTGAGCGATATGATTTGGGGAAACAAATTGAAGATCCCGTAAATGAACAGGGGATCAACCGGTTACTCGATAGCTGTTTGAGTGTCCAGTAGAAGGGGTAGGAAGCGAGATGCCAGTCCAGGTAGTCATCAGGAAGTGTTGAACGAACTGTCGAGAGAATAACGAAACCAGCAGGCACAATAACCGAAACGTATCGCCGACGACTTCGCGCTCGCAATGCAATATACTCTTCTCCACCATGCGTCACTCGGCTTGCGAGGAGGAAGAAATCACTACGACATATCGTATTCACCTTTAGCTATCACGCTACTATTCGTATCTCTTCTTAGTCTTGTTTACCCTCAAAACTACCTTGATTCGATTCTTGATGGGTTTCATCGATATCGCTGGTCTTATTTGAAGTTTCTAGCGCATTGAGCGCCCCCGGAAGCCGCTTCTCGATCGCCGTTAGCAGGAGTCGATAGAGAAGATACGCGAAACTAGCAAAAACCAGCACTTCAAGGAGATATAACTCAATTATCTCTACTACCGAGAGTTCTGCAAGGACAATACCTTGTGCAAGTGAGAGAAAACCGACCATAATAACGAGTAATATGACCGGAATAAAGAGCACTAAAAGACCGATAATAACTAACGTGCTCCGTGAGATGAGATTTGAGATTTTGGTTGCTATCTCGTCATTCGATTTCGACATCTGGTTCACCTCCCCTCTTGTGACGAATCAAAACACAGATGCACCGTCGAGTCTCGTAAATCTCCCTTTCGGTTCCGAACCTGACTGGGGTTAACATTATTGAACCGTACCTGACAACTCGTGTGAATAGCTTTCTGATTTCCTCCGTCACCCGACCGAGAGACCTGTGACACGGCACATCCCTTCTAACCAAGACCCTAAGGAATATCGCCTTACTACCCAATTCGACGGGTGAAGAGGATGGCTGCCACTAAGACGAGATGGTCTCAAGGGTGATCCACCCCCGGAGACTAAGTGACGAGTAGCATGATTCAACAAGGACCGTGAGACAGCGGAGGACAGCCAGCAACGGCAAGGAGTTTCGAGAGCCCTCCTCTACCGGGGCAGGGCAAAGAAACCGGCTGAGCGTCGATAGTGAGGTACCAGTGGCCCCACTAAGGTGGATGCCTGCTGTCTTCACGAAGCGGCTGGTATTGAACGGACTCAGAAGGTACTTTCACCTTGCGTATAACAGAACACCCATGGTTGGAATTTCATTACTCGTCGAAGGAATCGGTACGGGATTTCTGATTGGAGGTGCCTTTGGAGCCAGACACGCTTTCGAAGCCGACCACGTTGCTGCTGTGGCCACGCTTATCGAAGGTGAACGACGCCCGGCAACCACGGGTGCAACCTGGGGAATTGGTCATTCCTTGCCAATCGTCTTCCTAGGTGCGATCTTCCTTACGTTGGATTTGCAGATCCCGAGCGGTGTTGCAACGGCATTCGAACTCCTCGTCGCCGTTATTCTTGTCATTCTTGGCCTTCGAGTTCTTGCTGGGCGCAAGGCGCTTGGAATTACGATTCTAAGACACATGCATGGTGGCAAAGATAACCCGGATAGTGGCCACACCCATATGACAATAGGTAACGCACAGATGGGATTTCTTCACTCACATGGGAACGGAGGGTCACTGGCCGTTGGAATCGTACACGGACTCGCTGGAAGTGGTGGCGTTGTTGTTGCCCTTGCAGCAGCATCCCCTACAGTTGCTGGTGGTGTCGCTTTCCTGGTTGGCTTCTCGATTGCAAGTGTGATTGCGATGGGGGCCGCCTCTTGGACATGGGGGCAAGCAATCGGTCAGACGCGGAAGCTAAGAATCCTGGCTGGTATAGCTAGCATTACAGTTGGATTGCTGTTGTTCGTGGAAATCATTGGGTTTATACCTACAGCCTAACCGGGATAGTTCTTGGCTTCGCTTGCTGGATATAGCCAACCCACAGCGCAGATTGCGAGTAGAGATTACCCAGGGATACCGAACAGAGCGATGTCGTAGCTTGCGATCTTGTTAACCGACGTGAGAAGGACAACCTCAAACTGCCATGCCGTTTCGGCACTAAGATCGCTCGTACTATCGAGATAGAGTTCAAGCTGAGCGCCCGTATCATCGTAGACACGGACACGTACCTCGGCGTAAGCGAGAAGATCCCCACCCGTATTGCGAACAGTACCCTGCACCGTTGGTCCCTTGTAGCTGTCTTTGACAACAAACTCATGAGAGTTGAGTGTGAGCGAGTTAATCGAACTCGCATTCTCATCCGGACTTTGTTGCGCGATCGCTTCTGCTGCGACCAACTCGTTTGCCGTTCGCGGTTTGCCGGAAGCGTTGGTAACTTCAGCGCGAGTGTAGCGCGGATCGTCATCCGTGCTGGCACAGCCACCGAGAATAGCCGTCGTTCCGATACCGACTGAAGTTAGAAAGAACCGCCGGGAGAACTGTTGAGAGCAAACTCTCATCCGTGACTCGCCCCACTACCGTGTTCACTGTCAGTCATTGTACTCGAATGGATGGACAGCATGCATTCCAATATAGCTTTTCGACAGTAGATAGGTGCGTTTTTCTTAGATTTGCTCGGCACAATATGAGTATCAAAAATTAGTTGTACTTTAACTTATATCCTATGCATATGTTCTTTATGCTGTCGTCCCGTTTCTCGAATATGGGCTCTACCGGGAATGATAGAACAACAGAGTCAACCAGCACAGATCTCGCTCAACGACCGGTATCACGAAATCGAATTGTAGAATGGATATTGGTCGAGGGAAATCGACTGATCATCACGATCGGTGGCTCCACAATAGTTTTCGCGCTATTACTCATCTTCTCTCGTTTCGGCGTGATTGCATTTACGAATGAAGATTCGGTCACGCGAATGGCGAGTGGGATGATTGCTGGTACATTCTCACTTGTCACTCTCGTTGTTTCAGTTAATCAATTCATTCTCTCACAAGAATTCTCTCCTGCTGGCGATTTCCGAGACCGTCTCGAAGGCGTGCTACAATTCCGGAAAGATATCGAGGATGCAACGAGTGTACCGGCGGCCCCAACAGCTCCCTCCCGGCTTCTCACATTGCTTGCTACAGCTATCCACCACCGCGCCAATACCCTTGCCACCGCTTTGGACGACCATGATGACGATGGATCTCAAACTCGGGCAGTCCGGTTTGCTAATAGCGTTGCAGATAGCACAGAGCAAATCCACGAGTCGCTGGATCAGACCGAGGAAACCGCATTCTATACGCTCACCACAGCGATCAAGTACGATGACGTATGGCAACTCTATGCAGCAAAACATCTCCGTAACGACGTTCCCTCGCTCTCGGAAGAAACTATCCAAAATTCGATGATTTGATTGAACTACTTCAGTTATTCAACATTGCACAGGAGCATTTTAAGACGATATATCTGCAACGAGAGCTCACTCGATTCTCACAATTGACTATCTACTGCGGTATACCAGCGGTGCTTGCTGCAGTCCTCATCGCTGTTCTCTACGGTGACATCGGTGGTGCGACAATCACTGTCATGTGCCTCTCCTATGTAGCATCATTCCTTGCAACTCTCGTGTTTGTTCCACTCATCTTGCTCGCAGCGTATATTCTTCGGACGGCAACGCTTACTCGACGAACCGCTGCAACTGGGCCAATTCTCCCCCAGAGAGACCCCGATGATGGACCATTTGAAGTTTCGTTTAACGATGAAAAATGACATCGGCAGTGAGCCGGTCAAGGCTGCACAGTTCATCGATGATTGAGTAATCTCGCGTTCTTCTCCGAGCGAAAGTAAAATTTTGAATACCTCGTCTGGGAACTCGGTAGATACGGCGGCTAGTTGATCCTGTGACGCCGCGGCATTGATTTTGAGCTGTATATGAGGCATCGTACTAAAGCGTTACCGCTATACGTACAACTACTTACATGTCTACACAGATTCACTGAAAGCTCATCGCATCTAGAGAACCTAATTTAACGAGGAAATCAGACAATGATGAACCAGACGAACAAGCGACGAAATCGGCACGCAAACGAAACTGAAGATAATCAACAATTCCGACCGACCCATTCCACGCGGAGAAGCCGCTCCTCGGATGGTACTCGTCTTCAGTTTTGCCCTTTTCGCTATTGCTAGTGTACTCGCGTTTATGCTCCCGATGTTGGCGTCGGCCATTCCGGTCGTGAATCTCGTTGTACCCGGGATATACACGTCGTTCTTTGAGGAATTAACTGGAGTCGACAATGTCCTTGCCCCCTATCTTGGCGGGAGTACGTTCCTGTTTAGTGGTCCTGCGGTTGGTAAACTAAGTAATCCAGTAATCGTGCTATTCCCTTTAGCAACACTCTCAACGTTCGCACGGGAGTCATCAGGGGTATTGAGGATCTCGCGGGGAACCGCGAAGAAGAGAAAGCCTGAACACACTGCCTATCACGATCGGGAAACGACTAGCGCTCGCAATGGCCCAACGGTGTTTCTCGTTGCGGTGGTCGCAAGTCTCGGCCCATACGTGCACGGCACGTTTGGAGTGGCCTCTCTCGTTATCGGAGCACCCGCGATTATTGTAACGCTCTACGCAAGATATCCGAGCGATACCGACCCAACGGGGAGCCAATCGTTTCCAAAGAAGAGATGTACATCTCTGCGGCGTTCGTTTTCAGGCGTATCACGCTCTTGCTGTGAATGAATGTCGATAAAATAGCCGAAGTCAGACCGAATTCCCTGGAAGTATTGCTGACATCCTCCGAAAGCGGCGGCTTTCAGCGATTGTGCGATAGAGAGGGCACGAATTAATCGCCGATATAGATACCATTACTTATATAATTTTGGCGAGATACAGAGAAGACTCCAGCACCAAATTAGACAATCTTAACACACTAAAGCAGCAATTGTTCTATTATGAGTAGATCCGACCAAGATTGGTGGCCGAATCAGTTGAACTTGAAGATCCTTGATCAGAACGCTCGCCAGGTCGATCCGATGGGCGAGGAGTTCGACTACGCCGAGGAGTTCAAGACACTCGACCTCGACGCCGTAAAGGCGGACATCGAAGAGGTAATGACGACGTCGCAGGAGTGGTGGCCGGCTGACTACGGCCACTACGGGCCGCTCTTCATTCGAATGGCGTGGCACAGTGCCGGCACCTACCGCACCAGCGATGGCCGCGGCGGCGCGTCCGGCGGTACCCAACGGTTTGCGCCCCTCAACAGTTGGCCCGACAACGCGAACCTTGACAAGGCGCGCCGACTGCTTTGGCCGGTCAAGCAGAAGTACGGCCGCAAACTCTCGTGGGCCGACCTGCTGGTTCTGACCGGGAACGTCGCCCTGGAGTCGATGGGATTCGAAACGTTCGGCTTCGCCGGCGGGCGCGAGGACGCCTTCGAGCCCGACGAGGCCGTCGATTGGGGGCCCGAGGACGAGTGGGAGGCGTCCGAGCGCTTCGACGACGGGGAACTCGAGGAGCCGCTCGCCGCCACTGTGATGGGGCTCATCTACGTGAATCCGGAGGGACCGGACGGTGAACCGGATCCGATCGGGTCGGCGGAGAACATTCGAGAATCGTTCGGTCGGATGGCGATGAACGACGAGGAAACGGCCGCGCTCATCGCCGCCGGACACACGTTCGGGAAAGTCCACGGTGCTGACTCCGGCGACAACCTCGGTCCCGAGCCCGAAGCGGCCTCCATCGACGAGCAGGGCCTCGGCTGGACGAGCAGCCACGGCTCCGGCAAAGGTTCCGACACAATTACCAGTGGGATAGAGGGGCCGTGGACCTCCGCGCCGACCCAGTGGGACATGGGCTACCTCAACAACCTGCTCGACTACGAGTGGGAACCGGAGAAAGGTCCTGGCGGTGCGTGGCAGTGGGCGCCGACGGACGAGGAGCTTCGAGACACCGTCCCGGACGCTCACGTTTCGTCGGAGAAGCAAGATCCTATGATGCTGACGACGGACATCGCGCTGAAGCGGGATCCGGACTATCGGGAGATCATCGAGCGCTTCCAGGAGAACCCAAAGGAGTTCCAGGACGCCTTCGCGAAGGCGTGGTACAAGCTGATCCACCGAGACATGGGCCCGCCGATTCGGTTCCTCGGCCCGGAGGTTCCGGACGAAGATATGCTCTGGCAGGATCCCATCCCTGACGTTGACCACGAACTGATCGGGGACGAAGAGATCGCCGAGCTCAAGGAGACGATCCACGCTTCGGAACTATCCGTCTCCCAACTGGTCAAGACCGCCTGGGCGTCGGCATCGACGTACCGCGACAGCGACAAGCGCGGTGGAGCGAACGGGGCCCGCATCCGCCTCGAACCGCAGAAGAACTGGGAGGTGAACGAGCCGGAGCAGCTGGCGACTGTGCTGGACACCCTCGAAGAAATTCAGGAGGATTTCAACAGCTCGCAATTCGACGAGACGAGAGTCTCGCTCGCCGATCTGATCGTTCTGGGCGGTTGCGCCGCCGTCGAGAAGGCCGCGAGGGATGCCGGGTACGACGTGGACGTTCCGTTCGAACCGGGCCGTACCGACGCCTCGCAGGAGCAAACCGACGTCGAGTCCTTCGAAGTGCTCGAACCGAAAGCCGACGGATTTCGTAATTACCTCGGTGGCGAGCACGACCAATCGGTGGAGGAGTTGCTGGTTGACAAGGCTGACCTCCTCACGCTGACGGCTGGTGAGATGACGGTTCTGGTTGGCGGCATGCGCGCGCTGAACGCGAACTACCAGGGATCCGACCTCGGTGTCTTCACTGACCGGCCGGAGACGCTTTCCAACGATTTCTTCGTGAAACTGCTCGACATGGACTACGAGTGGGAAGCGTCCTCTGATTCCCAAGACATCATGGAGTGGGAAGCGGCCTCGGAAGCCCAAGACATTTACGAGTTGCGCGACCGTGAAACAGGCGACATCGAGTGGGCGGGTACCCGCGTGGATCTCATCTTCGGTTCGAACTCCCGGCTTCGGGCCATCGCGGAAGTCTACGGAACCGACGACGCAGAGGAGAAATTCGTACGTGACTTCGTGGATGTGTGGGGCAAAGTCATGAGCCTCGATCGCTTCGACCTCGAGTGAAGCGGGCGGCAGAGCAAAAACGGCAGTTCCTCGAACTGTCCGAGCGGTACTACCGTGATGACTAATTTTCGATGAGTCGCTTACCACGTTGCACTGCACGCGTGAAACTCGCTATCTGCAAGAACTGCGCACCTTCCGGCGAAATCGCTGACAATACGACCTCGTACGCTCAAATTGCGGTGTCAATATCCGAGTCGCTATGCTTTACAGAGTATTGACCCATTGATTGCTCTGTTTTGGCGCAGAGTTGGGTCTGCACACCGTGAGACGAGCCAACCGTCCAATCCTGTTCTCCGGAGTCATGTGTCGGGTTACTTGCTAGTCCAGCAATTTGGGAACACCCGGTAGCACTATATCACCGTGGTTATAAGACAACGGTAACTACCGGTTTACATGGCCGACGATTCGCGGATAACGACGTGCTACACTACAAAATGACTGATGAATATGTTGATCGAAATCGTCTTTCTCTAATTCCAACGCCTCACACAACGCAGACAGCCACTGATACGGTTCAGAAATCTGCTACGGATGAGAATGAGCCACCTGCTTCAGTGGTACTGCAGTCACTCGAAGACAATAAATGCAGAGCGATACTCGTGGCGTTACGCGAGCCGAAATCCGCGTCTGAACTCCAAAGTAAATGTAACCTGGCGAGTTCGACAGTATATCGAAAACTTGAACGACTTCGTGAGTCATCCCTCGTCAAGGAGTACACTGAAGTTCGTCGTGACGGGCCAAATGCGACACTTTATGAGCTAGATTTCACAAATATCTCAATCAGCATCGACAGAGACGACGAATTTACCGTCTCCGTTGATCGGCCAAAGGAGGACGCAAAAGATCGGATGGCAACGTTCTGGTCAGAAATGAAGGAAGAATCATGACGGAGAGTCTCATTATCTTCCTCGGAGTTGTCAAATTTGCAGCGCTTGTACTTGGTGGCGTCGTCTCCCTCTTAGCGTATCGTGCGTATCAACGAACGCAGATTGAGGGTCTCCAGTACTTCGCAATAGGTCTAATAGTCATTACGATCGGGACGTTTCTGGTCGGTGTGCTCCATCATCTTTTCAGTGTTCCTAGTGTCCAAGGAATGCTTTACGAAAGTCTCTTCGTCTGCACAGGATTTCTCATCATGATATATGGACTCTACGGACACTAGCCAGTGGACTGCATAGCCGGTTCGTGTTGCGACGGAGTGCACCGCTCACGAACGCTCTCTTTTCTGTCGATAAAAGGACCGTTTAGACGAATAGACATCCGGATCGCCCCTAACGAGCAAGGGACAAATTCGCGGTATTCCCACATCATGGGAGTCCTCCATCGTTCCTTATGAGTCACATACAGAGGCTGTAGTGATGAGCACCTCTACAACGTCGGTTCGTCGATTCGATTCCAGACTCACTCAAGATACCCGGAGGGAGTGATAACGTATGAAGCGAAATCTCCCGCAGCGGTACGCGAACACACTTATCGAACAGAGCAGACTCGTCATCGCTATGCTACTCGTGCTCACGGTGATCGTCGGTGCTGGCGCGGTGGTCGGCACTAGTCCGGACAGCGCGATTGGGCAGGCGAGCATCGACTCCGAGGAACAAACGACGCTCAACCAAATCGAGTCGACGTACGAAACTGACGATGCGATAGTCACACAGATCGTCGTCAGACAGGAAGGGGGCGACGTCCTCACTAAGGAGTCGTTGCTGCGGAGTCTCCGCCTCCAGCAGGCGATTCGTGAGAATGAGTCTATCGAATCGACACTCAAAGACGAGTCCGAGATGGTCGGGCTCGAAAACATCGTTGCGACCGCGGCCTACTTCCAAGATCAGGCGGCCGCAAACACCACACACGACTCTGCTCCGATGAGTCGGACCGAGCAATCACCGACCCTTGACCAACAAATCGCAGCACTCGAATCGCACTCATCCGGGGAAGTCGACACACTCCTCGCGCGAGCCCTCGATCCGAATGCAACTACGCCCGGTCGTGACCCGACTGCATTCTTACCGTCTGACTACCAACTTGGAAAGACGAACGCAGATGCGAGACTGACACTCGTCTTCCACTCCCCAGAAACTGGTGGCTCTAGTGAAACGCCACAGGAAACATACGACGCGCAGGTTACTATCGAAGCGCTCGTCGACGAGCGCTTCGACGACGCGTTCGTCTTCGGGCAGGGCATTGTTGATGAAGCGTCCTCGCAGGCTATCGGCGATAGCTTCCTCATTATCACCCCGGTCGCGCTCGTCCTCCTGCTCGTCGTCCTCAGTATCGCTTACCGCGACGTGGTCGACGTGCTCATCAGCATATTCGGAATCGGCGTGGTAATGGTCTGGCTTCAAGGAATCCAGGGCTGGCTTGGCATTCCATCCAGTTCGATTCTCATCGCCGTCCCGTTCCTACTTATCGGACTGAGTATCGACTACTCGCTCCACGTCGTCATGCGCTACCGCGAGGCCCGAACGGGTGATCTTGAAAGCGCTACCAAGTCTGGTGGCTCGCAAAATCCGACTGCTGCCATGCGATTGGCGATAGGGGGAGTTGTCGTCGCGCTAGCGGCTGCTGCGTTCACAACCGGAATCGGGTTCTTCTCAAACTATGTCAGTCCGCTTGGCTCGATTCAAGACTTTGCTCTCCTGAGCGCCGCTGGCATCATCGCGATGTTCGTCGTCTTCGCCACGCTGTTTCCGGCCACAAAACTCGAAGTCGAGCGACTTCTCGCCCGCATTGGTTGGGATCGGCGCAAGTCCGCCTTCGGAGTCGGATCAGGATCGATAAGCAACGTTCTTTCGCACACCGCAACCATTTCGTACCGAGCCCCAATCGCTATCTTCGTAGTGGGACTATTGGTGGCATCCGCAGGTGCCTATGGTGCGACTGGGTTGGATACGGAGTTCAATCAGGCGGACTTCCTTCCAGAAGACGCTCCCGCGTTAACAGAGTCGCTCCCGGAACCCTTTGCCCCAGCCGAGTACGACATACGCGAGAATTTCAAGTACCTGAGCGACAACTTCCGGCAGCGCGGGCAGGGGTCAGAGGCACAGATACTGATACGCGGGGATGTGACTGACCCATCTCTGCTCGACGCAACAAGCGATCGGTCGCTGAGCACAGCCCGCTCCGGGACGATCACCATGCAGGCTGACGGCACCGCCGCCGTCGAAGGACCGGCGACCGTCCTTCGCTCCGTTGCCGCCGAGAACCAGACCGTCGCCGACGCGATCGACGCACGGGACTCAGATGGTGACGGACTTCCTGACGAGGACGTCGCCGGAGTGTACGACCTCGCGTACGACGCCGCACCAGAGCGGGTGTCGTCCGTGCTGTATCGTTCCCATAACGGGTCGTACGTGTCTGCCAGGTTAATTATCGGTGTGCAACGTGATGCATCTGCCCAGTCGATTGCCGGTGACGTGCAACAGGTCGCGACCGATATTGAAGCAACTGCACCGGTTACCGCCGTCGCAACGGGGGAACCAATCATCACCGCCGTCGTCCAGAGCGCCCTATTTGAGACGCTCGTTCAGGGATTCGCTGTAACGCTAGGAGTTATCCTGGTGTTCCTGCTCGGACTGTACTGGTGGCGGTACCGCGCACCGGGGCTCGCAGTCGTGCTGCTCGTCCCCGTGCTCCTTGCACTCGCGTGGTTACTCGGTACAATGGCAATACTCGACATCTCGTTCAATAGCGAGACCGTCGTTATCACTAGTCTCGCCATCGGGCTCGGGGTCGATTACAGCATCCACCTCGGTGAACGATTCGTTGACGAGTATGCCGACCAGGAGTCGCTTGAGGCGTCGCTTGTGACTGCCGTCACGGGGACTGGTGGTGCTTTATTGGGGAGTGCGGCGACGACAGCAGCGGGCTTCGGTGTCCTCGCACTCGCGCTTTCCCCCCCGCTCCAGCGGTTCGGTATCGTAACCGGGTTGAGCATCGTCTTCGCATTCGTAAGCTGTGTCACGGTGTTGCCGAGTTTACTTGTCGTTCGGGAACGCCTGCTCGACCGACATAGCCGCTGAGATTCGATCTCGCAGATATTTCTCGAAATCACAGAGGGGGCATAGTCTGTTCTCAACTACACGCGGTGATAACTACTGACGTCCCCATCTCGTCACAATCTCCTCACGCTCGAAAATTATAATATATTATAAATAAATTTATTTATATTTCGGAGCAACATTCGGTGGGAATTGAGGACTTGTCTGAGTTCGCCTTTAGTAGCTGCATCAGTGAAGACAAGAAAATATGGTTGTCGGCGAGATAATAAATTAATAAAACAGTTCGACATTTCAATGATAGATACATCATATGACGAGTGGGATAAGAGCAAAGACACATCCAATATCGTCTTCGTAATTGACGCGGATCACGATAAAAAGCGTACCGATATTGCGATAATCGCAGATATCACGAAAGACGATGCGTGGATTATTGCTGACGCCGGGGATGCATTTCAGTTGGATATCTGGCGGTGAGCAACAGAACAAAAAATATAAGAATTAACGACTCTATCGAAATTCTCGGATATTTGTAGGATTGGCCAGTAGTTTGACCGAATGTAGGCCATCCCGAAATCGTGATTGAACCAATTCGTTGAGCAAGCTTTCCACTTGGCATGGCGAGCCGTGATTCGATACTCCCGGAAGTTCATGGAACGACCTACACGCTCCACCAACACATCGTCTTTTTCTGTCTCAAAGTGCGGAAACTTATCGGATGCTTCCTGACGAACTTATCGAAATGTCTCGTATCCGGAACACGATCAACCTCTCCGAACTCCCATCTTCCTCAATGGTGTGCAAAGCGTTTAACCCGCTCGATATGACGGGGTGGTGCGTTCTCTCAACCTCTCGGCCACGCATCACGCCGAGTGTATGTGTGAGACGAGTAACCAAATAATCACAACGAATGAGAGGGGACGCGTGCTAAATACACCCCTTCTATAACCGCAACAACTGAACAAACTGATAAATTGGATCGAAAGCGCTGCTTCCGAATGCAGAGAAGGTATAAGAAATCAGTGCCACCATTCAATACTCAAAATAATCAGGAAGGACGTATCGTTCGATCCCGACGCCGTTCTTAAGTAATTGACGAGCAGAGTCAGTCTCACCGAACCACCGAGACAGGAATCAAATACCGATCGAACATTAGTATGAACCAGATGAGCATAAAATTCGAGGCACAATCCCTCTCACGAGTCATAGACGGGCATCGAATCGTCGATTCCGTCTCTTTTCGCGTTCACGAACGCGAGGTTCTCGCAATTTTGGGGCCGTCTGGGGCGGGGAAATCGACGCTTCTCCGACTGCTCAACCGCCTCGATGAACCGAATGAGGGCACTGTCTATCTGGATGGAAGAGACTATCGAGAGCTGCCGCCACGGGAACTGCGACACCGTGTCGGGTATGTTCCTCAAACGCCTGCGCTCCGTGACGGCACTGTCTTCGACAACGTCACGATCGGCCCTCGACTTCGAGAGGAACCAGTGTCCGAGGACCGTGTTGAGGAGTTACTTGCCCGGATGGATCTTGCGGAGTACGGACGTCGAGACGTGGCGGAGCTGTCCGGCGGGGAAACACAACGAGTCGCTATCGCACGGACGCTGATTACTGACCCGGAAATTCTCCTCCTTGACGAGCCAACGTCAAGTCTCGATACAACCTCGGAGTCACGAGTTGAAACCCTACTCACGAAGTCCATCCATGAGTCGGGGTTGACAGCCATTCTCGTGACTCACGACACGACGCAAGCGCGTCGTCTCGCTGATCGCGTCGCACAACTCGAAGCGGGCCAACTCATATCTATCGGGTCTGTCTCGGAGGTAATCTCGTAATGTTGCTCGACCAATTTCGAGATCCCACTGTCGTAAAGGGACTCGCGCAGGTTGCTGTTGCGTCTCTGTTAGCAGTGGTCGTCCTCGGGCTATCCTACGTCCGGCATCTCGATCTCGAAACGGAATTGGGGCGAGCATTCGTCCGTGGATTCGTACAAGTGATCGCGATGGGTGCCGTTATCGGCGTTCTCTTTTCGGTGCGTCTCGCGTGGAGTGGACTTGTCCTCACTGCCATGATCGGGATTGCGGCCTGGATTTCGAAGGATCGAGGAGCAGGTGTGCCAGCGGTCTTCCGGGTCTCACTCGTCGGAATTGCATTCGGTGCGGGCATCGTCATCGTGACGATGATAGCAGCAGGGGCGATCGAGGCAACAGTACAGAACCTCATTCCGGTCGGGGGAATGATCATCGCGAATGCGATGAAAACGAATTCGCTTGCTCTCGATCGATTCAAGGGAGAGGTGGAGTCGAACCGAGCAGAAATCGAAGCCGTCCTCGCGCTAGGGGTACCACCCCGAAAGGTGATTTCGGACTACGTAACGACGAGCGTTCGCGCGTCACTCATTCCGATGGTGGATTCGCTGAAAAGCCTCGGTGTCGTGTACATCCCGGGAATGATGTCTGGGATGATCCTTGCGGGCGCGAACCCGATTTACGCCGCTGAATACCAATTCGTGATCATGGCGATGCTGTTCGCCGCTGGCGGCCTCACGAGTATGACGAGCGTCATGCTTGTCGGTCAGTATGCGTTTACAGACGCAGAGCAACTCAAACTGTTCGAAGAGCGCACAGCAGACGGCAGAAAGGCACCGTGAATCGTGTCCGTAGCGGTTGTAATTTTCGCAGGCAGATCTTCAAGACATCTCAACCCTCACTCAGAAAAGCCCCGCTTTGATACGGTGAGTACGGCATTCGCGTCTCTGATCGCTTCGAACTCCGTATCTACAAAAAAGAGTTCATTTGCCAGTGGCGGACGTTTCGCCGTGTCCCAAACGGTCATGCCGCACAGAACCCGACTAACTCAGCTCCAAACGGTGACAACGCTTATGGGTACTCCAAGGTGACATTATGTATGGAAGATGTTTTTGTTGGCCAGCTCATGTCTACCGCCCTTCATACCGTTTCGTCGGATACGCTCGTCGAAGAGGCGGCACAGAAAATGCTCGAAAACGATATCGGCTCGGTCGTCGTCATCGGGAGCGACAACCAGCTTGAGGGGATACTGACTACTACCGATTTCGTCAAAGTTGTCGCCGAACGGCAACCGAAGGACGAGACACCCGTCGAGACCTACATGACCACGGACGTGATTACAGCGACGGCGCAGGATTCGGTTCGCGATATCTCAGACGCCATGATAAAGCATGGCTTCCACCATATGCCGGTCGTGGACGAAACAGAGGGAGTCATTGGGATGGTCTCGACGACGGATCTCACAGCGTACCTCTCTCACATCCAGACACCGAGTCCGTCGTAAGCAAACTACATCCGTTTGAGAGCGATGTATGACATTCTTCCCGGCGTAATCGCCGGGCTTCCCGTATCGCAGGTAGGATATTTGCCAGGTTACGATACGACCTGTTCTCTCGTTCAAACATCCGTTCTTGTGGTCGAATAAGCGTGTCGATGGTTGTGCCACAGCCGTTACTCCAATCCCCGCCGTGAGGACTCGGAGTTATTTTCTGGCGCATATTATCTGTCCCATCACAATTCACCGCAACATCTTCTGCAAACACATAGTTGTTGTCAAAACATGACTGACGACGGCACGGTCAACGTTCCCTTCGAAGGACGAAGACAATGCCGAACCAGTAGTCTGCGACTGCAACGGCCTCAACGGCTTCCCATGCTGGCCGTGCGTGCAAACAGGACGAAAGGAACTGCCGAACTAACCTCTATTTCTTTTTCTCGTCAACGGATGCTGACGGAAGTGATTGAGCGAAACGCACTCGCTACCGGACTCTTCGTTTTGACAAATTCCCATTGGAGCACGAGGGATAGACCACTCACTATGAATCCATATGCTTCTCCGCGATAGCACAGATACCTATCTCTTGTTTCTCAACTCGAATGTCATCAAACCCTACTCTTGTAAGGAGCGGTCGCAGTTCATCTTGAGATTGACCCGCAATCGGTGTAAATGCAACGGCAATTCGGCCACCAGGTTTCAACACACGTCGCATCTCTTTGAGACCGGCGGCAGCATCGGGCCACACTTGCATCGAGTTAATAGAGAAAATCGTATCGAACACTGCATCCTCGGAGGGAATCTCGTCAGCTGAACCATATCGCAGATCAACGTGACCTGTCTCAACGGCAGCTGCATTCCGTTTTCGTGCCATTTCAACCATCTCGTGTGAGTAATCAATACCAGCGACAAATCCGTCCGACGTTGCAGCTGACGCAACCTCTATGCCAAGACCCGGACCGAAGCCGACTTCCAAGATCCGGTCAGTCGGCTCAACAGCCAATTCCGAGAGAACCCACTCGGCCATCGCGCGCTTATCCTTTCCTGTCATTAACCGTCCGCCGAGGCGTCCAGCTATTCCGCGTGGTTCTCCGAACATGCGATGCAAGAGCATGCTCACCGGATTCATTCAGATGAGCCTGCTTTTGTCTGCGATTGGTTTGCTCGGACTCCCTGGCTTGACTTCTGATGGTTTATTCTATGAGCACCGAACTGGGCCCCGATACACCACACTACGGCCCCGAAAATAAGGAATAGAAGGGAACTGATCGTTGTCGCGTATAACGGTGCTGGACTCGCAAGGTAGACCCCGACGTACGTCCCGTAGACGAGGATGAGTGCAAGGATCGTCTTGACTGGAGTGAACTGCATGTCTGTCCGATTGTGGTCCGATTAAATAGGATCGCTGCCGGAGATATTCGGCACCTACTTACCTTCTCTAACGCCTGCGACACTTGGAAACCATTTATTTCATTAGCGCCAGAGTATGAGTTGCGACGATCGAATATCCTTGTGGAATTTACTGAACAATCCGCGAGAGCACTTTTGCCTCGATCTTCTGGAGGTGTTCCCCGACAGTTGCTCGACTGAGATCTATCTCTGCTGCGACGTCTTCGAGTGTCGACCCTCTTGGTACCTCGTAATAGCCTTCTCGGACGGCAACTGTCAGTATCTGATACTGTCGATCCGTGAGTGTCGCTCCAAGATCCCGAGCTCCAGGTCGGTACGTTCCTGTCTTCTCGAGATGGATATTAACAATCCCGGAGATCGCTTCAAGTGCCTCTCCGAGCGCTGGCTCCTCACCGATCAGTGTTGCCTTGACCGAGCCATCGGTTGTAAACTCCAACGGCATATCGAGAACAACCTCAAATAGATGCAGCGTCGAAACGATCGATCTAACAGGATCATCGAGTTCACAATGGATATACGCGAACCCTCCACCCTCTCCCTGGTCGACGAGACCGTAGTTCAATACGTCTGGTGCAGCATCAAGTACTGTCTCAATCTGGTCGAGATCTCCTTGGAAATGGTAGAGTAGAACGACAGTCTCGTCATCAACTAGATTAAAGTGATGTAGCTGTCTCCGCGTGACTGCGGATCTTCCCGGTGCTATATCATCGTCTGAGGACTCGTGCTCCTCATCCAGTTCCAATAGAACGGTCGCATATCTCGGGCCTTGTGTCTGGCCGCCTTTTTCACTTTCATCTACTTTCTGATCCTGTGAATTTGAGTGATACGTCATCGTATAACCACCTGATTTATTTGGAATCCGTGACCAATAGAACGGCTGTTCTTATTTAAATAGACCGAACAAATCTGGTAGGTATCCTTTGCACAATTTAATTGACCGACCACGTCTACCCTTCCGATGACCACCCTAGCCGGAACCACTGGCCACCCAACAACTCATCACCGCTCACAAGCTATCACACCCAATGGTGCAGTCGGCCGGCAGAAACAGTATCTACCCGGCGTGAAACATCCGTCATTCGAGTGAATTCCAACATCGTAAACAGTCACCAGCACCCATCCAGATAGTTCCAGTGACCCACTACCAATGACAGTCCCTCTGCTAATTCACGGAAGACAATTCACTGGTCTAAACCAGCCCACTTTACAACCCGTCGCAGCACGCTAGACAATCCTTTCAATCATCGCCGCATATGGCCATCACCTGCTGGTACAGGAATGACAGCCCCATGGACTTTAACATAACTAGCGTCTGTTATGCTGGTCAGTAACGAACAGTCCAGAGTTGCAGTAGAATGACTCAGGGTTAGCTACCCTCGCTCCTGGAGAATAATCTGGTAGTGTTGCTCATTGCCGGTTGCTCGTGCGTTCATTGAAATCCCAGTGTCGTACTCCTGTTGGCACCCCCACTCTGGCGCCCAGGTTCATGAACCCAGCATCACGCGGTTTGACCTCGATTTCGTCGTCGACATCGTAGAGGTAGCCGAACAACAGGAGGCGTTCGATGGTATCATCAGCCACTGGTTGGTTGAGGTCTTCTTCCTCGGCAAGGGTTCACTTCTGAATCGACGCGTACTGGCCATAGGAAGATTTGTTTGCCTGTATCAGTGGATGATTATACCATTGACAGTATTAAGACAAGCATGGCAAAGTTAGACAAGGTGGAGAGAGTATCCGACTTTATTAACAAGTATTTTGTTGTTTGGGTGATTGCCGCTTCGTCATTCGCTCTCTCTCAGCCTGACGTCTTCACGTGGATTGGAGAGTATATTTCCCCACTATTGGGAGTTGTCATGCTAGGCATGGGCCTTACGCTTACTCCGCCGGATCTCAAACGGATTATCGAACGGCCAAGAGACGTTCTGATTGGATCACTCGCCCAGTGGACAATCATGCCAATAACAGCTTATCTCTTAGTACAAGCCTTCAACCTCCCGACCGAGATTGGGATTGGTATCATCCTGCTTGGGGCTGCACCAGGTGGTACATCCTCAAATGTGATGACGTATTTAGGAAAGGGCGACGTTGCTCTTTCAATAGCAATTACATCACTCACCACCATTGTTGCGCCAATCGTCATGCCAGCTTGGGTATTCTTCCTGGTGGGAACACAAATTCAGGTCACATTCGTGGAGATGTTTCAAGAGATCCTCTTCATCGTTTTGCTTCCCGTCGTAGCTGGGCTCACAATCCGCCAATTATTGGAACGAAAGGCACCAACCACTGCAAAGGCTAGTTTAGCTGCCTTTCCATCGATTAGCGTTATCGCTATCGTCGCTATCGTTGCTGCTGTGGTCGGGCTCAACGCTGATAACATTCTGACTGTCAGTGCTGTTGCACTTGCTGCGATGATCATCCACAATACAATTGGTCTCGCATCCGGGTATACGATCGGCTATACCGCTAAAATGCCAGAAGATCGCATTCGTGCCTGTACATTCGAGGTTGGACTGCAGAACTCCGGGCTAGCTACTGCACTTGCCATCACCTTCTTCAGTCCTCTCGCAGCCCTTCTCCCCGCGCTATTCAGCGTCTGGATGCTTATCGTTGGGCCCACCCTCGCCACTTATTTCGCTCACCAAACAGATAGGAAACAAAAATCCCAATCAAACACTGAGCCGACGATGACCGACTAACAGTTTCACTGAGCTCTCAGCTATCCACTATCTGTGTCTATCTCCAAGGATTCCGATTCATCGCGACTATCTTCATCCTCACTATCATCTTTCGGCGGGAAAATCTTCCCTGGATTGAGAGTCTCTTTCGGGTCAAGCGCTTGTTTGATCGCTCGCATCGCATCAACTGCAGCCTCACCATGCTCTCGTTCCATGAATTTGCGTTTACCGACGCCAATGCCGTGCTCGCCGGTTGCAGTCCCATTGAGCTTGATAGCACGCTCTACAAGTGTAGCGTATGCCTCCTGAGCATGGGCGGCCTCCTCGGGATCGTCATAGTCAGCCAGCACGAAATAATGAAGATTGCCGTCGCCGGCGTGGCCAAAACAAGGTACAAAGAAGTCGTATTCTTCGGCAATGGCACGGACTTCAGCGATCATTTCCGGATACTGGCTAATGGGGACGGTCACGTCCCCCGGCGGCCCAATATCGAGATCAGGATCGTACTCTTCGGCAGCATAAGTAATGTCTTTCCGGACTTGCCAGAGCTGCTCCATCTTTTCTCCAGCAGCGATCTCCATCCGTTCAAGCTCATGTGTTTCAAAGATAGTTCGACAGAAATCGATCTCCTCGTCAATACCGTGATTGGCATGGAATTCGACGAACACCATTGGTTGTTCTGGCAGATCAGTATCGGCGTAATCGTTGGCCAACAGAGCTGTCCGGTCATCAATGAGTTCAATCTTTGCCACGTCCACTCCCGATGTAACCGCATCGGAGATCGCTTCAGTAGCGTCATTCAAAGTCGG
Source organism: Haladaptatus pallidirubidus (assembly GCF_020700235.1). Lineage (GTDB taxonomy): Archaea > Halobacteriota > Halobacteria > Halobacteriales > Haladaptataceae > Haladaptatus > Haladaptatus pallidirubidus. The sequence continues at coordinate 180,473 of NZ_CP085305.1, read as the reverse complement.
GAAAACAGCGCGCCCACCCTTCACTTGCTCGGGACGGCCAGCGAGTTTGAGCGTCGCGCACGTGATGATGCCTAGCGTTCCTTCACTTCCGACAAGCAACTCCTTTAAATTGTATCCGCTAGAGGTCTTGACCGCTTTACTCCCAGCCTCAATGACAGATCCATCCGGCAATACCACCTCTAATGCGAGCACCCAGTCTGCGACTTCACCATACTTGACCGTTCGTTGCCCGGACGCGTCGGTAGCGATCATCCCACCAATCGTCGAAATCGCTCCCGAAGACGGCAACGGTGGAAAGAACAACCCATATCGCTCAAGAGCCTCGTTGACCTCGTCACCAATAGCGCCTGCCTCCACATCGATCTGGAGGTCATCAGGTCGAATTTCGCGAACAGAATCCATTCGAGTGGTGTCAAGACTAATTCCGCCTTCAATTGGCGTAGCGTTACCCTCTAGTCCCGTTCCGGCAGCATACGGTGTGACCGGGATGTCATGATCATTAGCCGCACTGACGATCGTAGAAACATCCGTAGTTGATTTAGCAAAAACGACGACGTTCGGCTCAACTTCGTCCTCATCACGAGTACCGAAATCGCCAGCGTGATTTCTCCGGTCGGATTGGGCCTGAGAAATCTCGCCATCCAGTTCGAGGTTATCAAGGAACGAGTAGTCGTTGACCATACGATAAAGAAGTCAGTGTTTAACATAACTCCTCGGCTAGAAGGCTAAATCCAAGAAATGATACTATCCAAAGGTCACTATAGGCTCAGCTAGCTTTTGATGCTCTGCATGACTGCACGACACCCATGAGGTGGTCGACGAACTGTCGACGTCATCGACTGCCTCTATGACGCGGTCGTCGCCGTCATTGCCGACAACTAGCCGTTGAAAGTCGCCAGTGGTGGTCACACCGGGACAGAACGAAAGCGCCCATCAAAGTGATTCCGTCACAAACGCAGATTCCATCCTCAAAAGAATTCAAATACAGTACGTAATTTCTTCTTGGTTTTGGTGCCGAAAAGACCACCGATTTGCAGTGTGTAGCAACACCCTCTATCTATCGTCTGGCTCTTGCACATCTACCTCGTTGAGAATAAAGACAATCTCAATTACCTACTACACGCTTGGAAAGACAACTAGTCCGCGAGAGATCCGATCATGAACTGCGCATAGATCGATTCGGAGGTTTCGGGGTGGGTACTTCTGCTTACGATTTAAAGCCCTCGTAGGAGATTCAGACCATTAGAGCATTGATCGGCAACTTTTCGCGAGGACGATTATTCTGGGCGGATGATTTCACGACAACCAGGACACTCTGCATACACCGTACGCTCTGTCTGCACCTTGTATTCAAGGTGAAGGCTACTTTCTGGAACCGCTGCCCGGCAGAACGGGCACGTACCTAATATCGAGCCATTGTCCGCCACGGTCATCAGCCACTAGTATAACTACGGACTCAGCATAGAAAGTGATTTACGATATTATAAGTGAATCCACTCACAGTTCCGACTTGGATCTGACTCCGGCGACGAATCGCCGTTACGCGAATTATTCAAATTATCTGACTTGTGAACCACCAGGTGGCTAATCACGGTGTGCGTTACCGGAGGCTGCGTCGTCCTGATTACGCGCACCGGTACAATTGACCTAAGAGGTTGTCTACGAGCGCATCCTCGGCGGCGAGATTACGCTGGTCGCTACCGTCTGGGACGAGGAACCGCTCTTGCTCAATAGTTCGTTGCTCTACTGATACAATGTGGTTCACACCTCACATCGTCGGTCGGATGCACAACGCCAACGAGGCGTGGGCCGAGAAGCTTGACGCTTACTTCTGAGCGACCGATGCGAAAACCGGCTCTCACCCCATGTCGGTAGACAACCGTACGGAAAAAGACGACGTGCGTGCGGTGCGCAGCGCACCGAGATCGTTCTCCTCACTCCATCAATCAGCCGACAGAGAGTTCTGAAGCAAGAAGATACAGTAGTGCAATCGGGAACGCTGCGTGTTCGACTACGACTTCCAAAATCGCCAATTTCGAATACTGTATATTATTTTTGCATTTTATTTCTAAACTAGAATCACCGCGCGTTTCCGGTTCGGAAGGCTAACCTACAGCTCAGACCTCAGTGCGGTTGATGTGACCGCATCTAGCTCAACGATGAACAGTACTAGTTTGACGCCATCATTAATCTCGATACTATTTAATCACTATAGAGGCTTCGAAACGGCAAAAAACGCAGTTTCCGCTTGTACATTTTTCTACAAGTATTCTGATAAATTCGCTGTCGACGGTGCGTCAATCGTCTTTTGTGTAACGCCGTGAGAAACCTGTTGTCGTGGGTTCAATCTCAAAGATGATACTGTAGACCTCAAATCATGGACTATAATATAATTGACCTTTATTAGAAAATGACATTATTGATACTGTTTCAGAGGGCTGCCGAAGAAACGATTAATTAGTGGCTCGTATCGATCGCTTCCGCACGAGGTGTATTGCGGGCGACGTCTCGAGCGTCTGTAATCATGAACGGCAAACGTTGATGTGTTCCGATTGTCTTCGGGCTCTTCGCATTGCCGCTCACAGTCTAAATGCACGCTGATAACAACCCAGAAGTACGAATGAGAGAGCATCCAGTCAACTCTGGGTGAACGGAGTGTTACTTCCGACTGGTATCCCTGCTTAGGGAATCGAAGTCGGTCTTCGATTTGTATCAAAAATTATACTACTATAATACTTTATAGGAATGCAGTAACGATCAATATGTGAAGGAGGACTCCCTCGTAGACTATTAGTCGGACAGTGACCTTTATCACGCAACTTCTCATTATTCAAAACATGAGTTCACCCGTCCAGCGGACGGTAGATCCAACCGAACAGCTCTGTGAGTTCGTCACCGGAGTTGAATACAACGATATTCCAGAGAGTGTGACTGAGCATGCGAAATTAATGATCCGAGACACGCTGGGCGTCTCAATCGCAGCAACCAAGACACAACCATTCGAACGGATACGCGCAGCGAAACGCCAAGATCTCAACCATGGGCTCAGCACTGCTCGTGTGCCCGGGACACCGATCCGCGCATCTCTAGGCGATGCCGGGCTCCTGAACGGAATTCTTGCACATGCACTTGACTTCGACGACGTACATCCGGATATGGGCGGCCACCCGTCCTCGCCGGTACTGAGTGCTTTGCTCCCTATCTCGGAGCAACAAAACGCGTCTGGGAAAGAGTTTCTCCGGGCTTTCATTCTCGGGACAGAAGTCGAGATCACCTTGGCGAACGTGCTCAATCCGGGTCACTACGAACGGGGCTGGCACCCGACTGCGATCCTCGGCACCGTCGGTGCTGCGACCGCTGTCGGAGCCCTGTGTGATCAGGATGACGACACACTCCGATACGCGGTTGGGATTGCAGCATCTCAGGCGGGCGGAATCAAGGCAAATTTCGGGACGATGACAAAATCCTACCACGTTGGCCGAGCAGCCCGATCGGCCATTGAGGCCGCGCAACTCGCCGAAGAGGGATTCACATCAAATCCTGACGCGCTTGAGACTGACTTTGGTGGCTTTTGTGATCTTTTTCAAGGAACCCCCGGCTACGACTTCGCCGACCATATTGAGAAACTCGGCAATCCATGGAAAATCCTCTCGCCCAAAGTTGGATTCAAGCCCTATCCCTGCTGTGGAAGTACCCATGGAGCAATCGATGCTGCCCTTGCGATCCGTGAAAACCTTGATGGTAATCTCGACCTCGAATGCGTCAAATCAATCGAAATCGAAGAACACCCGAGACGGCTAGGTCACACCAACCGCCCGTATCCCCGGACGCCGCTCGACGCCAAGTTCAGCGTCCAGTATTGTGTCACCTCGGCTCTCCGTAACGGTGATGTCTGGTTCGACCACTTCACGTTAGAAGCCGTCGAAGGCGACCGACAGAACGTCCCACTAGATCGTGTCACGATCCAGGAGCGACCCGAGGAATTCGCAAACGATGACTGGGGTGCCGAGGTGATTGTGAGACTAACCGATGGAACCGAGGAGTCTGTAAGGATCCCCGCGCCAAAGGGATCCGCTGACAACCCAATGACAGACAAGGAACTTGAACATAAGTACGGACGTTGTGTCGCCCACGTCCTCCCCAAGGAGAGGGCTAGTGAGTCTATAAGCCTGTTTGAACGACTTGAGAATCTCGACGATGTCACTGAACTACTCGACGTCCTCACTTCATGAGGACGCGGCCAGATTCACCACTACTTCGTGATATTATGATTGGACGACCTCTCAGGATCAGCTCTGTCATAACCGATCCGTACGCTGCCTTTTGCATACGAAGTTTTTTCGACACATAAGTTTTTGTCTGGTGACTACCTGCGAAGTATATGGACTTAGGACTCACGGGAAAACGAGCTTTCGTACTTGCGGCGAGCCGTGGACTCGGTAAAGCAGTCGCAACGGAGCTCGTTCGAGAGGGTGCGTCGGTTATCATCACGGCGCGGGACGCTGACCAACTCAGGGGTGCGGTTGAGGAAATTCAGCGAGAGACAGCGTGTGCGGAAGACGCCATTGATCACGTTATCTGCGATCTTGGCGACGAAGACATGGTGCGGGATGCGACACGCGAGGCCATCAGTCGGCTTGGTGGACTTGACGTTCTCGTAACGAATCATGGTGGTCCACAGACGAGCCGATTCCCCACCCTCTCCATCGAAGACTTCGACGAAGGCTATCAGACTATCCTACGGAGCACCGTTCTCGTCTGTGAGGAGGCTCTCCCCGCACTAAGTGATGGCGGCGCTATCACGAACTTGGTGGCAGCATCGACGCTCGAACCCTCGGCTGGTGGCGTCATCGGCAATGTCTTCCGTCCGGGAATATATGGCCTCTCAAAAGTTCTTTCCGACGAGTACGGCGAGGACGGAATTCGCGTCAACTGCGTCGCACCCCGCGGCGTAATGTCCGACCGGATCGAGCAAAAACTCGCATCGCTTGCTGAACGGGAGGGGATCACCAAAGATGAGGCGCTAGAACTTCGTACGGACGAACTGGCGCTAAACGAACTCGGCCAACCGAAGGAGTTCGCTCGGACGGTCTCATTCGTATCTTCGCCGGCTGCAGGATATCTCACCGGTGCGGTCATTCCCGTCGACGGCGGGTGGCATCGTCACGCGTTCTGAAAATAACCTACGCCGATATATTCGGAGGTGGGGAATTCCTCCTCGACCGAGGAAGATCCGTCTCATCGTTGCTCATAGATGAATCGTAATCCAAAGCTGTTGAGAAAGTCGTATACTTTCGGACATAGATTTCTGCCGGTTACTTGCCCATCACGGTGACCACCGGGATATCGGAGTTGAGGAGGATCGACTGGGTGGTGCTTCCGAAGAGTGCTTTCCCAACGGCCGAACGCTTCTTTCCACCAATCACGAGATACGGGGTGGCGTGGTTTTTCGCATATTTCACGACCTCGTTCGCAGGGTCACCGACCAGCCCGACGGCGGTGGCGTCTACCCCTGCATCGGAGATCGCAGCGGAGGCGATCTCCCGTGCCATCGAACGAATATCATCAAGACTAATGGTTTTTCCAGTATCTTCGACGGACTGTTCTTCGAGGTCACGGAACGAGTCACGGTTCATTACGTGAACAACTTGAAGTTCTAGGTCAAAGGCCTTGGCCAGCTTCTCTCCTTCTGTAACGAGTATCTCCTCTGATCGATCTCCATCGACTGCTACAATGATTGGCATTGTTCGATACGATGAACCAGGAGATAATAAGCGTGTGGCTCGTTTGTATGGGGAGAGAGCTGGACTCTTGATAGATGGATGGTCAGCCGTAGGCCGATAGAGTGGCCATTCAGGTAAGCAACGGCCAGTAGATCGTCCAGGCGAACACGATGACGAACGCGGCGTAAACCATCGTTACGAGGCCAAATACGATGACGTCAATTTTCGAAAGCGGACCCCGATCGAACGAGAGAAGAACTGCCGTCGTGTTGAAGGGTAAGATGGTGGTCGAGCCGACGATCAGGAGAACAGAGAGTGCGAGGTAGAGCCGATTGATGCCGAGCGTTTCACCGAACCGGATAATGATGGGGAGCACGACAATAATCGCCGCCGAGGCAGTTGAAAAGAACACCCGAATCAGAACTGCGAGTGCAAGCAGGATTGCCACGATCTGCCAGTAGACGAGGGAACCAAATGGGATCATATTCGTGATCAAGTCCACGAGGTACGTGAGCGTACCAGTCGTCTCCATTGCGTGGAGGATAGAGAACATCGTCCCAATCACGAACAAGATTCCCCAACTTACCTCCGAGACGTCGTCCGCCGTGATGATGCCGATATCCGGGAGTGCGAGCACTCCGACGGCAAGGGCAGCGGGAACGATCGTAGGAATCCCGATGAATGATCCAATGATCCATAGCACGACAGCGCTGACCATAACCGAACCGACAATGAGTTGATCGTGACTAAATTCGAAATCGGGAGTGACCTCCAAATCGTCGGTGAGTTGAGACGGGCTAGTATCGTCAGGAGTCGCATCTTCAACCTCGGATCGTGCATCGTAGAACCGTTCGGCGGTGAACGCGGACAGCACGTAGAGAACGACGACCGGTGGGATCATCAGGGTAGCCCATTCAACCCACGTGATTGGTTGGATCTCACTTTGAACGAGCTCCGAGGTGATGATTGCCATTCCACCGCCTGTCATTAGGGTCATCGATGCAATCGGGTTTATGTGTCCGAGAACGAGAAACGACGTTCGCTCGAAGTCGCTGTCATGGCCTAATCCGTAGGCTTCCGTCATCTGGCGGACAACCGGAATAAATGTGACCGTTCGAGCGACTGCAGAAGGCATGACGAATGACAGTGCGAGCATGTACCCGGAGAGCGCTCGAATCGGACGGTGAGAGTGTCCGCCTGCAGAGAGAAGTCGCGAGGCAAACCACGCGTCGAGGTCGACCTTTGAGATCGCCTGTCCGAGGAGTAACAACAGAAGGAGAAAAAACACGAGCGAAGATGCAAACCCAATCGTGGCGTCTTGAAACGTGTCTACACCGCCAAGTGCAAAGAGGAGAACGACGGAGATTGTGGCCGAGATGACGTAGGGGACTGCCTTGCTGAGCCAGAGAACAAGCGAGAATGCGAAGACGGCGAGGACGCTCTGCATCTCCGGAGTAAATCCGTGTGGCGGCGGTACAAGAACGCTCCAGAGAATCGGCACAATGCTAAGAGCCACTCCTCCAGACATGACGAGGGTATCACGTTGCTTTCCACTAGTATCGTTTTCGACGAGATCACTCATGGTATCTCCCCTGGCGAACCGTGAATAATTCCGGTAGTGACAAAAACATAATCTATCTCAAGAGATCAAACGTTCGATCCGTGGCTTGATCGCAGGGCCAAAAAGGATGACGAGGATCGCGATGACGATCACCAGAGAGAGTGGTTTGGTTACGAAGATCGAGTAAGAGCCGCCAGAGAGTTGCAGCGAACGGAGAAGGTTCTCCTCTGCAATTGGTCCGAGAACGACACCGAGAACGAACGCGATGATGGAGTAATCGTATTTAACCATGAGATAGCCGAACAGACCGAGACCGACTACTGTAGCAACGTCGATCCAGTTCGTTCGAAGCGTATACCCGCCAACCAACGACAGTACAACGATCGTCGGGACGATATAGTGGGTATCAATCTTCGTGAGGAGTCCGAGTCGAGTGACGAGAAATACGCCCACGAGGAGGATGAATATATTTCCGACTAAGAGAGCAAGCATGAAGGTGTACGTCGTCGCGAGCTGTGTCTGGAACAGCTGGGGTCCAGGCCGGAGGCCGTGCATCAATAGGCCACCCAAGAGAACTGCGGTCGATCCACTTCCTGGGATACCGAACGAGATAGTTGGGATCAGCGAGCCGCCGATTGTCCCGTTGTTTGATGCCTCAGAGGCGATCACCCCATCGGGTTTTCCGCTTCCGAAGTCGTCGGAATTATCGGAACTCCGCATTGCCTCGCCGTACGAAATGAAATTCGCAACGGTCGCACCCGAACCAGGCACAGCGCCGATGAACATACCGATAAAGCTAGATTTGATGATCGTGATTGGACGACGGATTGCCGCACGCACGCCGTTGAAGACATTTCCGGTGAGTTTGATCCCTCTTTCAGCGATACCGCCGCTTTGAGCGGAGAGCTTGATCATCTCTGCGATTGCGAACATTCCGATTAACGCCGCGATGAAGTCGATACCGTCGTAGAGCGACAACATACCGAACGTGTATCGGAGCTCGGGAGAGTTTGGTGCAATGCCGATTGTAGTTAGCATCATGCCGAATGCACCGGCGACGATCGCCTTGACGACCGAACCGTGGGCGACGACGCCGATCATTGAAAGCCCGAGGACTGCCATGAGAAAGTACTCTGGTGTTCCGAACAGTAACACGACTTCGATGAGGACGGGTGAAAGAAGGATCAGAGTAAGGACACTGAGAAAGCCGCCGATCGCGGAAGACGTTGCAGAAATGGACAGGGCCTCGACGGCTCGTCCCTGTTTTGACATTGGATATCCATCGAACGTCGTCGCTGCCGCTGCTCCAGTTCCCGGGACGTTTACCAGGATCGCTGAGATACTACCGCCGTACATCGCCCCACTATACATGCTCACAAGCAGGACAAGGGCATTAATTGGCCCAAGGGGGAGTGTGAGCGGCAGGACTATCGCCATCCCGAGCGAAGAGCCGACACCCGGAAGCGCACCAGCAATCATCCCAAGGATGAGTCCTACAACCACCCAGAGTGGGGTCGGCCACGTCAAGAGCGTGTCTGCAGCTTCAATGAGCGGCCCGATTATACCAGCCATGAAGCACCCCCTAGCGTCAGGATCGCACCCGTAGCCATGGATACATTGAGAACCACCATGAAGCTGTACGCGATGGCGAAGGCAACGACCGTCAATATGGCAGTTCGGAGGAGATCGATGCGGTACCATCGGGCGTACACGATAACGAACCACGGACTAGCCCAGAGGAGTCCGATAGCGTAGCCAAGCAGGGCATACCCCACAATCGAAAGCGCGGTGAATACTGAGTCGTGCAGAGGTCGGTTAACCGACGAGACGCCCTCTTCGGTCATGGCTAGATCCTGCTCTGTGGACTCCTGTTGCTCGGTGAGTTCCTCACTGGCCTCGAACGTTCCCCCGTCGCTGACCAACATCCGTCGGATTGATGCCGGCAGGTAATTACGGACGAGGAGAAGAATTGATCCAGTGAAGACCACGGACGCAGCGAGCCTAGGAAACTGGGCAGCGCTGTCGATGCTAAACGTGGTTGTTCCCCAGAGCATATAGCCAGAGATGATCACCATGGTTGCTTCCAGTACCTTTTCTCCATCCATGACATCTTCTATGAAATGTTGATATAACTCCTGTACAGTCATGATAAACCTCGATATTTAATATATGACTTCATTGTTATTGTCCCTCATACCTAATCGTTGTGTTCTCCGCTAACCGCTATAAATGTAGTCCCCTCTGCAGACCACCGCTCTTAGCCTAAGCTTCATTGCGAACCTTTTCAAGATCCACGTTCTTGGGGACTTGCTCGAAGGCATCCTTGACCGCCTTCTCAGCAGCATCAGGCGAACCATATTCGACGACGTTACCAGTATTTTCGGACCATTTCTGGACGCGGTCGGTTTGGAGAGCTGTCTTGAGTGCCTCCGTGAGCGTCTGAACGACATCGTCCGAAGTCTCGGGAGGAAGGAACATGCCGCGGCTGAGCTGACCGAGGAAGTCAATATTCGGGAACCCTTGGTCACTAACTTTCGCAAGTTCAGGGAAGACACTGGTTCCTTCGCTGGAGAGACACACGATAGTGTCGACGCGATCGTCAGAAGCAGCGGCCTCAGCAGCGGTATCCGTACTGATCGAGATCGGGATCTCATCAGAGACGACCGCCTGCACGGCTGGCCCAGAGCCGTCGTATCCAACATACTGGTTCCAGGCAAGGTTGTAATCGGAATTACCTTTCATCAAGAGGGCCAGGACGTGATCGACGCCACCCCTTTCCTTCCCGCCGAATTTCTTGAGATCTCCGTTCTGGTATCGACTGATGAGATCGGAGAAATCCTTGATCTCGTATTTAGGGTTGGCGACGATGACGAACGGCGTCCGTGCATAAGTACCGACGCCGACGAGTTTCTTCATGTCATAGTCGGGCGGATTGACCATTGCCGAAACTGGCGTAGAGGGTGGATTGAATCCACCGAACGTCTGACCATCGGGCTTAGAGTGGTAAAGTTGGCCGGTTCCTCGGAGGGATGCCGCACCAGGAATGTTTTCGATTGCGATGTTGACGCCGAGTTCATTCGCCATTTCGGGAATAACCTGTCGAGCGTATGTGTCTGTCCCGCCACCTTCAGAGAACGGTACGATATAGGTAAGATCACCGGAAGGGTACGAACCATCCGATCCAGAGTTATTTCCACCAATGCCGGTGAGGCCGGAACAGCCAGCTAGGCCGCTGAGCGCCATTGTCGATGCTACCCCTGAATACTTCAGAACCGACCGTCGAGTCACGGAGCGGTCATTGTTTCCATTTGGCATACATGGGAAACCGATATTGCCCAACGTTATTAATCTTGCGCAACAATTATACAGATTGTCAATTAAAGAGTGTAGTTTAACAGTGGATAGACATATAGATATTCGAAAGTAGGGAGGAAAGACGCTCTAGAAGAACGTGAACTCGCCGTCCGTGAGCACGATCTCACCGTCCAGTTCAAGCGTTGGCTCAGCCATCATCGCATCGAAGTGAACGGGAGCGCGTGTTGTCCCACCAAGGTTGCTCGACGTCCCGATACCGAAGTGAACGTTGCCGTACCGTCCATGGTCGTTTGAGAACCATCCGTTAAATTCGGGGCACTCGGGGTTCATGCCGACCGCAAGCTGCGCGATATTGTACACCGCGGGGTCGTCATGCTCGGCCCAGACGTTCGCAATGCGCTCTGCCTCGCGTCCACCCTCAACTGACGTGACGGCACCGTCCTCGATCTCCATCTCGACCGGCGTCTCCAGCACGCCAATGTCGAGGTTTGGGATTGCTCCATCGAAGATGACTGTTCCGTCAGTTGTACCCTCGACCGGGGCGATGTTCGACTCGATATGCACAAGTGCGGTAAATTCACCTGGCTCGTCAGCGATACCAGGGTGAGCATTGCCGTCGCGGTCTTCGAGACCAACGGTCACGTCAGTTCCCTGCGGGGAAGTAATGCGGGCCTCGCTGGCCTGAGAGAACTTCCGTGCCATTTCCTCACAGTGCGGTCGCATCCCTCGATAGTCGGCATAGAGACCTCCACGGATCAGCTGTTCGCTCGTGAATTTCACCATGCTAATGACACGAGCCCCCTGCTCCTTTGCACGTGCGACGGCGCTAGAGTGAGTGATTGAACGGTGAACGGGCGTAATAATGACGTCGGCTTCCATCATTGCAGCGGCGACAGTTTCCTCGGGCTCGTTTCCGTCGTACTTGCGTGGATCCATGAGGATCATCGACACGTTCGCATCACGTTCCTTTGCAGCAGCGGTGACGCGCTCGGCAACATTCGCGACCTGCCAATCGGAGACGACGAGAACGTCCTCTCCGGGTTCGATAGCAGCACACGTTTCAACGACGATACTCGCACCTTTCATCTCCTGAACGGAGTTCATGTCCTTTAGACAAGGTTCATCGGGGTATATATTCGTTTCTCAGTACCACAATAATTCTCCGTTCTGCAACTTCTTTTCCATCCCGTATTGTAGGTTCCAGCAATTCTATCCAGGCTGCGAAACAGATATGTATTCGAGGCCACTCGAGAGTAAACGAACGATGAAGACAGTTAGAGATCACGACGTCATAGTCGTGGGTTGCGGAATGGCCGGACTCTCTGCCTCGAACCGTGCATCCCAGCTAGGTTACGACGTTGGGGTTCTTGAGAAGTCACCGAAAGAACACCGGGGCGGTCACACCCGCTTCAGCGAGTCGTTTCGCGTCCCCTCGGCAGACGTGGATTTTGAGAAGTATGGCTACGAGTTCACGATAGACGATTACACCGCAGACGAGTTTTACGACGACATCATGAAGCAGACGGATGGTCGTGCGAATCCAGCCCTCGCGCGCACTCTCGTGGACAACGCAGGCGAGACCGTCGAGTGGCTCACGGAACGCGGTGTCTCGTGGGACATGGAACCCTTGAACGTCGGATACACAGTTGCTCGAACGTTCTTCGACGGCGAGGAACTCGTCGCCGATCTCGTCGATGCTGCGGAGGAAGACGGCACGACCTTCTACTACGAAACGGAGGCCTGTGAGCTGGTCTTCGAGGACGACGGCAAGGTCGCTGGCGTACACGCCCGAACTGGCGATGGCCTAGTCGAGTACTTTGCCGACGCCATAATCGTTGGCGCGGGCGGGTACGAATCCAACCCGGAGAAGCGAACCAAATACTACGGCAGCGACTACGACGCGATGAAGGTCCGTGGAAGCCGGTATAACACGGGAGAGGCCATCGAGATGGTCGCTGATGCCGGCGGCAACACGGTCGGCCAGTGGGGTGGTGCACACATGGCCCTTATCGACAGCGAGTCGCCCGACGTCGAAGGCGGCGCAAACCGCGTAGATGGGTATCAGTATGGCGTCCTGATCAACAACGAGGGCAAACGGTTCTTCGACGAGGGCGAGGACGCCCGGGCCCACACCTACGCGAAACTTGGCCGCATCATATTCGAGCAACCGGGACATACCGCTTACATTGTGGTAGACGAGCCGTTGAAAGATCTCATGCGTGCCACTGGCCCTGGCGACCGAGTGAAAGCGGACAGCGTCGAGAAACTCCTTGACACACTTGGCTGTGAGAATCCCGAACGGGGCGCCGAAACCATCGAGACGTTTAACGAAGCATGCGATCCAGACGAGTTCGACCCTGATAGCCTTGATGGAAATGACACGGAGGGTCTGAACCTCGAGAAATCCAACTGGGCACTGCCGATCGACGAACCGCCGTACTACGGCTACAGCGTGACCGGCGGTATCACGTTCGGTTTCGGCGGCATTGAGACCGATACCGACGGCCGCGCGATCGACACAGTCGGACGTGCTATCCCAGGGCTGTACGTCGCGGGGAACACGACCGGTGGACTGTTCTTCGAGAACTATCCAGGCGGAACCGGCCTCCAGAATGCCGCCGTCTACGGCAAGCTCGCGGCCGAACACGCAGACGGGTACTTGAAAGGAGAATGATGGATCAGCAAACTCTTCGCTGTGCGATCGTCCGTGGTGGAACAAGCAAAGGCGTCTTCATCCCCCGATTGGAGGTTCCCGAAGAGGACACCGATGCGGCGATCCTCTCGCTGTTCGGCAGTCCCGACGACCGCCAAATTGACGGCCTGGGTGGTGCGACCTCAACGACGTCCAAGCTCATGATCATTGGTCCTCCCGACCAAGAGCCAGTCCCTAAGGATGTCGAGGTCAAAGCGATCCCCGACGACGTGGACGTCACGTACACATTTGGTCAGGTTGCAGTTGACGAAGCGGTCATTGATTACGGCGGCAACTGTGGCAACCTTACTTGTGCGATTGGTTCGTTTGCGGTTGACGAGGGCATGGTTGACGTTCCAGATGGAGCTGAAACGGCGGAACTCCGCCTCTACAACATCAATACAGATTCGGTGGTTGACCAACACGTCCCGCTCCATGAGGGAAAATCAGCAACAAAGGGTGATTTCAAGGTTCACGGTGTCCCTGGAACTGGTGCTCGTATCGACACCACCTTCCGTGATCCAGCAGGTTCCGTCACGGACGAACTCTACCCGCTCGGCGGCCCGACCATCGAGATGGACATTGAGGGGGAATCCTTGGAAATGACCATCCTGGACGTCACGACGCCGATTGCCTTTGTGCGTGCGGCCGATGTCGGCCTGACCGCGACCGAAGGTCGGGAGGAGATCGACAGTAACCCGGAACTTCTCGAACGACTCGAACGAATTCGCGGAACGGTCTGTGCGGAACTCGAACTCGTCGACGACCCAAATCGTGCGTCCGTAGAATCGCCGGGGTATCCGAAGCTCGTATTCGTGGCATCGCCGACCGATTACACGACGCCGGAAGGGGGCGACGTTGCAGCGGACGAGGTAAACCTCGTCGCCAGATACATGAGCATGCAAAAGCTCCATCCCGTCTACGCGGTCACTGGGGTCTCGTGCACCGCGGCAGCGGCGCTCCTGCCAGGAACCATCCCGCACGAGGTCGCCGAACTAAACGGCGAAACGGTGACGCTCGGCCACCCGAAAGGAACGATGTCCGCGACGGTCGAGGTCAATAAGGAGCACGTCGATGCGGTGACCGTCTATCGGACGCAACGTCGCTTGATGGACGGAACCGGCTACTACACACAATAGTCGATTCGTTCGAACCACTAGATCATTATATCAGAATTAATTACTAAATTATATAGTAGCGGAGCGATCATTGTGAAGTGATGGCACAGGATTTAGTCGACCTAGAGATGGCCAGTGCCTCACAGGCCATTGTCAAGAAGTGTATGAGCGTAGAGCCAGGAGAGGAAGTACTAGTGATCACGGATCCGAAAACTTTCGGCGTCGGGCGGAGCATTGCGACGGCCGCGAACGGCCTCGGTGCGGACGTAGTGACGTCAGTCATGCCACTCCTTGACAGTCACGGTAACGAACCGCTCGACGTTGTTGCCGAGGGAATGGCGACAGCGGATGTCGCGTTCACCTGCACAACTCACGCGATTACCCATACACGAGCCCGTCTTCGAGCTGCTCGCGAGGGAACGCGTATCGGAGTTCTCCGCGGAGTCACGGAGGAGATGATGATCGAGGGTGCAATGTCCGTCGACTTCGAGGAACTCCGCCGCCGCACGGAGGCTCTCGCTGAGATCATCACTCAGGCCGATCGGGCACACGTCACTTCCAAGCAAGGAACGGACATCGACTTTAGCATCGAAGATTGCCAATCGTTTTCGCTCGACGGCTACTTCCACGAAGAGTACGGATTCGCGACCCTCCCCCCTGGAGAGGCGCCGACCCATCCTAAAGAGGGAACTGCAAATGGGACTATCGTGGTCGACGTGTCAATGGACAATCTCGGACAGGTTGATGAGCCTATTGAACTCACCTTAGAAGACGGATTCGTCACCGACGTCACGGGCGGCACGCAGGCCGAGGATCTCGAAGAAACGTTCGAACAGCACGGTCAGAATGCACGGAATCTCGCGGAGTTCGCCATCGGAACTAACCCCGAAGCGAAGCTGATTGGAAATCTCGCAGAGGACAAAAAACGCGAGGGAACGGTTCACTTTGCCGTCGGTGATAACGAGTCCTTAGGTGGAACGACGAAGAGCGACATCCACCTCGATGGAGTTCTCCGAAGACCGACGGTCGAACTCGACGATACGGTCATTGTAGAAAATGGTGAGCTGCGTCGTAAACTTCTCGAGTAAATTCCGACCCGGTTTTTGTTTCTAATAAGTATCTAACTCTATTAGCCGCCGGTCAGTCCTATCTAGTGCGATACCAAAAATCCCGTATAATAGGATGTTTGTCATTCCGGGGTGAAACTACGAATAAACACCTGGTTGTCAATAAATATCGCGATTTTATCCTAAAATATCCCGATATACATTCATTTCCATTTCAAACACTATTACAATATCGATTAAAGGAGTATTCACTTCCGAATCCATAGATACGACGGTAGTAGGAGCGATCGACGGATGCTCATCGTCTGCATCCGTGTGAATTGGATGAAAACCGTCGATCATTATCCCATAATACGGGATTTTATATAGGATTAATACATCTCATTGACCATGAGTCGTATAACGAACAAATCAACTGTTTCGACGCTCAATACCGCACTGGCTATTATACACACACTTCAAGAGAAGAAAAGTGCGAGCATTGAGGAACTCGCAACCGAACTCGACCTCGCACAGAGTACGGTACACCGTCACCTCTTCACCCTCCGAAAGCAAGGATACATCGTGAAGAACGATGACTACCAACTCGGTATGCGGTTTCTCACGCTCGGCGGTCATGTCCAGTCAAACAATCCGAGTTACAATCTCGCCGTGGAAAAAGTGGATCAAGTTGCAAGGAAGACTGAAGAACGCGTTCAGTTTATCGTCGAGGAACACGGACGTCGATACTATCTCTACACGCAGACCGGCAAGAACGCCGTTCAAACAGATGCGACCATTGGGAAGTACGGATATCTACATGCCAGCGCGGCGGGAAAGGCAATTTTAGCTGCATTTCCAGACGATCGCGTAAACGAGATACTTGACGAACACGGTATGCCGGCATCAACTGTCAACACCATCACTGACAGGGACGAGTTGTTCACCGAACTCGAGGAAGTGCGTGAAACGGGGGTTGCATTCAACGAAGAAGAATCTACCATTGGGCTGCGCGCGGTTGGAACGGGAGTATGTGGAACAAATGGCCTTCCAGTCGGCGCTTTGAGCATTTCTGGTCCGGCACATCGATTTAAAGGGGAGAAGTTCCATAAGAAACTCCCAAACCTCATCCTCGGTACCGCAAATGAACTCGAGCTCAAACTACAGTTTGAGTGAGCGGCGCTATATTATTCTGCAAAGAACGAAAACAAGCGAAGCGTCGAATGAGTTTTCGGTTGTCGAATTATGATTTCTGAATCAAACAGCGCGAGATCGGACGGTTGAATTACGTACTAAGAACTTCGTAGTTTCTCGATGTTTCAATATTAGCATCCCCTTCGATGAAATTCATCATACATAGTTTCAGTTGATTATTTTAACTCCCGGAGTTTGAATCATAATCGGTCAATAATTCTATCGTGTTCTGAGCGTGTGCTCATCTTATTATCAATCAATTCGACTAAACGGATTCAAATTTAATTACATTAGCAGTCATGTAACGACCTCTTATTACAGTTCTAGATATGTAATGGGTATTGAGTCATAGTTGACAATTTGGATCACAAGCAGAAAAATAAGACAGGAAGACGGAAAGTTAGAAACCAAGTCAAATTTAACTGCTAGATCGGCAATTGCTCGTCGGCTGATCAACGATCGACTCCAGCCGGATTGCACCAATGGTCGAATACTTCCGTGAGTACTCATGCCATCTCGTGGCTGTGCTATTGAAAGAGGATGTCGCGATTCTCAACGATTCCTGTGAGCGCGTGGCTGAAATTTGACTGTTTCTCCACCGACACCGTCGTTTCCAATATTCAGATCGAGGCACCTGACGAATTATGCGTCCAGCTGCCGTTAGCCGAGAGAATAAAACCCATCAAAGTACCGACCGAAGGTGCGCGCCACACAGAATATCCCAGCCGTGTAGATACAACGAAATACATTACAATTCTAGTCTTGTAATGATTCTATAATGGCCCAGTATCCGAGGAGCGTTCGACCATGTTTAGGTTCACTTCGATGACGTTCGCTGTACGCATAACCAATTCTGGAACGTGCTCGTGGAACTGATCACCGCTTAGTCGCGTTTTCGGTGCTGAAACGCTCAACGCACCGAGAACAGATCCGTTCCGGTCGTGAATTGGAGCACCAACGGCACGGAGACCTTCAACTTCCTCACCGTCATTGACAGCGTAACCTTGTTCCCGGATCTCTCTGAGTGATTCAAACAACGTTTCACGATCAGTGACCGTCGAATCAGTCATCTCCGGAAGTCCGTATCGGTCAATAATCCACTCTACTCTCTCTTCCTGAAGGAATGCAAGAATAGCTTTTCCCGTTGCCATCGGATGAAGATAGTTCGCACGCTGCTTTTTCGCAATCTGATAATCGTTCCCGACGGCATGTTCACCGCGAATCTTACAGAGGTTGATTCCGAGTCCGTGTTGCTCCGTCGTCAAATGTGTGTATTCACCCGTCTCGTCCGCTAATTTCTCTATCTCCGGCTTGCCGATGCGGAAAAGTGGACTCTGGTTTCGAACGTGTTCTCCTAGAAGGAGGAATTGAAGGCTAAGTCGATAATCGCTGCCATCCTTCACGACGTATTTTCGCTCCTTCAGCGTGTGGAGGTGTTTGTACACTGCACTCTTAGAAAGATCAAGATGATCGGCTAACTCCGTCACACCTGTACCGCCAAGTGTCTCGAGTGCGTCGATTACATCGAGGGTTGTGGTGACGGTTTGAAGGCTTTGTGTTGACCGCGTATCCTTGGGTTCATTTGTCATATTCACACACAATACACGCTAGAAACATAGTCGTTTCCATATTGTGGAATTCGATGATTTTGAGATGAGTAGTATTGAGCAGTCTACGGTACGAATGGATATATTCGAAATCGCCGTGGTACCAATATTGTAGCAGATATTGGCATAGAACGCTGATAGACTAAGTATGATTTATTTCCCAAACGTGGAACCACCGAAGCGGCTGGAAATGGGGTGTTTCGAACCGATCGACGCAGATAGAAGGGAAAATCCGTGTTGTAAACGTTTCCGAGGTAGATAGTTCTGGAGGAACAATCACAATGTGATACCGAGGATTCAATCGCAAAAAGGTATTACCTGTAACTGGTGGAGCTATTCGTTCGAGAGGCTGAAAAGCGAGCTAGCGAGTACGCTGGTACACTTGGCACAATCTTCCCAATCGGTCCATTCGAGTGGATTATGAGAGATACCGTTCTCTGACGGTGCGAACAGTAGCCCGACATCGGTCAACGGCTCTAACCGCATCGTGTCGTGAGCTGCTCCGGAATGAAGATCGGTGGCGGAAATTCCGGCATCCATTGCCGCCTCGTGAACCGCCCGGCGACACCGTTCGCTCATCTTCCTGGGCTTCCGATGTCGAGGCAAAGAAAACGACGTTTCGACGCCGCGTTCGGTCTCTACCCGCTTCAAACTTGCACGAACCTGGTCAACGAGTTCCGTCATTGACTCGCGAGAGACGTCCCGGATGTCCACAGTAAAATCGACTCGTCCGGGGACAACGTTCGGTGCATTCGGCGAAACATCGAGCGAACCCACAGTCGCTACGGCCGTCGGTGCGTCGTTCTCGGAAAGTTGAATCGCCGCCGACTCGATGTCATGAACGACGGTGTTCGCCGCGGCGAGTGCGTCAGTTCGCTCGGTCATCAACGTTGTACCCGCGTGATTCGCTTCGCCAACGATGCTGACGGTACATCGTGCAATTCCCGTTATTGTTGTTACAACTCCGACCGATAGGCCCTCGGATTCGAGCCGTGTATCCTGCTCGATGTGAAGTTCCAGCCACGAATCCCACTCTTCCGGACGGATTCGTCCTCCACCGAGGAATCCGATCGAATCGAGCGCGGTTTCGAGCGTCGTCCCGTGTTCGTCGGTGAGCGCGTGTGCATCATCGATGGAGAGTGATTCCGTCGCGACGGCTGACCCTAATGCACCGACGCCAAATCGTTGACCTTCTTCTTCCGTGAAACAGACAATTTCAATTGGACGGCGGGCGGGGAGGTTTGCGTCCTGTATCGCACGAACCGCTTCGAGACCGGCATAGACGCCGAGTGGGCCATCGAAGATACCACCCTCGGGAACGGAATCGAGGTGACTCCCAGTCACGACGGGTTTTGAATCAGGATTTGCGGTTTCTGGAACCCATTGTCCGATTATATTTCCGACTGCGTCGAATCGAACATCCATTTCCGCCTCACGAAGACGACTCACAAAATACTCACGAGCGCGTTTGTCCGCATCGGTTCCCGTCAGCACCGTGCGTGCGTGTCCGTCATCGACATCAACCAAACCGAACTGTGCGTTCCTCTCCAGGTCGTACTGGAGGCGTTCCGCATCAATCTGCATAGTCCAAGGGACAAAGGGTGTGTATTTGTGTCTTTCCCATACTGACCAAAACTACAATATTCGAGAATAGTTCAGCCGGTGGGAAATAATGATTCTAATTATATATATGGTTGTTATTCTAGGACGAATAACTCATTATCGATGAGAAAGAAAAATATAAATAGTGAGGGTGAGGCCGTTTTTCTATAGGCATGCTACGGTCATACATAGCAGGTATTGTCGTTGCGTACATCATCGGGATGTTGGGCATCGGCGTGTACTTCCACAAAAAAGGGATGAAAGACCTCGAAGATTTCTTCCTCGCGGGGAAAGGCGCACCATGGTACCTCGTCGCGCTGTCGTTCTTTGCGACAGCAATCGGTGCAGGAGGAACCATCGGTCTATCGGCATCGACGTATGATGGACAGAGTATTACTGCGTTCTGGAGCTTTGGTATATCTCTCGCGAGCTTTTTCGTCGTCGCGGTGCTCCTCGGACACAAACTCCCGAAGACGACGAATATTACGATACCAGCGATGCTGGAGGATCGCTACGACGGGAAGACGCGGTTCATTGCTTTACCGTTTTACATCCTCCGATTCGTCAGTACGCTCGGGGCACAATGGTTGGCGGCAGGAACTATCATCAGCTTCCTTCTCGGCGATATCATCACCATTCAGCAGGCGGCGATTCTCGGTGCACTCGTCATCACCGCCTATACCATCCTCGGTGGGATGGCCGCCGTTATGTGGACAGACTTCGTCCAGGGAATCATTCTCTTCGTCGGGCTTTGGATGTTGGCGATACTCGGCATCTTCGAATTCGGTGGCGTTCCCGCGATGACCTCCGAAGTAACCCAGCGCGCACCACAGGCATTCGACCTATTTGCGATGAAATGGACACTCATCGCAGGATATGTTGTGACGCTTGTTCCGAGCATGCTTGTCCGGCAGGGATACCTCCAACGAGTGATGTCGGCACGTAGCCCCCGTGATGGCTTCATTGGAACGACTCTCAACGGCATTATCGGGTTCGCTTACATTCCGGTTCCACTGATTGTCGGTGCGATGGGTATCGTGATGTACCCCTCGATTGCCGACTCTCAACTCTTAATGCCGACGATGGCTGTCGATATCCTGCCGACGTGGCTCGCCGGAGTTCTCCTCGCGGCACTCGCGGCTGCGGTCATGAGCAGCGGCGACAGCTTTCTGCTCTCGGGTGCATCGAATTTCGTCGAGGACATCTACATTCGGTATATGAACCCGGACGCTGACAGCGAAAAGCAACAACAAGCGTCACGGGTGGCCGTCCTCGGACTGATGATACTCTCATTGGCGCTTGCACTTGTAGTCCCCGGAATCATCGACCTCATCGTCTTCGGTGCAGTTGCACTGACCGGTGGTGTTCTCGTACCGTGGCTCGCAGCATTTTACTGGCCGCGCGGGACGTCCGACGCCGCATTTTGGAGTATCGCCTTCGGTGCTGGCCTCACGGTTGCGTGGTGGTGGGCAGGATGGTTTTCAGACACCGCCGAGTTCATGGGACTGCACCCAATCTTCGTCGGACTCCCGGTTTCGATCCTCCTGTTCTTCGGGATTTCGCTCGTGCAAGAGCCCGAGTATGACAAAGTGCTGGCGGCCGCGGATAAACACAATCTCGATAGTCTCAAACAGAAGACCCAACAGGCCGTGAACGAACAACCGTCGAACGATGATGCCGTGGTGAACTTAGACTGATGGCCGGTTTCAACGAAAACATCTGCTCACGGAAACGATAATAGTAGAATACGACGATTCAGTGTGGAACGGCCTCGCTTGTAGAGATTCGGCGAGACTTGCACGCACATCCGGAAGCCGGATGGAAAGAGTTCCGAACCACCGCACTCGCCGCAACAGAGCTCGATCGACTGGATTTCACACTCAACCTGGGAGGCGTTGGCAGTGGACAAAGGACTCGGCGTTCCGGATGAGCATGAACTCGCCACAGTGCGTGCCCGTGCTCGCGATGAAGGTGTCCCCGAGGAAATGTTGGGAGAAATGGGCGACGTCACCGGCCTCGTCGCAGGGCGAATTTACGGCGATGGTACTGAACCAGTGGTTGGCGTTCGCGTCGAATCGGGCGCGCTTGAACAGATGGAAGCTCGCGACGAGTCGCATATTCCGATGCGTGATGGGTTCGTCAGCCGCCATTCGGAGGAGATGCACGCCTGCGGGCACGATGAACACACGGCCGTTGGAATCGGCCGTGAACGCGAATTAGATGAGTCCGTTTTCAACGGGACGCTAAAGCTGTTCTTCCAACCTGCGGAGGAAGGCGGTCGTGGCACAATTCCCATGAGTAAGAGCGGCGTGGATGATCTCGACGCCACACTACGGCTCGGTCTCGATAACCGAACCGGGAGTCATTGCAGGATACGATCGTCCCCGGTGTAATTGCAAGCTTCTCGTTCGATTTACTGGGCAATCCGCACACGCCGAAAATGCACCACAGGAAGGTTCAAACGCACTACGAGCGGCGACGAAAAAGTTCGTGCTGCGGTTCATGGAGTCATCCCCCAAATCATAGATAATATATTAGAAATAGCTAACCAGATAAGCGTTCTCTAATAAGGAACGAATAATGCAAATATACATTAAATACCAAGTGAAGATATTTGTGCCAACACCACTCTAATGTCCCGGAATCGGCTAGGAGGGACATCTACAATACATTACCTGGTAGATGATTTGGTCAAACAATGTTCTGTATCATACTATCGTCTCCCGCACTCACGATACCAATGAACCACTCGATAGGTTGCCGGATTTATCCCCTCTACATGAGTGTTGTGACTATTCATACCTGAAATTTGCAGTAATATCGATCTAAGACGACAGCTGAAATCATAGCGCGGAGACTGAGCTCCGCTAGCTAAATCGATTATCGAACGGGAAAATCGAAATTATTCGCAATTCCATTCTGTAATGCAGAACGTATGAGTTGAGTTTGAAACGCCATCAGTGAACCCTTTCCAGTTTGAAATCCGTCGACGAACATTTGCTATCAAATCAGACAGTGTGGAAAGAGAAGAAACGGGTACTACCGCTACAAGAAAGCAACAGTCCCAAACATCATGTCAGAACTGATTAATTTCAGTCAGTAACTGTCGTACACAGTTTTTTGGATCGTGTAGAAGTCCAGTCCTGCATCACCTTGTTCGCGCCACGTCTCGCTGGAGGAACGCTTAAACCCGCCAAATGGGACGTGAAGCTCCAGACCAGTTGTCTTGTCGTTGACCTTCACGACACCAGCCTCCACCTCGTCGATAAAGCGATTGGCTTCCGTGTGGTCGTCGGTGACAATGCTCGCTGAAAGTCCGTAAGGTACGTCGTTTGCCACTGTAACTGCTTCGTCGAAGTCACTCACCTTGATGACCGCGATGACTGGACCGAAGACCTCCTCCTGTGCGATGCGCATATCGGAGTCCACATCGGTGAATACAGTCGGTTCAACAAAGTATCCCGACTCGACTTCTGAACCTTCGGGGACGCTGCCACCTGCTGCGAGCGTGGCTCCCTCGCGCTCAGCGATCTCGATATACTCAAGCGTCGAATCGAGTTCGTCAGCGCTGACTTGTGGACCCATTTCGTGATCTGAACCAGGACCGATGTCGGTAGATTCAGCCCGGTCGACGAGTTCGGCGACAAATTCATTATAAATATCCTCATGAACGATCGCACGGGAACAAGCCGTACACGATTGACCGGTTGTTCCGAACCCACCGTTTGCGATGATATTGGCTGCCTCTGCCGCATTAGCCGAATTCGAGACTACTGTCGGGTTCTTCCCACCAAGTTCTGTCTGAACACGCTTTCCGGCGTCAGTCGCCTGTTCGTATACCATCTGACCAACCTCGCTACTGCCGGTGAACGAAACTGCGTCTACCGCATCGTGTCGGATGAATTCACCGCCCACGGTGCTTCCTGACCCCGTAACGACGTTCAGAACTCCGTCTGGGAGTCCGGCTTCATCAAGCGCTCGGGCGATTTCGATAGCAACACCGGGTGCAGCCGACGCCGGTTTGAGAACGACCGCATTACCAGCGGCAAGTGCCGGTGCAAGTTTCCACGCTGGAATGGCTATCGGATAATTCCACGGCGTGATGAGGGAGGTGACGCCGACTGGTTCTTCGATGGTGTAAAGATTCTGGTTGGTGGCACTTGAACCTTTGACAGTTCCGCCGAGGTCAGCAGCCTTTCCGGAAAAATAATGGAAGATATCGATCGCACGCTGCACCTCGCCGTTTGCTTCGCCATATGCCTTGCCCTCTTCGGCAACGAGGAGATCGGTCAGCTCTTCTTTACGCTCGGTAAGCAGGGTTCCAGTTTCACGGAGGATTCGACCACGCTCCGGGCCGGGCGTCGCTGCCCAGCCGTCTGCTGCGGCAGCAGCGGCTTCGACGGCAGCGGTTGCGTCCTCCGCATTGGAACTCTGGTAGCTTGCGACGACTTCGCTTGGATTCGCGGGGTTTTCGACTTCGATGACGTCGCCGGTCTCCGATTCGACCCACTCACCATTCACGTAGTTTTGGTTTATTTCCGACATCGTGTGTTTGTTCTCAGTTTACCCATACGACTCTTACGGTACATCGAAAAATTGACAGCACTGAACCAGGCGTGAACCGCTCCAGGGTCAGACATCAAGGCACGTCGCTTCGTAACTCCGTAGAGATTGTGCTTTCATTTTTGGGTCGATCCTGTCCTCGGAGGTACTGCACAATCACGTTATGAGACGGCAATCCCAAATACGAATTCGTCAAAATCGGTGAAGCAACAAGCACAGAATCGTTTTGTGTTGTCTGAACCATGAAATCCGTAACGTTTACTACATCCCATCTGAATCTTGTTGATGCAATGGTTGATTATGCGAAGATTCGCGATCCGAACGCGGAGTATACGATGCGCGATCTCTCGGCCGAAACGATGGGAGTCTCCAATCGCCGTGGTGGCATTCGCGACGCGGAAATCACCGACGTTCAGACGACGATGGTTGACGGAAACTATCCGTGGATTCTCGTACGTGTGTACACTGATGCCGGCGTCATAGGAACTGGTGAAGCATACTGGGGTGGTGGTGACACGGCAATTATCGAACGGATGAAACCCTTTATACTTGGTGAAAATCCACTTGATATTGACCGACTATATGAACATCTCGTCCAGAAGATGTCCGGCGAGGGCTCCATCTCTGGGAAAACAATTTCTGCAATTTCTGGCATAGAAATCGCGCTTCATGACGTTGCTGGAAAACTCCTTGAAATTCCGGCGTATCAGCTTGTCGGTGGAAAATACCGTGACGAAGTTCGCATCTACTGTGACTGTCATGCCGGCGATGAATCTGAACCCGAATCCAATGCGGCCGAGGCCGAGCGCGTTGTCTCTGAACTTGGTTACGACGCGATTAAGTTCGATCTCGACGTTCCATCGGGACACGAAAAGGATCGTGCGAACCGCCATCTCCGAGGTCCCGAAATCGATCACAAGGTCGAAATCGTCAAACGGGTCTGTGAGACAGTCGGTGACCGCGCAGATGTGGCGTTCGATTGTCATTGGTCGTTCACTGGTGGCAGTGCAAAGCGCCTCGCCGCCGCGATTGAAGATTATGACGTTTGGTGGCTCGAAGACCCAGTGCCGCCAGAGAATCACGACGTCCAGGAAGAGATCACCAAATCGACGACGACACCTGTTGGCGTCGGCGAAAACGTGTATCGGAAGTATGGCCAACGGACGTTGCTCGAACCACAAGCAGTTGACATCATCGCACCAGACCTGCCTCGTGTAGGTGGTATGCGAGAAACACGAAAGATTGCTGACCTCGCGGATCTTTACTACATTCCGGTTGCGATGCACAACGTTTCCTCGCCGATTGGGACGATGGCTTCTGCCCACGTCGCAGCTGCAATACCGAACAGTCTGGCCGTTGAATATCACTCCTACCAACTCGGTTGGTGGGAGGACCTCGTTGAAGAGAACGATCTTATCGAAGAGGGTCGGATGGAAATCCCCGAAAAACCTGGTCTCGGCCTCACGCTTGACCTTGATGCCGTCGAAGAACACATGGTCGAAGGAGAGACACTCTTTGACTAATTAATAATTGTATACGGCATTATATTTTACCAATCTTTGATGGCGATACATTTTTAACGGTATCAACTCACTATTTATGTAATGCGCTATTACCGACTCCCAGGTGGAGAGCGTTCAGCTACGGATATCCTCATTGTCGAAGATGAGGACGGAACCGCATACGACTTGACTTTTGCATCACCCGACTTAGCCTCGTTCAAAGCACTCGCACGAGTGGCAAACGCAACCAACGAGGCGATAGA
This sequence comes from Haladaptatus pallidirubidus, assembly GCF_020700235.1. Taxonomy (GTDB): domain Archaea; phylum Halobacteriota; class Halobacteria; order Halobacteriales; family Haladaptataceae; genus Haladaptatus; species Haladaptatus pallidirubidus. The sequence goes on along the minus strand of NZ_CP085305.1, from coordinate 154,287 downwards.
TGATGTTGCACGCAAACGCCTAGATGACGCTGACCAGGTTGATCTTGATACAGTTGATGGGAAACCTCTTCAACCAGTCATCGCCGACGAAGTTTGGGCAGCCGGTGTTACGTATCAAATCAGTGAAGAAGCGCGCGAAGCAGAGAGTGGAAAGCCCGAAGTGTACATCGATGTTTATGATAATGAACGCCCTGAGCTATTCTTGAAGGCGACACCGTCGCGAACGGTCGGTCCGTCGGAAGATGTCGGTGTACGTGGTGATTCGGACTGGGACGTTCCAGAACCGGAACTTGGCGTCGTCCTACATCGAGGCGAAACCGTCGGCTACACTATCGGCAACGATGTTTCCAGCAGGGATATTGAAGGCGAAAACCCATTGTATCTTCCGCAGGCGAAGGTGTACGACCGCTGTTGTTCGATCGGTCCCTGTATCGCTACGGCGGAGACCATCGAGGATCCACATGATCTCGAAATGTCGTTGACGATCGAGCGTGATGGAGAAATCATGTATGAGGAATCGACCTCAACGAGTGAGATGGCGACCACGTGTGATGAACTCGTATCCTATCTGGATCGACACAACGCCCTTCCTGAAACGCTCGTCTTACTCACCGGGACGGCACTCGTGCCGCCCGAGTCATTCACCCTCACTGAAGGCGACCAAGTTACGATCGATATCGACAACATTGGAAGTCTCGTGAACGGTACCGTTACGGTATAAACGGACAGCACGCTCGTAATCAGTAGTGAACCGCCTCGAGGAAAATCTCCAAGACATTCGATCTACCCCTATGTCGTTTTTCTCGAAAATCAGGCGTCCGCACACAATATTTATTACATAAGGATGGGCATCTGTTAATATGTCTGCAAACTCGTTTCGAGACAGACTGCTTGATGGCGAAACGTCCGTCGGTACGTTTCAGTTACTAGACTCAGCCATGGTTTCAGAGATGATCGGCGTTGCGGGAATGGATTTCGTAATCTATGATCAAGAACACGGTCCGTTAACTGCTGAAACAACGCTCAAGCTGACAGCTTCGGCACAGAACAAAGATCTCGCGCCAATCGTTCGCGTTCGTGAGAACCGGGAAGCTGAAATCCAACGTGCCCTCGACTTAGGTGCGGCGGGCGTGCAGGTTCCACAGATCGAGACGCGATCAGACGCCGAAGCGGCAGTCGAAGCGGCCCGTTTTGACCCACTCGGAAGTCGGGGACTCTCGCAGTACGTTCGTGCCGGTGAGTATACCGGAAGCGAGAGCTACACGCAAGAGCAAAACGAAGAGCGACTTCTGGTAATTCAGGTTGAAGGAAAGCGTGGAGTCGAAAACATCGACGAGATTCTTGAAGTCGAAGGTATCGACGTTGTGTTTCTGGGACCATATGACCTTTCACAGTCTCTCGGAATCCCCGGAGAGGTAACCCACGAACGTGTTGAAAAACTCATGCAGCGCGTTTGTGAGAGTGGTGTCGAAACGGATACCATTGTAGGTGCGTTCGCAGACAATGCCGAAATCGCGAATAAATGGATCAATGCTGGCGTCCAGTATCTCACAGTCGGTGTAGAGGCCGCTCATTTCACCAAATATCTCGAAAATCTCGTCGAGGATATTGATATCCCTTCAACTGGATGAGCGACCAACGATTGCCGACTCAACAGCTTAGGATATAACCCGGTTGCACCCTCCGATTGTCAATTAATTGCTTTGATGGCTGGTGGTCGTTAGGGTCTACTCGTCGCTCAGGTACAGATCCACGCCAGAGAGCATATGACCGGCGGGATAATACCTTTCTTGTTCGCGTTAAGAGGATATTACTCATATACTAATATATAGACTGCTGCAAACAATCTGTTATTTAATAGTTAACTGTTCTATTTCAATAGATCTGAATTGGTGAAAGTCGCTCAGTCGACTAATGAACGGGTTTCCCAATCTTTCTCGAAAAGGTTGATCGTGTGTACCTCGTCTTTAACACTAGAGTATGAATGTTCCACGACGACGTCTTTGTCGAGTTCAACCCCAAGACCGGGACGCTGTGGGATTTCAATATGACCGTCTTCGACGACGATTGGATCCACTAGCAGGTCGTTGACCCACTCTACATCATACATTTGTAAAATATCTTGAATCATAAAGTTAGGCACTGCAGCGTCCACATGTGCGGAAATCGCCGTCGCGACAGGGCCCTGTGGATTGTGTGGAGCAAAGCTCACGTGTTCTGCCTCGGCTTGTGCGGCAAATTTCTTTGCTTCAGTTATCCCACCAGTATTCATAATAACCGGTTGAATAATATCGACATCTGTATTCGCAAGAAGATCGCGGAACTCGTACTTGGACACCAATCGCTCACCGGTTGCGATAGGAATCGGAGATTTGTTCGCGACTTTTCCGAGACTGTTGATGGAGTCTGGCGGGCAAGGCTCCTCAAACCAAGTTGGATGGTACTCAGAGAGCGCGTTCGCGACTTCAAGGGCTTGTCCAGCAGTAAATCGACCATGTCCCTCAATGAGGAGATCCACGTCAGGACCGACGGCTTCCCGCACTGCACGGACAATATCAACCGAATGATTGAATTTTTCGCGATCCATCCGTTGCCACGATTTTCCGAACGGATCGAATTTCATCGCGTCGTATCCATCGTCAACGACTTGCTCTGCTGCTTTCTGCCACGTCGCTGGATCGTCGGTCGTTTCCGTATACCATCCGTTGGCATATGCTCGAATCGTGTCGCCATGGACGTTCCCTCCGATGAGTTCGTACACCGGTCGGTCCTGCGTCTTGCCTTTGATATCCCAACACGCCATATCAACGGCTGAGATAACAGTCGTATTAACGACGTTCTTCGAAAACCATTCATCGCGGTACATCTCCAGCCACAAACGCTCAGTTGCGAATGGATCCTCCCCGATGAAGAAGTCGCTCATCTCCTCGATGGCGGCAGCAACAGTCTCTGGTTTACTATGCGTTTTCGCCTCGGCAAGTCCCTGAATTCCCTTATTGGTGTCTAACTGAACGAAAACCCAAGGTTACCATGGATTCGCTACGATATACGTCTCTACGCCGGCAATACGCAAGTCCGACATAGTTATCTATTTCTCAAAGGATGTAATAATACTTCTTGTTAAGTCAGATAGTGTCTCAAAATTAGATGATGATGATGGCGGCATTTATTCTGACTTAAGATATATATCTAAACCGAACCACCGAATTACTCAAGTGCATAGGATTACGTCTAATCATATGGTCTTTAGAGCAGGAATTATCGGAACCGGCGGAATCGCTGGGATGGGAATCCTTGGAATGCACGAGGAAGCAGATATTGGTCGGAAGAAATTCAAAGCCAGTCACGCAGGAGGCTATGAGGAAACGGAGGGAATCAAGCTCGTCGCTATCGCGGATGTAGACGACTCAAAACTCAAGCGGTTCGGCGAAGCGTGGGACATTCCTGAGAAGCATCGCTATAAGGGACACGAAGCGATGCTTGAGTCGGAAAACTTGGACGTCATCTCTGTTTGTACTCCATCGTATCTCCACCGAGAACACGTAGTATCAGCCGCACGTTCATCGTCCGATCCCTCTGTCATCTGGTGTGAGAAGCCGATCGCAGCGAGTGTTGCTGAAGCTGAAGAGATGAGTAGTATCTGTACGAACACAGATACCAAATTAGTTGTCAACCACTCATTTCGATTCACTGAAAAGGTACAACAGCTTCGGCGTGCGATTACTGACGGCATCATCGGGGAACCAAAATCGATTTCTGCTAATTTTCGACGGGAGTTGATGCGTAACTCGACACATCTACTTGATCTTCTGATATATCTACTTGACGCTAAAGCCACGCAGGTTAGCGGTTATATCAACGAAGAGAATGACGCTGTCGATGCACTTGGAGGAACCCAAGAAGTAACTGACTCCGGCGGTGGTGGTCACGTTCTCCTCGACGATGGTACGTTTGCTACCATTGACTGTACCGTAGCCCGCGATATTTCTTCCATGTGTCTCCAATTTATTGGAACAGAGGGGAAACTGTATCTGAACAATGATGATGGTGAGTGGCGATACTGGGCGCTTGAAGATGGTGTTCACATCGAGGAACAGGTTCCAGGTGTTTCCGGGGCGTGGTCATGGGATGTGGATTATGAACGAGCATTTCCGAATGCCGCTAACCACATCGTCGACCTGTTGGACGGTGATGCAGAAAACCGCTCTCCAGGTATCGAAGCGACTCGGTCGCTGGAAATCATCATTAGCTTCTATATCTCCCATTACACCGGTAGTCACGTTGACTTGCCACTCGAAACGCCACTCAAAAATGTTTGTATAACCTCGTGGTAACAACCAAATGTATCGCGTTCTCTTTTTGACCGCAGGGGTTTAAAAAGTAATTTGACAATCGACATCGATCCTACTCTAAAAGACGGGGCTTTCTCCTCGAATCTCTATATCTCTGCCGCAACGGTAACTGTTTTTAGTGCTGCTCAGAATTCTGAGTACATGTCACACGTAAGATTTCGTGACGCAGCAGGCTATATTCGTGACGGTCTTTGGACAGACAATAGCATCACCTTTGCCGCCGATACTTACGACCCTACCGAGGTAGATATCCTCCCACCAACGGAACCAACCAAGGTCGTCTGTGTCGGACTCAATTATGCAGACCACGCGGAAGAATCAGGGATGGAAATTCCGAATCGCCCATTGCTATTTTTGAAACCACCGAATTCAGTAGCTGGGCACGGTGATACGGTTACGCTCCCTGCAGGGAAAGAGCAAGTCGAATATGAGGCCGAACTCGGCGTTGTTATTGGGCGACAATGTCGAAACGTCGCTGCAGCGGACGCCGAAGCAGTCATCAAGGGGTATACGTGTGTCAACGATATCTCAAACCGTGACGACCAGATGATCGAACAGAACTGGATTCGAGGAAAAGCGTTTGATGGGTCAGCTCCTATCGGACCAGTTGTTGCCCCACCAGAGGCGGTACCAGACGATGCAACTGTTGAACTTCGGTTAAATGGAGAGGTTAAACAACGATCGTCTCGCTCGGAGTTCATTTTCTCTGTTCCAGAAATTATCGAGGAAATCACCGCTTACCTCACGCTCGAACCAGGAGATGTTATAATCACTGGCACGCCCGCGGGTGTTGGTCCACTCTCCGATGGAGACCAAGTCGAAGTTGAGATAGAGGGTATCGGAACCCTCAAACACGATGTCACCACGGATTAGAAATCCCGACATCGGATTTTTTAGGTCCATACGACCGAGTCGACCAATAAAATCGACCTACACGGTGAATTTATTGCGTATACCGACGACAATTCCTATGATCAAACCCTCTAACGTCGCCGATTACCGGTGTCACACTGGAGAGAATCCGCTCTGGCAGCCAATCGAAGAATACCTATACTGGGCCGACATCCCGAATGGGATTTTACCATTCGAGAACGCTGACACAATCGAAACGTGAGAAAAATGGGGTGGCACAAACTGTCGTAGAGAAAATCGAGGCCGAACGAAATTCACGACTCAACGACGTTATTGCCGACCCACAAGGAAGGTGTTCTGTGGGACACTGCCCTCGATGACCGCCTCGGTTGTCTGTACCGTTTCGATGTAAATAGAACATTATTAGAATCACAGAGGGTATTGACATTCCGAATGGGAAGGGATTCATGCCGTATCAAGATAATTGATATTCTGCTTAAATTAATGTCGGCATAATTTATCGTTCCGACTACGAAGCAGCGACCGGAGAATTCACCAATCGGACGGTATTCATCGACACAGCTGTTGTGAAGGCAGGTCGCAGCCCATTTATTGACCACCCTTCGAAGGTATTCGTTCAAAAATTTCGCTCGTTCGATCAAAACACTAATTTGGTGCTCGGTGTGTGTATGTGTGTATGTCACACGCGAAATCGAACGGACGCAACTCTGAATTGCTCTGGGGATCGCTCGCTATTGGCGCGTTTTCAATCACTATCTTGGTATATCTTCGGGTGGGATTCGCCGAGAGTTTCCTGCCACTACTCATTGGGATCTTCTCATTGCGACGCTCTATGGCACAGCGCATGAGAGATGGGCAGGAGAATCAACAGCCAAGAGATCGATTGGTCGAGAAATACGGCATACCAAAAGATGGAGCTGTCACACAGAAAGAGCGGATAGATATCCTCACTGATATCCACTCTTCATTCAGAAAAAAACGAGCGCTCTGGGGCGTACTTGGAATCGTTTCGGTAATTCTCGCGTACGTGTTCATTTCGATTACGGCGCTCGTGACACTTACCAGTATGATCGTCGGAGTATACTGTTTCTACAGTTTCTACCAAGCGCACAAGACACTCCGGTATCTCGACCGAGTTATTTCCGAGTTGTCTACATAGCTGTCGACAAATAAACGTACGCAGGTCGTTTAGAACGACACGAGGCCGAGATATTCGATGATGGAAATAAACCCAGCACCGGTCAGGAACACCCCAGCAATGACGAGTCCGACGGTGAATTTCCAACCACTACGAAGTTCTTCAGGAAGTGCTGTTCGTTCGGTCCAAAGCATCGCCCAACACCATAGTCCGCATCCAAACACACCGCCCAGTATGGATGCCGGAGTAACGATCGCGACAGCTGATAGATCTGACCACATCAAAACCAGTCCAATCCCACCAGCATATGCCATAGTTAGCAAGCGCGCCGTTCCCATCCGATTGCGTTCCAAATTTCGTGCAATTTTCGAGAAGGGCTTGAACGTTTCCAACCACGTCCAGGTGTATCCTTCCCACGTCGCGTAGAGCGTTCCGAAAATCGCAAAGAACACACCGATCTTCCAAAGGATCGTTAGCCCTGGATGGATAGCAGCGAACCACTGTGCTTGAAACGTGTAAAGATCGAGATCTGAAGGGATGAGCTGCGCCTCATGGAGGCTCTGAGCGCCTAATACCATCGCGGCCGAGGTAAAGAAGGTGATTGCCGCAAACGAAATCAGCACGTCGATCTGCGGAGCTTTCAACCACGATTTTGCACGTTGAAGATTCCCCTCGCTTACGTCAAGCGGAATCTCCTTTCCAGGTGCAAGCTCGCGAACGAGGTTAGAAACGTTTTCGGAATCAGAGCGTCGAAGTATGCCCCAGCGACGTTTTTTCGAATAACCGACGTAGCCGATGTAGTCGTATATACCACCGCCGACTGCACCCATATAAGTAACAACTTCGATCCAGACGGATCGGCTTGCTACAGTCGGATATTTATCATAGACAAACGGTGCGTAATCAGAAGGCATGGACGGAACCAACCCACCGAGTACACCGAACAGCGATGGCTGAGCAGCAATCGCAAGCACGGCAATGGTCGCCGAGAGGAAGGCGACAATGACGATCTGTGCGCGCTCGACATATTCGTAACCACCCACGAAGACCAGTCCGGCGGTCGCGACCATCAATATGGTTCCGATCGACGCGAACATAGTATCGTTCATTGGGAGTCCGAAAATCCACGCCGTGATTTGCCCGAGCATTTTCGCCAATCCACCGACCCATGACGGGAAGGCAACGATTGCAATCCCACCCATCAAGAGCGTGAACCATCCTCGGGGCCCTGGTAGCTTCGCCCAGCGGGACATCACATGCTCGCCGGTAAGAGTGTAATATCGTACTCCAGAATACGTCATGATTCCCTTTACGAGTCCTGCCCAGACCAGTGCCCAGATGATTGATAAACCGAATATAGCACCTCCGCGCGGGGCGAACAACGTTTCACCTGAGCCGAGTGTGACGGATGCAACGATCGCACCCGGACCAAAGTATGCGAGTAATTTCTTCCAGTCTCGAGAACCCGACTGGAGTTCAGCCGGTGGTTCTGGAAACGAAATTCCATCTTGACTCGGTGAGACGGTTTCTTCAACCGTACTGTGCTCTGTTTGTGGTGGTTCTTGCTCTACCTTAGCGCACATATTCTAGCCTCTACAACCTTGTTAGGTAAACCCATACATGATTAATAAACATTTCTATTCCGAAGGTGAAACTAATATTTTTGTTTCTATATTTTTAACCAGTATATTATATCATTTACATTCCAGTGTCAACACGTCGGAGTCGCTCTGAGACGATAGCTGCGACGACGGCAAGCACTGCCAGAACGACGAAGAGCCACGAAAAGCTTGCCTTTGTGAGGATGTATCCAGCGATAGTCGCACCCAACGCTCCAACGCCAAAGACACCAACGTACGTATATCCATAACTCAATCCGCGTGTGTCGGAAGATGAATAGTCCGCGACGGTAGCCTGCATGAGCGGCTGCTCACCGAAGAGAAACACGCCAAGAAGAATACTCAGAAGGATAAGATTCCACACACTTGGTTGCGTGATAGCTGCAAACATGGTCGATATACCGGCCAACCCAAGAAAAACGAAAACGAGTCCACGGACAGGACTGACTCGATCGACAAGCCATCCGCCAACGTACTGGCCAAAGACGCCGACGAGCAGTAATCCGCTATATAAGTACTGAGATGATCCACGAAACAAGTCCGTTGTGATCGCCGTCTCCGATGTGACTGCCGTATCGAAGACGTCAGGGAGAAAGGTCAGGACACCTCGATAAAACAACCCTTCTAAAACGACCAATAGGAATATTACGGCGAACCCACGAGCGAAGAGCCGTTTCGATGAGGCACCGAACTCGGTAATCGAGAAGCTCTCTTGTGAATCCACAGCCACACCCCCATCGCTATCACGCGAAGACTTCTCTATAGGAACAAGAAGTGTAAATATACCCACTAATACAGCCGGAATGACAAGAAGTGAAGCGACGTATCGCCATGACAATTCCAAGAGTAAAACTGAAACGGCGAGTGGGCCAACAGCAGTTCCCAAGTTACCCGCCACACCATGAAACGCGAAACCACGGCCACGTTCCGAAACGGTGCGACTAATCAGCGAGAGCCCAGTTGGATGATAAATACTCGCCGCCCCACCCCAGATAATTAGACCGGCAGTGAGAGCAAAAATGTTCGGTGCGAGACTTACAACGACGAAGCCAACACCCATTCCCAAAACACTGATAGCTATGAGTTTGCGGGTATCATACCTATCGGCGAGAATACCGCTCGGAAGTGCTCCGATGCCAAACAGCACGTAACCGACAGTGACCACGAATCCTATCACTGCCGTATCAACGGCGAATGTCATCATCCAGATCGGAATGAGGAGTGGAATTGTGAGTTCGTATGTATGCACTAAGCCGTGTGCAAACGATGCAACAGCGACGGTTCGTCGGTCGTTGCTGTTCATCGTGAATACCGTCTCCTGATGGCAACACGGATGTGATGAATCGAGCAGCGACCAGAAGTCGTGATCGATGGCTTGATATGCATAAATATCATAAATAGATCACATCGAGGGACCGACCCGAGTAATCGCAAATTCCGTCAAACCATGCTTGCCTGCCGCACAGGGACGTCCGTCCCCGACGTTTCGAATCCGCGCCAGTAGGTCGTTTTTCGTATCAGTTGTTGCGTCGATATCGATGTCCTCGGCAAGTGCCGTAACTGTCGACTCTTCTCCGGAGACCTTGATAACGGGGGCTATCGGATGTCCGGCCGGAATACCGTCCGCTGTGAGGTGGATGAGGATGTTCGCGCCGGCGGCGACCAGTCCGGTTGCTGCCTCTTCGAAACGTGATGGTGCATTGACAATCCCAACACCGGTATCATGGGATGCAGCAGATCCGTACTCTAAAATTTCTTTGATATCGCTCGATCCCCATTCACGAGTTATCTCGTCGAAATCGCCCGCGGTGGCACGCATCCCGACGTGCGTCGCCCGTGGTGGCTTTTCTCGATGGCGGGAAAGCAACGCATCAAGGAGAGAATGAGCTTTTGGGACAGTTCGAGTGCGTGCGGTTTCCGGATGCGCGACGAGAGGCTCGATTCCTGCGACGACAACCCGAACATCCATCCCGACTAATTTATCGACTACGTCACCGACGAGGGGTGCTGCGACCTCGTGAGTACTCTCACGAAGGTCGCTCGAAATCACGCCGATCGTCAGTTCTCCGAATGAGACTGATTTCTCGCGTACGTCTGCCTGCATCCATAGCTCTCGAGCCAGTTTGATACCCCGCTCGACACACGCTTCAGTGCCTCCGATATCCTGAATCGAAACTTCGCGGATGGGAATCCCTCGTCTGGAAAGAGAGGCGGCGACCTCGGTACTCTGCACCTCTTCACAGCCGAGCCCGACCACGACGACACCTGCGACATTCGGATTGGTCCCGATACCAACAAGCGTCCGTGATGTTTGCTCGTTGTCTGCACCAAGCTGTGCGCAACCGTGGTCGTGGGGGGTCGCACGAGCGTACGGAAGTTGTGCTGCAATTCGGTCGGCAACGTGATGAGAACAGATAACCGTTGGAACGATGAGAACGTGGTTGCGTATCCCAATATCTCCGTTTGGACGTTCGTATCCTTGGATAGACTCTTTCATTGTTCTGCCTCCTGTCGGTCACCCCGACCACGAGTACTTTCACAGTTATGTGTATGTACCCAAGCACCCGAAGGAACGTTTGTCGTTGCACGGCCGATAACGGCTCCGTATTTGTAAATCTCCTTTCCGCACTCTACCGAGTCGAGTGCAAATTTGTGTCCAAACGGGATCTGGTCGGTGAGCACCACTTCCCGACTGTCAAACTCGAGCACCCGACCGGCGTCGAGGTCTTCAAGTGCGGTCGCAACGGAGTCCCGACGATCCATGAGAAGGGCAGTACCCTCAATCACATCTCCTTTCATATCGCGCCCTCCAATTCTTTTGGTTGAATCTCGTTAATTGCGAATTCCTGAAGCTGTCGTCGTTCCGCGTCCGTTTGTTGTCCGTTTGCGACAGCTCTGATGGTCTTGTATACTCGTTCACCGACTGCGTCGATCCCTTCTCCTTGAATAATTGTCGAGGCGTCCACGTCCATGTTATCCTGCATTTTCTTCCACGTACCTGGATTACCCGTGACTTTGATGACCGGTGCAATCGGATTGCCTGTTGTTGACCCTCGACCGGTTGTAAACACAACAATCTGCGCTCCACCAGCAACTTTTGCGACGACGCTCTCAACATCGTACCCGGGTGTATCCATAAGAATGAGACCGCTGCCTGTTGGTAATCTTTCTCCATAGTCGACAATGCCTCGTATTGGGGTTGTTCCACCCTTAGCAATTGCTCCGAGGCTCTTTTCTTCGATTGTCGTCAGCCCGCCTTCCTGATTGCCGGGGGTAGGTTGTGCCCCCCGTAGGTCAACACCCATCAATTTCGCTTGTCTCTCACGCGCTTCGACGCGTTCTAGAAGACGTTCACGAGTCTCTTCGTCAGCACAACGCTCGGCGAGAATATGTTCTGCTCCGATGAACTCCGGCGTCTCGCTAAAACAAACCGTTCCCCCCGCGGAGATGAGCCGGTCTACGGCGTTTCCTACCGCGGGATTGGCCGCTATTCCGCTTGTTGCGTCACTACCGCCACATTCTACGCCGTAGATTAGCTCAGACATGTCCGCATCCTCTCTTCGTGCCTCCGAAATACTCTCATACAGGCTCTCGATAAGATCTTGGCCGGCACTGAGCGCTCCCTTTATCCCTCCACAGTCACGAATCGAGAGCGTTTCAACTGGCTTGCCACTTGTCGCAATCTGATCGGCGAGCGATTCGGCGTCGATATCTTCGGTACCGAGCTCGAGTACTACGGCAGCACCGACGTTAGGATTTCGACCGACACCGGCCAAGACGCGCTCGGTTTGCTTGTGTGCTGGTTCGGGTTGCGTTGTCCCCATTTGATGGGGTGTGGCACGTACCCACGCTTCAGATTCGGCCGCAATATGGCGGGCAACGGGACTGGCCGCTACAGATGTTGGAATAATGGCGACGTAATTACGGACGCCGACCTGGCCGTCGTCTCGGCGATACCCGCGAAATGTTGTACACATACGACTTCTTCATTCTCAGCGTGGTGCAATAGGTTTTACTCCGCAAGATAGGAAAATGGGGCTGGAACCTTATCTGAAGAGAGTAATATAATTACTCCCTTTTCCTGATTAACGTTATTTTCTATCATTTAAATTCGAGTTAAAAGAGTAATCGCGTCAGGGTTCGTCGGATGCAAGTATTTCAACCGGGTGTTTCACACCACTACCCAGGAGGTCAGTGAGTTGTTCAGTACACGAGGTTCCAGAGGCAACAATCGTTCGGTCTGTCTCTTCGGTAAACTGGTCAGCGAGAGTTGAACCCACGTCCATACTCAATTCGTAGTACTCTGATTTATACCCAAAGCTACCGGCCATGCCACAACATTCGACGTCGGACGTGATAACATCGTAACCGAGGCGATCAAAGACTGCTTCGGTGTACGCATCGAGTCCTAACGTCCGTTGCTGGCAATGACTATGGTAGGCAAGTCTCGAGTCAGCACTGGAGAGGGATTCCGCATCGGCACCATTTTCCAACAGGCCGAAGACGTACTCAAGGATCTCATAGCTGTTTTCAGAGAGTATATTGAACGCATGCATAGGGAGCAACTTTTCGTAATCATAGCGGAACATCACAAGATCGCTTGGCTCGATGACAACCACATCAGTACCTGCGTCAATATAGCTTCGGAGCTGATCAAAAACTTGCCTGGCTTTTGATTCGGCGGTGTCGATCATTCCTTGTGAAAGCGGTGCGCGTCCACTTCCAGAAATATTCGGGATAATAACCTCGACACCGAGTGATTCGAGAACTTTAACGGCATCCTTCCCACGCTCTACAAGAACATAGTTCGTGTAAACATCCGGGTAGAGTACGGCAGTACGGTTGGCGCTACAAACTCTACTGCCTCCCCGAGCCTCGAACCAGTCGACGAGTGACTCGCGCTGGAATGAAGGAAATTTGCGACGCTGGTCGATACCCACAAACCGGCTCAGCACGTCTCTGACAAGGGACGAATCAAGCATCCAGTTCGAAATAGGCGCCGTTTGACTCGCGACCTTCGCCATTGTTTCGAAGTTACCAAACGCTCGTTTCTGGAGATCGAGCCCCGCAGGTTCTTCGTCAGGAGTTAATCCTTCGACGAGAAAATCGTATTCCGCACGATCATGATCATGATTGATCCGGTTGCGAACGACCGTGTTGATCCACGGAATGTCGATTTTCACTGGACAGGCGGTCACGCAGCGCGAACACCCTGTACAAAGATCATTGAACTCGGTCGAACTTTCAATGCCGTGAACGCCCGTCTCCCAACCGGTGGCGATACCGCCAGTGTAGGTTTCCCCGCCGAAGGCATGGCCGCCAACGTGCTGGAAGTTTGCACAGGAGTTCGCGCAGGCACCACACCGGATACAATATAGCGTCTCTCGCAACTGCTCGTCCTCTCGCATCTTCAACCGGCCGTTATCGATGAGAACAAGGTGGAACGAGCGATCTTTATTCGATCCGAATACCGGCTCGTCGGCGTTCTTGAAATCCAGCGTGGGAGATTCAGTTGGCGGGCTGAACAGCGACACGTACTGAGAGATGTCCTGCCCGGTGGCTGAACGTGCAATGAGTTCAATAAACGGTCCAAGGTCGGAAAGTGACGGAATGATTTTCTCGACACCGGTGACTGCAATATGAGTATCAGGTGTCACAGCACATTTTCGCGCATTTCCCTCATTGGTAACGAGCGTAATCGTGCCCGAATCAGCGAGTACGAAGTTTGCGCCAGTCATCCCGACATCAGCGGCTCGGATCCGATCACCAAGATAATCCCGCGCAAACTCCGTAAGCTGTTCTGCCGTCTCGAATGGTTCCTCAGGGTCGAAATATCGGTTGAAGAGGTCGGCTACATCATCAGTAGTCCGATGTAGCGATGGCCCAACGAGGTGCGATGGTGCTTCGTCTGCAACTTGGAGGACAAACTCCCCAAGATCCGTTTCCCAGACATCAACACCGTCTGCTTCCAGTGCCTCATTCACCTCGATTTCCTCTGTCGTCATCGACTTACTCTTCACGACGGAGTCTCCACCGACTTCACCGACGACATCTCGGATATACGCATTGGCATCTACAGCGTCATCAGCGATGTACAGATTGCCACCATTTTCTTCGATAGAATCACGAAGCGTTTCTACGAGTTCTGGAAGTTGCTCAATGGCATTCTCCTTGATCGCGCGAGCCTCCGTACGAACCGCCTCGTAGTTATCGAACTCTTCGACAGCATCGTATCGTTCTTCGTTGAAGTGAGTCGTGTTCTCTTGAACGCTTTCGCCTTCAGTCTCTAGAAGATGGCGGATTTTTGTCGCCTTCCGACGGCGAGTATCGCTGCTCATCTATCTATCCTCCACGATAATGACACAGGTGGCTGCTGGACCGTGAACACCTTCAACAAGTGCACCCATATCGCCAGTAGCGCTGACACCAGTTGCGAAGACGGCGGATCGCCGTCCGTCGGCGAATTCATCATCTAACCATTCGAGTGCGTTCCGAATATCCGGAACAATGTCGCTTTCACGAACTACGGCAACGTGACGGGGTGGATAGAGACTAACTGGTTCAGTACCCTTGGGCGAAGATTGTAAAAGTAGACTGCCCTGGGCTGCAACACCGAGTGCGGCGGGAGTAATGCCGGTTTTTGCGTTCATGAGTTGCTCCGATGACGGAGAAAGTGTCACACTTATTTTTTCGAATGAGATATCGTCAATATCTAGTGGAACGCCCACAGCAGGCGGTTCAATAGATTCACTGAGTGCTTCGGTAAACCCATCGGGGGTCGTCCTTGTACACCGAATATTGAGATTCCGCAACGACGATTCGAATGTTGCGACCGAGTTTGTTGCCATACATTCAAATTGTGAATAGAACGTGATAATCATTTCTTATCGTATTGAGTGACGTTCACACTGTTTGTATCATCAAATTCACCACCAGAAGAGGAAATAGTCACCGAGTCATGGGCTAAACGCATGTCGTCGCGATCGCGAGCAGCTTTGATAAGCGGTTCAGAGTCTAATAGATAGCGAAGGTGGCTCGTGTCTGTTGTCCGAATCAAACGTGCTTGCTCGGAAGGAACAACACCAATTGTTGAGAGGCAGGCGAGTAATTCTGCAGCGTCGTTTTCAACAGTCAGGGAAATCCGAATTGAACGCGGAGAAGTTGCTGTAAGTACGTTGATAAAGGTTTTTGCGAATCAATCGCTGCCAGGAGATCAGCATGGGTAGAATCGGCAGATCCGATACCGTGCGACGCTTCGGTCAATTTGCGAACGAATATTCATTGATTTCTGATGCTTTCAGTTCAAGTTCGGTGAGACCGTACACGAGCCGACCGATAACATTTGTATCCATTCTTACACCCGAGATATCCTTGTCTATACAACCAACACTAATATATCGAAATCGTCGAACGGTAACATCGGTAATAGATCGTAAGAATGCTCTAATAGCTGAGCTTCACGCTCGAGAAAGCTGCTTGCCGATACCCTTTCGATTATTGCGGTATCATCATTCTGGTCTTTGACGAGAGCAATCCCCCGATAACTGATAGCGCTTCGATCAAAAGTGCAGACAATTCAGGAATCACCCGCCGTGACTACCCACTGCAGGAAAAATAAACGGATTGTAGTCGCGCTTTTTCAACTCTGAAATTATTTCTGCCACAATTATCAGTATATTTGGTATACCAAAGCCCAACACTGACGGCGACTGCGCTGCAAGCCGCGGGGAAATCAAGTGAATCAACCGCATTAGCTGCATGGTTCTGAATGTCTGTTTCGGGGATTGGATCCGTGTTCCAGAGCTGCTCGATGGCTTTCATTTATGGAACCGATTTATCAATGCATGCATTATGTATCGTCGTCTCAAAAATAACAATATTTGGCGTAGAATCGCGAACCATACTATACCCATTCAAATTGCCTACTTAAATATGGGGGGGAAAACCTCTATTCGAATTGTAACGTGAATACACATCCACTAACGCGCTTACTCGGAAATCCCGGTAATGGGTTTTCAAAAATCAGAGAGGGAAATATTGCGGCAGTCGTTCACTCGTAAGTGTGGACACTTCCAGTAGTATTTGACTCGATGTAGTCCCAATCATACTCTACACCGAGACCGGGTTCATCCGGAACCGGGATCGTCCCGTTACTGTCAATTGCGTCTATCATATCGGAGTAATTTCCGTGATACACGGGGGGCTGCGTGTTTTGACACTTCGGATGAACGAGAGCGAGTTCGTAGTAGTTCGAGTTCCGTGTCGCCGCGATACAATGCCGCTGGGCAGGGCCGGGTGCATGAAATTCGACGTCAAGTCCAAACCCTTCTGCCACTCTGGCACGCTTCATTGCACCAGTGATACCACCATCGTACTCAGGATCTGCTCGTACGAAATCGGTTGCCTCGTTTGCAACGAAGTCAGTGGCGATCTCGAGACCGCGGACATGCTCAGTCTGTAGAATTGGAGTATCGAGCGCCTGTCGAAGCTTTCGATGTGCATGTTGAGAAATTCCACCATCGCGGAACGGGTCTTCGTACCAGAAAAACTCTTCTTCATCAAGCGCACGTCCTAATTTGAGTGCATCTCCGAAGGTCTCTAACTCACAGGCTGGGTCGTGCATAAGATCCATCTCATCACCGATGCGTTTACCAACTGCGTGTACGGCTGCTATTTCGCGGTTGAGATCCCGGGCTGTATCACCGCCTCCCCAGCCATGAATTTTGTATCCAGGGAAACCACGATCATAGCATTCTTCAGCGAAATCGGCGAATGCTTCTGGGGAATCTAGCCCGCCGTTTTCGTCTCCGTGATAGGTAGATGCGTAGACTGGTATTCGCTCTCTATATGTTCCAAGCAGTTCGTGAATCGGTGCGTCGTAATATTTTCCTGCGAAATCCCAGAGTGCGATATCGATTGGGCCGATTCCCATCCGATCGTACTTTCTAAGAGCACGTTTGACCTCACTCCAGTGTTTTTCACGTTTCAGTGGGTTCTTACCGATGAGATAATCAGCGACGGTATTGTACTGAGCGGCCCCTGGTGAGTTGCCACCAATATACTCTCCAGTGATACCGGTATCAGTCTGAACCTTAATAGCGAACAATTTTCGCTCGGTGGTTGCTCCCGGTTCGTATACGAGATTGAAACCATGTGTATCAGTACCAACATCTTCTAACGGATACTTGAATTCCGTGCTCTCTATCTTCGTTATTTCTGGTGCCACAGTAACGGATTCTGATGCCACAGTATAAATTTTTCTGGATGTGACTACTCTCGCGTATGACTATGAAATGACTACAATCGACGTTTTAGCTCGAACTGATGGGTTTCGTTCTCATTACGAGAATATGAAGAGTGGAAAAAGGGGATAAACAAAGCGACAATACATGGCAAATACGAATTGTGTCCATATTTTTATTAGCTAACCTGTTCTCTATATCAGAATAAAATTTTAGTGTTTGCCATGATAGGGCACATCATGGAAAAAACAGCAAAACACCCGGTGCAAACTACCGAAAAAACGATCCGGCTCGTCGAAGAACTCAAAAACAGCGGTAGTTGTGGAATTACTGAACTCGCAAACCGCCTAGATATGGGTAAAAGTGCAGTACACAACCATTTGGCTACGCTAGAACAACATGGCTACGTAGTTAGTGAGGCTGGAACGTATCGACTAGGTTTGAAATTCCTGGATATCGGTGGTTACACCCGGAACCAGATGGAATTGTACAAAACCGCGGAATCACAAGTGAAGCTGTTGGCAACGGAGACCGGCGAGCGGGCAAACTTACTGACCGAGGAACATGGTATGGGAATCTACCTATATCGTGCAAACGGAGACCAAGCGGTTGATTTGGATACTTATACTGGCGTTCGAACTTATCTTCATACCAGTGCGCTTGGAAAGGCGATTCTTGCAACACTACCTGAAGAGAATGTCGAAGCTATCCTCGATCAGCATGGGCTTCCGGCAACCACTCCAGGGTGTGTAACTGATCGCAGCGAATTATACGACGAATTAGAAACGGTTCGTGATCAAGGCTTTGCGATCGATGATGAGGAACGTATGGAGGGTCTCCGCTGTATTGCGATGCCAATAACATCAACGAAGGGGAATCCATTGGGAGCTATCAGTATCTCCGCGCCATCCAGCCGAATGAAAGGAGAGCGGTTTCAAGAGGAAATTCCAGAACTGCTACGTGGTGCAGTAAACATGATTGAACTTAATCTCAACTACTCCTAGCCACGGATATTCTCTATTCTATTCGACTTAGAATTGGTATTACTGGGGAGAAAAACCCCTCTATAATAAGAACAAAACCCTATTCGATACTAATACTCGTTCTCTATTTCGTGAGCGGTTCGAGGAATGTCATTGGTCAAACTCAGCTTGTGGTACCATCAAACGTGTTCGATCCTATTCGGTGATCCGGCCTTAGTTGTTTGCTGTACTTGCCTTCTTCAAGATTGAGCCTAATCTTCGAGGATATAGACGACTGGTCGCTAATCATGATAGTTTTCACACAAGTAAGAGAATTCCACATATTTAAGACAATTATAGTTCTGGCGTTGTAATATAAGCAATGTAATTGATACCGCAATTGCTACTGAAAACCAGCAAAAGTTATATTATATGTTTGGAACAGTCATGGAAGAACTCAAGCAAAGTCAAACGAGTGAGTCGTAAATATGGATTAGACGGAATGGGTGAGACACTCGAGACCTATTGAATCGGTGAGGCAGGAGGTTGTGATTGCATGATGTAAATCTAACCACGCTCGCCACGTAGCTAAGCGATCGAGTCTCGGTTAAAGTGATGTCGGCAAAAAATCGGTCGAATTCACGGCTGCACATCACTGAGAAACATAATATCTTGATTGAATCTTGATGCAATAAATGTCGATTGGAAATTAGCAGAATTGCTGCCTACACTAATGGCTAATCAGCCTCCGTTACGATCCTGCTATCGTGATAGTGGATGTAGTAAGGAAATTCCTTTATTCTCATGGCAGATGTGATTTATATGAAACCATCACAGAAGAATTCGCACCAGATCCAGTTAACTACAACCAACATCGGAGACATCCATCAGTCCAAAGTTACATTTTCTCCTGGTGTTACTATTCTTACCGGCCAAAACGCAACCAATCGAACCTCGTTTCCCCAAGCGATCACGGCTGCTCTTGGCAGCGACCAAGCTACGCTCAAGGGCGATGCGGAAGAAGGATCAGTAGAACTCACAATTGTCCCTAGAGTTATTATCCCTTCGTTAGGAAGCGTTACAATCCTATA
Source organism: Haladaptatus pallidirubidus (assembly GCF_020700235.1). Classification (GTDB taxonomy): domain Archaea; phylum Halobacteriota; class Halobacteria; order Halobacteriales; family Haladaptataceae; genus Haladaptatus; species Haladaptatus pallidirubidus. The sequence continues at coordinate 135,010 of NZ_CP085305.1, read as the reverse complement.
TATGTAACAACCTCATGATCCATGGACGGTCATCGAATCGTTGCTAGTCGGATACTCGAAGTATGAGTTGGAAGCGATGGCTCGAAAACCGAGACAACCGCGGTTTCACAAGTCAATCGGGAATCAGCAATGAGAAGAATCGTAATGCAGAGAGTATAGTCCGACCACACCTATGAGTTTTTGTCGCCGATGTCAGCAGATGTGGCTTCCGACTTGACGATGGGCGGAGTGAACAGAATATTAAGCAAATTCTATGGAATAAACTCGAGAAAGCAGAGAGGAAAATAGAAGCTGACAACAGAATATAGCAATTGGCATTCTCAGAATTTATTGAGTGTAAATGGTTTCACGGAGTTAAATGCGAAAATATGACTTTTATTAATTTGATAATTTCAAATTATTATTCCACTATCTGAAATATCATTATAATACATCAAAAATTAGAACTATTCTTCATAGCTAAAAAATGCTAGAGAATCTCGCCAAGTTCTCTAGATTTCTGTCACTCGCTCGTACTCATCATCAAGCGCAGCAGCATCCTCAGGCAACAAGGCAGCAACAAGATAGCCAGCATAGTCACTAAAGTACTCTACCAATGTCGCAATTCGATCCGAATCGATCGCTTCGAGCGAATCTAAGAGGATAAATGGCACGCGGTCATAGACATCGTGAACGAGATAGCCTGCGAGTGCAAACACGAGTCCAGTGACTTCTCGCTCACTTTCACTCAGATGGTCGATCGTATCTTCATAGGTCGACGCTGAGTCGGTCGTGCGAATCACATGCAAATTGAACATGCTTTTTGTGACTTTCCGACGACCCTCGCGAACCTCCTGTTCCGTGCGTTCGATCCAGATTCGATCGAGATTTGCATAGTCAAGCAGCTCCAGCATGCTCGCCATGTGCTCGTTGAACTGTTCGACAGCGTTGGCCTCGATTTGATCAATCCGTGTCCGGAGATCTGCTAGTTCGTCTTGGATCTCCGCTCGCTTGTTTTCGAGTTGCTCTTGTTCGGCCAATTGGTCTTCTATGTCCGAAATTTCGGCTTCGACGTCGTCGAGATCGGTTTCAAGCCGCTCCAGCTCGAACTCGAGCTGATTTGCTTCGCGGTGGAGGTCAAGTACTTCGCTGTAGTCCTCTTGCTCGAGTTCCTCTACGTCTTGTTCGAGAGTATCGATGTCATCGGTTATTGCGGCGCGTTCATCACGCAGGTCATCGAGTTTGGCGGTTCGATCGTCAAGTTCAGTTTCGAGCTGCTGAAGACGCTGTTCGATCCGCTGACGTTCTTGTTGTTTGGCCTTAAGTTCAGATTTCTCCTCTTCGAGTTCCCGCATCTCGGCATTTAGCTCACTTCGTTCATCGAGTTTTTCCTGCCGAAGCGATCGTAACTGATCGAGCGTCGACTCGATTTTCTGTTTCTCGACTTCGGTTCCACATGTCCAGCAGACAACAGTCTCTGTATCGGCAACAAGTTGATCCGTAAGCGACCCATCTGAATCTGATTCAGTCGTCGATTGGAGTGCGGTGCGAATATTAGGGCTGGTGCCCTCAAGCATTTCTTCGTTGAACTGAACGATTGTTTGCAGTTCGTTCACCGTCGAATCGAGCTGTTGCTTTCGTTCGCGCAACGCCTGAAGCTCTTGCTCGAAGTCCGTCGTTGGGTCAGTTGAAACATCTGGAAGCTCCGCCTGCTCGTTCTCTAGATCCTCAAGTTCATCCTGCAAGGCTTCGATACTATCCTCTTCAGTGCTGATCTTGAATCTGACATCCTCGAGGGTTGATCGTGTCTCTCGCAATTCATCCAACTTTTCTTCAAGCTCATTTTTTTCTTTACGGGTTTCACTAACGTCAGAATCAGCCTCTTCGAGTTCAGTCTCTTTTGTTTCGAGCGCTGCTCGTTTCTCCTCTATTTCGCTTTCTAAGCGGGTTCGCTTTTCTTCGAGATTAGGAAGCTTTTGTTTGAGAGATTTGAGTTCTTCCAATTCGCTATCGATCTGGCGTTTTTCTGTAGTAAGTTGCTTAATGTCGGCCTGGATCGCTTCGGTATCGACAGGGCGCATGATCAGATCTCGTAAATCATCTCCTCGAGCGACTGCGCGCCGGGCTTCATTCGATTCGAGCAAGAACGCGAACAAATCCGCCAACTCTGGATCATCGAGATATGGGTCACCGCTTGTTGCAACAGTTCCGTTCTGCCGTGTGAGCGTGCGGGTGTACGTCTCGTCGCCGATGGAGAGTTCGACTGAACCCTCGGTGGCATCACCTTTGAGCGAGGCTCGTTCACTACCGAGTGCCGCCATGATTGCCTGAAGAAATGAGGTTCGGTTGGTTGCGTTTCGGCCAGTGAGAACGGTGACTCCTGGAGAAAACGTAACGCTGGTTTGGTCGATTCCACCGATATTAGTAGCTGAAAGCTCAACTGGAGTTCGATTTCGTTGCGTTGATTCCATATCACCTCTTTTGATTGCGAGGTTATAAATGAATTTCCATATTGTGTCCAATCGTGTTTTGAGTGTTACATTATACGCGTTATTTTCTTATCAGAGATCAAATATCCGCTCAATATGAACTTCCTAATGTAAAAATAATTTTAGTTCACTTATAGTGTTACATCATGCAATCACAGCCACCCATTTCGAGAAGTTCAACTATTGGGTAGGACTGACCACATTCGTTACAGACGACTCGAACGTCGTTGATCACCTCGAAGTCCGCCAGTTCGATTCGATCCGTATTACGAAGATTAGTGAGCGTCGTTTCAGCAACTGCAACCACCCGGTTCTGGAGACGGCGGATAGTATTTGTTCCTTTTTCGATCTGTGTCTTGGTATTATCCACTTTTGATTTGTGGGATACTTCTCGATACTTAGTGAGGTAGGTATAGATCGCCTGGTGAGACACAAAATCCTTCTTGAGTTGCTCTACGTCAATTCCATCACGAGCGAGCGAATTTTCAGTCTCTATCTGGATCCCACTACTAACCGTCTCATCAGTGAGCAGTCGATAGGTATTTTCAACCTCCCCTTCCAGTTGGTTGGCATTTTTTTGATTTAGCTCGGCCCCTAGCACTGCTTGATTGAAAAAATCAGCGAGATCACGAAGACTATATTGCTCTTCAGTTTCACCAGTCCAGTAGGCTTCAAGCGTCTCTCCCATATCGCCTAATCCATACTCTCGAATCACTCGCTCGACTTTGCTTGTCGTCTCTCGCGAAGTATTATCAGACATTTTATATCAGTCCTGTTTTAATATGCCGCATCTGTTACAGAAGTAGTATTGTAATTTATTTAAGTGTGACGGTTCTCAATGAGCACTGTACTAACCCCCATAATCTAAAATTATTTAGCCATGCTCTCCGAAATTTGTGTTCGATTTTGAACTGATTCGTTGATTACGCTCAACGGAGCGATTGTTTTCCTAAATATTCCCATCGTATTAAATTGTACATCTGGTAACTCGTCCTGTTCGGTCTTGAGTTCGGACAGCTCATCCTGAAGTGCCTCAATACTATCTTCTCCGGAGTTGAGTTAGATTCGCACGCGTGTTCGCCGGAGACAATAGCGGGAAGCCGACCCGAGGTTTTTCTTCGCCTCGCAGGTGACGCGTCCTGGGCAGGTACTGTACCGGTGTACCCTTTCACCCCACTTCGAAAACCTGCTCGTCCCAGTGCCACTATTTGCGACTCATGTCGGCTACGGAACTATACGACTGGCCCGACGTGCTGCACATTGATGAATCCGCCGGTTGCGCTGCTAGTTTGGCGCTTGGATCGAGTATCTCCTTTATTCTAAAAATATTGAAAATTTTTAAAAGCGGTAGCTCAATACTAGTATTATGGTTATTTTTTAAATGAGTATGACATGAGTGATTGATCCATTGAAGCAAAAGCGATCCAACTCTTGGAGTCGAAGGGATATTTCGACTCGTACGACGTTATTCCCGAGGAGCCACTAACGACCGAACTTGCTGGTCGGTAGGCTATAATTACTGAAACACTATTTACCGATAGAACTGTAATTATCACTACTAATTTCACGTACTTTGATAATTATTTAGATAAATATATTCAAAAAGGCAAACTATTGGAGTTATTTGATCGAATTAACCACATAGGAAGTAACGATAGTATATTGCTAATTAGTTATTATATCCATCGAATGGATCCTTACACACACATATTTGGATAACTATATTATCTTAGGCTAGCGAATGTATCGACGTCACCAATTTTCCCGTTCGGAGCTTTCTCCGATGATTTCGGAAGCAGCACTGGATTCAGCGCTGCCACTTGTTACTGAGATGCCATCGGTGAGAGTCCTTCTAGGTTAATTACTACTCCTGAATAGCCCTGATTTGTGAATACAACCACTTGTGTTCGTTCATCGAGTGATTGATACCCATTCGATCAGCGGCGTGAACTGACATATGTCGAGAAGGGGAGCGACACCGAACGGAGCGTTGATAATCGTATCGAGGTCGAGCGTCCCGTCTTCTATTTGGAGCGTGACGAAGTCGCCGTCATGGCATCGGTATAAGTCAGGGTGTGCTGAGAGGATCTTCTGTTGTACTTCCTCTGGAAACGCGCGCAGTCCCTGGAAGTAGTGGTGACCATTCCGCTCTATGTGGTCGGCGCCGATGGTCGCCGCAACTGCGAGGTCCTGGAGAAACTCGACAGGACCGACCGTAGTCAAATCCTTGGCACTGATGACGTACTCACGGTCATCAGCGTTTTGATTGTAGTAGGTGACCAGACAGGCATTCACGATGCCCTTGAACACCCTTACAGTTTTTATGACTCATGCCGGCGTAGCCGTGCGAGAGTGCAGTACCGGTGCTATCGATGCGATTATCGGATTCATCAATGATGATGAGCGGCGCGTCGTCCCAGGTCGTGAATACCTCCTGGGTCTTCGAGGTGAGCGCTTCGTCCCGCGGGAGGGGCTGTTCGACGTTGACGAGTTGGTCGAACAGGCCGGCGCAGTCGGAGTTCGTCTGAAGGACCTCCCATTGGCGTTTGAACTGTCCGGCAGAGTCGTAGCCCTCGTTGGCATCCACGGTGCAGCGGTCCTCTTCGACATCCAGATCGGCGAGCACGTTATCGATCCGGCTGAGCCGAGCCGCATCCACTTCGCGGTCGGCGGCGAGTTTGATCTTGAAGTGGTTCACGCCGGCCTCATGGACATATTCGGTGAGAGCCAGTGGGAGGACATCGTCGGGTCGCTCGCCGGTGACGTCCGCGTCCGTGAGTGGGTCGTCGAGGCCAACAGTGTGCCTGATTGTTGTGCTGTGTTTCGGCTCAGTCGGCAACAAGTCGGCAGGTTCGTAGGGGGCCAGTTCGTCGTACACCGCACCGAGGTCGATTCCTAGCAGATTCTCTCGGACGGCTGTCGGGAAGGACACACCCTTCGCGCGACAGACGGCATCGATCAGTGCCTGCTCGACGAGGCTGACGCCGTATGACCACAATAGGGCAGGGTGATTCGTATCGTCGGCCCTCTCGCGCTGGCGCTCGTAGAGCGACCACCAGAACGCGAACGCCGTCGGCTTCGTGTCAAGGCTCTTCGCGATGTCCGCGGCCGACCGAAACACATCGACCATGTTCCGGTAGCCCGTTTCGAGACGCATCTTCGGATCCTTTTAGAACCAACCGGGAATCAGTCCGCCCATCGCGATTCCAATCTGTTGTGCCCCGTCGACGTCGACTTCGAGCCGGAGGAACAACTTCGGAATCTCAGTAACTTCGACGTTCCCGAAGTGGAAAGGGAGTCGCGTCTCAAGGTCGATGACGTGGAATACTGCGTGTGAAACTCCGACCGTCATGGCGCTTCAAACACTCGCCAACCTCAAATGGCTTTCCCGCGATCACTTGCAGCCGTTCACTCTGCCACGACGTGGTTCGTGAGTGTGCCGATGCCAGCTATTTCGGCCTCGCACGTTTGGCCCGGTTCGAGCAGGTCGACAGGATAACGGAAAATGCCGACGCCGCCCGGCGTACCGGTCGAGATGACGTCGCCGGGCTGGAGCGTCATGTTCGCGCTAATGTAGGACACCAACTCGTGGACGTTGAAGATGAACTGGTCGGTGTTCGAGGACTGCTTGGTCTCTCCGTCGACGCGCAGCGCGACATCGACGGCGTTGGGATCGAAATCACCGCCCGTTGTGAGCGTTGGGCCCATAGGCGAGAAGGTGTCGTAGCTCTTTCCCCTGAAGAACTGGCCGTCGGAGAATTGGGCATCTCGGCCGCTCACGTCGTTGAGAACCGTGTAACCAGCAACATGTTCCAGAACTTCATCCTCGTCTATATCTTTGGCCATGCGGCCGACGACGACTGCGAGTTCGACCTCGTAGTCGACCTGCTCGCCCTCTGGGTGGACGAATGGATCGTTTGGGTTCGTGACCGTGGTCGGAGCTTTCGCGAACAAGAGTGGTTCGTCGGGGATCTCCTCGTCTTGTTCTTCGGCGTGGTCGCGGTAGTTGAGGCCAGCGCAAACGATCTTTGGTGGCCGGGGAACCGGCGCGAGGAAACTCGCTTCGTCAGCGTCGATGGCCGTGAGGGACTCGTGCTCGACGGCACGTTCCACTTTTACTATATCTGTGGTTCGTCAAGTCTTGGTAAGACGGTTCGCCCGCTGGGAAGTCGGCAAGTGTGCGAATATCGTTGTCGGTTCTGACGCCCCACGCGGGGCCGCCGCCGCTGTTGTATCGAACGAACTGCATCGAATGAAGAAGGTAGCGCATACACAATAAATATTAAGATAGTCAGTCTGACCGCTGTCAACGACTGGCCATTTGACAGTCTCCGTCGTGGTTGCCATATCTAGCGGGGGTATATTTATCAGGAGACACGCCCAGCGTACTGGTATGAACGCGAATTCTTCGAGAAGTTCGCTCGCAGTCCCGGAAGAAGCGATACTTGAAGCGTGTGGTGAGACTCCGTTTCCAAAACTTGGACTCATCGAACAGGTCTGGGAGACAAATCCAATTCCACGAAAGAAAATCAGCGATAGAGCAGCGGAGGCCTTCGGATCGCTTCGTCTCGAAGACGTTCCCGACGGAGGTGAGATCGCACTCGGCGTTGGCAGCCGCGGTATTGCGAACCTCTCGCGTATTGTCACTGGGGTGGTCGCCGAAGCGGAAGACCGCGGTTACGAACCGTTCGTATTCCCGGCGATGGGCAGTCACGGCGGCGCGACTGCAGACGGCCAACGCGAGATGCTGGCAGAACTCGGCGTGACCGAAGACGAAGTCGGCTGTGAAATCCGGTCGAGCATGAACGTGGTTGAGGTTGGTCGTACCGCTGACCGCGACGTACCCGTCGTCGCTGACGCGAACGCGGTCGCGGCCGACGCCATTGTACCGATAAACCGCATCAAGCCACACACGGACTTCGACGGCACAGTCGAGAGCGGCCTCTCGAAGATGCTCGTTATCGGGATGGGAAAACAGCGCGGCGCAAAGATCGCGCATGACTGGGCGGTCGATTGGTCGCTTCGAAACATGATTCCGGAGATAACCGACCAGCTGCTCGACGCCTTACCGGTTGTTGGGGGTGTCGCCATTCTGGAAGACCAGCGCGACGAGACCGCGCTCCTCGAAGGAGTTCCACCGGAGGGGTTCCTTGACCGGGAGGCCGAACTCCTTGAGCAGGCCTACGACGTCATGCCGACGCTCCCATTCGACGACATCGATGTGTTAGTCCTCGACCGCCAAGGGAAAGACATCAGCGGTCAGGGGATGGATACGAACGTCATTGGTCGCCGACCATTCGCGATACAAGAACCGGAACCCGAGATGCCCGACATCAAGCGAATTTACACCCGCGGGGTCACTGACGTGACGCATGGCAATGCCATGGGGATGGGCTCGGCTGACTTCGTCCATCGCAACCTCCTTGTCGCGGTGGACATGCCGACGACGCTCATCAACGCGCTAACTGCAAGCACCACAAGAGGGGTGCGCCTCCCACCGGTAGTCGAAACGGATCGCGCGGGCCTTGTCGCTGCGCTTTCGACGATCGGTATCGTTAGCCCTGAGGAGGTTCGGATCCTCCACGCGGCCGATACCATGCATCTCCAGCGCTTGTACGCCTCTACCGCGCTCATCGAGGAGGCGCGCGAGCGCAGCGACCTCCGGGTCGTCGAGGAACCGTCACCTATCGACTTCGATTCCGGTGACTTTGTCGCCCCGACCCCACATGTGGCGGGCGGAGGTGGCGAATCGACCAACAACTAACCTCCTTTTTACTCCCCTCTGTAACGCGATCCGTCGCTTCGCTGATCCCTAGGCATTAGGTTGTTAGATTTCTAGATCGTCAATGGCGACCCGTCGTCCTTCATCCGAGGACTGGTAACTTGCTTCGGTGAGCTGGACGCCTCGAGCGCCAGCGGCGAAGTCCCATGGGAACGGCTCGTCGGCCACGATGTGGCTGATAAACTTCTCCCATTGGAGCTTGAATGCGTTTTCGAATTCCTGGTTGTTGGGAACCTGTTCCCAGTCTTCGGTGAAGTCGTTCTCTTTCGGTGTGTCGGGATTCCATTCGGGCTTAGGCGTATTGGAGTGGTGTTGGACTTTGCAGTCTCGCAGACCGGCGACGGCGCTACCTTCGGTTCCGTCGACCTGGATTTCGAGTAGGTCGTCGCGGTTCACACGAACTGTCCACGACGAGTTGAGTTGTGCGACGATGTCATCTTCGAGTTCCATGATGGCGTATGCCGCGTCGTCGGCCGTCGCTTCGTATGTGTCCCCGTTTTCGTCGACGCGTTCGGGAACGTGGGTCTTCTCGAGACACTGGACGGTCTCAACACGCCCAAAGAGGTTCTCCAGGACGTAGCTCCAATGAGAGAACATGTCGTCAATGATTCCACCTCCGTCCTCTGCGCGGTAGTTCCATGAGGGGCGCTGTGCGGGCTGGATATGTCCGGTAAACACCCAATATCCGAACTCGACGCGAACCGAGAGGATGTCGCCGAAGAAGTCCTGGTCGATGAGTCGTTGGAGTTTCATCAACCCGGGGAGCCAGAGCTTGTCTTGAACGATGCCGTGCTTGACACCACTTTGCTCTGCCGCTTGGGCTACCTCGATCGCGGTGTCGAGGTTGCCTGCCAGCGGTTTCTCACAGTAGACATCCTTCCCGGCTTGGATAGCTTTCAGGAGGGCTCCGGGCCGCCGTGGGGTGATCTGGGAGTCAAAGTAGATCTCGTCGTCGCCGTCGAGACAGGTCTCCAGATCGGGATCGGCGATCCAGCGCTCGACACCGTGTTCCTCGCTTAGCCTGCGGAGTTTGCGTTCGTCCCGGCCAACTAACATCGGATCCGGCAATACCTGTTCCCCGTTGGGGAGTTCGACCCCGCCGTTCTCGCGTATCGCCAGAATCGAGCGGATGAGGTGCTGGTTTGTTCCCATTCGACCGGTCACGCCGTTCATAATTATGCCAATCTCTTGCATGAGGCTAGTACGTCATAGGAAACTCCTATTTCAACCTATAAGAATATTTTGGTCACCAGCTAGATTGATCGTTAGCTGTGGTTTGTTTTCGTTAATTCGATCTCCCGATATCGCCTACAACCGCAACTTTTTATAATGAGTTGCTTGACACGGATGTATGGGTGTGAACATCGGTTACGTCGGTATTGACCACCACCACCGCGACCCGTACTTCGCCGTCGCAAGTGAACTAGACGCCACTATCACAGCAGTCTGTGAACCTGGACGTCAAGTGGATATCAACAGCATCACCGCCATGGATGAGCGACCTGACGAAGTCACCACGGAGGGACAGAACATGACTGACCTCGTGGCCGGCGCGACGGTCTATGAAGATCCGCACGAACTCGTTGCCGACAACGGCGTTGACGTCGTCTGGATAACGTATCGGAGCGACAAGACACCAGCAATCATCGAAAGCGCTGTCGAGAACGGCGTCCACGTGATTAGCGAGAAGCCGATAGCACGGACGGCCGCAGACCTCGAAGACATCGCTCAGCGGGCGAACGATGAGGACGTTACCGTCTCACCAACGATGTACTACCGGCAGAACCCGGTCGCAATGGAACTTCGCGACAACGTTCGAGACGGCTTCTTCGGTGACGTGTGGACAGTCGACGGTCGGTTCAACGCCAGTCAGCTCTCCTATCGAAACACCGATCACTACATCTATGACCGAGCAACGAGCCGTGGCGGTGCCCTCCAGTGGATCGGTCCCCACTGGGTCGATATCATACCGTGGATTCTCGATGACCCCATCGAACGGGTAAACGCCGAGTTCCATGAGGCGGCGGAGGCCGATGTCGAGGCCGGGGCGGTACTCCAGTTTGAGACGCGCGACGGAACCCTCGGCACCTACCACACCGGCTACTACTTGAACGACCGTGGCAAGGACACTCATCTCGGGGTATATGGAACCGACGCTCAGGCGCTGACGCCGCTTCACCATGACTCCCTCCAGCATGAACCAACAGTGCCACTCGAAATAACGTCGGATAACACGGATTGGACGGCCGCCCCAACGCGAACCACTGAATTCGAATTCTCCTACGATCGCTTCCCGGCCTGGGGTGACTTCGTCCAAGACTACTTCGATGCATACTTCGAGGGTTACGAGACCGGTGACGTCCCCGCGACGGTCGACGACGCCGTCCAACTGCTCCGGGTTCTCGACGCAGCGTACGAGTCCGGCGAACGCGGCGATTGGGTCGAGGTCGCGAACTGAATCCACTACAAGTTCGCTAACCATCGAGCTATTTTTCCAACGTTATCTCGCAGGATTGGGACGTAATCTATCGTTGCGTCGTACTCATCGAGCCTTCGAACTATGGCTATCGTGATCATTCGTCCTGCCGACGCTAAGTGTTCGTCTATGCTGAACTTTATATAGACAGCCGTAAATTACCACGTATGTCAGGCAAAGACGGGTCGGACACGCTTCAGACAACTACGACCTCGATAGAGATACTCAAATTCCTTGAAAAGGTTGACGGTGCAAGAGTCTCGGAGATTGCAGAGGGGATGAACCGACCCAAGAGCACGGTATACGGTCACCTCGCCACGCTGGAGAAGAATGAGTTCGTGATACAGCGCGGCGATTTTTACTTGCTCGGCCCCGAACTTCTCCGGCTGGGCAACCACGTTCGAACGCGCGAAGACGGATTCGTTCTAGCGCGCGAATTCACCGAGCAACTATTCGAGGAGGTTAGACTCCGATCCATCTTCGCCGTTGAGATGGGTGGTAAAGCCGTCTTTATCCACACCGCATCAGGGAACAAGATAGGCTGGACTCACGAACGATTGGGAAACCGTCTTCACCTGCACAACACCGCGGTCGGAAAGGCGATACTCGCCGAATTGCCGGACTTGCAAGTTGAACGAATAATAGATAAATGGGGGCTGCCGAAGGAGACGAAGAACACGATCACAGACCGGGAATCTTTGTTCGCGGAGATTGAAGAAATACGCGAACAGGGATATGCCGTTAACAATGCGGAGAATTTCAAGGAATTGCATGCCATCGGAGTGGCAGCGACCAGGCAGTCAGGCGGCATCATTGGCGGGTTCAGCGTCACTGGACCAGAACACTCGATTACGGGTGGAGAGCGGGAGACTGAACTCGCAGATGCAGTGAAGAAGATAGTCAGCGAATTCGAACTAGAACTTGCACTTGCGTAGCTTCCATGCGGGTATCTCTCATGGCTAACTGTTCGATATGTTCGAATCTTATGCTTCATAGCCCTACGTTACAGAGTTAGGTTTGTAATGCTGTATTCGTTATTCACATGCTGAGCGGGTTGGTGATAGATATCCGTTCGACATAGCCGAATTATTTATACTCTAATTTAGATTGACTTGCAGAGAAAAGAACAGCGGATGAGAGCCACAAGAAAATAAGATGTATAGAAAATATATTATTATATACACAATCATTTTTATACAATGAGCCTGAATGAGGTTCCGTATGTCCGACCGAGAACCGAGTGCAGCAGAAGAACAGATAGTTGACAATCTCGACAACATCCTCCCAGGAGGTGTTGATCGCCGGAAATTCCTGCATGGGTCACTGAGTTCGCTCGGTGCCATGATGCTGGCCGGCTGTACCGGTGGCGGAGGAAGCAACCAGTCTACCACGGCTGGAGAAGGGTCAGCCAGCGGCAGTGGAAAGGCTACCTTCACGACGCCCTGGAAGAAGGAGCCTTCGTGGGGACACACCCACGTAGCTGCAGGCAGGGGATACTGGAAAAACGCCGGCGTCCCAAACATTAACGGGACGCGGGGAAACGGTTCAGACACAGAGGCACAGAACATCGGTGTTGGAAACAAGGCTATGGGAATCAGTTCCCTGACGACCGCGCTGAGCGTCTACCCGAAGACGCAGGATACCGAGGCGCTGAACATGTCCATTATGGGGCTGGCTCGGGGACGACCGCTCCTATCGCTCATCTGGCGGAAGGATCAGATGAAGGATAGAACAGATCTCGCTGGAAAGACGATTCTAGCGGCCTCGGGATTCGCGGCGGCGACCTCGGAGGTCTATCCGAATCTCGTTGGTGTCGACCCGAGCAAGGTGACCATCGAAGAGGGGACAGAGGAGGTTGCCGCCCCGAAACTCGCCAATAACCAGGTACAGGCTATCTGGGGATCTATCGATCTGTTCCCCACTTACCAAGAGCAAGTCGACGCCGAACTCGGCGTGACTCCGTTGACTGCCTTTGGCGCGTTTCCGGGGTTCCCAATCTGGGTCAACAACAAATGGTTTGAGAACAAGGAGAACAACGTTGAGTTCATGTCTAATGTGCTAACTGGATATTTCAAGGCTCTGAAGTGGGGTCTGTTGAACCAGTCTGAGTATCTCGACTACCTCAAGTCGGAGGTAAACCCCAATCTTCGGACTTGGACTGAGGAGGAACTTGTAGGCCAGCATTCGGTCAATTGTGCTCAGGCAGTCACGCTGGACATGAAGGACAACGGACTCGGTTACTTCACCGAGGGCGGCATCTCCTTCGTGCTTGATAACGCCGCTTCTGCGCTGGTTGACAATCCTAACGCGCTTCCGAGTGCGAGTGACCTTGTCGACACACGCGCCTACGAACAATCAGAAAAGGTAAAATTCACCAATAAGGAATGGAACCAGCTGGGTGAGAACGCGGGCGAGATCTGGTCCATTTTCAAAAAAGCCGAGTCCAGTAATTGAACAATTCCCATTGACATCAGACTACCAGTTGGTACCGGGCTAACCCGCCCTTGTGGGATGTGTACAAGCCACTGGCGGGGGAACACACTGTAGCGTCGCAAACAGCGCCATAAAATATAATGTATTTTACCTTAACAGGTACGTTTAATAATTCGGAATCCAACGTCATTGATAGAGAATGAGTAACAACATAGCGCGGGACTCCGCAGATAGCGGGAGAACTGCCTCGAAACGCATGATAACTTACGACGATGTTCAAAAAGTGTACGGGACCGACCCGGCCGAAGAATCAGTGACGGCGCTCCAGGACATCGACCTCAACATCGAGCACGGAGAATTCGTTTCCGTCGTCGGTCCGTCGGGCTGCGGGAAGTCGACACTACTACACCTCGCCGCTGGAATTTTAGAACCCACGGACGGCTCTATCAAGATAAACGGCACAAGCGTCCAGAGCACACAACACCAGCGAAAAGAGGTCGGGCTTGTCTTCCAGCACCCCGTCGCACTTGAGTGGCGCACCGTCCGAAAGAACATCATGCTCCCCGTCCAGATCCTGAAAGAGAACGGGGCGATCGACGGTGACATGGACGAGTATCGAGAGCGTGCCGACGAACTTATTTCGCTCGTAGGTCTCAAGGGATTCGGCGATTCATACCCGAACGAACTCTCTGGCGGGATGCAACAGCGCGTGACGATTAGCCAAGCGCTAATCTACAACCCGTCGGTTCTCCTAATGGACGAGCCCTTTGGGTCACTGGATGCGATGACGAAGGACGAGTTGAATCTCGAATTACTACGGATTTGGCGAGAGACCGAGAAGACTATTCTGTTCATTACCCACGACCTCGACGAAGCTGTTTTCCTTTCAGACCGGGTCGTTGTTCTCTCGCCGCGTCCGGGAGAGGTGGTCGATGAAATCGAGATAGACCTCGAACGGCCGCGAAACGAGGAGACCAGAGCGACCGAACGCTTCGTCGAACTGTCCACGAAGCTCCACCAGCACTTCAAGAGCCTGAAATGATCGGGAACGTAGTTCGGAAACTGGGACTGAACGCCTCGGACAGAAGGTGGTACAGCATCGATAACACTCGGGCGACACGCTGGTGCCTGTCAGGATTAGGCATTGTCCTCTTGCTCGTGTTTTGGGAGGGAGCGACAACGCTCCTGGCGCTCAATCCGAAGTACTTTCCGGGGCCGATCGATGTCGTGAATGAATTAACGCGCATCTGGTCAGCGATCACATTTGTACTGCCTAAAACACTCTCGGCGGCCTTCGTCGGGTATTTCATCGCTCTGGGATTATCGATCGTTATCGCTATCCCACTGGTGGCGAACGAGCGGTTGTTGAACGCCCTCATGCCGTTCATCGTGGGTATCAACACCGTCCCCCGGATAGCACTGACACCGCTAGTTATCTATTGGGTGAGTTTCGTCACCGTCTCCGGGCTGTCGACGGCGAACTACGTCATGGCCGTTTGGGTTGCCTTCTTCCCCATGTTAATCGCCGCTATCGACGGATTCAGCGATGTCGACGAGTCGACGAAGAATATGCTTGAGATCTACGGGTCGACAACATGGCAGGAATTCAAGTACGTCCGATTACGAAAGGGATTACCATTCATCTTCGACGGAATGAAGATTGGATTCATACTGGCTATGATCGGGGCCGTCGTCGGTGAATTCGTCAGCGGAACGCCAGGAATCGGATCGATGGCAGCCTCGGCAATCGGCCGCACAAGCATTTCGCGCGCGTTTGCCATTGTCCTCATACTGGGATTCATCAGCACTGGCGTCGTGCTCGCCGTGTATCTCATCGAGAGCAGGATCATTTTCTGGAAGAAATCCTCGATAATGGGGGATAACTAATATGTCGATACGTTCGGATCAGCGGCTCTGGCAAGCACAACGGTGGATCAAGCGACGGCTTCCGACTGTCGCCGCGGGACTCTTGATGCTCCTCTGCTGGGAGGGAATCGCTCGCATTATCGATAACAACCGCATCTTCGCCAGCACCTCATATACGAGACAGCAACTAATGGCCCAAATCGACACTGTCTCCATCAAGATAACCGAGACGTTCACGTCAGTCGTCGTTGCCTTCATCCTCGCTACCATAGTGGGAATCATCCTTGGGGTCGTCATCGCCGAAGTATTCACTGTTCGACAGATGTCGATGCCGTTGATTATCTTCGCATACGCGGTGCCCCATCCGGTACTAGCACCGATGTTCGTCATCTGGTTCCTCGTCGGTAGCGACATTGTGCTGTTCACCTTCACGGGCCCATCGGCCTATCTCTTCGGGTCGGTCACAGCAGAGCAGGCCCAACAGGCCATCGCAATTAACGGCGTCACGGCGTTCGGAGCCTGGGTCGGATTTTTCCCGGTGTTCATCAACACCATCACAGGGATGAACGAACTCGAGGACCGATTCGAGCACCTCGGCATCGTACTCGGAGCCACGCGGTGGCAGATGGTCAAGTACTTCCGGTTCTGGCGGGGGCTTCCAAACATCGCGAGCAGCATGAAATCGACCGTCCAGCTCTCCATTGTGGGAGTCATCGTTGCGGAGTTCATTGCTTCCTCACAAGGCATTGGCTACCAGATTGTTCTTGCCTGGAAGAACGCTGACCTCGGCTACATGTTCGGCGTCGTTCTTGTCATCATGCTGGGCTCTTACATCTTCTACCAGACCGTCGTGTGGGCGTTGAAGGTCGTGACACCACCAGGATCGGTTTGATCTAACCCACCTTTGACAGACCGAAACAGAAAACACCTACCAACTTCGAACGACAGGACAAATAAACTGGATGGATCAGAGACTCAAGACAACTCCGTACGGAAGCAACCATGACACGGACATGATACCAGACGCCAACGACGTCGATGACCCGCCCGGACGACTCCCCTTGAGTGCGTGGCCGCAGGAATCGAAGCCGCACAGCCCTTAAATGTGGTCGCCGAGAGGTTGGGACTTGACAGAACTGAGCTGGTCGTTGGCGACGAACGGTACGACCTCGACACTTACAGCGACGTGATCTTTATCGGTGGCGGTAACGCGGCCGCTACCGCGGCGAGCGCGCTTGAAGACGTTCTAATTGACCAGATTGACCGCGGCGTGGTCGTTACCGATAACCCTGTCGAGACTGAACGAATAGAATTCCTCCCTGGCGACTATTCCGTCCTCAGCGAGCGGTCCGTCGGGATCGCACGTACACAGTGCTGGCAACCGCCAAGTCGGCCGGAGTCGACGACCTCGTCGTCGGAGTCGTCACCGGCGGCGGAAGTGCGCTCTACCTGCCCCAGCCGACGGCATTGACCTTTCCGACCTGCAGTCAACAACCGAGGGACTGCTCGCGAGCGGAGCAACCATCGGGGAGATAAACGCTGCTCGTAAACACTGCTCAGACCTCAAGGGAGGTCAGCTCGCCGCGGCGGCATCGCCTGCGACAGTCGTCGGGCTGGTGTTTAGCGACGTCGTAGGCAATCGATTCGACGTCATCGTTAGCGGCCCGTTGACTCCCGACGAGTCGACCTATCCGGATGTACTGGAGGTCCTCAAGTGCTATGAAGTCGACGTCCCTGACCCGGTCGAAACGCGGCTTCGCCGGGGCAGCGATGGGATATATCCGGAAACACTCGGCCCCGCCGATGACGTGTTTGCGACTGTATCCCAGCACGTGCTCGCAGACGGGACTACCGCACTTGACGCAGCCGCTGCAGTGGCACATACCTTCGGTTACAAACCGCTCGTATTGAGTTCATGAATCCGTGGAGAGGCCTGGGAGGCGGCTAAAGTTCTGTCCGGCTTGCGGAATCATGTGCTGCCACCGGCGTGCCGACTGAAGCACCAGCAGTCCTGCTATCGGGCGGCGAGACGATCGTAACGATTCAGGGTGACGGCGTCGGCGGTCCCAATCAAGAGTTCGCGTTGAGCGCAGCCCTTGAACTGACCAATTCAGACATAGTCGTCGCCAGCGTCGATACCGACGGCATCGACGGCAACTCCGAGGTCGCCGGTGGTATTGCAACCCGAGAAACAGCCGACACCATATCTAAGGCCCGCGAGGCGCTCGAGAACAACGACGCCGGGCGATTCCTCGACTGCCGCGACGAGTTGAATGTCATCGAGGCGACTGGGACGAACGTCAACGACCTCCAAGTGTTCGTCGTGCCCGGACGGTGAAAACCGGACGTCGAGTGCCAGATTCTAGGGGACTAGTGGTAGTACCACGTCCAGTTGTCGAACGGCAGTCCGATGGTTGGTTTGAACACCCCCGCGATACCTTTATCACGGCGCGAAAGGTGACCATTTCTATGAGGATTGATGTCCACAACCACCTCTTACCGGAGCCATACGTCGATCTCCTCCTAGAATGGGACACGCCCGTCGGTCTGGAATCCAAAGGCGATCGGCTATACATGATCCACCAGCGCTCTGGCACGGTCAGCGTGGCCGAGGGCAACCAGATTCCCGTAAACGAGGGATTCACTGATGTAGATGCCAGATTTGAGTGGATGAACCAATATGATGTTGAGCGGACTTTGGTGTCCGTATCCACCCCGAATCCGATTGACGAAGCGTTCACTCCCGAGCAATCGACGGAGTTAATTCGAACCATCAACGATGGCTTTGCTGACCTACAGTCACAGCACCCCGACCGCATTGCTGGCCTCGGGATGCTTCCGCTCCGAGAGCCAGAGGAAGCAGTCACCGAAGTCGACCGGATCGTCGACGACCTGAACCTCCATGGCATCGCACTCCCCACATCGGTTAATGGGCGAAAGCTGTCCAGGTCGGAGTTGGTGCCCGTCTTTGACCGCATCGATGACACTAGACTGACAGCCTTCGTCCACCCTCACGGAAATGTCCTCAGTGACGAACTTGGCGCCGACGAATCATTTTTCAACCCACTGATTGTTTTCCCCACAGAGACAACATTCCAGATCGCTCGATTGATCTACGACGGTTTCTTCGACGACCACGACTTTGACGTCGTCCTCTCACACATGGGCGGTGCCCTCCTCCAGTTAGTTGGCCGACTTGAGCAGGGCCGCGACGAGATAGACGACCCAGCGTCGCGGCCCGATAGACCGATCCGTGAGTACCTCAGGGGGTTCTACTACGACTGCATATCCTTCCACCGTCCCGCGCTCGCTGCCGACCTTGACACCGTCGGAATCGACCAATTCGTGTTCGGAACCGACTTCCCGTTCGACGAGGAGGACACCCAAGTCATCGTCTCCGATGTCGAGGCGACCGTTGAGTCCGAGGCTGACTTGGAACGGCTCATGTACTCGAATGCTGCCGAACTCTTCGACATATGATCTGGACATGATGTTTCTATTCCCGAAGTTTCTTCGTTCTGCCTTTTAAGTGTCCTGTCCTCGGCTGCTTTCGCGACTTGCTACCCGGGCAACGCTCTATCGAATAGCCCTCGCCAAGGGCGATGTTTTATTCTGGTAGATGATAACGTATGGACATGAAACGACGAATTCATGTCGAAGAGAGTGGTACCATTCCTGAAGACACGATTGTGTTTCACTACGACGAACTTTATGCCGATCTCAAACACAGTTTCTAACGTTGATAGAACGCACTTCGTTAGGAGGATGTTCGCTGTCAGAGTGCGATACCGCCGACGAATTCTACGTGAAGTTCACCGACTACTACCGGCTTACCTGCCGGTAACCGATTTCCAATTAGTGACCGTTCCAGTAAGATATCCATCGGCAAGCACATTGCAGGCGGTTCGAAGCGAATTTCTCTGATCCGTCATCAATCTTGTTCTATAACTCCCGGATGAGTCCCACGTCTATGTTCAGACCGCTTCACCAGCGAACGATAGGCCGAGTTACTTGGTGGTGTGATAAGTGCAAAATCTGCATCACGAACCAAAGATTAACTTCGATTCCCTCAGCTAGGGATACGGGTCGAAAGTAACAAACTGCTCTGTAGGGCAGTCAGATAATCACTCATTCGTACTTCCGAACTTTCTTTAACGTGCATTTGTAGTTGCCAGCTACGTCGCGAAGAGCCTCAAGGCATTGGAACACATCAACGTTTGCTGTTCGTGATTTTGTACGAATAAAGTGTCGTACGCACCACAATTAAGCGGCCGACCAGTCTCAGTCATTGTCATCTGTTTCCTTTTTTGTATGAGACGAGAATATTCCAGCCTCGGTGCGTTTATACGCTGTCTCCTCACTTTAACCTACAGTATTGTTCAAAACCAGTGGTGTTGGTTAACCAGTGGTATCTCTCCTACTATGACTAGTAGTGTGACGTTGCCCTTCCAACTAGTCGTCAATCGTTATTTTGGACTCACAGGAGCGAGATATTCTGATCTAATCCGGTCGCCTTCTCGCCATTGGAAGTAGTAATACTCGTTATCGTTGATTGTCTTCCTCACGATTGATGCTTTCGCGGGAACTCCTTTTTCGAAAATCGTGCTCCAGTCTGCGATATCTTCGGGAATTCCTTTTGCATGTGCTTTGGCGGCGAGTTCCTCGGCTGTCGCCTGTTCAATCTGATGAGTGTTGGCAGCTGCTGTGCGCTCAGCCTCCGCTCGCGCGGCGCGATAGACGCGGAGTTCTTGGGCATAGTGCGCGATAGCCTGCAATGTTTCACTGTCTTGTTTTTGGAGCCCTTCGACGAGGTATTTCGGTAGTAGATCAGAAGGTTGGGGCTTCGTTGGTTCTGACATCAGTGTTGTATTTCTTAACCAACAATATAGATCCGGTATAATATAGTTATGTTGGTTAACCAGTTCAGATAGCCATGTTTTCAAGTAGCAGAGAAGCAGAATGGCGACTGCCATACCAATTTTATACATTATATGTTGAATATATAATTATACAAAGAGTTATATCTATTGGTAAAAACGGAACGCTGTGGCGAACTGAGCCATCAGCATGTTCGGTTAACACTGTCATCCAACATAGTAAGTTGCGTCGTTGCACCCGACGTGGTTCATGGACACACCGAGCATGACTACACCATATAATTGATGTATCCTCAGAAGTTGAAGATTAATTAGGAACGTCATTATAGAGAATGTTAAGTGAAAAGCAACCGTAGTAGCGCACATAGAATCATGGAGTATGTAGACGAAGAGAATCAGTACATTGTTCGACTCGATCCAGGAGACCAAGTGCTCGATTCTCTTGACCAACTTAGAGAAACAGCATCTATTGAGAGTGCCTTCTTTACGGGGATTGGAGCCGTCGACGAGGTAACACTCGGACACTATGATGTCGAGCGTCAGCAGTACCACGAA
Source organism: Haladaptatus pallidirubidus (assembly GCF_020700235.1). Classification (GTDB taxonomy): domain Archaea; phylum Halobacteriota; class Halobacteria; order Halobacteriales; family Haladaptataceae; genus Haladaptatus; species Haladaptatus pallidirubidus. The sequence continues at coordinate 114,553 of NZ_CP085305.1, read as the reverse complement.
GAGACATTCGAAGGCGAGTTTGAGGTAACCAATTTCACCGGAAATATTGGACCAGACAAAATCCATGCGCACATCCAATTAGGCAAGCGTAATTTCGAATCGATTGGCGGCCACTGTAGTGGTGCTCGCGTCTCAGGCACCTTTGAACTCATTGTTCAGAAGGGTGAAACGCTGTTACGGCATCAGCTTGACGAACGAACTGGACTCGACGTGTTTGATTTCTAACTCTCCTGGGTTCCAATTGTTCAAGATGTTTTGTCAGAAACAGAGAGACAGATTATAGAGTGATCACTTGAAGATCACATATTGGTCGAAATTAAAAACGTATGTTGACTACTTCGCCGTCACAATATCAATTTTTGGGCGTGCTCTGAAACTCGGGAAATGCAAATTATTGATAATTTTTAAGTTCTTATTCTTTCTCCTGGCGAATAGGTGACAATTTCCCAAGCCTTCTTAGGATTCTAAGTGGAAGTGGATTCGAGTAGGTTGCCGCCCTCAAGGAAGCATGAAATTTGTCCCTGCCAGCAATAGCTTCGTTTCCGATCAAGCCACTGATTTGAAACAAATAGCAACAACGAATCCACTGTAGTTAGAATAATATACTAACAAAAATCAGACTATCACTGCGTCATCGCTATCCGGATATTACCCAAGTGCCGCGGAGACAACTGTCACGTTAACAGTCGATAGAAGGATACACCAGCTGCTCGGTGGCAGTATCGTCGGTACTGACCGCGCTGCAATCCACACCGATACGCTTGCCACTGCATTAGATACTGGCCAGACAATATCGGAATTGGAGCGATTAGACCTCTCATATGCCCCGCCGTTTAGCCCCGTTTGGGATCCGGTCTTAGTCGCTGCAAAAGTGCTTCATGGGTCGCTTGAAACAACGTAAGGTTGGCAATTGTAGTGGCTACCACTGACGATTGTGACAATCAAATATCCTCGATCTCTAGGTTCACGATCACCTATGTAAGCTGGTGGCAACAAAGCGCTCACCTGTCTCTTGCCCTAATTGTGTACTGAGATATCCATGAGTAACTCAGGTATCACCGACGACCCGTCGATTACGTTGAATCGGCTTTCAGGCCTGTCCGTTGTGTGAGCGCGTCGTCCGCGTCCTCAATGAGTACGATCTCAACGACCAATCGCGGTTTGTCGAGGCGGTACATTCCGAGCGCAATGCCGTTAAGCGTCTTAGTGGCAAGTATCATGCCAGCTATTATCGACGAGAACACCGGGGTCACGATGTCTGAGAGCGCCAATATCGTCGAGTATCTCGAAACACCTCCGCGAACGGAGCGTAAGAGAATGGATCTGGATTTCGATGTCGTTGAACTCGGGGACGCGGAAATCCTTGTTCGCCACGGTGAGCGCTTCGGAGGCCGGTTTCGAGGCCGTGAAGGTGGGAAATTTCGCGGAGGTGCTGTAGGCAGCCAGGTTAGATACAATCGCTTGGATTGGCGAGAAATCATTTGATGCCAAGTTATTATGGTTAAAGATTGACTTCACTCTCGGCTCCCTCGATTTGTCTATCTCTGCAGTCGCCTATGAGATGAACTTCTTGATAATTCGGCCTTCACCCCGATGTAGAATGCCACTAGCCGCTGATTGATTGACCCCGAATGTTTCTGCAAGCTCGATGAGCGTACAGTCACGGGGACTGTCGTAGTAGCCACGTTCAACCGCTTCAGTAATGAATTCCCGTTGGCGCTCGGTCAGGAGTCCGCTCGCCTCGTATGATTGAGTGAACGACATGATTTCATAGGGGATGTCAGCCGCCGCTAACTCGGTAGTGAATTCTGACAACTGCTCCTGTGAGCCGATTAGTTCACTCGATAACCACCCGTCTCGGATGATAAGGGGAAATTGCGGAAGGTTCCCCGTCGCGCGCCTCGCTTCATACGATGATGGCATCGGAAATACCAACTGGATCAGTACCATCTCCTCGTCGGAATGGAGCACTTCGTAGGAGTGCACCTCCGGTGCGTCGTCGAACCGGCGAACGATGGTGTCCCTGTCCGGTGTTGTTACTTCGACTATTTCGAGCACACCATCGTCTGTGGGAGTGCTCGCCAGGATCTTGAACCCGGCATCCGAGAAGTCGGTCGAGACGCCAGCCAGCCAATTGTCGTCGTCTGCTCCAATCTTGGTTTTCAGGCGTACACGAGGCATAGCACGCTAGAGTTGGCTGGTGAGTGGCTTAACAGACTCGTAGGGTGGTTTAAAAAGGTGAATCTATTCACGCGTGAATCTGTGGTCTCGCCCAGCGTAGCAAGTAGAGAACATCTATGAGCACAATTGAAACGGCTATCCCCATCGTGCAAGGGCTACTCGGACTCATTATGGTGGGTGCGGGCAGCGCGAAGATAATCGGCATTGACATCGCGAAAAAGGATTTCGAGCGGTACGGCTATCCAGAGTGGTTCCGATTCGTTACCGGTGGCATCGAAGCTGTTGGGGGTCTCGGGTTGCTCGTCGGTCTCGTGTTCGCTCCAATTCTCGCTGTTTTCGGCGGAATGTTAATTATCGCCACGATGATCGGGGCCATCCTGACGCATCTCTTCCGGGTTGACGATCCACTCTGGAGATCAGTCGGGCCAGCGATCTACCTCATAGCTGGACTCTTCGTCACGAGTTTCCCGCTACTCTCACTCTAGACATAAGAAGTACGAGCAGTAGCTACTCCCTGTTTACAGGTAGCGCCTCAGGGTAATCGGCGCGGCAACACCCCAGTATCGAGATGTAAATGTCGCGCAGGATGACATCGACCTCATGCCGCCTAAAATCGTAAGCGGAAGTGAAAACAGCCACCCCCACGCCCTCCGGTAAGCTTGTGTCGTCTGCTCGAACTACTCACCTTCTTCAGAACGGCGATTCCCCGATCATTTCCCCCTGATTGTGATCGGAACAATCAAGATTGCGAGCTCGTAATCGGTCACCGCCGGCTAGTAGCATATACTAACGTTCCGACCGCTCTATTTTATCGACTCTCAGTCGCAACTCGAATCTATGAGTGAATCTGTCATGACACGCCTATCGGTTCAGGATCGGGTGATCGACACCGAAGAAGACAATTGCAGACTGGGTATTTTCGACTGATGAAGAGACGAAGACGACCGTCTCAGCGACTCCGACGTCCAGGCAATCCCCGCGTTGCAAGAGGTGGTCGAGACTTACCGTGACGAACTTCCACGAGAGTTCGAACAGCGGGACACGAGTATTCACCAGTACCATATTCTGGTTGAAGTGAGCCAACTGGAACTACCCTCTTTCGGGACCTCTACCGCGACCCGAAGCGCGGAACCCTGCCGACCTACAGCTTCAGTCTCCTCTACGAGGAGCACTCTGTGCGGGTGCTGATGAGTTCACCCGAACCCGAACGCATTCGCGGCCACGTCTCCGGCACGTATCCAAATCCGACCGTGAACGACGTCGATCCAGCCGACGCGTTCCCGACAATGTACGACGGTGAATACGTTGCTGAAATTCGGTTTGATCTCGAAGAGGACTGTTGCTTCCGCTTCGACGTCGAGGATCGAAGGTCGATTCCATCTCTGGGGACCGTACACGTCGCTCTTGCCGAAAGTTATCGCGAACGATGGCGAGCGCATGATCGTGAAAGTGACGTTTGAGCCGGTCAATGATATGAGGTTCCGACGCGGGAAAGTTGGCAGCACGAGCGACGAGGTGGCCGATGCAATGCAAGATGGCCGTCTTGTCGGCGAGATCAACCCGCACGTTGTGGAGTCCAAACGCGACCGCCACATTGCGACCGACATCCAGAATCAGCGGGGCCGATCCGCATTCTACGCGAGTTTGCGTGTGATTGCGGTTGGTCCGACTGCGAAGGCTGCCGAGACGCGTGCCCAGTCTATTGTCGAGTTCTTCACGACGACATTCAGCCATCCCGATGGTCAATCGCTCGTCCCGACACCCCTCACATCAAGTGATACGATGCAGAATGCCATCGAGGTCACGTCCACTCGTCATCTCTGGTTGCGTGGCCAGCAGCCGGGCCCTGCGCGAAGTTGGTTGACGGTCACGCAAAGTGTGTTGACAGACCAAGAGTTGGCGGTGCTGGCGCATATTCCCTCCCAAAACGATGTTCACGCGCCAGATTTGGACTGGAATCGGATGCAGTCGGGAACGGATGCGCCCGCCGATTCAACCCAACACGTCCCCGATATGGACCGGCAGGACGGTGAGTGGTGATGTTCGACGCAATTCGCAACACCCTCTCGCTTGGCGGCCAACAATCCGAGGCTGACGACGAAAGCGAGGACAGCGACGAGTGGTTGTATGAGTACCAGCAGGACGACGTAGAGATGGTCGAGGGTCAACCGATGATCGCTCGCGATGACGAGCAGGATGAACTGTTCGCGGGCCCGCTCTCACGAAGCATGATGGAGGGGCCACGGACGAATCCGGAGCAGCCATTGTTCGTTGGGGTTGGCACTCGTCGCGGGCGACATGCAGGCATCGAGCAGGAGGATTTGCTCAAGCACACGGTGCTGTTGGGACCGACCGGCTACGGCAAGTCCACACTGATGGACAATATGATTCGGTCGCAAGTTGAGGCAGACTTCCCGGTCGTCTTTATCAAGCCAAAGGGCGACGACAGCCCAAAGCTCATCGACATTCTGCCTGAACATCGCATCGAGAACGATGCTCTCGTCTGGTTAGAGCCGGGGGGAAATTGGACTGCTACTGTGGGGCTGAATATCCTCGATTCGGGGGTTGGTTCTGCCGACCCGATGTTTGATACGGCAGTCGAAAATCTGGTCGAAGACCTCACGAAGATGATCGGGATCGACGAGTATTGGGGGCCGCGCATGGACGGAATTACGAAGACGATGGTTCGGGCAACCGCCCGCCTCGACTACGAGTTCACCCTGCTCGACCTCGCCGATATCATCGAAGAGCGCAAAATCCTCGTCGTGCGGATGGGACCAGAACGCGACGAATTGAAACAGATGGTGAGTATGGCGATTATCCGTCGTTTGTGGTCGCACGTTCGGGCACGCGCCGAAATGCGGGAGATCGACTGCATTCCCTGCAATCTCTTCATTGACGAGTTCGACTATGTCGCCCACCAGGACAGTGCGTTGCCGACCATGCTCTCGAAAGCCCGGTCGCTTGGGCTTGGCTTCGGTGACAGTAGCGACGACACTACAACCACAACCACCGGGCCACAGCCACAGACAGAATCCCCAGCAACGACTACAGCGCCGGTAACGACCAGTACGACCCGCACGACAACAGCAACCCAGACGACCAGCACGGCAACTCAAGCAACAACAGTGCCAACACGGTGGATCCATCCGCGACCGCCTTCCCGCATAGAGATGCGGCGTTTTCGTTTACGGTAGCACCCAAATGGACGGATCCCGGACGGGATGACGAACTCATCTCGTGGGCCCGAGAGTTCCACGAGGCCATGAGTCCCTATGCTGCTGACGGCGTCTACGTGAACTACCTCGACGACGAGGAAGACAGAGTCCGGACAGCTTACGGCGAGCGGTATGAACGGTTGGTCGATCTCAAGAACGAGTGGGATCCCGCGAACCTTTTCCGCATGAACCAGGACATCAAGCTGACTGTTTGAACTGCGCCGCGCTCATTCTCATTTGTGTCCCAACGGTACGTTTCCACAGTCGAACACCGATCATGACTCGACTCGATCCCCGCCGAAGGAGGATCGCTCGTCCACCAGTCGGCTGCTGAATACTTCCTCAACGAATTCAGTCTGCCGTGACGTGGTCGAATCCCTCGTGGAAGTCGTGTATCGAAACACGTCCGGTTCCCAAGGTCGTCGCCTTCTCACGTAACCGCTGGACAATTTCCTCACCAGGGTCACCATACACGTCAATCGATTCGAGCTCGATGAACTCACCGATCGGGGAGAATTTGGGGCCAGCAACGTCCATGTGATATTCCAGCGTTGCTGGATCGTCGTGCATGTGGACGACCGTCATTTGTTCCCCATCGCTGCTGGAGTAGACGTCGTACGACAGGATGTCTGGCTCGTTGGCTTCGACGAAGTCGGCCAGCTCTGCCATGTCCGGCTTGAGCTCGTCCAGTTTCCCATCATGCACCGATGATTGGTCAACGTAGAGGATGAGATCAGTCATTCTGGCACCACCGGCGGGATACGATCCGTGGATCGGTGCGTGTCATGTGTAACCACCGATCAGGTTTCGACAGGCTAACTAATAATTCCACCTGCACGCAGTGATCGCTATGCGTGCGGCAGATGGTCAGCAGGATGAGTTTAGCAAGGAACCGTGAGGACGTGCGATGATGCGACAGGGAAAAGTACTGTTGGAGTTTAATCGGGATGAAATACAAGTAATGCGACCAGGGTTCAGCATGGCCGTTCTATCAGCACTGGATACGTACCCACTGTTAGCTACATCATCTGTAGATCCCGCTCTGCTGCATTCAGCCTCTTTATTTAGCACACCATTCTAGTCACGCTCTAAGAGCTTCAGCAGAACCATGTTGGCTAGTATAGTATACTAGCCTATGTTAGTACCTGTACCAACCAGAAACGAACAAATGAAAGAGTGAAGGAGAGCCGAAAGCGTCAGCAGGAGTCAGTGAGATTCAGCAATGAATTACACGGTTATCATGGATATTGTATAATGGATCTTCGCTGGTTGGTACCAACCGTAGATCTCGTTGGCATGTGTGTCCTCCAAGACGATTGCAAGCTCACTGTCGAGCGTATCGAACAGGGGCATCTCGGGAGGACTCGCCGTAAGCAGTTGCCAGCCAAGGCGGAAGCAATGATACAGGGAACAGAATAGTCAAAATTATTACTTCCGATCGGTGCGGACAGATCGTCTCAAGGAAACTCACCTTTATACAGATCTAGGTGTCTGGGATAGTTACTGGAGTGCAAAAACACAGATATGCTCTCACAGACAACGATCACCGAACTCGTACATGGAGTCTATCCCCAGTGGACTGTTACAGCAGTAGACGCTGTCGATCAAGGCCTTAATCAGATATATATCCTCCAAATTACTGCTGACGAACAAGTCCCGCAGCAAATCGATCGCGACGAATTTCCCGTCATTCTAAAATACTGTACTACGACAGATCCAGATATTTTCCGACAAGAGCCACAGATACTCACTCAAATCGCTTCGGCCACTGATATCCCGGTTCCACAAATATTTGGAACCGGGAGCACTATCGACGAAACACCGTTCTTTCTCATGGAGTACTGCGATGGTGAAAACTACGAAGGAAATATGACCACTCTCTCATCAGACATTCAATACCATCTCGCACATACAGCTGGTCAACATCTCGCAGAGTTACATCAAAGTTGGAAATTTTCTCATTTTGGAACGATAATCGCTGACAGAGATATGCTTTCAGTCAAAGAAAACGACCGAGGTTGGCCAGAGTATTTCTCCACGCTCGTAGAACATCCACTCGCTTCTCTTGAGAACGAAGAGCCATTTGCCGATCTTGTGCCGGAACTTCGAAGAACACTCACCAACTCAATCAAGAGTCTCGCTGGGAATTTTCAAGCTAAATTTGCGCATAATGACTATCGACTTGGAAATTTCCTTATCGAACCGGAAACGGGCCGCATCCGAACTGTCCTTGATTGGGAAAGTGCAATCGCAGCACCACCGGAATACGATCTCGTCAAAACGGAACAGCTCCTCTGTAATTACGGATCACACGATTCAGAATTTCGCACTCGAATCCGGAACGGACTCCAAGACGGGTATACCCGTAATTCGACATGGCCAACTCGGTTAGAAAAGCAGCGAGATGTGTATTTGTTAGGGACACGTCTACCTGCGATGCAGTGGATGACTCAGTGGTATACAGGAAGTGAACGCAACACTGCCGAGACTCGACATCGACAGGCATTGGCCAACCTTCTCTGAAGTGAAGACATGAATATTAATATAATATGTTAGTTTGCGCTAGCATCTGTACCGTTTGAAAACGTCCGAATGAAAGAATGGGAAGGCCGATACCGTCAGTGGGGTGGCCATCAGATTTGGCGAGAAATTCCGTTGCCCACACATCAGGGCGTGGTGGGTGCAGATCGCCCATTTCAAGCACTTCGTCGGGAGTGGCGACCCGATACCCGCACGGACTTAGGTAGACCCGCGACGGGCCAGCCGCCGTCATCATCCCAACAAGCCGCTGACAGCGCGGACAGCGGTATTCGTGCCTCATTCGGTGGCCTCCTCGACGCGGAGCGATCCGCCGCAATCGCCGCAACTGTACCTCTCAAGATGTTTGACTACTTTCGAGCGTTCGGCGCATTTCCTGTCGCTCGCTATCGAGCATCATCCGGCAGTCACAACGTTAAAATAAATACAGCAACCACCACTAGTATGCATCGCGCCCTCCCCTTTCTCGGCCTTACCCTACTCATCATCCTCGCCGGCTGTTTCGGTGGGCTCGGCCTCGGTGGCAGTGACGAGACTTCAACGACAACGACGACTCCGACGAGCATAGCGACAGAGACACACTCACAGACGGCCCCAGTCGCTAGCACGACAACCACACCGACAGAAGCGACTAGGGCAACCACAACGACGACGGAAACTCGGTCGGAAACACGGACACAGACGACATCTCTGCGGCAATCGACAACAGCAGACATTGGTACCCCTGAGGACAGCGAGCGCTTCCAAGCGCGTATACTCAAGATCATCGATCCGACGACGCTCAAGATCAAGCACGGTGAAACTATCCAAATTGTCAAGTTGATCGGCGTGAACGTTCCCGAGGATGGTACGACTCAACAGCAGGCTATCCGCGATGCAAACTCACAATTCAATCAGCAACTTGTGACAGTCGTCTCTGATCCCTTAGTGAGTGCAACAGAGAACGGCCATCTGCAAGCATATGTTTACATCGGCAACACCATGGTGAACACGGAATTGATTCGCCGCGGCTACGCTCGCGTACCAGACATGCAGTTCAGCAAACGCCAGGAGTTCATGCGCAAACAGCAGCAGGCTAAACAACACGGCTACGGTCGCTGGAACACAACCACGACAACTGCCTAACCCCTCTCATTCAACCCAATATTCTGCATCGAGTACCAATCGATAGCGCGGATGAGCCCAGTCAAAATACTCCTTGCCAAGCTGTTGCACTGATTCGAGCACCTGCCCTTCCGTCCGCCGATGGTCGATCTGCCGACACCCATTCCCATCTAGACTATCATGCTCGATCGGTGTTCGGGTGATCGAATTCATCAGCCGATTGTAGGTAAGAACCGCTGTTGCCCCCTCAGTGAGGCCGATCAGCAGCCATGTATCCTTGTCATTTTCGAGCACCCGCGTCGAAGCCGCTCAGCGTTAATCTCGTCTCATGTCTTGTCCAACACGATAGCAAGCTCACTCTGGAGCGCATCGAACAGAGCCGTCTCACGAAGCATATGCAGTCACTTCGCTAGATCGTACCGTAAACAATCGCCAGCCAGACCGGAAGTGAATACGTCGAGATTAGTATAGTATAATTAGTTACAGTCGAGGATGCCGTCCTGTCGGAGGCAACCCCAGTCACGAGAGCAACGGACAACACAGCCGGGATGACGAAGGACACCACAGACACGGAGGGCGTTACGACAGCGTAACGCCCTCCCACGGACGGGCGTAACACCACCGCCTCACAGTGTCCGCGGTGATGAGGAACGGACACAAATTGCGTCCGTTCTGATGCGTAATTATCGGTCGACTACTGTGGGATGTAACGAATTCTTCTTTTCTCCTCGGGTGTTCGAGATGAAAGAATATCTCGTTGTGCATTACATTATCCGTTCGGTGTGCGTTACGACAGTGTAACGCGAGAGCTGTTCACCGAGTATGAGTATGATGGGTACGAGTTTAGAAGAAAACAGCTGTAGAGACTCAAAAACACTGAGATAACTCGATTTGCTATACCTGTTGGGCAACAAATCACGTTCACATGAATGGACAGCCAAATTATCCTTGAGCCTCAACGACCAGTATAATGACTCGGTACGGTGAGCAAAACGACGGAATGCTTAGGGAAGAGCTAAGCGAGAAACGAGCAACGGTGCGATGAATAACCTTCCTGGGTAACCAGGGAGGCGGTGAATTCGTTCACAGCTCCCGATAGATTACATCTATAGAGAACTCAGACCGAGTACCTCGAAACGTGATCTCGCGCTAATTCACCATTTGTAGCTAAATTGAATGATTCTAGATTAATTAAAGGCGTCTTCAAGTGGTGGCACCACTTGTTTTTTTCTTGACATTACACCAGGTAAGAACGCCTCTTGTTCCGTGAACGTTGTATCGAGACCATCTTCGACTGTGTCTATCTGGGCACCGGCGATCAGCGCAGTGGATTCCTCTTCAAGGAGATCCGTAACGAGCAACAGGAACACAGTGTAGTTTCGCTCTGCAGCAACGTCGTCCATTGCGGCGAGCACTGCCTCACGTTGCTCCAGCACTACTTCCGGTTCGACTGTTTCTACTTGTCCGATCCCGACCTGATGCGACCCAAATTCAAACTCCTTGAAATCGCTTAGAACCATCTCTCGGGGGCTTTTTTCCCCAATTTTACTCTTCTGTTGGAGGAGTTCCTTGCCATACTCCTCTATATCTACACCCGCTATGTCCGCAAGTCGGTCAGCAGTACTCCGGTCTTGGTCGGTCGTTGTTGGAGAGCGAAGCACCACGGTATCGCTCAGCAAGCCACTGAGGAGAAGCCCAGCAGTTTGGGCGTCGATCGTTTTATTTGCCTCATTATACAGTTGTGTGAGGATAGTAGCGGTAGAACCAACGGGTTCATTCCGGAAGTAGATTGAATCACTGGTTTCTATGTCGCCGATTCGGTGGTGATCTACAACCTCAACAATCTTTGCATCTTGTGCACCGGATGTAGCTTGACTGTACTCGTTGTGATCGACGAGAATCAGCTGTTCTCCCGCAGCATCGTCAAGTAGGGACGGACTCTCGGTATCCCAGCGATCCAAGACGAACTGCGTTTCTGGATTTACCTTACCGGCCCGTGCTGGCGTTGCATCGACGCCTTGAGCCTGCTTTAATCGTGCATACGCGAGTGCAGAGCAGATCGTATCCGTATCCGGTTGTTGGTGCCCGATAACGTGGAGTGACGATGGCATATCGGTTCATCACACGCTGACTGTATGAACTCTTTTATTTAGAAAACGAATGGTATACGATAACAGAGCAGATGCGAGTCTCACACGTATCAGGATACGAGTACCGAGGTTGGGAAAGAGTTACGTCTACCCAGCTGACACACCTCAGTGGCGAGGATAAAGGCAACAAGGACGAGCAGTGCCACAAATGTATATCATGGATCGATTTCAATGTCACTGCAAAGGACTGAAATCAAGCTATTTGGTATTCTAACCAACCGAAAACAGGAGATATAGATCTGAAGCTATGTGCACTTCTGACGGTACGGGACACGTTATAAGAGTAAACTCGCGGAGAGACAAACTCATGTCGGCGCGACTAATTGTAAGTTCTGATTGATATAATGAATTTAGATTAAGAGAAGCAGCAAATATAACTGGCCTATCGCCAGAAAAACTCCGACAATTAAGCATAATAACTTGCCCAAATAAGGAAAGTAGGGGAGTATAATTTTGTATACAGATCGGGAAGAGCAGGATTTAAACAACGAGAAATTATATTTTTGGGTATGTCATCAATCGAGCTGACAGCAAGTCAGAAGACGATTCTCACCGCACTCGTCAATCTTCACAGCGAGACCGACGAAGCAGTGAAAGGTGAAGAGATCGCAAGCGAAGTCAATCGCAATCCAGGGACGATCCGCAATCAGATGCAATCACTGAAAGCACTCCAACTCGTCGAAGGAGTACCTGGACCGAAAGGTGGGTACAAACCGACGTCAACTGCTTTTAATGCTCTTGATGTACAGACGTTGGATGAGGCTGCGAAGGTACCGCTGGTTCACAATGAGGAACCAGTGGAGAATGCAAACGTCGAACAGATTTCTTTGAGCAGTGTTCATCATCCAGATCTCTGCCGTGCCGAGATCCATATTCAGGGGTCACTGAGTGACTTCCACAATGGTGATTTAGTGCGTGTTGGGCCGACACCACTTTCAGATCTGGTTATTGAGGGAGAACTCGATAGTACGGATACGACGAACAATATTCTCATCCTCAAAATCCAAGCGATGGAAGCAACGGCCGACAAATCAAATCACTAGCATCGACGAATCCCTTTGAGCCGCATTGTCCCTTTCAGTGACTGTTGCCCGCCCTGACACATGGGCAAGAGTCACCGTATTTGAGTATCATTGAGATATCGTACCCAGCAGTGATGCTGCGTCTCTCATTCGGGCATCTCAATAAAGTAATATATTTATTACTGACATTTTCGTTGAACGTGGAAGCAATCTGTTGCAATTGAATTACGAATAAGCCTCGAATGCAGATCACCAGCTCTTCGAGACAGTCTGGTGCTCTGAACGGAACATCGAACTAGTCAACTTCCCCGAGAAGCGTACCGAGAGTCAGCAAGTCGAGGATAAATACCTCAATGCGCTTGAGCACGCAAAGAACGTCGCCAAGACGAACGACGTAATGGTCGCACGGTTAGGCTATCGAGAAGTCGCGACGCATTACGGTTGTGCGTACAAGAACGACGGCTATCGAGTGATGGAAGAGATGGCCGAGCGTGTACCCGGCGTGAGCTACAAAGAGTCACGGACGCTGTCGGTTGACGACGCGATGGGCGTTGGTGGCCATCACATCGAGATCACGTTCGCCCATCCCGACTTAGCCGGGTGGATGCGTGCCCACGAAGCGAACGCGGAACGAAACGGAGGGCGCTAATTATAGCGTTGTAATCATGGGGGTTCGCAGAACCCCCTTTCGAACCAAGCCACCACCCGAGATTCACACCGCGTTGCCGGTGACACATGGTGGTAGTAATAGGTTGGTTACGGTGGAATGCGCTATTTTCTGCGAAACGGAGGAGGTCGCTCTCACGATCGCCCGATATTACAACGTTATAACCGATTAGTCTCACTAGCGACAGTCGAGGACGGCCTGATTGAAAACGTGCCGAAGTGATCCGAGATTTCGAGCCAGCAGTTGACAGTCATATTCCAATCAATTGTTAAGAACAGAATGCCAGATAGAGAGTAGCTATGCAGCAAAGCGTTACCTCTCGACAAGACACGTACCGCCGGGGTTGTAATTTCGGCCGACAGCCTCGGTGTACTGATTGGATTGCTAACAATTTTTGCGAAAATCGATCACTGATAACCTAATATCTCTTTGGAAATCGGAAATGAAGTTAGTAGGACAATACCCTCTTGTGTACCGTCGAAGGGAACCGACTCACTGGAAAGCGAATAGTTATTACAGAACCATGTGAACTAGTGGCATGGGATCGACCACGGGATCACCAATTGACGACATTGCGTACCTCGCACGATCCGAACACCGTGCTCCGACGCTTGTCGCTCTGACTGTCCGTCCCCGTAGCCGATCCGAGCTCTGGGAGATGACTGGGGTCTCGTCATCTACGATCCGACGGACGCTGAGCGAGTTCGAAGAACGCAACTGGATTCGGAGGAATGAGTACCAATACGAAGCGACACCGCTGGGCGCGTTTATCGCGTCCGCGGTGGCAGAGCTGATCGAGCGAGTCGAAATTGAGCGGAAGCTCCGTAACATCTGGCAATGGCTCCCGGACGAGGAGAGCGGGTTCACGATCGAAATGTGCTCCGATGCGGTCGTGACGGTCGCCGAAGCAGACAACCCATACGCCCCCATAAATCGCTTCCTCTTGCTGATCAAGGAAACCGACCAGTTCCGGTTCGTCGGATCCGACCTCCCTCTCCTTGAGCCATGTCGGGACGAGTTTTGCCAACGGGTCATCGATGGCATGCAAGCGGAGATTATCGACCCACCGAGCGTCGCCAAGTATATCCGCTCAACCTATCCAAAGCTATCCGCGGAGACCCTCGCGAGCGGTAATCTCACCATCTGGTTACACGACGATTTACCGCACTATGGAATCGGTATCTTCGACCACCGGGTTGCGATATGCGGCCACGATTCCGACAACGTAATGGTTCGTGTATTGGTCGACACCGACTCGCAGGAAGCACGCGAGTGGGCAGAGTCGAAATACTCGTTCTACCAGCGCCAGACTCCGACAGTTCCACTCGAGACATTCATGGACTAACGAGACGGACGTGTCGAGGTCGATCGAGCACACCCTCGATTCCGCCTAGTCGCCGCATCACCATGGGTTCAAGGTCGTATGTCCAGAGAAACCAGCATGTGGCTCCCCCTTCCTCTAATCAGTGACGATCATTCATCGTCTGCACGGGCGTCAGTCGCTGCAGGATAGTCACTGCGTGGGCATGGCGTCAGCCGCTAACGGTGTGTCACAAGTTAGCTATCTAACGTTTGAGCTCGAACCGTCTTTCGCTGGGAGGCAGTGAAACCACCATGGCATCAGCACACAAACTCGATTGTGAAGCGGCAGCAGCCGATTGCCGGTTCATTATCCAATCAGAGAACGAAGTCGAAGCGCTCGAACTGGCCAAGAATCATATGAAAGAAGTCCACGAGCAAGAGTACACAGACGAAGAACTCCGGAAGGAACACCTTCAAGTCGTGTAAACCATGGCTACCGATCCGCAAGTCAACCACGGTGTTGACATCGAACAACTAGAAGGATTCGCCGAATTCGCCGCCGAAAACTCCGACGAGGTGCAGCTCGGGCTCAGTGCTCGTTCGACCTACGAGGGAACGTGCGCTCACAGCTTGGCGAAGATGGACAGTTACACGCTTGGTGGCAAGACGATCGCGCGCGATACCCGGGAGTACACCATTCCCTATGGTGGCTGGAAGGAAGTACTGGACGCAGGTGGCTGGGTTGGGGCGACCGACCGGATGGAGCCGATTGAGGTCGCGCTCTCCGCGCTCGCCTCGTGCATCAACGTGGGTATCACCATCAACGCCGTCGCCAACGGCGTCGACATCGAGCATCTCCAGACTCGTGTCCGAACCAATTGCGATCCGAGCGTCCTCTTTAGTCTCAGGGATCTCGGAGAGGCCGACACCGTTTTCGAGAACCTGACCGCCGAAATCGAAATCGAGAGCCCAAACCTCGATAAGGATCAGGTCGACGAATGGGCGCGACGCGCACCGGTCTATACACTCGTCTCACTCGCTCAGGACATCCAACTCACGGTGAACACCCCGGCCGAAATGACGGCCGACGACTGACGAGGTGACGACGAATGGCAAATTCA
This sequence comes from Haladaptatus pallidirubidus, assembly GCF_020700235.1. Lineage (GTDB taxonomy): Archaea > Halobacteriota > Halobacteria > Halobacteriales > Haladaptataceae > Haladaptatus > Haladaptatus pallidirubidus. The sequence goes on along the minus strand of NZ_CP085305.1, from coordinate 99,250 downwards.
CTCGACGTTGAACGCCTCGAGCGGGCAGTCAAAAGCGTCTATCAAGACGTCGCAGAGGAGCCAGACGAGGAGTATCACTTCGAGATGGGTCGCGAGTTAGCCGAAAGGCTCGGATACCCGGCAAGCGATCTCGACCGAATTCCCGCACGGGCCCTGGAGTCGTTCGCGGGCGTGGGGTACTACTTCGACCTCGCCGACCTCCAGGAGGGGGACGACGTGCTCGACCTGGGGAGTGGTTCCGGGACGGACGTGTTCGTTGCGGCGTTACAGGTCGGGGATTCCGGGAGTGTGACCGGATTGGACATGACCGACGAACAACTCACGAAGGCGCGGCAGCTACGCGACGAAGCAGGGATGGACAACGTCTCCTTCGAGCAGGGATACATCGAGGACGTCCCCTTCGATGATGGGGCATTCGACGTCGTGATCTCGAACGGGGTTATCAACCTCTCGCCGGACAAAGAGCAGGTGTTCGAGGAGGCGAACCGAGTCCTCGCAGCAGGTGGACGGCTCGCTATCTCCGACATCATCAGCGAGAAACTGATGCCCGAGAGCATCAAGAACGACGAGGATCTGTGGGCGGCCTGTATCGGTGGGGCTGAGCAGGTCGACCGCTACACGTCTATCATCGAAGATACCGGATTCGATGTAACGGACGTCCGAGAGAACACACAGTACGAGTTCATCTCGGAGCAGGCAGCGAACGCGTGTCAGAAGTACGGCGTGAAGAGCATCTCGCTCAGCGCCCACAAGTGATTACAATGGCAACAAAACAATCGGTCGCAGACGAACGGGAAGAACAGGTCGAGCTCGGGTTACAGCTTCGGAACGGATCCACGTTGATGGCGCTCGCAGGCGTCGCGTTCATCGGCTATGGAATCGTATTCCTCGTATTGAACTTCGTGGGAAGCGGCTTCGAACTCGGAGTCAGTACCCTGGACGGGATGACGAAAGCCGATCTGAACCCAACAGTCGCGTACTACATCAGCCACCTCCACGTTGCCACCGCCGCATTCATCATTTCGACGGGAATAGCAGTCACCGCCTTATCGTGGTACGGTGTACGTCAGCGGCTCACCTGGGCGTGGGCGACGGCGGTCGTTGCTGCCGTCACCGGCCTGGCGCTCGCGTTACCGATGCACTACACGGCGGATGCGTTCGCCCACGACTGGATGGTCCATCTCGGCCCCATCTACGTGGCGACGATTGTCTTCGTCGTTGGCGTCGTAATGGCATATCGTGGTTTGAACGCGGCCGAACAGTAGTGTATGCCCAACCGGATCACAAATGGCCCCCACATCCTTCGTCATTTTGCACGGCGGCTCCGTCCTTGAGATTACGTTGATAGAATACCTGTTCCGCCTTGTTCTTTACCTGTTTGTCTTCGGTGGTATCGCTATCATCGTTTTCTGGGGGCTAGAAGTTGTCAGCGTCATTTCTTCCGAGGTCGTGAAAAAATGGAGCGGTGCGAAGAACGACCCGTAATCATAGGTCAATCGCGACGGATTATCGAGGGGAATCCTCAAGCCTTTTCTGCACATGCAATTTCATCAATTATTGAATGTCAATTTTCGAGGTCTAATATCTACGCGGGTTAGAGCATCCCGAATTGCTACCATCTGACGCACAAGATATGCACCCTATGTTCAGCACGACCGCTGGTACCCATCACTGATTGAGAGTTTCAAAAGGTCGTGGCTCTTGGTTCTATAGAGGCGCAGATGGACAACAGATCCCTCCTCTAAACGTGTTATCGTTAGAGAAATGACTTGATGCTGATTTCGTCATGGCTTGAGAGGAATTGCTCAATGCGCTTCTCACGCCATCCCAACGGTGATAGCACACTCGCTTCGGCACGAACCAATAACTCCCGATAGAACCCAACATCATACTCGTCCAACTCCTCACTCGCCAACATCACCCGTTCACGCGACCGCTTCGCATTATCGACTACTACATACGACACCCTCTGTCCAGGCGCACGTCTCAACCCTAGATCTGCCGCCCGCTCTGATGCCCCAACAGTCCGCGTCGATTGTGTGTAGTCCTCCCGCTTTTTCGAAACCTGATTCGTAATCACCAATTCGTTCGGATCGACCGCCCCACGCTCCAGGCGATTAACCCACGACCGCAATTCCTCACACACCGCTTCCGGATCACTATACGCATCCAGCGCTCGAATCAACGCTTTCTGCGCATCGTCGATATACGACGGCGTACTTCGCTGGCGACACTCGATACCTCGATACTTGTACTCGTCCTCACCTGCAATCTTCCCGAAGTACTTCGTCAACGCACCAGCATCCGAATCACGCAGCGGGACGAACGATATCCAGTCGTAGTAGGTTTCGTGTTCGAGCCGAATCTCCACTTGTGCAGAAATTTCCGTTGCAAGCGCAGACAGCGGCGTGGTTCCTCTCCCTCGATCGGCGTCACCCAGGCGCTATCAACGATGCCGTGCACAATCCGCTACCTATTTGCTTTGAGTATCATTTTCATCTCCAAGAATTCCAATTCTGGAGCATCACTTCCTGTTCCCCTCTTCGGGAGCGGCTTATCATCTGTATACACTGAACAATATCAGTATAATTCAGAAATATTTAAATAGTGATCCCGATATTGATTTTACACGTTATCCATCTGGTGGACAATCGCCAGATGTCACACGGTGACGCGCAGAAAGAAGAACAACTATGACCTATCCATCACACCGGATATTCGCTCTCAAGCACGACAGCAGGACGTCTGTCTCCGGAACGCATCTGCCGCTCCTCTGGAATCGCATCCAGGCTGGGGTTGGCAAAGTGCCTGCGTGTGGTGGGTGGGTTATATCGATTCCTGCGCCTCACCCTCACGCTCAGCCTCTCCCTGCTTTCGCCGCATAGGATATACGCTTCGGAGGCGGCCTTGGGCTGGGTTTCAGGTTTCGATCTTCGTCCGTTCGAAGCTTCGAGGCGAACCCTATTTCCCCAACAGCAGGTCACTATCGTGAAACCCTGAGCGTGAGCACAGGTTTCTTGATACACTCTGTCTGTTGACACCGCTTCCAATGTGCATCCTATACTGGTGAGTCAATGGAAAGGCTCGCGTTTGGTGACGGAACGCCCCACATCGTAGGCCATCGCCGATCGTGTGGAGGCCAGATCATGAATTTAGGATCTCCCCTCGGTTCACTGGCTCATCGAACTCAACTCCAACCCATAGCGGTACTCGCTATGGAGGTACGCACCTCCCTGAAGACCGACCTGCAACATCGGTCTTGGAGGCAACCGTCTTCGCCCAGTAACCGGCGAAAGCGCTGCCTTCGAGATGGATTCATAGCGTCTTCGTAGAGGCATCGCTGCTCCAGGAAGAGTATTCGCTGTATCGCCCGCAAACCGACTCAATCGACTACACAGCTATGAGACAACCACCCCCAAAACGATCGTCATACGACCAGAGTCAACATACTACCAGCCGGTCACCCCTAGCCATCATGACCAGATACACCCAGTTGTTGTGATCCTGCTTGGACTACCTGTGCTCATAGTGTTTGGTTCATGGTAAGCACTGCTCCCGTCCTTGCGGCAATGATCGTAGCCCTCGCTGGTATATCAATCCTTTCAGTCGTTGGGCCCTACATCGTCGTCCGACTCGTCACTACAGTGCTTGAGCGACGGGATCCAAGCCGTCGGGTGATACCAAGTATCACTCAGCCAAGCACGAACTCCGAGTCTGATCAAACCGACAACTGAATCACGCATGAAGGAGATGGCCGAACGGGTGCCCGGTGTGATCTACAAAACATCACGAACGTTGTCAGTTGACGATGCGATGGGTGTCGGTGGGCATCACATTGAAATCTCGTTCGCCCATCCTGATCTGGCCGGGTGGATGCGTGCCCACGAAGCTAACGCGGGAGGGAACTAACCACAAATGAGCGGATTATACCGTTGTAATCACGGGGGTTCCGGGAACCCCGTCTGTGGCGGCTCCACCACAAGAAATTCACACCGCGTTCCGGTGAAACACGGTGGTAACGGTTGTACGGCTACTGTGGAGTGCGCCTGTTTCTGCGAAACGAGGGGGGTTGGCCGGGACAACCCCCTTATTACAACGTCATAATTGACCGTACCCAACCCCCATAGACAACTTCGCTACCAATTCGATGTTCATCTTCTGTAGAAGGCAATGGTTTGGACAGCGACTGCGAGATAGTCGAATGGAACCAGTGGATAGTTATCGGCCAAGGATCCGTGCCAACAGGCCGCTGGAGTCGGTATCAGCGGATTCTGCGGGTCGCAATGCAGTTTCCTCCCGTGCCTTGTTCGCGTACTTCTGTGCTTTCTGCGCTTCGGAGAGACGTGCATTCAGGGTTTGTTTGTCAGCTTGGATTTCTTCGATCCGCTCGTCTTTTTCATCGATTAGCTCTTGTTTGCTCTCTAGCTTTCCTTCTAACCTTTCAGCACGTCGAAGATGTTCCTCCCGTTCCTCCCGCATTTGCTCAAGAAGTCCGTTTTTATTGTCAGATTCGGATCGATTCGGTTCCGATGCGGATTCCGCTTCGATCAGTTTCTCTCTGACGACTTTGTTTATCGAAATTTCCCGTTTTACAGCCTCCTTTCGGATGTTCTCGGCCCGTTCGTCTTCGATTCGGATCGTAAGCGGTTCCATTCGCTATCCGATTCGGATGGTCGCTTCTTTAAAATATGGTCACTGGCTTGTCTATTGGTGCTCAAATTGTCCTAACGGGCATAATTCTCCATCGCTACTCCAAGCCAGAAATTGTGACTGGTGCGCTCAATGCATATTGGTAGGTCTGTCCACGTTCTACATAGTCATCTTACAACGAAATGATTGTTATGTAGAACTTCGAACTAAGCAGCAACGTCTGATGATTACCGTAGGAAAGGGTTTGTGAAGTGACCAACCGTTTCGAGTTCCTCCCATTCGCCAGTTAGCGTTTCCCGAAGAAGCTCGTGATGTTTCTCGTCATTATCGTATTCTTCGTTATCCCCGGCCTCATCCGCCTCTTTGAGGTCTTCGGCCTCCATATATAGATAGAGGTATGCTGCGTGGTCAAGCGACTGGATGAATGCTGTTTCGGGGTATACCCCCTCATGTTGAAGGGTCTCAATAACGTCGGACTCACGTTCGTGCAACTCCTCAAACCACGCTCGAAGTCGGTCTATCTTCCCGGGGCAAATTCGAGCACGAGCCAACAATACTTCTGACATGGTTGCCATCTTACTCCACGTGCTATAAAATGGACTGGCATCAGTTAGGAATCGTGTTCCGAGGCAGTGAACACGAGTGGTCAGCGGTAGCTTTGGTCCGAACCATCGCTATTCCGTGAAAGGTTGGAATAGTAATTAGAACCGAGTTCTGAGGCTCTGTTTGAAGCGTCCGCAGATGGTTAATCGGCTAAATTCGTGCACTTTGGGGTGTCTATAACCTGTGTAATCTCATCTTCCGGGGCTTGTGCAGAAGTTGCGATTGCTACTCGCAGTGCATCGATGACTGCAGAATGAGATTTGCAAAGTCCACTGCTCAGAAAGATTTGAATGATCTGTGATGGGGTTCTCCGATGTTTTGTTCGAAGAACAACTCTGAGACCTGGTTTTAGCCTTTAAATCTGATAGCCGCGGATCTCAGTGTCCTCGCCGTGCTTGTCTTTGAGTTCTTCTTTGCCAGCTTTGACTCGTGCACTATCGCCAGTTTGGCTGTCTCTTCGTCGATGATAGACGAAAAGCGGATCTGGGATATAATATCCAGTCAGACCAGCGTTGAGATATTGGAGGAGAAGGTCATACTCTGCGAATATCATCTCTGGGTCATAGAGATTGAATCGTCGGAGGTGGTCTGCTCGATGCATCATGCCGACCTTGACCGTATTCATGATATCATCGCCAGTCCGAACGGTCTCCCGACTTCCGTCTGGAAATTGCTCGTAGTAGTCAGGGTAAACGAAATCGATGTCGGTTGTGAGTAGCGAGAATATTAACTTCCCGCTCCACCAATGACGGGAGAAATTCATCATCAGAATCGAGTATAACTATGTACTCTCCTTCTGCTTGCTCAATCCCTTGGTTGCAGGAGACTGTCCCATCCCCACTATTTTGCTCGTTTTTGACGAGGTGCACATACGACGCACCGAATGATTCGACAATTTCTGCTGTTCGGTCAGTAGAGCCATCATCTACCACGATATGTTCGATGCGGGATTTATTGATGGTCTGCTGCTGAACGCTTTCAAGAGTCCGCTTGATGTAATTTGCTGAGTTGTATGCTGCAGTAACAATTGAGATCTCTGGTGCAGTCATTCTCACTTCTACTCAGTTTAAATAATCGGTGAGATAAGAAATTAGTTGTTCTTTACAATAGTAACGATTTGGGTATGATGGATTAAAAGCGGTGCCTCAGTAGAAGAGCTAAGGATTTGATATGCTCGACTTAGAATTGGTGCCATCAACATCTACCTCCCGACGTGCTGTTTTCCGAACTATCGCGGCGAAATCATACCACAGTTGGCCTTCTTATAATACATTGCAATACACCTGTGAGACCGGTAGATTTGGGAAGTGCTCAGCAGCGACGCCCACTGCGTGTATTTTCGTACGGTCGAGCAGGGCTGTCGGTGTTTCGGAGGTATCGTTGGTTACTTTATCGGCTCTCTCCACGAGGGGTCACTGATCGATAATATCTGAAAATATTTATTAATTTTTTGTTGATAGAAGAACTGGAGCAAGGGACTGTTCGGCAGTGCGTTGCGTGCAGTTTTCAAGAACTTCCAGCACGGGAAGTCCTAAGGCCGAAACAGTCGCAATCGTCTGACTCAGCAGCGTCTTCGTCGTTTCCGAGAGGAAAGCGTCCCACGTGCTGTCGTCGGTCGCATGTTCGATAGCGGCCATGTGCTTACAGAACGCAGTGCAGTAGATAACCGCAATCAGGGAGAGTATAGACGTACTTCAGGTCAGGCTGAACTCTGTCCTCGCACGAATTCGACGTCGATGACGACGTCTTCTCCCGTTGTTCTCGTCAGACGGTCGTCAATACGTTGTGCTATGTCGGGTGGCATCTGCGCGTTTGGCCCGTGCGCCACGACGACAGTCACATCAGCTGGGTTGCCAAAGAGAACGTCGTTGACATCGTAGTCGACGGTGACCGTCTCGAACTCCAGCTCACCGAATTGACCACTGTCGACCATCGCTTCAACCTCTGTGTTTGCACCGGTCTCAACGGTTCCGACTTCGAAGGATGCCCAGGTGACGGCGCCGAGGACGACTGACAGCAGAACGAGACCAAGAACGATGGTCGCGATTCGGATGCGGACTGCTCGGAGTGCCTGTGTCGCATGCTCTCCTTTCTCGGGGCGGTAGCCGGCAGCCCACAATAAAATGAGTGCCGAGAGGTTGATAGCGAGCAGGTTCACCAGTACGAGGATGCCAGCAGTGATAACGACGTCGGGATATCCCCACGCGAGGCCGAGACCTGCGGTAGCGGCAGGCGGGATGAGTGCCACTGCGATGGCGACCCCAATGAGTGACGACCCAGCTCCCCTGATGATGCTTACAGCACCGGCAATACCCGATCCGAGTGCCAGGAAGAGCGCGAGGAAATTCGGAGACGTTCGTTCGAGGACTTGTGGAATCGTTCGGATGTCGACCGGCGGTAAGAGGACGGTCTCTTTCAACAGCAGGCCGAGGACGGCGGCCGTCACGACTGCGGCGAGCAGGCCGGTCACCTGAAGTGTCACACCACGCGATGTCATGTCGGTGTCCGCGAGAACCGCTCCAACACTGGCCGAGATGGCCGGTCCCATCAGCGGCGCAATGACCATTGCCCCGATGATGGTTGCCGCCGAATCAAGGAGTAACCCCGTCGTGGCGATGAGCGTGCTCACCACGAGGAAAATGAAAAATGTTGAGGACGCGGGAGCGAGATCCTCGGCATGTGCAACAAGTTCATCACGCGAGATACGGTACCCCCGGTATCGATCTTTTAGTGCCCCGATACGCTCAGAGACGACTGTCTCTGTCGGCATGACGATGGTATAGGAATTTTCCTTGATGCCTACCGCATGCAGCTTATCGAGGACGGGTTCGACACCAGAGGCGGGTACCGGAAAGGAGACCAGCGCTTCGAAATCCCCACGGCCAGTCTCCTTCCAGACGGCGTAATCAATCTCTTCTTCATCGAGTACCGCGAGAATATCTTCTCGGTCACCCTCCGGAATGAGCAACTGGATGAGACGCATGCGGATAATACGTGGTACTATTATAAAAAATATTATATATTTTTCTTTATTGGTCGTTGTTTAGATAAGCGTTGAAGATGAAAATGAGTCACTAGGTGCTTCTCTTTCCAATGGAAAATTGTCGATTTATAGAGTGAATTGGAAACCACTGAGGGTTACAAAGACAAGCAAAGCGAGTTCAATACTGCTTTAATCTCCAACTGGTCGTTCACACCACTCAATTCGAGCGAATCGGCGTAATTATGCAGTGATAGTGCTTCTGATAATCGTGCAGAATCGAACTGGGAGCAAGGGGAGGACTTTCGCTATTTGCTACGCCTCCGAGAATATTATAAGCCTGTTGTAGGGATAAGTGGATATTTGGAACCTGATAACTGGATACCGACGGGTGAGAAAATGCGTGGAGTGGCGGAGATACTGGATCTAACGGTACAATTGTTCGAGAAATACATCAACATTTTACGATAATTGTTGAATGTGAACTAAGCCTCAAAATATGAAGGAAGTATCTCTCTGGCTTAACGATGCCGTTTGAAATCAACTGAAATTAGCGGCAGAAGTCTGGATATTCTTCTATAACCGATAAATGTTCATTAGCTGCTCCATAATTCTGTAAGCGGAAGTGGACATCCCCCGGGACCCCCGAATCGATCCATGCGCAATCCGTGGTACGGATTTACTGCTCACTCGATCCATTCGGCGAGAAGATTCTATGGTGGATAAGAATACTATTGGCGAGATCGAGAGTTTCGCGGGGAGATCACGATATTTCACATATGTGGGTTAGGGGGAGGGGGTAGATATTAGCGTTGAGAGAGCGCATGACTAAAATGACTAACTAATCATCCTACAGGTGCACGAAAGAAATACCCTTGGCGGCGAGTACACGTATCAAGCGATACCCGCGTTCGACTACCTCACTATGTCATTAGGCTTCCTGGCTTCTTTCCTCCACTGGCATCTCTTCTCGTGCGACTCGCCGATTTGCCATTCCGAGTATGAACATCGAGAGACCTATAGCGAGCAAATTTAGGCCGAACAGGACGCCCACTGCACTGTGGGCGGTGGCCGGGAACCCAATCCAGAGCGGGCCAGTGACGACCAGCGATAGGGTGCCGCTGCGGAAACACTGTTACGAGAGTTAATTGTGCTAGTGATAACTGATGTCGATACCGATATAATGGTAAATAATATTGATTGAGAGAGCGAAATCACTTTCCGATGTGGTATCTGTCTGCGAACCACTTGCCGCTCAACCCTAATCAGGGATGGGCAGCCCGCTAGCAGAATTAAGGCGAATGACGATGTACCACATTATCTATCCGACAGGTACGGTTGTACCGTTGATAAGTCGCTCTGTCATGGTCCACAGATGCAAGAGGACAAATCAGAACTAGCATGGACGTAGAAAGTACCACTTGGCAGTTCATCGCGCTCATCCGTGAGAACGAGCTTGGTTTCTTGGCCGCTAGCTTCGCATACTACACCTTCGTCTCGATACTCCCGCTATTACTGTTGATCTTTCTGGTTGTCTCCACGATTGCGGGCGAAGAACTGGCCCGGACTGTACTCCAACAGGTGGCACTCACCGGAATTCTCACTTCGGATGGTCAGGAACTTGTCCGAGATGCGCTCATCTACCCGGCGGCTCATTCAGAGGCCTCACTCCTCGGTATCGGTCTCCTGTTCTGGAGCGGCCTGAAGATCTTCCGGAGTCTAGTGTTCGCGTTTTCACAGATATACGATGTCCCATTCGAAGGCAGCCCAATCACTTCGATCCGAAACGGGGGCATCGTCATCGTCGCGCTGATCATTTCGGTCGTAATTCAGCTCGCTGTCTCGCTTCCTGCTGCAATGTTTCGGGCACAATTGCCTTTATTTGGCGAAATAGGGAGGCTTGAACAGTTCATTTTCCTCTGTCTCATGTTGTTCCCACTGTATTATCTCCTTCCCCCAATAGCACATCGGGTTTGGGATGCCCTTCCAGGGACGGTTCTCACAGCCAGCGGGTGGATTGTTCTTGAGTTCGGGTTTGGAGTCTACACGCAGTACTTCTCGAATGTCTCCGTGTTCGGGGTGTTCGGTACATTCATCATTTTCATTCTCTGGCTCTACTTCGTTGGTCTGCTCATCCTCCTAGGTGCCTGTCTCAACGTTGTTCTCTCAAGTGGTCATTCCTCGTCGGGGTCGAGCGTCTAGGTTGTTCAGTGCAGATAATACTGATGTCAAATCGCTCTATCAACCGCGCGAGCCAATTCGCAACAGGAGCTATCAGTTCCCCGAGGCCCAGCCGGTCGAGTGAGGCGAGCGCAGAGATAGAATTAGAAATATCGACTACTAACTGGTTACCGACATAATATCTGAATTTTTATTTCCTGAATTCAGCCCCTCTATCGCCACTCTCCTTGCGATAATTCTTCCGCCCCAAGACCATATCTCCATTCCCAACGACAACGCTAACCCTCTCAATGGTGTATGGTAGCATATGGTGGGGGAAGGGGAGAATCCGGAAGCGACGCGAATCCGTATCGTGCGACCAGATCTAAAGTGGTGGATTGCTGGTCTATTAGTGTTCAGCATCGTTGCTGCCGTCGTGTTCACGTTTCTACCATGGGTCGTTCTCGGATTGTTCATTTATTATGTCGCTCGTCCAATCAACCGACGGCTTCGAACTCGAATTGGGAGGCTCTCTCCTGCGGTCTCACTGCTCCTCATCGTCGTGCCAGTTGTGATTTTCTTGGGCGTGTTTCTCGCAGTTGCGATTGGACAACTCGCCGCCTTCGCGAGCTCTGGCATGGCGGCACGATTCCTCGAACAATCACCGGTCGACGTCGGGACGATACCGAACGATCCCGATCAGTTGGTCAACGCAGTAACGACAACGCTCCAAAATCCATCAGTGCAATCGGTGATCGCCGAAGTGCAGGCTATTGTTGGCGGTGCCGCAGCCAGTCTCTCCATGATGTTTCTCTCGGTGTTGTTCGCGTTCTTCCTGCTGAGTGAGGATCGGCGTCTCGCACGATGGGGGAGAAAGTATGTGCTCGGAGATGACGCGCTGTCCATCAGCTATCTCGAAGCAGTCGATGAGGGTCTGACCTCCGTGTATTTTGGGTACACGCTGACCATCTTCGCCATCATGATTCTAACCGCTATCATCTACAACGTGTTCAATCTATTCGCACCGGGAAATCTCCTCATCCCCGCAACCATACTGCTGGCGGTCATCACGGGCATCTTCACACTCGTGCCGATAGTTGGTCGATCCATCATTTATTTCGCTATCGCCGCGATTCTCGCGGTCGGGGCGATCCAAAGTAACCCGACGTTCATCTGGTATCCGATTGTCTTCTTCCTGTTCATGGCACTAGCGTTCGATAATGTTGTCCGAACCTACATCCGACCGTACCTCTCCGGGAAGATGTTCCACCTCTCGCTCGTCATGTTTGCCTATCTGCTCGGCCCAAGCCTGTTCGGGTGGTACGGCATCTTTCTTGGCCCGCTCCTGATGGTCATTGTCGTTCAGTTCCTCCAAGTCGCTGTCCCCCAATTTCGTGGTGAGGAACCCATGTCTGACATTGAGATCGGGCCAACAGCAACCCAAGAAACGGATGAGAGCCGTGACGACGCGATGGAGGGCGGCGAAGCAACCGACGGTGGTCAGGAGTGAAAAGCCGGGATGTTTCAGTTCGTCGTACTGAAGTGAGAGTATTCACGGTGCTATCCCACTCGTCGTTCGTATTGAGAGCAGTTCGTCACCTGGGTTCGAACAGCCGCTCCGTTTGACCCAGACGTGACGACCAAACTGATCGCACGCACTGACGACCTCCTGTGGGCCGCAGTAGTCGGCAACGTCATCGTTGCCGGCGTGCAGGCGATACTGACAGTCCTTGGGTTCCTCGTCATCGGATTCGACAACCTCGTCTTCTGGGGCGTGGTCACGTTCGTCCTGTCGCTACTCTCAGTGATTGGGGCCTCATTCGTCTGGATTCCGGCCGTGGTTTATCTCCTCTTCGTTGGCAGCATTCCAGAAGCGCTGGGACTACTCGTGTACGGTTCCCTCGCCATTAGCGGGTCGGACAACTTCATTAGACCACTTGCGATGCAACGCGGTGCGCGCCTCAACTCTGGACTCCTCATCTTAGGCATCTTCGGTGGTGTGGCCGTCTTCGGGTTCCTCGGTCTCTTTGTCGGTTCCGTCTTGATCGGATTGTCCAAGAAAATCGTTGATTTACTGATCGAAGAACGCGGCGAGCTCAGTCACTCGGGGTGATTCCCTGCAATGGGGATCGGCGCAGTTTTCCCGATTCTCCCATTCAAGCACGGCTCAAACACGAGGTGGCATTTGTGAACTGTCCCTACCATAATTGGACGTAAGTATTGCCTACCACGTGCTCTCGCCGCCAAGGATATTTCTTTCATTCGACTACAGGACAATAATAAATCCCTTTGTTTATTTGTCAAAGCACAGGTAATGACTGTATTTTCCCGATAATTGTAGGTTGGAGGGACACGGAAGAGCAAGATTTCTATGAACAATCTATCATTTTTTGTACTATTCATTGACCACCACTGCGACGGCATGAGGAGTAGTGAGAAAGCGTCCAATTATCGTCGTGTATGACGTAGAGATACGGAGACTGCGAAATGACCGCCACAATTCGATTCGTGATGAGCTGCCCATCACAAAATTTGGGGAGTAGGTAGAGAGATCACTATGAGCTTTCTCGATGTTCTTCCACTGGCGTTTGTGATGGTCGCGGGGCCACAGATTCTCAGCGCCATCTTCCTCGCGACGAGTGAAAACTGGCGACAGAACTCCGCCGCATACGTCCTCGGTGCCGCAATCTCGATCTCCCTGGTCGTGACTCTCGTCTACTTCGCTGGTGATATCGCACTTGGACAAGGCACAACGAACAATACACTCTATGGTATCATTCTCGTCCTGCTCCTGGTGGCGATGGTAAACGTCTTCCGGACGAGAGGGGAGACAGAGCCGCCAAAATGGATGGCGAAGCTCACATCGGCAAACCCACGGTTCTCGTTCAGGCTTGGATTCCTCCTGATGGGATTTTTCCCGAGTGATCTCCTCACGTCCGCCGCCGTCGGTTCATATCTCGCGGCGCAAGAGGCACCCTGGACAGATGCCCTCCCGTTTATCGGACTTACACTCTTGATTCTGGCGATCCCATCACTAATCTTGCTCGCATTTGGTGACCGGGCAGAGGCGTCCCTGCCGAAAGCGCGTGACTGGATGGAAACGAACTCCTGGATCATCAACGAGGTTGTCCTCCTGTTTTTCATCGCTATCACGATCAACAACCTCACGGGGTGATCGAAGAAAGCCACCCCGACGGTCGCGATCTTGGACGTTCACGGTGAGTGACGAACCGAGAGTATGCCGACGAGCACTATTCTGGCGGTATATCCAATAATGTATAACCCCGATACCTACTGGCCACCGTCGGTAGGCTACTGCGGTAGACCGATGGACGAACCAAGAAAATAGCACACCGAAGATCATTGGGAACGCTTCTCCTCGCACTAACTGTTATTGATCTGTGGATTCCATTCGCATCCGAAGTTGGTCAGCGAGATCAGTCAGGTATGCTGTGCCAAGAATCGCAACGAGCAATCCACCGATTGAATTGTAGATCAGGTCGAGAATTGTATCGTCCAGTCCATACTGGGTGAGAATCTTCTCGCCGCCGATGAGAGTCGACACAACACCGATATAGAATTCAATGAGCTCCCAGATAACGCCGAACGCCATGACGAAGAGCAACATATAGACGAACATGAACTTCGGTGGCATCTCAACGTACTCTGTGTGCTCCTCGAGCGCTCGCGTCACTGCGTACGCCGCTCCAGCGACCAGCGATGACGAGAGCGCGTGGGTCATGTGATCCCACCACCACGTCGACTGGTACGGGCTCAGGAACCCCAGTGCAGGCAACGATAACGTCCCGAACGCGTGCAGGAACATCGCGACCGTGATCCAGAGCACAATGCCGACACTCATCGTGATGTGGTAATTGCGTTCCAACAGTGCAGGGAGGAACGTAACGAGCAGGCCGACACCAGCGTTGACCGCGATACCGCTGTTTCCGCGCAATAGGCCGATGACTAGGATGCCAGCCATTGCCAGTTGAAGGAATCGAACCAGTTGTCCTTCCCGGCGACCTGAGACATGGACACGGGTGCGAAAACTCATGCCGTCACCTCTGGTGGTTGTTCAACGTTTGCGGCGAGTCGACGGCGGAAATACCACCGGAAGAGGAGTCCAGTAAGTACTCCTGCAACGAGCATTTCGGTGAAAATCACCATGAGTTCGTCGTTCGTCTTGATGAACTCTGTGCCGAGATACGCCGCCGAAACCGCCGACCCCACAGCCCAGAATCCAGCGGTCGCGAGTGTTGCAATAACGGTGAAAACCACCGCGAACCGTGGCGTCATTCGAACCGCCGACGTCAGTTCAAGTGCGACGACGATGAGCATCGCAAGAGTCGCAACACTCACGCCGGTCACGAGTTCGCTGAACGTTGTCGGCTGAACCGTTCTAACTAGGAGCGGAAGTGACGCAACGAGCAACAGTGGCCAGGGCACGGTCCGCGTCCACGACCGGTAGACAACAGCGGGTGAGATGGCGACGAAGGCTGCAAGAGCAGCCATCACCATCTCAACGAACAGTATCTGCAAGAAACTCACGATGGCGATCGCAACGAAAATGACGGCGAAAATCCATGCAACCGCTGCATTCACTCGTGTATCCTTGATAAACCACTCCTCTGGAAGTGAGTAACTCATTCCCTTTTCCCCTCTTCAGGGTACAACTCGCTGGGGGTAGAACCTATTGTTAATACTTTCAAACATAATTATGCGATTGGTATCTACGTGACTTCTAACGATTACACACCTGGGAGCGAAGTCAACTGACGGAAAATCATACTATCGCGTGTGGAAATATTCTACGCCAACGCGACATCGACCAGCAGGAACGTAACAATGAGGATGACAGCAATTATCAGAAATCCTATAACTATTGATATGCCGCCGGGTTCGAGATCAAGCCGCTGTCGTTCCGACGAGAACTGAGGCGAGGAAGTTTACACCGATAGCAGCGATCCAGAGTTCAATGAAGAGAGATTCGGGGAGCAAGAGCACTTCGATAGCGGTACAAAAGAGTCCCACTGGGTAACAACAACATCAGCGAATCCATCAAGTGGGGACTGATTGTCCGGAGCCACGGCCATGATGGCCATTCCTATCAAAAAAGTATATGCCGCTAAAGAGTAACGCAGCGTCCGAAAAAGCCCGTTATCTATCGTCTTCGTATCTGGTATGTTTCGGTTATTACTAGTAGCGCGGAGTGTCTCATGGCCTTCGACGTGATATCGTAAACGAGGTTACCAAGTGCGATTTGCCACATCCTAACACGACTATTCAGCATGAAGCGGATCCTCTACCGCCTAAATCCGTAAGCAGAAGTGGAAACAGCTATCACTACGCCCTCTGGGAAGCAGATTTCGTCCGCTCAATCTGCCAGCACCGTTTGAACGACGATTTCTCCTACTCCAGTAGTCTCAAACGGAGACGGGCGTATACAACCTCGAATACTGGTGGCTACGAACAGTCCGATCAGCGTCGTTTGGGTATTGTGAGTCTTCTAAGTCACATCGAAACCAAAGAAATCAGTGACAAGTGAGGGATCTGGGAGTTAGTTGTCGTCAGGAGAACTAACCTCGATTCTTCAATTGGGTGTGTTTGTAAAGTTGTAGAACTACAAAGGATGCTAAGTGGAGCAATGCTTAGTTGGAGTACCCGATAAGGGAGAATAAAGATAGTAAGCTTGGGGCTAGTTATCGCTGGAGTCGTATCCGAGTGCGGCTGCAACGTCAAGGAACCCAGCACCAGACTCGTTCTCCGAGAGACCGATGTCTTCTGCCGAGTTCTTCAACGTATCACGAGCCTGTGTATTCGAAGCGCCGTTGGCCATCAGCTGCCCTGCAGCACCGGCGACGTGTGGGCAGGCCATCGAGGTGCCCGAGAACGTGTCGTAGCCACCAGGGATTGTCGAGTAAATGCTCGAACCAGGGGCAGCGATCTCGACTTCCGAACCGGTCGAAGAGAACGACGAGAGACCGTCACTGTCATTCGCTGAACTGACAGCCATGACTTCAGGATAGGCCGCAGGATAGCCAACGCAATCCGAACACGGACCCGAGTTACCCGCCGCGGCCACGAGGAAGACACCGTTATCCACGGCATACTGACAGGCATCGCGGAGTGTGGCGGACCCCGACGATGCGCCAAGGCTCATGCTACCGACGTCCCAGCCCTGCTCGGCGACGTACTCGACACCGGCGGCGATGTCGGAGAACGATCCGCTGCCGCGCTTGTCGAGAACTTTGACCGCGTGGAGCGTTGCGTCCGTAGAGACACCAACGATGCCTTGGTTGTTGTCCACGGCATCCGCGATACCAGCACAGTGGGTACCGTGATCATTGTCGTCGTCCCACGAGGTAACACAGCTTCCACCCCGACAACTGACGAACGCTTTGCCTGAGCCGAGGTTGGCTTCGAGATCCGGGTGGTCGGCATCGATACCCGTGTCAAGGATCGCGATGTCCGCTCCTGTTCCGGTGTCACCATTTGAATGAGCGGTTTCTGCATCAACACGGTTGATGCCCCATGGGAGGGTTTGAGCGAGCGCGTGCATCCGACCGTTTTCCTCGACGTAGCGTACGTTCGGGTTGTTTTGAAGCCCTGAGACTGCTTTCTTTGGGATTCGAATTGTCACCGCATTGATTGAGTTGAAATCACGAACGACATCATTCGCGGCGCTGAGCGCCGCGTTGCGACCACGTTGGCTTTTGAACCCGATGTTGACTTCCACCTTATCGGTCGGGGCCGCGGAGGCGAGACCGGTCGTTCCAGCCATTGCCAGTGAACCGCCGGTGAGTTTGAGTACATTTCGTCGCGAAACGCCAGTGGCTTTCCTTACCATACCAACCCACACTATCAAGTATGAATTTAAATAATTTACTATGTGAAATAGACAAAATATTAACTAATAAATATTTAACTGAACTAGGAATATTGAGGGCGTTATTCGCGAATAATTTGAGTATAGCGGAGAGAAAACGGTTTGCGTGTGATGGCACTACAGTGAACTATGACGGGCGTGTGGGAGCAGTGGGATCACGTCAAGAAGATCGATCCAGCCAAAACACTCCACAATAGGGATTCCTACGCTGGCATCGCGAGCACAGGAACAGATGCAATCATTCTTGGTGGTACCACGAACGTCACAGAGTCCAGCGTTCGGTCAATCCTCGATGCACTCGTCTCCGTCGAGATTCCCGTCTTTGTCGAACCAACCTACCACCCAACCAAGTTTCATCATGATACTCTTACCGGGTATCTGATTCCAATTGTCCTGAATGCCGGTGACAGAACGTGGGTAACAGGGGCTCACCATGAGTGGGTACGCTCGACAGAGACGATCGACTGGGAACTGACGCATACCGTAGCGTACATTGTTTTAAATTCGGAGTCGTCAGTCGCGACCTATACGCAAGCGGGCTGTGACCTTGATGTCG
This sequence comes from Haladaptatus pallidirubidus, assembly GCF_020700235.1. Classification (GTDB taxonomy): domain Archaea; phylum Halobacteriota; class Halobacteria; order Halobacteriales; family Haladaptataceae; genus Haladaptatus; species Haladaptatus pallidirubidus. The sequence continues at coordinate 81,415 of NZ_CP085305.1, read as the reverse complement.
ATGACGTCGTTGCCTATGCTGAACTCGCCGAACAGATCCTCGGTCAGCAGATCGTCTATCTCGAGTATTCCGGCACCCTCGGAAATTCAGCTATCGTGGCTGCCGCACGCGATGCACTTTCATCAGCACAGCTTTTCTATGGTGGCGGAATTCACGACTACGAGTCGGCCTGCGAGATGGCAAGTGTCGCTGATACAATTGTTGTCGACAATGTGCTCCATGAGGCTGGTATTGAGGCAGTTGAGGCAACCGTACGAGGAGCAACAGATGCGCACCACGAGTCATAATCGTGCTCTCTCCCATCGACGTGGTGATCGCGTCGATCGAGAGTATGCGCCTGCAAGCAGTCATTAGTGGGTTAGTATGCACTACTAACTACTATCGCCCACCGATTTAACGCCGTTCGGGCACTACCACTTGATATGAGCGAGAATGCTGCAATCGTCGCTCGGATTATCGAACATAATACGGGCGGGCAAAACCGTGCGACAATTGATCGCGACCACATTGATGTGATTGCAACCCAGCATGGTCGCTTTGATGGCGATATCGATGATTCGATAGCTGAGGCTCTTGCAGAAGGATACATCGAAGAACAAGATAGCGAGTATGTCGCGACGGAGAAAGTCTGGGATCTCGTTCCCAGTACCACTCGATAGCTAGTCGTTCGGTCTAAGTGCATTTTGTACTCTTTTTGACTCATTTCTAAACACCAATATGTATAAACTAAATATCCCACGAAAAACTTATCTATATGGGTTAAATAACATATCCTAGGAACAACGCCTGCACTGAACCACGAGTGATTCCCCCTATGACACCACCTCCAACCGTTGACACAGGTAACCGCGAATCGCACAGCTGACGGGCATTTCTCGCGACAGGCGCAAGTGTTGGAGCGACAGCACTATCGGGCTGTCTCCTCCCAACAGGCGCAAGTGGCGGAAGTGCTCCGTCTACAGGCCCGACAAACAACAGCACGAACGCAACGAATGGTAATTTCGGATCAATCGATCCCACACCATGGCGTGGCGAGTTCCGCAATGTGGTGAACATGGCGAAGGCAGGCGCGGACCCGACTGGTGATGAGGACGCTTCGCCCGTCATCCAGCGCGAGATCGGGAATGATACGCTCCTCTATTTCCCACCCGGACGCTACAAAATGAACAGACAGGTTCGGCGCGTCGGGCTTCGTAACCTCGGCATTATCGGGCAGAACGCGACGCTCGTCCACGGGAAAGTGGATGCAATCAAAGGCTTCGATGTCTCGGCGGGTGAGTTCCACGGTCCTGCCCAGCACTTCAAAATCGGGATTCCAGACAATCCGCATCGGGGGAAGTTCCTGTTCGGCGGGTTTACCCTCGATTGGCGCGGGGATAACCAAGGAATGCAGGTGTTGAACCACCATACAGCGGGAACATCAGACATTCGCTCGCTTCGCCAGGTTGGCCTCCATTCGCTCGGCTGTCAGGGACCACTTCGAGTCCACCCAGCAACGGAGAACGCCCGAGCCCGCGTAAGTAACGTTGATTTTCGCTTTGGTGGCCTCACCTACCAGAAGACGATTAACACCCGGGACACGTACGACGGCGGCCCGTACGCGGGCCGTTCATGGGCGACGTCGGGAATCACGATGCATCCGAAGGCGCAAGGATATCTCCGTGTCGAGAACTCACTGTTCGGTGGGTGGCCGGATAACGGTATTTACGTGATTGGTGGGCATCCTGGAACGGGCAACGGGACGGTCGAAGTGATCAACTGTATTGCGGCGAACAGCCAGGCGTCGAATATCCGAATTGGCGGCGATAACTCACGAATCCACAACTGTGTAGTTGTGACCGATCGCTCGTTTGGCGGGGAGTTCTACTACGAGCAGCGCCCGATTCACATCGACGATGGCACGTGTACGGTCTCGAATACGAAAATTGTCCAGAAGAAGCCGACCGGATGGTCGCTCACAGCGTTGCACGGTGTTGAGAAAGCAGTGATCCAAAATGTGGAGGTGACGATCAAGAACACACCAATGAAGGCACTGGTCGTCGACGAAGGCGTCGACCAGGCGACGGTCAAAGACTTCGTGATCAACACGCCCGGGTGGCATGCGACGAAAGCCCGGGTCATTCGGAACGGAGGCGCAACGCTCACGAACGTGTTTCTCGACGGCGAAAAAATCGCGTGAGCTCTGCGTTTCAGATCCGGGTGAACTGGTCGGCGTTCGCAGGGAAGATGTTCCGCCCATAGAGTTTGATGAAATACGCGGCAAGGAACCATGAGAGGATTACCATCCAGCCAGTGGCAGTGCTGGAGTAGTGGAGTACATGACGACCAAGCGCCCACGCACAGGCGAGGACGATGATCTGAATAATGCTGCCGACGAGAACGACCTTCAGGAGGCCGATGAATATCGCGAAATGTCGGCGCATTGCTTCCCGTGCGGTTTCGTTTCGCGGCTTGATCGATAACGGTGGAATTTGCATGGCCTCATCCTCCATTCTCCTCGTCCGCAAGCGGATCATCCACTAACTCATACAATGCCGTCTTCGCGTGAATGTTCTCAAGATAGCCAGCAGCAGCGAGGATACCCAAACGATTGTGGATGTATTGGCGCGAACGACCCGTTTCATCGACGATATACGATTGCGTGGCGCGTCCTTCTCGAAGGAGTTCGAGAATTTCTTTGTCGACATCTGTGAGCGAGACCATGCTACTGGGTTTGTATAGGAGCATGTAAAACAGCCCTATTCCGGACTACTAGTAATTTACGGACACACAAACAATGTTCGGTAATACAAAGCAAACCACTGTGTCCGTAAAGTATTTATCTAGAGATCTAGATCTCATAGTGAACACGATGATTGAACAAAAGCCGAACTCGGATGAAAAAACCAACTCAAGCCGGTTTCAACAATTCAAAGGCTACTCACCACAGAGCGATCGCTCTTGGAAATCCGCACTCGACGAAGCGTGTGATGTTCTCTCCACGCATTCCGTTCGGAAGAGCGTGAGCACAATCGCCCTCTTGTCTGTGTTTTCGGTGCCGGTCGCAGCACAGGCGACCAACGAAGCAAGCGACGTGATGTGTTCATCGGGGCTCGGTCCCGTGATTACGCTTGCGTTCGGGATGATCACGCTCGGGATGATTCTGCTCTCGGCGTTCCGCGGAGCTATCGCCGTCAACAAGATGGGAAGCGCCCGATCGGACAAAAAGAAAGAGGGCCGCGAAGCGCTCAAGGGGGCGATTATCACGTTCCTTGGCGCCTGGTTCTTCCCGCTGTTCGCGGTCGTGATCGATAAAGCGGGTGTGAGCACGCTCTCGTGCGTGAATTTCTCGAACATTATGTGAGCCACATGGCTCACTTTCCTGACCATGATATGGAATCGTAACACCAGCTGGCTGTCGGTGCTCTGTCTCGCCGCAGTAGTTGTACTACTCGCCACTCCCGTCGGCGCCCAATCAGTCGCGGCGAACAATTCGACCACCGAGCAGCATCACTGGATTGGTATGCCGGGTGCTGGGCAAACGTCCCCGCCAGCCAACGCGACGACAACGACGCCACCAACGAGCGGTAACAACTCGACGAACGGCGGGAATGGCAAGAACGGCGGCGGGGGCCTTGTCGACGACATCCTTGGCGGCGGTGGCGGTGGGCTTGTCCCATCGATTAACCCGGTCGACATGGCGAAGGGACAGCTCAAAGCGATTGCCGGGATCTTCCTCGGCATCGGCAAGGGCATCGCGAATACGGTTCGTGATAGCGTCGCTGCAGTGCCAGCGCCCGGGCAAGCAGACAAACCGAGTACGTGGGTCAATCCACAAAATGGGCTGTGGCCCGGTGTGTATACGGCCGCTCGGTGGACGTCTGGCCTCGCTGCAGTGGCGCTCATGGCCGGGTTCGGCATGTCGTTCTACCGCTCGGACCCGTACGAGAAGCGCCAGGCCTGGAAGCGTGTCGGAATCGCGTTTCTCATGGTCGCAACGACGTGGATCATTCCCCCGCTCATCCTCCACCTCGCGAATGAAACAGCGATGTCCGTCGCACCTGACGGTGCTGAGTTCATTCGGACGAACTCGAAACTCGCGAAGCTGGGCGTCGGGATTGGTGTCGGTGCGCTCCTCGGATTGATGCAATCGGGGACGATCGCGGTCGGAATTCTCGTCCTCGGCCTTGAGCGTGCACTCATCTATGTGTGCGTGTTCCTGTGGCCGCTCGCCTGGGCGTGTCGGTGTTTCTCCGGGTTCCTGAAGAGCATCGGCGACACGTTCGTCTACCTCTTCGGGGTCGTGATCGTCACGAAGCTCTTTCAGACACTCGTCCTTCGGTTGCTCGCCGACTTGCCCTGGACGTCAGGAGCGCTCGGTATCCTGGAGACGTTCGCCCTCGTTGTTGGCGGCCTCGTCTTCGCCTTGCTCATTCTCCCGAAAGAGATGCTCGCTCACGCGAACGACGCCGCCTCGGTTGCGCTCGGCACTTCCGCGGCGAACCAGCGGAAGGCGGGCGAATACGTCGACAAACCCGGCGAGCGCGTCGGGCACGCGGTTCACGAGAAGTACCAGGACTATCGCAGCGACGATGGGACTCACCGGATCCATCTCCCGACAATTGGACGAAGCACATGGCTGTAGTTGAAAACACAACCGACAACGGGATGCTCGATACCTTCCCCACAGTGGTCGACGAAGACGAAATTGAGCCTGAGGAGTTCGACTGTGACGACCTGGGTGGCTTTCCGTGCTAGCCGTGTATGCAAGTAGATCGCAGAAAACCGCTGAACTAACCTGTACATTCCCTTTTGTTCATATGTCGGCAACAAGTACTGATGGTCGTGGCCGAACGGTGAACGCTCACTACGCAGAGCCACCTAACAATTATCGATTAAATAGTATACTGACAGTGATCTGCCTCATTACCCAGCCAAGGAGTCTATAACAAATAGAGACGACATCGAAAAACAAGATGTAGGACACAGTATAAATCGAAAAAGCAACACCAACCACAGACTTCCCAAACAGGTTGCCCATTCACACCTTGTCCGCTTGTCTCTCAGTCATAGTATCACCACGAACGGGTTGCTCGCTGGTATGAGTACCACCAAATACGAGATCTGAATCTGACTTGCACCGGATTGGTTCTCTGTTTGGTGGTGGCCAAACGGCCCTGGTGGTTCGAATCCATCCCCGTTCATTCACTTCTTTGTGTCCTATCTCATCATATATTCGGTGCATTTTAATGATTGACAATTTCATTTCAAAGAGTAGATCCAACTTATATTTTAATTAGCCATTACCATAATTTCGCGCTAGTCAGGGAGTGTATAACAAATGGGGTTTCTCGCAATTCTCGTCTTGTAATGTCGCGAAACCAATCCGGTGCAAATGAAGAACAATCGGCAAACGATGCTGAATCAAACGATCGAACAACTTCCCGACGTTCAGTCCTCCACGGAATGGGCGCACTCGGCGCCACAGGCCTGCTTAGCAAGGCTGGGCTCTCGGAGGCCTCGAATGGCGCAATCGGGAACGTGCCGACGCAAGTCGCTGACGTAAACCAAACCTCACCCGAACTCGAAAAATGGGTGGACGAAGTGCCACGTCCAAGCGTCCTGAAACCGGATGGCCGAAAGAAGGGGAAGTCCTATTACGAAGTGGACATGCGACAGGTGGAACAACAACTCCACCGCGACCTGCCACCCACGACTGTATGGGGCTACGAAGGGCAGTATCCTGGCCCGACGATCGAAACCAAACGAGGAGAAGATGTCTACGTCAAGTGGAAGAACAACCTTCCAGAGGAGCACTTGTTGCCGGTCGACGAGACGCTCCACGGTACTGGTCCGGATGTCCCGGATGTGCGCACGGTCACACACCTGCACGGTGCGAACGTTGAACCCGAGAGTGACGGTGGCCCTGAAGCCTGGTTTACACAAAACTTCGAGGAAGTTGGGCCGACGTTCGAGAAAAAGACATACTGGTATGCCAACGAACAGCCATCTACCTCACTCTGGTATCACGACCACGCGCTCGGGATTACTCGACTGAACGTCTACGCGGGGCTTGCAGGCTTTTATTTCATTCGTGGGAAGCACGAACGCGCCTTGGACCTCCCGGACGGAAAGTACGAGATTCCCCTCGTTTTCCAGGATCGGACGTTCAACGACGACGGCTCATTGTTCTACCCGAGTGGACCGGACGAGGATGAGGGCGAGCCGAACCCCGATCCGAGCGTTGTTCCCGAGTTCTTCGGCGACACGTCGGTCGTGAATGGGAAAGCCTGGCCGCGACTCACAGTCAAACCGCGCAAATACCGCTTCCGCATGCTCGCTGGGGGGAACAGCCGGTTCTTCAACCTCAAGCTCTTCCAGTACGACGAGGAAACGCAGACGATCGGCGATCCTGGTCCGACGATGACCCAAATTGGCAGCGACGGCGGGTTCCTCGAGAAACCTGTAGAGATCAGCGACCGATTGCTCCTTGGACCGGCGTTCCGAGCTGACATCATCATCGACTTCTCCGAGTATGAAGGCCAGTCGCTGCTTCTGCATAACAATGCGCCATCCCCGTTCAGCGGTGTGGCTGGCGAGGATCCCGATGACGTGCAGCCACTTCCGGAGATTATGCTCTTTGATGTCCAGGAGAAGGGCTGTAAGCGCGACAAAAGTTGCATACCCAAACGGCTCGCTCGCGTCCCGGAAATCAACCCAGACAACGCCGTTGAGGAACGTGAACTGCCCCTCGTTGAAGGCGTAGACGAGTATGATCGGCTCAAACTCCTGTTGGGCACACGTGAATCCCCGAATGGGCTGAATTGGGATGCTCCCATCACCGAAGATCCCAAGGTCGGAACGACGGAAATCTGGGATCTGATCAACACGACTGTCGACACACATCCGATCCACCTGCATCTAGTGCAGTTCCAGGTATTGGGTCGTCGGCCGTTCAACGTCGATCAATACAACGCCGATCGAGAAAGTGGCAGTGTTGGACCGATTAGCGACTACTGCACGGGAGAGCTTGAACCACCGGCGGCGAACAACCGTGGATGGAAAGATACCATCGACGCTGATCCCGGCTATGTGACGCAGGTCATCGCGCACTTCGGGAAGTTCAAAGGGCTGTTCAAGGACTTCACTGGAGAGTACCCGTGGCACTGCCACATCCTCGAGCACGAAGACCATGAGATGATGCGCCCCTACGAAGTGCTACCGCGAGAAGATGGCGACAATCTCTTCCCCAATCCATTGGTGGCGAAGAAGAGTGGACGAACCCTGTTCAAGATTGGTCCGCCACAGGATCTCGATGGAGATTGTCTGTATGAAGACGTCAACGGAGACGATGAGTTCGACATCGAGGATGCGATTGCTCTTGGTCAGGTCGCGTGGGCATACGAGAACAGCTATCTCGAACTCTCTGACGAGCAAGTTGCCGCTCTGGATGCGAATGGTGATGGTGAATTGACGACCCAGGACGCGATTGCCCTCGGTCGGATGGCACTGTTCGGCTAACGAATCTTCGAAGTAGCATTCTTCTTTCTCTCTCGATGAGAGGGCTATGGCTACTGGCCCTGTCCGATTCTAGGATGCTGTTTACTCTGTTTTACCCTCAGCTCAGCCATTTACCGATGATTGGTGCCCCGACAGCCGTTCCGACAGCGATAGCTGTGCCGAGAAATGTGAAGGGATACGGTATGTCAAGGATGTATACTGCACCAAAGATTCCATTGGCAATCACACCCACGAAGAGTGCAACGATGACTTCTCGTCTAGTTGATGGCTGGTTTGGGATCACTTCAGTAACAGTTCGCCAGACGACCCAACCGCCAAATGCCCCTCCAATGGCGACCACACTTTCGAACGTCAGGTTCACGAGCAATCCGACACTCCCAATCACAACTGCAGTAAGTAGTACCCGTTCCGGGTGCGTTCCATTCTCGGCCAGCCAGTAGAGGCTCCCGAAGACAACTATCCCGAGGAGAATCCCAGCGAGGACATCGACGAAATAGTGGACGCCGAGGACAAGTCGTGACAGTGAGACAAGTGCAACGACCACTCCGGCGATCCCGAATCGCACTCGGTACGATCCACGGTCGATGATGAGCGCCAGGCCACCCCAGACCATCGTCGCCCCCAGTGCATGCCCACTCGGAAATCCTGGTCCTTTAGCTGTCGTTATAATGATGAACAGGTTCGCAAATATCGACGGAATCCATCGGAGTGGTGGCGGGTCGTTCGCTCCAGGTGGTCGTGGGAGCAGCAACACACCTTTTAGAATCCCAATAAGCGCGACATACGTGAGTACAAGTCCTATAATGAACATCCCTCGACGTCGTTCGATTCCCACGTATGGAACGTATTTACCGCCGACATACAGAACACCGCTGAGGAGGAAAAGAAACCAGACATCACCCAGCTGAGTGATTAGTGCGAACAATAGAATAACTACCCAGGGTGCCTGGCCGCCCAGCAGGCCAGGAAGAGTACTCTCATACCAAACTACAAAAATGTTCATTCCCCATTCTCTATCTCAGATATCTTGTACTGTGAGTTCGGCGATTAACCTCGGTTGCATGTCTGTACACGCAGAACTACGCAAGATTGATCCATAAATTCTGCTTCCCCAAAGGTGGCGACCCACCGGATCCCACTGCCGCTTATGATCTAGAATTGGGGTCACGCTCGCCGAGAAACGGTGTGATAACTAAGGCATCATGGAGCGAAGGGTGCGTATGAATGATTCTGGAAACATGCCGAATCCTCCGACCGACTTCCCGGCCGACATTGCTTCGGCACTTCAGCAGCTGAGTGTCCACGACCTTAGGGAGACGATCGTTTACGCTCAGGAACTTCTCCAATTTTATCATGAGCCGACGGATCAAATTGAGCCAGCACCGGGCGAGGAGGTTGTCGAACTCACAGAACACCTTGGTTATACAGAAGTAATAAAGCGGGAACCCTGTGGGGATAATTGTGTAGAATGTCCTCATGGACCATATGTGTATCATGTAACACGTGAGAAGCATCCGAATGGAGAAAGCAAGTTACATTGGAATTTAATTGGGAGAAAATATTCAGATGATTTCTAGCGACGGAATACAGCAGATGCAAGCCAAACTCATCGACGGATTCTTTGACTGGCGTGAGGGCTCAAAGCCCTGACAATCAGTCCTCGGATCGTCGCCGTCCGAGCCACTTCTGAACCCACTGTCGGAGCAACGAGCGAATCGGCGAGTGTTTTTTCACCATCACGACGCGGCCGTCGAACTGCTCGCCCACTCGTTCGGAAATATCCCCGAAGAGAACTCGGCTCAGTATTCCCTCTCGTGCCGCGCCCACGACGATGGTATCGACCCCTTCCTCGGCAGCATAGGACAGAATCGAGTCAGTAATGTCATCCCCGGTCACGGAGGCGGTCGAAACGGTGACGTCCTCCTCCGCGATTACTTCTCGTCGGTCGGCCATGACTGGTTCGAAATCGTTCGACCCCGGTTCGGCCACGTGGAGCAACGTTACGTTTGCGTTCCAATACCGGGCGAACGACGTAGCGACGTCGGCGGCGAACGCCGCATGGGAGCTACGCGTAATTGGAACCAGAATCTCCCGTGGCTCCGTCGCTGGCGCGAGTTTCGCAACTGCGACGTCGCACGGCGGGTTCTCGACGACGGTGTCGATGGTCGAGCCGAGTGCGAACTCCGAGGAGCGCCGACGCCGTCCGCGCCAGCCGAGCAAGATGAGTTCACTGTCACGCTGATAGGCGATGTTCGTGATGCTTCGACCCACGCCACGACCGAGTGTCACTGTCCGGTGTATCGGCACGTCGTCCGGCGCGTACTGCATCGCGTCTTCGAGCATTTGGGGTTCGTCCTCGACGAACTGCAGGCCGTCTTCCAGCGGCGTTTGAACGGGAATCGTTACGACGCTTGTCAGGAGAACCTCCCCGTCGTTGCGGCGTGCAATCGCGCTCGCCAGTTCGACCAGCGGTTTCGCACTTTCGGGGTTCACGATGGGTACGAGAACCTGATAGGGCCGCTCGGTCGGGCGGCGCTCTTCGGAAACGACTCTGGTCTCACGTCGAATCTCGGTGCGGCGGATACGGCCACGGGAATAGACGAGAAACACGCCGAAACCGACGAGAATCCACGCGATGGCAATGTACCATGCGAGCGGGCTGTAGTTGAAGAAGTAGACCGCCAGAAATAACTTTGTCAGAATGCCCACGATGGGGATGTAGGGAAAGAACGGCGAGATGTAGCCGTATTCGAGTCGGTCGCCGTACTCGCGTCGAAGTCGAATCATCGAGTAATTCACTTGGAGAAACAACAGGAGGAACATGAGGTCGGTCGCGGCGGCGACCTGTGCCAACGGAAGCGAGACGGCCATCACCGCGATGAGGGTGCCACTGAGGAGCACTGAAATGTGAGGTGTTTGGTGGTCGGGGTGGATGCGACTGAAGGGATCGGGAAACACGCGGTCGTTGCCGAGCGCGTAGCCGACACGCGAACTCGAAAAGGTCGTCGCGTTGAGCGCGGCCAACGCCGAGAGGATGCCCGTGAGTAAGATGACGAGCGTCCCGTACGGAAGGAGTTGACCGGCGGCCTGTGCGAGGCCGAATTCGCCGAGGTGACCGAGGACTTGCCAAAGTGCCGGGTTCGCTGGAAGGTCTGCGACCGTGCTTCCGCCAATACTATCGGTCTGGCGGGCCGTTTCGAGCAGCGCTGGCGTCACATCAACGGCACCGAGCAGGATGATACCAACGAGGATGTAAATGGTGACGACGACGAACATCGAGTAGAAGACTGCTTTTGGGATGTTTTCGCGGGGATTGACGACCTCTCGCCCCGATTGGACGATGATTTCGTAGCCTTCGAATGCGATGAACGTCAGTCCCATGGCGAGGAAGACGCCGCCAACGCCGTTCGGCAAGAATGGTTCGAACCGAACGGTCGTATTCGACTGGCCAGCGATGGTCCAGAGACCGGCGACGATGAACACAGCGAGGATGAACAACTGGAGCATCGTGACGACGTTCTCGGCGCGACTCGTCTCCTTCGCACCGCGGTAATTGATGTATGTAAAGACGGCCGCCGCTGCGACGGCGAACAGTTTCTGGAGATCGACCAGCGAGAATCCAAAGGTCGGTGCTTGGAAGAATTCGGTGAGAATGAGTGTGACGAACGACCCGAAACTGAGGATGTATAGCGAGCCAGCGACGGCGTGGGCGAACCAACTCATCCATCCCGAAATGAACGCCTGTGACCGACCGAGGGCTTCCCTAACCCAGAGATAGCCACCGCCTGGTTCCGGGAATGCACTGCCGAGTTCGGCGTACACCATCCCGGTGAAGATGGTGATGAAGCCGTTGAGTGCGAATGCTAAGACGAGTGCTGGCCCGGATTCCCCTGCGGCGAGTCCTGTGAGGACGAAGATGCTCCCGCCGATCATCGCGCCGATACCGATGACGATGATGTCGAACAGCGAAAGTTCGCGGGCGAAGTCCGCGCCGTCCGCCGAAACGTCAAGTCCGCCGAGCGGTGAGTCGCTATCGCTCATGCTGTTCTGATTTCTCGGCCTCGTCAGCCGGGGTGTTCTGGTACGTGCCCGCAGCGATTCGCTCAACGACGTACCGGCCGTGGAGGACGACGACCAGAAGGCCACCCCACGCGAGGACGGTCAACAGGAGTCCGAGTTCCAAGACGAACGTGGACGGTTGGAGAAGAACCACCACCACGGCTACCACGCTCTCGATAATAGTTCAAATGGATGAAATCGTGGGTGGGTACAGAGAATTTTGCATGAATTCGTTAATTCGGGAGGCAGATACCACGAACGAGACGAGGAACTGTGGAGTGCTGTGACTCAACCGAAGCGGCGCTTCGAAACGGTCATTCATCGGTTCCCGTTGCAGTCTCGTCTCGCCACTCCTCAATGACCGTGATAACTCGTTCGTTGAGTGTTGTCTGCCCGAGCGAATGATCCGGCTGGACCTCGTTGAGAACGTCGCGGACGGCACCGTCTGCTTCGGCGAGACGAATATCAATGCCGCGCTGTGCGAGGTCGTCAGCGATGGTGAAGAGCGTGTCGGCGGCTGTCACATCAATCGTCGGTGACGAACGGAGGTCGAACACGACCAGTTCGACAGGTGATGGGCGGGCGTCGAGTCTGTCGAGGAGGTTCCGTCGGACGGTCGGTGCGTTTGCGAAGAACAGTTCCGCATCGACTCGATACACGAGAACGCCCGGAATCGTCTCGTTCGCGGGGTGACGCAACAGGTCGCTGAACTCCTCTGACTCTGGGACTCGTCCCAGTTCGGCCGTGTGGGAATACGTCGCCCGGCCGACGACTACGAAGATGGAGACGAGGACGCCGATGAAGACGCCGTAGAGGATGCCGAAGACGAGGACGCCAGCGAACGCGGAGCTAGCTGTGGCGAACTCCAACGTGTCGATGCGATAGAGTCGGCGCAACGCGGGGACATCAATGAGGTCGGTGACAGCGACGATGACGACAGCAGCCAGAATCGTCTCCGGGAGAGCGGTGAAGAGGCCGGTCAAGAAGACGAGGACGCCAACGAGGACGAGGGCGATGACAGCATTCGTCAGTTGTGTCTTTCCACCGACAGCATCGTTCAGTGCCGACCGAGACATACTGCCACCGACGACGAATCCCTGCCCGAGTCCTGCAGCGATATTTGCGACGCCGGTCGCCAGCAGTTCTTGGTTCGCGTCCGCTCGATAGTCGTTGCGCTGGGCGAACGTCTCGACGGCCCCCATGCCTTCCACGTACGAGAGCAAGAACAGCGCGAGCGCGATCGGGAACAGTCCGATGACTATGTTCGGAGCGAACTGTGGCACGGCAGGTGAGGGCAGTCCACTCGGTATCGGATCGACGACGGCGACGCCCCGAGCGGCGAGATTCGTCGCCGTCGCAAACGCAATTGACAGTAGCACGACGACGAGCGCAGTCGGTACGCGCGGGAGGTACTTCCTGCCGAGAACGAGGAGGACGATTCCGGTGATACCAACCGCTGCGGTGAGTGGGTGGACGCCCGAAAGATGGGTGAGGACGAACCAGACGCGGTCGTAGAACGGGCCAGAAGGACCGGCGATGCCGACTAGTTTGTCGAGCTGAGTCGAGATGATGAACAGGGCGGCTCCCGCCGAGAATCCGGTCAAGACGGATTCGGAGATGAAGTTCACGAGGAATCCGAGGCGAAGCAGCCACGCGATGACGGCGATTCCACCAACGAGTAGTGTCGTCACTGCAACAATCGTCGCGTAATCAGATGCCGTAGTGGTCGTCCCGAGTCCGGTAGCTTGTGCGGCGAGGAGGACTGCGAGTGCGGAGGTCGGACCGTAGATGACCTGTTTCGACGTGCCGAAGAAGAGATACGTGGAAACAGCGAAAAGACTCGCGTACAGGCCCGTCTCTGGTGGGAGACCGGCGAGTGATGCGTACGCCATGCTTTCGGGGATGACTGCTGCAGCAACCGTAATTCCCGCGAATACGTCCGATCGAAGCCACGATCGGTCGTAGCGGCGAAGCCACTCGACGATTGGAAAAAGGCTAAACGATGATGAACGCTGATCCGAAGATTCCGTTCCCATTGTCCAGGGTGCCACTGTGTTCACGGCAGCAGTTTTCAAAAAGCTAGCTCTCGACCCGGAGCGTGAGAACGATTTACTCATACCTCTTCTTTGTGAAAGTTATCTATACTCTCGAATGCAGACGTAGAGCACACCGACGAGAATCCCCGAAATCGCTGCCACCCCCGACGTTTCCACCGAGTAGATAGCTTGCGAGAGTACTCCCAAAGGCAAACGCAAGGACGAGTAATAGCCGGTCAATGTTCGGGTGGTCATCGAAGAACGCGCTCATTTTCGTGCCTGCACGAGAGAGTTGACAGGATCACATCTTCGTTCAGAAACACCGTCAGCGGCAGGCAAAGATTCGTTTGCAGTAGATGAGATCCATCTTGTCGTCTATCGTAACAACCCCTCTAATGAAAATTCTGTGCCGACATCGTACATTTCGTTCATTCGATGAGGCGGTCGGCGTGACAGTATGGACATTACTGACGGAGGCGATTGTACAATAGAGCAAAGGTGTAACTACCGATGAACGCGTCGAAAAACCCCCAGACTGCTCCGAGAGCGAGTCCAGCGGTGGTTTCGTTGTAGCCACGATACACGTCGGCGAGGAGTCGTTCCCACCGTTTTCCCCATCCGACTCGGGCGGTGAGGCCGAGAACGACGACGCTCCCTGCCCAGAGCAGTCCGCACGCCCAGCCGAACGCCCACGAGTCGAGTCGTAGTGTCTCTGAAGTCATCGACAAGGATGCGACGACAAGAAGAATAAAATTGGGGACCATTCGGTGTGACTCGATGAGAAGACACAGTTCGGGAAGAGGCGATTAACACCGGGCGGAAAGAAAGAGTCATGCTGGCACTCGAAACCGCTTTCACGGATACGAGAGGTTTTGTGCTTCCCCGAGGGCGGTGACCCGGCTGATTTCACTGCCGCTTATACTGCCCACAGGAAGTCAACCGCCCAAAATCGGGCAATGCGGGAAAGTCATCTCGCTGCCGTCGTACGTTCTACTTCGGTTATAGAATCAATCACGCATCTTAAAACGCGCCGAAATCCCAGGAAACAGACTACTTCTCCCCGATTGTTCGGAGCTGCCGAATCCGATCGCGAATGCAATGACGTCTTCTTCGACACCGACGTCGAGAGTGTCACTCGAGTTCCGGCAGTTCTTCCAAATGAATCACAAACTCCGTTATAGGCTAGCAAACACTGTTCTATTTTATTTTCCATATTACCACAAAGTATTTATTGATTCGTGCTAAACGGTAGCATGTGTCGAGGGCGCTTTGACATCACCGGATCTGGCGCCATCACTCCTGATCCACCTCCCTCGATCCACCCCTCATTCCTCCAGAGTTCTTTTAGGATATAATCACCGCTCGGTACGGTCAGTAGCTTCTCAATGCTATCATCTTCGATTGCACTCAGTCAAAATATGCCCGTCCAAGCTATTGGACTGATTCAAGTACTTGCCTTCCGTCCGTTGCCGGTCGATATGCTGACTCCTGTTGCCAGCCAATCTGTCAGTCTCAATCGGCGTTCGCGTGATCGAGTTCATCAGTCGGTTGTAAGTGAGAACCGCTGGTGCCCCCTCAACGAGGCCGATCAGCAGCCATGAATCCCCATCATTTTCGAGTATTCGCGTGGTAAGTCGATCAGCGCTGAGCTCTTTGTCCTGCGTCTCCTCCAGGACGATCGCAAGCTCGCTGTGGAGCGTATCAAACAGGGCCGTTTCACGGAGCATACACGGAGGTTTTGCTCCGAATCAGTGTAAACAGTCGCCAGCCAGAGCGAAAGTAGATACGCCAGGATTAGTATAGTTTACTAACATGGCCTTGTTGAAACCCTCAAGAGGTGATAGATTCTAGCGGTTGTACTGAATACAGGGCGCGTGTTCAGCACCTCACAATACCGTCAGCCGGAAGGAATTCTCTCTGGTCAGACTTACAATCGATCACGCTCAAATACCGGTATCCGGGCAAAATGTTTTTGCCAAATTACTTGAACGAGGGATGTGTAGAATCTGTATGTGCTCTCTCACATCTATTGATTCCAGATTAGTTCTACCCATACCGGTGGCCTTCGGACTGGGTGAGTCGTGAACCCGAACCGCGTCGACTCTCTCATCGATCTGACCTACGGCCTGTTGATCGCGGTCTCGGTCGGACTGATCGTCATCGCCGGGACCGCTGTCGGGTTGGCATTCGGATTTGGGGTACTGGTCTCTTATGTCCTCCACGTCGTCTGGAAGATGGCCCGTTTCGATCCGAACTGGATGACGACGGCGGTCAAGGAGACCGTCGAAGAGACGGTCAACGAGACGGTCGGAGAAACCGTTGACGAGACAGTCGAAGAGACAGTTGAGAAGACGGTCGAGGAGCAGGTGGGCGAGACAGTGGAAAGGACGGTGGACGAGAAGGTTGGAGAGACGATAGAGGAGACGGTCGGTGAAACCGTCGAAAAAACAGTTGGGGAGACAGTAGAGAAGACTGTCGAAGAGAAAGTAGGCGAGACAATGGAGACGACCCTCGAAGAACAGCGTGCGGCCGAGAGCGCGAACGGCGAGACAGGCGAGGCCGCCGAAGACGGCGAGACAGAGGACCGATGACCAGCCTCCTGCTCATCGCTGGCGTCCTCGTCGCGATGTTCGTCGCCTACAACATCGGGGGATCAACCACGGGGCCGGCGTTCGGGCCGGCCGTCGGTGCCGACGCCATCTCCAAGCCTGTCGCCGCGGCGCTCATGGGCGTGTTCTTTTTCATCGGTGCCTGGACGCTGGGGCGGAATGTCGTGACGAAACTCGGTACCGAACTGGTCGTCAACACCGGTGTCTTCACGCTCGAATCCTCCATCGCCGTGCTGTTTTTCATTGGGCTCGCACTGCTGATCGGGAACCTCTTCGGCGTCCCGGCCTCAACCTCGATGACCGCTGTGGGGGCAATCGCCGGCCTCGCACTGGCCGCTGGCGTGCTGGATTTTGCCGTGATGGGACAGATCGTCGTTTGGTGGGTCGTCTCGCCCATCATCGGCTTCTGGGTCTCGCTGGTCATCGGCCGGTATTTTTACGCGCGGCTGAACAGACTGATCGCGATAGAGCGCAGTACGGGGCCCCTGTTCGATCTTGACCGGTCCGGTGTCGTCCCCATCCCACAAGTCCACAAGACGACCAATCGTCGGGAGCTGGTCGGGACGGTTACTGTCGTCGCGATTGGCTGTCTGATGGCCTTCGCTTCGGGCACCTCGAACATCGCCAACGCCGTTGCACCGCTGGTTGGCAGCGGCGAACTGGCGATGAACCCGGCGATCATCTTCGGTGGGATCGCCGTTGCCATCGGCTCGTTCACCATCGCTCGACGAACCCTGGAGACGATGGGGAGTGACCTCACGGAACTTCCCCTCACTGCGGCCATCGTCGTCGCGTCGGTCTCCTCGACGCTGGTCGTCTTCCTCTCGGCGCTCGGCATCCCTGCGAGCTTCGTCATCATCGCGACGATGTCTATCGTCGGGCTGGGTTGGGGCCGAGCGACCCGACCGAGGACCGCCCCCGAAATAGTCACTGGCAACGGAGGGCCTCCGGTCACGGTCGACGCGCTGGCGGCCGACAAGGAGGGCGAGACGCTCCCTCCAATCGGCGCGGAGGACGTCGAGGACATCCCCGATCCGGGGGCGTTATTCAACCCCGTGATGACCGCGCGAGTCGTCCTGATGCAGAACGTCGTGCCCGCCATCGCGACGGTCGGTGCCTATCTCACGTTCCGGTTCGTCCCAATATTCGGGTTCTGAGCCGGAGCCGACTTTAACTGCGTTACCGTTGCCGTCTCGGACGGTGTCATCCCTCGTGAACACGAGGGAATATCGGCGGCTCGATGGTGTTACCGGTCAGTATGAACCTCGTTCCTGTTGTTCCATTATACTATTCGGTAGCACAGCTGTTGTCTCAGTGGTCCGCCAACCGTAGACTTGTGGGTTCGTATCCCCACGAACGTACCTGTTTCATATTAGATAGTGCTACTGACGCGTACAAGATGGAGAGCGCGAATCGGTCACCGGTCCCCCTCGTCTGGTGAGGAGTCGGGTTAGTAGCGACAGACGAGCGAATTATCCATATCCAACCGTTGTTTCTATAACGTTACGAGATGCGCCTTCTAAGCACCGCCCGTCGGAACAAATCAACCTATGCCAACTCTAGAAATTCACACCTTCGAAACGTATGACAGCTTTGCCGGGGAGTGGCATTCGGAGACGCTCTCCGATACAGACATCTCCCTCGAGGACGCCCGCGACCGGAGGCTGCTCAACGAACAGGGTACTCGCCAGTTATGGCAGTTACTGGGCTTGCTCGACGACGAGGAACTAGTGATCCAACTCCCCGAGTGGTTAGCCGATGAGAAAGGCGATTTCACGAAGAAGGCCACCCCCACGATGTTCGTCGGACGCGTCACCCGCGAAACCGAGAAAGCTGTCCTCTTCGAGGACTCAGCGGTGGTCCGTTCCCTGATGTCGCTCGCCCATCAAATCCACTCATTAGAAAACGGGCTCTCGCGCACTGGTGACGATGACGACCGTCACGACCAGTTAGAGAGCCGTTTACGGGAGAAGCAGGCGGCGTTCAGAAAACGTGAGGAGATGGTTGGCTTCCGGGACGAATGGATTCCGAAATCGCAAATCCAACTCGCATTTCAACGGGAGGGAACGGGTACTCATCGACCGTAGTCTGCGGTCCTATCGAGGTGGCCAACTGAATCGGCCAACCACTAGGCTCCTGATGTGGGCAGCGATAACCATGCACAGCTAGCTACCAACTGTTTCATTGCGGAGGGACTGAAATGAACGCTGACCGTCTACTGTATCCATCCTCTGTATTCAGCACATCATTCCTGTCTCGCTCGGAGATCTTCAGCAGAACCGTGTAGATTAGTATACTATACTAACCTACGTTAGCCCCTGTATCTGCATCTCATTCGTTCGTTTTTGAATGAGGGAGAGCCAAAAGCATTCGGGGGAGTTTGTGAGGGTCAGCGAGGAAATCCGTCAGCCACACATCAGGGCGTGGTGGGTACAAATCGCCCATTGCAAGCAATCCATCAGGGCCAGCAATCCGATGCCTGCACGGACTCAAATGGACCCGCGACGGGGCAGCCACCGTCATCGTCCCAACAACCCGCTGACAGCGGTGACACCGATACTCCGCCGTCATTGGCCTGCACTCTCCCCAACGCGGAGCGACCCGCCGTAATCGCCGCAATTGTGCGTCTCAGGGTGTTTCACGACTTTCGAGCGTTGGTAGCGCACGAGTCTGCCGTCACAGTCTTCGCAAATCACCCACCAGTTCGGCGATGTGAACCGCTCGGCAGTGCTGCGTTGTGTCGAGTACATCGGTCCAGCGGGCGAACGTTCGCCCGTGATCCGCGTCGCCGAACTCGTGATACTGCCATGCGTGGATCAATTCGTGGCGTACGGTCGAACTGAATTGTTCCCACCCGTGTTTCTCGTAGGCCGCCCATGTGAGCGCAATCGTGATCGCCTCCGTTGTAGGGTCGTACTTCGTGACGCCTACCGGTGGGCTTGGTGTGAGACCTCCCAGTCGATTGCTTCGACCGGTAGATCCGGGAAGTGTTCGGCAGATCTCAAACGGCTCTTACTCGGAATTGCGAAGCTCTTCGGTGCAGTCTACAAAATGTTCGACGAACTCCGGAATGTCAGTTCGGGTTTTGATTTTATCATAGGAAACCCAATGCACTGCAGCAACTTCGTCGGGAGCTCGAGGATGAGCATCACCCGCCACGTACTCACAAAGGACAACAATATTGAGACAGTTAGTACCGTCGTCGGCCTCGAACGTTGTGCTACAAACATACTCGACATCGCCGATGTCGACACCGACTTCCTCATAGAGTTCTCGGGTGGCTGTCTTCTCAAGTGTTTCCGTGCTTCCAGGCGGTTGTTCGACTTTACCTCCCGGGAACGACAATAAACCGGCAGCGTGGTCTTCACTTTCGCCGCGTTCGATGAACAGGTACTCATCGTCTTTGACAACGACACCATCAACGTTCACGACGTACCCATATTCTTCAAGCATTATCGACAAAATAGTAATAAGACTCAATAAATATACTGCTTACTTCGTACGTTTAGCTAATGGCTGATTTTGAGCAATATTCAGAGGGTTATCAGTCGTTGCATCTGCGCACTCGGTCAGCGTTCGCTGAGCAACATCGGACAGCGTCGTTTGGCGTGACAGAAATGAGAAGAGTAGGAGGGTTAGCAACAGTCGGTAAGTGCGCTCTTCCAGATGGCTTCCGCGCCACATCCGTCACACTGCCAAAACGTGTGATCGACGTTGCTGTACTTGTCGTAGCCGGTGTATGGGGCACTGATACGCTCGTCGTCCGATGGGAACGCCTCAAGGGTGCCGTCAGCCGTTGCGATTTCGACGCCCGCCATGTGCTTACAGAACGCGCTCCGGTGAACGTGGTGCGGGCACGTACAAGCCATCACGTCGCCGGTCACGTCGTCCAGCGTCACGACGTATTGGTGGTCAGCAGGTTCTCGTGGCTCTCGATGGTGACGTCGATGAGTCCAGGGGCTTGGATGTCGAAGGAGAACTGTTCTGCCTATGCGCGTTTCTGTGCTGTTTCGTCAGCGTCACGGGCGGGAATGTTCAAATTAAAGTGTCAAAATACTACTTGAACTAGCCACATTGTCCCATAGCCAAGACCAATTGCAAGCACTAGTGAACCGAGCCACGCCAGCACAGTATAGAGCATCTTCTGTGTGCTCATACCTGCACCACCAACCACAAACCCACTCCCCACAACTGCGCTGACGATGACTTCGTTAAACGACACTGGTATCCCAAACAAGACTGCTGTCTGAGCAATTGCAAACGAGGGAATCAACGCGGCAATCGACCGACGTGGACCCAGTGATGAATAATCCTGTGCGATTGCTTTAATCATTCGAGGAGCACCCATCCACGAGCCTGCTAACAACCCAATACCGCCGAATACCAGTAGTGTTATTAGTGGTATTGTGATCGAGAGCGATGCATCATTGAATGCCGCAAGTAAGGGACCAACGGCAAGTCCAACCTGACTACCACCTGCCGAAAATGCGACAAGCCCGCCGAGTGCTAAAAGAAAATGTTGTTGAGCCGCTTCGACGTCAGAGTTGAGGTCCCACCGAAGAAGGATTGTGAGAAAGAGCGCAAAAAGAAATGAAACAACTACTGTTCCGATGGTCGGTGCCACTGGAATTCGCGTTGCAATAGTCGCGGCAATCGATGCACCACTCGGAGCAGATCCCAGAAGGGTAAACGGAATATTTGCCAGAATAAGGCCAACAATGCCACCGAGAACGGGAATACTATAGCGCTCCGGGATATTCTCATTTCGCAATAGTCGAGCTGTGAGGTATGCGATACCACCACCGACGAACGGAATGAGTACCCACAAGGTCGCAATCTCGATATACGCAGGCCAAACAGGGGTCCCACCAAGGGCTAATCCGACGCCAATGACAGCACCGGTAACCGTGAACGCTGTTGCAATCGGATAACCTGTGAAGATACCAATCACAACGAGGCCTGCTGCGAGTAAGAGAAGAATTGTCGCTGCTGATGCAGTGAGTGAAATACCACCAACTAGGCCAGTCCCAACTGCATCTGCGACATTTGCCCCTTGAAGCACGGCACCAGCGAATCCAAGAATACCGACAATAAATCCAGCTCGCATTACGGAAATAGCACGAGCCCCGACTGCGGGTGCAAATGGAGTTGATCCCGACGAACCTGCGCCAATCGTCCACGCCATAATAAAGCTTGCACCACTAGCAATAATGAGAAGTAGTAATTGTCCGGGATCGACCATATCCAAATTATCCGTTCACTGATGAAGAGTATTTGGTTTGCGCCCGAAGGCAAAAAGAAATATTGGTCTGTATGTTGTATACCTGTCGGATGCTATGAAATTGCAATTGGTAGGAGAAAGACGTAGAGGAAATGAAATGGGAGTTGTGCGGATTCACCTGCTGCTTTTTGTTCTGGCTGTTCCCTCATTACTTCTTGACTTTTACCCATCATTCCGAATATAGTGACTATCGACAGTTAGTTAACTATAGTGGCAATTTATTTCGCAATATTACTTAGATGATTTGTGAGCTATTATCGTTGAGATTCACGAAGGATAAGCGGGCCAATAGCAAGTGTTCGTTTCGCTACCGGTGCAATCCGAAGGATATAGGAGGTAAAGAGGAGGAATGGAATGAGTGTCACTGTAAACGCTCCGCTCACGACCCATGTAATAGTGGGAATCGCAAGGAATGTACCGCTGAAAGTTTCCGCTCCAACGAAGGTCAGCATACCACCGGAAACGATGAGCGCTGGAATCGCTGCATAAAGAATATATTGGGAGAGGTTAACGAGCGCCCACTGGAAGTACAGCGTCTTAATGTGTTCTCGGGCTGGACCGAACATAGCCAGAGCTGTTTCCAGATCATCGAAGGCCAGTTGTTGGTTATCGCTCAGTGAATCGGCAAATTCGTCAGTCATTCGTTCAACTTGGTAGATCTTCCATCCATAGTTGAAATTCAATGCCGAAAATAGAACATCAAAAGTTCCAAACTGGGCTCCCTCGAGTTCATCTTGGACTTCTTTCGCGTTTCCATGCAGACTATCGACGAACTCGGAAACTTGGCGGATTAGTTCATCATCGTCGTTCTCCCCGACCAAGCGATCGAGAACCTCTGCTCGTCGCTCAGTTTCATTCACGAGTTGACCAAGAAATTTCGAAGGATCGGCTGGGACGACAGAGTTGAACAAGTCTCTGGTGTAGGTGCGAAAGTCCATCGCATCACTCATCCGCTTACGCTGGTCACCTAATGGCCCGTTTTCTTGTGAGAGAACAAGCTGGCTGATTGTAATGACCAACGTTGTTCCGGTGACGATGACACCGATCATCGCAGAAAAAATCGTTTCAATTGTGTCGGTTGATTTGATTTCGCTCGGAAGCGATGGATTGAGCGTGAGACTGAAGACGAGAAATGACAGGAAGACAAGAAGGGCAAGTAATCCAGTCAGAAGAAACCGGTTCATCCGAAAGAGGATCCATATTTTGAGCCGACTCTCTTCGGACCGTCCTCGCATCGTATTTGCAGTCCCAATATCGCTCTCGTTGTTACTCATTTATTCCTCCATATCAGCGTCCAGCGGTCGTTTTAGAACGAGGTACTTCGTGCCACCGCCCTCATACTCAATCGTTCCGACGAACTCCCATCCGTCAGCTCCAAGTTCGTTGAGTTGGTCTGTGGGATCACTCGCTTCCTTCTGTGTTTCCTCACGTGGTGGTCTAAGGCTGCGGTACTCCCAGTGAGTAGCGTTCTGGGCACACATTAGCATACTCTTCGATCTTTTATCATATTAGCTTCATTCAGAAGTCACCATCATGAAGAAGACCGTATTCAACAACGTAGGATAATATTATCAAATGGACAATTTATAAATTTCCCAATGTCTATAGTAAAAATGACAATATTGCAAGAACAACGAAAATGATCACGAGCCATTTTGCCACCTCCATCGACAGGCCAGCAACACCTCTCGCTCCGAGGACACCGGCGATGATTGCGAGGACAAAAAACGCGATTGCAAGTTCTATGATTGCCATAGATAGTATATAAGATATCCAAGTAGTTAACCATCTCGCCAAGACCGAGAACAAGCACCAATAGACAGTAGAATGTGTATCATTCCAAAGGAGAGAGTGAGGGAGTAACTCGGTGAATCGCAGCACAGAAGATAGATGAATACAGCAAGGACACTACGATTAGGTGTATATATTTGGGTTCTGGTAACGCTGGTTAAGCCAGTGGATAGCTTCTAGACGGATGTTATGGGGGAAGAAACAGACGAGTTCAAACCAGAGGGGAAAGAGGAACGCGATGTGGCTGAAAAAGCGGCATACGATCGCTCTGAGCTGCTTTCGCTACTCCAGCAGTACTATCGTGGCGAGATGTCTCAGTCAGCAACCTTTCTTGGCCGACTCGATTTGACTGTTGATTGGGCGATTGCGGTTGTTACAGCGATTCTTGCGTTATCATTCGAAAGCAGAGGGTCTTATTTGCTTCTGATTGGAATGGTTGCTCTCACAATGTTTCTGATTTTTGACGTACGCCGGTATCGTATGTATGATGCCTATCGGGCACGAGTCCGTCTTATCGAAGAAAACGTCCTTGCGAACGCATTCGACCCGGAAGGATTACCACTTACGAATTGGCGCGAAGAGATCGCTAACGATCTAAAACATCCCACGTATAAAGTGTCATATTTAGAAACACTAGCTCGTCGCCTCAAACGGATTTATCTGCCATTGTTGGTGCTGCTTGGTCTCGCCTGGCTCTTCCGTATCACCATCTTTGTCCCTGATGAGACATGGAACGAAACAGCAGCAATCCCTGGGATTCCCGGTGAAATTGTCGTCAGTATTGTCGGAGCTTTTTATTTAGTCTTATTTGCGCTGGCGTTCTGGCCGCGTGAGCGGAAAGCGAAAGGGGAGTTCCATGGGCAAGCGTCAGACGCGTGGAAAAAAGCAGACTGACTCTTCTATTCCAACATTCATAGTAAATAGATATGAGATGCACTTTTTCTCGAGTGAGGATTCACGTTCGCTGGTTGCTGTATCCCCACGTTCCACAAACATTCGCTGGTCGGTGAGATCCGAGAACGTTAATCTGCATACCTGGGATAAAAAGGGCTGAAGCGGTGGTTAGTTCGGCAGTTCCTTCCGTCCTGTTCGCACACACGGCCAGCACGGGAAGCCACCGAGGCCATCGCAGTCACAGTCTTCGGGTTCGGCATTGTCTTCGTAGTCCTCTGACGGGAACGCATCAAGTGTTCCGTTGTCGGTTGCGTTTTCGACCGCAGCCATGTGCTTACAGAACGCGCTTCGGTGGACGTGGTGCGGGCAGGTACACGCCATCGCATCGCCCGCCACGTTGTCCAGCGTTACGACGTATTGGTGGTCAGCGGGGTTCTCGTGACTCTCGTTGGTCACTTCAACCATTCCGGGGGATTCGACGCGGAAGCCGAATTGTACCCACTGCGCGCGTTTCTGTGCCGTCTCGTCAGCTTCAAGTTCACTAGGCGATTTCGTACTCATGGTCTTTCCAGACTGCATTTTGGAAGACCGGTGCCGGGTGTTACAGCACCCGGCGCGTTTCCACACGCCCGAGGGCACCGTTTTTCCTACCTATTCCTTATGGGGCATGGGTAATGAAACCACCGTATTCCTTGCAAGGAATAAGATTATATTGTGCGAAAATGAAAGAGTAGATATGACAGAGAACGATGAGAGGGCGCGTAATGAGAGCGGGGAATATGTCCAAGAACACACTGAAGAGGCCGTCTTGGAGATCATGAAACCGCTCGAACCCTACATGACGAGCGAGATTGCGGACGAGCTTGGATGGTCACGGCGGTCAGCCTATAACGTTCTTACTCGACTGCATGAGAGCGACGAAATTCGAAAGAAGAAGCCTGAAGCACGGCGCGTGATCTGGATTCGATCGGAATAGTAGTCCGTCAGTAGGGAAATGAGTGCTGTGTAGCGACGAGCGAAAAACAGGTTGATGCTACAGTGAAGCGGTGAACCGCTACAAATCGCGCGGTTGGACGGTCTTGCGATCGTTTTCCTCGGCTCGTCGGGCAGCGTCGTCGAGAATGGAGGCGACTTCGTCATCAAGTGCATCGTAGAAGTCACTCGCCACATTCTGGTCTTCAAGCTGGTCTTTCACTGCCGCTTTGACAATCAAATCGACCATACAAGCGCCCAGAGGGGATAATACTACAAAAGACCAGTGGCGGAATAGTTGAAAAAGGACCAGTAATTCGGATCACTGATGACGATATTCTTGGAGTGATTCGTGAGGCCGAGTTTCCAGCTGTGACTGCTCGGTGGGTCGCAGATACGGTTGCAATGGAACGGTGGCCAGTACATCAGCGGCTCGAGGGGCTGCATGAACAGGATGCATTGTAATGTGGGAAATTGAGTCCGCGGATGGTTATCTGGTGGATTCCGGAGGAGGAATGAATAGATTTCCCGGTTCACGAAGTACGTCGAAAAACGTAGTCGCAGACAGGACACGTTCGTTCGAGTTCATCGATCACGCAATCACTAGTATTACCGGTCCATCCACAGTCAGGACATTGAGAGAGGCTAGGACTCATTTCATTCCTCAACGGGTTCCTGTACCAACTACTTTGGGAACGCAAGAGATGTCCTGAATCGACGACGGGATTGGCGGGTATGTCTCCAAAGTCACAAGTACATTTAGTATTATTTATCGAATTTTAATAACTTGGGTCTAAGGCTGGATAGAGGCGTTCTATTCCGCGATATTACCTGTGTGAGCCCATATCGACCCACAAACCTAAGGTTGGATGAGTAACAAGAATCAGAATTACTCGGTCAAATCCTGTGTTCAGTCGTTTGAAGCTGTGAAAGGCTGCATTTATGATTTCAATCCAGCCTTAGAATCCTAAGGCTGGATTCTATGGCCGGAAACCAGCCCTAAGCGATTCTATGCAATTTTAAAGCCGTCAAATGTCGATCTGTACCTCCAAATTCTTCCAAAGTAATAGGGGGTACGAACAAGTGAGACGAGGATCGACACTGATGGGAAAGTCAAGAGGGCAAGACTGTATTGAACAGCTGTATTTTCACTGTTTGAGAACAGCGTCTGGCAGTAACTCGCTGATGACTAGCGCCCTCGATAACGGAGACGGCCGGTTACCTGCTAGACGTATCAACATGGGGAGTCTCGTTAAGTGGTTGTCGGAGGGGGCAGCGAGTGACGAATATACCGCTGAACCAATCAGATTACTATCCATTTGTCAGTACATGACCACACACGTCACAACACTTTTCACCCAATACCACATAGTAAGAGCACGTATGAGCAGTCCAGGATACAATAAGAAAATTCAGTTTCGGGCCGGGGCAGAAAAAGACGCAGCCGAGGTCCTGAACAACGTCCATATGGGTGGAATCAACACCAGCGAGCTCGCCCGTGAAGGACTGATCGAAATGCTACGCCGCATCACCACCGACGAAGACAAAATCGCGATCTACGAACAATACAGTCGAGGCGAGATCTCTGAGGATATCGCCCGCACACTCCTCGGAGACGAACTCGACCATATGGCCGAGGAACGTCGCGACTTCGAACAAGCTACTCAGCTGGACACCGACCAGTTCTTTCAGGAATAGTCCCCTTTACCCATGTCCTCTTCTCCTGTTCACCCAATTCTGATAGACACCAGTGGGTTGATTGCAGCTGCCAACACCAAGCTCTGGCCAGAAGTCTGTGACAACCTAAAACTGACAACAACCAACGTCTGCGAACACGAGCTAACCCGACACGTCCGTGACAAAAACGAGTACGCACCGGAAGACAGTCGAGAATACCAACTCCACCACGGTAGCCAAAAAACGCTTGACGTCATGGACGAAGAAGACGTTCCGATCACCACCGTCAACTGCGTACCCCGCCCACATGGAAGCGATGCTGGCGAAGAATCGCTTCGACGTCAACTCTCCCAAGACCCTGATCCATACAGTCTAGTCATTCTTATGGACGCAGACGGTCGTCGGTCAATCCGAAGGACAATCCAAAGCCAAAACGAGTCGATACCTGTGGTCGGTCCCCCCTACCTCTTTTACCTGCTCAAGGACAAGGGCATCATCAATCGGCAAGAGTTCTGCGAAGCCTGCGGAGAAATGATTGATAACGAAGGCTGGACAGGATACAAAGCAGTCAAAGCAGCGTGGGAAGGAATCCCGGTCGATTGTAGTGACTGCCTTGACGACCGACTCCTCCCGCCATAGTTAGTGGTTACTCCTTATTGTGCAGTGCAGCTGCAATCGCTTTGAGCTCTGGCTTCCGGAACGCGTTTGACGTTTGTTCTGGGTTATCGTCGTCCAGCTCACCGATTTTCCAGAGGATTCCAGCCCGCATTTGGGGTTTGGATGGCAAATTGTGGGTGTCGATATCGTAGTTTACAGCTGTACAGATTGCTGCAAGGGCTTCTTTGGTGAAGGCCGTCGATTCAACGCGTTCGTATCTCCCGACGGCCTGTCGAATGTCGTTGCGGAGTTCATTGACGGTTTGTGTCATAGAGACAATGGTGGGGGATTCGTTGTGTAGGTTCTGGTTTTTACTGAACAGGCTATAGAGGACGATATCACACTGGAAGTGATCCCCAACGGTGCTCAACGGGCAATTCATTGCTCATATTTAATAGTTTGTAAGCTGCATCAGCAGGTATGGTGGGGAATTCGAATACAAATGAAGAAGAGTCAATCAGGGCGTCATCGGACACGCGTGATGAGTTGCGGACGATAGGCTTTCGACTTCGCGAGATTCAACGATTGTTGGGAATGCGCGTGAAGCAGGAAAATCGACGACTTGAGACCGAAGGAATTGACCCCGTTTCATCAACTAGCTTCTTTAAAGATATAGATCGGTTAGGGGAGATTTCACAGACCACGATCAATGAAGCTGTAGATTCGCTCGGGAATCTTGGCCTTGGTGACTCCGTTCGTGGAACTCTTAATGATGGAACCACAATCGAAGGAACAGCGAGTCCGATTGACTATACCCCAACCGAACATCTTCGGGTAGAAGTTGAATCGGTCGACGATTCATCTCTTCGGTATGAACTTCTCTCTCATTATAAATCTGGAAAATGGGAGCCAATTCGAGTGCGACGGTATCGAACCGGTGATGACGATTGGATTCCCCGTGGTGTAATCGCGGAGATTCATGCATCAGGTTGATTATCACAAATTTCTACGGTCGCTACAAGCAGCACTGTGGCCCTAGTCGGCGGGGGGACAGTAACATTTTGGTAATTGCTCTTGTCTAAGGGGTGGTCGAGGGACAATGGTTACGGCTTACGTCTTAATCAAGGCAAATGTGCCAACGGTGGATCAGATACGAGATACGATTATGGAAATCGACGGTGTCGAAGACGCCCATATCGTTGCCGGAGACGTCGATATTATCGCAAAAGTTGTTGTTGGGAGCCCAGCGGATGTTCGGGAAATCGTTGCGTCCGGTATCCTGAGTATCGATGGGATCGAACACACCTACACATACATGGCGATGGAATGAACCTTTGAGCCCGCGGACGAACGTCTAGACGTCGTTATTCAACGATTCAAGAATCAATGCGATAAGGTTGCAGACTCAACGAGCCGGCGCACACTACACGTCAAACCGAACTGTTGATGAACAACTCTAGAAAATCGGGAAGTGGGTATCCGGGAGATGCGCTAACTGACCAACCTGACTTGCCCACGAATCGTGGTTGTACAGTGGTAAACAGCACTGTTAAGCCGTTAGCAATCGTTCTAAAGAGTTGATACCATGAGTGTGTTTACCGACGAGGAAATCGCATATTTAGACGAGCAACGACTCGGACGGCTGGCGACCGTTGGAGCAGACACCCAACCGCACGTTGTTCCCGTTGGATTTCAGTACGATGCCGACGATGACACGATCCACATTGGCGGCTTCAATTTCGGCGAGTCCAAGAAGTTCCATGACGCCGAAACGAATCAGAAGGTTGCGTTCGTCATCGACGATCTCGCCAGTATTGATCCATGGGAACCCCGCGGCATCGAGATCCGTGGCCGTGCCGAGACGTTTCGCGAAAATGGAACACACCTTGGCTCGGGCTATGATGAGTCATGGATACAGATCCATCCAGCACGAATTATCTCCTGGGGAATCAGCGAAGACGGATCCCCCAGCAGTCGGCCTGTCTAGAAACGCTTCGGTTCAACCGATACATCATCTCTTCGGGAAAAACAGACTGAAACTAGTTAGTTCGGCCTGTGCGCGTTTCTGTGCCGTATCGGCCCGTCCTATATTGAACAGAATCTGCCCCTTAGTCGTCGAACTTGGTTGCAATCAAGTAACTAAACTCATTGACCAACCCAGAATCGGGTCAATTCAGCTACTTACTACCACCATGATCCCTGAGAATTCGGTAGCAAATAACACTTGCATGGCCAATTGAGATGGGATCATTTGGTTCAAGATCTGATGGAAGAACCGATGACGGTAATTCATTCTCGTGTAGTTCAGTTCGTAGCAACTGGAGAAAATCACCCGCTGTGAGTAAAGAGGTGTCTGGTTCACCGTCGGACAGCTCTTGTGCCAATGCAGTTGGCTCCTTACCGGGATTAGATAACAATGCAGCAGTATTCTTGCTCCACTGTTGAGCACGCGATCTCGTCAGCTTCGTCGTCGGTAGGGCATTATATGAATCAAAGAAACCTTTCGAGCCGAGATACTGAACTGCGGGAATCCACGATTCAGAATTGAATTCAGAATTGTCAATGTCATTGAAGAATGAATACATAACACCGGATTCACCGAGTGTTCGTTGAAGTTCTCTAATATCGATATCAGCAGGCGGAACCTGCTGTTGCTCGGCAAGTGCAGCAGCAAAACCCGCCGATTCGCCGATATGCATCCAAGTAGGTTCTAAGCGGATCGTACCGTAGGCAACGTGCGTCGCTGACAGCGGGACGGGTGCCAGCAAGTTGTCGATGGTTTTCGGTAGCATAGATCGATAGGGGATCTGTGACGGGCGTGTGACCTGTGATGCATAAAAGAATCCCTCTGGTTCACTTCCCAATTGTCGCTCAGTATGACAGGCATGAGAGTCCAGTGGATACTCAGCAACGGCCACTGCATCCGACTTGATCGGCGTGCGCTCTAATCCAGGGGCATGGCGTGCATCGTTTTCAGTGAAGACAGTTCGCCCCTCTAGTCGTCGCGCCTCTCGAATGTAGAGTTGCCACGGGAAATTGTCCGTATCCGTAAATTCGTCAGTGGCAAGTCCCCATTCACGAGCGTTAGATTGAATTTCGTCGGGAACAGCATCATCGTTCTGCAAGAAATACAGAAGCCCAAGCGCATAATTGCGGTGTCGCGTTGCAATTTCGTCACGCCGGTTCCACCCTGCATCCGGATAATCGTGATTTTCGCCAGGGAGGTCGGCCGAGTTCATATCGGCTTTCTCGTTCGGGAGGTATCGGAGTAACAGATACCGGCGCACACCGCTCTCTATGATCTCATCTAGCTCTTCAAGATACTCGGATCGGTCGTATCCGTCGGGTTCGTCCGGAAGTCGCCTCGTTTCTGGATCCCGGCTTAAGCAGAGACGATAATTGTATGCTTGAATAGCGTCATCTCCCTCACCAGTGCTCTCCGGATAAATTTCTGTGAGACCCGCTGGATGCGGGACAATATCGAGATCGCCTTGCTGTTTATTTGCGGGCACATGAAGAGGTCCACGTCGATCCATCGGTGCAGAGTCGTCGCCGTCGCCGACCGCGGCTCGCGGATAGTACCGATCACCACGAATTCCAGTGAACAGTCGCCCTGCGAACTGCTCATTGAATTCCGAGCGTGATTCTCGACCAACACGATACGCTGCACCAGCAACCGCCATGAGATCACCCTCATATGTCGCTTCGATGAATGTCGAACCAGCAACTTGGAGGGTTGAATCGCCGTCGAACGCTTCGAACGTAACTTTTTGAATAATAGATCCGTTTCGTGTAACCGCTGTCGGTCGATACCCACGAGATACGGTCAAGTTCGGCTCATTCGCGACAAACTCCTCGAAAATCTGCTCAGCGACGTGGGGTTCGAAAATATAGCCATCTTCGGAGAACTCGTACTGTCTTGAGTCTTGCCCGTACTCTGTTCGATAGTGGTCACGAACTGAAGAGAAGAACTCGTCGAGAAGCGGTGCTCGAGATTTTTTGATCAGCGTATCTGTATAGCTCAATCCCCCGGCCATCATCCCGCCGAGATGCTGGTTGTAGGTGACGAGTAATGTTTGTTCACCGTTTCGTGCAGCACGTACTGCAGCTGCAATTCCACCTGCGGTTCCTCCGACAACGACGATTGGGTAGTGATCTTCAGTCATAACTGCGTAAGTATTCTGATTGATTTCTATTGGGATTGCTGAGCGAACGATACAACCGACTCTGGAACCAATGTAGTAGCGAATGAGTGTGCGGCACACTCCTCAAGGCTACGTCTCGACGGTCTGGATGTTCTTCTGAGCGGAAGCCACCGTAGTACGCGTTCAATTGGACTATATTGATCTCGCCACTCCGGTGGATTCTGTTCTAACAGATAATGGGCTAACTCGTGGCTACAAACGGCTTCCCGGAGAACAATTCGGTCGATGTCAGCAGTGTCGGCGACTCGGTCAATCTGTGCCTCGTACAGGGTGATAACGTCGTCCGAGTACGTCCCAAGTAATTGTACTGAGTCGAAGCCGTCCCACGTGTCCCGGTTAATTTCAATATCTCCCTCAAGGGCAATCTGAAATGGGTCGTTCGTTCCATGTTTGTCGCGAATATTGCGGGCACGGTCTTGTCCAGTTTCTTTCGCACGCTGGATCCACGACAGATGTTCAACACCCGAGGCTGTTATTTCAGTCCCCGTGGGATTAGGTACCTGGCTCATGGCTTCTCCGCTAGAATCAGGAGTTGTTCTGAGTCCGGAATCTCCTCGAATTCGACATCGAGCAGCGAGTGGATCTGTTCACGTGACGAGATGCCGCTAACGTCTAACAGTTGATTACCATGACAGATATAGAGGTTCGGCAACTTGGCTGAAGCGTTACTAAATACGGATTCTTCGTCCAGTACCTTGTCGACCACCTTAGTGAGAAGTTCACCAGTCGCTTTGTACACTCCTGCATCGTTAAGCTTGAGTTTGACGACGCCACTTTTGTCGAGAACAGCGAGTCGTTGAGTACCACTGGACACGAGACCGAAGAATTTTGAACTCGTTTCTTCGGATTGATAAACCGATAGCCTCCCAATCGAAGCAAACTTTTCAATGGTTTCGGCCTTAGCATCGAGGCTTGAAGCTGCTGTTTTTCGGAGTTCTGACTCGTCAACTGTCCCTTGGGAGAGGTCACGCGTTTGGAGTTCCGTCGACCCTTCAGCCTCCGCGCGAAGCAGGTTTCGGGAGCTATCGTACTCGACTTTTGCTTCAACCGTTTCTTGGCTCGCTCCCATACCAACTACAGAATCGATGGCTTCCCGTCGTAACTGCTGGATTTCGTCCTCACCAGGATCCATGACGTTCCGCTCGATAACGTCGCGAACCATCGCCAACCCAACACCAATAGTACTGATTGTCTCATGGTTGTGAGCAAGTCGTGCTTCGTAGTGGGTTGTTGCGGCCAAATATGGGACCAAGGCAGCACTCCCCCCACCGCCACCGACTAGTTCGAGAAGTTTTGGGTCAAGATCGTACTCTTCTACAATAGATTCAATGACAGGAATAATTTTTCCGATACTCGCATCAAGCACCATCTCAGCGGCCGTCTCAACGTCCACGTCTAATTCGTCAGCAAGTGGTTCGAACGCACGTCTGGCTGCCTCTGAATTTCCGGCTGCATAGGCTGTTTCGTCGACGTACCCGAGCAAGTTTGCCGCACCGCTCGGCGTCAACGCGTATCGATTCCCATTCGCCGTTTCGATACCAACGTATTCAGGGTCGTTCGGTTTCGGGCGAAGGCGGATAAGCGAGGGTGACTGGATTTCGTCGGGATCAACATACACTGCATACGGAATATCGGCGATATGGGCACTTCGAGGGCCAACTTCTGCGATTTCGTCGCCGTCAAGACGAATCATCGATCCACCGGCAATCCCCTCAGTTCGAATGTCCAGCGTCCGGAGGAAAGTTGTATGACCACCGATTTCGGCGGAATTCCATTTCGGTTGTCCCTTCTCAATGACGCTGATGTCGCTACTGGTGCCACCAACTTCGATAAAGATACCGTCGGTGATGTTCTCATACATCAACGCGCCGGCAACGCCTGCCGCCGGGCCGGAAAGGATCGTTTGAATAGGACGTCGTTGCATCTCCTCGATTTCCATCACGCCACCGTCTGACCGCATGATCATGAGCGGGGCATCGATCCCCATTCCGCCAATGCTCTCAACGGTCGAGCGCGATGTTTCTATCATCCGTGGAAGGATACTCCCGTTAACGACCGCCGTCCGGGTTCGAACTTTGAGGCCATAGCGCTTCGAAACAACGTTCGCACCGATTGCAGCGAGCCCATCCTGGCTCACAAGGTCGCATACCGCGTTTTCCGCAGTCGGGTCGTCGACGCTGAATGCCTGACTTACGACAACGGCTTCAACGTTCTTGTCCGCAAATCGCTCGAGAATTGGCTCGATCTCGTCAGTTGGTACCCCGTCGTCGAGCATCACAAATCCGTGTTCAGTCTCGATCGTTTGGTTATTATCTAGCGAAATGGTGTCGATTTGGGTCTCGGACCGACCGCGTCGACCTTTCAGACCGCGACCCATCCCGAGTACGCCGACCTTTGCGACGTCGCCTTCCAGAAGCGCATTGGTCGCTTGTGTTGTTCCGTGTGCGATGAACACAACGTCATCAGGAGTAACTTCGACTGATTCGAGTATTGTCGAGGCTGCCTCAACGATCCCCGCGGCGACTCCGGCATCCGCATCGTGGGTCGTTGGGACTTTTACTTGATCCAGGACCTCGAAGGTCGTGGTATCAATCGCAACTGCATCTGTAAACGTTCCACCGACGTCAATACCGATTCGTATCTGTGTCATGGATTAGAGTCCGAAAAGATACACCGAAACGATAACACCCACTCCGGCGGTAAACCATGCGAATGGGAGAATGCTCTTAGTGATATCATTGACATTAATCTCCATTTCGTCTGCAGTCCACGCATTGTGCGTGTTCGTTGGGTCAGCCGGCGCTTGTACCCGAAGCGCACTCACTGCGGTAGTCGTGATGAGAGCCGGATTGATTCCGATTGCGGCGAGAACACCGATAATGCCGCTTCCTAGGCCCCACAGGTTCAGTGGCCCCCTGTACAGCGCGAGGGGAGCAAGGACGATGAACATCGCGGCGTAGAGTATCATATTCTGAGGGATGATAAGTCTGAGTAATGGTTCCATCGTCGCTGCCACGGGCTTGGCGAAGACGGCTTGGAGAAGCCACCCAATCGCCACCATCAGCGCGATTGCTGGTGCGGCGTCCGAAATCCCCTCATGGAACGCGTATGTAACTTGATTTAGTGTCTGTTTCATGTTTTTGAATGCTCTGAGTCCGGGCTTGCTTGTGATGGCCGCATAGAGGATACCGACGACGAAGGCAGGAAGAACAGGACTGCCAGCAACGACCAACAGAACTGGGAGAACTGGTGCAAGAAGTGCATATGTCGGAACGGTCGATTCGAACTGCTGTTCGATTTCATCTGCCGTCGATCCGACGTCTTCGGCGTTCGTCGCCCAGGTCGCCTGAATGTTGCCCCGTCTTGTTTGGAATCCGATATACGCGAGCCCCGCAATCAACGCGGCTAGACCAGTTGGAAGCGCCCACACTAACACCTGCTGTAAATCTATCCCAGTGACGTCAGCATAGAACACCCAGTTAGCTGGGTTAAACATGACCCCGTTTCCATATCCCAGGAGAACGATGCCAGCGGCAACCTTCCGCTGAAAACCGATGCTAACCATGATCGGGAAGACGATAGTTGCGATCATAATGAATGCACCCAATCCCGAAATGCTCGTTGAAATGACTGCGACGGCGAGGTAGAGGAGTATCGAAACGACGATCGCATTGTCCCCGCCGAGTTCGGCTGCAGATTTGACAATCTCCTCGGCAATACCGGTTTGTTCGATGATCGCGCCGAGTGCTGCACCAAAGAACACGGCAACGAACGCTGCTGCAAGCTCCGTTGATCCATCTACAATTACCGTATTAATAATTTGATCAGCTCCCAACCCACCGACGACGGCGATACCTATTGCCATCGCAGCCAATGCGACGAAGGTGGGCACCAGCTCTGTCATCATTAGAATCCCGAAAATTGCGAATACGACGATTATTCCAATTGCTCCGATAAGCCCCATGTGGTCTAAACACCGACTCAACGTGGTAATAGACGATATATAATACTATCTAATATATTATTATAATTTTTATATCGAATAATAGGTGTATAGCGTTTACAGAAGGATATTTCCAGTCGAAACAGAATGGAACCGAGATATGGCAAAATACGTTTTTAGCTCATACAAAGAGGGATCAAGAGGTTAACGACTCTCTATTGGTGTGTTTCTAATTCAGTCTATCCAGTGGTAGAACATATTTATTGAAATATTACCATAATTTTCTGATATTACTGGTTCTGTTCCGTAGAATGGAACGCCAACCGAGAAAAACCAATGTGCTTATAGTCCAGTCATTATAATCAATGACAATATTAAATTAAAAAGGAAATATTCCATACAACGGGAATATCGTTCCACAGAGTGGAATGGTATTTATACAAATGGGCCACGTATACAAACACAATGTCTGACCAACCTGAGGGACCAATCCAAGCACTCGATACTGGAATCGAAATTCTGGAGAAGCTTGGAAATTTAAATGGAGCAGGTGTCTCAACGCTTGCTGCCGAGGTTGATCGGCCAAAGAGTACAGTACATCGCCATCTTAAGACGCTTGAGAATCGTGGGTATGTCCAAAACGATGGCACGGAATATTTTGTTGGACTGAAAGCACTTCGTCTCGGAGCAAATGCACTTAATCGCCATCTCGTCTATCCGGTTACAAAATCAGTAGTGAATAATCTGGTAGAAGAAACAGGGGAGTCAGCAGCAGTTGCCGTTGAAGAGGCCGGACAAGCAGTATATCTCTACTATAATCGAACGGATCAAGCAGTCAAAACAGACGCTCGTCTGGGTATCCGTTTATACCTTCACTGTACCGGAACTGGAAAAGCAATTTTAGCATATCTTCCAGAGGAACGAATAGACCAAATCATTGACCAGCATGGTCTGCCGAAGCGAACGCCACAAACAATCACTGATCGAGATGAGTTGGACACTGAGTTAAAACGTATACGTCAACGTGGCGTTGCATTCGATGATGAGGAGCGATTAGAAGGAATGCGAGGTGTTGCTACTCCAATAGTGAATCAGGAAACGGGTACTCTCCTTGGTGCGCTTACAGTCGCTGGACCAACTCATCGTGTTCATGGCGATTGGTTTCGAGAAGACATCCCAGAGTTGCTCCAGCGAGCTACTAAGATGATTGAAGTGAATATTACATACCAATAAACGACGGAATCGGTGGTTAGTTCGGCAGTTCCTTCCGCCCGATCCTCACGCATGGCCAGCATGGGAACCCCTTAAGGCCGTCACAGTCGCAGTCTTCTGATCCAGTATCGTCTTCATCCTCCGATGGGAAGGCCTCGAGCGTGCCGTCGTTGGTTGCGTTTTCGACGGCAGCCATGTGTTTGCAGAATGCGTTGTGGTGGACGTGGTGCGGGCAGGTACAGGCCATCAGTTCGTTGGTCACATCGTCGATGGAGACGGTGTACTGGTGGTCTGCAGGGTTCTCGTGGCTCTCGTTGGTGACGTTGATGAGTCCGGGGGCATCGACGTCGAAGGCAAATTGTTCGGTCTGTGCGCGTTTCTGTGCCGTCTCGGCAGCTTCAAGTTCCGTAGGCGATTTCGTTGACATGGTCTTCATCCATAGGAAGACCGATGCCGGGTGCTAGTGACACCCGGCGCGTTTTGACACGCCCGAGGGCACCGTTCTTCCTACTATACACTATGTAGTGCGTGGGTGGTAAAACTGTCGGTTCAACACATAGTGAATGGGTATAAGTAGGAGGGCGAGAAACGACCAGATACAATGACCGACGAGGCGGGTGACAGAGAGCGCGATAATAAGGGGCAATTCACCGAAGCAGCGACCGACGACGAGATTCTTGCCACGATGCGAGACGCCGAGTTCCCTGCAGTGACCGCCCGGTGGATCGCAGATACGCTTGAGGTGGACCGGACAACGATCCATCGTCGACTGGAAACATTACAAGAGAGTGGGACTGTCAAACGGGGGAAGCTCAGCCCCCGTGTCGTAATCTGGTGGCTCCCAGAGGACCGGTGACAGATGCCACGCGAGTACGAGCGAGAATTCACCGCAGCAGTCGCCCATCGAATCCGCCGCCGACTTGGCTTTGATACAGAGCAAGGCACTGTGGTGCGGTCGTTGTACAGCTTGAGTATTACCACGATGACGAGTGGCATTCGGTCGTGCGGTATGATCATGATGGAACGGGTGAAGCCGAGTTCACCCACGATGTGACCACTGACGGACTGCATCTCGATATTTATCGCGATGATGAGAAAGATGCAACCGAATATATTACACCCCCACTCCCAGCGGCTGACGCACTCGATCGCGCCGAAGACCATTATAGCCAACAATCTCGAACGGTATATTAGAAGGTACGAACGATGGCACGGAATCACCCCATGACGGACGACGAAATCGCCGAGCTGCGCGAAAAGATGGCTGCCCAGCGTCCAGATATTCGTGCCGCCCTCGCCGACGATCTCGACTGTGACGCCGATGAGTCACCACTTGACGACACCGCACTGCCTGACGGTGGCGACACGACCGAGTAATCCACTCGACGCGACTCGAGAGCACACCGCTTCACCTAACACTAAGGCGAAAGCCTCTCGTCGGTGGACCGCAGTGCTATCCACCTCGCTTCCAGCGGGGCAGAATCGACAGTATCCGCCAATCAGATTATGAACACCTTCACTCACATTCGAGACAGCAACGAGATGTTGCTTGTCTTGCTCGGCGCGTTCGCCCTGTTCGGTCATGACTGGCTTGCCGCGACAGCTGGCAAGACGGTTGCCGCCGTGGTTGGGATCGCGCTCATTGTGCTCGCGGGGATCGGTATCCGCGACGACATACAGGACTTGCTCGCGACTGAAGCGCCGGCCTAGCGATCAGTCACCTCCTCAATTTTGGGATGTTCGGAAGATTCGTGGCAATCGGTACAAACTACTTGTCGGTTTTCGTCTGTTTATCTCTGATTAAGTAGTTCTGGGACTTATATTATGATATGGTCGAAGATAGTGACGCAAACAGTATGGCTGACTCGCTTCACCGACAAGCACAGAGCCTGCAGGAAACGTCGCCTGCGAAGTACGGTCTCTTGGAAGCGTACCACGAGAGTGTCCGAGAAGCGCTCGAAGTCTGCTCGCGGAACTATCCCTCTACCAAACAACTGAGTGAAAATCTTCCCGATTCCAGCCTGACACCGCAAATGCTGGGGAATCTGCTAGCGTTACTCGTGCAGTTTGAGATCATCGAGGTATTCAGTGAACGCAATAATAGCAACCGCTACGACCTCACTCACTATGATCGCAAGCGAATGGACACGCTCAATCATATTCTTCAGCGAGTGTCCGCAAGTTCGTAACCAGCAAAATTCGAACGAAGAAGCCCGAGACTCGTCGGGTGATAGGGCTTCGAACGGGATAGCGGTCGCTAGAGAAATGGGTTCTGTGTAGTGACGAGCAAAAACAGGTTGATGCTACGTTAAGGCGATGAGTTGCTACAAGTCGCGCGGTTGAACGGTTTTGCGATCGTTTTCTTCGGCTCGGCGAGAGGCGTTTTCGAGAACCGTCGCAACTTCCTCATCGAGTGCATCGTAGAAGTCACTTGCAACGTTCTGTCCTTCGAGCTGTTCTTTTACTGCCGCTTTGACAATCAAATCAGCCATACAAGCGCCCAGACGGGATAATACTACAAAAGACCAGTGGTAGAATAGTTGAAAAAGGACCAGTAATTGGGATCACTGATGACGATATTCTTCGGGTAATTCGTGAGTCCGAGTTTCCGGCAGTGTCCGCTCGGTGGGTTGTAGATACGGTCGAGAATACCTAGCTACTTCTAAGTGGTGGATTATGACGAGGATCGATCTTTCTGCGTCGATCTCCAGTTAGCAAAAGGGCTGCAAGGAGTAAGAGGACAGCTGCCGGTGCAATAATCAGTCCAATGCTGAACAGCCCAAGCAGTGTCAGGACACCCAGTCCAATGGCAAGCAGCCAAATCGCCCAAAGGATGCCACGCAATACAGCATATCCTGCGAGGAGAGAGATGACGAGCAGGACACCACTCCAGAAGGCAAAGACTGGCGCGTTTGCTGCTCCGAGTGACGCATCCTCGTGACTGAATCGGATTCCAGTGACAGAGATGGAGAGGTATGGAATCACGAAGGTAAACAGCATGTAGAGTACGCCGAGAATACCAGCGATCATCGCACTCAAGCCGCTGATTTGTCCACCCTGTTCGAGTCGTGAGGGACGGTTGTTCATACGTACTATACGCTTGCAACTATCTAATACATTCTCACAGGATGGACTATGAGGGTCGAATAAACCGATGTTAGTAAGGTATACTAACCCAAACGCCACTACCGCATCATCAGAAAGCGCGATACTCGTGGTCAATTTGCAGAAGAAACGACAGACGACGATATTCTCGCGGCGATGCGCGAGCCCGAGTTTCCGGCAGTGACCGCTCGGTGGGTGACGGATACGGTTGCAATGGAACGGTGGCCAGTACATCAGCGGTTCGAGGAGTTGCATGAACTGGGCAAGTTAGAAGGCGGGAAATTGAGTCCGCAGATGGTTACGATGATTAAAGACTCTGTATTGGCCGGTTCTGGTGCCCTCTGGTGGAAATTTATCCGGTCTGGCAACCACTCATATCGCTGAATGAACGGATGCAATTTTCCGACGATTGGCTGCTACTGAGGCCACCAACCGTGTCATTCGTCCGACGATACCGGTTCGCCGTCTTCCATTCGCCATTCGAGTTCGACTTCGAACTCAGCCTCGTCGTCGGTAACCTCATACTCGACTTCCAGTTCGAAGTGCTCTGGAACCGCGACCGTGAAACCGTTGTCTCCTTCGATGTCGATTGTCCCGTTCTCCACACCATCGGCGACTTCGCGGAGGATCCCCGCACCGTCTGCCCGACTCATCACTTGCTCACCTTCACGTTCCGTCTCATCATCTGCCGATTCCGCTTCGGTTTTGGATTCTTCGTCGTCGTTTCCCATACCAAACCTGCAACGGCTGTCAATAAAACATCTCGGGCTTCATATCCGCACAGTTTGATCGGTGGTAGTCACCACTTTCATCGAAGCACCACCGAGAGGATCCTTACTGTCTCAAGTGGTAAGTCTATCTCCTGTATCTACCGATTAGAGTGACTAGTCGAGATTGTGGGTGGGGCAGGTGATGGTGAGTTCTCGAAACTGTTTCCGCCAGTATCGAGCCGATCGAACGCCTTATACAATCACCATATTATTGATCTGATTTGGTCTTTGAAGATACTCATCCCTTTCCATTGGATACATCATAATCGATTTCGGCCGTGTAACTGGCACGAGACAGTAGTCTCAACTGAATTATAAAAATCGCTTCGTCGTGAAAGAAGACCCTCATCACCAAGTCAACCAGTAGTCTCGTTCATTCATATTCAGTCCAAATGTCGCCCATTCGATCATAGACCCAAGGGACAACGACACGTGAGAATACGGATGGCAACTCTGGTGGATGCTCTCGGTTCACCCCATCGTCATGAGTCGCGTTTGGTGGTGAGTGAAAATGGTGCATAGAATATTCTTCACTCTCGTGGCGATCCCAACGACACATCCACTCCTCACCGAAATGATCTTCGACATATGTAATATGGAAATCACCGTTGACATACGATTGCACCTCGATATATGCTTCGCTCACATACTCCTCTGGGTAATGTTCGTCACGAAGCGAGATAACGATCGAATCCGGCCGATTCGATGGAAAGATAGAAATAGTCTCGATCCACTCCTCTGATCCCAGAATCGATGCGATTTCCCGCAGTAAAGCACGATTTGGTGTCCGCTTTCTCTTCCCGTCGACCACACTCAGACGACCCCTTCATCGGTTGCACTGTCGCGGTTGACACGACGAAGGTCATGGATCTCCTGTCTGACTGCCTCCCAATTGGTGATATCTAACCAGACCTGTTCTGGATCCCCGTACTCTGCATACTCTAAGGGATCGATGTCGTCAGGGCGCTCGACATCGTAAGTCTGCTTGTAGTCCTCGTTCTCGGCGAGCAAATCACCAAGCCGGGATTTGTACTCCTGCTCGCTCAACTCTGCTAAGCGATTCAGCCGTCGCCATTTGAAGTAGGCTTCATTCCGTCTGTACGTCACCGGGTTCTCTGTCACACGGGTCAAGAGACCGATCTCGGCAAGTCGTTTGAGGTGGCGTCGGGCCGCATTCGCAGAGCAGTCTGCGCGGTCAGCAACTTCAGAAACAGGGGTTGGATCGGTGAGTTCGAGGGCGATTCTGTATACTCGCTCGTCAGCGGGGGCATTTTCAAGCCGATCGGCGAAATCGGTCGCAAAATCGGTCTTGGGTGGTCCTCGTTCGTTTGTATAGCCCATACGCAGAAATACGAGCTGGTACGCAATATATCTATTGACTGCGCATATTAACGATGATTCACAGTATCTCTGGAACTGGATCGAGAATAGTTAACAGTCATTAACAGATGTACTAGCGAGGAGCAGTTATAGAGAGCTTGAGATTAGTGAATTGCCCTATTCTCTGGCTGATCCCTCCAAAAATTCGCACGCACTCGATTCGATCGCCGCAGCGTAGTCATCGTATGACTCGACAGCCGCGTTCGTGGCTAACGCCCAGAGCGAAGACGATACTCACTCATCACTCGTGATTTCTCTGCAATCCGATCGTCTCGACCAGGATAGACGAGTACTCCCGGCACTGCAAGTGCGAGGATGTACGACGTGAGCTGATAGACATTATTGGATGACGCCGACCCTGTCTTCCACTTGGCGTCAACTACCAGACGGGTGCGCCATCACTCCGAGTAACGAGGACATCCAGTCGCATGGAAACTGCATGCGGTCCTTCGACAACGTTTGGAATCGACGCTTGTCCCTCGACGGTGAAATTCCCGAATTCCTGTGCTGCCGCAGTGAATGCCCGCTCGACGATGCGTTCGAATACGTCGTGCATGTTGACGAACAGTGCCTAGCGGTGCCACCCCCGGCGCTTTCGCCCAGTCTAGCAGGTTGCGCTCCGTCGTCGGCGTGTCGTCGTGTTTGGTCGTCTCCGCGCTTTCGCTGAGCGTTCGCTGGGCAACATCGGCCAGCGTTGTTTGGCGTGCCATAAATGGAAAGAGTGAGTGGATTAGCAGCAGTCGGTGAGTGCACCTTTCCGAGTGGCTTGCGCACCACACTCCTCACACTTCCAGTAGGTGTGATCGACGTTGCCGTATTTGTCGTGGCCCGTGTACGGGCCACTGACACGCTCGTCGGTGTCCGCCGATGGGAACGTCTCAAGCGTCCCGTCGTCCGTTGCGGTTTTGACGGCGGTCATGTGCTTGCAGAAGGCATTTCGGTGGACGTGGTGCGGGCACGTGCAGGCCATCAGTTCGTCAGTCACGTCGTCGATGGAGACGGTGTACTGGTGGGCTGCGGGGTTCTCGTGGCTCTCGTTGGTCACTTCGACCATTCCGGGGGCTTCGATGTCGTAGGAGAAC
The DNA here is from genome assembly GCF_020700235.1 of Haladaptatus pallidirubidus. Lineage (GTDB taxonomy): Archaea > Halobacteriota > Halobacteria > Halobacteriales > Haladaptataceae > Haladaptatus > Haladaptatus pallidirubidus. The sequence continues at coordinate 38,302 of NZ_CP085305.1, read as the reverse complement.
TGTTCCCACTGTGCGCGTTTCTGTGCCGTCTCGATACTATTGGCTACCAAAGCAGATCATCCTCTTATCGTCCAGCGTCGCTTGCCAGAAATTTCATCGTCGCAGTTAGATTGCAGCACGGTGACGAGCCCATCGAACTTGCACGTGATCGCTCGACCGAGGCTCCGAACGACAAGACGATGAAGCAGCGACTGCGGTTGGTCAACGAGAAAGAGGTGGCCACAATCATACTGCTGAGCAGCGGTGAGTAGGCGATCAGTTTCGCGACCAACCATCCCAACGGCTGTGTAGTCGATGCCAAGCGGTTCGAGCGCTTGTCGCCCAAGCTTGAGGGCGTTTTGTCGGCATGATTCTTCTGCCTGGCGTATACTGTACGTCGGAAGATGAGCGATCGGAGCGTACGCTCGCTGTCGCTCCATAAATTCACCCGTGGCCATTATGCTCACCAGTACGAGTTTACCACCCGTGCCGACGACGTACGTTCCTGCTTCACGAATGAGGCGCTGATCGATCTCGGTATCAGTGAGATGTACTATTACATTTCGTGAACGATCGTCGATCGTAACTGTGTCGTCAAACGCCTCGACAGTGACTGTCGCCGGTGATTTGGCCATATACCATAATCACTTGGAAGCTCCATAATCGCGAGCCATACCCAGAGTGAAAGTGGTTTCGTCTCTATTCAAGAGACAGTATATCGAACGGCAGAGCAGCTGATGAGCCACTTTCACCGACGGTTTTCGGGAGTGTGCTCCGAATATACTTCAACCCAACAAGGATCCTTCTGGAACTAGCGTGTTTCGACACGTCCGAGGGTACTGTTCTCCCTGCCACGTACTATGTGATACTTGGTAATAAAGCTACCGAGGTACTACGTAGTGTATGGGATTAAGACGGTGGAAAATGAACTGACGGCTACGATGACAGACGAGAGAGAGCGCGATACTCGTGGTCAATTTACAGAGGAAACGGCTGACGACGATATTCTCACGGCGATGCGCGAGTCAGAGTTTCCGGCAGTAACCGCTCGGTGGGTGGCGGATACGCTGAAGATCGAGCGGCCCTCCGCGCATCGACGGCTTGAGGAGTTGCACGAGAATGGAGAGATAAAGCGGGGGAAGTTGAGTCCGCGGGTTGTTATCTGGTGGCTTTCAGAGAAATAAGCGCAAGAGACAATACTCCTGAGCAGAAACTGATGTGAAAGACAGAGCAGCTGCTATCTATCTGGAATACTACAATTATTATATGCACATGAACATCACTCGATGGCTTGTACTCACGTCTGGGCGTGCTTCAGCGAGCTGCTCTCGCTGAGTGTCATTAGTGAAAGACCAAACGATCAACGATCAGAACAAACTCATCGAATTGATTCAGAGTCAGGGCTGGAATATTACCACCCTTGAGCTCAAAGATATTGAGACAAACCATAGTCACCATATTCATAAAGTCTCTTTATTAAATATCACTAGTAAGTTTTTGGAAATTATATCTCGACAGTCGAATTTTGGTTAGAGATAACACCCTTAGGACGTTATTTATTAATGGAGTAGCTCTTGCTTCGCAAAATCAGATTTTGATTTTCTTGACATTTGGTAACGTTAGTTACAGGAGAACAGTCACAATTACATGAAATAATGGCGAACAGCTGACGTTACGCTTCGCTCAGTAGGGCGTCAGGCAAAAAAGTAGACAATCAGTTATCGTTCACTGAGGAGATCGTCAAGCTTCTCGAATTTTGGTGCAGGGAATGCACGCTTACTCTGAATAATGCCATGGCGAGCCCAGGTGTTCGCCTGTTCGAGCGCAATGGTTGCCGGGTCGAGGAACGGAACATCGACTCGTTCTTGAATCTCGTCGTGCCGCTGTGCAAATGAAAGGCTCATACAGCCAGGAAACAGCGCCTCTGCACCGTCCTTAGTGACTGCCTCTCGTCCGACTGAAACCATCCGCTCGACCAGCTCATCCGACTCATGATCGATGGATTCGACCGGAGCGTCCACCGAACGGACGCTGGCCAATCGTTCTGATAGACCGTACTCGTGGACTTGTTCACGGGACATTGGGACGGTTTCATCGAGAATTGTCAGCCATGAGAAACGGTCAGCAACCTGTGCCGCCGTGAAGACGGTCGCCTCAGCCGGGCCGACGACAGGGATGTCAAGAAGTTCGCGTAGCGGGCGGAGACCTGGATCGCCAAAACAGCCAATAACAATAGCGTCGAACTCGTCACGGAGTTCGTAAGCACGTTGCATCTCTCCGATGACGCACCAAGCTTCCTCGACGCTGCTCTCGATGCTTGACGGTCCACCATTGCGTGTTTGGACAACCGTCACATTGGCTGCAGTTACTTCGTTGGCGATTCGTTCGCGGCGAGCCCGCTCCGCTGCGTCAAGTCCCGTTCCGGGTACAAGATAGGCTATTGCAGTCATCTATGCCTCGGGCAGTAGATCGCGTGCCTGACGAAGCTCGTGTATGACTCCATTCTGCTCGCGTTTCAGTTGCACCTGAAGGAACTTTCGGTCATCTCCTTCAAGAAACGCGAATTTGCGGGCTGGAGAATACCGTGGGAACGGTTCACGCTTTACAGCTGGATCCTGTTCGAACTGGGTGCGCCGTACGAGATTCAACCGCGTAAGGATTCTCGCAAGGCCGGTGATCGTATCATTCGCAACAGCCGGGGTGACATCGCCGTCATGAGCAGCCTCTTGGAATGATTCGATATCATCACGGAGCGGATAGAGTTCTGCGAGTGTTGGGCCAAAATCGAAGGCCTCGCCTGCTTCTTTATCGTACTCCTCGACTATCTCAATGAGCCGGTCAGCATTGCGTACATGGTCGAACGGAAGAACATCCGCGTTGAGTACGCGAAGTAAGCTGACTGCGTACACACGGATGTCGCGTACGAGTTCTTCCTTACCGGCCTTATCAAGCGTGTCGGTCGAGACATGCCATGCGTCAGAGTTGCCACCACAGCCACCAACGGGGTGCCACCCGTTTTCTTCCCGTACATCGGCTGGGATATTCGAAGAGAGCATGAAGAAGCCGGTCAAGCCAATATTGTCGAATGAGTAGTCACCCGCTCGAAATGGGTGATTTTCGCCGTATGGTGCGCCAGTCACGTCGTTGATGGCGTCGCCGACAAGCGCGTGCGCCTCTGGCGTCCAGCAGGACATATCAGCGTACTCGGTCGCGCCCTTTGCACCAGGGCTGTCCATGTTTACCTGGGCAACGCAGTTCTCTACCAAGTCGTGTGCGAACTCATCGGCATACCACGTGCTGCCGGCGTACCGCCCCGTTGAATGGCCCGGCCACCACGCGACCCGCAGGTTGCGATCCAGTTCGTCGCCGTAGTTATTGATTACACGTGCTAGTTCGAGTAATCCCGCGTCGCCGGTTGCGTTGTCTGTGATGCCGACATACCACGAGTCATAGTGGCCGTGGAGCAGGACGAACTCGTCGGTGTCTCCGCTCCCTTCGATCTCAGCAACCACGACCGGGCACTCCATCCAGTCAGTCGTCAGATCCGTCTCTAATTCGACTTTGAGGCCTTCCTCGCTGTCGGCCCACTCACGCAATTGCGCTCCGTCCGGTTTTCGGACATTTACAATGGGAATGTTGGGAATTTTGTCCGCTTCGTCCAACCGTGGAGCGCCGCCCCAAATAGGGGTCGCGATACCGTTGTGCGGCTCGCGGTCATGTTCGTGAATAGCGATAACACCGATAGCGCCCTTTTCCTCTAAAATACGCGTTGCACGAATCGAGAGACTGCCCGCGGCAGTAAGAGCAATCTTGTCGTTTAAATCACCGACGTCCGTGTACGGTTCGCGTGCATCGTCTTCTTGAGAGAGTAAGTCAGTCCCCGCTGAACCGACGTACTCTACCTTGCCCGACACGGTCGTCGAGGCAGCGAAAGAGATTGTCTTAACAGGGCCAAACTCGAACTCACGGTTCAGTGTCCGAACAGATGCATCGTGAGGCTGGCTAATGTACAATTCCGGGTCGTATCGATCGTATTTAACTCCAAACTCATCCAGCTGTTCGGTGATATACTCAGCAGCACGTACCTCGTCCTCGGTTCCGGAGACGCGTTCTAACTCCGAGAACTCCTCCAACAATGACCAAGGTTCGTCCACTGAAATGTCATCAACGACACGTGTTTCAATGTCGCTAAGGGCTGCACTGTTTGCTACTTGCTGACTCATCACATCGATACTCACAATACGTATACAAAACAGTTTGGTATGAGTGTACAGATCGCCTCTATTCGGACACAATTAGCGTCATTCGATGCCGTTTAAGAACTACCACGACTCGGCGTTCGCCGCAGCACGTAGATTTACGTATCGTGATAGGTAATCGCACGTCATGCGTACCGCACACATTATGCAGTATGGATCGTCAGATGAAGCATTGGCGGTCGTCGAGACGGACGCTCCTGAACCTGACCGAGGCGAGGTGCGGATTCAAGTTGAGGCCTGCGCACTCAACCATCTTGATGTCTTTGCCAGACTAGGACACCCTGAAGACGACGGGGACTTTCCGAAGCGTACTGGCTGTGACATTGCGGGTATTGTCGACGCAGTTGGGGATGACGTCGACGAAGATCGTATTGGTGATGAGGTCGTCGTCTACCCTGGCGTCACGTGTGGGGAGTGTCGGTACTGCCTTAACGGCGAGCACACGATGTGCCACGAATACAGAATTATTGGAGAAGATTTGCCGGGTGGCCTCGCAGAATACGTAACTGTCCCGGCGTGGTGTCTTGACCCGAAACCGGAATCGCTCACCTTCGTTACCGCAGCCGCGTGGCCAATTACCTTCACGACCGCCTGGCGCATGATAATTACCACGGGCGAGCTTCGTCCCGCTGAAACAGCATTGATACTCGGCGCCAGCGGCGGTGTCGGAAATGCTGCACTCCAGATTGCCAATCGACTTGGGGCAACAACCTTTGCCACGACCTCAACCCCTGAGAAAGCCGAACGTGTCTCCGAATGGGCAGACGAGGTTATCGACTATACGAGGGTTGCTTTCGATGAGGAAGTTCACAAGCTAACCGACGGTCACGGCGTCAACCTCGTTGCAGACCACGTCGGCCAAGAGACGTGGCAGCAAAGCATCGACAGCCTCGCGATGGGCGGCCGAATGGTTATTTGTGGGGCGACAAGCGGCTCCGACTCAGACATTGATATTCGATCCGTTTACCAGCATCACCGCCAAATTCGCGGCGCACCCATGGGAAACCGCCAGGATTTCCGCGACGTTGGCAGTCTCGTTGCTGCTGGAGAACTTGAACCCGTCATCGACCGAGTACTCCCTCTCGATGGGATCACCGAGGCCCATGAGGCTATCGAGAATCGGGAGGTATTCGGTAAAGTGGTTATTGAACCCCAAGAATAATTTCGCTAACTAGTAAGAAGTTTTACCTTTCCCGATGCTTTTAAGTGGTGTCTCTTGGTCGAAGAATGTGAGGTTGACTAGTGGTGCCAAATAACATACGAATACTATTACGAATATGTTTCCTCGTGGCGGTTCTCACAGGCCTGAGCGTCGCACCTGCGACCGCACAAGAGGAATCGAGTCCAGATGTGACGCTCGCAACTGCATCCATAGACATAGATGCTGGTGAGTCGAGCGTTGTCACAGCCCAGTACACGTTTGATGTCGAAAGCACTGGGAACGGAGAGTCATCGCTCTCCGCGGTTGAAGGGACGATGTGGCTATTCCCAGATCATCGAATCGGAGACGTGTCCGCCACAGTGAACGGAAACGAGGTCTCACCGGACGTGACTCGGCATGACAGATACATGGATCTCGCAGTTCCAGTTGAAAGCGTGAGTGATGGCGATAGGGTTACCGTCGCGCTTGAGTATACAGTGCAAGGAATAGCGAACAAGCTCAAGGCTCCGATTTGGGTTCCGTCGTTCGAAACCGCTGGAACAGACCGGAATATCGATATGACGGTAATGTTGCCTGAAGGAACGCAGGTTCACGGCGCATCGTTCCCGAAGGTGAACGCACAAAGCAACGGCGGCTCGACGCTCCAATTTGATTTAGTTCATGTCCCAGGATTCGTCTCAGTAACATACGGTGACGGAGCCGGGTCGTTTTTCACAATCGACACTATTGCAACAATAGTCGGACTCACTCTCATTGGTGGGTTCCTCGGTCTATGGTTGGCGTACACTCGCGGACTCATCGGTAACAGGAGGGAAACAAATGTCGCTTAGTTCACAGCTGATGGTATTTTTGGGAGTTGCACTGCTATACATAGTCTTCACATTTGCGTGGGGCTGGTATAAGGGTAGACAGGAGGACAATAAAACGCGGATTGATTCACAAACCGTGACCGACAGAACCGGAGGTGAGCAGTGATGGTCGGTGCTAACCTTAGCCCACTGTTCCTCGGGACGGTTGTCGTATACTTCCTCATCATCCTCGGAATCGGGTATTATGGCTATACCAAGACAAAGGATGAAGAGGACTTTCTTGTCGCAGGACGAGAGATTGGTCCGCTCGTAGGGGGTGCAACGCTCTCGGCCTCTCAAATGAGTGCAGGAACACTGGTTGGAACGTTCGGTGTCCACTACCTGCTCGGCTTTGGATTCATCTGGATTTGGCCTGGACTTTGGGCTGGATGGATTGTCTCACTTCTCCTCGTTGCACCGCAGATGCGGCGGTTCGGTCGAGTTACCGTCCCTGACTTCATCGCTGAGCGGTATCGCGACGATGGGGCTGACGGCAACTACTCGCGCGCGATCGGGGCGATTCTCATCGTCCTTGCGTACACTGTCTACCTGAGCGCACAGCTGACCGGTGGCGGTATCGTCTTCCAATCGATGTTTGGGCTCGCCCCCGAGATTGGAATTATCGCTATGGCGCTGACGGCGGTGTTTTACACGGCCATAGGCGGCATGCGCGCGAGCATGCTGACTGACTTTGTTCAAGCAATCATTATGGCGGTTGCGGTCGTCGTCGCGCTGCCGCTTGCGTTCACCTTTGTCGGCGGTCTCGGAACCGTGAACGCCATCTTCCAGTCATTCAATCCATCGTTTGTCGGGCAGGCACTATCAACCCAAGAGATTGTTGGCTTCATGGCCGCGTTCGGTTTCTCTATCGCGGCAGCACCATACGAGATCACTCGCATCTACTCGATGCGAGATGAGAAAACCGTTCGTCAGGCCATCGGTATCACCCTCATCTTCCAGGCAATCATCGGTACTTCAGTCGCACTGCTCGCGGTCTACATGCGTGTCATGTTCCCTGCGCTGTCGAACCCCGACCTGGCTAGCGTCATCATGAGTTTGAACGTGCTCGGCCCGATCCTCGGTGCGTTGCTCATTAGTGCGATCTTCTCGGCTATCTTGAGCACCGTTGACTCGGTGATGATTGTCTCGGGTGCTGGTCTCGCTCATGACATCTATGTCAAACTCTTCAACCCAGATGCAACGGAGCGACAGAAACTGTGGGCGAACCGCATCTCCATCGGAATTCTCGGTCTTATTCCGCTTGTGCTCGCACTGAATCGCGGGCTTGTCGGTGACCTCGTCCAGTTCATCGTCGTGCTCCAGGCGTCGATGATGGGAGCAATGTTCTTTATGCCGTTGGTGCTCGGTCTCCATTGGAAACGGGTGACAACGGCGGGCGGCGTAGCGGGAATGGTATTTGGATTCTCTACGGTCATTATCTGGCACGTTGGCACCGAAATATACTCGTTTATTCCGGAGAGCTTAGCAGCAAATGATCCAGTCATCCCGGGAGTACTTGTGAGTTTCCTCGTGATGGTTGTCGTCTCATACGCGACAGGGAAACCGTCTCGAAAGTCTCTCGCTCCATTCTTCGATGACGTTACTGTCGCTGATGGGGGAACAGACGAACGCGATACATAGACGCGGCAAAACTATTTGAGTAGAGAGTAACGAGGTATCGTCGTGCAATTCGATTCGACGACGTTGACTGCCATCGCATTGTTGGTAGGAATGGCAGTCCTTTCCGTTGTGCTGGGCGTCTATCTTGTCTTCACTAATCCGCCGAAGGATCGATCAAAGTTCATTGGATTACGCGCGGAGAAAATGACGGACGAAGAAGTAGACGATCTCGTATACGGGGAAGAAGAGGGCTAAATCACTCCACTCTTTGGCAACCGCTGGAGTAGCTCCATTGTCGTCAGAATGCCGTTTTTGAAGCAGTCGAGTGAGAAGTTCTCATCGGGCGAATGATTGTTCTCGTCGCTATTGGCGTACGGGACAGTGACGCACGGTATCCCGAGTTCGTCGGTAAAGACTGCCGTTGGAAGCGATCCCCCGAGCGTTGGCTTTAGAATGGGCTCGGCATCCCAGCCTGCCGCCACTGCTGCCAGTATCGGCTCGCGAACGGGATGGTCAAGCGGCGTCCGTTGCGGTCGCATCGTCCCTAGCTTCTGTACATCGATATCGACGGTTCCTGACGCGTGTTTTTCAACGTGCTGGTGGAACTTCTCAAATATGTTGTCAGGGTCTTGGTCGGCGACGAGACGCATGTCGAGTTTTGCCTGAGCCCGCGATGGAATGATGGTCTTCGTCCCTTCACCACCGTAGCCGCTCGTGAAGCCGGCGACGTTCAGCGTCGGGTAGTAGAGCAGTTTCTCCAAGTAGCTTTCCCCTGGTCCGTCGGCAAAGCCCGCCACATCTAGCTCTGCTTGTACTGCTTCAGCATCGAACGGCATCGCCTCCAACGCTTCCCGGTCAATTTCCTCAATGGGTCGCACGTCGTCATAGAATCCATTGATGGTGATACGCCCCTCTTTGTCCTTCATCGAGTCTAAGACACGTATCAACTCCCATGCTGGATTTGGGATTGGACCGCCGTAGTTGCCCGAATGGAGGTCACGGTTCGGTCCGCGCGCGTTTACCTCAACGTAGCAGAGACCGCGTGCACCCATCAGCACGTGTGGCCGACCTGAGGTATCTATGGGGCCGTCAGCTACGTATGCCAGATCAGCCGCCAGGGTTTCAGCGTGCTCCCGAACGACAGATTCCAAGTTTGGACTGCCGCTTTCCTCCTCTCCTTCAAGGAGTAGGGTGACGTCAACCGGAAGATCGTCTGTCTCGCTAAGGGCCCGAATTGCACAAAGGTGAGCGAACCACTGACCCTTGTTATCGCCCGCGCCGCGGGCATAGATTCGTTTATCGCCGTTTCCACCAGGGCCTTCACGTATCGTCGGTTCAAACGGTGGTGTCGTCCATTCTCCAGGGGAGACTGGCTGAACATCGTAGTGGCCGTAGATGAGTATCCGTGGCGTATTCTTGGCGTCGGAAACAGTTCGAGTTCGTGCGATAATGGCGGGCTGTCCTGACGTTTCGACGATCTCGACGTTTTTAAACCCATACTCGCGACAAAGCCGCTCAACAAGGGCCGTACATTCTGGTACCCCCTCACCTGTGGCGCTGATGGACGGTTGGGCGAGCAGTTCAAAAAGATCGTCTACGAACGCTTCGAACTCGCGCTCGATGTAGTCTGTAGCGCTCATGCGACCACCTCTCCACGTTTGACAACCGCCTGCGGATCAGCAACCGTGTGCGGATTCTCCAATGGATGATCGTTTACAATGACGAGGTCGGCGCTTTTGCCCGCTTCGAGGCTACCGACGCGGTGGTCGATGTGTGCCGCCCGCGCAGCTTCGGTTGTGATTGCTCGAATTGCGACTTCGGGACTCGTCCCGAGGTCGAGCAAGTGAGCGACCTCGTCAGCTAGGTGTCCGTGCATGCTGTCCGTACCCAATGCAACCGCCACGTCGCGCTCCAACAGCGTTGTCCAGGCTTCACCCCCTCGCTCGCGTGCCTCGCGGACCTTTGCCATGACGGCGGGAGAGTCTGCGTCGCCTGCTTCGATGCCGCGGGGATGGTGGAGGATAGAGAACGTTCCGATAACGTGTCGGTCGCTACCGTCGAGCGCGTTGAGTGTTTCCTCGTCGAGCGCGCCCCCGTGTTCGATCGTATCGACGCCTGCTTCAACGGCTGATAACGCTCCTCGTCCGCCATGGGCATGGGCGGCCACGTGGACGCCTAGTCGATGGCTCTCGTCCACGATGGCTGCCACTTCCTCGTCGGTGTAGAGCGGACGTCCGACGTCGCCGGTGTCGCTCGATACTCCGCCCGTGGCAAAGTACTTCACGTGGTGCGCGCCGGCCTCGACGTTCGTTCGGATGCGTGTACGTATCGCTGATGATCCGTCAGTTGCCGTCAACGCCTTTCCGTGGCCACCGGTTGGCGTCAGGTGGACACCACTCGGAAGCAGGCGCGGCGCATTGAGTTCTCCCTCACGTTCGAGCGCCGCAAGGTGGAGGTCAAGTCCCCGCTCCTCACCCATCAGACGCATTGTTGTCGTCCCGGCTTCCAAATCGCGCCAAAGGTTATTGGTCGCTCGCACCGCACCAACGGCTGCATCTGCGCGTAGCTGACCGATCTGATCACCCTCCCACGGTCGTATCGACGCGTGTGAGTGGGCGTCTACGAACCCTGGTAGTGCATACCCGTCGGTCTCTATTGTTACCTCCGTATCAGTAGGCACGTCGTCTCTCAGTTCGACGATATCCCCGTCCTCAACCACTACGATGGACTTTTTGATTTCCTCTCGATCCGGGTGATAGATACCGTCAGTACGTATGTACTCCATCGACATGGAGGGACGAACCTAGCGGTTATAATACCGTGTGTCTCCCACCCACGGTATGTTCGAACATGTCGATCGAGAGATCGAGGCGACACTCCATGAGACTATCGACCCTGACGAACTTGACCGTCACCTTGACGCCTTCGTTGGATTAGAACGGGTCTCCGGTACAGCCGACGAGTGGGAGGCGAGCGAGTACATTATCGAGACATTGACGGAATACGGTGTAGATGCGACACTTCACGAGTTCGAAGCCTTCGTCAGTGTTCCCGAGGATGCTTCTCTCACCGTGACTACGCCAAAACATCGAGCGGTGACGGAGGCGATAACGACTTCGTTTGGCGCGAGTACACCACCGTCTGGTATTCACGCTGAAGTGGTACATCTCGACGACGTGACTACCGACTCAATCACGGCCATGGATCTTGATGGTCGAATCGTTTTCACACGCGGCCTTCCAACGCCCGAACCTGTCCGCCTCCTTGAGGAAGCGAATGTAGCTGCCGTCGTCTTCGAGTCGGTCACACCCGACCAACTTCACGAGATGATCGTTACCCCAATCTGGGGAACGCCTGGTCTTGGCGACATTGGTACCATTCCCGATCTTCCAGTGGTCGAAATCACTCAAGAGGACGGTGCATGGTTACGTGAACACCTCGCCGATGGACCGGTCAAGGCGACAGTGACTACGCAGGTGACGACGGAATCAAGAACGCTTCCTTGTCCCGTTGGCCGCATTGATGGACGTGAGAGCGACCGCTTTTTCCTCGTCGGTAACCACGTCGATTCGTGGTATGAAGGAGTGACTGACAACGCCACTGCCATGGCCGCGACACTTGAACTCGCTCGAATATTTGCGGATGTGCAACCGCGTCGGGGACTAGTCTTCGGGTTTTGGCCAGGTCATTCAACGGGACGGTACGCCGGTAGCGCGTGGTACGCCGACGAGCATTGGACTGACCTTCGGGAGAACGGTGTCGCGTACCTTCACCTTGACTTAAATGGTCTGATTGGAGCTGACAGTTTTTGGTATCAGCATATGGTCGAACTCGGAGACGAGCACGTCGACGCGATGGACGCGGCAAGCGAGTTTAAGCGTCGCGAAGACGACGAGAGCTTTTTAGGTTCCTCTGATCGCCCAGCACGCAACTCCGACCAGTCTTTCTGGGGTACGGGCCTGAGTTCACTTCTTTCTGGTGCCCGACTCGATCCCGGAACGGATGAGGGCGGTCCCATCGGTGGCGGATGGTGGTGGCACACTCCCGAGGACACCCGAGACAAGGTCGACGTTGATGTACTCGTCGAGGAAACGAAGCTCTATGTCTCACTCGCCAGCCGAATTTGTTGTTCTCCTATACTCCCGCATGACTTCGCCGCGACCGCGGTCGACGTTCGTGCTGCACTCGATGATATTGATCCAGACGGGGAGCGATTTGACGACGCCCGTGCCCATCTTGACGACTTCCAGACCGCCGTTATCGAAGCAAACGCTGCTATCGATGCCGTGGACATTGACGATTCGGCCGCGTTAACAGCGGTCGAGGATCTGCAGATTGACCTTGGAAATCTACTTGTTCCTGGCCTCTACACTGCCGGTAGCGAATACCACCAAGAACCGGCGTTACCGTACGCGCCACTTCCTGGCCTACGGGTCGCGGAGGATCTCTCCCAACTCTCGGGGCGTGAACGGCTGTTCGCCGAGGCGTCGCTTCGTCGCGAGGAAAACCGCCTTTCAGATCGCCTTCGTAGCGCAACCGAGCGCATTGAACGTTTCCTAGATTAGGAGAGCGCGCCACCGCCATCGACATTCACGATGCTCCCTGTCATGTATGCGCTTCCGTTGCCGGAGAGGAATTCAATGACTCGAGCGACTTCGTCGGCCGATCCTAAACGTTCGAGTGGAAGGTCGTCCGCAAACGCCTTGATATCGTCCTCGGTCCACAACCCCGAATCGAACGTAAGTGGCGTGTCAATGAGTCCTGGGACAATGCAGTTGACTCGGACATGCGGAGCGAGCTGTTTTGCCAACCCTTTCGTCAACCCGAAGATACCTGCCTTCGATGCCGAATAGTGGACTCCAGCGCTTACGCTTCCACGTTGGCCTGCGCCACTCGATACAGTCACTATTGTGCCCTCATTGCGTTCGTACATCCGCGTGGAAACAGCCCGCGCGACGGTGTACTGACCCTTCAGGTTAACATCGAGAAGTTTATCCCACTCTTCAGGGGCAAGATCCCCAATCCATGCGTACCGCGAGACGGCGGCACACGCAACGAGACTAGTTATGTCAGCGTGCTCTTCGATGGCTATGACGGCATTAGCCACGGCGTTGTAATCAGATACATCGACAACGTGACCTTCTACACCATCAATATCTTCGATACTGTCGTCCACATCAAACCCAACTACGATGTCATATTCGTCGTTAGTACTGAACCGTTCAACCGTAGCCCTCCCGATCCCGCTTGCCGCGCCCGTCACGAGCGCCGCTCGTTTTCTCTCGGTCATACCCGTGTCTGTGAATGGGCGGGATAAAATTGTTCCTGCAACATTAGGCATTGGGTTCGGCCGCTGCCACTCTCGTCACCGAGTAATCCAGTTGCTCCGAGATTTCCGGATACGCAGTCACCAAGAGATACTGTGCCTCGTCAGCGAAATAGCCGACGAGACGCTCTAATCGTTCGATGTCAAATGCACCCATCGAGTCAAGTGCGAGAACCGGTGCTATCTCCGGCAGGTCGTAAGCAAGGTAGCCAGCAAGGGCAAGTACTAGTCCGATCGATTCGCGCTCACTCTCTGCTAGGTTCTCCACTGGCTCGCGATGGATAGTTCCGTCAACCTCGCGGGCCACCACGAGCGAGAACTCGCCGTCTAACCAGATGCGCTTAATATCGTCGAAGTCAAGAACCGCCACAAGTTCATTCATCGTTTCATTGAACGTCTCTCTGAGTTGTCGCTCCGTGTTCTCGATGCGGTCAGTCAGCTTGCGCACCTCTTCAGACAGTTTGGCCATTCGCTCTTCGGCTTCTTCGCGCTCTGCCGCTTGCTGCTGTAGCTCGTTCAACTTTGTCTCTAATCTGTCTATATTCGAAATAATCGATTGACGCTCAATCCGTACGTCCTCGATGGCGGTGGCGATGTCGGAAGCCTCCGATTCTTCTGTCTGTTTGTATTCTGCAATGGTGGCGCCGAGCGCTTCCAGGTGTGACTGTACATCGGAAAGTGCGTTGCGTTTCGTCCCCAGTGACTCTCGACGTCGTTCCAGATTCTCTTTGACCTCTTGCAGGCGAGTCCGCAGTCGCCGAACGCATTTTTCCGCTTCTTTAGCAGCCTCAATGCGCTCTTCAATATCTTTAATTTCCGGTTCATGTTCCCGGAGTCGAGCGCGATCGGTGTCGATAACGTCCGAGAGTTCTGAGAGGGTCTCTTCAAATGCGTTTTCCTCTGCTGGCTTACCACACGTCCAGCAGCGATAACGGTTGTCAAGTAAATTAGAGTCCTGACCAAGCACACCGGCGAACTCGCCAGTCAGCATTTCTCGATTCGCAGCGAGAATCGATTGGAGCACGTCGAGTCTCTCTGAGACAATGTCCCGCTCAGCTTCAAGTTCATCCTTCCGGCGTCTGAGTTCATCAATATTCTTCTCCTCGAGTGCAATGCGAGCCTCCTCTAAGTCATCAGTCAGTTCGTCCTGTCTCAGCTCGAGCCGCTCGATAGCATCCTGAAAATCCTCGACCTGTCGTTCATACTGGTCACGTTCTGATATGAGCTCCGTTTGTTCCTCTCGAAGCTCTCGAAGCGCATCACTTTCAGTCGATTCCTCGCGTTTAGTCTCCAATTCCGCTAGCTTCGCATCTAGTTTTTCAAGGTGATCGCGTTTCGTATGCAACTCATTTTTTGTCTTTGTGAGCATCCCATCGACGTCGCCCAGCGAGTCGAGCTTTCGTTTAAACGACCGTTTCGTTTGCACTTTTTCTGATCGCTCAGCTTCCAGCGCATCAAGATTAACAGGGCGTTTCAATTGCGCTTCGACATCGTCTCCCTGCCGAACGGCGGTTCGAAGAGGATTAAACTCTAGTAACGAAGCAAAATCTACGAGCGCATCAGCATCCTCACCACTAATCCAGCCCTCTCCCTCAACGTGGAGGTGCGTCCCCTGTATCGTCGCAGTTCGCGTGACCGTACGACCATCGACGGTCAGTTCAACCCGCGCTTCATCAGCTCCACTACGGACCGGCACCGTCTCCTTACCCATCACGAATGTCAGTGCTTTTAGGAGCGATGTCTTGTTTGAGGCGTTTGGGCCGGTTATACACGTCACACCTTTGGGAATTTCCAAGTCAAGATCTCTGATTCCACCGACGTTTGTGACATGAACATCCAAGTCAGTCATCGGCCGCTCGTCACCTCTGGACAGTCACAGGTAACGCCACGGCGCAGCGCACGTTCGACCGGTGTTCTACTGTTACAGTCTGGACAGTCGATATCGATTCTAATCCGAACGGCAGTGTTCTCGCCTGCTGCGATTTCCCCTTTGTTTAACAGCGAATTAATAGCCTCCTTTGCTTTTTGATGTGCTCGTTCCCGAGTGATTTCGATTGCGTCGCGTTCCCAATCGCTCGAAGTCTGTGGTTCACGCTCTGCGTCTAAACACTCCTTTAGGTGGGTTCTGATGACGCCGTACGAAACGAAATCCTTCTTCAGCTGTTCGATATCAATTCCCTCCTGGGCAAGCAGTTTGCTTACTTCTGTCACGATCATCGGATCGTCGCTGTGGAGGCGTTCATACTTCGACTCTGCCTCCCTCCCTAAGGTTGAAAGACCGGCCCGATCCATCGCGCGGCGAAGCAGGGTTACGTTTACCCAGTCGGCGAGTTGTCGATATCCCTTCCGCTGGGGAGCTGGTTTTTGCCAATGTTCGACGAGTCGGTCGTTGTATCCACGCAAATCATACACATCTATTATTCGACAAACCTTACACGCGTAGTCGCTCATTATTGATGGCGTTATTCAATCTCTACGAATAAACCCTCCGCTACGTTAGTTTGTCAGTCGGTCGGAGCATCCTCCGACAGATAATAATCACTCATAGCACTCTCGCGCTCAGTAACGACGATGTGCTCAACATTCTCCACGAACTCATATTCCTCGATGGTCGTGACGAGCTCATCTACTTTAGCTAGTGTTGGTGCCATCCCAACTGCGTAAACATCGTACGTACCGATTCCCCGAGTAACATGCCAGAACCGCATATCTGCGATCTTCTCGAACGTCTTCGTTTTTGCTTCAGACTCATCAACAGCCTTAACCGCGATACGAACGATTTCCCAGCTTACGTCCTCCGGGTCGAGCAAGAAAAACACTGTTGTCGCGTCAAGCAGCTTTGAGACGCGATAGCGGATTCCTTCGCTCGACATCTCATAGCCTGCCGCTTCGAGATGATCTGCGATTTCTGAGTACGGCGCACGGGGGTCAGCAGCAAGCAAGCGAAGAATCTCGCTGTCGATTTCGTCCCAATTCTCGAATTTGGACGTGGTCATGCGTATTCCCTGTTGTGCGCACGCTAAACTATTGTGGAGTGCCAGTTGAACGTCAAGGATGCATTAGTGGAATACTGGTGCGACGTGTTCTGCAAAGAGCTGGGCACCCTCCGTCTTCGGGAAGTCAACAAACTCCACGACAACCTCGTCAATCCCGATGGTCGCGTACTGCTTTAGCTCAGAGACGATTTTATTTGGCGTTCCAATTAGATGGTTTTCGTTGTCGTCCAAATGTTCCTGCTTGAAGCGTGGAGCCGTCTCAAGTAGTTCTTCTACCTCTTCGTCTGATTCACGGACGATACAGCGAGCGAACCACGACTTCTCGATATCATCATAGTTGCGATTATAGGTGTCACAGTGATCCGCAAGAACGTCCAGTTTTTGCTCCATTAGTTCGAGTGATCCCCAATAATTCCAAACATCGGCGTGCTTCGCCGCAATTCTGAGTGTAAACTGTTCACCGCCACCTCCAATCATCACAGGCGGATGGGGATCCTGAATGGGATGTGGTCGACAGTCGGCATCTTTGAGTTGATAGTATTGGCCATCGAACGAGACGGGGGTCTCCGACCAAAGGCGTTTCATCACCTCGATTGCCTCCTCCATCTCTCGTAGGCGAGCCGGTGCATCAGGCCATTCATAGCCATACGCCACGGCCTCGTCGTCCTTCCATCCGGCACCCATGCCAAGTTTCAGCCGACCGCCGCTCACGTGATCTAGGGTTGCCGCTGTTTTCGCCAACAATGGAGCGTGACGAAGTCGATTGTTGATCGTCTTTGGGTAGAGGTATACGTTCTCCGTGACGCCCGCCAGCGCAGTCACTGTCGTTAAACATTCGGTTGTCGGTCCATCACCAGTCATTAGATGGTCAGGGACAGCAATACCGTCGAAACCAAACTTCTCTGCTTCAGCGGCAAAATCACGTTGATCCTCCCACTTAATTTCATCGCACAATGCGAGCATGCTGTACTCAGATGTGCCGCAACTAGTTGGGACGTTGACTGCGAATTTCATATGTGTCTACTCAGTAGCTAAATCACCCTACCGGAAGTTAAAAGACTACTCTCAAACACTCTCTACAGCGAGTGATTACTATATTTTCATCCGGTTTGCAATTATGTCGAATGCAAGGCCAGTAACAATATACGGTTGTTCAACGCTAGGAGGGAGATACAACGGTGCAATCAGCGCGGCGGGAATAAAGACAGACAATATAATCTTTGCACTCGGAAACTCAACCCGATTCATCCATCATATCCAGTCAGCCACCACTTTGCGCGTTTCCATACCGGTGCGGTTTGACGCTCCTCACGTCTACGCTGTAACGATTGTTCCTCCTTAGCCCACTTCACTAACTCTTGATTTTCCTCCCGCTGAGAGAGGATTGTGCGCTTCTCATTCTCAAGTCGCTCGACCACTGTCTCTAACTTGTCAATCTCGTCTTCGTAATGTGACTGCTGTTCCTCTAACTCTCGTTCCAACTCATCCACCCCGTCATCACCATCTTTCATCGACCTGATTGACTCTCTCACCATTTCTGACTTAGAATCAAAGTCGCCGCTTTCACTCGATTGTTGATTAAGATACTCATCTAATTCATCAGGGACGGTGATTGATATTCGTGGCATTGTTATCATGCGGTGAACCACGGTGAATCATTCCATCACCAGTCACCAAGAACGGTGAGCTGTGCATCGGCCGTGGTTACTGTGTTCACCAGAATGATGACTACCGAGTACCATTAATATACGTCAGACACACGCAAGACGAAGTTAACACTAACAAATAAGGTTATTAACCCTTGTATTCGTTACTTTGCGGTGAACTTAGACCCATATGCACATAGTTGGCACTCAAGGAAAATACGTCACAAAGGGGGAGCCCCTAGAACATCTACTCCCTCGTGTACCGAAGTAATAAATCTACAGTGGGGGTGTTACTGAAGACTCGCCTAAGAAACAGCAGTCTGCGAAAATCTTTATCGTATTTTGAACCGGCTTGCAGTCGATGGTAAGATTCGCAAGAAGAAGCCCGAGGCTCGTCGGGTGATATGGCTTCGAACGGGATAGCGGTTCCTAGAGAAATGAGTTCTGTGTAGCGACAAAAAAACCAGGTTGATACTACAGCGAAGCGGTGAGCTGTTACAAATCGCGCGCTTGGACGGTTTTGCGATCGTTTTCTTCAGCCCGACGGGCGGCGTTTTCGAGGACTGAAGCGACTTCGTCATCGAGTGCATCATAGAAGTCACTCGCCACATTCTGGTCTTCGAGCTGATCTTTCACTGCCGCTTTGACAATCAAATTGCCCATACAAGCGCCCAGAGGGGATAATACTACAAAAGACCAGTGGTGGAATGGTTGAAAAAGGACCAGTAATTGGGAGTATGAGTCTGAGTTTCGGGCTGTAACCGCTCGGTGGGTGGTGGACACGCTGAGGATTGAGCGGCCATCCGCTTATCGACGGCACCAGGACTCGACAAGTAGGAGAGAATGTAGAGAAAACGATCACGGGTGGCGTCACACCCGTTGTGACCAGGGGTGAGAGGTCCACGGTGTGAGAACGCCACGATAGTCGGCGAATTGGATGGACGTGACGTGTAAGCGCGGTTTGGTTGCGGCTGAACCGCGTTCCTCACAGTCCTGACACACTCTTCCTCAGTTACAATGAAGAAAGAACCCTTTTGTTTCAGTAGTAGTGTGGTAGTATATTACGGCCAAGCGTGGTTTCGTTCGTAGTGGCGGTCACAACGGGTGTGACTACTCAACGAGAAAACCTTGACGTCTGGGACGGCGACTAATCGTCCGACGAAACCCGTGACGGTCATCCGAGGGGTCGACTCCCTCGGCGGGTTCTTGTCCGATGCGGTGCGACGAGCAACCGTCCCAGAAACCCGGGAAAGGGAGTGAACTCGTTCACCTGCTGAGCTACACACGGCAGGTGGGTGAACTGGTTCATCACCCCGATCGGGTCTCAACCGCCACCAACACGCCAAAGAAACCACCATCACGGCTGGCGGTTGAGCTCCTCCGGCGGACGGAGGTGAGAAAAACGACTCGACTACTTGGTAGTGAACTTGTTATTGCGGTATTTTTGCGGTATAAGACTGCTCTTCACCGTTTGTTGGAGAATCGGTTACACCCGAGGGGGGTGATGAACGAGTTCACCACCTCCATGTGTAAACACAATGTGAACACTTCTAAGGTGTGCGTGATTAAGCTATTGCCTTGCTTCATCGGCGTGAATAGACCAATAGATATGTACACCGGTGTGTTGGCGGTCAAGATGCTCTTGGAGTAATGCTCCTGTTTCAAACTTGGTGTTACAGATGTCACAGTAATACTGATGCTGTGGCCATGGCGCAGTCTCTTTCTGAAGATTACCAGGCGTATTCCTGTTTTGGACACTAGAGCGACCGAAAATTGATGAGTTTAGCCACATAGATATTTTATCAAAAGCCAAGAACTTTGGATGGTCAACTATGAGTTCCGAGATAATAGCGAATGGAATCGCAATCAGCACGACCACTCCAACGATGTCAAATGTGAGTTCTGCATCAGTAGCGATCAAGACTGCAAGAATATCTTCGGATACACCGAAGACGATTCCTATGACGAAGAACTCGAGTACACGCTTGATTTGACCCCGATGCATGTTCTGTGGACGCTCTATCAGTACATTATTTGATCCCTTTTGTTCGATATCTCGTGGTATTCAATCTGACCAATACTCTCCGTAGGTGATTTTGATCGATACCAGATTCAACCAGAGTGACTGGGCTAATTTCGAAGCTTACCGACTGTTATGCCGTGTCCTCGAGTCGGATCGGCAGCGATTCGACGCCATAAATGAACGAACTCCGAACCGGTTGGAGATCGGATTGACGACCTCAAACAGGAAGTCGTCGAGAAAGACAGACAAATCACGGGACTTCAGTCGAATATCGAGCAGAAAGATGCTCGGATTGCGGAGCTTGAAGAGCGCATCGAGGATCTAACGGACAAGGCAGCCAAAGCGAAAGCCCACAGAAAGGCACTTGCCCGCAAAACGCAGTCCTCTAGCGAACGGATCGATGAGTTGCAAGCCCGGGAGTTCGAGAAAGGTGCCCACCTCCTCACCGACAACGTTGACGCTGACCGTATCTTCGTCGAAGGGAACAAACTCGAACGGATCACGAAAGACGACGGCAACACCTACTTCCGACTCCCTGGCGAGGAAGATGCGCTCGGTCGCGGTGGTGCAGTCGCCCATTCGACGGCTGATCTCCTGCCAATACAGCGGCTTGCTCGCTATGACGACGAAATGCTTGCGTCTGTGACGAATCGTAAGCCCGACGAACTCGCGGGGAAGGTGTGGGGCGAACGCGATGAGGCCGGTCGCTATTCACTCTGGTGGAGGGGCAGTGGCGAGATCCGTGCCTATCTTGATGCCTCAGACCTTGCCGAGTGGATTCGGCTGAAAGAGTCTGGTGTGAGCAAGAAGTACAGCCAGGAACTTGCTCGCCGGACCATGGACGCAATGCATGAACTCTCGAATAGGCGCCTCGGGAAAATCAAACGCCAGCGATCAAAGAACGGATTGTGCTACCAGGAGACGCGGCTCGTCTTGAAAGCGGACGTCGAGCTTCCAGGAGAGGTCACGAGCAACGACACAGACGACAGTCCGACCACAGACGAGGTTGCTGGAGAGTAGCGTGGTCGGGATGAACTCACGCCCGAGAGGGACAACGAATCTAACACGAACCCCTACTCGAACGCAGTTGTGGACGTCTCGAATTGACACAGTTCGGGACAGACGCCGTACGGCTACTCGTAAGTACGGTAGTTGTATCGGCATCTATCGGCTAGAAGCCAGCGGGAGGGGGAGAGCTGGTACCGGCCACCGCGTCTGTGGTCGGAAGCAAGTGATTGAGTCTATCGAGTTGGTTGGTGTCGAACCACGACTGACGATGATATTTAAGTGACGCAACCCATACTCTGTACTATGGCAGCTGAAATCTCCGATCGTGTCCGTGAAATCGCCGACGCACGAGGTGTCCCTGAGTCGGAGGTTTTCGAGCAAGCCCTTGAACTCGGGATCGCGGACCTGTGGGAGAACGTCGTCCTCGGGAAGTACATCGACGGTGAGCTATCTCGCGAAGAGGCAATCGAATTGGTTGGACTCGAAAACGTCCAACGAGCCGATCGCGAAGCAGCGGCCGTTGAAGAGGATGTTGACTGGGGTCTGAACGCGTGACAATCGTTGCGGTCGCGGATACAGGCCCACTCATCCACCTTGCAGAAATCGACGCCCTCGATTTACTGACAGCAATCGACGAGCTACTGATCCCTGAAACAGTGTATGCAGAGCTCGAAGAAGGGGGAATTCCGCCGGAGCTCTCAGATCTTGAGTGGGAACGGATTGCTGTTTCAGAACCACTTGAGAGCAGTACTGAACTATATGCAGGTGAGCGAGCGGCACTGGCAGTAGCTATTGAACGTGATGACATCGTCTTTCTCACCGACGACCTGGCAGCACGAGAGTTCGCTCGAAACCAGAATATCGAAGTCCACGGTTCGATTGGCGTGGTTGCACTTGCGTGCCATCGAGATGTAGTATCAAACGATGATGCAGCATTGCTCATGCGGGCGCTTCAAACAGAGACGAGTCTCTTTATCACCGACGCGATCGTCGAGCGTGGGATCAAACTGCTACAGTCCAATTCTAACTAAACCGCGAATGCAGGCCGGTAACTCTTCGAGACGGTCCAGCGTTCGGAACAGAATACTGCCGTCAACTTCCGTGAGAAGCGCGCTGAGAGCCAGCAAGTCGAGGACAAGTACCTAAATGTCCTTGAGCACGCAAAGAACGTCGCCAAGACGAATGACGTAATGGTCGCACGGTTAGGCTATCGCGAAGTCGCAACGCATTACGACTGTGCGTACAAGAACGACGGCTATCGGGTAATGGAGGAGATGGCCGAACGGGTGCCCGGCGTGTGTTACAAGGAATCTCGAACGTTGTCGATCGACGACGCCATGGGCGTTGGTGGTCATCACATTGAGATCACGTTCGCGCATCCTGATCTGGCGGGGTGGATGCGAGCCCACGAAGCCAACGCGGAAATAGAGAACAGAGGACGCTAATTATAGCGTTGTAATCACGGGGGTTCGCAGAACCCCCACTTGGGCGGAACCACCACACGAGATTCACACCGCACTGCCGGTGAAACATGGTGGTAGTAGTTGGTTGATTACGGTGGAGTGCGTCATTTTCTGCGAAACAGAGGGGGTCGCGTTCGCGATCCGCCTCTATTACAATGGTATAATCGACAACGCCCACTAGCGAGAGTCAAGGACGAGGTGAGTGAGATCGTGCCGAGGTGTTCCAGAGTAACCAGTCAGCAGTTGGAAGACACCGTCCAATCATCGGTGAGGAATGATGTGCTGGATAAAGAGGACAAGTTCAGCACGACCGTCAGTACAAGACGGCAGCCGAGCCGACGGTCGATAGCGCGCCGACGCAGTCGGTAGGGGCCAATACGGCTACCAGCCGCGCTCAGATCACTCGACCGGTTCGGCTTCGGGGAACTGATAGCTCCCGTTGATGATTGGCTTGCGGGGTTGGTAGAGCCGGACGATATAGTGCCATCCGTCTGGCGTGTAGATGAAGTTCGGCTGGTCGGGATCACCACCGAAATGGATCGTGACACTACCGTCATCGGCTCGCTCTGCGGTCACGTTGTTGACCGAATACGCGTCGTACTTGTTCTCCTCGAGGTAGAGGTCACGATTGTAGACGGTGACTGACCAGAACGCGTCGACGGGGACATTCTTAACGGTGAGTGTGTATGGCGTTGTGCCATCATTCTGGGTGGGAATTCGTTGGAGGAAGAGCGCCTCCGACGGCTGCGGGACGCCAGTCCACCCCGACGGACTGGCGACGAAAGATTTTACCGGGTCGACCTGGCCGACGTCACCATATGTGCCCGAGAAGTTCTCGAGCGTGGTAAAGACAGTCGTGAGCGCGTCGTCGAGTTGTTTGAATGATTGTGGATCCCAGTTGGGAATCTCGAACGACCCTGCTG
Organism: Haladaptatus pallidirubidus; assembly: GCF_020700235.1. Lineage (GTDB taxonomy): Archaea > Halobacteriota > Halobacteria > Halobacteriales > Haladaptataceae > Haladaptatus > Haladaptatus pallidirubidus. Next base: position 15,049 of record NZ_CP085305.1, on the reverse strand, counting down.
ATGCTTGTTCCACGTCGATCTCGTTCTGGAGTTGCCGGACTTGTTTCACATCGTTTGGGTCGTTAGGGTCAACAAATGTGCGGATCGCGACGCCAGCATACCGAGTCCCTACCATATCCTGTGTTATCGTGTAAGTCCCAGGTTCAGTGACGCTCAGCTTCACATATTGGTTCTCGTTCTGGACATTCATTGACATGTATCGGTCACCGCTGTCTGGGAGCGTGATGGTGACTGGCTCGGTCAGATCGAACACCCCGAGTGAGTAGATCGTGTCACGATTTGCCTCGACGTCCAACTGCTCCCTGACAGGAGTTATATCTCTGAAATCATAGAACTGTCCGAACCCGCCCTTGTCGACGGTTGCCTGGAATGAAGCATGACAGTTGGCGCGTGGGTAGTTCGCCCATGTCACCGGGGTTGCATTGGCATCGTCCGTCGTCTGTTGCTCGGCGTGGTTGGTGATCTGGCTCGGCGTGTCTTGGTGGGCGCTGGTACTGCCGACGCCCATCGCGAGGAAGCCGGCGAGGCCTGCCCCGCGAAGTGCGGTGCGGCGGGTTGCCTGCAGTGGTCCGAATTCCGTTTCAGTCGTTTTGTTGTGTGTGTCTTTGTCCATGGCTCATGTCCTCCCTTCTCTCGTGCGGTGCCCAACAGTACTGCCCCACTCGACTCGCACTCCATACGATAGACTCCTACAAAGTACCGTCCCTAAATGAACATAAATTCCAGACAGAATGGCGGTGAGAACTGGTGGACGATTTGTTCAATCTTAATAAGATCTCCTACGTCATCTGAAAGCATCTCATTGATTTTGTGGTTTCCTATCTAACGTCAAATTGGTGAATAGGAGGATCTGGACCTGAATCCTGAACTTTGGGATCATTCTACCGTTGTCAACCATCAGATCATTGTTACGAATTAAACTGTTTAGCTAGTCATTTTAACCACACATTCTCTTAATGCTATATCTATTCCTTCAACCCATATGCGTAATATCGATTGATTGTACGTCTCGGGAACCTTTTTGTCCAGCACCGTTGTAGCAGCGGTGATGGCTTCAGAATCACCAACACGTCTCGACCCATCGGCCTTTGGATTGGCATGTGGGATATTTTGGTCATTTGGAGTGGCCGTCATCGGTCTGACTGCTCGACGAGGGTGGGGACAACGGTGGGAACAGTTGTTTGCTGACATATACCGTGGCTATAGCGAAACCAGTTCAGGAATCGTAATTGGGGCTGTCTGGGCGCTTCTCGACGGGTTCACGACCGGATACACTGTCGCCTGGTTATACAACCGCTTCAGTTCGGAGTGACGATCTACCTACTTTGGCATCCTCCCACGGTTATTCACTACGCTATGGTAATCACAGCTGCCATCTACGCTTGTCACTTCACTGGCTGCGGCTTTGGGAACTGATAGAAGCCGTAGAGAACCTCGTCATACGGTTTGTAGAGCCGGACATAATAGATCCATCCCTCTGGCGTATAGAGGAAGTTCGACTGGTTGGGGTCACCACCGAAGTGGATCGTGACACTTCCGTCGGGATTTTGCTCTGCGTTCTTGCTGTTGATCGAATATGCGTCATACTTGTTTTTCTCGAAGTACAGGTTGCTGTTGTAGACGCTGATATCCCAGAATGCGTCAGCAGGAACATCGTCAAAGGTGAGAGTATATGGTGTTTTGCCATCGTTCTGCGGCGGAGAATCATATATGAAAAAGTTTTCAGACGCCGGCAGCGCGCCCCAGATTCCGGAGCCGATGAAAAATTGGACAGGATCAATCCCACCTTCGTCGCCAAATGCATACTCCGGCATTCTGTTTCGTGTGTTCGCGATTGTTTTGAGTGCCTCGGTGATTGTATCGAGTGAGTCCTGATCCCAATCGGGAAGTGCTAACGTTCCGGGCGATGATTGACTCACCTCAATCTTGTTTTGTAGTTTCTGAACTTCCTTTATATCGCTTGAATCAGTTGGATCAACAAACGTACGAAATCGAACCTGAATGTATCGCGTTTCCATCTTCTCTCGCGTTAATGTATACTCACCGGGCTCGTAGATGACTGCCTTCGTGTACGCGTCCTGATTAACGACATGCATTGACTGGTAACGGTCACCGATATCTGGTTTGGTGATGGTAACCGGCTCGGTCAGATCGAAGATCCCAATCGAGGGGAGCACGTCACGATGCTCTACCGCGACAATCTGTTTGTCAATGGGGACGGGCGTTCGATAGTGATAGAATTCGCCGAACCCACCGATATCGGCATAGCTTTCAAGATATCGATCTGTTTGTGCGCGGATGAAGTTTGTATAATCGACTGGAATTGAACCGTTGTTTTCTGCCGTCTGTTGTCCCGTCTGGTGAGTGGTCGTCCCGGAGGTTTCTTGCTGGGCGCTGACGCCGTCGACACCCATTGCAAGTAATCCGGCGAGACCCGCTCCTTGAAGCGCGGTTCGACGTGTTGTCCGCATCAGTCCAGAATCCAATTCTGCGTCAGCCGGCGTGTCGTGTGTCTCGTTGGTCATGGTTGGTGTCTCTTGTTCTCTCGCGTGGTGCCCACAGCATTGCCCCACCCGACTCGCACTCCATACGATAGACTCCTACAAAGTATTGTCCCTAAACTAACATAAATTCCAGTCATAATAACGGTGAGAACTGGTTGGCCACCTGTTCAGTTCGGATCTGAGATCTGTTGTATGTGTACTGCACAACCTACCCATCTCCTGTGTACGCTCGTGGCTGGCTTGATTCGTGTTCTGCAATCAGCACGACCGTCGAAATCGATTATCGATTGAGAGTTTCCATGGAAGAGAAGGTATGCGACAGATACAGCCTCTACAGGCCGGGTGCCTCGGAGCGTGACCTCGATGCGGTTCAGCTTGCAATCGTTAAAAAAACGATTTGAGACTAGTTTCGTCATGACTCGAGAGGAATTCCTCAATGTGTTTCTCACGCCACCCAAGCGGCGATACTACACTCGCTGCTGCACGAACCAACAACTCCCGATAAAATCCAGTATCATACTCGTCTAACTTCTCACTCGCTAACAGCACCCGCTCCCGCGACTGCTTTGCATCGTCGACGACCACATACGACACACTCTGACCAGGAGCACGCCCCAATCCCAAATCAGCTACTCGCTCTAACGCCGCCACACTCCGTGTTGATTGCGTATAATCCTCCTTCTTCTTCGAGACACGATTCGTGATCACCAACTCATTCGGATCGACCGCTCCGCGCTCCAGCCGATCAACCCACGACCGCAACTCCTCACACACCGCCTCTGGATCACGGTATTCATACACCGTTCGAATCAGCGCCTTCTGCGCCTCGTCGATATACGATGGCGTACTCCGTTGCCGACACTCGATCCCGCGATATTTGTACTCATCTTCACCAGCGGCCTTCCCGAAGTACTTCGTCAACGCACCGGCATCCGAATCACGTAACGGCACGAACGATATCCAGTCGTAGTGGGCTTCGTGTTCGAGCCGAATCTCCACCTCCTCGGAAATCTCCGAAACAAGCTCAGACAGCGACGTCTGTTCTTCGCCTTCGATCGGTGTCACCCACACGCTATCGACGATGCCATGCACAATCCGCCACCCATGCTCCTCGAGCATCGCTTTCGTTTCCAACAGAATCTCCCGAGCAAACGCGTTGATCGCCTCGTGGCACTCGATCCGTCCGAACTTGGCATTCGAAAAGCCCTGGTAGCCGAAACAGGAGATCAAGATCCACTTGATCGCACTCGACTGGCCTTCTAACTCATCACGACGATCTTCATCCTCAGTCTCCCGTATCTCGGCTTTGATCGCATCACGATCCTCGATCAATGGCTCAAGCACGTCCGGAAGGTACCCTCGCTCGTCACAAATCGAATACCCGATGCCCGGCACATCTTCCCGACCAGAATGGCACTCACAGCGAATCTTCTCCGGGCTCACGTTCCGCGTGACGATGATATTTGGATACAGTGAGGAGAAGTCGAGCTCGTGAACGTCCTCGTGCAAGCCGACGTCCGGCGCGAACGTGAACCCACCCCGGTCGGCGTCGTGGAGTTGGCGCATCGTCTTGAATTTCTCGTGACGCCACGAGCGCCATGGGACCAAAACATCCCGCTCACGAGCTTCCTGAATCTGAATCCCGGTCAAAATATTTCCAATCGACGACCACGCTAACTCCTGGAGTGGTTTACCCGACTGCTCGACGAGATACAGACAGCCATCGAGGTTCGTCTGATTCCACATGAACGTATTCGAACCGTCGATGATCACCCGACCCGGGAGATTGTAGCGTGCCGGTGAATGCCCAACTTGCCCGTAGCTTTCATATGTCGATTCACCTGCCAATTGCTGCCAGCCCGGACGTCGTCCTAGCTGAAACCCTACATCAAGCCGATCGGCCTGCTGGAAGAGGACTGGAATGAGATCGCTCGTATTCAGGAAGAGTACATCCGGATCAACTGACTCAACACGTGCCGACAGTGTGGTTAACACGTCTTCTCCGCTCCCGGCCACCGTCTCATCGTCGATCGTGAGTTCGGTAACCCTCTCACTCGTGAGCTCCGTCTCCGACACGGCAATCTGCATCTGCGAGAGTTCGTGTATTGGAAGCGGGTCGATCCCCTCTTCGAGACAGTATCGGAACTCCCGCGAGAAATCGACGTTGTAGCACCGATACTCACTGGGCGAGCCCCACTTGCTCACCATTCGTGCCACTGAATTCACCGCCTTGAGGTCGACCACATCCACTTGGAGTACTTGCTCGGGGTCGTGCCGGAAGCTCACCCGTTCATCAAGCGTAGCAACCTGCGCAACAGCGGGATGGTCTCGGAGTGCAGCACGTGCCGTCGAAAAATCACCGTTACCGTGCACCGACACGTAGATTGTCGGTGTATACGATTCATCGACTTCACACTCCACCCCCGTCTCAGTTAGTGACCAAGTGAGTACGTCGCCGTCGACGTAGTCGATTTTGTACACCATCGACTCATCCCTGATCGTTCAAATCGTCCTCTAAGTGATCAAACCGATCCACCAAGTCGTCGATTTGGGTCTGCTGTTCAAGTAGAATCGAGATCAGTATCGGCGTCTCCACGAACAATGGCTTGTGAACCGTGCTGGGATCAGTGTGCAGCTGAGCATACTCAAAGAGTCGATCAAAGACCGCTTGATCAGTCGGTCGAAGCGCTCGTCGATACTCGTCCCATCCTACCTCAATGTGGCTAGTTTGGCTCATTACGAGTAAACACGACAACCGAGATACCCTTAGGCAAGCCAGGGTCGCTTCCGAATATTCCAATACAGGAATGACTGACGTCATCAAGCCCGAACACTGTGTCCTACTGATCGCCACAGCGAAGCATGATTCCGATCTGTATAATGGTTGGTTTGGACTGGTAACGGGTCGATTTGTACAGAAATACCGAGCCTACATATGGGCCTTTCCACTCCAGAAAAAATCCAGCTACAATGAGCAACTTCCACACGGTTCGGTTGCTTCCGATTCAGCCTTCCGAAAACCACGGCCTCACGATGAAAGCCGTCAGATAAGGTAGGAGAAATACAAGCGGTGGTCTTTGTTATTCAGAGCCGTAATCAGTGAGTCGGAGTTTTCCCTCGACTTCGTAAATATGGCCCTTGTTGTACAATCGTTCGATGATATCTTCGGCAGTAGGCCGCTCGAGATCTTCTTCCTCCTTCAAAATCGTATAGGCGTGGTCATATGTGAGTTCGCCCTCATCCGGGAGTCTCCTTGCGAGTGCATCAAGTGCGTCTTGCGCAAGTGGAGTGAGGGGGGATTTCTCATTTGGATCCATTCGTACTCCCAAATTCGAGGACACGACAGGTAAACCCTTGGACAGAGTGCTCGTGGCACTACCTATCTCATTCGAACAAGGGGAAAAAGCAGACAACATGGGAGCATGGGTTGGGATGAGCACAAGAACCCACATCACCTGCTGGGTTACGTTGACTGCACTTGACGCTTCGTACGTGATGGATAAAGAGTTCAGCCAACCAGAGCGGAAGTGAAACTGAAGACACGAGAGGATTCATAACCCGACGCTTCTCACCAACAACGCCAAGCCGAGAGCGCATCCGCCAAGGCGAATGCTCTCGGGTTAGCATATAATACTAACCACCAATACCCAACAACATCAAACGCTCCGGCGATGGCCTGACTCTCCAAGTCACAACGCCTGCCCGAGCCGCTGGGCTCGTTGAAGAGATTGACGACGAACTCACTCGTCTTGCAGACATCCGCGTGTTTGCATTTGACGGCCTCCTTCTTGTCGTCGACCTTGACCGAATCACAGAAGAGAATGTCGTCGAACTCGCAACGTCAGCCGCGCTCGATACTGTCTCGATCCACCGAGTTGCAAACGCTTCACTCCAAATCACAGGGAATGGCTATCAGGTTCAACTGCCGGGTGCTGCAGACGCTGGATTTCACGTTGGTGATCGAGCGCCTTGTACGCCAGCACCGAATCTGCTCGTGATTGCAGCAGACGGAACCGAACGAGTCGCAGCGGATATCGTGACGATTCGAAAAGAACAGGTCTGAAAGGGGTTGCGTCGTAAGTTAGTATTACATAATTACCCTAGCCCAACCGTTTTCCATTTGCCACCCTTCGATGCACTTTGATTCTACATTTCCCATATCAATCCTGTATGACTAGCCGAGGGTATACATATAAAGCCTTTATACTAGTGGATACCTAGAGTATCTATGGATAACAAAAGTAGCCAACAAGCGATACCAACAGGAGGTGAAGAAACATCCGGAGCGACGATACAGGTACCTGTACCAGCTAACGATCCAAATCTCTATCGGCACAAAGCAACGGATGAATTACTCCAATTTTTAATAGACCGTCCTTTCGAGGAGTATACAATTCGAACACTCGCTTCGATCGTAGACATAACACACCGAACCGTCGGAAAAGCAGTCGACGTGCTCGCATCAAATGACCTCGTCCACATTCGACACGAGGGCAACAAGAAACTCGTCAGTATCAATCGAGAGCGGGTAACGATTCCAGATAATCCCTTGCTTCGTATCCCACAGGCAGAATTCCACGCACCGGTACGAACCGCTGTTGAGACACTTAATACTGAACTCGAAGATGTGCTTGGAGTCCTAGTCTACGGAAGTGTCGCACGTGGTGAAGCAGATCGACAAAGTGACATTGATCTCTGGGTGCTCGTTCGCGAACACCGAGGCCGCAACCAACGACGCGCGGCTCAAATCGGGAAAGAACTCGCCTCACAGCAATTCAATGGAGAACGGTACGACTTTCACATTGTTGTTGAATCTCCTGCGTCTGTACCGGCACACACCGAAGACATCGCTGAAACGGTCGTCTCTGGGATCACGCTGTCCGAGACCGAAGAGTTCGAAAAATTCCAATCAATCATGGAAGACTTAGTCGATGAGTGACGATCCAAAGGTAGTCACAGATGCACTCGAAGAGGCACATCGATCCTTTGAGCGAGGTGGAACGCCGGAAGAAGGGCTTGCCGAACTGACTGAAGATGAAGCACAACTCAAAAAGGCATGTCGCCTGATTGCTGCCGCCCAGACCCTTCAAGATCAAAATGGCTACCACACAGCGGTCGTTGAACTCGCGTTTGGGGCAATCGAACGTTCATTCGAGTTTTATGCTATCGCGATGAGCGACGATTCAGTTCATGACTTTATGGATCATGAGTATGCGTATCAACGTGCCTTTGAACTGGGAGTGATTAGCGACGATTTGAAAGAAGACTTCCAAGCACTATACAACGAGAACCGAGCGGCGTCGTACTATTCTGGGCGGGCGGTTACTGCCGAGCAGGCGGATGCTATGCTTGAACTTGCGATAACGATACATGCGTTCCTACGGGATCATCCACGAGACCATTTCAACTGCCTTTGTGGATGAGAACCATCATTTGGAAGCCTGCTTCATATTAAGAGCTCAATTTGGTCAGGATGGATCCAAATGAGGGATTGTTCTCGCTGTACAGTCAGTTCAATTCGTGATACTCGAGAAACAGTGATTAGTAGTTGTGTCACTACACAACAGTAAGAATATCACCATGTCCGAATCTACACGATCGGATACACCCTCGACATCGGCCTCGGAGCAATCACGCCGTGACCGCCGAAAACAGATGGCACGAGCGCTTGCTCGCGGTGGAATGGAAGGCGTCCATGTCCTGAGCCACGAGAGCGCGGCTGAAATCCTTACACCAAAACGACGCGACCTCATTACATATCTCGCCGAGAAGGAGGTTGCGTCAGTCCGTGATCTCGCAACTCACTCCCGTCTCAGTCACCGATCAAGTGAGGACGTCACCGTCGACGTAGTCGATTTTGTACACCATGTCCTTATCCCCGATCGTTCAAATCGTCCTCTAAGTGATCAAGCCGATCTTCTAAATCGTCAATCTGCTTTTGTTGTTCAAGCAACATCGAGATTAGAATGGGCGTCTCGACAAACAATGGCTTGTGAACCGTACTAAGCTCAGTATGCAGCTGCGCATACTCTATGAGTCGATTAAATACCGTCCGATCAGCTGGTCGAAGCGCTTGTCGATACTCGTCCCATCTCGTCTCGAACTGATTGTTGTGGCTCATTGCAGATAGATACGACCACCGAGACACCCTTAGGCAAGCCTGGGTCGCTTCCGAATATTCCAATACCGGAACTATCGATAGGAATCGGTGTAGGTGCCGGTTGTGCTGGTCGCCACACTGGAGAAAGAACACGATCTGTTCACTCACCAAGTTCGACTGGGCGACTTTATTGGTATGAGCTCACTGCAAACTCGGGATATCCCTGAAATGTGATCAGGTTGAGTCCCACATTCTGTTCGCAAAATATCGATGCAGGCGAGATGATGTCGAATGAATTGGTGATGAATTTCACGCCACTTCTAGCGCCGTTTGTAGGAGGGTTGTAGATGGTTCGAGACCGCTTATGTTGACGGCGTTGTGCACGACTCTGCTATAGTCAGTCACGATCCGAGATACCAGCCAGTGGTCGTAAGATTCAACACGTTCCACCCGTTTCCGATTCCAATTTCCGAAACTCCGTCTCTCGACAGACAAGGCACCGAACAACAAAATGTACTCAACTCGTGGGAAAGGAGGTTAGGGAGGGAAAGTCAGCTCTCACAACCAGCCACAGCGATAGTGTCAGGTAATGGTGTCAGAGTATGGCGTCGTACTGGCCGTTGTGAGAATATATTTTCACCAACGTTATCGAGAATAAAATAATTTTGTTAGATATAGATCATATATATTAAATATTTATTAAATATATTAATTAACTTATGAGGGGCCTGGTATTATTGTTGGTTTTTTCTCGCAAGTGGCAAAATATGACAGTAATCGGCGGTTACTCAACTATCTGGAGAACTAACAGAAAGTATGGCAAGTGAATCAATGACGACGCAAACAACGAGCTGGTTTGGCTCCACGACCGAACAGTCTGGCCCCCGTTCACCCCCTCAATACGCACTGGTCGCATCCGCGACGATCAACCTCGAAGCATCGAACTTGGAGCTTGTTACTGAGGTTGTCAACGCGCTCAGTGATGTAGTGGAGCCGGCGACTGGCCAGACAACGCTCTCACTATACGAGTACGTGAACCCAGATGCGCTCGAAGACATCATCGGAGCAAGTGCGTCGAAAAAGAGTGACGTTGAAGTCCGATTTACGGTTGAGGACTATCTCGTCACCATTCGTAGTAACAATACAATCCTCATCTACGAACCGCTTGGAGCACACCGCGGTACTGGTGAAAACCCATGCCCAGCTAGCTGATCAAAAATAGCAATCCAAACAACGCGACGTAGTAACCACACTTACTGTCACTAACGAGATCATTCCTGCTATTCAGAGCCGCAATCGGTGAGTCGGAGCTTCCCTTCAACCTCATAGAGATAGCCGCGCATGTAGAGTCGTTCGATGATATCCTCAGCAGCAGGTTGATTCAGATCCTCTTCTTCGTAGAGGATCGTATACGCCTGCTCGTACATGAGTTCCCTTTCATCCGGAAGTCCCTTAGCGAGCGTATCAAGTGCGTCTTGCGCAAGTGGTGTGAGTGGCGATCACCGATTTGAAATCATCGATATAAGTAGGGACAATTACTATTAACGTAAAACCTCGGGACAAACTGCACACTCGCCTCGTTATTGGTCTGATACAAGGGGAATACACGGCGTGGCAGGATGGGTAAGGGCACAGGAACCACGCCGTGCACTGGGTGGCGATGACTGCGTTTTCCTATATGAAGGCTATTGATAAAGAGGTCAGCCAACCAGAGCGGAAGTGAAACAAAAAGCTGGATCGCAAGATAAGTAACTTCGCTAGATGAAGGTGTTCGTCACGTACCGAGCACCGGAGATCAGTATACAATACTTAATAAGAGCCGTCAACTAAATTAGGATATCTGGATGTTTGTTCATCCAGTATCATCGGTTGATTTCTTACTGAATAGCTAGCACCTTTGGATGATCGTTAGTCTTCAACAACCCCTGCCCAGGGACAGTAACGAAGGTATTGGCTATTTTCCCATATCACATTCTTTGTCGTGTACGCGTGGTAGTACCGTTCGCTTCCGGAGCTGTAGACAGCACGAGTTTGCCAAGTACTAACTATTAAATCACTCAATAAACTCATCAAACGCTATCCTCACGGGCACCAATATTGACTGCCACTCACTATCCTGTTAGGGTTATTGACCATCCAGAAGCAGTGATACAATCGTCCGACAAATGGCTGACGAACTGAGCTTAGCGTCAGAAAGTCGGGGACAGCGTGAGGGGACATGTCAATGACCACCCGTTCAAGTGAGCGGTTTCCTTTATAAAGACAGAGACCCCGTCGTTCAAGTGAATACTACCAAAAGAGGGGCTAGATCACAGGATTATTTATTTCTAAACAACACTAATGAGGAATTTGTCTCTGGTATTAAAATATTTCATTAGTACGGACAAAGTTAGATCCTATTTGTATTAAATCTTTTCACATTCAAAGCTACCTCTGAGAAGTCACCTTCTTCTCCCTGAGGTCATTCACTTGAACGACGGGGTCTGAGGGTCTCCACCTACACTTATATAGTTGTGGCTACACTCGAATCACTTGAACGGGTGGTCGATAGAAATAAGTGACCAGCTATCACACGAAAAATCAAATGGGCGAATTCGACTTCAAACCGGGAAACTTCCCGTTTGCAAATCGGAACGCGTTACTCGACGATTATACTCCTGAAGAATTCGTCGGACGAGATGACGAGCTCCAAGAGTACCACGCTGCTCTTCAACCAGCGATTGACGGAAGCCAACCCGACAACATCTTTCTTTTTGGAAAAACAGGCGTTGGGAAGACTGCAGCGACCCGATTCTTGTTCGATAGGCTCGAATCGGCAGGCGAAAATTACGATGTCGGAATCAAAACAAAACTCATCAATTGCGATGGAATCGACACTAGCTATCGTATCGGTATTGAGTTAGTGAATACGTTTCGGAAGACTGGCGAAAAAATCAGTGAAACGGGCCATCCACGCTCAAAGGTCTACGACATGATGTGGGAGGCGTTTGATAACCATGGTGGCCTCATCATCCTCGTGTTGGACGAAATCGACCATGTACAAGATGACTCACTTCTCTATCAATTGTCCAGAGCACGAGAAAATCGAGAACTTACGTCTGCCCGGGTGAGTGTGGTGGGAATCAGCAACGATCTTTCGTATCGTGACCGACTCTCTCCGAAAGTCCGTTCATCCCTCTGTGAACGCTCGATCAATTTTCCTGCATATAGTGCTGATGAGCTTCGCGAGGTTCTTCGCCAACGGGAATCGATCGCTTTCCAAGATGATGTTCTCGGAGGTGGTGTGATTCCACTCTGTGCTGCATATGGTGCCCAAGAATCCGGCGATGCCCGCAAAGCACTTGATTTGCTTTTGAAAGCCGGCGATATTGCACAAGAGGAAGGTGCTGATCAGGTAATTGACGAACATGTTCGTCGTGGCAGAAAGCTTCTCCAACGTGAGGAAGTTACTCGAGGCATTCTCGGATTAAATGAACATGAACGAATTCTCCTCTATGCAGTTACTACATTCGAAGCAGGAAATGAGAGTCCTGTTCGATCACGTGATCTCTACCGACAATACGAATCGTTTTGTGAACAGGCTGGACGTGAGTCTCTCACAAGCCGCTGGATGCATGATCATATCGATGAACTTGAGATGTTAGGCCTTCTTGCTGTTGAAAAACGGAATGAAGGCAGTACTGGTGGCCAGTATAAAACGGTTACACTGAACCAAGATATTAACCCTGTTCTGAAAGCGTTAGAACAAATTATCAACACTGTTGGTATTCACCAATCCATCCAGTCACAGATATAGTCTGTCTCTGATCGGTATCCTTCATACGTAGTAGAGACTGGTACGTCCGAGGGTTTCGAATGAATGAACGGACCGATCCAGTTTGAGAACCATGCACTAGATAATGATTCGGTGAGATGGACTGCCCGCCGACTTTCCTGGCTGGTTAACGCGTCGAGTTGGTCTCCTCTACGTTGAGTCCTCCTGACTAATTCAGTGACGCAATCGGATCGAAATTTATGAGTGGGTACATATTTGAACATTAACATTTCAGGTTATCTTTCACACCTGCTGAGTGTGCCTCGATATACAGTGCTGATCCCACACTGAATTTGACAGAGCCATACCGATATTTCCTTGAAAAGACCCAAAAATAGTCATTCTCCAAGTTTGAATCAACTACTGCTGATCATTAACCTATACAGAAATCCCGTCGTCAGCTTGCCAGACTGTCACGGTGACGTCGTAAATCTTGAACTCGGATCGTGACGGCGGCGCTACCCACATGCTCAGCCTGATAGACCAGTGAACCGCGACCCCACGTGGCGGGAGACCCACGTAGTGCAAGATCGCAGAACCAAAACCAGCATATTGGAAGAGTTCAACAGTTGCACTAGCCACATTATACACATAATCCACGAAATGTAGATTTCGAAGATAGCGAAGATTATGTTTGAACGGCCGGATCAGTCACTCTCAGCTTGACCGCTCAACATCTCGACGACCTCTTGAACCCGTTCCTCATCTGCTTCAATACCCCGCTCGCCAAGGATTTGAAGAGCGACCTCGTCACCGTGGTTCGCAACGACCTGTAGGCACGCATCTTGGAACTCCCGTCCTTCAAACTCGGAAACATCGAATATCGAGCAAGCGGCCATCACTGACGACCGCATTCGAGTAACGCCATCCCACGTCTCATCACGGACGTAGAATCCATGCATATCGGTCTCATCAAAGGAAAAAGCAGGTTCATCCTCGTCCGAATTATCTGGTTTCTGCGTTGATTCAGACTCTTGATCTACTTCCTGTTCACTCTCCTGGGCATGAGATTGGATGTTTTCTTCTGGAACGACATTTTCATCGTCGGCCGTTTCTTCCCCTGCTTCCGTTTGTTTGAGCTGTGCAGCGATGTCGCCGAACTGGTCGTCTTCATTAGGCATGGGTGTGATCCTCCACGAGATCCGCCAAGTGGTCGAACTTTGAGATCTGATCGCAGTCCTCGTCGAATGCCGCGACCGGCATTCCTTGCTTGAAGGCCCGAGAAATAGCCGTTCGTTCGCGGATTCCAGGCTTCGGGATGTCGTCGACGCTACGCCCCGGGTCATCGAGTGCATCGAAGATTTCTGAATCGATCCGTGCATACTCGGGGACGAATGACCCAAATTTCCGATTGAGATTCTCGACGAGTGTGCGATGCTCATTGCGCTGCCCCATCGTTTCTCGGATCATGTTTGGAGTGATGGCGAGGATGTCCAAGCCGATGTTTTCCCGAATCGGGGAGATCTGACGGCCGATCATCTTGTTGAGTCCATTGATCGAACCGGCCCGCGGAATGAGCGGGACAATCACACTTTGGACAGCGATGAGCGCGTTGTCAGAAAGTTTGCCTCGACCGCCCGCGGCATCGATGATAACATAATCATACCCGTTCTCAATGAGCGGTTCGACGACATTCCGCCGGAGCTTCACGTCCGCGAACCGTTCGTCCTTCAATCTCGTCTCCACGTTCTCCAGTTCGTTACTCGACGGAAGGAGATACACTCCGAATTCCGTCTCAATCAGCAACTCGCGGGGATCTTCCCCGTCGATAAGTGCATCGCCGAGGTTTGCTTCCCGGTCATATGCATCGTCGTAGCCCAGCTGGGTCGTCATATGCCCATCCTTATCGAGATCGATCAGAACCGTCTCATGACCTCGGGCCGCGAGGCGATCAGCGATATTGAGCGCGATCGTTGACTTGCCCACACCCCCCTTCAGGAGCGAAACCGCTACGCCGGGGAGCCCGTCGAACTCTCCGGTACTCATCGGTTAGCACTCCCACGATGAGTGGATTTTGTACATTTTGTAGGCAATTTACATTGTGTTAATTTTGGACGCAATACAGGATTTGTGGGTAATGTGAGTTTTGTCGCTCTCATACGTGCCTAATGAAATTCATCTACCTTAATTCTGCGTCAGACGTATTTGTCACATTATAGAAATTGCGTACAAAATCTAGATTTCGTACGTATTACGCACAACCAATCCAAATCGCGATCTCGAAGCAATTCACACAATCTGCATAATGTGAATTTTTGATATTGCTAAAATTGTTCGAATTTCGAAGAACGTCCATAATGCCAGTCAATCAATAGATTTTGTACACAACGTCCATAACAAACTCAGCCTACAGTTTTTACGTAATCCACACAGTATACATAATGTAGATTTTGTATGCTAGTCGGATTGTGTGAGTATTATAGATGATTCATAGAATCCATTCGGTTGCGACTGCTCTCCTAGAATATCGGAGACTCGAGATCCCGGAGAGTCACCACTATCGATTTGTTGTGTGAAAGACCACCAAACCGTATAAACACACCCCTATCGACTTGTTCTTGTCAGCGGTGTAGCTGGATCATCGATAACAACCACGCCTCTATCGATTTGTTCTAATCACGTCCCCTCCGC
>NZ_CP085304.1 GCF_020700235.1 Haladaptatus pallidirubidus | reverse complement strand
ATTCGTAAGAATCGTAAACATCGTGCGGATTTTACAGTACCAGACTTCCTGTCGTCAATTCTGAAAATGAAAAACAAAGCTGTGTCAACGAACTCCATAATTCGTACGAATCGCAAACATCGGACGAACTTCTAACATCGTAAACGGTGTTATACCAAGACCCATCCTGAAAGAGCGGCGATAACGCGGATACACTGTCCAAACGTATGCTAGTTTGTGTGGAGTTGCGATAGTTGCGCCATGACTGCATCTGTCCACATGTCCTGCTCGTGTTGTAGCCACTCCCTGGTTTCTGCGAGTGGTTGAGCGACATGAAGATACTTGACACCACCACTAGTGACAGTGCGCGGATATCGAGTGACCAACTCCCGTTCATACAGCGGTTGCAGTTGCTTCCCAATCGTACTCTGATCACGGTCGAGAATGTCCGCGATTTCGGCTCTTGTGCTGTGTGGATGATCGAGAACAGTGAGGTATACACGGAATTCCGCTTTATGGATTCCACAGACTGTGGCCATTGTCGTCGTGAGCTCCACATCGACAGTGATGACCCACTGGTTCTAGACCGATCTCACACGCTTGGTATTGGTATTTATGACGAACGGAAGGTTGCAATCGGCGCGTACAATCAGTTCGGGCGGGGCCAGCACATTGCGATGATTGTAAGTACAGATGATCGTGTTGTTGAATGGGCTAGTGATATGTGTAATCTTGGCTGGCACGGCACCGCCACATCACCATTATCCGTTGTTTCTTCGGCCATCAAGAGACATCTTGTGGTCAGCTATCGGTGGGACAAAGCCGTCTTCGATCTTCTTGAGAAGAGAGACACACGTCGTTTCCTGAGCTATCGGGTGGTAGAGGCTGTTTATTCACCTAATTCAGTCCTAAACAGATACACCAACGATGATTAGACGTGAAGGGGACACACACGTCATTTCCTGAGCTATCTTGAATTAGACTAGCTGTTTACTGAGGACTGGTTGACTTTGGTGGAAAAGCTCGGGAAACGACGTGTGTGGGGGTTACTTAAACTGGACTAGCTCAGGAAGCGGATGAAGCTCGGAAATTCCTACCTTTATGGCATGGTCATACGAGATGCAACCTAATGGGACTGGAGGAGTTCACTTTTGACGACCCGAGCTTCGAGAATGAGGATGTACTCCGCGATCACTACCGACCAGATGATCTCATTGAACGTGATCGGGAACTCGAAGAATACCAAGCCGCACTCAAACCCGTGATCAAGGGGAGCCGACCACGGAATATCTTCCTCTATGGGCAGACCGGTGTCGGAAAAACACTTGCCACCAACATGGTGCTGAATCGCCTACAGACTGACTAAGAGAAATATGACCATCTCGATGTCGAAGTGGTGAAGATCGTCTGTAAGTCGCTCACTTCATCCTATCAAGTCTCAGTCCGTCTCGTCAACGCACTCCGCGACTCGGGCAATAAAATCTCCAAACGTGGCCATGCGCCAGGCGATATCTACGAAATGCTCTGGGAACACCTCAACACCCTAGACGCCACACATTGCTTGTTCGTTCTCGATGAGATCGACAGTGTCGGAGACGACGACGATGTCCTCTACGAACTCCCCCGCTGCAACGACAACAACAACGTCACCGAAACCAAGGTCGGCGTCATTGGCATTTCTGCTTACTCGATGAAGGTGCCAGAATAATTGATGCGCGTCATTTCCGACACAATCACGAGTTGGAACAGTTACGCGAGCAGCGGATTAAAGACCTGAAAGCGCGAATGGATGACAATGAGTAATGAGCATGCCTCACTTGCATTCAAGAAGTTTGTCCTCGGGATAGTGATCGCCCTCATGCTCTTTGCCATCTTTCAGTCGGTCTTCCCACCGTTTGCGGTCGGTCTCACTTCTGCCTTCGTCGGTGGGCTGATCGCGTCCGTTTACTACAAGGACATGTGAACCGATGGCCGTCGTCGGTTCTGCCGGTTCTGCTTAGATCATAAGCGGCAGTGAACACTCTCTGGTACTCTCATCGCGACTATGCAGAGTTCGTGGTGTAGTTCCGCCATGTTCCCCCTTCCTATTTATTATCTGTTTGCCGCGCATATGGGATGCCTGGTGCACCATCGACTATCCAGAGCAGGAATGCCAGGAGATAGGGTATCGAGTAGATCGCCAGAAAAATAAAATGCTCTGGAGTCAGCATCTCATTAGAGAACTCACTAAAAATCCGATTAACTCGCCCGAGCAGTGATGTCTCATACTCGTATGGTGGAAGTGTGACAATGGGCCAGAACAGTCGATCATTTGGTGTCACACCAGATTTTGGAACTGCCAAGATCGCATCCCCGAGAAGATGTGACCAATAACCGACTGTGAACGCGGCACCAAGTTTGAATCGGCTTTTGGCAGTTGCCACGCCTAAAACAAGGAGCCCAATCGGTATGGCAACCAAGATTGAATGAGCGATTGAATACCCCTGTGGGAAGAGATGAAGTCCCCACGAGAGCGTTTTATCCACAAGATCCGGTAATTGAGTGCCAAACAATACTGCGAGGACTATTCCAAGCCCCGCTGGTGGTTTGCGTGTCACAAAACGATGCCCAAGTGAAAAGAGGACATATCCAAAAGCAGCGTGTCCCCATGGCATCATGCTGATATCCCCCCAAGTGCACAATCGCCCAATAATTTAGCGATGCTAGAAATATCTAAAGAACTGTTACTCCCTGGAGGGCTCATCACTAGTGAATAGCGACTCAAGCCGTAAAAGCGCTCTTACCCGACGTGGCGCTCGGACTGCGATGCAATTTCTTCGAGTACACTGCTGACAGCCTCTGCGACATCATTGAATCGATCCATTGTTATCGAATCCGTTGTCACATAGGTACCGTGTGTTCCGACGATGACACGAACGAGATAGCCGTTGTCGAATGTCCGCATCGTGTATCGGTAGTCACCGAGTTCGGACCATTCGTACGTGCGTTGGGAACTAAATCCCCCACGTTCATTTTCAACGAACGAGTGTGGATGGGTTCCGCGCTCAAGATCCTCTCGTAAGTAGAGGTGCTGATAGTCATTCGGTGAAAAGTACGTCACACTCCGGAGTTCATCACCGATTACCGTCCGACAAGTACGGAGCAACTGGTCTGTTTCGTTATCCGTGAGTGGAGGTGCCATACTTCCTCTCGTATGTAGTATGTTATCAATTTTCCTGCCACCTGTGAACCAGCTAACAACGCTACCAGACCACTTAGAATAATCTACCGTGCAAAAATGCTCGTGTATACGCTGGTGTAGTCTTGTGTTCGATTTAGTCTTAGCTAGACATCTCACTCGCACTTCTAGGGAGATACTGTTCAACCTACCTTTTAGAGGAAGAGCGGTTTAGCTGTGATAGCACTACGGTAAGTTATGTCGACTGTGTGGACGCAGTGGAAGCACATCACGAAGATCGACCCAGATAAAGCAATGCGAAACGGTGATTCCTATGATGGCATTGCCGACACAGGAACGGATGCAATCATTGTCGGGGGCACCATAAATGTCACAAAAGCACGCGTACAACTGATTCTCGATACACTCTCTTCTACCGAGATTCCAATATTCGTCGAGCCGACCTATCTTCCATCATCGTCTCATACCGAGGGACTCGCTGGCTATTTGCTTCCAATCGTTCTGAATGCCGATGAAACACTGTGGATTACAAGAGCACACCACGAATGCGTTCGCTCATCCCGATCTTGCCGGGTGGATGCGTGCTCATGAAGCGAACTCGAGAGGGAACTAACCACAAAAGAGCGGATTATACCGTTGTAATCACGGGGGTTCCGGGAACCCCCGTTCGTGGCGGCACCATCACACGAGATTCACACCGCTTTGTCGGTGAAATACGGTGGGAACGGTTGTACGGCTACTGTGGAGTGCGCCTGTTTCTGCGTCTGTTTCTGCGAAACGAGGGGGGTTGGCCGGGACAACCCCCCTTATTACAACGTTGTAATCGATCGTGCCCATTCGTCCCGCACAACCCAGCTACCTATCTTGTCTTCTTCGGTAGAAGGGATGAACGACAATGATTCGAAATAGTTGAATGGAACCAGCGGAGGGTCATCGACCAGGAAGACGTGCTAGCAGGCCGCCAGAGTCGGTGTCAGCGAGTTCTACTGATTAGAGCTTGTTCTCCGGAGTATTTACTTCCAGTTCTCCGTTTGCTCTGATCGTTCTCTCTTGCTCTAACTCTACGTTCTTGATCGAAGATTCGGTGCGAACATATACGCAAGAAGAACCACAGTGCACCTAGTCTCTGTTTTATTCAATAGATAAATAAAAGATGGTCAAACAGTTCGATCCTGAGAACCTAATCGATGGATTTCAACAGGCGACAGACCGGCTTTTGTCGGTAATTCTGTCGGAATCCTCGTTTCGTCGTCCAGTCACAGTAGCGATTGACATCACAACTATCGGCTACTACGGCTATGTCGTCGGAATGCCAATGGTCAGTGGTACGAAAGACGGCGAGGGAAGGTCAATATCGCTTTATGTCTTCGATACAGTACGGCCCGCTCGATATCCGAACTCATCATCAGACGTTTCGGCGATAGCGTACGTTGCGGCACGTCGTCTCACGAACTGTCTACTGTTTTTTTGAACTCCCGGAGCGCAGCATCGCTGCCGGCGACAAATATCTCATCTCCTGGCTCGATCGTGGTCTGCTCGTCGGTGTAGATAGTCCCATTACGGGAGAGACCGACTACAGTCCATCCACGCTCGGTGTCACGACGAGCGTCGATCAGCGACTCGCCAACGAACGGTACTGCATCGCCTCGGACGAGTCGAATCTGATTCACAGGATCCATCATCCGCTCTCCATACACCTCCGCTGCGACCAAACGCGCACACACCTGTTGGATCGAGAGGACGTAGTCAGCCCCCGCCCGGAACGCTGCTGATGCCTTCTCAGTGTCAGAGACACGTGTGAGGATTTCCACGTCGGGGGCGATCGAACGCGCCATCGCCACAGCCAACAGAGCGGTCGCATCGTCGTCGACGGTGACGACAAGCGCCGAGGCGTCACTAATTTTTGCAGCGTGAAGCGTTTCAGGTTCGGTGACATCGCCGATGATATCCGGATCGACATCCGGAGACTCGTCGATAGTTGTGACCGGCACGTCCTCCGGAAACGCCTCGACAGCGGCGGTTCCGCCCTCACCGAGGCCGGCAACGACAACCGCTGCGCGTGTCGAAAGCCGTGGACTCCGGATACCCGCCACCTCACTCGATACGTCGTCAATCGCGCTTTCCGGGCCGGCGACCACGAGCACAGTATTGGGTGTCAGTCGATCGTCGGGCGACGCTGGCAGCCGCAATTCTCCGTCGAACCACCCGGCAACGAGCGTGAGGTTCGGATGGTTCGCAAGGGGTGAATCCCCCACTCGGACGCCATGGAGCGGACTATCCCGCCGGATGAGAATCTCGCGGATAGCGACTGTCTTACTTTCGACCGCCGAATCCACCGAGATCGGTGTCGTTGCTTTCTCAGCGAGTCGTGTCCCGATGAGTGCGTGTGGCGCGACACTTCGGTCGACGCCGATTTCGGCGAGGGCAGCCTTGCGGCGTGTCGAGGCGGTGAAGCTGATGACGCGTAGGTCTTCGTTTGCTTCGAGCGCCGTCAGGACGATGCTCGCAGTCCTGTCTCGGGCGTCAGTGATGAGCAGTGATGCTTTCTCGATGCTGGCGCGGTCGAGGTCGGCCCGTTCCTCAGGATCGCCATTGATCGCTTGATAGCCATCGTCCGATAGACGTTTTGCTTCCGCTTCATCGGATTCGAGCAGTACGTAGTCGATGTCGAGTGCTTCGAGCTCGTCAAGAAGGACCTCGGTGTCGCGCTGATACTCTGCGACGACGACGTGCTCGTCCTTGATCGAAAGCCGATCGTCGAGATTGAGTGGTGTTCGCTCGAAGAGCGGGATGACGAGGACGCGTAACGTGATGAAGCCGATGACGACCCCTGTTACTTGCATCGTCGCCACGAACACGTTCATTGCTGGGGTCAACCACGGTGAATCCGCACCGTACCCCGTCGTGGTCATCGTTTCGATGACCGTATTGAACGCCTGAAAAATTGACCGGGGACGGTCTTCGAGTGAACGCATTCCCCAATAGTAGAGTCCTGTGAAAAGGAGGACAATCGAGACCAGACCAATGAGGTAGACCAGTACGAGGTGCTGGCGGCGCGTAAGATTGCGGGGGTGAACGTCGTCTAGATTCCGGAGTTCACGCATGTGATGATTACCTATCTATCCCTCGATATTGCTGGAGAATCCCTAAAGGCTCCCATTCGAGTTGCTGTTAACCGTACGCATTGAGGTTAAAGTCACTACATCAGGCTGTGGGATAATTAGTAGAGGCAATTGCTGGCCCGCTACCCTTAGCGACACTCATGAACTCATATACGGCTCGAAATCTAACGGTTAGCCTGATGAACTCCTTGGAGGTCGGAATTCGGCTCGTAGCAGGGGTATTCCTCATTCTGACGAATGGGTTCTTCGTCGCTATCGAATTCGCGCTGACGCGGGCCCGGCAGTTCAGTGAGGACGAGTTCGTCGGGGAGAATGACGGCGCATTGGAGCGGGCTTGGGAGATGACGCAGAACTTGGAACTGTACCTTACGACTTGCCAGGTCGGCATCACCGCCTCGAGTATCGCAGTGGGGATCGTCGCCGAGCCCGCACTGGCGGCCATCTTCGAACCGCTTTTTGCGGGTTCTAGACTCGCGGGCATCGGTGCTGGAGCGCTCATCGCGTTCCTGATTATCAACCTCGTCCACCTGACCCACGGTGAGCAGACCCCGACGTACCTTGGCGTCGAGCGGTCGCGGATGGTCTGCCGGTACGGTGCGGGACCACTGTACTGGTTCCATTATGCGATCACTCCCCTCATCAAACTCGGTGACTGGGTCGCGAAGTGGACGCTTCGACTGTTCGGCATCGAGATGACCGGCGCGTGGCTCGAGACCGAAGAGGACGTCATCGAATCGCGGGCCGAGCTCCGAAATCGGCTCGGATCCGTTCTTGAGCAAGGTGATCTCTCGGACGAACGCCACGAAGAGGTGATGAACGCCCTGCAGATCGGCGAGCGTCCCGTCCGTGAGGTGTTGATACCCAAAGACGACATCGTCCCGCTATCCACGGCGGTCGACTCCAAAGAGAACTTCCGGCGGATGGAGAAGAGTCCACATACACGCTATCCATTGGTCGGCGCGGACCTAACTGACTTCCGGGGAATCGTCTACTTCCCGCAGCTAGCCAGACATCGCGAGGAATTCGGGGATGGCAACATCAATTTCGAAGAACTGGCAGCACCGCCAATGACACTCTCTCCGGATGTTGACGTGAGTGATGCCATCGATCAATTCCAGGCCGAGAATCAAGAGCTCGCACTGGCCATCGAGGACGGGGACGTCGTCGGGATGGTAACGATTACTGACCTGCTGGAGTCGGTCACGGGCGATATCGAAGACCCCATCGACAAAGCGGACGGTGCGACGGTTGAAGACGATTGATGGCGTGTGGATCTAGCAGCGTGTCCGATCAATTTTTTTGCCACTCGAAGTCCAACGGTGTATCGTGTACAACGAAATACTGGTACCGACGGATGGGAGCGATGCAAGTATGGAAGCGGTAGAACAGGGAGTCATGATTGCAGACCGGTTCGGGGGGACGATCCACTTTCTGAATGTGGTCGACGTTGGAACGGAGATGTCCGCTTCTGGTGTCGGACATATCGCGGACGAACTCAGTAAATCTCTGGAGCAGATGGCTGATGATGCGCTTACTGACGCTGAGTCACGAGCCGAAGACGCGGACGTCCCATACGAACGGACAATCCTCGAAGGGTTACCACATGAAGCAACCGTCGAGTATAGCGATGGACACGACATCGACCTCATCGTGATGGGGGCGACCGGCCAGTCGGGGATTAAAGAGCACCTATTGGGAAGTACAACTGATCGTGTGACGCAGTCTGTCGATTCATCTGTACTGATAGCGCGACCATAGATGCAGGGGTTCGAGGAAACGCGCTCTCTTACCTATCGATTTCGCAGTAGAGTTCCTACCAGTCAGATAGGGATTAGCCCATTAGTTCATTGAAGTGATAGATGTCTTCATCCGTGCCTGCGATAATGAGTTCGTCTTCCGATTCGATACTGGACTCCAGGCCGATGTCAGTAATGACGTCACCATCACGCTCAACGCCGACGACGGTACACCCGGTCTTCGATCGAACTAATGCATCACCAACCGTCTGTCCAACAGTTGCGGCGCCCGTGTGCGCAAAGCGGATGCAGACCAGCGAGAAAGCCTAGGCGAAGCGACTCCTCCAACGCGGACAGAATCGGTACGAAACCGACCGGAAACTCCACCTCAGGGACAATGAATGGCACTCGACGACGCTGATCTACCGCCGTAAGGAGAACGCTAA
This sequence comes from Haladaptatus pallidirubidus, assembly GCF_020700235.1. Lineage (GTDB taxonomy): Archaea > Halobacteriota > Halobacteria > Halobacteriales > Haladaptataceae > Haladaptatus > Haladaptatus pallidirubidus. The sequence goes on along the minus strand of NZ_CP085304.1, from coordinate 267,799 downwards.
GCATGATGATCACCGGCAGTACTCGGTATTTATGACCAACACCGGCAGCGTCTTTCTCACTTAGAGAGACGACTGTGAGTGGCCATATCTGGATACTGAGTCCGTGTTCGAGGAGATACGAACAGCTACACGATACTTATCGGTGAAGCTTCTGGTACGAGGGCGATTGTAACAGGAAGAACCACTCCTGAATATCGTGTGTTAGCCCCCGGTTCTTTGCTCCCCCGTCACGTATTGGGATACAATGTACAATCGGATCCTCGTCGCAACGGATGAGAGTGATAATGCGCAACGGGCTACACATCAGGCTCTCGACTTGGCTCGGCAGTACGGAGCCGAACTCCACGCAATCTACGTTATTGAAACCAGAACAGGGTACGATAATGCAATCGTCGATCCTGACATCGTACGAAAAAATCTTCAAGAGGAAGGAGAAGAAGCACTAACGGCCATCGAAACGGAGGGTGAGCCGGATGTCTCCGTTGTCACATCAATTCGAGAAGGTGTTCCGCATGAAGAGCTTCTCACTTACGTAGAGGATCGGAGGATCGATCTCGTGGTTATGGGTGCCAAAGGACGGTCGGCTTTCAAGACGATACTGCTTGGAAGTACGACAGAGGCGCTTCTACGGGCAGATCAGGTCCCTGTCTTGGTCGTCAATAATACTGATGAGTGAGAATCTACGGGACACTTCAGCGTCTTTGAGCGTACCATATATTGCATTATGATTCTTCGTTCTGCGGGACTTTACGCGTCAAAATAACGGAGCTTGCAGCCGCTCGCCCAACGCCTTCGGCAACCGATCCAACGAGCGGCGAGGGAACGACCATCGTCGCGACCGTCCTCCCCTCGATCGCCACCGACCTCGGATCGCTCAACCAACTCTTCTGGGTTGACCGCCTATCTCATCACATCATCCCTGGCAGAAGTTGAGACCGCTGCTCTCAATGTATACGGTGATTTCTCGTGTTCATTGCAGTATACAGGTACACCGGTCAAAACGACGCTCTAGCGAGGGAGAATCTCACAAAAGAAAAGCATAGCGTGGATCCGGTAGACAGCAGAATATTTATCAAGTTGATTGATCCCATCCAAGATAGTGGACAGCTTTCAGGATGGTGTGAACGGCTATTTCGACACCGAAGACCAGCTATCGCGGTACCTCTTGGATCGCGCAGCCGATTACGCTTCAACGGCTCACGCCGAGAAGAAATCGATTAATACACGTACGGAAGCCGAAGCGCGACGTGAACGCATACGAGAGACGTTCTTATCAGCCATCGGTGGACTACCCGCCCGATCTACAGACCGGTCCGCTGACACTATTGGTCATATCGAACGAGAGGGGTTCTCGATTGAGCACCTCGTATTCGAGAGCCGACCGAACTTCCACGTCACAGCGAACTGTTACGTGCCCGACGATGATGGCCCCCATCCGGGAATCCTCTTTCTCTGTGGCCACTTAGAATCCCCAAAATCCGACCCACTCAATCAACAAGCGTGCGCTGAACTGGCACTGAACGGCTTCGTCGTTCTTATCCTCGATCCGCTGTGCCAAGGTGAACGGACTCAGTACCGCGATCCAGACTCCGGCGAGGCAATCGTAAGCGGTGGGGGCGGTACATTCCCACACATTTACGCAGGACAGAAGTGCTCCATAGCTGGTTGGAATTTGGCGAGATACATGATCGCCGATGCGCAGCGTGCGCTTGACGTCTTGGAACAACGCTCCGACGTTGACGACGGTCGACTAGGTGTGACCGGAACTTCCGGCGGCGGTACGCAAACACTCTACCTTGGACTCGTCGACGATCGCATCGACGTCGCCGCGCCGTGCTGCGCGGTATCGGAACGATACGAACAGTTCAAAACGGGAAATAGGACGCATGCCGAACAGGCGATCACTGGGAGCGTTGCCCACGGCATCGACTACGACGACTACCTTGCAGCATTGGCGCCCCGACCTGTCTGCGTCGGCGCGGCGGCCTCGGATCGGTACTTCCCAATTGAGGGGGTTTATGAGACTGTGAATCGCGTCCAAGACATCTACGGGTTCTACGACGCCGAAGACCGAGTTGACCTCGTCGTCGGTCAAACGACACACTGTGCCGTCTACGACCTCCGTGACGGCGTGTTCGAGTTTCTATGTAACCACCTCAGCGACGACACATACGAGCCACAGGCTGATATCCCGGTTCTCGACCAGCCTGAAATCCGGTGTACCCCCGACGGGAGCGTCCGAAGCGCGTACCCCGACGAGCGAACGATTGACGACCTGATCAGAGCGGACATCGCAGACGCTTACCCTACGGCTGGAACAGATGTTGATGGTGACGGTGAGGACGTTGATCAACTCCGACAGGAGCTCGTCAACCGGTTCGATCTTCGTCGATCGGATTGTGACCTCCAGCCGCGCTTCGTCAAGCGAACCATAAAGAACGATCTAGATGTCGAGTACGTTTGGTTCAAAACCGAACATGAGCCGGATATCGTCGTAACGGGTGTCCTGGTCACAGACCCGTCAGCTGACAGTGAGTCTCCCACCGTCGTGCTGTATGATCAGGGCACGAGTACACTCCCCGAACGAACCGAGGATGTCACTGCGCTCGCCAGCAAGCACGGGACGGTCTTCGTTTTCGACCCACGCGATGTCGGTGCAGTCCGACATCGTATTATCCCTGTTCCGAACTGGGCGGACGACTACGGTGGTTTCTATGGCACCGAGTGCAAGCTTGCAAACGATGCACTGCTCCTCGGGGACTCACTGCTCGCCATGCGTGTGTTCGACACGCTTCGTGCTGTGGAATTTCTGCGATCCGAGACCAACTCTGAGGACGTGTCGTTCGTCGGGGAAGGAATTGGCGCGTATCATGCACTCTATGCCGCTGGAGTCGCTCAGAACGTAGACCATGTGACGCTTCGTGACTTGGAGATGAGTTTCTACGATCTGGTAACCAGTCGGGAGATCCCGTATCATCCCGGGCTTACAGTCTTCGATATTGTCGATGGGTGTGATCTGCCGGACGTGCTAGTCGCACTTACCGAACGTGGTGTCGATGTCAGTCACAAGTAAATTTGAGATGAGCATGCGAGATTGATCCTCTGTATTGAATATTTAAAAACGGCTTCCGAGGTTCAGTTTGAAGCGCTTGCAGAAGGGTGGATTGGCTAAAATCGTGCAATTTGGGGTCTCTATAGCCGGTATAGTCTCAACTTGCAGCGACGCTAATAGTTGAGACTGGTGTGTTCAACGCATAGATTAATGAGCGACCCACTATAGGGTGGCTGCAGTCGCTGTCAGGGTAGTTTGGATTTCAAGCGCATATTTCCGTCTTCAGACGGAGGTCAAGCAACAACTAGCCTCGCTTTCTGCCAGAATCATTTTGGTGTGGCTCGCTGTAACTCAGGCACTATGAAATCGGTGAGAATTCATCCCCAAATAGAAAAAAAGTGGCGACGAACGCGGTCTATTTGTCGTACGGCGATAACACGGTTCCCGACGGGGCCTCATTGGCCGGATCACAGTCCGACAAGGGAGGAAACGAAAGTTTCCCCCCGGTATATCGTCGATTTTCCCCGGATGCGGGTCAAAACCTCGAGGGATGAAGTAGCCGAAATCCGGTTTCCGGATTCCACGATATTTAGGCCGTGGAGGAGGTCAAGGTCGACGAACAACCAACTTATGCCAGCTCCACCACAATCAATGAAACCGAACTGTCGGTTCCGACCATGGGTTGATTCGGTGAACAGGTGGGGGGGTGGGGGGTAGTGAGTTTGGAAGAAGCGCCGGACGATCTTCGAAATCAGGCTAAACGAAACTACGAACATATAAAAAACGAGGTTATCACGGAGGAGAAGCAATCGATTCTGTCGAAGTATCAAGTTAACGACTTTGACAGCGTGCTGCTTATCGCGACGGCTCCGAGAGGTGGCAGTAGTCTCCTTTTCGATATTCTTCGACACCACGAAGAAACGTGTAGTCTCGATGGTGAGCACGACCGATGGCTCACTCTGAACGGGATCTGCTACCCGGCGTTCGAATCCGACGTCATTCCGGCCGACTTCGAGTCGTTCGATAGGGAAAAGCTCCTGACGGATCTCCTCGCCGAGGTCGGTGTAGCCGAACGATCCGGCGGCCGAACTCATCGGGTAGATAACACGCTCGTCCGGCTTCCGTTACAGTTCCCCAATCGAGAGCTCCCATACAAGAGGATACGCGAAAAGTTACTCGAGGGAGTGTCGCTCGATGAGATACTCAAGGAGTTCGGAATCCCGCCGTTGCAATACGATGAATATTCAGAGCAAGACGCAAACAGTCCGTTCGAAACTGAAACGATCGAAGATCGACCGTTTGTCTCCTCGCATAGTCACAAGCGCAGTCTCACAGTAGATGACTTCAAACGGACGCTCGTCCTGAAAGCGAGTGGCGACGCTTACCGACTCCCATGGATCCGCGAGCAGCTATTTCCCGAGACCGATGTCAAAGTCGTTCACCTCACACGGAACCCAGCAGCGTCAATCAACGGACTCTACGACGGGTGGCGGCTGAACAGGGGGTTCCAGACATACAACGTAGGCGATCTCGATCTTGAAGGATACAGTGGCTCGCTGTGGTGCTATGATCTCCCGCCGGGCTGGGTTAGCGAGGGAAAACTCATCGATGTCTGCCTGATGCAGTGGGTCCAAGCCCACCGCCATATCCTTGATGGCCGCGTCGCGTTCGATGACGTCCTCCGAGTCCGGTTCGAGGATGTTCTCACCGACACCAGCTCCACTATCAAGGAAATCATCGAGTTTGCCGATCTCGGCGAGTCGGCACTGCTTACCGAGAACGTCAAAAACCCTAATAAGGTGATGACGACGAAGGACCCGAGACACGCTCGCTGGCGTGACAGGGAGGATCTCGTCAAAAGCGCACTCAATCGAGCCGACAAGACGTATACCGAAGTGGTCGAGAAACTGGAATACACGGAGGAGTCGGAATGGATCTGAGCGAGGCAGCAAAGGACGGTGACAGTGGCGGGGCGACTCGCGTCGGTTGTCAATGTCAAGACGATGACCGCGGAGATCGACAACAATGACCTCCACAATTGTGACAGGCAAGGTGATACTCATGTCCAACGACACACCGAACACAGAGTCGAAACTGGTCGAGGCGTACAATGCCAAAACTACCACCGGCGACAATATTTGGAAAGAAGCAGGCGAGTTCGCCTGTCTCATAGGGGGAATCAATTAATGTCGGGAAAAACTATCTGGCTCTTCGGACTGCCATGTTCCGGAAAGACAACGCTCGCCGAGGGGTTAATCGGCCCGAACACGGTTCACTTGGACGGAGATTATCTTCGAAACACCCTCAATACCGATCTCGGATTTTCGAAGGAGGATCGGAGCGAGAACCTCAGACGGGCTGCTGGAGTTGCACAAGCGTTGAACGAACAGGAGTTTGATGTCGTCGCGTCGTTCATCACGCCTTATCGTTCCCAGCGAGAACTGATCGCGGAGAAGGTTGAGGATGTCTCATTCATCTATGTCAACGCACCCGTTGAAGTGTGCGAGGAACGTGATATAAAGGGAATGTACGAGCAGGCTCGTAAGGGTGAAATCAAGGGATTTACCGGTATTGACGCGCCGTTTGAGGTACCAGAACTAGAGGAGATCGAACTCGAAGTTCGGACGGCGACGGACTCAGAGGAGAAGAGCATCGAGAAGATTAACACAGAACTGGACCTCAAGTTCAATCCAAGCCACATCTTCATCGGTCGCTGGCAACCACTCCACAAGGGCCACCGAACGATCATCGATTCAGCCGCTGACAACGGGAAGAACGTCATTATCGCCATCCGCGACACCGAACTCAGTGAGGATAATCCATTCACCGCACAGGAGCGCCGAAAGCTGATCGAGAACGTCTATGGGGAGCATCCAAACGTTGAGACGATGATTATTCCGGATGTCGATACCGTCGCTATTGGACGGGACGTCGGGTACTCGGTCGTTTCGGTTCCCGAGGAGGTTGCAGAGATTAGCGGAACCAAGACGCGCGAGGAGTATGAGAAGAGCGAACTCCTCACAGGACAGCATTTAGAGGATTAAGCAATATGTAAATGAGATTATAGTTATGAATAATGAATGGAAACTGTTTGACCAATCTGAATTGCAAGATGCGATAGACACAGGGGAGCTAATCGCGTGGAAGAAAAAAAGATATATTGAGTTCAGGAAGACGATGCGGGATACTCATTATCCATGTCATTTTGCAGTAAACGCTGAACGTAACGATTCGGCTCGTTACCTCTTCGCTGGGGATGTTCGTGATCGTGATGCACTTTTTAAAGTGAGAGAGGGATTGCGACAATATCTTGAACGATATCAGTCGATAGCTAAACGAACGACCTTGGTGATATTTTTCAAGCCTCCGCCAGGGGACCAAAGCGAACAGGAATACCGTAGTCAATTTTGGGGAGTTCTCGAATTCCTAAATGCACAGGATCCAGAACCATGGCCGAGCGACATTCCTGCGAACCCAAATGATTCTGAATGGGAATTCTGCTTCTCTGGAGAACCAATGTTCATCGTTGGACGCGCTCCGTTCTATACGGAACGAAAGAGTAGGTATACGCGATATGGGCTAGAAATAACAATTCAACCACGTGGAACACTCGACGACATTAGTGGAGATACGATGAAAGGCCAGCACGCTCGCTCGCTAATCAGAGATCGGTTAAAGGACTATGATGATATCGCTCCTCATCCTGACATCGGTGATTATGGCGACCCCAATACTCGAGAATGGAAACAGTATCTACCTCCAACATCGAACGAGGAAAGTTTGAATGAATTTCCCTTTGAAATCGATACATAGTAATTGTAGAATGCCACTTAAGTGTATCTACAACTGTTATTTCGATAGGGAAATAGCAATTATGACACCTTGGGCATATCCATTCGTAGTTCCGCTTCTCCCTCTATATACAGAACTCATCCCGGATTTCACGCACCTCTTCGGTCGATCTCCCATCTGGATCGTCGAGCCCCCAATCCCGATTGTCACCGTTCCGGGTGGCAGGACAGACACTTTTCCTATGGAATGATGCTACTGGATTAGTGATTGAGTCAGTCTATTTCTACGGTCTCCGACGATACTGATGGTTGACGGGTCCCCAGCACATTGGATGCTTGTGACTCGGTGAGAAGCCGAATGAACGGTTCAACATTCGTGAGGAGTTTGTTTTCGGCTTTTCGGAGGTGTTCCTCGAATGTTGCCCGAGCGATGTTTGTCTGTTCGGCCAGCTCCTTTGTCGATGCGCCTCGCGGTTGAGTGTAGTAGCTGTTGTCCAAAGCCAGTCGGAGAGCGGCGAGCTGTCTATCAGTAAGACCAGCAAACAACCGATCAACCGAGAAGAGCGTGCTGTGTGGGAGTTGGCGTTTCTCAGTGACATCCTCCCCGTCGTAAACGCCGGGGCTTCCCGTCCTGCAGTTGGGATATTTGCCGGTCTACGACACGACCTGCTCTCTCGTCCGAAACGTCCCGCTCTCGCGGTCGAACAGGTGTACCGATGGCTGTGCCACACAGCCGTTACTCCTATCCTCTCCGTGAGGACTCGGAGTTATCTTCTGCCGCATATTCTCCGCTCCGTTGCAATCCGCGTTCCCGACTAACCCACACGACGAGCAGACGTACAAGCCACGTTCGACCCGGTTCGACTTCGTGCCGTCACCACACGTCGAACATGTCTTCGATGTGTCCCACTCGTTTTCTTTCAGTACCTCAACGCCACGTATCTCGCCTTTGTATGCGAGGTACTGGTAGATGCGGTCGAACGCCCACGTATGCAACTTCTTGTTGCCGGTCTTGCCCCAGTCTGACTCTCGAACGTCCTCGGGCCAACTCACCGCGAGCGTGCCAACATCGCGTTCGACACACTCAGTGATGATGGCGTCTGCAAGAGTATGGTAGAAGTGCGTCTCGCGGTTAACGAGTTTTCGACGTGCCCACTTCGCCTTCTCCGATGGGCCGTTCTCACCCTCGGTATCGTACTCTGCTCGCGTGAAGTAGTGCTTGTCTTGCTTGAGTGAGTTGCCGGGGTACAGAACGTATTCGTTGGGGAAGGCGACCGTGGCGATGTTCTTGATTCCAAAGTCGATTCCCGCAACTTCGTCACCTGCTGAGTCGTTGGTTTCGAGGCTGACTTTGCAGACGAAGTGCAGTTTCCACTCGTCGCCGTTCCAGACGACGCGAACGTTCTGCACCTTGTTGACCTCGGTGAGGTCGACGTCTGGGCGGCTCTGGTACTCACAGAGGATGAAGTCCGACCAAGACTCCTTGAGGTTCGAGCCTTTCGAGAGCCGGACGCGGTTGTTCTCGGGATCGTGCTTGAACCCGTCTGCTTTGAACGTGACCGTGCTTCGTGGTCGGGTGTCGCCGTGTTTGCGGTAGCCGGGCGGATTTGCCTTGTCGTCTTTGTGTCGCAGGTCGAACCATGACTGGAAAGCGTCGGAAAGTTCTTCGATGACTTTCTGACTGGATTGTGCGTTCAAGTCTTTCCAGCACGACTGGTTCTTCATGTACGATTTAAGCGGGCCTTCGTCTGGGATTTTACCAATTTCATCCCATACACGGTCGGCTGTCCAGCGTGCGACGTTCCAGATTTTCGAGGCAGAGTCTCCGAGCGAGTCGAGGCCGTCGCAGACCTGTTGGTGGTTCTGGATGGAGCCAACGTAGGTGCGCGTGACCTCAATCGCCATACATAGCCTATTTCAGAGTAGTTACTTAATGGTGGGGATTGCGACAGCGTTGAATATCCAGCCTTGCCATCGACGGTGGACTGTGGAGGGATTGCCGGATTCACTCCCGCCGTAAACGGCGGGATTCTCTCCTTGAAGAAAGATAGGGATCCAAGTTCGATCACCGATCCGAACTCCTCAAATGAGAAATCAGTACGAAATTCCTCCTCTTCGATAACGTTTCCACTTACGAAAAGTGAACCGGGTGGTGCTGCGGGCTAATCAGCCAAAATCGTGCATTTGAGTTGCTCTTGGCTATGTAGTCTCATCTTCCAGCGTCACGAACAACCACATGATCAGGTTAGTATGATCTACTAGCAAGCCTCCGTTGATCGTCGATAATCTCGACTCGAAAGTTTGTGTGTTTGATGTATCGTCATATGGTTTATAGATATGTGAATGGCTGTTATCGGACGCTAGGGGATTTCCACCGACAGATTACACGGGAAGCGGTGGTGTGTGGTGTACTGCTCCATAGTTTTCTAAGCGGAAGTGACCAACCCCCGGAACCCCCGGATCAATCTGTGTGCAGTCCGTGACATTCGAAAGCACTCGGTTATTTTGTGGGTGTTTACGAGTCTGGCTATTCTCGTGGAATCGTCTTATGGCACCCCCGTGATGAAAACGGTGATTGAATGTCGACGTGGATACCTGCCGATCGACGTAGAACGTTATCACTGCTCTCTTAGTAATTGTGGGGGGGGACGGTGGATGGCGCCACGAACACCCCACATTTGTCGGGTAATGATCTCCTTTATGCAAGACCCAACACTGTACTACATGGTATCTAATGACATGGTAGTTTGGACACCGGCAAGAGTGCCGAAACTTGTCTGTTTTGTTTGTCGTGGTGTCTCGAACATAGTACTCCCCCTTCATGACTACATCAGAGGTGACAATAAATCAAACTACTATTGTATACGGATGTCTAATCATAACATGTCATCCATATTGTTTGCACGAACGTTTCTACGAGAACGTTGAGTCGCAATTTCAGTTCGATGGCGATTCGGCGTGGATGACTTCGGCCAGACTGTCGAGTTGCGCGGAAATGTGGAACCTCTTCAAGAAGGGAGGGTCGGCGGCGGCGACCATCGGTGCGTTCATGTTTGCGAGTACGAACCTCGTCATCGAAATCGGCGCGGTCATCTGGATTCTACTCGGCTGGCAGTTCCTGCTCGCGGACATCACCGGCGGCTTCGTGCTCATCGGCCTGATGGTACTCGGTTCGTCTACGTCGTCCCCGACGAAGTCGTCGAACAGGCCCGTCAGAACGCCTCGATGAAGGTGCTCCAACTGTTCAAGACCCAGTTTGTGGGATGGAAGTAAACCCTGATGAAGCTGATTATACCACCGAACACGACGGCCAGACGTACTACTTCTGTTCGCAGTCCTGCAAGGAGAGCTTCGACCCCGAAGAAGCCAACACGACCATCCGAGAACAAGCGACGTCGCTCTCTGGCTGGAAGGCGCTCGCCGACAAACAGTGGAAAGAATGGGGCATGCTCTGGGACGAGATCGCCATCGGATTCATCTTCGCTGGCCTCATCGCTGGCTTCATCCCCGAACAGGTGTGGACATCGGTGTTCTCGGGCGCGACGTTCGGTCTACCCGTCTATGTTTTCTGGACCGCCGTCCTCGGTGCCGTTATCGGTGTCGCGACGTTCGTCTGCTCGGTCGGCAACGTCCCATTCGCTGCAGTCCTCTTCTCAAACGGCCTCCCATTCGGGTCGGTGCTGAGCTACATTTACGCCGACCTCATCGTCCCACCGATCATGGAGGCCTATCGGGAGTACTACGAGACGAAATTCGCGGCCATCCTCTCGGGGATGATCTTCGTCTCCGCAGTCCTTACGGGATTCGTCATCCACTTCCTTTTCCTCGGTGTCGGGGGCATCCCCCCCGCCTCGAGCGTGCAGATCGCAGAGGTGAAAATCGAGATGAACTACAAGATGGTGTTGAACGTGCTGGCAACCGTGTTTTTCTTGTTCCTCTACTGGCTCCACCGCTCGGAATCCATCGGCGACGAGAGCAGCCATGACGAACACACTCATACGGTGAACTGATAAATCTATCCACTTCTGGCATGCTATGAGATGCAGCATATCACGACATGTCGATCGGCTTTGCAACGATGCTGGAAGTCATTCTCATTCACTGAAGACGGATCCTACGTACTTTCGCTCGCCGAGCTTGAGACACCCTCTGCAACTGGCACCTCCCACAGTAGGATTGCTCCCGACCCACCAACGAGGATCACGCCGGCAACAGCCAGCGCGAACAAGGGAGAGACTGAGTCGGAGATAACGCCACTCCCGAGTTGAAACGGAACAACGGCCAAACCGCTGACCATCGCCATCGCACTTAGCACGGTCGCTCGACCAAGGGTGTCAATCTGGTCGTTGACGTACTGACCGGCAAACGACCGCGTCACATCGGACAGGCCTCGGGCAACCAAGAACGTCGGGAGCGCGAGGAGAGGAACGAAGTACATCCCGACCAGCGCCGCTCCCACGATGAATGGCAGAACGAGGAACCACATTCGAACACCGATATGCTCCTTGATTGCACCGGTGTAATAGCTAAGTATGGCCCCGAAGAGGCTGTACCCGGCGTAGAACCACCCCAGCAGCGATTCGACTTGTGACTGCGACACACCGAGATCCACGACGATGGTCTGGAAGATTGGCTGGAGGAATACGAAGATGAGGTACGTGACGGCAGCGTACAGGACGTAGTAGTAGAGGATGAACGATCGGAGATTCCGCCGTGAGAGAGCGTCTTTGACGATTCCAACAGTTCGACGCATACTCAAGTCGTCAGTATTGGTTTCCTTGTACGTCTCTGGCTCATCCATCGTAAGGAGTACCACGGCACCGAGGCCGGTGACGGCAGCCGCCACGAACCACGGGTACGAGAGGTCGATACTACCGAGATAGCCCCCAACGATGGCTGCACCAGCACCGACTGCGAGCGCGGCAGATTCACCACGTCCGCGAACGTGGGCGAACTCGTTTTCGGAGAGATCGTCGGTGAGCGTATCGTAGAGCCACGCATCTTCACTCCCCGACCGGAAATTGTATCCCGTGGACCAAAGAACGTAGAGAACCGCTAACGTGAGAAACGACCCGGCGAGACCGATGCCGAGGAGCGTCACGGAGATCAGGACGGTTCCGATAAGCAGGCTCATCCGACGCCCGACGCGGTCACCGATATACCCAGTCGGAATTTCTCCGAACAGGGTTGTCAGGTTGTAAAGCGCCTCCAGAATCGCGATTTGCGTGAAGCTGAGCTCTTGTGCAAGGAAGAAAAGGTACATGATTGGCCGATAGAATTCGACTGCTTTAGTCGCTTTATAGAGATAGTATTTCAGGATGCCTCTTCGCGCCGAATCCCACGAACGACTCCAAGAGAGAACACTCATAGGAAAGGTATTAATTAGATACTTATAATTAGATTCCGTTATTACGTTTCACTAATATCGTAATAATTTGGTGGTGCGAAAGTGTGAGCACGCTTAGAAGAGCTTGTAGGATGGTTCTATGATGCCCATCGCTTTCTTGGAGCTACACTCAGCTACTATACCGGAACGACCAAGGAGTATATTGGGCTGAAACAGTGGTTTTTTGGGGTGCCGTTTATTGTCGAAGTCGCGCTCGTCGGAATGTACTTTGTTCTTTTAATTCCCCTTCTAACCTTGTTTTTTACGCACGGTATCGCCAATGCGACTCACTCATTTACCAATCATTACCTCAATGATCGAATTGCCTAACTTGGCCGTGCGACGGTTCTAAGAGTAATGGACATGGTGAGTAGACTCGCTATCATTCCGTTTCAACTTGGTAGCCGGATTCTTTCGGATTTGACAACCCTTATTTTCGTTCTGGCTCTCGGCGGCGGAGCAATAATCCTTATGTCGACACTCGTAGTTGCTGGGGAATCGCCGATCGCGGGTTCTCAAAAACACCTTGAACTTGACCGATTAGTGTCCGTTTCAGAATCATTATCTCATATTAGAGGTGGTATGATACTATCATCTTTGAAATCAAACCGTATCTCAAATTAGCCGCTTAGTCATTCAAACGGAGGCTCTTGCTTAGTCATCTCTGATGATAACGAACTCCTGTTAAAGATGGTGGAAATAAATGACAGTCAATGCGACGCAGAGTGTAATCTAAGCTGATGCAGAGTAACCTGCATCTTCAACAACGGTAACTAAGGAATCTGCGTTCGTATTTCCTTCGACTGTTGCGCTCTCAGTCGATCGATCAACGTTAACAGTAGTTACGCCTTCGACATTGAGAAGTGCATCTTCAACAGTTTGTTCACAGCTGCCACAACTCATACCTTCGACGGTAATGGTGGTTGCCATAATACTCACTACACAGGCCTAACTTTAGCCAATTACTCTTTCGATATCGCTACTAAACCTGCGCGTAGATTTAGAATATTAACCACACTCTCACCTAGGTATTTGTATTCAGGATATGTACCAGCTTGTGCTATGCGTAAACTTGACGAAGTGGATATGGAGATACTCAGAGTGCTAATTGAGGATGCTCGCCGTCCGTACAGTAGCATCGCGGAGATGGTTAATCTTTCCGCACCAACCGTCTCAGATCGGATTGACCGTCTTGAAGAAGAAGGTATCATTCGTCAATTCACTGTTGACGTCGATCGACATAAACTCGAAGAAGGAATTCCCGTGTTGGTTGATCTCAGTATTGAGTCCACTGCAGTTGAGTCGGTTTCTGCCGATCTCGAAGCCACAGATGTCGTTGAGCACCTGTTTATGACAGCAGACTCACGTGTTGTGTTTCAAGCCCATGTCAAAAACGCAGATATCCGGGGTTTTCTAGCAAGCGTTGTGGATACAACAGTGATACAGGAGTTTGATGTCGACTTACTGGTTAAAGTAACATGGGCACCACAGATGAATGGAACGCGGTTCGCGCTCGACTGTGACGAATGTGGGAACAACGTTACAAGTGAGGGAGTAACAACACAACTCAATGGATCAGTGTACCATTTCTGTTGCACTTCTTGTCAGGGGAATTTTGAGTCTCGCTATGATCGGTTTGACGAAGCGGCATAACAACGGTAAAAGCCGGTGAAAATCTCCCTTTCATTCGAAACTCTGATCCATAGTATTTCTTTGATTCACAGTGACAATCCACATTAATATGGAGACCATATCTTAGGTCGACTAGAGTATGGGTTCTACAACACAGATGCAACTCGACATCGGTGGGATGAGTTGCGCCAATTGTTCACAGGCGGTGACGAAGGCTCTCGACGATATTGAAGGTGTTAAAACGGCGAATGTTAACTTCGCTACCGATGAGGGGCACGTCGAATACAATCCCAAGCAAACGTCGGCATCAGAGATCTATTCCACCATCAAAGATGCCGGTTATGACCCGAACAGCCGGACAATCTCCATCGGCGTGACTGGAATGAGCTGTGCGAACTGTTCAGAGAGTATCGAAAAGGCACTCAGGTCGGTTCCCGGTGTAATCTCAGCTACTGCCAATTTCGCGACCGACGAAGCGACCGTCGAATACAACCCTGTGGAGACGAGCACCCCACAGTTGTACGAAACCATCGAGGACGTCGGATACAATCCCATCAGAGACGATGATGACGGTGTATCGGAACGAGAGCGACGAGATGCAGCACGCCAAGCCGAGATTCGACACCAACTCCACCTCACCCTGTTCGGTACGGCGCTCTCGTTGCCGCTGCTTGGATTCATGGCAATCCGCCTCCTTGTCTCCCCCGACCTCCTTCCGGAGTCCGTTTTCGGTGTTGAGTTTGGATGGGTTGAGTTCCTCCTTACCACCCCCGTTCAGGCGGTTCTCGGCTGGGTTTTCTACCGGAACGCGTACAAAGCCATCGTCAAGAATCGAACCGCAAACATGGACGTCCTTATCGCACTCGGATCGTCTACCGCCTATCTCTACAGCGTCGCTGTCCTTCTTGGGCTAATCAGCGGAAGCCTCTACTTCGACACGGCAGCGCTCATCCTCGTGTTCATCACGTTGGGCAACTACCTCGAGGCCCGATCGAAAGGCCGTGCGAGTGAGGCACTCCAGGCGCTCCTCGAGATGGAAGCCGACACCGCGATGGTTGTTGAAGACAACGAAGAACGGGAAGTGTCTCTCGACGAAGTCACGGTCGGGGATCGATTCAAGGTGCGACCAGGAGAGAAAATCCCAACTGACGGTATTGTCGTGGACGGTGAGAGCGCGGTTGACGAGTCGATGGTTACAGGTGAATCAGTGCCCGTCGAGAAGATCGAAGGTGACGAGGTGGTGGGCTCGACGATCAACGAGAATGGTGTGCTCATCATCGAAGCTACAAAGGTCGGCGACGAAACCGCTCTCCAACAGATCGTCCAGACGGTCAAGGAGGCACAGAGTCGTCAACCTGAAATCCAAAACGTTGCCGACCGTATTAGTGCATACTTCGTTCCCGCCGTTATCATCAACGCGTTGTTCTGGGGCACTGTCTGGTATCTCTTTCCGGAGACACTCGCCGGGTTCGTGAACGGTCTTCCCCTCTGGGATCCCGTGGCGGGGGGACCACAAGTCGCCGGCGGCACTGTCTCGACGTTCGAATTTGGAGTCATTGTCTTCGCCAGCGCAGTGCTCATTGCCTGCCCTTGCGCCCTTGGCCTCGCTACTCCCGCCGCGACGATGGTGGGTACGGCTATTGGTGCACAGAATGGCGTCCTGTTCAAGGGTGGCGACATCCTTGAGCGCGTCAAGGACACAGACAGCGTCGTTTTCGACAAGACTGGTACGCTTACGAAAGGGGAAATGCGCCTCACAGATGTCGTCGTGCTTGATGAGTCGACGGTTACTGATGGTGGGACGTTCACACAGCAAGAGTTGGACGCATCTCCCGATCGAGACGACGCCTTCGTCCTTCGGATCGCTGCCAGTGCCGAGAGCGGAAGTGAACACCCACTTGCCAAAGCGATCGTCGAAGCCGCCAAGGAACGGGATATCAATGTCGACTCGCCCGTGTCGTTCGAGAATGTTCCGGGTCACGGAATCCGGGCGACCCTCGATGAGGGAGAGGTCTTGATTGGAAATCGAAAGCTCATGCGTGATTCAGATATCGATCCCGAACCGGCCGAAGGGACGATGGAGCGCCTCGAAGAAGAAGGAAAGACGGCGATGCTCGTCGCACTCAATGGCCGACTGATCGGTGTTATCGCGAACGCGGACACGATCAAAAATAGTGCTAAGAAAGCGGTATCCGCGCTTCAAGATCGGGGCGTTGAGGTTATGATGATCACGGGTGACAACGAGCGAACCGCGCATGCGGTCGCCAACGAGGTCGGCATCAGTCGAGAGAACGTTCGTGCAGAGGTTCTCCCGGAGGACAAGTCTAATGCAGTCGATGCAATCCAGTCAGATGGACGGCACGCGATGATGGTCGGTGATGGGGTCAACGACGCACCTGCACTCGCTGCGGCGTACGTTGGTACCGCCATTGGATCGGGCACAGATGTTGCTATCGAGGCCGCCGATGTGACTCTGATGCGCGACGATCCTGTAGATGTCGTGAAAGCCATCCGTATTTCCGATGCGACGATCTCGAAGATCAAACAGAATCTCGTGTGGGCGCTCGGCTACAATACCGCAATGATTCCTCTAGCATCACTTGGATTACTCCAGCCGATGCTAGCGGCCGGTGCGATGGCGATCTCCAGTGTCTCCGTTCTCACGAACAGCCTACTCTTCCGGCAGTATGTTCCGGATCACGACTATCAACTGTTCGGATGGAATCGGTGACGTTACCAATACACCCACTTCGACTGACAATACTCAACAACCGGAAGCCGGATTTATGACCAAAACCCCGTAACCTCTATACAATGCGAACGAGTCTCAGCATACCTGACGACGTTCTTGATGAGTTCGACGAAACATGGCAAGCCGAAGGGCTGGCTCACGATCCCGTGCGGTTCGAGAGGCTATGCAAGAGTATATCGAAGGGCACGCTTGCCTCGAAGAAGCACAAGGCGATATCGTCGCCGCCGTCATTTTCGACTATGAACATCACGACGTCATCGAAGAACTCCACACGATCCAACACGCCTACCAGGACGTGATCAATACGACGTCCCATGTCCATCAAGGCGAGTGGTGTCTCGAAACGGTGTTCTGTACCGGTGAAGCTGCGCGCATCCGCCAACTCGTCTATCAGATACGTGATTTCGACGCGGTTGGCCGAGTGAAACTCATGTTGCTACAGCGATTCAGAAATCGTTCGGCGACTGATCTGTTCGCTGGCCCTTGAGATGAAGGTGAACGCGCCGCCTTCGAACGGTACCTCGTCCCGGTTGGGACGCCAGGGTTGAACCAGAACATGTCACTGGCGGTCATGTGCCTGCGCTCACCACGATCACAGAGCACCCATTCGCCGCGCAGGATCATGATGATTGACTCCGTCTCGTGTGTGTTCGTCCGTGTAGAGGCCCGCTGGAATCTCGATGAAGTGGCTCTACATGTCCTCGCCTTGAAGGAGTAAGCCGACCTGTCCCTTGAGCGTATCCACCGCTGACATTCTCAACGATATCGACGCCATCGGCCAAGGTCTCGTAATCCGGAAGCGGCATAAATTCGTCCATATGATGATCACTGATATGATTTGTCAAACAGGACATACAGATTATTAATACCGAACCAGAGGTTACGTAATAACAAGAACAAAGCCAAGTGGTTGGTATGGTCTGATATGGCAGACTGGATTAGAAAAACATTTCGGAGTGATACTGGCTGGAATCACCTCGAAACACTTGTCGATATCGAGAACCGAATGGCCGGCAGCGACGGCGAACGCGAGGGTGCGGAACGCACTTGCGAGAACCTCGCCGAAGTCGGTGCACGAAACGCCCATCTGGAGGCGTTCGACCTACAAGGGTGGCTTCGTGGCACGAGTTCGCTTATCCATCAGGGCTCAGGTGAATCGTTCGACTGTATTACCCTTCCCCGGAGCCCAAGTGAAGCAGTAATCGCGGAGTTCGTTGACCTGGGCTACGGGGTTGAAGAGGACTTTGCGGACGCCAATATTAAGGGGAAGGTCGTTATGGTCGCATCGAATGCACCGCCCTACTACGACCGATTTCCACATCGGACGGAGAAATACTACCATGCGGTCGAGAACGGTGCCGTCGGATTCATCTTCCAAAATCATGTTGAGGGCTGTCTTCCTCCGACGGGAAGTGTCGGTCGGCCAAGTACACCAATTGGAGACATTCCCGCACTCGGTGTCAGTAAGGAAGTCGGGACGCAGTTGGCACGAGTTGCACAAGGCGAAGACATCGAACTATTAGTCAATGCCGAGATCTACGATGGGACGAGCCAGAACGTCCATGCTGAGATCGGCCCAGAAACTGATATGGCCGTGCTCATTACGAGTCACGTTGATGCACACGATATCTCCGAGGGAGCCGCGGACAATGGTGCGGGAACCGCGATGCTTGTCGAGATCGCGAATGCCTTGGCAGAGCGAGAAAGCGACTTAGAGACGCGTGTGGAGTTCATCGCGTTTGGTGCCGAGGAAGGTGGACTCTGCGGATCCGAATATCACGATAGCGTGACCGATACGGAGGATATCAAGGTGATCGTCAATTGTGATGGGGTGGTCGGCGGGCGGACGCTCCAGTTTTTCACGCATACCTTCGATGAACTCGAATCCGCGGTGGAGCGCGTCGCTGGTCGGTTCGATCACCCCGTCAGGATCATTCACGGAGAAGGCTGGCGTGGCGACCAGTGGCCTCTTGTTCGCTGGGGCGTCCCGGGCTACTTCGTATCGGGTTACCGTGACACCGAAGGACGGGGATGGGGTCACACTTACGCAGATACCCTTGATAAGCTCGAGAGTCGGAACCTCCGTGAGCAGGCGATCCTGCTCACGGAACTCGCTGTCGATCTCGCCCGAAGCGACGTGGACATTGAACACCGGACTCCCGAAGAGGTCGCGGCCTCGTTCGAGCAGGAGGGTCGGGCCGAGGGTATTAAACACGTTGGGGAGTGGCCTTACGAATTCGAATATTCCCCGTTTACTTGATACTCCGTTCGTCTGTGATAACCCTCATTCACACAATCATGGCTCGATGGAGGAGGCATCCGACCGAGGGCTTCTCGGAATCGTCGAAGTTGTGTTCATGCTCGGATTCACATACGAAGAAAAGTTTGTGATCATTGCACTTTGTACAGGTTCGAACTACAGTTTGGTTGACCCGATTCAGATCATGGGCTATGGATTTCTTCAAGAATCCACGTCCACTAGAATGGATCCGGTGAAAGATGGGGATGAGGCCGACTGTATCGTCAAAAATTGAACGTCGTGAAATCTACCGTTTATGGATCGCTTGGATCGTCGATCCAATTGTAACACCGGAATATCTCCTTCTCGGAGGTGAGCATTTGGATCGGAATGAATCCTCGTCGGCCTCGCGCACCCACCTTTTGCTTTGTGGGATCGTCGGCCACAAACATTGCTTTGGCGTTGAGTCGAAATGTGATCTCGAGATCTCCTCGAAAGTCATCGTCGGGACTAAACTGCATCTCCACATCCTTCGGGGAGACACCGAATCGAACGTGACCACCAGGGGACTCGACGGCGATGTCATGGCTAGTTAGTCCGCCGCTGATGTCGTCCAGCCACTGAATCATTTCCTCACGTGAGATTGATCGACTGAGGTCGAACTCCCCTCGATCCCCGACATCGCCCTCTTCGAACGTGAACTCGGGATACAGAAGATCTTCCGACGGGAGGACGTGGTCGTCCTCTTCGTCGATCTCGAGGTCTTCCGACACCACTTCGTCAGCATCTTCGTTACTCATCGGTCACTATACTCCTCGGCGAACTTTTGTGCGAATAGGCATTTCGACTGTGCATTATCGACCTGCTCGAAGTTAGGTACCGTCGTACCGCATTCGTCCTCGGCGACGGGGCACCGTGTATGGAACACGCATCCGCTCGGTGGGTGGACAGGGCTCGGAACGTCTCCTTCGAGGATGATCCGACCATCAGTTGTTCCTGTTTCGAGGCTCGGGATTGCCGAGAGAAGCGTGTACGTGTATGGGTGTGTGGGCTGTTCGAATAGCTGTTCAGCGGGGGCAATCTCCATTAGATTTCCTAGATACATCACTGCGACTCGGTCAGCGATGTGTTCGATGACGTTGAGGTCGTGGGCGATAAACAGATACGTTAGTCCCATCTCCTCCTGTAATTTCATCAGTAGGTTGAGAATCTTCGCCTGGACGGATGCGTCGAGTGCCGAGACGGGTTCGTCGAGAACGAGCACGCGTGGATCCAGGGCGACCGCGCGAGCGATGGCGACACGTTGAGCCTGCCCGCCCGAGAGTTCGTGTGGGTACCTGTCAGCGTGCGTGTCCGAGAGGTTCACGAGGTCGAGCAGTTCGTCGACCCTTTCCTCTCGGCGTTGCTTGTTCCACTCCTGCGAGTGTAGCGGTTCAGCGATCGAACGTCTGATCGTTAGGCGGGGGTCGAGGCTTGCCTTCGGATCCTGGAAGACCATTCCGATCTCCGAGAGGATATCTGCTGGTCGAGCTTTGACGCTCTCGATGGGTTTGTCTTCGAACAGAACCTGCCCGCTCGTCGGCGCGTACAAACCGGTGACGAGGTTCGCGACCGTCGATTTCCCGCTTCCGCTCTCGCCAACTAATGCCAGGGTTTCGCCCTCGGCAATGCTGAATGAAACATCGGAGACTGCCTCAACGTATTCATCGTTGCCCAGGAAATTGTCTAGAAACGAGTCGTTGAGCGAAAAGTGTTTCACTAGGTTTCGTACTTCGATGACGGCCCGCTCACTCGATGAAGTACGTGTCTCACTTTGGTTTATATTACTCATTGACGGTCTCCCACCGTTTCCGGGTTCGAATCTGGAACTTTGTGGAGATGGCAGCATGTCGCATCGTGATCTTCCTCGACATCAATGGATGGAATCTGACCATTACGACACTCCTCGCTTGCGTACGAGCAGCGAGAGGCGAACGGACAGCCCCCAACGTCACCAATCATATCCGGAACCTGCCCCTCTATGACGTTCAGCGGTTCCTTACGAGAGGTATTTTGGGGCATACATTCGAGCAGTGACCGGGTATACGGGTGAGATGGATTAGTGAGCACTTGTTCTGTGTGACCTGTCTCCATTACCTCACCGCCGTACATGACGATGACACGGTCACAGAGCTCCGCGACGACGCCAAGGTCGTGTGTAATCATCAGGACGGCCATTCCGAGTTCCTCGTTTAGGGTGCGAATGCGATCGAGTATTTGCGCTTGGATCGTCACGTCGAGTGCTGTCGTCGGCTCGTCCGCGATCAATAGATCCGGTTCGCGAGCAAGAGCGATTGCCAGCATCGCGCGCTGGCGCATACCACCCGAGAACTCGTGGGGGTACGCGTCGAGTCGCTGTTCTGGGTGAGGGATGCCGACCTGTGCCATTAGGTCGACAGCTCGCTCTTCCATCGACTTCCATCCCTTTCGACTGCTGAATATTGGTATTTTTAGGTAGTCGAGCAACCGCTGGTTATCAGACGATTGGTGAACCTTCATCGATTCAACTATTTGTTCACTCACCTTGTAAACGGGGTTGAGCGTTGTCATTGGGTCCTGGAATACCATTGCCATTCCATCACCTCTCACTTGCCTGATCGTCCGATCGTTGGCGGTTGTCATCTCTGTGTCGCGGAAGCGAATCGATCCACTAGTGATCTCCCCCGGATCTTCTAGTCGAACAAGCGAGAGTGCAGTCACCGATTTTCCGCTTCCGCTCTCACCGACAATACCAACGATTTCGCCATCATTGACCGTGAATGACATACCATTGACTGCGTGAACCGACCCTTCGATCGTATTGAATCGCGTATTCAGGTTCTCAACTTCGAGGAGTGGCTTATCACTGCTCATAGGCTCTTCCCCTCCACGTCACCGAGGTCGCGGGGATCAAGCACGTCACGAAGGCCATCACCCAGCAAGTTGAATCCCAAGACCGTTATCATGATAACGAGTCCGGGAAAGTTCACGACCCACCAAGCGGTTTGAATATGGTTCCGACCCTGTGAGAGCATCGCGCCCCACTCGGGTGTCGGCGGTTGTGCGCCAAGCCCGAGGAATGAGAGACCAGCGGTTCCAAGGATGACGTAGGCCATGTCCATCGTTGCGAGAACAACGACTGGTGTAATGACGTTCGGAAGAACGTGACGCCAGATAATCCGTGGTTTTGAGACGTCCATCAAACGGGCAGCCTTGATGAACTCCTTTTCTTTGATCGAGAGGACGCTCCCACGGATGATGCGTGCATACTGAGTCCATCCAACGACGGCAAGAGCGATCATAATGTTGGTGAGACTCGGACCAAGAATCCCGGCGATGACGAGTGCAAGTAAGATTCCAGGAAAAGCAAGAAGGATATCTACAAATCGCATTAATGCTTCATCAACCCATCCACCGGCATACCCTGCAACAACCCCTACAAACGTTCCAATCATGAGCGTAATTGCCACAACAACAAGCGCCACCCGCAATGAGATCTGGGCACCGTAGAGTAGACGGGAGAACATATCTCGACCGAGTTGATCAGTTCCCATTATGTGCTCTGACGACGGCGAATCAAGCCGGTTTAGGAGGTCTTGTTCGTTCGGCTCGTAGGGAGCAATCCATGGAGCTAACAGTGCTGATGAGACAACGAGCAGTACGAGTGCTAATCCGATTAGATTGAGTCGATTCGATTTGAACTGGCGAAGTTTCCGAGACTGAACGATTGCCTGATACTGTGAATGTGCTCGTTCGAAGGGCGTCGGTTCTTTAAGATCGGATTCTAAACTCATCTCATGCATCACCTCCTTCGAACGAAATCCGGGGGTCAATGTATCGGTAGGTAATATCGACGAAGAAATTCGTCAAGACAAAGATAACTGCGATGAGCAATACCAATCCCTGGACGACTGGATAGTTGCGGGCAAAAATCGCGTTGATTAGGAGGTCACCTAATCCTGGTCGCTGGAAGACAATCTCAACGATTACGGCGCCGTTAAGAAGATATCCAAACTGTAATCCAATGATGGTTACGACGGGAATGAGTGCGTTCCGCAACGCATGTTTGTAGACGACAATCCGTTCACGCAGTCCTTTCGAGCGTGCTGTCCGGACGTAGTCCTCATCGAGTACCTCCAACATCGATGAGCGAACGAGGCGTGTAATAATGGCTGCCATCCCTGTCCCAAGGGTCACTGCCGGCAGGACGAGGTGTTTGATGCCACCAACGCCGTATGTGGGGAGTAGATCAAGGTTCAATGCAAAAACGATGATGAGGAGATAGCCAAGCCAGAAATTTGGCATTGAGACCCCGAGAAGTGCAGTCAACTGACTCACATAGTCTGGGAACTGACCTTTATGAACTGCACTGATGACCCCCGCAGGTAGTGAGATGACTAACGCTACGAGGAGCCCAGCTACTGCGAGTTCGAATGTTGCTGGGAGTCGATCAGCAATGAGTGATGTTACTGAGGTCTCCTCGTAGTATGATTCACGAAGGTCGCCGTGAAGGACGTCCCACATCCAATTTGCGTACTGAATTGGGATCGGATCATTGAGCCCATGTTCCTCGCGAAAATCCATTACCGCCGCATCGGACGGTGGCCGGCCACCAGCCTGCTGTCGAAGGATTGTTCGTGCTGGATCGCCCGGAGTGAAAAACATGAGTCCATACGTCAGTATGGACACGCCTACAAGTACGAGGAGGACGGTCGCGGATCGTCGAATGAGGAAATTGAGCATTGGAATATTAGAGGTGATTAGTTTCCGTGTTTAAGTCCAGACCACTGAACCATCTCTGGGATGGGCCGTAAATCAAGACTTTCAACGTCGTTGTACGTCCCAACGATATACTCTCCATAGTACAGTGGGATGACTGCCGCTTGACTCATTACGATCTGCAGAGCTTCCTCATAGTGTCGTCCTTTCTTCTGCTTGTTGGCAGTCTGGAACCCTTTCTCGATAAGGTTGTCAACCTTCTTTCCGGGGTTGTAAAGCCCAGTACCCTCTTTTTCCTTGAGACGCTCGTTCATATCGCCCTCTGAATGGAACGATTCGTAGATGAGGTAGTCTGCAGCGCCGCTGTTTGTACCGGATTCGTTAAGTTCAATGTGAGCCTTGCCGTTCCGGACGGCATCGTCAAATGCCGATTCTTCCATAATTTGGATCTCGATGGAGACACCGATCTGATCGAACTGTTGTTGAAGGACTTGGGCGATCAAATTCCCGTCGACCATGTCCTTGCCCACCAACATCTTCAGCTTCTGGCCGCTGTACTTTGACTCCTTGACCAAGCTCTTGGCTTTGTCCATATTAGGGCCATAATTCGGGAGTTTATCATGTGCTGACCAATAGATACTCTTTGCAATCGGTCCCTTTGCTGGAACTCCAACACCGTTGAGAACCTCATCAACGATGAGCTTCTGTGGAACAGCGTAATTGAGCGCCTTCCGGAGTTTCACGTCATCGGTTGGTGATTTATACATATTGAGTCGGGCAGCGCCAGCACCTGGTGAGAGTTGCGTGATCGCGTTTGTTTTCTCCGAATTCTTCAGGTTTTTAAGCTGGCTTTTTGGCGGTTCGTACGCAATGTCCACCTCGTGGTCTTTTAAGGCTAGTGCGCGTGTGTTCGGATCTGAAATCACTTGGAATGTAAGCGATGAAAGGCCCACATCACCGTTCCAGTAGTCATCGAATGCTTTCGTCTCAACGAACTGCTTGTTCTTCCTATTGGTCACTTGGAATGGACCAGTTCCGATGACCTCATTCTTTTTCCGATCACGACTTGGATGCTGAATCGCGATCATGTTATGTGCGATTGTCCCCGGGAACGAGGGGAATGGATCTGTTGTAGTAAACTCGACCGTGTGTTCATCAAGAACCTTTACACTATTTTTCGGTTCAAGGTGAACCCATCCTGGCGCCCACGACCACTCGTTGAGGATGGCCTCGAACGAGAACTTGACAGCCTCTGCCGTGAGTAGTTCACCGTTGTGGAACGTCACATCGTCGCGGAGCGTGAATTCCCACGTTTTCTCGCCGGTCGCTTCCCATTCCGTGGCGAGCCATGGCTTGAGTTTCATGTCGTCCGTCACCCAAATCAGCGGCTCTAGAATATTGGTATAGTACGGCGTCACTCCGCCGTAGACTTTCCACGTTCCGTCAGTCGGATCAGTCGCGAGTGCAACCGTCGTTGAGCCTTTGTGGCTTCCTTGACCCGAAGAACCATCGTTAGAGTTTGATTGCTGTGACTGTTCATTGTTCCCGTTACCACCTGTACAACCAGCGAGCCCTATGACACCAGTTGCACCTAAAATCCGTAACCAGTCTCGACGGGTTTTGGGATGTTTTGACATACCTTCCCATCCCTCTATTCTGTAATTAGAAATAGTTTGCCCTCAGTAAGCCAAGACGGCATATAAATGATATGGCTGCACCTCCTTCCTTTATGCTGCAATTGGTTTAGATATGGCCGAATATCTGGTTTGAAATCTTTGATTCGAAATTCAAAAAAGTTAGGATCATGTTCTCTTCTGTGTCGTTCTTTCATATATTTAGTTCTACCCTAATATAAATATAATTTTCTATTTATTATATATAAATTAAAATTATTTATTTAAATAATAATTATATATTAATTATGTCCGATAGATTATTCTCCGGCAGCTCTTAGTGCATTCGCTGAGAACCTCTTTAACACCTGTTTTAAGTACTCGTGAAAAGCAGACGCATCGAGCAAGTGAACCAACGAACATAGGTGTTGACAGCACTTCGCCGTGACTATGTAGATGTCTGATTCCAGCGACCTGTTTCCTTTTTTAGGTACGCCGAGAGGGAGAGTAAATCTGACTCATCTATTCCGAACGCATCGACCTGGTTATGCTCGGTAACATTGGTC
This sequence comes from Haladaptatus pallidirubidus, assembly GCF_020700235.1. Classification (GTDB taxonomy): domain Archaea; phylum Halobacteriota; class Halobacteria; order Halobacteriales; family Haladaptataceae; genus Haladaptatus; species Haladaptatus pallidirubidus. The sequence goes on along the minus strand of NZ_CP085304.1, from coordinate 242,031 downwards.
ATCTCGAGGGCCCGTGCCTGGTTGATCCCAAAGGGTATCTGTGGGATAGGATCAACTGCGTACAACCCTATCCGAGTAAGGTGATCCGGCACTGAGAAAATTTTGACTGGCGTCCCTTCCGCTTGATAGAGCATCCGCGTCACTTCCCTAAACGTGATGAGCCGACTTTCCGCTCTCTAACCTCATAAGCGGTAGTAAAATGACCCGTAACCCCAAATCGATTCGTGACTAGTCAGTGGCGAATTGTCGATCCTTATCTCCTCTCTGCTCGGTGCTTCTCGTGAATTCGAGATGCATGGTATACTGTAGTGGTGACTGTGTACAGACCAAAGAGAATGGCACTCACACCGACTATTGCAAACACGCAGGGAACCAGCCACTCGGGGTGTGAAACTGTCCGGCCAAGAGCTGTGAATGGGTATGACCAGATATACTCGCCGAAACTTGCCATATTTCTCCAATTAATGTTCTGTATGACCAAAATTCCTAGTAAAGTGATGATGGCACCGAAGTAGAGTGAGTGGTGGTCTTCAGTCATGAGTAAAATACGGGCCACCACTATTAAACTGTAGCTTCAATAAACGCTCCATATTGTTCCCCAGTCACGTACAGCTAGTCAGTTCGTCGTGTAGAGTGAGTAAACTGCTGGAATACTAGATCCTATCTCATCGCCAAATCTCGATAATCTTCTAAGTGGCAATGGTGGGGTGTGTAGTCGACTACGAATCTATGCACAAATGCTTCCCATCGCCGAACTCAGTGGCGACTATCTGAAGTCGTTAGGTACTTCCTCAATTTGCTCGACGTGAGAATAGAACCCTATTTCTTCTACCTGTCTCTTTCATCGGGAATTATCCCCCCGCCCCCCAGACCTCCAGAAAACAGGGAATAGATCCCATTATTCAACTTGCATCGCTCCGGGAGTACTGCATGCAGAAGCAGTTCAAAAGAGTGTGATCAGCTCGGGAGAATCTCATCTATTCGTCTACCAATTCCGTCAATGTTTTCTTATATAATTTCCAGAATGGGAGAAAAAGAACAAGACCGGTCATAATAAGGACGAGAAGGAACGCACCACCACCAGCATCGAATGTGAAGGCAACCACGGTCGCAAGGTCGACTGTATACCCCCGGAACATACGAATATTATTGCCAACCGCACAAGAGTGCTGGAATGGAGGGGATGTTGATCGTCGAGTAACCCGCCATCACTACCTCTTTCTTACTCATATCATTGAGTTTTCTCGGTACTTACGTCATCGACTCGGAGCGTGAATCCCCACGTGAACGTCTCATCATACCCGTTTTCGTCGCTGATGTTGTACTGGTCCTCAAATATGTACTCCCCGGTCGGAATACACCCGCCAACAGTGGGATCGTCAACAACAATCAGTTCCTCGTTTGATGATTCGTCTGGTTCGAGGGTTTCTGTCCCGGAGTACTCATTTGACCAACGTAGATTTTTCTGTGATTTGCCGTCTGACCCGATGCAGTCAGGCGCGGAATCGGCTGGCGGACTATCAGGGGCGCGGAGAGAATACAGGAGGATGCCTGAATCACTCGCCCGTGAGCTTGCACCTTTGTAGTAGGCTGGCTCGAATTCTCTTGTTGCTTCGCCTGTATTCTTCGCTGTCGCTTTCAGATGAGCAGTTTGTGTTTTGGTGATTTCCGCCTGAACGGCTTCGATAGTTAAGTCAACAGGGTAGTGTTCTGGAATCGCGTCGGTCTGTTGTACGGAAACTCGCTTTCGGAATGGTAAGTTACCTGATGATGTGCTCCCAAGGCAGCCAGTAGAGACTGAGAAGAGTGATAGGAAGCTAAGGAGTGTGGTTCGGCGTTTCATGAACAGAACTGTCTCTATTAGACAATAAGCTTCGTGTACAGTGAAATATCTCTTTTACACTTCTGCACAAAATCACAAGCAGAAGTGGGTAGTGCTGAGCAATGATCATGCGCTGTTCATTCGTTGGTTTGTTGTTGCTCCACACTGTTGGCATTCTGTGATGTGATACGGTTCCCGCGACAACGCAGCGTTTTCACTTCCTTCATTTTCGGTTCGAATTTCAATTTTGACCGAGTGAGATGTCTCTTGCAGGCAGTGCTGACACAGTTCAGTGGTATCTGTGAATGAGTCTGCTTTAACTCCCCTTTTAGCTAGGACAGGTACTCATGAGGGTTAGTATTGTATACTAGCCATAGTGTATTCACTTCTAACCAGGCTGACGATCATCCTGGAGGAGACACGAGACAAACGACGATGCGAAACCAATAGAGTGCAATTGTGACGGGTTGAATGACTTCCCGTGCTGGGAGTACATGCAAATGGGAAAGGAACTGCCGGATTAACCTCGATCTCTAGTTGAATACCGTGGATACCCGCTACTGAAACTCACCAATCAGCGAACACTATGGTGTCTACAGGGGGAGCAACCGAAGAGTGGGCCTTTTACTCTTTTGTATTATGATTATCACAAATGTATTTAACTGTCCGTTGTTGATTCGGCGTACTCAAGAGTAATCGTCCCACCGCTGTCGACCGTGACGTGATACGAGTCATAGGTGAACTCAACCTGGCCGTTGGTTTCACGTGGCGTACCATCCATTCGTGGCTTGAACAGTGCATCAAGAGCGTCTGGGTCGATACAATCCGCCAAAAGTACCAACTCGGCAGGATCTGTGTCATTGAGTGTTGCAACAGCCGTGATGAGTTCTTCACTGACGCTGTCTGCGATGGGATCAAACGCCAGAGAATGGGTGGTAGTGGTTACCTGCTCCCTATTCTCGGTATCCAGCGGAGTGTTATTACTCATGGTAAAATACGATCGGATAGTTTGTAGTATGGTACTTAAACAGAACACCGGCTATATTTGGTGTTGTCAAGTCAATACTGTCTGATCAATCGAAACCTCCCGCGCAAAACAGTCCGCCAAATTCAGAATGCAATAAATCGCTCACAGAGTACCACGGTGACATTTTCGGACGCACCCCACACTAACCATGCGGACAAACGGGGCGCACCGCAGAGCCAACCTAATTCGCTTTCGACTTTTTTACCCCATGCCACGCCAACCAACGCTGGCCGATGGGGCCGCCCAGCGACCGCTGACCGAGTGCGCGGCTGGTTCAAGCGAACGTTGACGGAAAGCGCAGATGCTGCGACCGACGATACCCTTAAAACACCGACGACCCCACTTGATCAAGCACAACGAGCTAGATATCATCACATTGCACTTCTCGGACTTGTAAACTGAATCGGTTGACGGACAGATCTCGAAGTGTGGGCAACGACAAGATGCAAAAACTAGCGAGCCAATTATTGAATAACAGTAAAGTGTGTCATAACAGGTATTATATAATATTTTATTCGGTTAAAATTATATATACAAAATAATCTTGAAAATGGCCAGTGGAATCATATTCTCCGAATTTCATCGTCCCTCTATTAGCAGATAATCGTCTCTGCTAATGTAATTCAAAAAATATAGATTGTACATGAAGCGAAGTAAAACTCTCATTGTTAGTTGTATTGTGGTGGTACTTGTCCTTGCTGGAAGTGGTTTTCTCGCGATCAATAGTGGGCAAATTCCTAAACCCTCCGCTGGCATTCAGGATTTCGGTGATTGGGGTACTGTCACCGACCAACACACAGAGATCATCACGACGTTCTGGACAAATAATCCCTATCCAATCGATCTCACGACTGGGAAAATCCTTCACCTACGCTATTCACTTTCTCTCAACGGAGTCACTATTGCCGAAGGTACTCGAGACAGAGTTGACCTCCCACGTGGGAATACGACGCAGACTCAATCCACATATCTTCAGAATAGCCGACTGAAAGAGTGGTGGGTGAATTTCTTGAGAGCAAATGAAACAGTTCATGCGACTGCCAACGGTCGCGCTCGCATTATTACACCGGTCAAAACCTGGACGTACCAAACGTCTACCACCCATACGCAGTTTGAAAATCAGACGCCAATTCTTGATTCCTTCTCACAAGCCGCCCAGCGAACTGAAGGAAAATACGTACGCACCCAGCGTCTCAACATTGGCCCCATTCGTCGAAATGTAACTGTCGGAGCAGAGGTGCAGGATGCACAAGCGAGGTGGGGGCGCGTAAATCAGAATCAAACGACTTTGTTACTTCGATTCCGAATCCACAATCCGAGTAAAACAATACCCATTATTGTTGAGCCAACTGGGCTCAGGATGCGTGCTGATGTCAATGGTGTCAGAATGTTTCATTCAGGACGTGGCGTAATTTCTGCAAACAATACTAAACAAACACTGCTTTTGCCAGGAGAAACCCGTGAGGTCATCATCCCAGTTACAATGGACAATGACAAGGTCGACGAGTGGTTTCGATCACACGCTCAAAACGGAGAACGGTCTACAATTGCGGTGCATCTGCAGCTTGTTCTTGATCCGCTTGGAATTGGCACACCAATTCGTGTACCTAGTGGAAACGGTATCACCTATCGGTGTCACATGCAAACCGCAATTTTCGAAGATAACCAAACTGCAGCAACAACATGTGGATAAAATTAGTGACCTATTCAATTCACAGATATCTTCTTGAGAAGTACATTTAACACCATCAGTGGGATGAGTAACAGGTAGGTACTATTTTGCTGCACAATGCCTTGAGAGTTAGATCCGACAATCAAACAATAAGGTCAAAAATAAACCATAAGTTCGGTTGGCGATAACTCTCTTGTATACGCCCCCTCCAGACACACGTAACTCATGCGCAATTATACGCTGACAACTGTTTAGGGCATTCCAATCCGGATCAATATCTCGTTATTAGTATTCCTTCTCGTATTAGCGTGGCTCATTGGGAGTAGTGAACAGATCGGGGTATACGCAGAGATTATTAATGGATTCTCGTCTGGAGCACTTGATGTACCATCGTTACGAGCTGGACTCGCGCCCTGGACTATCGGTATTACCACCGCAATTGGATTATTCGTGAGTGTCACGCTCCACGAACTCGGTCATGTCTGGGTCGCCCGCCACTACCAATTGCAGGTGGAATCAATCACTCTCTGGATTCTCGGAGGGCTTGCAAATCTCACGACGATCCAACGAGAGTGACAGAAAGAATTCTGGATTGCAATTGTCGGTCCGATAACAAGTATCCTTGTTGCTGTAGGGTGCTATCTACTTGTGCAGGTTCTTCCGCCATCTCTCCCAATCACAAATTTTGTCATCGGATGGCTTGCAGTCACAAATGTCTCGCTTGCTTTCTTTAATTTGTTTCCCGCGTTCCCCATGGACGGTGGTCGCATCCTTCGAGCCCTTCTCGCACGTTCACGACCATATACTGCTGCAACCCGAACAGCAGCCCGCGTCGGAACTGTATTTGCCCTGCTCTTCGCCATACTAGGTGTCCTATCATTCAGTCCGATAATGATCGTACTCGCACTGTTTATTTATGCTGTAACATCAGAATCTCGCATCATGGCGCTTTCTGACTTACTGGAAGGAGTGACGGTCGCAATCTAATTTCTCGGAATATGCCAACCGTTTCAGTTGACGCAACCGTCACTGATTTCGTCGATCAAATGCTCCATGATCGACAAACAAACCATCCTGTGGTTGATACCACTGGCAATATCGTCGGGATCGTCACACTGCATTCAATTCGTCAGTCACACCGTCGCAACCCTGAATTAACGACGATTGGAGAAATCATGATCCGAGACGTTCCACAGATTTCTGTTACCGAAGATGCATTCACAGCACTAACTCTTTTGGGTGAGAAAAAAGCCGAGGTTGCGCTTGTTGAGGATCAAGGAGCAATCATCGGTATAATCACTCAGGCGGATTTAACGATGTTACTCAAAGTACGACAGACTGAATCCGGTGGCGTAACACCGCGTGTCGCAATGTAGTGATTGTCCTTATCCATAAGTAAGGGAGAGTATTGTTGCAGCAGTTACCGGTAGCTCTGAGACACCGACAGCTCTTCCCTACGCCTTAGAACACTGCGAGTGATTCACTTCGCCAAAGTGGTGGCTTATTTGCGAGGACTGTGACGGTCGGATTGCCCAGTATCGACGCTCGAAAACCGTCCGCAATCCAGAACAGTACTGCTGTAGTGAATGATTGCATGATCGATGGAATCGACCGAAAGTGTCCTGTCTGTCACTACGTCTTTCAGCGTAATTCGTAAATCAGGGAATCTATTCGCTCGTTCTCTGAAATCCACCAAATCACAACCTGCGGACTCGGTTTCCCCTACTCCAAGTTCGCTCTCCGTTGACGTCGTAGGTAGGGTATTCGCGGATTCGCGTCGGCTTCGCGACGGTTGTCACGTCGGCATCGAGGCAGGTACCGCTTGTGTCGCTCACGGCGCTAGCGGCGTCGGCCGTCAGCGCTGACACCCCGGCCACGCCGACCGTTCCGGTCGTCTTCAGCACTCCCCGCCGCGTCGTGCGAATATCTTCGGTTATGGTTGTCTCCCGTTGGATTAGCTGCCCTCTCCGACTACAGTGTTCGTCTCCGTCTCAGTGATGGTGAGGAACGCCCCCGCACCATCAGCGGGCGAAGCTTCCGCCGGGCCGAATTCGTACTCGCCGGACGCGTCAGCACCGCTCGGAGCTTCGATGAAATACGAAAGCGTGTCACTATCGCTCGCCTCCACGGTGAATTCGACGTAGCGGTGACCGTCGTCCGTATAGACGACGTGATCGTCGCCGCCGACAACCTCCCAATTCCATGGGATCTCGTCGCGGACCGTTGCGGCCTCGGTCGCCTCGTCTAGCGTTAGCTCGACCTGATTCGTCTGGCCTGCCGTGAACGCCGACCCGTCGTCTACACGGGTTCCCTGCGCGTGGAAAATTGATTCGGTCACTTCCCCGTCCACTGCGAGGTTCACCTCGTTGAATGTCGCGAGGTTGCCGGATTCGGCACGCTCGACGGCTGTCGTCGCATCGGCGAACCCCGCTCCGATGTTCCACGTGTTATGGCCCGTCCGCGCATCGGTCGCAGTCGCTTCGACGAGTTTCACTACGTCGAGCGGGTCGGGGAACTCGCCGTGATTCTGGTAGTAGGCGTCGTAGACGAGCGTCGAAATGCCACAGAGTACGGGGCTGGCCATCGAGGTACCCGAGAGGCGACCATACCATACCTCCGTTCCCTGTTTCTCAGGATGTTCAGTGATGGTCGGGTACGTCTGGTAAGCGTCGTTCTCCGACAGCGTGCTCATCACGTAATCGCCGGGTGTCCCCACCGACGGCCGATAGATGCCGTACGGGCCGCTCGGCTGTTTTGCGAGCGCCTTCCGGGCGGTCAACGTCGCCGTGTACGTAGCGGTGACGTTGGTGTATGGCTTGATTTCGAGGAAGTACATCGTCCCGCCGTCGACCTGTCCAGATAACTTCTCGGGATTCTGTAGGCTCGCACCACTAGCGACGACCGGACCGTCTTTCGCCCCTTCGTGGAGATAGACATCGATGTCCTCCCCCTGCGGTGTCCACGAAACTGTTCCCTCAATGTAGCCTGCATCCGCCGGAACCGTCCACTTCTCGTAGGCGCTCTCACCTGCCGAGATTCCAGTGGTCGAGTCCTCTGCGCCCGGCCCGACCGTTCCCTCACGGCTGATGTTCCCAACTTTTGGCTGGTCGTCGTAATCGCTCGCGTAGAAATCAGAGAGGTTCCGGTAAGCTGTCGCGCGGTCCCAATGGGAACCCTCCCCCTGCCCCGAGTAGTCGGGCGAGCGACCTCGTGAGGAGAAGTTAGTTACGTTCATGTCGTCATCGGTCGCGGCCGCAGCGAGAAGGTGGGGCCCGGCGGCGTAGTTTGAGAAGGTGTTCGTGTCAGGACCGCTATTCCCGGCGGCGAAAACCGGCAGGATGCCGAGTTCGGCCGCCCTCCACGTTGCCGTCTCCAGCGCCCCGTTCGGGTTGTAGTCGCCGCCGATGTTTGCACCAAAGGAATTGTTGACCAGCTGCACGTCGTGTTTCCCGGCACGCTGCTTGTCGAGCATGTCGTCGTACGCGCCGACGACGTTCAACAGGGCGGCAGCAGCATCGGTCGAATAGACCGACACGTCGGCATCGGGAGCCATCCCTCTGTATCGACCGTCACTGGCGCTCCCATTGCCCGCGATGGATCCCGTGACGTGGGTTCCATGGCCCCCGCTGGCGGTGTCGGCAGATCCGACGTCCATCCACATCGACTCGGCGTCGAGCGGGTCAACGAACCGGTAGTGGCCCTGTAGATTCTCCTTGAGGTCTGGATGATCACCATCTACGCCGGAGTCAATGACGACGACGTGAACCGATTCGCCGGTGTAATAATACTCGTCTTGGATCGTATCGACACCGGTTACGTCTCGAGCGTCGTCGTTGAGCAACTCTATCCCGTGATTAGCTTCGACGTATCGAACGTCGCTCCAACCGGCGACCGTTGCTATTTGATCACCCGTCAGGAGTGTGTAGCCGATCGGTAGCACATTGAACTTGTAATATCCCTTCTCGAGGTCGAGGTGCCGAAGGTGGTCTACGGCGGCATTGGATTCGAACACCACCAAGGCTTGTTGAAGACTGCCCGACGTATCGAGCATGGAATCGATTGTCAGTGTCTCGGCTGCTGTCACAGGAGTGGTTGCACCAAGGAGACCGGCCGCGCCGACCGCGCCGGTCGTCTTCAACAGACTCCGACGGGTGATATCGAGTCCCAATGTCGCACGGTCAGTGGTCGAGCCGTACTGCGTATTTTCCCCCGTCCTCTGCTGGGTGTCCTCGTCTGATAGATAGTTTATCTCGCTCTTTTGTTCCTGCATAACACTATTCAGGAAAGCTTCGATAAAAAAATAAGGGTCCAATACGATAGGAAAATGAGCAATTTTCACCCACCACGTTCTGATACTTGGGTGACGGAGTACCTGAGAAGTGAGACCAACTACTGATGCAAGCGTCACTAAGGATCGCAAATGCAGTATGGAAATCCCAAGTCTATTAAAGGTAATACTTACTCAGGTACCACAAAGAGTCAAGATACCACAGCTCACACCAACAAGCTTTCAATTGTGCAACGCGATAGACCTATACTACTATGACCAGCGAGCAGCACACGATACACGAAATCTTCCAGCCAAAGCATTGTCAACACTTCAGTTCGACCGAAGGGACCACCGATACCCTCGGTATTCGGCTTAGTGAAGCTATGGGAACTGTGCTGGATACCGATCCACGCACACTTGACCCACTCTATAATGTAATCAATCCCGAGGCTCTCAACGAACTATTCACTCTGAATTCTTCTCACCAATCCTCAACTGAAATTATCTTCTCGTGGTATGATCATGCCATCCGAATTCAGCAACCAGGCAAAATTCACATTACAAACGAACCACTCGTTCCAGAGCTTGACGCAGACCTTCCATTGGCGACTGAGTTCGTTGGCGCTCCATTCGGATCAACAGATGCGATCTCATACGAGTATGCACCAACCGATGATCTCGGGACAGAGGTTGTCCTCGCTGTTGCTAATGCGAGTGGGATTGATACTCAGGAGGTAACAGAACGACTCGCCGATCGGATCAACACAGATGCGCTCAACGAGCTCTTCCAGCCTTTGGCTGACGGTACTCCGCGAACAGATGGTTATGTCTCGTTCGGATTTGAGGGGTACTTCGTCACCGTTTCAGGAGATGGAGTGATTACAATCCGGTCTGAACTTGCACAACTCAAAGAGCAGGGTGGGAACATTTTGGTCGTCGGGGACGTTCCTAGTGATGTTTTCAACGCTGAACGTGCCTATCTCATGAACGATCCTGATTCGATCCGCCATGATTTAGTTGCTTTACTCGATCGCACTCCGACCGCCTTTCAACGCCAAGCGACACCAGTTCGGCCAGGGCCGAGCAACATTGAGATCTTTGATTATCAAACAGCAGTACGATCAACAGCTGCGCCAACAAGCAGTCCACAAGAAAAAGTCCAAATTACACCGATCAGTGGAACTCTGACCGATCTTCAAAACACCCTCATTCAATCAGTAGCAATGCAGGATGATCTCATAAGAGATAATCGATCTACTGATATACAGGTCTACGTCGACTCACTACAGCCAGTGATAGAAGCGACATCGATCGACATAGGGTCGTTTTTAACTCCCATCTGTCGTGCTATTCGCGGTGTTGAGGGACTTGGCTACTACACCCTTCCGCATGATCGGGGCTCGCTTGCAGTACATGAAATTGAATCCACATTCGACGCAGTAATTGAGCTTCGTGTAAGTGAACGCGGTCCCAAGCAACGATGGATTCTTCCACAAACAGGATATACGACAGAGTGGTTCGCAATAATCGAGCGTAGGTAGCGAAACGAAGTGTAATTTCACCATTTGATAGTTGCTATCGTCTTCCTGTGCTCCAAATGTGATTGCTGCCGGACGTAGTGATTTGTTTTAGGATATCTCTATGAATTCGTCATCGATATTTTCGATCATGTATCGGCGAAAACTAGTAAAATAGGCTCTTTGTTAGAAGAATGATGTCAGGTCGTATCAAGTTACTCCGAGATCTCAACCGATCCTTCGAGCGTTCGGACTGGATACGGCATATCGATTGCCTCGGCATCAAGCCGCTCTTTCACTGCCTGCACTAATTCTGACCGAATTCGCGTAAAGTCTCCTCGTCCCGGTTCACCAATCCAGAACCGAGTTTGTAGGCCGACATACGAATCAGCGAGTTCGGTCACCCGAATATCGGGTGCTGGGTCTGCAAGAATTTCATCGTGCTGTCGTGCCTCGTCGAGAATCACAGCCTTTGCATGGTCAATATCGTCATCGTAGCCGATTCCAAAGACGAATTTTTGCCGAAGCTTATCATAGGCAACCGGATTCTTCACCGCATCATTCGCCAAATCACCATTTGGAACCGTAATTCGCTCATTATCGAACGTTCGCACTCGAGTCACACGTAGGTCGATATCCTCGACCTTTCCCTCGCCGTCACTCCATTCGATCCAATCCCCAATCGTGAATGGCCTGTCTTTGAGGAGAAAGATTCCAGCAACAAAATTGCCAAGCAATTCCTGTGCGGCAAAGCCGATAGCGAGAACGATAGCACCAGCAAACACACCAAATGCGGCAATGACACCACCAAAGCCGGCGACCGTAAACGCAAGGGCAATGGCAAGGACCCAAACGAGAACCCCAGCCACATTCTCGGCGAGGCTCCGAACAGCTGGGTCATGTCCTTGCTCTTTTAGCACTCGGCTAATCAATGGAATGAGGACGCTCCGCCCGATCAAGTACACGACAACGAGTGTTACGAGGAACAGTGCAGCGGGAATGACATAATTGCTGACGATTGACGAAGTTGAGAGTGTGTTACTTGCCTGCAGTGGAATCATCGAACCATTCTCCAGGACAAAATTCAGTACCATAATTCGAATCGAAAATCGAAGAGCCATCTAATGAACGCTTTGCCCACATTATTCTCCATTCTCGTCGCTGCCTTCGTTCCACCGCACTTGAATTTCGTATTGCTTGCCATCGTCCGTTTTCAAGACTTCCTCAATCAGCTCGACTGTAGCAGGTCGATCCGTAATCGAATTCAAGAAAGACTCTTCAGTTGGCACTTCTATCGCTTCCATTCGCTCATAGCGTCCGAACACTCGTTGGCGAAAGCGGCGAAAATACCGAGCAGCTTCATCGTAGGTTAGTGACCGCTGTCGTGTTTCTTCCTGTTTATCTGCTGTTTCCGTTCGGTGTGAAAGGACGGCATTCAGCACTGCCCCAATGAGCAATACCAACCCACTGAAATAGAGCCACGTGACCAAAAGAAGTACTGCACCAAGCACACCCGAGGCACTTGAGCCAACCACTTGCACATAGATTTGAAACAGGCCCTGGAGTGCTGTCCATCCCACTGCCGCAAATACTGTCCCAGGAAGAACCCCACGTGGAGTGGTTTCGACACTAGGAAAGAGATAATACATCGGGAAAAATGAAATGACGAGTGCTACAACCAACACAATTGGGTTGAGGAGTTCGATGAAGGGAACCGCAGAAAAGAAGGCAAGCACAGAGCCTGCAGGAAACGTCGCCTGCGAAGTACGGCCTTTTGAAAGCGTACCACGAGAGTGTCCGAGAAGCGCTCGAAGTCTGCTCGCGGAACTATCCCTCTACCAAACAACTGAGTGAAAATCTTCCCGATTCCAGCCTGACACCGCAAATGCTGGGGAATCTGCTAGCGTTACTCGTGCAGTTTGAGATCATAGAGGTATTCAGTGAACGCAATAATAGCAACCGCTACGACCTCACCCACTATGATCGCAAGCGAATGGACATTCTCAGTCATATTCTTCAGCGAGTGTCCGCAAGTTCGTAGTAAGCAACAAGATTCGCAAGAAGAAGCCCGAGGCTCGTCGGATGATTTGGATTCGACCAGAGTAGCGGTCAGTCCCTAGAGAACAGAGTTCTGTGTAGCGACAAAAACAGGTTGATGCTACAGTGAAGCGGTGAACCGTTACAAATCGCGCGGTTGGACGGTTTTGCGATCGTTTTCTTCAGCCCGGCGGGCGGCATTGTCGAGGACTGAAGCGACTTCGTCATCGAGTGCATCATAGAAGTCACTCGCCACATTCTGTCCTTCAAGCTGTTCTTTCACTGCCGCTTTGACAATCAAATCAGCCATACAAGCGCCCAGACGGGATAATACTACAAAAGACCAGTGGCGGAATAGTTGAAAAAGGACTATTAAGTTTGAGAGATTGGAGAAGGTATTGGCGTCCGATTGAGATATTACCGCCCTCCGTAATGGTGCTACCACTTTGATTCCCGGCCTGATAAGCACCAACCGTTGAGGCGACCCTGAATAGGGCAACAAGGGTTGGTAAAATGACCACTGCCCGTCAGCTTGTTGGCGCGGTTCCAGTAGTCATTCTTGAATCTGATTAGGTAATTCAAGCAATGCAAGTATCTGCCGACGACTCAGATCACTAATATCGACTGGTCTATATTTTTATTTTATTGTTATCCTGTAGTAATCGACGAAAGCTGCAATTTGAGAAAGGAGATTGCCTTGACAGTGTCATGTAGTATTTTCAACGAAGGTTGTAATCGTCTCGACAATATAGTTCAATCTCTGTTGATCCAGTGCGTGATGGTTGCCGATGAAGAGCCCATCAAAGTGGAGATGACGAGACCCTGCTAGGTCACCATGAATTCGGTGAGGAATTTGGTTCATCACAGGTTGGCGAGTTAGGTCACCTGCAAGGATAGGTCGGGTTTCGATGAGGTTATCTTCGAGATAGTCCTGAAGATCGTTCCGACTGAATGGGGCGGGCTCTTTGATGAGCAGCGGATAAGCAAACCAGGAACAACGTGTCCCATTTCGTTCGTTGAGCAGGTCGAAGTACCTATCATGCTGTTCTAGTTGTTCGTTTAGGTACGACGCGTTTTCGCGGCGCTTTTCGACGAACGGTTCTAGTTTTTCGAGTTGATGGATGCCGAATGCACCTTGGATTTCCGTCGGGCGGAGATTATAGCCCTGCGCCGCAAACAGGAATCGCTCGTCGATTTCAGAGTGTTCTGCCGAGAACGACTGATCTTCGATGTCCCGAACCCACCCGTGAGCACGAGCCATTCGCGTTCTGTCTCGGTATTCAGGCTGGTTCGTTACGATCATCCCACCTTCAATTGTCGAGATATGATGTGAGAAAAAGAAACTAAACGTCCCCATATCACCAAACGTACCAACTTTTTGCCCTCGGTACTCGGCCCCGTGAGCCTCACAACAGTCCTCCATGATCGCTAGGTCGTGATCGTCGACCAGTTCGAGTATAGGGTTCATCTCACAGGGATTGCCGAGCAGGTGGACCGGAACAATACCCGCTGTTTTTTCGGTTATTGCCTCGTTCAGGCTCTCTACATCGATTGTGTATGTTTCCGGGTCGACGTCGACCAACACCGGTTTTGCGCCGATATCGAGGATAGGAAACAGGCTAGTCGACCATGAAACCGCTGGGACGATAATCTCGTCATCCGAGTCGATGTGATCTTGCGCAAGTGCTTTCATCGCCAAAAGGTTAGCTGAAGATCCAGAATTAACCATCGTAGCATGATTTACACCGACGTAATCGGCCCACTCACGTTCAAACTGCTCAACCTTATCTCCCATCGTAACCCATGTCGAAAGGAGCGATTCGATGGCCTCTACGACCTCTTCGCTGCCAAATGTGGGGCGGCTTAATCGAATTGGTGTTTGACCCGGTGTAAATTCCTCTTGTTGCTGTTGAAAGTGATTTTCGACTTCCGTTCGAATTCGCTCTAATCGTTCGTCTAAGTTACTCATAATGCACTTGTTTGATCGTTTGCTTTAATCCTGATTCGAGATTAACCGTCGGCTGCCAACCCAAGTTCTTGAGTCGTGAGCAATCCGAAACCATCCGTGGAATTTCGACTTTTTTATCACGTTTATCGCTCGATTTAACCTCAGCGTCACTGTCCATCAGTTCCTGAATGTATTCGACAACTTTCCGTACTGTTACCTCCTGCTCACTACCCACATTGTACACGTCCATAGTCGCTTGATTACTATCGATGATGGTTCGAATTGCTGATGCAACATCTCGTACGTGAACAAAATCTCTCGTCGGCGAAAGATTTCCAAGCTCAAGCACACTTACACCCTCCTGGAGTTGCGAGATGACCTCTGGTATCAGGTTGTCTGATTGTTGCCCAGCACCATACGTTGTGAACGGACGTATGACAGAAATGTCAAGCTCGTACGCATTGGACGTCGCTTTAGCGATTTGTTCACCCATGAGCTTGCTTGCCGCATAGGGATGGAGCGCATCAACTGGATGTGTTTCGGAAATCGGCAGCTGTTCGGGGATACCGTAGACTGCTGCACTACTTATGTACACGACCACGTCGACGTTTCCTTCGCGCGAGCGCTCAAAGATGTTCACCGTTCCGGTCGTATTGACATCGTATGTCTGCTTGGGATTTCTGAGAGATTCATCGACTGAAACGATTCCCGCAAGATGGACGACTATGTCGTAGGAGTCGAACGCAGGCAGTGTCTCGAGCCGGGTTATATCACCGCTAACGGTTTCAGCCGTTGTAATTTCCGGGTAGTCGGGAAGCGACGAAGAGTGGGTCAATGCTGTGATTGAGTATCCCGCACTCTCTAGCTCTTTTAGTACGTGGCGCCCGATAAACCCCGATCCACCGGTAACGAGAACGGAATCACTCATTGGACTGTAAATCTGCGAGGTCTTTCTGTACCATCTCTCGAATCATTTCTTCGAACGAGATTTTCGGTTCCCACTTTAGCTTTTGTTTTGCACGAGACGGGTCTGCCTTGAGTGCATCCACTTCAGTCGCCCGGAAATATTTTTCGTCGATTGTGACAAATTCTTGCCAGTCAAGTCCCACTTCGTCGAACGCAATCCGGGCGCATTCGCGTACGGTATGGTGTTCGCCTGTACCAACCACATAATCGTCCGGGTCGTCCTGCTGAAGCATTAAGTGCATCGCTTTGACATAATCGCGGGCATGCCCCCAATCACGTTTGGCATCGAGATTCCCTAGACGGAGTTCGTCCTGCTTATCGAGAGCAATTCGGGCGGCAGCTCGCGTTATTTTACGAGTAACGAATTGTTTGCCTCGTCGTGGTGATTCATGATTAAATAGGATTCCATTAGTTGCATACATATCGTGCGCCTCTCGGTAATTTATTGTCATCCAATAGGCATAAAGTTTCGAAACGCCATACGGACTTCGTGGATAAAAGCGAGTGTCGATCGATTGACGTTCATCTGGCGCGTTGCCGAACATTTCGCTCGTTCCAGCTTGATAAAATCTAATATCTGGGTTATATCTTCGTATTGCCTCAAGCATCCGAGTCGTCCCTAATCCGGTGACGTCCGCGGTGGTGATTGGTTGCGTAAAACTTTCCGGGACAAATGAAAGCGCGCCAAGGTGATATACTTCGTCCGGATCTGCCGTCTCAATTGCACGGTCAAGCGATGTCTGATCCGTCAAATCACCCGTAATTATATGAATATTGTCGGAAACATGTTCTATTCGATCTTCGTTTGACGTGCTAGTCCAACGTGCTAAACCGTATACTTCGTAGTTTTCGTTCAAAAGATGTTCTGCCAAATAGCTACCATCCTGTCCTGTTATCCCTGTAATCAACGCTCGGTTGCCCATCACGCTCTACGTCGTTGGGATGCCATAAAATCACTTGGGCAAAAAAGATAATTGGTCCTGAAACGAATTCCTCAGAATCACCGTGTCTACGGACGCTACCGCCACGCATAGAATACGTAGTCTCGTACCGTTTCGTCTTCGCCCTCAATAGATATGGCTGGCAGTGATCGCCACTCGTAATCGGTTATTCAATCAATGAACGTGGCTTGAAGGTATGACAGATACGTCCAAGCGGTTTCCGTGCCATTATTGCCTCACACGTTCTCCGTACCGAGGCCCACTTTGCATTTTCGGCGAGAACGTATAAGTGACAAGCCGCTATATGCTAAGAGTAGAAATGACTGGAACGGTAGTCCAGTGATCCGATTACTACTGTTCAAAATACCATGATCATTAGACAGATATTATTGGAATAACTGTTAACATGATGAAAATAAGCCTCATCACCCCTGCTTTCAAAGAAGAAGGTAACGTCCAAAGATTAGTCTCCAGAGTAACAGATGTCTTTGAAAACAACGATTCATCACGTAACTTCGAACTGATTATCGTCGTCAACGATGACGATCCGAGCAACACACCGTCGCTCGCTGCCGATTTGTCGAATAAAAATCCCACCATAACGTCGGTTCATAGAAATGAAAATCCCGGCTTCGGCAACGCAATAAAAGCAGGATTAGACGCTGCAACCGGCGATATACTCATTCCACTGATGTGTGACTTTTCAGATGATCCACAGGATGCGCTTCGTCTCGCCGAAGCGATCGAAGCTGGCAACGATATCGCTTATGGATCACGGTTCGCACAGGCTAGTTCAGTCAACGATTATCCCCCCATAAAATTGCTGCTGAATAGGGCGTTCAATCACACAACCAAAATTGCATTTGGGGTTGAAACAAATGATATTACAAATATATTCAGCGCCTACCATTCGAATATTATAGAGAACATAGGTGTGAATTCCCTTAAATCAGAAAGCTTTGATATTACGGTTGAACTCCCTATCCGCGCTCATATGGAGGCTCAAACGTACACTGAAGTGCCTGTTTCCTTCAATGGGAGAGACGTAGGAGAAAGTAATTTCCAAATCGGGCGTGAAGGACCATTGTTCGCTAAGCGTCTCGCCCAACTTTTCTGGCAGTACAGACTGCCACTGGATGGGTCAGTCAAATCGGCAGAAGCCACCAAAAAAAGAATGTGAATATGTAGATATCGATACGAAATCATCTAACTGAATATAGTATGATTCGATTTAAGAGCTATCGTTACAACCGCAAAGGGTTACACCTCCATACATCACTGGCGTATTCCATGGATGAATAGCAAATGAGTCGCCGCTCTCGCTTCTCCGAGCATATCGAAGCCGTCATTTCAATCGTCCATTTTGGGCAGTTCCTCTCTGTCGGGGCTGTCGGAACTGTCTGTGATAATATCGTTTTACTGCTTCTCTCGGAAACGGGCATCGCAGCAGCACTCGCCGCTACTCTCAAGATTTCAGACTCTTCCCTCATAGTCGCGAAAATTGTGAGCATTGAGACTGCAATTGTTGTGATGTTCTTACTAAATGAGCATTGGACGTTCGGGGACGAGGGTGCAGCGGGTACTAGCGCTCTCTTTCACCGGCTGGGTAAGTCCCATATCGTGCGTACCGGCGGTGTTGCTGTACAACTGATCGTTTTCACGACCGTATATCGCGTTTTCAACGTAACCCTTTCTCTCATGGGTATTGACCTCTGGTTGCTGATCGCGAACGGGTGTGGCATTGTGATCGGCATGATTATAAACTACATTTCTGAATCCCTCTTTACTTGGCGGATTCAAGACACTTAGTAACCGAAGATATAGCTTGTCTATATAGAATATCACAAGTGGTTCGAGCACAGAGATATGGATTAAATGGGTCATTCACGCGGATCAAAAGAGGAACCCAAAACTCAACGAAAACACGCCGTAAAGATCTTGACGGGCGGACACCGACTCGCAAGCCAATTTGTGACGCCAACACTTCATGAGAACACCCGAAGTATCATTCGAGAAGATTCAACCCAATTGGTACACTGAATGAAGAAACGATGGACTATCTCGGTTGGCGTCGCTTTCATAGCCGTCCTCGCGCATATCGAGACGATCGGTTACTGGTTCGTGACGTCGGATATCCTCGCGCTCACGGTCTCAAGCCGTGCGGCTACCATTAACGGCGTCATAGATATCTTCACGCAACCGCTGATGGCTGGAACCTCATTCACTAATAACGCACTGTTCTACCGGCCACTCATGAGTCTCTCGTACACGCTCGACTACGCGCTTTGGGGGCTCGACCCAACCGGCTACCACCTCACCAATCTCGTCCTTCATAGCGTCGCGGTGGCTCTCTCCGTTCTCGTTGTGAATGCGATCACTGACTTGGAAACCGGTTCTCTCGCTGGACTGTTAGTGGCGGCGCATCCGTTGACAGCGGAGGTCGTTCCCGCCGCCTCACGTCGCGATAGCGTACTCATGAGTGTCTTCCTCCTGACGGCACTCTTCATGCTCGTTCGCGGGCGCCAACGTGATTCCCGATGGCTACATGTCGGGTCCGTCGCAGCATACGCATTTGCGCTCCTCTCGAAGGAGCTCTCCATCCTATTTCTGGGACTCGCCTTCATGTGGGTCGTCTTCGGCGAGTTGGATGTCGAGGACTCAACCAGTCAGAACATCGTTCTCACCGTTTGGACAGCTCTTCGCTACCTCATTCCGTTCATCCTCGTTTCCGTCGCGTACGTCGGCGTCCGAGTCGCCGTCCTCGGTGGACTTGGGGGATACGACCAGACCCGTCCGTTAACGCTGGACACGGTCTTCGAGATCGTGACAAAGTACGTCATGTCGATTGCGTATCCGCAGGACATCATTTCCGCACTGATCGGGGTCGTTGGGCTGGATCCGCTACGTATACTCGGGGGGCTGCTCGGCGTGTTCGCGCTCGTCATGTTCGGCCTTGCTATCAGACGACCCCATCACATGGGCGCACTCGCACTCGCGACCGTCGCCGGTGGCATCGGCAGTCTCCCGTTCGTCGCCAATCTCCTCAACCGATTCGGCGTCAAGATCGTTCTTGACTACTATACTCCTCAACCGATGGCACTCGGCGGTCTATTCGTCGTAAGTCTCGCTGTAGGAGCGCTCATTGCCCTCCTCGCATTCAGTCAACGGCGGTTCGCGGGTACTGATTGGCAACCGTTTGCGTTCTTTGCAATCTGGTTCATCTCCCCCATCCCACTGTTCCTCCTAAGCGGTGCGTACACTGTCCGTAACGGATACTTCTTTCTCATTCCCGCAATGGGACTCGTCGCACTCATGCTGACGACCGCGATTCGATCCATCGACTTGGACGCTCGAGAACTAGATGCAAGTGTGGCGTTAACGGTTATCGCGGCAGTGTTCGTCCTCTCGCTGTCGGTGACCTCGCCGCTCGTGCACGAATACGACGGTTGGCACACTTCGGGTGAGACGAACCGAGCGACGCTCACTGCCCTCAAGGATGCGCGCGTCGATGCTCCCAACAACGCCACAGTGCAGATCTCGAAAATGCCGGCAAACGTCCGCACGCACAGGCAGGCGTTCCCGCAGGTACATTCCCTTTCCTACGCTCAAAAATTCACCGTCGAATCGTGGCTTCGGTTACACGACAGCGACAGCCGAGTGACGGTTCGCATCTCCAAATTCTTCATGCTTCCACGGACGCCGACCGGAGCGACGGCTGCGACCAAACGAAAGAACGGAACGACACGGGTTGACATACGCTACACATATTGATAGCAGGCACTGTCTAGATACGGAAAGCCAAGCGACAGCGATACGATTGATGAGATTTTCGCACTGTTCGTAAGCGACTGAATCTTGATAATGAGATCGGCTGCACCTTGAGACGACCAGAATCGACTGCTTCACCGAAACCCTAGTCATGATGAGATGAAGTGGTTGGTTAGCCACACACGTCAGAGACGTTGAAACGCCACTCCACCACTGAATCTCTTAACTAGACAGTGCCTGATAGCATAGCTTTTCATCTGTCGACCATTTCGTCTCCACGGTAGCCACGTAGATTACTGATGACGATTCATAGTCTTCATTCATATCTCAATGTTGCATTCGTGGTCGGCTTTTTCGGTGGGCTACTCGGGATCAATGGTACAGGATGATTCGGAGTTCTACTCGGTATACTGGTTGCCCTCGTCTACTGGTTGTTGATTGAAGGGTTCTGGGATGGATATACTATTGGCAAGAGATTATTCGGTATCCGTGTTGTCCAAGAGAACGGGACTCCGTGCACGCTCGGCTCCTCAGTTGTTCGCAACCTTCTTGAAATCATTGATGGGTTATTTTACTACCTTATTGGGTTCATCTCGATGGCGATGACCGACAAGCGCCAACGCCTCGGCGATCGTGTTGCCGGAACAGTCGTTGTTCGTGAAACCTCGGTTAGTACTACAAGCAGCACGACACCCGTTGGGACACCAACTGAGCCTGAGTCACCAGCACGTTCACAGTGAATAGTTCCTCGATTTCGAAATCTTTGGACAGGTACATGCTTCTCAGAATCTCCTATCAGTCTATTCGAACAATCATTTATGGGTAGATCCCGAGTTTCAGAACCAATGACTTCCAGAGAAGCCCTATGTATGAGGCTATTCTCGTTGTTGTCTACACCAACCAGATACAAAGACAGTATTCACTAAGAGATTTTTCGAAAACATAGAGAGGGTATCGAACTTTACCGCCCTTTCCTCATCCTCAGAGTAGCCTCCAGAGATTGAAAGAGGCATACGATTGATCCCATCTAGCGGATTCAATAGGTACTCTGGAATATTGACTTTGACCTGGTTTTGAAGTTCGTCTTTCCGATGATAGAAAGGGTTGTCAATAGCCATATACTCTGACGCGTCAGGATGAGAGCTAATATTGATGATTTCGGGGTTCCCGAGATATTGTGATTCTCCAGCTACGGTAAGCATCTGTAAACCTCGACGTTGTTCATACACCTCGGGGTGCTTACCTAGTTCTGTAAAAAACGATTGGTAACCACGATCGTCAAATGGGATATCGGTGAAGACAAACCCGCACTTTGTTCTCGAAAATTGTTCACCTTGCCACCGAGTTTCAATCCAAAAAATGCCTGCAGAACAATCCACATAGGCAACCGCAATGGGCCGTGGGTCACTAGGAGCACTAGAAACTGGTTCTTTTTCATGCGACGATTCTAACACCTCTATTGTATCGTCGATGTTTTTCAAATCTTCAACGAACCAACGATGGCCACGGCCTATCACTTGACGGTCTCCCAATTTAATCGCGTAACCTAATCGTGAAGGGAACAGGCTTGTTCCGGTGGTTTGTTCCAGCACATCAAATATCTCCGATATTTCCTCAGCTGATGACGCGTGAACTCGCTCCTCTACGTGATAAAGAACAGACTTACCGAAGTCATGAGAGAGCCCTGGCTCTCCAAAGACAAACATTGAGGGCCCTTCCGATGTCGTGATCAGCCAATTTGGTGGAGACGGAAGAGAGGGTACATCTTCTTGTGAATCGATGTCAATTGTAACGTTGACGCGATGTTCGATTTCGGAGGAGAACAAGCTATAGTCCTCACGTTCACGAGCTTGGAAGAATGAGAGCATCTGGTCACTAGTCATTTCATCCATACCATCTCCAACACGGATCCATGGAACGAAATCCCCATTCTCTTTGAATTGAACAGGCTTCTCTCGGGCTTTGTTCACATCAATACGAAGGATCCGTTTTCCTGAATACTCGATAAAGTTCACATCTACTAGATCGGAAACAGGAGGTGTTGTGTATTCGAGTGTTGAGTGGGTGAGATGTTGTACAACCTCGGAATCAACCGAGAAACCCTGAATGAGAATACTATCGTCCGACTCATTTCTCACCCCGATAATTACCGTTCCCCCGTTCTGGTTGGCCATCGCTGAGAGTACCTTTACAAGCTTCTTTCGACCATTGGAACTCTTGACGATCTCCTTTGATTTGAAATCCAATTCCTCCGATTCGACTCCTGGCTCCGAAGCAAACTGTTCTACGAGGCGTTTCGTTTCTTGTTCAAGACGCATTTTACTGCTGAATTGATATCCAATTCATAAGAGGATATCCCAGTGCGAATGGTTGTCGCTCCTATAGTAGTCAAACTTAGTTGATTCGTTCAGTAGATAAGGCTCAATAAATCTGTGAGATAGATGTGATTGCAGCTAGTTTGAGAGACATTTCAACATTGGTTAGAATAGTCAAGAAGACTCAAGATACCTGAACACTCAGATGTTGACATTCGATGTCAGACTACAATTTAGGTGACTTCTTTAACGAAGATGAACTCGATCACAGAAAATTAGAAGAGATTATCGAATCCGATGAGAGAACACGTGAGGAGCTCGTTAGTGCTAGTTTAGATTCTGAAGGCTCAAGGATTTTCAACGAAATCCGATCGCTCTATAGTACGCTGAATATGGTAAATACAAATTTTACTTTACTAACCAAGAAGCGGGATGAGTTTGTAGCACATGACGCGACATTCTGGATGAAAAAGTCAGACGAAGAGATGCAGGACTTTTTCAGGGAATACCTGAGACGTCTCCACAATTATACAGCCTCTGTGCATACACTTATTTCACATACCTATACTTTTCTAGATAGACACGAAGACGACAAGCCTGGACTAAAATCTGGATATTTCGAGGAAATCAGGTCAAGAGATCTTCAGACGAAAGTCAATCTTCTAAAACAGATTCGACACTACACTCAGAAGAACTGGATCCCTCCATTGTCAGCAAATATCTCTACAAGTATGAAGGGGGACAAAGATGGTGAACTAGAGCTCTTTCTTGATAAAGAAGAAATGTTGGAGTGGAATGGTTGGGATTCAGATGTCCAAATATTTCTTGAATCACTCGATGAAGAGATTGTTATTACAAAATTAGCTGAAGACTACCAGAAAGAGATGAATGACTTTTATGACTGGTTTCGGACATTCATTTTGAGTATTTTTTACGACGAAATCTTGGAGTTCTTCACTGCAAGTCTAATTTTGCAGAAAAAGCGAACAAGATAGGAGCAATCCGTTGCCACCGACGATAAGTCAAAAAGAGCATCCGATTTCAGTTTTTGTAGATATCTGTTTGACACACCACGCACGCCAATTCTTTCTTCAATTTTTTCATCGACAGATCATATCTCCCAGAGGAAAGCATCGGAACAACGGCTTACGTCCACTACTACAATATAATGTCAAATGTCATAATTGGTATGGTAGGTATTGCAATAGGAGTTG
The DNA here is from genome assembly GCF_020700235.1 of Haladaptatus pallidirubidus. GTDB lineage: Archaea > Halobacteriota > Halobacteria > Halobacteriales > Haladaptataceae > Haladaptatus > Haladaptatus pallidirubidus. Next base: position 218,534 of record NZ_CP085304.1, on the reverse strand, counting down.
GTTACGTAATGGTCGAGATGCTTCCCGACTTTATACGTCATTTTGATTTTCGCAGACCACCTCTCGAAGTTCATCAAGCAATTCTGGGTCGTGTTCTTCAAGTACTTCAATATCTTTTTCCAGTTTTTCAATGCGATTTCTGAGGAATGAGCGTGTTTTATACCGATACGAGTCTGACGCGTCTCCAGCGATAGCATTGCGTTCGGGTTCTGTGAGAAGTCCCCGTCCTTCGGACATATGTGACTTTTTAGTGGAGTTGTTCATACTTCATTCGGTAATATGTTGTCCTATCTCTTTGTCTTTCCCAATACAGTAAGCCTTACCATATTTGGTAAGAATTAAGTGGCCAAATTACGTAGTAATAGCTGAGGAGCGCGGATTACCTTCGCAGAAAGGCCGGTGATAGGACACCGACCGCGCTTCGTTTGGGACGAAGCATGACTAGCAATACCCTTTCCGTAGAAAAACGCATCGACTACCAACCACCCGTTTTCGGAGGACAGGACTAATGGCGTCCTTCGACGAGAAACCCAACGGCGGGCTCCTCTCACTCGAAGCCCAATTCGGCACAAAAACCTTCCATCCCGTCAAGTGCCTCAAACCCACACCCGAAACCGCCGTCCAAGACCCCGACCAACCCACTCCCGAAATCACCGACGAGGCAATCACCCGCGCGTACCTCGTCGAACTCCGCGTGGGCTTTCAAACCCGAACCAAGACCACCAGCCAAGAGCCCTTCCTCTACTGCATCTACGCGACGCCAGACTGCCAGCGATTTTTCGAACGTCGCCTCCCGATCAACTACGACGAGGACGGATTCCAGATTCCCGAGGATACCGACACCTACCGCTCGGTCGTCACCACCAAAACGGGCAACTCGAACCTCCCTTCGACACCACCGGGCGAAACCCACGCAGAAACCCGCACGCACTACCAACGCATCCTCGAGCGGTGCTACGGGATCGACGCCACCACTCACACCACCACAACCGAGGTGCGCGCGTAGATGTCCCCCACAGAACGCCCTTCCCAGAGAGCGACAGCCATCGGCGGTGATGGGCGATGACCCGCACGTCCACCTCGATCACCCCCGAGGAGATCGAGAACACATTCGAACGCTGTCCGGACTGTGGAACCTACGCGGTGCAGATCACCGACTCCCATTACTGTACCACCCGGTTCACAAGCAATCTCAGTGACGCCGAACGCGATCAGCGCATCGCTGCCGACCCGTATCCTGCCGATGAGACGGTCGCTATCGTCGATCAATTTGTCGGCGACGCCTTCGCCTATCACGAACTCGATGCGGACAACGACCCACACTGTACGCTGCAGACCGACAATCCACTCGCCTATTGCACTCGTAAAGAGGCACAAGACGACCAATACGCACCTTGCCAACTCTGTCAACGACTTCGCGAAAAACGGGAGGCAGACCAATGACCGACCAGGAAACGGTCCTCGCATTGGCGTGTGCAGATCCGATCCAGATCCACACCCAAAAGCGCACGCTCACGGGCGTCATCTACCAATGTGAGCACTGCGAGCCCGAACTCACCTGCCGAGGGCCAGAGCCCGGCGAGCACGTGCTATACGTTGCGACACCGACTCACTACCTGTATCGTCTGCTGTTCGCCTACTACGACGAGATCGAGCACACCGAAGCCACACTCGAACACTACGATCTCTCGCCAAATGGTCGATACACCTGGCTTCGGACGGATGCCCGTGTTGAGTGCATCACCAACCCCACGGGAGGTGAGTAGGCGTGAGTACCGACCAGCATTCGATCATTCCGAAGCCACTGAATCCACGCGATGCCGACACACTCGTCCAACAGCTCTCACCCGGTGATCGCGTTCGCATTACGACGACTGACCTCCCACGGACGATTCTCACGGTGCAAGAGACACACCCCGTAACAAGTCGCGCACCACAGCTTGTCCTGACGGCTCCGCCACTCACCACGACTTCACAGGACGAGATCCAACAAGCCACCTACCACTGCACGGCCAGCCGCTCCAATTCACCGATGACTGTTCTCGAGTACACCCACACCGCTACTGACACGACTACTCGTTGTATCGGTTCGCTCACCACCATCGCGCACTTCCCTCGGCTCTCCACGCCAGCAGACGCCACTATGGCCAAAACGGAGGTGCCCGTCAATGAGTAACACCACCACTTCCGGAGCTTCCAGTGCGCTCGAAAATGTCTCAGTCACCGACCTCGCCAAGCACGTCCAATCGCTTACCGACCGTGTTGATGACCTCGAAGCAGAAGTCGCCGAGAAAGACGAGCGAATCGACGAGCTTGAACAGCGAGTCGATGAGCTCGAAGACTATCGCACGGAAGCGACGAAAGCACATGGTCAAGACCGACAAAAGCTCAGTCGTCTCGAAGACACGACCGAGTCACTAGAAGCGGACGTCGACGACCTCACCGACGTAGAGGAGAAGAATGCACGAGTTCGGGCGTCGGTCTCGCGTATAATCAATCTCGTGCGTGATTACGAGACAGAGGAGAGTGTTGATGAAGATTCGCCGAACCTCGTCGCAGAAGCCTCGAATGCAGGTCGGCAACTCTTCGAGACGGTGCAACGCTCAGAACAGAATACCGAGCTCGTCAATTTCCGCGAGAAACGTGCCGAGAGTCAGCAGGTCGAAGATAAGTACCTTGACGTCCTCGAGCACGCGAAGAACGTCGCCAAGACGAACGACGTAATGGTCGCACGATTAGGCTATCGCGAAGTCGCGACTCATTATGGCTGTGCGTACAAGAACGACGGTTATCGGGTGATGGAGGAGATGGCCGAACGGGTGCCCGGCGTGACCTACAAGACATCACGGACGTTGTCGGTTGACGATGCGATGGGTGTCGGTGGCCACCATATTGAGATCACGTTCGCCCATCCCGACCTCGCCGGGTGGATGCGAGCCCACGAAGCCAACGCGGGAGGGATCTAACCACAAAAGAGCGGATTATAACGTTGTAATCACGGGGGTTCGCAGAATCCCCTCTCGGACCACGCCACCACAAGAGATTCACACCGCTTTGCTGGTGAGACATGGTGGGAACGGTTGTACGGCTACGGTGGAGTGTGTCTATTTCTGCGTCTATTTCTGCGAAACAGAGGGGGTCGCGTTCGCGATCCCCCTCTATTACAACGGTATAATCGAGCATACCGAGAACTCTGATAATATTCTCTGAGAGGTGGGCGTCAGGAAACTCCGTTTTAGAAGAGGATACTGTCGTATGAGGCCGTTGCAACGCCACCTATTACCCGATCACAATGAGGACAAACGACGAGCCCTGACGACCCTCTTTTGCTTTCACTTGTCTGAAGAAATCTGACGTCGTCATCAGTCATGGTTGTGTTCTCACATTCGAGGCAACAAGCACTATCGATAGCAGTAATTTTCAAATCATATCAAATGATTTTGAACATGAATACCATTTGGGCAAAGGAATTACAGTACTTACCTTACTCAATTTTTGTATGGACACGTTTCCACGCCGCGAACTGCTTGGACTCTTTGCGGCGTCAATGGGAACCCTCTCAGGCTGCAAATTTGTGAGCCAAAATTCATCACCAAATATGAAACCATCCAAAACACAGTCGTCAAACCAACGAACCGATACCGAGATCATTACCACACGAACACAGCTCGAAACAGCGTTTGATGAGCTTACGCCGGGAGACACGATTGAAATTAGCGATAAAAACGCACCATATCGGACGACAAAGTGGCTTGATATAGACGTTGATGGCGTCACTGTCGTTGGCCCTGGTGTTCAAAACCTCATTAAACCCGCTAACGGTGCGAATGTAGGAGGAATTCGTATCGGTCATCACAGTCGTTGTCACGAGATCGACATCCGCGGTATCGGTTATTATGGGAATCCAAGTGGACAAAAGAAAAGCGCTAATCGACTCCATGGAATTAGCATTCGGAACGCGACGAATGTGACTATCGAGCGGAATCAAATTCGGAAAACACATCCCAAAAAGCATGGTAACGGTGGGAGCGGGATCAGCGTCACGCCAAAATGTTCAGACATCCGAATCTCTAATAATCAAATCCACGATTTTGGTGATCGAGGCATCCAACTCGGTGGCAAACGGCTCACAGTATTTGGAAACGTCGTCACTCGAGGATTAGACCGACCGATTGCATGTGATCTCTGGTATCCCGGCTCGAACAACAGTACGGCCCAAAGTGTCTCGATTTTCGGCAATCTCCTCGGAAACAGTGCAGAGGGCAGTCTTATCGGGGTTGCGCGAAATACACCACTCAAAACGAATAAAGGGTACGTGAATATCTTCGGTAATGTTGGGTTTGGATCGCACAAATCATTTTGCCATATTCGTGGGCCAGAAAAACTTCAGAATATTAGCGTTCAAAACAACGTGAGTACGCAGAAATCTGACGGTCTCAAAACGGAGAAAACAAAGCAGTTTGCCGGTATTGCCGTGGATGTTGCCAAAGGCGAGAATTTGGCAATTAAAAACAATGAATTGTACAGCTACAGTGGACACGGAATCCATATCAAGAGTGAAATTTCGGATCTTGCCATTCAAAACAATAGTATTTTTTCAGCCGGTCTTGTTGGGGTTCGACTGGTGGATGGAACCTGCGGATTGGTCGATAATAATCTCATCACGGGAACCACTAAAACAGGAATTCAGTTGAAGAATACGTCTAACATTGTCATAAGAGGAAACTATCTTCGGAAGATAGGAACGGTTGGTATCAAATCAAGCGGTTCGAAATCAGCGACAGACAACGACATTACGTCAAACTATATACTCTGTACAAAGGATAACTCCAAGAAGACATATCCGGCAATCAAAATTGACGACACTGAAAATCGAGTACGTGGAAACACAATTCGGCAAAATGAGACCGTGGCGATCGTAGAAAGCACCAATGCTGGTAACAATATCTACGAAAACAACTTGGCTGATGGAGATAACCCATGGGAAATCACAAGTCCGACATCAATAGTTCGAGATCATACCCCACCGGCAGGAACGTATCGGGAGCTATCGACAGGCTCGAACAGTAAGAAGCGTACAATCGAATTTGAGAGGCGATATGCACAACTGCCTCGGTTGACGTTTGGTCGCGGCAAGACTGCTATCGAGGATCTCTCCTACAGAACCGATGACGATGGGGACTTTACTGGAGTCGACATAACGGTTAGTGACGAAGACACAACCATCGATCTCTTCGTCGATGATCACTAATCATAGTAAAAACATTTTAGATTCGGATATCGGATGAGAAACAGTCGGTAAATGAGGGATTTATTGAGAAATGCGATACGAGTCGACTGCAGCCTTGATCTCACCGGCCTTTGGCCGCCCATGAGCAAGAGCTGGCGTGAGAACAGAGGTTTGGTATCGAAGTCTTGTTTTCGCTCCAGACTTCAAATTCGCCTCCGAAAGAATGGCAAGCACCATCCCTCCCATCAAATATTCAATCGAGTCATTTACTCGCCGTGAGTGGATTCCATCGACTGACCGTAGGATGGTCTCATGTGCTTTCTCTTTCTCGATATCAAGATAGACCGTTTGAAAGCTCACAAGTGTACTAGTTTATCGTACTCCCACTTGAAATACGCGTCCGGGCCGAAAGTGAAGTAATTATTGGAATTTGTATTCTTTTTCTCGATATTTTTGATAGGCTTCAAAACTGAGGTTTATCTGTCCTGGGAGAATAAGACCGCATATGACGGTCTATGAAGCAGATGTTCCTGGAGTAGGGAAGAAATACGAAATAGATACGAATGATGAAACCCGACTAGTTATTTTGATTCATCATGATGGACGGCGTGAAGTATATCATCGCGTGAGTGAGGATGCAGACAGTGAAAAATTGTTCTCACTGACTGGAGAACAAGCCCGAAAAGTGGGGTCGATCCTCGAAGGGGCGTACTTTCAACCTGTTGAGATAGATGACGCAACTGTTCCACTTGGCGATGCATTAATTGAGTGGCTCGATGTGTCTCCAACTTCTACTGTTGTTGGCAAAACGCTGCGATCATTAGATCTCCGGAGTCGGACGGGTGCCTCCGTTATTGCAATCCAACGTGGGGAAAAAACCGTTCCAAACCCAAGCCCGGAAGAGACGATCCAAGCAGACGATATTTTAGTGACGATTGGAACACGTGATGAACACGCATCTCTCTCTGCACTGATTACTGCCGACGAGTCGAGCGAAAACAAGGAGAATCAAGATCACTAATAATGGCTGATCTGCTTCTTATCGAGATCGGAATTGCTCTGACAGCAATCGCCGTTGCCGGCGCATTCGCAAATCGAATCAGCCTCTCCGTTATTCCGGCGTATATTCTCGTTGGCATCCTTATTGGGCCACATGAACCTACATCAATTGCTGGAGTTTCGCTTCAACTTGTCGAAAATCGAGAAGTGATCAACCTACTGGCAGAACTTGGCATTGTCTTTCTTTTATTCTTCTTAGGGCTTGAGTTCAGCATAAATCAGCTTCTTAAGGCTCGAACCCGGATTGGGAAAATAGGGATTGTAGACTTCGTTATCAATTTTGGGCTTGGCCTCGCACTTGGAGCGATGTTTGGGTGGTCGCTGCTTGAAACCCTGTTTCTTGCGGGCATCATCTATATTTCCTCAAGTGCGGTTATCACGAAGTCGTTAATCGAGAATGGATGGATTGCAAATCCGGAGAGTGGCCCAATCTTAGGGACACTCGTGTTTGAGGACATCCTGATCGCGATCTATTTGGCTATTCTTTCCGCTATCGCTTTAGGAGAGGGTGACCTCGCGAGTGCTGCAGTTTCTATTGGGACAGCCTTCGTGTTTCTCGGGGTATTAACAGCTGTCGCGTGGTATGGAACAGGATTCGTCGAACAAGCATTTAACACGGATTCCGACGAACAGTTTCTCTTACGGGTGCTCGGTGTAACGATACTCATTGCTGGTGCTGCACTTGCAAGTGGGGTTAGTGAGGCTGTCGCTGCATTCTTTGTTGGAACGACGTTCAGCCAAACGGATCACTTAGAACGAGTCGAGCGAGTTGTCTCTCCAGCACGTGATCTCTTCGCAGCAATGTTCTTCTTATCAATTGGGCTAACCACAGATATCACGGTTCTTGCAGACGTCGTTGGACTACTGGTTGTTGCAATTGTCCTATCCGTTGTCGGGAAGATCATTAGTGGCACAATTTCTGGTCGAACCTACGGTCTGAGTCCGAAACGCTCGCTTCGAGTCGGCTTTGGGATGGTTCCCAGAGGTGAGTTCTCACTCGTTATCGCAGCACTTGCTGGTGGGGTAAGTGGTGTTGCATTCCAGTCTGTGATCCCTGCTTTCACTGTTGGCTATGTGTTATTTATGAGTATTATTGGCACCATCCTAATTCAGCATGCAGATCGATTTACAGAAGCCCTCAAACCATTTGTTAGCCGCTTGTCCATAGTGGATGAATCATGATCAAACCGTGAGTTTCACAACCGGTCCTGGTTGACCTAGAAACTGCATCTTGATTTGGTTGCGTAGCTCGCCAGAAGACATACAATCCATGCTTTGCTACCTGCCCAAATGGGTAAATTCGCGAATCTGTGGAAGTCACTTCGAACCAATTCGCTGATCTTCTCGAATGTAGAGTTTGAGTGTCCAGGGTGTGGTGAGACAATAAAAGAGCAACAAGAGTCATGTCCTCATTGTGGACGACAGCTACTGTGAAAGGTCAGCAATACTAGTTCTGCCTACTATTCCACACTAATATTCTGACATTTTGTTATGGTAGTTAGCTAACTCGCTTGGCTGTTACTGCTGCGAGTACGCCACCACCAATCATCGTTGGAACCCAATACACGAGACCACGGAAGATGAGAACTGCTGCAACAACAATTGCAGACTCAATACTGGTGACTGAAACAAGCAGACCGACAAGCACTGATTCAATTCCGCCAGCACCACCTGGGAGTGGAGTTACGCCAGCAATCGCACTAATCGGAATGGCAAACAACACGACGGAAAAGGGAACAGTCGTTCCAATTGCGTAGAACGCTAGCCACAATGCACCTGCTTGAAATAGCCAACCAGCCCCAGAATATCCGAGTGCAAAAATGAGTTCTAACGGGTTCGTCGCAATCTGCTCAATCGTCCGAATAAAGTGATTAATCCGCTCTCTGATTGCTTCGCGACCAGGGGCAGAAACCCGCGGAACAACGCTAGCAATTCGATGGGAAAGACCAGCAAGTCCGGAGGAGAGATACTGTTCGACGACTCTACGAGACCTCCAGAGATAATAACCACCGCCAAAAACAATAATTCCAAGCCCTCCAAGAAGGATCGCAGCGAGTTTCATATGAGAGGTAAGGGTGAGTACGGTTGCATAGTAGCCAATCCCGATCACTGCGAAGAAGAATGAAGGGACAAAATTGAGGGTGTCGACGCTTGCAATCGCCGCTAATCCAGTCTCATATTTCGTTTTTGACGTTCGTGAGATTAGATAGGCAGTAATCGGCTCACCGCCTGCCTGACCGAACGGCGTCACGTTATTTGAGAAGGTTGCACCTGAAAAGAGGAGGAACGATCGGGGGATTGTAATTGGAACATCTAGTACCTGTAGAACGGTTCGAAGTGACAGACTCCATGCGAATAGCCAACCGATTGTTGTTGCTAATGCGAGCACAAGGATCGTTCGTTCTGCCTGCTGTAATGCGGTAATAACAGGTTCGATGTCGACAAACCAAAATAATAGTCCAAATACAGGAACAGTAAGAAGAAATCCAATAAATGTCCGCCAAATAAGAGACCGATCCATACGAATGATAGAGCGAAGGATCCCTATTACCCTTTTGGCACCTATTCTACTCTGTACTGCATGTTACTATTGTGAACGTTATACTAAGGTCATCCGCAAATAGACCTACTAAAACTGAACAGAATATTTTTATAATAGTTTTATAGAGTGTTTATTTGAATCCTAATCCGTTCAAACGATTCACAAACGATCTGACGGTCGCTTCAGTTTGTAACGCTTGGTTGTTTTCCCAAAACAACGACCGTAGTGTAGTGTGAGTAAATCACTGAATTGTAAAGTCAAATTTGGCAATGATATGAGTGACAATAGGAACAAAACGGACGCAGCGAACGAAGTACGTCAATCTAGAGCCAGTGAAGATACCTCACCACTTACTTCTGTCTCTCGTGGCGCTGGCCTCTTCCTTGCTGGAAAGGGGATCGACCTTTCACTCGTCACTTCCCAGCTTGACCTGATTCCTCACCATCTGCTGGCCGTCATGGGCTTTCCTCTCGGCACGCAATTCGCTTTTATTTTTGGTTTCCGATCTGAAAGATTGGGACTTCTACGGGGGTAATTGACCGGAATTAGCCGGATAGTGACTGCATTGCACCAACCTCACAGCTCGTTCCACGAGTCACGCAGTGTTTCGCGAGGATTTTGCATCAGATTCTCAATCGACTGCTTGACCACTGCTTTGGGACTCCGAGCGAACGTCACAAAGAACGGGATGATACTGTATTTCAGCGACTGTGCTGTCTTGATAAGTAACCATCCAAGGGCGCTTACCAATAGAACGGACATAAGCACCAAAAGCGGGGGCTCGAGTATCCCTTGAACGAGACTATGCGTAGTCAGTAAGTCGCCGATGTGAATCAAGGCTACCAGAATAGACGCGCCGACACCAGTTTCATCAAGCCGTTTGCACGCATGTCCTAACGCCCCGGTTCAAACCGCCCTTCGATGTCATCCTTTGCTCCGTTGAACGGACCTTCCCTCTGCGGATTTTATCGCTGATTTCAGGGGATTTGGATGCCGTCTGGCGATATGGGTCGTCTCAGGAATCTCGCACAGACGTTTCAATATTTCGCCACGAACCATGTAGAGGAGCCAGACGTACCCGTCATCGCCTAAGGGCGACGACGGGTACGCTGAACCGACGAAGATCGCACTCCTCCTGCTCAAAGAGATGATCGACAAACCGCTTCGGAAGCTCGAAGACTATCTCAACGAGATGCCCGGGATCCTCAACGTCTTTGACCTTGAAGAATCACCGGATTACACGTCGTTCAGCAAGTGGGACGGCGAGTTTTCCGATGCAGACGTTGCGCCGCCTGCTCCGCGGATCTGCGGAGCAGGCGGGGTTTTCGGGAACAGCCTCGATCGACGCAAGCGGGTTCCAGCGTGATCAGTCGAGTTCACACTACCGGAATCGTGCGAGCTACTCGTTCACCGCCATGAAAACGACGCTCTTAGTCGATACGGAGTCACTCGCAATTATGGACGCCCATTTCACAACGAAGAAAGCCTATGACGGGCATATTGGGCTGCAGGTCTTCCGGCGGCCGGAGACCTGCAGGCACTCTTGGCCGACAAAATGTACTCGTGGACCGACCTCAGGGAGTCCTTCGCGCGGCGTCGACGCGGCCAGTGATCAAACACTGTGAGCAAAATGCTCTCAAGAAGGCACACAATGCCCGAATTAATGACGATGTCTACAACCAACGGTCGATGTGTGAAACAGTGTTTACGATGCTGAAAGACGACGGCGACGAACTTCGCTCCCGGAGCTGGCACGGCCAGTTCCGGGAAATCACGCGGAAGTGCATCGTGCATAACTTCTCCCAGGCGGCGAGTTAGGGCTCGCCGCCTGCGCTCCTTCTCTGGGTGTATCGCTCAGAGACATCGCTGTCGTCTGCATTGAACTTCACGCACAATACCATGAAGGTGGATGTTTGCGCAACGAGAACGTCGGATGCTGCTGTATCATCCGATCTCAGAATGCAGGGAAAAAGTGTAGCTACCGGCGGAAAATTGAATATCATTCTACTGACAATGTCGATTTCTGGCGTTCAACACGACAAAATGCATTGTTAGTGGTTGTATCTCAAGACTGCCTATGATAATGTCATTCGTATAACTGGTGTTAAACCTTGTTACCCGTCACGGTTCGTCATCCGAGAATGTCCAAATGCAATCCATAAATGGGATGGGTTCGTCTTCGTCGTCGACATCAACCCCTTCGTGCTTGAACTGGGCGACGTAGCGTTCCCATTCCTCGACAGCCTCGTCATCGTCGACTGTCGCTATGTATTCATCGATATCTCGTGCCTCGAGGATGCAAACGGCCAGGTCACCCCGAACATACAATTCAAATTCGGTCACGCCTCCTCGCTCCATCGCGTCGGTGACTCCGTTGGGAACATCGTTATGCGCCTCGAGATATTCCTCACGATGCTCGGGATCGATTTGTTGAACATATACCGTACGCTCCGTGTCACCAGACATACCTCGTAGAATGCCTGGTATCATAAAGAAGATTCCGCCGAATATGGTTCTGTGTTCGATCAGGTTCTCGTGATGCGTTCAAAGGATCGGTGTGTCAAAAACGAAAAATCCCGGGCAGAGAGGAAGGGTACCTCTTCAACCCACGACAGGCATTCCTCGTAGCTGGCCCAGTCGTCCATCCAGGGGTAGTCTGAACCGAGCATGAGTCGTTCAGGGCCGAACCACTCAACGAGGTTGCGCACATAGTCATGGATGTCATCATAGGGCCAAGGTGTCTCCGCGGATCTGGGGAGAGAACTGATTTTAACCACCACGTTTTCGTGGTCAGCCAGTGCTTCGAAGTCGGTCCACGGAGTTTCATCGGGTGCTGTCGTCTCGTCAGGAAACGCTATATGGTCGATGACAATCGAAACGTCAGGGTAGTCTTCTGCCACCGTTTCGATCATCGATAATTGCTCGGCCTTTGGGAAGACGAACACAGACATGTCCAGTTGTGCTGCCTCGTTCCACACAACATCAAGGTCATCATCAAGGATCCAGTCGGCTGTTCGATCCTGGTTCGTGGGGAATTCGGCATATTTCATGCAGGCGTGCATCCGCACTCCAAGCATCCGTTCGTGGCCGACGACCCGGCGAAGATTCCCTCGGACTTGCTCAGGATCACCGAAAAAGTCCATGATCCCAACCCCCCACAACCGCTCAGGATAGGCTTCGATGGCACGCATCGTGTATTCGTTAGCCCGAAGACCCCGTCCATACAGTGGGGTGCTGACGATGACACTCTCCTCAACGCTTGCGGCGTCCATGTCCGCTACGAGATCGTGGGCAGTGTACGAACCGGTCCATCCAGGTGGAAGTATCGTAGCTTCCCAGGGTAGTTCGTTAGTATCCCGACCCCACGCGTGGGTGTGTGTATCCACTACCTTCATATGCTCACTCCAAGTTTCCGCCGCCACTGACCCGGAGGATGGTTCCGACAATGTATGATGCCTTGTCACTCGCAAGGTACATCACCGCGTGAGCCAGATCTTCGGGCTGACCGAGTCGTCCGATGGGTCGTTCCTCACCCCACCCGCGGAGGATATCTTCGGCAGTTCGATCGGGATTTTCTTCTTTCTTCATCTTGGCTTCGCGGCGCAGCTGGTGCGTATTCGTCACATCTGTCGAGATAGCGTTCATGCGAATCCCGTGTTCAGCGAGTTCGCCTGCCATGCGCCAAGTGAGGCCGTTGACTGAGGTTTTTGAGATACCGTAGAGGCCACGTGTACCGGTTCGCCGGTCGGCTGTCTGGCTCGAATGGTTGATGATATTACCCTTAATGTCGTTCGCTATCATGTGCTCGGCAACGAGTTTCGAGGCATAATATTGGGCCCGCACATTCACATCCATCGCAAGATCCCAGTCGGCCAGTGAAGCGTTAACTAACGACTCCTCACGGGGCCAGATGGCAGCGTTATTGACGAGCAAATTGATCCGTTCGAACGTGTCGATAGCGGTATCAATGAGTGATTCGATTTCTGAAGGATTAGCCATGTTGGCTGCGATACCTATCACATCGCCATTGCCCAACTCGTCCAGCTCTGACGCTACCGACTCGACATCAGCTTTGGTACGGGAGTTGACAACGATGTTCGCATCGGCTGCGGCGAGTTCCGCGGCAATACCCCGACCGATTCCCTTCGTCGATCCCGTTACGATGGCTGATTCTCCGTCAAAATCGTACTCTGTATGACCAACCATACCTGAAGTAACGTAGCAATCGACGAAATACCCACCGATTGTAATTACCGGAAGTAGCAGTGCATAGTAAATTCGGTGAATAAGCCAAGATCTACAGAAAATACAGGAGGGATTTAAATAACCGTGATTAGATTGTGTCTAATATCTCATCGATCCAAGAGAGGTTGCGCTCGAGGAGTACTCCATAGCCATAGAACGAGAGTTCATCAACGCCCGCGTCGACAGGTGCCTCAATTTGAGATTGCAGCGAATTCCGATCATGAATGATCGGGTGACCGGCGAGAATTTCGGTCCGAACAAAACAGTCGAAGAAGGCCTGAATCACATTAATATCGTCCCTGACAACCGTTGAGTCGGAATGGTATGCGAGTACGGTGACCGTATCCAAGAGATTCGATAGCCGTTTTAAGTCAAGTCCGTGCTTCCAAGAATGTTCGATCCCCATACGGTCATCACCGAGACCACCCATCTTAAGATAATAGCCAAAGTCAGCGGAGTTGATTGTCGAAGCGAAGTCCTCAAACAGGGACATCAGCGTATTGCGTCGAACGTCGACATAATCTTTGACGACTGGATCATACGCTCTATAATAGTCTCTAGAAATAATTGCTCAGATCTGGCACAGTGATTCAGTCGAGGGCGGTGTCGACTGCAGTATTTAGTTGTTCAAGCGAGTCGAATCATCGGTTGCTGAGAGCCATCATAAGCTGCCACCAGCACTCTTCGACCGGGTTCAACTCCGGTGAATATGCAGGTAATCAAATGAGGTGATGTCGTCACGAACCTGACGAACCGTGACAACCGACGCCCGAAAGTACGGTGTCCCGTCAAGGACAACGATGAGATCCTCGTCAAATTCTTCACAGAGTGCGAGAAGAAAGTGTTTCACGTGCCCACTCGTGACGTACTCGTCAAATCGGGAGACAAAGCGATCACCGAAAACGGTGATCGCGCCCAACAGACACGTCCACTCTCGTTAGCCAGATAATTCGACAGACGGCCGCGTGCCGCGCGGAAACCACGCGATTCACGGTTCAACTTGTACAGGTTTCTTTGTTTGATCGATGCAGACTACCGTTGCGTCCATCTCCCGCCGCTTTTTTTGAGTTCATCGTGAAACTCGTCGCGGTCTTCAGGGTCTGATTCGGCAGCTGTTCGGCGTGGCTTCTGGAAACTGAGCCCAGCTTCCTTCATCAGCCGTCGGCAGCTTGGCCGAGAATAGTCCACGCCGAAGGTCTCGTCGAGATATCGCTGAACAAGCGCTGGCGTCCACGCCGGCGCGTCATACCCCGTCTTAGTCGGTGGATTCTGAAGCGTTTCTTCGAACTGTGTTTGCTGATCGTCGCTGAGTTTTCGCGGCCGACCGCTCCGGTGATCGTCACGAACGGCTTGCTCAAGCGGCTCTTGTTCGAGCCGCTTGAGCCAGCTATAGATCGTCCGTCGCTGAATGCCGTACCATTCAGCAAGTTCGGTCTGTGACACGCCGTTTTTGTACGCAATAGCTGCCATCAATCGCTGTGTCGGCTTTTTCCCTTCAACCTCGTCAAGCGCTTGCTGAAGGTCTCGAACAGAAATCTTGTCGAGATGATCCATACAACATCATAGAATGGATGAGCAGAAAGTTCTAACGCCTATTATCGGATGGTTCTTTCTCTGTCAACGATTAGTCAGCGAGTGCTCTTGTCCACTCCATTAGCGGCGTGAACTGATGTGTATCGAGAAGGGGAGCGACATCAAGTCTGCCTCTCTGGCTCGCGCTTACACCTCTGGATCGACACCGTAGATGGTGACGTCCAAATCGAGTAACTCCAGCACCCGATTCGGTACATTCTCATTCGCTGGAAGCTCTGGGCTACCGTTGATGTGAATCACGAGAACATTCATCAAAGCGTTCCAAGACGCGTCGACCAGTGGGTCGACGAGTTTTCGGCCCACCGGCCAGATCCATCGGTTCAACCGCATCTTTCAGTGCCTCGCGTGCGCGTCGTCCAATCACCGAGTGTAACGACATTAGCAGGACGTAGCCTAACGCTTCGACGCGCTCGGGCCGGTTGAGAAAGACCGCCCCAACACACTTTGGACCTTTGAGCACCAGAAACCGACGTTCGACCGTCTGCTGTTGCTTGTACTCCTGTAGGACGCGTTCTGCGGGCGACTCTTCTGTATCGTCTATCGAGATAATGACTACGAAACAGCTAGCTCGCTTCTTGCAATGAGTGATCGCCGCTGCGTCCTGTTGAACGCTGGCGGCGATCTGGTAGACGGTTTCGTAGGGATCCCAGTCTTTCGGCGGTCGCCCTGGTTTGTCGTGGCTCTTCTTCTGTTCGGTTTCACTGATCTCTGCGTCAATCTCGAAGCAGGGATTGTCGTGATCGGCGAGCCACGTCTCCCACGCTTCGTGAGAGTCGGGTTCACAGGCGAACGAGCGGTCGGTCAGCTGACCGACCGCATCGTCAAGGTCTCCCTCGGTGCTGTCGAGGTCGGTATCGATGCTGCGTACAGTACGTCCATCAAGCGTCGAGGAATGTGCGACGACACACCGGATATCATGTTCAGAAATGGATTCTTGGTAGGTTTGAATTTAGTAGGTGGCGGCGTCTTCGTCGTCTTCATCGTCGACAAACGTTCCAAGATGGGTTCACTCGTTATCCTTCCACGCGCGGTCGATGTCGTCGATTTCATCTTCTAACTCTCTCCGCCGGTCACATTTTTGCTGATCGGGCTCCTGAAGCCGGTTGAGCGTTTCCTTGATACTCGACTTCTCGACCTCGGAACCACAGATCCAGCAGACGGTCTGTGTGTCCTCGACGAGACGATATGTGACAGAACCAGTGCTAGAATCTGCAATACCAAGTACCTCGGCGATTTCGCTGTTCGCACCTTCGAGTTTTTTCTTCATTGAACTGAATTATCGTCCGAATCTCGTTGATCGTCTGGTTGATAGTTCGTACTTCACTCCGAAGCTGATCAATTCGGGACCGACTTCACTTACTTCTCCTATCGGTGCTTCGGGCATCTCGATTCCTTCTGTCTCGAGATCGTCACAGCGGTCGTTGAGCTGGTCGAGACTGTCCTACTTCCGCTGCAGCTCGGACAAGACCGCTTCCTCATCCGACCGTTTGCTCCGAAGTTCCTCGACCTTCGACTCGAGCTCGCTCTTTTCTTGTTGAGGTTCCTCAACGTCGGCGTCGAGTGATTCGATGGCCGCCATCTTCTCGTTTAGCTGCATCTCGGGATCGTCAATTTCGCCCTCGATCCTCTCGTATTCCCGCTCCGCACTGGGTAGCTCCTGCTTTAGATCATCTAGTTCATCGAGACGGTCGTCCAGTTCGCGCCATCTCTCCATCAGGGAGTTGATTTGCGCCTCGATTTCGTCAGTATCGACTGGCCGCATAGTGACTCCTTGGGATACTGATCTATAAGAATGACCACCTGCGGCACTCAAATAATAACACTAACTCTGCTATTTCGAATTAGGATCACATTTACAACCCCCTGTCCGTAGTAACTCATTCACATTTGATTGCATCTTACAATCCTCACAATAAATAGTGACTGTAGTATGAACACTGAAAGTACCTAGTGTTAGTTCGTTAGCTGTTTTTAGCTGTTCCAACTTCTGTTCAACTACTGCTGTTGTGCGGCCTATGAGACGGCCGAAACTGGACTGTGCGCGCTCGATTCTATTTTCCGTATTCAAATCGAGAGATGCTTCTCTGATATCCTTGAGGTACGTTCGAATCGCCTGGTACGTTAGAAAATCCTTGCAAAGCGCCTCGATATCGATCCCTTCTTGCTCAAGCCTGTTTCTCACCTCTGTTTCAACGCCCCGACTTGCGTTTTCATCTGTGAGAAGCTTGTAATTGTTTTCTACCTCCCCCTCGATCGGATTCATCCCTACACTGCGCATTGCCTGCTCAAGGATACGCATATTAAACACGTTTGCTAAGGTACGAAGACTATCACGCTCTTCTCCCTTTTCTGTCCATCGTTGCTCAAGTTCCTCTCCTATTCCCTCGAGATCGTACTCTTCGATAAGACGTTCAACTTTGGTCTGGCTTCGAACACTAAACGAATTCTTAGAATCCCTTTCGGTCATAGAGTCAGTATATACACTCACATTCTTGAAGCTCTCGGTTTGACTCTCTCTCAATTCCTAATTCCTTTGTCGTCTCTGCATCATTAATACCTATGAGAACACTATCTAAATAAGCCAGTTTGAGAGATACGCAGGCCGTTGAGTGACTTGGTCAAGATGCTCGCAGACCTGCTCAGCGAGTGCTTTACTGCGGATTCAAAAAAATTGGTGGGAGCGTGAGCGGACGGCGACACCTGTTAGGGCGTTCACCATCCAGTTCCAAACAACTGGATGTTTGCTTCGGAAAACAACATTGATTCACGAAGAATTTGGCGTTGAATGCTCTTACGGGATCGACTGGGACTGGGCCTATCGGCTCGCTAACAGCGTGCTTGACCTGCCATCGGCGCAGCCGTCGCAGGTCGCGGTCGACGAGACCGCTGTTATAATCAACGATTGGTAGTTTTGGTTGTACGTTGTAATAGATCTCGACACAAAGTTGCTCCTCGAGGTACAGTTGTTTAAACGACATGGAACCGATTGGCGGCTTCGTTCCTCCATGGAGACGCCGAGAAACACGACTGTGAAGACACGGTGTTTCTAGTCAATCAGTTCGATAATCGGACAGCCCTCTCTCGATTAGGATTGAGCGGTCGGGTCGTCTACACGGAGCGAAACCCCATCGAAAAGTGGTTTCACACCCCAAAATATCAGTTGACCGCTTCTATAATTAATGAGTCGGCAGTCGACTGAGCATCCATCAGTGGCTTTCGCTGTTCACCCATTACTATAACGAGTATCGACCGAATCAAGTGCTCGACGGACGAACGCTAACTGAGGGGGCTTAATTAGACAGTGCTGGTCAAGAAATCAGTCAAGAACTCCTACATGAATATTAATTCATAGTTATTGGATAATGAATATTAGTTATTTTTACTATATTAATACATTGAAAAATTAGATCTTTTAAGGATTCTATAATGGGGATAACATGAGTATGTTTGTTATTATTGCATTCAGAAACGAGGTGATAATTGGTACTGAATACTGGTTCAAGCTCTGGCCCCTCTAGGGGTAAAATTCTGACTTGTGAAGGAGAAACCTTCTTCATTTGTTTAATGAAGAGATGCGGTCTCAACTTGAGGAACATTGTAGATTCACTAATCGAGAATCAGATCGACTCGGATGATCCGTTTTATCCACTGAAGCAGACTAATTTCTCTAGCATATAAATGACTGGCTTCTAATCTTGTCCTGAAGTTTCTGGAGCACTTTAATTCTATTACTGTATAAAGTAGACAAAGTGCTCAAAACCGATGATGTACTTATATCCGGCTATGTGTAGCTTTCGAATCTACTCATTTGCAGGTTCGGTAATACTGAATCTTTAGAGAGGTATCCATCCGTTCTAGTTTAGTGACGATCTGACGCAGATCTATTTAGGGAAGTCACCGACTAAAACAGGAATTGAGCTATATCGTCCAGTTGCTGGGGCTCTTTACAAGGAAAACAGTCGCTGGAGTCCACTGAGGCGACGCACACACGGTGGTGAGTGCGTCGCCAGGCCAATCTGTCGCTGGTCAGCAGGTCTATCCTGCCTACTCCGTCGGGCGAGTTATAGCCAAACTCGCCAGACACAACCTCCTTGCGTAATCTCAGACGGTGTGGGTTCAGGCCGCGTGATGACCGCAGCAACAGCGCATCCAAATCTGGCAGGCCGTAGCCCAACTCAAGCATCAGATACAGGTGGATGAGATGGGAGTGACGTTCGATGGCGGTTGAAAATCGCCGTCGAGGAAGTCGCAGCGTGAAAGCGCCTCCGTCGTCGGCGCTTTCACGCTGCCTCGCGTTCAGCTTCTGGAGTTCGTCGAAAATGACGCGACTCATCATCAACGAGATTACCGCATGATGGTCAGTGCCTCGATGATGTAGGCATCGGTCGTATTGATCTCGTCCAGCCCAAACCGCGATTTAAGTTCCTTGAACAGCAGTTTGACCTCCCAGCGCACCCGATAGAACTGGGCGATATCGGGCGTGTTGTAGTCTGCTACAGGAAGATTTGTCAGGTAGAGGTAGTACTCGTCCGTGTCATCTTTGATCACGCCGACCAGTCGGAAGGTTCGGGTCGCGCACCCGCGCAACCCTCGCTTACGGTCGAAGGAAAGTTCGACACAAACGTCGACTTCCTGTCGGTGCAGGACGTCTTCGACGATCTGTACCGACTCCCTTCGAGCGGGATGTTGTTGTTCCGGCATATACAAAGGTTCTCGACGATTTCGAAGTTCGCATTGGACTTGACGCGAGAGACGAACCAGCCGCCGTTGGCGTAAATGTGATCGAACAGCCAGAAATCGTAGAAGCAGAGATCAAGCAAGACGAGAGCGCCAGCTACCTACCGGCGAATGGGTAGCTGGCTGCGTTCGTGGGTGGTTCAGTCAGTTGTCTACCAGTGAGTCGGAAATCCAGTTGCAAGTGATTCAATGAGGTGGAGTTTCGCGTCAGTGTAGCGTCATAGAGAATATCTCAAAAGAATCCAACGAACGCTGGTGAGAACCACTCGTGGAACGATAAATAGGTGAGTTCGTCGTAGTCAGCCATCTCGACGTAGCGTTCGAGAAACGCCTTAATGGGTGGTCTGAGCCAGCGAAGCCGAGTGAAAGCGTGTAAAACAGCGTAAAGACGTCGAACTTCCCCTTTCGCAGGACGAGACTTGTTGCGCGAGCGCGCTCGCGCAACTCATCGGAAAAGGCTCTTTGAATCCGGTGGGTTGTAAGTCACACTTCTCACCGGGTTCTCACCCGGCAGTTCCGACGGCATCAAGTCAACTGACAGCAGTGATACGCTCTGCTAAACTAGAACGCATGGAGAGTTATCCGATGGTTGTTTCTTGATCCTTTGCTATTCCACTTTTCTGACCAGACATTGTTCAAATTAGCTGGTTCCAGCAAATCGCGAATGATTGGAGCCACGTTTCTGCAGTTGCAGAGTGAGTGTGTTTGAAGTAGGTTGCGAACACCTCCGTTCGGGCTTCAACCCTTTCCGTCACGAAGATCGACAGCGGCGTACAGCCAGTAGCGCTGGTCATTGACCCGAATCACGGTTTCATCGACCGTGACGCGATTTAGGCTTTTCCCGTCTGTCGGCTGTAAATTGGCCTTCTGAATCCAGTTGTAAACGATGGTGCGATAGCGCTCGACACCTAGGCTATCGAGCACCGAGACGGTATCCGACAGTGACAGTCCCGTTAAATGGAGTTGGATACCAAGCTTCATCGCTGGCTCGGGTGTCGTTTCTCGCTCCACAAATCCTAATTCCGGCCAACCACTATCACCGTTGAGACAGTCGAATTTTGCTATAGACCACACAAATTCGTACCGCCTTATCCTTCGTCTTTATCTGAACACTACCCACGGACGGTGTTTAAGTAGGATATCCCCTCCGCGAGTGAAGGCTTAAATGTTCGATTCAGCGAAACCTGATCAATGTGGTTAGGATTACTCATTGACGGGAGGCACAATGGATTCGACGACGTATTGCTGCCGTGGTCACAGGAAACGACTTCGTTGAGTGCAGCATTCAATATTAAAAAATAATAGAAATATTTAATAGTAATAGATAAATAATGTATAAAACTAGCATTGGACGCTGATCAGATTCACCGTCATACCGAGTGTGAGATGATTCGGGGCTTATTCGTCACCCAGTCATTTGCCATTTTTCTGTACTCATCTGAAACGGCTTCCGAACCCACTGATTACCCAATTCAGTCTGAAATCATATTTCATTTATAAACAATCTATTACTGGCGCAGCTAAGCATCCGACTTCGTTACCGCCTCCTGTATATGATCTATAAATTGAACGTAGCTCAGCATCTAAGAGCTGACATAGCATATAATCTCTGTGATTGATAGCTAAAAACATGCTCGCTATTTGCTCACACTTCCTATATATTACTTCTTAGTCTTCGTATGCGGACTCGATTCGCTCGTACTGATCGCTGGATAATTCGATTTTGGCCGCCCCTGCGTTATCCGTGAGTTGTTCCGTTGTGCGCGCGCCGACGATGGGGATGCAACTGAACGACTCCTGCTGGCTCAGCCAGCGTAGCGACACCTGCGCCGGCGTCGCGTCGAGGTCGTCGGCGACCGACTGGATCTCGTCCAACACGGCCCACTGCTCCTCGGAGAACCCCTCCCACGAGTGGAGGTCGCCGCGGGATCCCTCGGGGGCGTCGGCGTCACGGTCGTACTTCCCGGTGAGGAACCCGCCCTCGAGCGGCGAGTACGGGCAGACCGCGAGATTCTGATCGGTGCAAACGTCGAGGAACTCCCGGACGGGGTCGCGGTAGGCGGCGTTGAACCGCGGCTGGGTCACCTCGAACCGTTCGAGGCCGTCCACGTCGCTCGTCCACAGCGCCTTCGTCAGCTTCCAGGCCGCCATCGAGGAGGCGCCCAGGTAGTTCACCTTCCCCTCTTCGATGAGGCAGGTGAGCGTCCGGAGGGTCTCCCGGATCGGCGTCTCGTCGTCCCAGCGGTGGATGTAGTAGAGGTCGATGTAGTCGGTGTTGAGCCGGTTGAGCGTCCCTTCGATCTCCGCTCGAACGTTCTTGCGCGAGAGATTCTCGTCGAATTGGCTCTCCATCGTCCAATACACCTTGCTGGCGATCACGACGTTCTCGCGTTCGTAGTCGTCGAGCCACTCGCCGATCCAGCGTTCGCTCTGGCCGCCGCCGTAGCCATTGGCGGTGTCAATGAAGTTGATCCCGTAGTCCCACGCCGCGTCGAGCAGGTCGTGTGCCTCCTCGCGGGTCGTCTCGACGGTTCCGTCTTCCGCCTCGAGGCCGAACCGCCACGTCCCGAAGCAGAGCTCGGACACCTTTGTCCCGGTCGAACCAAGCGTTTGGTAGTTCATTCCATCCACCCGTTCTCACTTCACTTATTTATAAGTGTGAGATTTGCACGCTGTTTGCCAATTCGATTCCGATAATAAAAATATTTAAAATAATAATTTATACAATATATTATATTGATATACAAAGAATGACCGCGAATTAGATATGGAAAGAAGGATATTCAAGTTGACCGAGAATCGATAAACATTTATGCAAATATAATTGAGCTAAGAATTTTTACCAAATAAACAACTATTATTTATACTTGGGTCTGATGGGAATCTCGTTCCGGTATAAGCTCGCTGGAGATTGGCTGAACACGCCTCGATTGTGGGCTATCTAGCTTTCCTATGAACGAAACAGGTCAGACTGGATCGACCGATCGAACTGAGATCGGATAGTCTACTTCATCGAAATCTCTGAACTACCACGATGTAATGGAGACATCACAAAGCGGCCGATCCAAGGGGAAAGTTGCTCGCCCATCTGTGTAGTGCGAGAGATAAAATCCGACGATGATTTCGAGAGATTTGGCTGCAACCTTTCCGGAAGAGTGATTGTCGGCCGATCCGTCGAGTAGTTCGATAATGTGTTCTGCTGCATTAGGAAATGCACTTCGGTAATCGTCATCCCATGTCCAAGCATCTTCGATTCCGGGGATGGGTTGTTCAACGTGTGTACCATCTTCGAGCTTCCAATAACGCCATTCCCCGTCATCATTATTCATGTAGAGTTTGCCTTCTGTCCCGGTAAACTGAAAACACATTGATGAAAATTCTCTCGGAACCGTACAGTCTATATTGACGAATGCTCCATCTTTCATGATGATGAACCCGCCACCCCCAGCGTCGTCTACTTCCTTCGACGCACCTAACGAATCGATAGCTTCGTTCTCACCGTTAATATATCCACTTACTTCTTTAGGTTTTGTATCGAGAAGGAAGGTGAGTGTATCGAGTACATGGGTTGAATTTCTGAGTAGTTCCATTCTAAACTGTGCGGAAACCGAACGGATATCTCCTAGCAACTCTTCCTCTTGAATGAGATATCGTAACTGCCGTAGTTTTTTTGTAAATCTGAATGAATGGTTGACAAGAAGTTCGGTGTTTGTTTCTGCACAGACTGAGATCATTTCCTCGGCTTCAGTAACCTGCGAGGCGATCGGTTTCTCACACCAGATGACACCTGGATCTGCAGTGGACTGAGCAGCGTCGATAACGTGTTCGTGGTGAAGATAGGATGGTGTACAAACAGAGACAACATCGAGATCCTCTGATGAAAGCATCGAGTCGTGCCCCACATACTGACGATCAATCGGAATGTTCCAAGCATCACCGAACTTTCTCAAGTTATCTTCGTCGATGTCGGAAATAGCGACAAGTTCGATATTTGGTGTTTCGGCGTAGCCGCCCGCGTGACTGGCTTTCACTTTTTTGGTTCCGATTTCCTCCTGTTTGTGCATGCCAAGAATACCCATACCAGCAATTCCTCCAGTTCCAATTATCCCTGCTTGATAATCCATTCTAACAATGGCGAAGTTAGAATCATGGCATTATGTATGTTTCGGTGAGTCAACTCTGACGGGGGTACTATCTAGTTCTAAACCTCCTCAGCAGGCGTTCATTCGTCGAGTGGCTGATTCAGTCGATCGTAGTTGTAGTGGAGTCTACCGACGTAACCAGTGACGAGTGCTGGATTGACTGCCCCGCCAGCACGAGTGGAAGCTGTCAATCCGCATTGTCACGGTCTGAAAGCACTTCTCGATGTTTTCGCTTGCAGTAGTTTAGCTGACCGCTCAATTATTTGGCGAAAGAGGGTCAGTCGGATTGCCCGAAGCATCAACCAGAAACTCAGCGTTGGCAACGATGTGTTTCTCAATGAGATGACGGAGGAACACCATCACTGGATCGGTCTCACGGTGGCTCTACACGTCGATTTCCAACAATAACTTTGGCTCCGTGTCGCTCGCCGCGGACAGTCACTTACTCCTCACCACCGACCTCAATTCGTTCCCCATCGGCTGCGACCCGCGACGGCACCACCAAGTGTCACCGGTATTGTACCGTGTTCGTCCTCGACATCAAGAAACCACTTACATTCGCTATAACGTCGTCCTCGACCTCGTCGAGACTCTTCCTTTCGAGAGCGATGCTATTCTCGCTAATCGTGGCTACTACCAAGAGCGCGTCATTCGACGCGCTCGGTCAAACTGTTCCTGTCGTGCCTGAGTATGATAACAGAGTGCCAACAGGACGCTCACATGGGTGAGCGTTTCTTTCATCTTCACCAACCCGTTCTCGACTTCAACTCAATCTCTGAAACCGGAAGTAGAATCAAAGGCATGAAAACAGAATCGGAACTACGTATAATGTTTTCTATCGATTTTTGATGAATACGAGCCACTATTGGCCACGTTATTATATTCCTTCTATTAGATATAGTATTTATAAATTTTATTCTTATACTAAATAAATAAATTATTAGAAACTATTAACTAGAAGAATAGACCTACGTATACTAGATGGCGAAAGTTTATTTATGAGTATCACACATCATCGAAGGACAACATGAGTTTTAAGGTCGCATTCATCGGGACAGGACCTGAACCGGACAATCCTGTATGGGGCGAGAGTGCCGCGATGGCATATCGCCATGCAGACGGATACCAGAGGCTTAGCAACTGTCGACTCCATGCGTGTGCAGACATCGTACGTGAGAACGCTACTGCGTTCGCGGACGAATTCGGCATACCCCATCAGAATGTATTCGAGAACTTTGATGAGATGTTGCAGAAGACTGAGCCAGATATTGTGTCTATTGCCACTCCCGTTCCCACTCACGCCGACATCGTTATTGATGCGGCCAAGACTGATGTGGTCACTGCAATTCATTGCGAAAAACCGATGGCTAACACGTGGAGGGATAGCAAACAGATGACTACTGTTTGTAAAATGCACGATGTTCAACTCACCTTTAATCATCAGCGCCGTTTCGCACCAGAGTGGCGACATGCGAAGAAAATTCTAGAAGAGGGTGTTGTTGGGGAGCTCAAACGCGTCGAAATGTCTGCAAAGAACTTATTCGATTGGGGAACTCACTTAATCGATCTTGCGAACTTCTATAATGATGAACGGGATCCAGAGTGGGTAATGGGGGGTCTGGATTATCGAGTTGAGGATATTCGCTATGGATCACACAACGAGAACCAAGCAATGGCTCTTTGGAGATACGATAATGGAGTCCACGGACTATGTTCGACGGGCAGTCAAAATTTCGGGCCGGATTTGGTTGGTTGCAAGCACCGATTAGATTGTACTGAAGGTATGATCGAAGTAGCGGGAAAGGAGAACCTCCGATACAGACCGGTGGGTGACGAAGAGTGGACAACTGTAGACATCGTCTCGAATAACGCCGTTGCCAAAGGTATCGAACATATCGTGAAATGTATTGATAATGGTACTGATCCGGAATTATCGGCCGATAATGCGCTTCGAGCAATGGAACTCATCTTTGGAGCGTACGAATCGGTTCGAGCACGTAGACGTGTTGAATTCCCACTTGATATTGACGATAATCCTCTTCAAGAGATGGTTGAGGCTGGAGAACTCCACCCCCATCCAAACGGCAACTAAGGGACGTGGCTCGACTGGTCTTCAGCCAGTCGAGAATCGCGCTACGAATCATGGTCAGAAGTCATTTCAAGCCTGTCGGAACCGTAAGACCGATATTACTCCCGATGATCCTCATGATATGGTACAGACAGCCATTAATGTATATAGTATACGTGACCTAGATGCTTCAGTAGAAGAGGTCATAGATCGCGTATCCAACGCCGGATATGATGGAATCCAATTTTCTGGACGTCACACACCGCTCAATGCAGACCCAACGACAATACGGGAAAAACTCGCAGAAACCGGTCTCGAAACCACCGGGGCGCACATAAGCGTCGATGATATCGAAAACCGAATCAAGAAGGCTCTTTCCGCATATGAACCCCTTGATGTGAATGACGCGGTGATTCCCCATCTCCCTGCAGAAGACTTTGAATCAGCTGCGGCCGTTGAAGAAACAGCAGCACGTTTATCCAGTCTCTCGAGAACGCTTGACGAGATTGACTGGAGGCTTCATTATCATAATCACGAGCATGAATTCATCGAACTAGCTGATGGTCTCACAGGATTTGAGGCACTCATCGAGAGAACAGATATTGGCATTGAACTAGATGTCGGGTGGGCGCACTACGCTGGACGGAGTCCAATAGATCTTATTGAAACACATGGGGATCGAATGCCGCTTATTCATATGAAGGACGTAGATGAGAGCGCACCCCGAAACGAATGTTTCCGAGAAATCGGTGAGGGGGACGTTGACATGAACGGCTGTGCGGTCGCGGCACGCGAAGCCGGTGCAGAATGGCTCATTTACGAATATGACACCCCAACGGATCCTGCAAGATCGATCAAGGTTGGTGCGGAATATCTCAATTCTATATAAAAGTGGGATCCAGACTGAGTAACCGACGAGGACGGATCCCTACTCATTGGCTGAAGTATGGAGTACTTCGACAGTGATCCAAATCTTTTCTAGTAGATAATGAATGTTTAAAACAAATTTTTAATCAGAACTATAGTCGATAGTAACGACTGGTGAGATCCGACTTCGGTTACCATTTAAGAGCATCTCTTCCAGTGAAATAGTAGTCATCTGTTTCTATACGGTTCATTCCGGAAACGTACTAATCTCTGGCAACTAGGTACGAGTCTACAACGAGTTTGCAATTAAGCCCGATGAAATTGTAGGAGATTAAATATTTTAGTATACTAAGTTGTTCGGTTCTTGAATTCATTTATCGTGTTAAAGATTTCAACATTGAGGAACTCTTATTCATAATAAGAAAACTCATCGAAACCTATGGGTGCACGATGGAATCGGTACCCACATGGTCTCAAGTCGCCTGCGGCTATAGAGCACTTCTACCAGAAAGAGTTCACCGTCGATGAAATATTTCTCGCACAAATTTGTGAGCTACATCTCGATCTGGGAGAAGGATCTGTTGAGAAAACGTGCGCATGTAGCAGACGGTTTGTGGTGGATCAACAGCCGTGTACAACCAGTATCGCTGATCGTTGACCCAATTACAGTCCCGTCAGTCGGGACGCGATTCGGGCATCGATCCCCGGAGAGTCGTAGGTTAGCCTTCTGTATCTAGTTGTGGACGGTAGTGCGACTGCGTTTGACAACCTGACTAG
This sequence comes from Haladaptatus pallidirubidus, assembly GCF_020700235.1. Lineage (GTDB taxonomy): Archaea > Halobacteriota > Halobacteria > Halobacteriales > Haladaptataceae > Haladaptatus > Haladaptatus pallidirubidus. The sequence continues at coordinate 191,274 of NZ_CP085304.1, read as the reverse complement.
CGAGAATAGAAGCGAAACTCAACGAGGATACTCCCGCCAAGTAAAATTGGATTCCAAGTTCCATCGCCGACTCGAGTAATGCTTCCCGCTCCAGAAGATCCCAAAAGAAATTCCACGCAGAGCACACGGCCCACCTTATTGAATTCACTAATTAAGAACAGGAAAGATAATGCAATACCAATTAAATATATAATAATGTATAATATTATAATAAAGTTTTAAAATTAGATATCTTCAACACCATACACAGCAAGAATGATTGTATACCAGACGATGTAATCACATTGGTTTTCAAGAAAAAGGTGATACGGATCTACGTCCCCATAACAATTGTAGTGTTGGTATTCTATGTGGGCCATATTTATCTGTACTTCTCTGAGTAGTACGCAACCAGTATGATTCTCAGTCAGTCAAGAGCGAACTTTCTATAACAAATATATAAATAATATATAATACAGTTCATTTCAGGAAATACAGTAGCCAAAATCAGAGGTCACTACACCCCATTCGAGAATCGTATTCATTAATACAGAACATGCGCAATGTAGGCCCATTAGATTGCTTTGCTGGCCTCATATGGCCATATTGTAGCCTGTTTAGATTGAAACAGGATATTTTGACTTTGCTTTTACAGTCTCTAACTGAACGCAGGCATTCGAAGAAGACCACAGTCTTTCCCTTCAGTTGGCATGATCTAAACGATTTGTTCTTCTGCTCCTTGAGCGTCAATTCTATAATGAAAAACAAGTGTTTATGGGAATGACTGAGTTGAAATCCAGTTTCTGCATATTTAAATCGACAATGGACAAATCACCCGTCTTTAACTAAGGAACAAACCGCATGACTTCGGCTAGAATCGAAGTTGATTCGTAATCGAAATGAAGGATTCAGTGCGACTCATGACCCCTCCTCGTCTAGAATTGAACGACGGCTTACTACGCTCTTTTCATCGACCGCAATGGAAGACCACACCGAGGCAGTCGGCGTGGTCGAACGCAACGACGAGATACAGATTCCGGCGCTGGTGTAGGCATTCGTGTTCGGCTTCGCCGCCGGTGAGAACCGAACACTCGCCCCGTTCCGTCGCGCCTACAACGCTACCGCTGACAAACCACTCTCACCTGGCGACTTCTACCAGTGGTTGACGCCGCTGTTCGTCGCGTACCTCCACGACCTCGTCCAGCGCGAACTCGATGAGGTCGCTGTCCCGCACACCGTCAGCGACGAGTTCGACCGCTTCAGAGACGTGACGGTTGCCGATGCAACCATTCTGCGGATACACAGATTTCTGCGCGAGGAGTATCAGGGACTCTGTGAGGAGCAGACTGAAGCGAAGCTCCACCTGCTCCACAACGTCACCGACCAAACCATCGATAGGGATCAGCAGAGATACTCATAGATCTGTGGCGAGTTGAGCGCTGGCAGCGTAGTTGCGAGATATGTCTTGACGTCGTCGAGTGTTCGAAACAGCCGGTTGGCTCGAGCTTCTCTCAGTTGCCGCCGGCAGTTTTCAAGGGGGCCCAGTCCCGGTGAATGCGACGGCAGGAACGTAAGAGGTAGGCCGCCGTGAACGGCCTACTTCTTCAGCGTCTTCGCGATGAAGAAGCGGGCATTGTCCAAGACGACCACTGACTTCTTGCCGAACTCCTGCTGTATTTCCCGAAGAATGTGTTTCGCGACTTCTGAGGTGAATCAATCTGGTGTGAGAGTAACAAATCGGTCGTCATAGTCGGTGACCGCGCCCAACATGTTCATCCGATCATGAACGCCCGAGACTGCCGGTCTCGGGCGTTAGTTCACTGGGATCCACCCGCGCTTTTGCTCGGTAGCGACCACCTGCGTATGCTGATCGATCGCGACGATCCAATAGCCGTCAGCCGTCAGTAACGGCCACTTTTTGAACTCTGCACGCTATCGTCGTTGCTCGGTTGAACCGACCTTGTAGTGACGCGGCCGGGCTGTAAGTCTAGACAGCCCGGCCGAGTGGAGCAGCTTTCGGCAGTGCTCCCGGGAGTATGTAATATCGAATGTCTCCTCCAAATACGTGCGTATGAGCGTTGGCGTCCACACCGGCGCGTCATATCCACCCTCGCTCGGTGCAACGTTCACCACAGCGACAAAGCGCTGATGTTGCTCATGGCTCAGCAGTCGTGGCAGACCGGGATGTGGGATATGGGGTGTCGTGGAGCGCGGTATCGATGTCGCGCTCCACGAGCCGATTAAGCCAAGCGTAAATGGTCTGTTCGACCTCCCCGTATTTCGCTTCGATCTTGGCTGGTGAGAGCCCCGATTTGGATTCTAACGCCACAGATAGACACTTGACCGCCTTCGGATCGGTCTCGTCGCTGAACCGCTGGTGGAGGTGAGCCGTGCTCACTCCCGCTAGCTTGTCGCTACGCTTTGTCAAGGACTAACCGGGTCGCTCGGAGAATATGAGTACTTTCGTGAGTTCCTAGAGAAGATCAGCATCACCGGCGAGCGCTCCCACGCCAGCACTGAGTTCAAGATCGGATCGGGGCTTGAAGGCCGGTTGCTGATTCACAATTTAGCGTACTACAAGTACCGCCGCTTCGCGCGAACCGATGAGAACGGCAGCTAATTCGTGAGTCGCCTCAAAACCAACACCAAGCTGGAGATCGTCGCAGATCTGTGGGAATGGTGCGGATGCGCCATTCCGCTGGAGGGCGAGCAGGTCTTCGATGTCATGGAGGCTCTCCACCGCACATCCATCGATTACGAGGTCGAAGTGGAGTTCAGACGAGGTCTGTACGCAGGCACGCGGTCGTGGAATACGAAACGATTCTGCATCGTCGGCGTCCACAACGAGGACGCCCACTACTACCACCTCTTCATCACAAATCTGCTATGGAAGGCTTTCCTCCCGGCGAATTTACGCGACATTCTATCGGTGTCGGTAGAAGGTAGTGCTCCTGTTTCGAGAGCTGAAGACGCTGTACGACCTTGACGAGTTCGGCACGAGCAACCCTGCGGTTGTGGAGATATTACTGTATGCCGCGATTTTGACGTTGCTGGTGAATCGTGAGTTGTTGGATCTGGTGATCGAGTGCGCCGATGAGGAGGCGGTGTTCCCGCCCGAATGCTGGGTGTACGACCGATAGGTCGCCACCCAACGGATCCTCAAACGACTCAGCAACTACCTCGGCTACTCTCCACCACCGCTGTTAGAACGGATGGCGGCGGACGCCTAGAAGATCCATCGACAGCGACCAATCCTCCAAGAACGGTTCGCTACTGCTACTTAACCAATCGCTGAGGTTAGCTAAAGACGAATGATGAACAAATTTATATAACAGAACCCCCAATCTACGTGCCATGCCATCGTACGACAATGGCGATTTAAAGTCAGACAGTAAGATGCCAGCTGCATTTAACCGTCGGAAGTTTCTTGGGGCCGTTGGTTCTGCGGGAATAGCTGGGATCGCGGGTTGCGGTGGACAGCAGTATAGTCCGAACAGTAATGGTAGCAACGGTAAGGACAACGAATTCACCTCCTACATGAACATCCCTCCTCAGGATGCGCAATTCAATCGAATGCGGCCTCAGAACTATGGCGAAAACGTAGCGTCATTGGCATACGATATGTTTGCTAAGTATGACTATTATAGCAAGGATAAAAATTGGCACCCCATGATCGCTGAGGACTGGAAGCTACCAGATAAAATGGAAGAGGGTGCCGTTGTCACTGTGAATATTAGTAAAAATCATATGTGGCATAATGGAAATCCTGTGACGGCCAAAGACATCGAAAACCAGTTTCTCATCGAAAAAGGGTTAGAGATGTCTGTCTGGAATTTCCTCAAGGACGTAAAGGTCGTCGATGACAAGACGGTAGAATTCACTCTATCTGGACCAGTAAACGAAGAAATTCTGCTTGTTGAGCTATTCGACCGACCAGTCGATATGCCCAATTCGATCTTCGGTGAATATGCGAAGAAGTTCCAAGAAGCGAAATCAGAAGCTGATAAGAAAGCCGTGCAGGAGGAACTCCTCCAGTTCAAACTTGACAAACCAATGGGGAACGGGCCCTTCAAGCATAACAAAATCACGGACAATAAGTACATCCTAACCAAGTTCGAGGACTACGCCAATCCATATATTACTGCTGATGATATAAACCTTCCAAAGTACGGCCTCCGACTATCACCAGGCGGAAGTGCTGTTCCACAATTTATCATCAATAAGGAAATTGATGGGACTCCCCAAACCGATCCTCAACCTGAACAGTTAGATAGATTCCCGCAAGGTCACGTCACTACACATCCGGGATTCGTCGGCGAAGGTGTTATTCTTAATATTTCAAAAACTAAATATTTTGACAACCGACTGGTTCGTAAAGCGCTTGGGCATGTAATCACACGTAAACACCTACGTATGGCGATGCCTGGACCCTCTGATCTATACGGGTCGATTCCAACCCCAACAGGCATAATGCCAAATAAAGCGAAGGAGATAATCGGTGATAAATTGGATAGTTTCGAGAAATACGCATACAAAGAGCCAAATCACAAACGTGCTACTGAACTACTAAAGAAAGAAGGGTTCAAAAAGAATGGAGAAGCTTGGCATACCCCCGATGGAAATCGGTGGACGCTCTCTGTAAAGTCGCATACCGCCGCAACATGGTTGTCTGTCGCACAGGCAGTGTCTGCTGATCTAGAGCAATTTGGAATCAAAGTTGAACAGACACAGCAAGAGGACTCCACATTCTTCGGGGAAACAATCCCGAACGGAAATTTCGATCTTGCAGCCTGTAACTGGGGAGGTGGCGGCGCCAATCTTCCGTACGCCAACTTCCAGACTCACTTCTATGACCGAAAAGACAGCGACGGGTATCCTGTTCCTAGTAAAGTCGATATCCCAATGCCAGCAGGCAACCCTAACGGATCGATTCAAACGGTCGACGTCCGCAAGAAGATTTCAGAGTTAGGCGTGGCAAGCGACGAAGCACAACGTAAAAAACTCATAACAGAGATTGCATGGGCGTATAATCAGTCCGCTCACCATTTCCCAGCGCGGGTCTGGGAAGCCATCGCGTATGTGAGTACTGAACAGTGGAAATTCCCAGATCCTAAGAATGACGTCGACATGCATCTCGACCGTCCTACCTACTGGCCTATCCGCAAAGGAAAGCATAATATGAGATAACTTCCATCAAATTTAGACGTTTATAGGACAGTAGACCTCTACAAAGGGAATTTTGCAAAAATTCAATGATGACTCCACTGAGTGGAGTATGTGGGGTATAGTTGATCGTGAACAGTGATGTGATTTCTTGGTGAGCTATGCCAGAAATCAGCTGCCTCACCAGTCGTAGTGTTTTGTTCGAGGTCGTCAGCCCGCGGCCACGGGCCCGCCCTTCGTGAGTGCCAGCTGTCGGCTGTGTTCGCCAACACATTCGTACTCGCGGCTTCTGCCACGCAGAAATGCATCTATGAAAAGCTGAAACTGTCCACGGCGAATCTCACCACGTCCGCTTACTAATTCGGTGAATGTTCTGAGAAGTCAGTAGGAAGTACCGATGGTACAATACCGACACTCGCTACAAATCCGGAAATCGGAAGGATCGCACACTGGATAAATAATCAATATTTGAATATATACATGAATATGTGGATTCAAATAGCCGCATACAAAACACTTATTACCCATCAGTTGTTCTCACAGTCTGATTATGATGACGTACGATATAATTCATATCGGAACGAGCGGTTGGGGCGAAGTGTGGTGCAAAGAATTCCTTCCATCTGCCATAGATGCGGATCTATTTAATGTCGTAGCAGCAGTAGATCTAAGTGAAGAGGCTCTGAAGAATGCAAAAAACGAATTAGGGATGCCAGAAGACCGATGTTATACCGACATTGAAGAAGCGTTTTCCGAACACGAAGTCGATTTTTGTACAAACGCAGTGCCGCCCGCTGCTCGTGAGTCCATCGTTGATGCTGCGATCGACTATAATCTCGACATCTTTTCGGAAAAACCAATTGCGGAGACACTCGAGACCTCAGTTCGTATCGCTAAGAAAGTCGAGGAAGCTGATGTGAAAATGGGAATTACGATGAGCCATCGCTTTGATCGAGATAAAACGACACTCCGCAAGTACCTTCGATCCAATAAGCCAGGACCGCTCGATTATCTCGTTTGTCGGTTTACTGCGAACACCCGATCGAGTGGATCCAGATATCCAGCTCTCGTTGAAGGTGGAGTTCATCAACTTGACATCTTAGCCGACCTCGCCGAATCTCGTTGTGAACGACTATATGCTCAGACATGGCATCCAGAATGGGGGACAGGGACCGAGGATGGACAGGCATTAGTGAATATGACCTTCGAAAATGGTGTTCGAGCCACGTATGAAGGTACAAAAACGAACGCGGCAGGTCTTAATGGTTGGGGACATGATTATATTCGTGCTGAATGTCGAGATGAGACTGTTGTTCTTGATAGGCGAGAAATCGAACGGTTTGAATATGATTCTGATGATGAAGGAAATTGGCCAGGAGTCAAACCTGGCACTGGAAGCGAGATACCACTACTGAATTCAAGGAACACCTGGTCACATCTCTGGTTAATTGAGCAGTTCATCGAGTGGATTGAGGGTGGGGAACCGATGGTAACAAATGTACAGGATAACCTTCAGTCAATGGCTCTAGTCGAAGCAGCATTGTTGAGTAGTCAAACAGGCGATCCTGTTGCAGTCCAGAAACTCCTGGAAGATACTGAACAATCATTGACGACTTGAGCGGAAACAACGAGATAAAATGAAGTGATTATTATCAACGAAGTACCCCCCAGGCTGGGAAGCACGTAGTCTGTAGGGCACTCTCCTGTGTCATTGCATCGTACAACAATAAATTTCTTAATAAATTTCTTAATAAATTTATAAACAAATTTATAATAGTTCAGATAAATAAGTTAGTGAATACGGAGATGGTTCTATAAATGAAAAATTGGTCCGTCTTTGCGAACAAGTACGGCTATTGTGAGAAGATGCCGGTAGCTGAGTGACTTCTAGCCACCAGTAGTACTATTAGGACAATTAATAGCAGGAGGAATTGTGCTGGCAGGAGCCACATCGAGATTTGAATGCTGTAAAGTCCAGTGATGACCCCAACTATCACTGGTACAATCGCGATCCCGATTGACATTGCTGCAGTAGACAGAGCGTTTACCGGTCCGCTGTATTCAGGAGCAATTTCCACTCCCAATGCCGAAAAAGTGGGATATAGTCCTGAGATAAGTATCCCCAGTCCAAACACACTAGCAAACATTATCGCTGGTTGTGGGCGGAGGAATGTAATATACAAGAGTGGAAGGCTGCAGATACACCCTACGAACAGTAATCCTAGCTCTCCGAGATGGTCTATGAGGATACCATATGCCATTCGTCCGGGAAAATATGCCAACAGAAATGTGGAGAGGAGAATGTTTGCAGTATCTTGCTGGAAATAGGAGCTAGCATAATATGGTAGCCAAAAGAATAGGGTACCTTCAATTCCCCCGAGAAGCACCATTCCAGCAGTCATTCCAGCGATTGGTAGTCTTCTAATTAACTGGCTTGCTGCGTCAAGTGAGATCGTTGACTCATTGTTAAAATCGCTTGGTGGGTTGAACCGCATCAATAGTATGATCAGTGGTAAGAAAGCTACACCGAGCAGTAAGTAAGTGAAGCGCCAGTTCCCATACTCAATTGCCGCATTTACAAGTAGTGGGCCGGAGAAGGCACCGATCGCCCAAACCGCTGAGTATACGTTAAATATTAACCCGCGACGTTCAGGATAAAGATGACTCAGTATCGGTCGATCGAAAGCACGGATCACTCCATTACTGATCCCCATTAGAAACAAAGATGATAAAAATAATTCATAACTCGGGGCGATACCCATTAACAATAGTGCGATCCCGACACCAATGGTTCCAGTTAGGAGGTATCGTTTTATAGAAAGATGCCCCGTTAGAAATCCGATGAGGAGAACCGTACTCACAAATCCTACAGAGCTGGCAGGAGCAACTAATCCAAGTAATCCATCAGAGATTCCAAACGATTCCTGAAACTTGGGTAGCAGTGCTCCCCGCGTCTGTCCTGCAATCGCTCCTATAATGACAATTACGAATACGGTAATTGTCCAGCGCTCTCTCTCCAGCATTACACACGTTTAAGAGTCGGAGCAATTCATTGTTAGTGTTTGCGGTGATTTCGTATGGAATTCAACCTCAAGTGGCTGTAATGTGGACTCGCTAACTCAATCTTTCCTCTATGATCAAAAATCTACAAACTATTATTTAAAAATTATATGGTTCATTTAGGAACGAGCTCCATTCAGTTTAGACAATTCAGTTATTATTACCGAATAGCGTCAGGTATGCCACGAAAGACTTATTGTGGATGGTTCAATTTCTCATGGTATGCGGAACCTGTACACACGGGCTAATGGGAAAACAGCCAAACGTAGAATTCATAAAGCATCAGCTCCCGTCTCAGTTGATACTCTGGTGATCAGGCGATTCAAGTCTCGCAACAAAATATAACATGGCTAACTATTACCTAGAACGGACTGCACAAGCAGTCTTTACGATATTCACCGTCGCAACCCTTTCGTTCGGAATGGTACGCCTCCTTCCCGGAGGCCCGATGGATTTCTTAAGAGCACAGCTCATTCAGCAGCAGGGAGGTAATTTCGATCAAGCTCAACTAAATGCCCTAGTTGAAGCGTACACAAATATGCAACCAAATGACCCCTTACTACAGCAATATATTGACTATATGATTGGACTAGCAACTGGCGATCTCGGACGATCGGTCTGGTATGGGGAACCAGTTAGCGAGATCCTCGCCTCAGCACTCCCATGGACAGTATTCATTATGTCTATTGGGTTACTACTTACATTCACGCTTGGCGTTGTCCTTGGGGCAATAATGGCTTACGTGGAAGGGAGTAAATTCGACGTCATCGCGACGTTAGTATCAATATTCCTTAGTTCTATTCCTTACTACGTAGCAGCAATAATGTTCCTCATGATTTTTAGCCTCTGGAATCAGTGGTTCCCTACAGGAGGTCGGATGAATCCAAATACAACGCCAGGGATAAATTTGCCATTTATTATCGGGGTATTCTATCATGCAGCACTGCCTATCGCTTCAATCGTTGTTACAGGCCTAGGAATGCAGGCTCTTTCGATGAGAGGAAACAGTGTTCGTATCCTCGGTGAGGATTATCTCCGGGTCGCTCATCTGCGTGGCTTATCATCGAACCGAATCGCGCTACGATACGTGGGACGAAACGCGATACTACCCATGTACACCGGTTTGATGATCTCAATCGGGTTCATGTTTGGTGGGTCGGTCATCCTTGAAGAGATATTTGGATATCCAGGTATAGGATATTACATGCTTCAAGCAATCAGTGCACGAGATTACTTGATGATGATGGGAGCGTTTCTATTAATCACAATTGCAGTGGTTCTGGGCATTTACATCGCAGACTTGACATACGGAAAAATTGATCCGCGTGCAGGGGAGGGAGCTAACCGTGAAAGCTACTGATGACACATCGCCGTTTGGAGATCAGACCACGACGTCCTCCGACCAGGGGACGACCCGAACCGAACGGTACCAGCAGACTCTCAACGAATGGGTTTACGCTCCACTCGTCATCTGTTGGAAGGATTGGAGAGCTCGGGTGGGAGCGCTAATCATCCTCTTTTACATCCTATTAGGGACTATCGGCGTCGTCATTATTCCTGAGCCAACTCCATATATTGCTCCGAATTTGGTGATGCCGTTCCAGTATGCGGAGGCTCCATTGGGAACGGATAATCTTGGTCGATCCGTTGCTCATCAGGCAGTCCATGCGACGCCTGCAATGCTCCAAATGATTACAGCCGGTGCTGTATTTTCGACTGCAGTCGCCACAGCGGTCGGAACTAGCGCAGGTTATAAATCAGGAACTGTTGACCGTGTATTAATGACAATTACTGATGTATTGATGACGATTCCTGGTCTACCCTTAGTGATTGTGCTTGCTGTCCTCCTCGAACCCCGCAACCCCTGGGTCGTTGGTGTCGTCCTGACAGTCAATGCTTGGTCTGGATTAGCACGCGCAATTCGGTCGCAGGTTCTGACGATCCGCTCGGAATCGTATGTCGAAGCTTCTCGTCTTATGGGTGTTTCAACACCGAATATATTGATGAAAGATGTAATCCCACCGATTATGCCATATATTATGGTGAATTTCGTCAATTCAGCTCGAACAGTTATCTTCTCTTCTGTTGGGCTTTACTTTCTCGGCATCCTTCCCTTTACGAATCAGAACTGGGGGGTAATGATGAACCTCGCATACACAACTAGTGGGGCACTGACAACATGGCAGAACTCTCACTGGATAATTGTACCGATGATAATGGTTATCCTCCTATCATTTGGGTTGATCCTCTTCGCACAGGGTACCGATAGAATATTTAATCCCCGCATCATTGCACGTCACACGTCTTCGGCTGGGGATGAAATCGAGAGTAATGAGAGTCAAGACAGTGGCGCCACGTCTCGGATTCAAGGTTAGGTGATAATATGAGTAGAAACCAAATGGCTTCAAACATGAACTCGGCAGAACGAAACAACAGTGATCCAAACGAAGATGTGGTCTTGGAAATCAGTGATGCAAGTGTCACATTTGACATGGAGCGTGGTGATTCGCGCGTACTAGACGACGTCAGTATCGATATCTATCGTTACGATATACTCGGAGTTGTTGGTGAATCGGGATCCGGGAAATCGATGTTCGCATCAGCGATGCTCGATGCAGTGGTCAAGCCCGGAGAGTTGAACGGTGAGATAACATACTATCCTGGAAACGGGGAACAGATCGACTTACTTAGCTTAAGTAACCAAGAACTTCGTCGTCTTCGGTGGGAAGAGATTTCAATGGTCTTCCAGGGAGCCATGAGTTCTTTCAATCCGACCATGGATGTCCGGGGGCACTTCAAGGAAACACTTGAAGCTCACAACTATGACATCGATGAGGGGATGGACTTTGCTCATGATCTTCTCTCGGAACTGTACTTAGACCCTGAGCGCGTTCTTGATTCGTATCCGCATGAACTGTCCGGAGGGATGAAGCAGCGGGCACTGATTGCATTGAGTCTCGTTCTCAAGCCAAATGTATTGGTGATGGATGAGCCAACTGCAGCACTTGACCTCCTGATGCAGCGCTCGATCCTGAGTCTACTCCAGAATATTCAGGATCGGTTTGATCTCACCGTTGTATTCATCACCCACGACCTACCGCTTGTTGCAGGTCTTTGCGATCGATTGGGAGTTATGTATGCGTTTGAGTTCGTCGAAGTCGGACCAGCGAATCGTATCGTCTCCCAACCGACTCACCCATACACAAGGTCGTTATTGAAAGCGGTTCCGAATCTTGACGCTCCACTTTCTAAGATGCGACCTATTAAGGGTTCAAGTCCGGATCCAGTGAACCAACCGACAGGTTGCTCCTATCACCCACGATGTCCATTGGCTACAGAGGAATGTACGGCTTCAGACCCATCCTTGGAGGACGTTACAGCGGGACATCAGACCGCATGCTTCCATTGGGAGAAATCCGAAGAGGCTATCCCTCTATCTCAAGATAGAGGCGAGCAAGAGGTCGTCGAAATTCAAGGCAATCAGTCGGTGGATCCGGTTGTTTCGATGAAAGATTTAGAGGTTCATTTCGAGAAGGAAGCTGGTATTCTCGAGGGCTTATTCGGGAACCCAGACGTTGTTCACGCAGTTGATGGGGTGGATTTGGATATCTACGAGAATGATGTCGTCGCACTGGTTGGCGAGAGTGGATGTGGAAAGACAACGTTAGGTAAGACAGCGATAGCAGCACAACGTCCGACCAATGGCAATGTAGAATATCGAGGTCAGGATATTTGGGAGACAAAGGATGGTACGGTTGAGAATTCTGACACCTCATTTAGTGATATTCGCCGTTCACTCCAAATTATTCATCAGGATCCTGGAAGCTCACTAAATCCCTATCGGAAGGTGATGAAGATTCTCGAGGTACCGATGAAGAGGTGGAAACCTGATCTGGATCCAGGTGACCGACGGGACCGCGTACTGAGTATGCTTGAGTACGTTGGGATGACTCCACCCGAGGATTATGCTGATCGCTATCCTCACCAACTATCGGGGGGAGAAAAACAACGTGTTGCGTTAGTCCGGGCACTCATGATGGAGCCGGATGTTATCCTTGCGGACGAAGCAGTAAGTGCTCTGGACGTCTCACTGCGCGTTGAAATGATGGATCTCATGCTTGCTCTGCAAGAACAGTTCGACACGTCATTCTTATTTATCTCACATGACCTTGCAAATGCTCGATACTTCGCGGGTAATGCTGGGGGTAGAATTGGTGTCATGTACCTCGGTGAAATTGTGGAGATAGGTCCGGCTGAACAGGTAATCAATAACCCACAACATCCTTATACGAAAGTATTGAAATGGTCGACTGCTGATGTGGAAGCAAAATCAGAAACCGGTGAACCTCCCATTCGGGGCATCGATATACCTGATCCAGTAAATCCTCCAATAGGATGCCGATTCCACACTCGCTGTCCGGAAGCACGGGAAGCATGCCGAAATCAGAAGCCTACGCTCGAACATAGTGATGGCGGTGATGATGAACATCACACTGCCTGTTTCCGAGAGTATCCTGAGTATCATCCATACTGGGATAGCGAAACTCTCGAAGCTAGTCAAGAGGCACCCAGCGAATCCATATTGGACGATTGAAAACTATCGGGATGGCAAATTATTCATCTCCTCACATCAATTAAATATTTATTATTCTAAATATATAATAATATAATATGTGTCAAATTTAAATTCGCTATCTTCGAATCAAGTGTGTTGTGAAGTGACTGATATATGATGTCCCGATAAACTTAACCTCCTTACTGACGTTAATACTCATATGCCACAGTTATTTGGAGGTCGCCTTGATCACCCCTATTTGGCAATGACTCTGTTCACTGGAATCATCCTTTACATCATTGGTTATGTTCTTGGGTTAGGAGGATTCCAGTGGACGGCCGCCTATTTAGGAATGTATGGGTCAATCCCGATCCTCATGGGTATAATAGGATATCTCATCATCGGCGGGTTGAGCGTCGCTGGACGGATTCAGGACCACAGGTACCGACGGTCGACGTGATCAGATACACTAACGTGTATGATTGGAGTAGGATCAGATATTCTCCCTAAGTCAATTCAAAGGTCTGAACTCAATCTTTGTGTTCCTATATCTAATTATCCTTCTTGACGACGGACATCCACCAACAGTCAGTTTGAAGCTTACCACAGACGATGAAGAAGAAATCTAACGAGTGGTCGAAAGCGAGTATATCGAATTCCACCAAAATATATAGTTATATAATTAAAATTGTAATTATGACGTAATTAGAAACATCCCTCCAACTCACCTATTCCGGCACAATCTAATCATAATTCCTACCGCAAATTGACTCACACCGACAATTACAAGAGAGATTAGTGCTACCACGAAAGCACCACTTTCTTGATCATCATGGAGAATAGAAAGAGATATTATAATTAAGACTAGAAATATAATATTAAAAACGAAGAGTGTGTACCAGAAGGGGACGAAGCTACAAAGGATTTCCCAGTATCGATCCGAAGACCATTCCATAGTAGCATAGAAACTGAGTCTCTTATTAATATCTTCCTTTACAGTCCTGTCACCCCACACCTTCATTCAAAGGCTGGCTTACAAGTTAGCATGTACCTTGGCCAAGGCGATTAGTGACGTCGATACTGAAACAGAGATGTTCATCCAACGTGCCATCGAGGGAATTACCGCTGATCGAACGACGATGATTATTACATATAGGTTTTCAACAGTAAACACGAGGATAAGATTCCCGTCCTGGAAGACGGAGAAATCATGGAACAGGGCGAGAATAATCAGCTCCTTGTTAAAGACGGCCTCTATGCAAACCTGGAGAAAGTATAGACAGGTGAGATTGATGATCTGGCGTGAGAATTCGTCAATCAAGTCGCTCGTACTGTATGAAAATATATAGAAATTAAATCGGTCTACACCAAAATAGTAGTCGACACGTACGTACAAAGAGCCCTCCTATCAGACAGTGGTAATTTTTTTACATAACATGGGGTCAACATACTCTAGCTATCAAGGATTGCCGCATTGTCAAAATCCCAATCCATGAGATACGAACGCTCCTGCTCAATCAGGTCAATGAAGAGTTGGCTGGCCTCCTCCGTATCAATCGTAACTAAGGGATCATTCAAGAATGCCTGAAAGGCAAGATCGAGATCGCCCTCGAAGCTAGCTTCGAGAAGTGTTTCTTGATTTGTGATATTTCTACCGATTAAATTTCGCAATACAGGAGGAAACCCACCTGCAGTGAGTGGAGTGCAGTTGTTATTGGTGAATAATACATTTGTCTCGACGACAGCGCCGATCGGCAGATCTGATATTTGACCTTGGTTTGGAACGTTTGCGTTCGTCTTCATCGGTTCGATTCCCAATAATGCACGCATGATATCGACCATTTCCTCGCCACTTTCACGGAAGTCGAATGACTCTTCTCCTTGGAGTAATGCTTGACGCGAAGATTCACCTTTGGACCAATGTTCCCTACGATGGTCGCTTGGAGTAAGTCGAATCCCCCATCGATGGATTTCCTCATTATGGTCGATATCAAGGTACCAGGGAACAAATTCGGCCAGATGGCGGTCGCCAGCCGCAGGTAAGATGTTGAAACGATCATATAGATCGAACGTAACTTCGTGATTGGTGGTGTAGAATGATTCGTCAGTCATTTCCCCCGGATCGTAAGATGGCGGATCGTACGTTTCGGCTTCTAACTCCACGAGCGACATCAGGTTCTTCCCCCGCCAATATGCCTCGTCGATCCACGTAAAGTGATTTACACCCTTGACGTTGATATCGATTTCGTTACGAGGAGGCTGGTCTTCTTCGAGATGCTTTTCCACCAACGACGCCAAGAAGCCCTGAGTTCCATAGACCTCGTGGCAGATTCCCATTGCTTTGATCTCCGGGAACTCTTCATAAAGCGTTTGAGTACAAACCGTCATTGGGTTTGTGTAGTTGATGACCCAAGCATTTGGACAGTACTCTCGAATTGCGGAAGCAATCTCCCGGTATTGGGGAATTGCTCGCATAGCTCGAAATGTTCCACCGGGACCCACTGTATCCCCCACTGTCTGGTAGATACCGTACTGTTGTGGAACATCCAGATCGTGTACCATTGTTTCCTCCGGTGGATCTTGTGTTGAGCAGACTACAAAATCCGCTCCATCAAGTGTTTCTGAAAGAGTCTCGACGGCTCGATATTCCCAGTCACCGACTGCATCTGGATGTTCTTGGATCAAGCAACCAAGCTGCTCGTTTTGTGTTGCACTTTCGTAGTCAACATCATAGAGACGTACTACTCCAGCCATTTCCGTTGTTTGCCCAAGATCGTTCATCAGCGTTTTTGCCCAACTTCGACTCCCGCCACCGATGACGGCTATTGAGATATGACTAGGATCGGTATCGACAGCACTTCCATCAAGTGTATGCATGAGTTTCACTATTGAGGTGACTGGGGAATCACTTGTATGTTTCGTCTGTGTTTAGCCCGAGAGTTCAACGACCGGTACAGCGTGAGCCTGTGAAAGCACCTCGATGTCTCGAACGACTCGATTGAGTTCTTCGTAAGGGTTGCGTCCATTCGTGTTCGATTAATCCTACTTCCGCGGTTTAATTCCGTTCTTGACGACAGAGGGGCTAAATTACGGTAAGGTTACGGTAGACTAGTCTTGTCTATCGATTTGTGACATCTTCTTCGGTTTGCAGTCAATGATACAAGAGTTGGGCGAGTTCAACAGTTGTCATCGGTTCCTCATCTAACGCTAGTTGAGCAGTGTAGTCGATGGCAATCGTCATGGTTCCCAAGTCATCGTGTGCCATGCCTCGTGAAAGCTTGGTAGCAGTTTCTTTGCTGATCGTGATCGTCGTGTAGCCGTCTAGAGGCATAACCGATAGAGGGAGACGTATTACGGTAAACTACCGTAAATCTTGGTAGAGACCACCTTATCAGCGATAAACTGCGGAAGTAGGATTAAGAGCTAACCTCCGTTCTGAAGGCTTATACCCCTCGTTTGTTCAAAGTGAGACGTGAGCTCTCGGATTGATGTGCCTCCAAACGCACCAGTTCGGGAAGATTCGGTGGAGGAAGGCCGAATGCAAGAGCCAGATCAGCAAGTACTGGCTGGGCAACCGACCGAAAGATCGTCGCCCAACGCTCTTCTGGGTACTCGACGCCAGGCTCAAGCTCCTGAAACACCGCTAACGAGGCTCTGCTGATCACTAGCGTCAGCAGAGTCGCCATCACGAGTAACTCCCTATCGCTGGATCACTCGTTTCGAACTTCTCCAGTTCGTATCGCGATTTCAACTCACGGAACAACAACTCGACCTTCCATTGGAGGCTGTACAACGCCGCTACTTGCACTGGCGTGAACTCGTCCAGTAGGTTTGTCACGTAGAGATAGTGGTCGTCGGTGTCCTCGCTACGGACACCGACGACACGGAACGCTGCCTTCTCACTCGACTCGTTCTCACCATACTGTCGACGCTTGAAGGCGAATTCAGCGGTCGCGTCGATGTGTTTCCGCGTGAGCTGCGAGAGAAGGTCTTGGAGGTGGGTTCCAGTCACGGAAATGGCGCTGCCGCACCATTTCGTCGCTTGTCCACGATCACTGGATTTGCGTTCGTCTTCAGCCGGCTCACGAAGAACCCACAGTTCTCGTCAATTAACACGAACCAGCGGTGGCTGTAAAAGCCGAGATCGAACAAAAACAGCCTCCCACGCAGCCAGTTCTGCACCGCGAACTGGCTGCTTTAGTGGGTTTGTTCGTCGGTGAGGTTGAGCTACGCGAACGTCCGCTTCGTGACTTTGTAGACGAGGTACAGCTGAATACCGGATTCATCGCCTTGAGTAGCTGGAAACGCCGCAAGGAGCCGAGGGAACCGTCTTCAGGTTGCCTCGGCGATCGTCGTGTCGCGGAACTGGGTGAGTTACGGGACTATAGTGTGAGGGACTTCGACCTCCTCAAGCGCGTGCGCGAGAAGGATAACTTAGGAGACCGCCAAGTTCTGACGTAAATTGGTCGTAGAAGTTGGATCGGCTCACGGTCTGGTTGGTCGCAGTCAAGTAGGTACGTTGAAACGCGGCGATGGAACGTGTTTCGTCATCCATGTCATAGCCTAAGATGAGCGACCAGACGAGCATGGTGATGTCGATTTTCCGGTGACGTTGGACGGTATCGCGCACGAGAGTGATGCCTTCAATGAATTCTACGGGAAAGAGGGAAGTCAACTGGCGTCGTATAATTGTTGGATATAGTTCAGATAGCAAACATCTCTCTACGCGGGTTCTGAAGATAATCTCATCAAGACAGCACTGTTTATCGGTTTTGCGCCTTATCCGAACACGGATGGTATCTGAATACTTCCACGTAGTCGAACGTTTTCTGAACGTTCACCGACAAATATATCCCTTGCTTCTTCGTTAATTACGTGGAAGTTCTCCACTATGACACGAGATACTGATGACGGATCCACGATGGCGTCGGTCGATTATCGCTCATTGATCTCGCGGGCTGACCTCGAATACGAGGGATCCATCGAGCGCAGCGAAGCCGGTCCTCCAGTGGGCAATGGCCGCATGGGGAGCCTCGTCTGGACGACGCCGTCGGCGCTGAAACTCCAGCTCAATCGGGTCGACGTCTACGCGAATGGTGGCGACACGATGAGTTTCAACCGTCGGACAATGACTACGGGTACGGCTGCGGGTTCGTTGATGTTGAGTTCTCGCGATCGGGTCCGGATGCGTTCCCAGATCGGGACACCGACGCGTATCTGTCCGTCTACAATGGGATCGCCGAGGTGGAAGGTGACGGAGTAACGACCCAAACTGTTGCTTGGCAGGAAGAAGACGTACTGGCGATCGGAATCGAGGATAAACAGGAGGCTCCGGGGGCCATTACGGCGACCGTGCGGGCCCTCAGGCCACCAGTCGTCGAAACGAAACATCACACCGCGACATCGACGGTCGACGCCAGCGAGGATCGGATTACGCTTGTCCAAACGTTCGAAGAGGGCGAGCACTATTGCACCTCGGCTATCGCTATCGGAATCGTCGGACGTTCCGTACGGATGCAACAGCCGACCCAAACCGAAGCGCAACTTGTCGCTGAGCCGGGGCAGGAATCGTTCACAGTGTTAATCGCTACCGCGGCTAACTTCGATCGTGACGTGAACGTCGCTGCTGTCGCCCGCGAGCGGCTTGATCACGCGGTTGCCGAGGGGGCAGACGGCATTCGGGCAGCAAACGAGCGGTGGTGGAAGGAGTTCTGGTCGCGGGCGTTCGTCCACCTGCGAAGCGAGGACGGCGCGGCCGAGGAAGTCGAGAAGCATTACACGTACTTTCTATACCTAATGGAATCGAGTTCGCGCGGTTCCTTCCCGCCCAACTTCGGAGGTATGCTTTGGAACACAGACGGCGATTATCGCCGGTGGGGCGCTCAACAGTGGTGGACAAACCTCAGCCTCTACTACCGGGGGCTATTTCCATCGAACGGGATCGAACTTACTGATCCGCTTTTCGAGCTGTACTCGGGAATGCGCGGCGCCTGCGCGACCGCAGCACGCCAGCAATGGGGCAGTGAGGGGATCTACGTACCGGAAACGACGTGTTTCAACGGACTCGCCGATCTCCCCGACGACATCGCCGAGGGACTTCGGGTGCTCTATTTGCTCGAAAAAACCTGGGAGATGCGGTCACAACAGTTCCGTGAGTTCGCCGCCGCAAAGCATCCCCACACCAGTCGATGGAACTGGAAGGCACCCGGGCGGTTCGACGACGGTCATTGGACGTACACGGACAAGGGTACCGGACCGTTCGGGGAGGTGAATCACTTCTTCGCCAGCGGTCCGGAGTTGGCCTATCTGTACTGGAAACGCTACGAGTACACCAGAGACGGGACGTGGCTCCGCGAGTACGCGTACCCGATGCTACGGGGCGTCGCAGAGTTCTTCCGCCACTACTCGAATCTGACGCGGGATCCGGACGGCGTTTTCCACTTGCATCACGTCAACCACAGCGAACCGGTGCTCGGTGCCAAAGATCCGTTCGATGCGCTTGTGGGATTACACGGAATTCTCCCGGCAGCGATCAACGCCGCGAAGACGCTCAACGTAGACGCGGACTTGCAATCGAAATGGTTCGACTTGCTCGAAAATCTCGTACCGCTCCCGACGAGTGACCACCCCGATTCGATTCACTCGCGTGACGGCGACGGACCGCGAATCTGGGCGAGCGCGTTCACTCCTGCGGCTAGCCTCCCCAATCCCGACTCCCTGTGGGGTGAATTCGACGTTCGCTGTCGGTATTACGACTTCGACATTGCCACACTCGAGACGAGGAATCCATGCGAGAATCCGGAACGATTCGAACTCGCGGAGGCAACGTTCGAGCAGTGTCATCCCAACGGCGTCGGACTGGAAACGCGCGTCCCCGTGATGTCATCCCTGGGGGTGATCGCGGCGCGGTTGGGACGTGCTTCGGATCTCAAGAACGCGCTCTTGAATCAGATACGCGCGAAGTGGCCCGAGGAGGACTTCGTGGAGTTCGACGAGACCGGTCAGCTGGCGGTCCTCCCGAACCGGTATGACACTGCGCGAAGGCAGTCAGGCACTCGGAGCGCAACGGCTCGGCAACGTCGCGTACGCATTACACGAGGGTCTCTGTCAGAGCATTCCCCCTGGTCCCGGTCAAGAGCCCGTTATCCGTGTCTTTCCAGCGTGGCCAGTGGAGTGGGACGCCGAATTCACGCTGCTCTGTCGCAACGGATTTCTCGTGACCGCGTCGATGAGGGAGGGCAAGGTGGGTTTTGTGGAGGTGCACTCCCGGGACGGCGGGACGTGCCGACTTCGAAATCCGTGGGGGAACGATCCCATACGGGTGTACCGGGACGGGAAACGGCAGGAAGACGTGGACGGATCGATGGTGACCGTCGATACGGACGCAGGTGAGGATATCGTAATCGTTCCGTCGGGCGCATCGCCGGAGCAACGACGGCTCACTGGCTGTTCGGAGTAGTATCGAGTACGGATCGAACCGACGACCGCGGAAAGGTGTGGTCGGCGGGCACCGATCAGAGCCGCGCGACGAATCCGCCGTTTTCCGGTACCGGAATCGAGAGCGTCTCGCTTGCGACCTCGCGTTCGCACATGAGTGTCTCGCCGTCTCCCTCGTCGCGCGTGACTGTCACCTCCCGTTCGCCGTCGACGAAGTCGAGATGCACGTCGACGGTACGATTCGGTCCGGCGGTGATACAGCCGATAAACCATTCGTCACCCGAACGACGCGCGAGCGTCACCTCCGCGCCGGGTTTCCCTCGGAGGAACCGGGTTTCGTCCCACGTCGCAGGCACTGCATCGAGGACCTCTTGTGCGAGCGGCCGAGCGGTGTACTCGTCGATCGAATCGGCATAGTGCTGGAGGCCGGACTCGAAGACGATCGAGAGCGCGAGTTCGTGGCCGACGGTCTGCAGGCTTTCGGCCGAGAACGTGACCGGCGTGTAATCCATCGGTCCGACGACGTTGCGCGTGAACGGTAGGATCGTGTTGTGCTCTGATGCGATGCCGGGGTGTTTCTCGGCGCCCATGACGCCCTCGTAGGTCATGACGTGCGGCCAGCGCCGTCGGAGGCCCGTCGGGATGATCGACCCGTGATAGTTGACCATGAGCTCCTGTTCGGCGCACGCTTCCGCCATTGCGTCGTAGAACTGCAGCCGGCCCTGGTCGTCGGAGTCCATGAAGTCGACTTTGACGCCGGCGATCCCCCAATCGGCCCACTTGGGAAGGCGTTCAGCGCGCTTGCTCTCCGAGTTGAGTTCGGTGAAGTGCGCCCAGACGAACACGCCGACATCGCGTTCGTCCGCGTACTCGACTAACTCGGGCATCCAGTCGCGACCCCAGCCCGCGTCGATGAGGATGTGCTCCCAGCCGTGCTCGTTCACGTAGTCGACGTACGCTTTCCCGAGTTCGAGGTCACCTGTTCCGGTGGACCACCACGACCACGCGACTCGCCCGGGTTCCACCCAATCGGCGTCGATACGCGGGCCGTCGACGAGGTCAGTCGTCAGTGTCGACTCCGTCACCGTCGCCAGGTCGCCGACGATCGCGACTCGCCACGGAGCGTCGACCGGACGCGGCGACCGCGCAATATTTGGCGGGTGAGTGATTTCAAATAGGCCATCGTCCCCGTCGAAGGTCAGTCGTCCCGCTGCCCAGTCGCCGTCGACGCCGGCCTCACAGAGCAGCACCCAACTATCCTTCTCTACCTGAAAGAGCCCCGGGAACTGATACTCGCGACCATCATCGATCTCGCTAACCGGCACCGTCCGGCCGCTCGATTCGTGATGGTAGACGTAGGGCATCAGATATCCGATCGCCTCGCGCGGAATATTGAAAGCCGAACCCTCGGTCAGGAATCCGACACTACCCTCATCACCGGGATAGCGATAGCGATAGGCCACACCGTCGGTTGCGATACGCACCTGAAGTTCGACGACGCCACGGGCGGCCTCGTAGGTGAACACCGCCTCCGTAGCCCGGTGACGACACTCCTTTCGTTTCCCGTGTGCGAGCTTGTAGGTCTCGTCGATCTCACGGGTTTCGACGCCCTCGTAGTTGAACTCATCCGGAAATGATCCGGAAGCCGGGATATTGTACGGGGATGGTTCGAGAATCGTTGTTCCGTCTAATTCGATCGAAATCTCGCCCTCCGGATCGATCGTAGCACTAACGTTACCATTCGGTCCGTCTATTGTTGGCACGATACTCGGTTGTGCGCTCCGCATATAATAGTTTCTATCAGAGATATGGTAGTCGGGTGTTCCATTACTCCCTGTTTTCGCGATACGCTCGACGGGCCCGATTTTCTTCACCGTCGGCACGTCCGGAATCGTGTCTTCGCGCAGACGGTAGCCGGCCCAGCTAAAGTCCGGAATCTGGTTGCCCTCCTCGTCCGCGGGGAACATCAACTCCCCGTCCTCGTAACGGAGGTACTCTGATTCCACGTAGTTCCCGTACTTCCATGCGTTTTCAGTATCGTCTGCGCTTACACTACCAGTTTTCGCCGGGAATCCGACGGTCGAGAAGCCGACCAGTTGCACAAACCGCCGCTTGGTTATGCCTAATCCGTTGCCCGCGTCTCGCTCATCGATCAGCTCCGTTCCGTAAACCTTACTGTTTTCCTCGTCCGTTGTTATGCAACCTCACGGTGATGTGAGCATCCCAATATATACTCGTGTTAAACTTAATTATTATTGGTAGATTTCAATAAGTACTTGGGCGCGAACAAAATGGACAACACGAACTGATGACAGGATGTTTCGAGTGGTTCCGCTCTTGGCTTCCTATCGGCAGCAGCGAACCGAGCGTCGTCGGGGATCGGCGACGAGACATTCGACCATGCGGCGGCTATCCTCGGATCAAACGGTGACGATCACACGACGGAGACCAGCCGTGAGCAAGTCGAGTACGTGCTCAAAATCAAGGATATCGACGAGAGCGAACTCCGTTTCAGCGTGACCCAAGACAAGATCGAGTAGTCAAGCTCCGATCGGGACTCTCTGGTGGTAGACGTAGCCTCGACGTGTCCGGAGGGTCGTTTAGTGTCGTGGATCAGTTGCGGTAGGTATTTATTCCACGGTTGTAAACTCGGGGGTATGTCAAAGAACAGTGGTAACAGCAAACTGGCCCAGACACCGCCGATGGGGTGGAACTCCTGGAACGTGTACAGTTGCGCTGTAACTGAAGAGGATATCCGCGACGCCGCGGATGCACTAGTCGAAACGGGACTCCGCGATGTCGGATACGAGTACCTCGTCATTGATGACTGTTGGATGGCAGATGAGACTGATTCGCGGGGGCGTCTCCGTCCCCATCCCGAGGACTTCCCGAGTGGTATCGATGACCTCGCCGATTACGTCCACGATCGCGGTCTGAAGTTCGGTATTTACTCCTCGGCGGGCACACGAACCTGCCAGGGATATCCCGCGAGTCTCGGACGCGAACGACTTCACGCTCAACAGTTTGCAGAGTGGGGGATTGACTATCTCAAGTACGACAACTGCGGCGACCACGACGGACGCGACGCCATCACACGGTACGCTGCGATGGGTGATGCCCTTCGCGAGACTGACAGAGACATCGTATACAGCATCTGCGAGTGGGGACTCAACGACCCCTGGACGTGGGGACGCAATGTCGGGGGGCACCTCTGGAGAACAACCGGCGACATCGTCGCCAAGTGGCGTGCCGAAGACGACGAATTCGGCGACGGCCTTGTGCAGATCATCGATCGGGCCGCCGAACAGGGCAGCGCAGAATACCAGGCCCCTGACGGCTGGAACGATCCTGACATGTTACAGGTGGGTAACGGGCCGGACTCAGGACAGTCACAGCACGAGGCCGTTACGGTCGAGCGACCGTTCACCAAAGCAGAAGAGAGAACACACTTCTCGTTCTGGTGTATGTTCTCGGCGCCGCTGATGGCCGGAACCGACCTTCGGAACCTGTCCGAAACCACACACGAGGTGCTAACGAATGAACAAGCCATCGCGATCAACCAGGACCCTCTCGGGATCCAAGCAACCCGAGACCGCGTCTATGGCTCGCGCGAGGTCTGGAGCAAGCGACTTGTCGACGACGAAGCGGCGGTTGTCCTGTTCAACCAGGGTGAGGAAGCCGACGAGGTGCGCACTCACGTCGACGAGGTCAACGTCCCCGTCACAGCGGATCGCTATCGCGTCCGCGACCTATGGACCGACGAGGAGTGGGAGACTGACGGCGAACTATCCGATACGGTCGACCCCCACGGCGTGACGTTGGTCCGCGTCTCGCCAGCCGAGTAACTCCGCATCTCGATCCAGCGCGTGGAACGGACAGGCGGCACCGACTACGACGTGAATCCAATGACGGTGAAGCGGAGCGGTCGTTGACGCGTTGTCTGGTACTCGCCGGGATGCGATGATGGCGATCGGGTTGACGGGCACGCAGTCTGCGGTCCGCTGTTTCTCCGGTTCGCCGTTACCTGATTACGTGAGCACCCGCGCGGCAGCCCAGTCGGCGTGATCGGAGTCGATCCCGTTGCCACCATCCGTCACGACGAGTGTGAGCGTGTCGACGCCCGAGACGTCCACATCGAGATGCGTGGCGCCTCCACTCCCGGTGAGAACGTCGGTTTCGGCCAGCGTCTCGCCGTCGCCGACAACCTTGAAGCCGACGCTCCCGTCGCCTTCGACCTCGTCGTCGACGCCGACGTCGGAGACGAAGCGTGACATGTTCTCGCCGAGGTTGTAGGTGATCTCGGAGCGGGCGTGCGTGCCGATGCCCTTCTCGTAGGTGGTGCCACCGATCGTGATTGGATTGCCCTCGACACTCTCGTCGAGGCCGATCTCGCCCCAGCCGATCGTGGCATCGACCCACTGGAGATCGCTCAGGTAGGTGTCGCTCGTCGGCGGTTTAGCTACAGTGATCTCGGCCGTCGGCGAGGCATTGTTCGTTTCCGTCGATTCTTGAATCTCGTCGTGGGGATCGACGACCGCCTGAAGCTCGTACCGCCCGGCAGAAACCATCGAGGTATCCCAGTCGTAGGTAAGGATTGTGTACTCGTTCACGTCAAGAGCGGGCACATCGAACGTAGTAAGCCGGTGCTGTTGTTCGTCCGTCACGTCGAGCAACGCCGCCGTCGTCGCCGGCGACTGATCGGCCCCCACATTTGCGATCGGGACGGTAATCCGCCAGGTTTGTTCGTCGACCGATTCGACGGTGAATTCCCTGCCGTCGATCGTGAGGTCCGGCCCGGGCTCGGGTGCCCGCCTCCTCGGTTTCCCCGCGACGTAGATATCGGCGGGCTTTTCGTCCTCGGGAGCGGTCAGACGGGCCGGATCCCGGTAGTTCTCGATGAGGCCGCCGTCGGCCGTGACGTTGCCGGGGAACGGGATCTCGTCCACCTTCTTCCCGGCCTGCCCGTCGGCCCCCGTGTCGGTGGCGTTCACCACGTAGAGATCGATCGTATCGCCGCCGCCGGCGTAGTACCGGAACGATTCGTCGCCGATGCGCTCCAGGCCGTACTGGGGGTAGGTGTAGTCGACGAGATCGCTTTTCTCCCACCCGGAGCCCGTCCAGGTGGCGATCTTGCCGAAGTTCCCCCCGGCTCCATACCGCTGGGAGCCCGTAGGCAGTAGAGGAGGATGGGGCGGCCGTCGGCGGTCACATTCACCCACTTGTCGAAGGGGACACTGTGTCTGCGGGTGAACTTATCGCTCTCTAGCGTGTTCTCCACGATGCAGTGCTCGTCCATCTCCTCGGGGGTAATGCTTTGGCCGAGGTCCTTGCCGTCGGCGGTGTGCCAGTGGAGGTTGTGGGGCGTGAAGTACGCGTAGTAGACGTTCTGGAGGTAATGGCCGTGCGAATGTTCACCGTCCTCGTCGAGACCGCCGGAGATCATCCAGGTGAAGTGGACGCGCTCGGGGTTGCCGTTCCCGGCGGACTCGTGGTGGAGTTGCTCGGCGTAGATCTCGTTCAGCCAGTTGTCTCGGCGGCCGTCGTTGACGGCGCCGGCGTGGCCGGTGAGTTCCACCGAGTTGGTCCACGTCTCGCCGCCGTCGGTCGAGCGAACGTACCGGAGGGGGCGATACGCGGTGTCGTACTCCTCGTCGCCTGGATCCTCTCCTAGTACGTACGTCTCGCGATAAAAGACGTAGAGATCACCATTGTCCGCCACGAACGGCATCGGGTAGCTAGCGCCCTCGGCTTCCTCGATCGCCTCGTCCGTCCACTCGCCTCGGACGGTGTGGGACGCGGACGGCGTCGCGTGGCGCAGCGGAGAGTTGTGACAGCCATGGAAAACGTGGAGCCGACCGTTGTCGCCCTGGACCATCGTGGGATAGTTGTGCGAGTCGTCGAAGGAGTCGCCGACTTGCTTCTTCGGCGTCCACTTGTCGTTCGCGTGGTTGAACTCCTGGACGTAGGTGGGTGCTGGCCCTTCGGCGCCCATGTACGTGATGAACGTCTTCCCGACCTGCTCGTCATAGACCCCCACCTTCAACGCCCGCATGTCGGTGTCCGTCCCCGTATCCTCCGCGGTGCGGTAGAGCGTCCAGTCGGGCTCTTCGCCGTCGAGTGGTCTGGCGTCGATCGGGTCGGCGTCGATGAATCCGCCTGACTCTGCTTCGGCGGCCGCTGTCTGTCCTCCCGTAGCGAGCAATCCGGTGCTCGCGGCGAGACTCGTCCGCAGCAGTCGGCGACGACTGACACGATACTTAAATTTCGAATATGAAGGATTGTCCCTCATGCGAACGACAATAACATCTATTGTGTATATTTTCCTTGGTGGCACTGTTAACTTAGTCGGCTGAAGTAGATGGAGTTCCTCTGAACATGATTGAGTTATGATAGAGGAACTCCGGTTGGCAGATTCGGACGCCGGCACTGTCCCGTTTTTGGATAGGAGCGCACGCCAGCCGACACTACACGTCGTACAAGGCTGAAGCGGAAGGCATCGAAACGGCGCAGGTAGACCCGGCGTACACGTCACAACACTGTTCCAAGTGTGGGACGACTCTGCGAGGGAATCGCCCGTCACAAGAGCGATTCTGTTGCCAGAAGTGCGGTTACGCGGTCAATGCGGACTACAACGCGGCGAAGAACTTCGGCTTTAGGCTACTCTGAGTGGGGCAAAAGTTACCGCACGGGGGGACGACATATCACCTCACCATGAAGTCTGGGATGTTGAAAGTTTATAGCGGTGCTTGCCTGCCTCCGAATAGAGGCCTGAACTGGAATCCACCGACAAGCCCCGCCCCTCAGGGCGGGAAAGGTGACCTGTGTACGAAGCGGCCAGCAGGTCGACTCTATTGTCCGCATTCGGTTGGTAGAACGCGAAAACAAGCGTGCATCGGATGTGTGGCCCGAATATCGAGACGAGGAGAGTGGGACGCTCCGAACCCCAACGCTCTCAGAACCCGAAGGATTCTGCTCCTCCGATCGATTCGAACGCTTCGCGCCTCTGTTGAGGTCGGAGGAGTTCACAGGCTCAGATGTCGACGGAAGAGCCGGTCTCAGCAGCCTCGTGGATCGCATGGATCGTCTCCATATCCACGAGGGCATGGTGTCCGTCCGGATAGATTTCCTCCCCCGAAAGTACTCGGTCGGCGAAGTAGTCGAACACCGCTTCCATTTCGTCGTCGCCACTGTACGACGTGTTCTCGATATCGATGTGGATATCGTCACGATTGAGCGAGAGAATCACCTTGCCGTGGAACGCGGGATCAAGGTCGATCTGTCCCTCGGTTCCAGTGATCTTGAGCTGGGTGTCGCCCTGCGTATTCTGGCTTGCCGTACTAACCAGTGGAACGCCTCCCTCGAAAGTCAGCGTGAACGCGGCGCGCTCGTCGGGAACGGCTTCGAAACCATCGTGCTCGGATGTCATATAAGCCGTCGCCGCCACTGGATCTCGTCGGAGGAGAAACCGCGCCGTGTTTATCGTATAGATGCCGAGATCCATCACAGAGGTCCCGTAACCGGTTACGTCGGGATCTAAGCGCCACTGATCGGGGTCGGGAATCATCTCAAGGATTGATTGAGAGTTATTCCCGTAGACATGCGTCGGTTCGCCGATGAATCCGTCCTCGATTAACTCTCGGGCGCATCGGACCGCAGGATCGACCTGCATCCGGTAGGCGGTCATCAATGGTATATCAGCGTCTTCAGCAGCCTCCACCAGCCGCTGGGCACGTTCGGCGGTTGCCTCGAGTGGCTTTTCACACAGCGCCGCCTTGTCGAAGCGAGCAGCTGACTTGACGTGTTCGAAGTGATAAGCGTTGGGCGTGCCGATGTAGACGGCATCGTACGCCTCGGTGGCGGCACCGTCGTGGTATTCGTCGTATGTGAGACCGTGCTCGATGTCGTGTTCGTCCGCGATCCGCTCGGCTTTCTCCTTCGACCCGCTCACCAGAACGGTCGTCTCGCAAAGAGTGGAGGACTCGATGGCGGGGATGGCGACATCAACCGTCCACCAGCCGAGTCCGATAAGCGCGAATCGAACTGTGCCGTTCGTTGTGGTTTGCCAGTCACGTTCCGTGTACTCCTGGATCCACGAATGAATACCCATGCTTCCTAGCTGGAGCAGACGGAGGTAATAATCATTCGGATACGGTCATCCACTATCGGATACGTTTCGAGGGCCGCCGAAAACGTTCGAGGTCGCTCCCAGCGATCACACTATCGAACGCAGCGCCAGAAGTGAGTGCGGAGGTCGCAAGAAGGCGTCGGTTGCGAGACGCTACGGTGACCACGCCATTCGAGATCAATTAGCTGTTGGCAGCACTCTCGTCATCTCTAGACGGCTGGATGGGAGTGCATCCGTGCCCGGCGAAGAAACTCGTCCGTACCTCGAAGAGCTCCATCTATCCGATTCGCAGTGAATCGGTGGGTCCGAATAGCACCGTATTGGAAAAAATTCATAGTAGTGGCCGGCTCTGAATAACGTATGCAACTCGGCCTGTGTACGATCTCCAACAAGGAGTGGGATAGTACGCGCATCATCCGCCTCGCGAGCGACCTCGGCTTCGAAACCGTGGAAATCTGGGGAACGGAAGCCCACGTCGGGGACGGACCGAGCGAGCGGTACGAGGAAATACGGCACGCCATCAGATCGATGGGTCTGACGTACGGGTCCTATCTCCGCCCAGGAACGGACAGTTACGATGATGAGTGGAAGTCCGAACTCCAGATCGCAGATCAACTCGGAGCCGATATCATTCGTGTTTGGCCGGGAGAGCAGAACTACGGTGAGCATACTCGGGACCACTGGGAGCGGACGGTTGATGACCTCCAGCACGTTGCCCGTCGAGCCGCAGACCGTAATCTGACCGTCACCGTCGAAAAACATGGTGGAACACTTACCTACCGCGACGAGGGAGCGAAAAAGCTTATCGAGGCCGTCGACGAACACAACTGCGGACTCAACTGGCAGCCGATCTTCCACGACACGGCGGCGGAGGTGCTGGAAAGCGCCGAATGGCTCGCACCACTCACGAACAACGTCCACTTACAGGCCGTGATCGAAAGGGAGCACCCCGACGGAGAAAAGCGAAATCGCTGCTTGCTCCGCGACGCATACTTCGACGTGGAGGCGGTGCTCGATGTGTTCGATTCCAGTGGTTTCGACGGGGTCATCGGGGTAGAGTTCGTCACCCCTTCACTGTCGTATCGGGAGGCGATCGCGAACGATTACGACTATCTACAGCAGGCGCTGAACACCGTCGGATAATTGGCCGGTCGCTCGCACCGCAGAACAGGCTCACTCGACCGATCCTCCCAGTTTTTTACTAATGAATCGGTTTGTTCCTCCCGCACGCCCGCGATCGTGAACAGGCGAGCGTCCGATCAGTGTCGACTCCTCGATAGACAACGCAGCGGACGTGGCCTCCGCCAATCCTGCAAAATTCTTAAGCGTCTGCTCGGATATCTGCAGGTCACAGAATGACACTCGAGGGTGACGGTATCGATGTCGATTTCTCAGAAGAGGGAGTCCCATTTTCGCACTTTTACAGCGGAATGGGATACAACAACACCGACTTTACGTACACGCCGCAGTACCGGCGGATGTACTCGTATTTCACTTCTTATCCATCCGAGACGACCTACATCCGGATGCACAACATCCTCACGTCCCACGGCCGGGGTGATTACTACTTCCACGAAGGAGATGACTACAACGGGCGCGGCGAAGGTGCCGCCTGTATGCTCACCGAGGACGATCATCTCGAATATGATTGGACCCACGTCGATCGGGTATACGACATCCTCATCGAGCATGATATGAAGCCGATCGTGGAGATCGAGCGGATGCCCGCGGACCTCCGGGACTCGAAGAAGGACTATCCCGCACCCGCCGATTACGATCTCTGGCGGACGTTCGTGAAGGCGTTCGTCCAGCATCTCACCGAACGGTACGGCCACGACGAGGTGGCGACCTAGTACTTCGAGACGTGGAACGAACCGGACAACCACGCCGCATGGGGTCCCGAAGAAGGCGATTACACTGATTTCTTCCGTTACTGGGACTATTCCGTAGACGCGGTCAAGAGCGTCTCCGATGCCTACCGGGTCGGTGGCCCGGGAACGAAGCAGGCAGAACGCGCATTCGAACTCTTCGACCGATTCCTGAATCACTGCGTCAACGGGGAGAACTACTGTACGGGCGAGATCGGGACACCGATTGATTTCGTTTCGGTCCATTGTAAGGGAGTTCGTCCGAAGCGCGAGGACCAGCAACCCCGGACGGAGAAGATAATTGACGACGTCCGCTGGTATCTAGATATCCTCGACGAGTATCCCTCGCTTTCGGACGTCGAATTCTTCAATGACGAAAGCGACGTCGCGTGGAGCGGGAACATGGGGCCGGACGACTTCGATTGGCTCGAATTCCGGAATACACGATACTTCGCGGGCTTCAACTGCAAGCTCGTCGATCTGTACTGTCGGGTCGTCGAAAACGAATACGGCTACGAAATGAGCCGCATGGTGGCCGACAACTGCCACCTTCACTGGGAAAGTTCCCTGTTCAGCGGGAATCGCAGCCGTCTCACGCCAGTCTTCCATTATCCGACCACGGATCTCATCAAAAAGCCCGTCTTCAACAGTCACCACCTTCTGGAAAAACTTGGGACCCGTCGATTCACGCCTGTCGTACATGAGTCCACGGACGCCGTCGGCGTCCTTCCTACCGCCGCCGACGGGTACGTGTCCGTCCTCGTCTGGCATTTCGACGATGACCTGACAGCGACAGATGAGCGCGGCGTCCACCTTCATCTAGAGAACCTGCCGCTTTCCGACGAAACACAGTTGATCGAGTATCGGATTGACGACGCTCACAGCAACTCCTACACGGCGTGGAAAGAGCATGGCGGGGATCCCGCACCGGCGCGATCGGCACTCCGGGAGATCCGTGCGCGCCAGAACCTCGAATCTACCCATCCCGCACGGACGGTCGACGTGAGCGACGGAAGCGTCGAACTCCAAACCCGCTTACCAGCCCACTCGGTCGCTCTCTTCGTGCTACACGAGCCGACGACGCTCGCTACCGATTCCGACGTCGACCTCTGTGCTTCTCTCGAGATTGACGTCTACGGTGAACCGAATGTTTTCCTCTCGTGGGAATACCTAAACAGTACGTATGTCTCTCACTACCTGATTTATCGTACGCGTGATAACACTACGATGACGTTCGGTTCCGATCGGAACGTCACCGCTTCAACGTTCGTCGACATGGACGTCGAGCGAGACGAAGAGTACACGTACACCGTCTCGGCGGTCGGTATGGACGGACGAGAGGTGGAATTGGCGGAAACGAGGGTCGAGGTGAGCGAACGAACGGTCAACTTCTGATCGAACGTCTACGGATACCGTTGCACGCGCGATGAAGAATTAATGAACGGCAGTCGGTGCTGATCGCTCGTATTTACGACGACCTCGGCCCCGATTACTCGTAACTGTCCGATCAATCCGGAGGGAGGCCGCACGTCCGGATAGAATGGGACGAGCTAACTGGGGCAGTCTTCAGTTCTACAGCGAGTTGAGGAATTCGGCACATACCTCGATCGAGATTGCAGGATCTTCCGGTGCGTCGTGCTCAAAGATGAGCCACTTCGCACCACTAGCGCGCGGCTTCGGCGCAGCCGGGTATGTCGCCGTCTCTCTCGCCAATCTCGCGGAAACCCTCGTTTCGTTCCGCATCCGAGTCTTTCATGTAGATCAAGGACATCCGATCTCCGTACGTCTCGATGAGTTCGACAGGATCTCGGCCGGTGTAGTGCACCCAGCTGATGTCCAGTTCGATACCAATGTCGGTCTATTCGATGAGCGCTTCGAATCCTGTAAGACCATCGGCGAGTTCGATGAACTCGTGTTCGTGATTGTGGTAGTGAAGATCCCAATCGGGTCATCGAGCGCCGTCGAGAGGGCGACAAGGCGCGTCGCCGTTTCTTTGATTGCTTCGGCCGACTCGAAGTCCTCCGTCGGAAGGTGGGGAACAACCGCTTCGTCGACGGCAACGAAGCGATAGGCCTCAGTTACCTCGCTGAGGCGCTCTTCGAGATCACTGGCAACGACATGCGCACTCATGACCTCGAAGTCCGGTCTCCGCGAGTTTCTTGTGAATCGGCTTCGTGTCGGCGTTAAGCGCGGGTGTGGTGCCCGAAGAACTGAATTCCGTCGTACTTCGCCTCGGCGACGCGCTCGATTACCACCCCCACCGAAGCATCCAGTTCGCGGACGCTGTAGACAATGATGTCAGTTTGTGCCATGATTCGAGAAGGATCGGGGAGAGTATCGTTATTACGGTTAGCTCTGAATCGATGACGGTTTCGGATTTGTGATTCCCGCCGTAGCGGATCGAGTACTCTCTTATCGGGACGAAACCGCTTTCAGTCTTCCGTCGGCCGAGGCTGGAGCTCGCCCGATTCGACCCTCTCCTGTAGGGGTTGTCGTCGATGTCGATTCGCGCCCGCAACCGAGCTGACTTGTAGGCGCCGAAAATGAGTTTCATCGCTCGAAGCGCATTCTCGACCGGGAGTTCGGGTTCGACACCGGTTATGAGATACTCGACGATGTGCTCGATGCCGCGGTCGACCGCGCTGATCTCCTCGGCTTCGACAATTTCCACTCGGCCTCGTCCGCTCGCCTGCACCGGAGTTCTACCTCTCCCGCGACCTCAATCACGCCCTCGGTGCAACACGACCGGTGTTTACTGCACACTAAATCGAGGCCGACACCCTTGCTTCCGGTCGAACAGAGTCCATAGGCTCCGTTATCGTACTCCCAGATGTTGTCTTTGGATGATGTACAGTAGTCGACAAAAAATGTTCGTCTTTCAGTGAACGCACAGGAGAAGAAAATACCCGGTATGGGATCGAACGGGGTTAGTTCGAACGCAAGCCTACCGACCGATACCCGACACGTCGCTGATCCGTATTGCGTACGCCGGCGCTTCCGTCGGAGGGTCCTCCGGCAGCGCGACGGAGAAGTCCCCGTCTCGGTCGAAATCGAGATCCAGGTCACCATCAAGGAGTTCGACACTATCGATCGTTTCCAGATCGACGTGATCCTCGATCCCCAACACGAGGTCATCGGTCGGCCAGTCGAGGCAGATCGCGTATAACGTCTCGTCTTTCCACGTATAGCGCACCTCAACGTCGCTTATCGAGTCTTCGGAGGTCGCCCAGTAGGTCGTCCCGTAGATCGCTTCTCCGTTGGTATCAAGCCATGTTCCGAGGCCTGTGAGTGGTCGTTTCTGGAGATCGGGGATAGTTCCATCCGCTTTGGGTCCGACGTTGATGAGTAGATTTCCATTTTTCGAAACGATATCGACGAACGACTGAATTAACTCCTCGGCTGTCAGGTGGTCCTCCTCTGTTTCCGCTGCATTGTAGCCGAAAGAAAAGCCGAGCCCGCGGCACGCTTCCCACTTATCTTCGGAGATCTCATCGTAGGTTTCGTACTCCGGCGTAGAGAAGTCAGCGTGAGAACCTCTGGCGTCAGTTGCAGCGCGATCGTTGACGGCGACCGTTTTGTCCCACTCCGCGGCGGCATTGTAATAGTCGGCAATGATTTCGCGTGCATGGACGCGATCACTGTCGGCGCACGGAACGTCAAACCAGAGGAGATCAGGTTCGTACTTGCGGATGAGCTCCCGATGTTTCGCGTTCATGAAATCGACGTACTCCGGCCCCGGCCCGGCGTCTTCGCTTCGGTAATCTCCGCCAGCGCCCTCGAAACCGGGGTGACCGAACCGACCCTCGAACCCGGGTTGGTAGTAGTTTAGGTTGGCGTGGTACGATGCGGCGAACTTCATATCCCGATCGCGAACAGACGCCGCCAAGTCGCCGACGAGATCGCGTTCAGGACCCATCTCCAC
Source organism: Haladaptatus pallidirubidus (assembly GCF_020700235.1). Taxonomy (GTDB): domain Archaea; phylum Halobacteriota; class Halobacteria; order Halobacteriales; family Haladaptataceae; genus Haladaptatus; species Haladaptatus pallidirubidus. Next base: position 157,165 of record NZ_CP085304.1, on the reverse strand, counting down.
GGCGTTGTACTTCGTGTAATGGGAGTCCCATAGCGCGAACCCGTCGTGGTGCTCGCCCGTGAGGACGACGTACCCCGCACCCACATCGGCGAAGAACTCCGCCCACTCGTCTGGATCCCAGTTTTCGGCCGTAAACTCCCCGGCGAAATCGATGTATTCGACGTCCTCACCGTAGTGTTCACGGTGGTACTCGTACCAGGAACTTCCTTTATCGTACATATAATACGGGTACCATTCGGCGTAGTGCTCTCCAATGGGCGCCCAGGCGGGAACAGAGTATAGACCCCAGTGGATGAAGATTCCGAGTTTGGCATCGTGGTACCAGTCCGGAGCGGAATGTGTATCGATTGATGACCACATCGGTTCGTACTTCTTAGACATTAACTTCGAATTTTAATGGGACACATATATAGGCTTTCCTAACAGCAACATTGGTGAAGTTCGTCGTAGTCTCACCACCAGCCCATTCGATCGTCTCACCGCGGAGTCCTCCCTCCGGTGGCTACTTAAGCGCGGGTAGATACTCTTCGTTGGCTTCGATAAGTTCCTCAGTCATCTCGTGAATCTCGTCAAGGGAGATGGCAGCCGCCGTTAAGGGGTCGTGCTTAACCGCTCTATGCACTTTCTGCCGGTCATTCTCTAGTGCGGCCTCGACAGCGAGTTCGTGGACCGTCGTATGTTGATGGGAGAATTCTGCCACTTCAATCGGGAGTTCACCAACCGAACACGGGCGGATGCCCGTACGGTCAATGAGGGCCGGAACTTCGACACACGCATCGGACGGAAGATTCGTGATAGCTGAGGTTTCGTTGCTGACGTTGAGGTTGACTCGGCGGCTCGTGTCCGTTTCCAGTGAATGGATGATGCGCGAGGCGTATTCCTCGGAGAGTTGAACAGTAGACTCCGTGAGTTCGTCGTCGGGTTGGGAACCGTCCCGTTGCTTGGAACGGTCCTTCCAGCCTTCGAGGTACGTCGCAGTCGGCATCCGTCCTGCCGATGTGGTACCAGTCATCTCGTCGATGACCGCTTGGTCGGTACGGAAGTAGGGGACATACTCGCTCATGTGATGGGAAGACTCGGTGGGAAAGTAACCGAAGTGCTTCATCATCTCGAACCGGACCGTGTCCTGCTTGTAAACGGCTCGGTCATCCATCGCATCGAAAAGATAGGGATAAATGCTCTCTCCTTCGTACTTTGCTTCGAGAAACCACGCGACGTGGTTGATACCTGCGACCCAGTAATCGAGTTCCTCGGTGGGGATGCCGACGTAATCTGTGAGAGCCTCGGCAGTGTGAGGGACGCTATGACAGAGTCCGACTGTCTTGACTTCGGTCGCATCGTACATCGCCTTGCAGAGAATGGACATCGGATTCGTGTAGTTGAGAAGGAGTGCGTCCGGACAGAGTTTCTCGATATCGCGTCCGATATCGAGCATGATCGGAATCGTCCGGAGGCCGCGGAAGATGCCTCCCGGACCGATGGTGTCACCGATAGCTTGCTTGACGCCGTACTTCTGAGGGATTCGAATCTCGTTTTCGAATGGTTCAGTACCACCGACGTTGATCATGTTGAGGACGTAGTCTGCGTCCTCCAAGGCTTCTCGCCTGTCAGTCGTCGCCTCGATAGTCGTATCAACGCCTTCGTTGTTGACCATCGCTTCAGCAACTGTGGTCGTCTGCGCTAGCCGGTGTTCATCTATATCCATTAGCGAGATCGTGCTATCGGAGAGTTCCTCGAACGAGAGGATGTCACCGATTAGTGTCGTAGCAAACTCCATGCTACCAGCTCCGATAAAGGTCACTTTGGGCATGTGTGTCTATACTAGCGAGTGATTGCTATTTAAAATATTCGTCAACAGCAGCCTCAATTCTAAACTGTGCGACACCGCGGGGCTATCCGAGACCCGTTCGTGGAAGCCGCAGTTATCTGTCGGTGCATTCTTTCGGGAGTCACCCACCCGCCTAAATGGCCTCCGATTTCAGCAGGTACTGAGACACTTGGTGGAAGTTCCCGTAAGTGGCTACTACCCAGTTAGCGGTTAAACGCTATCATGAATGGCTCATAGTCGGATTCATCACGGCATCACACCATTTAGAGCGATAAAACGGGATACTTCTGCCGCTCTTTAGGAAAACGATGTAAGCAATCAGACCCGGTGATCCTCAAGATTCATTACGATAGAGTGAGTCTGGCGAGTGATGGCAGACATGGAATACACGTACCTAGGCGAGACTGGACTGGAAGTATCCAAACTTTGCCTTGGTTGTATGAATTTCGGTAGCGGATGGCGTCCCACATATCAAGATGACTGGACAGTCGGAGAAGAAGATGGTGTTGAAGTAATAGACCATGCGATCGAGAACGGTATCAACTTCCTAGACACAGCAAATACATATTCGACTGGCGGTAGCGAACGAATTGTTGGTAAAGCGATTCAAGAATACGACCGAAATGAAGTAGTTGTCGCCACTAAGGTCCGTAACGAGATGCGTCAAGGGCCGAATGGTGAGGGCCTCTCTAGAAAACACATTCTTGATCAGGCAGACGCGAGCCTTGAGCGTCTCGATACAGATTATATCGATCTCTACCAGATCCACCGCTGGGACGACAATACACCCATCGAAGAGACGTTATCAGCACTCGACCATCTCGTCAATGAAGGAAAAGTTAGATATATTGGAGCAAGTACAATGCCCGCGTGGAAGTTCATGAAAGCACTGTATACCAGCGATGTTGAAAATCTCGATCGGTTCATCAGTATGCAGCCCGAATATAGTCTCGTGCGTCGCCACGAGGAAGAGAACGTTCTTCCCCTTTGTGACGAGGAAGATATCGGGGTTATTCCGTGGTCACCCCTTTACGGTGGATTTCTTACGGGAAAATACGAGCGGGAGGAGGAATCGCCTGATGGGTCTCGGTTAGGGGAGAGCGGACGATCCCCCGATGAAGTCTATAGTGACGAGGAGTGGCAAGTCCTCGATGTTGTCCGAGAACTCGCCAAGGAACGTGGCGTATCTCCTACGCAAGTTAGCCTCGCGTGGTTACTCCACAATGAGATTGTTACTGCGCCAATCATTGGCCCCAAAACAACTGAACAGCTTGATGAGAATATTAGAGCACTCGGAGTCGCTCTCACTGATGAGGAAATAGAGCGACTCGAAGCTCCTATTGACCCAGTTTGGACGGCATCACAGTAATTAAACATCCTCACAAATAGTCATTTTTCACAGTAACTTTGTTTCGTAGAGCGAATACAAGCAGTTCAACTTCCAACACATCAGACGGTCAATATGAGCAAAGTGACCTGCCACGATGCGATCGCCAGTATACGATGGCCCAAACCCCTTTTCACCATGATGGTCAATTTCTAAGATTTATTTGTAATTCGACATATTAGTTCAGGTACTTGTACCATGGCTTCTACCCTACGTCGCCGCGTTCGTCCCATTCGCTTTGTGCTTCGTTCGACTGTACCACATGGTATCACCACAGGAAATTAGCACATGAAGGGAGAGGTGTTGTGAACGAAAAATTGTTTATTTTCTCGTGTCGAGAGACTTGATTCATCCTCGGTTGTACGAATGCTCACTCCAGTGCCTTTGTATTTCCGTAAGTCGCTGTCACACCTTCCAAAGGCGTAGCCCATTCAGTAGCATTAGTTATGATTCGACGAATTTCGTCTTGGTAATAGATTGGGTACTCCTCATGGCCAGGCTGGAAGTAAAAGATTCTACCCTTCCCACGTTTGTAACAACATCCACTTCGGAGAACTTCGCCTCCCGCAAACCAACCGATAAACACGATCTCGTCCGGTTTCGGTATATTTTGCGGTTCACCATACATCTCTTCTTCAGGAATCTCAACATACTCCTCAATTCCGTCAGCTATCGGGTGGCTTGGGTCAACAACCCAGAGACGTTCTCGATCGTCATGTCGCCACTTGATGCGAGTAGATGTCCCCATCAGTCGCTTGAAGACCTTTGATCCTCTTGCCGAATGAAGTGGTATAAATCCCATCCCGTTATGGATACGTGAGATAACGCGGTCAACCACCTCGTCTTTGACTTCGTCATTTGCAATATGACTCCACCAGATTAGAACATCTGTATCATCGAGAACCTCTTCCGAAAGACCATGTTCTGGTTCGTCAAGGGTCGCAGTCCGCACGTCGTAATCTTTGCTATCCAGCGCTTCTGCAATAGCGGTATGAATCCCGTCTGGATAAACTTCACGTGCTTGCTCATCCTGCTGTTCATGACGATTTTCGTTCCACACAGTAACCTTGGTGGGCATGACGTATGAATAGATTGATTCACAGATAATAAAGGAATGGATTGCAGTAAGAATACATCAATAGTTCAGACGGCTAGAAACCTGTGATTATATAATCAATTCATTACTTCACTTCTCCAAGACGTAGTTCTTCTCGTACCGGGAGCAGTACTCGTTTCTCGAACTCAAATTTGGTAAGTATGAATTCACTCTCGAGTGGCAACCGAAGAGACGAACAAAGAACTTCATAGTATGATATAATATTAATTTATGTAAAATAGAGAAAGAATAATTGAGGGAAATCAGCTGTTCCTCATTAATGAATACCCACCCAGGGTACTCCGGTAGCCTGAATAGAATGATTGGCTATTGGATAAATTTGTTTCCTATGAGATCACGAGTATTCAAAAAGGCAGCCGAAACCAAGTCTCACCAGTATCCCCTAAGTCGGAATCTATTCTATTTATGCAATCATATTCTTTATATTTGTGGTGTCGGCGCTGGTTGAAATCTGGATCAGGAATATTGTTCGGGTCTGCATTACTGAACACGGAACAAGATATTCCTCGACAGTATATGCCCTAGTTTTCCTTTCGGGCAGGATCCGCTATCGATAATGAGTATTGTATAACAGCACTACTTTTGTTATTCATATAGACGCTTTCGAGATGGGGAGGGGATTGAATACAATCAATTTTATATTAATTTATAAATAAATTAGATTAATTTTAAATCTCCGTGATTATTCCTGGCCAATATTCAATAATAGTGAATCCAGCTGGACTTCGAAATCAGCTCTCTCAAAGGCCATCCACAGAGGGATATATGAAGGAGGTCTCGATTCGGATCACGCAGTAATATCTATCCGTAAGCGATATTTAACTCAATAATATTGACTGCGCTTCTGAGCAATTCCGGAATCTCTTCTTCGAATCGCTCCTGCTGCATTCGACTCAGCGGACCTGAAACACTAATTGCTGCTTCTATGTACTCATCGTTTCTCAGAACCGGTGCAGCTACGCATCTCAAGCCCTTCAACCGCTCTTGCCTATCAAAGGCAACCCCCGTTTTCCTGATTTGTTCTAGCTCATCGAACAATTTTGACTGGCTGGTGATCGTGTTCTCAGTTGATCTTACCATTCCGTGCCGATCGAGAATTGACTTAACGCGCTCTTCGGGCATATGTGCAAGGATAGCTTTTCCGAGCGCGGTGTTATGTAAGTGGACTTGCCCTCCAGTGTACTTATCAACGCTCACTGCTTGAGATCCGACTTCACGCAGGATGTAAATTCCCTTGCCATGCTCCTCAACGAGTAGATTCGCCAATTCTCCAGTTTCTTGAGCGAGTGATGCCACTTCAGGTTTCGCGACCTCGTAGACGTTCTGTCGATGTCTTGCGAAAGCTCCTAGCCCGAGAAACTTTATAGCTACATGATATTCATTCCCCTGTTTCACCACGTATCCTCTTTCCCTGAGTGTACTAAGATAGTTATGAACGGAACTTTTCGTGATTCCAGTGTACTCAGCAAGTTCGGTCACACCCGCTCCGTCCAGTTCCTGTAGTGCCTCTGTAATATCGAACGTTTTATGTACGGATTTTACCGGATGTTGTGCCTTGTTAGACTGGTCCATAGCCCCCTTTTGGATTCACCAAATAAAAATATTTCTCCATCATTAGTGAATCCTGCTATATCTATCAGACTCGCCCAATTATACACACCTTTCTTCGATATTAACTAACTAATTCTTACTTGAATCAAACTCGAAACACATTGTGAAATGTATAGGGGCACATCGACGCTATTTCTATCAGCTTCGGATTATCGATCAAATAATCACCGATAATATAATAATTGTATAATGTTTATCGACGTGCCTTATTCAGTTTATCTACCTGAGTAAGGGAGCAACGGAGTATATGGTAGAGAATGATGAACATGGCGTACATAATATGCGTCTTTAGGCGGATACTCTTATTGCGGAAGGAATCGAGAACCTAATGCAATCAAGTCAGGTAGATATGACGTCTTCTGTACACCGATCCCCTACGACGGGTGCGATGGTTCGCAAGTCCGTTTGCTTGTCCGTCCACTAGGGTAAACTGCAACGATTTCGGAAATCGAATAGACTGAAAACCTAATTGATGTCGATTTATCGATGGAGGGCTCACTTACATCTTCTCTTACTTGTAGACGTGGACGCTACCTGTTTGGTTCGAATCGATATACTCCCAGTCGTACTCAACTCCGAGACCAGGATCTGTAGGAACAGGGACTGTCCCGTCAGCGGCGACATCATCGAGCATGTCTGAGTAGTCACCCAGATATACAGGCGGTTGTGTATTCTGACACTGAGGATGAACAAGTGCCAATTCGTAATAATTAGCGTTGCGAATCGCTGCAATACAATGGCGTTGGGCGGGACCAGGCGCATGGAACTCGACGTCGAGGCCGAACCCCTCCGCGACTCGTGCGATCTTCATGGCACCGGTGATGCCGGCGTCGTACTCAGGATCGGCACGGACGAAGTCTGTACCACTACTCTCAATAAAATCGGTATGTGGTTCAAGTCCGCGAATATGTTCTGTTTGAAGAATCGGTGTGTCGAGCATTTCTCGCAGTTTTCGGTGACTATGCTGTGAAATGCCCCCGTCACGATAAGGATCCTCTAGCCAAAAGAACCCTGCTTCGTCGCAGGCACGGCCGATTTTGATTGCTTCACCAAACGTTTCATACTCGCAAGCTGGGTCAAGCATAAGATCCATTTTGTCGCCGATACGGTCACCAAGAAGCCTTACTGTCTCAATTTCGCGATTGAGATCCCGTGAATTCTCGCTTCCTCCCCACCCATGTACTTTGAATCCAGAAAATCCCCGATTATGGCACTCTTCTGCAAATTTGGCGAATGCTTTCGGCGTGTCAAGACCGCCGTTTTCATCGCCATGGTAAGTTGAGGCATACGCTGGAATTCGCTCACGATAGGTACCGAGCAGTTCGTGGATCGGTGCGTTGTATTGCTTGCCGGCAATATCCCACAAGGCGATATCGATAGGGCCGATACCCATACGGTCGTATTTTCTGAGTGCGCGCTTCATCTCGCTCCAGTGCTTTTCTCGATGAAGCGGATTCTTGCCGATAAGATAGTTCGCAAACATATTGATCTGGGCTGCTCCTGGTGAGTTTCCCCCCACGTACTCACCAATAACCCCCTCGTCGGTATGTATCTTGATCGCGAATAATTTTCGCGTAGTCGTTGTTCCTGGATCGTATACTAAGTTAAATCCGTGATAGTCTGTACCGACATCTTCTAACGGATATTCAAACTCGGTGCTTTCGATCCTCGTTATTTCGAGAGTCACACAACTGTGGATACTTCCCTTGGATAATAAAATATCGTTTGGTATCGTCTTCAGTTGCAATCTGTAATCTTCAGTCTAGATTACGCATGGAGCTGCTCGTTGTCTCATCAATTTGATTTATAATGGAGAACAAACATTATAAGTCAACATATCGATTCCAGCCATGTTGAAGCCTACACTGAGGCTCACAATAATGTCCCCACCGATGTAACCAATGCAATGGAACGCGGTGGCTTCCGGAACTTTGAACTGTATATCAGGGGGACCGTCGCTGTCTGTCTACTTGAGGTTGATGACATCGACCACTATCTTGATGTCGTCACTGATGATCCGGCAATCGAACGGTGAGAGCGGCGTGTGGCCGTATACTAAGAAGATGGAGTGGAAGTTGATGCACTACCTGAGGAACAGATCCCGTTCATGGAACAAATCTGGTCACATCGACCGGAGAAATAACGTCTTGCGTATAGAATCGCCATGGCTTCCGTCTTACCTGTGAAATGCAATGCTCATATCTGGGTGAACTAAGTACATAAATTCTATATTCCCTACAATATCATCAGAATTTCCTGATCCATTGAACCCAATGATGAAGACTGCTAACTAAACATAATAATAAGGTGTCGATTAATATTCAACCAGCTATCAGAATATGCTAGCGCTGTTTGAGGAGCTATGACCGTCCAGTACGCCAGGAAGCACCGGTCTACCTGAACAGGATCGCCAGTGGCAGTATCGGAAAAGCGGAGAAACTGTCGCTGACCGATCTTTTTTTGACTGATGGAATAGTACTCCGGGAGTATCGTTCCGAATGAGTTCAGACACAGAAATCGATCTGGAGTATATCAGACGACATCGCGAAGAGATCGACCATCCCCTTTTCCAGCTGTTCATGCGGTTCGGCCACGGCACTCGTCGGTGGTTTATCGTGGGCATCCTAGCGAGTATCTGTTCGCGGTTCCTCTCACTGGTTCCGCCAGTGATCCTTGGCGTGGCAATCGACTCGATCTTCCGAGACGACACGGCCTTCGAGTTGCCATTCGTCCCCGCGTCGTGGCTGCCGGACACCACAATGGAACAGTTCTGGTTTGCAATCGCAGCTATGGGAATCGCAATGGTCGGCCAAGCAGTATTGATTTTCGTTAGGGCATCATCCCTAAACCTCTTTTCTCATCGCGTGAAACACGAGGCCAGGACGGCCACCTACAAGCAAATGCAACGCCTCGACATGGACTTCTTTAACGAAGTGCAGACGGGCGAGCTGATCTCCATCCTCTCCAACGACACAAACCGGCTCGAACAGTTCCTCGACTCCATGATGGGCGAAGCAATCCAGCTGGCTGTCCTCATGGGCGGCACCGCCGTGATCCTACTGTGGATGAACAAACAACTCGCGGCCGTCACATTGCTCGTTATCCCACTGTCGGCAGTATTCACCTACTGGTACATGAGACTTGCCGAAGAACGATATACAGACATCAGGGAGTCCGTCGGCGAACTCAACAGCCGCCTTGAGAACAATCTTAATGGCATTCAGGTTATCAAGGCCTCAGTCACAGAGGACTATGAGGATCAGCGCGTCGAGGATCACTCCTACAAGTACTTTCGCCTAGACTGGCTCGCGTTGCGCCTGAGTTTTATTTACCGGCCAGGGCTCAGGGTACTCACTTCGCTGTCGTTCATTACGACGTTTATCGTCGGCGGGGTCTGGATCCTTGACGGCCCGCCAGGACCGCTGACGGGCGATCTCACGGTCGGATCACTCGTGACGTTTCTCCTGTTGACTCAGCGACTAGTCAATCCACTCGCCCAGATGGGAAACATCGTCGAACGCTACGAGGACGCCAAGGCGTCGACGAAGCGAATTCTTGGACTGATGAGCCTTCCAGTCCACATCCTGGACGCCCCCGATGCCGTCGAACTCGAGGACGCTGAGGGCGACGTGAAGTACGATGATGTCACTTTCGGCTACGGCAAAGAGATAGTGCTTGAGGATATCGACATCGATGTCGAACCGGGCGAGACCGTTGGACTCGTCGGACCGACCGGCGCTGGTAAGACGACCGTCGTCAAGCTTCTCCTGCGCCTCTACGATGTCGACGAGGGAACCATCCACATTGACGATCTGGACATCCGTGATGTGACGCTGTCGAGTCTACGGGGAGCGATGGGCTACGTTGGACAGGACAACTTCCTGTTCGACGGTACCGTCGAGGAGAACATCAAGTATGGGCAGTTCGATGCCGACCGCGAGGCAGTCATCGAAGCATGCAAACGTGCTGAGGCTCATGAGTTTATCGCCAATCTGCCGGAGGGCTATGACACCGACATTGGTGAGCGCGGGGTCAAACTCTCGGGTGGCCAGCGTCAACGCATCGCCATCGCGCGGACTATCCTCCAGCGACCGGCAATTATGATCTTCGACGAAGCTACCTCGGCGGTCGACACGGAGACAGAGATGCTGATTCAGCGCTCGATCAACGAACTCGCGGCCGACCGCACCACATTTATCATCGCCCACCGTCTCTCCACCGTTCGGGAAGCCGATACCATTCTCGTTGTTGAAGACGGACGTATTGTCGAGCGCGGCACGCATCAGGAGCTCCTTGAGAACAACGGTTTATATGCGAATCTCTGGCGGGTGCAGGCCGGCGAGATCGAGAGCCTTCCTGAAGAGTTCGTCGAACAGGCAAGCGAGCGCGTGGCCCAGCAAGCACTCGACGCATCCGACGAGGACTGATGCAACGAGCCGGATACGTCTGGACTGGTCTGATGTCCCTGTCAAATTCGCGGGTAGGTGAGTATCTTCAGTTTGATTGGGATCAATCTGATTGATGGGCACGTTTATATTACGATCGATCTCAACAAACGGATATGGTAATTACCGACATTGAACATGATATCCGATCCAGTACTATGACTGAGTCGTTGCGCAGTCGGAGTTTCGGTCGTGATTGCGTGACCTTCCGCTGAATGCCAAACTCGTCGCGAAGGTATTAGATGTTGACGCGCCGCTTGATCAAGCACAACTCGCAGAGGAAACGTTCTTACCGAATCGAACCGTCTGATATGCACTGAAACAGCTCCAAGACGCGAACCTCGTCTCGGCGCAGGTGAAGATACACGACGCCCGCAAACAGGTCTACGAACTGCATCCACCCCACTGAACCAACATTTTATTCCGCCTTCAGGTGGAAGAGGCTGTCAAACCAGCCCAGTGCTGATGTTCGATACGATCGTGGATATCGCGGGCTGTCGCGAGCGCAGCTAATCCGGGATGATCAATGTCGAGGTCTGAATAGACGAGCGATGCAAACAGGTCATCATGCACTAGTGATGTCGAGCGCTGTTGGAGATACGCTTGGTGGTCGACTGCCAACTGGTCGAGGTGATCCCGTGTCGTCGTCAGACGTCTACTACACTCAGAGAATGTGTCCGTCCCTCGTTCAACCATTGCTAATTCCTCACTGATCAGGGCAAGCGACCCATGAAGATCCTCTAATTGCTCTTGTTCCTCTTTTAATATCTGGTTTGTCTGCTGACGGGTTTCGATAGCGGTTGTACTTTCAATGCAAAGTTGAGTCAGTAATTGGGGAGACCACGTTGCTGACCCACCTGTGACGCCGGCAACAATACCTGCACCGAACTCGTTTGCCATACTCTCATAAACGGTGTCCTCACCGTATGCGTCCATCCAGTGGTCAACAGATAAGACGGTCTCACGATACGCACACTCAATTATATCCTGGGGTGGTTCTGACAAGTGAAACCACGAACAGATCGTGGTTTTGAGCGACCCACCATTAGCATGAGAGAGATGGACTGGAATGTCGTTGAGTCGTTCACAAAACCGTTCGAATGCATCGATTTCGGCCTGAATGCGAGACTGTTCGTCAGTGAGGCGGCTCTGCGCTGGCGACAGTGACGTCCAGTCAGCTAGATGGTTGGTACTATTTACCATGGCTAGTCAATCGCCTATCTCCGCTCGAACCACTATACTTTACCGGTCGGATATCTCATCCCGTCAACAAGGAACGTCGTTTCGGAGAGAAATCGTGTTTCTCGGCCAGCAAGCCAAGAAACGCGGCCGTCGGGGCTTTTCTTAGATGCTCCGAGATAGGAACGCCAAGAGCAGTGTCTATCGTCCAGCCGAATTTAGGTCGGTGCGGCGGGTTTTCGGAGGCACGACGGATTGCTGATATGGCGACGACCGAAAACGTGGCGATTCGTCCCCACGTGTAGAACAGCAGCGTTGGGTTGGCAGCCGCAATCCAGTTCGCTGCAAGCGTACCGCAGTATCCGCATGCAGATTACATCCCAGAACCGCTACTCTTCGAGTTCGACCGAAGCGAAACCCCCCTTCGGGACGATCTATTGATCGACCCGGTCGACCCGACAAGTGGCGTGTTGGAGGTGCCTCAGGAGCCTGGACTCGGAATCTCCGTAGATGAGGACGCCGTCAAACAGTACCGAATCGATTAAGTCGGTACTCAAATACGCTTTGAGTTACATTATCAACTATGGATCCCGTTCTCAATAATGGAATGGTATACGCGGTCATTGGTGCCGTCGTCTGGGGATACTTCCTCTTTCTTTACAAATATCAGTTCGACCGGGTGCCGTCGACCGTTTTTATGACATTCATGTTTGTCTCGCCGGCGGCCTGGTACATGCTTGTCGCGGAGGTGAAAGGGATGCCAGTTACACTACCCGCACGACATTCCAGTACTGATTGGCTGTTCGTACTCAGTACTATCGCCTTCCTGGCTGCCGGACTACTCATCCTGTTTCATTCCATCAAGATCGGGCAAGTGTCATACGTCGCACCGATCAGTAAAATCACGCCTACTTGTTCTTCCGTTCGAAATCGTTCTGCTCAACGAGTAATTGACGTTTGTTCAGATATTTGGCGTAGGACTGGCACTTTGGCAGTATATGTCGCGAATTATCAGGGTGGGAAACTAACGATGTCGGTTTTGAAAGCGACCACGTATCGACCCGCACAGTTGGCACTCCTAAGTGCGTTTGTCTTAGCGATTTTGAACGTTGCACAGTGAGTCGTTCTTCAGGAGTTGGCGTTCCCGACGACGACGTGGGTCATACTCAAACTCGGGGGAACGCCGGTTCTACTGTCACCGCTGGCGATTCGTGATTGGCGTTCCGAATTTCGCGGCGATCTTCTGAAACTTTTCCTGGCGGGTACAATCTTGATTGTGGGTGAACACTTCATCGCACTTGCTTTTGCACGGATTCCAGCTAGTATTGCGTCGCCAATTCTTAGTATGCAAGCCATCATCGCGGTTCTGTTGGGAGGAATTATTCTAAACGAAGAGAAACTTCAAACCCGTCTCACTGCCGCCGCTATCGCCGTATCTGGGGTGCGTTTATCGCAATTTGAACCACTTCGTGATCGTGTTACTTGAGACATAACACGGCATGAACTCGTACGAGAGACCCCTATTCGTAGTCCACACCCACCTCCGTGAGGACGGAACGAAACGCCTCGGCCGCCGTCTGAAATCCTTCAGAACCACTCATCCCCGTGCTTGGGCCCGCATATTGAAGATGAGGTTCAAGAGAGGCAAACCCGTCGAATCCCCGTGCGTCAAGCACGCGAATCAAGTCGTCGAACCGGCCGTCGCCTTCACCGGCGGGTCGTATCTCACCACGTTCGTCCATCTCGGCATCCTTGACGTGGAGATACTCGACATATTCGGCGAGGAGTACAAATGCGTACGGATAGGCCTTGACCCCGATTTCGACGAAGTTCGCAGGATCAAACGCAGCACGGAGACTAGAGGAATTCACAGTTGTGAGAACGTCTCGACATCGTTCGGCGGTGTCGCCGTATATATCCTTCTCATTCTCATGGATGAGTGTCACGTTTTCTTCCTCTGCACGCTTTGCTTTCCAGCGCATTCGATCCATAACTTCCCCTCGGTATTTCGAGGGGTCGTCGCCCTCCGGGATGTAGTAGGAGAAGATTCGGATATACTCTACATCGAAGAACGCCGCGACCTTGATGGCGCGCTCAAAACGTGCTTTGTGGGGCTCGAAATCATCTGTGATACCGATTTTACCAATGGGTGAGCCGATGGAAGAGATAGCGATGCCGCGGTCGTCTATCATATCTCGAATACGTTCGAGGGAATTATCATCTAAATCAAGGACGTTGGTATCGTAAACACCGCGGAGATCAAAATAGCCGATATCGAGGTCTTCAAAAACGTCTAGCTGCGTTTCCAAGTTCGGATCGATCTCGTCCGCAAATCCGGAGAGAACGAAGGTACTGCCATCGCTGGTCGTTGTATTTTGTGTATGGTTTGTTGTCATGTTCGACGCTCGTGTGGATGGTCGTAATCATGTTAATGGTTTCGGCATCGGGGAAATAACCGGTATTCTTTTGACAAGGTCGCGAGTCGTTTCGAACCGAATGACGGAGAATTATCGTATCGCTATCGCCGGTATCGGAGCGGTAGCGGAGATGCATGCGGAATCCATAACTGACTTGTCGAACGCTAAACTAGTTGGGGGCTCTTGCCGGACAATCGAAAAGGGCCGCGCGTTCGCCGATGAGTTCGACTGCACGCATTATACCGACACTAAGACGATGTTGGAAGAGATGGATCCCGACGTGCTCATCGTCTGCACACCGAGCGGTGCCCATCTCGAACCTACGCTTGCTGCAGCGGATCACGGCGTCCACGTCCTCTGTGAGAAACCCCTTGAGATAACGACCGAACGTATCGACGAAATGATTGAAGCTTGTGAAGCGGCAGGCGTTCGGCTTGGAGGCGTCTTCCCACAACGGTATAACCCCGTGGTCGAGACGATGCACGACGCAGCAGAGTCAGGTCGATTCGGTCGGCTTGCGGTTGCGAATGCGTACGTGCCGTGGTGGCGTCCAGATGATTACTATGAGGGGTCGTGGCAGGGAACCGTGGAACTCGACGGCGGTGGCGCGATTATGAACCAGTCCATCCACAGCGTGGATGCTATCCAGTGGCTCGCCAGTGCAACGATGGATCTCGACGAGGACGTCAACCCGGTTGCCGAGGTGTTTGCCTACACGGACACGCTTGCGCACAATAGCGATCTTATGGAAGTCGAAGATACCGCAGCCACTGTATTTCGGTTCCGAAACAAGACGCTCGGCCAACTTCTCGGTACGACCTCGATGTATCCAGGGTCGCTCAAACGCATCCATCTGGCAGGTCGTAACGGCACCGCGGAAATCCTCGAAGATGAGCTCGTAACGTGGCAGTTTCGCGAGGAGCACTCGAATGACACAGCGGTTCGTGAGGGATTCACCGAGATGGCCAGTGGCGGGGGTGCGTCTGACCCGATGTCCATTGACTACGAATACCACCGCCGAAATATCGCGGCCTACCTTGACGCGCTAGCGAACGAGGAGCCGTTCATGCTCGACGGACAGGAGGCACGCAAAGCCGTCGAGATTATCGAGGCTGTTTATGCCTCGGCCGACCGTGGGAAGCCGGTTCGACTCGGATAGAATTTCACTCAGCAGGATACAGATCTGGTGCTGTGACGTGTACTGTAGACGTGGACGGTTTGATCAACAGTACGAGGTGGGCCTTCCCGACAAGGAAGCACGCGAGAAAATCTTCAAAGGACGATTGCAGCGCTCCCAATCGATCTTGATCAGCAGGATCTTGAGACCGATGATGTCGTTGCGTATGCTGAACTTGCCGAACAGATCCTCGGTCAGCAGATCGTTTATCTCGAGTATTCTGGCACCCTCGGCGATCCAGCAGTTGTGGCTGCCGCACGAGATGCACTCTCATCAGCACAGCTCTTCTATGGGGGCGAGATTCACGACTATGATTCGGCCTACGAGATGGCAAGTGTCGCAGACACGGTCATCGTCGGCGATGTGCTCCATGAAGCCGGCATCGAGGCGGTCGAAGCAACCGTTCGCGGAGCAAGGGATGCGAAGCACGACTCATAATCCTGTGCCCTCCAATCGAAGTGGTGATTGTGTCAATCGGGAGTGTGTGCCTACAGGCAATCGTTTGCAGGTTAGTATAATATACTAACCAAGATCCCCCACCGATTTAACGCCGTTCAGACACGATCACTTGACATGAGCGAGAATGCCGCAATCGTCGCTCGGATAATCGAGCATAATACGGGCGGGCAAAACCGTGCGACAATTGATTGCGACCACATTGGTGTGACTGCAACCCAACATGGTCGCTTTGACGGCGATATTGATGATTCAATAGCCGAGGCCCTTGATGAAGGATACATCGAAGAGCAGGACGGTGAGTACGTGGCGACTGAGAAAGTCTGGGATCTCGTTCCTGGTACGACTCGCTAACTCGTCGTCCGGTCTGACAGCGTTTTTAGCTCTTCCTGCCTCGCACTCTTTCTTCAACCTTCTCGTTAGCATATAATGCTAACAAATACATCTGAATTAAAAAACTCACTTCAATCCATTTAGTAACGTACGTAAAACTTATCTAGTGTTGTGTAATACCGTATTCTAGAAACAACGCCTGCACTAAAACGCGAGTGATCCCTCTATGATACCACCACTAACCGCTGACACAGATGATCACGAATCGCACAGTCGACGGGCGTTTCTCGCGACAACCGCTAGTCTCGGTCTTGCGTCACTGTCCGGGTGTGTACGGCAGTGGAATCGGAGCTGTTGATACTGGATCGAACAGCACCAATAGCACGAATTCAACAAGTGGCATGCCGTCAGGACTCGATCCGACAAAGTACGCCGACCAGTTCAAACACCGAGTCAACATCGTAAAGAAAGGCGCAGACAACAGTGGAAAGCAAGCGATTGATGATGTCCTCGACCGTGTGATCGACAACGATACACTCGTTTACTTTCCACCTGGTCGGTATAAGCTCAATACGAACCATCGCCACGTTGGACTCCGTAATCTCGGGATCATCGGACAGAACGCGGTCCTCACGCACGGACGTGTGGACGCGATCGAGGGATTCGATGTCACCAAGGGCGAGTATCACGGCCCTGCTCAGCATTTCAAAATCGGAGTGCCTGATACGCCACATCAGGGCAAGTTCGTGTTCGGTGGGTTCACAGCTGATTGGCGCGGGGAGAACGAAGGGATGCAAATTCTGAATCATCACACAGCCGGGACATCGGTGATTCAGAACATCCGGCAAGTCGGGATGCACTCACTGGGATGCCAGGGACCATTTCGACTGAATCCAGCGACTGAGAATGCGTTCGTTCGGGCCCAAAATATCGATATTCGACATGGTGGACTCACCTACCAGAAAACGATCAACACGCGAGATACCTACGACGGTGGGCCGTATGCCGGTCGATCGTGGGCGACATCGGGGATTACGATGCATCCACGCACGCAGGGGAAGCTCCGCTTAGAACGGGTTATCTGTGGTGGATGGCCCGACAATGGGATCTACGTGATTGGTGGCCATCCCGGCACAGGAGACGGTACCGTCGAAGTGATAAACTGCATTGCAGGCAATTCACACGCCTCAAACATCCGGATTGGCGGGACGGACTCAAAGATCATCGGGTGTAAGGTCATCATCGATCAGTCGTTCGGAAACGAGTTCTATTACGAGCAGCGTCCCATTCGGATCGATGATGGTTCCTGTGCGGTCAAGAATACCCAGATCATCCAGAAGAAGCCGACTGGATGGAGTCTCACTATCCTTCATGGGGTGCAGAAAGCGTTGATTGAGAACGTCTCGATAACAATCCACGAGTCGCCGACGAAAGCACTCGTGGTTGATGATGCAGCAAGCAATGTTACGGTTCGTAATCTACGGGTTCAAACCCCTGGTTGGCAGGCGACAGAGAACATTCTCTTTCGGGGGTCGGGCGATGTGATGGAGAATATCACTGTTGATGGGGAGCCGGTTTGATCCTCGAGATCAGATTTTTCTGATATCGCGGAGGACACCCCAGACACAAATAAGCGAAATCAGAAACGCCGCTGGTTTTGCCCAGCCTTCGGGAAGGTACATCGAAAGATAGTACCAGAATCCGATGAAGGAGAGACCGAACGCGATGAATGGGGCTCCAAATGCGAACAGAATTGCAGATACTCCTCTCCCGAGGGTACCCATCGTTACGCCCTCCAGTTTGCGACCGCAGCAGTACCAAGGATGATGATGAATGATCCGATTCCCTTGATACCAAATACATAGCAAACAAGGAGCGCCAGGAGAATTGCGCCCCAGAAGCGTACTTTTCGACTGTGCTTGATCGCATCAATGAATGTGGTTTTGAGGGCAGTCATGAGTTTGTGTCTTGGTCGTCTTCGGTGTTTTCGCGTGGGTCAGTAAGGAGGTGGTACAGTGCGGATTTGGCGTGGATGTTTTCGATGTAGCCCGCTGCTTCCAGCACTTCTAATCGCTGATGGATGTATTGCCGCGTATAGCCTGTTTCGTCGACCAGATATGATTGCGTTCGGTCTCCCTCGTGAAACAGGTCGAGTATTTGCTTGTCAACATCCTTTAGTCGAACCATCGGCTGCAATTCGTAGCGTATCATACGTAAGTGTTGTCTGTCATTGCCCTTTTGTAGTTTACGGACAGTCAAATACGAAAAGACACTACCGTCCGTAAACTATTTATTTCTATTTCTAGTTGAGTAGGATGGAATATGGTTCCCTCAAGAAACCACGAGCAGAGCGATAGAGGCGCATCAGAAACAGCATCTAGTGACTCCGTTTCACAGACGATTGCAGGGACGGTTGACGCTGGTGTAGAGTTGGTAGACACGATGGCCGTGCGTGCCGGTCGAGCAATCGGCGTCACGGACGAGACGGTTGCAACAGCGATTCCAAAGGCATACAGTGTCGCGCTCACATCAGGCCTCGTTATCGGTCGTGTCGCCGCCCAATCGAGTGGAAGCGTGAACGTCTGCAATCAATCCGAATTCATTGGTCAAGCACTCCCGTTCTTTCTCACCGCTGGCGGGACGTTCCTCGTTGGCGCGTACGCACTGAGCCAACTCATCGGTGGGGGCGGCCAGGCACTCACGATGTCGAGCGGGAAACAAGGCACGTTCAAGCAGATGCAGATGAGAGGCCACAAGGGCTTCATCAGCGCTCTCGTTGGTCTCTCGATGCTTGGCATTATGATGGGCTGGATGGCCTTCCCGGTCGATACCAGCTGTCTGCCCGGTGTCTAAGGAGGAATGCATGCACGCCAACACCCGACGAGTGTTGGTTGTCAGTCTCGCCATCATCCTCCTCATTCCGATGCTGATTACCTCGGCGACCGCCGCCACCCCCCACTCGTCGCACCCGATGTTTCAAGCTACTCCGCCCAACGGATCTGCAGCCAATAATTCGACAACAACGACGCTAGCCAACGGCTCGCATGCGCCGGGCAGTGGCTCGTCCGGGAGTGGTGGCTTCGGTGGGTTCATGCCTGATATTCCGGGGCCGAGAGAGACCGCGAAAATCGCGGTCAATTTCCTCGCTGGCACGTGGCTTGTTGAGCAAATCACGACGGCAATCGAGGAATTCATCAACGCCTTTACCGGCTTTATCGTCGGAACGCCATTCCCGACAAATGATGGCTATCTCGGTATCCTCGGCTATCCGGTTGAGAACCAGAACCCCAATTGGAACGACATCTTCTGGCAGCTTTACGTTCCATTCGTTGGCTCGACCTCGATGGTCCTGCTGGTGTTGAATCACTGGTTTTCTGCGATCAAGGTCACCGCACCCGGTATTGGACGAGATCTTGATGGAGGTGACTTGCTGATTAAGACGACAGCTGGCGGGATGTTCATCGGCCTCTGGTGGCAGATTGGGACAGCAATCGCCCGGCTGAACAATGCCTTTGCAACCACACTCGCCCCAAGTGGAGCAGAGATGGCTACGACGTTGAATGGATTGGCCAAGCTCGCCTCTGGAGGGATACTCACTATCATCTTGACCCAAGGCGCGAGTCTCTCCGAGATATTTGCCTTGGCGATCATGTTCGGTACGCGCCACGCATTGCTCATCCTCTATCAGGTGTGCATGCCCATTCTGGTGATCATGGCGCTCACAGCACCGGCTGAGTGGATACGTGGGTTCTTCGCCCGATTGGCGTGGCACTATCTCACGCTGCTCATCCTCGTCTTCCCGGCGGCCTTCCTTCTCCGACTTGGGTTGATTATTGACTTCGATTTCGGATTTGGAGTCCTCGGCGACATGCTCGTCGGAATGGGCTTTCTCGGGGGTGCGATCCTGTCGATCGCGATCCTCGGTTGGACGTCGATCGCAACGCGGCGCTATGCAGGGAAGATGAGCAAAGCGGCCGGGAACAGTCGTCCTACGAAAGAGGGTATGGAGAAATCCTACGAGCGTGCCAAAGAGCGCAAAGAATCCACCACCAATTGGCTCCACAATCGACGCCAAAATCTCCGAGCCATTCGGTCAGATGGCGGCACAGACGATTCCTCACCTGAACCAAGAAAATCGCCCGTAACACGGCAGGGATCACAGCCCGAAATGGCGCCCTCACGTCCGAACGAAAGTATGCGAAAGCGTCGGAACGAAGGCGGATGGCGGTTGTCCGGAAGGAAGGGCTATACCGATGACTGACAGCCAGTACCGACTTTCAACCACGGAGGACGGGACTTGTCCTCCCACTCGCAGTCAAGCAGTGTCGTTCTTGAGCGGCACTGTGCTGCGGTGATCCACTACACACCTAGATCACATATGCCAGATTCACCTGGAGCAGAAGTCCTCGATCAAATGGCCAGCGGACGGGACGTCTTCGGCCGGTGGGACATGAACGAACTCGTTCGTGCCATCTACCCGGCACTCGGGATCTTGGTCCTCACGCCATTCCTCCCGAAGCGGCTCCAAATCGCGGGCATTCTCCTAACACTCGTCGCGTTGGCGGGTGCAGGAGTTGTGCTCGCTGTCGAACCGGCGTACCTCACAGCAGGTGAGTTCGTCGCTCAACGGACAAAATGGCTCACCCGGCAATCGGTGAAGCTCCATTCCCGTCAGAACCGCCGCTAACCCACAGTATCGACCGCTAACTAACATCCAAAACCCAAACCAATGAGTCAGAACGCCCAACCCGCAAACGAGCATCCGACCGCACAGAAACTCTTCCAAACAGTCCCTCTCGTCCGTCGATTCGTGACGAGTACCAGCGGCCAATCCACCCAAGAGTGGGTTCCCGTGAACCGACCACTTCCGGCACACAACGCCGTGGAATTGGCAGACCGTTCAGTTGTTGCCGCGATCCGCGTCGACCCAGCGAACATGAGTACGAAAACGGCATCCCAGTGGGAAGACCGCATCAAGCAGCTGGATGAAGCCCTCTCAACAACCGTCGATTTCGAGATTGAGCAGTACAGCACGCTTCGCTCACTCGATAAGCAGAGCTATCGCGAGGATTATCACGAAATGGCGGCTGAACGGCCTGACGGAAAAGACCTCACGGGAATGGATCGCCTGCAACGTCGCCTGCTCGATGAACGAGTGGAGATTATCGACGACGACCACGAGAGTGTGCTTGTTCGCGAGCATTACATCCTCGTGAAGGTCATGCCGGTCGAACTCTCCGAATCGTGGGACGATGCTGCTGGATTGTTCGGGAGTGCAACGAACCTCCCGCTCATCGGCGATCAGATCAAGGCCCGTCGGATGAACAACTACGGCGATGACCTCGAGCAGCTCCGTACGGACTTAACTGCTCGGCTAAACAAGCGAGTTGACAGCGTCGTTCAGGCACTCGGAAGCGTCGATGGTATCACCGGGACGCCGATCTCACTTGTCGAGTTCACACGGTTGCTTCGCTCCTACTACCGAGCGGACAATGCAGCCACGATTCCCGATGAGACGATTCGGGCACTGATCCATGACTCGCCGGTTGTGGGCGGGAATGCCGATGTAGATGCAGATTACGAGGTTGATGTGCAGACAAAGGACAGCGATCCACTCGCCGAGAACTATCGGTCATTTCTCGCTCCCGAGTCGGTTCGATATGATGATCAGCGCTATCTTGTCCTAGACGAGGAGACCTACGTCCTTGGAATGTGGGTCGAGAATTGGCCGGAGAACCCTGATATTGGCATGTTTCGTGACGTGTTGAACACACCCGGCGTGCATATTACGCTCTCAACCCATGCGCTTGGGATCTCAAAATCCGATGCCCGGCAACAGTCCCAGAAAAACAAGATCAAACACAGGAGCGACTACGAGAAGAAAGAGCAAGAAGGCCACTGGGGAGCCGAGTCAGCCTATCGCAAGTGGCAAGCAGCTTCTGACATCGAGGATTCCCTGACTGAGTCTGGGTCGGGGCTGTTCATGACATCGACGTACGTGAGCCTTCGCGCCAACTCCGAAGAGCAGCTGCTCGATGCGGCGAAGACGATGAAACAGCGCTTCAAAGAGCAACCCGCTCGGTGCGAGGTCGTGCCTGCCCACTTCCAGCAGGAGGAGATGACCCACTCGGCTGCACCGCTCGTCTACGATTCGATGAATAAGGCCACGCCGATGCTTGGACGGGCGTTGGCAAAGCAGATGCCCTACACGTCGAACAACATCTACGAGCCATCGGGAATTGAGGTCGGCATCCATCACGATCGGGACGAGCCCACGATTGTCGATCCGTACCTTCGGGGAATGGGCTACAATATGATGGTGTTCGGCAAGATCGGAAGCGGGAAATCGACGACATCGAAGAAGATCCTCACCCAACTCAAAGAACGCAACCCCGAGATGAACGTCGTGCTCATCGACCCACTCGAAGGGCTTGCAGGCCCGTCGAAGCTCTTCGATGCTGAGCAGATCGTCGTGGGCGGTGAGACGGGCCTCAATCCACTCGAAATCAAAGAGACACCCGAGGAGAAGCTATCGGTCGTGGGACGTACGACGCCGTTCAGTGAGGCGATGGAGCGCTTCATGAGTTTCGTCGAGATATTCTACGACCTCGAAGACCGAGAACTCGAAGCGGAGAAAAAGAACGTCTGGGAGAAAGCCGGACGCCGTGCCTATAACGAGAAGGGAATCACGAAGGATCCGAGCACGCACGGCAACGACTCACCAACGCTTCGCGACGTGATTCAGGAGATCGCTCACATTGCTGGGGTGGGTGACAACCCCGAGATTCACCAGATGGGGGACCTCCTCGACGCTGATTTGAGTGAAACGGACGTCCCACTGCGAACGCGCGAAGCGGCCGAACGGGTGCTCTCCGAGGACATTGAAGCGTTCCGCACGCGCTATCGGCACTTCACAAAGGAAACTGGCTTCGACTTGAACGCCGATGGCGGGAGTTTCTACCTCGATCTGCAACTCAAGGAAGGGAAAGGCGAAACGGGGCTGATGCTCGGGTTGCTCCTCACGTCGGTCTACGAGATGGCCAAAGAAAGCGACGACCCGACGATGATTCTGATTGACGAAGCGCAGTATCTCACTAAGCACGCGGACAACCTGACGTTCCTTGAGCAGGTTGTACGCCACTCCCGGCATTATAACCTCTCGCTGCTCTTTAGCACCCAGTCAATCAGCGAGTTCTACGCGAAAGACGACGAGGGGACGAGTGCGCTCAAATCGCAGGCAGAGGTCATCTTCAACAACTCCTCGATGATGTGCTTTCATCACTTGGACGATATGACCCCCGAGTTCGGGAGTGAAATCGGGCTCAACGCCGAGGAAGCAACCTTCGTCAACAGTGCTCTGCCGGGCGACAAGGACCGTGGGTATTCGGAAATGCTACTTGCTGTAGACGAGGATGGAACGCGGGAGTGCTACCCGCAACGGGTTGAGATGAGCATGGATGTAAATCCGGTCGAGTTCTCGATCGTCGATTACGAACCAAGTGACCACGGCAACTGGCATGAGTACTTACAGCGCCAGCTTGGCGATCGCTTCGATGATGGGCAGCAAACCAGTGATGAGTCGGAGAGTGAGACGACGGCAAAGCGTTCGGTAATGGCGGTTGACGGAGGTGAGCGGGAATGAACCTCCTATTCCAGGCTGTCGAGATGGTAGTGGCCGCGTTTCATACACTCGCGAGTGTCCCACTCATCCAGCAGTTCTCAACGTTCCTCGCCGAGCGGCTGTTCGCGGTCTTCTTCACGAACAGATTCGTGCCGGCGTTCCTGGGCTACTCAGCACCAGAACTCAGCGCGCTACTCGGTGACATCGTCGCGTCGTATCTCGCGATCATCGGTGTGCTAATCGGAGCCTCAAAACTCATTCCGGGGGCAGGCCGATGAGTCGCTTGAGTCGGTCAGCCGAGTACAGTGCCGCACAACTCGGTATAGAGTCCAACAACCAAGCTAGTGATGAGCTCATTCGCGTTCGGCCGTTCAAAGACGACGGCGGGATAGACACTGCGATCGAGTGGTTCGAATCCGTCCATCCCTCCCACTCAGATCTGAGTGGGAAGCGAAGCGTGCCCCGTGCAGCCGAGATCGTCTACGACGGTGAGCAGATCAGCTTCCGCTACCTGCCGTGCAGCGACGATTTCCACTGGTTCCTCACCCGACTTCGGCACAAGTATCCTGATTCGGACGTTCGGAGGGAAGAGGCCGACCTCATACACATCGATGAGGGGGATTACGTCGCCGGTGGTGAGTGGACGCTCCGAAAGCACCGATGGTGGCCAATACGTCGCCGCGACCTCGAAGGCTTCCGCGAAGACGACCCATACGAGACTGTCCTCGGCGATATCGTGGATGATGCCGTGAAAGCAGGCGGTGCGACCGGTCGAGAGTCAGTACGGAGTGTCATCCAAGTCATGTTTCGCCCGACGACGCGGAATTGGCAGACAGGACGGCTTCTGACGACGAATCTCACCGAACTCTACTACCATTTGAACGGTGTCTACACGATTCACAACCTCGCCGAAACCAAGCGCGAGAAAGAAACAGCCGATGCCACAGAGATCGGAAACGTCCTCGATCGACGTGCGAAAGAGAAGGCGTTTGATGTGATGATTCGCCACCTCTCGGTCGGTGACGACAAGAAAGCAGTCAAGCACCATGCTGAGGCGGTTGGTGCCTCCTTCGCGAGCTACTACAACTCAAAGACCGAGCAGGCGTTCATCGTCGAGCCAAGTAGTTCGCCGAATACGCTCGCCGAAACGATGGCCCGCCGGGAGTGGTCCGGGGAAAAGATGCTGCTCACGTCACTCGAGATCGCCCCAATTGTGCACCTGCCGCCAGCAGATATCTCGATCGCCCAGCTCGATCGTCGCCAGACCAAACGTGGCGAAGAGGTGCCGGTCGGGTCCCACGAGCACAGCGGGTACATCACGGGGGAGAAAGATGTTTAACCGACTCTTCGGGAGTGGTGAAGACGATTCGGCGGATGAATCAGCGGAGAAGGAAGCCGAGGAGAACGAATCCATCTCAACGACGATCACAAACGAACCGTACGGGTTCACCCAAACAGGTGCAGAGTACGCGGCGGATGGAATGACCGAAACGATCACTGAGACCGAAGAGCAGGGACCGGTGGCAGGCCCAGAGATCCGCGAATTGCTCGAACGCGCTCGCGATCATCCAGACATGCCACTGTGGTTGGGCTACAATGACAGCGCCCAGCAGGGCTTTGATCCAGCACCAGTGGAGTTCAATCAGCTCTTTCAGCATCTCTGGGTTGTCGGCACCACTGGCGCGGGGAAAACGACCGAGATGCTGAACTGGATGGTGCAGCTCGCGTGGGCAGGCTACGGGTTCATCTACTTCGACCCCAAGGCCGAGGACAGCAAAGAACTCCTCCAGAAGCTCCCCGAGTATCGGCATGACGACGTGATCTGGATCGAACCGGGTGACGACGATCACGATCGAAGTATCGGGATCAACTTCCTCGAAGTGCCGGACTGTGAGAGCGAAATAGAGCTTGAACAGCACGTTACCGACCGTATTCAGGTGCTCAAGGCCGTTCTGTCGGGCGACGACTACTGGGGACCGCGGATGAACGCCATTGTTGAGTCGATGGCACGGGCGATGATGCAGGCGAATCACGAGATCGAGGATCGAGACGAGCAGTACTGTGTGCTCGATATGTACTTCGTCCTCCTGAACGCCCAACGGCGTGAGGACTTCGCCGAGGAGATTGACGATCCGTGGGTCGGTGAGTTCGTCTCCGAAATCGCCGAAATGGATGACGACGCTGTCCGACCCGTGATAACCCGGCTGAAGCCGTGGGTCGAGAGTCCCGTCACCCGCCGAATCGCGGGGTGTCGTGCGAGTACGATCGACTTTCGGGACATCCTCGATGACGAAAAGATCGTCATCGTTCGCACGGCGGTTTCCGACGATGATATCAAGCAACTTGTGACACTCGGGACGCTTCGCCCGCTGTGGAATGCGATTCAGAACCGTTCAATCGAAGGCGCAGAGAAAACACCGTTCTTCGCGATCCTCGACGAAGCCGATCGCGTCCTCCACAAGAACCTTGACGTCGATGACATGCTGGCACGCGCCCGCTCGATGCGCCTCTCGGTCACCTTAGCCTGCCAGTATCCGACGCAACTCAAAGAGTCAGGCGTGCTCAAGCCAGTCAAAAACAACTGCAACACGGGTGTATTCTTCCGCGTGCTGGACGACGAAGACGCCCGCCCACTCACACGGAGATTGAGTGACTGTGATATCGAGGATTTCACTGAACTCGAAAACCATCGGATCTGGTCCCGCATCCCGCTGGACGGCGGTACCCGGTTCTCTGGTGCGCTCAAGCTCAAGACGTTCGCGCCGTATCCGAACATCCGCGATGAAGACGAAGCGGAGGAGATTATCACTGAAAGTCTGGAGCGGTTCGCGGCCCCACCACTCACGGACGACGAGATGATGCGCCAGCTCAAGTTTGGCGGGATGAACGAGAGTGTCACGCCGGAGAAAGCGAGTGCTAAGACACTCGATACAGCTAACGACGAACGATCGCGTGATGCAGCACTGAAAGCCATCTACGACGAGAGCATCCGACAGGGACAACCGGGTGCGTTCATCCCGATTGAGGCATGTCTCGATCGGCTCACCGACTATCTCCCCGCGAGGGGTGGGGTTGAGACCGCCGAACGTGCGTGGCGGCATGTGCTCAAGGACATCCCCGAAGCCTATCTTGAGTATCGCGAAGAAAGCGGCCAAAGCCAAGTGAAGGTGCGCTCTCGGAGCTTCATGAACGTCGGCGATAGCGAGAATGACGGCGGGGCGGAACACTGGGCACCGATGGCTGATGCCTATGTCCCACTGACGCAGCTTGGCTTCATCTTCGAAATTCCAGATCAGACGGGCAACGCAATGCCGGACGGTCTCGCACGGGTTGATGAGATGCTTGCAATCGACGACACCGACGATCCCGAAGAGATCACTGCTAAAGTGACCACCTATCGGGACAATCACGCCCTCCTGAATCGCCTTGCGGGAGCGAAGGACGTCTATATTGAGAGTGAACACACGACCGGCAGCACCCAACCCTCACAGACGGTGAAAAATCTCGCCCAAGCCCACAACGCCGGGCATCGCTGTCTGTTCTTTGCCCGAGAGGACGTCGCCGAGAATGTGTATGAGACGGTCGCAAACACGCCGTTCTGTTGTCGGAGCAATCACCCGGTGGATGACGAACGGCGGTTCTACACCAGCACTCAGATGCTTACGATTGACGGCGAGACGATGACCCGACCTGGAAGTCGGGAGAACGTCTGGGTACATGATGAGCAGACGGACGAATACGTGCTACGCGACAGTGAGGGCACCGTTCATGCACGCTTCGAGTCGGCAGCCGACATCTTCACCGACGCGAGTGCGTACCCGAGCGGTGGCGAGCGGAATATCAAGCCGCCGATGATCCCCGAGTACGAAATGGATGGCGACCTTGATGCGGTCGAGTGGGACGTGATCGTGGTTCCGCCAGAGACACAAACACCGATGGATATCCGACTGTATGAAGGCGAGACACAGACACCGTTAACCGATCTGGTGAACGATGTATCCAGCTATCAGCTGGAATCGAACGGAGGAGGTACCGATGAATCAGTCACAGGTGATGAGAGGGACGAGCATGAGACAGGCACCGAAGACGACGTGGACACCGAGCGAGAGGAAGATACAGCACCGACTACCGAGAACTTGAGCAGTGAATGCGATACGAACAGAGACGAGGAGGAAAGTATCGAGTCAAACAGTGGATTTGGCGTATTACGATAGTTTCGTGTCGGCCTCTGCGAGGATCTGTTGTACTTGTTTTTGCGTTTCGTCGTCTTGTGCTCCGGAGATGACTTCGAGGATATCGATGATAACCTGCCGCCGCTGGCGAGTTTCCGCTTCGAGGTCTTCGATACGATTTTCAAGCGCGGTTACCCGTGTGGCAGTCTGTGCGGTTTCTGGTGGTGAGAGCACGTCGTCATGGTCCTCGATGAATGCCACTCCGTCGTCGGTGAGCTGCCACACGCGAGCACGTGAACCACCTTGCCCAGTGTAGGTGCGATCTGGTTGTTGCTCAATGAGATTCCAGCGGGTGAGCAGCTTGAGATGATGGTCGATACTTCCGGTGGGAACGTCGGCCCGTTGTCGGAGTGTTGATGTATCCAATGTGGCCTCGTCGGCCCGGTTGAGTGTGGCGAGCATTTTCCGGCGCTGGTCGCCCAGCTTGTCTCGCATCTCTTCAGGGGTTGGTGTGGAGTTGTCAGAGTCCATAGTATGCCTATACCCAGCACTATTGAGGTAGTACGCCTTCAATATTAGGGCACTATACAGCTGTATCAAGAACTCCCGATAGCTGTGCATGAAGCGGTGAACAACACCAAAAAATAACGCCATGGGGCTATCCCACAGTTCTATCAGAAACTGGAAATGTGTGTGCGCGACTCAACGCGGAGCGAGGACGCCCCCGAGAAGAGCGGGAAATTCTGGCGGGCACCAGAGAGCAAATGACGAGTGTAACAGCAGCAAGGGGCACCCCAACTTATCACGAAAGTGATGGTGGGAGATATGACGTGAACAGGGGCACCCCAACAGGCACAGCACAGGCGAGAAACCGACGAGCGAACAGCCCATCAACAGCGAGCGAACAGAGGGGACAGTCCACCCGAGAACACGAGGAGAAAAAGAGCAGAGTGAGGCCGTGGGACAGTCAGGCCATGCCGGACCCAGAAGAAACAGAGAGAAACAGAAAGGGACAGTCCAGCAGCGCGACCAGCAGAGCAAGCAACGGAGTGCACCGACTGAAGACAGGACGACAACAGAGAGGACGAAGGCAAATTGAGGAGCAGCGGTGAACAGGGACCGAGAGCGCTGGCGTCCAGGACAGCACGAAGACCGTAGCAACCGCGGCAGGCGAGAGGCAGTGAGTCACGGTCTGAACAGCACGGAGAGCGACGAGACAGCCGACAGCGAGAGTGCAACCACACCGGAATTCCTGAGAAACATCGCGAGCAGCAGCACCCCGAGACAGAGTGATGACCACGAGAAAGAACGTAGCACGACCATACAGGACAGTCACTGGGCGTGACAAGGCCGGACAGTCCACTTCTGGCCGGAACAGGCCCGACAGAACGCTGTGCGTCTAGCGTGGGGGTGCCGACGAGCGACACATCTCTACTCACAGCCTGAGGCATGGCCAGGTGCCACCACCAGCACGCTTCATCTGGGTGCCGATATGACGGCCTGATCTGGGTGCCGACCCGAGCGCACCAGCGGGGTCCCAATGTGGGCGACACACCAGAGTTTCAGTGAGCGCACCAGCGCGAGAAGAGGCGACGACAGCAGACAGCACCGTCAGCACGTGGGACTGTCCACGAGCGACAGCCTGCCCTGTCCGCCGGCCACCAACAGAGGGGACTGTCAGATCTGGCGACCAGTACGCCGAGCCTCTAGCTAGCTGCGGCGTCGACGGCGCATTGCACCGAGTGCAAACTACCACGTACAGCAGGGCCGACTGTCCTCCGGGCGAGACACTGAATTCTCTGAGCTCGAGCACCACCAGACTGTCAGCCCAGCACGACCCAAAGGGGACTGTCATCCGGGCGGTGCAAGACTGATGCGAGAGGCACGAGTGCGACTGAAGATGGCCAGATTACTACGGAAATGTGGTGTCCGCTACACGAGAAATCCGACTGACAACCGGCTACAGGAGTCTGACTGTCCCACCGGTGTCAGCAGTGGCGGTCCGGTCGGTCGAGGCGGCCTGCTGCGGAGCGTTCGGGTCGGCGCATTCATTCGCTCGCCAGTACCGGTTGTGGTCAGTGTCTTGCAAACTACTACTATGGATTGTTCATTGCATAGCTCCACTCGGCATATACAACCATATCAATAGTATATCGAATTAGATAAAGAGTTATTTGCAATCAACACGATTTCTCAGCATGGACGTATTTGAAGATCAACGCCAGAAAGAACAGACCGCTGGGTTCATCGGCTTACTTATTGCAGGCCTGTTCCTCTGGCGAACACTCTCTGCATACGCGATGCAATGGCAAGGGTTGTTTCGCATGCCATCGGGACTCTGGTTTGTCATTACGACCACGACCTGCCTTGCTCTCTTGATCTGGTCCGTCGGGCATCTTATTGGTGACTATCGGCACAACCAGCTCTACTCCCGTTTGATTGGCATTCTCTCCAGTCTCGCCGTCGGAAGCATCCTCGTCTTCGTCGGCTATATTTTCGCGCAATAACCACTACACTGTTTGAAACAGCGATGATCGAATCTCGCCACAGGTATGTAGTCAGACCATCTGTGTCGGCCATCATTCGCCACCCCCAACGTTGAACTAAACACAGAGACGACCACCAGTATGCATCGCTCCCTCCCCATTCTCGGCCTTGCCCTGCTCATCGTCCTCGCAGGCTGTCTCGGTGGTCTTGGATTCGGTGGTAGTAGCGACGCCGCGACAACGACGACGAGAATAGAAACACAGACGACGTCTCTGCGGCAGCCGACGACGGCGAACATTGAGACCCCTGAGGATAGCGAGCGCTTCCAAGCGCGTGTCACCAAGATCATCGATCCGACGACGCTCAAGATCAAACACAATGGGAAGAACCGCACTGTTGATTTGATCGGTGTGAGCGTCCCTGAGAGAGGTCCCATCCACAAGAAGGCAGTTCGCTATACGAAATCACAAATGGATCATCAAGTCGTGACAGTCGTCTCTGACCCAGAGGTGGGCACAACAGACGACGGCCACCTACGAGCGTATGTCTACATCGGGAATTTCATGGTCAACTCTGATTTGGTTCGTATCGGCTACGCTCGCGTGCCAGACGGCCAGTTCAGCAAGCGACAGGAGTTCCTACAAAAACAGCAGCAGGCCAAACAACGCGGATACGGCCGCTGGAACACAACCACCAATACTGACTCTTAGAACCACTTGATCAGCGAAACACTTGGTCAATGGGTGAGCGTAGCCTAGCCAATATATCTCACAAAACTATAAGTGTCCACAAGTGTCAGCACATGATATGGAGTCTACTTCCCGGTCTCGGTCTCAGTCCTCGTTTTGGGAAGTAGACAGTACTGCTGCTGCAGTCGGTTGGGCATAACTCAACGCGTCGGCGCTCGGTCTCCCTCGCTTCCTCGCTTGTATTGGCCGAGAGCCATCATTCCACAACCCACCAACTACGACGTATGCAGTACACTGAACGCAATACACCGAATCAACCTATAGACGACCAGTATCAGCCTGGAGTGTTCCAGTGACACCCTATGCTTGATATTGCCCTCTTTCGGGACGCCCCAGACAAGATCAAAGCAAGTGAAAAACGCCGAGGCAAGGATCCCAGTCGTGTCGACACCGTTCGCGAACTCGATCAACAGTGGCGCGAGACACACCATCGATTGGACGGTCTTCGTCACGAGAAAAACAACCTAACAGATGAAATTGGAGCGAAAAAGCAGGCTGGAGAGGATGCTTCGGATGCAATCGCGCGAGTAGCGGAGTTGAACGCGACAATCGACGATCTCGAGGAACAAGAAGCAACACTCCGGTCGGAGCGAAATGATCTCCGGTATGAGATTGGAAATCTCGTACATGAACCGGTTCCTGACGGTACGGATGAGAATGATAACGTCCCAGTGAAACACTGGGAGCCCACCGAGGGAAAGAAAGACGATGCAGTGCTTGGTGCTGAGCTACTTGAGCGGAACAATCTCGTAGAATCCGAAAAAGCAGTCGAAGTCGCTGGTGAACGCGCTTACTATCTCAAAGGCGATCTCGTCCGACTAGCTTGGGCGCTCCAACAGTTCGCGATGGATCTACTCGTTGAGCGGGACTACATGCCGGTCCAGACACCGTACTATCTGGACGAGGAACCGATGGAGGCTGCGGCGGAGCTCGAGGACTTTCGGGAACAGCTGTATAAGCTGGAGCGCCACAATCGATATCTGATTGCAACCGCGGAGCAGCCGCTTGCTGCTCTGCAGTATGATGAAATCATCGAGGCGGATGACCTACCGCTGAAATACGCGGGGTTCTCGACGAACTTCCGGCGCGAAGCGGGCAAACATGGTACGCAGACGCGTGGGCTGTGGCGAGTGCATCAGTTCGAGAAAATCGAACAGTTCATTTTCGCCGACCCGGCGAATTCGTGGGAACTCCATGGTGAATTGTTGGAGAACGCGGAGAAGGTGATGCAAGCACTTGAGCTGCCATATCGGGTGGTCAACGTCTGTACTGGCGATCTTGGTGATACAGCGGCGAAGAAATTCGATATCGAAGTGTGGCGACCACCACTACAGGAGTATGGTGAGGTCGTCTCATGTTCGAACTGCACCTCGTATCAAGCCCGAAAGTTGAATGCGCGCATTCGGCGACCGGGTGAGGAGAATGAGACGGTACACACGCTCAACGCGACAGCGCTTGTTCCCCAGCGAATTATCACTGCGATTGTCGAGAACAAGCAGACGAGCGAGGGCATCGTTCTTCCTGCGCCACTTCAGGAGTATTTCGGGAAGGAGGTCATCGAGATTCACTCGAGCGATTGAGTCAGATTCGACTCTATCAAATGGGTCTGATCTTTGGAAGACACCTACGATACCCGGAGGAGTGCTGAAAGTCTAGAAAAGATAAGAACAGGCACTACTCTATTTTGCACTAAGCAGGAGTGGAGACTATTGCAGCATTAATGCACCATCACCGATGGGGCAAAGAGCAGTCCTACTCCATGCTCATAGTGAAGGCGGCGAATCTCGAGTAAAACGAAGCTAACAACGATTGCATCACCTAAGGAGGCCAAAGGTGGAACACACATTTCTAATGGTACGGACTACGTATGTGGATCGTCCGCATTCGAATCACCTCCTGTTTCATCGCTCTCGATTTGTTCTGCATGTATCAGTGCTTCTACTCGTGGATGCTCAGTATACGAAATAAGCTGGAGTGAGGTGTTGTACTCGATTACGCCATAATCCGCCAATTTTGGAAGGTGAATATGGCGAAGACGAATCAAGAGACGCTCCCGAGAGTATGCTGAATCAATACTTTCGTCGGACATGAGTTCTTCAAGAAGCGCTTCAAGGGGAACAGGGTGGTCAGCATTGTCGATCAGATAGATCAAAATTCGTCGACGTTGTGGATCTGCTATGAGATCAAAGAGTTCATCAAGAGAACAGGGTAGATCCTCATCGTCCGACGGGCTCATTGTATGGAGGTACTAGAGCCAGTTGTAAAAGGGATGGGTCTGTTCAGACAGGGTAGTTTAAAAGGTTGGTAGTAAAATCACACTCCCGACGTGCGGAAGAGGACATATTCGACAATCGCTTCAACGCCATGTCGAATGCGATCAGAGAGTGACTGTTGACTAATATCCAGTTCTGTCGCTAATTCTGAGAGCGTCACCTGCCGTGGTGTCATGAAATAGCCACGTTGGAACGCAAGCACGAGTGCTTCTTGTTGTTTGTCAGTGACGATATTTGCTAATTGGGACGCTCCAGTATCTTGCATCGCTTGCATTTTCCCAAGTATATATTCGAGATTATTGTCGCGGCTTACATTGTGAAAGCGCGTCAGATGATCATGCGAAGGGAACAATAATTCAAACACCCAATCATCGTCACCGGAACCATGTGCGCTCCGAATAATCCCTTCTGCGACGGTAAGACTTTCCAGAAACGCACCAGGTGGGATATCCCAGTAAAGAAGATACAAACGTCGGTCATTAATCTCGTCAATGGCAATGAGCTGCTGAACGCGTGGATCCGCTCGAACGTGGTGTTCAAAGCTATCTAAATCCCCATTCCAGGCCCAAAAAATAGGGACGACGTCGGTACCAACTGGAACAACTCGCTCGAATTCGAGATGAATCGCTGTTCCTGCAGTCAGCAACGTTCCTAACGGAAAGTCCTCTGGCGGGAGTGACAGCTCAACAATAACTGCCATCTGTCTCTGACCCATCTATGCATACAATCTTAGTAGCTTGGGTAGATGCATCTAAAATGGTAGCTGGCAGACGTAGTCGGTTGTGGAGGAAGCTATTTTCGCTAGGAGACAAAGAATCAGTGTTCGATAACTAACAACTGAATACTACTTGCTTTCGCTTGTATTGAGCGAGGCCGGTGACAATTCCGGTTGTTCAGCAGCCTCGGATTCGTCTTCTCCTGCCATGTCGATCGGAATTCGTCGTAAAGAACAGTATCTCGACAAATCCGTAGCTCTATTGAATGCTATTCCATAGCAAAGATTATGGCTGACATTGACTGGGATGCAGATGATGTCGAGCAACAAATTATGACCGCATCGGAGATCTCAGATATGGAAGCCGCAACCATACAGCTGTTAGACACCGTTCAGTGTATCAATCGATGGGTAGACGATCATCCCGAACACGAGCAACTGTCGGTGTGGTCTCGCGAGCTGCTCGAAGCAGCACTGTACATTCAAGGTGAGTATGCATTCTCAAGAGCTGAACTACCAACACTTGCAGGAGAAGATACAAACGCCGATCCCCGATTTCTTCAATCACGCTGAATTCGCGGACATGGTCGTTAGCGCGTACACGCTGTTCGAATGCATCTAAATCGTCATTCCAGGCGAAAAACAAGGGAATCGCATTTGACCCAACGGGGACGATCTGCTCGAATTCGACCTTGATTTCTGAGTCAGCTGTAAGTAAGCGGCCAAGCACGAAGTCTGTGGCTGGGAGCGAGAACTCAACGAAGGTTGCCATTACTTCACAAACTGTCTGGTGTCTCTTATGTCTCTTGGCGGGAACGCCGAGCAACTTTCGTACATATTTTGGTTCAAGGATACTGAGGGCACTTCACTGCTGTTTCTGATGGTATCAGTTGAGCTACCTACCAAATCTTCCCACTTCGATTGTCAGCTCTCGCGTGGATAGGCCAGCTGAACTCGTGAAAACAACATTGATAGCCAGTTCCAGAATGTGGCAGCTTCTCTGGAGTAATACAGGATAACCACGCCAACCTCATTTTCCGAGATACCATAATATTACTACTCTATTTTGCACTGAACGGGCGTATTCAGTTCGCCTGTACATGGGTTTTTCCGTCTTCAGGCGCTACTCGGGACCATGTTTGTCGCGACGTTTTCGCTCCCGGCAAAAGGATTCGCTCTCGGTCACACACTCGAGACAGCACCAGACATGACGGTCAAAGCCGAGCGTGTCGCCGCCCATGGCACTGTTTGGGTCATGCCGTGTCTGTGGGTAACTGGTGGCGATTTCGATGCCTTCGATGCGGCACTGAACAGTGATCCAACAGTCGAGAGAGTCATCGAATCAGAAGCATTTGACGAGGAGACATACTATCAGCTGGAATGGAGCGACTCGGTCGCCCAGTTCGTTGATGCCCTCATTGATACCGAAGGCGCAGTCCTGAATGCCAAAGCGCATGACGGTACGTAGGAGCTCCGGATTCGCTTTGCGTCGCGTGAGCAAATCAATATCTTTCAAGAATATCTCTCGCTCCAGGAGCATCCATATCGGTTGCTGAATCTCTTTGAGCCACGATTCCCACGCCAAGAGCGGGCACAACTCACAGCAGCCCAACGCGACGCGCTTGTTGCGGCTGTCGAACACGGCTACTATCGCATCCCTCGCGATATCGCGTTGGAAGACCTAGCGGACTCATTGGGTATTTCTCGCCAGGCTGCGTCAGAACGACTTCGTCGAGGAATCGAACAGCTCGTTACGACCGTTCTTATCGAACCTGAAAACGTGTAATCAATATTCACCGTTTTATATAAAGGCATGACTGGTCATGCCGGTGATTCTCACCACTACATAAACGTAGTACCCCTATGGGTTCGAACTCACCAGCACGTTATTCGGAGACAAGGGATGAGACAGACCCTTCATTGGATGCTGTGTTCGAGATACTTGCTGAACCACGTCGGCGATTCGTCCTCTCGCATCTCCACGAGCGCTCCAAACCAATCGCGATCGCAGATCTGATTCGGGAGATCAGTGCAGATCAGCACGAGCTAGCCAAGAACGAGGTTCCAGAGGGAATGTTGAAGCAGGAAACAATTACGTTTCATCATTGCCATCTGCCGAAGTTAGAGGGTGCAAATCTCGTGACTATCAATGCTGATCGAAATACGGTGATGGCAACAGAGACGCTCCAATCGATCGAGCAGTTCCTCGCGATCGCAGCAGAGATCGAACAGTAGAGAGTCAGTGACGCAACAGGTTGCAGGGTATTCTACGGAATGAAAATCAGGGTTTGATAGCAACAACGGTCACGACTGCCACTCTAGATGAGAGCTGCTACTGGGTGTCGGCCCATGTTTCCTATGCGTTATGACTCTCCAGGCTCACATTCCCCTCACTTGACACCGTTACCCGGTACCCGGCATACTGAAACGAGACAGAGCCGTCTGCTCGCGTCGTGCCATCTGCCTGTGGGGCAAAGAGCTCATCGAGAGCTTCTGGATTGACTACATTGTACAATGGTTCTAGGTCATCTGGCGTGCATTCCTTCGCATCTGCGACGGCGGTCAGCACGCGCGTACTCAGTGAGTGTGGCGATGCATCAGGTGGCTCGTCGTGGGGATTCGTTGAATACATAGATACGTTTTCTTGCTAAATAGCGGTAGTAGACCAGAGCTGTGATGA
The DNA here is from genome assembly GCF_020700235.1 of Haladaptatus pallidirubidus. GTDB lineage: Archaea > Halobacteriota > Halobacteria > Halobacteriales > Haladaptataceae > Haladaptatus > Haladaptatus pallidirubidus. Next base: position 120,518 of record NZ_CP085304.1, on the reverse strand, counting down.
ATTTAGCCGCTATTCTGTACCCTATACGCTATTGGCGTTAACCTATTATAACCCGTGGATATCTCGACTGAACTGTTGGACGCCGTCCAACAGAATTCCTTTTCGACAAAGGCTAGCGGAAACACTTGAACCCCTCTGGCCGTTCTCACCTCACACCACCTCTTCCATACATAATTATCATTTATAGATATTCAGCAGATTACAAAATGACCAACAAAAGGCTCGAAATGTTGTTCTGCAGCAGAGTCCCTGTATAAATTCAGCAAAATAGACGTTCGAAAGTGTGAAATCTGCAATTGAAAGAGTTGAAAAAATCAGCTCTCACGTCGCTCTTTTGCCGTTTCCTCACTGAAATGGAAATGATTGAATGGCTGGATATGCCGCTCGCGTATGATCTCGGAACTCTCAATCGTGACGCCTGAGTCGTGCAGCGTGTCCGTGATGCGTGTAATATCTTGGCTACTCGTCCCAACCACTTCCACGTAGATATTCCGTTTGCCGACAAGCATCTCGCATACATCGATTACGCCCTGCACAGCGAGCATCTGCTGGACAAATTCGGCTTGTTCGGTTGCTGGCGCAGTACACACGAACAGTACGCGTAGCGGAAGGTTAGCGGCTTCATAGTCAATCTCGGGATGATAGCCCTTGATAATGCCGTCTTCTTCGAGTTGCGAAATCCGGTTCCGCACAGTGCTCGCGGAGACACCGACTGTTTCGGCAATTTCTTCCGTGGTTGTATTCCGTGCATCTCGCTGGAGATGATACAGAATGCCTTGATCCACGTTGTCGAGTCCTCGGCTCATCTGCGATAATAGGTGGAGTGGGCGTAAATAATCTGTGAGAAACTGAGTGAATCACCAATAAACTACGTTTAAGTGATTCACTCACTTCCTCAAACAACTACCAATCCGAAAAATGAGAGGTGCTTAACCGTGTTCAGTGTGTTAGGATGTAAGTACCTATGACGCTCGACGAGCAGCTCTCAGTCCTCTCGAATCGCCACCGACGACGGCTCCTTATGGCCTTAGCACAACGGACTCCTCAACCCGATCGTCTCGCTCCCTCTCGAGCTTTGGCAGCGGACGGGGGAGACGAAGAGCAAACGATCGCAATGCAGCACGTCCATCTCCCCAAATTAGTGGATCACGGCTTCATCGACTGGGATCAAGACGCACAGCACGTGACAAAGGGGCCTCGGTTCGACGAGATCGAGCCACTGCTCACCGTTCTGAGTGAAAATCAAGATATTCTTACTGACCGTGGTGTCCCCGACTAATGTCGTATCCCACCTCAATGCCATCGGTCGCCAGAAATAGTCAACTGCCGAAATCAAGCAAAGAACCAGCCTTTCACCCTCCGACTGCAGATGGGTCGTGTAAGTGCTCGCGGTCGCTATTGGACATGATTCGAACAGGGACCAACTCGCAGAGGTTCCATAGCATGCAGTGTTGGACTTTTAGCCAGAGGTATATGTGACTGGCACGTAGTCGCTCACGATAAAGAAGCAAGGGCGCACTGTGTGTCTGTTTCCATTTGCAGCAGGAGCAAACCTTTCAGATCTCATCTGGCTGTTTCACATGACGAATGTGGGGCACATCACACTGTTTTAACTTCTCTTTGACACCATGACGAAGCACACGCCCTCTAACGACGAGAATCATGATGAGTCGGACGATGACACCCACCAGACGGAGTTTGATCCGCTTACGGACACCGTCAGCGAAGAACTCATCACGGCTATCGCAACGCTCAATGACGCCGACCCCGCTGAGCTGGCGCTTCTCGCGGAGTTCATCGACCCAGAGGCCCTTGATGCACTGTTTGGGCCACAGATGGATGGCACACCGCGTGACACCGACGGCCATGTTGTGTTTAATTATGACACGTATCACGTCAGGATCGACAGCAACGGAAAAATCAGTCTCCGCCGCACCGAGGCCGAGACAGGCAACGAACGCTCACGGAGTGACGACGCCGAGTAGAACTCGATCCGAGCGTTAGTCGTCAGTGAGTGCAAAGTGAACCTCGGTTGGCGTCAGTGTTGTATCAGCCAAGTCAGCGAGGAGATCATCGTCGATATCTCGAATCGTCCCTGTAATGTCGAAGGCAATCACGTCTTCTTCGACACCAACGTCAAGATTGTCAAGTTCGAGTTCCGCCTGATCCTCCAAGTGAACTACAAACTCTGCCATATGCTAGCAAACAGAGCTCACCGGTAAGAGTGCACCGGTGGATATTGGCTTTCCTGTTCACTACGACCACCGGAATAACAGGCGGATGCGAATCTGACGTCACTCCTCTTTCAGATAATTAGGGATGGTGATTCTTCAATTCGAGATCAGTGTGGTGATCAAGTCTGGGCTGTGAAACCCCAGACTCGGTATAGAAATGAATCACTGCGTCGCGGGATGAAAAGTGAAGGAGACACAACCACTCTGAGGGTGTAATACGCCCGAACAGCGCAGTTGCCTCCTGCTCGTGGAGTGTCGTCGCAAGCTTGGCAAGCGGCGTGACTGCATCGGCGCTCAGATCCCATTGAACGCGGTAGGATACTCGGTCAGAACACCGAGCGTGTTGAGAGAGGTCAGTTACTGCTCGGTCGTTAGCGAGGCGACTTGCGAGCAGCTCGCGCTCGGGGCCGTATACCCAGAACTGAGGCAAGAGGTTCTCATCTGGGTCGCCAAGGGTGGCGAACTCGAGAAAGGAATTCGACTCACGAAGATATGGACTAACGAGATTGATTTGCTCGGCGGGAAACGTGAGTCGATACACCAGACGCATCTGCTAAGTATTTGGGCTAGTCCTGTATAACCTTACTGTGATTATCTGGGTGACTGATTAATTATCTAACTTATATCTGTCAAAATATACATTGCCACCTACTGATGCCATCGAAAGCATACCAATCGGGAAGCCATCCACTTGCTGTGAAATCAGCAACAATCTCGCAATAAATTGCGTTTTTAGGATCAGATTTCTGTGATTATCTGAGTTAATATCGCATTGGCTGGCGAATCAGCAAAATGACTGCAGAGGGATGAGTGCCTTTGATACGTGTGGAGAAATAAAATGTATTGATAGTGAATAGTTCTGTCAAACCAGCCCCACGAGTTGAACACCAACCAACTTCTCGGCGACAGAACGATCTGAACAAACCCGGTGATCCCGGGCAAGTGGTTGGGACCCATGAAGGACTTATCTAATCAACAACAATCGATCGAACTGCTCCAGCAACTCGGCTTGAAAGAGTACGAAGCAGGGTGTTTCGTGGCGTTAGCACGCCTCCCGAAGGGAACAGCCAAAGAGATCAGCGAGATTTCCGAAGTGCCACGAACACGCGTCTATGATGCGATTCGAGTGCTAGAATCCAAAGGGCTTGTCGAGATTCAGCATTCGAATCCCCAGCAATTTCGCGCCGTGCCGATTGAGGAGGCCGCCGAGACGCTGCGCCAAGAATACGAATCACGGACGGACACACTCATCGAGGCAGTGGGCGCAATCGAGCCTGTAGAATCAGATGGCGGTGATGAGGAACTCACACACGAAGTCTGGGCGCTCTCGGGGACCACTGCGATTACGAATCGTACTCAACAACTCATCGATGCCGCCGGGAGAGAGATCGTGCTCATTGTCGGTCGTGACGAGGTTATTACTGACGGATTGCTTGCACAGCTCCAAGAGGCGCTCGACACGGGTCTCGATGTGCTGATTGGTACACAAACCCAGGAGCTTCGTGAGCAAATCGCAGAGACACTGCCCGATGCAGAAGTGTTCGTCTCCGGGTTAGAGTGGTTGCACAGTTCGCCCCTTGAGGCCAACGACGACACGACGATCAGTCGGTTACTGTTAATCGATAAGAATACGATTCTCGTGAGTTCGGTGCACGAGACGGATACCGGTGGGATTGAGACGGAAAAGGCAGTGTTTGGGAGAGGGTTCGACAATGGAATCGTGGTGATTGCCCGGCGATTGATGGCCACTGGTTTGCCACGGAGGCAGGATCCTGATGTGACCGAGGACGAGTAGTCTTCGGTGCTACAGTATCAGGGGTTCTTAGCTGGGAGCAACGTGTACGGCGCCAGTGCTGTGGACAGTGACGGAGTAGCCAGTGTAGGTGAAGGAGATCGATACAGTCGTATCGGTGTTCCGTGCCAGCGGTGGTACAATCATCGCATCTAAGGCGTCGGGATCAATACACTTGTAGAGTGGACTGAGCTCTTGCTGGTCGCAGTGTGCTGCCTGGGCAACGGTTTTGACGACAGCGGTGCTCGGTTCAATTGCTGACCACTCATACTGGGTTTGAATTGCTTCGCGTAACATCCCAGCATCAGAACTCGGCGGCTCCTCCTCACTCATGCGTGAGCACTTTGAGGGCGGTCATCAAAAACATTTTGTGAGAATATGGGTGACTAGAGATTTACATCTGACTGCTGAATCGGAAATTCAGCATTCTCGGCTACCGGAACACATGCTAATCGGGTAAATCGAAAATACTAGGTGATATTCACTGCCGCTTATAGATTTATGGGAAAAAGGGGTTAGAGCAAGTGATCTCGATTCCAAATAAGTACTTTAAACGCTGAGTAGCCGTGCATGACAGATGTAACTCCAATAGATAGGGTCATGCGTTTTACCTAGCTCCGGCAATTTGTCGTTGATGGCGATCTTCACCAACAAACCCGGTAGCCACCCGCTCGGTGTTAGTTAAGATTATACGTTCATCTGTCGAGCTTCAGACTAGGAGTCAATCCCTCCCCTGTTGAGAGATATAGGTATTCTCTCCACAGTTCTTCGTTAGAGATTACGACTTGTGTTCTCATTGCTGGAGATAGTTGGGAGAACTTCCTTGAGGATTCCTTTGGTTCCTCGCCGGAGACGCTCGGAAAGCGCTTGGTGTGATACGCCAAGTTTCTCGGCCAATTCTGATTGATTGGCCACCCGCGGGACGTCGTAGTAGCCGTGTTCGACGGCCAGGGTAAGCGCTTTTTGTTGGTCGTCGGTGAGATCGAACTGAACACGCTGGGCGCTATCGGCATCATAGATCCGGGAGACATCGAGCGAGAATCCGTGTTCTTTCGCATACTGACTGCCGAAATCTTGTTCTGCTCGGGGAACAGCACACGAAGAGTCCACTTATCGTTGTGCGCCATTGCCCGCTGCACGGTCGCATCCTGTTCGAGCAGCATATACGCAATGATCTGGGTCTTGGTGACCCATTCCATTCGGTAAAGCCATTCGTCTTCGAGTTCGGTGAGCAGCTCGACATCCCCAACACTTGGGTCGTCTCCGAGTACCTCTGTCAGCGTCTCGAAATCACCGTTGGATGCCCAGACAAATGGCAGTACGTAATCTGTATCGTGTGCGACGACCCGGTCGATTGTGAACACCATCTCGGGCAGGCGCTCCAATGTCTCGGATAAGGCAAATTCCTCCGCAGGGATACTAAATTCCGCGATTGTACTCATGTTTCTACGTGGTTTTCAGAGCTTATGGGCGTTATGGGCGGCAGAGCTCTAGCAAGTGCCGCGATCACATATCCCGTGAGAACAGATAGAGACAAAATACGAACCCCACGATTTGAAGGCGGCTATCAGAGGTTTCTGCTTAAACAGTCGCTGTTGAATCCGTTCTGACCACGGAGCGGGATTGAGGAATCAGGTTGATGATGTGCTACAGGTACTCATCGGGGAGTTCGCCACCGTGGTCATCCGGGAGATCCGACAGTGGAGTGATAGCGTCGAATCGGGGGCCCTTCTTCACGAGATTCTCGTCGTAATCCCAGGTGAGAAAGCCGTGTTTCACTAATGTGGAGAGTTTGGTATGGTGGAGTGCAAGACGGAGTCGTGCTACCTCTTCGTCGGCAGAGGGTGCGTCGTTCTCAAGCATGGCGAACCACTAGTCACCTACCCGTATAAATCAGTGATAATTTCACACAGATATAATGTGTGAGGAATCGGGTAAAAGAGCGGCGAAAAGAGACGACTCTCGAGAGAGTTTATCATCGATTGAGGAATTTGCACCACGAGCTCCGGACAGAGCGATAGAGGCACCGGGGGTGAGTCACTTCTACTTAGGATCTAAGAGGTAGTAACCCGACAATTTTCTGGATATCAAAAGTAGGAGCGATGCACAGGAGTTTATTGGGCATCGATTCAACTGGTGGTGATGAGTGATTCGAGTGACGGAACGTCATCTATGAATTCAATGCACCAACGCGCGGGTGCTAGCCAGCTCAAAATCAAGATCTTATTGGAGGTCAATCGCTGGGTCATCGTTGGCGGCCTTGCAGCGAGTATCTTCGTTACGCTCGTTCTCGTCGGAACCTTCGGGCCTGCCCCGATTCCAGTGCTTCTGCAATACCAAGACCCAATCGATACCCTGTTTCAGGGCCTTGTCAGTGGCGTCATCACAGGCGTCACCCTCATCCTGACGATTAATCAATTGGTTCTTTCGCAGGAACTCGACCCAATCGGGACTCAACGTGAGCGGATGAAGGGCGCACTGAGTTTTCGCCAAGACCTCGAGGACGCAACGGCCCTTGCGGTGAGTCCTGCACAGCCGTCCACGTTTCTCCGAGCCCTCATTGAAGCAATCCGGAGGAAAGCGATTACCCTTGAAGACGCTATGGATACTGGTATTGATGGGGATATGCGTGATGAGATCGAAGATACTGTCGATGGCATCACAGATAATGCGGAGGAAGCACAGGAACAACTGACCGATTCTCAGTTCGGGACGTTCAACGTTCTTGGCGCGGCCTTAGGTTTCAATTATTCGCGCAAGGTTCACGACCTACGTCGACTCCGGAACTTGCATAGCGATTCCCTCCCGGATGAGGTAAACGAACGGCTGAATGATCTCCTCGAGGTGATCAAGTTCTTCGGCCCGGCGCGTGAACACATCAAAACACTGTATTTCCGATGGGAACTGATTGACCTCTCGCGGGCAATTCTCTATGCTGCAATTCCGTCGCTCACCACTACCTTTCTCATGATTCTTTTTTATAACCCACGAGAGATTCCAGGAGAAATACTCGGGGTACCGAACACGCTCTGGCTCGTCAGTCTAGCCGTGGCAATCACGATCCTCCCGTTCCTTATTCTTCTTTCGTATATCCTCCGGATTGCGACCGTCGCGAAGCGAACCCTTGCAATCGGGCCATTTGTTTTGCGAACAACTGATCGCAATGAGGAGATTGAGTGGGAAGACGACTTTGAGTGAGTTATCGACAGCCAATCGGGAGGAAGATTAATCTATTTTAATTGCCAAGACACGTGTCGATTGAGTAGTCGGGTGACTATGCTTTCGTTAGGATTTTGAAGTGAGGAAAGAGGTACAAGTGAAATTTTTACTCTACTACCGCCAGTACAGCGCCACTATCCTGTCGCCACTATCGGAGTCAACAGAACATTTGGGTGGAATTGCAGTGCCTGAGATAGCCTTCAATTGCTCGCCATCCTCATTCCGTAGTTCGATCTCAACATCTGGAACGTTGTCTCAGAAGCGAGATATCGCGCTTGGTCGCTTCAGAGGTGCCGCCGGTGGAACTGTTTTTCTCATCGAAGCCTACACGAAATACATGTCATCACCAGGCTCTTCGGAGGATATCTATGAAGAGACCCTAACCGTCTTTGAGCAAACCAATTATCCGAACGAACCCCTCACCGGAGGTTACCAAAGTCCTTGATTGTCCACGCCGAACCGCCTATAAACGACTGGAGAACCTCGTTGACAAAGGTGAGCTCAAGACGAAGAAAGTCGGCTCCAGTGCTCGAGTCTGGTGGCAACCATCCACCAATTCAATCGACGATGCACCCACAGCTTCAGGAACCGATAATAACGAACAAAAGCGGCTTGAAGACGAACTTGGGCAGCCAAGACCCGATATCAACGCCTCGTGGACAGGTCGATACCTCCAGAAGGGTGCACTCTATTTTGATCGGCGTTATGCAATTTTTCGGAATGTTGCCGTTCCATCCTGATGGATCGTAATTCGGTACCCCTCATACGTGAACTCGATTTCTGCTTGTGCAGTCGCTGGCGGTGGGCTCGAAAAGAGATTACTAACAAAGTGATCGATCGCCTCATACACTGGCGTTAGTTCAGTTGTGTTTTTCCCTTCGAGCTCTGCCACCACTTCCGCAACAGTAACCTGCGGATCACCGTCTTCAGTTGGAGTGAGCTCCGTATGGATAACCGTTTTTTCGGGACTCTGGTGGACGTTTTCGTTCTCGGCCATATCACTGTTCATTGAGCGTGATCGTCGTAAAGGAATTGGCTGCAGAACTAACAAGAAACGAAGATTTCAGGTTCGTCGAAAATATTACTTGACTCTAAGACTCTTTGTTGTACTTCGATTCCACGATTTGGTTAGTAATCTCGGTTTGACTCTTCGTACGCAAAACGATACCCGCGTGATGAAGTTCCCGCAGTTCTGGCACCAGTTATCAAATTCCGTGGGTGAATTTGACATGATCTCGACGAAGCACAGAGATCGAAAGAACGACTGTTGAGCCGCGTCTACCGAATGCCTGCATTGTTTCCGATAGCCCTTTCAAATGCAAGTGCCATGATTCATCTATGACAACTATTGCGGAGTTCTCCATCCCAGCCGAGCAGTTCGCACTTCGAGAAACGCTCAGCCGTCGCCCGCACCTCGAATTCGAGATCGACCGCGTCGTCGCCCACGACACGACGCGTGTCATGCCGTTTGTGTGGGTATCGGGTGAGGGACTGAAAGATCTAACCGCAATACTTGACGCCGACCCGAGTGTCAAGCAGGTCGAGTTGCTCACTGAGACCGACGAGGAACGGTTTTATCGGCTCGAGTGGGCTGATGAAGCGCGGATTATCGGGCGTATGGTCATCGAGTGTGGGGCCACTGTCCAACGGGCGATCGCTGCCACCGACGAGTGGACACTGCGCGTGCTATTTCCCGAGCGCAGCGACGTCTCGGCAATCCATGACTTTGCGAGGAAGCATGGACTCGATCTCGACGTCGACCGGCTGTACGATGTCGATAACGCCCGGCATGTCCGATTTGGACTCACTGAAAGCCAGCACGAGACGCTTGTCGAAGCCTACGAACGTGGATATTACACCATTCCACGCGAGACCGATGCGGTCGAACTTGGTGCCCAGCTCGACATCTCCCATCAAGCGGTCGGTGAGCGCCTCCGCCGCGCGACAGGGAGCCTTATCGAAAACACACTGTTGGTCAACAAAGACGAAGTGCAGTAGCCACTGCCCTGCTTTTGTGCCGCCCGCAACGATATTAACCAACTAGTGGGGTACCCACCGTGTTCTGTTGGTTACGACTTCGACCGCGCGGTCGTGACCGCGCTGCCGCCAACCGGCGCGGCTGGCGTAGGAACCGACGCACAGAGAGTGAGTTGGAACCTCGAGGTGTATCCACTTCTGCTTATACTGCCCACAGGAAGTCAACTACCGAAAAACACCAATTTTGAGAAATCGACCTCGCTGCCGTCGCACGTTCTATTCTGGATATAGAATCAATCATGCATTTAGAAACGGACCGGAGTTCTAGAAACACCTTCTCCGGTGAAGTATCCGATCAAATGGTCACTAGCAAGCCATTTACGTTTCTCGGGGGCACTGCCGAGTAGTCATGCTATTGTGCCGTTGAACGCTGAATATGAAAAAGGTGATCCGTTACAAACCACACATCAGGTCGCTATTTTAGTGCGCTGAATTCTTTGCAGTGGTACGGTGAGTGTACTTCGACCGGGTGAATAGTGTTCCAGTAGTAACCGTATGAGACGGTCTTGACCAGTGGCGTAATTGCTCTTTACAGTCGAGAAAATATCAATACCTATACAATTGTGTTCAATATCTCCTTCAAATTGAAAAACACTACCCTAACCGAATTCGTAGCATGAACAGGAGGATTCAACGACCGTTACACTCGCCTGCCTTCTGGGGTGTAATGACATACTATCAAAACAATGCTTGAACGATTTTACGCTTATTTAACTCTCCTTGGTGAACTGTGTTCGAGGAAACAATGAGTCAAGCTACAAGCGTTGATACGAATTCTGAGCGATCGCACGGAGGAGTGATAGCAGGAGCTATCATCGTAGTACTCGGGGTTCTTGCGATACTATTCCCATTTTTTGCAGGAATATCGATCTCGGTACTTTTTGGTGCACTTCTGGTCATCGGTGGAATAGTTCACGTTGGGCACGCATTCTCGGCAGATAGTTTCTGGGGGATTATCTGGCAAATTCTCCTCGGTATTCTTTACGGCATTGTGGGAATCATGTTTTTGGCGAATCCAGTAGTCGGTCTCACGTCGCTAACGATTCTCGCAATTGCGTTCTTCATCGTCGATGGGGTGGTCGAAATTGGGTGGGCAATAGCGGGTCGCGGGAATAGGGGATGGTTCTGGCTTCTTGCGAGTGGCATCCTATCGTTAATCGTCGCTGGTTTCCTCTGGGCCGGATTTCCGTCAACAGCAGCGTGGGTAGTTGGTCTTCTCCTTGGTGTGAACCTACTCTTTACGGGATTTTCGATGGTTATGCTCGGACGGACAACGCAGCGAGCCGACACAGAAGAAATAGCAGATGAGCGAGGACAAGAAGCGTAAATAGACAAGTTTAGTATATTTACTAGCACCAATTTTTCAGATGGAAGCGTAACATACCGCTACGGAAGAAAAGAGTTAGTTCGATGGATTTTTGCGACCCATACACACGCATACCTAGCACGGGAAGCCACCAAGACCGTCACACTCCCATCGTCATTCGGCTCGTCGTCCGATGGAAACGCCATCAACGTGCCGCCTGCGGATGCGGTTTCTACAGAGTCAATGTGTTTACAGAATATGTCACGATGGACATAATGCGGACATATCTGGGCCATCAGTTCGTCAGCTATGTCGTCGATGAGTTCACGTCGTGCTATGCGCCATATCCATTCGACGAGGACCGCGATCGTGACGATGTTATCCGAGTGAGATTCATTCAAAGTTACTCGTATCGCACTGTGCTGACCAGAACATCAAGATCAGTGTGAGTTGCCTCAATCTGATAAATACTCTCCAGTCACGGACCGACGCATTTCCCGGATAAGCGTCAGGTAGTCCTCTGGCGAATATTTTTGTTCTTTTTGTTGACGGATCTTTTCTTTTGTCTTACTATTAGCGAGTAAGTCGACAATCATACACGCTGTGAGTTTTGCAGGTATAATATAAGCCATCTCATCGTCCACAGCTTGGAATTCAGGGGTATGTGGCGTTCCTTCGAATCCACCAATCATCGGGTGAATGCCGGGTATGATTTGGGTGATGTCTCCCATGTCAGTTGACCCCGTTGTATGAGGATTATGAGTGTCAATTGCATCAGATCCTAGTTCATCTACTGCATTTGTTTCATATATCTCTATCATCGTTTTATCCGTCTGGAACGGAAGATACCCAGGATAGTCTTCGATCGAAATATCAGCTCCAACCGCCATCGCGCCGCTTTCAAGTGCTCGATTCACCGAGTCATTTGCGCCATTGACTGCCTGAATTGATTTCGCACGTGTGTACGATTCCATTCGAACATCTGCAGGGACAACGTTGACCCCCTCTCCCCCTTTCGTTAAGATCGGGTGCACACGGACGTTTTCTTCGTCGGCGAACGTTTCTCGCTGAGCGTGAACTGCGTTCATGCCAAGCATCGCCGCATTGAGGGCATTGACTCCCTCTTCGGGCGCTGCGCCCGCATGAGACGACCGCCCTCGGTAGGTGACGAACTTGCCAATGAAACCGTTCGTCGACGAGCGGGTTAGGATCTCTCTTTCCGGGGTATCCGCATCCGCATGTATCATTGCGGCACAGTCGACATGATCAAAATATCCCCGTTTGATCAGCTCTTGTTTCCCACCTAGGAATTCAATTTTCCCGTCATTAACCAACGAGCGTCGATACTCTAAGTCGAGGTATTCTTCGGCCGGGACGGCGATAAACTCGACTGTGCCATGTAGCCTGTCTAGAATCCCAGTCGAGCTAAGCCCGTAGGCCGTTCCAATCAGATTGGCTAATTGGGCGTGATGGCCACACGCGTGACACGCTCCTGTTTCGGGATCCGCCTTCGGGTGCTCCCAGTTTACGAGCGCATCCAGTTCACCAAGAACAGCGATAGTGAACTCATCTGCACTGGTTTCTAGGTCTGTCGAAGCGCGAGCTCCAGTAATGGCGAGGTCGCGTTCGATTTCCAATCCCATCGTTTCGAAGGCAGCTGTGACTTTATCGGTTGTTGCATGCTCTTTATACCCGAGTTCGGGTTCTTCCTCTACAGCTTTGGCTAGTTCGATGATATCGTCTCGGTGGTCGTCAATCGCGGTACAAACGGCTTCTTTTTGGGTTTGTGTATCTGTCATTTTGGATCAGATGATTCCTTGATAGCTGAGTATTGCCTGCGCAACGAGTGCAGAGCCGATGAACGTGCCCGTGAATGCACAAATAGCCACGACCACGATTTTCCAGCTCATCTGTTTCATGCTGGTTACCTGGAGTCCGATTGAGAGGCCAGCGTAGGCTAGAATTGGAGTTGTTGTTGCTAAGAACTGTACTGGATCAGTTAGTGAGAGAACGATGTCTTGAACTGGTGAGAATGGAAGCGAAAGGACGAATCCAATAATCGTCGCATATGCAAATGCAGGAAACTGAAGCGAGAGATGGCGACCTAGCAGCAACGAGACGAACCCAATTACTGCAATCAAGAGCATACCGGGTGCAGCTTCGATTGGACTGATTCCATAGCCGACGTAATTCCCAACTACAGTTATAACGCTGATGATGATTAGCATCTTCACGATGTTCGACTCAAACGTTGGCGAGTCGATCGTCATCAGCTCTCACTCCCGATGAGCGGGCGAGCAACACTGTACAACCAGTTGATGAGGGGAAGTGCGACAAATATCAGGACATAAATTCCTGTGAGACCTGTGAGCAGATTGCTTGTTGCGGCAAATGCGAGGATTTGGTCTTTCGGAACCGAACTAGCGGCTCCTGCTAAAGAGCTTGAACATGCAGTCATCATACTTGCACTTCCCATACCACAGGCCATTGCGAGTGCTAACGGGTGTAACCCTGTAACCGGTGCAAGTCCTCCTATGAGGCCGAAAAAGATTGTTCCTAATACAGTACCAGTAAGATACACTCCAAGAACACCTCGCCCTTCCGGCGATTCGATCCCATATCGTTCGGTTATAACAGCAAAAGTGGCTTCTCGTGCGATACTGACTCCACCACCAATGGCTTCTCGTTTCAGGCCAAGGAATAGCGCAACTGGCAAAGCAATGAAAATCGTTCCAAGGTTTCCAAGCTCTTGAAGCAAGAACGCGGGTCCGGCGCTAATTAAATTACTGAACTCAGGCCCGACTGTCGTCCCGTATTTGACGGCTAAGGGCATGAGTGAGATTGTCAAGAGTGGGGCACTGATCTTACTAACATCTTTCGAGACAATTTCTTGGAGAGACGAAATATACTGACCGAGGACACTGTAGCTAAGTAGGATTCTAATAACCACAGCATATAATAGCGGGAGAAGTACGATTTGCCCTGGTCCAAGATCAAATGCATGACTGCCAATCGCCTCTGCTACGATAGTGATTAGAAGTACTGTTACATGTGTCTTGAAGTGTAACAGGTACCGGCCATGTGTTCGAATGGGGTCCCACGTTCCAGTCTCGGTTTTCGCGTCAGCCACGCTGCACCACCGTGGTAGCTGTTTCCATGCACATTCGAATGGTTCTGTGATTGTACGCAGTATTATTCTTCGCATGGCGGTAATAGGTGTAAAATCGAGTAGAGACGGCAGGGTAACTGCTGACGCGCGTATTCGGTCAGCGTTCGCTGGGCGACTATATCGGATAGCGTCGTTTGGCGTGCCATAAATGGAAGAAGTGAGTGAGTTAGCAGCAGTCGGTGAGTGTGTCCTTTCGGGTGGCTTCCGCACCACAGTGCTCACACTTCCGGTAGTTGTGATCGATGTTTCCGTACTTGTCGTAGCCGGTATATGGGCCACTGATACACTCGTCCTCTGTGGGAAACGCCTCAAGCGTGCCGTCGACTGTTGCGTTTTCGACGGCGGCCATGTGTTTGCAGATGGCGTCACGGTGAACGTGGAGCAGGCATGTGTAGGCTAGTGCATCGCCCGTCATGTCGTCCAGCGTCACGACGGTCGGCCGATAACGTTCTTTGCCGTCTCCATGAGAGCGACGAGATTCGCAAGAAGAAGCCCGAGGCGCGTCGGGTGATCTGGATTCAACCGGAGTAGCGGTCAGTCGCTAGAGAACTGAATTCTGTGTAGCGGCAAAAACAGGTTGATACTACAGTGAAGCGGTGAACCGTTACAAATCGCGGGGTTGGACGGTTTTGCGATCGTTTTCCTCGGCTCGGCGAGAGGCGTCCTCGAGGACTGAAGCGACTTCCTCGTCAAGTGCATCGTAGAAGTCACTCGCCACATTCTGGTCTTCGAGCTGGTCTTTCACTGCCGCTTTGACAATCAAATTGCCCATACAAGCGCCCAGAGGGGATAATACTACAAAAGACCAGTGGTGAAATGGTTGAAAAAGGACCAGTAATTCGGATCACTGATGACGATATTCTGCGGGAGATTCGTGAGTCGGAGTTTCCGGCAGTGACCGCTCGGTGGGTCGCAGATACGGTTGCGAGTGAGCGTCGGCCAGTACATCAGCGGCTCAAAGAGCTTCATGCCCAGAGTGAGTTGGAACGTGGGAAATTGAGTCCGCGAGTGGTGATCTGGTGGATCCCAGAGGAATAGGTGCAATAGGTATCTTGGCTCATCATTATTTGGTCACTCTTTTCTATTGTAGTCTTCTCATTTGAGAAGATGAGAAATATTCGATGATACATTCTCCGACTAATTACTAGCAGTCGTAACTATGATCGACCTCGATATCCAGCAGCGCATATGAGAGTGACTTTCCATGCGTATCGATCCGCGCCGAGGTCGTTACACCCCCTGCAAGAGCACCCTCAAGAACAAAATTGAATCCATTCAGCTGAGGGAGATCATAGCGGGTGACTGATCCCTCGACGATTTCTTCGAGTTCATTTTCAACATGAGTTGCGGTCAATTCTTTTTTGAGAATTTGATAACTATCATCGTCATATCCGAAAACACCGATATTAGAGGTATCTCCTTTATCACCGGCCCGTGCATGAGCGAGTTCGTGAACTGGGATTCCCATCTACTTCACCCCTTCAATACACACATTAGGTTGAACATGAGTTCGGTCGATTAGCGTGGACACAATTCCTAGTACAGGCTTTGTTCGGATTGTTACGCCACCTCCCCCAGCAGGACCGTTTGTATACAGTGTTTGAACTTCTCGTCCGATTTCAGTTGCATTAGCAGTGGTTTCACACTTTCCAGCGACGCGAAGGCGAACTTCATATGGACTCGATTGATCTCGACCGCGACCTTCGTGCAGTGAATTGACTCCCATGAGATCAACCCGAAGATCATCGATTAGGAAATCGCGTGCGGTCAATCGTTTACGAACTGTGTCACCAGCTAATCGAGCGCGTTGTTCTGCGTTGGGACCTGCATACGAGATCTGGCCCTCCCCAAGAACTCCATCTTCATACCCAATATTGACCTTGAGCGTCTCTGGTTTCGGTTTCGCTGTGGCACCAGACACCTGAACGCGATCTGTTCCAACTTGCTCAAACGAGACGTTCGAAAAATCAGCGATTGCATCGGGTGTCAAGTATGCACTGGGATCGTGAACCTCGTAGAGCATCTGTTCTTTGCAGGTTTGGAGCGTCACTTTTCCACCCGAGTCAGGGAGCTTAGTGATCGTGACATCGCCATCAACTGTGACCTCAGCTATGGGGAAACCGAGGGCCTCAAGCTTGGGTACATCCTTGTAACCAGGGTCTGCGAAGTACCCTCCTGTGACTTGCCCAGCACACTCCAATAAATGCGCACAGGCAACGCCTTGACCAATTTGATCCGCGTCTGTAGAATTTGTAAGATCCCAACCGTGCTCATAGCACATCGGAGCAAGAAAGAGGGATGGGTCCGCAACGCGACCGGTGATAATCACATCAGCATTGTCATTGAGTGCGTCGAGAATTCCCTGAACACCCAAATACGCATTCGCGGAAACACAGTCTTCCTGATACTGTGTTGTTGGGTCGCCAGAGAACGTTTGCTCTTCAAAATGCTCGAATCGGTCACGAACTGCTGAACCAGCGACACTCGCAACTGAAAGGTCCGAAATCCCTAGTTCGGTTGCGATATCGATAACCTGTTCGCGGGCCGCTTCTGGGTTTGCAGCACCCATGTTCGTGATGATTCGTGTGTTGTTTTCCACGCATGACGGGAGAACAGCTTCCATTCGCCGTGACAGAAGTGGTGTATATCCTGCTGAAGGATCATCCATCTTCCGTCGTTGAGCGTTTGCAATCGTTCGTTCAGCAAGGCACTCGAATACTAAATAGTCGAGTTCGGCATGTTCAGCGAGTGTCGCTGCTGGATCGATTCGATCGCCGGCAAAGCCAGCACCGGTTCCGATCACCAGTTGGTCAGTCATATGATTGCCCACCATTAGATTGGAATTCCACCCGTAAGTATCCCAACAGCGAGTATCACGAGTGATGTTAGCCACATGTAGGAAAATGTAAAGCGGATATGTTCACCGAGTTCGACTTCGGCGAGTCCGATGAGCAAGAACGTTGCTCCAGTAAGTGGAGAAATAGGGAATCCAACCGTCATTTGACCAACGATAGCAGCCCGAACCATCGCAACTTGTGAGAAGCCAAATTGAGTCCCCGTTTCGGCAACCACTGGAAGCACCCCGAAATAGAATGCATCTGGGCTGAAGAGGAGACTTGCGGGCATCGCGATGACTCCGAGAACGACTGGTAAGAAATTCCCAAGCGTATCTGGGATAATCATCAGCAGAATCCTTGCCATTTCCTCAATCATCTTACTTTCCTGGAGGACTCCGATCAACACGCCTGCTGCGAACAAGATACCGACATAGGTCATGACATCAGCGGCATACTTCTCTAGGATTTCCTTCTGTTGGTCATATTCGCGGACGTTAATGACCAATGCAGCCACCAATCCAAGCATGAAGGCTACTGCTGGCGAGGTAATTCCCGAGATAAGAGCGCCAATGACGAGAACAGTTAGTACGGCATTTATTCCCCACATCCAGTCGATCTCACCCTCACGACCTTCTAGAGCTGTATTGACGAGCTGTCGGCGTTGAGATTGCTGAAACCCGGACACATCATCACGGATATTCAGACTAAAACGATAGCTAATACCGAGAACCATCGCGAGACCAGCGAGATGGGCAGGGATCATTGGATTATACACATTCGCGATTGTCGCCGGGTCGATTGCACTCACCCCACGAACGACAACACCTCCCCAGGGGACCATATTCATCGTTCCAGCCGTCAACCCAACCAGTGCAGCAAGGATTTTCCGATCGACATTGAGAGCATCATAGAGAGGTATCATTGCTGGAATCGTGATCAGCATCGTTGTCGCACCAGAGCCGTCCAAGTGCGTCATCATCGCAATAATCACTGTTCCAACGGTGAGCATTGCCGGACGATTAGCTACCCCCTGAATGACGCGTTTTACTAATGGATCGAAGAGCCCGTATTCACGCATGAGGCTAAAGTACCAGACTGCGAAGGCAAACATCGCCACGATTCCGACAATACCCTGTAGGCCGCTTTCGGTAAATGATCCAATCTGTTCAAGTGAGAAGCCAGCAATGAGTGCCCCGGAAACTGGAGCAATAATGAGCGTTGGAATTACGTAGAGTTGTTTCCAGATGACTAGTAGTAAGACTAATGCAATGACAGCGTATCCTATCAATCCGAGCGCTGTTCCACTAAGTGGCATGGCAGCATCCATCACATCGATCATAAATATGATTTTCTAATACTCTTTTATTAAATCTATATTAGAGAATCAATTGTAGTCAACATGCAGAGGAAACGACTGACGACGATATTCTGACGGCGATGCGTGAGTCGGAGTTTCCGGCAGGGACCGCTCGGTGGGTAGCGGATACGCTTGCAATTGAGCGGCCCTCCGCGCATCGACGGCGTGAGGAGTTGTATGAGGAGGGAGAGGTTGAGCGGGGGAAGTTGAGTCCGCGGGTGGTTATCTAGTGGATTCCGGAGAAGTAGGTTGTATTAAGAGAGAGAGAGAGAAAGAGAGAGTCGTAGTACTCCCTCCAACCAATTTATTATTGAACCGATAACTCTATTCGACTATATTCTCCTCCGGTAGTATTTTCAACAACTGTGAAGCACTAGTGAGTATGGCGACACATACTGAATCTCGGGGTGGCCAATCAAATGGTGAACGTCCTGATACGCTCTACGCGTTCGTCGCTGGTCTCTACGTTGCCATCCTCCTTACTCCGATAGCCGTTCTGGGGATTTCAACGGCTAGCTCGGACGGTGCCACCCTATACGTCAGTTTTCTTGGTTCTATCACTCTCTTGGGGATCATTGCTGGGTGGCTTATTTCTCACACAGCTAATCTCGCAGTTCGGCTTGGTCGCCACGACCTGATTTGGCTGCTCGTCGTTATTCCGTTTGCCCCCTTTGTCAGTATTTTTGCAGCATCAGGAATCGGAATTTCACTACCCGGTATTGCAGTTGTACTTGCAATGGTGACAATGATCGGTGGGATGTTTACGGGTCTGCCCCTCGTCACAATGAGCCGGAATAGATACACAACTGCTGCGCTTGCAGGAACGACTGAAATCACAGAGTGGGAAGGACGGTGGCCACAACGGTGGCGATGGATCGCGATTGGTGCGGTGATTATCGCGATTCTCGGGAGTAGTGCTGGTATCTTTGCACAACTTGTATTCAACGTCGACTGGGGCGGATATCTGTACGCGGTAATGGTACTTTGGTCACCGCTTGCAGGTGTAACAAATCCACGGACGTTTCGTGTTACCGATGCTGGCCTCGTTGTTGATCGACCGATGCTGCATCGGTTCCGACCGTGGACAGCGTTCACAGGCTATTCACTCAGCGACAAGGCGCTGGTGATTCACCGAAAAGGATGGTGGCGTCAAAACCTCCGGTGTGATCGAGACGATATCGATGATATCGATGCAGTCACAGCAGCACTCGATACGATGATGTCTGACCGTACTGGGTCATTCTCAAAGGATGTATGATTGTCTTATTTTTTAATAGTAGCACAAAGCATATACCGAACCCCTCAAAGGACCAGTTGTGGCGCGGTTGCCTCTGACACCCTGAATCGGTCTCACGTGGGTTTGGCACCATCACTCCCGATCCACACGTCCTCTCCCTCGCCACCCCTCCTTCCTGCTCGAACGCGTGCCATAGCGTGCCTCCGAGCAGGGATAGACAACTGATCCAGTCATGTCTCTGTTACCCAGTTCGATGTCCGAGATTGACACTAAGCAAGCTGGCGATATCCAAATTCTTGGTATTGATGAGCAGGACACTGACGCAGTCTTTGAGACACTCTTATTCGAAACCGCCCGCAAACTCCTTGTGGCGATCAATGACGAGCCAGGGACGTCTGAATTTGCCGATCGGCTTGGGACGTCAATTCAAACCGTTTCCTACCATCTTATCCGTTTAGTCAATCATCGTCATCCTAGAAATTATAAGAAATATTTGTATGGCTCCTTGATATTTAATGGTCATGTATGAGTCAATTCTGATTCCAACCGACGGTAGCCAGAAAATGGAATCAGTCGTTGATCAGGGACTCGAGCTGGCTAAACAAAATAATGCGACTGTTCATTCACTCTATGTAGTCGATGAACGAGCTTATCTGGCGATTCCGGATGAGGAACGCGACCATGTCCGCAAAACACTCGAGGAGGATGGTCAGGCCACAACGAAAGCCATTGAGGAACGGATCCTTGACGCCGGTCTCGATGTCATTCGAGAGATCCGATGGGGCGATCCCAGTGCGGAGATCCTTACATATGCTGTCGAAAATGAAATCGATCTCATTGTGATGGGAACCCATGGCCGGACGGGATACGAACGGTATTTGCTCGGCAGCGTGGCCGAGAGAGTAGTACGAACCGCACCAATTCCTGTTTTAACGATCGCGGTTGGCAATATCGATAAAGTAATCGCAAATATCCAAGATAGGCTACGGAGTGAATCGGCAGTTGAAGCGACAGAGACGGTATCTGAGACACACGATCAGATTGACGAACTCCCAGACTCATGATATTCATAGTTTAGATAATCAATCCAGGTTCATTCTCGTAGTACAAGATAATTTATTTAAAAGAATATGGGTTCAAAAAGAACGTATTCGAATTATATATTGTGTCGCAAGAGTAACCAATTATCTGAGAACGGCCATGTGTGTGCAGTAGGCGTTGCGGTCGACGTGGTGCGGACACGTACAGGCCATCAGGTCTTCAGTCACGTCGTCGATGGAGACGGTGTACTGGTGTTCTGCGGGATTTTTGTGGCTCTCATTAGTTACTTCGATGAGTCCGGGGGATTCGTTCGTTTGATTGTGACCACCTGGCCCCAACGCTTTTCGACGAGTATCTACTATAAACCATGATGGGGGAATATATGAGTAGAAGTCGATCAAACGTACGAGAAGGATCACCAGCAAAACGGGTTACCAACGCCATCCCGAAATCAATTGTACGGGTGTTAGAAGTAGCGATGGAGGAAAACGATCCTGAAGCAGCGCAGAACGATAAAATGGTTCGTACATTCTTACTTGTCGACATCAACCAAGCAATCCGTTACCTTCTTGGAAACGATAGGGCGACGTCAAGCAACACTGAGCAGATTGCCAAACAAGCTCTCAATACTGAAGCAAAAGAGATGACTAGCAGTGCCCAACCGGAACAAAAGAGCGAGGGGCAGAGTACGGTCTCGAAACTACTCCTTGTTGGAACTGTCATCGGCCTCGGCTATATATTGAAGTCAAAGTCAAAAGCAATGAATAAAGTCGTGAGCAAGACGACGGATCAGGCTCATTCAATTGCTGACAAGACTACGAAACGCTCTGATGAGATGGCCCAACAAACGAAAGCCGTTGCTGGGCAAGCGGCCCAAAGAATTCAGGAACGTGGTGAAACGGCCGCAGACCAGGTCGAAGCAGGAACCAAAGAAGCCGCGGAGCAAGTCGATAAACGCGGTGAGATAGCCGCTGACCAGATTCAGGAAGGTAGTGAAAAAGCTGCCGACAAAATAGATGAAGCCGCTGAGACGGTGGAGAGCACGCAGGAGCAACAAGAGGAAGCTGACGAGGAGAGGTCTAACGAAGACGAGCAGAGCGAAGAAGACGAATAAGGACCCTTACTGTTTTCGTGCTGGTGAAATCCGCGGAGAAGGAGAGACTCAGTTAGTACTCTGATTAGATGATTTTAATTTTGAAAGTGCTTTTCTTGCCTTGATTTCGGTTGTATGACCCTCACTGGTGTCACTGTCCAATCGCTCTTCATTACTTATTCGAGAGGACAGATTACACCACACGTTCGTTGATAAATTCAGCACGGGTTTCGCATCCAGTGCACACAGGTGACGACCCTTCGTTTCCTCGTACTGTGTATTGCGATGTGATAAGTGATCGAATATGGTTTTTTAATGTCTTATGGTAGTTATTCATTTATTAATCACAGAATTACTTGGACGTATATGACATAATAAGCCGCTATACTTAAGCAAATACGTATCCTATCTAAATAGGGAACACCAATGAGTAATCATGACACTGACAGAGAGCAGATGCACAATCAAGATAGGCATGCCCCGAACCCAGATGAACGGGGAAAGGGACTCTCGGCGCTCATCGCTCTCCTTGGCCTCTGGCTGATCTTACAAGCATTCTTATTCGAACTCGCAGCAACACAAGTCTGGAATGACGTCCTTGTCGGTGCGTTTCTAGCCGCCATCGGCGTGTACAACTATTCCCGTCAGTCAAATAAGCAGCTAGGAAGCATGGGGGCGGCGATAGTCGCGACGATACTCGGCTTGTGGCTCATCATCGCGCCGTTTGTCCTCGGTATTGATGCCGGAGCCACAGAAACTGCCAATGATCTTGGGTTCTGGAACGACATCATCGTCGGTTTGCTTGCGTTCGTGCTCGGCGCCTACAGCGCCTACAAAATCCGCGACTGGCGTCAAGATGCTCAAAGACCGACAGCCTAATTTGTTAATCAATCCTTTTTCAATGCCAGTCTGTCAATCTGTTATCGCCACCAGTGAGTAAGCTGTTGTCGGCGATAAACGGTGATATAGTATTGAGTCAGATTTACCGAGACCGCCGTGACTAGTACTGCGAACAGGCCGATGAAGACAAGTGATCCGTTGTAAATGAAGCCGTTGAGTAGTTGGAGGAGAGCAAACACCGGCAATCCGAATGTAAAGAGGCTCGTCCGCACCGGGAACTCGCGTGCCATGCGAAAGAAAACCGCTACGTCGTCTAATTCCTTGTCGTCCATATTCTCTTCTGCTATTCGCGTTCTTCCGAGCCTACAGCATAGCTCTTTCGAATCTAACGCTGTCATAGTGGAGAGGTTCACCTCACGGAGCTACCCGGCGTATTGTTATTGTTTATATCTTCGTCCAACAGGGAGGTCTCACGCAGTTCAACATGAGACAGAGAAAAAGAGCTGAAGCGGTGATTAGTTCGGCAGTTCCTTTCGTCCCATTCTCACGCATGGCCAGCACGGGAACCCGTCGAGGCCATCGCAGTCACAGCCTTCTGATTCGGAATCGTCTTCGCTGTCCTCGGACGGGAATGCGTCGAGTGTGCCGTCGTCGGTTACGTTCTCGACTGCAGTCATGTGCTTGCAGAAGGTGTTCCGGTGAACGTGATGCGGGCAGGTGCAGGCCATCAGTTCGTGGGTCACGTCGTCGATGGAGACTGTGCTGGTGGTCTTCAGGGTTCTCATGGCTTTCGTTGATGCCGTCAGTGTGTCCATGCGTCACATCTAAACAGCGTCTCTATTCATCGTTTCACCCAGTTTCTCACACTACGAATAATCTGCAAAATGCGCGTAGTACATCGTCGTTCATGACGTAGATTTACGAGTATGCCAATAAACACCACAAACATTCTCAAGCAAGGCTACAGTCGAAGCATCAAACAAAATGGGCTCATGCTCATGGGTATCATCTTCGTCATCTCGGTGCTTAACGGTCTGTTAGGAGTCGGCATTACTCGATGGATGGCTGGTCAGCAATTGGCTGGGGATGCTGTCCAAATGAATCCCACGTCGTTCTTACCACCTGTGCTAGGGGGGCTCGTTGCATTCGTGTTGAGCATCGCACTGCTCGTCGTGAGTATCGGAGCCATACGCGTATTCGTGAGCGATGAGACCGAACGCCTCCCCCGTGAGTACTTCAGCCGGAATATGGTTTGGGCTGCAATCAACTTCGTTATTGGTGGGATTATCTTTGGAATCATCGTCGCACTGGGCTTCGTTGCGTTGATCGTTCCAGGTATCTTCCTGCTCGTGACCTTGGCGTTCTGGACGGTCTACGTGGCTGTCGAAGATCAGAACTTCATCAAAGCGTTCCGCAGTAGTTGGGGATTGACACGAGGCTACCGCCTCAACCTCTTCGTGCTGGGCGTGACAGTGACACTCCTCATACTACTCGTCAACCTCGTCTTTGGACTTGGTAACCTCGCGAGTGGAAGCCTCGTCGGCGATATTGTCGCGTTAGTGTTTGCACAAGTTGCCAGCGCCATTACGACGGTGTTCTCAACGGCTGTGCTTGCAACCGCGTACACCGAACTCAAAGTACGCGAGGACGAGGAGCGGGATGAGACGGTCAGCGAGGACACCTCCGCTGGTCAACCCGCTGCCTAACACCGTTACCGTTACTTTTTCGAGGACTGATGGGTCGTCAGTGGTTTTGACGGCGTCATCGCCGTCCGGAGATGCTCCGTCGCGACATCCCCCGCAAGCGTTCGCTGGTCGGTGATATCCGTGAACGTCACTTGGTGAGCCATGAAGAAAGGCTGAAACGAGGGTTAGTTCAGCAGTTCCTTCCATCCCGTTTGCACGCATAGCCAGCCGGGGAAGTCATCGAGACCATCGCAGTCGCACTCCCCTGGTTCGGAATCGTCTTCGTTATCCTCCGAAAGGAAGGCCTCAAGCGGCCCGTCGTCAGTCGTGTTTTCGACAGCGGCCATTGAGCTGAAATGGGCTCATCCTAATAATTAGGTACTCATTTGGTTGAAGATACTAGCACTGACTACCATCCTCTTACAGGGACAAGCTGATCAAGTACTTCCAGAAACACAGCAACTCGTTTCCGAATACGCTATTCCGACGGTACTTTTCATTGGTACTTTTATTGTCGCTTGGCTACTCGGTAAAACGATTCTCATTCCATTCATCAAACAGCTCTTAGATAGGCAAGGTCACGATCCAAGCGTAAAGAGTCTGGCTGAAAGTCTAACCGGTGTCGTCAATCTCATTCTAGCGTTTGCGATTGCATTCACCATTGCTGGCTTTGGCAACGTTATTGCTGCATTCGGTGTGTTCGCTGGTGCGATTGCACTCGCAGTCGGCTTTGCGTCCCAAGACCTTCTGAGTAATTTCGTCGCAGGAATTTTCATTCTCAAAGATGAACCGTTCGACGTCGGTGATTGGATTGAGGTCAACGGCATTGTCGGTATTGTTGAAGACATCGACCTGCGCGTTTCTCGGATCCGAACGGTCGATAACGAACGGATTACTGTTCCAAATAGCGAACTCGCTAATAACGCATTAAAAAATCCAGTTGCCTTCAATAAGCTCCGTCAGCAATTCGTGTTCGGGATTGGCTATGATGATGATATTGATCACGCCAAAGAAGTGATTCTTGATGAGGCTGCCAAGAATCCAGAGATTCTGGACGACCCCGAAGCGAGTATTCGGGTAACCGAACTCGCCGATTTCTACGTGGGGCTCCAAACACGCTTCTGGATTGCGAACCCGAGCCGTGCCAACTTTACGAAGATTCGCTCGGACTTTGTCCAGGCCGTAAAGAAACGTTATGATGCCGAGTCGATCGAGATGCCGTATCCCTATCGAGAACTCGTTGGGGGCATCGACGTCACAAATCGCCAATCGGAGCAGGTGGCGACGCCCTCGAACGACTAATCCGTTATACATCTGCTTGCTGTTTCGCCCGGTGGGACACCTCCCATTCAATCGCTTCAGCAGGCAGAGAGGGGAAATGCTCAGCCGCGACATCCGCCGAGTGTGCTTGCGCTCGGTCGAGCAGGTTCCGCTCAGTCGTTGGTGCGTTGTCGCGTTCGGTCGAACCAGCCGCACACTCCGTCAGCGTTCGCTGGGCACCATCGGCCAGCGGTGGTTGGCGTTCCACATAAATGAAAAAGTGAGACGAGGTTAGCAGCAGTCGGTGAGAGCGCCCTTCCGAGTGGCTTCTGCACCACATCCGCCACACTGCCAGTATGTATGATCGACGTTGCCGTACTTGTCGTAGCCAGTGTGCGGGCCACTTATACGCTCGTCTTTGTCGTCCTCGGAGGGGAACGCCTCGAGCGTCCCGTTGTCGGTTGCGTCTTCGACAGCGGCCATGTGTTTGCAGAAGGCATTGCGGTGGACGTGGTGCGGGCACGTACAGGCCATCAGTTCGTCGGTCACGTCGTCAATGGAGACCACGTATTGGTGGTCTGCAGGGTTCTCGTTGGTGACTTGGATGAATCCGAGGGCACCGTTCTTCCTCCCAATGTCTTTTGTGACCCGTATTCAGTAACCACTCTCGGGTGATTACGTTCCCGACTCTTCTTCAAAGAGACGTTGTGCATAGCGATAGATTGGCGCACCAAGCCAGTCCCGATCACGTGCAATAGTATCGAGTGCAGATCGAGCTTCGGAATCAGTAAGTGCACCACGTTTGATGAGTGCGCGGAGAAGAATTGGTGAAAGAGCGACATCAGCCGAGACAAGAGTAGTGAGTTCGGGAAGTGCTCGAAAATCGTCCGTAATGAGAAACGCTGCATCGGTCTCTTCAATAGCCGCGACACAACTCGCCTCACCAGCATCGATTCGACTCGAAGAAAGCTCTGGAGCGGGGATATCCAGAATCTCAATGCGATCGGAACGTTCGAGGACGGTTACTGCCCCGTGACCATGGACATCATCGTATTCTGCGGTTGATTCGAGTTCATCGATGACGAGTGTCGTCGTCACGACGTCGTATTCGGTTAGCACGTCATCGAGAACATCACCGATCGCGAGAGAAATGAACGCGCTTGTATCGATAACCAGCATCTACAGATCTGCAAGTTTGTCGGCGAGGTCGTCTCCCTCGTCAAGAAGTTGCTTTGAGGTACGGACTGCTTCTGCGTCCTGGCGACCGATTATGTCCCTGAGGGTTTCGAAATCAAGTTCGTCTGTGAGATAGAGTTCAACGACTGCTTCTTGAAAGCTCTCTTCTGATTCGATTTGCTTGAGGTACTCCCGAAGCGCTTCGATGAGGAGTTCGGTTCGGTTTTTATGCGTAACTTCAGCAGCGATATCTGCATGAGTCACAAGTTCTTCCGGCAGACGAAAGTTGACTTTTCGGGTGCTCATCGTGTAGGTACGTTGTACCTACAGAGGCAAAAACGTTCCCCAGTAATTAGTGAGCCACCAACCGGTTAATGAGTGGGAAAATGTCAACTTCAGTTTCCGTTGTTAGTTCGGCAGTTCCTTCCGGCCTGTTCGCACGCACGGCCAGCACGGGAAGTCACCGAGACCCTCGCAGTCGCAGTCATCGGGTTCGGTCTCGTTGTCGTTCTCGGACGGGAACGCTTCAAGCGTGCCGTCGTCAGTTGCGGTTTCGACGGCGGTCATGTGTTTGCAGAAGGCGTCACGGTGAACGTGGTGTGGGCAGGTACAGGCCATCGCGTCGCTCGTCACGTCGTCGATGGAAACGAGTACTGATGGTCCATGGGGTTCTCATGGCTTTCATTGGTGACGTCAATGAGTCCAGGAGCATCGATGTCGAAGGAGAATTGTTCGGCCTACGCGCGTTTCTCTGCCGTCTCGTCAGCGTCACGGGCTGTGGGTGGTTTCGTGCTCATGGTCTTTCGAGAGTTGCATTTTGGATTCAGCGGAGCTGAAGGGTCGCGAAAGTAGGGAGATGATCTGAAACAAGCGTTTCTTCGTCTATTCCAGCATCTGTAACAGAGATGCGATCGTCACTGATGAACACGTAATCAATACGTTGTTCAGGCGTGGAATCGGTGTAGATAGCAGGATAGGTGTTCGAATCGCCGTTACCGATGGCTGTGAAGACGTCAGTATACTCACCAATCATGGTCGTAATCGAGTCGGCATTTGGTACAGCATTGAAATCTCCCGTTATGATCCGTGGCTGGGAGACATTGCCGGTAATGTCCAGTATCGCCTTCACCTGCGCTGTGCGGCGTTCTTTGAACATGTGGTCGAGATGTGTGGTGTAAAAGCGAACTTCATCGTCGTGAATCTTTACCGTAGTTTCCTGAAGTCCACGTGGTTCATTATATGCTCCGTCTTCAACTTGCGGCGATGGAAGTAGGTAGTGTTCGGAGTTGAGAATGGGATACTTTCGTTTTGTCAAGATAGCAGTCCCGTATCTGCTCTGTTTCGTGCAACTGCTCTCATAGTTGGTGATGTTTGCAGCGTAGTCAACATGCATGTTGAGAAGCTCAGCTAGTCGTTCTGGCTGGTCGTCACAGTCACTTCGAGCCGCCAGATGTTTGTCTACCTCTTGAATTCCAACTAGATCTGCATCAGATCGTTCGATTAGGTCTGCGATTCGACGCAGATCATATCTATCATCCATGCCGGTGCCATGGTAAATATTCCAGTTGAGAACTTTGATTGAGCTATCGGTGTCGTCTTCCAAGGATTTGCTTGTATTCGAATTGGCTTCAGCGGCACTGGCAGAATTCATTGCTCCGAGTCCGACTGCGGTTGCCCCTGTGTTGGCGATGAATGCTCGTCGTTTTATTGAAGTCGTGTCGGAGTTGGCAACGGTATTCTCGTTACAAAGTAGTTTGGACATCCTCTTATTGATTGTCTTATTTTAAATTAAAACTTTGTATTTATCAAATTAATAAAATATTGTAACATGTTGTATTATATCATCTAATGAGACCTCTGCCATATATAATACTAGAATTATATTTTACATTGTAAATAGATTTAATTATCTACTAGTATATCGTATAATAGTATGCAAGTAAACAGACGATCAATGCTCAAAGCATTAGGCGGTCTGCTCGTCGCGGGGACAACCGCCAGCACACAAGCAATTGCAAAACAAAGCAAGCGCGAAGTCGCGTTAGATTACCTTGCGAACGACGACCTGCTGGACAACGATGAGCTCGAACGCATCTTACAGCAGTTAGAGAGACGATATTCGGATCGAGTCTCAGTGATGGAGATTGGCCGTTCAAACCAAGATCGGCCAATCTATGCTGTGTCTATCGGTGCTAGTAGCAATAAGCAGTGTCTCAAGACAACAGATGTTATGGCAATCGGCCAACAGCACGGCGACGAGATGATCTCGTCCGCCGAAGGACTTCTTTCAGTAGCTCAACATCTAGCGAGCAAGCAAGGGCAGACAAAAAAGCTCTTAGAAGAAGTAACAGTTCACATCGTTCCCCGTGTGAACCCAGATGGATTCGTGGCACGCCAGCGGTACAACGTTGACACAGACGCACCGGCACGTGGCGAAGGCGACGACATCTTTGGCGGTGATGCTGGCTTTTACACTGCCGACGATGCAGGTATTGGCTGGGATATTAATCGGTATCACTGGTTCGACTGGACGGAGAGTAATCTCTACAACAACCTGCCAGATGAGTATCCAGAGAATCCAGTGCCAGAAGCCCGTGCCGTGCTCAGTGCTACTGAAGAAATCGATCCAGAGTGGATCGTAGACTACCACCGCCAGGGAACGTATACGACAGATCCTGATGTAACATTCGATCCGGAAAATCCCGGCGAAGCATACGAGCGAGGCACGTACCCGCCAGATCCCGACGCTTCCGGTGCTGGAGATATTGTTACTAGCTCCCTGTTCTGGCCGATTAACGACGGTGTATCCGAGGAGGCACAAGATCTCTCGAAACAAATTGTGTCGGTTATGTATAATGAACTCACAGAGTTTGAGCAGTCAACTATCTCGCGCTACCCAGGCGGCACATATGCAGGGATTGCACGCAATGGCTATGGGCTAGCCGGATATGGGAGCGTTCTCTATGAACTGAGCACAGGGACACTTGGCGATCGTGAATTCCGAATGCAGCAAGTGTTTACCTCGTTGCTCGCCGCAATTAGAGCGACTGCAACTGGATCTCTGTACGAAATAAATCCAGAAAGCGTCTCTCAACTCCCCGAGCGCGAGACAAACGGCTTCACTATCGAGGAGTAACCCACTCAAACTCTATTTTTCTATTTCTATAAACAAAATTACGTCGAAGAGTTTGACCAAATGTAGGCCCTCCCACAGTCGCGGCTGCTCCAATTCGTCTCGCAATTACTTCTAAATTGGCGAAGCACAGACAAAAAGTACTAAAACGTTAGTTCAACAGTTTCTTCCGTCCCGTTCTCACGCATTCCCAGCAGGGAAAGTCACCGAGACCGTCGCAGTCACAGTCCTCTGACTCGAAATCGTTATCCTCTAAGGGGAAGGCGTCGAGCGTCCCGTCGTCGGTTGCGTTTTCGACGGCAGCCATGTGTTTTCAGAATGCGTTGCGGTGGACGTGGTGCGGGCAGGTGCAGGCCATCAGTTCGTGGGTCACGTCGTCGATGGAGACTGTGTACTGGTGGTCTGCGGGATTCTCGTGACTCTCGGTGGTTACTTCAACGAGTCCGGGGGCATCGACGTCGAAGGCGAATTGTTCGGCCTGTGCGCGGTTTTGTGCCGTCTCGTCAGCTTCAAGTTCACTAGGCGATTTCGTACTCATGGTCTTCACGGGATACAGAAGACCGGTGCCGGGTGTTACAGCACCCGGCGCGTTTCTACACACGCCGGAGGGCACCGGTCTTCCTACTTGTTCCTTATACGGCATAGGTAATAAAACCACCGTGTTCCTTACAAAGAATAAGCTTATATCCTGCGGAAATGAAAGAGTAGGTATGACAGAGAACGATGAGAGGGCGCGCAATGAGAGCGGAGAATATGTCCAAGAACACACTGAAGAGGCCGTCTTAGAGGTCATGCAACCGCTCGAACCCTACATGACGAGTGAGATCGCGGACAAACTGGGATGGTCGCGACGGTCGGCGTATAACGTTCTCACTCGACTGCATGAGAGCGATGAGATTCGAAAGAAGAAGCCTGAAGCACGGCGGGTGATCTGGATTCGTCCAGAATAGCGGTTCGCTGGTAGGAGGGAAAGTGAGCGATACAGCAGATGAGAATCCCAGAACGAGAATCTTGTCCTGTGAAGGAGAGTGACTATTGTGCGAACAGCTGACGTGCGTCGTCGACGTTCAACATCCTCCCCGTCAGTGCGGGTATATTCGATGCGGCGTGTACTAATTCGATCGGTATGACGACCAAGAAATCTCACTGGTCGATCACCTAAGCGCCGTACTCGCAGATGACCATGGTGTAGACCATATTTTTGCCTTTGACAGCGACTTCCGTACATTGGGGTTCTCGCTTGTTCCCGAAGACATTCCTGAACCATGACACGCCACAATAGCACACTGTCTCGGGAGTACGTCGAACTCCGCGAAGTGGGCTGAGAGGGATGGTCTCCCGACCGGAGATCTCTGGCCGGGAGGTTCGGAAGTGGGCCCACGTGGACTTGAACCACGGACCTCATCCTTTTCAGGGATGCGTGCATCGTGCCTGCGACGTAACGGGGTCGCTGTCTCCGCCTCCTTATGGACGAACGCTGATGATCGTCTTCCCCTTGATTCGCTCGGTCGGGTTGAAGGCGGCAACGGCCTCGTCGAGGGCCGCCACGTTGCCGATGTTTGTCCGCAGTCGCCCATCCCGGACCCGCTGGACGATCTCACTCAGCTGGGCACGATCGGCCTTGACGACAAAATCGACCGCTCGGCCGCCGGCGGGCCGCGCCTCGGGTGGCCCGACGATGGACACCAGTGTTCCTCCGGCTCGAATCAGGCCTGCGGACCGCTTCCCGATGTCGCCGCCGATGACATCGAAAACCAGATCGACTTCGCCGACGTCTTCCAGCGCCTCATTCTCGAGGTCGACGAACTCCTGCGCTCCGAAGTCGAGCACGGTCTGACGGTCGGCGGCACGTCCGGTGCCGATGACGTAGGCGCCGGCCTCTCGTGCGAGCTGCGTCACCATCGAGCCGACTGCACCGGCCGCGCCGTGCGCGAGGACGCTCTGCCCCGCCTGAACGCGGCCGTGCTCGAACAGTCCCTGCCACGCTGTCAGGCCCGAGATCGGCAGGGATGCGCCCACCGTGAAGTCGACGTCTCCCGGCAGCGGCGCGAGGTTGCGTGCCTCGACGGCCGCGTACTCCGCCAGGGTGCCGTCGCGAGTCCAGTCCGTGAGGCCGAACACCCGCTGTCCCACCGACAGCCCCGTCGTGCCATAGCCGAGGGCGCTGACCACTCCGGCCAGCTCGTGCCCAGGGATCGACGGTGTTCGGTCACGGTCGAGGCGATCGGTCCAGGTCGAGGGCCACGTCAGCTCGGTCGGGACAAATCCCGACGCATGAACCTGAACAACGACGTCGTTTATCGCTGCCTGCGGCTCGGGCCGCTCTGCCAGCGTCATCCCGGCCGTTCCCGTGGCCTGGTCCGTCACCACAATCGCCTTCATCCGGCACCTCCCTCTACGTCTGCTACCTGGAATGTCGTTGTGGGCGTAACGCGCTGTTCCCCAAGGCTTGCTCGAACGGTGCGTTGAGCGCACTGAGGTTGAGCGACTTCGCCAGTGGCGGGGTCGAAATCGTGCTCTGTCTCCCAATAGCGCGCGAGTTCTTGAATCGTAGCGAGCTGGACACCTTGCGATGAATCCGATACCTGTTCCTCCTCGGGCCACCGCGTGTCAACGATGCGCTGGCGGAGGTCATCAAGTTCCTCTTCAGGAACGTCGACGCTGAAGGGTTCAACGTCGGGTTCACTAGCTTGCGTCATGATATTCTCCCGCCTGTGGCAGGATGGGGAAGGGACGCGGCGGGATTACTTTGTTATGAACTCCGATCCCCGAAGTATGCCTGTCATCGTCTCACGGGGAGCGTTTCCTATCACGAATCGGACTCGGTTACTCACGGGAAAGGGACTGTATTCGCCGTCGAAAGCATGAACGACAGCATGTAGACCACAACCGCTGCTTGCTCCGGTTGTATCAAAGCCTACTACGAGATATGGTCTCGTTATCGAGTACGGCCTCATTAGTGTGTATGCGAGATGAATTTCATGCGGGCAAAGTGGACTATAGTGTCAGTGGCGGACGGCTCTGTTTCCAGTCACCGTACGAAACAACGAAATCCATATAACTACGTTGGGACGTTGGACGGGGAAGACGAGATCAGGTATCTTGATAGCACGATAGTCGGTCCCGCCCTCTAACGAACACGAGTAGAACACCTGCTCGCGAGCAATCGGTTATCGTTGGTACAGCTTAGGCAGGTATTCTGATGATAAGGAACGCTACAAGAAAGCCAACTACCGTAATCAGCCCAGTAAACGGCTGCGCATCCGCGAAAGCTTCCGGAATCATGGACTCGGCGAGCATGGCCAACACTCCGCCCGCCGCGAATGCGAGGATCGTGGCGGGAATCGCCGAGTTCGCGGTGCCTAGCAAGAGGTAACCGGCGGCCGCCGCCATTCCGCTAATCAGCAGAATCCCAGTCCAGAGGCTGAAGATGTATTTGCTGGAACGGCCCGCTTTCTTCATGCCGGAAGCACTTGAGAGTCCTTGCGGGACGTTCGAGAGGAAGAAGCCAGCGACCAGTCCAAGGCCGATGTTCTCCCCGGCTAGCAGCGACAGCCCAATCACGACGGACTCCGGAATACCGTCGAGGACTGCGCCTACAGCGATCGCTAGCCCACTCCCTTTGTGCTCCGTCTCCGACGGTTGCTCGACGCACTCGCCGCAACGGTTGCGGTGCCTGGCCCCATTCTGCGCCAGGCGCCAGTTGATGGTGCTGAATGCGGTTGCACCCAAAAGGAAGCCAGTCGTGGCCGCTATGGGGCCGCCGTCATCATATGCTGACTCCATCAACTGGATGGATAACACGGCGATGAGCACGCCTCCACCGAAGCCCATAGTAGCAGCAATGATTCGATGGGAGAAGCGACCGTATAAGGTGACAGCGACCACTGCGCCGATCAGGAGCCCGGAGCCTGCGAGCAGTCCCCATAACGCGACTTGCGCAAGGATGTGCAACTTCAAGACCATGAGCTTAGGGTATCACACTCGTGCTCACACAGCGAATCACAACTTTCCCTTTACCACCAAGACAGATGTGGCAGCCAGCCGTTGGTTATACCAGCAATTCAACCGGTAAAACGGGTCTTCGTGAGGGAATATGCTCACGATTGAGCAGACGTCATGACTCATCAGATCGCTCATGGCAGTGCTCGATACAGAGGATATCGCCTGTTTCCGTGTCGAAGCAGAACGCGTCTCCCGGTTTGATTCGCTTACCGTCTTCGCCACAGCCGTCGGCGTGGGTGAGAAAGTACTTTCCCTCCGTGTGACCGGTTTCTAACCGTCCGGCCTGCACCGCGAATCGAACGAGACCTTCCCCGATCTGGGTTCGTTCAGTTGAATCCGCCATCTCGAAGTGAATGAGAGGCACAAGCGTCACCTCCACTATAGTACAGCAGCCAGTGAGATAAATCCCTCCACAGTTGTCACGCCCTAGAGAAGTGAGACGCACAGGACTCACATTCTTGTATCTCTTCCTCGTGGCACCCAATATGGGAGACAGAGATGCCACTTCGATTCATCAGGAGTTCGGGGGTAATCGACTGCCGCCGGGACAGCGACGAACCGAACGCTTCCCGGTGCTATCGAAGAGTGGAACACCCTCGTGGGACATGGAAACGTGGGAGTTCACGGTTACCGGTGCTGTCGAGAACGAACTCACGTATTCGTGGAGAGAGTTCAACGACCTCCCCCGAGAAACCCAGCTCCAGGATTTCCATTGTGTGACTGGCTGGAGCCGGTTCGACAACGAGTTCACGGGAGTCACGTTTCCGACGATTGTCGAGCGAGCAGGCGTCCGCGACGACGCCGAGCACGTCGTGTTCGGCTCACTGGACGGCTATACGACGAATCTCCCGTTAGACGAGTGTCTACGTGAGGAGGTTCTGTTTGTTCTCGAACTCGACGGCCAACCACTCCCCTCGGAACACGGTGGTCCGCTCCGGGTCGTAACACCCCACAAGTACGCCTACAAAGGTGCCAAGTGGGTCACGAGCGTCACGTTCCTCACCGAACCGAAGCGCGGCTACTGGGAGCTGCGTGGCTATTCGAATACCGCAAATCCGTGGGCAGAAGAACGATACAGTTCGCTCTGATCCCTCGACTTTCTTCAGATACTCGGCTATCTCATCATGGCCGGTCTCTATCTGATACAGAATACAGTGCTTCCCGGCTTCTCGGGGCTTGAGTTCGACGCCCTGTACGCTGTGTATCTCTGTTCGACGTCAGCATGGCGACCGATACGCGCTCTGTATTCAGCAGCGTTACTGAAACCTATCACCGGTAAGGGGGTTCAACAAGGCCGTTGCTCAGTGTTTTTCAACCGAACGACGCCAAACTAGACTCAGTATACTGTCCTAGCTCCTCCTCAATATCCGATGCACGCCACCCAAGCGGCGATAACACACTTGCTGCACGAACCAACACCTCCCGATAGAACCCAACATCATACTCGTCTAATTCCTCACTCGCCAACATCACCCGCTCACGCGACTGTTTTGCATCGTCAACCACCGCATACGACACACTCTGCCCAGGCGCACGCGCCAATCCCATATCTACCGCTCGCTCCAGTGCCGCCACACTTCGCGTCGATTGCGTGTAGTCCTCCCGCTTCTTCGAGACACGATTCGTGATCACCACAAGAATCAATGTGATATAAGGCTGCAGGCTCAACGAGCCAGAGCAAATACACATCAAACCGACACTGTTGATGAACAACTCCAGAAAATCGGGAACCGGGTATCCGGGACATGCGCTAACTGACTGAACCTGACTCACACACGTGTATCGGTTATACGGCGGTAGACAGCACTGTTAAGCCGTCAACACCTCTTCTAGAAGAGTTGATACCATGAGTGTGTTCACCGAAAAGGAGATCGCGTACTTAGACGATCAACGACTCGGGCGACTGGCGACCGTCGGGGTGGACACCCAACCACATGTTGTCCCCGTCGGCTTTCACTACGATGCCGATGGTGACACAATTCATATCGGCGGATTCAATTTTGGCGAATCCAAGAAGTTCCACGATGCCGAAACGAACCAGAAGGTTGCATTTGTTGTCGACGATCTCGCTAGCATCGATCCATGGGAACCGCGCGGCATCGAAATCCGTGGCCGTGCCGAAACATTTCGCGACGATGGCACGCATCTTGGCCCGGGTTATGATGAGTCATGGATACAGATCCATCCAGCACGAATTATCTCCTGGGGGATCAACAAAGACGGATCCCCCAATAGTCGGTCTGTTTAGAAATGCTTCGTTTAACCAAAGAATCACTCCTTCGAAAAATCAGATTGAAGCGATGGTTAGTTCGGCAGTTCTTTGCGACCCGTACGAACGCACGACCAGCACGGGAAGCCCCCGAGGCCGTCACAGTCGCAATCGTTTGGGTCGGCATCGTCTTCGCTGTCCTCCGACGGGAAGGCGTCGAGCGTCCCATCGTCAATTGCGTTCTCGACTGCGGCCATGTGCTTGCAGAAAGCAGTCCAGTGGATGTGATACGGACACGTACAGGCCATCAGTTCGTGGGTCACGTCATCGATGGAGACTGTGTACTGGTGGTCTGTGGGGTTCTCGTGGCTCTCGTTGGTGACTTCTACTAGTCCGGGGGCACCGACGTCGAAGGAGAACGGTTCCCACTGTGCGCGTTTCTGTGCCGTCTCGGCAGCTTCAAGTTCACTAGGCGATTTCGTTGACATGGTCTTCTAGGCACTTCGGAAGACCGATGCCGGGTGTTGTAGCACCCGGCGCGTTTCTACACGCCCGAGGGCACCGTTCTTCCTACTTATTCCTTATAGGGTATAGATAATAAAACCATCGTATTCCCTATAAGGAATAAGTTTATGTCATGCGAAAATGAAAGAGTAGGTATGACAGAGGACGATAAGAGGGCGCGTAATGCGAGTGGTGAATATGTCCAAGAACACACTGAAGAGGCCGTCTTAGAGGTCATGAGTCCGCTCGAACCCTACATGACAGCAGAAATTGCGGACGAACTCGGATGGTCACGACGGTCGGCGTATAACGTTCTCAGCCGTCTCCATGAGAGCGATGAGATTCGCAAGAAGAAGCCCGAGGCTCGTCGTGTGATATGGATTCGACCGGAGTAGTGGTCAGTCGCTAAAGAAATGAGTTCTGTGTAGCGACAAACTAAAAACAGGTTGATACTACAGTGAAGCGGTGAACCGCTACAAATCGCGCGCTTGGACGGTTTTGCGATCGTTTTCTTCAGCCCGACGGGCGGCGTTTTCGAGGACTGAAGCGACTTCGTCATCGAGTGCATCATAGAAGTCACTCGCCACATTCTGGTCTTCAAGCTGGTCTTTCACTGCCGCTTTGACAATCAAATCGGCCATACAAGCGCCCAGAGGGGATAATACTACAAAAGACCAGTGGTAGAATAGTTGAAAAAGGACCAGTAATTGGGATCACTGATGACGATATTCTTCGAGTGATTCATGAGGCCGAGTTTCCCGCTGTGAGCGCTCGGTGAGTCGCAGATACTTGTCTGCATTGGTTATTGTGTTCGTCTATTTCCTACTGTGGGAGATACGCCAAAAGATCTTGGAATCGCTAGGCAGTTTTCATCGTGTATCGAACACACGACAGGCACTCATTGTGTGGTGTTATCGCTATCTTCTGGCGTGGTAGTGGGATCCGATTCAGTCGTCGATTCTGATGGTGCATTATACAACCAGTCGGCTGTCTCGTCAACGTTCTCCTTTAGTTCGTCGTAGCTGATCTCTCCCTGGTTATACTGCTCAACCCATGCCCGTTCAATATGGTAGTAGGCCAACGGCTCACCGTATCCTTCTTGGATGGTTGCACCAAGACGGTTTGTCTGCCAGCCCTCTCCTACTCCCGCAGCAAATGCCTTGATGATAACATCCATCTCCTCGTGTTGAGCATTTGCGTCCCTCAAATACTGCGTGTCATAAGTCACAAAGGAGCTCCCAGTATGATGGGAATAGCGAACGACGGTGATACCATTCGATTCGATTTCGGCGAGGAACTCATCCCGATAGTCATCTTCGCTCTTCTCGGGAGTCGAAGTCGTTGTTTCTTCTGGAGTTGACGTCGGCGTCGGTTCAGACGTTGTTTCAGGGGTTGGCGTTGAAGTCGATTCTGACGTCGATGTGGGTTCAGTTGTCGGTTCTGGTGTTAGGGCTTTTGTGGTTGATCCGTCTGGTTCAGGGGCCTTAGTAGACGTTTCCTCACTGTCTTCAGTGGTCTTATCCTCTTCAGCCGCTGTCGTGGTGGTCGACTGTAGCCCATGAGTCGTCGTTGTTTGCTGGGATTCGTCAGCCATGGTAGTTGATTCTTCCTCTGTTGTCTGCCATGGGCCGTCATTAGCTGTAGTAGACGTTGATTCAGTACTCGTTGTCACAGTGGAATCAGCAGTAGTTGTTGTGGTTGGCGTTGAGTCTTGTGTTGTGGTGGTTCGTGTCTCTGTAGTAGTCGTGGGTGCAGCCGTCGTAGTTTCGGTATCAATGGTTATGTCGCCAGCACAGCCAGCAAAGACGACCATCAGTGCAACGAGAATGAGAGGGATGCTTCTGGAGTAGGTGCGATAATTCATAGGATTGGTTACCAGATTTAGATACGTTCTGTAAGTATATAATTATGGATGGGTTAAAAGATAACACATTACATAGCAGAACAGAATTGATAAAAAAGATCGTGTTAAGGTTAGAGTTTGTTGCCTCAATAGTACAAATACTATCTTTAAATTGATCATCTAGTTTATATTATAGATTTAAGGATGTGTATTCATGATTCAAAATCGAATCAGTATGCTTGGAAGGTGGATCGATAACCAATCAGTAGTCATTCGAATCGTCGCACTACTTGGAGGGCTCATTGCATTCCGACTTGCACAGATGGGTACCTACGTTGCTGAGGGAATGGGTGATGTAGGACTCGTGCTCGTTGGTATTCCTGTCATTGCCGTTGCCCTCCTGTCGTTGTACGTCGTCTTCGTCACTGCTCGCTCATTCTGGCGAGATTGGCGCGGTAGCCGGCCGATTGTATGAGTAATAAACTTTCATTTACTGTTTTCTAACGTGGAGTTGTAATCCTAGAAATATTTAGCTGACACGTTTATTCAGAATTTGGGTTGCTATGGTTAGTATTATATGCTAACCTCAGTACCAAGGTTAGAAAAGCAAGTGGTTGAGAGGACATCTATACCAAATAAGGAGATGAGAGGATTTGCAAGACGAAGGTGGAGCGTGTCATGTGATATGGATTTGGAGCGAATAGTGGTTTGTTGATAGAGGGATAGGTTCCGTAATTAGAGGCCTACTGACTTATTTCTGAAATAAATATAAACAGGAACAGAAATGAAGAAAAGGAAAAATGCAAAGACCACATAGAGCCATGCTCGTGGCTCCCAACCAGAGACATTCCTTACTTTGCGAATATCCACATACATTACTATTGGAAGCAAAAGGAGTAGGAAACCAGATAATGCACTAGCGTTCCCTGCAATGGCCCCAATGAGAATTAAGGAAATGCCAATGATACCATAGTGCCAGTTTCCAGCTTCTTCTGCATCGTGTTCACCAATCTTAGAATCATTGGTCAGTTCAATACCTCCGCTATATTGATCGTTGGTAGATTCCGTTCTTTCATCATATTCATATTCACGTGAAAACTGGTTACTCTCTGACGATAGATTGGCAGTAGTCCCACCGAATTCGTCTCGATTGGTTTGTGAAAGGTGATCACCGGATTCATGATCCGACGTTTCTTCAAAGGCCATCGCAGCTTCTCGATTCGATGGCTCGGAATCGGTGTGAACTTCCATCGGGATGTCAAGGTACTCTGAAACTAAGTCACGAGCATCAAGTTCATCGACCATCGCTGCAAGCCCTTGGCCATCGACCGTTTTCACATTCAGCTGTTTAGCCCGCTCTTCTGCAGAATTGGTAAAAGAACTGGTCGTGACAACGATTGTAGAGTCAGCACCGGGCACTTGTTGTTTTAGACTTGCATATTGCTGGATCTTCGGACCACCCACAGTAGTGCTGTCAGAATATCGTTTGGCCTGGATCACTGCCTTTTGTGGATATGGAGTTTTCTTTTCTGCAATAACATCGATCCCTGCGTCGTTGGACTGCTGTGATACTTGTGCACTCCATTCCATTCTCTCCCACAAACCTGCAACAAAATGTTCAAAGTCGTAGTTATCCATTCCTTGCAGTCGAGACGTGAGTTCAGACTGTGACAAATCGAACACTGAGCGTTGAGCAGATGATGTAGTGGTTCGATTCGTCCTCATGTTCTTCCTAGAAGAGGGACCAGATATCGATGAAGAATTGATCGATATTTCGAAATTCCCCAAATCATCTTGCGAAGCGCTGTTCGAATTATTGTATACGGAATACTGAGACTGGCTACGAATTGCCTCAACAAATTCATCCGCACCAGTATGATTTAAATCCCATTCTTTTGAAAATCCGCCAGACCCGTAGATTGTTAATTTCTTAGTTATAAACCCGGTGTTATAGTCTACGTCAGTGATTTCATCCCGGTTGATGATCGTTTTGGGTTGTTGCTGTTTAGGATCAAATTCAAAGAGACGCCAGTTAGTGAGAATTAATCGTATCTGACGACTTGAACGAAATGCATCGGTGCAAGTTGTTCCCCCTAGGAAGCGTTCATCTGGCACCAGCGAAAGTTCTAATCCTCTTTTTAAGTCTTCATCCAAATCTGCAATAGTAGCATACTTAGCCATACCGTATTTATTTCAGCCAACTACTGTATTTCTATTGGTAATATTTTAGGTATCATATAGGAGGTATAGAAGGAGGGATTTTGACATCAATGGTTTTTGGAAAACACACCCTTATTCATCGAATGATACCTTCGAGATTGCAGCCAATCGATACTGGTGGTTCGGTAGTTCCGGAGATTTTATACAGGGAATGAGACAGAGAGTAGTCATCATTCCCTGGCTTGTAGCCTGTACACTTCAATATCTGTCTCTTTATCAAACCAGAATTTGGGGGAAGAGTTGCCTAAAAACTCATCAATAGAGCCCTCCCACGCAGGATCACGATCGAGAACATCCAAATCACGGTAGAGTCCTTTCCAGAGGAGCGCTCGCTCATACTCCCGAACATCCCCAGGCATCATTTCGAACACTCGCTTGCTCGCCATGACGATGAGCTTCTTTTTCATCCGCGACATGGCGACATTCAACCGGTTCGGATTCAAGATGAAATCGCTCTCCGATTCTAAGAAGTCGGGATCACTTGCGGTTGCAGAAACCATAATCGTGTCACGCTGACCGCCCTGGTACCGTTCGACGGTATCTACTTCAATATCATTAACGTGAGAGCGCAGGAAACCACGTTGAGCGTTGTGCGGCGTAACCACGCCTGCGTTCTCATTATTGAGTGATAAATCGTAGACGAGCGCAGAAGCGATCGCTGCCTCAGTCGAGTTCGACTGACGACTATCATCTTCACTATGTAAGATGAGCACAAGCGGCGCATCAACGTCAAGAGCGGCCCTGATTCCATCCGTGGTGGGTGATGGATCATCGATACAGTACGATTCTTGTGGCACTGCTCGATACGTGATGCCATCTTGTTCGTACAGGTTCCGATTCAAGAAGTCGGCGACTACTTCGTGACATCGATAAGTGACTTCGAGCGGTGTGAGCGGGATCTCGGCCGAAGGTTGGTGAGCAATCTGATCCATTTCGATGTTCTCAATCTCGTCACCACGAAGGAGACGGAAGTAGTCGAGTGTCGAAAGATGTGGGGATAGTTCTGTGACAGTCCGTCGGCGCTCATCTTCCCAGTCGTGTTTGAGCACAGGTGGCATTTGACGCTGGTCACCTGCGACCAGTACTTGCGCATGATCTTCCAGAAACGCCCCAACAAGCAAGAACTGGGGAAGTTGCATCATCGACCCTTCGTCGACAGCAAGCAAATCAAAGAGTTGAGTTCGCTTTTCCAACGCTCCCTCTGGATCCTCCAGACCCATGCTCTTGCTGAGGATTTTCATCATATTGTAGAAACGGCCAGGAGTGGTGAAGATGAGCGTATGCGGATTGTTCTCGTCACTATACATGGAGAGATGTTCATTGGGAGAGACACGGTTCATGAGCCGAACCATCGCCTCATCATCATTGTAGTAATCTAGATATTCGACGTTCGGAAGCGGATCATCCGGTTCTTCAGTTGTGAGGCGGATTAACTGGAAGTCAGAAAGTGCAGAGGTGCTATCATCGGCACAGAATTCGGCCAAGCAGTTTGCAGTATCTTCAAGCGTTTCATCGACGGCTTTGTTGGAAGCACCAGAGACAACCCCAGCAAACGATTTATTCTGCTTTTCATACGAGTATACGCGGCTAAGAAGTGTCGTTGCAAGCGCTCCTGACGTTTTCCCAGTCCCTGGCGGGCCTTGCAAAAGGCTGAACTTGCCATTTACTTCTTTCAGGAAGTCTGCTTGCTTCTCGTTTGGTGGGGGAAAGTAGTTCGAATCTAACCATTGATGGAACTCAGACACCGACTCTGCATCGAATGCATCCGTCGTGGGATGTCGT
The DNA here is from genome assembly GCF_020700235.1 of Haladaptatus pallidirubidus. Classification (GTDB taxonomy): domain Archaea; phylum Halobacteriota; class Halobacteria; order Halobacteriales; family Haladaptataceae; genus Haladaptatus; species Haladaptatus pallidirubidus. The sequence continues at coordinate 78,539 of NZ_CP085304.1, read as the reverse complement.
TCACTTCCGTCCATGATCTGCTCGAGAGATTGAACGAGTGGATTACAATCGGCGTATTCGAGCATATCAAGTGATTTCTGAGAGTTCCCATCATCGAGTTGTGGATCAAGAGCGAGGACGGTATTCTCTTCGAGTAGTAATCTGCTGTCGTCTTCTTTTTCCGGATCGGTCGTCCAATACCGATGCCAGCGCACATACTCCCGATCCGTACTATGTCGGTGAATAAGTGACAGAGAAATTTGGCGATTCGGGATATCCAAACTGTCGATTGTTACTGGAACACCCCGTTCGATATACTCTGGCTTGTCAGAACCTTTCGGTCTTCCTCTCGAATCAAGAGGTGTTGCGACCATCCAACTACCGCCAGTTGCACCGTCACTGCCTTTCTTACGGCATGCATTTGCGACTTGCTCACCACGTTCTTTGAATAGACCATCGTATGCGAGGATACCGTCAACACGAATGCCGTTCCCTCTCTCTTCGATACTCTTTACGACCATAGGAATGGTATCTCCGCACTGAATGCGTTGAGTGAGCGGAAGGGAGTAGTGCTGATGTGTTTCCTGTTTTTGTGCAGCGAACTCCATATCCAGGAACTCACGGCAGGCTCGCCCAATCGATGATTCACCCGATGAAAATGTCGGTAGATCGTGCGTCGAGATTGGAGATTTTTCCGCGTCAAGATCCCTGTATTGGAAACACCGTTCGATATGGGCAACTGCATGAGCGAATTTTTGCCCGAGCATTTCGACATCCTCGTTCGTGATCTCGTATGTGCGTCCGTTTTGATCGAAGTACATGAAGGAGTCCATCTGTTGGACAGAATCGAACTCGTCCTTCGCTTCTCGGATCCATTCGTTGTCGATTCGACCACTTGCAACCCACACGTATTCGAGTGGTATCTGGGCTTGCCGGACTCGTGACGGATAATACTTGTTTGACTCAATATCCCCACCAGGAACGAGCTCAAACTGATCACCGTCGTCCTGATATGGAACTCGATAGTCGAAGATTTTGTGCCAAAAGACTTCCTTGAGGTTGACTGTTACACCATCGCTTCGAGTGTATTCCCAGCCAGAGTCACTGTACGGGAGGTCGTCCTCTTTCGGATAGTATTCGTGATACGCCGGAATTAATCCCGTATTCGGAGTAGGGAATGCTACTCGCTCATGGAGCTCATTTTGGACAATCGACAACATAGATTGGTCGGTCTCATGCTGATCAACACTACCAGAGAGACCCAGCAGATCCCGCATTGCGCTCGCACCGTTCACATCCGAGCACCGTTCTAACGAATCCAAGAGAGCGTCCTTTTCTTGGGCAGTATAGAGGTATAGATGTGGATATGCAGCGTGTTCGCAGTCAATGTCTGTTGCAACTGTCCGAATTGCGTTGAACAAATCAGCTAGTGACTGCTCTAAGACATCAGCCTCTGTTTCATTGGTCGATATGAGAGTCGAGAAGGTGATTGGGTCGTTTCCGTTTCCAGAATATGCGGTTGCGGTCACGTAGCCACTCACCATCGAAATGCGGTCGTGTCGGTGATCGTGTTGCACATGTAGATAGCACCGGATGAGCTTCTGTTGAGGAACCGCTAGATCAGCCTCGAATGGGGGATTATCTGCTGGAAGTGATCCTTTACCACTGCCGTATATCCATGGTAAGCCACGAGATGAATACGAAGATGAGCTCCCAGGTCGGAGTTTCCCAAGCATCGTTTGTGCGTGTTGAACGAGTCGTGGAAGACGAGTCCCGATGCCGGGGATTGCCTTTAGTGAATTGACGGTATCGTTACGTCGGAAATCCATTCCATCGTAGTCAATCGGTCTTGGATTATCCGGGACATACGCAAGTCGCGCTAAATCATCGAGAGTTTCAATGTCGTGTTCTTCGAGAAGTGCCTGTTCGCCCGGACTGATACCGAGCATTGATGTGCTCACATTTTCAATCGCGTTCGTATAACACGCCTCACGATATGCACAGCCAGAACATTTCGACTCGAGTTGGTACTGAATATCTTGCTCATCAGTTTGTTCAAGCAGATCGAATCGCCCACCTTCGGAAAGAAGGCGTTCAATATCGGTTTCGCGGGCATCCAGATCAAATTCGGGAAGTTCATCAGAAGTTCCAGTACTCAGGTACGTTTCCAGCACGACATCTCCGTCTTCGGTATGATACTGGAATTCACTTGTACCATCATCAAGCGGTATGTCGCTTGGGCCGAAATCGAGAACTTGCGTGATATCTTCGTCTCGGTGAATAACCCCGCCTTCAATTTCGACGGAGATTCCACAGTCTCCGAGACCGATTTCATTCAAGAATTGGCGTAATAGGAGAGTATAAATGGCTACCTGTGCCTGCTGGTATGTTTTTTCTTCATGTGCAGCTTTTATGTCGATGACACGGATTCGGATGTGGTCCTTTTCATGCCAGAGGTAGACTAAATCTGCATCTCCAGAGATCCCCCAAACACCGATAACACCCGCAAGACGGAGCTGGGTAATCACCTCTGGCGAACTACCAGGGTTGTGTTTTGCAACGTCGCAGAGAGTGTTTACGAGGAGTTTCTGGTTTCCTTCCCATCCGTCGTCTTCATCTGGTTTCTTTATTTCTCCAGTATGCGTGCCTCGTGCCACCGCTTCGAGAATCTCGTCTTCAAAATCACGACCATCTTTTCCGAGAAGGGTACTAAGGGGTTCAAACGCTTCTTTGTAATCTTTCTCTTTCCGAGCTTCTCGCTCGATCTCGTCATCAAATTCGTATTTATAGAATTGAGAGCACTGTTTTAGACTGATGAATTGGGCGATGGCACTGGGTTCTAGCCATGCATCATACACCCGATTTTGTCTGCTTGACAGAGGATAGATTGGAAGCTTTCGGAGAAGGTACGAACGGATATTGTTTTCCGGATCGCTGCTCATTGAGTATGTCTTATAGTTCAGGTTAGCCATAAGCTTTGTTGAAATAATAGTGCTATGGAGAAGGGTGAGCCGGAGCTAGCAATAGAATCACAATAATAGGGTTGCTTATTAACGGCCCAGCATGCACATTCCAGCATTGAGCGGCCGTCCGCGCATCGACGGCTCGAGGAGTTGTATGAGGATGGAAAGTACGAGTACCAGAAGGATCTTTACGATCAGGCCGGTTAATTACTCGGAGAATCGGCGAGGAGCAAAGATCTTGACGCGAGTGCGTAATTTACCCGACGAATGATGCATTACCTCGAGCGAGCTGCTGACCATCCCGATATGACTGAAGAACTAGCGGCGATACTGAGTACGTGCTGTCATCAATATTTCCAATCCCAGTTTTTCTATGACACATATGGAACTCTCATATAATAATACCAATTAATAAAATGTTTAGTGAAACAACAGATGGATTGATCACAATTTTTGTCTCACAAGATCACCTTCTTTCACTTTATCATCAACTTCGTCTTCAGGTCGATCTGCTATGCTCTTTGTTACTTTTTTTGTTTCTCCCGCATTGGTGATACCGTAAATCCCTGTTTTCTTCGTAGTGATTTCTGCTGATCGCATAATTGTTATTTCGTTTTGGATGTGCTTTGGCTTTACTCGTGCTTTCACATGTTCGACATTTCCTAAAGCCTCACCTGTATCTGGATCTTCAATTACATCACCAATCTCAAACACAATGAATTCCATATCTTCCTCTATTCCATCATCTTCTCCTTTATTGATTACAATTTCTTTACTGCTGATTATCTTCACTACCTTTCCTTCGATCGTATCCTCAGTAGTCATTGTTGTAGACTAACTCCTCAAGTTCCTTCTTTGTTTCCTCTATCTGACTCCGGTTAGCATTTTCTACTTCGTCTCTAATTACTATGTCCGCGAAAATTTCTTTCCCTTTTAGATTGTTTGAACGGACTTCTTGTACTTGTGGATCATCAAGAGGAGACACCCAGCTGACCATTCTCATCTTTGTAGTTCTGTGAGACACAAGTTCAATCTCAGCAACTCCAATTGGGTGATCCACCTTCTCTAATGATTCTCCAGAAGCAGAACGTTGTTTCAATTGTACAGAAAACTTCATTCCTTCATTTAAATATTGGACTCGATTTTCAGATTTTACATGAATGACGTCCCCTTCAAATTGAACGACTTTCATCCTTGAATCTGGAAATTCATCCTTGTAATCCTTTACATACAAATCATTTCTAACCTCAGACAGCAACCAGGTAAAAGGATCTGTATCTTCTACTTTTATACCTTGCTCTATGATGTTTGCAAGCTCATCTATATCTCTATATGAGTTATTTCTAGTACGAACAGCTTCCAATAGTCGCGCAGTCCGAATAGATTCTTCTTCAGCAATTTCTTTGATTTGCTGGAAAGCAGATTTGGTTTCTTTACCTCGAATGTTATCTATGATTTCAATACCGGTGTCTCCCGGCAGGTCGAGTTTTACCTTCTCTCTGTCAACTAGCAAAATTGTGCATACAACTCCTGCGATAATTAGCACGACCGTATATTTGGCAGCGGGATTAGCAGCCCAGATATAGACAAGAATAGTTATCACTATAAAAACAAATAGCCCATTCGCGATCCATCTTTTAATATCCATATTTGAATATAGCTGACGAGTACAATTCCTTTCTAATTCACCTGTTAGAACACTTCCAGTCTTGAATGTTGTCCTTTTTATTTTTACTTTGTCCTCGCACTCTTCATCCCTATTAGAAACCCCGTTCGAATTTCGAGTTTTAACGTCGATTGAACAACCATCATTGTACATTTCCTACCGACATTGTCTCAATGGTATTGTGGCATCATCTTTATTATACACATATAATAATTCAATAAATGTAGCTAAGTCATTGGATATCTTGCAGAAACAACCGCACTTAGCAGTAATCGAGTGATATTTACAGAGGTGACTAGCGTGAATGTTGTGACCAGTGGTTAGTATGTTGCCGCTCATAAGGGGGCCGCCAGAATCTCCCGTATCCTGGTATCCTAGTCTATCCTTCCCAGTGGGCAAGTGCCCAACCGCGGAGGTCGGAATGGTTCCACTCGACGCGGATGCTTTTCTCCTAGATCTTCGTTATCGGGTCAATCTCCGGGTTGGCGAGGTAGCCATCGACGTAGTGAACGCTCGGCACTTGTCCGTCCATCTCCTCTATCACGCGATATCCGTCCGCATTGTACGCACAGCCATAATGCGTCGCTACCTCGCGGTAGTTCAGATAAACGATTCCCCACCCGACTCCCATGCTTTCTCCTCCACTCGACCGAGGATGTTCAAATACTTCTCTTGGACCGTGGCCGACTCGGGACGCTTTATCTTGAAGTTCAGCAGTCCGGAGTTTTCCTTCTACCGCTCGATACAGTTGTATAGCTCTTCACCGACGTTCGACGCTTCCTCTACTGAATTTGACAAATTTTTGTTAATTCTACATCCATCTATGGATATTCTATTCTTACAGTTATTTTCTAGGAGATTCTCGTGGATCAGCATTGAATTCATATAATCCGCTAGCGAGCTTAGTGAGCCATCCAGCAGTGGTCAATTGCCGAAGGTAGTACTCCACCGTCCCCTTATCATGACCAGTTTGTTCACGGAGATACAGCGGGGTAGCTCGTCCCCAGGGCTCGCCTGTGTCACGGCCTTCTTTAAAGAGCTCGAGAATCTGTTCTTCCCCATCTGATGGCCTATAGTCCTGATTAACCATCTGTGTGATTTGCATAACGATGTTCTATCGCAAAATACGAGTCGGTTTGCTATATATATTTGCCACGCAACTTTGCTATGCAAAGTTTTAATACTGGGGGTAGTGTAGACTGAATTAGAAGCGCGGGATGCCTTCGCAAAAGGCCGGTGCTGAAGACACCGACCGCGCTTCTGCACTCCACAGAAGCATGACTAGCAATACCCCTGCCGTAGAAAAACGCATCGACTACCAACCACCCATTCTCGGAGGACACGACTAATGGCGTCCTTCGACGAGAAACCCAACGGCGGACTCCTCTCCCTCGAGGCCCAATTCGGCACAACAGTTTTCCACCCCGTCAAGCGCCTCGAACCCACTCCTGAAACCGCCACTCAAGACCCCGACCAACCCACGCCCTCTACTGACGAGCCAATCACCCGTGCGTATCTCGTCGAACTCCGCGTGGGCTTTGAAACCCGAACCAAGACCACCGAACAAGCGCCCTACCTGTACTGCATCTACGCCACGCCGGACTGCCAGCGATTTTTCGAACGACGCTGCCCGATCGACTACGGCGAAGAGGGCTTCCAGATTCCCGAGGACACCGACACCTATCGCTCGGTCGCCACCACCAAAACGGGCAATCCAAACCTCCCCTCAACACCACCGGGCGAAACCCACGCAGAAACCCGCAGGCACTACCAGCACATCCTCAAGCGGTGCTACGACATCGACGCTACCACCCACACCACCACAACTGAGGTGCACGCGTAGATGTCTCCCACAGAACGCCCTTCCCAGAGAGCGACAGCGATCGGTGGTGATGGGCGATGACCCGCACGTCCACCTCGATCACCCCCGAGGAAATCGAAAACACATTCGAACGCTGTCCGGACTGTGGAACCTACGCGGTGCAGATCACCGACTCCCATTACTGTAACAGCCGGTTCACAAGCAATCTCACCGACGCCGAACGCGACCAGCGCATCGCTGCCGACTCCTATCCTGCCGATGAGACGGTCGCTATCGTCGATCAATTTGTAGGCGACGCCTTTGCCTATCACGAACTCGACGCAGACGACGACCCACACTGTACGCTGCAGACCGACAACCCACTTGCCTATTGCACTCGTAAAGAGGCACAAGACGACCAATACGCACCCTGCCAGAGCTGTCAGCGCCTTCGCGAAAAACGGGAGGTCGATCAATGACAGACCAGCAGACGGTTCTCGGACTCGAGTGTACGGATCCGATCCAGATCCACACCGAGAAGCGCACGTTCACGGGCGTTGTCTACCAGTGTGACCATTCGGAACCCGAACTCACGTGCCGTGGCCCCGAACCCGGTGAGCACGTCCTGTACGTTGCGACCCCAACCCACGATCTGTATCGTCTGCTGTTCGCCTACTACGACAAAATCGAGCACACCGAAGCCACACTCGAACACTACGATCTCTCGCCAAACGGTCGCTACACCTGGCTCCGGACGGGTGCGCGTATCGAGTGCATCACCAACCCGACGGGAGGTGAGCAGGCGTGAGTACCGACGAGCATTCGATCATTCCCAAGCCACTGAATCCACGCACTGCCGACACACTCGTTCAACGCCTCTCGCCCGGTGATCGCGTTCGCATCACGACGACCGACTTGCCACGGACGATTCTGACGGTAAGAGAGACACACCCTGTGACGAGTCGCGCACCACAGCTGGTGCTGACAGCACCGCCACTCACCACGACTGCACAGAACGAAACGCAACAAGCCGTCTACCACTGCACCGCTAGGCAATCCACTTCGCCGATGACTGTTCTCGAGTATACCCACACCGCTATTGACACGACTACCCGCTGTATCGGTTCGCTCACTACAATCGCACATTTCCCCCGGCTCTCGACGCCAGCAGACGCCACTGAAGCTAAATTGGAGGTGCCTGCCAATGAGTAACACCACCACTTCCGGAGCTTCCAGTAGTCCCGATGAGAGCAATATATCGGTCAGCGACCTCGCCAAGCACATCCAGTCGCTCACCGATCGTATCGACGACCTTGAACAGGAAGTCGCCAAGAAAGACGAACGAATTGAGGAACTCGAAGCACAGGCAACCATCGAGTGGCGTGGAGACGCGAAGAAAGCGGAGAATCTCTGGGTCGGTCCATACCCACTCGGCAAAGCCGTCGAACGACACGGTGGACGACTGGACGACCATGACCAACGCATCAGAGATCTCGAACGCGGTGAAGTCGACGTGAGCGACGTTCTCGATCTTGACGGAACTGGGAACCAACTGCAGATTCAACGTGATACAGCCGCTCGGAAGACTGGAAATCACGAGCTCTCGAAGAACAAGGAGCGTGCAACCTTCGTCTGGGCAGCATTCCACGAGCGCGCACGACGAGGTCACGGCAAGATGCGACTCCCATCATGGCTCGTCAAGCAAATACTCGATGAGCACGACCTTGACACTAACCCAAACACGGTGCGCCGTGTCATGGAGTTCGTCGCACGAGGAACGAGTCAGAGTGAGACGCCTGATCCAGAGGACGACAGCAATCTTGTCACGCTGAAACACCGCAACGAGAAAAACGTGCTCGTGGCTGACGAGGATGAGTGGCAGGCGTTCTTTGCAGCACAGATGGAGCACATCAGTACGGGAGACGAGAACACGGATGCCAACAACCAGAGAAGCGACGATGGCAGTGACAATCGAGTAGACACGGACGCAGTGGCGGAAGATGTTGACGAGGAGTTCGATGTTCTTTCGTCGGCAGCACCGATCACGTCCGACGAAGACGAGAGCATCACGGAGGAGATTACGGTGTCGTAATCACCACCGAGCCACCGACCGTAATCGACGATCCCCAAGAGATGAGGAGGGGGTGCAAGTTGCACCCCCTCTGAGGGCGGAATGAACGGTTGACTACTGGTGAGTGTAATTGCTTCTTCTTCTCTTCGCGACCTGAAGAGAAGGAAAGAAGCAGTTTAGCTGATTACACTGGTCGTCTGGAGGAGATTACGACAGCGTAATCAGATCTTCGTAATCGAATCATCTTTGGGGGACAAGATTCATCCCGCCAAATGGTGTAAGTGAACACCCTGACGGAGCATTTTCCGAGTGTAACGAGGAATAGCGGACGTTCTGTGATTGAAGCACGATCGCCACCGTACTCACACGTTCTCGAACGGTCGGTTCAGTGAGTACCCAGACGACTGTCACACGTCCATGCTGGGAAATCGTGAAAGTGCGCCGAACAGTGGCGCGAGCAACCACGAGAAGACCGAGACGAGGGACAGGAGAGTCGGCAGTGTCACAATTTTGTGAGTGTCAAGACCAACCACCAAGAGGTACGAATACGCCGAAGTTGGCACCAGAACCTGGTGTGTGACTGGCGCGACTCTTGAACGTATGGGTCGGAAACACAGAAATACCATCGAACGGTGGGCTGTGACGGGTATTGTCGGATTCATCCTGTACCTGAAGGCGCATGCGTTCTCCTTGATTCTCTATAAATCTTCGTAAGAAGCAGGAAGGAGGACGTTTGTTGAACAAATGGGCATCTGCAAACCGTAAACATCCCAACGCAGTACGAGAAGTTCCGTCGTCCACGGCGGGGGGATGTCACACAAATGATTCAAATAATACTAAATTCAACGACGAATTTCTCGTTTTCCTCGTAGGTGATCTCATTAATGTCAATCAACGATGGATCCTCGCCGAGGTCGTCTAATTCATAGATCAAATCCTCAAAGTAGTCGTAATCACAGCACATCCGGCAGAACGGTCCCTTAAACCGAACAGTGAATGCGTCTTCCGCATAGCTAACCAGTTCGGCAGTCGCCATCGGACTCCGATACTCGTTGTACGTCGCGATAGCTTCGTTGAGGATTGTAAAGGAGACCATTTGGTGTGCCACTGGATCTACACCCGGCAAATACTAAAGGTGCCTTCAGAGGGAGATACTTCCTTTATTGGTCGGGACACATTTCACAAGGGGTTGATTCCACCCTCAATTGGAGGGTCGGCCGGTACGGAGTACTGAGTATTCGTCATAGTGGTTCTCTCATAGGTGCCACTCACCTACCGCAAACCTGGGACATCCAACGAGCTAACGCTTATTCGTGTTGCGATTCAATCTCAGATCATGAGCTTGTTCAGTGACGTTGGACGAAAAGTCGAGAAAACGAAACAGGCGCTCACCGACGGCAAGCAGGAGGAGTACGTCTGTGTGTCCTGTGAAGAACTGGTGGACGAAGACTACGAATACTGTCCCCACTGTGGCGAGGAGACAGTTGAGCCGGTTACATGATTCTATCCGTATCTGATCACCACGGAGGATTGTGGCAAATGGGCGAACGGAACCGAAGTCAGCCCGTAACTCCAAGCACAGTATCCACCCCCTACAGGACCCCACACGGCAATGAGAAAGCATGGTAGATTTGATTTCCGTGGGCGGATTGCTCCTCGCGTTTTTCCTTGTTGTTATGAATGGAGTGTTCGTGGCCGCAGAATTCGCATTCGTCAAAGTCAGGCCAACCCAGGTGAATGCACTCGTTGAACGAGGCACGCCCGGTGCGACCCTAGTGCAGGGTGCCATCGAGAACCTGGATGGCTATCTTGCAGTCAGTCAGCTTGGGATTACGCTCTCCTCACTTGGTCTCGGGTGGATCGGCGAACCCGCTGTGGCGGCGCTCATCGAACCCATTCTCGGCCAATTCCTCCCTACCGGAACGATTCATCTCGTCGCGTTCGCGTTGGGATTCGGCTTCATCACGTTCCTCCACGTCGTTTTCGGCGAACTCGCTCCGAAGACGTTCGCCATCCAAGAAGCAGAACGGGTGGCGATCCTCATTGCTCCGCTCATGAAATTCTTCTATTACGCGTTCATGCCGGGTATCATCGTTTTCAACGGCACTGCCAACTACTTCACCCGCCTCGCCGGTGTCTCGCCAGCATCCGAAGGTGAAGAAACCCACTCTGAAGAAGAAATACGGATGATCCTCACGCACTCGGAGGAGACGGGGCACATCGACCTCGACGAGGTCGAAATGATCGAGAGCGTCTTCGAACTCGGGGATACAATCGCCCGCGAGATCATGATTCCCCGCCCGGACGTCGAAACCGTGGGTGCCTCGATGACCCTCTCGGAGCTTCGGGTCGTTGCTGCCAACGGGACCTACACCCGCTATATCGTGCTCGACGAGGATGGTGACAAACCGATTGGGTTCGTCCACGCGAAGGACATCCTTCGGGCGATCGAAACGGAGACAGATCACGACGGCTCGCTCACTGCTCGTGAACTCGCACGGGACGTCCTTGTGATCCCGGAAACACGACGGATCGACGCAATCCTCGCCGAGTTTCAGACGCATGGTGGTGGACAGATAGCCGTCGTGATCGACGAATGGGGGGTGTTCGAAGGGATCGTGACCATCGAGGACATTCTCGAGGAGATCGTGGGCGATATTCGAGACGAATTCGACACAGCAACGCAGGATCCCTCGATCGAGAAACGAGACGACGGAGCGTACGTCGTCGACGGAGGGATTCCAGTCCAAGAGGTGAATGATCGGCTCGGCGCCGCATTCGAGACCGACGACGTCAAGACGATCGGTGGATTGGTCTTCAGTCGCCTCGGCAGAGTTCCTGAAGTGGACGATCAGATCCAACAGAACGGGCATGTCCTTCAGGTCGAGGCTGTCGATGACACCCGAATCGAACGGCTCGTGATTCAAGAGGCACAGGCAGTACGAGAGACGGACGACGAGTAAGGAGCACCACTCCCAGCAGTCTCCGATCCCCGCGAACACGGACACTGATTAAGACGCCGATGTCCGTGGGGAAACCAGTCCTTTTCCCTCCGAGGTGCTTCCGTTCGGTGTGACATTCTCTTCAGCGTTTCTGGTCGTTCAGGGCTTGGCTTCGACGCCCGTGACGGCCGAGATATTCGTCGGCTTCGCCTCATTCTCCTCGCTCTCGTGCTCTTTGTGACTGAACGATTCCCGATCGACGTCACCGCCATCTTTGTGATGGTGTTGTTGATGGTAGTTGAACCGTGGACATAGATCTCACCACGATAGGAAATTTCGGGGTTTGCTAACCCGGCGACGATCACGGTGCTGGCAATACTCATTCTGAGTACGGGGATCAACCGAACCAGCCTCGTCCAATTGATCGGCCGGAAGATGATTGTATTCGCCGGGACTGACCGGCGCAAGCAACTCGCCGCGACGGTCTGCGTCACTGGGCCTGTCTTGGGATTCATCAATAACACGCGGTCGTCGCGATTCTGATTCCCGTCATCGCCGATCTCGCATATGAGGGGAAAACATCTCCCTCGAAGCCGCTGATGCCGCAGTCGTTCGCTTCGATGCTCGGGGGGACGCTCACACTCATCGGGACGTCGACGAACATCCTTGCGAGAGATATCGCGGCCCAACTCGGTGCAAAGTCACCCGGCCTCGGGCTGCACGCGTTCGGGATGTTCGAGTTCACTAAACTCAGTGTCATTGTCTTCGCCGTCGGTGCCCTCTATCTCATGACGATCGGCGTTCGACTCCTTCCCGTACGGATTCCAGCCGACGAGGACCTCGTCGAGGAGTACGCTCTCCAGGAGTACTTCGCAGATGTGGTCGTCCCGGCGAACTCGCCACTGATCGGCCAGACTGTCGGGGAGGCACTCGGCGACGACGACCTCGATATTGACGTGTTACGGCTGATTCGCTACGGCAAGCGGTTCGACAAACCCCTCGCCCGGAAGGCGATCAACGAAAATGACACGCTCCGCCTTAGGACGAACCGAGAGACACTCGAGTACATCATGGACGCGGAAGGACTCACACCGTCGGACGGTTCGCGAACCGAAGACGACCTGCATCCCGAGGGAAAGGAACCTGTGCTCGTCGAGGTCGTCATTCCATCGGGGTCGTTCCTCGTCGGCGAAACCCTTGCAAGTTCGACGTTCCGCCAGCGGTATGACGCGAACGTCCTAACTTTCCGGACGCTCAGTGACGTGATTTGAGATCGGTTCGAGGACATCCGTATTCGTGTCGGTGACACGCTCCTCGTGCAGGCACCACCGGACAGTCTCACCGACTCGCCGAGAACGAGGACTTCATCGTCGCCCACGAATTCGACGAGGTGACCTATCGGGCCGAAAAGATCCCGTTCGCGGTCGGTATCATCGCCGGTGTTGTCGCGCTACCGGCGCTAAATATCCTCCCGATCGTCGTCTCGGCGCTCGCCGGTGTCGATGGTCTTCACCGGCGTCCTCAAACCGACCGAGCTCTACTCGTCCGTCGAGTGGAACGTGATCTTCCTGCTCGCCGGTGTTATCCCACTCGGTATCGCCCTTCAACAGACTGGGGCGGCCGCGCTGCTCGGGGACGCCGTCGCCTCGACGGCAACGTTCCTCCCGGTGATCGGCGTCCTGTGGGTGTCTACATTGCGACCGGCCTGTTGACGAGCGTCATCAGCAACAACGTGAGTGTCGTGTTGATGATTCCGGTGGCCGCCAGCGCCGCCCAATCGATCGGTGCGAACGCGTTCGCGTTCGTGCTGGCCGTGACGTTCGCGGCCTCGACGGCATTCAAGACGCTGGTGGGGTATCAGACGAATCTCTTTGTTTACGGCCCCGGTGGCTATCAGTTCTCGGACTTTCTGCGGCTTGGGGCGCCGTTACAGTTGCTCTTGTCGGTCGTCACCGTCCTCGGAATCGCGTTCTTCTGGGGATGTCCGTGTCTGATCCATGTGCTGTCGCTCCCCCCCCGAAAGATGACACAAGATACTGTGACAGTTGTGTATCGCAGGGCTGTTGCAGAGAGTGCTTCTTGGATGAGTGAATCGCCTCACTCGTTTTCGAAGTGTGGATCCGTCATTTTCACCGTATAGACGCGTTCTCTAGGGATGTACGTGTACTCATCGTCGCCGTGATGAATCTGCCAGTGATCCTCTCGATAGTTCAGTTTTTCATCGTCGATTTCTTCTGAAACAGTGTCATCCGCGCCTTGATAGACAATCGTCGCCATGAAATACAGTAGGCGGGCCGCGTCCATAACGTGGCGGGTCAATCACCTCACGGACAACGCCGTGGATTGCGACGATGATCATCCAAAGATTCGCCAGTATCGTCCCAGACGCAGTTGACCCCGGGTGTTATCACCTCTCGAACCCACTATGGTGTATGGCAACGAATAGCAAATCGGCTTCTGAACCGACTCTGTACATCTGTCGCGACTGTGGGGACGGTATCAACGACCCTGAGGACACAATCAGATGTCCGCAGTGTGGAGGACGATTGGTGAACAGTAGCGTTCCACACGACGACTAAGAAACGAAAATTCGTCTCTCATTGAGTTTTCTAGAAAGTGACCATACTTCCGAACACGAGCAGAAGTTTTCTCGCTCAGTTCAGGGTCACCGTCACTATGCCCACCGACCAGAGGCGTCGTACGAACGTTCATTGACCTGGCCGTCGTCCTAGGAGCATGGCGGAATTTCCAGACGAACGACATCTTGTCCTCCAGGCACGCTCCCAGTTGGAGCCGTGGACGAAACGTGCTCGGATCGAAGCGTACACTGAACTGTTCGAAGGCGACGATCCGATCCTCTCCCCCGAAGAGGTGCAACTCCTCGATGCGCTCGATTCCGAACTGGAGCGACAGGGGGGCGATGGTGTCTGGGGGACCGATCAGTACGGAATCCACACGGCTGGAACCTCGAGCTCGGATACCTCACTCGGAGTGGTCTGTGTGTATCATCCCCAGATCACCAGAGATTCCGTTCTTCGTGGGGGCGACGATCTCGACGACGGGACCGAAGAGCGACTCAATGCAGCACTCTGGAGATACAGCGAGCGCGTCGCGACACTCATCGAAAAGAACCTCGACGAATTCGTCCGTCAAACCCAGAGTTAGGCCTCCGACTCAGGTTCAGCCTCGCATTGATAGTGGTGGGGTCTGCACGACAGCCCCATCTTTTCACGAGTCGACAGAGGGAAGACGACTGGTCGAACGGTGTTCGTGGACTACTCGGTCACCGGCCGTACACCGTATATGCGTCGAACCAACCATGCACAGTTTGCTTGAGCGCGCCGGTCGTACTCCCGTGATTTATCAGCTGGTAGCCGTCCACCGCTTTCTCGTTGACGTCATCCACTCTGAATCCGGGACCGCCGACGGGAACACCTGCTTCGACAGCACTCAGCCGAACTTTTCCCACGACATACTGTACTGCAAGATAGTCAATTTTACCAAGAAATCCCAGAGAAACGTCGGTACACATAGGTGGAGTACGTACGATAGTGGCATGATCGATATATTGCCCGCCAATACCAGGAAGAACCGACATTTTCACACTCTATGGGTTTTTCATTATGTGAGCTGCATCTCGGATGTAGTACTTCCTACCGCCGATTTCGCTCGTGTTCTGGATCGAGGTTGAGAAACACGTCGTACTCAGCACCACACCGTGGGCAAGTATGTACGAAGTGGAGTCCGTCCTCATCGCGCTTTTCCATACGCCACTCCGATTGGGCGCGAGCGACGTTTCCACACTCACGACAGCGTGTGGGATGATCCTGAAGATACGTCTGCATGAAGTCGATGAACGACTGCGTCCCATGACGGTGCGTCGGCATTGGTCAACCGTACGGGAAGCTCACGTATCGCGTATTCCACCCGTTAGTTCTTCACCAGTACATAGCACAAGATTCAGGCTCGCTTTGACAACCAGTGAGAGTACCAGGTAGAAACGGTTACCGGGAATCGAGGAGAAAGACCCGTCCTTTAGGGCGGGGAGGATGTCAATCCAAACAAATCATGGCATTCCCCGGCCGCAAATAGGCGAACATTTAGCATGTTTCGCCCACGTACCTAGAGATATGACTGATGCAGATCCTTCGCTTCACGAGCAAGCAACAGAGGCGTTTGCAGCTGCTGCTCAAGACGAGTTTGGCGATCAGATTGAGGATCTCATCGTCTTCGGCAGTACTGTTCGTGGAGAAACCCGCGGAATGGACTCCGATGTCGACATTTTCATGATTGTCACTAACGAGTCGATCGTTGACGACCTTCGGGATCTCGCATATGACGTGCAGCTCGACTACTCCGTCGTTGTGTCTGTTCACGTCCAAACGGCAGAGCGATTCGCCGAGCGGAAGAATCATCCATTCATCAAGCACGTGCTCTCCGAAGGACGTTCGTATGCCTGAGGAAGACTACGTCGGTGAAGAACTCGAACAGGCCCGAACAGCCCTTACCGACGCAAAAATCCTCCAAGAGGGGAGAGGCTCGGATACAGCTGTCGTAAATCGGCTGTACTATGCGTGTTTTCACGCAGCGCAGGCAGTACTCTACGCGAAAGGATTGATCCAACTTCGCATCGTGGCGTTTCAACTCTTTTCGGCAAAGAAGTCGTCCTCAAAGGGGATGCGCCCCGAGACGACGGTCGATTTTTATCTGAATTGTGGGACTATCGTGAGCAGGCCGATTACGGCTACGAACCACTTGACCTCGATTTGAGTGCGTTTCGTGCCCGAACAGAAGCGTTCGTCGATCGAATGGATGAGCTTGTTGACCAACTCCAAGAAGAGAATTGAGACACCTTCGACAGAAAACACCAGACTTCGCTTTCTCCACCACCGAGGTTATTTTTCGTCCCACTGTAGGTAGAGTATGGTCTCACGTGTCCTAGTTGCAATGGACGATTCCGAGATGGCAGCGAAAGCGTTTCGATATGCGCTCGACGTTCATGCAGACGCAGAGATTACCGTATTGACAGTGGTTGGTGAGCCGTCGGTATTCATGGGAAAAGCGACGACGATTGCAATGGCGGATGATCCCGAAAAGACGGCAGAGGAGTATGCACAGCCGGTCATCGATCGTGCTCATGAAATCGCCGCAGAATACGGTGTCGAACTCGACACCATCGTCAAAACTGGCCACCCTGTACGGCAGATTCTCAACCAAGCTGGGGATTTTGACACAATTGTCCTTGGGAGCCATAGCGGAACACTTGCCGACCATTTATTTGTTGGAAATGTTGCAGAGACGGTGTTCCGTCGGTCACCAGTCCCAGTGACAGTTGTCCGATAGCAGATAGTGCAATTGCGTACTCTCATATGGAATCGTCTCGAGTTCCAATTTCGAAATTAGTCGTTCCGTAGTTCGTCGAGAGCGATGATCACATACACCAGTCCGACCAACCGGGTACCGAAGTAGACCCACGGTTTCCATCGGCAGTTGCTGGCATCAGTGTACGCAAGCTCGGCTCCATAGTCAACATAGGCACGTGGGAACGCCAGCGCAAGCAGTCCTATGACACCCAGAAAGCGCTTAAATGCAGCATACGAGCGATCGCTTCGCCACATGGAAATTAAGATGAGGAGTCCTTCGATCCGCGCACCAGGAATAACCCACGACCGCAATTCACAGCTATCGGGATTCTCAAGGGCGAGCTGCTCGGCACGATCGATAAGCGCGTTTGGTGAAAGCAATTCGATAATGCCGATGGCTGAAAGGAGCAAACGAAGCATTGCGGTATGGTTAAACTTCCAACATAATGAATCTCATCTTCTAGATTCAGCTCGGATGTTCTATGACGGTTTGAGGATCTCAAAGAGGTGAAATAGTCTAACAGAGAGTTGCTCATTGTACTTCCATTCGAAATCGAACGTGCAAGATGCCAAAGTGAGCTGAACTCCCCAGTCAGCGGGAGAATCGTGACCTTGTGGTTTTGGTAAATCCTGCTGAGATAGAGGTAACATAATTCATCGTGCTGGAGCACGTACTAAGCTATACGGATGAGTGCTGCTGCTTAAAACTGGAACCAACAGTGGTTGTCCCCGACAGCGAGGAACACAAATGACCGATACAATCGATTCCTGGCGGTATGGGAAACCACAGCATGAGGTTCAATCGACTCCACTAAACGAACTACAGTTCTATGGTGACCCTCAGCACGAAATGCCTGGTCCAACCAACATCGAACTCCGAGAGTCTGTTACATATCTGCGTCTCTGGGAATACTACGCGGAGAAACAGCGACGACAGAGGAGTGTAACAAAACGTCCGCTGGTCTACTCTCGGTAGGCGAATTTCCTTCTCACGATTTCCGTATGAGAACACGATAGTTGCTAGCGAAAAGAGTTTCAAGTGCCGGCCACAGCGTTATCCCTTTCGTTCACCTAGATATGATATGGCGGACAACAAAAAGAGCCGAAATAAGCAAGCCCGTGATGAAGAAAACCGCCAGCGAACGTGGGAAGTTGAACAGGCGCGTGAACGTATGGACGAAACTGAACCACGTGGCGAACAGAACGAAGCAGATGAATTTCGATACGCGAGAGAAGAAAATTCGGACTCACCCCCGACGTGTCACCGTCGTGGGTGCGACGAGCCAGCGAAATTTGTAGTTCTAGAACGCTACCAAGAAGAAACGGGTCACGGGAGTGTTGAGGCAGAGGCTCGTCTTTGTCAAAGGCATACTGCTGAAGAAAGTCCCACGAATCTTGATGGCGTCTATGCAGACTATGTGTTTCGTGTTGATCCCTTACCAGAGACAACTGATGCAGACATAGCGTGATTTCTGTCTGTACATACAATCCATCACGGGACGGTTAAGCGGTAGGTATGTTTGGATTTATTCGTTACATCAGATTGAACCGAACGACGCCAAACTCGACTCGGTATACTTCCCTAACTCCTCCTCAATATCTGATTCTCGCCAACCCATTGGCGACAGTACACTCGCTGCCGCACGAACCAATAACTCCCGATAAAACTCGGTATCATACTCACCAAGTTCCTCACTCGCCAACCGCACCCGCTCTCGCGACTGCTTTGCATCGTCCACCACAACATACGATACACTCTGGCCAGGAGATCGACCCAACCCCAAATCAGCCGCCCGCTCCAATGCTGCCACACTCCGTGTCGACTTCGTGTAGTCCTCCCGCCTTTTCGAAACCCGATTCGTAATCACCAACTCATTCGGATCGACCGCTCCGCGCTCCAGCCGATCAACCCACGATCGCAGTTCCTCACAAACCGCTTCCGGATCATGGTACTCATCGACCGCTCGAATGAGTTCCTTCTGTGCCTCATCGATATACGAGGGCGTACTCCACTGGCGGCACTCGATCCCCCGATATTTGTACTCATGTTCACCAGCAACCTTCCCGAAGTACTTCGTCAACGCGCCAGTATCCGAATACCGTAACGGCACGAACGCAATCCAGTCGTAGTGCACTTCGTGTTCGAGCCGAATCTCCACTTGAAACTCGTTGTCGTTAGAATCTAATACTAACAACGGATTTTCTAGGAATGAGAGTGCGCAACTAGAGCCATCTTTTGGAGGTATCTCGACTGGCCCACTATGACGACGAAATGCTCGCGTCCGTAACCAACCGCAAACCCGACGAACTTGCTGGCAAGGTATGGCGTGAACGCGATGAGGCCGGTCGGTATTCGCTTTGGTCGAAAGGGAGCGGTGAGATCCGTACCTACTTAGACGCGTCAGAGCTCGCCGACTGGATTCGCCTGAAAGAGTCGGTAGTGAGTAAGAAGTACAGCCAGGAACTCGCTCGTCAGACGATGGACGCGATGCACGAACTCTCAAATGCACGGCTCAGGAAGATCAAGCAGCAACGATCCAAAGACAGATTGAGCTATCAGGAAACGCGTCTCGTCCTGAAAGCCGATGTCGAACTTCCCGGTGAGGTCACGAACAGAGACACAAACGATAGTCCGGCCACAGACGCGGTTGCCGGAGAGTAGCGTGGTCGGGATGAACTCACGCTCGAGAGGGCAGCAAATCTAACACGAACACCCATACAAACGCGGTTGTGGACGTCCCGAATTGACACAGTTCGGGACAGACGCCGTACGGCTACTCGTAAGTACGGTAGTTGTATCGGTGTCTATCGGCTCAAAGCCAGCGGGCGGGGGAGAGCTGGTACCGGCCACCGCGTCTGTGGTCGGAGCGACGTAGTCGACTGGTAGCAAAGTCCGACTGTCCACGTCCGTGTCTTAGACGCTGCGGAACCGCGAAAAATCTACTCTGTTACTCGGGCTGATACGGATCTGTTGCAGTATCGAGTCGATAGACATCGTGCGCTGCATCGAAATCGTCATCGAATGCATAGAGGTAGCCGAGTCCTTCAGTCTGCATGTAGGCGACGATGCAGGCGTCAACGAACGAGAATCGCTCGTACTGCCGGAAGAGTGCTTTCGCGGTGGCGAAGGCGTCGGTGGTCAAAAACTCGATGTGAAAGCGCGCGTTCTCCTCTAGCCGGTCAAGAAAGTCCGTTGCAGCGTCGTGGCCAGCGTGCGTGATTAGTCCGTTGAGCGTCTCTGCAAGCACGTAATCAAGAACAACTGCTTCTGGAAGCGATGCTGTGTCTACACCCTGTATGATCGGAAGGGCAGCGTTGTGTGCGCTGTCTCGACGATAGGCAGCAGCGAAGAGGACGGTCGTGTCGATGAGTGTGCGTGGCATTCAGTTGACGTCGACGCCCCACGCGTCGTGGTCAGTCGTTACGTCAGTCTCGTCATCGCCGTCGTAGCCGCCGAAGTCACTAAACGTACCACTTCGACGCTGGACGACGCGAATACGAACCGTACCGTCATTTTGGAGCTGCCAGCGAAGTTTATCACCATCGTCGATATCGAGTTCACGACGGATTCGTGCGGGAATATTTGCTTGATTCCCCGAGACTTTGCTCTCAGAATCCACACTTTCACCGCTCATACATACTATGAGGAGAGCGTTCGGTATAAATGTAGTGTGTGCTCACACTACCACCGATCTCACCGACGCAAAAGAGAAGAACAGTCGGTGCGAGCGTCGGTGTCCCGACTCATCAACCTCATGCGTGATTACGAGACCGAAGAGGGTGTTGACGACGATTCGTCGAATCTCGTCGCAGAAGCCTCGAATGCAGGTAAGCAACTCTTCGAGACGGTCCAGCGTTCGGAACAGAATACTGAGCTCATGAATTTCCGCGAAAAGCGCGTCGAGAGTCAGCAAGTCGAGGATAAATACCTCAATGTCCTTGAGCATGCGAAGAATGTCGCCAAGACGAACGACGTGATGGTCGCACGATTGGGCTATCGAGAGGTTGCGACGCGTTACGGTTGTGCGTACAAGAACGACGGGTATCGGGTGATGGAGGAGATGGCCGAGCGCGTTCCTGGTGTGACCTACAAAGAATCACGACCGTTGTCGGTTGACGACACAATGGGCGTTGGTGGCCATCACATCGAGATCACGTTCGGGCATCCTGATCTCGCCGGGTGGATGCGCGCCCACGAAGCAAACGCGGGAGGAAACGGAGGGCGCTGATTATAGTGTTGTAATCACGGGGGTTCGCAGAACCCCCACTTCGGCGGCACCACCACACGAGATTCACACCGCTTTGCCGGTGACACATGGTGGTACTAATGTGTTGGCTACGATGGAGTGCGTCTTTTTCTGCGTTATTTTCTGCGAAACGGAGGGGGTCGCTCTCGCGATCCCCCTCTATTACAACGTTGTAATCGACCACATCGAAGCACTATCAAAGGAAGACTGCCGAAGTCCACTGACTACTTTGGGGTGCCATGAAACATCAGCTCACAAACGAGAAGAGTTCAGCCTAATGAAGATGCAAAACGATGCACCCCAATCAGTCTCTCGCTCTAATGCCGCCACACGCCGCGTCGATTAGCTGTAGTCCTCCCGCTTGGATCAGCCGCTCTCAAGCCGACCAATCTACGACCGCAATTCCTCACAAACGACCTCAGAATCACGGTACTCACTCACTGCTCGATTGAGTTTCTTTTGCGCTTCATCAATATATGACGGCGAACTTCACTGACGGCACTCAATCCACCCGATACTTGTACGACACTCCTACTTCTTGCTCACGTAACGTGGATAATTGATCCGGGTGGGGTCGTCCATACATAACAAAATAATCCCAACTTCTCTGCTTGGTACCGTAGTGTATTTGTGAATAGTGAGGAGAGGCGCCCCCTACGTGATCATCCTCAGTCGGCACCTAATGCGTGCCTCAGCAGATTGCGCTCCGCTCGTTGCAGGTGCTCCGACACCGTCGATTGATCCAAATCGAGTTCGGCCGCGATTTCCTCGGTCGGAACTTGCCGTGGAATCTCGTAATAGCCCATCTCGTGGGCGGTGCGAACGACCTCGCGCTGGCGGTCGGTCAGGGTATCCAGTACACCAGTGGGGCCGTGATAGTCGGTCATGGCTCGCAGATCCATCGGGATACCCGCATCAATGTACTGACTCACCACATAGGAGAGTGCCTCCTGGGTGCCGACGAACGAGATGTCCAGCCCATGACCGTTTACGGTTATCTCCTCGTTTGACACATTTAGTTCGTGAAGAGGGGGGAGCTCATTCGTCAAGTCGGGGATATTCAGTTTTATGAGATAGCCGATGTCGGCCGTGGCCTGATTAGTGCGTTCCCACCACGCAACATACTCAAGGGCAGACAGCTGTTCTTCGTCGAACGGCCGTTCGACCTGTATCGCCACGATTCCGCCGGGTCCAGTACAAACTGTTGGACGCCACTCCTTGACGCCTGCGTCACGGCACAGCGAGACGAACTCTTCGAGGCTTGGGTGTGAGAACTCCGCCGTGGGGATCCGGACGACGGCTTCACGTTTCATTACCATTGCTCCGTTCGGGAGGTGCATAGCCGTTTCGAGACCGACGCTGCCGGCGCACTCTTCGAATACGTCAATATATACGGTTCCAGTATAAGGGATGTTGTTTTCTTCCGCTCGGTCATCGTACCGACAGTCGAGATGATTGGATCGCTGACAACGACGAACGACATCAAGCGGCGAGATGACCGCCAGGAACATCTTTCAGGTAGTCACCGACCGCACCGAAGTCGCCATCCACCAGATAAACATCCCCGATGCGGTTCCCGAGGACGCCGAGGACGGCCTGACCAACTCGCTCAAGAAGCTCGCCGACATTGTGAGGGCCTGAAACGATGACCGAAACCGTCGAGACGAGTCTGATCATCCGGCGAACGTTCGACGTGCCACGCGAACGCGTGTGGGCGGCGTGGACTTCATCTGAGGAAGTCCAGCACTGGTGGGGGCCGGACGGAGTCACCACAACCACCGAGGAGCTGGACGTGCGGCCGGGTGGTGTCTGGCGATTCGTGATGACCGGCCCCGAGGGTGACGAATACCAGAACACGATCGTCTATGACGAGGTCGTGGAGCCCGAGCGCTTGGTCTACATCCATCGCAGCAGCGAAGAAGGCGAATCACAGTTCCAGGTGTCGGTAATCTTTGACGAGCAAGAAGACGGTAAGACGGAGCTTACAATGCAGATGCGCTTCGGGATTGGCGACCGAACGCGAAGCGAAGGAAGAATTTGGCGCCATCGAGGGCGCTGATGACATCCTTCGTGCTCGTCGTGTTCGATCTCGTACTCGGGGGATTCGTTGTCGTGTTGCTCCGCCGCGCAACAGATAGCGAGACCACGCTGAGGGTACGGGGATACCGATGACGAAGAGAATCACACAACACGTCGAGACGGTCGTGATCGGTGGGGGGCAGGCTGGCTTGGCCATGGGCTACTACTTAGCACAACACGACCACTCGTTCGTAATTCTAGACGCTGGGAGCCGTGTGGGCAACGCCTGGCGCAACCGCTGGGATTCATTACGACTGTTTATCCCGGCCGGGCTCAGCAGCCTGCCGGGAATGCCGTTCCCTGCTGCTAACACCTACTTCCCCACAAAAGACGAAATGGCTGACTACCTCGAAGCGTATTCCGACCAGTTCGACCTGCCAGTACAGCTTGATACGACAGTCGAGTCTCTGATTCGGAACGGCGATCGATACGTGCTGGATGCCGGAACGCAGCGCATTGCGGCGGATCACGTCGTAGTGGCGACCGGGCCATATCACCACCCGAACGTCCCTCGGTTCGCGCCGGGACTTGCCCCGTCGATCACCCAACTCCACTCTAGCGAGTATCAGAGCCCCGACCAGCTGCCCAAGGGGGACGTTCTCGTCGTCGGTGCTGGCAACTCGGGAGCCGAAATCGCCATCGAACTCGCCGCTGACCGATGTGTTTGGCTCTCCGGGCAGAACACCGGCCACCTCCCGCAATGGGATTCCGATGACCTCCCTCGCTGGTTGTTCTGGTTCGACGGATGCCTCTTCGAGTGGCTGTTCAGCGACCTACTGACTGTCGACACGTGGGTCGGTCGGAAGCTGAAAGCCCGCGGGAAGGATGGAGGCGATCCGCTGATTCGTCTCACGCCCGAAGACCTCCAACAGGCAGGCGTCAAGCGGGTCCCCCGGGTGAAGGGGGTGGTGGACGGTACGCCGCGTCTCAACAATGGGCGACGCCTCGATGTGGCCGCCGTGATCTGGGCAACGGGGTTCCGCCAGGACTTCAGCTGGATCGAGGTTCCAGGGCTGAGCCGTGATGACGACGGCTCACCTATCCACGACCGAGGAGTCGTGGAAGATGAACCGGGCCTGTACTTCCTCGGCTTGCCCTTCCAGCGGTCGCTCCTTTCGGCCACGCTCGTCGGTGTCGGTGCTGATGCTCGGTATCTCGCCACCCAGATACAAACGCGGACCGACGCCGACGAGACGGATTGATCAACCCCGTGCGTCTCGGTGTCGGTCAGTCCTCGGCGACCACGGCCTCTAAGTTGTCGAGGATGCTCTCCTAGCCCTCGGAGGCCCCATCGACCATCTGGGCGTCGGGGAGTTCGTGGGTGAGGACGATCTCGGTTCCGTCGCCCGCGTCGTGGAACTCGTACGTGATGCGGTTCACACCCTGGGGAGTCTCCTCGACGGTGACGAGGCGCTCGTGCTCGACGACCTCCTCGAAGGTGCCCACGTTGTCCACCTGGTGCTCCTCGGCCGTCCAGCTCACCGACATCTCGCCGCCGGACACGGGGTCGAGCGCGTGGACTTCCGCCTCCATGCCTCCGCACGAACCACTGCGCCAGCTCGTCGGGGTCCGTGAACGCTCGCCACACGCGTTCGCGGGGCACGTCGAAGGTCCGCCGGACAGTCAGCTGGTTGTCGTCGCTCATTCGCCATCCTCCGTCGTGGGCTCGTAGGTGAGCACGAAGACACCCAAGCCGACCGCCTCTGTGTCGACGAGGTCCATCGTCGTCGGCTCGTTTGCGCCCTCGAAGAGGCGCTTGCCGCTGCCCTGGACCACCGGGTGGACCATCAGCCGATACTCGTCGACGAGGTCGTGCTGCATCAGCGTGTTCAGCAGATCGCCACTCCCGACCATCAGGATGTCCCGACCGGGCTGTCGTTTCAGCGCGGCGACTTTGTCGGTGACGTTCCCCGTAATCAGGCGTGCGTTCCACTCCATTTCGTCCGTATGCAGCGTCGTCGAGACGACGTGCTTGGGGATGCTGTTTATCCAGTCGGCGTACCCCATGCCGTCCGTCATGGACGGCCAGACGGCGGCTAGGCCCTGATACGTCACGCGTCCCAGCAGCAGTGCGTCGAACTCGGTGATGTGGGCTTTCGAGTAGCGCACCAGTTCATCGGGGTCCCCCCAGAACTGCATCTGCCACTCCGCTTGCTTGTCGAACACCCCATCGAGGGTGACCTTGTTTTCGACAACGAGTTTCCGTCCGTTCGTCTGCTCACGCGTGCTCTCTTCGGTCGTCTCGGTTTTACTCATCGGCTTCCTCCACATCCGTTTTTGCTGGCTGGTAGGTGAGCGAGATGACGCCCGAATCGAACGTCTTCGAATCGACCAAGTTCAGGGCATTCCGTTCGCCGACATCCTCGAAGAGACGCTTCCCGTCCCCGAGTACCAGGGGATGGACATTGAGCACGAACTCGTCGAGGAGGCCATAGTCAAGCAGCGACCGGACAAGCGTGCCGCTACCGACGATCCCGATACCATCACCGTCTTGTTGCTTCAGCTCGTCTATCTCTTCCTCAGCGTTCCCGGCGATGATCGTAGAGTTGTTCCATTCGACATCCTCTAGCGTCGTCGAGACGACGTACTTGGGCACATTGTTGATGAACTTCGCAATCGGATTGTCGTCGGGTTGAGTGGGCCAGAAGGCGACGAGTTCCTCGTAGGTGACTCGTCCCAACAGTAACGCGTCCGACGACGCCATCCCCGCCGCGTTCGCCTCGTCCAGCTCCTGGGTCGAGTAGGCTGGAGACCACTCCTCGGGCGATTCCATAACGCCGTCTAGCGAGACGGACTCCGTTGCGACTATCTTCCTCATCGTTCAGACCTCCTCCCCGAGGTGATCCTCCTCGGCCGGCTCGTAAGTGAGCACGACGACGCCCGAGCTGAACGCCTCCGTGTCGACGAGATTCATCGTCGTCGATTCGTTCGCATTCTCGAAGAGGCGCTTGCCACTGCTCTGAACCACTGGGTGGACCATGAGGCGGTACTCGTCGACGAGGTCGTGTTCCATCAATGTGTTCACAAGTTCGCCGCTGCCGTTGACGAGGATGTCCTTTCCATCCTCCTGCTTGAGCGCGGCAACCTCCTCGACGACATCACCGTCGATGATCGTAGAGTTGTTCCACTCGGCTTCCTCGAGATTCGTTGAGACGACGTACTTCGGTAGACTATTCATTCGGTCTGCGAAGCCTGTCTCGTCCGTTCGGTCGGGCCAGGCTGTCGCGAACGTCTCGTAGGTTGTCCGGCCCAGCAGGAACGCGCCCGATGCGAATAGTTCGTCGTGCTTGTACTCCTGCTGCTCCTCGCTGAAAAACGCGAAGGACCACTCTTCAGGCGCCTCCATGACTCCGTCGAGAGTCAAGAACTCGGAGACAATCAGGTTTCTCTGTGGTGATTCGTTGTCGGTGTTGCTGTTGATCATTCTTCGTCTTCCTCCAGGTGGATGGCCAGCGCCTGGAAGACCGCGTCGAGATCGAGATCGTCCGGCATTTGTTCAACCATCCAGCTGAATGGACAACAGAAGAGTACTTAACCGTTTGGTTAAATGGATTCGTTGGGCTGCCTATCGGTTGTTCGCCGGGAGGTAACACGTTCGCGAAAATCACCATGACGGACTCGGTGGTACTCCGAGACGATAACGAACGAGAGCGAGCAAGCGCTTGAACGGTTCTATGAAAACGTGTGGGTCGAGGCAAATCCGGACACGGTCGACGAGCTCGTGCACGACAGGTACCTCATTTACTCATTCACGACCGGGCGCTCGTCGAGGAGCTGCAGGGCCGTAGGACGATGATTGCTCATCCACAGCTGTCTGTCATAATTGGTCTATCGAAATACCTGGTCGTGTACTCCGGGAAGTACGCCTGGTTGCGCACGTATGCGACTGTCGAAGATGTTGTCAACCCTAACGGAGGTGAGCAGTCGTGCGTGGGTATGCCCCGACGCCGTTGAATCCACGTGATGCCGATTCACTTGTCCAGCATCTTTCGCCAGGCGATCGCGTTCGGATTACGGATACCGACTTGCCGCGAACGACTTGCACCGTCAGAGAGACGAACCCACCAACACGGAACGCACCACACCTTGTCCTGACGACCTCACCGATCACGACGACTGCACAGGACGAACTTCAGCAAATCACCTTCCACTGTCTTAGTCAGCTCTACGTGCGCATGACTGTTCTCGAGTACACCCACATCCCCAGTGAAACGATATCCCGTTGTATCGGTTCACTCACTACCATCGCCAACCTGCCGGGTCTTTCGACGCCTCGGCACGAAACAACTTGCTGTAAGAGGATGATCTCCTCCGTCCTATCATATTGAGTACCTACTCCGAGATAGCTAGTTTGTACTGTTCGAATCGACTGATTTGCAAATACGATTGAGACGCTCTCGTTGGAGAATAGAGCAGTGTGAGCCATTTTCCACCGTTCATTTTCATGCACGATTGGAGACCATTTTCATATAGCATTGGAAACATGAAACAGTCAATTGGCGGCAGATACCGTCTTTGGCAGGAAGAGGGCTGGGCTCGGTGCATTTATCTTTTCCAGGGATCGAAAGTAGTCGCAAACACGATTTTACACGCTGAGATCTGTCCTCCGTTGATATATACAATTTTAAGGCCGTGATATAGGCTTTCGTACCTCGGAAATCGTCCAAAGAAAGGGGGAGGTACGAAGAGCGAGCAAACAGGTGTGACGAGTGGGTATCCACGGAAACTCAAAGATCACTGAAAATCACAGAAGAGTCAGTTTCAGAGTATAGATCAAACCAGACGATGGACGCGCTGCACGAACTCTCGAATGGACGCTTGGAGAAAA
Source organism: Haladaptatus pallidirubidus (assembly GCF_020700235.1). GTDB lineage: Archaea > Halobacteriota > Halobacteria > Halobacteriales > Haladaptataceae > Haladaptatus > Haladaptatus pallidirubidus. The sequence continues at coordinate 50,600 of NZ_CP085304.1, read as the reverse complement.
TCAAATGCCAGCGAACCAAAGACGGATTGAGCTACCAAGAGACTCGGCTCGTCCTGAAAGCCGATGTCGAACTTCCCGGTGAGGTCACGAACAACGACGCGGACGATAGCCCGGCCACAGACGAGGTTGCCGGAGAGTAGCGTGGTCGGGACGAAAACACGCCCGAGAGGGACACGAATCTAACACGAACACCCACACAACCGCGGAATTGGACGCCCCGAATTGACACAGTTCGGGACAGACGCCGTACGGCTACTCGTAAGTACGGTAGTTGTATCGGCATCTATCGGCTAGAAGCTAGCGGGAGGGGGAAAGCTGATACCGGCCACCGTGGCTGGGGTCGGAACTGCGTGATTGAATCACCCGAGAAAGTCACTTTCAGTACAGCGTGAAGTGGTTCTGAGGACGATGTCAGGAGTGCGTGCGAGAAAAACAATGGAGTACGAGAGTCTCCTTCGCTAAGAAACCAATTGTCCATCAGAACGATTATCGGGTGGCGTGAGAGACTTAGTAATGTGAGCGAGGACGTCACGTATCCTTCCATCGAGCTGATCCTCGAACTCCACGAGCAAGTCGTTAAGGAGGGTAAGAGCACGGAACCAGGAGTTCGATCGGAGGAGCCAATTAAATCTGCACTTCAGTACGTCTCGGAAGGATTTTTTGGAGAGGTACCACAGTCAGTCCACGAAAAAGCAGTTCATCTGATGCGACTGCTTGTTGCAGATCATCCGTTCGTTGATGGGAACAAACGAACGGCGCTTCGTACGGTAGTCGTCTTTTATATGTTGAACGGATACACATTCGAATACGGCGACGAAATTCGTGCGTTACTACATCGGTTTGCGACAGACGAAGCCGCGATCGATACCGAGACTGCAGTCATCTACTTCAGAGCGTGTGCTCGTCGGAACTGATAAAGGGCCACAGAGAATATGTTCACAACAGAAATGGCGTCTAGCACCGATTCCTCGGAAGCAATAGATAAAGAAGTCCGCCGACTGTACGAGCGGTATCAGTCGGCGGAGAGCGACGAGGAGCGCCAAAAGATTGCCCTTGAGATGGGGAAGCTCGACGGACGCCGTCACGCTGACATCTACGCAGCTCTTGAGGACGAGTAACTACAGTTCTACAAGAATACTGTTCGTCTACCAATTCGAGGACTACACTACTAAGAGATGAAAGCCATTTGCGTTAGTAGCCAATACTAACGAACGGTCAATCGAGAACTGACAGCTCGCTATAGTTGTGCGTACACAAACGACGGGTATCGCGTCATGGAGGAGATGGCCGAACGCGTCCCTGGCGTGACCTACAAAGAATCTCGAACGCTGTGTATGGACGATGCAATGGGCCTTGGCAGGCATCACATTGAAATCACGTTCGCCCATCCCGACTTAGCCGGGGGGATGCGAGCACACGAAGCCAACACGGGAGGGAACGGAGGGCGCTAATTATAGCATTGTAATCACGGGGGTTCGAAGAACCCCCATTTCGGCGGCACCACCACAAGAGATTCACATCGCACTGCCGGTGACACACGGTGGTACTAGTGGGTTGGCTACGGTGGAGTGCGTCTTTTTCTGCGTCTATTTCTGCGAAATGGAGGGGGTCGCGTTCGCGATCCCCCTCTATTACAACGGTGTAATCGATTGCTCTCACTAACGTTCGCGTACGGTGCGAATGTCCGTGTCTTCAACTGGGGCGCCAGCCACGAATGTTCGCTGATGTCCTTCGCTATCACCTCTGGCACCCGCGTCAAGGTGACGAAACACTTCGCTTCGTACTCTTTGAGGCCGAGCTGCTGGAGTAGTTCGACTGGGTCATGGCCTGATCTGACTCCATGGTAGTCACGGTAGTCTGTCGGTTGCGCCGCCATGAAAAGAAGCAATCCAGTCGACCGGAAATAAGAGAGAACGCCCGTCTCAGTAGGACTTCTCGGTGTGGAGGTTGCCGCTGGAGTCGTAGAGGTAGACTGTGTCGCCCGAGTTATTCCAGATGGCCGACCCGGAACTCCAGTAGAGGTCGCCGTCGGTGCTGGAGTCGGTGCCGCTCCCGGTGTGGAGTCGCACCGTGCCACCCGAGGTGAGGGTGTAGTTATTCGGGAAGTCGTAGTGGTGGCCCGCGCTGTCCTCGACCGACCAGTCGGTCATATCCTGATCTGAGCTACCCGTATTGTCAAACTCGACCCACTCGTCGTTGAGGGTTGAACCGTCCTCGCTAATCTGGCCGACACAGATCTTCGAACCGCAACTACTGCCAAGGTTGCTGGAGGCCTGCTTCTCGGCCAGCACCTCGTTGTCGTCGTAGACGTAGGCAGTGTCGCCGTCATTGTTCCAGACGCCCGAGCCGCGACCCCAGTAAAGATCGGTGATCGTGTCGGTGCCGCTCCCGGTGTGAACCCGCACCGTGTCACCTGTGCTCAGCGTGAACGAGTCGGGAAAGCTGTACGTGTAGCCCGCCGAGTCCTCCAGCGTGAAACCGGACATGTCGAGGAGACTCGACCCGTCGTTCTTCACGTCAACCCACTCATCGTTGAGGGTCGAACCGTCGAGGCTCATGTCCGTGACGGAGACGCTGTACGGCGCAGGGTAGGTTCGCTTCTGCACGAGGTTGCCGTTGGCATCGTAGAGGTACGTGGTGTCACCGTCGTTGTTCCAGACGCTCGAGCTGCGACCCCAGTAGAGGTCGGTGGTCGTGTCGGAGCCGCTTCCGCTGTGGAGTCGCACCGTGTTGTCGGACGCGAGGTTGAAGCCACTGGGGAAGGTGTAGGTGTTGCCAGCCTCGTCCTCGACGATCCAACCGGTCATGTCCACGCTGTCGGCGCTGACGTTCTTGAAATCGACCCACTCGTTGGCAGCGTCAATGGCCGGGATGATAACATCCTCGAGCGACCACGAGACATCCCGAACCAGTGTGCCGGTGTCGTCGTAGAGGGATGCCGTGTCGCTGTCGTTGTCCCATTGGAACATCGACGCGCCCCAGTAGAGGTCGCCGTCGGTTGTTGTGTCCGTGCCGCTCCCGGTGTGGACCCGGACGGTGCCGCCCGCAGTCAGCGTGAAGTTATCGGGGAGCGAGTAGGTGTCGCCGTCGGCGTTCCCAAGCGTCCAGCCGGTCATGTCCTGATCGGCGGACCCGGTGTTCGTCACGTCTACGTATTCGTCGTTGAGGGTCGAGTGGGGGTACTGGTTGACGGTGCCGAACTCGATGACCGACTCGTCGGTGCCGCCGCCCGAACTACTGCCGTAGGCGCTCCACAGCGAGAAGTCCGTCGTATTCAGGTTCGCCGTCTTGAGGAGCTTACGGTTACCGACGTTGTTGGTGTCGTCCCGAACGTCGTCGTAGTTGAGCCGGAGGTCGGTCCCAACGCCCGCCGCGAGGTCGTCGAGGGTGGCCCGCTCGCTGGCAGATTCGCTTCCGGAGCCCATCAGGATGACCGCGCCGCCGTTACTGATGAAGGTGTTCACTTCGTTTATCTCCGAACTGGTCCACGCGTCGGGACTGCTGGAAGCGATGAGCGCCCGCGCCTCCGACAGACTGTAGCCAGTTGAGTCGCCGTAGGAGTTGATACTGTGGAGTTCGATGCCCACGCCTTCGAGGTACCGCTGGTAGTAGGCAACGTCCTCGCCTGAAATCGCGTTGTCCTGATTGAAGGTGTGGTGTCCGCCATCGACCAGTACCGGACCCGAGGGGTCAGTGCTGTTGTTCAGGTAGTCAATGAGGTTCGTTACGAAGACGAAGTGCTCCAGCGCGTCGGAGTCGGACTCCCAGCTCTCGTTGATGGGGACGCCACCGAAGTACGCGAGGTTGTTGGTCTCATCCACCCCGACTATGGGGATGTTGCCGCTACTGTAATCGATGGTGCCGCTTCCAGTATTCTCCTGCACGGCCTCGGGTTCGGTCCAGACCGGAACTCTCGAATCCGCAACTTGACCGTTCGTGGTCTTGATACTGGAGGTGTGAGGATGGAACGTCTGTGCCACGTCGTTGTTTCGCCACTCTGAGGCCGATCCGTCGGCACCGCCCCAGACTCCGTTGCCGTTGGCGCGGGCGCTCTCCTGGTGACCCAGATACTCGTCGGTGTTGCTCATGCTCGCGGCATATACCCGCGCGTACCCCTTCTTGAGGGCCAACTCGTTCCAGACGGTGTCCATCGTGCCGTTGGCGTCGCGGTCGTACCGTATCTTCGCCAGAAGCCGGTCGTACTGGTCTATTTCCTCAGACTGGCAGTCAAGCTTGACCTGACACTTCGTGCCAACCGGGAGTTCGTCCTTGGCGAACTGACTAGCTTTGTTGCCCCAGTTTTCGAGGTGAGTTATGGATTCAATGAATTCCCACTCTTCGGTCTTCTCGTACCGTGTGTTGCCCGACTTCTCGGGGGTGTCTATCCCGAGACAGCGGACGTTGTAGGTCGTACTGTTAGAGTACACTTTCACGTCGAACGTGTCGCCATCGATGCTGTCGGTGATTTCCCCGTCGTACCAGACGCCACAGTCGAGTGCGGAATCGGCGGCGATGGTCGGTTGTGCGCCTATCGAAAGAGCACCTGCTGTACTGCCCAGCAACTTGAGGTAATTCCGGCGTTGCATGAAACGAGTAGACCCACTGAATCAATGTATAAAAATATCCTTATTAATTAATATACTATTATCTTTGTACAGTAAAAAGTAATTTCTGTGACAAACGGAATAAAATATTGGCAGGCTAACTATTTCGCACTGGCCCCATCCCGCCGGGAACCGGACCGATTTTAGCAGTTCGACTGAGTCGTGGTGGCGCAACCGACAGCTACCGTGCAGACTATACGCCCTCTATTCAGCACGACATCAGGAACACATCACTGATTGAGAGTTTCGACATAAGCATGATTTTTGGTTCTATGGAGATGCAGGCGTGTAACAGATCCCTCCTCTAAACTTGTACTCGCTAGAGAAACGATTTGAGGCTGACTTCGTCATGACTCGAAAGGAACTGCTCAATACGTTTCTCACGCCATCCAAGCGGCGATACTACACTAGCCGCCGCACGAACCAACAACTCTCGATAAAATCCGGTATCATACTCGTCTAACTCCTCACTCGACAACGCCACTCGCTCTCGCGAGCGCTTCGAATCATCGACCACCACATACGAGACGCTCTGACCAGGCGCACGCGCTAACCCTAAATCCGCCGCTCGCTCTAATGCCGCCACACTCCGCGTCGATTGCGTGTAGTCCTCCCGCTTTTTCGAAACCCGATTCGTAATCATCAACTCATTCGGATCGACCGCTCCGCGCTCCAGCCGATCAACCCACGACCGCAGTTCCTCACAAACTGCCTTTGGATCACGATACGCATCCACTGCTCGAATCAATGCTTTCTGTGCCTCGTCGATATACGACGGCGTACTTCGCTGGCGACACTCGATCCCCCGATATTTGTACTCATCTTCGCCAGCGACTTTCCCGAAGTACTTCGTCAACGCACCAGCATCCGAATCACGCAACGGAATTCAACATCTTCTATTTGTTCCGATTTGGATTTCCAAAAGCTCGGTTCTCGACACGGAACACATGGACAGCAACTCGACTCATGTACTGGAAAGGAGCTAAAGGAGGGAAGATGCACTCTCACGGCCAATCACGGCGATATTGTTCGGTGATGGCGTCAGAGTATGGCGTCGTATTAGCCTTTGTGAGAGCGCATTTTCACCAACAATATCGAATATAAAATAACTTTGTCAGACGTAGATCGTTTCTATTATATATTATTTCAAGAAGATCAATTAACTTATGATTGTTTTGATATTGTTGTTGATTTTTTCTCGCAAGTGGCAAAATATGACAGTAATCGGCGGTTACTCAACTATCTGGAGAGCTAACAGAAAGTATGGCAAGTGAACCAATGACGACGCAAACAACGAGCTGGTTTGGTTCCACGACCGAACAGTCTGGCCCCCGCTCACCCCCGCAATACGCACTGGTCGCCTCCGAGACGATTGACCTCGAATCATCGAGTTCGGAACTCATTACGAGTGTCGTTGAGGCACTCATTGATGTGATAGAGCCGGCAGGTGGCCAGACCACGCTCTCGCTGTACGAATACGTGGACCCAGATGCACTCGAAAACATCATCGAAGCAAGCGCGTCGAAACAGAGTGACGTTGAGGTGCGATTCACGATCGAGGACTATCTTGTAACCGTTCGGAGCGACTACACCATACTCATCCACGAATCGCTCGGAGCACATAGTGATGCTAGCGAGAAATTCCGACACAAGTAGTCGGCCAGAGAGGAATAGCGAGTCGAACAGCAGTAGGTTAGTATAGTATACTAACCTCAGCCATGCCGCCCACCTCGCAAAGAAAGAGACGTGAATTAGAAAAACAGCTACTCGCGATCGGTGCTATCCCCCTAGCTTATTACCCAGGGAACCCGAATTACCGATTATGAGGACGAAGGGTCAACTACAGCGATTCGAAAACAAAGCGCAGTTATTGCGCCACATCGCTGAAGAGACGGGGAGAGACCTAGATTCGCTGTGGGAAGAGTACGACGAGAAGGTTGAATAACTCCGTTTTATCTGATCTGACCCGTGTGTAGTGACGCCGATATCGAAATTTCATAGATACCACAGCTCGGAAGAAAGAAAACCATCTGGACTGTAGGACTACCATTTACTACGGGGCTGACTCCCGGGTATAAATTAATATTTATAAGTATTGATACTACATATAATGTATGGAAGTTCGGCGAACTGTTCAAGTCAAACTTTCGGTAACCGAAAGCGACGCCGACCTTCTTCACGAAACAATCCGACAGTTCCGCTGGGCGGCGAACTACGTGGTTTTGAACGCTGAAAACGACGATGGGTACGTCGAAACGAGCAAAGGCAAACTCAACAGCCGCACTTACGACGACGTTCGTCGTGAGACGGAGCTTCACGCAAACCTTGTTCAAGCGGCACGAAGCCGTGCAGCAGACACGTTGAAATCCGTCGTGGCGAAATGGAAACGCGGGAAGAACGCTAGTCTTCCGTACTTCTCGTCACCATTCCTTGAATACGACAAACGGAGCGCGACATTTCACGACGACCACGCGTCGCTCTCGACTGTTGACGGTCGAATCACCGCCGACTATGTATTGCCTGATGAACCCGGCGAAACGCCACATTCGCAGTACCTGCTTTCCGACGAGTACGAGACAACTGGCGCGACGCTTCACTACCGCGACGCCACGGACGAATTCTACCTTCACGTCAGAACAAAGGTTGACGTGGACGCCCCCGAACTACGCGAGAACGGAACGGTTCTCGGCGTGGACCTCGGGATCGAAAACATCGCCGTCACTTCGACTGGCGTGTTTTGGTCGGCATCTGAACTTGACCACTGGCACCGCGAATACGAGAAGCGGCGTGCGTCGCTCCAACAGTGTGGCTCACGCTACGCTCACGAGAACATGCAAGCGGTCGGTCGCAAAGAGACGGGCCGATTCGAGCAACTGCTGCATCGCGTGTCGAACGAACTTGTTTCCGAAGCCGAAGAACGCGGGTGTTCGCATATCGCCTTCGAGGACCTGACGGATATCCGGGACCGAATGCCCGGTGCGAAACGGCTTCACGCATGGGCGTTCCGGCGTCTGTTTTTCTACGTGGAGTACAAGGCTGAAGAACGCGGTATCACGGTTCGGCAGGTGAATCCAGCAAATACATCGCGTCGCTGTTCGTCGTGTGGCTTCACTCACGAGGACAATCGTCCGTCGCAGGACACCTTTGAATGTCTGAAGTGTGGGTATCAGAACCACGCGGACTACAATGCGGCAAAGAATATCGGATTTAGACTCCTTGGCAAGCAAACTGCTGGCGAAGGAGGCGCACCCGTAGGCGTGCGCTTGAACACCGGAATGATGAACGCGAGCGGTGTCACAACCGCACCAGATTTGGTTAGAGCGGGAGTCCATGGTGAATGCCACGGCCGTTAAGCTGTGTGGTAGCTTACTCGCGATTGATGCGGACACAGTTTCACTAAGACCAATCGGTGACTACAGAGTCGAAGACATCGAAGGCCCAACAGTGTTTGTTGGTGGTGCGATGTATCGCTCGCCTCCCTTGAGCGAATTGGATGTCAATGAAGTCAGAGACGCACTCCAGCAACTCACCAACAATTCAGACTTCCAATCGATCATCGACAACTGTCCCACTAACACGCCACTTGTTTACGACGACATTGACTACCTCACCCGACGCCTCCCGACAAATATCCTCGAAAAGTGCCAGGCACTAAGCGAAGAGACGCCCTTTGAGAACGAATTGCTGTTACTCGTTGCGTACGTCGAGCGCCAGAATGCGCTCATCGGGCATTCCGATAACGTCCTGGAATACTATCTTGAGCAACGAGACGAGGTTAAAGAACAGCTTCAAGCAGGAAGCGATTTGGACGGACAGCTCGAACGGTCGTTTTTCTCTTATCTGTTGCTTGCGTCTGCACTCATCGAAGAACTGACGACCGAAACAGTCCTGAACGAATTGTTCCGAGAAGAAGTTCGCCTTGACAGTATTTCCGAGTTTGTTCAAAGCGTGGGGCATGCAAAGCGATTGGAGATCCTTGCCGATATTCAGATTCTAGAAGAAGGACGTCACAGCGAACTAGTCGAAGTAAAAGACCGACGCAATAGTCTCGTCCATGACGCCCAACAACGAGCAGAACTCGGGGATCTCGGATCTCGGCGGGAGATAGCACGAATTCTAGAAAAGACTGACCGATGCGCGGACATTCTTCTCACAATATCAGGGAAAAACATCGAGTCGATAATCGCCAAGCGAGGATGTGATGAGTATATCGATCATGCACAGGGTGAGGCAATTACCGATACCAGAACAACGTGGAAACGAGAACATCCAGAAAAGCTAGCCACGCTCGAAGACTGCGAACGTGCTACAATCGAAGACATCCGATGGAATGTCGAAGAAAGCACAGCCGAATCATTCAATATAACAGCGGGATTCGAATTCTCTGGATTCGACGATGAGGAGCTGTATGCGATTTTAATGGCGTTCATGCGAGATGCGTCCGCTGCGTTTATCGATCGTATTGACGCGGATGCAAACGAGAGCAATCTCGATCGGTTCGATTTCGCAGTGATGCTGCTCCTGTGTGCTGGTTATGAGTACAGCGAAATCGCTCGGTGGCTCAAAACAGACGAGAAGTACATCCAGCGCAAAGAAAATGTGATTGCATGGCGGGCGTCAGCGTTCGAAAAAGATCTCGTTGACGAGATTCCAGAACCGGACAATCCAGTCTGGCCTCACTGACGAGGACGCCTTCGCTATTCAGATCCGTAATCAGTCAACCGGAGCTTTTCTTCGACTTCATACAAATGGCCCCGCATGTAGAGTTGTTCGATGATATCTTCGGCAGCAGGCTGCTGCAAATCTTCTTCCTGTGCCAAGACATCATATGCGTCCTCATAGGTGAGTTCCCCGTCGGTTGGAACGGCACTCGCCAGTGCATCGAGAGCGTCCTGCGCAAGTGGTGTGAGTGGCGGCCTCCGATTCGAGATCATAGATATAATCAGCTACACGCCTGGTAACCTAAATCCTTGGGACAGAATACACGCTCAACGGTGTATTGAGTATGATGCAAAGGGAGCAAACAACGTGGGTGGATGGGCTGGGAACGTGATCCACGTCGTCTACTGGGTTACGCTAACTGCAATTGTCCGTTTGCAAGCTAGGGATAAAATATTCACCAAACCAGAGTGGAAGTGAACAGCACATTGGGTAAATTCGGTTTGTCCGGTTCGCACTAGCGGTTGAAGACTGGATGATTGTGGCAACTCAATCCTTCTGAAGACTCAATATACCCATACCCCATATCTACATTCTATACCCATACTCTATTTCTATATGCTATATCTATATGCTATAGAAGATTGTCTGCATTCTCGGTTGCATATCGTTTGATGGCTTCCTTGTTTTTCGCCTCGACATCCACATCCAACTGTTCTAACCCACGCCACAATGCGGTGCGGATGATAGCCGATCGATCCACTTCCTCCATATCCCACTCGGACAACTGTTCAGGATCCCGTTGAAGAGCGACCATGACTGCTGAAAGTTTTGGATCGTAGAGTGAAAGCGTTTTACTCGCATCGCCGTTTTGAACCTCGTCGATTGCATCCACAAGCTCATCAACGAAATCACGAGAGTTTCTGCTAGCACCCTCTTCAACACGACTACCACGCTGAGTACTCTTCTTCAGTTCTTCGAGTTCATCATTGCTCATCTATATCAATCTCCTGTACCCAAATCCTATATCTATTTTCTATAGCCATACTCTATATCTATATGCTATACTCGCTCGACTAAGGCTCGGGCGTTCGACCGATAGGCGTCAATAGCCTTCTTGGCGGTTCCCGACGGCTCTTCGAGTGCAAAGATTGTCTGTCCGTTTTCAGTAGCATTTCTGATGTCCTGAGACATGGGCACTGGTTCAGGGGCGAGTGCATCACCGAATTCGTCTTCGTATTGCTCCAGGTAACGACGCGCAAGTTTTGTGCGCATGTCAATCTTGTTCGGAATGATCATCTCTAATGAGACATCACGGTCGTACCCATCAGAGAGCTTTTGCAGGTCGTATTGAAGTGCTCGTGCCTGATCTGCCTCGAAAGAGCCTGCTTCAACAGGGGTGAGCACGTGTTGGGCCGCCCACACACCATTGTAGGTGATATTGTTCGCCATTCCCGGCAAGTCAATGAGAACGACATCATATCGCCCGCTGATGAACTCTGTGATGAACTCATCCAATCGATTGTACTTGTTCGGACCACTGTATTTGCTTTCGAGTTCGATGTCAAGCGAATCCAGACCTTGATGGGCGGGTATCAAATCAACACCTTCAGCAGTCTCGTGAATGAGCTGGTCGATCGCGTCATCGCCGAGTTGTTCAACGACACGTTCCCATTCCGGTTGAAACACGGTCGAGATGTTGGGCCAATCTTCCGGGTCTATCTCATCAACAATGCCGAAGAGTTTTGCGAGATCGCCTTGTTTTCCGGCGAGGTCGATGAGGAGAACGTCATAGCCTTCTTCGGCGAGTGCTACGCCGAAATGCCCGATACTCGTTGTTTTCCCCACACCTCCTTTATCGATATAACCGCACGCTGTAATTGGTCTATTTGACATGCATATAGCTATAGCATATAGATATACATAAGCCTACGTCAGACATTTATGCATCAAAAAGAAAATAATCGAATTAACGGGGTTTACAGATGCCTATCGTACATATTTCGGTGGTAGCCAATCGCTAGTACGTAGAAAATTTCTTCGAGTTCGCGACTTCAGCCGCTCTCAATAGTACCAATAATCAGTCATAATCGTCAGACACACCAGTATTGCCAATAAAATCACGGGGCACAGGTATCCTGTGGAATACTGGCAACGGTGGTCCCGCCACAAACATTCCAAAGACAACACCATTCCAAACTTACTGGCAAGGATGGAGAGGGTACTGGCAAAACTGGCATCACTGGTCGAGGAATACTGGCAGAAGTGGAGAGGATACTGGCAGTACTGGTTGTATCGGTTCCTCGCTCAATCGAGAATACGATTTCGCTTGGCAGTTTCTCGAATCGATTTTTGTTCTCCTAATTCGCTTTCGAGCGCATCTAATGCCGATGAAAGCGACACATCGAGTTCATACTCGTTGTAGTTACCGCGCCCTCCTGAGGAATCGACAAGTCGGAGGATGCCGTGCAAACTCAAATCAGATAAGTGGTCATGCACTCGGCGACGTTTCAGCGGATCACTTCCGTGACTACGAAGTACCTCGCAATAGCGCTCGTAGATTATTTTTGTACGCTCTGGTGTCTCACCTTTTGCCGCCAGCTGACACACCGTTAATAACACGTACTGCCCTTGGCGAGTCAATGAATGCATTCCCTCTACAACCTGCTGACGCTGGATTTGATGTTCAGCCTCTCGAACGTGGTCTTCTGAAATCAACGTCTCACCCTCATCTATCGCTTCATTTTCTGCGATATCAGCAGCCTTCCGTAGTAATCGGAGTGCTTGTCGAGCAGAGCCAGAATCCTGTGCTGAAAAGGCTGCACACAGTGGAATCACATCGGACTCAAGCACGTCATCATGAAGCGCAAGAGAAGCACGCTGCCGGAGAATGTTCCGAAGCTCAGACGCATCATATGGTGGGAAGAGAATTTCTTCTTCACAGAGTGTGTCCTTGACCTTCGGACTCAGATTATCCCGGAATTTGAAGTTGTTCGAGATGCCGATAACACCGACCTTCACATCAAGATCAAGTTGGGAGCGGGCCCTCGGGAGTTCGTACAAGATGTCGTCGTCACTGCCGATATTATCGATTTCGTCAAGCACAACGAGAATCGTTCCGCCAATGGATTCGAGGTCGTTGTAGAGTTCGTTGAAAATGCGTTTTTGCTGGTATCCAGTTTCGCTCATCGGCTCTCGAGGAGACGTAACCGTCGTGAGTGGATGGGTCGGTGAACGAATCTCATTCACCAGGTTCACTGCAACTTGGTAAGAGGTCGTACAACCGGTACAGTTGAGTTCGATAACATTGAGATCGACGTCGTCATATTCTTCGGAGGATGCTTGGAGTTCCTTGAGAAGATCGTGAGTAGCGGCGGTTTTCCCGACACCCGTAACTCCATAGAGAAAGACGTTGTTCGGTTGCCAGCCTTGAATGACAGGGCGGAGAGCAGCTGCGTATTCATCGAGTTCCTCATCTCTTTCTTCGAGCGTTTCTGGCTGATAATCATCCCGAAGAACGTCCTTGTCTCGGATGATGAACGATTCTCGATTAAATCGACCCATGTGAATACTCATTGAGAGTATTACCCATAAAACCACGGGTTCCAGTATAACCACTAACCCACCAGTGCGACCAGTACTGCCAGTATTAACTTGACTTATAAACCACACACACTCCACTATTGCCAGTAAAACCTCTGTAACAATTGGAGGGGGTCGGTGACCCCCTCTCTAGCAAACGGTAGTTTTAATACTTAGTGAGTAAAACCAAACCCGTACTACATTAACCACAATCGGTTTTTGCTGTATTTTGTTCTAGAATAGTTCTCACCGCCAACTATTACCATCTATTTCCTTCCTTTACTGGCAATAGTGGAGTGAGAGTGGTATTTAAACGAAGCTATTACTGGCAGTACTGGCACGGGTGGTCTTCCAACTGCCGAGGTTTCCATCCACCTTTTGATTTTCCAGTCGAAATCGACCTTCATCTCCTCTCGGCGTTCTCACACAAAACCCTCTCCAACATATAACACGAGTAACAAGGGTTCGTTGCCGGGACCTGATCCAGATCCAAACGCAAGCCGCAATCAAGAGCGGATCTACTGATCATCTGATAAGCATCCATGCCCGCCGTGAAAACGCCGAGCATATTTTGACGTACGACCCGGACGACTTCGCGACCCTCGGATTGACACCCATCCCACGGACGTGACTCTCTTGTGAATGTGGTGAACAGGAATACCAGTCCGTGAGTTAGTAGAGGATACTAACAAAATGACGCTGATGTTCTCGTGAGGTTCCTGAATGCCCACCACCGTTTCCGCAGGTTCCGCAGCCCTCTCCACTATTTCCTTAGGTGCCGGGGGAGTTGGAAATCGGATGACGAGATAGAGATCGGAACTGAACCAGAACTCTCGCTTCGGGATGTCGGCTACGAGTATCACGATATTCTCTACTCAGTGGGGGAGGGGGGTTGTCCTAAGATAATATGTCGGGAGTGTATACCATCAGAGACACAATGAGAGTGTTAGTATATATACACAATGGATACTAGATAGTAAATCGCAGATTGGGTTTGATTAGGGCTATAGAGTCATTTCCTGCTACCTTACCTTACCTATACCATAAAGAATATAACAATAACATAGTCCACTGTGACAATCTCGGGACAATTTGGGACATCGTCCTTCACGACCAAAATTGGTTGTGTTAGACACCCTTCCTATCTTCGGGCGATTATCTCGGGACAGACACCCTCCCCCCCGACCACCTATTCTTTAAGACGTTGTCGAACTTGGGAAACTTAGGACATGGGGTTTTATTTACCCGCCGTGGGATGTGTGAGTATGCCAGGGGAGAAGCTTTCGTTTGAGGACGCTGATAGTATCTTCGTCCAGGATGACGTCCTCTCAACTGATTGGATTCCCGACGACCTCCCTGAACGCACGGATGAACTCAACACGATCCACAAGCGCCTTGAGCCAGCAGTCCGGGACCAATCGCCCAAGGATATGTTTATCTACGGCAAGACTGGCCAGGGCAAGACAGCCGCTGTCGACGTAAAGATAAACGAACTCAAGCAATTCGCTGAGAGAGACGACGATCTCAATATCAACCGTGTTTGGGTGTCGTGCAACGGGTTGGACAAGTCCTACCACGTTGCGGCCCACCTTCTTGGTGAACTCCAAGGTCCGGGAGGTAACGTCCCTCGCGGGTATGATATCGGAACGTTGTATAAAAAGATCTACCAAGAACTGAATCGCATTGGTGGCACTGTGATCATCGTCTTAGATGAAATTGATAATATCGGGACGGACGACGGCATCCTCTATGAACTCCCTCGTGCTCACTCGAACGGGCATATTACTGACGACGTAAAACTCTCCATCATCGGCATCTCTAATGACTTCGATTTCCGAGAGCGCCTCTCCTCCCAGGTCAAGGATAGTCTCTACGACACGGAAATTCATTTCCCGCCCTATGACGCGAACCAGCTCCAGGACATTCTTCGACGCCGTGCCACCAAGGCGTTGAAAGATGGCGTGATCGAGAATGGCGTCGTCGAACTGTGCGCCGCTTATGCTGCCCAGGAGAATGGTTCCGCACGACAAGCTATCAAATACCTCGGGACAGCCGCCGAAATAGCTGACGACGACGGTAAAGAGTTGGTGACAACCGACCATGTTACGGAGGCCGAGAAGATTGTTGAGCAGGAATTTATCGAACGGGGAATGGCGAGTCTCACTATCCACGACCACTTAGCCCTATGTGCCGTTGCCCATCTCGAAGCAACAGGAGATACGCCAGCACGGACGCGTGACATCTACGAACGCTATACGAAATGTGCGAATGCGACGGATCACGATTCCTACGTTCTTCGTCGGCTTCGTGACCGACTTACCGATCTCAAACTCCACTCTATTATCGATGGGTGGAAGGTCAATAATGGACGAGGAGCAGGCCGATATTCTCAATATGAGCTTTCGGTGCCGCTCGAACAGGTTATCACAGTGCTTAAGGAGACAACTCGGTTTGACGATGTGGCTGACTCTATACAGGCAAACGCGGAGAAGAACGGGATCTTATCTTAGGACAACCCCCCTCCCACGTGACCATCGTTCAAAACACACTTCTCACAGTTAATAGCGATTGACTGCCGAGAGGGGCGTGTCCGATCAAAACATAACAAGAAACTCGTAGTAACCGATGAGCGTGTCTTTTCAGTGAAGAAGGGGCTCATGTGGAGGGCGTCAGAAGACTACAGACTCAACGATATTTCGAGTATCCAGTTTAGCACGAGAATTTGAAAGAGCAAAATCCGCCTTCAGGGCACGGGGATAGACGACGAATATCCTGCGAAGAAATCCCATGGAGAGGCATTCGTTGCTGTCGTCCAAAAGCAAATCAATCGCTAATCTTGTTTGGTCAATCTGCATTTTCTTCTGATCGACCGAACATCCACGACTTTGCACGTGTGAGTAGTGACGTCTCCTTACTGTCTTCGCCGCCTCGTCACCCGACTCGATCTTCGCGGCGTCGGGATCGACTTCGTCAAAGATGACGAGGACCGGTTCTGGGCCGTAGACGTCAATCTCGCCGCAGGGTACCGGGACAGCGGGTTAGAACCGGCCCTCTATAAGTCGATTCGTGTAAACCTGCCCGACCGGTGATCTGGGAAGTACTTTTTCGAACTAGTACTGAGGAGAGAGTTTCTGCTGAATATACGCTCTCTATCCAGCATGAATCCGATTTTCTGCCGCCTAACCTTAATGCGGCAGTGGAACTGGCCGGTCGCCGCCATCGGAGATATTCGACAGCAAAGTAGGGGTCACTACTGTATCCACTGACTCTCTACTGCCCAGCGTTGATCTCTGCTGGTTCACCCAGAGGAAGCCCAAACGCCGGAAGTGAACGGCTGTAGTCATCGACTCGCTCGGCGTACCTTCCCATTCCACGATCAGCCTAGAACACTTTCCAATGCACTGAGCAGCCGACAGTTTATTTTGACCGGGGAGGCTACAACCGATCTATGTCCGATGATCGACCGTCAAATGAGGAGCGAGCAAAAGGCGGCGAACTTGGCGACTTTGATACGCTTCTCGAAGTCGAGGATTTCCCCGTGACGGCAGACGAGCTGATTGCAACGTATGGTGATTACGAAGTCCAATCGGTCGATGGTACGAAATCTCTTGGAGAAGTGCTCCGTTCAGTTGACGACGAAACGTTCGGGTCCGCAGATGAAGTTCGGAGCCAGGCACTCGAAGAATTGAATCGAGAATAATTAATTACCCGCTTAGCCGTGATAGTTGCTGTCAGTTTGGAGCCCGTTGCTCTTTTGCTTCGACTGTAATTCTACGGTCTCATCTGCTTATCCCCGCTAAGACCAAGTTAAGTAGTTCAAGTAATAAGATTAGATTAAATAATTATTCTCTTATCAGTGCCATAGGCCTATTGACTATTACTATGCATAATCTTTTGGCGCCCAAGTGAGACTGGTATTGGCCGAACAGAATCACTAGTGAGTTCTTTATTAATAATCTAGCATACAATCTCCGGAGAAAACATAGTGATCAATAGTTCTATTCCAGAGATCAGAGCTTCTTTATAATTAACGCTATTAACTGGGATGAAGTGGCTACCGAATCGACAGCGACGTAATTGGAGCGAAACATCCTTCCGATTCACTCTGGCTTCCAAGAGAACACACAATGACTGAAACAACCACAAACGCGACCGCCGATACCTGTTGTACCGATACCGCTACCTCACTTGGTGTCAAGGTTCGCAATGCGATCGCTGCACGAACCGACACTATAACTGATTGTGAGCCATTGTACAATACGATCGATCCCGACGCGCTCAATGCAGTGTTCAATTCAACATCCAGCCCCACCGAGCGACGCGGAAAAGTAACGTTCGACTATTGTGGCTATCACGTTACGGTCTTAAGTGACCGAACGATTGAACTTACGCCAATCGATGACGGCTAGTAGCGATAGTCTTATTCGTCAGTCTCAAGTTGGACCGCTAGCACGGGCACCTCTGCACTCCGAATAACTTTTTCAGCTACGCTCCCTAGCAGATGGCGGTTGAGACCAGACCGTCCATGTGTACCGAGAACAACGAGATCAACCCCCTGTTCGTTTGCATATGTTTGGATTTCTTTGTGAGGTTGGCCATATTCAACGATTTCTGTGGTCGTTGGTACGCTCGCTGCTGTCGCCTGTGCTGCAACCTCTTCAACAAGTGATTGACCTTGTTCATCAAGTTGGTCATGGATGACGTCCATCGGCATGCCTTCGGCGGCTGGAGTGGTGAGTTCGACCGCTGATTGGTCGATCACGTGGAGAATGTGCAACTCGGCATCGTACGTTTTCGCGTGTATGATCGCCTGCTCTACGGCAGTTTTCGTTCCGTCGCTTCCGTCCGTTGGGAGGAGGATTCGGTCATACATTGTGCCCATATGTTAGTATCGCGCAAAAAATAGCTACTGGGCGATTACGGGTTTAAAACCTCAAATATGGTGGATTTTAATTTGTTATTATTTTCATACTTTCTAGTTCGCGCGCTTGTGGACAAGTGTGGTGTTTTCCTTTCGACTAATTCATTAATGATGTATTAATTCAACGAGATGGCGGTCGATCTCAAACCATTGCTTGATGACCTTCAGCAAACCTATGCATCCCGTATATCACGTTGAAAGGACCTCAGTTGTCAACTGTCAAAATTTACTCAGATGAATTTTGGACGCGAACTGCAAGAACTGGTTGTTCCGCCGTCCGCAGCACTGTTTCCGTGATACTCCCATGTAAAAACCGATCAACGCCTTTGCGACCATGTGTTGCCATAATAATCAGATCAATCTCTTGCTTATCTGCATAGCTCACAATTTCATCAGCAGGATTGCCATCACGAACCACCGCTGATACAGTGATTCCTTCCGGTGCTGCTGCAGTTGTCTCATTGAGGACTTGTTCACTCTTGACTGTTTCTCGCTCAAATTCTTCTCCACTTGTAGTATAAAATCGCGTATCGGTAACAGATAAGATGTGGAACGACGCATCGTAAGCCGCCGCATGCGAGAAGGCATGTTCACGTGCCTGTGTCGCTGTTTCACTCCCATCAGTCGGAAACAACACTGACTCGTACATGTTCTAAACGTCTACAGCAACCACTATAAGGATGATTCCTTCATTACCAACACTGACTCCGGAACGGACACAAATACTGACGATAAGCCAACCAACTACGGCAAAGAGCTTTCACTGTCCTTTGTCGACGAGCCAGCGTACCAAATAGAGGAGGAAAAGAAACGCTTGTCCTGCTCGCCCTTTCAATGGGGTCGCTGACCAGGCACTCAACATAGCGAATAATTCTCTCCGTGAGACTATCAGTTTCACTCCTCTGTACGATCATCAGTGGAATGGTACAAGTAGCGGTTGAACATTCGAAAAGATTCACATTGGTCATATTCACTCAAGTGAACCCAGCTTCTGTCTCGTTTATTACTTCGCGACGAGATTGAGGATGATGTCGAGTTTATCGTCGGACAAGGTAAACTGTTCTTGGGCGTAGATTACACGTAGTTTGTCTGGGTCGATGGAGTCTTGGCTGCGGGCGAAACGAATGGCAGCATGAAAGTCTTCTTGTTGACCTTGAATGCCGACCAGTTGACGCAGTGTGCCGGATTTATTTGTACTGGCATCAAATGAACTGTATGTCGATTAAAGACAGGATCTTCATATTTAGAGGTTCTAAAAACAGAAGCGATCGACTTCAAATTATAGTCTTAGCACCTATATTTATATTTATTGGAGTAACCCTAAGATATTTGATTCTTCGATCGTTCGAGAATTCGGATTTCTTAAACTATTTTCTGAATACTGTATTTCCGATAGGTGTTCTGTATTTTGGATTCTTCCTGTTTGATCTTCTTGATTGAGGCATTACTATCATTCAGAAGAAATATTTCGGAATTTTCGTCCAGAATCAGAAGTTATGTTAATACTATTCTCCGCTCACTAGTCTTCTTGGAATGATGTCAATTGGTGGCTGGTTGAGCTATTAGTGGCTAATTGGCCTAAAAATCACTACTCATGAAATCCATAAGCGGAAGTGCACTGACCCCGGGCCCCGAATCGATCGATGTGCGGCTCGTAGTGCATGTTTATCACCATGTCATCCGGCGCCAATCGCGCTGGAAAGAAAACCGAAGCCTAATACAAATGTTTGATAGATCATCCGACAGCCGTTCCATATGCGTATCCGACTTTTATCGGGAGTGACTGTCAAACAAGCAAACACGATAATCAATCTCTTCGTTGATGACCCGTAACTAAGGTCAGTACACCCACCAATATCCTCAGTGTTGACCATCAGGACTGGGTGTAAACCGCCTGGGGGTCACGCCCCGAGCACGCGGCCTGCTCCGCCTGTAGAATCGGTATCGTAGGATAGCAAAGTTCACTTGGAAAAGTGGTACTCTGCGACCGAATCGCGAATTTCGCGTGCTTTTACCCGGTTATGAGCAAGGAGCGGCATGAGTACAGACGTCTGATAGCGAAGCTTTGCTTTTGCACTACGTTTGGACGCCGCATCGGACAGTACAGCAAGCAACATGCCACCCATATCTCGATATTCGATCGATCCGTCCACCGTTTTTGATTGAATACCATCGACAGACTGTGAGACAATTTCGTGGGCGGCTTCTTTTTCGATGCTCAGATAGATCGTCTCGAAACTCACTGTCTGCTAATTTGTTGGGGCAGTATTTGAAGCACACGCCCTCGCGGATTTTCTACATTTTCATCACCGAAGTTTGAATTCCCGAGAGTTAGTGATACTATATCCGAATCAATGGGACGTGCGCCTCTAAACGGTGTGGATTAAATGCCTCAAGAAGATAGTTATTGATTGAGGAGAAAGCCGATACCATCAGAAATGGAGCCATCTCGATCAAGAATAGTCGTGACAGCTACGTTGCTTGAGAAATTCCTCAAAACTTCCGTCCATGTTGGTATTCGCGGTGCGCTCATGCTGGAGGCTTGATCGGTCTTTACATCGTCATGGGTATGGCCACAGACATACTGGGGTGGTTCAACACACCATACCCGTTTCTCTCGCTCGAAGCTGATCCCATCTTTACTATCGGCAGTGCTGTGATTGGTCTATTTATCGTCCAAAGTAATAGCTCACTCCTTCTGTACCATTTTCTCGTTGGATTCGAGGACGAGAAATCACAGTTTGCGATCCTAATGAGTTTCATCAATCTCGGTTTCGGTGGCGCGCTACTCCGGGAGACACTTTTCACTGCAATCGCTCTTCTTCTTAGCATTATCTAAGGCGCATTGGAAGCACGTCAAGTACCCCAGGAGGTATTTTTGAGGGATTCGCCCTATCATGTTAGAAAATTTCCAATTGCATTCATTCGTATACAATAGCGGGATTCGAGTCAATGATAATCGTCCAAATCCAACAACTTTCATTCAAATATATGATAATAATGGCCTTTTAGTAGTGCTTACCCGTTAGTTCTTCATGAGGAGTGCTTTGAGGGGGAATCAATGCGAATAATCATCGCTGGTGCTGGCGAGGTGGGATCGAATATTGCTGCCAATTTGGCGGAGAGTCACGAAATTATCGTTATCGATACCGATCCTGAAAAAGTGGATGAACTCACGTATTCCAACGATGTCTTGTCAATAGAGGGTGATGGAACATCCTCCGTGACGTTGCGAGAAGCAGGTATCGGCGAAGCGGACATGCTTATCGCCAGTACAGACGATGACGAGACGAATTTGGTCATCTGTGGAACGGCGAAAACTCTCGGTGATTCATTCACTATCGCACGCGTTAGGAACGCGAACTTTATTGAAACGTGGGATCGGTCGGATGGTGCCTTCGGTGCTGATTTCATGGTATCGACCAATATTCTGACAGCAAACGATATCGTTCGGGTGGTCGGACTACCCGCAGCACTGGATGTCGATCCGTTCGCTGGTGGACTGGTACAGATGGCCGAGTTCGAGGTCTCTCCCAAGAGCGACATGGCTGGACAGACAGTCGAAGAGGCTGACCGCTTTGAGGCACTTACGTTCGCTGCGCTTGTTCGAAATGGAGATGTGGTGATCCCTGACGGTGAGACTATTATCGAAGCTGGAAACAAAGTCATCATCATTGGCCGCCCAGACAGTATACAGGAATTTTCTGGTGCCGTTGCATCTGCTGAAACGTCAGCAGACGCCAAAGAAATCGTTATCATCGGCGGGAGTGATATTGGCTATCATACCGCGAAATTACTTGAGGAGCGTGGACTCAGTCCGCGGTTGATCGAGCAAAGTACTGATCGTGCTCAACAATTGGCTGAGGAACTCCAGAAGACGGTCGTAATGGAGCATGACGCAACGGATGTCGACTTTTTGGTCGGTGAGCATATTGACCGGGCAGCCGCCGTCATTGCGACAACAGATAGTGATGAGAAAAACCTCTTAGTCTCGTTGCTCGCCAAGAGTATCGGCGTCCGACGAGCGATAGCGATCGTTGAGGACGGCGAATACACCGACTTGTTCGAAGCAGTGGGAGTTGACGTGGCAATTAATCCACGGGAAGCTACGGCCGAGGAAATTGTCCGGTTAACCCAGGAAGGGCAAATAGAAAATCTCTCACTCATCGAAGGACGGCAAGCGGAAGTTCTCGAAATCGAGATCGACGAAGGGAGTGCGCTAACGGGTCGTCCTATCCGCGAGAGTATGATCGATTTCCCGTCGGAGGTCGTAATCGGTGCCATTACTCGCAGACGTGATTTCATCATCCCTCGTGGTGAAACAATAATCGAACCCGGCGATCACGTCGTTCTCTTCCTTGCCACAGATGTTCTCCCCGACGTCATGGGTCTCGTATGAGAATTCGAGTCGACTGGCGTGTCAGCTGTCGCTTAGTTGGAACGATTCTCAAGTGGCTCTGGGTACCGCTGGTATTCCCACTGGGAATCGCCTTGTACGACGGGACTGCCATCGTTCCATTTATACTGCCGATGCTGGGAACAGCTGGCCTTGGACTCGGCTTCGAGCAACTGACTGAGAAAAGTGATCTACGGGTGCGAGAAGCGTTTTTAATGGTTTCGCTGACTTGGTTGAGTATTGCTCTCGTCGGGGCAGTGCCGTTCGTCCTCGCTGGTGAAGGAACGCTTGCACGGCCAGTAAATGCACTCTTCGAGAGCATGAGTGGAATCACGACCACGGGTGCAACCGTCATCGTCGATTTTGAGCTCCACTCACGGGCGATCCTCATGTGGCGAGCGATCCTCCAGTGGCTTGGTGGGCTTGGTATCCTCGTGCTGGCGACGGCCGTTCTCTCGCAACTCTCAGTGGGTGGCGCGCAACTTATGGAAACCGAGACCCAAACCCAGGATGTCAACAAACTTACGCCCCGTATCTCGGAGACGGCTGCCCTGCTCTGGAAAATATATATTGGATTGACCGGGCTCCAAGTCGCTGTTCTCTACGGACTCCATCTCATCGGTGTTGCTCCCGAGATGACGCTGTATGATGCCGTCGCCCATGCGTTCACGACGATCTCGACAAGTGGCTTCTCACCAAGAGCAGAAAGCATTGCTGCGTTTTCGCCAGCCGTCCAATGGGCCATCATCCCATTTATGATCGTCGGCGCGACAAGCTTCATCCTCCTCTATTTCGTCTTCCAAGGAGACCTTGATCGGTTGCGAAATAGTGACGAGTTTCGCTTCTACATTGGCATTCTGGTGTTTTTCACACTCGGAGTCGGAAGCGTATTAATCATTGATACAACCCCGTATGCGAGCGTCGAAGCGATTACCCGCCATGCACTCTTCCAAGTAGTCTCTATCGTTACGACGACAGGGTATGCGAGTACGGATTTCAACCTCTGGTCGTCAGGAGCGAAGCACCTCCTGTTCGTCTGTATGTTTATCGGCGGCATGGCCGGCAGTACGACGTGTTCGATCAAAACGCTACGCTGGCTCGTCGTCTTAAAAGCGTTCCGTCGCGATCTATTTACGGCCGTTATCCCGAGTGCAATCCGACCGGTTCGACTGAGTGGGAACGTCGTCAACGAGGAAACGATTCGCGATATCTATGCATATACACTCGTGAGTCTTCTGTTCTTTTTCATCGCGACGATTTTCGTTGTGGTCGATGCGTCACGAGTACGGGTGACTGTCACCGAATTCGATGCGATGAGCGCCGCTGCTGCTACCTTCTTCAACATTGGGCCTGCCTTCGGATTGGCTGGCCCGTTCGAAAGCTACGAACCGTTTTCCCGGTCGACAAAACTCGTTATGATCTTTCTCATGTGGGTCGGGCGAATCGAGATTATTCCCGTCTTAGTGTTATTAACGCCGTCGTATTGGCGAGCGTGAGGTATTGTCGATGAAGTTTCCCCCAGATTGATAACGATAGACTGCCACGAATTGAGCTGGTTCTCTACCGGGGATAGCGGTGAATCGAATGCAGAAACCTGACCTAAACCCATATTCTCAGTGTAGGCACTTGTGAACTGCCATAGAGTCACGACCCGAGACGAGTAACCTGTGGATCGGGATTGCTTTCGGGGAATTGACGAGCCCTCACGCTAGGATATCTCCTGTGAGATCAGGTGATGTGCTGCGAAACGAAATCAGCGTTTTGAATGAGCACGGTGCCAAGGATACTCATGACTAAGACGTATCCGACAGCAAAGGCTGGAATTACCGATTGGAGTGCCCCCGTACCGACACTCGTAGCGAGAGCGGCGATCACAAGCGAGAATTCCCCGCGAGGTATTAATCCAAAGCCGACACGGATCGAGCGCAGCTGGTCGAGTTGATATACCTGTCCGGCGAGTGAGCCACTGACGAGCTTCCCAATGGTCGTTATGAGGATTGCTGCGAACAACAACCACACAGCGTCAGTGATGAGTGTGATATCTGTTGTAAGACCAATCGAGAAAAAGAAAACGGCAGCGAAGAAATCACGAGTTGGTGCGACGACGTTTTCGATGCGTTCAGTATGGTTTGTGCTGCTGAATGCTGTGCCGACAAAGAATGCGGCGACTGCCTCACTTAGGCCAGTTGCGAGTGCGCCCCCGGCGATGAGCGTCGTGATCCCAAGGATGCGAAGTAAGAATAGCTCGTCTGAGTCGGCACTGAACGCACGCTCGATATACGCCGATCCATACCATGCGATGAGTGTGAGTCCACCGAGAAACGCGAACGCCGACCCGACTGCAAGCGCAACATCGACCAGGGATCCTTTTCCTAACGCCACTGCAGACAGGAGTGCTAAATAAATTGCAATCAATATATCTTCGAACACTAACGTCCCTAAAATGGGATTGCTTTCCGGATTTGCGATCCACCCATTGTCGATGAGTGATTTGGTGATGATGGCGCTTGAGGAGATATAGACGATTCCAGCGATGAAGAACGTCTCTAACAGCGAATAGCCGAACACAATACCGAGGCCAACGCCGAGCCCGAAGTTGATGATAAAATCAACGCTCCCGATTTTGGCGATGCGTGTCCGATCGGTCAGCAGCTGCGAGACACTGAACTCAAGACCAAGGAAGAACAGCAAAAACACGATACCGAGTTCCGCAATCACATCGATAAACTCCCGATTCTCGACAAGCGTGAGCGAGAGACCGGCGATTGAGGATGGTTCGTTCGGGCCAATCAGAATGCCTACAATGATGTACGCGGGGATGACAGAAAGACCGATGCGATGGGCGAGCGCGCCTGCCAAAGCAATACTCGTTAGTGCGATCCCAACTTCGACCAGCAATAACTCCGCCATACTTAGGCTTGAGAGGTGTCGGAGGGCTCGGTATTGATGAGTTCAGAAAACGCTTGCTGTTCATCTCGCGTCCCAAGCGTCACAAGGATGTCGTCTGCTTCGATCGTCGTATCCGGCGTCGGGTTCGCAATCGTTTCTTCACCTCGTTGGATTGCGATGATCGAGACACCCGTCTGTTCACGGATATGCGCTGCTCGGAGTGATTGATCGACCAACGGTGCCGAAGAATCAATGTCGACCCACTCGATAATCGCTTCGCCTAATGGTACCTGAACCTCGTCCATCTCGATCGGCTGGAAGTATGCCCCCTCAAGAATCGAACCGAGTTGTCGGGCTCGCTTCCCAGTTAGACTGAATAATTTCTGGCTATCCTGATTTTCACCGAGACGTAAATACACCTCCCGCTTTCCATCGTGGTGGATGAGTACGATAAGCCGTTCATCATCGTCAAGCTCAAGTTCGAATTTATGGCCAACCCCTGGAACTTCGGTCTCATAGATCGTCATACGTGAAATCAACGCGGCAAGGTTTAATAAACATCTTGCGTTCACGACCATTCATGGGATATTCAAAGCCAGACCGGTATCATAGGGTCTTTTACGACACCCTCTAAGACATAAACTGAGTGGCGATGGAGACGATAACTGATACGAAAACGTACGAGTACACGGACGAAGTCATCGTCAAAGTCATGGGAGTTGATGAGCAAGGGGACTTCGCCATCGTTTCGTATCAATTCACCTTCGTAAACGATGAAAACACTACTGTTCGCCCTCGCGGCGAAATCGATCCCGAACATCAATCACATGTGAAGACTGCACTCGCTGACGCCGGATATACACTCAAGCCATTATAGTTGAAGCTACTCCAACATTGCAACTTGATGAGTGCGAATATCGTCTCGTTATGGTTTAATGTACACGAGTGACTCTGCTCTGCCATAGACAAGTGGCAGCGTCGCACCGTCTATTATGCACTCCTCTTGACTGGGGTGATACTCGCGTACGCTGTCCTTTATCATCACGGAATGCACATCTTCGAAGGGGAGCGTTTCTCGTTTTTACATTCGTTACAGGTTGTAGTCGAGACGTTCACCACGACTGGATTTGGGTTGGACGTGCCATGGACGAGTCCAGAGATGGACACCTTCGTCATCATCATGGATCTCACGGAAGTTATTCTCATCTTCATGGCACTCTCCGTGCTGATCTTCCCGTTATTAGAAGATTGGGGACGCTTCATTGGGATATAACTGACCAGAATTCCATTACTCGATATGGCTTCGAATCACGGCGTTGAACACCGCGATCTCCTTGCACATGTTCTTCTTCCGGTCGCAAACGAAGAGGATGCTCGCGGTACTGCCCGGATGCTTGCACCATATGATCCAGACCATGTGACGGCGCTTCACGTGATCGAAAAAGGCGAGGGTGTCCCTGATAAAACACCAGTCGAACAGTCCGAAGCAATAGCAGCCGAAGCCTTCACAGCAGTTCACGAGATATTTCCAGACGCTGCAGAGCATACTGCCTACTCCAGGGATATCGTCAAAGCCATCTTTGCTGCCGCCGATGAGATTGGGGCGAGTGCCATCGCATATCGATCCCGTGGTAGTGGACGTCTCCTGCAATTTCTCTCAGGTGATCTTTCACTCAAACTTGTCACACAAGCTGAATACCCCGTTATTGCACTTCCACAGGAGGATACAGAGACATGAGTACAGGTGACGAAGAACTGGCAAAAGACCTTGGGCCACTTGCGGCCCTGACGATCGGTATCGGAACTATGATCGGAGCTGGAATCTTTGTTCTTCCCGGGACAGCAATCGAAAACGCTGGCTGGTACGCTGTCTACTCGTTTATCGTAGGGGGGGCAATTGCGTTACTGACCGCTTTCTCGGCCAGCGAGCTCGGAACAGCGATGCCGAAGTCGGGCGGGGCGTATTATTACGTAAACCAAGCGCTCGGACCACTGTTCGGCTCGATAACTGGCTGGGCAAACTGGCTTGGACTGGCATTTGCGAGTTCTTTCTACATGATTGGGTTCGGCCAATACATCCAGGCTATCTTCGGGATTCCTGAACTATTATCACTCGGCCCCATCGCGATTTCCTCGGTTAAGATAATTGCCCTTCTCGGCGCGGCGTTCTTCGTCTTTGTTAACTACGTCGGTGCCAAGGAGACCGGCCGACTCCAAAATATTATCGTCGCAATTCTCGTGGTTATTCTCGCGGTATTCACTGTCGTAGGAGCATTTAAAGCTGATCTAACTAACCTCCCGGCTGGGAAGGGTCTGACACCGTTGATTACGACGACAGGGATTATTTTCGTATCCTACCTCGGATTCGTCCAGATTACAAGCGTCGCTGAAGAGATCAAAAACCCCGATAAGAACCTCCCGCGGGCGATCCTCGGAAGCGTCGTGTTGGTGACCAGTATCTACGCGCTCGTGCTCTTTACGATGACGGCAGCGGTCAAAGAGGGATTTATCGCCGAGCAACAGCTTGCTGGAAAAATCGCCGTGGTTGAAGTTGGTCGGCTACTGCTCGGCCCCATTGGCGCAGTAGCTCTTCTATTGGGCGGCCTCCTAGCCACAGCCTCCAGCGCTAATGCATCGATTCTCGCATCCTCGCGGATCAATTTTGCGATGGGTCGCGACCGCATTGTCATGCCCGAAATTAATGCGATTCACCATCGGTTCGGCACTCCCTATCGCGCGATCGGTATCACAGGTGGACTTATCCTCCTTTTTATCGCTGCTGGCAGCGTAGAGTTGCTTGCGACCTTAGGGAGTGTCCTCCATTTGATTATTTATGGGCTGCTAAATATCGCCCTCATCGTGATGCGTGAGGCCAATGCCGTCGATTATGAGCCATCGTATCGTGTTCCACTCTACCCCGTCGTCCCGGTTTTAGGAGCTATTCTTTCATTCGCGCTCATCGCGTTCATCTCACCAACGGTAATTCTGCTCAGTGCATTGCTAGTTGTCGGGGCTATACTCTGGTATCTTGGATACGCGCAATCGCGGACGACTGTTCAAGGGATACTCCCTGAGTTCATCCTTGCGCGACGAGACACAATGCCTGATGCAGTCGTCTCAGCCGCGACAAGCGTGAAACCGGACGGCGGTGAGTATCGGGTGATGGTGCCGCTCGCTAATCCGGAACACGAATCAAACCTCATTACACTCGCAAGTGCAATCGCCAAACAACGCGGTGGAATCGTCGAAGCGGTTCACATCGTCACTGTTCCGGATCAGACCGCTCTGGAGTCCGCAGCCGACCAGTTTGACGCGGAAAAGAAAGAGTCGCAAGCGCTCCTCGATGCCGCCGAAAGCGATGCGGAGTCGTTCGGAACTCACATCGAGAAGTCAACCATCTTCTCACATCTGTCGTTCGAGAAGATTTTCGATACAGCACGGATCCATGACGCCGATATGGTTGTTATGGGTTGGGGGTCGGAGTCTCACGGCTCACCAGGCCGAATCGAGAGCGCCAGGGATGACCTGGGAACAGAGCTACCGTGTGACTTTCTTGCTCTCAAGAATCGCGGCTTCGATCCTGCTCACCTTCTTGTTCCCACTGCAGGCGGCACCTCCTCAGATCTCTCTGCAGAAGTTGCACAGTTACTACAGAGTGAATTCGACTCCCAGATTTCATTACTGCACGTCAATGAGAATCAGCAAGCAGGCCGGGAATTTCTGGAGAGTTGGGCTTCAGAACGTGGACTTAGTGACGCAGACTTGCGTGTCGACGATGGCGATGTGAGCACGGCTATTGCGAACGCTGCTGCGGACTGCACCATGGTTATTATCGGAGCAACAGGGCGAGGACTCCTCTCGCGGTTAATGCATGGGTCGTCTGTCGTGGATGCCGCCGAAGATGTTGACTGTACAGTCCTCTTGGCTGAGCGGCCAACCCATCGCTCGTTCCGCGAGCGGTTGTTCGGACAGCGGTAAGTGGGACGAAGTCGAAATGATGAGGCGAGTCAAAGATTTTGATTTAGATCAAAACGAGTAGCTCAACAGCGGCGATTAATCCACTCTCATTACACTGTGTCTCGCTGTGTACACGCGGGAACATCTAAAACACAAACAATCATCACCACACACCTACGAGCATGAGACACAGACGAGAAGCACGTAGACACACCGCAATATGTTATCGAGTTATTAGGCTACTCTCGCGTTCAAGATACGCTCTGCTATCTGCGACAACAAAATCGTCCAGTTACATGTAAAAATCTAGCCCACAAAATCGCAAGTTGGGAGTCTGGCCAGCCGAGTTCCAAGGCACCTGACGAACTCATCCACGAAATTTCTGACTCACTCCAGCATGACTATCTTCCGAAGCTCGTGGAGATAGGGCTGATCGAACGAGAACAGAAGTACGACGAAGAGTATCTCAGAGTTACAGACAAAATCAATGCAATTGAGGCTGATCTGAATCCGCGATCAGAACTCGGGCCGACCGAGTATCGAGTTGAGTGAAAAGACGGTGTTACGCTGTCGCCATCTGATCCAACTAATCAACTCTAAACTACTGGATTCGCCACTGTGCTTATCACTTCCCAACCCGTCCATTCACTATGAGTGTTATCGCTGAATTCAAAGTGCCAGCTGAGGCTCTTGCACTCTCGGAGACACTCGAACAAACCCCGGAGATGATCGTCGAGATCGAGCGTGTCGTGGCCCACGACGATGATAGAGTGATGCCATATTTTTGGGGTCGAGGTGGCGATTACACCGAGTTTGAAGCGGCAATCGACAATGACCCTTCCACTCAGAGTGTCATGAAGCTCGATGAGTACGAGGATGGGACGCTCTATCGAGCCGAATGGACACAAAATATCGAAAGCATCGTCTATGCCTATCTTGAGGTCGGGGCAACCATCCTCGAAGCGACTGGCCGCACGGATAATTGGGAGCTTCGAATGCGATTTGATACCGAAGACCTCGTTGCCGACTTTCGAAACTACTGCCGAGAGAAGAACATTCCTTATGAACTACTCCGCCTGTACCATCCCTCTGAACCGAAAGGTGGTGGCCAGTACGGCCTGTCACCGAAATAACGAAATGCCTTAGTCACAGCATTAGACCGGGGCTATTTCGATGTCCCCCGGTCAGTGTCAATGGGTGTAGTAGCGGACGAGATAGGAATCTCCCAACAGTCCTGTTCGAAATTATTACGTCGTGCCCACCGAAATCTCGTCGCGAACGTGTTAACTGTGAATCATCCAGAGGATGAAAACAGCGCGTAATATGAACCGGGCGTAAATACGCACCTCAGATTCTTTTCCTTCTCTGATCTTGTTTCTCCTATGCCCGATGAACCGAACCTCCCACACGAAATTCCTGGTGCTGGTGGTGATCAGCCAGGCGAACAGTCAGTGAAAACGCCTGCAGAGAGACAGCTAGAGTCAGCAGGTCTGGACAGGGTCTATGATGCTCTTACTGATCGACGCCGTCGATACATCCTTCACTGTCTCAAAAGGTCCCGAACACCGATGGCACTGGCCGATATCGCCGATTCGATTGTTCGGTGGGAGACGAATGAGGAACCGGTAGACGTACCAGCCGAACGCGAACGGATCTACGTCTCGCTGTACCACTATCACGTGCCGAAGTTGGCTGATGCGAACCTTGTCTCGTTTGACGTCCCTAAAAAGCGTGTTTCCCTCTGTGAAAGCGACGAGGCTGCAATTCAGGATGTGATCGCTGAGCGATGACTGGCACGATCGTGGACATAACCGTCCCAGCTGCGCAATTTGCGCTCGAGTACACGCTTGGTGAATTCGAGGGTGTGGCGTTCGAAGTCGAACAGGTGGCCGCCACCAATCACGACAGCCTGATGCCATTCATGCGGATTGAAACAACTCATCGTATTCAGCTTCAAGAAGCATTCGCTGCTGACGATAGTGTCGCTGATTTCGAGCGGATTGCTGCCTTCGAAACAGAGTGTTTGTATAAACTCGATTGGGCCGATCGAATCGACCATCTGATTCGGATGCTGGTTGATCAAAACGCAACAATACAGACCGCGACGGGACATACCGATTGCTGGGATATCCGACTCTTATTCGATGATCGCGAGACGGCTGCTAGCACATATGAATACTGCAAAGAGCAGGGCATCGACTTCGAGGTGGTGAATATTCAGGAGTTCAGTGACCGTGGTGGGACTCGATTTGGACTCACGGAGTCACAGCGAACAGCCCTTCAGCTCGCTGCTGAACGCGGCTATTATACGGTGCCTCGCGAAGTCACCGCCGATGACCTCTCCGAGGAATTCGGGATCAGCCACCAAGCGCTTTCTGAACGACTCCGGCGAGCGCATGGAAATTTAATCCAGCATGTTCTCGGCAGTAGAACCGAGAAGACAGAGCCAGCAGACGCACCACCAATAGAGTCTCGCTCGGAGACAACCGTGGATTAACAGCGACCCCTGATCTCCTACCGCCGAATTTCATAGACGACAGTAGAGTACCCTATCATCCTTGAGTCGATCACTGTACATTTCGTGGTACATGCTCAGTGCGCCAACTGGCGATGATTTCAGTGATCGAATTCGGTTGCTCCGAACAATCGGGAAAAATAGTCTGTTTTCTGGGATTTCAACGCGTTTAAAGATGCGTGATTGGTTTGATAACCGAAATAGAACATGCGGCGGCAGTGAGGTCGATTCCTCGAATTCGTTTGATTTTGGCGGTTGACTTCCTGTGGGCAGTATAAGCGGCAGTGCAATGGCTCCGGAACCCCGTCTCGATCTGAGCAGAGATCGTGATGCGTATTTAACAAAACTTCACGAGTATGCGCAGCAAGTGACTGGCGGGAAATATCTAGTTCATCGGTGATATCTTCAAGAGTAACTTCTCGAGGTTGATCGAAATAACCGGCTTTAAATGCGGTAGTGAGAGCCTCTTCTTGGGCGGACGTGAGCTGATATTGTTCTCCTGTTCGGAGTTCTGAGAGCGCATATAGGCGGGTAACAGTTATGGGGATATCATATTCATGGCAGTAGCGTTGGAAGTGAGAGATGCTTTGTTGATCGTCTGCCCGTAATTGAAGCTCCCATCCCGTCTGTGTCCCAATTCCGGATAATAACGTCAATCCGGCTCGGTCAACCTCTTTGAGAATACTTTCGTCATTAAGCTGCCAGTCACCGCGAAAGAGGCCACCTCCAGGCACGGTATCTACGGGTTCAATTGCAGCGATCGTTGGGTTCCCATCGAACTATGCGGGTATGGTTTCGACATCTTCTCCCCAGATCCAAAAATAGGGGATAATAGCCCGGTCAGTGGGGATAACGCGTTCAAATTCGACTTCTACCGCCGGGAAATCCTAGAAGATTTCCCCGAGCTGGAATGTATCGGTCGGCATCGTGAATTCGATTATCCTCGGCATATCTCATCCCAAGGATGCAAACGGAGTAAACGCTCGGGCTTCTCAAAGGGGTTGCGTACCGAACTGTAGCCACGGGTATAGAGTATAGGTCAAACAGAGTCCTTCTCGTTTTCTAGCGTTGATTTTTATTGTTCAATACTAGACGAAGCCGATGACTGCTGTATTCTACTGATAACAATCAGTTATCGTACTCTCACAGGTGGTGCATGAGCTGGCCGATATTGATCCAGCCGCGCAGTTTCTCGCTCTCTCGATCATACTTGATGACATCGTGCTTAGCGAGCAGTGGCAGATGATCGCTCCAGACGGCCTCTTCTCGCTTCGGTGGGTCCTCTTTGGCACTCGTTTTAGATTTAGAACATTAAGTACAAATAATATAAGATTTGGTTCGAAGATGGAACATACAAGCCGGTTATTCGTTCCATTATCTCATCGCTAATCGTCGTGATATCAATACTGAAGCGAAGGATTCGCGTATTCTGTCAGAAGAAAAGCTGATAAATCAATACATAGACAATAGAGTCGCCAAGCGGAGAAACCGCCCATTGAACGGTTTGAACACCTAAATAACAAAGGAGGCAAAGAGCGTCTGCATTGGATATGACTAATGGTTCCGAGAAAGATAACTCAAGAGTAGTAGATTGGAAATCTCAAGACGAAGATACCCAGAACAAGGGGGATGGGGGAACGGACAAGATCACGCAGGACGAAGGACCAACTCGACGTTCGTTGCTTCGGAACATGGCCACCTACAGTGCATTACCTCTCGTCGGGGGGAACGGATTGAGAAGTGGTGACAGTGATCGTAGCGAACTAGTAGCTGTCTCGCTGGGTGATGACTCCAGTTTGCCACTTCAGGACGCGTCGTTACAAGACGATCCGTGCGTGATGGCTTGCGAAGATGCGATAGAAAGACTGGTATGGGAAATAGACCAAGTCAAAAGACGCTATGACAATTGTAAGTTAGCTTATCAAAGGGCATCCAACCGAAAAGAGCAACGTGTTAGGGAATCAGTCGCGGAAGACGATCTCGATCCAAACTGTATCAATTCTCTTGGATGTGAGGGGAGAGGGATCTACCTCTGTTCGGGGAGGTACCGAGCGGAGTGCCTAAATGAGGTCGTCGGCGTCAAATATCCGGACTGCTCTCACCTTCAGAAGGTACTACAAGCCCTTCAGGAACAGTACTCCAAGATTCTTAATGAGTGCGCAGGGCAAA
The DNA here is from genome assembly GCF_020700235.1 of Haladaptatus pallidirubidus. Classification (GTDB taxonomy): domain Archaea; phylum Halobacteriota; class Halobacteria; order Halobacteriales; family Haladaptataceae; genus Haladaptatus; species Haladaptatus pallidirubidus. Next base: position 16,908 of record NZ_CP085304.1, on the reverse strand, counting down.
GAGAAGTGTTGCCGAGGATCAACACTGAAGAGGCATTTGACTTGCCATCGTTAAGGAGCAGACTAGAGAAGTTGAAGAGGGATCGAGATATAGAGGAGGAATTTACTACAAAACCACTAAGACGTAATGTCAAAAAAGAAAGACGGGATTGTTTTATCCAAGGGCTCGTTGACCAACTAAATATCTTGGGCGAGATGTGCAGAGCGCGGTATAAACGGATGAGGAGAGATCTCGCCAGGTCGGAAAAAAAGCTCGAAGACCTCAATCGGAAAATTGCTGATCTTGAGGAGATCATTCGAACTTTGGAACGGGTGAACTGCGGGGAGTCGCCGGTAGGCGACCTCGAATATCCACGGAGTTTAGCCGGGAAAACTCCGGTCGCCGGTGCCTTCCCCAAATCTGTCGCTCGATCGGGCGCCTCACAAAATGCGGAAAACGTTGGTGGTGATCGTAATGATCGGAACGATGATCTGCTGAGCCCATGGCAAGTGGAGATGCAGCAGCAGTCGGACGAATTCGAGTACGATATCGATGCGTACGCCTACACCGAAATCGAACGGTTCGAACCGTGGCGGTTGGATTTCGACGAGCCTGCAACCAATGCGGATGCCGTCTTTCAGAAGTTCGTCACCAACCAAGTGTACCTGACGTTCGCACAGGAAGCACTCTCAACGAGCTTATCGCGGGCGAGCCTTGTCAACGACTTTCGTACCGATTTCCAAATGATGCGTTTCGTCCCCCTCGAATCATTAGAGGAGATCGTTCGCCTTGAATTAGACCAGATTGCCGCCGTTACATTCAATGCAGAAGCAGCGTCGACATACGCTGACGCGGCAATCAAAATGCGACCTGTGGTGAACGACGCCTGGGAGGCGGTAAGAGAGGACGTCGGCGATCTATCGCCTGAGGAGCAGATCGAACAGTACCGCCAATGGTGGGACGATCCGGAGAACCGCGAATGGGTCAAATGGTCGTTACTTGAGACACTGGGACAGTGGTACGCACTCATCGATGACGAGGAAACTGACCCAGACTTCGAATTCAACACGATAGATTCGGAACAATTACTCGATGCGGACTGGGCCGACGGAATGCAACTGCGACGGGAGTATTACAATGATGTCGCTGAGAGTCACCGCGAACTCCGCTCTTCTCTTCACGAGGAGTGGAAGGCCCCGCGCCGTCGTGCCGGGTGATAACGCTCGCTCTGTCGTTGGCCGTCCCGTCTGGAAATCGTCGCTTGTTCCCGCACATCAGCGGGCAGACACAGTTGCGTATACGGATACTTTCAGAGGGGTAAGCGGCCACAACAGGGGGTCCCACTAGAGGTAATCTACATTGAGCTGACGCAGCGGCCAGATAACAATATAGCGGGTAGTCGTGGTATCGCCATGGCACTTCCTTCGCGCCTCGTGTGGCAACCACTCGTGGTGAGTATCCTGGTCGGACTGGTCATTGGCGGTAGTATCGTACCATCAAGTGCACTCGCTCCGGGCCCCGGGGAAGGAGCTGGGTCACAGCAAGCCAAGCAGATTCTCTCTTGTACGACGATTTCCGAACCCGGCTACTACGTCGTGCAATCGAATATCACGAATCGATCTGAGGACAGTTGTATCCGGATCGAAGCCAGCGACGTTACCCTCGATGCCAATGGCCGTACGATAAGCGGTGTCCAGAACGAGACGCTCCTTGAGCCGTTTAGAAACGCGACAAACGCAACGACCGTAAACCCGACGATGCCGGATTGGGTGAATCACGGTGTCGTCGTTGGAGAGACGACGCAGGTTTCGAACGTTACTATAAGTAATTTGATAGTTACGGACTGGACATACGGTGTCGCCTTTCTCAACGTGACGAGGGGCACCGTACGCGACGTCACGGCCGAGCGGAACGGCAACGGGATTGCTTTCTTCCAGTCTACCGAGAGTGCTGTCTCAGGCAGCACAGCAGCGAACAACACTGCTGGAATCGTCCTGCAACGGGTTGAAGACACCTCAATACTGAAGAGTGTAGTGGAAAACAATTCAGAAGAAGTCGTGTTTACTGGGTGGACACCGGAGAACAACGCGGCGGGGATCGTTGTCCAAAACGCGCAGAACGTGACGGTTGCGGAGAGTAGAGCGGCGAACAACTCCGCAGGAGTTACTCTCTACCGAACGACCGACAGCACCGTAACTGAAAACACGTTGTATCAGAACACGAACGACGGCATCAAGCTTCTCGATACCACGGGAGTGACGGTATCCGAAAACGACGTTCGGAACACGACGACCTACGACGGCATCCAACTCCGTAACTCAAGCGAAAACGAGGTGTCCCGCAACATTGTTCGGTTCAATAGTCTCTCGGGTATTTCCGCGACGGACGGCTCCGAGAACAACACGATCGGTGACAATCACCTCGTCCAAAATGGCCTCAATGGAATACTGGTCTTCCTCAACTCGACAAATAACACGGTCACCGAGAATTACGCATTCGAGAACGCGCACAGTGGGATCGCCCTCGTCGACGGGGCGGATGAGAACGAACTCACAGGGAACGTCATTGAGAATACAACAGGCGGCGATCCATTCTCCACACAAGCGGGATATACAGCAGGCATCGTCATCAATCAGTCGAGTAACAATCTCATAGTAGACACCGTCACCCGAAACAACATCGGATGGGCGTTCTATTCCGTGGACAATGCCTCACAGAACGCGGTTCGTAACTTTACGATCGCTAGAACCACTCGGTTAAATACCACGAGTCCCACGGGGAAAAACTTCACTTGGGTTGACCTCACAGAGACAGTTTCGTTCGTAAGTCGTGACGTTGGGGTCGACATCAATATCTCCGAGAGTCTGACCGACCCAGAGTACGGAGAATCCGGCCTGATCGAACCGGACTGGGAACCAGCCCGCATCGGTCCGTACCTCCGGGTGACCCAAACTAGCGAGGACGGCCGGATTGCGGACTTGAGCCTAGAGTGGGAGCTGCGGCCAGTTCCGACCGAGAACACGATGGCACCTTCGAATACCACGACAGTTAACGAAACCGATTCCCACCTACGGAATACAATCCAGAATCCAAACGTGATTATATCTCCTCGCGTAGCTGAACGTCAGAGTTAACCGGCCACCGTGTCGGTCCGATCCAGAGGTCGTGTAATTCCGACTGGAGTTCGTGGAATTCCTTTGCCAATAATTTATAGGACTCACTGAAATCACGCATATCATCGGTCTACTCGTCATCGAATAATACCTCTCGATCGGGCGTTTCGAACGAAATTTCCTCGAGGCCTTCTGCGACTCGCGCCTGGAACTTATCCCATCCCCTCTCCGATGGCATAAACTTGACAAATATCGCGTCTTGATTCTCCTGGTCGTTCCACCAAGCTCTGATCTCTTGTTTCACTTCTTCGGGAGAGCTACTACCGGTTTCGCTCTTGTGTAGATTAGCGGAATACATTGACAGCGACGCAATCGATGAGACTGTGGATCGGTGCCCCGACAAGATTCAACGACCGGAGAAGCCCGAAGGTATGAGCGGCCTGCTCCAAGCCCTGCTTGGACAGGCCGCGGAATTTCGCCAGCCACGGCTGCACTAATGACCAGAGGCATTCGACCTGGTTCGTGTGGATACCTTCGTCTGAGACGTACTCATCGTCGAGGACAACGGTTCGATGCTCGTGTTCCATCTGCTGATACGCGGGAAGTTCGTCGGTCCAGATCTCTCCCAGCCGCTGGGAGAGATCGCCTGCTTCCTCAATCACTGGCCCGAGGTTCTCGTCGTATTTCGACCCCTCTTCGGCTGAAATTACCCGGAGTACGTCGCGGCCTGCCGCGACGAGCGTCATTTCATCGCCCTGCTCTCCCGTCCATCGTGCCCGCCCAGGTCCAGGAGATCCGCCGCGGGACAGTCCGTCCCGCGGTGGGTTCTGGCCTTTGAATCCCGAGCACACACGCTGAGTTTCGTTCACCTGTGTCGGTCCAGCAATCGTGTGATCGATGCGTTCCCAGACGGTTGGGAAACCGCGAGCAAACGCGGTTTCCACGTCGCTGATCGCCTCGAAGACGGTTTTGTAGGTACGGTCGAGCGGCGGGGCGATTTGGTTGACGCTGAGGAGCGAATCAGCGTAGAGGAGGAACTCGCCGGGGGTGAGTTCCGAGCCGTAGAAGGGTGTGCCACGGGTATAGGTGCTTTTCCAGTCACAGCGGCCACACCAGATCCGAGTCGAGCCGTCGAGAGCGTGGAGGGCGTCGGCGTCACAGTTCGGGCACGCACGGGACGTCCAGATGGCTTTGAGTCGCCGCTCGACGCATCGTCGAGCGGCTCCGGCCGAAACTCTATTACTCCGAGGTCAACGAGTTGCTCAAGCATTCCGCCGAGAGCAGCGTGTTTGTTGGACATGAACAACTGCTGTCGGCGGAATGCCCTAACCACTGTGACTCGGTTCCGCTACACTACACAAGAGCAATCGCGATAGTGGTCCAAATCAGGGCATGGTATGGAATTTCTACACTAATACGACGTGGAGAAACACGTTCCTCCACCATTTTAAACTCGTCAATTCTGAAAAGGGATTATATAAATGGGTCGATACTCCTGACAACTAATATACAGTGAAATGTTGCAACGAACATGGAGCCGCATAGCGTATGAAGACGGAAAAACCTCCGTCCAAGAAATCCGAGTACATCCGCTTAGTGCAACAGGCGGTAGTGGATACTCTCCAGGAGTACCACTAAGATCCATACGTAATCGCTTTGTAATCTCCGTTCTTGTGGGGGTATACAGTTGTAGCAAAAATGTGTTAGCCCCAACTCTTCTCAAACTGTTTGGCATACCGGGGCCAGTACTCCTCGAAGTGATCGATGGCTTCCCAAATATCCCAATCAACGGGCTTCTTGTCTTTCGGATCACGAAACAGGCGATCCATGTGAGTATATCCATGGGATGTATCAACACGAGCGATATCGATACTACTCTCTGTTGCGGCGTCTTTGTAGTATACATTCACAGAAAAGTCATCAGGGTCGAAGTAGTCTGGTGTCCCTCGAACCGCCATAAGATACGTTCGCCCCCGCCACGTCCCAAGGTTATCCTCAAAATTCTGGGGTCCGGCCATTATTGAAATTCTCCTACATAAGCACATATCCCGTAGCTATTTAACTGTTGACCTCCTAAGTCATCATAGACCAAGGGGACAACCCTTCACTGGAGTTGGTCGAGATAACCATGAAAGTCAGAAAACAACCGCATGATGCCAGGGAAGGCGTATCGTCAGAACACCGCAGCCGGACGGGAACGGATTAGGATGAATCAGAAAACAAAGTTCATTCGGCGATTAGCGGAAGCTGGCTTCGACGATGTGTTGCTACTCTCCCGCTCGACCGCCGAAGAAGTGCTCACGGAAAAAAGGATGGAGCTACTCACCGAGATAGCTACTGACGATCTCGAATCCATGCGAGATCTCGGTCGCCGTGTTGATCGAGACATCAGTATCGTCAAACGCGACCTTGACATCCTGTACGAGGCTGGAGTTGTCGAATATGAGCAAAACGGTCGTGCAAAGCGGCCAGTGCTTGCTCACAAGAACGTGTTCGTCAAACCTGTCGTGTTCGAAGGTGAACCAATGGAAGACGCAACCAACCACACTGGCGAGATAGCTGCTGATTAAGACGAATTTAGATTTTTCTATAGACAATGGATGTAGTGCCTTCGAATACCGGGGTTTCGTAGGAAGAGATCAGACGAATGCCGATCCGGCCACGAATCCAATCGTTGCGCAAACAGCGATAATAGCCGCGTCCTTCGCCGAGACGCTCTCAGAAAACTGACTTGCGAGCGTCCCGATAATCAACGCGCAAATGATTCCTACAATCGGAATCTGAGATACAATTCCTTCTAGGAATACGGCAGGAAGCGCACTCAACTGCTATCGCACCTCATTAATGGCTTCAAAGGCCATGAGCCAATATTCAAATTCAGAGAATTTATACCTTACAGTAAGGTCAAGAACACAGTCAGCGCCAACAACGGACTACTCGATTTTTCCATCCGAGAGAGAAAGCTGTTTGCGTGTGATGGCACTACGATAAACTATGGCGGCTGCGTGGGCACAGTGGGAGCACGTCACGAAAGTCGACCCAGACAAAGCACTCCACGGCGGGGATACCTACACTGGCATTGCTGACACGGGAACGGACGCACTCATAATCGGTGGTACCACGAACGTCACTGAGTCCAGCGTTCAGTCAATTCTCGATGCACTCGCTTCTACCGAGATTCCCATCTTCGTCGAGCCGACCTATCGCCCAACGCAGTTCCATACCGAGGCATTCTCTGGATACCTACTTCCGATCGTTCTGAACGCCAATGACCCACTGTGGATCACAGGCGCACACTACGAATGGGTTCGCTCTTCGGATCTTGAATGGGGATCCGTGCATCCAGAAGCGTATATTGTCCTGAATCCAGCGTCGTCCGTTGCGACGTACACGCAGGCGGGCTGTGACCTTGAGACTTTACTCGTGTTCGCGATCTACCTTTCGATGATGAGCACTCAACTGACCGCCACGCCACCAAGTCACCATATTCGTACTCGAAAGGCCCTTCTTATCTGCCCTTCGTGCGAGTACGAAAGCCCTCCAGATAGGGGGTGGCACGTCCAGGAGAGATCCGCAGCAGCGAGTGAGCGACCGTACTCCGTATATCGCTGCCCAAAATGTGACACAGTGATTACAGTTAGACAACACTTTCGTCGGACAGCACAAGCACAGTGGTAGAAACACACAATATCGAAATCAAAGACGAGACTGCTCGAATAGTTTTTCTTGATGGCTTGGAATACAATCGGCTAACGGTAACCATCTTTGTATGATCGCGATTATCGCCTGTTCGTTGCAGCGTGTACTGTCTCAAGATCTCTTAGCTAAGTCTCTCAAGCGTCGGTTTGATAACACGGAGGTACAAATACTCGGCGTCAGTCGGGGTAAAATAGGTCATACTGCCGAGTTCGTCACCGATTTGTGTTCGGCAGGCTCGAATTAATTCACCAACCAATCCTTCGGATGGGGGAGGGCTCATGTGAGCAGGTTACCTACACCGACGAAAGTATTTTTAGCGCATGTGCTTCGTGACTGGGTTTCAGACCTCCTAATTCGATAGTGTGTGATGGGTTGGAATTCCGAGTCAGTCTTCACGCCATTTATACACGTTTTCAGACCCACAATCTGGACACGTCGTTGGAAGACCATCCCCCAGATTTCCCATCTCGCCACAGTTATCACAGCGCCACATTAAGTATCCCTCCCCAAATTTTTGTCCTGGATTTTGCTCCTGGTTCGATGAGTGAATACTTGTATCGGTAGTTCTTCCGATTTTGTCTTTTTGACGGTCTGTGACCGTGGCCTGTCCATCCTTGTCAACGTGTTCTATGTTTTCATTGATGGAAACCTCAAAGCCTTCACCCGTCAAACCTGTTATAACGCCGAGTTCGTTTCCCTCATGATCATACACGACCACGCCAGTCTCGATTGGAGTTCGCGTATTGGATTCCTCATGATCGTCGGACATGATTTAAAATTCGAGAAGAAGACAGTTGACCCTGGTGGCCAACTATACGGAAATCGAAATGAGGCGATATATGTTAGGCATATTGAACCAGGAACCCGACCAGATTCTGTTCGAATACGGACCAGGAGTATTCGGAAAAGCAACTACTGTGCTCGATTTTGTCCTTTCTATTACGTACACAAATTTCTCCCCGCTCTCCTTGTTCATATCGACATGTACATATGAATCCTCTTTGAAATGGGCTGAGTTATGCAAATCTATCGACTGTGTAGGGGATGTCACGATTTGCACACAGATTGATTCAGAGAGTTCTGGCGTTGTTACACTGCCGCTTATACTGCCCACAGGAAGTCAATCACCCAAAAACACCAATTTTGAGAAATCGACCTTACCGCTGTCACACGTTCTACTTCGGTTATCAAATCAATCACGCATCTTGAAATAGGGCGAAGTTCTAGAAATCAGACTGAATTACATCCAATTGTTCGCCAGTGCCGAACAGAACAGCAGTTTCACCGACATTTAGCGCGCTCACTCGATCATATACTCCGGGTCGAACACCCACCGATAGCGCGGATGAACCCAGTCGAAATAGCCACTCCCAAGCTGTTGCACTGATTCAAGCACTTGACCTTCCGTCCGCTTGCGGTCGATATGCCGACTGCCGCTGCCATCCAATCCGTCAGCCTCAATCGGCGTTCGCGTTATCGAGTTCATCAGTCGGTTGTAAGTGAGAACCGCTGTTGCATCCTCAGTGATGCCGATCAGCAGCCGTCTGGTCTCATCATTTTCGAGCAGTCGCGCCGCAAGCCGATCCGCATCGATCTCATCGTCCCGTGTCTCCTCTAAGACGATCGCAAGCTCGCTCTGGAGCGCATCGAAGAGGGCCGTCTCCCGGAGTATCGGAGATGCTTAGCTGCCAATCGCTGTAAACAGTTGCCAGCGAGAGCGGAAGTGAAGACACGGGATTAGCATATTATACTAGCCTATATTAGTATCTGCAGTAGTCAGAAACAAGCTACTGAGAAGACGAAGGGACGAACGAGTCGACAGAGCATTGTTAGTTGCTAGATTCGCCGAGAAATCTCTTGAGGTGTAGCTGGTATGTTTGTGACGCGTACATTCAGTTGTAACCATAACTATCTACATACAACAGAAACACATGCAATCACTACTGTCGCTCGACGAGAACTCCAAAATATATCTCTTCGCACTCGTGCTGTTCGTCGGCGGGTTCGCCCTAGCGTTCACCAACGCATCAATCCCATTCCCGGACGGATCGATGTATGAGGTACTGACAATCATCGGGGTGGCAAGTTTGCTTATTTTGCTATTTAGACAGCGGCGTCGTCATGTGTGAGTGCGTAGCGAACCGTCCGGGCTGGGAGGCGGGATTTGTCGGCGAGTTCACTCTGTGTCAGCGCATCGTCATTGTATTCGAGTGTTTTTACAACCAGTTTTGCACTTGGAGTGAGATCGGCCAGCACGTCAGTCAGTGGGGTTGTTTCTGGATCGGCAGTGTCGTCTGGAGTAGAGGTAGATTGTTGCATTGGTCGCCAAATGTGGCTAGTTAGTCAAGGCACTATTGATATAGCAGAGACGTCTGTCGGGTTGAAACTGCTCTCTTAAGGATGACTCGGGTTGAGTGTGAATGGAATGCGAGGGATGGGATTCGAACCCATGGACGTCTACACGAGCGGGTCTTAAGCCCACCGCCGTTGGCCTGGCTTGGCAACCCTCGCCCATCTGGCGATTACGGCGGTCAGAATAAGTGAGTTACTAATTGTAGGAGAGCGCTAAGCAATGGCGTTGTGTCGGGAGCGGTCAGTTAAACCTCTTGTGTCGAGTGAGAGTGCGGAGTTGTTTGGGTGGCCACGTTGGTCGACCTATGCGGTTTTTATCGGTTGGCACCGCAGAGGATCACTGTTGTAGTTTGATTTTGAGAGACTGGTCAGAATATCTTTTTCCGGTGCGTTCATTGGTCAAATTGGCTCGAGGAGACTCGGCCACCACACCTGTCGAAGCGAAGTCAGAGGCACATTATCCGTCGACAGGAAAGCTGTGAACGCAGCTCACAACGGCTACCCTACTACCACCCAACCCGCAACATCTCTCAATCCGGCCCACATGGGGGCGTGATCCCGCTGTCATGCCTCTGGAGTCGATTTCCGGGCCGGGATTTCCATCCAAGAGATTGCAAAAGACACTATTGGCAGTGAGTACGAATTGGATGTAGTCGATCTAGTTAGGTGAGCTATCTCCACCACAGTAATTCGCAGGTGGGTAAGTTCGTAGTCATTTGTTGTCTTGCAGTGTCGCTATAGCTGCTTCAACTAAAACGATCCGTCTGATGGTATGGACAATCCGCTATCCCGGGCACCCGACATATGCAGCCCCAATCGTTACACCAGGAGTGGATTAAACATTACTTCCATGAGCGATGCCGAACTCTCCGACTCCGAGATCGACGAGAAGTACGAGAGTGGCACCAATGCCCTCGTATCTCCGGACTGGCTTCACAAACACCTTGACGCGTTTCAGTCGGACGATCCCGACTGCCGACTCGTCGAAGCCGATATCAAGTACGAGGAGTCCTACGCCCAGGGACACATTCCGGGTGCTGTCGGCTTCCGCTGGGGATCTCATCTCCAAGATTCCATCGAACGCGATATTCTAAAACGAGCGGAGTTCGAGGAGATAATGCAGAATGCAGGGATCACGGAAGATACGACAGTCGTCATCTACGGCGACGAGGCTAACCAGTGGGCCGCCTACACCTACTGGCAGTTCAAATACTACGGCCACGACGACGTCCGGCTCCTTGATGGTGGGCGTCCCTACTGGTTCGACAACGAGTATCCAACGACCGACGAAGAGCCCGACTTCACCACACGAGAGTACGAGTCGGCAGGCCCTAATGAGGAACTCCGAGCATACCGTGACCGCGTTGAAGAAGTCGCCGCGATCGACGGCGAGTCCTCTCCCGAAGGTCGCGCGGAGACCAGTGACGATCCTGAGATTCCATTGATCGACGTGCGTTCAGAGGCCGAGTATCGTGGTGAAAAGATCGCTCCCGAAGGGAGCAAAGAAACAGCCCGCCGGGCGGGACATATCCCTGGTGCGACGAACATCACGTGGAAGGAAAATCTCGACGACGAGGGACGATTCAAGAATAGTGACGATTTGCGCTCGGTGTATGCCGAGCGAGATATTCAGGGAGATGCCGAAATAATATCGTACTGCCGTATCGGTGAGCGGTCATCGATTACATGGTTTGCACTCCACGAACTGCTCGGCTGGAATGTCACGAACTACGACGGGTCGTGGACTGAGTGGGGGAACCTCGTCCGCCAACCCGTCGCGGTTGATGTCGATGAACCGGCTTCAGCCGATACGAAAAAATAACAGAGTGATACCGTTTCGCGTTTGAGGTAGATAGGGATATGAGGGTAGTATGGAACATCCTTTCTCACGGTGTTTTCAGTGAAGGAGTGAGATACGCCGAAAAAGTGTCCACAGAACGTGGATTTTCCGGTGTGAATGAATTGCTTCGATATTTGTCACGCTTCCGGAGGCGTGGACACTCCTATGCCAGGCCTGTTGATTGGCGTGCCATGGAAAAGGGCTGAAGCGGTGGTTAGTTCGGCAGTTCCTTCCGTCCCGTCCTCACACACGGCCAGCACGGGAAACCACTGAGACCGTCACAGTCGCAGTCTTCGGGGTCGGCATCGTCTTCGTCCTCGGACGGGAAGGCGTCGAGTATTCCGTCGTCGGTTGCGTTTTCGACGGCGGCCATGTGCTTGCAGAAGGCATTGCAGTGGACGTGGTGTGGGCACGTGCAGGCCATCAATTCCTCAGTTACGTTGTCGATGGAGACAGTGTACTGGTGGTTTGCGGGGTTCTCGTGGCTCTCGTTGGTGACTTCGATGAGTCCGGGGGCATCGATGTCGAAGGAAAATTGTTCGGCCTGTGCGCGTTTCTGTGCCGTCTCGGCAGCTTCAAGGGCTGCGGATTGCTTTGTACTCATGGTCTTCTGGGATCTATTTCGGAAGACCGGTGCCGGGTGTTCAAGCACCCGGCGCGTTTCCACACACCCAAGGGCACCGCTCTTCCTACCAAGTACTATGTAGTATGGGGTATTAAAACTACCGATGTACTATGTAGTGCATGGGTTTAAGATGGTGGATAGTGAACTGATGGTTACGATGACAGACGATCGAGAGCGCGATACGAGTGGTCAATTTGCAGAGGAAACGACTGACGACGATATTCTGATGGCGATGCGCGAGTCGGAGTTTCCGGCAGTGACCGCTCGGTGGGTGGCGGATGTGCTTGAGATCGAGCGCCCCTCGGCGCATCGACGGCTTGAGGAGTTACATGAGGGTGGTGAAGTCGAGCGCGGGAAGTTGAGTCCACGGGTGGTTATCTGGTGGCTTCCTGGGGAATGGGTACAATAGGTACCTAAGTTAGCGATTGTCGGCTTTTCGCGTCTCTGTTTTCAGCTTAAGTTTGATTTAATTGCATATAGCCATCACATTTCACATCTATTGTACTTAATTCGTCGAAGGTAAGAGAATAGCAACGTTTTCGTGCATCGGCAAATGAGAAGCGTGAGCCGACGAGATCGTGGTCTTCGAGTCGAGTGAGTGCGTAATGAACCGTCCGTGGGGGGAGCAAGGTTTCATCGGCAAACTCAGCCTTCGTGAGCGCATCATCGTTGTTCAAAGAGTACGGTCAATATATTCACTTAAATTCGAAAGATAGTTGAGCAATCAAGGTTATTGGTAGAATACTATTCCCATGATGAATGACGACGACAACGGGTTACTCAAGACCGTGTCGGCGTTCATCGGATACTACTTACTCCCGCTCATCGCTATTACGATTACAGCTGCTGTCATCGCTGACAAAGCACTATTCGATAGCTCATATATTATCCAACCATCGTTATCATTCGCTAAAGATAACCAATCCGCATTGACGGTGATTCTGTCTGGACTACTCCTGTTCGCATACATGATGCAGTATCAGAATCAGAGAATCCAGAGGACCATTATGAACCGGCAGGTCAATCTGATGAAAGCAGGATATACTCCTATCCTGGGAGTCTCTAACCGAGAGTGGGGCGCTGACAGAACAAAACTTGGCGACGATCCAGATCAGGATGAAGCAAACCGTTTGTTTCTCAGCCTCTCTAATTCCGGAAATTCCACGGCGCGTGACCTTTGTATATGGACTGAAATTTCCTATGAACCGACCAAGGACTTGGATTACGACTATCGTTCCTGCCTGTCACCACTACGACGAACAAGTGATGCGACTTGGTGGCACTCCGATGAAGGTGGGGCATTAGCGCAAACAGAAGACAAGACAACCGAATTCAAGGCAGATCCGAAAGTCAATCAAATAGAGAGAGGCTGGTTCAAGTTTAAGCAGGAAAGGCGACCAGTGTTTCTTCACACTGCTCTTGAAGATTTGGAAGAGGCAGGCGTTAAAGATGTTGAGATTGCGTTCATACTGAAATATACTGCTACTACAGGCTCTGAAGAGGAGATTTACCTCGGAGCATACGAGACAGATTTGCCCAGATTGAAGGATTACGATATGTGGATGTATAGGGCACAGGAGAATAAAGAAGACCGGGCTAAAGTAATTAAAAAGATTGACCCACAAGTTGAAGATACCCTCTGTGAACGGGAAATCCATTTCTCACCGTATAATGCTACTGAGCTTAAAAATATCCTCTCACGACGTTCTGAGCTGGCATTTAAACCTGATGTCTTAGGCGGGGGTGTTCTCGAACTCTGTAGTGCATATGCAGCCCAAGATAAAGGTAGTGCTCGACAAGCACTGGATCTTTTACTTGAAGCAGGTGATTTTGCGCGACGGCAAGGCGATGCTACCGTTAGTGAATCGCATGTTCGTGAAGCCAGAAAACTTCTCGAAAAACAGCGAATCGAAGAAAGTATGCAAAATCTCACTTCGCACGGCCATTTAGTTCTCTTTGCAGTTGTTTCAATGACAATCAACAATCCAAAGATGATTCCTGCGACCAAACAACCACTCTTCGACCGCTATTCCGAGCTCGCAGATATCGCAGGGGGTGATTCCCTCGGTGGCCGTGCATTCCATAACCACGCCGAGCTTTCAATGCTTGGTATTCTCCTCCGTAACAAACGAAATGAAGGGCGAGGGGGAGGTATATACTACGAGTATCGACTCGATGTCCCGCTTGAGGCGGCGTTGAACACACTTGAAAATTTGTTAGTGACTCAAGAACTCGACCTATCAGTACTCCGTAATCGGGCAACTCAGCAGGGACTTCTCGACGACTCGTAACATTCTGAATATACTGCAACGGCAACTCGTGTGTCTCGCACCGTATTAGGAGGGTGAGAATGTAGCTAGTATAATATACTAACTCTACGACTCCTTGATTGGTTTTCTTCTCTAGCTGATTGCTGCTGGCACTCTGTGGGTGAATCTATAGGCCGCTTTGACACGGCTCCACGCACTGTAATGCACGCCCTCGGTCATAATTCGGTAGCTACCGCTGACGTTCTACGCGAAAGCGTCCTTGCGAACCGAGGAAACGTGCAACCGCAATATCCCCTTTGAGGAATCCTCGCCCTAAAGAACGGGGCTTTCTCCTCGAATCTCCGTAATCACTGATCAGGGCGAGGTGCAGTCTGGTACCGTTTAATCGCGTCGGTTTTTTCCACTCGGGCATAGATCGTCTGCAATGTTTCTTCGGCACGCAGCAACCCGTGTTCGTCGAGGAACACTCGTCCCTCGTCACTAATTCCATAGAACTTGTACGGGAGATTGTTCTGTCGTTGCTCGTCGGGGAGGAAAACCTCTTCCAGGATTCCCACATCGACGAGTTGTTGAAGATGTTGACGAATCGTCGTCTGGCTTTTACTTGGATTTACGTAGTCCAGTTCCTTCAGCGTCGGAAGCTGTGATGGATGCCCAAGGATGTCTTGAATAAGCGAAAATCGCGTTTCTTGGGTGATAACGCTCAATCGTTTCCGAACGGTGTCGATGTCAGACGACGTGTGGCCAGACGTGCTCATACTTGTTTCTTCGAGTAGTGCGTGCAAAAGCGTTTCGCCAAAACACGAATCGGTCCATTACGATGTGGTTGCTGATGAAGTCGCTACATTGATACACTGCGATCGAGAGTACAAAAACAATGAGCATGGATGAACCAACTTTAGAAGATATCGCTGAGAAGGCCGAAGAACATCTCCACGACACTTCGCTCACTCCCCAGGAATATGAAGAGCTCAAACACAGCGTTGCAGAACTCTCGCCCATTTTCACAAACAAGTCCGCTTATTTCGTTCTCGGTAGCTACGGTCGACCGGAAATATATCGGCTTCAACTGGTCAAAGACCGTCTCAATCGGCGAACCGATACCTACGCATTTCTAATGGTGGATATCCAAAGCGAATGGGTCAACACGTACGTCAAATTCCGACTTCTTGCGGATTATACTGATTATCTTGTAGGTGTAACCGAGCACGATCGTGGCGGTTTTCTCGTCGAGCAAGGATACTTCACTGCTTTGGAGGCATATTTCACAAAGTCACGTGTTTTCAAGCGTGACTATTCCGGCATAGATCCTGATGAGGTGGATACGAACGTCAATCTTGAGAAGCCATATAGTGGAATGCAGACTGCAATCTTTGACATGCTAAACGATGCAGGCCGCCTGTGTATCTGGCAGGCTGAGGACGATCTTTTGGAGTGTGCTGAAGCACTCCCCTAGCTACTGTTCTTCGTCAATACCACGTGCGCCAAGGATTAACTGTGCCATCTCTTCAGGATTTTTCGCCGCCAACCGAACCATTGCATCGTGAACCTCACGACTCTCGTGATTCCGAACGCCTGCGTCCCGCAACTCTCGTGTTACCTCCAGATCACATGCATCCTCGAACTCTTGCCACGATTCTTCGCGTGCATAGATACTCCGCCGTAGATCTGGGGAAAACTTGAATGCAGGCGTCTTTCGTGGATCTTTTGGCTCTTCCGATGTTTGCGATTCGCTCGATGTTTGCGATTCGCTCGAATCTCCAGACTCGGACGAACTGTCCGATGTTGGCGTCTTCTCTTCCTCGTTGATTGCATTTTCGAGATCATCAAAGGCTGTCATTCGTGCACCACCTCCCCGCGCTCGACGATTTGGGCAAGTTCGTCGTAGGCTTCGAGCTGGTCGCATGTCTCATCGTAATCTCGAAGTGGAACACCTTCATCGTGCGCGCGGTCGATCGCCGCTCGGTGTCGAATTCCCGGAAGATCCCCGTTTTTCTTCCCCCTATCGATTGCTTCCCAATCAGCGTCAGTCACTCGTGCATAGTTCGGCACGAGCTTCGATACACCATCCCGACTGTTGATTTCCTTGAGGAGCGAACGGTCGCGCGTGTCCTGGTCGATACGATCTTGTAAGTCTGTGGGTGTGATTGCGAGGATGTTTAACTCGAAGTACTGCCGTGCTTCTTGCACAAGCCGTTGAACGGTACTGGAGAGCCCACTTTCGTATCCGCTCTCTGCGCGAAGGGGGATGATGATGTTCCCTGTTGCGTACATGGCGTTGTCGTTCAACTTCCCGCGATTCGCTGGGCAGTCGACTACAATGTACTCGTACTCGTCACCGAGTAGCGGATCGATGAGATTCTCCTTGAGTCGTGTCGTTCCCATCGTTGCCTCCTTTAGGCCACTCTGGACGTCTTCGAGCTGCACGTGGGCGGGGAAAATATCGAGTCCATGGGTTACTGTTTGAATATATTGTGTTGGCTCTTCACCGCTAATGAGAACGGCTTCGGCATGATTCTCTTCGACACTATACTGCTCCGTGAACCCGAGGTTTTGACTCATGTGACCGTTGTCGTCAAGGTCGACGATGAGAGCTGAGTCGTTTCGATGAGCTAACTCGCGTGCAAGATTAATTGCTGTTGTTGTCTTTCCGAACCCACCTTTGAGCACGCCAACAGAAACGGCGCGCGGTTCTCTGCTGTTGTGTTTATTTGCCATAGTTGATCTCCTGTGCTCTGCGAACTTTACGAATCGAACGAATCGTTAACATTCTACGAATCTCGAACTTCGTAAACTTCGCGAGTGCCTCTGCTCCAATCATCTCTTGGTAATTGTATAAACGTTATGTGCGAACTGTACGAATCGCACAAATTGCAAACATCGCGCAAAGTCTACTGTGCAAGGTCTTGCTTCGCCAGTTTACAAGCTGAGAAACAAGGCTGTTTCAGCGAATTCAACGATTCGCACGAATCGTAAACATCGTACGAGACTCATAAGCTGAGAATCAAAAATGTCAGAACGGACTCAACA
>NZ_CP085303.1 GCF_020700235.1 Haladaptatus pallidirubidus | reverse complement strand
TCGAGTGACGGTCAGAAACACGAGTTCACAACCCAGCAAGTCGGTGAGGAGAGAATCTGCTCTTAGTCGTTCTCACTCCTGATAGGTAATTGAAGGTGTTATAGCAGTATTGTCACTCACCTCTAGTAGACAAAAATTTGAAAATTATGCCATGCTCTACGAAATACATTTCCGACGATGCGTCTTGGCGAGCATATGGAAACGGCCACTGACGATGAAGTAATTCTGGAATTCGACAGCCGTCGCTGGTGGACACTAGCTATTTTCGCATTTATCGCGCTTGAAGGAGCTACCTTGCAAATGCAGGGTGCCATTATACCCGTTCTACGAGCCGATTTCGGCACATCACAGTGGAAGCTAGGCTTAGTCGCACCCGCGGGGACAATTGGATTCTTGATTTTCGCGGCCGGTGTTGGTGCAGTCGCCGGCCGGTATGATACGCGAACACTCCTGCTGCTTGGAATCGTCGGAACTGGCATTGGTGTCTTTGTCATGGGGCTAATCCCGTCGTTCGGATTCTTTCTGGTCGCCTTGATCCTCCGGGGGGCATTCAGTGGCATCGGACGTGGAAGTGACAGACCGTTGTTGAGCCATCTGTATCCGCACCGGCGCGGTCGACTGTTCGGCTACTATGATATGATGTGGGCCGTCGGAGCGACTCTCGGCCCACTTGCCGTGACTATCGCACTTTGGGCCGGAAACTGGCGATTCGCTTACTACGCGCTCGGTGCGTCGTTTCTTCCGGTCGTCATACTTATTTGGTATCTCCCGAATCCGTCCGTTGACGGTGGCGACGATCCACTGACTTTGGCAGAGTTGCGTCGAATCAGTCGTAATCCTGCGGTATTGGTGATGGCGGCTGGTATCCTGTTCTCAACTGGTGTTGAAGGGGGGCTATTCACGTGGCTTACAACGTACGCCGAAGGTCGGCTCCCTAAGTCGTTAGTAACTGTCTCACTGAGTGTGCTGCTAGTCGCCTACATCCCAGGGCGGTTCGCTGCAGGGTCGCTCTCGGAGCGGTTCGGCTACATTCCTCTGACCTTCGGTCTAGGGGGCCTCTGTTTGCTGTCGGCTGTATATACATTCATGTTGGCGTCAGGGCTCACTGTATTAGTTGGGGTCTTCTGTCTCGGGCTTTCTTTATCAGGGCTGTACCCGACGTTAATGGCTTATGCGACAGAGAGTACACCTGAACACAGTGCGCCGATTAACGCCATTGGTCTTGTCGTCTCTTCGTGTAGTATCGCTGGCGTTCCTGCGGCGATGGGATTTGTCATCGACGGTACCAATATTGTCTGGGCCATGCGACTCTTATTCATCCCTTTGGCTGGATTACTGATTGTCTCCGCCATAGCATGGGTGCGTATTGGGTGAGTCACCTACATCCACCATGATCTGTCCGGTATTCGGCGGAACGGACGGAACACTCATACATCTGTATGCAATTAACTGATTGAATGACATTTCTCATTGACTCAGTTGAATCGCGATTCTATTGATTTATTTACCCTAAACCATTATGCGGCCGAAACCGCCACTGTAAGCTACCACGCCCTAAAGGACATGGCATTCCTCGAAGGTTTCAGACACGTCCTTGGCATCGGCGACGAGCTCACCTGTTTGATCGGAAATTCCGAGCTTCGGCTTTACTGGCGGCGATTCCGGTGAATAGTACGGATTTGGATGGGATGGTACGTACTTTCCAGGTGCACTGTCCGGAAACTCTCTTGTGGCCATTCTGTAGTACCACTCTGTGTCTCCATTGATATGGCTGTTTTTAATACTCGGTATACGAATGGCTCGCTAAGGAACCCTTGTGTAATGAATTGAGCCCGGATTGTACATTTTCAACCTTCAATTCTATCGCTCTGTGCAACCCATATATGAGCGTGTATATTTCACAGTTAACCTCCTCCCGCGCCTGAAGATAGAGGTATGCACTCTATTTTCTATCATGATTCGCTTGTGAACCAATCGCATAATAAACTACAGTCATTGTAACGGATATCAATATTGGCTGAAAGATCACTTTATAGCCCATCAACAGGCTAAATACGAAAACTGCAAAGCCGGTCGAAATACCTATTACAATTGCATATGCCCTTCGCGAAAGTGATTTCACTCGCGTATTAACATGATGGCTGAGCTGTCTTATAGTATGCATATTTCACCATTCCTTCTTTTTGGATAGATATGTCATAGATATATATGTACGTAACGGCTAGTTCACTAGACTAATGGCCAAGATAATAGTACCAGCTACATGGTTTGGCCAGCACCTCGTCGAGGTGCAAACCGGAAATATCCCAATGAACCTCCCATTATAGTGCGGGAAGCCCACGTCTTTAAGCGTGGAAGGATGTTACGATACCAATATATTAGTAATCGGTTGAATTTATAAATAAAAATACATAAGTTGATATTAGATTATGAAGTTATTTGTTGGCAATTGGCTCGCTTATCGATCCTAATGACTATGTCACGAATGGGATTACTTTCGGATTGCTCCTGGTGCTCCTGCATCAACGACAAATGATGCATCAGTACGGACTGAACTCTCTGGTTGAGTAACATACGGAACAACTCTATAGTCTGTTTGCCATTGGTCTTGTGTTACCTCACAGCGGACATACCCTCGCTGGTTGTTGTAATATGAAATATGACCGTTTTGATTGATAACCCGTCTGCCAAAATCCGTCATTTCTGAACCATCTTTACCGGATGTAATGGAAGTTCCGATGAATTCCGTTCCAACAATTTCCGCATCAGGATTATCAAAGTCTGTTTTTATATCTGCTTGATAATTCGCATGAACATCGCCGGTGATTACAATTGGATTTGTGACTTCATCCTGACTCATTACATCAATGAGTTGGTCACGAGCTGGAACATAACCGTCCCAGGCGTCCATCGAGTTCATCTTATTCGATTCACGTTGTGAGAAGAATATTTGCTGAGCGAGAACATTCCATGTTGCATCTGATGACGTCATGTTATCTACGAGCCACTGTTCTTGCTCTGTTCCGAGCATCGTTCGACTAGTGTCAAACCGCTCATCGCAATCTTCAACCCACCCA
The DNA here is from genome assembly GCF_020700235.1 of Haladaptatus pallidirubidus. Taxonomy (GTDB): domain Archaea; phylum Halobacteriota; class Halobacteria; order Halobacteriales; family Haladaptataceae; genus Haladaptatus; species Haladaptatus pallidirubidus. Next base: position 362,030 of record NZ_CP085303.1, on the reverse strand, counting down.
TCACCACAGACTTGATCGCTTCGATACTGTCTTGTGTCAAGCAAATTGATGTCGATCAAATCTCCAAACGAGAGTTGATGATAGAGCGTCATATCAGGACCATCCGGCATACGTGAAGGTCGGATTGGGAGATGTTCATAGAATGCTTGATATGCGTTAGCACGGCGAGTTAAGAACTTACTAGCTGGATCATCACCTTCCGAAATTTCGTCTGCATAATTATTATCTACTTCGTGATCATCCCATGTTACAATCCATGGTGCGTTTGAATGCGCTGCCTGAAGGTGAGGGTCTGTTTTAAATAGTGCATATCGTAACCGGTATTCCTCTAATGTATTTGTTTCACTTTGAAAAACTTCTGGAACTTCAGTATTGCGTTCTTCTCCATTTTCATCGATCGCGTATTCGTAGATATAATCTCCAAGATGAATCACTAAGTCAAGGTCATCTTTGGCCATGTATTCATATGCTGTATAATATCCGTGATACCATGCTTGACAAGATGCAAATGCAAATTTAAACGAGTCAAAGCTAGCTCCCGTCGTAGGAGCCGTTTTTGTTCTGCCGATAGGACTGGTTTGGAACCCAACTCTAAATTGGTAATAGTACTCTGTATTCGGCTCAAGTCCATCTACTTCAATATGGACTGCGTGAGCAAATTCGGGGTCTGCAAGTTCAGTACCAACTTGTACAGTATGCTCTAAATTTTCGTCAGTTGCGATCTGCCATTGTACCGGAACGATATGATCAGGCATACCGCCACCCGCTTGCAAGGGCTCTGGAGCAAGACGGGTCCAAAGGACTACCGAAGTTGGGAGGGGATCTCCCGAAGCAACCCCTAATGTGAAATAGTCTTCATCTTTCGGATTCTTCCCTTCACTCTCCGCAGCGGTAATGCCAGTCGCACCAAAACTGGTAACTGTAAGTGCACTCCCTGCTTTTTGAAGGAAATCACGTCGTTTATATGCTGTCCAGCCATCATCGGAGTTCTTTACTCCCATACTCAAGCATTAAATTAATAACATTTAAACTATTCTATTATTAGTATATTTATATAATAATGGATATAATGCAGTATATAGAGGATTGAAAGTTAGTTACTGGTTAGTTATTTCTAATGTTAATATGATCACAACGTAGTGTGATCGCTAATCCTTATTTTCATACTGTATTCGATTCTTTATTGTCGGAATATTTATTGTCTATCGCAATATAGCGCACATATGTCATCGAGTGCTAACCCAATTATTCGTCAAATAGAGCTATTTATTCACATAGCGTTGATCAGAGGAACTGCCAAATGAAAGCAATCATTGTGAGACGGGGGAACTCTCATCCGGAACTTGCTGAAGTACCTGATCCACTACCCGAATCAGGCGAAGCACTTCTTCGAACGCTGCGAGTTGGAATTGACGGCACAGACCACGAAGTGATACACGGAAATCATGGTGAGAATCCGGAGGGAGATGATTATCAAATTCTCGGTCACGAAGCCGTTGCTGTCGTCGAAGATGCCAACGGAACTGACCTGACTGAAGGCGAACTCGTCGTACCAACAGTCCGTCGACCACCGAACGGGACAAACGACTACTTCAAGCAGGGTGAACCTGACATGGCACCCGATGGGCACTATGTTGAGCGGGGGATTGTTGGCGCACATGGATATATGTCTGAGCTCTTTACGAGCTCGCCGGAGTTTCTTGTTTCCGTCCCAGATTCGTTTGCGGAATACGGTTTTCTTGTTGAGCCGATATCTAATTCTGAGAAAGCGTTTGAGCATGCCTTCGCATCTCGATCAGCATTCGAATGGAACCCACAGTCAGCGCTTGTACTTGGCAACGGGCCGCTTGGTCTTCTGACGCTTGCTATGCTAGAAACGCCATCATCACCATTTGAGCGAAACTACTGTCTCGGTCGACGCGATCGCCCCGACCGAACTATTGAAATCATCGAGCGTCTCGGTGGCACATATATCGACTCCCGTGAAACACCTGTAGATAGGATACCTGATGCTCATGAGGCGGTCGACTTCGTCTATGAGGCAACGGGGTATGCCAAACACGCCTTTGAGACGGTCGACGCACTCACGCCAAACGGTGTTGGTGCGTTACTCGGAATTCCGAGTGATTGGGAATTTAAAATCGATGGTGGGCGACTACACCGCGAACTCGTGTTACAAAACAAGGCACTATTTGGCAGCGTCAATTCTAATATCAGCCAGTTCGAGGCTGCGAAGGTGAGACTCTCGGAGTTTCCCGACTGGTTTTTCGACGCGTTCGTCACTGGCGTATATGCACCTAGCGAGGTCGAAACAGCATTTGCAACAGGTGACGAGAGTATTAAAACCGTTGTTGAGTTTGATACGCTGTGAGCTAGCTACGCGACCAAATTGTCCGATCTTCGATAAGGATATCGAGAGGAGACCGATTGTCTCTAGTGTGGCCACGGACGCATTGGCCAGAAGTATGCTAACAGCGCCATCCCAAGGAGGAGAATCCCTCCAATTTTCATCAACGGCCCAGCATCCATCTCATCACGAACAAACGACATGTAAAGGACGCCGATCGCGGCGACAAGGAAGACGAGCGCACCTCCAACAACTGGTTCGTTCTTCCCAGCATACCCGAGTCGTAACACAATGGAAGGGATGTCGGGAAGCATCTACCCTTTCCCTCCCGTGAGCGCAATCCCTTCCATAAAGGTTCGCTGCGCAAGCAAATACGCTGCCATGACGGGCAATGCGGCCAGGATGACCGCTGCAAGTAGCTGCCCCCACTGAGAGCTATACCGACCGGTGAGCAGCCCAATACCGACTTGTAAGGGGTACATTGACGAGTCATTGAGAATGACTAGAGGCCACAGGAATGCGCCCCAGACAAAGATGAAGGTGAACACAGCTAGTGACGAAAGTGCTGGCTTTGCTAGCGGAAGCATAATGCGCGTGTAGATTTGAATTGTGCTACAACCGTCCATCCGCGCCGCCTCAAGAAGTGAATCTGGAACGCCAAGGAAGAACTGACGCATCATGAATGTCCCAAATGGGTTGGCAATATACAGCACCATAACCGCCCAATATGTGTTTGACCAGTTGAGCGCGTTCATTTCCAAATATAGTGGGACAAGCACCACTTGGGGCGGAATGACAAGCGTTCCAATAACAAGGGTATAGACGAGCGACTTACCCTTGAAATCGCCCTTTGCGAGAGCATATCCTGCGAGCGTGTCCAACACTAACGTGAAAAACACGACACCGACTGCGAGCACGAGACTATTGAGTATCCAACGGTCGAGTGGATTCTGCATCCATACGTTGACGTAGTTGGCAAATGTTGGATCCGCTGGGATTATTTGCTCAATAGTGGTGAAGATCTTGTTTTCGGGCTTAAGAGAGGTGAGGAACGCCCAAATGAACGGAATCGTCATAATCGCACTTGCCGCGATCAGAATGAGGTGGGCGACACCTTTCGCAAGCCTATCATACCACGATTTCTCGTGTTCAACGCTTGGCCGACTGTCGTCGAACTCGAGGTCGTCAGTACTCAACGTTATCACCCCAAGTACGCTGTTGCAGAATACTCAACCCAAAGACGATGAGGAACAACACGACTGCAATAGCACTTGCATATCCCATTTCGAACTGCTGGAATCCTGTTTGCCAGAAATAGTAGACGATGGTATAGGTTGATCGCACTGGCCCACCCTGCGTCATCACATATACCTGTGTATAGACACGGAACGAGAAGATGAGTGTCACGACGAATACAAAGAATGTCGTTGGCTTCAACAGTGGCAGGGTGATGTAGCGAAATCGCTCCCAACGATTCGCCCCATCGACGATAGCTGCTTCATAGAAATCGTCTGGGATGCCTTTCAATCCAGCGAGAAAGATAACCATGTTAAAGCCAATGTGTTTCCAGATACTCATGATAGCAATGGATGCTAATGCCGTGTCTGAACTCTGAAGCCATGAGAGCTGCGGTAGTCCAATCATTCCAAGTGCGGTGTTTAACAACCCATATTCGGGATTGTAGAGCCAGGTCCAGATGAGCGAAACGACAACCCATGAAGTTACGACGGGAAGGAAAATCGCACCAGAGTAAAACTTTGTCCCGCGAAGGTTCATGTTCAATAGCAATGCTAGCCCCAGCGCAATCGGCACGTCAAAGACGAGCAGTGCAAAGCTGTACCCTGCGGTATTGATTATTGCATTCCAAAAGATGGGGTCCTTGAACAACCTTACATAGTTGTCGAGACCGACAAAGGGATGTGATTGAGCCAGAGGCGCCCACTCATGCAGGCTGATGTAAAACGCTCCAAGAAACGGTACGAGGAGGATCGCTGCGAAAAGGACTACCTTTGGGAGCACAATGGCATACCAGGACAAGTCAGTATCATCTGTACTGGTAGTATAGTTGGGCAGATAGCTATTGAAGCGGCGTCGAATACGCTGTAACCCTTGTGACTGAGCCATGGTTAGAGCAATGCGTCGATGTCTTGAGCTGCCTTATCAAGTGCCTGTTTCGGATTCTTCCCTTGCCACATTGCCTGGGCCTCTGTATGGACACTATCCCACATCTTCGACACTTCTGGATGGCTTGGGAACGACACTGTATTCTCCATTTCTTGAGCGACTGGCTTGAGCTTTGGATTGTTTTTGATGAATTTCTTGAATGTATCTGTTTCATATGCATCCTTCCGGCCAGGGAATCCACCCATGGATTTTGTCACGTTTTTCTGCACTTCCATTGAGTTAATATAGTTCAACCATTCAAGTCCGATTTCCTGGTTTGCACCGCCGCGACTTGGGATGCTATAGAACACGCCTGCACTCCACGTGTGGCTTTTATCAATTTTCGGTCCACTTGGATATGGAATGTATTGCCAATCAAGACCACTATCGCGCAATCGCGGGTACTGCCATGATCCAGCGAAACACATCGCTGACTCGCCAGCGAGAAGATCCTCAATAGCATTTGTTCCGCCCGGGTTGCGCGCAATAATTGACTCGTCCTGGACAATTTTAGATTGCAGGAAGTTTGCTGCCTCAAGTGCAGCATCGTTGTTAATGATTGCTTTTGACCCGTCGTCGTTGAGATAACCGCTTCCATTCGAAAGCACAAAGCAGTCGAATCCCTCGCCTGCAGACATTGAGAAGGCAGTTCCATGCGTGTTCGCTAGGGTATCGACCCAAGAGCCAAATTCCTCCCAGCTAGGACGGTGCGTTGGATCCGGGACTTCCAGTCCTGCATCCTTGAACATTTTCTTATTTATCGCAATCAAGCGACAGTCTGCGTACCACGGCACTGCCCAAAGCGTCCCATTGTAGCTCGCATTGCTCCTTGCAGCCGAGACGTAATCATCGGGATTGAAGCCGTTCTTTTCTAGATCGAGTGCAACGCCTTTGTCCGCAAATCGTGGCACCCAGAGTACCGATAGCGCCAAACTATCTGGGGCGTTTCCAGCAGGGATGGCCGTCGTAGCCTTCGCTAAGTAGTTTTCGAACGGATAATACTCCCAACTGATATCGGATATTTTATCGCTGTTTTGTGCGAGCTTATTTGCCTGTTCTTTTCGAATTGGTGAGAGACCAGGGTCATTCCACGCCCAGAACGTTGCCGATGATTCACCATTTCCGCCTCCGTTACCGGAGCCATTATTCCCACTACCCGAACAACCGGCTAAACTGGCCACACCGGCTGCACCGGCCGTAGTAATGATCTGTCGTCGAGTAAGATGTCTGTTGCTCATGCTACCCTTGAGGGAATATGCGAGTGATATACAATAAACCTTAGGTACGTTATAACGTATCTAGACAGAGCCTTGCCAGTTTGAAATGCACATAAGTATCATATGTGCGAAGATTTCCTCAGGCGCGTGCGTTAATATCGACGTTGGTTGCAGTAGAGACGTTGCGCGATTTAATTGTCTCACCTGTTTCGGCATCGAATAGATGCATCTTTTCTTCCGGGATGACGAGATTGAGCGTCGTTCCGGTCTCGACCACCTGCTCTCCGTCAAGCGTCACTGTACACCGTTTGTTGCCAATGTCGACGTAAACATAGGTGATTTCTCCCATCGGTTCCGTCACAGAAACCGATGCTGCAATCGAGCCAGGTTCGCTGTCTACTACGATTTCCAGGCTTTCAGGACGAATACCAAGTGTCAATGGACCTTCGTACCCAGCGAGCTCCTCGCGGGTTTCCTGTGACAGTTCCTGTTGGAAGCCGTCGTGAACCAATGTCCCGTTGGTGTACTCAACGTCGAAGAAGTTCATTGATGGAGATCCAATGAAACCGGCAACAAATCGATTGTTCGGCTCATAATAACACTCCAACGGCGTTCCAAGTTGTTGAAGCTCACCGCCGTCAAGGATTGCGATTCGGTCACCCATCGTCATTGCTTCAGTCTGGTCGTGTGTAACGTAGATCGTAGTGATTCCGAGATCCTGCTGAAGATTCTGAAGCTCAGTACGCATCGTCGTCCGAAGTTTCGCATCAAGGTTCGACAGGGGTTCGTCCATCAGGAAGACTTCTGGTTCCCGAACAATGGCACGGCCAAGTGCAACGCGTTGTTGTTGACCTCCCGAGAGCTCTCCAGGTTTCTTATCAAGTAAGTCACTGATGCCCATCATCTCTGCTACTTGCTCTACACGCTGGGCAATCTCGTCTTTCGACATTTCGGTCGACATCTTCAGCCCAAATCCAATGTTTTTCCGAGCAGACATATGTGGGTACAATGCGTAATTCTGAAAGACCATTGCAATGTCGCGCTCGGTAGGCGGTTGGTTCGTGATAGAATCTCCGTTGAGGAAGATTTCACCACTGGTAACCGACTCCAGTCCGGCGATGCAACGAAGCGTCGTCGACTTTCCACACCCTGATGGACCAACAAAGATGAGAAACTCTCCATCTTCAATGTCGATGTTCAGGTCGTCAACTGCAATGATCGATTGGTTCTCGTCCGCGAACTCTTTTCGTAAGTTGCGGATGTCTAACTTACCCATGCGAAGTCACTACATGGCGAATTGCAATCAACCATAATAAATTCACAGGTAACATCATGAGTTGAGGACAATTACCGCAAAGACGATTCAGCGGCGTCACGTGCAGTGAGAGTGAGATCAAGTGTTTTTACCGCATCTTCGAAATCCGACCGCACGTCAACGCCTTTTGACGTCGCTGACCGAGTTCTATTACGCTCGGTTACTGCGTGCATAAATGCTTTGAACTCTCGAGAATACCAGTCATCATCGGTCTCGAACTGAACTGCCTGGCCGTCGACGGTTCCCGAGAGCGAATGATCAGCGTAATCGAGTTCGAGATATGCATCTTCGGCAGCGATGCGCACCTCGAAGCGGAAGGTAGGGGAGGAGCAGGTTGAAGAAATATGTGAGACAGCACCAGATTCGTGGTTAAGCGTTACCGACGTTGCATCCTGAAAGTCGATTTCGTCGACGAGCAACTGGTCGGTTCCGATTCCGATGACGTCCGTTACTTCACCTGCAAGATATCTGTGCAGGTCGTACACATGCGTTGACTGTTCGACGATCTGTCCGCCCGAGCGCGCCTGCTCTCGCCACCACGATGTCTCAGGGATTGGAGCCCAGTATGTACTATCAATATGACCGATCTGACGGCCGTCAAGCAGCTCTAGCGCCCGCTCTGTTATCCGCCCATAGCGGCAGACATAGCCAACCTGTGCGAGGATATTTGATTCCTCGATTTGTCGTGCCGTCTCGCGCGCTGTGTCGATTGAAAGATCAACTGGCTTCTCAACAAAGAGATCAATGCCGTACTTCGCCGCTGTCCGCTCGTAATCCCCGTGGGCAAACGGTGGAACTGTCACAACGACTGCGTCGATTGATTCGGATTTGAGAAGCTCCAGACCGTCAGTGTATATTGCAGCGTCGTGAGAGGCAGCCTTCCGTGCTCGGCTCTCGTTTATGTCTGCGACAGCTGTTAGTTCTACGTCGATAGTGTCTTCGTTATGGTTTTTCAGTCCGCTGTCTATCACACTGTCAAGCGTTTCTAAGTGAACCGAAGCAATGCCTCCTGCGCCAATGAATCCGACCGAGAGTGTCACGTACTCTCATATCTCGTTTAGGAGATGTTAAAAGTATCCACTTCTGAGTAGAGAAAGTGGTTGTCACGCAAATCTATAAATCAGCGCAGCGGGCATATTGGTGTACATGAGGTTTGCACTCAATCAAATGGGGTTCCCAAAGAGTAATCTCCAAACAAATGCGGAACTCCTTGCAGACGCTGGATATGACGGTATCGAACCAAACCTAACCGCTGACGGATCACTATGGGATGATAAGGCAGTCAATGAATTTGCCGACCGAATTGACGGACTAGGACTTGATGTTCCCGCGATCTCCACAACGCTCCACTGGGAACAGCAGTTATCGAGTGCAGACGAAAACACTCGCAGGGCTGGTATCGAAGCCGGCAAACGGATGATCGAAGTCGCAAATACACTTGACGCTGGGGCCGTGCTTATCGTTCCGGGAGTTGTCAACGAAGAATCGCCGTACGACGAAGCATACGACCGTGCGCTGGAGTCAGTTCGACGCCTTGCCGTCGTTGGGTCACAGTATAATATATACGTTTGCGTAGAAAACGTCTGGAATGACTTTTTGCTTTCACCATTGGAATTTGCCGAATTTATCGATCGAGCATCGGAGTCTGGGCCGGTTGGGGCATACTTCGACGTAGGAAACGTCAAGCGCTTCGGTCACCCTGAGCAGTGGATTCGAATCCTCGGCGAACGAATCAAGCGTATTCACGTGAAGGATTATCGTGCCGACGTAGATACAATAGACGCCTTTACCTACCCGTTGGAAGGCGACGTCGAATGGACCGCCGTCAATAAGGCGCTAACAAATATTGGCTATGATGGATGGGTGACTGCTGAAGTACCACCATATCGAACGGCGCCTGAACGAATGCCACCCCGTGTCTGTTCCGACCTCAAACACCTTTTCCCGTAGCGCGAGCACCGCAGTATCGATCTCATCTCTTGTCTATGTATGAATTGTTATGGTGTCGGTTGTTCGTGTAATGACCAGTATCGGCACAACGTTTATTATCGGTTTGCTTGAATTTCCTTGTGTATGCATCTCACAGCAATCGTTGCACATCCCGATGATGCGGTTATTTTTTGTGGCGGGACGCTTGCCAAGCACGCTGACCGTGGCGACGACGTAACGATCGTCTACATGACTCGCGGCGAGTATGGTGGCTTCGATACGACTGAAGCAGATATAGCAACCACGCGCGAAGCTGAAGCTGACGCTGGCGCTGAAACGCTCGGCGCTGAAGCTGAATTTCTCGATTTTGAGGACGGTCGCATCAGATACTCGATGGAGAATCGACTCCAATTAGTGAACGTGCTCCGCAAACATCGACCGGACGTTGTGCTGACACACTTCCGCGACGACATGCATCCTGATCACCGAACAACCTCTCGGCTAGTGAGTGACGCATACTACATGTGCTCGCTCCCACTCTTGGAGACGGAATCAGATCCATGGGAACCACAGAATGTCTATTATTTCGGAAAGCCAACCTCTTCGTTTGAGCCCGAGACGTACATTGACATTGGTGACTACCAGTCAACGAAAGAGGAGGCGATTCTCGAACATGAATCCCAGGTCGAATGGCTCAAAGAACATGGCGGCGTCGATGTAGAGTTCGATGGACTCATTGAGGACGTACGCGCCGAGAACCGAGTATTGGGTCGAACTCGAGGCGTTAAATTCGCTGAAGGATTCGTTCCGCTCCATAAGAATGCCACTGAGTACCTTGGCTCGATGTAGTCAGTCTGTTTTCCACGATGGTATTCGAAGACAGCGTATTCTACAGACTTAGTCGACTACTTGACTGGTTTTCGCAATTTGCGTGAACGATGAAGTATAATTATATCGCGTGGCTTTACACTGATAGTATTGTAACGTGTTACAGGTGAAACGAGGGGTGGGGGGCATCTTCCTCTAACGTTCAGAGCGAACCTGTATGGCCGAAACTCAGCTATATTTATCATAGATATGTATGTTTTGTCAAAATTTATCATGGATGTGTATGTTGTATCTACGTATGACAGGGTGCGACGGGCCGGCCGAGAACGCAAGCGCGCTTAGAGACGCATTTAGTGTACAGAATCAGATTTTCTCAACGAAACGACTCCTTGATGTTGGATACGTCCCTGAACCAGACCACATTGTTGCTCGTAACGAGGAGATTCGCCGTCTGGCAAGCTCCCTCAATCCCTCTATTGTGGGAGAAACACCGAGCAATGCCTTCCTGTACGGGAAAACAGGAACCGGAAAATCACTATGTGCAAGATATACCACGCGTCGAATCGTCGAAGCAGCGGAGAATGATATCTCGGTCGGCCGCGTTATCGTCGATTGTTCACAAGAGAACACCGAAACTCGTGCTATCAAGGCAACAGTACGCGGGCTGAACGACTCTGAAGTGACTGGGCTCGTCGTTCCTGAAACTGGATTTGGACGCTCGCGGTATTACAGCCTTCTGTGGGAAATTCTCGATACCCGCTTCGATGCTGTACTCATCGTTCTTGATGAACTCGACCGACTAGAGGGGACGGATTTTCTCATGCAGCTATCGCGTGCGACCGAAGCAAACAAACTTGAGCGCTGTTCGGTCGGTATCATTGGAATTAGCAATAAGATCAAATACCGGAATCGACTCGATGAGCGTGTCAAAAGCAGCCTTCAAGAGCGCGAAATCGTCTTTACACCATACGACTGCGACGCCCTCCGGATGATAATTCAAAGTCGGTCGAACGCCTTCAACAGCAGCGTCCTTTCTGATGACGTGGTATCAAAGTGTGCAGCTCTCGCTGCAGACGAGCACGGCGACGCACGAAAGGCGATTAACCTGCTTCGCCACGCCGGTGAACTCGCTGCGATCGATGGAGCAGACAAAATCACTGTCCAGCACGTAAACAATGCCAATAACATGGCTGAACGTGACCGAGTCAACGCGCTTCTCGCTGGTTCGACGATTCAACAGAAGGCGACGCTACTTGCAGTCGTCTCGTTAGCTCTCGTCGAGAAGTCTCGGACATTTAAGACACCAGAGGTGTATGCTGCCTATGAAGATATTTGCGCTGAATCAGGCTTAGAAACGCTCTCAAAACGGCGCATCTACGATCTCCTTCGAGAATGGGAGTTTCTGGAAGTGCTTGAAATTACCCGGACGGGTGGTGGGCGAGCTCGTGGGAGCTATCTTCACCACCGCCTCCTCGAAGACCCATCGGTCATCCGCTCCGCGTTTGAAGAAAGTGATCGGTTTGCCCGAATTGGCATTTCATCCGGTACGACCACGACTACGTGGTCAAATATATAAACACGACTTGGGACTAGGGAAGTTTTAATATCGATAGTTCCTCACGTTAGAGCTGATGCAACGAATCGGGTTAGTCGGGAGTGGCTTCATGGCCATGGCTCATGCTAACAGCTACCAAGAAATGGCTGATGCGGAGGTAGTTGCGGTCGCATCGCTTGATGATGACCGCGAAGCCTTTGCAGCAGAAAACACACCGAATGCCAGCGTTTACAACGATGCTGAGAAGATGATGGAGGAAGCCGATATCACGGCCGTCGATATTTGTACGCCGACGCCGACACATCGGCCATTCGTCGAGGCAGCCGCCGACCATGGACTGAATACCTTCTGTGAGAAACCGCTTGCTCGTACTGTAGCGGACACAAATGCGATCGTCGACGCAGTGACCGACGCTAGTATCACATTTATGACTGGCCATGTGCTTCGATACTTTCCCGAATACGTTGAGGCAAAACGACGTATTGATGCTGGAGAAGTTGGCACGCTAGGAACACTACACACCGAGCGTTTCTCATCACCGCCGCGATATGGCACTGACTCATGGTTCAGCGACAAAGAACAAAGTGGGGGTGTCCTACTCGATATGGCAATTCATGACTTCGATTATCTCCGCTGGGTTGTTGGTGAGGTTGAGCGCGTGTTTGCCCGCACAACCGAATGGGATGACGGTCATCTGAATCAACACTCATCGGTACTGCTTCGCTTCGAAGACGGAACGACCGGTCAAGTTGAGGCGTCATGGGGTTATCCAGAAGGGTCACCCTTTATCACCAGCTATGAATTTGCCGGTGATGAAGGTCTCTTAGAGTTCGATGCGCGAGACGAAAACGCCATCCGTATCTCTGGTGGCGCAGAGGGAACAAACGCCCCTGTTAGTCCATTGGCAAAGAGTCCATACACAAAGGAACTCGAGCACTTTATCGACTGTGCCGAGAACGGACGCGACCCAGATATCTCACCGGATGATGCGCGTCAGGCGGTCAGAATCGCGCTTGCAGCGATCGAGTCAAGCGAGCGTGGCGAACCAGTCTCACCCGTGGAGGTAGATGCATGACTGTACGAATCGGTATTTGCTCAACCGCACATCTTCATGCTGACTCCTATGCCGCTTCGCTAACTGAGTTGTCGAACGCCGAATTTGTCGGAGTGACCGATGTTGGTGACTATGTCGACGATACGCTTGCGAAAGCTGATGAGTACGGCGTCGATTACCTCGAACCTGATGAGTTGTTCACCAAGGTCGACGGTGTCATCGTCTGTTCGACAAACGCAGATCACGCCACATGGGTCACACGTGCTGCTGACGCTGGCGTTGACGTCCTCTGTGAGAAACCCCTCGCCCCGACTGTTGCCGAAGCACAAGAAATGGTCAATCTCTGCCGGGAATCAGATATCAACCTTGGTGTCGCGATGCCGCTTCGCTTTTGCCAACCAGTCCGAAACGCGAAAACTGCACTGGAAAACGGCGTACTTGGGGAGCTACAATTCCTTAGCGGGACAAATCGCGGGCAGATGCCCGGTGGATGGTTCGTCGACAGCAACGCATCCGGCGGTGGCGCAGTGATGGATCACTCGGTACACATCATTGATATCGTACGCTGGATTACTGGCGAAAATGTGCAGGAAATATATGCTGAGATAGATACCAGATTCCATGACATCTCTGTTGAAGATGTGAACCTACTATCAATGAAGCTCACCGATGGAACGGAGTTCGTTCTTGATGGGTCATGGAGCAAACCCGATGAATGGGACTTCTGGGGCGACGCAACGCTTCGATTCGTTGGCACGGAAGGAATCGTCTCCATTGACTGCTTCGACCAAAAGATAAAGCAGACACGTGACACTGGTGATCCCGGGATTCAGTCAGTGTACTGGGGATCAAATCCCGATGAAGGACTCATCGTCGACTTTGTTACTGCCGTTGCGGAGAATCGGCCACCACTGAAAACGGGCGCAGACGCTGTTAACGACGTTGCCGTTGTTGAAGCGGCATATCAGTCCGCAGAGCAAACCAAGTCTGTCGCTATCGAAACGGAAGAAACAACCTCTCTAACGAACTGAACGGACGATAAATATTCCAATCAGTTGAACTATCATGAGACATTGACTGGCTCTCCCCGTTCGACTGATTCGTATGCGGCATCAATAACTGCGGCAGTTCGTACGGCATCTTCGACGGTCGTCGCAGGAGTGGACTCACCATGGATAGATGCGACGAAATCTCGCAACAAGGCGTTGTTCGGGTCGGCACCCCAGTAAATGGATTCGTTGTGCTTTCCGTGAGCGGTGTCTTTGACATGTGTATATTGGTAGCCAAAGCAATCCGCCGAAAGCGTTGATTGTGTCCCCACGAGTTCAACTCTAGCATCACCCCAAAACGAGTTCTTTTGGGGAGTGCTCCACGAGCCATCGAGAACGAACGATGCACCGTTCGAGAGAGTCATCGACAACAAATTCACGTCTTCGACGGGAATATCGTAGAATCGGGTGTCAGTTTCAGCGTACACTTCTTCAACCTCCTCACCCGTAATCCAGCGCACAATGTCGACGATATGGTCCGTATGATCAGACACAGCCCCCCCACCGGCCAGTTTCGGATCAACAAACCATCCCCCCGGCATCCGACCGCGGTTGATTCCCGAGACGGCGATGAGTTCGCCAATTGTTCCGGCTTCGTATCGCTCTTTGAGTTGCTGCATCGGGTGGCTATAACGAAGCGGCATTGCCATTCCCATGACAATGTTGCTTTCGTCACATCGGTTCTGTATTGAGTTTGCTTTTGCAAGTGACGTTGCGATCGGTTTCTCTAGAAGGATAGCGACATTATGCTGGAGTGCAAGCTCGATGAGCTCGTCGTGAGCAGCGGTTGTCGAACAGATAACGACTCCGTCAGCCGCTTGCAGTAGTTCGCGATGTGACCATGCAGACGTGCCGATAGCGTTCGCTTGTGTACGTGCTTGGTCAACCGTCTGTTCTGAGATTCCAATGAGATCGACTTCTGGCATTTTCGACAGAAGCGCTGCGTACACCTCAGCGTTGACATGAGCAGTCGAACAAATACCAATGGAAACAGTCACAACGACTCCTCCCCGATCGTGATTGGTCGTCCCTCATCGATGGACTGGCGCACAGCAACTGTAACTCGCGACGGAGTCGTTGGAGTGATACTCGATGAAGGCTTTTTGTCGTTTTGAATATGGGAAACGAACTTGCGTAGCACTCGACCGCGACAGTCATCATGCGGTGGATCAACGGTCAGCGGCTTCGATGTTTCTTCAAGTGCAGTCGACGCATCGCGTTCATTGAACTTGAGACGTCCGTGGTTGCCGCTATATTCGACATCAACGCGAGGCGACGGAGTACATGCCTTGCTCCACGTTGTTTCGATGGTCGCTCGTCCGCCGTTTCGGAATGTGAGCACAGCATGTGCGTGGTCGTATTGCTCGCCAGACCGTGCCCGAGCAAAGACACGTCCGATAGCACCGAACGTCCATTCAAGAACATCAATATCGTGCGCGAGTACAGAACAAAGCACCTCTATGTGGTCGGTAACGTCCGTGATGCCAGCATATGAGGTGTTCCATCCGGGGCCGTCAAATGGTGCAGTTCGCTTGATTCTAGCGACGCCAATTGTTCCGATCGCACCTGTTTCAATGTCTGACCGGAGGCGGCTGTACAGCCGTGAGAAGCGATGAGGAGAGTGCGCCATTAACCACCCATCTTCATTCGACTTTTCGGAAACAAATCGGTTAAACTGCCCTGCATCAAGCGCGAATGGCGGATCACAGCGAATTGGTATTCCCGCATCAAGAGCCGCATTGAGCGTGTCATCGTGGAGTGCCCCTGATCCGCAGATGTCTACTCCATCTACATCGCCTTCGCGAAGGGCGAGAACTACTGAATTGTAGACTGGTGCGTCAAGATTGTCAAATGACTCATTGGCGGGTCCAACAATGCCACAGACAGTTGCGTCGTCGAACCGCTTGTAGCGATTAGCATGCGTTTGCACCGCCGCCCTCCCTCCAACCATGACGATGCGAGACATAGGGATACGTCTCATAGCACCTCTGATAAGTATTGTGAACTCATCTCTACGGTAGCGAGAAACCCCGCCATTTACGGCAGGAGGAATCGCGTTCGGTGAATTGGGCAGTTGCACGCGTTTCGCCTGGCTGTCTGTCCTACTAGATACAGATTCGATCGGACACAGACACCGT
Organism: Haladaptatus pallidirubidus; assembly: GCF_020700235.1. Lineage (GTDB taxonomy): Archaea > Halobacteriota > Halobacteria > Halobacteriales > Haladaptataceae > Haladaptatus > Haladaptatus pallidirubidus. The sequence continues at coordinate 346,435 of NZ_CP085303.1, read as the reverse complement.
CATAATCGGTATCTCAGGCGGTCTCAAGCAGCTCCTGGATTCGAGCACTGTTGGACGTGAGCGTTGCCGCCGGATCAGTTGTTATCCCATTTTCATAAATGAGCCATTCAGCGTTGGCGTCGACGGCTGCACGAACGCACGCATTGAGATCGACCACACCATCACCGAGGTCAACATGAAGTGAGTCATCATCACCAGGGATCGTATCAGTCAGGTGAATCAGCGAGATCCGATCGGCATAGCGGTCAAGATACGCTACTGGATCGATATTACCGTGGCGCGCAAGTCCAATATCGAACTCAAGACCAAGTTGATCGGCCGCCTGTGCGGCAAACACGTCATAGGCGGTCTCAAAATCATCCGTCAGTTCTGTAAATTCGTAGGTATGGTTGTGATAATGTACTTCGAAGCCGTCATCGACCAGGCAATCGGCAAGCGATGAGAGTCGATTTGCAGCCTCCAAAGCCGCAAATTTAGAAGTAAAGCCATCTTCGCCGTAGGAGGGAATAACAATACGCTCACACCCTACCGTCCGGTATGTCTTAACCGTTTCCACGTAGTCGGTTTGAAGTACATCGAGGCTGACGTGGGCACCGACGGGTTTGAGATCAGTCTCGTCAAGCGCGTCGGCGATAGCTTTCGGTGTCTCATCGCCGAGTCCGGCGAATTCAACGCCTTCATAGCCTGTTTCGGCAACGCGGTGGAGTGTTTCGGTCAACGGTTCTTCGAAATTACGGAGCGTATACAGCTGAATCGCCGGTCGAACCATGTTACTGGAGAGATGTGAGCAATTGACATAGACGTTCCGCCATCATAATTTAAACTATACGCTACGGATTCTTGCTCTGCGTTTGCTTGGCATCCCGTGCATACCTTTCGTGCTGCTTGTGCCAAACAGGAACATCATCTATTCTCCAGTATTTGAGCGCCTCTCCTTCGTCAGAGAGCTCAAGCGATCCGCCGACGGCAGAGCAGTGATACAAGATGTCGATACGACCGTGTGGACCGAATTCAGCACTTGGAGCGTGGTAATATACATCAATCAATTTAGTGACTTCGACTTCGAGGCCTGTTTCCTCATTGGTCTCTCGAACTGCAGCGTCAGTGGGTGACTCGTTTGGATCGACCCAGCCACAGGGCAGACACCACGTGCCGTCATCGGCGCGTCGCATTAACAGAATATGTCCCACTGAATCAAAGACCGCAGCTTCTGCACCCACTTTCGGTGTAATATGCCCGAGTTCGTCGTCAAACCGGGTGCGAACTTCCGTCGCCGGAAGCGAGAGCGCCTTCCCATAGTACAGACTCGTCAGCGTAAGTATCCGCTCGTAGCGTTCTTTATCGTACGGGTTGTCGGCGTACTCTATTCCATTCTGACTAAGGATACGCAACTCGTCAAGCAGGCGCATAAGATCCATAATTCGATTTCAAAGGTTAATTCGTATCCGGACGGGTTAGGGCTATTGGAGACCACGACTACGTTGACTGTTCTAATAGGCAAGACTACAATGTGGACGAAACCAGTGAACTACCCTACTCACTCGCCGTTGCCTCCGTTTGCTCCTTGAAGCCGGCGGTCTCGCTCACTAGCGTTGTGAAAGCAATGGTGTTCGTCACGGATACGGTGGAGTGTGACGGGATTAACAAAGTGTCTAATGAATATATGAACGATCCATATCGCGCTCGAAGCGCCGTTGAAGTCGCCAACCTCCCAGTCGATAGTGGCGTTGAAATCGACAGTATCGCACCACGCGAATTGTAGTCACTCGAGATAGCTTCGAATCCGCTTGGTGACGTACTCGGCTTCCTCGTCGGTCAAACACATCGGGTTGATAGTAAACCCATCTTCGAGGAGATCATCAGAGCCGACGAAAATTCGAGGAGTCTCCGTCCGGAGTGAACCAACAAGTTCGACAGCGTCGACCTTGGCCGTCTCGGGGTCGATTTCGACGTACGTCTCGGGAGCCACCATTACCTTTCCACCAGGTTCTCTCTGTGTCGTTACGCCGACGAGGTTTGCGAGTTCCGTGTCAACAATATCAAGTCGGGATTCCCACTCTTTGTTTAGCGTCTCTTGATCCTCCTCGACGAACGAGTTCAACGCCGCGATAAGACCAACGAGTTCTTCTTTCCCAACTTTCAGTGGTCGGCCAATACCCTGCCGGGGAACGCCGTTTAAATCTGCCTTGTTAATAAGTTCGGTTGGTGGTTCCCAAACTGACTCGGCGACGTGCATGTCCAAATGCTGAAGCGCGGCCGAGCGAATGTATTCGCGCTTGCCTGCAAGAATACCTGTAGTTTGAGGGCCACGAATGGCCTTTCCACCACTAAAGATGACCATATCTGCGCCCAGATCAATGAACGTTGAGAGGTTTTCCCGTGGCGGTACTTCTGCAGCTGCATCAACGATGACTGGAACGCCTTGCTCGTGGGCAATTTCGACAACCTCCTCCAATAGCGGCGTACTGTACACCTTCTGCATATACCCGACGGCGACAGTGTTTTCAGTGATCGCATCGGCAATTTCCCACGGTTCGGTACTGTTGGATCCGGTGCCGAGGTAGTTGTCGTTGTTTCCGACGTCGACCATGTGTGCACCCGCTGCCCGAAATGCGTGATCGTAACCGTTGCGGTGGGTTCTCGGCATCACGATTTCGTCCGGAATTCCATCGGTGTCCGGCAACCGTGACATCACTCCAAGGTCATCGCCAGCAATCGCGGCGGCTGCGGCGAGCGTCATGCAGGCAGCCGCTCCGCTGCCAACATAGCCCGCCTCCGCGCCAGTTACCTCCGAAATTAGTTCGCTCGCACGAACCTGCAAATCCGAGAGTCGGACGAACGATTCCGCTGCTTGACTCATTGCCTCGATAGCTTCCGGACGAATTAGACTCCCTCCAATGCGTGTTTTCGTGCCTGCCGCATTAATTACACGAGGAACGCCTAGTTCATCATAAATCGTAGTTTTGTCGCTCATGAGGTATCTGTTGATATTCTCTGCGTACCTACTCCTTATGAAAGGTGGTGGTCATCCAGAAGACTATCGGGGTCGTGGCTGCGCGCACAGCGTAGCGAGCACGGAGCGGAGGGTGGGGCGGCGGGGTCGGGGGTCCGGCATATACCAAAAAAGAGTCACAACGACCCTCTATTCCCACCACCGATCGCGCTTGGGGAAATGCACAGTGCTCCAACCTGTCAGCGCCACCGAGACGCGTCCGTTGTACCAGTTCTTCGCTGCCCCAAGAATGCTCACTTGCTCGCCTTCGTCCATCCATGGAACCTCTGACGCTTTCCAGCTTGTGAATTTCGTGCGCCCACTTTCGTCTTCAATGAGACCAACCTGAGCAATATTCGGATTTGATGGCTCCCACAGTTGCGTAATCGTTCCTTGGATGCTCACTTCCTTGCGATTCACGTCTTGTATGTCCGCGATCGGAATCACCTGCCCGGGGGCCGTCCGCAATTCCTCATACACTCCAACAACTGCACCCATCACACTCGTACCATCCACGACACGCTCAGCCAACCGTCGACTGATCACCGCTCGCGACCACCCACTCAACTTCTCCACTAATCGCATCACTTGCTTGTTCACTGCCGCCAGCTGCTCTTGAGAGAGTGCTTCACGCGGATCTGCTCTGTCCGGATCACACCACGGATCCACGCTCGCCGCCCGCTCCTGAAACGCACAGCGCCGCTCTTGACTCACTACTCTTGTAACTTCTCGACACTGTACTTCCCGGGTTGCATCTTGTGATCGATCCCACCGTTCACGTGTTTGTGCAATCTCCATCTCTCGTGCCACCACCCGCTCTTCTGCCGCCAACGTCAGTCCACGTCCGACCCCATCCGGATGATTCGTATCCACCTTTCCTTGGATCATCTGCGCAACCGAGGGGCGCAGCTCGGGTGTTTCCTCAACACCCTCGAATTGCTCTTTGTCACATTTAATTGCCTGTTCGTCAACCGAAACCTTTTGACCGATCGTGTGCTTACTACTCATTGGAACTCTACCTTGTTCCGAAGGCGCGTCCACTACCGCGTCTTTTCCAACACTCACATCTACACAAGTTACAACTCTACACTGCACAACTCACCCATTCTCCTCCACGCGCTCGCTTGCGCCTTCGCGAGCGCCTTTTGGGCGCGAAGCGAGCGCGTTATAGAAGGTTACACAATCGAGCACGCGCGACGTTCCGGTCGGGTTGAGTGGCCAGCGGAGTTAGTCTGTCGCCGAACGATGCGCGGGCGCTTGCCGACCACGAGCTAGCCGAACGGCACCGCCGTGAGGCAATGAGGTGGAGTTCCGAGCACCGACGGCGCGCAGGAACCGACCGACTAACCCGCTGGCGGTCCAAGCGAGCGAACGATGGCCCGACCGAATAGGACGCGGCGAGCGGGCGGACAGAATCGACACACCAGGCAACCAGTGAGCTACACTCCGGATAAACAATACTGAGTGGGATTGAAAGGGGCCATCTTCTCGATGAGCGAGACGACGCAAGCTCCACAACAGAGTGAGGATCCTTACATCGCTCCTTACCTCCAAGCTCGTCACTCCCGAGACTGCAGCGCAGGTCGTCAAGCAAGTCGACCTCGTACGTCGCTTGCCACGAATCGATCTCATCACCGATTGCGTGGAGTCCTGCGGTAAGGTTGTCTCTCGAGTGATCCTCTGCAAGCTAGCGCACCTCGCGAAGAAATTGTGTAACGCTACCTAGTTTGTAGCAGGTGCCTTCATTCGTTTCGACTTTGGTGAGTTCACCAGGCTCAAAATGGATTTTTAAGGTTAGTGTCGGTGAGCCGGGTCGCGCCCTCGTATACGGCCTGTACGACGGCGACCTGATCCACCATTAGAAAGCAATTATAATCGTCGACACTCCGCTGGATGACCGACTTCTTGAAGATGTTGTCTGGGTGGGCAGTGTACTTTCTAACCACCACAACGAACAGATCAAGCGCATCTACCAGTACCAGCCCGTACCCATGCGTGTCGAGAAACGCCTGAATTTCGTCGAAGTCCTCGGGTGATACTTCGAATCGGTACTGCTGGTTGTTATAATATTGCTTAAGACGAGCGAATACCTCCTCGCCCTCAAAGTAGTGTTTGAACAAGTAGATTCCGTCGACATCGAAGACGTTGACCTGTTCGTGGCCCGCTCGATGGAACACGGCCATGGCATGTGTACCTCTTCGTATGTCATCTTGAAGATTCCTTCACTTGTCGGCTGCCAGTAGGGTGAAAGCACAACAGATGAGCCGGTATCGGTGAGAGAAACTAACAGATGTCAGTCAAAGACCTATGACGACCCCTATGAATACTCTTGGTTGGCAACACATTTCACTTGTTTGCCGAGTGCGTTGACTCCAGCTACGTTCAATAGATGTCTCTTGGGAGAATGTATCGATAGAAATTCATCCCAATCGTTGTTCGTGTTTGCCTCTTTAGCTCAGAAGCAATCCAAACTATTGATAATCTACATGCCGAGTATAGAAACCTATACGGATTCTCGTCCAAGTTTCCATATATGGCAAGTTCCGGAAAGTCACCATTCACGCTCTGTATCGTGCTCGGACTCATCCTCATTATTCTCGGCACCAGTGCCTACGTGCTCTCCGACTTTGCAAGCATCACAGCACTCATTCCTTCGTTCTTCGGCGTCCTTATCGCCTTCTTGGGCGTCATAGGACGTCAGACGGAACGCGACCGGCCTGCTGTCTATGGAATCGGGATTTTAGCGGCACTTGGAGTGCTGGGATCAACTCGCGGGATTCCAGACATAATCGCTTTATTAACCGGAGAACCAGTTGAGTCGGTCATCGCTGCTGTCTCACAGGGGGCGATGATCGCCATCTGTCTCGTCCTGTTGGCCATTGTGGGGATGTACGTCCTTGATACGCGTTAGATTCATATATTAAACATAATGTATCAAATACATAGATGGGTGGTATCCAGACATTGATCCCGGCCACTTGCACACCGTTGCTGTGACCGATGGACGGAGCATAGAGATATACGAGACCAATATTGGTTTGTTCTGTTGCCCACTCTCACAAGGATATTACGTGCACGAATCACGGTGAAGATCTCACAGCAGTCGTTGTGAATAGAGTGACAAATATAAACGTGGCAAATAGTGACACGACCACTTATTTCATAGGAATTCTCTCCTAGGAGACACCAATGAGTGTTCTATCACAACGAGAAAAACGAGCTGAACTAGTAAATGTATCCACCCGTGTTTTGATGACCTCAAGAACAGATCTTTGCGCTAATTGTGGTGCTGAAGTCAATCTCAATCGTCAACACAAAAATGTCTCCATTATTCGCCGGCAAGGAGAAGCAGATGACCTCGTCGAAGAGTCGGTGCTTTGCGACACCAACTGCGTTTCTGAATTTATATAGTATATTTTCCACCAGCCGGTGATAGTTATTGCAGGAAGTACTATTCGGCATCTATTGTGAGAGATAAAACCATTCAACAAACATATTTGTCATTATTAAATAGAGATTTACTCTTTGAAATAAAATTAGCTTACTCTTTTAATCAGATTTTCACTAATTCGGTTGAGTGCGATATGTGTTGTTCGTGGTAAAGGTAGCCATATGCGGATAGTCTGCGATTAGCCCATCTACGCCCAGCTCAAGTGGTTCTTGTGCCTCTCTCCAACTATCGATCGTCCAAACGTTCACTTCTCGACCTTCTTCGTGAGCGGTTTCTACAAGATCGCGATCAAGAACACCAGTCGATGGATTGACTGCTTTAGCATCGAGTTCGCGAGCAATCTCTAGATTTTCGTCTTTATTACTTCCGAAAATCGGTGCCACATCTACGCTGGGATCTACATCCTTCACTGCTCTAAGTGCGTCCGGGTCAAATGAAGAGACATAGTATTCACCAGGGTATTGTGATGCAATCGGTAATGCCCGCTCTGCAAACTCTTTCCAAGAGAGCGGATCCGATGCTTTAAACTCAAGATTCATCATCACACTCGGTCTCGTTGCAGCAAGGGTTTCAGCAAGCGTTGGAATTGTTTCACCGGAGTCAAGGATTTCTGCTTGCAATACGATTTCCGAAGGAGTTTCTGCTATGAGGCCTTCTTTATTTGTGAGATCATCAAGGCGTGCATCATGGAAAACAACCAGTTCTCCATCACTTGTCGCTACAACATCAATTTCGATCCGGTCTGCTTTCAAGCGCGATGAACCCTTGACAGCGGCAATCGTATTTTGTGGAAATACGTCTCTAAATCCGCGATGTGCCGCGATATGGATGTTATCTTGTGCTCTTTGAGTATCGTTTTGCTCTTTATGTGCAGTCCCTATACCACTCAACGATGAGATACCAAGTGTTAGTCCAGTGGTTCTAAGAACATTTCGTCGTGATATTCGATTCACAACACGTTTACTATATCGTGTCATCAATTAAGTCAAGGATTAAATCAACATAAACTTTTATATTAATTTAATTACTTATAAATAAGCGCATGAAGTTGTGAGTTAGCAATATAGCTGTAATGAGTCGACATTACTTTTTTCGATTTGAGAGATGATAACACAGCAAAACCGGTTCGAACGATGATAACTCTTAAGCGTGTTCCGAGATACCATTGTCCATGGACGATATCCTTGTTGGACGGCTTATGTCGACCACCCTCCATACCGTTTCACCAGAGACACTCGTAGAGAGGGCAGCACAGAAAATGCTCGCCAACGATGTCGGCTCACTCGTCGTAATCGAGAGTGACAATCAACTTGCCGGAATACTGACCACCACCGATTTTGTCAGCATTGTCGCCGAACGGCGACCGAAGGACGAGACGCCTGTCAAAACCTACATGACGACAGACGTGGTCACAGCGTCGGCGCAGGACTCCATTCGTGATGTCTCAGATACCATGATTGAACACGGATTCCATCACATACCGGTCGTAGACGAAACGACGGGAGTCATCGGAATGATTTCATCGACGGATCTGACAGCATACCTTTCACACATCCAGACGCCGAGTCCGTCCTGATCTCCTCTCCCGTGCTTTAGCGCGAGGATTCCACGAAGTGGATTTGCATTCGAATGATTATCTTATTCTGATAGATGACGATAAGAAATTCTAATTACATGCTGCTCATGAGGTGGGTATCACTCGATTTATTCCCCTCGTTGCATCCGTTGATCGACTAGCACTAGATACACGTCCTCTCTCCAACCTCTCTGGATTCTGAAAAAGTCATTTGTGGAAACCAGAGGTCACTATCACATCAGTACTATTCGCTGTTTGACTGCTCATTGTTCTTCTGTGCTGTCGCATCACCACGCCGTTTTCAGAGTTCAAATTGCTCGGTGAATATATAACATATTTCTTATAGTTCCGCGATTTACTGTGATTTCTCGTTCCGTTTGCTTTCCTACGGTCACTCACGTTCGGTTCGTCTTCGTACCCCCCTCTTTCTTTGGACGATTTTGGAGGTGCGCAAAGCCTTGATACTAGCGGAGAAGTCATACAAACTGGATTAAGCTGTTCTAAGGGCGTAAAATCGTGTTTGCAAATCAAAATCGAACCGCAAAATGATAAATGTAGCGTTTGAGAGGCTTTACGTGCCAAAATCAGCATATCAGGTCTGAAGGCTACTCATGTTCGACATGCTATATGAAAAATGTTACAGATTCTATATGAAAAATACAGTGTTAAAACCGCTGAAACCGTCATCCTTTCGGGTTAGAGCCGCTAAATCGTGTTTGCAAAAACTGGGTCTCTATGGAGTGAAAAGCGAGGTTAAATAATATTATGAAATTTGATAGAATAGGACATTCAATCGGATGGCAGGGGTCTAGATGAGGGAGGTTTCAGACCGCTCCTCAAGCAGATCATACATCTCATCAGGAAATGGAAGACTGCCATAGATCGAGTATGGACATTGATCACACCCGATGCAATAGCGCTGCATATCATCGTTCGAACAATTCATGGGGAGGGGGATCTCACCGCCAATATCATTGTTGAGTTCGTATTGAATCTGGTACTCCGTAGTCTCCTCATCATACCACGACCACCGGGCGAACACCTCTTTCATATCATTGACGAATTCGCCCGTACTCGCGTCTCGGTACTGGGGCAGCCACCACGCCATTCGCACAAGATTGTAGAGATCTTTCCGGACGGGTTTTTTCTCCTGAAGGCGTTCGTCCATCGCCGCTAGACAGGGGAGTTCGAAGAGGTCCTCGAGATCGTCGACGTGAATCGCTTGTGCGCCGTCGCTATACTGTGTGAGCGTATACCGGTTCAAGCGATCGTTTTCGACAGTGACGCTTGGATAATCTCGGTTCGTAGAGAGAATCGTCCCGAGACTGCGTGGTGTCGATATAGAGTCACACACGTGTTGCTCCCACGATCGCTCCGGGTCGTACGCCTCAAGAGCGGCATAGAGTTCGCGTGCGGTATGTGTCTGGCCAAGTTGGGCAACATCGTCGTCCACCGCGTGGACAGCGTTAATGATCGTCCGGAGTCGCTGTTTCTGGCGGCTCCAGTTCCGCCAGATCCGATGCGTTTGCCCAGCGGCGAAGAACCGGTCGATCCGTTCGGTAATCGCCGACTCATTCGCAGTCAACCAGCTCCGTTGCTTTGGCGTGAGCGCTTCTTCCTGTGCCGCGAGCAACCGTGAGAACGCGTCCTCGGCATACGACCGATACTTCTGCATGAAATCCGAGACGGGGGCATACAGATGGTTGTCGGCGACGTGTGTTTGGATCTCGCCTTGTTGATCGCCATCACGATCCGTCCGTGCCAAGCATTTCCGTGAGGCAGCAACAAGTGGAATCTCAAGATAGTAACCTCCACTGAACTCTGGACGTGTCGTAATGTCTGTACAGACACGTCCTGAGTGGGGGCCGCCTTCACCCGATTCTTTCGCATAGAGAATTTCGGCGATCTCCTGATGAAGTGTGAAATCATCATACTCACGAATAAGCGAGGCAATGTTGTTCACATAGAGTTCCCGCAAATCATCGAGAAGTGCGAGATGACGCGGGGGTGTCTCTTCGAGTTTCGGGTGATCCATAATACAGACTGCACCAAGAGTGGCGAGAACGGCGAGCATTCCTGGATCATCAACATAGGGTCGCTCTGCGGCCTTCCGACGTGTGCTTGGAACAAATGCATCAAACGTGAACCGCTCGATATCCGCAAGCAGTTTCTCAGTTTCTTGCGTATCATCGACTGTCCACCGCTGATATCCACGTTCGAACAGCTGTGTGAGTTGGACCTGGCCTTCACCGCGCGGGAGCGCTGCCACTCGATACGCCATGTACTCGTCGTTCAGTGGAGTCTTCTGGCTCATGGTTCGAGAAAACTGGGAACGGCCTCGGTTCTAAAGTCGAAATCGGGGCTCTCGATCGGTTGGACGATACGTGAGACATCGGCGTGGAGCGAATACGGCAGGCGCATCACGCGACGGCGATCAGCCGTGACGACCGGGTCGATGGGGATCTCATACTCCTCAAGCAACAAGTCGTTGATCACCTCGCGACTTTGCTCGTCGTAGCGATGTTCTGGATCGGTATCGAGCAGGTAGATATGACAGCCTTGCCCGAGTAGACCACCAACGTCTCCGTGGCCGCGAAGTCGTCCTCGAAGATTTCCTGAACGGTGAATCCGTATTCCAAGGCGTCCTCGATATCCGTGAACGCGTACGGGTAGCCTTCAGGCGCACTGTTGAGGATCCCCGCTGATTGAAGCTGCTCAATATCAGCATCGTCGTCGGTCTCATTAGCGGTGCTTTCACGGGAAGCGCGCTGTGCTGCGATGTCTTTTGCGTCGATATCAACCGCGAGCACCCACGGCCGCTCCCAGTGATCGAGCGCATAGTAGACGGCCTCGGGACGTGGCTCTGGACGTTCGAGGAGATCCGGATCGGCGAGTGCATAGTCACTCCCTTGAGCGGGGTCGTATCGTGCCGGATATTGAATGAACTCGACGAGATGGTCCTGTGAATCGAACTGGTGGTTCGTGCGGTCGCTGGATCCCTTGGTCTGCCATGTATCACGGCGGATGAACGACCGCTCGGGGGCGTGCTGCTTCCGGATCGGGTATGGCTCGCGGAACGCGATGGCGTACTGCTTCGGTCCATCGAGGGTTACGAATGACGGTAGCGCGTCGACGTACTCGGGAAACGTCTCTGTGTAGTAGGTGTGAAGGTCCTCACGTGTCGCGGGTCGCCATGGTGGGGGCATTGTTAGTCGAAGACCTCCGCTTCGAGACTTCGGAACGTGTGGAGTGCCGTCATCCCCGGATCATCGTATTCGCTGATCGCTGCACGAAGCGAGCTGATCGTCCGTCGTTGGGTCGAACTCAGCGAGAACTCGACCTTCCCGGCATCGGTGAGTGTCTCGATTGCATCCAGGATGAATGTCTTATCTTCACCGGCCCACACAGCAGCGGCCTCGACACTTGCCAGTTTCTCGTAATCCGCAACCAACGCCTCGGAATTATTGCTCGGGGTTTCGACCTCACCGACCCAGATGAGGTCGTCTGCAGTGTCGAAGCCAGCGACGTCGAAGACTGTATCCTCCCGGTGTTGATAGTAGACCTCCGTCCGGGCGACGTCTTCTTGTTGGGTGAGCCAGGCGTCGAGAAAGACGACTCCAGCCTTGTGCGGCGTTTTCTCACCGAGATCGCCGACACCTGGACCGGCCTCTAGCGAGCGATCCAGAAACTGCCGGCCAACTGGCAATACGGTGTAGTACTTCTGGCGGAACGAGCGGTGTTCCTCGAGAAATCCTTTCTGTATGAGTGCCTCGACATCGAGATCAGCGAATGGTTCTTCGAGCACAGTCATGCTCTCTTGGAGCGAATACTCGTCGAGTTGGTGGTTCATTGCATCCAGTACGACCTCGAGAAACGCTGCCTCATCACGCATTACTCCTTCTGCCCGAAGCGTTGCGTCTGGAACATGTGTCGTTGCCTCACTGAAGCGCGTCGCTGTGCCGTCATCGGACGAGTGGGGGTGTTTCGTCTCGAGGATGTCTTCTGATTCGTCTTCGTTACCATCCGTGGGCGGTGCAGCGGCAGATACATCAAGCGATGTAAAGTCTTGGAGGGAGATTTCGATGCCGTAGTCTTCGGCATGGGCAGCAATTTTCCGAAGTCGATCAAGGAGATCACTCGTAGAGTCAGTCGTTTTGTGTGCCCGACGAGCAGCAACGAAGACCTCGTCTTTCGACGCAAACTGACAGCAGACGCTCGCTCGTCGCTTCTCAGACGCTGTATACTCTGTACCACAGAGATCGCAGACATAGCCGTCGACATCTGCATCGTAATGGACGTGTTCGGAGAGTGTAGCATCACTCGATCGTTCGGCCTCGTCGTCCGTGTCCGCTGCATCTTCGTCTGCGTCTGTGGTTTCTGGCTCTTCTTCGCCAGTTTGTCCATTGTGGCCATCGATCGGTGTCTGATCGGGTGAGGCGGATGTCGGTGTGTCTTCGGGTGGTGACTGCTCCGTCGTCGGAGCGCCGAACATGGAAGCACCTCCGAGATCTTGTTCATCACTCGGACGGTCGCTAACTGGTGTGTCTTCCATACCCGTTGCTGCCCTGTCGTCTGCAGCTGTGCGTGTGTCGTCACTCACACTGCCTCCACCGAAGAAGGGAGTCTCCACTGGAGTACCACCGTCGGCAGCTTCAGCGGCGGCTGTGTGCTCTTGAAACCCGTCTGTGCCTGCAGTGTCCGCATCACCTATCTCCGCAAGCGTATCCCGTGCATCGTCATGCCCGATCTTGCTCGGGCGATTGGAGATACTGCATTCGATCTGGGTTCGTCGTCTGACCTGCGGGCGGGCCATCTCCTCAAAGAGGTGGCGCGCATCACCGGCAAGTAGACGGTCGCTTTCCGGGTGCCCTTCTGGAATGGGTAATGGTGCGAGCGAGAATGTCGTGGGATCTGTTTCGCCAAACCTGGGACTTGGAAGTTGCACGATCCACTCGCCAGACGGCAATCGTTGTATCCGCTTGTGGAGGTCTTGTTTGGACAAATTCTCATGTGCCATCGACTTCACGAGGTCGTCATCGACCGCAATGTCTCCGATGATTTTCGTCTTCACGTTGTTCAATATCTCTTTATACGGTCGATCGGATACCGTATGATCGTTCACTTGGTCGGGATACTGCATGATCAGGCCGAGACTCACGCCGAAGCCCCGTCCTTGGGGTAAGAACTCTTCATAGACGAGTTCGGATGTCGCGACCGCCGCTGCTTCTTCAATAATGACGTTCGCAATTTTGTCCTCCCCTGTCGTGCTCTCATCGGTGCGCCCTTGAACGGCATCCCAGAGGTTGCTCAGCAGCAGCATCGTCAACGCGTTGCGCGAGTCGGCACGCAATTCACCGATGTCGAACAGAACTACTACATCTTCATCAAGGAAGTGCCGAAAGTCGAAGACGTTCCCTACATACTCGCCAGCCTCATCATCCCACTCAGGGACGTGATTGAAGATCTGATAGAGGTGTTCGAGTTCGACTAGCTTGTTCAGTCGATTCGCGGCCCCACCCATCGGCTGCTGGAACTGTGTCTCATCCAACTCACATTGCTGGAGTAACGCCCGCTCGATGTGGGCATTCTCTGCACAAATTTCCGGGATAATGCGTTCATGGCGCATCTGATAGACGGCCTCAATGAGCGTATCGAGACTAAACACATCCTGGCCGTACTCCTTGTCAAACAGTGCTTTGATCAAGAACGTCAGAATCTCGTTCGCGACGAACGCTCGATCGTGTGTTTCCGTACCAAGGATCAGCCGCATGATCTCGTGGAAGTGCTCGACAGTATCCTGGATTGCATCTTCGCGACGCCGACCCATCGTAAGGGCGGGGCGGATATCGAAAAAGGAGAATGCTGGTAGCATATCCGGCACATCGAAGTGATAGACGTTTTCGAGCGTCCCGAATTTGGCGTAATGTGCTTTGAGATAGTTATCAACCATCTTATCACCTTTCGATTCGAGCAGCACTGTTGGACCACCAACGTGTTCAAACAGCGTGAGGATGTCATTTTGGACGCTTTTAGACTTTCCAGAGCCAGTTGAGGCGGCGCGAATATAATGTGTAACGAGCGTTGATCGGTGGACGTGAATTGCGTCGTCAAGTGGTTGATCCCGGTCTTGGAGTGGTAGGCCAATCGCCATCCCTGATTCTGACAACTGATCCAGCATTTCAGGTGCTGGGAGAGGGAGCGGCTGGCGTAGCCGCTCTTTGCCGCGAGTACCACGGACACCTTCTGTCGTTAGTGCATGCGCACTTGGCACGGTCACGAAATTAGCGAGTTCATCTGCATTCAAAATCAGTTGCGGACGTCTGCGTCCCCGGTTTGAAATCTTGATCGACCGATCAAGAAGCCGTTTTAGCTCCTTTTTCGCTGGATCGCGGATATTCATCAGTCCTTTCGTGAGTCGACTTCCGTTGAGTTCGTAGAAACTGCCGTCCAGATGATTGAATGCGTTTGCCAGCGCATCAACGTCACTCTGTACTCTGTTGATCGTGGTATCGTCTGCGCCAGCGGATGGAACCCCAGCTGCACGCATGTTTACCAGAAACGTTTGGGAAGGGCTTTTCTGGTCGATGAGCGCTTGTCGAGAGGCAACCCCACCACTCGTGGCGTTTGATGTCTGGCGGATATTCTCCCCGATTTGGGGGGCGTCTCGTCCACGCCGTCGATCGCGAATATGCTCCTCGTCATAGCCCCGGAGCATATCATTGAAGCTAGTTTTCGCAGACTGGACGACGCCGTCGTGTTTGGTCTGAATATTCTCTTTGCGGGTCGTGGCGAGCTTCTCCCAGTCGGCATACCGAGTGAACAGCACTTGCAACACGGTGGGAGCACTCGCTTGGGCAAGCCGTTCGACCGCCGTTGCAAGCGGGGCTTTCGCCGATACACTGTCACCGTGATGTGTAGCGTGAAACTGTGAATACTGCGTGAGTGGCGTCATCCAGTCGTCAGAACGCGTTCCCACGCCCTGCCATCGGGCCGCGATTGGTGTTCGGTTCAACAGTTCCGATCGCACATCATCACTAGATTGATATTTGACAGTATCTTCGTCGCCATCTGTATCGATGCTCACCGTGGATGGTTCGAGTAGTTCGTCGGGAAGCGCGAGTTCCTCTTCTGAAAGGTTGTAACTCGCCGGATATGCAGTAGTCAACTCCGAGCAGACTGTCGACAAGAGCGTCTCATCAACGGCACCGAGATAAAACCGGACAGGCGTTTGGTTCCCTTGTGTGAGCGCAAGGAACTCGAATGTGGGCGCACTTTTTCGAGGATCGTATTTGATCTTCCAACCAGATTTTAGCTTACGCAGACCGGCGAGTCGGGAGATGATGTCGGAAGGTGTGACCCGTTCGTGAGCTGGTTCGATTCGAATGTAGCGACGAGTGGCGGTCATGAGTGATGAATTGATTCCTGTGAGTTGGCGTGTTAGCTCGTTGGAGACATGGATTCGCGCGCTTGCGTTATCATCGACGGCGGGATGTCGTACTCCTTAGCGCGTCCGTCCGCAAGCAAATAGGAAACATCGCCTGTGTCGAGTACGTTCTGTTCGATTAGGTACTCCCATGGATCGAGATCCTCATCGAGCACGTGGACAGCAAACTCATCGACATGCAGCTGGATGCGCTTCTTCCAGTCGTTGACGAGCAGCAAACTCTCCGAGTGGGTACCGTCCTCACCGGTCTGTGCAGAGGCAATAAATCGCTGTTCGTTATGCGTGAGATCGTGGACGGCAATCATCTCCTCGCTCACCGATTCGTGCCGGAAAATCTGCTTAATATTACAGAGATTGTAGATCTCGCGGGCCTTCTCGAGTGCATCCGCGGACTGCTCCGTTGACTCAACCAGGAACTCATCCACCGTTTGGGAGATTAGCGTCAGTCCGGTGTTGAAGTGGCGACTATGTCGGATGAATAGGTCGATCAGATCTGTCGTGGCGCCTCGGCGCAAGAGGTAATGTGCCTCATCGATCGTCACTTGCGTGCGGCGATCACTGCTTTGAGCCCGCTGGTAGATCCAGTCAAACATGACGTGCATAAACAGAGGTGCCTGCCCTGTGTCCGAGAACATCGACATATCGATAGTCACGAGCCGATTGTCGAGTTCGACGTTCGTCCGCCCGTTCAGATTCGCATTTTCGCCGCCCTCCTGGAAGGCTTCGAGCCCGAGCAACAGTTGGTAGGCAAGTCGTTCGTCTGTCTCTCGAAATCGATCGGCGATATCCTGAACTTTCGGGGCAACTCGCGGCTCCTCGGCTCCCGCATGGTACTCAAGGAACTCAGTCGGATCATCGCCATCAGCGATGTGTTCGAGGATCTCGATGATATCTCCGATAACTGGACTCGTGTTCTCGTGCGTTGCTAGATCCTCGGTGATTCCGTACTGGTAATAGGAAAGCAAGACAGCACGCCGAAGAATCCCCTCTTGTTCATTCGAAAGTGCCTGCCCATCTCCGGCTGCAAAATGCAATCGGAACAACTCCATCACCGAGCGATACTTCTTGAGGAACGGATCTTCGACGACATCGTCAATCCCACGACGGATTTCGAGTGGGTTGATCGTGTTCTCACCACCGAATCGGATTACCTGCCCACCGAGATCCTCTGCAAAGTCTACAAAGTCAGCAAGCGGATCAAGCACAAGAAGTTCAATTTCGGGATCCATCATCATCCGGTGAAACATCTCATACTTCTCCGCGAACGTCTTGCCCGAGCCCATTTCACCAGCAATCACCTTCGAGTATGAGGAGAATCGGTAACGATCGAGGAGAACCGGCGTATGGGTCCCATCGAACCCATAATAGACACCCTCGTCATCGGCCAACGCTGGCTCGATGAATGGGAACATGGTCGCAACAGCCGTTTCCTGCATGAGTTGTGTCGCCATAATCGGATCACTCCCAAGCGGCGCCAAAGCATCCTGTGACTCAACTTGGCGCTTCTCAAGGGGAACTGCTTTTGTATTGGCCTTTGCAACGATCTCCAAAGCACGCTCGGTCGCCTCATTCAATTCTTGCTTCGAATCGGCAATGATCTCGAAATAGATGGCGAAGGTGAATAGCTTTGTCTCGCCGCGAATAATATCCCAAATGAGATCGGAGACCGCCTCGTGATCGGATTCGAGTTCGTGGGTATCGCTCTGATTTTTCTCGTCTTTTCGATAGAGACGAGCGCGAAGCTGTGTGAGCCGCTTGCGGAGTTTTCGCAGAATTTCGTGTGAATCGCGAGGGCGGATGTGCTGAGTCACTCGAATATTGTCGTGTGTTGTATAAAGGTCATCAAGCCAGCCGAGTGGAACGCGCTCTGGATAGCCGTGGATTGTCATGGTTCGCACGTACTGACCACCACGAACCATGTACCCCGACTCTAAGAGTGGTGATTTCTCGGTAATTTCGTGTGGGGCGATGATATCTCGGTCAGCAAGCGAGCGTTCCGTTTCGTCTTGAAGAACACCTAACCGAATCTCACCGTCCTCGGCTGTTTCGAGCTCGAGCAGATGTTTCGCTTGGGCCTGGATATTTTCCTTGGACAACTCATCGTTATTCGCTTCGAGGATGGCAGTCGCCTGATCGAAGATCTCATCATCGATCTCACCCAATCCTGGCTCACTCTCCAGCCCAGGAATGAGTGACCGGAGGCGAGAGCCCATTGTTAGATCATCCCCTCGGAGAATGTCGCATGATCAAATTTGTCGAACTCTGGTTTCACGTGATTATAGTAGTGATACAGAATTTCCATCGTTTCCTGGCGAGTACTGACTAATTCAGTCATGACATCTGTTCGTCCGAGCTTATCGATAACGCGCCGCTGACGGTTGTGCACTTCGCGAATACACAGCTCGGCTTCTGCCTTTTCGTGGTGCTTAACCCATGGAAGGCGTTTGAAAATGGTTGCGCCTGCAGAGCCGATAAGCGGGAGTGTGCTTAGCTGGTTGAGCACACTTCCGGTATCAAGATTTGTCGTAACTTGCGTGGCGTTGACGCGAATGACAATGTAGTAGTCTCGGGTCTTGATCCCAGAGCCGTCGATGTTGTCCTGCGCCCACTGGATGTAATATCGTCGGCCATACTGCAGAATTGGGGATTGCCCCCGTGCAGCAACACTCGTGCCACCGCGAATGAACTTGTTATAGTGCTCTCCGAGGTCGAACTCTCTGGGATAGCATGGGATGGCGATCGCCCAGTCGAGCGCCATCAGAAAGGAAATGTAGTCGCTCATGACCTGCCGACGCTGCTCATGATTGAGTGTCAGCCAGTTTCGTGGCTGAACTTTCACAAGTCCGATATAGTCCTCATCGTCGACTGTGATGCCATCATCACGGACATAGTCAAAGCCGAGCTGGGCTTGCGCCGTCGTTTTCTTATTTAGCTTGTCCTCGAGCTGGAACTGGTCACGAGCACGCGCTTCTTCCCGAGCTGTCGGGAGATCTGTATCAATTTCTGCGAGAGCTGCATCCATCGTCCGGAGGATATCAAGATCCGATTCAGGCCGTTCTGCATCGGTTTCGAATGCTTGATCGGGTATCCCGAGCGCTGTCCGTACTGTGGGGCAGTCAGCAGATGGCTGAGTAGGTGACTTATCTGGTGCTGATGTGGGTGTCGTGGAGTCAGATTCAGCCGTCTCGGTTTCAGCTTTGTCTTGAGTGCCAGACAATCCAGAACTGGCTGTTGAGGTGTCGGTAGCAGGCGGTGGTGAATCCATGGCTAATCACTTGTGGGAGTCGGGGTCGTCTTTCGCTTCGATCGTCTCAATGTCAAGGCCGGCGTGGCGAACACCGACCATATCTTGGGTTTTCATCGGTTCCGTGGTGGGTCGCGTCCGGCGATTTCGATACGTCGTGATACCGAGGTAGTAATGAACACAGGCTCGTGCGTAGCTCAGTGGCCGTTGTGCAGCAGGCGTGATGAGGAGGATTACGACACCGAGAGCAAGCGCAATCCCGGTGGCAATGAAAAAAAGATCACCAGAAGCACCAAGACTTTGCGCGATGCCAAGCCCAAGAAACGGAATGACGAGTGCTTCGCCAATATCACGGGCAGTCAGACCAAAAATGATCTTTGTGTTGATGATCTGGCCGGCAATTGGGAACGTTTCCATTTAGTATTATATTATTCCACAGCTAGTTAATAATTACTCTACGTGTAGGCTTTTGTTTTAATTTTCACTAACATTAAGGATTTGTCCTAATTGAGAAATTGTTCTCAGAAGTCAAGGCATACTAATGATATAAAGATGGACAATACTGACGTATCCACGAATATTTGTCGGCCTCGTTCGGCAGTAGTCTGAATCAATATACTCTCTTCGAGCACGAAGGATCACTTATGTCCAATCCCGGCCATCCAGATGATGCAGATGCCGTTGGAAAGAACGACAGCAATGGGATCACGGTTCCTCAACTCAAGATCGCGTCTACGACACAGCCATCCAATTGTACGAACCAGCAACTGTTGACGACGTTGCGAGCTGTGCTCACTGTTCGGAAGGAGCGGCACGAGAACACTTAGAATGGTTGATCGCCCGTGGAATTGTTGAACCAATTGATGGGCGGCCGAAACGATACCTGAGAAATCATGCCTATTCGAGTGGGTTCGTGCGAACGAACTGCGCCGTGAGCACACCGACACTGAACTTGAAACCAAGCTTTCCACCCTCGTTGCAGAAGAGCAAGCGTATCGTGAGCAGTACGGTGTTGCTGGCCCAGGACAGATTGACGCACTTGCGGAAGCAGACTATGATTCGCTTGAGACGGTCTGGGAAGACATCGGTGACTCTGACGTGACCCGTTGGTCTCTACCGTGAACGCTTAACACACTTGCACTCCTATCGACGAATCGATGCCATCATACGAACCAGTCGAATCTCCAGACAAGACAACGATCTTCTCGTACCACGATTTGACCCCACCCACGACCCAAGATATCTATGCAGCACAACGAATCGTTCGGCGGTACCTTCCACGGACGCCGTTGGTGCGTAGCGAAAGTCTCTCAGCCGAGTTAGACGCCGATGTCTATCTCAAGCGTGAGGATACGCTTCCGACGCGCTCGTTCAAAATTCGCGGCTTTTATAATCTGATTGCTGATCTTGAGCCGGAGTTCCGTGAGAAAGGACTGATCACGGCGAGTATGGGCAATCACGGCCAAGGGATGGCAACAGCTGCCCGCGAGTTCGATGTTCCAGCGATTATCGTCGTCCCCGCTACACTCGAGAATCCGACGAAGATCAACAGCATGGAGCGCCTTGGTGCGACCGTCATCAAGCACGGTCAGGATTTCGATGAAGCCCGCGAATACGCCGAGCAACAGGGAGCCGAAGAAGGATATCGGTATGTCCACGGTGGCAATGAACCTCACCTGATTGCTGGACGCGCTAGCGCTGGCCTCGAAGTTATGGAGGATTGTCCTGAGGTAGACGTTCTGATCAACCCTGTCGGCGGAGGGAGTAGTGCATCAGCCTATGCGCTTACTGTCGGTGCGCTCCTCGGTGCTGATGTCATTGGTGTTCAGGCGACGGGGGCTGATGCGGTCTATCGAGCGTGGAGCGAAGGAACGATTGAACTCCAAGCGCAAGCCGACACCTTCGCAGAGGGGATCAAGACGCGGACGCCGTTTGCCCTCCCCCTGCAGATTATGCAGGAGCACCTAACAGAGATGATGCTTGTTGAGGACGACGACTTGCGGGCTGCCATCCAGCGACTACTCGTTGACGATGCAATCATGGCTGAGGGCGCAGCTGCCGCTGGTATTGCGGCTGCGCTTCAAATGGGTGGTGAACTTGCGGGAAAGACTGTTGTGTTGCCGATTACAGGGAGCAATCTCTCGGCGGAAAAGCTTCAAAACATGCTTGCTGACCGGTGATCGCACCGCTGGATGGAAATTCATGCGTTCTTAGATCCGAATTTGTGGTTCGCAATTGAAGATCCTCATCTATGGGGTAGATGTATTGCCGTATTTTCTAGAGACGATGCTTCAGCGTTAGTGAATTCGGTCAATGATGATTGTGTACCGGAATTGAGGATCTGTTGCTCACTTTCAGACGTGTATTCATGTTCCCTCTTGTTCTGCCCAAATAGTTCCAAGACGTGTCTCCACCCACGGTAGGACGACCGTCTCGAGAAGAGTGGTCACATCAGCTGGGAAGTTCCGATCCTCGGCGTCAGTCGTGTTCGCGGACGGAAATGGATGGAAATGATGAAGATGGGGAATTCTCGTCACTGCTCTTTGTCAATAGGGACTTCTATCTCCAGCTCTACCAATGGCGTCTCACTCGCGAGGCTTTCGACACCGATGGCAGTGTGGCAGGGGAAGGGCTCGGTCGAAAAGACCTCTTGGTACACTGACTGAAACGCCTCATAGTGGTCCCTGATATCGACAATATAGCTTGTAATTTTGACAACATCCTCAAGATCTCTATTTACATTCTGAAGAATCGTCCCGACATTCTCGAACGCCTGTCGAGTCTGCGATTCGATATCGTCCCCAACGTAGTTCCCGTGCTCGTCCGTTCCAACCTGTCCCGATATGTAAAATGTCCCATCAGCGACGATTGCAGGGCTGAAGTGATGTTGCGTTGTATCGGCTAGATTTTTTGGCTCTATAACTCTCCGTGCCATAGTTAGGTCATCTTCGATGGTATCAATAACAGTTCGGTCGATGTCAAGGAGCTCTAATCCTTCCGAAAAGTTCGATATTGTCTTCCCTCAATATCCAGGATAATCAGCCCAGCAGATAACGCAATCGAGCCGATTAGTGTGAACGACTCGCGCCCTCTATTCAGCAAGGGCACTGGAACCCATCACCATGTGAGGATTTCTACAAGGCCGAGATAGGATACCCCCGCTTGTTCAACGGCACTCGAGGAGATCATCATACGTGATTGCTTGTGCATCTCGTTCGGCGGCCTGCATTGCAGCATCATCGACGATTCCGACAATATCCGCGCTACTGAGCTCGGTGGATAGCTCGGCTAACTTCTCATACTCCTCTTGATCGAGCTTGGTCGGAAGCGACTGTAATCGTACTTTGAAGATTTTCTCGCGTGCTTCTGTGTCTGGAAGACCAACCTCGTACTGCTGGTCAAAGCGACCACGACGAGTCGCGGCTTCATCCAGTAAGTCTGCACGATTCGTCGCCGCGATGAGGAGAAAACTCGGATCTTCATCGTCTAAGTGCGCCAGAAACTCGTTGACGACTTGAGCGTGTTCCCGGTGAAGATCGTTCCCACGACCAGCAAGCAGGGCGTCAATCTCGTCGACAAAGATCACACAGCGCTCGAACTGCTCGGCCTCATTGAACAATTGGTTGACTTGCTCGGTGGATTCGTTCACCCACCGGCTTTTGATATCGCCAGCGCTCAGCTCAAGGTATGGATGGCCGAGTTCGCCAGCAATAGCTCGGGCGAAATGCGTTTTTCCAGTTCCGGGCGGACCATATAGGAGGATGCCGTTTGGTGGCGAGACGTTGAACCGCTCGTAAGCTGCATCAGTGTGTGAGAGCGGGCGAAGAACCGATCGCAGGATATCGTGTTTGAGGGTGTCCATCCCACCGACATCACGAAACGTCGTGGTGGGTGCTGACTCCCAACCAAATGTGAGCGATGATAGGGATGGACTACGAGTCTCTTCAACATCATCAGTATTGTTGGTAGAAGGCTGATTTTTTCGAGAATTGATTCCAGCGTATCGGTTAATCCCATTCTGTGTTGAATGCTCCTGCTGACTTGTCACTGAATCTGTTGAGCTATTTCCTTGGTTGAGGTGCGCAAGCCCCATGATCTGGGCTGGAATACAGGCTAGCCAACTCAGAATCATTAGCCACAGATTGTCAAGCATCGGATCAACTCGAAACGGTTGTAAGATTGTTGCAAATTCAGGAGAAACGTCGTTCCAAAGAGGAAGAAACCAAACTCCAGTGAGTGAAATTAGCCCAATAATCGCTCCTAAAAACCACCCTGGATACATGCTTTCTTTTTCTACCTGAGATAAATACCTTAGAACCTCATAGAATACAGCTGTAATGAGGGGAGGCAGGAACCACATAGCTAATAAGCTTAGAATTGTCGAAACGAGTCCACCAAGAAATATCGACAGTTGCCTACCGATGAGGAATATTCCTATTGGTACGAATAAATAGCACAGCGATGCAACTATCGTTGTGACTGCAACTATGATCAAGTTCTTCGAACCATAGCCAGAATTCTCTTGAGTTCTCGTGGACGTGATTTTTTCTTGATCGTCCATAGTTCGTATTAGAATTCTCTTCGACTACCCAAATACATTCTGCCAACAGGTGTCATTTTGATCGATAGTTGCTGGTCGACGAGTCGGTCCATTCCCCTAATGTCTGCTGTTTTGAGCCAACCCCATCGTGAGATTCATTAATAACTGGGTTTTCTCGATAGTGCTCCAAACCTGCCTCTGCCCAATCGATGGGAGACCGGTCGAGATTTCGCAATGCAAAATTCGTTCCTGAGCGAGCATCTTTGGCTGCACGTTTTCCACTTTTTTTCGTATATTGTGCTCCTCTTTTCCCGACTCTACTTGCGTCTTCAACAATTGTTCCTTCAGCTTTTGACCCAAGGCTGCCTTTTATTCCACTACTAGCTGAAGTGGCTCTGTTTACGCTACTATTAACTTTCTCGCCTACTTTTCCACCGGTAGTTCGCTGATCAACGAAACCCATTCCTCTACGGACTTTTCTTCCTCCAAAGCGCGCCTGCTTCATGATACTCGCACGACTGGACTCCCGTGACTGCCCTGCCGATGCCGTCGACCGACGTCTAGACGTTCGTTTCCGCCGACTGCGTACCCGACCGGGAACAAAACCTGAGGACATGGCTGTTTTCAAGCCATAGATGGCAGGTGCCACCAAGCCGATCAACCAGAAGAGGAACGACTCGAGAACTTCGTTGAACGAACCTGGATCTGACCCGGCAGTGGCCGCTGCCCGCGTGGCTGCGCCGGATCCAGTGATCCCCATCGCAGTCGCACCAACATACATGAGCGCCGCCATGAAAATACCCGCAAACAAGAGCGAGAGCGTTGCATTGATGAACATCTTTGCAGCTTTCGCTGAATCCTCGAATGGGCCGAAGTCAAGATAGAGCATCACCGCTAGAATGGGCAGCGTCACAAACATCGCCACGAAAAGGAACTCCCGGATCACTAGCATTGCAAAGAGAAGAAGGATCCCAGCAATCGAGGTCACACTGAGAATCACCATACCAACCGCCACAACACCTGCTGAGGCAGCTGCACCCTCCATTCCGGTTTTGAGCATCTCCGTTCCGAATGCGCCATAGCTTTCGGGGTAAATGTAGGCGATGACGGCGTTCACGAGCAGCAAGCCGAAATGCATGAGCTGGCGACCGACGGCAACGAAGATGATGGCTTTGAGTGCCTTCCAGACGAGAACAACACTATCAACGTCGGCGTTCTTCGCGAATGGCTGTGAAGCAAAGCCAGCCATCACCACTACCACAAGCAACTGGGGAAAAATACCGAGGAGATGATCGAACGCTTGGAGATACTGGGGATCGGTATAGGGGCTGTCAAAGACCAGGAAGGTGTACACACCGCCCGACATCAACAGTCCAACAAAGCCCAGCAGCCTCGTCATCAACCACGTAAACAAATCTGCGATCCACCCGGTGAATCCAGTGGCAAGAATGGTTGCCATCATCTCTGTAGGGTGGTGTACAGCTCCAATTGTGAGCTTGGAGACTGTAAGTGGGCTACCGGAAGCGATGAATGCACCGTATGTTTTGAGGGAGGCGGTGATCATTGGGTATCAGAAAATAGTGTTTAATTGTATATCCGCGCCACTTCATAAAAATATTTTCTCACTGATAATGAATTATCGTCGCCGAAGATAGTGGAATGGAAGATAAAACAGGATAAACGCGATGACAGCGACGATCCCGTTACTTAGGTGTAACAATGCACGATAGATACTGAATATCGTCGGTGCAAATCGAACCTGGTCATGGGACGGTGCATAGTACACTCCTTGCGAGGCGTTTACACTACCACCGAAGTTCGCAGTGACAGCACTATCATCACGCGTGACGATTGCCACACCACTAGTGTTTGTTGTGGCACGACTCTGAATCGCTCCATGGAGTTCGACTGATTGATTGGCAACCGGCTCCCCCGTCAACGTGTCTGTGAGTTTGATTTGAACGTGTCTCTTGTCTTGTTTGGTCAGAGTAAGGGAAACTGGATGTTCAGTCACAGTCTTTGTGGTGAGTGACACTTCATCGCCATGGATATCGTACAGTGCTGTCAGCGGCTGGTTGACGTTTGTAATGACGATACGATTAGAGACTCGTGGTGAAACCGATGACAGGTTGACCGTTGGTCTGAGCGGTGTAGCCTTCGCGGTAAGTGGAATAGTGTGAACATGTCCGACAGTTGCCGGCGACGTTGTCGGTGGGGCTATGCGAGTGATTGCTGGCTTGTTTCGAACTGCGATCAACTGTTTTTCGAGAACATTCGGTGGCGGGACACTCTCCTGGGAAGTCGTGATGGCTGAAGACCGATTGAGCGGCCTGATCAGCGAGGGGGACGTCAGTGCTGACGTATTGAGCGACAGTGTGGTATTCGGCTGTTGAGTACCGATCGTTGCGTTGGGATATCGATGCTGAGAGTAGACGCCCCAGATGTTCTGAAGACGCATTTGACTGGATTCAAATAACGCGTAACTCCAGTGTCGCCGGTCGGTAAGTGACGTTGGCCCATCCAGGTGGAGAACGATTCGTTTGAGTTCATCGTTATCAGTGATAAGCGTCTGTGTCGCGTTGAGCTGCTGGTTTGAGGTAATAACGACGGGCGCTGTATCGCGAACGGTGTGCGAAAGAAGAGTC
The DNA here is from genome assembly GCF_020700235.1 of Haladaptatus pallidirubidus. Taxonomy (GTDB): domain Archaea; phylum Halobacteriota; class Halobacteria; order Halobacteriales; family Haladaptataceae; genus Haladaptatus; species Haladaptatus pallidirubidus. Next base: position 320,543 of record NZ_CP085303.1, on the reverse strand, counting down.
GTCTTCGAGGTTGCATTTGTTTGTCGCCATCCAGAAGTCGTCCGAATAGAGCTCGTTGTATGAATGGCCAGTTGAGTCTTGATTGTTCCTCGAATGACCATTTTCGTTTGTCCGGTTGCCTGTGCATTTGAGTATGTGAGCGCCCGCGATGCTCCAGCTTCTGGTACGGACTTCCCAGTTGACCAGGTTTGTGAACCAATTCGGAGCGAACGAGTGATTGATTGGTTCATAACGGAATAGTTGATACAGGTTTTTGTGCCATTCGTGATTGTACAGGTTTGATTTGGAACCACCGTCGAATAATCGGGAGACGCAAGTATTGTGCCGTTCTGCGGGAGCAAAAAGAGATCTTTTGATGATGTGTTTGGCTGTCCAAACTGTGTTTGCGTGCCGTTCTGCGTTCCAAGAATTGTCACATGAGCGTTTTTGACGAAAGTACCATTCGAGCGATTCGAGTCTGGAAACCACACGCTCGTTGAGCGATTGTGCGAGAGATTTTGGAGGTTGTTATAGCGATATTCGGCGAGCGTCTGGTTCCCAGCGCCAACCTCGTAGGGTGGCTTGGACGTTACGTAGGTGAAATCACGAATCTGACTGGCATTTGCTGTCGAGATATTTCTCGAGTCGAGGATACTACGCAAATCTGGCTGAATAAACGGTGGCAGCGCTCCAATATTGGGATCAGCGTCATCAGAGATGAAGACATCAGTAGCGTTCGGAGGATGGGAGGTGTGGACACCGGTTACAAACGAGCTCGTCAGAAGGAGTAGAATAACGAGGCCAAACGTAAGTGGACGAATGAGTGTACCTGATAGTGACGACATTCCTTGTGCAAAGAGTGTCTGTGGTTGAACTGGGAAGCGGTGAAACGCTGTCTTTCAGATGAATGGAGGCACGATCATCCCTGGTGCAAGATTTTCGAATAAGGTGACGAACACATTATAACTCACCGAGAGAACAATCATGCCAGCACCACCCCAGAGAGCACGCCAGCCCCATTGCGTACGACCAGCGTTGCGTCCGGAGACAAACCACAGTGCTGCGCCAACGAGGAATACGATTACCCTAATTGGCCGAGTGTTGTGGCAACAAATTGTTCGATTTCGGTGAGCGAATTGTTGATCTCACTTTGTTGAGCGGCAACGGTCCCAGTCATCACACCAACCGTGAGCAAAGCGGTTAGGACGTGTATGGCCCAGTGTCGTTTTTTAGGAACCATGCAATATTTTAATATTCTATTAACTAAAAACTTAGCATTTTTGATTACTATATGAAATTAGCATAGCGTAGTAGAGTATTTTGATAACCATTGACCGCGAAGGAGTTGACGAATGACTGGATTAGATGGCGCAGATAGTGAAAAGCGCGGGGAAGCACTTCGAGCAATTGCGAAGCAACTCAACAGCCTCTCGTATGATTCTGATACAGCATACCCACCACAGGCAGGCTCAACGTCCGAGCCTTCGAAAGAGTTTGTGGATGGGTATCAGCTCGGATTGTTTGTCGCTGCAGAATCCAGTCTCGATGTTCTTCGAGATCGCTATGATCTATTCGATAATAATGAACTGGACGCAATGTTAGAAGACCACGAGTAACATCCTCCCGCGTTGATGCCCTCGCGCTTGAGGGTGGGGCAGTTCACTGCGGAGAGTAATCACTCTTCTTTGAGTTGAGACCGCAGATAGGCGCCGATACCCGCAAGTCCACCAATTGTAGTAAGCACTCCAAAACCTGGTTGGCCATCAGAGGTCGTTGTCGTCGTTTCTGTCGCTCCGATTATTGACTCTGTCGTGGTTGTTTCACTCATGCTCGTAGTCGTTGATGTGGTCTGCGTCGATTGAGCAGGGGGCGAGTTCGAAGTTGTTGTGGTTCCTTGACCTGTTTTTGAAGTAGTTGTTTTACCTGGCCCATTGTTTGTTGTGGTCGTTTCTGGTGGGGTTGTTGTAGTAGTTTCACCTGTTTGGCCATCCGTTGTAGTCGTTTGGTTGCCTGAACCAAGGATATGGAAATCAGCGTATTCAGTATACATCCAATCGAGGGTCGATCCCATTGGATATGTGGCTACATACACTCGTCCGTCAGCAATGACCGGTGATTTGGCGGCGGGGCCATACTCATCGAAATCCCAACTGCCGAATGAGTACTTCCATTTGCGTTTGCCGGACGTTGTATCGATGGCAACGACAACTGCATCCCCATCATCCCGAGTGCGTGTCGTCCGTCCAGCAACGTAGAGGGTGTTATTGCCAACTGAAGGAGCATTGGTGAGTTCTGCGTTGATCTCATGGCTCCACGCCTCTGTTCCCGATTGTGCGTCAAGTGCCTGTACTGAATTTCCAGCACAGAAAAAGACGTGTCCGTTAGCAATTGCAAGCGTCGCATTCCACCATGAATTTTCTAAGTTTGGTGAGTACGACCACTGAACGCTTCCATCATTCACTGATCGTGCCTTAATCGCAGGTTTACCGCCATTCCCTTTGTGAACACTATACACAGTACCGTTCGTTACCGTTTGTAGTTCGTCTTTGTCTCCAGAAACGTCCCACAAGACAGATCCGTCGTTAGCATTCAATGCAATGCCTTCTCCACAGAAAAGCTTCCCATCGGCGTAACACGCACCGCTGTTGATTCCGTTAGTCGACCAGATAACATCGCCCGTGTTGGGGTTGAGTTGAGAGATACCACTAGATGTGCTAACATACAGTCGACCGTCTGTGAACAATGGATCTGAAATATTAGCTTGAGAGGATTTCTGCCATTTCGTTTTTCCGCTCGTGCTATCGAGGGCGAAAAATCCAGTTGAGTTGGCGTCCTCGGAGCCATAGGTGCCAAAGTAAATTGTTCCATTGCCAAGTGTTGGCGTCCCTGGTCGAGAGATATTCTCATGTTTCCACAGCGTGGTTTGCTTTTTCACGTCATAGGCAGCAACATAGCCATTGCTGGATGAAGGAGACTGAACCGTTGCTACAGATAGATACACAATCCCATTTTCGACAACGGGTTCAGTAGTGTGCATTCCACCGTTCATATCGAATGACCAATTCGTAGTCACATTCGAGCCTGGGCCACTATCAGTGGTCGCCCCAGTTCGACTGGCATTTCCGCGAGAAGTTGTCCATGAGTTGCCAATTCCATTAGCACCTTTTACAGAGGGTGTAAACTGAGCCCCTACTGTAAGGGTCGCACCAAGAATCCCAGCCGATTTTAGGAACCCTCGACGATTTGTTTCATTCATACTTATATTCTATATCATGTATTAATAAGCTTTGTGACGATAAACATAGGCAGAAGAGACAACTAAGTCATATTGAAATTTGCAATTTCATATCTTAATGACATATTTTGTAGATAATAATCTCTCTGCTAGTTGATTACGTAGACGCAAGAGTCCGTGGACTTCGGCGCAGTTACACGGGGGGACAGTAGCTAATGACTACCTAATCCCCACGTGACCGAGCAAACATGACTAATTAATCACTCGGCGTTAGTTACGAAAACACACTAACCTATATATTCTTCGCTTGCAGAATGAAATAATATAATATGCGAATGCATTCAGATTCAATTAATTAGTTGTGGTATTTATCGATATTTATGTCGTATCTCGATCTTGTTAACGCTGGTGACTCAGAAAATGAGATCAGCGAATGGGAGCGCTTGAGCACTATCAACACAGAGAGAAAGCCTCGTCCTTCAGGGCAGGGAGGATGTCAAGAGAACAAAGCTCTGGAAAGATTTTGTGCGACAGTAGTCTCCGTGCTCAGTAATCGCAGTGTTTGATCGCCAAAAATTTCTTTTATCGGAATTTGTTTTAATTAGGAAAATAATGAGGTATTCATATGAAGTATGACATCGACGAAGAGGAGCTTTGCGACATCGCTGAGTTCTTCGATCTCTCACCCGATGAATTGACCAAGGCTATTGACAATCCTACATTTCAAATGCAGGCACTCGCAGCATCCGCTGCAGTAAATGCTATTCAGCAAGGAGAGGACGCGATTTTGTTAGCCCAGGGTCTTGAAGAGATTCATGACGCACTACTGAGGAAGGGCTATGAAGAAGATGAAGAGTACAGAGCTCAATTCGGCGATATTGATGCAGGAGCATTGCATCACCTCAAAGCGCTTACCGCCTCAACAAAGGCACTTCAGGATGGAGCAGATGTTGATGAGGTTCTTCAAAATCTCAATACAATTGAACAGATTGTTGCGAACCACGAAGAAGATCATACAAAACAGAACCAATAATGAGGATTTTTCAGGCCACTTACAGCAATTTGCACGTAGGTAGTGATGTACAATAGTCAAACACTGAATCAACGTGGTTAAATAACGATGCGCCATTGATCGATATAATGCCCTCTGAATCGAAAGCTTCGTTTCCTTTTAATGAATGTGGAAAGTGTGGAAAACTCGTCGTAAATCTCGGTGGGCATAGATGTAGTGATATTAATCAGTCAAAAAATACGTATCCTTCCAGAGAAAAACGGCAACAACGTGCGGCCAAGGACGATCGCTGTGATGGTGATTTAGTTGCAATTCTTCGGAGCAATGATTCGTATGCATATCACGAAATCACTGATGAGGAAATTATTTGCCACAGTTGCGATACAAATCGTACTATCTCAACCATATCTCGGAGCGAAGCAAAAAGACGGGGTCTCCAGCCATGCGGGAATTGTGAACGCTGGATGTGATATAAAACCGTATTTAAGACGTGGAGATGAAAATTATTACCACATAATTTATAGATGAATTGCTTCTGTTATCTATGTTGGATAGACCCGTGTTGTGGATAAACCAAAAAAGTCTTTATTTCCCACTACGAGTACCCGTTACAAGGATGGTTAGTAGTCCAGTCGCTACTACGGTAACACAACCATTAAAGAGATAATCATGCCATTTTCACGTATTCAAACCCGTTTTCCGACGGACATAAACGATGTTAGAGCAACTGGCCGGACAGTTCGGCTTGTTCTTTCAATCCCTCAATACGCCGTTCTCTTTCTGGGTTCGTTTTTCGTTGGATTGTCAGTCTTTGTTCTCTCGCAAAATACTGAGCTCGTTCGGACAACTCTCCTTGGTGAGTTTATGACCCCAGAGCAACAGTTCTCGATACTTATTCACTTGTATCCTATTATTGGGACGGCCTTTTCTCCAGTAAAGGAAGTTTTTCTCATCGCAAGCTCTGGTCTATTCGGTATCAACTTTGCGATGGTAGTTTATCACTTCCGTGAAAATCAGGTGAATATTCAAGGTGGAACCGGTAGTGCGATTGGTGTCATTTTTGGAACCCTCGGTGCCGGGTGTGCAGCATGTGGATCTGTCGTTCTTACTGGAATTCTTTCCTTTGTTGGCGCAACAAGCGTGCTTACTCTTCTCCCTTTTGATGGTCTCTCTTTTTCCGCACTTGCTCTTGTTGTTTTCTTGTTCTCGATTTATTGGCTCGCAGATGGAATGCGTAATAGTACAATCAATGGCTGTCCAGTCGATATTTAATGACCTAATCAGAATATGATTGAGTTAGATAAATTCAACTACTATTGAAATATTGAGCCAAATTTCTGCCAATTTGTCACTAGCATCTTCATTCTTACTCTTTCAGATCGCAAAATTAATAAAGACTCCCTTTATTGCACTACACAGTACGGAATGGATAATTTCGTATTAATATTAAAGTCATGAAGTCAGACAGGAACTGCTCCAGGAAGACGTATAGTGCAGAAAACGATGAGCAGACGAACTCTGCTCCGGATAAATCGCGTCGGTCATTTTTGACAAAATCCGCAGGGATTGCTGCATTCTCTACACTTGGTGTATCACAAGTTGGCAAAGTCTTGGGAGATGACGATGAGTTCTGTCCAATACGACAATCTCATTCAAAGGAAACGATTCTTGAGGGAACAAAAGAAGAAGTTGAGGTACACACGACTGAATCTCGAATTCCAGGGCCAACTGCTGTTGTAGTTGGTGGGCTTCAGGGAATTGAACCAGCAACCTGGCAAACAGTATACGACGTTCACGATTGGTCAATCAACTCTGGAAAATTAGTTCTTCTCCCAGAAGCAAACCCTGTTGCCATTAGAAACAACACCTACATTAACGAAAATGGGGATCTGAATGATCAATTCCCACCTGGAAGAACACCAAAAACAAAACTAGCCCAGGCATTGTGGGAAGTTATTGAAGAAGCTGATCCAGATGTCTTCATCAGTCTTCACAGTTCCCACGGAATTCTCTGGGAACGTGAAGGTCCAAATGGCGTTGGACAAGCGATTTATCCAACATATGTTGATGGCGCTCGCGAGGATGCTCGTCGTACTGTCGAATATATGAACCAGCGACTCGATTCATTCCGGTCGCTATATGACTTCAAGGTTGGAAATACTCTGCATGGAATCCGACCGCTTCTCACTCACAAAGTTGCGGCAGATCTCCAAATCCCTGGATTCCTTATTGAAGCCACTCGATATGGGACTAACCTTGCGACACGAGTACAATGGGAAAAGGCAATTGTTGCTCATCTTCTCGAACAAAACGGGATGGGAATCAAGCAATAACAGCTTCCCCACGCTAGAGCGTGAGGGTTTTCTACAGAAAATACAGCGAGAGTGCCTCGGGGCTTGACTCCGAGGGTGAATCGCGTACGCTATTTCATCGTCCGGGTAGCTACCGTTGCACATATTACGCAACAGTACGTATCAGTAGCTGTGACAAGACGATATACAGTATCGGTCCCAGACGAACTCGGCGAGTGGTTGGACGACCAGCCGCACCTCTCCCCGAGCGGGCTACTTCAAAAAGCCATTCGCGAACAGCAAGAGGCGGAGTCCGAGTAGCCGATGGACTGCACGTTTCGATTTCGCGCGTATCCCGACGAAGACGTAGCGAGCGAAGCGTGGAGACATATCGAGATTCACCGACAGATTCGAAACCACGCCGTCCGCGACTACTACCGATCACCGCGGAACGACCGTCCGAGTGCCTACGACCAACATCGGAAACTCACCGGTTGGAAACGACGATGGCCGATGTTCGCCGAAGTGTCGGCACACGCGGCCCAACAGACGGTCTCACAGATACAAAAAGACCAGAAGGTGCTCAAAAAGCACCGCGAGAACGGTCGCAAGACGGGATGGCTCAAGTGGCAAGGCACGGGCGAGTTCCGGTCAGTAGCGTACCAGTCAGAAGGCTTCAACGTCAATCACACGACGGGCCACGACTTCGGGACGCTTACCCTCTCGAAAATCGGCGAGATACCGATACGAGCACACCGCGACTTGCCCGACACGAAAAACGTCAAACGCGCCATTCTCAAGAAAGAACGGACGGGTGCATGGTTCGCTTGTTTCGTAGTCGAAATGGATACTCCCGCGAAACCAGACCCGGAAGACATCGACCGCGCCGACTGTATCGGCGTAGACCTCGGCATCCAGTCATACATTCACACATCCGACAACCTGTCGGTCGAATGTTTGGACTTGGAATCGGAGTACGACCAGTACGCCCGCCAACAGCGCTTGCTCGACCGCAAGCAACACGGCTCGGCCAACTGGGAGAAACAGCGCCAGAAAGTCGCCCGTGCGAAACGACGCATCCGATGGAAGGTGCTCGACTTTCAGCACAAACTTTCGACGTGGCTTGTCAAAGCGTACGACGTAGTAGCGGTCGAAGACTTGGATGTGAAGCAAATGCTCGAAACGAGTCAATCGGCGAAAAACAAGCAAGACGCTTCGTGGTCACGGTTCCTCGATTTGCTGGAATACAAGGGCAACCTTCACGGAACGCACGTTGTTCGTGTCGATGCTCGCGGTACGACGAAAGAGTGCAACCAGTGCGGTGTGGAAACGTCAAAGCCGCTGTGGGTTCGGGAACATTCGTGTCCGGCGTGCGGTCACACGGAAGACCGAGACTTGAACGCGGCAAAGAACATCCTCGACAGGGGACTCAATTCTCTTCATGTAGGGCCGGGACGGTCCGAATCAACGCCTGTGCAGACCATGCTCCCTGCGTTCGCTCGTTATTCGGGACGGGTGGATGCAAAGCACGTCGTAGAAGCAGGAAGCCCCGCGGCTTGACCGCGGGGTTCGTTCACTGCGTTAGTAAATCACACTTTTAGAGCAGATTCTCAATAATCGACTCTTGCTGAATGGATCAAAATCGGCAATGTTACTACAGAATGAACGTAGGTCGTGACGTTTACAGCCCGAGTACGTTTTTGAATATACTATAACTCTGTCTTCCTACAATATCTGTAATATATTTATCCGATCGGAATGCAAAACATGTTGGCGTTCCACGAACTTTTGATTTCTTGCCAACAGACAAATCCTCTTGTATTTGTGTTTTTTGTGCTTTTGATTGCGCATCACGAACAACCGCTCGTCCACTTAGTGATGTTTGTTCATTAATAAATTGTTTGGTTTTTGACAATACATTTTCCGTAGTGAATGAATCTTGGTTTTCGAAATAAAATGCCTTTAACTCCCAGAAGTCTTTTTCACTCCGGCTATAAGTAGCTTCGAGCGCATAGGTCGCTCGCACACCCCATTCTTCGAGAACTGGGTACGATCGATATACCAGTGAGAGCTTCCCGGTGTCGACATAATTGCGCTTGAGTTTTGGAGCCGTTTTTTGTTCGAAATGAAGACAATTTGGACAGGACGGATCGTCAAAGATGATTAACGTTGCGTCCGCACTAAATGGAGTTGGTCCATGCGTTGGTTCGTCGAAAATACCGTTCGTAGACGGATGGTCTGGAGTAGAAGGTGTAGTTGTCCTTTGTGTGGTTTTTGTTGTTTGCTCTGTTGTAGGTTCAGCTGTTGATGTGGGCTCTGCGGTTGAGGTAGATTCAGCTGTTGACGTGGGCTCTTCTGTCTCGGGGTTTGTCGTCTCTGTTGTTGATGAGCTTTTTGTCGTTGTTACAGATGTTGTTCGTTGTGCTGTCGTTGTTGTCGTATTGTGCGTAGTGTTGGTATTGTCTGACTCATCTGATTGCGAAGTACAGCCAGCGAGTAAGAGACCGATCGGGACAGCTTTTGTGAGGAGGGTACGTCGGTTCATATTTTCTAGCTTTCTTATTTTCACATTCAGACTACTTATGACTGTTGACCGAAGTCTTGTAGATAATGTAAATACAGTCAACACGTTACTCTATTAATGAGTGGTGAAAAGTTCGTAAAAGTTCCAGGATATGGCTATCTTTTTACTATGTCACCTAGTATTAACTACCAATTAAGCTCAACTGATTCCTGACGTTCGTAGTTGAGGAAAGCAAAACTGTTGTGCAAAGGTTCAAAATCATGCAATCCAGCGAACGATTAACCGGGTCTATAACCCCTGGTAAATACGCTAAAAGCGATGTCAGAGCGAAACACTTCGCGGAGAACGTTTTTGAAAACAACCGGTGTTGTTGCAGCAGTCGGCCTCGGTAGTACAATTCCCGCTAGTGCAGCAGAAATCTCTAATGCGCCAGTTCCGGACGACACAGACGCACTCACGTATGCGACGATGGGAACGGACAAGGATAATCCTACAGCAGAACTGTACGGCAACTTCAAATGCCCATACACACAGGAATTTGTTCGTGGAGGCAATCTTGAAGCTGTATTGAACGAGTATGTCGCTTCTGGTGATCTCAACCTCCAGTTCCGGGCGCTTGCATACCAGCCACCAGGGACGTCCTCGCATGGTACTTCAACCTATTATATTTCCGATAGCGATCCTCTTATTTCGGAAGCTGCCATGGGTGTCTGGGACGTTTCGCCAGGCGATTACTGGCAGTTCTTCAACTACATGTTCTCGGATCTCATCTCTGGGAACGTTTCGTTCAGTGAGATGGAAAACCGGATGCAGTCGACGAGTGTGTCCAACCGTAGTACGATCATTGATCGTGCTTCGTCTGGTAAATTCGATGATGAGGTTGAGCAAAACCGCTATTCGGCTGGTGACCATGATGTTACCTTCACCCCAACACTCGTCCTCGACGGCGAAACTATCCCACCACATCACGATACTGACGAATTACTCGAGTGGATTGGTAACCGAATCTCGAGTTCGTCCACCTCATCTGATACCGAGGACAACACGGACTCATCCAGTGATGAGACTAAGGACGACTCATCTAACAACGAGTCTGATAATGATAGCAATTCAACAGACTCGTCCGACAATGATACGAGTGAAGATTCCACATCTTCGGATTCCTCGTCATCAGAACCATCGGCATCTGAAGACTCGGGTTCCAGTGGTGGCTCGACCAGTAGTGACTCGTCGTCTAGTAGTGATGAAGGAAGTAGTGACGAAGAACAGTCATCAAGTTCTTCGCCGTCAGAGAACACAAGTTCTTCCGATAACACCACATCCAGTAGTGAAACAGACAGTGACTCTGAACAGTCGACTGACGACTCGGGAAGTCAGTCGATCTCTATCGGAGAATTCTGCAAAATGTTTTTGAGATAGCTACTTTCTCCTGTTTGCCCGCTTAGGATTTGAAATACTGCATAAATATCTGCTGCGTCAGATATCGTTGCTAGCTTTTTCATGTTATAGGGCGAAAATTTACCAAAGAGGATATTGAGTTTGTACGTATCCCCCAGTTTGTAAATATTTTTTATATTATATATTAGCAGTTGTTACCCAATTATAACTGTATATATGAATTGTAGTGCGTATAGCCGTATCAAGGCTTCTTAAGTGAAAAAATCGATTTGAGTTAGGGGTCAGCTATATGTTCGATCGATACCCTGACGACGGAGTAAATGCCGCACTGCATTTAAATGCCAGTTGATGCGCTGTTTTACGTCTGTGCCATACTTCGTGGGTTCAATAAGTGATCCTGGAATCCGCATATCTGCAGATACTTTGTGGAGAAGAAGCGGTCGGCTACCATCAAGAGTATTTCCGCGTTTAAAGTCATAGTATTTAGGAAGAGAGTTTGGTATTTGGTAAGTGTTTAAGTAAGCTGCGGTGCGAGCAGCATCTTCACTCGAGCCTTCTGAAAGGGTCGGATAAATAGCCTGTCCGACACCATTTGGCCCTTCATCTTCCCACAAAATACCTTTTGACGCATGAAGCGCTAAGACTGTATCTGGATTGTGGCGGTCAATACTATTCCAGATCGCGCGCGCAAGCGGTGTTGTTGGTCGCTTGTCAGGTGGGAACTGTCGATTGAGATTTCCCCTGTTATTTACGTATGTTTTACGCTCAATGGCTACTGGATTTGCTCGTGGCAACACAATGAGTTTTCCTTGGTCGATAGACCAATTTGCGATATTATCCGCTGCGTAATATCCGCTCACCTCGTTTCCATGGAATCCACCGGTAACGTATGCAGTTGGTCCTGGTCTCCCTGATTTGATTACGTACACCTCAGTTTCGTCTTTTGTTCCTTCACGGATAGTATACGTCCAGCGTGATTCAGCAGTGGCCACTCCAATCCTAGCAGTAACTGCTGTAAAGGATGTAAGTGCACCTACCGACTTTGATAAGAATTTCCGGCGAGAACTTATTGAACTACTCTTAATTTTTTCGCTGCTATTTTTAGTTTTGTTATCTGCCATCGGAGAAATAGCACCACCTATTAAAATATATTGTTTTCGATGGTTGAAAATTAGATTTACAATTACGCTCCGATTGAATTGCAGTAATGATCCATTAATAACATCCTCAATTTTTGCTTGGACAATACTCGCGATGATCAAACAGAATTTATACCAGTAATTAAAATTAATTCATCCCTGCCCAATGACGAAGTTCAATGCGATCAAACACCTGTCGTGCTGTCGTGAGGGCCGACAAACCAGGATAATCTGTTTTGAAGTTCCCATATACAATAGATAAGAATAATTTTCCATCCATCGTCTCACGCTGTCGCAAATACGCTTGCTGACTACGAGTTACCTGCTCAAGTTGATCCCGTATTGTTTGGAGGCGGTTGCTTCGATCATCAAATGTGTAGTGACCGCGTTCAATTAGAGCTAGCTCGTCACCAATTTCATCAAGTGAGCATACCAATTCACTAAGTTGTTGTTGTTCCGCTGTGAGCACTTTGAGTGTCTGCTCTCGGGTTTCTATGGCCTCCTCACTTGCAGCGTGAAGTTGGTTCCAAAGTAGCGATGACCATGTTTCCGCACCGCCATTGAGCCCGGTTGCAACGTCGGGACCAAATTCATTTTCTATACTTTCAAGAGGAGTATCCTCATTATATGCATCTTGCCAATGTTTAACAGATAAAACCGTTTCTTGATATGCGGTTTTGACTGCTTCTTGTGGTGAGTGAGTGGGTGATTCTTGTGTTCGGAATGTCTTCGTTAGTGTTCCGCCGTCAGTTCGACATGACTGTTCTGGTATTTCGTCGAGTCGGCTGTAAAATTCCTCAAAGGCGTCGATTTCGAGTTGAAGTCTAGATTCTTCTTCCGCGAGATGGCTCTGAGCACTAGGAAGCAACGTCTGTTCAACAAGTTGATTTTTGTTCTGTGCCATTGGTTTCTACTATTACCTAGCATCTGGAACTCTTATACTTTATTGGCCATATTCCGACGATAAATTATATTCAATGCTCATTTTCAAAGCTGGTATGATTTAAACTACTCTGTATCAGTCAAATTTTTATCATCAAAGTAGACCAGAGCTGCTGGTTATATTAATAATTAAAACAATAAAAAATAATTAATATTTAAATGTCATATACCGATTGAACTTTTGCCCTGAACTGTAATTGCCATCTAATGACGGCGCAATCTGCATCGACACAGACCACAATTGAAAATATAGTTGCCTCCACCGAGATCGATCAGGAACTCGATATTGATCAATTAGGTGCTGATCTAGAGGGAGGGATATATGACCACGAACAATTTCCAGGTATAATCTTTCGATCATCAACGACACAGGCCACGATGTTACTGTACCGATCGGGAAAGATCATCAGCACTGGTGCAAACTGTATTGAGGATGTTGAATCGGGGTTCCGTATTCTTTTCAATCGTCTTCGCAACCTTGGGATCGCAGTAACGGCGCAACCATCGATTACAATTCAGAATCTTGTGTCAAGTGCTGATCTTCAGGTATCGCTTGACCTCAATGCGCTTGCCATCGGGTTAGGTATTGAAGAAATTGAATACGAACCAGAGCAATTCCCAGGACTTGTCTATCGGCCTGGAGAAATATCAGTTGTGATTCTAGTCTTTAATAATGGGAAGCTCGTTATCACTGGTGCAAAAACAGAAAGAGAGACACAACTTGGTGTCGAGCAAATCAAAACTCGACTCACAGAGCTTGGGTTTTTAGAATATTAACATAATATAGCCCATATATATGTATATTCATCTGCGTTAAAATTAGAGAAGTTGGGATAGTGCTGATATCTGTGTGGGCAATTGCTCCACTACTATTGGTGTTGTCGTCTCTTTTCAGCAGTTGTAGAACGTATTCCTGCACTTCGTGACGTCAATGATAACGTTGCTAAACGAGGTGTTCCAATTCTAGTTGGAGTTACTGCCGGTGTAGCTTCGGTAAATGTTGGCGTTATCGCTGATGTCGATGTCAGTATCGTAAAACAGAGTTTGAACTCCGTCCAACACGTAAGTGTATTTTCATATCTGAGGAAAACAAGTATCTGTTTGTATCGCATCCGAGATTTGGTGCTACCCTTGGATGGGGTCTGACATAGATTGTGCTGTCGACCAAACAGTAGTGGAGTCAATTGCAGTTATCTACGACTGATATATATTCTGATATACCTTCAATCGGTCATGTGAGAGAATATCTAACAAGATACCCCTAGTACAAGGAAGTTCATACCATAATACCCACTGTAAAGCAGAAAATATTTACTTAGAGGAACCTATTGTTGAGTTGTGAGTTTGACAAACCCAGGGAATATGATTAATTACTATAGTACGACAGAAAAAGTCGTTTTAAAGACTCTAACATTTACACTAACCCCTGTGCTTGTCGTGATGATAACTATCGTCCTTCTTTGCAAAGGTCGGTTTACAGATGCAAGGAATTGGCTTATGACCGATTGGCGTGAACCACTCTAATGTGAATAGTTCTATTTAATTTGATGGGATATAACAGATAGACAGTGAATTCAGATGTGATCCTTTCCTATATTTCATGTTTCTCCAGATACTCGTGATAGTGCCACCGCCATTGAAGTAGCACTCATTTCATTTATTTTGGGTAATCTCTCATTCTGTTAGTTGATCTATAGCAGTAACCTGTGCGAAGTAGATGCGGAATATTGTTATCTATATTCAAAATATCGGATAGATATTCGTCTAAATCAGTGGTTTAATCGCTCATTACCAATCAGTAAGATTTACTTTTTATCCTACAGCTCCCATATAACAAATACATACACTCCTATATTAGCAATTTCATGTCGGAAGAAAATAATGGCAACGGCAGTAGTATTAAGCGAAGAAACTATCTGAAAGGACTCACAGTAGGCGGTGCGGCACTCGCCGGCTTCGGTGGACTTTCAACGTCATCGTTCGCACAGAATGGCGACCCTCTCCCGGCACCGTTTTGTGATGAAGCCAGTACGCCTCCCGAGAACCCCCCAGGCGGGCAAGCAGGACAGTGTATCAATTGTGTACGCGAAGTGTGTGAAAATGAACCGATTGCTGTTGCCTTGTTTACTGGGCTTTCAGACACTTGTTTCACACTTCCAGCAGAAGACATTCCGGACAACGCGGAATACATAACGCTCAAAGCAGGGCAAAACTGTTTCCTGGGAGAAGTTCCTGAAGATCCGGAGGGTGACGTTACGTGGTGTCTACCAGAAGGATCACAGGATATCAGCAACGCAACTCTCTACACGTGCGGAGACGAGGATCCCCCATCAGTCGATGATGTGGAAGCTTCCTGTGATGAAATCGTCATTACCACCTCAAACATTCCCGATGGTGATACACTCGACGTGACGGTAGAATTCGCGGACATGACGACAGAGACCTTCGAAGATGTGGAGGTTCAGAACGGACAGGCGACTGTTGAGTTGCCCGGAGAGTCCAACCCAGTCCATGTTACGGTTACGTATCAGGATAATCTGATTCTGTTCGACGCGGGTGTAATGGCAGATCCACCGTGTGAGGACGAACCGGCGGTGATCGACGTCGAGGTTACCTGCAAATGCATCACCATTCAGACCGCAAATATCGACGAAGGTGAAACGCTAGACGTGACGGTGATCTTCACAGACGACTCAGAGGAGACATACTCACCAGAAGTCGACGCCAACGGTGTTGCAACGATCGAACTACCAGGCGATCGGGATCCAGCGCGTCTCATCATAGAGTACGACGGTATGTTGCTGTTCGATCAGTTCGTGGCAGCGGATGATGCGCCGTGCAGGAAGGAACCCGAATGTCCAGATATCAACGTCAAATACAAGTTCAAAGACTGCGAATGGGTCGTTAAATCCGGCGATCCGGATGGACTCTCGGTAGAGGGTGACGAAACGCAGGTTACCATCTGCGCAGCTTTCCCATTCGTGGTTCAGTACAAGCTCGATGGAGAGAAATTAACAGCCCACGCTGAGTTTGATGAGGAGACGGACCAGTATTGTGCGACGATTGGTGATGGCTGCTCGAAGATTCACTGGTTCCGTGTCTGCTGTCCCAAAGACAACGCGAATAATAATTAACGGCTCGTAATTCATTATTTTTATTTAGTTAGCTTGATTACTGACAGTTCGACAGTATGAATGCGGAACTCGTCAGATAAAGTTCTAGTTACTATCTAATCCTAACAAGTACAAACCGAACTGGTCGCCTGGATTGACATCCTCCCTTAATAAGGCGATACTCCTCTATTAGATGTTCAGCTACCGACTCATGGAAGCAACTTGCGGGTTCTCACGCTGCTCGTTGAGAAAGCGCGTGATCACCCTAACCATGAAAGGTTGTTCCACTTGAACCGAGAAGGCCGTGCCATCGGTCCGACTTCGCCCATAACTATCTCAGAAGTGTTATTCAAACCGCTATTAATAGATCATCGCGACACCTAACTCAAATCTTCAATCAATTAGACAGCCAGACCGGCCAATGAAGATGACTCTTTAATTTGGAAGAGTTCGGTATTGATTCAGAACTCCTGAAAAGTACAGCAAGCCTTGGAAGAGATTTGAACTCTCGACCGACTCCTTACAAAGGAGTTGCTCTGCCAGCCTAAGCTACCAAGGCATCTCTGTTATCAGAGTGCACCTAACAAATGCGTTCCCTTTTCTACTTCTACAGAAGTACAAGGCGAGTGCCTGATTGTCTAACCCTGAGTTGAATCCAGCGATATTACTACTTTTATTCGACAGTGACGCTTTTTGCAAGGTTTCGAGGTTTGTCGATAGACCGATCTTTTTGGCTTGCAACGTGGTAAGCGAATAATTGAAGATAAACGTTCGCAACGACCGGTTCCATCAGGCCCACTTTTGGCACCTCGAATACAGTATCGAACACTGGGTTTGGATCAGTTTCTGAGGAAACACCAATAGCAGGTGCCCCACGTGATTCGACTTCCTTCACGTTGTGCAGTGTTTCATCAGCGCTTGTCCCCTCGGTCAAGATAGCAAGGACAGGCGTGTTCTCTGTGACAAGTGCAAGGGGTCCATGCTTGAGTTCTCCACTGGCAAATCCTTCTGCATGCTCATAGGAGATTTCTTTTAGTTTCAATGCGCCTTCAAGCGCGACAGGATACCCGAAGCGACGACCAATGAAGAAATAGGCATCGCTGTCAGCGAACTCTTTGGCTGTTTCATGGACGACTGATTCAGCATCCAATACTTGTTGAATGGCACCAGGAACCTCAGACACCTCATTCAGGATTGTCGAGGCCTCGCTGGAAGAGAGGACATTTCGCTGTCGACCGAGGTAGACAGTCAAAAGTGCAAGCGTTATCACTTGTGAGGCAAATGTTTTGGTCGCAGCAACACCAATTTCTGGGCCAGATCGGATATAAACCGTATCATCGGCTTCACGAGCCATCGTTGAACCAACCGTATTTGTCACCGCAAGCGTTCGAGCACCTGCGCCATCCGCCTTGCGGAGTGCACGTAATGTATCCGCTGTCTCACCACTCTGGGTGACTGCAATGACGAGTGTTCGCCATGGGTCACGGTTCGCACGGAACTCATATTCACTTGCAATATGAACTGAGATACGGATATCCGCGTACTGTTCTAGTAGCTCAGCGGCGTACAGACCAGCGTAGTACGACGTTCCGCATGCAATTATCTGAATCTCATCAATAGATTTGCAATATTCATCTGATAAGGATAAATCAAGGTCAACCGTTCCAGCAAATTCGTCGATACGGCCAGAGAGTGCCTGTCGAACTGCATGCGGTTGTTCGTGAATTTCCTTACGCATATAATGTTCATACCCACCCTTTTCAGCCGCATCCGCATCCCATTCAACGGTCTGCCGATCACGTTCAACCACTGTATCGCCATTTGTAATCCTCACATCATCTGCCGTAATGTGTGCGAGATCACCATCTTCAAGGAACGTGACTGTTTGAGTATATTCTACAAATGCCGTAACGTCGCTTCCCAAGAAGTTTTCATTCTCACCGTGACCAAGAACGAGTGGGCTGTCCTGACGGGCGGCAATAATGCCATCAAAGCCAACAGCAGTAACTGCGATTGCAAAACTTCCTTCGAGCATCGAAACAACGTTCTCAACGGCGTTCCGAAGTGAAAACCCCTCATCAAGAGCGTCCTCAATAAGATGTGCGATCACCTCTGTGTCAGTTTCACTCGTAAATCTGTGGTCCTCACGAAGTTCCCGTTTAAACCTCTCATAGTTATCAATGATACCATTATGGACGACTGCAACCTGGCCAGTACAGTCGGAGTGTGGGTGAGCATTCGCGTCCGTTGGAGCACCATGTGTACTCCAACGGGTATGGCCAATCCCACAAGTAGCATCCGGCATCGGTGGGATCGTCAGATCATCGATTTGTCCACTCTGCTTATGAATATGGAGTTCATCATCGAGGAGTGCAACGCCAGCTGAGTCATAGCCACGATACTCTAAATTCTTCAAACTCTGTGCAACGATCGCCGAACAATCACTGTCTCCAATATAACCTGTTATTCCACACATGAATTAACCTCGCTGTATAATCGTGTTATCTGCAACTAATCCACTGACAACTGTACCACTGTCTGCGGTCACGTTTTCGCCAAGAATGGTACCGGGTTCAACCGTAACATTTCCTCTGAGGTGGGCGTTATCGCCAATGAGACCACCGAACGTCACATCTGTATGAACTTCGTCATCGAGTACGATGTCGGCGTTACCGCCTTCGATGGTTGTATTTGCGCCAATGGTGACATTCGCCCCAACGATACAACTTCGGACAACAGCACCAGGGGCGATGGTAGCATCTGAGAATACCACGGCGTCCTCAATGACGGCATTTGCACCGACAGAAACGTTTTCGCCGAGTGATGTTCCCCGAGAGACTGTCGCTCCGGGTTGAAGAGTTACATCTTCCTCTATCATAACATTGTCATGGACAACAGCAGTCGATGCGATGTCTACTGACTGAGGTATCTCTGACTCATGAACGGCTTGTTGTTGATCTAAAACATAGTTATTGAGCCAGAGAAGATCCCATGGGTACGAGACATCACCCCAGAAACAATTACATTGAACTGCCCGCAGTGGGCGAATCGCAGATTGTGTCTGGAGTGTTGTTGTTAATTCTTGCTCACCATAATTTTCTGTATTCTGAACAGCCGAAAATATATCTGGAGTGAATGCGTACACACCAGCGTTGATTTGCTTTGAGGAAGTAGTCTGTGGCTTCGGTTTTTCGATGAGTTCAGTGACGATTTGACCGTCAAGTTCGACGACACCAAATCGATTCGGAGTCTCAACACGCGTCACCGCAATACATGAATCTTCAGTTTCATGATGTTTATCGATTAAATCCTCAACGATCCGTGATTCGATATAGCGATCACCGTTTAATGTGATGAAATTCGAATCAATAAACGGTTCTGCCTGTAAGAGTGCGTGTCCAGTCCCTAATTGTTTTTCCTGAACAGCGTATGTAATATCTACGCCCCAGTGGTCGCCATTGCCGAAGTAGCTTTGAATTCGTTCTCGCTGATAGCCGACGACAAGAACGATTTCAGTAACACCGGCTGCAGAAACTGCCTCAACAACCGATTCAAGCAGTGGTTTGTTTCCAACCGGGAGCATCGGTTTTGGACGACGATTAGTGAGGGGTCTGAGCCTAGATCCTTCACCAGCAGCGAGAATGACCGCTTTCATCGTGTTCACTATAATGATATTGGGGCATAGTTCTTTTCATTTATAAAGGACACAATTAATTCTGGCAAATATTACCAATACCGGATGAATAGTAAATTATCATTATAGATTGGGCACTTATATAGAATTCTGACAGTGTGTAACAAGTATTTGAAAATGATAAGAAATACTTTTTTTAGCCCCTAGCACAATATCCCATCTAGTTACCGAGGAACAAGAATGAGTTTACAAGATCAACAAAGAACATCTACTTCGCTATCTCTAAATCCGTTTACGAACCAATTTCACCCAATTGCTTTAATCCAAATTCTTCTAATACCTCTTCTCTTTGCCGATGTTCTCCTCCGTGCAACGAACTCGCCGGAACAATATGGGTCATTTCATCTGGCTCTACTTTACTTATATTTCGCCCCACTATTACTTTTAATGCGAAGCTATTACGACGACAACCGAAATTTGTGGATTCATGTTGCGCAAATTTCAGCCCTAATATTACTGACTTTTATTCTCTTCCGCCAGCATAACAAATATATTCCAGTTCCAGATAAAGGACGGTTTATACACGTACTCCTTATTTTCATCTTGTATGCCATGTATCCACTCATTAGTCACAATTTCTTGCAGTTTCTTCGAAGTAGAGCCATATATATTGGATCATATGTAACACTACTTGGGGTATACTTCTATCACGTCAATGGTATGAGTGCCGGTTCAACTAGAGCATCGTTCGTCGTCTATGTGGCATTGATTTTTGGATTAAACCTCCTTTTTCTTCCAAGATATGTTTCTCGTAATGTCTTTCTTCTAGGCGTTTCTACTGTGTCAGCATTTGCGGTCCTAATTGGGTTGCCAGCCTATATAATTGGGGACTATGAGCTAGCCTGGCTTCAAATCCAGCTCTATAGCGCTAAATTCCAACTGCCAATATTTGGAACAGAAATTCAATTTTTGCAGTCGATTTTCGTCAATCCAAACCTCCTTGGTGTCCTCACCTTTGCGGGTGCCTTTGGTGCACTCGTATTAACAGTAGAAAACGCTCAGAAGAGACAATTCTTGCCAATATCTGTTTCGGCAGCGTTATTATTTGTAAATTCTTTCGGAATGTATTTAACTCACGCACGAGCATCCTGGATCGCGTTTTGCTTGGCATCGACCGTATATCTTGGATATGTTCTATTGGGTCGTGAGAGCGTTCCGTACTCCGTTATCTCCCTTGCACTGTTGACATTTTTATTCTTCGCAGGGATATTCCTGTCAATAATACCAATAGATACACACGGTCGGTTTGCTCTTTGGACAGGTGGGCTTCGCGCGTTTTTAGACGCCCCATCCCCCCTCGGCTATGGATTGATCAATACACACGAAGCAATTGCTCCGTACGTACCAGATCCGGCCTTCCGTGGATATTCCCCACATAATTCATATGTTCAGATATTCCTCAACACAGGTATCATTGGTGGATTGATGTATGTGCTGATAGTATTTGGTAGTATTATTGAAGGGATCGTTCGGAAGAACACTGTTGATGTCCCGATGCTCGGATTTGCTCTTGGTTTCGCAGTTCACCAAATGTTTTCAGTTTACACACTGTTCAATACTGCGGTCGCATCAATACTTTCTGCGTTGGTTTTCGGGTACCTGATCTGTGGATATCGAAAGTAGTGAGAGCTGGTTAGCATCCTACATTTGAGGTGAATAAGACAAAATACCACATCATTTTAAACGTATATTCTCTTCATTTGGTACAGAATTTATACTAGCGTCTAAGCAAATCAAAAACCGAATTACCTTTCTTCCTCGGTGAGAACGCCTTTATCATGATCGATAAGTCCCTCCTCATTGCGATTATTGCTGGAATTTTACAGGGAATTTTCGAATGGCTACCAATCTCTAGTGAGGGAAACATCACACTCTTTCTTCGTGCGATGGGAAGCCATCCAGAAGCAGCAGTCCGTTTTTCTCTCTTCTTACATACTGGAACTGCTATTGCTGCAGCAGTGTATTATAGAGATGAACTCAAAGGTGTTGTTGAATCACTACCAGAGTGGCGTCCTGATTCAGCGTTTCAAACCCGGCAAGCCGAATTATCATTTTTGGCAATCGCCACTGTCACATCTGGGATTGTTGGAATACTCGCGTACATGACTCTTGACGCCGTCGTTTCCGAATTAGCTGGGGGTGGGTTTGTTGCATTCATTGGCGTGTTGTTGATTGGAACAGGGATACTTCTTCGAACCGCAGATCAGTTTGAATTAGGAAATCGTGAAACACCCACCTTGATCGATGCGCTCCTTGTTGGCGGAATGCAAGGATTAGCCATTCTCCCTGGTGTTTCGCGATCAGGAACGACTGCAGGGACGCTCTTATTCCGAGGATACAGTGGTGCGAACGCGTTTCGTCTCTCGTTCTTACTTAGTATCCCAGCAGCGGCAGGTGCAGGAGTGCTGGTTGTCCTTGATACCGGTGGTCTTCCCGCTGTCGAACCGAAGCTTGCAGTCGTCGCACTCGCGACTAGTGCTATTATCGGGTATCTCACCATAGACATACTGTTACGCGTTGTTGAACGTGTGTCCTTTTGGACAGTTTGTGTCGGGATCGGAGTATTGGCACTTTTCGGAGGAGTTTTTCTTCTCCTCGTTTAATCGCGCAAGTCAGAGAACATATGCGAGATATATAATTATAATCCAAAAAATAATAGAAAATAGGCTACCAACTAAATATCCTTTCCAAAACGAACTCACGTCTACTGAATAGGTTAGTGCATTTGTACTCATTTGTTGTGAGGTCTGTTTTGAATATAAAAATAACTGAAATTTTTCATTTTCGCAACCATACCAAACTATACTTTTCTAACGATTTTGTAATGATGTGCCTATAGGTTAGTAACCAGAATCTAATGGTAATTTGCTAATTTCTCATGTCTGTATATATACCATATACCCAATAGAATGGAGCCAAGACCCTGAAAACTGAGTACTATTTTAATTACCAATATTATTCGTTATTCTGTTTTCTTTTAATCAAGGTTTTTTAATAAGACGTAGGCTTTATAGCCCTCTACCGATTTTAAAATAATCAATGTCTGCTGAATTCCGGTATCGCTTCACAAGTATTGTTGGAACGATATTGCTCGTTATACTTGCGGTCGCGATCGCGAACTACGCTGCTGTACAGACGTTCGTTACAACCGAAATTCCGGTGGTCAATCAGCTTTATGATACTGTTCTTTCTCCTCCGCAAATCGCCATTACAGGCGCTATTACTGTCTTTGTCGTGATGGGAAGTCTTATTCCAATGTTCAAGCCTCGTTCACGGCGGATACTGGATACACTTTTCATTACTGAAAAGCGGCTTCTCATCGCAGTTCTTGGCTTAGCGACTATGGGTTATTTCGACTATTCGTATCGGCTTCCTCGTTCAACACTCATCATTGTCACAGCACTTCTTGGAGTTTTGTTGCCACTACTATTCATTATTGTTCGGAGACGACCAAATGCGAATGAACGAGCGATCGTTGTCGGGGACGATATTCGACACATAAGAGATATTCTGGAGGTGATCAATACACCCGTCTTAGGCTATGTTTCACCACCAAGCGGGAACGAAATTAGGAATTGGGAACGGAGACAAGTCATCACTGATGGTGGTGATGAACAACCGTTATCGGGTGTCAAGCGTCTTGGAGGGCTCTCTCGACTGGAAAACATATTACTTGAAAACAGTGTCAATGTCGCTATTTTAGCGTTTTCAACTACTGACCGAGCGGAATTCTTCGGTGCATTAGATACATGTCATAAACATGGGATAACTGCGAAAGCACCG
Organism: Haladaptatus pallidirubidus; assembly: GCF_020700235.1. Lineage (GTDB taxonomy): Archaea > Halobacteriota > Halobacteria > Halobacteriales > Haladaptataceae > Haladaptatus > Haladaptatus pallidirubidus. Next base: position 297,433 of record NZ_CP085303.1, on the reverse strand, counting down.
AGCCGTCATATCGATAGCGTCCTCACAAAGACGGAGGCAACAGAGGACGATGAACTCGTCGAAATTGCTCTTGAGCCGTGGGATTGGCAGGATTATCTATTTAAACGATCATTCGATATTCTGTTTGCATCCGCCAGTCTTCTATTACTTGCACCCCTTCTCAGCATTATCACACTAGCGATAAAACTGGATAGCCCTGGACCTGTATTTTACAGTCAAGTCCGAACTGCGGAACTAGGTGGGACTTTTCAGGTGTACAAATTCCGAACGATGCTTCCAGACAGTGAGTCAGCAAAGCCGGAAGAGGACAAAACGAATGATCGGATAACACGTGTTGGTCGCGTGCTTCGAAAAACACACTTAGACGAAATTCCACAACTTTGGACGATTTTAACTGGTGGAATGAGCGTTGTTGGTCCACGTGCAACTTGGACGGAGGAAGAACGACACCTGGAAGCAGAGGTCGAGACGTGGCGCAAACGATGGTTTGTCAAACCTGGATTGACGGGGTTAGCCCAAATTCACGAGATCAATAGCACGGATCCAAAGACGAAACTCCGATACGATCTAGAATATATTAGGAGACAGTCGTTCTGGTTCGATATTAAAATTGTTACACGACAAGTCTGGCATGTGGTCGAAGACACAGTATCAATGCTGACTAAAAGGCAAAACGAAGAACCGTAAAATTTGTTTGTCTCCACTATTGATCCGCTAACACGTTTTGACAAATTTAATCAATTAGTCAGAGTATTCTTTCTTCGTCACATCGCTCTTGAACACGCTAATATAATTTTCCGTTAGAGAATTGAATACCTCAAATCTCGATTTGAATCCTTGTACAATACTTTGCACGGTCAATCACCTCTGAATCTCCAAAACACGTGAGCTGAGCTGTGAGAAGTGTGACTATCAGAAGAGGACCTAATCACTGACCAAATTTTCGCAGACTATTTCGCCCATTTGATTTAGTAATTTAGTAGACATCATATCCTATAACCGGTTCATATAAGTCCCATCTCCGAGTCAATTGAAAATAGCTGATCCAAATGCACCTAACTGATAAACGAGTCCTCGTTACCGGTGGCGCAGGCTTCATCGGATCGAATCTCGCAAACCACCTCGCTACAGAAAACGACGTTATCGTTGTCGACGACGGGTATCTTGGGACCCCTGATAATCTCGATGACGCGGTTGAGCTCCACGAAAAGAGTGTACTTGACAATGACCTTCCAACGGATGTCGATGCCGTGTTCCACCTCGCCGCTCTTTCGTCATATAAGATGCACGAGGAAAACCCAACAAAGGGTGCCCGCGTGAACATCGAAGGATTCGTCAATACGGTCGAACAGGCCCGCAATGATGGCTGTGACACCGTTGTCTACGCATCTACCTCATCCATCTATGGTAATCGAACAGAACCATCACCAGTTGATATGGATGTAACAGTCAACACGGGGTATGAAGCTTCGAAACTCGCGCGCGAAAAGTACGCAGAGTACTTTGCAAATCATTACGATATGAACATGGCCGGGATGCGATTCTTCTCGGTCTATCAAGGCTACGGTGGGGCAGAAGGACACAAAAAAGAGTACGCCAATGTTATCGCACAATTTGCCGATGATATGGCGAAGGGTGAAGCTCCTGTTCTATTCGGGGACGGCACACAAACACGTGACTTTACCCATGTTGATGATATCGTTCAAGGGCTTGTTCTTGCCGCAGAAAACCAATTGACGGGCGTCTATAATCTCGGAACTGGCGAACAAATTTCGTTCAACGAACTCGTCGAGCTCCTCAACGAAGAACTCGACACCGATATCGAACCCGAATACATTGAAAACCCGATTCCGGACTCAGTGTATGTCCATGATACAATGGCGGACTACTCCCAGATACACGCAGAAACAGGTTGGGAGCCAAAAATTGCACTCCGCGAGGGATTGGAATCAGTTTGCGAACAGTACCACTGATATTTTCCCCGCCCTAACGGGCGAGGCTTTGCGCTTATTTCAACGTACCGTGCTTAAGGATTAGATTATCGAAGTCTTTGCTAACGACTGGACCTTTACCAGTAAAGCGATGAACTCTCTTACGTAGCTCTAACTCTCAGTGAAAAATCCATGGCTTCGCTCGCGGGAGCAATCAGAGCACCAACGAAATGACCGCGAGCACGAGAAATGCGATCACTAACCATTTCGCTGCACGCATTGATAACCCGGCGATTCCCCGCTGTCCGAAAAATCCAGCGATGATTGCAAGGACGAAGAACGCCACTGCCAGTTCTAACAATGCCATATTGCACTAAACAACCTCAATACATAAAATTACAATGGCTAAAATTGTTCCCCCAACAAATAGCTTATTGCTGAATTCTTATGTAACAACCCGCAGTGCAGTTAGTTTGTAAACTGAAATTATAAATAATTGAATTAATATCTAAACTGTCGAGAGAGTAACAGTTGTTCGATCGGTATTTCCTTGGAAGTCTGTCACCCTGAGACTGATTGGTATTGCGCCACAAGTTGGTGTAGGAACTACCACAGTGGGGCCCATTGCATCATATTGTCCATCGTCGTCTGTATCCCATTCATACTGCAACTCACGTCCTGTTGAACAGTAGCCATTAAGCCAGACAGTTTCACCAGCAGGAAGCTCAGACAGATCTTGCTGTGCTATGCTATCGATACAGGCTTCTGGTTGTGATAGCTCTGATTCATTTGGTTGCTCGTCAGTGAGAAAACAATCGTCAGCATCTGGCCGTGTATCACACGACCCCAGTGAAAAGACATTACTGTAATATACGTACTCATAGTCGAGTGTCGATCCAGCCGGATAAGTCGCAGTAAACAATTGATCGCCGACGACAACCGGTGTACCAGCAGCGGGTGGGTTCTCCGGCGACGTTTCGAGATCGCTACTATCGAGTAGATATTTCCAGTTTTCCTCGCCGGTTTCCAGCTCAAGGGCAGCGATAAACGCTCGTCCAGCGTCGAATGGTGATTCCGGTTCATGCCGTCCGCCTAAATAGATCATTTCATTAGCGACGGTTGGATTGCTGACAAAATCTCCATGTAGCTCCTGTCGCCAAGCTTCTGCTCCAGTCTCTGCCGAGAGCGCAATAACAGCGGAAGTTCCGTTGAAATCTTCAAATAGAAAAACATGGCCGTTTGCTACGGCAAGGCGACCATCCCAGAAATTGTCTGAATTGGTGTGCGTCCAATCGATACGCCCGGTTTCTATCGACCGCGCTTCAACAGATATCCGGTGATCATTCCCTTGTATATACTCACCTTGAAGGAAATAGACTCGCTCATTATCGGCCGTAGAGTTCCCAAGCATTGGTTGATCACTTGGCGTTTGCCATTCCATTGCCCCATCTCTTGCATTAAGCGCCGTTCCGTCAGCGTAGATTAGTGTTCCGTCAGCATAGCTCACCTGTCCCTCATACCCGTGTGCAATACCACCAACCCCTGATTTTCGCCACACATTGTCGCCGGTAGCAGGGTCAAATGCATGCGCTCCGTTTTCGTTCGCCACATACACTGTTTCCTCCGCAATGAGTGGAACCGTCCATTGATCCTGCTGTGTTTGTTTCCATGCAATATCACCACTTTCGGCATCGAGCGCGTAGAGACCGCTTCTACTAGAATTAGTCCCCCTTACTCTCTTTGTCGTAATATACACCATTTCATCAGCGATCGTTGGGGTTGTGGGTGCAGGAATTTCGGATTGAATCCACTGCTGTTCGCCCGTTTGTGCGTCAAATGCACCAACGTAGCCATCATACTTTGATGGGGTGTTGTTTGTTGTCGTGGCAAGATACACTGTTCCATCAGTAACAATCGGCTCGACACCGAATAACGTCCCATCTGGGTCGAGTGTCCAGTCCGTTGTTGGGTACGGAGTTGGACCAGTCGCGTCGATAGTTCCAGTTCGCTCTGGATTAGCTCGGTGCGTTGTCCATCCAACAGGTTGTTCATCCTCTTCGTCCGTCTGTTGCGCAATCGTAGGAGTACCTCCGAGTCCGGCTGCTGTTATTCCAATTCCTACTGTTTTTAGAAATGTTCGTCTATTGTTTTCAGTTTTATTTAAGTAATCTTTTTTATCCATTGTAATTTAATTACTACGCGATACATATTAGTTAACCGTTCATTACTACATATTCACTTGTTCTTAGGATGCAATTACTAAGGTTATACCATGTTTTTATAGCCTATCATGAAGAATAAAATATTCCATAAACCATGACAACCAGTAACAAATACGTTGGCCCTATTGGTATCAAAATGAGACTAGATCAGAGAAAAACACCGCAGAAGCTCATTACATGCCAGCGCATAAAACAAGCGTTTCTGGAGGGACGGTGAATGCCGACCTACAACATCGTCACCGAAGGTGCAAGCAACACTGGGGGCACGGCTATCGACTCAGTTCTTGATCAACTTATTGGAGACAATACAACCATCGTCTTCCCATCGGGTACCTACAAACTCAACGATCTTGTTGTCCCGTCCGGCATTGATAATCTCAAGCTGACCGCTCCCAATGGAGCGCGGCTCGTTCCCGGTCGATCCGGCGACGTTCAATGGATCGGTGTGTCTTCACGGGGGTTCATACTTGATGGCTTTGAACTCGACATGCGCAACGTAACAGTTCCTCCCTTCGTTCGGATGAACTCTAATTCGGGAGGGTGGGAGCTAAAACGGCTCGTCACCCGTGGAAAGGTTCGTGCAAACACTGATTCCAAGATCGGCTCCAACAATTCAAGCGATGCACGGACGTACTTCCGGCTCTCTTCAGCATCGGGGACACATGGTCTTTTACAGGACTGTTATTTCCATGAAGGATCGTGTGCACCAACTGAGGCGAGTAATCGTCGAGCGATCCTGATCGACTCATCAAGCGGGGCACTCACACTCAATCGATGTTGGTTCGAGCTGTGGGGTGAAAACACAATTTACGCTAAGAATCCCGTGGGGAAGGTAAATATATACAACTGTTTCCTCCGCAACACGCAGAACGGCATGCGCTTGGGTGGAAATACCGAAGTTCGTAACTGCGTTTCAATTAAGAACGCTCAGCATCCGAGGTCGGCATGGTCGAATGGGTCGCTCCAAAAGGGTGTGAGCGTAGAAGCTACTGAAAGTTCTGCAACTGGTGTCAATAGTTACAATGGAACACTCACGATCAACGAAAGCGACTTTTTACACCGCTATCAGGATCCAAGCTGTCGCGCTCCGATTGGTGGAAGCATCCCGTGTGAGCGAATTGATGTTCGAAATACCCGGATCAGTTATAGTTCGACCAAATTGAACGAAGATGCAATCTACATGCGAAATGGCCGGATGTCTAACGGGTCATCTGCCAATTTGGCGTATCTCCAGCTCCAGAACGTACAGGTCAGAAACGACCACAGAACCGTGTATGGAATTTCGATCGAGCAAACACCGGACACCTGGGGAACGGTCTCTGGGACGATTGGAGGAAGCGGACTTCAGACCGACTCATCTTACGTTCGTGGACGAATGACAACCAACGGTTCTCCTACAGCCCCGAATACAAACCCACCGCTCCCAAGTCCACCAGCACTCGGATCGGTACCTCTTCAATCAGCTCAGCTCGTTCGCATTAACAATAAGGGGAATAGTCCGGCGTCATCCTATGATATCCGAGCGGGGAACTTTATTGGTCCAGCAGGTGGCGGGGGTGCCACATTGACAATGGTATGGGCGTCATCCGTTTCGGCAAAGCGACCGCCTAATTCGACTCGCGCTACAGGAACTGTCCCAGCTGGGCAAATACATGCATTCTACGTTACCGGTGGAATCACTTCGACGTCAGGAAGCGGACCGGCAAGGTGGACGGTGAACGGCCAATCGTATAACCCATAAATTGCGATAACTGCGCGTATTTCGATTACAGGTATTGAGCCCCATAGAAGAACACATTGTTTTGATTCATATCTTAATATCATATGAATACGGGGTAGATAGGCGTGTTTAAAAACGAGGGAGATACGGTACCTACCTTCAAAATTTGCTAAACTTGTACTCAAAGAATTAGTCGAGTTATGGCCCAATGACAATTGCATTGTAGCCCTGCTTGGAATCGAACAGGACATCGGAAACATTCTCGAAATAGATTGTTAGACCCCCAATGGTTGGTAAGATGGCCGCATATTGGGCAGGCAACGGTATCACTTTCCAACGGTGAATACGAAGACTGCACAAAAAAGATTGTAATGACAGAATGCTTCATCTTGTTTTTTTTCTCTGAAATGATCTAGTTAGGCGGAAAACATTTTAATAATTGGAATGAGAGAACAGCCTATGAGCCGATCAAGGCAGAATATGCCCAAATCCCCACACGAATATCTTCCGCCAACATGTGATATTACAGTTGAAGAACTCATCAGCATTGCAAAAGATGCAACAACCCTCTATGATGTTTGCCAACAGACTCGCCTCTCACGGCATACTGTTCGCAAAGTCCTTCGCGCTAGTAAACAGTATCATGAAGTCGAATTTGGCTTTGGGAACGACGCAGAAAGTGCAATCACTCGGATTGAACATTTGCGAGAGAAAATGGAGCGAGGGAAGTGATTCTCGTTTTAAGTACCTTACTCAGGGAGTGGGTGACGAAGGCAATAAAGACGAACCAAAGGAACCATACCATCGCTAGACTGGTGTGAGTATATGATACTGAACGTGATATTTGGTTTTGATTCGCATATTATTACTAGATAAATATGGCGTTCTAAATAGTAAATAATTACAGTAGGCACCTCTTAATTACTCATTTTATCTTTAATATATATAATAATGATTATTTATAAATATACTGGAGCAAGTGAAACTATATGGATGAGATCGAGTAGAAAAGTAGGACGAATACTATCCATCGTCTTAGTGAGCGTAATCCTCGCTACAATAGGCGTCAGTGGGGCAACCGCGATCGATATTGCTTCCCATGATACTGATACAGCACCGAATATTGGTGCTCTTCGCCCTGACGTAGACACGCGCATAGCTCTCTCTAATATAACCAAGTTCAGCCCTGCTGACCGTTGTGTGGGTATACACACGTTGACTGCCGTTGTGCAGAACAATGCTGGCGATCCATTGGATAATGAAACGGAGAGACAGTCTTTACTGGATACACCGATAGTGCTGGGCAGATCGCTGTCGAACTGCCGCGGGGGAAATACGATGTCTATGTCCAAAACCAGCACCAACAAGTTAACCTGAATAAGGATCGCACGGTAACGTTCACACTTGGGCAGGACGTGTTGCCTAAAACATAACGGTCACATCTTCTTGGACTTCGATCGGTATCCCATCCAAATTTTAATTTATTACTATTAAACTAGATAAATACATTGATTCAAATAATATATATCTACTGCGCAGCAAAATTTAACTCGACGACAAATTCTGAGTAGTACCGCTGGAAGCCTTGGAGCACTGACGATGACGGGCCGTGGACAAAGTTCTGTGCAACCAATGGCGGAGTATATTGTGGGCACTGCATCGCCGGCCGCAGTCAATGCAGCCAAATCACATGCAACAGCAGTTGGACGCGTCTTAGACTTTGGAGACATTGGGCAGGCGGTTGCAGGACGCTTTCCTCCACCGGCACGTGATGCCCTTCGCCGTCGTAAAGATGTTCGATATGTCGAAGAAAACGGGTTAATGACAGCGATTAATCACGGTACAACCGGCCTCCAAACGCTTTCATGGAGGGCAGATCGAATCAACTCGGAACAGGCAAATCATAAGGGATACACTGGAAAGGGCGCACACATCGCAATTCTTGATAGTGGCATCGATAGTGACCATCCTGATCTCCAAGCAAATCTTGGCGAGGGCAAGGCATTCTATCATTCATGTAACACACTCTTCGATGGGAGATCCTGCTCAGAAACGGATACAAATGGAAACACTTGTCATTATTCTTGGGATGATGACAGAGATCATGGCACTATTGTTGCTGCGATTGCTGGCGCGATAAACAATGACAGCCACGTTGTCGGTGTTGCTCCAGAGGTAACATTACATGCGCTCAAGGTTCTCGATTGTCGAGGAGTTGGAGATTATTTAGCGACAGCTGAAGCTATTGTATATACTGCAGATCAGGGATGGGACGTCGCGAATATGAGTTTCGCTGGAATAGAGATAGAAGTAGTGCGCGATGCATGTAAATATGCCTACCAAAAAGGTGTTCTCCTCGTTGGCGCTACTGGTAATCGAGGGTGTGAAGGTTGCGTGAGCTACCCCGCAGCATATCCAGAAGTAATCGCGGTTACGGCAAGCGCCAGCAACGATACACTCGCGGATATTTCGTCAACTGGTCCCGAAGTCGAACTCACTGCCCCTGGCCGATACGTTCGATCATTTTCTGCTAATAATCCTGCTGTTGTAACGGGAACCTCGGCAGCCGCACCACATGTCAGCGCCACAGCGGCCTTGCTTATGGCGAATGGTTACCTCAACGCAACCAACATCGCATACGACGCCAGCGGATCGCTCACGCAAGAGAGCTATGACGACCCAGGTGGTGTCCGCGGCAAACTGCGCACAACAGCTGAGGATATTGGTCTCACCGCAAACCAACAAGGATACGGGCTCGTTGATGCTGAAGCGGCCATTGCAATCGGCCAGCGTGGCAGCATTTCAACGAATCAACCCAATCGCACTACATGGGAATCAATCACGTCGGAGGGCTCATTCACAAACCCAGTCACACTCATGGGGCCACCGTCAACGAATGGCGGTCAACCCAGTCACATGCGGGTTCGTGGAGTCACAAATGAGAGCTTTGAGTATCAACTTGAAGAATGGGCTTATCTAGATGGTAGTCATACCGCTGAAACTGCTCACTACTTGTTCATGGATGCTGGTGCGTACACAATGCCTGCAGGTATGCGAGTTGAAGTCGGAGATATTCAAACAGACAATACATTCTCACGCCAGAATTTCTTCCAGACGTTTACCACAACACCGGTTGTGATCTCCCAAGCCCAAACGGTCAATGAAGCTGCTCCGATCGTCACTCGCAACCGGCACGTCTCGAGCACAGGTTTCGATGTCCGTCTCCAAGAAGAAACAGCCGGCGGTAATCATGCTTCTGAAACAGTCGGCTATATCGCAGTTGAACCGGGTGTGAGCACGCTCAACGGCGTTCCGTTTGAGGCTGGGTTTACTCCCGATACTATCACCAACAATTGGGCCTCGATTACGTTCCAACGCGTCTATGAAGAGCCAGTTTTCATCGCAAATCTTCACACATATGATGGCGGTGATCCAGCGGCTCTTCGCTATCAAAGCCTTAGTGGATCAGCCGTTGATATCCGCGTCGAAGAAGAGCAAAGCGTTGATACAGAGACTGGCCACACCTCAGAGATCGTTAGTTATCTTGTCTTTGAAGGACAGGACCTTATTTGACATTTATGATTTATTTTTGAGAGCAAAGAGATAGTTACGATGTCGCTCCTTCGAACACAACATAACCAACCGCTTCCGTGGTATGCGCTGTTTCGGCGTCAGCACTTTGTTCTTCTTCAACCTTAACCTCGACACCGGTTCCTGATAGGTTCCGGTAGCGCAAGTTCGCCGTATCGAGACCACTATAGGTCTGCAAGCCAGCAATGAACCGAGGTGTTTCATATTCTTGCTGGAAACCAATCAGAGTCCATTGATCAGACACTGTTTGGGCAGTTCGTTGTACTTCAAACGATTGGGTATTTATTTGCCCTGTCGCTTGTTGGAGTGCGATATAGCCAACAGTTTCAGTGGTGTGCGCACCGTTTGCTTCCTCTTCTTGAAGCCGCACTCGGAAAGAATTTGGCGAGACATCCGTTACTCGAGTAACGATCGGCTCAGTGCCGTTATATGTCTGGGATTGCGCTAGGACAACCGGCCTCTCTGTAAAGAAGTTCCCCATCGAAACAGTATTGAATTCATCAGATACTGACACCTCTCCTGCTTTTACTTGATAACGTGTGCCATCACTAAGCCCGAACTCACGCTCACTTGGTTCCATAGTAAGCGAGTGAAGGATGTGGAATGTCTCGGTAGTGTGAGAGCCATCGAGATAATTCCATTCTTCAAGCTTATATTCAAAGCCAGCATTGGCGTCGTTTCGCAATCGAACGTGAACAGGCTGCCCACCGTTATACGAAAGAGGTTTTGCGATGGTAACACCCGTCGGCTGGTCACCCGATTCAGCTTGCTGCCACTGACCTCTGGTTGCTTGGTTACTCGAGATAGTGTTTGTCGAAAAAATGTTGCTAGCGTTCGGGTCGTAGACATCTCCATCAACAGTCCAAGTTGCTGGCCCAACTGCTTCAGTTGTTTCGATGCCACCAGTGACGTAATACGCATGCACTTTCCCAGCAGGCACTGTGCCAGTCGCTTTCATTGAATTCGACGGTCGCATTGGTCTTCCATTCGGTCCCCATTCCATCGTTAATGATGCACCATCGTTCCCTGCAGGAAGAACATCCTCACCTGCGGTAATTCGGTATGAGGTTGGTTCGTTATTGCCCGTGTTATCGATACGGACAAGTTGTGACGATTGCATCGGGATTTCCCCAAATGGCGGTGGGCTTCGGAGTGGTGGAGTTCTTTCTGGTTGTGTTGGAGTACCACTCGTAGTCATCTGCTCGCTAATGTAGGATGAGTTGGTTTGAGCACCACTGCCACCTAATACACCAGACACAGTTCCCCACGTGTCTGGCTCTTGGCCGATGTAAATCGCATACTCCGAAGGATGATCGTTGGTAACGTGAACATCCTCAAGTTGAAGATACTCGAGGTTCGCTGGCGTGCCGTCATCCATCCGGCCATCAGATGTATAGATTGCATCGTGATTCTTTCTCGATTCATAACTAATCCGAACCCGTTGAACATTGATGCGCTGGCATGGAACGGATGCCGTAATGGCTCCACCACAGCTACTATCTAAATAACGATGATAGAAGTCACAATCCGCAATGGTGAGTGTTCCATCATAACTGTTGATACCCACTGACGAATCGGACGGACTAGTTGCTTCGATGTTCACTCCTCGTTGAAGTGACCCACCTGACCATGTTGACCGTGGATGTTGGTTGTTTTTAATCGAGACACAGTTACGAACCTCTGTATCGCCTCCAAGTCGTAGTCCATTTTGCGAGTTGCGGAAGAAACAGTTCAGTATTTTGAATTTTCCTTCTGGTTTCTTTGCATAAATTGTATTTTCACCCCATCTCTCGAACCAACATCGATTGAATGTGAGTGCACCCTTCGCCGATTCGATTAGGATTGCTCGGCGATTGCTCGCCTCGGTCGGCGCACAGGATCCTGCGTGAAAATAGCAGTCCTGTAAAAGACCACGTGTGCCTGCTGCCGCTGACAAGCGAAAATAGGTACGCGCCTCTCCAGAGTTATTTGATCCAATGTTAGTGTCTGTAGCTGCCCGAACTCTTCCACGCGTAATGAGTCGTCTTAGTTCCCAATTACCAGCGCTAGAATTCATTCGCACGAACGGTGGTATCGTGATATTTCGCATATCAAGTTCGAATCCATCCAACACGAATCCACTTGAGGACACGTCGATCCATCGAAGATTGTCTCCTGATTGATCAGGGACGAGACGTGCACCAGAAGGTGCAATGAGTTCGAAATCATTGATTCCAGACGGGACAACGAGTTCGTTCAGTCTGTATGTACCCGGTGGAAAGACGACCGTCGTATCACTCGCAATAAGGGGATTGAGAACTGAATCAATGGTTGAATTTCCGGAGTTGCTCGCCCCTTGGTCGACGATATTAAACGTCGGCATTCAAACGTCCCCGCTTATCAAGTTCGTACGATTGTTTGTTTTTCGCTTAGCTGTGCTTCGGCGGAGAGTCGTTTGTGAACTTCTATTCTGTTGATTCGAATAGTGTGTTTTCCATGGTAGAATTACTGCATCAGCTATGTTCAGTGTTGTATTGATAATTTTTCTCCTGTACATAGATTCTTTTAATTGTTAAAACATCATTGTTATATAGCCCCTGAAGATGGAATTCCATCTTCAAGCAGAGCATAACAATATCTCAGTTTAATAATTTAAGTATGATAATGGTCGATAAATCACACGCATCGAGTATTCGAAATACCCGTCGAACGTTTTTAAAAACAGTCGGCGTTGCAGTGAGTGTGGCGAGTTGTGACAGCGCCATTGCTGCTAGCCGAGATTCGGACAGTGATCACGACTGGAAACAATCCAACAGTTGGGCAGGGCTTCGGGCAACTCCAGGACGAACAGCCGCTATTACCGATAATGGCCCGACACCGTACGCGAAAACCGATTGGAAAATGGATTTGGGCGGCAGCATGTACAATACGGAACCGATAGTTGTCGACGAGACTGCCTATCTCGCCGTATCGACGGCCAATGACCCCTCAAAAAGCGAGGGGTTTGTCGGGGCGTACAATAGTAAAACAGGCAACCAACGATGGAAGCGAGCCGACCTTCCTGCACCGCGGACACCTGTAGTCAGTGACGGAAGAATTTACTTCGCTACGAAAATTCCGTCAACTCCAGACGCCGATCGAGGCGGATTGTACGCCTTAGATGCCGAAAACGGGAAAATCGAGTGGAATCGAACAGTTGTCCAAGAGTGGGCTGCCCCAATCGTTACAGAACAACGAGTGTATACCTCGAATGAAAACGGTGCGTATGCACTCAACCGAACGACAGGAGAGACCATTTGGAAAACAGACGGAGTCGGTGGGATTGCAGATGGTGTCGGTGGCGCCTTAAGCTATAGCGATAGTACCATCTTTTTTGGCGACGGAACTGCCTTAAATGCAGAAAATGGGTCAATGAAGTGGTGCATAGATCACGACCAATTTACACTCGGAAACCATGCCGCCACTGATGATATGGTCTACTACATTCGAACTGAACGTGTTGTTGGAGACGATGACAGTGTAAGCGTAACAGCCCGGTCAATAGACGATGGAACGACTCAGTGGGCCTACGAATCCAATATGAGCAATGAGTGGGACGGACGGCTCGCAATCGCAGGTGGACACGTAGTATTACTCAATACAAATGATGAAGACTCAATCATAAAAGCGCTTGATGCGGAGACAGGGGCAGTTGTATGGACACAACGTGTGAATGGAACATACTTTAGCAGTCCAACCATCGCCAATGAGACAATATACGTTGGTGGTCGGTCGGTACCGGGATCGAACCGCTGGGATGGTCAAGCCGTCATTTATGCGATCGATCTACAAACTGGTGAGCAAAAATGGGCGTATCTACTTGACAGTACTGATCTTGAAACATCGCCCGAAAATCCGCCTGCTGCTGGAACCCCAGTCGTAGCAGACGGAAAGCTGTACACTGCTACCTATCCATCTGGATCTACACTTGCATATCGGTATATCTACTATTCAAATTTCTTTGTTCTGGAATCGTACCCTACATTACCAGACTCTTAATCTTGACTCGGTCTGTCTTTAAATGGCGAGAGAATCCAGCCGTTGACGGCGGAGAGGATGTCACCTTAGTGTGAACCGCCTCGGGGTCAGGCTCCGAGGCACTCGCCTTGTTCATCTATAGACAATAAGATTTTCACAGTGCTTAGAATTATAAATTACAATATATGAAATATTGAATAGAGATTATAATTCAAGAACAATGCGTTATTTTTAAGTTAATCTCCCATTTCTGAGTATGGCTTGCTATTAACGAGACCATACCTTTCCATTAGAATCTTGTTTGTTTATTTAGCTTCAAGCCGACGAAAGTGAATTCGGTACGAAGTGGATCCAAATAGGAGAGACTCATGATTGATACAGATAAGCGACAAAGTATGCAAGTGCTCGGAACCGGTGTTGCAGCAATCGCTGGACTTACCGCTACTCCTGCGACTGCAAACGCGGACATCACGCAGGTGAATGAGACAAACCAAAAGCAATTGAGAGATCAAGGAAGCGTTCAAATACCGGGGAAACTGTTCAGTACTGACGTCCTCCTGGGAGAAAACGAAGTCTCATCTGTCGAAAGTGATGGTTATGGACTCGCTGTTTTCCGGGGCAGCCCAGACAAGACCCGTCTTGACTATGCACTCGTGGCGATCAATACAACATCACAAATTGGTGCGGCTCATATTCACCAAGGTGGCCCAGGTGAAAATGGGCCAGTTATTGCACATCTCCTCGGTGAACAAGCTGACGCACACCAAACGGTTGTCCAAAACAATGCCGTAGCAGTTGGAACACTTACTGCCGACGATCTTGTCGGACCCTGTGAAGGCAAGGAAATCGCTACGCTCCTCGCCGAGATTAAAGCGAACAACGCGTACATAAATGTACATACGGCAAACTACCCAGATGGAGAACTCCGCGATCAGCTTTGTGCTGTCAAAGAACTTGATGTCTCTTTCTGTGCAGATATCCATGCAACGTCGAATTCGGTCATCGATGTAACCGGTTCTGGTACGCTTTCAATTGATCTTGTGAAAGAATCAGAGGAGGATGATGAAAATGAGTGTTAGTCGCAGTTTCCACGTGAACCTAGGAAAAGAGGGTGCTCTTTGGGAAAGAAACGTCCTCTTCATACAGACCATCTATAAAAAAATATATACGATGGTGAAGATGTCTGGCATCGGATTTGGTATTCTATTGATATTAGCGACGCTCTTTGGAGGAGACGTTGACGACGATTTGCGAAATTAGGTATATTAGCTGAATTGCAGGCGCTAAGCCTCTTTCTCCATGGAATGAGCGGAGGAGCACGGATACAGCGTTCACAAGAGAGGTATAGATCGAACTGAATTGTTTGAAGAGCGTCATCTGTATGATTTTCTGATTATAGGAATACATTAGCAGCCACAGTACAACCATCCTCTGTGATAACTGAAGGTCATGAACAAGAGGAATACATCACTGGTTTGGCAACAGAAACGTGTATGAAAGCCAATGACGGTGTTGACGAAATGCTTCGCGGTCTCGTTTGTGCACAAGCGCTCTGCTTGTGTGAACGCTGTATTCTCTCTACTCACTCGTGTTGCTCGTTCGTTAAAGAAGGGACCTTAGCGCCTGTATCCTGTTGACATCCTCCCCGCGCTAAAGCGCGAGGATTCCCCCGAGTTGGGATATTACGGTTCGCGGTTGACGACCTGTTCTCGCGGGGCGAACCGACCCTCGCTACAATCGAACAAGCGCACCGCTGGCTGTGCCAACCAGCCGTTATCCCTATCGCCGCCATCACAGGCGAGATTCGGGAGTACTTTTTGTCTGATGTTCTCCGCACCATTACTATCGGCGTTCGCAACCAACCCACACTCACAGACGTACAAGCCTCGCTGGACGCGCTGGCGGTCGTCAGACCGACCACACTCTGAACACGTTTTCGACGTATTGCGTTCGGACTTCGTGACGACTGCAATACCGCATTCTTCGGCCTTGTAGTCGAGCATCGACGTGGAGCGGTCGAACGCCCAGCCGTGCAAGTCGAGATTGCCGTGCTTACCCCAGTTGCGAGCGTCGCCGTTCTCGTCCTCGCGGATGCCACCGAGGTCACCAACAACAATCGTTCCGACACCCCTTTTGGAACACTCGGATACGATATCCTTCGAGAGTGTGTGCAAGAAGTGTGTCCGACGATCGGTACGCTTTCGGTCGAGACGACGGGCTTTGCGTGACGCCGAATCGTCCGTTTCGGCGCGCTTCTTGGCGAAGTAGTATTCGTCCTCTTTGAGCGCTCCACCAGGATACAACACTGATTCGTCGCCGTACGAGATGGTGGCGAGGTTGCAGATACCAAGGTCGATGCCTGCCACGCCGTCATCGGGCAATTCAGCATCGTCAATCGAGACGCGACAGACGAAGTGCAACCGCCAGATGCCATGTTCGTACACCGCACGAACCTGCTGAACGTTCTCAATAGTCCTCTCGGACGGGCCGATGGCATCGTACTCGCACAGAACGAAGTCCGATCAATCCTCTTTGAGGTTCTTACCTTTCGAGAGACGAATCCGGTTGTTGTGCGTGTCGTGTTTGAAGCCAGCGGCTTTGAACGTGATCGTTGACCGTGGGTGGTCGTCGTTGTGTTTGCGGTAGCCGGGCGGATTCGCGTTCGTGTTCCCGTTTCGGCGCTTGCCGTACCAACTTTCGAACGCCTCACCGAGTTCTTGAAGAACTCGTTGACTCGACTGAGAATGGAGGTCGGCGTAACGTTCGTGGTTCTTGAGGTACGCCATGAGCGCGTTAGCGTCGGGAATCTGGCCGCATTCGTCCCAGACTCGTTGGGCCGTCCATCGGCCAACGTTCCAGAGCTTGCTGGCGGCGAATCCGAGCGAATCGAGGTCGTTGCGCACCTGCGAGTAGTTGCAGATACGGGCGCGATAGGTTCGCATAACGACCTGTTTCGCCATACGTAACCTATGTCACCACAAATACTTATATCTACGTAGTGCGGAGTGAAGTGAAACAACCCGTGGAATATCCGGCCCTGTTATCGGCGGCGGTTGCTGGGTACTTTGTCGGATTCATCCCCGCCCTCAAGGACGGGGCTTTCTCCTCGAATCTCCCGTAAAACACTCAATATTTTTTGGACGATTGATTTCGAACCCACATCGTTTGGTTGTGATTCGCTTAGAGAAGTGAGGCGATTATTTTCCACTTCCAAATACGGATCTAATTGAGATGCTTTTTCAAGCCGAGTGATGAGCCCACGATCTTTATTAAACGCTATAATACCATGTTCTGCAAGCTTATCGAGATGACACTGATACAGTGAAATATAAACATTTTGACGCTCCTTTGAGACCAATTCGGCCGTGGATTTGTTGTTTTCCCATGCAGCAACGTGTTCAGCCAGTTCTCCGAGTGATACGGGTTCGTTCCGCTCTCGGAGATAAATGAGTGCAGAACGACGACGGCTTGCCTGTAGTAGGTGGAAAAGGTCGTCCTTTTCGATCGTCTGCTCGCTGTCGTCTAATCTGACTGCTAACTCTGTTTGTGAGATCGTAGAATCGGTTTTTGAGTTAACACTCATGGGACCCACCTTTAGAACGCATATTGCTTGTTGATAGTTTGTTACTTCGTTTCATTGTCTCTCACAGCTTTACACACTACACTAATTGTTATTGTTATAAGCTTCCTACAGTGTTATAAAGAGTCTTTGTAGGAATATTCTATTATTATATCAAATGATTTTGTAACTCGTCTCACGCATCACTCATGTATACTTATGTTAATATAAGATTTTCTAATGGAGATATATTTATAAATATATCTAGAGTAGTTGAGAGCGGTTTCGTAGGGCTGCTAAAGACGCTTACTATCCACTTTGGGAAACCACTCCCTTTAGGAGAGGTTATCACCCTAGCTCTGAGAACTACTGTACTACTACGTATTCAGCGAGAACCTTGTTCAACAGACGAGCTATGATCCTCAGCGTAGTGTATTCATGTTCAATTAGCAACAGAAAGAACTGTATAACAATATATAATGCAGCCAATGAATGAGTTGCGAGCGTCGCAAGAGCATTCCCAGGATATGTACTTGCGTCGCTCGAGTTCAGTTGTTGCGTGTCGAATCTGAAGTCAGACTTCAATTCAGATGGGTGTGTTATGACTAACACTCCCATTTCGACTGTGCTACTGGGTTTCCGGGGAAAGAACGGGTTGCTCGGTGGTAAAAGCACCATCAACACAATGTTGATGGCGGCCACTCTGTGGCCCCGGTGGTTCGAATCCACCCCCGTTCGTTCAAATCCTACACTATCGAATAGACTGGTGATTAGTACGATATTTGCACCGATTTATAGCTCAAAAACATCTACTGTGACGAATTCGAAATGTACAGGCAGCAATTACTATTATCAGGCACTACATAACAATAGGGTAGCCTCATTATGATTGTCTTGTATGCAGAGAAAACACCTCGATAATAAGGAGAATACCAATCGCCGGAGCTGTCTAGAAGGAATTGCAGTGAGTGGCACATCCATTACCGGGGTCGACGAACATCGCACACCATCTCGCTCTCAAAATGATAATTCCGCTGGCGACCAAATCAGGGTTGCTTGTGACCAAATCAGCTTCTTCACCAAAAATTTGGCTGAAGGGTCACTTTCAGCAGACAAGACAGTACTTGTGTTTGTTGTGTTTGAGGATGAAAGCCAGATAGAAGTTGAAACAGTTGTTAATGAGAATGGTGTTATACAAGTCGATTTGCCAGGGAATCGAACACCAAAAACAGTAACCCTAGTCTATGAGGAAGGTGAGGATCTGCTTGTTACCGAGTTTTTAGATGTCGATGTAAAAGGTGCACCGTGTGAGACATCGCATCTCTATTCAGATGGTGACGTTTCTTACAAATTCGAGACAGTAAGTGGATAGCTATTTCCGGTGTTTCGAATGATCTCTCTGTGAACGGCGTTAGAAATCTCTCGCTCACACCGATGTATTGCCCGAAAAGAGCTGAGATAAATTTGAGACAGTGGTTTTGACGCAGTCCACCGTTGTAGTCACCTGGCGTTGTTCATTCTTAATTCTGAGATTGAAATTATTACTCTAACAGTGATGTCCACATTCAGGTAGTGTGTCGGTCGTCCATCTAATCCCGACGGACATCGACCGTGCCGACTGTATCGGCGTGGACCTCGGCATCCAGTCGTACATACATATGTCCGAGGACCTTTCAGTAGAGTGTTTGGACCTCAAATCGGAGTACGACCAGTACGCCCGCGAACAGCGGTCACTCGACCGAAAGGAGCACAAGTCGGCCAACTGGGAGAACCAACGCCAGAACGTCGCACGAGCGAAACGGCGAATTCGGTGGAAGGTGCTTGACTTTCAGCACAAACTTTCGACGTGGCTGGTTAAAGCGTACGATGTAGTAGCGGTCGAAGACTTGGATGTGAAGCCGATGCTCGAAACCAGTCAGTCGGCAAAGAACAAGCAGGACACCGCATGGTCCCGGTTCCTCGATTTGCTGGAATACAAAGGCAACCTGTACGGTACGCACATGGTTCGAGTAGACGCTCGCGGAACCACGAAAGAGTGCAACCAATGCGGTGTTGAAACCAGCAAGCCGCAGTGGGTGCGCGAACACTCGTGTCCGTCTTGTGGGCACACTGAAGACCGGAACTTAAACGCGGCAAAGAACATCCTCGACAGGGGACTCAACAAACTATCTCTTCATGTAGGGCCGGGACGGTCCGAATCAACGCCTGTGCAGACTGTGCTCCCTGCGTTCGTTCATCATTCGGGACGGGTGGATGCAAAGCACGTCGTAGAAGTAAAGCCCGCGGCTTGACCGCGAGATGCGTTCACTCTCGAGGGCAGAATAATTCACTCTTCTTGACTCTGTCCAGTTACCTCGTCAGATTTCTGGGGTTCCTCTTGTGGAGTTTGACTCTTTCGAACCAATATCTCTCCATTGTACTTCACCGTAATGTGCAGGCAATCAATCCAGAAATCGAATTGTGGCTTTTCGACTTGGTCAAGCATCGAAAAATGGTTGTCAATGCTGATCTGGCACTGTTGGCGAACTATGGATTCCGCTTCGTCCCGTGGAGAATCAGTGATGAATGAAAGGATATCACTGATACACAGTTCGAGTGTGGTCTCACCAGTAGCATCGTATTCAAACCGGTACTGGTGAGTATACATTTGATCGTTAATCCGTGCGTTCTTCTGAGCCGTGTTCTTGAACGAAATTGAATTAGGCATAAATGTACGAATACGGTAGAGATAATAAGTATGTACAACGTACTATTTATCGTGTGATAGTTTTAAAACAAGGTAGAAGAATATGAGCCATGATTACATTATATTTTGCTTTCTCTTAACCTAACGATAGAATTTCGGTATCAATGATGTATTGTACAAATACGACGGTGATCCAGGAAGCGCAGTCTCCACAAGCGTTGAATCGGTGTGAACCACCCCTATATTGGTGAGTGAAGAGCGAGAAGGATACCAAAACAGCCAAAACGATTATTTTGTGGTTTGAGATATACCATGCTAATGCATAAATATTTAAATCATACTAGTTATATATAATTGTTTATTTATTGTGGTTTAGGTAACACTTGCTTTCTAGAATTCAAGAAGTGAATAACAAAATAATTATTGGTATACCTTATCTTGTAATGGTAGACAAGCAAGTAAGCAACGCTAAGATCACGAATAGTCTCATTATAACACGGAAATCGTTATCTGCGATTTGGATGATGGAGTATGTGGCAAACAAATCCCTTACTCAAAACTGTAGCTGGAGGTGTTAACAGATGCAAAAAGAACTATTCGGCCTTTTTGGATCACGAACCGAGTTTGCTGAATTACGATCGGAAGACGAATTTGATGCTATATATAGTGGAGACAAAGTAACCGTAGGTATGAGGGATCCATATTTGGGGCAACGCGCGCGGAGTACAGCGTACACGTGCGATAATGGTATCTGTGTTATTTGGGGAGAAGTGCAAGGTCAAACCGAAAAAGACCGTTTTGAGAACATGGCTCATTGGCTTTTTGAAGAATCAATTTCCAATGGCATTGATTCGTTTTCAAAACTCAATGGATCGTATGTAGCAGTCGTCGAATTTAATGGAAAAGCGATTGTCCTAACTGATCAGATTCGGTCGTGGGAATGTTACTATACTGATGCCGTTGGGACACGAGTATTCGGAACCGATGCTGCGACTGTCGCACAAACGATTACTGAGCCACGGCTCCATCAGCGATCTCTCCATGAATTCCTCCAAATAGGAACTGTTTTCGGAAATCGAACATGCTTTGAGCAGTTGCATCGAGTTCCCTTCGACGGGTATCTGACCCCTGCAACCAGTACTACTCTCTCTAGATTCACGTATGATCCTCGGTCATTCAATTATATCGATGAGCTGGCGGCTCGCTTAAAGCGAGCGCTAGAACGCAGAGCCAACTACCCAAGTCAAAAAGGGCTACTCCTTTCAGCGGGTTCAGACGCACGAGTACTCCTCTCACAGGTCCCAGATATTGAACGATGTTATACTATCGGAACACCTGGCAGTCAGGAAGTTCGGATCGCCAGGCAATTAGCGGAACAGTACGACGCTGATCACACTGCCTTTGATCCAGATGAACGATATCTGCTTCCAGACGCTACTAAAGTTCGGCACTCACAAGGAATCAAGGAGTCGCTCCATATTCATCATGCTGGATATAACCCTGAAATAAATGCAGATACAATGTATCATGGACTTCTCTTCGATACCTTATTTAAAGGGCATTTTCTTCAAAATGCGTCCTTTGAGGTTGGCAGTGTTAGCGCGCCACTTCCCTGGTTAGAGTCCGAACCGAAGCCTATCGAATTCCTGCTTGAGACACTTGGTTATAATCCCACCAGTCGCCACCGCGTGATGGAACAAATGCTCGAGCTTTTCCCGTATGACTATGTGGACGCCCCAGAGATATGGCTTAGAGAGAGTCTTCAAGAGGAATTTAAGAGGTGCTGGAAACGGACAGATTCGATCCATAATGCAATGGATTTGTTCATGATTAAGAACCAACCGACGCTCCCATTTCGGACACATCTCGCTGATTCATATTGTGAGGCATTTGTTGCTGCAGATATTGAACTATTAGAGTGGCACCTACAGGCGCCGCCATCAGTTCGCAACTCAAAAACGTTCATGAAAGCCATTCACCAGCTTGATTCGAATCTGCTCCGCTATCGCCCACCTGACAAACCATATAACTCACAGATTTTCAACAATATTGATCAGTTCCTTCACCGACGAATTCCAGTTGGTCGGACAGTTGAGCTAGCCTGGCCCGATAGAGATGAAATATATAAACAATATAACTTCGATGAGTTGTTGTTTTCCGATCAGAATTCATGTCCGGAATTGTCCTGGAGACATAAGTTGAGATTTAACGATATTAGAGAATGGATTGATCAGACGGAGATGAAACCATATTCAGTATCGACATCCATCTTTGGAACCGAGAGAACTGTAGAGTCTGCAGAACAGAGTAAAATACATGCGGAAATTCAGTAGTCGTCGACGTACAAACTCATTTTTGTATTTGCTTGAGTTTCTCTCGATTTACCAAAGTAAAACTCAATGAGCACATCGTAGATCGCTTGTAGATGAATTACAACTACAGGGATTGAATTCAACTGCTGACGTTGAAAAGCGATTAGCGTGACATCCTGCCCGCCGTAAATGGTGTGATTCTCTCACTGATGACAGATAAACCGTCGATACCTAGAGACAGGTCTACAACCACTTTCTCCACTGACTCAACTGAAACGCTGATACATTTGCATCTTCCGAATAGAAACGCTTGTTGAGTGTTAAGAAGTAGGGAAAACGCTTACTAGAAGGTGCTTCAAAGTCGTTCAGCGATTGTACGGCAATTTCACAACGTTTTATGTTTGTAAAAGCAACATCCACTGCGTTAAGACGGTTCGAATCAATGCCTGTGGAGACTGTGCTTTCTGTGAACCGCCTCGGGGTCAAGCTCCGAGGCACTGTTGCTGTATATCTGTAGATACACCCGTATTTGCAAAGCGCGTCATTGAAACAGGAACCCGCGAACGTCAGAAGGACAGTTCACTTGTTGTCAAGGTAGAGCTAACGGATATTAGCACATGCAAAGGAGTGGTGATGTAGAACATGTCTTTCGCGAAGAGTGTGGTACAACGTTGCTCGGGAACCAACCAAGCCCAGAGCTCTCAGTCTCGCTACATCACCTTGCCTCATTTCTTCTGAGGGCTCACTAGCTGTGAGCATGTTTAGTACAATGTTTTGGTGCATAGTTATTGACTGCCTGAATCACATTTAATGGCTCCTCCCACCCCAACGGGTCATTTGGTGTTTCGATACCGAAACCAGTGAGCTCTACTTGCTGGTCGGTTCTTTTTCATCGCGATGTGCTTTGGGTTCGCACCGTCCAGAATGCCCCAGTGCATTCGAATTAGAATCTCACCAATTTTTGAGAGTGGGACAACAGGTGGAGCACTCGTACTCTTGAGTTCGAAGCCAGACTATCGATACGTGATTGACCGATTATTTGGTTAGTGTTTTCCACTTGAGGAGGCCGACTTCCGTCCCGGATCTTTTTCATCTTTCAACCGGATGTGGTCGTGCGCACCGTTACTGATTGGACGCACATTGCCGTCCACGACTTCGTGGCCGTTGACTTCGACCCGTTCCTTATATATTGTGTGAAGTACCGCAGGGGTAAGCCCCCGCGGCTTCGCTGTTTTAGCGGTAGCCCTAAAAACGAGCCGTATAGCCACAGGCAGATTTAATTCCCCTCGAACTCCTCGTAATGGATCGTCTGGAAGTAACACCCGAACATCTGGTGTGTCCGTGAGGGACGGCTGCTCCACCACACCCCGACAACATCCGTCTCACCATGTCCTTGACGTAGGTGTTGAGAGTTGCCGCATTCCTCGCAACTGCCGGCAGTTGCCTCGAATTAAGGTCTTTAATCCACGTCTCAACTATATAATTTATCCTCGAAGTCAAGCTCCGAGGCACTTTCGCTGTATATCTGTAGACGTTGTCAACGCGAATGTCTCGATTCCGTGAGCCTGCAAGATTGTCATCTCACGTGCAAGCAAAATAATGACGGCGCTGTATCCTCGTCGTAAATAACAGAATTTTAGTTTCTATAATCAGAATAAATTTATTTTACTATTAGTAAGTAATTATTTTATTTTCATTTTTGTTATAAATAGTAAAACAATTTCTGTCCTTCTCACCAGAAAAAGTAATCAAAATGGCGGTAACAAACGATTATTAGGAAGAGTTGGCTTCCTTCACTAGCTTTTGGTTTGAACGAATACTCATATTTTTTGATATTACATTGGAGCTACTATCCTTCTCGGAAGAATGGACAGATAGTTAGAGTTCTCATTCTATGTTTCAGGTTGGCTATAACAATAGGGTAGGCAATAATTAGCCTGAATCGTAGATGTCGAGCGAAAATACAACGACGAGAGATAAGGAACAGAATAGTG
This sequence comes from Haladaptatus pallidirubidus, assembly GCF_020700235.1. Lineage (GTDB taxonomy): Archaea > Halobacteriota > Halobacteria > Halobacteriales > Haladaptataceae > Haladaptatus > Haladaptatus pallidirubidus. Next base: position 273,422 of record NZ_CP085303.1, on the reverse strand, counting down.
CACTATCAGAAAACTCGTTGGCGACGTCACGACGGTCGTTCATGGCGGGCGGCGCTCTTGCAACGAGTACCGTACTCAACAGAGCCGGCTTAACTGATTCGATGTTAGAAGAGGACGAGCCTAAGGAGGTTCCAGATGAACCTACTAACGGCGGTAAAGTCCGGCAGTTCACGGTTCATGCGATATCGACCGATATCGTCTATAACAAGTACGGCCTGCACCAGCCGAATGCGGCGATGTACGTCCTTGAGGAAAATCTAGAAGAAGCTCGCAAAGCATCCGGAAAAGTGCCGGATGATGCGTTTGCACTCATTGACGATAATGAAGAGGCAGGTGATGAACAAAAGAGCGGAAAAGACAAAAATTCAGAGTGTAACAAGGCCGAAGTCGATACGTCCGTTCTTCAACCGCTGACGATTCGCGCGAACAAGGGAGATATTGTCGAGATTAAGTTTGTAAATCATCTCTGTCGGCATGCATCAATCCATCAGACTGCTCTACCATACAATGTTCAAACCTCTGATGGGCTAGACGTCGGGTACAATGACGATACAACGGTTGCACCGGGTGACTCTATCGAGTATAAATGGCATGCAAGTCATCGCGGCACGCACTACTTCTATGATGGAGCAAACCCCGCGGTAGACAGTGGTGACAAACCACCCGAAGAGGCAAATCTACTGTCGCGCGGCCTTTTTGGTTCAATCGTCGTTGAACCGGAGGGCGCAACATGGACAGACCCAGAGACCGGCGAAAAACTGCGCAGTGGCGTCAATGCAATCATCCATGATCCACAATTCATTGGAACGAGCTATCGTGAATTTGTCGTCCACTATCATACACCGGAGGGGATCTATACATGTGATGACGAACAGCTTACATTCCCTAACAGCGACGAACCACAGACGACTCACGCCATCAACTATCGAGCGGATCCAACTGGAAACCGACTCCGTGAAGACTGTCCCGACTGTGCAGAGGATGAGTTCTTCTATAACTCGTGGGTCCACGGTGATCCCGGAGGTGGTGATATTTTCCCCGAAGCCTACCTTGGCGATCCAACCAAGTTCGTCGCTGTTAGCGCCTCACTAGAGGAAAACCACGTACACCACTTGCATGGTCACCGTTGGAAAGAAGTCCCAGATATCGAGAGATCTGACACCATCGATTCACAAACGATCGGTCTTGGGGCAGCTTACGAAACGTATCTTACGGCAGCCCATGGTAATGTCGAAACAGAAACAAGTGTTCGTCCAGATATGACGTCCCAGGAGGCATTTGAAGTGGGAGCGGGTGGTGCCCACCGTTCGACGGGTGACTACCTCTTCCACTGCCACCTGTTTCCTCATTACGGAGAGGGAATGTGGAGTCTCTTCCGGGTGCACGACCAGATTCAAGATCATCTCAAAGCACTACCAGGAAATAATCCACCGAACCAGGAAGACGACCTCGGCTTCCCTGACTTCATTCCTGGCGAGAAAGGCGAGCAACCGCCCGAACCACCGAGTCCGATTGGCCGTCAGCCTACATCCAAGGAGCGAGAAGCACTAGGCAGCGATATCCTCCCGGGGGCACCGTACACTGATCCTTGTGATCCCCAGTTTGAACCTGCCTTTGAGGGCGAGAAGCGCGAGTACACCATCGTCGGTGTTCCAGCAAATATCGCTTACAACGATGCGGGTGACCACGACCCAGACGGGATGGTTTTTGCACTCGAAGAGGACGCAAAGAAAATTAAAAACGGAGAAATGAATCCTGAACCTCTGGTGATTCGGGCGAATGTCGGTGACTGTATTGAGGTCACATTAAAAGACGAATTCGACGTTTCGACATCAAATCACCCTCACTTCGTCTCCTTCGACGTGCTAGGGTCTGATTCGTTAGCAACAGGCTACAACTATAGCCAATCTGCGGATCCAGGCCCTGATGGGGAACTTACCTTCCGATGGTATGCTGATGAGGAAGGAACCATTTTCTTCCACGATCACATTACAGGCATCGAGAATGTGATGCACGGCATGTTCTGTGGGCTTATCATTGAACCCCGTGATTCCGAATGGTTAGATCCATATTCAGGAAAACCAATTCGAAGCGGCACCCAAGCGATCATCAAGAATCCGAATGGGAACGATTTCCGCGAACAAGCACTTGCGTTTCATGACTTTGCACAACTAGTTGATCGCGATGGCAACTTCGTAACTCAACAAGAAGAGCATCAGGAAAATGCAGGAGTGATGGCGATCAACCTCCGGAACACACCATACTACCATCGCGACGATTGTGATCCTGCGTATGTCCACAGCTCATACGTCCATGGGGATCCCGAGACACCAGTCGTCGAATCATACGCTGGTGATCCGCTTCGACTCCACGTATGGCAAGCTGCGTGGGAAGAACAACACAACTTCTTTATCCATGAAAACGGACTGGATCCCGAAGGGTTTACTGCTGAAGAGTCAACGTCACACATCTTTGGGACGTCCGAGGCGTTTACTTTCCAAGTGCAAGAAGACCATGACTTCGAAGAGATGAACAACCCATCCGGACTTCCGGTTCGTGATTACCTGTTCGGGTCGTCCATGATAGACGATATTTGGAACGGGATGTGGGGACTGCATCGAACCTTCGATGCAGAAGTCAACCATCTTCAGCCGTTGCCCGATCGTGGGACACCTAGCGGAAAGATTAGCAATAAACAGCTGAAGAAGATGGGTCATCCTGCGCCCTACAGTAATTGGGAAGAAAATGGTCAAAAAGATAAATTGCTGTATGACAAGAAGGATGACCAGGCGTTCCCACCGGATAAGGATGAACGTCAGAACGATGGTATTAATGGCAATCCGCCGCCATTGGCACCAGAACCTGGCAATCCATGTTCCGATGATTCCCCTATCACGTCGTACGACGTGACGGCTTTCCAGACGGAAATCGAATTTGATGACTACGGTGACCACGATCCGTGTGGAGTCATCTTCGCACTCGACGAACATGTTGAGGATATCAAAGCAGGGCGTCGACAGCCAGAACCGCTGATGATTCGAGTGAATCGTGGTGATTGTGTTGAAATTAACCTCACTAATGACCTTCCCCATGATCTCGGCAATAATGATGATCAGCCACAGATGCGACCCAATCAGCAATGGGAGCGTTCAGAACGTATTTCGCTGCATTCTGGTGGTGTCGAATATGATGCCAACGGATCTGACGGTGCGACTGTTGGGTTCAATTACGATCAAACAATTCCACCTGGAGAGACCATCACCTACCGATGGTCTGGCGACACTGAGTTTGAGGCGGCAGTTATGTGGGATATGGCTGATCTACGGAGCAACCGTCATCGCGGAGCCTTCGGAAAATTGATGATTGAGCCTCAAGATTCAACATGGCTCGATCCGGTGACGGGCGAACCCTATATGGATAGTAGTAACGGCCCCGCAAATACGGGAACAAATGCGATCGTCAAAAACCCGAATGGGGCAGATTTCCGTGAATTTGGGCTTTCGTTCAGTGATGGTCGGTACATCATCAACGAAAAGAATCCGGATTCATGTGTCGTGCCGCCAGGTTTCGATGCAGATGAGATAGATCCAGACGATCCGTGTAACCAACTGGGTGACCCAGAGGATCAGGGATACGGAGCGATCAACAACAGAGCGGAGCCATTTATCCGCCGCTTTGATAAAGATCCTCGACAACACAAAGTATATAGCTCGGAAGTTCACGGTGATCCAGCGACACCTGTGCTGAATGCTTACCTAAATGATCCGGTGACGTTCCGTGTTCAGATGTCTGCAGACAAAGCACGTGGAATCACCTTCCATCTTGCAGACCATCAGTGGGATCGATTCACGTCCGTCACAGAAACGGGTAATCGAGGATACATTCCAATCGGCGTTGATGACCGGTTTGGTGTTGGAAAAGCATTGAGCTTTAAAATGCATGATGGTGCCGGTGGAGTTGCTAATAGTACCGGCGACTTCATTTACCAAGAGACGAAAGAACGTCGTCGGCTTGAATCAGGGCTTTGGGGTATCTTCCGAGTTGGAGACAAGCAGAACGACTTCCAGAAACCCATCCAACCGTTACCGGATCGCTGCCAGATTCCCATTGACGATCGGCCTGGGTGGCAAGTTGCACGTGGTGACTTCACTGGTGATGGTACTCGTGATATCCTTGTTGGCGTCTCAGAGAGTAATCTAGGTGGGTCAAAGGCTGGCGCCGCCTATCTCTTTACCGGACCAATCAAACCAAGTCAAATCACGGATCTGACAGACGCTGACGTCCGTATCATTGGCACTGCAGCTGGTGAACAAGCAGGGACGAGCGTTGCGCTGACCGACTATAATGGCAATGGATCGAATGATATTGTCATTAAGTCGAATTCAAAGCGATATATCATCCCACGGAATCAAATCGCTCACGGTAAAGAGTCGCTCTCTCAAGAGATGCGACTTGCCGACGCGGCAATCAAAGAGGAGCTCTGAGAAAGGAGTCTTCACTTTCCAATATTATGAGTAAATAATAGAGATATCTATTTTCGTAGGTTGACTCCAAAATTATTCTTAAAATGTTTCGGACCTGTGTGAATAGAGTGAGATCTGCATAGCCATCTTTTTTACCGAATGCAGATGCTAAGTCCACTTGCTTAAGAAGTAAGTGAAGAGGAATAGTTCACTATTAGTTTGTGTCGTGGCAGTAGATGGTATCTGAAGAGAAACGACCACTGTTCAGCATCAGTATGACAATATACTATCATTCTGTGTTTTGACTGGTACCAACCATGGTAAGCAATTCACGACGGGATGTTCTCAAAGTCGTTGGGACAGGAACAGTAGCTAGCGTTGGTCTTGGTGCACAGTCCACTGGTGCACACATGGAAAATTGCAATGACAAGAAACGCACGGTGTTTAGCGCGGGGAAACTCAGTGGTGCACAAGAGGTGCCCCCCGTTAAGACGAAAGGACAAGGTGCAGCCATATTTAAATTCGCAGATCATGGAGATGGACCGCACATTCATTATGTACTCCTCGTTGCTCAAGTCGAAAACGTCACTCAGGCCCATATTCATCTCGGTCAGAAAGGTGAGAATGGAGACGTAGTGACCTTCTTGTTTGGACAGAAGAACGAACAAGGGAAGTTCGTCGGTGCCCTCGATCAAGGCGTAACCGAAAATGGAGTACTGGCAACAGGATCGATTACGGCAGCAGACTTGGTTGGCCCACTCGCTGGAAAACCGTTGAGTGCACTCGTCGAAGCGATGCGCTCCAGAAATACGTATGTGAACGTTCACACCGAGCAAAATCCGCCAGGCGAAATCCGCGGTCAGATTCATTCGGTGGCCGCTGTTGAGGCTGAACTCGTCGAAGAAGTCAAAGTGGCTGCAGAAAAGAAGTTTGAGGTCGACAAACGGGTACAGTTACAAATCGACGAAGACTAGTCACCGCGGAAATCATTCCGCGAAACGAGTTTGTATATTGTATCAGTAGTCTAATAGGTTAGAGTATAAATCGTAAAATCAGCCAATAATATAAATTTCCTTCGGTCATTTCGCTTTATCCGTGTTAAATTCTAGTAGTTCCTACCTATACCCTTCTTATTTTTGATAAATTCCCCAAAACAATATCACCGGCCGAATTATTCCCGGTTGATGCGAGAGATGATCAATTATAACTTGGAAAAGAAGGATGAGATTACACGACGTCAAGTGCTCAAAACCTCTGCGCTAGCCGCAACCATCGGTGGAGTAGGCTCGGGCATCGCCGTGGCATAGTAGACCGGTGATGGCGTCACTTTGGAGATCGAATGTGAAGCTGTTGCGCACATCCAAAACAATACAGATAGAGTGGTGACTGTAACCGTGCGAACTCCGGACGGAAGTATCACATAAATTCCTAAAGATAGACCGACACAAGCAGAGATCGAACCAGACACAGAAATCGGAGAGTTCGAACACGTACCGGGAGAATGCACCGTCGGAGCAAAAAATGAGCGGTGGCGATTCAGTACCGGTTATGGACATCCTGACAGACGAATCAGTTTCCAGTGTCACACTTGAGCCATGCCCTTCGAACGCCCGCGTAGACAATGAAGACTGTGGAGCAGCCGAACTTCGCAATGACGATGCGGAGTTCGCCATCGATCTTCAATTCAATGAATCACGATCACGAACGATCACTCTTCAGCCGGATGAGCAACGAGTAATCCAACTTGACCCCGGAACTTATATCGTAACTGAAACTAGCGATAACGAAGCTGGTACGACGGTCAACGATGAAGCTGAGGCCACTGCCGCAATTGAAGAATATGATGAGGGTGAGAGCCGCCCGCCGAGGAACCACCGGAAGAACCAGGTGATGGTGACGATGGCGATCAGGGTGATGAGAGCGACAAACCAAGGGATAGCGATGGTGATGGACTCATAGATTGAGAAGAAAAAGAACTAGGTGCGGATTCAAATTGCGCAGATACCGCTGGAGATGGCGTTTCTGACTGCAAGGAGGTCAAACGGGAACAGATCCACTTTCCCTCAACAATAGTTACTAACGAAAAAATAGATGGGAAAATAGTTGGGAACGTAGTTGACAGAGAATCTGATTCTCTGTTTCACAGTTGATTCGTTTTCAAGTTATCTTCTATCCGACTTTTGGTTTTGGCCTAAAGAGGGTTATAACTAGCACCTACTCAATAATTACCGATATCAGGTAAATCATAACAAAATATCAATGTGCATTTGCAGTATAATGCGATGCGACAAAGAAAATCCGACAGCAGCAACAAGGTAAAGCGAAGAGGCTATTTGAAAGGAATTGCGGCCGCAGGGATCGGTGCAAGTGCCGTTTCCACGTTTGCTGGCACATCGGCTGCAGCCACGGACAACGCTATGGACGCGGATGGGGGTAATGTCTACCTCATCTTCGGTGCCGACACCTCCGCAACTGATCTTCACCCATGGCTCAAAAAGAATAAGAAAGACCTCAAATCAAGTTCACAACAGTCTTCTTCCCAGGTCATTCAGTACCAGGATGTCACTCAGTTGAACGTCAATCAACAGAAAAACGCTGTTGCCATCTCAATTGATGGTGGAAAAGCAGACGCAATTCAACGCACCTACCAGAATAACAAAAACACTCAAGCTGGCAGTGCAGAATCGATTAATGCTAAAGAACAAACTAAAGAACAGAAATTCGAAAATCTCAAAGATGTGTATGTTGTCCTCGCGGGCGAAACTGATTCACGCGAATTCTCTGGCTGGGTCGTGAGCGATGACGCTTACCAGAGTGAACAGACCGCCGAAGCAGACATTGAGCAAGAACAAGAAGTTGACCAAGTGAACTATAGCAGCCAGAGCACTGCTATCGCAATTGCGGAGAACCGTAGCTATGCGCGATCGTATCAGCGAAGCTTCCAACTCAACAAGAACGCTCAGACGGCCGAAGCGCTCGCGGCGAATGTCGGTGACGGAAACAAACAGAATGCAAGTTCCTCGGTCGAGCAGGCTCAAGTTGTTAACCAACTGAACGTAAACGAACAGGGTGTTGCTATTGCACTTGCGGTTGGCGAAGAAAGCGTAGCCAAAGCGTGGCAAGTTAGTTGCCAGTTCAATCGGAATAAGCAGGTTGCAAGCGCAACTGCAGTAAACTTTGATCCGAAGTCGGTCAAAGAATTCACTGCAAGCGCTAACATGAAAGGCGACTACTCGGACTCAGCCGTGAAGCGTTCCGAAAAGTGTACGTCCCAATCGAACAAACAAGGTGCAAAAGCGAACATCAAGCAGTTCCAGGATGTGAGTCAGAAGAACATCAGCATGCAGAATGCAGCCGTTGCTGTTGGGCTTGATGGTAGCGAAGCAACAGCTACACAAGCAAGTTACCAAGCAAACTTCAATGCACAGGTGGCTTCAGCAACTGCAGTGAATGTCGACGAAGGCACTAAAAAGGTCTTTGCGGTGATGGATGGTACGGACGCAAAAGGCGATAACTCCTGGGCAGTGTCCTATGACAACGGAAACGGACAAGTTAACAAACAGAAAGCACTTGCTGTCGTTGAGCAAGCGCAATACATTGAGCAGCTGAACGTGAGCGAGCAGACCAGTGCAATCGCGTTCGCAACAAACGATGGTAATGCATCGGCAGAGCAGCTTAATTATCAGCTCAACGAAAACATTCAAGCTGCCGAATCAACCGCCACCAACACTGGTAGTCAACAAGACGGCGGTAAGAAAAAGAAAGGAAAGAAGTGTGAGAACGACCAGAAAGCAAAGTGCTAGAACACGATGGGTAGATCGTTGAGCCATATGTATAGTTCAGCACAATAACACCAGGGTATTTCCTTCCTTTAGTGCGGTTTTTGCCTGGGAAGGAGATTACAGAGAAATCCACTATCGAATATACGATTGCTAGTGGTACGAAAGTCGAGATTCACAGCGTGAACAGAATAATACTGAGCTGTAATATTTGATTTCATAATACTTATCGATCTCATAGAGTCTTGGAATCATGCCTCTAAAAATAGTAATTTGGATACAATAGCTGATTTTACAAGCATTAAGCAGGGATTATAAGACGATATTTTTAGTCAGGTAGAACATAACTAATTCTTTAACGCTGGTTCACCCTGTCGGCGATGACTCAAGAGAAAAAAGAGAACGGACCAGGCAGCTCAAAGAATATCGTCAAAATACAGAGAACAACAGAGATCAGTAAAGAAGACTCTCTGTGGCAATCGCTGCTAACCAATGGAGCATGTAGCCTCCCGATATCTAGTTTCACTTTGTCCTCGCTAGGCAGTCCCAGACAGGCAGGTGAACGACAACATGACGGATAACTGCTCTACGAACACTACTCGTCGCCGCTTCCTTCACTTGTCCGGCACTGTCGCTGCTGGAATGCTCGCTGGTTGTTCCGGGAAAACGCCTTCCTCACAACCAACTTCGGATACTCAGATTCCATCGACGGCGAACACAACGACAGTAGATGAAACCACTGAGGGTACAGAAACCACGTCGAAACAAACACTACAGACAAAATACAATAGCCGTGAACAGTATAGTTCACCCGGAACAGAGTTCGATAATTTTGAGGGTCTGTCTCGATGGCAACGGGTTCAGGGTTCCGTGTTGGCGGACACAACACAGAGCGTAACTGGTTCACAGAGTTTGAAATTAGTTGGAAAATCAGGCCACCATGCAGTAGCCAATCGAACCTTGTCATCACCAATGGATTTTTCCAATCATGACCTATCGGTGGCATTTCGATCCAAAAATCCCGATGTTGTCGCACTTCTCGTTTACCTCTTTGACTCCGATGACAACTGGGCAGTACTTGAACTCCGATCAGTAACGTATCGGTCCCCAGATATTGGTTGGTTTCGAACCAGTCCTGGTGTGTTTGCCACTAGTGACACTAACCCAGATCTCACGAATATTGAGCGAATTGAAATTGAAATAACGAACGCATCGGATGGCGATGCAGTATCATGGGTGGACGATATGCGCCTTCATCCAAAACCCGATACAGGCTATGTCGTGTTGAGCTGGGATGATGGGAACCGGAGTTACTATGAACAGGCGGCACCGGTCCATGATCGCTTTAATTTCCCAGCTGTCCTCACAATGCCAGTCTATCCTAGAAAAACAGCTGACTCATTTTTCATGTCGATTAAGGAATTGCATGAACGACAGAACGCAGGCGACGAGGTCGTTGCACATGGTAGTACCAACGAACCGTTCGCCGAAATATCTACATCACAACTCGATACCCTCCTCAAGCGTAATAAGAAATGGTTACTCGACAATGGATTTGAAGGTGCAGACTTTATAGTGTATCCAGGAAACAATTTTGACAAAGGTGCGCTCAAGGTAATTAGTAAATATCATTATATGGGTGGGATGAATCAGTCCGGCAATGTGAACACCACCGGCGTATATGGGTTTGATCCACTTGTTCTTCCACGAACAATAGGTCACGATATCGATATTTGCAAGCGAGCAGTGAACCTTGCTGCTGACCACCGTCAATGTACCATTCTCAATTTTCACCACTTTAATTCCAAGAATACAATGGATATTAGCGACTATGAGGAACTCTTAGCGCATATTGATCAGACGAATGGTATCGAAGCTATCGGTTTTACAGATCTTTGGGAAATGCGACGCACACAACCATAGAATGCGGACACTGCTTATACAGCAGAATCCATCCGATTTCATTGAGTAACGATAGGGCATTCATTACATTGTTTTCTGGTATGGTAATCTATTAATGAATTTAATTACTTTCTATAGAGAACTATATGGTTGGGCTCTGTGGCACTATTGGAGATACTCGAAACGTTGATGACCTGATCGACGACCTCCAGTGGACTGGCGATGAACAAATACTTGCAAAAGAGGATGAAGAAGTAGCAATAGCATCGGTCGTTCACCCGTCTGACGCAGGCTTAGGATATGCTGAAACTGAAGACGGTGATCAAATATGGTTGTGGGGAACGGTGTGGGGGTTCGATGGTTTAGGTGGATATAAATCTCATCCCGAGGGAGGTGCAGAACTGTGCGCTACCTTATATGCGCAATATGGTATCGAATTTGTTGGAGGGCTCAATGGAAACTTCGTTGGTGCAATCCGAAATTGTGAAACGGAGCGCGTATCATTATTTACCGACCGTCTCGGGACGCGACCCCTCCATCTGGCGATAACTGATAACGGGGTTGTGTTTTCGACCAAGATTCAATCGTTACCTCTCCACCCGGGGGTTGAAACAAAGTTTGACGAAGGATATCTTGGAGAATATCTCGCATTTAATAGAACTTATGGAGTCAAAACACCACTCACTGGAATCGAGAAAACGCAGCCTGGATCAATAACTGTACTTGATGCGAACGGTAAGATCGAAACGACTCGGTACTGGAAGCCCGTCTATGCCCCGCTTGACCGTCCACGAAAATATTTTGTCGATCAGCTCGCGCGAACGTTCCGTGATGTCATTGATGATCGTACTGAACAAAGTACTGATTATGGATTATTATTGAGTGGTGGAAGCGATTCACGTCTTGTACTCGCTGCGTTCGTCTCCCTTGGTTTATCGGTTGAAACATTTCATCTTACAGATTGGCGAAATCGTGAAGCGAAAATTGCAGAACAGGTTGCTACTGCAGCCGATGTCCCATTCACGCCACTTCGGCGCGACAGAGAGTATCAAGCTCGTGCGCTAGCAATGTATCCTCAACTTTCGAATTTTGGTGGCTACTTTAATCAAATTCATGCGGGTGGATTCTCTGAGACGCTCACTTCCGCTGTGGACGTTCTGTTCACAGGCCACTATGGGGATATGCTATTCAAAGGCAACCACTTGCGCACCCCAACAGTTGATCTTGGATCGATTGGTTCCTTTGATCTCTCGTTTGAGTGGCCGATAACGGACATCAAGACATTTATCGAACATCGAGCAGACGTGAATTCGCCATCCTACCTACAACTTCCACGGAATATACAAGAGATTTACCGAGACAATGTTCGAGTAAATGGAAACGAGATAATTGATCATGGTGTGGCATACTCCTCGCTTCGAGAGGCGACACTCGCTAGCCGCTGTCCACTAACAAATGGCAGTTCTCAGTTCTTCTATTACGGGACTGCACAGATGATGCCGTCTGGAACACCGTTTCTGGACAATCGGCTGATTGACCTATTCCTCTCGATCCCGATTCAGTACCTTCTCAGGGGTGATTTGATAAATGCCGCAACAGAGCGCCTCGCACCGGCATTATCTGAAATTCCTCACGGAAGTGGCATGATTCCAGTTAAGTATCCGTTTGCACTGCAGCGAGCCGGTGAACTCGCTACAAGCTTTGTCCAACGCCATTTCCTAAATGATCTTCAGGAACCACACTGGACACATGGACCGTGGCCGGATCATCCCGAGTTAATCCGTACACATGAATTTGTCCGTGAGGTACTGAACGAAAATGAAGCAACAATTCGTGCCCTACCATTCCTCAGCTGGGAGGGTGTAAACGAATGTTATGAAGCACATCTTGCTGGCGAAGAACGGATGAGCTCGTTGTACACGCTCGTGACGTTTCTCGAAATGCCTGTCGTTGACCGGCTTATGGAGTGCTATGTAGGACGATAAAACATTGCCCTAAGGGTAGAAAGACAACAGTAGTCTGCTTTTCGTCGCAATGTAGAGAGCTGATCTGAAAATTTCGATTTCTATCTTTTATCAGTGTGAGAATCACGTTGTTTACGGCGGGCGAGGATGTCACTGGCTCCCACCCTACTGTTACTGCTATCATCCCCTCCCACATTACCGGTCGCGATATCAATAGACACAATACCGGCCATTGCAATCGATCATATGAATGGCTCCTCTTAAAAGCCGCATATATGCATTCTTTAGCGCTGACGGGGTGGAAAGTGATGGTGTTTGGCTTTCGATCGCTCTAACAGTCGGTGTGGCAGTCTATTTATCTTATCTCGTAATATACCCAATTCCGGCACATGGAGCGGGATTATACCTCGCTATAGCTGAGCAGATTAGCAGGCATGGCTACCGGTTGCCTGAAACAATTCCACATTATACTGCGGAGGGAGTTCCGTTTGCATATCCGCCGTTGATGTTTTATGTGATCGCAGTGCTTCGTGATGCCTTCAGTATTAATCCAATTTCCCTCACGCGGTATTTACCCGGACTTATCACAATCGCGTATCTAGTTCCCTACTATTACGTTGCGAAGGAACTTCTCGAATCGCCATCCCAAGCTGGTGGTGCCACCGTGTTACTCGCTATAACACCGGTGATGCTCAAGTGGCATCTCGCGGCAGGTGGAATTGTTCGTGCGGTGGCGTTTTTGTTCGTCCTTACAGGACTGTTTACGGGAATACAAACGTTCAAAGAAAAGAATCGACGATGGTTACTCCCGTCAATCGGGCTGTTTGCGCTTACTATCCTCACCCATCCTGTGTATATGGCGCTGTTTGGACTGAGCTACCTTCTTCTAGTCGGCTTTTTTGATCGGTCATGGCGTGGGGTAGGACTTGGTGCGTTGGTTGCAATAGGCGGCATCGTCTTGACGGCACCGTGGTGGTGGCACATCATTTCGACGTACGGATTATCTATATTTGCAGCTGCAGCTGGGACGCATGACGGTCTTGGCGGCGGGATCGCCCGTCTCCTCGATTCCTTCGTTGATCCATTGATGTCAAGCACTCAATGGCCGTTTTACTTTCTCGCGGTCGCCGGCGTTTTATATCTCGTTCGAGATCGACGATTGTTCATCCCTGTTTGGATGGTTTTGACAGGATACATCCTCAGCCAAAATCGGTTTTTATACATCGCAGGTGCAATGGCGGCGGCGGCATTCGTTTTCGAAGTCTGTCTCCCGGTTATCAGAGATCAAATGGAAGATGATATCCATAGACGATATATCCCGCTTTTCCTGCTCGTGCTGCTTGTCAGTTCGGTCGTCGGCTTCGGCGCTCTAATGACGACTGATAGTGAACCGATCGAAGATCGAATGGAAACAGTTCTGCCTGCACCATACATGGATAAACACGACAGAAACGCCATGGGGTGGGTAAAGCGTCACACACCTCCTTCATCACGTTTCGTGGTACTTGGTGATGCTGCAGAACTGTTTCCGTACATTACACACCGAACTAGCCTTGTGAGTCCATGGGGCGTTGAATGGAAAGGCAGTACTCAGTTCAAGCGTCAAAAGGAGTTGTACGACTCGACATCGGCCTGTAAAACCGCTGATTGTCTTACGGCGTCGCTCACAGATGCACGCCTGCAGCCGGACTACGTGTACGTTCCGAAAGGACAGTACACGGTACGCCGAGACGACCACACCCAGTCAGTGCGAATGCGACGCTCTCTGATGAGGTCATCAGAATATACACTCGTGTTCGAAAACCGGGGTGTAATGATTTACCGAGTGAATGTAACTGAGTAAATAATTACAGTCTATTTCCATAAATAACGTCACAACAGAAGATGTGTTTGTATCCATTATTCAACATCAGGCACCACATAACAATAATCAATGCGTCTATTGGTTAAAGTGCGGACGTCAGTTGAGGACCTCCTGATTGCCGTGTCCTTGCGACGTTCGAGCCCAGCAAACACCGCGTCTGATGGCATGCTCCCCGCAATATGACCGTGCCTTTTCCCAGTGTGACTACTGTATTCTGAGGCTCCAAGAGAGGGGAATTCGGAAGCGAGAAACGGGTTATGGCACTTCGAGGAGAAAGCTCTGTTCTTGAAGGAGGATATTAATTGTTGGTAGAATCATCATAGGCATACAAAATATCTTTCATGATAAATTAGATTCAGGAAATGGCTCCGGTGATTCAATCCTACCTATGCTCGCTTCTTTCATTAAGATATAATTATGGAATATTACGTGAGACGTTATAAAAACAGTTGACAAGGTTTAGATTATTCTTGTCTTCTCATGGAGTGAATTTCGGTAACAATCTGGATGGAATAACTCTCCACGCCATTCCCTGGCCTCTGGGCGATCTACTGGTTGCTGACAGCGAAAGCAGATCACCCGATGACTTAAATTAGGAGTCGACCGTTTAATCATCGGTTTCCTCCGCAGGGTGTCGTTTTTATACTAGTTCTTCCACAGGCAATCTCGTACTCCGTTCTCTGATGAAATTGATCTCCTTTTTGGAGAGAAATTAAAATTTGAGATTGGCATTGTTTTTCTGGTAATTGGTGTGTCGATTGATTTTGAGTCATGGTCAATGATTCTCTCGTTTCGTTTCCAGGATCGGGACTATGCCACTACTACCACTGATCGTGTCAAAGTGGTATGAAGAAAGTACTAAGATTGCCGTATAACTATATCTTTTGGCCAAGCCATTGTTCCGAACTGCTCACTAGCAGTGGACAAGCAAAGAGTGTGAGAAGGGGGTGACAATTTGAACACAAATCCTAGATCGATCATTTCGAATTTTGCATCCTTCCCGTCATAAACGGTAGAGCTTCCCACAAGGCTGGTCGTGCTAGAGCGAGAGATATTGGTTCACACCCCAACGAGGTGCTGGCTATGTCACGTAGCCGTTACCGGAATACAAGCGATAAGGCACTTCCGCAATGTATGAGAACGCGAGTGAGTAGGGAGGGGGATACAACTTGTTTGATTTCGGGTTTCGCCATGGCAAACACCGAGTTTATGCCAGTTTTCGAACTGTCGGTGACCGAGGGGTGTCCTATTTGGATCGACAGAAAGATACGCACGAAACGCACCGAAGACTTCTGAATTGGGTGTTTGCACAGGTGACATCCTCCCTGCTGTAAACGGCAAATTTCCTCGCCACCATGAAGAGGGTGACTCATCCATGTCCTGCAAGGCGTGGTATTCTCACCTGAAATTTCTATAGTTATTATGAAATCTACAGAAAACGGCGTTGGTAAGCCGTTTTCTCTTCACCATTTTGTTGGATGAAACGCAGTCGAGTATGGTTACTTGACATAGGATAAATGTATTTGAACAACATAAAGTTTGGTATTACTCTTCTACGGGCATACACAAGTATTTGTCACCAAAATTTCTGTGCTTAACTCTTCTCTCCGTGTTGTATATGGAAACAGCTGTGTTAATCGGTGAGTTGCTTCCGTCAACACTGGCAATCCCGCAAACAAACATTACATCCTTGCTGGAGGGATTATTTAGGGCCAGGGAACCTGTGAAGACTGGTAGTAGTTTATCTCTTGGATATCCCAACGCGGGCCTTGAGCGGCGAGGCGCTGCCGAAATTCGATCCAGGTGGTTTTTTTCTTGGGTGACCAGCCAAGTTCGGCGATGGCGGGTAGCCGTGGGAATATCATATACTCGATGTCATCGACCGTCTCGACGAACTCCGTCCACAGCGCAGTTTCGGGACCTTTGATTGACGACTCGTTGACGCCGTCAACGAAAGTCCCTGGATCCCAAGAGTAGGAATCCTTGACCGACGTGTTGCCGGCCCAGTCCTGACCCACGCCGTCCTGGTCGTTGTAGTTCATGTCGAGGTAGGCACGGCTCGCTGGCGAAGAGATTATCTCATGGCCCTCTTTGGCGGCCGCCGCGACCTCCGGCGCATCTCGGCCAGGGTACCAGTATTGGGTGATCGTCTTCGTCGGTGGGTTCGCACCAAGCACTTGATGCCAGCCGATTGGCTGTTTGCCGTGTTCCAGAACCATTGGAATCACTCGATCCATGAAGGTATTGTACTCTTCGTCGGAGAGAATGTGGGCCTCGTCGCCACCGACGTGGAGGTAAGGACCAGGTGTCATCTCTGCGACCTCTTTAATTACGTCGTTGACGAATTCGTAGGTAACCTCCTTGTCGACACATAGTGAGGTGTCGCCGACATTGACCCCCGTGTCCTCCGGTCGTTTTTCGCCGTCACAGTTGAGCTCTGCATACGACTCCAGGGCTGCCCCGGTGTGGCCTGGCATATCGATCTCTGGGATCACCGTGATGAATCGATCCTGGGCATACTCGACGAGTTCGATATACTCTTCTTTCGTATAATAGCCTCCAGCAGTGCCACCGACTTCGGAGTCTGCCCCCTCGTCGGTGAGGTTCGGCCAGCGATCAATCTCGATGCGCCATCCCTGATCGTCGGTGAGGTGAAGATGGAGATAATTGACTTTATACTGGGCAAGGTAGTCGACGTACTGCTTGACTGCGTCGACGCCGAAGAAGTGACGGGCAACGTCAAGGTGCGCACCGCGATAGTCGAACCGCGGATAGTCGCGAATGTGTCCGCCTGAGACGGTCCACTCAACAGACTGCTCCGTCTCGCTCTCGATGGCTGGTGGGAGCAGTTGCCGGAGTGTCTGGACGCCGGCGAACAGTCCAGCCGATTTGTTGGCACGGATCTTTACCCCACTCGGGTTTACCTGCATCCGGTATCCCTGCTCACCAACGTCTGACGGTGCCCCGTCGAGTCGGAGCGAAATTCCGCTGCTCGATCCTCGCGTCGAACCATTGATGATCGGCAATTCATAGCCAGTCGCGGGACGAAGGAGTCCTGCGAGGAGCTCCGCTATGCCGGCCGCCACCTCATCTCTGATATTAATTACCGTATTCTCAGTTATGGTGTACCCGGTATCCGTAGACTTAGTCTCGGCCGGAACGGGAACCACGTCCTCCAGACGAGTTTTTTCATTCGCGCCGCCCATCGCTGCAGCACTGTCAATTCCGATCGAGAGGGCTCCAACGCCGGCTAACGATTGTAGGACTGTACGTCTGTTTTGTTTGTCATTCGGTGACACAGTTCTATATCGTATACTATCTACATAATATTTGTGCAGAAAAACAAAAGAATAATTCTCATACCGTTCTTCCAAGCAATAGTGAGTCGCTTCATACTGTCGATGGTGAGGCGTATTCGATGCCAGTCGAGCAGAAAAAGTTTACCTGATTACAGGCGCTAATACGCTGCTTAAGTATATGGCCCTTTGAATTAACCAACAAGACTATACACTATCACCTCATAGTGTTGGTTAAGGAAAGACAACTCTGATGCCGGGTCCAACGAAGCCCCAACCTTCTGATCTACTACCGAAATACCTCGTCGAAGGGCTCCAAAAACAAGACAGTGAAACATTGCAGGCTATCGCGCACTATGCCCAAGAACTCCGCGTCTATCGCGCCGCGCGAGCGGAGGCTGAGCGCACAGCAGCTGCCAACACTCATCAGATTGAACAGGCGACAGCCGAGGAACTCGCCGCCAAAGCACATGCAAAAGGAATTCCCGAAGATATCGCAGACTGGAGCACGATTTTCGAAAAAGGAGTTCCCGCGAAAGCATCAATCGTGAGGAAGACAATCAACGATAACGAGTATTACTACTTCCAATGGCGAGAAGGCGACCGTATTAGATCAGAATATCTCGCTCCTGTGAGTCCAAAATAGCGATTTGCGACTAGTTGGAAGGGCAACGTCACCCTACTAGTCATAGTAGGAGAGATACCACTGGTTAACCAACACCACTGGTTTTGAACAATACTGTAGGTTAAAGTGAGGAGACAGCGTATAAACGCACCGAGGCTGGAATATTCTCGTCTCATACAAAAAAGGAAACAAATGACAATGACTGAGACTGATCGGCCACTTAATTGTGTTGCATGAGACACCTTACTCGTACAAAATCACGAACAGCAAACGTTGATGTGTTCCAATTGCCTTGAGGCTCTTCGCAATGCTGCTGGCCCTTACAAACGCACGTTGAAGAAAGTCTGAAAGGACGAATAGAGATCATTTGGCAGCCCTATGGAACAGAGTGTTATTCTCAACTGGTATCCAATATATGATTTACTACATAACAATTTATTATTCATAATTTTATATGTCAAATAATTCTTGAGTGAGTTTCCTCGGCGAGTACCTATACCAGGTTCTATGGAGCGCCCAATAACTCAATTCGATCAAAAGAAGAATCGGGTACACAAGCACCCTAAAGAGTAGGATTATCAACCATTGTTTGGTTGTTCCTCGATGTTTAGCAGTCATTGTTGAGCATTTCTTTGGTTCTATTTACTACCTTAAAAATGGCCGTGACGTCTCGACTTCATCTTCGATTTTTGCCATATTTGCAGGGCAATGCCTGGTTAAACAGATACAAGGGGAAAGGGAGAGATTGGGTAGGGGTGTGTGCGACGTAAGTTAGAATATCATACTAACCATTCGCACCAGGGAGACGTTTGCCTCCCTAACTCCGAGCGTGCGATCACAACTGTGATCGCATGCGGACTAAAGGAGAACTACCGTATAGCTTTTGTGCCCATGGCTGACGCACGTCTGACTGAATTATATTGTACTATGAACAAGTGTGTAGGTGCGGCAATATTTACGACCCCCACAGCCACAATATTTACTAGAGTATGGTTCCGATTGAAGCGTGTCGAAGGAAAGGTTGTTCACCTTCGTCATCCACGAAGTATCAACAGGCGTGAAAATGTCATCGTGACGCCAAATTAACTCTCCACGTCTGTTCACAGATCAGTATATACTTTGACATTCTCACCCGCCCTAAAGGGCAAGGATTCCACGAAGTGGATAGTAAACAAACGTGTATAGTAATGGTGATAGTCGCATAATTTTTGCCCCAATATTTATAATAAGGCAAGGACGATTGGAGAATGTCGGAGGTAAGTTATCGACTTCGATGCCAACTGTAGGCAACTAATAGACATGGGGCATGTTAATAGCGACGCTTCAATCGAACTCTCCACATCTTTTGTTTCATAAATCAGTATTTAAATTCCGAACCGCTTTAACAATAGATCTTAGCGTATCTGGTCTGTCCTCCAGAGTACAAAAAAAGGACAGGGAAATACTCTTGTTCCGTCTATTCAATCCTGACCGTCTCCGAGAAGCAGCAGTCGGGACTGGATGGGAAGTTGCAGAGGTAAGACACGGGTCTGAACGCACATACACTACAGTACTTGAAAAATCCGAATAATACTATTGTGTCAGATGCTGAAAAATGGGCTGTCCAATCACTGTAGCCAAGGGGATAGTCAGGCTCAGCAGTAAGTTTATATCCATTCAGGACTATTCATTGTTCGCAAAAAATCCGTCGGTCTATCGGATATTTATACAAAGGACTAGTACCGAAAATTAACCCGTCCAATAAGAGTCGTACCGATGATTCCAGAGACTTCCAATACACCGGATTCAACCCGCCGATACGTCACCTACTACGGCCAGAGCGAATCAACAGCCCTCACGACGACGCTTGTTCATGCATTAGCTGATGCCATGGATATTGATGTTACTGATAGTGAGCAAGTACTTTATAGGAGCATCAATCCGGATGCACTTGACGAGTTGTTTAAACCCCAATACAATGGGATACCTCGAAGCAATGGCCATCTCACATTTATTGTACACGATTACGTAGTGATGATCAGTGCTGATGGTCGGATTGAGATCACACCAGTATATAAGTGAGACAATAATACGATAATAATTATAAAATCTATAGAGCTAGATCATTAATTAGGCATTGTTCATTCGCTGACTGTGTGTACTGCCACAGACCTGGCATTGTGAGGTTCGATAGGGTTCCCGAGAGAATTCTGCATTTTTTGCTTTTTTGCTTTCCGTTTTAATTACAATAGCGACGTCATGAGATGTCTCACGGCCACATATTTCGCATCGTTCAGCAATCGTGTTCTCGCTGTTGTAGTTTCTCCCCATTGTTACCTCTCCGTGAAGACTAATTAGGACGGATGAGAATATGAATATTTCTATTTTGTCATTATGTGGAGTATACAAAAACCAGTTATTTTCCCTATGATCACCCTGTCGAATTTGTTCTATAGTTTAACCATTCAAAGTCGAACCTATTTTTGTAAGTTTTTATTTGATTGATCAATTATTTAGTCGTAGATTACAAACTCTCAGAGGTCAGCTTTTACGGCATTTCGAACAGTAACCGTCCTCAAGGTAGATCGCAAGCTTTGATTCGCAACAGCCAACACACGACAGTCGTGTTTGCGTTCGCATGGTCGTTATTCTACCTTCACGATCGGTGGCGAGTCGGATTCGTTGCGTTGATTCTCGCCTCACTCGTCGGAGTCAACCGCGTGTACGTCGGTGTCCACTATCCCATCGACATCATTGGTGCAGTCGGCGCATCACTGCTGGGCTTCACGTCGGTCTACGCCG
Organism: Haladaptatus pallidirubidus; assembly: GCF_020700235.1. Taxonomy (GTDB): domain Archaea; phylum Halobacteriota; class Halobacteria; order Halobacteriales; family Haladaptataceae; genus Haladaptatus; species Haladaptatus pallidirubidus. The sequence goes on along the minus strand of NZ_CP085303.1, from coordinate 252,748 downwards.
CTAGAGGCACTGTAATGAACTTTGCCAGTCTTTGTATTCACATCGAAAACCGACTGAGGACCGCACTGTTCCGCGCGCTCTGAGACTGAATTCGTCTAACAACACTTTCTCCGATCCACTTGCCATCTCCGTATCTGAACCAAGTTACGGAAGTTAGAGCATCCCGCCGACAGCGGTCGTCCATGTCCAATGAGTACCTGTTGTCAAGCGATCTAAAGCATCATAGAATCGGAAAGAGCGTCCTTGATAATCCGTTCTTCGGCACGATGAAGAATCCTACTTGCCGCCGATTTGGTCACCGCAAACGACTCTGCCAACTCAGTCAGCGTACACCGTCGGTGGGTATCGTAGTATCCGCGCGCGCCCGCTTCGGTCATGAACTCCTGCTGGCGGTCGGTAAGCAGCTCTATCGGGTCATATGACTGGGTCAATGAAAGGATTTGATACACCATGTCAACCGCTTCCAACTCGTCTGTATACTGTGCTAACCGCTCGTGTGAGGCGGTTCGCTCAACAAATAGCCACCCATCTCGCATGACAACGGGAAAGCGCACGAGAACCCCCGACGTGCGAACCACGCGATACGAATCGGGAATCGGAATCACGTACTGAATCAAGACCATTCGCTCATCGGCATGGATCACCTCAGACGAGCACACCTCCGGGGACTCGTCGAACTGTCGAACGAGAGTATCCCCGTCTGACATTCGTACTTCGACGATCCCGAGCAGGCCGTCGGCAGTCGTATGGCTTGCCAGTATTTTGAACTCCTCGTCCGGAAACTCGGTCGAGAGAGTGGCTAGGCAATCATCAGACGCCGCAGCGTTGATCTTCAGTTGTATGGTAGGCATCGTACCAAAGGGTCGTTTCCAAGCGTCTTAACTATTTAAGTGCCTGAACATATTCAGGCGCGAAGCCACGACATCTCCTGGCTCAGTACAACCATGCCTCTTCAAGCAACTGCGGTCGAATCGGATCCTCTCGCTGAGTCTACAGCGAAACGCGATCCTACGAAAGACACGACCATCTGTGATCCAGCTATCGTCGTCAATGGGTTACAGAAGGTGTACGGTAGTGATGATGCTGTCCCAGCGGTCGATGACATCAGTTTCGCGGTCGAGCAGGGAACCGCCGTCGGGCTACTCGGTCCAAACGGTGCTGGCAAGACGACCACGATTAAGATGTTGTTGGGTCTCGTCGTCCCTACAAGTGGCCGCGCGCGAGTCGGTGGCGTGGATGTACACGAAGACGAACGGGTGGCGTATCGCCGGGTTGGTTCGATGCTCGAAGGCGCTCGTAACGTCTACTGGCGGCTCACTGTGCGTGAAAACCTCCGGTTCTTCGCAGCCATAGCCGGTCAGCACCCTTCGACTGTCCGTGAACGTCACGACGAGTTGCTCGACCAGTTTGGTCTCTCGGAGAAAGCAGATACGCCTGTCCGGGAATTGTCTCAGGGGATGAAACAGAAAGTGTCGCTTGCGTGTACGCTGACACGGAATGCCGATGTCGTCTTCCTCGACGAGCCGACGCTCGGACTCGACGTAGAAAGTTCGCTCGAACTGCGCGCAGAACTCCACCGACTCATCGACGACGATGGGATGACGGTCGTGCTGTCGAGTCACGATATGGACGTTATCGAAGACATTTGCGACCGAGTAATTATCATGAACGAGGGATGCATCGTCGCTGACGATACAGTCGAGAACTTGCTCGATCTCTTTCGCACCCAAACCTATGAGGTGCGACTCGATGGGCTCCTCTCCGAACCGATACGCCGCTCCCTTCAAACCGAGTTCAGTGCTTCCGATTTCGAACGTTGTGACGAGAGCGAACGGTTTCACGCGCAGGTAATTGGCGACGAATTCTACGCTCTGTCTGACGCGCTCCGTGAGGCTGGTGTCACGGTTGCCTCTATCGAGGCAGTTGAGCCAGATCTCGAAGACGTGTTCTTGCATATCACTGATGGAGACCACGAAGGTGATGGCACGTGAGTCACCCGACCACAGACGAAGCATGGAGCACTGCTACTAATCCCGATCTAGCGGGGCGGTGGACGCTATTGCGAGCCGTCTTGTCCAAACGGTTCTTATTGCTGATACGCTACCCTGTGAATACCGCCTCACAGATTGTGACCATCTATCTGTTCTTTGCGGTCATCTTCTTTGGAGGTCAGGCGATGGTTTCATGGATTGCAACCGATAGAACGGCACTGGTTGGGACTTTTGATGGGTTGGTCGTCGGGTGGTTCCTCTGGACCATGTCGCTGACAGCGTATTTCAGTCTCGCGATGAACATCACCCGCGAATCACAATGGGGGACGCTGGAACAGCTGTACATGTCTCCTTACGGGTTTGGATCGGTGATGGGCGCACAAGTCGTTGTGAACGTACTGGAGAGTCTGTTGTGGGGTGCATCCATTCTTCTCTTGATGCTGGTGACGACAGGGCGGACGCTTTCAGTGGATCTACTAACGATTGTCGTGATTAGTGTGCTAACACTTCTCTCAGTGGTCGGTATCGGGTTCGTCTTCGCCGGGCTTGCACTGCTGTACAAACGCATCGAAAACGTCTCGCAACTCATGCAATTCGTACTTATCGGACTTATTTCGGCACCAATAGTGGACATTCCGGCACTGAGACTGTTGCCACTAGTACAGGGAAGTACAATGCTACAAAAGGCGATGCAAAATGGTGTCCGTCTGTGGGAATTCTCAGTAATCGATCTATCGTTACTCGTCGGGTCTGCAGTCGTCTACTCGCTGCTTGGATACCTCGTGTTCAGATGGTGTACCGACCGCGCTCGCAAGACCGGAGTGATGGGTCATTACTGAATCCGAATCTCGAAATGACCATCGACCAGAATTATATGAGCACACGTAGACAATGCAACACATAGAGAATCGATTGCTGAGCGTCTTAGGTATTTAAGCGCATGAACGTGTTCAGGCGCGAAGCCGTGATCTCTCCCGTTCCAGTACAACCATGCCTCTAATGGCAACTACGGTCGACACAAGATCGCCGACGCACGTCAGTGTGAATCGCCTCGCAAAATACGGTCTCTTGACGGTGTTCGTCGCTGTCGTCGCAAACACGCTCGTTCGGATGATAACCCTCAGCGTCAGTACTGTCCCTGTTGGCTTTTGGCCATTGGGGTGGGGAGCGGTGCTCGGAAGCACTGTACTCACGACGGGTGGGGCGACCATCGTGTACGGAGGAATCACACGCTACTCAAAGCGGCCGAACCGGATGTTCACGATTGTGGCTATGGTTGTGCTGCTACTCTCGTTCGGTTCGTTCGTCGCGCCACCATCGGTGCTTGCGGCCGCGCCCACGTCCGTGCTGGCGGCCTTAGCCATGATGCACGTGATTGTAGCGGTCGTCAGCGTCGGCGTGCTGACGCGGGCTGCGGATAACGCTGAAACGCCCAAAAGCACCAAGAATACACCAACATGAGTCGAATACTCGTCGTCGGAGGAAGTGGTTTTATTGGTCGTAAAATCTGTCAACTCGCGGTCGCTGATGGCCATGAGATACGAAGCGTCTCACGTGGTGGTCGGCCAGATGCTGATGGGACATGGGTTGATTCGGTCGAGTGGGGCGAAGCGGATATCTTCGATCCGAACTCTTGGCGAGACGCCCTCGACGGCTGTGACGCTGTTATCCACACGGTCGGAATCATCAGCATCACTCCCGGAAAAGGCGTGATCCGCGAACGGCTGGACGGTGACTCGGCGATCATCACCGCGCTCGAAGCTGACCGCACAGACATTCCGGCGTTCGTTTTATTATCAGTTACAGGATCGCTTGCACGCGAGGAACACCTCGCCGCGAAACGTCGGGCGGAGCGAACGATAGCCGAACTTAAGCTCCGAACGACGGTCCTCCGGTTAGGCCCCGTCTACGGTGAGGATGACAGCATCGGCCATTATCCAGGTGTAATGAATGCAGCACTGCGAGCGATCGACGATCACAACTGGCTTGCTCGGCGTTTCGGTGGTGCCCGCCCTCTCTCCGTGACGACGGTCGCCCACGAAGCACTGCAAGCAGCACTCGACCCCACTACAGCTAAGCATGCTCATGCTCCATTGCGGCGTCAAAGTATCATGAAGAGGAATACCACATGAAACTCCTGCGCACTGAGTCAACGATAGAACCCTCATCAGAATCCGCTGCGACTGGAAACGCGAGCGGCAATCCGTACGTTGTCGTCCCTTTTCTACTGCTGCTCGTCGTACTGCTAGTACTCCGCGGTCTTGGCGTACTCGGCGTGACAGCCGTAGACTCGTGGCCGATTGCCACTCGACTCGCGCTGGCAGTAATGTTCGTCTTCACAAGCCTCTCTCATTTCGCTGGAACTCGGGATACTCTCATCCGGATGGTCCCGGACGCAGTACCGCATCCCGGACTGCTGGTGACGATCACCGGCCTTGCAGAAATCGCTGGCGCAATCGGGCTACTCCTATCAGGGTTTGCACCAGCGGCTGGACTGGGATTGACCGTGCTTCTCGTGGTGATGTTCCCGGCGAACGTCGTTGCCGCACGAAAGAACATCGAAATCAACGGGAAGCCAGCCACGCCACTCTGGTTTCGAGTCCTGATCCAGCTCTTCTTCATTGCCTTGCTCCTTTGGGCGACAGGATGGATGTAGAGATGGCGACATTTATTTTGGTTCCCGGATTTCTTGGTAGGGAATAAGGAGTGAGCACGCGCAACGACTCTATACCGCGCTTGGGAGTCACAACGCTGTTGCTCGTGAGCACGCTGACGGTGATGGTTGATACGGTGATATCCCCTGCTCTGCCTGCACTTCATGCGCATTTCACTGGCGTTGAAAACGTCGATCTGCTCGCTCGACTCGTGCTCACGTTTTCGTCGATCTTTGTTGCTCTCAGCGCGCCCGTCATAGGGACCTTCATCGATAGAATCGGCTGGAAGCTAATCCTTCAGGTGAGTGTCGGATTGTATGGCTTCGCCGGTGGCGCAGAGTGTGTGATCGATTCGCTCCCTGTTCTGCTCGCTTCGCGCGCCCTGCTCGGATCGGGACGGCTGGCATCTACAGGCGGAGCAGGCCGAGTGCCTCGGGGCTTGACCCCGAGGCGGTTCACCGCGTTCACACGGATCACTGGGAGCAGGTGGGATTATTAGGTAGGCCGACGAGGTCTGATCGGTGATCATACGTGACATGCATCGATCCACGGCTCCAATTCCGCCAGAGGTGGCAACATGACTGATTTCATCCTCTACGTCGACCAATCAGTAGTGCACGACGGGAAACTGGACGATCTCAAATCGGCCATGGCGGAGCTGGTCGAATTCGTCGAATTCAACGAGCCAGATATCCTGTCATACAATGTCTACTTCAACAACGACTGGGATCGAATGACCGTCGTCCACATGCACGCCGATCCGGCGACGCTGGAATATCACATGGATATTGCCGGGCCCAAATTTCCCCCCATTGGTGAATTCATCGAACTTGAGGCAATTGACGTTTATGGAGACCCTGGTGAGGACCTTGCTCAGCGGTTACGCGAGAAGGCATCGACCTTGGGGACCGGGCATGTCTCGATACACGATTTCCACGAGGGTTTCGACCATGTCGCGATCGACTGAGCTCTGAAAGAACGTATTCAGCAGCCGACGGGGAGACGGGCGATCCTTCATCAGTGGTCTCAATTCGAGTCATGATCAGTATTTTATGGCAGGAACAACCACTGATACACAAACGAGGATAGGCGGGGCGCTGTTTAAGCGATACGGTCGATTAACCTGGTAAATCCTCTGGGGAGAACGACGGGCAGATTACCGCATGAGCATACTCGCATGCCTCGACACGAATCAGTTTGACTTCTTGGTACGCGGGATCATCGTACCATGCTTGAGCATCCGCAACCGAGGGGAACTCAATGACGACGCTCATGCCGTGCTCCCACTCTCCCTCGATGACCTCGGGATCAGGATGGCCAACGATCACCTCTCCGTCGTGATTCTCAATCGTTTCGGCCGCGACCGGGAGATAGTCGTTCAGGTAGCTCTCCCAGTCTGTAATCTCCTCCAGGAAGAGCGCGTAACCCTTTCGTGAGCTATCTGTTTCTGTGGACATCTCAGCAATAGTAATAGATGTTACCAACCCGCATACGACTTCGAACACCGAGAAAACTCCCTACTGCATATACACTATGTATTCATCATTCTAGCGAAAAACTGGCACTGATAGAAGAACTCAACAGAGCTGGCTACCTCGAATTACCGGCGCTAACCCGGCATCAGACACGGTGTGACTCGAGAGTCTCAAATATCTTCTTTCCTCTTCGTGTTGCGAGTTCGGACGGCGGTGCAACACGATACGCAAGTTCTGTTCGGCGCTGCTCATCAGTTGGTGAGCCGTCATGAAGAATCGCGACCAACATCCCATCAGACGAGCGCAAGAGGATGCCGTCCTCGGTGACTGACGACTGCAATCCCTTCAACGACTGCTCAATGAGTTCTTGAGCTTCCTTTGGTTCAATTGTGAGCTGTACTGTGTCAAATTCTGGCCGATTGCGAGTCGTTGCTGTCATGCTTTGTTTCCATCGAGCTAGACGTTTGTAAACCCATCTCCCATATGAGTTTCTGGCTGCATGTTCTCTCCTGTCCAACCGATGAATCCGTGTGATCTGGAAGCTGTAACGTCTTCAACTCTAAAAATTTCGGACGAAAGCGGACTTATTGGTCACTCCCCCATCAAACGCTCTCTCCCACGCTCACTCGGAGTCACGTTCACAATCTTCGCGATAGTGCTAGCACGGACTTGGTCCTGGGAAATCCGCAAGGAAAAGTCAGCAGTTCACACATCGTGAACGTAGCGTTGGGGGTGCTAATCAGCAGGATTTAGAAACGTCTCAAAAGCTGAGTTGGAACTGATATTTTCGGATTCAGGGTTCAGAAGGGATCTTATAAGAGTTCACAATATGTGAACGATAGAGAGCTAATATATTGATGGCATAATCGGGCACTGTAATGCGATTACGTGCCAATCAGTGGTGGGCGTGTTCGAACATTTCGGAACTTGCGTTGCCGAGTTGAGAATGATAATAAATTCCTTATATTTAGAGATGAATCCAACGGTAATCTATTTAATTCTCCGAAGGGCACAGCACTACGTATGTCATTATCAATCAACCGTTGTTCGGACGGCGAGACGAACGCGGCAGCGAGTGCTCGAGATCGTCGACGCGACCGGCCTCCCAGCGCTCACGGACGAGACGATCACGTCGCGAGAGCGGTTGCTGGAGTCGCTTGAGGCTGTCCGCGAGCGGGGTACGCGATCAATGACGAGGAGTACCAAGAGGAGCTTCGTGCCATCGCTACGGTCGTGACGGACCCGATCGGCAGTGTCCGTGGGGCAATCGGGATCGGCGGCCCGACGTACCGCATGAAAGGGAACGTGTTCAGGGAGGACCTCCCATCGCAACTCTTGCGAACCGTCTCCGAGGTTGAAGAGCGACTCGCGACGGTCTACGACACATCCTGACCGCACCGAGACCAATCACATCGACATGAACGCGGTGAGCGCGATTTCCGCTGCGCTGCAATCTACTGGTTATTCACCTCGCTAGAGAAAAGTCCTATTGCTGGAGTTCATTGACGAGAGCAGTCACTGCTTGGTCAACAATCTTACTCTCGAGACGGCCTTGCCAAAAGTCGATGTCTTCTCTGTCGATCGATTGGATTCCCCATGGGACTATTCGGCTTTCGTCCGGTGTCCCCCCACGAATCCAGCTCTCCTCAGGAATATCGATAAGGCCGTCCATCCACGATTTCGATGATAATGTTAGCGCGATATATTGCTTGCCATGGAACGGACGACCCTCGTGATTCGAGAGGATTATCCAGGGTCGAGACGTTTCTTCGCCCTTGAATGGATCGTCGCCATAGACGACATCGCCTCGCTCAAAGATTGGGATGTCCTTGTGTTCGGTCACTGTTCGTCCTCAACGCTTGGATGCGGTTCATCGGGCGCATGCTCACGCCACGCGCTCTTGTTCTCTTCGCCGAATTGCTCGTTGAAGAGCGCGGTCGCCCGCTCGTAGCCGCCGTACCCTTCGAGTCGGTCTTGATCGTCGGTCACCGCCCAGTACGTCGCCTTGTGCTCAACGAGAGCACGATGCTTCAATCGCGAAAGGGCTGTACTGACTGCTCCTTCGTCGAGTTCAACCTGAGAGGCGATTTCGCGTGCCTTGAACGCGCGGTCATCGTGAACCGCGAGGAATCCGAGTACCTGATCCGGAACTGAGAGCTCCTCAAGTTCGTCCTCGCTCGTATTCTCGAACGTTTTTCGGTCGATGGACATCGCTGTGTGTAGGTAGTGAACCCATCGTTAAGAGTGTTTGTAGTGAAAGCACTGAAAATGCAGTAAATATCAGAGAATTCAGGATATAATGAGAGTTCACACTTCAGCACATGGCTCAAGCTCTGTCTATACTGAGCCAACCGATCTTCACTGCTACAATACGTCAGGTATCGCCGTTCGTTACGCCATAATCAAGAAGATCATCTTTCGTAATCGTCTGGGCGTCACGTTCTGCAGCCCGCATTGCAGCATCATCGACCATTCCAACGATGTCCGCTGTACTGCGATCTGCGGTTTGCTCAGCAAGCATCTCATAATCGTCCTCATCGAGATTCGATGGGAGCTCACGGAGTCGCACACGGAAAATCAGCTTCCGTGCCTCTTTGTCGGGCAGACCTACCTCGTACTGCTGATCAAAGCGACCACAACGAGTCGCGGCTTCATTAAGTAAGTCCGCACGATTCGTCGCCGCAATGAGCAGAAAACTCGGATCTTCATCGTCCAAGTGTGCCAGAAACTCGTTGACGACTTGAGCATGCTCACGGTGAAGATCGTTCCCACGACCAGCAAGGAGGGCATCGATCTCGTCGACGAAGATCACACACCGCTCGAATTGCTCGGCCTCGTTGAATAACTGATTGACTTGCTCGGTGGACACGTTCACCCATCGGCTTTTGATATCACCAGCGCTCAGCTCAAGGTATGGATGGCCGAGTTCGCCAGCAATCGCCCGAGCGAAATGCGTTTTCCCCGTGCCAGGAGGGCCATGTAGGAGGATGCCATTTGGTGGCGAGACGTTGAACCGCTCGTAGCGGCATCGGTGTAAGAGAGCGGGCGAAGAACCGATCGCATAATATTGCATTTGAGGGTGTCCATTCTCCCGACATCGCGAAACGTTGTAGTGGGAGCTGACCGCCAGTCAAATGTGAGCTCCGATGGAGATGGACCGCTTGTCTCTCTAGCCTCGTTATTAGTATTGTTAGTAGAAGACTGATCCTTTTGAGAGTCGATTTCGGCGTGCGGTGCCCCGTTAATGAAACGAGTTTCGTTGAGTCGATTGACTATTCTTGGGTTTGGTTTTGGAGGTCTCGGGTGGCTTGCAGCGGTCTACGCTCAATGGCTCCCCATGACGGTCGCCCTGTTTTGTCTTGCATGGATTCCCATCGGCGTCACGAATACTATCTTCATGACACTGATCCAGACGTACGTTCCAGAAGAGCTGGTGGGACGTGTGACCTCGGTCAGTATCAGCGCCTCGGCAGCGGCGATGCCAATCGGTTCGTTGCTTGGTGGAATCGCAGGCGATGCGTTTGGGAGTACCCTTGTCGTAGCCGTGACAGGTGCTGGCTTCCTCTTCGTGACGCTATACTGGATTGCCCATCCCCTATTGCGCCACGTCCCCGCTGTCGAGGAGATCGACCCAGTGGAGTACGGGCTAAGAGACGTATCGTAACCTCCAAAAAGGTGTACTAACCCATCGACTGAGATTTTTGCACTACGAACTCCGCACAGATTGCTTTGAGGGTACCGGGGGTTGGCCACTTCCGCTTAGAAGAAAATGGAGAAGTAGAACACAGACTACCACGTTCAGTGTAAATCCGTGTTTCAAGCCCTATCTCGGGAGATAACAGCCATTCGAATATTCACAAATCATATATCGCTATATCAAATTTGATATTGCAGAAGATGAGACTACAGTAGGTATAGAGACCCAAGAATGCACGATTTTAGCCAATTCACCCTTCTACACACTCTTCAAACTGAATCCCAGAAGCCGTTTCTGATCACTTCTCTAATCTTTCACCGAATTACTGACTAGCCGAATCAGCACCTGCCGCTGATCACTTAGCGTTCATCGCCTTGAAATCAGTTCTAGCCGATTCCAGTTTGCTTCAGCAGCGTTAGGACCGTATGCTGTCACAATCGGTGATCGGTCGTACTCACCCATCACTCCGACCTGCACAAGAAGATCGACTGCACGCCAGATCGAGTACAACAGACACGCAAACGCGAAGTAGAAGAACCGCAGCACGAAGTTCTTTGAGGTGGTCGCACCCATGAACCGTTTGATGGACTTGTAGCCACTTTCAATCTCCCAGCGGGAGCCGTACTTGCTGAGAAACCTCTCACCACCGTTCGACATGAACACCGAGTACTGACGGTGAACGGTGTACTCGGTATCATCTTTCCGGCGATAGATCAGTGTTGTATTGTGCCACTCGTTGCTGCCGAGATGGAGGTTCCGGTCGGTCACATACCGGTTCTGATCCCGCTGGGAGAGCCGTTCGCTTGTGCTTTCTCTCTGGTCTTCATCCGCTTTGGGACGACATAGGTATGTCCGCGCTGATTGATGGCTTCGAGAACGTGCTGGCTGTCGAGCTCACGGTCCATCAGCACGTTATCGACGAAGATGAGTTTCTCTGCAGAGTCTAGGAGATCTTCGACGATTTCCAAGCGGCTTTCGCCTTTCTGTACCGGGCGTGCATCCAGTACTAATGGGGCCGCGTTCCCGACCAGCTGGACCGTCACCCACTGGTAGGCGTATTCGTCGCTTGCTTCTTTCGTCCCGATGATTTCGTCTTCGTGACCGGAACGATCACCAGTGAATGGATTGGCCTCGGTAATATCTATCGCAACGATTCCTGCTCGACCGGCTTCAGAGGTACGACGGTCCGTAGTTTGTCACCATCCTGGACGAAGTCAACCAGTTCGAAGACAAGAACGTGCTCTACGACCTCTTCGAAGAATCGGAAACGATGTCGTCCGAGGAGGGCGAGTAGTATCGGAGGTTAGAACCCTGTGGTGCCGTCGAGAAGATGGTCTTCGATGGCATTCTCGTCGAGTTCGATGCCGAGGCCGGGGGCTTCTGGGACCTCGATATAGCCATCCTGGATGAGGGGCTCGTCGCGGACGAGGAGGTCGTCCCACCACTCCACCTCCAGGGCGTGGTATTCCAGAACATCGAAGTTTGGGACGGCAGCACCTAAGTGGACGCACGCCATCGTCCCGACGGGGCTACAGACGTTGTGCGGGGACATCGGAATATAGTTTTCCTCCGCACGGTCCGCGACCCGCATTGTCTCCGCGAGCCCGCCGACTGTCGTCGGGTCAGGGGTGATGACGTCCACGCCGTGTTCGTAGATGAGGTCAGTGAGTTCGAACACGCGAAAGCGGTTCTCACCGGTCGCAACCGGGGTACGGGTGGCACGGGTCACTTCGATCTGGGCGTCCATGTTCTCCGGAGGGACGAGGTCTTCAAGCCACATGAGGTCGTACTCTTCGAGTTCGTACGTGAGACGTTTCGCGCTCTCGACCGAGTAATCCCAATGACAGTCGAACGCGAGGTCGATGTCGTAGCCAATCTCCTTGCGGACGGCCTCGACGATCTCACGTTTTTCCCGGATGGCGGCGTTAGTAAGGCGGCCGTTGTAGGGGTCGGGGTCGTTGTCCTTCAGGAGGTCAAGGTCGAACTTTAGCGCGTTGAATCCCATGTCGACGACGCGGCGGGCTTCGTTGGCGTACGCCTCCGGCGAGTACGCGTCGGTTTCGGCGTAGGCGGTCGCGCCGTCCTCAACGGCGTACGCTTCGCCGGCGTGGCAGTCACAGTAGATGCGAACCTCATCGCGGTACTTCGACCCGAGGAGCTGGTAGACAGGAAGATCGAGGAGCTTCCCGACGACGTCCCAGAGCGCGACCTCGATGCCGGAGGCGGCGGTGACGACCTTCCCGGTGGTGCCGCCGTGTCCGCTCATCTCCTGGAAGATGTAACGGACGAGACGTTCGACGTCGAGGGGGTTCTCTCCGATGAGGAAGCGTTTGGTGTACTCGACGAGGTCGGGGATGCCACCGCCTCGGTAGGACTCGCCGATGCCGGTGACGTCAGCGTCCGTCTCGACCTTGATGAGGTTCCACTCGAAGTTGCCTTCAACGACGGCGGTCGTGATGTCAGTGATCTGTACGTCGCGGCCTTCGCCGCGGTTGGTCGCGTGGTTGGAGAAATCTCTCATGCGTTGAACTCGTGGAAGGCGTTTTCGTGGAAGGAAACATCGTGGGCGGCGAAGTACGCGATTTTCATGACATCCTCGCGGCCGATCGTCGTACGGACGTGCGTGAGGGTGTGGTCTCGGTAGGTGAGCGTCCGGTTGGAAAACGACACCGGTGAGTCGAGAAGTATTTCAATCGGGTACGATTCCACGTCGGCGACTTCCATGCTGGAGCACTGATGTCTACTATCAAAAATGACCATGTATGGGCAACCCTTTCCGGAGGCGCGGGTTATGGATTGTCGGAGCGATTGCGATACACACGGAATTTCCCGACCGCATGGACATCGAACGCCTCCTCAACTCGGTGTCACTTCCCTCATTCGCCCGCGTCCGCGCCGACCCCGAAACGGAGACCGTTACCGACGTGGCGGCAGCGACACAAGACGAACTGGTCGGCCTCTCAGGGCTCGACCGCGGGGTGACCGTCGCGGTTGGCCTCGGAAGTCCGACATCTACGCAATCGACGACATCGCGACCGCGGCGCCGTCGAGTTCCTCAACGGCGCCGGGTTCGACCCGGTCATCGTCCGCATCGAGAATACGCAGAACCTCGCGGAACTGTACGTTTCGGAGGCGGTGGTGGATGACCTCGCAGCGGGCGCGGAGGTCGTAGAGTGCGGTGTCTTCACCTTTCCCGCCGGCGACCTGTCGTTCGACGTCTGGTGACCGAAATCGTGAGGGAATTGCCTCTACGAAAACGTTTTCACTCGCCTCTACTCGTGAATTAGTCATGGATTTACAGATAAATGGTAATACGGCGCTCGTCACGGCGTCGTCTAGTGGTCTCGGAAAAGCTTCCGCGAAAGCACTCGCCCGCGAAGGCGTCGATGTCGTCATCAACGCCCGCGACCCCGAGAAACTCGACGCGACGAAAGCTGAAATCGAGGCAGTTGCCGCCGGCGACGTCGTCGCACAACCCGGCGACCTTACCGACGAGGACGACATGAAAGAGCTCGTCCGGACGACCATAGACGAGTTCGGCGGTCTCGACCACCTCGTGACGAGTGCGGGCGGTCCCCCGTCTGGCTCGTTCCTCGACACCGACGATGAAGACTGGTACGCGGCGTACGATCTGCTCGTGATGAGCGTCGTCCGTCTCGCCCGCGAGGCCCACCCTCACTTGCGTGAGAGCGACCACGGCACTATCGTCAACATCACGTCCAGGAGCGTGAAGGAGGCACTCGACAACCTCGTGTTGTCGAATTCCGTCCGGATGTCCGTCATCGGCCTAGAAAAAACACTGTCGAAGGAGTTCGCACCCGAGGTACGCGCGAATGCCGTGCTCCCCGGACCCCACGAGACCGAACGCATCGAGAATCTCGTGAACGCCGCCGTCGACCGCGGAGACTACGACACCTATGAAGAAGGCCTCGACGACTGGGCGGGTAACCCGCTCGGACGCATCGGCGACCCGATGGAACTCGCGAACACGGTCGCGTTCCTTTCCTCGCCGCAGTCCGGTTTCATCAACGGCACTGCCATTCCCATTGACGGCGGCTCTACTGGGGCGAACCTATGAAACCCGTCAACTTCCACGATACGGAGTCATACGAACCTGACGACGGGTGGCGGCGCGTCTCGATGGCGGGGAGTGACCAGTTCAGTTTCGAGTGGTTCGAGAAGCCGTCTGGCCACTCGTCGCCGATGCACGACCACGAGAACGAGCAAGTCTGCATCTGCCTGCAGGGTGAGTTGACGGTTGCGACCAAGGACGACTCGGTAACGCTCGGGCAGTATGACTCCGTACTTCTCGAGTCGGACGAACCACATCGCGTCGAGAACACGGGCGACGAACTCGCGATCGGCCTCGACGTATTCGCACCGGGTCGGTCGTTCGACTTCTGGACGGACCGAGAGGATGAATAAAGTACCTCGCACGCACTGACACCGGCAACCCCCTACTTGGGGACGACGGTGGGTTCGTCCCGCTTGACAGCATCCGAGAGGCATTCCCGATGGCGGCTCAAGGGGAGCTCCGCGACGTCGGGGTTGTGACCGCGGAGCCAGTTCCCGCCGAGAATATCTCGATCGGCCTGCCCCTCGCGTCGTTCGGGAAACTCTAGGGAATCGGGGTGAACTACGAAAAGCATGCGGGCGATTTAGACGAAGAACGTCCCGAGGAGCTGGCAACTTCATGAAATCCAATTCGGTACTGACCGTGCGGGTGGTCCTATCCGACTGCCGCCGCGGGAGCAGAGCGACCGGGTCACCGCGGAGGCCGAGCTCGCGATCGTCATAGGGCGCACGTGTAACAACGTAAGCGAAGCGGAGGCAGACAGCGTCATCGCGGGGTTTCTCCCGATTATCAACTTAACTGTGGAGGACGTTTTCCAGCGGAACCCTCGGTTTCTCACGGGGGTGAAAAGTTACGGCACGTTCCTCGTTGTCGGGGATGTTATGACGGGAAATTCGAGGCGAAAGCCTCGCCCTTCAGGGCGGGGAAGAAGTCGCCCTCGACGTTGGCGTGAACAACCTCGTCGCGTGTTCCACGACTACTGGTTCCCAGTACCTCTACGACGGACGGGAGTTGTTCGGACGGTTCCGCAAAACGACCGATAAAATCGCCCGCCTACAGTCGAAACTCCGAGAGGGGCGCTACTCCTCGAAACAGATTCGACGGCTGTACCGACAGCGGATGAAGCGCCGTGACCACGCACAGAACGTGCTGGTGCGCGACCTCGTTGAATGGCTGTACGACGAAGGCGTGGCGACGGTGTACGTGGGCGATTTGACCGACGTTCTGGAGTCGCACTGGTCGGTCAGGGTGAACGAGAAGACGCACAACTTCTGGGCGTTCAAGAAGTTCAGCCGCCGTCTCGCGTGTGTCTGTGAGGAGTACGGTATCTCTCTCGAAGCCGGGTCGGAAGCGTGGACGAGTCAGACGTGTCCCGAGTGTGGCGACCATGAGGAGACGATTCGCCACGGAGATACGCTGACGTGTCCATATGGTTTCGAGGGGCACGCCGACCTCACGGCGTCAGAGACGTTCCTTCGAGAAAACAGTGGTTGCGAACTCAGGCCGATGGCACGGCCCGTGCGATTCGAGTGGGGCGACCACGACTGGTCGGGGAAATCACACCCTCACGAACGTCCTAAAGAAGTGCGCACGAACCCGCAAGTTGCCACCGTGGGTCGGTAGCCGAACCCCAACGGAGGAATTCTCGCGCTTTAGCGCGGGGAGGATGTCAAACGATCACGAATATAATAAATACTTGAAAATAGTGTACTTTTTGCAGGAATGTGTCGGAGATATATTGCAAATTTTTAATAATCCTATAGGGGAAAACAGATAGGTTGTTATAGGGTGGCACGCAACAAACGGATGTTCATGTCAGGAAACGACATTCGACGACGTACATTCCTGTACGGCGCAGCGACTGCTGGCGTAGTTGGCCTCGCTGGCTGTAGTAGTGGCGGCAGCAACAACGGTGGAGATGGAGGCGGTGGAGACGGCGGTGGCGGGAACTCCAATATGTCCCTCCGCGTGGGAACGTCCGCGGGCGGCACCAAGGACGTCGGCCTCGCGGTCGAACGCGCTGTCAGCCAGAAGAGCGACAAACTCAACTACTCGACGGTCGAGAGCCCGGGCTATATCGGTACAATCTACCGGATGGCGCAAGACCAGTTCAACGCCGGTATCACCGACAATAACTCCCTGACGAAAGCGCTCGATGACCGCGGCCAATTCTCCAAGCAGAGCGTCGACAGGGTCCCCTACTACGGATTCTACGCATTCCCGTACAGCATCTACATCATCGCCCGCAACGGCACGGGCATCAAAACATTCGACGACCTCGCCGGGAAGAACGTCTACCCCGCGGAACCCGGTTACTCAACCCGCGCGACGACGCTCGATGTTTGGTCACAGAAGCCGACAAAGGGCGTCTACGACAAGATGAACATCCAGAACATGGGTGTCGACTCCGCGCCCGGTGCGATGGAGGAGGGCAGCATTGACGCCACTATCGCCTATGGCACCCCCGGTGTCCGCTACACCGGATTCGTCCGCGAGATCGCCTCCCGCGTCGATGTCCACTACGTCGAACCCACGAAGGCGCTCAAAAAATCCGCCGAATCCTACTCTGGTGCCGGAACCGGCACCACAAAGTACAGCGATTGGAGCATGGACACCGATATCGGCACCGACGAGGTATTCCACTGGAACCTTGAAGTCAACTATACGTTCAACCCGAGTGCGAACGCGGACGCCGTGTATGAACTCTGTCGCGTCGTCGACAAACACAACGGCGTCGTGAACGAGGGTGAAGAGCAGTTCAACGACTTCAAATCCACGAGCGACATGCTCGCCTCCGCACGCAAACGCATCCCTGTCCACCCCGGCGCGGTCAAGTACTACAAGGAGAACGACGCCTGGGATGACAGCCTCAAGGAGGGCAAGTAAGTCCTCAGACGACGCGCATTGTCTCCTAACTACACACCACATATTACCATGGTATCATGAGCACACAGACAGAACAGAACGCGACCGACTCTGGACTGCTCCGCGGACTTGACGTGCTGGTCACGACCATTGCCCTCGCCTTTTGGGCGTTTGTCCTTTGGTTCGCGAACACGCAGGACTGGTCGACGGTCAAATACGGCGTTGTCTTCGTCGGCGGTATCATGACCGTCTACGCCCTCAACGAGACGCGGCTGGCGCTGGCGGAAGGCGACTGGATCGACGGCGCGGTGCTGATACCCGCGTCACTTATCCTCATCTCTGCGTCCGCGTACTTCGCGCTGAACTTCGATCAAGTGTACCTCTTCCGACAGGGGTTCGCACTCGAACACGAGTACATGCTCGCCCGCCTCATCATCGTCGCCCTGCTGTACTTGACGTGGCGGGAGTTCGGGAACCTCTTTTTCTTCCTCGTTATCGGCGTGCTGCTGTACGCCATTTACGGGAACCACGTCCCCGGCATCCTCGGGCATGCGGGCATGAGCGAGCTGACACTTCTGCAGGCGACGGTCACGGACCTGTACGGGTTCTACGGGAACCTCACCCAGATCACCGCGTCGAAGATCGCACCGTTCCTCCTCTACGCAGGCCTGTTGTTCGCGTACGGGGCGTTTGACCTCATCCTTCGGGTCGCTATCGTCGCCGCAAAGTACGTCCGCTCCGGCGTCGCCCAGACCGCGGTGCTTTCGTCTGCCGTCATCGGCTCCATTAACGGATCATACACTGCGAACGCCGCGATGACTGGGTCGTTCACTATCCCGACGATGAAAGACTCCGGGATGGCCAGCCACCGCGCCGCCGCAATCGAGTCGGTCGCGTCGACATCCGGTCAGGTGCTTCCGCCGGTTATGGGTGCGTCCGCGTTCGTAATGGCCTCCTACCTTCAGGTCGCGTACTTCCAGATCGTCGTCGCGGGTCTCGTCCCGGCGGCCATCCTCGTCGCGTCTATCGCCATCGCCGTCCACTACACGGCGCTCAGCGACGCCAGCGATCAGGACCTCGACTTCGATGCGTTCTTCGAGGACGAACTCACGACGTCACAGAAGTGGTTCCAGGCGGTTCGGTTCGGCATCCCGTTCGCCCTTCTCATCTACCTGCTTGGGGTCGTCCAGTACACCGTGATGACGTCTGCGCTCTACACGGTCGTCGCGATGGTCATTACCGGCATCGCGATGCCAGTCGTCCACCGCGCGGTCACCGGATCGCTCGCCGACGCCGGCGTCGAATTCCGCGAACAGTTGTTGGCCACCGTCCACGGCTTCCGCCGCGGCGCCATCATCCTCGCCCCGATCGCGATCATCCTCGTCGTCATCAGCGGCGTCGTCAACCTCTTCGGGACGACCGGCATCCCGTCGAAGATTGCGTTGATGCTCATCAATATCTCCGGCGGCGTCTTGCTGTTCGCCGTCCTGCTCGGGATGGGCGTCGCCATCCTAATGGGGATCGGGCTGCCGACGGTCGCCTCCTATGTCATTGTCGCCATCCTCATCGTCCCGACGTTCGTCTCCGACTTTGGCGTCCCCAATCTCACTGCCCACTACACGGTGTTCTACGCCGCGATCCTCGCGGGTATCACGCCGCCGGTTGCCACCGCGGCAGTCGTGGCGGCGGGGATCGCCGAGGCGAACTTCTGGCGGACGTGCGGTGCGGCGATCAAGATCGCCTCCCCCCTGTTCGTGCTCCCGATCGCGTTTGTCTACAACACCGGGCTTGTGTCATTCACGCTCGGCACGCACACGCTCGCCGTCGGGACGCTCGTCCTGCTCGGCGCGATCACGATGATCTACGGGTTGAACTACCCCTTCGAACTGAAACCCGGTCGCCGGATCCTGATACGCACCGTGCTCACCGTGCTGGGCATAGTCGTGATGGTGTATCCGGGGTGGCTCGTGAAGGCCGCCGGGATCGTCGTGTTCGTCGGTGTCTTCGTCGGCGAGAAGGTGATGTTCCACGACCTCGAACTCCCATTCCTCACGGAGGTGAAACAATGAGCGGAAACGACGACCGAAGAGCGACGAACGATCAGGACGACCCGACGGCGAACGCCAGTGATCTCGGCGAACTCATTCCCGAATCACTGCTACCGGTATGGCGACGTATCGAGGCGATCCAGGCGTTCCGCCAGACGTACGGCAACCGGTACACCGGCGTTCTCGAGGCCTTGACCGCGCTTGCCCTCACCGGCGGCTACCTCTACTGGTTGTTCCTCTACCTGACCGCGTAGCGGTCCGACCGCCCCGATTTTATCCACGCGTCAAACAGAAGCGAGTAGTGCGCTACTGCTGCCACTCGGCCGCACGATTTACGTCATGCGGGATGTGGCTATCCTGTGTTTTCACGTCGTCAAGGTATGCACGGAGGTCCGCCCGATAATCGGGGTGGGCGCAGTTCTCGACGATGCGTTCGGCGCGTTCGACTGGGGAGAGCCCGCGGACGTCGGCGACGCCTTGGTCGGTGACAAACACGTCGATATCGTGTTCGGTGTGGTCGACGTGGAACGCCATCGGAACGACGCGTGAGACGTTCCTCCCGGTGAGGCGAGCGGGGAGCGCGCAAACGGAGACGAGCGAATTCCGATTGAAGTCTGCAGAGCCGCCGACACCGTTAATCATGCGTTTCCCGCCGACGTGCGTAGAGTTGACGTTTCCGTAGAGGTCGAACTCGATAGCGCTGTTCACGCCAACGACGCCAAAACGGTCGATGAGGCCGGGATGGTTGGAGACATCGGCAGGGCGGAGGACGACGTCCTCGGCGTACCGTTCGACATCCGCGAACAGGCGGTCTTGACCGTCGCTAGTAAGGGCCAAGGAGGTGGCGCTCGCGCTCTCGAGACGGCCGGCATCGAGCATGTCGAGCAGACCGTCCTGGATGAGTTCGCCAAAATAGACGACATCCCGGCCGCCGAAGTCGAGTTTCTTCAACTCGCCCATCAGTGCGTTGCCGAGGCTTCCAACGCCGAACTGGAGGTGGACGGCATCCTCGAAGACAGGCGTTCTGCCGACCTCGTCGGCGAGGAATGCGCCGAGATTTTCGGCGATAGCGAGGTCGTCGCTGGTGGGGTCGCGGAACATGTACGTCGAATCTGCGCGGTCGGTCTCGACGACAGCGATCAGTTTCTTGGGATCAAAGGAGACGTAGGGTTTACCGATACGGTCGCCGGGATCGTCAAGCGGTATTTCGCCGCGGTTCGGCGGTGCGTCCGGCCGGTAAATGTCATGTAACGCTTGCAGTTCGCGGGGTTGGGCATAGTTCAGTTCGACGATAAGTTCGTCAGCGGCGGCGACGAACGCCGGAACCTGCCCGAGCGACGTCGACGGGACGAACCAGTCCTCACCCACGGCGACGGCTTCGACGACTGCGACATCCGGATCGACGAGGGCGCCGTACCGGACCTCGTCACCGATGGCGGAGGCGTTCCGGTCACTGAACGCGACCTCGCGGCGGTTCGTCATCGCGCGGGCGACCCGGGAGGACTGGTAGGAGAATCGGCGGGCGACAGCGCCAGACTCAACGAGGGCGACATCGATTTCTTCGCCCACATTCCCGCTACTGACGAGGGTAAGTTCGAGGTCGCGGTCGTCTTCGGCGAGCGCGAGCGGGACAAGTTTCGGGTAGCCAACGCTCCCGAACCCGCTGGTGAGCACGGTGGCGTCCGGCGCGATAATCGCGGCGGCGGTCGCGGCGTCCGCGAGCGGGAGATCGCCGTACCGGCGGTCGGTAACGATGCCCGCGTCCGGGGGACGTTCATCGGTCATCGTCGGTAGGGCGAAACTGGTGTGGGTCGTATCCGTACCGCTGATTCCCGGCAGTACTGAGGCGGTTCGTCGATATCGTGATAGTGTCGCGTGTCGACTGCATAGTGCACGGAGTACAGCTGATGACTGAAGGTGCGCGTGGAGGCTATTAAATGTACGTTCCCCCGAAATCTGTGCGGGGTATCAGCGGTAACGGACCCGTGGCGACGGGTCGCCGTGATATTTTCGCGGCGACGAGGCCGTCGTCGCTCACGAGTTGGGCGTGGGTGCCTACGTAGCTGTCCCTCAGGTCGCTTGCCCGGATTTCGGGGACGATGTACTGGGAATCCTCGACGAACTTCTCCTTCCGATAGGACTTGTTCAGTTCGGTCCACGCCACCGCGAGCATCTTGGAGTCTGCGACGAATTTCCAAAACCCCCTCATAAAGAGGGTGTCGATAAGGTCGCCGGGGGCGACGTCCGTGTTCTCATAGGCCTCCCGTCCGGACGCGAGGAATTGCTCCGCTGTGGTCTGAAGCACCTCCGGTGAGGTGCCACGAACGATGAAGAAGACGTCGGCGTGCCCATTCGATCGGAGGACGTGCATTGAAAGCACCAGTTTCAGCCATTCATGGGCACGTGAAGTTGAGACTACTTACAAAGCCCTACATGGGTGTGCGTAGCAGGGGTAGAACGCGAGAACACCGGTGAGAAATTGTGTCCCTGGCCTGGTCCGACCACACACAAGCCCCAGCGTTTACGCCGGGGGGGGGTGACTTTGGCCTGAGGCAGAGTCCTTAATATAGCTACTCAGGTGACGTATCAGTGGCGTCATCGATAAGTGAGTATGCTTTCTCACGGAGGCTTCCAGTCATGTGGAGGCCATGTGAGTCAACGCGATCGACGAGTTCCTGAGCGTCCTCGGGGGGAAGACCCTTATCGACAGTTCGTACAATAACACCAATGGTTCCGGTGACCGTCGCCCCCAATCCCCGAGCAGTGGTGCGGACACGGCGATCATCGGAAACGACACCAATCGATCGGTTATTGGCAGTGTAGGCCAGGACAGCGGCGATCAGATGGACATCGCCGTTCTCAGTTGACTCTCCAAGAACAGTTTTGGCCTGGTGAGTTCGGTCGCGAATGGCTGGGTCGCACGTGCGGACTTCGTACTCGTCGATGAAGCGAGTGAGATTCGTCTGGACGGGTTCGGTCGTGACCTCATCTTGGATGAGTGGGAGGATGACAAGGTCGCCGGTAAAGGTGGTAAGGAGATTGAGTTCGCCGATGGTACCGAGAGAGATGAGCGTCGTCGCGTCAATGAAAACTTGGGTCATAGCTCGCGAGCGGCAGCCGCGTCAGCGTCGAGATCATCGGGGGAGAGTTGTGAGGTGAGATTGTGTTCGCGGGCGATTTCGAGCCACTCAGCGATGCTCACGCCAGCGAGGCGGGCAGCCTGATTGACAGAGATGTCTCCCGACTGGTAGCGTTCGATGGCGACGCGTCGCCGGAGTGACGCGAGGCCTTCGGAGAGGGCTTTGCGAATAACCGTACTCTTGTCTTCGTCAAGGAGTTCGATGACAGCCTCAAGTTCTACTTCGTCGTCGTCGGAGATTCGAGCGCTGATTGACGGCATGTATACATCTTAGTACATCGTATACATAACGTTTTCTCCAAAGTGAAGGCACCTCGCGGTCAAGCCGCGGGGCTCTGCTTCTACGACGTGCTTTGCACCCACCCGTCCCGAATGACGAGCGAACGCAGGGAGCACAGTCTACACAGGCGTTGATTCGGACCGTCTCGGCCCTGCATGAAGAGATAGTTTGTTGAGTCCCCTATCGAGGATATTCTTTGCCGCATTCAAGTCCCGATCTTCGGTGTGGCCACATGCCGGACACGAATGTTCGCGGGTGATCAATTCTTCCAAGATGTGCTGGTTATCGGACTCTTGATTCATCGAGATTGTTCAGACAGATTTATTCTGAGAGGGTGGCTGTTTCTTGACCGCCGCAAGCCAATGTGAGGCTTAACTTCACGTGCTAAGTGTTCGTGCTATGCCTCGCGCGACATCTCTAAGATGGTCCGTTCCCAGTGTAGCAACAATCAAAGCACCGACAGCATTGAACGCTAGATCGAGAACGATATCACTCACCCCGTACTGGGCGAGAACAGCTTCGCCGCCAATGAGACTCGCCACGCCGCCGGAAGCAAATTCGAGGATCTCCCAAAGCACGCCGAACGCAAGGACGAAGACAAGAATGAAGACGAACATGAACTCCGAAGGGATCTCCAGTGAATCGTCGTGTTCGGCGAGTGCCTGTGCACTCGCGTAGCCAGCGCCGGCCACAATCGTTGCCGAGAGAGTGTGGGTCACCGAATCGTACCAGCCGAACCACTGGTACGGGCCGAGCGCCCCCACTGCATGGAGAAACACGGCTGTGGTGATCCATAGCGTCAGCCCAGCGCTCAGTGGCACGCGATAGTCCCGGGAGAGAATCCCAGGGAGGAATGTCACACCGAGAGACACGCTGGCATTGATGACAAGCCCCCAGTTGAATCGGATCAGGCCAATAAGGGCAATGCCGAGAAGCGCGACCTGCAGCAAACGCACGAGAAGATGGAGATAGACATCGTCAACACTTACTTGATCATGCAGACTCATAACCCCTCACCCGCTGTGAGTCCACGGACGTCCACAGCCTCGATCCACCGGAAATATATCGCGAAGAAAGGGCTCGCCACGAGACTGATGGCGGTCGCGAAGACCAAGTCCCACATAAGTGTCGTCTTGTTCTGGATAAGTGTCGTATTGAAGTAAACATCAGACGCGTACTGGAGGATAGCCCACACGCCAGCTGTCGCCATTGTGACGAAGATAATGAACGCAACAGCGAAGCGGGGTGTCATCTTAACCGACGAAAAGACGTGGAGTTCGACGACGACCAACACTCCGATGGCGAGGATTGCGAGGTAGGTCGTAAGGTCGGCAAATATATCTGGGAGGTTAAAGAATTGACTCGTGATTGGGAGTGCAGCGAACACTAAGATCTCCCATGGCGGCATCACTGATGGATCACGATGCACGCCGACTGGAAGGAGAATTATCATGAGACCACCAGTCACGAAGACAGCCCAGATTGGCTCCCCACTGATGACGCTCGCCACGGCGGCAAGCACCAATACTGCGACAATCAGCCAGGAAATAAGAGAATTAAATCGGTTGTCCTCGATGACCGCGTCGAGTTGGCTCATAGACAAGAGTACCCCTGCGAATACATATACGCTTGGGAGTACGGAGCTTTCGGCGTGGACTCGTTTGTCGATCAATAACAAGACAATATTGGAATCAAGAAAAGAGATCGCTTGTAGCGAGTGTGACATCCTCCCCGTCGTAAATGACGGGGCGTCCCCACACAGGAGGAAACCCGACCCGGTGCCGAGCAGGTTTCAGGACTGTCTCTTCCGGCGTCAAAGGCGCGGGTTTCACGCCACCGCTCTTCCGGAAGCGTTCTGTGGCACTGCCACGGGTGCTCCCATCGCCAAGCGTGTCATCGCCAACGGTTTTCAACCGTTGTCTCTCACCCACGGCGTCAACCTCACGGTCGAAGGCGGTTCGGTCACACTTAGCCGCCCAGTGGGTCGGTTTACCGTGCTTACGAACGACGCGAACCCCGCAACCGGTTACAGAACCGGCCCGTGGGAACCGTCGCCCCGAAATATTCAGGACGATGGTTTCAGCGCGTCTCGTACTCCCGTGCAACTGCCGGAAGTCGACGTAACCCTTGGTATTACGCAGTCACGGTGTGTACTAAGCGTTTGGGTTTCGGCCATGCAACTGCCGGCAGTTACGTCACCAAGCTTACGCGATTCACGCCCGCTGTAAACGGCGGGATTCTCTCGCTGTTTAAAGATAGACTCGTCTTCGGTGAAATGACGCTGGCTGTGGGTCAAGTGACGGTCATATATATACCATCATGTATTTTATAGTTTAATTCTTTTTGAATTGTTTATATTTTATAATTTCTTTATCAACGATTACCTGGCTATCTGGAAGTGATCCATCAGGAGGCATACTTCCCTTGGCTGGTCCACCAGGTTCACCAACAACGATGCGACCAATCATTCCCATTGTTTTGTGTGGAATGCAGTAATAATCATAGGTTCCTTTTGTGTCAAACGTGTGCTTGAAGGTCTCTCCCTGATCAATGAGAACACCGCTGTCAAAAGGTTCTGCATCCGCTGGAATTCGTGTTTCTTCTGCAAGGCTATACTGTTCGTGATACACTGTCGCAGAATGGTTGCCGCTGTCCATTACGAACTCAATAGTTTTGCCAGGTTCAACGAATAGTCCAATTGGATCAAAAAACGACTGGTGACCCTTTGTAACCATTTGGACTGTACTTGACGAATCAGACTTGTTCAGACGAGCACATCCAGAAAGGACCGTACTGCCTGCGATTACACCCGAGCCGAGGAGTTGGATGACTGCGCGCCGTTGCATTACGAGTTCCTTTGACCTTAGACCTAAAGCATTTCCCCCATCGCTGTGCAGGTACAAGCAAAAGCAATTATGGACTGGAAATCAATTGCCCTCGGTGCAATCGTTCAGGCTGCTATTGCGATTGCTGCAAGCATTGCACCAATTACAGCAGCATCGCGGTGGGCAAGCGCGATTCTTCTCTTATGCACTGGCCTCATCGGGGGATTTATTGTCGGAAAACAACTGGAGGAAACACGACGGGTACGAGCCCAACACGGTGCAATAAGCGGCGTATTGGGTGGTACCGTATTTGCAATCATGCTTCGAGATGCACTGATTGGGTCAGGTGGTGCTGATGGAGCATACTGGGGTATCGCTTACCTCATTGCAATAGTGACTCCACCGTCGATTGCAGCACAATATAATTCGATTCTCCCCATCTTCTTGCCTATTGTTGGTGGCCTCTTGTTTGTCGGTGAAGCAGCAATCACAGCAGCCAGTGTAGGCAATGAAACTCCGCCAGTCTATGAGCGTGGGCTTTGATATCGTCCCCGCGCTAAAGCGCGAGGATTCCCTCAATGGGTGTCGGGCGGTTCGACACTCCTGGCGGTAATGTGGGGTTCGTATGCTCCACGTCGAGGCGATGAACGCGTGGCGAGGCCAGTTCATATGAAATCGCTCGCTTGTGGCATACTGGCGTGGCCATCAGCCATACTCACCGTCGAAGCCACGTTGGTGAGAACCACACCAGTAGGGGCACTTGTAGGTGTTAAATTAGATTTACATACGATACCAACCAGCCTAAATCATACGATATCGTATCTGTATCTATCACTTAGACCCGCCCTGAAGGATGATTCCGCTTATTGCACGTCAGGATCTGGTTCAACAGACGGGCTCTCGAACGACGGAAGGCGGGACTCGATCTCTTTACGTTCATTCTCTAGCCACTCCGGAAGCACAAGCTCCGTTCCGAGTTCATCCTCATTCTGATCAACCGTGAATCCAGGACCCATCGTCGCGATTTCGAACAGAACACCCCCTGGCTCACGGAAGTAAATCGATTTGAAGTACTTCCGGTCGATGATTTCAGTGACGTGCAGGCCTCTGTCAGATAGATGTTCACGCCACTGTTCTTGTTCGGCAGTGTCTTGGGACTTGTAGGCGACGTGGTGGACAGTACCAGTACCCATCTGGCCACGCGGCCGATTCGTTTCAACGAGATCGACGATTGAACCCGGTCCACCAGCAGCGGATCGGTAACGGTGCCATCCGTCTTCCGCAGTTTCGAACTCGTAGCCGAGCCCTTCGGTCAACACATCGGCGGTCGGCTCGATTTCGCTGACTGCGAGGGAAACGCTGTGGAAGCCCCGTAATTGGTGTTCGGCCGGAACGGGACTCGGGTCCCACGGATGGCCATTAGGAGTGCCGGCGGACGCAGCGAGCGCAAGCGTGATTCCGTCCGGATCATCAAACTCGATGACGGTCTCACCGAATCGCTCAATAGGGCCAGTTACCTCGATATCGTTGGATTCGAGCCGGTCAATCCAGTAGTCGAGTGACTCCGGTGGAACGAAATACGTCGTAACTTTCGTTTGTCCTTCGCCGAACCGCCCTGAACGCCCCTGATCACCCCACGGGAAGAATGTGATGTTCGTCCCTGGGGTCCCCTCAGCGTCACCGAAGTAGAAGTGGTATGTGTACTTGTCGTCGTGATTGACGGTTTGTTTGACGAAGCGCAGTCCAAGCGTGTCCACGTAGAACTCGGCATTACGCTGGGGATTGCCAGCGATCGCGGTCACATGATGAAGACCTGCAGTGGTCGGTGGCATTATGGTATCCCTATTGTGATGAGGCCGCTTATATCTCAGCTAACATTTGATACAGCAGGTGACAGCTCCGTCACTGACTCTCAAGAGATCCGGTGATAACAACGGGTCAACCACCTCGCGGTACATTTCACGGATTTTGTCGATAGGGAGGTTCCGAAGGTGTGTTCGGTGAGTGTGTCTGAGCGGCGTTCGATATCGTTGCAATTCGAGCGTGAAACTCCATACGCCCTTGGTTGCTGCCAAATTCTCGCGAAACCCAAGATATGTTTGGAGATCTAAAAACGCGTTCTCGCGTATCTCACAGCCTATATCTCGATCTAGCGAAGAGTCGGGTTGAAGAGTGAATACTGCATTAGGCGGTAGGACGAGGCATATCCTCAATCTCTTGGATCCGAGACGTTTTCTCGACAGATCGGTATTGCCGTTGCCATGCTTCCTCCGGGAATAGTCCGTTGCGGTCGAACAATTCACGGGCTTCCTCAGTAAGACTGTAGAACTTATAAGGGAAATCTCGAAGTCGCTCACCCGGCTCAAATTCATGCTCTCGGATGACGCTAACATTCTCTAATGTGTGGAGATGTCGGCGAATAGCGTCATCGCTGAGTGAAGGATTCATATAATCTAACTCTTCGACGCTGGGCATTCCCTTTGGATGACCGATGATGTCCGAGAGGATGTCGGCCCGCTTCTTATCGGTCGCTTTCTGAAGTGCCCGCCACGAATCGAACTGGTTATTAGTAGCGCTCTGGGCGTCGTGGGAAGAGTTGGCTACCTCTGTTTTGGGCTTCATATGTCTCTCTTCGGGAGCCAACATAATAAACACTTGTGCTCAAATGAGAATAGTATCGAAAATAGTGTCGCAACTAGTCCAACGAAGAACCCACAATTAATAGTGCTGGCGCTCCAAAGGATGTATAATGGATTCTGGTGAAAATAAGCTCAAGGCCGGGGCGATAGAGGTCTCTGAGTTCCCCGAAGAAAATGAAATCATATCCGAAATAGAGAGTATCAAGCTCAGTCCGAGCGAACATCAGCGGATCAAAGACCTAGTGAATGGCGAGCGAATGAATCGTATCAAGGGTCACACTCGTCGATATCTCATCGCAGGCGCAGGTGGTGAAACAGGGGCCGCAACTCGGCGAAGAACCGTCTATGACATCCTTAATGCACGGACAAACCCATCGTCGATTGCTATGCGGCTCGAGGACTTCGGTCTCACACCCGAGGAAATCCGTCTCTGGACGCGCGTCTTCGATATTCTTTGTGGAAGGGCAACGCATATCGTCGGCGTGCTCGAAGATTTTGACGGCGGTTACGTCTGGGAGTTGGGGCTACTATTCGCGCCGTCCTACCGGAAGAAAGTATGGATATTGAAACGACAGTATGCAAACGAAAAAACAGAACGAGAGAAGTATGATAATGGGATGGCTGCTTCACACGTCAAGCTATTCTTGACTGGCAACCGCTGCCATGAGTGGATTGATGCTGATGAGCTACAAGATGTAGTGGATAAAATACCCTGAATTAAATCAAAAAGTAGTTGGCGATTAGGTTGCTGAGCAATGCTGACGATATTCAAGCCCCAGAGTTTGCACCCGCAGTTGCGTTCACTCGACAGAAACTATCTTTAAGCAGAGAGAGAATCCCGCTGTTTACGGCGGGCGTGAATCACGTAAGCTCCACTATACAGTCCACCGTTAATCGGCAGAACTGGATTCCATACGTTCGTCAATACAGCCTCGGACAAGGCTTGAAAGATTGATGTGGTTTTCATTAATCCACTCTTCTTGATCTTCTCGAATCGTTATCTGCTTCCGTTGCATCACGCACTCCTACAACACCACAATGTATACGTGTGGCGTAAGTGTATCAATACACATGGTGGAGACAGTGACGAAGACGCTCGAAGCCACCCTTGCCCCACCAACACAGGGCAAAGCGGTGCGTCTTTGTCGCCTTCTCTCCACCTATCAAGAAGCATTGGGCGAAGCGTTCGATTCCGGCGCAGATACGATGGGCGGCGTCAGTGATGTTGTGACGCCCTACGACCTCCCGTATCAGGCGAAAGCCGCGCTGTGTAGCTACGTCCCGAAACTTCGGAAGACGTACAACGCTCGTGAGATTGACGACGAGCATCCGCTTCGGCTCACGAATCAAGCGGCGAAGTTTGACCGTGACGGATCTCGGCACTACGAGATTTGTTGGAACGTTCCACTTCCCGGCTACGGGACAAATTTCTGGATACCGCTTCGGTTGAATCCGGAGCAACAAACGCTTTGGGACGACCTTCTCGAAGGTGACGCTAAAGCAGGCGAAATACAGCTCCAACAGAACAGGCGGAGTTGGGTGTTCCACATCGCCGTCGAGTACGAGGTAGACGAACCTGATACGGATGGTGACGAAACGTACATCGGTTTCGATATCGGCGAATCTGCGTTGATTACGGGCTGTGCCCTTAAGCGCAACACACCGATGAACCCGATACTCATCAGCGGTAATCAAGCCCGGCACCTTCGCAAGGAGATGTTCACGACGCTAAAACGGCTTCAACAACGTGGTGCGTCCGAATGGCGAGTGGATGAACGCTTCGACCACTACCAGAACGCGCTTACGGATATCGTTGAACAGGCAACTCGGAGTGCAGTCAAGTACGCCAAGCAGTTCTCCAATCCTGTCATCGTCATGGAGGACTTGTCGTTCATCCGCGAGCGATTGGACTACAGTAAATTCATGAATCGCCGATTGCACGCATGGGCGTTCGCCCGGCTTCAGGGGAGAATCGAAGACAAAGCGGCCGAGGAAGGGGTTCGCGTTGAGTACGTTCACGCGGCATATACCTCGAAGACGTGCCACGAATGCGGACACATCGGACGGCGAAGCGTGCAAGCGGAGTTTCGATGTACGAACGATGAATGCTGGGTATCGGAATATCAAGGAGATATCAACGCGGCGGCGAATATCGCCGGTCGCGTAGACCCGTGGGGTGAGAGCGTTCCTTGGAAACCGGAACGCAATGACATGCCTCGGGATGGGAGCGGTCGTGACACCGCCACAGTCCACCGGAAGACGAGTTCGAAACCCGCACAGATGACGCTTTCGGCGTATTCGGATTGAAACCTACGGTAGCAGGCCGGAATCCCCTTGGAAGGGAAGCCCCGGCGTAAACGCCGGGGAGGATGTCACTCGTTGCTGAACACCGCCGACATTGATTCCAAATCGAACAACGACTACCGGCTTCCGAGTCGGCGAGTCCGTCCTCAAAGCCAGTTCTCGAAAACAACACGAACTCCTCGTCCCGCTCGCCTGTTTTCCATCGGACGTTGCTCGTTTTCTCCCGGAGGTCGTCGGCAAGACTCATCCCAACTGGCGTGGTCGTCCACTTGCACTCGCCGAACAGCACCGACAGCCTCCGATCGTCGAGCGCGACGAGATCGATTTCCTGCTCACCATACCACCATCGACCGGCTGCGCCGTACGAGCCACTCAACTGATCCTTGCGAGTAAGTTTCCAGAGTGCTTCCCGACACACGTCTTCAAACGTCGTCGCAACGAACCGGTCAAGCTCCGGTAAGATACGATCTTCAAGGACGAGGTCAGGTGCTTGTTCGATGCCCGATCGGTTCGGTTCGACGAACCAAAATCAGAATTGAATTGTGAACGCTGTATCCCTCTCTGCTCGCGCCATTCGGCACTTGCTGAGAAAGGGGGCTTAGCGCCTGTATTCAGCTAATACAAGATTGTAAAGCTAAACTAGCCGCAATTAATACTTTAATTATTCAACTCCTTCGTATTATATACTACTTTTCTAATAAAAAGAATTAAATAGCCATTCTCAAAAGAAGTGTGGTAATGGTTATCGAATTATTACCACTGCAGCTAGGCGGACAAACACCTTTGATTTCGCTCATAGTAGGAATTGTAGCAATTGTACTCTTCCTAATCGTACTGGACTTACCACCGTTCATTGCACTCGTTCTTGCAGGGATAATTGTAGGGATTGTTACGCCTGCGATTGCGTTTGCAGAGGTCCCTGGGCAATTTGCCACCGCATTTGGCGAAGGAATGGCAGGAATTGGGATACCAATTCTGATGGCAGCGGTTATTGGAAAGTCAATGATCGAAAGTGGGGCTGCAGATCGAATTGTGCGTGGATTTACTGCGGTTGTCGGCCAAGATCACACAGAGATCTCATTGTTTGGAAGTAGCTTTGTGATCGCAATTCCGGTCTTCTTCGACAACGTCTTTTACTTGCTTGCTCCCCTTGCTCGAGCAGCTCGCTCTCGAACAGGTAGTAATTATGCACTTTTTATTGTCGCTGTAGGTGCTGCTGGAGCAGTCACTCACGGATTCGTCCCGCCAACGCCTGGACCACTACTTGCAGCAAATGAACTTGATGCCAATCTCGGCACCACGATCATGATTGGGTTGCTTATTGGAATTCCAACGGCAATTGTCGCAGGTCTTGGATATGGTTATTGGATAAATCGTCGAATCACCATCCCACTGCGCGATGCAATGGGAACCACAGTCGAAGAAGTCGAAGAAAAGGTTAATACGCCTATCAGCGCCCTACCGGGACTGTTCGAGTCTCTTCTCCCGATTCTATTAGCAGTTCTACTTGTAGGCACGCATACATTCGTTGAGACGTTCATGGGTGAGAACTCCACAGTTGCTTCCATTACTGGATTCTTCGGCGATCCGAATTTGGCGCTGACAGTAGCTGCATTGGCAGCAGCATACACATTCTACCGCATGAGCCAGCTCTCTGGTGAGGTATTTTCCGATAAACTCACAGACGCACTCCAGAGTGGCGGTAATATTGCCGCGATCACCGCTGCTGGCGGCGCATTCGGTGCGATGCTCGCTGAAGCGGGTGTCGGTGATTACATTGCAGGAGGATTGGAAAATATTGGGCTAGGTCTCCTTGTAACCGCGTGGGTAATTGCTGCTGGAGTACGCGTTGTTCAAGGATCAGCAACTGTAGCGATTGTCACGACAGCAGGGATCATGGCACCGTTCACAGGTGAACTCGTAGTTAACCCAGCTTATCTTGTCATGGTAATTGGTGCAGGTGCGACATTCTGTTCGTGGTACAACGACAGCGGATTTTGGATTGTCAAGGAGATTGGAGGACTGACACAAGCTGAGACGCTTAAAACATGGACTGTTGCAACAATATTAATCGGTATCATCGGTTTGCTGAGTACACTCGTCTTTTCGACTATTCTTCCGATGGCCTAACTTGTTTAGCTGAATACAGGCGCTAGGGCCTTTTTTGTAAACGATTAACGCAACGCTTGGAACGGGAGCAACGGAAACTCTCACAGAAAGTATGAATTAAGCAACTGCGAAAATAATGACAACGCGTGATGAAGTGTCGTGCAGATCTTAAAACAGAAACATCGCGGTTTCTCATTATGACATTCTCTGCACGCTAAAGCGTGAGGATTGTACACGGGAAAGTACCAGAGACTATCGAAAAGCGCGTTTGAATGGATTAAGACGAAACTATACCCCGCGCTAAAAGGCGATATTTTAGCACCTACATTCAAGTCAACAGTCTAGATCTCTACGGGTACCAACGCTTGTGGTTATTATGGATGTGAGTTCTAATTCTAAAGATTCAGTCAGCGTGAGGAACGACAGTCTCTGACTCAGTATCCATCATTTGAGTAGTGAGACCGTTAGCTAAGGTAAGTACTGCTTCGCGGTGGTCGTTTTTCGAGTGGTGAATAGAGGTAGGTCGTGTAGTTTGGTTAGTATAGTTTGAAAAATCAAGTGGAGAATCAGTTTGTCTTTCGAATCGGTCTCGTACTTCTGAAAGCAGTCCGTGCAAGTGAATGAGCTCTTGTTTTTTCATCGCGAAGTCAACTACTGACCGAAGCCCTATAGTATTACTTTGAGTCCCATTGCCACACGAAACACCAATTAGAGCGATAACCGATTTACTACTATATCATACCATAATCAATAAAATATCTTTATTATTCATTCAGTTGCTTGGTGTGTTCGCAAGACGGGACGTATTCACTGTTCATCTGTGTGGTAGCAAGGAAATTCCGCCGTTTTCGGCGGAGAGGAGTTGCGTTCGGTTAGCTGGGCAGCTTACACGCGTTTCACTCGGCGGTCTGTCCTACTCGGTCGTATCGTCGGTGTCGAGGGCGCGGTAGCCTTCGAGCAGTAATCCTTTCCATGTGTATCCTCTTCGGTCTTTGAAGTCGCTTAGTTCGTCGTACTGGTCTTCGTCTATTCTGATATGGATGCTTTTGGTCATACATTGGGTATATATTTTATACTCTTATGTATCTTCGGATTGTATCTTGCACTGTCGAATGACCGCCGAAACTACCGCCACGAAAACGCTCCAAGCCTCACTCGCGCCACCCACAGCACACAAAGAACACCGGCTTCAGCGTACCGTGGCGACGTACCGTCGTGCCCTCGCGGATTCCTTCGAAAGTGGCGCGGATACGCAAACGGCAGTCAACGATATCGTCACACCGTACACACTCACGTCCTACGCAAAAGACGCGCTCAAGAAATACGTCCCGCAACTTCGTCGGACGTTCAACGCATCGGAACTCGAAAACAACCACCATGTTCGGTTCACGAACCGTGGATGGAAGCTCGACCACTCCGAGGACCGAACGCACAAGTTCTGCTGGCGCGTTCCACAGGCTGAATGTAACAACGCCTTCTGGATTCCGCTCCGTATCAACCCCGCCCAACGCGAGTTGTGGACGGACCTGCTCAACGACGATGTAACAGTTGGAGAGTTCCGACTGCAAGAACACCGCACGAGCTGGGTTCTGCACGTCACCATCGAGTACGCGGTCGCGGAACCAGACGAACCGGATAACCCAACGCCGATTGGATTCGACATCGGTGAATCCAAACTCCTGACGAGCTGTGCCTGCTAGGACGATACTCCAACCCAACCAATGCTGTTCAACTGCGGGCAGGCACGACACCTCCGCAAGGAGATGTTCACAACCCTTCGACGTCTTCAACAACGTGACGCCGACTGGCGAATTGACGATCGATTCGACCACTACCAGAACGCGCTCACAGATATTGTCGAGAAAGCGTCTCGGCAGGCCGTCGAGTACACCCGGAAGTTCGAAAATCCGGTTATTGTCCTCGAAGATCTTTCGTACATCCGTGAGTATCTGGATTACGGCAAGTGGATGAACCGCCGGTTGCACAACTGGGCATTTGCACGTCTCACCGGACGTATCGAAGACAAAGCCCTCGAAGCGGACATTTCGGTGCGGTTCGTGAACCCGGCGTACACCAGCCAGACGTGCCACGAGTGCGGCCACCTTGGTTCGCGGTTGTCGCAAGCAACGTTCCAGTGTACGAACGGTGAGTGTTGGGTTTCGGAGTATCAAGCGGACATCAACGCGGCGGCGAACATTGCTGGCCGCCTCAACCCGTGGGATGAGAGTCTGGCGTTGAAATCGACGGACGATGAACGCCACTGGATGGGAGTGCTTGTGGCAGCGCCACAGGGCACCGCACGCCGAGTCCGAAATCCGGATAGACAACGCTTGCGGCGTTTCCGTCCTGAAGCCTCCAACGCGAGGCCTCCCTTGTAGGAAGCCCCGTCCTTTAGGGCGCGAGCGAGGATGTCACAAAATATCTAAGTCGACGCTGACACCCAGCAAGATACATATGAGGAGTAGGCGTCTTGAAACCGTCAGGTCGTCTCGGATGGCCTGAAATCCTCTGGTTAAATTCCCGCAATTATGGGTACGGGAGGAGTCAACTCGGTAAGATAACGATATCAATCAACAATTGGTTTTCATATGGTTGATATTTCCCGGTCAATTTATACCAATAGATGATGTAATTCAATGGATGTTTGGCCAATCGAGACGGTTCTGGGGAGGTCTAGTCCTAATAGTAGTAGGGGCTCTGTTACTATTCAGTATCTCTTTTCCTGATTTCAATCCACCCTTTGTACTCTTTGCACTTGGTGTGCTGATGATTGCTACTGGAACGCTTGTCGCAGCATTGGATCGACGGACGCGTTCCGTGTGATAGAGACGTATTTTATTTTGGCTAGCAAAACGATCCATACTAGTTTTGCTATCAAAATATAGGGCAGTGACTTCGGTTTTGATGTACAAACTAATTTTGCTTCATCTGTAAACCAGCGTTTTAGCGCCTCTATCAATACATCTGCAGTTATTTCCGAATGTCTGACGCAGTTTTATATAATTTGGACGGTTTTGATGATTCGTATGCCCGATACGGCTAAAATCGCCATCTCAAATCAAAAAGGAGGGGTTGGAAAGACTACTGTTGCAATTAACATCGCGGGAGCGTTGAACCGCTTGGAGCATAATGTGCTCTTTATTGACCTTGATCCACAAGGAAACGCCACCGAAGGATTAGGATTAGAAGAGGAATACGAAGCTCAACCACCGACTCTATTTGATGCACTGACTGACCACAAGGCACGTGAAGATATCGATTCACTCATCGTGTCTCACTCAGAAATGGACGTTCTCCCGAGTAATATTGATATGACTAGCATTGAGCCCGAGCTCACAATGGCTATGCGAGGCCGGGAACGTTTGGAACAAGTTATTGATAGTCTCAACGCTGAATATGACGTCATTATTATTGACTGTCCCCCCTATCTCGGTAATCTTACTGACAACGCACTGTTAACTGCTGGAAATGTTCTTATTCCTGCCTTGGCCGAATCGACAAGCAAACGCGCGCTCGAAATCCTGTTCGATCAAATAGAAGTATTAGAAGCAGAGTATGATACGCACATTCGTGATCTTGGTGTCGTAGCTAACCGCATCGAAACAACAAATGAGGCAAAATCGATGCTCGCATGGTTTGAGGAGGCATTTTCCGACATCCCAGTATGGGAAATCCGAAAGCGCGTTACACTCCAACGAGCGTTTTCTGCTGGTTGTTCAGTCTTTGAATTCGAAGAAGAATGCGACATGAGCGCGGAATTCCTTGCTATCGCCGAAGACTTAGAACGACGTTTCGGACTTGTTGAGGTGACAGCATGAGCGACGAAAGCAGAGCTGACCGTCTTCGTCGACGACGTCGCAAGCAACGTGATCAACAATCTGAACGCAATACTGAATCTGAATTGTCGAATTCCACAGACAGTGAACAACAATCAACATCAGATACAGGAATAGAATCAGCTACTTCTGATGAACATGTAGAGACGTCCGAAACAGACGAACCATCAAATTCGTCTAAACCGTCCAAACCAATGAGCGTGAAAGATACACAGGTTGGGACATATATGTATCTCCCAGAAAATCAGCGATCGGAGCTGGATTTTCGGTATAAAGAGCTCAATTTGGAGTATGAACGCTCATTTGGGGATGAGTTGGAGAAAAATAGACATTTCTATCCATTAGTCGTACAAGCTGGACTCGATGCACTCGATGGAATGGATGGTGAGGAAATTAGAGATCTTCTTTTTAAAATCGAGTAGTAACTTAATATCTACCCACCGTAGATGACGAGGATCCCCACACGACCGGTAGAGCTGGATTGAGATATTAACGCGGTCAAGAACCGGATCGTTGACCCTGAGAGTTCACAAAATTCTGGGGGCTACCCTTAGGAAGAACCTCACGACTTAATCGTGAAAGAGGTCAGTGCTGCGCTTCGAATAGCTTCTGAATTTGCTCTGCGCGCTCATCATCCGTTATGAACTTCTGGAACCGCCATTCGAACAAGTCAAGCAGGGCAGCAATTCCATCTTCGGTAATGGAATACTCATTTGTTCGCTTGTCAAGTTCACTTTTTTCCGCTAATCCAAGCTCGATAAGCGTATCAAGGTTGGGGTATAAACGGCCGTGATTTACTTCCTCATCATAGAAACTTTCTAGCTCACGTTTGATTGCAAGACCGTATCGAGACTCCTCAGCCAGAACGAGTAGAACGTTCTGTTGGAATGCAGTCAAATCGCGCTCCGTGGATGTGTCGGTTACTGTTTTTGCCTTTGACATGGAATCTAGTCATGATATTATTTGACAAAGGATATAAAACTTCCTACTTAGGACAATATTTATGTCCTCTGTTGCGAATATTATATATCTACTATTATCTTATCGCAGAGAATGGTGCCACAACCCCCGGTATTTGTAATTTTAATAATGGAATTGGTTTTGATTGCTCAGTGGATGTGAACTACTCCCACCTACCGCGTGCGGGGTTACGTGAATTGCAGGCGAGAAAGCCTCGCCCTTGAGGGCAGGGGATATCAACCAGCTCATACTTCTTGCGGTGGAGGCTTTCTTGTTCACCGACGCGGCGTACAGATTCACTGGGAATCCACAGCGGTCCCAGTCTTCGAAGACGTGGATTCAGCCCGTCCCATACCGATGGTTCTGCACTGCGCAGTGCGTGGGTGGCGTTGCGGGTTTCAATTCCACCTATTATTGCTCACACGACCTGCGTTCGTGGGATAGCATATCAAGTTATTGTCCGTGTAAGTACAACAAAGACGGCAGGGGTATCCCTCTTACTCACTTCACTCGTTGCGGAAGGGGGCTTACCCGCCTGCAGTTCAGCTAACGTTAAAATTGGATTGTAACCAGCTTGCAGAGAAACGATTGAACAAGACGATGCTTAAATTCTCAGTGGATTCCAAGCGCCTCGATCTGCTCTTGATACCGATTGCGAATGGTAACTTCAGTCACCTGTGCGACGTCAGCAACCTCGCGTTGAGTTTTCTTCTCGTTGCACAACAGCGAGGCAGCATAAATGGCAGCGGCAGCATAACCGGTTGGTGACTTACCCGAGAGCAGTCCCTGCTCTGCAGTCGTATCGATGATTTCGTTTGCTTTCGATTGAACTTCTTCTGTGACATTAAGATCCGAGCAGAATCGAGGAACATACTGTTTGGGATCGACTGGCTTCATCTCCAGTCCAAGTTCTTGTGAGATGTAGCGGTATGTCCGCCCAATCTCCTTTTGATTTACTCGAGAGACGTCTGCGACCTCTTCGAGACTTCGTGGGATCCCTTCCTGGCGACAGGCAGCGTACAGTGTACTCGTTGCAACGCCCTCAATAGAGCGTCCGCGGATGAGATCCTCGGAGAGTGCTCGCCGATAAATAACTGAGGCAACTTCACGTACCGATCGGGGAACACCAAGTGCGGAAGCCATTCGATCGATTTCAGAGAGTGCGAACTGAAGATTTCGCTCACCTGCGTCTTTCGTTCGAATGCGCTCTTGCCATTTTCGCAGACGATGCATCTGACTGCGCTTTTCTGACGACAATGACCGACCATATGCGTCTTGGTTTTTCCAGTCGATAGTCGTGGTCAGTCCTTTGTCGTGCATCGTCTGCGTGGTCGGTGCGCCCACGCGAGATTTACTCTGTCGCTCGCTGTGGTTGAACGCGCGCCACTCTGGCCCGCGGTCGACATGGTCTTCTTCGACGACCAGTCCACAGTCATCACAAACAATTTCGGACTGATCTGCACTATTAACGAGGTTTTCCGACCCGCATTCGGGACAGCTCTTGACTCCCTCCTCTTCGGTTTCGGTTTGCTGCGCGCGGCGCTCCCGTTGGCGAGTGGACCGTTTCATCGTTCTTCTATACTCACAGCAAACATTTAAACCCCCGGATGATCCGTGTGAATGACTCGCATGCTCAAAGTGGCTACTCCCGCCTTAAAGGATGGGGTTTAGCGTCTACAATCCAGAAATAAATTCCTTCGTCCTGAGTACGGGGTCAGTCCGAAGCCTCGACCGCTTCTTTGTCGTCAACGTACTGTGCTTCCCATTCGCTGCGCGCTTCGATTTCCCGCTGACCGCGCCGAGTTAGGGTATAGTAGTTTGTCCGACGGTCGACCTGACCTTTTTCGACTAGTCCTTTATCGACTAGAGTATCCAGGTTCGGATAGAGTCGCCCATGATGAATATCTTTTTCGTAATAGTCTTCCAGTTCTTCTTTAATGGCAAGTCCGTGTGGTTCAGACAAGCCGTTGATGACATACAGCAGGTCTCGTTGGAAACCAGTCAAATCGTACATGGTCATCACTGTGTTATGTTTACACTGTATTAGTTAATAGCATGATAATGCACCTAATTCGACTGTAAACCGGATTCAAGAATGATGTTTAATTGATAATAGACAGCTCAAAACAATAGTACGTCAATTCTTTTGGTTCTTGATTTTCTAAAATGGGTATAAAATATGTCTACTACACGGCCCAAGCTGATATTAAGGCCAAGCCACTTATTCAACGATGATATGAAAAAGCAAGAATTGATCCACCTTCATAGCCTGCTCATAGAAGTAAAAGACCAGTATGAAGCTTGGAACGATGAAACAATCAAACTTCAAAACTACGAAGATGCTGGGGTTTACCCAACATCTATACACCGTTCAAAAACTGCTCATAGGGATTCGGTTTTCATACTCACAAACGAGATTACAGAAAAAATGGCTAATCCGGAGATAGAAATCACTCCAGATATTAAGTAACGGCTAAAGTATGAGCATTAATCTAGAATAACCGCTATGCGGGACAAGCTGCGTTACCTCTTGCTTCTCTCGGCGATAAGTTGTGCAAATGTTACAGCCGAATACATAGTAACGATGCTTCCACCAAGGACGACAGGGGAGAGAGTAGCAAACAAGGGTATGCCGACAAAAGAAGCAGCAAGTAAAAATGTACTGAGTAGTGAAACCCCAAAATAGTACGACTTCCAGGAAATTGGTCTATCTATTTCATCATCTGCATCTTTTATCTCACTACTAATAAGATATTCATCAAATTGGTTCGCTACCTCGGTTCGTTTGACCGTTCCACGACTCTGATTATACTCAATGATACCTTCCTCATCAAGCTTTGGCAGGTGGGTCTGGTACAATGGAATATATACACGCTGACGCTCTTTCGACGAAAGGGCTTGTACTGAAGTGTTATTTTCCCATGCAGCCACCTGCTCTGCAACATCACGCATTTGAATAGACCCTTCGTGGTCTTGGAGATAGCGGAGAATATAGCGCCGACGTGGTGTTTGAAGAATATGGAATATTTTATCTCTGGATAATTCAATAGTACTATTCGCAGTATTAACGCTGTCCTGTTCTGTATTTTCCGTAGAGACGTTTGTAGCACTCATGACGAATGGATTATTGATATAAAGAGTATTAAACCAATAAAACTTTCCTATTTTGTTGCAAACTGTTGCGAGAGATTATGGAATGCTTAGTGATTACATAAAGGACGAATTTTGTGTTAACGGAGTCCAGTTTAATACACTAAAACCTATAGCAAGTTTTGATTCGCAATTAGATTGTGACTTATTTTGAACTTCCTTAGTATTTATATATCGTATAGAAATAGTACCGGGATTTTTTGCACAAGTTGTCGAACGAATATGCCACCGAGTACAACTTCGTCGCCGTTGAAGACTAGATCGTCGCCGGACGATGCACTTCAATTCAAATTCACACAAGTGAGCAGCCGCCGCGTAGCGGACGTTTCTACAGATGCTTGGATACAAGTGTGAACTACCTCGTCCTTAACGCGCGAAGTGAATAGGGCAGGTTAGTTCACAGCAAAGAACAATTATTCAAGTCATACTAGCAGAAGTACCGACAAGACGTTAACATCCCTATAATAATCATGAGTAGTCACATACATACTAATGCCTAGCACGGAGGCAGAGTAATATCCGGCAACGAGGGAAAGTAGCGCTCATGACTTACTACTCCCTCTTATTCTCAGGTTGATCACAGATGGTGAACTGATTTTAGCTGAATTGCAGGCGCTAATCCCCCTTCCTCCAGGGAGTGAGCGGAGCGAACGGAGTACTACGGAGACAGCGTTCACAAGAACGGAGCTCTTGTGCGCGAACGAGATGCGAAGCGTCTCGTCAACGCCGTCTTTGGTCGCTGTCACCGCGCGCCATAGCCGTGTACTCCCATGTCAAATGTTGTAGAAAGACACTCACTACACTGGGATCGGTGTTCAAACGTGAGAAGAAGCGTGCACCGGTCGTGGTGGGTGAGTGTCCATCCGGTAGGAGTGGAACACTCCGAACCACTCGTCAAGAAAATCGCCTGCGGAATCTGGAACCGCTGTGCCCTCCGGTGCAAGTTCCGATACAGAACCAGGACGCTCCATCCGCAATACGTGAGGATTGAGTAAGCCCGAACGCGGGAGGGCAGATAGTTCACCTCAAACTTCAAAAGGAGATTTTGACGCTTCCGGCTCAGAACCATTGAGGAAAACAAGATTTCCACGACCAACTTGAACCCGTTTAATTTCATTATTTTCCTCCATTTTTGAAAGTTTACGGCTTACCGTTGATTTTGACCAGGATGTTTCTGCGGTAATATCTACTTGCTTCATTCGCCCCCCATACTCAATAAGGATAGAACGTATTCGTTCTTCATCTGTTAGCATCTCTTCATCCACCAATTCTCCAACGGGTTCTTGTGATTCCGTTTTAGTGGTTTCATCCGAGACATTTGGTTTTAGTTCTGCTTCCTGCTCAACGGCTATGTCATCCTTATTGCGACTAAACAATCCAGACAGCATGGTTCGTATCGACGATTGCAAACCATCTGACGATGATTTTGCCTCGGTATCATTTTCGACTGGTTGGTCGGTGGTGGTTGTTTCAGAACGTGAAGATGCGGATGTCGTTGTCCACTCGGCACCGCTTTCAGAAATTTCGACCACAGTATCGAACAGCGTTTTTAACGTATTGATCGTCTCCGGGTCATGAATATCTGGATCTATCTGGAAATAGCCGACTGCCCCTGCAGCTTGAATTCGGTGTGTGAGGATGTGAAGATATCGAAACGTGGTGTCGAAGTCAACGTATTCTAGGAGAACGGTTAGCGTTTGTACCGATACAATTGGTTGTTTGTCGTCTTCCGTCCATGTTTTCAAATGGTTGCTTAATGGAACGATGATTTCCATCGGATCCGTTGGATCAGCGATTACTATATTCACGTCATCCGGTATTTGTTCATTATATGTTTCAGATTGAGCCATCCCGTTCGCGTAGATAAATTGGGTCACGGGCGAAAGGGAACCAACAGTTTGCTCCCAATCGACGAACCACTGATCTGGTGGCTGTGTGTATGTAACTGCAGAAATTGCTGTATTTTCTTCTGGTGTAGAAGTTAAAAGTTCCAGATGTGCCTGATTACCGTCTGGTGTTAGAGGTGCAAGTACAAGAACATTTGATGCGTTTTGAAGATCTGTTTTTAGCTTATGTACATTCATATCTATCAAATGTTAAATCTTTCGGGGTTGATAGTGACTTGGAATCGTAATGGTGTTTTGTTATTTGGCAAATCCATTCTTGACACAGGTGTGTTCTTCTTCTCCATTTTCCACTAGTTGCATTAACCATCTCTGAATTCCAATTGAGTGGCGGAATTTCGCTTTAAATGTTTTGGCCCGGATCTCTTTACTATTCCGGGGTTTTTCATGATATGAGAATTTCCACACCAATGAATTTTCGAGCAATGCAAACCAGTACAAGTAACTATTCTATGGATACCGATTGTATTCTCGTTGTTCATATCTGCCCCAAGTTGTGGCTGACACCTCGTCTTCGTTGTAATTTATACAACAATTTTTTAGAAGGGCAGTCTCTAAACATTAACATCGCCTATTACCCATCCCCCTATTAAAAAATATCTCCTTGCTTTTGCAAGGGCTACCAGAACATAACTAGTTGAATCATTTTTCGCTAGTTTAGCTGAATTCAGGCGTTAAGTCTCCTCTCTCAAAAACGAATCACTCGTGTGGTGAATGAGTGGGCCGAAATAGTTTACATAGATCAATATCAGGAGTTCGTTATAGAATTATAATCAAGATTTTACTCACAATTAAACACCATTTATCAGTATGATTCTTGCTTATGGATAATTCCTGAATAGAACATATAGCCACAATTGATATAACGAGACTACGCAAACCTACGTAATCAATGTCTGACGTTCCCACCGTCCTCATTGTTGACGACGAACATGCGATTACTAACCTGCATGCTCGATGGCTCGAAGACTCCTATAATATTAAAAAGGCATATAATGGAACCGAAGCGCTCGAACAAATAGACGAAGCAGTAGATATCGTCCTTCTTGACAGACGGATGCCCGATCACTCTGGAAAAGAAGTGCTTGAAGAAATCCGAAATCGAGAACTCGACTGCCGCGTCGCGATGGTGACCGCAGTCGAGCCAGACTTTGATATTCTCGAACTGGGTTTTGATGATTATATTTGTAAACCAGTTTCCGATCCAGAACAGCTCCATACCATCGTCTCTTCACTCGAAATACGCTCAACATATGATTCTCAATTACAAGAAATGTTGGCATTGTCGACAAAAAAAGCGGCATTAGAAAACCGGAAGAAAGCTGACGAACTTGCCGAACATCGAGAATACTCCAATCTCAAAACAAAGTTAGCATCGCTCCGAGACAATCTCTCAAAAACCGTAGAGGGCTTAGATAATGACGACTTGCGTGCGGAGTTCCAAGATCGCAATACCGCCCGTTCAAAACTGGTGCAATCATCGGAACAAAACAACGGCTCTGAATCCCCAAACTAGAGATTTTGGTCGCAGATATAATTTATAAAGTTAGATACGGGTAACGTAAAAGCGGAAAATGAATAACCAAACATAGCTGATGAACAGAGACATGCGGACTTCGAAAGAGAATATTCTCTTACTGATTGACCACCGTCGAAATCGTCGATTATTAGCTGACTGGCTTGCGACAGAGTACAATGTTGTTTTTCCGGAAGGGGGTGTCGATGTCTCTTTCGACCTTTGTATCACAGACAAAACGTTGTTCAACCAGTATCGTGACGAGCTCAAAACTCAAAAAGAATCCGAATCACCTACATTTCTCCCATATTTGCTCGTTACATCTACGTCATCTGCCACACGAACGCCAGAAGTGTGGCAAGGAGTTGATGAAGTTATTACGACGCCCATCGAGAAGGCAGTGTTACGGACACGTATCGAGAGTTTATTAGAACGCCGACATCTTTCGGTCGAAATAAAACGTGAGAAAAAACAGAGCAAAGAGCGGTTTCAAACGCTATTTCAAACCGCACCAGATCCAGTATTCGTTCTCGATGCAGACGGACAGGTTCAGGCAGTCAATGATGCATTTTGCGAAGTTTTTGGTCTCAAACGTTCTACAGTACTTGGAAAACATGTCGAAAACATTCATGCGTTCCCTAATGACTCATTGGAGCGACTCACCGCAGATATCCACGAATTAAAGGAGACTGGCAAACTCCCTCCGTACTCGGTGACATACATGACACCCGATGGTAAGACACGCTATGCAGAGATCAACACGGCGCGATTGCAGTTTGATACTGAGTATCCAGAGATAATTGGCATTTTCCGCGATATGACCGAGCACAAACGTAGAAAACAAGAACTCGAACGCCAGAACGAACGACTGGACGAGTTCGCAAGTATGCTTGCACATGAACTTCGAAATCCATTGGGAATCGCGCAAGGATATCTTCAAATCGCGGAGTTAGAAAATGAAGACGATGCCTTTGACGAGGTACGGAAGGCACACAACCGAATGGAGCGTATGATAAATGAGATGCTTGACCTTGCACGGCAACCCAAAGCGCTCAACGAT
The DNA here is from genome assembly GCF_020700235.1 of Haladaptatus pallidirubidus. Taxonomy (GTDB): domain Archaea; phylum Halobacteriota; class Halobacteria; order Halobacteriales; family Haladaptataceae; genus Haladaptatus; species Haladaptatus pallidirubidus. The sequence continues at coordinate 208,221 of NZ_CP085303.1, read as the reverse complement.
ACGGAACAGACAGTGTTTTACGATTTTATCGAAAGTGCATGGTCGCGAATTGCTCCACCCGAAGCAACGTTGGTACTAGAAAACGTCGATGCCGAAATTTCAGCAAATGTTGATCAATTGAGACAGGTATTTGAAAATCTATTTCGCAACGCCATCGAGCACGGCGGTGAAAGCGTGACCGTTCGAGTCGAATGTCTTCCCAATGGAGTATACGTTGAGGATGATGGTCCTGGAATACCAGCGGAATATCGTGACACTGTCTTCGAAAGCGGCTATACAACAGACAATGGAACCGGTCTTGGTCTCTCAATTGCCCAACAAATTGTAGAAGTACATGGCTGGGATATTGCGGTTACGGAAGGAACAATGGGTGGTGCAAGATTTGAAATTACAGGGATACAGTTCGAAGAGTGACTTCCTCCCCGACGTTTACGGCGGGGCTTTCCACGCCCATTTGCGCTGGTTTGGGAACTTCCATTTACGACATGACACACCGATAAGAGTGCCACGCTCCCGTAACTCCTATCTCGTAAGGGGTTCAGAGTTATTTGATTATTTTGTGTCGGTTGGGTCGTCCGAAGACTTACTTTTTGATGAGGGAAACACCACGTCAACTGCCAGTTTTCGGATAGTCAATCACGATGGGGAACCATCGAAACGAAAAAGATAGATACGCAGATAGAGTCCCTAAAACATCTGGAAGCAGCGTTTGAACAGATGTGGCGGCGTTGCATCCCGCCCTAAAGGACGAGGTTTTAGCGCCTGCAATTCAGATAACTCCGTGTTGGTGGGGCATTCATCCACGGGTCACCTGACCCGTGGTACTTCTCTTTGTACGTATAGAACGGTGGACAGTGTGCCCTTCGGAATAGCCAAACGTAAATCACTCGGCTTCGATACGCCACACATGAGCGAACTCGAGAGCCTAAAGGGCTTTTATGACCGCTACCCGTCAGAGTGGGCAGCGTGGCGTGAACTCGTGAATACAGTCGAGGAGACGGCCCGCGAGTTTGGTTTCCGCGAACTTGATGCACCAAGCGTCGAACCGACCGACCTATTCCGAGTAAAATCAGGCGAAGATATCGTTGAAGAGACGTACAGCTTTGTCGATAAAGGTGGGCGGGAAGTAACGCTTCTCCCCGAGCAGACACCGACCCGCGCACGGTTGGTACAACAACGTAAAGACCTCGGAACGCCAATTAAGTGGTTCGATACCTCGAAACGCTGGCGGTACGAGGCGGTACAGAAGGGCCGCGACCGCGAGTTCTTCCAGACTGACTTCGACATCTTCGGCGTCAAATCTGTGGAAGCGGACGCAGAAATCATCGCCTGCGCAGGCACCATCTTCGAGAAACTTGGCGTAGCAGATTCAGTCGAGTTCAAGCTGAATGACCGTCAACTGCTTGATGCACTGCTCCGCGGAATCGGTGTTGGCGAAAACAAGGACGTAATGCGCGTTATCGACAAAAAAGAGAAAATTAGCCGAGAGGAGTTCCTCGGTAAACTTGAAGCCGAGGGTGTTGACCGAGACACTGCCGAAGAAATTGACGAGCTCACCGCTATCAGTGGCGAGATGAAAAGCGCACTGGTCGAATTATCCGATAAAGCGCCTGAAAATGAGGCTGCGGATGAAGCAATCGGTCGGATGCATGATCTCTACAATGCCCTCTCGGCATACGGTGTTGAGTCAATGTGTCGCTTTGATCTGTCTATAGTCCGTGGGATGGACTACTACACTGGTCTCGTGTTCGAGGCGTTTGCCACTGAAAGCGACCTCCGTGCTTTATTCGGTGGGGGTCGCTACGATGACCTCATCGGCCTGTTTGGAAATCGTGATGTTCCGGCAATCGGGTTTGCCTTCGGATACTCACCAACAATGCAGTTACTAAAAGAACTCGGTAAATGGCCCGACGAAGCGATTTCGACTGATGTCTATGTCCTAACTGTTTCTGATTCCGTACACCAGATTGGATTGGAATATGCGATGGGGCTTCGTCGTGGTGGTTTGAAAGTCGAAACGAACCTTACAGACCGCAGCGTCGGCGAGCAGTTTGGCTACGCTGATCGTATCAACGCCGAACATACCATCGTTGTTGGAGAACGGGATCTGAACGAAGGCGTGGTGACAGTGCAAAATATGGCCTCAGGCGAAGAAGAACAGATACCGAAAGACGATGTTGTAGAATACGTTCTCAATCTTTAATGAAAATTATATAAACGATGGTTTTGAGAGTTGGTAGCATGGGTGCGCACATTTGTAGATGACTGTTGCGATGATTTTTCGGCAAACACGATGTCAAGGGTGTGTCTGAAACCTTCGGAGAATACCGCGTCCTTTAGGGTGTAGTGACGTCCTCGCCCGCCGTTTACGGCGGGGCTTCCCCACACAGGAGGAACCCGGCATGATACCGGTTCGGTTTCAGGACGCTTCGCGCCGCGTTCGCCGGGACGGGTTTCATCCCTCCGGCGGCGTGTCCTGTGGCACCGTCACCAGTGCTCCTATCCCGAAGCGAATCATCGCCGCGCGGTTTCTCAACGCGGCTCTCTCCCAACGGGTTACCCTTGCGGGAGGTCGTTGTACCGTTTCTACCCGGCTTTCTGACGGTGCCTGCCGAAACGGACTTATGAGCACCCCGCCCAGACACCCGGACGGCAACCCTCTGCATGCAGATTTGTATCTCTGCTACCCCTACTTGGTTCTGAGAAATACTAAGCGTTGGGGTCCCTACCTGCCGATTAACGGTAATTGCGTAGCGAGACTTACGCGATTCACGCCCGCCGTAAACGGCGGGATTCTCTCGCTGATTAAAGATAGCTTACGTGAGACACGTTTTTATGAGTTACCGCCTTGAAACTACATTTTGGAAGGCAGCATACAAGAGAAAACATAGTGAAACGATCTATTGGAAATACAATGCAGAAAAATAGCCAAACCATACAAACAAGACACTATAGAAAAGGCGTACAAATTATCAAAACCATCAAAACAGCTAATAGTAGCGAACCATAATTAGTTATTCTACACCCACATAGGCAATAGTTTATTTTAGGAGTAGAACGGTGAACTACCCCACCCTACCGCTCGCCTGATGGCTCGCGCTTGAGGGTAGGGCTTCCTGTTTCAACGACGCGCTTTGCAGATACTGGCGTATCCACAGGGAGCGCTGTCTCCACAGGCGTTAGTTCGGAGTGTCCCACTCCTACCTGCTTGATCCCCGAGAAAGAATGTTCCATGCCGCGTTCGCGTCCCTATCCGCCGTGAAACCACAGGCGGGACAGGAGTGTTCGCGGATCCACAACGGTTTATCGGTCGAAACGCCGCACCCCGCGCATTCCTTCGTCGTTCCCGCCGGTTCGACGGCGACGAAGTGCGTCCGCTCTCTCCTATTCTTGATAATTGCCCGAATACCAACGGTGGAAGGAATAAGTTCACGGCGCATATCATCGGCCTAAAGACCATGGTATTGCGCTTACTTAATATATAACAAGACGATTTCGAGACACCAATAATTTCGATGACGTGTGGAATCCAGAGTTCTGGGAAGGCATTATCCATTGTACTGGTGTGCTTGCTCCTTGCAAATTCATCTGTACTACCTATGGCGGCTCAATCTACAGAAAACTCCTCACAGCCTACCGAGAACCCTCCAAGTGTTTCAATTTTTGTCGATCGAAGTGCCGTTGACTCGGCTACAATTCAGTATCGTCTTGTGTTTGACGAACCCGACTCTGAAAACACATTTTGGCTCATCAATTACACTGGAAACGTGGTGTCCTCGACAGGCTTTATTTCAGATAAAATGCATAAGAATGAACAGGCGCTGCGATGGGATGGCGAAACCAAATCGCCGTCCGTAACTATCACCAGTAGCGCAAATGAAGGTAACGGACAAGAGTATACAGCCACAAACAGATGGATACTTGGCCCAACACCACAGCTCTCGGTCGCGTGGGCACCGTCAAGGAACAGCAGGTGGCAATACAGACAGCCATTTCAAGAGGACTATCCCAATGCAACTGTTAAATTCGCCGACTCGGGAGTTCTTGGTTCTACATTCACCTATATCGGCGCGTACGAAGAACATACCCACCATGCCGATGGTCAGCAGTTCCAATTGATCGTTGCAAACGATGCAGCGCCCGCCGACCCACCCTCTGAGATCTTCAAGTCGCTTACTATGGCAAGCAAGCATATGCCGGGGAAATCACCGGATAAAGTGCTCGCGTTTGTCCTTCCAGATCCCAGTTGGCGTGGTGGGTACGCATCGCCGTCACGTGATGAATTGTGGGTTCACGAAGATGCACGTCTTTCAGGGCCGCGAAACCTCTGGATTCATGAATACGTCCATACGCGCCAATCATTCGAACTTGGAAAAGAAATGATGTGGTTCCGCGAAGCTAGTGCCGCCTATTTCGCATCTAATCTGTCGGTTGAACAGGGGCGAACATCACAATCAGACGTTCTCCAACTGCTCACTGCAAAGAAATTTGATGAGTCAGCGCTGTCGAAACCGAATACATGGGCAAGTCATGAAGTACCGTACTACCAGGGAGCATACACACTGTGGGCATTAGATGCAAGGATTCGAAACGCAACCAACGGAGAACGAAGTTTGTTTGATGTGTTCGATCGTATGAACTCACACGAGGGAACGATTGACTACGGTGACTTCAAGAGAATTGTTACAAACATCGCCGGGCAGTCAATAGATCCATGGCTTAACCAGTACGTTACTACATCTGCATTGCCGGAGCTGCAAGAGGATGTGGGCAGTATCGCTGGAGATGTTGAATCGAATAAGGTGGACGATTCAAATAGTAGAAAGACATCTGGTGGAAATGGAAATTTCAGCATACCCGATGCTAACCGCCTTCCCGTGATGATTGACGATTCCTCGTTAACGCTATTTATGTGGGGAGGTCTCGGACTCGTCGGCTTAGTGTTTGCTTTGGTAGTAGCGCAGTACATTTCGGGACAAATCAAGCGCATACGCAAGTTCTAATGGGTGAAATCGTTCTCTGAAGACAGCAACGCAATGACCCCACAAGTTATGGATAGGAGTGACACTGCCAAAGTCCACCTGAAGACATCTATGAAAACTAAATATATAATTTATCAATTGGAAAAATTATAAGTAATATATAAATTACTCTTGAAAGGATCCCTCGTTGTTTTTAACGAAAGAATAACACCTCTTGTACTTTTGAAACAAACTGTAAGGTGCTCGGCTTCATTACTCCAAAGTACGATGGTAAATGATTTCGATGCGTCGTGGCTTCACCGCACACCCGATGAAGAGATACTCTGGAGGGGCCACCAAAGCGTCTATCGCATCTTGCCGCTTGTAACAGTCGGTGTTCTTTTTGTTCTCCTTGGTGCGGGATTAGCCGGAAGCAATTTTTTTCCCTTAGCGAATTGGATCGGTGTTATCCTTGTACTGATTGGGCTCATTATCGCCATACCGCCACTTCTTAAGTGGCGAACAGAGTGGTACGTTCTTACGACCGAAGAGATATACCACAAAAAAGGAATTCTATCCACAAATACGATACAAATACGGCTTGATCGGATTCAAAACACGACATATTCACAATCATTAATTGAACGAATATTTAACTACGGTGACGTCACTGTCTACACTGCTGGGTCAGGGACAATGGATCTCGTATTTGCAAACGTTCCCAATCCACAGCTGGTCAATAGTATTTTAACTGATCAATTAGATCGGGTTTCAATGAAATGATTAGCTAAACATGATGGTCGGCTAATCTAAATAATTCCTTCAGCTCAAACAGCTCAAACAGTTCTATTGCTAGCCAATTCGATGTTTTGTAGCTCGCCGAGCGGTTGGCGCTCTTCTGCGACAGGTTTGAGTCGATCTACCTGTGGATCAAGCCAACCACGTACCCACTGTGTTTCAATACGAAGATAGTCATTGGAAAACGTCTTCAGCAAGAGCGTAAACCGGTCATTCGTTCGATCAATATCATGAACGTGGCACTCGATAGTAACACCACTTACCGTGATACGGAGGAAATCTTCAATATTGAGGTTGACAAAAGTATTGACCAAGTCGGAAACCCGATAGCGGCTTTCGGTTGTACTCATGTTATCTGGGCTTATTTCCTCCGAGGGTAAAAAGGGGAAATACGGTTTCACACTGTTTTATTCGTTATAGGCGGAGTGCCAACAATATTGTTCAAATGGGGGATGTATCTCACGATAGTAGTTTGTAGTGCATACCCACGTCTTTAGGCACGGATCGAACGGTAGGCCAGGTCGACACACCGCTGTCGTAAGGCGTTGGAGCCGACAAGGCAATCCCTCTAAAGGCTGTTCTCTGATGAGGCACTACTGTCCGCGCGAACATATGTGTCTTGAAACCACGAAAGCTGTTGGCCAATATCCCAAGATGGGATTCCACGTCGATGACGGCGTTGAGGAGGTCAATCCATTTTGGTACATGTCATCTTCTGACGGTTAGCCCGTGAATAATTATACACCTTCTAGCAAAAGACACTGGTATGCAGGCAATCGTTCTTACGGCAGGTGAAGGGACACGAATGCGACCGCTTTCCGGGTCGGTTCCCAAGCCTATGTTGCCAGTTGCAGAGAAACCGCTTGTTGCTCACACGGTACATGCCGCCATCGAAGCCGGAGCCGATGAACTTGTCCTCGTTGTTGGTTATGAAGCAGAGACAGTTCGTGAGTACTTCGGCGAAGAGTATGCCGGAATACCAGTTAAATACGCGATTCAAGAAGAACAGCGTGGTACAGCCGACGCTGTTCGTGCGGCACGTGACCATATCGATGGACCATTTGCAGTTCTCAACGGAGACAATCTCTATGACACAGCAGCGGTGAAAAACCTCCTGAGCAATGCTCCGAGCGTCGGAACGTACCGAGTCAACGATCCCTCGAATTACGGTGTTATTTCAACCGATGGAGATCGCGTAACAGATATTGTGGAAAAACCAGACGATCCGCCAACCGACCTCGCTAACACTGGTTCGTATGTTTTTCCCGAGGAAGCGCGCGACTGGCTCAATGTCAGTGAAAGTGAGCGTGGAGAATTTGAAATCACGGATGTAGTAGAACGAGTCATCTCAGAGTACGAAGTGACTGCAGTCGAAGTCAAGCGGTGGCTTGACGTTGGACGACCATGGGAATTACTCGAAGCTAACGAATGGAAACTTGCGGAATTGGAACGCGACGTGCGTGGTGACGTGAGTGAGCAGGCTGTCCTTGATGGTGCCGTCGTTGTCGAAGAGGGTGCAACGGTAAAAGCAGGAGTCACCATCGAGGGGCCTGCACTGATTCGCTCAGGATCGAGCATTGGACCGAACGCCTATATTCGCGGCGCGACGCTTGTCGATGAAGGGGTAAAAGCCGGTCACAGCGTCGAGGTCAAAAACAGTGTTCTCTCACCAGGTGCGACTATTGGCCACCTTTCGTATGTTGGCGATAGTGTGCTCGGGCGTGACGTGAATTTCGGTGCAGGAACAAACGTAGCGAACCTCCGTCATGATGGTGCAGACATCAAGTTTACCGTGAAAGGGAGCCGTGTTTCGACCGAACGACGAAAGTTTGGTGTTATCGCAGGTGACAACGTAAAAACTGGCATCAATACAAGTCTTACACCAGGATTAAAGCTCTCAGCGGGAGCAACAACGCTTCCAGGCGAAGCAATAACACGAGACAAGTGAATTAACACAATAGCTCATAGGTGTTGTTTTGCGTCGATGAAAAAGGGAGAAAATAGCGCTATTGAACACTACTGCATTTCCTTGCGAGCGCGGGCGGCATCCTCGGGGTCGTTTGCACTTCCCCGTTTTACATCGGTTGCAGTCATACATTCAAAGCAGCCGAATACTACATTCTGGTTATTGCCAAACACGCGGGTAAACTGGGGTGTCACAAACGAGCCACAATTGCGGCATTGAGTTTCGGCCGTCTTGTTGTCATCGGCTTCTCGAGTTCCCATCATATCTATCGACATCGCATCGGTTCATTCTCAGGGTACTACTATTATTATCCAGGGGTTAAGAGAATGAAATTGATCGGAACAATGAGTAGAGGAAAAGAGTTTCAACGGTATCATCGCCAGGTTATGTAATCTCTATATAAAAGAAATTTTTTATAATTAATTCTGGTATAGATGGCGATGCTTGGAGGTAGTTTCACAGAGGATACTGATACAGAGATGTGATTTATTTTCCTAGCGGCTTGCGAAGATTCGAGGAGAAAAGCCCGTCCTTTAGCGCGCGGAGGATGTCAATTTGAACCCGTATGTTGTACACAGATGGTTGTGTACTCACGATGTAACCGCTAAAGCTTGTAGTCAGGTAGATGCGGATTAAAACTGCTATCTGATCTATAAATATCGATTATTGGCTACAAAAAGAGTGCTTATTGGAATGTAAATTGAGCACTAGAAATAAACGCGAAAAGGCTGATGACAATTGCTGCAAGACTGTAGGTAGAGATAGCTGAGATTCCAGGGAAATTCAGCCAAGCGGCCCCAAATAGCCCAGCACTCATAACCGTTGCCCACCGATAATAGCTGAACCAACGGTCATCGTCTATTGGTGACTCGGAGTTCGCCGTTTCATCAGTGGTTGTGTCGGTTGTTTCAAAATATGGGTCAAATTGCTCAGCAAGTGGCCCTCGCTCGACGCTACCACGGCTTTGGTTATAATTGATGATACCTTCTTCATCAAGTTTCGGGAGGTGGGATTGGTAGAGTGCAATATACACACGTTGACGCTCTTTCGAAGCAAGCGCTTGTACAGTGGTATCGTTCTCCCACGCAGCAACTTGTTCGGCGAGATCGCGCATTTTAACCTCATCACGATGTTCTTTAAGGTAACGAAGTGCGTACCGCCTGCGTTGGGTTTGTAGGATATGAAATATTTTATCCTTTGAAAGCCCTTCTGTCTTTTCTTCACCTTGCAGCTCTGATGTCTCAGGGAGAGTCTGCGTCGTAGCGCTCATTTTGACTTCGGCACAGACCAGACACGGACACTACATAAAATAATATGTTTCTCTCGATTTCTTATGGTCCGTTGCATACCGTTTACGTCTTGCGATTGTACGGTTTGAACGGAGTAAAATTGTCTATAGATTATATTAGTATTCCAACAATTAGTTGAAAAAATCACACTTATTAGTAAGGATCTAATTGCTGTTTATTGATTGTATAAGTGTCACAAGTGTAAATAAGATAACAATAATTCCAGTTGACTGCATAGTTGTAAGCTTATCGAGAGGCCACAAATCAAGTGCAGTACAGGTAAATAACAGCGTTGAAAGGATTGATAGACTAAGATAATAGTATGCGTAGTGGAGATTGTGTGTAGTCATCCGATGTTCGCTTTAACACCAGAGTACAGATTCATCACCAAACCTGGAATTTGGCGTATTTCAGGCCTTCTCGACTGTCTGAGATACCGGAATCCTGTCCGAAACTGACCTTCGTTGAGGTACTGTCTCGCAAGGATGTAGTTGTGTGCACCGGTCACGTCGATGCCCTGGCGTTCGAGACGCTCGACTTCGTCAGCGAAAGTTCTGAGATAGTGTACATCCGCTTTCGCGACTGAATTTGCTGGAGGCGACCCGGTCTCATATCGAAGGAGAAGTGTCTCATCCACACAGGCAAGTTTCCCGTGTTTGAGCACGCGAATGAGGAACTCAGGATCTTGGAATCGGTCAAACGACTCATCGAACCCATTGATTTTCCGCGCCACTTCGCTTGTTACGAGCAATGTGGAACCAGCGCTGGTATGGAGACTATCACTGAGAAGTGGGCCGATGAGTTCTTTACCTCCTTCTGCACCTTCTGTTTTGTTCCGTCGAGAGATGAGTTGTGTCGCCCATTTTATAACTGGGTTTTGGCCATCCGGGTGAACAGTTTCAGCTTTACAGTAAGCAGCAATCCAGTCATCAGATCGCATTTCGAGGGTAAGGACTTGCTTTTCAAGTTTTGTTGGTAGCCAGACGTCGTCTGAGTCGAGGAACGCCATATATTTCCCCTCAGCGTGCTCAATACCGGTGTTTCGAGCGGCACTAGCGCCCTGATTTTCTTCGTGTTTGAAAAACCGAATTCGATCGTCGTCATACGATGCGACAACCTCTGCCGTATTATCGGCTGACGCATCGTCTACGATGATGAGTTCTAAATCTTCGAGCGTTTGTGAGAGGACGCTTTCGACGGTTCGAGGTAGGGAGTGTGCCCGATTATACGTCGGTACGATAACGCTTACTGTCGGGGGCATTTTGTTGTCCTTTACTCCAATTTCTCAGGGCTTTATTATCGACTTGCTAATCGAAGAGGATGATAATGAGTGAACTACCCCCACCTACCGCGCTCGGGGTTACTCACCCCTTGCTTCTTGAGGTGAGGGCTTCCTCGTTCAACGATAAGACTTGCAGATTCACCGGGAATCCACAGCGGTCTCAATCTTTGAAGGCGTGGATTCGGCCCGTCCCATGCCTATTTTATCGCACTGCGCAGTGCGTGCGAGGATTTGAGTTTTCAACTCCTCTACTAACACGCACAGTATCGCCTCGTGTCGATAGTACATCAAGCTATCGTACGTCTAAGAACAACGAAGACGGCGGGCGTATCCCCTCTCTACCCGCGCCTTCGCGCTCCCTGAGGAAGGGGCCTTACCCGCCTGCAATTCAGGTAAAAGGGCTATCAGATATATTAGCGTGAGCGAATCGAACAAGAGGATAACTGAGAGCGATTGCTACTGAAGAACTCCTGTTTACATGGAAAAACGCCAGACCATCGATACTGACGATGTGACCTAGTCCTTTCCCGTGAGAATTAAACACTCCCGTTAACAGTGATCACTAGTTCGCGTTATGCAAATGGTATTGGTCCGTGGGAAAGGCCGCACGCTTAGCCACCCGATAATAAACATCGATGAAAGTATACTGTTGAGCATGTCGAGCGACGCGCATTCTCAAGTAGCCGAACCACCAGATACCGGAGATATACCCTTGGATCACGATCTGGAGGCACTAAGGGACAAGAACCTGCTCATTGTCTCTCACAGTTACAACCACTTCGTCAAGGGTCAGGTAGACGTTCTTGCTGACTATTTTGATGAGGTATATGTACTTGTACGGTACAACCGGTTCGCGGATATTTCTGAATATCTCCCCATCGATTACGCAAAACCGTTCAGTAAGAACGCGAAAATCAATCAGGAAGACAAACCTGACAATCTCACTGTTATCAGCACACCGCTCCTCTACTTACCGATCGACCTCCATCGGCGTTATCTCGGCGACCAGCACGCTCGAAAAGTGAAAAAGATCGTCGCTGACCTTCCCATCGATTTCGATGTGATTCACTGCCATCTAACCTGGACTGCCGGCTATGTCGGAAGCATTCTTGGACGCGAACTCGGAATCCCATCGGTTCTTACCGTTCATGAAAATCACGACCTGTTCGTCGAGCAGCTCGAATCCTCGAATCAAAAAATAAATTGGACCTGGGAAAATGCCGACGCTATTGTCCGCGTAAATCGGCAAGACCAAAACACACTTCAGCAGTTCAACGACGAGGTGTATTATCTTCCAAACGGATTTAGTCAGGATCGACTTCGTCGAGTGCCACAGACCAAAGCGAAAGCGGAACTCGGAATCAGTGATGAGACACAGTTATTGTTTGCACTTGGACACCTGAAAAAGCGAAAAGGATTCCAGCATCTCATCGATGTCATGCCTGCCATCGTCGAGCAGGAGGAAAAAGTGGTTTGTGCAATTGGTGGTCATGGCGGAATGCGATCTGAGCTTGAAGAAAAAATCGAAAAGTTGGGTCTCGAAGATCATGTTCGGCTTCTTGGATACGTGTCAAACAATAGCTTAAAATATTGGATGAGTGCCTGTGACGCCTTTGTCCTCCCAAGTTACAGTGAGAGCTTCGGTCTCGTCCAGCTTGAAGCAATGGCCTGCGGGTCACCCGTCGTTTCCACTATTAATGGCGGGAGCGAAGAAGTTGTTACCTCCGAAGACCACGGGTTTCTCATTGACAGTCCGGAGAACCACGACGCACTTATAGATGCTATGATTCGTGCGCTTCGCAAAGATTGGAACCGAGATGGTATCGAAGCGCACGCGAAACAGTTCACGTGGGAGCGTGTCTGTGTCAATATTGCGCATCTCTATGCCGAATTGCTCGATATTTAATACCCTCCCGCCGTAAATGACGAGAATTCCTTCATAGGATATCGGGGATGTGAACCTCCCTGCCCTACTCGGTCTGACGGTCTCGTTGAGGACGGGGCTTCCTGTTTCGATGACGCGCTTTGTAGACACAACCGTGTCCGTAGGGAGCGCAGTCTCCACAGGCGTTTCTTCGGAGTGAACCACTCCTACTTTGGCGAGTCTGCGAGCAAGAATGTTGTACGCGGCGTTGAGATCCCTGTCCGCCTCGAACCCGCATGAGGGATACGAGTGCTCACGCACCCATAGCGGCTTCTCGGTCGAAATGCCACAGTTCGGACACTCCTTCGCCGTCCCTCGTGGATTGACAGTGACGAAGTGCGTACCCTCGCGTTTGTACTTGTACTCCAACATCGCACGGAAAAGAGACAATGGCGGCACTGTCTCCCCCTCCCTACTCGCTCCTTGAGGAAGGAACCTTAGCCTCTGTATTCAAGTGAACTACCCCCACCTACCGCGCTCGGGGTTACTCACCCCTTGCTTCTTGAGGTGAGGGCTTCCTCGTTCAACGATAAGACTTGCAGATTCACCGGGAATCCACAGCGGTCTCAATCTCCGGAGGCGTGGATTCGGCCCGTCCCATGCCTATATTATCGCACTGCGCAGTGCGTGCGAGGATTTGAGTTTTCAACTCCTCTACTATCACGCACAGTATCGCTTCGTGTCGATAGTACATCAAGCTATCGTACGTCTAAGAACAACGAAGACGGCGGGCGTATCCCCTCCCTACCCACGCCTTCGCGCTCCCTGAGGAAGGGGCCTTACCCGCCTGCAATTCAAGTAAAGATAGTACCGGCATGAACAGTTGGAGCCACTATCGCCACGCTGAGATTCGGCCCAAATCGGGAGCATTTGATGTTATGGAACGTATAATAATATAGAAACGTATCCTTTTCGAAGGTACATGACCATCTCGGACACTGTTCGACGCGTTAAACGTGGGATTAAAGAGCCACATCTTGTCGTTCGAGAGTTGAATAAATACTACTATAGACAAAGAGAATCGAACGACGGCGTAGAGTTTTTTGATGAAGACTGGGACAATCTCATTATCCTTGATGCTTGCAGATTCGACACATTCGAAGAAACTCATAATCTTCCAGGAGAGCTTCAGTCAAGACAGACCAATTCAAGCTCGACACCAGATTTTCTGTACACGTACTTCGATGGTGCAGACCTCCGTGATACGGTCTATGTGACAGCGAATCCACAGCTATACCGAAAACGCGACCGGATAGATGTGAAACTCCATAAGGTCATCAATATCTGGCAAGACGAAGGATGGGACGACGAATTTAGAACAGTTCGTCCAGAAACGGTTACAGAGATTGCGGAGCAAGCTGCCAAAGAGTTCCCAAACAAGCGAATCGTTGTCCACTTTATTCAACCACACTACCCCTTTATTGGGCCGACTGGAAAGGAATATTTAGAACTCGATTCGCTTGACTTCTGGAACCGTCTTATGACTGGTGAAGTTGAGATCCCAATCGACATACTCTATAAGGCCTACGAAGAGAATCTTGAATTAGTATACCCATATGTGAACCAATTATTAACAACGCTCGAAGGGAAGACCGTTGTAACAGCAGACCACGGCGAAGCGTTCGGTGAACGGGCGTGGCCGATTCCGATGGCGGAGTACGGCCACCCGAACGAAATTTACATCCCACAGTTAACGACGGTTCCGTGGCTCGTCTATCAGAATGGCAACCGACGGACTATTACGACAGGAGCAGAAGATGAGGATATGGATGAGGTATCGGTTGATGTTGAACAACGACTTCAGGATCTTGGTTATGCCTGAAGACTAGCCGATCCATAATAAAGTCCCCATAGAGATATAGTGATGATAGATACTGGTACGATGAGTAGCGCATTAACGGTGATTTTATGCAACGAAGTATTCTAAGTGGCGTCGTCTCGGTTGCCGGGACTAAAGTGTTGACACTCGTTATCGGTATCCTTACAACTCCGATTCTGTACCGGTTACTCGAACCGGCTGGAGTCGGTATCTATACCACCGTCGTTTCGGTCTTTTCACTCTTTATGATTCTCGTCAGTTCCGGTGTGACGGATGGTGTTCGGAAATTCATCGCCGAAGAGCGAGAGATGGACTGTTGGGAGGCACATGTTGTTGGATTTTATTTTCGGTTAGCGCTCCTTCTCGCCGGTGCTGGGGCAGGAATACTCGCGCTCCTGACGTGGAGTGGCGTTATTGCACGAATTTTTGGACCGCAATACGAGTTGTACTTCTACCTGCTCTCAGTGATGACAATAGTCAGCCAGTTCAGAGCATATAGCCGCCGAACGCTGATGGGATTCGGACTCGAATGGTACTCTGAACCACTGAAAGTCGTTCAACGAGTAGCGTTTGTTGTGGTTGCACTCCCACTAGTCTACATTATGAAAGGCCGCGGCCTTCTCGAGATTGCCGTTGCTGGCGCGCTTGTTGGGAAGATTGCGTCTGCGGCCGCAGTCGCGATTATCGGCTTCATCCTCATTTTTAAACGAGTATCGCTTCGGAGCCTGTTTCGTCCAACGCCGAAGAAGTTCCCACGTCGCCAAATGCTGGCGTTTAACTCTCTTTCCATCGTTCTGATTCTAATGTTGATGTCTCTCTACCATGTAGACATTCTAATGCTCCAGTCTATTACGAACAATTTGCAGGTTGGGTACTATCGAGCCGCACTCAAACTCGCAGAGTTCCTGTGGTTCGTTCCGTTGGCCCTGCAAACCGTCTTCGTTCACTCAACGTCAGAACTCTGGTCAAACGATAGAACAGAAAAGATATCCGATCTAGCAGCACAGACAACCCGTTATACGTTCCTTCTCACGGCAATCATGGCACTTGGCCTTGCTGTTCTCGCCGATATCGCTGTCCCAGTATATTTCGGATCACAATACACGCCAGCGATTATACCGCTGCTCTTGTTACTACCCGGTGCGCTTGGGTTCGCCGTCGCCCGTCCAGTTCTTGCGATAGCACAGGGAAAAGGCGAATTGAAATATCCGATTGCTGCGACCGGATCGGCAGCAGGTATCAATCTCGTATTAAATGCCATTCTCATCCCACGGTTTGGGATGCATGGCGCAGCAGTCTCTACGAGCATTGGATACGGCCTGATGTTCGTGTTCCACCTTTGGAGCGCTCGAAAAGTTGGATTCGATCCCCTCTCTGATGCTCGTCTTGGTCGCGTCCTCGCAACAACATTGCTCTCCGCACCACCAATTTACCTGCTCGCCCGTCTTCTTGACGTACGCCCAACCGTACTAGGTATTGAACTACCACTGGCGCTTGTTATCATCCCAGTAGTCGGTCTCATTATCTTCCTCTTTTTCGCCTTTGCACTCGGTGCGCTTGACCTCCATGAGGTTTTAGATCTACTCACTCCACTTCCAGAACCACTCGGCTCAACCGCTGAAACACTCAAAACAAAAGTTAATAAAGATACCATGTCATCCGACTCAATGCAAAAAATAATGGTCGTTGCCGGAATCCTGCTCTTCGTTTCGGGAATCGGATACGCGTTCCTCGATCCCGGATTCGGCGGATTCGGTGATGATTCCGATCCAGCATCGAACATGACTACACAGCCGCCAGTGAGTACGACGCCCGCTGGACCAACCGATAGTACAACCCAGTCATCCACAACCACGGAGGAAACGACACCACCGGACAGTACGACGAAACCACCGTCTACAACGCCACCGGAAGAGACAACTCAACCTCCGTCGACCACAACCAGCACAACTCAAGCTCCATCGACCACAACCACTACGACAACAGCCCCATCCACAACAACGACTACAACCACAACCCCAACGATAACCACAACCAGTACGACACAACCACCATCGACTACGACTACCACGAATCAGCCTCCGTCGACTAGTCCAACTACTACAACTAGTACGAATCAACCACCATCGTCGACAACCAATACAAACCAACCATCGACTACGACAACCACTACACCCAATTCCCAATCTACAACAGCGCCCTCATCTACGACAACTACCAGTGGAGATCTACTTGGCATAGCTTCAACAACGACATCTGGAACAAGCACGCAGGGAAGCACATCGACAGTCAACACGACACAATTTTAACGCTTATTCGGTAGTGAACTACTCCATCTAACCGCGTGCAGGTTGAGCCCTCACTTGTTACGGCCGGAGATTCCTGTTTCTGTGTCAGAACGTGTAGAAAACGATTCCACAGCGTTCACAAGAGCTTAGCTCTTGTGTGGCCCATTAGAACCGATGGTTCTGCAGACGGTTCCAGACTTCGTCAGCGATTTCCTTTAAGGGGTGGTTCGGAGTGTCTCACTCTGACCGGATGACCACTCAATCACCACACTGATGCACGCTTGTTGTCGCGTTTGAACACCAGACGTATTAATTGACATCCTCCCCGCCCTCAAGGGCGAGGCTTTCTCTCCTGCAATTACGTAAGTATCGTACTACAACGTTTGACCACAAAGGGAGTACGGCTTTGCTGTGACGTCCTCGCCCGCCGTAAACGGCGGGGCTTCCCCACATAGGAGGAACCCGGCATGACGCCGGTTCGGTTTCAAGACGCCTCGCACCACGTTCGTTGGGACGGGGTTCATCCCTCCGGTGGTGTGTCTTGTGGCACCGTCACCAGTGCTCCTATCCCGAAGCGAGTCATTGCCGCGCAGTTTCTCAACGCGGCTCTCTCCCAACGGGTTACCCTTGCGGGAGGCCGTTATACCGTTTTTACCCGGCTTTCTGGTGGCACCTGCCGAAACGGACTTATGAGCACCCCGTCCGGACACCCGGACGGCAACCCTCTGCATGCAGACTTTTACCTTTGCCATCAATTAGTTGGTTCGAGAACTACTAAACGTTTACGTTGGGATTCCTACCGGCTGATTAACGTCGGTAGTGCGGTTGAGCGTACGCGATTCACGCTCGCCGTATACGGCGGGATTCTCTCACTGTTTAAAGATAGTTCCCTCGGTATTCAGAGGTTTCTTACACAGTATCGTCACCGAAGTAGTTCTAACGACGTCCGTAGGTTCGTTCCACAGAAAAACAGGCATTGAGTAGCCGTAGAAGACACGTTTGTTCGCCGACTGTGATACAACATCGAAGGTATTGACGCACTTCACGCATCGCCGCCTTCCTGTTCAGCGAAGGAGTGTTCAACAGCGCCTTCAAGGCGCTTCCCACCGTACCAACATAGTAGACACTATTTTCTTCTCGAAGGATATTTGGGAAAAGGCTTTGCACGCTATTCATAGGCAATGCGATCGAACATCGGTGCAATACAAAACCGCATGACAGCAAGAGGATTTCAACATATCAACATAGTATAAATACGTCTACATCTGCAAAATACATCAAAACAGAAAACAGCGCGCTCACTGAAGTTGCATCAGTGGTGGGATGAGACGTGGTAATTCAAACGAAGAGACCTCTTTCCTCCAAGTCTGAGAGTGTGACAACGTCGACGTTGCTCTGTTTAATATACTCTAAGACCTGCTTGAATTTCTGTTGCGGGAACCCATCGCCACCGATTTTGTGGAATAGAAGTGGCGACAACTGTTTGTACCTGGCTGCATAGTCGATCATCTGTTTGGTCTTTTGCAGGCTACCGTCACCGTACATTCGCGAGAGGACAGCGTCCTTCTGGATGACGGGAACTGCATTTGGTGATGCACCGAACGACATCGTTGCATCGAAGTGTTTTTGTGCGAGTTCGAATGTCTTTGGACCCAGAATGTTTTTCGGGACAGCCATGTATTTGTGGCCATTATACCCGTATTGTTTAAGCCAATTTTTCGCATCTAGCATGAGCTTTTCTTGCTCTTTTGCCGGTCGCTGGTCCAACGATGTTGCTTGGGCGTTCGGGTGAGCAATCATGTCCCATCCGTTTTCAGTCATCTTTCGCATATTGCTTTGCGTGAGAAAACCGTCATCATAAACGGCATCAGTAATAACGGCGTCGACACCCGGGAAGCCGTATTGCTTCATCATCTTGAACGCCTTGGTGTACTGCGATTTGAGACCATCGTCAAAGGTGAGCATCACCATTCCCTTCTTTGGTGCGGGCACCGTTTTCACATCGTCAACGAAAAAGTTGACTGGTTTGCTTGAGTTGGAGTCGTTCGGGCGACCGACGATGCGCATTTGGTACACTTTTGAGAGGTCAACGCTTTTTGGGCGCTGCGCACTCGTGACACCAAGATTAACACGAACCCATTTGCCTTTCGGTCCGTATAACGTGCGCTTCATCTCAACGATGTGACCGCGATCAGGTGCGAATAGCTGGACAGCGATCTTCACAAAGTCGTGTGAAGTACATTTGAAGGCAAGAGAGAGATTTTTGTTGCTGAGATCCGCAGGTCCACCATCCTGTGCAAAGTCTGCACGGAATATTTTTCCTGCCTTTGTCTGTTTGCCACCGATAATGTGCGCTGATTGTGAACCTTCGTATTTTTGCTTCGTACTCTTTTTCAGTGTGCCCTGTCGTTCCATGGCACTCCACGAACCGAGCTTTTCGAAGCTCTCGAAAGTCTGGGGACCGTTCTGTTGTCCATTGCCGTCGGACGTGGTCTCCGCGGACGTAGTCGTAGTGGAGGGTGTTCCCTGATCGGTAGTGGTTTCGGTCGTCGTCTCACCGTCAGAGGATCCAAAGATCCCCGTACAACCGGCAAGACTGAACGAGCCAGCTGCACCCACAGTTGTCAGGAACGTACGTCGCGTTTGTCGTTTCATGACTACTCTACTAAACCAGACATAGGTATTTTCTTATATGGAACTTAATCGCGGTGTGTGAATTATTATGCAGGGGTGAAATTGACTCACTTCAGACCGTTTATACTGTTTCCAACGGCGGGAAAATAGGGAGAGTGTGGACTAGCCACCAGATAATTAATAGGTGGGGTTGATTGGGTGATTTTGATGGCGTCAGACAAGAGAAATCGAACCGGAACAACCCGTAGAAATTATCTCAAACTAACTGGAGCAATCATGGCCTCATCTGCGGCGATTGGGTCTGCGGCTGCCAACCACTCGGAGTATGACGATGACTATGATACCGTCATCAATGTAACCGACGTGGGAGCAGATAATAATGGAAACGAATCTATTACACCCGTACTTGAGGAGCATGCAGACGACAATACGCTCCTGTATTTCCCGTCCGGGCGATACTATATGGACGAGCAATTCCGTTTTACTGGCTTCACCAATTTCGGTATGGTCGGCCACGATGCTGAACTCGTTCCAGCAAGTTATCAAGACTTCAATGACAACGGCGGGAATTACCGACTCTTCCGATTGGGTGTCGATGATAACCCCGGTACAGACCTGCGCGTCGAGGGATTCACCGTTGACCAAACGGCCGAAAACACAGGCATTCGCGTCATAGAAGCTGCAGTCACAGATGGACTCGTTGTTCGCGACATCAACATCCAGGGTCTGCATGACAGTGGAACGTTCGGACCGGCACGATTCGAAATTGTAAATGCTGACGGTACGGGCCTTGTCGAGCAATTTAACGCCCCAGATGGCGGCGCGTATATCGGAAACGCGCCCGGCGATTCGCTTTGGCGCGGACCAACCGGTATTCTCTGCAATCAGAACAGCGGTACAATAACGTACCGTGACTGTGACCTAGGAGGTTTCCCGGACAACGGTCTATATGCATCCGAGGGTACTGGTACTATCCAAATTGAAGGTGGTCGCTTTGAGGGTAGTACGGGCGCAAACGTCCGGCTCGGTGGTAACGAAAGTTACATTGAAGACGCAACAATCCTCGTGAACCAACAGGATGCAAACGGTGTCAGCCAACGTGGTCTTCGCATCGAAGACGGGTCGGATCTTGTAGCACGGAATGTCGATGTCCGGACGACAATCGAAAAGAGCCCTGCAATTTGGGTTACGAGTAGTGCAGATAACGTCGCAATCGTCGATTCTACTGTCACAGCTCGAGCCGACGATGCAATGCCTGCGATTTCAATTCGAGAATCTGCAGGACGAACCAGTATTAGACAGACCACCGTCGACCATGAGACCAGTGGTGGCCCAGCTATCAAAATCAAACAAGGTAGCGAACCCGCTATCCTCGAAAACGTCACTGTCGTTGGGAATGCACCAATCAATGGAACCCGGAGTGCAATTCAAAACAATCGCGATAACTCGGAGTTCCGGAATCTGAAGATCGACCATGGTGGTGAATCAGGTCGACGTGCACTGACGAACACAGCGAGCAATGTCACAATCTACGAAGGCGATTACGTCTCCGAAGAAAATGCGATTGTAGAGAGTGGTACTGGAACTTTGATCCAAAGTGTCTCTGCAAAAGCGCGCAGCGGCAACGCGGCACTTCGCATCACAAGCGACGCTGAAAACGTTACTGTCAAAGATTCCAACTTCGCAAACGGTATCAACGACAATAGTTCGGATGGGTACAACGGCAGTAACAACAGTTCAGAGTACGACTCCGGCGACGAGAACGATGGTAATTCCGGCGATGATGGTGGTTCCGGTGACGATGGCGGGTCCGGCGATGATGGCAGCTCCGGCGATGATGGCAGCTCCGGCGATGATGGCAGCTCCGGCGATGATGGTGGTTCCGGCGGCGACGACGGCGGATCCGGTGGGTCTGATGACGATGACTATAGTGATGTCCCGGATGGAGACTTGTGTCCAAAGAGGTGAGGTCTCCCCGCCTTAATGGAATAAGCTTCCCGGTTTGACGACACGCTGTGTGAACAACCGTGTTCACAGAAGACATATCTTCTTCAGGTGTTGACTTGGAATGATAGTAGTTTGTAGTGATTACTCACGCCTTCAGATGCGAGTTGAAAGGTAGATGAACCGACACACCGCCGCCAATGATTGTGTCGGATATCTGTTCTTGGCACGGTTGAGCGCTTGTATAGCTTGTTTCAAAGTGCTACCTTGATGGCGAGAGCCATTCCAGAAGATTCGGATACCGATAAAATGAGTAGAGATGGGGGACATTTGACCGTTCTGCAAGACGCCCACACCGGTGCTGACACCCAGCAAGTGACGCTTGGGAACTATGCATCTTGAAACCGGCAGGCCGTATCGGATGGCCAGAAATCCGATAGTGGTATTCCCGTGACTTCAATCGTGGGCGGAGTTCAAAGCACGGATATGGTACGCATCTGTCCGGTCATTAAGACGATCAATTTCGAAACCATGATCACGCAGGTACGTTTCGATTTCTGCTGTCGAAGTTCCGTATTCCACGCTTAGATCGTGATGGAGTTCAACGTAAATGACACGGACGTCCGAAAGCCGCTCGCCGAATCCTTTAAGCACTTGCAATTCCGCGCCTTCAACATCGATTTTAAGAATATCTGGTGCAGGATATCGATCTTCCTCAATTAAAGTCTCACCTCGGAAAACGTCGATTTTTAGCTCACCGTCTGAAGAAAGAGAATGTTTTCCTTCACCGTAGCGCTGCCCTTTGACAGCAAGAGTACCAGAACCGTCCTCATTTGAAAGGGCAAATTCAGCGACTTCCCACTTACTTGCCGGGAGGTTTGCCGAAAGATTGTGGCGGAGGCGAGCAGCGT
Organism: Haladaptatus pallidirubidus; assembly: GCF_020700235.1. Lineage (GTDB taxonomy): Archaea > Halobacteriota > Halobacteria > Halobacteriales > Haladaptataceae > Haladaptatus > Haladaptatus pallidirubidus. Next base: position 186,405 of record NZ_CP085303.1, on the reverse strand, counting down.
TCATTGGCATTGGCTCAAATGCGATAACACGGCCACTTTCCAAGGACTTCCCCACAAAACAAGTGTGGGTACCAATATTAGCACCGATGTCAAACACTACATCGGATTCTCGAACATCGGTAAGTAGTGCTTCTATGACGGGAAGTTCACCGACGAGCGAGTTTACGCGCTGATACTCAGTTCGAGTATCTGTCGCAAATGTAGCGGTGTGGTCACCGATGGACACTGTTGCAGACCAGAGATGAAGCCCTAGCTTAGTGTGCCAGTACAAAGTAGCGAGTACTGGTGCGATCCCGACCCGCTCACAGAAATCCCATAGGTGACTTCGGGTCGCGCGGCGTTCCAGATCAAGCATAATAAGAAATTGCAGGTGGCGACCATAAATATATATCACGGATAATCTGTGGGAGGAACAAAATCACTACCGGTTTAGTAACTGCATAATCACCCAGATGAGTTCCTGAATCCATAATTATAAATTAAATATTCTAGAAAAGAGCTATTGACTAGCATATTGTTTCTCCAGCGACACAGTAGTTCGTCTTATTTCACCCTCAATAACCAACGCAATCAGATTCATTCAGCACTTACATTCTCTACACATTTGAAAAGCATGAACAGAGCACCAATTGCCTTTGATACGTTAGATATCTTTAAAAAACAGAATACAAAGTGAGAGCAGCACTTAGAAAGCGACTTGCAGACAACGCTCAAACAGAGCGAAACTAAAGGACGGATAGTAACGGCTTATTACTGGTTTTGAGTAGAGAAATCACTTGTTCATTATGAAATCCAAGGAAGTCTTAGATGAAACGATAATGGCTCAAGCACCGAACAACGACGAAAGAAAGACGAGGTAGTGATAATAGATAGTGTTGAAGACTAAGAACTGATTTCGGATGTTCCTAAACACAATATTCCTGATGTTATACTGTGTATAGTTAACCGCCCTAGACACAATAGTTGTGATAGAGCCAACCGTGACACGAACGAGACCTATCATTGGACGTCCGAACCGACGGACGACTAGTTGTCACTGTGGCACGGAGAGATCTCCAAATCGCGGAGAGTAAGGTGTGTGAACAATGAATAAAGAAATATTTGGCGTTTTCGGCGACCGGGACGAATTTGAACAATTCCGGACCGCCCACGAGTTCGACGATATCGTGACGAGCGACGTCGCAACAGTCGGGATTCGAGATACAGGACTCGGAATTCCGGGGCGAAGCGCCTCCTACTCGGGAGAGGATGGATCGTGTATCATTTGGGGAGAAGCGTATCCAAATAAACGTGGCTGGTCGGAACCCGCTCACTGGTTACTTGAACAGTATAAGAAAAAAGGAAAAGACGCCATCAAGGCACTCAACGGATCCTACCTCGCGTTTATCGAATGCGAGGGCGATGCAATAGTTCTCACCGACATGATTCGTTCGTGGGAATGTTTCTATACGGACGATCCCGGTGTCCGAGTGTTTGGCTCCGACGCGGCAGAAGTCGCAAAAACCATTGAGAGCCCGACTATGCGCAGACAGTCAGTGGGCGAGTTTCTCCATATGGGCGTCGTCCTCGGAAACAAGACGCTGTTTGACGAACTGCATCGAACCTCATTCGATGGCTACCTAACGGCCGATGAAGTCGGTGACTTAGACCGGTTCATTTACGACGAACAAGAGATGGACTATGTGGGCGAGCTTGCAGATCGCATGCAACGAGCGATTCAACGGCGATCGCGCCAGCCTGGGAAAAAAGGGCTGCTTCTGTCGGCAGGCTACGATTCTCGAACGCTATTATCACAGTTCTCTGAAATCGAACACTGTTACACAGTCGGAAGACCAAATGCACAAGAAGTAAAAGTTGCCCGCCGACTTGCCAAACAGTACGACGTCGACCACACAACACTGGTGACAAACGACCGGTACATTATGCCCGGCGAGCAGAAGGTTCGGGATACAAACGGAATCAAGGAATCGATCCACATCCACCACGCAGGCTACAACAACGATATCGAAGTCGACACAATGTATCACGGGCTCTTGTTTGACACTCTTCTGCGTGGTTTTGGTCACAAACGAAGCGAGATTGAGCTGTTTGGTAAAACGCTTCCGCTAAAGCGGATGGAAGTCGATATAGATCCCACTGAAGCGTCACTCGATAACTTTGGCTACATCCCGGATAAAAGTCAAATTGTTGCAGAACAGTACACAGATGACTTAGACGCAGCGGGCAAGTTCGTCCGCAACGCGATCGCCAACGAATTTGACCGATGTTGGAGCCGTACCGATTCCGAACAGAATGCACTTTCGTTGTTCAGCATTAGCAACCAGCCAACGATTCCATTCCGGACACATCTCGCAGACAACTACCTCGAATCATTCATTGCGGCAGATTCAGAGCTGTTGGAGTGGCATCTGCAAACACCGCCAGAGTACCGGAATACAGCGACGTTTATCCGCGCGATTCGACAATTGGATGGAGATTTGTTCCGGCATCGACCACCGGACCGACCATACATGTCGACGCTCCTCTCGGAGGTGGAGCGATTTGCACGGCGTAAGGTTCCATTCATGAAGAACTTTGAGCCAGCATGGCCGGATCGGAAGCAGGTGTACGACAAATATAATCTCGATCAGCGGTTGTTCCCGCACCATGAGTCGATTCACAACCTGCCACCGCGGCATAAACTCCGCATCAACGACATGGTTGGTTGGGTTGCCCAGTGTTCCAAAACTGCCGTCAACCCAACGGACGTCCTCTATTTGCAAACAGATGACGGTGGGGCTGACGGAATTTCGTCCGAGAACTGATTAGGAGCCGTATAATAAAACCCGGTTCACGCTAGTTAAAAGACAATGAGTACGAATAGCCGCTGGTGGTTTGCAGACCTCGTGCTAGTCGTAGGACTAGCTAGTTTTAGCGGAAGCATAGCACTCACCGGACTTGATGGGCCGCTACGTGTTGCATTTGTGCTTCCGCTCGTTCTCTTTCTTCCCGGATACGCATTTATTTCAGCAATCTTCCCCGAAGCTGGAAACGATGATACTCGAAAATTTGGGAGCGATAAAAGCGAAGCCATATACGCAGTCGGCGGCCCTGAACGAGTCGGCCTTTCCGTCACGGTAAGCGTTGCTATCGTTCCACTAGTCGCAGCAATTGCAAACTTTACCCCATGGGGGATCCGAGTCCTGCCAATTGTAATCGGAGTTCTCGGCTTCACCGTTCTGTCTGCACTCGGTGCATTCGTTCGTCGATGGCGTGTTCCCGCCAACCAACGCTATTCGATTGGTCTGCCGAAATTACTGTTTAACTCGGTGGGACGGCATTCGAATGGTTCAACGACGATGGTGAACATTGGTATCGTTATCAGCCTTCTGCTGGTTACATCCAGTGTCGGGTTTGCGGTTCTTAGTCAACCAACTGGGCAGCAATTTACCGAGTTTTACGTGGAAGGACAAAACATCAACAGTAACACGAACACGTTCTACCAATCTAATCTGGGAGACAACGGAATAACCGTCAACGTTGGCAATCGCGAAGGAGAACAAACCCAGTACACCGTCATAGCGGTACTCGAACGCGTCGAAAACGGAAGTGTGACCGAACAGAACCGATTTGACCAACAGCAAGTAACAGTTCAGTCGAGACAGACAAAACAGGTAACACTCAATGGTAACCCATCTCTTTCCGGCGACAACGTCCGAGTTCGTCTGCTTCTCTACAAAGGTGATCCATCCGGTAGTCCATACCGAGTAATTCGGTTGTGGCTCTCCTCCTGATCATCTCCGCGCGCTAAAATACGAGGATTCTTCCGGCGCGGATTTGGGGTGTGACTCCTTTCTGACTCACTTCGCTTTCGTCGGGATACGCAAGTTCGAACATACTTCTTTGGACTTTCGTAGATATGGTTTCTCCGACCAGTCGTAGTTGTCCCATCCAAATCGCACAAATCATACCATTGATTTGAATTCGTAATCCAATATTTTCAAAGAAACGTTTCTGATTCCGTGCGATTGTTCTGTCCTTCAAAGCCGTGTCCGTATTCGTCTCAATTCTTGTCGACAGAGATTTTGGGACATGCTCGTTTGCCACTACTGAATCGTATACTAATTATCACGGATATAGGTGTGGAGTTCACGTCCGTCTTCGCCCGCTTTCACTGGACATTTTTCGAGCGTTAACTGCAATAAGAGCGTTGCAAGGTCGGAGCTGACATTCATGTTCATTAGCGGTTCATCATGAAGAATAGTTGCGTCATAGAACTCAGTTGCGTCATCAAGATCTTAATTGTGAACTACCCTGCCCTCCCGCGCTCGGGCCTCCCCGGCTCTCGCATATTTCGGACGGAGCGTCCTGGTTCTGTGTCGGAACTTGCACCGGAAGGTACTGCAGTTCCAGACTCCGCAGGTGATTTCCCTCGAGGGGTGGTTCGAAGTGTCCCACTCTTCCCGAATGGACACTCAACTACCACGGCCGATGCATGCTTCTTATCGCGTTTGAACACCGGAACCAGTGTAGTGAATATCTTACTACAACGTTTGATCGCGAAGGTAGTACAGATATGGCGTACAGTGGAAGTGACCAAAGATGGCAGATGTATCCGTACTACTCACTTCCTTCGGTCGTCCGGTTCGGAAGGGGCATTGCCTGCATTTCAGCTAAAGGATGGTCTCTGACGGGGTGTCACTGCCCACGCGGACATATGCATCTTGAAACCTTGTAGGACGTTGGCCGATATCCCATGGTGGGATTTCACGCCGGTGACAGCGTGGAGAAGGTCAAATGAGCATACCCGTCCTTATATAGCTCACTGTGATCGAAGTGAGAAAAGAAGTTATGTCGATTGGTTGGCGCACATCATTACATCACCATTCGTATAGAGCACGCTCTGGCCTGGGCGACACACGTTCCGTTTTGGGATAGGCCGCGTAACGGGAACACTCGAGTTTGCAGATTCATTAACGACCATATAGTTCGGAGCGCCAGTGGATTGATATGATCGATATAACGTGAGGGGATGGTCCGTTGGTCCGCCATTTGCCGAGATGTTAAATGCCGCGGCTGGATATGCCCCTGTTCTTTTGAACACCGTTTGATATGGATGGTCGGTGCGAAGCACCTGTTCTGGAAGAACGTTCGAGGAATCCGGTGATCCGGTCATCCTCCGAATACTTGAGACGGCGGCCATCTCTTGTTCGGTATATGTTAGCCGAGTCTGCTCTTGCTCGAAGACAGGGTTATCCAGCGCGCCATGTCCTGAAATCATCATTGTACCGGGATAAATGAGCGCAACAACGAGCAGGGTTGCTACAACAATATTCCGATTAAGGTTGTGAACGAGATAACCCACACCGAGAGCAGCGAGGATCGCCATCGGCACATAGAGGAACGCAAACCACCGTTGTGGGATAAAGTTGCGGATGCCGAACAATGGAAGTCCGAGCGTAAATCCGGTCATGACAACAGTGGCGAACAGTAGCGTGAATGCAGCGTGCGAGATACGCTTACGTCGCAGAACGTACAGACAGCCGACGACGCAGAGTCCGAACAGTAACAGGAACCCTAACGTCTCAGTGTACGTTGCGAGTGTTTGCATGAGTGTTGGTGGTGGCAGTGTAATGCCTTGCGCGCTGTCTCCAGGATTTGCGAGATTCATAAATCCGAAACTTTCCTGCATCGTCTCACCGAGATACAGGAGTACCGTTTCGAGGAATGAATCCCCATTGTACGGCGTGAACGACCACATGAACGTGATAAGGCCAATATCAAACGCTAACAGTCCGGCGAGATTGACCGGCTCCATATTCCCAAAGGTATTCGGTTTGCGCGTCGTGTTTGACTGGAGCAGACCAAGTCGCAGAATGAACTGCGCGGCCAGTCCCGAAAACAGAACGACGAGCATGATGAACGTCGAGACTTGGTGTGTCAAAATGATAGCGACGGAGAGAAAGATAAGCAGACTAAAGTCTCGTGCATTATATTGCAGCTGCATGATACGTAGGAGAGCATATACAATTGCGACGAAAAACAACAAGCCATGACTCGTCGGGATCAGGTGGATACCCCATTCAATAACGTAATCACCAATCGAATAGAGCATCGCTGCAAATACCGCCCAGCGCACCGGAACAAGTAGTTTTGTCGCCGCGTAGACGAACAGGATAACCATCGGCATTGCTATGCCAATAGACAGATACAGTGCATTCCGGAGCGACACATCGTACAACATTGCAGAAGACGCGACCAACAGATGGTACAACGGTGCCGCAATATGTTTGTTCCCCTGCATTGAGGCAAGCGAATGCTGATCGAGCACTCCCTGTGCTAACTGTGTCATATGCGTCCAAATGTCGATCCCGATATATGACGGTGTAGTGTATACCGCCATAAGTCGGATGACGAACGCAAGGACAAGTATTTGCGTAAGCAGAAGTTGCGGGAGGAACTCTTCGTCATCAGTAAACAGGATCTGAAGAAGAATGAGCGTACCTGCTAGACCTGAAAGGGCATGGAACAACAGGTTCCGCTCTCCAAAGAAAAGCGCAACACCGACCATTAGGGCAGCCGTCGTGAAGACGATGCTCGGCAATACTTGGGCCACTGGTTGTGAGAAGGATGGGAAGAGATCCATCGACGCGCGGTCGTTCCGAACTGCGAGAAGGTATAGACCACATCCCAGACCAAGAACAATTGGAATCGTCTGAATGTAGATCTGGGACGCGATGAATCGCAGTGGAAATAGTCCTAATGCGATTATGAATCCGATTATCGCGGCGTCGACGTCGAACCGTCGTTGTTGGAGCCAGCCAGTTAATTGTCCGGACATATTAGAGCCTCCGTCTGTCGAATCGTAGTTCGATCATAGTAGTTCTCCCTCGATATTCGGGTTCTGAGCTTGTGTATTCGATTGACTAGAGCGACCGGTAATTGCGCGGAGAATTACGCTTGTCGTATCGACCTTATCAGCTAACAATCGTTCACGATATTCTTCCCAGTTCTCATCATTCTCAAGGATGGAAACAGCTTTATCGAGTGCCAATGCATGGCGGTCATCGCCTTGATAATTGAACAATAGTCCGTACCGCTCGTCCAATTCGTCCGTATAGCCCATCGTGAGCGTATTGACATAAATTGCGGGAGTGCCGAGAACAGCGCTCTCTGCGGCCATTGTTGCCCCTTCACCGATGAAAAGGTCAGCAAAAGCAAGGAGGTCATGCATCCGATGGGGTTCAACCGTTGTTCGATATGATTCGAGTTCTGCTGGAAGCGGTCGTTCAGATGTGATCAGTACTTCTGCTCCAGCGTTTTCGAGTCGATCAATCACATCCTCCACGGCATTGAACCCGCTCTGCCCGACATCATGAGATGCGCCCCATTTGACGAGTCTGAGGACGACAAACGTATCGTCGGGATCAAGTCCAAAGTCGGAAATGACAGTTGGATCCGGTGTGAAGCGGTCAGGGTGAAGATAGGCGAGTTCGTGATAACCGGGGTAACGAACCTGCTTTGGGCCGATGCTTTGATTGTAACAATCTGGCGTGTAAATGACATCCGCGAACGGGTACGCAAGGTTTTGGATGAGATTTGCGTGTTCTGTGTCATAAAAGACGATGCTTCGTGCGCCAACAACTGTCGCAACATGAGCGGCTGCGACCCCACCGATTGCAGTAATTACGTCCGGTTTCAACTGCACCGCTCGGCGAAGCAAACGAGCTTCATAGGTTGTTTGCACCCATGCCAACTGCGACAGTCCCGATGCAGTGCCAGCCAATACTTCATGGTCGATATCGTATCGTTGGAGCAGCTCTACAGCCATCTCCTTCCTGCGAGCGAAAACATGCACATCATGACCCTCATCTTCTAGTGCTGTGATTGCATTTCGGAAGAAGTGAACATGTGCTGGATGCTGGATAGTAACAAATACCCTCATCGATTCTCCCTCCGATCAAGAGCAAGGCCGGTAATAATGCCGACGATGCCAAGTATGAACGATGTGAGCGACTTCCGCATGTTGTTGCTTTGTGATCCCGTTAGGATCGAACCGATCGCGCGGAACACATGAACGAAGCCAGTCAGCGCCGCAAAAATACCGAATGCGTACGCAATACCGAGTGGGTGGGTACGATAGCGTGCCCCTAATCGCCAAAGGAAATTGCGAAGAAGCATGAGAGACACCTTCGGGATGTAATCGCCGTATTCGATACTACTCTCTTCTGCGCCGTAGACTGCGGGCATGTCCACATCCATGACCCGCATTCCTGCCACATTCAATTTGACGAGGATATCGTTACAGTAGCCGTAGTATTCATACATCCCCTCTAGATCAATTGCTTCAAGTGAGGGAAGCGAGATGGCCGTATAACCGTTTTGTGGGTCAGTTATATCCCAATACCCGCTTGCGATTCGTGTTAAACCGGTTAGCAACCAGTTGCCGAGCAGGCGGAATTTCGGCATTGAGCTCCGAAACTTCGGATTCGACAATCGATTCCCTTTCGTATAGTCAGCCTCATCGGCCACAATGGGATCGAGAAGCCGCGTCATCATCTCGGGATCCATCTGCCCGTCTGCATCAATAGTGACCGTCACGTCGGTACCGTCGGCACGAGCAGCGAAATAACCAGTTTTAATCGCTCCACCCGCGCCGCGATTGTGGTCATGTCGAATGGCGACGACCTGGCCATCGGTATCGTCACTTACATTGGTGCGGGCCGCGCGCTCGACTGCAGCGTATTCACAAATTTCGTCCCACGTACCGTCTGTTGAGGCGTCGTCTACAGCGTAGACGCGATCTACGAAGTCGGGAAGCGAATCAAGAACATCGCCCACGAACCCTTCTTCGTTGTACGCGGGCACGACGACGCCTATCGTGTGCCCTCCATACATTCTACACCCTCCGATACGAGAATCCGGCGTTAGAAACCTCATCGCCATTGAGCGCACCGGTAACGTCTATGAGGACAGGGTTTTCATTCATCTGAGCAGCCATCTTTGTGGTGTCGAGGTCGTTGAACTCGTGATGCGGTGTCGCAAGGATAATGCCGTCGAATTTCTCGAACGATAGCTCGTCGTCCTCTTGGATTAAGGTATCGAGCTGGTCGCGCATCAAGTCGTTATCCCCGTGTGGGTCATAGCCGATTGTTTCGATATCGTACTCGTGAAGATGTCGAACGATATTATCCACTTTCGACGTACGAATGTCAGCCACGTCCGGTTTGTAAGTCAGGCCAAGAATGAGAACCCGACTGCCGCGTAGCGTTTTGCCTGCTCGGTTGAGTTCCTTTATCATCATGTTCGCGATGTGAGCAGGCATCGTCTCGTTTACAGTCCGACTTTGTTCGATGAGATGTGGTGCGTAGCCAGCTTGTTTAGAGCGATGGATAAAGAAGTACGGATCAACAGGAATGCAGTGGCCGCCGACGAGTCCAGGGCGATAGTCGTGGAAGTTCCACTTTGTGCCCGACGCTTCGAGTACATCGCGGGTGTCGATATCCATATCCATGTTGTCAAATGCCATCGCGAGCTCGTTCATGAGGGCGATGTTCAGATCTCGCTGAATGTTTTCAACGACTTTGCTTGCCTCCGCGACTTCCATCGATGCAGCCTTGTGTACGCCCGCGTCGATGACTGTTGCATATAGATCTGCAATATCATCGCGAACTTCAGCATTCATCCCGCCGACGACTTTAACCACATCACGCAATCCATGCTTGGGGTCGCCTGGTGTTGCACGTTCGGGCGAATAGCCGACATAGAAGTCTTCGCCGCAGGTAAGTCTAGAAGCGGCTTCGAGTGCAGGGATAAGGACTTCGCGAGTCGCACCTGGGAAGACAGTCGATTCGAGAATAACCGTCGTATCAGGGGACATGTATTCGCCTATAGTTCGCCCGGCGCTCTCGACAAAATCGAAATTGGGTTGTTGGTTCTGATCGACGGGGGTTGGTACCGTAATCATCACATAGTCAGCATCAGCGATTTCCGCCGGGTCGGTTGTGTATGCAACTTCGCTTTCGGTGATAGTTTTGTCACCGAGATCGCCTGTCGTATCGGTGCCACTCTGAAGAGTTTCGACTTTTCCGTCGTCAATATCGAAGCCGACAACGTCAAACCCTTCTTGGTCAAATCCGACCGCCAACGGGAGTCCAACATAACCGAGACCGACAACACAAATCGTTGCGTCTCGACTTCTAATTATGTCTTTTTTCTCGCTTTCAGTATACTCTTGCTGGGTGTCTGTGTCTCCTATCGTCGAGTTCATGGATGATGATCCTCCGTCGTTCGCTCTTCAACGCCGCCTGAACGGCATTGAAGCGACCGGCAGCAGGGAGTGTGGAGGTATTTAACCCTCTTAGTCCGGTCAGACATTAGCCTCATCTGATCAATGTGACCATAGAGGCTTTATTATACAGTAGCTAAGCCTGTCGTACCCGAAAATCCGTATTCAACCAATATTTTTCGTGCTAACTGATTACAAAGAGGGGGAAACCCACAGTCAAATAGCAACAGTCCAAGTGATTCATTATGCATCCATATGATTCAGTTGCATCGACAACAGAATCACGAGTTTATTATAAGATAAAGAATAGAATTCATATTGCGCAAAATCACCAGGCTGCAAGGTGTTAAACACAGCACAACAACCTAAATTGGTAATAAATTTGTTAGAAATGTACCAAACCAGTAGTATAACACATAGATCGCTAGGTGAGAGGACAATATTACACACTTTGTTTTCATACCACAGATCTTCACATTTACAGGTTGAACAGGCGCAATGCCACGTTCTTTCGGGCGTAGATATGCACCGTCAGCTTGGTTCGGCTTCCGCTGTACATTTCATTACCGGATATGCCACGAACGGTAGGATTAAGCCTCTTACCGCCGCATCTATAGCTACCGACGTTTCCTCGTTGGCGAACACGGACTTTGACCGTATCGATGCTTCGCATCGACTCGTCACATGGTAACAAAGTCGAAGCCCACTCCACCAGTTTGGGCCTATGGGTCGTCTGACGCTGATGATGGTACCCAGCAGGCTGAATATCCTGCCGTGGACGGGATGTAATATTCCCAGGTGAAACGCCCATTGAACATGGGTGGGAAGGCCGCTTTGACACGGCTCTACGCGCTGCAATGTACGTCTGTGGTCATAATTGGACGGTACCCATTGAGGGAAGACGCGAAAGCGTCCTTCGCTCCCGAGGAAACGCGCAACCGTAATCTCCTCTTCGAGGAATACTCGCCGTTTACGGCGGGGAGGATGTCAAAAGAAGAGGCGGACACTGTTTAAAAACCTCGTCTGTCGAAACGCTGTATAACTATCACGAAGAAAGCCAGATGATTGACATCCTCCCTGCGCTGAAGCGCGAGGATTCCTTCGTGGGGCGTCGGACTCGTACCGAGTTCCCCGAAGGCAACTTCCCCCCATGGTGGGAGTACCGGGTTCGTGCGCTCCACGTCGGGCCGCAAACGCGACGTAGTATGCTTGGATATCCGCTTGTGGCGCTCGTCACGTCCGGTCGCACGGTGCGACCGTTCGAACGTGGCGATTCACGTCCCTCTTTCGAAGGACCTGACACGGGACGTGCCATCGACCGTACTCCGCCACGCCGGTTGTGGCGAAGTGCAACCGCGAACGGGGCAGGTTTTGATTCAGTCATCACCCCCTCTCGTACACAGGCGTTACCGCCATGATTCCAGCGGAGTTAAGGGTACTGTGAGGACGGCGAACGAATCCGAACCACGTACTCCTCGGCGGGTTTGCCGCCGGTGGGTGTGGAACCGTCCGTATCGACGGGGAGCGGCCCCGGGTCTCCCAATTGATACTTTATGCGATTGGCTTACCGTACAGTACGACGCCAGAAATACCGTAGTTTTCGGTTGGCTAACGGAGTGTACGGCGCGTATCCCTGCCCTAAAGGGCGAGGCTTTGCGCCTGTATCAACGTAACTACGAAGTGAGCAATACGATAAGCGGTGCTATCATGTGAGTGGCACTACCTTAGACAACAGATATCGGTACGATCACCCTCACTAAATGACTCTAACAATACGATTTTCTATTTTATAATCATTTTTAATTTTCTTCTTCTAAGTATTGTTTATATATTTACTATTGATTTCCAACTTGTTTGGTGCAAACATATAGTACGTTGATAAGCGATGTAGGATATTTCACCCTAATTATTAAATATAGTGACATCACGTATGTAAGATAGGCAGTAACCCACAGAACCAGTCAAACAGGGCTCTGATTGATGCTAGGTAGTTGGGTCGATCTCGATTAAATCCAAAATACCTATACAATAGGAACACAACCCAAAAGAAAAATACCCATCACCGAGATAGCAAACACAGAAGGTCCAATCTTTGAAATAGATAGTTCGGATACGTAATAAAAATGACAAATAAGATAGTAGTGATAGTATGCACATGTGTACTTCTATTTGCCACCATGACACCTGTGGCATTAGCTGCATCATCATCGAATAATCAACTTGTTATTCAATCTATTACATACAGCGGGGCAGGTGCAGCTGAAACTGGCGAGAACAATACGTATCTCTGGCAATCAGAACCGTATAATTTGAGTGTGACACTCTATACAGGAAATCGTTCGGGGAGCTACGAACTTTGTACGTATACCAAATTATCGAATAATAACACGACGAGTCCGGGTACGTGCCGAGATATATCGTTGTCTAAAAATACCGTACAACGTATCAATCTCAGCTTTGCCAACGTTCCTCAAAACGAAAGCGGACAACGGACTGCTGTTGTTAACGTCAAAAAGGATGGAACTGTCCTCACACAAAATACAGCACCGGTCTATGCTATGACTAAATCAGGAGACGAAGATGGGGATCAACTGATGAACAAGGAAGAAATAGAGATTGGAACAAACGTCACTAGTGAGGACACTGATAAGGATGGACTTAACGACCGTGCAGAAGTTATTGATTATGAAACAGACCCAACGAAAGCAGATTCAGATGACGATGGGCTTCGAGACGCTGAAGAGATACAGTTAGGAGCAAATCCAAATCAATCTGATACGGATGACGATGGGTTGAATGATGGCCAAGAAGTTCAAAATGGGACAAACGCGAGCGCAGCAGATACCGACGGTGACGGGTTAACAGATATAAAAGAGATCAACGGAAATCCAGCGACCGATCCGACAAAAAATGACACTGACGGAGATGGTCTCAGCGATGCTACCGAGCTTGGGGGAGAAACAGATCCATTAGAACCTGACACCGATGACGATGGACTTAACGATGGGGAAGAAAAAAAACTCGGGACCGATCCGACAAAAATCGACACGGATGGTGACGGATTAAACGACGGTAAGGAAATCGAAATAGGAACAGACCCACTCAATAAAGATACCGACAACGACGGACTTAGTGACGGATTCGAGCATCGATTTGGGACAAATCCAATGAGTCCTGTTATTGCAGGTGGGTTGTATCTTGTTTTGCTGAGTGTGCTCATTGGAGGTGTAGTACTGTTTCAGCGTACGGACAATAATTGGCTTTCAAAGCTACGTAACAACAATATTCAACGGGAACCAACGTTAGAAGCAGCACAATCCACCAAAGTGGCAACTGATGAAGATCAAGTACTCTCTCACCTGCGTGAAAACAACGGCCGACTTGCACAGGGGAAAATTATCGAAAAAACCGGCTGGTCAAAATCGAAAGTGAGTCGGTTACTTTCGAAAATGGAAGACAATCAGCAAATCAGCAAAATAAACATTGGTCGAAAGAATATCGTGGTTTTGTATGGACAGGAACCCGATAATGTAGTCACCTCTTCGGAAAATGAGAATGAGTGATATAAAATAACGGTTTTACTAAATCTATGAAGTTTAGGATTGTTTTTTACAGCTTAGCGGCTAATTTTCACAATGAATCTGGAATGAGAACACATGTTTTTGGTTTACAGGCCTGCTAAAGCTTCCTTAATCGGTCTATAGTAATGGGGATAGAGTGAAATGTTGAGGTAAGAGCCACCTGTCGTTCTGGCCATCAAGACGACGTGGCTACAGGACACACCCATGAATCAGCTACTCATCAATGAATATGCGACGGCTCATTCTGTAACGACTCGCTCTATAGTGAGACGAATAGAACCAAGCGACCATTATGAGCGATCCACAATCCAATCGGAGGAGACATAGATGTGTGGAATTATCGCCCGTATTGGAGAAGGTGACGCAATTACAAAGCTCGTTACAGGCCTCGAAAATCTTGAGTATCGAGGCTACGACTCGGCTGGCGTCGCCATCCAGAACGGCTCTGGAATTTCGGTCTACAAGCGTTCTGGTCAGATTTCGGATTTAAAAGACACTATTGTCGGAAATGTACCACAGGGGAACGTTGGTATCGGTCACACTCGTTGGAGCACACACGGTTCGCCAACCGACGCAAACGCCCACCCCCATACAAGCGAGACCGATCAAGTTGCAGTCGTTCATAACGGCATCATCGAAAACTACGCTGAACTCAAAGAGTGGCTCAAGTCGCAAGGTCACGAGTTCACAAGCGAAACCGATACCGAGGTCATTCCACACTTGTTTGAGCGACACCTCGAAACAGAGGCGACTATCGAAGATGCTTTCCGCAAGACGATTCGCAAACTCGAAGGAAGCTACGCAGTTGCTGCACTCGTGGATGGCGTTGATGCCATCTATGCAGCCCGGCAAGGCTCACCACTCATTCTTGGATTGGACAATGACGAGTATTACCTTGCAAGCGATGTGCCCGCCTTCCTCGATCATACCGACAAAGTGGTTTACTTCGAAGATGGTGATGTCGCTGTTCTCAAGCCGAACGGCGTCACGATGACTGACCTCGAAGGAAATCAGATTAATCGTGATGTCAAGCAAATCGACTGGGATCCCGAAGACGCTGGCAAGGGTGGCTATGAGCACTACATGCTCAAAGAGATATACACCCAACCAAACGCGCTCTCGAATACCATCGAAGGTCGCATACAAGACAATGAAATCTGTCTTGAAGATTTCCCGAAGGGTACATTTAGCGGTATTGACGACGTCCATTTCGTCGCCTGCGGAACATCATACCATGCCGCACTGTACGGTCAACAGATGCTCAACCGAGCGGGAATTAGAGCACAGGCATTCCGCGCCAGCGAGTACGTCGGTTCTAATCCAGGTCCGGTTTCGGACAAGACACTTGCTATTGCAGTGACGCAAAGTGGCGAAACAGCAGACACCCTTGGAGCTCTTAGACAGGCAAAATCGCAGGGCGCTCGCGTCGTCACCGTAACCAACGTAGTGGGTTCAACAGCGGCCCGCGAAGCTGACGACTCACTGTTCATTCGCGCTGGTCCGGAAATTGGAGTTGCCGCGACGAAGACGTTTTCTTCACAAGCAGTAACGCTTTCCCTGCTCGCTCTTCGCCTCGCCGAAGATATCGAAACCGCGACCCCACCAGAAGACAAGGCCGAACTTTTACGAAGCCTGGAAGTCCTGCCTGAAAATGTCGAGAAGCTACTTACTTCGACAGAGGCAAAACGTATTGCCAGTCGATACGCTGGAAGCAAATCGTACTTTTTCATCGGGAGAGGACTGAACAACGCAGTCGCGAAAGAGGGTGCATTGAAATTCAAGGAGATCACCTACGAACACGCGGAAGGGTTTGCCTCTGGCGAACTCAAACATGGTCCGCTCGCACTCGTAACGCCGGATACGCCGATATTTGTATTATTTAATGGCGAGAATGACACCAAAACACTACAGAATGCAAAAGAGGCACAGGCCCGCGGTGCGCCTGTTATCGCAGTAGCAAGTGAAAAGCACTCGTCGGCAGATATCGCGGATTCGTTCCTCGAAATTCCTGATACGCACCCAGTGTGGTCGGGGCTGCTCGCGAATGTCAAACTACAGTTGGTGTCCTATCATGCCGCCCGAAACCTTGGACGACCAATCGATAAACCACGAAATTTGGCAAAAAGTGTCACTGTTGAATAGGTAGAGCGTACAACAGTCCACTATCGCATTTAGAGGTACCCCGCTAATTGGAGTCGATACTAGTCAGTTATCATTTTAGTCATTTCAGCGAAAGGAGTGGATGACAGTGTCCCGTCGGCGGTGCCACGGCGACGATGGGACATTCACCGGTATGTGATACAAGCAGTAATAATTTTGGGCCACATTCTGCGCGTATTTTATATTATTTCAATGATGAATTCAATACATTTATCAATTGTGTCCATATTATTTTAATATGATAAATCGTCATGCATGCTGAATACCTGCTCAAGTTATCACATGCCAAAACATCACGGGTGAAGAAAGTCGCTTGCATTGGCGACTAATGGGAATGTCAGCTCTCGAATGCGAGAATTCTTGTGCCTCATAAGCGTGAAGGATGAAAAAACACGCCTGGTATCCACGTGAGCTACCTCACCCTACTCGCTCACGACTTACGCCGTTCACTCCTTGAGGGAGGGGCTTACTGTTTCAACAACGCGCTTTCCAGACACAACCGTGTCCGTAGGGAGCGCAGTCTCCACAGGCGTTTCTTCGGAGTGAACCGCTCCTACGTCTTCAAGACCGTGAGAAAGGATGTTCCAGGTCGCTTTCGCATGGCCATCTACTTAGACACCTAGTTCATGTGGTCAGCAACGAACGCATTTGCTGTCTCAAAAATGTCATCTGCTGCTGCCGGGTCGCGCGCTTCAGCCGCGATACGTACCAATGGTTGTGTTCCGCTAGCACGAATCAAGAACCAACCTTGATCCAACGAGACGCGGACACCGTCGATAGTGGTAGTATCAGTGTAGCGGTCGGTCACGGAATGAGAAAGAGCAGCCATCAAACCAACTTTATCATCAACTTCGATGTTTTTCCGACGAATCGGATACTCGCCGACATTGTCGGCGATTTCTGATAGCGACCCTTTTCGGGCAATAAGTTCCACAAGTCGGCAAGCTGCAAGCGATCCGTCCGGGCAGAGCGTTTGGTCTGGCCAAATCCACGCGCCCGATTGCTCGCCACCAAAGACAACCCCAGATTCAGTCGCACGTTCAGCAACGTATACATCGCCGACTTGGGTTCGAACCACGTCTGCACCCTGCTCGGCGAGAACGTCTTCAACAATGAGACTCGTGTCAACAGGCGTTGCAACGGTCTCGCCATTGCCCGCTCGCTGACGGGCAAACAGAGTCATGAGCACGTCACCAGAGATAAACTCGCCAGTTTCATCAACAGCCATCATACGGTCTGCATCACCATCGTGGGCGATACCGAGATCTGCGCCGGTTGCGACGACGTGATTGCAAAGGGATTGACAATTCTCCGCAGTCGGTTCGCTTGGGCGTGCCGGAAATCGGCCATCTGGCTGGGCGTTCAGCGTCTCCACATCACAACCGAGTTCATAGAGTGCATCAGCGGTTACCCCTCCAGCGCCATTTCCGACGTCCACAACGACAGAGAGGTCGGCTGGCTCGACAGCGTCGACGAGTGTTTTAACGTGTCGATCGTGTGCATCTGCCCAATGTGTTTTCTTACCGGTTTCGTCCCACTTGGCGAGATCGAAATCTTCCTCCTCGATTCTTCGAGTGATCTCCTCGCGCTGGTCGGCGTTGAATGCCTGCCCGGATGGATTCCAAAGCTTGATTCCATTGTCCGTCTCGGGATTGTGCGATGCAGTAATTGAAACACCTGCATCAGCGTTCTTCCATTGAACAC
Organism: Haladaptatus pallidirubidus; assembly: GCF_020700235.1. GTDB lineage: Archaea > Halobacteriota > Halobacteria > Halobacteriales > Haladaptataceae > Haladaptatus > Haladaptatus pallidirubidus. The sequence continues at coordinate 168,693 of NZ_CP085303.1, read as the reverse complement.
TCCGGGCGACAGTGGGGGTTGCGGCGAGGCCAAGGTGTACCACGTCCGTTCCGCATTCCCGCAAGCCTGCTGAAAGGGCGTCTGCAAGAAATCGACCACTGTCACGAGGATCGCGGCCAACGACAACACGCTCGACGCCGGTTGAGGCAAGTGCGCGGCCGACTACCAGTGCGATTTCACCGGTGACGACGTCACCGACAGGCCCACGAATTCCACTAGTACCGAACATTGTTGGTATGTCATCAGGGGTAGACAAAAGGGTTCCTTTCGTGCGAAAATTCCGCATACCCAATTCAAGAGGGATTGTATATGGAATACATGCTAATACCAATGTGACATCTCATCGAAGAAATTTGCGTAACAATTTTAGACAGTTCGAAGGCAATCATCTTTCTGTAAGCAGGAAATCCTGTCCTTTAGGACGGGGAGGAATGCGTTCGGAAATCTGTGCAATCGTCGTTATTGATAGGTTGAAGTCGTATTGATGCGTAATTAAATACGCACGACTGTGTCGTGCACGACACAATTCCGTATTCGTGTGGTTTCCAGCTACTCGACTTCCATGGTGAGAGTCACCCCGAGAAACCGGGTGCCGATGACACGGTGGAAGACGGGAGCCCCGGTGACAGGGCCTTGGAACGCCACGATTCCGATGGGTAGGAATTACCCGCTTGAGGGTCGTGGAGTGTAGTTCCGAAACCTCAGCACAAGGAGTTCCTGCTGTGCAGGAAGCCCCATCGTTTACGGCGGGCGAGGATGTCACCTTAATTTCTTTACCTTCGACGCTTCATGAGGAAGGAGGCTTAGCGCCTGTATTATGCTGAAACTGGCTGTGGTCCATCTTCAGGGATTTCGACTGGTTCCATTGGTTCGTCGATGCGGAACACCATCGCGCCTTCATTTTCGTATACGAGTCTGTATCGGTCGGAATCAACCATCTGTCCACGAAGCCATGGTTTCTGATATTCATCGATACCCCGAACGGTATAGTGGTTCTTCGGGACATAGATGTAGGTCGGGTTAACATCGTTTGCGATCATCTTTTTCGTCAGGCATGCTTTTCCTGGACACCGTGACAGTCTCTTGTAGAGACCAAGATGATGGCGATAGTTCTCATGGCCCTCCCATTCAACACCCCATGGACCGACGAGAATTGCTCGGTCAGTCATAAGAGGGAACCACTCAGCAGCATCACCGAGAACAACAAAATTAGAGTCAGAAGCAGTGTTTTCCTGAATCCATTCCATTGCAGCCTTGTCATCGTCGTCCATGAATGCTGGCTGTGTAGTACTACTGAGATGGGAATTGAGACCACTGGCGGCAAATGAGACGCCGATGCTAGAGACGATGAGTACGACAACCATGACGATAGCTAGTGGAGCCGACCGCGAATAGCGCGTTGTTGCTGACCAGCGTTGAACACGGGGGACGATTACTTCGAAAAGGAAAACGGAGAGCATCATCGCTCCAGCGGGGAACTGGAAGCGATTTTTTCCAAGCATGAATGCGGCGGCTACCAGCCAGAGGGGCAGGAAAAACCGCCGTTTTGTAGCCAAATACACGGCACCTGCAAACGACCCAGCGAAGAAGACAGCGGGCAACTCTGGGGCAAGTGGATACAAGAATTGATCAAGGAGACGACCAACACCGCCGCCAAGCCCTGAGTGAGTTCCGGATGCCGCCGTGAAAATATCCGTACCATGTGTGGCGATGATCTGGAGCCACCATGGCGAGGCCAGAAGAATACCGCCGCCAGCAACAAGAGCTCCGTGGATCAGGCCACGCGGTGTTTTATTATAGCAGGCAAACATCACAAGGTACGTCGTTCCGAAAAAGACGGTATACACTGGATGTGTGAGAATCGTCATCCCAAACAACATAGTTGAAGGAATGAGCCATTTCACTTGACCGGTTTTAAATAGCTTTATACCAGTGTACGCACCGGTTATTGCGAAAAGGAACGCAGATGCGCGAACAATGCCACCCGCCGAAAGGTGCCACTGAAGAACGGGTGGTGTCACTGCAAGGACGACTGTCGCAAAGCCTGCCTGCGGCGTTGACTCAAGTACCTCACTTGCTAGATAGTAAAATGGAATGAGATACAAGACAGTCATGAATCCGGGTAGCAGCCGGCTCAACGTAATCGGATCAACACCCGTCGTATCCATGATCACAGCCGAAACGTAGTACATCAACGGGGGATAGGCGAAGGGGACACCATCGCGTGTGTAGAGCGGAATACGCTCTGGTAGCGCATATCCATGGGCACTGATTTCTTCAGCAATCTGGAGGTACAATCCGGCTCCATAAGCAGGATAAGGATGCGTCAATAGATAGATAAAATGAACAAATAGTCCAGTTCCTATCGCCATTGCAAGCCACGCTCGCTTGTCACTTGCTAATTCGACTAGTTTGGATGTAAGGTCCAACTGCTGATAATCGTTAATACTGTGCGCCATTATGAATCACTTCTTTTCAAGGTTCGATTTGTAGTCCAGCTATACATTATCATCCCTTTCGCTTGATGTGAATTGTCCACGGAATGGTCAGTGACCGAGACGACCAATGCCATTCAGCTGCTGCCCATGCCAGCAGCCCAAGAGCGAGTGCAAAGAGGGCAAACACTTCGGTTGGTCCCATCCAGGCGGGTAGAACGTACATGAGCGCGTTCATATAGCGTCCCGGGACAATATTCTTTATCTGTATCCAGCTACGTCCAACTATACTTTCTTTCTGGCCGCTTTGAACATCTGTATCAACTGTACTGGCTTCGTTTGGCGACTTCGAAGCAAGACCAAGTACACTCGCACTCTGTCCATTCGTACTCTCATCGCCTGTCTCAAGACGTTCGGCCTCGTATGGGAATGCAATATCAACCGACCAGACAACATCTCCTTGCTGGTTTACCTCCAAGACACGATTTCCGTTCGAGTCAGTAATGAGTGTGTGACCATTCGGCAGGCGATCGGCATCACGGGGCCATTGCATTTGCGAGTCTTGCCACGTCCAGGTCTGATTCCACTCATCATTTTCGCGTTGATATTCGACTACGCGGTTGTTTTCAGAGTCACCGATAAGAACTGCTGGGCCACCTCCTGATTTAGGAATGTAATCGGGATTATGCTGTTCGTAGATGACATTATGTTGATCGTCGCTTCCGAGCGTCCAATTGTCTTCTAACCCAGTCTTGCGGTCAAGGAAAACAACTTGATCGTGGTTCCGAAGGCTAACCATCAGTCGACCGTCATCGAGAACTTCTATATCGTTGAGATGCGTCCAGTCCTCGGGATATGGGCCACCGCTTTTCTTCGGGTCGAAATCATTTTGTGCCTCCCAGGACCATTCCAACAATCCTGTTGTCGTGTTGACGGCGAAAACGCGATCTTGAGCGATGTCAGCGATGGCGTAGGTTGATTTGTTGATTCGGTCACCATCGTGCCATCGTGTAGAATGTTTTCCAGGCGTGACACGGCTGTAAATATCAGTGACCTCGCCAGTAGAAAGATTAACGCGCTCGACTCCGTTGCGAGTGCAGACCTCAGTACCACACTCTGATTTGTTCAGGTGATCCGCGTAGAGATATTCGACGGTTGTATTTGTCCCCTCTACTGGATCGATGTCCCAGTATCGCGTGTGGGAATCATTATAGTAGAGAGCCGTCCCGTTCGGATTGAATGCAACTAATTCGGCGCGAGCACGGGGACCGTCTCCCGCGTTGCCCATCCACGTGTTTGAGTCAGTTGCGATAACGGTAATATTGTTTGTTTGCGGTGCGATTTGCTTGCCGTCGCCAGTCGAAATATTCGCTTGGCGGATCTGTTCATCAGTTTGTCCGACTGAAGAGCTTGTTGCTCCGTTCGCCAGCGCAAGAACTGAGAGGACGATGAGGGAAGCAAAGACGAGACGAATGAGCTTCCGGGGAAACATCCTTACCATAGAATATACGTGGTCACTTTTTATTATCGCGTCACTAAGCCGCTGAGAAACCGTATGAACGTTCGATGAACGATATCATAGTATTCCGCTAAGGCAATGAAATTATGAAACACTATTCGACGATTCATATAGTAGGGAGTACAGTACATTATAGTTAATTTTGCGGAAGCATCGATACCATGTGAACAGGTTACAAAAGTCATACACAGTAGTGAAGTGGAGTGGTATTAAGTCCTATATAATAAAACAAAGCGAAACACTCTCCAGAGATAAGAACCAAGTAGAGTATCATCCGCGCGAATCTCTCAAAACGGCGTTCATCTCTCGGCTATCAACTATCAGCGTGATTCATACCGCAACCATGCCATCAAAACAGGGTTTAACCGATTCTGATACCTTCCCAACGATCCCGAACATTGGACGGCGAGAGCTACTCGCTGCGTTCGGGATGACACTCGGAAGTGGCTGTATCGAAGAAGCTCAATCGCTTGTGAGTCGGGACAATGCTAAGCAAATAGCGTTTTCTATCAAAACCCTCCCGGCTGATGCAGATCCACGAGCAATTCGCATTGCTCGGTTTTTAGCAAAACGACTTAACGAAGTTGGGATTGCGGCGCAGGTCGTACCAATGGAACGCGTCGAGTTGCTTAGCGACATCCTCCTTGACCATACGTTTGATTGCTATGTCGCATGCTTTCCCGGTTTTGACGAGCCGGATGCACTTCGGACACTGTTACACTCTCGGTTCAGTACCGGGGCAGGGTGGCAAAACCCGTTTGGCTATGCAAATCTCAACACAGATAGCCAGTTGATTGCACAGCGAAAACAGAGTGGTCTCCAGCGAACTAAAACAATAAAGCAGATCCAACATTCAATAGCTCGTAACCAACCATTTTCTGTTGTTGCGTTTCCAGACGAAATTCGTGCTACGCGAACGGATACATTCAACGGATGGGCTAACATTCAACAACCACATTCCGCCCTTGGCTATCTCTCAGTTGAAACATCGACTGAGAAAAGTACACTTCGAATGACAACGCAAGATGCCCGCCCAACAGAAAACCTCAATCCACTTACAGCAGAGTACAAAAGCGATGAAGCGATAGTCGATCTATTGTATGATCCCCTCGGGCGCTGGATAGATGGTGAGGTTCAGACATGGCTTGCCCACTCATGGGAATGGCAGTCGACACCAGATTCACCAGAAAAAGGACCAATTGCAACCATTCAACTTCGAGACAATCTCTGGTGGCACGATGGAGAATCTCTCACAGCAACAGACGTCGCGTTTACTTACCAATTTCTCAAAGATACAGCGCTTGGGTCACTTGAGAACCCAGTTCCATCACCACGCTTTCGCGGTGCCGCCACGTTGGTCAAGTCCGCAACAGCGATAGATGACCAGACAGTTCGCATTCACTTTAATCCAGCAAGTCAAGCAGTCGCTAGACGTGCCTTTACGGTACCAGTCCTTCCAAAACACATTTGGGAACAGAAACAAAAAAGAGCAAACACCGTTTTTGAAAACGATACGCCTGCCACGCAGGCGCTTGTCTGGGAAAATTTACAAGCAATTGGTAGTGGTCCGCTGCAATTTTTGAACACAGAAGCCACGGAGCAGCTGACGCTTGAACGATTTGATCATCACTTTCTTAGACATATCTACCGCGATGAAGTGACGGTTAACACCAGTAGTGATCAGCCATCGCATTTAGAACACCTCAAACGATATGCCAGCGGGCCCCAATTTGAACGATTACGATTTATTGTGGTTCCATCAGGAGCGGCTGCGACACAACTTGTGTTGAACAATGAAGCCGATGCAACAGCGACTGGAGTGTCGTCGGCGGACGTACGCACAATTGGACGCGCCGATAATGTGCAGTTACACGTTGACCAATCACCGGCGATGTACCATGTAGGTTTCAACGCCCGAAAAACGCCGTTTAGTAACGTCCGATTCCGTCGAGCAGTGGCGCAGTTATTGGATAAAGAGTATCTCGTCGAGGAAGTGTTCGACGGTTATGCAAAACCAGCAGCAAGTCCCTTAGCCCGCCATGACACGCTCGCAGAAGACCTTCGCTGGGTTGACGTAGACCCCGAACTTCCATTCCCGGGAACAAACGGAACGCTCAATCAAGCGAAGGCCAAAGATCTGTTTAAGGATGCAGGCTTTCGGTACACGAACAACGGAAAGCTTCTTCGTCAATGATAAGAGGCCAATAGAAAAGGCAAAACATAGCATGGCCAAGCTCAAATGGAACAAGAATGAGAGAAGTAAACGTAAAAACGGGATTTAATGTCACGATACCCTAGAAAATGGAAAAGAAAAAGAAACGCGGTCAAAAGGAAACGGCTCTAAAAGCAATCCTTGAGAAACTAGACACCGAAGACCCAGGTATCAAAACGGTGAAATCGTGAGTTTAGCCGACATTGCCGGGAGAGTCTTCATTGGCGAAACAATACTACTTGGGATTGCTACGCTACTGTTCGTCGGTCGAAATGGGCTCAAACGCGCACACAACCAGTTTCGAGAACGCATAGCATCTGTATATCCATATCTCGCTCTGCTCATTGGTGTCCTCGGAGTGAACAAAGTAGCTCGTGAGTTCGGCCCAGAACTGTCGTGGCTTCTCGATTGGAACATTACAGGATTAATCCATGCCATCGAAGGTGATTTTGTCGGCAAGGTACAGATGATTGCAACGCCAGAACTGACGATGTATTTCTCGTTTATGTACATCTATGGATATGTATTTTTGCTCGTATTCCCCTTCATCGCTTATTTTGCGTTGCCGGACGATGGAGCGTTAAAAGAAACAGCTATTGCCTACGCGGTAAACTACGGCCTGGGGCTGATCTTCTATGTTCTTTTCATTTCATACGGGCCACGAAACCTGATTCCAGACGTCGTCAGTCCACTGCTATACTCGACATATCCTCAGTCACAGATTTTAACGGGCGAAGTGAACGCGAACACCAACGTTTTTCCATCGCTACATACGTCGCTGTCGGTCAGCACTGCAATACTCGCGTACCGAACCCGCGAAGAATATCCCGGTTGGGTCGTTGTTGCAATTCCAATAGCTGTAAGCATCGTTATTGCTACGATGTACCTCGGAATCCACTGGGCAACAGATGTAGTTGCAGGGATAGTCCTTGGAATTGGCAGCGTCCATATCGCGACAAGGTATGTTGCGGAAAATGAGTTACCAGAACAAGTTGAAACCGTATTTAAAGAATACTTGTCGTAAGCAACATCACTCACGATAAGTCGATCCACAGATTAGATTGTTGAGATCACATTTTCGGAGAAGACTATGTTATTTGGTAGCCAGTATCGGATAGACACACACACCACGTTTCCAGTGAAACAGGGAATACGCGTGGGGAAGGTTGCAGATGAAACGGGGGTTATAGAAGAAAATATAAGCAACGTGCATCAAAGATCTCGTTATGATTACCTCAATGAATCCCGATAGCTTTCATAGATCTTCAATAACCAAAATAGCCATAAAGTAGATTTTTACCACCTATTCCATTAGAAATTAAATAGTGAGCACACCTCGTTTCCAGTGAAAATACGACTGCTACCTGGTGCTTTGTAGATCCAAATCAAGCTCGCCCGCTTATTAAAACGACTCAATTGGATTAATGTATTGTAAATATAAGTGCACAATCTCACACACCAATAACGAATTGCAGAGTTAATGGATGTGAAGTATAAAACGGCTACATATTTCAGTGGAAACGAGGTGTCCCAAGAGGGAAGAATCATAGACTATGGGACCTATACCTTCGGATTTCACTGGAAATGAGGTCTCTGATATCAACGGGTAGGTTATAGCAATATTTTTCTTGCTTTAAAGAGCAGGATTTCTCAAAACTCTTCTGGTACCCCATTATATTTGATAATTGGAATATATGGATTATATACTGTTATTCACTATGGGTGTCACAAAGCCGTTTGTGGTACTAGCATGGGACATTGAGCCACCTATTCATTTCACGGAATATTGCAATTGTATAATATTTTGATCAAATAACTACTGAATTAACTACAAATTTTCTGCGTACATTCACTAAACCAGGCTGTAAGAATACGAATTTCAACGAATGATGAAAATAACCGGAGACGATGCTGTATCCCCACCACGAACGGTGATGTTGTAGCGTCATGCACCGTCGAAGATCAGACGTTCCATTGACATCCTCCCCACCGTGAACGGTGGGATTCCTTCGTGGGGTGTCGGGCCGTCCAACGCTACCCCGAAGGCAATTTCCTCTCCCCCGTGGAGAGTACCACCGGCCCATTAGTTCGTGTGCAACGTACACGAGTCTTCGTGACTACGTCACTAGTATATTGTTTATGACTAAGTTAATGGACTTTTACGGACCGGTACTATAAATAACATACGGTAGGGTTGACTTATGTGACTAGTTGGTAACAGAAAACCTCGGCAAAATTAACCGTGTTCTCACAACCTCGTTCACCTTTTTCCACTATTTCACTGGAAACGTGGTGTGTGTCTCGCCACGTTTCGTTGAGTTTCGTGTTCCTCCGTTCATATGAAAAGTGTTTATTCGGTATCTAGTATTTCCCGGAACAGTAAAGAGATTTCACTGGAAACGTGGTGTCTATGAGCGACGTCAATTCGAATGAACTCTTTTCTCGAGAAGATCCTATTTTCGAGAAAAAGGAACTCCTCGAAATTAACCATCTTCCCGACCACGGGCGCATTGTCGGACGCGATGACGAAATTTCCGCACTCGCGAACGCACTCAATCCTGCACTGTTCAACCAATCACCGAGTAACGTCCTGTTGTATGGAAAGACGGGAACTGGAAAATCACTCTGTGCAAAACACGTTTCTCGCCGACTCGTTGATGAAGCAGACGAAGAAGGGGTTGTCGTCGGTGTTGCCTATGTAGATTGTGCACAGGACAGTACCGAAACGCAGGCTGTCCAAACAATCGCGAGTGCAATCAATTGCTCGGGAACTAAAGTTTCTATTCCAGATAAGGGGATTTCGACGTCGACATACTACAAACGTCTCTGGCGAATTCTTGATGAGTTGTACGATGTAGTCATCATCATCCTTGACGAAATCGACAAACTCGAAAATGACGATATTCTAATGCAGCTTTCACGTGCGGGCGAGGCAGGAAAACTCGAGCGTTGTAAACTGGGCGTTATTGGCATTAGCAACAAAATCAAATATAAAGATCGAATGGACGAACGCGTCAAATCGAGTCTTTGCGAGCGCGAGTTTGTCTTTCCACCATATGACGCAAATCAGCTACGTGCTATTATGGAAGCCCGAAGTGATGCATTTAAACAAGGTGTTCTCGAACCAGGAACGATCCCACTTGCAGCTGCACAGGCTGCTCAAGAACATGGGGACGCACGCAAAGCAATCGACATTCTTCGGTATGCGGGAGAACTCGCCCAAACGGAAAGCGCTGATACAGTTCGAGAAGAGTACGTCAAAAAGGCGCGTGAACGAGCCGAAAATGACCGTTTTCGAGAGCTAATTCGTGGCGCAACGCCGCACTCGAAATACGCGCTCCAAGCACTTGCTATCCTTTCGCTCGAAAATCCAGGCGTAGATGCGTTTCGAACGAGCCGAGTTTATGAAGTCTATGAACAAGTCTGTCGACAAATGGATAGTGATCCACTCTCAACTCGACGTGTTCGTGACCTCCTTCGTGAACAAGCGTTTTTGGATGTTATTGAACAAGCTCGACAGAGTGGAGGAAGTGCAGAAGGTAGCTATACTGAACACCGACTTCTTGAAGACCCAGAAGTGGTTAAGAAGGTTCTCACTAGTTGAATTTACTAGTACTTTTTGTGCTGTCTGTGCTCGTCGAATTCAGCGATATCTCTTGCTATTTCGATATGTATATATTGGATATCTAATTACATTCTTCTATTCATGATGGTTTTACGGATTTTATCATTTTTCAAAATGAATAATAAAGTTCATTGGGCCCGTTCTTATAACTGAGACCCATAATGGCGCCGAAAGCAGCACGAACGACAGTAAAATTGACTACTGAGATAATCCTCATATGGAGAAGGTAAGATGGCTATCTTTGAATTAGCAATTCTGTTTGTCATTCTCGCGATTCTTGCCTATAGTATTGGTGTGTACGGCATCGATGAGCTGCCACCGGAAACTGCGCGTCTACTTGCTATTATATTCCTCATATTAGCTGCTATTTCCATGTTGTCTGGTTAAAAATCGACTATATTTATACATTTTCTCCAGCAATTCTATGTATCGATACTTGGTTTATCTTCTGTTCTCGGTTCATGATTGTGAATCGTTCCATCTTCAAGTCGAACAATAGTGTCAAATCGTGGTTGGAGTTGCATATCGTGGCTAATGACTACTAGTGAGGTATCTGTAGTATCCTGTAATCGGAACAGGAGATCCAGCACTTGTGTAGTTGTAGTCGGGTCAAGTTGTCCGGTCGGTTCATCAGCTAGTACAATATCCGGTCGATTCGCTAGCGCCCGAGCAATTGCAACACGTTGTTTTTCACCACCGCTGAGTGTTGCTGGGTACTGATCAGCGCGATCAGCAATTTCAAGTTCCGTAAACAAGGTTTGAAGCCATTCCTCGTCTCGCTCTCCGGCATGATCTTGTGGAAGTGCCGCATTCTCCCAGCCAGTTAGGTCATCAATGAGTTGGAAGTCTTGGAAAATGAATCCAATCGTTTCTCGACGAAGCCGTGCTCGCTTTCGCTCCGAAAATGACGCTGTATCTTCACCGACGATTCGTACAGTCCCACTTGTTGGAACGTCGAGAAGTCCAAGAATGTTAAAAAGCGTAGTCTTGCCAGCACCACTTGGTCCTTGAACGAGAAGTTGTGTATCTTCTGGGATTGAAAGCGAGGCATCAGAAATGATCTCTTTCCCATCTCGGACGACGCGGATTGATTCTGCTTCCAATACGTTCTCTGTCATTGCTGGGAATTCGTGCTGAATCATACTAAGTTTCCTCCCTAGTTGTCTCCGCATTTGGAGGAATCAATCATTGAACTGTACCTTCGCATCTTGGCTGCTGTTTGTTTCGTTGCCAGCGGTATCAATTGTCTGTGAACCAATCCCCTTTTGCACTGTTGCGGGCTGAGCAAGAAGATACGGGACTGCAGCGATGATTGCACTAAGACACATGAGAACGAGCGCACCTCCAACAGCAAGAAAGAGGGTTGAAAATGGTATTTGTGTTGAAAGGCGAAATCCAAAGATTGTGAACAATTCGAAATAAGAGAGTAAGCGGACAATTGTGAGTACCACGACCAGCGCAATACTAATGGCAGGAATTGAAATTCGAAAGACGTCGACAATAAGGGGTCGAAGGACTTGCCATCGTGTCGCCCCAGTTGCCCGATACACACCTAATGCGCGACGACGAGCATGCACTGCCTGTGCAAATGTTGCTGTTGTGCCGCCAATAGCTGTCATTCCTGCCAACACACTCATCGCGAGCAATAAGAGATTGAAATTGCCGAATACTCCCTGAATGGCTTGCTCAAGGCCTGATCCGCTAGTATATTCTGTATCTTGTGCGAGTGTGGAAAACAGTCGATCATCACCATGCACAGTATACGTATCCGCTGCCAGCTGTTGACTACCCGAGATAACTTGAACCGAATACTTTCCTGGCAATGTTTTCTCTGTCGAATCACCGAGTTCAGCTGATAGCTTTGCCATCCCGAATGGTTTGAGCGTGACTCTCCGTGTTATTGTTTTTGCTGGCGTTACGAATGCAATCTCTCGTGTCACCGTTCGATCCCATGGATTAAATATAGTCACTGACGCAGTTGGTTGGGTGAATACGCTTGCGGTTTTTGGAGAGACATCGACCGTTGCAATCGGTTGCCGAACTGCATCGGCAGTAACGCGAATTTGAGAGATATTCTTACGATTTCCTTTTTGAACAGTGAGATTGTACACTCCCTCTTGATTGGGCAAGCGAATCATTGCAATTCCATTTTTATTTGTCTGAGTGGTGTAGTTGCTCACCTGAACTGTAGCAGCAGATACGTTTTTGCCATCTGCTGTCCGAACTGGTATCGCCATCTTTGCGTTTGGTAGAGCAGTTGCGGGCAGCGGCTGGACAGTAAGTGGTGCATGACGATAGACTGTCACAGATTGCGAATAGGTACCAACGCGGAGGGTATGATTTCCAAGCTCATCTATCGTCATGTTAATTGTTACATCACGTTGCTCGCCTGGAGCAAGCCTCACAGAATGTGATCGGGATGTGTTTCCGACCGATGCTGTCACTTGACGTGTTTGTTTCGCCTGTCCAAAATTCCGAACTGATACTCGGACTGAAAGGGGTTGTCCAGCAACTATAGAGGACGGCGCGGAAACGCCATCAATAATGCTTTTAGGTGGCTTTGATTGTGCTGAATCCGTCAGCAAGGGGCTCGTCCCGTCTGTCCGAATGAAATGGACAATTCCTGGTTTTGTCGAAAGATCATGTGCCGTCGCCAGCGGAACGATAAGTTGGTCATCTTGTATTCCTGTAGCCGTGAACATCCCAACGACGGTCACCTGTGTGAATGCTGGTGACGTTGTCCCTCCGAGCGTGATTTGCTCGCCGAGATTGACATCTAATGTTTGAGCGAGATCACGGCCGATGACAGCTTCGTGCTTTGTATTTGGCGTTCGTCCACTAGTTAGCGTTGCATTCGATACTGTTGCAAACGAACTATAGTTTGCTCCACGAGCGAGATATGGTTGGCCATTGCGAACTTGTGCAATAATGATCTCTGGGCTTGCTGCCACACCCTGGCTTCGAAGAAGGTTTGCGTATCCAGCATCGATTCTGCTTTCCATTGGATACTCCGCACCCGGTTCAGTCACTGTTCCACTTGCCGTGGTTGCAAGCGGTGCGAGGGTTCCAGCAAGGGACCCTACAAGAACAATGATAAGGATGAAAATGGTGAGTACTGTGGTTGCAGGGAAGAAAGCTCGCCATTTGAGAATGGTTGGGTTTGCCAATTCCAAGATTTTTGAGTCTGAATCATCTGTTTCACTTTTCCCCGACATTACGCTAAATTTCTGGCGGAGCCGAGCAGGGGGCGTGAGCGTCGCTGGTCGGACGGCAAGAACACCAGCAGCGATCCCAACAAACAACAGAACGACAAAACAGGGCAAAATGATCTTAAGTACTTCTGTGCTGACCGTTGGATCGAGTGAAATGGGAAGTCCGGCAACGATCGCGATGTTGATGACTCCCCTCGTAAGAAGAACACCAAGCGCGTAGCCAAGCATAATCCCCGTTGCTGTGAGCAACCCTGCTCGGCACCCAAATATGAGATGTAAGTGCCGCGGATTTCCCCCGGTTGAACGGATCACTTCAATAGCCTGCAACCGATCGCGGACGCTCATTCGAGTGACATTATAAACTACGACAAGGATGAGTACACTTCCACCAATGGTAGCCAACCCGAGGAGACGAAGCACTTCTTCCATTCCACCAACGAAATATTTGGATATTGAAGGGCTGATCGTACCAGTTTTCGGAGCCAGATGAGAACTCTCGGTACCAGCTGATGATTTGTCGATAACGAACCCACCAGTCACACCTAATGAGCGAACCGTGGATGGCTTACTGATGTACCATGTTTGTGGGAAAATAGAGTCACTCGAATCATATGGTGATACCAAGAGTGTTCGAGTTGTTTGCTCTCCGACGAACTTTTGCTTTGTTTGCATAGATACTGGCCCCTTCAGCGTGGCGTTCGATGGTGGCGGAGGAATCTGTGCTGTCTGCCATGAAACCGAGAGATTTTCGAGGATGACTGGTGTATCGCTTGGGACTCCAATCACATACCGAGTTGACCCATTCTGAGTAACGGCTGCAACTGGAAGCAGAATCTCATCAGCCGAAGCCGATGTTGCTGCATCTGTATATGAATTATAGTGTGTTGCATCCATCGAATGGTCGTATCCTGACGAAAGAGCTGTTGTCTGGGTACTAGCAGCGACTAAGAGCAGTGTTGTTCCGACAAGAAATGCCGTTGCTACCGCAATAATGACAATTGTTAGGCGGTCACGGCGTGACCACTGTGTACAAAGTGCCCATCGATATCCCATTCAGTTGTTACTGAATCATCTGACTGCCGTTGTAGGCAAAGGTATGAGCCACCTGAATATCAAACCAATATATCAATCGATCCTAAAATCTATCTTTCGTGAAACCTTCTAATAATATGGTTGACTTGAATCTCAAAGTATTTGGTCAGTATCTGGATTATCTTCTGGCCCCACTATTATATGGTCATTAACTGCCCTTACTTTGCTGATTGAGAATTGGAACTGACCATTTTCATCTACTGATATATCTCCCGGCATTTTTGAGTCTTTAGTTGGCTCCACAATCAAATTTGAAAGCTTGCCGGTTTTCATATTCATCGTGACGGTTTTCAGTGTTCCAATTGCAACACCATTAGTACTTGATACATCCATTCCAATAATATTCTGGATGAAAACATTTGACATAGACGATTTTATAGAGGGCAACAAAATAAATCCACGGTATTTGCATTGCTATACAGAATTTAGCTCACTCTTTTCGATACTGGTCTTGGAGTGATGTGACAACTCGTTCCGTCCTATCTTGTTCCCACTCCGGATGCTTCTGTTGAAGGTATGAACTCATCGCTTCAGCATTCATTTCCTGTGATTGTCGGTATTCTGGATCGGCTCTGTTTGGTATGCGTGATTTTACTTTCTTTGCATGGAATCCCCAGACAATAAGTCCAAAGATTCCACTGCCACCAAGGAGAATCTGTGCCGCTGCAGAATCACGAATAAACAGTACCGCTGCCATGAGAGGTGGAAGCTGTGACGTATGTGACGTGTCTAAAAGAACGTTCTCATGCTCACTGACGAGGTTTTGAACAAAGGCCTTGTTTCCTGGTCGTTCAAGCATAGAATTGATGAATATACTGGGGTCACTCACCAAGACAACTTGTCCTTGTCCGACTGAGTGCGTTGTGACAACTGAATGGTTCGTGATTGTTTCATTATTATCGAGCTTTGAGTTCGGTGTTGTATCCAGATACGCGTATCCCGATGATTGTACTATTGCACTCCCATTCTGTGTTCGGATCGCTGTTCCGTGATTCAGCGTGAGCGCGGAGACATTTTCTGTGTATGAGTGATTTTTAACATTGTGAGCAACGGGTAGTGCCGGTGATTGATAGTTATATCGGTCATCACGAACGAGATGCCCATCGAACCGTGCGTTAACGCCTAATGCCTGCACAAGTGCATTTGAATGCGAACCAAAATCCTCCGCAATAACAAGTGTTCCACCATTTTGAACGAATTGTTGGAGATTTTGGCGTGCAGATGGATTATATGGTTTATCTGGTGATAGAACAAACGCGATTGTTCCTTTTGGCGGAACAGAGTCATATTCTTCGACACTTCGTGCAACAGTTACTGTTGAGCCTGTGGCTTCTGCTTCAGCACTGAGCTTTGAACTTCCATCCCAAGCGGAATTATAAATACCAAACGATGCAGCTGATGTACTTGCAGCTGTGATTAAGGCAACCAGCGCAATACCAGTGAATACAGCAAGTATTACCTGTGGTTTGTCCCAATCTCGTGGTGATTTCACTTAGACCACCCCCGATGGAAGAATTGCCAATATTCGCTGAATGACAATATAGACAAACACCAACAAGCCAAGACCAATTAGCCACTTAAGCCGATGTCGCCACTGCGGTGTAACATAGATTGGTGCAGTCAGCTCTATCATGATGAGCAGACCGATCAGTGAAATAACGAAGAATAGCTCAAGGGTGAGCGCTTTCAAAAGTGAAAGAATAACGATTGCACCCAACATCCACAAAAGCTGATAATGAATAAATTGGCGGCTCTGCTGTGTCGGCATTTAATTGAACTAACGGAAGTAGGCTTACTAAAGTACCGATTTTTCAAACGAAGTGCGAAGAAGCTAACAAAGCGGATTGCGTGGACGTATCTATGTGGCCCTGGGGACATCTTGCAACAGGTTACTTGCTCTATTCCGGTTATTGTTCAATCCAATCACAGAATCGACCTACAGCAGTATCCGTTTTTGTTCTTGCTCTTGGTACGCAATTTCCGGATATAATTGACAAGCCACTTGCTTGGTCGTTCGGAATTCTCCCTACAGGTCGATCACTTACTCATTCTCTCTTTTTTGCTGCTCTTCTACTCGGATGCCTCTATTATTATTCTCGGAAAACAAATCATCGCGCTATCTGGCTGGCCTTTACAATTGGATATTTATCACATCTGGTCGCAGACGCAGCCCTCCCAATATTTCAAGGCGAGACTGCCTATGCGAATTTTCTTTTGTGGCCAGTTCTTTCTACACCGTCGTATGAAACAGCCCCAAGTTTCACTGCCCACTTCACGAATATGGAGTTCACCGGGTTTTTCGCGCTTCAACTCCTCTTAGTCGTAGTTGCGATTGTCTTTTGGATCCACGATGGATTGCCTGGGCTCCAGCTTTGGCGCAAAATCTCGCCTAATCACCGAAGCCAAAATTAGCTAGTTTTCAAGACAGACGTTTCTCTTCAAGGAAGTCAGCAAAACAACCGAGTAGCGGGCCGGCTACCGTTCTGAATACCATTTCCGGCTTTGATCACCATCTTCGACTTCTTCCAATTGTTTTTCCATCTCGTCTAATTGCTCTTCTAATGAGTCAATCTCTTCACCAAGGGTTTGGACTGTCGCGTACATCAACCCAACGAGTTCTCGACCCTCCTGTGTGGTACCCTGGACTGCTAGCTTATCATTTAACTTTTGTAAGAGTTCTTCTCGAGATTCAGACATTGTGGTGTTGTTAGAGACTGCATTACTAATTCTTTATTGTTCTTTTTTATTAATCGTAATTGTGCCAGTTCTCATCGATTCAGCTGTATGTGTACCTATAGGAATATAATAAATTGATTTAATTTGACACAATTCCAAAGCAAGAATCGAATGTGAAACTTATATTTTGAGTGATTGCAGGAGAGAAAGCTTCGCCCTTCAGGGTGGGGAGAATGTCACTTTGAAGTCTTCTTGAATATTTCATTGAATAACGATGGTGACAGTATAGTGTTGCAACTTGCATCGCATTAGGCAACTCGCATCCCTCGCTATAGCGCACTTGACCTACTGGTTCAATATCATTATTCTGCTTCCAATTGATTTAAGATATTTGGTTCGAAAATGATACCAATGACTTCGCCCGCAGCGATCCATGATCAAATCATCAATGAAGTCGATACCGTCCTTCTTGGCAATGAAGATATTATTGAGGGCCTCTCCATTTCGCTTCTCACACAAGGTCATGTTTTATTGGAAGGCGTTCCTGGCGTTGCAAAGACAACAATTGCAAATCTGTTCGCCCGTGCAGCGGGTATTGAGTCAACTCGGATACAAATGACGCCTGATTTGCTTCCCGCTGACATTACTGGAACACATATTTATCGAGAACCGACCGGTGAATTCGAACTACAAAAAGGACCGGTTTTCTCGAATCTCGTTATTGCTGATGAAATCAATCGGGCAACACCAAAAACACAAAGCGCGCTCTTAGAAGCGATGGAAGAGCGCAATGTCACAATTGAAGGAGATACGTTACCGTTACCGACTCCGTTCATGGTGGTCGCAACACAAAATCCGATCGAAATGGAAGGAACGTACCAACTTCCAGAAGCACAACGAGATCGCTTTCAGCTCAAACTCACTGTTGAATTACCCGATGAAGAGACGGAACTCGCATTGATTGATCGATTTAATTCCCAGCCGAATCTCAATCCATCACAGATCTCACAAGCGATCACGCTGGAAGACCTGACGGCTGCACGATCAGTAGTTGACCAGGTTCACATTGCTGAAGAAGCAAGACACTATCTCCGAGATTTGATCGCCGCAACGAGAACGCACGGTGACATTGAACATGGAGGATCACCACGGGCTACAATCGCGTTGCTAAAGACGTCAAAAGCCCGTGCAGCGATTCATGGGCGCGATTATGTCATCCCAGATGATATTAAACAGCTAGTGATGCCCGTTTTGCGCCATCGTATTGTCCTCAGTTCTGAATCAGAGTTGGCCGATCAAACACCTGATTCCATTATCGAAGAGATCCTGAACTCGGTTACACCTCCTGGAAGTGATTCCGACACCGAGCTCGAAGCAGAGGATAGAACTGATACTGAAATACAAAGTCAAATGCCGCAGTAATCGAACGCTCTCGTTTTCTATATTTTCCTGTGGGTTCATCAGTTCATAAAAGAGCGTACAGCGGTTTGCTGATGAAATTTTGATAGCAAAACTAGCAAAACCAGCATTCTCAGTTTTGCTAGTTTTGCTAGTTTTGCTAGTTTTGCTAGTTTTCCCAGCTTTCCCAGCTTTCCCGACTGACGTGCTTCGTTCCTTTCAACCATAGCTTAAATAGAATACAAGCTTGTCGTTTAGCTGAATTGCAGGCGGTAAGCCCCCTTTTCCTATGGAGTGAACGGAGCGAACGGAGTAGGGAGGCGCCGACAATACCTTTCCACACGTTTGTGGACTGTCCCAATATCAGAATACTTATAATATAATGGTGGACCTACAATTGGGCTCAAACGAACCATCCCGTATCGAGGAACTGTATTTTTTAGTTCCCTTGTTACGTCTCTTCATTTCCTTCATCCCACGAACAAGTGATTAGATAATCACTCCGTTCATCTTCAACTTGGACCGTTTCGACTGTTACTGGTTCCTGCAACTGATCAGCAAGGCCCGAGCCAAGAAATGACGAAACTGGATGATCCAATCGCGTGATTGAACCGTAGGTACTACCTGCGATACTGACTGTAATTTGCTGTCCGGCTTCTATGTTTTCAACACTGGCGTCATCTACTAATTCGAATCCGTGAGTCAATGTTTCAGCAAGCTGGCCAGCTAAGTCATCAAGCTCCGATGGGAGATCGCCCGTCATCTTCTCGAATTCAGTGAGCAATGCAGCACCAGATGGATATAGCGACAGCCCATGTTCTAACTCATTTTCTGTGACGACAAGCACAGAGGTGAGCGCGTCCGTATTTGGAAGTTGGTACCGTGCGTGTTGTGGGCGAAACAAGCGAATATCGGCAAACGATTGCGGTGATGCTCCATTATTGGGGACATAGATGGTTGTATCTTGAAGTCCAAGTTCGGCACTGAGGGCTTCATACGTTGTTGCAAAAGCAGAATACGTTCGCTCACCAATTGATGCTGGTACGACCTGCTCGGGTGTTAAATAATATGTGAGAATCGCACCGAAGCCGCCACAGCCAGCCAGCGCTAAAAGAACGGTTTGGGACTCCGGAAATAGGAATGCGCCAAGGCCACAAATAAGACCAATTGCGGCGAGTCCAAGGGCAGTATTACGATACTCGACTTGTTTGGATCGTCGATAGGCTGTTCGAAGCCGAGCATTTTCCTCCGCTAAAATATCGAGTTGAGCCTGCAGGTCTTCAAGTTCTGACTTTGCCACAGTTTGGTCTGAACGGTTTTTTTGATCGTCGTGTAGCGTCTGTTCTTGTTTACTCATGTGCACCCTCAACTGCGCCAACAGCTACCCGTTCGTATCGATGCATACTATATGCAATTATCCCAAGAACACAGAGTAAAACAATACCGATATCTCTTTCATCAATCTCCCATGTTATGCCGAGTAGTATTCCACCAACTAATAGGGTCATGCCGATGATTGCAGCTATCAATCGTTTTGACGGATGATCTAGCACCGCGCTTGGGACAAGAAGTGCATAGAACAGACCGAGTTCAGCGAGCACAAGTTGAGAGAGAAGACCATCAAGCGAAAACAATGCACTGATTGCGATCTGTCCATATCCAACAGCATATAGCGTTGGACCAGCGAACCAAAAGACCACAAGCAATCCACCAGCAATCACCCCGGGGAATCCGTGAGCGAGAGTGAGCATACAGACTGTTGTTCCAATTCCAAGCGCACTAATCCATGTTGTATTCCAGTTCATTGTCTTGATTAACTTACTGTGGTACCTGTTGTTCCGATGATTGATGGCTCTCTGCTGGGATATTCTCTAGCTGTTCTTTTGGGCCGACTTCAAAGACAGTGACTCCATCAATCTTGCTCAGTGACTGTTGGAGCTGTCCAAAATCACGGTAGCGTTGATAGGCGTCTTCGACCTCTGCAATACTCCCCTCCTCAAACAATACGGATGGAATCAAAAAGAGGGTAACTGAATCACTCCATTGTCGCGCTAATTTCACTGTTTCGTACACTTCAACTCGATTTGAATCATCGGTAACGAGTACTGCTTGGACGATCCCAGTCTTACTCTTTAGCTGTGATCTCACTGCTTGGTAGAGCGGATCTTCTTTTACGCGCTGTATGCGTGTGCCTTTCGTATTTAGCAAGGGGAACAGCTGCTTTGCAAAGGGTGAAGAACGTGATTGAAGCTGTTGAGATTTACTATTTGCCGCTGTTAATTGCTCAATGGGGAATTGTGCGTTCGAATGTGTGCCTTTTGTGCCCGCTGGTGTTTGATCATACAGATAATTCTGTAGCCGAATAAAGTGATTGGGTGTTGCCTTCGGCGGAAAATCGACTACTTGGTCATCAGTTATGACCGTGAGCCCCAGTGATTCACTTGCGGTGCGAGCATGTGTAATATACTGCAATGCAACTTCTCGTGCGAAGTCGTATTTCGTTGTTTCTGCTGATCCTGCAAACATGGACTGGCGGTGATCCATGAATAGATATGTTTGTAGCTCCGCCTCTGCTTCAAAATCGCGGACGTGGGGGGTTGAAAGTCGTGCTGTTACCTTCCAATCGATACGCTGAGCGGTGTCTCCTGGTACGTATTGACGAACTTCAGCAGGTTCAAGCCCCGTTCCTCGCTTTCCATGTTTATGCTCTCCAAGACTAGATAATTGATGCTGTCCATCAGCGCCGATTTCAGCCGATTCAACGCGATTTGGTGTCACCGTTACTGTGGCGGTTGACCCATGTTCAAATGAAGACTGAAAGAATCCGGCTCGATCTGTCAACGTGACTGTCGGCATGCGAAATTGCAAGCGTGTCGCGATGGGACAATGAAACGTCGCCGTTGTTTGTGTTTCGCTCTCATCAATCGCAACGGTAGCCGTGAGATCACTCGATCTAATCCCAGTGGCAGTTTTTGGTGGCTGAGCTTCAATCTGTATTTCAAGCGTTGTTGGTTTTGGGAGACTCCCATGAATTATCATATCGATATCAGACTGTTCTGAAACTTGGCTTTGAACAGGCCGTTGTGAAATTTCTAAGCTATCCTTAATCTCTAAAACAGACAATAGGAATACGAATTGTGAAGACAGAAGAATTGCTCCAATTCCGCCTGCACCGATGAGAAGCAGTGGAAGCTTGAGAATCCATGCACCTCCTGCGAGGAAACAAACTACCCCGACCCCAGCCCAATAGCGGCGCGTTGGTTTCATGCTTGAAGATATGGAAACCGATAACGTTAATCTATTGTATTAGGCCCAATATTACAATGAGTAGGGTGTGTCCTACCCTATTCAATTGGGTCATTTACTGTTAATAACTATGATGGACTGCAAAGTCTACGCTTCCTCTCAAAAAGCGCGTTGAATATCAATATTAGGGCTCTCACAAATGCTCACGGTATCGAGGACGACAATCAAATCACCTGGCCGGTCGGACGAATGTGGAAGCGTGACATCCTCACCCGCCGTTAACGGCGGGATTCTCTCGCTGATGAAAGATAGTACCGATTAAATACGGGAGATCGTGGAGTAGAGCTTATACGGTTTCCGCCAGTGTGAACTTCTCCGTCCTTCCGCGCTTGGGCCCTCCCCGACCCTCGCTTGTTACGAACGGAGTGTCCTGTTTCCGTGTCAGAACGTGCAGAAACCGTTTTCACAGCGTTTCCAGAGTCCACAAGCGATTTCCCGTTACCGACGGTTCGGAGTGTCCCACTCTGACTAAATAGACACTCGACTACTACGGTCGATACGCGCTTCTTGTCGCGTTTAAACACTAGACGCATTGTAGTGAGTGTCTTACCTGCTACGCCGTTCAACCGTGAAAGAAGTATGGCGCTGGCGTACAGTGACCAAAGACGGCGGGTGTATCCGTACTACTCACTCCCCTCGATCGCTCATTGCGGAAGGGGGCGTACCCGTCTATATTTTAGCTAAAACCGGGATTTCTCGCAATTGCAGATTGTGAACTACCCCGCCCTGCTCGGCCGTATGGCCTTGCTGAGGACGGGGCTTCCTGCTTCGAGGACGCGCTTTGCAGACACAGGAGCCTTAGCGCCTGCGTTCAGGTAACTTCGGTCTCTACAGAAGCCACGTTGGTTTCTGCAAAGCGCATCAGGGAAATGACTGCCTCCTGGCCGTGAACAGCGGGCTTTTCCTTGAAAATGAGAGAAAACTATCTCCAACGCGCAGATTAGTTTACGCGACGGGTAGTCTTATGCCGAGATCTTTTGTTCAATTTCTTCGACCATTTCATCAGCACTCATATCTGTCATTGACTCGTCTGCAAGCTTCAAGCGAAGGCGTGGTCGACCCACGTCGATTGGAACTTTTTCAGTATCAATCACACCAAGATCTTCTAATTGGGTTTTTGTCCGGGAAAATGTTGCTTTACTTGCAACCCCAGTATCTTCTCCCCATTTGCTGATATCGTACAGTAATATGTTATTCTTTGCTGCGATTACAAGGCTGACGGAGACCTCATTAATATCGCCTGAACTGCGGATTTCATCACGATTTTCGATAACAGCCATAAAGTCTTCTTTCGTTTCCGATCCAATGTTCTCTTCTAAACTTTCTTCAACTTCTGAAAGTGGTGGTGTACGGAAGGAGAATTCATCTGAATTTTCCCACACTGACATCAGTGTGTCTCGTGCTGTCTCAACGAGCTCTTCATCCTCTGTACGCATTCCCTCAGTATAGTCGTTGAGTTGGAGAAGTGAAATAACAGCATCTTCTAGAATCAACATCGAACTTCTGTTTATGTCTTCAGCTATCCGAATAGATAGCTTGTTTTGCTGAATGAGGTCTACTGCCTCGCTTGTCGTTATGAAATCCTCTGTTATCTCTTTAATCAACTGTTCTCTCGCGATGATCCGCAGTTCTGGAAGCGTATCTTCGTACTCAACCGCCGTTTTGATTGAGGCCCTAAGTTGTGCGCCGGATGGATTGACAATCAAGATCGGTTCGCTTGTTTCGTCAAACAGCTCTTCGAATATTTCGCCCACACTCTGGTCAAGTACACTTGCTTGCGACATACTTCGACATCCAGCACCAGTTACTTAGTTTTCCACAGGCTGTTCAATAGCAGGCTTAGATTTCTCTTTATTATGCACTCCTTACTAATTCCTTTCTATTTACAGTTATACGTTTCCAATTCACCAATGGAATAAATGCGATCATTCCTATCTAACCTAATACGATTATTCTATCTATTCTCTATATTCTTGAATTATTGACTATCGAAGGGAAAGGTATTTTCCATCTAGTCGCATTATTGGAAACTATGGTTCAAATCTCCGCTCACCCAAAACTAGCTATACTGCTTATCTTTTTGGGAGTAACTAGCCTTTCAGCCCCTGCACTCGGTGGTTCCGTTGCACACGATGATGCTCACTCATTGAACAGTGTTTCTATTTCATCGGCTGCACAACAAACTGCAGGGACATCAGCTCCAAATAATTCTAGTCAGCCACGCCATCAAGATCCATCAGAGGTTCAATCTGAAGAAGAGTTATCTGCACTCGAACAATGGATGGCTGGTCAATTAAGTTCTCGTCTCGGGGAGAGTTCTACGAAACTCAGTCAAGGTGAGTATCAATCAGCTCGTTCGATAGTAGGTGATCGATATAATAATTTGCTATCAAAATATGTCGAAGTTTCTGGCCGGACTGAAGGGAAACAAGATGATACGCGTGCCAAAAAGTTCAAAAAGGCACAAGCTAACCAGGAGAATTATGCCAACAACGTTAGTAATTATCGCCAAACATACCAAAAATATCAACAAGCTAAACAAAACGGGAATGACGAAAAAGCTCGGAAGTTAGCTCGACAACTCGAACGGTCATCTGATAATGTGCAGAAAAACGGCCAGAATCTCACACAAAACTATCAAAACCTCTCTAATTCGACTGATGCGGATTTCACTGCAGAAACCGATACCGTCGGAGACATCAATTCAAATATTTCTGAACAGCAAGAAGAAATCCGAGCAGCAGAGTTCTCTCGGACAGAGATTTCAGCTTCGGATGAATCGGCTGAATCTTCATTTGTGGATCCGATCATGGTAAGTGGTGAGCTCGTTGATGAAAACGGATCCGAACTCGAGAACGAGACGGTTCAAATACAACTTGGTAATGGAAGAGTAAATAATACAACAACAGATGAAGATGGTGATTTCACCTTTATGGGTCGTCCGACATTGCTCCCACTTGGTGAGCAATCAGTGACGGTTCGGCATGTTCCTAATGCCTCATCAGTATATCTCGGATCGAATGATACCATTCAGACCGATGTTCAACAGATTGACCCAACAATTACTCTCTCTCAAAGCTCAAGACGTGCACAGTTCAACAAATCCGTTACAGTGAGCGGACGAGTTCATGTAGAAGATATTAGTGCAGATAGCGTTCCTGTTGTCATAAGAAGCGGACAAACAGTGCTTGGCGAAGTAAAAACTGATTCAAATGGCCGATTTACTCTTTCTGAGCCACTTCCGAAATCCGTTTTAACCGGCCAACAACAAATTTCAGCAACACTACCGCTTCGTGAGCAAGCGTTATCATCAACGACGGCAGAAGCGCCACTCACAGTCCAACCGACGGACACAAAAATAAACCTCACAGGACAAGCATTTGATCATCGCAATGTCTCTGTACAGGGGAATTTGACAACGGCTGCTGGAGTCGCGATTCCAAATGAAACAGTTGTGCTTCGACAGAATGGTACACAAGTTGGAACAGCAACAACTAATGCAAACGGCACATACAACACACAGATTCACCTCCCTGCCAAACTTGCAGAAAACAAAGACAAATCACAGCTTCGTCTTTCTGCGTCCTATACAGGCGATAAGACCAATCTGAATCCGTCGAATGCCACTGCTACTGTTCAGTTCGAATCGGGATCGTTACTTGATGGCTCGGCTTTGATCTGGATTGGCATTGTTGGTCTCCTTGGCTTTATCGCGATGAGTGGCTTTGCAATTCAGCGCTCGGATTGGTTTTCTGAATCTAAAGAATCAGATGAGTCAGAGCAATTTATCGAGGAGGCTGTAATCGAGTCTGATACTAACGAAGAAGAGGTAACTGCAGAAGTAACCACTTCTTTCTTGGTCGATCGCGCAAGAACTGCTGTAACAGAGGGTAATTTCCAGACCAGTATTGAAATGGCCTATGCTGCTGGCCGTCGCCATTTCTTGAGTGCTGATGACTCGATTTTGGAAGCTGGACAGACTCACTGGGAATTTTATCAAATGTGCGAAAATCAGGATTTCTCTGACCAGCAACTTGAGCGGCTATATGAGCTGACGAAGCTGTACGAGAAAGCAACGTTTACAACAGAGATGCCATCCCAAAAGAGCGCTGAAAGAGCAATCGAACTTGCGAGCTCGTATGGATCTAGTGAAAACGAGTCTGCGTCGAATGCGGAGTGATATCGTTGCCAACCTAAATTCCAGAGCCCCCTTTCACGGAATGCTGGTATACTATTGCCGGTTTCAGCCTACTAGGCTGACAGGATACGAATAGGCTGTTCCGGATCAGCATCTGTAGAGTCTTGCTGGCTGTGAACACGATATATCTTCACAACACGTCAGTCAATCAGGGATATCTCCTCGCCCGATGGAACAGAAGGGAACAACAGAAAGCGAAAGGTAGGCAAGAATAACGCTATTGCTCGATGGTTGAATGTGCACCGATAAGAGCGCCTTGTAAAGCCATTGTTTGAATTTCTGCATCCTTATCAATAATCGAGTCTTCAACAATGGTGTTTTCAATAGTCGCTCCTGGGAAAATAATCGAGTTAGAGACTGTTGAATCAATAATCTCAGCATTAGCCATTACGTGTACATTTTCCCCGAGATCTGACTCACTCACAGTAGCACTATCGGCAATGTAGTTTTCTGTTCCGAGCTCCCACTGAACCGCTTCTAAGTAGCTATCCGGCGTGCCAATGTCAAACCAAGCTTCATCAAACGTATATGCATATACGGATTCTTGTGATTGGAGCCACTGAATGAACCAACCTGGCTCATCCGGATTGTTGTCCTCATCAAGATATTCCTCGAGCAAGGGCACCGTTGTTTGGGGAAATGCATAGCAAGCGATTGAAACAAGCGTACTCTTTGGCTTGTCTGGCTTCTCTTGGAAATCAACGATTTCTTCTCCATCAAGTTCGACGAGGCCATACGATTTTGCCTGTTCGCGGCTACCAACATCATAGGCTGCGAGCGTCGCTGCATTTTGCTTCTCAAAATAATCAATGAAGTCGCTAATCTCGAAGCTAATGAGATTATCACCAGCAATAACGATCATATCGTCATTGATTCCTTCTCGGTTTACAAGCTGTGCGAGTGCACCAACAACACCAAATTTTTCGTCTTCATTGGTGGTGTCCTCAATCGACAACGTTGGTTTTTCAAAATCGCTTTGGTCGAGATGTTCACGAAAATCCTCTGCAAAGTGTTCATTTGTGCTCACAAATACTTCTGAGATTCGATCGTCTGTTTCAAGTTCAGCAAATATCCGGTCGACTACGGTTGAATCTCCGATTGGAAGAAACATCTTTGGCCGGTTTTTGGTGATTGGCCACAGTCGTGTTGCGTATCCGCCTGCGAGGACAATTGCTTTCATACTGTAGATATTCTCGGTCGACTATTTATTAATTTTGTACTGTATGAGTTTATTATTTAAACGAAAAATAGGGAACATCAGTTCATTTCTATTTTTCGAATTGACTATCTAATATTTGATTATAGTTATTTGAAATATATGGAAGATTCGGATCTCGTGGATGTAACAAACAATCCACTGAGACGTCACTGACGACTTCACTGAAACGGAAAACGAAAGGTTTGTTATCTATTCGTCTCTGCGAACTGCAAGGAATCCAACACCGAGCAGCGCAAGTAGGGCGACTCCGAATCCAAATCCGGGCATTCCTTCCTCATTGGTTGTTGTTTCTGACCCGTCGTCTCCGTTATCGCCATCGGATCCACTACTGGAAGTCGTCGTTGTGGTCGTGTCTCCTTCCTCGCTCGTCGTAGTGTCCTCTTCAGTTGTCGTCCCTGGGTCTTTCGGAACATCGATGTTCTCTGGATTTCCGAAGACGAACGTAACGTTCTCTACGTTAACATTCTGAATAATGACGCGATATGTCTGCCCCTTCTTCGCGCCTTTTTTAGCCATCTTTTCTTTTACCTTCTTTTCAATGGATTCCTTTACTGCTCTAGTTTCTTTGTTATCAGGGTTCGAAGGATCAACGTGGATGACACGGTCTTTAACTGAAATATCACCGAGTGTAATCGTTTTGTCGGCTTTCTTTTTCGGGCCGACAACAAATGACCATTTATCGATGCTCAGTTTGTTGATCGTGACCATGTATCCGGGCTTGTCCGAATCCATCGATGGCACCTGCGCTTCAGACATCTGCAGCGAATTTGGCGTCTGCTTCGGCAGTTTCACCATCACATTCACGTTCTCAATGTGGATTTTCTTAATGCAGATACGGACTGTTTCCCCTTCTTTTATATCTACATTCTTTTTCGCGTACGCCTCTGCCTGTTTCTTCGCAGGCGAGGTCGCAAGATCGGACATGTCATCCGATTTTCCGAGCTTCTTCAGATCCACTTTATATTTTTTGTCTTTAATAGTAACTGGATCAACGAATACTGTGCGGTCCACAGAATCATCTGGTCCAACGGTGAATGACCAATTGTGAACCGTCACCTTTTCTACCTGCAGATTGATCTTCTGCGGGAGTTTGTCTTTTTTATCTTTTTTATCTTTATCCTCTACATTTGTAGGCATGCTTGCTTGCCCAACGCCGATTGCCGATATGAGGAGTATTCCAACCAGGAAAATACTCACTATTTTACTTTTGCTCATTATTATTTAATGGGATATCTCTCCCATTATAACCTCATACAACAGTAATCCAACTCTATACTTATAACTTACTTAATTATCTCGTCAATAACTCCATTTACACTTCCTCTTATATGTGAACGAACTGCGTGACTCTTTTTCTATACCTTTAGAGATAATATTGTCATTGTAATTCTGTTGGTTGTGCAGTGAGAAATGGCACGACTGCAAGCAATACGCCTATACAGGACAGCAAGAGCGCCCCGATCCCGACTCCAAGAAGCATGTATGGATCAGTTGCTACATTTAATTGAATACCGAAAACTGTCATTAAATCGCTGAATGATAACAAATAGACTGTGCTCAGTGCACTAACTACCGCAATAATTACCGCTGGAATTGATAATAGGAGTACGTCACCAAGTAGTAATTTGAGGAGTTGTAGACGAGTCGCACCAGTTGCGCGATAGATGCCAATCGATCGGCGTCGAGAATGAACTACTTGAGCAAATGTTGATGTTGTACTTCCGATTGTCGTTAACCCAGCAAGACCAATCATCCCAAATAATAGGAGTTTAAAATTCCCGAATACCATCTCTACTGCCTGGCCGAGTCCGCTACCTGCCGAATACTGTGTATTCTGTGCGAGTGTCGATCGTATTCGTTCGTCGCCTACAACGACATAGTTATCGCTTGCCAGTGTTGTTCCGTTTGATACTATACTCACCGTGTACTCTCCTGGCGCAAATTGATCAGCAGAGCCTGGTTCGGTTGATTTTTCAAGCGTTACCTCTCTTTGGCTCAAATTATACGTGGGGACAGTTCGCGTTTGTGTACGTGTCTGTGCGGGCGTCACAAGAGATATATTCCGAGTGAGTTCTTTTCCCCAGGGATTTACAACCCGAATTTCCGCTTCTGGAGTTGTATAGACGCTTCCTCTCTTCGGCGTTACTTCGATATCTGCAAATAATCGCCGTGAAGCATCTCGTGACACCTGGATTTGTGATGTACGTGTCCGTTCGCCTTTTTGTGCAGTCAGCTCATAGGTTCCTGGCTCGCTTGGTAGTGTTATGAGTGCAATCCCCTGGTCGTTCGTTGTTGCGGTGGTCTCACCAACACTCACTGTTGCATCTGTGATGTTTCGCTCCGTTATTGTTTGAACCGAAATCGCAACCTGAGATCCTGGGGGTGCTTCTTCTGGCAGAATCGGGAGGACGAGTGGTGATTGTTCATACACACGAATCGGTTGTGAATAGTGGCCTACCTGCAGCGTCTGATTTCCAGGCTGAGAGAGGCTCATATTCATCTGAATCTGCGTTTCTTCTCCAGGTTGGAGAGTGACTGAACGCTGTTGGGTCTCGCTTCCAATCGAGGCCGCCACTTTTCGAGTGCGTTCGCTTGACCCCGTATTTTCGACAGTCACCGAGACTGGGACTGGTTGGTTTAGAAGGGCCTCCTCTGGGGCAGAGACGCTTGTGATACGCATCTTTTTGTGCTGTGATTCACTATTGGATGCGTCTCCTTGTGGATCAAGTATCTGATTTGGCTTGCCACCCGCTGTCCGAATGAAATGAACCGTTCCTGGCTTTGTTGAGAGCGTATGCGCTGTTGGAAGGGGAATAATGAGTTGATCGTCCAGCATTCCTGGGGCACGATATTCGCCAACAATCGTTACCTGGGATACTGCTGGCGATGTACTTCCACCAACGACGATCGTATCACCAGTTGATTTATTCAGCGTTTGTGCGAGGTCACGCCCAATTACAGCCTGGTTTTCAGAACGAGGTGGATGGCCCTTAGTCAGGTGAGCATCCGAAACAGCAGCAAATGCCGTATAATTCGCACCTCTAGCAAGATACGGTTTCCCGTCGGAGACTTGTGCGACAATGATTTCTGGACTCGCGCTTAGCCCTTCGCTTCGAAGAGCAGAGGCATACTGACTATCAATACGACTCGCCATTGGATAGGGCGAGCCAGGTTCGGTTACTGTCCCTGTTGAGGTTGTTGCAAGCGGTGCAAGCGCACCGACGAGGGAGCTCGATAGAATCACAATAAGAGCAAAAACGGTCAGCGTTGTCGTCGCAGGAATCAACGTCCGCCATGGAAGGAGCTTAGGCTGAAGCCGCACTCGAGATGATGATAACCATTGTCGCTGGCTCGGTGTAGCTGTTTGATTGTTGTTCCAGAGTTGTGATGGCGGCGGTAGGACAACGGTTCTGGTAGCAATAGCGCCTGCAAGCGTACCAACACCGACTAAAAATACCAATACAACCAACAAAATTCGCGCAGACGATGCTGTCACAGTCGGATCTAAGGAGATTGGTAACCCCGCGAAAATTGCGAGATTCACGATTGCTCTGATTGCAATTACTCCAATCGCATATCCAAGAACTGACCCAACAAGAGCAATGATCCCGGCTCGA
Source organism: Haladaptatus pallidirubidus (assembly GCF_020700235.1). Taxonomy (GTDB): domain Archaea; phylum Halobacteriota; class Halobacteria; order Halobacteriales; family Haladaptataceae; genus Haladaptatus; species Haladaptatus pallidirubidus. The sequence continues at coordinate 138,184 of NZ_CP085303.1, read as the reverse complement.
AGCGCAAATATCCCAATGACCCGTCGTGCAGAGCCGCCAGTTGATCGAATGACTGCAATTTCAGTAAGCCGATCTCGAATACTCATCACCGTGATGTTGTGAATTACAACAAGAATGAGAAGCCCTGCTGCGATTGTTGCTGCCAAAAGAGTCTGAAGTACCTGCTGCATCCCTCCGAGAAAATATGCAAAGAGCGAGGGACTCATCGTCCCTTCTTGGGGCAGCTGCTGGCTATTTGTTGTTCCCTGTTTGGTGTGTATTAAAAACGCACCTGTATCTCCAAGTGACCGCACTGACTCGACATCCCCAATATACCACGACTGTGGAAAAATGGAATCTTCTTCGGAGTAGGGAACGATTTGTATCGATGTAGTCTCTCCAGTCTGCGTTTGAACTTGTTGGCGTGTTGGTTCAGAAACAGGGCCATGGAAGCCACGTGATGGCGGTGACGGTATTGTTGCGTTCCGCCATGAAACAGATAGCTGTGAGATTTCAGACGGTGCATTCTTTGGAATGCCTACTACTCGATGTTCTGTTCCGTTGTGGCTGAAGGTTGTTGTTGGAAAAACAAAATCGTCCCCCGTTGCATCCTGCTGCGCAGCAGCATACGAATCATACTGCTGGACAATCATTGAGTCATTAGTACCCCCAGTTACTGCCGCTGACTGGGCACTTGCAGCAGATAATAAGAGCGTTGTTCCAACGAGAAAGGCGACAGTGACCGCGATTATAAGCATCGCTAGGCGATCTCGCCGTGACCACTTTCGGAGGAGTATTTGTGTATAGTTCATATATATTTCATCTGTGAGACCGGTAGACACTAGTTGGCTATGATAACGAGTATCCTTATCTGGTAATCTTCACCCGTGGCTATTCAATATTAACTGATTATACCTTTTATTAACTGATTACTTTAGATTCACATCTGATATATTCGTTGCTTGTGAAAGACGGCGAATATCACCGAGGACTTTTTATTATGTTAGCCCTCATGTGGAAATGAATGACTCGTGACGTTGACCCAAAGCTCCTTTTACCTCAATCGATCCGCCGTCTCCCTGCAGATTTAGTCATCATTGGAGCATTTGTTATTCTTACACTTGCCGTTGTTTTCACTCCTGGTATTAACACTACCCCACTTCGGGCGGTTGTCGGGCTTATCTTCGTTCTTTTCCCCCCTGGGTATGCCTTTATCGCAGCCCTCTTTCCAGAAGGTACATCCCTAGCTGAAGACGATCCAAACTCCACAGTAGAATCTGCCTCGCGGTTTGGATCTGGAATTGATGGTCTTGAGCGAGTTGCCCTTTCATTTGGAACAAGTATTGCCATCGTTCCCCTTATTGGCCTTATCCTCAACTTCACTCCGTGGGGGATTCGACTGGTACCTGTGTTGCTCAGTCTTAGTTTATTCACTCTTTGTATGACTGTGATTGCTGCTGTTCGGCGCTGGAACCTTCCCGAGGAAGAGCGGTTTCGGGTTCCATACAAACAGTGGGGCGCAGCCATGAAAGCAGAACTTATCAATCCAGATACGAAGGCTGATGCTGCACTCAATGTCGTGCTTGCAATTAGCCTTATTCTCGCTGTTGCGAGTGTTGGCTTCGTTGTCGCTGTTCCAAACCAGGGAGAATCATTCTCAGAATTTTATTTACTGACGAAAAATGAGAATGGCCAGTTTGTTGCCGATGATTATCCTTCCAACTTCACGCAAGGGGAGAGCAAACCACTCTATGTTGGCATCGAAAACAACGAACATCAAGAGGTGTCATATACTGTGCTGGTTCGTCTCCAGCAGGTCTCGGTCGCCAATAATACGACGCAGGTGCAGAACACCCAAGAGCTAAAGCGATTCCAAACCACGCTCGAAGACAATTCGACGTGGCGCAAACAGCATACAATCACCCCTTCGATGACCGGCACGCGACTTCGACTCCAGTATCTGTTATACAAGGGATCTGCTCCTGCAAATCCATCGCAGGACTCTGCATATCGAGAGCTTCATCTCTGGGTCAACGTCACCCAGAGCGGTTCTGCCGCTTCACTGCAGTCACCGACGATCGGAGCAACCCACCAAGCGAATACTGTGGAGTCATAATCCGTGGGCTATCGTCGTTCGATTCTTTTGCGGTGGTCTCATCGCGATAAGCTTGCGATCCTCGTTATTGCAGTTACCGTTGCGTTTCTCACAGGAACGACTCTCGTCCTCACAGCAGCTGGAACACAGACGACAACGATTGCAGAAGATTATAGCTCGGATGGCACTGCGACCTATTACAACTCGCTTGAGGCTGCTCACAGTCAGTCATCCACCAATGCACTCGTTCTCCCTGTGGCAACGGTCACACAGCCAAACGAGTCACAGCGATATGTTATTGGCATTCCACCCGATAACGCTCGCGCGTTTAGTAAGCAAACGGACATTGCTATTCCGACCCCGCCAGAAAACGGCGTTAGTGTAGCTAGTGGTTCTGAACTTGGGAATGAACCCCAACGACTAACAGGGACCGACGGTTCACTTACTGTTCCGGTTACTATTGAAACGGGAAGTCAGTCGCAAGCAACCATTCCTCCTTCCTGGTATCGTACGACGCCAAAAACTGTGGAGAAACTCGGTACTACTGGTGCGTTTGCCATCGAACCACCAGCCGAGACGTCAGAGACAGTTCCATCAACTGGCGTATCACTGCGATCTGTGCTTGCGTTTTTCATTGTGGGGACGCGCCAGTTGCTTTCGATGGTTACACTGCTCGCTCTTGGTGGTGCAGTGTTAGTTGGAGTTGTTGTCCACAGTATCACGCGAATGACTGTCCGCGAACGGCTTCAGACAATTCGACTGATCCGAGCAACTGGCGGCACACCAACTTCCATCTGGAAGTTGTTTGGTGCTCGAGCATTGCTACTTACGCTTGTTGGTATTGGGAGTGGGTATGCAGTCGGTATGATTATGACGCGGGCAGCTGTCAATCTCGCAGTTGCCTCCGGGTTCCCAACATCGCTTTCTGTAAACGTGACTCCACAGGTCGCTCGAATATTAGCACTTGGATACAGTGGAGTCGCACTGACTGGTCTTCTTGCTGGGATCAGTGCCGCATGGTCAGCGAGCCGACGATCACCAGCAACACTTCGTCATCGAATCACTCCAACCTCCTCATCGCTAGGCTCTCAGTGGCTTTCCGAGCGTTTCTCACTCACATTTCTTGATTGGCGGGCTTTGCTTCCCAGCACAGCAACACTTGCGGTGTTTGCAACGGTCGTTATTGTGGGTGCCTCTGTTGCTGGTGTTCTTGCTCCTCTCATGAACACTGGCAATTCGACGATTACAGAGCCTGGTGCAGCACACCCGATTGCCAGTAAAGTACCCAGTTCCTATGCAGATACACTCCAGGAACAAGGAACCGCTGCAAGTCCCGAACTGTTACTCTTCACTGTGCATAATGGAAATTCACTCCTGGTGAGGGGTGTTGAGTTTGAGTCATTTGCTACTCTTTCGGATGCGAGGATGACAAACGGACATGCACCACAATCTCCAAATGAGGCAGTAATTGGAGCAGACATTGCAAAACAGCGCGATATACAAGTTGGCGATTCGATTACACTTGGTGGGAGTACGGCACCTTCATTTACGCGCGTAACGGTTGTCGGTACGTATTCTGCACCCGGTATGTATGATGATCAGTTGCTAGTCCCGCTTCAAACTGGACAGCACCTCTCACTTGCTGATCCTGGAATGGTGCACTTTATCCGAACCACAAAGCAGGTTTCGACAGCTCCACAAACCCAATCGAACTATACAATTCTCGATGTTACTGCACCTGAACGGGTCGCGGTTACAGAGACACTTCCAGTGCGTGTTCGCGTCCAGAATTTCGGCTCTGAAGCGATTACTCGAACGATCCGTGTTCGTGTGGGCGAAGAAACCAACAAAACCACTGTCCAGCTTGAGGCCCATGCCCAACGCACAGTGACATTGCATGTTCCAGTTCGCAAACCAGGGACACAACGTGTTCAGGTCGGAAACCAGACAACGTCTGTTACTGTCCTTCCCCAAAATGCACTTCGGGTAGACGGGCTGCCATCATCTGCACCCCCATCGAGTAACCCACAAGTGACTGTGACGAATGCGACTGGCAACCCTGTCTCTAATGCCTCGCTCTCGATCGGGAAGCAAACCGTTGAGACGAACCAAAATGGCCGTGTGCGGGTTCCACTTGATGAACCTGGCACGCAGACGCTCACAGTTCAACATCGAGATCAATCAATCACAAAAACAATCAACGTCTCCGAAACAGCATCACGAACGCTTGTCGGCCAGGTTCGTATTCATCCTGACCGTCCGTCGATTGCAGTCCGACCACGTGCGCATGTCTCACTATACAATCCATGGGAAACAAACGTCTCCAAAGAAGTTGTTCTCTCGACAGCAGGAAAGCAACGCACGCGTACTGTTTCAATTGCACCCGGAACGAACCAATCAACGCAAATCCAACTCGCCCGAATAGCCCCTGGTTCATACACTATTCGTCTACTGGCCTCTGGGCAAACACTTGATACGGACAACTATACCGTCTCTGGTGATGAACGGATTGTTTCCGCCTATGCAAATCAAGGCACATATTCTGGCAGTAGCGGTATTGGGAGTATTCTTGAGACTGCGTTTGGGAATCTTACGTTCCTCGTTGGCATCCTTAGTGTATTAGCTGGATTCATGACTATCGGCAGCACAACAGCGACCTTCGCACAGGCAATTCATGCTCGCCGCCAAGCAATCGGCGTTCATCGAGCAGTTGGTGCAGTACCAAACCAGGTTGCCCGTTTGATTCTCATCGATGCATTCAAAATTGGTGCGGTTGCAACCGTGATTGCACTTAGTAGTGCGATTGTAACGACTGCTCTGCTTGCATGGACTGGATTCTTGACCGTCTTTGGAATTCAGATTACACCAGAGATAACGTTAACAGTGATCGGTGTTGTACTATGCGGTGAACTCATGATCATTCTGTTCAGTGCACTCCTTGTCACTCTTGGCCTTCTTCGACAACAGCCAGTCTCTCTCTTCACATCCGAGCCAACCGTTCATGACGCAAGTACTGGTTCACAAGGAGGTCTGAATGAGTAACCGTCGCCCGTATGTGTTCATTGGTCTCGCAGTCTTTATGGTAGCAGTCGCGATGCGGACTATTCCACTCTACTGGAGTTATCTTCCATTCAATCTCGATGGCCTCCAATTTGCTGCTCCTGCTCGATATACCCTAGCCAACGGTCATCTCCCGACTTCTCATGAATATTTCCACCCAGACAAATACACATTCTCCGTACTGCTCACGATCTGTAGCCAGTTAACTGGAATCTCACCGCTTCGTATTGCACAACCATTGATTGCAGTGATTGGCAGCGTCCCATGTCTGATTGCTGTCTGGCTTACGCGACGTGTTGGTCATCAGTTGCACTGGGACCCCGTACATACACGTATCGCAGCTGCTCTTGCGGGTCTTGTGTTAGCAACAGAAGGTATCTATCTTGGCCGGTCTGCGGCAGTAACGAGCGAAGGGCTTGGTCTCGTATTTGTCGCTGTTTTGGCGATCGTCTTTTATCGAATGCTACAAACTGGTCGGTGGCCGTGGATCGTATCGACGGTACTGTTGATTGGTGTCTTTCCACTGACCCACAATCTAAGTACGATGATTGGTGCCCTTGTCATCACAGCACTTCTTGCTGTCTCCATTCGCCAGTCGACACACCGTGTACTTGTTGCTGGTGGACTAGCCGTAGTTGGGTTTTGGATCTACCTGAGTAGCTATTATTCAGTTATGGGAATGGGCGAACTCTCTCGAGTCTCATCTGTCCCTGGACTCTTCCTCGCTTGGATTATTGTTTTGTTCTTGGCAGCTATTTGGATCCCATCGACGAGTATTCGTGCTCAACGTGGAGTACCTATGTTTGCGCTCTTTGGTGGTGTGGGTGTCCTCGTTGCTAACTTCTTTGTTCCTGTTTTCCCGGGCACAGCAACGCTTGATGCACCGGCATTATTGCTCACGCTTCCACTGATTTTTGTTGGTCTCCTCGCCACTCGCGGACTTCCATACATTACAACCGCTAAAGATGGTGCAATTGTCCTTGCCCTCCTTCTCGGACCGTTGACGCTCATTGGTTTTGGATTGACTGGTCGATTAACAGTTGCATATCAAGATCTCATCGTTCGCGGGCAGATATTTATTCATCTGGCGGCTGCTGTGCTAGCGGCACTTGCAGTCGTCGATCTCGGTCTTCGAGGGTCTGCTCGTAGTCAGGCTTGGAATGTTATTCGAGTTGGATTTGTTCCGATATTGCTTGTAACAGCTCTCATAAGTGCACCAATTGCCTTTGCCGGACTACATGCGACTTCAGCCCAGGCAGTTATAGCGCCGAATGAATATGAGTCCACGACGTTTGCAGCAAACCATGTGCCGAATACATGGGTAAGTGATGGTCATCTTTCGCGGCTTGCATCGTATTACTACCCCCGTCGGACAAACGCTACCTATACGCCAATGTATCAATGGGCGCAAGGTGGAGGGACTCCTCCTACTTGTACTGTTGTATCACAGGGCTCGTGGACGACTCTTGGAGTGCAACTGTTTCCTGATTCTCCAAGACGGATTTCGGCCAGTGAATATCAACAGTGGCTTGCAGATCGAAATACTGTCTATACTGCAAGTGGAAATGATCCAATTACTATTACAAGTTCCTCATCAGACAACCAGATGTCTTGTTGACAACTTCTCCAATGCCTATCGCATCATTTGAACATAGGATTCGAGCGCCAACTCATGATATTTAATTAAACATGTAGGTGGGATCTAGGCGGCTATTCGTAAAGAATTTAGAAATCTAACTAATTATGGGGTACATTTACGATTATCGTCTATGTCAGTATTAACAGATAATCTTCCAAGCGGAAATTATATATGTCTTGTCCGAATCAATCATCTTAGGGAATATCTACTCTCGCCCTGAGTAGAATGAAATCGAAAATAATAAAAATAGAAGTCAAATCGAGGAATTCATGTCACGATATCCAAAATCCGTTCGCGCGGCATCGATCAAATGCATCGCATGCAACGCACCTGTGGTACAAACTGTTGATGGAGCATATGGTTGTGTCAAATGTGGGGACTCTCCTGTCGAAAAGAAGCAGATGCAGAAGAAGGAACCTGCAGTTGCTAAATCAAGCCCGATTGCAGATGACTAAAAAATAGGATCGAAATAAATGAGTAAAGAGGAAACTATAGCTTCCAGTCACAACCGTACCGCATCAGAAGAACAAGTCTCTCAATCACCAGAGGAGCTCCTTGTTGGGCCAGACAGCGCTATAACCCCTGTGCTGAGTGTGATAATGCCCACACTCAATGAAGAGGATGGGATTGCAGAATGCATTGAGATGGTAAAACGAGGGATCAGTAAAATCGGTGTAACGACCGAGATCATCATCAGCGATAGCTCGACGGATCGAACTCCAGAGATCGCACGTGAGATGGGGGCGATCGTCGTCGAGCCAGACAAACCTGGATATGGATATGCGTATCGGTATGCGTTTGATCATGCCCGAGGTGAATATATCGTTATTGGTGACGCTGATACGACGTATGACTTCGAGGACATTCCTCGGCTTCTAGAGGAAGTCACACATAATGATGCAGATATGGTGATGGGAAGTCGCCTTGAGGGTGAAATCAAATCTGGTGCAATGCCGCCTTTGCACCAATATATTGGCAATCCGTTGTTGACGAAGTTCCTCAATACGTTTTATGGGGCGGGTGTCTCCGACGCACACAGCGGATTCCGGATCATCGAGCGAGAGGCGCTCGAGAATTTGGAGTTGAAAACAAGTGGTATGGAGTTTGCGAGTGAGATGATTATGGAGGCTGGTGCTCGGGACATGAAGATCGAAGAGGTTCCGATCACGTACCATGAGCGCGAAGGTGATGCGACGCTTGATAGCTTCGAGGATGGTTGGCGTCACGTGAAGTTCATGCTCGTGAATGCGCCAGGGTATTTATTCTCGATTCCAGCAATGATTTTGACTGGGATTGGTTTGTTGGTAATGACGCTTGCTTATTTCAGCATCCCAATTGGTGGTGTGAATGTTGGGTTGCACTCGATGATTGCCGGAAGTCTGCTTGCGATCAGTGGCTATCAAGTTGGTAGTCTTGGGGTGTTTGCAACTGTGGCTGGTAATCCAATTAAAAAATCGCAGCAGCCTGTGATGGGATGGTTATTGAAGCGGCTGCAGCTTGAACACGCAGCGACGCTTGGATTATTGGTTTTCATTGGGGGTGCAGCCTATGCTAGTTTCTTGTTCATTCAATGGGTTACAAGTGGATTCACTCAGCTGCCACTTCTAATGGATGATATTGTTGCATTCACCGCGATTGTTCTCGGTGTGCAGACCGTATTCTCGTCGTTCTTCATGAGCGCGATTGCCGAGTAATTAATACCAATTTTATAGGAGTGGTCTTATATCAACAATTTCCTAAAATTTCATCTATTATATATTCTATACACAAATATATTAATATTTTAAATAGTAAATTATTCTAAAACTCATAAAATTAAAATTCGGAAAATATTTAAATGACATCATATAAGCGTTACTTATGAGTGAAGTCAGTGTCGTCATTCCCACTAAAAATGCAGGAGATCAATTTGGCAAGCTCTTAAATAAAATAAGATCACAGTCTATGGTTGATACTGAGATTATTATTATCGATTCTGGTTCTACTGATGGAACAGTAGACACTGGAAGAAAATTAGCAGACAAAATAATCGAGATTTCACCTAATGACTTTCACCATGGCCGAACTCGGAATATAGGTGCAGAGGCGGCAAACGGGGATATTATTGCCTTTACAGTACAAGACGCTTATCCCGTAACTGATACCTGGTTAGCAGATTTAATAAATCCAATTGAAACTGATGTGGCTGATGTTACATATGGAAATCAGATAGCACATCCAGATGCTAAACCTGTCGACAAATTCTTCTACAAATATTTCTATCCGGATTCTAATGTTAAAGTAACTGAAGATGATACTAATGACGAAGCGAAATTTTACCTCCATAATATATTCATTTCTGACGTTTCCTCTGCTATTTCCTCATCAGTTTGGGATAAATTTCAGTTTCAAGACAATGTTGACATGTCAGAAGACAAAGATTTTGCTTACAGAGTCGCCAATGAAGGTTATGATCTATATTACTGTTCTGATGCGGAAATATATCATTCCCACGATTACTCTATCCGTAGTTTGTTTTTGAGGAGATATAAAGATGGAATGGCATTTAAGGATATCACTTCTCCAGATTCTGACGATTTTATACTTAACGGTATTAAATACATAGTTTCTGAATATGAATATCTCATACGAAATAATAAGAGTTATTGGATTCCTTATGCTATATTGTATGATTTTACTTATTTTATATCATTCATAATGGGGAAAAATAACGAATATATACCAGATAAATTACATAAGATTTTATCTGGTTGATTGATTAAATACCTTCATTAACCGCTTAGTAGCTTTCTCCCATGTGTATTTTTTTGCTTGTTTTTTCCCCTTACGAGAAAGTTCAGTCAATCTTTCAGGATCATGGATTATATCTAATCCATTTCGAATTGAGGTCACATCCAAAGGATCAACATACTCAGCAGCTTCTCCCATTATTTCTGGAATGGCAGATACGTTTGATGTAAGCACAGGAGTTCCACATGCAGCGGCCTCAACTGGTGGTAGTCCAAACCCTTCGTATAGTGATGGATATGCAAGTAAGGTTGCCTGCTCATAAATATACCTTAACTCCCTTTCCGATACATAACCTAGATTGATTATCTCACTTCGATCAACTTGCTCTTTCCCAAATGCAATTCCATTTTGAGCACCGACAACAACTAATTCAATATCTGAGTTTAACTGTTTATATGCCGCCAATAAGCGGCTCAAATTTTTCCGCTCATCGGTAGAACCAACAAAAAGAATAAAATCGTCCGGCAGATCAATATTTGTCTCTTTTACATCATTAAAGAATATATCATCGACTCCGTTATATATCACGTGAACATTTGATTCATCAATTTGAAGTTCCTCAACTATCTTTTTCTTTGAGAATTCAGAAACTGTAACAACTTTATCGGCGTATTGTACACCTGATGGAATTGCTATTCTTCGATAAGCACGTTGTATTGAACTATGTCCATGTTCTGTACCAACGTGGTGGATCATTACCACTGTTTGATGAGCATTACTACCTAGAGGTGGTACATTCGCGTTTGGGCAAAACAATACATCTAAGTCATCTAATGCTGCCAACATCGGAAGAACGGACCTCTCCCATATGACTCCATAACTTTGGGAATTATATGGGAAAAACTGGCTTTGGTATCTTAAGTTGGTATCAAACCATTGTTGGCCTTCTGGATGGCCATAGAGTGTACACTTTGTCCCCATATTTTTGAGGAGATTCTTAGTGTGTTGTATTCCAACTTGAATAGCTCCTGCTGGCGAGTTGATACTAAAAGTCCTGGCATTAATACCGATGTTCATACTTACCCCAAGCTAATTTTGGCCCAGTAATATTTATTGCGATCATCGCATCTATATTACTAAGGTAAACTCTTAGATAACCCCTTTTTGGTTTATTCCTTCATCGCATTATAAAATATAGAAATATTAACTATTGAGGGTCTTAGAAACGTTAACTTCTTATCAGCGAAAGGCTGTATTTCTAACAGAGAATAATTCATCCATGACTCGCATTTGTTTAGTAAATGCACAATTGCCACCCTACAAGAGTGGCGGTGCTGAAAACTATGTTATAAGGGTAGCAGGCGCTCTTCAAGAGCGTGGCCATAACGTAATGATTCTAACTTCTAAACCCTATAAAAACCCTTCTTCGCTTAAACCTAAATCGGACTCTGTCAATAATGTTCCTGTAGAACGGTTCTATCCGCTAAATATTTCGCATCGAAGTGATGACAATCCATTTGGCGTAGCAGGAAAAGCAATTTGGCATACTTTAGATGTAACCAACGTTCACGCTAGTAAAGTTGCTGGAGAAATCATTTCGGAGTTTGATGCAGATATTGTTCACACAAATAATTTAATGGGTATTTCTCCAAAAATAGGAAAGATAGCACAAAAACAATCCCGTTTCCACGTACATACACTCCATGATTATAGTCTTATCTGTCCAAAAAGTACATTATTGAGAGAATGGACTACTAACAAAGAATTTGAGGTTTGTAGTAATCCTCCGCTACCCTGTCGAATTCATTCGAAAGGGAAAAAAATAGGGATTGGATCTCCAGACATAGTCACAGGACCCAGCCAGCATATTATTGATGTTCATCATAACCATGGGTTCTTCAAGGATGCATCGACTCAGTGTCTTCCACTGGGAGTAACTGAGGTGGCTACATCTATTCCTGAATCCAAAACAAAACCGGCGTGTTTGTATGCAGGTCAACAAACTAGACCTAAGGGACTAGAAATATTATATGAGGCAGCTCAAAAACTAGACAATATCACATTTCATATTTGTGGATCCGGACCGCTCAAAGATCAGACCCAACGGATCTCTGAATCACTGCCCAATGTCAATTACCATGGGTTTGTATCTGATGAAAAATTAACTGAACTAAGAGAATCAGCTACTGTAGCTCTTGTTCCATCTCTTTGGATGGAGAACTCTCCTTTAACAATTTATGAGAGTTTTGCAAGGGGACTACCGGTTATCGGAAGTGATATTGGTGGAATCCCTGAACTTGTTAAAGATGGGAAAAGAGGTGAACTTGTTAGACCAGGATCCTCTGACGCCTTGAGTAACGCTATCATGAAAATAGTCAATTTAAAACGGAAAAATTATACCGAGATCCAACATAATTGCTTAAATTGGGCTTGTTCTCATACTCTCGAGAAACACGTTGACAGCTTAGAGAAAGACATATATGGACACCATGATTAGATAATCGATAACTGATATTATTCTGTAAAAATAAATTAATTATTTACATACTATATTGAAATATAGAATGGGTGGAATATACGCTAATTATTGGAATTGTGCTATCAGTATTTGATAACGACTCGAAAAAGAATAGAAATAAATAAAACAAAGGCGATACAGAACTATTACTACGGATGAATCCACCTAAAGCAGATATAAAAAACGTGCTTTTAATAACCGTTGATTCTTTGCGCTACGATTGGACTTTGACAGGTGATCTCGAACTCCCAACTACTAACGAGCTTGTTAAAGATGGTACCTATTTTAACTCTGCATTTGCTACAGGACCAGGAACGTCTGCTTCATTCCCTGCTATGCTTACAGGAACATTGCCGCTTTCTCACAGTGGGCTCGGTCCGCTAAATGATGACAGGCCCAGGGTTGCTTCTAATCTACGGAAAGCGGGTCTCAATACTGGAGGATTCCAAAGCAATCCCTTCCTTTCTCGTCATTTTAACTACGATGTTGGTTTTGATATCTTCGAAGATTATCAAAATCCTCTCATGGGAATAGCAACAAAAGTCTTCCCTAGGGGAATCGAATTAAATAATCCAAAACTGAGAAAAGTAGATGATGTATTTCATATTACCGATGCCATAAAATACTCATATAAACTGATTAAAGGGAAACCGCGTCCCTATGTGAGTGCAGACGTTATCACTGATGATACTGTCAAGTGGCTTGATACCGTCAATGAACCTTTCTTCGGATGGTCTCATTATATGGACGTACACCATCCATGCTTTCCTCCAAAAAAATATCGAGCTCAATTTGATGTCGAGGACGTTTCTCAAACAGATGTCTCTGAATGGTATTCAAAATTGCTCACTAATCCCGAATCACTATCGGAAACAGAAATTGATCTTCTTCGCCGCCTTTATGACGCTGCTGTTGTTTATACAGATTTCCAAATAGGTAGAATCATTAGAAAATTACATGATTTGGGAATCTATGAAAATACTTTAATCGTGTTTACTTCTGATCATGGTGAGCTCTTCGGTGAGTATAATAAATTTGGAAAGCCTGAGCGGATGTATGACGAACTTCTGCAAATCCCCTTGATCATCACAAATGGTCCTGATTATTTGCCAGAATATAAAAATGAATTGGTGAGTTTGCTTGATCTACCGCCGTTATTCCATAATTCACTTGGGCTTTCTGTACCAAGTGAGTATGAAGGTACACAGTTTGGGAAAGATGATCCTCGCGATTATATTACTGCGGAGCATGAAGTGAACGGAAAGGTTGTAGTCGGTGCTCGTTCAAAGAACTGGCTATATGAGGTTGATGAAATTCGCGATGATACGCGTCTTTTCGATCTTCGAAAACCAAGGCCAAAACAAGTTTCTTTTGATGAGAATTCAGAAACTAATCGAATTCAAGAAGCTGTTATGAGTCGTCTTGCTGATTTAGATGTAGAAACTAGAGATTTAGAAAACGAAGTAGAAGGTGACGTTCAAAATCGTTTAGAGGACTTAGGATATCTTTAATTACTATGATATATAAAAACTAAAAGCTTAAAAGGGTAGAATCTTACAATGTTAAATATGAATGTAAATTCGGCGAAAAGACGATTGCGGCCATTATATTTCAGGGCTTTATCTAAAAAAGCGAATTTCGACCATGATCTAATGCACATATCGGAAAAACCTGGGCAATATAATCATGTGTTATTGGTGTGTATCGATGCGTTAAGGCCAGATTCGGTACCAGATCTTCCTCTCTATTGGTCCGAAGCTGTTAGTGGGAGCACTTGGACATTTCCTTCTGTGACGAGTTTTCTAACAGGTAAATACCCTCACGAACATGGGTCTGTTGCGCATACGATGGTTGATGATGACTCATTTGCAATGCCTGAACAATTCAACCAAAACATGTCTCTTCCCGAAGTATTTGAAAAATATGGATATAGTACTCTTGGTTTGTTTGGGTTTCCAATGCCATTTATGGCTTCGAAAACATGGTTCATGAAACATCGAGTTTGGGCTGATGAACCTGCAGAAACCCTTTCTGAATATTATAGATCTTGGCGTAAATCGAAGGATAAAACATTCGCATATTTACATTTAGGAGATCTTCATGCACCTGTTGAACCGCCTCAAAGATTTATTGAAGCGAGAGATGTCGATACTGATCTTCCCCATCTTCCTGTTATTAAAAAATATACCCGCTCCTATAATGCGAGCAATGAATGTAAATATTATAGGAAAAATAAATTACGTCTTTATCAAGCTGCACTTGATTATGTGAGTGAGTCTCTTAGAAAACTTAGTAAAGATGAAAATACCCTTTTCGTTTTAATTGGTGACCATGGTGAAGCCTTTTGGGAACACTATCAAATAGATCACGAATTCACTGATTCTAGGCCAAATTATGGTGTAGGACATGGTGGTACGCCATTTGATAAAGTTGCGCGAGTTCCTGTTGGAACAAACAATAAAAAGTTACAGCCATCGGGTGGGTATGCTTCACTTATAGATCTTCCCGCAACTTTAATTGAATATATATTTAATGAAAATATAGACACTTCTGGTATGTCGTGGAGACATAATCTTCCAGAGGATAGAGCAGTGTTATGTGAGGGAGTGCGTTATGGACCCGAGCGAAAGGCTGTATATAAAAACGGAAAGAAGCTTATTCATTCTAAACACGATAATATCTCTTTGGCAGCTTGTGTGACCGATGATGGTGAAAATTTCGATCCAAATATAGACGTTACGAAATTATCCCATTCTTTACCAGACTCTTGGGAACAAAATAGTGAAGGTTCAACTAGTCAAATGGTACAAGACCAATTAGAAGCGTTAGGCTATAAATAGTGGCATTTATAGTTGAATATTTTGCATTTATACTGTATAACCTATATCTTTCAGCTGCTCATTAAGCTGTTTTTGATCTATTTTTCTATTTGTACTGGCTTATCATTTCAAATTCTTTGTATTTATTATAATTATATACTTAACGTTCAATGAACGAAAATTATAATTTAATTAGATCAAGGAACAATCTTATAGATAGGATTAAGTGTATCGGCCTATTTTTATAGATTATTGGTTGAATCGCACTTAGCTGAAAGAAGTTATTAAAATTGAAATAATAATACACATGAGTAATAACGTTGTATTAATTTGTCTCGATTCCGTTCGAAAAAGAGAATTTGATAAATATGCTCCACGACTTCGTAAATTAGCAGATATTGAATTCGATCAGTGTAGAGCTGGTTCGTCATGGTCGATTCCATCCCACGCTACAATGCTGACTGGAAAGTTACCGTATGAACACGGTGTCCATACACATCACCAAACCTTTAAAGATTTAGATAACAATGCTGTATTGACTGAACGTATCCCACATAAATGCATTAGTATTTCAGCTAATCAATTCACGTCAGAAACATTTGGATGGGATAAATGGTTTGATGAAACATTCACTATTAGCCAAAGTAGTCGATTTCCAAATGGAATCGATCCTCGGGAATCACAAGGAATCGTAGATCACTTACGGAAATCACTACAAGATAGCAATACTGTTGAGAGTCTTGGCAATGGTTTAATGTTTAAATTATCGACTATCACATCTGGATATCCAATTCCAAGATTTATGGATTATGGTGGAAATTCTATATTAAATATGGCATCAAATAAATTGAACAAAACTACCAACGATTCATTTATATTCATGAATCTTATGGAAGCTCACATCCCACACCATAAGGTTTGGAAATATAATAATTTAGGGGAAAAGGTTCCAAATTCATGGAGTTCTGATGCGATCAATATGGACAAGTGGAATAGAACAGGTGGTGATGGAGTCTTTCAAAATGAGATAAAACATTTTAGAACAGTGTATAATCAATCTATTGATTACCTTGATAAGTTAATTTCAAGCTTTATAAAAAAAGAAATTAGTAAGAATTCTGAAACTGTATTTATAATTACAGCAGATCATGGGGAAAACTTGGGTTATGATGAGGATGATAAACTCATCGAGCATACAGCAAGTCTTAGTGAGGGGTTACTCCATGTACCACTTCTAGTTATAAATTCCTCTCAAGATATTTCTCCAAAAGAAATATCACATACACAACTACCGGGATTAATTGAATCACTTTGTACTGATTCCAAAGCAGATGTTGATAAGAATGTAATAAAAAGTGAGCTGATTGGCTCAGGAAGAGGTGAGGTTGACGAAAATGATAATAAATTCTGGGATCGCGCTCAAAGAACAGTTTATGACTTTGAAAAGTATATGAAAATAATATGGGATTCAGAAGGGAACAAGCGTCAGTTCCAATTGAATCCTGAGAAAAAATCTTGGCAACAAGAAGTTTCGGTAGATCCTGAATTTCTTGAATTTGCTATTAAACAGTTTAGCATAGATATAAATGATTATAAGGACAGTGTCAAGAAAACTAATGTAACTCCTGATATATCAGAATCAACAAAGGATCAACTCAAAGAGCTTGGTTATATGTGATTATATAATTTAATTATCTATAATGACAAAAACATCTAATAGTATACTAGAGCTAGTGAAAGGTTCTGGTATTGTTTTCGTTGGTATGGTAATAGGTCGTCTGCTAGGATTAGGGGCTCAAGTATCTATTGTTAGGGAGCTATCACCAACGCAATTTGGACATATAGCATTAGCCTATACAATTGTTTCATCTATTGGTGGGATTGCTATCTTTGGAGTCCAAGACGGAGTCACAAGGTTTTTATCAGCTTCGGATCTTGAAGAAACAAAAGCACGATATGTACAGAGTGGATTCCTTATTGTGGCTATAACTGGAATGATATCTACTTTTCTGATAATTTCTACAAGATATGAAATTGGAGCAGTAATGGATGACCAAAAATTACCTGGTCTACTGGCAATCTTTAGCTTTTACACTCTCATTTTTCCCCTTTCTCGAGTAATGATTTCTATTCTTAGAAGTAGAAAAGAGTCAAAGTCAATGATATTATCTAGAGACATTGCAGGACCAATTCTTGCTTTATCTGTCTTTTTCGTTTTGGCATTCTTTGACTATCCTATTATCGGTGCTATTGGATATTGGATTTCACTTCCAACATTCGTACTCCTTTTCAGTTTCTATTATTCGATAAAATATTTACCTATATCTAGCATTATTAACACTCCACCACAAAAGACAACAATTCAAAAATTATGGTCTTTTTCTTGGCCATTAGCAATCAGCTCCTCTTTTGTGTTATTTTTATCGAATTTGGACGTCATTATGATTGGAGTGTTTTTGAATTCTGAATCCGTTGGCCAATATCGCGCTATCCAACCTCTTAGGCAAATTACACTATTTGTCTTAAGCTCGGTAACGTTTCTTTATCTTCCACTAGCTACTGAGCATTATGAAAATAGTGACGATTCTGGTTTAATTTCGTTATATAGATATTCCAGCAAATGGATCTCCTCAATAACTCTCCCTATAGTATTAGTAACTGGGTTATACTCTGATAGTGTAATAATAAACTTATTCGGGAGAAGTTACTTGCCTGCTTCGTCTGCATTAACAGTTCTAATTTTTGGTTATTTTCTTCGGGTAATTGTTGGCCCAACAGGTACTACACTTAAGGCAATAAATAAATCTAGAGTAGAACTCATCTCAGCTATGAGCGGAGTAATAGTGAATTTTATTGTGAATCTCTTACTTATACCAAAATACGGAATAATTGGTGCAGCAATTGGTACAGTTTTAGGATATGCAGTTTTCAATTTGGTTGAAATTCTTGCCATTTACAATGCTATTGGTGGCCACCCTTTCACCATGAATTTGATCCAACCATCAGTGCTTTCGATAACCTCTGCCTTAATCACAAGAAGCATAATTCCCGATGACTCTATTTCAATTTTTGCGTTAGTTGGTCTTATTGGTTTCTTCGGTATTGTCCAAGTGAGTTCGATTTTCATCACAAATAGTTTGGATAAAAATGATTATATGATGATTAATAAAATCGAAAATAATATAACCGTGGAACTCAAAAGACTTAAACAAACTTACAATGAAAGATAAAACAAACCAAAGAAGAATAGTCAGTAGAAACCTTAATAATATTAATAAATATGATTGAAGGAGTTTCCGTCCGATCATTACAAGTGAATACTGATGAGCGCGGTCATCTTGTTGAAGCTTTCCGTGAAGACTGGGAAGAATACGAGACTAAACCGGCGATGTCGTATTATTCGATGACATATCCCGGAATAGTTCGAGCTTGGCACCGACATCTCAAAGGTCAAATTGATCACTTCATTTGTCCAAAAGGTCGTATTAAAGTTGGAATTTATGATGACCGTGAAGAGTCCTCTACAAAAGATGAACTTAATACGTTTATAATTGGTGAACATAATTCAAAAGTCATTAGGATACCAGGGGATTGTTGGCATGGATTCAAAAATGTTGGTGATGAGCCAGCGTTTCTCCTCAATTATCCTACGGAGCTTTATAACTACAATGATCCAGATGAGGAACGACTTCCATACGATACTGAAAAAATACCATTAGATTGGCAAAGTGAACCACATGGGTGATAATATGAAAGGAGTACTTCTTTCTGGCGGAACAGGGTCTCGTCTTAGACCAATTACACATACGGGACCTAAACAACTAGTTCCTGTTGCTAATAAACCGGTGCTCGAATATGCTATTGAGGATTTTAAAAATATAGGGATTACCGAAATCGGAGTTGTTCTTGGCAATAAAGGACGGAATGAAATTCAAGAGTTTCTGGGCGACGGGTCAAAATACGATGTTAATATCACTTATATAGTCCAAGGGAATCCACTTGGACTCGCGCATGCGGCTGGATGTGCTCGTGATTTTGTCGAGAATGACGATTTTGTAATGTATCTCGGCGATAATATTCTTAAGTCTGGTATTAGTGACCTCGTAGAAAGCTTCAAATCTAAAGACTACGGTGCAGGAATTGCACTTCAGGAAGTCGACAAGCCGCACCAGTTTGGCATTGTAGATGTCGATGATGATGGGAACGTCGAACGATTAATTGAAAAACCAGACGATCCACCGAGCAACCTTGCTCTCATCGGTATCTATGTGTTTTCTCCTGCCATCTTCGATGTTATAGACCGCCTTGAACCCTCATGGCGCGGTGAACTGGAAATCACTGACGCAATTCAGTATCTTCTTGAAGATGGTTATAAAATCGACTCTCATACCGTCGGAGGTTGGTGGAAGGATACGGGGAAGCCTGAGGATATTCTCGAGGCTAACCGGCTTGTACTTGAAGATAAGTCACTAAAACTACGTGGGACCATCGAAAACGGAGCAGAGACAAGTGGTCAAATTGGCCTGGCTGAATCAGCTACCATCGAATCTGGAGCGGTCGTCCGTGGACCAGTATCGATTGGTGATGGGTCAATAATTAGAGATGGGACTTACGTTGGTCCATATACATCAATTGGTGAAAATACAACGCTCGATGGCGTTCATATTGAAAATAGTGTTGTCATCGGTGATTCTCAAATCACGACTTCAAAAAAGATTGTAGATGGCCTACTCGGTCGAGGTGCAAATATTGGAAATGCAGATGACTGTCTACCAAAAGGTCAGCGACTTGTTGTAGGCGAAAACTCCCAGCTCAAACTCTAACCATGCACATTATTACGTTCACCTGTCCAAAGTGTAGCACAGTTGTAGCGGCAAATGAGCTTGAGAGAAATCGAGTGATGAAGTGTCCTGGCTTAAATTGCCAAACTGTCCTTCGATTTAAGGATCTTTCAGAAACTGATAAACAGCACTTCTTAAACCACCGTGATCAGTACCAAATATAGAAGTTAGAATATCGCATTCTCTATTTCGTTCAGCTCTGTTTCGAGGGTCGGCTGCAAACGGTCAAGTGAATCTTCAACCTTTGAAACATCTAGACATGTATAGGATGGGCGAGCGGCAGAACGGTCAATATCATCTTGCAACCCTTTACTGAGGAGATCATTCTTAGTATTTAAGCGATTACAGATTTTGATTCCGAACTCATACGGAGATACGCATGATCGGCAGGCAACATTATATATGCCTGATTCTTTTGAGATGAGTAAATCTATTAATGTTTCGGCGGCTTGGCCAGCACGAGTCGGTGTTACTCGTTGGTTGGTGAACAATGGTGTTGGTTGGTCATTTTTTAACCGACTATATATCCATGCGGGGAATCCTGTGAGCTCCTTTGTATCACCATGAATTCCATAAACGAACGAGAGTCTAGTGATCAGTGCCTCTCTATTTGCAGCTGTAACTTTCTCTTCGCTTTTTAACTTTGAGTTACCATAAACTTGTACCGGATTCGTACTAGCTTCTTCGGTATAAGGAGTTACCGCAGTCCCATCGAACACATAATCGCTTGAAACGTGAACGAATTTTACATTGTGTTTAGTGCAGTGTTCTGCGAGTACTCCCGGTGCATTACAATTTACAGCATACGCCTGATTGGGATTCTTTTCGCAGGAATCGACATCCGTCATCGCTGCACAGTTGATAACAGCGTTTGGCGTATAAAAATCTAAAATTTCGTCGAATCGTTTAATATCCTGCAATTCTAATTTAGCTAGCGGAATATCAAAGGATGGTTTTGACGAATGATACGTTCCCACAACATCAATATCCCTATCCTGACTAACCGTTATTACATTGCTACCTAAAAGCCCGCTTGCGCCAATGACAAGTATCCGCATATAGGATAAATCTCGATAGAAATGTAAATAAGTGCCGTTAACTAAGAGACTAATATGCAAATACTTGTCACAGGTGGTGCCGGCTTCATTGGCTCTAACTTTGTGCATTATCTTCTCACCGAACGAAACGATATTCAAATCACTACACTTGACAAACTTACATATGCTGGATCTCGCAGCAACCTCAGTGGTGTCTTAGATGATCCACGCCATACTTTCATTAATGGTGATATCTGTGACCGTGATTTAGTCACAGATCTCGTTGCAGACGCTGATATTGTTGTCAACTTTGCTGCTGAATCGCATGTAGACCGCTCTATCGAGGGTGCCTACCCGTTTGTAGAGACAAATGTTATGGGAACTCAAACACTTCTCGAGGCAGCTACCGAAACTGAAATACAGTGTTTTTTACAAATTTCCACGGACGAAGTGTACGGCGAAATTCTTGACGGAAAATTTTCCGAAAATGATAACCTTCGACCACGAAACCCATATTCGGCGACAAAAGCAAGCGCCGACCTACTCGCCCAAAGCTATGCTATAACACATGACCTCCCAATTGTCATAACACGAACATGCAACAATTTCGGTCCACGACAACACCGTGAAAAACTCATTCCAAAGTTTATTAGGCGGGCTGCAGCAGGGAAATCACTTCCTGTCTATGGAGATGGATTGAATGTCCGAGAATGGATCTACGTAGAAGATAATTGTCGAGCGCTTGATCTTGTTATTCGGGACGGCAACATAGGTGAAATATATAACATCGGTAGTGGTTATGAACGCACAAATATCGAAGTAACACAAGAAATTATTAATAATGTTAACGCTGGTGAGGACCTTGTTGAGTTCGTTGATGATCGAGCAGGACACGATCAGCGATATGCTCTTGATACGACTAAGATAGAGAATCTTGGATGGGAATCAAAGTGGTCGTTTGAAGAGGGACTCGAACAAACAGTGGACCACTATCTTATAAACAAATAGATGAGTGAACAGAAATGACAACCAATTTTAATGGTTGAATATATAATTAAATATTAATAATTTTATAACCAGAATTGATATTAATAATTAAATTTTCACAAATTAAAAGGCCATGTTTAAATCCTTGACGATACAAGATATATTCCATGAAACGAGAGTCGAAAATTCTGCTAGTTATACTTGCTTTTGTCTTCACATTTTCTGCACTCATCTCGATTATTCTCCCCTATCGAGCGACAACAGATGAAGCACGGTTTCTTATTGACTTACACACATTATTAAACACAGGATCTCTAACAGACCGCTTCCGGTATTTCAATGGCTCTGCACATCAATTATTAATTACACAGTTAGTTATTCTTACTGGTATTACACCGATGGAAACTGAATTCTTAAGTCCAATTATTGGCTCAATCGCACTATCTACTATTCTTCTTATCTTCTTCTTTATCTATCGTGAAGCTGTCCCCAACCGTCCGTGGTGGGGATTTCTCACATTTTCCCCTGCCCCTTTTATTTTTGCAGGATTTATTAATCGTCTCCGAGAAACAAGTCATAAAGCGTTTACTTTTACGCTCATATTTCTCTGCCTTTTGATTGGATTCTATCAGTTCATAGACCGAACCGATCCTCGGCTCAAAGCGCTCGCACTCACCAATTTAATGGTCATTTCCTTATACAATTATATCTGGGCAGTCGTTTACGGTGTTGTAATTGGTGTTGTATTTATGGTTGGGTCTAATCGCCGCCGAATAATTTCCTTTCTCCCAGTCGGTTTCCTCACTGCATATGTTGTTGCAGACAATCTTCCCACGGTATGGGTTCACAAACAGTATTTCAAAAGTATTCTGGTGGGTATCTTTGCAATTGTTCTCGGTTTTGGAGTCCCCACTCCTTCTGGTGGAAGTAAGGCTAGTGGAGGAGGACTTCTCGCAGGATGGCCACAAATTACGATTGGAAGTATAAGTGTTTCTCTTTGGTTTGTTTGTGTTATAGGCATTGGATTTATTTTCACACTTACAGGGCTTGGGTGTTTTCATGCGATTGCCTATCGGTTATCCCATCAAGATTGGGATCCAATTGGCCAAATGCTTGTCGTTGTAAATATCGTAACCGGAATTTCAGCAGTGTTTGTTCTCGCAGCAGGTGATATTGCAACATTTAAACGCCTCATCGTAATTCCAGGCTTATTTGGTGTACTTTATACAGTCGTATACTTCTCTCAACATGGCTATCGAAAACATCTCACGGAACACAGATGTAAGATCCTTCTTTCTAGTATATTTGTTGTACTACTTATTTCATCTGTATTGGCACTTCCACGAGTGCTGACTGACGGCTCAATCTCTCCAGTTGATACCTATGTTGAACAGGATGAAATTTCAAAAATAGAATGGTTATCCTCGTATTCCGAGGGATGTGTCAAAACTCATTCTCGGATTGATAACTTTCTTATGCCTAGGATTGCAGGTGTTTACCCTGAGATATCACCTATTAATAGACATCGGAGTCAAGTATATTCTGCAGGAGAAGGAGCAGTTCTCACATGTGGTCCTCCTTAGTGATAAGAACGTGAACTTCACATACATATATTAACTTTAATGTAATTTTATATTAACATTCCTTAAAATTGCTTGGCTATTGCTACAATCGTTCTCAGTAATACAAATTTGATTACATAGAGGAGTCGAAGACAGCATACCCAATTGATTCAGCATTTTTATGTCTTGTTTCACGATCTGTGTTTTCACCTTCCTCTATCTTAATATATACTCCTGTACTTGATAGATTTTTATACCTTATGTTGCACGTATCTCCTCCATTAAATGTTTGTATATCTGATATGAATTTGGGTGATTTATATTCTTCTTGGAAAGAAATATGTGTCCATTGATGGGTGATTATCTGCTCGGTACGTTGAATCTCAAATGGAGCACCATTGATTCGCCCTGAGGTCTGTTCAATTGCCACATATCCAAGTGTTTCTTTTGTATGCTGCTGATTATATTTTTCCTCTTGCATCTTTGCGGTAAATGAATCGTTTGAGACATTGGCAACTCGTGTAACAATTGGGTGAGACCCGTTGAAAGTTTGAACCTGCGCTAGAACAACTGGTCTTTCTGCGCCGAAAAAACTCTCTAGAGAAACTTTACTAAACTCATCTGTAATAGTTGTGTTTCCGCTTTTAATCCGACAAGAAGAACCATCATCTAATAATAATTCCTGCTCTGATGGTTCTACAGCCATCATGTGGAAAATTTCATCTCCATGCCATCCGTCAAGATATTGCCACTCTTCTAACTTATACTCAAAGCCACCATCCGTAACATTTCGAAGGCGGACGTGAGCTGGATGACCACCATTATACGAAAGTGGTTTTGCGATAATGACACGAGGTGATTGCACACCTAAATCAACTTGGTGCCAATAATCACTATCGGGTTGACTACTGGAAATTGTGTCCGTTAAGATCGTTGGCTCTCCGAACACAGCATATCCGACCGCCTCTGTAGCATGTTCTGTTTCACTGTCTTCACTTTGTTCTTCTTCGACCTTTACTTCGACACTAGTACTTGTGAGATTCCGATAGCGAAGAGTTGCTGTGTCAAGTCCATGGAACGTTTGCAGATCCGCGATAAATTGTGGTCTTTTATACTGTTGTTGGAAGTCAATACGAGTCCATTCGCTAGTAACCTCTTGTGGAGTTCGTTGAACTTCAAACAGCTTGCCATCGAGATACCCAACCCCCGGTTGAAGTGCGATATACCCAATCGACTCTATCCGGTGAGTTCCGTTCCCTTCCTCCTGGACTTTCACGTCGAATGAATCACTTGAAACATCCCGTACTCGTGTGACAATGGGGTCACGACCATTGAAACTTCCCGACTGTGTGAGGATAACCGGTTGTATTGACTCAAAAAAGCCATCGAGGGAAACTGTTTCGAACTCATGGTTGGCAGATGTCGTTCCAGATTTTACTTGATACGGAACCGTATCGTCAAGTTGTAACGTGTATTCCGCCGGTGGCACAGCAAGGGTGTTAAACGTTTCAGTAGTGTGTGCCCCATCAAGATAATCCCACTCTTCAATTTTGTAATCGAAGCCACTAGTGATGTCATTTCGTATCCGACTGTGTGCCGGTTGAGCGCCATTGTACGAAAGTGGTTTCCCAACAACAACACCCGTCGAGTGGTCGCTTGCCTCGACTTGGTGCCATTGATCTCGAGATGTCTGGTCCGAAGACAGCGTGTTTGTTGAAAGCACATTACCGGGTGAATACGGTGTGCCATCAACGCTCCATGTTGCAGGACCACTTGCACTGGTGGAGACGATACCGCCAGTCACATAGAAGGCATACACCTCTCCTGCTGGTACCGATCCGGCAGCTTGCTCTGAATCTGGTGGTCGCACTGGTGAGTTATCCGGCCCCCAGTCCATCGCTACCGTTGCACCGTCATCGCCTGCTGGAAGCACGTACGTACCAGCGGTGATCTGATAGGAGGATGGAGAGCTATTGCCTGTGTTATCAATACGAACAAGCTGTGCTGACTGCTGTGGCACTTCTCCAAGAGATGGTGCAGAAGGAAGCGGTGGCCGCGTATCGGGTGAGGTGGGATCTCCGTTCGTCGTCATTTGGTTTTGAATATACGAAGAGTCTGTTTGTGGCCCACTGCCACCTAACACACCGGATACGTTCCCCCATTCATTTGGTTCCTGACCGATTGAGACGGCATACTGATAATCGTGATCGTTATGAACTTCAGTGTTTTCAATCTTAAAATATTTGAGGTTAGCGTCGTCACCATTGTTCATCCGTCCATTTAATGTATAGATCGCATCGTGATATTTCTCAGAATTGTAGCTAATGCGGACATTGTTAATATTGATCTGTTCACATGGGGCTGATGCTGTAATCGGGCCACCACAGCTCGAATCTGAATAGCGATGGTAAAAATCACTATCTGCGATCGTAGCTGTCCCCTCGTAGCTGTTGATCCCGTTTTCAGGATCTGCAGGAACAACAGCTTCAACGCTCACACCGCGCTGCAGTGATCCACCAGACCACGATTGAACTGGATGGACATCATCCTTGATGGAAACACAATTACGAACTTCGGTATTCCCTCCAATACGAACTCCGACCTGTGTGTTTCGCCAAAAGCAATTATAGATCTTTAGCGGGCCTTCTGGCTTTTTTGCATAAATTGTGTTTTCTCCCCACAGTTCGAACCAACACCGATTGAAGACAAGTTCACCCTTTCCAGATTCGACGAGAATCGCTCGCCGATTACTTGCTTCAGTTGGTTCACAGGCTCCTTCGTGGAAGTAACAATCTTGTAATAGCCCTCGAGTTCCGTCTGCTGCTGACAAGCGGAAATACGTTCGTGCATCGCTTGAATTCCCCGAGCCAATATTGGAATCGGTGGCTGCTCGAACCTTCCCCCGAGTGACTAACCGTTTGAGCTCCCAATTCCCAGCTTCATTATTCATCCGCACGAACGGCGGAATCTCCGTCTCTCGCATATCAAGTTCAAACCCGTCCAACACAAACCCATTAGAGTACACATCGAACCACCGGATGCTATCACCCGACTGGCCTGGAATAAGACGAGCGCCATTTGGCGCGATCAACTGGAGATTATCGATTCCAGAATACACAACAAGCTCATTGAGCAGGTATGTTCCTGGTGGGAAGATAATGGTTGTATTATCGCCAACCAACTCGTGAAGAGTTGGATCAATTGCTGAATTCCCACTGTTGTCTGCCCCTTCGTCTACAATATTATACGTTGCCATCTAATTACACTCTACTACTATTTGATTTCTATTATAGTTTATCATCGGTAATGATATGGAGAATACTTTTAATATTCTACTAACCAAATTAATATATTTCCATCAACTAATTTCTGCTTTGATTCTAAATTCGTTAGTAATGATATCTATATTCGTATTTATTCTTTTCATATAGAGTGATATCTATTAGTAAACGAATAATAAGTCTGTTCATTTGTTAGTAAAACAGAAAAATAGAATTACGGATTGGATGGAAAGCAAAACTGACGACTGTTGGGTTACGGAATATCAAGCAGATATCAACGCGACAGCCAATATCGCTGGTCGCCTCAACCCATGGGGGAGAGAGAGTCTGTCGTTGAAACCGACGGATGATGACTCCCTGCAGGATGGGAGCACTTGTGACAGTGCCTTGGGACACTACACGCCGAGTCCGAAACTCGGACAGACGACGCTTTCAACGTATTCGGACTGAAACCTCCAAAGTGAGGCTTTCCTTGTAGGAAGCCCCGCCCTGTAGGGCGGGCGAGGATGTTACTGTCGGATGCGAACGGGTGTATCCGTTCGAATCCACGCCTTCTCAGTGGATCTCAATTCAAACTCATTCACCTTCCCGTGGGCGGTGACCTGTGTTTTTTCGAACACTGAGTGGTCACCAAGCCAGAAGCGTTTGGCCTTGCGTGGGGTGAATCCTGCCGTGATGCATACTTCCTTCTTGCTGGTGAGCTCTCTTAGCACCATCTGTGTTGTCTGCAATGAAGTGCCGGTCATCGAATCACCGACACTTGTAGCAGACGACGCCTTCTCCACTCGTGAAACCGTTACACTTTGGACAGTTCGGTTCGTCACTGAAATCCGTCTCGCTCGGTAGTGTTGTGTGTTTGAATTGGTCGCACTGCTTGCAGAGTCGCGACCGTGATGTGGGGCAGCCACATTGCTTGCACCCCATGTTTAGTTAGCCTCCTTTGCGTCGGAACACTTTTCACTAGCGCATATCGTAGCTTGCATTGGTTTTTCACCTTGGTAAGAAAGACCGGCTCTGGGTGTGCTAGCACCCGGACAATTCAATGTCCCTGAGGGAACCGTCTTCCTCATTCTGTCCCACGTAGGACAAACACTTAATGTTGTCCCTTGAAGGACAATTTATATGAATGATGGACTTTGAATATCACGGTATGCCTACCGGAAATGACGAGGCACTCGAACAAATATTGGATCTCTTTGCAACGACTGATGATCCAGTGTTAACCGCAAATGAAATCGCCGATCAAATTAGAGTATCTCGACGTACAGTACTTAGAAAACTCAAACAATTGAAAGAAGAGGGGAAGATTGAGCGAAAAGAAGTCGGAGGTAGGGCCGTTGTATGGTGGCGGACATTATAATTGATACTGTTTCAGTCATCGAGTCAAGATTCATCAGCCTTCTCAAGTTCCTCCGTGCCTAAATCTCCGGAGAGATACCGTTGACCCTTTTCAGTGAGAATATAGTACCCACCTTTTCTATCAATTCTCTCGACAAGATTAACGTCCTCGAGATGTCCAAGCCGCCGCTTCACCGTCGAATATGAGATATTATAGCCCTCACGATCTAGATTGATATGGAGTCCTGTTGGTGAGAGAGCCACTTGCTTCTCATGGAGGTATTCCAGAATCGTATCATCATTTCCAGTCATCCATGAGACTCGTGGCCGCATTTCGTCTGGAACTCGTCCATCGTAGGTTTAACCACACCGATAGTATCAAGTACAACACTATAAAGTACTTTCTATGAGTCGATATAGTGCTATAGTCTTAAGTGATCCCGCTTCATGCCTTAGAACAGGAAGCATATCGCGGACTATCCACTCTCCAATCAAATTTCGGTAGGAAACGGATCGGTGTAGAAGCCACCGAGATCCGCTGATGCTTCCGCGTTCACCCACAGAAGCATGTCCATCTACACGCACACGGGACAAAAGTGTCCCGTCGGAAAGACGCATCACTCGCTAACCATCCACCCGACGCCACATTTCTCCTTCCCACTGAGAGGTGAGACCCAATGACCGACTCCAACCCTCGCGTCGAGACTGTTCTCTCACTCGCGCATGCGGATCCCATCCAGGTCACGACCACTAAGCGTACGCTCACAGGCGTCATCTATGATCACGAGCACACAAACCCAACACTGACTCATCGTGGCCCGGAACCCGGCTACCATATGTTGTTGTTCGCCATTCCGAGTAACAACCTGTACCGACTCATCTGCACGTATTATGAGGAAATCAATCACACAGAGTACCAACTCGATCATTACGAACTCACACCGGTAGGCAAGTACGCCTGGATTCGAACACACGCTACCATCGAATCTGTCACACGACCCGACGATACCCTGACCACTGATGAGCACACGAGCCGCCAACCAACCGATACTAGCGATACACAGGAGCGGTGTGACGAATGATCGATTCCTCCGTCTCACTTACCTTGACATCCTACCCAGGCTGTTTACTCACAATACAGAAGCCAGTCTCCAGATGGCGAATCATCCCCATCACTGGCGGCTTGCTTGCGTTTTTTGACCCGTGTCGGTTCTGCCTCCCTGGCAGCGAGACCAACGTCAACATCGTCGCTAGAAGTGACAACCACGGTACTGCCCGTCATCGGCCCACTACAGTGTCTCCCCTGGGGGTGATCAACTGATGAGCCAGTCACCTACCGCCAATGCCACCCTGGTCAAGCAACTGAACGCCCTTACCGAGCGTGTCGACGATCTTGAAACCGAGCTGGAGACCAAAGACCAACGCATCCAAGACTTAGAGGACGACTGCGAAACGTTCGCAGCTAACCTCACTGCCACCACTGATCGGATCGAGACCCTCGAAGAGATCATTGCAACCGAACGCGACCGAACAGCTACCCTCGAAGATCGCATTGACGAACTAAAAACTGAAAACACTCTCCTTCAGGAGGAACTCAGTAACGAACGCGAACAGAACCAACGCATTCGCGCTTCTGTCTCCCGTATCATTAACGACGTGCGCGAGTACACATGCGAAGACGGCAGCAGCGTGGACGCCACCTCCCCAAGTATCGTTGCTGAGGCTGCCACTGTCGGTGAAACACTTCATGACACCATCCAACGTTCAACCGAAAATGCAAGTCTGCTCGATTTTACAACCAAACGCCCACAAAACACTGGCATCCACGAAAAGTACCTCAACATCCTTGGACGGGCAGAAGAGAAAGCCCGTGAAATCAATTCCCGAACCGTTTATCTGAACTATCGCGAGGTTGCTACCCATTATGGCTGTGCGTATCTGACCGACGGATATCGCGTGATGAACGAAATAGCCGAACGCGTTCCGGGTATTGAGTACGTCGATGGGTATCTCGCCAATCCAGACATTGACCCTACCACGAAAGTCGAGGGCAAGCGTATTCGCGTCGAGTGGAATCATCCCGACCTCCGTGGTTGGGTTCGCGCTCATCGAGCGGAGTGATTATAATCTCATAATATGGGGGGTTCGGTGAACCCCTCGTGTTCACCATTCCACAAACCACAGGAACAAAACTTCCGCACAGTCAGCCACTGTACGCAACACTCGACTACGAATAAGTATCGCTGTTTCTGCCGTGTTTCTGCAAGGAATAGACGGAACACGATGATGTCTCCTGGTATTATAACGATGTAATCGACCTACCGTTGGTAAAACATGCCGACAGTACGCGGTTGGTTGTGACTGCATACGTTGGAGCGTGTACCATTATTAGCATTGCTGGAGACGCTGTGTGGATAACGGTCGTAAGCAGACGTAGCGAGTTATCGAGCACTCTCTCGGTCGACGTTGACTCCTACGTTTAAACAACGAGAGAATCCCACCGTTTACGGCGGGTGTGAATCGCGTAAGTTCCATACTCTCCATTAATAATCAATTCCCCCAATCCCATATTTCGTTAGTAACAAATAACACAATCAGTATCCATGCTTTCTCATATAGATGTAGTCATGAACCAATAGATAAATATCATAGTGCTCTCTTTACCAGATCAACAGATGCACGAGGATAACCAACCAGATGGCCACCGAAATAGCCGACGGACATTTCTTAAAACAGTTGGTATCACAGTGGGAGCCGCAGGTTTAGAAACCACAACCGTTGCTGCAAAAAGTAATGATAGTGGTACAGATAAAGCCACTAATTGGGATACAGCTCGGTCAAATCCTCGACGAACTGGTGCAGTTTCTGGAACCGGTCCAACTCCGTATGCAGCAACGAACTGGAAAATGGATCTTGACGGTAGTATGCACTCGAAAGAGCCCGTCGTGAAAGATGGAACTGTGTATCTTGCTGTTACGACCAACAATGGCTCGGCTGACAGTGAAGGATATATTGGTGCGTATGATACCGAGACCGGTGAGCAACAGTGGAAGCAATCTGATCTTCCTACACCAAAAACACCGACGATAGGCGAGCAAATGCTGTATTTTTCTACACAGGTTTCAGAGACGAGTGAGGAAAACCGGGGCGGCCTCTATGCAGTCGACAGTGAAAGTGGTGATCTCGTATGGAGTCGTTCGGACTCATTACAATGGACGTCACCAATCGCTATCGATCAGAAAATTTATACGTCAAATGCCGACGGTGCGTATGCACTCGATAGCATGACTGGTGAGACAATTTGGAAAACAGACGACATTGGGATGCTAACAGATGGGAGTGATGGGGCATTGAGTTACGCGAATGGAACCATTTTCTTTAGTGATGGAACAGCACTCGACGCAGCACGAGGAGGAGTACTGTGGCGCGTGACAGACGCTGATTCTGCATTTGGAAACCATGTCGTAGCCAATGGTCGAGTATACTATCTTCGAACAAAATACATCGAAGATGATGATGACGTCATCAAAGTTGAAGCTCGATCAGTGAATAGCGGACGGATTGATTGGACATATGATATTGGTACGAGCAACGTTATGGAGCGACGATTTGCCGTTGGGAATGGATATGTTCTGTTCTACGAGCCAGGCAGCGATAATACGATAACAGCACTGAATGCCAAGACGGGAACGCATGTCTGGACAAAAGAGTTGGTTGGTGACTATTTCAGCAATCTCACAATCGCTAACAAAACCGTCTATCTTGGTAGTCGGTATATGGATCCTTCGAACCCTGGAACAGTTCGAGCAGCGATCCACGCTCTCGATATAACGTCTGGAGAGCGAAAATGGTCTCAGCTATTAGACCAAAGTGATCTGAAAACGTCTCCTGAAGGATTACTAGCTGCTGGAACACCCGTTGTTGGAGATGGGAAAATATACACGACGACCTATCCTGCTGGCTCAGTATTCGAGCATCACTATATGCAGTATTCCAATTTCTTTGTCTTGGAATCATCTGACTCGTTGCCGGATGGCGAGCAAACAATCGCAGCTCAAAGTGACTGACTTCTCGCTATCCACGCTCCTGTGCGATCCAATATTGTATAACTATACTTCCGAATCGAATACGAATAATGGATGGTTGAAAATACTCTCGACTATCCAGAAATATTCTACACAAATAATCCACGGAAAGCATGACAGGAAAGGTGGCAATTCGGATAGATCTTGTCTATCGATCTTTTACCTTTCCCGCAGTATTAGGACTGACGGCAATCAATATAAAAATTTTGTAAAAAATTTTAGGTGACTATTCAATCGGGAAGGATCGGATAGCGGTTTTGACGGAAAAACCATCCAATCTGGTTTGTGTTTTCCCATTCAATCTGTCCGAACTAATTTTGATGGATCGGATAGCAAAACTTGTTTGTATGGATTGGAACGTTGTGCTGGTTTTCAACGATTGGAGATTTTCGGATCCAGTACACTGTGAGCTTTGGGAAGCGAGTAAATTCACAGTTTGCAGGTTGATCAACCTCTCAAACCTTGTGAGAGAATGTGTTGATGAATGTATTGAATCCATTTCTATCGATTGCGATGGACTGTGTCGTGTCGCACGCGGGTCACGCTCGCCGTGAAGGGTGGACTTCTCTCTGTTGAGAGAAGTAGGCGGCACAACTTTAGCGACTGGCGGTACATCTATCCTATGAATAACTTTCTCGTGACAAACGGGGTGACGCTCGACGGAGAGCGCGTTGATATCGAAATACAAGACAGCAAAATCGCCCGCATCGCCGACGCGGGTGAAGGCGACACAGCGGCATTTGATGATGACCAACAATACGATGCTGCGGGTCGGCTTGTGACGCCACCGCTTATCGAACCACATATTCACCTCGATGCTACTGGAACGGCTGGCGATCCACGGTGGAATCAATCAGGCACGCTTGCAGAAGGGATCAAAATATGGGCCGACAGAAAAACCACGCTCGGTAAAGAAGAGCTGAAAGAACGAGCGACACGGACGGTTGAGTGGTTTGCTGCCCATGGCATCACGCGTGTTCGAACACACGCCGACACCACAGAACAGACGCTCACCGGTGTCGAAGCATTGCTCGAACTTCGCGAAGAAGTAACTGATCTTGTTGAGCTTCAGGTCGTTGCGTTCCCACAGGACGGCCTTTTCACGGACGAAACCCATCTTGAACTACTTCATGAAGCAGTTGAGATGGGTGTGGACGTGATTGGGGGCATACCCCATAACGAGCATACCCGTGAAGACGGCGTCAACGATGTGCAGACCGCAGTCGACATCGCTGAACGTCATGATCTCCAGCTTGATCTCCATATCGACGAAACCGATGACCCACAATCACGATTCACGGAAGTGCTCGCTAGCGAGGTACTCAAGCGAGATATGGGAACGCAAACGACTGCAAGTCATGCAACGGCAATGCATTCATATTCAAACGCCTACGCGAACAAACTGATCAACCTGCTTGCAGAGAGTGGCGTAACTGTTGTGACGAACCCACCGGACAACGCCGTCCTTCAGGGTCGATACGATGACTATCCACGACGGCGCGGTCATACTCGAATTGATCAACTTCGAGACGCAGGCGTAACTGTTGGCATCGGTCATGATTCCGTGATGGATCCCTGGTATCACTACGGTGTTGGCGACCAACTGGATGCGGCGTTCGTCTTACTTCATTATGCCCAGATGAGCGGCCGCGATGATGTTCCAGCGCTCTGGGAGATGCTGACAGAAGCAAACGCCGAGGTGTTTGGTGTGTCTGAGTATGGCCTTACAGAGGGTAATGAGGGATCGCTTGTCGTCTTCGACAGTCACGATCCATTCAATGTGCTTCGGACGCGCGCACCGCGAAGACTTGTCCTCAAAGATGGTCGACCAATCGCCGAAACAAACCCTGCCGAGACGACATTGTATCGAGAAAATTCCGGAAAAAGAATTGATTTTCATCGATAAGGATCCTTGTCTCTGTGACTCCTCCCTGCCCTAAAGGGTGGTTCTGTTTCGATGACGGCACTGTATCTCCGCCGTAAATAACGGGGTTTTAGCGCCTACAATTCAGATAATAGCGCTCAGTAGTTCTCTACGGGTAGGTTCCGGATGTGGTCGAAGTCGCTATCCCGCGTAACGACAGTCCCACCGACCGACCGTGCAATAGCACCAATCATCACGTCAGGTGTCTTTACGGGTGTTCCGTCCTCTCGTAGCTCGCGTTGAATCAATGCTGCTTCCCGTGTTGCTGCCTCGTCGAACGGTATGACAGTCGCCCAGTCGAACGTTTCAAAGACTTCGTCCATCGTCATCGATGAGGCGGCCCAAAGGACACCACGATATGTTTCGTACAGTGCAATCGTGCTCGCTGAGAGTGGTTGGTCTTCGTTGGCTTCGAGCCACGCTTGCGCTCCGTCATCTCCCTCAAGGTGTCGATGAGGTAGCTACCTAATTCAGCGAGAGAGTCCCGTCGTTTACGGCGGGTGTGAATCGCGTACGCTCTGTCCCGCAACCGCCGGTCACTGCTGATCTGGGGTCTCTAAGTCATCAGTAGCGTGGATTAACATTCCACGCCATGTCAGACCATGTTCGTTTTTCACGCGCTTGATGCGCTCGTACTGTTCATCGTCCGGCACTTCGATGTTAACGTGGTTCGACACACAACCTACGATAATCCGTAGGTTTATGTTAGTTCTGACCGTACCTCGAAGTAGCGATGAAGCGCTCCAACACCTTCGAAGTCGTGCCTCAGTCCGACGCGGACGAGGAGTTGCTTCGGCGACTGTTGGACGCTTCAGCCGCACTTTGGAACGAAATCAACTACGAACGATGCGAGAACTACGTCGACCCTGACGGAGACGTGTGGGACATCGGCGAGTATCGCGGCCGGTACGGCGGTGTTCTCGGTGCTTCGACCGTTCAGCAAATCGGACGAAAGAATCGCGAAGCATGGCGGTCGTTCTTCGCCCTCAAGAAGAAAGGAGCAGCCAACGGTAAACCCGGATTCTGGGGCAACGCCGAGAATGGTCGCGACCTTCGGACGTACATCCGAAACACGTCATACTCAATCGAGTGGGGCGAATACTCTCGGCTCGAAATTCTCGTCGGGAGTGACCTGAAAGAGGAATACGGTCTCGGACGGCAGGAACGCCTCCGCCTCGAAATTCGCGGCACTCCGAACTGGAACGAGTACGACAAACAGGGCAGGTTAGAACTGTACTACGACGAGACCGCACAGACGTTCAGGGCCTTTCAGCCAGTCACAATCGACAATTCTCGGCTGGCACGACCACTGGCTTCGGAAGAAGCCGCTTTGGACATCGGTGCGAACAACCTTGTCGCCTGTACGACTACGACCGGTCAGCAGTATCTGTATGAAGGACGCAACCTATTTGAGCGGTTTCGAGAGACGACGCGCCGAATTGCCGAACTTCAGTCGAAGCTTCGGGCGGGGCGATACAGCAGCAAGCAGATACGCTCACTGTACCGACGACGGACGCGCCGACGCGACCACGCCCGAGACGCTCTTTCTCGCAACCTCATCGAACGGCTGTACGACGAAGGGGTTTCGACAGTGTACGTCGGCGATTTAACCGACGTGTTGGAAACGTCGTGGTCGATGCGAACGAACGCGAAAACGCACAACTTCTGGGCGTTCCGCGCGTTCATCAACCGGCTCGCATGTACCGCCGAAGAGTTCGGCATCACGGTCGAAGTCCGGTCGGAAGCGTGGACAAGCCAAGAGTGTCCGAACTGCGGTTCGACTGACCGAACCACGCGCCACCGCGACACGCTGACGTGCCCCTGTGGTTTCGACGGCCACGCAGATCTCGTAGCGAGCGAAACGTTCCTGAGACGACACAACGACGTAGTACGGCCGATGGCACGGCCCGTACGCCTCAAGTGGAACGACCATTCATGGTCAGCGTCACCACGCGTTTGTTCCAACGAGGAGCGCACAAACCCGCAAGTTGCCTCCGTGGGTTCGGCATAGCCGAGACCCCCAGCGTGAGGAAACCCCGGCGTTCACGCCGGGGAGGATGTCATCACGGGAGCGCTACCAGAAACTATGCGCACACTCTACTTCGTCGATTTGTCATCGAGTATGACCAGCACGATGAGACCATACGGTATCAGGATGACCCACTCCTCGAAGCCATACTCGCGGTTGCCGACACTCACGACGCCTGACGGAACCACTTGCACCCCTGTCTGGCAGCGGGGGAGGGACCCGACCAACTGGTTTTGTAGTGTGGCGGCCTTCACTCAACCGCCGATTCCACTGGCGATGGCGCTCGGAATCGCCTGCGCAAACAGGGCGATTTGTTCACTCGTGAATGTTCTCTCCATTAGTGAGACACGATTCAAGCCATGTGATCTGCGCTTTGAGCGTTTCACGACCGGAATCTGTCACTGAATACTCATTTGTTCGCCGATCTAGTTGGCTTTTCTGTACATAGTTTTCTTCAACGAGTGCGTCGAGATGGCGATAGAGCTGGCCATTGTTGATCGTGTCATCGTACGCCGTTTCAAGAGCTCGCTTCGCAGCAAGCCCGTATACCGGCTCCTCACGAGCGATGACAGCGAGCAAATCTCGTCGAAAACTCGGCACATCGGCGAATGCTGGTTCAGTACTCATCGTAGCCCCCGAATCCTTCAAGGGCCTACGTGATAACGATTCAGGGCCGACGCTCTCCGCGTCCGGAGTCACCATACTCATCGAGTTGCGTAGGTTGGTACTGAACTTGCTGCTGTTTCATCCCAATCGTGTCTGTAGCCTAGCCAGCGGTCACATCCGGATATATTGACTTCCAGATCACACCAAGAATATCGTTCTCACTCACTTTCTCGGTAAACCGTCTCAGATCGTCACGCTGACTCTTATCTACCATTGTATCGATGTGTGGGTTCGTTTGCAGTATTCAGCGTTTTCCGAGTGCT
Source organism: Haladaptatus pallidirubidus (assembly GCF_020700235.1). GTDB lineage: Archaea > Halobacteriota > Halobacteria > Halobacteriales > Haladaptataceae > Haladaptatus > Haladaptatus pallidirubidus. Next base: position 101,331 of record NZ_CP085303.1, on the reverse strand, counting down.
GCAGTGTATGTGCGCTCAGATCCGTGTCGTACTTCTACCACTTCCCACCCAGTCCCGACCGCTGCTTCTTGGAGCTGATCAGGACTAAACAGACGGAACAGGAGCGTCTCACTATCGTTTTTATATTCTGTATGGTAGACGCGGTACGCAAGACCCGGTGTCGGGTCATCCCGGTATCCAATAATTTCTGTGGTGGCAGCTTGTTCTGGATCGTAGCCATGTATCAACGCGGTTCCGTCGGACGTCGTCACGAATGCGAGATCGCCCAAGAACTTTCGAAGCCCGTGCATCGATTTGGTGAGGCCGACTTGTGTCCCAAACGCGTATGCTGACTGAAAGCGGTCACGAGCAAAGTTCTCACGCAGCTCGAACATATCGACGTGGCGTGCATCCCGGACCCCGCGGTCGCGCATGGTTTCAACAAGGTATTCGCTGATCTCGATCGCAACTGTCTCGAATTGCTCTTGGAAGTAGAGTGTATCTCGGCCCGCTCCTGCCCCGATGTCAAGCAGTGGGCCGTCGAGCCAGGATTCTTCCCACGCACCAGCATCGCTTTCGGGATCGAACTCGCCGAAATAGAATTGCTCGATTGGCTGCTCACGGGTTTCGGTGCCGTCGTGGTCGATGAGCGGTTCGTCTTGTTCTCCATGGTAGTAGTCCCGAATCGCGTGACCAAGCGGATCGTCTCGTGTCACAGTCTGTGACACACTATCAAATATAATAAAACTGATCTGTTAGTCGGTACCGAGTAACGAAGACTGCGGCTACCAACACCACAGATCTGAACCGGAGACAATCTAGTAGATCCTATTTCATGTTTATATAGAAATATGCAACCCGATAAGTGATGTATTCACCAGTTCGCAGCGGTTGCTAGTTCAGTGATGACTGTTTCGGTTCCAATCGTGGATGAGGATACGCTTTGACCGGTCGAGAGGACGGATAAACAGGGTTTCTGCTATATTAAATCATGATCGTGCACCAGCGTACTGTATGGCCACGCTCGTGGACGGAATAACCCCACGTCAGTGGGTCAGATCCAACGACACCTCTAGTCGGAACAGTCGATCTCGGGTTATTCGCAGTGAAAGTCGGTCGCAGTCACTATCGGCAACGAATCCACCTTACGATTTTTGTTTGTTCAGCGAGTTGTAGTTTCTGTGGTACTCACCGAGTTGACGGCAGGGATGGTCATCATTTTTGCCATTATTGTCGCAGCACTCGTCCTGTTTGCGACCGAGCCAATACCAATCGACATCACGGCAATCGGCGTGATGGTGACGTTGATGTTGCTGGAACCATGGACAACGATTTCTCCCGCCGAGGGTGTCTCTGGGTTTGCGAACACGGCAACGATAACTGTGTTGGCAATGTTCATTTTGAGCGATGGTGTCCGCCGGACGGGTATCATTCAGTTGCTCGGCCGGCGGATCACCACAGTTACAGGTACCAACGAGCGTAAGCAACTGGGCGCAACCATTGGTGTCGTTGGGCCGATTTCAGGTTTCATCAATAACACCGCAGCGGTCGCTATCCTCCTTCCGATGGTAACAGATATCGCGAATGAGGGAAAAACGTCACCGTCGAAACTGTTGATACCATTATCATATGCCTCGATGTTTGGTGGTACCCTCACACTTATTGGGACCTCGACAAATATCCTTGCCAGCAATATTGCTGCTCGACTATCAACCCAGTATCCTCGTCTTCACGCTTTCTCGATGTTCGAGTTCACTCAACTTGGTGTCGTCGTCTTCGCACTCGGGACGGTATATCTTCTAACAGTAGGACCGCGACTGATACCAGCACGAATCAAGCCTCAAAAAGATCTGACCGAGGAGTTCCAAATGGCTATGTACCTTACCGAAGTCGTTGTCCAGGAGGATTCACCCATTGTTGGCCAGACAGTCGAGGAGGCCATCGAAGAATCCGACTTCGATATGGATGTGCTTCAACTGATCAGAGATGATCAAATCTTCCTCGAGCCACTCGCCAGGAAGACTATCTACCCCGGGGATGTGTTCGCAATTCGAACAAGCCGCCGCACCCTTGTTCAGCTAATGGGAACCGACGGCTTCAACTTACTTCCTGAAGTGCAGGTTACCGAGGAAACGCTAGAAGCAGCGAACAGCGGACAGAATCTGGTCGAGGTGGTCATCAGCCCTGGTTCATCACTTGTCGGCGAGACACTCAAGAGTGTGAGTTTCCGCGAGCGCTACAACACGACGGTACTCGCACTTCGTCGCGGTCCAGAAGTCATTCACGAGCGTTTCGAACGGCTTGATCTCCAGGTCGGTGACACACTGCTGATTCAGGGAACAACAAACAGTATCAGCCGTTTGGCTGCGAACCCAGATCTCATTGTTGCACAAGAAGTCGAACAGACGGAGTTCCGCGAGTCGAAGATTCCACTCGCGATCGGCATCGTCGTGGGTGTTGTTTCCATTGCGGCGCTCGACATTCTCCCAATTATGGTCTCGGCGCTCACCGGAGCACTAACTATGGCTGTGACCGGTGTACTCAAACCGACGGAAGTGTACGATGCAGTCCAGTGGGACGTAATCTTCCTGTTAGCGGGCGTTATCCCGCTCGGCATCGCAATGGAGAAGACTGGAACGGCAACCCTATTAGCAGATTTCGTGGTGGGCAGTGCAGATATATTTCCTCCACTTGTCGTCTTAGGAATTTTTTACTTAATAACGGCCCTATTGACGAACGTCATCAGCAATAACGCCAGTGTTGTCCTCATGATTCCTGTTGCCGCAGAGGCCGCTGTGCGAATCAACGCAAGCACATATGCATTCGTGCTGGCAGTGACATTCGCTGCCAGCACTGCCTTTATGACGCCAATCGGCTATCAAACGAACCTCTTTGTCTACGGACCGGGTGGCTACAAGTTCAGTGACTACCTCCGCGTTGGTGCACCGCTGCAGTTATTGTTCGCGGTTGTCACGCCGTTGGGTATCGCAGTATTCTGGGGGATATAGTCGGATGATAACACCGATTTCCGTCAATAGGAATCTATTTTTTGAATCCCTGTATCGATCTGCGCACAATTCGTTGTGCGAGTTGAACACCACCAGTATACGAATAAACAAAGGATTTTTTCAACATCTACCCGATAAGGTAATGAGATCTTGTGTGGTACGTTTTGCGATGACGAAGGACATCGAGATTAGTGGTGTAGAAGTCTCTGGGAACGAACGAGAAGAAAATATTCAGTCGATAGAACAATTACTCCCTGATGCAGAGCAGTTCCAGAATGATCCTGACAAATATAGCCATCTGGCACTGTTAATCGAGCAATAATCGCCATATAGCGGCTGGATCAATCGCTGATAACACGGATTTGAAGTATTCATATACAGTATGTGATGATCAGTTTTTGCTTAGACACTTGAATCGGCGAAAGAGAAAGACGGTGGGCGGAAGACTACCTCCACAGAATATCGAAAGCACTCGTTCAAGAGGCGTTGATACACGACTATTCTCACATCACCTTCGAGGATTTGACCGATATTCGAGTGGCGACGTGAGGGTTAAGAGGATACGGAGTGTTCACCGCTACTCTATCATCTACCTCGAGACCGGTTGTTTAACCGATACACAAATCCATCGTGCAAACGTTTCGCGATGCTCTTCGAAAATGGTTTGTCACCTTCGATACTGTCGTGAATGAAGTAACACCCGAGAAGCCCACAATACGGGTGGTTATGCTATTGGAGAGCAACCAAGAGGTGAGTACCTCTTGATCGCGGTTGACTCCCTACCCAGGAGAGATCAACCATGAATTTTGCACTTCGGGGGATTGTCCCCCTAACACGATATGATGCTCGACCAATTAATTGTTAGGGGATATCACATACCAATAGACATAAATTAAAAATCGTTGATGAACGTATAAGCGATTAAACCAGCTCAGATCGATTCCTACGCTTTTTCGAAGAGCTATGGCTCGTCGTCAGTGCCACGGCGATCGACACGATCAACCGGAAATAAGGGGGCCTCTCAATTAGAGCCCCCCTTGGTTGCTGGATTCTTCAGGAGAGCACCTATCTTTCATCAGTGAGAGCATCCCGCCGTTTACGGGGGCGAGGATATCACAACAATGAATATCGGCGGATTACAGAAGATAATCGGCCATTGCTGCGAGCAGCGCACGGAAGTGACGAGCGGTTCAAAGCCTATAACAGCGAATACTGGCGAGTTTTTGAGCTTGATTCCAGATTAACACAAGCGACGGTGGGAAACTCACACATGCTTAAAAATAATGCCTTTGGATTACGATGATTCATGAACAACGCAAACTCATCAACGGTTCTCGGGGTCTAAATAGCACTCCGCCGACGGTGGTGAGTGAGCACTGATGCCACCAGACTCCAACAGCTGAGTTGGAGTGGCGTGGGGGGTCATGCTCAGGAGATTCCAACAATGAGAAAAGCACTCAGCCTATTCATGGTTGTTGCGCTTGTCGGCACGCTGTTCGCCGGTAGCGCAGTTGCAGCACCGTACGATGACCATAAAGATGACAAAAAGAAAGTAGGTGACGAGATCAAGCAGAGCGTCGAGCAGGATGCCGAAGCGGAAGTCGAGCAAGACCAAGACGTTAAGCAGACCAACGTGAACGTGCAGGACGACAACACGGCGGTCTCGGCAGCACTCGGCTGGAAGGGTGGCGAAGCTAAATCCGGTGACGCGCTCGCTGTACAGTACAGCGACCAAACGAACAACAACGCACAGGTCGGCATCGCTAACGCCGAGAACGAAGCCGAGAACGAATACGAAGACTAACTCAGCAGCCTAAATCAGCAACTTAGCGGAGTATTTTTTGGCGTTCACGTTCACCCCGTGAGCGGAAACTCAATGTACATTCGTTACTGATTAGTCCAGCCAAACGGCTGACGCACTGACGGTATCGGGTCACGGTCGATTTTCTGGCCCCTAATTTTCTCACGGAAGTAGACGCTCGCTCGACTTCTGCACCCCACTGCTGACCTGTGAGTGCATGTCTATCTTTCATCAGCGAGAGAATTCTGCCATTCACGGCGGGCGTGAATCGCGTACGCTCCGTAACGCAACCGCTATCGGTGGCCTCCCCAGAGTACAAACACTTAGTACGCACCGTGATGTGCGTGATATCACGGATTCCGCCGTTTTCCACACGGTTGACCACCGGAGGATGTGGACCACATTCCACCTATGTCTGCGGTGCTCCGCGAGCCCGGTCAAAAGGTGTGACCGGAGTCGGCAAGGAACCGCGAGGTTCGATCGCTTGGGTGAGAGGTGACGGTTGAAACCCGTCGTTGATGACACGCTTGGTGATGGGAGTACCCGTGGCAGTGCCACAGGACGCTTTCAGAAGAGCGGTGGCGTGAAACCCGCGCCTTTGACACCGGAAGAGACGGTCCTGAAACCTGCCCAGCACCGGGCCGGGTTTCCTTCTGTGTGGGGACGCCCCGTCGTTTACGACGGGAAGGATGTCACGTCATGAACCGAGTCGCGTCAAACTCATTCTCGATGCTATATTTTTGGTGGCGAAGACCGATATTCGAGTGGCAACATGGGGTTCAGAGGATCCAGAGTGTTCACCGCTAAAATGACGGTGCATTTAATCTTCAGATGTTGTACGGTTGGGTGTCTCTGGAGCAGGCGCCGGTGGTTCGTGAGTGCCGAAGTCGGGATGCGTTTCTTCCATCCACAGATGCACGAGGCCGCCAGAGACGAACATTAACAGACCAGTCATATAGAAGGCTGCCTTGATGTTAATAAACTGCATCGCGAGTCCGATCAGAATCGCTCCAACAGCATAGCCAGAGTCACGCCACATTCGGTAGACACCCATCCCGGACGCACGCCATGTCGGATGCGCCGCATCTCCTGGTACCGTCATCAGATTCGGATAGAGCAATGCCATCCCAACTCCTGCGACTCCAGCCATCACAGCCCATAGAAGATATTCGGTGACGACTGTCATCCCTAAGACACCGACACCGGCCACAAACATGCCCGCGATCACTGGCGGTCGCCGCCCAATCCTATCGGCAAGTCCCCCAGTCCCGATCTGAAGGAAGTACATGGCACTGTGGACACCAACGACAACACCAACAGCCGCGATACCCAACCCTTGACTCGTGAGATAGATCGGAACCCCAATCCAGAACAGCACATCGACGAAGTTCTCAATGTGACCAGCCTGTGCAGCCGCAAACAGTGTTCGATCGCCATACGTCGCCCGCTTCAATACTTCGTCGAACGGAAGATTTGCATCGTGATGCTCATCATCTCCTTCTGCCCGCGCGTACTGGACCGTCTCCTTAATCAGCGAAATCGAAATAAGGAACGCCAGCACGACCACGGCAGCGAGAAAGTAGAATGGCTCTGGTCGAAGGCTTGTTTGGGCAGCAATCACACCTGTAATCCAGGCACCGACTGCAAGCCCGGTATAGCCAAACGCCTCATCAATTCCGACGGCAATGCCACGTTGCTCCGGCCCAGCAAGGTCGATCTTCGCATTCACTGCCATGCTCCAGGTGAGCCCTTGGTTAATACCAAGAAAGATGTTGCCGAGGGTGATCCACCACCAGTTTGGAGCGAAAATCAAAATGATTGGTAACGGGAGCGCGGTCGCCCATCCGAGGATGAGCACGGGTTTGCGGCCGTACTCTTCGCCCCATTTGCCAGCGTAGAGGTTGATCAGGGATTTTACAATCCCAAAGGAAACGACGAACGAGCCGATGACGAACAACGACGTGACGCCAAGCACGTCACGGCCCAAGACGGGCACGACAGCACGTTCGGACCCGATTGTCAATCCCGTCGCGAACACCAAGAGCACGTGAAGCGAGAACTGTGGAAGATGCTCGCGAATGCCTTGGGCGTACTCGTTTGTGGTTTCCATTGCCATTATTATCGATCGTTAGCTTGTCGTCAGCAGATCGTGCGCTGTTATCCCTGTTTGTCTCTTCTCCAACACTTGCTCGCAATTCCAACTGGACAAAATCAAATTGCTGGCGTTAGTTCGCAGCGCAGTTGTTCGGGCCGAGTTCGAGTTCTCCGACCCCTTCCGTTAGCGGTTCTTTCCCCCAGTTGATAGCCTTGATCTCGTTGTAGTTTGCGGGTTCGTCAGAGAGACTTTCGACGATAGTGTCGACGAATTCATCGCGGCTCTCCATGCCGAACAGCTGGTTATCGTTTTCGAGTGTTCCAAGCGACGTCGCGAGCGGGCGAATCTCCTCGTCGCTGAAGTGACCCGGGAGGACAACCGTGTCGTCAGGGAAAGTAGCGAGTTGGTCGAGACTATCAAACAGCTCGGTTGCCGCTTCGCGCACGTTGGTCTCGTCGCTTCCTTCGAGGTCAGGGCGGCCAACGCTATCGATGAACAGCGTATCGCCCGAGAGCAGGGCATCGCCCCACGTAAGGGAGATGCTACCAGGCGTATGCCCGGGCGTGTGGATGACCTCAAGCTCGCGATCGCCAACAGTGATCGTGTCGCCGTCTTCAATGGGGGCGTACTCGTCGAGGTCTGCAGCGTCGATCGGGTTTAGGTAGTACGGCACGTCGAACTCGTCAGCCATGGGTCGACCGCCACTCACGTGGTCGGCGTGGGCGTGCGTGTCGATCGCAGCGACGATTTCAATGCCGTAGTCAGCAGCAACGTCACGGTATTCATCGAGATAGAGGCTGGGATCGACGATCACACCCTCATTATCGTCGTGGACGAGATATGAGATACAACCCGTCCCAGGGCGGACGATCTGCGTGACGCCGTCGATGTCTTCGATTTCATAGGATACATGTACACGTCCCCAACCGTTCATCCCATCATCCATCGACGTGGCATCGTAGCCCTGGTCGCGAAGGAACTCCGCGGCACGGGCGGACGTGACACCGGCGACACAGATGACGACGATTTCCTTATCGTTCGGTATTTCGTCGAGCGAGGCCTCTAATCCAATGAAGTTCTCGTCGAGTAGCTGGTCGTAGATCGGAAGGTTATAGCTCCCCTCAACGTGCCACTCCTCGTAGTCGTCCTCGTTACGGACGTCGAGGATGAACAATTCCTCGTCGTCGCGACGCGCCGCTACCTCGTCGGGACTCATAGTCGGCTTCGAGTAGTCTGTATTGCTCATTACACCCAATACTATACAATAGATACTAAAAAGCTTGTCGGCGGTAGCCAATCTATCTGGTATAGTTACGCGTGATATCTCTATAATACGGGTTCTAATTCATTGAAATCGTTTCGACAGCTGATACTGACTCTACACAAAACAGCAGAAAATATACAATACTATTATACAGATCTCAGAATCAAAGCACGTGCATGGGCAACGAAACGGAGTATACGGCTCAGATTGATGATGCGTCGATATAACCGAAACAGAGGTCAAGAGAGTCGTCGCTCGTTATCCGTTGATGTCATTACGAATACTTCTGTTCCCCCGCTTCGAGCGGTACGTCGAGCCAGTTCTCCATGGGTGGGAGCGGACATTCGTATCGGTCGTTGTACGCGCAGGTCGGGTTGTAAGCTTCGTTAAAATCGAGAATCCACATTCCGTCTTTGGTGTAGTGGACGTCGCGTTCGAGATCGAGATACCGTCCCGCCCCATACGTTTCGTCACCACTTGTTGCATCACGGAACGGCACCCACAGACGATCCTCGTTCGGGTCGGACTTGTACGCTTGAATGGTCACTTGCTCACCGTCAAGCGTGAACTGAAACTCTCCCCAGCGAAGATACTCACGTTCACCTTCGGTGCTCGTCGCAACAGTGAGCTGTTCTTTTTCCTCGTGTTCGTGAAGCAGCATCTCGAACCGGTACGTTTCGTCGATCGGGTAGTAGTCGAGCCCCTCGAACGAATCCCGCTCCTCGGCGGGGATGGGCGAATGGGGGTTTTCGCGGAAGTACTGATTTTTCTTCGTGCGTTGCTCCTTGAGCGTCTGTTGCCATTCCGATCCCATATCCGTATATTCACGGTTGATGTACTAGCTCTTTGGGCACGTATTGGCGAGGGAACCAGACCAGAAATAGGATTCGCTGATCGATCTGCCAGCTCGATAGCGAAACCACGAAATTTTAGATGAGCAATTGAATGTCGGCATCGGCCATGTCCCGGAGTGCCGTCGCGGCACCGACCCCAGTAGTAACCCCGGTGTAGAAGTCGTCTTCGTCGTACTCCATCAAGTCGATCGTCATTTGGCAGGCCTGGAGCTCAACGCCCATCTCCAGTGATGTTTCGAGGAGTTCTTCGATGGTGGCGGTGTTGTTCTCTCGGATCCGCCGTTCCATCATCTTCGTCGTCACGCGATCCATGCCGGGAAGTGCGCCGATCGCGTTTGGCACAGGCATACTGGGATTCCCGACCGAACTCAGCTTGAGGTTCTTCGAGCGCTTTTCGTGCAGGATATCGAGTCCCCAGAAAGTGTGAAAGACCGTTACTTCCCAACCGAACGCGGCGGCCGTACTCGCGAGGATGAGGGGCGGGTACGCCATATCAAGCGTCCCTTTCGTCGCGATGATCGACATTTTCTTCGAGTCGTCGCTTTCGTCACGGAGGTCAGCGAGTTCTGACTCGAGTTCCTCGATACGGGTTTCTAGCGCGGCTACATCAGTGCCGGACGTCGGTGGTGTATCCGTACTCATGGTTAGAAGGTGAACACCTGATCGGCGTCGTCGACTTCGTTGAGGAAGGTTGCCGCGCCTGCGAACTTAGTCGTCACCGAATCGTCCATCGCTTCCTGTTCCCACTCGAGCATATCGAGTGTCGTTGTACAGGCGACCGTCGAAACCAGGTCGCTACCGTCAGCAACGAATTGATCGAGCAAATCGTATGGATTCGGCATCCCTGCGTCAAGGAGCGGTTCAATTGCCGACAGATCTTTTTCACCTTCCATCAGGTGCGTCAACCCATCGAAGGTGAAGTAGGTGATCACCTCAATGTTGGACGCTAACGCAGTGTGTCCAAGATTCATGGCCATTGCAAGGCTTTTCGGGTTCTCGTTGGAAACGATGATTCCGATTTTGTCCATTGTTCTTACTCCGTTTTTCGGACGTAATGCTTGTACACGTCGTCGCCCTCTCTTTGGTCGACGAGTTCAACACCGTCAGTAGTCTCGGCCCAGCCAGCAATGTCACTCATACTTCCAGGGTCCGTTGCGAGCACTTCGAGGACGCTATCTGCTGTGAGTTGGTCGATATTTTGCTTGGTTTTGACGACCGGCATCGGGCAGTTCTGCCCTTTGACGTCGAGTGTTTCGGAGATTTCGTATTCGGTCATGGTATTGGCTTCACCACCCAATATTGGCGCCGTGTGTAAAAGTGTGTCGTTAGTAAATCACCTAAACCACACAACTACTACGCCGAATCGAAGTAAAACGGCGTATAGATGGTTAAAAGGCACAAATATGAGATACTGTATTGCATATAATTTGGAATTCTATGCAAAGCCTTATCTGGAACGCGTGAATACGTACGAGTGAAGATGAACGACGGGATCGCAACAGACACCGACGATTCGGTTGAATCGATTACGGCCGAGGAACTGAAAGAGCGCATCGACAGCGGTGAGGATGTATTCCTCCTTGACGCACGCGCTGAAAGTGAGTTCGAAGAGTGGCACATCGACGGCGAGAACGTCGACATCGTGAACTATCCCTACTTCAAGTTGCTGGACGGAATTCCTGATGAACTCCTTGCAGAACTCCCCGAAGGTCAAAAGATTACGGCGCTCTGTGCGAAGGGTGGCTCGAGCGAGATGGTTGCTGAGAACCTTGAAGACGAGGGCTACGATGTCAACCATCTGGATAGCGGAATGAAAGGCTGGGCGCGCGTATACGAGTACACCGAACTCGACATCGGTTTCGACGCGACGATCGCGCAGTACCAGCGGCCATCAAGTGGGTGTCTGGCATACCTCATCGTTTCCGGTGATGAAGCAGCTGTCATCGATCCACTCCGTGCGTTCACAGCAGAGTACATGCAGGATGTGCGGACCCTCGGTGCTGACCTCCGATACGCACTGGATACACACATTCACGCGGATCACGTCTCCGGCATCCGGACGCTTACAGAACAGCCCGACGCGACGGCAGTCCTCCCAACGCCAGCCGCTAACCGTGGTGTCGAGTACGATCTGCCGTACGAGACCGTCGCAAACGGTGACACCCTCACCGTCGGTGACGTGGAGATTGAGGTCATCCACACGCCCGGTCACACGACGGGGATGACAGCCTACAAAGTCGGAAACGTGCTGTTCACCGGCGATGGGCTCTTTACAGAAAGTGTCGCCCGACCAGATCTCGAAGACCCCGAAGCCGCGAAGAACGCGGCACGGACACTCTACGAGACACTTCGGGAGAAGATTCTGGCCCTCCCGGACGACACGATTGTTGCCCCTGCACACTTCAGCAACGCCGCGACGCCGAACGACGATGGCACGTACACGGCCACGCTTGGCGAGCTGAAGGTGTTGATGGACGCACTCTCGATGAACGAAGACGAGTTCGTCGACTTCATCGTCTCGGACATGCCACCTCGTCCTGCGAACTACGAAGAAATCATTGCAACCAATCTCGGCCAGCAGTCGCCCGACGATGAAGAAGCATTCGAACTGGAACTCGGGCCGAACAATTGCGCAGCCAGTGAGGAGGCGCTAACGAACTAAGATGAATATGCCTATTCCACTGTTTACGGTCAGTGAGCTCTTTCCGCGAGGAATCCTGCCATACCTCCTCGGTGGAGTGCTCGTCGGCCTCGGTGCCGCAACCATCTACCTCGCGACGGGGATCATCGCGGGTGCGAGCACGTTCCTCGAGTCAACGTTGTCCTACGTCTCCGACGTTCCGCGGCTCAATCGCTTCAAATACATCCGGTCACGCGACTGGCGGCTCGTGTTCACCGCGGGCATCGTCAGCGGTGCCGCTGTTTACGGACTCGTGTTGAATCCTGGTGTCTGGACGACCGACGTGCAGTGGTGGCGACTGCTTGGTGGTGGGTTCCTTGTCGGAGTTGGCACTCGCCTTGGGAAAGGGTGTACGTCCGGCCACGGCGTCTGTGGTGTTGGCTCGCTCTCGAACACGTCCCTCGTGAACGTCGCGACGTTCCTCGTATTTGCCATTGGAACTGCCCAACTCGTCCAAGCACTCGGGGTGGTACCGTGAGCGATGCTGAACGCAGTCCGTGGTTCCTGCCCATTATCTACGTCGGGGGGCTGATCTTCGGCTTCGGATTGGCTATCAGTGGAATGGCTCGTCCCGAAGTCGTTCTGGACTTCCTCCAATTCGAGGACTTCGGGCTCCTGTTCGTGATGGGCGGTGCGGCAGTTGTGACGGGGATTATGTTCGCTATTGCGACACGTTATCTCGACCGCGCGCCGCTGACCGCACGTGAATACACACGTCGGATCAAAAAGTTCGATCGCAACGTTATCATCGGAGGGACGATCTTCGGCGTTGGCTGGGGTCTCTCCGGTATTTGCCCGGGTGCTGCCTATGCAAGCGTAGGTATCGGCAACTATCCGATTCTGTGGGCCATCGCAGGAATGTTCCTCGGTGCATACGCACAGGGGTACTGGCGGAACGTTCGAACCCCTGCCTCCGCGGACACAACGTCCGCGGACGACTGATATTTTCTGATTCGTTGGTTTTGTGAAGGAGACCTGACTCTTTCGAAAGTGCTACCTGTCGATCGCTTTTCCCCGATGTCATAACCTATCGATAGCATATGCGACGCCATCAATTCCTTACTCGGATATAGTATTGTGGGATTTGTCCAAAACCGTTTTCAACCCCGACGGCGAAGACACTATTGGAGAGAATAGTATGAACTCTACACTCACACGTATGAAGATGACAGTGATTTGATATGATCGGAATTGAATCGTTCAGTGGATCAGCACAGGCGGTGGCCACAGTAGGAATTGTTTTCGCAGAGGCCATCATGCTGTATGCTGGATACGGTGCGCTGACAGGCGTCGTTGGCTCGACTGTCCTCGAAACACTCGAAGGTGAGTAATCATGGAGGTACTTGGAATGGGTCTTCTGACGGTTTCCATCTTCGTCGGATTCGGCCTGCTCATTGGAACCCTCTTCGGGTTCTTCGGGATGGGTGGGTCGTTCCTCGTAACGCCAGCGCTGTTGGTCATGGGCTACCCCGCGAAAGTCGCCGTTGGGAGCGGACTCGCATTCGTGTTTGGGACGAGCGTCATCGGCGCGCTAAGACACCATGATCACGGCCAAGTCGACTACAAGCTCGCAGCGATCATGACGGTCGCCATAACGCTCGGTATTGAGGGCGGAAAAGGAGTTGTCCTCTTTCTCGAGGAGACGGGCATGGCCGATCTAATCATCAGTATCGCGTATGTTGGATTGTTGGCCACGGTTGGGGTGCTCACGCTACGTGACGCTCGCTCTACGAGCGATTCGGCGAAATTCGACCTCTCCAAGACGGTTCAATCGATCGAATTGTGGCCGATGGTGTCCCTGCGAGGCGATGTCCGTGTGTCGGGCGTCATCATCTTTGCAGTTGGACTCATAATCGGTGTCTTGTCTGGATTCCTTGGCGTTGGCGGTGGATTCCTCTTGATGCCCGCGATGGTGTACGGGTTCGGTGTCCCCGCTGCGGTCGCCGTGGGAACTGACATTCTTCAGATCACGATCTCCGGCGCGTACGGCGCATTCGCCTACGCGCAGGCCGATGCAGTTGCCTTGCCAGTCGTGGCTTCATTGCTCATTGGGAGCGCACTCGGAGCGCGTATCGGTGCGGGAGCTACGAAACTCGTCGACGATGACGAGATCAAGGGCTATTTCGCAGCGATGCTGCTCGCCGGGAGTATTGCGGTCGCTGCAAAGGAACTCGGTACCGCCTACGGGATCGAGCTGCTCAACACGGTAAGTATCGTGCTCATCTTCGGGGCGGCAATTCTTGTCAGTGGCGCCGTGGTACTTGCGGCCGTCTGTCGAATCCGTGAGAAGCGCGTTGGATCATTGTGTCGCCTAACGACGTCATAGACGATCTTGGTATTGTATAAACCTTGCAAACCATTTTTATCTATTGAGTCCCTATAATTCGATACAATGGCAGATTCGATGAGCGAGTATCTCAAGACAGACATGGAGTGTGAAGGACTCTTGGAGTGTATGCACGGCCTGAAGAATCTCGACAAAGAGACCTTCAAACTCCTTGCGGAGAGCTCCGAACAGCTGACAATCGACGAAATCGCCGACCGTATCGATCGGGAGCGGTCGACCGCCTACCGCTCCATCCAACGATTAATGCAGGCGGGCTTCGTCCAAAAAGAGCAGGTGAACTACGAGCAGGGCGGATACTACCACGTCTACTCCCCAACGAGTCCGGACGAAATTGCAGCTGATATGCAGCGAATGCTCAACGATTGGTATGCGAAGATGGGCCAGCTCGTCCAAGAATTCGAAGACAAGTACAACCAATCTCAGCAGGTAGCTGTTGTCGAATAGTAATAGTAGTGACGAACGAATTTAGAATCCAGACCCCATAACAAGGAACTCTCGATCTGAATCTCCACGAATATCCTTGAATCAGTCTTGATTCGTACTTTACTTTCACTAGGAGAAACCAGATTTCCAGACGAGAGCAGTATTTCGTTTACTACCCGTCGAGGTCATTCTCAGAGATAAAATGCACGTGCTGTTGGTAAGGAGACAACTATCGACGTTTTCGTGAACCACGCTTGATTGTGGATGCACCTCTCAACCGAAGACATCATTGCGAACCGTCTCGGGATCAAGCCCGAAGCACTCGCTCTGCTCCGTCTATTGATGTATAGTTGTTCCCATATCTAGCGATCTCCACGCCGATCAGACGCTTCGGGCACCGGGTTTGCCCTCCGTCCGGTCGGCGACCTTGAGACGGCTTCAGAAGCAATCGAACGGAACACGATATCCATCGGCCTTCTATGACGGTATTGCCTATTAAGAGCAAGAATGTTTAACTATCCCAATATTGTACAGAGAATACGACAATGTTCGAGAAAATCACTGCCAGAGAACTAGCGGAAAGACAGGATTCGGGCACGAGCGATTACACGCTCATCGATACACGTCCAGAAGACAGCTATGAAGCATGGCGTATCGAGGGTGCAGAGAACGTTCCATTCGGACCTGGGGAGACCCTGAGTGAGGACCAGCACGAAAAAATCGAGGAGTTAGCAAACGATAACAAGATCATCACGATTTGTGGAAAAGCGGCGACATCGACACGGCTCGCATCCGAGTTAGACGCTAATGGGTTCGAAGATGTAGCGGTCGTAAATGGAGGGATGCGCAACTGGAACTCGCTGTACGAAACCGCTCACGTCGACACCGAAAATGACGCCCTCTGCATTGTTCAATTTCAGCGCCGAGCGAAAGGCTGTTTGAGTTACCTCATTGGATCAAAGCGCACAGGCGAGGCCATTGTGGTCGATCCAACTCGGCACACTGACCAATACATAACCACCGCTGCTAAGAAAGGAATGACAATTACGGCCGTCCTCGACACACACGTGCATGCAGATCACATCTCTGGTGGTCATGACCTTGCTACCAGACTTGATGTTCCCTATTATCTGGGCGAGAAAGCGACCGAACGCGATATCGATTACGAGTTTGATGCGTTTGCAGATGGCGAAACGATCGCAGTCGGTGATGTCGAGATTGAAGTGCTGTTTGCACCAGGTCACACCACAGAGATGGTCATCTACCGGATCGGCGACGAAGCGGTACTTACGGGGGATAGCTTATTCCTCGATTCAGTTGGACGCACAGAGCTTGAGTTCGGCGAGGATGCAGCCGAGGAGGGAGCACGGATGCAGTATAAGACGCTGCACGAAACACTGCTGGAACTTCCGGACGAACAAACCGTCCTTCCAGGCCATGTTACGGTGAATAACAATGGCACCTACGAGAACGCATCTCCAGGTAACTTGGTTGGAACACCTCTCGGTGATGTTCGTACGCAACTCGATCTCGTCGGCCTTGACGAGGAAGCGTTCGTAGAACGAATGGTTAAGAACGTCCCAGAGAAGCCGGACAACTACGAGACGATTATCGGCATTAACCGCGGGAAGGAAACTATCGAGAGTAGCCGTGACGCCACAAAGCTTGAGACTGGTGCAAACAACTGTGCCGCCTGATTCCGAAACCCACACCGCAGTATCTTTCCTCGGTTCTTTCGCAACTGTGCCGGCAACAGATCGACTTAACCCCACGAGGGATTACATTCCCGACGCACGTCCCAAAGCTAGTTGTTCGCTGATGGCGGATGGCGTGCACGAGTGTCTCCCATACATTCTATTGAAGTGGTATATTATTTGAGGGCGTTCAACTAGTCTGCAGTTAAGTTCTGGTGGGAATCCTAATATGTCGATGTCAAACATTGTTGGTGCGCTCCCTAGGATGGACCGAATGACAACAAGAATGATGGAGAAGAAGATCAATGAAGATCAAAACTCAGTTCCGTTGCCATCACATCACTCCTAGATATCAATGACAAATCATTCAGATGACTTCGATACGGACAGTCGTTCCTTCCGTGATGTCGGAAAGGGACTCTTAGATGAGGAAATGGGGCCTAGTTCTTCTCTCGCACATCTCTACCGAGGGGAAATTCACCGAATGAAATTTTGGCGAGAGCGGCTTGACCAAACTACGAACTGGGCTGTTCTCATGATGGCAGCAATTTTGACGTGGGCCTTTTCGAGTCAGACTCACCCACACTATGTAATTCTTGTCGGTTGGGCAACGTTATCTGTATTCCTAATCATCGAAGCACGGCGTTATCGCGGGTACGACATCTGGCGATCACGTGTTCGAGAACTCCAACGGAATGTCTTTGCTCCAGGCCTTGATCCATCACGGGAGCTCGCTGACCCAACCTGGCGACAGAAATTGGCTGAAGACTATGATCAACCGACACTCAAAATTACGATGGAAGAAGCGATTGCACATCGACTTCGTCGGATCTACTTGCCATTATTTGCCGTTTTGCTTGCAGCATGGACTATTCGCGTTACTGCGTTCGTTGAACAATCATGGCCAGCGAGTGCATCTATCGGTCAAATCCCTGGGGAACTCGTAACTAGTGTAGTAATCATATATTCGCTCGTTCTAATAATAATCGCTTATCGACCTCGAACGTGGCACGCATACGAAGAATTGCGGACAGTGGATTTCCGTAGGGATCGGTAAGCAATTCACTGAGATAGGATATTGTTTTTCTACTATGGTTGTCCAGCGATAGCAGGAAGTGTTGCGATGAAGCATACGTTCGTCGAACAAGTGCATCATAGGCCAAAATTACGTTTGTGATCACAGCGGTTCCTTGCTCGTGTATTGTTAACCACTCATATGCATACATGCTGTCTCAAGATCACCTATCATAGTTTTTGATCCAACGAGTGGTGACTACGAGAACGAATAGTAACTGTCTTTATTAATACTCTGTAGTGCGATTCTAGGTACTTCCTGACTCAGCTGTACTTCCACATGATTCACAACTTTGCTGGTAGCGGTAGTAAAGTAGTCCAGTGAAGAGTAACACTGATACTACGCCTAAGAGGGGACGATACGGATCAAGATACGTCATCAGCATGGAGTTGCTGAACAGCGCGAGTAAGAACACATTACAGATCGGACAGCTGAAGGCAAGGAAGCCAACAATAGTACTACCGATAGCTAAACGGCCATCACCAGCGCGACCGGCTATGGATTGTTGGGCGATATATATCCCAGCAAATAGTGACGTAAGAACGAGAAATGTGTAATCGAATAGAGTTCGTGGAACCATCCGAATGTATAGTGGGTTCGGAAGAAGTCCTGTTACAACACCGAACAGGAGAAACGATCCGACGCTGGCCGCCAGTCCTTTCACAATTGCTGTCCGTAGCGGCATTGGCTCAAACGACACACAAAATGAGCATAAAACCAAGTGACGATTTGCTGGTCCTGCAAACGCACCTGTGTATTTAGAGGGCCTCTCATCATAATTCGGAATGTGAAGACGTTGATGACGCTACAGACTATTTCCTTAATGACCAGTACGTGTGATTCATTCTTACTCACTTGTCTGGGTGTCCCACCCAATTATCAGGGAGATGAATGATGATTGCGATCAACCAGCCACCATTGCTGATAGCGGCCTATGCCGCGGGTGTATTGATGTTTTTCGCTCCATGTAGTGTCGGCTTGCTGCCCGCGTATTTGAACTACTATTTTACCCACGATTTGACTCAGGCCGGTGATGGGACCGCTGTTTCCACCACGACGGGATCCATATCAGAGGCGATACTAAACGACGAATCACGGGGTCTCGCTCGCCAAGTGCTCCTCGTGAACGGAGTTCTTGTCTTTTTACTAGGTGCCGTTCCGCTATTTTATATGGCGACCGCTGGCATCCGGCTACTGTTACCGGGTTATCAATTTATCGTCTCGCTTGCAAAACTTGGGACAGGAAGCTACCTCCCGCCGGTTGCCGCCGTATTGGTCGGTACGACACTGTCAGTTGTCGGATGTGGACGAACTGGCGCACTGAGAGGGTTTCGTATTGGAACTATCGCCACTTTCGGTATCGTTTTGTTATATTTGCTCGTCGGTGGTGTCGTTCTTGCCGTTGGACAGTGGATCCAGCCATATATCTCGTCGCTTGAGTTACTCGTTGGGCCGATCATCATTATACTCGGGGTCGGATATTATCGTGGAACATCGCCGCTGCGACCGGTAGCACTCCCGAAACGTGGGGAAGTATCGAACTCGGAGTTTTTCACATTCGGGATGTTCTATGGCGTTGGAAGTCTCGCCTGCAACCTCCCTGTCTTTCTCGGCATTGTATTGTCGTCGTTCTTCACAGCGGGTTTCCTCTCCGGATTAACCGTCTTTGTGGCATTCTCTGCGGGGATGGGAACTCTGATGATCGGACTGAGTGTTGTCGCAGGGCTCTCGAAAGGATCACTTTCTCTCGGCCAGTACGCCGCTCGTGCCCAAACGCTCGGTAGTGCAGCGTTCGTGCTTATCGGTCTCTACGTAACGTGGTATTCGCTCCGATCGTTTGGTTATGTTTAGGTTCACCAACGACCTGTTTGCTTCTCAAACTGGGTTACCTATACGTTTAAGTTGATTGTGCGACCCCTGTCATCCGTATAATGAGTAGAGGACACAACCCATCCCGGCCGCAACTAAGACAGTTTGGGCAACGCCAAACGTAGCGGCCGAGATATGTAGTGACTGTATAAGCGAACATCCCATCGTCCCTCCGATGGTAAGGAAAACAAAGCCGATTGCGACAAAGAGCATTGGCTCACTCTGGTTGCGACGGTAACCACGAAATCCTTGGTATGCAATGAGGAGTCCGAGTCCCATTACAAGTAGTTTTCCAACAAACAGCTCAATACGCATTATCGGTCCCCTCTCATGTCTTCCCACACCTGTGTAAATCGGTCGGCAGTATCGCGTTCGGTGACGCGTACAGTAAGATCACCATCAACGATGTCAACTTCGACGTGCTCCACAGTAGCCTCGTAAACTGCTCGGTGATTACCATCTGCCTCCAATTGCGTTCGTTTTTCGACTAAATTTTCCTTCTCTAGATCATTTAACCGACGGTAGATGGTCGGGAGCGACGCATTGCATTCAGTACTAAGAGTCTGAGCTGACATCGGTTGTTTACTTGTTTTCGTGAGGATCGCACGGGCATACTCATCATCCAGCAAACTGAACAAGTCGGCTGGACTCGGTTCCTCACTCACACTTGGAATAGGAATGAGCTCCATTTAAAAGGTGCCGAGGTACTTCTAATCCTGAAAACGAGCGGGTGGATTATCATCTCCCCGTGTCTCGCTTGAGGTACCGATTATGTCTGATAGCACCGATAGAAATGGCCGACGAGCGTTCCTCGGAACGGCCGGGATACTGCTTACTGGGTTAGCTGGATGTACAGATACTAATGCTGGATCTAACAAGCAGTCTACAACAGAACAAAGCACTACTACGAAAAGGACGCCGTCTAGTAAGACCAGTACTACGCATTCCAAAACGTCTGAAACACAATCGGCAACCGAAACCAGCACAAACCAAGGTACAACCACCACGTCGACCTCTAAGCCACAATCGTTGGTGTATGCGAGTTCTGAAACGACCGAATTTGGGATCAACCTAGAAGATAATCCCTTGATGGGATCGCCTGAGGCACCGGTGGATCTCTACTATTGGAGTGACTATCAGTGCCCATTTTGTAATCGATTCGAGCAAAATACTTTCCCAAAACTCCTCGAAAACTATATTAAACCAGGGACAGTGCGACTCGTCGTCCTTGAATACGTAACCATCGGAGACGCTTCAAAGACAGCAGCTCGAATGGCAAAATGCGTTTGGCGCCAAGTCAAGGAGAGCGATCCAAACGCATTCAAACGCTGGCATGCGTCGATATTCGACGCACAAAAGAAACCGAACTCGGGCTGGGCGAAAAAACAGAATCTGCTCGATATCACAGAAAGTGTAGAGGGCGTTGACGCCAGTGCAGTCGCGTCGTGCCTCCAAGAAAACGAACAGTCCTTGGCAGCGAGTGTTGCCAATGACAAAAAGACGGGAAACAACAAAGGAGTGGGTGTAACACCAACATTCATTTTCCACAACCCAACTTCGGGCAATTCAACGGCGACGATTCAGGGTGCCCAACCGTATCCCCGCTTTGAAGCGACGATTGAAGAGGTAAGAAAATGAGCGGACAAACACGAGTCCGTCGATGGGGGACGGATCTACAGAGTGCACTTGCCTATCCAATGAGTTCAGCACCCCGAGTTCTCAGTGCAATTTTCATTGCGATTGTAACCTATGTCCTACTCATCCTTTCGACGTTTCCCGAGATGTCGATACAGATGCTTGGGGCAGGAGTACAATGGTTTGACGACTCAATGATACTTCTGACCGAAAATGTGCTGGCAACGAATGGCTGGTTTGGTCTTGCGCTCATTATTTCGTACGCAGTACTAACCGGTGTATCCATCGTCAACGTTGTGGCCCAAGTAAGTGCAACCGGGGTGTCCAGTCTGTCGGATTTGCTCGGTGTATTACCAGGTCTCGTTGCATCGGGCTGTGCCAGTTGTGGTGCTGGATTACTTGGGTTCCTTGGATTTGCTGGTGCACTGGCCGCAATGCCGTTCCATGGTGATTTACTCCGGGTCGGCGGTATCATTCTTCTCCTTGCATTCCTTGTGCGTGCAGGCGACCCTCGCGAATGTCGACTTAACATATAACTGGTTCAATTATGGAATACAGTAAACACAAACAAACTGGTGGAAACCAGCGTCAAATCCGGAGTACAAGCGAACGGTACCGTGAAACTGGATTAAGAGAGAGAGATCACAATGAGCGACAGTGATGGGTCAAAGTCCCGACGTCCATTGGTCCTAGAAGTCCCTCTTTGGGCGTATGCCGCTTTAATCCAGTTATGCGCTTGAATTGTCCGGTGCTGCAGTTGGTTCTGGCGCTGCTGTTGGTTCTGGTTCTGCAGTTGGTTCTGGCGCTGCTGTCGGTTCCGGTTCTGCTGTCGGTTCTGGAGTCGGTTCAGGTTCTGCCGTTGGTTCTTGGGTTTCTTCGTCGGGTTGTTGGGTACCGTCGACTTGACCTTCCTGCTCGGCCGCTTGTTGGATCTCTTCAAGAGAGGCGCCTGTTGTTGCTGCTTGTACCCCCTGCTGAGCACCGTCTGCTGCGGCATTCTGAATAACGTTAATATTAACGTTCTGATTCACTGAGGCGAATTCGACAGCGCCTGTTGCCCCACCTAGTGCTGCAGCTTGCACTTCTTGTGGCGATACGTCTGGAGCACCCGCTGCTGCGTTGATTGCCCCCTCCGCTGCACCAAGTGCAGCGTTGAGGATGACGTTGATATTCACGTTCTGGTTGACGGCACCAGATTGGACACATCCCTGGGCCGCACCAAGTGCAGCGTTGAGGATGACGTTGATATTCACGTTCTGGTTGATGGCACCAGCTCGTAAGGCGCCTAGTGCGGCACCTTGGGCGGCGTTAAGAACGACGTTGATGTTCACATTCTGGTTTACAGCGCCTACGATTGCACCCTGTGCTGCACCAGACGCGGCATTGAGAATGACATTAATGTTCACGTTCTGGCTCACAGCACCCTGGGCCGCACCAGCTGCTGCATTGAGAATGACGTTGATGTTCACGTTCTGGTTCACAGCGCCAGCCTGCACTGCGCCCTGGGCCGCACCAGCTGCTGCATTGAGAATGACATTGATATTGACATTCTGATTCACAGCGCCCTGAATCGAACCCTGTGCCGCACCGAGTGCAGCATTCTGGATGACATTAATATTGACGTTCTGGTTTATCTGCAACGCACCCTGCGCTGCGCCGGTCACAGCATTTTGGAGAACGTTGATATTGACGTTCTGATTCGCTGCACCAGCCTGGACGCCACCTTGGGCTGCACCAAGTGCAGCATTTTGAATGACGTTAACGTTGACATTCTGGTTCGTTGCAGCTCCCTGCACCGCGCCTTGGGCCGCACTCGACGCCGCGTTTTGTACAACATTGACGTTGGCGTTTTGGTTGACTGCGCCCTGAGCTGCACCTAATGCCGCATTCTGAAGGACGTTGACGTTGACGTTCTGATTTGTTACTCCTGCTTGAACACATCCTTGCGCGGCACCAAGGGCGGCATTCTGGACGACATTGACATTTGCATTTTGATTTGCTATCGCCCCTTGCACTGCCCCTTGAGCACCGCCGGATGCAGCATTCTGGACGACATTGACATTGGCGTTCTGATTGATTGCGCCTTGAGCTGCACCGAATGCGGCATTTTGGAGAACGTTGACATTCGCATTCTGGTTGACTGTCCCTTGAGCTGCTCCTTGTGCCGCGCCGAACGCAGCATTCTGGACGACATTGACGTTGACGTTCTGATTAACAGCCCCTTGGACTGCACCTTGAGTGGCACCCTCAACGATCGCTTGCTGCTCGTCCTCTGATAACGAATCCTCAACACTATCCGCACCTTGTTGAGCGCCCTGCTCCGCTGCTTGGACTAACGATTGTTGGTTTCCACCCCCACCACCCTGAGTCGTTGTTCCTTGTTCTTGGGTTGTTGTTTGTTGTGCACTGGCGAAACTTGATACGCCTACTGTAGCGATGAGCCCTGAAAGAATGGTTCTTCTCTTTAAAGACCTCTGTTGAGACTTCCTTGATTCAATATTTGAGTCATTCTCCGACTGTTTTATTCTTGTCATGTTTGTTACTTCTCCCGACGACTGATTTGCTGATAATCAGCGCCGTTGCGAACGTATGACTACCTATCCCGTATTCAATCCAGAGAACAGTTTAGGACATTTTTACAAAAACTGCGAATCATTCTCAAGAGAATCTTTCCATATTTGCCCTCATTTTTCATTACTCACTATGGCAGATGATACTTAACTGACAGTAACGCAGCTTGATTCTCTTGTGGATCGTAGCCAAGGAGAGTGACATCACCGGTGGTTCGACGGACATTGAGTCGAGTGCTCGAACTAGCGGTGGAGGTCGAACCAGGAGTTTAGCATCTTCCAGGTAACAGCCTAAGAATTTGCATCGACCCGACCTATGGACAAGGGTACGGCTCTGATGCGGCTACACGGATGGTACAGTATACCTTTGAAGATCGGAATCTCCGGCGAGTGAGTACCCAGGTTGGCAGTTTCAATAAAGGTTCGATTGGTTTGCTCGAGTCACTTGGATTTGAACACGAGGGCACCTTGCGGGAAGCTGCGTGGTTCCGAGGTGAGTACCACGATATGCTCTGGTATGGGCTTTTACGGCAGAACTGGCAACCGATAGAATACGAAGACTAAGCACCGAATGACCAGTTAACGCTCTCTGGTCAGCACGAAGTCGACTTTCTGCTCCATGACCTCATAAGCGGCAGTGCAACACCAACGGGACCCCCGAATCAATTTGTGCCCAATTCGTAGTGCACTTCGTCGATTCACGATAACCGCAGCGCGGCAGTAGGTTGTCGCGAAGGTCGTATGAGACCACGCAGCTTTTCGGAGCTGCCACAGACTACCGGTATCCTCTACATTCATGAGCCCAGAGTCCAGATGCAAATTCGTGAGGGGGCTCCTGTCCGTTGATCTTCGATCATCGAACCGGCTCATCCAACTCTTCAACCCTCACACTTTCCCCTACCCTGCATTTGTCGGTGTATACATGTGAAATTATGTCCAGCTATTCGGGATTTTTGGAGGAGGGTGGGGAGTCAGGGGATCCCACTGAGAGCCGTGGAATGAGCAGTGTCAGAGGGTATGGAAACCAGGTCGAACCTATTGAACCTGATTAGCGCCCTCCCGCGGAAGGGCGAATAGATTGAGGAGCCGTCCATATGACTTTCTTTATATTTGGCTTACCCAGGGATATGTATCTCTACAGAATTGCCAAAATTCCATTCTGAATATTATATTAATAATTAAAATTTTATTTATAACTTTATCATATATTAGCTTAGCTTCAAAAATTTATCCTAGTGGAGATAGTATTCTAGTGCAAGTGACCCACTGTTCGAGACGATTGCGAACAGCATGAAGGAACGCTGGATGGAGAAGAACCCAGCGCTGGGGTCTTAGCTGGGAGGAATCCCATGACAGACGATGAAAGCAGTCCTCAAAAACGTAGTGGCGTCTCGACAAATAGACGGACATTATTGCTAGTAGTGCAAGTATCGGCGCAGCCACGCTTTCTAGTTGCATTCGTCCGCTGCTCGGCGGCAGTTCGATGCAGCGACCGACACCAACAGTACGAACGCTATCAATAGCACCAGCTCGACAAGTGGCATGCTGACTGGCGTCAACCCAAGCAAGTACGCGAAGTACTTCGACAACTAAGTGGACATCGTCAAGGAAGGCGCGAACAACACGGGGAAAGAACCGATTGATGACGTCCTCGAGCAAGTCATCGACAACGATACGCTCGTCTATTTCCTCTCAGGACGATACAAGCTCAACACGAACCATCGCCACGTTGGGCTTTGAAACCTCGGGATCATCGGGAACAACGCTATACTCACGGCACAGTCGAAGCGATTTGAGGCTTCGATATGCACGTGGAAAGGAGTAACTGAGAAATCCATCTAAAGGCCGGGCGGGAATCGCGTATGCTCTCCGATACAGCCTAATGCTCAAAGAGATGCACCTGCTGTGCACTGGCATCCTACGTTGACACACAGACGCTTTCAGAGCGGGCTTTGTCAGCGACTATTTTGTTTTATTTGCCGCCTATCGATTAGCCCCGAACAAGGGAGATGGTTACCAAGCGAGGCAATATCGGAATCACAGAACGGACAAACAGTAGTGGTTTTCTCACCGTGCTTGCATCGCCCACGAGCATGATACCACACTGCGCTTGTTGAGCGGCCAACCTTGTCAGCGATTTCAGCTGGAGAGAAGCCCTTGTTATCGAAGTGCTGGATCTGTTCACATTCCGTTGCCGAAACGGGAATTAACTGTGAATGATAGGACATACTATATTGCAGTACTGGGAATATTTTAATATTAATATTCAACATTGGAACGTTGGTTAGTTCCTTCCGAGTTTTTGGACTTCGAAATGCTAGTACTTCTGTCCAAAACGCAAGAAAAGGGCCATGAGAGACTCAAACTCCGACACCAGATCCTCATCTTTGCGGTAGCGAGGAAACTCCGCCGTAAACGGGGGGAGGAATCGCGTTCAGTTAGCTGGACATTTACACGAGTTTCATTGTCTGTCCTACTCGGTCGTCTCGTCGGCGTCGAGGGCGCGGTAGCCTTCGAGTAAGAATACTATGAACATATTGTTTCTTTTTCAATTCCATGGCCACTCGGTAACGGAAACTTTTTGTCCGATAAGTAATTTACTATTCAATGGAATCACCTGGTTCCAAAGGCGCGCATCCTACTGCGTCTTTTTCCAACCCTTCCTCACTTCGATGAGCTGTCTCTCCTACTCTATCTTTAATCAGCGGGAGAATCCCGCCGTTTACGGCGGGCGTGAATCGCGTCACTCGATTGCGCAATCGGCGTCGGTGGCTGGCCGAAACCCAAACGCTTAGTACACACCATGACGTGCCTAATATCAAGGGTTACGTCGGCTTCCGGCACTTGCACGGAAGTACGAGACGCGCTGAAACCATCGTCCTGAATATTTCGGGGCGTCGGTTCCCACGGGCCGGTTCTGTAACCGGTTGCGGGGTTCGCGTCGTTCGCAAGCACGGTAAACCGACCCACTGGGCGGCTAAGTGTGATCGAACCGCCTTCGACCGCGAGGTTGACGCCATGGGTGAGAGACAACGGTTGAAAACCGTTGACGATGACACGCTTGGCGATGGGAGCACCCGTGGCCGTGCCACAGGACGCTTTCGGAAGAGCGGTGGCGTGAAACCCGTGCCTTTGACGCCGAAAGAGACGGTCCTGAAACCTGCTCGGCACCGAGCCGGGTTTCCTCCTGTGCGGGGAAGCCCCGTCGTTTAGGACGGGGAGGATGTCACGTACATATTGTCGTCTGTGGAGACTGCGTTCCCTCGGACACCGTTGTATCTGTAAAGCGATCGTCGGCATAAAACCCCCGTCATCAATGTGGCCACACGGCCGAGCAGGGGTAGTTCACACGAATACAAACTATGTTTTCTCATACATTAATATTTAATGCTAATCTCTGGCATAATGTGAAGCAGCAAATTTAATATAAAATTGAAAT
Organism: Haladaptatus pallidirubidus; assembly: GCF_020700235.1. Lineage (GTDB taxonomy): Archaea > Halobacteriota > Halobacteria > Halobacteriales > Haladaptataceae > Haladaptatus > Haladaptatus pallidirubidus. The sequence goes on along the minus strand of NZ_CP085303.1, from coordinate 74,598 downwards.
GAGGCCGAATTTTTTATTGCGTTGGGTCAGAGAGGACAGATAGTATGCCGCTCCCAGTCATCGTGCGGCGATGGCTCTCTGTAAATGAGAGCGTTATTCGTGAGTGTCGCAAGTGTGGGACATCGATCGAAACTACCGAACAGCCATGCCCTACCTGCGGATCAACTGAAACTGTGTCATTCGACGTCTCTTAATTTCGTTTCGATCCGAATAAGGGACGACTACTGGTTCACTAGTGATGACCATAGCGTTCAAATGCTGGGTTCCATATAGAGGGAAATTCTGTTGAGTAGTGAAGGCATGGATGAGTACCTTGCATTTGCAGCGAATAGACCGACCGGCCGTCAGTAACTACTATGAATCGAGATGGTGGGACGTAGCTTCAATACCATCTCAGGTATACTGAAGCTATCAAATCCTCCAGAACAATACACTACAATGTCTGTATCACAGTCTAACTCAAACGAAATAGTCGAACAATGCGAAGATTGTGCAGCGAAAACAACTCACAAGGTATCAGTCGACATCATTACGGAAAGCGATAAAGAGAAGAATGTTTCGTACTCGCGGGAACCGTACCGAATCACGAAATGCACTCAGTGTGGGAGTGAAACCCAGCAGCGGATGAACAACGCCTGAATGCGTTTCTTAGACCAGAACCCAGTCACAACAAGCGATACAAGAGAATATTGATAACGACGAAGTGTTTGGCTGTCCCAAGTGTATGTCGACAACAGCAGTGAGAACCGGAAATACATGTGTACAAACCATCCTATCGTGGAGTCAATGGGACAATAGCGCGTCTGCGAGATCGTCTCCGACAGCTGCAGTTGCTTCATGAGCACGGTCAATATTTCTATTCGTCATAAATCCGTGAATCATGTCCTCGTAGTTAAGATACCGAACTGAGATTCCATCATTAACCAGTTGCGATGCATACGCTTTGCCACCGTCTCGAAGTGGATCAAATCCAGCAGTGATAATCGTTGCCGGCGCCACAGTAGAAAGATCGCCTGCATTGATTGGGTCTGCGTATGGGTTTCGCTCATGAATTTCATTACCATAATAACAGTCCCGAAACCACTGCAGGTCACTCTCGTCTAACACAAGTCCAGAATGCTTTTCAATTGATGGTTGATCAGCTTTAACTCCGATAGCCGGATACAACAATGCTTGATACGCAATATCGGGACCGTTACGTTCGGCTGCCATGAGGGAACTCACAGCCGCTAGATTTCCTCCCGCACTGTCGCCAGCCACCGCGAGTTGTCCTGTTGAATTGATCGCTGACGGATTTGCTGCTGCCCACTGTACTGCTGCGTATGCGTCTTCGACAGCGGCTGGAAATGGATGCTCTGGAGCAAGACGGTATGCGACCGACAGTACAGCACACCTGCTTTGGCGAGTCAACTGTCGACAAAGCACATCGTGTGTCTTTAAATTCCCAAGGACAAATCCACCGCCGTGGAAGAATACGATAGTCGGGAACGATCCAGATTCCTGTGGCAGATACAATTTCGTCGAGAGTGATCCATCTGGACCAGGAATCGTTCGCTCGACGGTTGCTCCGACTGCTGGAGGATTCCGGTTCACAATCCAGCTGGCGGCACGGCTGAACAGTCGGAAGAGATGTAGACCACGCTCACTATGAGGGAGTGAAAACCGTTGGTGGCGTTTGAGGGCAGTCTTTGCCTGTGGATGAAGCTCGTCTGCTTCCATCCATTATGGTTCGATCACCCAACAATAAATCCCTCGGATTCAGTTAATTATACCAATCCGCTAAAAAGTTGTATCGTTGTACACGTATACTACATCTTGATACGGAGATAATCAGTATAGTTGATTATCTCATTTCGAGTGAAGCCTGCTGCGATTTGTGATGAGACTACTATTTCGGATTCTTCAGCAGTGAGCTCAGCAAGCGTCTGTTTTGCTGTTGGGTTGAGCTGGTCGTAGTCCCGCACCTGTTTGTCACAGTGAATCGTACTGACCGGCTCTACTGCGAGTTCACACGGCATACTCAAATCGGGTCACGGCCAAAGTCCACGTGCTTCATGGGCCTCTGCGATCCGTGAGAGTGCAACAATATAGGCTGCATCACGCCACGTAACGTCACGCTGTTCGAATTCCGTTTTGACAGCACGCCAGGCGGCTTGCATCTCTGCTTCCAATTCGTCGTTCACCCGGTCGAGCGACCATGCACGGCGATTGATATCTTGAAGCCATTCGAAATAACTTACCGTGACACCGCCAGCATTGGCAAGTATATCGGGAATCACGGCAATATCTCGCTCTGCCAAAATTGAATCTGCTGTTGAGGTTGTCGGCCCGTTCGCGCCTTCAACAACCAGATCTGCGGCGATCGACTCCGCATTCTCTTTCGTGATTACGTTTCCAAGGGCAGCAGGGATGAGTACGTCAACATCGAGCGTGAGCAGTTCGTCGTTCGAGATGACGGTATCTGCATATTTCGTGACAGCTTCTGGTTCTTCATCATGTGAGGGAACAGACGCTGTATCGATTCCCTCTGGATTGTACATTGCACCGTTCACGTCGCTAATTGCAACGATTGTTGCTCCCCAGTCATTGAGGAGTCGAGCGGCGTTCGAACCAACACTTCCATAGCCCTGGATCGCGACTGTTGTTTCCTCAAGCGGGCGGTCATAGTACTCACAGACAAGCTGTGTGATGATCGCAACGCTTCGCCCGGGAGCCTCTTCACGGCCTTCACTGCCACCAATGACCGGTGGCTTGCCTGTGACGACGCCCGGTGTTGTTTCGCCTTCCTGCATCGAATATGCATCCATCAGCCACGCCATTGTCTGTGGATCTGTTCCCATGTCTGGAGCGGGAATATCCTCAGTCGGGCCAATAACAGTGCGAAGTTCCTGCGCAAATCGACGCGTGAGCCGCTCTTTTTCTGCCGAACTCAGTTCCTTTGGGTTGACAGCAATACCTCCTTTGGCACCGCCAAATGGAAGATCCATCACGGCACACTTCCATGTCATCCACATGCCAAGGCCGACACATTCATCTCTGGTTACTTCAGGGTGATATCGAAGACCGCCCTTGTATGGCCCTCTAACACTGTCATGTTGCGCTCGGTAGCCTGTGAACACTTCAACTGTGCCATCGTCTCGCTTAATCGGAACTGTTACCTCGTTGACCTTTTTGGGATACTTGAGCCGCTCGACGATATTCGGGTCGATATTGAGATGGGTCGCAGCATGATACAGCTGTCGACGGGCCGTTTCGAGCGCTGATTCCGATTCGGTCGACTCTGCTATCTCGTCTCCGGACTTATCGATGGTGCTATTGGGTGTCGATGCCATGTTTATTCAATCGGCATTTGCCGATTTCGCATCGGATTACTGCAATCCGGACATGCGCCTGGATTGGTATCGTTTATGATGATATTTCCACACGCAAAGCATTCGTATGGACGTTCTTCGTTGGGATCCGTTTGAACATCTCTCATAGTTAGTTAACGAGTGCCGGCAGGTGACCTGGTGCGCTGGCAGGCAACCCGGGCACTCACTAAGGTATAATAAGTGTATTAGGGAATATGTGGTCGTTAACTACTAAACCCACTCCTGATCAGGGGGTTAGTTATTTAACCATCTCAGAAAGAACGACTCTCCTCATCAAAGAGCGTTGCAAACAGTTTCCGCTGGACAGTCCGAGAGTGTTTATAGAACGCAGGGGGAGAGATTCCAAGTGTCTCCGCAACATCTTCTCCTGTACTTTCACGTGGTGACTCGAAGAACCCACTATAGTATGCTGTCTGGATCACCTCCAGTTGTCGGTCTGTGAGTTTATCGAGGAACTTCGAGTAGAGATCGTGTTCCATCGCCTGATCAAGCGTTTGCTTGCCGCGTAGTTCGACAGTAGAGAACGTCTCACGGACGAGCTGTGTAATTGTTCGGACATCAATGCTATCTGGAATCTCAATCACGAGCGTCGTAGAGGTCGGATCAGCGGTCGCTTCTCGGAAGATGGCGCCATGATCGGCTAATTCTAATGCGAAAAACGGCTGTGTGAGCCGTAATCGTAAGACTCCGTCTTCACCATTTGCGCTAATCTGGTGTACATCGTCGATCGCGATTAGCTGTGAAGCCGTTTTTGCGACATCCTCTACAGGCGCATCTTCGACGGTGACGAATACATAACTCCCCTCTGTGGATTGCTGGACACCACCTTGATATGAGAGTGTACATGCGGCGTCCTGAGCAAGTTGTGAGAGGACGAATGTCGGGTCATCAATTGCGAACTCGACGCGGGTTACAGATGTCGTGAGTAATGCGTTTTTCCGTTCAATAGCACTAAGTGCGGACGCGATGGTTTCACCGAGCTCTGCCAAAACGGTGTTCGCTGTTTCGACAAACGCATCTTGGGTCGTTGCATACACTGTTAGCACGCCGTAGGTGAGGTCGTTATACAGAAGTGGAATACTCAACACGGAGAGAAAGTCTCGAGCAAGGGCGTCCTTTCGCCACAGTTCATCGCGGAGGCCAGCGGCGACGTTAGTCACCATCGTTACTTCATTACTCGCTGCTGTTTGTCCCACTGGTTCTACACCTGACGTTGCAACGGTGAACGACTGGCTATCTAGATACCCCTGTTCGCTTCCTGCCCAGGCTCGTGGGTCGACAGTATCGGTTGTTGGATTGACCGTCCCAATCCAAGCAAACTTAAACCGGTCGTCATCGGTCAATAGATCACAAACGGTATGTTCGATCTCTTCGCGGGTTTCTGCCTGAACGAGTGCTTGGTCGATCTCCCGAATCGTCTCGTTGATGCGATTGAGGGAGGTAAGCTGCTCGTTTTGCTGTTGAAGGGTGCGATCCTGTTCACGGAGTCGTGACTCTCGTGTGACGCGGTCTAGCGCTGCCTCTGCAGTTGCGGCAAGCAGGTCAGCTAGTTCTCGAGTTACGCTGTCGAACGCACCAACGTGGTCTGATCCAGCGATAAACACGCCGTGGTTTCCAAGTGGAATGTAGGTCGCACTCCGAAGGTCAGTTGCCCGGTTTTCGAGCTTCTCTGCCTGATGGACATCATCGAAGAACAGTGCATTGTCCTCGACGAAACTGTAACTTGGGAGGGTTTCTCCATCGGCGTGAACGGTTGGAAGCGGTCCGTTCATTGCTTTCATCGTCGACGAGTGGGCTGCGGGTCGAAGATTATTGGAGTCGGCGTCAAAGAGATACACCGCACTTGCATTCAGATTGAGAACTCCGGGTGTGTCGGTGACGATGTGTTGGGCAATCTCCTGATGGGTTTCGGCATAGAGGAAATCACGGGCAGTCCCTTGTAGTGTGGCAAGCGCATCTTCGCGTTGTTTGCGTTTTGTGATGTCACGGCAGCTGTAGAGAAGTGTTCCATCCTGAATCGCGACTTCACGAACGTTAATCAAAAGCGTGTGTTCGCGACCGGCCTTGTCGGTTGCTGTACACTCGATATTCTTGAGAACACCATTTTTCGCGAGTTCATCACGATCGAAGAGATCCTCACCGAGGAGGTTCGTGATTGTCCCGAGTTCTCGGATCTCCTCGGCCGTATAGCCGAAAATAAAGTGCACATTGGGACAAACATAGGTATACTCGCCAGCTTCGTCCGTAATAAGGACGGTGTCAGTCATATTGTTGAGTGTGACACGATGGAGTTTCTCAGATTGACGGAGATTTCGTTCAAGATCAACCCGTTCGGTAATGTCGACGCCCTCAACGACAATCGAGACGAGGTCGCCACGTTCGTTTTCGACGGGGCGAACAGAGAGATCGATAACGCGTGAATCCTCGACGTGTGATGGCTGTGCAACAACCGCGTTACCGAACGACCCATTGAGCGCTTTCGCTACAATCTGTTGTACATCCGATTTCGTTCCCGCTGATTGTGACCACCATGGAAGTGCCCAGAATGGTTCGCCAACGACCGTTTCGACATCGGCATCGATCATTTCACGTGCTGTCTGGTTTACACGGGTGAGCAAACCATCTGGATCGAGTACCCACGTTGCCGTCCGTGAATCATTAAAGATCGCATCAAACTGTCGAGCGCGTTCTCGTTGGGTAGCCGATCGCTGTGCAGACCGAACAGCGTGTTCCGTTCGGTCGAGCAGCTCCTCTTGAATCTGGTCAGTTGATTCGGTGAGCGTGACATAATCGGTAACGCCGGCCTTGATAGCCTCACTGGCAATTGCTTCGCTCCCGGAAGCAGTCCCAAGTATCACGGGTAGGGCAGTGGTCTCTGTCCGAATCTCCTTGAGGAGTTCTATACCCGTCATTCCGTCGAGTGTATACTCTGTAATAATACAATCCAGTATCCCACTATGGAATACATCGAGTGCTGTTGTTCCTGTTTCAACGGTTTGTATCGTCGCTTCGGTACGAACGTCGAGTATATCCGCAAATTCCTTGATCCAGTTACTTGCCCCGACAAGTAAGACCGAGGAATTGAGGATGGTCGTGGAAGATGCCATCACTCAAATGCAGGAGTCCTACTGAGACACAGGTGACTGCCGATTCGGGAGGAAGTCCAGCCCTGGTGTGAGAGTTGGTCACGGATCGCTGCCATAGCTAGTTAATAAACCTTCCACAAACAAAGAGGTTTGTTATTCGACCCCACTATAGAAGTGAGGACGGACTGTGTCTACCGCTTGAGTTCGCCTGAAGACGGAGGTCTGCGCTGTCGGTCTGTATCAGGTGGAACTTGTCGACACATTTTCAAGAACAACGCCAATATCGCTTATCGTGATGGATACCTGACCGACCGTCTGCGTATGACCGTCAATTGTGAACGTTATTCCGTCAAACGTGATTGTCGATGAATCAACCGTGAATGTTTGATGGTCAATCGATGTCGTTGGTAATCCTGGTCCTGAAAGGTGTGTATCTTGAATTCGAATCGTTCCATCGCTTATTTCGATGTGGTGTTTCCCATCTCCCTCGTTGCTTACGCTTGTTGCTGGGTCACCACTGGTTGCTGTTGCACTCATCGTTGCAGGCATCATAAGCACTGCGCCAACGAGTATGCAAACCGCGAGTTGTTTCCATTTCATTGCACTAAACCGCTGGCTCTCGCTCTTGATAATGGCCGCTGACTGTTTCGATTTTCAAGCTCGCTTTTATTTTCACGTGGATGATCCCATTGAATAATATCTAGGAGGTTAACCTATACAAACCATGTCCGTCAAGGGCGCTATCGTGAGCTTGTAACAAATATCGAGTAAGGCAATCGTTCTCTTCGTTTATGGTACATTCATTATCACTAATATATGATGTACCTGAGGTTATTCCTGTATATTTGACAATGGAATAATGACACCATATAATCGGTAGGAAGACCCTGCACATTTGGTCTAGCCGATAGCGAGTGGTGAGATGTCCCGACCTGCTACCTATTACGGGATTGCAGGCGAGCAAGCCTTGCCCTGAAGGGCAGGGAGGATGCCACTCCGTATTGACTCAAACGTGTGAATTGCTAATTTCCTTCCTGTAATGCAAAATACGAGATGGGACAGAATCCAAAAAAGACATATTCATCGTTTACGCTACCGCCAGTATGGATCGCTCTCTTATCCAGAAATCGTTTTTTGGATTGCTCTTGACGATTCCCGTCTTCGGCGTTTTATTCCTGTTTATCGATATCAAGCCTGTTCTTACTGCCTTACAGCAGGCAGAGCAGACAATTATTGGATTCGTAGTGGTTGCAGTGCTTGGATGGTTACTTGCGTGGAGTTTGTCGCTCAGAACGGTTCTTCGCGTGTTAGATGTTCCACTGTCTATCCCACGATCTTTCTTTCTCTTTTCAGGTGCCACCTTCTCGAATAACGTGACACCGTTCGGTCAAGCAGGTGGTGAGCCGATTACCGCCTATCTTATCTCGCAAGCCTCAAAAACAAAATATGAAACTGGATTAGCAGCGATTGCAAGCGTTGATACACTCAATTTTGTACCCTCGTTTGTATTCGCCGTGGTCGGCATTGGGTACTATGCAACAGTACTCACCCTTACCTCTCATATGAAATCTGCTGCAATTTTTCTTAGTGGTCTTGGAATACTCATTTTTGGTGGTGGCTATTATCTTTGGGTTTCTCGTAGAGCCGTTGAACACCATCTTTCTGCCGGTCTTGCCATGGTTGCCCATCGAATTGCCAGCATCGTGCCGCGAGTTTCTGCCCCAAATCGAGACACAATTAGAAAGCGGATTCGCCACTTTATTCAAACGATTGAACAAATTGCGACGAGTCCGTTACAGCTGGTGTTTGCACTCGGTTATTCGGGCGCCGGCTGGCTGTTCCAAGCAAGTGCACTTTGGCTAGCATTTTATGCAATTGGAACAACAATCCCGTTTTCAGTTGTGCTGTTTGCAATTCCGATTAGTGCAATTGCCGGCGTTACTCCGCTTCCAGGTGGTGCTGGAGGCATCGAATCAGTACTTATTGCTCTGCTTGTTTCCGTCACTAGTGTTGAGTCTGCGATTGTGGTTGCAGCAGTTCTGATTTTCCGTGGTCTTGTCTACTGGGTGCCGACGATGATTGGTGGAAGTGTCGTTGCAGCTGTAACGGCAAAACGCGTCATCTAAGATCGTTTGTCGTGCAAGTTAGCGCTTTGAATCTCGGTTAATAATGGGCTCGATAAGTTCACGGCCTGCAGTGAGGAGCGACGTGAGTCGTTCGGCGTCGGTCGTTTCAGCATATATCCGGAGCTTCGGTTCAGTTCCGCTTGGTCGAATAAGAATCCACGAACCATCTGCCAATAGCAGTTTGAATCCATCAAGGGTGACTGTCTCGGCAACCGGTTGGCCACTGATCGTCTCGGGGATCGAATCCTCGAGTGCTAATAAGACACTTGTTTTCTTCTCCTCTGGACAGTCAATATTGATTTTATCAGCATAGATCCGGCCATAGGTCTCAAAAAGACGGTCAATTCGATCATCAAACGGTTCAAGTGCTGTTGCTGCAGCAGCAAGAAGCGCCACGAAAACCCCGTCTTTCTCTCCAATGTGGTTTTTGACAGTGAACCCACCGGATTCCTCGCCAGCGAGGAGCGCATCGTGTTCATCAAGTCCCTGAGCAACCCATTTGAATCCCACCGGAACCTCATATACGGTTGTCTCGTACGCCTCGGCAATTCTATCGATAAGGAAGGTTGTTGAGACGGTTCGTACCGCCGGTCCACTCATCTCACTGTTCGTGAGGAAGGCCTCATACAACCCTGCAAACAGTAGATGGCCGGAGAGGACGCCCCTCCGGGGAGTACAAATTGTAATTCGGTCACCGTCTCCGTCGTTCGCGATTCCCAAATCTGCATTGTTTGCCTCGACTGCGGTGGTAAGATCCTGGAGGGTGTCCGGATTAGGCTCAGGGGCCACATCACCAAACGTTGGATCGCGTTCACAGCGGCGACGAATGACCTCCGCACCAGTTGACTCCAAAAGGGAGTCAGTAATTCCACGACCGCTTCCATGCATTGCATCGTAGACGATCGTCAGCCCTGAGAGGTCAGCCTCAAAATACAGTTCAGTGAGATCGATAGCTCTGGACAGATGTGCCGGTACTGGATCGAATCGTTCGATCGAACCATGTTTCGCCTCCGGGAGGGAAGTAGGAGGTTCAAGGTGAGACTCGATTGCCTCGGTGACGCTAGGCAACGGTGATGCAGTATCTTCGGGGACGAACTTCACGCCGTTATATTCGGGTGGGTTATGGGATGCGGTGACAACAAGGGCACCCGCAAGATTTCGATCGGCGATCGCGTATGCTACCGTTGGAGTCGGCACATCCCGAGCAGTGAGAAGCACATCGAACCCGTTAGCAGAAAGCACGTCTGCAAGACTCTTTGCGGCTGCGTTCGATCGTTTACGAGCATCATAACCAATCGCAACTGGTCTATCTGTTCTACCCTGCGTTTCACGGAGATACGTAGCAACAGCTTGCCCGACCATCTGGATTCGATCATCAGTAAAGTTGTCTAGTGTTGTCCGCCAACCCCCAGTGCCGAAAGAAATCTGACCCATAAGAACTGATTCCAGAAGACGGTATAATAAAAGCTCCTATAGTCATTATTAAGTGGTGTGGATGGCTGGATCGGAATAATGTACTACGTGGGCGTCGACCTCGGCGCAACTAACATCCGTACGGTCGTCAGCGACGAGACAGCCACGATCCTCGGCAGGGCACAAGACGAGACCCCTCACGGACCAACAGGGAAAACGGTCACAGAGACGGTTCTCCGCGTTGTTCGAGAGGCGTGTGATCATGTGGGAGTACGACCGACGGACATTGATGGGGCTGGGATCGCATCTATGGGGACGATGGACCCAACCGCTCGCGTTATTACAGTACCAGCGAATGTGTCCACTGAAATCGGATCAATTCCGCTTGTTGATCCACTCTCGGAGACCTTAGACACCGATAACGTCCATCTTCGCAATGATACCGTCGCAGGTGTTATCGGCGAGCGATTTTACACGTATCCACGCGCTGAGAATCTCGTGTATATCACGATTTCCTCCGGTATTGGCGTAGGGATAATTGCCGATGGAGATGTGATTTCAGGACGGGACGGGAATGCCGGTGAGATGGGTCACATGACTATCGATGTCCACGGCTTCATGGAGTGCGGGTGTGGACAGGACGGACATTGGGAGGCATACTGTTCAGGAAACAATATTCCTCAGTTCGTTCGTGCTCTTCATCAGGAGAATCCGGTCGAAACTGCCCTCCCCATTGACAGTCTGGAGTTTTCCGCGAAACACCTGTTTGAACGCAGTGGAACGGATGCATTTGCAGATCACGTCATCGACCGGCTTGCACACTTCAACACTGTCGGCGTAGCGAACATCGTCCATGCATACGACCCCGCTGCCATCAGTATTGGTGGTGCTGTTGCGCTCAACAATCCAGAACACGTGGTAGAACCTATCAAATCGCGGCTTGATGAGGCTGTTCTCGTCGAGCCCCCAGAAATTAATCTGAGTGAACAGGGGTCGCAAGTTGTATTAAAAGGTGCTCTCACCCTCGCAATCACCAACGGTACGGAAATCCAACCACCAGCCTGAAATCCTTTCCACCCTGAAGGGCGCGGCTTTCTCACCTACAATCAGTAACCGTTGGCGTTGGGTCATCTCCACCATTCAATATTTGATCGACTAAGTCGTTAAGGCCGGGCGCGTCCTCGTCACTTGGTTCATCCGACGGATAGTGTGGAATCGGCGCCATTGATATTGCCTCCAACAGACATACGCTCGTCCAGAAAGTTAATAGTTTGCTTGTTGTCGACACAACACACGATTTTGCTAATAAGAACAATTGCGATGCTCTGAATACGTGCTGAAAGCAAATTACCATAACACGAATAAGATTCGAAGACAATCCAAAAACAAGGAGAACGGTACTTCTCGATTCCCTCTACCGAAGTTCACCCCACGTCCCAACGAGTTCGCCATTTACGTACCGGTGCTGCTCGAAGCCAAGCGCATTGCAGATGAGCGTGTGTCCCATGAACGACAGTGTATAGTCAGCCATGCCAAAGGGGTGGAGTTCCCGCTGATTTGCCGGCGGCAGGACAGAGCCGATTACGTTGATCTCTGCGTCGTCGGCTGACAGCATTCCGGTACCGACGTTACCATCTCCGCCGAGGCTACCGGCGACAGTGCCGCCAGCGTCCGCAAAGGCATTTGTGTTGACGGTCCAAATTGGTGAGTCATCGCCTGTTGTATAGCCGAGCTGGGATATTTTCCAGATCTCCTGCTGGATTGGTCTGATATCCATCAATAGCGGATGATCGAGGTCTCGATCCCTGAGATTTGGAAAGTCCGTCGTCCCATGTTCGATGTCATCAGCCTCGATAGCTGCAGCTTGACCGACGTTGAGCGGTCCGAGAAGGTTGATTCCCGCGTCAGTAAGTACGAGATCACCGCCAGCCTCGACAAATTCCTCGATAGCCGAAACGTATCGCTGATCGTCGACACCATCGTCATGCGAAATGACAAGATTGTCATACCGGCGCTTGCCGGAGTTGCCCCGCATCAGCCGACCGATACGCACGTCGTGGACGCGCAGGCCATCGATCGATCCCTCTTCGAGGAACGGCTCGAGATCCTCGAAAAACTGCATCGGGTTAACGACGTATTCGCGCTGGGAGTACCCGAGAACTTCCTTGGGATTCGGGTATTCATCCTCGGTCTCGAGGAGAACCGTCTCAACATTAATTTCGGCCTCACCGTCGTATTCGATTGACCAGTCACCGTTGTCCGGATCAGGGACGTAGAAGTGACCCTGATCTTCTGACAGCGGGTTAGCAAGATCAATTTCACGGACGGTTTGGCCACCAGGATTGACGAGCTTGACGACACCCTCGTCGATACCGTGGGCGGTGAACTGGACAGCCAGTGAGTGTGTAGTGCTTCCCGATGTCGCACGCGCTCTCCCGCCGGGGCCCGGCTGGACGGTCTCATGACGGCGTTGAATCCGTGTCGCGCGCCCCCGACCCTTGCCCTTTCCGTTACCAGGCTTTTCGTCAGTATACGGGAGATCCGCCGATCGACGCGTCAAGACATCAGAGCTGACGTAGGCGGTATCCTGTCCACCGGTCGCTACAGTTGCGTTTGTCTTTGCAGCCGTCATTTCAGCGTACTCGCGCATCGAGATGCGATATGCCATCTCCAGGCGTCGCTCGATAAATGGCTTCCAATCATAGCCGTCCCGGAGCACCAGTTCAGGGGCGACCGTAACCGCACCAAGGCCACCGAACTCTTCGGGTTGGCCCGCCCAGCCAAGCAACCCGCCAGTGATCTGGTAACTTAGCGAGTCGTAAATCGTCCCATAGTCTAGCAGTCGTTCCGGGACGTATCCTTCGACGCCGTGAATAGCTTCACTGGCGCGAGACGTATCATCGGCAATCGTTTCAGGGCTGCCCCAGTGCGCTTGCATCCCATTGTCAATACGGATATTGACCTCGTCTAGGTTGTGCGTCCCACTGTGATTGTAGGGTGCATTGGATTCGAGATTCAGCACCATTGATTCCGAGAGATCCATCATGTGGTAGTCACAGAGGTACTCGACGTTGTCGTATCCACGCAGATGCTCGACAACTGCCAGTGCGTCCGGAACCATCTCTTCGTATCCCCGACCTTCTGGGTCGTCGGGACGTACCTCAGGTGTATCTTCAGGTTCGGCGGGCCAGTACTCGGGGGAGACCCATCCCATCGTCGGGTACTGTCGATTCGTATCTCCGATGGCTGCGTTTCCGCGGTCATATCGGAATCGCTCCGTGTCGCCCCACCATGTCTCGAATTCATACTGCGGCTTTCGGACGACCCAGCCGTCCGGATTGATAAAGACAAACACGATGACGATATCGGAGAGAACATCCTCGAAATCGCCGGCTATGCCCTTTGCAGCCTCTTCGATAATCCGAGTGCCAGCCACGCGGCCTGCTGGTTCGTCACCATGGATGCTAAGTGAGAACACAACTTTGTCTTTCTCTGCAAATGATGTCTCATCTTGGATATTCTCTGTGACTTCTGCAACATAGACGTCCTTGGGATCGGGGTCGTCGCCCGTATACAGATTCTCCCAACCCGGACTCTGGCCGATCGCGTGCACGCGGAGGCGATCTGTGTACTCTTCCGACAGATATTGGAGTCCCTGGTTCAGCTCGCTGTGGGAAACGAAGTCACGTGCATCCTCAACCTTGGGGAAAACACGATCGGCATAGGCATCGCCGAGTTTCCAAAACGGATTTGCACCTGGTGAGAAGTCGACGAACTCGATACCACCGCGATCGAGAGCGTCTGCGAGCTCGTCAGCAGTGAGATAGGCGTGGGCTGCAGGAGTTGGCTTCTCACGGGTTACGGCTTTCGGGGGTAAATCGTCTTCCTCGATGTCCCAGTCTGGTTCGCCATACTCATCGTAAAACACGTTGAGCGCGTCTGTATCCTCGAATTCGATGACCAGTGTTACTTGGTGGTCATCTGGTGCGGCGTTGACGGCAAATTCCGCGAGGTCGGTCATCGCCTCATCAGAGACCTCAGCTGTTACCGTACTGGGTAAGGCAAGCGCGGCACCGGTTGCAGCTGCGACGCTTAGGAATGTGCGTCGGCCGATTGAGCTGCCGTCGAATGCGCTCTGTTCGAGTTTTGCTGCATTTTCAGCGGTGTATCGATTCGTTTCGTCGTCCGATTCAGTCTGGTTGTGTTGTCGGTCGCTACTCATAGTCACTAATCTGCGTGTGAATTTCTCCCTCACGCGAGATTTATTATGAATTTATATTTCCTTAATGCTGAACAAACCCGTGCTAGCTAACCGAGAAGCAAATATTTATTATTCCTAAATATTAATATTAGTGACTAAAAATGGAGGAGGACGTCGAATGATCGAGAAAATAAAGGCATTCGATCGTTTTGGCTATCGCATCGGAATTCCGAGGTTACCCTGATCTGGAGTGGGTGTTCGCGTATTGAACAAGGCGAGGGCCTCGAGGTGTGACCCCGCGGCGGTTCACCACTTGTGATTGCACGAGGATTCATACGATTAGTCAACCATAATATTTACAAGTGGTCAGTAATCACTGCCTCTCGTTGGATGTCGAGACTTGGTTGTCAACTTCGATGAGTCTTCCATAAGCACAGACTGACACGTGGACTATGGTTTACTATACCTATCCCATTTCTATTCCGAACAAACTACTTAAAAAGTTAGTATTTATATCTAATATATTAATACATATATAATTTGCAAATAAAACGGCCGAAAGAATGTAGTCAAACTATACCATGATATAGAGTGTCGGGTTTTTGTATCCCATGTGATACCCGACACGTGGGTCAATTGCGAACGACACCAACCGATACCCACGTTTTACAGAACCGGATTCAAGCAGTGCATAACTAAACTTCTGTATGTCAATCGCATATCTGTCGGGGTAGTATCTCTGATCCATTGGCCAACAATCCCGACCTCGTGGAGATGTTGGAGGATCATCTCCATGCGACCTTTTGAAATCACACTTAGACTATATAAAGAAATCATCAGTACGAGATGCGTTCTGGACCGAGGATTTACATCAGTAGTGCTTGTATTTGGTCATATCGATGATCTCGAATCGACGATCGCCACTCACGCCACTTGCGCAAGAATCGCTCGATGCACTCGCGCGCGCACTCCCGGACGAGGGAGAGCTCACGTACGAGCAAGCGTACGCGATCCTCGAAGAACAGGAGGGGCTTGAGCAGCCCGCTGCCGAAGCTATCATCGAACGACTCTACATGCGGGGCCACATCTACGAAGTTGAAGGAAAGCTTCGACTGACTGATTACCGACCTGAATAGCGGGAATGGGATTGGTGGCAAAGCCCTATTCGATATTCGAATTCGACGGCTTCAGATTTACAGACACCCTTCGCCTCGCCATATTCCCAGTTGTCAGTGTCGACGATATGAACCGTCACACCCAGATCATCGGCTGCCTTCTGAAGGGTAGGAACGAAATTTTTAGCATCTCCCGTAGCCGCGGTCTCCAACTCGGGAAGCGGTTCACCCTCCGTCTGGGAAATATCGAAGACAGCAGTAGGTCTGAATCCGACCAATCCGTTCGACCACGCTTCAGGCGGCACTTCGTCGTATGTACATTTACTTTGCTCGTGGTAGCTCGGTGAATTTTCGCATTCGGGGCATCGCTTTGTAATGATCGGTGCCCAGATCCAGATTCCGTTCTCTCCTTCCTGGACGTGACGATCGAACTCATTCTGCCAAGTGTTGTACCCTGCAACTGTTGTCGCATTCGGACACTGAAGAGTGATCAAGAGCGTGTTCCGATAGGAGTAGTCATGAAACGTCGGTTGAACATTCAGCCAGTCTTGGAATTGCTGACCCGCTTTCGCCTCATCGGTTAGAGTAGTGAGATCGTCGATCCATTGGTTGATTGTACTGTGCATCTCGTCACGTCGGGTGTCAGAGTCCTCAAACGACACCACAGAGTTGGTACTCGAAGTCATTGGTTTTCGACTATGGACGCTTCTAATGAACGCCCTGCACCCTTTAGGGGGTTATAAAAAACTTGTCTACCCGTTGTCCAATTTGTCCGTTTTGCCGTCTGTACCCTGTCGCAGTCAGCTTTGTAGCAGTTGAAACACGCATCCATCAGTCGCTAGTACAGTCATTTGCGGTCAGCGCACACGATTCGATAAAAATCACATGGCGAACATCGATACTTAGTCCGTCTCGAAGCTGTAGGTCAAAAAGATTAATGAGATAACTGAATATGAAAGAACGTTGAGCCGACTTACATTACGATACTTGCAACCATCCAGGTAAGCAGGAGAATAGCTCCCCAAAAGAGTAACTGGAACAGCAGAAACAGCCGGATCTTGAATGCTGATTGACTTGGACCCATGACATCAATAAACATCACTCAGTGGGTATTTGTTATTCTGTACCACACCAATCGTAGACAGGTACTACTGCTGGAATCTCCTTGAAAGGGAAACCCTGCTGTTTACGACGGGGGAGAATATCACGCAGTCACTTGGTCAGCGAGGCTATCGACATCCTCGAGATCATCGGCCATTAAAACCAACCGGAGTCGAGGACGGCCAACATCAATTGGGACTTTCTCTGTGTCGATCAGGCCACGATCCTCGAGTCGTGTTTTTGTCCGAGAAAATGTTGCTTTGCTTGCAACCCCCGTGTCCTCGCCCCATTTACCGATGTCATAGAGCAACTCATTGTTGTTCGCCGCGACTAACAACGTGATTGTTACTGCATCGAGATCGTCGTCGTCTCCCGGTACCGTCTCAACCGATTCAAGCATCATCATAAAGTCGTCTCTGACATCATTCCCGAATTCATCGCTGAGTGTTTCTTGTATACGTGACAGTGGTGGCGTTCGCACGGTGAACTCGTCGCCCGTTTCCCACTCGTCCATGAATGTTGTTCGCACGTTCTCGACAAACGAATCATCCGTGGAATGGAGTCCGGTCAGTTCATCACCTGATATTACTATTGAGACAACTCGATTATCACTGATGAGAAGGGAACTTCGTGCAATATCAGTCGTCGTCCGAAGTGAGAGAGTTCCTTGATCGATTAAATCTGCGATTTGACTCGCCAGGATGAAATCTTCGACAGCTGCTTTCAACAAATCGGGGGTTGCAAGCACCTTGATGTCAGGAAGTTCATTGTCAAACTCGGTTGCCGTCAGAATCACTGTTCGAAATACATCCGATGCAGGGTTCACCACAAGGAGTGAATCTGCATCTTCAAAGAGTGAGTGGGTCACCTCGGCGAATTCCTGATCAAGGACGGTAGCTTCTAAGGACATACTCTCGTCTGAGGGGATAGACATCTTTTGTTCTGATCCCGTTACTAATTGGCAAGTGAGCGCTTAAACTAGTGAATGAACAGCTTAACTTGGGTAGAGCACACTCTGAGAATTTTCTCTCATAGCGTTTTGATTTGTGTGTTCCGAAGTCTCATTGTAATCAGAAATTCAAGTTCTCATCACCAGGTCAAACCATCATAAGTGATATTGTCGTTGTGAGTTATAATACGACGGCCATCCACAACGACGGGATTTCTCATCTGTTCGAATTCATCATCAAGCGCACTGAATTCGTCCCAATCAGTAACGACGAGAGCACCATCCGCGCCTCTAAGCGCCATTAATGCCGTATCAGCGTATTCAATATTGGGAAATTGTTCACGCATGTTCTCGGCGGCAACAGGATCATAGGCGACGATTTGTGCGCCCTTGTTTTGTAGTCCTTCAATAATTGGAATTGAACGTGAGTTTCGAATATCGTCAGTACCTGGTTTGAACGCGAGACCGAGTATCGCAATCCGTTTATCTGGAAGAGCAATGTGGCTTTCGAGCAACTCGAGCAGACGCTTAGGTTGCTTGTCGTTCACTTCGATAGCCGCCTCCACAAGCGACGGTTCGTATCCTTTGTCACGCGCGGCAGAGACCAATGCGGCTGTATCCTTAGGGAAACAACTGCCACCCCACCCTACACCGCTACGGAGGAATCGCTCACCGATACGCTCGTCAAGACCAATCGCGTTCATAACTTCGTAGGCATCTACTTCGTACTCTTTGCAAATATTTCCAAGTTCATTGACAAGGCTGACTTTCGTAGCAAGGAAGGTATTGTTCGCGTACTTGATCATCTCTGCTTCACGAATACCAGTTTCGACGACTGCCGGATTAGATTTTGCAACGAGTGGATCAAATATTTCTGTAAGCTGTTCATTTGCGCGCTTGGTTTCGGCACCGAAGACCACTTTGTCTGGATTCAGAAAATCTTTGACTGCACTTCCCTCACGCAGAAATTCAGGATTCATTGCTATATCAAAGTGTTTCCCTCTTGTCTTTCCAGATGTCTCTTCGATGATCGATGCCAACACATCCTCGGTTGTTCCGGGGATGACCGTGCTTTTGACGACAACGAGATGGTAGTCGTCTTTTGTTCCTAATGTTTCACCAAGCGAACGAGCACCGGCCTCAATAATGGACGTATCGATACTTCCGTCCTCACGGGATGGAGTCGGTAGTGCAAGAAACGTTGTGTCCGTGTCCTGGATAGCACTGTAAACAGTCGTTGCTCGAAGTTGGTTTCCGCCGTACTCCGCGACGAGATCGTCTAGTCCAGGTTCATGAATAGGTGCGGTACCGCTGTTGATTTGTTTGACGATTTCTTCATCAATGTCGATATTAGTGACCGAATGACCCAGCTTAGCGAAGCAAGCGGCGACAGTTGTTCCGACATAACCGCTTCCAATGATGCTAAGTTTCATTATTTGATTAGTTTGGGGCATATTCCTTTAGCCTTCGGATGTAACCGGGTCTAAAAGTATTTAGGACTGGCGTTCATGTGGAAAAAGTATGAAAGCTGTAGTCTTGGCAGCTGGGAAGGGCACTCGTCTTCGGCCACTGACGGAAGACAAACCAAAAGGTTTGGTCGAAGTAAATGATAAACCCATTATCACTCACTGCTTAGAGCAACTCGCAGAACTCGGTGCAGATGAATTTATTCTTGTTGTCGGCTATCGCAAAGAGGACATCATCAGCTACTATGACGACGAGTTCAATGGGATACCCATCACTTACGCCCACCAGCGTGAACAGAAGGGACTCGCACACGCCCTCCTAACTGTCGAAGAACACATCGATGACGACTTCATGCTAATATTAGGAGACAACATCTTCCGAGCAAATCTCGAGGACGTAGTTCGTCGCCAGCAGGAAGAGCGTGCCGACGCTGCCTTCCTCACCGAAGAAGTACCATATGAAGATGCCAGCCGGTTTGGTGTCTGTGATACGAATAGCTACGGCGAGATTACAGACGTCGTAGAAAAACCCGAAGATCCACCATCAAATCTCGTTATGACTGGATTTTATACGTTTACTCCAGCGATATTCCACGCCTGTCATCTTGTCCAACCGTCGAACCGTGGTGAGTACGAAATCAGTGAAGCGATCGACCTACTCATTCAAAGCGGTCGAACTATTGATGCAATCCGAATGGATGGGTGGCGCATCGACGTCGGATATCCTGAAGACCGCGATAAAGCAGAACAGAGACTCAAAGAAGAAAAGGGTGTAGTTGAACCGTCCACATAAGTACGCGAAAAACTTCATATGTATATCTATTATCATTTCATTTGAATTCTAGAGGTCAACAGAACACAGTGATGTGAATTTGAGCGCAAGTCTTGATGTGTGCCGCTGCTGAATACGGTATCATCGTTGAAGTGCGTCCCGAAGCGTGGACCTCCCGTGAGTGTTCAAATTGTGGGTTCACGGCAGATACGACACGGCATTAGGACACACTGACGTGTCCGTGCGGCTTCGATGGCCACGCGGATCTCACGGTGTCGGGGATGTTCTTCGACGCTACGAATCGAACGTATCGTGGCCGATGGCATGGCCCGTGTGCCTCAGTGTGACAACCACCGATGGTCGGCGTCACCATGTGCTCACCGTCCCAACAAGGAGCTCACGTACTCCCAAATTACTGCCGGAGAATCGGCGTAGCCGATCCCCACAGTGGAATTCTCACGCTTCAGCGCAGGGGAATATCAATATTCCTCGGTTAAAATTTCTTGATAAAGTTGATCTACTTGACCGAGCATCGTCTCTTCATTGAATTGGTGTTGAACACGCTTATACGCATTTTCACTGTATTTCTGCAATAAGTCTTCATCTGCCAGTACTTCATTGATTTCGCTTGCCAATGCGTCTGAATCACGGGGTGCTGTCGTCCGTCCGGTCTCACTGTCTTTACTTACCCAGGGAACTCCTGTTCTGAGGTTCGTGTTTACGATTGGAGTACCATAGGCCATTGCTTCTAGCTGCACGATACCGAATGCTTCGCTTGGTTCTACAGATGGAAGGACGAACAAATCTGCTGCTTCATAATAGTGTGGCAGATGCTCATCCGGGACATACCCTAAGAAATGGACCTTATCATCAACGCCACGCATAGCAGCTCGCTCTTGGAGCGATTCCCGTAATTCACCATCTCCAGCGATCATGAGGGTTGCGTCGATTTCGGTCATCGCATCGACTAAATATTCAACACCCTTGTAGTAGATTAGGCGACCGACAAACAATAACGTCGGTCGATCCGGATCGACCGGTAGTTCAGGTGGCTCTCCAATTGGGTCTGTGTAATCATCGAGATCGATCGATAACGGTATCACAGTACATTTTTGCTCATGTGGAGTAAGGTGCTCTGAAGAGTTAAGGAGGTTTGGTGAGGTTACTATGATTCGATCTGCCTGGTTGAGGAACCGCTGTAAAAACGGTCGATAATACTTTAATGCGGCCTTCTGTCGAACAATGTCACTGTGATATGTTACAACAATCTTTGCGTCCGTCGACGGTGTGATGAAATGTGACCCTACACAGAGTGGATTTGGTAGATGATAATGTATGATATCTGCGTTTCTCTGTAATCGAGCGAGTTGAGCGGGGAATGTTGGCGATGCGGACACAGATAAAACAGTTCCAAAGCTGCTAGTTCGGGTTACGGGAACATCGTTGACTATCGTCTGTTCTCCAATTCCCTCTGTTGCCGATGCGAGTACGCGCATGTCGTACTTGGAATGTAATCCTTCTGCGAGTTGCTGGACGACGCGTTCGACACCACCAACATCCGGATAGTAAAATTTGCTCACTTGAAGTACCGTTGGCGAATCATTAGACATTGTTGATCACCTCTCGGTATGCTGTAACTGTCTCACGCGCCGTGCGATCCCACGTGAATTCGGCAGCCCGAGAACTCCCTTGTTGAATGAGTTGTTGGGTGACCGATTCATCTCTGTTGGCTTGCATGATGCACTCTGCGATTTCATTGGGATTGTTTGGATCAGCCAACAGTGCAGCGTTGCCAGCAACTTCTGCCATCGCGCCTCGGTTCGACGTAATGACTGGTGTTTCGACATGCATCGCTTCGATAATCGGCAGCCCGAATCCCTCATACAGCGATGGATATGCCAATGCAGTTGCGTTGCGATATAGCCATGCCAACTCCTCATCTGACACGAATCCAAGTGCACGGACGCCGGAGACGTCAGGCAGGTCATTTGATGCAAACACGTTTCGATCTGGTCCTGCAAGGACTAGATCGATGGGGTCGTTTTCACTCTCTCGATAGCGTTGATAGGCTTGTACTAGCGTTTCCAAGTTTTTCCGAGGATTCGTCGCTCCAACGGAGAGGATAAAGTGATCCTTTGTAAGGTCATCTATCGGTTCTCCTGGCTTGGTTGGTGGTGTAACACCGTTGTATGTTACGAGCGTTTTACCTGCTGCGCGGGGATAACACTCTACGATCTCATCTCTAGCGAATTCAGAGACAGTGAGTAACCGATCCGACACTCGCACTGCAAGTGGTGTAAGGATCCGATAAAGAGCGGCATATCCGTGTGAAAACCATTCGGGATGGCTAACTGGAGAAATGTCGTGAATTGTCGTGACGAGTGGAGTTCGTGCAGCTATTGGTGGTTGTCCTGCTGGTGTATGGAATACATCCAGATCGTGGCGGTCGATCGCTCGTGGGAGTGTTGTTTGTTCCCAAATATGGGCTTGATGACCGCTGTGAGTGGGACTTGAAACACCTGCACTTTTAATCGACGAAAATTCGTCAAATGGTTTTGGAATCGATTGGGTACCGAAAAGAATGTATTCGAAATCGTCCTCCCGCTGTGCGAGAGCCTCAAGAAGTTTATGTGTATAACGGCTAACGCCGGTTGGGTTTGGTTTTGTTAGTACTCTCGCATTGATTCCTATTTTAATCATTATTTCATCGCCTGTGATTACAATATTCTACTATGGTTGGGACAATTATTAATATTTGTTCCAACACCCCGAACGCCATGATAATATCTTAAGAATAGATCTACTGTCGTTCCATACTTTTTCATCCTTAATCACTCACCGAATCAGCCTAATAGTCCCATCGAAATCTCCGTCCATGTATTATATATGGTAATTTATCATGTAGTTGACCCCATAAAATTTCGGCTTAATCAGGGTATTACCAAATCTACATTATTGGCGATTGACTACTTCAATAAATATTTTCACAATAATGTGGTTGTAATCTACCCACTTCCTTTTAGAGGATTGTGATTTCGATATGCATTAGATAATTTTTAGTAGTACTGAGAGACACTGCCGACAATGACTCGACCAAACCTGCTTTTACTAACCATTGACTGCCTGCGTTACGATAGTTGCGGATTTAATGGCTACGACCGACCAACAACTCCAAATCTTGATCGGCTTGCGAATACTGCTACAATCTTTGATAATGCTTATGCAACGGGTCCATGGACAGCTGAGTCATTCCCGGGTATCATGTCTGGACGCCTATCGAGAGATACCGCCTATTATGAGCAAATCTCGTGGAAAGCGATTCCGAACGATGCACCGACGCTTGCATCATGGCTCCACGAAAATGACTATAATACAATGGCTCGCGTATCTAATCCTCATCTTTCTAAATATCGAAATTTTGATCGTGGATTTGATTCATTTGAAAATCTCCGTATTAACAGATTAGGCGAGAAATTTACTGCTGATAGAGCAGCAGGGGATTCACCCAGTTCGAAAACCAAGATTATCGCATCACTTAGATCGACAATGCGTCATCTCAAAAAATATGATATCCCTCTATCTCATACGATGCCCGTTGTTGCGTACCGATTAAATCAACTGTCGGGACAATGGCCAACTATTGCAGCAGAAGATGTTATTGGAGAACTCATAACGGCTTTAGATTCAACAGATCAACCGTTTTTTGCGTGGGCACATTTAATGGATCTTCATGCCCCTATTCATCCTGAGCGAGCTTCTGAAGGCGGTCTCCTCTCTTCAGATTCTACAATACGCCAATTTGTCTGGGATGCTAATCGTCTCGTAAATGAGTACGAACCACACTATCGGGATATGTACGATAGCACGTTACGATACATTGACCAACAAATTGGTCAATTAATTAAATGGTTAAAGGCTAACAACGAGTGGGACAATACGATTATTATCGTAACGAGCGACCACGGCGAAGCTCTCCATGACCGTGGTATTTACGGTCATGCTGCAGGAAGAGACAAATTCGAATTTGAGAGTGATCGTCATTATATGTATGACGAACTTTTACATGTTCCACTTCTGGCGAAATCCACTCAGGATAACCCGAAGCGTCTAAATCATCTCTTCTCACTTGGTTGGCTTCATGAGTTGATCGCAGATTTACTCGATATAACCCCCGTGGATATGCCGCTATCAACTGATCGCGAATCTCATCTTAATGAGGGTACGGATGAAATTATACAATCAGATGTGATCTCTGGAGAGAGCCAAACAATCGCGGTTCGCGATGATGAACGAAAGATAATAACACAAAAAATAGATAACGGTGTCCTTGATCTTGATGCGGCAAAGGTGTATGCCCCAAAATTTGATCGGCGAGAACAATATCCGCTTGAGGAAGAACCATCACCAAAGCTTGTGAAAGCTATTGAACAAATAAACCTCCAGGAGAAGTTGCCCCAGTTAAGTGGAGAGTTAAGTGCAGATACTGAGGAACTCCTCGAAGACCTCGGTTATCGATGAAATTTTAAACAGATAGATATTCAGTCCAGTTCATCTGTTACTTATCTATCGTCTGGGAAATGACTTCAATAGTTCTTTTAGCTACATTCTGCCACGTATATTTTCTTGCTGTTTCGAGGCATGCCTCAGAATTCAAATTTTCTGCTTCACACACCCCTTCTTGAAGGCTGTCTGTCACGACACCACAATCTTGATCAATAACTTCGGCTGCACCACATTCGTCAGTGGCTACAACTGGGGTACCACATGCTAATGATTCTAAAATTATATTTCCGAATGCCTCAAAGTGAGCAGGATGAATAGTAGTGACCGCGTCACTGTATAATTGTGCTAACTCCTCAGGGGAAACGCGTCCTAGTGCCTTTGTATTTGGCTGGTTGGTTTGTGAAGGTCCAACCATCCAAACTTCATATGGGGCAGTTTTAGCATATTCAAGTACTCTCGAAATTCCTTTTCGCTCTTCGCTACCAACAAAGAGGATATACTTTTGTTGGTGATCTCTCTCTTCTCGTGGATAGAAGATACTTAGATCTACTCCGTTATGGATGACATTTGTTTCACACGATACATTGTAGTGGTTTTGCCATGCTGTACGGCAAAGATGGCTTACGAAAATTGCTTGATCTGTAATGGTCAGTGACCGCTGATCATTCCATCGCCGGGTTGGATCAACTAGTGTATCGAGTATTTTGTTGCTTAGTTCTCGTGGGGGTCGATATTTTCTCTCTTCGCGTTCACTGTCATGGTATTTAGTAATAGTCGGTATCTGTAGCGAGAATGGTATTGGTGTATGTACCAGAGCGACGTCGTAAGCCGAGGTATCGAATCCGGCCAGAAATCGCCATAAAGCCACTGAGAATCGAATATGATATCCTTGACGGCTTCCAAAAGGGACTGTATGAATTGTAGTGTCATCTGGAATCAAATCAGATGAGACCTTTTCGCTTTCTGGACATTTGCCAGTGATCACCGTAATATCGTGGCCTAATTTATTCACTTCTTCATAAAGATATGATAAGTGGTAGGAAATTCCACCCAATACGTGCGGAGGAAATTCACGTGTTATTACGAGCAGATCCATATGATGAGTAGAAACTTATTCCTTATTATCTTCCTGATTAAGTCTGGTCATGCTCTAATCCCTCTTAACCTGCATAATCTTTAATCTGGCCTGAATATTTGATACTCATCACTAAACAATTATACTCCTGGGTTACACAGAACGACTATACAATGCTAAGAGAATCGATGGCTGCAGGTCAAAAAGCGATGAAACAAAAGCTAAAGCGTCCATCTCAACTACGGAGTCTCGCTGAACCGTTTTATTATCGATATCAAGGCTATCAAGCTACCAAATCTCACCAGCCTCCAGAAAAAACATACGAGCGCTCTTCTACTGCCCCTGATCATATTCTGTGTATTGTTATTGATGCACTGCGACCAGATCATATCCCTAACCTTCCTCTCGAATTTACTAGTGCTATCTCTCCCGCTACATGGACCTTTCCTTCTGTAACAAGCTTACAAACGGGTCTCTATCCGCATGAACATGGAGCAATAGCTCACACTATGAACGAAGAAAAAAGGCATTTGGCGGTCCCAGAACAAACTAATGCTACACCTATTCTCCCCCAATATCTAGAAGCTACGGGCTATGAAACATATGCTGGATGTGCCTTCATGATGCCCTTCCTTGCACTACAAGGATGGTATCAATCGCATCGAGTCTATGGTGATGCTTGTGCGGAACAAGTATTATCTGATTACAAAAAATGGAGGACAGGACGAAATGAAACATTTTCGTATTTACACTTAGGTGATCTCCATATTCCTGTTCGACCACCGACGAAATATATCGATGAGAGAGATATAGACATGAATTTGGAGGATATTCAGGGCTTTGGAGGCTATGATGGAACCGGTAACCGGGGAAAAGATTTCGAGAAATTCCGTACTCAAAGACTTCGTCTCTCACGAGCTGCTCTTGATTATGTGAGCGATCAAATTCGAGATATTCTCGCCACATTCCCCAACACTACCGTCGTCCTCACCGGAGATCATGGAGAAGCATTTTGGGAACACTGTGATGTTGATCTTGATTTTGCAAGCTCACAACCAAATTATGGTGTTGGTCATGGTGGAACTCCATTCGATATGGTTGCACGAGTTCCATTCGGGACGAATACTTCTCGATTACTTCCCCGTGGTGGATGGCCAAGTCTCCGGGATCTCCCACATACTATTTTAGCAGATGTCTTGTCATCACATCCTAAAGAGTTACCAGGCCGAAACTGGAGTGAAGAAATCCCTCAAAAGAGAGCTGTTCTTTGCGAAGGAGTGCGCTATGGAGCTGAAAGAAAGGCAGTATATTCAGACCAACGAAAATTGATTCGGTCGGCTGAACATAATACAACTCTAACTGCAACGGTTGACCCTGATGTACCAGGTGACACCTTTGTTCCATTTGATCAAGAGGAAATCAATAATTTAGCAAAAAGATTACCAGATTCATGGGACTCAAAAGAAGGTACAAACGCTAGTGAAATGGTACAAGATCAATTAGAAGCACTTGGCTATACGTGAATCAATGAAATTTAGACAGGATATTATATAGCTACTCATAATCTCTTTTAGGTTGTTAGCGTAAGGATCGATTTTATAGCTTATCGGATCTTAAAAGCGGTTAGAGCCCACTATCGAGTTACAACATTTGAGGAATCAACCACATTAGTTATATAGATCATGGCTTTACTGTAAGCAGATTCAATTTCAGATCTCTTTATTAGTCCTAATGGTATTAAAATAGCCATAAACAGGAGGAACCCGCTTGATGCAATAGCTATTATTTTATAGAAAGGAGGAAGCTGGAGAGCCGAATTAAGTCCACCAAGTAACATAAAGAACAACAAGAATGCAACGATAAGTTTGGGTACTAATTTACGATCACTAAGATTCATGTCTGTGAAGTAAAATATTGTTGTGTTAGAAACAAATATGACTAAGTAGGAGATTGAGGTTCCAATTGCAGCTCCAGTTGCACCATACTCAGGTATCAAGAGAATATTAAGCACTATATTAACGACCAAGGCAAGCACAGAACCTACCTGAGAATGTTTAATCCACCCTGTAGCCTGAAGTGCAGGAGAGATCACTCGTGTTATTCCTAATAAAATTGTCCCCAATAGTAGGATTCTCATTGGCATTGAAGCGGACACGTAATTTGGACCAAAATAGAGGTGTAGAAATTCGTTGCTGAGAAAAAAGATGCCGACGCCAGTAAGAAAGACAAAAATAGAAACATATCTAATTGACTTCGTCAACGATTCATTTATTCGTTGGAGGTTATTGGATGAATAGTTGAACGAGATATTTTGTAACAAGACTACTTGAATTGCAGATGGAATCACCCACACTAATTCAGCAGAGAGAAGAGCAGATTTGTAAACAGCAACTGACTCGGAATTCGTAAAAGTACCCATTAAGATAATATCTGTTTTATAAAGAAGCATCGCTGCGATACCACCTACAGCTTGAAGCGACCCATATCTCAAAAGCTTATCCATGTGTTGTCGGTTTATATTAATATTTATTGACGAAATACCACCGATCTTATTAGAAAGTAATATCCCATACAATGAGGCAACAAAAAATGAAAAAGCAAATCCTACTAGTGCCCCTGTACTCCCCCCAATAACACCACCTATAACCGTTAGAACCAAATATAATATATTCCTCACAATTTCAATTTTGGTAGATATTTGCTCCCGTTGAATTCCATGAAATAACGACCTTGATATTTGATACACATTTCCAGATATGACTCCAAATACGATAATAAGCGCTATACTTGCTGCAGGTGCTCCAATATCCGCACCTGTATATACCATAATTATGATCCCGCCTGTTGACACAATTACTCCACTTATCACTGTGAATATAAGTCCAATAGAGAAATAATCACTTATTATATCTATATCATTTGTTTCTGCGATATGTTTACGCAATGAATCAAAGAACCCAATCATGCTCACTAAACGAATTATACCAAATATTGCGACAACAAAAGTAAAGACACCAAAAGCACCTTGTCCTAAGGTTCGGGTAAGCAGTGGAGTGACAATAAAACCAGATCCCAATAAAACAAGCTTTGAGATAATTACGAAACCAGCAGACTCAAAAAGAGTGTTTCGCTTAGACTTAGTCATTCAACCACTCATCTACCGGGAGTCTTATTAACTTCTGCGTTTTCATAGCACATACGAATGGGCAAGAAATTTGTAATAACTGGATTCTATGGAGCTGGAAACACAGGAGATGAAGCAATTCTCCAATCTATAATTAATATTTTAAGAGCGAACCATGATAATTGTGAAATTACTGCCCTCACATATCGGCCTGAAGAAACCGCTAATAAATATGGTGTAAATACAATTTGGCGACCAAATATTGGAAGAGAAAGTCTCAATATTGATTGGAAATCAATGATTGTTGCAGTTAACGATGCTGATGCTGTTATTGTAGGGGGAGGAGGATTGTTCCAAGATAACCATTCTTTTTTGACTGTTCCTCGCTATCTTCAAACTGCCTTTTTGGCTCAGATGTTGAATACTCCTACAATAATATTTTCGATAGGTGCTGGTCCTATTAAAAGTCGAATAGTGAAAAAGCAGATTGAATCGGTCGTGGGACGTTCTAACAATATAACTACGAGAGATGAATATTCAAAACAGGTTCTACAAGATGCAGGTGTTAAATCTGCCATAGAAATCTCTGCGGATCCAGTATTTTCTTTAGAGAAAGATGAGAGCGGGCATCAAATCATTGACGAAATAATTGATTCTGATCAATCGCAATGTCTTGGAGTCTCATTACGAGATTACGAATTAGAAGATGATGATAAAGCAGAAATCGCGTCATTTTTGGATACGCTCTCCCCTGATCACGAGATTGTTTTCATTCCATTTGGGGAAGGTGGGGGTGGGGAAGCAACAGATTACGAAGTATCGAAGCAAGTTAACTCGATGATGGAATCTGATGCACATGTGATCGATGAGATATATGATCCAACGGTAATCATGGGTATGATCGATAGGATGGATTTTGTTATCGGAATGCGCTTACATAGTGTAATCATGGCTGCTGCTGCGAATAAGTTGGTTCTTGGAATATCATATAAACCTAAGGTAGAATCTGTATTGAAGCGTCTTGGTTATAAACAGGATATGTATCTCACCATTGATGCTGGGATAACCCGCGCTGATTTATCGATTGCATACGATAACATCCTTAACAATGAGAAAATACTACAGGAATATACAGCGATGTCTGTGAATCGATTCCAAGAGAGAGTACAACAATCACTTGTTAATATTCAACATCAAGAAACAGACATTGGTGAAAAAATCACTGCTGGAATAGAGTTCCTGATTACGACAGGTGCATTGGGAACTTTGGAATTAAAGCGAACACGATTTTGAACTCCTCCGCCCTCTTGCGCTCGGGCTTCCTCGGCCTTCAGTTATTGTGGACGGAGGTTCCTGTTTCTGTATTGGAACTTGCACCGGAAGACACAGCGGTTCCAGACTTCGCAGGTGATTTCCCACTACAGGCGGTTCAGAATGTCCACTCTGTCCGGATGGACACTCGACTACCACGACCCATGCACGCTTCTTGTCGCGTTTAAACACTAGACGCATTGTAGTGAGTGTCTTACTACATCGTTCAACGCGGAGGAAGTCGGTTATGCCGCACAGTAACCAAAGATAGCGGGTGTATCCCTTCCTCCTCACTCCTTTCGGTCGCTCGTTGAGGAAAGAGGCGTCCCGTCTACCTTCCAGCTAAATCAAAATAGATCGAATATAGTGGGTAACGGGTGTCTATTTGCAGATTCGCTATGTTATTCTTTATACCCTAATGCTTCAAGCCTTTCGCTCACATCATTATCTTCATCTGCCAATTCTGTATCTGATAGAGAGTCGTGCTTTGGTTGATCTTTTTTGATTTTTCTCCTATTTTCAAACGGCATTTCTAACCACGGAACCTTTACTAATGGTTCTGATGTTGAAAAGTCTGGGTGCCCATATCGAGATTTTTTCGGGAAATTAATCCAGTGAGGTTTTTCCCCTAAGAGATTTCCATGATCTGAAGTGACTACCGTTTTTCCTTCAATTTGGTCAACTAATCTCTTAACATGCGGTAACACTTCTTCTAAACTTTCTCGATACGCTCTAGCTACTGTTCCAATTGAAATGTTGTTGTTCTGAAGGGCTTCCCAAACGTGTAGTGACTCATTTTGATTGGCTGATTTCCCCAGTGCACTTTTCCTGGATTCTACGTTCCCATTAAACGAGGAGAATTTTTCTTCAGCTGTTGGGCCTAAAAATGGGTGGTGAGGCTGCATAAAGTGGACTACTAGCCTTTTATCCTTACTTTCCTGGTATTCTTCAAGAGCAAAGTCTACCATTGTTTGGGGGAGAACAGTTCCAGTATCCTCATCCCACCCATCTTTCCACACATTAACTAGCCTATAAAAAGACTCTGGGGCATGGATACTAACGTACGGATTCGAGTTTATATAACAGGTATCATAGAACTCATTCCCCGTAAAATTGTTAAGGACAAACTCTTGGGTTGCTGACCCTTTCGAACGCTTTGATGTTAAATCCCCTTCCAAATTTGAAACACTCTCAAAAAGATCAAAACGACAGGCGTCCAATATTATCAAATTATCCCAATCTTCAGACATCACCTCACACCCAAGCATCTTATTTTGCAATGTACCAGACTGCTTTCTGAGTTCTTTGGCAATTTTCTCAGGATTTTTTAGCCCGGAAATTATTTGGTTAGTAGTGTACATGCATATCTAAACTCCTGACTTGGTATGGTCGTTGCTTATTTTTAAGCTTGTTCATGAAACTATGCATCTGATCCACAATCTACTTTATCGATGAGACTCGAGTCCCTTTTTATGCGCATCTTACTAGCAACCCCTGATTATCCACCACCACCAGGTGGTATTCAAACAGTTACGACTAATCTTGAAACAGGGCTTGAGGAGTTAGGTCATGATGTTGAAGTATTTGAACTGAACCCAAGCGATCGGAGTTGGGCAGATATACGGATTCCAAAATTCCAATTAGTTCATGACTTATTTAGTCGAGATAATTTATTCTTTAGGAGTGAATTTAAAAAAAGTATATCAAAAATAAAAGAATTTAAACCCGACCTCATTCATTGTCTCCATATAAAAAATCTACCTGTTTTAGCAGCTGCAAAACGACTGAATATCCCAACTGTAACCTCAATTCATGCATTAGAATTGGAAAATAAATCGCTCGCACAAAAGGCGTATGAATATACCTCGTTAGTCCATTCTGTAAGTGATTTCACAATAACTCTTTCAAAACTCCCCTCTACACAGGGAGTGTATAAAGCACCACCCTCTATTGATGTAAGTTCTTATGGTAATGGGAATAATACGACTTCAGGAGACTCTTTGTCGTTAATTTCGATTGCTCGAATGGTCGATCGCAAAAATTTGGAAACCGTGGTACGATCGGTACAATCTGTGTATAAACAGGGATTAGACTGTACATTAACAATTATTGGTGATGGCCCTAATCGTAGTACAATAGAGAAGATTGCCAGTGACCTTCCTTATGTTGATGTATTAGGCTGGGTCAGTGAAGAGCAAAAACGAAAAAGATTGAGTGAATCTGACGCTTTTGTCCTTACTCCTCGAAAAATTGGATATGATGTTGAAGGATTTGGTATTGTCTATATCGAAGCTCAGGCAAGTGGTACCCCGGTTATTGGATCTAATAATGGAGGAATTCCAGAAGCTGTTGGGGATGGTGGTATTTTAGTTGATGATCCCTTGTCTCAACAAGAATTAAACTCGGCAATACATCAAATTAGTAACGATAATACGAGAGAAAAATATGCTAAAAATGCTGAAGCACGTGTTTCAGAGTTTGACATTGCCACGGTAGCTAACTTACACGTTAAAAATTATCATAATATTATTTAAGATATGAATCTTTTCTACATAGTATATACTGAATGTATGTTTGAGAATGTATTAATTTGAAAAATCTAATATCAGTGCCCCTCGATTCTCTATTAAAGACAGAAAATACTAACCTGGGTGAGTTGGATATTCATTTGTGCCAGCTATAACCCCTCTCGGCTTCATCTTTATTCCACTGTTGATACTTGCATCAAGACAAAAAGACTATTCCCTAATGTTTTTCTTTGCAAGTTTGCCGTTCTATGGCCTTCATGTCTTCAGACTCGTTGGCCACGCGTTTACTTTCCCCGAACTTGCGCTTATGGCGTTCGGTGTTAATCAGATTCAGCGATGGTATCGCTCTCGGGAAATCAAAATCCCAGCTACAATTCCGTTATATGCTCTCTTTGGATTTTGGATTACCTGTCTATTATCGGTTCTATACCTTGTACTCAATACGCCCTCGATAACAGTGCATCCGTATAATACAGGTTCACTTGACGAACTTGTTCTCCGAGATCTGTCTTTCACGCTAAACAACATTTCCCAGCTTATCCTTCGAACATTTTTTGTTTGGGCAGTCATTGTATTGACGATAAACATCGATAGAGAAGGGATCAACAATGCAATTAAGGCAGTAATTTTCGGTGGATGTGTTATTTTATCTGTTGGGATTGTGTATCAAGTTACTCAATTTTTCAATTTCTATGCGTTTGCTCAATTTTTAGAATGGCTTGGATTTCGCATTCAAACCCGTGCAGGTGGATTTCTTGGCCTTATTCCTCGTATGTGGACTACTGCCGGTGAACCTGGTTTTGCTGCCCACTATCTGCTATTTGCACTGTCATTAACTGCACCATTTGCTGTTGTTTCAGAACAGTCAACGTCTATATTTACGAAATTCGGGGGGAGGGTATTTTCCTCGATTTTCCTAGCAGGAATTATCCTCTCGACTTCTACAACGGGGATTGGTGGTCTTCTCATATTCTTCTTTGTCCTTGGAATTGTTAGCCTTCTCTCTCCGTCGCTTGACCACGAACGTATTGGCAGACTCTATGCTATTGGGTTAGCCTTCGGTACCATTGTTGTTCTTGTTGGGGCACTCCTCTCAACAGGAATTCTCAATATTCTGTTTTATACGATTTCAAAACTCCAATTTAACGCTGGATCTGGAACACTTCGTATGACGTATATTCAAATGGCAATTGAAATTGTAACAAAGCGTCCGTTTCTTGGTATTGGAGTTGGTTCACAGTATGGTGCATCCCTGTTGGGAACGCTGACCGCAGAAACAGGTCTAACTGGTCTTTTACTATTCTTGTCGGCATATATCTCCTCAATAGTTGGGTGTCTCAGGATTGCCCGACGCAATAGACAAGAGAGCATCATTGCGACAGCGGTTGTTGTATCAAGTGCAACGTTGTTAGGCACAAGTCTACTGGCGAAATCAGTGACGGTCTTGTTATTCCCCTGGACGTGGTTATCACTGGCGCTTCCAATAGCAGTAGTAATTCAATATTCATCCCATCAATTATTATCTATTGCGTCACAAGAAATACACATAAAACCGATCCGCTCTCGATTATAGGACTACCTTTTACATTGCTGTAGTGACCTAGTGATGTCCCTATTCATATTTGTATCTTCTATACCCTAAAGTATGCGTAAAACAGACTGGTATGCAATATTCCAAAAATAATTATAAAAATAATCACCAATTCACCCAGATCTCTCAAGCAGAGCGAAAAACGTGATACGTATTTTCCCCTGATCAATACCTATTCGACAAGTCATTCAAATTCTTTGATTAGGGTAAAAGCGTAGAGTTCGTTGGATAACTCGTTGTTACCAATGACATCAAAACCCATTGACTGCCAATGGGTTTACCTCGAATATAGTGCACTGAATTAGAGCGCCAACTGTTTGGATAGTATTCTGATCAACAAAAAATCACTTTTTAAGAAGGAATTCGATAACGTGCCAATTCTTATTGCGTTGGATGAAAAAAGGACAAATGTTATGTTATTTTCCGCCAGGGTTGGGCGGTGGTTCTCTGACGATGAGAATGAGACTATCATTTACGAATGCAGACAGTGTGGGACGACTCTTTCGTCCGACCAACAGCGATGTCCAAACTGTAATTCAACCGAAATCGCGACGTTTAATGTCTCCTAACCCCGCTCCAACGTGATCATGATTAGGATATGTGTTTAACTCGAAATGTCAATTCGTTCGAGCTTTCCCCCGCACTTTGGACAGATGATGTATGTTGTTGCCGCGGAGGCAGTTTCACCACATAAAATACATTCATAAAGTTGGTCTTCCACTTCTGATGAACGGTACCGCTTAATGAACTTCTTG
The DNA here is from genome assembly GCF_020700235.1 of Haladaptatus pallidirubidus. Classification (GTDB taxonomy): domain Archaea; phylum Halobacteriota; class Halobacteria; order Halobacteriales; family Haladaptataceae; genus Haladaptatus; species Haladaptatus pallidirubidus. The sequence continues at coordinate 40,111 of NZ_CP085303.1, read as the reverse complement.
AGCATGGATATTCTCCTTCCTTACAATTAAGACTTGAGAGTGGATATATAGTAATTATCATTTGTCGGTTTCGAAATGATATTCATATACTACTAATGGCTTGTTGATGGAATACTACTCTGACGGTGCGAACCGAGATTGCCCCGTTTTTATAGGACTTCAATTGGCTCGTAGTTGAAACCAGTGTGGCCACTCCGGAGGATGACAAGATAATCTTCAACCGTAAATCGGACTTCGGCGTTACTTTTTCGATACACTTGCTTCAACGATGTCTTCAAGCGCATCTGGGTTCAGGTATTCGTACACTGAGCGTGTCGTTTGGCCGGCCCTACTACATTACCGAGTGTGTTGATCATACCAGTAATGAGCTCTAAATTCGATGCTTCGAGGTTGATCGTCTCGGCAACGCTCAATCTGTATTAGCGGGTAACCCCGGGCCAGACTGTTCGGTCGTGGAGCCAAAATTAGTTTATTCGCCTGTTTGTGTCGCCAGTGGTTCTTTCGCGATATTTTCTGTTGTCTCTCCAAATAGTTGAGTAACAATCCCTTAGAGCTAAATTCAGACACTTGAGAGAAAAATCAGTTGTGTTAGGCAGCGGGCCGTCCAGCGGTAGTGTCCTCACTGATCGTCTCACCAAATTCCTCATCATCACGCGTGGTGAGTTCAGTGTAGGCCGTTGCGAGCACAGCGGTCGAGAAGACCGTTGTGATAGCGCTAGCAGCCTGCGCAAACACCAAGGCAACGATGTCGCCAGCGAAACTGCCGCTCGTGAGGTCACCAAGACCAAAGACGAGGTTGATGAGTGCGGTGAGGAGCACTACGGCCACGCCCAGCACGAAGAGGTTAATACGGTACCCACGCGTCAATCCCCAACTGCTGCGGAACGCTTCGATGAAGTACTGGTCTTCGACAGCCACGTAGACCGTCCAGAATGCTAAGGTCACGAGCAGGAAGATACCCGGAACGATTAACGCGACCAAGCCTAACGCGACAATGATCCCGAAGACGATCGCACCAATGAAGAGGTTGATCGTGGCCCACACCATGTTTCGGGTGAAATACTCTCGGGGAAGGCGTTCGGTTTCATCGCTGACGAACACGCGGATGGCTGCGATGCTCACAACGAGCAACGCGATGCCCAGCACGAGTGAGACGATGCTTGCACCAAGAGGTGGAACGAGCAACGTTGGATCCGCCTGGACACTACCGGTAGTAAGCTGTTGCCTGGCGACCCAACGGTCAACACCGACTCCTAATACGCCGTTGAGGACGGAGATGACGAAGATAATACCCATGAGCATGAGCCCATTTCGTTTGATACTGCGGCTGTAGCCTTGCTTGAGCATGCTGGTGATGTTAATCGGCATAATCACCTATCTAATACGTTATGTGAGAATATATAGATATCGTCTACTTTCCATCAGGTGTGATATATATTCTGATTAATTATAATCATCTTCATACCCGGTGGGACATGGGATAAGAGATTGTATAGAGGCGTTTGAGTATATGATATATGATGATCACTTCGTTCTAAGGCAGTTCGACAAAATCTCGGAAAAGGTTTTCCACTTTACTCACACAGGACTTTTTTGGACGAATCCAATCAGCGAGGTCTGAGGCAGCGAGATAGGCGCAAATCTCGCTACTACTCGACAACCACAACGAATACCGGCTTGCATCGTCGTGTTCACGCCATACCTTCTCTGCAAGTTCGACGGGCTTGCGGTTGGTCATCGGTGCGAGCATTTCATCGTCATAGCGGACAAGTCGCTGGATCGGCTGTTGAATGTGCGACTGCGCCATCCCAGATAATGGTTCCAATCCAACAGTAGCAAGCAACTTCAACAAAATTCCGGGTAACGTCCCAACGAGGATCGAAATCATCGTTTGAGCAAGCTCTGGTGTTGCAAGGAGTAGCGCTAGTAGACAGCCGGGAATACAGACAGCAATTTCTTGCAGTGTAATAATCAATCGTCGGTCGATACACTTGAGGTCGTTTTCGTTGGACCTTCAGTCGCTGATTCTCGATGCGTTATGCGCCAGCCGGTCAGCCCCATGAAAAAGAGAATCGCTGGTGAAAGAAATCCTAGAAAATAGTATGGTGCATATGCGAGTGTCGGTACACCAAGGACGCCAGCCATATACACACCGCCAGCGTTCCAGGGAATCAGCGCACTTGTCGTCGTACCGGTAGCTTCGATAGCCCGTGATAGATTTCTGTTTTCGAGATTATATTCGTCATAAAGCCCTCGAAGGGTCATTCCTGGAATGACGATACTCATGTACTGTTCGGCGGTCAATATGTTCATCGTGATTGACGACAGGCCAGTTCCGATTGTGAGACTCGTCGTACCAGTAATAATCCGACGCATGTGATGGGCAAGTGCTGCAAGTATGCCGGTTCGTTCTAACAAGCCACCGAGTGCAAGAGCGGCAGCAACAATCGTAATCGTCCACGATGATCCGATCAGGCCGCTCGTCGCTAATAGTTCATTGACAACTTTCGCGCCTGTTTGTGGGGCCGTTCCGTTCTGTGCGATATCCCACGCCTTCGTGAATGAGTAGCCCTGTGTCAGTATCATTGTCCCAACGCTCGCAAAGACACCCGCTCCGAGCGATGGAAGTGCTGGGTAGCCATACAACGCAAATGCAAAGGTAACAACAAGAGGAAGGAATACAAGTGGTGTTACTGAGTAATTTTGTACAATTGCTGTTCGAATCGTCTCGACTTGTTCAACTGGAATCGTGCCAGTAAACTGGAGTCCGAGTGCAACATATCCTGCGAGAGAGAGAGAGTAGGAACGCGATTCCAGTGCCGACGCGCATAGTACTGACATGAGTCATCAAATCAGTATTTGTTACAGCAGCTGCAAGATTTGTTGTATCTGAGAGGGGCGAAATTTTATCTCCTGTGTATGCTCCTGTGAGAATTGCTCCTGCCGTCATCGGTGCAGGAACGCCCAGCCCTGCACCAATACCCATAAAGGCAACTCCAATCGTTCCAGCCGTTGTCCATGATGATCCAACCGTAAATGCGATTATAACGGCGAAAAGAGCTGTGAGCGGAAGGAATACCCCTGGCGTGAGTACCTCCAGGCCGTAGTAGATGATCGCTGGAATTGTTCCAGCTGCCGTTAGCGTGGCAATGAGCATGTAGATTACAAAGAGAATTAAAATCGCTTGCATCCCCATGCGAAGTCCGTCTACAATTCCTTCGTACATTTCTGCCCAAGAGATGTTTAACCAATATCGGCCAACAAGGCCAGTAAGCGCAATACTCCAGATCAACGGCATCTGGGGATCAAGACCAAGAGCGATCGCTCCCACCCCTAAAAACAGAATCATGCCGGCAACAGGAGCTAATGCCTGACCAAGCGTAGGTCGCCGATCTGGCTCCAGATCTTCGTATGTCCGTGGTTCAAGCGTTAACTTAACCATGCGCGACTGCTATTCACTACCACTATTTGAATATAACCATATTCACTTATAATAGTGTGGGAAATTGAGCAATCAATATTTGGAAATACTTCTCAAGTTACAAAATTTCATCTGTATATCGTGATTATGTACAAAAATGGTTTAAGGTGGACAGAGATGGGGTTCAAATCATATTTATGTGAAGATATTGAAATTTAATCAATTAATTTTGTTACCTACAACGCTGACAGTACGCTTATAACCGGACTATCTCTTGATCCCGACTGGTCGGTGGACGGTTTGATGACCGTCTCCTGAATAAACTGATGGGCTGCACCTGTCGCTCGGGCAGAGCAATTGATATCAGATTAGACACGAGATCGGAGAAATATTAATTATTTGAAATCACGGCACAAAATGAGATTTACGGAGACATTCATCTCGTGCGTTTTTTGGCAACAGTCTTTATTATTTGACTCTCCTATCGCTTCTCTACGAATGGATAATTGGCTTAGTCGCCGTCGGTTTCTCGGAGTAAGTGCTACGACGTGCGTCACCGGTTCTACCGCGAGTGTGGCTCGTCATACTCCGGACGATGAGGGTTCGAAACAGGCATCTCCACAACTGCAATCCGATGGTTCGAACCTCCGCTCTCAGGTCTCAAACACTGCTCCTGTAGATGTCCGCGGTGCCATCTACGTTCCTACACGAGCGTTCAATCGATATCAGATGTGGCGAGAGTATGATCCCGAGGTCATCGAGCGTGACCTCGGCTACGCAGCACGCCTGAACCTGAATTCGATTCGAACCTGGCTTAGCTACGAGTATTGGTTTGAAGACCGCGATGCACATGGCGAAAAATTAAAGCACTTTCTGCAGACGGCGGAGACGCACGGGATTCGTGTTCTCCTCGGACTTTTCGATAGTATTGGTGAGGAACCAACTCTCGATAATTTGGTCGGCTCTGATCTACATTCTGGCGTGCAAACGTTTTCCCCATCGACACGGACGATGCGGAATCCGGATCTCTGGGACAACCCTCGCGATTTTATCCAGTGGTTTATGACCCGATACAGTGATGATAACCGCTTGCTTGCTATTGAACTCTCAAATGAACCCGGTTGGAGACCCGAAAGGAGACGCTTTGTCAAAGCAATGTCGGAGCTCTTGACCCACTATCGTGGGTCGATTCCGCTGACGATAGGATCCACGAGTCTCGCGAACACTACCGACTATCTGGAGTGGGGAATGGACATTTTGCAGTTTCATTATAATTTTGCTCAGTCACCTTCCGATTTTCGACGAACACTTCGACAAGCGAAATTCATACAGACCAAATCCGGAACGCCAGTGTGGCTATCCGAGTGGCAACGAATTCGATCGGGTGATTCGTTTTTTACCGATCTCAATGGCGAAGCACGGTTTCCGAACTATTCATCTCTCGCCCCACTTATCCATGCCACAAATATCGGCAACTTCTTTTGGTCACTTATGGTGCGACCGGCCTCCGAGTTACACTTCCGTCAGCAAGGAATGGTAAACGGGCTTTTCCATGAAGATGGTGCAGTCTGGAGTCTGAATGACGCTCGAGCGATTACAGCAATGTCAGGAAACTCCTCATTTGAAGGAACCGAACGAAGAGAGTACCCGAACTGGATGACCGGATTACAGTCATCGACGAACTCACAATCTGACCTGTATCCACGGTAATTGTGTTTGATTCCATCGCGTCCCCGGCCTTCTCTTCGGCTCACACGTCGGATTTCCTCGATGAGAACGACAAGAGGGGAACCATTGATTTAATGAGCAACGAGCGCTGCCATCACATTTTCTTTACCATCCTCGACACGTTAACGCGCGAGGTTTTCTGTAATTCACACAACTGTCCTGCAAGAGTTTCTGACTGCTTCAAACGCGTGATACACTGGAAATGTGGTGCCCTCGTCGAGGATAACACCCGGCAAGTGATCTCACTCATGTCGAGAGAGTCGCTCTCTCCTTTCTGCGTTGTCAACGGCTGCAGTATAGCAACACGAACTCGACCACTAAGCAATCCTACCGATTATTCGTTCTCTAATTCCCGATCGACGACTTCGGCAAAAGCGACAGTCGGTGTTACATCCGTAATTTCGATACCCACCTGTTCGTGTTGTTCCGTATCGGGAACAATAACAATGTAACCCCGTTCAACCCGCGCGATCCCATCACCTTGGTCGCCAATTCCTTCAATTTCAACACTCCGATGCTCTCCTTCTTCGACAGGCGGTGCAGGATTGTCGTGGAGTTGGGTCGACTCTACACTATCTGTTGCATTTGATGCAGGTCTGATCAGAGCCACGCGGTATGTGCCATTTTCTTGGATGGCACCGTCTGTTAGCTCCTCTTTTGGGACTGTGATAGTGTAGGTCTCTTCCTGTTCCTCGATGCATTCACTGAACAAGCAAAGTAACTTATCAGGGATTTCCATAATTTGTTTCGCTGGTACACCAGCATAAACGTGTGCATGAATCTCGGTGATGGCTCAATTGAGAGCTACTTAATTCAGCGAGAGAGTCCCGTCGTTTACGGCGGACGTGAATCGCGTACGTTCTGTTCCGCAACCGCCGGTCACTGCTGATCTGGGGTCTCTAAGTCATCAGTAGCGTGGATTAACATCCCACGCTATGTCAGACCATGTTCGTTTTTCACGCGCCACCGCGACACGCTCACTTGTCCTGTGGTTTCGACGGCAACGCGGATCTCGTAGCGAGCGAAACGTTCCTGAGACGGCACAACGACGTAGTATGGCCGATGGCACGGCCCGTACGCAAGTGGACCGACCATTATGGTCATCGTCACCACGCGTTTGTTTCAACGAGGAGCGCACAAACCCGCAAGTTGCCTCCGTGGGTTCGGCATAGCCGAGACCCCCAGCGTGAGGAAACGCCGGGGAGGATATCATTGACGGTATGGCTAGTCGAACGCTGTCGCTATACATGCAGACGAGCAATATCTACAGGTGGAGCAGGCCGAGCGCCTCGGGGCTGGACCCCGAAGCGGTTCACTCGTCTATTTTCCAAATGTGCATTATTATCGTGAATCGATAGGGTGATACGTTGGCAGTTATTAGATTCTCTAGCTGAGAATGGCTGAAACAGATATTGAATCCGAGAAAACTGACCGCTTGCGCAAGATTTTCATGGAAGTCGCTGACGATCCTACCGTTACGGAATCACAGCACGAATCACACGGAACGCTTCACCACTCATCCGCTAGCACCGATACGCTTGCGGACATCATTCGAGAGATGCAGGCCGATTATGGATTTCAGACCTCTCTTTCGACAGACGAATTGGTACAACTTGTGCAGCTCTATTATGAGGACTACTCAGACACCGCAATCGCACGTGAATTAGGAAATCCAAGTCGAGATAAAACCGTAACACGGGCGCGTATTCATCTCCATCTCTTCCGTGAGACAGATTTTGAAGCGCCGTTTGATCTTGACCAACTTCGCAATCAACTCCAGTCTGATACTTCCCCTTCGGAAATTGCAGAAACAGTTGGTGTAAGTACTAGTACGATCCGCCGCTATCGCCGGATACTCGACGCAGAGCAAACAGCCCAAGAGAATGAGTATCGATATCAACAACGATTTGAGACGGTTCTCGATGAGTCGGACGAGAGTCATTCCATTCGAGAGTCGATAGAATCTGGCCTTGACGATGCTCTCGATATGTCTCCTGGGAAGAACTAGCTCTCCAAACTCTCATTCAGTACTGCTAGTTCGCCAATGCTAACCCTACGGCCAAGCCAAAGACGTATTTAATTCTCGATTATAAGAAGGAGATAGTGCAATACAGTATCCCGCCCTCAAGCAATACTCGCAGCTCGGACATCGATTCTGCTATTGAGGAACTTTCAGCACTACCACCCAGTGCGAAATTGGTTGCAAAGGTTCTCGATGATAATCATCGGCTAACACAATCGCAACTCGAAGATAAAACTCTGCTTCCAGGGCGGACAGTTCGATCTGCCGTAAACCAATTGAAAGGCCGCGATCTAGTTGAGTCACACCCCTCACCTTTTGATGCGCGGAAACAATGCTATTCGCTTGCGTTTGACTGGAAATGACGTCATCGTTTCTTGGTTTCACTGTGATTTGGTATGGTAATAGTAAATCACCCGAACTTTCTTGCGATGAGTGGTAACCAATGGTAGGATTAGCCGCTTGGCGCCGATTTTTTCGTTACTCTCAGGTGATCTAATCGAATGCGAACAAGGGGTAGACAGAAGGTTTTGCTAGTAGTGGTTTTGCAGCTCCGTCTATTCCTCAAGGAGTGTCGAAGCAGTGGGATGTATCGATCACCTTCGTTGCCCAACTTATATCGAAGAACTTTCAAAATCATTTTTACCGCAGCCATCTGCTACAGTAGAGATGACTGAAAATATGCCCAAAAACATCACCGATTCCATCCGTTATCAGGGAAAGGCGATCGATGATCCGGCATGGATTCCTAAATTCCTCGCCGAGCAGGAAACTGGTGTGCTCGGTCTCATAGACGATGACACTCCTCACCTCGTAACACAACTCTTCGTCTACAGTCCTGACGAGGGTGCGATTTTCCTACACGGCGCACAGGCGGGACGTGCTCACGATCTCGTCAAGAACGGCGATCAGCCGCGTGCCTCCTTCACAACGAGTGAAAAGGGACGGTACATCCCGGCTGACGAACCGGTGAACTTCACTGTCGAATACTCAAGCGTGGTTGCTTACGGAGCCATTGATTTTCTTACCGACCGGGAGAAGAAACGAGACGTTCTTGAGCAGTTTATGGGGAAATTTGCACCACAACTCACCGAAGGTGAGGATTATGAGCGAATAGCCCAGGAGTCCATCGACCGAACGGCCGTCTACCGTCTTGACGTAGAATCTTGGAGTGGCAAAAACGGGTGGAACGATCCCGACCATCCAGGCGCATACAGCCTTGACGCCACCCGTTGACATCTTCCCTGCCCTCAAGGACGGGGCTTTCTCCTTGATTTTGCGTAATCAAGATCATCTTCTGCACATATTCTTTCATCCTCAGCAAGTACATGGCTACCGTTGAGAATGCAACCAACGACAGATCACTCACTCGTATACACCACCAAACGGTCACCGCCGAGAACTCCGACTCGTCTATTGCCGTGGGAATGTCAGTGTTGATTGAAATCTCTTGTAACAGTTACGGGCATCGAGTGCTCTTGTCCGTCTTCTAAGAAAGTTTTGACACGGCCAATTGTGTCTGATTCCCGTTTCTGAGTTTCATGGGGCATGAATCAGAGAGCGCTACGATCGTATCCTCCATCGACGGTTACAATCTCACCTGTCGTGAATGACGCTGCATCACTTGCAAGATAAATAGCCGCACCGGCGATCTCTTGAGGGTTAGCGACACGATTCATTGGAGTTCGGTCGTCAATTGGCTCACGGATAGAGGACCCATCCGAGAGTCGCTCCTCAGTTGCTCTTGTTCGTACGAATCCCGGTGAGATTGCATTGACACGAATTTCAGGTGCTAGATCGGCTGAAGCAGCACGTGTAAGGCCATTTACTCCACTTTTTGCGGCGCAATACGCAGGTCGACATTCGCGAATTTGGTCAGCAGACATTGAAGAGATATTTATAATACTGCCACTGTCCATCGCTTGAGCGAATATCTGGCATGATCTGAATGTTCCCTTAAGAAAGACATCCATGCTTTTGTCCCACTGACTGTCAGTCATCTCTAGAATTGAGGTATTTGCAGTTGTCGAGACTGAATTGACGAGAATGTCGATCTGCCCGAAGGTATCTATGGCAACATCCCGTAGCTCTTCGATCGAATTACGGTCTGTAATGTCACACGTGACTGCTGTGGTTTCTGTATCCTCTGTTTGCAACTCAGCAGTTATTTCGTCTACTGCTTCCTGCGAGCGACTAGTCGCAATGACGTTTGCTCCGTCGTTAGCAAATGCTCGAACAATTCCTCGTCCGATACCACTGGTTCCACCGATAACGACAGCGCTTTTATTCTCAACTGTGACGCCTGTATATTGTTTGTTATTCGTCATTGGTCTGCGGATTGAAGCTGATTGGGAAGTTGTTGGTTACAGCACGGTAGTGATCTATTTCATCGCTCTCAATTGCATTCGTGACCGATTTCACGATCCGCATCGTGTTCCCGCTCTTCGTCACTATTGGGAGCTCATGCATTCTTCTGATGCACCTCTACGAGGAGATTTCCAAGCGTTTCGGTGACGCCGTCAAACAACTGTTCGCCTGTATCAGCGTTCGCTACTTCTGGAGCTCCGATCGCACCAGTTTCTGAATATTGCTCAAACGGTCTGTAGACCGACACTGGACCGCTGACAACGAGATCATCTCCACTCTGTTCATAGTGTTCATTCCAATACGTTGCTGCCATGTTATCGGTATCTACTAACTTCGGATAGAGATACATCATCAACGATGTTTCAAACTCGCCTCCATGAGCCATTCCACCCACACCACTCTTACGAACCGTCTCCACTAAGTCAGCGATCAACTCGAAGTAGGTCAATCCAAGAATCTCTACATCTGGGTGAGCACTACCAATCTCCGAAACGGCCGCATTAATCAGAGGTGTATTACCGCCATGGCCGTTGACGAGCAGCAACGCATCAAACCCGTTCTCAAGGCCAGTCTCAGCTATGTCACACAGGAGATCAAGCAGAGTACTGAACTCCCCTGTGAGAGTTCCACCGAGAGATAGATGATGCGGCGAGTATCCAGACCAGAAGGGAGGAGCAACTGTCACAGGTATCTTACTCGCGACACGTTCGGCACTCTTTGTCGTTACACTATTTGCTAATAGAGTATCAGTCATAACTGGGAGATGTTCCCCATGTTGCTCGATACTCCCTACTGGTAGGGCGAGTATTGACCCATCCTTATCGGCCGTATCGGCAACTGAGTTTGCAGACTGTGCACCAAGTGAGACTTTTTTATTTAGGCGAGTGGGTTCAAACATCATGCTATGCGGTACTCCTCGACACTGTCGTAATCGACTTCGATACCGAGACCGGCCTCTTGCGGTACGGTTAACATCCCGTCTTTGATCTCAAAGGGATCACGAATTACATCGGATTCCCAGCCATAGTAGACTGAATCTGGAGGTAGCGAAAACCCTGGAATACCATGTACTGAATGGAGAATTGCTGCCGTTCTGATTCCGAGATCAAATGCGCAATGATGGGCAATTGGTATCCCTGCATCCTCTGCAATGGCTGCTTGTTGGCGTAATCCGGTAATTCCGCCTGCAGGCGTTAGATCCAATACCGCGATGTCAATGGCTCCTACCTCGATAAGTCGACGGAGATTATGTGGAATATACGTATCTTCATTTGGGCCGATCGGCTGCCCAGTTTGATTTTTGAGGCTAGCCAATGATTTGTGGGCATCAACTCGAATTGGTTGCTCCATATACTGCAAGTAGATGCCAGCGTCTGCCAATTTAGAGCCAACACGTATTGCTTGGTCGATCGTCCAACCCTGATTAGGATCGAGACGGAACTCTAGTTCACCATCGGTTTCTTCGTGCATCGCTTTGATGCGAGCTATATCTTCTTTCCAGTCACGACCGGCTTTTGTCTTTAATACAGAATATCCCTTGTCGAGCACCTCGGCAGCCCGTTGTCGGGATTGATCGGGGGAACAGATACCAAGACAGTACGCGACTTCAACTTCATGAATATCTGTATAATCATCTTGATGAGCTCGATGTTTCATATCCGTTTGGCTGGGTGTCGTCCAACCACCAAGGAGTTCGTAGAGCGGTTTATCAAGTGCCTTGCCGACAATATCCCAACATGCAACTTCGACTGGTGCAAAGAATAAATCGGCGTTGGCATATTCGATGAACACCTGCCGTCGGAGTTTTTCTAACTCAAATGGTGATTGACCAGTAACAAGGGGACGAATACCATCTTCGATGATCGACACGGTCGCTTCTGGGGTAAGGAATACCCGTACTTCTCCCCAGCCAGAGACACCTTCGTCTGTATCAACACGAACAAGGACGCGGTCCATGCTCGTTAGGGAGTTATGGTTAGTTACATACGGTCCAATGCCACCTTCGTCAAACGGAACAAGCGGAATGTTGACTGCGAACGCTTCGATGTCTGTTATTTTCATTTTTGTTTGGTTTGTGTTGTTTGTTGGTTCGATTCAGTTCTACAGGCAGAACGACTACTGGTTATCGCGTTACCAGCTCCTACCAATGCTGAATGGGGCCAGATCATGTGAGAGGCATCACCGTTGAGAACGTAAGGGTAAACACAAGACCGAATATGGCGATCAATGTGGTGACAACGGTCCACGTTTTCAATGCCTCTGTTTGGGTCAATCCGCCGATTTCGGTAATAATCCAGAATCCGCCGTCGTTATACCACGAGAAAATGTTCCCTCCGGCACCGATCGCCATAACGAGATATGCTGGATTAACCGTTAATTGCCCAACTAAAGGTGCAACGATTCCAGCGGTGGTCAGCATAGCGACGGTTGCAGAACCTTGGGCTATGCGAACTGCAGCCGCAATAATCCAGGCAGTAACGAGAAGTCCAAGCCCAATTCCCTGCAGCGTATTCGATATGTAACCACCGACGCCAGCCGCGGCAAGCATTCCACCGAATGCACCACCCGCACCGACAATTGCGGCGATATTCCCACCCTCTTTAAGTGCCTCCGTGAGTTCGTCTGCCCACGTCTCAATATCCTGTGAATTAATCCGATAAAACGTGAGAGCGGAGGCCAACGCGGCAATGGTCAGTGCGAAATTTGGATCCCCTACGAAAGAAACCACTGGAACAAACCAGGCATTGGATGGAAAAAACGTGTCGGTGATCGTTTGAGTTCCAACCAGTACAATAGCGAGTAGGATAGGCAGGGCAGACTCTAGAACACCGGGTAATTTTGAAGTTGATTTCTGTGAGATAATCCTTAGTTCTTCAGTTGTCGTTCCCATCGTATCTCGAAGCGGTATATTCATTCTATTGGAAATGAACTTGCCATAAACGAGTCCAGAGAGTATTGCTGTCGGGATCCCAATTAATAATCCGATAAGGATTGTCATCCCCAGGTTTGCATTTATTTCACCTGCAACTGCTAGAGGACCAGGGGTTGGTGGAACGAAGACGTGTGTAGTCGCAGCAGCAGCACAAATCGCGACAATAAATAAAGAATAACTGTGTCCAACACGAGCACGCATTGATCGTGCAAGGGGTGCAAGTAGATAGAATACGTTTCCGAAGAAGACAGGAATTGCTAATACGAATCCACTCCCGAATAACGCATATTCTCCATTGCTCTCACCGGTAACCGAGGTAAAAGCACGAATAATACGTTCTGCAGCACCACTTTCCAACATCGTTTTTCCTATCACTGCAGCCATCAGAATAGGGATACCTACACTAGCGAGTGTGTCACCAAACGCAGTAGCAGTTTCTCCTGCAACATCTGTGAGTGGTACACCGGGCGCTACCAGTCCAACAAGAAATGTTGAAATTACAAGTCCGATGAAAGCGGGCAATTTGAATCGAACAAGGAGTAGTACGGTTGCTGCTAAACCAACTACGAACGCTACTAACGGGGCATGTGGGTATGCCATAACTACCCACATAAATCGAACCATTATAAATTTATCTGCTAAAATAATACTATTTCCAAAGAAATCTGCTAAATATAGTTTCGATAATGGTAAAAGACGGGATTAGATACAAATTTTCAAAATCAAGTGGGGGCGATGGGTTGCTTGAAAAGACTTGCTAATTATCCGGATTTCTACTTTCGACAAGGTAGAAATCCGATCTTAATTGCGATTATTAATGTGTGTATTAATCTGGCTTTCCTCTCTAACCGAATTCTTTCTCAAAAGCTCTAGTTTCTTTTGGAGAGTCCCTGAAACCACCATAATCGGAAGTCATCACATCTGTTATTCGTAGATAAACGAAACAGAATGTCCATTGTATCCTGGTTTCTATCGGATAGCGTATTTTCGATAGCGTCGAAAATAGTTTCTAAAGAGTAGGATAGCTTTTTACTAACACCGACGCTATACGGAGATATGGCAGACACTCACAAACGAAAGACCATTGGTGCTGTTGAAACCACATTCGATATTCTCAACGTCCTTAGTGAAACAGAACCTGTGGGTGTTTCGGAAATCTCTGAAAAGTTCGATATGTCTACAAGTACTGTATTTACTCATCTGAACACGCTGCTCCAACAGGGATATTTAGTAAAAACGGGTACGACGTACCAACGGTCACTTCAATTCTTAGAAGATGGTGGTATCATCAGACAACACTATGAGTCTGTACAATTGCTCAAGAGCAAAGTCAATGAGTTAGCTTCAACAACAGGTGAAATAGTCGGTGTTGCAGTTGAGGAAAGGGGATATCGAATCATCTTGTATCGCAGTGCGGGTGAAATGGCTGCTGGCGATGACATTCCCATTGGCAATCATACATATATGCATTGGACATCTCTTGGAAAAGCTATCCTCGCCCATCTATCCAGTGCGAGGCGGTCAGAGATCATTGATCAACATGGCCTTCCGCGTGGAACTAAACGGACTCTTACAAATCGTAATGAACTCGAAGATGAGCTCGAACTAATTCGCCAACAAGGGTATGCAACTGACGATGAAGAACATTTACGCGGCGTAAGGGGGGTTGCAGTTCCAATTTTCGATAGTGACCAGAATGTCGTTTCTTCAATAGGAATTACTGGCCCACGGACCAGGTTTCAATCGTCGTACGTTAGTAAAATGCTGAAAACGTTAGAGTACGCAAAAAATGAGATCGAAGTTCAAAGTCAGTATTATCGGTGACGTCCTCGCCCGCCGTAAACGGCGGGATTCTCTCGCTGATTAAAGATAGTTTGTAATAAGTGTGGACTTATTCTTTCAATGTCATATAATGGATCTTCTCCGCCAATATATCATCTGTATTACTCTTTCCCTCGTTGGGCTGCTACTCTGGTGTGAGGGAAAGCACTAGCTTACTCATTGCCCTATCAAGATATCATGTTAATAGATAATAATTCTCTGTTCTTCATTCCTTTTGCTGTTTTTAGTGTGTTTGATTCAATAGATATTTGTCCACATCTGACGGGAAGGTTAGGCATGCAAGTATCGGAAAGTATATCTGGATGGCTGTGAGTAGTCAAATAACAACATAATCGTGAGTAGTCTACTACAAACACAATTGGTATGGCTTAACAGAGGTGTCAGAGATGTCGTTCTCTGAGCGCCTGGGTGCGGGAATCATCAAACACAGTCGCCTACTCATCGTAGTGCTGCTTATCTTTTCGTTGATTCTCGGATCGGGTGCATCGATGGTTGGACAATCATCTTCTCTGGATTCGTTTCAAAGCGAAAGTAGTCAAGCAGCGAAGGCCCAGAATTATATTAATGAAAATTTTTCAACATATTCAAACAACACAACAAGTGTCCAAGTAATCGTTCGAGATAACAATACACTTTCTAAAACATCCCTCCAAAATCAGATCAAGTTACAACAAAAACTGAGGAATAACAGTACAATCAACGAAACGCTCACAGATGAGTCACCAACAGTTGGTATCGCGAATATTCTCGCAACAACGGTCTTCCAGCTAGATAAAGCCGAAGAACTCAAATCGAGAGGTAACGATCTCCAGCAACGGCGAGAAAACATCACAGAATGGGGCAAGCAACTTCAGAATCGGTCTGAACAACTCAATGAGAGCAAGAAAGAACTCCAGCAACGGGGCGAACGCCTGGAAGAACGCGGTAACGAGTTGAACGCGCGTAGCGAGAAGATCCAACAACGGTCTGACGAACTCAACGAGAGTAAGCAGGAGCTCCAACAGCGCGGTGAGAAACTCGAAGCAGCAGGTGAAGATCTCCAACAGCGTGCACAACAGCTCCAGCAGCGATCTGATGATCTCAACGAGAGCAAAGCACAGCTGCAAACAAAGGGTCAGCAGCTCCAAGAACAAGCCCAACAGCTCAACGAGAGCAAAGCAGAGCTTCAGGAACGTGGCCAAGAACTCCAACAGCGCGCACAAGAACTCAATCAAAGCCAGACTGAACTCAAACAACGCAGAGTAGAGTTGGAAGAGCGTGCCGACGAACTGAACCAGACACAGCAAGAATTGGTCGCACGAGGCCAAGAGTTGCAAGGACGGCAAGCGGCAATCGAGGAAGCCTATCAAAATGGAACCCTCAACGATACGGAATACCAGCAACAGCTTGCTTCCCTTCGCGAGGAACAATCTCAATTAGAAGCTGACCAAGCTCAGCTCAAGAATGAATCAGCTGCTCTCCAACAGGATCGACAAGAACTCATCGAAGATGCTCAACAGCTCGAACAGGAGGCAGCCGACCTCAAATCAGACCAGGCGGAACTCAAAAAGCAATCCGAGCAACTCAATGAGAAGGGTAAACAACTGCAAGCAGACCAGGCTGAGCTCAAAGAGCAATCTGCAGAACTGAAACAAGAAGGAAAAGAACTACAGGAAGCCTTTGGCGAGCTCCAACAGGACAAAAAGGAACTGCAGAAAAAACAGGCTAATCTCGAAGCAGATTCTCAACAGCTCAAAGAGCGTGGCGAACAACTCAAGAAAGATTCACAGCAGCTCCAAGCGGATTCTGAAGAACTACAAGCGGCACAGAAGGAATTGGAGAACGATTCCGAACAGCTCGAAGAAGAGGGCAAACAGCTTCAAAAACAATTTGAGGAATTCGAAAACGCACAAGAAACGCTCAAAGAGGATGGTGAGGAGCTAGAGAACAGCCAGCAAACTCTTCAGAATGGGACTAATTTTACACTTTCTGAACAACTGTCGATTCTGGAGTCACACAATCAGTCGGAAATCGACAATGCAACCACGACAGTTCTCGGCGAAAACGCTAGCCAGGATGGTTCCAGTGCTGATGGGAATGGTGCATTTTCATTCATGCCAACCAGCTATGAAGCTGGGAGCACGGATGCGAATGCGACGATGATCATCGTCGCCCAACAGACGAAAGGAGACGCTACCAGTAGTCAGACGGCGAGCGATCGAATCATGAACTCGCAGAAGGCCATGCAGACGATCGCACACAAAAATATTGATACAAAGCAATCGAGCGTACTTGTCTTCGGAAGCGGTATCATCGCAGATGAAACCCAACGCTCGATGAGTGACAGTGTCCTTATCGTCGGGCCCCTGGCGATTATCTTCGTTCTTGGTGTGCTGATATTCGCCTATCGGGATCTTCTCGATATTATTTTAGGACTCTTCGGTATTGCCCTGGTCCTTATGTGGACGTTCGGGTTCATGGGCTGGGCTGACATCAACTTCAATCAGATTTTCATCGCAGTCCCGGTATTGCTCATCGGGCTCTCAATTGACTATGCGATTCACGTCTTTATGCGTCACCGCGAAGAGCGGAATCGCACCGAGGGCGTCGAAACGTCGATGAAAGTCACACTATCGAGTCTTGGTATCGCGTTGATTCTCGTGACGGTTACTGCGGTGATCGGGTTCCTCTCGAATCTTGTTAGTGACGTACCCCCCATTCGGCAGTTCGGTATCGTCAGCTCGGTCGGGATTACGGCTGCACTGATCATCTTCGGCGTGCTGATTCCGGCTATCAAGACCGAGCTCGATTCACTCTTAGAAACTCGTGGTTGGGATCGGCAAAAGCGGGCCTTTGGAACTGGTGGTGGACGGCTTGGCGCAGTACTTGCTAGCGGTGCAACGGCAGCCCGCAAGGCGCCACGTATCGTCCTTGCCATCGCTGTGATACTCACCTTGCTCGGCGGAGTTGGTGCATCTCAGGTCGACACAAGCTTCTCTCAAGAGGATTTCCTGGCAAGCGATCCGTCCGGTCTCATGACCGAGTTACCAGAGCCCTTCGCTCCTGGTGAGTATACAATGAAATCCTCGCTGGAGTACGTGAATAACAATTTCCTGCGTCAGGATTCCAATGCAGAAATACTGATACGTGGGGATATAACACAGTCAACTACACTCGAAACAATAGAAAAAACAGAGAGCGAAGCGGCGAAGAAAGACTCGACAGTCATCTTGTCGAGTGATGAGCCGGATATCGATAGTCCGCTTTCGGTCATGCAGTCGGTCGCAAAGGAGAATGACTCATTCAAAACAACGTTTGAAAATGCAGATTCCAACGGCGATGGCGTCCCCGATCGCAATCTGAAAGCGGTCTATGACAAACTATACACGGTTGCACCAGACCAAGCGAAAGGTGTTCTCTACCGAACAGACGAGGGACAGTACAAAGCCATCCGTATGACGATCTCGGTCAAAGGAGGTGCAAGCGATGATGCGGTTAGCAAGCAGATGAAAGCCGTTGCAGGGACTATCGAACAGAACAATAGTCTTAGCGCGGTCGCAACTGGTCAACCGATCGTCTTCAAAATCGTCCAGGATCAGCTGCTCAACTCCGTTATCGAGAGTCTCCTAATCACGCTTGGTGCAACGTTTATCTTCCTAATGCTCACGTACTACTTCTTGCACGGGAGTGCGACGCTTGGGTTCATTACGCTGCTCCCAGTGGCATTCAGTGTGTCCTGGATCCTTGGCACGATGTATATCCTTGGGATTCCGTTCAACGTGATTACTGGACTAATTACCAGTTTGACGGTGGGACTGGGCATTGCCTACAGTATTCACCTCAGTGAGCGCTACATCCACGAGCTCGACGAGCAAGCGTCCGTGTGGATTGCGATGCGTCAAAGTGTGACTGGAACTGGTGGGGCACTCCTCGGGAGTGCGGCGACAACTGTGGGTGGCTTTGGTGTCCTTGTGTTCGCCATCCTCCCACCGCTCCAGCAGTTTGGCATCATTACGGGGCTCACAATCATCTACTCGTTCCTTGCGAGTGTCTTTGTGCTTCCCAGTCTCCTTGCCCTCTGGACACGGTATTTGGGTCCTGGTGGGACAACGACTTCTGAATCGGCAGATAAATCCACCATCGATGATGTAGGTACAACAAATGACTAAGGCAACTCGGGCTGATGCGGCTGCCGCACTCCAGCAGCTCGGACTCTCAAAGTATGAGGCATTGGTCTTCTGTGCCTTGCAGCCGATCGAAAAGGCGACCGCAAGTGAAATCGCGAATAATAGTGATGTGCCTCGCTCACAAGTCTATGGTGCT
Source organism: Haladaptatus pallidirubidus (assembly GCF_020700235.1). Taxonomy (GTDB): domain Archaea; phylum Halobacteriota; class Halobacteria; order Halobacteriales; family Haladaptataceae; genus Haladaptatus; species Haladaptatus pallidirubidus. The sequence goes on along the minus strand of NZ_CP085303.1, from coordinate 21,499 downwards.
GCTGAGGGATTGGAAGAATTGGGGCTCGTGGATGTTCAGCAATCCAGCCCACAGCAGTTCCGGGCGGTTGGACTTGATGAGGCACGTGCACATTTACAGGCCCAACTCGAACGCGAGCAAGATCGTGCGTTTAATGCACTTAGTTCCCTGCAACAACAGCCGATCGATGAAACTGAAACTCAGGAAGACATTTGGACGATCAAAGGTCAGAAGACGATCAGCGATCGTGTCGCCCAACTCATTAGCAACGCGAATCAGCGAGTTATTTTTGCCGCTCGCGATCCATCAATGGTGACTGAGAATGTGATTGACGCGTTTGTAAGCGCGAAAGCTGCAGATGTTGACATTCTCATTACGAGTGAAAACCCATCTGTTTGTGAGCTTTTTGAAGACCGAAGTCTTGAAGCGCATCACACCTCGATCACGCCAGAAGATGATACTGACGATCGGAGTGGCCGGGTTCTGGCGATCGATTCAGATGTTGTCCTTATGAGCGTCCTTGTCCCTGCCCAGCAAAACGGGATCCAGAACGAAGTCGCCTTCTGGAGCGATGGCACTGGGTTTACTAGTGTTTTGATCGGTCTTCTGGAAACCTGGTTTTCGAAATTCATCGAGGCATGACAACCTCCCCGCCGTAAACAACGGGGTTTTAGCGCCTGTGCTCAGATAATTAATACTCAGTTTCTACGACGAGTAATAGCTACCAAACCGCTAAGCACACAGAGCAATCCAATGAGTGCGATGAATGGTGAATTGATATCAGGAAGCGTGTCTGATCCAGGGACGTCCTGTGAACTGGTGCGTTTTGCTGTTACTTTGCTAGTTTCAGTAGAAGTGGAGCTAGTTGTTCCAGTCGTAGAGTGAGCACTCGTTTCAGTTGTCTCGACAGACGTACGTGTAGTCTCAGAACTATCAGTAACCGACGTAGTAGTGGGTGTATTTGTAGGATTTTCGTTGGTGGTAGGTGTAGAACCGCCGTGCTCGCCAGAAGAGCTGGTATGATTGTCGTCCTTGCCCGTGTTCGAACCGTTAGAAGGAGCCTCAGGGGAATCAGGTCTACTAGTATTATTTGGATCTGTTATGGTATCTGAAGAGCTATCTTTCTCCAGTGGGTTAGTTCCGTTAGCGCGTTCTACTGTATCCGATCTACCATCATTATCTGAATCGCTATCAAGGGCATCGATGGTCCCATCTTGATCCGTATCAACTGGCTGGCCACCATTTGTCTCTTCATAATCCGTAATGCCATCACAGTCCGTGTCGACACTATTTGGATCCGTTCCAAGCTGTTGTTCTTCGTCGATCGAAAGTCCATCTTCATCTCGAGAAGACTCATTGACTGTCGTATTTCTTGAACTCGAAATTGAGACTATTCGTAGAGTATCTTCCGTCACAATCCAATCTAATAGTTTGATCAAATCGCATGTACTATTTCTATCTTCTGACGGTGACTCTGCTGCTACTGGAACGACGAACATTGCAGCAACAACCTGCAAGGCAGCAAAAAGAACGAGAAGCTGCTCTTTATGAAGTAGTATATACTGCTTCCAATCGATACGCGGCATATATAATAAAAGAATTATAACCGCCTTAATTCTGTCGCCTTCTCCGAAGGGAAGATTTTATGACTTAAACTATCTCCTCAGTAACACGTGCAACAGTAAGCGTTCCCACCGTTATGGAGTTGTCAGAGAGCACTTTGTTGGACAATAGTGTATTTGTCATCAGATACCTCTCTCCTAGATTGAGGATGTCTGCGCAAACTCAACAATGGGACAGTATTTGTCTATCTTTAAACAGCAAGGAAATGCAACTGTTTACGGCGGGCGAGGACGTCATTGCTCTTAACCCTCAATCTTGTTCGGGGAGTGTAACAGTTGATTCGCCATCGACCACCCGAAATCCACCAGTCTCCTCGCGGGCAGATACTTCTTGCTGTGGATATGGGATTTTGATTCCTTCGCGATCGTAGGCGAGTTTCACTGCTCGGACAACAGCTGTCACTGCACGCCACTTCCGTCGGCTGCTTGGTTTCTCAATCCAGAACCGCAGCTCGAGGAGTACTGCAGAATCACCTAATTGCTTTAAAACGACGTCGGGACTAGGCACTGTCAAAATTTTGTCGATGTCTTTCATGGCTTCTTTTGCAACAGCCATTGCATGATCGGGGTCGGCTTCATAGTCCACCCCTACCTCAACACCGAGTCGAAGTCGTCCCTTCCGCCCGATATTGATGATTGTGTTACTACTTACGACGTCATTTGGGAGCATGATGTATTTTCCTTCAAACGTCTCGATACGAGTCGTGAAAATCGTGATGTCAGTCACGATCCCTTCATGCTCATCAATTTGGACCCAATCTCCGATCTCGAACGGTCGAGAGAACATGAGTTGAAAGCCCGCAAGAAGCGAACCAAGCGTTTCATTCGCTGCCAACCCAATTACGGCGCCAAGCAGTCCAGCACCTACAAATAATCCTTGGAGGTTTATTTTCCAAACACTCAATATAGCGAGAAGACCAACAACATAGACTCCGATAATAGACAATCGCGAGACGACCTTTCCCTGGTGGCGTGTGATCTCTTTGGTCTGTTGCAAGAGTCGGTCAATGACCCGATCAGCCATTCCAGCACTCACATACGCTGCTGCACACACGCCAAGTGTCAGCACGAGCTGGAAACTGATCCTTCTGACTGCACTAAGTGCTTTTGCACTCTCTACTGCTTGTTGCGTCTGGTCCCAGATAACGACTAAGAGACTACCACTCAACCCAATGAGGATCAAGCTGGCAACGAGCAGACCAACATTTACCACGCGAGATGGATAGTCACGCTTTGCAACCCGCGAGAGTTTCCAAAGTGTCCATTCAGAAAGGATGAGGCCAATACCAACAATAAGAGATAGGAAAAATTGGCCTTCCGAACCCGGGAATTGATTAACGATCCACTGGAGAAGCGATGCAAGAACCATCAGCAATCACTTCTAATGGATCGGTGTTGGGAGGTGCTATTAGGGCGGTATATCCCGGTCTGATGTGATAATTCTACAATGCGTGCCATGCGTCACATTTGAAGACAGTGACGTCACAAGAGTGTACCGAAATTATCTGAATGGGAGGCGTTAAAACCCCGTCGTTTATGGCGGGGATACAGCGCCGTCATCCGTCTTACTGCTGAGGCTGCAGTTCTTCTTACGGCTGAATGATAACGAATTCACCTTCCTCGGCGAAGTGAAGCTGATACGTTTCTCCGGAGGAGCGTCCAAAGAAACTCTTGAGATTGAGGTCTTGCTTCGAGGTGGGTGACACATTACTGCTCCAAGCGACAGTCGCATTGGGGTCCGTACTCATAGATATTGGAATAACAAGCGGCTTTCCATGGGTGGTTACATCCTCCCGCGCCTAAAGATGCGGGAATCCACGAAGTGGATATTCAGGTTGCGCGTTTCCTCGGGTCTCAAGCCGTCACTTGGTATGTCCCGAATAAAAAAGGGCTGAAACGGTGGTTCGTTCGGCAGTTCCTTTTGACTTGTCTTCACGCACAGTCAACAGGGGAAACCACACCCTCACGACAGTCCCAAAGAAGTGCGCACGAACCCGCAAGTTGCCCCCGTGGGTCGGTAGCCGAACCCCCAACGGAGGAATCCTCGCGCTTTAGCGCGGAGAGGATGTCAAAATGGTCTTCTGTATCAACTAATTTGGCGAAGGAAATAATTAGTACAAAAATATTATCAAATGAATGATCAAGGGAATACATATATTGTGCTATCCTCTAGCAAAGATGGTATGCCAGCCCAAAATGTTGATCAACAGGACTGGGAGGATTCAGTTGTTCGCTCAAATGCGATTCGATTTACTGAATTTATATCTTCCGGACCAATGCTGAAAAAAGGTGCCTGGATTATAATTGGTAGTATATTCATAGCAATGTCTGTTACTCATATGCAGACAAAGTATAACGTGCCAACTGATTTATTGGGCATGCTGTTTCTTGGTCAAGCCCTATGTTTGATTGGATTTCAACAACTAAAACAAGAAAGTTGGCCACCGAAACGGCATATCATCCATAAATCTGACGTGAAATAGGCACTGTAACCTCCGATATTGCTCACTTATTCTGCGTCTGCCGGCGTATCGAAGTCGTGGAAGTGTTCTCCCTTCTCTTTGCTCAAAATGTCGAGTGCTGCTGCACCACCATCACCAGCGGAGATGACTGCTTGCCATTCCTGGTCACGAACCATTGCACCAGTTGCGTAAGCGTCATTGATACTAGTCTCCATACTCAAATTCACCGAGACTGTCCCCGAATCAGTAAGCTCACAACCGAGTTGCTCGGCTATATCACGATTTGTTCCGGTCGCTAAGACAACGTACGTTGTGTGATGCTCTCCGTCGTCAGTTGTGATCTGGAACCCATCATTGTCTGTTTCGATGCCCGTTACTGCTGTGTTCATGTGTTGGGTCACATCATACTCGTCAGCTTGGTCACGTGCCTTCTCCATGTACTCAGTTCCATCGATACTCTCGATCCCCAGGTAGTTGAAAAGGTGTGCTTTGTGCATCCACGTCTTATCGGTATCGAACACAGTAGTCTCAAGTCCATTCTTTGCCGTGAAGAGTGCTGCACTGAGTCCAGCTGGACCGCCACCGACAATTGTCACATCGGACATAGGCTATAGTACGCCTCGTTATCGCATAAGTTTACTCCAAACAAGGGAGTACACGAGCGTGGTAGGGAGCAGCTCGCAATGTGGTGAAACTGCGTCTGCGATGGTGTCACAGATTGCCCATTTTGAGCGCGAATGCAAGATCGACAAGGAGTTCAGTCGAAGGGCTCCTGATCCAGCAGATGAATTAACTTCTGCATTCGCTTCTGGTTGAACTGGGTGAGATCATATCGATTGCTCGTATTTCGCTTGCTGTGGGTTACAAGAATACCGAATTGGTCACAAAGTGTAAGGAGATTTCCCACTACTTGTGGTGGAATGGCTGGCGTATCAGATGATGCTAATAATTGTTTGACTGTCGGGTAATTATGCGAAGATCCAGTTAGAAGTGCTTCGAGTTCTTCAGCGTATGACCGTAGCATTCCATACTGTGATGGAGAAGTCTCATAGAGAACTTGAATTTGATTGCGGAGCGAATTCGACATTCCAGAGTACTCCTTATTGATGAATGCCCATTTTTAACGTTTCGAATTACATCTATAGGCAAAATAAGTGGATAATTAATAAAATATTGAAAATAATTTGAAGATGGTCAGCATTTATTCATATAGGAGAAATACAAAGAGAAGTATGCTAAGTCATAGATGTTCACCGAGACATTGATCTGATTTGAAAACTAGAACACGTCCTCAAATTCGAGCAACCCGCCAGGATACGCTTTGGTTACAATTCGTTCGATTAAGCGTGGGTGTAACCGCGTACGTCGTAGAGTCCTACTTTGTGACTCCTGCATACTTAGAGTGGGCTGGTGGTCAGAAGAGATGCGCAATGAATCCGATGCCCATGATGATGAGAACAGCGGCGGAAAAGGCTGGCAGGTAAGGTGTGTACTGCTCGACTTTCTCCTCAAAATAATGATACCCGGCGATGAGCAGGAGCGTCAGTCCAACAATTCCAACAATAACAGTGATTGCATACACGCTCATAAGCTCAAGGCAGTAGTTCGACCCCGCACAGAGTGCAATGATTTCAAACTCCTCTTCGTGAGCAAACCCAAGAAGAAATGCAAACCACGCGATTCCGAATAGGCTTCGATCGACTGACTCCTGCGAATGAGAATGTGAATGCGAATGCTCACCTACGAACGGGAGATATCCTCGTACTCGAACAAGAATTCCCGCATCGTCAAAGTGGCTGTGCTCATGCTTGGAATGGGTATGCCCCTCATCATGGGTATGTGAGTGGTCAGAGTGACCGTGATGTTCCTCATGGACGTGGTGGCCGTGAGTATAGCCCTGTGAATGATCGTGATCGGCATGGCTGTGTTCGTGATCAACATGTGAGTGTCCCCCGTGCGTATACTCGCGAATGCCAAGCAGGATCAAGAATACCCCAGCGACGAGACTTACTGGCCCACCCAAGACAAGGGTCTGAGAGAACACATCGACCTGAATTGGCTGGTTCACCTCTGCCAACTCGAAATACGATTTTGCGAAGAAAAACACGCCAACCATCGCAATACTACTAATGAGATGGCCGACACCCAGGATAAAACTCGCTGCAAATCCATAAACCCACTTATTCGCCTTATCCAGTGCATAGGAGGCTGCAATCGGCCACCCGTGTCCTGGTTCTATCCCGTGCACTGCTCCGAGAGCAATTGCACCAGCGAAGAGGCCAATCGCGTCAGTTGGGGCCATTATAATTGAATCAGTAGCAGGTGGCGTGTTTAGCAGTTGTTATGATCAATTCGGAGAAATCGTAATAACGAGTGAATAAATAAGACGGTCACCTCGCTAGCAGTATGCGAACCAGCCTCAATATCCCTCAAGAAATACTCGACGCATTTGACGATACCTGGCAAGCAGAAGGACTAGAATCGCGCTCTCGAGCTGCTCGGGAAGCCATTCAGGAATATATCGAACGACATACCCAGTTAGAAACGATCGAAGGTGAAGCCATTGCCGCAATTGCGTTCGATTATGAACACACGCTCGTGATTGGGGAATTGCATACATTGCAACATGAGTTTGAGGATGTTATCCATACAACACAACACCTTCATCACGGTGAATGGTGTTTGGAGACAGTATTCTGTGGTGGGTCAACTCACCGGATTCGAGAACTTGTTTATCAGTTGCGTGATTTTGACGCTGTTGGCCGTGTGAATGTGATGTTCCTGCAGCCAGTTGATTAGTACAGCTTTTTCTGGATGTCACAGACACTGCATTGAATGATTCACTGCGCCAACGTAGCTGCTGTGCGAGGATTGCAGCGGTCGGATTGTCCGGTATCGGCGCTCGAAGATCGTTCGCAATCCCGAACGGTACAGATATAGCAAGTGCGGTGGGTCGCTCCGTGTTGAGGAGGGTGACGGGTAGTAATTATATCTCGTCGTCCCCACCACAAACGGTGACATCAGTGCCGCACAAGCTATTGTCCTGATTGCGATTGTGGTTGGTGACTACTCTTAAGATACAAATTATTATGTCCGGGATCTAGATCATAATCTATATCGATGGAATCTGGTATTCACGACAGTCATCATTTTAGCCAGTGTTTTTATTATTGCTTACAGAGTCGTATCGCTTGAGTTGGGACCCAGTGAAAAAGCATGAAACCTTCAAATTCGGACGACAGTCCCGGGGTAGCAGGCGGTCAGGGCAACGTCAAAGCATGTAAAATCGCACTCAAGGCACTGGCCGATCACGACGGCACTGATCTGAGCTCGCCAGAATTCAGACTCTATGATTACGTCGACCCCGATGCCCTCGACAATCTGTTCACCCACCGACCGGACACAATCCATTCCGTTGTGCTTGAAATCGACGGGGCAATGCTCAAAATATGGGAAAATGAAGGACTCTACGCCCGTGTCCTTGAGAAGGAAAACGATGAGTGACTCCTATCAGCGGTCGCTGACGTCGCCGTCATAAACCGCGTCTCCTGCTCATCCGGGGGGCGAAAGTTCCGGCGAACGTGAACTACCCTACCCTGCTCGCTCGCGTTGCTCGCTCTTTGAGAAAGAGGACTTAGCACCTGTATTCAGTGAATACGCCCTTATTTAGCCGAGAGCTGACTTCAAAAGTATTTTCTCACCGTAGCTTGCAATCGATGCAATCCCTTACACGTGTCCGTACCACATCCAGTGCATCGCTTTCTGCAAGCATATGGCTGCTGTCGAAAACGCGACGTTAAGGCCTTCGCTTCGGACACAGACGAAACCCGATGATGAGTTTGATGGCCACGACTCTAACGACCTTAATTGATATCGCCACCGATATGTAGTTTCAACATCGTAACAATTATCCACTTAGCATCTGGCCGAAGCGGTTTTACCCGTGTTCTACCTGATATCAATATATGGCAAATTTAAGGACACATCACATTGGTCTGACTGTGACAGAGCTCGACCGTGCTGTGGAGTTCTATTGTAATGTCCTCGATCTAACCGTTCTTGACCAATTTACCGTCTCTGGAACGTCGTTCTCAACAGCCGTTGATGTCGAGGGAGCAACTGGGAGATTTGTGCATTTAGGCACTGGAGGCGCACGAATCGAACTAATAGAATATGAGCCAGCAGGAGAAAAGAGGACAGAAAGTACGATCAACGAGCCAGGAGCGAAGCATCTTGGTCTGGAAGTCGACGACATTGACACATTTTTCGAGACTCTTCCAAGGGATGTTGAAACGCTGAGTAAACCACAAACAACAGAAAGCGGCTCGCGGATCCTGTTCTTCCGGGATCCCGATGGAAACCTCATCGAACTAATCGAGACGTAACTATCCAATCGGGCTTGCCACGGATCTTCCACTACGCTCGGTTCTCTCCGCATTAAACGGACTTGAAGACGAAGAGCTGGTTAACTCACACATTTCATTTGTGAATGCACGAAAACACTGTTACTCACTCGACGACGTGACCGAAGAGACAATGGTCTGCACGAGTCTACAGGCAGGCCGAGTGCCCCGGGGCTTGACCTCGATGCGGTTCACACTACGTCAACCGCTCCGTCCTATCGTACCCTGTTTTGTAGACACAGTATTTTGCTCTCAAAACTGTTCTTAGTCAGGGTACTTACTCTTATTTGGTGTATATCAAATCAAATACCAAATATACATAATTCACATTATAGTTTGGAATCCCCACAGTATAACCATCCCAATCCCAATAGTTGCGAGAAAGTTATCGGTTTGCCATGCAACGACCCCTGCAAGCGCTAATGCAAGCAGTTTCTCAGTCTCGAATACCAACCTGAGTGATGGCTCCAGAGAAAGTAATAACACTGCTGGGATAACGATAGCGGCTAATACAGCTGGTGGAACAAACCGCAATGCACCCTCGACCCATGGAGGGATGTCATCCAACTTTCCAATGAGGAAAATAAACGACGACCGGAGCACGAATGCTCCGATTCCAGTGGCAAAGAACACCATCCAAATTGTAGTTGAACTATATTCTGTCGTCATAGACTCTCTCTCTCATCGACAGAATCAACCTCACTATCCAGCTCAGCCTTTGGATCACTCATGGTCGGGAATACCCCTTGTCGGTATTCGACAAAGACACCAGTAGTAACACCAACAAATGTGGCGATCACTAGCCCAAGATTGTTTGGGATAACACTCGTAGTGATTCCAACTCCACCAGCGACAATTGCTGTGAGTATCGCTGGCTGGTCATCAAGAAATGAGAACAATAGAGCCGTGAACGTAAGTGGAATCACGAAATCCAGTGAGAGACCAGCGGGAATCTGTACACCAACGATAACCCCAATAATCGTTCCTATTTGCCATGTAGCCCAGAGCGTGACTGAACTTCCGAGATAGAACCACTTTTGATTGCACTCTTTGGGATTTCTTGCTCGGAATTCCGCAAGTGAGATCACATATCCTTCATCAGAAAGAACATGTGCGCAAATCACCTTCCAAAAAAGGCTGAAGTGTCGAAAGTGAGGTGCGATCGACGCACTATACATCAAAAATCGGAGGAGAATGATGAACGCTGTCCCAACAATTACTATAACTGATGCTGTTTGCCCAATTAAATCGATCATAACGAGCTGAGCGGTTCCTGAGAAGACAATAAGCGACATACTAATTGCTTGCAACGGTGACAGTCCTGCATTCACAGCAGTTACACCAGTAATGAGTGCCCATGGGATAATTCCCAGAAGAATAGGAACCATAGCACGTGCACCTGCGAATGCATCCTTTTGAGCGCTCATCGTCCCCTCTCATCGGTCGATGTTAGCAGGTTTGATCGCGATGTCATTTCTATAGGTATGAGCCGAAGGTCGATAGCACCGTGTTTGTAATAATGCAAATCTCGGCCAACCGAGTACTGCTTGTGTCTGCAACGCACGTCGTGAACCGCCTCGGGGTCAAGCCCCGAGGCACTCGGCCTGCTCCGCCTGTAGAAACAGAAAGTCCCAATCCTCAACGCATTTTGCGCGTTAAGTGGGGGAGCTCACGACCGTTTTCCGTTGGTAGGGAAACCAACCATCTCGCTGGTATCGATAGTGTTAGGTGGAATCCCTTTGAGAGCGGTTGTAGTCGCCCACGCTTCGGCCCGACGAAGGCGGTATCGGAGTGTTGTTAGTGGAAGATCGAGTTCGATGGCGATGTCCTTGAGCGTTGCTTCGCGCGGATAGTCATAGTACCCCATTACCATTGCCGTTTCTAGTGCTTCCCGCTGTTTGTACGGAAGATCAGTTTCCCATTGCGGTCGTCGTGTATGGAGCCAGTGTTCGGGTGCACTGACCCGACGCACTTCGAGCGAGATGCCATCTGGAATATCTTCACGAAGTACTTCGTGAAAGACTTCGATATTTTTCTCAGTAGGGACGAGTAGCCGCCACTCGTAGAAGGGTCCACGTTGAACCGCGTCGAAGACCAACCCGTTACCGAGCGTTTTCAGTGCGAGATAGGAGATAGCGTGACAATAACTCTGGTCTGTTTCGAATCGGTAAATCGTCCGGGCAGTAGGTTCGTGCTCAAGAACTTGATATTCGAACACTGTATCACAGTTCGAAGTCGGATAGAGACAGTCATTACATTGTTCATTGAAATAGACGGATTCGATTGCGTTGAGAGCGTCTTCCGGGCCAGAGAGGTGCTCAATTCGCCAGCCGCCGTCCAGTGCCGTAGAAATGTCGAGTGCTGTTGCTACAACCGTAGGGTGATCGATAAATACATCTCGAATTGGATGGACACCACGATCGTATTTGAGCAGAAAAACGTATTCACGCATGATTGTGTTATCAGTCTAGACAAGCTTAATGATTGAGTGCCATTGACTCGTGTTTAGATTGGGCACCCACATAACTATAGAAAATAGAACATTAACGGGAAAAAGCCGGCAGGAACTATTGGATTGGATCAGGCTACCCCCGTCGATGAATTGACGGAAATCGGTAATGTACTTGCACCGAATTTTGGGAGGAAGGATACGGTACCGAGGCGAGTCGGTTGCTCACGACGTACGCATTCGAAGAATGCCGGATTCACCGATGGAAAAATGGCTGTCGATAAGAATATCGGTTCGTGTCGCTTCTGGAAGAAACTCGGCTTTCGACAAGAAGGCAGATTGAAGGAGGCCGCCTACCATCAAAGAATGTACATGAATCTGCTCATGTATGCGGTGCTGGAGGGCGAATGGGATGGATGACGAATGTCCTGAATGTGGTGCCTCCATTCCTCCTACCGGAACATGTCGTGACAATTTCGACACGTTGCAAGCGATTGAATGGAGCTTTCCAGACGGCGTCGGAGAGACGGTGCACTATCGTGCCGTTTCGGCCTACATTCTTCAGCATCCGGAATCAATGGGGTATTCACAAGAGGCATTCGCGGCGCTCCGATCAGCTTTATCCGATAACCTTCACAACGATGTCCCAATTTCGGACTGCCGCCGTCGGATGCGACAGAAGTTCGATGGTGAAACGCGAGTACAACGACAACCGTGCGATCCACTTCCTCGATCTCAAACGACGTCGTGGCCTGTGACGGTTATGGACCTCGTTTTGGCGTCACCGGATAAAGAGGAATATGCTGAATACGCTACCCAATGGGCGGATTCAGTGTTAGAAGAGCTTCGCTTGTAGTCATTCTGATTATACATTTCGCCTCGCTTTTCTCCTTATGGTCGATCCCGACGAACGCGGGCTCGATGAGATTCAGCACGGTGGCGATTTGTTATAGTTTGGAAATCAGGTGCTGGTTATTTGTGCTTCTCGCTGATACACAACGACGACAAATTCTCCGGTATCTTATCGCGAATGCTGACCAGCCTGTTCCGATTGAAGCACTCATGGAGCATATTTACATATCTGCCTGTAATGTGACATCTGAAACAATGCAAGCCACTGATCGAGACCGCCTCTTGATTCAGCTTCATCATCTCCAACTTCCAAAGCTAGCGGACTATGGCCTCATTGAGTACAATACCTCACTCCAACTTATTTCGTATATTGAAGAGTCACGTGTTGAGGCACTGCTACAATCAGAACCGATCGCTGGTGATGGGAATAAGGAGGACAATAGGAACAATCAAAATTCGTAGCTCTTCCATCCCACCGCTTTCCACAGGCCGGACTCCCTCATTTCTGTCTGTGAGTACTATCGTGAGTACTCTACCTCAGATTCTTCATCTTTGATACCATCTCCATGGCGTCGAGGGTCAGAAATATATTTTAATTGGTGCTTTCTATTTGACTGAGGGTGGTATGGTCTAGCCCACAGGGGAATGTCACAGCCCAATCGTGCGACACGATTTTCGATCGATGGATGAGTGGCAAACAGCGCAAAGCGGAGCGATCGATCTTCGTTCCACGGAATCGGCCCTGTAATATCCTCGATATTCTCACCGGTCGCAACCGCAGCCACTCGGTACAGTGCCTCAGCAATCGTCTCAGGGTCAACAACGCAAGCAGCATACGCATCCGCCCGGTATTCCTCCAATCGATTTGCATACCGACTCACTGCGAGTGCAAGTGGTTCGATACCGAGACTGAGCACATATCGAACAACGTGAATCCGTCTATCATCAGCGAACGCAAGTGCGCCAAACAAGAGTGATCCGATACCGGCGACTTCAGGCCCGCGGCCAACGAGAAAGAGAAGCCAGAACACGCAAAATCCGAGAATTTGTGGGAGATATGCACGAAGTGCGTCAGTATGAAGATCCGTCCCCAGATGCCCGAGTTCGTGCGCAAAGAGAGCACCTACTCCCTCACGACCAACAATTTGTGGGAGGAGCGGATCGAGAGCTACAATCGGTGATCCGTCGTCGTAGCCGACGACTGCACCCGGTGCATCCATCTCCATTAGGACTATTGTGGGAGTGGGTCGGTTGGCAGTTTCACAAATTTCGAGGACTGTTCGGTGAACCTCTGGTAATTCTCCGGGTTCGAATGGTCTGGCATGTCTATGGTCGAATGCATAGCGACCGCCTGCTCGATAGGATGCATACGCGATAACGCCAAATACGAATAGAGCAATACTGACGACAGGAAGTGGGGCCCCTGTCCGAACGATGGCTGTAATCGCGAACAGCGTGATTGTTAGGAGTCCGAGCGTAATACTCCATGCTCGAACCTCTAACGGAATCAGCATATCAACGTATACTTTCGGGACGAGTAATAGTTGAATCGATCTTTTTGAATCGTAAAATCGCTTGCTCAGAATGCCAGTGACAGGGTATGGCTATTTGAGGTTGCCGCGAGTCGGGTTCCTCGATCGATATCATCGACTAGGAGTACAGGTACCCTGAAGCGAACATGTCCTAAAATGTCAAGCGAAAGTGCATCCGCCCCCGAGATCTCCGAACTAATCTCTGTGAAATCTGTAGTGCAAACGTATTTCCATAGTGGCGGAAAAGAGACTGCATGAAGATCGCGGTCATCGGCGCCGGTGCGCTCGGATGTCTGTTCGGCGGATACCTCGCTGCCGCCAATCACGATGTGTGGCTTCTCCATCGGCGGGAACAGACTGCCAATATTCTCTCAACAGCGGGGATTTCGATCCACCAAAACGGAAATTCACCGCTGACGGTCGGTATTAACGCAACGACGACTGCCAGTGACGTGGGGACCGCTGACTTGGTACTCGTCCTCGTTCGGGCGCACCAAACACAAACGGCACTGACCGAGCATGCAGCGTGTATTGGGCCAGAAACGTGGGTGCTGTCGTTGCAGAATGGTCTCCGCAATTACGACTATTTACTTGATCAGGTCGGTCGTGACCGGGCATTTTGTGGGGTCACCTACGAAGCAGCAATTGTGGAGGAACCGGGTACCATTACCCAGACATCCACCGGACTGACGACGTTCGGCGGTGGCAACGCAGGTGCCTGCGCGACGATTGAGGAGACGCTTGCGGAGGCTGGATTCAATGTTGAGTCAGTCACCAATCCTCGGTCGGTTATCTGGGAGAAAGGTTCCCTCGTGGTGGCAACGGCACCAGTTCTGACACTGACAGGTTGTCCAGTCACACAGTTGACAACCGACTCGCTGGATAGGATTGTAACACAACTCCTGAGGGAAGCAGCCTGCGTCGCCAGCAGCCAAGGGATCGACATTGACGTAACGACAATACAGCAAACGATTACGTCGATGGCCGACTCACACGCAGATCACCGCGTGAGTATGGCGCAGGACATTGAGCATGGACGGCGAACAGAGATTGACGAGCTGAACGGAGCAATTATCGATATGGCAGAGACCGCAGACATCGCTGTCCCTGCGAACACCCACGTGACGGCGCTCATCAAAGGCGTTGAACAGTGTTAGCGTGGAAGAACAGGTCGTTGAGATGGTAAAGCGATTGTAATATTTGCTATGTCTGTCTCTGTACCGCTCAATCTACGCTCTCTAATCAGCAGGATCCCTATCTCTGCTCCATACCCTCATAGTGGGGGGCACTCCACTTGAAATGACCAAGAGCATATTATGCCGATTACTTTGCGTAGGGGGGGTGATGATCCTCTAGAACTGCATTGTGGTCGCCGATGCAATCTCAATTTCGATCAGTGTATTTGGCGGTTCATCGGTGAGCGATTGGCGATAGTACTCCGGCCATGCCTCCTTATCCGAGCCCAGATATTTCACGAATATCTTGCGTGCTGCGTCATTGATGCGTTCAGATTCAGTATGTATTGTTGCCCTTCCTAACAGCGTTATCATCCACTCTGCGTCTCCATCGGTGTTCTTCTCAATTGAGATTGCAACTCGAGGGTTCTGCTCGATATTCGCTAACTTCTTCCCACCAGTAAGGACGAAGAGTGCTCCATCGTCGTAGGTGTACCAGACGGGAGCAACATGTGGACGATCATGGATCGAGGTTGCCAAGTGGGCCATGAGCTTCGCATCCCTGATGAATTCTTCTGCGTCGGGTGAAATACTCATATCCCACCTTCGCTCTCCATCATCAAAGCTTGATACGTGAAAAATCGAACCTACACGGCGGTCCTTGTTTTGTATGTTTATCAATAAACGTGCAACCAGAATAGCCTACAACCTGTGAACCGATCGAAATCGCACGATTCAAATTTTCGAGAGCGCCGGCTCCAACCTCTGCTGGTCGAGCTATGATGCGATTAAGCCGTATCTCACTGCGCTCACGTGTGCTGCGGTCATCCTGAAAGTTCGGTTTGCAGACTTCACCATAATCATGAAGCGGCGGGGCGGACGGGGTCACCTTACGTCCAAATCTTGGCCAGTGATAAAGAGAATCGAGGATTTTAGCTCAGATCGACACTACGGAACCGCAAGTAGCCCAACGAGACTGGGAGAAGGAGCCAGACGAAGAGGATGACTAGCGCGAACCACCCTTCGAGATAGAATGGTGCATCCCCAGTGACGAGGGACTGATACATGTTCTGACCGCCCGGGTTCGTCAAGAAATTCGCTACGACCACGTACGCGTTGGCTGGATTGAGTATTTGAAGCAAGAGATACCATGGGGGGAATCCGTCCATCGGATTCGGAATACCCCCTTCGAGCAGGTAATAGGCACCCATCGGAATTATGCTCCAGCCGAGTTGGAAGAGAAAATACAGGCCAATGGCACCCGCCATCGCCCGCGAACGGGTGGCGGTCATCGACGAAAAACCGATTGCGATGCCGACGAACACGAGTCCAAACAGGAGCGTAACAATTCCCTGAACGAGGAGCTCCGTTACCGGGAACGAACCGTACCGAACGAGAAGAACGATTGCACCCGCGACGAATGCGATAATGGTTGCAACCCCGACGACAGCCGACCGACCAATGAGTTTGCCGAGAACCACGTCGCGGCGAGTGTGTGGCAGACCGAGTAGCAATTTGATACTTCCCGACTCTCGCTCACCCGCAATAGCGAGGTACGCGACGACAAGCGCTGCAAGCGGGACGATGAGTGTCGCTGGGGAACTGAGGAATCCGACCGTTTGTTTCGCGGTGTAATTATCGTTCACCATACTCACGGCGTACATCCCACCGGCAGTCGCCAACACGAACAGCGCCGTGATCGCCCAGAGCATCTTCGATCGTGCGGCGTCCTCGAAGTCCTTGCGCGCGACCACCGCCCAGCTCATGTTCGCACCTCCGTTTCGGTGCGCTGACTGTCGGAGTGGGTGGTGTAGGTTTCAAAAAGATCCTCGAGTGACGACTCTTTCATCGTGATGTCGGTGACAGTCGTCCCTGTCTCCTCGACGCGGTTAATGACCTTCGCTTTCACGCTTGACTCCGTATATGATACGGAGATTCTGTCGCCGTCGATGGCAACGTTCGTCACGCCGTTGATATCGGCGAACGACACGTCAGGTACGGAATCGACGGTGAGCTCCATCGTCGCGCCTGAACCGGTCGCCTCTCGAAGCCCAGCGATGGTGTCCACGGTGACGAGTTCGCCCTTGTTCATGATGGCGACGCGGTCGCAGACCGCCTCGACCTGTGAGAGGATATGACTGGAGAAGAACACGGCTGTACCGCGGTTCGCTTCCGCGATGATGATTTCGCGCATCTCGCGGACGCCATGCGGGTCAAGTCCCGAGGAGGGCTCGTCCAGAATGAGCAGGTCAGGATCGCCGACCAGCGCCATTCCAAGGGTAACTCGCTGACGCATTCCTTTCGAGTAGTCGCCTGCAGGACGGTCTGCGTCCTCGGAGGAGAGGCCGACTCGCTCCAAGATGTCGTCTGCGTCCTCATCGGCGCCTTTTGAGTCGATGGCGAACTGGACGTGTTTACGCCCGGAAAGACGTCCATAGAGGTCGAATGCGTCGGGGAGGATGCCAATGCGCTCATGAACCGCCTGCGTTTCCATTTGGGCGTTGTAGCCGAGAACCGTCGCACTCCCGTCGGTCGGTCGGACGTAGTCCAACAGCATATTGATAGTCGTCGACTTACCTGACCCGTTCGGGCCGAGGAAACCGAAGATTTCCCCTTCCTCGACGGTCAGGTCGAGGTCAGAGACGGCAACAACATCACCGAATCGCTTGGTCAGAGACTTCGTTTGGATAGCGGCCATAACCTCCAATTGATGTTTCATCCGTTTAAAATTACCCTGACAAACGACACCACGCTCATCCAGGGTATGTATGGTCGAACGACAGGCAGCTGAGCACAAAGGGGATGTTGAGCCATGCACAGAGTGCGACTAGCATAAACCACTCTTCGAGGTGAACCGCCGAGAGGTCAAGCCCCGAAGCATGCGGGCTGCTCCGTGAAGACAAGTTCGGCGGCACGCTGGAATGCGTATGGGGTCTGATAAAGTCGAGAAACTTATAAATTTGCTGGCTGAGGCTCAGTTCGAGCGTGTCCTCGACGTTGAACAGTGTCTTTTAGCGCTCGAAACTGGTCATGGTGGACGTCCCAGCAAAGGTAGGCGGCAGAGCCAAAACCCAAACTATGAGATTGCTGACCGCGTTTGATATCGACGGCCACCATATTGTGAAAGTTGTCGATAAGCTCTTTAGTAGCGTCGCAGCGGTAGAGCGTTTCTTCCATTTATTAGCTTCTTCAAAACCAAGGTCGCTTGTGGAAGTACCGAGCCGAGTTCGGCTATTGATCGTCGCCTATAATCTGGAATCTTCCAACCGTCGTGGTGCATTCTTGCCCCTTTTAGATTTTAATCAGTATATTCCCATCTTTCGTCCTGAATACAATGATGTGTTGGACTTGGATAGCTGGTGGCCATTGAGACATAACTGAGAAACCAGAATTGATGTGTTAATTCGAGATGTCTGAGACACGGAGAAGCACGAATGTACCGCTACACTGGAATCTTGAGCAGTCTATAGGAATGTGCTTTGTGCATCGAATGTGAACTGAAATACGAGTATCCAACTGTACTCGTACCTACTCACTCAGTCCTTGGTTCCTCTGAGACGTTTAACTCGACAACATCGATGGCACCGGAACTATAAACAACGACGTCACACCCAGCGTACTCAAACTCGAGTTTTACATCAGTTCGCATCTTCCCGTCCATGGGTGCGAATAGGGAATCTAATGCATCTGGGTCGACAACGTTGTAAAGCGGTTCAAGCTCACTACTTGAGCAATTAACTACATGGGCAACTGCCTCAACAACTCGCTTACTTAGTGAATCTGATTGATGTGTGGGTGGTCGCGATGAGATGTTATTACTATGCGTTGAGTCGGGGGTGGAATACTCTGTCATGGTAACTCTTGATTGTACTGGCTGTGTTAGCCCGTGTTCATATCCTGTGTTATCACTGATCACAGAGGTAACTATGATAAATAATTCGGTTGTATATGCATCATGAAGCCTTGAATAAATGGGCGTCAGTTCTATTTAGGGGAGTTCTGAGGGATCCTTAATCTGTCGTGCAGAATCTCGATATTCCGCATATTTGTCCTTCGCCCACTCATATAACATTGGGTCAGTACTTTTGAGGCAGGCAGAAAACTGCCCACTCGTTTCGTAAGCGTGAACGAAGACCTGCTCATCGAAAATCACAAGCCCAAAGGAGAGCTCTTCTGGATAGATGTAGAGTGCTATCTTTTTCATATCAAACGCACTCATCAACTCGTCTTCGTACTTGGTTCGGACCATTTCAAAAACAGCCTTATCATAGATGAGTTCAAGTGTAGTTCCTGCTTCAAGAAGTGGTTGACTCGCCTCAATAAATTCTGGACTGATAATTGGTGCAACCACTAAACACTGCTCACTTGAGATCTCCCGAACCGCTGTCGTGAAATACGTGAGTGGTGCATGCGGGTTCCGTGGAGTTGCTGCGATAACTGTGCTGTTATTGACTGCGTCAAGCGGGATGTCCATTTCTTCCTCTCCTAGATGATTGAAAAACTGTGGGTACTCCATTACAGTTGAAAGCGTTTCAAGAAATAAGTCGTATTGGTGAATAATCTGCTTTCCAACCGGTGTAATTTTATATTTTCCTTCTATTTCATCAACCCAGTCATATTCCTGGAACGTTGTAAGTGATCGATGGATTGTCGGTCGCGAACACGAACACTCGCATGCCAATGTTCCTGGATCAGTTGGACGCTCTGCCACTTCTTGCAGTATTTGGTATCGTACAGGGGAGTTTGCGAGAAAGTTCACGTATTTACGGGGAGTCATAACCGGCAAGATGTATTGCTTTCTCATAAAAGGTAGATACTTCACCGATTTCATCCCAAATGTGGTGCTGCCTGAATCCGGATAGCTGGCGGTCTTGATATCTGACTTCTTTCTTGCTCTCGCAGAAAGATATCAAAAATTTCTCAGATTTTGTAATGTGTTTCTAATCCAGTAAGAATGCCGCTGTTTCAGAAAACAATAACTCCAATCTTAGAGTGTTCGTAGATGAACAACCCCTGCAAGAGTTTCAGGGGGTGAAGTAAATTACAACCCCTGTTACAATGGTAGGTGTGTAATTGTAGATGTAGTGATAACACTCTATCATATAAATCTGAGGAGAGTCGTGTTTGCTCACGTTTATCCCACTTAATCTCCGATTAGCTCTCTACGGGTGTGAACAAAAGATACATCGATTTCGCTATAGCATACGTGTGAGTGGGGAGGATGGGGATGTGGCGGGGTGGGGACAATGGATCTGGAGTGATGGCGCCAGACCCTCAGACGGCTTATCACACTACTGTCAGAGGTTTTCTCGCCACATCAAGAATCTTCGGAGTGAAGAACATAAGCTTTGTGGTGAGGTTAAGAAACAAAATATTCACCGATACAATCGTGTACCATTCCATCATATTTTATTTCATATAGAAAAAATAAGATATAATCTCATGAATAGTATTGGTGTGCCATGCCAGATCTTCTCAGTAAACGTATCCGGATCCTTCGTGACTCACAGCCAACGAAATATGGGCTACTCTCGACGTATTATCAGGAAGTTCATCAAGTACTCGAAGCATGCCAGCGAAACTATCCATGTGTGAGTCAACTTTATTATCTGGCTCATGCTCCGAGCCGAACTAGAGTGGTTGACTTAGGTTATCTCGTACGATTTAACGAATATCTTTATATTTTATAGATGTAACACCATCTGACGTTTGACTGGTATAGATTTCCGGTTCGATACCAGTTTCTGTGAAATATGATTTCTCAACCACTTTTTTAAATGAATTCAACATATCAGAAGTAGCGAGTGCGATAACGGATCCTCCAAAGCCACCTCCTATCATCCGAGCCCCCATGAGACCTTCAGTCTCGTGTGCCCAATCAACAACCATATCTAATTCAGGACAACTTACCTCGTACAGATCTCTTAGACTCTCATGAGAAGAGAACATGAGATTGCCACACTGCTCAAGATCATTGCTCTTAAGAGCCTGAGCAGCCACCTGGACACGCCTGTTTTCTCTGATTACATGTTCACATCGATCTCGAACAGGCTGCCGAATAGACTCGGCATAGCTCTCGAACTCCTCGACTGAAACATCTCGAAGCGAACTCACCTCATGTGAAAGCAATTTATTGAACTCTTCAACGCCTTCTTGACACTCCGAAACTCGATCGTTGTATGCTGACGCAGCGAGTTCATGTTTCACATTAGTGTCAACTACGATAATGCGAAGATCATCTGTCAATTTAATAGTCTCATGTGTTTTGTTATGGCAGTCGAGAAACAGCGCATGGTTTTCTTCTCCAAATGTTGCGGCGTACTGATCCATGATACCACATTCAACCCCGACGAATTCTGTTTCGGCTGTCCAACACCGACTGGCTAATGAACGGTCATCTAATTGAAGGTCAAAGAGGTCTCGGACGGTGGCACCGACAGCGAGTTCAAGCGACGCTGATGAAGACAACCCCGCACCCAATGGAATGTCACCTGTAATCACTAGCTCCATGCCACTAGGGAGAGTTTCACCGACGAGAGCGCTAACAACGCCGATAACATACTCGATCCACGAAGTGTTTTGTTGTTGCTCAACGGTAGAGAGATCGACCCGTATTGTTTCTGCTAATGTCTGTGAGTGAACGACGATTTCCTGATCTGTTCGGCGGCGCCCAGCGACAACAGTATGTCGGTCAATTGCAACAGGAAGGACATATCCTCTGTTATAATCTGTATGCCCACCGATGAGATTCACACGTCCAGGGGCTGCAGAAACACACTTAGGATCGTCATCAAATGCTGCTTGGAAGGCTTCTTTACCTTTCATAATCAATTGATTTTCTATCATATTATACTTAGTGATGTGTGCAATTGCTATCAGCTTATCGTTAAAACTACACCAATATATGTGTTCGGTCGATACAGTAAGGAATGTTTTGAACGGTAGAAAGTTACACCGATGTATGACAAACTCAATGAGTCTAAATTAACTTACTGACGTCCAAGCCCATCGGCGTCAACATTGCT
>NZ_CP085302.1 GCF_020700235.1 Haladaptatus pallidirubidus | reverse complement strand
AGGATGTCACGATCTCGTGTACACGAATTAACCAACTGGTTGCGCTAATACCTTCTCCTCGTAGGCATAGTAGGGGATTATAAACTGAACGACCTCTATTCCGTTGGAAAAGATTACACGGATACAGTAGCGGATGGCATCCGCTATTCCTCGAATCCGTCCGGTAGTACCGCCATCACGCTCTCAACCGGCGAAAAGTAGTTTCGCTTGTCGACCCACGTTGTTAACCACTCGTCTGCTGTCTCAACAGTTAATTGCCCCTCGACGACTCCTCGGACAAGAAGCCCAATTGAGCCAGTCACGGGAACGTCGTACGACGATGCGAGCGAACGCCCTCGTGCATCATCTGTAGCGAGTGTTCCTCCAGTCACGTGCGCACCCACAAGTGCCTCCGCTTCGCCGAGATCGAGCCGCTGCTGGATTTCTGGATACTCCTCTTGAAGCTCCGTGGCTGCACTTTCTCTGAGCTTGATCTCACCCGACTCAAGTATGTCAACTGCATTTTTCAGATACGTGTACCCTGCGTCGTAACCCTGTGACATTTCACCCTTGACGGCAGGGACGGTTTGGAGACCATCAAACGTCGAAAGGAGCCAATCGACAGAGTCGGTGCTCGCGTAGTTACTCAATACTGTTGCGTCAAGGAAAAGAGGGCGAGAGAATGGCTTGCTCATTCAATATCGAGTGCGACGTCAACTTCGTCGTCAAGATCGTCTTTGGTTTGTGGACCGAGGCGAAGCTCAACGCCTGCATCCTGGAGGATTTCCTCCATCTTCCAGCGAGTTACACCGGTGCGTTCTGCGGCCTTCCCGAGTGAGATTTCACCGAGAACATAGAGCCCGATCGTCGTCGCGAGCTCCTCTTTATTTTGCACGGTGTTGCTGCGGCGATCGGTAGCCATGGGATCTATTTGAACAAATGAGTGGCTGACCTATTAATGTGTCTCCAACTGTCTTGACTTCGGTATTCGCTTGTACGCGGGAAGTGGGCTGTTCGGATTTGGACGAGCGGCACACTGAGCATCTTCACAGGTTTCAGACTTGCTCACGCCGAATCGTCACGATATCTGCTGCCACTCGTTCAGATCCTTCGGCTGCAATCACGAGCAGATTCGGCGCTGGCGTACAGGGCGCTTGATCACCGACGTGAAATCCAGCATCTGCAGCACCCGGCAGTTGCACTTGATAGCCATTCCCTGCGGTTTGGAGTGAAGCGTTTGTAACGCGGTGGGTCGAGACGGTGTCGAGCGCGGCTGACGTCGCGAGTCCGACGATATTCTCGTCTGTGATACGGTCGATGTCGACGACGAGAAGGAGACCGTCGAATACAAACACGCGGATATTGGCAAGACGAGTGGGTTCGTCGTCAGTCTCTTCGACGAGTCCAGCGGCCCGGGCAGGCTTCGTCACTTGGAGAGCGAGGCCATCGCCTAACCGTTTGATGTTGTTGGGCATTGGTGGTTAGTATTGTATACTAACCTATGAGTATTCGCCTTGGCAGTTGCGCTCTTGGCTGGGCGTTGTTGGTGAGAAGCGTCGGGTCATGAATCCTCCCGTGTATTCAGTTTCACTTCCGCTCTGGTTGGCTGAAGTCTTTATCCATGGCGTCCAAAGAATGGAATGTAGTGAGCGTATCCCAGTAAGTGATATGGGGGTCTTGTGTTCATCCCAAAACCCATCCTCCCTCATATCGCGTGCTCATTCCTCTTATCACAATGAACTAACTAGTGGCTCGAATCAACCCTGACCGAGGGTTTACCTGTGAGGTGGTTAAATTTGAGAGTACGAATGGTTCCAAATGGGAAATCACCACTCACCCCACTTGCGCAAGACGCCCTTGACGCGCTCGCGAGGAGACTCCCAGATGAGAGAGAACTCACGTATGAGCACGCTTATACAATTTTGAAGGAGGAAGAAAACCTTGAGCGCCCTGCTGCCAAGGATATCATCGAACGACTCTACATGAAGGGCCATCTCTATGAGGTCGAAGGGAAGCTCCGGCTGACCGACTATTGACGACAAAATTGAGCAACTATCGGAGCATGCTGACTGATTCCATCGGTTGCGTATGTGGGTATCTACAATCAGCATTTGTGTTACCGGAACGCGTTTTATGCCACCGTCTGATGGTCTAACTGCGCTCTCACACCTGGCCAAAGAAGCCCCCGACGCCATCATGCGACGCTGACGGTCTGGCTGGTTGTGAGAGCCCTGCGATCGGCTTTCCTTGCCTTTCTCCGAGTGAGCGTTAGTGGGAACTGCGTTATTCGGAAAACCCAATCGGAAACGATTCAACTGGGCTATTGTCGACCGGTACTCCGGGATCTTTTTGAGACTCATCTCGGAGAGAACGTTCTGGAGAAGACGTACTGATTCGCTCCAAACTAACGGTAACAGAGCATCGACTTTACTTCATAGTCGGTGGCCAGCACAACCAGTACTCCCACCTGTTTCCATCGTCATTTCCTGTATTGGAATATTCGGAAGCGACCCTGGCTTGCCTAAGAGGATCTTGGTGGTCGTGTTTACCTGCAATGATGCAAAGTAGCCAAATCACGACGGGATGGGACGAGTATCGACGGGCACTTCGACCGACTGATCAGTTGGTTTTCGATCGACTCCTCGAGTACGCACAGCTGCATACCGATCCTAGCACCGTTCACAAGCCCCTGTTCGTTGAGACGCCGATCCTTATCTCGATCCTGATCGAACAGCAGCGACAACTCGACGACTTGGCGGATCGACTCGATCACATCGAGGGCGATTTGAACGATCGGGAATGAGTCGATGGTGTACAAAATCGACTCCGTCGACGGCGACGTACTCTCCTGGTCGGTGACTGAGACGGGGGTGAGTTGCGAGGTCGATGAATCGTATACACCGACGATCTACGTGTCCGTCCATGGTGACGACGATTTTTCGACGGCACGTGCCGCACTTCGTGATCATCCTGCTGTTGTTCGGGTTGCCGTGGTTGATGAACGCGTGAGTTTTCGCCACGATCCCGAGCAGGTACTCCGAGTGGATGTGGTCGCCCTTAACGCGGTCACTTCGGTGGCGCGAATGGTGAGCAAGTGGGGTTCCCCCGGCGAGTATCGGTGCTACAACGTCGACTTCTCGTGGGAGTTCCGCTACTGTCTCGAAGAGGGAATCGACCCGCTTCCGAAACACGAACTCTCGGAGATGCAGATTGCTGTCTCGGAGACAGAGCTGGCGAGTAAGAGGGTTACTGAACTCACGATTGACGATGAGGTGGTGACTGGGAGTGGCGAGGACGTGTTAGCAACGTTGTCGGCTCGTGTTGAGTCGGTTGATCCGGATGTGCTCTTCCTGAATACAAGCGATCTCATTCCAGTCCTCTTCCAGCGGGCCGACCGACTTGACGTGGAATTCCAGCTTGGGCGACGACTTGGGTGGCAGCAACTGGTGGGTGAATCGACATACGAAAGCTACGGGCAAGTCGGGCATTCACCGGCACGGTACAACCTGCCCGGGCGGGTGATCATCGACGGCTCGAATACGTTCATGTGGAATCAGACGAATCTAATTAGGTACGATTAGTATTTCAGAAATCATTGAGAAATCTCTTGTTGAGTTCGCTCAATATTATTAGAAATTATAATACATTGAATAAAAATTTATATCTATGGAATCAACTGTTCTATAGGCTCATCACCGCCGAAAAACCGTTGACCGGACTCACTCAATATCGTGTTTTCTGCTTTTTTCAGATGTTCCCATGCTGTCGATGGATGAACATCCATTGCTTCGCCGAGGTCATCCATAATGATGCCAGAACCATTCTCGTAGTAGCCTAATGCGTAAGCGGTTTCAAATGCCTCTTGCTGACGTGATGTGAGCCGAGTTAAAATTGCAGTCGAATCCATTGGCGGAGCGTCGGAAATCGTTCCCATATTTATGCACTTGCGTAAGTCGAGATCGTTATCAAGCGTTCCAATTTTCTCTATTAGATTGTAGAGCGATTCTTTTCGTTCGATATACACTCCCCAGTGTTCGATACCCCGCTGGACACTAACCGTGCTATCTCGGTAACAGCCGTGGGAACCGATGAGATTTAGGATACTTGGATTATCGCTGTTGTACTCGATTTCACTCGTAAAATATGCTTGTCCGGATTCTCCCTCTGATATCCGCCTAAATGACTTAACGAAGTTATGTTCTCGAAAAGTCATTTCGAATCGATTGATTTCAGCTTTCTTTCCACGAAGACGAATAAGTCTCTTTGCGCGATGACCTCTAATTTCTGCCTTTGAAAGGTTTTGAACGTGAATCCCTGGTATTTCTGCACTCGTATCTGAAATTGGGCAGCCATAGTGACGGATTGCAAGTAGCGCTTCCCACATGCAGATATATAGCCGACAATCTTATAATAACTTTTCTCAGATATCCCAATATATTGGGGTCAAACGTTTTTCACTATTAACTAAAGGATATACCTATGTCAATCATTGACAATTGGGATATGGAAGGGCCCGAAATCGACAGGCGGACAACAGTGAAACTACTTGGCGCAGCCGGTATGTCTGGCCTTGCTGGGTGCACTGGTGGCGGAGGAGGTGGGTCCGGTGGTGACTCAAAAAGTGGCGACGACAGCTCTTCAGCGACAATGGGTGGATCCATCGAGGCTGGTTTCCAGACAGACAATCTGGAATTTCTCGATCCGCACTATGTTGATAAGGGCGCACAGATGCAAATTGTTTCCAATGTTTTTAGTGGCTTATTGAAACTTAACGAAAATAGCAAAATTGTTGGAGACCTTGCAAAAAACTGGAAAATCCCTGATAAGAAAACCTACGTGTTCCACCTTCACGAAGGGGTTACGTTCCACAATGGAAACCCCTTGAAAGCAGAGCAGGTGAAGTGGTCCCTTGATCGTCTCATGGCGGATGAAAAGTCCGAACACCACGGTAAGGTCACGACCGTCGAGAGTGTTGAAGCCACGGGAGACCATGAGGTTACGATTAATATGTCAGAGCCGACTGCACCATTTCTGGCGTTTATGACCAACGTACCGGGAAGAGCGGGATCGATTGTTCACAAAAGTGCGGAAGACGATCCGAAATCGTACAACAAGCAACCGATCGGAAGCGGTCCGTTTAAAGTGGAGTCTCGCAGCATGGGAGAATCCATCACGCTCTCCAAATTTGATGACTATTGGGAGACTGACGACAAAGGAAATCAGCTTCCATATTTGGATGAAATAAAGATTCGACTTATTCCCGAACCATCGACGATGTGGTCGGCTATCACATCCGAAAGCATTCAGCATTGCGCCCAAATCACAGGTCAGTTTGCGAAACAGGGAGAGAATATGGGCTCTCTCGATGTTCGAAAAACCAGTTCGGGTGACTGGTCGTGTATTGCACCACTCGGTGCGGATCCTTCAAAATATCCTGAGAAGACGAAGGTTGCAAGCGGCTATGATACGATCACTACCAAATGGAAGGGAAAGGATATCCCAACGGCAAACAAGAAGGTCCGTCAAGCGATTGCGATGGCCATCGACCGGGACGAAATTGTAAAAAAAGCATACTTCGGTTATGCGATTCCGGCACATTCAGTGTTCAATCCAACGATGACAGTCGCCTACGAAAAGAAACCGAAGACAGGCCAGTACTACGATCCAAAGAAGGCGAAACAACTACTGGACGAGGCTGGCTATACCGGTAATCCTCGGTTCTCATTCAAACTGCTTGGCATGCCTGAGTACAAACGCTGGATGACTATTATCCAACAGCAGCTCTCCGACGTTGGGATTAAAGTCGAACTCGACATCCAACAGCCGTCGTCGTACTGGGATTCTATCTACCGCTATGACCATATGGTCACGACCTACGGCGGATCAACAGATATCGACCCCTATATGACCTGGTGGAAACAGCTTGGGACTCCAGACCCCGAAACAAGTCTCGGCGTCTGGCAAAAAAGCATGATGTTCGACAAGAAGTTCGACGATGCGCTTCTGAAATCGTTCAAGACGCCAAAACCTGAGAAGCGTAAACAGTACATCCGCGAGGCGGAGAAAGTGTTCCTCGATCAAGCGATGTACACGATGACCGTGTTCATGCTCAAAGCGAAAATCGACGTTTCTAGCCTCAAAAACGTCGGTATTCAGGCCGGGATGAGCAACTTCCATCAAGCATTTTTGGAGAACTAATGACTTCGATCATCCCACTCGTTGTGACCTTTTCCGGTGGTGTCTAGCGTGGGAATGCAGCGATATCTCGCGAAACGGATAATCCACGCTTTCGTCGTCATATACATCGTAGCGACGGTTGTGTTTGTTGCCGTTCGTTCAATTCCTGGTGACCCGGCCCGTTTGATGCTTGGTGGTGACGCCGATCCACAGGCACTCACAGCGGTCAGACAGGAACTCGGGCTCAATCAGCCCATGTATATCCAATATGTACGATGGCTTAGCGAACTCGTACAGGGCGACTTTGGCGAATCGATTCATACCCAACAGAGTGTTATCACAATGCTCATCGACGTAGCAGAGCCGACGCTGTCGATTGCTCTGCTCGGAATGGTGATTGCGATCTGTATCGCAGTACCCGCCGGTATCATCAGTGCCATCCATCGCTACTCCCCGCAGGACTATCTTGCGACGCTCGTTTCCTTTTTCGGCATTAGCATGCCAGGATTCTGGATTGGTATACTATTGATCCTGGGTATTGGCACTCGGTTTGAAGCCATCCCGTCATTCGGGTATGTCCCACTCTCAGACGGAATCGTTCCGTGGTTCAAACACATCCTCCTCCCTGCAATTGCGGTCGGCCTGCCATATGGCGGCATTCTCATGCGCATGACCCGGTCTTCGATGTTAGAAGTGCTAAATGAGGATTATATGCGGACGGCTCGAGCAAAAGGACTCTCTCCACGACTTGTCCTGTTCAAGCACGGATTCCAGAACGCGCTCATGCCAGTCGTCACAATCGCTGGTATTCTGTTGGCTGTTGTCCTCGGTGGGGTCGTCGCTGTCGAGATTGTCTTCGGTATTCAGGGACTTGGCCGACTGCTCATTAGTTCCATCAACCGGCGTGACTTCCCGGTGGTGCAGGGCACCGTCATCATCATCTCGTTCGTGTTCGTGTTCATGAATCTCATTGTAGACATGCTATATACGGTCATCAATCCCAAAATCAAGTACGGGGGTAGTGAACAATGATGTCGATACTCTCCATTGTCGAGTATGACTCTGATGGAGCAACGGTATTCGGCATTCGAACCGACCTCATCGAACGCCTCGTAGACACGATCAAGCGAGACTTCAAAGCAAAAATAGGACTTACGATCGTCCTTACGTTCCTTGCCGCAGCTATTCTCGCCCCTGAACTCGCTCCGTTCGATCCGATGGCACAGGAATTCGGGATGCTTCAAGCTCCCACACTCGCTGGTGACCATCCGCTTGGAACGGATTCGTACGGCAGAGATCTCTTATCAAGGATCATGTATGGCGCACGGATCAGTCTACTTGTTGGCGTCGGTGCTGTCTCCGTTGGTGCGATCGTCGGTGTCACGATCGGCCTTGTTGCTGGCTACTATGGAAGTTGGATCGACGATGTATTGATGCGCATTATTGATATCATGTGGGCTTTCCCGTGGTTGCTCATCGCGATCATGCTCGTCGCAATCTTTGGCCAAAGCCTCTGGAATGTCATCTTTGCGGTCGGGTTCGCATACGTTGACGACTTCGCTCGAATCACACGCGGTGAGGTACTATCGATTCGCGAAGAAGAGTACGCACTCGCCGCAAAAAGCGTCGGGTTAGGCGACCTCCAGATTATCGCCGAAGAGGTGCTCCCGAACACCGTTGCACCACTTATCGTCCAATTCACCGTTCTGGTTGCTCGTGCGATGCTCGCGGAGGCGACACTCTCCTTCCTTGGACTAGGTGTCAAGCCAACCACGCCGACTTGGGGAGCACTTCTCGGACAAGGTCGAAACTTCCTCACACAGGCGTGGTGGATCTCCGTGATACCCGGTCTGATGATCATGATCACCGTTCTCGGTATCAACCTCTTTGGTGACGCACTCAGGGACGCCTTTGACGTAAAGGATGAGGGGGGTGCCTAATATGAACGATGAACCATTACTAGAGGTTCGTAACCTTCGCACGAGTTTCAAAACTGAGCGAGGGACTGTTGACGCCGTTGACGGGGTTTCGTTCGAAATCTATCCTGGTGAAGTGTTCGGCGTGGTTGGCGAAAGTGGGTCGGGAAAATCCGTCACAGCACTCTCGTTACTCCAGTTACTTGATTCGAATAGCACCGTCGAGGCTGACGCCGTCCGGTTCAAAGGTGAAAACCTCCTCGCCAAATCCGATGCCGAGATGCAGGACGTTCGTGGTGGCGAGATCAGTATGATCTTTCAAGACCCGTCGACGTCTCTCAATCCAGTGATGACAATTGGCGAGCAAATCGCCGAGGTCTACCGTCAGCACGCCAGTTCAGCTGAATCCGGTGGTTTCTGGCCGGAGATGAAACGAAAGTACGTGACTGGTACCAGTAAAAAGAGTGAATCGTGGCAGCGTGCCATCGAATTGCTCGACATCGTTGGCATTCCTGACCCGGAAGCGCGTGCAACTGAGTATCCGCATCAGCTTTCTGGTGGAATGCGACAGCGCGTCGTCATCGCACAGGCGCTCGCTGGCGATCCCGAACTCATCATCGCGGACGAACCGACCACTGCACTTGACGTGAGCATCGAAGCTCAAATCCTGAACGAACTCGTCGATCTCAAGAACGACTACGATGTCTCGGTAATGCTCATCACCCACGATATGGGTGTCGTCAGGGAGACATGCAATCGTGTCGCGGTAATGTACGCCGGTGAACTAATGGAGCAAGCAACGGATGATGACCTCTTCGCAGAGCCACACCACCCCTATACTCAGGGGCTCTTGGGCTCTATCCCACGAATTACGGACGACCGTGAATGGTTGGACGTAATCGAAGGAACCGTTCCGGATCTCATCGACAAGCCGGCGGGTTGTCCGTTCCGAGACCGATGCGATCGAGCGTTCGAAATGTGTGACCAGCCACTTGTTGCGTACGATGCCAGTTCAGATAGCAACTCCGAACCCAGTGAACACACGGCATATTGTCATCTCCACAACGATCACGTTGAAACCAATGCGGATGGTCACGCAGTCGACATCACTGAGGGTGCCCACGCGGAAGTTGAATCCAAGCGAGTCGATGCAAAGAGCGATGAAATGGTGCGAGCAGATGGCGGTGATAACCAATGAGTTCAGAGACAGCTTCGATAGCCGAGGAAAAACGCGGACGACCAGAGAGAGAACCGCTGTTTCACGCAACAGGTGTGAAAAAACACTTTTCGACCGATACAGGGCTCATTGACCGTCTCGTTGGTGATGATAAATCGGTCAAAGCGGTTGATGGCGTCGATATCATGGTTGGACACGAAGAAACACTCGGCCTCGTTGGTGAGTCTGGCTGCGGCAAAACGACGCTAGGACGGATTCTGTCTCGGCTTTACGAGCCAACGAATGGCACACTTATGTTCGAGGGGAAGGATATCACCACTCTCGAAGGCAAGGCACTGAAAGACCTCCGGAAAGATATACAGGTAATTTTTCAGGATCCGCTGTCCTCACTCAATCCGCGAAAGACGGTCGGTGAAATCGTCGAAAAACCTCTCACAGTGCACAATATCGAGACAGAACAGGGAACACGTGAGCGTGTTGTTGAACTGTTCGAAGAAGTCGGCCTTCGAAAATCCCATCTGGATCGCTATCCACACGAATTTTCGGGTGGTCAGCGCCAGCGAGTCGGTATTGCACGTGCCCTTGCTGTGGAACCCAAATTGATCATTGCAGACGAACCGGTTTCTGCATTGGATGTTTCGGTGCAAGCCCAAATTATCAACCTTCTGAAACGACTCCAAAATGAGTATGGGATCTCTTACCTCTTCATTGCCCATGACCTCTCCGTTGTCAAGCATATCTCCGATCGTGTTGCTGTGATGTATCTGGGCAACATCATCGAAACAGGACTAACAGCAGACATCTACGGCAATCCCCAGCATCCCTACACGCGGGCACTGTTGAACTCGATTCCGGATCTCGAGGGTGATGGATCCATGCGCAAAAATCCGCTATCGGGTACTCCTCCGAGTCCTATCGATCCTCCCGAAGGCTGTCCCTTTCACACGCGTTGTCCGGAGTATATCGGCGGCGAGTGCGAGGGTTCGAAACCCGAACTTCAGTCAGTGGCCCACGTAACCGGGTCCATTGGGCAGACGATGCCAACTGACAATGAGACCGAGGTAGTTGACGATGAGCACCGGTCACATCTCGCTTCCTGTCACTGGTTGGAATACTCTGCGGACAAACGGCGGGCGCAGGATCCGTATGCTAGAGAAAACAATGGAGCTGAAAATGAGTCGTGACGAACATCCATTGATTCATTTGAGTAGTCCCATGGAGATGGTGACCGATACCACGATGGTGGACTGCTGAATGGCAGCAGATAGAAGCGATGACTATGCACAGCGTGCTCGCGAACAGCTTGGCTTTTCACGCTGGTGGCTTATTGTTGCCGCAGCGATTGCGATGGCTGTTGTCAGCCCATATCAATATGTTTGGTCTTCCATCGAGGGACCACTGGCGCGGGATCTCAACATCCCTCTCACCCAACTTGGCTTCGTGTTTACGCTCTTCGTCATTTTCCAGTCGGGATCACAGTTCCCGGTAGGTTGGTGGCGTGACCGACACGGCCCACGAGGGATAACACTTGCTGCTGCCGTGCTCGCTGGTGGTAGCTATTTTGGTCTCGCATATGCAACGGCAGTCTGGCAGCTTTATGTCTTGTACTCGCTTGGCGCGATCGGTGTGGGCATCGTCTATACAGTATCGGTGAATACGGCATTAAAGTGGTTTCCCGATCGACGCGGTCTCACCACGGGCACCGGTACAATGGCATTCGCGGGCAGTGCGGCACTCTTCGTTCCCTACGTCCGCGCGAATGCCTCCATCGGTGGCTATAGTGAGGTGCTACGAAACATGGGGCTCGTCATCAGTATCGCCATTTTCATCGCTGCATTTGTTTTGCGCGACCCCCCGGCAAACTGGAGTTTCCGTGACGACGCAGGTGAAAAGCACTACTCTCGGCAGGATTATACTTGGCGCGAGATTCTTGGCACATGGCAATTCTGGGTAATGTACGGGATTTTTGTCGCGGTGAGCGGGGCGGGCTTAATGCTTACAGCGAAGATTGTCCTGTTCGCTCAGCAGATGGAGTTGAACTCGGTGACGGCTACGATGTCGGCGACGTTACTACCGATCGCTGGTGGCATCGGCCGTCTCATATTAGGAGACCTCTCCGATCGGGTGAATCGGCAGAAGGCAATGGCAGCGTCGTTTACGCTCTGCGGCCTCGGTCTGTTTGCAGTCGTCTGGTTCGGGCAAACGAACTCGAGTCTCGGTTTCATCATTTCAGTTGTCGTAGCTACATTTTTCTGGAGCCCTCAGTACACGCTTTTTCCAAGCCTCATAGCTGACTACTACGGTGAGACTCATTCTTCAGCTAATTATGCACTCCTCTACTCGGGCAAAATGTGGGGCGGCGTTTTCGGTGGCGCAGTTACTGCATGGCTCGCTACAGCGACGAGTTGGGCCACTGTATTCAGTATCGGCGGTGTGTTCGCCATCTGTGGTGGTCTGGCCGCACTGGTTTTGCGTTCACCGACGGATAATTCACAACCCACCAGTGATGTCGTTCGCTCGCCCACGCCAGGGGGCGACGAATAATCGCTTGACACCGATCGAAGGCGAGGAACAGACGTCGCTGTCTGCGCTTGTTTCGGAGATTTCCGAGGAGGTGGAGATTCGGCTTGAGCATGAAGCGCACTACGACTGGATAGCGTTCGTTCCGTTGCGTGATTCGGATGCGGGTGCGTTGACGAAGTACTTCGGGAAGGTCGCTGGTAAAGACGAGTACAAATATCGGGGCATTGAGTGCCGTCAGCGGAGTACACCGTCGTATATCGACGATGCGCAGAAAGCGTTGATTCGAGCAGTGGATGAGTATCGTGACCCGGAAATGGTTTGTGAGGAATTGCGCTCGTGGGTTGATCGGCTTGAGCGCGGGGCAGTCGATCCGAGTGAATTGGTGATTACGAATCGAGGTTCGAAAAAACGGGAGGATTACACGCAATCGACACGGAGTGTGGCGGCATTAGAGCGAGCGGCGGATTTGGGGTTGAGATGTGCCTTGGTCAGAGTGTGTCGTATGTGGTAGTCGACGATGCGAAGTGTTCTCGGGAGCGAGGAAGTTGGTAAGTGAGTATGATGTCGGTTTTATCGAGAGTTGTTGGTTCGTGCGGCAACGAGTGTGGTATCGCCGCTTGGGTGGCGTGAATCAGATATTGAGGAGGAAATAGGGCAGTATACTGAGTCTAGTTTGACATCGTTTTAATGATTCGAGGAATGTCTCCATTTGGTGACCCACCGATCTATCGAGGGTAAGGTAGAAATCAGCTAGTGAAACAGATGGTATTTTACTCTCTTTGCAAGTCGGGATGGTGTGGTGAAATTCATGGCTGAACTATCTCTTTTCACACTATTACCAACAAATAATCACCTCTCTTTCGTAGGCCATAAGATTAAAATTGCTAGCTAGTAACTATGTGAAAGAACACTGCGTAGCCGATGTCCGATTATGTCAATTAAATGCTTGTATATAAAATTGAAAATACCAATATCAGAAATCACTCACCTAATCAATAGATAATGATACGTAACGCCACCGCTCCATCTGAACCATCGCTCGACGCATTGTTTGAAATCCTCGACAATCAACAGCGCCGCTATACTCTTTATCTCCTCTCGGAAATGAATGGTGGCTCAACAGCGTTCTCAGTACTCGTTGACGCGCTCTCCGACGATCTCGAGATACCTCATGAGCGTCTTCAAATAAATTTGCACCACCGTCATCTACCGAAAATAGCTGACTACGGCCTGATCGAATTTGATCCGCAGGAAGAAATCATCCGCTATCAGGGCAATGATCGGCTTGAAGCATTGTTAGAAGTTTGTCAGCGGCGGGAGTGGGACTAATCGCGGGGGCAAGACATAGATCAGCTCTTCTGAAAGGCGATGTTGTACACGATTGTACAGAAAAACTCCGTTAATTTCTTAGT
Organism: Haladaptatus pallidirubidus; assembly: GCF_020700235.1. Taxonomy (GTDB): domain Archaea; phylum Halobacteriota; class Halobacteria; order Halobacteriales; family Haladaptataceae; genus Haladaptatus; species Haladaptatus pallidirubidus. The sequence goes on along the minus strand of NZ_CP085302.1, from coordinate 559,209 downwards.
GGTAGCGCCAATTTATGGACTCGTTGAGAACAGCTACCTAATAAACACCTTGCAATATCACCGTGGCTGTTCTTGTGGAAAGAACCAATGGAATCAAATTCAACTAACATGGAGAATAGATTATCACGTACTGATGGATCTCGTTCGGTAACTGAGCAAATTCTGCGAGTAGTTGCAGAATCGGACGGACAACCCAGTGAGGAACTTAAGCCGTTATACGAAGCGATCGATCCAGACGCACTCACTGCACTCTTCGCACCGAAAGCAGATGGATCGTCCCGTTCTGTTGGCGAAGTCTCGTTTGAGTATGCAGGCTATTGGGTAACTGTGTCGAGTGAAGGCACTGTAGAACTTGACGCTACCGACCAATAGGTACGACGACCTAAGTGATCGCCGATTTCTTCTTGCGCTTAGAAGTGGACAATCACTCTACTCGTAGAATGGTTGACTGCTGTCGCAATATCCTACCGAACGGAAATCTGGTCACAAAGCCCCCTAATGAGAGGGCTTCTCTCGCCCACAGAGATGTATGAGATTCACACTGTGGTATGTTATCACCCCATTTAATGTGGGGAATTGATTCTCTTGTTCGTTTGGGCTGGTGAGAGCGCCCATTTGCCTTTTCATGGTGCAATCGTTTTATTACAGGGCCAATACGAAACCGAATTCTTATTATGTTGGATGGGGAAGGACATTGGCTATGTCACTTTCCACTGCAGTGCAGCGGTGGTTAACTGACGAGGATGGCCTCGTCTATGAGTGCCGGAACTGTGGGACGACACTGGAGGCCACCGATCAGCAGTGTCCGATCTGTGGGTCGGCCAAAATCGTCGTCTTCGACGTTTCATAACCCGATTTTGAGATCGCTCTGCGTGTTTCTAGGCTGGATGAAATAATTCACCTACTGTACTATGGATCGGTGACGTCATTTGTACGTATTATAGTCACTCAAAGAGTGACCGATGCCAGTTGGTTTCGCGATAATACCCAGATTGTGCTGCCGACAGGAGCACTGGATGACTGCCGTGACGAGCTTGAACAGCGATTCATGATCACGGCCGTTGATGAGCAAGACACGACTCGTCTTATCGGGAATCCCGTTGTAATCCCCAAGGTTCATGACTGGCTTGTGTCACAGGGACTTGTCCCTCCAACATCTGACTAAGATTGAATGGCCTGCGTCTCTGTCTACCTTTCATTGCCGAGCGAACGGTGAATCCGATTGTCCCGTGTGAAAGTAGATCGCTCGTTTCTGCTCGGGAAGATGCGTGTCGGCTTCTACGTCATATCGGGCGGTACAGCGGCGAGGATACCGTGTGAAAAAGTCGAACACAGTCCCTGGGAAGAGATCCTCCCATCGGAGTCCCTGTCCAATCACGAGTTGTTGGTCGTACGATTTTCCACACAGTGGGCACTCATCCGTATCTGGTGTCGGTGCGGACATAGTGTATACTCTAGTTGGCTTCATCAAGGATGGATTTGACGGCGCTCATCACCTCCTCAAATTTCTCGATGGTCTCATCCGCGAGCGTACTCATACGAGAAGTTAGCTACTTGCGATGGAAATATAGTTTGACGAATGACTCCTCTTTACACTCAGTTTCATCTATAGAATAACAGCTGTTTTACGATGATCGGTTTTAATCGTCGGTAGAGTGGAGTTCTGGTGGTGTATCTGGGATTGTGTTTTGCGCATACCAATAATGGGTAGCCGCCAATATTCCGTATGCAGTCAGGACACCAAGTAACGCTACAAACCAGGATAAGATAGCTACTGGATAGAACTGAATCCAGATCCCCGTGAAAAGGAGTACACTTCCCAGTGCGAGTCCACAATAATAGCGATTCCATGGACGTATTGGCCTAGTGAACACGTTCAGATAGTCGTCAAATATTTGTATACGGTTCGTCGGCTGTATTTCCCTGGTCTCTGGGTTGTAATCTATGACTCCGGCATTGGCGAGTGCCGGAATGTGGGTCTGGTACAGCGAAATATAGACCCGTTTTCGCTGTTCGTTGAGGAGGTCTGCAGGAGTGGTATTGTATTCCCATGCAGCAACGTGGTCAGTCACATCGGCCAAGTCGACAGTGCAATTTTCTCGTCGTAGATAGTGAACTGCATATCGACGCCGCAAACTCTTCAACAACTCGAACACCTGATCTCGTGAAAGTTCAGTTCGGCTCATTGAATCGTTCATTTGTTCAGTGAATATCTTCATGTCACTCTCCTCGGTGAGCGGCGATTGAGGCCAACAAGACAGAGTCCACCATTATACAGGCTACTCTCTCTTCTTCGGCTTTGTTATCTCGCTGCTATTTATGGTTAGCAGCCCTGTATAGCCACTGTCATAGGAGTATAATTACCGCTCCTTGTTGAGTGAGTATTTGAACGGTGGTTTTAGCACTGCTGTTTACTTTCGTTACTCATACTCAATTCATTAGTGAGGGCATTCACCGGCTGAAGGTACTCAGTACCGCTTCGCAAGAACTTCTTGTTCGAGATAAGGGAGCGTCTACTTCCAATCGACCATACGAATGGTATTGCTTTGACTATCTGCCAACTAGCTCTCCTGATTTTGGTGCTGTCATTCGCATTCACGTTTGTAGACTCGTCCTATAGACCCGGTGGTGAAGTCACGAAGCACTAGATGCCGGTTACAACATTGTAATAGAGGGGATCGCGATAGCGACCCCCTCCGTTTCGCAGAAAATGACGCAGAAAAAAGACGTACTCCACCGTAACCAACACATTAGTACCACCATGTGTCACCGCCAACGCGGTGTGAATCTCGTGTGGTGGCGTGGCTCAAGAGGGGGTTCGACGAACCCCCGTGATTACAACACTATAATCAGCGCCCTCCGTTTCGTTCCGCGTTGGCTTCGTGGGCTCGCATCCATCCGGCTAAATCGGGATGGGCGAACGTGATTTCGATATGATGCCCACCGACGCCCATTGCGTCGTCGATCGACAGCGTTCGTGACTCCTTGTAAGTCACACCGGGTACCCGTTCAGCCATCTCTTCCATCACCCGATACCCGTCGTTCTTGTACGCACAGCCGTAATGCGTTGCGACTTCTCGATAGCCCAACCGTGCGACCATTACGTCGTTCGTCTGTGCAATATTCATCTCGGTATCAGAAGATGGCGAGAGTTGATTAGCTGGAAATCACTCCTCTGTCTCATCTTTTACCACAGAGACTTCGTTACGAGAGACTGTGACCTCACACCCATTGAATGCAAATGACATTCTTGCTCTCACCGTATCCCTCGTTTCAGTAAAGACCCGATCTAGAAGATCAGGATCAATTACGTCGTGTAGTGGATCGAGACTAGTCGAAGGTGTATTTGTGATTGCTGCAACTGCCCTCACGACAGCGATACTCGGTAATTGACCATCCTCGATACAGTATGTAAACTTATAGTCTCGGTTTGATCGATCGATATCTGATCCACCGTCGGTGATATATGGCTTAGTCATGGTTCAAATGGAAGTCGGCTTCGAAAATCATCACTCTGATAATCAAGATGATCCAGTCGTGAACCTAATAAATCACGAACGAGGACAACCAAAGGATTGTTCAACCCACTCCCGATCATGGCGGTCTCAGTGGGCATCCCACTGGTGTTTTCCTCGTCCAAAAGTGCAAGCATGACTTTTTGGCGATCGGCGAGCATAAGTCGGCCAACGTTTGAGCTTTTTGGTGGTATTCTCATCCAGTCAGATTGTGGTTCCCAGAGGGTTGCTTCTGGAAGGTTTTGGCGGACGATATCACGGACATTTTGGTTCCGTGAACCAAGATAGATATCGACGCCGCGTTCGATGGCGTCTTCTGCGCGATGAATGCATTCCTCTTCGAGTAAGTCGTCGGAAACATACATACAAAACAACTCTTCATCGGCCTCATCAGCCAATGATTGGCCATATTCAATGACGTTCTCTCGCTCCTCGATCAGTCCAATCGCGTTTTCATCTGGCCTCGTTCCAGTTTGAGTTTCAGGTAGCAGCTTGTCGATTTCCTCCCCAGATAGCCACGTAGTATCAACGGTCGTATCGCCACTCTCGCTTACAAGATTTTCATCGCGATCATATTCGACTAACCCTGCGTCAGCGAGTTTCGGCAGGTAATTGTGGTGGAGTGAGATGAGAACTCGCTCAACCTTCTTTTCGTATTCATCTGAATCCAATATGGTGATATGACGAGTGACAATTCGGTCGGCAAGTTCGGAAACATGGAGTGGTTCATCGGAATTACGGAGAAGAGTCAGTATTGCTTGATGGCGTGGCTCAGCCAGAAGACGGCGGATTTCGCTCTCAGGTGTGACTCCCCAATTCATTATCAATTGGTAGCAAGCGACATAGTTAAATCCAATGGCTATTTAAGCATCTAAATTCGTTGCCATCTCTGCTCTTGGTTCGAGGCAACTCTTCATTCAGCAGTTGCTCTCACAGATCTTATGACGCGGTTGTCAGTTTTCGCTCCGAGGAAGTTTTTGGCTTGTTGCTTTAGAGAGTATAACGACTGTCGGGATACCTCTGTCGTGGTCAGTGTTGATTATCTTCATCTCTCTTGAGGGACGTCCATCAAATAGCCTGTATCAACACCGATCGGCGCTGGACCCCACATGAATGTGTCTCGTGCCCGTTTCGGGAGCGGCGTCCGGGAGATTCCCCAGAAGAGCGACCGCAGTAGCGGACGCTTCATCCCATCTGGAACGATGTTGCCGAATTTGACGAACGTAGAGAACGGTCGCTCGGCTCGGCGCTGGAATCGCACGACCGCTTCGACTGCCGGTCGTCGGATGGATTCGTACTTTCTGAGTGATTCGGCAGGGAGTGAACCTGTGGTCTGATTCAGTGCGGTCATGATCACCGAATGGGCGGCCACTGCATCTTGGATCGCCATCCCATTTCCTTGACCACCCACTGGGGACGCAACGTGAGCGGCATCACCGACGAGCAATAGTCCATCACGCCTCCATTCGTCACTGATGCCTGGTTCGATATGTAGCAACGAGCATTGTTCGAAGTCAGTGAGGTGCTCTGGAAGGACAGTGGCAAGACTCGGATCGATGGCGACGAGTTGTTCGTGTAACTGTTCGATGCCTCGTTCTCGTACTTGCGGGTATGATCCCTTCTCGATAGGCCAGCCTAATTGTGCCTCGTCCCTCCCGAGCCCAAACGAGAGCAGTGCACCGGTGGAGCCGACTTTCGCCAATACCGGGTCGTCAATAGCCGTCGCGGGAAGTTTGAACCAGAGCAGTTCGAGAGAGGACTCAAACAGTCCTGGGTCGATGCCAGCCGCGTTCCGAATCGTCGAATATCGGCCGTCAGCACCAACGACGAGACGGCTGCGAATTGCAACGGATTCGTCGTGTTCCCGATCGGTAGCTTCGACGCCGACGACTTGATTCCCTTCACGGACCAGATCCGTTGCTGCCGTTCCATTGCGGTAGGTAAACGAGTCGAATTGCGACGCCTCATCGATAAGCGCCTGAAGCAACGGTGGTTGCTCCATTAATAAGGCGTAATTGTACGGTCCAGGTGCCGCTTCGAGTGACATTATCGGATAGGATTGATCATAGACGTCAACTGCAATATCATGGACTTTGGTATGCTCTAGCGTGAGAACACGGTCCAACACATCCATTTGGTCGAACACGCGCAATACCAGTGGTTGGAACAGAAAGCCACGGAACTCGCGCTCAAGACTCCGCTGACGTTCGAGCAAGATCGTCTCGACTCCACTTCGCGCCAGCAGATAGCTGAGGACACACCCGGCTGGTCCTGCGCCAACAACAACGACGTCGGTCTCGATGGTTGTATCGTTGGGTGTGGAATCCATCATTCAAGCAGTCTCTTTTGTACTATCCTTTGGAGAAAAGAAGATACACTTCGATCTCGTGTTTCATTGGTGTGGAAACTGATTGTCGACATCATTCTATTGAATAGAATCTGCTCTGTTCCTAGAAGAACTCTCGCACCTCATCCCTGGCATCTTGATTAATCCTCCCGATGATTCTACTGGTGACGATCATCAATACAGTCGGTCACTACTATACTCGTTCGGTCATAAATCCGCGCACCGGGCCCGAATCGGACTGTGGTGATCTCCGAATTAATTTCCCATTGACCAATCGACTAGTCACGTTCGATTCTAATCGCCAGACTGCTCCGACTATTTCCGATTCTGCAACTGAGCTACTACTCTCGATATATGTGATTAGACTACCGTAGTAGATTCAAAATTACCAAATTTCATTCTATGTAGTAAATTTTCGTTTTGTTTGTTTTAGTTTATCCAGCCTTGATATCTGTCGCTATTGGCGGTTTCACGCTCTAATTCGCGGCTCAACGCTGAAATGTGGACGGCCAATACCTTCATATTACCATCGTGCTTGAACTCATCGAACTCATGAGCGCATCCTCCAAGCCGGCTGACTCCGCTGGTGACGCTACCTCGTCACCCGAAGACACCGCGTCGTCTCAACCACTGTCAAAGGATACGATTTTTCATATCTTACAGGTACAGCGCCGTCGTTTGACCTTGCAGTACCTCCACGGGCGAACAGGCTCCGTTTCGTTGCGCGATCTTGCCGAGCAAGTCGCAGCCTGGGAGAACGAGATGTCGGTGGTTGAATTATCTTCGAAAGAACGCCAACGTGCCTACATTTCACTGTATCAAACTCATCTCCCAACCCTAGATAAAGAAGGCATCATTGAGTACGACCAGGATCGAGGAACAATCAAACGAACGCCCCGTGCTGACCAATTTGATCCGTACCTGTTTGACACCGTTCCACAGGACTCATCCGAATCTTCCACGGACAATGCGTTGAATCACCGATGGGAACGGTATTATCTCGGTGGGACGCTGTTCAGCACGAGTCTGTTGGGTGCTAAATTGCTTCAGCTCCCACTTGTGTCACAATTGTCGTCTCAACTAATCATCCCAACCATTTTGTCTGTCTTCTCCATCCTTACGGCAGGCCACTACTATACTCGGTCTGTACTCTCAGAGTCTAATCCCATTGAGAAAGTTGCCCAGTTATTCTCTCGGCGCGGACGAAGTAAATAGTCGGATATGAGTGGTTTCTCTGGTACAGCAGAGTTGTCGTGTCTGAAGAGCTGATGATGATCTTTCGTCGGTCATTCGGTACAACCGCGGGTTTACATCGGAGATTCCCGAGCAGATAGAGATCCGACTCAAAGACAAAGCCCTCTACGACTGGATTACGTTTGTCTCGTTGCGTGATTCGAATGCTAGTACAATCACTCTACCCCATCATCCAGCGCGAACGAGCCGTAATCGATCTCTCCTGCTCGGTCAAATCGGAGCATCTGAACTCCCGTACTTGATGTCTCGGCAGTCGTCAGCTCAAGGGCTGCTGGAATCGTTCCGTCCTCGAACAACCGCTTTCCGTCTCCCAAGACTAAGGGGAAGATCCAGAGCCAGAACTCGTCGACGAGATCGTGTGCAAGCAGCGTCTGGATCAGATCGTGGCTCCCCTGCACTATGATCACGTCCCCGCGTTCCTTCTTGAGGTCCTCGACGGCCTCGGCGACATCGCCCGAGAGAAGTGTTGAGTTGTTCCATTCTACCGCATCGAGGGTTCTGGAGGCAACGTACTTGGGCATACTGTTCAGTTTCTCCGCCGCGGGGTCGTCCTCCGCATCGACATTAGGCCAATGCGCAGCGAAGATCTCGTACGTTTTTCTGCCGAGCAGCAACGCGTCAGTCTCTGCAAACTGACCGTCCATGACCTCGCCCATCTTTTCATCCCAGTAGTTGACCGACCACCCACCATGGTCGAAGCCACCGTCACGGTCCTCGTCCGGACCTCTTGGTGCCTGCATCACTCCATCGAGTGTCAAGAATGTTCCCACGACAAGTTTCCCCGTTTCCCCGTTCGCGTTTGTCTCGCTCGCCACAAGCACCTAAACCGTTGAATCTAGTAAAGACCGTTCTGGCTCATCAAGTTAATGTCTATCCGACAAATCAATCCTTCCTATTTGTCACGCCCGTCCTAACAGATGACGGGGACGATATCCAGATGCTGACTCGTCGGCTCGGACCATGTCGGCACGTCCTCACTCAGGCCGTCCTCGAGCTAGTGGGAGTCGTCAATTATACCATTGTAATAGAGGCGGATCGCGAACGCGACCCCCTCTGTTTCGCAGAAAATGACGCACTCCACCGTAGTGCACGTGTGGCAGTCCGATAATGAGATCCGGGCACAGGTCAATAATCAGCGTGAATAGCTCAGTTGAAAGTACAGATGAAGAAAACCAAGGCCGTCGGAGCTGAGCCCCGTTAGAGTTGTCATCTCCTGTTATCGCCGGCACTACGAACAACATCACGCCAAGTCTATTACTATAATTTCCAGTGACCGAATTAAGTACTCGATAACGGCACTCCCGCCAAAGAAGTGATGAACAGATGATTAGAAACCACCATACTTTCTGTATTATATACCATTTATCATTTCCATATTGGAAAATCATCCAACATAATTGTGGTAAAATCCAAAAAAAGATAACCTAGGCTTTCGACACCCTCATGTGTAGCGATGACCTTCACACGACGTACGTTCTTAACAGCTGCTGGATGTACAGGACTCTTAGGACTCGGGACGACCCAAGTGAGCAGTCAAAACGGATCTGATCTCTCACGCAATTCGTTCACGCTCATGAGCGGCACCGAGAAGGCGACTGACGTATACGTAACGACAGCGAGCGAATCTGGACCAACTGCACTTGTCGTCGGCGGAATGCACGGCAACGAGGAAGCAGGGTATGTCGCCACTGAAAGCATCAAGCAGTGGACGATTGAACGCGGAACGCTGGTGACGATTCCAAAGGCGAATGCAGAGGCTGTCGCCGAAGATGGGCGCACTGCGGATGATGGCGTTGATTTGAACCGGCAATTCCCCTCTGGTGAGGAACCCACAACGGATCTTGCCCGCGAAATTTGGGGCGTTGTCGAAGAGTACGAACCGGATGTTGTAATTGACCTTCACGAATCGGTCGGAATCTACGACGGTGATATGATTGGCGGTGTCGGGCAGGTTGTCTTCACGTCATGGGACGAAGCCGCCTCCAACGATGCAAAAAAGGCCACCGACTATCTGAACGAAAACTACGTGTCCCGCGACGGTTACGAATTCTCGGTTGGGGCGTTTTCTCCACCGGACGACGGCTTAGACGGGCTGTTGACCCACAAGGCCGCACGCGATACCAGTGCTGTCTCTTTCCTCGCGGAGGTAACATCCAAGGAGACAGCGCTTGACAAGCGCGTTCAATGGCATACCAAACTCGTTCAACAACTCGTCGAAGAAGAATTGCTCACCAGTTCGGGCGACGAGGATGAGGGTGGCGACAACGAAGACGACGGTCAAAACAACGACGAGGAAAACAAAGAGGAAGGCGACAATGATGACGAGAAGAACCAGTCGCCTGTCGCGCGGATCCAAACGACGCCACAGAATGTCAGCGACGGCTCGCTCGAACGGGGCGACACGGTTACACTTGATGCATCCGCATCAAAGGATCCAGATGGTGATGTCGTGAAGTACGAATGGGATCTCGATGCCGATGGATCCTTTGAGGAAAGTGGGCAAACCACAAAGCTGTCTGTCCCCAAATGTAAAAACTATCCCGTTACGCTTCGAGTAACCGATAACTCGGGGAAGACAGCTACGGACGAGATTACGATCACCACTATCAGATAAATTTCCAGCAAATCCATCCCTTCGATATTATTTTGGAATTTTACCAAAATGATATCGAAATGGCCAATAAAGAAATATACCTCGCCTAAAAACCGCCAAAATACTATGAAACGCCGCACGTTTATCGCAAGCACGACGAGCGCAGTTCTTCTCGCAGGATGTTCATCCAGCGGGAACGATACCACGTCGACGACAACCACGTCGGATCAATCGACGACAAAAACAACCGACAAGACGACGGAGACAACAACAGAGAGCGAAACCACGAAGAGTGAAACGACAGACGAAACAACAAGTGAAACGACGACGTCGGAATCAACCACAACAAAGGGAGAGACACGCACAGTTGCTTTTCAACAGTACGTCAATGTGGGGAACAGTCTTGAAGTTGCGGTCACGAAAGGCGATGTGTCTGACTCGTACAAACACAATGGAACGACAACGGAATCGGGTGATGGAAAGACGTTCGTGCTCGCGACATTCGAGGCGAAAAACTCCGCAGAGTCGTCTCAGTCGCTTCCTGAAGGGACGACAGCATCGATACAAGCCGACAACAAACAGTACGATGTAGCTGAACCAGCCGCTAAGCAATGGCAACAGTTCGTCTCATCCTCGGTGAAATCTGGTGGCTCGGCATCCACGACCGTTGCTTTTGAAGTGCCAAAAGAAACAGTCTCTTCTCTTGGCGTGGCAGTCCAGTTAACGTACACTGACTCCGGAGCAAAACAGATCATTCAGTGGAATATGGAGTAATCATCGAGAGTTCAGGCTGTTTTTCTGAATAATTTGAGTTTTTCACTATTTAGGTCACATTGCTCAATCGTTGCGAACGATTGGAAATCCGCGTACGGTCCAACAATCGTACTGTAGTAGTATTTGAATTAATTATTTATTGACTGGATAGCTATAATTTCCGAGGATAATCGCAAGACAACTCTGACTACAGCTAGTGCTGCATTTTTCCCGCTGATATCAACACTGTGCTTCGTCAGTTCGATGACCCTAGCTACGACCAGTCCTCTGCCGAGAAGGCGATTCATCAACTGAAACAACTGGGCGAGGTGTATGAACCATCGACTAACACGCTACGAGCCTGCCGATCCGACCACATCGCGGACTTCTACAGTGGTGGCCGTTCCAACATGAAACAACTCATCGCCGACCTTGAGGTAGAATACGACGAAGGTGCCCCAGTCGCGGAGTACTACACAGTCGCTACTGAAACACACGGTCTCCCCAAACCACTTGCCACGTACGAACTCGAGCGACTCAAACAGAGAGGCGAGGTCTACGAGCCGAGTCCCGACCACCTCCGAACCACGTGAACGACAACCAGCTTGCAACCATATTCCACCTTGACCAGTCACACCCGGTGTGACCGCCACTATGAACGAGACCACCGTTTAGACGTAAGCTACTACTACACTACTACTGAAACAAAAGGGCTTCTTTCTTGGTTGTGACTGAGGACGAGTGCGTCAGGAACGTGAGGAACGCGGTTCAGCCGCAACCAACCCGCGCCTACACGTCACGTCCGTCCAAATCGTCGACTATCGTGGCGTTCTCACACCGTCGACCTCTCACCCCTGGTCACAACGGGTGTGACGCCACCCGTGATCGTTTTTTCGTCCGTCGTCTCAAGCAGATCAAGACCAACGTACCGACTTTCGAGTAATCGTTCAGCAGCCTCGTGCTCCATGGCGATGATCTCTTTCTTCTCTTGCCGCCGACTGATCTGGCGAGTCGCTTCGGTAACATCGTGACCACCCAGCTCGACAAGCTTCTCCCAGACGCGGGTGACAGTCGTGCCGTGTGGTTTCTCGCCTTCGATGGCGGTCAGTGCCTCTTTCAGATCTGCACGCGTCCAGAAGACGCCTGAGCCATCTGCTCGTCGCGTCGCGAATTCGTCCCAGCGCTTGGCGACCACGATCGCTCGAAATGCGTTCTTCTTATTTTTCTCACTGAACATCTGTTTGACCTTGTACTGGGTACAGTTCGCGAAGAAATCTAGCGGTGAGGAGGATTCTTCAACTTCGGGAGCAGCGGCCGTCTCGTCGTTGCTGTCGTCGATATCGGCTTTGAGTTGGTTGGCGGTCGCGCTGGCGGACTTTGCGATTTCACGCGCCTTCTCGGCGTCATCTTTCGCTTCGGTCGTATTCTTCGCCAAATCCTGTCGCGATTGGGTTGCCTTCTCCTGATCGTCTTCTAGCTCACTGACGCGCTCGGTGAGTTGGTTGATGTGGGTGTGTTGCTGCTCGAGTTGTTTCGACTGCTGTTTGACGACTGCCCATAGTTCCTCGCGAGTCGGAAGAGAGTCGTCGTCAGTTGCAGGCCTTGCTAGCGTCTGCTCATCAGCTTCGAGTTCAATTCCCATCATTTCCGCAAACGCGTCGTCCGAAACCGCCTGTTCGTCGACTGCTTCCGAGGATTGACCAATCGCCATCAGTCCGCACCTCCCGTTGGAGAGCCACATCCACCAACGTGTATTCGAGGTTGTTTCCAGTCGGTATGCTCGGTGCTTTGCTCGTGCTCATTAGTTACGCTGGGGGCACTACCGGAAGCTCCGGAAGTCGTGGTGTTACTCATCGACAGGCACCTCCGCTGTGGCCGCAGTGGCGTCTGTTGGCGTTGAGAGCCGGGGGAAGTGCGCAATCGTAGTGAGTGAACCGATACAACGAGCGGTCGTGTCAGTGGCGGTGTGGGTGTACTCGAGAACAGTCATCGGCGACTCGGGGTGGCTGGCCGTGCAGTGGTAGGTGGCTTGCTGGCGAGCGTCCTGTGCCGTGGTAGTGATCGGCGGAGCCGTCAGGACGAGCTGTGGTGCCTGACTCGTTACGGGGTGTGTTTCTCTGACAGTGAGAATTGTCCGTGGCAAGTCGGTCGTCGTAATGCGAACACGATCACCGGGCGAGAGTTGTTGGACAAGTGTGTCGGCACTGCGTGGATTCAGTGGCTTGGGAATGATCGAGTGCTCGTGGGTACTCACGCTTGCTCACCTCCCGTGGGGTTGGTGATGCACTCGACCTGCGCACCCGTCCGAAGCCAGGTGTAGCGACCGTTCGCCGAGAGATCGTAGTGCTCGAGTGTGGTTTTGGTGTGTTCGATCTCGTTGTAGTAGGCGTACTGCAGTCGGTACAGGTCATGAGTCAGTGTGGCGACGTACAGGACGTGCTCACCGGGCTCGGGGCCTCGGCAGGTGAGTTCGGGTTCCGAATGGTCACACTGATAGACGACGCCTGTGAGCGTGCGCTTTTGAGTGTGGATCTGGATTGGGTCTGCACACGCCAACGCGAGAATGGCGTCTTGGTCGGTCATCGGTCGGCCTCCCGTTTCTGCCGAAGGCGCTGACAGAGTTGGCAGGGTGCGTACTGGTCGTCTTGTGCCTCTGTACGAGTGCAATACGCGAGTGGATTGTCGGTCTGCAGCGTACAGTGCGGGTCGTCGTCTGCGTCGAGTTCGTGATAGGCGAAGGCGTCGCCGACAAATTGATCGACGATCGCGACCGTCTCATCGGAAGGATACGGGTCGGCAGCGATGCGCTGGTCGCGTTCGGCGTCAGTGAGGTTGCTTGTGAACTGGCTGTTACAGTGATGGGAGTCGGTAATTTGCACCGCGTAGGTTCCACAGTGCGGACAGCGTTCGAATGTGTTCTCGAACTCCTCGGGGGTGATTGAGGTGGACGTGCGGGTCATTGCTCATCACCGTCGATGGCTGTCGCTCTCTGAGAAGGGCGTTCAGTGGGCGACATCTACGCACGCACCTCAGTTGGTGTGGTGTGGGTAGTGGCGTCGATGTCGTAGCACCGAGCGAGGATACGCTGGTAGTATGCGCGGGTTTCGGCGTGGGTTTCGCCCGGTGGTGTCGAAGGGAGCTTCGGATTGCCCGTTTTGGTGGTGGCGACCGAGCGGTAGGTGTCGGTGTCCTCGGGAATCTGGAAGCCCTCCTCGCCGTACTCGATCGGGAGTCGGCGTTCGAAGAATTGCTGGCAGTCTGGGGTGGCGTAGATGCAGTACAGGTAGGGCTTTTGGCCACTGGTCTTGGTTCGGGTTTGGAAGCCCACGCGGAGTTCGACAAGGTACGCTCGCGTGATTGGCTCGTCGGTGTCGGGCGTGGGTTGGTCGGGGTCCTGAGCGGCAGTTTCGGGTGTGGGTTCAAGGCGTTTGACGGGGTGGAAGGTTTTCGTGCCGAATTGGGCCTCGAGTGAGAGCAGCCCGCCGTTGGGTTTCTCGTCGAAGGACGCCATTAGTGCTGTCCTCCAGAAAAGGGTGGTTGGTAGTCGATGCGTTTTTCTACGGAAAGGGTATTGCTAGTCATGCTTCTGTGGAGTGCAGAAGCGCGGTCGGTGGCTCTAACACCGGCCAGATTTCCTGGCATCCCGCGCTTCTCTACTTCATAGTACATACCGTGGATTCTTATAATTTACTAACTGTCCTTACAATTAGTAAACTTCCGTGTTGTCTAATTGTATTGCAATACTACTAAAGACGAGGTGAATGAATGAACAGTCAGAGGATGGCGATCAAGGTCACAAAATCTACGGAAAAGATATTGGACGTGTTAAAAGAAGGTCGCGCGACACCAGGTTATCTGGCGGATGAGACAGATATCTCTCGTCAGACAATTCATACTCAATTGAACGCGCTACTCGCTGGGAAGTACATCCAGCAAGTTCATGAACCGACTGGGTTGTACGAGCTCGTAAATGATCCACGAGAAGAAGACACCGAGAGCTGAACATACGTACAAGAACCGTAATCATCCATCTCGTGGTTGTAAGACTCCTCGTCGAAGGGGACTTATGTGGAGATTTAAGTCACGTGTTGACGAACCAGAGTGGTATCGATGTGAATCTATTTTCGTCTTCTACACTTGACCGCTTAGGTAATCGAGCTATCACGATTCGACTGGTGACTCTGACCATCGGTGACATAGGTACCCCGAATTATAAGCCATCCTGCAATGGGGTAGGTGAACCTATGGCGTACCCTCCTCAACAACTACCTCGGCAAAGGCCCGACCGCCTCACTGTCAAGATGATGGACGAAGCTTGTCTCAAATGACCATAAAACTCATAAGAGGTCTTTTCCGAAAACTTCCTCATCGTCAACGATAGACTGAAAGAATTTTCTCCCCTTGTCTGTGGTTTGGCTGGTGGCAAACTTGTCTTGTTGTGTAAGTACGTTCTCGCAAAGGTATTTGACCAACTTCGTTGCAATACCCTTCCTTCTGTAACCTTTATCAACCCATATTTGATTCAATGTATTTTCGCTGTTTAAACTCACATACCCACAATATGTGTTATCGACGCTCGCCAACCAAACCCTGGATTCATCAGGCTGATAACTCCAGAAACCAACGTCCTCAACCTTTGTCTGTAACGAAAACATCCACGCAACGGTCTCTTTTTCATCTGAATCAACAGGAGTTGCTTTGAACCCTTCTCCCATACTACTTTGAAGAAAATCACTAGGTTCGAAAAAAGATCCATCAAACCGCACTTCCAGAGCATTTTCACAATCATAACACAGATATCCAAATATGTGATACTCGGTGTTCACGCGATTATCCCGCGTATACACCACTTCTTGACCACAAATCGAACAATCTCCCGCATCAACCTTTAAATCCTTAGAATTGAACATTGAACCTGATTCACACTCCTTACAGCCGAGAAATGGTCGCTCCTCATATACTGTACCACACCCGTTACACTCCTCGAAAGTTCTTTGAACCTGGTATTTTTTAGCGTGCCCTTGGAACAATTGCGACTCTAAATCAACCATACACCAACTCATCGGGTATGGCAAATAATTCTACCCAATTTTCTACACCTTGTTTATCGTTCTCCCTCATTCTAGGTGTATTACCGGAGACTCTACCCAGATAACCTAGCTTCAAAGGTCACAACATTCCCGAACCGCATCCAGCCATGTATAACGGAATGATCACCGTCAACACCCCCACCGTGTATCGCACACCCTTATGATAAGGAATCACAACGTTTTGCCCCTCCGAAAACCACATAAAAATTGTCGTGAGCGAGAGAACGGCCATCCCGTACGTTTTCACGACATCAGCATACGGCAGACACGCCGGCTCTACCGAGGATGCATCCAAAAGGCCGATTAACAGGAGCGCAGCACCAGTGAAATACCCAGCCAACATCACCCGCCCGTAATTCTCTGGCGTGGGTTCATCAACATCCCCTGCAACAGGCGGTAAGTTAGGCTCCCCAGGAAACCACGACCGAGATAACAACCGTGGGCCGAGCCACTCTGACCAGAAATCATACGCGAGCGTAAGCGAAAAGATGCCTAACCCAATCCACGTTAGAAGCCCTAGCATCAATCAGTCTGACAAACTCCCGAACGTTTGCTGCTCACTCAGGGACGGACTGAATAACTCTGTCACCGGCCCTAGCTGATCCGCAGTCGCTTGCAGTTGCGTGAACGTGGTGTCATCGCCCACCCAATATCGTTCTCCATTCTGGTAGACGGAGTTCAAGACACCAACGTCTTCCAGTTGGATGAGATATCGGGACATCTTGAAGAGCTTCTTCCGGCGTTCTCGTCCACTATATTCGAGTTTAATTCCATCTCGGAGGTCATTTTCCTTGATTATCGGAAGCTCACCTAGCGTGAGTGCACGCTGGTAGTAGAACCCAGCTAGCGCAAGATACGGACCAAGTGTTCGCTTGATCATGTCGAACTCACCAACGTTGTGTTGGAAATACCGACCCAGCGCCGCATTGAGCTCGTCCTGATGCGTTTCTATCTTCTGACCCTCGAACTTGTCCTTCTCCTGGATGGTGTTTAAAACGTCACCACTTCGGAGCGTTACGTTCCCGCGCTTCAGTAGGTCAAGTTCAACCAGACTATCGATATGCTGCTGGTACTTCTCTCCATCTTCATAGCTATCCATCGTCCGGATCGCATCAACATCGATCTCGTCGTTCAGGATGACCTCTGAGAGGAGGTCTTGAATTGGTGCGTACTGGTTTTCCGGGAATGGGAGATGGGAAAGGCTACTGCCGGACGCACGAACAAGAGCCTTCTGTACCGCCTCATTCAACTCTTTTTCGTACTCTTCCAACTTGGCTTTCACCTGCTTCGACGTTGGGTGGTCAACGTCCTTCGTAGACGCGTCTACAGTGACATCCCCAACGTGAATGGGGTCTAAGAACCGAAGCGCAACTGCGTTCTCTTTGTTCTCGTCAAGAATCAGTTTCGGCGATCTGAGGGTAATCGGGAACGTATATTCAAGTTCGTCTTCGTCGAACTCGCCGTCATCCAGACGAAGGTACGTACCAAGGTTGAACCGGATCGCTTCCATCGCTACACGGCGGGCTTCATCCTCGCTGACTGCCGTGGTTTCCTTGGTGCTCATAGTTCGTCCCTCCGTGTAGGTTCCAGTCCGTTCCTCAGTTTAACTTCTATAGCCGTATTAAACTCTGGGTCCCAAGCTTCTTCTAACTTTTCTATTTCTAGCGTTGTAGTTCCGTCCACGAGCGGATCCTCAATCGTAATATGCGACTCACCAGCCCCACACACTACGACAGCGTGCATCGGGCCCTCCCCTCGCTTTCCGGTGTTGAGCAGTACTCTGTCAACCCAGACAATGGTTGGGAGCAGCTGGTCTAACCCTTTAGCAGCAAACTCATCGATGCTCTGTGGAAGGCCGTTGTATCGGCATTCGAGTTGGAATTTGAGGCTAGCGACTTCGGAGGAGAGACCGGTGAGCGGTTTCTGGCTCACGTCTTCCCACCCCAAATCGCCGATTTCGATATACTCCTCGATCAAGTCCAACTTGGGTGGATTCGTTCTGTCGCGAACCTCTTTGTCGGGATACTCGTTCGCAACGTAATGGCTCGCCATCCAGAGCGCATAGCAGATGCACTCAGGAGCGTCCTGAGCTTGCCGGTATCCCGGCATGTGGAGAATATTGTAGTCATGGCCATCAGGGTTACCCACTACTGGGTTTCCTACCATCGATACCTCCAGATTTGCACTACCACGAGTGTCTTCTGAACTACAGAACGAATCTGCGATACTTCAATTACTAGGTTTTTCTATGAGAAACCTGCCACCGTCTCCGTCACACAATCAGATGGGTCGTAAATCACGCCACCGAACATCCACTTGCTCCCCGCTCTCGGCTAGCTACATCCTATATAGCACGAAATTGCGTTCGTCATCAGTTCTAGCCCGATAGCATCATTGCAAATTGAAGTCTTCAATCGGAACCCCAGTCCTCTGCGTTCTCCAACCACCGTCTGACATTTTCCACTACGCTCTGCTCGCTCGGGAGGGAAACATCAAGCGTCAATCTTCTACCAGTCTCTGTAGCATAGGTAGCGACCTGGGCCTCGGAGATTGCCATCGATTCCATCCAAACCTGTGACTCCTCATTCTGGATTCGCCCCGCTACACGGACAACCTCGTCTTCAGTAATTCCCCCGAGTTCCTCCATGAGTTCGTTCAATAGGTACTCGAACAGTTCGTGTTGTGGTAGTGGAATCACGACTGACGAGTACCATTCTAAGACCTCTGGGTCAAACGATACCAGCACCTCATTCGAATCAGCAAACATCGATTGCACCGTATCCTCGGGTGGGTCGCTGGATATCGGTGGGTTTGCGTCCTCCGGGTTTTCAAGGGATAAAGCTTCTGATTGGGTGCATCTTCATCCTCTGTCAGCTGCCGGTCAAGCATCTCGAACGTCCAGCCTTTGTTTCTGAGAAGCTTCAGGGCCGGTGACGTTAGTCGAGGGTGATTTCCGGGTTCCGGTCTGCCTCATCAAGCAATCCCAGCCAGCTCGGTAATTCTTCGATTGGCGCTTGGTGGATGTACCCGAGCATCAACAGATCCGCATCATACATCTTTTTCAGAACGTATACGACTGTGCTCAGACCAATTGTTCCCGGGAGTGCAGGCACGTGGAGTAGCGAATTAAAGTATTCAGCGACGGCTGAAGAGAAATGAGAAACGATACTCCCCAACCCAATTGCAGCCAACGCATCAGTGAGTTCTCCAATTAAATCATTTATCTCGCCAGCTTTCCGAACGATTCCAAATAGCGGGTCTCCTAACTCTAACGTGCACTGCCGGCCAGATCGCTTGAGATTGACGTAGTCCGTAACGGAATCAGTGGAGTATGTCACTCGCAGAGCAACCGGCATTATCCCTTCAGGGACGTAATCGACGGTCTCTAAAGTGGATGGATTGGGACCGGGGAGGTTTTCGTAATCTCCCATACACAATTTCATCGCTATTTAGCCTTAAACACTTGGTAGAACCTGAATGTAACAGGCGTCCGAATTCTTCATAGCAGTATAGTGTATAAATCTCAATAGGACCGATACGAATCTATCTCGATCAGACCGTTCCATTACAACCATATCTGCGACCCGCCGAGCAGCTTAAGCCGGAAACTCGGAATCACAAATCATCCAAAGAATATCATCGCTCGTTTGCTCCGCTAACCGTCCCTGCTCGTCGCGCTCACTCTTGCCTCTAAGACGGAAATTTGCGAAAGAATCACTTATGATCAAAAAATAAGAATCAAATCCTAATATCTCATATTTCTATATTAAAATATATTTCAGACAATCATATCGAACCGATTTCTATCCATTGAAAATTAATAAATATTTATTTGATACTATTCAACTAGTACACAATTCGATTCTGGAGAGTGGAATAAGAAAAGACCGTTTTCTACCTATAACGTCTGCCCTTGGGGAATGGATCTTTCTCCGGATAAACCATCCGAGTTTTATATTGTAGTGACGGGGGTTGGATAATGGCAAAGATATCATAAGTAGTGAACGAGAAATAAGGGAATATGGGAAATGACCGAGTGCTGAAGGTGCTAGCTGTAGAGGATCAGGAGCTATTGGTAAATGAGGACAGTCAGATTATTTTGGTTCGGAATGAGGTTTCGCGTCAAGTAACCCCTGGTGACTTCGTTGAAGTTGAATCTCACATCATGAGGGATAAGGCGGTCAGATTTGCACGTGAGGATGAGCCAGTCGGACAGCAAGCACTCGTAGAGAAAAAGACTGATGAGTATCTTCTAATGCAGACGGAGAGTGGGAAGCGAATACTTCCCAATCCGGATGAGGAAGTCTCACCTGGCGATGGTGTTTTGCTAACGAATCTGGGAGAATTCTATAAGGTGATTGAGGAAGATATCGTTAACTTTGATGATGACGATAGGGAAAGTTTGCTACAGGACATGAGTGGGACGGATTCGTCTGATCTTGAACCAGAGAACGTCCCAGATAAGGAATATGCGGATTTCGGTGGGATGGATGAGGTTGTTGAGGAAGTGAAATACAAAGTGGAAATTCCACTCAAGGAACCAGAGCGGTTCGAAGACGTTGGGATGGATGCCCCGAAAGGTGTGCTGTTTTATGGTCCGTCAGGGACTGGAAAGACATATCTGGCAAAAATCGTCGCAAATCAAGTTGAAAACGCGTCTTTCTACAGCATCAGAGGACCAGAGCTATCTCATGAGTTGGTTGGGGGGACGGAACGGAAGCTTCGTGGGCTCTTCAAGAATGCTCAGGAAAACCCGCCAGCAATCATTTTCTTTGACGAAATCGATTCTATGGCACCGCGACGAGACAAGACAATGGATGCTGGTCGCCGTACTGTTGGTCAATTACTGTCACTAATGGATGGCATTGAGGACCGCGGCCGAGTGGTGGTCATCGGGACGACCAATTTGATAGGCGCAATCGATCCAGCACTCCGGCGTCCTGGTCGATTTGGACGAGAAATCGAATTCCCCCGCCCGTCACGCGAAGGCCGACGAGAAATTCTAGAGATCCACAAGCCCGCTGTTGATTTCGCTGATGAGGTCTCTCTTGATAACCTTGTTGAGAAGACAAATGGGTGGACAGGTGCTCATATTGAATCGTTGTTTGAAGAGATTGGGGAGATTCTGCTGAAGGAAGATCGAGACAAAGGGGAGAACCCGACGATTCATCGGATGGACGTTGAACGCGCCTATGAACGGGTGCAGGCTCAAATCAACAATAAGGAGGCACAACGACGTCGAGAACAAGAAGCTGAGGAGGGCGCAAACTAATGGGACTGAGAGACCGGATATCCGGACTGCTGGGTAGAGAGAACGGGGATGAACAATCTCCAAGTGTAGAGTCGGTAGAGAATAACGCTGCTGGGGAGTCCGGCAACAAAGAGCGTGACATTAAAGCAGACGACCGTGAGTACGAGAGGGAGTTTCGGGAGTTCGTCTATCTGGATCGAGATAGTGTGGTGAGTCTTCTAGCGTCTATTGAAGGGGCAATTAAGCAGGAACGGATTGAACAAATTGGGAGTCAGTCAACGAAGCGTGTTGCTGGTGGTGTGAATGCGAGTATTTCTGGAGTAGGTGCGAAGATAGAGGGCGAAAAGGTGGCGATGGGGGAGAGCTCATCCGAAGTGGTGCACAATTACGCTATTCAGTCTCTCTTTGATCAGTTAGACCAGCATCGGCGGCACGACGAAGATGTGGGTCTCATCGATTCTGACGAGGAGACTGGGGTAGATATATCAGAAGTAACCCGAGGGGAAATTCTTCGGGTTGATGTTGAGTTGGAGACGCACTATCTGTATCGGTTTTATAAGGTAATGATGTATCTCCAAGAGAATATTCCCGAGGCAGTTGGTCCAGAAGACGAAGATGTACTGGAACTTATCGAGTCTATGTTTGGGACGGAGATTCCGGTGAGTGGACGTGTTCTCGACTACCAGGTGAAGGATGGGAGAATTCAGCCTGAAGAGCCGAACGATTCTGACGGGAAACCACTCTATATCGTGGGTCAATTGAACGCCATGAAGCTCTGGCAAGATGTTCCTGATGCTTTGTTTGATGAGGAAGAATACACCGTGTTCTGTCGCGTCGAAGAGATTTACGAAGAGGAGTCGTGGCATCCGCTAAGTTTAGCACAGAAACTCGAAACAGTTTCTCCACCACTTGCTCAGCTCGTAACTCGATTTATGGGGCGTGCGGCGGCCCTCGCCAGAGAGGAGGCGACAGAGCAATATAGTGGCGATGTGGATCTGGATGATTGGACAGATGCACTTACTGAATTTGATGAGCAAGCGGGAATTGATGGTGTGGGAGACGATTTTCATCGGACTTTCATGACGGAATATATGATTGAAAATGAAGTCCCGGCACATTCTCTATCTGGAGGGACAGAATTGATTGAATTTTATACTGAATATGCTACGTATCTGCGAAATCACGGTGTTTCCCTCTCGAAAGAAGAAGAAGCCAAAGTTACAGACCACATGATATTCGAGGAACATCATTCCGTGAGTAGTGTGGAAGGGACAATAGATGTCGATGCCCTCCAGATTGAGACGCAAATAGTAGCTATCTATTGGTGACACTATTCAGACACGCCAAAGGTCAGTTCAATTCTTCACCCTGGAGTAGGAAAGAGATTTCGCCTGATAACAACGATATTCTGGCAAATATTTTATTTTATTGCTGATACTGGTGTCGTATCATCACGGACATGTAAATAACGATAATGTGGTCGAGGTATCAATAGTGAGGTCGTTCTATAAGTCCGGATTCCGGACTGGCCAAGCTGATGAAGGGTGTGTGGCCAATTGGTTGAATAGCTTTAAGGATTCTACGAGAGAGCATTAGGGGGTATAGGTCACATTGCGAGCAGCTTCGTCCATTTTCCGATTGACGTCAGCAATACTGATATCGTGGGCGACATTGGCTTCCATGTACTCCCGTAATACAGCTGCAAGGAACACTCGAGCCTCCTGAACGTACTCACGTTCGGTCGGTGAGTCGAGTATAGCGAGTTCGTAATTGGCGTGATTCTCGATTTTGTCCAGGATGCGTTCCATCTGGAAGTCGGAGTGGACGATTTCCCCACGGACGAAGTACAGCGTCTCAAGAAAGGAGCGCATCTCGCTCCGGGAGTACGGCAGGCGGTCGTCCAGAAGAATCCCACCTCGGAGCCCAAGTCGAAACGTGAACGACGAACTCTGGATCGGTTCGAGGAGCGTCCCCTCCATCGCGATAGCGCAGTCGACTATACAGTCCTCGACGGCGGGTTTCTGGTACATTTCATTGAACCTGCGGAGTGGGCGAGAGTACTCGCCATCGTTTGACTCGGTTCGGATCAACTGCTGGTTCCTGTTGTAGAACTCGGCGAAGTCGTCGCACTCTGACTTGGACAGTTCGCACGAATTGTAGAAGATTTTGTCTGAGGACCGAGCGATGGCAGAGTCGACAGTCTGACCGCCGGTGTACTTCGGCGTCGGTTCCGCATAGGAATATACGATCCCGGGTGTCGTGCGAGGCTTGAACAGCCGAAGGGCGGTTACTACCTTTTGGAATATACCCTTTGGATAGTCCATTGTCCCGACCCTCGTCTTATCATGGTCGTATTCACACTCAATAACGCCAACCACGCCTCTGGGACCAAATACTGACTCCAGGGAGTCTTCGTTCTCTAGAAGCCAATTCAAGTCATCGACCGAGATATCCCGTATCCGGAGGTTCGGATGAATCTCGACCTCCTCGCCCTCATCGAGGGAGAAGTTTGCAAGGAATGCCTTGGCGACGAACGGGACGCTGTCCGACCGGTGATACGCTTCGAAGTCCTGGAAGACGTCGAGGAAGGCCTCTCTGTTGTGCTCGCCGATTACGTCCGAATGTTCGAGGTAGGACTGCCACAGCCAGTCGATGACATCATTGTAGATTCGTCCTCTCACGGGATTGTTTTCGTCCTCAATCTCTTCCTCCGAGGCAGGGAAGTAGTCGCATTCGATAAGATTGGCGACGATCTCTTCTGCCTCATCGTACTCTCGCCAGGGCCCCGCGGGCATCATCAGACTTTGATACCGGGGCTTGATCACAGGCATCTTTCTCCCGTTCTCATGCTTGACAAACTCACGCTTGTACTCAAGTGGAATCTGCTCGATTTGGTCGATTGCCTTCCCGTAGAGACTCCAGAGGAGGTCTGCCAGTTCTTTGTTGACGATGCTGGCGTCCAAAGTCATACTGGGTTCTTTCATCGAAACTTGATAAATCAAAGGGAAGAAATTCACCCTATTCACCAACCGCGTCTGCAACCTATCGAGCGGTCACTGCGAACTACGTAGAGGGGCCAAACGTACCCGCTGTCGCCAACAGCGATGACAGGTTCGTGAAGTCGACGTCAAGAAGATAGCGATGAGTATGTGATTCCGTACCTTATCGAAATCACACAACCTAATGTAATTATAATTACAGCCAAAGTTCCGAACATTTAGCACTGTCCAGATAAGCATCTACGCCGGCGTTTATCCATTGAATACTAACTCTTTGACCTAACCGGTTTTTTACTGGATACGTAAATCCTATTATGTATTCAAACGTATTACAGGAATGGGGGTGAAGAACGATGACGAGAGTAAACATTGGCGACGTTCAATACGAAGGGGCCCCGGGTATACGTTACAGTCCCGATTATGGAGAAATAACTATCCCGGACGATCCAAGTTTTATTGACCTTCTTCTAGATTTTGACATTGACGACCTCGATTTTGACCCGCATACATTTGCTATTAGACAAGGATACAAATTGGCAATTGCTCTTCCGGTTCTTATCCGATGGGATTCACCAAGAATGCTCCTGTTTAATAATAATCTTCAGTACCTCCATCGAAAGAATAAAAAGTGGTATCCGGTTCGATACTCTAAAAACCTTAGATCTTACGAGTATAAAAAACCAAATAGAAAATGGAGCCCTATGAAAGGTGCAGAAGTGTGGGAACGAGGACCGCCACTCCTTCCCAAACCACTAAACATCTATTATCACAACGATGACCGGAAACTTTATTATTGGGTACCGGATGAATCTGCGATATCCAAAAAATTGGAGGGATCTTGGAATGAAGTTAGATGGAATCGTGGCCATTGGGAATATGTCGACCCAGAATCCAACATATTTACAATATTTTCTGAATGATACTACTAATCACTATTACTAGTCAGCTTCCTTTTTCATAGTCAAACTCATAGAAGTTTCCTCCCGAGAGCAGTTTCCGCAAGTTCCACGGCGATAGTCGCTGTCCTATTCTCCCGATCCAAAATCGGATTCACTTCGACAAACTCCAACGAACGAAGGATTGAATCCCGGTCATTTGCCTCTGCCACCGCTTCAAGCGCATACCGTGCTTCCCGGAAGGTTGCTCCACCACGAACTGGTGTCCCAACACCAGGTGCTACTGTAGGATCGATCCAATCAAGATCAAAACTCACATGAATGCCATCGACATTCTTGGATGCAATTTTGAGTGCCTGATCGACCACATTTTCTATTCCTTGCTCATCGATATCAGCCATCGTAAATGTTGTCACATTGCTCTGCTTGACTGCATCCCGTTCTGTATCATCCACACTACGCAGTCCAACCAGAACCACTCGTTCGGGAACGATACCCGCAGCTCGTGCCCACTCATACTCCGGTTTCTCAAACTCCCCAACACCGAGTGCCGCTGCAAGCGGCATTCCATGCACGTTCCCAGAGGACGTCGTCTTCGGTGTGTTGAAATCACTGTGTGCATCGAACCAGATGACTCCGACGTTCGCTGCACGCGAGGTACCACTCAGACTCCCAATAGCGATAGAATGATCACCACCGAGAATGAGCGGAAACTCATTCTCTTGAATAGCCTCTTCGGCCTCATCCGCTAGTTGCGTACTCACCTCTTCAACTTCGGGGAGATACTTTGTCTTTTTCTGGTCGAGATCGGTACGCGACTTTCGCTCTTCTGGGTCAGTCACCTCTTCCGGATTTGGTACTACTAAGTCACTCGCCTCCTCGCAGTCGTACCCCAGGTCGTCTAGTCGCTCCGACAAGCCCGCAGCCCGAATAGCCGAGGGACCCATATCGACACCCCGTCTATCCGCTCCCAAATCCATAGGGACACCAATAATTCTAATGTGGCTCATCGCACCGTCTCACACGGCAGCAAGAATCCTAAGTATTCTCTGGTTGGAAATCTGAACTTCTTTGACTACGTGTCATTGAAATACTGGTATTATATTGTAATGGTGGCTACCGCGATCGATGCCGCAGATAACGAGCCGTTTATAAATATATAACAAATTTCACGCATTTTAAAAACTGACCACAACGGTATTTTTGATTCTTATCATGCCAATTAGCACTGAATCCGAGCTGGAGTGACCTCATCACCGGCGAAAAGTGGATGACGAGACTACGCTCAGCATGCTTTGAGATATTCAGAAAGTTCAACAAGTGTCGATATGGGTTCAATCAATTTCGTTCGAATTGTTATATTCGGCTAACATTTTTGCGTGCTAGCCTTGTGCCTCCTCTATGGCATCAGATTCATCACAAGTGACTGAAGTCGTCCAATTCGAGTCTGATGATCCAGAAGCAGCCTCAGATGACATCGCTGACTTCATCAACGAGAAATATGATTTCGACGTGACTGTCGAAACGGAGCAAAAAGGCTTCATAGAACCAATCAGCACAACCATTATTATCTCTGTTGTTGGTTCAGCTGTCACTGTACTCATCACTGAACTTGCCAAGGAATTAGGCCGGGAAGCAGCTAAAGAAATAGCAGACTACATCCGAGAGAAGCATCTCAAGAAAGAAAAGAGCGATGTAGCTGGTTTCAATTTCCAAAGTAACCATTGAGAGACTTTTCTTCGAGATTTCCAGATACCAGCGCGCGGATTGAATTCTCTGCGTTCATAAGTCACCCCGCGCATAGGCTTATTCGAACTGCCTGTTTGGTTCAACTGCAAATACGTCACGAGTCTAATGAAGACCCTTCTGTGAAGTCTATGATTGAATAAATCTAATCGCGACCATCACTCGTTTACCAGAGTCCAAATCTGCTCGCACATTCTCTTGGAGACCCGATCAATATACCCGCTAAATTCCTCGGTCACCGTCGGAATTGGCAACTCAACTAATGAAAGCGGATACTGATCCACCACGGAATACTCGGTCTCAACCTCACCCCCTTGCTCGGGATAAATCAGTACCCCAGGCACATCGTGAGCAAATTGATAAGAAACCATCTGATAAAAGTCAGCGTTAGATGGGCGACCCAACTTCCACTTTGCATCACCCACGAGCGCTATCTCCCCTTCGGAATCACGAATCAGGATATCGGGCCGAATAGATACACTGTGCTTCCCATCGGTGACTAAGTTCCGAGTCGTCACCTGAGACGCAACGTTCCATCCGTCTCGCTCCGCTACCACCTCAGACATAGCCCGCTCGACAGCCTGCTCAAAGATCTTGTTCATATCGATCAGCAGGGCAAACGACCGCTGCTTGCCGGTCATGAATTCGCGAACGTAGATACTTCGCAGAACGAGTTTCGTTAACCGAAGCAAATCAGTATAGTACTCATTCAACCGCGTAAGCTCCACACGTTCCAATTCAGAGGCTCGAATCGGTACCAGTGTGACTCGCTGGCGTAACAGATGCCGGTGCTTGAGCAACGACTGCTTCAGCGTTTGATCGCGAACGAAGCGAGTCAACATCGTCGTAGCATAGAGAATCGCTTGATTCGGGACTGTATCGTACGTGAATTCGTCGTACGAACATTCGAACCGAGTTGGTGCTACACCTTGCTTCTGAATCTGTCGTCGAACATTGAGCTGTCCACGAAGGTGCTTTTCTGCTCCCTCAACGCGCCGATAGTCTCGAAGTAGCCCCTGTCGAATAACGTTCTGAAGCTCAGCCTCATAGAGTGCTGCAAGCGCCTCGATAAACGTCTGTCCTGCAGAGATCGACGTCTCGCGTTCAATCGTAACTGCATCGACACCGTGTGCGTAGCGCAACAGATGGAGAAGATTGGTTCGTCCCGCTTTCGGTCGGACCTGTATCGTCGGGCCATCTGGAAACGAGACAATCCCGACGTGCTGGGTTGCCTGCAATACAGCGTTCCCATCCCGATCGAATGAAACGCCCAGACGCTCCCCATCTCTATTCACTTCCGTTTCGAGCATCCGAAGCGCTGAATCGCTCAGATCGAGTGGCTCCGTTTTCTCGTATTCCCGCAGCGTGAAATCGACGCTCTCCTCATTTTCCCCGTCAAGCAGCGGAAACGGTACGGATTGTGCCATTGGTTTGGTTAGTTCTCCCGATTCGCGTTAGTGAGTGCCCCCGACTGTACTTCATCACGAAGCTCAACGAGGAGCTTGTTATCGAAATCAGGATGGCGGAAATAACTAGTCCCGGAGACACGACTTCTGTGATCTGATGCCTGTTCGAGAATGGCCTGAGCTACCCCAGAGAATGAATATTCCTCATTGTTGAATAACCACCGAACACCGTTACTCTGACCCACTCTCCCCGTAACTTCACATCGCCAGAACGAATCAGAAGGATCATACGGAGGGTCAGAATTCTCGGGCACCTTTTCTTCATCGAAGACTAACTCATCCCCGGCTTGGAGTACTCCTTCGTCTAGAAGAAGATTGAGCGTGTAGACTGTCTCTTCGCCTTCGACAGCATCACCGTTGACCTCCGGCTCTACTAACTCGATACCGACGAAGTCAGCGAGTGACCGTCGTAGATCATCCCGCGTGAAGTCTGCGATCTCCTCCGTTTCCCAGTGGAACAACCGCCCTCCACTTGTTTGAAACAGTTCTTCTCGAATTCGTACAAACTGCCCGAAGTAGTACTCCTCAAGTAGTGGGAGAATTTCGTACTTCCAGGCATCGACAATATCGTCAGCATCGTCGAAATTCATTAGATACGAGTGACCGATCTGCTTGCCCTTCCCCAAATCAGGTGTATCGACGATGGTTTCGTTTAGCTCACGAACCGCCAATACCGATAGGGCAATTAAACTCTGAAACGGATCCACACTCATTCGAGCCGTATCGTGAATCTCATCCAATCCATCGAAGCCATGGTGATCGATCACAACCGAGTAATTCGGTGGGAATGCCAAGAAGCGGAACCGACGTCGAAGCGCTGCATCGACCAGCGCAATCGATCTATCCGCTGTGTTCATCGTCCCGATAACGTAGAGATTCGGTGGAACGGTGAATGACTCTCGTGAGTGGGCGAGTGTAATCTCGACCTCATTCGGTTGGTCAAGCCGTTTGTCGCTTTCAAGGAGGGTAATAGTCTCGCCGAAGATCTGTGCGAGATTCCCGCGATTGATCTCGTCGACAATCAGGACGAAGCGCCGCGCTTCATCGATATCGTCGTTGTGCTTTGCGTGCTGGTATGCTGTCGTCGCTCGCTTGCAGATTCGTTTGAAAACCCCATCCTCGATACGATACTCGACAGCTCCGCCATCAGCCTCGGCAGTCAGACCCTCGATGAAATCCTCGTACGAGAACGACGGATGGAACGTGACTGTTTCGAGCTGTTCTTTACTGGGCGTGAAATCCGATTGCTGATTGAGCCACCAACGAGCAAACTGACGTGCAGTATATGTTTTCCCAGTACCTGGTGGGCCGTAGAAGACCAATTGCCGAGCTTTCAGTAACTGACGCTCAATTTTGACTGCTTCTAACGGTTCCTTATTTGGTGCTGTGAGCTTATCTCCACAATCTATTGAGTACTGCGTGTCTAAAACGGGTAGAGAAGAGGTTTGCTTGTCGAATTCTTCCTTGAGCCGATTTCGGGCTTGATCATTAATCGCTTCATGAGCGATCAGGTTCTCAAGATAATAGTTTTCTAAATCGGAGTCTATTCCGCTAACTGCACCTTGGATTTTCCCAGTGGCTGAATAGATGGATTCGAGATTGAGTAACTCGGTGATCTCTTCCCAATCTTCCTCAAAGGGCGTGTCAAGCTCACGCTGAATTGGATCACAATACAGAATCCACTGATAATCTGTGTCGGACCATAGAGATGCGCCAGGCTTCTCACTGACGTCAACTTTGTCTCGATATTCCCATATTCCTTTTACGCCTTTCTCTGATCCTCCCGTTCGGCGTGCTAGTACAAGATCTCCTGGTTCAAGTCGTGTCGCTGGCACCTTGGAGTTTGGTCGAACACCTTGACAAGGATTCCCTATAGATCTCTCATCGTGGAAATCGGAATTCTCTGGCCCAGTGACGCACTGTTGCCAATTTGACTTGTTGATATTGAAAATACAGATATTAGATGACTCATCCATGAATCCAAACATGGACTGAGGAATATAGTAATTTCCCATATTATTCTATTATCAACCTCCATAGACACGATTGTCGGAGGTTGGCGCGAACGTGTCTGAATGTGTCCTACTCACTGTGCAGAATAAAATGACGACACCAAAGAGGAGTCGCTTCTATAATGCATACCTGTTCTACCTATTGCACCTATTCTTCGGGTATCCACCAGATACCCACCCGGGGACTCAATTTCCCGTGTTCTAACTTGCCTTAACCACCCTGAGTCTATTCTCAACTCTAGTATTCGAAACTGCATTTATTCAATACTATTTAGAAATTTCCAGAACGTCTGACATAGATTTATCTGCTCGCCAACTAATTCCATAGCTGTATATGAAGCAGACACGACGAAGCGTTCTTGGCGCAATCGGAGCGGTAGCAACAGTGGGTATCGGTGCGACGCAAGTTCTTGGTGCAGACTCTAATGTTCCACTCCTCCTTGATCCACATCCTGACGAAGAGCACCTTCTCGTCAAAAATACGACCGACTCGCCGTTCAGCCTTGACGGGCATTACGTCGACTTCGAGTACGTAAACGACGGGGAAGATCAACGATATTCGATTCCCTCCGGCTATACGATTTCCGCGGGTGGCACAATCAAAATTGCAACCGGTGCGGGAGAGGTCCCTGAAGGCGCTATAGACATGGACCAGCCCGATTATGAGATGAACAACTCCGAAGCGGACGTGTACGCCATCCTCGATACTGACGAAAACGTCGTTGCTCGCAGTGACCAAGAGAAATACCGGGCATCGATTGATCCAAACGAGGAAACAACGACCGACGAGACGACGCCTGAAGAGGAAGACACCACCGGCGACTCCTCTGATGAAACCACGACAACTGAGGAAGAGACGACCACCGAAGACGACTCTGACGAGTCCACTTCGGATGATACGACCGATGACTCCGACGACAGCGAGTCAAGCGGTGATTCCTCAGACGATACCCGGTCGGGTGACGACACTGAATCAGATGAGAGCGAAAGCTCGGAAAGCGATGACTCCGAAGATTCCGATTCGGACGACTCGTCTACCGAAAAGGATTCACAAGACGACTGCTGAGACAGCCAGTTGACCACCCTATTTTCATGACCAATAGATCACGGCGACGGTTTCTCACATCGGTATTAGCCACAACGAGTCTCGGTATGCTTGCTGGGTGTTCGGACATCCTCGGGTCCATCGAAACCAATAAGCCCGAAACGTCCTCGAAAACGCCAGACTCGAAGACAGCAGTGACAGAAACGATCGCATCGACCGTTGAAACGGTGACTGCCACAACACAGTCACCCACCAGTGAGTCATCAGAGGATACCTCGGCAGAACCATCCTCGACATCACACTCACAAGCGACAGATCAGAAGACATCGACCGAATCATCAAAGTCAACAATCACCGTCGATGTCCCTGTTGAGACTCCATCTACGACATCGAAGGAAACGATGTCCGTTGACAGTGCATTGGAATGGTTGATCGACAGTCTCCAATCAGAAGGGGTCAACGTTTCCAATGCGACTACGTGGCGTGATATCGTGAAAATCATCCATACAACCAACGAGACAACCCTCCTCGATGGATTGGCTGGAGAAATCGGAACTGTGGCTGGCCGTTGGGTACGATTCACCACCAAAGTTGAGAGCCCACCATCCGAACTCCGAGCCACTCTGCAAGACGAGGATGGTGATGATATCGGAGGCTATTCGGTGATGACCAAAGATGCGGAAGCCGTGTTGGACGGGTTCATGACCACCGATGAGTTCTCCCGTCGGATCGTCGAGACGATTCGATTCTCACCCAATATTCCGACGACTAGGACGACGCGGACTCCGTCGACCACGACAACCACAACGACAACACTGCCGGAATCAACAACGACGACGTCTCAAACGACTCGTGAGCACCCACCGACTACAACGAAGAATAAGGGGACGACGACAACACGTGGTACAACCACATCTACAACCACTACAACGACAGAAACGAGCAGATCGACAATCAACACCACGACAGAGAATGTAGGATACACAACTGAAGCATCCAGATAACGGGTGTTTTTCGGAGCTTCTTTTGAATATCTCTCCTCGACAAGCCCGTTTACAACCACATCTGTCGTCCGACGTGGCCACCTAAGCTACCCCCGCAATCCCGCCCGTCATGCCCATTCAAGCGATTTAATCAATAATCTTTAGCAGCAGGGGATGAAGAATCGATTTGGGGGATGTCAACGACCATTCATTGGTCGTCTTGAACGTAACATACAAAACATAAAACAAGAACCAAATTTTGGTATTCGTAGTAGTAGCTTTTTATGCCTCTGTTTAAATTCTATTCTGTATGGAAGTCGAAAAGGACGAACCAACCTGGGATCCAGATCATCTTCGACGTCGGCTCCAGTCAATGGATGACTTTGACTTTGAGCATCTCATCGCCGATTTGTGGGAGGCACAGGGTTGGAACGCTGAGGTTGAACAGCAATCCGGAGACGCGGGCGTTGACGTCCGCGTGACGCGGAGTTCTCCATATAACCGGAAATCGTTGATTCAGGCGAAACGATATAGTGATGACAATCCAGTGGGAGGACCTGCTATTCAACAGTACTCTGCGTTAAAGCAGCAGGAACCGGATACAGACGAGGCGATAATTGTCACCACTGGCCGGTTTACAAATTCAGCCAAGGACCGTGCAAAAGACCTCAATGTAAAAATTATCGATGGTAAGGGCCTCGTATCTCTAATTGACGGTCTTGCAGCATACGATATAGTCGAAGAATATCTTGGACAACCTAGTGGAGGCGGATCACGACCACGAGCAGGACGCAAATCCGAGGAACGTCTTCTTGTTGATATTGATGACCGTGATGATTTAGAGGAACTCATCGGTCAAGATTTGGATACGTATTTGGAGGAAGAACAGTATCGAGCAACTCGCGCAATGGAGAGCGCTCAGGGACGAGTTAAGCTTAATCCATTCGATGCGAGCGAGATAGGGATATTTGACAATCTTCCCGAGGAGGGATTCGAACGACGATTCTCAGCAAATAAGGATCGACTTGTTTTTCTCAAGGATGATATTCACATCGATGAGGAGGGAAACGTCTACGTTGAAGATTTGACCAAATACATTAACCAGAAAGCAATCAAAGGTCATGAGTCAGGACCAATTATTGGTGTAATCGAGCGTGGTATTCCGGATGGTGCTTGGTTATCAAATACCGGTAAGGATTTATTTGAACAAAAGAAGCAGACCCGCCGTGTTAAGCAGAAGGCGTCCAATCTATATTCCAAATTCAAGAATTCTGAATTTTATAAAGAGAGAATATCTGATTCTACTCGATCTACTCATGATGACGGTTCAACATTTGACTCGGATTTACAGAAACAGGAGAAGTTTGGGTCTCAGTCTGAATCGTCGGGAATAGATGTTGAATCATCTGCACAGAAAAAAGAGAGAAGCCAGCATGAGTCGGTTAATCTGGATTTGACCCGCTCACACTGGTTCTATGCAACTATTGGTGGAATAATCGGGTGGATATTATCATTCGCTGTTTCTGGTGCACTCAGTGGATTTTTGATCTTGGCTTCCTGGGTACTTCTACCGGTTGCTTTATTTATGGACATGAAGAAAACGGGTTTTTACTCGATTCGTAAAAATAGATCGAGGGCATATCTGGTTGGTTCCGCTATTCCGCTATTGGCTATCATCCCGGCCGCTATCTATCTATATCGGCGCGAGAAATCTTGGGAAGGTTAATTAAAAATTCAGCCGAATACGCCTATTTTCTACTGGTACCAGGACGACTGTCCTACATGCTGCAATACTACCAACTTCTGTTGTGCTGGTCAGGATAACGGACAGTCACAAATTACGAGGACGGTATAAAATTCGTACCACCACGAGACAGTCAGAAATACGAGGATGCTGCGATTAGTATTGTATGCTAACTCTAGCAATCCCCAATCCTGAATGAGCGCAACGGCTCTTTGCTACTCTGATTGTCGCTCCATGTTAGAAAACAGTAAATGCATGCCTGTTACTCATGCGATCGGCCGGCTACCGCGCCAACCTCGTCAGAATGAGCGAGCAGTGACGAAGACGACATACAACGACAGGAGGGCAACGGCAATGACAGGAATACCAACGAGCACAAATCATACATCACCCATTCCCTCAGCAACGTAGGTACCCATCTGCGCAAGCCGGAATGCAACGAATCCTCCAATGAATGCAACGATTCGGATGACTGCTGATTGGTTATCGATCCACCTTCCAAGCATACTAATTCGATTTTGAATCATGAAGATACATACGCACACTTACAATATAAAATATCCACTCAATTTAAGGATAATGTCTGTACTATTGAGGAAATAAACTCTAACCTTAACACGATCTTTTTTATCAATTCTGTTCTGATATTGTAATATATTCTCTTTTAACCCATACATAATTATATAATTATAGAACGTATCTAAATATGGTAACCAATCCTATGAATTATCGCACCTACTCCAGAAGCATCCCTCTCATTCTCGTTGCACTGATGGTCGTCTTTGCTGGCTGTGCTGGCAACATAACCATTGATACCGAAACTACGACGGCTGCACCCACGACTACTACAGAGACACGAACCACCACAACACAAGACTCAACGCCAACCACAACAACTACTGCTGATTCCACTGTGACAACGAGTACTGAATCAACGTCTACTACAGCTAATGACGGCCCATGGCAGACAACAGAGGAAGAATCAACTACCACAGCTGACGAATCCCAGCAAACAACGACGACTCATGGGCTACAGTCGACCACCACGACAGCGGCTGAAGAGGATAAGACCACTGAAGACAGTGAGGAAACGTCTACTAAGGCCCCTGAACCAGACGGATCAACCACAAAAGCCCCAACACCAGAACCGACAACTGAACCCACATCGACGTCAGAATCGACTTCAACGCCAACCCCTGAAACAACGTCTGAACCGACGCCGACGTCAACACCAGAAGAAACAACGACTTCGACTCCCGAGAAGAGCGAAGATGACTATCGGGATGAGTTCCTCGCCGAAATCGAATCGAATGGTATCACCGTCGTTCGCTATTCCCATCATACTGGGAGCTCCTTTGTGACTTATGACACGCAGTATTTGAGGGACGCAAATGCTCAACACGAGGAGATGGATGTTATCATCAAGGCATTTGCTGCGGGAGTAGGAGAGGGCTGGCAGACAAACCGTCTTGGTGCAACCATCCAAGAAGGATACGGTGAGCCGTTGGCCTACTACCATATTGAACGGGCATGGGTTGAGCAGTATAACCAGGGAGAGATCAGCTACGACGAACTGAAGGAGAACGTTGACGAGACAGCCGACTGGTTGTATAATGCACCATCAGAATCGACGACTGAATCGGATCCCACTACCACGCCAGAAGATAGCGATAACACCACACAATGAGTGCCTGTCGTGTGTTCGATACACGATGAAAACTGCCTAGCGATTCCAAGATCTTTTGGCGTATCTCCCACAGTAGGAAATAGACGAACACAATAACCAATGCAGACAAGTATCTGCCCCCCACCGAGCGGTCACTGCCGGAAACTCGGACTCACGAATCACACAAAGAATATCGTTATCAGTGATCCGAATTACTGGTCCTTTTTCAACCATTTCACCACTGGTCTTTTGTAGTATTATCCCGTCTGGGCGCTTGTATGGCCGATTTGATTGTCAAAGCGGCAGTGAAAGAACAGCTCGAAGGACAGAATGTGGCGAGTGACTTCTACGATGCACTCGATGAAGAAGTCGCTTCAGTCCTCGACAATGCCGCCCGCCGAGCTGAAGAAAACGATCGCAAAACCGTCCAACCGCGCGATTTGTAACGGTTCACCGCTTCACTGTAGTATCACCCTGTTTTTGCTCGTCACTACACAGAACTCTGTTCTCTAGGGACTGACCGCTACTCTGGTCGAATCCAAATCACCCGACGAGCTTCAGGCTTCTTCTTTCGAATCTTGTTGCTTACTACGAACTTGCGGACACTCGCTGAAGAATATGACTGAGGATGTCCATTCGCTTGCGATCATAGTGAGTGAGGTCGTAGCGGTTGCTATTATTGCGTTCACTGAATACCTCGATGATCTCAAGCTGCACGAGTAACGCTAGCAGATTCCCCAGCATTTGCGGTGTCAGGCTGGAATCGGGAAGATTTTCACTCAGTTGTTTGGTAGAGGGATAGTTCCGCGAGCAGACTTCGAGCGCTTCTCGGACACGCTCATGGTACGCTTTCAAGAGACCATACTTTGCAGGTGATGTTTCCTGCAGGCTCTGTGCTTGCCGTTGAAGCGAGTCAGCCATACTGTTTGCGTCACTATCTTCGGCCATATCATAATATGAGTTCCAGAACTACTTAACCAGAGATAAACAGACGAAAACAGACAAGTAGTTTGTACCGATTGCCACGAATCTTCGACCATCTCAAAATTGAGGAGGTGACTGATCGCTAGGCCGGCGCTTCAGTCGCGAGCAAGTCCTGTATGTCGTCGCGGATACCGATCCCCGCGAGCACAATGAGCGCGATCCCAACCACGGCGGCAACCGTCTTGCCAGCTGTCGCGGCAAGCCAGTCATGACCGAACAGGGCGAACGCGCCGAGCAAGACAAGCAACATTTCGTTGCTGTCTCGAATGTGGGTGATGGCGTTCATAGTATGATCGGCGGATTTCGTCCCGCCCCACCGGGAGCGGGCTGACCGACGCAGCACCCCAAAAAATGGGGGCCTCGGCCTTAAATTAGGCCGAGGATTTTCATCGCCGTTGCGACCGAACCGAGTGCGTAGAAGGCGATTTTGACCTTTTTGAGCACTCGGTCAACGTCTTCGTCGGCCATGGTTACTTTGCGAGGACGGGCATCACGCCCCCTTCGCTGTCAATTCCTACGAGCGACAGCTATTCTGGGCGAATCCATATCACGCGTCGAGCTTCGGGCTTCTTCTTGCGAATCTCGTCGCTCTCATGGAGCCGAGTGAGAACGTTATACGCCGACCGTCGGGACCAGCCAAGTTCGTCCGCGATTTCGCTCGTCATGTAGGGTTCGAGCGGCTGCATGACCTCTAAGACGGCCTCTTCAGTGTGTTCTTGGACATATTCTCCGCTCTCATTCCGCGGCCTCTCATCGTTCTCTGTCATATCTACTCTTTCATTTCCACATGGCATAAACTTATTCCTTATAGGGAAAACGGTGGTTTCATTACCATGCCCTATAAGGAATAAGTGGGAAGAACGGTGCCCTCGGGTGTGTGGAAACGCGCCGGGTGCGACAACACCCGGCGCTGGTCTTCCGTAATGAAGCCAAGAAGACCATGTCAACGAAAACGCCTAGTGAACTTGAAGCTGACGAGACGGCACAGAAACGCGCACAGGCCGAACAGTTTTCCTTCGACATTGAGACACCAGGACACCTCAACATCTCCAACGAAAGTCAAGAGAATCTCGTAGACCACCGATATGTGGTCTTCATCGCCATTTTCGACTAACGTGCCTGCATCACGCTCATTATTTGGTGGAAGTTTTTGCGAGGTTCATAATATTCTGTTTAATTACTCTGCACTAGCAGCCAATGTGCCTAATAAACTGCTCGTGGCGTGATGGAATGGAGAAATCAATGTTCTACCACGATAACGAGCTCCAGTACGAGGTTGAAGTTCATGACCCAGACCCACGTTTTGCGAAAATGCTTCAGCAAGCCATCGGTGGGGCGGAAGGGGAAATGCGTGTCGCGCTTCAATATATGTTTCAGGCGTTTGCAGTGCCAGCCGACAAAAGTGAGTATCGACAACTGCTGATGGAGACAGCAACTGAAGAACTCGGTCACATCGAGATGCTTGCTACCGCTGTCGCGAAAAATCTGGAAGGTGCCTCCGAAGAACAACGTGAAGAGGCACGCGAGGACGCCGTTATCGCCGAGATGATGGACAGTGGGCAGCCCCGTCAGGCCCTTTCGGCCGGTCTCCACGCGATGCCCGTCGATTCCAACGGAGTCCCATTCAATGGGGGCTGCGTTGTCGCTAGCGGCAACCTTGCTGCGGATATGTACGCGAACATCATGGCTGAATCAACTGGTCGGACTCTCGCTGCCCGCCTTTGGGAGATCACCGACGACCCAGGGATGAAAGACATGCTCTCATATCTCATCGCCCGAGATACGATGCACCAGAACCAGTGGCACGCTGCCCTCGAAACGATGGACGACCATCTTCCAGTTCCGAACAGTTTCCCACAAGAAAAAGAAAATCAGGACGTCAATTACAAATTTATGTCCACATTTAAGGACGAACAGCCAGATCCGGAAGAACGCTGGACACAGGGCGAGTCGATCGATGGGAAGGGCGAGTTCTCCTATGGCCGCCAACCCGGTGGTGGCGAACCTGACCTCGATGAGGTTATCGAAGCCATGCACAACGAAGTGAATTAGAGAACACTTTCCAGAGAGTTCAGCGCGACAAACTTTTTTCGATTGATGGTTGTTTATTACCGATGGAGATTGCTGCCTAGGACTCAGCAAAGTCATTAGTGAGAGCTACGAGAGCCCGCTGAGTACTAATACGTCGTCACGCTGGACGACGTGACCCACGAACTGATGGCCTGTACGTGCCCGCACCACGTCCACCGTAATGCCTTCTGCAAGCACATGACCGCCGTTGAAAACGCAACTGACGAGGGGGCGCTTGAGGTGTTCTCATCGGAGGACAACGACGACGATGCCGAACCCGAAGACTGGTCTGTGACGGCCTCGGTGACTTCCCGTGCTGGCCATGCGTGCGAACAGGACGGAAGAACTCTCGAACTAAGCCACGTTTCCGTTCTCTGTGTCAATGGCATGGTAATTGACGCTCTCTGCTGTCATGAACCAGCAAACACTCACAAGGCGATTTCGTTAGTATATCCTCTTAACATCGACTTATTCGAACTTCAGCGGTGCCAGTATTGATTAGTGAACATACGGAGATCATCGTATATGTCCAGGTCTGAAATTGAAAATCCAGTGATTTTTACGACAGTGGTGATCCTGATTTCAGTGTTATTCTCGGTTTTCATTCAAGTCGTTCTCTTACCTGGTACTCTCATGATTGCAGTACTTACGGGTGCCTTCATCGGACTCTCTTATACGGTTGTGTATTTATATCACCAACGTAGACAGAGTGACTTGGCTACTTAGTAAGTAACTGTCTCATCTTGCTTCCACCGTCTGAGCAATTTCTTCACTAGACATCGTTAACCACTGTTTTGACTGTCTGAGACATTCCCGTCCACGGATAACGTTCCCCTATTCACCGCGAGATCACAAATTGATAGATCAGTAATATTGAGATCGTAATAATTCTGATAGCACTGGGCATCATTCGTCTCAGTTTTCGCAGCACTATTGGTGTCTCTGCCCGCTCACTGCGTCTCTAGGCTTAATTCCTCTCTGGAGCGTCCATCCTCTCCAACCACATTCACTTTCTCACCAATATGACTGATTATTATGTATATATTCCAATATTTGCGCTATAGGGCCACAACAATTACGAATAGACAGTAACAACGAAAATTTGTAGGAAGAAGAGACTAGGTTGCTATCAGTCCGTCATCCACAACCAGCAATAAACGTGTAACCGCGTCATGGCTATCCCTACACGTTTATTCCATTTGCCAATGCAGTCGTTTACTTTACTGGCTAGGAATTCTTTCTATAAATGGTTGAAGCTGGAGACCAAACCTATCACTGTTCCCTTCGACATGAGGTATAACTTCAACCGCTATCTCTTTTCCAAGCCTTTAGTTGTTTAGCCGTTCCATACCATAGAATCTTTGTCGGGAGTCACCCTCTTAGATCATTGGAGTCCGCACTAGCCGTAAGTCCATCTGCGGCAGTGAGTCGACCTCAACGTATTTTCGATGTAGACCTTTTCGGGATTCTTGGTGGCCTGGTCGCTTACCATATGCTTGCCGCTGGATTATCGGTTACGCATCTTCCGCCTACACCACGTCCACTGCACCGCCTCCTGCAAATACATGGTCGCTGTCGAAAATGAAACCGACGAGGGGACTCTCAAGGCATTCTCATCGGAGGACAGTGAAGACGATGCCAAACCAGAAGACTGCGACTGCGACGGCCTCAACGGATTCCCTGCTGGCCGTGCGTTCGTGCGGGACGAAAAGAACTGCCGAACTAACCACGGGTTCAGTCTTTTTTATCCATGGCACGCCAATTGACAGTCTCGGATATCACAGACCAGCGAACATTCACAAAAAGAGTGAATGTAACGACTGACGACCCTTCGAAAACATCGACGGCGCTACTCGAGATCGGGAGACAGTTTAGTATCATAATAATCTCGACGTCACTGACCGAAAGACACAGTATTCTGTGTTCCCATAGTATCCTGTATGCCCACCATCACGGTCAACGTCGATGACGACCTCAAGCAGCAAATGGAAAACCATCCGGAAATCAACTGGAGTGAAGTCACTCGTCAGGCGATCAAAGACAAGGTCAAGAAACTCGACCTAATGGACGAACTCACCGCTGGCAGTGAACTCACCAATGAGGATGTCGAGGAAATCTCCGCAAAGATCAATCAGAGCGCACAGAAATCCCTCGAAGAAGAGTCGAGATAGTACTGACGAATGAAACTGGTTGTCGACGCCAACGTCGTTATTTCTGCACTCATCGCGAATTCGAAAACACGCGAACTCATTGTCACACTTGAACCCGATCTTCTAACTCCTGAGGTTGTCCACGACGAAATCGGGAATTACGAAGATCTCATCGTTGAGAAATCCGGCATGGATGCGGACCGAGTCAATCAGTTCATCGAACTACTCTTTCAATATATCGACGTCATCCCCGCTACAGACTTCTATCCGTTCATTGAGCAAGCCAATGACGCGATTGGTGCGACAGACCCCGACGACATATTGTATGTTGCATGTGCGCTCGCTTGTGAAGCAGGTGTCTGGAGCGACGACTCTGATTTCGATGAGCAAGATCTGGTACCGGTGTATTCGACGAGCGACGTTCTTACTTCATTCGACACAATTTGAGAAGGATAATAGCAGCAAGCCACCACGAATCCCACAGAATAACGAGACGGCACAGAACCGCGCACAGGCCGAACAATTTGCCTTCGACATCAATGCCCCCGGAATGGTTGAAGTCACCAACAAGAGCCACAGCAACCCCGCAGAACACCAGTACACAGTCTCCATCGACGACCTGACCGAGGAACTGATGGCCTGTACGTGCCCGCACCACGTCCACCGCAACGCCTTCTGCAAACACATGGCCGCCGTCGAAAACGCAACCGACGACGGGACGCTCGAAGTCTTCTCGTCCGAGGACGACGAAGACGAGATCGAACCTGAATACTGCGACTGTGACAGCCTCGGTGACTTCCCGTGCTGGCCACGCGTGAGAACAGGACGGAAGGAACTGCCGAACTAATCACCGCTTCAGCCCTTTTTTATCCATGACACGTCAAGTGACGTTCTCGGAGATCACCGCCCAGCGAACGCTCATGGAATGTGCGAAAGCTACGACCGACGATACACCTTACACACCGACAGCCCTCCTCAACGCGGATCGCTCGCACCAGGCGATTTGGCAGTGGAAAGAACGGCTGGTCGACAGCGGACGCGATCCGCCGTCGGCATCGCCGACGCGGGTCGCTGTCGACGAAATTGCTGTCCAAATGAATGGTGAGTGGTACTGGGTGTACGCTGCCATCGATGTCACGACGAAGATGCTGTTAGACATCGAGCTGTTCAGCTGCCGTGGCACCGATCCTGCCACCGCATTTCTCCACGAGGTGACCGAGAAACACGACCTCTCGGAGGCCGTGTTTCTCATCAATGGCTACGGCTATCTGACTGCCATCTCTCGATTAGGATTGAGCGGTCGGTTGGACTATTCGCTCCGAAACCACGTCGAACGGTGGTTTCAGACCTTCAAAGTACGGACTGACCGCTTCCATACGAGCTGGGTGGGCAGTCGGCCGGCCGCGAGACGCTGGTTCCAGCAGTTCAAACGTTATTACAACCATGATCGATTGCACTAAACACTCAACGGACGAACGCCAGCTGAGGTTTTCTAGACAGTGCCTCCAAGTGTAATTCGGCAACATCTATTATTTCCCTAAATTATCGCGTCGGCGTGACGGTTAGCGGTCTGCTCCGAGCTCATCCCGGACGCGGTCGCCGTACCTACTGGCAAGCCCCGCGAGCGCCAGGCCGCCGGCCGCCCACCCGAGTCCCGACATAGAGGTATCTGGCTTGTACCGCAGGGCATAGACACCCGTGTTGATGTCGGCAGCGTAGGTGACGCCGTTCTGGGTCACGGCCGTCCAGGTAAACGGTGCGGCGTGGTTCAGTCCGACCACCTTCGATTCCTCGGGGACGTCCTTAGCGGCCTGGAAGTAGCCCTTCTCAGTGAGCGACCAGTTCTCGGTGTCGATGCGCAGGAAGCGCGTCCCGCCGTGGTAGTGACCGACGTGAACCCACTGTCCCTCGGTGACGGTGAAGTTGTGCGGGCTGAACGTGTAGGTGCCGTCGTAGGACACGTCGTCGCGCCACTCCCAGTGGTCGAGTTCGACGATGTTGTCCTCACCCTTCGTGTACCCATCGTCGAGGCCGTCTGCGTCCAGGAGTTTCACGTGGCCGGAATGGCCATACTGGTCGCTCGGGTACTCATGGCCGGCCACGAGTATCCGTTTGCCATCGAAGTAGGTCGGCGCTGGTTCGGCATAGTGAGCGTTCGACATCGTGAAATGCCCGAGTACGGAGATGTTCGTCGGGGTCGAGAGGTCGAGCGCATACACGCCGGCGTTCCAGTACGAGAGGTAGCCGACGGGCTTCTCCAGCCGTGAGTCGTCCTGGACAACGATATCGTGTATGTATGTGTCACCACCTGTGACGTTGCCGCCCGCGAAGTTTCCTTGCTGATTCCACGTGTTAACCAATTCGAGGACACCTGTCGTCTGGTCGAATTCGAAAACATACACCCCAGAGGTGCCATCCAATTCGATATCCTTGATCGCGAAGAGGTAGTCGGTGCCGCCGATTTCGTGGTGCCAACAATTATGGAAGCCGGTGTCGTGGGCGAAGGTACCGGCAATTGTCGGGTTCTCGGGATCAGTTACATTGACGGCTGTGATCGCGCCCGCCAGCGGTCCAGTCGAATTTTCTTTCGTACTCGGCGTCGGGTCAGGGTCGTCGAACAGCGCTGAGATGGGCTGTTTCGTATAGAACACGTAGTCCCCGTCAGCGCTCGTTTTAAGATCCATCACTGCCGCGGCGTCATTGTCATTGCGGACGAACGCGACGAAGTCCATCTCGGCGTCCCGAAGGTCGCTGGTATTGTTGGCGGCGTTGAACGCCGAGATATCGTCACACCGATGCCTCGGTTGTTGGTTGGATCCTTCGAAGAGAAGAAACAGACGTACGCGTAGTCCCCGACAACGCGCATCTCGGAGATACCACCGTAGTGCGGGCTGTCGGCCGAGTTAGTACTTGACGGCCCTCGCTGGCCGAGGCTATGATAGTCTAGGAGTTCGACATCGCTCGTCTTCCCATGGATACTTGCGTCAGTGTGGTCGTGTTCCGAGGTGCTCGATGACTTCGAGCTACCCATGTCGTGGGCGCTGGCCGCGTCCACGGCGGTCGAGAATGCCGATGCGCCTGCAACTGCCTTGAGGAATTTCCTCCTGTGAGTTCGTTTCATGAATTCGTAATTGTGTCTCATTTTTGTTGGTAGTGCTGCTGTTTGATTGGGTTGATCGCTTTCGGTGAACTCAGGTGTTCGTCGATGCACTAAGAACAGTGTTCGAATCGGTGCCAGCAACCTGATCTTCTGCATTTTCGAGCCCACTCGGATCAAGCACAGTCGCTGTTGCAGGACCGAATATGTCCTGTCCAGTTTTTGTCACGTCTGAGGGCGCCTCCACGAAGTACGTTCGCGTTACCGTGCCGTCGGCAACTTCGTCAGCACTGACAGTCCCGAGTTCGACGGTGTTGGATTTGACACCTGTCACGTCGCCGTAGCCCTCTTTTACTGTCCAACCGTCTGGCACCGCATCAGTGATGGTCGCGTCATGACTCAGCGAGGACACCGTAATGTCGACTTGGTTCGTCTGCCCACCCGTGAACACAGACCCGTCGTCGGCGCGGGTGCCACCGGCGGTAAACGTCTGGCCGGGGGCTTCGGGGGCGGTCGCGTCCACGGCGAAGGTTGGACCGGCCCCGTAGGTATCGCCTGTAGGGTTGTCGGCAGTCCGGCGGATCTGCTGAAAGCCGAAGGTCGAGGTGAGCACGAGATAGCCGAGGAACGTCGGCGTATAATCGAGCAAGCCGAAGGGGTGCAGGTTCTGTTGGGTGGCTGGCGGCACCAGCGAGGAGACGACGTGGACGCCGGTGCCATCGTCGGCCGTCCGGGTGAGCGACCCGGTGGCG
Source organism: Haladaptatus pallidirubidus (assembly GCF_020700235.1). Classification (GTDB taxonomy): domain Archaea; phylum Halobacteriota; class Halobacteria; order Halobacteriales; family Haladaptataceae; genus Haladaptatus; species Haladaptatus pallidirubidus. Next base: position 514,796 of record NZ_CP085302.1, on the reverse strand, counting down.
ACGAAGCCGTCTGTGCAGGCCGCAACCGAGGGAATGCCGTCGCCGAGGTCGTCGCCCGGTTCGGCGCTCGCGCCGGTGAACGCCCCCTCGTCGAGCAGTCGCATCGGTGCCTCTCCGGTTACCGCGTAGCCGAGGGGGGCGACCTTCCAGAGTTGCTCCTGGATCGGTCGCACGTCGGTCAACAGCGGGTGGTCGCCGTTCTTCTCGGTGTACCGGGCCACGTTGTAGGTGTCGACCGTGAAGTCGCCCGCCGCGAACCGATCCGCGCCGACGAGGTCGTTGTCCATCGACGCGAGGAGGTTCACGCCCATATCGGTCAAGACGAGGTTGCCCCCGTCGTTCACGAACGCATTGAGCGCTGCAACGTACCCCGGCACGTCGTAGCCAGCGGTGGGGTGGTCGGCAACGGTGTAGCCTGGAACCGACCCACCGATGTAGTCGGCATCGGCGTTCGCGCCATAGTCATGGCAGATGACGGCGTGGTCATAGTCGGCAAGTGCACCATTCGCCACGTTCTCGACAGTCAGGGGTTCCATCACGCCATCGTCAGCGATGGAGTCAGCGTAGTCCTCGAAGAACCGCAGCGGCGTCACGTCGTAGTCGTACTGCTCGTATCCGACTGCGGGGTCAGGATCGGGGTTCGTTCCGGAAGCGGCGAGGGTGCCAAAGCGTACCTCGTACCCCTGCGTATCCTGCTGGACATTCGAAATCTCGACCGTCCACTCTCCCGGTTCGGGATCCGAAATGACCCACATGGGATGGCCACAGCACTTCCCGCCAGCGCGCTCGTCGGTGACGGCATCATGCGAGCGAATGACCTCTCCTGACGGTGAGAACAATTGGAGGTCGAATATGCCCTGCTGTGAATGCGTGTGGACGTCCAAGCTATGGAGGCTCGACGCCGAGACGGTCTTCGAGACGGTTGTGGTGCTCAGTCCGGTGACCGCCCCCTCTGTACTGCTCTGGGTGTGATTCGTGTCACCGAAGTCGAGCGCGCCAGAGTGGCGGCGGAGAGCATCCTCGCTTGTACCGACCGCACCAGTCGTGACATAGGCGACGCGTTGGGGAGCTGCGTCGGCGTCGAATCGGGTCTTCGTCGTCGCTGAAAATTGGTCGCTTGTCGTGGGCGTATCGGAGTTCTCGACGGCGAACTTCGTGATGGTTCGCATCGCCGTTCGGTAGCCCCGTACCTCCATGTCCAATAATTCAGGATTGTAGACGTTGCCGCCGGTGAGGTGCGAGAAGGCCATCTCGAAGTCGAGGGTTGTCATTCCAAGCCCCCCGAGATCCTCCGGGTGACTCATCCAGTCGAGCATCGCACCCGAGACGGTGTAGTCGATTGTGTCGTAGATGGTTGCGTAGTCGAACGCCTCCTCGGGGAGCACACCGAACAGGAGTCCCGTCTTGGTGTCGCCGAGTACTGCTTGTTTCGCATCGCCCGCCGTCGTCCAGACGTCGAGTTCCTCTTCGAGAACGTCGTCGATGACCCGGCACATCTCGTAGACCTCGTGCATCTCGCGGGTGTCGTACTGATCCTGCGAGATGAGTCCCAGCACGAACTCGTTGAAGATCGGCCCGCCGTGGAGATCCGCGCCGTAGTTCAAGTTCTCGTAGCCCCGGAAGTGCTCGACGATGGCTAGCGCATCAGTCACGCGCTCTTTCGAACGGTCGGCGGGATTGCGGGGTTCACCGGGGTAGTGAGCCGGAGTGATGTACCCCACGGTGGGATACTGACGGTTGGTATCGTAGATCTCGGCGTTCCCGCGCTCGTACAACGGCGCAGCGGGGATGCGTGGGTGCGAGGCGCCGGGGCCGCCAGTCTGGTGACCGGAGTCATATTGTGGGTTGCGTGCCACCCAGCCGTCAGGATTCGTGAAGCCGAAGACGAGGACGATGTCGTCCAATAGCGAGGAAATCTCGCCGGCCTTGTCATCCCCACGCAGGATATTCTCGATAATACGTGCGCCCGCTTCCGCACCCGCTCGTTCGAGTCCGTGGAGCGACAGCGAATAGAATACTTTCTCCTTCTCGCGGAAGCTTTGTTCGTCGCCGGCGTCGTTGGTTACCTCCGCGACGAACATCCCCTTCGGGTCGTCGCGGGCGGTCACGTTGTTGTAATGCCCCGGCGACTGACCGATCTCCTTGACATTCACCTTGCTTTGGTACTCGCGTTCGAGGTGGCGGAGCCCGTCTTTCATCTGCTCGTAGTTGATGAAGTCCACCGAGCGCATCGGTTCGGGGAACACGCCGAGGGGATAGTAGCCAAGCCGCCAGAACGGGTTCGACCCGGGCGAGAAGGAGAGCGTCTCCGCAGTCGGGAGGTCGGCAACGCTCTCGGCCTGTGTCGTCGTCAACTGTGCGTAGGCAGCGGGCTTCGGCGTGGTCGTCGTTTTCGCGTTGGGAGCGATCGACGAGATGGCGTCGAGCCCCGCGGCGCTCGAAAATTCCACAAGCGTCGGCGCAGCGTAGTCTGCAAGCGTGTGATTGAGGACGTACTCATACTCAGTCGTCATCTCCACTGCCGAAACGTCGGCGCTCACGTTGCCGGGGAACGCGAGAGCAGCCCCAGTCGTGGCTGCCGCCAGACGCATGAAAGTTCGACGATCAATTGAACTGTCGCAGAATCGGTCATCAGCGCCTGTTTTGGTCGCTTCGTCAGTCATGTTACTCCTGTTCATACCAATGGCTATGAATGATTGATAAAAAGCAATGGTCCTAATCAATTAGGATCAGCTGAACCGTCCGTTCTTCCACCAGTTACAACGGCAGTCTGCCGATCGGGCGGATCACCGTGTACTACCGTAATGTTCGCGCATTCGATTGCGTCGCTCTTGCTCGAAACAACGACTCCGATACCACAAAATCAAGAATCGAAACAATGAGGATCGTCCAATCTGCTTAGGTATTTGTATCCTCGCCGATAACGGCGTTCGTCTCCGTCCCGCCAAAGGCGACCCAGTCATCGTCGGTCTTCGCCGCGTTTGCTGCTGCCGAGCCGAACGTGTACTCATCCGTCTTCGCGGGGTCGTTCGGCGCTTCGGCAAAATAGGTACGCATCGTCTCGCCGTCACTCGGCACGACAGTACCGAGGTAGACATGTTGGACGTCATCCACCTGCTCGACGCGTTTCACGTCGCCGTACTCGGTTTTGACGGTCCACTCGATGGGGATCGTGTCCCGGACTTCCGCAGTGTGGGATACCGAGGCGATGGTCACGTCTACCTGGTTCGTCTGCCCGCCCGTGAACGCCGACCCATCGTCTGAACGTCGCCCGCTCACCGCAAGTGATGTCGGCGTATCTGGGTCGGCCAGCGATACCTCACCGAAGCGGGCGAAGTCGCCTATCTCCGCCCGCCGGACGGCCGCTGCTGCGTCGGCGAACCCCGCGCCGACGTTCCATGGAGTGTACGCTTTGTGGATATCCCGAGCGGTCGCCTCGACGGTATTGATGATTTCGATGGGATACGGATTGTGGCCGTTCTGCCGCGCGGCGTCTATGACGAGTGCACAGATGCCCGCTGCCGCCGGACACGCCATCGACGTGCCGCTCATGTAGCCATAAAACATCTCGGTATCAGCCGCGTAGGCGTCAAGCGGGTCGGTCGGTCCAAGCGCGCTCATGATGTGGTTGCCTGGTGTGCCTATACTGGGTCGGTAGACGCCGACTGGCCGCTGTTTTTCGGGTTCGCCACGAATCTTCTCGTGGGACTCGTAATCGAGCGTGTAGTCCACGGCCACCGACACCATCGGCTCAACCTCGACCCAGTAGGTCGTCCCGCCATCGACGTCCGTCGTGAGCGTGCGGTGCTGGTGAACCGGTTCCTCGCCCATTTGGGCGACGACGGTGCCGTCCTTGCTTCCACGGCGAATCGACACCCGAACCTGCTGGCCGTCTGGCGAGAAATCGAGCATCATCTCCAGGGTATCAGCGTTCGGCGGCGCGCGCCACTCGTGGAATTCACTCTCCGTTGAAGCGTCAGTTCCAGTGGTCGAGTTGTCCGCTGCCGGCCCGACCGTGCCCGCCCACATCCCCATGTCCACGACATACTGTCCGTTCGTCATTGCAGCATGGAATCGGCCGAGGTTGCCGAGCGCTTTCTTACGATCGTAGTTCGTCTCTCGATTCTCGTCGGGGGTGCGCCCGCGTGAGGAGAAGTTCGTCACGTGTTTGTCGTCGCGGGTCGCGCCAATGCAAAGGACGTGGGGAGCCTTAGCGAACCGCGAGAGGGTGTCGGCTTCCGGCCCCTCGTTGCCCGCCGCGAAGACGGGGATGATGCCCCGAATGAACGCTTCCCACGTCGCGACGTTCAGAGGGTCGTTCGGGTTGTAACGGACGTCTCGGGCGACGCCGTAGGAGTTCGACACCACGTCTGGGTCGAAGTCGACATTTGGGTCGTCCGCACGGGCGAGCATATGGTCCCACGCACCGATGGCGTACGGCAGATAGACAGCTTGATTCGTCGAGTAGACCGAGATTCGTGCGCCGGGGGCCATCCCTTTGTACTGGCCATCGCTTGCGGATCCGTCGCCCGCGACGATACCTGCGCAGTGAGTGCCGTGGCCGAGGTCGTCGGTGTCACCCTCAGATCCGAGGTTCACCCAGTCGGCGTCGCGCTCGCCGAGCGGGTTATCGACCCACTGCCAGTTTGACTCCAGTCGGCCATCAAAGTCTGGATGTGGACCGGAGAACCCGGAGTCAATGATGACCGCGTCTACGCTGGATCCATCGTACCCCATTTCGTTCTGGACGACATCCGCGCCCGTCACCGCCCGGGAATCGTCGTTGAAGAACTCCAGTTCGACCGCCTTCTGGACTCGCCGAACGCCGTCCCAGCCCGCGACGGTGCGGACCTGATCTCCGGAGAGCACAGTGTAGGTCATCGGCAGGACTGCGTACTCATGTTTGCTGTTCGGCAGGTCGAGATCGGTCAGCCGTTTCATCGACTCCTGAGAGTCGAACACGACCACGACCTCGTGTGGTTCCGCTGCCGAGGTGTCGATGCGGTCATCGACGACGGACGTGTCCGCCGCTGTCCTCCCAGCACTCGCCGCACCGAGCAGTCCTGCCGCGCCGGCCATCTTCAGCACCGTACGCCGCGTCGTGTGTGTATGTGCAGTCATGGTAGCTTCCGTTGGATTAGCTGCTCTCTCCGACTACGGTGTTCGTTTCCGTCCCGGTGATGGTGATGAATGCCCCTGCACCGTCAGCGGGCGCAGCCTCTACCGAGCCGAATTCGTACTGGCCGGTCGCGCCCGCGCCGCTCGGTGCTTCGATGAAGTACGAGAGCGTATCGCCCTCATTCGCGTCCATTGTGAACTCGACGTAGCGATGGCCGTCATCCGTGTATACCACGTGGTCGTCGCCGCCGACGACTTGCCAGTCCCATGGGATCTCATCGCGGACCGTTGCGATCTCGGTCGCCTCATCCAGCGTTATGTCGACCTGATTTGTTTGGCCCGCTGTGAACGTCGACCCGTCGTCGGCACGGGTGCCCTGCGCGTGGAAAACGGGTTCGGTCACTTCGCCGTCCACCGCGAGGCTCGTCTCGTCGAACGTTGCGAGGTCGCCGGATTCGGCACGCTTGACGGCAGTTGTCGCGTCGGCAAATCCCGACCCGATGTTCCACGCGTTGTGGCTTGTTCGCGCGTCGTTCGCGGTCGCCTCCACAAGTTTCACCACATCGATCGGGTCGGGAAATTCACCATGGTTCTGGTAGTAGGCGTCGTAGACAAGTGTCGAAATGCCACAAAGCACGGGACTGGCCATTGAGGTGCCCGAGAGGCGACCATACCACACCTCGGTTCCCTGTTTCTCGGGGTGTTCGGTGATGGTCGGGTACGTCTGGTAGGCATCGTTCTCCGACAGCGTGCTCATCACGTAGTCGCCGGGCGTCCCCGCGGATGGCCGGTAAATGCCGTACGGTCCACTCGGCTGGTTGGCGAGCTCCTTCCGGGCGGTTAACTCTGCCGTGTACGTCGCAGTGACGTTTGCGTACGGCCTAACTTCGAGGAAGTACACCGTCCCGCCGTCGACCTGTCCAGATAACTTCTCGGGATTCTGTAGGCTCGCACCACTAGCGACGACCGGACCGTCTTTCGCCCCTTCGTGGAGATAAACATCGATGTCCTCCCCCTGCGGTGTCCACGAAACGGTTCCATCAACGTAGCCTGCGTCAGACGGAACCGTCCACTCCTCATAGGCGCTCTCACCGACGCCCGCGTCGGACGAACCCGGCCCGACGGTGCCTTCGCGGGTGATGGTTCCGACTTTCGGCTGGTTGCTGTAGTCGCTCGTGTAGAATCCCACAAGGTTCTGGTAAGCCGTCGCGCGATCCCAATGTGCACCTTCGCCGCCGTCCGAGTAGTCGGGCGAGCGCCCTCGTGAGGAAAAGTTGGTCACGTTCATGTCGTCATCGGTCGCGGCCGCAGCGAGAAGGTGGGGCCCGGCGGCGTAGTTTGAGAAGGTGTTCGTGTCAGGACCGCTATTCCCGGCGGCGAAAACCGGCAGGATGCCGAGTTCGGCCGCCCTCCACGTTGCCGTCTCCAGCGCCCCGTTCGGGTTGTAGTCGCCGCCGATGTTCGCACCAAAGGAATTGTTGACCAGCTGCACGTCGTGTTTCCCAGCGTGCTGCTTGTCGAGCATGTCGTCGTACGCACCGACGACGTTCAACAGCGCAGCAGCGGCGTCCGTCGAGTAGACGGAGACATCGGCGTCGGGAGCCATTCCCTTGTATCGCCCATCGCTGGCGCTCCCATTGCCCGCGATGGATCCCGTGACGTGGGTGCCGTGCCCGCCGCTAGCGGTGTCGGCCGATCCAGCGTCCACCCACATCGACTCAGCGTCGAGCGGGTCGACGAACCGGTAGTGTCCCTTTAGGTTCTCTTTTAGATCCGGGTGGTCGCCGTCCACACCGGAGTCGATAACGACGACGTGGACTGACTCGCCGGTGTAGTGCTGGTCGTTTTGGACGGTCTCGACGCCCGTCACGTCGCGGGCGTCGTCATTGAGCAGTTCGACGCTGTGGTTGGCTTCGACATATCGAACGTCGCTCCACTCAGCGACCGTTTCGATTTGATCGCCCGTCAAGAGCGCGTAGCCAATCGGCAGCACTGAGAACTTATAATAGCCTTCCGAAAGATTGAGGTGGCGAAGGTGGTCCACAGCAGCATTAGACTCGAACACCACCAGGGTTTGTTGAAGGCCGCCTGACGTATCGAGCGCATTATCAACCGTCAGGGTCTCGGCTGCCGTCGCAGGTGCAACCGCACTGAGTAAGCCGGCCACACTGACCGCGCCGGTTGTCTTCAACAGGCTTCGCCGAGTGATACCGAGTTCCCATGTCTCTTGGTCGTCGACAGAATCGAACTGCTTTTCTTCGCCAGTCTCCCGCTGAGTGTTGGCGTCTGTTAGATGGTTCACATCATTCTTTCGTTCCTGCACCATGACAATACTCAAGAAAGTCGTAGCAAAAAACAAGGGGCCTAATTGGACAGGGAAACGATGATTGAGCAACGCAAACGCCACCATATTCGAGACTCTCTTTGACGATTTATCGACGGGACAACCGTCGGTATTACTTAATGTATTTCGGTGTACAGATATCAAAAATAAAAACAAAAATCCTAACTGATTAGGCTCTTTGGGAGTTACTGTCTCACAATGATACTTGGAACATACGGGGCTCGATCGACGGCAAGAAGGTCGGTCACTCGACCACTGCGGGAAACGCAAGATAAGACGGGTACAACTTCTCACTGTGCTCGTATATGCCTCAGCGGCGGCGGTGGAGTGATATGACAGTCAAACCTACGGACAAACCGCTGAGAGAATCGTTCTTGGAAGCCACGGAGACAATTCAAGCACTCATCATCGCCGATACGGCAACTGCGTTCAACAACTTGACACAGGTGCTCGAACGTGAGCACGACATTCTAACAACCACTGTCTCTGACACGGTAGACGCGCTAACCTACCTCAACGACCAAGTCGATTGCGTCATCGTTGATCACCACGCCACTGACTCGGGCGGACTATCCTCGCTTGAAGCGATTCGGGCGGCGTATCCAGACTTGACGATTGTGTTCTTCCACGAGAACGAGACGAGTGCTGCGGCGGCGCTGCAAGCGGGAGCCGACCACTGCATTCGTCGTGACGAAGGTCAGACAACAGCACAAGCTTCCCACGTCGCCGCCGTACTTCGCAGAGAACTCCAACGCCGGCATGCCGAACGAACAGCCGAGAACAAAACTGTGTTCGTTCGCGGCGCCCTTGATGCCCTCGATGACGTCTCTTTTGTGTTCGACCTTACTGGCGAGATCGTCCACTGGAATGGGAACCTCACTGAGATATCGGGTTACACCGACGAAGAGATCGCGAATATGACCCCGCTCGAATTCGTGGCCGAGAAAGATACCGAATCTGTCGCAGCAGCGATTGGGCGAACCATCTCGGAGGGGCAGGCGAAGGAGGACGCCGACCTCGTCACGAAATCGGGCGAGTACTGTCCATTCGGGTTCGCGTTCAAACTGCTCGAAGACAACGGTAATGCCATCGGCATTTGTGGTATCGCCCGCGACGTCACCGATAGAAATCACCGGGAAGAAGTACCCAATCGTCATAAGCAGATCGTCGAAGCGATGGGCGACGGTGTATATGCACTTGACGCAGACGAACGTTTCGAGATGGTCAACGACGCGTTCGTCTCGATGACGGGCTATTCGCGGGAAGAACTCCTCGGTGAGCACATTTCGCTGCTCACTGAGGAGGCGGACATCGAAAACGGCCGGGCAGTGGTCAGGGAGCTGTTACACAGCGACAAACGCACGATTGCGACATACGAGATTACCGTGCACACCGCCGCTGATGTGCAGTTTCCATGCGAGATCGCCCTCACGCTGCGCTTCGACGAGATTGGTACGTTCAGCGGAACCATGGGAGTTGTTCGGGATGTTACCGACCGAAACGCACGGAACGAAGAGTTGGAACGTTATGAGACCATCGTCGAAACTGTTCCCGTCGGCGTATTCGTGCTGAGCGAAGACGGAACCATTCTCGCTGGTAACGACAACGCCTGGACAATGGTCGGATATACTGCCGATAAACTGGTCGATGAGCCGTTTCTCACGCTTGTCGAGGCCGGGATTGTAAACGAGAAAGAAGTCGAAGAATATGTCGAATTGGTTCGCAATCTGCTGTCCTCAGAGACCGACCGAGAGACGGGGGCCATTGAAGCGACAATCACGTCTGCCGATGGCCAGACTAAGACCTACTTGGCGCACATTTCGCTGCTTCCCTATGAGGAGGAGTTCCGTGGGACCGTTGGCGTGTTCCAGGACATCACCGAACGAAAGCAGCGCGAGCGTGCACTTCAACGACAGGCCGAACAGCTGCAAACGACGAATCGCATCAATGAGATCATTCGCGACGTTAACCAGGCGCTCGTGCGCGCTTCGACCCGTGAGGAGATCGAGCAGGCAGTCTGTGCAAATCTCGCCGGTGAGGGCGCCTACCGATTCGCATGGATCGGCAAGCAGAACATCGCTGAGGAAAGGGTTGACCCACAAGAATGGGCAGGAATCGAAGATGGCTATCTTGACTCTCGCCCCAGTTCTAAGGTGCGAAACGACGACGATGTAACTGCTGAGACAGCCCTCGAAACGGGTGAAATACAGGTCGTCCAGTCCATCGCCGAGAACCCTGCTTCTCTATCTTGGCGCGAGGCGGCTCTCAAGCGCGGCTACGAGTCGGCGGTCGCCATCCCACTTGTCTACCAAGAACGGCCCTACGGCGTACTTTGTGTCTACTCGCCGCGTCCAAACGGGTTCGACGAGACTGAGCGCGAAGTCCTGACAGAATTCGGCGAAACCATCGCCTACGCCTTCAGTTCAGCTGAGCGGCGGCGTGCACTGATCTCCGACACAGTGATTGAACTCGAGTTTGCTCTGCATGATCGCGATATCTTCACCATCGACCTCACTGCTCGATCAGATTGCCAGGTCACCCTCGACGGTATCGTCGAGCGATCGGATGGCTCGCTCGTCGAATTTGTCACCATCACTGGAACCAATCCTGAAACTGTCCTCGAACTTGCGGCCGATCGCGGGGATCTTGAAGCTTCGCTCGTAAGTAAAAATGAGAACGAGAGCGTCTTCCAATTAGTCTCCGAAGAATCGTCGAGTACGGTGTCACTTGCCGACATGGGTGGAATCATCCGCGAAGGCATCGCGGAGAACGGTGAAGGTCGACTCGTTTTTGAACTCCCTCAGGATGCCAACGTACGAGCTATTGTTGAAGCGATCACAGACCGGTATCCCGACACAGAACTTCTCGCTCAGCGTGAACGTGAGCGTACGAGCACCCGTGGTGCAGAGTTCCGGGCTATGCTTGATAATGCACTCACTGACCGCCAGAACGAGGTACTCAAGACCGCCTACCTCTCAGGCTTCTTCGAATGGCCACGCGATAAAAAGGGCGACGAGATCGCCGCCTCCCTCGATATCTCAGGGGCGACGTTCCACGAGCATATCCGTACTGGTCAGCGAAAATTACTCGAATCGTTCTACGAGAGCGCGTCAACAGGTGGATCGTAGCCCTATACAAACTTCGGCTATTAGCCGACGGAAACAGTACGCCGAGTTCAGATGGATTTTGGCTTTCGTGAACGAACTCAACGAAGTATAAATTCATAAACAGATCAGAGTTTGAACAAACAGATGTATGTTGGCATCGTTCCACCCCCTCCCCCCAGTTGCCTGAGGCACACTAGCTACGACTGGCAGGAGTTTAATATTGCTTTGACGACAACCGATATCTCTCTCTCTATGTTCCCATTATTTGGTGAGCTCGCACTCAAACACGCGCAACTGAATTCAGAACACTGAACGCTTTCTGCCCTTCCGAGAACAAAACGATGGTGACTCAGAGAACTGCGATTGTGACGGCATTGAGGGCTTCCAAGGTAGGGTGTATGTACAAACGGGTCGCAAAGTATTGCCGAACTAATCTCTGTTTCTCTCTTTCACTGAGTTTGGTATCCTAAACTCAGCAAAGAGCTGTTTACTCAGTAGAAGATGAATTCATACTAATCCATCGTAGGTATTTATAAATGGTATATGTGTAATAGAGTATGCCTCAATGATTTGCCGAAATCCTCACCAAAATCGCTGGCGCGTCATTCTGAAGATGATTATTTACCGAGTGCTCATGCTTGCATTGACAACCGGAATTACCTGGCTGCTTGTCGGGAATGTAAATAAAGCACTCAATATCGGCATCGCCATTAGCGCAGTCAAGACGGTAATCTACTATCTATACGAGCGGACGTGGGATCACATCACCCTGAGCATGCCACCATAAGACGAGACTAAAAGCGATTTACTACACCCAAGTGGTGGCTCGTCTACGAGGACTGCGGTTGTCGGATTTTATAGTAAAACTCACCAGATGCATAGCAGCTCATAAATGTTTGAACAGGAAGGGGAGCTAGGAAACTCCTGGCGGGAGACCAAGTTTTCTACGGAATGAGCGGTATGATATTGCACTCAGGACTCGAACCTCTTGAATCGATCCTGGCTGGTTCGCCCTTCACGGGAAGGGCAATCGAGTGAAAGAATCAGTATATTGTAGTCATTTATATTTTCAACTACTTTGGTTATATCTTCCTATGGATGGCTCAATACCGCTGTTCCTTCTCCAAGTCATCCAATACTGAATGGATTTTCCTTCAATGTTGATGCCCCTAGACTCATCAACATCATCAACGAGAGCCACGACAAGCCTGCAGACCACCAGTACGTGGTCTTCATCGACAACATAACCGAGGAACTGCTGGCCTGCACGTGCCCGCATCACGTCCATCGGAACGCCTACTGCAAACACATGGCCGCCGTCGAAACCGCAACCGACGACGGGACGCTCGAGGCCTTCCCATCCAGGGACGACGACGATGCCGAACCCGAAGACTGCGACTGTGACGGCCTCGGTGACTTCCCGTGCTGGCCATGCGTGCGAACGGGACGCAGAGGACTGTCGAACTAACCACTGCTTCAGCCCGGTATTATTTCTTTGACTTCGATTTCTGATCGCCTCAGTAATCAGGAACCAGACTCGTTGAGACTACTCTTTTTGTTCTGCAGTTCGTTCTCACAGCATATGAGCGAAGGCTGTACATATTGTGGGACTGATGTGCATGTGCACGAGCCTGTCTTTGTCGAGGAAGAACAAAGCGGAGAGCGGACCACTATCGGAAAGTTCTGTAATTATGCGTGTTTGGCCCAGTACATCGAGGAGAATGAACTCGAGACGGGCGCATGCTGCCAACTCGATCTCTCTTGACGACTGATTCTGTGTTTTCTTCCAGTGATCGACGGTATCCCTAGTACCTATGGCCTTGCTCGACCAGGCGCGAACACAAGCCACTACAAAACAGGACCTTTGGTTTCATTTCACGATATACTGACTCAACTAAGATTGTAGATCATAATAAGTACATTTGATAGAGTAAGAACGGTGTCAAATCGTAGGAGTGGTATGTTAGCACAGATCTATCTTTATGCTTTTGAGCGACGTACACACTACTTGGTGAAGAGCCATGGCAAGAGCCGCTGCTAAGAGCAATGTCGAACGGGTGCAGCGCGTCTACGACGCGTTCAACGAGGGCGACATCGACACACCGATGGCAACAATGGCCGAGGAGATCGAGTGGATCGAGCCAGAAGGCGACATCTACGGGGAACGTACCACGGTCCTGAGGAAGTCCTAGCGAACGTGTTTACCCCATGTCTTGAGGACTTCGAGGATTTCCAGGTCGACACCGACAAGTTCATTGATGGTGGTGACACGATCGTTGTCCTCGGTACCTTCCGTGGGATGCACAGAACGTCGGGCAAGCCTCTTGATGTCCCCTTTGCGCATGTTTGTGAACTGGAAGACGGTCGGATGACCCGGTTCATCGACTACTTAGACACAGTCCTCTGGCAGGAGACGTACGAGGCGTAATCGGGGCACAGGGTGGCTTAAACCTCGTATCCACCAGAGAACAACCCACTGAATTACTTTTCTCCCGTTTTACGTTTCCACGCGTACAGATGATCCCCGTCATGTTGATTTCGGTGTCACCATCGTTTCGTAGGATGGGTTTGGGCCGCGGTACCGCAGAGTACTACTGTAGAAGGATGCTCTGAAACCCTTCGATTTCGAAAATAACGACTCGGCGGGTGTATGCTGAACAAATTCAGAATTTCCAATACTTGTCAAATGATAGCAAACCACAATCAAGATAAATTCGGACAGTTAACTCTACACTATGGCTACTACGGATACAGAAGATGGTCTTCTTCGGATCGGTCTCATAGTTCTTGCTGTCATCCTTCTGTCCCCAATGTTGATGATGGTGTTCGCCATGCCTATGATGGGGATGATGGGCTGGTGGGGTGGTGGCATGTTCGGAGGTAGATTCTCGCCTCTGTGGGGGATTGGAATGATGCTCGTCTGGTTGGTCATTATTGTGGGTATTGGCTACTTCTTCTACCGCGGTCTCGGTGGTCGCGGTACCACAGGTCACACTGCCGATCCAGCACTCGAAGAGCTCCGGACGGCGTATGCCCGCGGTGAACTCTCAGAAGAGGAGTACATGGAGCGCCATGAACGGCTCCAAATGAGAGAGTGAGGGTACGATGACGCCCACGTCGAACCGTCGGAGTTTTTTAGCCGCCATCGGTGCAACGACAGGGCTTACAGGTTTTTCTGGATGTCTATCCGGCGGTCTGCTTGGAAGTGATAGAGACGTAGACCGGACTCTATATCGGTTCCTATCACTGGGGGTTCGTTCTATTGGACGCCGATGGAAACGAACATGACCAGGTCGTCCTTGACCGCGAAACCGCGGTTCGGCTTGTTGCGTTCAATACCAACGCAGAGCAGGCACTTGACAAACTTCCCTCGACTGTTCAGAACACGATTCCAGAACACCATGAACTAGAAGAACGCAACAAACAGCGGATCCCGCCTCCAAAGAGCGGTAATCTACACACGTTGCTGGAGGAGGCAAATGAGCGATATCCAAACCACTGCGTCGTTGTGATGCCGTCCGGTGGAAACCACATGGGAGGTGGTATGGGGAGTGGGATAATGATGCATCCGCTCGCACTCCCACACAATGCGACGAAGCCGACAGCAGCCACCATGAGGGCTTCTCGGCGAGGAGATTATACTCTTTCTTGCCTGACCTACTGTGGCTACGGGCACCCTTATATGGATCTCGACGGCGCGCTTGTCGTCAGATTCATCTGAACACCCCACACTCTTTTGAATAGATCGTAACTTCGCGTTCTCGCCGTTCATAAACTACCATCTCAACAAATAACGAGAGATGTTCAGCCTGTCGGCTCGATGTTCTGGTTGAGGTGAAAGATGTTGTCGGGGTCGTATTCGGCTTTGATCTCGGCAAGTCGCTGGTAGGTGTGCTCATCATAAGCTTCGCGGACCCGTCGTGCGTCGTCGTCGACATCAAGGAAGTTTACGTAGACGCCCTCTCGATAGGGTCTGAGGGCATTAAAGAATCGACGGGCCCACACAGTCTCCGACTCGGAGAAATCTTCGTCGGGACGCCACACGCCATTGATGTTGATGTTGTGTGGTGCGTTCCGACCGGCGTAGGCGGTAGCGTCGCCAGGGACGCGGCTCACCGCTCCGCCCTGGTGAAATAGCACCGCGTATGAGCGGGGTGACTCCGTCGAGAAAGCGTGGTCGACGAGAACTTCAATCAAATCGTCGGACAGCTCAGGTAGATCGGTCGACTTCCAGTAGTAGTGCCACCCATGGAGAACGGTGCTGTCGAGCCCGCTCTGGTGCGCCACATACGGCTTGGAGGAGACCAAGTCGAGAAGCGGTGTGCCGTGCTCGCGCAGCGGTCGGAGGACGCTTTTACCCTCCCCAACCGGACCCGCGTAGCAGGCGTTGATGGCCACGCCGGGTCGCCAGTGAAGCTCCTCGGGGACGACCGAGAGGGGAGGGATGGTTCCCAACCTGACGACGGTGCCAAGCTCGTCGGGAGCATCCCGAACGAAGTCGCGGTAGAAGCGCAGCGTGGCGGCGGTGTCGTCCGCCGCCCAGAACACGGGGCCGGCGAGCACAGTGGGACCGACAGGGTGGAGGGCAAACTCGAAGGAGGTCACGATTCCGAAGTTTCCACCACCGCCCCGCAACGCCCAAAACAGCTCGGAGTGTTCGTCTTCCGAGGCGCGGATGAGCTCGCCATCGACGGTCACCATATCGGCGGAGAGCAGGTTGTCGACAGTAAGGCCATGCTTGCGCATCAGCCAGCCGATTCCGCCGCCGAGGGTAAGCCCGGCGACGCCGGTGTGGCTGACGATGCCGCCCGGGGTCGCAAGTCCGTGGGCCTGGGTCTCGTGGTCGACGTCACTCCACAGGGCACCGCCCTCTACCCGGGCGGTGCGCGCGCGTGGATCGACCCATATGGCCCGCATCGATGAGAGGTCTATGACGATGCCGTCGTCGCAGACGGCGGTGCCGGCGACGTTGTGGCCGCCGCCGCGCACCGCGATTTCGAGGTCATATTCGCGGGCGAAGCGGACCGCATTCGCAACATCGGCGGCACCGGAACACTCGACGATGAGGGCCGGGTACTTGTCGATCATTCCGTTCCAGACCGTACGAGCCTCGTCATAGCCCTCGTCGTCGGGCTGGATCAGGTTGCCCCGGAGCGTTTCTCGGAAGTCTTTGATGGCTGTTCGATCAGCGTAACCTTCCGTTGGGGTCATTATAGCCTCCGTCTCGTATCTCTCTCGACACCCCTTCGGTTCCAACTCCGAACACAGAGAGCGTTACCTGATCTACTACCCCAACAGTGTTAAATGACACCATGGACCAAAGAATGCTGGATATATTCTCTGCACGTATCGTTCGGTGGCGGTCGCAGGAGTGGTGTCTGATGAGTTGGTAGACAAGATATCTCCGTCCCCCCAGCCCCGAAGAGAAGTCACCGCGCTATTCTATACACTATCTCCGAACGTTAGTTGTCCACCAATCGTTGACGCACTCCCCGATTGCGGTAGAGGTGTGGGAACCGTTCTATGACACGCTCTCAACGGGACTAGTTACTGTGTCACCCTTCACTGATGCACAGAACAACAGCTCTACGCGGCGTTTGATGGCAACTTGATGTCGGACTACAGCATGGGGTACAACTAGCGGTCTACATCGACGGGGACCTGACGACAGGACGCTCAACGCCTTTCCCATCGGACGACGAGCATATCTGTGGCCCGTACACTGGCTACGACAAGTACGGCAGCGTCGACCATACCTACTGGACGTGTGAGGACTGTGGCGCGGGAGCCACCCGGAAGGGCGCACTCACCGACTGCTGGTAACCCACTCACTTTTTCATTTGTGTCATGCCAAACGACGCTGGCCGATGTTATCCAGCGAACGCTAACCAAGTGTGCAGATACGACCGAACTCGCAGAGACACCGACGACTGACCGCAACCTGCTCGACCGGGCGCAAGTACACGCGGCGGACGTCGCGGCTGAGCATTCCTCCAACCTGCCGGTTGAGGCGATTACGTGGAAGGTGTCCCACCGGGCGAAACGGCAGGCAGGCACGAAGTACGACCCGACAACAGAGGCAATCACGATTGCGCTGACCTGGACTCCCGACGAACACCACGGGTGGGAGCAATTCAGTTCGACGGTGTGCCACGAACTCATTCACGCCTGGCAGTACCACGAGTTCGGCAAGGCAGATCACGGCGCAACGTTCACCCGCTGGACAGACCGCCTCAACACTTCGCAGCACTGCGAACGCTTCACGACACCAAAGTGGTGGCTTGTTTGCGAGAACTGCGGCGGTCGGATTGCCCGCTATCGACGCTCGAAAATCGTCCGCAACCCGGAACAGTACAGCTGTGGTGAGTGCGGTGGGTCAATCCACGTTGAGGAGGACGATGGTCATTAACTAATTCTCGTTTAAGTGGTTCTCGCGATAAGGAATAGATACGAGGAAGATTTTCACGGACTACTACTTTCTGCGTGAGTGAGTTCCATCGTTCCTACTTCGCGTATAAATCCTGCGTAGGTTAGTAGCTCATACTAACGCCCTATAACGTCATCTTCCACTGTAACGCAACCCAAGCGGAAGAGCTATTATGAGTTATGCATAATTCATAACTACGATGGCACAGTCTGCTGCCTCCACCAATTCGATACCAATTGCGCAACTCCAAACAGTGGTCGAACTACTGGAGAATTCAACACTGGCGCGAATCTATACCTATGCACTCCGGTCTGACGGTGCTACTGTCGCGGACTTCGTCACCGAACTCGACATTCCGCAGGGCACCGCCTACGACTACGTCCGAAAACTCGAGGCTGCAGGACTACTGATGAAGCGGGAAGACGACCGCCCCTACGAATTCGAAGCCGAATCACTCTCACTCACACTGACGACAGACGGCGAGACGCGAACCATCACAGACGAACTTGTAGACGCCGCCGCACGCCGCACAGAAAACGAGGATATCGACGTCTACATTGACCGGCATGGTATCGATGGCCTCGCAACTGCCCTGGAGTATGCTCGTGAGTTCGTGGATGGCACTGTCAATCATCGAATCATGGCTCGCGAACTGGATCTTTCGCCACTCGAAGCCGAGATTATCTTACAAGCTCTCGAACCAGTCATCCGTGCCCACTCTGACGACGAATGACGACGTACATCGCAGACACGGGTGTCTTCGTTCGGTGTGGTGGCCCAGACAACGAGAAGTATCAACGGCTTCGCCGCGCTGTCCGACAAGCTGGTGTCTCGCTGCTCGTCCCTCGTCGCGTGTATGAGGAACTCGGTGGCGATCCTGACGACGAAGCGTATCCATCGAGCAACAGTCGTTGGCAAGAGGGAGTTGAGGAGGGATGGATCCAAATTGCCGATGAACTAGACTACACCAATTCACGAGTATCGCGGGTGATGGATGCGGCTCGACGGTTTATTGCGAACGACACGGACCGCCCTGAGGATACAATCGAAAAGACGGATACTGCACTTATTGGCCTCGTAGCACAGCTCTTTGACACAGGTCAAGCAAGCTCCGTTGTCTTGCTGACCACGGACAAACCAGCAGGACGGGCTGCAGAATCACTGCTTCCCAGCCATGGGTTCACAAACGACGTTGAATATCGGTATGCCAGTGTCGAATTCCTTGAGACAATCACTGCAGACGAGTTCAACGACTAAGGAATAGACCATTTACCAAGTGGACAGTCGGCCGGCAGAAACAGTGCCCACCCTGACGTGAAACACCCCGTCTTTCAAGTGAAATTAAGCCTCACAAACAGTCTACACCAGCCACCCTGACAGTCCACTACTAGCACACCACATTTCCGGAGTAAATCATCAGGACACTACCGGGAGTCGCTTTCTCCTTCCACAATCACTCTTGCCCCCATAGACAGTCCCATTGACTCACTCTCAGTGACAGTCCCATTGCTGATTCACGGAAGACAGTCCATTGGCCTATGCCCATCCACTTCACAACTTGTCACAGCACACTGGACAGTCCCTCCCGTCGTTACCGGATATGACCATCTCCCGCTGGGACCTGGATGACAGTCCCACAGGCTGCGACATTACTACATTCTGTTGTGCTGGTCGGTAATGGACAGTCCAGAATCCCTCTGTTCCACCTCAAGGTTGGCTGCGCTCATCTCCCGTGGACAGTCTGGTAGTGTTTTACTACTTCCATTCGCACATTCATTGATACCTCGGTGTCTCTCCGATTGGCACCCCCAGTATAGCACCCGTGTTGGCACCCCACTATCGTGGCTCATCGGCTTTTTTCTTCCTGTCCAGGTAGCTGGACTGTCAGAACTCGTTGCTCTTGGTGACTGTCCTGTGCTGTCTTACAACCAGAAAGTCATTCCGCTGGTGTTACCTCGTTGATCCGAAGTGAATACTGCTCGGGCAAATCCTCAATCCTCACCCGGATCTTCAGCACTCGCTCTTGTGCTGTCAATTCCTCCATCACCACACCCTGAGACCGCTCGAACGACGCATTACCGGTCTTGATCTCACAGTAGTACCTCGCCAGCACACAGCCATCCCACCCATCCGCTGCCCGAACGATACAGTCGGGTGTCCACCGTTTTTCGCCGTCTGGATGGTCAACCGAGATCGGCCTCCCACTCTTGATCTCCAGGGCTAGCCCAGACTCTAGCTCACGATCATCGACCTCCAGATCTTGCCGAACAAAGTAGTAGAGAGCGTGGGGTTTCGGAGCGCTCGTCAAAATAGCCTCGCCAAGCGCCCCGTAGAGATTCGCACCAACATCGAACGTCCATGTCTCACCATCAGTTGCAGCTGGTTTCGTAATCGATGGCGTGTGATCAGCAAGAAGATAGGCATCCACATCGCGCGGGTCGTTTGCCGGTGCAGCCTGAATCCGCAGTGACCCATCGCCTGCCGATAGCTGACTTGCATACGCTCCGGCATGGGCCCTTGATCCAAAGTCGAGAGTACGACCATGTGTCGTGATGATTTCCGAGATCGTGGTGTTTACCTCGATGGCATTGTCTTTCACTTCGACAGTGAACCCCGTTCGGTCACCCGGCGTGATTGGTTCAGCGGTGTATTCGTCACTTGTTGTCTCATCCTCCGATGACCGATTCACGAGACTCCCCTTGTCGAATTGTAGTTGCACCGTGTCTGGCTCAGGATCGGGCATTGGGTCGATTTTGTCACCTCTTCATCTAAAGAAATTCGTCGATGGTTTCAGAAGTATCCTTGTTGGGTTGACCTCATCATCACACATCCCGAGACGAAACTTGACGGTTACAGACGAGACCTCCGAGGGACAATGATAGTTGGAGATACGTTCAATTCTGCGAGTGACCCCTACCAACTGGGCGATACGTACAGGTCTACGTCTCAGAGACTGATCCCGATAGCGAACACCATGGGAAAGAAGGCATCATCATGGACATCCTGCAGGACAATCTCGGAGACGAGACTGGGCGCGAACTAGACTCCTATAGCTACCGCATCGAAACCGATGGTGGGGAAATTGATGTCTGGTTCCGGCATCGTGATTTGGTACCGGTATCACAGTAATCAATTACCGATACTCCACTGCAATGGGCGATAACGAACCCAAACCAACGTGGCTAGAAATCCGAGATGCACTCGAAGTCAGCGAGGACCGCCTTCTCAGTGCTGATCTCCTTCACATTGACCGTCGTTGTTTCGCGACCATTCGCGGTGAGCCTGTTGGCGATGTGGTCAGCTACTTTCGCGGTTTGTCCTTCACCAGTGGCGTAGCAGACGAGGATGGAAGCCATGGTTGCTCAGTTCCACATAAGATTGCGGCATCGATAACCCCGTAAGGTCTTTCTACAGACATCAGAAATAGAACGTGAACTGGTAAATGTCCTCCAAGAATTTTCTAATGAGCTTTTTTTCATTTTCGGTAGCGAGTTGAGCAGATGAATCGACACAAAAACGTGTGGAAGCCTGAAAACCCGCCATCATCAGCATACCCCGAAGCCTCTGAGTAGTCGCTGCCTACTACTGGTATGTGGTAGTATATAACAAATACTCTATAAATGTGCATTGGTACCATGGGGCCAAGCAATTCAGCATACAAAATTCGACTATTTCTACTACTCCAGTTGCTTTTCTGGATAGGAATTCTCTTCTTTGTCTGGATGATCGCAAGTACAGTAGTTTAGGTAAATTCGATAATTTTTGCAATTCTCAATAGATATTACCACAGCATTAGTACTGAGGATGATGCCGCACGTCACTACCAATAGTCAGGTCACTATCTCGATAGCGATTCGTTTGCGCTCGGTGGCTATCAGCGACCTTCCAGAATCTCCTTGAATTGCTCAATTGCGTACTGGATGTCGGCTTCCGTGTTGTAAATATGGGGTGAGACCCGAATCAACCCCGATCGGATGCTGACCTCGATTGGCCTGGACAGATTCTGGAGGCGCCGTTCGATCTCAGCACCCTCCATATCATCGACGGAGAACGTAAGGCGAGATCCTTCAGTTCCCGGCGTAATGATTTCTGTCCCTTCGATGTTGCGTACTTCCTGGCGCAACATTGTGACCAACTCCCGATTGTGATCGTAGATGTTCTCGATCCCAATCGTTCGCAAGTACTTGATTGATTCTGCCATGGCGAGTTTGACGTCGTAGGCACTCGTGCTGTACTCGAACTTTCGTGCTGCGGGTGCATACGTGAGGGTCGTGGCATCAAGATTCCACATCTCCTCGACTGACCGCCAGCCCACGAAGGCGGGCTCAAGGTCTGTCCGAAGATCTTCATCGATATATGCTACTGCCGCACCGAAGGGAGCGAGCAACCATTTGTAACTCCCAGTGATATAGACGTCCACGCCCATCTCCTGGAGGTCTAACGGGAGGTATCCTGCAGCCTGAATGCCATCGACGACTACAATCGCCCCCATCTCATGCGCGTGTTCGATGATGCGTTGGAGGTCGAACCGCTGACCCGTGAGGTACTCCACATGACTCAAGACGACGACCGCAGTGTCTGCGGTAATTCGACTGAGCAACGTTTCCTCTGGAACAATCCAGTTTTCGGATTCGACGAGTACCACGTCTAAATCCTGGGTTCGGGCAATACGTATCCAGGGATAGGTGACACTGGGGAATTCGACGTCTGTCGAGATAATCGTCCCATTCCCCAAATCGAGACTCCACGCGATTACGTTGAGCGCCTCCGTCGTACTACTGAAAACGGCAACGTCGTCAGGAGCGCAGCCGAACAGGGCTGCACTTTCCTCTCGCAGATTGTCGTAGACCATCGCCTCCCGTTGTTCGTTTAGTTCCCTCGTGCCCCCGCGGGCGATGTCCGCGAAGATCTCCGTCGCCGTTTCGATGACTGGTTCCGAGACGAGCCCGATATTCGCTGCATCGAGGTACGCAACGTCCTCCGTGAGGGCAAAATCCTCTTTGAAATCGTCTCTCATCCTCAGTCCCTGTTCGGAACCTATACCGAGAAGGAAGAGTATATAGTTTCGCCTAGGATATTGTTCTCTCACCATCCAAGAATTACAACAGATACGAATGGGCGTAGTTTGAAAAGATGGCAAGTGGACGCTTGAAAAGGAATGAAATGGCGTGTATAACATCTGTGAGCGCGGCTACCTCAGAGGTACGAGCGTCATCGGCAGCACTCCATCCATTCGAGATGACCGTTGATCGGCCATTCTGCTTTTTGATTCGCAACCGACCCACTGACCCCGTGCTCTTCCTCGGACGTGTCGTCGATGCGAACGCCGCTCGGCCCGACTGATGAACCGATAGGGAGGAAACCACTGCCCTGGGATTCACGATCGTTGCTGCGGAAACACATTAGAGCGTCCGCTATTCCTCCGGAATCCACCAGATAACAACCCGCGGACTCAACTTCCCACGCTCAACCTCTCCATTCTCCTGTAACTCTTCAAGCCGTCGATGAGCGGACGGTCGCTCAATCTCAACCGTATCTGCGACCCACCGAGCGGTCACCGCCGGAAACTCCGACTCACGCATCGCCGTCAGAATATCATCGTCAGTCGTTTCCTCAGCAAATTGACCACGAGTATCGCGTTCTCTCTCGTTTGTCATCGTAGTCGTCAGTTCATTATCCATCATCTTAAATCCATACACTACATAGTACATCGATGGTTTTATTGCCATGTATTACATAATACTTGGAGGAAGAACGGTGCCCTCGGGCGTGTTGAAACGCACCGGGTGTACCAGCACCCGGCACCGGTCTTCCAAAATGCAGTCTGGAAAGACCATGAGTACGAAATCGCCTAGTGAACTTGAAGCTGACGAGACGGCACAGAAACGCGCACAGGCCGAACAGTTCTCCTTCGACGTCGATGCCCCCGGAATGGTCGACGTCACCACCGAGAGCCATGAGAACCCCGCAAACCACCAATACACCGTCTCCATCGACGACGTAACCAACGAACTGATGGCCTGCACCTGCCCGCACCACGTATTCTGCAAACACATGGCTGCCGTCGAAAACGCAACCAACGACGGCACGCTTGAGGCCTTCCCCTCGGAGGACGACAAAGATGCCGACCCAGAAGACTGCGACTGTGACGGCCTTAAGGGGTTCCCATGCTGGCCATGCGTGAGAATAGGGCGTAAAGAACTGCCGAACTAATCACCACGTTAGATCCTTTCGAACTAAAACACTGATGCTTGAACACAGTTTTATTTATAATGATATATAAATTTATAGGTTTGTGGAAAGGTTCGGATGATAGCACTGATCGATTAATACGCAGACGATCGACATAGGTAATATTATTTATTAAAGGGGAACTCCTAAATAGCAGGTCAATAAACAGAAAAAACATAATACAGTGATCGTTTGGCCATGCTTTCAAGCAAAATTGACACAAACAATGAAAAAAGACCTCGCGTTGGTGATGGGAAATTTTTGTACAGTTCTAGCGAGCTAGAGGTCGTTCGTTCCGAGATTCTCTCGTTCATTAGAACCAGAGTCGCTGACGTGGATGTACAAGGAGTGATCGTACCGATGAGTGGGGGTATTGACTCGACGCTCACTACAATCTTGGCGGTTGAAGCGCTCGGAAGCGACCGCGTACTTGGACTGGGACTTCCGTGGACGAAAACTGATGGGTTTCATCAGACTGAGGCTCAAACGATGGCGGATGGACTAGGAATTGAGTTTCATGAAATACCACTTCAACCAATTCTCGAAGTATTCGAGGACATCGTTACTCCTACAATTCCTACAATTGAAACTAACGATAGAAGTGATTCAATTGGAAACGTAGTCGCACGGTTACGGATGGTCTGTACGTACTATGCGGCAAATGCACAGTCTCGGCTTGTCTGTGGGACGGCGAATCGATCTGAACTCTTGCTTGGATACTTTACTAAATATGGAGATGGTGGCGCCGATCTATATCCACTCGGTGATCTGTACAAAACAGAGGTTCGAGCGTTAGCCAGTCATATTGGACTTCCTCGGCGGATCATCAACAAAGCTCCGACAGCAGGATTACGCCCCGGACAAACTGATGCAGAGGATCTCGGTGCCACCTACCGTATTATTGATCCTCTCTTACAGCGGATAGTTGATCGAGGTGAACGAGTTAGAACTGCTGCTAATGCCCTCAATGTTGATATGAATACCGCTGAGCGCATCGCATCACTATTCATTGAGACGGTGCACAAACGGACTGTCCCACCATCCCCTGGAATCAGTACACCTTGGGGCAACCGCTCGTCATATCCAACTCAACAACCCGAAGAAGAGCGCTACTTGTACGAAGAACAGTAATGGTAATGGTCAATAATCGGTTGATCAAGCAGACGTGAAATCTTAGGAAAAACCTGATTATGGAAATCGACGGACTCCAACCCCTTCCCTATTGAGTTAAAAGATCACAGGGGAATCTCTAAGGTAATTTCAATTAATCTGTTCCGCTTATCGTCATGACTGTCCTCTCACTCTTTCGATCGCTCGCCCGCGGTGGTGGGGAGTCCCGTACATCCTCACGACCCTCTTCGGTCACAGCCCGCTCGTATGCCTCCGGCATCACTTTCATAAACGATGTCAACGCGGATTCCCAATTCGCTAGCAATTCTGCGGCCCGAGCACTGTCGGTGTACGCTGCATGGTTCTCTATAAGCCTGCGGAGGATGCGTTCATCACGCTCTGACAGATCGTCAGTTAGCCGTACTATTCCCTTGTTGACCTTACTCGTGAAGTCTCCGTGTTCGTCCCAGACGTATGCGATGCCTCCGCTCATCCCTGCAGCGAAGTTAATACCTGTTTGGCCTAGTACTGCGACGACACCGCCGGTCATATATTCGCAGCCGTGGTCGCCAACACCCTCGACAACTGCCTTCACACCGGAGTTGCGAACCGCGAATCGTTCACCCGCAACACCATTGACATAGGCTTCACCACTGGTCGCACCGTAGAGCGCGACATTACCCACGATACTGTTTTCTGCGGGGTTATAGCCTGCGGATTCAGGGGTCGAAATGGCAACGCGTCCACCGGATAATCCCTTGCCGAGATAATCGTTGGCCGCACCGGAGAGGTAGAAGTCTACGCCCGACTGAAGAAAGGCAGCGAAACTCTGGCCAGCTGTGCCTTGGAATGAGCATGAGAGGGTTCCATCTGACAGCCCTGGCTCACCGTACTTCTCGGAGATCCGACCAGAGAGCATTGCCCCCACTGCACGATCCTTGTTGCTAATTTCGATCTCGAGTTCCACCGGGGTATCATCCACGATCGCTGGCTCAGCGGCTTTAAGCAGGTCTCGGTCAAGATGGTCGTCTATTTCGTGGGTTTGTTCGCAGGTCTTAGTTCGGGCGTCTCCTTCGGGGTTGGGATCAGTGAGGATCGCCGAAAGGTCAAGTCCACGGGCTTTCGGGTGATCAGTTTTGCGCTGTCTGAGGTACTCGACCTGTCCGATCATTTCCTCGACTGTACTGAAGCCGAGGTCGGCCATGATCTCTCGAAGTTCTTGCGCAATGAACGTCATGTAATTGACAACGTGGTCAGGTGTGCCAGGGAACCTAGCTCTAAGATCCTCGTCCTGGGTAGCAACACCGACTGGACATGTGTTTTTGTGGCATTGGCGAGCCATCACACACCCCGAAGTGACAAGGCTGACGGTACCAAACACATATTCTTCTGCGCCGAGTAGGGCCGCGACTGCCACGTCCCGGCCAGTTTTCAAACCACCATCGACACTCACCCGGATTCGCGAACGAAGATCAGTCTTTCGGAGCATTTGGTTGGCTTCCGCAAGGCCAAGTTCCCACGGTAGACCCGCGTGCTTGATAGAGGTGCGCGGACTCGCACCGGTTCCACCAGAATGCCCTGAGATGTGAACGACATCCGCATTGGCCTTTGCTACCCCCGCCGCAATAGTTCCGATGCCGTCTTCCGAGACCAACTTGACGTTGATGTCGGCATCGGGATTCACAGTTTTGAGGTCGTGAATAAGTTGTTTGAGATCCTCAATGGAGTAGATATCGTGCTGGGGAGGCGGTGAGATGAGACCCACGCCGGGCGTCGAACACCGGACATGTGCGATCATCTCGTTTACTTTTTTGCCGGGGAGATGGCCCCCCTCGCCAGGCTTCGACCCCTGGGCCATCTTGATTTGAAGCTCCTCAGCACTCGAGAGATAGGTGCTGGTGACCCCGAATCGTCCGGAGGCAACTTGTTTGACGTTGCATTCCTTCTCAGTCCCGAATCGTTCGGGGGGTTCACCACCCTCTCCTGTATTAGACTTCGCGCCGAGTCGATTCATCGCGATGGCATTATTCTCATGAGCTTCTGGGGAGAGCGACCCGAGACTCATCGCGGCAGTCGAGAACCGCTTTACGATACTCTTGACAGGCTCTACCTCTTCAATGGGAATCGACTGTTGTTCTTCGATATTGAATTCGAGCAGGCCTCGAAGCGTCTGGAGGTTGCCGTTTTGGTCGTTTATGGCGTCGGCGAACTCGCCGTATGTGTCATAATCGTCTTGGCGGACTGCTTGCTGGAGCGTGCCAACAGTCTTAGGATTCCACTGGTGAAGTCGGCCATCTGAACGATGTTCGAACTCTCCCTGCCGTTCAGGTTCAGGGTCGTCGGCGTAGGCTTGTGCGTGGCGCTCACGCAGCTCCGTCTCTAATTCCTCAATGCCGACGCCCTCCGTACGCGCAGGAGTGCCTTCGAAGTATTCAGCCACAAAGTCAGAGTTGAGTCCTACTGCCTCGAAAATTTGAGCTCCCTGGTAACTCTCGACCGTCGAGATACCAATCTTGGACATGGTCTTGAGCAGGCCATCTTCGAGCGCATGGATGTATGCCTCGATGGTTTTCTCCTCATCTGCTCCATCCGACCCAGCTACGAGGTCTGCGATACTTTGAAACGCGAGGTAGGGATTAACTGCACCTGCGCCGTAGCCCATAAGACAGGCAAGCTGATGAACTGTCCGAGGTGCGCCCGATTCTACTACAAGTCCAGTATGAGTTCGTAGGCCTTCGCGGACGAGATAGTGGTGAACTGCGCCTGTAGCGAGTAGACTTGGGATAGCGAGGTGACCTTCGTCAACTTGGCGATCTGAGAGAACTAGGATTTCGGCTCCACTCTCAACTGCTTTGCGAGCCTCCCGCCGAATGCGTTTAATTGCGATTTCGAGATCGGAGCCGGCAGGATAGGTGAGATCCACAGTTTCAACGGGAATCTCGTTCTGGTCTTTCACTATAGCGATCTCGGCGTCGGTCAGTACCGGTGAGTCAAGGACGAGTTGACGGGCGTGAGCAGGCGACTCAGAGAGGAGGTTACGTTGTCTGCCGAGACGGCTTTCCAAGCTCGTCACACAGTCTTCGCGGAGATAGTCGATTGGCGGATTCGACACCTGTGCGAATAACTGCTTGAAGTATGAGAATAGCGGGCGGTTAAACGCCGAAAGAACTGAGAGAGGCGTATCGTCACCCATCGACCCGACTGGATCTTTTCCCTGCTTAGCCATCGGTTCGAGTAAGTTATCCAACTCATCGTGCGTATAGCCGAAAGTGGTCTGCAGTGCTCGGAGATCTTTGTCTTTATCTCGAATTGTGGAACCTGAGATAGTCTCAAGTTCGATCTGCTCAGCTTCAACCCACTTGCCGTACTGCTCATCAGTGAGGTCGTCAAAAATCTCGGCATCAGGGATGATGCGGCCCTCCTCGGGATCGGCCAAAAAGAGTTGGCCGGGTTCCAGTCTACCTCGTTCGCGAACCTCGTTCTCAGGAATGTCGAGTGCCCCGACCTCGCTGGCCATTACAAGACGGTTGTCGGTTGTTAAGTCATATCGGCATGGACGGAGGCCATTCCTATCTAGTACTGCGCCGACACGCTCGCCGTCGGTCGCTGCCACGAGTGCCGGACCATCCCATGGTTCAAGCAGTGAGGCGTGGAAGTTATAAAATTCCTTGCGTGTTGCACTCATATGGTTGTCTTTTCGCCATGCTTCAGGAACCATCATCCGAAGTGCGTGGGGGAGTTCCCGACCGCTCTGTAAAAGGAGTTCGAGAGTGTTGTCTACCACGGCAGTATCACTTCCCTCAGGGTCGGCGATCACAGGTGTGACACGCTGGGGATCAAACTCGTCGGTGTCGAGGTCAGTCTCCCGAGCCCGCATCCAATTGATGTTGCCCTGAATGGTGTTGAACTCTCCGTTATGAATCACTCGGCGGTATGGGTGTGCGAGGTGCCACGCGCCGAGGGTGTTGGTTGAGAATCGGGCATGAACCATAGCAAACGTCGTCGTGAGGCGGTCGTCGCGGAGATCAGGAAAGTAATTCGACAGTTGCTCGCCTTTGAGCAGTCCCTTGTAGACGACGGTTTGGCGATTGAGCGAGCAGACGTAAAACCGCTCAGTGCCGTCGTTTTTAGCCTCTTTAATCGCTTGTTCCAACGTACGGCGGGCAACGTAGAGCCTCCGGTCGAAGACCTGTGAGTCAAGATGATCGTTGGCTTGGACGAAACACTGCCAGATGGCTGGTTCAGATTCAAGTGCTGTTCGTCCGAGATCGTCATTATTTGTTGGTACGGGGCGCCAGTGGAATATATTGAACCCTTCATTTGCCAGCATTTCCTCAGCGAGGCGCTGAAGTTCAATTCGCTTAGTCTCTGATTTCGGTAAGAAAACAGTTCCGACTGCATATTCGTCAGACGGGGGGAGTTCTACTGGTATCTCATCGGCGAAGAATTCATGTGGTATCTGAAATAAGACCCCTGCGCCATCCCCGGTGTTCTCTTCCGCGCCGGTTGTACCCCGATGTTCGAGATTTTCGAGGAGATTAAGTCCATCAGCTAGTATATCATGACTCTCACTCCCAGCGAGATCCATGACCACGCCGACACCACAGTTGGATTGCTGATCGTTTGGGGAAGCAAGTAGGTGTTGATCCTCGGAGTCCTGTATGTAATCGGTCATGAGTGAATCATTTCCAAGCGACTACAAGAGGCTAACCCTGAATTGCTAAATGTATATTAATGCCATTATAGGAAAATAGATTAACCTTATACTCATAGTATGGTCGAAGAGGACTGCAGTTTTATGAACAATAGTGTTCTGTACAACCTGGCAAAAGACAACACAAGAAAGCTATTGTTCCTACTGCAGTACAAGATAACTTTGAGTTGGCTCGATCAGCTGGCTAAGTTTCGCGCTGAGCAAGCGTCTCCAAAGCAAGATCGTCGACGAGGCTGCGCGAATGCTTTTCTGAGCTTGTTCGCAGCGTATATTGTTGACTGTCTACGAATTGGCACTAATCTTTTCGATGAGGAGGCCCTTCTGGCCCGTTTGCCCGATATTTCGACCTTCCGTTCGATACAGTGAGACTCCACAGTTTGGCGCGCAGCGAGTACGTCCTCTAGGTAGCCAACGGCTGTACGGGTTTAATGTCGGAACCGCCGCGACGGTTTTTGCTACCGAAGGTGATACGCTCATGCTTGGCGATTTCAGCTACGTTGATCGCATGGCTCTCATTACGACGCTCGAAATGGCCGCTGGGACGCTTGGTGCTGGTGGAATCGCCTTATTTAGAACGGGAAAAGTCGACACACTCTACGTTGCTAATGGCCTACTCGCAGGGCTTGTCGGTATTACTGGGATCGCCGATGCTATCACTTGGCCAGGCGGTATCGTCGTCGGTCTCCTCGCAGGTATACAACTTCCACTCGTTTTTGAATTCGTCGAAAATCGGCTGAAATTTGACGACGTATGTGCGGTCTTTCCAGTTCACGGATCAGCTGGTGTATTGGGAATACTCACATTCTCCTTCGTTTCGACAGAGGGATTCACTGTTGACGCGCTCGCTGCGCAGATGCTTGGTGTTCTCGTAATTACAATTTGGACCGTTGTCGCGACCCATCTCGTATTCACCATCGCGAAGATACTTGGTCAGGCACGAGTTACACCTAAACACGAACGAGACGGACTCGATGTCTCTGAACACGGCATCGATACTTATCCCGAGTTCGGTGGACAGATCCAATCACGGATGGAGGTTCATTCCGAACGGACGGCGGTTTGCCGAACGACGGCGGTATTAAACTGGTCACCGCCATCGTACGCCCAGACAAACTCGGTGAAGCAAAGGAGGCGCTGTCTCAAGCTGGCGCCCCAAGTCTCACAGTAACGGATGTAAATAGTCGGGGTAGTCAGTCTGCAAAAAAGGACAGTGGCGAGTAATTCACTGTCGATCTCCATCAAAAGGTGAAGATCGAATGTATTGTGGCTGATATACCAGCTGACGACGTCGTCGATGTAATCAGCGATGCCGCATATACAGATAAACCAGGCGACGGTAAATATTCACCTCGCCAGTATCGGATACGTATCAGGTTCGGACAGGCAACAGAGGACGGGAAGCCGTCTGATTTCCGACCTCTGTCAAACTAAATGACGACTATGAGCATCAGTAGTTTTACGGCATTCACGTTCACCTGAATTTCGCCAGAAACGGAAGGGTAACTCCTTCAAGACGATTGAAGCTGACCTCCGTGACAAGTCACTAACCCGGCCGCCTCTACTGGAAAGGAAACACCACACGACGGATGTATCGACATTCAACTAGGTGGATGCCTTTTGGGTGATTGAGCAAGTCTACCGATGGCAGTAGCTAGTTAATGAAGTTACGATCCGTGCAAACGCCACGAAACAGGGATTATCGAAGATCGGATGGCTTCATTAACTACGTTGGGGAGAATTGTACGTATGCGCTCAGTAATATCAATATATTTAATAAAAATTTCTATTTATGTTCCAATTCGGATGAAAAATCATCAGATTTTGATCCGTACTCTGTACTATGGAACAACTACTTGTTGTGGTTGAGCAGCCCGCTGCCGAATTAATCGTTGACTGTACTGGACTTTCTCATCATATACTCCATTACTTCTTATTTCCACTCCAGACTAGAGAATATATCTGGTTACGATAGTGCATTGACTGGGGGACGGATTCGTCTTGTCTGCAATCTGCGATCTGCTCACGAATCGAAACGACATCACCAACAATAGTGACTGCAGGTGGGTCAACACCGACGTCGCGACTTTGCTTAACGATTGTGTCGAGCGTCCCGCTTACCGTGAACTCAGTTGGCCGGGTTGCGTTCTCAACGATTGCAACGGATGTCTGAGTAGGGACGCCTTCTGTACGCAATCTGTCAATATTGTCGGCTAGATGACTCACGCCCATCAGGATGACGAGCGTGCCACCAGCCACAATATTGTCAGCGATGGCACTCCAATTGAGGGCGCTTTTATCCTTTGTCGGATCTTCGTGCCCAGTTACGATTGTGAGACTGGATGCGTATTCGCGGTGGGTTACAGGGATACCTGCGATACTCGGTGCCGCGATAGCACTCGTGATCCCTGGGACGAACTCACAGGCAATTCCCGCGGCAGTGAGATGCTCAATCTCTTCACCACCGCGAGCGAACACTGCTGGATCACCACCTTTGAGCCGGACGACGTCCTTCCCTTCCTCGGCTTTCTGAACCATGAGGTTGTTAATGGAGGTCTGAGTCGTCCGTTCCCCGTCCGACCCCGGCCTCTTCCCGACATCGATGACTTCCGCGCTGGCCGCCGCTCGATCGACGATCTCCTCGCTTGCAAGTGTGTCGTGTAACACCACGTCGGTGTCTCCCAAAAGCCGTGCTGCTTTCATTGTTAAAAGATCTGGATCACCTGGCCCGGCGCCAACCAGGTAAACAGTTCCTGTCTCTATTTTCACGTTATCAGTTCCCTTTCGAGGTTGTTTCGCGAGCCCTTTCTGATCTACTCATTGAACGACGGGGTGTAGTTTGAACGTCAGAACTTGATCCATTCTGAAATTCATTTGTCTCTAGAGTTACAACCAGAACATTAAATGACACGATTTTGCAGGTGATCGAGGTGCTTCGCGTTGTAGACGATCCGCACTTCGTCGGTAGCCGCGCTACCGATGCAGGTCAGACGAACGTTCTTCTCCTCGACCTCCTCCTCACTGAGGATCTGCTGCATGTCCATGTCGATTTCACCCTCGAAGAGGATGGCTGCGCAATTCGCGCAGGCACCGGCGCGGCACGAGAAGGGCCCCTTGCGCCTCAGCGGCCTCGAGGATGTACTCGCCCTCGTTGACGTCGAGCGAGCCATAATCCTCGTCGTCGAAGTCGGCGGCGGCGGCCTTGTCGAACAGGTCATCGTCGTTCATATCCCAGCCCTGGTCGTCCAGCACGTCGTAGTTGAGGTATCCTATAGTCGGCATCGTTCTAATATCTCCCCTCATCAGTATAAAATTACTCATATGAGCATATATCGCAAGGAATGGATTCTATCTACCCACATACTAGCTATATTTCTGTAATTATTGCCACTTATACCGGGGAAAAGAGGAAATTAAAAATCGGCTACGATGCTTTAGTTCTGCAGCGACATCTATCATACAGTACTGATTGACGGCTAATCTGTGAAGGTGACTATGGTCACCCCGCAAATCTTCACGTATGGGATTTAGTCGTTGATGTCAAGAGTGAACTGTTCATGTTCGCTAGCAGCATTGAGGACGACGCTCGTATTGCTCTCTTTAATATCTTGATCGCTGAGTAGAGTCTTGATCTGGTTGTTCATCCCATCGGTGTTAGTGAATTTTCCGATAGTGATGATGTCATAGTTGCCAGTCACCTCGTAGACACTGATCATCTGAGTATGCTCCCGGAGTCGGTTTGTAATGTCCGGGAGTGCGTTCCCTTCCACTTTGAGTTGAATAATGGCGGTCACATCGTAGCCCACTGCATTGTAATCCACTTTTGGTGAGTATCCCTGAATAACACCGGTGTCCTCCAAGTCGCTAAGATGGTTCGAGACTGTTGTCACCGACACGTCGAGATCCTCGGCGAGATTCCGGAGGCTGATCCGTCCGTCGTCAAGTAGACCATTTACGAGCTTCAAGTCGAGATTTTCGTACGTCATCGTGTCCCTCAAGAATCTCCTTACTATAGAATTTTACGGATGTCCAGGAGTAATCCATAGAATAAGAATTGCACAAACCCATTGAGCTTTTATAGTAGATGATTTAGCAGTGACTATCAAGAAAGATGACGAACGGGAAGCTAACATCAGTTAGAGAAACCGAGCTTACAACAGCGGAACAGGATATCGTTGATGCCATCGATACACACAACGCCGACATCATTCGGCTCCAATTTACGGACATCACAGGAACGGACAAGAATGTCAGTATCCCAGCGTCACAAGTCGAAAAAGCATTCAAAGAGAAAAATCTGGTTCGGCGGTTCCTCAATCGAGAGATTCATCCGAATCCAGGAGAGCGACATGCGGCTCGAACCCGCCCAGAGACACTTGCAGTACCGCGTGGCAATCAAACGGCGATTCTACGAGCACCCACCTTATTTGTGACGTTGTAAACACCGACGGCACCCCATTCAAGGGTGACGGCAAGTGTTAAAGAGCGTTCTCGCGGAAGCAGAGCATGGGTTACACCGTCAGCTTCGGTCTCGAACCCGAATTTTCCTGTTTGAGACGGATGAGGAGGGTCGGGCGACTACCACGCCACACGATCCCGGCGATCCTGTTCGTGAAGATATCTATGAGTTCGACGATGAGAAGCGCGAGGAGTACGGGATCACGACTCTCCCCGGCAGTCTCGGCAAGGCGGTTGACGAGTTCGAGTGCGATGGAGTGATTACGGAGGCACTGGGAGAACACGTCACCGAAAAGATTGTCGAGGCCAAGCGGGCGGACTGGGCTGATTACAAGACCCACGTCAGTATCTGGAAGAACGGCGGTATCTCGAAAAATTTTGACCGAGGGAGCTTTACTACTCTAATATAAATTATGTTTTCAACCATGAGATATTACTCCGACATGTCGGACTCGTACTGGCGGTGTCGCAGGCTCTGCTATGGTTAGCTATCCATCCGTCTATCAGTTCGCAGTAGACTCTCGAATGAGCACGCTTGTGCCGAAACTGGCGTTCCAGTGCGAGTCCACGCATTCCGATAAGTTGCGTCATCTATATGATAACATAGAATCATATTTTAAAGTTAGTTATCCAGGGAAAACGTCGAAACCGGGATTAATTACCTGGATAATTGATTCAAACAGTATTTATTTAGAGATCCCTTGCTGCCATACAGTACCTATGTATAGATTATATATTAAATTTCTCTCGCACTACTACAGCCATTTGGGCTATATTTCCGCTACTATCTTTGATATCGGTTATAATTGTGAGAATATTAGGGCATATAAGCAATAGCCTTTTGAAACAGTTCACTTTCATCGATATACGCTATATGGGCTACAAACAACCAATTAGTAGAATAGTAGATGGACATTCATAAACTAAAAATCGAAAATGATACATACAAAGGAAAATTACAAAGCCGAGATGTACGGTGATGAGGTTCGCAAGAAAATTCTCGAGTTCGCCGAGCATGGCTGGGACACTATCCCCAACGAAGAGCAGGAGAAGTGGTTCACACGGTTCAAATTCTGGGGAATTTTTCACCAACGGAGCGGTCAGGAAAGCTACTTCATGATGCGCCTGACCAACTGCGGTGGCGTGCTCGAACCCAGTCAGTTGCGGACTATCGGAAAGGTAGCGAACGAATATGCCACCGGCCCCGTTGAGAACCCAGAGTTCGGTGACGCATGGATCGACTTCACCACGCGCCAATCCATTCAACTCCACTGGATTAATCTCGAAGATATCCCAGAGATCTGGGAGCAGCTCGAAGCAGTCGGTGTCAGTACGCGTTCCTCAGGAGGGGACACTATGCGCAATATATCCGGCTGTCCAGTTGCAGGAAAGGCTGATGAGTACGCCGAAAGTCGAGAGTTACTCGATGAAATTCAGGCAGGCATCCGTGATGACGATGAGCTCTGTAACATGCCTCGGAAGTTCAATATCTCCGTCACTGGATGTCGCCAAGGCTGCGCCCAAGACTCAATCAATGATATCGGACTCGAACCCGCTCACAAGTTCATTGGCGACGAGGAAGTCAAGGGATTCAACGTTCGTGTCGGTGGTGGCCTTGGCGGACGCGAGCCACGTCGCGCTCGGTCACTCGACCTGTTCGTCCGCCCGGAGAGAGCATACGAGACGGTCAGGGCCTTCGTCGAACTGTATCACACGGAAGGGAATCGTCAGAACCGCTCAAAGAACCGTGCTCGCTTCTTCGTCGATGAGTGGGGTACTGACGCAGTCCGCAAGGCACTTGACGAGCGTCTTGACTTCGACCTCGAACACGCCGGTACGAACTTCCGGGGAGAGTATACTTACAACGCCGGCCGTCCCACACAGCGTGGCGCACATGATCACGTCGGCGTCTACGACCAGAAAGACGGGATAAATTATGTTGGTCTCTCGGTGCCGGTCGGTCGGCTCCCTGCAGAGGAGGCGATTGAATTGGCTAACCTTGCCGAAACATATGGTTCCGGGGAAGTCAGGCTCTCTCGTCGGCAGAATCCGCTGATTATGGATGTCCCCGACAGAAACATCGCGGCCCTACTTGACGAACCGCTGCTGGAGAAACACAAGCCCGAACCGAATCCCTTCACCCGTGGGGCGATAGCCTGTACAGGCACAGAGTTCTGCTCTCTCGCGTTAACGGAGACGAAGGCACGGATGGCCCGTTTGCTGCGTTGGCTTCGGGACAACACTGATCTCCCCAAAGATGTTTCCAGAATCAAGATCCACTACTCCGGCTGCACAGCGGACTGTGGACAAGCGATGACAGCAGATATCGGTATCCAAGGGATGCGTGGTCGGAAGGACGGTGAGATGGTTGAGGCGCTCGATATCGGCGTCGGCGGGGGGATTAGCGAGAATCCCACATTCATTGAATGGGTTCGTCAACGCGTCCCAGCCGACGAGGTACCGGGCATGATTCGCAACCTCGTCGAGGCCTTCGCCGCCCTTCGGGAACAAGGACAGACCTTCCGCGAATGGGTTGATGCCACCGGCCACGAGACGATTGTCGAACTCGCCATGCCGGAAGAGGTCGAGGGCTATGAAGATCCTTGCTTGAACGATGCCAAACAGTCGTGGTATCCGTTCGATGATGAACCAAGTCCTGCACCGACCACACCCGATGGAATACCGGTCGAGGAGGACGACTGACGATGCCTGGACGCGTGCTCGACGTGACCGCGTACACGACCCTCGATTATGTCGAGGTATCAGTTCACGGTTCTAACTGGAGTGAAGAGGGAACGACCGTACTTGATGTGCGGACGTCGAAAGACGACCCCGATACCGTGGCGCTCGACCTTGAACTCGATTCGACGGCCGTAGCGCACGTCAAACCTCACGCCCAAAGCGTCTCCCTCACGAACGAGCAGCCGTGGAGGTTGGTGAAGGCACCGGAGGAGGCTATCGAGGGTGACAGAAACAAGCGTCCTGCTCGGTTGCGGGGATAGTCGGAGAAAAGAAATGAACGAGCGATTACGCGACACAACCGCACCAGCGACTGGAGTACTGTCTTCCGGCCTCAGAAAATCGGATCAAATCGACGCTGAACGGGAGGGACGTCTGGCGTGACTGACTGGATTTCGACGACGTGTATGCGATGTGCAGTCGGGTGTGGACATGTCCAGCGCGCTGTTGACGTGGGGTACGGCCTCGACACAGTACGGGGTGATCCGGCTCATCCAGTAAACCGTGGCCTTGCCTGCCAGCGCGGTGTCAATGAGACAGCCAATCCCAAGGGCAAGTGGCTCACCCAGCCCTTAATCCGTCAGAACGGCGAGCTTCAGAAGACGACCTGGGATCTCGCACTCGCCACGATCATCGAGAAGTTCGATGATGTTTTGAGCAGAGACCGGGACGGGATCGCCGTCCTAGGGAGCGGCCAGCAGACTAACGAGGCCGCGTACGCGCTGGGCAAACTCGCCCGTGGCGGCATCGGAACTCAGTATTACGACGCCAACACCACCCTCTGCATGGCGAGTGCGGTGACTGCTTACTACGACGCGTTCGGCAGCGACGCACCGCCCCCGACCTACGACGACATCCCCGACGCGAAACGCCACGTCGTCTGGGGCGCGAATCCAGCCGTCGCCCACCCCGTGATGTTCCGATGGATCGTCGACAGTGCTGACGACGAGGACAGTACAATGCTCGTCGTCGATCCGGTCGAGACGGAGACTGCGGAGGTAGCCGACGTCCACATCAGCCTCGATCCGGGCGGCGATCTCGACCTCGCTCGTGCGATCCTCGCCTACGCGGTCGAAATTGGTCGCGTCGACGAAGACTTCGTTGGTGAGGCGACAATCGGCTTCGATGAACTGTGCGCCGGCTTGCCCGACCCCAAGACGGCGGCCGACCGCGCGGGCGTCTCCTTCGAGACCGTGGAGACGCTGACGGCGGCGTTGGGGGAGCGAACGCTAATTTACTGGGGGATGGGCGTCAACCAGAGCAACCAGGGTACTGACACCGCTGGTGCACTCATCGACTTGTGTCTCGCAACTGGAAACATGGGACCAGGGAGCGGTCCGTTCTCACTTACGGGGCAGGCAAACTCGATGGGGACGCGGGTTTGCTCCTCAAAGGGGTCGTGGCCCGGCCACCGCGACTTCGAAGATCCCGAAGAGCGAGAGACGGTTGCGGAGACATGGGAGATACCCGTAGAACGCCTGCCAGAGGACTCGGGGCCGGGGCCCGTTGGAACTATCGAAGCAATTGAAGACGGTTCCGTTGAGGTGGTTTATGCGGTGGCGACAAATCCCGTGGCAGGCATGCCCGATGCCTCAGACACAGCCCAGAATCTGGAGGATGCCTTTCTCGTGGTTCAGGACGCCTTCCGGACAGAGACAACCGAGTTCGCAGACATCGTCCTTCCGGCAGCGACTTGGGGAGAATCGAACGGAACTGCAATCAACATGGAGCGAACGGTGTCGAGAGTTCGCCCAGCGACTGCTCTCCCCAGTGGCGTCTGGACGGATCTCGACATCATCACCACCCTCGGGAACGCGCTGGCTGACGACCTGTTTGGCGACGCCACAGCCCCTGAATCAATCTTCGCAGAGTTCGCTGCCCTGACCGAGGGCACCCTCGCAGACTGTTCAGGCATCAGTTATGACCGTCTAGAGGAAGATCTCGCCATCCGTTGGCCAGCGCCTGACACCGAGACGAGCGGGGGGTATCGGTACTACGAGGACGGCGACTGGTCATTTCCAACACCCTCAGGCAAAGCTCGGTTTGTCGGCGGCACGGGGAGGAGGTTACCTGAGCCGACAGACACGGACTACCCGCTCACGCTCACGACCGCTCGCGAGGCTGACGGCTACAACACGGGCGTGCGATCGCGGGAGTCACCTGACGACCCTGGGCCGCTCGTTGCCCGCGTTCATCCCGAAACGATTAATGAACACGTCGATGGAGAAAGAGATGACGAGAACACTCTGGTTTGCATCAAGTCACGGCGGAGCAGCGTCCGGGCGCGAATTGAATCGGACGACACAATTCAGCCCGGGCTCGTGTGGCTGCCGATCCATCATCCGGCGACGAACAAATTGACGATTCCCGAGACCGATCCACGGTCGGATGAA
Organism: Haladaptatus pallidirubidus; assembly: GCF_020700235.1. Taxonomy (GTDB): domain Archaea; phylum Halobacteriota; class Halobacteria; order Halobacteriales; family Haladaptataceae; genus Haladaptatus; species Haladaptatus pallidirubidus. Next base: position 476,158 of record NZ_CP085302.1, on the reverse strand, counting down.
CCAAATCTCAAGCAATGTGCGGTTCAACTCACAGCCGACCGTACCGTGATGAAAGTCGCCGGAGGTGAGCACGTGTGACGAACAAGATTGAACAACTGGTCATTGCTACCGTCGGCTTCTTCTGGGCCTTTCTCATGTGGTTCTCGACAGCAGCCTTCAGCCCGAGCATTGGCGAGTTCTACGGCCTGACGACCGGCCAGCTTGCCCTGCTCGCGAGTTCGGCCATCTGGCTTGCACCCCCTGGGAGGGTACTCGCAGGGTGGGCTGCCGACCGAATTGGCGCGCACAACGTCTTTGCGATCATTCTCGCGTACTCGGGTATCATGAGTATCGCCTCCTCCTTCGCCGCGTCCTATAATGTGCTCTTCGTCGAGCGCCTAATCGTTGCCTCTGCGGGGATTAGCTTTGTCGTTGGCATCCAGCACGTCGCCCAATGGTTCGATGAGCACGAAATCGGGACTGCAGAAGGGCTATACGCTGGAACCGGAAATGCCGGCGCAGGTGTCGGTGCGCTCCTCCTTCCGCGTCTCTACAAGACAAATTTCTCGGATGCCTTCCTCCACCTCGGAATTGGGGCGCTCCTCATTGCCATCGTCTACAAGTGGCGCGGCGAACCGGCACGAGATATCGAAACTGCCCAGACGGCGAAACAGAATGCCTCGCTTGGCGATACTTTGTTCGTCTGGACGCGCTACGCCGCGATTGGCCTCATGCTGGCCTACGCCATGTCATTCGGCCTGGAAATCGCCATGAACTCGTGGCTTCCAAGCTACTATACCCGAGGCTTCAGAGGGGCGCTCGGTAACCTTGGCTTCACGGGAACGGCAGCGATTCAGACCGCGGCCGGTACCTTCGCCGCGGTTCAGTCGTTCAACGCATCGCTCTTTCGACCGTTCTCGGGATACATGTCTGACCTCTGGCAGCGCAAGGGATGGACGCCCTATCCATTCCTTTCAAAGACCCAGAACTACTCGCCACGCGTCCACTGGTTGATGACTGCGCTAATCCTCATCACACTCACCATGATCGCGCTCACCCTCATTGGATTAGCGGGAATCCTGCCGGCGTCCGTCGTCGTACTCGCAATCTTCGGTGTCACCGTCAGCTTCGGAACCGGCGGCGTCTTCGCCATTGTACCCGTTCTCTTCAAGGATCGCCCCGGTACGGCCTCCGGATTCATTGGTGGGATCTCCACCAGTGGTGGCATCGTGTATCCCCTCGTGTTTGGCTACATGCCGAACATCCATCTTGGCTACGTGACCGTCGCGCTCGTTTTCTTCGTGCCGTTCATTCTGTTCTATGTGTGGGCAATGCGCTACAAGGGCGACCCCCGCGAGCACGGTATTGGTTCCGCACATCGGTGGCTCAGCGATGACAGCAAACCGACTCCCCCTCTTGGAGGTGACGACTAATGGCGGGGTATGATTCATGGTATATGTGGGGACAGATTGTCCTCTACGCCGAAATGGTAATCGCGGTACTCCTGACGGTCTTTGCACTATACATGGCGTTCTCCGGACAGGCTGGGTTCCTCACGTAACCATGCGATCGGGAATCATCGTAGCCGGCGGGCGTTCGGAGCGCTTTGGCGAGCAGGACAAGGCTCTGGCTGAATTCGACGGAGAGCCGCTGGTGTGTCAGGTTGCCGAAAGCGTGGTCGAGGTCGTTGATGAACTCGTAGTAAACTGTAGAACGGAGCAAGTTGGGGCAATCCGGCGCGCCTTCGACGATGTGGCAACCGACCTGTGCTTTGCAATCGACGAGGTTCCCGATCGCGGTCCGGTCGCAGGGATGGCAAAGGGGCTCGAGGTCGCGAATGCACCTGTCGCCGTTGTAACGGCCTGTGATATGCCAACCCTCGATCCGAACTTTCTCGAATTGCTGTTCGACGATGCCCGTAATCATGCAGGAGCCGTCCCGATCTTCGATGGCTACAGACAGCCTCTCTGTGCAGTCTATCATGTGAAATCAGCAATTGAGACTTGCTACGCCGCCCTTTCCACGAAGAAAGACGGATTCCACGATGTGCTGGATCGTCTCGATCCGGTCGTCATCTTGGAAGAAGAAGTGCGTGAGCGAACAGACGCCACTACGTTCAGAAACGTGAATACACAAATCGATCTCAAATCATCGACTTCATAACTCATCCTGGGTGAAGAGCAAACGACAAACAATGTACGCCACCGCCTCGGTCTCAACCTCGGGTTTTGCCTAATCAATATCGAAGTGCAGCAGTGCGTATTCGTGGACGAGTGACGGCCTGTTCGGCCGAATCGTGGATGAGGCGTTCTGAGTTAGAATCGCCATCCCTCAGGGTGGATGGAGATGTCACTCAGAGATTCGTGCATACTTGTTCACCGCTCACGACTTCCGGGATGACGACCTCGTCTGCACCCGCGCGACGAGCGAGCGCCTCATCCCGTTGGTCGCCCGCCCGGACGACGAGCGTGACCGTCGGTGCAAGCTGGCTCGCTGCGATGGAAATTTGGATGTTTGCGTTCGAGTCGTCGATCGCTCCGATGACTGTGTCCGCCCGCTTGACGCCCGCGTCAGTGAGCGTCTCTTCACGGCGGGCGTCACCACTTACTGCGAGTACCCCATCGTCAATCGCCCGTTGGTACTGTGCGTCCTGTTGTTCGACGATAACCACCTCGCGATCTGCGTCACGGAGCCGGGCCGCGATGGTTTTCCCAAATGTCCCGTACCCACAGATAATGATGTGGTCATCGAGTTCTTTGATGTTACGTTCGAGTTGCATCTGTTTGAGTTCCGTCTGTATCTGTCCGCCAAATGCTGCCGAAAACAGTGTTTCACCGATCCAGAGACTTGCAACAATTAGCCCGGAGAGGATCACGATTGCATAGGCTTTGATGAATGTCGCCGGTCCATCGTGGTTCTGAAAGTGGAGTTCGATGCTCGTGGGATCGAGCAGCCAGAACAGTGCATCCACGATTCCAACGCCGTCGAGTGTGCTAAATCCGACCATACCCGCGACAACAATGAGTGCAAACACCACAACGGGTCGTAACATCCGGCGGAGGAGAGGTCGATGGGCGACGGCGCCAACGAGAGTGCTCGGTCTGTTCATACTCCTTCCTCGTACAGTATTTGTGGATTCGATGATGGCCGCCAATCGAGAGGTCTCCACGACATTTATTCAAGGAGATGAACGTAGTCATCTAGTGCCAACGCGAATTCGGATGACGATGGAAGTTCGATCCACGAGAATTTGAACTCGAGACCTTTTTCATCGCCGTCGCCGGTGACGGTATGCGTCCAGTGGTCACGTGGCTCGTGGACGGTTGTGTGGAAAAAATGCCGGACATACCGTTTGGGCGGTGATTGGCGGCGTGTCCACACGTCAGTCGTTAGATGCTGCGTTGTACCGATTGCGCCAAGACCGCTTTCCTCAGTAATTTCTCGCAGCATCGCGGCACGAGGGTTTTCATTGGATTCGATCGTTCCTTTTGGCACCTGTAACCCGTCGTATTCAGGGCCTTCAAATACTAGCAGTTCGCGCCCATTACGTGTGATATACGCGCAGGATTTTTGGACATACGTTACTCTTTGCGGTTCCATTTACTTCGTATAACAACTATAGATCTCAAAAGGTTTCCGGTAGGATGGTTTTAGGGATTAAAGGAATACAATCGTATATCGAGTTCGTTTTGGCCCGGTTGGTATGTCTTAGTGATAAAGGTTTTGCGTACATCCCCGCGTCTTCAGGCGCGGTTCGACCGAGAGGCTCGGCCGACACACTACCGTCGATGGGCCTGCCGGAAATCAGTTAGCCAATACGGTTAAGCCTCTGTGTGCCTTGCTTTTGTACGCTATTCTGATGGAGAGAATCATACCAGAGAAAACACGTATATCGATGACTCGATCGGAGATAGGGCCTCAGTAACCAGGCCACAGCCCTATCACAGGAGTCAAACCGAGAGGTTCCTCCAGCATGTTACTAGTTCTTGTGAGAGTGCGTTGCAACCTCGAAGGCTCTGGCCGATATCCCTTGGTGGGATGCCACGCTGGTTACGGCGCGGAGGAGGTCACTACTCTTACGACTTCAGTTGTTGATTTCCTCTATGAATCTCTATAACGAGAGCTCTCATCCCCAGGTACGTTAGTTGGGGGAGGAGATGAGGAACTGTCTCAATAACCTCTTTGGGGACGAAATACATCTTTTCACCACCGAACGAATTTGTTTTCTTCACGAGCACAATCTCCTTATCAATATATTCCATTTCTCCATCCTCTACGAACTTTGCTTCATACTTCGCCAGTGTGCATCCAGTCTCATTCTCCATGAAATCACGAACTGTCAACCATTTTCCATCATTTATCGATATTTGGATGACTTTTACCGTTATAGTCGTCTGTTTGTTCCAATAATAGTTAAATATTGCTACAAGCGAATGAAATATTGGTGGAGTATAAATCTGAGGAATTTTTAAATAGTTTCGACGAAGCAACAACGGAATATCAACATACTCAGGAAACCGAAATGCCGCCATATTACAGATATCGTGACATTCGACGCGTCTGGCCGACTGGATTATCGACGGTGAAGCCGACAGCGTTGTACAGTTTCTGGACACCAATCTTCCGTGATTCGACAGTCAACCAGACTTCGGTGACGTCTTGCTTCTTGGCGTAGCCAAGTCCGGTTTGGAGGAGTTCGAAGCCGATACCTGCCCGCTGGTAGTCTTGGTGAACGAAGATGGCGAGTTCGTGGCGACCAACACCGTCAGGAACAAACATGACGTGTCCGATGACATCGTCACCGTGCCATGCCACAACCGAAATCCCGTTGAGGATGGTTTCTAACCATTCACGAATCGCTGGTTCACCGAACGGGGGTGTCCCCTGGGCACGCTGTGACGGATCAAATGTGGTATACATAGCGATGAGCGATTCAAATGCAGCATCGTCGTAGGGATGAAGCCAAATCTCCTGATCGGTTGCATCAGTAACGGAATGTGGTGGCAACGGAAAGTTAGAGGTTGGGGGATGGGTAAGACGAGAATGCAGGCTTCGGACAGTCTTAAGGCACCGTGATAGTATTGTAGTCATCTGTTTATCTGTAGATGGAACATTGATGGGGTGTCACTCACCACGGACGAATGTGACTGGACATGGGGCATTGAGGAGGACGTATTGGGCAGTGCTCCCGAAGAGCGCTTTTCCTGATGGTGACCGTTTGCGCCCGCCGACAATAACACGGTTGGCGGCAACCTCATTGGCAACATCCACCAAAGCTTCCCCGACATTGTTCGCCACACGTCCGTGAATTGCAACCGTCACCCCATAGTTCCGACCTGGGTCTTTCAGCCGCGTTGTGAGTTCGCGAACGGACTCACTCCGTTCTGCGACTTCGTCCGGATCGGGTGGCGACTCAGCATCATAATTGAGGTGATCAAGCGTTTGCTCAAACCCGGCAACTGAGTGAACGTGCACAAGGTAGACAGTTGCGTACGTGGCCCAGCGATGTCCATCGCGGTGTCAGCGAGCACGTCGAGCCGGTCCGTATCAGTTCCACTCACGCCGAGGACGACCGCTGTACCTGTTCTCTTCGCTTCACTCTCAGGTCGTCGTTGCCGTCGCCCGTCGTGGCTGCGATCAGTCCCCTGTCCGTATTCCATCATCCGTTTGTTGCGCTGATTGTGAGTCATCGTTTCGAGGATTCCATTTCGGTACGTCCAACTGGAGTTGTCCTATCGCCGAAATTTCCGGCTGACGGATTGCAACGACTGCGTTCGACTCGTCGGCAGTGGCTATCGTACACGCTGTATCTACAGTATTACAGCGATAGTGTCTCGGGGCTTGACCCCACAGTTGTTCACCGTCACGATCGTTCGGAGGTTCCCATCGAGAACCGCAAAGGGGATTTCTTTCACTCACGTGGGACGGTGATATTGCGGAGTTTCCCTTGACATTCCGGACAGATTGCCCTGTATTCCATCGCGTTGACTCTGTACAAGCACGCTTGACACTCGTACTTCCTCGCTTCCGCCCCCGTGTTGGGTGGGGTATGTTGAATCATGGCGGTTGAATCGTAGAGGACCATGATTGTAAACCTTTTCCTAGAATTACCTAGATGTATTTTCATTAAATCGCTAAAAGTCGCATATTCACGGCGATCTATTGGTTATCATAGCAAAAGATAAAAATTCGATTGAGGGGGACTCGATCACCTCTCACGTCTACGATCGTGGGCATCCTCGCGTATCGTCACGAGTGAGGGTCCGCCGTCGTCATCCCCGAACACCTTATTTTTAATAAGTAGTACTTTAGCCATATTTTTGCACGAATACGGATAGAATATCCTTATATAGTCCATATACAGTTAACTATATCATCATAGCTTAGGCATTCGTGCGAAAGCTTTTAGTCAATAACAGCAGTTGCAATCCTTTGTAGACATGAGCGGACGAATGTCGAATAAATCCGAGTAAAATAGGATGAAAATGGGCTAATAACCCTATTAAAACAACAATCAGTGTTTAAAATCATGAAAGAGCAGACAAATGGAGCTCCAGAAAACAGAGGAGCTGGGGACAAGATTACCGATCTCCTTCTCACGGAGTCGATCGCCAAATGAACAACGAACCATCGACGGACATTGCTTCAACTAACCTTGGAGCCTTGAACAGATACGCCCAGCTCGAACTTGCCGAAGACACGGTCATAATTTACGATCGTGAGCAGACGAACGGATGGATCCAGTCGGATACCACCGTCTCGACTGAAATCACGATCGGCGAATCAACCGCATCGGAGGTAGAACGACACTACGAGCGACAGCTCGCCGCCATGTACGCCGAACGGCCCATTACTGGAGGAGATACAGATGGTTGATCTGAGTACATTGTCCAGTGGTATCAACACCGTCTGGGTACTGACCGTGTCGTTTCTCATCTTCTTCATGCAGCCTGGCTTCGCACTGCTCGAAGCTGGCCAGGTTCGTGCCAAGAACGTCGCCAACGTACTCATGAAGAATCTCATGGACTGGGGAATGGGTGTCATCGTGTACTTCCTCGTCGGACTTGGCATCGCTGGCATCGCCGGCGGACTCACCGCACCGGGTTCGATGTCGCTCGCGGAGTCGTTCGGCTACATTTCAGATGCGAATGCGTGGATCGATTGGCTCTTCGGGGCAGTCTTCGCGATGACTGCCGCGACCATCGTCAGTGGAGCAGTCGCTGAGCGAATTAAATTCAAAGCGTACGTGTTCTACTCGATCGGGTTAACCGCGGTCATCTATCCCGTCATCCAAGGATTCGCATGGGGTGGCGGGTTGCTTTCGTCGAGCGGCTATATCGGCCAAGCTCTTGGCGTCGGCTACCTTGACTTCGCGGGCGCCACGGTCGTCCACATGCTGGGCGGCATCGCCGGGCTAGTGGGCGCGTGGATGGTTGGGCCGCGTCGCGGTCGGTTCAATGACGACGGAGAGAGCGAACCGATACCCGGTCACTCGATCACGTTCGCCGTCCTAGGGACGTTCATCCTCGCTTTCGGCTGGTACGGCTTCAACGTTGGGACGCAAGCAACGGTACTCGCGGTCGAAGATGGCACGCTCTCCTTCATGGGAGCAGCGCTGGGCCGTGTTGCCTTGAACACCACGCTTGGCATGGGTGCCGGCGCGGTTGCTGCTGCGCTCACGACGACGTATACCGAGGGGAAGCCCGATCCGCTGTTCACGGCCAACGGCCTCCTTGCCGGCTTGGTCGCCGTCACCGGGGCAGTTCCCCACGTCACGTGGTACGGTGGACTCATCCTCGGGGTGATCGGCGGCGTCCAGACCCCCCTTGTGTATCGCTGGGTGGTCGATTCGCTCAAAATTGACGATGTCTGTGGTGTGTTTGCCGTGCACGGAAGTGCTGGTGCGATCGGCACCTGGTTGATTCCAGTGTTTGCGGTCAGTGGGTTCTCAGTGATCCAACTTACAATGCAGACAATCGGAATCGGTGTCATTGCACTCTGGACCATCGTCACGACCTGGTTCGTCTTCAAGCTCGCCGATGTGACGGTTGGACTCCGTGTCGATGACGACGTCGAGGCACTCGGTCTCGACCGTAGTGAGCACGGGTACACTGCCTATCCCGAATTCATTGAGGGAACAACTGGTGAGACGGGGACAACCCGGTCTGGAGCCAGCGAAAGAGGGGCGATCACCACCGATGGTGGCGCGAACGACGTGGAGGTAACTGACGATGACTGACATGGACACCGACATCAAACTCGTGATGGCAATCGTCCGGCCAGACAAACTAACTGATGTGAAACTAGCTCTTGCCGAGGTCGGTGCACCAAGTCTCACAGTTACACACGTGAGTGGGCGGGGAAGCCAACCAGCGAAAACTGAACAGTGGCGTGGTGAAGAGTATACGGTCGACCTCCATCAGAAGGTGAAGATCGAATGTGTCGTTGCAGACACGCCAGTCGAAGACATGGTAGAGGCCCTCCGTGAGGCGGCCTACACTGGCGAACCAGGCGATGGTAAAATCTTCGTGCTCCCCGTTACGGATGCGATCCAAGTCCGCACCGGAAAGAGCGGAACAGAAGCCGTCTGACACGCCACTACTGGGGAAGACGAACCGCAAAGTATGACCATCAAAATCCCCATCCAGATCGCCACTGAGTCGTTACATTAGAAGACCAGACGAAATGCAATCCAATAACCAATTCACCAATATGTCCCGTACAGTCCAATCCTGCGAATACCCTACTAATTTCGCCCAACCCGCACTCATCGATCCCCAAACAACCGTCCGTGAACGGCTAACCTTCATTAAACAGGTTATTGCTGATACCGATGTTGACGGCGTCGTCGTGACCTTGTCCGGAGATGTCGATTCGACGGTTGCTGCCACGCTCGCCGTGAAAGCGCTCAATCCTGAGTCAGTGTATGGCCTCGTCCTGTCAACCGGTTCAAATCTTGACGGAAACCTCTCGGCTACACACCACGTGGCGGCTGATCTCGACATCACGCATCGAACATTGGATATCACGCCGTTCGTTGAGGCACTCACGCAGACCATTTTCACAGAAGTACGGCGGTTCGCCTCGTCAGAAACGCTCTCGAACTTGTGTCCACAGAGAGAACGCGTACAAACAAGTGACAATTGTGAGAACTCCACGGTGTTCCGTGGAACTGTCGCGAGACGCGTCGGGAAGTTGGCGGCATTTGTCGAGGCAAAGGCAACGTCACGACTCGCACTTGGAGCAGAGAATCGGACAACGATGTTGCGCGATTCCACTATATTTGCTAGGGGAAGGAGTGTCGATCTCCTCCCGTTCGGTGATCTGTATCGAACAGAAGTCCGAGACATCGCCCAATATCTCGATGTTCCAACGAAGCGTAACGAGTCTACTACCAGTAACATCCCCTGGTTCACGCAGGTTGGGGAGTCCGACTGTCGGATCACGACTGAAACTATCGATATGATTTTATGGAAGTTAGTCGATAACGGGGCCGGAATCGAACAAACAGCCGAAACACTTGGCGTGGAACCCACTTTCGTCGGGCATGTTGCCGTCCGATACGCACGACGAGTACAGCATCACGAAACACCACCGATACCGAAGAGAGACTCGCCACCAGTGGGAGGTATCTGAGAATGGCAATACATCAATCTCGACACACTGAACTCACTACGAATCGCAACCATGAACAACTAACATCCGACAATATGCACGAGCACGCAGCGACCCTCCTTCAGGACACGGTCAGCGACGCCGATGCTGATGGTGTCATTGTTGCGATGAGTGGCGGTGTCGATTCATCGACAACTGCGGCGCTCGCTGCCGACGCACTCGGAACAGAGCACGTTTTCGGCCTCCTCATGCCAACTGTCGAGAATCAGTCCGTAAATACCCTGGATGCGAAACAATTAGCGTCTGATCTCGGTATCGATCACGAGATGATTTCACTCCAACCAATCCTCGGGGTCTTCGAACAGAAACTTGCATCGGAGATCGCTCCCGGCGGTGATAAATACGCGGTTGGGAATCTAGCAGCCCGTCTTCGGATGGCATGTGCGTACTTTGCCGCTAACGCGACGTCACAGCTTGTCGTCGGGACAAGCAACCGGTCGGAGCGCCTTCTCGGCTATTTCACGAAGTACGGCGATGGGGGTGCAGATGTCCTCCCGCTCGGCGATTACTATAAAACGGAAGTCCGAACGCTGGCTACCGATCTCGGTGTCCCGTCGGCAATTATTGAAAAACCCCCGACGGCGGGATTCTGGGCTGGCCAGACGGACGAATACGACCTCGGCGCGTCGTACGAGACGCTCGACCGTATTCTTGAAACGCTTGTGGATGAAAAACACGATGTCTCGGCAACGGCCAGAATTCTAGATATCGATCCAGACCGTGTTCAGAAATACGCTTGGCAGGTCATCCAAACGGCACATAAGCGGTCTCGCCCACCGACACCGACCCGGTACGTGCCGGACTCCGACCCACAGCCAACGTTCACGACGACCCGAGACGAGATTGCGGCCCTCGCTGACCGGTTGACGACGTACATTCGGGAGTACGTGAGGACGACTGGAGCTAAGGGAGTGGTCGTCAACATGAGTGGCGGATTGGATTCGAGTGTGGCAACTGTGCTCGCGGTCGAAGCACTTGGTTCGGAGAACGTCTATGGCCTTCACCTCCCCTGTCACAAGGGGACTGACGTTGGGACGGTCGATCCCTGCTCACTCGTCATTGATCTCGGGATTGACTACACCCACGTGAATATCCATCCGCTGGTCTCAGAGATTGAGAAACAGCTCCCGCATCACTTGACCCAAACCGCCGGGACGAGAGAACTCGGAAATCTCGTCGCACGCGTTCGGATGGCGTGTGCGTACTACGCGGCCAACACGATGTCACGGCTGGTTCTTGGAACCTCAAATCAGACGGAACGGTGGCTCGGATACTTTACCAAGTATGGTGACGGTGGTGTTGACCTGCAACCGTTAGGAAAACTCTACAAAACGGAAGTGTGGGCGCTTGCCCGGTATTTGGGTCTCCCCGAGGCAGTTATCGACCAACCCGCCACGGCGGGGTTCCGAGCTGGGCAGACCGACGAGGACGATCTCGGTGCACCGTACGGAACGCTCGATGAGGTACTGGCGTGTTTGGTCGACGGGAATCTCGGAATGGATCGAACTGCGTCTCTACTCGATCTCGATATCGAGACGGTGAAACAGTACGCAGAGTGGAACATTAAAACACAGCACAAACGGGACGTACCGCCAACGCCGAAATCCCAGGCCACGGCGGATCAATCGACGTTTTTCCACGAAATTGAACTAAACTTCTATTAGGAGCTGGAAGTAACTACGACGACATTATTTCTGTTATTGAAATTTGGCATCTGGAGTCTACCTGTGAAAACATCAAGGAATATGGTGTGTGAAATATTGACGAGAGTTACGTTCTGGTCGAAAATTTGGACCGAGATAAAACGTACAGCCACACTCGTCAGCCCTCTCGATTAAATTGATTACTGCACTTCGAGACGGTTCACTTGCAAGTACGACGCCACATACACACACGTAATTTGCTGCAACACCTCGTTGGGGACAACACATGTCTGAAACCGGGTATCAGCAGTTTGATCGCGATAAAAGCTGAATGATCGGTCGGATTGCTTATCGTGACCGGTGAAGGCGAGTGTCGTTGCAGCCTTGTCGTCACGAGTGATGAACCGATCAGGAATTTCGAACTGCATTAGGGTCTCGTACAGGAACTCGCCAAATGTGTCGTCACTCAATCGCGTCCAAAACCATAGTGTTTGGTCGAGGACGGATAAACGAACAGTAACGTTTGTTGGCGCACCACCTGCTCGGCGGGTGAACGAACCTACCGTCTTCAGTTGACCTGGTCGATCGGGCACGAAATCCACCAGTGTTTCACCGACGACTGAGCGCGGCCTACTCGACCGAGCACAGCAGCACGCGGCAGACGTCGCCGCCGAGCATTTCCCTAACCTGTCGGTCGAAGCGATCGATTGGGAAATCTCACACCGAGCCCAACGGCAAGCGGGTGTCACGAAGTATGATCTTACAATAGAGGAGATCATATTCTCGCTGGCCTAGAAAGCCTACGAACAACATAGGTGGGAACAATTCAGCAAAACCGACCGCCACGAACTCATTCACGCCTGGCAGTACCACGAGTTCGGGAAAGCGGATCACGGGCGAACGTTCGCCCGTTGGACCGATACTCTCGACACAACCCAGCACTGCGAGCGGTTCACATCGCCGAACTGGTGGGTGATTTGCGAAGATTGCGGTGGACGACTCGCACGCTATCAGCACTCGAAGGTCGTCAAACACCTGAGAAGTACAGTTGCTCCGATTACGGCGGGTTGCTCCGTGTTGAGGAAGGTAACAACTACAAACCGAATTTCGTTTAAGTACTTCTCGCGATAAGGATTAGATACGAGGAAGATTTTCACGCGATACCATTACGGCTTGCAGAGTAGCGCATCGATCTCTGAGGTTTAAGTTTGATCGACCAGCGTTAGTATTCCATACTAACGTCTGTTTCTCGTACCAAGTTTTCTCTTCTTGTCTATCGTGTGATTCCAAACAGTTGTGACAGGACTGGTTAGGATAATCACCTGGAACTGTCTTCGGACACGGGTAGTACAAAACGGTTGAGTCGTTTCAGACGCTCCGACTCGGGTGGTGAAGAGCTTAACGACAGTGATGAGAGCAGAGCCAACTATTATATTGTTTTGTTACTATATCTAAATTAATGATACCGCTTCAGCTTGTTGATGGTTTTGGACTCCTATTTATAGCCTTGATGCTTGTCGTGTATGCGTCTATCTTTTTTGGAGTTCTCGGTGGCCTCGGATACTTCATTCTTCGAGTTCGGTCGGGCGGTAGTGTCGACGAACGCCTCGACCGCATGGAACGGAAGATCGGTCGGTTAGAAGCACACGTTGAGCACCTTCAAGACGAGCAACGATAGTGCTCTCACTGCGTTTTAAAGCCTTATTTCCAGCACAGAAACTGAATGTGTGATCCAACTACTGGTAACTCTCGAGGTATCCTCTCCTCGATAGCATCGATTTCAGATACGTCTTTATTGTCTGAGATGTGGGAATTCGGCCCGCTTCTAAATGCGTGATTGATTCTATAATGGAAGTAGAACGTGCGACGGCAGCGAGGTCGATTTTTCAAAATCGGCGATTTTGGGTGGTTAACTTCCTGTGGGCAGTATAAGCGGCAGTGGAAACGGACAGGACGACACTAGTTGCTCCATTCCACAGTTATTTATCCTCAAAAACTCGCGAGAAAAGACTGTCTCACCAGTTTCAAGTCCGGACTTTAGTTCATCGGGAGGATGAACCCAACGACAAAAGACGTGAATCTGCTCACCACGACGGAGGATGCTTGTTCTCGTTCGTGCTGCGGAGTGCTTTGCGCTTAATATCTAGGTTTCACCTGGCTCACTGTCTGGTTCTGGTGGAGCAGTAACGCAGACAACCCGGGCCGGATCGTCACCAATCACTTCCCAACTATGCGGCACATTGGCTGGCGTCACAATTGTATCTCCTTGCGTCGTTTCGTGTGTCTCTCCATCGACTCCCCACCGCATTGTTCCAGATCGGATGAAGATGATGTGTTCCTCTCCATGTGTATGGGCTTCTCGCTCTGTACCCGCATCATGGTGGACAACGTGGATTTCGCAGCCGTTGAAAGTTGTTCGTTCACCGGAACTCTCTGGAGTAACAAACGCTGTGTATTCTTCTGGTGTTGGGTCAGTCATGCTTTCCCTTTCAGGCAAACATCCCGAACAATGTTAATCATTAACATGAGGTTCAGAAGGTAGAGAAGTGAGAAAAACGCCAATCACTAAGATCCTCTAAGACGTGCTGTTACAGGTATGAAGACCGTATTTCACGTATCAAGTGCCCAGCCATCAGACTATCAAGAGGCAATGGTGAACGCGCTGAATCTCCTTACAGATGAGAGCGTTTCGTCGCCAGATGATGAGGTTGTTATTGTCGCAAATTCAGCTGGGGTTCGAATGTTCGTGAGCGCGACAGCAGCGAACCCAGAGATGGTCAATAATCTTCTTGATCAAGATGTCTCACTCCGTGCATGTCAGAATGCTCTCCGCGGGATGGGGGTCACTGATGAAGAGTTGTTGACTGGTGTGGAAGGAGTTCCATCAGGTTCTGGTGAACTAGCACGGTTGCAGAATGAAGGATATGGATATATCAAAGCACCTTAATAAAAGGTTGAGTCAACCTCCAGTTCTCTCCTAATTGGCAAAATCCATTAGCTCTTTGTTGTGTTTTTCTTTCTCTTCGTAAAAGAGGGAATGCCCACTCTCCTCAAAACGAACCAGTTCCGTGTTTGCAATACCATCCTCTAGAACTTCGGCGGTGACCTCAAATGGCGCGACTTGATCCTGTACGCCATGGCAAATCAGTGTTGGAACTGTAATGTCGTCCACAATTGATTTGATGAATTTTTTATATGAAAATCCACAAGTCAACCAGCAAGTAACACTGCCAAAGTACATATATACTCATCGGTTGACCAGCCAATGGTCAGCATGACTCGAATCGAAGTTGAGGACGGGGTGGAATTGTTCGTTCAGGATTGGGGATCAGGTACACCGGTCGTATTCGTACACGGGTGGCCATTGAGCCACAGGATGTTCGAATACCAGTACATCCAACTCCCCAGGGATGATATCCGATGTATCGGTATCGACCTCCGGGGCTACGGTCAGTCGAGCAAACCGTGGAGCGAGTACGACTTCGACATGTTCGCTGACGACCTGAAGGCGGTTCTTGATGAACTCGATGTCGATGATGTAACACTCGCGGGCTTTTCAATGGGTGGGGGTGTTGTCACCCGGTATATGGGCCGCCATAACGAAGAACACGTGGCAAAATTGGCGCTGCTTGGTGCCGCGAGTCCTGTATTGGCCGAAAAACCGGACTTTCCGGAAGGCGTCGATGGAGCTGCATTCATGGACCTTGCGCAGGGATGCTATGAGGACCGAGCGAAGGTCAGTAGTGACTTCGCCGACTCGATGTTTCACTCTGCACCGAGCCCCGAGCTGAAAGATTGGCTCCAGAATATGAGCATGGAATCGTCACCACAAGCCATGGCCGATTCGATCGAGGCGGTCGGCGAGATGGATCTTCGGTCCGACCTCGCAGATATCTCGGTTCCAACGCTCATCTGTCATGGTGTGCACGACGAGGCCTGTCCGTTCGAGTTGACGGCAGAGAAGCTCCACGAGGGGATCGAAGACACGGAGCTCGTTCGCTTCGAGGAGAGTGGTCATGCACTCTTCTACGAGGAAAGAGAGAAACTCAACCAACAACTGACCGAATTCAGCAAATAGCTCCAAATAAACGGTGGTCGCGTCGGAATAAGCCTCGTCGTATTTTCACACCGATATACACCTACCAACCCATCGAAAACAAGGGTGTGGAAAGTACACGTTCTTTTTCCTACTTGCCCATAATCTCTGAACTATGGTCAAGGATAGTCAGCACGATTGAAATTCTATTTTCGCTGACGCACGATAAACCTTTCTGCACTATTTATAGGCAGCGAGCAAGATGACAAATATGTCATTTTAGGATGGCCGATAGATTTGAGAACACTGCTCGTGTTACTCTGTCAAGATTGGAATGAGAGTGCCCGCGTTCTTACTGCTGTGGGTTGGGAGAGGAGTATTAGTCTGGGGACTCTGTTTGATTGGCAGTCTATTTCTCATTGTCTGGTGGTTGCAGGTTGATAGTCGAGTTCTCCGGCAAAAAACCAATAAACAGCCAAGAACCGTATATCAAGATACTGAATTTACAAAGAGAGAGTGTCTATATATATTACGGATCAGGAATACATTCGCCAGTTATTGAGGTCACATGATGGTGAGATGTACCAGACGGAAATCGTTGAATCAACCAATTGGTCAAAAACGAAAGTAAGCGTGAAACTTTCGGAGATGCAATCAGATGGAGAGATCACAAAGATTCCTCTTGGCCGTGAAAATCTAGTTGTGCTACCGGGAAATGAGCCAGAAATCATCTCCGAGCAAAACAGTACGACGGGACAGAATCATTAGCGGGATCACATCACGCTCGGGATGCCGTCACAAATTCAATGATTCCGTCTTTACGGAACGGAACTCTCTGCGAGAAGCGTAATGGAGATTCATACGTACTGGCCACATGAATTCGCCGATCACAGGCATCGAATTTCTCACACAATCGAATCGCCGCATCGGCGTCCAATCACTGCTGATTAGAATATAAATGGCAGTAAATAAATACTTGGTTTTAATTCGCAAATCAACACTTCATCTACTGGTTGAAGAGAACGTCTCAGCGCGAATCGTGATGGCGCTCGGTAGCTGGTCGATTTATGACGCGATCGAGTCGTATCTCGCTGCGCCAACCGAAGTGAACATCATCGAGTCGATGAGCGCCGTTGAGCTGTGAGCGGCTAATGGGTCTGAGAATTACTACTCATGACTTCCATAAGCGGAAGTGGATTCGGGCAGGTCGCCGCCCTCGGGGAAGTGTGAAATCTTACTCGCCACGACGAGAAAGCTTCAGAACTCGGCTTCGGCTGCCTGAAGTGTTAGGGCTATATATGAATGACACGCATCGGTTAGTACTCCTACTAATGGCACTGCCTAGATGAGGAAAACCAAGCGATAGCAGTACGATTGTCGAAGTTTAATCCACCGATCGTAGGTAGCTGATTCTAGAAAATATAAAATGAATGGTATGGGTGCCACCATCTATATACTACTATGAGACTATAAAGGGGTAACAACGTTGAGACAGCGCTTAAAATACGCCGGCAGGAAGCTCATAGAATGAAAGTAATCGAGACGGATATCGAAATCCATGCTTCAGTAGAGGTCGTCTGGGACGTTCTCACCGATTTCGGAAAGTACACCGAATGGAACCCGTTTATCACCGAAGCGAGCGGGGAAATCCGCCGCGGCGAACAACTGAAAATTCACATCGAACCACCAGGAGCAAGAGGCATGACGTTCCGTCCAACAGTGCTCACTGCCGAGCGTGGCAGGCGCTTGGAGTGGCTCGGCCGGTTGCTCGTTCCGAAGATTTTTGATGGCCACCATCAACTTCGTATTCACCCGCTTGACACCGATCGCGTACGATTCGCCCAGCGTGAGGAGTTTTCTGGCCTGCTGGTTCCGGTGTTCTTGAACGAGGAAGCCACTGCGCAGGGATTCAGGGAGATGAACGAAGCGCTCAAAGAGCGAGCTGAAGCACTGACCCGCGCTTGAGACCTGATCGAATCCTCCGACTTGAGGGGATCGCTGTTTTTCCGGAGCGACCACAGCGTACCTTCATCTCGATGGGTCGCTCTGGCTCTACGTGCTCTTGTTCTTCGCGAGAACAAATTCGTGAGATTCTAGAGACGATTTCCGCATTGGAGAGTGAAGATATCGCTCACTCGTGCTGTACGCCGTAACCCAACCACCGCACGTCGATATCGATGGGGTGGTTCTGAACGTTTGGACGCCAAGGTAGACCAAGTACGCTGCACCGACCAATTTGACGATGGTGTACGCAACAGCTGATGTTTGAAAAATAGCCGAGAGTCCGAGAACCGCCGCTGTCGTATGGACGATGCTTCCAGTTGAGGATCCCAATGCAGCAGTAACGCCGACGGTCCGGCCATCACTGATGCTTCGAGTCAGCGTATAGATGCTGTCAGGCACCGGTGAAATTATCAGCACCAAAGTGGTTGGGATGAATGTGAGAATGACGTTAAGTTCTAGTACAAATCAAAATTATAGACAAGTGGGGTAAAACAACGGGACTGCCGTCATAGGTTGCCTCCTTTCTTTTCATATCCAGTTGTAGATTCAACTGTTATATACCAGTATACTTGTCTTCAGTGGACGGTTGAGCAACTTTCATAGACAAGAGTCGCTAGTTCTCTGCAATACCTTCTACACGGATATCCTGACGCAAAGTTTCGACTGGATCTTTCAGCTCTGCCCTAGGAATTGGCCAGTCTACCATTCCAGAAGTTGAAACAAGTATTCTCAACGAATAGAACACACTAATAGAAGGACGATACCCATACGTTGAATTTCCTTGGGTATTGGGTCAACATTGGTGGCGAAAACGTCGTGTCTACAGGATATACTGAAACCGTTCTTGGGGGTCATAGGAGCGTAGTCACGGGACCCCCATTATACGACAGTCCCTGTGGTGTGTACTATGGCGCTTGTTTCAGTTATAGCTCTACTCCAGGTTCGATCGGGTCTCGGCCTCGTGTTTCAGGTTCTGTAGCCAGTCGCGCAGCGACTCGTCGAGAGCTACCTGCAACGTTTCGGTCTGTGCGCGAACCGGCTCTCCCTCCCAAGACTCTTCGGTACGAACGAGCACACCGTCCTCACGCTACTATGCTGTTATTGCACTATGGTCCAACGGTTACTCTCTGAGCGGAGATGGAATCAGATGCTGGACTCCATATCCAGAAGTGCAAAAGAATCACCTTATATGGCAGGAAATCGATAATTCCTTCGCTGAATTGAGACATTTCTCAAGTATTTAATAGTATATTGATCATTACCTCATATGACAATAGTGAATAACTATTTATAATGGCAGAGACTACCCTCCTGTTCAAGTTACTGCCATGTCTGAACGACAGATCATACGGTCACTTGTACGACTTGGAGTTTAAAACGGTGAGAGAAACATGATACAGATTGACCACACGCAATCAGAGAACGATTCGAGTGAACGCCGTGCTGATACCCTTGATTCAGATGCACAAGCACTGTTAGACGCATTAGTGGAAGCGGGTGCACCCGACCTCACACACTTATCTCCCGAACAGGCCCGGACACTGCTCGGCGATTTGTTCACCCCTGATGTCGAACCTCAGCCGATTGCTGCAGTAGATGAACGCAAGATCCCGGCGTACGCCCGCGACATTCGGGTGCGGGTATACGATCCCGATCCAGATCGGGCGCTTCCGGCCGTCGTCTATTTCCACGGTGGGGGCTGGGTCGTCGGCAACCTGGATTCTCACGACAAAGTCGCACGGGCGCTAGCGACCGAGGGCGAGTGCGTCGTCGTCTCCGTTGATTACCGGAAAGCCCCAGAACACCCCTTCCCGGCGGCTGTGGAAGATGCTTACCTCGCGACGAAGTGGGCTAACGATAACGCCGAGGAGTCGGGGCAGGCGGCGGACTTGCCGTCGCAGGTGAGAGTGCAGGTGGGACCCTAGCGGCCGCCGCCGCTCTGATGGTCGCCGAGAAGGACATCGGCGTGCCGGAGATCGATCACCAGCTGCTGTTGTACCCAGTGACCAACCACGCGTACGACACGAAATCGTACGATGAGAATGCGGACAAGTTCTTCCTGACGGGGCGAGGGATGGTGTGGTTCTGGAACCACTACCTTCGGGACGACATCGACGGGGCGAACATTTTGGCGTCGCCACTTCGCGCACGCGAGGAAACCCTCGCTGAACTCCCGCCGGTGACCCTGTACAGCTGCGGCTATGATCCGCTCCGCGACGAGCAGTTCGCATACGCTGACGCATTGGTGGATGCGGGCGTCCCCGTCGAGCACACCCACTACGACGACATGATCCACGACTTCGCCAACATGAGCCAGCTCTCGGAGCCATTCCAGGGGATCGAAGCTGCGAACGACGTGCAAGAGCGGGCTGGCAGAGCACTCCGAGAGGCGTTCGAATAAACATCTTTGGAGGAACTCGACGGTTCTTCCTCAGAGTCGCCACATGATTCCAACTGCGGGTGTTGGAACACTACAATAACAGACGGAAACCATTCCGATTGGGTTTCCAGGGAAATACGAATGACACAAGCAAGAAACACGACCAGTTTGCGTGAGCGCCTTGAGAATGACGAAGTTATGCTTGGAATAGCCGACGACACATACTCTCCGACGGTTGTCGAATTATATGGTGATCTCGGACTCGATTTTATCTGGATTGATTTCGAACACGCCGGGCCGAGTCCGTGGGACGCCACGGCAGTAGAACAGTTACTTCGTGCGAGTGAACTTTCAGGAACAGAGCTGTTGGTTCGAGTTCCAGTGACGGAACCAGCACTTGTCCGAAAAGCATTGGACGCTGGGGTGAGAAACGTGTTCCTCTCGCATGTCGATACAGCGGAGGAAGTCCGAGACATCGTGCGTGCAGCGTACTTCCATTACGATGGCGAGCCGGGCGAACGTGGTCTCGCCGTGCCACGAGCGAGCCGGTGGGGGCAGAAAGACGACTATGTGGCGACTGAAGACGAACAAGTGCTCATCGGGGTGACAATTGAGTCGCTCGAGGCAGTCAAGAATATCGACGCGATCTTGGATGTTCCAAACCTCGGCTTCGTCTTCGTCGGTCCGTTCGACCTGTCAGTCGCAGTCGGGCATCCTGGTGAACTCGACCATCCAGACGTCCAGGACGCCGTTGAGACCGTTCGTTCGGCCAGCGTCGATCAGGGAGTTCCCGTGGCCAATCTTGGTTTCGGGATGGATGACGTCAACGAAAAGGCTCGGAACGGATATCAGATGCTGAACATCGGCACGTCACTCCTTGCGATTCAAGAAATCGTCACGGAGTGGTTGAACGAGTACGACGGAAGCTGAGTACGCCGATCGTGGGAAATCTGCTACAAATTAGTTTTTCCTCGATAAGGTGTTGGCGTCTCCCTTATATGGCGTGACTACAGTATCCCGACGGAGAGCCTCTGCCAAGTAAGGGAGACGAAAGATATGTCCAACAGGCACTGTCTAGTTGAGCCAGCTTGAGGAATGAGCAGGTTGTTGAGTAACTTGCCTAGAGATGCTCGCAAACCTGCTCAAGGAAGGCTTAGACGTGGATTTAGAAGGAACTTGGGAGAACGAGCGGACGGCGACGCCCGTCAGGGCGTTCGCCGTCCGCCTTCATGCGATCGGGTGTTCTCTCAGGGAGACAAAAGCAATTTTATCGCTTTTTGGCGTCGAACGGACACATCAAGCGATTTTTCAGTGAGTACATCGGCTGGCTGACAGCGCTTCCGACCCGCCGTCGGCGTCGCCGACACGGGTCGCGGTTGACGAAACCGCTGTCAAGATTAACGGCGAGTGGTCTTGGGTGTACGCTGCAATAGACACAGAAACAAAACTGCTGCTCGATATTGACGTATTCGATCGGCATGGCACAGATCAAGCGGCTGAGGTTCTCGGCCATTTAGCCGAGAAACACGATCTCTCGGATGCGGTGTTTCTCGTTGATGGCTACGGATATTGGACTGCCCTCTTTCGAATTGGATTGAGCGGTCAGCTCAACTACACCGAACGAAACCTGATCCAGAAGTGGTTTCACACGCTCAAACAGCGCATCGACCGCTTTCATACCTCGTGGGTGGGCAGTCGGCCGAGCGTCCAGCAGTGGCTTGAACAGTTTGTGCATTATTATAACCGCCAGAGACCACACCAATCGATCGACAATCGAACACCTGTCGAGGAGGAGCTAAACTAGATAGTGCCTGTAATCGCTACAGGTTCTATCCTCGACATGACTGAGTTGTCTTCTAACAATTTGGATAATCACGAGTACGATGCATCCACGAAACGCGAGGCGAGCCATGCTTCGGCCCGTTGCAATCGGTACTGTAGTGTTGAACGCGGGACACCAACACCGTCAGCAATTTCTGCGACCGACGTCTCTCTCGGTGTTTCGTAGTAGCCGTGCTCGACGGCAGCGGTAAGTGCCTCTCGTTGTTCGTGTGGCAGATCCGCAATGGTGACCGCCTCTTCACTCCAGTGACCGGGCGTTCCAAGCTGGTTGAGTTCGATTCGAACGCCGTCATGGAGATTCTGTTGGATTGTATCATAAAGTTCGCCGATTGCGGCCTCATCACGCACGAGGACGCGCCACTCGTACTGGGATCCGTAACGTATCGTCTGGAAGAGCAGCCCATCACCGAGCTGTTGTGCTGCGCGATAGGGAATTGAATGACAGTTTTCGATTTCAGGGCGGTATGTATAGATCGTCCGCTGTCTAGCCTCTCGGTCTAACACCGAATATTCACTAGGCGTATGGCAGTTCTCCGTCCCGAGACACTCATTGCAGTGTTGCGGATCAAGATACACTGTATCTAATTCATCTAATGCGTTTTCCGAGCCTGTGATTCGGTCAACTCGCCACATGCTCTGGGTGGTCACACAGCAGGCCAGAGAGGCTGCCATGGTCGATGGATAGTCGATGAACACGTCCGTAATCGGGTCGACCCCCGAATCGTACTCAATCGTGAATATGAACTCGCGCATAGCCTGTATTGGCTCATACCAAAGTAATAAACTTCGGATTTGAGAGATGGAATTCTAGTAGAAACACACGATACAACCCATTCATACGGGTGTAATTCATAGTGTCTAATCTGATGGAATTGAAATTTTGGCTCATGCCAACTAAAGACTGATATTCGTGGCACCCGTATTACTGAGTACAGGAAAGTGACTCGGGCCATCCTCCCGATCACCCATCACCCCCTGTCCGACGGATACCAGCACAACTACGCAATTCACCACCAAATCGAACGTATCGACCGAGAACGAACGGGAACGTGAGGAAGCAACAACATCGACCGAGAAGCAACGCGTCTGTCCGGAGTGTGGCGGATCGCTTACTCATGATACCGCTCACGGTGAGACTGTTTGCGGGGAATGTGGTCTTGTTGTTGACGAGGCTGAAATCGACCACGGTCCAGACTGGCGGGCATTCAATAGCGAAGAACGCGATCAGAAGGCACGCGTTGGGGCACCAACAACGAAGCTAATGCACGATAAGGGACTGTCAACCAAGATTGGGTGGCAGAACCGTGATACCCACGGCAAATCGCTCTCATCGCGCCAGCGTCAGAAGATGCAGCGTTTGCGGACATGGGACGAACGCTTCCGGACGCGCAACTCCAAAGAACGCAATCTGAAGCAAGCGCTCGGCGAAATCGAACGGATGGGATCTGCCCTTGGCGTGCCGAAAACTACTCGTGAAACGGCGAGCGTGATCTATCGTCGCGCATTGAAGGAGGATCTCCTCCCTGGACGTTCTATCGAGGGTGTCGCGACTGCCGCGATCTACGCAGCCGTGCGCCAAGCAGCCCTTCCCCGGTCAATTGATGAGGTTGCCACTGTGAGCCGGGTCGACAAAATGGAGTTCAAGCGTGCCTACCGGTATCTTGGTCAGCAACTTGGTCTCGAAATTCAACCGCCAGACCCGGAAGATTACATTGCGAAATATGCCTCCACACTCGACGTCAGCGACGAACTTGAGGCACGCGCCCACGAACTTCTCCAGACGGCGAAGTCGGCGAATGTCCATAGTGGAAAAAGTCCGATCGGGCTCGCTGGAGCTGCGCTTTACGCTGCTGGAGTGCTCACCAACGAAAAGATGACGCAGAGCGAGATCTCCGAGGTAACGGATGTGAGCGAAGTCACAATTCGAAATCGCTACCAAGAGCTCTTGGAGACCGCAGACCAGAAGTCCAAAGGTGTCACACCGAACTGATGACGACAAAACCACTCGCGTGCCGAGACTGTCACGCTGTCTTTGACGCAGCGATCCAACAGTGCCGAGTGTGCGGTTCGTCCAGACTTACAGAAGACTGGGCGGGATATGTGACAATTGCACACCCGGAGCAGAGTGAACTCGCCCACTCATCGAACATCTCCGATTCTGGTCGATACGCGCTCAAGGTTCGGTAACCTACCGCTGCTGACCAGCTATGATATTATTGAACGTACACTCACCAGCAATACGATGAATTCAATCAAGTACACCTGTATACGCTGTCGCAGATATGTTGTACCGAGCGAGAACGGTGTCCGCTGCCAGTATTGCGGTCATCGAGCGCTTCGAAAGGAGCGATCACGCGCCGTCCGTAGCCTCAGTCACGCTAACCAAATTAGTTCAGAATAACTACAGCCACTCATCCGACCAAGCTTCGATTTCATCGAAGACAGGACAAAGCGATTGCCCCTTTTCGGTGAGTGTGTAATACGTGGCGATAGGTGCGTCTTCTTCAACCCGGCGTGTGACGAACTCGGTTTCCTGGAGATAGTCGAGGACACGAGAGAGGGTTCGTGAACTTGCCTCAGTCGAGCGTTTAAGCTCGTTAAAGCGTTTCTCACCATCTTGGAGGTCGTGAAGGACGATGAGCCGCCATTGAGAGCCGATTTGGTCCAGTGAATCGATCACTGAGCACGCTCCCTCGTCGTACTGTTCTTCATCTTGGGACAGTCTGTTTGCTTGGTCCATTGGTCTGCGCTTGGTCATCTATTCGTGCTGGATTCCCTAATAGGTTCTCTTCCGAACCTGGTTTCGTTATGAAACCTGGAGTAACACCACTGTAACCAGCTAACATTGACTCCTCCTAGTATCACCGATGTCAGATTAGATATAAGTAGGTTCTAGAACGAACTAGATAACGTAGTGATACTAGATACGAACACACCACAGCTCGCACCGTACGCCAACCAGTCGGCGACGCAGGAGATGAGCCGATAATGGCAATCGATGCAGGACTCGGCGCAATCGGCTTCCTTGTCGCACGGATACTCTTCGGCGGTTTGCTCGCATTCCAAGGCCTCAACCACTTCCAGAACGCCGACACAATGAGCGGGTATGCCCAATCGAAGGGCGTCCCCGCAGCCCGGGCAAGCGTCCTGCTTTCCGGCGGCATGCTCATCTTCGGCGGACTTGGAATCGTACTCGGAGTGTTCCCTGCGATTACCGCCGGGGCGGTCGCGGTCTTCCTCCTCGTTACGACACCGATGATGCACGACTTCTGGGCAGTGCCCGAGGACCAGCAGCAGGCCGAGATGACCAACTTCATCAAGAACGTCGAACTCCTCGGCGCGGCGCTGGTCTTCCTCGTCCTCAGCAGTGACCCCTGGGCGTACGCACTGAACGTCAGTCTCGGGCTCTAATCGCTCCCGAAAACGCTCGACCTCCGAGAATAGGTTTTCGAACGCAAACACTCAAACAATACATGACGACCAAAACATCCGGACTCCACCACGTAACGTCCATCTCGAGCAATCCACAGCGGAACGTGGACTTCTACACCGAAGTCCTCGGACTGCGCCTCATCAAGCGAACAGTCAACTTCGACGACAAATACACGTATCACCTCTACTACGGTGATGAAGTCGGCACCCCAGGTACCGTGCTGACATTCTTCCCGTTCGAGGGTGCTCGGTGGGGCCGCGTCGGCCGTGGACAGACGAGCGCGACCGCGTTCGTTATTCCCGAGGGCTCAGTCGACTACTGGGTCGACCGGCTCGAATCGAAGGATGTCGACGTCGAGTCCCCACATACTCGGTTCGACGAAACTGTCATTCCATTCTTCGATCACGACGGGCAGCCGTTGAAACTCGTGACTGGCACGAGTAACATCGAACCGTGGGCCGATGGGCCGGTTCCTGCAGACAAGGCTATCCGTGGGTTTCACAGTGTGACGCTGGATTCCCTCAACCCCGAGCAGACGAGCACAGTGCTCGAGACGTTAGGATACGAATCAACTGCACAGGATGGAGACCGGACACGATACGAGACAGCCGGTTCTCGCGTCTCGGTCATCGACGTTCTCGATCGGCCGGATGCACTACGAGGCCAACCAGGCGTCGGCACCGTTCACCACGTCGCATTTCGGACTCCCAATACGCAGACCCAAGAGGAATGGCGTGAGCCACTCTCGGAAATCGGGCTCCGCGTGACGTCACAGAAGGATCGGCAGTACTTCAAGTCGATCTACTTCCGAGAGCCCGGTGGCATCCTGTTCGAGATCGCGACGGAAGGGCCGGGCTTCACTCGCGACGAGTCCGTCTCGGACCTGGGAACGGAGCTAAAGTTGCCGCCGTGGTTAGAGAGTGATAGGACGATGCTCGAAGAACGTCTTCCAGAGATTGAAACCGCCACTCCGATAGGAGCGAACTAAGATGACTGGACCACACCAGAACCAACCTCTCGTGACGGCTGGGGCCCCTTTCGATGCCGCCGGGGCCGCGCTAGTCCTCGTTCATGGACGCGGTGCGACCGCACAGAGCATCGTTCAGATGGGTGATGAGTTCCACCAGCACGGGGTCGCGTATCTCGCGCCACAGGCAGCCCGAAATACATGGTATCCGAACGCGTTCACTGCCCCTGTCGAGTCGAACGAGCCAGGACGAACGTCTGGCTTACAGGCCATCGATGATGCTGTGAGCAAAGCCAATGAGGCGGGAATTCAGACGGATCGAATCATGGTACTCGGGTTCTCCCAAGGTGCGTGTCTCGCCAGCGAGTTCGTCGTGCGTAACCCAACACGCTACGGTGGACTCGCCGTGTTGAGCGGTGGGCTCATCGGCGAGGCTGTTGATCCTGATGACTACGACGGTAATCTAGAAGAGATGCCAGTATTCCTCGGCTGCAGCGACGTTGATCCGCACATTCCCCAAGAACGGGTCCACGAATCGGCTGAGATCTTCGAGCAGCTACATGGTGACGTGAGCAAGCGACTCTACAAGGGGATGGGTCATGGCATCAACCAAGACGAGGTCGATCACGTCTCTACGATGGTTGCGGAACTCGTCGAGTAGGACAACCGCTTTCTCCAGAACGAGTTGTCATGTCTCTGGGTTTCTGTCCCTCGTCCAGTTGTTTCCTTGGACCCAACGCACTAGACGAATGGCTACGTTTTGTCTGTACTCTTGACTCACATCAGTACGCGGCCTCCAACACACCCTCGATCTCCTCCGTCGTCGGATCTAGTCCACGCGGCACGTTCGCTATGATGGGATCGGTACGAATCGCTTCTGCCACCTCGGGGAATTCAGCCGGGTCGGAACCGTCGATATCCCTAAGTTGCGCAGGGAGCCCGAGTGCGTCACGAATCTGCTCTACGGACTCGACAATCGCAGCTGCCGTATCTGGATGGTCATCGACAGCGAACGCTTCAGCAAGTAACTCCCGCCGGCCATCGACGTTTTCGAAGAGGTATTCGAGTATATGCGGGGCAACGATACCGTGTGCGGTCCCCTGCTGGACGTCGTAGGTGCGAGTCAGCCCGTGTCCGAACGCGTGGATGATCGAGAGCGTTGATTCCTCGGGTCTCGAAATGCCGTACTGAACCAAGAGAGTCCCCTCCACGACCGGTTCGAGGACTTCTTCGGTCACGGTTTGGTTACCGAGTTGGCGGAGGCCCTCATCGAGTAGTCGGAGTCCTCGGGTGGCTGTTGCGTCCGTTATCGGCGTCGCATTCCGAGCGTACACTGTCTCAAGTCCCTTATCGAATCCGTTCATCGCGGACGCCGCGAGAATCCGTTTGGGGGTCGTAGCGAACATCTCCGGGTCGTAGAAGACGGATTTCGGCATCAGTTGGGGATCAGAAATCCCTCCACTTGTCGACGAGTCTACGAGCCCGGACGTCGGTGCGGCAGTCACACCGCCCCCGATGGACAAATCTGCACCCGCTAGAGTCGTCGGGATTGCGACGATTGGTAGTAACGGATCTGACGGGATAGAAATCGTCCCGGTCTCGCCGAGTTCCCGGCCGATATCTTGGGGTTTGCGGTCATCAGCAGCGAGGACACTGATAACTTTCGCGATGTCGAGACTGCTCCCACCGCCGAGGCTAACGAGAACATCAGCGTCGTGGGCCTCCATAGCTTCGAGGCCATCGTATGCGGTTTCGAGTCGCTTTTCCGGTGTTGTCTCGGCGAACACACCCGCCAGCTTCTCTCCCAGACCGTCCCTCACTGGGTTGATTACTTCGGGTGTGGATCCGACCGTTGACCCACACACGACGAGTGCGCGGTTGGACCCCTGGATATCGAGTTCTGCTGCGAGGTCGTCGACACAGCCGGTCCCATATCTGAGCACACTCGGTGTGTACTCGAAGCGGAACCTCTTTTGATCCCTCATTAGAGGTCCTCCTGTTCGAGAGTCGCAGCGTTGTACTGTTGTATACCCGAGATCAGAGTCGGCCAATTGTCATCAGTGTGTGCTAATGCCATAGTATGCGATACTACGATTCTGACAACGTATGGGTTCTACGGGCCCAGAAGCTACGACGTGGCGTCCGTGATATCACATATCTCCAACGCCATCAAACTGTTTCGTGTTCACAGGAGTATGCTCTTATCTGAGTGTCCGTAATTAGAATATCGCCAAGCCTCAAACGATCAGTAGTTCGATGAACGGCAAGCATACTATATGGCTGCCGAACGGTTCGTCCAACCGAATGCCCACGCAGGCGAGAGACATCCTCGGCCTTTAAACCCACCTCCCAGACACTGACGCTCAGCCAGTATTTTCCAACTATTCCCGTACTCGTTGTTCGAGTTGCCTCCTGATACTCACTACTTCCAAGAGAGCCCCCGAGTATTCATGGGGGGCGCGAGCGGACTCGAGGGAAGGTCACCACTCGGGTTCGGATCGTTGTACGCTTTCGGAGCGACGTCGTTCGGTGCATCCGGGTAGAACAGTGATGCAACCGCATGAATGTGCTCACGGCCGATATCGAGTTCGAACTGCCCCCCTCCAAACATCTGAATATCGTGATCTTGACAATAATCGATTGTATCGAACAGCGACTGCACCGATCCGAACCGAGACGGTTTGATGTTGAGCCATTCGGGATCCCACGGCAGTTCCTCAACTGTCTCCACGCTGCGGATGGGATAGTCCCACGTCACGCGTCCTTCCTGTCCCTCGAACAACGGCCGTGTTTCATCGTTCAGTTCTGGATCTTCGATGAGCGCGTCCGGGAAGCCCTTGACGACCCGTTCGTAGAGGGCGGGGTCAGCCGGTTGATCGACAGTCGTCCCGTGGTACTGGCCTTTCAGATCGAGCGTCAGAACGGCACCAGTTGCGGCCAACCGATCGACGACGTCGTCGGTCCAGTCAGATGTGGGATCAAGTTTGAACTCTAGCTCGGGGTTCCGGTCGAGCCAATCGATGATACGGTCACCAGTTGGTGGGTCGTCGAGTCGCGTACTCACGACGAATCGAACTGGATTATATTCGTAGTCGAGTTGGGTAGCGAGATTAGTGTCGGCCTGTTTCAGTGCGAGGTCCAGCGCTGCACTTTCAAATGCCCACTGACGATAATTTCGGAAAATCGATTGGTTTGGATCGTTTCCGAGGAAGAAATCGATTTCGGAAAGTTGTGTCGAGAACTCATCGAGCGTGTATTTCCCCGCAAGAGGGAATTCCTTGGAAGACTTGTGCAGTGTGTCATGGGCATCGTTGTCGTACGTAACGTCTTCACCCCGCCCGGTCTCACCATCGCCGTGCAACGAGACGACAGTTGTCGCCCGGACGAACCCGCTAGACGTGTCTCGCTCGTGTTGTTCGAGCTTATACTCATCGATCTGGAGATCGAGATCGGCGACATTGTCGTATAGCATCGTCGAGCCACACTACGACTTCGGCTCATTAAAAGGTAAGACGGACAGTTGCCGAACCTGATAACATGCATGCCATCTACTTGTTTTCAGGTCTCCAGTACGCCAAAGAGTTTCGGCATTCAACCGCTATTCCGTGTTCACATGCTCTCTCGTCGATGGACTGCTCACATCCAACTGGTTATAATTCGATATTCACGGGGTGACCCATGCTGCACTTTGCGAGAAGGCATAGGCACTCGTGGATCGTAGTATCGCTGTTGTAGAGAGAATACTTGATGATAAAGGGGCTTACCAGGACTCAGTCGATGAGGTCGATGTAGTGTTTGCTGTCACAAACATCGTAATCCAGTGGTGTCCACGCATAGCGTGCGACCGTTGCTCGAACAGAAGATGAATATAACAGCTGTACGTTCGAGAAGTGGTTCCGAGGGTGATTCTAATTTTCGGAGTCAATACCGATGGATGGGTTGTCGAACGACGGAAGACGAGATTCGATCTCGTTTCGTTCATCCTCCAACCACTCCGGAAGTGCAAGCTCCTTGCCGAGCTCATCCTGGTTCTGATCAATGGTGAATCCAGGTCCCATTGTTGCGATCTCGAAGAGGACACCACCTGGCTCACGGAAGTAGATCGAGTGGAAGTACTTACGGTCGATAATTTCGGTGACGTGCAGATTCTGATCAGCGAGGTGGTCACGCCATTGCTCTTGTTCAGCAGTATCTTCGGCTTTGTAGGCTATATGGTGAATGGTGCCGGTTCCCATCTGGCCACGCGGTTGATCCGTTTCAACAAGGTCAATGATCGATCCTGGACCACCACTAGCTGAGCGGTACCGATAGCGTCCATCTTCGGCTTCGAACTCGTAGCCGAGCCCCGTGGTCAAGACCTCGGCAGTCGGGTCGATGTCACTGACGGCGAGTGTAACACTGTGGAAGCCTTGGAGTTGGTGAGAAGCTGGAATGGGACTCGCCTCCCATTGATGGCCATGAGGAGCGTCGGTAGATGCAACGAGCTCGAGCGTAATCCCGTCTGGATCATCGAACTCAATGACTGTCTGACCAAATCGTTCGGTCGGACCAGAAACGTCGATGTCCTGGGATTCCAGTCGGTCGAGCCAGTAGTCAAGACACTCTAAATGAATAGAGTATGTTGTGGTCAGTGTTTGTCCTGCACCGAACTTCCCTTGTCGTCCTCGATCACCCCATGGAAAGAATGTGATGTTCGTCCCTGGTGTTCCCTCGCCATCACCAAAGTAGAAATGATAGGTGTACTTGTCGTCATGATTGACGGTTTGTTTGACGAAGCGCAGCCCGAGCGTTTTCACGTAGAACTCAGCGTTGCGCTCGGGATCACCAGCGATTCCGGTTACGTGATGCAGTCCTGGTGTAGTTGGTGGCATTGTGCTCTCTTTGTCGTGGTGAGACTGTTTATATCTCCGCTAACACTCGAAGCAGTAGGTGACAGTAACGTCTCTACCCGTTGCGATGCTACGTGTGACGGTCATGATAGACACAATGGGTAAGTCTAATCACGGGTTATTGCAACGAGAAATCCCGGGAACTAGTATCAGTTGCTGCTCTTGCTGAGAATCGTGTCATTGGAAAAGATGGTGAACTTCCGTGGAGTATCTCCGAAGATAGACCGCAATATCGGTCTCGAATCGCCGATGATCCCGTTATTCTCGGACGGATCACGTTCGAATCGATGCTCGAAGACCTTCCAGGGTCAATCCACGGTCGTTTATCAGGGTCGAACACATCTGGAAGCCCACGAACACACTCTCTGGCGTGAATGCATCGATTCACGTCGTAGCTCACCTCGATCGTTTCCCCGGAATAGTAGTGGATATCTTCCTCCATGTTGAGCCTCCCGTCGATTCTGTCTATCTGTAGTATTGGAGTCGATGTCAATCTTGGTGTCCATCACACCGAATTGCGATGTCCGAGGAAATCACAACGGATTGGTGTAACGCCCCATGATTAATACGGAAATCTTGCGATATACAGCTCGGTCAAGAATATGAGTCACGAACCCTTTCCCACCGAAACGCCAGCGGTCGTGACCTGCGGCTTACCGTACGCGAACGGGAATATACATCTTGGTCACCTCCGCACCTACGTCGGCGGAGACGTCCTGGCCCGTGCACTCCGGACACTCGGTCAACAGACAGCGTTTGTGTCGGGGTCGGACATGCATGGCACACCAATTGCCGTGAACGCACAACAAGAGGGTATCTCTCCTGAAACATTTGCGCTGCGATGGCACGAAACGTATCAGACCACATTCCCACGGTTCCATATCGAGTTCGATAACTACGGCCACACACACGACGAGGTGAACACAGCACTCACACGAGAGATCGTCAGAGACCTCGATGCACGCGGATACATCTATGAGACGGAAATCGATGTCGCGTGGGATGCCGAACTCGATCAACCGCTGCTCGATCGGTATATCGAAGGGACGTGTCCGTACTGCGGGGCCACCGCACGTGGCGACGAATGCGAAAACTGTGGGCGTCATCTCGAGCCCGGAGAACTCGAACAACCGCACAGTATCCTTACCGACAATCCAGCAACGTACCGAACTCGTCAACACAAGTTCTTCCGACTCACGGAGTTCGAAGACTATCTCCGCGAATTCATCGATCGACTTGAGGGAACAAGTAACGCGAAAAATCAGCCTCGCGAGTGGATCGAGCACGAACTCAAAGATTGGAATATCACCCGTGATTTGGACTGGGGAATCGACTATCCTAGTGACGGAAACGACGACCTCGTTCTCTACGTCTGGGTTGATGCCCCTATCGAGTACATCGCCAGCACCAAGCAGTATTCCGACCGCGTAGGGACAGCAACCTTCGATTGGGAACAGGCGTGGAAGCAGGGTGACGGTGAACTCATCCATGTTATTGGCCGCGACATCATCCAACACCACACCGTCTTCTGGCCGGCGATGCTGCACGGCGTAGACTACACCGAACCACGAGCGGTGATGGCGAGTGGCTTCATGACCCTCGATGGGGAAGCCTTCTCGACCAGTCGGCAGTACGCGGTCTGGGTCGATGACTATCTCGATGCTGGACTTGATCCCGATCTGTACCGATACTACATCACGACAGGTACTGGCTTCCAGCAAGATCTGAACTTCTCGTGGGAGCATTTCCAAGAACGAGTCAACGATGAGCTAATCGGGACGGTCGGCAACTTCTGCTACCGAACGCTTTTGTTCGCCGCTCGGAACTACGGCGGGACACCCGACGAGGCACTTGGGATCGAAATCCGTGACCGAATCGAGGAAGCTTGCTCGGAGTTTCAGGATGGCATCAACGCGTATTCGACGCGCGAAGCGATGAACGCAGGTATCAGGCTCGCTCGCTTCGGCAATCAATATCTCCAACGTCACGAACCATGGACGCTCACTGACAGCGATCCTGAGCGAGCAATGCAGGTAATCCGTGGGTGCGTCCAGCTCGTCAAGGCGATCGCAATTCTTCTTGAGCCAGTGATGCCAGAGAAATCCGCCCAGCTCTGGGAACAGTTAGGCGAGACCAATTCCGTTCATACTGCCACGCTCGACACCGTGTTAGAACCACCATCCTCTGAATTTGGAGAGTTAAACGAACTGTTCGAACCGATCAGTGACGATAGGATTGCAGCCCTCAATGAACAGCTCCGAGCACAGCGTACCGAGAAGTAGGTTTATATCGTCATGCTATGAAGGCTAATCACTCCCGAGAGCTACTCAGAGGAGCGATGTTCGCACATTTACTCTCGTTGAACTCAAGTATATTGGGGCAGGCAATTAGAAGTAGGTTGTCTTATCCTACTAAATGTACTTTCCGTGGTGGAAATTGTTTCAGCCTGTACGGAGCCTGTTCCGGTGTTCATTCCGTACCGTCTCGTACGCTGCAACTCCGACGAACAACGCAGTGATGCTCCCGAGGGCCACGAGCGCGGGAATTTGCACCGCGACAGGAATCAACACGAGGGCGATGATCGCCCCGACGAGCCGTTCGAGGCTAATGTTCCCGTGGTCACGATATCGGAAGGCGTTGTGCCCCAACAGATAGAGGGCACCACCCCCAAAGAGAGCGACAGTCGCAATTGTCCCGAGCGGCTCACTGACGTGTGCGAGCGTCTGTTCGATGCCAAGCGCGATGAAAATGATGCTTCCCACCATCAGGAGGTGGATATAGCTATACGAATCACGTGCCATCCGTGTTTGATCGTGGCCGCTGGCCGCAGCGAGTGTTTGCTCTGCAGCCAGGACGACATAGTCGAAGTAGAGCCACCATAGCGCGATGACAAGAATGATTCCAAATAGGGCTGCGAGGACAACATCGGTACCGAGAGGTATCCCTTCCGCTCCGACACCGATCGCCACGAGCGACTCACCCAGTGCGATGATGAGGACAAGCCGGTGACGTTCGACGAAGTGGCCCACGTTGACGTGGAATCCCTCGACACCGCGGACGAACACAATTCCGTAGTCAATCGCGAGTGCCATGGCCCAGAGGACACCTACGAGAACACCGTCGAACAAACCAGCCACCACGAGTAATGCCGGTCCACCGAGAAACCCCGGCGCAGCCCGGAGAACTGCATTGCGCGTTTCGGGTGGGGTGGCAACTGCATAGAGGACGACGTGTAGCGCCCGGACGACAAAGTAGGCGACACCAAAGAGCACTCCATCATCGCCGAACGCACCAGGTACGGAGAGCGCGACGAGGAGCATCGCACTCATCGCAGTGAGAATCACCAGCCGAGCGGGGAGTCTCTCTTCAGCAGGAACAGCTCCAGTGAGCCACGAATAGGTGACCCACGCCCACCACAGTGCCGCGAGTAACGCTGCGCCGCGTACCATACCGCCCCAGGTGAGATGGTCGACGAGAAATCCAGTGACCTGCGTAAATGCAAACACGAACACCAGATCGAAAAATAACTCCAGCGGGGTGACGTCTTGCTCTTGGATAGCAGCATTGTCGCTTGACTCGGTATCAATCGCTCCGTTTGTACCCATCTACTCTCTAATGTGTGAGACTGTGACTTCAACGCTTGGCAGCCTAGTCGCCTTGCCAGAAGACCTAATGAGACACGTCACGTGCTCTACGAAGCAGTTTATGAACCCGGAGGACATCAATGACTGAATCCGACACAACAGAGTACCACCCGTTCATTGCGATTGAAGAGGGGGACGAGCACATCATACTCGAAGACTGTGAGATCGACGCACGAACTCATGGCCCAGATAAGGCCAGCGAACCACACACGCACGATGAAACCCATATTATTTTCATGCGTACTGGAGAGATGCACTGGGAGATCGGCGACGAAGAGTATCACGCTACACCCGGCGATACCATCGTTACACCGGCTAACACCGAACACAAATTCGAAGTTGTCGGCGACGAACCGTCGAAAACATTGTGTTTGATTGCCCCAGCTCGGTCACCCGAGGATCAAGGACCGTCTGGTGGACATGAAATTACCAAACCTGACGAAGTCTGAATTGATCGATGAACGTAATCGCACAGTTCTCTCGCGTGAGTAACTGTTCACTCGGGGTTGTATCTACCACGGTATCTCCTCTCTCAAATTTTCGGTCGTGGATTGATCATCTGTCATAGCTGGACTCCCATGGAACGTTCACCGTCGAATAGGTAAAATGCTTGGAGGCAACGTGGATACCAGGTAACATTGTTGTTAGTGTGGAACATATGGGAGTCCTACATACAGCACGACATAGCGACGTATCTGCATCCAATTCAATGATTTAACTCGGGATTTCTGGCGGCTGATGGTCCTCCACGATCCTCCAAGCCGAATAGCGGAACGTCGAACAATCTGTCTCCACTCGGGCTGCGGAATAATCTCCGTGTATGCTTATCCCAATCCAATCTCCGTCTCACATAGATCTTCAAATGAGCTATGATTGTGTCCAGCCATGCTGACGTAGATAGGATTCAAGCAAGGTGCACTGGACTCCATGCGTCGTCTCAAATGCGGCGATATCAAAATTACTGTCATTCGTATTGAACCACCGATACATGGCAGTGTATTCGTTACGTGGAAGATCATCGATCATCGAGGCCACGATCGCGTTCTACCGTGACGTGCTCGACATGTCATTCGTCCTCAAACAGCCAAACCTCGATGCTCCAAACGTCACCCACCTGTTCTTCGATACCGGTGACGGCCAGATGCTCACGTTCTTCGTCGAAGAAGGTCGTGAGTCGAACACCGAACGGTTACGAACGCCAATTGGTGGTATCCACCACCTCGTGTTCCGGTACGAGCCTGAACACCTCGAAGAGGTTCGTACTGGACTCGAAGAACATAGCCATCACTACAACGAATTCGACAGAGGCATCTTCCACTCGCGGTATACGAGCGACCACAACGGCCTCGTCATTGAACTCGCGACCGACAAATTCGAGATTCCTGACGACCGACGCGGTGAGGCTCTCGCACTCACCCAGCAGAAACGTCTCCAAGCCGGCGCGGAGTACGCCAAGCCAGAACACCTCAAGGCTGCACTCGAGGAACTTGGTCTTCCCATCGAACGGAGATCACTCCCTGAGGCCCAGTCCAGTACCGGCGGACTCGAGTAGGCATACGGTCACCGCAGAACTAATTCGTTTTACGACAGCACACGAACTACCACCTATCCATGCTCACAGATACGCCCGGAATTCATCATATCACAGGCATCGTTCGTAACGCACAGGAGAATCTCACCTTCTACAGAGACGTGCTTGGTCTCCGTTTCATCAAGCAAACGGTGAACTTCAACGAGAAGTTTACGCGCCATCTGTTCTACGGTGACGAAACCGGGTCACCCGGCACTGCGTTAACGTTCTTTCCGTATCCAGCTGAAGACGATGGACGCCTCGGAAAGCCACAAATTAGTACCGCTGCACTGGCGATTCCACCGAATTCGGTATCCTACTGGCACGACCGACTCACAGCACACGATGCCCCCGTCGAGGGGCCGTCCGAACGATTCAACGAGACGGTCCTTCGATTTTCAGACCCGGACGGGACGAACTTGGAACTGGTCACCAGCGAGTCATCCGTAGAACCGTGGGCAGATGAGACAGTCCCACCACAACACACCATTCGGGGTATTTACGGCGTGACACTGCTCTCGGCGAGCGTCTACGCTACCGCAAGCGTTCTCGACACGCTTGGGTTCGAACTTATTGAGCAAGAGGACGACCGGGTCCGGTATCGGGCACCGGGTGACCGTGCAACGGTCGTCGACCTTCTTAACCAAGACGCCGAATTCGGCCGCGAAGGTGCAGGCTCGATTCATCACGTCGCTGTGCGTGTCCCGGATGAGGATCAACTCTATGAGTGGCACGACCTCTTTCGGGAGCGTGGATACGACGTTTCACGGGTGAAGGATCGCCATTTCTTCCACTCGCTGTATGTCCGTGAGCCTGGTGGGATCCTGTTCGAACTCGCAACGGAACAGCCGGGACTCACAGCCGATGCCGATCTCGACACACTCGGGCAGTCGCTGTTTCTCCCTCCGTGGCTCGAAGAAGACCGCGAGATGATTGAAAGTCAACTCCAGCCACTCGATTTGTCTCCTGTTTCGGAGACAAAGTGAGGGAACACCGATCTTCCGTGGGTGTCGCAATGAGGAATCATATGTTGCTGCTCGGATTCTTGAACCGGTGCGCGTGTTTGAATAGCCCGATGATGTCGTCACCAGTCGGCGTGATGAGGATTTGGGACACGCGATTAACGACGACGAAATTCAGACATCACCATACACGGGGACAGCAGCCCCGCTCGTGACACTCGCAGCATCACTGCAAAGAAACAAGATCATTTTAGCAATTTCGCCCGGTGTTGGCCAGTCGTCGTGGTTTGCATCCGGTAGCATCTCCCGATTTGCCGGTGTATTAATGATACTGGGCATGATTGCGTTCGCACGGATGCTTCCACGATTTTCCTCCGCAATCGTTTCTGTCAGGAGACGGATGCCGGCCTTCGCTGCCCGATACGGACCATCTCCTTCACCACCTTCTAGCGAGGAACGGGCACTCACGCTTACGAGATTCCCGTTAGAGTCACGCAAATAGGGGACAGCATGCTTCGAGGCCAGAAACATAGACTTGAGATTAACGTCCATAAGAAAGTCGAACTCGTCGACCCCGGTCTGATCGAGCGGGGTTCCACCTCGCCACGACCCGATGAGCGTACAGAGTGCATCAAACCGACCGTGATCGTCGATAACCGAATTTACGACCCTCTGAACCTCGTCTTCATCCGTGAAGTTACCACTATAGAAGTGAACGTGATCAGTATCGAGGAGTGCGGCAGCATCGTCCTCTTCCGGGGGATGGCGAGCACTCATACAGACGGTTGCACCAGCATCATGGAATGCTTTGACAGTCGCCGTACCAAGCGAGCCACTTGCTCCCGTCACGAGAATAACTTGGTCAGTAAAGTCGAATTGTGTCAACATCAGCTCAGGCTACACGACTGCGCCGAATAAAGTGAGGCGGTCTCGGGCGACACACTGATTTCCCGACATCCAGTAGTCTGCGTATGCCAGTCGAGGACAATGACGGCCTTCGGCAGATTCTTGAATACAATCGTGTTGCAGTTGTCGGCGCGTCGACGTCGTACGAGAAAGCCGCGCACATCGTCCCGGCGTATCTCCAGCGCCACGGGTACGAAATAATACCAGTGAATCCGACCGCAGACCATATTTTCGACGAGCGAGCGTACGATTCACTCGCCGACGTCGAGGAGACCATTGATACTGTCGAGATTTTCCGTCCGAGCGAAGAAATCCCAGGGATCGTCGAGCAGGCACTGGCTCGCGATGACGTGAAAGCGATCTGGATGCAGCTTGGAATTCGGAACGATGAGGTTGCACGAAAGGCGGAAGCAGCTGGACTGGACGTCGTGCAAGACCACTGTATGAAGGTTGAGCACGGTCAACTCATTCGTCATCCGATGGATTAATCAGAGATATGTGTCATATCTCGTCAGCAACTATGGAGATTCGATTGAATATCTGCTCTCCTTTCTTAGGTGATCGATCTCCTACCGCCCAAAATAGAGACGGAAGTGCACAACTTCGCTACGCTTGTCAAAATCTCTTAGTTCTGCTTAGTGCAACAGGCGGTAGTGAGTATTCGATGCAGAGTATATGGTCGAATGAGAGGGGTTAGGCTGTTGTCGTAGTTATGTTCCACAGGCCGTAGCCACCGTGCTTGGCCTCCTGCTGTTTTCGCTCAAACTCCGCTCGCTTGCTGAACTGGCCGTCTGCCACCCGTGCGTATCCAGTCCGGAGTAGTTGGGTGTTGTAGAGCCAATTGCCGGTATAGACATACGCCTGTAGGTGGCCGTCACTGTCCTTCGCGACCTTTGGATCAGTGACGACAGTCACAACGCTGTAGTCTAACTGTGATTTGGTCGTCTGCATCGCCCGTTTGTGGATCGTTCCATTCTTCGGGACGCGCACGCCGATCAAATCGACGGTCTGGGTCTTACCGTTGCGTTCGATTTTGACGGTCGTCGGATCGACGATTTTCGTCACCCGCGCTTCAAAGCGCTGGCTCCCCGTGGGTGTCTCGACTCGTGCGGTGGTCTGTGTTGGCACTGTCGTTGCTTGAGTTGCCGTGCTGGTCGTCTGTGTCAGTGCTGTCGTGCGGGTGGTACTGGTCGTCATCGGCGCTGTGGTCGTTGCTGGAGCTTCTGTCTGTGTCTGTGGCCTGGTGGTCGTGGTTGTAGTGTCGTTGCTACTGTCACCGAAGGCAAGCCCACCGAGACAGCCCGCACAGACGATGAGCAGGGCAAGGCCGAGAATGGGGAGGGAGCGATGCATACTGGAGGTCGTCTCTGTATTTAGTTCAACGTTGGGGGTGGCGAACAATGTTCGACGGCGAGCGACTGGAAGTGTGCCGAACGCTCCGCCGACCGGTCAGCATCGCGTCGAATGAACCGCTCCTGCTATCGCGGGTGGGACAGTCAGGCTACAATAGCCGATGGACAGCCCGTTTTCCCAGTGGAGGACACCAGATTTCCGGAGTAATCTGGACGTATTCAGTCGCACTCGTGCTTCTCCCCTCCATCTTGGTTCGCTCCGGGTGACAGTCCCTTGTGGAACGTGCTGGGCTGACAGTCCAGCGCTGTTCCCAGGGCCTTCCTCGAAATGGGAAATCTGCATCCACTGCGCCCTGATATATGGATAACTGACTTATATTTCTCCCATTCATATTAATATATTAACAAAACCATGCCTGTGGTACAATAATTCCAACCGATATAATGGATTGAAGAATTATTCCAGATACTAATAGACTCACGCCCCATATCCCATCAGCTGCGTCGGTTGCCAGAGCCTTTCGGAAGGAAGGTGAGGACCCTCCATATGCTGACGATGATATGTTCCGCATCTGACTGGGTCCCAAGAGTACAGCCCGTGCTAATACCCATGCTCCGACTAATTCCATTATTAGTGCTGGTAGTATATTTGGAATCGGGCCACAAAGAATTATATCTAGAATAAATAATAAAAACGGAATAAGCAAACCAAGGAATCCATAATATTTGGTTGCCCGTTCAAAATGGTGGAGGAAGTCTCTCTCTGCATATAGGATCCGTCTCTCAGTATCAGACCCTGTATTTTCGTTTGGC
Source organism: Haladaptatus pallidirubidus (assembly GCF_020700235.1). GTDB lineage: Archaea > Halobacteriota > Halobacteria > Halobacteriales > Haladaptataceae > Haladaptatus > Haladaptatus pallidirubidus. The sequence goes on along the minus strand of NZ_CP085302.1, from coordinate 436,063 downwards.
CTCTCATTACTTGGAGAAAAAATCCCCCATATAAGAGAACGGCCTATTGGATTTGTGATCTTGCTAATATTTAGTTGGGGTGCCCATTTCCTTCTTGGCCTCCATCAGGTCTGTAGTCTTTTTTAATGTCAAATTTGGGTGGAATTTTCTGAGCTACTACCATTCCATCAAATTCATCGCATTCATTCAATCTTTCCGTAATTTTTGTCAAGTCTATATCAACAGAAATTCTATTGTTATAAACACTAGAATCTGAAACAGAAACTTCTGTGTCTTGGAGAGCATGATTCATGACTTCTTCAACTTCTTCGGATAACTCTTCATTATGTTCTTTTTCTCTTCGAAATATATCCGCAATTCGGCTTTTCATAGAATAATACAATAGACGGCTAAAAATGAGCTTTCTGATTGGTGTCTACAAGATAGTTTTGCAAGCTTAGCAGCGTTTAGTTAATAGCTATCTTTATTGGTGCCCTGCCCGACGGACAGTTGGTTCTACTGTGCGTGATGGTTCTTACTTAGTGCATTGTGCCGTCGACGTCGCAGCTAGAGCTAGAGTCTTGGTGTGCTGGTCGCCAGATCTGACAGTCCCCCGTCGCGTGGTGGCCGGTGCAGACACCCGGCTGTGTCGCTCGTGGACAGTCCCACATGCTGACGGTGCTGCCCACTGTCGTCGCTGTTATTCTCGTGTGGTGTGCTCACTGAAACTGTGGTGTGTTACCCACGCTGGCACCCCACTGGTGCGCTTAAGCTGGCACCCAGATTAGGCCGCCATACCGGCACCCAGATGGAGCGTGCTGGTGTTGGCACCCGGCCATGCCTCAGGCTGTGAGTAGAGATGTGTCGCTCGTCGGCACCCCTCTGTTCGGGTGCAGAGGTGGCACCCCACACTAGACGCACAGCGTTCTGTCGGGCCTGTTCCGGCCAGAAGTGGACTGTCCGGCGTTGTCATGCCCAGTGACTGTCCTGTATGGTCGTGCTACGTTCTTTCTCGTGGTCATCACTCTGTCTCGGGGTGCTGCTGCTCGCGATGTTTCTCAGGAATTCCGGTGTGGTTGCACTCTCACTGTCGGCTGTCTCGTCGCTCTCCGTGCTGTTCAGGCCGTGACTCACTGCCTCTCGCCTGCCGCGGTTGCTACGGTCTTCGTGCTGTCCTGGACGCCAGCGCTCTCGGTCCCTGTTCACCGCTGCTCCTCAATTTGCCTTCGTCCTCTCTGTTGTCGTCCTGTCTTCAGTCGGTGCACTCCGTTGCTTGCTCTGCTGGTCGCGCTGCTGGACTGTCCCCTTTCTGTTTCTCTCTGTTTCTTCTGGGTCCGGCATGGCCTGACTGTCCCACGGCCTCACTCTGCTCTTTTTCACCTCGTGTTCTCGGGTGGACTGTCCCCTCTGTTCGCTCGCTGCTGACGGCTGTTCGCTCGTCGGGTTCTCGTCTGTTCTGTGCCTGCTGGGGTGCCCCTGTTCACGTCATATTCTCCAGCATCACTTTCGTGATAAGTTGGGGTGCCCTTCGCTGCTGTCGCACTCGTCATTTTCTCTATTGCGCCGCCAGAATTTCCCACTCTTCTCGGGGGCGTCCTTGCCCCGCGTTGTGTCGCGCACTCTCATTTCCATTTTCTGATAGAACTGTGGGACAGCCCCATGGCGTTATTTTTTGGTGTCTTTCACTGCTCCATGCACAGCAATCGGTGTTTCTTAGTTCAATTGAATTCAACCAGAATATTATTGTTGGTGAAGTTCATTAGCCTTGCATGTAGTTGATTATGCCATCTGATACATCCGTCACCCTGCCCCCCGCAGAAGCCGATGAGATTCAAGAGAAATTAGATCGTGGCAATGAGCATCGCCGCAACATCCTGAGCGCGCTCGCTAGCGCTGACAGCAACGCGCTCAACACGTCACAAATCCGAGAACGTGCTGACGCCCCCAGCGGCAGCATGAACCACTACCATGACAGGGCTAATTTCCCCCTCTAGTATTCGCTTCTCACGGTTTGATACCAATTTGATACCAAATTTGAGACCATATCGAAAGCGGACACCCCCCGTTGCAACACTCCTTGAGATTCAGCGGGTACTGTGACAAGAAGAACTGGAAGAGAAGATAAGTAGCGCGTTCGAAGGTTAGTATGATATCCTAACTCAGTCGCGACGATTCATCACACGGGAGGTGGTCCCCGAACCGGTACACGGGTTCATCGCAGAAAGGGCACGCACGCGTCGTCTCACAATCACATGCGCCACGTCGGTGATACCGAACTATCCCCTTTGACCGTTCGACTCTATCGGCAATCTCACCTGTTGAAAAGCCGTCGTCAGAAAGTTGTCGAATCCGCTGACACACACTTGCCGCGTGGTTGGCGGTAGCCATACCATCGGTAGCAGACGGTGGCTCAAGAAAGTTAGCATGCTATACTAGCCTCCGTTGTCACCCATTCTCATCCACTTTCGCTTAGAAAACAATGGAGTAGTGAACACACCGAATGTCCGATGAATCCAGAAACCGACCCCGACGTCATCGCCATGTTTATACAGATGTCAAATGAACTCGACAGTTTTGAAAGTGGCCAATCTCTCTAAAAGCCGATAGAAAGCTAGTATACTATACTAACCTCCGTCTGCCGGTGTTTTATGCTCTATCCGTGAGAATCCCCGCGTGTCCGTCGGAAACGGCGGACGAAAGAAATGCAGGACGGCACACCACCCACTGGTGTTTCCGTCGCGCTCATCACCGCTGGGGCGACGATCATTGCCAGTCAGCAATAAGCTGGCTGGATACTCGTCGCTGTTGGCGTGTGGTTTGCGCGAAGGAAACGGGGTGAGTGACACGCTTCCACCCACATCACTCACCCCCAACGTCACACTTTTCTTGTTACCGCCGTCGAGCAGTGCGACGCTCGACAGTAGACGTTTGCACGCGAATGCACATCAGTTTTTCCCGTCTTCATGCATGCGCATAGATCCGAATGCGGAAGCCATGCATCCACGGTACCGCTGGGTGTGTGAAGCTGACTACCGGACAGTCATCTAACAACGTCCCGGAAATTATTAATATTCCCATTACATATTGGAATATTATGGATGATAAATTCCTAATTAAATAATTGAAGCGGTTGTACGATGAATGCGACAAACAGCAGGAACGTGGGTCATTTGCGGGTGCCGATTCCATGGCTGAGCGGTTCAATAGTCTGCTCCCCGATTTTAAAGAACAGCATCCGAACAACGAAACCATCCAACAAATGGAACCCGTAGAGCTGGTTGGATCCGCCAATTTCAATCCACGTTCAATGGGGCGGGCGCCTAAACTGCTCCAAACAATTAAAATGAATACTCTCACTCTGGCTGATGCGCTCAATATAGATACAGGAGAGTTTGAGGAAGCAGGGAATAGTGGAATGCAAGTCATCAATATCTCACAGCAGCAGGAAGCTAACCAGGAGGTAGATGTACAAACAACTCTGGATCTGGTGAACCATTTGGCGATGCCAGACTCGAATAAAGAGAAACTACGTGAAATCGTTCACGAATTCGAGGAAGAAGCAGAATCCGAAGATCCAGATGAGTCTCGTATACGTGGCTTGATCGGTGATGCTCGTGAATACAGCAAGGATGTTGCGCTCAAATTGGTGATGGTTGCCGGAAAACGTGGTATCGATATCCTTGACCAAGCGCAGCTCTGAAGGTTTCACGCAAGGATTTTGATACCATTGCCGGGGTGGTTCTACTTCCGCTTACGGCGAAAATGGATAGGAGCTTAGGTGCTATCGCTGGAGTCAAAGCCAAGTGCGGCGGCCACGTCCAAGAGACCTGCGCCACTTTCATTCGTGGAGAGACCAATATCCTCAGCAGTGCTTTTCAGCTGTTGTCGGGCCTCGTCGTTGGTGTAGCCGTTTGCCATGAGCTGCCCAGCGGCGCCGGAGACGTGTGGACACGCCATTGAGGTCCCTGAGAGTGTCGAGTATGTTCCTCCGACATACGTCGAATAGATGTTACTTCCTGGGGCAGCAATCTCGACTTCTGAACCCTGACTGGAGAACGACGAGAGGCCGTCATTTTTATTCGCTGAGCTAACGGCCATAACTGATGAGTTTGCAGCCGGATAGCCAACGCAGTCAGTACATGGCCCGGAATTACCTGCTGCCGCAACAAGTAGAACACCCTTGTTCTGTGCGTACTGACACGCGTCTTTGAGCGTCTGGGAACTAGAATCAGAACCGAGGCTCAGACTGCCGACATCCCACCCTTGGTCAGCCGTGTATTCGATCCCTGCAGCGACATCAGAAGTCGTCCCAGATCCAGCGGCGGTGAGCACTTTGACTGCGTGGAGTGTCGCCTCCGTGGAGATGCCGACGACTCCTTGACTGTTGTTTACTGCATCTGCAATCCCTGCACAATGCGTACCGTGCCCATGATCATCTTGCCACGCTGGATACCCTCCTGTCGTCACGAAAGATTGACCGGTGCCAAGGTTTGCCTGCAGATCGGGATGAGTGCTATCGATACCAGTATCAATGATGGCGATGTCGGCACCGCTGCCCGTCTCACCGTTAGAATGAGCGACTTCTGCGTCAACTCTGTCAACACCCCATGGGAGTGTCTGTGCGAGTGCCTTGACTGTTCCATTCTCTTCAACGTAGCGGAGGTCATCGCGTTGTTGGAGCCCTGTTACTGCTTGTTTTTGGGCGCGAATTGTGAGTGCGTCAAACTTAAACTCACGAACAACGTCGCTGGCTGCGTTCTGTGCAGCTTGCCGGCCCGCTTGTGACTTGTAGCCGATATTTACTTCGACAGTCTCGTCTAGTTTCGCCGTTGCAAACCCTCCTATGCTGAGTGCTGAAAGGGAACTGCCGGCTCCTTTGAGTATGTTCCGTCTCGAAACACCATTAACTTTCCTGAGCATCCATATCTTAGGATTAGCTACTAGATTAAGAAGTTATTTCATCAACTGCTGGTATTAAAGCGTATAATATTGTTTTTGCTAATGGTTTTTTGGATGTCAATCCACTGCGTAAGAACCACAGCTACGTTATCAACTCCCCCTAGTGTGTACGACATTTTCTGTTTCCGCATCTCGGTCTCGGTGATGGGTGGCCTTATTCTCATTCTCGAGGAGGGAGATCGATTCCAGATACATTGATGAGAGAGCCCCCTGATTCTCTCCTAAAGAACGTCTTCTAAGTGGATATTGACACCCACGTTACAGGGGCTGTATTATCTTATCCTGCCAGAGCGCCGGAGGCGCGACGGCAGGGCAGTGGCGGTCGCGGGCAGCAATAACAACAATTACCTCTCTGACTGTCTGTTAGCCAATCCTCTATATGAATTTTCTGACACTAATTCGCTTATGCCAGAATGTCGTGGTTATCGGTATTATCGTGACGGCAAGGTGGGGTAAATATCAATAAATAACAACTTAACACAAGCTTAGAATAGTTTTGTAGATTTTGTAACAGGAACTATTTTACACCAATATTAGAATAATAAATATGCATGACGGCAGACAACGGTAAAGATAAAACAGATGAACAGAATGAGAATCTAAGCGCGGACATGGGGATTTCTCGCCGGATGTTACTCGGTGCTCTCGGCGTAGGTAGCTTGCTTACCGCTTCGATGCCTGCGTCCGCTCAGGAGGTAGAATCAGAATCGGACTTGTGGACGCAGTTCTACTCTGGTCAGCTGACTGAAAGGCCAGATGCGGGAGTCGATGGCCGGTACTACCACGCCTATGACACTGGAGATTTATTCCTTGATGACGGTGACTCATGGTCACTAATCGATTTCGGTGTGAACTCGATATATACAGACGAACTAAACAATGTCCAGCACGCCGACCCCGAAGACGATTGTCCGGGGATTCAGGCCGCCATCGACGCACTCCCAAGCAGTGGTGGGAAGGTTGTGTTGGAAGAGGGTGTGTATGAGGTATTAGATGGGACGGCGGGGGACCCTGCGATATATCTAAATAAGGACAACATCACTCTCGAAGGTCAAGGGAAGTCCACTGTCATTTACCTCCCTGATGGAATAACAGACTCTGACAAAGGGAAGGCGATTATAGACATTGGGAAGAAGGCGATCATGGATAACCCCAATGTGGTTCATGGGTGTCATCTCACGAACTTCATGGTTGATGGCAATATGCAGAATCAGAGTCCCGATCAGATATCCGACCTCTCCGATATGCACAATATCGAAGCTATCGGGACGGACCACAAGTTCTCGAACCTCTGGTCGTTCAACGCAACGGGTGACGGACTTGAGCTAACCAGTAAACAAGACCCGTCTGTCACGCACAACATCGAAGTTGTCAATTGCCATTTCCAAGACAGTAACGAGCATAATATCCACATTCACGGGGCTCAGAACGTTACAATATCGAATTGCATCCTTGACGGTGAGAGACAAGCGACGAATATTAGCACATTCACCAACAAAACCGACATCCGAGATATCACAATTGACGGATGTCAGATCATCAACGGTAGCCATCGGGGCATCGAAATCCGCGCCGACCAAGACCAAACAGTTGATGGCACACAGTTCCGCTCTCGTCGATTCTCCGTGTCTGATTGTTTGATCGCAGATAATGGAGGTGCAGGGGTGTTCATCGACGGGAGATTCTCCGAAGATGTTTCAGTGAAAGACTGCGCTATTGTTGGAAATGGGGTGGCTGACGGGGAATCAAACGTTATTATCAATGGAGCGAGTGTTGTCGAGTTTGCCAATTGTTCGGTAAAAAAAGGATACAATTCGGGGATTGAACTTCGGACGAATTTCGACTCGCTGACCGACGTGTACCTCCACGACAATCTCATCAAGAACAACAATCAGAGAGATGGTAACTTTCATTCTGGTGTGTTCATCCCCATCGACGGGAAGTCCTTGAAGCGACTCCGCCTCTGCGACAATAATATTGTCTCCGCTTCAGATTCCCCCAAGCATCAGCGAGGTGTGTTTGTGACAGAATCTACAGCGGGGACTTACACGGATGTGGAAATTCGGGGTAATTACATCAAGGGTGTTGGCGGGGAGGAGTGGTATGACGCCCATCTAGTCGCGGACTACATCTACGACAACACTCCAGAGAGCCCTGTGGACGTGCGAGGGCTCAAAGCCGAAGCAGGAAACGAAGCCTATCACGATGGAACCAACTCAAACACGGTCGGTCCTGCGTTCTACGATGGGAGCGCATCGGCGTGGGTGTCTCTCGTTGATGGGACGACGATCAGCTAATCGATCAATACTGACGAAGTAACTAACAGCCTTTTTGTGCTCCCAGACGCGTAGCGTGCCGCGCGCTGGCTGGATTGCGGTCGCGGTCGGCGGGAATTGCTCATATTACAGTAGTACTGAATTGGTAGACTTTCCACTTTCAGACGAGAGTATCAATGAGAACCACATGGCGATTATCGATGATCGCATGGCGATGATTCAAGATATGGCGATCTAACCGCGATTGCGAGCACTGTGATTCTTGCCGCAATTCGTCGTGAAGCCTCGAAAACGCAATATTGTAATCAAATGCCGGTTCCTTGCTTTTGCCGTCTGGTGTCGTCAGTGGCCGGTAGCGGCATGATTTTACCGACGGATATAGAGCGTGAATGTAGCAGTTATAAAACGAGACTTACTCCTCTGGGCACGGACCTTCTGTGTCCCCATGCGCCAGATGTTGATCCAGAGTTGTCGATGGAACTTCTATTGTTCTTCCCCTGTGGCAGACTTCGACCCTGTTCTGGCCCGGGGCATCACCACTTCGGCCCGGTGTGACCGTTACTGTACCGAGGACTTTTTCGACACGAATCTCCCGACCCAAAGCACGACCAACAACAGTATACGTACCAGGTGAACTGTAGGAGTGGGTGAAAGTTGCACTATCTCCACCTGCTCCGTCTATGGTTCCGTCACCCCATATAATTTCAACACGAATAGTATCTGGGTGGGGATAGTTGATAGTCCCTGTAACGGTCTCCCCAACCTGAACTTCAGTTGGAGAAACCGAGCCCGTTATCGATTGTGCTGAAGTAGTTCCAGTTGCTGCAGTTAGTCCGACCACTCCTGCACTGGCTCCACCGAGTGTTCTGAGTACTTTTCGCCGTGAGAGTCATTCTTGGTTGCTCATTCTCCCTTTCCCAATGCTATACGACAACGTTCCACATCTTAACGATGATTGCTGATTTCCAGCTACCACCACTGCACTCCGACGTTTTCGAGCGATTCGGTGCCGATCCTTTATATGCTATAGAGATAAACTGGGTAAGCAACCCTGAGAAAACGCTAAAACCGCGCTCCTACTCCCCCATATGAAAGATCCGCACCACGTACTCCGCACAGATCGATTCGGGGGTCCCGGGGGTACTCTACTTCCTATTATAGAATATTAGGAAGTACACCACACACCACTACTTCCAGTGTAATTCCCCGATAGAACCGCTCTATCTGCCAGAATCAGCCACCCAGCTGTTGATAAATTATATGCCGCGATATCAAAATCCGGCCCATAATATCAGAGTTTATCACATCGTAGAATCGAGAACAGGATATGACTTCACTTCGTGATCTCGGACTCTCAAGTTATGAGGAAAAAGCATATCGAGGGCTGTTGACGCTCAGATCTGGTACCGCAGAAGAAGTCTCAGAGGCAAGTGAGGTCCCGATGGGCCGGATTTATGACGTTCTTTCCAGTCTTGAGTCACAGAACGTTATCCGTCGGCAACCAGACCGCCACCCACGAACATACGTTGCTGTCGAACCTGACCGCACTGTTGACCGCTTGCTCACGGCTCGTCGCCGTGATCTTCACCGACAACAAACGCAGTACGAAACGGTCGCAGCAGAAGTTCTTACCGAATTGGAAACCATCGCTCCGGTAGAAGGTCATTTCTGGCCTGCGACCGTTGGTCAGGATGAAATTGCAGAGCTATTGGCTGATCGATTGGATGCCGCTACCAATAGCCTCATAATCACCGCAACCACGACCGCTGGTGGACTCTTCGGCTTCGAGGAAGTATATACACAGACGATTGACCGCCTCGCCGATACGCTCGAACGTGGTGTCAGCGTTCGGTTTCTATTTACGAACCAACTTGCTGAGGAAATGCCTCCCTCACTCGTTGCAGAACTAGACCAGCTGCTCAATGCGCACGAAAACTTTGAGCTTCGGACGACCACCACGCTTTACAATACCTATGATGCTATAGATATGGAAAATATCTGTGTATACGTCGCGAATCCATTTGACCAAAATTCGATTCTTGGGACGGTCCAAGTGACCAATGAGAACATCGTCCAGTTCGTCCAGAATCAATGGCAACCCCAATGGGAAGCTGCCTCCAGTACTGAAAGTAGCTGAACTGGTCAGTGACCGCCAGTGAGTTTCAGTCCGGCAACACCAGTGATAATGAACCCAATGAAGAGAAACCGGGCCACATTTCGTGGCTCTCCGAAGAGGAGAATCCCGGCGATGGCAGTCCCAACCGCTCCGATGCCCGTCCAAACAGCATAGGACGTTCCAATCGGGAGCGTTTTGACCGCTTGTGCAAGCAGTCCCATACTGATAATCATCGCGAGAATAGTCAATACACTCGGAACAGGGCGAGTGAACCCTTCAGTGTACTCAAGACCGACCGCCCAGCCAACCTCAAAGATGGCAGCGATGAGGAGATACGTCCATGACATGGCTAAAAACTTGGAGGACAAGAGAATAATCATTGTCAATTTTATCGCATCTTGTTGTGTGTTTATTGAGAGATCCAGAATACGTCCACCAACACCAGTAAAGTGACTTGTTGCCATTTACCTGGCCAACAATACCTCCACCCGTACGCTTATATTCTTGTCAAACAGCATAGCACACATGACCGGAAGTGGCACCGTCGAACGGATTTTTACTGCACCTGAAGCCGAAGTTGAGATGGAAGAACAGACCAACGTTGAAGCAATTGCCAAGAAAGGTCTCCGAGGTGATCGCTACTTTAGCGAGATTGAAACGGGAACTTTCGTCGACTGGGAGCCAGATGAGGCACGACACGATGGATACGACCTTACGTTGATCGAGCAGGAGGCTGTTACAGCAATCGAACGTGAAGCGGGAATCGAACTCGCACCAGGAGAACACCGACGGAACATCGAGACTCGGGATGTGGCGCTCAATCATCTCGTTGGGCAACGATTCCGTATCGGTGAGGCCATCTGTCGAGGGGATCGCTTGTGTGAACCATGTAATCATCTTCAGCGCATCACTCACGATGGCGTATTGCAGGCACTCACACACCGTGGAGGACTCCGAGCGGATATTCTTGACAATGGGATAATTCGTCCCGGAGACATCATCGAACCGCTTGAGTAATCCGTACTTTTTCGGGTGAAAACGATTCGTATTCCCGCTTCACGGCTGCCACGACCAGTAGACGATCGACTCCCTTGCGGATCGGGATAGTTGAGTAGAAAAGAGAATGCGCGCCTACGGCAGCGCTGTCCGGAGGTCCTCACAAAGGTCATCGGCGTCTTCGAGGCCAACCGACACCCGGACCAGCGTCTCCGGAATTTCCGCCGTTGCCTCCCCATGGCCAATTTCGTCGGGAATCATCAATGACGGCACCTCAATCAAACTCTCTGTTCCACCAAGACTCGCCCCCGGTGTAAACACCTCGAGCCCCTCAATAAATGCTTCAAGCTCGACGAGCGTCCCGTCAAACTCGAACGATAACATCCCGCTGTACCCCGACATCTGCTCACTCGCAAGGTTGTGTTGTGGGTGACTCTCCAGCCCCGGATAATAGACACGCGCCACCCGATCGTGGCTCTCGAGGAACTGCGCAACCGCCATCGCGTTGGCCTCGTGGTGGTCCATCCGCGCCGGCAGCGTCTTCACCCCTCGCGCGACCAGATAGCAGTCAAACGGCGAGAGCATATTTCCAAGTCCGACCCGCTGCGCGAACGCTAACTGCTCAAAGGCCACTTCGTCGTTGGTGATGATAGCACCGCCGATCGAGTCGGAATGTCCGTTGAGGTACTTGGTGGTGCTGTGGACGACAATGTCGGCACCTAGCTCGAGCGGTGCTTGGAAATACGGACTCGCAAAAGTACTGTCAACTCCGAACGGGATGCCGTGATCATCGGCGATATCAGCGATCGCCTGAATGTCACACAGCCGTATCAGCGGGTTGGTCGGTGTCTCTGCCCAAATCAAGTCGGTCTCTGAATCGACTGCTGCCGCAACGTTTTCGGGGTCGCGAGCATCAACGAAGTCTACATCAACGTTAAGGTGTCCGGCAGCGAGTTCCGTGAGCAGTTTTTCGGTGCCGCTATAGATGGAGTCCGAGGAGACGAGGTGGCCACCCGGCGGGACCAGCGACAGTATCGTCGTCGAAGTAGCGGCCATCCCTGAGGCGAACGCCAATGCATGTTCGCCGCCTTCGAGGCGAGCTAATTGCTCTTCGAGGGCCGCCCGTGTCGGGTTGCTCTCACGTGAGTAGTCGTGTTCGTTGGCATTGTCCCCGCTACCCCACTCGAACGTGGTCGAGAGGTTGATTGGCGGGACGACGTCGTTCGTGTCACCTCTGTGGGGGCGCTTCTCAGACTCAGCGGCGCCGACAGCAATGGTTGCGAATCGGTTCTCGATTGACTGGTTATTGTGTTGTGTCATAGGCAATTCACCACAGGATTCACTCGGAGGGTGGTACAGGCCTTCGATATGGTTGGGTTGTCCATAAGAGTATTCTCTGAAGCACTGGATAGTTGTGGGGTTCCAGGCGAGACTGGCCAGAGACGAAAACGCGAGAAGGACGGTAGGTCAGCGAATATCCAATGGCGAAAGTGTGTGTCCACGGAAGGGAATCATCTTATCGGCGTGGGTGAGAATAAGTAGTGATGTATCTTGTTACGTTCCGCCTTGACCCGGGAGAGTACGATGAGGAGTTTCAGAAGTTGAACGACGCGATACAAGCGGCTGCTGAAGATACAGATGGATATCTCGGTAAACGCACGTGGAACGCCCCGGAAAGTGAGGAGATTCTCGTTGTGTATTACTGGGAGTCACTGGGTGCGCTCGAGTCATTTGGAGTGGATTCAGACCACAAACGGGCGAAACAGCGGTGGACTGAGTGGTACGACGCGTACGAGGTCACCGTTACAGAAGTGCTCGAAACGTACGGGAGTGGCTTCGGTGACGACGCAGACCCACCCAAATAGTAAACCGAGGCTCTGTTGGGAGCCTAAGATTGCTATCGGTTTGAATCGGTTGGCTAAACGGAAGCAACAGTTCTACTGGCCTCTTAGCGGGGATTATCCGTTACCCACTCTAGCACTTCGTTCGCATGTTCGTCTGGTGGGAAAATCGGATAGAAGACGTGTTCAATACGTCCATCAGAGATCACCAGTGTCAATCGCTTCAGATACTCGTCTCCCTCGATTGTGAACATCGGCAAGTCAAGTTCGTTTGTCAGCTTCCACTCGGCATCGCTCAGCATCTCGAAGGGGAGGTTCAGACGGTCATGAGCTTCACGTTGGTACTTACTTGACTGCGTAGACAGTCCGAATACCTCCCCAACTCCATTATCTCGAAGTGCATCGTAATGACTGCGAAACCCGCATGACTCAGGAGTACAGCCACGGGCACCCGGGACGTCTTCCCACCCGTCTGGGATCACGTCCTTGTCTGGCCGCCCGGTCAGTGGATAAATGTAGATAACCGTTCGAGGAGGCAGTTCTTGGAGGTTAATCGTCGTGCTGTCGGTCGCTGGGAGGGATACGTTGGGCATCTCCATCCCCTGGAGATGGTCGGCCGCTCCGTCGTCATCCGGTACTGGTAAATCGTCCGGAAGTGGGAAGTCACTGGACATCGTTCTATAAAAATCACATCACATAGATAAATGTTTGTAGTTTCTATAAATGTCGAACCTAGTCCAATATTTTGGAGTCTATATGGACATGGTTTAATTGCCGGCTCGCAATAAGCGGGAGGCCAGCACTTGTACAAATCATAGTGGTTTGTATCAACAATTCGATACCAAACCGGTTCTCTATGCATTGAGAACAGTAGTCTCAACTTCTGGCGACACCACCACATGATCAGATTAGAATAATCTACTAACGAACCTCCGTTGATCGTCGATCATCTCGGCTCGAAGCGGATGTGTTCTTCTCATCAGCTGTCACATGTCTGACGCGCTTTGATGCAGGTCGTGCGTGTTCTCTGTGACATGGATCAGATCACGCTCCGTCTCGCTGAGGATGTCCTTGCATCCGTTGAAGAAGAGGCAGAGGAGTCAGATACAACACGAACAGAATACCTCCGTGATGTGGTTGAATCACGAAACGAAGGCAAAAAAATCCGAGACAGCTACGAGGAGCAATTAGACAGCCTTCGGAGAGAACACGAACAGAAGGTAAATGAATTGGAGTCACAACACGAACAGAAGCTAAGTGAACTAAAAGCCGAACACGAGCAGGAGGTGAATCGATTGGAGGAGAAGGTCCGTGAACTTCAAGCAGAACACGAACAGAAGGTGAACGAACTAGAGACGGAACACGAGCAGGAGGTCTCGGAACTCCGCGACCGCATCGACGCGCTTCGTGAGGATCGTGAGGAGAAGATTCGGTTAGAGGCGCGGGTTGACCAGTTGGAGCGTGATCTTAAGCGAGTGCGTGAGGAGCGAGACAGTGCAAAGGCGCGATATAATGAGGCTCAAGGGAAATTGAAAGTTCGCAACTCCTCAGACGGCCAAGACGATGACTCACGCGGTTTTCTCGCTCGTCTCCTCGGACGATAACCGTCCACTAATTCCAATCAAACGACAAAAAGAACAATTATACCGAAACCGGGATAGGATAGTCACATGTCGGAAAACAGTGAGCCAGCGTTCGTAATTAATTGTCCTGAGTGTGATATGGATGGAGAATTTGAGGATGTATCTGCCGCCTCACTCTTTTACAGCAAGCATCGAGAACATACTAGCCACGAACCGGAATGGGAACGCGCCGATCTTGCCGTCAATCTCGCCGAGCGTACGCAATGGAGCGTATTTTGTGATGAGTGTGCGGAGACGTGGGAGTTCAGTTCGGAATCCGAAGTGGAAGTGTTCATGGCCGAACACGCAACATATACAGACCACGAAGCCACCGAGATAGTGACCGACGAGAAGACCACAGTCGCTACTGATGATTTGATAGAGTTGATTAGGGAGTTTGATAATGTGACTCCAGATGGAATCCCAGAAGCACTTATCTACGCAGTTACGGGCGATCTCGGTTTATCCAAGCGCCAGATAAACGCAAAAGTCGATGAATTGAAACAGAATGGCGAGGTCTACGAACCCTCTACTGGTCACCTCCGAGCGACGTAGTCTCAGTCAACACTCATCGTTCACCTCTTCTCACGTCTGTTCTAAATATATTTCACGTTCTCCTCTAATCGAACTCAAGTAACCTACCACTCTTCGACGGCTGGCGAGTGGTACTAGAAGCGCGGAGAATCTGCTTGGCGGGAATTGCTGCGGAAAAGTGTGGACAGTCCCCCGGAAAACCCGCCGTTCTGGTTGTTTTTAATAACCCTCTAGAGAGAGTTATTAAGATGAGCGGATCGAAGAACTCCAAGCTGACAAACAAACCCTAAATGCACGTCTCTCCGAAGCGCAGGGAGCACAGAAGTACGCAAACAAGGCACGGGAGGAAACTGCATTGTGACCCGAAGAATCCGGTGAGAGCGACTCTCGCGGCCCGCTGGCACGGCTTCTTGGCCAATAACCCTTCGGGGGTTCCATTTAACTACAGTCTACCGAGACTCCCTGCATGAGTTCATCAAAGCGTGCATCTACCTCACGCACCGCACTCTGCCTGTCATCGGACTGTTCCGATGGATGGGGCTCATCAGAGAGAGACTTGCTCTCGGTGTTACTCTCACCGTTCTCGGCGTCGAACAGAGACGAAATGTTCACAACTAATCCCGTATCCGGTGCGTCTTCGTAATCATATTCCTTCGCGAGATTGGCCTTCTCGAGAAGATCGACATCTGTTTTGATGATCGTTGGAACGTGTACCCGAACGGCTTTCGTACTATTCTCTTCCGTCTGAGTTTCTGTGAACCCTTCTTCATCGGTTATTTCGTTCATGTACCGACGAATCGTATCGACGCGCACAGACTCGGCAATACCAAAGACACGCTGTCGAATCTGTTCTGCGGTCAGACGAAATGTCCCACCCAAATCAGCGTGCATCGCGAGCCGCACGAGTGCGACTTTGATTCCCTCTATTTTGTCATCCTTTGAGAGGTCCGCGAACTCGTACCCTGCCTGAAGACGGTCATACTTCGGTCCATCTAAGATGCCGGGCAGCCCAAGGTTTTCCATCCCCTGGATAGCCTGTTCACGCGGCATGAACACGTCCTTTGTCGTCGGACTCTCCACATACTCAACCGTGTCATGATCGAGGACTCTCCGGACTAACTTCTCACGGGTCTTTTTCGTCTTCGTTTGTGGCTGCATTTTCACGGCCGCAACGAGGTCGTCACGCTGTGCCGGATACCCATTATCGAATTTATCCGAAAGCTCCGAACGGATACTAGCCACCTTTTGCTCGACCGAACTCGCATCACCACTCTCACACCGCGCGAACAGATCGATCTGATTCATCTTCCGCCGCAAACGATCACGCCGACCGTCGGTAACGAACTCTAAAAGAATACGCGAGAGATACTCGCCTTTCGTGTCTGTCTCAGGCGCACGTTTCGCATAATCCTCGTTAAACAGGGTCTCAATTGATTCTCGCACGTCGCGATCGAGGCGCGTCTTCTCGTCGGGCGCCACCGACAGGTTCGAAAACAAACGATCTTTTTCTTCGCTGTCGTCGCCACCGAGTGCGTCCATAGCATTGTGGATGAGATCTTCAATCTCCGCGTTCGGATCTTCGTCGCACCACTCTTCAATCGCATTTTCGACCACGATACGTACGTAATAGTCCGACTCAGACGTTCCTACGTCGTATCTGTTTTGAATGTATTCGTGGACTCTTTCGATTGCTCGTTTGAACACAAACAAATCGATGTGTCCCGTGCCATTCATCAAAACCACCTCATGAAGGGGGCTGCTCCCACTGGCCAGTGGGAGCAGCCCCCTCACTCACACTCACTAGTGTGAGTACAGTACTAGTAGTATCAGGGTAGCCGGGTCCATGGACCCGGCTTAGGGCGTCGGAAAGCCGACGCCCTCGTGTGGTTTTATGGTACAGCATGTCCTTCTCACGGCTGCCGACACCTTCGTGGGGATGACGACGGAGAAAAATAACGCCGTTCGTTTTCAAATCGTCCGGCGTGATGCACTGCTGGTTAGTTTTGGCCTCAATGTCGTCGTATTGTAGATATTGCGTGTGGTGTGTCATCGTGCATACGTCGCACGCTGACCCGTCTCAGAGTCACTCAGGCGGACAATTTTGTCCACTGAGCAAGAATTGACATCCTCCCACGTCTGAAGATGCGGGAATCCCGAGCGTTGGGAGATTAGGGTTTGCAGTCCACCACTTGTTCCCTCGGTGAGAATCCGTAGGACAAGTCGTGAAGGTAGACTCCGGGCTGTGCCAACCAGCCGGTACTCCTATCTTCACCCGAATCGGGCGCAGACTCGGAGTTACTTTCTGTTTCGTTGATGTTGAGGCGGATGTTCTCCGCTCCGTTCACGTCCGCGTTAAACGCCGCATCACAATCCTCGCACACGTACAGGCCACGTTCAACACGCTGACTATCATCTTCCCTACCGCACACGCAACACGTCTTACTGGTGTCGCGCTCAGACACTTCCACGACCTCGATACCCTTGACTTTCGCCTTGTACGTGAGGATGCTGGTGAGACGGTCGAACGCCCATCCATGCAGGTCAAGGTTTCCGTGGCGACCCCAGTTCTTCGAGTCGCCGTTCTCATCCTCACGGACACCCGCGAGCTTCCCGATGTTGATGCGGCCCACGCCACGCTCGATACACTTCTCTACGATGTGTTTGGTGAGGCTGTGGAAGAAGTGGGTTCGGCGCTCCGACCATTTCTGGTGAAGTCTGGTGGCCTCAGAACCGCCTGAATCGTCGCATTTAGCGATTTCTTTCGGAAAGTAGTATCCGTCCTGTTTCAGTTGGTTGCCGGGGTACAAGTCGGCTTCCTCGGTGCTGTACGCAACCGCCGCGAAGTTACAGATGCCGAGGTCGATGCCAGCAGTCTCATTACCGGGAGAGTCGGGGATCTCGACTTCGTGTTTGCACACGAGGTGAAGTTCCCAACGCTCCTTCGACTTGCTGTAGACGGCCCGAACCTGTTGTAGGTTTTCAACCGTGACTTCGGGACGTGTCTCATATTCAACAAGGATGTAGTCCCAGTCTCTCGGGTGGTCTTTGTGGTTCGCGCCTTTCGAGAGCCTGACGTGGTTGTGCTTGGTGTCGTGACGGATACCTTTCTGTTTCCACGTTACGGTGGAACGCGGGTGTTCTTGGTGGACGCGGTTTCCAGCGTTGTCGTAGTAGTTTTTCTTGCGGTAGCCGGGCGGATTCGCACGAGAGTCGTTCTTGCGTTTACCGTACCACGAGTTGAAGGCTTCAGCGAGTTCCTCCAGAACGCGCTGACTGGACTGTGAATGGAGTCCTTTGTAGGTTGTATGAGTCTTCAACTCGCGTTTCAAGTCAGAATCATCGAGAATCTCGCCCGTGTCATCCCACACTTGGCGGGAGTGATAGTTCGCAACGTTCCACAGTTTCGATGCACTCCATCCGTGCAGGTCGAGCATCCGCTCCACTTGTGAGTGGTTGCGGATTTTCGCACGGTAAGTACGATGAATATGCATTCGTGAAACGTCTTCATAACAGGTTATGGAGCGTCGTGTTGTGAAAGTTTGGATTAGAACGTAGAATATCATGCCGGGCAATCGAACGGTGGTTGGTGTAGAGTAGTGTCGGATTCATCCTGACCCTCAAGGGGCAGGTATTCTCCTCGATTTCGTATGATCGAAATGGGATCTGGAACAGGGCAAACCTCTGTCCGATTGGCTGAAGAAATGCCAACAACAGAGATACTCGGAATCGATAATCGAGCGACAGTCACCGAGGTTTCACGGAATAACGCGAAAAAACTCGGGGTGTCAAACCTATCGTTTGAAACAGCCGATATGACCGAGTACGTGAAAACAGTCACCTCACTCCCGGAAATGGTGGTGCTGTTGTATTCCTTCCACCACATCCCCGATCCACTCGACCAGAAAGTTGACTTTCTCGAAGATTGCTTTACGGCCTTACCTGAGGGCGGTCATATTTGCATCGCTGAGACGTTCTTGAAGAACGACGCTCGTGATACAGCGGCCAACCGCGAGACTCAGATACGGTGGGCAAATCGGGGCGTCGAGGCGTTTGCGTCCACGTTTTGATCCGCACTCGACGGTATCGACCCGGCTGCCATCGAACACGCCCAGGAGGACGGCGAGTTCTCCCGAGAGCATGAGTTAGAAGCCGGTGATAATGTCCTCACTCGTGATGACGAATACTTGATTAGTAGAAAATGGCTCGTTGACCATGCCCAAAGCGTTGGCTTCGATGTCCTCCTCGCAGAGCCAGTGAATGCAGTCGGTGACGGGATCGTTCTCCTTCAAAAGTAACCGATACTCTCCACCATCTGAGACACATACTATGACAAACGACCATCCGTTGACGGTACAAAACGTCCATCACGTTGGAATCACCGTTCCCGATCTCGATGAGGCAGTTAACTTCTTTGTTGATGCCATCGGGTGTGACTTGCTCTATCGGAAAGGGCCGTTCGGAGATTCCGATGGTGATTCAATGGAGCGACGATTGGATGTGCATCCTGACGCGACAGCCTCGCTTGCAATGTTGCGATGCGGCCCAACAATGAATCTTGAGCTGTTCGAGTGGGATGCTCCCGACCAGGACGATACGCCACCGAACAACGCCGACATCGGCGCGACGCATCTCGGCCTCCAGGTAGAGGATATCGATGTGGCAATAGATGGATTGGCTGACCGAGACGACGTTACGATGCTTGATGGCCCGCAAACAAATGACGACGGACCAACGGAGGGCTTGACCTACATATTTTGTCGAGTGAACTGGGGATTGTATCTCGAACTCCTCGAAGCGCCCGAGAGAATGCCGTACGCTGACGATACTGACGAGCGATTATACGGTCCCGCGCCCTCGTGGACACACAGACCCGATCACTCAGACTGATTTGGAACTCACGACGACGATGGCCACGGTCTGTGGAGTCCATAAAGCAGCATTCCATGTATATCTGACTGTACTCGATCATCCACACAGCACAAGAGCCGAAATCGCCGAACGTCTCGACCGTGATCAGAGCACGATCGGGAAGCAACTGCAACCGCTCTATGACCAAGAATTAGTGACGCGGTATCATACACCATCTCTAGTGGGGGCGTCAAATATCTTCATATAACGCAACCACTCGCAGAAACTACGGAGTGGCTACAGCATGAAGTAGACGAGTGGACAGCCGCAGTTGTGAACCAGATTAGGCAACTTCACGGTAGCTAATTCTTCAGCTGAATAGCTCCTCGAAGCGGTAAATCACTACTATCATTCCAAAATACTGGTCAGATCAGGTTGGTAGTTCAACGTTAGTATAGTGTCCTAACGTGAATCATACCGGTGTATATGGTAAATGTAGCAGACAGCAGCGTGTCTGACACTCCGGATTTCACGAGCCCATGCCACATTCTAGCATGATTGTCTGGACACCCACACACCACTTTTCACGAGCTCTCCCTTGAGAATGTCCGATGGTGCTGAAAACACTTGTTTCGTTAGTCCATCCTCCGTTAGACTAGATCTACTACGGACTAGTATAACAAATAAATGCTTAAATCTTTCCTTTTCCAATACTCTTTCTATGGCTACTCCTCGAATCGTCTCCAACCAAAATCGAGGGTAACAGATTCCTGTAGTAGCACCCCAGTGGTTTTTGGAGACCTTCTCGTGAAAATCGGAGAGGGACTGTATTTAAATAGAGTAGTGGCTCGTGAAGCTGGTGAAGCTCATGATGCTCGTGAACGCCGGGTTTTATATACTGTTCTGTCATAGTATCAAATCAGAACCAATGGGGTTGAAGGAATTCACGCGGGATGACCCAATCTTCGTCAACGAAGCCGTTCTCCGTGATAACTACCGTCCTGAAGAACTGGTCGAGCGTGACGAGGAATTGTCCGAGTACCAAGAAGCACTTCGTCCCGTCATCAACGCTGCCCCGCCGAAAAATATCTTCTTATACGGGCAGACTGGCGTCGGGAAGACTCTCGCAACACGACTCGTATTGAACCAATTGCTATCCGACCAAGAGAACTATGACGATCTCAATATCAAGGTGGTTAACTTGAACTGCAAATCTGCGTCCAGCAGTTATCAGGTCTCGGTTGATCTCGTGAACCAATTCCGAGATACATCTGAGAAAATTCCATCAACAGGGTATGCCGCCAGTCAAGTGTACCAAATGCTGTGGAATCACATCAACGACTTAGATGCAACCCACTTGCTAGTCGTTCTAGACGAGATTGATTCGATCGGCAGTGACGATGATATCCTCTACGAACTGCCACGAGCGAACGATAATGAGAGTGTTGAGGATACGTTAGTCGGTGTTGTCGGGATTTCGAATGATTTCACGTTTCGTGATATTGAATGCGCGTGTGAAGGACAGCCTGTGCGATGAAGAGATCCACTTCCCGCCATATGATGCGAACCAACTTCGGAATATCCTCAAGCAGCGTGCAGAAAAAGCATTTCGTGATGGTATTTTAGACGGTGATACGATTCCATTGTGTTCGGCGTTCTCGGCGGAAGAATCGGGGAGTGCACGACAAGCACTGAAGTTGCTATACAAAGCGGGAGATTTGGCGTGAACGAGAGACGATTCAGAGGTTGGCGAAAGCTACGTTCGCGAGGCTCGAGATTTCATCGAGAAGGGAAAAGTGCAGGACGAACTCGAATCCCTCCGACGCAAAGCCAACTGACGTTATTCAGTTTACTCCAGCCCGAGGCAGAAGGCAAAACACCATGCAAACGGTCGGATATCTACGAACGGTACCAACTCGTTGTAAATCTTATCGACACGGATATCGTCTCTAACCGAACGATTCATGACCGTATCAGTCAGCTTCGACTGAAAGGATTCATCAAGCACGATGAGCGGAACGACGGTATCCACGGCGGTAGTTACTATCTGTATAGTCTGGATATTCGGCAGGAGATCTTGGACGATCTCCACCCGAGAATTGCCTTTCCGAACCGGCCGAGCTTCTAAGACAATCGGTAATGCATTGCCGACGAGTTGGATCGTCGCCCACTGGTAGGCGTACTCACCGTTTTTCGTCCCGATGATCTCCTCTTCATGCCCTGTGCGGTCTCCAGTGAATGGCTCATACTCTGTCGTATCGATCGCGACGATTCCAGCCCGATAATATGCATCCGTCTCGGCAACACGGACAAGTAATTAACCAACCGCCTTGCGGTGCATTTGGCGGATTTCGTTGATAGAGAAAAGATACAGACGGTTAAAGATGAAGGTCTGATGAAGCCGGTCCCACTCGGTCGCGCAGAACGACCATCTGATATCGCGGGAACGGCGCTCTTCTTTGCCACTGACAAGGCAGATTACATCACTGGTGAGATAGTCTACGTCGACGGCGGGTGGCAGCTGTTCTAACCGGGGCGTTGAGTTTGGTGAAAATGTTTTCATCGGACATCCTTGAAGCGACAGTAACAATTATACCACTATGGGACTCTGTTGCATACATCACAATGAAAGCTGTAATTCTCGACGGCGAGTGGGACCCACGTCCTGAGTACGAATGTTCAGAGACAGAGGCAGATACGCACAAATCAAACAACGGGTCACAGACGTGGAAGCACCCAGCCCTTCACATCGAAAACAGAGAGAAGCCGACACCCGAATCAGACGAAGTACTGGTGAAAGTTCGATATACCGGTGTCTGTGGGAGCGACATCTCGATGACGCATGCTGACGGCGACAGGTACATGCATTACTCTGCATACGTAAATCTCCCAAACGTCATCGGTCACGAGTTCTCGGGGGAGGTCGTCGAGACGGGAGAAGATGTTCAGTCCTTCTCAAAAGGTGACCTCGTCACGTCCGAGGTAACTTCATATTGTGGCCGGTGTCACATGTGTCGAAACGGATTCAACGGACACTGTGAGAACTTCGAGCAACTGGGATTCACCATTCCTGGTGCGTTTGCAGAGTACGTCGCGGTGCCAGAGATATTGTTGTGGGACGTGTCGCCCCTTGAAAAAGCGTACAAATCAAAAGATGACATCTTGAAGGCCGCTGCGACCATCGAACCGACCACTATTACCTATAACGGTTTGTTTGGCCGTGCTGAAGGAATCCGGCCCGGTGACTACTATGCCTTCCACGGTGTCGGACCGATTGGCCTCACCGGAATGAATGTCGCCCGTGCGGCAGGAGCGGGTGCTGTCATCGCATTCGAACCCTCCGATGAACGGCGTGACCTCGCTCGTGAACTCGGATTCGAATACGTGTTCAACCCGGTCGAGACCGACCCTACACAGGCAGTTGCACAGGTGACGGACGGGATGGGGGTCGACGTTCACGTAGAGACGGCAGGTGCCGTCGCCCAGACCTACCCCGCAATCGATGAGACGCTTGCTGAGACTGCAAACGTCGTCCATATCAGCAATGCAGGGGAGCCAGCATCAGTCGACCTTAGACAATATCAGGCGAATGCAGCCCAGGTTTACGGTGCAGAAGGTCACACAGGGGACCGAATCTTTACTGGTGTAATCCGGTTAATGGCTGCGGGAAAACTTGACAATCTCCCGCTCGTCACGTCGATCTTCGACCTCGAAGAAGCCGACACAGCTATCGAACAGGCATCGAAACGAGTGGACGGGAAAGTACTCATCGAGGTCTGAAAAATGTCAAATAGTAGTACTAGTTCTCCTGTCGTCGGTATCACCGCGGAAGTACATTCGACCTCTCTGTCGAAAAATCGGTATTTCAAGGGACAGACGTCGACTTACTCCCCGTCGACATCGACAGTGAATTCGAGTTCGAAGAACAACTGGGTGACGTGCACATCGTCATCGATCGACTATTGGCGATTCCGTATTCAAGTGATGCAATCGACCGACTCAAAAACTGTACCGTGATTGCTCGCTTTGGGATCGGACTAGACGCTGTCAACAGTGCATATGCTGCAGAATACGGCATCCACGTCGTCCATACATCCGAGTACTGTCAGAATGATGTCGCCGACCGCACCATGGCACTCATGCTTGCGACGAAGCGATGAGTCGTCGATTACAACGACGGCTTGCATGATGGGCTGTGGGACTGGAAACTTTCGACAGAGAACATCTCGCGTTTGCGTGGAAGTACACTTGGTCTAGTTAGGTTTAGAACCATCGCACGCCGCGTTGCAACCAGAACTCAGGCGTTCGGAATGGACGTTGCCACCGCAGACAGGTAAGTGGATACTGAAGAAATGGAATCCGTTGGCGTCTCGAAGACGACGTTCGAAGATCTCATCGAAAAAGCAGCGGTCGTCTCACTCCATACACCCCTAACCGAAGAGACAACAAATCTAATCGATACAAATTCATTCGGTCGATTCCGGTCTAACGCAGTACTCTTGAACGTCGCTCGTGGAGAGCTCGTCGATGAGGAAACGCTTTCAGAAGCACTCAAGCGTGGCGAAGTCGGGGATACGGGACTAGACGTGTTCCAGTACGAACCTGCCGACCAGTCTGATGAATTAATGTTCGATAGTCCACTTTGCAGTTTAGATAACGTAATTCTTACCCCCCGCGTAGCCTGGTACTCGAAACAAGCAGACGAAGAACGACGACGGAAGGCTGCAAGGGATGTCAAGCGGGTACTTCAAGGGGGAATCGCCAAAGCGCGGGGTCAACGACCTGTCTAATTACCAGTCCATCCACGATGGGTCTTCGAGTCGCTCATTCTTATTCAGAGATTCGATGGTCTCGAAGTCTTCTGCGTCCAGCGACAGCGTGCGCGTGTCTAGGTTTTGTTGGATGTGAGCGTCCTTGCTCGACCGGGGAATCGGGACGACTCCCTCCTTCTGTGCAAGCCATGCGAGGCTCACAGCCGCAGCGGTGGTTTCGTGCTTCTCCGCGATCCTCACGAGTTCTGGGACGTCGAACACCTTCCCCTGCGCGAGTGGAGAGTACGCGACGAGAGTAATATCTTGATCATGAAGGTACGCGTAGAGTTCCTGCTGCTGGAGCAATGGGTGCATCTCGACCTGGTTAGCGACGAGGGGCGCATCGATAAGCGTTGGTATCATCTCGAGGTACCGAATTGGATAGTTACTGACTCCCACGCTTGCAACTAGACCCTCGTCAACGAGTTCGTCGAAGACTGGTAACACCGTCTCGACCTCTGACTCGTCATGTGGCCAGTGGTGATACAGGAGGTCGATGGTATCGACACCAAGTCGGTCGAGACTTGCTGTTACGGCTTCCTGAATGTATGTCGGTGTCTTCTCGGGTTCTTCGAAGTGACCGACCTTCGTCGCCACGAGGACGTCTTCTCGATCGACGTCTGCTCTGGTGAGGGCATCACCCACATTTCGTTCGTTTTCGTAGAGGCGTGCCGTATCGACATGTCGATACCCGTATTCAAGTGCCGACTGAATAGTTTCTGTCCCTTTGTCTCCAGTCAAACTATACGTACCCAACCCGATTTGGAACGCTGCGTTCTCGAATAGGTGCTGGTCAGTTCTCGAGACAACCATCCTGATCACTCCTCCGATTCGAGGTCGGCGAGATCCCATTCACCGGTAACTATTGCTCCAGAGTTAGGATTGTCTGGTTCGACGATGGCTTCGACGAGTGCAGGACCGTCATACGCAACCGCATCTGAGAGGGCATTGTCCAAATTCTCTGGTTTGATAACGCGCTCTGCAAATCCGAC
Organism: Haladaptatus pallidirubidus; assembly: GCF_020700235.1. Lineage (GTDB taxonomy): Archaea > Halobacteriota > Halobacteria > Halobacteriales > Haladaptataceae > Haladaptatus > Haladaptatus pallidirubidus. The sequence goes on along the minus strand of NZ_CP085302.1, from coordinate 411,089 downwards.
GTTAAACGCGTCAGCGAACTTCATAAAGTCAACATCCGACTCCTCATCGAATTCAGTGTCGAGTACACGGTCCCACCCGTACTTGTTGACTTGGAGATTTCGAATGGATTTCCAGCCATGATTATTGAGGACGAGATACGTGACGTCGACATCATGTTCGACCGCACAGGCGATTTCCTGGTTGCACATCAAGAACGAACCGTCGCCTTCGATGTCGACGACGTCTCGGTCTGGCGCCGCTAGCTTCGCACCGATCGCAGCCGATACTCCGAAGCCCATCGTCGAGAAGCCACCACACGAGATGTTCGTCCGTGGCTCGTACACCGGGAACTGGGGATTCGTCGTCTCCTGTGGCTGACCTGCGGACGAGACAACTATTCCGTCTCGGTCGAGGGAATCCCTGAGACTCGCAAGAACACGAGAGATACTCATCGGGACGTCATCCGTCAAGTGTTGCTCAACCTGTTGCTGCCACTCGTCCCACAGAGATTGAATCTCTCTGTAGTAATCGTTATCTTCGTTCTCGATAGGGTCAATTCGGTTACGAAGAGCATCGTACACTTGATTCGTGACGACCGTCGCATCGCCCTGGATACCAACCTTGACTGGGTAGTTTTTTCCGATCTCGTTCGGATCAATGTCGACGTGGATCAATTTGCTCGGAGGAATCTCGAAGCTCACGCCCGCTTCGAACGAAGAGGTGTGGAGGTCAGAAAACCGACACCCGATAGCGAGGATAACATCAGCATTACTGGCGAGTTCGTTACCGGCAGTGCTTCCGATCCATCCCGCGTACCCAACGAAAAGGTCGTGGTCTTCAGGGATGATCCCTTTCCCCTGGAACGTGGGAATGATTGGGGCTTGGAGATGCTCTGCAAGTTTCTGCACCTCGTTCCAGGCTCCGGAAATCATCGTTCCACCTCCCGGGACGATGACTGGACGCTCTGCCTCTGCAAGGAGATCTGCGGCTTCAGAGACCGACTCAGGGTCGCCGCCGGGACGACTGTGTGTTCGACTTGTCGCGGGGTTGGGAATCTCGACTTCTGCGACCGCTCCTTGAACGTCCATCGGGACGTCGACGTGAACTGGGCCTGGTCGACCGGTGACGGCGATCTGGAACGCACGTCTGAGAACCCGTGGGAGTTGCTCGACGTTGTCGACGACAAAACTCTGCTTCGTAACCGGTTCCATCACACTCGGGAAGTCACCCGGTTTCTGTCGGTCGATTTCTTGGAGGATGCCCTGACCGTACTCGTGTGTCTGTGGGGCACCAGTAAAGATGACCATCGGGATAGAGTCCACGTAGGCGGTTGCCGCACCTGTCACTGTGTTCGTCGCACCGGGACCAATCGAGGTGAAGACAGCAAGTGGTTTTCCACTCGTTCGCGCGTATCCGTCTGCAAGGTGTGTCGCACCCTGCTCGTGCCGTGGTTGGATTACCTCTACATCGGAGTCGTTGAACGCATCAAGCAGGTTTGTACTGCCGTGGCCCGGGATTCCAACGAGGTACTCTACACCTTCTTTCTCGAGATATTTGGCGATAATCTCGCCACCATTCAGCTGGGGCATACCTAACTTGCAGATTGAGAGCAGTTCACATAAATATTCGGTCTGTCGATGCTAACTGAGGAGAAAAACCATGATATTGAATTTAGAGAGACGGCACGACTTCGTCCCCCATCACCTCGAAGAATGCTTCCGGGTCGGGGCTCGTATTTGCAACCGCGATTCTGTCGAATCCCATCTCTGCGTACTCTTCGAGTTGATCCACGATCGCTTCAGCACTATCGGCAATCAAGAATTTCGACTCGACTTGTTCTCGAGTCGCCTTGTCGCCTTCTTTTTCGATAGTGAGCGGGTTGGCGATAGCGCGGTCGAAGACGTTTTGAGTCGTCGCCCACCATGGACGAGTGCTCTCGACGGCGTCTTCGTACGTCTCGCCGTACGATGCAATCACGAGTAGGGTTGTCTCGATTTGGTCTGGATCCCGTCCAGCCTCCTCGGTGTACCGTCTCACAGCAGGGTACATCCGATCAGTGAACTCCGAACCCTTCTTGACTGTTATGAGACCGTCACCGTACTCGGCGGTCAGCGCTGCTGTCGAGGGGCCGTTCGCTGCGATATGTATCTCCGGGTCCGTCTCGGGTTTCGTGTACAGTTTCGCATCATCCAGTTCGAAACGGTCACCATCGTAATCTACAAAGTTGTCATTCTCCCAGAGACCGCGTATGATTTCGAGCGACTCTTCGAGTCTGTCTCGCCGCTCAGGGTATTTTGGCCAGTCGAAGCCCAACGGAGTTTCATTCATTGCTTCACCTGTACTCAGACCGAGGACGACCTTGTCGTCGTTCATCTCTTGGAGGGTTGCGAACGCTTGTGCGATGACGCCTGGATGGTAGTGCCCGGTCGCAGGTGTGACACATGTACCGACAGGAATGTCAATACGCTCTCCTGCTGCACCCATCCATGACCACGCGAAGCCCGCCTCGGCGTCCGTATGGAACCACGGATGGAAATGATCTGACGTCCAAACCATATCGAATCCAGCGTCCTCAGCCAGTTCTGCAAAGTCCAATAGCTGCCTTGGGCTATACTGCTCTTGATGTGCCATGAAATCGATTTCGACCATTGTCTCGTCCTGTGATAATGTCTTGTCACGTTAATAATTGAGGATCTATGCCCTTAAGACGACCCAACTATTAGTCATGGACCGTCTCTGAGCGCCGTCCATCGGTGGAGGGCGAATCTGCAACCCTGTACCGCGCGTCATCAGCCTCTTCGATTCGGTCACCTGATTCGATATCGAATCCGTGAACTAGCGCATCTTGTATCGACAGCCAGATGTCGTCGTTCCGACTGACGGTGATGTTGTTTGGAATCTTCGCGGTGATGTCGAGTGACTCACCGTCCGCTAACCCGACGACGACGTCGATGAGTTGTTCGTCGCCGAGTGGTTCGGTAACTCGTACACGACCGGGAACAGCGTTTTCTGTCGGCGTCGTGTGGGCAGCGAAGTACTGTGGTCGAATACCTAATCTGAACGAATCATACTCGTCGTATCGAGCGGCCACCGTTTGGTCCAGTTCGGCCTGGAAATCGCTTATTCCCCCGGAGTGCGCAATAGTTTGTTCGTCACTCCACTCAACGTCGATGAAGTTCATCGAGGGCGAACCAATGAAGCCAGCGACGAACTGGTTGTTGGGTTCGTGGTAGACATCGTCGGGGGTTCCAATCTGCTGGATCTCCCCACCGTCCATAATAATGAGTTTGTCACCAAGCGTCATCGCCTCCTCCTGATCGTGCGTGACATACAACGTTGTGATACCCAATTCGCGCTGTAACACCTTGATTCGACTCCGCATGCTAATCTTCAGCTTCGCGTCAAGGCTAGCCAGCGGTTCGTCCATCAAGAAGACAGACGGACGTCGAATCATCGCTCTAGCGAGAGCGACACGCTGTCGTTGCCCCCCGCTCAGTTGGTCGACATCGCGGTCAAGGAGCTCTTCGATTTCGACCATCTCGGCGACTTCTCTGGCGCGTTCGTTTCGGGTTTTCTCGTCTTGACCAGCGACCTTCAGCGGATATCCAATGTTCTCCTGAACGTTCATGTGGGGGTAAAGTGCGAAGTTCTGGAACACCATCGCAATGTCCCGATTCTTCAGGTGGACGTCCGTGACGTCATAGTCTCCAAGATAGATGCTGCCAGCAGTCGGGGTCGTCAATCCTGCCAGACAGCGAAGGGTGGTCGTTTTTCCACACCCGGATGGGCCGAGCAATACCGCGAATTCGCCATCTTCGACGTCGATGTCGACGTTATCGACAGCGAGGGTCTCTCCGTATCGCTTTTCGACGGATTCGTACGTTACGCTAACCATTGTCTATCGTTATGTGTACGTTTGATTGGTATCAGTGTTTCGCCTATTCGATTCATTTTTCGACTGCACCCATACTGAATCCCCGAATGAGTTGATCCCGCGCGACGAATGAGAAGACGAGCACTGGAACCAGTGCGATCGTCGCCGCAACGCTCATGTGCACCCACTGGACGGAGTACTTCGTGATGAATGACGCCAGTCCGACCGGGATAGTCATCGCACGCTCATCGTGAGTGAGGATAATCGCGAATAACAATTCGTTCCACGTGATAATCATGGTGAAGATTGCAGAGGCAATCAGACCTGGTTTCACCAGTGGAAGGACAATCTTCAAGAACGCTCCGGCATGGGTATGTCCGTCGATCATTGCAGACTCAACGATGCTGTCTGGAATCTCCTCAAAGAATCCCTTCATCATCCACACGGCAAACGGGATGTTGAACATCACGTACGTGAGGATAAGCGCGTGAATCGAATTCACGAGCCCTATGTTCCGGTAAATGATGAACAATGGAATGATCGTGACGATCGGCGGCATAAACCGCGTCGAGAGGATATAAAACGGCAGATGGAAGTCCAGATTGTACGGGAACTCGAAGGTGACAAACCCGTAAGAGGCGAACGCACCGACTAGCGTCGCGATAACTGTCGTGACCATAGTTATAATGACACTGTTGAAGATGAATTGAACGAATGCTGGACGTGAGACGAAGAGGTCGATGTAGTTGGCGAAGGCCAGTTGGGTCGGGACCCAGTGTGGTGGGAACGCGAGAAGTGACTCGCGCGTCTTCAGCGAGGCAGTGACGAGCCAATACACCGGAAAAAGCGTCCATACAAGAAATATTGCGAGTGCAGTGTACTTGAGGACTGTTGCAAGTCCTGATTCCACTAGCTGCTCTCTGATCTGTGCAAGCTGCGACTTCTCCTGGTACGGTTTGGATTGTTCGGTACTCATGACGAGAACTCAATGTTTGCTGTCTTCACGAATGTCATCGCGAGGGCCAGTACAATGACCAGCAGCGAAATGGCCATTGCCGACGCTTCCCCGAAGCTGCTAAACCGGAATGCAGTCCGGTACATTTCCATGCTGATGACGTTCGTCGAGTCGCCGGGACCACCACGCGTCAAGATGTACACCTTCGCGAAGACACGAAGTGCGTCGACAATACGGATGATCAGCACTAGGACGATAAGCGAACTCAGGTACGGTAACGTGATGTCACGGAACCGCTGGAAAGGAGATGCGCCGTCCATTATCGCTGCTTCTTTTACGTGACTGGGAATCGACTGGAGGCCTGCAAAGATAACGAGTACGACGAGCGGTGTCCACTGCCAGACGTCGGTGAGAATTACCGAGTAGAGCGCCATCGATGGCTCACTAATCCAGCCGACGTTTCCACCAGCAAGGAAGTCGAGTAACCCGTCGGGCGTGTATAGTAGCCGCCAGATGAGTCCGATGACCGTCGGAGAGAGGATCATCGGGATGAGAATCAACGTCTGCCAGAGCCCACGGAACTTCAGCCTCTTGTTCAGAAGTAGGGCAATCGCGAAACCGAGCAAAAACTCGATTCCGACCGCCAGTAGGATGAATTTGCCCGTCACAAGTAACGACGTGTGGTATGTTTCGTTGGAAAGCAATTTAACGAAGTTCTCTGCCCCGACGAACGTCGTCCCTGTCGGAAGAAACTGCTGCGTCGACATCTGCAGCGCTCGCAACAGGGGGTAGAACGTGAGCGCAAAAAGGATGGCTACTGCAGGAAGGGTTAACAACCACTTGAGTTGCTCGTCGACCCAGAGGAGCACACGCTCGGAAGTACTATCATCCGACTGCAGTACACCCTCAACGTCGGACTGCATGTTAGTTTGGTTTGATGTATCGGTTGCCATTATGGATCACTCTTGTCTTATTCGTAGTATCCGGCATCATTGAGGATGGACTCTACTCCATCGTTGATGCTCGTAAGTGCCTTCTTTGGACTCACGTCACCGGTCAGAGCACTATTCAGGTTTTTCCCTTGCGTAACGGCGATACGGTTCCAGAGCGGGGTTCGGGGCCGCCACTTAGCATTTTGTAGGCTCGTATACAGTGCGTTGAACCACGGTTGAGCATCCATGTTGTTTTTAAATGTATCGTGTCGGAAGGGGACACCACCGAGACCGACGTATTTGGCCTGAGCCTCCTTCGACACTGCCGACCGTATAACCTTGCCGACGGCCTTCTTCTTGTCATCACTGATATATTTGTTGATGCCAGCGATCCAGTTGCCCTGCTGTGGTGCCTGTCGCATTCCCTTTGGAATCGGTGTGAACTTAATGTTCTTAGCTTCCTCTGCCTTTTCAGGGTCGAGCAAGAGAGACGCTGCCGAAGGCCAAGCTGGTGCCTGTGCGGCACTCCCGTCGCTGAGACTACTGAGAACTCGGTCGCTATCGAACGACGACACACCCTCTGGGCTGATGGACTTCAGGTTATTGACGTAGAAGTCGAGTGTGTCCACGCCTTTCGACCCGTCCCACTGGTAACGCCAGTTCTTGTCAAACATATCGCCTACGCGTGAGTTACCGAGTCCGAAGAAGTTCGCATTGATAGGATTTCCGCGCTTTCCACGGATGATGTACCCATTTACACCGTCGATCTGCTCGGAAATCTTCTTCCCTGCACGGTAGACGTCATCCCACGTCTTCGGTTCACGCTCTCCGACCCGTTTATAGTACTTCGCGTTGTAGGCGAACAATTGGGTGTTGCCCACGACCACGAGTCCACGGAGTTTCTCCTCCATGCCCTGCGCAGACGGAACGACCGGGCCCTTTGGTGCTGGCCACGTCGCGATGTCGAGGGTGGTTTGGATATACTTATCTTTCGGGATATCCTCTGGAAGCCATTGCTGGATAGGTTCGAGGTGTTGTGCTAGCTGTGGGAACCAGGGATCGTCCATGAAGACCAGGTCGAACGAGTCTCCCTGCGTGGTGAGCACACTGCTCGTCTTCTCGAAGAGGTTTGCGTATGGGAACAACGAGACGTCAACCTGGACGCCTGTGTCGTCTCTGACGTACTTGTCGACAAGTCGTTTGAAGAGTCGTCCTGATCCTTCGACTGCTGCAACGGATATCTTATTCGGACCGCTATCCGAGTTCGACGAACCACCGGGAAGGAATCCAGTACACCCAGCGAGTCCAGCGAGTCCAGACGCTCCTGCCGCACTAAGGAATGCACGTCGAGAAGCACGATTGGTATGGGATTTCGTACGAAACGCTATCTGGTCCCCTGAATAATCAGAGGGGTCTTTCGAAGTCATGCATATGGTTGTCATATTCTATAGTAATAAAATTTGTGTAGCCATTACGAACCAATCTGTTGGTGTCGAAATATCATTATTTCTTCTTACCGTATAAAAATCATTGAATCGGTCCCCCAAATCTATAAATTTCCCTAATCAGTCTCTGCATAGTATGGGAATCGGTTACACGACAATCCTGTACGATGAGGAATCGCTTTCATGTGGAATTGGTGATATCGGTGCCTGTCAGTACGACGGCATTGAGATCGGACTCGAGAAAGTTCGTGCAGTTGGCTACGAGTCTGTCCGCGACCTGCTCGACGAGAAAGAACTCGACCTCTATCTCATCATGGGCGAGTGGCTCGAATCAGACGCGACATGTGAACGTGTCGTCGATGGCGCGTATACTGCGTCGAGACTCGATGCGGAATTCATTGGTATTCTTCCACCACAGCGGGGCCACGTCGACGACGAAACACTCGATGAGTGGATAACCCGGATCTGTTACGCCGCCGATGATGCAGGTGTGACACCCCTTTTACACCACCACGGTGCGACACATATCGAGCAACCTGACGAGATTTCGGCGTGGCTCAAGCGAAGTCCCTCAAACCTCAAGCTCGTCTGGGACACCGCACACCACTACCCATACGGCGAACACTATCCGTCCGGTGATGTTACAGATGGAATCGAACGCTTTGCAGACGACATTGAATACGTGCACCTCAAAGACGTTGCACCGCCGGCAGACTTTGATTCCCATATCGAGGCGCTCTCCAATGCAGAGTTCCACCTCGATAATGTGATCAATTACTTCAGGGCGTTCACCGACCTCGGTAAAGGCCGGCTGGACTTCAGTGCGGTCCGTGACACCCTCGACGACATCGGATTCGACGGTCACATCACTATTGAAATAGAAAATCAGACCACTGACCCTCTTATCCACGCAAAAAAGAACCTCGATTACTGGCGGGACGTCACGAACGACTGACCGGGAAGACGCTTATTTTTTATACTGTTCGACGACGTCCCAGTCCAGTTCGATGCCCATCCCTGGACTGTCGGGTACCTCGATGTGACCATCCTCGATAAGTGGCTCGTCCTGATCCACGAGGTCGTCCCACCACTCGATCTCCCGAGCATGGTACTCGAGAGCGTGGAAGTTTGGCACCGTCGCACCGACATGGACTGTCGCCATCGTCGCGACTGGACTTCCAATGTTGTGTGGAACAAGCGTCTGGTAGTACGCCTCGGCCATCTCTGCAATCTTCTTCGTCTCGGCGATACCACCAGTCTTCGGAACGTCGGGGGCGAGGAAGCTCACACCCTGTTGGGCAATCAATTCTCTGAACCCATGGCGGCCATACAGATTCTCACCCGTTAATATCGGGACGTTGACCTGCTCTGCGACCATGGTCGTCGCGTCAGCGTTTTCGGGTGGGAGTGGGTCTTCGACCCAAGCGAGACCGTACCCATCGATTGCTTGACAGAGACGGGTGGCCGTCTCAGGACTGAAGTTCCAGTGCAGGTCGACGGCGACTTCGGCGTCGTGGCCGATTTCGTTGGTCACCGCTTCCACGATTTGTTGTTTGTGTTCGATCTCTGGTCCGTCGAGGTGTCGGGACTTACGATTGACACGGCGGCCCGACGGAACGTCGAGGTCAAATTTGACGATCCCGAACCCGTCGTTGACAGTCGCACGGGCGGCACGAGCGTATGCATCTGGTTCGTACGTTTCAGCCGATTGACCCTCCTGTGCAGAGGAAACCATTGCCTCTCCTGCGTGGCAGTCGGCGTAGACCTCCACTGACTCACGCATCTTTCCACCGAGAAGTTGGTATACTGGTTGGTCAAGAATCTTGCCTGCGAGGTCCCAGAGTGCAATCTCCACACCACTGATCGCGATAGTACCGATTCCCCATTGCGAACCACGACCCGAAAGACTCTCTCTCATCAGGTAGTACAGCCGTTCGACGTCGAGTGGGTTCTCGTCCTTAAGGACCGGTTTGAGGTAGTCAGTAATTACCTCGTGGACACCAGGGGACGGATAGCACTCACCGATTCCGGTGGTCCCGTCCTCGGCTTCGATAGTCACGATGGTCCACGGGAAGTTTCCGTCGATGACAACGGTGTCGAGGTTGGTGATTGTTGGTGAGTCGGTCGTCCGAGTAGGTGTTTCGTCGAAATCCGCCCACATTGTCACGGCAAGGTCGGCGGCGAAGTCTTCGTACATGATTAGTGTGCGTGTCTAGATTCGAGTTCGGTTTGCTGATACGTATCAAAGAGATTGATAATGACTCGTAGGTCGTCACGAGCCTCCTCGAAAGGTGTTCGAACCGGGTCACCGCTTTGTGAGCACTCGAGGAAGTGTTCGAGTTCTTGCTTGAACGGTTCGTCGTACGAGGGTGTGAGCGTCGTGTCTTCCAGTTCCTCCACCCCACGTTTTAAACGGAGCTCTGTCGGCGTATTCTGGATGAACGGGTTCGAGAAATCAAGTTTCAACATCCCCTCTGGACCATCAACGCGGATGAACTGTTCAAACCACTTTCGGTCCGAATCACCCGTCTCGAGGACACAGCGAACGTTGTTTTCATATTCGAGGTGGGCTATTGCGTATCGTCCTTCGGAGAAGATGTCGACGTGCGAGATATCTGTAACCTCACCGAACAGCCCTCGAAGCGCGTTGATGTCGTGACAGACGTGGTCGAGCTGGAAATCGTATGCATCGATGAGCTCGTCGCCGTCGGTACCGATAGCCTGCGCAATTTGGTTTCGACGCTCGGTCACACTTTCCTCGACGAATCCGTCGGGGAGGTCAGCACCAACGATATTGTACACTTCGTGGATAATCCGGCCATGATCTGGGTCCACATCGTATGCCGTGACGACGTCGACGTCATCGAACGCTTTGAGGCGTTCGTGGGCCTGTTCGTATGCGGGGTCAAACCGTTTCATGTATGCGACCATCGAAACTGCATCAGATGCATTCGCAGCTTCAATCATCCGGTTCGCGTCCTCGAGAGTCGCTGCAAGGGGTTTCTCGACAAGCGTGTGTATTTCGGCTTCAAGTGTTTTTACCACCGCGTCTGCGTGTGCGTGTGCTGGCGTGAGGACGATGACTGCGTCCACTTGATCACTGGCGTTCGTAAGCAATTCATCGACTGTCTGGTAGCGATGTGGGACGTTGTATCGCTCTCCCAGTTCCTCGACCCGATTCTCGGCGGGATCTACGAGAGCGTGAATCGTGGTTTCGGGAAGTTCTGCCAGGTAAGGTAGATGCATCACCTGAGCAATTGTCCCACAGCCGATAACTCCGAATCGCATCGTTTCGGCATATGTTAACATTACTTATTAATGCATGGGGTTCATCCGTAATTCACCTCATTTATCTGTTAATTACCCGTGTTTTTATGTTCAACCACTGGCAATGGATGATTGAGCCAATGTATGAGCCACTGTTGCAGACAAGCCGGTATCCAGAGGTTACGGTGCCGACAGAAGACGAGCATCAACACGTCCACACCAAGCACAATCCCCCCTCATAGATCACAATGAATTGCGCCCTCAAATCGAAATTCGAAGATCGAACGTATCCGATGGGAACCTGGCTCTCTATCGGGCATCCCCGGGTAGCGGAGGTTTCCGCAGCGAACGAAACCGACTTCATTCTTATCGACACCGAACACACGACAATCGGACTGGAAACTGTAGAGAACATGTCTCGAGCGATTGAGTCAACCTCCTCGCCCACTGAGACAGTCGTCCGTGTCCCCTGGAACGACCCAGTTCGGATAAAGCGTGTGCTGGACATCGGTGTTGACGGAATCATGGTACCAATGATCGATACGGTTACAGAAGCGAGAGACCTCGTCACTGCGATGCGGTATCCTCCAGACGGAATCCGCGGCATCGCCTCCGGCCGTGCTGCTGACGAGGGTGACTCTTTCGAAGATTACGTAAAGAGCGCAAACGGCAGTCATGTCACCATCGTACAGATCGAATCCGAACAGGCCGTTGAAAATGCACCATCGATTGCAGCTGTTGACGGTGTCGATGCACTCTTCGTCGGACCTGCCGACCTCTCAGCTGCGATCGGACGGTTTGGTCAGTGGGACTCAAAGAAATTCAACAAGGTTCTCGAACGAGTCGTGGACGCCGCTCACGAGGCAGACATTCCAATCGGGACACTCACCGTGAACGTCGACCAAGTGGAACTTCGAATTCAGCAAGGATTCGACTTCTTGATCGTTGGAAAAGATACCTCTTCACTCACAAATGCGATTTCCGCGGCACGGGCGGAATATGACAATGTCATCTCGGAGAATACAACACAATCACAAGCAGCAGATAGTTTCGAAAACTAGACTAATTCGTCCGTTGAAGCTCACACAAGTTCAGACCGTGACTCGTCGAAGAAAAGAGTGAGCAAGGGAACAGGTTTGTGAAAGTCAGTTATACCAGCGTTCGATGGTATCCGTCTTTTCAGTATAGAAGTTGATAGCGTCTTCACCCTGTGCATGGAGGTCACCGAAGAATAAGTCCTTCCGTCCACCGAAGTGGAAGAATCCCATCGGTGCGAATACGCCGACGTTGACGCCGATATTTCCAGCGTCGACCTCGGTCGCCACGTCCTCAACCACACCGGACTGTTCGCGGACCATATTCGGGGATACCAACGGTAACTTCAACGTTCTCGATCCCTCGACGAATCTCACCACGCGCCTCTGCGAGTGTCTTACCATGTTCGCACGACAGCGCCTGCGCGATATTTTCTTATCTCGCTTCGAGTTCAGATTTGAGGTCGAATAAATATTGAGTGCGTTCGATTGGTGGCGTTCGACGTCAGTCGTTAAACGCCTCTGCGGCGACTTCGACAACTTGCTCTACGTCTGATGAGGTTGAGAATCGAACTAATGCGAGTTCTTCCCCTGTCGCAGGGTTGCGAACGCTATGTTGTTCGCCCTCCATTTTATCGCTCTATCCACCGTCGACAAAATTTCGAACGATACTTGGGATTGGTGCATCTCTAGTGACTGCTCTTGCTTACCAGACATACGGGGTGGCAGTCACGAGTCGTATCGAAATAATTTATGATCCTAGTCAACAATTGACAGAGTAAACTCGTTTGGATCTTACGAACAGGAGACGACAACATCGACGTGAAATGTCTCCTAATATAGTGAAAGTTGACCGAGTTCAGGCCTTTCGACCCACCATCTCTACTGATTGAGGGTCCGTAGAATCAAGGACTGGGAACCACTCAGATGTGATCGATAGTGAGTAGTTCGGCATGCCCGAACGAATATATATGATTATCCCAAATGGGTTGCTATGTCAAAAAAAACTGAGCCACGAACCGTTCAAGCAGTTCAAACGACATTGGACATCATCGAGTATCTCCAGGAGACGGAGCGAGCAGGGGTTACAGAAATTGCAAACGAACTCGGTCATTCGAAAGGGACAGTACACAGCCATCTCACGACACTCAAACAGAACGAATACCTCGTCTCTAAAAATGGTGAGTACAGCCTCAGTCTGCGATACATCGACTTTGGTGAGACAGTCAAAGACCGCCTCGGAATTTACAGCGTGATCACAGACGAACTCAACGATCTCGCGGCCGATAGTGGCGAACTTGCTCAGTTCGCTACCGAAGAACACGGTAAAGCGGTCTACCTCTACAAAGTCCGCGGTGAGAATGCAATTGAATCAGCATCGACTATCGGGAGGCGCGAGTACCTCCACTGCATTTCGCTCGGCAAAGCGATACTCTCACAGTTCCCGGACGAGCGAGTACACGAAGTTCTCGACATGCACGGGATGCATGCGTACACGCAGAAAACCATCACGGATCGGGCGGATTTATTCGAGGAGTTAGGAGCCATTCGGGAGCGTGGATACGCAATAGACGACGGAGAGAAAATTCGTGGATTGAAGTGCGTCTCTGCCCCAGTATTGGGGTCTGGCGACGATGTTCTAGGTGCAGTCAGTGTTTCAGCGCCCTCTCGTCGGATGACCGGTGAACGATTTGAAGAGGAACTTCCCCAAATGGTCCAACGGTCCGCCAACGTCATCGAGATCAACAGCAAATTCTCCTAACTCGTTCGTCTCGTACGAACGTCATTTCGTTCGTTCCGGAAATTCGATTCCGACGCCTCGACCCCGTTCGTTTCTTGCGAACGAGAATGACTAACCACGTTGTATTTCGAGTGGATATGGAGAAACGGAACAAGTGATGTTAATTGGTTGGGTTCTCCAAGAAGACATTACAGAACTAAATTTGTAATTCCATGTGAGGGCTTTCCAAGTTTCCGAAAGAAGAGTGTGCCGAGCACCACTTCGAATGCTTTGACACAGATGAAATTCTGCACTGTCCATATAATCACCCATAACCTCTGATGATAGCCAGTTTTCGGCCATTTAGAGAGTAGATAATGGCTCGAATTCGCTTGTTGTACCCTCACCACTTGTAGACGGGGCGTACAAGAACTGCATTGAGTTTGAGCCAGTTTCAACATGTACCGACGCCGACTCAACAACTACCTTCTGTCCATTCTCTTCCATCCTCTCGATCATCTCTCGTTCCGTACTGTAGATTCGCTTCGAGATGAGGTAATTCATGTTGTGGTTCGAAAGCGTCTGGAACACTAGTATCGAATCGAACTCACGGTCGCACAGTACCATTTCGATCCAGTTACTCGAGCCAAGTGCGCTCTTGAGTGACCATCAACGGACAGTTATGACTAACGCTATTGAACCAGGATACTATGACCCCCGTGAGTGTTCGCTCACCACACTCGCAGATGAGTTAGGTGTTAGTAAGTTCCCCTGAGTGGCGTTCTTCACCGCGTAGGAGAACGCGTCATCAAGCATTTCTTCTCGTCGAACTTGTAATCCGCTACCTATTGTGGTACCAAAATCTTCAAACATTGATTGCCAACTGTGCTGTGGAGACATGCTGAGAGCCACTAGATTGGTGAACGGGCCATCTTCGTGACTCTTTCCTCAACAGCTGCATAGGGTTCGGCAATTTTCGTTCCATTATCTGTATAAAAGGCACGCATCAAAACATCCTTTGATCGAATATCATATAGCACTATGGAATATATCAAGTATAAAGCATCGAGGAGAGAACACATAGTTAAAAGTGTGACCACTTTAGTAAATTGCTGAGTCAGCTAACTGAGCACAGTAGACGAAGTCTACTAAGTTGGCATAGCAGACGTATGTAATTCTCAAGTAGGAACTTCGAGCGAGAACCTGATCAAATTAAACAAGAGTCGGGTAGAGAATACAGCGGGTTTTAAAAGAGAATGATGAAAACGATCAGATGTCAATTTGAGTGTGAATGGTGAATTATTGACCGCGCGACGGAATTACTCAAAACAGGGATGACAGCTGAGTCTACTTAGTTGACTTTACTAAGACAGCCAACTAAGTAGACTCAGTAAGCTCAGTAAGCTTAGCAGACGGTATTGACTTTACAAACATTGCAGTGTTCACGGAGTTAGAGATGTGTGCAGAGGTTGCTAATTCTACGAACACAGCTCATTTTGCTGACTTATGTCTGACGAAGTTTTATCATCTGATCCCAACGAGTTGTATGAGAATATGGTAGCGCTAAGAAACAGACCTGGCGCATCTCGCACGCGAGTTGTTAAAATCTGAAGTTCGACAACCATCAATCCATCAACTTACCAATATGAACAGTGAAACAGTTGAAGTTAAAGATGTGGAAAGAGAACCAATTACCGGACAAGCAGTAAGCGTGAATATGCTGAAAGGAGGTGTTGGGAAGTCCATTCTCGCACTGAATATCGCTGATCGGTTGTCTGTCCGTGGTCACGATGTTCTGTTTATTGATCTTGACCCAAACGGCCATATAACAGAAAGTCTTGGGTACGAAGACGTATTCGCCGATCCAACCCACGATCTTACGAATATAATTATTCACGAATACGGCGAATTCGAGGAGTACATTTACCCTACAGACTGGGAATGGGACTTTGTCCCTGCCTCGGTTAAACTGAGTACTCTCGAGAGTGAATTGAGCGATAACAGCATTACACTCCTCAAAAGGAACTTTGTCCAACCGCTCCTCGAGAATGAAAAATACGATTATATTATCATGGACGGTGGAGGAGAGTGGAGTCATATTGCGAAGGCAGCATACGGAGCAGCTGCCCGCACTATAATTCCAATTCCACCAGGTGATATGAATCGATCAGGGTTTAAACGAACCTATGATCGGGTTATTAGTGAGATGCCTGACGAGTTAGACTTCAAAATTCTCGCAATCGTACCGAACATGATAACGGAGTACATTAAACATGATAAAGCCGATAGACGACTACTCGAAAACTTAAATCGGTCAGAAACGTTCTCTAAATATCTTCCCTCATTTGCTCGTATCCCACCAGAAGATTGGGATGCTATCGATTCTGGTAAGATGGACGTTCCAAAACCTGGACTGCGGAAAAATTCGAATCTTGAGAATGCACTCGAAGAGGAAAATATGCCATTCGGACGATATATCGAAACACAAGATTCGATAAGTCAGAATGACGGACTAACGCTCAAACATTTGGACGAGCTAGCTTGGATTATTGAGCGAGGGGGAGTTACCGATGAGTGAATTTGACGACTTTGTCACTCAAGATGAAAAAGAGGAAAAAAGGCATCAACCAAAAAAATCAAAGCGTGAATCAGAGACTCGTGCTGTGGATAAAAAAGAATCCCAAGTCTCGAAGACAGAAATGTCTGGAATAGCTGAAGAGCCGGAGGCTACACAAGACCAAAAAAAGGAAATCGCAAATAGTAATTCAAAAACTTGGAATCGCGAACAGTTTGCAATGTTCTTCAAAGAAGCAGAGGTCTTTGGGTATGAGGATCTTATGTACGACGCGAAGGGGGATCTAAAGAGAGAGTATAATGTTAGAAACGACAAACGGTACGAGATCGATCAGGCATTTATCGAGTTAGCACTCGAGCGGATCAGCTCAGAAGACCTCGCAGAGCGTCTGATCGAAAATCGTGGATTCGATCTCTAAGAAGCTTACCTTCCGATTAGTCACATTTTTATTATGACGCCACTCTCAGATATAGGAGTATATGGCCGCTACCCAAAGATATAATGCTACATTACTAGCCCTTTTTCTAGACTAGAAGAAGAGAATCTTTCATAGAAGGTGATTCTCTATTTTGGTTGATGGTAACGTGTCTTCCTAACGTATGAACGTTTATTCCCTTCCCCCTAATGTGGCCAATATACCGCCTGGGAATTGCAGACACCCCCCGTCCCTCCTCCTTTCCAGTCCGCGAAACTTGTTTATTCTTTCTAATAAACCGCCTTTTGAGAGGTTCCTATCCAACTATGACGCGATTTGAGCCGAACAAGAGGTTTCTCCATACTTCGAAGAGGAGTCTATCGATTGCTGAATCAGTTTAGCAACAGAGTTAGAATAATATACTAACCCAAGGCTGTTCACCTCATCAGTTGTATACTTGCTACAGTGTTATCCAGTAGTCCGTATGGTTAGTGCGCAGCTTGAGGGCGTGACTTCTCTATATGCAGACGCCTGCTGTTAGTTTTACTGTGTGGAAACAGAGTGCATCGCAGGAAGACAAAAGGGAAAATGGTTGCGACGTGGTTAGTATTACATACTAACCTACGATGCACCCTCTTTCAGACCTGTTCTTTTCGAATCGTCACGATATCTGCCGCCACGCGTTTGGATCCCTCCGCTGCAATCACGAGCATATTTGGCGCTGTCGTACAGGGTGCTCGATCACCGACCTGAAATCCAGCATCTGCAGCACCCGGCAGTTGGACTTGATAACCATTCCCTGCGATCTGGAGTGAAGCGTTTGCGACACGATGGATCGAGACAGTGTCGAGCGCCGCTGATGTCGCGAGCTCAACGATGTTTTCGTTTTTAACACGGTCAACATCGATAACGAGGAGGAGACCGTCGAATGCGAACACACGAATATTAGCACGGCGGGGTGTCTCGTCGTCAGTCTCTTCAACGAGTCCCGCTGCTCGAGCAGGCTTTGTGACCTGGAGGGCAAGGCCATCGCCGGAGCGTTTGATTGTGTTGGGCATTACTGATTAGTATAGTAAACTAACCTAAGAGTGTTTGCCTTATCAGCCAACGCTCTTGGTGCAACATTGTTGGTGAGAACTGTGGGGACATGAATTCTATTGCCTGCCTTCAGTTTCACTTTTGCTCTGGTTGGCTGAAGACTTTATATATCGCTCTCCATGAATAGAATGCAGTCAGCGTTCTCAGCAGACGATGTGGGGGCTTAATACTCATCCCAACCCAGCATCCCCCGTCATCTGCTTATTCCCCTCATCATAATGAACTAGCGAGTGGCACGAATAGGCCCTGCCCGAGGGTTTACCTGTGAAGTGGTTGAATTTGAGAGTACGAGTGGGTCCAAATGGGAAATCATCACTCACCTTATTTTGCGCTAGACGCCCTTGAGGCGCTCGCAAGGAGACTCCCAGATGAGAGAGAGCTCACCTACGAGCATGCCTATCCGATTTTGAATGAGGAAAAGGATCTGGGACAACCCGCTACCGAGGATATCGTCGAGCGACTCTACATGAAGGATTATCTCTACGAGGTTGAGGGGAAGTTCCGACTCACGGATTTTTAATGATGCGATCGATGGAAAATTTCCGCGAATCGAGACTCGGAGTTATGCTTGATGTAGAAGGTCGATTCGTTCGAGTTTTCCCCCGCACTCGGGACAGACAATATGCGGCGTTGCCGCAGTAGCTGTTTCACTACACAAAATGCATTCATAAAGTGGCTCTTCCACTGTTGGCGACCGGTACCGCTTGATGATCGTGTCGAATATGGACATTCTCCTTCCCCACAGGTGTAACTTCGATAATCTATATATAATAATTATTGGCCATGTTATCATCTAGCAGAGATACTTGATTCTGAGTAAACGACCGCGGGTCGGGTGACCGGCGGCTTTTAGAACCCGATGGATGATCAACGCACGATTGGTCTCTTCACTCACCACTCTTCATTGCGATGAGTCTTGCTCTAGTTTCGTCGATTTGCTCATCAAGATTTCCGATGAACGGCTCTGTCTCATCAGTCGTGGTTGCACCCTGTTGCGTGGGATCGATCAGACTTTCCTCTTCAAGTAGTCGAAGTGAATAGCGTATTTCATGGTGGTCATAGCCCAACTCGTTAGACATTTTTACAATCCCGATCGGTTCGTTGTCAACAACCATCTGGAAGACATCCAGATGTCGGTCGAGCATATCTACCTCTTGTATGATTTTATCAATCATCATACCTGGTCTCATGGAGTCCTGTGGGTTAACCCTTCTCACCTGTCTGTATCTGGCTCGAGAAAGCTGTCGTAATGATTCAGCCCGAAACCACCTCGTTACTTCGGACATCAAATGGCTCGTAGACGAGGATACTGTTATTGCTGTGGACAACGACGAAATAATCCTCGACAGTGAATCGAATCTCATCGTCGGTTTTTGCTCGAACTAGCCACCGGTAGGTCGACTGCGATCGAGTGGATTTGGTTTCAGATATCGCCATTTGGACCTTCGAATACACATACTGAAACCCAGACCGCAGAGATGCGAACTTATTCTGCCTGGTTCGTCTGAAGAGAGGGAGTAGCCGGTGTCGATTCAGGCGCCGAAGCAACGGGTCCATTGACAAAGAGTGCATGTCCGATAAGGAGGACAGAAACGGTTGCACCGACTGGGACGGCTGCTGTCAGCGAAAGTCCAGCAGTGCTGACTGCGCCGGTGACACCAATCAATGCGAGTGGAATCAGGCCGAGAATGAGATCACAATATCCAGTCATAATTTATTCTAGAAAATAGGATATAGGTACATAAATGTTCTGCATAGCTACTATAGAAGTTCTCAACTATTGCTATATAACATCTATAGAAGAAACTAATAACTTATGAATGGCAGCTAGTTTTGTTGCATCTTTCAGTCAGAAGGGATGCTGTCTGATAGCAACGGTTAAGTATGCTACCATACCACGTGATATTGTCGTCGTATAGTCTTGTAAACAAGCCGGTTCAGGTTAGTTCACCTGTCATCCACGCCAATGGCAGACGTCGTCCTATCGTCTGCTTTCAATGCGCTCATAATTTTATACATAGAACTGCGATAGTCCGTTGTGAGACGATGTAAGTTAACTCGGCTATTTCTTCCCCCACACCAATTGTAGAGTGTCCAAGAAGACGCAACGCGAAACAACAATTGGAATACACTCGTTGTTGATTATCTGTCGGTAATAAGGTACGTACCTTTGGATGAACACCTGGTAGGTAGCATTGCTTAGTTGACGGAGCGGAATACGAGATAGTTGAACGCCAGACGATTGTTAAGGGCCTTGCCGATCGTGGTGAACAGGCACGATATGCTGCCTACGCTCTTGCAACACTCCTTGCAGAGGAACAACAACCTGCCCGATTCACAGACTTATATTCTCGATATGAATCACTAACGAACCGAACCGGATCGCGTACTCTAATGCCTTCTGATACGATGCAAGGTTCAGCGTCCGACGCGGTGCCACCAGAACGAACACGTCGGCTCATAGTCGCGACTGAACCGACGGTTCGGAGTGCGATGCTTGGATCGGTGCACGCTCGGTGGGACACCAGCGTCCGGACGTTCACAGATGCTGAAGACTGCTGCCGACTTTGTGCGCAATTCTGTACTCATGTCCAGAACGAGGAACTCTATGGATCGCTTGACCAACTCAATTAAAGGGTGAGACCTTCATCGAAGCGTTTGATTTCGTTGGTCGTTATTGGTTAGTATTGTATTCTAACCTCCGGTCGTTCGTCTCGTCAATTGTGGTTGGGAAATAATTATCAGATAATTCGAACCGTGGATGAGAAAATCAATTATGTTTATCGAGGGTAGACGTACGCCCGCCGTTACTTTCACTTTTGCTCTGGTTGGCTGAAGACTTTATCTATGGCGTCCAAAGAATGGGATACAGTGAGCATATCCCAGTAAGTGATGTGGGGGTCTTGTGTTCATCCCAAAACCCATCCTCCCCCATATCGCGTGCTCATTCCCCTTACTACAACGCACGAGATAGCGGCACGTATAAACCCCGACCGAGGATTTACCTGTGAAGTGGTTGAATTTGAGAGTACGAATGGTTCCAAATGGGAAATCACCACTCTCCCCACTTGCCCAAGACGCTCTTGAGGCGCTCGCAAGGAGACTCCCAGATGAGAGAGAACTCACCTACGAGCATGCCTATACGATTTTGAACGAAGAAGAGGATCTGGGACAACCTGCTGCCGAGGATATCATCGAACAACTCTACATGAAGGGCCATGTTTACGAAGTCGAAGGCAAACTCCGACTCACTGATTACTAAATTCAGTGTTTACTCGCCGGGTTTCATTGCAGCGATCCTCGCTTGCATCTCGTCGATTTGCTCATCGAGGTTTTCAATAAACGAGGGTGTCTGATCAGTGCTTACGGCTCCTTGCTGTGTTGGGTTGATTAGGTTCTCTTCCTCGAGTATCCGGAGGGAATAGCGGATTTCATGATGGGCATGACCAGATTCGTTCGACATTTTCACAATCCCAATTGGTTCGTTATCGACAACCATCTGAAGGACGTGTAGATGGCGTTCAAGCATGTCGACTTCTTGCCCAACACTATTGATCATCGTGTAGTATCTCTGGAAGTGTGGTGGATTATGCTTTCCTGCCCCGGCAGTCCTTGAGCTCAAGAACGATGGAAATTCGATCTCGAAGAATTGGAGCGCGGATTCAGCATTTGCTGTCTTGAGCTACTGTAATGCCTTAAGTGGTTCGTAGATGAGGATGGTGTCGTTACTGCGGACGGTGACAAAATCCCGTTGCCATAATAGCAAAATCGAGACCCGCGACACCTGTTGTTGTTGCACCAATTGCAATTATCCAGCGCGGCGAATAGCGATCAACAAACACTCCAGCAGGGATAATCGCGATAAGGTACCCGGCTTGGAACGCGCCGAAAATGATCCCAGCGTTGATACCCGAAAGGTTCCATTCCTCCACGATAAGGGGGAGGACTGCAGAATAGTTGAACCAGACTAGGATCGAGAGTAATATAGAAATACTTGCAACAACAAGCATTCGAGACTGTTCTCGATCCCAAGGCATCTGCAACTAATCCATCCTAGATGGCCGAATAGACATTCGGGTGGCGGGAGTATTTGCCGGGTATATGCTATTGTCCTACTTTACAAGTTGCTTATTTTACGTTAATAAATAACGGGAGACAAGAACCTATCAAACCCCGATTAGCATGAGAGGGACATCAGCGAAAACAAGTCACCAATCAGATCCACGAGACGCCCGCCGATCAACAGTACGTCATCGACGGAGACGACGTGATTGAAGAACTGATGACTTGCACCTGCCTGCATCACATTCACTGCAACGCCTACTGCAACCACATGGCCACTGTATCACCCTCAGCAACAACATCCTCGACGATTGCTTCGAAGTCGGAAAACGCATCAAGGAATGTGTCCATGTCCTCTTTCGCTGCCTCTTGTCCTTCTGTTCGCTGGCTGAATGGCCCGTGCTCAACGAAATGCTCGGCAAATAGGTCATCGATCAATTCAATGTTCCGCTCCGTCGCGATGTTTTCCGGTACACGAGTGTCATCGTGGCCCCGAACCACCGAAGATGAGATGACGGGATCTCTGGTGCTGTCTGACCACCCCGTTATTCTCTCACCGACTGTCTTGATAGACAGATTCAAGAGATTGAACTTGACGAACCTCAGCGTACTGAGTCAGCTGAGTTCAGGCAGATAATCAGTGTTGGCTACGATCAATTCGTTAGTCATTTCGTGGATCTCGTCCAACGTACATTCAGCTGCTGTCAACGGGTCGTGTTTAATCGCTTGGTGAACCTTTGTGCGATCATTTTCTAGAGCCCCTTCGATTGTTAATCGGTGGACCGTAGTGTGTTGCTGGCAAAAGGCTGCTATCTGGATTGGGAGTTCACCAACTGAACACGGTCTAAGTCCAGTACTATCAACAAGAACAGGGACCTCAACACACGCGTCTTCCGGTAGGTTCTGTATAGCTGCAGTCTTGTTGCTGACATTGAGGTTAAGTCTTCGTTGGGTATCGGTTTCAATAGAGTGGATGAGTCGTGATGCATACTCCTCGGAGCGGTCGACACTGACGTTTTCTAAATCAACAGAGAGATTTGGGTCGTCACGCTCGGCAGAGCGTCTTTTCCAACCTTCGAGATATGTTCCTGTAGCCATCCGTTCGGCGGAATCCGTTCCCCTCATTCTCTTGATCACATCCTCATCGGTCCGAAAGTACGGGACGTACTCGGACATATGATGGGAGGACTCTGTTGGGAAGTAATCAAAATGTTTCATCATTTCGAAGCGAACAGTGTCACGCTCATAGATATCGGGGTCTTTCATTGCTTCCCGGAGAGCAGGATAGATCGATTGTCCTTGATGTGTGGCTTCGAGAAACCACGCGACGTGGTTGACGCCAGCAACCCAATAATCGATTTCTGTCTGGGGAATATCGATATAATCAGCAATCGCTTTTGCGGTGTGAGGAACACTATGACACAACCCAACGGTTTCTATATCTGTCGCTTTGAACATTGTTCCACAGAGGATCGACATCGGATTCGTATAATTCAAAAGAAGCGCGTCGGGACAAACAGCCTCCATATCGTTAGCGATGTCAAGCATTGTCGGAATTGTCCGGAGACCACGGAAGACACCCCCAGGACCGATAGTATCGCCGATAGATTGTTTGACACCGTACGTCTCGGGGATACGGATTTCATTTTCGAACGGTTCGGTCCCACCGACATTTACCATATTCAGGACGTAATCTGCCCCCTCCAGTGCTTCAACACGGTCTGTCGTTGCTTCGATAGTGGCATTGAGACCTTCGTTATGAACCATCGCTTTAGCCACTCTTGTGGTCTGTTCGAGACGCTGGTCGTCGATGTCCATCAGAGAGATTGTACTATCGTTTAATTCGTCAAACGAAAGAATATCTCCTACGAGCTTGGTTGCAAAGACCATACTACCTGCTCCGAGAAAGACTATTTTAGGCATCAACCTATGTAGTCAGGCTCAGGGTAATAAACTCTCGGGAAGTGAAGTATTTCAAATAAGATTCTGTATGAACTAGATGGGAAACGCGTTCGTTGATGGTGGGTTGCTACCTATGATGACGAGGTTGGGGTTGGTCTCCTGTACTAATCCACCGATGATGTGGTCGATTCCGGCGCTGTCAAGTTTATGGCGAGTTCTCGAACAAAACCATAGCGACTGGCTACGTTGTTCGGAGACACCTTCTTGGTCCCTGTATCGTAATCGGGTCGATCTAGCATTTCGGCATACTCATCCCTAGTGAAAATGTGACTCAATACGACAATTTCATTCGATAGCCCAGCGATATTGATTGTTACCTCCGCTAATCGGTCTGTTCGGTTGGCGTCTTGGTCCGATCGAGAGCATGATATTTTCTAGCGCTATAGTACCATATATTGAACAAATAAAATTGCCGAAAATGAGGAAAGACTCGACCGATCTTGCTCCTGAACCGAGAAATTGTTTCTCTTCACAGGATCGAGGGGCTATAAGACTCTTCATCAAAAATTCAATGCAATGGCTGATGGAGATGTCCACCCAGGGACCGTGGTTCGTGCTGTCTGCCGTATCTGTTATTCGGAAGCGCTTACTCTCGGATGGTCGAGCGTCCTCTTCGTTCTCGGCTCTCTGCCGCTGGTCACCATTGGCGCATCTCTGATTGCGCTCGTAGAGATATGGATCACCGTTGTCAGTACCGAATCTAGTGGAAAGACAATCAATGAACGAGAGCTTCTTGACCTGTTTGCCGAGACGTGGTTTGACAATATTCTCGTGGGAATACCGTACAGTCTCGCACTCCTGCTTGTAGGGGTCGGGAGTTTCGTGTATTTGGCTCTTGGTACAGCAAGTGGTTCGGGAATTTTTCTTTTGTGGACGCTCGTTAGTTTCTATGTCATCGTTATAGTTCTCGGATGGGAGTTCCGTGCAGCGAGCATCCGTATGCGTTCATCCACGATGAACCTCCCGGGGTTCAGGGAAACCATGGAACGCGCCGCGTACAGCCTCATCGAAAACCCATGGTACACGATCCTTCAGCTTGCGTGGTTCGCCGTCGTATTGTTTCTCCTCCGAGTTTTTCCGCCGGCATTCATCGTCCTCGGTCCCGCCGTACTCGCTGTCTCGGAAACGATCGGGTTCGAGGAACTGTTCGGCGACGGCGCCGAGACGATCCGTGCAGCGTACGCGAGATAGTCGGTGAGTCGTATGCGAAGTAAGAAACCGGTCGGTCGTTCCTCAGCCCTTCATGCCCGAGAGCGTCATGCCCTCGATGAAGTACCGCTGTGCGGAAAGGAACACGAGGATGACGGGCATTACCACCACGACCGCCGCAGCCATGACAATGCCCCATTCGGTGAAGTACTCGTTTCGCACCGAAAAGAGCGCGATCGGAAGCGTATACATCGAACTATCGCTTGCGATAATCAGCGGCCACTCGAAGTTGTTCCATGTCGTGATGAACGTGTAGATACCAAGCGTCGCGAGCGCGGGTTTCGCTAACGGGAGATACACCTTGTAGAAGATCTGGAATTCATTGCAGCCATCGATCTGTGCCGCCTCGCCAAGCGCCGAGGGCATACTCTTGAAGTGCTGGCGCAATAAGAAGATGCCGATCGGCTGGGCGATCAACGGCGCGATGAGACCCTGGTACGTGTTCACCCAGCCGAGTTCCGAGAGCAGCACGTAGACAGGAATCAACGTTACCATTCCCGGGATCATCATTGTCGAGACGAATAAGAGAAAGAGTTTGTCTCGACCAATGAAGTCGACTTTCGCCAGCGCGTATCCCGCCAAGCTGTCAAATACGAGGTTGAAGGCCGTGACCGATCCAGCGAAGATGATTGTATTGAAGAACCACTTCCCGACCGGTTGGGTTTCGAACAGTGCACTGAAGTGCTCGAACGTCAGGTCTTTCGGCGCGAGTGCGACTGAGGTCGTACTCGGATCAGACGTGAGGGAGGTGGCGAGCGTCCACCAGAAGGGGAGCGACCAGAGTAACGCTGTGGCGATAACGCCCGCGTACAGCAGCGTCGTCTTCGTCCAGTAGGCCGTCCCCGACCGTGAGTGACCCGGATAGTCGTAGTTGGAACGCGCCATCAGTAGTCCACCTCCTCCTGTTGGTTGAACCGATACTGATAGTAGCTGAAGACGAACAGGATACAAAAGAGGATGAAGGCCATCGCCGCGCCCTTGCCGTACTCGGTGTAGACAAACGCGGTGTTGTAGATGTGGACGACGGCCGTCGTCGTTGCGTAGTACGGACCGCCCTCCGCGAACACGAGCGCGATGCCGAAGACCTGGAAAGTACCGATGATTGAGAGAACGATCACAAAGAAGTGGGTGTTCCTGAGGTTCGGCCAGGTCACCTGGCGAATTCGGTCCCACCCACTCGCGCCGTCGATGCGGGCGGCCTCGTACAATTCCTCGGGAATATTCTGGAGGCCGGCGAGATAGAAGATCATATTGAAGCCGATGCCGCCCCAGATGCCGATGAGCGTCAGCGCCCAAAGCGCTGTTCCGGGATCGCTTGCCCACCCGTGGGCGAGTCCGAGCGGGCGGAGGATCTGGTTGGCGACGCCGTTCGTCGCGAGCAGCCAGCGCCAGATGACGCCACTGGCCGCGGAGGTGAGCATAACCGGCATGAAGTACGCCGCACGAAAGGCCTTCTTGCCGCGGATTCGCGAGTCAAGCGCCAGCGCCAGGAAGAAGGCTCCAATGATCTGCGTCGGGACTACCACGATCACGTAGATGAAGGTATTGCGAAGCGAGAACCACCAGAGATTATAGGAAGGACTGCGCAGCGATGCCCAGTTGTTTTCCCACGGCCATGGTGTCAGAACCTCGATAAAGTTCCCGAGTGGAAGCCGAATGCCCAGTACGGTGGTCCAGGCCCACTCGCCGCGACCTAAGAAGATGTTCCAGTCGAGAAACGCCAGGTAAAACGCAAACGCGACAGGCCCAAGCAGGAACACGCTAAATACTACAATATTCGGCAGCAAGAACAGATACCCCGCGAGGTTGTTCTGATCGTCCGAGCCGATACTCGGAATTGCCTCCCGAACGGAGGACAATGCTCCCCCGAACCCTGAACCCGTACGCTCGTCTTCGGTCGCCATCAGCGCTCCCCCCCGTCTGCAACTGCGTCCCCGCCTTGCTCCTCATTGCCAAGGATACCTGGGGGCCGCTGTTCGCTCCGTTCACGATTGAAGAGCGCTTTCCCGGATTCACCGTCGAATGCGTGGACGTGATCAGGGGGGAACTGGACCCGTACCGTGTCGCCGCCGGTGACGAGTTGGTTGCCCGACACCGACACACTGAGTTCGATGCCGTCTTTTTCGAGGTGCAGGAGGTTTTCGCTTCCCATTGGCTCAACGACGCTGACCGCGATCTCAATCGTTCGTGAATCGTGGTCATCGGTGAGCGTCACGTCCTCGGGCCTGATCCCGAGCGTCACCGTATCGCCGGTGATCCCCTCCTCGACGGCCTCTCGTTGCTCGTCGGTGAGCGGATATTCGAACGCACCCACGTCGATCGCGTCGCCAGTGAAACGTCCCCCTACCTGGTTCATCGAAGGACTGCCGATGAACCCAGCGACGAACCGGTTGGCCGGTTCGTAGTAACACTCCAGTGGCGTTCCGATCTGTTGGAGTTCGCCGCCGTCGAGCACGGCGATGCGGTCGCCCATCGTCATGGCTTCGGTCTGGTCGTGGGTCACGTACACAGTTGCAGTACCGAGTTCCTGATGGAGCTCCTGGAGTTCGGTTCGCATCTGCGTCCGGAGCTTCGCGTCGAGGTTCGACAGTGGCTCGTCCATCAGAAAAAGTGCCGGGTCACGGACGATCGCACGCCCGAGCGCGACCCGTTGTTGTTGCCCTCCCGAGAGTGCTCCCGGCTTCCGATCCAGCAGATCGGAGATCGAGAGCATCTCCGCGGTCTGGTCGACGCGGTCCGTGATCTCTCTTTCCGAGAGGTCGGTCGTCATCTTCAGCCCGAAGGACATGTTCCCGCGAACTGTGCGTTGGGGATAGAGGGCATAATTCTGAAAGACCATCGCGATGTCCCGATCCTTGGGTTTGACGTCGTTGACGACGCGATCGCTGATGCGGATCTCTCCCTCCGAGACGGTTTCGAGCCCGGCGATGAGCCGCAAGGTAGTACTCTTGCCACACCCTGAAGGTCCGACGAGCACGAGGAACTCCCCGTCTTCGATATCGAGTGAGATATCGTCGACCGCGACGACAGTGTCGCCGCCGTCTCCGAAGCGTTTCGTTACGTGTGCGAGTTGTGCGTTTGCCATTGGTGTTAGTTTGATTCGAGAACGTTGTTGTTGACGAGTCGTTCAGCCGATTTCAGCGCGCTGTCAGGCGATTTAACGCCGGCGAGAGCGCCCTCGACTTCCGACATGATCGTGTTGTGGAGCCGCTCGTGGTGCAACCCGAACCGGAAGGGTTTCCCGCCGTCGGTAAAGGACGCGAGCTTGCGGAGGATCGGCTGGTCGTTGTAATATGGTCTGTCGAGCAACGATTGACGTGAAGGGAGTGCGATATTGGTCTTTGACCAGTCCCACATCCCCTGCTTGCTCGTAAGTGCTTTGACGAGTTGAGCCGCCGCCTGCTTGTTTGTTGGCGTTGCCGAGGCCGCCCAGGCGACCGTGAGTAGAGTAGTGGCCTGCTGGCCACCCTGTGGGGTCGGTGTCGGATCGAACATATCGATTGACTCGAACGTCTTCGTGTACTCTTCTTCGAAGGTCGGGATACACCACGCTCCCGCCATTCCGGCCGTCGAGAGCTCCTCGCCCATGGACGGCGCGGTCCACGTGGCACTGATCTCGTTGCTGTATCTTCCCCCGAGCCCGTCGTCGTGGAGACCGACGAGGAACTCTAAAGCCTCGACCGCCTCGGTCGAACCGACAACGCACCGTGTTCCGGCCTCGTTGAGCACCGCCCCACCGTTCTGTAGGATGAGCGGGTACAGCGTGTTCCCTGGCTGGTCGGAAAACCCGAGCGGGTACTCGACGTCGGTCTTTCGTTTGATGGCCTCGAACGCCGATCGCAGGTCATCCCAGGTCTTCGGTAACCCGACGCCAGCCTGCTTCAGGTGGGCGGCGTTGTAGTACATCCCAATGGAAGTGAAGTCTTTCGGAATACCATACGTCTTCCCGTTGTGCTGAAACGCCGAAATCAGGTTGTCCAGCAGGTCGTCGACCGCGTAGTTTGGGTCGTCTTCGAGGTAGGGAGTGAGATCCAGTACTGCGTCGCTCTCCATGTACTGGGGCGCTCGCTCCGTAGCCATGTAGAACACGTCCGGTTCGGTGTCACCCGCGTACCGTGTCTTCAGCGTCTGGCTGTACTGATCGTTGGGAATGCTCTGGTACGCGACGTTTACGTTCTGGTGGCCCTGGTCGTAGTTGTCGAGAATTCTTTCGACAATCTCCCGTTCGACCCCTTCGCCCCAGCTGGAAACGGTGAGCGTCGGAGGCCCGACGGTGTTAGACTGGCCAAATACGCCCGCTGAACAGCCAGCGAGGGCACTCGCAATGCCCGTGCCGGTCACCGCGGTGAATTGCCGCCTGCTGATCCGTCTACCGTCGCTCATTGACCTGGGCACGCTCTAGTGCGCAACAAAGACGCTGATTCATAATTTCTCGAATACTTTCTGTTTCCCCACTCTGCTCCCCTCTCGGTGAGCCGATAGCGAGAACCGAGGAGGTTACTGCCACCAATTAGCATGATTCATGACCGATTGAATGTGATATAAAATAAAACTTCGGAAAGAAGACAATCTTAAAGAATTTAGTTGAGTTTAAGCGAGTGACCTCCCCCGAGTATAGGAACGAGTACAGCGTATGCCACACCGTGTTCACCGACTCATGTTGCTACTAAACGAGTTCCGTCAGCCGCACACGATACCGATCATCTTCTCCCTCCAAATATTCCAGGGAATGGACGGTCGAGCACCGCTACGACATCTCTACTCAGAGTAGCAAAAGCAGAGACAAATCTCTGCTCGCTCGGATCTATTAAAACAGTCACGTATCTCATGGGTAATTTCTCGTACGGATGGGCGTCGATACGCGGAATTCTGCTTGTCGGTAAATCATTATTCTGCGAAGAAGCTCGGTCTCTATCCTCCGATTACCATCTCTTAGAAAGACAAACAACGTTAATTACTTAAAAACTGCCGAAGAACTTCGGCATCATCTTCTTGCTCTTTCCAGATTTCTTTGTGTCTACAAGAGAGCTAACCATAATGAATGAAACTGTTCATTATCTCTACACAGGCACGGTTGACGCTGTGCAAACCAGATCAGCTTTGATAAGAGATGACAAGGAAACGATTGATGACTGACCTCTTCCGCGACAAGATGGCAAACAGCGCGAGAAGGGTCTCTCACACACTACTACGGTGGCCAGCGTGGGCCGCATATGCAGCCAGCGCTTGGTCGTTGATATACGGCGCGCTCGGAATATACTGGACGTTCGGTGGTAGTGGATTTCCATTCGGGGCTGCGAACGATCCGGAAGGGGCTGCGTTGTCTATCCTTGCGGGTGTACAGGTCGAGACTGCTGCGCCAGTGATCGCTGCGATGGGGCTGGTCGGTGCGGTGGTGGGTCTTGCGATGGCCTGGACGTGGGGGCGCGGATTCTCGCGGACAGTGCTGCTCGGCATCGCGTGGAGTTTCGCTGCCGTGCTATTGCTGGTGGTGCCGGATGCCCGCGGACTCCTCGTCACGGCCCTCGTACCGATTGTGCTGATCGGCGCGCCCTTCGGCTGGCCGTCAGAGAACTTCTTCGACGCCATACCCTGGCCCGTGATGAACCAGTTCGTCCTCACTGGCGGTGGGTTCTTGTGGGTTGCAGCGGCCGTCGCCTACCAGCGTCGGAGCAGAAACGCTTGTATGAATTGCGGCCGCAGCGACACTGACACCGGTTGGACGACGCCAGCCGCGGCGGCCCGGTGGGGAAGATGGGCTACCGCCGTCGCAGCCATTGTGCCCCTCGTGTATGCCACAACACGTTTAGCGTGGGAACTGGGCATCCCGTTAGGTATCTCCGAGGAAATCCTTCGCACGGGCCAGGCCGGTGGGGGGCTCTGGTCAGGGGTAGCACTTAGCACGGTAGCTGTTGGCGGCGCGATTTTCACACTTGGACTCATCCAGCCATGGGGCGAGATCTTCCCCCGCTGGCTCCCACTTTTGGGTGGAAAGCGGGTTTCCATTTGGTTGGCCGTCGTTCCTGCCTCGTTGGTCTCCGTTTTAGTGGCTATGGCCGGCCTAATGTTCGTACGCAAAACGGTGCTCGGTAATTCCTTCTTCACGCTTACTGATGGCTGGGCAGCCATTGGGCCGGTACTGTTGTGGCCTATCTGGGGAGTTGCACTCGGGGCGGCAACGCTCGCGTACTACTACCGCAGACGCGGCCGGTGTCGGCACTGCGGGCTGGGTAGGACGATAACGGGAGGAAACTGATCTCAGGGCCTGTTGGATAGGGACATTTACCAAGACATCGAATGCCACGGGATCGACGACAGAATCGAGGCACAGTGGCCTCACTAAAACCATTTGCTGCTGCAGATCATTCTCTTTAGCATGAGATTTGTGACAATACTTCTCACGCCAACGGAGTCTGCATTTGATCCTACCGTGCAAGCGTTTGTCGACGATTCGGCAGTGAAACGGCGAGCACTGGATCACATACGGATGCTCGACGACGGAACCGGTGTGCTTCTCGTCCAATTTGACGGAGAGCGCGAGCGAGCGGAAGCCCTATTGGATGCTCATTCTGATGTTCTGGCGTATGATCTCTCCGAGGTGGATAACAGCCTCTATGCGTACGTTCACCAGAAATGGAGCGAGACTGCTACAACGTTCCATTCCATTGTGCAGACACACGGACTCGTCGTCGATACTCCGATAACATATACCGAAGACGACGACCTACGGGTAACGCTGCTGGGAGAGCAACAGACGATTCAGACGGTGCTCACAGAGATACCCGAGACTTTCGACTTCACTGTCGAAGCCATCGGTGAGTATAATCCATCAACGACATATCTGTTCGAACAATT
The DNA here is from genome assembly GCF_020700235.1 of Haladaptatus pallidirubidus. Taxonomy (GTDB): domain Archaea; phylum Halobacteriota; class Halobacteria; order Halobacteriales; family Haladaptataceae; genus Haladaptatus; species Haladaptatus pallidirubidus. Next base: position 379,706 of record NZ_CP085302.1, on the reverse strand, counting down.
GACCGAACGCCAACAGGAGGCGGTAACGGTTGCACTCAAACTAGGCTACTTTCGAGATCCACGAACAGCCACATACAAAGATATCGGCAAAGAACTCGGATGTAGGCCTGAAACGGTGGGCGAACACCTCCGAAAAGCACAGGCGACGATATTTGCTGAACTCGTCCCGTGAACTATCTCACGAGAGTAGTCCTCACTCGGTGTTAGAGACTCTATTATTCGGCCTCAACTCGCTATACGAGTTGACTCTCCGTATATAGCTTACCCCATATATGGTGGAGCATCCTGATTCCCGCTGCTGCCTTAGTCACAAATGCCTATGAGCACAATTGAAACAGCCATCCTCGTCGTACAAGGACTACTTGGACTCATCATGCTGGGTTCTGGTGGCGTGAAGTTCCTCCGTACTGACTTCCATACAACGCAATTCAATCAATTCAGGTACCCACAGTGGTTCCTCGTTGTGACTGGAGGTGTCGAAGTTATCGGCGGTCTCGGGCTACTCGTTGGGCTCGTGTTTGCACCTATACTCGGTGTTTTCGGTGGCCTCTTGATCGCCGTGACAATGATCGGGGCCATCTTGACACACCTCGTCCGGGTCGACGATCCACCTTCGGCATCTGTCCCAGCAGCGATCTTCCTCGTAGCCGGACTCGTCGTCACGATTCCCAGGTTACTCGCATTATAGCACGAGAGCACGGGCACCTGCGAGATGGTGGTTGACCGCAGCCTCACTACATTGCATATTGATATTTTTACTGACGTATTTCATATAGTACTTGGTAAAAAGAACGGTGCCCTCGGGCGTATGGAAACGCGCCGGGTGCTGGTACACCCAGCACATGTCATTCCAACCTGGAAAGATCATGAGTTCGAAACCGGTCGCTATCAATTCTCGAAAACGATTTCAAAACTGCATGAACCCTCAATCTATACTCCATTGCCCGAGTTTAAAGCCCGAATTCCTCTCTCGTCCATGTTAACAATATCAAAGACAACTATTACAAGCCGAATTCTTGGCATTTCCACAGCTACCAGAAAAACCGGTTGAAATCTCTTTTCGGACAAAACGACCGCTATAGTTGCCTTATCCGAAGAACTGCTCAGATCAGTGAACGCTTAAATCTTGATCCGCTTTAACCTCTTCACTTGCCCATTTCATGCTAAGTGTAATGCTTTCTTCGACACCCGACTCCATCAATGAAGAATCCGAGTCAACAATTATACCGAAATTCAATGTTTCTGGCGGATTGACGGTTGCACTGTCATTCCCTGCTATAATCGTGACTTTCTGGTTCCGTTCGTTCGTTGCTGTCGAAGTAGATGTTGTCGTTTCGGTATTCGGCTCCGAAGAAGGAGAGTGTGAGGATTCAGTGCGCTCGCGGTTAACCTCAGCACTATCGGAGTCAGTTGTCTCCAATTTATTAGCGATATCTCGCAGGTATGCTGCTACTTCTGCTCTGTTCTTCTCAAATTCGACATCAAGTTCTGGCATACATCTCTTACGTCAACATTAAGTATAGTACTATAGGTCGCTTCGTTTCTCACATCGAGTTCCATATATTTGCATACTTCTTACGATAATGATCTGGCGACGGTCGCTCAATCCCAAGTGTCTCCGCTACCACCTAGCAGAAACAGCCGGAAACACGACTCACAGATCGTTGTAAGAATATCCTTAGTTTTAATTCGAGTCATCCTCTCCTTCGCCAAGAATAAGTACATTTTCGACGAGAATTCAATGCCCACGCCGTAAGCATTCGGAGATGGACTGGTGGGAGATATCTAATTCCTCGGCGAGAACCGTCACACCGGCTTTCCGTGGAAGAACACGACGGTTGGAAATGGCCCCGACTCGTCTGGACAATATAACCGCGTTGCGAGGGAGCCGTCAGGCCCGGGAATCGTTCGATCGACTGTCGCGCCTACTGGCGGTGGATTACGATTCTACAGCTTCGCGATTGGGTGACCAAGCGAAAGAGGCGAAGGCCACGGTTGCTATGCGGGAGTGGCTGGTACTGCTGTCGTTTGAGAGTGGTTTTCGCCTGAGGATGAATGTCGTCGGCTTCCACCACTGGCAATTCGGTCACTCGACAGTAAATCCGGGATACATTTCATCTTTCAGTTATTTTCGCTCCCGTCATTACCTGAGATACGAAGTTTACCACTGAGACAGATTCCGTATAGGCCGACGAACCTGGAGATACGGTAATAATGGCTTTCATCTGTTCTATTCCGAAAGTAACAATAACAGAATGTTTATCGCTCTGAGTAAGCTACTGTGAGTCATGGTAGCATTAGACCGAGTCTTTGGCCTACTCAGTGAAGAACGGCGACGGTACACATTATATTATCTTGAACAACAAACGAGACCGGTTTCCATTGATGAGGTTGCCGAGCAAGTCGCAGAGTGGGAATCGAATCCTGGAACCGTATCTATTCCCGAGGAAAAATTCGATCGAATCGAAGTTGATCTCCGTCATAACCACCTGCCAAAAGCATCTGGCGCGGAGTATATCAGGTATGATCCCGAAGTAGAGGAGATTGAGGTAACGGGAACTCCCCCGGAAGTGAGCGCCATTATCTCCGTCGCCAAGGCCATCGAACGTCCTGAACGGTATCCGTGATTTTCCCACCCTAACAGGCGGAGCTTCCAGTTTCGACGACGCATTATACAAACATAATCGACTCATCCATCGGTGACTAGTTTGGTTACCTCTCGTCGAAATCGCAGACAATCTGACTTCGTTTACCCGAATCACGGCATTGATGCGCGGATAGCCGCTTAATATCGAGCGTATCTGCCACACATTCAGCGGTCACAGCGGGCAACTCCGACTCACCTCTTGCACTGAGAATATCATCATCAGTCGTAACCTCTGCAAACTGGCCGCAAGTATTGCGCTCTCTCGTCTGTCATCGTAGACGGTAGTTCATTATCATTCTGAGTCTGAGAATGGATTTCAGTCGGGCATATTCGGGTATCCTTGGTAAACATCGAACTATTCCTGTGGGATTGATATTATTCGGTGTACGTTGGTTTTTCACGAAGACTACACTGATACCGGCCCGAAACGAACGATTCGCACACCATTTCCATACGGCTTTCCTCCCTTTCGCGACTGTCTGCAGAGAGAACTCTCTGAGAGATATTGCTCGGTCAAACTTTCCCTTCGTGGGGAAATCAACATCGAACAGGGGGTCTTCTACTCCACCTTCGCGTGCACCTCGCCATCTTGCCAGACTGTAACGGTCGCCCCTTTAACCGTGAACTCCACTGACGTAACGGTATTCCCTTCCTTGCTGAAGAGATCGTCAAGGGAGTCGGGGTCGATGTAATCATACAGTGTCCACTCTCCCGAGTCTAAGTCAATTCCGTCATGTTGTTCGAGAGCTTTGATGACGATTTCATGGACTGGTGTTATACCCCCATCGGAACGTCTTTCGGGTCTAGTTGACACCCACATAGTCATACACTACTGGGAGGACTCTTGTGGTGGATATAATAATTATATGGCTAGCACGGTCACGAGATGAAATGTCAAAACTTCTACTTGTCGGGTGGGTCCGTCGCTCATCTCGCGATCCGTGGTGGCAGAGTCAGCTTCAATCTCCACAACTAGTTCTTCACTTCGGTGGTTGTCAATGCCTCCTCATCAAGTTTATCTTTAAAGATGTTATCTTATTCTTCCTTGGGAATCCACCAGATAACCACTTGCGGACTCAATTTCTCCCGTTCCAACTCACTCTGGGCATGAAGCTCTTCGAGGTGCTGATGAACTGGCAACCGCTTTATCTCAACCGTATCCGCAACCCACCGAGCGGTCATAGCCTGAAACTTGGACTCACGAATCTCCCGCAGAATATCGCCATCAGTGATCCGACTTACTGGTCCTTTTTCAACTATTCCGCCACTGGTCTTTTGTAGTATTATCCCGTCTGGGCGCTTGTATGGTCGATTTGATTGTCAAAGCGGCAGTGAAAGAACAGCTTGAAGGACACAATGTGGCGAGTGACTTCTACGATGCACTCGATGACGAAGTCGCATCAGTCCTCGAAAACGCCGCCCGCCGGGCTGACGAAAATGATCGCAAAACCGTCCAACCGCGCGACTTGTAGCTACTCATCGCCTTAACGTAGCATCAACCTGTTTTTAGTTCGTCGCTACACAGAACTCATTTCTCTAGGAACCGCTATCCCGTTCGAAGTCATATCACCCGACGAGCCTCGGTCTTCTTCGTTCGAATTTCGTTTGTCATGATGCACTCGCGAGCACAATCCCATCTGGTGGTGAACTTCACATGTGTGAATTCAGCCATTTGACTTGAACTGCTCGCCGGTAATATTTCAAAGACGACCTCGAGGTGCTCGACCCCAACAAAGACGGCACCAAGAACTGATTTTCTGCGAAGTGAGAGAGGGACACGGAAGATATCTGGTTCTGTTGAAATCCTTAACAGATGATACGAATCGCGCGCTGAATACAGAGGATGGACTCAGCAGATGAGCATTGTTAGTTTTTGATAGCCAAGACAAAAAAGCCGTTAAGTAGATGTGCGAACTTATCGAAGAGTTTGCGGATATGAAAGGCTGAGACTGGTGCGGTTCCGCTACTCTGCCAGTTGCTTCGTCTCGATCTGCAGGTCGAAGTCACTCGATTGGCGATCCTTATACTTGGTTCCTCCTGAAAGGATTGGCTCGACTTTCGAGTATCTCGTCGTATTGTTCATCTATTGAACGTACGTTGAGAAGACCTGTTTCTCGATACTTCGGAGGTGTTTGCCAACGGTGCTTGCAGTAATCCCGATGTCATCAGCAATTTGCTGTAATGACGTCTGTCTGGGATTTTGATAATATCCCAGTTGAATCGCTATCTTTAGAACTTCGTGCTGTCGTTCAGTCAATTCTGAGAAAACGTGTTTTGGGTGGGACTGGTACGGGCTCATCGAGACAAGTTCCATTTCAATACCATCAGGCGGCGTGGATGGAGCGTTCGCAAAGGCTTCTGCACGACCAACCATCGTGATTTGATATCCTCCATCGTCGGTTATCGGAATCGGAAATTCGACGATGAACTCCTCGGTTCGTTGGCGCTCGACAAGTAGCTCAATCAAAGGAGACATCTCGACGCGACAGTAACAGTACCCCGAGTTGTCGCCGGAAATCGAGTATTCGTGGACTGATTGTGTCTCCGTCATGATCTCTCGGTATCGATCGAGATCCCCCCTGATTTCAATCAACATCACAATCGTGCCGTCATCTAGTGACTCAATAGCGTGGAGTGCTTCGCGCGTAATCCGCTCGTCGTCGGCTAATCATTTGCCAAGAGGGTGGATCATCCCGCCCGCCGCCCGCATATTGACAGTTACAGATCGCATTACTTAGAGTCAAAGCATGAATGGATATAAAAAGCCGGCTTAGATGTGGCAGTTTACGTTGATAGGTGCGGGTAGTGTATCTCTATCTATGGACGGTACGAGGGACCCACCGACTCCCAATGGTGTACCATTGCTTGGAAACGGTCTTGCATTTTCGCGCGACCCCTTCGGTGCAATGAGGGAGTGGGCGAAGAAAGGGAATGTCGTTCGGTTGAATTTCCCGGGGCAGTCTTTGTGGATGGTGACTGAACCGGAACTCATCGAATACGTGCTGATGCAGAACAAAGAGGTATTCACCATTGGTCGTCAGCAACGGGAGACGTTTAACGGAATTGAGGACCAGGCTGTGACAGCGAATTCAGGCGATCGTTGGAAGCGGCTTCGGAACGGCCTCCAGCCAGCATTCGCGTGGGAGAATATTCAGAGATATGGCTCACAGATGGCTGAACGAACTGTAAATCACGTTGATCGGTGGGAGGCGGACGACCGAATCGACGTGTTGCACGAAATGCGGCTTCTGACGCTTCGAATCCTTGGCGATACGTTACTAGGTATCGATATCGAAGGCGATGAGGAAATAGTACGGAATGCTGCGGATGCGTTCCTCGATCAAACGGATCCCCGTCGGTTCGGGCGGCTCCTCCCGAAATGGGTACCCACACCCACACAACGGCGCATTAATCATGCCGTCGAGGACTTAGATGCGTATATTGCGGGTGTGATCGCCGACCGCTCTCCCGGTGATGATGTCGGTTCGGTCCTGTTGGAGGCTCACGAGCGAGGTGACCTTACGATGGCAGAGGTTCGGGATAATATGACGGCGTTACTGCTAGCAGGACACGATACGTCGGCAGTGGCGCTTACCTATGCCTGGTATGAACTAAGTCGTCATCCCGAGATTCGGGAATCGCTTGCCGAGGAGACTGAAAACGTAATCAGGAATGGGAGTCTTAGCGGTGACGACTTTGATGCGCTTGAACGGACACGAAATGTGATCAAGGAAACGCTCCGATTGTATCCACCGACGTGGGGTGTCAACCGAGAGGCGATTGAAACGGTCACACTTGGCGGCTATGAGCTTCCTGCAGGAACACAGGTGATGATGCCACAGTGGGTAGTTCACCGTGATGACCGCTTCTGGGAGCAGCCAGAGACGTTCGACCCGTCACGATGGAAGCGCGAATCGAATCGTCCAGAGTACGCATACTTTCCCTTTAGTGGAGGGCCACGTCACTGTATCGGGATGCGGTTTGCCCGCCTGGAACTGGTTGTGTCCTTAGCGACGATGGTACACCACGTTGACTTAGATGTCTCCGTCACAGAGCCGCTGACGTTTGCTCCTAAAATCTCCTTACAACCTGAAGCAGATATCGGTGCAATAGTACATAAATCATGACATTTCATTCCCTCACTTATTGAATTCCGAAGAACGAACTAATGATTTACCGTACTCCCCCACCAGAATTATTTAATTTTTGCCATTAAAATAGTTATTTATCGACTACTCATTCTTGCGCTCACGATTGGAATCACGTGGGTGCTTGTTGGTAATATAAATGAAGCACTCAACATCGGCATTGCAATTAGCGCAGTCAAGACAATTATCTACTACGTATACGAAAGAGCCTGGATCACATCACTCTCGGCATGCCGTCGTAGGAAAGGAAGCAAATCCGGGCAGAAAGGTAAGGTGAATCGCTTCATCTCGAGAAGAGACCAGTCACTAACTCATTATACAATAAATGATTTAAATAAATTCTGCACAAAATAAAAACGACTACCTGTTACATTTGGGCGCGCTTGACGAGACGCTTCAGATTAAGGTGCCCTGCCCCATGGTAAGTCTTACCGCCAGGCGCATCACTCGCGGTCGCCTGGATGAGAGTTTCGACCTCTTCGACACTGGCGTCCGGTCGAAGCGAACGGACTAATGCGACGGCACCTGTAACCTGCGGCGCAGCCATTGAAGTTCCTGCTTTCCACCCATAGCCTGCAACAGTGTTTCCGCTCTCGTCAGTCTCGTAGATAGTTGAGTAAACGAGATCCCGTTCCGCTCCCTTGACACCGCCATCGAGCGCTTCGAGGTCGGCGTTTCCGCCAGCAGCGCTGACATCGACTGCATTCCCGTAGTTCGTGTAGAATGCGGGTTCGGTTGTTGGCTCTTCCAGCCGATTGCCCGTGAGCCATTTCTCCTCGTTGTCGCTATGTTTGCCATCCCACCCACAGCCGATTGGACCAGTTGCAGAAACACCAAAGATCCCCTCAACCTCAGTCGGGAGACTCAGCAACTTCTCTTTGCTCATGTCAATCGAGTCGTTGCCTGCAGAATTCACGAAGACCATGCCCTTCGCACGGACATACTTCGTAAGTCGGTGATAGATTTCCTTAATATCGAGAAGTTCGGGATGTTCCTCAACATTGTAGTTGATGTAGCCGACGCTGAAATTCGCAGCGTCACACCCCTTATCTGCGGCGGCAGCAAGCGCCGCAACGGTATCCCCAGTCGTTGCGCCTTCCTCTTCAACGCCGGAAAACACTCGATGTGAAATGATTTCGGTTTTCGGCGCGGTGCCAAGAACGCCACCGTCAGGCCCGCTGTTGCTATTTGTTGCCGCAATAATTCCAGCAACGTGCGTGCCATGGTCGCCTGCTCCGTTCGGCCGCCAATCGTATTGGTCCGTAGTGAAATTCTCCGATAATTCGTCGTTAACCACTCCGGTGAGGTCAGGATGAGCGTCATAGACGCCAGTATCGACAACAGCCACGCGAGTTCCTGCTCCTTTCGTTGTATCGTGAATGAATTTCCCACCGCCGGGTTTATCAGTTAGATCATCCACATCCTGGACACGTTTGTCCCACTGATATTCGCTATTTTTAGGTGGACCATCGTGGTTGTGACTTCGACCCTTCCCATCGACTGTCGGCCCGTTACGTTCGACTATTGGACCGGAGGTGTCTTGGTAAACAGTGATATCCGGGGTTGTTGCTGCTGCGTCGCCGACCGAACTTGCGTCGCCGCGGGCGGCTAATAGGTCGATTTGGGAGATATCGTGAATGATTTTGACGTCACTTGGCACCTCAGAACGCGATATCTCGCGTAGATCGATGAGAAATCGTGAATCCTTTTTTGTTTTTCCTGCTGTAGTGTTTGTTCCTACAATGCTCACACCGAAAGTTGTACCCACTAGTTTGAGGAATTTCCTCCGACTATTTTTTATCATAGCCTTCGTCATATAGAAATCTAATACAATAAATGTTAGCATTAAGGAAAATAGATTCTTACTTTTCCTTCTATATAAATTTCTCTATTTATTTTAACTTTTACATAATATTGGTGGCGAAACATAATCTCACTGGATATCGCTTAACAGACCACTTGGTATAATCAACGTGATTAACAAGAGCCACGAGAACCCCGCTGAGCATCAATACGTGGTCTCCGTTGACCGACGTGACCACCCGAGCTCTTCCGCAATTTCGCTCGTCACAAAGAGATTAATTGACTGCTCCTGGCACAAAGCCATCTCTTAGCGCTCTCCCATAATTAGTAAATCACTTATTCTGACCGACGTAGTCGACTGACGCGCGAGGGTTGCTAAGCCAGGCCAACGGCGGTGGGCTTAAGACCCGCTCGTGTAGACGTCCATGGGTTCGAATCCCATCCCTCGCATTCCCATTACACTCAATCCGAACGATATCTATGGGAAATCAGTTTCAACCCGACAGACGTCTCTGCCATATCAAAGGTGTCTTGAGTTGTTGGTCACATTTGTTGTCCAATGCAACAACGTGTACAAACGTCAGAAGACACAGACAATCCAGATATAAAACCACCGACCGACGTGCTTTCTGAGCTCCCACCAAGTGCGAAACTGGTTGTGAAAGTACTCGAATACAACGACGATACGCTCACGCAGGCTGAACTCACCGACAAAACCTTGCTTCCACCACGAACGGTTCGCTACGCACTCACTCGACTCGAAGAACACGATCTCGTCGACTCACGCTTCTCATTTGCCGATGCACGAAAACGCTGCTATTCTCTCACCTTCGACTAATCACGTACAATAGACGAGAAATATGATAAATCTAAGTAATTAAATCAGAACCAAGCTGGAAGGGTGGAAAATCGCGATTACTAACTCAGGCACCTACTGTATCTATTGCCTCTGGAATCCACCAGATAACCACCCGCGGGCCCAATTTCCCCCGTTCCAACTCACCACGTTCATGCAACTCCTCGAGCCGCTGATGCACTGGCCATTGCTCCATTCTAACCGTATCTGCAACCTACCGAGCGGTCATTACTAGAAACACAGACTCAGGAATATCGTCGTCAGTCGTTTCCTCTGCAAATTGCCCACTCGTATCACGCTCTCTTTCGTCTGTCATCGTAGCCATCAGTTCACTATCTCCCGTGTGTCGAAGCGAATATACCGAATTTCACTGATTGCCGCTTTGACAATCTGAAACATTCCCTTTTCAGCAACGTCCCTGTGTCGACCACGAGATTAGTGCGGGGATAGAACCACCACAACTGTCATCTCTCGATAAGGGCAATGGCTCGAGGATGCTGCTCCGTAAATTCGTCTGGCCAATTTATCGTGATCTTCTTCCACGAATCGCCGTAGTCAATTGTTCTGAAAATACCCCGATTAGCGATTGCGACAAATCGACCGGATATCGGCCCATTTGCGGCGATCATTGGCGGTGTAAGACCTGCTTCGTCCGGCATTCCCGACATACATTTTTCCCACGAACCATCTGACATACGACGATACACTGCAGATGAGAGCCCCTCAAAATCATCCATTTGCTTTGGAGGTGTCGACGCGGATACAAGCACTCGATCTGGATTCGCAGCGTCTACTGCAACACTCGTCAGATACTGCTTTTCCATCCCGTCGTTCGGATAGTACCACGTTTCACCGTGATCATGGCTTTCAGCATATCCTCTTCCGTGCCGTTCAGCCCCATCTCCAGTTGCCGCATAGAGCCGCCCAGGTACCGCTGAATGCATTCGAAGTTGATGGATATCTCGCGGTGCCTCTGCCACTCGATCAAGCCACGTCTCACCACCATCAGTGGTATGCACTAGTGCGCCTTGTTCAATACAAACAGACACTCGGTCCGAATCGGTTGGATCTGGTTCGATCCATCGAATATTGTGTGTCTCTGGTCGTGGTGGATAGCTCCAGTCCGATTCCGATGCCAACTCCGAAATACCAGACTTCTTTGTCCATGTTTCACCACCGTCGTCGGACCGATAGATATTGCTTGGCTCCGTTCCTGCCCAGATACGACCGTTCGGGTCGGTTGCAAGTGCGGTAATTCGGTTCGAATCGATCTCTCCGCCCACTGTATCCCAGGACATTCCGTCATTAATACTCCGGAAGAGACCATCGTCGAGAGTACCGACATAAACTGTATCGTGTTCGTTGGATGTAGAGACAATACGGAATGTCCTCAAGATAGCGCTCGATTTGCCATTGCCCATCCTGTTCAGAAATGTCGATCACACAGTTTTCCATCGTCGCGAAGTACGTCGTCATGAACAGTACTCAGTTTACAGCACAATGAGATGGGAACAACGGCGAACATGTGGAACTAGGTGAAACATGTTCGACTCCAATACATGGGTTATCGGGTTCAATGGCGATCCATCGATGCCCGAAACACCTTCAGATCGCAGAAGAGACCTCATTGGTACCGTTCTGGTTTCGTTACATCGCGGGGTCGCCAATGAACTGGCTGATAATCTTCCCCTCGGCACGGTGTAGTATCCGACTCGCTGTGGATTTGCTGACATCCATTGATTCCGCGAGATCGGTGAGTGAGCAGCGGCGAGGTTGTTCGTAATAGCCCTGTGTAATCGCTGCAACAACGAATTCCCGTTGTTTGTCTGTTAGCAGGGCGGTCGGCTCAAGCGATTGGGTAAGTGAGGTGATTTCATACGGGAGATCATTCTGCTCGAAGGCCTGTTTGAGGTCAGAAAGGCGGTCATGCGAGGTGATCATTTCGCTGATCACCCATCCATTGCGAACGACGAGTGGATATGTTGGGAGATTTCCGGAAGATAATATTGCTTTATGAAGTGCTGGCTCAGGCACAGTGAATTCGATTATTCCTCCTTAGTGTTCAATATCGTGTACGTTATACGAGATCACCTTTGAACTATCAGCGAAGTACTGGACGAACCCCGCGATATCCGCTGTTTCTGCTGCTATTATGAAAGCTAGATTGTCTTCTATTGGATGACCAGTTAGTATCCAATACTCCTCGTCTGGATGCTGCGTCGAATACTCTGCGATCACATCATCTGGAGGTTTGATTTTCACGCGAGCTCGTGGCATGAGATCTCTATCAGTGTTAGAGGCTATGCCCCTACACCAACTCTCTTGGAATTGCTGTTCTTCGAGTCGTTACTGCGTAGGCTATAGTTCCAAATCACTTGTATCTAGAGCCCCTCTCGGACTTCAGACCAAAATCACTCTGAGAAATGGATATCTGCAGGACCACAAGTCAGCCCGAGGGTGGTGAAACCCCGATCAAAGGTGAAGATATGCTCAATGTCGTATTCATGAGCAAGCACCGTACTTGTGTGATCAATAAATGAGATCTGCTGGTCGTCATAGCGCTCGAACTCATCACACGCCGCAGCAAACACACCCTCTCCAACGGGAAGAATATTGAAACTCTCCGAGCGTCGAATCGTCTGGAGGGCATCGGCAGTTATCTTATGATTGACCTTTCGACTGGTGAGTGTGACTAGCTCCGAGAGTACGTACCGACTCGTAAACAACGGCTGATACGGAATCGCTTCGCAGCGAAGCGCATCGAACACAGACTGCGCAGTCTCGTGGCGTCCAGCACGGGTGTTTACCCACGCAAAGAATGCCCCTGTATCGATAAACAGCGGCTGTGGCTGCTCACTCATCCCCACCGTAGAGGATATCGTCAATCTCGTCTTCCGCGACCGGCTCACCAGCAGCTGATTTCAGCGACCAAAATGGATCGTCTACATTGATACCGCTCGGTTCCGCCGCATCATCGTCGATCCACCAAATGACTGCCCCCGCCCCAACCTTCCGGCGTTCGATTAATCCTTGATCGTGAAGCTGGACTAGTTTCTGTCGGACGGCTTCTGACGAGCAATCCAGTCGCTCACTCAGTTCTTTCGCCGTCACAACTGGGTCACTGGCTTCACGCATCGCTCGAAGAACGGCGTCCAGGGTGAGAGTCTGGACGAACCGCCCAGTATCTCGATTCCGCTCTCGGCTCATATCTACCTGTAGGATATTGACCGATGTAAGCCTATTGGTGCGAAGCAAGAGGACACGCTTTATAACCATTTGGTACGTAGCAATTGGCAGGAAGAATGGTGCCCTCGGGCGTGTGGAAACGCGCCGGGTGTTGTAGCACCCGGCACCGGTCTTCCTAATGCCACGGCTAGAAGACCATGAGTACGAAATCGCCCGTAGCCCTTGAATCTGCCGAGACGGCCCCAGAAACGCGCGCAGGCCGAACAGTTCGGCTTCCGCGTCGAAGCCCCCGGAATGGTCGACGTGACCAACGAGTGCTACGACAACCCCCCGCTGAGCATCACTACGTCGTGACACTGGACGACGTAATGGGCGATGCGATGGCCTGCACCTGTCCGCACCACGTTCACCGAAGTGCGTTTTGCAAGCACATGGCCGCCGTCGAGAACGCGACTGACGACGGGATGCTCGACGCATTCCCCTCAGAGGACGAAGACGATGGTGAGCCAGCAGAGTGCGATCGCGATGGCGTTAATGGTTTCCCCTGCTAGGAGTGCGTGCGCGAATTGACGAGACGGTTGGTGTCTACTATAGTTCAGGCAAGCCGAACGCCATTACAGTCGAGATCGTGGTGAACGGCGTCGAAGATTTGATCGTGGAGCATAACAATCGGCAGATTGGCGGGCATTTGCATCCATGTATCTGTCATTAACGTCGCGTATAGCTCATTTACTGTTTCGTAATATTGCTCGTTGACCATCCGATCTTCAGTATCTTGGCGAGATCTCAATGTCTCTATGTCTGCTTGTAAATAGATGATTCGCCATGGCTGTGGAAGGCATTGTGATAGTGGACGACTCGCTTGCCCATACACGTCGTAGAGGAATTGGTGGTAATATCGGTCAAAAACTACAATCTGGTTAGATGAAAACCGTGAGACCAGCGCGATTGTCCCTACTGCAAATAGATAACCGAATGTAGCAAATGAGAGTCGTTGAAGGAGATAGAGGGGGCTCCAAGTGGTCTGTCTTTTTGTCCGTGCTGTTCGTGGTCCTACTTGCTTACGGAGTCGATTAGCATATGGAATACGGTCAGAAAAATAGTAGAGAGCATGGACGTAATCGGCATCGTATCCCGCTGCTTGTAGTCTTGTGGTAAGCAATTGTGCCTGGGTAGTTTTCCCACTGCCATCAGGCCCAACTATCGCAACGATGAGTGCTTTCCGCTGCATTTCTCATTCCTACGTATGATTGTCGCTCTAGTGAGCAATAACCATTTGTAGCCTATGAATAGGTTTCACCGCTATATTCTATTTCATCAGTGCTGAAGACCTCGATTTCTTTCGTCTCATTGGAATTCTGTGTTATCGCTTAATGGCGCTCATGACTCATCTCGCGTTGGCCGCTGTCGAAACCGCGACGGACGACGGCACACTGACTGCGTTCCCATCGGAGGACGACGACGATGCCGAACCGGAAGACTGCGACTGTGACGGTCTCGGTGATTTTCCGTGCTGGCCATGCATGCAAACAGGACGGACGGAACTGCCGAACTAATCTCTGTCCTCTCTCTTACCGAGTTGATTTTCAACCGGCAGTATTTAGACATTAGTCAAGAAGTAAGCGTCTGGAACGATATCACACGTGTAATGACCTACGAAAATTTAGATTCAGAATTAATCAATGTCTTACTGAATGACGGTCGAGCGAGTCTCCGTGGTATTGCCAAAGATTTGGATGTCTCGGTAGCAACGGTCTCAAATCACCTCGAAGACTTACAGGACACGGACATCATTACTGGCTACACCCCGACGCTTGATTATGATTCGTTAGGCTACGATGTAACAGCTGTTATTCAACTCAAAGTGGAAGGGACAGCACTTCCGGACGTCACTGCTCGTCTGCAAAATCAACCGCAGATGATCAGCGTTTACGAAGTCACCGGTGACCATGACATCGTTGCGATCGGCAAATATACAGATACCGATGAAATGAATCAACAGATCAAAACGCTCCTTAGTGATGCAGACATTAATGAAAGCAACACTAGCGTGGTTCTGAACACGGCTAGCGAACACGACCAGTTCAAAATTGGAAAGGAGAGATAAGATTGTAAAGCCACTCGAGGGAAGAGGTCACTCAAGCAGATGGACATTGTTGTCTATGTCCATTCTAAACACGCGCTCGTGTGGCAATCTTGTATGTCGTCGTCGATCCCGATTCCCACGAGAACGATGAGCGCGGCAATCCATTTTATTGTTCCTCTGGAATCCACCAGATAACAACCCGCGGACTCAATTTCCCATGCTCAACCTCGCCATCCTCATGCAACGCTTCAAGCCGTCGATGTGCGGAGGGCCGCTCGATCCCAAGCGTATCTGCCACCCACCGCCGTCGAGAAGGCGACTGACGATAGTACGCTCAATGTCTTTTCTTCGGAGGATAACAAGCGCAACGATGAATCGGAAAATGATACGATGTCTGATCACGTCGAGGATCTAACTCGAAAGATCTTAGAATTCAAGGCGAAAGTCAGATCGATGGGCGATGTATAAACCGATTCCACAGCCGACTGCTGGCACAACGTACTTTACCCACCGAATCTTTCCTCTAATGATCGCCTCAAAGATGACGATGCTAAAATAGGCGAAAAGCATGAACAGAATACTAGATAGAAAATATCGAAAAAGCAGACTCATAACTTGACCAACGGAATACAAGATAGTAGGTGTTCCGATCTACGAAAATTACCCTAAAGGTATCAGCAGTGCTATGAGAATTCATGCTTCAGGTTTGTGAGATCAAACCGTAAATGAACGATTGCTGGTCTATCCTTGTCTAAGTAGTTCTCGCGATAACGTGGTGATATAAGGAAGATTTTCGCGGACCGTTGCTCTCTGTCTCACCCTTCATCATTACTCTTCTCGGTTTAGAACGGAGACTGTGGTTAGTATCTCGTACTAACGTAAATCGGGAAGTATCTGACCAGTGCAATCTGTTCAGAACCACTTTTGTATCGGTAGAATGATCCTTAGTGTTGCAGCACCGAAATAGACCCCACAACCGATAGCAACAATCCCTGCCACTAGTCCGAAGGTTGTTCCAGAAAATGCAATCGCGATCCCTGCCCAGACGAGAGCAAGTGCGACACCGAGTAACAGAAGCGTGCCGATTATTTCCAGAATCGCATCCTCGACTGCCTTGCGAATTACGACATAGAGTTCTTGTCCGTTAAGTCCGTCAGATCCACGGCTATTCGCCTCAACTTCTGGAGGGCTCATGATTGCAGTGTATTCATTTAAAAAAGATTGCGACTTGGTATCTCGAGCGACATACAAAGCCTTTGTAGTGGTTCCTCGTTTGGTTGTGATGGCTAATTCACCGATTAGTAGCCTGTTGAGAGGGCAAGTTATAGATAACAGCCGAGAGAGACCCAAGCAAGCCCATAGAATGCGATTCCACTCCCAAATGAGAGCGTAATATACGCACTAATAAGTAAATCACAGAGCAGAGCAACCGCGAAAAACGCTGCCAGCCATTGTGGGACGGTTTGAGCGCGCCATAGCGTCCGGCCAACAATGCCAGACCCAAGTACGACGAGGGCGATCCCAATCAGTGCCATGGCTGTTAAGAGCAAGATGATCATGTACCCGACTTCAATCACGAACATGTACCCGAATACTCCCATCGCAACTGCCCCGATGATAAGACCAAGTGCTAATAGACAAAATCCAGCCTTCTCCACGGTGGTATAACTATTCTTACTTTGGGTGTACAATTGTTCTACGCCAGGCAGAAGCAGTAGTGGGCCAACGACGTGAAGATATGGTGGATAGTGAGCAAAGATCGTATTTGCCAGTGGAATGAGTAGCAACATCAGTCCACCAAGTATTGTTGCTGCTTTCACGAACCGGGGATCGATTTGCAACGGCGTACGGAGTTGAGAGACAGCCATTACAGTACTTATCAGGAATAAGATGTTAAATATTTTGTGATTCAACTGACTTAACACCAGCTATCCACTCATGCATGAACGCCTTTTTGCATGGCAGTCCAAACCTCGTAGCGAAAGCCTTGGAAGAGATTTGAACTCTCGACCGACTCCGTACAAAGGAGGTGTTCTACCAGCCTGAGTTGCCAAGATACCCTTGATATATATTTAACACACCACCAGCACGAAATCCAGCGGCATCTGGGTCTGTCGAACGTAGTCCAGTTAGAACTTCCGCGATAAACGCACTAAAAATCATGATGCCACCCGCCATATCTGCCTTGGAATTCGGAAGCCAGTTCACAAAAACGGTGACGAGAAGTGAAGCGAGTGCGCCAACGAGCGCGAATCGCCATGTCGATGGGACAGCGCGGAGGACGCTGCAACTGTACGTTACGAGATATTTGCTCGATCCTTGGCTCGATAGAATTTGAGTAACGATATGCGGCACATCAGTCAGTCAAGTAGGTGCTAATAGCTCATATGGAATCTGCCCGTTTTCCAGCGATATAGATGAATCAGATAGAAAATCCCTCCAAAAAAGAATCCAGCAACACAGATGATATAGACATCAGAGAGATGTAGGACACCCAGTAAGGGATTTCCTGTGAGTGGATAGAGCGGCTGCATATCTGCATGCATGATTGCATCGAGAATGAGATGGCTGTAAATCCCAATGAGACTCGCGGTCACGATTCGATAGAGAGACCGCTTTTGTGCGAGGCCGAAGAGTGCACTGAGTCGGTTCCAGAGTGGCTTGGTTTTAAACATAATCGCAGCAAGGAGGCCAGCTAAGAGCGTGCCGCCAAGCACAGTATGGAGGGGACCATGGAGATTTCCAGTAAACAGGCCGAAATAGATAGCGATTGCTCTGATATCCACGATCATCGTTGCAATGCAGAGCGTTGGGAAGTCGAGCCAGCGCAAGAGCGCGACACCAAGAAACACACCTACACCGAGATGGTAGGGCGTCAGAGGCATATCAAGATAGTAACCACAAATCCATTTAATTGTTACCATAAGAACAATCGTCAGTTGGTCCGTAATTACGGACACCGTCGCTCTGCAATACGAACACAGTCAGAACGCTATGGACCACTTCTATCCACGACATGCACTGAGCCGCTATGTTCGCTTTTCACTGTTGGTGTATTTGAAGGTTCGATATGTATTCGCTGGATCGCTTCGTTTGGCGTGAGATAGATGGGAAGATTTCTCAGTTCGGTACTCGATTGTTGCTTCCGAATTGGATTGTATCTGGCAGTTGCCACCAGACACCGGCCACGAGACAGGCACTAATAGTATTCATGAGGGCCTCAATCCCACTAGCATCTCGATATGGGAGGATTGCCTGAACAAGTTCCATGCAGACGCCGAGAGCGATGGCGAGACAGACAGCTAGTGCGAGTCGTCGATGGTTGGGTTGGACAGGGGCAACAAATGCATATGCGAGTGTTGCGGTGAACAGCGCGTATCCCATGCCGTGCGCCCATGTGTCGCTTTCAATCCAGCCGAGTGGACCGTAGTCGATGCCGAATGGACCGTAGGACTGTGTTCCGTCAGTAGATTCCATTCCAATGTCATCAGGATTTGCAACGGACAATGAAACGATCGTTACTGCGACGAGCAACACCATACCGTACCGGATCCAGTTGGACGCAAGCGGGATACGGACAGGGGACATTACGCTACCCATCACAATCGTATATGTAATAATGCATTGATCTCGTTCCAAAGCATCCGACACTCCTACCGAGGCTTTGTTCAGTAAGCACAATTCCCACGAAGGGACTCCTCTCAACAGATACGATTGGACTGCAGATAATTCGGTGGCCGAAAACAAAATACGTCCAAGAATCCGACAGTTAGGGCAGGGCTACTACTATTTCTGGCGTCGTCAGTCGTCAGCGATGGCGAGCAGCCGCACGAGCCACTCGCCGGGTGCCAGCGGATCAAGCTTGCTGTCTTCGAGTAACTACGATTCGTTGGCAATCTCATGGCTACACGGCGATAGCAAGATGGACAATGGACCACGAATCGTCGTCGCCATTATCTCCTGTCCGCACTCCGGGCAGCGTTCGCTCGTCATTCGTCAGCAGCCTCCTCGACGCGCAGCGCACCACCACAGTCGCCACAGCTGTACTTCTCGGGCTGTTTGACGACCTTCGAGCGCTGGTAGCGCGAGAATCGTCCACCGCACTCCTCGCAAATCACCCACCAGTTTGGCAATTTGAACCGCTCGCAGTACTGTGAGGTGTCGGGCATGTCCGTCCAGCGGGTAGAACGTTCGTCCGTGATCCGCCTCGCCGAACTCGTGGTACTGAAAGACAGTGCTGTTGAACCTATTACTTGGTCGCTATTTGAGTAGGACAGGGAATAGCCAGTTCTGTGATGAGATCGTTACTAACCGAAAATTATTATTATTATTATTGAGTAGAATACTCGGATATATAGATGGTAAGCCGTGAAAATTGGATAACAATTGCCTTTGTTGTCGTAGCCCTCCCTGCAGCGTACGCGGTCAACGTCTTACTGGAATCGAACGGGATCGCTCAAGATACAGCATTCATGATCTCGTTTTTTGTACTGCTTGTTGTCGGCGTTGGCCTCCCAAGATTTGCGACGCACAGTGGATGACCTCAGTCGCGCATTAGCTGTACTTGGCGACATCAAGGAGTACTGTCTCCGTCATCGGAATTACGTCGTATCTATTGGTCATGCATCCGCGCTTTCAGTCAGTGTTCGCTGGTCGGTGATATCCGAGAACATCAATTGGCGTGCCATGGATAAAAACAGCTGAAGCAGTGATTCGTTCGGCAGTTCCTTTCGTCACGTGTGCACGCACGGCCAGCACGAGAAGCCATCGAGGCCATCGCAGTCGCAGTCTTCGGGTTCGGCATCGTTGTCGTCCTTCGACGGGAACGCAAGTGTGCCGTCGTCGGTTGCGTTTTCGACGGCAGCCATGTGCTTGCAGAACGCGTTGCGGTGGACGTGATGCGGGCAGGTGCAGGCCATCAGTTCGTGAGTCACGTTGTCGATGGAGACCAAATAGTGGTGGGCTGCGGGATTCTCGTGGCTCTCGGTGGTCACTTTGATAAGTCCGGGAGCATTGACGTCGAAGACAAATATGAATGCATTGAACGAATCTGTTTATACCAGTAGTAGTAAAATTCGCTTGATGAGAGACCATTGTACACCACTTGGTGTTGAGGAGTACTGACAGAGGATCACTACTGCCTGAGTTAGATAAAATCGACGTTCACTAGTCGGGTAATCCCCTCTACATCAAAATCGGAATCAGCCACTGCGAGTCCTTCATTGAGGCCTTTTGCGGCCCCTGCGATGAATGCATCGCGTGCTGCGAGCGTCTCTCCATGCTGTTGAAGGTCTGCTTGGAGTTCAGCAGCAGCACGTGCCAATTGTGGCGTCTCATCGATGATCGTTACCCACTCAAGGGCACTCTCAACGGCGTCAAAGTCTGGTGATCCCGCCTTGAAAACCTCTCCTTGGTAAACCTCAAACATCACTAAGGGCGGCGCAACTGCACGTTCATCAAGGTGATCATTGATATACTGCACCGTCACCTCATCGCCATCGAGATAATTGATGAGCAGACTGCTGTCGTATAGCGTCATTTCTGACCAACACTCTGTTTCATCTCTTTACGTGCCTCGCGAGCTTTACTAGCTGCGTCAGTTCCTTCCCAGAGGCCGGCGCCCTCGCTGATGGTTTCACGTCGTTCTCTGACGAGACGCGAGAGCAAGTCGTCAAACGTCTCATCTTCACCTTTTAATGCTGCAAGAGCAGCATGTGTGGTCTCATCGACACGGATACTTTTACTCATACAAGTTTGTATACGTCACAGTATACAAGGATGTTTCGGTGAAACCGACATCAATGAAATCCAAGGAAGGAATCGATGGGAACGGACATCGCTCACTCCTCGGATACCGGGGGATCTACCAAATGCGTTGCACAGGATCAAGTAGAGCACTGATGTGTCGAGGGTATTGTGAATTGTCGCATCTGTGAATTTCGTGCGCGTTTACTGGTCGCTGATGTCCGAGAACGTCAATTGGCGAGACATAGATAAAGAGGGCTGAAGCAGTAGTTATGGCAGTTCCTTCTGTCCTGTTCGCGAGCACGTCCAGTACGTCGTCCAGTGAGTGTTCTGACGAGAGACGTTCAGCGTTCACGATTCCTCCGCTTCGGTGAACCATGGGCGCCTGTTGAAGCCACGGAAGGGAAAGGGTGTACTCGAACCTCTTCGGTCACGTCGTGACTCGACGGGTATTATCTAGAAGACACCCGAGTGACGCTGGTCACCGAGAGTTCTGGAACGGCGTTGCCAGACCGATTTACAGTCGGAAGTAGATGGTTAGGCCGAGTCGAATACCAGCTCACAGAGCCGCCGTTCGCCCTCTCGGAGGTGGTGGGAGAACGTCGACTGCGTGATGTCGAGCGCTTCCGAGAGGTCCCTGCCGGTTTGGACGCGCGGGGACTCGAAGTACCCACACGGCCAAAGAGATCAGCGAGACTTCCGACGTACCGCGAACACGCGTCTATGATGCGATTCGAGTGTTAGAATCCAAAGGGCTTGTCGAAATCCAGCATTCGAATCCCCAGCAATTCCGCGCTGTGCCAATCGAGGAGGCCGCCGAGACACTGCGCCAAGAATACGAAACGCGAACGGACACACTTATCGAGGCAGTGACCGCGATCGAACCTGCAGAATCGAACGGCGGTGATGAGGAACTCACACACGAAGTCTGGGCGCTCTCGGGGACCACTGCGATTACGAATCGTACTCAACAACTCATTGATGCCGCTGGGAGAGAGATCGTGCTCATTATCGGTCGTGACGAGATCGTTACCGAGGAGTTACTCGAACAGCTCCAAGAAGCGTTGGACACCGGTCTTGATGTGCTGATTGGCGCGCAAACTAAAAGCGTTCGAGAGCAGCTTGCAGAGCCATTGCCCGATGCAGAAGTGTTCGTCTCCGGGTTAGAGTGGTTGCACAGCTCGCCACTCGGCCAACGACGACACGACGATCAGTCGCCTGCTGTTAATCGACAAGAACACGATTCTCGTGAGTTCGGTGCATGAAACGGACACTGGCGGGATTGAGACGGAAAAGGCAGTGTTTGAGAGAGGGTTCGACAATGGAATCGTGGTGATTGCTCGGCGATTGATGGCGACGGGATTACCACCGCGACAAGATCCCGATACGACTGTGAACGATTAGTCTTCGGTGCGACAGCATCGAGAGTTATTAGCTGGGAGCAACGTGAACGGCGCCAGTGCTGTGGACAGTGACGGAGTAGCCAGTGTAGGTGAAGGAGATCGATACAGTCGTATCGGTGTTCTGTGCCAGCGGTGGTGCAATAATCGCATCTAAGGCGTCGGGATCAATACACTCGTAAAGTGGACTGAGCTCCTGCTGGTCGCAGTGTGCTACCTGGGCAACGGTTTCGACGACAGCGGTGCTCGGTTCAATTGCTGACCATTCATACTGGGTTTGAATTGCTTCGTGTGGGATAGCATCAGAACTCGGCGACTCCTCATCACTCATGCGTGAGCACTTTGGGAGCGGTTATTAAAAACATTCTGTGATAATCTGGGTAACAAGAGATTTGCAGCTGATATCTGAATCGGAAATTCAGCATTCTCGGCTAACGGAGCACATACTAATCGGGTAAATCGGAAATACTAGGTGATATTCACTACCGCTTATGGTGGTTAGCGGAAGTATTCGATTCCTCAAATCCGTTCGACAGTAAAAATTCAAATTTGTCTTAGTCAGCAGCTATCTCGTCAGTGTGGTTGTTTATGTCCTCCATTGGCTCACCTTCGAACACGACGGGTTTGACGAATACGTTCTTGTGAGCAAGTACTGGCCGCTTTGCACGACCGTTTTGCTTATATTCGACAACACCAGCCCCGTACAGGATGTCAAGGTCGCGCTGAAAGAGCCGATACTCTACGAATATGTTGATATCGCCGCCTTGGAAGATTCGTTCTTCGGGTCGACGGTTGCCGGAGAGCGTCGTGATGCGGTTGGCAGTATCGAGTTGAAGTCGGTAATGATGGCTGGATTTCGGTGTACGGACACACCCCTGAATGCCAGAACTGAGATCGTACATTATATTTGAGCGATTAGCCACGATAATCGACCCACGGTGACTGTCATTGGTATCGGAGAGTTCGGAGATGGACTAGTGGTTTGTGGCTGAATCAGTTGGTTGACGTCGAGGGTTCTCGGTACAATAACAGCTGGTACACTGTGGGATGATGTCAATATCCGTCTTGTCGGCTTGACGGTCTCCCATAGTACATCAGCCCTGTACTCCGATTTTCTCGGCGAGAGCAAGATACTGTTCAAGACGCCGGGTTTCGTGATAGTGGGCGGTCTCACTTCGGGTATCGTAGTCAATGATGCCAGCGGCATCCATCTTCGGGAGATGGATGTGTGTCAAGCTCAGCTGCAGGTTCTTCGTCGATTCGGAGTCGGTGTCGCCAGTGACTCCGTCGGGAGCACTCTCTCCCACGCACTCCAAGAGTTCGGTGATAGACGCTACACCATCGTCCCTCGCGATAAGATACGAGAGAGCGTGGCGACGGTGGTTATGGGCGAGGATATCGAATATCTGATCGAGCTGTGCAGTAGTGTCATCGCTGACGTTTGGTGAGTTGGTCATGGTTGGATGGCGGAACGCATGATGATGTCATGTTCCGCGTACCCGCTACGCGAATGAACCGTGTCCCAGTGACACAACGACCTGCGTTCAGCACTCCCTCCGTTCGTGGGAGATGAACACACAGAGCACCTTGATGACTGTGTTAATGTTTAACACGGCGTGGACGGAAAAGGGTGGTGGTGGTTGTTACTACGGATGAGGAACTTTCCGTTTGAGAGTGCACCACAGCGCGAGACGGATCATAGTGAGCCAAAGATAAGCTCTGTGCCATGAACACCGACGCGTTTAGCGGAAAAAACTGGAGTTATTTCACTGCCGCATATACTGCTCACAGGCAGTCAACTGCCTCAAATCTGGTGAATTCGGAAAGTCGATCTCGCCGCCGCCGTATGTTCCACGTCGGTTATAGGATTAATCAGTCGTCTTGGAACGTGGCGAAATATTACAAGCCAAAATAGTGCCACTGTGATATAACCGACAACTCAAGTGTATCGTGAGCCATCAGCCATCACCGTCAGTTACTGCTGGATTCAGTAGGATGTGAAAGGATGATGGCACCGCCAGTCTGGACACGAACAGTATAGTCTTCATACCTGAATTGTACTTGCCTATTGGTGTTCCGGAGAGTCCCGTCATGGCGGGGCTCAAAGAGTCTATCAAGAGCTTCTGGGTCAACAAAGTCGACAGAATCGCCAATTCGCTTGGGTCGGCGTTATTCAGCGTGGCGATGGCGCTGACGAGTGTTCCGCTGACCGAGTCTGTCTTGGGATCGAAGGTAAATTGATGCGTTGTTTGGTCAGCGTGTTCTCGGTGCTGGTTGGACGTATCGCTCTTGGTGTGATCGGTCATGATGTGTGGGCGAGTGAGACTCTGTGATGCGCCCCACATGGGTGCTAATCACGTGTAAATACGCCATTAGTGGAATACCACTATCGTAAACGACAGTGGACGCACAGTGTGTGCTGGCTCGGAGTATCTCATAGGTGCTCACTCCGGTTAAAAGCGGCGTTGGCTCACAATCACACAGGTTTGTTTTACAGCATGTCCTTCCCTTCAGAATTCACTGAGACGATAACTTGGCGTGAAAATCTTGGGGGTAGTTACCGCTAGACAGCGTAGAAAGAATATGGAAACATACGCAGATCCATCCCAACAGCCGACTATGAGTGTAAAGCAAGCAGTGGCTACATTAGAGGAGTGTCAGCCTGATCAGCTTGGAACACTGAGTGCAGTAGTCGATATTAACGAGCTCGTTCGGGTTCTTGATCCGCCGAGTGATCGGGAATCGGTTGCATTTCGGTACTGTGGGTATTCGGTCGAAATCACGTCCGATCGTAGAATTCGCGTCGAACCATAAGTGTCAGAATCAGGTCTCGCAGGCGGGTCAAGAGCAGAAAGAGGAATCGCTGTAGTTAGTATATAATACTAACCTTAGGCATCTATTCGATTTCAAAGCAAGAGCAACAATGATAGCAGTGTTCGCCGGTCATTGATCGTCACCCGCCTCAATTCGGAGTGAACCACCACCTCCCCGCAACTGTACTTCTCGGGGTGTTTCACGTCTTTCGAGCGTTGGTAGCGTGCAAGTCGCCCGTCACAGTCCTCACAGATCACCCACCAGTTCGGCGATGTGAACCGTTCACAGTAACTGCGTTGTGTCGAGGGCGTCGGTCCAACGGGTGAACGTTTGCCCGTGGTCCGCCTCGTTGACCTCATGATACTGCCATGCGTGAATCAGTTCATGGCGCACCGTCGAACTGAATTGCTCCCAGCCGTGCGAGTCGTAGGTATCCCACGTCAGCGAGATCGTAATCTCATCCGTCGCAGGGTCGTACTTGGTGACGTCTGTCTGCCGTTTCGCGCGGTGCGATACATCCCACTCAAGTGCGTCGACTGGCAGATCCCCGAAGTGCGCAGTCGCGTACGCTATTCCGAAACATCGTCAAGATCATCACCGTCTTTCAACTGTTGACGTTTCTCGCCGGATTCCTCACTACTCGGAACCAATCCGGCCGTGTTCTTTTCCGTCGAGGATGTTGTTTTATCCGTTTCACGGTCTAAGTCCTCTGACGGATGCTTATCACCGTTTTCGTAGACAGTACCATCACCCAGCGAGATTGCAGTCTCCAATTCGTCGCTCAATCGTTTGAGGATCGTGTCCGTATCGACTGATTTTAATACCTCATCCAGTGGTCGTGGGGCCCACCAGATGACTCCCAAGTTGTGAATCTCCAGTCGCTCGATACGGCCCTGATCGTGAAGTTCTGTGAGGGTCACACGAGTAGCCTCGGTACTTTCATTAGTGTGGTCAGCAATCTCTTCAGTCGTGATCGCAGGACTGTCTGCATTAAGCACAGCCTTGTGTGTGCGGTCAAGCGTTTCTTGATCACTGGTCTGATCGGGCCCATTCTGTTCGTCCATAGGTCACTCTAAACAGCTATGTCGGAAAAACTATCTGGGCGTTACTTGTTTTCTGAGCTGACTGTCAACAGTGTCAATAGTGGTGAGATAAAGTCAACGGGTATCTTTTCTTCATCTTCTTTAGGAGAAGCATGACTGCTACGGTTATCGAGATCGAGACTCCGGCTCCGAATTCACACTGAGTATGCTGATATGTGGGCAGTAATCGACAGTCAGTGGGAGATTCGAAAGTTAATCGTGCGAAAGAAGGTCACTGAGTAGTGTCCACTCATATTTGCGTATTCCAGAATGTGTGATCGACGTCACCGTACTTGTCGTAGCCGGTGTACGGGCCACTGATACGCTCGTCTTTGTCTTCGTCCGATGAGAATGCGTCGAGCGAACCGTCATCAGTCGCGTTCTCGACCGCAGCCATGTGCTTGCAGAACGCGCTCCGGTGGACGTGGTGCGGACAGGTGCAAGCCATCGCATCACCCATTACGTCATCCAGCGTCACGACGTAGTGGTGGTCAGCGGGGTTCTCGTGGATTTCATTGGTGGCTTCGACCATTCCGGGGGCTTCGACGCGGAAGCCGAACTGTTTGGCCTGTGCGCGTTTCTGTGCCGTCTCGTCAGCGTCACGGGCTGCGGATAGCTTTGGACTCATGGTGTTCTGGTCCAATTGGAAGATCAGTGCCGGGATGTGCCACCACCCCGGCACGTTTTCAAACGCTCAAAGACACCACTTTTCCTGAGCAGTAAGGATCATCGCATCCACTACACGGAAATCTCCAGTCTGAAAAGCGCCGCTCAGTATCCATCTACTCCATTTGCACGTTCAACTATTGTTACGGATGATGGTTCATCGATTATTAACGTTTCTATTAATTTCACCCCATGGGAAAGATATTTTATGTAACGTTGCCAATTACCATGATGGAGAGAGGAGATGCCAGAAAAGATCATATTCTACGAAGACGAACCAAAAACAGTCAAAACGAACTGCGAGATCATTGAAACGTACGATTTCGGGGAATGCATTACATCAGCAGCGTATGTGGAATTTGATGAAAAGCATGAATCAAAATTACAAGCGGATGAACAGATCGTCGGCATTGAAGACAACATTAGCGCAACACTTCGATACGAACCAGATTTCATCAGTGAAGAGCCGACGGACGTAGCGACCATCGAAGATGTACGCAAGCTCCACAATATCCCAGAATCAGCGGCTCCTGGTGAACAACAGACTATCACAATCATGGATTCAGGGATCGATACGAGCCATCCAGTGTTCGAAGACACGGCAGTAACGCAAGTCGATGTGACAGAAACTGGAGGAAGTGATGATGCAGTTGGTCATGGGACAGCGGTTGCTGGGCAAGTAACACGCCTTGCACCTGCAGCGGATCTCATTGCACTCCGAATATTTGGGAGTGAAGGGAAAACGAAGATGAACATTATTCTTCGAGCATATGAGTGGCTCCATAAGAACCATGATCGATACAATGTCGTCAATATGTCGTGGGGCGCTCAAAAACAGTCAAAGCAACTTGATCAGATTCATTCGAAACTCATAGAGAAAGGAGTAAGAGATGTTGTTGCCGCAGGAAATTCGGGGGCAAAGAGTGGCAGCCCAGCAACAGCAAAAGGAGCATTTAGTATCGGTGCATGTACGAAGGACGGAAAAATGGCCGAATTCTCCTCGTACAATCCAAATGGTGATAATCCAGATGTTACTGCAATAGGGAAAGACAATCGTCTCGCACAAGCCAGTGGAACAAACATGGGAAAACAGCTGGATGGACGGTGGGTGAAAGCTTCCGGAACGTCGTTTGCCTCGCCAGAGGTCGCCGGAATGGTTGCGAAGTACATAGACACAAAAGACGACTGGTCTCCCAAGGGTGTCCTCGAATCATTCGAATCAGGGGCTCGAGACATTGAGGATCAACCGAAAGATGGTGCCGGAATTGTTGACTATCAAGCAACAGTCGGTAAAGAAACAGCAGATACATCTGAGCAAGAAGTAGATAAAGTACTATAAAATATCCATATTTAATAGTCACTGACAGAATTGAAGTTACGGGCTGAAGCGGTGGTTAGTTCGGCAGTTTCTTGCGGCCTGCCCGCACGCACGGCCAGCACACGAAGCCACACGAGGCCGTCACAGTCGCACTCTGCCGTCTCACGCTTGTCTGTTTCATCGTCGTCCGACGGGAATGCGTCGAGCGTTCCGTCGTCGGTTGCGTTTTCGACGGCGGCCATGTGTTTGCAGTAGGCGGCGCGGTGGACGTGATGCGGACACGTGCAGGTCATTAGGTCGTCGGTTCCATCGTCGATGGAGACTGTGTACTGGTGTTCTACAGGCTTCTCGTGGCTCTGGTTGGTCACTTCGACCATTCCGGGGGCTTCAATGCTGTAGGAGAACTGTTCGGTCTATGCGTGCTTGTGTGCCGTCTCGTCAGCGTCACAGGCTGTGGATTGATTTGTACACATGGTCTTTCCAGAGTGGTATTTGGAAGACCGGTGCCTGGTGTTCCAGCACCCGGCGCGTTTCTCTGACCGTCACGCCCTGAGAGGCACCGTTCTTCCTCATTAACTCCTATGATAGGAGATAGCTTAATACTGCCTATTGAAGTTATTATGCTTACTTACGGGTGTTTCCTCTCACCATGAGTGGTTTTATAGTGGAGGAAGGGGTATCTCATGACATGGGCGAAAGTACTGACGGCCCCGGACGAAAGCCACGGGTCACAGAAGAAGAAATTTTACGCGTCTTCCGGCGCGCCGAGACGCCAGTTCTCACAACTCGGATGGTCGCCGACGAAATCCCAATCGGCAAACGAACTGTCCTTGATCGCCTTGAATCGCTCCATGCACGGGGTGTTATCGAGAATATGCAGGTTGGCGCGAGAGCACAGGTCTGGTGGCTCCCAGACGAAGATGACGAACCTGAAAAGCAATCAGATTACATGAAAGGGTTCGGCGCGTTCAAAGGAACAGGATTCGCCGAGGCTGTGCAGCAAGCGGGCGAAGAACTTGACGCAGGATTTCGGGAGCGTCGCGAACGGCATGAGCTCGGCGATGAGGGTGACGAATGAACACACGCCAGACAGAGGGACCAGCAATTCTCGATACAAGTTTTATTGTTGATTACTTCGAGGCGCTGCCAGCTACACAGACACTTCTCAACCACTCTGTAGATGACAGCGAAGGGACGGTTGAAATTCCGACAATTGTTCTGTACGAGTTGTATCACGGCGCTATTCTCTCCGATTCTCCGCATGACAGCGTTGAACGAGTGAACAGCGAACTTGAGTGGGCGAATCGTATCGGATTTGATCCTGCCGATGCTGAAGAAGCGGGGAGAATCCAGGCCGAACTGACAGGACAAGGGCGAAAAATTGGCTCGACTGATGTACTTCTCGCAGGCATCGCCCGGAATCGGAACCAGTGTCTCATCACTGCAGACAATCATTTTGACGAAATCAATGGCCTCGCCGTGTTCAACCACCGGACGGACGACGTTGAGCAGCTGTAGTTTACGCAAGCTGGTTCTTTCTCGTCCTCACTTATATATCCTCAATACTTCGATGGATTTCAGTTTATTGGTAATGGCGTGCAAAAAGTTCGCGACAAACGCATCAGCCTAGCAGTCAGCCACCCCTCAATTTTGTGCGGTTTAACTGTCTATTAGAGATACCTGGCCTTGTTGAAACCCTTAATAGGTGATAGATTCTAGCGGTTGGACTGAATACAGGGCGCATATTCATCACTAATGTTAATCTATCTCGAGCCCGTTCGAATTGAGCTGAAATCCGTAAGTAGAGGGTATGTGTCAGAGAGTCGGTCTCATTCGTCCACGAGTCCGAGTTGTTCGAAGATCTCCTGCTGGTCGAAGTACATACGATACATTGGCAGGTTGCTGCCGCGATTATCCACCGAGTTGCGGAACCCCTACGTAAGAAGACTTAGAATGGCAGCAGGGATAGCTACAAATCATAACACTCGCACTAGTTGAACAATGCAATCTGGGTTCACAGAGATTTTTATCCGAATTGTAGGGACATCCCCGGTGATACAGGCCCTTGCAGGCGGTATTATCATTGCCACAATGAACCTCTTTGGTGCGTCACTCGTTCTCGTCTGGCGAAACCCGTCTGAGCGAGTACTGGACAGTATGCTCGGTTTCGCCGCCGGCGTGATGTTAGCGGCTGCATTCACGAGTCTCATCATTCCCGGCATCGAGGACTACTCCGGTGGGAATCCGATCCCGACGCTGATCGGCGTTGGCCTGGGTGCGCTGTTTCTCGATCGGGCGGATATGGTGGTTCCCCACGCCCATTACCTGCTGACGGGGAGCCGGCGGGCGGACGCGTCGGGATCCGTCGAAACACTCCCAGTTACCGACGAACGGCTCGCCGGGGTAGTTTTGTTCATTCTCGCTATTACGCTGCATAACATGCCAGAGGGACTGGCCGTCGGCGTTGGCTTCGGTGCAGCCGCCGCAGACCCGGCCCAGCTCGGCGGTGCACTTTCCCTGATGGTTGCCATCGGCCTCCAGAACGTTCCGGAGGGGCTGGCGGTGTCGGTTGCGGCCATCAATGCTGGTCTCGATCGCCGGCTGTACGCCGTCGTCGCCGGCATTCGGGCGGGTATCGTCGAAATCCCGTTAGCAGTCCTTGGCGCTGTCGCAGTCGCGACTGTCAAACCCCTCTTGCCGTACGCCATGGGCTTTGCCGCCGGTGCGATGTTGTTCGTCATCTCCGACGAGATAATCCCGGAAACACACAGGAGCGGATACGAACGCGTGGCCACGCTCGGACTCATGACTGGCGTCATCGTCATGCTATACTTGGACATTGCATTGGCTGGATAACGGCATCACGGTCGCAGAGATTCACCTATCAGGATCGCTGCAGGCGGTTCTGTAGAAATGATTTCAATTGATAGGAGTCAGGCATTAAATACAGGTCTAGACATATCGGCGTCCATCTCTGTGCTGAAGACATCCTCTTCATTCAGCACACCATTCCTGTCACGCTCTGAGAGATTCAGCAGAACTGTGTAGGTTAGTATAATTTACTAACCTGTGTTAGCGACTGTACCAACCAGAAACGAATGAAAGAGTGAAGGAGAGCCGAAAACGTCAGCAGGAGTCAGTGAGATTCAGCGAGGAAATCCATCACCCACACATCAGGGCGTGGTGGGTGCAGATCATCCATCTCAAGCACTTCGTCAGGGGCAGCAATCTGATGCCCGCACGGACTTAGATGAACCAGCGACGGGCCAGACACCGTTATGGTTCCAATAACCCGCAGACAGCGGGGACAACGGTAATCAGTCCTCATTGTCCGGCAGCCTCCTCGACACGCAACGACCCGCCACAGTCGCTGCAACTGTACTTCTCGGGGTGTTTCACGACTTTCGAGCGTTGGTAGCGCGAGTGTCCCACCGCACTCCTCACAGATTACCCACCAATTCGGCGATGTGAACCGCTCACAGTATTGCGTTGTGTCGAGCATAACGGTCCACCGGTCGAACGTTTGCCCGTGATTCGCCTTCCCGAACTCGTGATACTGTCATGCGTGAATGAGTTCGTGGCGCACCGTCGAACTGAATTGTTCCCACCCGTGTTGTTCATAGGCGTTCCACGTCAGCGAGATCGTAATCTCATCCGTCGCAGAGTCGTATTTTGTGACACCAGCTGTCGATGGGTGTGTTTTGTTAGCTCTCAACCGATCGCTCTGCCCCGCGTCCACCGTTTCTGAGTGGAGTCAGTGCCAGAGGGATAGTTAATTGAAATCCATTTCCGACGCTGAAACAAAGCGGGTTGGCGCGAGCAGCGGTGTGGAGATCGACAAAGATATCCGCGAGGATCGTACTCCTTGTGGTGGGTTCCGTGACAGATCCGCCGAAATCCATCAGCGAAGGGCTTCTCTTCAATCGTCGTCGCCCGGTTGCGGACTCGGAGTTCCCTGACTCGCGCTGCTCATCCATCCGTCGATGTGCTCGGCAACGTAGTCCCGTCCACCCCAACCGAACGCGACACCCGCGCCGATGGCGATGGCGGCCGCGAGGCCCCACGCAAGAGCTCGAGCGAACAGGTAGAGAATACCCACGTCGATACCCATTGTGTCGAGGCCGATGACGATGGCGGTGAAGTATAGGAACACTCGGGTTCCTGTCGCAAACCACTGTGTGTACGCAGTGTGTGTCGCCGCCCGAGTTCGCATGATCGTGTCACCGATGAAATCAGCGACCACGAATCCCAGCACGATGACGAGCAGTCCGGCAATCAGCGCCGGAAGGTACGAGACGGCGGTGGCAACCCATTGCGAAAGCGTCGCGATCGCTAATACGTTCGCCGCGGCGAGGATCGCTAGCGCATAGATGAACCACGCCGCGAGTTTACCGAACGTCCCGGATACCGCACTTTCGGTGCCACCCATCATTCGTCCGAGCGGCGTATCGAGCACCATTCTGTCGAGTTCGATTCTATTTGCGATTCTGCGAACGACCGCTGCCACGGCGCGTCCGATCACCCAGCCGATGAGCAAGATGACGAGCGCACCGACGAGGCGCGGAAGCAATGCGATAAACCCCGAAATAGGGTCTTGCAGCCATCCTGGAAGCCCACTGACTTGTAAGATCGTACTAGTGAAGATGTCGTGATGTGTCATTGTTTAGCCCCCACGCAATCGCGTGGTTCACTAATGAGTGGGGCTACAGCCGGTTTGTTGTTGGCTACCTAAATCGTGGCAGCGAACGAGTAATGAGGAATGGATCTGTGGTTGTTTCACGGATGGTATTGTCGGAGAATGGACAGAGAGTTTTAGTTTGTTGTAGATTACAGATAGTGAAAACCCAGATTGAAGTAGCCGGAAAAGCCAGTTATTCTGGAGACTACTGCCCTGTTTCCGCGTTGAGATACGAACCATTACCCTCAATTGGAAAGTTGTTGATAAAATTTGTCGCGTTTGCAGCTCTTTCGAAGCACATACAGCATGACGCTCGAACCATCCGCGCATTCAGTGAGCGTTCGCTGGGCAGCTACGTCGGAAATAATCGGTTGCGTGATATAAATGAGAACCGGGAGATGAGATTAGGCTGGCAGTTCCTTCCCACCCGTTTTTACGCACTTCTAGCACGGGAAGCCGCCGAGGCCATCACAATCACACTCTGCCGTCTCACTCTCGTCCTCGTCCTTCTCGTCATCCGCCGAGGGGAAGGCCTCGAGCGTCCCGTCCTCGGTTGTGTCCTCGACGGCGGCCATGTGCTTGCAGAACGTACTTCGGTAACGTGGTGCAGGCAAGTACAGGTCATTAGGCCGATGGTTTCGTCGTCTCTACTAGAAGTGTGGGTAAAGTTGATGAAACAGACCCTAACCACCTTGGGGTTGCGCCCCAAGGCGGTTTACGTAGTGACCGTCGATTTATAGTTAAGCACCCTGTGTTCAGCGAAACATTCGTATCATCTCGCTTCCGGCAAACCTAAAAATGCGGGTGTGACCTTAAAACATGCATATCTGCTTTTCTATTTATCATATGAATTGTAGATATGTATTTTAATTTAAGATTAGAAATAAAAACATCGCTTGGCGCAGCTTTGTCTGTTTTAAACTGATAGCCGTAAGGTATTTGCACATGGGGGATTTTATGTGTTATCATTCCCCAAACGCGGTGGGGAAGGGGGGTTCGAAAATGGGTCGATCGACTAAAGAGAGAAACAGAATTTCACGTCGAACGTATCTAAAAGGTGTAGGGAGCACGAGCGCCATTGGGTGTTCTATGCTTGCCGGCTGTACGGCGCGCGGACAACAGGGCGGTTCCAACACACTGGAAATCGTCCATTGGTGGACGGCTGGCGGAGAAAAGCAAGCGATACAGGCACTGCTCGATGGATACCAACAACGATATCCGAATATTCAAGTTCGGAACAATCCTGCGCCAGGAGGAGCGGGGAGCGCTCTCGACACGGTAATTCAAAACGGGTATTGAATCAAAATCCACCAAGCACGTTCCAGATTTGGCCGGGGCAGTCGCTCGCCCCATACGTTCAAGGAAACGTCCTCAATGACATCAGCGATAGTGTGTGGACACAACAGGTTCAAAATGCGTATCTTGAGAGCGTCAGGAACGCTGCCAAGCCAGCGGGTAATTACGTCTCAGTCCCACTGAACATCCACCGCCTGAACAACTTGTTTTACAACGCAGATGTCCTTGAGCAGGCGGGCGTCAATCCACAATCGCTCAACAATCCGGCGGCGCTGAACGACGCGTTCAATACGGTCGCTTCGGAAACAAACGCGACGCCGCTGGCTCACTCGACCCAGGAAGCGTGGACGACGCTCCAACTCTGGGAGACCGTTTTCATTGGTCAGCATGGAAGCGAAGCGTTCCTCAACCTCACTGGCGGAAACGCCGGTCAGCATCAGGATCAAATCAGGCAATCGCTCCAGCAGGTAAAGCAGTATCGCCAGCACTTCAACGCGGACGCCGGTTCCATCTCATGGGATCAGGCGAACAGCAAGGTGATAAACGGGGAGGCTGCGTTCCACCAGCAAGGAGATTGGGCGGCCGGCCAGTACGAAGCTGCCGAAAACTTTGGATACCGACAACAGTGGAACCACGTGCCGTTCCCTGGGACGAACGGGGTGTACTCGATGGTGATGGATTCGTTCGTGTACCCCAAGAACAATCCGTCACCGGATGCGACCGAGAAGTTTCTTACCTACTGTGCGACCGTCGACGCACAGCGACGCTTCAATCCGATCAAGGGATCGATTCCAGCTCGAACGGACGTTCCAACGGATCCATTCGGACCGTTTCTCCAGTCGCAGATTCGGGACTTCAGGAATTCCGAGAACCAGCCGACGACCATCGCCCACGGGTCGGCCGTGGTCCCCGAGGTGAAAAGCAATATGGAAGAGGCATTCGCGAGCTTCACCGAGAGTTGGAACGTCAACGCTACCGCTACGCGCATCAGAAACGCGTTTCAGGCGTAACTCCGATTCCCTCAATTCGATCACACCATGAAGAACGCACTTAATCGACTTCGTGGTCGGCTTTCCGACTGTGACGACGCTCGACCTGACGGCGGGGCGTTCCCTGCGGAGTCGACGCGAATCTCGAACCTGCGAGGAGCGACTGAGGGCGATTTCGTTCGCGGACTCGCGTTCTGGCTCCCACCGGCTCTGCTGGTGGGCCTGTTCGTATACGGTGCGGTGAGCTGGAACGCGCTTATCTCGCTGACGGACTGGGCGGGCTTCGGATCGCCCAACTACAGCTCACTCGATTTCGAGATGTACGGTCGGATGGTTTCGGACGGTTCGTTCATCAGTGCCGCGCGCAATACGTTCGTACTGCTCGTTGGGTTCACGGCCGTATCGTTGGCAGTAGGACTCGTTCTCGCAATCCTCGTCGACCAGGACATCCGTGGTAAAAACACCGTCCGGACGATCTACTTGTTGCCGATGAGCCTCTCGTTCGTGGTCACCGCCATCTTCTGGGCGTGGATGTACAATCCGACGGACGGAATGATCAACGTCCTGCTCCGGTCGGTCGGACTCGGGTTTTTCGCCACCGATTGGATTAGCGATCCACGAACGAAACTTGCGGCGGTTATCTTTGCTCTCATGTGGCAGTTCAGTGGCTACTGTATGGTCGTCTATCTGGCTGGTCTTCGAGCGATTCCGACCGAACAATTCGAAGCCGCTAGAATCGACGGGGCAAGTACGGTTCGAATGTATCGGCGGGTGATTATTCCGCAACTTCGAACGTCGACACTGAGTGGGGCAATCGTGTTGATGGTGTTCGCGCTCAAAGCGTTCGACTTCCTGTTCGTCATGTTCGGAGATACGCCGGGGCCGTCGGCCGACATCTTGGCCGTGATGATGTTTCGGGAAGCGTTCAGCTCAACGAATTGGGCTTACGGCTCCGCCATTGCAACCGTTCTCTTCGTCATGGCGCTCGTTATTATCGGCCCGTACCTGCTCTATCAACATCAGCGAGGTGAGTTATGAGCTTCAGAGAAGGCCCACAGCTTCGCGAGTGGATCGCGTTTATCACCTCGTGGCGCGCCGTCCTGTACGTGGTACTGGCCGGGATGGTGGTGTTTTATCTGGCACCGCTGGAAAGCGGATTCGTAACCGCGTTTAAGACGCAATCAGCGTTCTTCGCGTCGACGCCGTTCGTACCGCCAGCGCCCACCAGTATCACCCTCGAACCGTGGTTTCAGGCCTGGGGGCGGCTACAGGGACCACTCGGTAACATGCGTGGGGCGATAGTGAACAGCCTCATTCTCGTCGTTCCAGCGACGGTGTTTTCGGGATTGCTCGGCTCGCTTGCG
The DNA here is from genome assembly GCF_020700235.1 of Haladaptatus pallidirubidus. Lineage (GTDB taxonomy): Archaea > Halobacteriota > Halobacteria > Halobacteriales > Haladaptataceae > Haladaptatus > Haladaptatus pallidirubidus. Next base: position 343,628 of record NZ_CP085302.1, on the reverse strand, counting down.
GGATACGGCTTGACGAATCTCGACTGGCGTGGTCAGACAATGGTATTCCTGCTGTTCGTCGCCGGCGTCTTCATTCCGTATCAATCGGTACTCGTACCGCTGACGAGATTTTGGACGATCGTTGACTTAGCGGCGTTCCTCTCCGCGGTTCCCCTGTTCGCCAGCCGAGTGGAGCTGATCGAACTCATCGTTACCCACACAGCGTATGGCATTCCTATCTGTACCATCCTGTTTCGATCGTACTACTCAAACTTCGACGAGGGAATGCTGGAGGCGGCTCGATTGGACGGTGCTTCTGTGTTCAGAATCTACCAGCGGATTATCCTCCCGCTCTCGAAACCGATGTTCGCCGTCGTGTTCATCTATCAGTTCACGCAGATCTGGAACGATCTACTGTTTGCGTTAGTGCTCGTTTCAAATCCACAAAACGAAGTCATTACCCTCGCACTGAATACGTTCCAGGGGTCGATGGTACAACAGTACAATCTCCAGATGGCCGGCGCGTTCATTGCCGCGTTTCCGACGTTGCTCATCTACATCTTGTTTGGCGAACAGTTTGCAGAAGGTGTTACGGGAGAAACGTAATCATGGCAGGACTTACACTCGACCACATCACGAAAACGTTCACAGATAGCAGGAAAGACGTTATCGCTGTCAACGACGTGTCCATCGACATCGCTGACGGCGAGTTTCTCGTCCTCGTCGGCCCGTCGGGGTGCGGAAAAACGACGATTCTACGGATGGTCGCCGGGTTAGAATCGCTCACCAGCGGGGAGATTCGCCTTGATGGCGACGTCATCAATGATGAATCTCCAAAGAATCGGAAAATCGCGATGGTGTTCCAGAATTATGCGCTGTACCCCCATATGACTGTCCGAGAGAACATGCGGTTCGGTCTTGAGGAGTCAACGAACAGTTCGGACACTGAAATCGAACGGAAGGTACGAGAGACTGCGGAACTGCTCGATATTAGCGAGTTGCTCGATCGAAAACCCAAGGAACTCTCCGGCGGACAACAACAGCGGGTTGCACTCGGACGTGCTATCGTCCGCGATCCTGCAGTGTTTTTACTCGATGAACCACTCTCGAACCTCGACGCGAAACTCCGTGCCCACATGCGCACGGAGCTGCAACGTATTCAAGAAGAACTCCACGTGACGGCCGTGTTCGTCACCCACGATCAGACGGAAGCGATGACGATGGGCGATCGTATCGCTGTGCTAAATGATGGTGAACTTCAACAAATCGGAACACCGCTTGAGTGTTACCATACGCCCGCAAACCAGTTTGTCGCCGAGTTCATTGGCAGTCCATCGATGAATTTTTTCGAGCTGGAAGTACAAGGGTCACGACTCATCTCAATGACTGCTAATGGCCGATTCGAATATCCCATCTCGGAGGAAACGAGAGATGCTATCGGTGACAGAGCTACCGTCGTACTCGGAATCCGTCCGGAGGACATCATCGTATCCGAGGACCGCGGTGGAGAACACACATTCGAAGCCGTTGTGGATGTTGTCGAACCAATGGGTAACGAGAATATTGTCTATCTCACGTTCGATAGCGATACTATGAGCCCTGATACGTTTATCGCCGCTGTTGATGGATTCAAGCAGATCAGCGCCGGTGAGCCAGTCATCGTCCAGATGCCGGAGGACGACATCAGTATCTTTGACGCGAAAACGGGTGAAACGCTCAGATACAGGGTTTTGACGGACGATCTGCCGATGGCGAACGTTCGAGGCAAAAGTCCCGCACTTCGGGGCGGGGATGAATCCGACAGTCAATGACGCGAACCGTGTTCACTGGTAGGACAGTTGCCGGTGGCTCTCGGTGATATTCCAAAGCGTCATTGAGCAGTCATCTGTGTGCAGAACGCGCTTACACTGAAGCGAGAATAGGGGCTTAGAATCCCATTCGCCCGAAGAATGATAGCAATCCACACACTCTATCTATGCAGAATTTGTATGGCGTCCACAGACCACCTGTGTGCCCGGTGTGGCTCGGTTGTTGGTTGATTGCCGTCCTCATCGGGCGCATCTACGCACTCGGTCAGCGTTCGCTGGGCAACATCGGTCAGCGTCGTTTGGCGTGACATAAATAGGAAAAAGTGAGTAGGTTAGTAGCAGTCGGTGAGTGCACCTTTCCAAGTGGCTTCCGCGCCACAGTCCTCACACGTCCAGTAGGTGTGATCGACGGTGCCGTACTTGTCGTAGCCGGTGTACGGGCCACTGACACGCTCGTCGTCGTTGTCGTCCGATGAGAAGGTCTCAAGCGTCCCGTCGTTAGTTGCATTTTTGGCGACAGCCGTGTGCTTGTAGGAGGATTGGGAGTAAACAGGATGCGGGCACGTGCAAGCCAACGACCCGTTGGTCATGTAAACTAGAAAATCACCGATTGTGATGAGCAACTGTGAATTCGCTCTGTGAGCTAGTACAGTTCACAAGATACCAACATCCTCAGGGACAACTGTGAGCCCGAGGGTTCGGAAATCACTATCGAAGGCGAATACATGAGTAGCATCTCGTTCATCTGCCAACACACCAGTCATGTGATCCACAAAGGATATTTGCTGATCATCATATCGACTAAATTCCGCACACGTGTTTGCGAACGCAGCTGGCCCAGGATAGAGAATTGTCAAATTTGGTGATTCACGAATGCGTTGAATTCCCTCAACAGCTGCAATGTGGCCCAGTTTCCGAAGCATCAGTGTTGCGAGTTCGCCGACCGCAAAGCTACTAATATAGAGCGGACGGTATGGAGCCTCACCTGTTCGAATCTTCTGCATGACGATGCGAGCAGCATTATGTCGCTCGTCGTTTGGATTGAAGACGGCAAAGAGCGCGCCGGTATCAACAAAGAGAGAACGAGCAGAGTCAGCGGTAGATGTACTTGGCGGCATTATTCGTCGTCAGAGTTCGCTTCGATTGGACCATAGAGATATTCGTCGACGTTTGCAGCATCCGTTGGTTCCTCACTTGCAAAGGATGGTGGCTCTGCAAAGAGTGGATCATCGGGATCGAATTCGGTCGCTGCTTGGGCATCATCCGCCCGCCACCACAGGACGGTTCGTCCTGATTTGCGTCGATGGATACGCCCTTGTTCATGTAGCTGGCCGAGTTTTTGTCGAGCGGCCTCCGTTGAACAGTCGAGAACGTCGGCAACGTCACGCGAAGTGATTGTCGGACCCTCGATTTGATCGAAGACACGGAATACGCGTTCAAGCGTAATTGTTTCGGCATAGTGGCCGGAATCTGTACGTGATTGGTCGCTCATATCCGGTTGATAGTGCTCCGATTGCCTTAACCGTATTGGAATACGCAAATGGTAGTTGAAGCAGGTTAGTTCGGTAGTTCCTTCCGTCCCGTTTGCACGCACGGCCAGCATGGAAAGCCGTCTAGACCATCGCAGTCATAGTCTTCGGGTTCGGCATCCTCTTTGTCGTCCTCTGGAGGGAAGGCGTCGAGCGTCCCGTCGTCAGTTGCGTTTTCGACGGCAGCCAGATGTTTGCGGCAGGCGTCCCGGTGAACATGGAGCGGGCACGTGCAGGGCATCAGTTCGCCGGTTACATCGTCGATTGAGACTGTGTATTTGTGGTCTGCGGGAGTCTCGTGGCTCTCGTTGGTGACTTTGATGAGTCCGGGGCATCAACGTGGAAGGAAAATTGGTCGGCCTGTGCGAGTTTCTGTACTTAGTATAGCATCATCGCTTCGTCTCAGGAAAACGTGGGCCGATAAGGAAAGCAACCCTATGGTGGATGGGTACCCACGTTTCGTCGAACATGCTCGCAACTGCTACAACGAGTGGTGCTCGACATCCGTTTCCAGGTATCAGTATTTGATATTTCTTTGGTTTCTGTCGAATCTGACCACTCGCGTCTCCAGGTTTCATCTGTCGGACGACTAGATGAAAACGGCGACGTGGTAGCTCAAGCTGGCAGAGCAACGAGGAAGTCCCGGTTAAATCTCATGGCTTTAACCATGGGTAGCTCAATCGAGTCGGACACGCTCAAGTAGTGGGCGTCGGAAGTTCAATTATAAGATGAAAATTAGATTCGAGTGAATTTTCAGAAGAGAAAACTGTGGATCAACGCTGAATCTAGTGGCTTTTGCCGGGGTTAGCTCAATCTGATAGTGGTGGCGTCGTTTCTGGCGGTCGTCGGTGATCGGTAGCTTGTTCGAATGCGTAGCCGAGTTCGAGCAGCGTTGATTCGTCGAAGGGCTTTCCGAGGATTTCCATGCCGATGGGTAGTCCATCATCGGTGAACCCTGCAGGCACTGACATTGCACAACACAACGATTGTGAAGCGATGACTGTGTTCGTGGAGAATGTCATGGTCTCGTATTTTTCCTCGCGAATCTCACTTTCTGTTGGAGGCACGACTTGGACATCAGGGTACACTATTACATCAAGATCATATTCGGCATAGACGTTCAGAATCTCTTGTTGAAACGTTTGTTGTGCATTGAGCCGCCGCCAGTATTCTGTATGATCTTTGAGATCATCTGGTCCATCCTCCGCAAATCCAATGAACAAATCTAGCAGTTCATGATACTCACCGTTTTCGTATAATTCGTCAACCGAGTCAACCGGACCGTCTATTTCTCCCAGAAACTCATCCAGATCGCGTTTTGACTGAAGAATATATAGCATAGTTTCTTCAAGATAATCAGCTAGTCTCGGTATGTCAACCGGATCAACGATTACAGCACCTGAATTACGCATCGTTACGATCGCATCATCAATGACAGTATTTACTGGAGCAGCATCTGGATTGTTCTCGTCCCCGAAACTACCTCGAAGTACTCCAATCCGTGCACCGTTCAATGCATCTGCTTTGAGATGATTGAGATACGAGCCATCAATCTCGGTGAGCTCATTGTTTGCGCTGAGTTTATCTTCTTCATCATAGCCGACAATCACATCAAGAAGCTGCGCTGTCTCTCGAACGCTTCGCGTCATTGGGCCAGCGGTATCTTGATGTGAGACAAGCGGATTTACACCTGAACGACTGATCAATCCAGGAGTCATTCGGATCCCAACGAGATTGTCGAATGAGGCTGGTACTCGAATCGACCCGCCACAGTCCGTTCCGATTCCTACTGCTCCAAGATTTGCGGCAATAGCTGCTCCGGTCCCGCTACTTGATCCGCCTGGGTCACGGTCAAGGTCATATGGATTTTTTGTTCGTCCGATAACAGATGAAAAACCAAACCAAGATGTGGCCCAGTCTGGAAGATTTGTCTTAGCAAGTATAATTGCACCAGCTTCTCGGAGACGCTGAATGACTTCTGCATCTTTCTCGGCCATATATCCCTTGAAAGCATCTGAGCCGAATGTAGTCGGCATGTCAGTAGTTTCTAAGGCATCTTTTACGAGAACGGGAATGCCATGAAGTGGTCCTGTGAATTCCCCTTCTTCACTGAACTTCTTATCGAGTTCCTCAGCCCGATCAACTGCAGCGTTGTTGATCTCTATAATTGAATTTAGTTCAGGTCCATTCTGGTCGTAGGCATCGATGCGTTGATGATAATGCTCGACGAGGTCTCGGCTTGTAATAGTGCCAGATTCGAATCCACGATGAATTTGAGCGATAGTCGCCTCTTCTGGTTCAAAATTATCGATTGTCATTTTCTACCACGAGAGTAGATAGTGATCAAGCATCTTAACAGTCAGTTTTTTGCTCCCACTCCTTGAAGGCAGAAAAACACTCTCTTACTTCAGACTTGGCTGCACGCAGGAAAGCGAGCACGGCGGGGCTTGGATCGGTTCGGCACACATTATAAGACTCACGCTACCCAACTACTCCCACCAGCGACCGCGTTCGAGAACGTAAATACCGCTCCACCCAGTCACGGTCACCGAAACGCGTCCCTCGTCCCAGTTCTTCGCGACTGACTACAACTGCACGAACTCACCCTCCTCGGCGGTCGAGGAGGGCCGTTCGTTGCATGCTGTTGTGCTCAATTGAGGAGGGCTGTCGATGTCTTAGGAGTACTTCGGTCGTTGCATCCGCGCTTTCCGTCAGCGTTCGCTGGTCGGTGCTGTTACTTGTGGTGTCTGTCATAGGGAAGGCGCTGAGTGACTTATCGGCAGTGGCGGTCGTGACGCGGCCATGTGCTTACAGTCGGCGGTGTGGTAAGTGTGATGCGGGCAGGTGCACGCCATTGCGTCGCCCGTCATGTCGTCTATTGTGACGACGTAGTGGTGGTTAGCGGGGTTCTCGTGGCTTTCATTGATCACGTCGACCATTCCGGGGGCTTCGACATCGAAGGTAAATTGTCCCACTGTGCGCGTTGCTGTGCCGTCTCGTCAGATTCAAGTTCCGTGGATAGTTTCGTACTCATGGTCTTTCAACGTAGGTTTCGGAAGACCGGTGCTGGGTGGTCCTAAGCACCCGGCGCGTTTTGGCACACCCTCGGTAACCTGCTTACGACGAGTGCAGAGAAGCGGAGTCACGTCGAGGTTCGGTTCACGTTCGAGGAGTATCTCACCGTCATCCGCAGCAACGAGACGATCCTCGTCTATAAACCACTCTAAGTATACCAGCAGGTACGACACGATGAGACCGGAAGTGACGATATGAGTTGGAGTGCTAATACACAGCATCCGTCCTATCTATTATTCCAAAAGGAGAGAGAGTCCAATGGACAATGCTGGATAAGATATTATACTAGCGTTAGTTGGTTCACTCGCTAGGATTTCGATATATATCAATTAAATGTGATTCCATCTTCGGTTCGACACATGGGGCGTCCCTTTCGAAGAACTACAAACTTTCACAGAAACCGAATTGAGTTGATGCTTGATTCGCCAATCGACAATCATGTACCGTTTGCAATCGACCGAGACAGTTTCTAGTAAAAATCCATATATTTGACGTATGCGGCAGGTTTAGCATATAGCCTACATTGCGCCGCCCATACCGCCCATGCCACCCATACCGCCAGCTCCATCGTCACCCTTGTTGGTTGATAAATCGCCAGCGGATATAATGTCGTCAATTTGGAGGACAAGATTGGCAGCTTCCGTCGCACTTGAAATGGCTTGCTCTTTCACATGCGCAGGTTCGACAACCCCTGTTTCGTACGTATTAGTAACCTCGCCACTCTCGACATCGAAGCCCGCATATGTCTCGCCATCCTCATGCGCACTCCGAAGCTCAACCAGCGTATCGATACTATCGAGGCCTGCATTCCCCGCAAGCACACGCGGGATGAGTTCGAGCGCGTCGGCAAACGTTTCAACTGCCAGTTGTTCGCGTCCCGAAACACTCTCAGCAGAGTTACGAAGGCGTCGCGCAACTTCGATCTCGATGGCACTGCCACCTGCAACGGCTCGACCGTCGGAGACGGTTTGAGCCACCACATCAAGAGCGTCTGTGATGCCCCGCTCGAGTTCGTCAACCACGTGATCGGTAGAGCCACGCAATAGCAGAGTCACACCATGAGCGTCATCGCCTTCAATATAGAACAAGTCATCGCTTGTATTCCGTGTAATACTGCCAGCGCCGAGATCGGTCGCAGTCACATTCGCAAGGTCGGTAACGATGGTCGCGCTTAGCACCTCTTTGAGGAAGCCCAGATCGCTCTGTTTCGCCTGCTGCACTGCTAGGATGTCTTCCTTGGCGAGATAGTGCTGGGCCATGGCATCGATACCGTCCTGGCAGAGCACAACGTTTGCACCGGTCTCTTTGATCTGCTGAACTTTCTCTTTGAGTTGTTGTTCTTCTTGGTCCAGGAAACTCTGGAGTTGGTCGGGATCAGTAACGGAGACTTCCGTGTCAGCCTCGGCCTCCTCGATTTCGATGGCATCGTTGAGCAGGAGAATTTGCGCATCTTCGACGCTTGTCGGCATGGAGTTGTGGACGGGATCTTTGTCAATGGCACCCCCTGTCAGTAGCTCGGATTCGCTGGCCGTTCGCCCGGTCTGTGTCTCGATTTTAATGTATTCGAGGTCCACCGTGTTGTCGACAGTGACTTGTTGGACTGCGTCAACAACGAGTTTAGCGAGTGCTTCCTTATCGAGTTCGGCACCCTTACCAGTCATCGATGTTTCGGCCACGTGTCGCAGAAGGGTTTCGTCACCCGAGTCGACGCTCTCGGCAACATTGTCAATCTCCTCGCAGGCCATCTCGCTGGCGAGGTGAAAGCCCTTGGTAATGGCGGTAGGATGGACATCCTGGCCCAGAAGGTCTTCAGCGTTGTTGAGGAGTTCTCCTGCGATGGCAACTGCTGTTGTGGTGCCATCACCGGCTTCATTCTCTTGGGTTTCGGCGACTTCGATGATCATCTCAGCTGTCGGGTTATCAATATCCATCTCTTTGAGGATGGTCACACCATCATTTGTGATGGTGACATCGCCCGTGTCAGAGACAAGCATCTTGTCCATGCCCTTTGGACCGAGGGTTGAACGGACTGCGTCAGCGACCGCACGGGCCGCACTAATGTTATGCTCTTGAGCGTCTTTGTCTTTGACGCGCTGAGAATCCTCAGACATGACGATCATCGGCTGCCCTTGCATTCGATCACTCATAGATACGTTTTGGTGACTGAATGCAATTCCAAATAAAAGTTTTGGTCGAGTAGAACTAGCACCGGTTTCACGTTCTTAACCCTGAAATTATCACAAAAACGTCCACTGGGACAGCGGAACTCCAACACTGGGAACCACCGGGGGTGTCGATTTGTCGTCAGCCCTGCGTCCTACTGTTCTTAGCCCCGATTGAATCTAGTCTCAATCTAGCTATCTTCGACTGCATCGGCGATACGCTGGAGTTGTCGAGTGACATCACGGACCTCATCGCGGAGTTGGCGAGCTTCCTTGACGAGTTCCTCATTACCGCCACTTTCGCTCTCACTAGGTGGGTTTCCGGGGCCGCCGCCCATCATTCCACCCATCATCTGTGCCATTGGATTGCCGCCGCCCATACCAGGGCCTCCACTACCACCGAAGGGGCTGTCAGGTCGCTCGCCTTCTCCCTCTTCAGCGCGTTGTTCACGCATTTCTTCGACACGCTTCCGGAACGATTGTTCCTCGGAATTGTCTTTCGGATCTGGAGTTTCTTGTGTGCGTTCGTCACTTGTTTCAGTATTGTCGTCAACCATACGTCTGGTTCTGATCCCTCTGTCATAAAAGAATAACGACTGATGATCATTTCAAGAGGATTGCTGTCATCATTATGTATTGTGTCTAGCGCTGCAGATCTATTGAACGAGAATCCAGTCTTCAACGCTAGCCTCGACGGCAACGTCAGGCGCGCCATTGACATCCACGAAGGAGACGAAATCGACGAGAAAGCGTTCAAGTCCCTTGTCCGCGCCACTGCGGTCCTAAACGAGTCCTAGACCCCACGGCTGACCGTGGCGCCCCTGCCCACGGCAGTCTCTGGCGAGATGCTCGTTCTGTTCGCGCCCAAGGCGACCAACTTCAGTGACTCCTCCTCTCCCACAGCTTCTTCCCAGCTAGCTCCGTACAAAAAGAGTGATGGAGTATCGCTACACCGGCAACGCTCACCACAGCTTAGTCGCCGCCTACGAGGCCGACAAGCCTCCCTTTCCGGTCCACGAGCCACGGGCCGCCCCTGAGACCTCGCACGCGCGCACTGAACTCTCCCTCCTTCACCGCCTCCTCTTCCCAAGCTGCTGGAACGCCTACGCAGGCCACACTGACCCCGATGACGTTCAAGAGATCCTCACCGAGCTCGGCGAGCAGCTCATGCGAGGCTGCCAATTGTATGCTCCCCACACTCACTCCCAGGACTGCATTAGTGCCGTCATCGACGATCTTCCCAATATCAGAGAGCGCCTCAAACGCGACGTCGAAGCCGCATATAAAGGCGACCCTGCTGCGAAGTCCTACCTTGAGGTTATCCGAGCGTATCCAGGATTCCACGCCATCGTTGCTCAGCGTGTCGCTCATGAACTGTACAAGGAGAGCAGGCAAGAGTACGCCCGTGAACTCACCGAAGCCGCGAAAAGCGACACAGGCATCGACATCCATCCTGGCGCCGAGATCGGAGACTACTTCTTCATCGACCACGGCACCGGCGTCGTCATCGGCGAGACCGCCACTATCGGTGACTGGTGCCGGCTCTACCAGAACGTCACCCTCGGTGCCCTCCACTTCGAAGAAGAGGAGGATACCGACCACGCACTCAAGAAAGGGTATAAGCGCCACCCGGACATTGGCGACCATGTCGTCATCGGTGCCGGGACGAACGTCCTCGGCGCCATCTCCGTCGGCAATCACGTCAGCATCGGCGCAAACTCCTGGATTACCGAGGATATCCCTGCGAACACCACGGTGTACGTCTCTAACCATCCCGACCAAGAACGCAAATCGAACGGCCGCGAGACCAAGGACTAACCAATCTCTTCGACAACCCATCTACACATGGAAGATCGACCCGAGAGCGGAAACAGATAGGCTCAAGATAGACGATTGCTTTTCATCATTTGGTTACTATGACTACTCGCTATGAATACAAAGTGATCAAATCGTCAACTAAATGGTTTGGAATGGCAGCCGATCGACGAGCGACTGAAGCATATCTTAACCACCTTGCGCAGGAGGGGTGGGAACTCGATCAGGCGACGATCAATTGGAGTGGCAGTACGGACCTGATTCTACGTCGATCTCGGTAACACACCGTTTCAAGCTGCCAGTAGCGTTGTCAACTGCAGCCAGATGGATAGAAAATGAGTGTTGACGATATTCTTTGTGTGATTCGTGAGTCCGAGTTTCCGGCAGTGACCGCTCGGTGGGTCGCAGATATGGTTGGAAAAGAAACGCGCCCGGCAGGACGATCGATTGGACTCGGTTGCAGCCAAGGACGCCCAGTCGGACGCAACTCAACTCACGAGAGCAGCAGACAACACGGTCGGGATGTCGGAGGACACCCCAGACACGGGGGGCGTTACGACAGTATAACGTTAGTGGCTGTCCATGAGAGTACATAGGATTCTCGGGTGTCCCGGACCGACGGTGCCTGAATCGTTCAGCCATACGATTATCACCTAAGCGTACCGATTTATCCTGAGGAATCACCCCATGACGACGTACATAGTCTTCCTTCGCGGCATCAATGTCGGTGCTCATAACCGTATGAAAATGACCGATCTGCGGGCACTGTTCGAGTCGCTCAACTACGAAAACGTCCAGACGTATATTCAGAGTGGAAATGTCGTATTCGAAACGGATGTTAACAAGGAGACGATCCGCTCCGACGTCTCGGATGCCATTGCCGATACGTTCGGCTATGATATCGCCGTCATGGTCAGGACATCTGCTGAGCTCGCGGACGTTGTTGACAATCAGCCGTTCGATGAGCCCGATAACGATTTCATCAAACGCTATGTCACGTTCCTGAACGAGGAACCGACAGACAAACAGCGCGAGAAACTACTAGATGCCCAGAGCGAAGCGGAATCATTCGAAATCCGCGGTCGCAATGTCTATAGCCAGCTTAACAAGGCGAAATTGGGAGACGGCCGGTTCACCGACACGGGTAAGAAGTTAGGAATGCCAGTTACGCGTCGAGCCTGGAACGTGGTAACGGCGGTCTTGGAACTCCAAGACTAACAGCATAAGCGACACTAGTCTCAAGACTATGTGGACGGTATCGTCGGTGAGAAAGCATTCACGGGTGGTGTCACGCCCGTTGTGACTAAGGGTGAAGGATCCACGGTTTAAGAACGTCTCGATAGTCGCTGGTTTGGATGGACGTGATGGGAAACCGCGGATTGGTTGCGGCTGAACTGCATTTTTCACGTTCCTGACGCACTCTGTCTCAGTCACAACTACGGAAGAGGACCCTTTTATTTCAGTAGCAGTGTAATAGTATTTTACATCGGAACCGTGATTTCATTCGTAGTGCCGGTCACAACGGGTGTGACTGGTCAAGGTGGAATATAGAGTCAACAACCACGGATCACCTGATTCGTGGTGTAGTAGCTCCCATCCGGAGAAAAAGCGTTCTGTGCTTGTCTCGAGCTTGTCGATTTAGGTTGGTCAGAGCGTATGAGGAGCACTCACGTGCATTGCAACGAATTTCCAGCCATCTTGATTCTCTAGTGTGCCGCTCCAACGAGAACTAAAACTACGACGGATACCGGTCGTGGTATCCGTCCATGCCATATCCACGGTATCGCTAAACCAAGCGTAATCATCTCGTTCAGTTACTCGCAAGTCGTGGCTCGTTATTCTCCATTCTTTAGAGTGGCAGGTTTGCTCACGAAGACCCTCGGCTACTTCTTCGTAGCCAGTAAGTTGCTCAGAAATGCCAAATTTGACTAATGAGTCATCTGGTGCGAAATACACAGACAACTGGTCACCTTGCCGAAGCGCTTCGTAATAGTCTTCAACAACCGTTTCAGCATTTCTGGCACACATGTTGTACGAAATATACTGCCGCAGATTGAAATCTCTTCTGTACAATCCAAGCGTTGAGTTTCCTCATGGACCACAGAGATCATTGAAATCCATGCTCTCGATGATTCATCGACCTTGCAGGTCATACCCGAATCATCTAACAACCAAGTGAGTACGTCGCCATCAACGTAGTCGATTTTGTACACCATAACTTCATCCCCAATCGTTCAAATCGTCCTCGATGTGATCAAGCCGATCTTCTAAATCCTCCAGTTGTTTTTGCTGCTCGATGAGCATCGAAATCAGCGCTGGAATCTCAACGAACCGGTGATTCTGGAGGCCACTCGCGTCAGCATGGGCACGAGCATATTCGAAGAGCCGATCGAATACTACCTGGTCAGCGTGTCGGAGTGCCCGCCGATACTCTTGCCACCGCGACTCCATCGCCCGAAGCAAATCACGATACGTCATATTAGTACGCCCCATTCGCGCTCACCTCCGGAGAAACGTCAGCATCAACCATCGCCGGATGCCGATTGGCGAGAATACGCTTCCAATACGCGAGTGTCGTTTGCACTAACCCATTCTCAAGTGGATACACCAACGTCTCGTACTCCTCGCCCGTGAAACGTGGCCCGTACGGCGTCTGTTCACAGCGGATGGTGTTGTCTGCTCGCTCTCTAATCGGTGCCGTCAGTGTATCATTTGTGTGCTGGGTCACGAGTACAAAGATGTCGTACGTCTCCGCAATTTCGCTGATGAGATCGACAGCCGTCGCGAGCATCCGTTCACTGTTACCACGAGACAAATCCTCTGACCGATAAAACCAGTCGAACGCGGGGAGGACGGCAATCGTAGTCTCGTCCGTGAGTTCAGGCGCAAGATCTTGACAGAGACTCTGGTGTTGCCACGGCGTAAACGCACGCGCAATTCGGATGCGGTCAAGAACGCGCATCGACGGGGCGATTCGTGACAGTGGTTCTGTTGTCCCGTGGCCATGGGCGTCCACCCAGACGGCTGAGCCATCTTCGAGAAGTAACTGGTCGAGAACAAGCGATTGTAACGCCCCGGTTGCTCGCTCGTCCGTTTCGAGCAGTGTGATTCCACTATCGAGGGTTGGGAGTTCTGATTGAACGTGGCGTATCATCACAGATAGACATATCGTTGGAATCGTACATAGGCAAGACAGGGTCGTTTCCAATCCTTCCGAAAGAAACAATCAACGGAGTCGGTAGGTACGGGCGCGATTCTTTCCCTCGGCGATGACGAGTCGGTAGTGTTCCATTTTCTGCAGATGGTTTCTGACGGTTCGATTCGTTTTCGGGTCGTCGACGCGCTCCTGATAGAGTTCGTAGAGTTCCCCAGGGTTGAGTTCACCCTTTTCATCTAAAATCTCGTAGAGGGCACGCTGATGGGTGTTGAGTTGATCGATGGTTTTCTGGCGCACTTCGTGACGACCATCAGGGACTGCTTCCCGCACAATGTCGGTCGTGATTTGATCGGTACTTGCCTGGTCGGCACGACGTGCGGCATTTCTGAGAATGCCGATAGCGACCCGTGCGTCCCCCGCTGCGGCGTCAGCGATCAGGGCCAATTTCTCGTTTCCAATAGCATTTTCCGAAAGTCCCCATCGAGCGCGAGTGTGGAGGATCGCAACGAGTTCGTCGAGGTGATACTTCTCGAACGGAATCCTGACGCATGTCTGTAAACGACTGGTCAAGCGCCCATCGAGCTGGCTGAATAGTTCTTTTTCGCGATTGGCGATGAGAATCATCGAGATGTTCCGCATCCGATAGAGGTCATATAGCACACTCTTGTCTTCGAGTTGGTCGACTTCGTCAAGAATGACGACGAATTGTGGGCCGTCGTACCCCTGAAGGCGATCGAGCAGTTCGTCTTTGGGCGTGGAACGGCGATGGATATCGACGGTCTTGCTGATACCTTCGAGAATGCGGTAAAGCACTTGGAATCGGGTGTGATCTTGCCAGCAGTTGACGTATTGGGTGTTGATGTCAAGGACGTTCTCGCGCAGGCGTTCGACGGTGTAGTTGGCGATACAGGTTTTCCCCACGCCGGATGGCCCAAGCAAGAGTGAGGTTTCTCCGGTCTGCCCGTCCATGATGGGTTTCAGTGTGTTTGAGAGCGCGTTGACCTCCGGGTTTCGATGCTCAACTTCGTCAGGAATGAATTGTGGCTGCAGGACACGAGCATCGTGAATCATGCTCGTGTCTATTCTGCCCGATATAATAAACGGAAGTGGGCAATTTCCGATTCTTCCGATACATATGACTCAAATCAACGCCTGTGGAAATTGCGCTCCCTACGGATACCCACTCGGAATCTGCAAAGCGCATCGTGGAAACGGGAAACCTCAGGGCTTGACCCCGAGGCACTCGGCCTGCCTGTAGAATTGTGTTTGGCCAAAGACGCGATTTTCACTATGATGAAATCAGTCGAATCAATGAACTGTGTGAAAAGTGCTCATAGAACAAGAATTTATACTGCCTTTCCAGTAGTCTACGCTGCATCGATGACTCAATCCATAAAGAGACCACTGAGCTGTGATAACGCAGTCGCACTATCCGACGTAACAAGCTCCGGAAACCTGATTTTTGGAAAAAACAGCGATCGACCTGCGTTCGAGTGTCAGCCGATTGTCTACGGAGATGCGAAGAGTCCACCTTCAGATGCGACGTTACAGCTCACAAACTGTATCCTCTCACAGCCATCAGAAACGTATGCGACACTTGGAAGTGCTCCATACTGGTGCTGGGGCTATGAATTAGGAATCAATGAGCATCATGTTGTCATCGGAAATGAAGCTGTCTTTACGAAGCCTTGGAAGGCGGCACTCGACGCTGCGGATCACGGTGAACCTCCGAAAAAGGGGATTTTAGGAATGGAGTATGTACGCCTTGGTCTGGAGCGAGCGACAACGGCCGAGGGAGCAGTCGATGTTATCAGCAATCTCCTCGAAGAATACGGGCAGTTCGGTTCAGCGGTCGCGGGAGAGGGTCTTGAGGACGGTACATACGACAATTCGTATCTCATCGCTGACCCGAATGAGGCATGGATTCTCGAAACGGCTGGCCGGCGATGGGCAGCAAAACGAATTTCGACTGGATCGGATTCGATATCGAACGAACTGTCGATTCGACATTCCTGGACGAGAGGATCGGACGATTTGATCGCGAACGCAATCGCACAGGATTGGTGGCCAGAAGGACGTGAACCATTTGATTTCGCCGACGCATACACCGACCATGAGACCGCTCTGCAAGTCTCTCGTATCAGGTATAAACGTTCTCAGCAGTTGCTAGATACCCTCACCGACGACAATGAGTTCAATATCGAATTAATGCAACAAATTCTTAGAGATCATTACGAAGAAACATTTCTCGATGGACCGAAATTCAACGCGACACTGCCAGATTTTCTGACAATTTGTATGCACGCATCTCCGGCAGAATTTACGTGGGGAGATAGCGTCAGCTCAGCTGTTTTTGAGTTGCCACCAACCGATGAAAAATTTGCGAAACTGTGGTGGACACCTGGACCCCCCTGCATTGGTGTCTATATCCCATTTTACGTCGAGAGTGGAACCGTCCCGTCAGTAGTTTCGAACGCTGGAACGGCAACCCGCCAGGTAGCGCATCCAACCAAGGTTAGCAAAGATGAGGCCAAAGAAGAGTCGTATTGGTGGGAGTTCAAACAACTACTAATGGCCATGAAGGGAGACGAATACGGCCGGGACTTTGAAACGAACCGCGGAATCGTCCGCAGTCGTTTTGACAAGTTAGAATCAAAGTTCCGCCATCAAGCTGTTGACAGAGAGGAGAAAGCTCGTGAATTCTATGACAATGGACAAAATGAAGCGGGAAGTGAAGTACTGGCATCGTTCACTGAAGCCTGTGTCTCAGAAGTTCGTGGTGAGATAGATCGACTACTACAGATGCTCAGATAAATAATCATCTGAAACCACTCATTGGTAACTCATTCCAGGTGTGACTCATTGAAATGAGAATATGGGACGACTCGGACCCAGACAGTACCACTTACGTGCCAACGTTACCACCGGCGGTTCCCCTCGTTCGTGGAGCGCGGTGAGCATCAACATATCTTCGTCCGACAGTCGTTCCTCTTCGGAGTCGTTTGATTCGTGAAGTTCGCCTGCGAGTCGCATCTGTCGTCGCTCCTCGCGGTCCACGAATTCCTCGAATGCGAATGGCGTGTCGGGCCACGACGCGGGCTCATCGACGGCAGACAATTACGAGTCAATGGAATCCACTCTCCATGAGTTTGACAAGCGGCAATACGATGAGTGAGAGTCACTCAGCAAGCCGTCACAGCTATTGTCATTCGTCGTCGCCGTTACGCGGAATGCAACCTAGTCATTTGAAAATAAAGGGGAAAATAGAGGGTTTGGAACTAACTCAATTGCTGGCTCTCGACAGACAAGGCACTGAACAACAAAATGTACTCAACTCGTGGGAAAGGAGGTTAGGGAGGGAATGTCAGCTCTCACAACCAGCCACAGCGATAGTGTCAGGTAATGGCGTCAGAGTATGGCGTCGTACTGGCCGTTGTGAGAGCGTATTTTCACCAACGTTATCGAGAATAAAATAATTTTGTTAGATATAGATCATATATATTACATATTTATTAAATATATTAATTAACTTATGAGGGTCTGGTATTATTGTTGGTTTTTTCTCGCAAGTAGCAAAATATGACAGTAATCGGCGGTTACTCAACTATCTGGAGAACTAACAGAAAGTATGGCAAGTGAATCAATGACGACGCAAACAACGAGCTGGTTTGGCTCCACGACCGAACAGTCTGGCCCCCGTTCACCCCCTCAATACGCACTGGTCGCCTCTGCGACGATCAACCTCGAAGCATCGAACTTGGAGTTTGTTACAAGCGTTATCGATGTACTCATGGATGTGATAGAGCCGGCGACTGGCCAGACAACACTCTCGCTGTACGAATACGTGAACCCAGATGCGCTCGAAGACATCATCGGAGCAAGCGCGTCGAAAAAGAGTGACGTTGAGGTGCGATTCACAATCAAGGACTATCTTGTAACCGTTCGGAGCGACTACACCATACTCATCCACGAATCGCTCGATGCACCACAGTAGTCAGAAGATTACGTATTGGATTCTCCCCACAATCCTGAAAGCATCGATAAACAAATCACGAGAAGGGATCCTGGGCGAGAACCCGCGTCAGTTCGTGCATTCGCCCATGATCGTACTGCGTGAGATCATATCGGTTGCTATTGTTCCGTTCGCTGTAGGTGGAAAGGATACCAAGCTGAACACAAAGTGAGAGAAGATTCCGAGCATCTGGGGTGTGATCTCTGCTGTCTTGGTGGTTGCGAGCAATTGCTTCACAGTCGGGTAATTGTGTGAACTCGTTGCAAGCACCTGTTCGACCTCTTGTGCGTGCGATTTCAAAAGCCCATACTGGGCTGGTGCCCTCTCATGGAGAGTTTGCAGTTGGTTGCGAAGTGATTCCATCATCCTAAATCATACAATAATATGTTCTCGATGAATTTGGATCTTATGGGAAGAAATAAACCGGCGTAAAGTACTGCTTAGAGACCGCCCTTGCTATTCAGATCCGTAATCAGTGAGTCGGAGTTTGCCTTCGACTTCGTAAACATGGCCCTTCATGTAGAGTTGTTCGATGATATCCTCGGCAGCAGGTTGTCCCAGATCCTCTTCTTCGTTCAAAATCGTATAGGCATGCTCGTAGGTGAGTTCTCTCTCATCTGGGAGTCTCCTTGCGAGCGCGTCGAGCGCATCTTGCGCAAGTGGGGAGAGTGGTGATTTCCCATTTGGAACCATTCGTACTCTCAAATTCAACCACTTCACAGGTAAACCCTCGGACAGAGTCTACTTGTGACACTACCTAGCTCATTGTGACAAGGGGGAAGAGCAGACGGTATGGGAGGATGGGTTGAGCACAAGAACCCACATCGCCTGCTGGGAACGCTGACTGCATTCTATTCATGGAGAACGGTAGATAAAGTCTTCAGCCAACCAGAGCGGAAGTGAAACTGAACGCACCTGCGATAAACTTGAGTCTTCAATGTCGAGAATCTCTCTATCCAACCATGTATCGACGCGTCGCTGTGTCGCTTCGACCATCTGGTCACTGTATTCTGCGACCTGCTTTCGGGTGAAAAACGGTTGAAGGACGTCCCGCTGCCGACGCCACTGGTCACCTTCCGTCGCAATTATCCCATTCCCGAATGCAGTCTGAAAATCATCGCTTTTTTCAAAGGCATTGATTTCGGTCACAAGTGCCTGTGTAAAGTAGTCCGGATGAGCCACATAGATCCAGCCACGTCCTCACTGGTCCTGTACGCAAACTGTTCGCCGTACCAAGTGAAAAAGCGGCTCGTAGACGAGAAGAACAAAAAGAACTCATGGCGTGCGGTGACAGCCGTTCGGCGATGAGACGAATTCGCCACGCGGCGGAAAAACGGCTCAGGCGTCTTCTGGACGCGGGCGGATCTGAAGGAAGCGATCACCGCCATTGATGGCGAGAAACCGCACGGGACGACAATCACTCGCGTGTGGGACGCGCTCGTCGAACTCGGTGGCTCGGACATAACGGTCAAAGAGCGCCGCGTGAGTCAGAAACAAGAGAAAGTCGAGATCGTGGCGATGGACATGGACACAGCGAAAGGGCTGACTGAAATGCGGTATCACAAGTTCGATCTTTTCGAGGGTAGCGTGGTCATGGGTGGCGTCACACCCGTTGTGACCGGACGTGACGGGAGCGGGGTGTGAGAACGAGAAGAAAACAGAACAACGATGATATGTTGAACGGGACGTGACGTGTAGACCGCCCCTGGCCGCGTCTTAGGGCGCTTCCTCACGTCTCCAACGTTTCGTACTTGAGTCACAACTCAGGAAAAAGGCCCTTTTTATTCAGTAGTGTAACGGTATGTTACAGCTCCCTCGTGGTTTCGCTCTGGTGTCCGGTCACAACAGGTGTGACTTCTCACTCTCGTGATGAGTCTTTGAATGTAGCCACGTTCGTGTGATCGAGGTGTTCCTGCCGGTCTTCTGTGGAACGGGTGACGATCTCACTACATGGTTCAGTCGAAATCGTGTATTTTGGGGCCTCTATACTGGCTGTGCAGTCTCACCTTCTCACAACCTCGGAGGATGGAATTGTTGCGTGGTTTTATTTTATATCCACACCTCTCCAACCAGCCGATTAATAGATCTGCGAAGTTATTGCGTAGATGGTGGCGAAACCTTATTGGTATATCGTGAACCCTCTAGTATCGTCTCATCACGATCATGGACCGAGATGAAGAGCGTTCGTTCAAAGACCCCATCCACGCTACGATCTGCGGGGTCGACGTGCAGTTCCGTGTGGCATCAGCGAGAGAACACCGATTCCTTCCCGACGGTGCCGAAGGACATGATCAAATGTTTGAGGATATGTTTTCCGAAATGCACGAGGACGAGGTCTTTTTCGATATTGGAGCTCACATTGGCATCACTAGCTGTGTAATCGGTCGAAAGTACCCTAGGATCGGCATCGTCTGTTTTGAGCCCCATTCCCAGACACGGGAGAGCCTAAAGACGAACCTTGAGTTGAATGGGATCGACGCCATCATTATGGATTGCGCCATCTCAAATTCGGATGGGACAATAGCGTTCGATACTCGACACGACACACCTAGTGGGATGGGCGAAGTTCGCCATTCAGGGCGGGGGACGGAAACGCCCGTTCGAACGCTCGATGGGATCGTCTCGGATGATGGTGTCCCATCGCCGACGGTGATCATGTCGGACATCGTGGGCGAGGAAATCAACCTACTCCGTGGCGCCTCGACGACCTTCTCGTCGCCGTCGACGCGGTTGGCATATATCGTAACCCATGACCGACCATTAGAACGTCTTGGAAGTAGTAAGCAGGAAGTTGAGGAGCTTCTAAGAAGTTATGGGTTCGATGAGTTGGAATACCTCCGAGATAACTTCCTCAAGGCCAAGAAGTCGGGTCAGACTGGGTCACTATAGGATGCAATAATTACCAAGGAAAGCCATCAGTAGGATGAGAGCGGGCGTTCATGCAGTTGTGATATCTACTTCGTTTCTATCTATCATCTCTGACGAATCACTAGTTGGCAACGAGCTCCTTTGAGTCCGAAACGCCGTTCGTCTCAAGGTTGGACTAACGACGGAATTTGTGGGGTACCCCGTCATCGTGCAGAATCAGGATGATTTGTAGGAATCCATACTCTGAACCTCTGGAACTTCCGAGTGTTGCTTAAAACTTGAGACTGTGGCCCTCAATGCATAGAGTACTAAGCGACGTTCTTCGAACCACTACCTATCTGATTTATTACCATTATTTTGGAACTCGGTATTCGACGCTTAGAGAGTTTGTAGCTGCCGTCTATCATGGTATTACGGTACCATGGTAATCCCGTAACATGATCGATAGTAAACATTAATTGTATCGGGGTTGAAGAGGTGGGTATGGAGCGAAACAACACTCGAACTGATTATATCGAGTTGACACGGATTCGGGAGAACAATCTTCGAGACGTGTCACTCAAGATACCGAAAAAGGAGATCACGGTCTTCACAGGCGTCTCTGGAGCAGGCAAGTCCTCGCTCGTATTCGATACAATCGCTGCGGAGTCACAGCGCCAACTCAACGAACTGTTCTCTACGTTCACCCAGTACGGTCTGGCGAAGTACGGCTATCCGGATGCAGATTCGATCGAGAACCTCTCCACAGCCGTTGTCGTCGAGCAGAAACCAATTCAGGCGAACTCGCGGTCTACAGTCGGGACCTTCACCGATATTTTCGATCTCCTCAGGGTCCTCTATTCACGATTCGGCGAGCCTGATATCGGACCCACCTATGCCTTTTCATTTAACGTTCCAAGAGCATATAACGTCTCCACAGGCATGTGTCCGGAATGTGACGGGCTCGGAAAAACGGTGACTCCCGATCTTGAGAAGTTCCTCGACACATCGAAGTCCCTCAATGAAGGAGCCATCCAGTTCTCCCTGCTGAGCCAACAATGGCAGCGGTACGTCGATGCGGGCCTCTTCGACGGCGACAAGCTAGTAGCCAACTACTTCGATGATGAGTTGGAACTGCTTCTGCACGGCGAGACGACGTTTGAGTCCACTGCAAACGGAGAGACCGTCGACGTCAGTTACGAGGGGCTAATCGACACGTTTGTCCGTCGCTACATCAATCGGGACACAAGTTCACTGAGCGAACAGACCCATGAAGCAATTGAGCAGGTCACATCAGAAGGTGTCTGCCCTGCGTGCAACGGAACCCGCCTCAATGAAAGAGCTCGCAGCAGCGAGATTAACGGATACAATATCGCTGAACTCGCCGCGATGGACGTTGAGGAACTCATGGGCGTCGTCTCCAAGATCGAAGAACCTGGATCCGAAAAGGTAGTAACCGAGATATTGGACAGGCTCCAGCATCTCCAAACGGTCAGTCTTGAATATATCACGCTTGACCGGGAAACTCGGACACTCTCTGGTGGCGAATCCCAGCGGGTCAAGATGGTGAAGTTCCTCAATAGTAGTCTCACCGACTTGACCTATATTTTCGACGAGCCGACGATTGGGCTCCATCCTCGCGACGTTCACGGAATCAACGAGTTGCTTAAAGAGCTACGAGAGGACGGTAACACGGTTCTGGTCGTCGAACACGACCCTGATGTCATCGATATCGCCGATCATATCGTCGATATTGGTCCTGAGGCCGGTGAGAACGGTGGGGAGATCGTCTACCAAGGTGATGTGGATGGTCTCTACGAAGCAGATACCCTCACAGGACGGCATCTGAATCAGCGGATGCCGGTCAAATCGGTGTTCCGCGAACCAACTGGGCAACTGACGATATCCAATGCGTCACGGCATAATCTGCGTGATATTTCGGTCGACGTCCCAGAAGGTGTTCTCACCGCTGTCACTGGGGTAGCTGGGGCGGGGAAAAGCACCCTTCTCGACCTCTTCTTAGAGGAGCATCCAGACGCCGTCAGTGTGGACCAAAAGGCGGTTAGCACCACTACGCGGTCGGTGGTCGCGACATATACTGGAATGATGGATAAGATTCGAGAACACTTCGCGGCGGCGACTGGGGCAGACGAGTCCCTCTTCAGTTTCAATTCGGACGGGGCATGTCCCGAATGTGATGGGCTGGGGGTCGTCGAGACCGACTTAGCCCTCATGGATACCGTCGAATCGACCTGTGAAGCATGTGAAGGGCGGCGGTACAAAGACGAGGTGTTTCAATACACCGTACGCGGCCAATCCATCGCCGATGTCCTTGAAATGACAGTGAGCGAAGCGCTGGAATTCTTCGAGAACACGGCGATTCGGGGAATTCTCGAAGCGCTCAACGATGTCGGCTTAGGCTATCTCACGTTAGGGAGATCGCTTCCAACGTTGTCGGGAGGTGAATGCCAACGCATCAAGCTCTCGAATGAATTGCACAAGACAGGGAGCGTCTACGTACTGGACGAACCAACGACTGGACTCCATATGGCTGATTTAGAGCAAATACTCTCAGTTTTGAATCGATTAGTGGATGAAGGAAATACTGTCATCGTGATCGAACACAACCTAGATATCGTGAAGAACGCCGATTGGGTGATCGATATCGGTCCGGACGGTGGTAAACGTGGAGGGAAGGTCGTCTTCGAAGGAACTCCAGAACAACTCCTCGACGAAGAACACTCATTCACAGCAGAGTATCTACGAAAAACAGTGCAGTAATACAGGCCGGATCACCCCTCACGATGCTGAAAGCCACAGTAAGTGTGCCATCCGCCACAGACTAAGATAATCACTCGTCCGAAATATAGACACAGACGATACCTCATATCAAGTTCACATGTCCGACAACACTTCCAACATAAGTATTGATGAATGGATAACCGGTGAGTCAATCCCGTTCGACCTCGATTCATCCGCGAGCCTTGATGCAGCGATAGACGAGACCATCGCGGAACTCGGTGACGCAGTCGAATTGCTCGGGTTCGGTGAGCCTTTGCATGGTGGGGAGGCGGGGACACTGCCGACTTATATCTTCGCTGGTTTTGTACTGACGTCCCTTATTCGACCACAGGATACGCTTGCGTGGATTGGCAACGTGATTTTTGCACTGGTCGCCATTGGACTGTTGATCGCTACTGGTAACAGGGTGCGTAAGCTGGAATGACATCGAGCTTAGAAATGCAAGGTGACGCGACCGATGTGATTTGGTGAAACAAGGAACTGAAATCTGACAGCGAAATTTGGAGCGGTGTATTGAGATGTTCTATGTAGCAGATCGTTCACAACAGTACGCGGGCCCCCTCATCAGATCGAGAGCGTTGGTTTCCTAGACGTTCAAATCACGCGTTCAGTGGTACTCCCGAGATGGACCTCGCTCGTGCGACCATGTGCGCCCAGCGTGACGAGGTCCACGTCGTTCTCGTCAACGTAGTCGAGGAGTTCTCGGGCCATCTCTGCAATCTCGTCTAGGGCGGTGTTCCCGCTCTCTTGAGTAGTCCGACGATGCTCCGCAGAACGTCCTCGTAGGTGTAGGTGTTCGTGTCCACGACGTAGAAGGCGTGAACCGTTGCATTGTACATCTCGGCGATGTCGATGCCCTAATCGGTCTCGATACTTCCGTCCGTCGGGATAGAATATCGTCGTACATGGGCTCCTCTAGTGGCATCTTCAATTAGCGGCATCAATTAATCACGTGGGAGGTCACTCGCCTCGTTTGCTGTACGTGTCTTTCCCCCAACCAAAATCGGAGGCTTCCTCGTTCCGCTCGAGGTAGTCCTCCAGCGTCTCGTATACGGCTCGACCGAGATCCTGTAACGCGGCGTTGATCATCGAAACCGTGCTCGAATCGAGCGGCTCGGTCGTGTCCCGCTCCCACCAGTCATCCGGTATCGTCGGAGCGTCGAAGCGAAGCCGGTCTTCGGTCGGGTCCCAGTAGAAGTCGAACGCCTGAAACAGCCCGAGATCGCTGACGATCCGAACCTGCCCTTCGTCGAGGTCCGTGTATTCGGCCCATTCGTTGAACCCTTCCTTCCATGCGCCCTCCTGGAGCAGGTCTTCGAGATCCTCGCGGTAGAAGTCCTCTGATCCGAGCGTCTCCTCCTGCAACTCGAACTCGCGCGGCATCCCTCGGTTCGAGAGGTCTGGTGGTTCCGGTACCTCTACATCAAGTGCCATACGAACCGTTCCACCAGCAGAACAATAATGTCGGGTAACGATTCCCTGATTCCCCGCGTCTGCGCTGGTGTCGAACTCCCGGAAGTTCCTGTCACGTGACGGGGCGACTCTCACATCGTTGTACACTCCGTCACAGCGCTTCGGTCCTGACGCCGTACGCCTGTTCGCCAAGAGAATGGATGAGGTTGAGGGTGGCGTCTCACTGTCCTAGTGCTGCCGTTGAGAATCGACGCGTTTGCGCTTGAGAACGTCGTCAACAGCCCAGCACCCAAGATCGCGACCGCGCCAGGCAAGCCGAGCAAGTCACAGGCGACCTCGACCATTGCCGTCTCCCCGAACTGCCCGAGCCGGTCGGCACCGAACGCGCTGGTCGCGACAAAGATCGTCACGACGTAGAAGACGGTGACGATCAGGACCGAGCCGACCATCGCCAGCGGGAGGTATCGACCCGGCTGTTTGATCTCGCCCGCGACGGTCACGACCTGGGCGAACCCCAAATACGACGTGAACACGAGCACCGCGGTCGTCAACACCGGAAAGTATCCTCTGGAAAAGAACTGCTCCGGAACGGTTCCACCTCCGAACACGCCCATAGCGTCGAGAGCATCGTACGAAAGAAAGCCCGTGAGCACCACGAGGAGGATTCCAACCACCACGTTCTGAATCTTCGAGGTGTTCTCCGTGCCGCCGATGCTCACCGCCGTCAGAGCTGCCCCGAACAGCAGTCCAATCCCGATGACGGGACTGAACGGGAGTCCGACACCGAGTTCGGCGAATACGGCGCTCGCGTAGTGACCGAGCCCGACGAGATAGAACGCGGCGGCGAACATCAGGCTTAGCCACAACCCCAGCCCGACGATCGCACCGTAGGCTGACCCCATCCCCCGCGAGACGAAGTAGTAGCCGCCACCGCTCCGGGGCATCGCCGTGGCGAGTTCCGAGGTCGGTAGCGCCACGAGCAACGCGATCAACCCGCCTATCGCGAACGAGAGGGTGGCTGCGAGACCGGCGTTGGCGGCCGCCAGCCCCGGGAAGACGAAGATACCCGCACCGATCATGGTACCGATCCCGATCGCTAATCCGCCGACCAGCCCAATGGTCCGTTCGAGCTCGACGTCGTCGTGGACCGTCGTGTCGTCGGTGACAGCTTCCGGCTCTTCGACGGGAGCCTCACCAGCGATGTTCCGGCCAGCGGGTTCGGCGTCGACTGACTGATCGGCCATAGGAACAGTTGTCACAGTCGTCGGATAAAACCGCAGGCTGGATCGACGGTTCCGTACGGACGAGAGACGAGAAGTGAGACTGCCCCGAAAGCCTCCGGCCGTTCACGGCAGCTTCGCTGTTAGGCGCTCGGGAGTGGTCTTCGAACCGGGGACCCAGCTCATACACGGACGCCCCAGAAGAACGCGATCCCGAGGACAGTGACGATCGACAGGAGGAACTGCAACGGCGCGCCGACCCGAAGGAAGTCAGAAAACGTGTACCCACCGGGCCCGTAGACGAAGAGATTTGTCTGGTATCCCACCGGCGTCATGAACGCCGTCGAGGCTGCGAATGTGACCGCCAGGACGAACGCGAACGCGTTCGCCCCGATCGACTGGGCGGTGTTGGCAGCCACCGGAATCATTAACACGACACTCGCGTTGTTGCTGATGACGCTCGTCAACAGCCCGGTCGCGAGGTAGAAGACCCACAGGACACCGATTACGGGCAAGAACTCCCCCGTGGAAGCAACGGCATCGCCGAGCAGCGCCGCAGCCCCCGTCTGTTGCAGGGCGATACCAAGCGGGATGACGCCGGCGAGGAGGAAGATCACGTTCCATTCGACGGATGAATAGAGTTCTGTCGGCTTGAGGACGCCGGTGAAGATCATTGCCACGACGCCGGCAAGTGCTGAGACGACGATCGGGAGAATGTTCAGTGCCGGCAGTGCGACCACGCTGGCAATGATTCCAACCGCGAACGGGATCTTTTCGGTTCGGTAGGTCACCTCGTCGAACTCGTGGGCGACAATGAAATCCTCGTTCTCGACGAGTCGCGTAAGGCTATCAGGCGGTGCCTGAACCAAGAACGTGTCGCCGACGCGAATACGGATGTCCTCGAACCGATCCCGGACGATGTCTCCACGGGTGCGAAAGGCCAGAACGTTCGCGTCGTAGCGCTGTCGAAACGATGAACTCGCCAGCGTTTCGCCAACGAGAAACGATCCCGACGGGATGACGACTTCGACGAGCACAGGTTCTTCCTCCTCCGGATGCAGGTCGTCCTCGGTTCGCGGACCGCCTGATAGTGTGAGCCCTTCCGCATCTATGATGTACTCGAGTGTCTCTCGGTTCGTCCTGAGTCGGAGCGTATCGTTTTCGTGGATCTCTTTTCGAGCGAGCGGTTCGTCGAACTGCTCGCCGTAGCGAATCAGCTGTAACACGTCGATATCCAGGTCGTCGTCGCCGAGCGCCTCCCGGACAGTCTGGCCGATCAGTGGTGAGTTCGCCGGGACGACGACGTCAGCGAGGTACTCCTGGAGAGCGTACTCCTCGACGAGGTCCTCGTCAGCCGGAATCCGTTTGGGAAGGAGTCGAACGCCGATCGTCATGAGATAGAGGGCACCGACGGCGAAGACGATGACACCGAGTTTGGTGAACTCGAACATTCCAAATGCATGTAATCCGAGCCCGGGCGACTCCGCACCGAGCTGGGCCGCGATATCACTCGCGAGGATGTTCGTCGATGTCCCGATGAGTGTGAGCGTCCCCCCGAGCATCGATGCGAACGATAGCGGCATCAGTAGCTTCGACGGCGACGTTTTCCCTTCGTGTGCGAGATCGGCGATTACGGGAACCAGAATCGCGACGACCGGCGTGTTATTGATGAATCCCGAGACTGGGCCAGTGACCCCGACCGTCGCGGCGAGTTGCTTGCGTCGGTCGGTCCCGGCGAAGGCAGCCATCTTCCGGCCGATCAACTGGACGAGGCCAGTTCGGTTGATACCCGTACTCAGAATGAGCATCGCCAGGACCGTGATCGTTGCCGGGTTCGCGAACCCGGAGATGCCCTCCCGAGGCGAGATCTGCGTCCACGGTTCGAGCACCATCAACAGAACCATCACCAAGATGGCGGTGACGTCGATTGGAAACCGTTCAGTCGCAAAGAGCACGAGCGCGAGGATAATGAGGGCGAAGACGACGAGCATCTCGGCCGTTACGGGCGTGGAAGCTAAGCCCTGAACGAACAGAGATGCTGAAAAGAACTTCATACCGAACGGAGGTGCCCCGGAGGGAAAAGGACTGGTTTTCCACACAGACACCTGCATCTCTTTCAGATGTCCGTTTCGCGGGAGCCGGAGACTGCTGGGAGGGTGTGGGTGGTTTTCCCTACTCGTCGTCCGTCTCCCGTACTGCCTGTGCCGCTCGAATCACGAGCTGTTCGATTCGGGTGTCATCAGACAGCCTCGACCTGAAGGACGTACCCGTTCGCATCAATCTGATCGCCCATTGAAGGAACTCTGCCGAGGCGACTAAAGACTAGTCCACCCATCGTCTCGACGTCATCGCTCTCGAACCAAGTGTCGAGCCGATCGTTCACGTCCTGAATAGGGACCCTTCCATCGACGACGTACGCTCCGTCGTCTCGCTTCTCGATGGACGGCTCCTGCGCAGCGGTATCGAATTCATCTTGGATATCGCCCACGATCTCTTCGAGGATATCCTCGATGGTCACAATGCCCTCGAAGACGCCCCACTCGTCGACGACGACGGCCATTTGACCTTCCCCACGCGTCTGAAAATCGGCGAGAATCGCGTCGATCTGACGCGTTTCCGGGACCGTAAGGACTGCTCGGGCGAGGTCACGCGCGGTGATCGGATCGTCCGAGTCGGTCTCGGTTTCACTCGCTCGCAGGATGTCCTTCGCGTGAACGAACCCGAGCGACTGGTCCTCCTCGTCGAGCACGAGATAGCGCGTGTAGATTCCCGTCGCGGCAACCGACCGGAGGTCCGGGAGCGACATCGAGGCGGGTACGGTCTCGACGTCCGGGCGCGGAATCATGACCTCGCGAGCGATCGTATCCCGCGTTCGAAGACTCTTTCTATTATCTCGATCTCGTCGACGTCGATGTGTCCTGCCTCCTCAGACCGTGTAAGGATCATTCGAATCTCCTCTTCGGTGTGTGTTTCCTCGCTTTCGGATGCCGGCGAGACATCGGCGAGGCGGGTGAAGTAGTTGGCTGTTCCGTTGAAGACGATAATGCTGGGCACGAACACGTAGTAGAAGAACTTCATGAGCAGGGAGAGGAGGAGCGCGACACGCGTGGCCTCCTGAATGGCGAACGTCTTCGGCGCGAGTTCGCCGAACAACACGTGGAGGAACGTGATGAAGCCGAATCCAATGACAAACGCGACGAGGTGGACCGCTCCCACAGGAAGCACTTGGCCGAGAACGGGGTCGATGAGTGCTGCCACGGCCGGCTCGCCGATCCAGCCGAGACCAAGCGAGGAGAGCGTGATGCCGAGTTGACTGACAGCCAGATAGTCATCCAGATTCTGGATGACGTCTGCACGAGTGCTGCCCCCGGTTTGCCGCGTTCGACGAGCGCGTTCACCTGCGTGGGCCGGACTTTGACGAACGCGAACTCCGCAGCTACGAAGACCCCGTTCATGACGACGAGGAAGAAGGCGAGAAGCAGTCCGCCCAGGGAAATCAGATCTACCATAGTCAATTACGGACGTGTGGACACTTGTAGGAGGTGGACATCCAGTAAAGGCAGCGGATGAGCATCGGCCGTGTTCGTCCTGTCAGCACGACATGTCTACACGCAGGCATCCAACAGTGAGACGGACCGATTGCCGCAGGCAGTTCGCGATCTCAGTCCTCGAATTCGCCGTCGTATTGTTCGTAGGTGATGGTCAGCCGTCCTGGCGTGGGCCGCTTCGCTGCGTCTCGAAGCACCTGGAACTCTCGCATGAGTTCATCGGCGTCGTCCGTCCTTTCTCGAACATTCTGCGATTCTTCTCGAATCGTATCATATACCCGCTCCAGAATGCGTCGAGCGGCGTACGAATCGGTCTTCGAGTCTATCTCGAAAGACGCTTCATAGTGGGACATGCTTGTAGTTGGTGCTCCACTGGAATAACTTCCCTTCATGTCCATGGTGGGGGATCGTTCTCTTGATCCGGGATGATTTTCGTCCCATCAAACTCATCAGTTCGGACTGCAGTAAGAATATACTCGGGGTCGCCTCCATTGAGAACGATCGTTCTGCATTGCGCCCGTTGAAGCATCTTCGCAGCGTGGAGGCCGATCGGTACACTGCTTCCAACGGTCATGTCGATATCGAGAATGAGGAAGACCAATTGACTCGGAGTCAGTTCGTCGAACGGTTCTGCGTTCGGCAAGTGTTCGAATCAGCACTAAACAGTCGACTCGAGACCGGACGCCGTTAGGCCACGCTCATCGTGACCAGATTCGTAACCTTACTATCATGGAGATCCGTGATATGTATCGACATACTATCGACAGGCTGCTGAACGAAGTTGCGGAGACAGAGCAGGGATCGTCGCGATCGACATCACTGAAGACGACCCCTTCACCGGCAGGTGTTTCAGTGTACGACGTCCACTATTTCGGATTCAGTTCCGACATAACGAGTTCGTCAATCATCTCTCGTGTTTCGAGAGGAGCATCGTCCCGACCGAGATGGATTTTTTTGACTGTCGCACCGACGATGAGGTCATCTATTGCGTTCGCCATCCGATACGAGTCAACTTCATTGAACACTCCCTGGTCGATCCCTTCTTGTATTATCGTACTGAAGTGATTAACCTGCAAGTCAAGGAACTCGTTGAACATCTCTCGGTGGTGCGGGTTGTGCTGCGCTTGCGACTGTAGTTCGTAGAGCGCAGCTGTGGTGGTCCAAAACTCTTCATCCTCCTCTCCAGTCCCGAGTAATGCACGGTCGATTTCCTCGTTCAGTTTTTTTGTTGGGTCGCCGTTGCTGGTACTGTCCAACTCTTCTTTGACGGCTTCGATAAGAACTGATAGCGTCTCCGTAACCAGCTCATCCTTACCGCTGAAATAGTGATTGA
This sequence comes from Haladaptatus pallidirubidus, assembly GCF_020700235.1. Classification (GTDB taxonomy): domain Archaea; phylum Halobacteriota; class Halobacteria; order Halobacteriales; family Haladaptataceae; genus Haladaptatus; species Haladaptatus pallidirubidus. The sequence goes on along the minus strand of NZ_CP085302.1, from coordinate 312,928 downwards.
TGAGTTGCCGACTCTTGTTCGATTCGGCGTCGATGTCACGGACTCGGAGATTCGCATATCCCTTCTTCGCTAACGCAGCAAGCGTCGCCTGAACGAGGTCTACGTAGGTTTCTTCTGGAATCGATTCAGGAGGGTGGGCTGTCATCGTGTATCCGATTGTTCCTACCTAAGAGTCGATTCCTATTGAGTAGTTCGTGTTTCCTCGGAAGCGAATATATTGGCTAATTTTCATCCAGTATATAATAGATTCTAGTTGAATATGCCGCCATGAACGGTGTTTTCCAAATGGAAAACTACATGCCAAAACACAATCTGGGTAATGTATGACTGAATCACCTCCAGATGGAGTGCAGAAATCAATCGGCATGGGGAAAACAGGTTATCAACGGCCTCATCAAGTTCCTGATTGGAGGATTTCTTCTCCTCGCAGTCTGGGGGGTATTCACTCCGCCATTCGGTCCGAGTCAGCGTGGAATAGAAACGCTCGAAAAAATCGGGGTACCAGCAGCACTGACCGTCGCTTGGATAGTAGTACTCGTCCGAATAGTACTTGGGGGGCTACTCGTCACTTCGGCGATCAAGAACCTCCAAGCGATTCATCGGGCGAAACGCACTGGTGCAGGAAAAATACGACCATTGTTCATATATAAGGCGCTCCGGCAGAGCACGAAACGCATCGCACCAGTTCTCGGTTTGCTCGTTCTCGCGCCGTGGGTCGGGGAGTATCTGCTCGGCAACATCCCACTCGGCATACTCGTTGCCCTCCCATTTCTGGTGCCCCTCTATGGCGGCGGTGCGCTATTGATCCGGGAGGTAACGCGCCGAACCAGTCGCGGATGGCCGACGATAGTGCTGCTGGGCGTAGCGTACGGCGTGATCGAGGCAGGCCTGGTTGACCAGTCGCTCTTCAATCAAACTTTTACTGACGTACCATCATTGGGTGTCACGCCCATCCCGAGTCTCGGCATCAGTGCCTACAACGCGATGGCCTTTATCGTCGGCCATGCGATCTGGAGTATCAGTATCCCGATAGCTATTGTAGAGATGTTGACACCGAGAAGAAGGACGACGCCGTGGCTAGGCAACGTCGGCCTGGCTCTAACTGGCCTCTTATATCTCCTGGGTTGTTGGATCATTTTCCAAGACCTACAGGTTACTGAGGAATTCCTGGCAACACCCGCACAGATGATCGGCGCTGGAACTGTGGCGCTCGCGCTTATCGTCACCGCGTTCTTTTTCGAGAAACGCCCGAAGGATGCCGATGGATGGGTGCCGAAGCCATGGATCTTGGGCACGGGCACGTTCGTTTGGATAAACGCGTTCTTCCTGCGACCGGAGAGCTGGGCCGGAGTGCTATTCGGTGCTGTATTTCTCCTCGCGGGAGCACTGGTCCTTTTCCGTCTCTCAAGGCGGCGAGAGTGGAGCGTCCGCCACGAGTTCGCGCTAGTGGCGGGGACACTGCCGACTTATATCTTCGCTGGTTTTGTACTGACGTCCCTTATTCGACCACAGGATACGCTTGCGTGGATTGGTAACGTGATTTTTGCACTGGTCGCCATTGGACTGTTGATCGCTACTGGTAACAGGGTGCGTAAGCTGGAATGACATCGAGCTTAGAAATGAATGGTGGCGCGGATTTAGATATGATGAACACAATACGAAAGTGGCTACAAAGCGATCAAGCGGCTCATGGCCGCCACAACCTCGAAGAACTTCGTTTTACGATTCTACTACTTCGCATTCGCATGCCGCTTGTACTCGATCTGTCGTGCAGTCGATTTACTCGTCCAGGTCGAGTTGACTAGCGAGTACAAGCGGTCACCTGTTGTGACGGCGAATACGGTGCTCACGCTGCTAAAGCGGACTGGAATCGGCTAGGAACCCTGTTTCAAGGCAATGAACGCTGGGTGAGCAGCGGCAGCTCTGGTTCGAATCATCGTTAATTCGTCCAATCATTAGAAATATGACTAGAGACGGCGTCTGTGGTTCAGTTTGAGACGCTTGTAGAGGGATGGATTGTCCCAAATCGTGCATTCTGGGGTTGCTATTGCCTGCGTAGTCTCATCTTCGAAACCAAGAATTTAATATAGCAACATACAATGTATGTTTTTCAAAACAGTCGAATTCAACGTTTATAGGCCTTCAAGTGAGGTTTTACACTGGACGTGGTGGTGTGTGGATCACTTCCCCATTTAGCCCTAAGCGGAAGTGCACAGGAGACGGGGGTATCCCACGAAACGATGCGCGAACACTACTCTCCAAATCCGCTGAAAAAAGAATGAAACCAAACAGCAGCTTTGCTCGTCGTCTGCACTCGACTCGTAATCGCCCGAACCCTGAATCGGAGCCGAACTTCCATCTCCATCTGACGACGAATCTTCTGATCTAGAAGTCGTAACAGAATGATCGCTGTCAGTTATCGATACGGACATCATGTTGGGTTATAATGAGGGTTCCCTCGGGTTTTGATTGAAGGAACAGGCGGTACCTCCCAGGAGTCGGGAATTTAGCACCAAATTTGACACGGCCGCTGTCTGGACTTGTCTCTTCGGGGTGGACATGCAGATAGGCGAGGTCACCTTCTCGAAGGGCGACGAGATGGCCGAGTGCACCTAAATACGAATCCAGCCGTGAAACGTGGTCGCCATTACGGCGTATTTCGAATGTTAGCTCTGTAGTTTCACCAGCTGAAACCTCGTCAGACGAGAGTTCGACATGGTATTCAGCGGTCGTTGCGTGGCGCGCGGTTTCCGGGCGCGCCGCGACTTCTAGTGGTCCTGGAGCGAAGATATCGAATCCAAGTGTTATCGGTCGACCGTCGATCATCAGATCGAGAAATGCACGGTAGATGCCAGGGTCAGGGAGAGTGAACGCTTCGACACGCCACGTTCCATCGTTTTCGAGCGTCGGATGGAGATGCTGGAATCGAGTCAGGTCTCGACGGACAACGATCAGATGACCCCGCTGCCCATGTGCTTCATCGAACTCGGTTCTGATCGTCCCATCTGGAGCGACGATGTGGAACTTCCAGTCTGACGGTTCACCAGGACTGAAGCGCGTGGTCACCGGTACAAATCGAAATCCATCCGCGTGTACTGATAACCCCCCCAACGTAGCGTGTCCACCTGACCCGTAGCCTCGTGGAGAATCGGTATCGTCGTGATTAGTGTGGTCTTCCATGGCCCACCCTTCGATTGCCACTGGTTTACCGGTTTCTTCGAGTCTACTCGTCCCTCCTCCTGGAGTCGCGTCGATGTCGATTCCGCTATGTCGGTGATGTATCTGGAACGTGATCCATGTTTCATCTTACCGAACAAGCATGTTGTACAGCTATGCAAAGGCGTAAATGAAGACGAAGCTAATGATAGCTGCTTCAATCATGCCCGCCACCGTCCCGACGACGGTTGGTTCAAAGAAGAGGTGCCACTGCTCCATCATCTCGACCACTCCCTCGTAGACGCTGACCGCTCCGAATACACCGGGAAGGAACATGACGACGGCAGAAACGACTGCTGCGGCGCCACTGTGTGCCAGCGCATCAAGTTCTATCGTTTCGTGAGCGGTTTCCATTTCATACTCTCCGCGGTTGGAAGTCGTGGTGCTCATGGGTGAAGATACGTCAAGCTAGTTCAATTGCATTTTTGCTTATATTCGAAGTCACACGTCGTAACACCGATTCGGCATTGCTCCCTTCGAAGCCAAATGAAAGGCAGTAACGGGTCTAAGTAATAGTCCAGTACAAATGTTTCTAGATGAATATGGTTGCATCGAGTAGAGTAATGGGTTCAGTCACTCGCGAGGAAATGTTCTGGCCGAACACTCGCAGCATCGACAGTCTTGCTAGATATTATCTTACAAAGCAGCTATGTGGATTGCCTTTTACATCACACTTTTAAGAGAAACCAGGAAGAACGAAGCCAGTGATACTCCATGTATGGAGACTACTGTCGTCAACGGAATCCTCGAATCGCTACGAATCGGGATTGGTTTCCTCTGGACCGCTGCATGGGCGATCACCATGGGGCTGATGATTACGAGTCTTGTGCAGGTCTACGTCTCGAAAGAGCGGATGGCACGCCTACTCGGCGACGATGATCTCGCCGGACTCGCGAAGGCAACCGTCTTCGGTGCCGCCAGTAGCGGTTGTAGCTTCGGTGCCGTCGCTATCGCGAAGGGACTGTTCAAGAAGGGGGCACACGTGGTCAACGTTCTCGCGTTCATGTTTGCATCGACGAACCTCATCATCGAACTCGGCTTGATGATCTTGATCCTTCTCGGTTGGGAGTTTCTCTTGGCGGAACTCCTCGGAGGACTCATTCTTATCGCGGTGATGGCTCTCATCGTTCACCTGACGCTCCCGGAGAACCTCTTCGAGGACGTTCGGGAGGAACTGAATCAACGCGACCACGACCACGGTATCACCGAGGACCCGACGTGCGGAATGGAGGGAAAAGACGAATACTCACTCGTTACCAACGGCGGTGAAACGCTGAAATTCTGTTCGGCTGGCTGTCTGGAGACCTACCAACAAGAGGCCGCCAGTAGTGGCGGTTGGCGCGAGGAACTGTTGACGTGGGGTGGCTGGTACAAACTCGGGAATCAGTACCGCAAGGAGTGGTCGATGATATGGAAAGACGTCGTCGCAGGTTTCCTCATCTCCGGCTTCGTCATCGTTTTCGTCCCGCAGTGGGTTTGGAACAGTCTCTTTCTACAGGGGGATAACCTGCTCGTGAGCGCCGAAAATGCAATCATGGGTGTGACGATCGCCGTCATCAGCTTCGTCGGCAGCATCGGCAACGTTCCGTTTGCGGTCGCACTCTGGGGTGGCGGCATCAGCTTCGCGGGCGTCATCGCGTTCGTCTACGCCGACCTCATCACGATTCCAGTGCTGAACGTTTACCGCAAGTATTACGGCTGGAAGGTAATGCTGTACATCCTCGGCGTGTTCTTCGTCACGATGGCGTTCACCGGGTTTCTCATGGAGGAGTTGTTCACTGCCCTGGGTATCGTACCGAACCTCGCTGGCGGGGAGACGGCCACCGAACAGACATATTTCGAACTCAACTACACGTTCTATCTCAATGTCGTCGCGTTCGCGCTCTCGGGGTTCCTCTTCTACGTCTACCGCCGGGGGCTCGGCGCACCCGGCCAATACCGGGACCCAGTCTGCGGGATGCGGATCGATGATAGCGGCCCGAGTGTTACCCACGATGGGGAAACGTACTACTTCTGCTCGAATCGATGTAAGCAGTCGTTTGAGCGCAACCCAGCCGAGTTCTCGCATCTACAGCCACAGAATTCTGGCGCGGGATCTTCTCAAAGCCACGAACATCATTGAACGGTACATCCCGGTTGTATCTCTACAGGCGGAGCAGGCCAAATGCCTCGGGTCGTGACCTCGGGGCGGTTCACCCTGTGCGACGGTAGTTATACACTCCTTGCAAGACTACTGTACTCCAGAGGTATTGGCAATGGTTGATACGCAACCACGGTACAACGAGTTCCGGTCTACGATTGCTGGCGTTACTGTCGAAGGACGTGCCCACTCGCTGAGTGCGTGGTTCGTTCTCGCACTTCGCCTCGTCATCGGCTTCGCGTTCTTCTACACGGGCATTGAGAAGATTTTTGCCGGATTCGACGCACAGAGCTACCTCGTAAACGTCGCCGCGACGAACGGGAACCCCCTTGCAGGGCTGTTCCTGTGGATGGGGAAGACGCCGTGGTTCGTCGATTTTGTGAACGTCGCTGTTCCGTGGGGAGAACTGGCTATCGGCCTCGGCTTGATGGTCGGACTTCTGACCCGTCTCGCGGCGTTCTTCGGTGCCTTCCTGATGCTCATGTTCTATTTCGGCAACTGGGACCTCGAACACGGGTTTATCAACGCTGATTTCATGTACCTGCTGGTGTTCCTCTCGGTCGCTGCGTTCGGTGCTGGTCGTATTCTCGGTCTCGACGCCATCGTTGAACAGTACGAAATTGATGGACAAGCCTTGCTCGACCGATACCCTCAGTTGGAATACGTTCTCGGCTGAATCTCATATTTGACGCGAAAAAACGGTGTTCGAATTCGGACGTTCGTCGCTCGGCTGGCTCCGCGTGATTAATGCATGCTGCGGCAGCTCTCGGCGCACTCGCTGAGAACGTCCGCACAGAGTTGGCAGTGGTCGTGGTCGTGTTGCTCGCATTCGTCGGCACACGCCTCACAGACATCGGCACACAGCTCACCCAGCTGGTTGCTGTAGTCCGAATCGCGGGCCATGAACCGTGCGTGCAGCGACGCGACGTCCGCGACGTCACGGCAGAGGCGGATGCACTCGGCCATGTCTTCGCCGTGGTCGGCACACGCGTCGGCACACCACTCGCAGGTTTCGGCGGCCTCGGTACAGATTTCGATGCAGTCGCGCTGTTCTTCGCTCAGATGATCGATTTCGGAGACGGTGTCTGAAAGCGACATTGCATCCATTACTATGGGGTGCTGCTTTTCCGGGATTGTGGCTTCGATTGTAAAGGAACAGCGACTGTAATCCAGACCGTCGACGGGTTCGTGGAGATGCCGTATTCGCAACCGACGAGCGCCAAATCTCGAGATTGATCGTAAACCGTGGAACGAAACTCGCCTCGGTGGAGAATTTTCATCCTTCATGGAGTAAGCAGTCCGACCGGAGGTTTACAAACCGAAATCCGCGGACAGATATTCGGTGGTTTGTTAACGGCGACGTTGATTTCCATCGTTTATACCGCGGTGTGTCCACTTCGAAGCATGAACTGACTCTCTTCGGCGTCCTCGCGTTTCCGCTCAAAATCCTCGCCCCTATGAGGCGTATCGCAGATACACGAACTGATGAGGAGACAAAAAGCGTGAAGCTATTACTCGTCGGCAGCTTCCTGCAGTGATTCGTACTGTTCAACGATCTCTTCTGCACAAGACGAGCAACAGACATGATACGTGTCGCCGGAATCGACTTCGACCGTCTCACCGTCGCCACTGACCTGGTTTCCACAGATTGAACATTGGATGCCAACGTCGCCGCTCCGGAGCGCTGGTTGCCACGACGAGTGTAGCACCGATTCGACCTCGTAGTCCTCGACTGCCGCCTCGTCTAAGATGTCGGTGAACAACTCGTGAACTTCCGACGTGTCGAGAATCACTTTAGCTATGATACGCGATTCGACCGTCTGAAACACGTGTTCGACACCTTCGATGGATACCAACTGTGACCGGATATTCTCTGCCTTACTGGCTTGAACGTCGAGAACCAGCAGCAGTTCGTCGGCTCTCGAAAGCTGAGTTTGATCCATCTCGACGGTAAATCGTCGAACGATACCGAGGTCTTGGAGTCGTTCGACCCGGTTAGACACCGACGGGGGTGACAGACCGACGACGCCGGCAATCTCCCGATACGGGCGACGGGCGTCTTCAAGCAACAATTGCAGGATTTCAATATCGGTGGAGTCCAATTCGGTCATTAATGAGATCGGGAGAGGTTCGGGGTAATTCGTACAATTGCTTGTCGCTTCTTTGGAACAGTGTGATATTTCATGGTTAGCGTTTCACGGTATACCCTGCGTTCTCGATGGCTTGTGCAATGGTATCTGTGTCTGCGTTTCCGCTAACCCTGACCTGGTTGGACTCGTTATCTGCGGCGGCGTTCTCAACGTCGTCTAATTCTTCGAGTGTCGATTCGACTGTCTGTTCGCATCCGCTACAGCTCATCCCTTCGACGGTAAGCTCGGTCGTCATACCGCGATAATACGGGCGAACGTCTTTTTCTCGTTTCGGCTTCGAATCCGTGCATCATCGGTCGATAAATTCGAGGTTTCAAAACTAAGCGATTCGAAGGCCTTTTCAGCCAGAAAGAAAACCCGAAATGCTTTATTCCGATTACAATCATCTGTGACCGTGTGTGAGGATTGTTGTCCACGCGAACTCCTCGCCCTCCACCGGCTCAGTCGTCTTGCTCTTCCTCGACGTGAACCGACGACTTCTCTACATGGGCGACATTCTGTACGTCACGGCGCAACTTGTCCGCTGGTAGGCAAGCGGCATGCCACACTTCCAGAGTTACGGTTTATTCGACAAAGCTAACCAGACGCTGTTGATCGTCGTCCTGACGCACCTCTTGGTCGCCGAATAACTGGACGATGCGAGTCGTCGCCGCTATTGTTCGCGTCGGAGACGTTCCCGGCGCGTATCGAACTCTTCTTCGGAGATGTCGCCGCGGGCGTAGGCGAGTCGCAGTTCTTCGAGCGCTGCATCACCGCCAGCGAGCGCGCGGTAGAGGACGTACCCGAGTGCAAGCACGACCAATAGCGAGACAAGCATCATCACCCAGCCCCAGACTGGCGCTTGACCGCCGTATCCCGGCCCCATCATCCAGCCACCCATCATCGGGAACGCGAACACCATCATCAGCATCGGCGCGAACAAGATGACAGCCAGTATGACGACGATCAGTCGAAACCACGAGTTGTTCTGGTGTGCCGCGGTCATATGGAACACTAGCATTCAGAGTCAAAAAGAGGTATCGACTGTTCTGCAATCGCTCTAAAACCGTGAAATTAGAATGCCAGAATGGATTAGTCGGCCGCGCCGAATGTGAAAGCATCCACTGATGTCTGAAGAACAACGACCTAGTAATGGCTTGTCCAACCGACCGCTCCGGTGGCTGCTCGTGGACGGCAACCGCGTGACTCTCGCCGGTGTGTTTCTCGGTGGAGTTTTCCTCTTCTTTGCTGACGTCCGTTGATATCCTCTCTGGTCGGCCGTCCAGTCCGATGTACTTTCTATTCAGTGCGTTCCTCGGCGGGAATTTCACGATGATTCCGGTCGTGCTCTCAATCAACCAGCTCGTCCTGTCGCGTGAACTGAGTGCACCCGGTGAGTTACGTCGGCGTATCGAAGACGCGCTCGAATACCGTGAGGACGCTCAAGAACGTGCCGACCAATCGGTAGCTCCGGTACTGCCGGGGAGCTTCTTGCGGTTTCTGCACGAAACGACCGAAGCGCGGACCGAAGAACTCCGTGAGAGCGTGGCAAACAATACAGACGACCGCTTACAGGAACGTGTCGAGACGTTCGCCGACAATGTTCTAACGGATGTAAAGACGGTTCTTCGGACGCTCGACACAGAACCAGTGCAAATCTTCGCAGTCATCAAGGTGACACTCGGGACAAATCACGCCCAGCAACTCCGTGAAATCAACCGAATAGAGGTCGAATTCGACGAATACTTGACTGACGACCAGCGAAACTTGTTCGGAGAGATTCGAACGAACTTCATACAAATCGACGTCGCCCGCAAGTACTTCCGAACCGTCTACGTCAAAAAGGAACTCTCACATCTATCGCGAATCATCTTGTACGTCGGCGTACCTGCAGAACTCCTCTCAGCCGTTGTCCTCGTTGTTTATGGCGGCGTGAAGACGACGCCACTCGTCGCCGGGTGGCTCGACGTTCTCGTCCCTATTGTACTTACCGCAGGGTTCAGGCCGTTCGCCGTCCTCTTCTCGTTCGTCCTCCGACTCTCGTTGGTCGCCCAACACAACGCGTCGGTTGCGCCGTTCACCGCGTCAGACGAAGAACACCAGTTCTGATTAGTGCTTTGAGCTCGATTCAATACGAGATGGACTTCACAAATACGTGAACTCGCATACGTCCTCGTGACGCTCGTGCTGGTTAGCCTCTGGTTAGGCAGTGCTTCGATATTTACTGCCATCGCATTTTGGGGATTCACGGTAGTGCTGGTCGTCGTCCAATTGACCATCTTGGTCTATGCGGTTCGAAACGTCCGACGTCGAAACGAGAACTAAAACGCCTCGTTTATTCAGTTATTTTTCGACAGAGTATCGCCTTCTCGAAGGGCGTTTCGAGTTCCGAACGAGACAACGATGGAACTCATGACCACTGCAGTTCCGAAGAGCAGAACGAGACTCAGGACGTGCAGGGCGACGACACCGTAGGTGTGACTGATCGTTTTGCTCGCCACTGCCACACTGTCGACGAGTAGAATGAGCGCGAAGTACTGCTTGAACTTCGCCTCCTCAACGAACTCCGTTAACTGAGATCCAAGATACGCGCCGAAGACGCTCCCGCCGAGTAACGGGACGACGACCGAGAGGTGGACCGCATCCGCTCTGGCGTACATAAACGACCCGTATCCACTCGAAATCGCGATCTGAAAGATGTCAGTCCCCACCGCTACCGTTTCCGGTAGACTCAGCCCGTACATTAGGATTGGCAGAATGAGAAACCCGCCGCCGACACCGAGAACGCCCGCCAGTATCCCCGTCGTGAACGCAATTGCCAACATTATCCATATGGAAACGGTAACCTCTTCACGAATCGATAGCATCGGCGGAACGTGGACGGTTCCAATTTGTCGCAGGACGTTCGCATCTACGACTGTTCCCTGCACGGAAGTTCTGTTACGAGCGTCGAATAGCACAAATAGTCCGACTGCCGCTAACAACCCGACGTATGCGGTGCTAACGATGAGGTCTGCGAGTCCGATGGCTGAAAGCTCGAACAACACCCGCTTCCCGACCTCTAACCCCATCGTCATCCCCGCGACGAGGAGCCCTCCCAATTTGTAGTCTATGTGGCCGAGACGGCGGTGTGTTACGACGGCCGTAATCGACGTTCCGAAGACGAACACCAGCCCGGAGCCAACCGCCGCTTCGACCGGATGGCCGAGAACGAGCAGTGCTGGCGTGACGAAGAAACTCCCACCGAGACCGAAAAAGCCGAAGAGGATTCCAACCGTGAATCCGAAGAAAACGAAGAACGCGATTCCCGGTTCGAACGACCACAGGCTCATTCCCCCCATGTCGCTATCAGTTACGAGCACAACGGTATTGGGTCTTACTCCGAGGGTGTGGACTGACGACACACGCTCGGATCGTCAGTCGTGTGCGTGACTTCCCGTATTGTCACTCTTGTCGCCGTGATTGCCATTACCACCATGTTGTCCACCGGAATTACCTTGATCGGGTCTCAGAGTCACGTCACCAACCATCGTCGATGGATGCACGGTACAAATATACTGAGCAATGTCACGCGTCGCGACGAATGCGAGCATTTGTACCGATCCTTCTTCAGCGACCTGCGGCGTAACTCGAATCGCATCTTCGGGTGGTTGCCTCCTTCCTTGATGTTCGCCCATCATCCTGTCCATCATGGTGCCATTCGCTCCGCCCACCATCGTCCCGTTCTGACCACCCATCATCGGCCCGCCGTTCTGCATGGTTCGCACAGTTGGCAATATCACGGGAAGGTTCTCACCATTCGAGTCTCTCAGCGCGAACGTGTGCGGCTGCCCATCGAGGTTTTGCCACATGACTCCATACGTCCTTCCTGGTTTAAGCTGGAGCGTCGGATTTTGTTGTCCAGTAATCGACTGTGGCCCCTGTCCTTGCCATCCGGAGACGCGGCCGCCGAAGCGGAAACAACACATACCTCGCTGATGGTCACGAGATGTCGTTTCTTGTGCGCTCACACCGGATGCCAACCCAATTACAGTCCCTCCCACAGTCGCGATGAATCGTCTTCGTGTCTGTTTTGTTTGTCGTGGTGTCTCGAACATAGTATTCCCCCCTCATGACTACGCCAGAGCTGACAATAAATCAAACTAATATCGGACACGAGTATCTAATCATATCATTCCACCCATCTTGTTTGCACGAACGTTTCTACGAGAACGTCGAGTCGCAATCTCAGTTCGATGGCGATTCGGCGTGGATGACTTCGGCCAGACTGTCGAGTTGCGCGGAAACGTGCGTGCATTCCCCGGCAAGGTGGAGCACTAGGTCGTCAAACGCGATGATACCGACAACGTGGTCGTCGTCAACGACTGGAATCCGGCGTGCGTGAGCGTCATTCATCGCCCGCAGGACACGCTGGATTTTCGCGTCTGCGTCAACGGACTGGGGATCCGCGGTCATCACGTCCTGTGCAGTGAGCATTTCGAGATCGGTGACTTCGTGGGTTAGACTGGCTGAGCCGTCGGCGACGACTTCTACGGCGATGTCCCGGTCGGTGACGACGCCGATTAATTCGTCGCCTTCGATGACGAGGACGCTTCCGACCGTTCGGTCGCGCATTATTTGGGCAGTCTTGGTGATGGGCGTGTCTGGCGTGACGCTGACCACGTCCGTCCGTGCGAGTCGTCGGGCGGTCATCCCGAGATCAGTGCGTTCGGTGGCCATAGCACCAGCCATACGCTAGCAATACAGTAAACTATTCGGCTGACTTCAAAGGCCATGCCGAGTCGGCGTTCACACTACTGGTCTACGCTGTCGTCGGCAAACGCAACGATGATCGTACTCACGGTTGACGAGGTCATTGCGATATACTGTGATCGACTCGATGTAAAGCCCACACATCCATCAACCTCTGGATCGTACGTCCATAAGTTCGCCATGGACGACCACGAACACTCACAGAACGGAGATCCTCCATCAGGGGCCAATTCTCACCATGGTCGCAACAGCGTAGATGACGATGAGCCAGTCGGAACCAATGAGGAAGACCGCGTAGAGCAATCCATGCTTGAGGAAGAGGCCAATGACGATGACGAGGCCGAGCGAGAGATTGCAGAACACGATGGGCATGGGATGGGTCACGGCAACGGTGGCAACGATCACGGTGATCATGAGGGGGTGCACGAAGGACACGAACAGATGTTCCGTCGACGATTCTTCGTTTCGACCCTCCTTTCGATTCCTGTTCTTCTCTAAAGTCCGTTCCTCCAGGAGACCCTCGGCTTTTCCGTTCCGGTATTTCCGGGGAGCCAGTGGATAAATACCATCTTCGCGGTGATCGTCTTCGCCTACGGCGGTATGCCGTTCCTCCAGATGGCCAGCCCCGAACTGAAAGATCGCTCGCCAGGGATGATGACACTCATTTCGATGGCGATCACTGTCGCGTTCATCTATAGCTTGGCGAGCGTCGTCTTCCCGACACAGTCTGCGTTCTTCTGGGAACTCGTGACACTGATCGACATCATGTTGCTGGGCCACTGGATCGAGATGCGGTCAGTCCGACGGGCGTCCAGTGCCTTAGACGAACTCGCGAAACTGATGCCCGACACTGCAGAGCGGATCACTGGGTCAGGTGACATCGAGGAGGTACCGGTGAATGAACTTTCGGAGGACAACCTCGTTCTCGTACGCCCGGGCGCCAGCGTTCCCGCGGACGGCATCGTCGAGGACGGCGAGTCGGACGTAAACGAGGCAATGATCACCGGCGAGCCCAACCCCGTCGCCAGGGAACCCAGCGACGAGGTAATCGGCGGTACGGTCAACGGTGATGGGAGCCTACGGGTACGGATCGACGCGACCGGCGACGAGACGACCCTTGCCGGGATCATGCGCCTAGTCGAGGAGGCGCAGTCGAGTCAATCGAAGACACAGGTACTCGCCGACCGCGCAGCGGGATGGCTATTCTACGTCGCCGTCGGGGCCGCACTACTCACCGCAGTCGCGTGGACAGTCGCGACGACGTTCGATGCGACCGTGATCGAACGGGTGGTCACCGTCCTCGTCATCGCCTGCCCACATGCACTCGGTCTTGCGATTCCCCTAGTGGTTGCAATCAACACCTCGCTAGCAGCTCGCAACGGGATGCTCGTCCGCGACCGCATCGCCATGGAGGAGGCACGGAATCTCGATGCAATCATCTTCGATAAGACTGGAACGCTCACCGAGGGGGAACATGGCGTCGTCGGGACGGCAACTGCCGACAGCGTTGATGAAGCGGATGCACTCCGCCTCGCTGCCGCCGTCGAGAGAGATTCCGAGCACATGATCGCTGGGGCTATCAGGGAGGCCGCCGCCGAGCGGGGAATCGACGCGCCTGCTGCGGACGACTTTGAGGCGATGAAGGGCCGTGGCGTTCGCGCAACCGTCGAGAGCCAAGAGGTCTATGTCGGAGGACCGAACCTCTTAGAGCATCTCGACAGAGATGCTCCGGCTAATCTACGGGATTTCGCCGACAAAGCGGGCGAAAACGCCCGGACGGTCGTCTATCTCGTGCAGGAAGGAGAACTAATAGCTGCGTTCGCGATGGCCGACGTCATCCGCGAGAAAAGCTACCGAGTCGTTGACGCGCTCCACGACCTGGACATCGAGGTCGCAATGCTAACTGGTGACGCCCGAGATGTCGCAAACGCCGTCGCGGACGAACTAGGTATCGACACGGTGTTCGCCGAGGTCTTGCCCGAAGACAAGTACAAGAAGGTACAGGAACTCCAGGACCAGGGTAAACTTGTCGGAATGGTCGGCGACGGTGTCAACGACGCACCCGCACTGGCGCGGGCCGACGTCGGCATCGCAATCGGAAGTGGGACGGACGTCGCCGTCCAGTCAGCTGACGTCATCCTCGTCCAGAACAATCCGATGGATGTGGTCCGACTCGTGAAGCTAAGTAAGGCGAGCTACCGGAAAATGCAGGAAAACATCGTCTGGGCTGCGGGCTACAACGTCTTCGCGATTCCGCTTGCAGCGGGCGTGCTCGCACCGATTGGAATCCTCCTTTCACCTGCCGTCGGGGCACTTTTGATGTCACTCAGTACGATCATCGTCGCCATCAATGCCCAGTTCCTCCGTCGCGTCGATCTCGATCTTCCATCGCTTCCAGGAACTTCTCCTTCTGGGAGTCCACGACCGGCCGACTAATTGAAGACTACATCACTCTTCGACTCCTTCGCACCCCAAAGCTCGTATTGATACGGTTTGCTCCGATCAGTGGCCGATCTATTAGACTGGCACAAAGCAGCTGTGTGGATCGATGCCGAGCGCTCGGTCATTCAGGCGCTCATCATGTTGCGGCAGCTCTCGGCGCACTTTTTGAGAACGTCGGCACAGACCTGGCAGTGCTCGGCGTCATGGCGCTCGCACTCTTCGGCACATTCCTCGCAGACGCCCGCACAGGTTTCGGCGAGCTGGCTGCTGTAGTTCGAGTCGCGCGCCATAAAGCGAGCGTGTAGCGACGCGACATCGGCTACATCACGGCAGAGCCGCAGGCACTCTGCCATCTCCTCGCTACTAGTACACTCATCGGCACACCACTCACAGACTTCGCTTGCTTCGGTGCAGATCTCGATACACTCTTGTTGTTCTTCGCTCAGGTGGTCGATCTTGGACGTCGTTTCTGCAAGGGACATTGCACTCCGTACTACAGCAGGCACGTTTTCCCCGTTTCTGGCTTCAGTTGTAAAGGACTGTTCGGTAAGCAAAGTTCTAAAAGCGACATGTGATCCGGTCAAGTATTGAGGGAAAATATGCCATGTAACGGTACTGTGCATGGTAAACTGGACAATATCTCTATTATCAATTATATGTAAACAAAAAGCCCTCCTTACGCATCTGTTTATACGAGTCGAGAAATATTTGATATAATAAATAAATGTACTTCTTCGATCTAGAAACTAGACTCTCGACGGCAACGAGTTTAATGAACCAAAACACAGGCCGCCTCTCAATTACACTCTGTTAGCCGAAACTCCGTAAGGGGACTATCCCATAAGTTGTATGTATGGACCGAAGAGAGTACGCAATCCTCGCATTCATTGCGCTCGCAACTGTCGGAATCGGCGTCTTCACCACGTCGAAGCCACTGGCAACGTTCTTTGTCGAGAGCACACGCCAGTCGTGACGACGACGGCGGCGATGGCGTGGATTACGTGGTGGGCACTCGTCATCGGGTTTGCCATCGCGGGCGGCGTCGAAGCATGGACGTCCAACCAGGAAGTCGCAGACCTCCTCGATGGACACGGTGTGCGGGAGATCGGCTACGGATCGCTGTTCGGATTCGTCTCCTCGTCGTGTTCGTACAGCGCCATTGCGACCGCGAAGAACCTCTTCAAGAAAGGTGGATCGGCGGCGGCGACCATCGGTGCGTTCATGTTCGCGAGTACGAACCTCGTCATCGAGATCGGTGCCGTGATTTGGATTCTATTGGGCTGGCAGTTCCTGCTCGCGGATATCATCGGCGGGTTCATGCTCATCGGCTTGATGGCGCTCGGGTTCGTTTACATCGTCCCCGACGACGTCGTCGAACAGGCTCGCCAGAACGTCCTCAACGAAGGCACTCCAACAGTCCAGGACCCGGTCTGTGGGATGGAAGTAAACCCCGAGGAAGCTGATTATTCCACCGAACACGACGGCCAGACGTACTACTTCTGCTCGCAGTCCTGCAAGGAAAGCTTTGACCCCGAAGAAGCCAACACGACTATCCGAGAACAATCGACGTCACTCTCAGGGTGGAAGGCACTCGCCGACAAGCAGTGGAAAGAGTGGGGGATGCTCTGGGACGAGATCGCCATCGGGTTCATCTTCGCGGGACTCATCGCCGGCTTTATTCCCGAACAAGTCTGGACATCGGTGTTCTCGGGCGCGACGTTCGGTCTACCCGTCTATGTTTTCTGGACCGCAGTGCTCGGCGCTATCGTCGGCGTCGCCACGTTCGTCTGCTCGGTTGGTAATGTACCGTTCGGCGCCATCCTCTTCTCGAATGGCCTCCCATTCGGGTCGGTGCTGAGCTACATCTACGCAGATCTCATCGTCCCACCGATCATGGAGGCCTATCGGGAGTACTACGGGATGACGTTTGCAGCCATCCTCTCGGGGATGATCTTCGTCTCCGCAGTCCTCACAGGGTTCGTCATCCACTTCATCTTCCTCGGTGCCGGGGTCATCCCCCCCGCCTCGAGCGTGAAGATCGCAGAGGTGAAAATCGAGATGAACTACAAGATGGTCTTGAACGTACTGGCGACCGTGTTCTTCATCTTCCTCTACTGGCTGCACCGCTCGGAATCGGTCGGCGACGAGAGCGGTCACGACGAGCATCCACATACGGCGGACTAACCCCACAGATTCCTATTGAGAATGATCGAAACCTCAGTCGATAGCCCCCTTTCTGTATCGTAATAGACTGTAATTTGGTAGACCATAAAAAGAGTATACTATTGGCTACGGTAGGAAGCGGTAGTGTTTACTAATATACTAAGCGGAAATGCAATGCCCCCGGTACTTCAGAACCGATTTATGTGCAACTACTAGTGCCCCTTGATTCACATGACTTTAGGCGAATAGGAACTAGACGGTAGTTGGCAGTACCTCCCACCAAACGGAATACTGCTGCATCAAGTGGTTGACTTCAATAAAGGTGGTAGGGTAGATGGCATTCTTGATGGGGTAACGAGCCTCTATCGAAAGACGAAATCTCTCGTGACCTCAATAACTAATAATATATTAAAGTATAAATTATAAATTTGGAAATTATATTTTTATATAAATAGTAGAATAAAAAATAACAGATAATACTATAACATATCAGAAGGTTGTTATAATAGAGATAATATAAGATAATTTATCTTTAGAGATCAAGTAACTTGTGTGTTACTAGACAATCGAATTCATAATAAAAATCCGTGACAGCGCTGGAATCGAGTGATACGACCCGCAACGCATTGTGGATACAAACTGCGACACATCAGACATAACTAATTATACATATATAATTAAGAATGACAATAAACACATAAGTAAGATAGTTATGGAATAGATATCCATTACAGTCGTAGTACTGTAATCTCCCTCCAACAGATGAGTAACTACTGTTACTCACTATCTCACTTCTCGGTGGAACAACACTAATTCGAGGCGTTACAAAACTGGCTATGTAAAGAAATTTGGAGCCACCAAAATAAAAGGATGCATGACTCAGTCGTAGGAATGGATACTGCGTATTGGAGTCAGACACTAGTGAAGACGCACGATATCGGATTCTAGGATTATGAACGCCGAAGTCGAGGATTCGCTCGTCATATTGATCCCCAATGGGCGTTTTGTGTATAATTATCGGAAAATTTGGGCAAGCGGGTAGTAAATGATACATCTGATGCTTTAAGTTTGAAGTGGTGGAACTGAAAATACGGTTTTCATATTAGCTGAACAGTAGTACGACAATGTGATCCGTCTGTTCAGCAACAGAGCAGGATTACCGATGAGAACCACGCACGGTACGACCGATTTGCAGGATAAGAGACCTCAATTGGCGCTCTACGAGTAAGTGACGTTTAGTTCGATAACGTTGACGGCTTCGAGCACCTGATTTGGGAGTTCTTCAGAGAAACGCTGGTCGCGGATCCGATTCGAGGGACCGGCGACGCTAATCGAGCCGAGGACTCGCCCGTTGTTGCTCAGAATCGGGGCGGCGACGCATCGCAGACCCGAGAGGCGCTCTTCGTCGTCGAACGCGACGCCCGTTTCACGTATCTCTTCCAATTCGGACTTCAGTTCCGCCTTGTCGGTAATAGTCGCGGGGGTAAAGCCGGTGAGACCGTGCATCTCGATTATTTCGTTGACCCGCTCTTCGGAAAGGTGGGCGAGTATCGCCTTTCCCAAGCCGGTTCCGTGGAGTGGAACGCGCGTTCCGACATGGGCTTCGACCTGAACTGCCCGATCTCCGCGGGCGCGATGAAGATACGACCCGCGTCCGTGCTGTTCGACCATCAAGTTCGCCAACTCCCCCGTCGTTTCCGCCAGCGTATCAATCTCCTTTTTCGCAATGTCGTAGATGTCCATCTGGACGCGAGCGAAGGCACCGTACTCCAGAAACCGGATTCCGACGTGATACGTCGAACCGTCTTTGACGACGTACTCCTCCTGCAGGAGAGTACTCAGGTAGTTGTGTATCGTGCTCTTTGGCAGCTCCAAGTGGTCGGAGAGCGTCGAAACCCCTGCGCCGTTGAGTTCTTTCAGCGCATCAAGTATCTCGAATGCGTTCTCCACCGACTTTACGGCGTGTTTTGCCTGCTTTCCCATGCCACAGCATTCTCGTTACCGGCTATTGAAACATTTGTTCCAAAATATAACAATTGATTCAGTATTACTGAATCACATCCAGAGTACAGTGGCGATCAGAGATGGGAGGCGCGAAGACATGGCATGATAACCGTCAACGATTTACAGGCGGGTGCGCAACGTCCACGAGATGTCTGGAGGGAAGTACGACGACTGTTGGCTCCGGTACGCCGAAAACGGGACCTCGAAGTCATATCGAGAGCGCTGTTCGAACGTTTACGCATCCGTCGAGGCACCGGAACTCGGTGCCGTTCGGGACGAACTGCGGCGTGGATTTCGAGGGTTGCTCGGACGCGAACCCCACTTCTGGCAACATCCACCGCGGTCGGCGGACGGTTTTCTGGCGGTCGGCACGCCCGCCGAGATGGAAGTGGTCAGTGACTGCGTGTCGTCCGAGGCTGTCGAATCGCTCGATGACGAAGGCTTTCTCATCCGTACCGCCGACTGGGAGGGTGCCGAAATCGTGGTCGTCACGGCGTCCACCGACCGAGGACTGGTGTACGGGACGTTTTACCTCCTCCGGCACATGTCGCTCGGACGTCCCCTCGACAGTCTCGACGTAGTCAGAGAACCGACGAACGCCGAGCGAATTGTCAACCATTGGGACAACCCGTTCCGTCGGTCGGTCGAACGCGGATACGCCGGGCCGTCGATATTCGACTTCGAGCGACTGCCCGACCTCCGCGAACGCTACGTCGACTACGCCCGCTTACTCGCGTCCGTCGGCATCAACGGTATCGTTGTCAATAACGTCAACACGCAGATTCCGAACCGCGACGGTGCCAACGAAGCGACGAACGAGTTAGGCGGGTGGCAACTCCTCGAAACACGGTATCTGGAAAAACTAACCGGTCTCGCCGCACTGTTTCGGCGCTACGGTATCCGTCTCTACCTCTCGGTGAATTTCGGTGCCCCTGAGAAGTTCGGCGATCTCGACACTGCCGACCCGTGCGACGATCGGATCGAGCAGTGGTGGGCCGCGAAAGCGGACGAAATCCACGAATGCATTCCCGACTTCGGCGGATTTCTGGTCAAGGCCGACTCCGAGGGTCAGCCGGGACCGTACAACTACGACGCCGACCACGTCAACGGAGCGAACGTGCTCGCGCGGGCACTCGAACCTCATAGTGGTCGCGTCTGGTGGCGCGCGTTCGTCTACGACTCGCACGAAGACCGGGCAGTCCAGCAGTACAACACCTTCGAACCGCTCGACGGCGAGTTCCACGAGAACGTCACCGTCCAAGTCAAAAACGGCCCCATCGATTTTCAGCCTCGCGAACCCGTCTCGCCGGTCTTCGGGCAGATGCCGGAGACGAATCTCGGGTTGGAGCTACAGATAACTGGCGAGTACACAGGCCAGCACGTCCACGCCTGCTATCACGTCCCGATGTGGAAGGAAGTACTGGAGTTCGACACTGACCCCGAGGGACGGGGCAGGCGGGTCAAGAACCTGTTCACCGAGGAGGGCACCGGCATCGCGGGGGTTAGTGGCCCAGGAGATGATCCAAACTGGACGGGCCACTACCTTGCACAGGCCAATCTCTACGGTTACGGTCGTCTCGCTTGGAATCCCGACCTCGACGATGAAACCATCACCGACGAGTGGGTTCGACAGACGTTCGGTGACGATCCCGCGGTGATCGAGACGGTTACGGACATCATGCACGACAGTTGGCCAGCGGTCATCGACTACACCACCGGCGGACTCGGTCTTCTGCACATGATGTACAATGGGGAAGCTCGCTTGGAGAACCACTACGACCCAAGTCCAGAGGAATGGCCCGGCTACCACGGTGCTACCGAGGACGGTATTGGCAAAGACCGCAATTCGAAGGGGAACGGCTACACCCAACAGTACCCCGCCGCACTCGCGGCGGGGTACGACGACCCCGAGACATGCCCGAACGAGCTGCTCCTGTTCTTTCACCACCTGCCATGGGAGTACGAGCTCGAAGATGGACGAACGGTAGTACAGACGCTCTACGACAACTGCTTCGCCGGGGCCGCGGAGGCCGAACGTCTCCGCGATGAGTGGAATTCGCTCGACGGAAAAATAGACGACGAACGGTTCCGCCACATCGCAGAACGATTCGACGAGCAGGTAGTGCAGGCGGAGCGGTGGCGCGACACGCTGGTCGCGTTCTTCTACGAACGCTCGAGCGTTCCCGACCAGCGCGGTCGCGTACCGTCTGCCGACGCCTCGGACGAATCGGGTGCGTAGTGCTATCTAAACTCGAGTACCCCCGCGACCGACCACTGCACTTTTGACGCCCGTCTACTATCCTCGAACCATGCCGAAAACGTCGGCGCTGTTGGATCTCGTCTGCGCACAACGGAGACAGATGAAACTGATACTCGCCCTCCTCATCGCTATGGGTCTCTTCCTTGGGCTGTCGGCACTGTACGTCGAACCGGGTGACAACACGTTCCCAATCCTCGTCCTCGATGCGGTGCTGGTTGTCGGTGCGTTCGTCTTCTTCAGCGTGACCTATTGGTACTGTACCCAGCGAGCGATGGAGAGCTGAGATACCACCGACGCACCAACGTACCGTCCTACAGTCCGTTTACGAGAAAATCTGCCGTCTCTGCGGCTATCGTTCGGACATTTTCGTCGTCGTCGGTTTCCGCGAGGGCTCGCAGTTTTTCGACCGCTGCGTCGTCCCCGAGGCGGCCGAGCGCGCGGACGGACCGCGCTCGGACGACGCGGTGGTCGTGGTCGAGACAGTCGCGCAGTCGGTCACCAACAGGAGCGACGACGCTCGGATTCGCTGCCGCCAGTTCACCGAGCGCGTCGATAGCACCGCCGACGACACTGGGGTCTACGTCCTCGAACAGTACGACGAGGTTGTCAACGACGTCGAACGACGACGACGGTTCCTGCTCGGTGATGGCGACCACGACGTTGATTAGTGTCCGACGGCCGAAGATACGCCGTCCGCGTTCGGCCGCTTCGTGCTCTTGGAGCGTTCGCCGTGTCACCTCGTCGTCGACGACGTCGCCGAAATCCCGGACTTCGGGCTCTGGTTCCGTCGCTCGAATGGCCTCGATTAGCTGGCGAGCGTACGGGGCGACGAGGTCAGGTCGTTTCACGACGAGTGTCCCGAGGAGCGTTGCTCCGGCTAGTTGGGCGTCGACGATTTCGGAGTCGAGCGCGCTAACGGTGCCGACTAGCTTCCCGTCCAGTGCTGACGGCTCGCGCTCCGCAACGGCGTCGAGAACGGCGAATGCGCGCAACGATACTGCCACGTTGTCGTCGGCGGCGAGCGCTGCGACGTCGTCGAGGACCGGTCGCACTGCATTGACGTCCACCGTTGCGAGGGTTTCACAGACTTCGACGCCACGCTGTCGAACCGTCGGATTCAGAGACGAGAGTGCGGTGCGAACCGAAGTTTCGTCGACATCGTTGGATGTGACCGATGCAGGAGTGATTTCATCGAGTGGACTCGGTGAGTCCGAAGTCATGGTGAGAAGATGCGGACAGTGTCGTAAATACGTGCGGGTTCGGTTCGGATGACGCTATTGTCCATATATAAAGAATAAATATCTTGGTGGTAGACAGGAACTGACACTGAATAACCGCCGACAATGGCATCTTCACGGAGCGAACCCTACGCGGCAACACCTCTCACAACGGCATGGCCTCGAGAAAGCCGACGTGAACGGCGGACATCTTCCTACCGCTGGAGGAGGTGGAGGACGACGAAAGACGGACTGATGGCGGTCGAAAGCGACGAGGAGAGCAAAAAAACTCAGTACTTCTAGACTAAACATCAAATGCCGATACTCTCTTAGGCACCTTCCACAATGAGTGTGTATGCGCTATTACCGGCTCCCTAGTGGAGAACGGTGTCCAGCCATGGACTCCCTCGTCGTCGTGGACGACCACGGTGACGCGTACGACTTGACGACTACCTCGGCCGACTTGGGGTCTTTCACTGACCTCGCGCGTGCCGCGAACGTCAGCGGCCGTTCGATCGACGATCTTGCACGCGACCGGATTCCGGATGCCGAGTCCGTTCCCCCGGGCGAGGTCGAACAGTCCGCTGGTCTCCCGGTCGTCGCAGACGAGGTGTGGGCCGCGGGCGTCACGTACTATATCAGCGAGAAGGCCCGCGAAGCGGAGAGTGGCAAACCAGAAGTCTACCTCGACGTGTACGAAGGCGAGCGTCCCGAACTGTTTTTGAAGGCGACACCCTCTCGAACGGTCGGCCCGCGCGACTCCATCGGCGTTCGAGGTGACTCCGAATGGAATGTTCCGGAACCCGAACTGGGCGTCGTCCTTCACCGAGGCGAGATCGTCGGATATACCGTCGGGAACGACGTATCGAGCCGCGACATCGAGGGGGAAAATCCCCTCTACCTCCCGCAGGCGAAAGTGTACGACCGCAGTTGCGCGGTCGGGCCGTGCGTCGCCACGGAGGGGACGGTCAGCGACCCCCACGACCTCGCTATGTCGCTCTCCATCGAACGCGACGGCGAACTCGTTCACGAGGATTCGACGTCTACGAACGAGATGGCAACGACCTGTGAAACACTGGTCGAGTACCTCTACCGACACAACAACCTGCCGGATACGGTCATCCTCCTCACGGGAACGGGACTCGTTCCTCCGGAGACATTCACCCTCACCGAAGGAGACCGCGTCTCCATCACAATCGACGGAATCGGAACGCTCGTCAACGACACCATCGTGGTCTGATGACCGACTTGAGGACGGTACCGCATGACGCTTCGATGAACACGAGATTGACGCTGCCGTTCAAAGTAGTGTATCCAGTGAATTAGAAGCGGGTTGAACCGCCGCGAAAAACGCGGACGAACCTTTTTATTATTTACTACCGATTGAATAGTCGATGACACAACCACCGGACGATTCGTATCGACAGCCAGACCGCCCGACCGAAGAGAGGGTCGAAAACTTGCTCGACAGCATGACGACGGCGGAGAAGGCTGGACAGCTGGTGGGGACGTGGGCCGGAAAGTTAGGCTTGGAACAGGACGTAGGCGACATCAAGCGAGCCATCCGCGACCATCATCTCGGCCTCGCGGCCCCGTTTGGTTGGGCCGGGGCGCACGCACAGGACATAGACGATGCCGTCGCAGCGGCTACCGAACTCCAGCGGATTGCGACCGAGGAGACTCGGTTAGGGATTCCGCTCCTCCTGAACGCCGATGCCGTCCACGGCAACGCCTACGTCGCTGGGGCCACGGTCTTCCCGAACAACTTGGGTACTGCGGCGACGTGGAATCCAGAACTTGTCGAGGACGCCGCTGCGATAACCGCCGTCGAGACACGTCGCGTGGGTGCCCACCAAAACTACTCGCCGACGTGCGATGTTGGCCGCGACCCGCGCTGGGGGCGAATCTTCGAGACGTTCGGCGAGAGTCCGCGACTCTGTGCGGCGATGGCCGAGGCGAAGGTGCGGGGATACCAAGGTGACGGCATCGGCGACCCAGACGGCGTCGTCGCCACGGCCAAACACTTCCCCGCTTACAGCGAACCCGACCGCGGGGAGGACGCCTCACCGGTCGACGTCTCGGAGTACAAACTCCGGAACGTATTCCTTGGCCCGTTCGAGAGCGCGCTCGACGCCGGCGTGGCGTCCGTCATGCCGTCGTACAACTCAATAAACGGCGAACCGACGCACGGGTCTTCACGATTGCTCCGGGAACTGCTCCGTGACGAACTGGGCTTCGAGGGACACGTCGTTTCGGACTGGAACGGTGTCAGGCATCTGCACGACGACCACCGCACTGCGTCGAATCGCCGCGACGGAGTTCGTCAGTCGCGCGTTGCCGGGCTCGACGTCGAGTCGGTCGGTCACGTCGAGGCGGCCGAACACCTCGTTTCCCTCGTTGAGGAAGGAGCGGTGGGCGAAGCAACGCTTGACGAGAGCGTTCGACGGATTCTTCGGTTGAAGTTCGAACTGGGACTGTTCGAAGACCCATACGTCGAACTCGATACCGCTCACGAGACACTCGGACACGAAGACCACCGGCGGGTAGCCCGCGACGTCTCCCGGCAGTCGATGACGCTTCTGAAAAACGATGGACTACTCCCGCTCACCGGCGAGGAGGACGTGTTCGTGGGTGGACCGAACGCCGACGACCTCGTCCACCAACTCGGAGGCTGGAGCGTTCAAAGTCCGGACGGCGTCCCGGGGAAGACAATTCGGGAGGCGCTGGAATCACGACTCGGTGGCTCGCTCACCTACGAGAAAGGGACGACTCTCAACGAGGAGCGAGACATCGATGCCGCAGTCGAAAAGGCGGCCGCGGCGGACGTCGCGGTGCTCGCGGTCGGCGAAGGGTGGTATCTCCACGAGTTCGGGCCGTCCGCGCAAGCAGGCGTCGATACTGGCGAGTGGCCAACCCGTTCCGAACTTCATCTCCCGGACGCACAGCGGGAACTCGTCCAGCGCGTCCAGGCGACCGGTGTTCCGGTCGTCGGCGTCCTCGTGACGGGTCGC
Source organism: Haladaptatus pallidirubidus (assembly GCF_020700235.1). Lineage (GTDB taxonomy): Archaea > Halobacteriota > Halobacteria > Halobacteriales > Haladaptataceae > Haladaptatus > Haladaptatus pallidirubidus. Next base: position 287,594 of record NZ_CP085302.1, on the reverse strand, counting down.
CCACTCATCGTAGACTGGATGGCCGAGCACGTATCGGCAATTCTTATGGCATACTATCCGGGGAGCGAAGGCGGGGTGGCCGTGGCGGAAACGCTGTTCGGCGAAAACGACCCGAGTGGCCGGTTACCCGTCTCGATCCCACAGTCGATGGGTGACCTGCCCCAACATCACGACTACCTCGCCCATCCTCGTCCGATTGGCGAGGACGAACACCCGGCCTCGTACGACCCGTTGTATCCCTTTGGCCACGGGCTGAGTTACACCGCGTTCGAGTACGAGACCGTGACGCTTCCCGCCGACCCGGTTGGTACCGAGGGAACTGTCGGCGTAACCGTCTCCCTGTCGAACGTCGGCAACAGAACCGGCACCGAGACGATACAGGTGTACGCCCGACAGCAGACGAGTGCGCGCGTCAGGCCCGAGCGGACGCTGGTGGGATTCGAGCGCGTCGAACTCGACCCCGGCGAGTCGGTCGAGCAAACCGTGTCAGTTCCCGCGTCGGCGTTCGGCTACTACCGACCGCCGGACGGCCACGTTGTCGAACCCGGGGAGTATCGCGTGTTTGTCGAGGAGCACGAGTCGTCGGTTCGGATCGACAATCAGTCGGCGTAGTCGAATTCGGCGGGTTCGACAGACTTGCACGCCCGATACAGTGGGCGGACTTTGGAAACCGTGCTGATGGGAAGACGCAAAGAGCAGTCGCTACCCGGAGAAGAGCAGTCCCGGTCGTCGGTCGCGTTGAGGTGTCAGTCCGAACCGTGGCGAGGCGCGTATCCACAGTCTGAGCAGACGACACTGCCGTGACTCGTGCGCTCGACTCGACTGTGACATCTGGGACAGGTTGATTGCATCGACTCGACCGAGAGTTCGACAGTATTTGTATCTTACTACGACGTTTGTCGAAATGCGAGCGACGCTGGCCTCGTCCGGGCGTGAGAGTCGACAGACAATGTCCGGTGACGCGAACTGATGGCACAGTACAAGGATATTTGTAGGTGTCCCGCACAGGACTGTATATGACGTTCGAGCTACCGATAGATGAGTTTACTCGGCGCGACTGGCGACGCTCCAGTGAAGGGACGGTTCGATTCGCGCTGATTGGACTCGGGTGGTGGACGAGAGAGGAAGCGATGCCCGCGATAGCGTCATCGACATTCTGTGAGAACGCGGTAGTCGTGAGCGGGTCGAGCGAGAAGGCCGCCAGCGTCGCCGACGACCACGACGGCGTCACGCACGCACTGACCTACGAGGAGTTCCTCGATGGTACGGCGCAGGACGCCTATGACGCCGTTTACATCGTCACGCCAAACGCGCTCCACCTTCCCTACGTGGAAGCCGCCGCGGAGTTCGGCAAACCCGTGCTCTGCGAGAAACCGATGGAAGCGTCCGTCGAGCGTGCGGAGCAGGTCGTCAACTGCTGTACCGACACCGGTACGCCGCTGATGGTCGCCTATCGGATGCAGACCGACCCTGCCGTCCGCCGGACGCGAGAGATAATCGAGGCGGGCGACATCGGCGACCCGGTGCAGATTCACGGCCACATGTCACAGCCACTGCTCGACGTCATCCCGAATCCCGACCAATGGCGGCTCGACCCCGATTTGACGGGATACGGCGCGACCGTGATGGATCTCGGCATCTACCCGCTCAACACCGCCCGGTTCGTCCTCGACGCCGACCCGGTATCGGTCAGAGCGCACCTCCGCTCGGAGTCCACGGGGTTCGGCGACGTGCCGGACGAACACGCCAGTTTCGAACTCGTCTGCGACGATGGGACGGTCGTCAGTGCTACCGCCAGTCAGAACGCCCAGCGAGCAAGTCACTTCCGAATCGTCGGAACCGAGGGCGAGATACTACTCGAACCTGTCTTCTACCCCGACCAGACGCGGTTTATGACCGTTCGGCGCGGGGAGACGACGGCCGAGGTGCAGGTACCCCCGGTGAACCAAATGACCGAGGAGTTCGACTACTTCGCCGACTGCCTACTCAGTGATGCGTCGCCGTACGCGGACGGAGCGCACGCCCTGACGGACATGCGCGCGATAGCGGCTATCTACGAAGCGGGCGAGACCGGCGAAACGGTCGGTGTTGAACCCGCAACTGACGAGTGAAGCGGAGACAGGAAAAATCCGAATCGGCGCGAATCCGCCCGCTTACCGGTTTTAGTCGGGATGTTTGAATTATTATCCATAATGTTTATATCCTATCTTTGTCAATGTGTTCCATGTTATGTCATCTGACAACCGTCGGGATGCGTATCCCGACGTAATCAGTCGTCGGCAGATGTTAGCAGCGGCAGGAGTGTCGGGAATCGCGGCGCTCGCCGGTTGTTCTGGTGGAAACAATAATAACGGCAACGACGGGCCGAATTCGGATTCGGTTCACAACGCGACGTACGTCAACGCCTACACCGGCAACCCAGTCGACCTTCACTTCAACTCGTCGGGGAGTCAGAACTTCAGTTGGCCGGCCGGAAGAGCCGTCTTCGCTCCTTTTGTCAAATATTCGTTCAACAAAAGCAAGTTCCTGCTCGGTGCGCTCGACGACCTTCAGATAGAAGGTCAGGAAGTCACGCTCACCTTCCGAAACGATTTGAAGTGGGACAACGGAGACGATTGGACGACCGAGGACCTCGAAGTCCAACTAAAGTTGGCGAAAAAGACCGGTAGCTCCCTCTGGGGCTACCTCGACGACTTCGAAATCCTTGGTAAAAAGAAGGCCAAGTTGATGCTGTCCGGGCCGACCAATCCACAGATTATCAAGTTCGAACTCACGAACTTCTTCGTCGACACGAAGAAAGAAACCCACGAGAAGTGGCTCAATAAGTCCGAAGCGGAGTTCTTGCGGTGGGCGTGGGAAGACCCGGTCGCCAGCGGAGCGATGTCGTTCGTCAGCAAAGACCAACAGGCGTTCGAGTTCGAGCGGAACCCCGAGTTCTACAACGCGGACAACGTCAACTTCAGCACGTACCTCATCGAGAGCTACGGCGGAAACACCGCCCAGCATCAGGCGCTCATGTCGGGGACGAAGGTCGATGCGGCGACGAGCCTGTTCACGCCGCCTGAGATTGCCAAGAAATTCCCGAAGAACGTCGTGGAAGTCAACATACCCGCTAAGTGGGGATACGGCATCGTCTTCAACCACAACGACCCGCAGTTTGGAGAGCGGGCCGTCCGGCAGGCGGTCGCGCACGTCATCAACAGACAGGCGCTCGTGGACAACGCCGGGCCGCGGACGAAGTTCGTGGCACCGATTCCGTGTGGTATCGCGCCGAAAGACCAGAAATCGTGGCTCGGCGACTGGTACGACGACTTCGAAACCTACGGTCCCGAGTCGAAACAGACAAACAAAGCCGCTCAACTCCTCAAAGACGCCGGATACTCCAAGCAGGGTGGCACGTGGACGGATGACAATGGCAACAAACTCGGTGGACAGTACTACTCGCCCGCCGGGTGGACCGACTGGACGACGATGACCCAGACAGTCGTCAGCCAGTTGAACGAATTCGGCTTCGACTTCTCGGTGACGACGAAGCCGACGAACGACTGGTTCGGCCAGTACTCCAAGAGCAACTTCAAGATGGGAAGCTTCTACTGGCTTCCGGGTGGAGCTCGGTCGGCGTTCCCGTACTTCCCGTTGTACTACCAGCTGTGGGCGACCGACATCGGAGGCGGCCACGGCTACCGCAAGAAAGCGGACACCGAGCAGACGGTTCCCGGCCGAAACGGCGGGGAAATGACGCTCAATCCGCTGAAAGTGACGGAGAAAATCGCACAACAGCCGAACGACGACAAGGCTCGACAGTTCGTCCAGCAGTCGGCGTGGCACAACCACATCGAACTGCCGTTCCTGGGGTTGGTGTCCAAGTTCGAGCAGTCGTGGACGACGAACGACGATTGGACGGAGGCTAGCGAAAACAGTCCGAATCGGCGCGTTAAGTGGCCACAGTTCTGGTGGCTTCACGAGGGTGAACTGCAGTACAAAGGATAGTCCGCGTACCTCGCTACTAAGCTACAACAATGAAATACTACCTCAGACGGGCAGCTCGAATCCCGCTGACCATCTTCGCAGTCGCAACGCTCACGTTCGGGTTGATTCGGCTGCTCCCCGGGGGGCCGTTCACGCAACTCCGAGTTCAACTCATCCGTCAGGGCATTCCGGTCGAGCAAGTCAACGCTCGTATCGAGGCGCTTCAGAACATCAGGCCCGACGCGCCGCTCTACGTACAGTACTTCGACTACATGGCTGGTGTTCTCCAGTTCGACCTTGGGCAGTCGATTTCGCTCAACGAACCGGTCGTGGACGTTCTCGCACGGGCACTCCCGTGGACGGTCTTCCTTGTCGTGACCTCGACGGTGTTGATGTTTGTCGTCGGCATCCTCATCGGTGCAGTTCAAGCGTACTGGGAAGGATCGATGTTCGACAAATGGATTTCGGGCGGATCGATATTCCTAATGTCAGTTCCGTACTATATCTTCGCCGTTATCTTCCTGTTCGTGCTGGCGTTTCAATGGGGATACTTCCCCACCGGCGGTGCGCATACGCGGGGACTCACTCCGTCCATCGGAGTGGACTACTACGTGAGCGTCCTTCGTCACGCGACGCTCCCTATCCTTGCGTTCACCATCGGCGGCATCGGCTCGACGGCGCTCAACATGCGAGGTAACGGAATACAGGTCCTTGGCGAGGAGTACGTCGAAGTCGCCAGACTGCGGGGACTCTCCGACACCAGAATCGCTACGCGATATGTCGCCAAGAACGCCATCCTCCCGATGTACACGGGGCTGCTCCTGTTGGTCGGGTTCCGACTCGGCGGAACCGTCGTGCTTGAAGAGATATTCTCGTACCCGGGGCTGGGCGACTACCTGATAGCTGCGGTCAATGCAAACGACTATCCGCTCATGATGGGATGTTTCCTCGTTATCACGGTGACGCTGGTCGTCGCGGTGTTCATCGCGGACATGACCTACGGATTCATCGACCCCCGCATCAGCGCAGGTGATTCCGATGGCTACTGAGACGGACACCACGTCGGACGACATCGACTGGCGCTCCGGTTCCTCGTCGGTCGAGATGAGCCGACGCGACCGACTGAAAGAGAAGTACCGGCGGTTGGTGTACGAGCCAACCGTGGTCGCGTGGTCAGACACGCGAACGCGACTCGGCATCCTCATCCTGAGCGTCTACCTCCTGATGGCGGCCGTGGCAGTGCTCGGACTCTGGCGCGAACCGAATCCCAATCAGGCAGGTCGGCTCATCAAACCGTTCCAGAACTGGTCGTACCCGCTTGGGACGACCCTATCGGGCGTTGACTTGCTCGCGCTCATCATCGACTCTACGCCGTTCATCCTTCTGATGGTGGTCGCAGGCGGAGTCTGGGCGACGGGCGTCGCCATCCTCGTTGGAACCGTCTCGGGATACAAGGGTGGGACGGTCGATACCGTCATCACGTCGATTTCCGACTTCTTCATGGCGATTCCGGGACTTCCACTGGTCATCGTGCTGGCGATAACGCTGAGTCCCGAAAATCCGATTCTCCTCGGGCTCATCCTGACCATCAACTACTGGGCAGGACTGGGCCGTTCGATACGGTCGCAGGTGCTCTCTATCCGGGAGGCGAGCTACGTCGAAGCTTCGCGAACGATGGGGACGAGTACGCCGCGCATTATCGCCAAGGACGTGCTTCCAAACATCATGCCGTACGTGATGGTGAACTTCGTGCTCGCCGCGCGCTACACCATCTTCGCCTCAGTCGGGCTGTACTTCATCGGTGTGCTCCCCTACACCGGGCAGAACTGGGGCGTCACGTTGAACAACGCCTACAACCAAGGTGGCCTGTTCACCATGCAGGCACTCCACTGGCTCCTCGTTCCGATTATCGCCATCGTCGGGTTGTCCTTCGGACTCGTTCTGGTGAGTCAGGGGATGGATCGAATCTTCAATCCACGGGTTCGAACCCGACTCACGGGCGAGTCAGAGTCCATCGAGGAGGAGAGCAGTACATCGACTACGGAGATAATGTAAATGGCTACCAACAGATTATCCAGCGACAGAACAGCGTCGAACAGCAACGTCAGCGACCCGATTCTCGAAATCAAGGACACGAACGTCACCTACAGCGGCGGCGAGAATTACGTCTTGGAGGACGTGAATGTCACTATCGAGCGAGAGGAAGTGCTCGGCATCGTCGGCGAGAGCGGAAGCGGAAAGTCGATGTTCGCGTCCGCACTGCTCGACGCCGTCCCCGACCCCGGTGTCCTCACGGGGCGAATTCTCTACCACCGGGAGGACGGTTCGACCATCGACGTGCTGAAACTGAGTGACGAGGAACTCCGACAGTTCCGCTGGGAGGAGATATCGATGGTGTTCCAAGGCGCGATGAGTTCGTTCAACCCGACGATGAAGATTGGGGCGCATTTCAAGGAGACGCTTATGACCCACGAAAAGGACGTTTCCGAGGGAATGGAGTTCGCCCGGGAACTCCTCGAAAACCTCTACTTAGAACCCGAGCGAGTGCTCGATTCGTACCCCCACGAACTCTCCGGCGGGATGCAACAACGGGCGCTCATCGCGTTGAGCATGGTTCTCAACCCGGAGGTGTTGGTGATGGACGAGCCGACGGCCGCGCTCGACCTGCTGATGCAGCGGTCAATCCTGCAACTGCTCGCCGACCTCCAAGAGACGTACGACCTAACGATTATCTTCATCACGCACGACCTGCCGCTGGTCGCGTCGCTCGCCGACAGGATGGCCATCATCTACGCGTTCCAGTTCGCAGAGATCGGCCCGCGGGACGAGGTAATCGGCAACTCGGCGCACCCGTACACGCGGGCGTTGCTGAACGCGACGCCGAATCTGGACGCACCGTTAAAGGAGATGCAACCCATCGAAGGCGAAGGACCGGCCCCGGTGAACGTCCCATCCGGATGCCGATTCCACCCGCGATGTCCGCTCGCAACCGAGGAGTGTCGGGGTGACGACCCGCCGTTCGCGCCGATTCAGGACGGTGGGCGCCACCGTTCGGCTTGTCACCACTGGGAGCGAGCCCGCGAGGAGATACCCCTCAACTTCGGTAACACGAGTGCCGAGGTAGAACGTCTCGAATCGGCCGAGGACGAACTGACCACGTCCGGCTGGAGCCTTGACACCGACGGTCCGCCGCTGCTGTCGCTGGACGATGTCGAAGTCCACTTCGAGAAGGAGCAAGGGCTGTTCGACCGGTTCACGAAAGACCTGGACGTCGTCCAGGCGGTCGATGGCATCTCGCTCGATATCGAGGAGCAAGACCTCGTCTGTCTCCTCGGCGAGAGCGGCTGCGGAAAGACGACGCTCGGGAAGACGATGATCGGACTCCAGCGACCGACCGGCGGTTCGATAGAGTACCGCGGACACGATATCTGGGAGGCGAAGGCAGGCAACGCGGACATTCCGTTCGAGGACGTTCGGTCTGCACTCCAGATAATCCATCAAGACCCGGGAAGCGCGCTCAATCCGAATCGGCGCATCGTAGATATCCTCTCGGAACCGCTTCGGCACACGCATTCGAACATCAGCAGCAACGAACGCCGAGCACGGATTCACTCGCTTATCGAGCGAGTCGGCATGACGCCACCGGGTGACTTCCTCGACCGATACCCGCATCAGCTCTCGGGCGGCGAAAAACAACGCGTCGCACTTGCCAGGGCGTTGTTGATGGATCCGGACACAATACTGGCCGACGAAGCCATTAGCGCGGTGGACGTCTCGCTCCGAATCGAGATTATGGACTTGATGCTGGAACTCCAGACGGAGTTCGACACCTCGTTCCTGTTTATCTCCCACGACCTCTCGAACGCGCGGTACTTCGCCGAGCACGGGGACGGACGCATCGCGGTCATGTACCTCGGCGAAATCGTCGAAATCGGCTCTGCCGAGCGGCTCATCCACGACCCGCGCCACCCCTACACGGAGGTGCTCCGCTGGGCGACGCCGAACCTCGACCTCGACGAAATGGAGGCCGAAGACCCGCCGATCAGGGAGATAGACGTGCCCGACCCCGTCGATCCACCCTCAGGATGTCGATTCCACACGCGTTGTCCCGTCGCCCGAGAAGCGTGTCGCGAGCAACGGCCGGAATTACAGAACATCGACGATGCGGACGGGAAGGCGGCGTGCTTCCGGGAAGACCCGAATCACGCCTACTGGGACAGCGAACCGCTCGACGGCGGGGACGAAGAGCGAAAGGACATTGTAGAGAACTGACAGCGATCCGTTTCCACGTTTTCGGAAAGCCCACGCTGAGTAACAGGAGTATTATTACCCGAGGAGAAGTACACCGAGCCGATGAAACGATACGTGCCTGAATGTGAGGACGGAACGCTCTTTCTTGTCACCGATGACGACAGGGTCAAAATCGGCACGGTAGACGACATCGTCGCCGCCGTCAGCGGTGAGACGTACGCTATCACCTACGACCAGAAGCAGCGAACCCAGCCGTGGCTCGACACCAACGACGGCAAGGTCGGAATCGACGTGCGCGAGACGGTCACGACGATGTATCACACGGAATCGACGGTTTCGAAACTCCGAGAGTACGATATGGGAACCGAACGGTACGGGATACCGACGCGGACGGTCAAGTTCGCGGACGAGTTCGTGGACATTCTCGAACAGCAGGGGAGCACCTGATTCCCGCGGTTGCACCCTCTGCTGACTCGCTCGCGGCACACAAGCTATTTGACCGTGTTTTCCGAAGCTGTCGGTATGGACACGACGGGGATGCTTCCCCCTCATCCCGATTGACGGTGGCAAATCGCTAAACAGCTCGGCCTTTCGACTGCCGTCGTCCGCTTTTGGGGCGAACCGAATGGTGGGCGTACGACTCGCTCCTGCAGACGTACAATCGGTTCGTCGACCACGGCTTCTCGCTCGACGTGGTCGAATCGTTTCTCCGAGTTGGCACGACCGTGTAACGATGTACCGAATTGTTAAGGCGTACCACGCTAAATCCGCGAGGTGTGATGCAAGAGAGTTCGGAGACCGCCGTGTACCAAGACACATCGATGCCAACCGACCGACGAATCGAAGATTTGCTCTCGCGGATGACACTCACCGAGAAAGCGGCCCAACTCGGCTCCGTCAACGCGAAGAAGATACTCGACGAAGACGGCGCGCTCGATCGCGAGACCGCCGAGGAGTTGCTGGCTGACGGAATCGGCCACCTGACACGCCTCGGCGGCGAAGGAAGTCTCGCGCCGACGGACGCCGCGCGAATCACGAACGGGCTACAGGAAATCCTCGGCGAGACGCGCCTCGGCGTCCCCGCGATCCCCCACGAGGAGTGTCTAAGCGGATATATGGGGCCGGAAGGAACTACGTTTCCGCAGGGTATCGGGATGGCGAGCACGTGGAATCCGACACTGATGTCTGATGTTACGAAGACGATTCGTTCCGAGATGGAAGCCATCGGAACCGTCCACGCGCTCTCGCCGGTCTTGGACGTAGCGCGCGACCTGCGGTGGGGACGGGTCGAGGAGACGTTCGGCGAAGACCCCTACCTCGTCGCGGCGATGGCCTGTGCGTACGTCTCCGGACTGCAAGGAGAGTCGGTTGCGGAGGGCATCTCCGCGACGTTGAAACATTTCGTCGCGCACGGTGCCTCAGAGGGCGGGAAGAACCGGGCCTCGGTCAACCTCGGCTCCCGCGTGTTGCGAGAGACACACATGTTTCCCTACGAGGCCGCCATCCAGGAGGCCGGTGCGGAGTCGGTGATGAACGCCTACCACGACATCGACGGCATCCCGTGCGCGAGTTCGGAGTGGCTGTTGACCAATGTGCTGCGCGGCGAGTTGGGATTCGACGGGACAGTGGTCTCCGACTACTACAGCATCGACTTCCTCAAGGCGGAACACGGCATTTCGGACTCTGACCGCGAATCCGGCGTGAAAGCGTTGGAGGCGGGCATCGACGTGGAACTTCCCTACACCGACTGCTACGGCGACCACCTCGTGACGGCCGTCGAGAACGGCGAACTCGCCGAGGAGACGCTTGACACCGCCGTCCGGCGAGTCCTCCAGATGAAGTTCGAGAAAGGTGTCTTCGACGCTCCGACCGTCGATGTCGAGGCGGTCGCCGCCGCGTTCGGTACGCAGGCGGCTACCGAGCTCACCAAACGTGCCGCACGCGAGTCCATCGTCCTCCTGAAGAACGAAGACGACCTGTTACCGCTCGAGAATCTCGATTCGCTCGCCGTGGTTGGGCCAAAGGCGGACGACATCCAGGAAATGATGGGGGATTACGCCTATCCGGCGCATTATCCCTCGGAGGAAGTGACGGTGGACGCAACGACGCCGCTCGACGCTATCCGAGCACGAGCCGACGCAGACGTCGCATACGAGGAAGGATGCACGACGACCGGGCCGAGTACGGACGGCTTCGAGTCAGCCACAGCGGTTGCGGCGGCGGCGGACGTAACCCTCGCGTTCGTCGGTGCGCGGTCTGCCGTCGATTTCTCGGACACCGACGAGAAGGACGTCGAGAACCCCGCGCTCCCTACGAGCGGCGAGGGATCGGACGTAACCGACCTCGTCCTCCCCGGCGTCCAGCAGGAACTCCTCGAAGCGCTCCACGAGACGGGGACACCGCTCGTCGTCGTCGTGGTCAGCGGGAAACCCCACGCGCTGGAGTGGACTGCCGATGCGGCCTCCGCCGTAGTGCAGGCGTGGCTTCCGGGCGAGGAAGGCGGTACGGGAATCGCCGACGTGCTCTACGGCGATTACAACCCGAGTGGCCATCTTCCAGTCTCGTTCCCGCAGTCGGTCGGACAGCTTCCGGTACATTACAACCGCCGACCTAACACGGCGACTAACGACCACGTCTACACCGAAAGCGCGCCGCTATACCCGTTCGGACACGGCCTGAGTTACACCGACTTCGCATACGACGACCTGACGCTCTCCAGCGACACGGTCGCGCCGTCGGGATCAGTTACGGCGACGGTTACGGTGACGAACACCGGCGACCGGAGCGGTCACGACATCGTCCAACTGTACATCCACGCGGAGTCGCCCGACCAAGCGCGACCAGTGCAGGAACTGAAAGGGTTCGAACGAGTCTCGCTCGACGCTGGCGCGTCCAAACGCGTCTCGTTTGAGGTGGACGCCACGCAACTCGCCTACCATGACGCGGACATGAACCTCGTCGTTTCCGAGGGATCGTTCGAACTTCGTGTGGGTCACTCCGCGACAGAGATTGCGGAGACGGCGACGGTCGAGGTGAGCGATTCGAAGCGCGTCCCACGGACTGGACGGACATACTTCTCTGAAACCGAGGTCGAGTAATCCTCCGAGAAGTGCGCTGGGCGGAAGGAATCCCTGTTTAACAGCCTCTTTGACGCTACCGTAAGAATCTCGTACCTCTACTGAGACGTAGTATACGTGACGCAGATAGTTCACAACTACGTGAACGGAGAATGGATCGAATCCTCGACAGAAGCGTCGTTCGAGTGCACCGACCCGGCTGAACCGGCCGAGATCGTCGCAGAGTACCAGCAGTCCGACGCGAGAGATGCGGGAGAGGCCGTCGAAGCGGCAGCGGCGGCACAAGCAGAGTGGGCGACCACACCCGCACCCCAGCGAGGAGCGATTCTTCGACAGGCCGCGGCGAACCTCGCTAGTCGGAAAGACGAGCTGACGCGGCTGCTCACCCGCGAGGAAGGGAAGACGCACGCCGAAGCGGGCGGCGAGGTACAGCGTGCGATTGACATCTTCTACTACTACGCGGAGAAGACCCGCGACATCGGCGGTCGCGTAAAATCCGCGAGTAGCGAGGGGACGAACCTCTACACCGTCAACGAACCGGTCGGCGTCGCCGCGTTGGTGACGCCGTGGAACTACCCCATCGCCATTCCCGCCTGGAAGATTGCGCCGGCACTCGCGGCGGGGAACACGTTTGTCATTAACCCCGCGTCGGAGGCACCGGGCGTCGCAGTCGCGATTCTCGAAGCGCTTGACGAGGCCGGTCTTCCGGCAGGCGTCGGGAACATCGTCACCGGCCCTGGTAGCGAAGTCGGCGACGCGATCGTCACCCACGACGCCGTCGACGCCGTCTCTTTCACTGGGAGCGGTGAAGTCGGCCACCTCGTGTACGACCGCGCCACCGACGACGGCAAGCGCGTGCAGACCGAACTTGGGGGCAAGAATCCAACGGTCGTCACCGAGGGCGCCGATGTGGACGAGGCTGCCGACATCGTCGCGGCAGGTGCCTTCGGCGTCACCGGACAGGCGTGTACTGCCTGCTCGCGTGCCATCGTCCACGAGTCGATTCACGACGAGTTCGTGGAGGCCGTGGTCGCCCGCGCCAAGGACATCGAAATCGGCCCCGGCGACGAGTACGACATGGGACCGCAGGTCAGCGAGTCCGAATTGGAGGGCTCCCTCAACTACATCGACGTCGCACAGAACGAAGGCGCGACGCTCGAAATCGGCGGCGGCCAGCCCGACGGCGACCGCTTCGGCGACGGCTACTACGTCGAGCCGACCGTGTTCAGCGGTGTCGAGCGAGACTTCCGCATCGCGCAAGAAGAGGTGTTTGGCCCAGTTCTCGCGGTTATCGCAGTGAGCGACTTCGAGGAGGCAATCGCCGCAGCGAACGACTCCAAGTACGGGTTGTCGGCCAGCATCGTCACAAACGACCACACTGAGGCCGAGCGATTCGTTCGAGAGGTCGAAGCGGGCGTCTCGAAAATCAACGCGAAAACGACCGGACTCGAACTCCACGTTCCGTTCGGCGGCTTCAAGCAATCGTCGAGCGAGACGTGGCGAGAGCAGGGCGACGCCGGGCTCGACTTCTACACCATCGAGCGAACGGTCTACGACAATTTCTGAGATAGGACAATAGGACACCGTCTCACGCGCGCACGACTGTTACTCGGTGCGTCAGGGAGGAGCGGCTCGCCCGCTCGATTCGCACTGCAGGCCCCGAATCTTTACTCAGGTCCGATGCGTACGCCCGGCCGTGACCTACGAGAATCCAGTCCTTCCGGGTAGTCACCCCGACAGTCGGGTTGGCGACGACTACTACCTCGTGACGAGTTCGTTCAACTACTTCCCCGGCGTCCCGCTCTATCACAGCGACAACCTCATCTTGGGGGAACGCCTCGGGCACTGTCTCATGCGCGAGAGCCAACTCGTGCTCGGTGACACGCGGTCGTCGGGCGGAATTTTCGCGCCGACGCTCCGCCATCACGACGGCACGTTCTACCTTGTCACGACGCACGTCGATGGCGGCGGCCACTTCGTCGTGAGCGCCGACGACCCCGCAGGTGAATGGTCCGACCCGATCGACATCGGCGCGCCGGGATTCGACCCCGACCTGTTCTTCGACGACGGCACCGCCTACTTCACCTACGCCGCAGGCCCGACGCTCGCCGAGACAACTATCCAGCGGACGGCGCTCAATCTCGTCATGGAAGCGGTCGGCGACACGTGCGGAATCGAGGGGTCGTTCTGCGAAGCACCCCACCTGTACGAGCGCGACAGTGTCTACACCTTCGCATCTATGCCAAACGTGAAATAGTCGGGTCATAATAAGTGGAATGCATGGCGAACCTTCGCAAGCTTCGCGACCCGAATGCAGAGTATACGATGCGCGACCTCTCCGCGGAAACGATGGGCCTCTCGTCCGAACGCAGTGGCCCGCGAGACGTGGAGATAACCGACGTGCAGACGACCATCGTCGACGGAAACTACCCGTGGATTCTCGTCCGCGTCTACACCGACGCCGGCATCGTCGGCACCGGCGAATCCTACTGGGGCGGTGGCGACGCTGAAATCATCGACCGCATGGCACCGTTCATCATCGGCGAGAGTCCACTCGATATAGACCGCCTGTACGAACACCTCGTCCAAAAGATGTCCGGAGAGGGTTCCATCTCGGGGAAAGTCATCTCCGCCATCTCCGGTATCGAGATTGCATTGCATGATGCAGCCGGAAAGATTCTCGACGTTCCCGCCTACCAACTGCTCGGCGGGAAGTACCGCGACGAAGTCCGTATCTACTGTGACTGCCACGCCGGCGACGAATCCGAACCTGAATCCAACGCCCGCGAAGCAGAGCGCGTCGTGGACGAACTCGGGTACGACGCCCTGAAGTTCGACCTCGACGTTCCCTCCGGACATGAGAAAGACCGCGCGAATCGACATCTCCGGGGGCCGGAAATCCAACACAAAGTGGACATCGTCGAGGCCGTCACCGACGTGGTCGGCGATCGCGCGGATGTAGCTTTCGACTGTCATTGGTCGTTCACGGCCGGGAGCGCGAAGCGGCTGGCGGCGGCCATTGCAGACTACGACGTGTGGTGGCTCGAAGATCCCATTCCGCCGGAGAATCACGACGTTCAGCGCGAGGTCACGCAGTCGGCACCGACGACGCCGATTACGGTCGGTGAGAACGTCTACCGCAAACACGGCCAGCGCCAACTCATCGAAGAACAGGCCATCGACATCCTCGCGCCCGACCTCCCGCGCGTTGGCGGCATGCGCGAGACGCAAAAAATTGCTGACATGGCGGACATGTACTACATCCCGGTTGCGATGCACAACGTCTCCTCGCCGATCGGCACGATGGCCTCCGCGCAGGTCGCGGCGGCCATCCCGAACTCCCTTGCCGTCGAGTACCACTCCTACCAACTCGGTTGGTGGGAGGATTTGGTCGAGGAAGACGACCTCATCCAACAGGGTCGGATGGCGGTGCCGGAGAAGCCGGGTATCGGTCTCACGCTCAACCTCAATGCGGTTGAAGAACACATGGTCGACGGAGAAACCCTGTTCGACGAAGCGTAACCGAACTCCTGAGTTGTCGTGTCGTGCCGTCCGAGCGCACTGTTAGGTATATTTTTCGGCAAGTATAAATTTCATTGTGAATTGGTACCCTACGTCTATGGATAGCGAGCCTGCTCCACGTAGAAGACTCGACGGTGAGACCGCGGTCGTCATCGGCGGTACGACCGGAATCTGACGAGCAATCGCCCTTGAGTTCGCCGACGAGGGTGCGGATATCGTCGAACGAGTCGGTCGGAAGACGCCGTTGAGAGCGTCACAACGGAACTTCGAGACCGAGGTGTGACGACGGCAGTCACCTGCGACGTACGCGACTGAGCGTCCATCGAGCACCTCCATACGGTCGCCCGAGAGACCCTCGAGTTGGTCAGTATCCTCATAAACTCCGCCGGGCCAGTCGCACAGGCGTCGGTGGTCGAGATGACTGAGGAGTGGGAACGAGATATCGACGTTTGTCTCACTGGGGTCTTCCGCGCGCGTCAGATTTATCGGGCAGACGATGGAAGAGGGTAGCATCGTCAACATCTCGTCCATGTCCGCCGACCAAGCACGCGAGAACTGGGCCGCGTACTGCGCCGCCAAAAGCGGTCTCAACAGCCTCACGCGCGCTGCCACCGCAGATTTGGCTCCGGAGATTCGCGTCAACGCGGTCGCTCCCGGGTTCGTCAAGACCCCCGCTCGCGGGCGAAAAACTCGAAAACGGCTCCGAGTTCCGAGCGACGACCGATGAACGGACGCTGATGGAGCGCGTCGCGACTGCACCTCATCGGTCAATACTACGCATTCACCAGTATTCCCACAAATGATGAAGAGTTCTCCACTGGCTGCGGCGACGGTGCTGGCGTTCTGTTTGATTTCTTTACACAAGAGGAGACAGTACCGTTGTATCTTTCGTGTGGTTCTACAATCCTGCAGGCCATGTCATCGGTAGGTTCAACTAAGATCATACGCCACGTGATTGTTATTATCGCTGTATTCTCCTGCACGTATCAAGGACACTTGCTAGGGAAGAGGGCTTCGTGCCACCATTCAGCAAATACTGCCACTCTACCGTAGATTGGTGACGAAGCGGACGGTACCGGCTGGACCCTGGATTTTTATGCCCCCTCCACTGGATACTACACGTATGGTTGCAGGCTCTCCCCGCGTCAGTGCCGCTACCGACAGTGACATTCGAGTCGGTGTTCGAACGCGTTCGCTTTCAGAATCCCGACTCCGGTACATCCGCCAATTAGGCGCAACGGACATTTTCGTCGACCACGTCGACACGGAGGAAGAGCCAGACGAGTTCAATGACCGAGACGGTGCAAATACAGTCGCCGTAGGCCGCAATTCCATTCCCTCGGTCGAAGAATTGGAGGCCGCTCGTGAGCGAGTCGAATCCCACGGATTGTCCCTCACTGGAATTCAGTCACTTCCGTACTCTCTGTACGGCGATATCATGTTTGGACGTGAAGGCAAAAAGGAAGCCCTCGAGCAAATACAGCGATTAATTCATAATCTTGGTGAAGTAAAAATTCCCATCTTAGGTTACCAGTGGAACCCTCGAGGAGTGGTTCCAATGCGAACCACCCCGGTTGAACTGCGCGGTGGTGCGGCAGGGACTGCGTTCGACCTCAACGAAATCGATAATCCTGACGCGCTTGCACCGGCTCTTGACCGAACGTACGAAGAAGAGGAATTCTGGGCCAACTACGAAGCGTTCTTAGAAGAAGTAATCCCTGTCACCGAAGAGGCGGGGATCCAAATGGCGCTCCATCCAGTCGATCCACCGGTATTTGAGTCGATGGGTGGCATCCCGCGCTTGTTCCGTAATGTCGAAAATTTCGAACGGGCTATGAACCTTGTTCCGAGCGATAACCACGGTTTGAAGCTTTGTCTGGGTTGTTTCTCTCAGATGGGGGAGAACGCCAACGAAGTGGTACGCCGGTTCGCTGAACGCGACCAAATCGTATTCATTCACTTCCGTGATGTCGTCGGCACTGTCCCGAAGTTCCACGAGACCTTCGTCGACGAAGGTAATTTTAACACCGTCGAAGTGATCAAGACCCTCGACGACGTTGGTTTTGAGGGTGCAATCATTCCTGACCATGTCCCAAAGATAGAAGGAGACGACGATTGGCGTCATCGTGCACGTGGGTTCACTGTCGGCTACCTTCGTGGCGTCGTTGACACCATTCGGTACGAATAACGATCAACTGCTAATTATATTCTAATAACCAATTTTGTCTCATCCCTATATATTGTGTTTTAAATCGATAATTTGGCAAGACAGGACCGAATACCGAACTTCATTAACTTGCTCGGAGTCTGCTCTTCTCTACTAAACTTAATACAGTCACTACGGCCGCTGAGGCGGACGATTTCAGCCATTGGACCAGTCGAAATTTGCTTATCCTCGCCTTTCAGCCTTAACCAAACACAATGATAAGCGGACGGTGAACGTCCTAACGGGCGTCGCCGTCCGACTCTACACAACCACATACTTATTCAGGGAGATAAACGGATTCTCGCGGTTTTCGGCATAAATCGCTCGTATCGAGCGAAATTTTATGGATATATCGGCTGGCTGACGGCGTACCTGGCCCCTATCACTTACTCCGATATTGTATATTGTAGATAATATAATTATTAAAATACTGAGTGATAGAAGGGAGGTTTAATGACCACGATCACGAACGTCCGGGTTTCCAAGGAAACCCGAACATTCTCCATTACGATATCCCCAACCAGGAAGACGGCCTTGTGTACCTTCACTGTGAGATGAACGAGTCCCTTACGGCCCTCCTCTCGGCAGTCCAGCAATCTGAGGTCTACATGGCGATGCCGATAGAGTTTCTGAGCGACGACCACCTGCGGCTGACGTTCATTGAGGAACACAAGCCTCACTGCTGTTAACAATCTTTTCGCCACACGATGGCCGCAGTGTACCATAGTGCAACAACTGGCAGTGATACAATCAGACCTCACCTCTTCAACCTACGTATTTAATAGGTCTAATTCAACGCCGATGATTTATTAAGTGGAAGTTGCTCAACCCCCGATACCCTCGAGTAAATCAGTGCGCAATTCGAAGGGCGTATTTCGCACCCCCCTTCCATGTTGAGAGTGGCTGGAAGCACTTCTAAGTGCAAACTGATTGTTCAACCCCCCGTGTACTCCTAAGACGCGGAATTTCAACCGCAATTAACTAGATATATGTTCTCTGTGGAAAGAAGCCAGTCAATTAGTCATAAACATTGCCAAAGTACATATATACTCGTCAGTTGACCAGATATTAGTCAGCATGACCCGAATTGAAGTCGAGGAAGGGGTGGACTTGTTCGTTCAGGATTGGGGATCAGGTACTCCGGTCGTGTTCGTACACGGGTGGCCACTGAGCCACAGGATGTTCGAATATCAGTACATCCAACTTCCGAGGGAGGACATCCGGTGTATCGGTATCGATCTCCGTGGCTACGGACAGTCAAGTAAACCGTGGAGCGAATACGACTTCGACATGTTCGCTGACGATCTCAAAGCAGTTCTCGACGAACTCGACGTCGAGGATGTGACACTCGCAGGTTTTTCGATGGGCGGTGGGGTCGTCACCCGGTATATGAGCCGACATAACGAGGAACACGTGGCAAAATTGGCGCTGCTTGGTGCTGCGAGTCCTGTTCTAGCCAAAAAACCGGACTTTCCGGAAGGCATCGATGAAGCCGCCTTCATGGACCTTGCCCAGGGATGCTATGAGGACCGGGCGAAGGTAAGTAGTGACTTCGGCGACTCGATGTTTCACTCTGCACCGAGCCCCGAGCTGAAAGATTGGCTCCAGAATATGAGCATGGAATCGTCGCCGCAAGCCATGGCCGATTCTATCGAAGCAGTCGGCGAAATAGATCTTCGGTCCGACCTCGCGGACATCTCTGTTCCGACACTCATCTGTCACGGCGTTCACGACGAGGCCTGTCCGTTCGAGCTAACAGCAGAGAAGCTCCACGACGGAATCGAAAACTCAGAACTCGTTCCCTTCGAAGAGAGTAGTCATGCCCTCTTCTATGAGGAAAAAGAGAAACTCAACCAAGAACTGACTGAATTCAGCAAATAACACAAAATGGACGGTGGTCGCGTCGCAATCAGCCTCGTCGTATTTTTATACCGACGTAAACATGCCAACCATCCGAAAACAGAGGGAGAGAGATACACGCTCTCTAATCAGCAGGAATCCGATTTTTACTCCCTAACCTCATAAGCAGGAGTAGACCGCCCCCGGTACCCTTCTCTCGATCACGGTGCAGTTCGTAGTGCAATACACACAGGGAAATAATATAGCTTGGGAAGAATTATAGGAACAATGAGTACTGAACATCGCCGTCTCCGTGGCATTGTGATTGGTATCGTGTCGATCTTACTTTCTGCAGTCGTGATTCAGCTCAGTGGGTCGCCACTTCCAGATCTCTTTGGCCTTGATGCGTTCATTTGGTTTGCCTTGATTGGACTCGGAGTGATTATACTGCATCTGATGGGTGTTTTTGAGAGATAACTTCTCTCTTGAGAACGGATCTCGATCTATTGTTACTAAAAGGTCAAGCGGAAGTAGACACATCTCGGGATTCCCAGATCAATCGGTGTGCATTTTGTAGTGCAGATCAACCGCTCTTCAAAAACAAAAATCATTTGTGGGAGTTCTAGATTGAGTTCTCTTATTTATCATTAACTAAAACCTCGAGCAACAATCGTTTTTTGAGAACTAATCATATTCTGATATATTCTCCTCGCTGTAATGGTATTTTGGCAATCTATTAGAATATCATACCACGATTGAGTAGTGATTTCTCTCAGCGTGAATTATAATCCAAAATCGCGTTATTGCTATGTAACTCCACAAAACCACGCCAAATTATCTACTGGAATCATATCTAAAAAAATATTTCACTCATCGAGAAGCTTATCCCTATTCTATGAATATTAAAGTATGAAACGCTGAGCTGTCCTTTCACTTCTCACAGCTGGGATCTCCTTCACAACTCGTGGGTGCCTCAGTAAGGGACGAAGCAAAACCTCGTCTCCCGTGTCGAGTAGTAGCGTGATCACATATACGTCGTCTCAGATTCTCAGAGACAAGGGAACATTAGGGAGATCCAGAGAAACCACCGACCGTGAGCTTCAATGCCGAAAAGAAGCAAGTGCTCATAACTGGCCGTCTCTTCGTAGGATCGAGGACTTGTAAAGTAGCAACAGTAGAGAGTGCCAAGTACAAAGAATCTGAGAATCGCCTGTCTATCGTGATCACCGACGACAAAAGTGATGCGCATCCTGATAATCAGTTATTCGGCTCAGGAGGATGCGATGACGCAAGGAGTTCAAATGCCTACAAAGCGAAAATCACGTTTTGCGAGGAGCTACCTGAACATGTGACGGCTCTCGAGCGTGATGCGTTGGGGAACACTACATCATCGGGTGCAACTTCTAACGTGCAGAGAATTACTAGCGGAATAATGGGGTGTGATTCATTGAGCCTGTCATATTCTCGGGGAAGATACGTCATTCGTCTTTTCCACGTGGTATCACAAATTGAAGCCTGTATGAATTCGAATGCGGTGGTACTCACTGCTCCTTAGATCTAAGGGGCAGTGGAATCGACCTACTTGCCTCTCTACAAAGCACAAATACCGTCCATCCACAGCAGCTATTCTCCAGTCGATTATTCATCAAGCTGCACAGCCAGTATCGGAACCTCTGCGGTCCGAATAACTTTTTCAGCAACGCTTCCGAGGAGTTGCCGATTGAGCCCAGATCGGCCGTGCGTACCGATGACGATAAGATCGATGTCCTGCTCGGCTGCATACGACTGAATCTCTTCGTGAGGACGGCCATATTCGACAATTTCTGTTGTTGTGGAAACACCGGATTTGTTCGCTTCTTCTGTGACCTCGTTTATAAGCGACTGTCCTTGCTCATCAAGCTGCTCATGAACGACATCCGCCGAAATACCCTCAATTGTTGGTGGTGCAGTGATCTCGACTGCTGACTGGTCAATCACATGCAGAACATGTAACTCCGCATCATAGGTTTGAGCATGTGTGATTGCCTGTTTAACTGCAGTCTTTGTCCCATCGCTCCCGTCTGTTGGGATCAGTATTTGGTCGTACATTGTTGTTCCATTACGAGATCACACGGAAAATAGCTGCTGGCGGATCAACGCGTTCGCAGCAAAATTCAGTTGAACTGCCCGCTAATTTTCACGTTGTCAGATACTGGGGAGCGTTCCTCGACTCGCTGCACCCACGTTGTCAACATGTTTGTGTCTGTTCAAACTTTTCATTAAATTACTCAGTCAACGCTCGGTATTTAGCAGAGGAGACTAATATCTTCCGCCTAAATCCGTAAGCGAAAGTGGACAGGGGACGGGGGTTTCCAAGAAACTATGTGTGAAAGTTACTCAACCGTTTCAGTGAGAAATTTGTACGCAGGGTACTGTCTAATTTAGCCAGCTTGAGAAGCGAGCAGGTCGCGGTCGATGAGACCGCTGTCAAAGTCAATGGCGGATGGTATTGTGTATACTCTCCAATATACGTTGAAACAAAACTACTTCTCGACATCAAAGTATCTGATTGGCACAGTACTGAGTCGGCAGATACGTTTCTGGCCGATCTAGCCCAGAAACACTATCTTTATGGCATTGTGTTTCTCGTTTATGGCTACGGTTATCGAACAGAAATCTTTGGAATTCGATTGATCGGCCAACCCAACTATAAATGGAGTATTCTGTCCAAAAGGTGGTCTCACGCGCTCAAAGTGCAGATTGATTGTCCCATTTGTCACAAGTCGGTACTCAGCCGAATAGCAATGATGGATTGAACAACTTGTGCATTATTGTAATCCGCAGCCACTGTATCAATTATTCAACGATCTGACATCTGTCGACAAGGAGTCAAACTAGACAATGCTATTTTATAAATTATTGACCATATTGATAATTTACCGAGATCGAACTTGATGCTTCACGAATTCTTTGTTGCAGCTGACTCTGATATGATTCGTCTCGTACACGATCGCTTGGCGCAATTATGCCGACAGCACCTAAAATATCATCATTAACAAGAATTGGAGCAGCAATAATGCCCATGCCGGTGACTTGCTGGTCCCAGTCGACCGCATATCCTTTTTCCCGGATTCGTTCTAGCTCATCCTTTAGGGTGTCAATATTAGTGACTGTCTGATCAGTCATTGACTTCAATCCATGTCTATCAATGATTTCGTTAACGCGTGCTTCGGAAAGATGTGCCAGGATAGCTTTTCCAGAAGCGTGCGTATGAAGCGGTGTCCGCATGCCAGGATACATCCCAAGATCCAACGCTTGATCTCCGCGTTCATAGTGGAGAATAACTGCCTGTCCATTATCTTCGATATTGATGTCTGCCACTTCTCCAGTCGCTGTAACTACCTGCTGGAGTTCGCTTTGTGCAACTCTAAACAAGCGACTCCGATACTTGACCCGCCCTCCAATAGTAAGTGGTTTGTAACTCAGTCGATATTCACCTTGTGTCCGTGTAACGTATCCTATCAACTGTAGAGTTTGAAGATAGTCATAGATGGTGCTTTCTGGGATGTCCACCTGTTCCGCAAGCTCGGATGTAGTAGCACTGGTTTGTTCCCAGAGTATCTCGATAATCTCGAACGCCCTATGAACTGTTTTGAGTGGTATAGGATCACCAGACATATACAGCAATAGTTGCAAAGTCTACTTGTAATTTGCGATTATTTCGCAATCACTTCTCTCATCCATTTGCCTTCAATAAATGCAGTCGTCCGAATTGTCGGATTGTGGAGGATGAGGATAGACGAATCAATAACTCCACGAACAGGGGTTCAGTAAAACCCTAGTAGTATACCATGATTGATGGTGTTGATTAGTGGATCGGTATTTCGATTATATCGCAAATGAAGATTCAGTCATCCGTTGAAGGCTGCTCATCCACGAGTGGGGGTATTATACTCCCAATACTGTCATTGCTGCTTCTTGCTGACTCTACTGGTTATCGATTTTACCCGATGATATGTTACAATACTAGCTCTGTAAAGCCATAGTTTATAAGCGAATGACCTGGTAGAACAGCCAGTCAGTAGAAGACTTACTCCTGTACTCATGCCGGATCCTAATTGCGAGTATCTCGCAAAATTAGTGTAAGGAGAAATAGTTGGAAATCCCACAAACAATTAACCCACCAATATTTTGCTAAATGCGTACATACGTACCTGAAACTGGTTAGAACAAGTATGAAATTCATCTCGAGATCATCCAAGCGTCATTCTGAGCAGATCGATACGTTTCATTTCGGTTTCACGATCTGCTCACGTCGCAGTTGCACTAATCAGATTTTGTGGTTGAGTCGATTAGTGCTCCGACAGCCTGTGCCCCACGTTCAGGCGTGTTGAACGTCGGTATTCCAAGATTCTCCATCTCTCGTCGTTCGTCCTCAAGCGCGTGATCGGGGCCAGCAACGGTAAAAAGAATCGGCTTGTCAACCTCTGTTGAAAGTTTCGACAGTTCATCAACTGGGTAGCCCAATGAATCTTCGTATATCTCGTAGACAAGGACGATATCGATTCGGTCATCACGTGTAACTGTGTCGACAACCTCCCCAAACTCCGGCATCGGTCGACCCGTATCGACAGGGTTCTCCGTATACGTGATTCCGGGAAGGATGTCATCTAACCGTTCTCGTGTTTCATTGGTCAGATTCGGGAAGGTGGCATCTGTACCTTTGAGGTAATCCGTGATGATGATCCCGGGGCCGGCCTGAGCCGTCACAATTCCCACGTTTGTTCCATTCGGTGTCGGCGAGTCGGCCAAGACTCTACCAGCATCGATCAGCTCAGTAGTCGAAGACACGGTGACCAAACCGGGATGATTGAATCCATCCTCATAAATTGCGTTCTCCTGTGCTGGAGCTGCCGTGTGTGCTTGGGCGAGATCCGCGATGTCATGCTTGCCGACTTTGTATGCGACAATTGGGGTCTCTGAGCTTTGACAGGCATCAAGAAGTGCATCAACGTCCTCCGTCCCTTCAACATGCATAACGATTGCATCAGTCCTCGGATCTGCGTCGAGCAGCGGGATAACGTCGGCGAATTCCGTATTCATCCGATTTCCAAGACCGAACATCGCTGAGACACCGTATCCTTCACGAGTGAGTTGAAACGACATGGTAATGCCGACGCCAGCACTCTGCGTAACGAGTCCGATATTCCCGGAGTTGACATCACGGATGCGTGGGACAAACGATCCATAAAGATCGTTGTGTGGGATCGCATATCCAGCCGTATTCGGTCCGAGAACCGTAATATCGTACTCGTCTGCGATCGTCGCGACTGCCTCTTGGAGTTCTTTCCCCTCATCGCCGGCTTCGGCAAATCCACCAGCAAAGATCACGGCAGCATCGACGCCTGCTTCGCCACATTCTTCAAGCACCTCTGGCTGCAACGGTCCAGGGACACAACAGAAGGCTAAGTCCGCGTCCGTTTCTTGGACCGAGTCGACGAATTCGTATCCGAAAACGGTCCCCGAACTCGACGGATTTACGGGGTAAATCTCGGTATCGTACACTTCGATGTTTGACATCGCGTCGTTCCCAAGCTTCCCCGGTGTTTTCGATGCTCCGATGACGGCGATGCCGTCTGGGTCGAAGAGAGTTGACACGCCCATACTGGGTTAAACCGAACGTTGTATCTTAAGTTTCCGGGTTTTGCCGTACTGCTCTCCGCGCCACCGTATTCATCGAGCGTTGGTCTCCTGACACTTGTCTCATCAAATGATACTGGACTACCCGCCCGATAGCCAGTCGACCGTTCTCGTGATGAATCACAGAGCGATCACCGTGGAAGTGCGTACGCGAGCAGTTCTATTGGTGTCGGGGGTTCGTCGCTATCGAGCGATGTGCCTGCGAGTGAACTATCGGAGGGGATAGGATCGATCGAACTATCGCCAAGCTGGGTTCGACAGGACGTACCTGGCGCGGTGACGACCGTGGCATCGCTCGATTCAATTTGACTGAACAGAATTTCGCCGATTGAACGACTTAGCGAGTAGTGCTCCGCCTCATACCCGAACGTTCCAGCCATGCCGCAGCACCCCGAGTCAAGCGGATCAACGGTATAACCGGCCCGACGGAGGACGCCGACCGCGTGATGGTCTTTCTTCTCCGCCTTTTGGTGGCAGTGGCCATGGTAGACGAGCGAGTCGGCAGGTGATTCCCACGCCACGTTCTCGTCGAGTCGGAACGCGTCCAGATACTCACAGAGGCCATACGAGTTCGCGGCGACCAATTCGATCGCCTTGCTAGAGCACAGGTCGAGTGCATCGGACTGGAACATCACTGCGTCAGACGGTTCAGCGACGACGATATCCCAGCCATCGCAAATGCGCGGTTCAAGTTCTGCCACGTTCTTCTCGATAGTATCACGAGCAGCATCGACGAACCCCTTCGAGAGCGCCGGACGGCCGCTGTCGGTTCGGTTGGCCACGTCGACGTGGACTCCTGCTGCTTCGAGGACGCGCACCGCTGCTTTGCCGACTTCGGGGTGACTGAAATTGGTATATGTGTCCGCAAAGAGGACGGCCTTCCGCCTGGCGTCTCCCTCTAGGACACGCGATCCACCTCGTGCGTCGAACCAGTCCTGGAGCGTCTCACGATGGAACTCTGGGAGCGACCGCTCTCTCGCGATCCCAACTGTCTTTTCAGCGATCGTACCCGATCCCGGAAGTGATTGCACAAGATTCGACACCGGTGCTAATGTGCTTCCGATTGACGCTAGAATATCGAAGTTGGCGAAGAGCTTATCGCGGAGGCTTGGCCCGTGTTCTTGGTGTCGCTCGTGCATGACTTCGGTTTTGAGCTTCGCGACGTCAACGCCGCTTGGGCAGTCTCGCTTGCAGCCCTTACATCCGATACAGAGGTCGAGTACCTTTGTGACGAACTCGTCATTGGTGGGGTCGTCGGGAAGGTCGCCGCTCATTGCTTGTCTGAGGAGGTTCGCTCGACCGCGAGTTGCCGTGATTTCCTCGTCTGCGGCTCTATAGGTCGGACACATCACACCGCCAGTGGTTTCCTGTGAGCCACGACAGCCGCCGCAGCCATGACAGAGTTCGACCATCCCTTGCATACCGTTCTCATTGTCCCAGTTCAGCGATGGGTCAAACCCAGCGTCATGGACATATTCGTCATCGTACCGGAGATGCTCGGTCAGATCGTGGTCGCCGCAGACGTTCCCCGGATTAAGCAACCAGTCCGGATCAAACGCGGTCTTCAGGTCGCGGAAGGCTTGCCAGAGGTCGTCACCGTAGAGTTTTCGGTTCCATTGGGTGCGAGCCCGGCCGTCGCCGTGCTCGCCGGAGACGCTACCACCGAACTCCACGACCATATCAGTCACCCTGTCGGCGATTTCGATCATCTCCTCGCGGTCGGAGGCGGCTTTCGTGTTCACGAGCGGGCGAACGTGCAGGACACCAGGGCCAGCATGAGCGTAAAACGCCGCATCGACGTCGCGCCCCATCTCGGTGAGCAGCGATTGGAACCGCTCGACGAATTCTGGGAGATGTTCCGGCGGAATCGCACAGTCTTCGATGAAGCTGATATGCTTCTCGTCAGATGTACGGGAAAGGAGGATTGGCAAGCCAGCCTTTCGGAGTGTCCAGAACATCTCGCGCTCGTCCTCGTCATGAGCCTCTAATCCAGCGAATGCGATCGTCTCGTCGATAGCTGGTCGATCGTCGGACGGCATCACTTCTGTGTCGGTTCCTGGAATTCTGTCTGCGAGGAGGTCGGCAGTCTGCTCGCGGCCGTGATCGTCATCATCGGCGTAGAACTCGACGAGCAGCCCCGCTTCGGCCTCGTTCGGGGCGAGAGACGCCGCTTCTTCGAACTCTGTCGTCTCCCGTGCCAGTCCGAGGAGTACGTCATCGATAAGTTCGACCGCGTCAGGGTCGTGTTCGAGCACGTGCTGGACGTCGGTCACGGCGTCAAGGACGGTCTCATAGAATAGTAGCGAGACCGCCTTCGTCTCCGGAACCGGTTCAAGTGAAACTTCGGCTTCGGTGACGACGGCGAGAGTGCCTTCGCTTCCCGCGAGCAAGCGAGCGAGATTGACCATTCCCGTTTCGGCTTCCTCGACGAGCACGTCGAAGTTGTAACCCGAAACGTTGCGTTTCATATCGGGGAAGCGGTCTCGCACTTTCTCGCTCTCGCTGTCGATGATTCGAACGACTTCCGCGTACACCTGCTCGAGAAGAGATCCGTCAGAATCCGCAGATTCTCGGAGTTCCTCGACGGCTATCTCGCCGAGCGTGGCGACCGTTCCGTCGGCCAATACGACCTCACATTCCTCGACGTAGGCATCGGTCTTGCCATAGACGAGCGAGTGTGCGCCCGACGAATTGTTTCCGATCGCACCGCCAATTACGCTCCGGTTGCTAGCGGCCGGGTCGGGTGCGAACTTCAAGTCGTATGGCGCGAGTGCCTCGTTCAGCTTGCCGAGAACCGTTCCCGCTTCAACACGGGCCAGCTGTTTGTCGGGTTTGATTGTTTTGATTCCGCCCATATAACGAGTGAAATCGAGCACGACGGCTTCGTTGACGGCCTGTCCTGCGAGGCTCGTCCCACCGCCGCGCGGAAGAATCGGAATCTCGCGCTTTGCACAGTATGTGACGGTCATGGCGACGTCATTGGTCGACTTTGGGAAAACGACGCCGATTGGTGTTACCTTGTACGCACTCGCATCGGTCGCATACAGTTGCCGCGTGTAGGTATCGAACCGAGCGTCACCGTCTATGCGTTCGCGAATATCGTTCACGAGTGCTGGTCGATTTACATCGTCTGAGACAAAATCGTGCGTAGCCCGTTGATCGGTGGTATCGTCTCTCGCGTTGAGTACGGAATTAAAGTTCGTAGTCATCCTCGGATAAGCACTCAAATAGTTCGTCACACGTTTCACGACAATAAAGCGTTCGACAGAGTTGCGACCATTATTATTATTCATTACATGGGGAGTAAATATGATTGTCATAAATTTGGATTGTCCCAATTGGCTGCGAGCACCTGATGCTCCACTAAATCGTCACGATAACTGCTTGGGTTAGTAGTTAGCGTGTTCGTGTAGGACGACTTCATGTTGCAAACCAACTTAGCTTGGAGGAATGAATTTGCGATATTGACGTCGTAGTGAATGTTCGCGACGATAGGTTGGGGTTCGTTTGAGCGAGACTTTGTCCACCTATTATTTTTTAGATAACTCTCGGCGATGTGGTGGCACACGATGCGAACTACTATATGGCTGAAACCTGTTGGTACCATGTATATGAACGACGTTCAGCGTACTGCTCCTGTCGACCAAACGAGCCGATCGGTCGATAATGGAGTTCGTATACGAACGTCAACTTGACGACCAATGACAACGATACTACTATGCGCCGACACTGACGTCGAACGGGTATCGGATCAGGTAGCGTCGATCACTACGCTGCCGCTTGAGACGGATGAGGTTCGAATTTTCGTCTATCACGTCTTTCGTGCCGATGGGAACGACTTAGACGCCAGTAATCTCAAATCTGTCACCTATGCAACCGAGACACTTGTGGAAGCAGGATTCGACGTGGAGGTAATCCAGTCAAGCGGCGATGCCGTACAGAACATCCTCGATACAGTTGTTGACGTCGAAGCCGACATGATTAGCATCGCCGGTCGAAAACGATCTCCGACCGGGAAAGCACTTTTCGGTAGCATTGCACAGCAAGTTACACTCCGTTCGGAGCTGCCGGTGCTGTTCTGCTCTGCAAGCGAATAGATTAAAGAAACAGATTCTTTACGCTGTTACCGACTGTATACCGACGATGTTTGTTTGTCGCGATTTTCACGGCATAAGCGACGCAGAGTGCCGTTCGTTCCTGTCGTCAAATAACCAATCGTCACTGATATTTCCTGTACTCGACTAACTGCTCGTACAGTTAACTCAGATCACGCTCAAACCGAACTGAGAGTCATTCACGTTTGGATCACAAGAGTCCGACGAACACTGCAGCATGGACGAGAGCTGCAGTGATTGGGATGAGAAGAGCAGTCCGCATCACGAATAAGACGAAGAGATCCCGGAATCGAATTGGGATATCGTCGAACATATCCACCATCATCGGAGCCGATGCGGCGAAGAAGATCGCTTGCGCACTTACCACAATTACGACGTAGACCCTCGTAATCAGGTCAGTTCCGACGGCAAACGTGGCGCCAATGAACATCTCCGCACCACCGAGGATCAGCGACGTAGCGGCCATCTGTGGGTCAGGAATACCAAACGCTGATAGAACGGGAACAAGTGGTGTCGCCAGTACCTCAAATACCGACGTATACTCGTTGATAATCACAGCAGTCATCCCAATCGTGAGAATCGTACCAACCATCATTCCGGTCAGTTTCAGCCCGTCAATGAGGCCTTCTATCGCAGATCGTGGTATTGAGGCGCCTTCTTCGGCAGTTCTGACAGCCTCGTTGAACGCAAATCGGAAGTAGTCAACGACAGGTCCGTTGAACTCCGGTTCCGGATCAGGTTCCGCAACGAATTCATCGGGGACGGTCGAAAGCGGTGGGACTCGAACGAGAATGATCGCCGTAAAAATCACGCTGAGCAGGTACAGGAGGACGACGATCGGGAAGACATGAAGAATCTCAAGTACAGCGGCGATCGCTCCAATCGTGCCTAAGTTCGCGGTAGCGAAGCAGGTGCAAATGACGAAGACCTCTCGTTTGTTGTATCCGCCACGGTCGAACACGTTTCGCGTGAGGTAGTAGCCGATACTGAACGAGCCGAGCCACGACGCCGCGCTGTCAAGCGCTGCACGGCCGGGCAAATTGAATACCGGCCTCATCACCGGCTGGGAGAGCGTGCCGACGAATTGCAGTCCGCCGAGTTCGGCGAGTAAGTTGACGAACACTGCGCCGATTGGAATCACAAGTGCAATCGTCAACAGGAGACCTCCCCAGACAACACCTGATGTCTTCTCGCTGAGTAGCCATTCGGGACCACTCCCGATAAGGATAGGTAGCGCGAGGAAAATTCCGATAATTCGAAATACCCAAAAAATATTCGACGTCCGCCAGTAATTCAACTCGAATCGATTGGCTGTTCCTTCGTCAACGGACAGGATTCCATGATAGTTGGCCATTGAGACGGTTGTCAGGACACCGCCAGTAAGTATCAAACCGAACGTAAAGTACTCGATGAGGGTTGGGAATGATTCCAGAATGATGCTGACTACCACGTCGAGCGGAATCGTAGTTTGACCATTCCACTGTATCGGGAACAGAAAGAAGAACGAACCGATGCCGAACGCAAATATGAATTTCAACACTGGCTTCGGACGTTTTTTTATCAGACTAACATCCTTAATAGTCTCCGTGTCTGCTTCAGCGCTATCGCCGGACGTATGCTCGTCATTCTCCCACGCGGAGCTACCAAACATGATTCGACCGTATTTTTCATAGGTAATAAAATCACCGGCCAAGTAACCAGTTTAGACAATTTAAGTTCTCCCGTATTGAATCATAAAACATATTATATGTATGGCTGAGTGCTTGTAGCTTGAACGAAGTAAATCCAAATTGTGTTGATCTAGACGAACCTGAAATCACGTTCACAGGCTATTGTGCGAAGGAACTTCTATAGGCGGAGCAGGTCGAGTGACTCGGGGTTGAATCCCGAGACGGTTCACCGATAAATGGCAGATCCGAGTGGATGATATGACCACAACTGTTATCACGATTTACTCCAACGATACGCCTATGAGCGGCGATACGACAGGAGAGCCTGTACTGATAGCCGGTGCTGGCCCGGTTGGGATGACAACGGCATTAGCATTGCACGCGCGCGGAGTGGAGGCGACAATCCTCGAGGCTGAGTCTGAAGATCGCGACCGATCCGGAAGTCGCGCCATCTATGTTCATGGCTCAACGCTCCGGACGCTCGAGCGAATTCATCCAGGGCTCGGCACCGACCTCGTCGACGAGGGGCTCGTCTGGCCGACGCGACGAACGCTTTTCAGAGGGAAGGAAGTGTTCGATCGGACGTACGATTCGCCCGGCGGCTCAGGCGATATCCCTCACTTCACCAGCATCCCGCAAGTCGTGACCGAAGAGTACATGCATGACGCGCTGGACGAGGCCGGGATCGATATTCACTGGGACGCCGAGGTCGATACATTGGAAACATCTCCCACTGGCGTCCATGTGGAAACGGCTGACGGTCGCGAGTGGGTAGGCGAATTCTTGGTCGGTGCCGATGGTGGTGGATCGACCGTCCGCAAGGAGATCGGCGCGAACTTTGAAGGAGATCAATCTGAGAATGCATTCATCATTGCAGACGTCGGAGAGGTCGGCGATGACCCGCTACCACTCGAGCGAGTGTTCCACTACGATGCCCCAGAGGCCGACGGTCGGAACGTGCTGCTCGTCCCGTTCACCGGCGGCTGGCGGCTCGACATCCAGTGTATTGAGGGCGACGACCCCGATGAACTCAGCAGCGACGAGCGGATGCGTGAGTTCGTCCGCGATATCATGGGCGAGCGCTATGAGGATAACCTGCAGTGGGTCTCGAGCTATTACTTCCTCCAGGTGATGGCGGATACCTTCGTGGACGAACACCGTCGTGTGTTACTAGCCGGAGAAGCGGCCCATCTGCTAGCGCCATTTGGCGCTCGCGGTATGAACTCCGGTATTGCCGATGCGGATGAGGCGGCCTCGGCTATCGCGGCCGCGATCAACGCCCAAACCGACGCCGTCATCCGCGACGAGATAGAGCTGTACGCGGCTCGCCGCGAAAAGGCCGCCGAGTTCAATCTCAACGCGGCCGGTCAGGCGCTGGAGTATCTCCAAGGCGGCAACCCTGTGACGATATTGCGGAAGGAAGCAGCTGCCGCGCTGGCGGATCACTTCGAAACCGCTGGCGAGTGGCTTGACGATGCGCCGTACGGTCCTCACGGCACCCCGCCAATCGTCTCAACCGGGAACTACTGAACTCCGTTTGGCGACTGCTTTTTCTCACGCTCCAGCCAGTGAGCCAATAGGCACGTCGACGAAGATACGGCGAAAAGAGTACCCAGTTCAGGCCAGATCTAATTTCTTGGCGACCCAGTGATCTCGGGCAGCCATTACTAGCGCTTTTTCGTCCTCGAAGTCGGTCGTTTGGGCGACGAACTCGTCCCATGCCCTATGGGGGATCGTTTCGAGTTCGTCGGCGGAATCGGCATCACTGGGACTTGCTGCGACTAATTCGTCGAACAATTCGAACTCGGTGTGGGTCTGTACGAACGCGGCGTCGAAAAGTTCGGTGATGGGAATCTCTTCATCGTGATCGTACACATCGTCAGCGCCTGGGAGGTCGTCATGCTGCTCAACGGCCGCTTCGATGTCCGTTTCTGGCACCATGATCTCATTCGATGTCGCGACCTTGTAAATCCACCCCCTTCCCGGTCGTCAGGACTGTGACGAGGCGAGGGTATCCGAAGAGCAGATACATTTCCCTAATCGCACTTTCTCGTTTGTCGGATGCAATACCGGTCTCGTTCTCGGTTACTTTTCGCGACGTACTACGGTAGTTTGGGGATTCTCATCGGTACGAGAGTGAACGTCATCTTGTCGGAAATCGTCGAATTGACTGTCAATCACGATTTGAACCGCCGACTGAGATTCACGTAATGTTCATGAGTCCGATATATTTGTTCCAACTGATCTTCAGTAAGCGGCTTCGTTTCTGCGGGTGTCCCATACGCCATGTGTCCCTCAGGGATGACTTGATCCTGCAAAACGACGGTGTTCGCAGCGACGATGCAGTTGGATTCCACAATCGCCCCGCGAAGAATGGCGCTTTGCATCCCTACGAGCGCATGGTTCTGAACCGTCGCGAAATCAATGACCGCATCGTGACCAACCGTGACCTCGTCTCCCAACTCCGCTCCGTGGAGCATCGTGAACTCTTGGACGTTCGTCTCTTTTCCGACGTGGACGGGAGCACGGTCACCGCGTAAGCAGACGAAGGGCCAGAGGCTAGCTCGGTCGGCGACAAATACCTCGCCGACGAGGTAGGCCATCTTCGAAACGAACGCGCTCTCGGCAATCGTCGGGGTCATCCCCTCGAATTCCTCTTGCATGGTCGTCCAAATGACTATCCAGCGACCTAACTTCACCGACTGTCTACATTTCACTGAAACCACCATCACGGTCGCGGTTCAATCGAAGGAAGTGGTCGCGAAAGCGGATATCGTGGCATAGGCGGCACAGCGCGAGACAGCGGTGGAGTGGAACAAAAACGCTGCCGGACAGACCCTCGAGTTTCTCCAGGATGATAGTCCGATCCCCAAGACGAAAAAATGGCTTGCGGCGAAGACTCCTGACTAGTGGGTGCCTGCGGATGAGAGGCTCGACACGGCCCCTACGGATTGCGATCCGGACCGCCGATCGCGAGCGGTGCCAAGTACTGATGGACGGTCGAGTCCTCGATCACTTGTCGAGGGAAATCACGGACGGACTTCGACGCGCTCGTACTGCGTCCGGAAGGCGAAGAACAGGCCGTGCCGCCCGGGAATTCGATCGCGCTCACCCCGTTTCGAATGGAGACGTTCGGGGCTGATTCGCCAACGGGTCCCGTTCGTATCGACGATTTCGTCAACGTCGCGCTCGACGGGTGTTGGTGGGGACTCGTAAACCGCGATATCACCGACGACATCGCCGAGAACCACGACGTCGCAACCGGCTATTTCGTCCATGAGAACACCGTCGTCGGGAATTGCGTCGAGGGGATAGACATGGACGGCGGCTCCGTCGTCCACGGTCACACCGTACACCGACTCCTTTTCGGGCAGTTCGCCATCGTCGGTTTGCACTCCGGGTTGGATGGCGTCGGGGTCGTTCCAGTAGTGACGGAAGAATCCGACGTTGCCCTCGTAGTGTCGATAGTCGTAGTCGTACCCCGTGTCGAGTGACAGCGCAAGCGAGTCAGGGTAGGAGTCGCGCCATGCCTCCCATGTCGTCTGCGTGACCGGTTTAAAATCGAGTTCTGTACCGTCGGCGAGGAACTCGCCAGCGATTGCCGTTCCGCGGTGCTGGCTCCAGAGGCTCTCGGTCTCCTCGTCGAACATGACCTTGTTGCCGCTGAGTAGCATCCCTGTGCTACCGAATGTAAGCGTTCGAT
This sequence comes from Haladaptatus pallidirubidus, assembly GCF_020700235.1. Taxonomy (GTDB): domain Archaea; phylum Halobacteriota; class Halobacteria; order Halobacteriales; family Haladaptataceae; genus Haladaptatus; species Haladaptatus pallidirubidus. The sequence continues at coordinate 253,563 of NZ_CP085302.1, read as the reverse complement.
CGCCGACGCGGCGGTCGTAACAGATCGGTGCATTGCAAAGCGTACAGTACGTCAGCGTCAACGGAACGCCTTCCACGGTTGCGTTCAGCATCTCGTGTGGGAATAGAATCCATCGAGGCACGGCATATGTGGTTCCGGCAACCTCAAATCCGAAGACGACGTCGTCCGGATCGAGGTACCCTCCAGAGTCGGACTCGTCTGCGGCCGCCGCCTCGCTGGGGACGAACTTTGGTTCGTTACACGCCGCGAGGAACGACTGGTCGCAGTTCCCCCAGCGAATATCCTGTAGGTCGAACGCTCGGGGTGTCGCGTCCAAGAGGCGACCCACCGGCGGAAGGAACGAACGGTAGAGCCGAAGCTTCCACTCGTCGAACCCCGTGAGCGGTTCAATATCCTGCTGAGAATACCAGGTCTCCCACTCCACCCATGCGTACTGCGAATCGAAATTTGGGTCTGCGATCGACTGAAGCGCCTCGCGGACGCCGGGCCAGCACGCCTCCGGAAGTTCGAGGTAGCGAGGCGGCGAGCGGTCGCGCAGCACTTCTGGAAAGCCGAATGCTGACCAGTTACTTCCGATTTCGTGGATCACCAACACCTCGACGAGGTGCGGGACGACGCGTGAATCGCCGACCTCAGCCAATTCGGAGAGCGCCGATTTATGCGCGTCGGCATCCCGAACCAACAGCTGGTCGATTAGTTCTCGAAGTCGATCCTCGTCTGTCGCGGTCGAATTCGAAGCCATGCGCTATGTTGCGCCGGGAGTCGGCTTAAACTTGTGTTCGTACGGGGGTGTTTTGCTGGTTCGCTGCAGGTGATCCGAGTAATCGGACGGACTTCACTCGTCCAGTACCGCGGAACGTATTGATCGAGCGTCTCCAGCGTTCCTTCCATTCGATTCGCGGTTCGCTCCACAACCGAAAGCCCCTCTCTCGTCCTGAGTTCGCTGAGCGTGGTGAAGTCGGATTTGAGTTGGCCAATGCGCGCTGCGAAATCTCGGACACTTCGGTCGGAAAAACGACCTTTCCTCCGTGATCAACGGCCTACCTCTACCCCGTTCGTTTGTTTCTGCTACCCAAGCGAACCTCAGTCGAGGCAAAATCAGTCGAATCGACGCCGATACGGTGCGATTGCTTGTATCGCACTCCTATGCTAACCCATCCTAAGGATTCAATATCACCTAACAAGACTGAGCTATCATGGCACAATAGAACGTTTCGCCATTCAGTATCGAAACCGACTGGAACCACCTCTACATCGACGGGAATCGCCGTCCGGCGAGTGGCGGCGACTCCATCGCGGTGGAAAATTCCGCGACCCGGGGGGAGATTGCAACGGTACCGGCTGGGAACCCGGACGACGTGAACGAGGCGTTCGAAGCCGCCGTCGCCGCCCACTCTCGTTGGGCGGCGACGGCGCCGCAAGCACGCGCCGAAGTTATCCAGAAAGCGATGCATCTCATCGGCGAACATGAGGAGGAACTCGGCGATATACTCGTTCGAGAGGGTGGCAGCACCCAGATGAAGGCGCACATCGAACTAGATATGCTCTCCCCGGGAATGATGGCGGAAGCGGCAAGCTTTCCAACCCGCGCGCAGGGTACGATGGCCAACTCCACCATCCCGGGTCGGGACAATGAGGTACATCGCAACCCCGTCGGTGTTGTCGGAATCATTACGCCGTGGAACGTACCATTCCACCTCTCGATGCGCGCCGTGGCACCCGTGATCGCGCTCGGCAACGCGGTGGTACTGAAACCCGCGCCAGAGACGCCGATCGGTGGGGGATTGGCCATCGCACGCCTGTTCGAAGAGGCCGGCCTCCAGCCGGGCGTCCTCAACGTTGTCCCCGGCCACGGCCAAGACGCCGGCGACGCGGTTGCGTCGCACCCGAATGCCGATGTCGTCTCGTTCACTGGTTCGTCCGAAGTCGGCAAACTAGTCGCTCAGAACGCGGGAGAGAACCTCGCGCTGCCGGCGCTCGAACTCGGCGGCAACAACCCGTACGTCGTCCTCGAGGACGCCGACTTCGATCTGGCCGTCGACGCCGCGGTCTTCGGTTCGTTCTTCCACCAGGGGCAGATCTGCATCTCCATCAACCGCCACCTCGTCCACGATTCGCTGTACGACGAGTACGTTGAGCGACTGGCCGAGCGAGCCGAAGAACTCACCGTAGGCGACCCGGCGGAAGGGAGCGACGTCGGTCCAATCATCAACGAGTCTCAGCGCGATGCGATGGTCGAGTACGTGGAAGCGAGTGTCGAAGCAGGTGCGGATGTCGTTGCCGGGGGCAATCACGAAGATCTCTTCGTCGAGCCGACCGTGTTGGCCAACGTCACGAACGACATGGCCGTCTCCTGCAACGAGCACTTCGGCCCCATCGCGCCGGTCATTCCCTTCACGGACGACGACGAGGCGATCGAACTCGCCAACGATACCGAATATGGCCTCACTGCGTCAGTGCTCTCGACCGACCTCGCCTGGGCAAAAGCTGTCGCAGACCAAATCGAGGCTGGGATGGTTCACATCAATGACCAGCCCATCAACGACGAACCGCATGTCCCGTTCGGCGGCGTGAAGAGTTCGGGGCTCGGTCGATACAACGGCGAAGCTATCCTCCGCGAGTTCACCGAAGAACGGTGGGTTTCGGTGCAGCGCGAGCGCCGAGAGTACCCCATCTGACGGAAACCACCCTTTCTCGTGGATCCTACTTATAGCAATCGTGGAGTAATAAGCCAATGAGTGGTTAGAAAATTTAACGCTCTTCGAACACACTACGGCCTGCATCGCTTTCCTCTATCATCCCTTTGTTCGACCGGTTCCACCAGACACCGTTTCGACAGCTCTCCGTAAAATGTTGCATGATAATATATAACATTTTTCTATGTCCGTGGCGATATCCGACCATGTTCAGTCAGAAGCCGTGGCAGACCTCCGACCAGCGAACATGGAACCGAGACGAAAATCGAGAGGAGGCGAAGACGATACACGACGTCGACACGACGGACTTCGAGTGGGTTCCCGCGTTACGATTCCTGTTCGCTTTCGGTCTCGGAGTGGTCTTCTTCCTCGTACCCGTCACGTGGGAGGGACAGATTACTGTCCCATTCGACATCGCCGCCGGGTTGATTACCGATACCTTCCCCACCCTTACCAGCGTCGCCGGTCTCATGCTAGTTACAGCCGGCGGCATCTTGTCGACCGTCGCGGAACTACGGAATCGAGGCGTTATCTCGCTGGACGACCGTTTCGCCGAACGAATCGATCTCCAGTACTGGAAGACGACGCCGCTTTTCTTGTTCCTCCGAATATTCGGGGTTTTCTTCGCAGCGCTCCTGTTCTTCGAACTCGGTCCGGCCGTCCTGCACGCCGACCTCGTCGGCGGTCTCGTGTGGGGGACGATCGTCCTGAGTATCGTCGTCATCATCCCGCTCGGGGCAGTGTTCGTAAACCTGCTCGTCGAACTTGGGGGGCTGGAGTTCATCGGGACGCTGGCCCGTCCCTTCATGCGCCCGCTGTTCCGACTCCCCGGCCGCGCGGCGCTCGACTCTCTCGCATCCTGGATCGGCGCGTTCACAGTTGGTTATTACGTGACGTACAACGTCTTCCACCGCGGCGGCTATCACAAACGTGATGTGTTCATTATCGCAACCTGCTTCGCGCCGGTGAGTATCGGATTCGTCGGAGTCATCGTCTCGACGGTCGGTCTCCTCCAGATATTCCCGCTCATCCTCCTTTCGTGGGCCGTCGCCGTGATCCTCTGCGGAATCGTCCTCGTCCGCGTTCCGCCACTCAACAACATTCCCGATGAGTACATCGTCGAACCGTCGCCGGAAGACTCCTTCACCGGCTCTCCGACCGACTACGTCCGATTCGCCATCAGACAGGCGTTGGATGAGGCGGAGGACGAAGGCATCGGTTCGACGGCGATAATAGGACTGATAGACGGACTGAAAGTTACGGCGATCACCCTCGGCACCGTCGTCGCGATCAGCACCGTTACGCTCCTCCTCGTCGCCCAGACCGACGTGTTTCAACTCATTTCGGCGCCGCTTTCTCCCGTCATCGCCGCCTTCGGGATTCCGAATTCGAACCTGGTCGCGTCAGCAATACTCATCAGTGGCATCGAGCAGGTCTCCGCGGCGGCGGTTGTTGCGGAGACGAGCGCGATAGCCCGGTTTTTCGTCACCATCGTAGCAATCTCACAGATAATCTTCTTCGCTGCATCAGCCCCGATGATGATGGACATGTTCAACGACATCCCCATCCGATTCCGCGATCTCATCGTCATATTCGCGCTCCGCACAGCGCTCTTGATCCCCATCGTCGCAGCGCTCGCACACGCTGCGAACTATCTCGATCTCCTTCCTTAGAGTAGAGTCGGAGTCTAATTATCCGCCTCGACTCAGTGCTCGAGAACTCTACGAATCCCTTCTTCGATACGAGGCGGATTGGGGAGGTAGTAGTCTTCCATCGAGAGTAGAGGGACGGGAATGTCGAAGCCAGTAACGCGTTCGACGGGCGCTTCCAGATAGTACAGCGCGTCGTCGTTGATGCGAGCGACGAGTTCTGAACCGAATCCGCCCGTCCGCGCCGCTTCGTGCACCACCAACGCTCGTCCCGTCCGCTTCACCGACTCGACGATCGTTTCGTGGTCGAGCGGTGAGACGGTACGGAGGTCGATCACCTCGGCGTCGACGCCGTGATTCTCTACGGCCGCCATCGTCGGTTCCATCATGGCTCCCCATGAGACGACAGTCAGTTCTGTTCCCTCGCGCCGGACGGCGGCCTCTCCAATCGGTACTTTGTAGGACTCTTCGGGGAGTTCCCCGTTGAACGACCGGTAGATGTGCTTCGGTTCTAGGAAGAGCACCGGATCGGGGTCGCGGATGGCCGCGATCAGGAGTCCCTTCGCGTCGTGCGGCGTGCTCGGGACGACCACCTTCAGTCCGGGGACGTGGCCGTACGCCCCCTCCAGGCTTTCAGAGTGGTGTTCGAGCGCTTTGACCCCTGCACCGTAGGGTGTCCGAACGACGAGCGGTGCGGTCCATTCGCCGCGCGTCCGCCAGCGAATTCGACTCGCCTGCGTGACGAGTTGGTCGAACGCCGGGGTGAGGAACCCCGAGAACTGGATCTCGGCCACGGGGCGATAGCCGTACATCGCGAGGCCGACCGCGCCGCCGACGATGGCGATCTCCGAGAGGGGCGTGTCGGTGACTCGCTCCTTGCCGAATCGATCTTTCAGCCCGTCGGTTGCCCGGAAGACGCCGCCGCTTTCGGCGACGTCCTCGCCGAAAACCACCACCTTGTCGTCCGTCGCCATCTCGGCGTGCAGCGCGTCGTTGATCGCTCCAACGATGGTTTCTTGCACGGCTACGTCACCCCTTTACCCTCTGTTGAATGTGATCGTACGCGTCCGGCCGCTCCTCGAGGAACACCTTGAATTCGACCAGTTGTCGCTGGAGGTACGGCGGTAGGTCGTCGTATAGATACTCGAATATCTCGTCTACGCTCCGCTCTTCGTACTCGTCTGCGGCTGCCAGTGCGTCGTCGAACTCCTCGTTGATCCCTTCGACGAGTGCCTCCCGGTCGATGTCGTTCCAAAGCCCTTCCGAGCGGAGGAACGACTCGTACCGTACAAGCGGATCGCGCTCCTGCCACTGCTTTACCTCCGATTCGTCGCGATACCGACCCGGGTCGTCGCTGGTCGTGTGGGCGTCGCGACGGTACGTCACCGACTCCACGAGCGTCGGATTCCCGGCGCAGGCAGCTTTGCGCGCTTCGGAGACGGCCTCGTACACGGCCAGCACGTCGTTTCCGTCGACGCGGATGCCATCGATTCCGTATCCGACGGCCCGTTGCGCTATCGAGCAGGCATTCGTCTGCTTCTCGAATGGGGTCGAGATGGCATACTGGTTGTTCTGACAGAAAAACACCGCCGGCGCGTCGAGGACGCCAGCGAAGTTCACTGCCTCGTGCACCGCGCCGGTACTGCTCGCTCCATCACCGAAGTACGCCGCCACGACGGAATCTGCGTCGGCGAGCTTCATTCCCCACGCGGCGCCAGTGACGAGCGGGAGGTGCGACCCGATAGAGATGGCTATCATCTGGTCGTGTTTGGCCATCTCCCGGTTCGCATCCTCAACACCGCGCCAGAACAATATCAAATCTCGCATCGGCAGCCCCTGGAGGAACATCGCACCAGCTTCGCGCCCCATCCCGAGGAGCCAGTCGCCGTCCGCGAGTGCGTACCCGGATCCGATGATGCTCGCCTCTTGCCCGCGGCCGGATCCGAAGGTTCCGATCTGGCCACGTCGCTGAAGTTTCACCATCCGTTCGTCGAACGTTCGCTCCAGGAGCATCCATCGGTAGAGCTCTTGGAACGCGTCATGGTCGAGGTTCGGAACCGCCCTGGCGTCGTACGAGCCGTCAGGAGCTAGAATCTGGAACAGTCCCACGTCGATATCGCCCTGCGAGACTCGCCCTCGTTTCGCTCCGGCCGATACTTCGAATCTACTGTCGTCATCCATGGCTTGTCGACCACCTTTGTTCGGGAATCAAGTGGCTAAGAGATAAATCCATCGGGAACACCCCTAAACTCGACACGCTCGCGCTCGGCGATTGTCCTGTACCGATCACCACGCTTCGCCGCCGAGACGCCGATTCGCCTTTCGAAGCAGAGACGAGCGGACGACGGCGGCGCATACCGCCAAGATTTATAACAGTGCTATACACACGGATAACTATGCGATTCGTTCGATTCGACGAGAACCGGCTAGGACTGCTGACCGACGACGGCACCGGAGTCGTTAACCTTACCGACAGGCTGGGACTCGATGCCCGCGACCCGCTCTTGGAGTACATTCACGGCGACTACGATGCGAGCGAGTATGCCGACGCAGATCCCGACTACGATCTGGAAGACATATCCGTCGAGGCTCCCGTAAAGCGGCCGGGGAAGGTCATCGCTGCCCCTCTCAACTATGAAAACCACATCGAGGAGGCTATCGCCGACAAGGACATCACGACGGAGGAGTGGTTCTCTATCGAGGATAAGGGATATTTCTTGAAAGCACCCTCCAGCGTCGTCGGTCCCGACCACGGCGTCGAACTCCCGTTCTCAGATCGACGCGTGGATCACGAGATTGAATTGGCGTTCGTGATGGGATCGGACGTCAAGGATGTGGACGCCGACGAAGTCTGGGACGAGATCTTTGGATACACCATCCTGCTCGACATCTCGGTTCGCGGCGATCAAGACCGCTCCAACCGGAAGTCCTACGACACGTTCACGGTCGTCGGACCGTGTGTTGTGACACCAGACGAGGTCGGCGACCCGCAGAACCTCGACATGAAACTCCAACTCAACGGCGAAACCAAACAGCGGGATAGCACCAGCGACATGGTGTATACATGTGCCGACGTCGTGCAGTACGCCTCACTCGGAACCACCATCGAAGCCGGAGACGTCATCACAACTGGGACACCCGAGGGTGTGAGCGCCCTGTCGGACGGCGACACCATCGACGCTGAGATCGAGAACGTTGGCTCCATGACCGTCGACGTAACGGCGCGCGACGTTCACTTCGAGGACGTGAACGTTCAGAAGGGCGGTCAGCACTGACGGCGTCGCTCGTCGGGGATCGTTCGGGATCAGATTCGCGCTCCGTTCGCGTCTCTGCACTCGGAAGGTAGGCTTATACGACAGAACCCACATACTACTATCAATCGATGTCGCTCCTCGAAATCGATGCAATCGACGTCGCGTACGGAAACATACAGGTACTCTGGGACGTGAGCCTCTCCGTCGAGGAAGGTGAGACGGTCGCCTTACTCGGTGCGAACGGCGCCGGCAAAACAACAGTGTTGAAGACCATCTGCGGTGACCGCTCGCCATTGGCCGGCGAAGTGCGGTTCGAAGGCGAGCCGATCGGCCACCTTGACCAGGAGGTGGTCGTTCCGGAAGGGGTCGCCCATGTCCCGGAGGGCCGAGAGATTTTCAACGATAGTACCGTCGAAGAGAACCTTAAACTCGGCGCCTACGTCAATCGGGACGGATTGGCAGAGCGACGGGAACGAATCTACGATATTTTCCCGCGGCTCGAAGAACGTTCGAATCAACGTGCTGGAACCCTATCCGGCGGTGAACAGCAGATGCTCGCTATTGGCCGCGGACTAATGAGCGATCCGAAGCTGCTTTTACTCGACGAAGCGAGCCTGGGTCTCGCGCCGGTTCTCGTGGATGACGTGTTCGATGCCATCGAACGCATTAACGACGAGGGAACAACCGTGCTGTTGGTCGAACAAGACCTCTACAATGCGCTCCGCGTTGCGGATAGAGGATACGTCCTCGAATCGGGTCGTATCTCTTTGTCCGGAACTGCAGAGGAACTCGCCACTGACGAACGCGTCGAAGCATCGTACCTCGGTGCTTGATTGAAAATTGACACTCGTACGGTAGGTGGTCGAAACTCGGTGGGGTCGAAATGAACCTCGGACGGTTATTGCTCCTCGGAATGTCCTGCCGTCGGCTGATCGGAACTGAGTGAAGTCGCCTCGTCCGACTTTTCGAGGAATCGCTTGCGGATAACCCCGTAGAGGCCGTTCGGGAGGAAGATTATAATCAGGATGATTAGGAACCCCTCCACGCTGGTCGCGAGTCCGCCGACGAGCGGGGTCAGAGCATTGTCGAGCCCTAGGAACAGAAAAGCACCAAAGATAGGACCCGCCATCGACCCCATCCCACCAAGGATGACGATCACTAACGTATCGATCGTCCAGACGACACCGAGTGTGGTTTCGGGGTTAACGTACAGCGTGTACTGTGCGTAGAGGGCCCCAGTGAGCCCGGCGAAGAACGATGATACCACGAACGCATACATTTTGTATTTAAGTGGGTTGACCCCGAGGCTACTCGCTGCCGATTCGTCGCTGTGGATCGCCTTCATTGCGAGTCCGGGGGAACTCCGGGTGATCTGGTACGTGACCGCCACCGTTAGGACGGTTGCGAATAATGCAACGATAAACATCACCTCGGGAAGAACATCGCTATCGATGTAGTAGCCGGTCGACCCACCGGTGAACTGGCGCTGGTCGAGCATGAGGAGCTGTATAATGGCGGCGAGTGCAAGCGTTCCGATTGCGAAGTAGTGGCCGCGTAACCGGAACATGATCGGTCCGATGACGAGCGCGATGATCGCCGCCGCAAGCCCACCGACGGGTAGCGAGACCAGAATCGGCATCTCGAGGCTCGTGGGAAGGCCCGCTCTTGCGGGTGTCGTCACCCAGGCCGAGACAAACGCACCCATACCGAAGAACGCCGCATGGCCCAGCGAGATCTGTCCTGCGTAGCCGGCGAGGAGATTCCACGAAACGCCGAGCATGACGAACACCAGCCCGGTGAACGCGATCTCGGTGATGGATGCGTTCGTGACGAATGGCACGACAGCGAGCAGCAACACAACGAGTACGCTCACCGCAAGTATTCGTCGATAGCCGAACTTCGGTTCGTCGGAACGGCGTTCCGGGGCGTTCATGTGTCACCCCCGCCCGAGCCGAACAACCCTTGGGGCCGCAAGAGTAGCACCGCAAGGAAGATAGAGAAACTGATGACGTCCCGATAGCCGCCGCCGAGGTAGAGCGCGCCGAGGTTTTCCGAGATGCCTAGTATAAGGCCTCCTACAAGTGTCCCGATGACACTCCCAACGCCACCGAGGACGACGACCGCGAACGCTTTCAGCAGGTACGACCAGCCGACGTACGGATCGATGGGGAACAGCATCGAGAGCAGTGCCCCAGCTGCACCCGCGAGTGCCGTCCCGATTCCCAGCGTAACGATGTAGATGCGATTCGTGTCGATGCCCATGTACTTTGCAGCGGTACGGTTCTGTGCGGTGGCTCGAATTGCCGCTCCTGTTGTGGAGTATCGAAGGAAGATCCACGTCCCGAAGATGAGAATCAGCGCAATGACGAAGGTCACTGTCCTCGGAAACGAGAGGAACACGGAGCCGATCTCTAAGCCGCTCCCGGGAATCCCGAGATTCGTTGATTGGGAATCACCGCCGAGGAAATACTGCCCAAGGTTCTGCAACATGAGGGCCAGTCCGAACAGCACGATGATTGGCTGTTCGAGTCCCTTATCGACGACGTGCTCGAGCAGAACTTTTTGGAGTGCCATCCCAAGGACGAACATAAGTCCGATCGCGACGACCATACCGACGAGTGGGGTGATACCGACCGCCGTAAACAGAACGATTGCGACGTAACCGCCGATCATGAGCATGTGTCCGTGAGCGAGATTCACGATATCCATGATACCAAATACGAGCGACAGACCGAGGGCTGCAACGGCGTAGATTCCTCCAAGGAGGAGACCGTTGACGAACGTCTGTAGTATTAATTCATTTGTCGGCATAGTTTGGAGTTAGGGATGTTGTGGACATGATTAGAGAGCGAGTTCATCTCTGGTTCCAGGCCGGAATCGGTCGCTTGAAGTCGATCGCTCGCTCCGAATCCGCTTTCGGGTACGCCAAGCGTTGGCCGCCCTTCCACCACTGCCCCGTCGGCGCAGTGAGTTCACCCTCTGTCGGCAGGCCGTTCTTCTCGAAGCTGAAATTGCCGATAACCGTCTTGAACGTCTCCTGCCGTAGCGCTCTCTGGATGTCCTTCGGGGAGGTCGAACTGGCGGCTTGAACGGCCTGAGAGGCCACTTGGGCGACGTTGTACGAACCGCCGACGGCGACGGGGATAAGTTCGTTCTCGCCGAGGTTGTGCGCATCGCTGTACGAATTCCACAGTTCCTCGTTGCCGTTACCCGTCAATCCTGGCACCCAGCCGGGACACATTAGTGCGTAGGCTCCGTCTTTTCCGAGAGATGACCACCAGGCAGACGGATCCGCGCCACGAACGAATTTCAGGACTTTCGGTGACCATCCATTATCTCGCATCTGTTTGACGGCTGTGATACCACCTGGAGGCGTCGGGACGGAGAGCAGGATCTCAACCCCGTTACTCTTTGATTGGGAGATTAACGTCGAGAAGTCCTTGGCCCCGATCTCGAACTTATTCCGCAGAACGACCTCGTAGCCTTCCTCGGTAAGCGTCTCTTCCCAGGCATTGGACTGCTCGTTACCCCATCCCGAGTTCGGCTCCCAAATTCCGACTTTGGTCGGCCGTTCGTTCTCTGGGATGAGTCCGAGAATTCCCTTCGTTGACCGCGCTACGTCACGCGATTTCGGGAACGGGGAGAATGTCCACTCGTAACCTTCGTTGCGGTGCGGTTGCTCGTAGGCGAAGAACGCGCCGAGGAAAGGGACGTTCTGATTCTCGGCGTATGCGCTCCCGGCGGTCACGAGCAGGCTGGAGAAGCTTCCCCAGATCATAGTTACGTCATTGTTACTCGTGATTTGCTGGAGCTGCTTGCGAACCTCCACGGGGTCGCTTTTGTCATCTTTGAGGATGAGTTTGACTTCTTGATCCACCTGCTCGTTCATCTGCTTGACACCGAGGTTGTAGCCACGCTTGAGATCTTGACCGAGCGACGAGAATTGGCCGCTTTCGGGGATGGTGGCTGCGATGACGATCGAATCAGAGCCGCCCTGGCCGCCGCCACCGTTCCCGATACTTTCGAGGCACCCTGCGAGGCCACCGAATGTGACAGCCCCGGTAGCGGTGGTCGCTTTGATATAGCTCCGTCTACTCTGCCTGGTAGTGTCTGCCATGCTATGCTATTCCAATTCGAATAGTCGGTTATAAATGTATATGAATCTCTCGCGAAGGAACGACGAGTAATATGATCCGTGGAACCGCTCCAGTCAAGTCCTAAGTTACTCGCCGTGCAAACCCGTGAAATCAAAGAAGAGCAGTTTTCTCACAGCGGAGGTTGTCAGGACGGTTGGGCCTCGGCATAGAAGTTGAATGCCTCGAACACCGGACGGTCACTCATACCGAGGAGGATCGCCTCGTCGTCTGGTTCGTGGTGATGGATCTCGTCCGGCGGCACGACGAAGATATCCCACTTGCTCCACTCCAACGCCTCGTCGCCGACATGGGTCGCTCCTTCCCCTTCGATGACGAAGTACACTTCCGTCGAGTTGTGGAAGTGCGGATCCGTCGGCCCCTCGTTGAGCAACTGCGCGCGAAACGACATCGTCGGGAACAGCGGCTCCTTCCCCGTCGCCGGATTGACATAGGCGAGGCTGTACCCGTCGTGCGGGTCGGGGTCGTCGTTGTCCGCTCGCTGGCGGAGTGTCGCAAGCATCTCGTCCCAGCCGAAACGGTACGGCGGCGTCGCCTCGCGGATGCCCTCGAACGGCCCCGGGATTGAACCATTCGTCTTCTCATTCGCGGGACGGCCGCGACCGTACTGGGAGTCCCAGTACCCCTGGGTCTTCGTGACGGGTTGGCGTTCGAGTTCGTGGTTCTCGAAAGCCTGTCGCTTGTTCAGCGAGTCCAAGAAGAGCGGTAGATCGAGGACGTCAAGCCACGCGGCCGTCTCGTCGGAGTCGTTGACGTGGTCGTGCCACTCCCACTGGGGCGTCGTGATGAGGTCGTTGTCTTCCATCGGGAACTCCTCGCCGGCGACGACCGTCTTCATCTCCTCGTTGCCGTCGATGGCGAACCGAAGGGCGTTGGCCGAGTGCCGATGGGAGGGAGCGGTTTCTCCCGGCGAGACCGTCTGGACGCCGACGTAGATCGTGTTCGAGATCGCGTTCCCGATCGCAGTATTAATCGGAACGGCGACCCGCCGCTGGAAGCCTGGTGGCAGGTCGGCAATCGGGACGTCTTCCTCGATGCTATCGATGGCGGTCTGGATGTCCTGCCACTTCCAGATGTCGGCCTCGAGGTCGTCGTAGACGTTTCCGAAGTCGTCCTCCACCTCCCAGAGCGGGCGGAGACCGTGGTCTTCTAGGATGTTCTGTGTGTCGGAACTCAGCTCCAAGAGTTCCTCTGGTTCTTGCTGAGCCATAGTCAATGATTATCGCAGATTCACCATAAGTGTAGTGGACGCATCTACCGGTCGGGATACCCCATTCGCCTGCGAGTGTGACGGCCGGCAGGTCGAAAGTTGCCTTCCCGCAGAGCTACGTCTGTGCATCGAAAATTTCCCCGGAAGGGAAGACCGCCCGACAGTCTTCGCAGACCATCTGCCCCTGGATTGCATACTCCCAGAGCTTCCCGCCGCAGCTCAAGCAGTCAAAGTGCGCTTGGACGAACGGATTTTCCTCGGCGTAGATGTTGTCGAATTCGGCCATGTGATTCCATTACGGTGGAAGTACTAAAAGCGCATCGTCCGCGGCTGTGATTGTATCGGCCGTCCGACGTGGGGAGAACCCGAGTGGTCGAAGCGGCGGTCAGTCGTCGGTGTACGCATCCATCGCTTCACGGAGATCCTCGGGGAGTTCGATCGCGCCCTCACCGCCGGTGCGAGCGCAGACGCGCTGTTCGTACCCGGAGAACGCCACTTTGCCGCCGCAGCGTGCGACGTACTCGAACTTCACGCTCCGGTTCCCGAGCGTTGGCGTCAGTTCGATGGTGACGTCATCGCCGGCTTCGACAGGGTTCTCGAACTCGAAGTTCATCTCTACGAGCGGGAGGCCGAATCCGTACTCCTGAGATATCTCCCAGAACGGCCAGCCTATCGCTTCCATGAACATATCGGACGTCTCGTGGATGGCGTCAACGATGCGGGGGTAGTGGGCAATACCGAAGGGATCGGTGTCCGAAAATCGCACTGTCCAAGTTCGCTCGTACATGGTCATTCCTCCTGAAGAACGACGGCGGCGTCCAATGCTACGGCGCCGGTGTCGGTCGCCAGCACAGGATTGACGTCCACCTCCGCGATCGCTTTGTAGTCAACAACAAGATCCCCGACGCGCTTGATGACATCCGCGAGTGCCGATACATCGGCTGGCGGCCTTCCACGGTAGCCGTCGAGGATGCGTATTGCCTGTAGTTCTTCGATCGCCGACCGAGCTTCCGCTCGGTCGATCGGCGCGAGACGGTGACTGGTATCCGCAAACACTTCCGTAAAGACGCCACCGAGCCCTACCAGCACGACGGGACCAAACGACGGATCTCGCAGGGCGCCGACGATGACCTCGGTACTTGAATCCGTATCGTGCGCCGCTTCGACGAGGACATTCGCCTCGATTTCCGCCGCTGTCGCAGCATCGAGGATCGTTTGAGCGGCCTCGTGGACTGCGTCTCCGGTCTCCAGTCCGAGCGCTACGCCGACGCTGTCGGCCCACTCACTCTTGTGGACGATCGACGGAGCGGAGACTTTTACGACGACGGGATAGCCGATGGCTTCGGCAGACTCGACGGCCGCCTCTGCGTCTTCCGCGATGCGGAACGCAGGAGTCATTACGTCAGCGTTCGCGAGCAGCGACTTGCTTTCCGCCTCGGTCAGGATCGTCCGCCCGTCCGCCCGCGCCGTTGCGATGGGATCAGACATTCGCGTTCACCTCCGTTCGATCGGCGGCATCGGAGAGTACGGCGTACTCAGCGAGCAGGGCAGCAGCTTCCGCGCCGCGCTCGGGCGAGGTAAACACAGGGATGTTTGCCGCACGGAGCGATGCGAGGTCGTCTGTCATATCTTCCTCCATGCCGTCCGTGGCGAACAGAACCGGTTTGTCGACACCTTCGGCTAAGCCGTCGAGTTTGTTGAGCGGGAAGCCCAACGCCTCCTCGAATAGTTCATATACGAGGACGATATCGACCTGTTCGTCCTCCGCGACGGCGGACACGACCTCGCCAAACTCCGGCATGGGCCGCCCGGTGTCGACGGGATTTCCGGAGTACGTGATTCCGGGGAGGAGTTCTTCAAGACGCTCTTGGGTCGCCGCCGTCAGTTCTGGGAGGTTACCGCCAGCCCGCTGAATGCGGTCGGCAATGATGATTCCGGGGCCGGCTTGTGCCGTCACGACGCCGACGTTCAGTCCGGAAGGGGTGGGCGAACGTCCGAGTGCGACGCCCGCATCGATTAGTTCGCTCGTCGATTCGACCGTCAGGACGCCATACTGCTCGAATCCCGCCATGTACAGTTCGTGCTCCCCCGTAAGCGCTCCGGTGTGTGACTCGGCGAAGTCGCCGACATCGGTCTTTCCCACCTTGTAGGAGACCACCGGCGTCTCGGCGTCACGACACGTTTCGAGTAATCCACGACCGTCATCTGTGCCCTCGACGTGCAGAAGTATCGCGTCAGTTCGCTCATCCGCATCGAAGTACGAGACGACCTCCCGAAAATCGACGTTGGCACGATTTCCGAGCCCGACCATCGCCGACAACCCGTAGTTCTCGCGACGAGCCTGGAAGGCGAGAACGTGAGCGACGCCGCCACTTTGAGCGACGACCGCGACATTCCCTGCTCGTATCCGCTCGACGCCACTCGCGAACGAGGCAAACAGTTCCTCGCTCGGGACGACGAATCCGCTCGTATTCGGCCCGAGAAGCGATATATCGTGCTCAGTTGCGATCTCGACGACGCGTTCCTGGAGGCGTTCACCCTCCTCGCCGGCCTCGGCGAAGCCGCCGGCGTAGATGACGGCACCTCCGACGTTGGCTTCGCCACACTCTTCGAGTACGTCCGGAACAACAGGCCCGGGAACGCACAGCAAGGCGAGGTCGATGGTATCATCGACTTCCGTGACGGAGGCGACGAACGATTCGCCAAATACCATTCCCGACGAAGACGGATTGACGGGGTAGATGGAACCACTGAACGCAGTCACGTTCGCCATCGCCTCGTAGCCGATCTTTCCCTCGGTCTGTGAGGCCCCGATGACCGCAATACTGTCGGGGTTGAACAGTCTCTGGAGATTCACAGCTACCTCTATTCGGATGACCACCATATCGTTTTCCCCGATTCTCAGACGTAACGTTTCCATCTGCGACCTGAACTGATCGTTCTCGTCTGCCCCGATTCGGGAGTAAGTTTATGCGAATGGGTCGCCAATCGCCCACAGAATGGCGCTACTTGAAGGACAGGGACTCACGAAACGATTCGGTGGCGTCGTCGCCGTGGACGACGTGACATTCTCCGTCGAACGCGGCGAGTCCGTCGGACTCATCGGCCCGAACGGGGCCGGGAAGACAACGCTCTTTCGGCTACTCACTGGCATCCACGAACCGACGGAGGGTCGAGTCGTCTTCAACGGCGACGACATCACCGGAATGTCGCCCCACCGAATCTGTCACCGGGGTCTGGTCAAGACTCACCAGATCGTTCGACCGTTCGAGAATCTAACGCTGCTCGAGAACGCCACCGTCGGGGCGCAGTTCGGCGGTCGCGACCCCGACGATCCAGAGGAGCGCGCCTACAAGGCGCTAGAGTTTGTCAGACTTGCGGACGCAGCCCATGATCCACCCGACACCCTCAGCGTCGGTGCACTCAAACGCCTCGAGATCGCTCGCGTCCTCGCCACAGATCCCGACGTGCTCCTATTCGACGAGGTCGCGGGGGGACTCGATTCGGACGAGACCGAGGAGATTATCGACCTCATCTACGATATCAAAGCGCGAGGAAAGACCATCTTCCTCATCGACCATGTCATGCGCGCATTGATGACCGTTAGTGAACGTATCTTCGTGCTGGACAACGGTCGGCTCATCGCGGAGGATACCCCGGACAAGATCCAGAACAATGACCGCGTTATCGAGGCGTATCTCGGCGAGAGCGGGAACCGTGACGCCTCGAATCCAATTAGCGGCGACTGATAGTGTGTCACCCAACCAGTTCACTACGGCTTGCCGTTGAATTCGACGAACGTCGGTCGCGCACCGTCGAACAGGAACACGCGGTAGCGGGAGTTGCCACTCTGTCGAACGGTCACGTCCTACAATCCGGATTGGATCTCAGTTATCATATCCATCAGGTGTAGGAGCACTCCGACTAGAACTTTTTTCGACGGGTTCCGATCACATGGGTCGCTACTTTCAGAAAGATAATTGTGATTGGGTGCGAGATGATACGTAATCGGTTTCCACCATGGATCACTCGTCCACTCTCTCCGCACTCTCGATACCGGACATCGACCGGTCGTGGGTCTCACTTCCGGTAGGACTCGGTGTGTCCGTTGCCGTCCTTCTCTACGCGCCAGTTTCCGGCGACACGGCGGGGATGGTCGCCATCACCGTCCTCTGCGTCAGCCTCTGGATCGGATCTCCCGTCAAGCCCTGGTTCACTGGGCTCGTCTGTATCGGTCTCATCGGCGTTACGTTCTCGACGGAGGTTGCCCTTGTCGGCTTCCGGTCACCCGCCACTTGGCTTATCGTACTCGGCATCCTCATCGGGGAAGCGACGCGAACGAGCGGATTAGCGGACCTCATCGAACGGTGGGTGCTAAGGCGGATGCCGGCGGCCCGATTCGACAAGAATGTCGCCGCGTATCGATATCTGCTCGTTACACTGTCGTTCGCCAGTTTACTACTCACCGTCCTGATTCCATCGTCGGTTGTGCGCGTGCTCATCCTCGGCCCCGTCCTCATCTCCATCGGTGAACTGTTCGAGGAACGTCGGGCGAAAGTGGGCATCTTCTTGGGACCGCTTTTCGCCACCTTCTACGGATCGTCGGGCGTCCTCACGGGATCGCTCGCTAACATCATCATCACCGGTATAGTCGAGGCGAACGTGGGCGTCTCCATTAGCTGGACCGAATGGCTGCTGTGGATGGGGCCGATAATGGGCGTCGGTCGTACCGTTGCGATTATCGCCATCGCTTATTTCTTGTATCGACCGCGGAACTCGCGCTCGATCGCTCGACCTGCCGAGTCCGAAGACGCGTTTGAGATGACGTCCGACGAGAGACGGATGCTGGGATTTCTCCTTCTGGGCGTCGCCGTCTGGGCAACCGACTCCTTCCACGGCCTCCACCCGCTGTACGGCGCACTCCTCGTCGCACTCCTGACGTTTGCCCCCAAAATCGGCGTCGTCGAATCCGAGACGCTAGCAGAGGCCGACTTCTCCATCATTTTCTTTCTCGGGGCTATCTTCGCCATCGCCGAAGGGTTGCAACGAACGGCGTTCACCGACCTCGCGGCCAAGGCCATTCTATCGAATCTCTCAGGCGACGCGTCGCTCGTCGTCGTGCTGACGGTCGTCTCGATCGCATCGGTCGTCCTCGTCTTCATGATGGAAGGGCTCGCGGCGGCGAGCGTGCTGACTCCGATACTGACGGCGTTCACTTCCGGCGCTGGCATTCCCCTCCTCCCGGTCGTGATGGTCGAAGCCGTCGTCTTGAACAGCTACTTCTTCCCGTACCAATCGGCGGTTCTCATCGCCATCCTCGGACTCGATATGGCGGACTCTGGAGAAGTGATCCGGATGGCGGCGCTGGGATCGCTCCTCACGTTCGGCATCCTTCTCCCGATTCAAGCTGTCGCGTTTGCGCTCGTCTTCTGAAGCCGATAGCGTGCAGTCAGCCGAAGTGTTGCTCGATGACGCGCTCTCGCTGTATCGTTCCGGTATCGGATCGCGGCAGCGTCTCAGTGATGATAGCGTACTGACGCGGACGCTTGAAGTCGGCCAGCGACTCGTGATTCTTGCAGAACGCGTCAAGTTCGTCTTCATTGACGGGGACGTTGGTGACAACCACGGCGGTAACGATCTGTCCCCAGTGGTCGTCGTCTAGTCCGACAACGCAAACCTCCCGGACGTCGTCGTGAGAGCCCAACGCTCGTTCGACTTCGGTCGGGTAGATGTTCTCCCCACCGCTGATGACCATGTTGTCAACGCGGTCGACGATGTAGAGGAACCCGTCTTCGTCGATTCGGGCGACGTCGCGCGTCCTGAGCCAGTCGCCAAAATACGACCTCCGTTCGGCGCGTTTGTTATCGATGTATCCCTCTGACCGTCCGGAACCTCGTACGATGATTTCCCCCAACTCACCCGGCTTGACAGTTGCTGTTGGATCCGGATGCTCATCCAACGGTGCCGTCTCCACCACTCGTAGTTCCCAGACGAACGACCCCTTGCCGATTGTTCCTGGATGATCGTCCTGAACCGACGGATGAGCAAATGTCAAGTTCGGCCCGCCTTCCGTCATCCCGTACGTGTTGTAGACGTTTTCGGTAAGTAGCGCAGCAGTGCGCTCGATCAGCTCCTCGGTGACGACCGACCCACCAGTCCTAATATACGAAAGTGAATCGACGTCGTAGTCCAATTTGGCCTGGACATCGTTGAGTCCGTTTAATTGCGTTGGGACAGCGAGCAATCCCGTGATATCGTGTTTCTCGATCAGTTCGAGTGCCTCCGTTGGCTCGAAGCTCGAATGAAGAACGACCGTCGCTCCCGCGAGGAGGTGAGGGTAGAGCCACGCGTCGGATGTGACCATGTGGTACCAGGGTGTCGTCACGATTGCGATGTCGGTCATGTCGATGCCGTGTTCCATGACGACCTGGGTTGCTCCGAGCCACATCTGCTCTTGGTCGAAGCAGACCGCCTTTGGTTCGCTCGTTGTCCCGCTCGTGTAGAAGACGGCACACTCGTCACCGTCGGGTAACCCGTCCCGTAACTCCTCGGCCACTCCCGAGAGCACCGCCTCGTACGATTCGACAGCGTCATGAGAGATATTCCGCTTCCCGGCGTGAATGGCTACCTCGAATTCACCCTGCTCAAGCATCTCGAGTCCAATATCCGCGTTGGCATCGTCGAAGACCAAGCCTGCCGCGTCTGCTGTCTCCGCCATCGAAATCAGTTCGAGAGTACTCCCCCTAAAGGGTAGTTGTACGGTGGCTTCACCGCGCTTCTGCCCGGCGATCATCGATTCTACGGCGGGCAATCCGTTGACCGCAAGAACCGCACATTGCTCGGAGGGAATACGCTCGTCGAGAGCGTTTGCCAGCTGGGTGCTTCGCCGGTCGAATTCGTCATAAGTGAACTCCTCGCCGTCGTCAGTGACGATGGCCGTATCGTTAGCGTGCGTCCGAACAGTTCGTTCGAACGCCTCTAGGTATTTCATGGTATGAGACGATATGTTATAGCATGCCCATCTCTACTCTTAATGGTTACGGTCGTTTCGGTGACGGCAGTCTATTTCCACCGAACGTCACCATTCTGGGCCATTCTTATACAACCCGAGCAATCGGCAAATCGGTGACTCTATCTTCCCCATTCGCTACCTGGATTCTCGAACAATCACGATCAGATTTTTGTGCAGCGCCGCGCAACGATTCCCATGTACACTGAACGCATCCGTACGAGCGGTCGGGGGCTTTTGTCGCAGGTCAAGCCGGTGTTCCTGATTCCCGCTGTCGCGACATCCCTATTCGGGGGCTTGCTCGCCCAGGAGTTCGCTCTCATTCCGGGGATACTTCACGGGTGGGCCGTTGGACTCGCACTGTATACGGCCCACCTGAAAGACGGATACGTCGACGGCCACGTTCGTGGTGAAGAGCAACCGACCCTGTCTCCTCGGGAAAATCAGGTCGCGATAAGGATGACGAGCGCTAGTTTCCTAATAACGATGGTCGCCTTGTGGTGGTATGCGAGTCTCGCCGCTGTACTGGTGACGGCTCCGTTGTGGATACTGGCCCTACTGCACGCGCCGTACCTCGATATGCACCCGGTCACGGTCACCGTCGATTACCCAATCGGTATAGGACTGGCCGTCGTCGGTGGCTATTTCGTCCAAACGGGGCAGCTACCCGCTAGAATTCTTGGTGTTTCGGTCATGTTCGTCGTTCTTCTCTCGGGGGTGAAGGTATCCACAGACCGACTCGATTACACATTCGATCAGTCGATCGGAAAGCGCACCGTTCCCGTTCTTCTCGGAAACGATGCGGCGAATGTGGTTGCAGCTACGTTTTTCTTCTCGACTTCATTGCTCGTAGTCGGGCTTGTCAACGCGGGCTTGTTTCCGCCTATCACGGCCGTTGCTGGCGTACTCCCGCTGTTCGCCGCTAGTGTAGGGTTCGTCGGGTCGAGACGCGGCACAGTCAGAGTCCAAATGTTTCTCACGTATCCATTCGCGGCGATCCTCTTTTCGACCTACTGCTGGTCGACACATTGTAGCGTGATTCAGGTTCTCGATCTTCTGCGATTCACTCTCATCGAGCTCCCCCTCCTGTGGGTGTGATACCTGCGGGGATCGTTCCGCTGCTACGTCTTACTGCAACTACCGTTTGGCGAAGCTTAACTGATGCCTTTTTTCTCACAGCTCAACTCTCGACTCGGTTGTTTTCTCTTAGAATATCGTTTGACTACGGCGATTTCGGAAGCCAGTTCACAAATCGATTGATGTGTTCTCTCACAGCGAACACCTGTGTTACCATTCCACCGAATTTTGTCCTTTTCAGGGTGTTCAGTTCAAGGCGTGATTTTCGGTTTTCGGTAGTTTGAGAGACATACACACGGCGTTACAGAGCTATGTTTGTAATCCATCGCCAAGTTGATTTCCAGGGCGTGCCTCGACAACAGTCGTCAAATATTCGCTGTCAGCGAACGCTAGATGAGGTGGGTCGTTGTATTATTCTCCCAAGAGTAACACGTATTTGAATTCCAAAACGAAAAACGAGAATGTCGGCAGTTCGTCAAAAACCCCCGTTGCGAAAATCGGTGGATGCCACCAACGTTTAAGTGTAAAACGCTCCATTCATTGGGCGATGGGTAATAACGCCAATGAAACGAATTTGGTCAAGTCGGACGAAACGCTGTTCGCTATAATTGAACAGCTTAGGGAATCCGACGGTGCGGGTGTCACTGAACTCGCCAAGCAACTAGATATGGCGAAAAGTTCCATTCACAAGCATCTCCACACGATGGTCAAGCACGGGTACGTGGTAAAACGGAATGACACGTACCACATCGGACTCCAGTTTCTAAACTTCGGCGAGTACGTCAGAGATAGCTACGATATTTATCATGCTTCAAAGTCGAAAATCCATGAACTCGCGGAGAGAACGGGCGAGATGGTTTGGCTCATCATTCCAGAGAATGGTCTCGGCTGGTTCCTATACGGGGAGAAGGGAGACTCCGGGATTAGTGAAGAATCCATTGTTGGATCATGGACCTATCTTCACAATAACTCAGGTGGAAAGGCTATTCTGGCAAACCTCCCTTCAGAACAGATTGACAATATCATCGATCAGCACGGACTCCCAACGAAAACGGAGAATACTATCACCGATCTTAATACGTTACGGACGGAACTTGAAAACATCCGCGAGCGAGGGTATGCGGTAAACCAAGGCGAAGACATCGCAGGAATTCACGCGGTCGGAGTTCCACTAATTTCCGATGGAGAAATCCAAGGAGCCTTATCGATAGCGGGCGCTGCACACCGTTTCAAACGGGATCAACGTGAGCAGAAACTCGCAGAGTATCTCATCACAGCTGCGGATGACATCGAGGTTAATCTCGCGTATCAGTAACTCCCGTCCAATCTCGTTGGTTGACCCGTGTCAACGGCTGGTGAAATTCGATGCATCTACTATCGTTCGCCATTAGCGAACCATTGTATTTCAAATGCTACCTGGAAGGAAGCCATGCGTAACGGGTCAGTAGTGGCAATCCGCAGATGAATTAGGGAATTTGCGGGGGACAGAGAGTACAAAACGGTTGAATTTCCTGGCGGTATGTTTCCTACAAGTAACAATAAGAAATTCTACCAGATCAGGAAGAGCGGCCATCGTGAAATATCCCGACTAAATCTCAGTTGAGAAACTCCGTCATATGGACCGACCAACGGGTGCAGTGCGAATATTCTGATCACTTCGACGTCCTTTTACAGCGATCCGCTAGTATTCGTTGGTGATCGTGTTCGCACCCTGGCGAACGTGTTCTATCAATTCAGAGCGATAGACCGAATCTTTCAGCCTGTCCGTTGAGGTCGCTACAGAAAGGGAACCGAGTACATTAGCGTCGTTGAGAAGGGGTACTGCAACGACGCACATTCCAGGAATTTGTTGGTTGCAGTCCAAAGCGTAGCCGTCGTCCTGAATCGTTTGTAGTTCTTCTCGCAGGGTTTCGGCGTCGGTGACCGTGTTTTCGGTCACCGGATCTAATCCGTGTGTATCGAGTATCTCCT
The DNA here is from genome assembly GCF_020700235.1 of Haladaptatus pallidirubidus. Classification (GTDB taxonomy): domain Archaea; phylum Halobacteriota; class Halobacteria; order Halobacteriales; family Haladaptataceae; genus Haladaptatus; species Haladaptatus pallidirubidus. Next base: position 230,543 of record NZ_CP085302.1, on the reverse strand, counting down.
CGACATTTTCGTCGGGAAGGTGGGCCAGTATGACCTTTCCGGCAGCGTGTGAGTGGAGTGGCGTCCGTCGGCCCGGATATGTGCCTAGGTTCAACGACCGTGACCCGCTTTCATTGTGGAGAACAACCCATCGACCACGTTCCTCGACGCTGACGGTCGCGAGTTCACCCGTTTCGGAAGCTATCTGTTCTAATACCGGTTTCGCGATATGGAATAGGCGGTTTCTGTGTTTCAATCGACTACCCATGGCGAGGAACCGGTATCCTACGTGATATTGTCCATCTCTTCTAATCACGTACCCTGTCGACTCTAGCGTTCGAAGGTAGTCGTGTGCCGTACTCCGAGGCATATCCATCTGTCTGGCCAGATCTGACGGCCCAGTTATGTTTTCCTCCCACAGTAGCTCAATGATTTCGAAGGCTCGGACGACCGTTTGAAGCGGAGCGGATGTTCGTTCCATACTATCACTACCGCTTTCGCTCTTATAATCGTTCGGTTATTTCGGACGAATTCAGATAAGACTGTTTGACTTTACAAGCATAGTATTGTAACGAGAGATCGTCGATGAGAACTGGGATAATTCAACGATAATTGGGTAATCACGAGGATTCCGATTTTATAACCTGATGAGGGATGTCTCATCGGCACCGTTCGAATATTTCGGATAGATTGTGTTCTTCGAATTTCCGACGTAAACCGGTTGATTACCCTATTTTCGTGCAACTGAATACCTCTCGTTTGTCCACGATTAGAAGAAAAGTACTTTGTGCGTCATATGCGTCCGAGTATCACGGTACCGACGAGCCGCTCAACCTCGAAAAACAGAGTCCACGGACGTGACCCAGGTGCGTGTCAAGGCGGGCGAGGAAGTCCACTTCGAACGGAACACGGATTTTAACGGTGAACGGCAAGCAGGGATCGGATCCTTTCACCTCACGCCGAAGGACGGCCAGCGACACAGCGCTGCGGCAGCGTACCTGAAACCCGTCTCTGGCCGGTCGAGCCTATCCGCGGAGACCGATGCGCGAATGACCCACGTACTGTTCGATGGTGATCGGACAATGGGCGTCGAATACTCGAAAGCAGGTCAGCGACGTTCGGTCGGCGCATAGATCATCTCAAGAATCACGAGCGGAATACCAACGCGTCCATAATCGCTATCGCCGAGAAGGCGTCGGACATGAATAGGGAGGATCGATAGGCAGATCAGTCGTCGTTTCTCGCCGAATTATCATATTCTAGAATAGCAAAGACGGACTAATGTTCGTTGAACATCACAACTAGGATCGTCCCGAGCGCAGCCAGACAGATGGCGTAAGCGAACGCGATCGTGTAGCGGTCGAAGTGTTGGACGAGCAGACTCGCGACGATCGGAGTCAAGAACGCGCCGCTAAGGCCGATTGCCGAGAGGAAGGCGATTGCCGCGGTGACGAATCGTGCGTCGACCAGTTCGGGAACGTAACTGTAGAACAGTCCAATGCTGAGCTGAATGAGGTAGCCAGTGACGAATAGCACCACCAGGAGGAGAGCCATCCGTCGTACGACGAGGAAACTCGCCACGAGTGGCCCGGAAACCAGGAACGAGCAGAGAAGTATAGGCCGGCGTCGTCCACCGAAGAGGCGGTCGGCGATGACCCCGCCAGAGACTCGGGAGAAAGCTCCTAGGAGCGGGAAGACGGCGACGAGTGCTCCGCTTTGTACGACGGTGTAACCGAGTTCAGTGTCGAGGTAGCTGGGAAGCCATGTGTTAACGAACAGGTACAGCGAGTACGAGACGAACCCCATGACACAGATAAGCAGTAATGGGCCGTTTGCGAGGAGTCGATGGACTTCATCGAATCGCGGAGTGTCGGGGTTCTTCGAGTTCGGGACAGTGGTCGAGAGCAGCGTAAGTCCCGGGACGATCATTAGCGCTGGATAAACGAGAAACGGGCTCGACCAGCCCGCACCGACGGCCAGTAACGGCGCAGTCAATTGGCCGACGGCGAACCCGAATGGTCCGCTCGCAGCGAACAAACTCATCGAAGTGGCCCGATTTTCGAACTCGCCGAACGCGTTGAGACCGGCATTCCAGAGCAAGATGTAGCCCCCACCGGCGACTATTCTGGCGATGAGCAGCGGCGCGTACGCGCCGATCGACGCGAAGTACCAGCTCCCGACACCGGCGAGACCGAAGAGACTTGTCGCCATCACAATCGCTCGACGTGAACCAATTTGATCGATGTAACGCCCGGCCGGGAGGCTCAATGGGATCGCAACGGCGAACATGGCGCTCACGAGCCAGCTTACGATCGACCTGTCTATCCCCATGCCGGAACTGATCAGTGGCGCTATGCTAGCGGGAAAGATCTCGTAGGCCGACGCCAGCACCGAGATTGCGAGGAGTGCGATAACGAATACAGGACGATCGAGAAGGCGGAGAGGTGAAGCGTCTCGGCGGGGATACGCGGATTCGTCACGGGATTCGGTAGACGCCGTCATTTGGAATCCAGATAATGGATCACTCCTCGTCGATTGGGAGCGATCCATGTTCGGCCACGAACTCGTCGCGCAGCACCTTCTTGTCGAACTTCCCTGTCGTCGTCTTCGGGATTGACTCAATGAAGACGATCTGATCGGGGAGCCACCACTTCGGGAACCTCTCGAGGAGGTGCTCTCTAAGTTTGTCCTCGGTGATTTCGCTGCGTTGGACGACGTAGGCGACCGGGCGCTCGTCCCACTTATTGTGTTCCATGTTGATCACTGTCGCCTCCTCGACATCGTCGTGAGCCATCAACTCGTTCTCAAGTTCGAGCGAGGAGATCCACTCGCCGCCACTCTTAATGACATCGTCGAGGCGGTCAACGACCTCGAGGTAGCCGTACTTGTCCACTACGCCGACGTCGCCGGTCTTGAACCAGCCGTCATCGGTGAACGACGTCTTCGTCTCCTCGGGACGCGCATAATACTCGTCAATGAGCCACGGCGCCCGCGCCTGGATCTCGCCGGTCGACTCGCCGTCGTGGGGGACGGATTCACCGTCAGGCGTCCGCAGGCGGATTCGCACGCCGGGCGCCGAAACCCCGGGTTTCATCTGCTGCTGGTAGCGTTCGCTCTCCGACAATTCCCGGACTTCGGTCGTCGTCATCGTGTTGACGAGGTGGGGTGCCGCCTCTGTCATGCCGTAACCTTGGTGGATAGGCGCATCGATCTCCTTGTCGAACTTCTCCATGAGCCACTCCGGCGGTGAGGTGCCGCCGATGAGAACCCGATCGAGGCTCTCGAGTTCGATGTCCTCGTTCTCATCGTAGTACTGAGCCATGTCGAGCCAGACTGTCGTCACGGCGGCGGTGACGGTTACATCCTCACGGTCGATGAGACGGGCGATTCCCTCGGCGTCGGTGTTTTCGCCCGGCAGGACGAGTTTTGAGCCGGAGAGTGTCGCCGAGTAGGGTAGCCCCCAGCCGTTGACGTGGTACATTGGGACGACCGGCATCACGGCGTCGTTTTCGCAGATCTCGAAGACGTCGACGTGGCCGTGGGTCAGCGAGTGCAGGTAGAGGTCACGGTGAGAGTACGCTGCGCCCTTCGGCAGTCCCGTCGTCCCCGAGGTGTAGCAGATCCCCGCCTCGTCGTCCTCGTCGAGATCAGGCCAGTTGTACTCAGTATCTTGCCCCTCGAGCAGATCCTCGTAGGCTATTGCGGGCTCAAGGTCCGTCTCGGGAACCTCGTTGTCCAGGATCACGTACTGTTCGACTGTCTCGAGCTCGTCGGCGACGTTCTCAACGGTTTCAACGAACTGGGGATCGACGAAGATGACCTCATCTTCGGCCTCGGTGACGATCTCGATTAAGTGCTTGTCCGGAAGCATGTGGTTGGTCATGTGGATACTCCGGCCGCTACACGCGGGGCCGAAGTACAGTTCGTAGTGGCGGTAGTGGTTGATCGCCATTACCGACACGCGCGAGCCGGGCTCTACCCCGAGGTCGTCGAGCGCGTTCGCCAGCTGCCCGATCCGGTCGTACGCTTCTTCGTACATGTACCTGTGGATCGTTCCGTCAGGCAGTTCCGAAACGATTTCCTTGTGACCGAACAGGTCAGTGGCCCGCTCGAGCATGACCTGCAGCGTGAGTTCGTAGTCCTTCATCACGAATCGCCGTCCGTGGGTTCGAAACGGTAGAAGACGCGTTCCTCGTCCGTCGGGCCGTTGATCTCAACGATCTTCAGTGAGACAGAGTCGCCGATCTCGAGGTCGCCGTACGAGGCGTCGTCAACGCGTCCCGAGAGCTTGACGGGCCCGAGATCGACGACGGCCACCACGTAGGGAACGTCGTGTTCGCGTAGCCCCAGCGGGAGGCCGCCCCGAACCTCGGAGAAGGCGAACAGCTCGCCCTCGTGGGGGAGGTCCATGTACTCAAGGTCGTCGCTCGTACACTCGGGACAGACGATCCGGGGTGGGAAGTGCATCTCGTCGCAGTCGCGACACTGCGTCGTTGTCAGCTGCCCGTCACGGAGGTTGTCGTAGAACTTGTGAATCTTCGTCTGGTCTTCGGTCTGGAGCTCGTAGAAGTCGAGCAGTCGCGGGAACTCGATCCGGTCGGGAACCGAAACGCGCTCTCGCTCGCCGTCATCGAAATCGCTGGTGTCTGTATTAGTCATCGTGGATCACTGTCTAGGATCATCACACTGTGAACCGAGCCGCTGCCGCTCAGATTGTGGATGAGTCCGGTCGTCGGGTCGTCTACCTGTCGCTCACGCTCGACCTCGCCCTGGAACTGTCGGGTGACCTCGAGGGCTTGCGAGACGCCGGTCGCGCCCAATGGGTGGCCACAGCCGAGCAAGCCGCCGCGGGGATTGACCGCGATGTCGCCGTCGATGTAACTGCGGCCGTCCTCGATGAACTGGCCGCCTTCGCCGCGCTCGGCGAAGCCGAGTTCTTCGTACTCGATGATCTCACTGATAGAGAAGCAGTCGTGGATCTCGGCGACGTCTATTTCCTCGAGCGGATCTTCGATTCCAGCCTGCCCATAGGCGTTCTGTGAGGCCTTTCGGGCTTGGGGCCAGCCGCTGAATGACGGCAGATTGTTGATCGAGTTGCCCGCCATCGACGACTGGCCGCTACCGGTGATCCAGGCTGCGGTATCGGTGACTTCCCGGGCTTTCTCCTCATTCATCAGGATCACGCCCGCAGCGCCGTCGGTGATACCGCTGCAGTCGAAGAGGTGTAGCGGCGGCGCGATCTTGGCCGACTCGGTGATCTCCTCGGGTTCGATCTCGGAACGGAACTGGGCGAAGTCGGTCTTGGCGGCGTTGCTCTTGTTCTTCGCCGCGACCAGCGACAGCTGATCGCGGGTCGTCCCGTATTCGTGCATGTGGCGCTGGGCGTACCACGCGAAGAACGGCGGCGCGGAGAGCCCGTTGACGCCGTCGAACTCCCGATCGAGTACGTTGGCCATCGACGATTGCATTTCCGGCACGTAGTCGCGGCCGAGGTTCATCTTCTCGACCCCGAGCACGAGCGCGGTGTCGAGCTGACCGGCCGCGATCGCGAGCCAGGCGTAGCGCAACGCAGCTTGGCCACTGGCACAGGCCAGTTCGGTTCGGGCGGTCATTTCGGTGACTTCGATCCCGAGTAGTTCAGCTACCATCGGTGCGACGTGCGACTGGTAGGAGAACCGCTCGGGCTGGACGGTTCCGACGAACAGCCCCTCTATATCCTCAGGATCGACATCCGGAACGCCGTCGAATGTCGCCTTTCCACCCTCTTGGGCGAGATCCTTCCACGTCGCGTCGCGCTCGCCCCACTCCGTGGTGCCGCCGCCGACGATTGCGACGTTACGTGTCGTCACGGGCATGATCACTCACCCTCGAACTGCGGCTTGCGGTTCTGTCTGAACGCCTTCACACCCTCGAGCATGTCGTCGGTCGTCGCCAGCACGGCAAATGACTGTTTCTCCATCGCGAGGGCGGCCTCGAGGCTGGCCTCTTGGCCGTCCTGAATGACCCGCTTGGCGGCCTTGAGTGCGACCGGCGGCCCCGAGACCAGGTCGTCGACAATCTTGTCAACGAAATTCTCAAACTCCTCGTCGGAGACGGCATGGTTGACGACGCCCCACTCCTCAGCCCGTTCGGCATCGAACTGCATCCCTCTATACACCATCTCCTTCGTCCTGGCCTCACCGATGAGGCGGACGAGACGCTGAGTGGCGCCGCCGCCGGGGATCACGCCAAGGGTCGTCTCCGGCGTCCCGATCGTCGAGTCCTCGGTCGCGACGCGGATATCGCATGCGAGGGCGAGTTCGAGGCCGGCTCCCAGGCAGAAGCCGTCGATCTTCGCGACCGTCGGCCGGGGGAACTCGTAGACGGTCTGGAACATCTCGTCGACGTCCATGATCTCCGCGGGTTCGCCGGCGGTGAAGCCGGTGATGTCGGCACCCGAACTGAACGCGCGTTCGCCAGCACCGGTGAAAATGACGCACGAGACCTCGTCGACCTTGACGTCGGTCAGGAGGCGATCGATTTCCATGAACATGTCCTCGGACATCGAGTTCATTCGCTCTTGACGGTCGAGAGTGACACTGAGGACGCCGTCGTCGCCGAGCTCCCATTCGAGATAGTGGTAAGGTGGATCGACGCGGTAGTCGAAGAAACCCTTTCCAGCGTCCTCACCGGTAAAGCCCTCATCGACGAGCTCGACGAGGTAATCGGCGGGCTCGTAGCGCTTCTCGCCGTATTCCTCGTGCAACGACTCGAGTTTCCTGAGGACAATGTCGAGGCCGATACGGTCGCCGCGCCTGCACATCCCCTCGGGGAAGCTGCCACCCAGCCGAAGACCGATGTCGATCTCCTCGGGCGTCGCGACGTCGTTACCGACGAGCCAGGCGGCCTTGTTGATCATCACCGCCTCAGTGCGGAGCGCGTCGTAGCCCCCGACGTCCTCCGGCTCGTAGTCGACGCCGTTACCGTCCTCGTAGTCGTAGAACCCCTTTCCGCTCTTCTTGCCGAGGTCCTCGTTTTCGACTTTTTCCTCGATGGCTGGCGGGGCGGGTTGGTCAGACTCATCGCGGAAGTGGTAGGCGATATCGATGCCGCCGAAGTCATTGAGTTCGAACGGACCCATCGGGTAGCCACGTTCATAGACCATCGTCGCGTCGGCTTCGCGAACCGTCGTCTCGCCGTTCGAGAGCATCCACGCCGCCTCCTCCATGAAGGGGACGAGGACGGTGTTGACGACGAAGCCATGGACGTCTTTGCGGACGTAGATCGGCGTCTTGCCGACCGACTCGACCCACTTGTAGGTGAGTTCGGCCGTCTCGTCGGTCGTCGCTTCGCCGTAGGTCACCTCGACGAGATCCATTTTTACCGGCGGGTTGAAGAAGTGTAGCCCGACGACTTGCTCCGACCGATCAGTCGCCGAGGCGATGTCCGATATCGAGAGGCTCGAGGTGTTCGACGCGAGAATCGCGTGGTCGGGCGCATGCTTGTCGACCGTCGAGAACGTTTCTTCTTTGATCTCTAGTTGTTCGGGAACTGCCTCGATGACTAGATCCGTGTCGGAAACGGACTCTTCGAGGCTGACCGACGTCGACACTCGGTCGAGGATCGTCTCGGCATCTTCGTCAAGTCGTCCCTTCTCTTCGAGTTTCCCGAGTGACCACTCGATTTCCTCGTATCCGTCTTGGACTAGTTCCTCCTCAATGTCGCGCAACACTACTTCGTACCCGGCCATGGCCGATACTTCTGCGATTCCGTGTCCCATGCTTCCGGCACCGAGGACGGTGACACGGTCTATGGTCTCCGATAACATCATTCAAGAGATTGTTCACGGTACTTTTGAATATTGTGGTTAGAGTGGTTCGTTTCGGCGAAGATTACTCTCCTTGCAATGGATGTCAGACACTCTATAACAATTCCGTAAGATATATATTCCATCTCATCCCGTTAACCGTTAGGATGCCACATACTAGCAGACGGCACGTCCTCAAGCGTGTCGGAGCAGCAGGTTCGATAGGTATCGCTGGACTCGCGGGCTGTTCCGAGAACTCCTCGAACAGCGGTTCCAACGGCGGGGGATCCGACGGCCCATCGTCGTTCACCGTCGGCGTTATGGGGCCGCTCAGTGGCCCATTTGCTGGGTGGGGTCAGGCCGAAATCGCGGGTGCCAAACTGGCAAAATCAGATCTCGAATCTGAATTTGACGTCAGCATTAAATTGGTGAAAGGAGACACCGAAACGGATCCAAGTGCTGGACTGAAGCGAATAAAGAGCCTCGTGACGAGGGATAACGCCGACTTCGTGCAGGGCGGCGTCTCCTCCGCAGTTTGTACGAAGATGGGCACATGGGCTTCCGACAACGGCGTTTCGTACATCGCCTCGGGTGCTTCAGACACCCTTACCGGATCCGCGTGCAAGAAATACATGTACAGTGTTTATTCCTCTAACACGATGCAGGTTCAAGCGGCAGCACCGGAGATGGCCAAAGAAGCCGACGGCTGGTACGTCCTCTATTCGGATTACACATGGGGCCACACGGGTCAAGAGGTGTTGACGAAAGCCCTCGAAGAGAATGGTGCCTCGGTCGTCGGAAAAGACGCCGTTCCGTTCCCCGCCGACGATTTCACGCAGTATCTCAACAACGTCGCTAACTCCGATGCGTCTAGTGTCGCTCTCATCAATCCCGGTCTAGACGCACGGTTGGCGATAAAACAATTGATGAACAAGGGAATGCACCAAGATTTGAAGATAATGGCCCATCAGTTCGAAGATCTTGTCCTTTGGGGTCTCAACAAGGATGCGGCGGCCGCGCTCGATGTCTCGCCGATGGGATGGTACGCGGGCATCGAAGGGGCCGACGAGTTTAACAAGCGCATTACAAAAGAAAGCAAGACGGGTCCCTTTGTCCGCCACTACATGGGATACACGTCACTCGATCAGCATGTGCGGGCCGCTATTCGCGCAGGCGCAAAAGATGCAGAATCGATCCGCAAAGAACTGGAAGGTCACGAGATTTCTAGTTCCGCTGCCGAGCTTCAGCCGGGGAAGTGTTACTGGCGCGCCTGTGATCATCAGCTCATCCAGCCAGTACACACTGTCACTGGACGGTCGGTCAAGAAGATGCAAGACGATCCGTACAAGCTTTGGTTTGACATCAAGTCGACGACGCCTGGAGACAAACTCGCACGAGATTGTGAGGCGACCGGATGTTCGTTCTAGTCCTGTGTTTGATCCATCATGAATCGTAGATCGCTCAACGGCCAGAGTTTGTCCGGGATCGAAGCCTCTCCTCTCGGAGTAGTTGCCAGCGTCGTCATCGGAGGGCTTCTCGTACTATCATTCGTCGACCACCCCGGACTGTTCGTCGACCAGGCCATCGGCGGTCTCGTTTACGGGATGATTCTCGTACTCATCGCGCTGGGACTGTCGATTATCCTCGGCCTCCTCGGAATTGTCAACTTCGCACACGGAGCATTAGTGATGCTCGGGGCGTACGTCACCTTCGAAATCATGACTCAAATAGGGTTATCCTTCTGGGTTGCCCTCGTCATCGCCCCCATCATCATCGGACTCGTCGGTATCATCATCGAGCGGGGTGTGTTGCAGTTCGTCTACGATGAAGATCCTCTCGTCGGCCTCTTGGCCACGTTTGGTCTCTCGCTGATGTTCACCGAGCTGGTTCGTGCCTTCTGGGGCGGCGGGCCGAAAGGTGTTCCACTGCCACAGGCGTTGAGTGCGAGCGCCGACCTCGGAGTAACGACTGTCGCACGCTTCCGGCTTTTTACCGTTATCGTCGGTGCACTCACCGTCCTCGCCGTGTACCTCTTCATCAAACGAACGTCCTTCGGACTCTCGATCCGGGCAGGAGTGCTAGACCGAGAAATGGCGGAGTTCCTCGGTATTAATATGCCGATTCGGTTCATGGCGATGTTCTTCCTAGGATCGTTTATTGCCGGTCTCGGAGGCGTTCTTCGAGGAGCGGAGGTCGGCATGGATCTTGGAATGGGTGAACACTTCATCATCCTCGCGTTCGTCGTCGTCGCCGTCGGTGGCATAGGAAGTCTATTTGGGAGCGTCTTCGCCGGACTCCTCATCGGAGAGGCTCAGTACCTGACTCCAGTCGTCCTTCGAACCTTGGCGACTGTGACCGGAATTCAATGGCTCGCCGTTCCCGGTATCGACGGCCTCGTCCCATATCTCGTGATGATCGTCGTCCTGCTCGTGCGTCCGCGCGGACTCTTCGGTCAGGAGGGATTCCTCGAATGACCGACGAACCACGGACGAACGAGACGATCAAGCGAACAGAAAACCGCTTCGACGTATCTTCGATCAGACGGTTTTCGGTTCCAATCGGACTCTTTCTCATCGTGGTTCTTTTGCGTCCGTTGGTGAGCCATCCGTTGGTACTGGGTTACGGACAGATCGCCACCACGATGCTCATCTGGATGCTGTTCGTTGCCTCGTTCAATCTCCTGTTGGGATACACGGGGATACTCTCGTTCGGTCACGCTATTTTCCTTGGTGCCGGTGCCTACGGAGTGGCCATTGGAATCGCCAAGTTCAGCGCTCCGTATGCCATCGCTGCGCCGGTTGCCATCGCCGTCGCTGGCGTGATCGCCTACCTCATCGCACGACTCATCGTCCACAAAGGCGAAATTTACTTCGCCATGCTGACGCTCGCGTTTGCGAAATCCGTTCATTTCATTGCTAACTACAATCCTGAGGATCTCACCGGTGGTGCACAGGGTCTTTCGGGGGATACGCTCCCTGCTTTCATCCAGACCTACCGAGGCCAGATGCTCGTGAACCTCGGGGGATTTTCCGTCAACTGGTACTACGTAGTTGGACTCGTCTTCTTCGTCAGTATGCTCGCACTCTGGCAGGTCGTCCGATCGCCATTCGGCCGATCGTTGGTCGCAATCCGCGAAAACGAGGAACTTGCGCGGGCAATGGGGATGAACACACGGCGGTACAAGGTGTGGGCGTTCACGCTCAGTGGGGTGTTCGCCGGTCTTGCAGGCGCACTCATTGAGATCAACGACCAAGGTGCGACGCTGTCGTTACTCTCCGTTCAGACTAGTGGCGACGCCATACTAATGACCGTCCTCGGAGGTGCAAACTACTTTTTTGGACCTCTCGCAGGCGTGTTCATGTGGCTATTTGCTGAGGACTATCTTACCAACTTCGAGACGCTCTACTTACCGCTAGCGGAATTCCCGGTCGTAGGCGTTGAACTTTCAGGCGTGCTGGCTTACTGGCGATTCTTACTTGGGTTTCTGTTCGTCATCGCGGTTCTCGTCTCCCCTCGTGAGGGATTATGGGGGCTGACAAAGAGCGTTATCGAATCAGCGTACAACTGGCTCAGGAGCTTCCAATGACAAATATCACCATCGACACCACGGCTGAACTCGACCCGCGCGACGCAGTTCTCGGAACGGTCAATCTCACTCGACGGTTTGGCGGTGTGACTGCCGTCGACGAGGTCAACCTCGTCGTTGAGCCCGGGGAACTGCATGCTATTATCGGCCCAAACGGTGCCGGGAAAACAACATTGTTCAACCTGATCACCCACGTCCTCGCCCCGAGCGAAGGGTCAGTCTGGCTTGAAGGACGGGATATCACCGATTTCCAACAGGAGCGCCGCCCACACTTAGGACTCGCACGATCATTCCAGTCGAATCAGCTGTTCAACGACCTTACGGTTATCGAGAACGTCCGCGTTGTCGCACAAACTACTCGAACCGGTACATTCCGTCTCGATCTATTCCGGGATGGCGAACAGCTCTGCGAGGATAGTGCACTTTCTATCCTCGAACGCGTCAATATCGACAATATCCGTGAGGAAAAGGCGAGGAACCTATCGCATGGGGATCAGCGACGACTCGGTATCGCGATGGCGCTCGCAACCGAGCCAAACGTTCTCCTGCTTGACGAGCCGACCAGTGGAATGGGGCCGAACGAAACACAGGCGACGGCGGATCTCATCGCCTCGCTCCAATCTGAACTTGACCTCACAGTACTGCTCATCGAACACGACATGAGCATCGTCCTCTCGATGAGTGATCGAATCTCGGTTCTTAACCAGGGAGCCATCATCGCCACCGGCTCTCCCGCTGAAATACGGGGGAACGAGGACGTTCAGAATGCGTACTTAGGTGGTATGAAGGAGGAGCTATGACGTTATTGGAACTTCGCAACCTCACGGCCGGCTACGAAACAGGACAGATTCTCTTTGGGATCGATCTGGTCGTCGAAGAAGACGAGGTCGTCTCACTGCTTGGACGTAACGGAGCCGGAAAGACGACGACGATGCGCTCCATCGTGGGGGCTGATGAACCGTATATCAGCGGCGGAGCGATCCTATTCGATGGACAGAACCTACTTGAACGACGTAACTACGAGATTTCTAAGCTGGGACTTAGCTTTGTTCCGGAAGGACGACGCTGCTTTCGAGAATTAACTGTCATCGAAAACCTTGAGCTTGCAGCCAACTACGCATTGAACCCGCTTCGTATCGAAACAGTGTTGGAACAATTCCCCGAATTGAACGAGATGCAAAACCGACAGACGAAAAATATGAGCGGCGGTGAACAGCAAATGCTCGCAATTGCCCGGAGTCTCGTCACCAATCCACAGATGATGCTCCTCGACGAACCCTGTGAGGGTCTTGCACCGTACATCGTCCGGCGCATCGAATCCATTATTGAGAATATCAATGCTGAACAGAACGTCACAGTACTACTAGTCGAACAGAACGTGGCAGTTGCGCTTGCGGTCGCTGACCGTCACTACATTCTCGATGAGGGGCGCATTGTCAAAGAAGTCACGAGCGAGCGCCTCCATGAGGATGATACCCTCCGTCAAAAGTACCTTGGCATCTAAACCGCTGTTCGAGAGGTGTGAGCGTCGATTTGAGTTCGTTCTGTTTCGATGTATCGAGGACGTTCAATTCGGTTGTTGCCGTATGACAGCGCGCCGGTTTTAGATGCAAGACAAAACCGCTGATCACGTTGGAATATTGTTGAACTATCTATGCGTCTATAAGCACAATCTAATCCACAAACCGATCAGGATTTAAAAGCTTGCAAAGCAGTCCGACTCATCCGGTTCGCTATTCACTTCGTATTTTTGAAGACCATAAGCCGAGTGAACCGACTACTACATGGCGCGCGACCAGACAAAAAGCCGGAAGATGTCGTTTCGAAACTAAATGCGTCGCTCAGTGCATTCGAGTGGGTGGACGAGATTACGTCGCCGAACACATCGAGGGTTGGATGAGTAGCGCACGACAGGGTATGCCGAGTCCGCAACCAAGCGACGACGATTGAAAAGAAATCTTTCGCGGAAAGTCGTCCCTGGAATCCGTTCACAGTGCTTTGTTGAATAGGGTACAGCGTCGGGATCATAATGCTGTGGAGGTACGTTTGACGTTGGAGATGGCAACATCAGAACGTATTCTCAAAATTCACGGTTTCACGTCTGGGTTCGCACGGTCGCAAAGTGCGAGCGCTTCATTACTGACAAGCATGTCTCAGTCACCCAACAACGGATGGCTGGAAAGACCGTCTAGATCACGGTCTAAGACGTTACACACTGCAGTCATCAGCGAGCGTCGGGCGGTCACCCCGCAGTAGGTGTAGTTATTTTCGAGCCAGATACAGTCGGTTACGACGTGTTTCCTCAATGCTTGTTTAGCCAGTTGCTTCCATTCTTGAACAAAGTTGAGGAGTTATCAGCTTCCGCTTACCTCGGGAAGGATAGGATTTCTGGCTTGGAACTTCAGTGAAAAAAGCGGGTTTCGCTCAATACTAACTACATTTCCTGGTTATTACCGACATCGCCGCTGATCTGGGAAAGCATCTTTTTGCGCTTCTTTTCGGGGATATTTTCAATCAAGTTGATTATCTCATTGACACTGATGTTATCTGGATTCGGTAATTTCCCACTCATAGTAGACCACATAGGTATTTCGCGAGCAGATACATAGCATTTCTGGCCAGCGAATATCGAACACTTACTAACCGACTTCATGCCTTTTTATGCGTCATTGTGAATCGGTCTGTGACACTATCGTTGGTACTATCTATCGTATATTTATCTATATCAAATATAAATCAATATTACAAATATATGTTGGATCGAGAGATAAACACCCCCACAAAAGAGCTTTCGTCAATTAGCCTGAATCATATCTAGACAATAGTCCTACTAAACACAGTTGATCGTCTCGCCCTATCCCTTTCCTCTTCGAATGTGGTGGATTACTCTGTAACGGCTCTGTTGAAATTCTCAGAGGGTGATAGAAATGGCGTGCTGAATAGAGAGCGCATATTTTGCACGTTGTACGGCTCTGTCACTATTGAAAATCGGTCGTGGCGTGCGTTCGAATCCGTTGGTGCAAGACTATGTCAAAGGATTATCTTCCCTGCCACACAGACATCTGTTATCTATGAAGACAGCCGACGCGAAGCAAATCGGGATCCTCTGTGCTGATGATCAGCCGGTGTTCACTGCTGTTGCCAGCCAACTTCGGGACGCAGGACAGACAGTTCGATTCTTCGATCCGCGATCCGAACTCTCTCCGACCCACATCGATGATCTCGCTCTGCTCGTCAACAAGCAGGTGTTTCCACTTAATCTCCCCGTTCTCAGGTATGCACGGCGAACCGGGACGCCCTTGTGGAATAACCTCGTCGCAACGATTGCATTGAGTTCGCGGCTAATCGGGCTACGAGCACTTGAGACGGTCGGGTTTCGTACTCCTCGAATAACATTCGAAAAACCCGAGTTTGAGTACGTTGCAAAGCCCTGCTACATCTGGCACGGCGACCCCGAACTGAACGGTGAGGGAGGATTCTATCAAGAGCGGATCCACACGGAGCCCATCGATTACAAGTACTACGCCGTCAACGATGGAGCGCGAGTCCAAACGGCGGCCAAGCGTGTCACCTCGAAGCTCCACGGCCCCAAACGATTTCTGAATCAGATACGTCCCAGACCGACGCTTACGCGACGTCTTCGCCGCCTCGTCACCCGACTCAATCTTCGTGGCGTCGGGATTGACTTCGTCAAAGATGACAAGGACCGGTTCTGGGCCGTAGACGTCAATCTCGCCGCAGGGTACCGGGACAGCGGGTTAGAACCGGCCCTCTATGAGTCGATTCGTGTAGATTTGCCCAACCAGTAATTTGGGAAGTACTTTTTCGAACTAGTACTGGGGAGAGCGTTTCTGCTGAATACACGCTCTCTAATTAGTACGAAGCCGATTTTCTACTCCGTAATAAGTGGAAGAAAATTATGCCTGACACCCCCTCTTTGATCTATGCGCAAACCGTAATGCATATATAATGGTTATTAGAGTAGTGAGAGCACATTTGCAAATATAACTGATATTCTCGAACGCCCATGGACACACAAAAATCCCTATTGCCCTTTACTGATAGACGACTCTCATCAAACGAGAGCTGTTCACCAAGGGATTTCACGAGATGGGATCTAGCGTGGAGTCGCTGTCGGTCCCCGAGGTTCGCCAGTTGCCGCATACGTTGGAACTGACTCCGCTTCCAGAACGATATACTTGTCCGTACAGGAACGAGCCTCATTAATGATGAATGGTTGTCCGACTTCGATCTTCGATTTCGTTCCATCCGTGAAGATATCGGTTCTGATGGATTGCGTCGAGTTCCCGAGATGATCGACGAAGACGCTGTCATAGACCCTCGTCTTCTTCGGCCTCCAGTTGGCGGTATTGCAGGTCGATACTACCTCTGGTCTGACCTGTCTTTCCTTTGCAACGGCGACGATGATGAACTGTCCAACGTATTTTCCTTTGAACAGCTCGGACTTTCGCGCTATCATCGTTCGCCTTATTTGGTTCTGTGCTAACACCGAATCTGTTACCACCAACCCCAAAGTATGCCGCCTGCTCCCGCGAGGAAGCTTCGTCGCGTGTAACGGTTTTCGTCATTCATTCGTTGTCTCCCGCCATCCACGTAATGGTCTGCAGCAGGGTAACGCCTGGGGCCGCTGAGAAGACGAGTAGTTCCTGCACGGAGATTAACTGTTAAATATCATTTACTCACACAATAATCGGCATTATATCAATAAGGTAACGGCAAGAGATAGGTGGAGTATTCACCTGTTTTGATAATGGCTGGTACGACAATTCGCCTTCTTGGAAAGGACGTGGAGAGTCAGGTTGGTGCCGTCATAAACAGTGATCCACGTCTGTGAGTTACCTTTGGATAATATCGAAGACAGGCGACCGCTGAGTCTTTGCCTTCGACAATCTTCTATCGATTCTACACCACCATAAATATTATTCTTAAATATTATGAATTAGGAGGCCCCCATATAGTTACTCTCGTTTCTACACTTCTACTAAATCTATAAGTAGTAGTAAAACCACCCGGAACCCCTATACTGACTTGCATATGATTCACAATACGATTTACTCGACTAATTCCGAAACTGTTCCTCAACGAGGAATTTTGTCCATTCTAGCGATATAATCTCCCTTAAGTAGGTATAGCCCTACCGTCCGTATCTTTGTCTACTGGACACCTTCTCCGACCGTAATAACCGGGACGGGGGCAGATCTGACCGTCTTTTCGGCAACACTGCCAAACAATATTCGATCCGTTCCGCGCCGACCCGTGGTTCCCATTACGACAGCGTCGATATCATTCGATTCGAGACAGCTGAGGATCTCCTCGAACGGCGACCCGGACTCGACGTGGGAAACGGTGTTTGTGACACCATGTGACTCTGCTTCGGAGAGAAGATCGTCAACGGCATTGTTCGCAGCCTTCTCACCACTCCGCTCGGAAGCTGTAGAGCGAACGTCGAAGCCGAACGAGGTATCGTCCACTACTGAAAGCGCATGCACGGTCGCATTAAGGGCCACCGCGAGCGAGAGGCCGTGTCGAGCAGCGAGGGTTGCACCGCGACTCCCGTCTGTAGGAATGAGAATGTTTTCATACGGGAATGCGAGCCGTTCATCAAAACGTATTCGTGATGTCAGGACTGGGATCGCAGAGAGCCGGACAACTTTTTCAGTCACACTTCCGAGGAGGTAGCGAGAGACCCCTGTGCGGCCGTGTGTTGGCATGATAATCAAATCATGACCGTACTGCGCAGCATAATTGGCGATCGATGGTGCCGGATTACCTTGAACGACATCGGTTTCGTGATCAACGCCGAGTTCCTTGAGGATCTCCGCTGCTTCTTCAACGACGTCTTCGCCTTGCTCCTCCAGTGCATCAACTACCTGACCTTCGATTGTGACAATGCTGTCGCGAGTCGTGTCTGCAACGAAGAGTACGTGGATAGTCGCATCTGCCCATTGTGCAATAGCACTGCTGTGATGAAGCAGGTCTATAGCGCCGTCACTTCCGTCGAAGGGAAGAAGGATGTCATTGTACATGTTGCTATAAGAAGGGATGTAAGCGCTAATGCGTTTGCATCCCTCTGATCTGAAACCCATTCTACGCGGCGTTTGGCGTCAAGACAACGGCGAAGTATCCCATTGTAAGCTATCAGTCGTGCTTTGGAAGACAACACGATACATACGCCGCACTGTCTAGCTAAGCCAGCTTGAGAAGCGAGTAGTCTGTCGATCTAGTGCTTCGCTTAACTGAGAACTGCTCAGCGAGACATTGGAGACGGCAAACCTTGAATGTTGAGAGCGGACGGTGACGCTCGTTAGGGCGTTCGTTGTCCGGCTTCACCCGACTGATTGATCACTCAGAAAATAAAAACGATTCTCACTCTCTTCGTCGTGAAACGGTCACATCAAGCGATCTTTCAGTGGGTGCATCGGATGGTTGACAGCGTCTCGAACCTGCTGTCGGCGCCGTCGACGCGGATCGCCGTGAACGAAACCGCTATCAAATGTTAATAGCGAGTGGTCTGGGGTGTACGACGCAATAGATACTTGATCTCATGATCAAAGTATTGTAAATGCGCTTCCAACAAAGAGAACAGTGACCAAGAGTCGGCCAAGACTGCCGAGAAACGTAGCGAGAGCGAATTTAAAATAATCTTCTTCGAGTATGGCGAAGGCATAGATCGAGACTGTATCTGGGAAAAAGGGGATACACAAAGCACCTGCCAATCCCCAATAGCCGTAGGTTTGTGCCAACTTGACCGTCCGCTTTTCAGACCATTCTATGATATCAAACCGAGAACGACGCAACCATCGAACAATTGGCCCCGCTTTTTTGGCCTCCTGGCCAATATGAAATGCTAATAGGCTCCCAAGAGCCTTGCCAAAAGCACTGGAGAGCATGATGATTCCTATGCGAGTCCAGTACGGAAATCCAAGGTCTAGCGGTGCAGCCAATACAACTTCACTGGGGCCTGGTAATAGAAAAGCAATTAAGAATGAGTAGAGGAATACAAGCCCGATCCCTGGCCATCCCGTTGCCGTTTCAATAGCAATATCAAGTCCATCAATAAAGCTGCTCAATATACTATGTCGACCTAATTCATTGCTCATCAAAATAGGGTCACAAAACACTATGCCGGAGAACAAATAATAAATGTTTACCCTTTGACGCTCGCTTGCCGGATCTTTCTGTTTAGAGAATCACTGGTGTTTAAATTGGACAATATTTATCATAGAACACAGGATGGTAAGTTAGTTGAGGTCGTCGCTCCGCTTCGTCTCTCGCAGGATGAACGGCCCGATGGAGAGTGTCCGCTTCGCCACCGTCGCGATGCGGATGATATACGCGAGTAGGATGACGAATGGAACGACTGCGATGGTTGTCGCCAGACTCACCACCAATACGTCGTTGCTGATGCCGACGGTCGCACCGGGAAGCGCCCTCGCGTCGAAGTAGATTATCATCAGCACGCTAGCGAGCGCGATGAATATGAATGGAATAATTCCCCAGTCACCGAGCGCTCCGAGAGAACTGACGCATTAGCATCGATATCAACGAGTACGTGGTCGTCGTCGTCGATAGTTCAATGCACGTCATGTCCGTAGCCAGGTCTGGTAGTCCGTAATCGTCGTTCGGCAAATGGGGATTAATACCATTGGTAGTCCTGACAGCTACTGATCCCGTTGGCAACGTGTCGACACCCCGAACCACGGTCACATCCGAGTAGTGACGACTAGAGCCATTAGGGGAAGTATAATAGAGACATCATGTAGCACCTAAACATCATATATTCATATATTTTGTAATTCTATAATGTGGTCCGAAATTGTCGGTCGATCACCGATCTCGGAACCCGATCAGTAACCGATACGTTCGACCGTCGAAAACTTGCCACTCCCAGCGGGAAACCAGCCAAATCGAGGATCTTGAGGCCGAATTTCGGGTATAACTACTCGCGTCATGTCCTTGGTGGTATACTCGGTTACGAGTAGCGGACGTGATCGGCGTTGCAAGGCGACCAAACCCGGTCTAACCACCGAGTCCGTCGGACGAATGCGACGCAATCCGCGTAGGTCGGTTAAATTAGCCCATAGACGCTTCTATCGCCGTTCTTGAACTGATCGAGACAACCGTGTTTTGCCCTTCACAGCGGCCGCAACCGGGCTGCATTTGAAAGTCAGTTTCTTCATTGGTAAATTAACGGAAACGAATTGTGCATGTATGTAAAATATCAAATATTAATCCAAAATTATCAATTTTAATTAATTATATGATCCTCTATAGCTACCGAATCTCCATCGGTGGCGGCAATGGCTTACAGCTTAGATATTACATTACTACTTTTGTAATGTATGGAAGAGGGTCGTCCGGCCTTCCGTTGAGGGTCACCGAAACACAGTCTTGTCGGGAGAGCACATCGGTACGCACTACTAAAGCGAACGGGGCAAGGACAGTAGCAGAGCCCGATGTCCACCGATAGTGGACAACAAGAGATTCAACGGTACCCTGCCGACGTTACCGCTGGCCGCGTCCGCATTCCGCCCGATAGGGGTTCGCTACTCGATGTGGTGATCGGATAGCCGGTCACGCAGCGCGGCGGCGTAGTCCGCTGCGGGCATCCTGTGGGTTCCGCTTCGCAGAACCAGCACGTCGATAGTACTCATGGGACGTATGGTGTCCCTGAACGAGCGCGTACAAATTCCTTTCCTCGGCGGCCATGGTTGGACCGATTTGATCGCAGAGCTAGCCGTGTCCAGCGCTATTGGACGTGGCTGACTCCGCGGCTCGATTCCGTCCGACCCGAGGGATTATTCCAAAGGCGGACGGACGTGGGGACGATGTCGAGAAACCTATACGAAAAGAGCGCGTTCGTCGTCGGAGCAAGCCGCGGGATCGGGAAGGCAATCGTCGAGGAGTATGCCGACCGGGGGGCTAACGTGGCTGCAGTCTCCCGGTCCTCAGACGATCTGGAGGCTCTCGCCGCGTCGCTGCCGACTGAGTGCGTGCCTATCGAGTGCGACGTCCGGGACGACGAGACCGTCGAGCGAGCCGTCACAACCGCGGTCAACTGCTTTGGAGCAATCGACGTGGCTGTCAATAGCGCAGGAACGATCGCGCGAGGACGACTTCACGAAGCAGACGAGACGGATCTGACTATGGTGCTCGACGTGAACCTCCTCGGCGCGCTCCGGGTCAGCAAGCACGTCCTGCCGGCGCTGATGGAGACGGAGGGGACGCTCCTCCACGTTACCTCCGAAGCAGGGTCGGTCGGCGTCCCGGAACTCCCCTCGTACTGCGCCAGTAAGGGCGGCCTTGACGCAGCGGTCAGGCAACTCGCAGTCAACTACGGACCCGATGGCGTCTCGGTAGTGGCGATAGCCCCGGGAACCACGAAGACGTCGATGAACGAGGAGGTTAGGGCGGAGGATCCATCGTGGGTCAAGGATCGGGCCGAGAACGTCCCGTACGGCCGCCTCGGGACGCCGGAGGACGTCAGCGATCTCGCGGCGTTTCTCGCGCAGGACCGGTCTGACTACTTAACCGGCGAGGTGATACACGTTGATGGCGGATCGACCGCGTGAGGGTGGTGGGACTTAGTAATGTTTGGTCTTGAGCTCGACCACGTTTGCGGTGTTCTGGAGTGCCGGGAGCAGCTCCTCCTGGATACGCTCGGGGGTGTACTCGTGTTTTGGTCCGGCGACGGAGATGGCGGCGTCGGGAGTCTCACCGTCGCTCTCGATCAGGACGGCGATGGACTTGACGCCCTTGACGCGCTCCTCGTTCTCGACGGCGTATCCCTGCGACCTGATGGTCTCAATCTCGCCGAGCAGGGTATCACGGTCGACGATCGTGTGCTCAGTCGCCCGCGGGAGCCCGTGGCGGTCGGCGATATCGGTGATCTCCCTATCGGACTTCTGTGACAGTATCGCCTTGCCGAGCGCCGTCCAGTGCATCCGGGTGTATTCGCCGGTCGGCGCGTTGTTGAAGATGGCACCGGTCGGCTCGGTCCGGTACAACATCACCCGATAACCCCTCTCCTCGCATCCGATGGTGGCGACTTCACCCGTCGTCCGGGCCAGGTCGTCGATCTCGTTGCGGCCTACCTGGTAGAGGCTGTTGTTGTGTCGGATCTGCCCCCCTACGTTTAGAAACCGGAGGCTAAGCTGGTACTCCCCGTTCCGCTTGACCGCGTACCCAGCGTCCTCCAGTGTCTTGAGGTATACGTGGGCCGTGCTCTTCGGGAGGTCCATGTGGTTCGCCAGCTCCCGGACCCCGCAGCCGTCGAGCTTCCCCACGTTCTCGACGATCTCGAACATGTTCTCGACCGCCTTGATCCGGTTCGGGTCGTTCGTCATTGTGTATGTATCACGTACCAAAGCTTCAATATTACTTTCGAAAGCTGTCCAACAATAATGGACTCGCGCTCCCAGAGTCAATAATTAATATTCGTCACTTTTCGGGCCGCCAGCGGCTGCCGTAGGGCAGTCACCAAAGCGGCGTACGAGCGTGAACACTGGCCGGGGACAGGAGAGAGGCCACTCCGGCGGAACGACGAACAGTCGTCACAGTTAATGGGAGGAAAGAAACGGCGTGCCTGCGCGTCGACGCGATGGGTAAACAATGCGTCAGTCGGTCTACCGTTGGGCCTTTTCCAGCAGGCCCCGCATGTAGCCGACTGCAAACAGCCGTCCCTTCGTGTGGTAGCCGGGGTTGGTGTTATCTTCGCCGACCATCGTGGGGACGTGGTCGGGGCGCATCACTACGTCGTCGTCGACGGCGTCCTGATAGGCCTCCATCGCCGCGAGCATATCGTGGGGGCCCTCGTCGTGCCACGTCTCGACGAAGTTGTCGGCGTCGCCTTCGACGTCCCGGAAGTGGACAAAGTTGATGCGGTCGCCGAACCGCCGGATCGTCTCCGGAAGGTCGACACCCATCGCGGCGAAGTTGCCCTGGCAGAACGTGATGCCGTTGTGCTCGCTGTCGTAGCTGTCGAGGACACGCTGGTACGCCTCGGGGCTGTTGACGATTCGGGGAATCCCGCCCAACGACTCCCGGGGCGGGTCGTCCGGATGGAGGCCGAGCTTCACCCCAGCAGCCTCCGCGACTGGCGTCACCTCTCGCAAGAAGTACTCCAGCGCGTCCCAGATCTCCTCGCGCGAGACGTCGACCGTCGGTTCCGCCTCGCCTCTGTGCATCCGGTCGTTCGAGTACGCGGTCACCACCGAGCCACCGCGGGCCTCGACGTGGGCCTCCGTGCGTGCCCAGCGGATCCCGACCATCCAGTCGTAGCAGACGACCGGGATGTCGAGCTGTCCACAGTACCGGATAAACTCCTTGAACTCCTCGATGTCCTCGTCGCGCCCCTCCTGCCCGAGCCTGACGCGGTCAGTCAATGGGACGCTCCCCTCGATGACACTGATGTTTAGCCCGGCGTCCTCGTACCAGTTCTTGAGATGTAGCAAGTCGTGATACGACCAGGAGGTCTTGCCGTCGCCGATCTCCAGGGTGTGTATGACGGCGTTTTCTACGCCCATCTGTTTAGCGAGCTGCCATCTCTCGTCCGGCTGTGGCGGTAGGACTACCGCTAAGTCGACCATAGCGTGACGAATTGGAACCACGGTTAAATAGTTTTGTTTTGGACGGATTTCTGCCGAAGCCTTCGCTCGTTCAGCGGTGGGGGCGTGTGGGGCCTCGGTATGCAAACGTAACGCTCCGGACGATGAAAAAATAGAAATACCCCGTCATGCAAGCCCTTGATGAACCACGAATGAGCGACACGTTCGCAGGAGACGCAGCTATCGTCACGGGCGCATCGAAGGGCATTGGAAGCGGGATTGCAACCAAGCTCGCAGAACAAGGGGCGTCGGTGGTGGTCAACTACCGCTCCTCGGAGAAACGGGCGGAGTCGGTCGTCGATGAGATCGTTGACCGGGGTGGCGAGGCTGTCGCGGTGCAGGCCGACGTAAGCGACGAGGATGATGTTGCGGCGATGGTCGAGGCGACCGTCGACTACTTCGGCTCGCTAGACGTGATGGTGAACAACGCGGGCATGACGACGCTTGGCCCGGCGGAGGAGATCGACATCGAGGACTGGCGGCGGGTGGTCGACGTCGATCTGACGGGTGTGTTCATCGGCAGCCGTGCCGCAGGGCGACAGATGCTCTCCCAGGACGACAGCGGGGCGATCGTCAACGTCGCGTCGATGATGGGCGAGATGGGCTTCCACATGCGAGCGCCTTACTGCGCGGCGAAGGCGGGCGTCATCAACCTCACCCGGACCCTCGCTGTGGAGTGGGCGGAGGATGGCGTTAGCGTGAATGCGCTTGCGCCGGGGTTCATCCAGACGGACATCACGGACCAGACGCAGGACTCGGCGGGGTACACCGACATCGACATCCATAGGCGAACGCCGATGGCGCGGTACGGCACTGTCGAGGAGATGGCCAACTGCGTGAGTTTCTTGGCGCGGGACGACAACTATGTCACCGGCGAGGTGCTCCGGGCCGACGGTGGATGGGTCTCGGACGCGTGGCGGTACCGCGAGAACCGCGCGTAGTGGAGTCGAACGCGCCATCCCAGGAGAACAGTGGCGATATTTTCCACAGGGAAAAGGTTTTTATTATTAAGGCGGAACCTGTGTGATGAACCATGTCAAATGGAGTTTCCGGTGTCAGTAGACGATCGTTAGTCAAGGGACTCAGCACAGGCGCTATCGCCGCGATGGCAGGCTGCTCGGGCGACAGCGGCGGATCCGCGGGAAATAACTCTGGCGGCAGCGGCGGCGGTGACGCCAACGTGAATTTCACCATCGCCAGTACGTTCGAACCCGAACACGTCCTGGTCAAGGCTGCGAAGAACTTCAAGAAGAAGATCGAATCCGAGTCAGACGGTGACGTCTCGGTCGAGATCAGTGCCGGCGGTTCGTACGGTTCCGAGGACGAGATCGGCGAGCTCGTCAATCAGGGTGGCGTTGAAGCCCACGCTGCCGGGAGTTTCCCATACTTCCAGTACGCGCCCGCGTACTGGTTCTTCGGCTGTCCGTTCGTCATCTCGGACTACGACCAGCTCCTCTCGGTGCTGGACAGCGACAAGATGCAGGATGCTCACGACGCTTTGAAAAAGAAGGGGAATCAGCGTCCCATCGGCCAGCAGATCTATCGCGGGAACCGGAATTTTACGTCCAACAAGCCGATAAAGGGCCCCAAAGACGTGAAGGGGCTGAATCTCCGTCTACCCGAACTCGATCCGTGGGTGACGATCTGGAAGGGAGTCGGCGCGTCGCCGACTCCCATCGCCCTCGATGAATTGTACAGTGCCCTCGAAACGGGGACAGCCGACGCCTCTGAGGGCGGTGCCTCGCAAATCTCCTCGTTCAACCTCAATGAGGTGCAGAGCCACCTCAGCCTCACCCAGCACCTAGTGGCCAATGGAAACATGTACATGAATGAACAATTTTTCAAGGGTCTCGACCAGACCTACCGGGACATGATCCTCGAACTCGGGGGAAAGGCGACGGAGGAGGCATCAAAGACCGCGATGGACCGCGAGGAGGAACTCATCGACGAACTAAAATCGAACGGGATGACCGTCGTGAAGGATGTCGATCACGAGGCGTTCCGGTCGGCCGCCGAACCCGCGGTCAACCGGCTGTTCAAGAACACCTGGGAGTTCGACTGGAAGACGATCCAGAACCTGTAGCGCCATGCAACGTAACGTCACCGAGATGACCAAACCAACCAATCATGGAAGTTGACCAATCACTCGATCTGAGAAAAGACACCCTCTTCGATAGGGCTGTATTGTACACAGCTACTGTCTTTTTTACTCTCACTATCGTTCTCACCACGGTGCAGGTCTTCGTCCGATGGTTCAACATCCCGACGCTGGGGTTCCTCCATTGGACGCAGCCGGCGGCAAAGTTCCTGTTCATCATCGCGACTTACTTCGGAGCGGCCGTCGCCATCCGAAACGGGGAACACATCTCGATACGGTTCATGCTGGAGCGGATCGAGGACTGGAACACCACCGTCGGGAGGACGCTCAGCATCTTCAGCGACCTCGTCATCATCGGATTTCTCGGTGTCGCCCTCCGAGCGACAGCCGTGACGGCCGTCGACGCCTGGTCGACGTCCATCGGGGGTATCGGATTCGTCACATCCGGCTACATCTACCTCGGCATTAGCATCGGAATCGCGCTGACTGTACTGTACGCCGTCGCGGACCTCGGAATCACAATGAAAAGAATCGCCGCCGATCTCGGCACAGACGGGACGGAAACGGAACTCAGGGAGGGGACGATCGATGAGTGAACTGCTCGTTCTCAGCGGGCTACTGCTGGGGGTGCTTCTCGTACTGTACGCGCTGGGCGTCCCCGTGGCGATCGCGATGGGATCCACCGTCGTCATCGTCATGCTCTCGCCCTACGGCAACGGCATTAACTACGGCCTCATCGCCCAGCAGTTGCTCTACGGGCTCAACAGTTTCACGATGTTGGCGATCCCATTCTACCTGCTCTTGGGCCGGCTGATGAACCGCATAGGGATGACCCAACGCATCTTCGACTTGGCCAACTCCATGGTTGGCCAGTTCCGCGGCGGGATCGCCCACGTCAACATCATCGCTAGCATGATTTTCTCTGGGATGTCCGGGCTGGCGGTGGCCGACGCGGCCGGCCTCGGCCGCGTCGAGTATGCGGCCATGCGCGATCAGGGGTATGAGAAGGACATCTCGCTTGGCGTGACCGGCTCCTCCGCGATCATCGGACCGATTATCCCGCCGAGCGTGCCGATCATCATCTACGCGGTGCTCGCCGGCGAGTCCATTGGACAGCTCTTCATGGGCGGCGTGGTACCGGGGATCCTCATCGGGCTGTTCCTCATGGTGCTCGTGTTCGTCTTCGTCTACCTGCGAGGGTACGAGACCGAGGACTCGTTCAGCCTCGCGCGGTTCTGGTCGTGTCTCAAGAGCGCGGTCTTCCCCCTGCTAGCCCCGGTACTGATCGTGGGCGGGATCGTGACCGGCCTCTTTACGGCGACGGAGGCGGGTGCGATCGCCGTAGTCTACACGGTGCTCCTTGGCGCGTTCATCTACAACGAACTCACGCTCGGCGAACTGCTGGAGGAGCTCCAGTACAGCATGGTCGAGACGTTTTCGCTGACGTTCATCGTCGGCATCGCGTCGATGTACGGGCTAGTCGCACTCCAACTCCGGCTTCCCATCCTCATGGCCGACCAGATCACCGGCTTCTCTTCCGATCCCACGGTCGTCATGCTGCTCTTGGTCGGCGTCCTGCTGATCGTCGGAACGTTCATGGAGACGATCGCCGCAATAACGATTCTCGTTCCGATCTTCCTCCCAATACTCGACATCGCGAACATCGATCCGATCCACTTCGGGATCGTGATGATCCTGACGCTGATGCTCGGTCTTCTTACACCGCCGTTCGGCGTCATCCTCTTCGTATTAGAGAAAGTAACCGATGCGAGCCTCGAAGAGGTGATGCGTGCGATCGTCCCGTACTATGTCCCAATCTTGCTCGCCCTGCTCTTTACGATATTATTCCCAGAGATTGTCATGTACCCGGCGACTGAGCTGATGGGTGGCTGACGCGGCGACTATGCTCGGTCATTCGTCCCTTTACCCGGCGATGGCTGCGCTGACGGAAACGGTTTTCCAGTTGATGGCGAGATTCAATCATGGCAACGTTTGACGGATACCCACGGGAGAGCGATCCCACCGGGGTGCGAACCTAGAGTCGGAGGACGGCCGCCGCGGCTTCGGATTTACCTACACCATCTACCGCGGCGGCGCGGCAACGAAGCGGTTCCTCGACGACGTACTCGTCCGCTGCTGGAGGGACAGCGGCTCCACGAACTGGCCCAGGAGGAGGATCTGCTGAGCGGTATCCACTCGGTGTCGAGTCAGTTTCGAAAGGAGCTGCTAACCGGTATTGAGGCTGCGTGGATGTGGGAGGGCGACTATGAGTCAGCGTTCGGCAAAGCGGCGAGTTATGTCGTCGACTTCCTCGACCGCGAGGCGACGAACCGGTTCGACCCGGCACCCAAGCCTGAAATCGAGTCGAGTCGTTCTCGTCAAAAATATCAAATTCATGTTAATAAGTTGGAAAAGATAGATTACTGATTTCTATTCGGTGTAACGGGACAACATTTCGTATGGAATAACCAGATGATTGAACGGGTTCAACAACTATTGCTCGACTTCGGACGGTTCGGGCGAATTTCGATTATCTCGAATATTTCGATGTTTGAGGTCGTTTCTCCCCGTTCTACACCGAATTTTGGATTTCTATACTTATCAAATATGAATATATAAAGATATTATGATATAAAGATATATGATGTGATGAGTCGTGAAGCGCTCGCTCACACCGGCAGGCGACGCATCAGCGCGGAACCGGTTCTGGAGCCGGACGCCGAGGCTCCCGCGCCGTTCGCGGATCCTCGCCATCTTGTCGTCAGCGCTCTCGCACTTAATCACGTCGAGGACTGGGAGAGGGTATTCACCAAGTTCGCCCGCATTCTCAGACTAGGCGGCTTTCTCGTGCTCTCAACCTGTTGTTTGATAACGGGTTCCAGCTAAACAGAATCATAGGGCTCCAGTTCACGGAGATGTTTGCGGAACAGCGACTAGAACGGTACGAGAAGGAGTAGCAAAACCCGGTTTTCCTCTGTATACGGGCGGCGAAGCAGTGAACTTCCCTCGAACTGACAATGAGCGAGGCGTTCTCTATCCAGGATGAAGCCGATTTTCTACTCCATAATAAGCGGAAGTAGAACCACCCCGGGACCCTCAACTCAATCTATGCGCAATCTTTGGTGCAGACTTCGTCGTCAAGTGCATCGTAGAAGTCGCTCGCAACATTCTTGTCTCCGAGATGTTCTTTTACTACTGATTTAACGATTAAATTGGCCATACAGTGACCCAGACAGTATAATACCACGAAGATCAATCGAATCCGAATTTCGACTAGCGCAACACTTTCTTGATGAGTAAATAGCATCTGTATCTAGTATATCTTCAATGCAGAAGTTTTATTATTTAACCGAATACTTTGGTACTTGCTCCATGCTCACAAACACTCGACGGTCGTTCTCCCAAACAGTTGCTCTCACAGCGCTTGCGCTCTGCACAGGAAGTGGTCTTGCACTTTCTAAAGAACCAGACGTCTCTAACAACGGAGAGTCCTCCGCGGGGTGGCCAACATATCGTGGTACCATTGGCCGAACTGGATCTACAGCAGACAGCGGGCCATCACCATCTGTTGCGACCGCGTGGAAGATGGATCCGGATGGAGGAATGGTAACTGCTGAACCAGTTGTTGCTGCCGGCACACTGTATCTCGCCGTGACAACAAACAACAGCCCCAGCCAGAGCGGAGGATATGTTGCCGCGTACGACCCGGAAACGGGTGAGCGCCAGTGGATGCGAGACGGTCTTCCAGCAGTGAACACGCCAACAGTGGCTGCTGGAACGCTCTACGTTGCCACGAACGTAAATCCGGAGTCCGATTCAGATGAGGATGGTCTTATCGCGCTCGACACACAGACTGGCGAGACGAAGTGGAAACGAAATGATCACGTCGCGTGGGCCAACCCGATCGTCGTCAATGACCGCGTATACACAGTAAAAGAGCAAAGACCCGAGGATCCAGGCTCGAGTGTTCAGGCGCTCAATGCGACCACTGGCGCCACCGTCTGGCAGACCGATGATGTTCAGGGTGAAGTGTGCTATAAAGATGGCAC
Organism: Haladaptatus pallidirubidus; assembly: GCF_020700235.1. Classification (GTDB taxonomy): domain Archaea; phylum Halobacteriota; class Halobacteria; order Halobacteriales; family Haladaptataceae; genus Haladaptatus; species Haladaptatus pallidirubidus. The sequence continues at coordinate 201,418 of NZ_CP085302.1, read as the reverse complement.
CGTCTTTACCACTGATGGAACCGCGCTGAACGCTGCCGATGGCACAGTACTGTGGAGGATAGCTAATGACGGTATGACGAGACAACACCTCATCCAGGCTGTCAGTAATAGGCTAGTATATTGTGTTGTCCAAGAAGGGGATTCTAATCAGAACGTCGTTCAGGCGCGATCACCGGGCGATGGGTCGGTACAATGGTCTTCCCCGACCAGTACTTCCGGATTCTGGGCTGGTCGACTCACCGTCGGTGATGGGCATGTGTTCTTCCGGACAACGAGCAATGGAGCTGATGCAATTCGAGCGCTCAACGCAGAGACTGGCGAGGAGGCATGGATCTACGAGGCGGAGACAGAGCTGACGAGCGATCTCACGGTAGCCGATAGAGTTCTCTATGCTGGCGGACGGACAGACCCTGCGTCAGAGCTTGGTAATGCGGTCGTCGTTGCGCTCAGTGCGGAAGCCGGCGAGCGCAAGTGGCGCTATACCTTCGGGCAGTGGGACTTAGATGAGTACGGCCCTGCCGCGAACGCGCCTATCGTCGCGGATGGACGAGTGTACACTGCCACCTATCCCAAGGGATCAACGCTGGATTATCAGTACACCGAGTATAGCGCTCTCTATGTTATCGGGTGCAGTGATGATTACGGCGAGAACGACAAGGCATCGGAAGAGAGGCCGGATCAGAGAGACGCAGACAACCATGGGTCCGATTGATCGTCGCCTCGACCTTGACCGGCAGCCACGTCTCGCGTTGCTTGCTACCGTCGTAGCTCCCGGTCGTGTCCTTGCCGTTCGTTACCTCTAGCTCATAGTGACGGCCGTCATCTATGCGCGATATATCCGAGGGCGTGACGCCGAGGACTTCCGTCAATCGCAGGCCACAGTCGCCCATCAACCGGATGGCGATCTCGGGTTCGAACGAGTCGGCGGCACGGGGGATCGCGCGGTATTCCTCCCGACTGAGCCAGACGTTGAACATTCCGTCCTTGTTCCGTTCCGTCCTTATTGCGTGTTAGTCCTGAATAACCAGGTCGATCCTCCGCTCTCGGGTTAAAACACCTGCCCGAGGAATCATACTCAGCGTTCGATCGTCCGTAGCGTGGCGGCCGTCGATTGACTGGTCTGGGTGATTTCGAGGACCGTCAGCAGGTCTGTCCGCGAGATCAGACCGGCGAGCGAGCCGTCGCCTTCGGTTACGAGAAGCCGACCGATATCCTCCTGCTGGAGGGTCGTGAGCGCATTCGCCGCCTCGCCGTTGGGTCGGACCGTCACCAGATCCGTCGACATGATATCATTGACTGTCGCATCATCTCGGTGTTCGGATGCCCGTTCTTGGACGTCTTCGAGCGTGACGATGCCGACGAGGTCATCACTGTCAACGACCGGATACCCCGTATGACGTTCGCGGATCATCCGGTCAAGCAAGATATCGACCGACGTCTCAGGTGCCACTGTATCGAGTTCGGCCGCCGGCGTCATTATCTCCCGAACGGTCAGTCCCTCGAAGGCCGCCTGCATAACCTCCAGGCTGGTCTCGCTCGTTGCGGCGACGTAGATGAAGAAGGCGATGAGAATCCAGAACAGGTTAAGCGTAAAGACCCCAGCGATTCCGAGCAGGAACGCGAACCCCTTCCCGACGGCAGCGGCGATGCGGGTTGCCCGCAGGCGCGACCGGTTGCGCGAGAGCACTGCGCGGAGGACTCGCCCACCATCCATCGGGAATCCCGGAAGCATATTGAACGCCGCCAGCACCACATTGAGCACCGCTAAGTAGCCGATCACGAACCGAACTGCGGGGAGCCTGCCAGCGAGCAGTTCGAACGACCCGTAGAACAGGACCCCGAGTGCAACGCTAACGACCGGGCCGGCGATGGCGATCGCGAACTCCTGTCGCCAGTCGTCAGGCAACTCCGCAAACTGTGCAAGACCGCCCAAGAACCACAGCGTGATTGATTCAGTCTCAAGGCCATACCGGCGTGCTACAAGTGAATGGCCTAGTTCGTGCAAGAGAACGCTGGCGAAGAGGCCGAGTGCAGCGCCCACCCCCAAGAGCCAGGGGAACAACCCCGCGGTGAGCGGTGCAGGATCGAGCGTCGTCCCGAAGATCCCATTGAGTAGATCCACTGTGAGACCGACCTGCGAACCGATGAGGTAAGCCAGCAGTGGGAGGACCAACAAGAACGAAACGCCCAGTCTAATCGGAATGCCGAACAGCGAACCGAGACGGAGACTCGCCATGTATCTACTACGGGCTCAAGCCCTATCAGGTAATCCCCCGAATATCGAACGTTGGTGGTTCGATCGGTATCGCCTCCAGCAGTTTTATTCGACAGTGAAAACACCATACTCGGCCACTATCGTCTCTAACGCTTGGAACGAACATTCTCTGAATCAGATAACGTTAAATCAAAAATAAGCAAAAGATATTGAGGTGATTTATCTCTGGTCTCTTATCGAAAATTGTATATACCTACTTAGACAGCCGATTTAGGTGTCTAAGTGAAACAGACGATAAGTGGGACTGACGTTCCAAAATAGGTTGGTGTCTCACTCGCAATACGAACTGCATACAGATCGATTCGGGGCTACCGAGGCTGACTCTCTTTCCACTTACGAGAGTAAATGCCTGGCTTCCTCCTGACTAGAGCGAGTGTACCCAGCAGAGCGATATCTACAACCGAGATATCTCGGTAAGTCGAGCAAACGTTCAAGCTCTTTGGCGTCCTTTGTACGTAGGTTATGGAACGATACGTCGATGGATTCGTCTTCCCGGTTCCGACTGATAACCTCGATACGTACCGCGAAATGGCTGACGAGGCCGGACAGCTTTGGATCAAACATGGTGCCCTCGAATACGTCGAAGGAGTCGGAGACGACATGGAGCCAGATATGGACGGCATGTCGATGCGGACGTTCCCACAGCTCACTGAAACCGGGGACGATGAATCGGTCGTGTTCTCGTTCATTGTGTTCGAGTCACGGGAGCACCGCGACGAAGTGAACGCAAAGGTGATGGATGATCCCGCGATGGACCCAGAACATTTCGACGAGGAGATGCCCTTCGACGAGGAGCGCATGGCGTACGGCGGCTTCCGCTCCATCGTCAGCTACGAGGAGTGATGAAAGCGACTACTCGAGGATTAGACCAGCCCACACCTTGATACTAATACCGATGTGGTTGCTGTTTTCGAAATATTCGCAACTACTGGCGTTGCGAGATACGCACCACGAAGTACGCACAGATTGATTCGGGGGTCCCGGGATTGTTCTACTTCCGCTTACATTAGGCGACAGTAAACTTGGTCCACTGTGTATGAAGAGTGGATTGGTTGGAACCCATTTGTCTCACTATCCTATGTTGCACTAAGCAGACGTGGACTCACTACAAGACAGATAGCCTTTCAGGGGACGAGTATCGCATATCCTAAAATATTTCCTTCTATAATAGTATAAAATATACTACCATGAACCGCAGAAACGCACTCAAATATGGAGGTGGACTCGGACTCGGAACGCTTGCTGGGTGCGCAAGCCTACAAGGAATGATTTTTGGACGAATCCCAAAGAAATATAAAATCCAAAATGATCGTCACACCTCGGTTGAGGTCGAAGTAGCCATAGAAGGCGATCACAAACAATTGCTTTCGAAGACGTTCACACTCGCCGCAAACAAATCACTCTCGCAGAAATGGCCGAATACAAAAGCAGAAACATATACGATCGAAGCAACTGTAGACGGTATTTCGAGTGCTTCCACTTTCAACCCAGCAGATTGGAAAAAACGACACACACCGATAATACGGGTGTTTTCTGATGGGGTCGAAGTGAATCTGAACTAAGGGAGTGTCCAACAGTCGTTCGGTATCCAGTGGCAACAGGATACACAACTGAGTCGATGAATGTTGATTTTAGAAGCAGTATTATTGCAGGAGGCAAATATAGAGAAATATGAATCCACTGGGTCTTGTGTTTTTCGCGATTGGCGTTATTTTCATACTGTATCCGGAACGGATTGCCCGCCAGCGACTGCAAGGTGCGAAGGATCCCACACCGACACAGGGAGCGATCAATATGGTTCGCTATGTCGGCGGGCCTCTTCTGGTGTTCCTCGGGTTTATCATGGCGTTTGTGACGATACGATGAAATTGTGAAGTTCACTTCGAGATCTGTTTGTCTTGAATCTCGATTCGTTGGTTTCCTAATTCCACTGCCGCTTATACTGCCCAGCAGCAGTCAATCGCTTACATCGGCCAAATTTGAGAAATCGACCTCGCTGCCGTCGAACGTTCTACTTCGGTTATAGAATCAATCACGCATCTTGAAAAAGGCGGAATCCCTAAGAAGTTGACTGTTTAATCGTGGGTTAGACGATATTTCCAAAAACTGTAGTCAGGGAGAACTGATCAGTTGATCGCCTCACCAGTAGTTTCTACTTGTTCGATCTGGGTGATTCCGGTACCGTCAGGATGATCTTTGCGATTTGGATTCTTCTGCCGGTTGATTACTCACTATCCTCGTCAGCACTTCGAGGACCGTCATCGATTTACGCCTCTCAGCCCTGCCCGAACAAGGACGCTTCCCACTAACAATGTTATTGCACCGATGACCGTCCATTCTACTGATCTTCCAGTAATCGGTTCACAGTCTCCGGCGCACAAAATGGGGTCTATCTGGATGATTCCGAGGCCTTGAACCAACCATAACATTCCGAGAAGCGTCACGATGACGCCGAGGAGTGTCATTACAACCGTTTTCGTATTCCACGTACGGATATTTTGAGTCTCCATCAGAGAGAGAAAGGGGTCGGTTATTCTCGGGTTTAACGCCGAGCATGCACGCACTCTTTATAAATAGCCGAACTATTACAATGTATCATGGCGGTAAGAGCGCTTCATCCTGAGACACGATTCGAGGCAACCCGACCAATCCGATCAATTAAATGACCAATGGCAGAAATGAGATACATAACCGTCGTCATAGTCTTAGAAGAATATATTCGGTCGGAGAACGACCAACAGATGCAGAGAGGCGTCAACGATCCGAGAGAGATCTGGATCGATGGCACGCTCGTCGCGACACAGGAAGCGATACACTATCTTAATCTTCTCGACGATGGGACCGTCGTTGGGGTCGCACGGTTCAGAGGCGATGCTGATCGTCTCGCAACGATAGAAGACGAGATCCCGGAGATCAAGTCTTGCACTGTGACAGGTGGTGAAACGTGGCTAGCATATATGCACTACGAGCCTGATGAAGCTGAAACAACCATTCTCGAACGGATCAATACCGAAGCCATCAGCATCGACTGGCCAATGAAGGAGACTAGTGATGGGCTGGAAGTCACACTCTTCGGTGAGGATGTAGCCCTCCGGCAACTGATCGCTGGCTTTCCTGAGGAGGTAGGCGTGACTCTCGAACGTGCAGGAGAGTATCAACCACGCATGGGCGACCCAGCGGGGCAACTTACCGATCGGCAGAAAGAAATCCTCCGAACGGCACTCACCGCAGGTTACTATGATATCCCTCGTCGTGCAACACAACGCGACTTAGCCGCCGAACTTGGACTTTCAAGGGGAACGATTGGGGATCACCTTCGGCGGGCAGAAGCAAAAATTATCCGTTCGATACTTCTGTAAAGCAAGCACCATTCCCTCTGAAGTCAGGAAGATGGGTTTTCATGCGCAACCGAGGGGATCCTACTTCAAAAGACAAATTTCTTACTTACCTATACATGATAAATTGACCTAGCCAACCTCAAATCGAATTGGATTCGATATTAGTATAGAATACTAACCATAGGAGGCTTCACACAGATAAGCCCAACACTTCGAGCAGGTGAGATCGGCTCCGAAACCCATTTTGCTGTGTCAAGCAAAGTTTTACGCTTTTCCGAAGGCGGTGACCTGGCCGATTTCACTTCTTATTAAATTTTATGGAGCAGTGATCCAGACACCACCACTTCCCATGTAAATCAAGGGTATAAGGCCTCTAACGTACGGCAGTAGCCATTCACAGATTCATGGATCGTATGCCGCTACATCAAATGAACAAACGTCGGATAGATGAGACTACAGTGTGCTTAGCAGGCCTGTGATTCGTGGTTTTGGACGAATCAGTACGTAGAAACTGCCTCAGATCGCCTCGCAAATACCCATTCTTGTTGTGTTAGTAACTATTTCAATAATTTCTCGAAACTACTACCAGTGTCGCCACTCGGAAAAGCAATGTGCGGCCTGACTGAGTAACTTTCTACCCGATTCCCGTCGCCTTCTTCAGTAGCGTGAGCGTATTGTCGGCCGTTATCACCGGCGAATGCTCGTACCCGCCGGTTAACGCGACTTGCACAAGCAAATCGACCGCTCGCCAAATCGAGTACAACAGACAGGCAAACACGAAGTAGAAAAACCGTAAGACGAAGTTCTTCGACGTTGTTGCGGCCATGAACCGCTTGATACTCCGATAGCCACGTTCGATCTCCCAGCGATACGCGTACTCGCTGAGATATCTCTCCTCCGTTCGACATGAACACCGAGTACTGGCGGTGATCAGTGTACTCGGCATCCTCTTTCCGGCGATAGATCAATGTTGTATTGTGCCACTCGTTGCTCCCGAGATGGAGGTTCCGGTCGGTTACATACCGGTTTTGATCCCGCTGGCAGAGCCGTTTCGCTTGCGCTTTATCGCTTGTCTGCATCCGCTTTGGGACGACGTAGGTGAGCCCGCGCTTGCTGATCGCGTCGAGAACGTGCTGGCTGTCGAACTCGCGGTCCATCAGCACGTTATCGACGAAGACGAGTTCCTCAGCGGAATCTAGCAGATCCTCAACGATCTCCAAACGGTTCTCTCCTTTTCGTACTGGTCGTGCATCCAATACCAGTGGAACCGCGTTGCCGACCAACTGGACTGTTGCCCACTGATAGGCGTACTCGTCGCTTGCTTCCTTCGTGCCGATGATCTCATTCTCGTAGCCAGAGCGATCCCCAGTAAACGGATTGGCCTCAGTGATATCGATCGCAACGATTCCCGCTCGATGAAATTCCTTCGTATCGGCCACGCGTTCTAAGAGTCGGTCGAGGGACTGGTGATACATCTCACGAATTCGCTCAATCGAGAGATTGTGAAGATGTTCGCGGTGAGCGTGTCCCAGCGGTGTCCGGTCACGCTGTGACTCGTAGCGAAGCTACGTGCGCCTTCATTCGCTGCCAGATTTTCTCGAAGACTGAGATAGGTCTGGAGGTCCCAGAACGCGTGCTCGTGAATCTCACAGCCTTCGCCTCGATCCAACGAAAAGCCCGGATAGACGATTTGGCCGATGTGCTCCGTGATCTTCTGAACTTGATCGAAAACTGTGCGTCCATCAAGTGTTGGTTCTTTGTCTGATTCGTGACGTGTCTGGGTGTCCGGTGGCTCTCGCGGAATTGTTATGCCCGCTCGATCGGCCTTAATTAGGATCGTCTTCGCGGCTGTCTTCATCATGTCTTTGAGGTCCGTGGTAAATCGATACTTCCAGCTTCGCCACAACGTCGATTGGTCGGGTATCGATTCAACATTGAGACGATGGCACAGCGATGGTCGCTGCTGGAGATACTCGACGAGTGCTGTCTCGTGATTCCAGCCATGGAGTTCTTTGAGGAGAAATAGCCGCATCAGTAATACCATGTTGTACCGTGTGGATCCAGTATACCGATCATGGGGCCGGAACTCGACGTACGCCAATGGAAGATCAGACACGAAGCGCTCGACTGACTTGTGAGCGTCGTGCTCAAACCAGACCTTCGCGACGGTTCGAACGTCCTCTTCGAGAGCACCAAGCGAACTTCGGTCATACAATGGTGTCAAATCGTAGGCTGGCCACTCACGGTACGATGTCATCGCGATTGTTCGGAAAACCTCACACCGTGACAATCGTGTCGAGACTATTCGCCCGAAATACTTTTTGAGGGTTCCAAAATACACTATTCATCCGCAGTCAGACACCCGATCTAGAGGGAATGATTCATTCATCTCCGTCACTTGCCCACCGAGATTCGACGCGCATGAAGTTGCGTACCAAGAAGAGGGTGGCTTACCGAAAAAACGGTGTACTGAGCTCGTGCTAATCTCTTGAGTACTATTCGAGGAGCGTTATCCCTCAAACAACGGATAGAATCAGAAGAGGGCAAAAAGTACGCCTTGCAAACACTACCGCGAAGAGGACGGGAATTATCTCGACCCGAATTCGTTCGACAGAGCCTCAGCATTTTGTGATATTTCAATTGATAGCCGCTCGTCAATCGCGTTTTTATCGACATCGGACACATGCCTGCAGACGATGTTTCGAAGCCCAACACGACCGCCCGCCGTTCGCGGATCCGCGCTGGTTTCGTACTGGGCGACCTGTTCTCCATCGTGCATAATGGTATAGTTGCACGGCTTAGAATCCCCCGTCGTCATTTCAACGAAAATAGATTCCTCCAACTCGATGACAACCATGGTTACCACCGGACCTCGTCATCGATGGCGATCGGACCAGACTCGACGACAGTCGCATCAAGCCCACCACGGTGGACGAGCGCATTCGAGAGTCCCTCCTCTCCGACGAGCGACTGCATATACCCACATGGTTCACACAGCTGGATTCCCTCGCAGATGGCGTCACCGACCGTGAATGTTTGGCCCACGAGGTGGTTGAGCGGGACATTTTGTGTCGTCACGTTTCGACGGTGTGCGCCCATCGAGAGCTCAATTCCGGCATCCTGTTCGACTGCTGCCAGCGCTTCGGCTTCGATGAAGGTGATATCGCTCGCTTCCTGTACTTCTCGGTTCGGATCCTCGTCGAGAAAGTTCCACAAACCACGCCCCTCGAAATACCGGTCGCCACGGAGTCCGCGTTCGGCGACTGCGTCGACGGTTTCTCGTGCTTGCATCGGCTCACCACTATCGGGAGCAATGTGGAGCTGCGTAACTCTACCAGTTCCCATGAATTTGCTTCGTGAACATAGATGTTATATATTTTGAAAGGAGAAATGAGGCATCCGTGATTCGCGAAGTCGATTCAAACCACAGCTGGCTCCAGCGAACAAGGGCTCATCTACCACGATCGTATGCATTGAGATTCACGGTCTCATCTAATGCATGCATCTTCAAGCCAGAACTGGCGCACACCCACTGGCATTCACCGCGTCGAAATAGTCCTGTGTAGCAACCGGACGTCGATTGCCTTCATTACGTTATTTCGATAGTAATCTATTACACACCAGATAAGCTATCAGTCGGCGAATGAATCAAGCGCCTCGCGTACATGCATCCTCATACTCTCGCCGCCAGTGTGTCCAGAATTGTCAACAATAATTAATTCTGCATCGGACCATACACGATCAAGTTCCCACGCAGTTTTGAGCGGTCCGGCAAGGTCAAGTCGACCATGAACCAGAACGCCGGGGATACCGATCAACTGGTTGGCATCGCGTAATAATTGATTTTCATCGAGCCAAGCCCCATGCGAAAAATAATGCGAAGCGATACGAACGAAAGATAATCTCCAGTTCAGTGAGCCACTGCTGAAGGGTTGTTCATCCTCATCCGTCTCATGAGAAACGACTGCATCTTCCCATGCACACCATCTATTTGCGGCTTGTATCCGCACTTTCGAGTCAGAATTCTCCATGAGACGTGCATAGGCGGCGACGATGTCGTTGTCGCTGTTATTGTCAGGAACGCCTGCTCGGAACTGCTCCCACGCTTTCGGTAGGAAGCGCGACAACCCATCATAAAGCCAATCGATCTCAGATTGTCGGGTAGTAGTGACTGGTGAGATAACAATCTCAGAAACACGATCTGAATATTGTTCAGCGTACGCTAAGAGTAACGTGGAACCCCAGGATCCTCCGAAAAGCAACCAACGATCAATATCCAAATGTTGGCGAAGTTGTTCCATGTCCGCGAGTAAATATTTAGTCGTATTATAGCACATATCCGTAGCTGGGTCGCTCGCAGGGGGTTTGCTTTGTCCACATCCCCGCTGGTCAAAAAGAACTATCTTGTAACGGTCTGGATCGAAATACTGACAAGAGCGAGGATTACATCCTGCTCCGGGGCCTCCATGAACGACAAGAGCGGGCTTTCCATCTGGATTTCCATAGGTTTCCCAATGTATTTGATTTTCGGCGCCCACATCTAACATCCCCTGATCGTACGGTTCTTCGTGTGAATAGAGATTGGCCATCCTCTGAATTTTCAAATTGAGTCCGAATATAGATGTCTCTCGCTTTCTTCGGTTGAATCGAGTGTGAAGTCAGATTCAGCAAGTAGCCAGTCACTTTTACTCGCTTTCAAGATGGAGCTCTCAAAGCGAACGACGAGCTGGGAGTGATTTTTCTCGCTTTGACCGTTGCTGGTCTTCCGATCACGATCCGACCTGATTTTGAGGAGAATTCTGATGCATTTGGAGCGCCAGTCTCAACTTCTGTATGGATTTAGAAGTTGAGACTGCAGCGGGTTTAACATGGCTGTAATGCGTGGTTTCGACTGAATCCATGGGCAAGAACTGTCCCAGACGATCTCTTAAACGAGTTGGAAGTCGAGGAGGCTTTGGACGGTCTGCGACGCCAGCGTACGGACGATGAGGCTGGTGTACTCCGAGAGAATGTGGTAGGTGGTGATGAACACGGAAACCGCGAAGAAGTGGACGGTCGGGAACCCTGGGAAGACGGACAGGCCGAGCAACCCGGCGAATGCACCCGCCTCTAGCAGGACGTGCTGGTTGAGAATGTCCCGACGGAGGCTCTGGTAAGCCTTCTCCTTGATGTAGCGGCCGGGGCCGAACATCGTTCTGAGGGCCAGCGCGAGCGCGACGAGATCCATTGCCAGCGACTCCGACTCGAATGGAGTGGGAAAGTCAGTATCTGGAAACTGTAGAATCGATGACTGCATAGCGATATCCATCCAAATCACACAGACTCGCCGATTCCTGTCCACCAACCGGACTCAACCGAAAGAAGCCCTCCCGAAGCGATTCGGGAGAGTTTCAGTCTGCAGTTTGAACGTCAGTAGGTGGTGTCACTCCTGGAAGATCCGGGAGGGACAGATCTACGCGCCGGAGCAGTTGCGCGTTGATGGCGACGATGACCGTACTTAGCGACATCAGTAGTGCGCCGACGGCCGGCGACAGCAGAATCCCAATCGGAGCCAACACGCCCGCTGCAAGTGGGAGTGCGAAGACGTTGTACCCGGCCGCCCAGACGATGTTCTCCTGCATCTTCCGGTAGCTCGCCTTGCTGAGTTTCACAAGCCGAACCACGTCCATCGGGTTGTTCTGGACGAGAATGACGTCGGCCGACTGGACCGCGACGTCGGTGCCGCTCCCGATTGCGATTCCGACGTCGGCCCGCGTCAGCGCCGGCGCGTCGTTCACGCCGTCGCCAACCATCCCCACGAGCTTGCCTTGGTCTTGGAGTTCCTGGACTTTCTTGTCCTTGTCCCCAGGAAGTACTTCCGCGAACACCGTGTTGATGCCCAGTTCGTCGGCGACGGCGTTGGCGACGTCCTGGGAGTCACCGGTCAGCATCGCTACTTCGATGCCCAAGTCGTGCAGGGCGTCGACGACACGGAAACTCTCCTCGCGGATCACGTCGGCCATCGCGAATGCGGCGATCAACTCTCCTTCGCGAACGAGATACACCACAGTCTGGGCGTTCTGGCCGGCTTCGTCAGCGAAGCGCTGGAGGTGGTCGGGGACCTCCCTATCGAGTTGGGTCAACAGGTTCGGCCCGCCGACGTACACCTCGTTTCCGTCGACGTTCGCTCGGACACCCCTGCCCTTGATCGCCTCGAAGTCGGTCGCGTCAGGAGCGGTGAGGTTTCGCTCTTCGGCGGCCTCGCGGATGGCTCGTGCGATCATGTGTTCGGAGTCGCTCTCGACGGCCGCCGCCAGCGCGAGCGCCTCGTCCTCGGCGACGCCGTCGATGGTCGCCATGTCGACGACGCCGTGCTCGCCTTCGGTGAGCGTCCCCGTCTTGTCGAAAATGATGGCGTCCAGATTCCGTGCTTCCTCCATCGCGATGCGGTCGCGAACGAGCATCCCATTACGAGCGGCGAGTGACGTGTTAATCGCGACCACCAGCGGGATGGCGAGCCCGAGCGCGTGCGGGCACGCGATGACGAGCACCGTGACGACGCGCTCGATAACCGTTGCATTGAACGATACCGCGATTGTCCACGCGATTGCTGTCACAACTGCCGCCGCGAGGGCGACGTAGAACAGCCAGCCAGCAGCGCGGTCGGCCAACACTTGAGTTTGAGACTTGCTCTGCTGGGCTTCCTCGACAAGTCGCATGATGCCCGCGATCGTCGTCTCCTCGCCTGTTGCACCGACGCGCACGCGGAGACTGCCATCGCCGTTGATCGTCCCGCCGATGACCTCGTCGCCGGGTTCTTTCGAGACTGGTTTCGACTCACCCGTAATCATCGACTCCTCGACGTCCGAATCACCCTCCTCAACGATGCCGTCAGCAGGGACACTCGCGCCCGGCCGGACGAGCACGAGGTCCCCCTCGGAGAGTTCACTAACAGGGACTTCCTCGGTCTCCCCGTCGTCGGTGATCCGCTCAGCGGTATCGGGCATCAGTTTCGCCAGCTCGTCGACCGCGCTCGAAGCCCTCCGCACAGACCGCATCTCGATCCAATGGCCCAGCAGCATGATGTCGATCAGCGTCACGAGCTCCCAGAAGAACGCCGACTGCGTCGGGAAGAACACGCTGGCGAGGCTGTAGACGAACGCGACGGTGATGGCCATCGAGATGAGCGTCATCATCCCCGGTGAGCGGTCTTTCAGCTCTGGCACCGACATCTGGAGGAACGGAACCCCACCGTATGCGAAGACGACGACGGCGAAGACGGGGTTGATCCACTCGCTACCCGGGAACGCTGGGACGGAAAAGCCGAGCCACTCCTGCAGCATTTCGCTGTACAGGAGGACAGGAATCGACAGGAGTGTCGAGACGAAGAAGCGCCACCGGAACATCTGCTCGTGGCCCTCGTGCATGCCACCATGGTCCTCGCCGTGCCCCTCGTGAGCACCGTGGGTGTCCACTTCGCCCTCGTGTCCGGCGTGCTCATGCTGCTCGTGTAGAGCTGCCTCACCCTCCTCAGCAGTTTGAGCTTTGTCCTCCAATAACTCCTGTTCTACCCGCTGCTCGTCAGACTCGTTGACCGCTTCATCGTGCTCGCCGGGTCCATGCTGGTGATGACTGCCTTTGTCTTGATGGTTTTCCCCTCCTGCGGGATTCTCATTTGTATCTTTGTGATCATCCATGATCATTCCCTCTCTTGAGGTGGATTCGCCGGCTTCCTGAATGGTTGGTAATTACTATCATCCCCCAATCGTCTGTCTGGGCCCTGAAACTGTACGGTAGGGTCAGGGAGGGCGAACTCGGAAGAGAACAGTGGAACCTTTGTCCGGGAACGTTCTGTGTTATTCTCAGACATGAGCAGTGTACCCGGCGTCTTCGACGGCCTCTACGAGGGCCGTGGAATCCGCGCCACCATCGACACTCGCCTGTTCGCCCGCCCGGTCGACGGTCACGTCGGTCACGCCGGACACACCTTGAATCGCCTCTTCTACCGTCTGTTCACAGTGACCACAGGTCATTCCCTCTACGGTGATAGTCGTCGTCATACAGGAATACGTACGGCCCCCTCTTTTTTGCGGATTTCCCCTTGAATTGGCTGGTGAGGAAGTAGCCAAACTTTGGAATCGAAGCGAGTCATGGCGTGGTGCTTTAGTTACCTGCCATCGTTGGTCCACCATGCGCAACCTCGACGAAACCGACCTTGAGATTCTCCAGTTACTGATGTCGAACGCTCGTCGGCCGTACAGTGACATCTGCGATGTCGTCGGTCTCTCGGCCCCGGCCGTGTCGGATCGAGTAGAGAGATTACAGGAGATGGGTGTCATCAACCGGTTCACACTCGATGTCGATCGGTCGCAACTCCAGGGAGGAATTCCGGTGCTGATTACACTCGATATCGCCTCAGCGGGCCCCGGCATTGCGTCGATCAAAGAGCAACTCTTGGACGACGGCGCAGTCGAGCATGTGTTCACCACGGCCGAAGCCGACCTGGTCATCTACGCCAGAGTTCCGGATAACGACATCGCTAGCTGGCTTACTGATACCCTCGGCGAAGGAGCGTTCGACGACTTCGGGGTGACACTCCTGGCAGGGGCTGATTGGGCACCCGACTTGGGCGGAACGGAGTTTGCCCTCACCTGTGCCCAGTGCGGGAACACGGTCGACAGTGAGGGAACAGCGACCCATATCGACGGAGAGTTGTATCAATTCTGTTGCCCGTCGTGTGCGACCCGATTTGAGGAGAAATACGACCAACTTCAACAGGGTGCTGATTAAGTGGAGCACGGCACACCACACTTTGTATTCGAAACTTTGGACTCGCGATAGCTGAATCTCTGAAAGGGAAACTCCACTGAATAAGGGACCCGTATGTATAGATAATGAGTAAGCGAAAAAGCCAAATCAATATTCAGGGGATGAGTTGCGCGAACTGTTCGCAAACTATCTCCGACGCCGTCAGCTCACTTGACGGAGTCTCAGAGGCGAACATCAACTTCGCTACCGACGAAGGATCGGCAGCGTACGACCCCGAGGAGGTCTCGCTCGGCGAGATATACAACGCGATTGAGGAGACGGGCTACACGCCAGTGACCGACTCAGTCACGATTGCGATCACCGATATGTCGTGTGCGAACTGCTCGGAGACGATACAGGACGCACTCGAACGGGCACCGGGCGTCGTCAACGCCAACGTCAACTTCGCGACCGACGAGGCACAGGTCACGTACAATCCGGCCGAGGCGAATCTAGGGGACTTCTACGACGCCATCGAAGACGCTGGCTACTCGTCCGCTCAAGGAGATACTAAGACCGACGATGGCTCAGAAGACGATGCCCGAGAGGCCGCCCGACAAGAGGAGATCCGTCGGCAACTTCGGCTGACGCTGTTCGGCGCCGTCCTGTCCCTGCCCCTGCTGGTGTTCATGGCCGACCACCTGCTGGGACTCGGGTTCGTAGGGGACGAACTCTTCGGCCTTCCGTCTAGATGGATCATGTTCGCACTGGCGACGCCCGTGCAGCTGGTGCTCGGCAAGCCGTTCTACAAGAACTCCTACAAGGCGCTCGTCACGAACGGCCGCGCCAACATGGACGTACTAATCGCGCTGGGTTCAACGACCGCGTATGTCTACTCTGTGGCGGTCTTGCTTGAGCTAATCGCTGGTGGGCTGTACTTCGACACGGCGGCGTTCATCCTCGTGTTCATCACGCTCGGCAACTACCTCGAGGCTCGCTCGAAGGGGCAGGCCGGCGAGGCACTCCGGAAACTCCTCGAGATAGAGGCCGACACCGCGACCGTCGTCGACGAGGACGGGAACAAGGAAGAGATTCCACTCGAAGACGTCAACATCGGTGACCGGATGAAGGTCCGCCCCGGCGAACAGATACCCACCGACGGCGTCGTCGTCGACGGCCAGTCAGCTGTCGACGAGTCGATGGTGACCGGCGAATCCGTCCCCGTCGAAAAGTCTGAGGGCGACGAAGTGGTCGGGTCGACCATCAACGAGAACGGCGTCCTCGTCGTCGAGGCGACGAAGGTCGGGAAGGACACGGCGCTCCAGCAGATCGTGCAGACGGTGAAGGAGGCGCAGTCCCGCCAGCCCGACATCCAGAACCTCGCCGACCGCATCTCCGCGTACTTCGTCCCTGCAGTCATCGCGAACGCCGTCCTCTGGGGCGTCGTCTGGTACCTCTTTCCCGCGACGCTCGCGGGCTTCGTCGAGTGGCTCCCGCTGTGGGGCCTCGTCACAGGTGGCCCCGTCGCCGCTAGCGGCGTCTCGGTCTTCGAGTTCGCGATCATCGTGTTCGCGTCGTCGGTGCTGATCGCTTGTCCCTGTGCGCTGGGCCTGGCGACGCCCGCCGCGACGATGGTCGGGACGACGCTCGGTGCACAGAATGGCGTCCTGTTCAAGGGCGGCGATGTCCTCGAACGCGCGAAGGACGTCAACACGGTCGTCTTCGACAAGACCGGGACGCTCACGAAAGGCGAGATGGAGCTAACCGACGTCGTCGTCTTCGACGGCGACGGCCAGCCTGTCGCAGACGGTGGAACTTCCGCTACTGATGGGGGTCAACTAACTGCTGCTGAGCGGCTTAGTGAGGACGACGTGCTTCGGTTCGCGGCGATCGCCGAGAGCGGGAGCGAACACCCGCTCGCCCGGGCGATTGTCGATGGTGCCAAAGCCCGCGACATCGACGTGGCCGACCCCGACGACTTCGAGAACGTCCCCGGCCACGGCATCAAAGCGACTGTCGGCGACAGTGAGGTGCTGGTCGGCAATCGGAAGCTCCTCCGTGACAACGGGATCGACCCCGCGCCCGCTCAGGAGACGATGGAGCGCCTCGAGAACGAGGGCAAGACGGCGATGCTGGTCGCCTACGAGGGTGAACTCGTGGGCGTGGTCGCCGACGCCGACACGGTCAAGGCGAGTGCGAAGGACGCCGTGAGCCAGCTTCAGGAGCGCGGCGTCGACGTGATGATGATCACCGGGGACAACGAGCGCACCGCCCGCGCCGTCGCTGAGCAGGTCGGGATCGATCCCGAGAACATTCGCGCGGAGGTGCTGCTCGAGGACAAATCGGACGCTGTGGAAGCTATTCAGGATGGCGGTCGAAAAGCGATGATGGTCGGCGACGGCGTCAACGACGCCCCCGCACTCGCGGTCGCCTACGTCGGCACGGCCATTGGCTCGGGCACGGACGTCGCCATCGAAGCCGCCGACGTCACCCTGATGCGCGACGATCCGGTCGACGTCGTGAAGGCAATCCGCATTTCGGACGCGACGCTCGTGAAGATCAAGCAGAATCTCGTATGGGCGCTGGGGTACAATACGGCGATGATCCCGCTGGCCTCGCTCGGCCTGCTCCAGCCTGTGCTCGCCGCCGTTGCGATGGCGTTCTCGAGCGTGTCGGTGCTGTCGAACAGCCTGCTGTTCCGCCGGTATACTCCTGACCACGACTACAAGTTGCTCGGCCGCCTCCGCTGAACGTCCCCCCTCTCGACGGTGTCCACTATTTCCCGCCAAACGGTGCACGCATTCCCGTCGAGACGACGAGTGCTGAGCCGACATACTAACGTCACACGACGAGTCGAAACTGCCCTGCCCGAGACTGATGCGGGGGACGGGATCCCTCCCAAACAAGATTAAACGCGTCGAGCGGGAATATTCGAGATCATGCGCGAATTTGTCTTTACCATCGAGTACGACAAGGGTGTTAACGAGGTGATGGACCTATTCATCGAGCATCCGGACCTACACGCCAGCTCAATGGAGGTTCACGCAACCGACGAGTCGGTGTGGGGGATCGTACAATGCTGTTGAATCGTAGGCTGGCCAGTCGTGGTATGATTTCCCCACGATCATTCGAAAGACCTCGCGTCGAGATGCTTGGGTTGGCGCCATTCCTCCTTTACTGTCTCCAAAAACGTTCGCTCCCGACCGACAGTCATCTCTGCATTTGTACACCGTTTATTCGAATCTTACCAGCCATCCGAACCCTCGGTGCTGTTGAGGGTCGCATGGTGCGCGGGCGAAATCAGTAGAAAGTGTCGGTCACGTGAAATCGTGGATTTGTATAGTCTGGATCCATCCTAGTTGCGTACCGTTGCAACCTACCGGACTACTGTTCAACCACAGTACGATGTAATTGGAGTGTACCTGCCAGTGAGTGAACCGGGGACAGAAAACTTGCCTACGTTATCCCAACTTCCTGGTTTTTTCGTGAATAGGTTCCCTTGATGTGTCGCTACCAGGAGACTCCCGTCAACGGAGGTCATCCCGGTGACGGTTTCGTCAGGATTAGGGATACTGATCGGTTCAATTGAGCCATCACGACACGCAAATAGCACAGGAGAAGCATCGTCGTCATCCCATGTCGACGAATTTGAGAGCGCTCCGGATGCGTACGTATCTTCTCCGATTGAGAACACACTTCTGAAATATGACTGCGGGACGTCCTTATCTAATCGCATCCACGTCCGGCCAGCGTCGTTTGTACGATATAATCCGTGTCCCGTAGCAGCGACGTATTCTTCCGGACCGGCCACATGGAGCTCGTGGATATGTTCGTCAACGCCGTCTGTTCGTTCGATCCATATTCTTCCGCCGTCATTACTAACATGGACGCCGCCAACTTCAACACCAGCAATGATTCGGTTGGGATCTGTTGGATCTCTATGGATGTCCCGAACTTGAGCGAGGTTGTCATGCCGAGGGAGCCGCCACTTATTGCGTGATGGCAGTTCCTGAAACTTATCTAGTTCACTCCATTCAGGAGAAGTAGTTTCGGACGTCTCAATGGATTCGGTAACGTAGATGTGTGCGGGTCGCGTCCCGGCATAGAGTCGTCCACTCGATGGTTTCGCACCGACTGCATACACTTTTTCTTGAGGCACATCCAGATCTTCCCAGTGCTTTCCGTCTACTGAGCACAACTCGCAGATCAGGTTCTGCGAACTATAGCACGGAATACTACCGGATTTTGGATTCACTTAGACGTTGATGTCGTTGATGCGAGAGAGATGCCCGCTGTGGATTGTCCGGAGGAGGACGGTCCATCTTTTTATGATATTGCTGAACTACTCACGAGATTGCTATCGTCTCCAGCATGCATTGGGCTTGAGGTCACGATTTACGACCTGGATCTCGACCCTAAGGGTGAATGTGCAGATCGTATCGTCGAGTGTCTACGGAAGGCGTTTAGAAATAACGCAGACAACTGATGCTTGTTCTGAAGAAGTTGTTGTAGACGCGCTTGACAACCATCTATAACACTTTCGAGTGAACGGCGATCAAGGTATCCTACCACGATTTGGGATCGTGTAAATCGCTACAGACAGGGGACAGGCATTTCGACAATGGACGGAAACTCGAATCAGGTATACTGGCCCGTCTCTGTCCCACAATCCTTACAATAGAAGATCACTTCAGTATCGCTCTCATCAACAATCACGGGGGTTCGCTGATCACATGATGGACACTCACGACGGAGGTCAGTCGGGGCTGCCTCACGAGGCGCTCTTTCTCGGTCACGTCCGAGCCACCAAGCTCGACAAGCTTCTCCCTGACACGGGTAATCGTCGTCCCGTGCGGTTTCAGATGAAAAATCCGATTTAGAGCTCATGGAGACGATGGCCACGGTCTGTGGAGTTCATAAAGCAGCATTCCGTGTATATCTGACTGTACTCGATCATCCACACAGCACAAGAGCCGAAATCGCCGAACGTCTCGACCGTGATCAAAGTACAATTGGGAAGCAACTGCAACCACTGTATGATCAGGACTTAGTTACTCGATATCCACGCACTGTTACTAGTAGTGGCGTCAAGTATCTTCATGTTGCTCAACCTCTCGCAGAAACCACGGAGTGGCTACAGCAGAAGCTGGACAGATGGACAGACTCGGTACTTGCCCAACTCACACAGCTTCACGTGACCTAATTATCGAATCACTAAACAGCAACCTGCTGGTGGTGAATCGATAATACATCGGCGTGACTCAAGCCGACACTGACGCTAGTATGGGATACTAACTCGAGGGCACGGAGTCACTGGCGATTGTTCTTCTGGTTGTGTCTAATCAACTGCTGATTTCGAGGAGGATGCATGGGCGGGCTCGGAAGCCTGCTGACCTGCAGCATCTCGACGTCTCTCAGTATACTGGACGTATATGGCGGTTTGAGAAAACGCTATCTATTCTATTCATACTATTCAAGCTATTCAAGCTATTTAAGAGAGTCACACTATTCGTCCGTTCATAACCACAATAAAGATCAATAATCCGGATTAGAAACCCTCATCCTCGCGCTAAAAATAGTAGGCTATTGACCCGATTCTGAAATAGCATCATTTCGTGCTTGCTCAAATCGTTCGGCTACTTCCTCAACCAGGTCTTCCTCAACAACCGTGCGTAGCAACGCGTCCGTCATCTCACGAACAACGATATTCTGATAGCCGCGGATACTGAGTTCACGCTCTAGTTCGTAGTTCAACCAGGCGTCAAAATCCTCGATGGTTTCATCACGCGCGTAGAACGGCCGCTGGCTAGCTGCCTCATAGGAAAAGGCAGTGTCCTCCATTGGATCTCGGTCTTCGTCGTTGCCCTCGTCCTGAGTCACGCTTTGCTCGGATGTCGAATCGATAGTCGTCGACTCGGCCATTTTCTGTGATGACACAGAATCGTCTTGGTCGTTTGCGTCATCCAGCGTCTCACCAAGATCGGCAAACGGGTCATCGTCACTCATTGCGAATCACCTTGCCAGCCTCGACGATGTGCGCAAGTTCGTTGAAACAGGTCAATTGGTCACAATCGGGGTCGTAGTCCAACAGCGGTTGCCGTTCGCCGTATGCTTTCGTGATGTTAGTTCGGTCGCGGATACCGGGTGTGGGCTTACTGTCGCCCGCGTCAACGGCCTCCCAGTCCGTGATTCGCGCAAAGTTCGGAATGCGGTCTTGCAGGCTGGCGTGAGAGTTCAATCGCTCGAGCAGCTGCCGATCCTGCGTTTGCTGATCGATACGACTGTTCAGCATATTCGGGACGAGCGCAAGGACGTCGACATCCATGTGTCGACGTAGCGGGGAAATCTGACGCTCGATGGTGCGTTCTAGTCCAGACATGGCCTCGTTGCCGGGTGCAAGTGGGAGAACGAGATTGGATGTCGCGACGAGTGCGTTGTCAGTCAATCGCGAGCGATAGGCAGGCGAGTCAGTAACGATATAGTCGTAATCGTCACCAAGCAGTGGGTCGACGACCTCGCGCTGCAACAGTGCAGACGGCTGGAAGATATCGCCCACGACGATTTTTCGCTCAACCTGCTCAAGATTCTCGCTTGAAGGAAGAATATCGAATTCGTAGTCGGTATCGGAGATGACTGACGCAGGATCCGCATCGTCGAAGAAGACCTCACCGATACTCTCATCCGTGTCATGGTAGTGGTCATCGAACCCGAGACCGACCGAGGCATGTCCATTCGGGTCGAGATCAATGAGGAGGACATCGTGATCGTGGGCAGCCAGCTGACGCGCGAGGTTCACCGCGATGGTCGACTTCCCGACGCCACCCTTCAGCATACAGACTGAGACGGCTCGTGACGTCCCGCTCGTATCCACAGATTCGTACGGGCTATTTGGGCTATTTATCCTATCTGTACTATTCATACTATTCGATTCAGCCATGCTATTCTGAAATAGATTCCTCTCATGACTTATATCTACGGGAAATGAATCGGCAAATCGATACGAATAGCGTACTTTCTTTTGAATTTATAAATATCATAAATATACAAAATAGTATGAATAGCATGAATAGTTCCAAGCATAGGAATTGCTATCCACCGTGGAAATAGTGAGAATAGTAACAACAGCAGACATACACAAGAATAGCAAAAATAGCAAAAATAGCAAGAATAGCATAGATAGAATTGGTAGCCCGGAGCATCAGAAGATCGTAAATAGAAAAGGATAGCAAGGGAAGTATAAATTTGGCAAATAGTAAGCAATTCTGAAATAGAACACTATTTACGAATATCAATCGATTTCAGAATAGGATTGATCGACAGCACTGACGAACGGTGAAGTACCGCGGGTCGGGTTCCTGTAGCTTCACCATCTTGGGAGTCGTCCCAAAATGGGGCCGACTGCCGCAGGCGAATTTAATTCCCTTCGCGCTCCCTTTCGGTCGCGTGGAAGCGACAACATCCGATTCGGTGTGTTCGGTCGTCTCGGCACTTCCGTCTGACAGCGACCTCACCGAACCGAGACGGTCAGCGGCTTCACTTACCGCCCGTCACCACCAGTCTCACCGAGTTTGTTGCAGTCGGTTTTGAGAGGTTGTTAACGGTGACTTCCAGTTGCAATAACGTGCTATACACTCTTGAACGTGTGGTTTATGGCGGAATGGTACGCGATTTACCCATGGGTTACCTGACCCGTGGAACTCTCGCTGTATTTTTTTAGTCAAGGATCCTCGTATTGGATCCGATTATGCATTGCTGACCACCAAGTCCAACGTCTCCCAGACAATATCGAACGGTGGTGGATCACCCGTCAAGTCGGGGAGTGTGGTTTTCTACTGTTGCAGAATATCCTCACGCTGTTTTGTCAGTAACCCGATGTCGAGATCGACAACAAGGTCGTAGTGGTCGCACTTCGCCTCAAAGGCGGGAGTGACTGCGTCGAAGTCAATATCGACTGATTCAGTTTCCAAAAGTTGATAAAAGTCGTAGTGGTCTCGAGCAGAGCCTCGTTGGGAAAACGCACGGAGCTTCTCCGCGAAGATCTCCTCAACATTGTACGCAAGAATTTCGAACTCCGGAACATCCTCGTACCATGAGGGTGCCGAGACGGGTCGTTCGCGCCGAATCTGTTCTCGCTGCTGTACTACTCCAGGATATGTCTAACAGGTTTTAGGACTCATCATCACCTGCGCCATGGCAGACGACGCTGTTCTTGCAGAACTGGTTGTCAATTCCGTTGGTGTGGCTGGCATCGTCACCTTCAGATTTATTACATTTTTGATATCTTTCCGCCCTAAAGGGGCGAGATTCCTTCGTGAGGCGTCGGGGCGTTCCGTCTGCCCCCGAAGACAACTTCCTCTCCCTGCGTGGAGTACTGGGTTCGTGCGCTACACGTCGGCCCTTGAACCGAGGGTCAGGCGTATTTGGCGTCCGAAAGGAGCGCGGTATCCGCTTATGCCGCACCCGATACCGCCTATCAAACCGAAGGCGTCCGAATACCGGGTGACCACCCACAGTTGGAACGTGGGCGGACACAGGTCGTGCCATCGACCGTAACCCGCCGGAGATGGCGGGGTGCAATCGCGAACGCGGTGTTTTTTGGTATGCTGTCGCCCCCTCGTTTGCGCGGGAGTTGCCACCCGTCTCCAGTAACGGGTAAGGGTCCTGTGAGGACGGCGGACAAACCTCAACCACACACTCCCTACCGTCTTTGCCGGTGATGAGCGTGGAACCGTCCGTATAAGCGGGAAGCGACCCCGAGTCTTCCAAATGATACTTTACGCGATTGGCTTGACGCACAGTTCGACGCTAGGCCACCTGTAGATTGCGGTTGTAGCCCTGTTGTCGCGCGTATCCCTGCCCTGAAGGGCGAGGTTTTGCGCTTGAAAATCCGTAATTGCACTGACTGGGACGCCCTCGATTTCCCGAGAAGTGCTTAGCGATGAACCATCAATCTCAGCATCCGAACAATCGACGGTCGTGGACGACAGATGCCAGTTTTCCATCGCCGAGTTGGAGAGCTGTATGCCCAAAAAACGTGACTGATGATATGCAAGTTGTCTTCGCCAGTTCTGTGTTCAAACAAATTGCTACATCGCAGGAAATTCCTCACCGGAATCAGGGAGATACTCGATGATACTCCGGTGAGCACCGAACTCGCTGATAACCGTTTGCAGTGCGTCCACGACTGTCGCGATGTCGCGATTGACCTCGTGTTCGCGATACGTGCCGCCATCTTGGCCACGGTGTTCCATCTGGGAAAGAGTAAGATTGAGAATCTCGAAATCGGAGAGGAAGCTCCGCATTCGACGGGCCGTGCGAGGATCACGCCCTTGAAATTCACAGAGTTCCTTGTAACGTTGGTACACAACACGTGAGCGGGCCGGGGTTGCATTCTCGGCGGCGAGCGTTATCAGTGCGTATAAGGTGAGTTGCTCATGTTCGGTAAGATCGCGCATGATGTCCATGCTCTGTTGGGCCTCGAGTTTCTCCTGCGCACGTTCGACGTGGTTGGTCGTGACTGCTTCTGCATTCTCCGTTCGAGCGAGATCACCGGCTTTCCGAAGGAGCATAATTGCCCGTCGAGCATCACCACCATCCTGTCGACCGAGTGCTGCACAGAGTGGAATCACCCCATCTTCGAGCGCGTTTTGATGGAATGCAATTTTGGCTCGCTGCTCGAGCACCTTTTGGAGTTCTTCCGTTCCGTACGGTGGGAATGAAATCTCTGTTTCACAGAGCGATGACTGCACCTTTGCATCGAGATGCTCTCGGAACGTCGAGTCATTACTGATGCCGATAAGACCGAGTTGAATGTTGTTTATGTAGCCGTTGTTATCGGCGCGAGTAATCTGATAGAGGAACGTATCGTCTGTGATGTGGTCGATCTCGTCAAGGATAATAAGAACGGTTCCTGAGTGTTTGTTAAGTTCGTTCCAGAGAAGGCGGTAAACCTTGGATTGTGGATGGCCGGTTTCGGCGATATGATGTTCGGGTTCTCGGAATTTGTTAACGAGGGTGATTGCAGCTTGATAACTCGTACTGAGACCGTCACAGTTGACAGTGACGACTGAGATATCGACATCAAAGTGATCCGCGGAGTCTTCCAATTCATTGAGTAGAAAGTTCGTCACCGCAGTCTTTCCGACGCCTGTCTTACCGTAGATGAAGATATTGTCGGGATACTCCCCGTTGATGATCGGCTGTAGAGCGGCTTCGTACTCTTCAATTTCATTGTCTCGCCCAACGATCTCGTCAGGAACGTACTCTACTTTTAGTGTATTCCGTCGCTTGTAGAGCGTATCATCCGGTTGGAATCGAGGAGCCATACTGGTCTCAAATAAGTCAGCCATGTATGATAATTGTTTCTACCGACGTTTCCGCTATTTCCAGTATAACCACCGGTGGGCGCGAGTTCCACTAATGGATTTACACCCCATCATTTCCAGTAGTGAGATCCTCGCTCGCCTTAAGAAGCGAAGCTTCCTACTGGCAACTTCAATGTAGATTGCATTTCCTCTGAGCGGCAATTCTCACGTTAATGGAACTGCCATTTCGGTAGTCTATTGACTTCTGATACCAAGACACCCCCATAATTTCCTGTGAAAATTGAGGCCACGAGGCGGCTACTGATCCCACAATTTCCAGTAAAAAGCCGCGCAAACAAGATGCCAAGAGATCGAAGCGTGAACCACCTTGTTCCAGTATTTCCAGTAAATGGTTATTTATAAGTGGGACACACCCCACCGTTTCCACTAATTAACCGAGAAAAAGAAATCGAAAGCAGGCGAGTAGGTGAAATTGTGAAGATACTCGGAACACCCCCTCCCCACTATTTCCAGTAAAGTGTTCCAGAAGCGTCTGTCTTCTTTGAGAAAACACTAAATTAATGGAAAGTTTTATATCCCTTGTCTTCTAGTTACCCCGTAGCCTCGGAAAAACCAGTTACTAGAGTAGATACACTCGTGAAATTATTTATAGCAAAAATTGATTCCGGCTTCTTCCGTGTTTTACTGGAAACAGTGGGGGGAGAGTGCTAACCTCAAATTGCTCGTCGAGTCATGTAATCATATTAGTGGAAACGGTGGGGTCTGACATGCGACTGACAAACCCGTGACCTTTTAGCGTCGAGAAATAGATATGAATGGTTTCCGTGGAAAGATCAACTGTCAATTCCAGTTCTAACATCCGATATCAATCATTATAGGTTTTGTGAGGCGGGGATAAGTTTTCGTGAAAGTCGTTCTTTGAACATGAAGACCACAGAGAGAATGGCGTTTCTAGTGCTTCCCCTCTATCAACTGGAGCGCGATATACCAGACCATACCCGGAAAAGTTTTAACATAAATGTTACAAATTAATCCGTATTCCACTAGTAACTTTGATTACAATGGGGTTTTAGAGGATGTTATCTGACTTCAGGGTTGGACGACCATTAGGGGGGAGCTCAAAAATCGAAAGCATTGTTCCCAGTGCTCTCTCCCTCCCATTTGTTGCGTCGAGTGGATAGTCGGTCGATCATAAAATTGATATTTAATTAGTATTATATTCCAACTCGAGAAAAGCCATCTGATCAGTTCTCTTTCGTTGTGATATCGCTACGGGAGTTGTATAGGCTATTAACTATCAGTCCATAGTCGCTCGAGGCTACCGTCCGTTCATTCCGTTGAAGATGGGACTTTCATGTGGTTCTTGTTCTGTATCTCTGTTTAGGGGAGGTGCAGGAAGCATGTCTTGTTAAATCACATTCAGTGTCATACAATTCAAGCGCACATCTCCATCGTATGTATTTTGCCGACAATGATTATACTGCAATCCGATATTAGTATACTATCCTAACTCACAATATCCACACCTCGAACAAGGAGAGCTCACGTATGAGCAGTACCGCAGGCTCCCGTCGGTTATCTCGGAAAATGCAATCTATGGTATGGATCCCACCACCATTTCAAGTCGAATTCCGGTCTCACAAAGTGAAGAACCCCCAACCGTACCAGTGTTTCCAACCACGGGATCTTTTATAATCCCCTCCCACCCCACTACTTCCAACTTCAGCAAAGAACGAGTACCAACATCCAACGAGACCGCGAGAGCTATAACCCAAACAACAGTCGGTGGCTACACTAACGTCTATTTTGATCCCAGTACGGGTATAGTTTATTTTTAATAAACATAAATCTTTGCCCTCTTATACATTCAATATCAAACAGCTCCGTTTGTTCTCAAGGTGAAGTTGGAAATAGTGGGGGGAGTGTGTTTTATAAGTAGAGGACGGGTTGGAAGTGGTGGTGTGGGGTGGAAACGTTGGAAGCGGTGGTTTTATTACGTCTTCCCGTGAGTAAAACTCACATGGGATACTTTGACGATGATGGATTTCTCGATGAATACATTATTAAGGATCGAAGCGTCCTGAAACCGGAATACAAACCCAAGAAACTGGAAGAACGAGATGAAGAACTCGAAGAGTATGTGAAACTCCTTCGACCACTGTTGAAGGGTTGGGATCTCGATAATATCTTTCTGTATGGGCACTCTGGCGTTGGTAAGACCGTCGCGACACGGACACTCCTCCCCGATCTGCGAGAAACTGCCGAGGATCAGGATATTGACGTTGATCTGCTCGAGGTTAATTGCTCGTCAGCAAACACATCGTATCAGTCGACGATCGAACTCATTAATGAGGCACGCAATCCTGAATATCCACTTACGACACTCAACCTCAATAAACCCGAATTAAGTAAGACCGGTTATCCTGCTGAACAAGTCTACGACGAACTCTTCGATGACCTCAATGAGGCTGCAGACAACATCATCCTCGTGCTGGACGAAGTGAATACGCTTGGCAGCGATAGCGAACTCCTCTATCAGCTCACTCGGGCGCAAACAATGCACAAACTCGAGGCTGAACTCTGTATTATCGGCATCAGCAACGACTTCAATTTCAGAGATGACCTTCCTGCTCGGGTGAAGGACACGCTCTGTGAAACCGAGCTTCACTTTCCCGCGTACGAACAGAGCGATCTTATCTCGATTCTGTCCCGCCGGGCCGAGCAAGCGTTCTATGAGGACACGACTGAGACAGGGGTTATCGAACTGTGTGCAGCATTGGCATCTCGTGATCGCGGGTCTGCTCGTCAAGCAATTCGACTGCTGCGTAAAGCAGCCGAACTGGCAGAGAACGAAGCCGTAGAATCGGATGATCTCGATTGTATCGAAGAGCAGCACGTCCGTGACGCTGAGGAGATTATCGAGCGAAAACTGGTAACTACTGGTATTCGAAAGCTCACCACCCATCGAAAGTACGTCTTGCTTGCTGTAACGAATCTCGCTGCCCAAGGAAAGACGCC
This sequence comes from Haladaptatus pallidirubidus, assembly GCF_020700235.1. GTDB lineage: Archaea > Halobacteriota > Halobacteria > Halobacteriales > Haladaptataceae > Haladaptatus > Haladaptatus pallidirubidus. The sequence continues at coordinate 173,735 of NZ_CP085302.1, read as the reverse complement.
CGCACAAACGAGGGACATCTACGAGTACTACAAAACGGTGGCTCAGGAATTCGGTCGTGACCCCCTTACTCGACGTGGAGCGCACGAACACTTACTTGAGATGTGTGATAACGGGATACTGAAAAACGTGAATCGAGATCAGCGCGGTCGAGGCCGACCAAATAAATACAAGCTCGACACGCCACTCGAAACCGTGATTGATGCGCTCGAACAAGAAGAGGACGGTGAAATTAACGACTTAGATAATCTCCGTGAACAGGCGAATAGACAAATGACGCTCGGTGAATGAGTTGGAAACGGTGGGGTGTCTTCTTTATATACCTTGAAGTCTTGGAAAGGTTCGAAATGGTGGAATGCCTGGCTATTTAGTCGGAAGCTGGAAACGGTGGGGGGTGCCTAACTTAAAACTTGGAATAGATGGTTGGGTTGGAAACGAAGGTCTGACGTGCGTCAGACATATGCTGGAAGTAGTGGGGGGTGTCTCTTTATATACTTGGAAGAGACGGTATCGGGTGGCGTAACTGCTACGAAATTCGGCATTTTCTTTGAATATTCACATCATCCCCTCTATTCTTTGAATCCTCTTCTTTTCATGGAACTAGTTTCATTCGTAATTCGATGCGGGGTGTTTTCTCGAGATCGGCCACCATTGTCAATTCGATTGACCGGCTGGATCCGTCTATTCCTTAGTATATAATACCAACCAAGAGCGGACGATTTCACACTTGCTCACGCCGAATCGTCGCCATATTCGCCGCGATTCGCTCAGATCCCTCCGCTGCAATCACGAGCAGATTCGGTGCTGGCGTACAAGGCGCTCGATCACCAACGTGAAATCCAGCGTCTGCAGCACCCGGCAGTTGGATCTGATAGCCATTGCCTGCGGTTTGGAGGGAAGCGTTTGCGACACGATGGATCAAGACAGTGTCAAGCGCGGCTGACGTTGCGAGCTCGACGATATTTTCATCAGTGATTCGGTCGAGGTCGATGACGAGGAGGAGACCGTCGAAGGGAAACACGCGGATATCTACAAGACGGGTGGGTTCGTCGGTCTCTTCAACGAGTCCAGCGGCTCGAGCGGGCATTGTGACCTAGAGAGCAAGGCCATCGCCGGAGCGTTTGATGTTATTGGGCATTAGTGGTTTGTATAGAATACTAACTCAAGAATATTCGCCTTGGCAGATGTGCTCTCGGATCGGCGTGGTTGGTGAGAAACGTCGGGGCCGTGAATCCCCTCTGTGTATTCAGTTTCACTTCCGCTCTGGTTGGCTGAAGACTTTATCCATGGCGTCCAAAGAATGGAATGCAGTGAGCGTATCCCAGTAAGTGATGTGGGGGCCTTGTGTTCATCCCAAAACCCATCCTCCCCCATATCGCGTGCTCATTCCCCTTCTCACAATGAACTAACTAGTGGCACGAATAGACCTGACCGAGGGTTTACCCGTGAGGTGGTCGAATTTGAGAGTACGAATGGTTCCAAATGGGAAATCACCACTCTCCCCACTTGCGCAAGAGTCGCTCGATGCACTCGCACGCGCACTCCCGGACGAGGGAGAGCTCACGTACGAGCAAGCGTACGCGATCCTCGAAGAACAGGAGGGGCTTGAGCAGCCCGCTGCCGAGGATATCATCGAACGACTCTACATGAAGGGCCATCTTTATGAGGTTGAGGGAAAGCTCCGGCTGACCGATTATTGAATGATCGCTCTTTTTTCTCGTTTAACCTGGGCTAATGATGGTGGTATACATTATTGATCTATATCGACATGGCTGCTATTGATTCATCGGTACTTGACGTCTCGGCACTTGGCAATTCGAAATTGATGACGTCATCTAACGTAGTTTTAGCTACCTTATTGGTCTCTTTATGTTGCCCTCGAATCTATTGACGAACAATGCTACCATTCGTTAACAGAACAACAGAGCTCGATCGACTCACGAAGCTCTACAATAGTAAATTTCCAAATTTGAGTGTGATATACGGTCGTCGACGGATGGGGAAAACGGCTCTTGTCGTCAAATCTATCGAAGACCGCGAGGATGCTGTTTATCATCAAGCAGCACATGGCACCCCCGAGCAACAGCTTGATTCGAGCAGTGGATGAGCATCGTGATCCAGAAGTTGTTTGTGAGGAATTGCAGCCGTGGGTTGATCGGCTTGAACGTGAGGCGGTCGATCCGAGTGAGTTGGTAATCACAAATCGAGTTTCGAAGAAGCGGGGGGATTACACGCAGTCCACGCGGAGTGTGGGGGCGTTGGAACGGGCGGCTGAATTGGGATTGGGACGTGCGCCTGGTCAGGGTGTGTCGTATGTGGTAGTTGATGATTCGAAGAAATCGCGGGAGCAAGTGAGGTTGGCAAATGAGGGACTGAGTGAGTACGATGCTGGGTTTTATCGGGAGTTGTTGGTTCGTACGGCAGCGAGTGTGGTGTCGCCGTTGGGATGGCGTGAATCAGATATTGAGCAGGAGTTAGGGCAGTATACCGAGTCTAGTTTGGCATCATTCGGTTGACGATGGCATATGATTACAACGAGACAGCGTGGTACCGGGACGTTGGTTGAAGCGAAACGAACGAGAGGAATCGCTGTTGGTTTGCGGAAGATCCTTAGTTTGGTGTTTTGGAAAGCATGACGACTGTCAGGATACCTTTGTCGTGGTCAGTGTTGATTGTCTTCAGTCCTCTCGCGGAACCTCCATCAAATAGCTCGTATCGACACTGACTGGCGCTGGACCCCACATGAATGTGTCTCGTGCCCGTTTCGGGAGCGGCGTTCGGGAGATGAGCCAGAAGAGCGACCGCAGCAGCGGGCGTTTCGCCCCGTCTGGGACGACGTCGCCGTATTTGACGAATGTGGAGAACGGCCGCTCGGCTCGCCGCTGGAATTGCACAACCTTTTCAACCGCCGGTCGTCGGATAGATTCGTACTTTCTGAGTGTTTCGGCAGGGAGCGACCCCGTAGTCTGATTCAGTGCGGTCATGATCACCGAATGGGCGATCACTGCATCCTGGATCGCCATTCCATTCCCTTGGCCACCCACGGGGGATGCAACGTGGGCGGCATCACCGACGAGCAATAGTCCATCACGTCTCCATTCGTCGCTGATACCTGGTTCGATGTGCAGCAGCGAACACTGCTGGAAGTCAGTGAGATGTTCTGGAAGGACAGTGGCAAGACTCGGATCGATGGCGACAAGTTGTTCGTGTAACCGCTCGATACCTTGGTCTCTTACTTGAGGGTATGACCCCTTCTCAATAGGCCAGCCTAGTTGTGCCTCGTCCCTCCCGAGCCCGAAGGAGAGCAGTGCACCGGCGGAGCCGACTTTCGCCAACACCGGGTCGTCAATAGCCGTCGCAGGGAGTTTGAACCAGAGTAGTTCGAGGGTTGACTCGAACAGTCCGGGGTCGATGCCAGCCGCGTTCCGAACCGTCGAATATCGGCCGTCAGCACCAACGACGAGACGGCTATGAATTTTAATTGATTCGTCATGTTCCCGATCGGTAGCTTCAACGCCGACGACTTGATTCTCTTCACGGAGCAGATCCGATGCTGTCATTCCATTGTAATAGGTAAACGAGTTGAACTGTGACACCTCATCGATAAGCGCCTGAAGCAACGGTGGTTGCTCCATTAACAGCGCGTAATTGTACGGACCAGGTGCTGCCTTGAGAGACATAATCGGATAGGATCGATCATAGACGTCAACTGCGATATCGTGGACTTTGGTATGCTCCAGTGTGAGAACGCGATCCAACACACCCATTTGGTCGAACACACGCAATACCAGTGGTTGGAACAGAAAGCCACGGAACTCGCGCTCAAGACTCCGCTGACGTTCGAGCAAGACAGTCTCGACTCCACTTCGCGCGAGTAGATAGCTGAGGACACACCCGGCTGGTCCTGCGCCAACGATGACGATGTCAGTCTTGATAGTTGATTCGTCGGGTGTGGAATCAGTCATCAAAGCAGCCTCTTTCGTACTATCTTTTGGAGAGAAGAAGATGCACTTCGATCTCGTGTTTCGTTGGTGTGGAAACTGATTGTCGACATCATTTTATCAGATCAAATCTGTTCATGTTTCTGGAGGAACTCTCGAATCTCGTCTCTGGTATCTTGATTGACCGTCCCGATGATTCTACTGGTGGCGATCATCAATACAGTCGGTCATTACTATACTCGTTCGGTCTTCTCAGGGTTCAATTTCGATGTTTGTTAGTGAGTTCTAATTTATCATCGGAACTGTTGTCGGCTTTGACTATCCAGAGCAGTCGCGAACGGCTACAAAAAACGGCAGCTGATTGTATAGGTGATTTCAATACAATCGATAGCGAGAGTCGCTTTATAGCCACAGATCACGTCTCGATACTTCTTTGACCACATTGTCATCGTTCGGTGCCAACGGAGGACGTCAGTTACAACGTTGTAATAGAGGGGGATCGCAAATGCGACCCCCTCCATTTCGCAGAAATAGACGCACTCCACCGTAACCGTACAACCGTTACCACCGTGTTTCACCGGCAAAGCGATGTGAATCTCGTGTGGTGGCTTGGTTCGAGAGGGGGTTCTACGAACCCCGTGATTACAACGCTCTAATCAGCGCCCTCCGTTTCGTTCTGCGTTCGCTTCGTAGGCGCACTTCCACCCGGCTAAATCGGGATGCCCAAACGTGATGATATGATGCCCGCCGACCGCGGTTAGAACTTCAGATAGCTCACTCACAGACACACTCGTGGCGAACTCGGACGAGGTCAATAATATAGCTGTGTGTGTGGGTTGCTAATTTGAGAAGCGCTGTTGCTCGTTCTTGTGTCGCCAGCCCATCCTGGTAGTACGTTTGCGCTCGATTCATTCGCCAGAGATCAACCAATCGAGTGGCAATTTCGTCGCTGATAAATCCAACTTCTGCGCTCCGCTGGATTGCGGTTGTATGTGATTGCGGTGGATTCGAAGGGTCGTGATGCCCTTCATGAATTAGCCAGAAGAGAAGCGTCTTCTCGATCGATGTGAATGCTGCTTCGATCGTCAGTGTGTAGTACCCATCCGACAGCAGTCGATAGGCACCCGAGAGAGATCGACATGCTTTGCGAAGCTGGATGAGACCTGCATCAGAAATGTCGAGTCCGTCTTCTGGTTGCTGACCTCCCCACCGGAACGCTTCTTCGGCCTCGGTGAGCAATGGTTCGATGTCGTCGAGTTCAATCGGCATGTGTTAGATCTCCTCCGATTCATCAGCATACACCGCCGCTCGAACATGTCGAAAGTCCTCACTTTGGTGCAATATGAGGCCTTCATCAAAGATCTCCCGAAGTTTTGCGCCATACTGTGTTGCGCTTTCCGGTGTTTCGACAAGTACCTCGAACTCATATCGATCACCAGCGAACGATTGCTCTTCGAGGCTGCGTGCTATCTGGCTTGCAATCCGTCGTCCGTAGGTGTGATTTCCGTCAATAATGACTAAGAGGTCAATGTCACTGCTTCGGTCGGCTGTCCCGCGGGCAACACTGCCGAAAAGGATGACACCGACGAGGGTTTCAATGTCATCTGATTCAGTAACCTGCTGCTGTAACTCGGTAAGAAATGCTTCGATCGGTTTCCGGAACTCACTCTGAGAGACTGAGAGAAGTGGATCCGGTTTTTGAAGATGGTCGTGATCAATCTGGATCTGAGCAGGACGGCCGGTATCTTGTGTAACGACGCCCAACTGATCGAGCAGATCGACTGACCGAGAAATCGTTGAAATATCTGTCTCTGTTATCTCTGCGAGTTCCTTCTGAGTGAAGCCCTGGTGAGGTTCATTTACGAGATGATGGAGAATGTCCTGCATCGCTTGATACCGGAATACTCGCTCCTCTGGAAACGGGAAATCGAGGATTACTCCCGACTGTGTTTGCATACTTCACAAGTGTTTGCAGAATATGCAAAAACATTGTGGTCGAATTGCTCTTCGATGGTTGCTCTGTTCACGTTCCTACCCCGTTACAAACTGCGTGCTTTAAGTACATCTATAAGTGGGTTTTTATCTCACCCAATGCCAACAATCAAGTCTCGACTTGTTGTAATCGCCTCGCGTACGCACGCCGATCGTGAGAACCCATTCACAAGGATGTTCTATAAAAACAGACACTAATGACAGGAAACGACCAGGAGACGAGTGACACACTATGCTTGAACGCAACTAACCACTGGCTTATTCTCAATCCCACTAGTGGTACAGCCGATCATCGCGATACAATTCGACAACGGGGAGCACAACACGGGTATACAATCCGCGAGACAAAACATGAAGGTCATGCGGTTTCTCTCACAAAAGAAGCTGTTGGAAACGGTGTTGAGGTGCTAGCTGTTGCTGGAGGCGATGGAACTCTTCATGAGGTGGTTCAAGGGCTCGCTGAAGTAGATGCCCTTGACTCAGTCACACTTGGGGTACTCCCGGTCGGAACGAAAAATATCTTCGCGACGAATATTGGTATTACAAATCTCGAACAAGGGTTCGAAGTTCTCAAAACAGGAAAGAGACGTTCTATCGATATTGGTTTCGCCGACGATGAACCATTCGTGCTGTCGTGTATTGCTGGTCTGACTGCCGAAGCCAGTTTAGCAACCTCTAGTGAATTGAAAGAGCGCTTTGGCTCGCTTGGATTTATTATTGCGGGCATTCGGGAAGCGACAGAATTTGAGAGCCTCCATCTCAACCTCACGGCGGTCTTGGATGAGAAAGAAGCGACATGGTCGGGAGACGCGTTGTGCGTCCTTATTGGGAACACCCGCCGTTTTGCAAAAGAGGGAGGCCAGGCAAATGTCGAAGATGGTCTCTTTGAAGTTGTGATCATTGAGCAGATGCCACCCACCGATATCGCTGCCGAAGCAATGAGTCATCGATTGCTCGGTGAAGACACCGAGCATGTGCATCACCTAAAGGCGCATCAAGTAGAGGTCCGACGGTTAGACCGTGAGCCGATCCGGTTCAGTATCGATGGCGAACAGCAGACACATGACGAACTGCTATTGCGTACTCATCCGCAAGTACTTACAGTCTGTATTGGTTCAACGTATACGCCTGCTCCCAGAGAGTGATATCTATTTTCATTGGCAGTACTGAAAACCAGGGAATGCATTGGCTGTTCTGCTATGATGGACGAAGAACTTGGAGCATCAAACAGTAGGGATAACCGCACAACCAACACAAAGAACGCTATGAACCGCCTGCAGTACTCTACTTCCGCTGAAGCTAGCTCATTCTCCGGTCACGCAGTTCCGACTATAGACGCGGTGGCCGGTACCAGCTCTCCCCCTCCCGCTGGCTTCTAGCCGATAGATGCCGATACAACTACCGTACTTACGAGTAGCCGTACGGCGTCTGTCCCGAACTGTGTCAATTCGGGACGTCCACAACTGCGTTCGAGTAGGGGTTCGTGTTAGATTCGTTGTCCCTCTCGGGCGTGAGTTCATCCCGACCACGCTACTCTCCAGCAACCTCGTCTGTGGTCGGACTGTCGTCTGTGTCGTTGCTCGTGACCTCTCCTGGAAGCTCGACGTCCGCTTTCAAGACGAGCCGCGTCTCCTGGTAGCACAATCCGTTCTTTGATCGCTGGCGTTTGATTTTCCCGAGGCGCCTATTCGAGAGTTCATGCATTGCGTCCATGGTCCGGCGAGCAAGTTCCTGGCTGTACTTCTTGCTCACACCAGACTCTTTCAGCCGAATCCACTCGGCAAGGTCTGAGGCATCAAGATAGGCACGGATCTCGTCACTGCCCCTCCACCAGAGTGAATAGCGACCGGCCTCATCGCGTTCGCCCCACACCTTCCCCGCGAGTTCGTCGGGCTTACGATTCGTCACAGACGCAAGCATTTCGTCGTCATAGCGAGCAAGCCGCTGTATTGGCAGGAGATCAGCCGTCGAATGGGCGACTGCACCACCGCGACCGAGCGCATCTTCCTCGCCAGGGAGTCGGAAGTAGGTGTTGCCGTCGTCTTTCGTGATCCGTTCGAGTTTGTTCCCTTCGACGAAGATACGGTCAGCGTCAACGTTGTCGGTGAGGAGGTGGGCACCTTTCTCGAACTCCCGGGCTTGGAGTTCGTCGATGCGTTCATTACAGGCCTGTGTCTTGCGAGTGATCGCCTCCTGATGGGCCTGTGCTGCGGATGTAGACGTTTCTAGTTCTTCGATTGGGGTTGCCTTTTGCTTAGTCACCCTTGCGACTGCGCTTCCCACTGCTGAGTGACACGCTGTTCGATGGCAGCAAGTACCGTCGAGAGCACATCTAACGGATGCACTGATTCGAGTGAAAGAGCCTCAACGTCGTCTCCGTCTGGCGGCTGATGAAAGTGGAGGCGCTCGTTATGCGAGTTGGGATGGCGATCCCACCGACATTCCCAGTGTTTGTTATCGTGTGTTTCGATGTAGTGGATCGAGAAGTCACCCGTTGTGAACCACCGAATATCCAGCCGAGCAGCGTCGACCGTCGACGGATAGCGACCTGGATCGAGTAGTGAACGAAGTAATCGTGGTTCGTAGCTATCTGGCGTGAACTCTGTCGCTGCGACGGTCGGCTCGTCGGTCAGAATCCGTTCTAGAAGCCGGAGCGTCTGCCGATCTGGCGGTCCTGTTGTCTCACCACCGTTATCAGTTGGTGGTGGACTCATGTTGGTACGAGATGGCCATCATTCTGTGCCAGCTGTCGGGCGAGTTCGTAGAGACGAATATCTCGCTCAGCAGCATGCCACTCGCTCACCGCCTCCATTCGTTCGTGAATCGCATTGTAGTCGTCCTGTGCAAAGACCTCGACCGAGGATGGGTCTGTTGTTTCGAATCTGTCCTCAAACTCCTCACGGTGGGCTTCCAGTTGCTGAACTCGTTTGATGATCTCGTCGACCGTGAGGTCGGTCGCGATACGACTGGCTTCCTGCCATTCGAGATAGCCTTCGTTGCGCTCGTATCGGGCTGGACGACTCTCGTTGTCAGTACGGGCGATACCCATTTCGACGAGTCGTTCGAGATGCTTTTTCGCGGCGTTTGGTGAGCACTCTGCGGTCTCTGCGACTTCAGCATAGGGGGTCGGTGTCGTGACTCCAAGAATCGTATCGTAAACACGCCCGAATGTGTCGGTGTTTTCCCGCCACCGCTGTCGGACAGTATCGACGGCATCTGTGTTGGGAGTGGGATCGAACTCGGTCATTGGTAGTGTTACGTGCTGTTTCACAATATATGTTTTGAACTCGCAAATATCTGTGATAGTTGAGGATCGATAATTTCTCGAAGACCACGAAGCTAGTATTGAATACTAACACTGGCGAGTTTTATTTCGGAGTACAGCAAGTGAGTCTCACCCGTATTCACTCGCGAGCAGAAGCAACTGGCACCGTCGTCAGAACCATTTCACGCATCACCGTCCTCACTCCAACCGCAAATCAACCCAAAACAAGACGTGCTTCACAGTAGACGATAGTTGCTTGCAGTGGTTCGTGTCGTGGTGTTTTGGTTCGTGGTAGATGTGTATCTCTCTCGGGGTGGGTGTATTGACGGGAATACCTACGTGATCCCTGGCGATGCTGTCACTTCTGTGGTCGTAGCCTGTGTGGACGAGAACGGCCGGTGTTGCTTGAGCATCCAGCCGTGTTTGTCGTGCTGAAAGAAGGTGAGACGGCCTTTCGACAATTGTTCGACACGGCGGCAAGCCTGGTACACCAGTTTCCAGGCAAGATGTTCGTCTGTGGCTGTGGAGAGGAGTGACCTGAGGTTGTCACTCGTCTTGAGGAGCTTTCCTTGCGGTGTCTTCGTTGACCACTCTTCCCCAATGTTCGAAGAGCGTTACAGTGCATCTGTCGCTTGCAGAGCGGTGGTCATCGAGTATCGTCAGCGGAGTACATCCTCGTATATCGACGATGCACAGAAAGCATTAATTCGAGCGATGGATGCGTATCGTGACCCAGAGGTGGTTTGTGAGGAATTGCGGTCATGGGTTGATCGACTGGAGCGTGGGGCGTTGATCCGAGTGAGTTGGTGTTCACGAATCGGGTTTCGAAAAAGCGGGAGGAGTACACGCAATCGACACGGAGTGTGGCGGCGCTAGAGCGGGCAGCTGATTTGGGGTTGGCGCGTGCGCCCGGTCAGAGCGTATCGTATGTGGTTGTTGATGATGCGAAGGACTCGCGAGAGCGGGTGATGTTGGCCAGCGAGGAATTGAACGAGTATGATGTCGAGTTTTGTCGGGAGTTGGTGGTTCGTGCGGCAGCGAATGTGTTGTCATCACTTGGATAGCATGAGTCGGATATTGAGCATGAGCTAGGGCAGTATACTGAATCTAGTTTGGCGTCTTTTGCTGAAGCTGCATTCGATTACCGTGGTCTTCACCCTCTGGGTGTACATGAATTCATCTCTTTCTGTTTCTCACTCGCTGATCTTCAAATCAGTATTAACTGATTTCTGTTGGCAGAATATTTTTGCACGTCCATGGTTACGTAGTCGTATGAGTTCGTCCGCACCCTCTCCTGCCACTGTTCTTGAAGTATTCGATACCTTCGGTCCACCCGGCACACCGTTGACCACCACAGAGGTTGCAGAGGAATTCAACTGTACTGACCGAACAATCTACAACAAATTAGACGCGCTTGTCAACGACGGATTGCTTAAAACGAAGAAAGTTGGTGCTCGCGGGCGGGTGTGGTGGCAACCTCCGCGTGACCCTGAACAGCGAGCAAACTGCAAACTGAACCAGGACTGGATCACTGAAACCCCACCAGACGTGGACGAACCACTGATCGCTCTCCAGTCCGGTAGTGAGATGGCCAAACGAATCCGAAAAAAGGACTGGTCTGAGACAGCACTCGGCTCAATGGACGACTGGCCCCAACAGTTGCAAATAGCGGTCAACATTATGTTGAGTGCGAACGAGGCGATCGGCATTTACTGGGGGTGTGAGCACACACTCCTGTACAACGATGCATGGCGAGAGCTAATCGGTGACAAACATCCGGACGCACTGGGACAACCTGCTCGAGAGGTGTTTCCGGAGATATGGGGGTCGATTGAACCGATGTTTGAACGTGTTATGGATGAAAAGAGTGTTGCCAAGGAACAAGAAAAGCGCTTGCCCCTTGATCGCGGAGAAGAGATGGAAAACGCCTGGTTCGACTATTCTTTCAATCCAATTCCGGTTGCGGATGGCTCTATTGGGGGGGTCTTTAACATCGTAATTGAAGTTACCGAGCGTAAAGAAGTTGAAAAGGAGCTGCGGGAGGCCAAAGAGCAACTGGAGGTCGCAACCACCGCAGGTTCTGTCGGGATCTGGGTGTGGGACTTAGAGACTGATCTGGTTACTGCCGACACAACCGTTGCGGAAACATTTGGTATTGACTCCGAGACAGCAGCTGCGGGCACATCTCTTGATGACTACATCGCGTCGATTCACCAAGATGATAAGGATCAGATGCAACAGGCACTTGAGGCGGCTGTCAACGAAACCGACGAGTTCGAGGCCGAATACCGAGTACGGAACGTGAACGGCAACGAACGGTGGGTTCTGGCACGTGGCGAAGTTGAGTACGACGCGAATGGCAATCAAATTCGGATGAACGGCGCCCTCCTCGACATCACTGAGCGCAAGCACCAAGAAAAGGAACGGCGTAAGCAGGCGGAACTAGATGCATTCCGCGTCACACTCATTGATGAACTCCGCCCAATAGCTGATCCCGTCGAGATGCAGCACGAGGCTGCACGCGTCATCGGGGAGCAACTGGACGTTGATCGCGCCCTATACGGCGAAGTGCTGGAGGACGGAAACACGAATCTGGTTCACGCCGACTATTACCGCGGTAATGTTCCGTCTTTAGTCGGCAAACACTATCTCGATGAGTATGGCCAGTACATCACTGAAGGGTTTCAGGCCGGTGAAACTCTGGTGATAAACGATTTTTCAACTGTTTCGGAGCTGGGTGACGAAGAACAGACTAGGTACCTGCAAATGGACATCTGTGCGTGGATAGGTGTTCCTCTCATTAAGGACGGTCGTCTCACCGCATACTTCATTGTCAACCAGTCGACTTCTCGAGAGTGGACAGACACCGAAATCGCGATGATTGAGGAAACAGCCGAGCGTACTTGGGCGGCAGTTCAGCGCACCCAAGCAGAACAAGCACTCCAGGAGAGCGAAAAGCGGTTGCAACAGACCAACGCCTCCCTCGAACGGCTCAATGCCGCGAACCAAGAACTCATTAACGCTGATACGGAGGCGATCAGCGACCGCGTCGCTGAACTCGTTCTAGATATCCTCAATGTCGAATGCGCCGCACTCTGGCACTACGACGAGACAACTGGGGAGCTTCAAGAGAATGCCTGTCACACGAACTCAGAGATAGATCCCGTTGCAATTCGACTGCCTGACCAGTTCTCCGAGCAAGTTTGGCAGACCTTCATCGGCGACGATATTGACATCGATAACGACCTCGATACACCCGAGAATGCGTCGGGCTCACTACTGCGAAGTCGGGTACTCGTGCCGTTGGGACGACACGGTGTCATCTGTGCTGGTTCGACGCGGGCCGGAACGTTCGACGAGCAAACGATCGGCCTAGTGGAAACGATCGCCGCGACCGTCAAAACGGCGTGGGATCGCGCCGAAGGCGAACAGGAGTTGAAACGGCAAAACCAAGAATTAGAACGTCTCGATCAGCTCAACACCCTCATTCGGCAAATCGATCAAGCACTCGTGCGGGCTGACACGGTCACCGAGATCGATCAGTCAGTCTGTGAGCGACTAGCGGACTCTGATCTCTTCGAGTTTGCATGGATTGGCGAATTTGATGCGATCAGAGAAACAATTGAACCACGACAGTGGGCTGGTATCAATAGTAGGATTGTTGAGGATCGTACGATCACCATCGACGACAGTGCGACAAACCAGAATCCCGTAGCTGCCACAGTCGCCACTCGAGATCCACAGGTCGTTGCGGATATCGCCACCGATAGACGAATTGGTTCGTGTCGAGAGGCTATTCTCGAGGAAGGTGCCCGTTCCTGCATCAGTATTCCACTGCTCTATGAAGAAACGCTATATGGCGTTCTCACTGTCTATATTGCGCAGCCACAGCCGAATGAACGCAATCAGCATGTCTTAGATGAACTTGGTCGAACGGTTGCCCACGCAATTCATGCCGCCCAGAAACAAGAGACTGCACAGACGGACAGTGTCGTTGAGCTCACGCTCCAGTTTCAGGCGCCAGGAACGGTGCTCGCACGACTCGCTCGGGATGCTGATGTGAAACTCCAATTCAAGGGAATCGTTCCCGCTAAGAATGGTTTTTCACACATATTTTTCACCGGAGATCAGACGTCGGGCAACGAGATTCAGAATGCAGGAGCAGATCTCTCTGAGATTACAGCGCTAACGTGTGTTGCCGAGGACGATGAAGCATGCATGTACAAGGCAACCGTGTCTACTTCGACGATTGTATCACAGCTTGCTACGCAGAAGGGAGCAGTACGTACGCTCATTTTTGATAGAAATACTGCGGTTGCAGTCGTGGATCTCCCGTCTGCCGCTGACGTTCGATGCTACATTGATGATCTCCAGCGAACCTATTCCTCGGTACAGCTCACGTCTCGTCGCTCGTGTGACCGGTCGCCCGAAACAGTCCAGGATGTACAGATGGCGATCAAAGAACCACTTACAGATCGCCAAGTGGGTGTACTCAAGCTTGCATATTTGAGCGGATTTTTCGAATCACCGCGGGAAAACACAGGCCAAGAGATTGCGGACATGCTGGACGTTTCTCCACCGACGTTCACACAGCATCTCCGAGCAGCCCAGCAGAAGGTCTTCGCGCTGACATTCGACGAGGAGTGACGCAATTTCTCTATTTCAGTATTTAGGTGCTCTTTTGACTTCTATTTCAGTATTGGTGTAGAAAGTCCTTGTAACATCCCTCTCTAAATAGTGCTAATGACTGAGGACGTTTCCAGTGAGAATAGGCCAGTCGATTTTGAACAGACGCTCCGAGAAGACCGGGTTGGATATGATCCAGAGACGGAGACCTATTACGCTCAATACGACACAGAGAATGTCGAGAATTTAACGACCACGATTATTCGATCAGTGTCAGCAGTCACGGGAGATCCCCCTCGGGAGTTCGGCCCATTATACGATGTGATCGATCCGGATGCGCTCGAAGATTTGTTTGACAAACCCAGACGCAACGCACCCGACCACGATGGGGTGTATGTCACCTTCAAATTCGCATCGTGCGAACTAGCAATTAGCTGGGACGGCGAGATTCGAATCACTCCGCCACAGAACGTATAATCACCGGCATCAAACGAAGGATAAGCGTTTAGCTTATTCGGGCTAGTATTTCTCGAGATACGTCAACAGCGATTCTACCTGCGGGTCATCACGATAGCGGATTGTTTTACTCTGTTTGTCAAACTCGATGAGTCCCGAATCAGCAAGTTTCGGAAGATGATGGTGGAAGAGCGTGATTTCAATCTCGTCAAGAGAATCAGTCTTATTGCCGTGTTCTCGCGCTGCGATATCCTCAACCAGTTCTTGCATCGTCGCACTGTCGGACGATTCGGTGGAAAGATAGGCGAGCACGCAGCGTCTTCGTCGGTTAGTGAGGGCCGCGAAGAAATAATCAAGGATGTCGTGGAATGTGGTGTCCTGGTGGTCGGTCTGTTCCTTCTGGGATGGTAGGCCCGTATCGTTGTTTTCAGTGGGAAAGTCAGTCATTATCTGCTAGCTTAACCCGATTCTACAAAACTACTTGGGTAACTCACAGGAAGCAATTGGCGTGTTTTTACGGGCATCACGAAAGCCACGTACACGGATCGGCTCGGTATCCCGTCAAGTCCAGTGTCGATATCGACATCTGTTCTATCATACGATTCTCGTTTGTCGTCAATGGATGGTCAGTTACAACGTTGTAATAGGGCGGACGCTCACAGAGAGTGTGAATGTAGCAATTGGTGCGACACTGAAGTACTGACGGCCACCACTTGCCCATATGCAGCCACACCTAATCGCTGAACCCACCAAAGCCGCTACTGAAGGCATCAATCCTACCGAAGTACCACTAAAGCTGTCACCGTAGCGGTAGTGGCCAAAATAGCAGGAAGAGGTACGACTTATTGCCGGACGACAGCTCGTGGCGCTAAGAAAAAGAATGGTAGTTCATTACTTGAAACGAGTCATGCAAACTCATCGATGACGGGAATACCCATTGTCTCGAAATCGCTCATTGATGCGAGTCGATCAGAAACATCGTCGAGTGAAACAGTTTCTGAAACCACAGCACTTGGGTCGAGTTTCCCTGTCTCCACCATGCGGAAGATTTCATTATACCGCGTCGGAGGCATTCCAAGCGACCCGACAAATTCGATCTCATTCATGACCATCATATCTGTTGGCAGCGCAACCGTCCCCTGCTCATCTTGGGTACTCAACCCGATTTGGACATGTTGACCACGGGTACCGAGACTCATCACGGAATTTCGACACGTGGTTTCAATACCGAGCGCATCCACCGAGACGTCAACACCACCACCAGCGAGCGCCTGCACGGCTTCCGGAGTATCGTCAGCATCGCTTGCGTTGACCGTTTCAACCGCTCCGAGTTCGCGTGCTTTGTCTAACTTCTCATCACCGAGATCAACTGCAACGACATTTGCACCGAGTGCATCAGCGATGTGAACGGCTGAAAGGCCAACCCCACCACAACCGTGAACAGCGACCCAGTCTCCTGCATTAATATCTGCTTGGTGGGCAAGCGCGTGGAATGAGGTCATAAATCGGCATCCGAGCCCTGCCATGTCAACTGCTGAAACGCTACCCGGTAATTGGACGACGTTATGATCAGCTGCTGGAACATGTAGTTGTTCTGCAAATGCTCCTTGGACAGGCTCGGCAAATCCCAATGGCATCACGTTTTCACAGGTGTTTCCGTGCCCTGTTCGACACTGATGACACGTTCCATCACCTATATTGAACGGGATGGTTACTCGATCGCCTTCCGTGATGTTCTCAACGTCGTCACCAACTTCCACAACTGTACCAGCAGGTTCATGCCCGAGAATTTGTCCCTTCGGGGGCTGGATGCCAAGCCAGTCCCAATCACCTTGCCATCCGTGCCAGTCACTGCGACAGATACCACATGCTTCCATCTCAACGACTACACCCTCGGCCTCTGGATTGGGGGCATCGACGTCGTGAATCGCGAGCGGTTCTTGATATTCTTCGAGGACAGCTGCACGCATAACAAGTAGACCACATCGGACATTCTTAATAATCTTTTCACTAAATGAACATTGAGAGATGAGGACCGTGGTGTGGAGCTAGTGCGCAATCTATGTTTGCAGCAACATAGTATGGGAATGTTCAGTTGACTCCAGTAAACTCAATCCTGGACTAGAGTATCAACTATTAGGATGGAAGTACGATTTCGATCACCGCCAATATGATGCCCCCGGACTCGTTGAAGTCGCCAATGAGAGCCACGAGAATCCCGCAGACCACCAGTACACCGTCTCCATCGACGACGTAACCGAGGACCTGATGGCGTGTACGTGCCTGCATCACGTCCACCGCAACGCCTTTTGCAAACACATGGCCGCCGTCGAAACCGCAACCGACGACGGGCCGCTCGACACCTTCCCCTCCGAGGACGACAACAATGCCCAACCAGAAGATTGCGACTGCGACGGTCTCGGTGGTTTTCCGTGCTGGCCGTGCGTGAGAACAGGACGGAAGGAACTGCCGAACTAACCACCGCTTCAGCCTTTTTTATCCGTGGTACGCCAATTGACGATCTCGGAGATCACCGACCAGCGACCGCTCACGGAAAATACGGGTTGCAACGACCGACGATACTCTTGAGACACCAACAGCACGCGGCCGATATCGTCGCCGAGCACTTCCCGATCTGCCGGTCGAAACAATCGACTGGAGGTCTCACACCGAGCGCAACGACAGGCAGGCGTCACGAAGTACGACCCTACAACGGAGGCGATCACGATTGCGCTCACATGGGCGGCCTACGAACAACACGGGTGGGAGCAATTCAGTGCGACCGTGCGCCACGAACTCATTCACGCCTGGCAGTATCACGAGTTCGGCGAAGCTGACCACGGCGCAATGTTCACCCGATGGATGGACACTCTCGCCACCTCGCAGCACTGTGAGCGATTCACTGTACCCAAGTGGTGGCTCGTCTGCGAGGACTGCGGTGGTCGGGGTGCCCGGTATCGATGCTCAAAACGCGCGCAACCCCGAACAGTACAACTATAGTGAGTGCGGTGGGTCGATTCGTGTCGAGGAGGGCAACGGTCACTGATCGGGCTGGTTTCGAGTGACTCTGATGTACGCTACGTAGTAAAATCAATCCCCAGCTGTCTACGTTTTTGGCTCGGACACGAGAATGGTTTGATCGGGCTGAACCGTCACCTGGTACGATTCATACGAAAAGACAACAATTCCCTTGCCATCTCGGGGTGTTCCATCGCTATAGGAGCCAAAGAGTGCGTTCAACGCATCGGGATCAATAACGGTATAGAGCGGCTCTAAGTTTGTTACTTCGACACCAGAAATAGAGCTGACAGCGGTCAGAATCGCTTCTGAAATTGACTCTCCATCCTCTATATTGTAAACAAAAGTATCGTCCTCTTCCATTCTCTGTTCTCCCGTGTCTGTTTTTCTTGTATTCGATGTCATAGTCCCATTGAAGCCGACATCAGCGCTACTGTTCACATAAAGAAGTATCCAGTGTGGTCGCTCTCCCAGTGTTTATAAGTAGAGTACTAGAGAATCGTTTGCGCATATACCCGGCTACTCACCGGCCTCTTCGTCGTGAATCAAAGTATGTGAGAGAAGGTTATGCTGCCCCCGACGAAGTCGCGCGGACAGTGCATTTCGAGAAATACCAAGTTCATCCGCTAGCTCCGTCAGTGAGTTATCGCGAGGTACACGGAAAAATCCAGCATGGAACGCCGCCACCAGTGCTTCTTGTTGATCAACAGTTACTCCATATTCCGCTTCTTGCGGGTTCTCTGCATGATAAATATGTTCAACCTCAAAGTCAATCTCATGTTCAAGACAAAAGTCATGAAATCGAGAAAGCGTCTCATGTGACGGAAACAGTATCTTCATTTCCCAAATCTCGCCCTTTTCGCTCACTGCTTCAATGATCGTCGCTTTAGCTTCTGAAAGTGCAGAGAGAAGACTGGGAGACTGTGACTGCCACACTACACGATAAAATCGTTTGTTATCGTCATGATTTTCGAGGGTGAGTACCTCTTGAACCGTCGAATCCTGTCGGATCGCCCGTTCAAACGTGGTGAAATCTCCACCACTTGCCCAAAAATACGGCGTCACATGCTGCTCTCCAGTAACGACTCGTTGGATTTCAATATACATCTCCGGCACAGTCAACAATGTATCTGCCAAGACAAACTCGTTTGCTGGAATGATGAACTCTGCTAACACGCTCATTACCTTGATCTCCTTCCCCGATTTAGGAATGGAGACACGAACATAATATCGTTCCTCTAGATCTACCCTATCTGCGACTACTTAATAGAAAATCACGTTGAAACGAATTATCATTCTCTCCCACGTAATCTATCTAATTTCTCCCATCAATGCCTGAGTTACGTCTCATCTCTTCCGGGAGCATCCTCTCCGTCATCTTGAACGTGGATGTGAATTCCCACATCGCCCCAAATCGTCACATCATACTCTTCAACCGCAAATGTAACAGTGATTGGCGCATCGGCATCGGCTTGGAACAACGAATCGAGCGCGTCAGGGTCAATATGATCATAGAGAGTGAAATCAGCGTCTCTCAGTGCTGTCTCGTGCGTCTCGTCCAACGCACTCAGGGCTGCTTGGCTCAGTGATCGATCTTCGTGTGGATAGTACAGCTCGGTTTCGTCTGGTTGCCCCATTATTTCCTCTTATTGCTCTCTCAGAAGGGTGTTCCCAAATATCCTCTGGCTAACCTCCTGAAACACTCAGATACTACAGCTGGAACCAGTTCTGTTCGACCATGCGCCACGAATTGAACTACGCCTAGCAATACCACGAGTTCGGCGAGGCGAACCACGGGCGAACGTTCGACCGGTGAACCGAGGCGCTCGACACCTCACAGTACTGTGAGCGGTTCAAATCGCCAAACTGGTGGGTGATTTGCGAGGATTGTAACGAACGGTTCGCACGCTATTGGCGCTCGAAGGTCGTCAAACAGCCTGAGAACTACAGTTGTGGCGACTGCGGCGGGTCGCTCCGCGTCGAGGAGGCTACCGAACAATGATGGCTGAGTACCGGTGTCCCCACTGTCAGCGGGTTGTTGGGCCTATAACGGTGTCTAGCCCGTTGCGGGTCTCTCTCAGTCCGTGCGGACATCGGGTCGCCACTCCCGACGAATTTGTACAGTATCGAAATACAAGCTGATTATTCAGCCCGAATGTTTATTCATACTCTTCGCAACCTACTTTAGAATGAGTCAGAAGAACGGCAGACTTGAAAAGGGAGGCGGCTCCCTGAACGCCCTCTTTTCATGCTTAGCAAGTAGCGAGCGACGCCACCTTCTAGGATACATTCACGACCACGCTCCTGCGTCTATAACGCGAGATGAACTCGCTACCAGCCTGGCAGCCAACAAAAACCACTCACTGGAGCAAGTGACCAACGAAGAACGCAAGCAGACACTGACCGCCATCCATCACGTCCATTTGCCGAAGTTGGACACCGCGGGATTGATTCGGCAAAATACCACTGATACCACTGTCGAACTCACCAACCATCCAGCCTATCAGGATGTCGATATCCTCGCAGCCATCACGGATAACGTATCTGCGGAGAGCGCATCTCTCGATGTACTCTTTCGGGCGCTCGCAGATGCCCGTCGTCGAACCATTCTCGACGTACTCAGCCATCAATATCATCCGATCAAACTCCAGACGCTGGCACACGACATCGCTTCGACTCAACGAGGCGGGCCACCAGAGGACGTCGAGCAGGTTCTCCAGTCCCTCCAGCACGTTCATCTCCCACATCTGCAGGAGGCAGGGCTCATCGAGTATAATACGGACGAAGAAACGGTCGTCTATGAGGGTCACCCACTCCTTCGTGTTCCATGGATGCACTCCGAGCTCGGTTCAAACTTCAGAGCGACCCTGACGGACACGCCAAAGGATGCAGACATCTGGACAATCGATGGTCGAGAGAAGACGGTCTCGTGTGGCCAATCACTTTGTGAGGAGGCCGACGAAGAACTCTTCCTAATGTTCACGGCAACTGGTCTCCTTGAGGCCGGGTGTTTTTCCCGTATCAAGCAAGCTGCCGACCGCGGTGTAGACGTCTACCTTGGGACTGCTGATCCGACTGTCGAAGGATTCGTTCGAGAACATGCTCCAGAGGTTACCTTGTGGGAACCACAGACGAACTGGCTTAACCTTCCGGTCGATGGGGAGAACGTTGGCCGTCTCGTATTCGCTGACCGTGAAGCCGTTATGATCGGAACACTTGGGGAGAAGTCCGATGCAGGCGTCCACAAAGAACAAGCGATCTTCGCTGAAGGGGCTGATAACACACTCGTTATCTTGCTGCAGCAAATGATACGCTCCCAATTCGCTAAACTTGATGATCAGACTGAAGATCACGATTCTGAATCGCAATCGCTGTTTTAATCATCAATGAAAGACCACTCATATCCACCCGACGTCAACATAGAACCGGTCTTCAAACAACACTACAGTCAGCCGCCAAGTATGGCCGTGGTGTCGGCGATGGCCGACGCACTGCATCAGCCTGCCACAAAGATAGAATCACTCTCTAACTGGACTGATCCAGTTGCGTTGGATTCACTCTTTGAAAACACCCCCGAAGCCATCTCTGGCCCAACGGTTACTTTCGAATACATTGGCTGTCGGGTGACGGTGTCCCCAGATAGTCTGCAGATCGAGCCACTGACCGGCGATGACCATGACTGACGTATCGGTACGCCAATACAGTCACGCTACTCCCCAATCGGTAGGTCTCTAAGATTACTCGGCGTCCACCTAGGCTCACTCTATCTCGATAGAATGAAACCTGAAGGGGTGCCCACCCAGCTGAAACACACCAGGTTTCCTCTGCTTTTCCACCGGACAGACAGTCAGCCTAAGCTCCTGCCAGTCCCGCTGGTGACACACCAGAGTTCCGTTGTAACAGCGCTCGCTTGACAGTCCCACCGCCGCTAGATATGACTTACTCCTGCTAGTACTCAGAGGACAGTCCACCGGGCTCTAGCCTGCTTATCTCTACTGTACTGCTCAGTCTTGGACAGTCCAAAATGCTGCCCTGTACCGGCTCAGGCGCGGTCCCCTGACGTCCTGTGGACAGTCTGGCAGTGCTGTTCACTGCCGCCTCCTCGTGCGTTCTATGGAAGACGGTCGCTCTCCTGTTGACACCCCAGTATGGCGCCCATGTGGCACCCCACCTCTGCCGTCACACGGGCATTCCGTAAGTGCGTGCTGCTTGGCACCTCAACTAGTGTACCAAGACTGGTTGATTGCGTGTCGCTCATCGGCACCCCACTCCAGTGCGGATACTGGCACCCCTCATAGTCGCTTCGCGGCTTTCTCAGTATATCCTGGCAGGCCAGACTGTCCACTCTTCTCGGCTATCACTGGCTCAAGGGTATCACGGTCACACTCGCTTGTGTTGGTCGTCATTCCACTTCGGCTGTCATTGTGCTATTGCTGTGCTGTTGCGGTCTCCTCGCTGTGCGGTACACTGCCCAGTACTACTCATGGCGGCTTGCCGCCAGTGCTGTCTAGCTGTCCCTGCTGCCAGTACGCTCTTTTTCGTGGTTCTGCTCGTCACACTGTCGGACTGTCTCCTTTCGTCACTCTGCTGTTCTTCTCTGGGTTCGGCACGGCCTGACTGTCTCCTCTTTCGATGTTCTTCTTCCCGGTTGTTCTGGATAGTGGACTGTCCCATTCTTCGTGTCCTGGTTGTCGTCGAGGATTCACTTTGGTAGACTGTCCGGGTGCTATTGCTCCTGGCTGTCTGCTCCGTCGTATTACCTCAGATACCTCTGCTGGTAGTCTGTTGGGGTGCCCCTTTTCGCGTGTGTTGAGTATCATCTGCTTCGTGATAGATTGGGGGTGCCAACTGGCTCCAGCTGTCCTGGATTCGTCTGTGGTTCTCGGTGGTTCATTCTACTCTGTATTCGGGGGGTGCCAGCCCCCTGCGTTGTGTCGTACACACTTGTTTCCAGTTTCTGATGATTCTCTCTGATAGCCCGGCTTCGCTAGTTTTTGCCCATTGGTTGGTTCCCATAGCTCTTCCTTCGGCCTAGGTAAACCAACTTGGTACAATCGTAATATTATAGTTTCCTCACTCCGTTATCCTTGCTTGTGACTACTCATGCCAGCTGATACATCTGACCATGACGACGAGGACAGGGGTGCACAGATGGACACTATCGAGCGGAAGCTCAACCAGGGGAGCCAGCACCGCCGGAGCATCCTTGCTGCGTTCGCCAATGCAGATGAAAGCGAGTTGAACACATCCATTCTTCGCGAGCGTGCTGACGTGCCAACAGGAAGTGCTAATCACCACTTGGTAACGATGGAAGAGTGGGGACTGATCGAGGACACAGAGGAGCGAGAATACCCCGCTGGTGGTGGCCGCCCAGCACGGATCTGGCGACTTACCGAGTTCGCCGAGGAGTTCATCGAGACGACTGACACGGCGCTCAGTCCACCGCCAACTACCGAGACAGCAGCGCGGGTAGCAGCTGTAGAGAATCGGCTTGAAACAGTCGAGAATCAGTTGGACGATCAGGAGAAAATCAAGAAAGCGCTCGTCTTGCTGGCGTCGAAAAGTGATGCAGTGAGTGACGAGAACGTCGCAAAGATGCGCGACCTGCTCGACGTCAATTAACGGAGGGCGTCAACGATATCTCCGCCGTCATCTTCTGACTCGGGTTCCTCGTGGCTGTGTTCGTCGTCAGCGATCGTCTGGATAGCTTCCCCGTCGTCGGTAGCAAGCATATCCAGCGGGACATGGTCGCCATCAGATCGGTAGAGGAACAAGTCTGCTGGCGTCTTTGCGTCTTCTTTGACGACGATGATGTCCAGCATGTCCGTGTCATAGTCGGGAATGATCGGCGCTTTTATCGATCGGTCGCCGCCCATCGGGTAGGCAGTAGCATCCTCGAAGATCGCCTCAGCGTTCTCGAAGCGAGCGTGCTCTGTTCTGTTGTCGTCACGGAGGACATACTCCCCACTGCTCTCTTCATACACCCAGACGTTGTCGCTGCTCCCAGGACGAGTTATGATCTCGCCGTCGATCGCTACGTCTCCCGTGAGCGTGTAGAAGCGTTGTTCGCCATCGACGGAATGGTTCTTGTGACAGCCCTTCGGTTCCTTGAGGAGCGTTGTATGGACACGTCTAGCTGTCTGTTCCCGCGAGACGAGCAGGCATCGTTTCCCTTCGTTGACCGCCTGCATGACGTTTCGGACTGTCTGTGAGGGTTGGCTATTGCCGGTCGTGTGCTCACTTTCGATGTAGACCTCGCGAGCACCAGCCAATCGATTCATTACGGGATGATGCTCTCGGTAGTGTGCGACAGCGTCGGCGATTTCCTCATTGTCTGCGTCGTCAGGGATGTCTAACGCGTCCTCCACGCTGGCGAGTGCATCTGGCATAAAAACAGATTGCCGAAGAAGGCAAATCTGACTGATTGCAATGAAACACTCCCAGGTACACATTGATCTGCTAGAACAGTTTGAGCAGTTTGTTCTACGTGATTGTATTACTTCAAAACGGGTGTCACGTATTTTGGCTACCGGAACTCGTCGTACGTGAAGTATGCGCTGGCAACATTTAGAATATTAGTGATCCTGCTCAGTATTCCTGCGTTTTTTATGTCTACCGCCAGCACGTCTAATAGCATATGCTTCGACGCTCACGGTAAAGAGCCTGAGCAAACTGTTCCTTCGAGGCTGTCAACTTAGTGGGTATCGATCCACCTCTCGTAAACAAAATTGGCGGGAAAATTTAGAATACAAGGTAGATAAGACACAAATTTTCGATTGAGGGGATCTCTGGAAATCAATGATCGCGATTCGGATTGTCCGTCGCTTGGCTCTACGGGGTCAATCACCGATTACAGAGGAGGTCGGCCTTTCCGGCTTTGAAATGTTAGCCACCACTGGCAAAAGCCAGTCTACCATATGTAAGAAGGCAATGTCGCTTTCAGAAACCGTTTCCAAGATCGACCACCTAAGCGAGGAAGAGCGCGAGTGCATCGAACTCTGTAACGAAGCCGCCGAAGTGTGCGAGTGGTGCGCTGACGCGTGCGCTGACGAAGGCGAATCGATGGCTCGCTGTCTTCGGCTCTGTCGGGACGTCGCGGACATCGCATCCCTGCACGCCCGCTTCATGGCACGTGATTCCAGCTACAGTCCCGAGCTGGCGGAGATTAATGCGGGTGTGGCCGAAGAATGCGCAGAGGAATGTGACCAACACGATGCCGACCACTGCCAGGTCTGTGCCGACGTGCTCCGGGAGTGTGCCGAAAGTTGTCGAAACCTGATGGCATAGCGCTACTATCCACTATTACCAGCTCACATGAAACGCTGGCAATTCGAGTGAATCAGTAAACTGGCTTGAACACAATCGAGAATATTTATACAACACCTATGGAGTACAAACCCCTCGAAGACTACGGTATTATCGGCAATCTAGAAACAGTGGCTCTCGTCGGTCGAGACGGGGCGATCGACTGGTGTTGTTTCCCGTACGTCGATTCGCCGAGCATCTTTGCTCGAATTCTCGATAGTCATCGAGGTGGTTACTTCACGATCCAACCGACGGCGTCGTTCGAGGCGGTTCAGGAGTACATCGACCGAACGAATGTCCTCCAAACTCGCTTTCGAACAGCGTCAGGTCAGGCAACGGTCACCGATTTCATGCCTGTTCCGAAGATTGCCCAGACGAGTCGAACGCCCAACCAAGCGATTTATCGGCACATCACATGCGAAAGTGGGCAGATCGACCTCCAGGTTGACTTCGAGCCGCGCCTCGATTACGCTCGATTCGTGCCGACTGTCGAACCAGCACGACACGGGGTCGTCGCTACGGGAACTGACGAAGAAGTGTTTCTCTCAAGCACGATTCCGCTACAAGCCTCAACCCACGGTGCGAGCGCTACAGTCACGCTTACCGAAGGAGAAACAGAGTGGTTCATTCTCGGTTACGATCACGAGCTCCCGATCGAGCCGGCGAACCATCGGGAGATACGGGACGACTTGATCCGCTCCTGGCGGGACTGGGCACACGAATGTTCGACCACTGAATCGTGTCCGGTTGCTGAACAGTGGCACCAGATCGTCGTGCGATCAGCACTGACTCTCAAATTACTAATTAATCACGAGACTGGGGCGATCTGTGCGGCTCCGACGACCTCACTCCCTGAAGATATTGGTGGCGTACGAAACTGGGACTATCGATACAACTGGATTCGTGACGCTGCCTCCACGGTGCGAGCACTTACTGAACTGGGACACCTGAGTGAAGCGAAAGCGTATTTCGATCTCTGTTTGGATCACTGCTCGCGTGGTGACCCCGGAGATATCCATCCGGTCTACGGAGTGCACGGTGGATCCGTCCCAGATGAGCGGACGCTCGATCATCTCTCTGGCTACCGCCGCTCTGCTCCCGTCCGAATTGGTAACGCGGCGGCGGATCAGACCCAACTGGACGTTTATGGCGAGCTAATTTACGGGATCTACGAAACTACCCGTTACGGGGCAACCATCGACGAACAGGACTGGGAGGCGATAAAGAAACTGATCAACTACGTGTGTGAGGCATGGCAAGAACCCGGTGCTGGGATTTGGGAAGTTCGAACTGACCAGCACCACTTTGTTTACTCGAAGGTAATGTGCTGGGTTGCAGTGGATCGGGGGCTCAAAATCGTCGAGGAAACAGAACTCGATGGCCCTGTCGACCGTTGGGAAGAGAGTCGGCGAGCCATCAAAGAAGCCGTTATAGAAAAGGGCTATAGCGAAAAAGCAAACAGTTTCGTTCGTGCGTTTCGCGACGAAGACACGCTCGACGCGACGAATCTTCTCATCCCCGTCGTGGGCTTCCTTCCGGCCGACGATTCTCGCATTCAAGCGACGATCGATGCGACGCTCGACCGACTGATGATCAGCGATGGACTAGTTGATCGCTACGAAGGCGATGACGGACTTCCCGGTGAGGAAGGGACGTTCGTCCTGTGTTCGTTCTGGTTAGTTAATGCGCTTGCCCTCTCCGGCCGAGATGAGGAGGCAGCGACGGTCTTCCAGAACGTATTACAACATGTAAGTCCCCTCGGCCATCTCGCCGAAGAAGTCGATCCAGAAACAGGAATCCTTCTCGGCAATTACCCACAGGCGTTCAGCCATCTCGGACTTATTACCAGCGCGCTCTACCTCGGGGAGACCAGGGGAGAAAATCAACCGAAACCAAACGCCATTGGAACAGATTCGACTGTTGAGCGCGATTTGTCGACCGATGCCACGACACGATCACAAAACGAGCGTGAGTAACCGTGACTGACAATCAAGACCATCAATCAGCCGTAGCGGATGAACAGGATCTGCAGGACGAGAAGACAGACCAAGAGATGCAAGAGCCGGGAGAGATGATGCTCCGGCATCCACTCAAAGAGTCGTGGATACAATACGGCGTCATCTCGCTCGGTCTCTGGTTGATTTTCAGTCCGTTCTCTCTTGGATATGAGAGTGTATTGATGACCTGGAGCGACATCATCACCGGTCTCGTGCTCATCGGACTAAGTGGGCTGACGCTCGTTCGGAACAACCCCTGGGCATCGTACGCGAATGGCTTCGTAGGACTCTGGCTGTTGATGGCACCACTCGTGTTCCACGCACCAACGGCTGCTGCGTATCTAAACGATAGTTTGGTGGGCATTCTGGTGATCACGTTCTCGATCATCATCATGATGCGCATGGAAATGAAGGGCGCGGCTGTCCCATCGGGTTGGTCATACAACCCTTCGACGGCAGCCCAACGCGCGCCAATCATTGCACTGGGTCTCTTCGGGTTTTTCATCTCCCGCTACATGGCAGCGTTTCAACTCGGGTATATCAACTTCGCCTGGGACCCCGTCTTCGGGACCGGAACCATGCAGATACTCAATTCTCGCGTCTCGGAGGCGTTCCCCGTATCAGACGCTGGTCTGGGTGCTGTCGCGTACGCGCTCGAGTCGCTCATGGGGTTCATGGGTGATAAGAGCCGGTGGCGGACGATGCCGTGGATGGTGACGTTTTTCGGGATCGTGGTCATCCCGCTCGGATTCGTGCAGATTCTGTTAGTCATCTTCCAACCAATTCTCGTCGGAACGTGGTGCACCCTGTGTCTACTCTCGGCGTTCGGCATGCTATGGATGATTTCGCTCTCTATCGACGAAGTGGTCGCGATGATGCAGCTGCTCAAGCGCCGTATGACCGAGGGCGTGTCGCTCTGGCATGCGTTCTGGATGGGTGGCCATCTCTCCGAAGACGACGCTGGCATCTCGGGTGAAACACGAGCGGATCGTGATCGGCCCGCAGGAATGTTCTGGGGCATCTCGATCCCCTGGTACCTCCTCGGGGGAATGGCGCTCGGATTCTGGTTGATGCTTTCGCCGACCATCTTCGGGACGCAAGGATCAATCGCTGATAGCAGTCACCTCGTGGGTGCATTAGCTGTCTCGTTCGCTGTGATCGCCACGGCCGAACCTGCACGCGCAATCAGATTCATCAATATACCACTTGGTGCATGGGCCATTGCAGCACCGTGGCTGTTCGGCGCGCCGATGATCGCGGCACTAAACGGCGTTGTCGTCGGTGCGTTGCTGATCCTCGTCAGTATCCCGCAGGGGACGATTCGGGACGAGTACGGGGAGTGGTGGCCACAGTACATCGTCTAATACGAATATATGGAGACAATCCACATGAATACGAAAAACAAACCGGAAGTCGTCGTGATTACAGGAGCATCGGCCGGCGTTGGCCGAGCAACTGCTCGTGCGTTCGCCGAACAGGGTGCACACATTGGACTCCTCGCCCGCGGAGAAGCAGGGCTCGAGGCTGCCCGTCAGGATGTCGAGGATGCTGGTAGCGAGGCGCTCGTGGTGTCAACCGATGTCGCCGACCCAGAGCAGGTTGAAGCAGCAGCAGACGCCGTTGAGGACGAATTCGGCTCGATCGACATCTGGGTGAACAATGCGATGACCTCGGTTTTCTCGCCAGCGAAAGACATGGAAGCCGACGAGTATCGACGAGTAACCGAGACCACGTATCTTGGCTGTGTGTACGGAACACAGACCGCACTCGACCGAATGATTCCACGCGACGAAGGGACGATCATCCAGGTCGGATCGGCACTCGCCTATCGCGGGATTCCGCTACAGTCGGCGTACTGTGGCTCGAAACACGCCATCCAGGGATTCACCGAGTCAGTACGGACAGAGCTGATTCACGAGGAGAGCGACATCCAATTGTCGATGGTTCAGATGCCAGCGCTCAACACGCCACAGTTCGAATGGGTCAAGAGTCATCTCCCGAACAAACCACAGCCCGTTCCTCCAATATATCAACCCGAAGTCGCGGCCGACGCCATCGTCTGGGCAGCCCACCACGACCGCGACGAACTGTGGGTTGGACGTTCGACTATGAAAGCAATACTCGGGAATCGAATCATCCCTCGCCGACTTGATCGTAAGTTAGCCCAATCCGGATGGGGTTCACAGATGACTGATGAAACCGAAAACCCCGACAGAGCGTATAATCTCTGGGAACCAGTCGATGATGGGGAAGATTATGGTGCGCACGGGGAGTTCGACGAGCGCGCTCGGAGTCGCAGTTACCTGCTCTGGGCGACGACGCATCCTAAACAATTGCTCGTCGTCGGACTTTCACTGGTCACGTTTATCAGCGCTGCCCTCTCGCGATGGCGAAATACAAAAGGAGCTCATGCTAAAACCAATTCATCGACCAAATCAGACGTGGCGGAGGATACCTCTTCACCAATATCCTCCAGGGGGAACGAAGAATGAATATTCTCGTAACCGGCGGTGACGGATTTGTCGGACGACATCTCTGTGCTGAACTTGTCGATCGTGGTCACACAGTCACCTCCCTCTCTCGTTCTCCCGACTCAACGGTTCTCCCCGATGAGGTTGAGACGACGACCGGTGACGTGACCGATTATAATTCAATCGTCGACGCATATGAGGGAAAAGACGCCGCGGTGAACCTCACTGCACTTCCGCCACTGAACGAACCTCGACCCGGAACATTTCACGATACAGTTTGTATCGGTGGTGCGGTAAACGCTGCCCACGCGGCGAGCCAACACGATGTCGATCGATACGTCGAAATGAGTTCGTTAGGGGCGGAAATAGACAGTCCGATTGCCTACTGGCGAACACAAGGACTCGGTGATATGGTCGTCGAATATTCGAATCTCGATTGGGTTGTGCTCCGTCCTTCGTTTATTTTCGGCGAGGGAAGTGAAACATTCGCATTCGTCAAAAAGTACACAACACCTTACGTAACGATTCTTCCGGACGGGGGAAGCCACCCAACGTTCCAACCGATCTGGGTCAGGGACATCGCAACGATAACCGCTGACGCGCTCGAAGATGAGAAGCACGTCGGTAAGGCATACAATCTCGGCGGGCCAGAAGTCCTCACGTTTAGGGAAGTGACGCAGATGCTCTATCAAGCGGAGGGCACGCCAGTCAAAATTTTCTCAGTACCGGATCACCTTACTCGGATAGGGTTGTACGCAGTTGATCCTATCCCACAGATACCCTTTGGGATCAACCAAGCACGGGCGCTCGAGATGACCAATGTTACCGAGCATAACCAGGTCGATGCGTTCGGACTAGATGAGTCGGATTTACTCTCCCTTTCGACGTACCTAAAAAAGGAAACAGGTCGCTCGATCCAGACATCCACATGATCACGACGAAGTACTGTGGATGATATGGTTGAGCATTATCAACACCCACATCATCGTCATCATCTCCACCGAGACGCTCGTCATGTCACTTCAACGGCCAGAAGGCTCTGCCGGGTCGCGGCACCCTTGTCCAGGCCGAGCAAGTCCTGAAACATTGGGGTATGGAAGACTAATACCACAAAATGCGCACAGATTGATCCGGGGTCCCGGAGTCGTTCCACTTCCGCTTATTAGGCAGCAGAAAATCGGCTTCGTGCTGGAGAGAGAGAGCGCTGATCTATCATGGGGAACTCCAGTACGCTTTTGCTTTTGAGATAGAATTGCGTGCTATCTGAGGTCGATTAGGTCGATTCGTCATTCATATACATGTTAGAAATTTTATTTTCCAAGATAGGGTTCTTTGAGTTTGTGACGGCGTCTCAAGTGTGATGTGACGCCGCTAATGATTCTGTCCCGTCCTACTGTTTTGCTCGGAGATGATCTCTGGCTCACTTCCCGGTAGCACAACTAGATTTTCACGGCCAAGACGAATCTTTGTGATCTCCCCATCTGATTGCATCTCCGAAAGTTTCACGCTTACTTTCGTTTTTGACCAATTGGTTGATTCGACGATTTCCGTCTGGTACATCTCACCATCATGTGACCTCAATAACCGGCGAATGTATTCCCGATCCGTAATCTGTATAAACTCACTCTTTGTAAATTCAGTATCTTGATATGCGGTTCTTAACTGTTTATTGGCTTTTTTCCGGAGAACTCGACTATCAACCTGTAACCACCAGACAATGAGAAACAGACTGCCAATCAAACAGAGTCCCCAGACTAATACTCCTCTCCCAACCCACAGCAGTAAGAACGCGAGCACTCTCATTTCAGTCTTGACAGAGTAACACGAGCAACCTTCTCAAATCTATCGGCCATCCTAAACTGACATATCTGCCATCTTGCTTGGTGCCTATAAATAGTGCACAAAAGTTTCTCGTGCGTCAGCGAAAAGAAAACTCCAAGCGCACTGACTATCATCGGTCTTCGTAACGAATGATGAGACTTGAAATTGGCCGCTCTGGCTAATGCAGTGGCTAGCTTGTACTGAATACACAGCACGTGGGGGCTACTATTTTGCTCCGGTTATACTGGTGATGGGCTCGCGTCAGTACCGAGACTCACTCCGGTACGTCATCTAATGCGAATGAGCCACGCTCAATCTCTCCCGATCGCTCGTATCGAAGCATTTGAACTCCTGTACTCGATGTCTCCGCCTTCGTCAGTTCAAGGGCTGCAGGAATTGTTCCCTCCTCGAACAATCGTTTCCCCTCCTCCACACCACTGGGAATGTCCAGAGCCAGAACTCGTCGATGAGATCGTGGGCGAGCAGTGTCTGAATTAAATTTTGACTGCCTGTATCAGAATCGTATCACCTTGATCCTTCTTGAGATCAGCAACAGCCTCCGGACGTCTCCTGTGAGGAGCGATGAGTTGCTCCACTCCACACCGTCGAGGGTTCTGGAGGCGACGTACTTGGGCATACTGTTCAGTTTCTCCGCCGCGGGGTCGTCCTCCGCATCGACATTAGGCCAATGCGCAGCGAAGATCTCGTACGTTTTTCTGCCGAGCAGCAACGCGTCAGTCTCTGCAAACTGACCGTCCATGACCTCGCCCATCTTTTCATCCCAGTAGTTGACCGACCACCCACCATGGTCGAAGCCACCGTCACGGTCCTCGTCCGGACCTCTTGGTGCCTGCATCACTCCATCGAGTGTCAAGAATGTTCCCACGACAAGTTTCCCCGTTTCCCCGTTCGCGTTTGTCTCGCTCGCCACAAGCACCTAAACCGTTGAATCTAGTAAAGACCGTTCTGGCTCATCAAGTTAATGTCTATCCGACAAATCAATCCTTCCTATTTGTCACGCCCGTCCTAACAGATGACGGGGACGATATCCAGATGCTGACTCGTCGGCTCGGACCATGTCGGCACGTCCTCACTCAGGCCGTCCTCGAGCTAGTGGGAGTCGTCAATTATACCATTGTAATAGAGGCGGATCGCGAACGCGACCCCCTCTGTTTCGCAGAAAATGACGCACTCCACCGTAATCAACCAACTACTACCACCATGTTTCACCGGCAGTGCGGTGTGAATCTCGTGTGGTGGTTCCGCCCAAGTGGGGGTTCTGCGAACCCCCGTGATTACAACGCTATAATTAGCGTCCTCTGTTCTCTATTTCCGCGTTAGCTTCGTGGGCTCGCATCCACCCCGCCAGATCAGGATGCGCGAACGTGATCTCAATGTGATGACCACCAACGCCCATGGCGTCGTCGATCGACAACGTTCGAGATTCCTTGTAACACACGCCGGGCACCCGTTCGGCCATCTCCTCCATTACCCGATAGCCGTCGTTCTTGTACGCACATCCATAGTGGGTCATGACTTCCCGAAAGCCCAACCGTGCAACCATCACGTCATTCGTCTTGGCGACGTTCTTCGCGTGCTCAAGGACATTGAGGTACTTGTCCTCGACTTGTTGACTCTCGGCGCGCTTCTCACGGAAGTTGACGTCAGTATTCTGTTCCGAGCGCTGGACTGTCTCGAAGAGTTGGCTGTATTCGAGGGTTCTGCGACAAGGTTCGGCGAGTCGCCGTCAACACTCTCTTCAGTCTCGTAGTCTCGCACGAGATTGATCAGTCGCGAGACCGACGCCCGCACGCGACTGTTCTTCTCTTCTGCGTCGGTGAAGTCGTCGATGTCGGCTTGCATAGTCTCGACCGTGTCTTCGAGCCTACTGAGTTGTTGTCGGTCGTGAGCACGCGCCTTTGCCGCATCCTTTCGTTAGTCCACTAGTTCACCGACGTGGGTGGGAACTGTTTGAATTGAGTGTTGTACTGATTGTATCCAACCCACACGTTTACATGGTGCTGCATAGTAGTGTCTGTGGAAAATGGTAAATTAAATAATATTATAAACCATGTCCATCAAAAAACGTCTCTCACGTAAAGTATTGACCCCTGATCAAGAACAAGTCTCGTCGCTACGGGAACAGACAACTACCTATTTGAAGGACAAATTCAGTGCAAGGACAGAAGCAGTCGCCGAGATTCCAACGCTGATTGATCAATTCATCAACGAACGTACGTCTCATGCGATCGAGTACTCTGTTACCCAATTTTTAGAACAGTACGAGCCGAGTGACGATCTCAAATTCTCGGATGATCGTGCGCTTGAGAACTTCTTGCGTCGATATGACTTAGAGAAATCCCGTCTCAATGATCATCTCCTCGAGGAGGTTCAAAACCAATTAACCTTGAGAACCACCGAGAAAACGACGCAATCGCTCGAACGTATCGCTGCCGAACTCTCGGGAGATTCGAAGGCAGACGTCAATCGTTCGGTCGAGAGTACCCTGACGGAGGTGCTATCCCGGTTCGTGATTGACGGTAATGAGAATCGGGTTCATTCTGTCAACGACTTTCTAGAGCAAGACGCTGTTGACACGGCTCTGCAGGTCGAACAACTGCTCGTTGAGAACCTACCGCAATTGGTGGAAGAAACACGGACGACCGACGTAAACGCAGAGCAGCGACACCTTCCACCCGCCACGGCAGTAGCAGTTACTGTGATGGCTATACTATCGAATGGTGAAGGAATCGATCCTGCCTTCGAACGCATCCTAGTTAAACTGGCCTCCCACCTGCTTGCCATGCAAAGTGAGGATGCAGACGGATCTCCAGATAAGGGACTCGTCGGTGCTTTTCCGGAGATCGTACGAGATATCCGAGAAGAGGATATTGACTTCGAGACACTTAGCTCGAAGCTGACTGGTTCGACAGTGCTCATTGCACTGTTCATCGCCAACCTCGTAGGAATGGGTCTGGGAGCGTGGAAGTCCTATCAGCATGCGCCGCCAATTCCCGATGAAATCCGTGACCAAAATGGAGACATTGTCGCCACCGTCGAACAGGTCCGGATGGGGAAGAAGCTGTTCCAGGCCAATGGGCTAATGAACCAGGGGTCAATCCTCGGCAACGGATCGTATTTCGGAGTCGATCTTACAGCTGACGCTCTGCACCTCAAGGCTGAGTTCATGCAGAAGTACTATGCACGAAAACAGGGAGTGGAGTCAGTTACGGCACTCGATGACGCTGAAAGAGTCGCTATCGAAGAACGCGTCAAACGAGAACTTGACGCCGACGCTCCAGATGGATCGACCATTCAATATTCAGCCGCTGAAGCGTATGCCCACCGTCGAATTCGTGAACAGTACATCGAGCGGTACCACGAAGGTGACCCCGAACGGGGGATTCCGACAGAATTCGTTGAGACGCCCGAACAGGCCGAGCGTATCGCCGACTTCGCTGTTTGGACGGCGTGGATCGCACACACTAACCGACCAGACTCAACGCACTCATATACGAACGACTGGCCGTATGAACCTGCGGTCGGGAACCGTCCCACCGGTCAGGTGTTGGTCTGGAGCACGATCAGCGTCCTATTGCTTATCTTCGGCGGTGGTCTCGGGGTGTGGGCATACCACTCGCTTGACTTCGCCGAACCAACGACCGATATCATCGACATTCCATCGCCTGACTCGGTGTCGATCACACCAACGCAGTATGCTGCAGCGTGGTACGTCCCTGTTGCTGGGGCGCTGTTCGCCGTGCAGGTACTTACTGGGGCGCTTCTCGCGCACTATTACGTCGAACGAACCGGCTTTTTCCGGATTGAAGAGATGCTCGGAATCGATCTCGTTTCATTGTTGCCATTTGCGACAGTTCGAACGTGGCATCTCAACCTCGCAATTCTCTGGATAACGACCCTATGGCTTGCTGGGGGGCTCTTTCTCCCTGGGCTGTTCAGCGATCGCGATCCGCCGTGGCAGGCTACGGGAGCGTCGGTGCTGCTTGGATTGCTCGTAACCACGACCGTTGGCGCGTTCGCAGGAGTGTGGTTCGGAATACGAGGTAACTTCGGTTCACCTGAAGAGGGCGACCTCTGGTGGTGGCTTGGTTCTGAAGGGCTTGAATATCTCGAGGTGGGTCGACTCTGGAAACTGCTGTTGCTTGGTGGGCTCGCTGGCTGGACAGGATTAGTACTTCGGAGTGTTCGCCAACTAGATGAACCGCTCGCTGGGCTCGGACACTTCTTGGTATATGCAGGTGGTTCGATCGGACTGCTATTCGGCGCGAGCATGCTCTATACTCCAGAGACGAACATGGCGGTAACGGAATTCTGGCGCTGGTGGGTCGTCCACATGTGGGTCGAGGGCATCTTCGAGTTCTTCGTAATCGCCATCATCTCTGTTGCCCTCGTATCGATGCAGCTCTTAGAAAAAGAGGACGCTGAGAAAGCGATCGTCTTTGAGGTATTTGCGATCATGGCAGCGGGTATCGTCGGCGTCTCGCATCACTACTGGTGGGTTGGCCTCCCTGATTTCTGGGTGCCGCTTGGGACGACGTTCTCAACGCTTGAATTCGTCCCACTCGTGTTCGTTCTGTATCGAAGCATTGGCGAATACCGGTCGTTAAAATCTCAGGGTGAGTCATTTCCCTACAAAATCCCGCTTCTGTTCATCCTGGGTAGTAGTATCTGGAACTTCATCGGTGGCGGTGTACTCGGCTTCTTCGTCAACCTCCCCGTAATCAACTACTATGAACACGGAACCTATCTCACCGTCGCTCACGCCCACGCGGCGACATTCGGAGCGTTCGGTCTGCTTGCACTTGGGCTTGGAACGTACATTCTGCGTGTCGTTACGCCCGAGGCAGTATGGGATCCGACGTGGTTCCGGGTATCATTCTGGTTTATGAACATTGGGCTCACAATCATGGTCGTTGCATCGTTGCTCCCGGTCGGATTCGCCCAACTTCGGGCGGTCTACACGGATGGCTATGCCACCGCGCGGAGCCTCGAATTCTACGAGCAGCCACACATCCAGACATTGTTGTGGGCGCGGACATTCGGGGATACGCCGATGATTCTGGGGGCGCTTGCGTTCACCGCTGGTGCTGTCCGTCACTTGTATGCTGCACGCAAGGATTCAATTGAAACGGCAAGAATAGAACGACGGCTACTCCAATAGGATACAAGCAGTAAGCTACCACGGCATAACGGCCGTGGAATTCACCGTGGACTCACGCTCTAACCAACGTTGGTACGGCTGTGACGCCGTTCGCGTTCACTATCCCGGTGTTCAAGCGCACGCCTACGGGTGCGCCTCCTTCGCCAGCGGTTTGCGTGCCAAGGAGCCTGTAACCGATGTTCTTCGCCGCGTTGTAGTCCGCGTGATTCGCATAGCCGCACTTCAAACACTCAAACGTATCCTGCGACGGACGGTTATCCTCGTGAGTGAAGCTACACGACGAACACCGACGCGAGGTATTCGCCGGGTTCACCTGCTGAACCGTGATACCGCGTTCTTCGGCCTTGTACTCGACGTAGGAGAACAGACGCCGAAATGCCCATGTGTGAAGCCGTTTCGCGCCGGGCATCCGGTCACGGATATCGGTTAAGTCCTCGAACGCGATATGCGAACAGCCGCGTTCGTCGGCTTCATCAACCAGTTCGTTCGAAACGCGGTGCAAGAGCTGTTTGAATCGGCCCGTCTCTTTCAAACCGACCGCTTGCATATTCTCGTGAGCATAGCGAGACCCACACTGTTGGAGCGACGCACGGCGCTTTTCGTATTCACGGTGCCAGTGGTCAAGTTCGGAGGCCGACCAAAACACGCCGGTCGAAGTGACGACAAAGTTTTCGATCCCGAGGTCCACACCGAGAACCGTTCCGTTCTCGCGTGGTTCGGGAGCGTCCACGTCAGCCTTTGTTCTGACGTGGAGGTAGAACTTTTCTGGCATCTGCTCAACGAGGCTCCCATTCTCGAATTTCAATTGAACAGTGTCTGGATTACGTTCAGCCATCGACTCTATGTCGTTCGTACAAATCCTGAGCGTGGTTCGTAGACCTCTCCTTTCTGTTTGAGCTTCTCAAGCTCTGTTTGTGCTTTAGATTGTGTCATCCCAACCATCTCTGCTTCGATTACGATGAAGGGCACGGGTGCTCCGTCGTCGCATTCATTTTCGAGTTTGGAGATGAGTTCTCTGATGTTCTTTATTCGATCTCGTTGCGATTTTGACTGTCCGGTCTCGACGAGAGTTGGATCAGCCTGTGCTGACTCCGGCTGTTGCTCACGAATTGTTCCAAATACTGTTCTGATTCCAGTTCGATGGTCTTCGGTTCGATGGTCGTCTCGCCACTCGTTTGCCTCGGATTGGGTTGCAAACTCTTGCATTGTCCTACAATCGCCACAGTGGGCCGTCCAAGATTCTTCTGTCTCGATTTCATCAACTGTTTCATGGTCGGTATACTCCGCGTGGTCCGATTGGAACTCTTCAGCTTCATGTCGTGAGTCGAATGACCACGACTCGTTGCAAGTTTCACATCGAAGGCGATAGTCGGTCGATTCTGATACCGAGACCTCTGGCACTGCCGAACCCTGTACCCATCGAATGTTATGACCAGTGTGTTCGACATGTTTACGGGCAAATTTCTCTAGTGACGAATAATCGTCCGCATCCTCATCCATATCACACTCAGTGCATTCCACAGAGAATGATTCGAGATTTATTTCCATTACCCAGCAATGCAGACTCGGTCGCAATCAATGTTTCTTGGCCAAATGTAGGGTGGAAGTAATCCGATTCCACTTCTCTCGGTCGCCCCCCACGCTGGATGCAGTTTCCAGCGTCTCAACGTACCAGTCCTCCTCGACGAGTGCGGTCGGTTCGAAACAAGTTTCTCCGTTAATATTTTCTCGCTGAGTAGTCACACCCGTCGTGACCGACACTACGAACGAAACCACGGGCTGACTGTAAGGTAACTCTTATACTACTGAAACAAATGGGCATTCCGAATTGTGACGAAATAATAGCCATAACGACGAAATCGCTCGATTGCAAACCGGAAGTCATGCCTGACGGAATCGGCTTGGACGGACGGGATGTGCCGTCCCGTGGGGAAGATGATCATTCAGAACTGCTCTCCGAACTTGACTCGCACGATTTGGCAGTGGCGACCAACCCCATGGACGCGGGTAACGGGCCCGAATTCGAGTTCGACTCCCAAGTCGATCCGACTAGAACGTTCCCACAGTCCGTGGCGAGCGGCGGCCCGACCTCGACCGGTGTGATCCTCTGGACACGTATCGCGCCCGATGTGTTCACCGACGAGGAATCACTCGCCGTGCAGGTTGCGCACGACGAGGGGATGGATGATATCGTCTACAACGGCCTGATCACAGATACAGTAGGGATTCGAGCCCACGATCACACGGTGAAGGTAGATCTCGACGAGTACCTCGAACCAGATCGCGAGTATCATTATCGATTCATCTACCGCGACGTCGCCTCCCGAATCGGCCGGTGTCGGACGCTGCCACATCCCGATGACTCGCCGGAGTCAATACGGTTTGCAGTACTTGCCTGTCAGAACTTCCTCAACGGCTACTTCCCCGCATACCACCATGTTGCCTCAGAGGACGTGGACTTCCTCATTCACGTCGGTGACTTCGTCTACGAGTCTGATGCGGGCCATTTCAAAGGCCTTGGCTCCTCCGATTACCCCAATCGCGAGAAGTCGCTGCCGAGTGGCAACGACCGTGTCTGGAATCTTGAGGACTATCGATATCTGTATCGCACATATCGCAGCGACCAGTTCCTGCAGGAGGCATTGGAGTCACACACACTTATCGCCGGATGGGACGACCATGAGATGATAAACGATCTCTACTGGGACAAGGAGACTGACGCACCTGCCGGTGACCACCCACGTGGTGACGATCCGGAGTTCATGACCACGCTTATCGCCGACGCAATGCATGCGTGGTGGGAGTTCATGCCTGCCCGCGTCGAGTACGACCCAAACGGCGAGAAACTTCAAGACCGGTTTCAGCTCTGGCGGTCATTCAAAGTTGGTGATCTCATGACGCTCATCTTGACTGACGAGCGACTCTTCCGGGATCCACCGCGCGAGGCCATCCCCACAGTCGACAATGTAGGCCCGCACCGCGAACCCCCCGGACGAACCATGCTCGGCATCGAGCAGCGCGAGTGGCTCATTGACACAATTACCGAATCAGAGACAACGTGGACGGTGTGGGCTGACGAGGTACTGACCGTCCCATTTCGGTTGGGGTCTGGACCGCTCTCGATCTACCCGGTTCAAGGCGGGTGGGACGGATATACCCGCGAACGCATGCGTATCATGGAGACGGTTGCCGCTGCGGACGTGGACAACTTCGTCACGCTCACCGGCGACCTCCATTGTTACGTTGCTGCGTATCAGCAGACCTCCTATCCTGGTCGCGTCACGGGCGGCGAGGGCGTCGCCCAAGGCGAGCGTTGCGGCGTCGAGTTCATGACGCCTGCGGTCACCTCGCTCAACGTTGCTGAGGCACTTCACCTGACCCGCGGGTGGCGAAACAAGCTCACCGAACCGTTGTTTTCGTGGCTTATTCCGGCGATGAACCCACATATCGAGTTCTTTGACAGCCACAACTGGGGCTACTCGATCGTCGAATTCACCCGCGATGACTGCACGTACGTCGGCTACGCTGTCGACAAGACCGTGAACTCGCCGGACGCCGATCGAACCGTCGTCGCGGCCTACCGCGTTCCGGAAGGGGTTGTGCACCTCAAAGACGTGACCGATGAGTACTGTCAATAGGCGAGTTCTCAGTCCAGTGAAAGCCAGCGTTACACTGTCGTCACGCACTCCGAGCGGTCAGTGTAATGCACAAAAGAAGGATTCGTTACACCTCACAGTACCCGAGTGATTGCGTTTGTTCCGTTGCGTGATTCCGATGCTGGTGCGTTGACGAAGTACTTCGGGAAGGTTGCTGGTGAGGATGAGTACAAGTATCGGGCCATCGAGTGTCGCCAGTGCAGTCTGCCGTCGTACATCGATGATGCGCAGAAAGCGTTGATTCGAGGGGTAGACGAGTATCGCGATCCGGAAGCGGTTTGTGAGGAACTACGATCGTGGGTCGATCGACTCGAGCGTGGGGCGGTTGATCTGAACGAATTGGTGACTACGATTGGCAGCCTAAAATGCTGTCAACGATCTCGGCAATCTTTCCCTTAATACGTTCACATAATATCTCGGGTTTCATCTGGGAATGTATGAGCGACGATCCTACTGATAGTTCATTCGCTACTGACTCACTACATGCAGGCCAAGATCCTGATCCTGTGACTGGGGCACGAGCGCCGCCACTCTATCAAACCACTTCATACGTTTTTGAAGATGGTGAAGATGCAGCAACCCAGTTTGCGCTCGAGAAGCCTGGCTACATTTATTCCCGGTTAATGAACCCGACTCTTGAAACACTCCAAGACCGGCTTGCCGCTCTTGAAGGCGGTGTAGGAGGCGTTGCCACTGCATCTGGGATGGCTGCGCTGAACCTCGCAACGTTCCTGCTGACTGAAGCTGGCGATAATATCGTCACGGCCTCCTCATTATATGGAGGCACCTACACGTACTTCACCCATTCAATCGAACGCCGAGGTGTCACAGCCAAATTCGTTGACACACTCGACTATCAGGAATACGACGAAGCCATCGACGACAATACTGCCTACGTCCATCTTGAGACGATCGGGAATCCAGCCCTCGATACACCCGATATCCAGCAGATTGCCGACATCGCTCACGACCACGGCGTTCCCTTACTCGTCGACAATACCTTTGCGACACCCTACCTCTGTCGTCCACTCGAACATGGCGCGGATCTCGTTTGGAATTCAACTACAAAATGGCTTCATGGTTCTGGCACCACCATTGGTGGCGTGATTGTTGATGGTGGCACATTCCCTTGGAGCGATTATCCAGAAAAATACAGTGAGATTGCTCAAGATAACCCTGCATATCACGGTGTCAACTTCGCGGAAACATTCGGGGATGAAGCGTTCACATACGCTGCGATTGCCCGTGGACTCCGCGATCTTGGGAACCAACAAGCGCCCTTCGACGCTTGGCAAACTCTCCAGGGACTCGAAACACTTTCCCTTCGGATGGACCGTCATTGCGAGAACGCAATGGCAGTAGCCGAGTACCTCCAGGATCATGAGGATGTTGCGTGGGTGAACTACCCCGGTCTCTCTTCCCACAAAACCCACGATACGGCTACCGAATACCTCGAGGGCGGCTATGGTGGCATGATCACTTTCGGTCTCGCGGATGGATACGACGCTGCACGAAAAACCGTTGAATCGACAGAGCTGGCAAGCTTGCTCGCTAATGTCGGTGATGCAAAGACACTCATCATTCATCCAGCTAGTACAACCCATCAACAGCTTACAAACGCTGAACAGGCCGCTTCCGGCGTCACAGATGATCTTGTCCGGCTCTCGGTGGGTATTGAAGACCCTGGACAGATCATCGCTGATCTTGAGAACGCTATTGACGCCGCCACATAGACGGCTCTTGTCGTTCCGATACCGAGCCGATAATCAGAAAGGATCGACAAGTGGTTTAATATCGATGATACACAGAAAGCGTTGATTCAAGCGGTGGATGAGTATCGAGATCCAGCGGCGGTTTGTGAGGAATTGCGGTCGTGGGTTAATCGCCTTGAGCGTGGAGCGGTTGATCCGAGTGAGTTGGTAATCACAAATCGTGTTTCGAAGTAACGCGAGGACTATTCGTAATCGACGCGGAGTGTGGCGGCATTAGAGCGGGCAGTGGATTTGGGGTAAGGAGTTCTGCTGTATAGGAGGGCCTGAATTTTTGGTTTGCGAGTCGGTGCCACGTCTAATTGTAGTGATTGAGCGAGTACACCGAGAAACACGATTCCAAGAGCTGCATAAGCCGCCGATACGGGATCGGTCGCTCCAAAGAATCACCAGTCGTTGCACCAATTGCCCACACGAGACATCCGAGACAGACTGCTGTGAATACCCCAACAGTCGCGATAGCACCACCACTCTGTCAATCAATTCCGCTCGTCTAAATCTCAAAAAGCGACCAAATGGCCCACGCTCCAACGAGTAGGCCAAGCGGGGTTCGTGGTGATCGGTATTCGAAGTTCGTCATTGACGACAAAGAGACGCTCTATAAGAATAATAATTCCTACTATTATTGGTAGATAATTACCCCTCAGTTCGTCTATCCCGTTTCAATGGGGCTCACTCTGGGGGACGATGTCACAGATGTCTGTGCCCACATTGGATACGACCATCTACCCTTCGTCGACTTCCTCACAAACGATCTCACGGAGTTCTTCGAGTTTGTCGCGTCGGTGCTCAGCAAGCACAGCAATGTCCTTTGGGAGTTTCTCGGTGATTCGCTTACTCACCCGATAGACGGCCTGATCACGCTGTTGGTTCGAGGGGTCGCTCTCATCACGAACGTGCTCTCAATCGGTCTCCGTCATGATCGCTCGGTATCGGCCTATTGCCTGCAGGTTTTGTATCACCTATTAGGGATCGGAAACCCTTTGCGACATCTCAGAGTACGAAATATAATGAATCCCCGCCGTCAAGGTACCTGGCTCGTCGTAATCGGTGTCATCCTTTTCGTATTGACTGTAGTAGTCAGCGGGGCCCTTGCGCCAGAGATTGGTTCCGTCGGTGATAGCGATAGCCGCCGAACTTTAGTAGGTTCACAAGGTGGCGGGCCTGGTTGGCACGAGTATGGAAGTGTGTATCTTTTGACTGGGCGGAATGTGACATGGCGCGAAGCCAGCGCAGGTAGCTATTTCGACGTGACGAAGACGAGCAATGGAACGGTATTGGCAGGATTTATGGATGGGGGATATCAGAAATGTGCTCCGTATGAATCTCCATGTTCACGCTCCGGATTTCGTGTGATTGATCCCACACCCACCCCCCATGTCATCTCGGAATATAGTTTCTCAGTTCGTGACAAAAAGGATAGTGAGGTCCACGATGTCGAGCGCCTCCCGTCAGGGGAATACCTGATGACCGATATGGAACACGAGCGCATCTTTACGGTAAAAAATGGGGCAGTCACGTGGCAATGGAATGGGCGTTCATTCTACGATGCGCCAAGTGATCCAACAAAGTCGGACTGGCTGCACATCAACGATGTCGACGTCATTGGTGATGGTCGATATCTGATTTCGATTCGGAACACAAACCAATTATTGGTCATTCAACGAGGCAAAGGTGTTGTCGAGGTAATTAACAAGGATACTCCAACAAGCTCTGATGAAAGCTGTCGACGATCGGGCCAGTTAGCGGATTATGACAATGATGGCGATGTTCGTTGTGGTGATCCCTCTGTGCTTAATCATCAACACAATCCACAGTGGATAGGAGACGGTGCCGTACTCGTTGCCGATAGTGACAATGACCGTATTGTTGAACTTCACCGTACCGAGAGTGGGGAATGGCGTCCTGTTTGGACGGTAGGAAGTGCTAGTGGCGTCGAATTTAATTGGCCACGTGACGCTGATCGACTGCCAAATGGAAATACGCTCATCACCGACACGCTAAACAGACGGATCGTCGAAGTGAATTCCGAAGGCAAAGTCGTATGGAGTACAAGAACACCACGGATCCCGTATGAAGCGGACCGACTCCCGGTGGGCGAAACAGTCGGTGGACCACAATACAGTTCGGATACGTCATTAATCGTTACACCAGGGAATGACATCCCGGTCCTCTCATCACTCCTCGTTCTCCTTCGAGCGATTGTCCCAGCGACACCATTCTGGTTCGGTATTCCTCAGTTAGCTTTGTCACTGCTCTCACTCGCCTTGATTCTTATTGGGGGTGTTCAATATCTACGTCATTGATAATTGAAGGTCCTCAAATCGCAGATGCACTGGCCGCCGCTTCATTCCAATCGTATCTGCGACCCACCGAGCGGTCACTGCCGGAAACTCGGACTCACGCATCGCCGTCAGAATATCGTCGTCAGTCGTTTCCTCTGCAAATTGACCACGAGTATCGCGCACTCTCTCCTGTCATTGTAGCCGTCAGTCCATTTTCTCTGAATTGCATCTTTTACACGAAAACTTACAGCTTTATTCCTGGTCGTTTATTGGCCGTGTTATCGCGCAGTGAATAACTCTCTCGGGAACTCTGCGAGTACTTCGGCTCCGTTGGTAGTGACACGGAACGTCTCGCTCATCTCGACACCGAAGTCATCAAACCAGAGACCGGGGATCATATGAAACGTCATATTCTCTTCGAGTATCGTTTCATCGCCCGGTCGCATGCTGGCAGTGTGTTCACCCCAATCCGGTGGGTAGCCAAGTCCCATTGCATAGGCGATTCGATCCTCTTTCTCAATGTCATATTGTTGGATGACATTTCGCCACGCCTTCTCG
This sequence comes from Haladaptatus pallidirubidus, assembly GCF_020700235.1. Taxonomy (GTDB): domain Archaea; phylum Halobacteriota; class Halobacteria; order Halobacteriales; family Haladaptataceae; genus Haladaptatus; species Haladaptatus pallidirubidus. The sequence continues at coordinate 129,395 of NZ_CP085302.1, read as the reverse complement.
ACTTCCTCGCAGGTGACTCCCGGTTCGACGGTGTCAAGAGCGGCCTCAAGCCCCTCTACGACGATGTCTGCCGTCTCCTGTACCGCCTTTGGTGGGTCACCGACAAACGTTGTACGGGCAAGTGGTGAGTGGTATCGGTGTCGACAACCCGAGAGCTCAATAATAATGGGGTCACCTTCTTCGAATTTACGGTCTGTCCACGTTAGGTGGGGCGTTCCCGTGTGGTCACCGGAAGGCATTAGCGGGACAATAGCAGGGTAGTCGCCGCCGAAGCCGTCGGCGCCGTGGATGAGGGCATCGTAGATGGCGGCTGCAGCCTCGTACTCAGGGACACCTGCTTCGATGGTATCGAGGGCGGCTACCATTGCCTCTTCGGAGATCCGCGCGGCCTCTCGCATGTACTCAAGTTCGCGCTCACTCTTCTTGATTCGAAGCCAGTTGACGAGGAGCGTCGCATCCTCAAACGTGGCCTCAGGGAGGTTCTTTTGGAGGCGTGTATAGGCCTTTGCGGTGAAGTAGTACGCGTCCATCTCCACGCCAATGTGACCATCTTTCACATCGAGGTCCTCGAGAACTTCCCCTAAGTAGTCCATTGGGTGCAGGTCGTATGGCGAGTGAACGTGATCATCACTATATGCATGGATACTCTCCTCGTCGAGCCAGGTAGTTGCACGTGCTCCATTTGCGTCTTGGTCACGACCTACCCACACTGGTTCGTCGTGATTTGTTGTTACCACGACGGCCTGGTGGACGTAGAACGACCATCCTTCGTACCCTGCGAGGTAATTCATGTTCGCAGGATCGGAGACGACGAGGGCGTCGAGATCCTCTTCGCGCATCCGTTCTTTCGTCCGCTCTAGACGGCTGTCGAACTCGGTGCGGTCAAATATTGTTTGCGCCATGATGACGATACACAGAAAGGCATTCAGTAAATAACGGTATAAACTTTTTGAGTACGTTGGTAACAATTTCTGTGTATGAATGGTGCTTGGAATTGTTGTGGTGGACCTTGACGATGGGTTTTCAATAAAACGGCATTTACAGAAACACGGATCCAGAGCAACACAGCAACACTAGTGTTCAAATAACGATCCTAGTTCGACCTCAGAGTAATCGATGCCGATTGTCCGAAGTGCATCCCAAAGTGTCGCTTGATTACTCGTCACGACCGGTTTGTCAAGATCTCGTTCTAATTGATCGACAATCTCAAACGTCCGATACCCAGTACAGCTAATGAAGATACCATCAGCATTCTCGCAGTTAATGTTCCGCGCTTGTTGATACGCCGTCTCTGGACGGTGAGTGCAAATTTCCTCATCTGTCCGGCAACCTAATCCGTGGATATCGACCACTTCATAGTTGGATTCTTCAAGAAAGTTTACTTCTAACTCGTTAAGTTCCTCAATATATGGTGTCGCAAGTGCTATGGATTCCATCTTCAGCGTATCAAATGCACGCTTAATCGACGCCGCAGTCGCGACAGCAGGCACTCCTGCAACGTCTTCAATTCGCTGTTCGATTTCCGTTTCAAATCCCACCCCTTTGAGCAGACTGCCAGCAGTACAGGAGTAGGCGATTACATCAACATTTGTCGTCTTCAGAAGCTTCGCACATCGCTCAACATCGTTTGACATCTGCTCCAATGTTTCTGCATCAGCAACCCCATCTTCGAGCAACATTCGCGAGGCGTGGACAGAGACGCCATCAGGCGTGTATCGGAAGTACTCTCCTTCACTGGTTCGATCAGACGACGTCACGACGACCCCAAGCCGATTCCTCCACCCATACATTATTCTACCTGTTCAATGTCAGCTGCTTTACTTTGTGAGTCACTCCTCCAACCTTGCCAAAACTCCTGTTTCCACGTTGGGTTAGAGAGTCGGTAGAGTCCAACAGTGAGTAACGGAAGAACGAGAACTGCGGTGAACAAGACAGCCAAGATTGGGTACACCTCACTGACAAGACTGATAATACCTATTCGAGAAAGCCATATTGCGCTGAGAAGGATAAGCAGCCCCACCGATCCACGCTCAAATGCTGAGAGCCCATCCCTTGTTGCAAAGAATCGATAGTCGGACTCCCGGATATTTTCGTCAATGCGCTCAGTGATGGAGTGCACAAATCCCACCCCGCTTTCGGTCAGCGTCCAACCGATTGCCACTCCATAGAGAACTAAGAGAACTGGTGAACCAAGCATTGCTAACCACGGAACTGACGCTCCCATAACACGCTCACTGGGATAGTAAGCCAACAGAGAAAGGTAGGATAGCGCGAGCGGGATGGCAAGCATGAATGCGCTTAGTACCCCCGAAAGAACTGCTTCTGAACGGCTTTCCATCCGATCAATTAAGAACAGTGGTGGAATAAAACCGATAAGTGAATATCCGGCGTAGATCAATGCAGATTTCATTGCAGCACTAATACTTGGGTTGTCCACGTACGCTGTACTTCCGCTTCTCAGAACCTCAAGGGTCTGTCCGCCATTGTTTATGAGAACGTAGGCAAACATCGTAATATATACCGCATAGATAAATGTTGTACCAACGACACTGAATCGTTCAATAGCTCCTCGACCAAAGTAGAGAACAAAGAAGATGAACCCAATAAGAAGGACATTTGCAACAAACACTGGAACACCAAGGATTTGATTCATCAGATTGCCACCTGCAGAGGCAACAACTGCGATGATGACAACTGCTAAGATTACGTAAATAAGCTCAAAGATAGGCCAGCCATGCCAAATGAGGTTCTTCATCAACGATTTATAGTCGTATAAATCGAATTTCCTCGAAAACTCGTAAACCAGAGCTCCACAAATAGCGAGGGCAGTAAAATAGGTAAGTATCGAAACACTTCCCAGAGCACCATATTTTGCTACGTACTCTACTACTTCTCTCCCTGTCGAAAATCCCCCACCGATACTTACAGATTGGAAGACAATTGCTGGGATTATAATTCGTCCAATTCGGGTCTCTGTGAGGCGTGCGAACATAACCCATAGCACGTGAGTATTGGATATTAAAGTTTTCATCCCCATTTTATGAAAATTCTTAGGAAAAAGCGCCATTTTGGTTTTGCTCTGTCGAACAACTAAATACGTGCCGTTTTTTAACCCAGTGGAAAATCGCGATTTAATTCCCCCGCTTAAATACTGGAGCCTGAAATTCTTGTTCGTTAAGGAAATAACCATATAATAGTTCCTCTCTGCAAAACTCTACGCAACTTTCTATAAGGGTAGCACAGTTTTCTAGGAGAAAGACTATGCGAAGAATGAGATACTCACAACCAATTTACGTTATTTAAGTCGATTTGAGTATAGCGAACATATTAGTGGTGGTCAATGTTACTCATGACCATGGGCGACCAAAATAGGAAAACCCCTTCATCACTATCTACTACCGAAACTTCCTTAGCAATCGTAGAGAAGATCCGTGCTCATAATGGAATTCGATTGAGGACCTTAACTGAGGAACTTGATCTCTCAAAAAGTACGGTTCATGCCCATTTGACCACACTTAGAAACAATCGATATGTCGTTAAAGAAGGGGAATTCTACCATTTGGGGCTAAAATTCTTTGAGTTGGGTGAGTATGTAATCTCTCGTAAAGATATTTATGAAATTGCTGAGCAAGAGGTTAATGCTCTTAATAAGCGAGTTGATCAGATAGCTGATTTTAGTGTTGAGGAACACGGACGAGTACTTTCACTCTATAGTGAACTCTATAATACTCAATCGTCGTTTCTTAGTGATCGACGTACTTTTTATATGCATAACACTGCGTCTGGAAAGGCCATTCTCGCCGAGTTTTCGAAATCAAAGGTAGAGAAAGTAATAGACCGGTGGGGACTTCCTTCTGAAACTGAGTACTCGATCTCAACCCTTGATGAACTTTATATGGAACTTGAAGAGACACAAGAGCGAGGATATGCTATTAACGATGAAGAAGTTGTTACTGGCCTTTTTTCTGTTGCAAAGCCAGTCATGCATACCGATGGTCGCGTTTGTGGAGCGGTTAGTTTAGATAGTCCTAAATATCGAATAAACAATGATTCCATCAATGAGTTTGCTTCACAACTCGATCAGACAGTCCAAAACATTGAGCAGAAGCTTGATGATGGTTCCTATTCCATTTGATGGAATAAAAGGCCCAAAGACGAAATCCCCGAACTCGTCTAAGTCACCAACAAGAGCCACGAGAACCCCGCAGCCCACCAGTACACCGTTGCCATCGACGACGTGACCGAGGAACTGATGGCCTGCACGTGTCCGCATCACATCCACCGCAACGCCTACTGCAAACACATGGCCGCCGTCGAAACCGCCACTGACGACGGGACGCTCAACGCCTTCCCGTCGGAGGACAGCGAAGACGATGCCGAACCAGACGATTGCGACTGCGACGGTCTCGGTGATTTTCCGTGCTGGCCGTGCGTGAGAACAGGACGGAAGGAACTGCCGAACTAACCACCGTTTCAGTCTTTTTTATCCGTGGTACGCCAATTGACGATCTCGGAGATCACCGACTAGCGACCGCTCACGGAAAATACGGGTGCAACGACCGACGATACTCCTGAGACACCAACAGCACGCGGCTGATATCGTCGCCGAGTACTTCCTGGAACGCGTGGGGCTTTCCTTGGAGGGTGGAGAATGACAAATCTAAGGAGTGCGACTATGAGGGTTTCAGCGGCATCTCATAATCAGTGAGCCAACTTCGTTAACAATATTCTATACAGTAATAATGGAGACCATTATGGCATTTTGGTGATAAAACCTATGCATGTGGAGCAAGTGTCTATGCATTGCTATGGAAATACTACATCGGTTACGCGGTGTCTTTAATTCAGAAAGACCTTCTCGACAGACGGAACAGCAGGTACGGGCGACCGGTGATATTTTTGAATGCGAAGAATGCGGTACCACCTTTATCTCGAAACCATCTCGTTGTTCAAAGTGCAACCAGAACGACTTCCGGAACCTCGGCAGTTGTTAATCCAAAATCTCTCACGTTCTCTTTCTAGAGATATCTAACTGTTGTGACCGATGATTCCCTCGAGACACCGACAGCCCTCCTCGGCCGAGCACAACAGCACGCAACGAACGTCGCCGCCGAGCACTTCCCAGATCTGCCGGTCGACACGATCGACTGGGAAATTTCACATCGAGCGCAGCGACAGGCAGGCGTCACAAAGTACGACCCTGCAACAGAGGAGATCACGATTGCGTTGACTGGACGGCCTACGAACAACACGGGTGGGAACAATTCAGTTCGACCGTACGCCACGAATTGATCCACGCATGGCAGTATCACGAGTTCGGTGAGGCGGATCACGACGCAACGTTCGCCCAGTGGACGGATGCCCTCGATACCTCGTAACACTGCGAACGCTTTACTACGCCCAAGTGGTGGCTTGTTTGCGAGGACTGCAGCGGTCGGATTGCACGGCATCGGCGCTCAAAGACGGTACGTAACCCCGAGCAGTACAGCTGTAGCAAGTGCGGTGGGTCACTATACGTTGAGGAGGGCGAGAATCACTAACCAAGTCTCGTTTAAGTGGTTCTCGCGATAAGCAATAGATACGAGGAAAATTTTCGCAGGCTATTGCTTTCTGCTTAAGCTCTTGCTATCGCTTTTGACTTCGAGTTTTAGAGCAATCCTTGGTTAGTAGTTCATACTAACAAGCGGTGCCCACTTCAACGACGAGTGACACTCAACAAAGGGCCGTGAATATTACGCGAAAACGTACTCCATCATCGCTTCGACTGCGGTGTCGACAAACTCCGTTGTAAGTCGAGCAACTGCACGGTCAATATCAATGTCCATGAGCGAAACAACAGCCCACGGAGAGACAAACGATTCTCGATTCAGTGTACCTGCCTCGAATGTGTTCGCTAGTGAGAGCCCTGCGGGATACTCTTTCGTGGTGATTCCAAGCGCGATATACTGTTGCCCAGTAAACGGATGGTCCTGACCGCTAATAATCAGATACGGCCGTCGAGGTGTGTTTCCAAACGGGTCAGAAGCAACGACCACGGCACCACGGTCATATATTACTCCTCCTCCGTCGAAGAACTCTCTTGCTCCTCTTCGTCAAGATCCGGAAGATCATCGTCCCAGTCCGGATTCTCGTCGTAATAGTCGCCCTCGAACTGCATCGAAATCGTCTCTAATCCAATGAGGCTCGCCGTGTGAGCATCGTACGCTTCAGGGTTGATTGCCCAGTACTCACCCTTATGCCGGACAAATCCCCGAGTTTCAAGTCGACTCAATGTGGTTCCAACACTCCCACGAGGGATATCAAGTTCCTTGGCCAATTCACCAGCACGGTATCCCAAGTTTGGATCGTCGGCAAGGAACTCGAGGATGTACCGTCCGTTCGTGTTTTCATTCGGTAGCTCTGTTGGGTGGTAGCTTTCGAAGTCGACAGGCATACGTAACAGTATGTAATCAAACGTAATAAGACTGCTGTAGTGGACACCACAGGTACGAAACATTGCACAAATCACAGTCTCCATCGACGACGTGACCGACGAACTGATGGCCTACACCTGTCCGCACCACGTCCACCACACTGCCTTTTGCAAACACATGGCCGCAGTCGAAAACGCCACTGACGACGGCACGCTTGACGCATTCCCGTCTGCAGACGAAGACGATACCGACCCCGAAGACTGTGATTGTGACGGCCTCGGTGGGTTCCCGTGTTGGCCGTGCGTTCGTGAGGGTCGCAAAGAATTACCGAGCTAACTCTCCTCGTTTTTCTTATTCCGTAGACATATTCGATGGATCTGTTCGATGGACAATTCCATCGAAGTCTGAGTCAAAACTGAGGATAGAATCGATGTCATATTGTTCACAGAGCGTCACGAGACTTGCGTCAGTCACGCTTAAATCGTGGTCTTGATATTGGATCCATGTATCTACTGTCGCATTAAAGTCGTCGTGCCCCATCTGGATCATCTCGAATATCTCTGGGAATGATTTGCATCCAAGAATTCGGTCGGAGACAGTTTTTGCAGCCTCAAATGAACCAGTTCGCATTCGAGTTAATGTGACTGTTTCGTCATAGACATAGTCACTGGTGTACGGTTGTCCGTATTCACCAGTAAGTACTGTATTCATTGCAGAAACTGCAGTATCATGGCGTTCAGCGTCTTCATCGTGATGTGCGTAAAAAACACCAGTGTCGATAAGAATGCTCATCCGTATAGCTCTTCGTCGATATCCGATTCTGATGTTTTTACGCCAGAGGAGATCATTCCTTGGTGGAACGCTTCTCGCTCACTTGGATCGAGTGCTGGCATTTCATCGCGAAACGAATCGATGAGATCAGTTTTCGAGTCAACCGCGTGTGCAACGATCCGGGCGAGGATTTCCTGCTGCGTTACTTGCTTTCCTACTTTTAGACGAATCTCTGCTTGGAGTTCCTCCAAATCAGACTTCGTTCCCTCGTCCATTTTCACTGATGTTGCCATGCTAGTAGATTCTTCTACTCAGTAATAAATGCTACTCTGTTCAGGAGTATGCACTGTCTATTGGAAACACATGGCCGCCGTCGAAGATGCGACTGATGACGGAACGCTCACGGCGTTCCCATCGGACGACGAGACGGACGAAGACGACACTGAATCGGTAGAGTGCGACTGTGACGGCCTGAATGGCTTCCCGTGCTGGCCGTGCGTGAGAGCGGGACGCAAAGAACTGCCGAACTAACCACTGCTTCAGTCTTTTTTTTATCCATGGCACACCAATTGACGTTCTTGGATATTACCGCCTAGCGAACGTTCGAAAATCGAGACTTCCTGTATATCGCGGCAGTCCTCACAGAAGGTGGCTACTGTATTACTCCTTCTCTGAGGTGACAGTCAAATAATCTTCTAATTGATAATTGCTTAACTTAGTCGGATCGATAGTATGGCTATCAGGATCGTAGTCGACGAGGCCCGCATCGTCGAGGCGGGGCAGATGGTTGTGATGAAGCTCGATTATCACATGCTCTATGGTGTCCTCATCGGCGACGTCAGTTCCGTCTTCTCGCTCGGCGATCTCCGTGGCTAGTTCCCTGAGTTCGACAGTGGTGATGATCCCGGTAAGAATATCGAGAACCAGACGGCGTCGCTCCACCGCAAGCAAGCTGTGAAGATCGCTTGCAGTCAATTCGTCTGTACTCGAATTTTTATCCATCATGTTGTTTAAGTTGTGGCACATTGGAATTATTCCGGTTCGGTCAGCTGCAGCCAGTGTGTATTTGATGGAAGAACTTGATTACCGTAAGGGACCGCTAGAAGTGATTAGGTTCTTCTCATCAGGATGGTGGAACAGCTTCTGAATTAGTATGGTAATTTTTGTTGTGAATTTGTTGAGGATGCTCACCCGTCGATATCGGTACTGTCTCATCAGAGTAACTCCATCGACGGAACTTTCATAGACTGGTAGTCCATTATACAGGATGATGAAGTCGGGATCACTGACCGATAGTCTCCGGGAAACACTCGCAATCTTCGACGACTCCGGGGAACCGTGGACGACGCCGGAAGTGGCTGAGGTCCTCGACCTCGGTCGGCGGAGCACCTATGCCCGGCTGGAACGGCTTGTCGAGCAAAACAGGATCAAAACGAAGAAGGCTGGCGCAAACGCCCGTGTGTGGTGGCGATCGCCGATAAATGTCGACAAAACGGCTCCTGACTGGTCGGCTGCTGCGGAGTCCCTTATCGACGACGTCCTCGGGGACGTCGAAGTCGGCATCTTCGTCCTCGACGAGAACTTTGATATCGCCTGGATCAATGGCACGACGGAACGTTACTTTGGGCTTGACCGCAAGCAGGTCGTTGGCAGAGACAAACGCGAACTCATCGGCGAGCATATTACATGGATCATCGAGGATTCAGAGGTGTTTACGGAGACGGTTCTGGCAACGTACGACGACAATACGTATACTGAACACTTCGAATGCCACGTGATGGCGGGCGACGAGCACGAGGAGCGCTGCCTTGAACACCGAAGTAAACCCATCGAATCTGGGGAGTATGCGGGCGGACGGGTCGAACTCTATTACGACGTGACGGACCTCAAGGAAAAGGAGCGGCAGCTCGAACACCAGCGGACCGAGTTACGATCAGAACTTAACGAGGTATTCGACCGCATTAACGACGCTGTTTGCGGACTAGATGCGGACTGGCGGTTCACGTACCTCAACGACCGCGCCGAAGAACTCGTCGGGAAGACGGAAGAAGAGCTTCTGGGCACATATGTCTGGGACGCCTTCTCTAGCGATCTCCATCGCTCATTTAGGGATCGCTACGAACAGACAATGGAAACCCAGAACCCTGTTACCTTCGAGGAGTATTCCGATGCAGCTGAAGCGTGGCTTGAGGTCACGGCTTATCCTTCCGAGAGCGGTCTCTCGGTCTACTTCCGAGACATCACTGAACGCAAAGAACGTGAGCGGGCACTCGAAGAATCTGAGCAGCGCTACCGCACGCTCGTAGAGAACTTCCCAAACGGAGCAGTCGCTCTCCTAAACGATGATCTACAACATACGATTGTCGGAGGACAGGGCTTTGAAAAACTGGATTTCAACGCTAAAGATCTTCAAGACAAACGGATGCAAGAGGTGTATCCTGAGGACATTTTAGAGCTCATCGAACCAAACTACCGTGCTGCACTCAATGGAAAGGCGAACTCGTTCGAGTTGGAGGTCCAAGGACGAACGTTCGATTTTCGAACGGTCCCGTTAACTACCGACGATGGTGACGTGTTCGCTGCCATGGCGATGTCACAGGATATAACTGAGCGTAACCATTACCAAGAACGGCTCCAGGCGCTCTACACCTCGTCACGTGGATTCCTCACAGCGGACACTACACCAGAAATCAGCCAAATTCTCACCGAAACGGCGAGTGATGTCCTTGATCTCCCTGGTGTCGTGGTCTATGACTACGATGCCGAACATGACCGTCTCGTTCCCGAGACTACGTCTCACGAGGCTGGTTTCATGCGTGAGAAGTTTCCAGAGCTCCCGTCCGACGGCAGTAGTATCACGGACTGCGTTTTCAGTAGTGGCGACACCCAATACTACGAGAACGTGCTTGAGTCACCGAACCTCCAAGTGCCCCCAGATGCGACCGAAATGCGTGCCGGGCTATTCGTCCCACTGGGTACAAAAGGGATTCTTGTCGCTGGATCACGCGATGTCGATGGATTCGACGGGAATACTCGTCGTCTGGTAAAGTTGTTGGCGACCAACGCCGAGGCTGCGTACGAACGCGTAGCCAGCAGACAGGAACTTATTCACCGGAACCAGGAACTCGCAGCGCTGAACAGTCTCAACGAAGTAATTCGGGAGATCACGGACGCTGTTATCAACCAATCCACGCGCAAGGAGATTGAGGCGACAGTCTGTGAGCACCTTGCCGACTCCGATTCGTACCTATTTGCCTGGGTCGGCGATATCGATCCCGCTACCCAAACAGTGAATATGCGGGCTCAAGCTGGCGTTGAGGAAGACCTCGACGGGATCACTATCTCTGCCGATCCCGACGATGACCGGAGCAAGGGTCCGATCGGCGGAGCCTTCCAGACAGGCGAGATACAAACGACACAGGATCTCGATTCTGACCCCCGGTATGACCCCTGGCGGGACGAAATCGAATCGTACGGCTTCCGATCGTCTGTAGCAATCCCAATCGTCCATGAGGATACAGTTTATGGTGTCCTGAGTGTCTATGCGGGGCGGCCACTCGCGTTCGAGGGACGCGAAGGCGAGCAGATCGCTCAACTCGGTGAGATCATCGGCCATACAATCGCTGCTACCGATCGAAAGCGGGCGCTGATGAGCGATGAACTTGTCGAACTGGAATTCCAGCTTCAGGATGTGTTCGCGGTCCTTAACGTTCCGATCGAGATGAATGGCACCATCACACTTGATAACGCGGTTCCGATCGGCAATGACGAGTTCCTCGTGTATGGCACCGCAACACCGGTTGCTATCGATGCCCTGACCAGCCTCGTCGAGACGCTCCCTCACTGGGAGACGGTTACCTTACACTCGGAGGGTAATCCCACTAGCTTCGAACTCAAGCTAACTGAGCCACCCGTACTCTCAGTTGTCGCGTCCATCGGTGGCCACGTCAAGCAGACCGTCATTGAAGATGGTCACTACCAGATGACGATACACCTCTCACCGAGCGTCGACATCCACCGAGTCATCGACGCCGTTGAAGAGGCATATCCACAGGCCAAGATGATCCGCCGCTGCCAGATTACGCGGTCGCACGACGATTCCCATCGCATCTTTCGACATCTTGTATCGGGTCTCACCGACCGACAGCATGCCACCCTAGATGTTGCCTATCACGCGGGATTTTTTGAGTGGCCTCGTGAGACGTCTGGCGAGGATGTTGCCGAATCGATGGGTGTGGCCCCACCGACCTTCCATCAGCATCTTCGGAAGGCTGAGCAGAAAGTGTTCGACTTGGTGTTTTCAACTACGACGTACAGTACCGAGTAAAAGCAAGGAAGTGACCATGTTAACACCAAATGGTGGACAAATTTACTGGACGAGACACAACCTTGGGGCTATGCCAATCCAAAACGCCTCGAAGAACAGCTCGATACCCGTAGACAGCACATCAATCGGGATCTTCGCGGACTTGTCGATGCTGGATGGGTTGAAAAGGTCAATCGAGGTCTCTACCGCTTCGTCGCTGACGCACGCGAGGACTAACTAATCGATGAGTGAATCCGAGATCACAGCGTACGTCGAACGGTCCCAATCTCTAATCGACCAAGCACTGCAAATGGATGAGGAAAATACGAAGGTAAAACTCATCCAGCCACTCATCAAGCTGCTTGGGTGGGATATGTTTTCACCAGAAGTCGAACTCGAATATCCGATGCAAATCGGTCGAGGGAACACCCGCGCAGATCACGCCCTGCTCATCGAAACCGCCCCCGTCGTATTCATCGAAGCAAAAGGTTGCGATAGTACACTCACTGATGCCGATCGTTGCCAATTAACGAGCTACATGCGACAGAAAGGAGTGGATTGGGGACTCCTAACGACCGGCAGTCAATTTGAGACTTTCCGCCGTCGAAAAGACAGCTCTCGTCCTGATGCTCGGAGCGTGCGCAGGGTGCGTGCCAGAAGTATGGTGTGAAGAGTATCTCACTCGGCGGCTTGAAAGAGCAATAACGGGATCTACACGTCTCAATCCGAATTCATCCCATTCACCCTCTGATAAATATCAACACATTTCAATTACTGGTTTTTGCTTCGGAATTCAGGCAGGACTTGATTAGTATCTCATACTAACTTCGGACACCTCTTGTACTCTGTTATCCAGAACTCGTGGAAAGCCTCGGGAGAGATTTGAACTCTCGACCGACTTCTTACAAAGGAGTTGGTCTGCCAGCCTAAGCTATCAAGGCACGACTTGTATCAACCACATACAGTTCATGTACTAATTGAAAAAGATGGTCACAGAGTCTGGTAAGCCTCAAAGCGGATGAAAGCCGCTCCCTCAAATGGAGCAACTGGAATTATGTTCGAAGGCTATTCGTCGAAACCCGCCCCGTATATCGTCTCTGCTTGGAAAGATAACCAATCACGAGAGGATGCGCGAAGTTTTGATTTCTCTAAGCAAGATGCTGACTGTATTGGTCTCAGCTTTCAGATCGGAGATCCCGGAGTTGATTTAGAAAACCCACACCTTTCGATCTTCTCTACGACAAATTGCCCCGAATAATATTCTTGATACTACTGTTGAGAATCTCGTCCTCACTCGCTTTCACCCTAAACGTCCCTGCTCGTCATGTTGACTCCGATCTCAATGCAATTACTTACTCTTCGTCGACTCCCTCACAAACGATCTCACGAAGTTCTTCGAGCTTGTCGGGTCGATATGCACTGTCTCCCTGATGTGCATAGAGCGATACCCGGAGTGTGGTTTGTAATCGAGCAGTATGAACTGTTTGCAGCCTGTTAATCTGGGGTAGGCTGGTGCGCCGCGAGCGCAACATGTTTGCGGAAACGCTGGTAGCCCTGTCGCACCAACGGCACTTGAGGATCCGGGTTCACTGACATCGTGATTCAACTTCACCGTCAAACCGGACTTCTGGTACCGACATGATCAAATCAACGGACACGGACGGAGATTCGACGAATAGTAACGTAACTACCCCTGGAGAGGAGGAATCCGCGAGCGCCGACGAAGCCGCCGTCCGCAAATTGTATCAGAAGTTGATGGACGGCTGGAATCAGGGTAGCGGTGCCGCCTTCGCGAGCGTCTTCGCGGAAGACGGCGACCTCATCGGGTTCGACGGGACTCACCTCCATGGGCGCGAGGAGATCGACTCGTTCCACCAGGAACTCTTCGACAGGTGGCTCAAAGGAACGCGACTAGTTGGACAGGTCGAGGACGTGGCGTTCGCGGCGCCGGACGTGGCAGTGTTACACGCGGTCGGGGGGACGATACCATCCGGCAAATCGACTCCCGTCTCGGAACGCGATTCGATCCAGACGCTCGTCGCAACGAAACGAGACGGCGACTGGCACTTTACGGCATTTCAGAATACGCGCATCCGACGCATGGGACAGGGCCTGGCTGCCGTCCTCGCGTGGAAGCTTTCGGACTTGCTCTGGAAGGCGACCCTGCTGGGTACGGACTCGACGTCATGGTACTCGGTCGACCCGACGACGAGGTAAGCTGGCTTTGGAATCGCCCATCCGTTTGGACTGCCAGGGATGTAGTGTCATCGTCTGATTACGGCAACTGGTGGCCGAGACGTATTTGGTACCGGTGCGACCGACTCAGGGAGCGACAACTCGGTGCGACACGCATGTTGTCGCTAGAATCGCGGCGTTCGGCAACATGTTTGCGTAAACGTTGAATCGCTTTTGAGACCTGTGAACGATTGATGACACTGAGTTCGAGCGGGGAGCGATCCCACCAAACGCGCCAGATACCGGCGACTGTGATAGGGACCGAGGAAGGCACCGGATGACGTTCACCCGTAGAGATATATTGAAAACGGGAGCAACGGTCGGCGTCGGATTCGGTCTCCCACTCGGGGTGGCCTCGAGGCCGTTGGGTCGCGTCCTCGAACCGATGCGGATCAAGAGCCCGCACGTGGAGCGGTTTCAGGTTTCGTTACCGGTGCCGCCGGTTCTGAAACCTGAGCACACCGACGAGACGACCGACTACTACGAGCTGACGCAACGAGCGGCGACGACCGAGATCCTCCCAGGCTACGAGACAACGATCTGGGGTTACGACGGCGTCTTTCCCGGGCCGACAATCGAGGCCAGACGCGACCGCGAGGTCGTGATTACGCAGAAAAACGAACTCCCCGTTCCGGTCTCAACGCACCTCCACGGCGGCGTCACGCCGCCCGAGAGCGACGGTTACCCGACGGATCTGATATTTCCGCCGGATCTCGATCATGATGAGATTCCCGACCATCATGTCGCTGGGACCGTCGGCGGCGTTACTCACGGCGAGAAGGAGTACCGGTACCCCAACGGCCAGCGGCCGGCGACGCTCTGGTACCACGATCACCGAATGGACTTCACGGGGCCACAGGTCTACAAGGGGCTTGCTGGCTTCTACATCATCCGCGACGACGCCGAGGATGACCTCCCGTTGCCCAGTGATGAGCGGGACGTCCCGTTGATGATCGCCGACCGAACGTTCAGAGAGGACGGTGAGCTCTACTACCCGTCGATCGACCCCACTCTGTTAGGCGAACCTGGTGTGCTCGCGAGCACTGGTTTCCGGATGGTCAGCGGCGTCTTCGGTGATACGAACCTCGTGAACGGCGCGCCGTGGCCACGGATGGACGTCGCCAATGCGGCGTATCGATTCAGAATCCTGAACGCTTCGAACGCCCGTGCGTACGAGCTGGCGCTCTCGAACGGCGCGCCGATCGTGCAAATCGGCAGCGATGGCGGACTACTCACGGAACCCATCTCCCACGACACGCTCGTCGTCTCACAGGGGGAACGCTTCGACGTGATCGTGGACTTCTCGGAGTATCCGGTGGGAACTGAGGTGACGCTCTAGAATCTCCGTGGTGATGGTCGGCTCTCGGACGTGATGCGCTTCGAGGTAACGCGGGAGGAAGCCGACGAAAGCGAGATTCCGGATCAGCTCGCGACCAAGGGAGAATCGCAGACCCCCGACGATGCCGAGATCACGCGTCGGTTCGATTTCAACGCGGGTCTGTTCGGCGGAATGTCGACGATAAATGGCAAAGAGTTTGATCCGTACCGCATCGATGCCAATCCGCGCCTCGGGGAGACAGAGATCTGGGAGCTCAGCGGCGATCCCGCTCATCCGATCCACCTTCACCTTGTTCATTTCAAGGTACTCTCTCGCGACGGCGACCCACCTGGTCCGTACGACGCCGGGTGGAAGGATACCATCTTCCTCGAGGGCGGAACCGTTCGCGTACTCGCCCGATTCGGGCCGTACAGGGGGAAGTACGTGTTCCACTGTCACAACCTGGAGCACGAGGACATGATGATGATGTCGAACTTCGAGGTGCGCTGAGATGGCGACCATGACGGAGACTAGTAAGATATCGCTTATCGAGAACGAATCGATGATTCTGTACGCTGCAGCGGCACTCGCGTTCACCTCCCAGGCGATTCACCTCTGGCTGATGCCGGATAAAATCGTGTTCGCGTTCCTCCCTGGAATACTCTTCCTCGTCGTGTCGATCGGTCAGGGACTGCTCGGTGTCAGACTCCTGTTTGGACCTGGAACGTGGATGATTCGTTTCGGTATCCTGTTCAACCTCCTGATCGCGTCTGCGTGGGTGCTTACTCGGCTCGTAAGCTTCCCGAACGTGACCGGGGCAGTGGATCCACAGATAGGAGTCATAGAACTGACAGCAGCGGTCACTGCAGTCGGTATCGTGATCCTGTTGGTCCACTCTGTCCGGCAGTAGTCGTAGATGATCGCATACAGGGCCGTGATGACGTGCCGGAGCTTCGGCGTCCGAACAATTCGTCCGGGTGTGGTACAACACTAGCAATACTTGATATGTAGTTCTTGATCAGCTCGTCCTTCGTTCGTTTGAGGAGACCACAGGTATCCGTTGGGACACTCAAGTCGAACGTCGTGGGAATCGACCAGTCACCGACGACATCGGAGCAGTGCTTCGATAACTCCTTTGCACGTTCACAGCCGAGCAGCTATCGCATCCTATAAACATTAGAAACCACGTTTGCGGCAGGCTGAAACGCGAGGTCGGCGTAGCAGAGACTATGCCTACTGTTCGAATGAAAGTAGAAGCGTTCGGCAGTCTTGCGTCGCTCTCAACCGAGTACCCGACCGCCGAATTTACGCTTTTGACCTCCTTTTCTACGGAGGACGGTCACGTGACGCTCGTCAAGATAACCGGGCTTGATCACGAGATCGCCCGTCGATGCTTCGAGACCGATCCGGACGTACAATCCTATGACGTGTTACACGACAGTGACCGAGAACTGTTGGTTCAATTCATCCAACAGTCAGAGCCTGCCCCCGGTCGTGCAGCACGTGAGTCGGCTACTCCGCCTCCGTTTCCGATGCTCATCCGAAACGGGTGGGTACTCACCGAAGCAACGACCACACACGACCAACTGGCGCAATTTACGGACGAACTCGAAGCCGCCGATATCTCGTACGAAATCGTCTCGATTTTACAGTCGACCGATCCGGACGAACTACTCACGGATCGACAACGCCAGTTCGTCACGGCGGCGATCGATCGCGGCTATTACGATTCGCCACGCCGGTGTACGCTAACCGACCTCGCGGCCGACCTGAATGTGAATAAAGCGACAGCGAGCGGTATCCTCCACCGAGCAGAAGGCACGATACTTAAGGAATTCATGAACGGTCCCGTGTAGATTAGTTCGCCCGCATACAGTGAGAACCTACCGTGCTATATCCCAAAATTCCAACTGAATAGGGTTATAGACTTAATGTTTCATAATTTTGATCATCTTGGAGGATTCAAGCAATTCCATGATTGCAACCACATTCGCTGGCTTAGGCTCTTGAACGAGATAGGTGAGAGTCATCTCGTCGAACACTCATCGCAAAATAGAATGCCTCTATCCAGCCTTCGATCTGAGATGTTAAATTTCTACAATTATATTCATATGTACTTATATCTTAGGAGATATTCCCATCGATTTGGTCGTCGAATCACGATACTTCTTGCGTTCCCAAAGTAGTTGATACTGGGGGTTCATTATGTAATGAAATGGGTACTGGCCTCACTCAATGTCCTGACTGTGGATGGACCGGTAAGACAAGTGATTGCATGATTGATAAACTTGAACGAAAGTGTCCTGTCTGTCACTATGCCTTTCGACGTAATTCATAAATTAGGGAATCTATTCACTCGTTCTCTGAAACCCACCAGATAACAACCCGCGGACTCAACTTCCCGCGCTCAACCTCTCCATCCTCATGCAACTCCTCGAGCCGTCGATGCACTGGTCGCCGCTCCATTGCAACTGTATCCGCAACCCACCGAGCGGTCATCGCTGGAGCCTTCAATTCCCAACCACCCGAAGAATATCATCATCAGTCGTTTTATTTGCATATTAGCTGCGAATATCGCGTTTCTCTTGTCTGTCATCGCAACCATCAAATCACTATCTACCATCATCAGGATCGTACCCAAACAAGGCGAGTAATTCTCCGAGCCATACGCTTTTGTGGACTAGCAGCAACCGTCTACTATGCAAACGCGTTCTTTGGGTACGACTGGCCACGACAGTTCCATCATGACATTCGGTGCCATCGCGCTCAACTGGCTCGAGCAGGAGGGAGCGAACCAGATGGTCGAACTCATGCTCGACTATGGCGTCAACCACTTCGATGTCGCACCGACTTACGGAGATGCAGAACTCAAATTGGGACCAAAACTCCGCCAGCATCGCGAGAAGATATTTCTCGGCTGTAAGACACAGGAACGGGGATATGAGGGAGCGAAACGCAAACTCGAACAGTCGCTTAACCGGCTTGGCGTCGGGCACATTGATCTGTATCAAATTCACGGTCTCGAATACGACGACGAATTGGAAACGATACTAGGCGATGGAGGCGCACTCGAAGCGTTTCGAGAGGCCAAGGACGAGGGACGCATTAACCACATTGGATTGACAAGTCATGGGAATCCACAGCTCATCCAAGATGCCATCGAGCGCATCAATGATCTCGAAACGGTGATGTTTCCAATGAACCCAGTGGTCGCAGGCAAGGACGACGACGAGTACGACTACGAAGCAGTCCTCAATCGTGCAAACGATGCGGACATCGGAACGCTCGGTATCAAAGCCTTCGCAAAGAGACCATGGCCCTCGACTGCTGAACTTCCTGAAAACGACCGTCCATACGCTAACTGGTACGAGCCGGTTGATACGCCTGCTGAAATCAAAAAGCGATTCGACTTCGCCGCCGCACAGGAATTAACGAGTGTTATCAATCCAGGTGACCCAAAGCTAGTCGCCATGGTACTGGACGCGGCTGAGCGCTATGACGGAATGGAAGAAGCTGCCCAGCGCTCACTTATCGAGCAAGTGCGTCACGAGCAAAGTCCCGTCCCTGAGCAGCTCCATCATTGACCACAGAAAGTTCATTTCTGACCCGACCATGGATATCCCTCAGACCGTTACGTCTGCACTTGCTGATCAGCCAGTTACGGGGGCAGTCTGCCTCGAGGCCGGGGCGGGTTTCGGTAACATGACGGCCGGTCTGCTCGCAGCCGACGCCAGTCACGTCTACGCTGTCACAGATAACCCTGAGCACGCGAATGCTGTCCACGAGCGGATCGATAGCGACGAAGCTGAGCGTACCGCCATTTTGGAAGCAGACCTTTGTCGCCTCCCGATCGATAATGACTCGGTCGAAATCATCACCGCTCATGGACTCTTCAACGTACTTGAACCTGCATCACTTGAATTCGTCGCAGCCGAGTTGACACGGGTCGCAGCTCCTGGTTGTCATCTCATAATCAACGACTACAATCCACCACCTGACGACGCTGCCATCCGTGAACTCTTTGCCCTAGAGAATGCTGCGACGGAGATAGCGACGGGTCGACCGGCACTAACATTCTATCCAGAGGTAGTGCTTCGCCGACTATTTATGGGGTACGGCTGGAAATTCGACAGCAAACAAATCTTACTGGAACCAGTTCCATGGACTGCGAGCCATATTGAGGCCCATACTAGTGCAACACTCTCTATGAGTTCGCGACTACCAAACGAACTGGATGAGTGCTTGGCTTCGGAAGCCGAACGCATTGCAACAGTTATCGGTGAAGAATCAGCCGGAACGATGTATTGTGTTGCGCTGCGATTGCTCGCTTGAATCAGCCTGAAGACCGAAATCTCGGCTACTCGATAGCCGTGTTTAGCATAAAAATTTCTCATAGGATAGCATTGATAGCCAATCTTGTCGAGACTTTGGTTAACACTCATGGTAGGACGATGCTGAGCCAGAAAATTGTGACTGTAATGACTCGGTGGCTTCCCGTGCTGGCCGTGCGTGCGAACGGGACGGAAGGAACTGCCGAACTAACCACCGCTTCAGCCCTTTTTCTCCATGGCACGCCAATTGACGGTCTCGGAGATCACCGACCAGCAAACGCTCACAGAAAGCGCGAACGCAGTGACCGACGATACTCCCGAGACACCGACAGCCCTCCTCGACCGAGCACAGCAGCACGCAACGAACGTCGCCGCTGTGCATTTCCCAGATCTGCCGGTTGAAGCGATTGAGTGGGAGGTCTCACACCGAGCTCAACGACAGGCAGGCGTCACGAAGTACGACCCTGCAACAGAGGAGATCACGATTGCGCTGACCCGGACGGCCTACGAACAACACAGCTGGGACCAGTTCAGTGCGACCGTGCGCCACGAACTCATCCACGCCTGGCAGTATCACGAGTTCGGCGACGCGGATCACGGAGCGACATTCATCCGCTGGACGGACGCCCTCGACACCTCGCGGCACTGCGCTCACTCTAATTTGATCCAGTTGCTACGACCGTTGAAGAGGACTACTTTAGCCATTGAACTATCTAAATTCACCCTTCTTATGCTTTATCTTAACTAAATAGGCTTAAATGTACTCACATAGAATTAAGTAGTTATGATTTTTAATTATTTAGTGAAGAGAAAGTGGTACGCAAGACCATCTCTTCTCTTCCCACCCATCACTCAACCATAATGAACCGTAGAAATTTCCTTAAAACAACCGGTAGCCTAACAGTTGGCTTGACAACAATTGGAACAGCAACCGCAAATACCGATCGAGAGAAATACCGTCCCGGCGGGCCAAAACTTGGTAGCCCCAAATCGATCAACCTCAATGCGTTCCATACCAACGCTGAGCTTACAAAAGAGCTCACAAAGATCGAGCAAAAAAGCGACCGTGTCTCACTACGCGAGATCGGCCGCTCCGCAGGACGAAACGACCCACTTTGGGAAGTGAAAGTCGGTGATGGCGATACAGAGGTTCACTTAATCACACAAATCCATGGCGACGAAGCAACCGGGACAGAAGTCGCGCTCAAAGTGATCAAATCGCTTGGAATGAGTAACTCCCAGCAGGTCGATCACATTCTCGAGAATCTGTCATTCACCATCATTCCCCGAGTCAACCCAGACGGTGCGATGTACCACTACGACTATGATGGCAACGGTGATGCTGAATGGGTTGGCCGACGACAAAACACCCAAGCGTGGAATGGGGAGTCGAGATATAAGCCATATTACCATTCCACCTATCCAGCCGGTGACCCGGGCTATGACATGAACCGGGACTTCAATATCCGGCCCCCGTCAGAATTCAATCCTCGAACAGATGACCGGGAGGAGTGGTGGTACAACCAACGGTACCTCGATATGCCCTACCAGGGTCACACGCTGTTTGCAAGTGGACTTCGGCTCACACCAGAAATCCGAGCAGTGACCAGGTCGTTCAACGAGGCGAACCCCGACTATGCGATCACACATCATCATAAAGGCGGGAATCTCTATCCGGACTCCGGTACCGGAAACAAGCCCCAGAAACAGACATTGATGAGCGTGATGGCGCCATATGGTGAGGACTACCTCGATCGCTCACCGTTCTATCCGGACGACCACACACCGATTACGGAGGCCGTCAACCCCTTCCTCGATTACGAAACGAGCACGCGCTCGATCAAGCTGAACTCGCTCGTAATCGAGGCATTAGCCGAACGTGGCAGCAGCATCTTCGACAGCATCACTCGTTATGGGTACTACCCACTGTGGGGTTCCTACCTCGACGCGCTTTGTCCGAACATTGCGAACGGAGGCGACAGCGCCGCGGGTATGCTGTATGAAGTTGCCTACCAGACAGACGACTTGGGTCAGAAAGGCCTTGGTCGAATGCTAGAACTCACGAAAGTCGGATTCCTCGAATCGTTCACCGCACTCGCCGACAACCCTGAACTCGCCGAGTACGACACTGAAACCTACTTCGATACTCCGCTTTACGGGGAGGGTATTCAACAACAATGACACACTACAACCGTCGACAATTCCTCGAGACAACTGGAACCACCCTTGGTACGCTCGCGCTCACATCATCACTCGTCGGAGCCGACTCAACCCAGCGATTCGTCGTCGACCGACAAAGCTTGAGCAGCGAACGAAACGTCAAAATAATCCACGACCTTGCACCGGTGAATCTCCTTGTCGTGAACGCAACCGAAGACGCACTCAGCGGCGCACAATACGCCCGCGACAAACAGTACTCACCCAGACTACCTGACGCGGTTTTCAGACAGTCAGAACGTGTCGTGTATCCTCCAGAAGGGGAAGACCTATACGAGTATCAGTGGGACAAGCAAGATCAGCAAATTCCGGCGACCCACGAAATCACTCGCGGAGAAGGCACTCGCGTCGCCGTAATCGATTCTGGCATTGGCGCAGGCCACCCCGAATTACAGGGCACTGTAAACGCAGATCTCTCGAAGAACTTCACGCCAGACTCCTTCGGCGCACCCGGCCCATATGGTGGCCCCCACGGCACACACGTCGCCGGGAGTATCGCAGCCAGCGATCAAAACGATACGGGCGTCATCGGCTCTGCGCCAGCGACAGAACTCGTTGACCTGCGTGTATTCTCCGAAGTCAATTCAGCTAGTTTCTCCGCATGGATGGGTGACGTCTTAGCGGCCATCGTTTACAGTGCCGAAATTGGTGCTGACGCCGCGAATCTCAGCCTGGGGTGGACGTTCCGCTTCCGCGAGGATGGCTGGGGCAAATTCTGGGGCAAATCGATGCAGCGAACAACCACTTACGCGAACCGGCAGGGGACGGTCCTTACCCATGCGTGTGGCAACTGGGGTGGAACTCTCCAGTTCGACAAAGACCAGCGTGATTCCTCGGAGACCGCCGGAGGCCTAACTGTGAGCGCGACTGGCCCAATCGGATTCATGTGGGGAGACAAAGGACTTGAAGAACCGCCGTATGCGCCCGCGTACTACACGAATTACGGAACGAACGCTGTGGATCTCGCGGCACCCGGTGGCAATGTAGATGAAGACGCGGTCGGAACCGGGGTTAATTGGAAGTATGATCTCGTGTTGAACACTGTCGCCATACCGGAATACAATGAGGCTGGTGAATATCTTGGAGCCACCTACGGCTATGACTGGTATGCAGGTACCTCAATGGCTGCACCACAGGTCGCTGGCGCCGTCGCACTACTGAAGAGTGTAAATCCACAGATGAATGCGAACCAACTCAAAAGCACCCTGAAACAAGTTGCCGAGGTGCCCGAGGGATACGACAAGAAATACTACGGCTCGGGATATCTCGATACGTACGCAGCAGTATCGCAGTGAGTTTCCTCGGGGCTTGTAGGACCAATTTTTCTTCGGCGTCGATGCCCCCGGAATGGTTGAAGTCACCAACGAGTGCCACGACAACCCCGCAGACCACCAATACATCGTCACGCTGGACGACGTGACCGAAGACCTGATGGCCTGCACCTGCCCCCACCACGTCCACCGTAATGCCTACTGTAAGCACATGGTCGCCGTCGAAACCCCGTCGAGTGATGGTCGTTCGATGTCTTCCCACCGGGGAAAGCGACGAGTGTGAGTATCGGCGGGTCTGAGAGATTACAATGATGGTGAAAGCGAATTGCTTAACCTCGTCGGTTCGATCGTCTTTCTCGGTAACTTCTGTTCCCAATTCGGTTTAATGCGGAAGTGAGCAAGCTTGGCGCTATTGGGCGACTCTCATTTCCGTTTCACAGTTTGAAATATTCCCATAGTTGGAATTATCCCAACCAATAAGTACAATTTGCCCTGGTTCTTATTTGAATATCGATATATAGGATCTAACGTTCATAGAGACCAACATCATGACTTTAACACCAGATAGAAACACACCGGTTGACAGTCAATCAACAGCTTTCGACACTTTTCCAGTCGACAGACGAACGCTTTTGAAAACGCTCGGGTTAAGTGTCACAACAAGCGTGGCAGGATGTAATGAAATACTTCATCCGACAGGTGGGGCCAATAATGAGCACGTCCCATTTGATATCTGGAAAGAAGTTCAGACAGCACTTCGGACAAGCCCGGATCATTTGCCCGCTCGCGCAAACCACTTGGTCACTAAGGGTGATCCAGAAGCACTCTTTCAGTTTGTGCGCGACGAAATTGTCACCTATCCGGACATGGTCGACCGGCTTAGCTACTCCGGAGATCAAATTCGGTGGGGCGTTCGTGGAACACTCCGTGGTGGAGCTGGGACACCTCGCGAAAAAGCCGAACTGTTAGCGACTTTGTATCGCCGTGCCTGCTGGGAAGCCGACATTCTAACCGGTGACGGACTACCAGACTCCGACCAGGTCAAGCGCCTGTTATGGCGGCCCGTTGACCGACGCTTTGCCCCGGATATTGACAACGCACAGATCGAAGAATGGCAAGAGCGGCTGAAACAACCCAAAAACGAGAATTCTGCTATCGAAGCAATCGACAAAAATGGTGATGAGAGCAAGCACCTCGGCAAACGACTCTACGAACAACTCCCAGACGAGGATCTATCACCGCAAGAGTTTGACTGGGACAGTGGAAATTTGCCAATCGTACGTGTCGTCATTGACGGAACGGAACACTACGCCGATCTGTTTGCACTCAACGCAGCATTCGGCGAAACTCGTGAGTCAATCGAACGGCTAGACGAGGCTCCTGAAGCGTCCGAGACGCTACCAGTCGAGGTCACGCTCTCGGCCGCGACAGCTGATGACCCCGAGGAACCAGTTGATCTCGTTTCAGGTTCGTGGAGTACCGATGAACTCGTTGGCCGCCAACTGCTTGTCCAGACCCTCCCAGGAATCGATCCGTTTGACCAACCGACTGTTACCTTCCAGGACGTCCAAACTTTCATCCCCGCATTAACGGTGCAGGGAATGGATCTCAATCAAGAGGAGATGGCTGGTCTCTCAGTGATGGGTGACGCAGTGACTCGCGCTGGCGATCAGCTTCACATTGAGGAGGACGGCACAGTACTCCGTAATGGAGAGCCATTCGTAGCGCCTGATGGAGGAACCGGGGCGAGTGCCGTCTCTGAACTCAGGGTGAGTGCTGATAGCGGACGATTCCCCGAGATTCA
The DNA here is from genome assembly GCF_020700235.1 of Haladaptatus pallidirubidus. Taxonomy (GTDB): domain Archaea; phylum Halobacteriota; class Halobacteria; order Halobacteriales; family Haladaptataceae; genus Haladaptatus; species Haladaptatus pallidirubidus. The sequence goes on along the minus strand of NZ_CP085302.1, from coordinate 104,729 downwards.
GCTTAATGTGCATGCACTCGATGATGCAGGCGATCCAGTGGAAGGACTTCCTGCAATGGCGTTCGAAGTCGAAGACGGGGAAGACCCGGTTGGTGTCGCGGTGACGGCGAACGAACAGGCTCCACGCGTGCTGATTCTCTCTGATACTTCAATCAGTATGCCAAGCGAGTACCGTAATGAGGGCATGGAAGCACTTGTAAAGACGCTCCGTGACAAAGTTGTTAGTGAGTATCCAAACGGAAAGGTCAAACAACAATATACCAGCTCAGATATTTGGACGTCACTCGGTGATAGTGCTGGCACTGACGCGAACCTCATCGTCTACGCCACTGACGGTCATGTGAACGACGAACTCACTCCGGAACACGATCGAGGTTGGTGGCATCACCCGAGTGTTAGATCTCATCATCGGTAGTGACGTTACTGCGTCTCGCTGACTTGGTCTTAACGTCGGATGACTTCGCGTTGCTATCAATCGAGGAAGGACGCTATCGAGTCGCATATCTTAACCACGCCGGGCTCGAGTCCATTGGGGAGACAGGACGAAGTCTTCATAATCGTGTTAATGCCCTCGCCCGTAGAACGTTTGCCAATCGGAAGCCCTATCGGGAGCCTCATACGGTTGCACCGTGTCTGTGGGATACAATACACATATTTAAAACAAATATAAAAATATTTAATCACTAAATAAATATATTAGGATGCTATGCTCAATGATTTCTCACGGCGAAAGTTCGTTCAATGGATCGGTGCCACATCGATTGGAACAGCACTTGGAATAAGCACTGGATCAGCAACTACTGAGACGGCCAATCAATACGACAGTCAATTCCCGTCCAGTAATCGCCCGACTCTCCTTAAGGCATGCTCGTTCAACATTCGGTATGATAATCCTGACGATGAGTATTCGTGGGACGAACGGTTAAGCCGCGTTTCTAAGACGATTACTGATATCGATTCGGGTCTTCTCGGCATACAAGAGGCACAGCCAAATCAATACGACGACCTCCGTGAAGAGGTTGATGAATACAATTGGTACGGTGTTGGGAGAGAAGATGGCGATCGAGAAGGTGAGATGGTGCCTGTCGCATGGGATCCTGACCTATTTGAAGCGATTGAGCGAGGTGCGTTTTGGCTCTCAGAAACACCTGATGAGCCAAGTATCGGTTGGGATGCCGATCTCCCCCGTGTGACAACGTGGGTGAGTCTTCGCCACCGGAAGACTAGAGGACGGCTGTGGTTTTGCAATACTCACTTCTCTCATGTCGGAGAAACCGCTCGGACTGAGTCTGCAAAACTCATCCGTAAGCGCGCACGTGATCGCGTAGAAGCAGGTGAAGATGTCGTGATCACCGGTGATTTCAATTCCAAACCAAGTCGGAAACCGTACCAAATCATGACTGGAACGGATGGTAATACCGAGGATCTCCTATTCGATCCTCGAAGAGAAGCCGATACAGACACTGTTTACGGTCCATGGGGAACCTATCACGGATTTACTAACAATATTGAGGATCGGATTGACTATATTTTCACACTCGGTACTGCCACCGTCGATTGGTATCGAACGTTCGACGTGCAGGAAGGGAACTATCGATCTGATCATTTACCTGTTGTCACAGAGTTTGAATATAGCTCCCGACATCGACATCAAGAGTAGAGCTACTAGCACTACTCTTCTGGAAAGCCACTAGCGTTACACTGTCGTAACGCACTCCACGCAACCAGTGTAACGCAAAAGGAATCCTTCTTCGCCTCGCAATTGCGAGGATAAAAGAAGGATTCGTTACACCCCACAGTAGTCGAGAGGGTTCAACTGCGTGGGTGCGTACCCACTTACGCCTGCTCACTTCGGTTGGATTGACAATGCACTCGACAGAGGCGTACGTGCGCAACCAGGCATACTTGCCGGAGGGGGTACGTCCGTAATGATCGAGTTCTGTGTGGGTGTGTTTGTACTCGTCGTAGTAATTATACTGCAGCCGGTACAGGTCGTTCGATGGCGTGGCGACGTACAGAACGTGCTCACCGGGTTCGGGGCCACGACAGGAGAGTGCGGCTTCCGAATGCTCACACTGATAGACAATGCCCGTGAGCGTGCGCTTCTGAGTGTGGATCGAATCAGTGCATTCGAATAATATTGTTTAGAGCAATTCAATGCGCACATGCGTAATGAGTTAGTTCAAATTTGAAAGAATATTTATTTAAATATTCAAATAAATATCAATGCCGTCTTTAATGGCTGTGGTAGTGCATAGGAAGAACAATTCTTTAAAATATCCATAGATATATGAATTAATTCTAAATTTAATATCTTAATATAAATATTTGTAAAAATATTTATTTTCTTTGATATATGAACTGATGTTATCTTCAAGTGAAGGAATCGGTGGTTGACCAATTATATTGGCAATTCAATACAAATATCGCAACTAAACGTTGATTTTTATCCCGGTTTGCTTAGGTAATCCGATCGCCGGATTATTGCCAAATTGAAAATTTAGCGACAATATTGGGAAATAGCTTGCTCCGTCGATATTGTAACTAACATACAATAATAAAGGGCGACAATGGTAGTGATCTAATCCGTATTTCCAATTGACCTTCATATGATGATCTAACGTACTACCAGATTATAAATATATCTTAATAATAATTATTATATATGGATGCGGAATTTTCATTTTGAATGAATTTTAATTCGTCATCAATCCCTGCTCTCAACATCTATTAGAATTCCTACATTACAGGTAGTTTTAGATCTACAAATACCCAATCGACAAATCGCTCACTTCTCAACGTAATCTAATTAGACTGTACCTGGCAACCTATTCCTAGTAATCCCCAGACTATTATTACGGAGTAGGGCATCTCACTAATCGTGAACATCGACGCAATCCAGCTGAGCAATACAGAGTTCGAGGGAAAGAACAATGCTTACCTATTGCGTGGTAGCGAAACCACCCTCATTGATACAGGCGTCTCAATGCCTCGAACAGAGGAGGCACTTCGAAAAGGGCTCGCTGATCACGGCCTGAAAGTGGCCGATCTCGACCACATTCTATTGACACACTTACATGAGGATCATATTGGCCTTGCGGGCTCTTTCCAGCAAGAGAGTGGGGCGGTCGTCCATGCTCATCCTACTGATGCGCCACTCATATCACGAGAATCGGAAGCAGTTGACCAATTTCGCGAACAACAGCGTGCATTTTTCAATTGCTGGGGAATGCCAACGACTGCACAGCGCGAGTTGCTTGACTTCATGAAACACCATGATGAACTTCGTGGGGAACCTCCTACTCCAATAACACACACTGATGGCGACATTATTACGCTTGGAGATCAGCAGCTAACTGTCGTCCATATGCCCGGACATACAGCTGGTCATATTGGATTTGCATTCGAAACCGATAATGGAACGGCACTGTTTGCTGGTGATTCACTTTTACCACATTATACACCGAACGTTGGCGGGGCAGATGTGCGCGTTTCAGATCCGCTCGAATCATATCTTACAACACTTTACCGGATTCGAGATACTGGTTTCATACGTGCTTACCCGGGACATCGATACGTCATAAATGATCCCACAGCTCGTGCTCAGGAAATCATCAATCATCACTATGAGCGGAGTCAACGCATTATCGACATCTTATCTAAGAATTCTGCTATGGATGCATGGGCTGTTAGTGCAGAGCTATTCGGGGATCTGGTAGGGATTCATATTCTCCATGGTCCGGGTGAGGCGTACGCCCATTTGAACCATCTTACCAATAACAACCTACTGACTGAGAGAGAAGGGATGTATGCAACAAAATCGAATGCAGCAGATCGACTTGACGATCTCTTCGATCATACAGCTGAATTATAGTCCATTACCTGGGCTTTGTATCCTACAAATAATCCGCATACGTTAAATGTCTCTTATTCATATCTATTAGTGCCTTTATATTCCTGTCCAAGATCCACATAGTGTTGATAGACTCGTGAGATCTCGTTTCGCTGATCCTCAGTCAGCGGTCGTGTTTGAGCGGGCGCTCCATACGCTAAATGCCCTTTTGGAACCGTTTGACCTTGTAAAACGACACTGCCTGCTGCAACTACACAATTTGACTCAACGGTTGCACCGGCGAGGACTGTACTTTGCATTCCAATGAGTGTATGATCTTCGACGGTTGCATAATCTACAACGGCATTATGCCCGATCGAGACTTGATCTCCAATCGATGCCCCATGAAGCATCGTAAACTCTTGTACGTTACACTCCTCGCCGACTATTGTCGGATTGCTCCGTTCACCGCCGCGCAAACACACAAACGGCCACAGACTGGATCGTTCACCCACTGTCACATCGCCAATCAGGTATGCCATCTTTGAAACAAATGCAGACTCTGCTACAATTGGTTTCACACCAAAGATAGATTCTTGCATATGCTGAGTAACATTGGTCGAGTAATAAAGTAGTATTGGGAAAAGAGTCGGTATTATTATTCTCAATAGGACGAACGCCTACTCCACGCTTTATGTGTAAAACGTGTTCAGTGTTTGTTGGAACTATCGTTTGTTCACTCGAGATGCTGTGTCTCACCTATTTCTGCGGATGTTGTTTCGATATCTGACCCGATATTAATGGCAAAGATGTCTTCTGCGGCAAGCAACCAGATGCAGATTGCCGCTAACCATGCAGACGCGCCGGCTGCAAGATTGAGTAACGAACTCGTGAGGATGAAGTTTACACCAGCGAATAACACGAGCAGAAACAAGAACACGAACGCACCTTGGATCTGCCACCCCAGTTGATTTTTGAAGGCTGGATAGCCCAGAAGAACGATTGGAATGAGCAGAACCAGAAAATAGGTTGCCAATGCTTGTGGTGTCACTAACCCCAAGACTTGGCCGACCGTCTCAAGCATGAATAAGCCGAATAACCAGATACCAAATGTCGTGACGACTGACCCGAGATAGGTTTTGCCCTGTGAAATTTCCCATAATCCACCGATACTTTCCCCAACTGCTGCAATGAAGATAGCGAATACTAATGCGCCTGCTGCTTCATGCGCGATGAGTAGTTCTGCCCCTAATACGGCAAGTGAATACCCGAATAGTAGTAGGGGAAAGATTCCAGGATTGACGGACTTATTTTGTGTCATGATTCAACACGCCCCAATAATTGGTAATAGTGTAAATATATATTGTGGTAACGGTAATATCTGTTGGTTCTCTTTCGACGGAGTATGGTTTATCCTCGATCGCAACAGCTACTACGCAACTGTCGTCATCTAGCCGACCAAAAATGGAACTCCTTGTTATTTCCCCGTAAATTCGGGATCTCGCTTCTCTCGAAACGCTTTGATTCCTTCTTCGTGATCCTGGGTTTGCAAAAGCGTGCTCTGGGCAAGCGATTCGAGCAAACTCGCTGTTTGTGGGTTCTGATTCGCATTGGAATCAATCACACGCTTTGCTAAACCGAGAGCCTGTGGCGGTTGCGGAAGAAGGTCCCGTGCATAGTCGTCGGCTGCATCCATCGGATCATCTGCGATCCGTTCAACGACACCCAACTCACGGGCACGTTCGCCATCAAACAATTCTCCGGTGAAGATGAAATCTTTTGCTTTGCCAGGGCCAACGAATTGCACAAAGCGAGAACAGCCACCGAGTCCAGGAATCAGACCAATATTGTGTTCGGGGAATCCAAAGGTTGCATCGGGTGCTGCAATTCGTACATCACAGGATAATGCAAGCTCGAGTCCGCCACCAACGCAGGTGCCGTCGATGGCTGCAATGACTGGTTTTTCGAGTTGTTTGAGACCCTCAAATACGCGGCCAAGGATGCGAGAGTTTGTCCGAAATTCCTGTGTTGTCCAGTTTTGGGCTTCTTCGAAGAGTCCGATATCAGCACCCACAGAAAAGACATCTTCAGCGCCACGGAAAACAACGACTCGTACTCGTTCTTCGCGGAGTATCTCGAGGACGTCTGCAAGTTCATGGCGAACATCCTGGTTGATCGCATTCACAGGCTCATTGCGTAACGCCACCGTTGCAATGCCATCGGATATCTCGACAGCAAGCGTTTCAAACTGCATAGTGGTCATACGAGAGTCAAACTATATGGTTTTATGGGAACGATCTTACTGAAAATCGCCCCTACCACCCTTTCCAATGTGGCTCACGTCCCTCGAAGAAGGCGTCGATACCTTTGTCTTTATCAGCAGTGGCAAACAGTTGGACGAACAGTTCTGTCTCATAATCAATACCCGCATCGAGCCCCATTCGTGAGGCCGCACGAATACTTTCTTTCGAAAATTCGAGTGCAACAGGACCCTATTCCGCGATCGACACAGCGAGACTGTTTACACGACGCTCGATATCCTCCTGTGTGCAGACTTCATCAACGAGACCAATCTCGGCAGCCTCCTCGGTATCGATAAGATCGCCCGACAGAATAAGCTTCAGCGGTTGCCCCTCACCAACGAGTCGAGGCAACCGCTGTGTCCCACTGCCTCTAGGAATGAGACCCAGATTGATTTCAGGTTGCCCAAGTTTTGCACCGGACTGAGCAATGCGAATATCACAGGCAGTGGCTAATTCCAGTCCTCCGCCAAGTGCATGCCCGTTGATGGAGGCGATAACTGGCGTCGTGAGTTCTGCGACGATTTCGTACACTCGTGGGCGCTCGCTTGCACGCCGCTGTTCGAACATACCTCGTTCACGAAGTTCGCTCACATCGGCGCCGGCGACAAAGGCGTTGCACTCCGGTGATCCCGTAATGACGACGACGCGACTACCAGACGTCTCGATGGCTGGCAAAACGGTTGCCAGTTCCTCACGAACGGTTCCATTTAACGCATTGCGAGCGCGGGCGGTTGATCGTGATTGTGGTAATACCGCCATCAGCACAACATTCTACCTGAATCGACTCATAGTCCGCAGCCAATACGATATCTGTGTTGTTCGTCATTGGATACTCCATTCGTCACTCATCGCGACGCGGTCGCCATCTTCCCAAACGTAAAATCCCTCACCGGACTTCTTCCCGGTTTTGCCAGCCCGCACCTTCCGTTTAAGCAATTGCGGTGGCTTAAACCGCTCTCCAAGTTCCTCCCGAAGATATTCGAGAATATCGAGGCGCACGTCCAATCCCACGACATCCGTCAGTTCGAGTGGTCCCATCGGATGATTGTATCCGAGTTCCATCGCGGTGTCGATATCCTGCGGTGATGCCACTCCTTTTTCGACCATTCGAATCGCCTCGACACCGAGAGCAACTCCAAGTCGAGAGGAGGCAAATCCTGGCGAGTCTCGCACAGTGACCGGTGTCTTCTCAAGACTAGCAACATAGTCCAATACGAGCGTATGGGTCTTGTCGGTTGTTCGTTCGGCGATAATAACTTCGACAAGCGCCATGATGTGCACTGGATTGAAGAAGTGCAACCCGACGAACTGGCCAGGGCGTTCGAGTGCGCTTGCCAATTCAGTCACAGAAAGCGATGAGGTGTTTGTCGCGAGTACTGCTTCCTCGTCGAGGAATTTCTCGGACTCTGATAAGACGTTCTTTTTTAGGGAGAGTTTCTCTGGTACCGCCTCAACCACGAGATCGGCACCCTCAATTGCTGACTGCAGATCTGTTTTGCTGGCAATGCGGTCTAGTGTCGATGTCATCTCCTCTCTTGTTACTTTGTCCCGTTCGACGCCACCCTCTAGGTTTACCCGGATGGCGTCGATCCCTTTTGAGACTAACTCCTCGTCGAGGTCCCGCAGGACTACTTCGTGCCCAGTCATTGCACTGACTTGTGCAATGCCATGACCCATTGTACCTGCGCCTAGTACTGTCATTCGCATATCGATGAAAGGTATTACCGCCAACTTAACCTTTGATATTACACTGCCTCACCTGCAAGAACGGGCCGAATCGAGACACAGATCGTGCTCCAGTACTCTGCGTATGTACCGTTGTACTGGTGGCCTTTGCACGCACGGGAGAGAAGTCCCAACGACAGCAAGAACTTGATATCTAATTTCAGGATCCATACCTTAATAATCATTGATCGCGACGTCTCGAAACATGCAAACTATCGTTGATCATCCAGTGCAATTCGGCGAACTTGCAGGATCGCTCGTCCATGGCGCAATGTTTTTCGATTGGCAGCTGATCTCGACTCAGAAAATTGCAGCGGCATTCGACTATTCGTTTGAACAAATCCTTGCTGCTGATGGAATCCCATACGCACCAGTGGTTGTCGATACGTCAGTCGACCGTTATCCCACGATCGGTGAAACAGTAACCGTTGAAACAACGCCACAAAGCGTAGGCGACTCGAGTATTGAATTGTTGTATGAGATGGTAGACGGTGATGGCGAGCGGTTGGCAACGGCCCAAATGATCCACGTCACGATCTCACCAGCTGGAACTGCTTTGGCATTACCTGAAAAGACGCGTTCGGATTTCATCGAGGCCTGTGCTGATCGCAGTGCCACAGTCGGTGTCCATACAAAGACTCCTAGCGGGGAACAACTGCCCTCGTTTTCGTCATCATTCGAGATCCGCAGTCCCCATATTGAGGGAGCGGAGTTAGCATATTTCGAAGAATATCCCCGGTTTGCGGATATCTCGCTTGAAGAGTTCCTCGGCGAGCAGGGAACAAGCCAGAACGAATTGCAAGGTGAAAAGCAACCGTATCATCTTCGCAATTGGAGCTGGGAATTTTTGTCGCCTGTGTATTTCGAGTCGACATTATCTGTCTCGTCTGATGTCCTCGAAGTTGATCAGGAAACGATTTGTATCGCGCACGAGTTTACGAGCGGTGGTCAAACGAATATCAAAGGTATTACCGAATATGGGTGCTACGACCGGTCGGGACATCCAGTTTTGTTTGATGCGCCAATGCTCGCGCCATTTGAAGAGTGACAATTCTCGCACCTTGAATCCAGGAGTGTATCTTCTGTTTGCAGGTATGTCCTAAGATTGAAAATAATTCTTGAAGCGATTCATGGCTATCGTTTCTTTAACCACATCCTCAGTGTTTGACGCGATGTGGATGAGCTAACGCCCTTGGGGTGCACTGTACAAAACGGGTTTTGCCGGGAGCGAGGTTCTTACAGGCGGTATGGAAACTGTGGTTCGGGAGTTTAATCCAGATAGGTTTTGATCTAGATGGTTGTTTTCACAGGATTAAAATACGATTCCAACCGGAAGGTATTTTATCTGAAACCATAATAATCAATCTAGCGTTATGCAAGCCAAGATTCCACAGTCATATCTCCCGGATGAAGCGGAGCATCCTGACTTGGTACACGCAGTACCGGAGGTTCACTACCCTGAGACGATCAACGCTGCAACTGAACTCGTGGATCGACACGTAACCGAGGGACGCGGGGATAACGTCGCAATCCACTTTAAGAGCGAGAAAATCACATACAGTGAACTCCAAGAGCAAATTAATCGATTAGGAAATGCGCTCTTGGAACTAGGGGTTGAGCCAGGTGATAGAGTCGTTGTTCGATTTACGAACCGACCAGAAGCGATCGTCTCCTGCCTTGCGACCCAGAAGATTGGCGCTGTACCACTCCCATCGATGAAATTGTTGCGAGCGAAAGAGCTCACCTATATCATCAACGATGCGGAAGCAACCGCAGCCGTTGTCTACGATGACCTCTTGGATGAAATAGAGGCAGCCCACGATGATCTCGAGACGCTCGAGGAGATTATTGTCGCCGAACGCAATGGTATCGGTCATGACTTTCACAGTTATAATGACTTGATCAACGACACTTCCCCTGAACTCAGTAGACACGAGACACACCGGGGAGATCCTGCGCTCATGCTATACACGAGTGGAACGACGGGCAAATCAAAAGGGACGTTCCATACCCATCGACAACTACTGGCAACCGCCGACACATATGCTCGGTATTGTATTGAACCAACGGAGGACGACGTTTTCGGTGGTAATCCACCGCTTCCGTTTGCCTACGGGTATGGCGATCTGGTGACGTTCCCATTACGGTTCGGTGCGAGTACGAGTCTTGTCGAGAATGCCAGCCCACAAACACTGCTTGAAACCATCGAAAACCACGGCATTACCGTATTCTGTTCTATTCCAACAGCGTACAATCAGATTTTATCGAAGCATCCGAATGGACCAGAAAAGTACGATGTCTCTTCTCTCAGACTGGGTGTAAGCGCAGGTGAGCCACTCACACCGCATACATTCGAGCAAATAAAGCAAGAGTATGGAATCGAAATTCTCGATGGCATTGGAACCACTGAGATGCTGCATATCTTCGTCAGCCACCGCCACACTGATGAGATTGATCCGACTGCTACTGGGTTCCCAGTACCAGGATATGAGTGCAGGATTGTCGATCCGGATACGGGTGAAGATCTCCCCCGAGGAACACCAGGGTTACTTGCTGTACGTGGGCCAACCGGTATGACATATTGGAATCGGCCAGACAAGCAGACAGAAGCTGTCGATGATGGATGGAGCCTTCCAGGGGATATCTTCGTTCAGCGTGAGGATGGTCGTTTCGAGTATAAATCCCGCCATGATGACTTGATCATCTCTAGCGGCTACAATATCCCTGGTCCCGAAGTTGAGGCAATTCTTGAAGAGCACGAAGCGGTGAGCGAAGTTGCCGTGATTGGAAGTCCACATGAACAGCGGGGACAGATCGTTAAAGCAGTTATCGTGCCGAACGATGAGATAAGCGTGGATAGCGGCCTTATAGACGAATTGCAAAATTCGGTCAAGAAAACGTTAGCGCCGTACAAGTACCCCCGCGAAATCGAATTCGTTGATAAACTTCCCCGAACTGAAACGGGAAAGATACAGCGAATAAAACTCCGAGAACAGGAACAGGATCACGCTGAAAATCCAGTCTGAGTGAAGTAGCGACTCCACGGTTCCATTTTACTCTTCGAATAGAGCATCCGTAGTTCGTTCTCAAACACCTGGATAGTACCGATTTTGAAGGTCCCATTGGTGTTTACAGTCCTTGATTACAAGCTTGTTTACGCAAATTGTGTTCAATAAGGAAGGATCTTCTTATTCCTAAGGACTTCGACTTACCACTTCTTCACACTCCCCTCTCTGTAATGGTTCTACCACTGTTCTGAATTACAGCCTTAGATTTGTAATGGAACTGCGATATTGTCATTACAAAACTAATGATGTAATGGATGTCTGCCTTTGGAACTCCCTCAAAACAAAGTATCACGCCCTTAGTTGATGTTTACACTTTTTGTAAACAGGGATATGCCATAATCTCTCCTCTCCACCACGATACCTAAAAACCAAAACTTTCTACGTATGAGGCTGCTACGGACCGGTATTCGTCTCTATTTTCACATCGGAACGTGGTTTAGCGACGCAGGTAAGCACATATCCTTCTTCTTGCTCCGAGTCAGAGAGAAACATTGCTTCAGTCTGATCAACTTCGCCCTGAATGACGAGCCCAGAACAGACACCACAAACGCCCATGCGGCACTGATAGGGGAGATCGAGGCCCGATTCCTCTGCGGCCTCCAGAATTGATTGGTTCTCGGAAACCTCGATGGTGGTCTCTTCGTTAATGAATTCTACTTCATGTTTCTCTACCATAATTACTCCAGTTGCTTTTCATAGACGTGTTCGACAGGCGTGAACCCAAGCGCTTCATACGTCTCTTGTGCTATCTCATCGCCCTCGATCGCATTGATCCGATAGAAGTTCACATGCCGAGGCGAGGCGCGAAACCACTCCACCGCAGTCTCGAGCATTGCTTTTGCAACCCCTTCATCCCGATAGGGTTCAATCACATAGAGACCGTTGACATAGCCATGGTCTTCGAGACGGAAGATGGGGTGGTTGCCCATGATTCTGGCTTCGACGACACCAACAAGCTCATCGTCAGATTCTGCAACGACGACGGTTCCGTATTTCGAATCGACTAACTGATTCTCGAAGTAGGTGAGCCATCGTTCGTCTGCGTTCTCCTTGTGACGATATCGATCATCGTATTCCGAGAGATGGTCGGTAAAGCCGTGCCAGAGGTCGAGAAGTGCTGTACCATCTTCAGCATCTGCATGTCTGGTTGTTACATCCATGAATATGAAATCGAACACGTGGGGTAAATAAGTTATCCCCCTCAAACCGAAGCGTAAAATGAGGCGTTACACTCCTCCCTCACAGACAATGCAAAACGGTGCTGAACAGGGCGGGATCATTCATAGGTCATATAGTCGATCTGCATTGCCGCGCAGAATTGCATCGATAGTATGTTGTGGCAGCTCGAGGTTTTGAATCGCCTCGATATTGGTTCCGATATCGGGAACCATTTGTCCTAGCCAATCGCTCCCGAACAGGACGCGGTCTGCAACACGGTTGATCTCAGGGAAATACTCGAACAAGTTCTGTGGAGGGAACGAAGAGATGTCGAGAAACACGTTTTCATGGCGATATAGGAGAAACCACGCCTCATCCGTATACATTGGCCGCCCACCATGTGCCATCACAATCGGAAGATTGGGGAAATCAACTGCAATATCGTCGATCGGCATCGGGTCAGCACATCGAGAACGGGCGTCTGGAATGATGCTGGTTCCAGTGTGTATCATTATCGGGATGCCAGCCTGTTCACAGCGTTCATAGAGAACTCGCAGCCCAGCGAGGCCGCGTGTATCTGGATCCTCGCGGTAATCGTTTGCGTTGATGCCTTGTGGTAGATGGATTTTGATGCCATCCAATGCCAGATCCTCGGTTGCACGTTCAACCGTTGTGTCCGGATCATCCGTCAACCGGGGGTCGAATCCACCTTATACTAGAATCCGATCGAGATGTAAATCGCGGTAGTCAGCAGCCCATTCGTTCACGGCATGCGTATAGCCCATTCCTGGAGCGACGTAATTGATCGTCGCTGCCATTGCGATATCCTGTGAATCGAGATACGCGACAAACTCGTCCGGATTGCGGGCGAGTGTGGGTTTTTGCTCGAAATTAGATGAGTGTTCTTTAAGTGTGGCTCGTGCACCGTCTTTGAGCCACCAGAACGGATTCATGTGAACATGCGTATCAATGGTGCCACTTGGTGGTGACCGGGAAGCAGATACCATACTGTGATCGTCATCTCATTCCTTCAAAAATGTATTGTCGAACAGAAATATGTCGAAATATGCTATGGCATGGCAAGTATTATATGTTACCGTAAATAATGGGAATACGAGGTAATCACGATGGTTAGCGAACGGCAGTTCAAGGAAGAACTGCAAAATGGCCGAATGATTGAATCGACAGACGAAATGACGGATGGTTATCGAGATGCGCTGATCACGATCCTCAAAGTGTCCGGAGACACGGAACTGATGAGTGCTCCCGCCTACTACGAGCAGTCATTGAATGCGCCGAGTTTGAATGCTCGAACCTCCTGTGTGAGTGTGATTCAGGACGAGCTCGGCCATGGTCATATCGCCTACCGATTACTCGAGGATCTCGGAATGAGCCGTGAAGAGCTCGTCTACGGACGCGAACCCCATGAGTTTCGCAATACGTACGGCTTCGACCAATACATCGATAATTTCGCAGAACTCGTGTCCGCACACGGGATGTTTGACCGAGCAGGGATCGTGCTCCTCAGCGATATCCACGAAAATACCTCGTATGCACCGTGGAAGCGTGCCCTCACCAAGGTGAGCAAAGAAGAACAATTCCACCTCCGACATGGTGAAACGTGGATGCGCCGGCTTGCGACGAAAAACGACAAGACGAAACAAAAACTTCAGTCAGCAGTCGACTGGATGTTCCCGATCGCTATCGAATGGTTTGGACTCCCGGATGACAAGAAAAAGCATAGCGATCAAATCGATTATCAAATCAAGGGCTTAACCAACGACGAACTCCGCCAAGCATGGATGGAACGAACGGTTCCATTGTGCAATGAACTCGATCTCGAGGTTCCAGCGCATTATGACGATGAAGCAGGCAGATACGTCCTCGAGTACGACTTTCCGGTTGCCTTTGACGAGGAAAACAAACAATGGCTGTTTGACGAGCCAATTTCGTGGTCTGATGTCATCGACCGCTGGCGGTCTCGTGGGCCAGCAAACGAAAAGTACGTCAATATGATCCAGTCCGGGAAGTTGGAGGCACTCACATGAGCACAAACACCGCACCGACGAATACTGACGAATTCACGCTTGGGCCAGATGCGGAAACATCGTCGTTCGAGCAGGAACTCTGGACGTTGATTGACGAGATTCCCGATCCACATATTCCGGTTAGTCTGGTTGAGATGGGGATGATCTACGAAGTCAACGAAAGAGATGGTGACGTCACAGTCGAGATGACGTTCCCCTGTATGGGTTGTCCGGCATACGAGTTCATCCAGACTGATATCAAGAGTATCCTTCGTCCAGTCGAAGGGGTCGAATCCGTTACGATAGATATCGTCTGGGATCCCGTGTGGTCGAAAGACATGCTCGAACCAGAAGTCCAAGAAAAAATGCGGAACGCCGGAATCAGTCTATGAGATACGAAGTGTTTGCACAGATCAAACCAGGAGACGAGATTATTCACGTTGGTCGGGTTGAAGCGGATAACGGTCGCTTGGCAAAATCGTACGCTAGAACAACGTTCAATGAAGAGGACTGGAACTACATGGCAGTCGTCGCGGAAGAGAACCTCTTGGAGGTTACCGGCGAGCATGATATACCAACCCCGGAGGGAGAGCTGTGAGTGAATGGTCTACAGAAGCACTGGAGTACGTTCAATCAATCACCGATACGAAGCTCCTGTTGTCCCACCGCTATGCCGAGTGGATGTTGGCGGGACCGTCTCTTGAGGACAATATCGGTGGTGCCAGTGCTGCCCAGGATGAAGCAGGGCACATTCGACAGTTGATGCGTCTGCTTGAACAGCAAGGGCGAGACTCTGACTGGCTCGAAGGAGCTCGTGAACCAGAGGAATTTCAGAACGCTCCACCGTTGGATTCATCGAACGAAACCTGGCTCGAGTATATCGTGGCCGTTGCAACTACCGATCGCGCAGCATGGTATATGCTCGAATCAATCACCGTAGATGATTTCAACGGGCTCGTCAAAAAGATTGGAGAAGACGAATACTTCCATCTCGACTACCACGATGCGCGTCTAACGACGCTTGCAGAGAGCCAACCCGATGAACTTCAAGAAGCCCTGGAACAAACACTGCCAGCAGTCTTATCGTTCATTGGTCCGGAGTCGTATACTAATAAGCAAGATCCCCTGGTACAGAATGGGTTTGTTGACCGGTCTGCTGTGGAACTTCGGACTGCCATCCTCTCACACTATGAAGACCTTTTCAACGATACCGCAGTGTCGATTGCAGCTATCGACAGTACGAGTCCATCCCAAGATGATTGGGATTCGACCCGACGACGCGTGGGAAGCGACGCGATCGCTTTGTCCGTTATCGAATCGCTAACTGGGGAACAAAATAATGAGTTCGCCATGCAATGAGCATCATGAATGACCCCACGGCGCAGGAGGAGTTCACCCCGACCTGCCCCTTCTGTATGTCAACTGACGTCAAACAAGAGTCCGCGTTTGGGTCCGAGATCTCGAAAGCCCAGTACTACTGTAAAAACTGCCAAACGATGTTTGAACGGCTCAAGTATGACGGCAAGCGCCCGGATACGAATCGATAACACAACGCAACACCCCCCATCCAATCTCACGTGCGCACGTAACATATTGTCACTTTTACTTCGAATTCATCCTCTACATTTGATAATTGATAATGCTCACTACTAGTCGACCCAGGGTTATTGTTTCCCGATGTACTATTTTCGACTCAGATCCCGAGTTGTTGATCGCATACCGTGGTTGGATTTCCCTCAAGTGAGCCCTGTTCGCTGTCTCACCTCGATGCTAATCTTTTGAACTGGAAATCATCATCAATCTTCCTTCCAAACCTATATGTGGGTGGGCGTTAACTGCATAATTGTATGGAGTCATTCGAAGACTTAGAGCTAGAAAACTTTAGCACAGAAATGGATGGCCACGTTGGTATCCTTCGTATCGACCGCCCGCCGGCAAACGCACACGACCTCGATATGATTATCGAGTTGCAGTCGGCTGTTGAAAGTGTTCGATTCGACGAAACGGTTCGTGTTGCCGTTCTTGCCAGCGGGAACGACCGGTTCTTCTCGACCGGGTTCGACATTAATGTGCTCCAGGACGAAAGTGCCAGCCACATTGGGAAGGCGAGCCAGACGAGCAAAGAGACGATCATGAAGATGCGAACGACGGACACGCTGTTCATCGCTGCCGTTGATGGCCACTGTATGGGTGGCGGTCTCGAGTTCGCACTTGCATGCGACTTGCGATACATCGGTAACGATGAGGAGTACAACATCGGTGTACCCGAAGTTGATCTCGGACTTATCCCCGGAGAGGCAGGTACGCAACTCCTTCCCCGCTATGTTGGTCGCTCGAAAGCGCTGAAAATGATGATCAGTGGTGAAACACTCAATCCAGAAGAAGGCCACGAAATCGGACTATTCGATGAATTGGTTCCGGCAGGCGACGCAGAAAAAGAAGCACTCGAATTTGCGCAGGAGGTCGCTCAACTCCCGAACAAGGCAGTTGGATTCGACAAGCTGGCTGTCAACGAAGGTATGGAGTTGTCCCTCTGGGACGCACTAGCGCACGAGCGCGAACTCCAGAACCAACTCTTTGACACCCCGGGTGCAAAAGAAGGAATTGCCGCATTCCTCGAAAAACGCGACCCGGATTTCGTTGGTGCTGAACTCGGTGACAAAGAAGTTAAGAAACTTTCCCAGGTTGAATCCGAACGCTAAGTCAGTGATCCCACGAAGTCAAATACCCCAGTAATCATCCATCAATCAAATACCGTCAAAAGCTCCCGGACATCGTAGCTCAGTAACTGCTCTCCGACTGGCGAATAATTGGAGAGCTAGCTTATCCTGGGGTGTTTGTCCCTCTTCTCGCGATCGGACGCTAAGACACCGTATTATTCACTGAGTAGGCGTTCGATAGTATTCTCACTAAAATCATAGATCAAAAAGAATAATATGACAATCGCGATTCCTACTCCAGTGTCGTAGCCCTTTGTGGAAGTAAGAGGGACCATCATCTCGGAATCCCTTTAGCTTACCATTAAAGCCCAAGCGCGGCACTAGCGACAGTCGTCTTTTGGATTTCCGTCGTTCCTCCGATGATGCTAAGGATCTTCGCATCGCGATAATAGCGCTCAAGTGGAAGATCCTTTCTGTAGCCCTTCCCGCCATGAACCTGCATGGCATTTCGCGTGACAAACTCAGCGACGTCGCTAGCGACGAATTTTGCCTTACTCGACGTTCGTGTATCGCCCGATTCATAAGCGATCGTTGCAGCGGAATTATACACAAGGTGCCGAGCACTGTCGAGCCGAGCATCCATCTCGGCAATAAGAACCTGAACGGCCTGATAGCTCCCGACAGGTTGACCACCCTGTTCACGCTCACCAGCATACTCGACTGCGTGATCAAATGCTGCATTGGCAATTCCATTCCCAATGGCACCGAGCCCTGTTCGGGCCATATCTATTGTTCCCATTGCAATACGGAAGCCCTGCCCGATCTCGCCAAGGAGCCCATCGTCCGGTACCACAACGCCTTCAAGCGTCGAATCACCCGTCACATGACCACGCATCCCCATGAATTCTGTTCGATCGAATGTGAACCCGGATGTTTTGTTGGTCCCCGGGACGAGAAAGACGCTCACACCGTGTGAGTCATCGGGAGACGGTTGGACACGAGCAACGACGAGATGAAGGTCAGCAACCCCTGCGTTTGTCCCGAACGCCTTCTCACCGGAAATGATGTAGTCACCGGCATGTGTTTCCGCAGTAGTGGAGAGTTCAGATGGAGAGCTCCCTGCTCCTGGCTCGGTCAATAGCATTGCCCCCATCGTGTCGCCTTCAATCATCGAAGGAAGATATTCGTCGCATTGTTGTTCCGTTCCAAACTGCGCGATGGGGACTGCGGCGAATGTGTGCCCCTGAATGCTCTCTGCAACAGCACCACTCTCTTGGGCAATCTCTTCGACAGCAAGGCAGTATGACACGAAATCTGAGTCCAACCCGCCGTATTCTTCCGGTAACAGTATCCCAAGCAGGTCGTAGTCTCCAGCGACTTCCATCACGTCTCGTGGGAACTCGTCAGTCACCTCAATCTCTTCTGCGCGTGGGGCAACGACGTCCGTTGCAAACTCCGCTGCTCGGGCACGTATCTCTCGGTTCTCTGCTGATAATGCACTCTCGATGAGAGCCATACGCGTCTATAGTACAGTACAGCGGATAAAACCTCACCTTTCAGAATAAGATTTTCAAGTGTGATTTTAGCTTACCCGAGATTGACGTTGATATTTTTCACCTGCGTGTACTCGTGGATTGCCTCACGACCTTGTTCACGACCATAGCCACTCTCCTTGTATCCACCAAACGGAGTCTGTGGGAACGTCACCGGATATTCATTGACGCTTATCATCCCATAGTCAAGATACTCTGCGACTGTGTGAGCGCGGGTCAAATCAGACGTCCAGATCCCGGCCAGAAGTCCGTATGGTGAATCGTTCGCGATCTCAAGTGCCTCTTTTTCATCTTCGAACGTTATTACCGAGAGGACTGGGCCGAAAATCTCCTCACGAGCGATGGTCATATCGTTTGTGACATCATCGAACACGGTTGGCTCGACGAAAAAGCCCCGCTCTTTCTCGACTGGAACATCGCCGCCAGTGACAAGTGTTGCACCTTCTTTCTTTCCAATTTCGATATATCCGAGGATTTCTTGGCGCTGGTCATCGCTGACAACGGGACCCATTCGAGCGTCATCATCGATACCGCTTCCGAGCGGCGTTCCCTCTGCCCGGGTCGCTACAATATCGACTAATTCGTCATGGATATCCTCGTGAACAATCAAGCGCGAGCCTGCCCAGCACATTTGTCCCGCATTCATGAAAATCCCGTTGTGAACGCCTTTTGCAGCAGCTTCGAAATCAGCATCCGAGAACACGATATTCGGTCCTTTGCCACCAAGTTCGAGCGTTACTCCGGTCACGTTTTCTGCTGCATTTTCCATCACGCCTTTGCCGACACCGGTACTTCCAGTGAAGGCAACATAGTCAACGTCAGGATGTGATGCTAAAGCTGCACCTGCGCCGCTACCCGAACCGGGTGATCTTCGATTCTATAGTCACTTGTGGTTCCAGATATATATCCTTCAAGACCAAGTTCGCTTGTTCGCTTTTTTACAAACACAGTATTCCATCCGATCGACAAGTACTGCCCGTTTCCACCAGTGTTCAACAAGATGCCATCTAATTATCAACCTGTGTGACCAACTGTAACAGGGCGATTATCCAGTATATTTTTTACCTTTCATCCCCCTTAGACGAGTGTGACGGAGGCATATGTTATCGGGGCAGGCCAATCACCGTTTGGCTCCTTCCCCAATGAGAGCTATCGATCCTTGTTTGCAACCGCATTTGATCGTGCGCTTGCAAGCGTCGGTACTGGTATCGATCGAAATCGTATTGATGAGGCGTTTATTGGAACGCTCGGAGTAGGTGGACGACAACTTGGTCTGAGCGGTCCAGCGGTTACTGAACATATCGGACTTCATGGGATCCCAACAACACGCGTCGAGAATGCCTGCGCTGCCAGCGGCTATGCGTTTAGAAATGCTGTGACCGCTGTTCGAGCTGGTATCGCAGATCTCGTATTGGCAGGAGGATACGAGATTATGACCGATATGAGCTCAGACCATACAAAATGGTGGCTCGGAGTCAGTGGCGAGACTGAGTGGGAACGTCTTTCTGGCACAACATTTGCTGGCGTATATGCACAGATGGCAAGTGTACACATGGCTGCGCATGGAACAACTATTGAGGATCTCTCACGCGTTGCAGTCAAGAACCATCGGAATGGAGCAGCAAATCCGAATGCGCAGCTGGGATTCGAGTGTACCTTGGAAGACGCTATGGGAGCGCCGACCGTCGCTGATCCACTTAATCTGTATCACTGCTGCCCAACGACCGACGGCGCAAGTGCCGTACTGGTTGCAAACGAGGAGGTAGCAAACGAACTCGATGAAGCTTCAGTTCGTGTTTCAGGTATGGGTGCTTCGAGCGATCGAGTTGGCCTGTTCCAACGGGATACGTTTACAGACATCCCCGCGAGCAGGCGTGCGGCAGAACGCGCATACGATGATGCTGGAATTGCTCCTGATGACATCGATCTTGCAGAGGTTCACGACTGCTTTGCCATTGCAGAAATTATGGCGTATGAAGATCTAGGCTTCTGTGACCGTGGCGAGGGAGGACGACTCCTTCGTGAAGAAGTAACGCATCCCACTGGGCGATTGCCAGTCAATACAAGCGGGGGGCTAAAATCGAAAGGCCATCCCATTGGTGCAACTGGTACTGGCCAGATCGTAGAGATCTTCGAACAACTCCGCGGTGAGGCACACACGCAAGTCCAAGAGCCATGCTATGGGCTCGCTCACAATGTTGGAGGGAGTGGGGGAAGTGCGACAGTTCATGTCTTTGAACGAATGCAGGAGGACGCAATATGAGAGGAATCACAGCCGTAGGCCGATATCTCCCTCGCTACCAGATCAGTTCCGAAACCGTCGCTGATTCGTGGGGCCAATACAATGGTTCTGGTATCAAGACAAAGCGCGTTCCAACAGCGGACGAGGACGTATTGACAATGGCTGTCGCCGCAGCTGAATCTGCAATTGATCACAGTTCGATTGATGTTGAGACTGTCTCATCTGTCCATTTTGCGACGACCTCTCCTCCTCTTGAAGAGGAAGAGCTTGTCCCCCGGTTCGTTCATATGCTGGGCTTTTCCGAGACTATTTCAACACGAACGTTTACTCAAAGTACTCGTTCGGGAGCATCAGCTCTATCCACAGCGCTCCAAACCGATGGAGTTGCGCTCGTCGTTGCAGCAGACGCACCACGCGGCGATCCAGCGGATATCGATCATCCGTTCGGAGCCGGTGCTGCGGCATTTCTCATCACAGACTCAGCACAGGTGGAGCACCTCGAAACAGCTACTGTTGTCGATGAACTTCCTGGCATTCGGTATCGTGAACAAGGTACTGAATCAGTCGAGGAGCTTGAGATAACATCGTATGAACGTAGTGAGATCAAACGGTGTGTAACAGAAGCCGTCTCGCAATTCGATAACGATCCTGGCAACGTAGCTGCAGCAGCGGTTCATCAGCCCAATGCTCGTTTTCCCTCTCAAATTACGAGTGGTATCTCGATCGACGAAACAGCCCTAAGTAGAGGTATTATTGCGAATCAATTTGGCGATGTTGGTGCTGCCGGTGTACCACTCGCACTGACTGAGAGTTTCTCTGCAATTGATGGTGATGAGAGAACTCTCGCCATATTTTTCGGGAGTGGTGGTGGCGTCACTGCAATGCTGTTCCGCGGAGCTATCGACAATGAGTGGGAGCAAAAATCCCATACTGAAGAGATCTCTTACTCGAGGTATCTCCGAAACCGGGGGTACATTGGAATTGTCGACGTCTCTGGAGGGGGTGCTCACGTTAGCCTTCCCTCATGGCGACGAACGCTCGACCAACGGTATCGCCTTGTAGCTGGTCGATGTCCAGAATGTTCTGGGCTTGCGTTTCCACCGGAAGGAACTTGTCCAGAGTGCCACTGTAGCGTTGAATTCGAGCAGGTCGAACTCCCACGTGAAGGTACTGTTCGAGCAGTGACGGTCATTGGACAAGGAGGGGCACCACCTGAGTTTACTGAACAACAGCGGCGAAATGGGGAATATGGGGTTGCAATTGTCGAAGTTGGTTTCGCAGAAGGAGATAGCATTACACTGCCAGCACAGCTCACGGACACTGATCCTGCTACGGTTGCTGTTGGTGACAATGCTCAGGCGCTAATTCGGCGAATCTATTCACAAGAAGGCGTCCCCCGGTACGGTGTCAAATTCAGTCCGGTTGAACCATAGTACTGCCGTTTTCTACCTTTGTTAGGAGAACGAATATGGATTCTCTGCAGCGAGATCAATATCTCCTTTTTCGGCTAAGGCGGTAAGATGAGCAGCTGCTTCTCCAGCGCCGAGCTTAACGTGAATTCCACTCATCTCGCCAAAGAGAATAGTTGCGATTTCCCATGGAGTCACCGGACCCCGTTTCTGAACAAGGCTTAAAACTTGCTCTGATCGTTTCTTGTGGTGGGCGAATATTTCGTCAATCCGATCCCCAAGAGAGACATTCTTCCCATGTCCTGGATAAGCGATTTCTTCACGTGTTCGGAGCCGTTCGAGTGTCTGATAATATGTTTGGAGGGGTTGTGTAGTTCGTGTATCGCTACCACCAACATTCGGAGTATAAGTTGGGAGGACAGCATCACCAACGAATAGTTGCCCATCAACTGTCACCGATGCGTGTCCACTAGTATGACCTGGAGTATGAATCACCTCTAACCCGTTGAATTGGTCCCCATCGGATAGTTGTCGAACGGGAATTTGGTCTGGAAGAGGTGAAGGTGTATCTTGATTTCGCACCGACTGGATGATATCCTCTGGAACTCCCCACTGCTCAAGACTCTGCATGTCACGGTTAAGCCGGCGCTCTCGTTCATCCCTATATTCTGCAACGAGTTGTGCATCCGCTTTATGCATAGCAATGTCAGCATTGGCTTCCTTGGCTAGCCGAGGAGCGAGTCCAGCGTGATCAATATGCCAATGAGTGACAAATATTGTTGAGACGTCTGTCGGTTGCAAACTGACATTAGCAAGGCCGTCTTTCAACTGTTGCCACGGGGTATCACCGGGTGGACCTGGATCTATTACCACCTCGCGCTTTGGGAAGACATATGAGCTATTCGTTCCCTCAGGGTTTCCCGTTCCAACACCGATTCGTTCCATCTGTCATTGCCCTCCTGGATCCGTTGAAAATCCCATCTCATCCCAGGTATCGAGTACGAACGCTCTAATGTCTTCTGGATACGAAGATTCGAAATCTACCCGCGGTGCGATGAACTCGTCATCCCATCGGGGATCCCAAGTTGCGTCAATAAACAATCTTGATCCCGTCGTCCCATCACTTCGGTATGCAGTTGCTGTCGCGGCAGGTGCTTGTGGTTCACTGAATTCCCAGTCATGAGACGGATGTGCTTTGATCCACATATCGTCAAATGCTCTCGCTAGGTTTCCAGGAGGTGTATCTTCGTCGAGAATGAGCACTTTGTCGAACAACCGTGAAAACGCAAAGAGGGTATTAGCAAGTTGCCATTCAAATCCTGCATAGAGAATCTCTGTTGCTACAAGACACATACCAAGGTGTGTTTCCGCTGGTAGGTGAATCCATTCTACAGGACTTACTCCCCAGTAGTTATTCAGTCGACGTAGTAAACGAACTGACTCTACGATGCTTGCCAGATGAATATCGTCTGCGAGAGGGGCGCCAAGCGGTGAAAAGGGGAGTATTGCTTTCTCACGGAGCGCAAGATCGGTAACGCGAATTTTCAGCGTCGTAGTTTCGATCGCTTTCTCCCATCCCTCTCTGGGGCGTAGTTGATGGTCAGTTATTTCACCAACTGTTCCGCTAATGACCCCCTCAGCACTCGCAGGAATGAGGTCACCATGCTCATCGGCGAATGCTATATCGCTATATGCTCGTGCCATTTCGAGGGTATTCCCCGTTTTTGTCTCACCCATCCACGATAATTTCGCAGCGATGAGGCATGCGGTGGGCACGCCAAGTGCAATAGTAACGTCGGTGCCGTGAGGCAGTTGCTTTTCGAGTGCTGCAGGAATTGAGGCGATTAGACTATCATGGCTCTCCACGCACGCGTGGATTGGCGCCCACTCCGTTTTTTCGTCTATAGTTACTGCACACAGTCCAAGGGTGATTGTTGGTGCTTCGTCCGAAAGTGTCGGTAACCCAAGCGAGTAAAGGTCGACATCCACTGACTTTGCCTTGAGAGACTCGGTGTCGGGCAATGAATTGTTGGTTGGTGTCTTCGTAAGCCAGTGAGCGAACTGATCATACGGTATATCATTATCCAATCCGACCCCCATTGCGAGTCGTGACCATGGGGTTCGATTTCTTGGGAGCATTTGATCTGGTCCGCCGTACACGCCACTCATCAACCGTGTCTTTCCTGGGACTTCTTCGAAAAGGACTGCTGATCCGTTTTCCTTTGCTGCTTCTGCCCCAATCGCCGGTGCTTGATTGGCCCAGTGAACAGACTGTTCGATGTGAAGAAGATCGTCCTCTGCTTCGAGCATCG
The DNA here is from genome assembly GCF_020700235.1 of Haladaptatus pallidirubidus. Taxonomy (GTDB): domain Archaea; phylum Halobacteriota; class Halobacteria; order Halobacteriales; family Haladaptataceae; genus Haladaptatus; species Haladaptatus pallidirubidus. Next base: position 80,440 of record NZ_CP085302.1, on the reverse strand, counting down.
AAATTAGGTTTCGAACGTTCATCGTGAGGTCTCCGGAGGGGATACAGCTTTGAACGCTAATCCTGCCTCGCTAAGTGTTTCTCGTGCCTCATCTATGATCTGATCATCGTCGAGATACGGTAACGTTGGTTGTGAAGGATCGCTGGTAGCATCGATATATGCTTTTGCCGTCTTCGTCTTCGAAGTTCCTGTTTCGATGTTTCCTTTTTCTTCAGGTGTTTGGTAGATGTTTAGCGGCACCTTTGGCATTGTTTCTACTCCGAATTGGTGGAAGTCTTGATTTGGATCTGCATTAATAGCAATAGCTTCGAGAACAGCACGCTGATTTAGTGGATCGACGTCAGAATCAACGAAGACAAAGAAGTCGATGTGGAGCATTCCCCAGGTCGTGAAGATGAAATTTGCGAGTTCATGGAGATAGCCCGGCCGTGGATTTTCAGTGGAAACGGTATACGCTGTACGTGGAGTGAATCGCCAGGGAACACATTTTTCCACATCAAATCCCGCAGCTCGAAGCCCAAGCGTTGCATCGGGCCCAACACAACTCACTTCCATCGTTGAGCTTGAGTTGTGTGTATGACCAACACCGGCCCCTTCCACGCAAAACGGGATATACGGTTGTTTACGGTGTGTGATAGCGTCGACTTCCAATACAGGCATTGATCGTCGAGGACCGTTCATATATCCGAAATAATCTCCAAACGGTCCTTCGTCTAACCGTTCTTCAGGTTGCACCGACCCCTCGATGATGACTTCTGCGCTGGCGGGGACACGGAGGTCATTGGTTTCACATTTGACGAGCTCAACTGGTTCCTGTTTTAACGCGCCTGCAAAGTCTGCTTCGTCACGGCCAGTTGGAATCCACATCACCGATGAGAAATACACCGCTGGTTCTGATCCGAGAGCAATTGCGATTGGCATGGGTTCGTTGCGTCGTTCATACTTGTAATAATAGAGATTTGGCGTTTGTTCACCAGCAAGGAGAAGAATACTTGCTTTCTTTTGAGAATGGATCATCGCACGGTGGTATGACCAGTCTGTCCATTCCGAATCAGGATCGGTTGTAATCGCGGTATGTAGATTCGAATAGCGTCCCCCATCACCTTCGTGAATATATGGCCATGGAAAGTCAAAGAGGTCGACTTCAGAGTCTGTCCGTACGACCTCCTTGCAAGGGGCTGATTCACTATCAACAGTGGTGGGTGGAATCGGTGATCGAAGACGATCGACAACTGTCTTGTAGTACTGATCACCGGTTAGTCCCGTCGGCAAATCGAGTGCGACAGCTACCCGGTCCCATGGACGGCCTCTTGGACCACGATATGGATCGCCAACAAGCCGTGCATCGCTTGACTCTCGATCATCGATGGCCTCAAAAATCGGAATCTCGGCATCAGTGAGATTTGCCATCATTGTCAGTGCGCTCGCCTCAAGATTCCACGACACCGGTTGGGAGATCCTCGTCATCTCGTTTGTGGTATCAAGGAGGGAGAGATAGTCACGGAAACTATCTGCGCTCATTTGTTTCTGTCGCCTCCTAATTGAGATGACAATTCTTCTCGCTCAAGCTCTGTACGGATGTCGACGTATTCTTTCACGAGATCCGGATAGTTGTCCGCTAGGTGATCCTCTAACAAACCTCGGACAGCTTCCGAGACGGAGTTGTATCTACCTGTTTCGACTAAATAGAGCAATAGCGCTCGAAGCTCATCCGATCGGGCGTTGACAACATTTGAATTTTCCTGACTTTGCTTAATGCACTCACTCAATACTTCTTGGTCGATTTCAATCTCATCGATTTCCGCTTCTAAAATCTCGATGAACCACTCCTCTTCGACACTCTCATGTGGACCTCGAACGATGGTAAGAGGCTCTGGATCGGCGAGTTCTTCTGGATCTTGTGCAATATGCGCTCGTGTTGTGAAGATTTCTTTCGTGTCCCCATCTGTGACTTGTAAAGTCACCTCCCCATTAGGATCCTCGGGGAGATACTCCTCCGAGGTAGTGTAAGCGGTCACCGTTCCCACCTTTTTGCGATTTTGGAAGAAATATAGTCCATGTCAATGACCATCGTGCGATAGTATATAAGTTCTTTCTACTCCTCAGGAGGTTGATCTTGACAGCTACGACGAGACGGTAAGAATAATCAGAACCCGAAACCCGTTATGTAGCTACCCGTTACAAGCGATCCCCGTATCACTTACCATTGCCAATAGAAAATAACACTTTTACAACTTCTATATATTGTATCTAAAGTACAAGACTATTACTGGTCATCAGGAAAATTTCTGATTATTTAAAATGTTTTTTGACGTAAGAACCTGTTTTATCGCTCATACTTTGGGATCTGTTCTATTGATAAGATAGCGATTTTCATCTCTATCAGTTATCTCCTATTATATATTAATACGGGAATAAACTTCTAATCCTATCATAATCCTACGGTTGATTTGGATATCTAATTGTATATTGTGGATCTCATTTACAAAACGTCTTTTTAAACCTCTCTATGATATTGTACATAATATACACTATTTCTGGAAGTCAGAAACAGTCTATTTGCATAAATAAATATCTCTCATCCACTGGAATCTAATTATTAAATACTTTAACCGATTTATTTCATTACCTTGGTCAAGATGCAGATAGTGGCCAATTTAGCCACTTATACCGTATCTATACCATCAATTTTTGAATTGGAAGTTTTCCGGAGTCAGGTTCTAATCCGGTATCTCGACTTTGAATGGGACGTAAATTCCCATACTCAGTACGTGACTAGTGAACTTCATTCGCACCTTCGGAAACCGATTCGTGCACGAGATTCCCAATCTCATACCGGAGGTCGTTTCGTTCCGACCGGAGTATTGCTTCTTGTTCCTCGAAATCGTCGATTGTCGAGTTCAACTCTGCTACTCGTTCGATCACATCGGACGCATCCTCTCCGGCTTGTTTCTTCGCTCCAATTTCATCTGTTAGGTTGTTTTTCTCGTGACGAAGACCGTCCAATCGATGGTGTGTCTCCCGCCACTGTTAATCGAGTTCGCGAACGGTGTCGACACGACCGGGATCCTTGCCTCGTTGTTTTTCACTTGCTTTGATCGTGTCTGGTGCGTCCCGGAAGAGTGCAATATCAAGCATAGGGTATCACTGGAACACTCCACGTTGATACTGGTCGTCTATGGGTTGATTCGGTGTATTGCGTTCAGTGTACTGCATACGTCGAAGTTGGGGTGATTTGTGGAATGATGGCTCTCAGCCAATACAAGCGAGGAAGCGAGGGAGCATTGCGGGTGAGTTCTCCCAAGTTATGTCCGACAGCTCACAGCAGCAATACTGTCTACTTCCCAACGGTGTGGGCGAGAACGAGAGTGGGAAGTAGACACCATAGACAATAGTGCTTGGTTAGGTCACTTATAGTTTTCTGATACTATCATCGTTATTTGCCTTCTTCGCAATCGGGTCTCGTCGTACTCACTCATATCAATTGCAACCTTAGATACTTGGTAATTCACTATCAAATAAGGCTATGATCCCTGAACGAATCGAGACTGACCACCTCATCTTCGAACGACTCACTCACGAGACAATTGATCTGTTTGACTTATACGAAATCTGGTCAAGCGACCCCGGAATTGAGGAAGTAACAGAATACCTTCCGTGGGATCCACATACGACACCGAAGGAAACGCACGACCTTCTCGAGGAGGCAGAAGCAAACTGGGAAGTCAAAGAAGATTTTTGCTACATACTCCGTATACCTGGCTCTTCAGAACCTGCCATAGTCGGAATAACTGGAATAGATGTCCACTGGGGGCGTGGGCTTTCTGAAGAGCGAGCGGCAGTACTTACGGAACTCGTGTTCGAAACTCTCGATCTTGACCTCCTTGCAGTCTTCACACTCGAGGAAAACCAGCGGTCGCAGCGTGCAATTGAAAAGTACATCGATCGATACGATGGCCAGTATGATGGGCTCTTTCGGAATTTCCGCCCACACAACGGCACATTGCAAATGCTCACCGATACACTATAACGCAAGAGCAGTATCAGAACGCAATACAGTGAACGCCATCCACTTGGATCGGTTTGCAACCCATCGGTCGGATTGAAACCTACAGTCCCACAAGAGTCGTCCGATCGTACACATGAGCTGCCAGATCAGATCCTCTATTTCCTCTAAGGATTCTAATAAAGATGTTTTTCTACCTCAGATTTCCCTTGAGATCTGCCTAAAACAAATGACGAACGTTAAAGCCGAAACGACCGTGCAAAACGACGACGAGGGAGACAGTACACCGACTAAGAAATGCTATCGTTAGTAGTATATACTAACTTCGAGCAATCTCAGGAAATTTGTTTCTCACATGCGAGTGCCCAAACCGTAACGGAAAGCCTCGGGAGAGATTTGAACTCTCGACCGACTCCTTACAAAGGAGTTGCTTTGCCAGCCTGAGCTACCAAGGCACGCTTAGAATCGATTCACCTCCGGCAAAGGTTTTCGTTCATATCTCAAAACCAAGAGGTTAGAACTCGCCTGGTCACCTTACTTTACCGGGAACCGAAGTAGCGCTCCAACACCACTGAAGGCAGTCACGAATTGCGATCCACGTTCGGTGTCACTGGCGACCACATACCCGTCACCACCCTGTTGTTCGACAGCTGCTTCCAACTTTTCTCGTTGGTCTCGTGGCACTGTCGATCCGATGAGTACCGATTCGACCGCTCCGAACTCAAGTACTCGCTCTACATCATCGGATCCATACGCAACCAGATCGCCATCTCGAAGCCGTGAGTAGAACTCATCAAGCCGCTTGTGGCCTTCCGCTGTTCGGCATCGAGCAGTTGCTTATCTGCTTTCTTGACAAGCTGGTCCAACCCTTGCACGGTCGCGTACTCAACCGAGTATGTTCCGAGCAGACGGTTGCGTAACCGATGATCGAGGTAGCCGTCGGAGACGAACCGCTTCGCAGTCGCAAGTGTTCCCCCAACGACAAGCCCAGTGACCGTTCCCTCGTCACCAGTGAACGCGTCGGTAGCGATATCACCGACCTGTTGGAAGAACTCGTGGACTTGTCGTTCGCGATCGCGCTCGAACCGCTGGGCAGATTGTCCACCTGCCCTGGATTTACCCATCACTTGGCTTTCGAACGTCCGAATCGGGATAATGCGCTCTCCAACGAGTCGTCCAATGGCAGCACCACCACGCTCGATGACGATGAGTCCAAAGGTCTCATTCGGCGTAACTGCTTCATTCAGTGGAGAGAGATCGAAGTGATCGTCACATCGGTACGTCGACTCGGCAACTGGAGTAGGCAGGTCGTCGAAGGTAGTCGAGATTAACTCACCTCCAACGACACCCGCATAGACCACGAGTCCATTCTCCGGTGTCCTTTCGTATCGACGAAGAATCCGCTGGACGCGCTTGAGCGCTTGCTGAACGTGGTCTCGTGTCTGATCGGATTTGATATTCTCGGCACTGGCGTATTCCTGGGCAATTCGCTCTCGGATCGAACCCAGCGACTTGCTGTTGGGTACGGTAACGGTGACGAGTTCAGTGCCATCCCCTGTGAGCGCTTCGAGCTGCTCGATCTGTTCGCGAAGATCGTATGTTTGTGACATTGTATACTGGTGGCTTGTGAGTAGTTGATTGGCAATTCCGTGAGGTCGATCCAACGACCCTTGCCACCAGCTATGAAAACAGAGAGATGCCGCTCATCGACTGCACGGTCGTGTTGATGCACGAATGTGAGCGGTGCATATCACAACACAGGGACTGCTCAGCTAAAAGAATTCTGGAGAGTTACGCTTCTGTATCGACTGGCACCCGCTCGAATCCCATCGTCGAAAAGTCACTGTCGAAGGCGAACAGATGTTCGATCCCGTGCTCTCGAGCAAGCACTGCACTCGTTTGATCGACAATGGAAATCTGCTGGTCGTCAAAACGCTCGAACTCCTCACACGCCGCGTCAAACGTCTGCTTCCCCACCGGCAGGATGTTGAACGTCTGTGATTGGCGAACTGTCGAAAGCGCCTCAACTGCCGCTGTATGCCCAATCTGGTACAACATTAACGTCGAAAACTCCGAGAGTACATACCAACTTGTGAATACCGGCCCATACTCACCGGCCTCTATTCCATCGAACACAGTATTCGCCTGCTCGTGATTCACATCATCCTCGTCAAAGGCAGCGTACAATCCGCCTGTATCGACGAACAACGGCAGTGGACGACTCATTTCGACCGATTTCCATAGAGGATGTCATCCACGTGCTCGGACGCATCAGTCGGTTCTCCAGAGCTGTAGGTCGTCCGTGAAAAGATTGGGTCACTCGGGTCGACCTCGTGCACTGAATCCTCATCGGCAAGCCACCAGACGACTCGCCCGGCAGTCTGACGACTCTTTACTCGCCCTTGGTCTTCGAGTTGCCCAAGCTTCCGCCGAGCAGTCTCTCGTGAACACTCAAGGGCATCAGCTACATCACCAGAGGTCACAACGGGCCCCTCTACTTCCTCGAAGATAGCGAGTACGTCGGCGAGTGTTACTGTCTCGACGTACCGCCCTGAATCACTGCGATCTTTGGACATACCCCACAGTACACACTACCGAAGTATAGCCCTGTTGGTGTATGCCATGTGGTGAATACCAACCCTTATGACCATGTGGTGAATACAATATGGTGGGAAGAACGGTGCTCTCGGGCATGTAGAAACGCGCCGGGTGCTCTAACACCCGGCACCGGTCTTCCGAAACCTACGTTGAAAGACCATGAGTACGAAACCGAGCGCAGGACTTGAATCTGATGAGACGACACAGAAACGCGCGCAGTGGGAACAATTCGGCTTCCGCGTCGAATCCCCCGGAATGGTCGACGTGACCAACCAGAGCCACGAGAAGCCCGCTGAACACCACTACGTCGTGACGCTGGACGACGTGACGGGTGACGCAATGGCGTGTACCTGCCCAAACCATGTTCACCAAAGTGCGTTCTGTAAGCACATGGCTGCCGTCGAAACCGCAACCACCGACTGCTGTTAACCCACTCACTTTTTCCATTTATGTCACGCCAAACAACGCTATCCGATGTGGCCGCCCAGCGAACGCTCACCGAAAGCGCAGATGCACCGACCGAACGCGACGACGACACACCGACGACTGAGCGCGCCCTGCTCGACCACAAAGCTATGTATACAACTCTAACTCACTCTCGTTCTTGCAGACAGTCCCATTGACTCACTCCCAATGACAGTCCCGTTGCTGATTCAGGGAAGACAGTCCGTTGGCCTAAACCAGTCCACTTCACAACTCGTCGCAGCACACTGGACAGTCCCTTCAGTCATCGTTGGATATGACCATCTCCAGTTAGTGCAGGGATGACAGTCCCACGGGTTGTAACACTACCAACATCTATTGTGCTGGTCGGTAACGGACAGTCCAGAGTCCATTTGTCCCACCTCAGGGTGGCTGTTCTCACTTCCGATGGACAATCTGGGAGTGCTGCTCACTGCCAATCACTCGTTCGTCAATGTCTCTGACACGACTACGTGGCGTGATATCACGAAAATTACCCATACAATCGATGAAACAACCTTACTAGCAAAGAGGCTCGAGACATATCAGTCACGATGTCAAGAGAGTCTGTCACAATGAAAGAACAGTAAATCAGGAGTATCCGAGCGCCTCGGCCGCTCCAACTAGGCGTTCGACGATGAGAATTGCGAGTAACACAATGACGATATTAATCGTCGACACAGCCGCGATAACTGGGCTTGCTCCGAATTGCATCTGCGCGAAGATTCGCACTGGGATTGGAGTCATACCCGCACCCTGCAGAAACACCGCAATCTGAAGATTTGAATAACTCACGACAAACGAGAAAATCGCAGCGGTGAGTAAGCCGGGCAAGAGGGACGGGAATGTAATCCGAACGAATGTCTGAATCTCATCTGCCCCGAGATTCATCGCTGCTTCCTCAGTGCTTCGATCGAAGTTATTCATTGCTGCGAGGATGCTGCGTGTCGCATACGGTGTTGTATACACCGCTAGCGCCAGCGAGAGACCGAAGAGATTCCCGACGAGTCCGAAGTGCTGCAGGAAAAGCAGCAATGCAAGACCGAGGATGATCTGGGGAATCATCAACGGAAGGAACGTCGCAGCGTCGAGTAAATTCCGGAAACGGAAATCGAATCGACCGATGGCATAGGCAGCTGTCGAGCTGAGCAGAATACCGATGACCGTTGCAAGAATCGAATATTGGAAGCTCACCATGAACGACGATATCCAGGTGTACCGTGAGAATACGGCTTGATACCACTTTAGGGTCAACCCATCCGGTGGGAAAGCGTACAGATCAGAGGGATTGAAACTGATGAGAACCGCGAATATGACGGGTAAAAGCAAATAGAGAAAGACGACTGATAGCAAGAGCACATAGAGCAGCTGTGACAATGAAACGCCACCGATGGTTCTCGAGAGATCGATTTTGTTGAGCACACTCGTTCCATGGAACTTCCGTGACCGGCCTGAGTCGCTACTCATACAGCATCACCGCCAACTTGGATATCCGTTACTCGGGTGTAGAGGTAGACCAGAATGAGCGAGACTGCCAGTAGGATGAACGACATCGCCGAAGCGAGCGGCCAGTTCAGGTCAGTCGTTGCGGCGTCGTAAATGAACGGGGCAATCATCGGAACCTTTGGCATCCCGATGAACACTGCTGTCGCGAACGTGCCCATCGTCAATACGAACGAAATAAGCGTTGCTCCAATCACACCCGGAAGGGAAAGCGGTAGCGTGACGTAAAGGAACGTTTGCAACTGGTTCCCGCCGAGATTGAACGCTGCCTCGATGAGTTCCTGGTCGATGGTATAGAGAACACTCATTAGAATGAGGATCGCGAACGGCATGAGGACAGATGAAATTGCGATGATGACGCCGGGTTTCGTATTCAACAGTGTGTACTGGAGGCCGAACACACCGAGTATTTGATTGATGATACCGCTGGAGCCCATCAGCGCGTACCATCCGAATGCTCGAACGACGTTCCCGACGAGCATTGGCGCGATTACGAGGAGAACGAGTACCTGTGAGTAGCGCCACTTTGAAAAGACGATAAAATACGCAATCGGATAGCTAACGAGGATGGTAAACACTGTCGAGACGACACTAATCTCCACCGTGACCAGAAGTGCTCCGCGATACAGTCCAGAAGAGAGAAACGTTGCATAATTATCGAGCGTGAATCCTGGAACCATTGTCGCGACGGGGTCGTTGTGATAGAAGCTCACGACGAATACATATAAAATAGGAATGAAAAAAAGAAAGGCCATATACAGGAGATATGGCCCGGCAAGTAGATAACCCGCGTACGATTCGTCTTTGTGTCGTTGGATGAATGAGCGGAATTGTTCGTGGAGTATGGGTATCCGTCTTGTATCGAATTTCCATCGGGTACTAGTATTTGATCGGTCGCTCATGCGACACCTCGTGGTATGATAAACGGCGACTCACGATCGAATCCGAGATTGATCCGCTCACCTGTCGTATGTTCGTGCGTTCCTTGCAAATTTTGCTGTGCTACGTGAAGTCGCTGATCATCCCCGACTTCTACAAAATACTCCATACGAGAGCCCAGATATGTCGCCTCAAGAACTGTACCGGAGAGTTGGTTCTCTATGGAGCCGCCATCTGCAGAAGGTTCGACATGGAACCGCTCAGGCCGGAACAATAACGTAACTGATTGCCCAGGTTCAATACTGTCGCCGTTGGCCTGTCGACCCAAATCTACTCTATCTCCTGTTTCCAATGAAACTGCATAGCCATCAGAATTGACAGCATCGACTGTGCCATCGATAAGATTCGCATTGCCGATGAAATCGGCGACGAATTCATCGTTCGGTGACTGATAGACTTCCTCTGGAGTCCCGATTTGATGGATCTTCCCGTCGTTCATCACCACCATTCTGTCTGAGATGGTTAGTGCTTCCTCCTGGTTGTGCGTAACATAAACCATTGACACATCCAGTTCACGATGTAATCGGAGGATTTCGAGTTGCATCTCTTCTCGCAACTTTTTGTCGAGGTTCGACAGGGGTTCGTCGAGCAAGAGGACAGACGGTTCAATGACGAGTGCTCGAGCGAGCGCCACTCGTTGCTGTTGTCCACCGGACAACTCCTTCGGATATCGTCCTTCTAATCCTTCGAGGCGTACCATTTGGAGTACTTCACTGACGCGATCATCAATCTCACTTTGTGGCCGCCCCTGCATTTCGAGGCCGAATGCGACGTTATCTGCGACGGTCATATGCGGAAAGAGCGCATACTGCTGAAACACCATTCCCGTATCACGATTGTACGGCGGTGTTCCGGTCACCGTTTGACCATCGATCTCGATGCTGCCTTCGGAAGCCGTCTCGAACCCAGCGATCATCCGAAGCGTCGTCGTTTTCCCACAACCAGATGGCCCAAGTAAGGTCAATAATTCACCATCACGTATTGAGAGGTCGACATTTTTGACAGCGGTCACATCGCGGAAACGTTTCGTGACGCCAGACAGGTTGACAACTGATTGATTCATATTCATCCGTGTTTATTGATGATTTTATTCGCACGTTCCCGCCAACTAGAGCGGTTTTTCGCAATCCAATCGAAATCAGGTACATTCAGCTTCTCGAGATCACTAGAATTCACAAGCTTATCTGTAACAGAATCCGGATACCTTGTGTCTGGATTCGGATTCGTATAGTACATCTCCTCTGCGACGACCTTTGCGGCCTGTTCGCGAAGCGTATAGTCGATAAATTTTCCGGCCCACTTTGCCTTATTGTCCGGAATGTTTTTTGGAATCGCATTACCGAAATTAGTAGTCATCGCACCGCTTTTCGGAATCGAACTGGTGACGGGCTTGCCCTCGCTTTGCCACTGTGCTGCTCGTGCCGACCAGTAGCGACCAAGCACGATCTTTTCCTGGGCGAAAAGTTTGCCGTACTCTTCGCTTGACGTAATAAATTCGGGGTTCATGTCTTTGACGACTTTTTCGTACATCTCGAACGCTTTGTCGATCTCTTTGAATGATTCCCCCTGCGTCTTCGCCAACGAAAACGCAAGCAGGTCGTGAGTGGGATCTTCCGTGAACAGCCCTACTTTCCCTTTGTATTTAGGATCGAGATACGCGTCCCAAGATGTCGGTTTTGAATCTATCTTCTTTTGATTATATAGGAGACCACTTGCAGCGAAAATCTGCATTACCCAGTCATCGCTTTTAAAATTATCCGGGATTTTGTCCAGCATTGGAACGAGTTCTGGGTCCAACCTCTTCCAAAGACCTGCATTTGACCCGCGAACGAGACCTGACCCGTCCTGTTGAGAAACGTCGACAGGGGGTTTCTTTTTCTGGGCGATGATCTTGTTCAGCCGGTCTGTATTATCCCCAAGCACATACTCAGCGTTGATTCCTGTTTCCTTTTTGTAGGGCTTTACCACTGCTTTGATCATCAGATCTTGCCATGTTCCACCCCACGTACCTAACCGAAGGACGTTGGGTTTGCCACCACTCCCACCGCTACCAAGACAGCCCGCCAATCCTGTCCCACCAACGGTAGCACCGAATGCACCAGCCCTTCGTAGATATTCACGCCGGAGTATGCTTTGTTCATCCATACCAAGGAAACAATTCATACTAGTACATATAAATCCAATGGATAAGGAATAAATCACCTAATCTACTCAGACTGAACGCAATAATTCGTGTACTATATGATTATTGTAATAAAATAAAAGAAAATATACTCCCGGCGGAAATTTCATTACCCATCCTCTATACCTATATGAGGGATGCAAACACTTCACATTCCTTCAGATGAATATGACGAACGGCAAGTAAATCTTCTCGAGCGCGCCCATGCAGATGGGTACGATGGCGTTGTGCTATTCACAGCACTCAACATCCACTATCTCAGTGGGATGTATCATCTACCCACTGAACGACCCTGTGTGCTGGGTATCTCAGAAACCGGAACCGAAATAGTCGTTCCTCGATTGGAAAAAGAACACGCCGAACGTTCTGATTTCTGTATCGACCAGGTTACTGTCTACTTCGAGTATCCACAGGGCAAACCGATGGAACGGGTTGCCGAAATGTGCGAGTCGTTGGATATTGCAAACGGTACGATCGCTGTGGATAACGACGGCAGTCCCGGGCGGAACGGCTACACTGGTCCAACGCTCTCCGAACTCGTTGATGCGGATGTTGGTGTCGAAGGATATGTCACCGATATGCGGGAAGTAAAGAGCGAAAACGAGATCGAACTCATCAGGGAAGCGAGTGTCTGGGCAAATCTCGGTCACCGTCTTCTGCAGGAAAAAATCGAAGTCGGACGTCGCCCGGTCGTCGTCAGTTCGGAAGTTGAGGCGGAAGGGACGAAACTGATGCTCGATACACTCGGGAGTCGATACGAGATGATGGATTGGCAGAGTCCGATGCAGTGCAAATTCACCACGGGCGATATAACGAGCCAACCACATAGCGTCAACCAAACGACCCCGATCGAAGATGGCGATAACATCGTTACTATCGTCAAACCAAACGTCGGAGGGTATACGACCGAACTCGAACGAACATTGTTCGTTGGGGAACCGAGTGACGAACAGCGAGACTATTACGAGATAATGAGCGAATCACAGGAAATTGCGATCGACACTATTGAACCTGGTGTCGAGTACGCTGCCGTGGAGGACGCCGTGCTGAGCTACTACCAAGAACAGGGTGTTGCAAATAAGACGCAGCATCATATCGGACACAATATCGGGATGGAGGGACACGAACGTCCCTTCCTCGATGTCGACTACGACGGTGAAATTCGAGTTGGTGAACTGTATACCGTTGAGCCTGGCTTCTACATCGACGGTGTGGGCGGATTTCGCCACTCTGATACGGTCGTCGTGACCGACGATGGTGTCGAGACGCTCACCTACTATCCACGCGATATCGACAGTGTGACGGTAACCCATGCGTGAACAAACCCCGAACCCGAGGTCCCGATTCGTCGATGACGATCGACTTGACCGAATTCGAAGGGTGATTTCGGAACGCGACGTCGATGGGCTACTAGCACTCTCTCCCGCGAATTCGTACTACCTCTCGGGTGCGTATGCTGGTATGTATTCCCGACCGGTTGCAGCCCTCGTTACTGACACACAGAGTATATTTGTTGGGCCATATCTCGAGCTACAAAAGGCACAACGTACTGCGTGGGTCGATCGGCTTCTCGTCTATGAGGACGCTGACGATCCATTCGAGGTTATCGCAACAGCCATCTCAGAGACGGCGATCGAGACTGTTGGCACTGATTATAGGATTGCACGGCCACACTGGCCCGATTCAGTCGCCAAAAACACCGATTGTTCCTTCCTCGACGAAACTGAGCAGTTCCAGCAGCTCAGGGCGGTGAAAACGGACTGGGAATTAGATATGATTCGACGCGCTAGCGACCTCGCCAGTGCAGGAATGGAGGCATATCTCGAATCGGTTCGTGCTGAGAAGCCGGAACTCCGGGTTGTAAACGAAATTCAGGACGCCTATTACGAGACGTATCTCGATTTGTATCCGGAGTACGATATCGGCACGGCAAACGAACTCGGCCAATATGGGTTTTCGAGCGTGCTGACCGGCGAACACGCCCTCGAACCTCACAGCATTTCTGCGGCACGTCAGATCGAAGACGGCGAAAGCGTCGTCGGAATCGCGCTACCCTCAATACAGGGGTACATATGTGAAGAGGAGCGAACTGTTTTGACCGGTGACGTCACTGAAAAAATCGAAGCCGCAATGGAAACGTTGGTTACGGTACGAGAAGACGCGATTGATCAGATCGGGCCGGGCGAATCGGTCGCCGATATCGATTCGATGACCGCAGACGTGCTTCGAGATGCAGGATACGGTTCAAACCTTATCCACCGAACTGGTCATGGAGAAGGAATTACGATTCACGAAGGGCCGGCACTGAATGCTCGCGAAGCAGGCGACCTGCAACCAGGGATGGTAATCAGTATCGAACCGGGGCTCTATTTCGAAGACGAGGGTGCGGCTCTTCGACACTCGGACACATTCGTCATCACTAAAAACGGTACTGAGCGGCTTACCCGTTCACAAGCAGATGTGATTCGACGTGCCTGAGTTCGACCTCCTCTGCCATGGTGACCTCTGGGATGCAGTACGCGGCCGACGGAATGACCGATGGTTAGCTATTCGCGACGGTGATCTTGTCGGTGAGTTCGAAGAACAGCCTGGAGACGCGCGAGATATCCGGACCGCGACGCTGTTCACTCCCGGGCTTATCGACATGCACGTTCATCTCGTCTGGGATGGAACTGACGATCCAGTAACAACGCTTACTGCTGAAACAGAAAGTGAACTGACAATCCGTGCGATCGAGAATGCTCAGCGACAGCTCAGAAGTGGAGTGACAACTGTTCGTGACCTTGGAAGTCCACACGATATTGCCATTACGGTAGGGCGAGCGATTCAGTCCGGACAGGTCAGTGGACCACGAACTATCGCCAGCGGTCGGACTATTATCATCTCGGACGGCCATGACCCATTCTGGGGTATCGAGAGTGACGGTGTCGATGCATGTCGGCAGGCTGTCCGACGGCTTCGCGGGGCTGGCGCCGAGGTAATCAAAGTAAGCGCAACCGGTGGCGTGTATGGCCAAGCTATCGGTGAAGATCCGGGTGCTGCCGAACTTTCACTCGATGAACTTACCGCGATAGTGGATGAAGCATCTCGGTTCGATCTTCCGGTCGCTGCTCATGCAGTTGGAATAGAAGGCATCCGTAATGCCGTAAAAGCTGGGGTTGATACTCTCGAACATGGGAACTTCATGGATGAGGAAACACTCTCGCAGTTAGTCGAAGACGATATTGCGTATGATCCCACGCTCTTCGTGTATCGAGAGATCGCAACTGGTTCCGCCCCGGAGTATGCTCGTGCAAATGCTGAACGCGTTGTCGATCACCACTGGGAAGTTACAAAGAGGGCCATCGACGCAGATGCACGACTCCTTGCCGGAAGCGATGCTGGTTCTCCAAGTACCCCACATCCCAGCTTACATCGTGAGCTGCAATGCCTCGTGGAAAACGGTCTGAACGAGGAAAGGGCCTTAGCAGCTGCAACATACAATGCAGCGAAAGAGCTCAGCCGACCGGAGATTGGAACACTCGAATCAGGAACGTCCGCAGACATTGTCGGATTCGATGATGACCCGCTTCGAGGAATTATCTCAGCAAATTCCTCGAGTGTCGTCGTCAAAGATGGAGAACTCGTCTAACTGTTCTTCCGTCACAGGTGAATGAGTTCACGAGTTGTCTGTGTCAAGACCTCCGATCCATTATCGGTTAGAACGACGTCATCTTCGATGCGAACGCCGCCGAGACCCTCAACATAGATCCCTGGTTCAATCGTGAACGCGTTCCCCACAGAGAGGGTCGATTCATTACCCTCCGCTAGATACGGTGGCTCGTGGCCCTCAAGCCCGAGTCCATGGCCAACCCGATGCGGGAAGAAATCTCCATAACCTGCATCTCCGATCATTGTCCGAGCAGCTCGGTCAAGATCCTGATATGGTACACCGGCAGAGACTGCCTCACGAGCGGCCTGCGCCGCACGCTGAACGGTTTCATAGATCGATCGAAGTTCTTCGTCTATCTCACCAACTGCAACGGTCCGGGTTATATCTGAATAATATCCGTTGTACACGACACCGGCATCGATCATCACTAAATCACCGTCAGCTACTTTTTGAGTCCCGGTCGTGGTGTGTGGCAGAGCAGTCCGCTCACCGACGGTGACGATGCCACCGCTATACCTGTCTGCACTGCTATCGAGCACCCGCTTTTGAATTTCACGTTCAATTTCTGTTTCAGAATCTCCAATTTCGATTTGTTCGATCGTCTCTTCGAGAATACCATCGATTATCTTCGCAGCGGTGCGCATGTGTTCGATTTCACTGTCGTCCTTTTCTGCCCGAAGTGCGGAGATTGCTGGTTCCAAATCCTGTAATTGGCTCCATTGGCATTTGTCGACGAGAAGTTGATATTCTACTAGCCGCGTACCACGATATTCGACGGCAACCGATCCTTTTTCCATTAGTTCGGTCTGAATTTCTTGGAACGCTTTGCTCGCTGCTTCTATCGGATCGTCTGAATCTTGGTATGTGAAATACCGTACTTCAGAACTAAGACGATCTTGAACACGACCCACCTCTAGGCGGGGTAACAATGCTATCGGTGGTTTCTTCCTTCGGAAAAACAGGAGCGTTGGCCGTTCGCTTTTATGCATCGTTAGGCCCGTTAGATAATGTAGGGATTCACTAGGAGTGAGCACTGCTGTGTCTATCTGTTCGGGAAGCTGCTCAAAAAGTGCAGCTTGTCTTTGATAGTGGATGTCATCCATGATTAAATAACGTATACATAGTTTAGTATATATGGGTGTCGGAGCAGCCGTTCTCCCTAGTAGTCACATACTCACCTGAACTTGGTCGGCAGAAAAGTTACCAATCAAAAAAGGAGGTCAATTGTTTGAGCCACCTGAGGGGGAGAAAGAATGTCGTTTGCAATTTGTGTAATCGACTCAGCTCGAAACCACGCTGAAAACAGAAAGGTGAAAACCCGACAATCACTAACTCGGGCACCTATTGCACCTATTCCTCCGGAATCCATCAGATAACAACCTGCGGACTCAATCACACGTTCCAACTCGCCACGCTCGTGAAGTTCCTCGAGTCGCTGATGCACTGGCCGCCGCTCCATCTCAAGCGTATCCGCCACCCACCGAGCGGTCACTGCCGGAAACTCGGACGCACGAATCACCCGAAGAATATCGTCATCACTCATTCTTTCCGCAAATCGTCCCTGCTCGTCGCGTTCATTCTCGTTTTCATTGTTTAGCGGTTCCCCTGAGCTTGTGTTCCCGACAGATGCAAAGTGATCGGAAATCTATTAATTTGCCATTTTTGATCACCCTAGTAGGAAATACTACACTGATAGCTTCGAATCCAAATTTGATATAATCTTACATAAAATACACGCTTAGAATTGTGGTCTATATACAATATAAAACCATCTGCATACTGTCCATATGTAGATATTTTTATCTCATCTATTCTATTAAAATTTAGAATATTCAATTATGGTATTGCTTTAGCTATCTTCGAATAGTTTACTCTATTATTAGCATCTAAACAGAATGTGGTAAGCTCAATTACTATGATATTATTCAGTGGACGATTGATATACTGAATAGTATTGTGACATCACTTCCCTGCTATCTAAATTACTATTTAATTCCCACATATATGGGACAGTAGGAGTATACTTCAATAAACGTGATAATTACATAACGATAGAATTTATATTAATTCATAATATCGGACAGCTCTGGCGACACTTTTCTAAATACTGGTAGAATTAATGTCCCGGCACTCAAGAGTAGAATGATGAGAGCGATTGGACTCTGATAGAATATATCGAGCGACCCACCGGACAGGGAGAGAGAGCGCCGGAGGTTCTCTTCTGCGATCGGCGCAAGGATCAATCCAAGAACCATCGGTGCGAGGGGGTATCCACGCAGTCGAAGAACATATCCAATGGCACCTGCACCCAACATTACCCACGCATCGAAGACGTTACCTCGAAGTGCGATTGCACCGATTACACAGAGTACGAATATCGCTGGCCAAAGCAAGGATTCGCGAACATTAATTAAACGAACCCAGTAATGGGCGCCGAGTAATCCGAATATTAGTATAAAAACATAGATGAGAAGGAATCCCATGAATATTTCATACAACAACCCAGTTTGGTCTTGATAGAGAGCCGGCCCAGGTTGGATATCATGCACTGCAAGAGCACCGATTAAAATCGCTGAAACAGAATCACCGGGAATTCCAAGCGTGAGTGTTGGAATGAGTGCACCACCAGTGCTTGCGTTGTTTCCGGACTCAGCTGCGGCAATTCCTCGTATGTTTCCTTCCCCAAATGATGGCGTAGCGTCTTTGATCCATCTCGTTGCCTCGTTATAGGTGATGAAAGCTGCAATGTCACCGCCAGCACCTGGAATAGCACCGATAATGACGCCCCCAATCCCAGACAATACCGATACAGGTGCGATCGACTTTAGATCTGCGAGCGACGGAACGACACCCTCTATTTCTTGATCAACCTTTTTGCCGTCGCGGTCAATCCCCTCAGAGTATGATTTTAGTCCTTCTGCAATCCCGAATAATCCGATCATTACCGCAATGAATTGGATCCCGGTGAGTAGCTCTGGAACCCCAAACGTGAACCGTTGAAATCCCGTGATTGGATCGATACCAATCGTCGCAACAAGCATTCCCAGCAATCCAGACATCATTCCTTTCGTGAGCGAATCACCGCTCACACTGGCGATGATTGTTAATCCAAAGAAAGCTAATGCGAAGAATTCTGGTGACCGAAATTGAAGAGCAGCATCTGCTATAACAGGAGAAAAGAACATCAACCCGAGTACGCTAATGATTCCTCCCACAAATGAGGCAACCGTACTAATCCTGATTGCTCTTCCAGCTTCACCTTTTTGAGAGAGGGGATAGCCATCAAAGATTGTCGCTGCGGCTGAAGGGGTTCCCGGTGTTCGAATCAAAACTGCGGGGATAGATCCAGAATACACTGCACCTCCGTAAATTCCCAACAGTAGCATCATCCCATTTGTGGGATCCATGGTAAATGTGAACGACAGTAATACTGCAACAGTCATTGTTGCCGTCATTCCTGGAATCGAGCCCATGAATATACCAAGGAGTATTCCTGAAACCATCAGAAGTAGTGTGAATGGGTTCAGAATAGTCATGAAACCGTGGACGATATTATCTATCATAAGATCACCCCAATGGGAAGAGTGGGTAGTAACCTTGAGAACGGTATGATTCCCTCAGGAAGTCGAACGAGGAAAAACCGGCTAAAGATATAAAACAATGCCACTGGAAGGCAGATCGATATCGATATAATCGTAATTTTTGAACGAATGCCGGAATAGTAGAGTACGATGGGTAAAAACACCATTGTCCCTATTAAAAAGCCTAATACCGGCATTAAGCCCAAATAGAGTAGTAGAAGTACGAAGACTAAAGCAGCAGATTTAAAATCGAAATCAATCATCTCAAGTTCAGTGTCGTCGTCAACGATCAGATCTACAATTGCAAATACAATTATTCCAGCTGAAATTATGATTGGGAAGAAACCGGGTCCTACCTGACCATTGTCTGGAAATCGACTAGCAAATAGTATCACTGCTATCGATATTACTATAAACACTAATGCGAGCGGGTTTGACCTGATTTTGTCTCTATTGATGATCATATGAATTCCTCAATTTTCCCCGATTTGCACATCTCAAGTACACTGTGGTGTCGGAAATCAATTCGTTAATATCTCGTACAGTATCATCTCTTAACGCCACAGATGATTGGTTACGGTGAGTATTCAACGGAGTATCTCTCTTCGCCATGTCTCAGGTACTTTCGTGCCAAACTCTCTCAGGGCACTATATAAATGTATTGGTAAGGGGGTGTCTTCCGGTAATCAGATATCATCTGAATTGATCAACTTGTATTATTATGTCATGTGATTTTAGAAACTACACTAAAGACATCATCCGCTATTCCACCGACGTATTCCGACTCCATCACTTGTTTATATTAAGCTCTTTAACAAGTTTACCATAATATTTGTACTTTTGATCCAGGAATTTCTTCAATTCGTCAGGACCGCGTTTGACTCTCAGGAAATTATTATTTTCCATGAATTTCTTGAATTGCTGATCCTCATACACCGTATTGTATGTTTCAACGATAGAATCGCGGACATCCTCTGGTAGATCTTTTGGCCCGAAATGAGCAAGCCAAGACCCAATTACGATGTCTACACCTTGCTGTTTCATTGTCGGAGTTTGCGGAAGTGAGTCGAGTTTTTCGTCGTACATCACACCTAATGATTTAAGCGGCCCATCTCGAACCTGTGGTGCTACCTCAACAGCTCCTACAGTCGCACAGTCAGTTTCTCCATTTAGTGTAGCTGTAATTGCTGGTTTCGCTCCGTCATACGGAACGTGTTGGACGTTAATCCCCGCTTCAGATACAAATGCTGCACCCGCCATATGCCACGAGGATCCTGTTCCCGAATTTGCCATCTTTATCTTCCCTGGATTTGATTTCGCAAAGGAAAGGAATTCATCTAGTGATTTATATTTGGAATTCTCATGTACAACAATAGTTGCTGGCATCTGAGTGTACTGCATAATTGGCGTCAAATCTTTAGGAGATAACTCAGCAATCTCTAGATGTTCGAACAGACATATCTCGGGTGCAGTACACCCAAGTGTGAGTCCATTGGGTTGAGAATTAGCCACTGAACTCATCCCAACTGAACCGGATCCACCCGTTTGATTTTTTACGTTCCATGAGACTTCTGTGTTCTTTTCAGCCGCATCAGCTACAGCCCGACTTGTTCGATCCGAGCCTCCACCGGCTGCCCAGGGAACGACGATCTCTACCTGTCCAGATGGCCAATTTTGACCGCTACCTTCCGAAAGCTTATCCAAACAGCCCGCAGTGCCTACAACTCCGACTCCACTAACTGCTTTGATGAAATTACGCCGTCTCACGCTTGTGTGTTTGCGAGGTTCTTCATTCTCTACACGAAGGGGTGACTGGTTACCAACCATCTCACTCCCATCGTATAGGGACTATTATTTAGTTTTTTCTTCGTAAAGGATACATTTCATTCAGAATTCCAATAATGACAATATTGGTTTTATATTAATTTGACAGCTTTGAGATTGGTGATCAGAATGGAATCTATTTTATCTCGATCCCTCGAGTCTTCCTTTGTTTAGCCGAAAACACAATCTAGCGAAACAGTAATATGGTATAACGGATATCACTGAATATGGTAATCATTGCAGCAGTGGATAGATCCACTCGAGCAACATATACAGTGGAAGAAGCAGCACAATTAGCACGAGCATTTGATGAATCGCTTCATGTTGTTCACGCGTTAACTCGTTCGGAGTTTGTGGACTTGGGTAAAACCAATGCTCAAGCGGGCGAACCACTGGACATGGATCAAATACGCGCTGCAGCAGCAGAGATGGTACAAGACGCAATATCAGATGTAGCGATTCAGTATGAAGCCGTTGGGTTAGTTGGTGATCCAGCGGATAAGATTGTTGAGTATGCTAACGATCAAAATGCCCGGTATATCGTTGTAACCCCCCGAAAAAGATCGCCCACTGGGAAAGTACTGTTCGGGAGCTTTGCCCAATCGGTGCTGTTAGAGGCCAACTGTCCAGTCGTTACTTGCATCAAAGAAAACACGACTAAGGCCTAGGATCCCATTCACGTTCTACGAGGAAATCATCTAGTTTCTGTTTTGGGTTATCGAAGACGTTTGCGCCATGAAACACTAACACCGTGTCAAAGTCATATTGGAGCAAATCATAAAGGTTGAGCTCCGCCGCTTTGTGATCATCGTTGAACAACGCCGGCGGCGGGAGAAGATATCCCTCTGGTAGCCCTGCTCGATCTGAACCATCAAGCGAATCTCCAGAGATGAGAATATCTCGATTCGCCAATAGTAGCGCGGACGTGGCTTCAGTGTGACCCGGTACTTGGATCACCTGGATATCCCCTTCGAGAATATCACCGTCTTCAAAGCGTACATCCGGTTCATAGTCGATTGCCTCATAGAGTTTTGATTCATTACCGGCTGCAACCAATTCGGGGTCAAATTCCTCCATAATGTGTGGAAGCCCACCATGATGACCATGGTCGCCATGAGTAAGGATCACTCGATCAATTGTCCCAAACTCGTCTTTAAGTGTATCAACCAGTTCTTCACCGTTTTCATCGAATGCTGTATCGATAAGTGTCGTCTTGCCTTTTGGAACGTCTTCTAGCACGTAAACACGAACGTGTTCAAACTGGATTTTGTAAATCCCATCGATTACTGGTTCTGCACTCATTACAGGCAATCATGCCTTGCCGGATCAAATAAAACTACCGGTAGATTGTAGAAACTCCCGATCCTAAGTGGTTGTACGGTCGTCTGAGGCAATGAAGAGTTTATCTTTTTTCGAGGTTCACTTCAATATGCTTGAAACAATCGGTGTGCTTAATAGGGCTATACACGAGTATAGAGCATGGGCAATGAAGAGAAAACGTCCGGACAAAGGCTCAAAAGTGTAGATCAATCTTTCCGTATTATTGAATATCTTCGCGAGAACGGTCCGGTAACGCTTTCAGAACTTACGGAGGATTTAGAACTTCCTATGAGTACTGCTCACGTTCATCTATCTACTCTTGTAGAGAACGAATATGTGATCAAATCAGATGGAGAATACCGATGCAGTCTTCGATTCCTTCGTATCGGAGGTGAACTGCGTGACAAGCTTTCACTTTTCCAAGCGGCAAAAGACGAGGTCGACGAACTGTCTGATACAATCGGAGAATACGCGAATGTTGGTACCATCGAGAATGGTTATATGGTTCAGCTGTATAAGTCACGAAACTCGTCGTCAATTGACGATAATGCCTCTCTCGGCTCTCATCTGTATTTGCACTCAACAGGCTTGGGCAAAGCAATGCTTTCTCGACTTTCCGAAGAGAGATTAAATATGATTCTTGACCTTCGCGGGCTGCCTCAACTAACCCAGACAACGATTACAGACCGTCAAGCACTTGAGAAAGAATTAGCAGAAATTCGAGATCGCGGATACGCAGTCAACCGTAGCGAGCACTTTACTGGAGTATGTGCAGTAGCTGTTCCAATATTATCGGAGAATAATGAGGTAGTCGGTGGAATAAGCGCTAGCGGACCAATTAGCCGAATGGGTGAAGAACGAATTGAGAACGAAATCGTACCAGCACTCTTCGATAAGCAGAATTTCATCGAATTAAAAATCAAACAATAAAGAGCCTATACAACTTCCTCGTCATAATCCATGACAAAACTATGAATGTAATCCAAGTCCCGGCATCCATTACAACACTATCTTTGTAATGGACTGTTATCGACCATCAGTCTCAGTCGGTCACTTCAATAATAATGAAGCCGCCACCAAATAGGGATTTTAACCACTTTCTCCTGACGACGCAATAGTGCTCATCTTATAGTATCATAACTGGTTTCAAGGTGTATTTTCGGTTATCAGCGCCCTTATTGCCTGGTTTGTATACAACTGGTACATGCCCTCCGACAGCATATGTACGAAGAAATCCCACGTCGACCGAAAATATATATAACAGAAGTACGTCGTTGAGCATGTCGATGAGCAAGCAAAAAGTCCTAGTGACGGGACCGTTTGGAGAAGCGGGGGAAGCAATTCTCAACTATCTCCTGGAAGAGGACCAGTATGAGTTTACGTTCCTCAATCGTAGTGATCATCCAGAATATGAGACTCATGTGGCTGATATCGCGGACTACGACGCAATTCGCCCAGCCTTCGATGACCAAGATGCAGTAATTCACCTAGCAGCGCAGTCAGATGCTGGTGCAGACTTCGAAGGTATCGTCGATCCAAATATCATTGGTACTTACAACGTCCTCAAAGCGATGAAAGATGCGAATGTTCAGAAACTCATCTTTGCCTCCTCACAACGGGTGATGGGGCTCTATGAGGAAGATCATGCTCCAGAACTCTTCGAAGAGGATTATCCAACTCGATTTGATCCTCTCAGACTCACTCACGAAACGCTTCCGAAACCGGATGGGTATTATGGGGCTTCCAAAGTATTCGGTGAGAATATTTGTCGAGTACATGCGCGACGTGAGGGAGCACCAGAGCAGGTCTATTCGCTCCGTATTTCAAGTGTACGAACGGAGGAATATGATCACCCATACGGAGATGCTGAGCGTGGCGTTGATCGCACTGATGAGCATACATTGACCGATGAAGACGAAGTCTGGGATCAATCACAAACAGGATCATGGGAACGTGGCAGTGATGAGTATGAAGAGATGGTAAAACGTCTGAAAGCCTCTTGGACTTCCCAGCGAGACTTTGCACATTTGCTCGAGTGCTGTCTCAAGGATGAGACGGTGGTCTATGATACATTCTATGCTGTCAGCGGAAATGCTGCTCGCTGGTTTGATATTGAACATGCGCAGGCAGTTCTCGGCTATGACCCGAAGGATGATGCCTCTGAGTGGGATCATCCGCCTGCGGTCGAACACGCATCCGAGTAGCACCATTGTCGATCTAACGAAGCCGAGCTCGACGGTCTTGCATCTATAACGATTTTGAGGTTCATGGATTTACTGAGTTAGTGGGCTTTGCAAAATAATAGAGCTCGCGAGAATCACAACCAGTTATCGGCTCTATCTATTACGCTGATTTGTCGATCTCGATTTAGAGTTCAGAGATATCGAAAACGGGCTTTGCGGTTTCGCTGGCGAGAAATGCCTCAAATGCTTCCTCAGCATTGAGAAGTGAAAACCGATCATCGATGAAAGTCTCGGCATCAATGTCTCCGGATTGGATCATACGGAAAGCACGCTCGAAATCATCGAATAGAGCTCCGTAAGTACATTGGATGTCGATTTCAGAACGTACGAGGGGTGTGTAGGCCATCGTAGTTTCACCGGTTTGACCAACCAGAACGATTTGTCCTCCTTTCCTCACCTCTTCGACAGCAGTAGTCAATCCAGAAGGATGTCCTGTAGTATCAAATATGACATCGTAGCCAGCACCGCCTGTCTTGTCTCTCCGAACAGCTTCTAAATCATCATCTTCAGCGTTGATGATCTCAAAGCCGAGTTTCCGAGCAAGAGGCAAGCGGTAGTTTGCATCTCGACCAACTCCCGAAATCACAACTTCCCCACCTTGGGCGTCAGCTATCTGGGCGGTTAGTAGACCAATCGGTCCGGGACCCTCGACAAGAACCCGGTCACCAGGCTCAACTCTCGAATTTTTAGTGACAGCACGTACAGCAATCGCCGTCGGTTCGGCTATTGCCGCATACTTCAGATGAACGTTGGCAGGTATTGGATGGAGGACGCCTTCGGGGACCGCAATATAGTTCTCATAAGCTCCATCGTGGTCGATGCCCGTAAGCGCTGTATTTTGGCAGATGTTTTCCTCACCAATTTGGCATTGATAGCAATCTCCACATGGTCGGATTGGTCGCTCGACCACGTGATCACCGATACTGTAGCTCGAAACATTTTCACCCCTCTCTATGACGCGTCCTGCATATTCATGACCGATGATAGTTGGAAGGTTCATCCGCTCAAATGCAGACTTAAATTTGTAGATACCAGCATCACTTCCGCAGAGACCCGCGTACTTGACTTCAACGAGTACTTCGTCCTCTGCTGGTGTCGGCTGGGGGCGATCTATGAGTTGCATAGCCCCTTCGTTACGCGCAACTTTGGCTAATCCACGCATGGTCGTTCATCACGTGCCGATGAATATAGTTTTATTGATTAAGTCAGTTATTCTCCTCATATTACGGTACTATTGATGAGAGACCTCGGCGTCTGACCTCTAGTTGGTATTGATCTGGAATGAATAATAGCCCGCCCCGTTTAAAGTCTTCAAACTTACAATTGAATATTGAAATGAACCGGCAGTTTAAAATGACTTGAGCTCACCGATTCTATTATGCATACGGTAGAGCCGAGTGTAAATAGACCAGAGTATGAGATCGTTTCCGGATTTGAGGATGTTCCGACCTCAATTGTGTCAGATGTAACTGGGAATGTCGGATTAACAATGGACTCTGGTATGAAACCTGTCTACAGTGGCGCCGAACTGGCTGGAACTGCGATAACTGTGAAAGCCTCGCCAGGTGATAATCTAATCATTCACAAAGCAATCACGCTGGCGGAGCCAGGGGATGTTCTCGTAATTGATGCAAATGGATATGTGGAAACAGGCCACTTAGGTGAGCTCATGTGTACATCATGTAAGGCAAATAACCTTGCCGGAATTGTAATCGATGGCGCCATTCGGGACCGCAAGGAAATCGAAGAAATGGAGTTTCCTGTTTATGCTCGGGGTGTTCATCCACAGGGACCACTCAAGCAGGATCCTGGTTCGATTAATGTAACAATTTCCTGTGGAGGTGTCACTGTCGAACCAGGTGATATCATGGTAGGAGACGACGAGGGTTTAGCAACCGTCCCATCCGAGAATGCCGAGTCGATTCTGGAACGGTCACATGAGAAAATTGACGCCGAAAATAACACCCGGGAACGAATTCAGAACGGTGATTATCTCTTCGAGATTAATGGTTACGACAAACTATACGAGAAGCTAGACGTGGTTGGGTCTGAGGATTCAGTTCAGTAGTGATACTTCTCAATAATCATCTATAGCATTCACCTGGATTTAAGATCGAACGGAAGAGGCTTATCAAGAAGCCAGTGTAGCCTAAAATCACCGAGAGCGTTCTAACTGTTGTACGTCTCTAAGAATAGTAGTTGCTACCGCATATTCAGATGATCTATCCCCAGATACACTTGTCTGTCCAGCGTATTTAGTTTCCAGTTGAGCAACTGTTCTTAAATTTGTCACAGCAAGAGGTCCATTTCCCGAGACGAGCTGTGGACCAACATGAATGCGGTCATCTTTAATTTCGCCAATAAGCCGGATAGTACGACCATCTTCCTGTGCGAGTTCGAGAGTACTGCTTGGAAGGTGATCTATTCCTTTTATAGCTACGTCGTCGAGAGCGATTTCTTGCCCTGCTTGATCTAATACGTTTGCAAGGATGCTACACGAGAGTGCTGTTTCAATACCTTCAACGTCAAAGCTTGAATCTTCCTTGACGACACCAAGTTCTTCTGCCTCGGCAAGAACGTGTTCGTACTCTAAACTTTCGGCAGCCATTCGGGATAGAATAAAGTTTGCGCGACTATTGAATGCCCCTCGGATCCCAGTTATGTGGTTAGATCCGAGAGCACTGATCGTTGAAAGCACCGGCATTGTTCCACCAACTGTTGCCTCAAATTTGACTACACCCTCGCTATCCCGCTCTAGGGAACGTACGTCCCCATATCGCTCAGCCATTGGTCCTTTGTTACTAAGTACAACGTGACGATCACGCTCTAACGCTGCTTTCACATGGCTGAATGCTGGCTCTGCATTACCGATTGTAGTAGGTGTCACCTCAATCAGAGCTTCATAGGATCCTTCGATAGCTTCTTCTGTATCTTGATTACCGATGATTCCTTCTGATTCCTTATTTTTGAAAGCTGTTTCAACATCTAAACCATCGCTATCGACAACAGCGCTTTCTGAATCTGCCAGTGTAGTCACAGTATGCCCATATTCGGCGGCTAAACTTGCTACTGCTTGTCCGACAGCACCTGCTCCAATTATACCAAGTTGCATTTAGATCTCTCCGTCTAGAGACAATGGTTCAATTACACGTAGATCTTTTTCTGCAGCAACTGTTCGAACAACTTCCATAGTCTCTTCAATTTCGCCAGTCGCGGTCGCAAGTTGCAGTCGAGCACTCGAGACATCCTTTGTTCCTTTCGGTGCAGACAATGAGAGGTCTGTTACAGTTGTGTTGCTCTCATTGCGAATTCGAGTAAGTGTATCTGAGAGGTCTGTATCAACTAAATGACCAGATAAAATAATCGTAATCGATGTACTATATCGTTCTGTACCTGCTTGCACAACTTTGATCCCTGCATTGCGCAACGCATCTATAATCGCATTATACCGTTCAGATGTTGCCTCAAGATCTACTTCAACCGGAATATGACCCCGCGGTGTAATATTTCCTCGTTCGTGGAATATCGAGAGCAAATTCCCACCGTTTTCAGCGATTGGTTCAAGAGCTCGTAGTAGCTCTCCTGGTTCATCAACTAACTCAAGTCGGATTGTATGAGCCTGTACTTCGCTTTGAATATCAGTCATTTTTGACAATCCCCGTCCCGTATGGTCTATTCATAGGTCAAATCACGAACTCCCGGGTATATAAATACCACCGATGCTACATCTTTTGTAGCAATCCTCACAACTGCCCAGCTTGAACAAACATTGATCTCATAGGTGGTCCTACGGTGTATCTCACCGAGATTGCTCAAAGTAAGGCTTTACCCCGTATTTTCTGCAGGCCTATTATTATAGAGACAGAATATTTTATACCCTATGACGTGGTGTTCTATTTCATGGATTACGATGATCTCGTTCTCATCGCCGAGGTAGACGAGTTACTTGACGAACCAACGGTTCGGTCTTATGCCGATGCAGTTGCAATCCCGTTTTCGGATGCTGATAGTGTCATTGATCAAGTAAAACATTACTCTGGTGAACTACCAATTGTCATCACAACCTATGCAAATAAGGATCGTAATGCTACATTCTCCGACTCTGAGATTGACTCTCTTCAAACGGTAGTGGAGCACGATTCTGTTGAAGCAATCACTATCAGTTTGGATGATGTTCAGAAAGAGGAGCAGTTGCTTAAAAGTCTCAACTCTGCAAATGTGGATATTATAGTTTCATATGTCAATTATTCACAGACACCAAGTAGATCTGATCTAATGTCAACTATCATGGGGGCGGCAAACTTTGGAGATATTGTTTACGTACAAACAACGGCAGAAACCACAAATGATACCTCAACACTCCTTTCAGTGATTAATGACGCAACAGATCAGGATGTAATCATCGGAGGGGTTGCCACTGGCAAGATAGGCCGCCATACGCGTGCTATCGCGCCGTTTTATGGTTCGAAGTTAGCATTTGCACCTGCTGCCCAGAGCCAAAATAACAATAATAGAGATACATTCACTATTCAAGAGCTATCGGAACTTATAGAAGATATTGAATATTCTAGCACCACAACTTCGCTCCATGATTCGATCACTAATTCACTTATTACTGAATATGACGATCCAAAATGAATATTGAGACCTGCTCTTAAGGCAATATATCAATCGCGAAAGGACTCAGAGCAATTAGGGGATTTACTCTATTGTTTTTGTGGGCTACTTACTAGTCTTCACAACGCCCTTCCTCGCATCTGATTTTCCATCATATTCTATATCAGTAAATAAACTCTTATCAGATGATCCCAGCGTATCAATCATAGATCTGAGTTTGTGAATCGGAATTTGACCTGGTGCATATTCGCTTTCATCAGATTCCAGCGGAGCGTATCCAATTTTAGCTCCATAAAGTGGTGCAATAGCACGAGTGTGGCTACCAATCGCCCCCATCGAAATCCCTGTAGCACGCAACCCGTTTTCGGATACCGAACTGACAGCCCTAATCATATTTAATGAATCAGAATAACTATTTGCGTATGCTGCGACTTTTGCCACATCTCCATATTGATCACAGGCTTCAAAAATAGCTTTGAGAACATTCAAGTCAGGGGTTTCATCGAATTCATGGAATGAGATTATAATCTCCACATCTCCTTTTTCAAACTCTTCAAGAACCCAACTGGACCCGCGAGCTGTTTCTAATTCTATATCAATCATCTTTACAGCCTCAAATTCTGACGCAGTAAAGAGATGGTCAAGTCGTCCTGAATCATTTGCTTTCCCACCGAACCACTGAGCTCTATTTGTTGCGATTATCGGTAATTCTCCATCGTAATCAGCTAGTTGAGAAAGGGGAGTGTTTGCTTTGTCCATTCTAAACTCAACAACGTCCGCTACCTCTCTTACCTGTGCTTCTCGCTCAAGATCATTTGTAGTAGCAGCGAGAGCGAACTGATCTGGTTCCATGTTGGCACGCTACGTGGCTAGCGTCATAAAAAGATTCGATCTTTACTGTACTAGCATGACTAGAGCATATTAACATTGCGAGTTGCCCAGTGAACTCTATCTAATTAGATCGGTTTGCAACTGAGTGGTAGACAGCCGATCAGCACAAAATGAGTGAATCCAGTCAGTGCGCAATAACTAAAAATCTTGGACGATTTCGACGATACCTGGCAAGCAGAGGGGTTAGAATCGCGCTCTCGAGCCACACGGGAAGCCATTCAGGAATATATTGAACGCCATACCCAATTAGCGTCCAGTAGCATCACATCGACGACCCTGATTTTTCGATCCGTATCTGTCGAACCTCGTTCAAAACGTAACTAGACGGCACAGAAAAGCGCACAGTGGAAACAATCCAGCTTCGATGTGTGAGCCCCCGGACAGGTCGACGTGACCAATGAGAGCTACGAGAACCCCGCTGAGCATCAATACGTCGTCACGCTGGACGACGTGACGGGCGACGCGATGGCGTGTACCTGCCCGCACCACGTTCACCGAAGTGCGTTTTGCAAGCACATGGCCGCCGTCGAGAACGCGACCGACGATGGCACCCTTGAGGCATTCCCATCAGAGGACAACGACGACGAGCGTATCAGTGGCCCGTACACCGGCTACGACAAAGACGGCAATGTCGATCACAACTACTGGAAGTGTGAGCACTGTGGCGCGGAAGCCACTCGGAAAGGCGCACTCACCGACTGCTGCTAATCCACGGAAGACAGTCCATTGGTCTAAATCAGTCCACTTCAAGCTCGTCGCAGCACACTAGACAGTCCCCCTGGTCGTCACCGGATATGACCATCACCCGCTGGTACTAGGATGACAGTCCCACAGGCTGTAACACTATCAACGTCTGTTACTCGAACTCGGATTCGAACGTCGAACTCATGGTGCGAGTAGCGTCGGTCTCTCGCCGAAAAGAGAATGGCCGTCAGTTCCGACACTGATCCGGTACGACTAGCCCGCGATTTGTACTTCGGTGGGTCTGACCTCGTCTATCTGATCCGCTCGCAACGGATAGGTGTCCTCGTCGTGTTCCTCGATGCCGAGTTGGGCCTTGATTCGATCCGTGAAACTCGGATTCGGGTTGACGTAGATGACGTCCGCTTCGACCTCGGAGACGATTCCGATCTTCTCTCCTGCACGGTTCACCACGTCCTTTCCTGAGTCGTTGCTGCTGAGCGAGATGGGTTCACCCTCGGCTTCGGTCGTCTCTTCCTGTTCGACGGTCGTGGATTCGGTTTCTGACTCCGTCGTCGTTTCCGTGGCCGTCGTTTCCTCGTCGATTGTTGCTTCCGTTGAGGTAGTCGATTCATCCGCCATCGTGACCTGTTCGGACTCGACCTCGACCTCCCGTTCGACGTATTCGACATCGACGAGACCGCTCTCGACGAGTTCGGAGCTCGCCGTACTACTCTCGACGACCTCGCTCTCGGCGAGGTTATAGACGTTTTCCACCTGGTCTACGATTTCGTCCTCGATGAGTCGTCGTTCGAACAGCACGCTCTCGATGATGCGGTCATCGGTGAACTCACTCTTGATATCCGTCGTTTCGATTACGTCCTCGACGGGCATCTCGGCGAAGATATCGCTTTCGAGGATGGTTCGCTGGACGCCTTCGATATCGACCACGCTTTCCAGCGAATCCTCCTCAAGGATGTCGCGCTCGGCGACATCGACATCGATGACTTCGCTCTCGATTAGCTTACGCTCTATGACCTCGCGACGAACCAATCGTGTTTCGTCGAATTCGAGAACGAGGGTGTCGTCGTCGAGGAACTCGGGTTCGGTGTCGGTCAGTTCGCGTCGGATGAGTTCCGTGTCGATAATTCGGTCGGCAATGATTTCCGAATCGACGACCTCGCTCTCGATGGTTTCGGTTTCGACGATTTCGCGCTCGATGACGCGGGTTTCCGTGATTTCGCTTCTGACGGTTTCACCCTCCAACAACGCCTGTTCAACGTCCGCGTTTTCGAGCGTCGCCCGTTCAGCGACTTCCGAACGCGGGACGATCTCGTACCGCTCTGTCTCCTCGTCCGTTGGCGGATACCGGATGAGCACCATGTTTTCGTTCTCGAACGTTTCGAAGAACGCCTCCCATTCGGTTTCTTCTGCTTCCACCTCGGAGTGTCGCTCCGAGTGATAGGCGAACGGCGACCGAGTCCCTTCATCGTCTCGGTATGCGGGTTGCCAACCACTCTCCTCCGCCCATGTTTGAATCGTTTCGCGGTCGGTCGTGATACGTGTCTCGTCGTTCGTTTCTGTATTGTCCGTCATTTCCCCCACCGATTACGGGCTAGCCAATGGGTTACTTATACATGTTGGCTAACGATTGACTCTGGAATCGGTATCGCTGTGATCGTCATCTTCAACAAGCCCGTTCAAAACCTCATCCACCGTCCAACGTGGCCATCCACGCTCCTTCGCACTCTCACTCGTCATGGAGAGTTCCAGCGGCTCCATCACCGCGAGTACATCCGCTGGCTTACGTTCTTGAAATACAGAGAATGTGCATAGCAAACAACCCTTGATGACTTCTTTGATGTGGAGAGATATTTCTCGGCGAGTATGTCTGTCAGCAAGGGAACACTGCGAAGACATAATTTAGAAGTCATCAGGTAGAAGTTCTCTGGATGTCTTCTAGAGTAGAGTAAGAAGTTCTTTCTGTTTGTGAATTTTTTATCAGATGTATATATGAAATCTATATCTCTTATTGTGATGATATGAGTAACAGGGAGCCGACACACTATCGACCTAAGAACACATGACAAAGAGACGTCCAAAAAACGGAGGTGATCCTACCGTGGTTGCAAGATGTACCGAGTGCGGGAATATCTATCCGGCGCAAGAGGCGACAAACGGGAATTACCGTCCAATAGGGACAAACGGGTCGTGCAACTGTGGTAACGAAGATTTCGAACTTGCTACCTGAGGAACACTCTCGCTGTCTTCTCCAGCTCGATTCGCTCCACCAAGTCCGAAACCGATGATAGATACGCGCCTTGCATTCGGCACGCCTCTTGACTTATATCCTTTTTCGGGAGCTTCAACAAAGCCAGATATCTCTAATAGACTGTAGACTGGCCAAAATTGAGTGGTGACTGACCGCTAGGTAGGCGCGTCTGTCGCGAGCAAATCTTGTATGTCGTCCCGAATACCGATACCCGAGAACATAGTTATATGTCCGGCAGCACGCGGATTTAGCTGGTTACTTTGCGAGGACGGGCATCACGCTCCCCTTCGCTGTCAATTCCTACGAGCGAGAGCTATTCCGGTCGAATCCAAATCACTCGACGCACCTCGGGCTTCTTCTTGCGAATTTCGTCGTTTTCATGGAGACGGCTGAGAACATTATACGCCGACCGTCGGGACCATCCAAGTTCGTCCGCGATCTCGCTCGTCATGTAGGGTTCGAGCGGCCGCATGACCTCTAAGACGGCCTCTTCAGTGTGTTCTTGGACATATTCGCCACTCTCATTACGCGCCCGCTCATCGTTCTCTGTCATACCTGCTCCTTCATTTCCGCATGACATAAGCTTATTCCTTGTAAGGAAAAAGATAGTTTACCAACTATGTTCTATAAGAAATAAGTAGGAAGAACGGTGACCTCGGGCGTGTAGAAACGCGCCGGGTGTTGTAGCACCCGGCACCGGTCTTCCGAAATGCTACCCAGAAGACCATGAGTACGAAATCGAGTGCAGGACTTGAATCTGCCGAGACGGCCCCAGAAACGCGCGCAGGCCGAACAGTTCGGCTTCCGGGTTGAAGCCCCCGGAATGGTCGATGTGACCAACGAGTGCTACGACAACCCCCCGCTGAGCATCACTACGTCGTGACACTGGACGACGTAATGGGCGATGCGATGGCCTGTCCGTGCCCGCATCACGTCCACCGAAACGCCTTCTGTAAGCACATGGCCGCAGTCGAAAATGCAACCGACGATGGGACGCTCGACGCATTCCCGTCCGAGGAAAAAGACGATCCTGAACCAGCAGACTGTGACTGCGACGGTCTCGGTGGTTTCCCGGGCTGGCCGTGCGCGCAAACGGAACGGAAGGAACTACCGAACTAACCTCGATCTCTTATTTACATATCGTTGATAATCGCTACCGGAACTCACCGATCAGCGAACACTATGGTGTCTACAGGAGGAGCGACTGAGGAGCGTGCCTTGCACTCTTTTGTGTCACAATCACATCACTAGAGTTAGCTGTTCGTCACCGATTCGGCGTACTCGAGAGTAATCGTCCCACCGCTATCGACCGTGACATGATACGAGTCGTAGTTGAACTCAACTTGACCGTCAGTTTCACGTGGGGTACCATCCATTCGTGGCTTAAACAGTGCATCAAGAGCGTCTGGGTCGATAAAATCCGCCAAGAGTGCCAGCTCGGCAGGATCGGCGTTGTTAAGTGTTGCAACAGTCTTGATGAGTTCCTCGCTGACGCTGTCTGTGATGGGATCAAACTCCAGATAATGGGGGGTAGTGGTTACCTGCTCCCTATTCTCGGTATCCAGCGGAGTGTCATTACTCATGGTAAAATACGATCAGATAGTTTGTAGTATGGTACTTAAACAGAACACCGGCTATATTTGGTGCTGTCAAGTCACCACTGTCTGATCAATCAAAATCTACCGCGCAAAACAGTCCGCCAAATTCAGAATATAATAAATTGCTCACTGAGTACCACGGTGATATTTTCGGACGCACCCCGTACTAACCATGCGGACAAACAGGGCGCACCGCAGAGCCAACCTTATTCGCTTTAGCCTTTTTACCCATGTCACGCCAAACGAAATTTGCCGATGGGGCCGCCCAGCGAACGCTGACGGAGTGCACGGCTGGTTCGACCGAACGCGACGACACACCGACGACTGAGCACGTCCTGCTCGACCGTGCCAACAGCATGCGGCGGACGTCGCCGGACTCCGATACGCCGGAGGTAGGTTAATGGCAACTACCTGTCTGCATTAAAGTATTTGAAAACCTGCCGTCGTATCGCTGAGAACGTTAGTCTTCGAGGTTGGCAACGTGCGCTGCGACAGCCGAAAGACTCTCGACTGCAACACCGTTCTCTCGTGCCTCAACCCGCTCACGGGCGCTCCGGATGTACTCCTGAGCGTTGATGTGCGCGGATTCGTTCTTGCTCATACTATTAACTCGGGACTAAGGAACCATAACGATTGGATCACAATCGGCTTGCAAAGACGCGTTTTCCGTCATCGTTCTGGGCAAGCAATTCAGATGCCCCTGCTCGTTGGAGATAGTCTGCCGCAAACTCCCTCCAGACGTGTTCATGCTCGGCAGCATAATACGCCCATGGATCGAAGAATATCGTCATCACTCGTTTGCTCCGCAAATCGTCCCTGCTCGTCGCGCTCACGATCCACATACTGTTCCTCGAACACGACCGGCGACCGTTCGATGGGCTGCGACGCATTGCTAAGAACGGCCAACTCGAACCGGTTATCGATGTGGTGCTATTAGAGGTGGTTTCCAGAACACACGAGATGGTCTAAGGAGGCGAATTCACCGGCAGGGTAGTGCTGGACCTCGCGAGTGAGAGAAGATGGCGAACGGAGATATCGGCATCTCGAAGCCGCACTCGCTACCGCCTACGCGGTGAGTGTTTCGAGTTGGTCGTCGCCGATGGTCTGATCGAGGAGAATCTGTCCCGTCCCGCGCATCGCAGTGCTCACGAATTCCGTCACATCGACGTCCTTGTCGTCGAACTCCTCCCGGAACTCCATATACTGTGCGACTGTGTAGAGGGTAACGCCGGTCTTGTACACCCGCTTTACGTACTCCTTGCCCGCGTCCGTCAATGAGTGGTTCGTCAGGAACTGCTGAAGTGGCGCGGCATCCATATTGATGTGGACGTCTATCTCCTCGGTGGAGTCCATCACTTGCACGATGGTGTCCTCGTCGAACGCACGGTCGAAGGCGTCCCAGTCCTCTTCATGGACGGGATGCGTAGTTGGTAAGATCATCTCGCCTTCGATCGCCCCGTTCGTGTGCGAGTTCGTCGTCCGCGTACGGTCGTCGATACGTGGCTCTGCGTACTCTAGCATGAACGACCGTTCGAGCGTCGTTCCGCCGTCCCCACCAGCGGGACCGACCTTGACGTGGATCGGAAAGCGCTGTCCGGGTAACGCGTTCTCGGTGGGTTTCAGCGTGATCGCAAGGATACCGTTCAGCACCCGCACGGATTTGACCACGTCACTTGGAGTGACGTAGATCGACCCCGGATCACCGCTTCGCGTCAGGTAATCGTTGGGGGCATCGAGGACGAATCGTTGCCGAGCGTACGCATTCGAAGGCATCTCCTTTTCGTATTCGAAAACTGCGTCCGTCTCGACGTTGCTCTCGTCCGCCGTGTCAGCGGCGGACGTGCTTTGATCTGGATTCCAGACGACGTAGTCGTCCGGACCGTGGTACGTCTCGATGAGTTCGAGCCTACTCGGATACCGGTCGCGTGAATCGACGCCCGAGTTCGCATCGTGCACGATCGGTCGTTCCAACCGGTCGCCAGTGGCGAAGTAGCGTTGTAACGCTGGGTTCCGTTCGAGAATTGTCATCAGGACGTCCTCGACGAGCTCGTCGGCGTCGTCCGTCGGTAGTTGTTGGCGACGACGCCGTTCTTCGTCGACAAGGACGTCGTTCGTCTCGAGAAGCGATTCGAGTTCACGCTTCAGCGTGCGTGCGCTTGGACTGTTTCGCAGGCGGTCGCGTGACGCGGGAAAGAGGTCGACGACACTCGAATCGTCGAGAGTGGAGAAGTCGACGAACACGAGTACGTCGCGGGCGACGTGCGGGAGATTGCACCGATTCCGAATGAACGTCCGGCCCTGGTCACCGTGCGTTTGTCCGTTGATGACGAAAAAGATGGCTTGGTCGCGGTGTTTCTCGCCACCGACGAAGTGTCTGTTCTTCGCCGTGACGGGGTCGTATCCGCGTTCATGCGTAAAGCCACCATCGGCTTCGACCCCTTCAAGCGTCGCGTCGTCCTCGAAAAGGATGATGCGGACATCGCGGGTGTTGAGCGTTGTGTCCTCGAAGTTGTAGGCGATGGTCTGATCTGATGCAACTAACTCGTCGTACTGCTCGAGCGTGGCGAACAACCCGTTCGTTGTCGTCACGTCCGGCTGGCCGTCGGCTCGCGTGTCTGTGAGTGTGAGCGGGACGGGCGTGTCGAGGAGATATCGTTCGAGTCGGTAGCGGAACGACGTTGTGAACCGGGTTTTCGCCTCGACGTTGAAGTCGAACAGTTTAACGATTGAACCGTTGTCCCGACCGTTTACCGTCCCCGCGAACGTCGGTACGTCACCATCGATCGTGAGATACTCGTAGCGATCCTTCGCCCTGTTCTTTCGAACAAGCGTCCAACTCCACTCCTCGGGGTGATCGACGCCCGCCGAGAGGACGAGTTTGTAGCCCCGCTCGCCGCAGAAGGGTAACACGCCGGAGCTTCCCATTCCGTACTTGCCCTGAAGGAATCCGTACTGCTGTTTGGTCTTTCCCGGCTGGAGGAATCCGAGGAACGTCTCTTCGAATCGTTCCGGTGGCTGACCACACCCGGTATCGGAGAGCGTCAACGACAGCGACTTTTCTCGCGTGCCGTCGGCAGCGAGGCGTATCTCTTCGTTGTTGGGGTCGATGAGCGTGTCGGCGGCCGTGTCGAGTGTCTCGAACTCGTCGACGGTATACTCGTCACCGACGTGCTCGTGGTAGTTTTTCAGCAGGATGGCGTCGATACTGTTGACGATGAGTTCCGTCAACGCAGCCATCGGATCGGCCTGTTGGTTCTCGACGATGCCGTAGTTGTTATCGATACCGCCGAGCGGTTTCCACACGGCAGCTTCGAGATAAGCGTCGGTGAGAGCAGCCGTAACGTCGGCCTCCGTTTCTGCCGTTAGGAACTGTGCAGCGTCCTCTTGTGTAGTGTTGAACTGAATTGACATAGTCTGGTGCAGCAAGTGTCTTTCGTGATGCTGCAGGTGTGTTGCTCGTGTCGTGTCTCGTGAACGTGCGGGATGGCTCGTGCACACCGATTACCGCTTGTCCCTCGTCACATCCGTAGATGCCTTGTTCTATCTACGTGACGACCATCAGATACAAACAGCCAAATCTCACGGTATCACCTCTCCAACGTTGACGTCTCGTCTGCGTTGCGCGAACCTCGTTTGCTCCGTTTAGTCGTCCATGCGCCGTAGTACGATGGGGCTACTGCGCTATCGTTTATAGTGTCTTGACGTGGTTAAATATCTCGGTCATCGACCGAACGAGCATCTCAGAGGGGTTGAAACCGGTGATTTTGCCTCGCCAAAGAATAGGTTTCACAGCAAATCTCGAATAAGCTTGATCAGGTTGTGACACGACTCCGTATCATTCACGGAAATTGAATATCCGAAGGGATCCGAGTCAGTCCGAGCGTCGTGAAATCCCGATCAAAGGCAAAGATATAGTCGATATCGTACTCACGAGCAAGCACCGCACTCGTGTGATCAACAAACGAAATCTGCTGGTCGTCATAGCGCTCGAACTCGTCATCACGGCTGCACACTTCCTAGATCTATCGGTTGAAGCGATTGCTTGGGAGGTATCACACCGAGCCTAACGAAAGGCGTAAGTCGTTAAACACAATCCAGCGATAGATGAGGTCACGATTTTACTCGCCTCTTTATAGTCTGAAGCCGATAGACTGCAATGTTTTTCTCTGATTGACCTAATCAACTAACAATCCATTCCTACTGTGTGAAAATCATCTACCAACTATTATGTGTTTGCTACTCATAGTCACAATTGATCAAGAGTAACGGGAGTCAATACACTATGACACGGCGAATACAGCGTTCCAATCAGCAGGTCGAAACAGACCAAGAGCAGGCTTTGACAGCCGACCATCACGCTTGCCCGGAATGTAAAAATACTATTTCAATCCCAGACAAGGCGGTCGAAATAGTTTGTAATGAGTGTGAACTCGTTGTCTCCGATAGTCGAATCGATCGTGGCCCTGAATGGCGTGCTTTTTTCGACAAAGAAAATCGGTAACGGAGTCGCGTGGGTGCACCCATGACTCATCAACTCCATGATAAGGGATTGAGTGCAAAAATTAGCGATCAGAACGTGGATGCACACGGGAATGCGCTTGGGCGCCGAAAACGGAGGAAAATGCAGCGGCTTCGCAGATGGGATGAACGGTTTCGCTCAAAATCAAATCACGAGCGAAATCTCAAGCATGCACTAGGAGAGATCTCTCGCATGGCTGCAGCACTCGATATAGGCTAATCTGAATCTGAAACTGCCAGCGTCATTTACCGGTGAGCGCTTGAGGCAGACTTACTGCCAGGACGGTCAATCGAGGGAATGGCAACAGCGAGTCTCTATGCCGCAACTCGACAGGTGGGTGTTCCGCTCAGTCTCGATAATTTTGCGATAGTCAGTCGCGTAGAACGCCGCCGGATCCAACGAGCGTATCGTTATCTCACCAACGAATTGGGACTCGGAATTGCACCGACTGATCCTGCTCAATTCGTCCCTCGATTTGTCTCAGAACTCGATCTAAGCAATGAGTTAGAACGAACGGCTCACGACTTACCCAATTCTGCAAAATGCTACAACACGCAGAGCGGGAAAAGTCCGGTTGCACTTGCTGCTGCAGCTGTCTATGCGGCTGCAAGGCTAAGAACGAATCTGTCACCAAAGATTCGGTTGGGACTGTTG
Organism: Haladaptatus pallidirubidus; assembly: GCF_020700235.1. GTDB lineage: Archaea > Halobacteriota > Halobacteria > Halobacteriales > Haladaptataceae > Haladaptatus > Haladaptatus pallidirubidus. Next base: position 40,898 of record NZ_CP085302.1, on the reverse strand, counting down.
CACATATTGCACCAGTAACGATCAGAAAACGATACACAGAACTCCTGGAATTATATGGGAATTCAGAATTGTAGATTGTCCAGCTTTAACATCAATACAGAACATATAAAATAAATAGTGACCAACAACGATATATCTAAGGCTCATCGCTAAGATCGACGCTCAGCGCTGTTGTATTAGATTGTTCGTGTGTCTCAATTCCTACATCTGTGAGCTCCACCTCGCGACCATCTTGCAACTCAATCGGGATCTTCACCTATACTCGGGTTGATATACTAGTGACAAAACATTTTGGGCTGTTGGAATAGGGGATATATGAGCGAGTTCCGATAATACGGTTTGACTCACCTCATCCTCGTATGTCGATAGACTGGGGGAAGTTACAGATATATATCGAACAACAGAGTTGAGACGTGATTTACCCAAAAAGAACTAACCTGCCGTCCTCTTCTCTTTCGCGAGCTTTTCGTACGTTTCGGCATGCTCTTCCGCTCAAGCGCTGCCATCGCACGCATTACTTCACGGCGTTCCTGTGCTGTCTCTGCTGCTTGCAGCTGCTTCCGGAGACTGGCACATTCAGCCTCAAAGTCGGTCGTGCTGTACGAGCTCATCTTAGCAGTAAATATGTCCGTCATGGTATGAAAATTATGAAAAACCAAACGGTCGAAAATCATCAGACGAGAATCAAGTTCATGAGTAATCGGATACCTGTCCCCAAAAAAGCTCCGATAACTATATCGATTGACTTTCCAGCGAATGTTCAAAACATCATGATGCAGACTTGATCCTCTCCATACACTGAATTAAGGTCGGCATTGAACACGAATACTTTGTTAGAAGCTATCTGCTTCCGATAAGCCTGATCAGATAGTTTCTATCTCGTTTACGGCTGGTAATCCACGAAGTGCTGGCACTGCTGCAACATAGCCAGCAACCCAAAGCAGTCCAAAGCCACCAGCAGCCATCACTACCGTCACTCCAAGTGTTTCTCCAATAGTTCCACCAAGGAGCATACCAATTGGCGTTACCGCGACCGACGCAGAACCAAGAAGTGCACTCACTCGCCCAAGGAACGCATCAGGAACCATCCGTTGTACCATCGTTCCGATGAGCACATTTGTCGTACCAACTGGAATAAGCGCGACTGCGAAGCAAACTGCTGTAGCTGGCAACGATGGAACGAGTAACGCTGCGAACCAACCAGCTGCAGAACACAAAAACCCACTTATCACGAGTGGACCAAATCGAATGCCATCCAATCGCGATCCAAAAAGTGCACCTAAAAGCAAACCGGCGGCAGTTCCTGCTCGAATCATCCCATACGCACTTGGCCCGCCGAGTTGATCGGCAAATGCTGGAAGAACAGCATTTGATGCGCCAAGCAGCCCGTTTGCAAATACCCCGACTCCTAACAGCCAAACTATCGGCGTTCCACGAACAAATTCGATGCCAGCTCGAAGTCGGGTCAGATAACTACTTGTATCACCGCCGTCAGTTGCCGTGGTCCCCTCTGTAACCTCCTTAGTTTCACCAACTATTGTCGTCTCGTCACTCACGTCACCTGTTCCTGCAGTCGGAATATTGACGCCAGCGAATAATACAGCTGCAATAACGAATGTCAAAGCATCCATCGTATACAACGCTACGGCACCGACTGCAGCAATGAGTGCTCCAGCAAGGCCATTGAACACGAGGTCTGCGCCCTGATAGGCGAATGAAAACGCTGCATTCGCTTCGGTTAATTCCTCTTGTGCGACAATTCGGGGGAGTGCTGCACTCTGAGCAGGGTATACGAATTGATTGAGAAGTGAGAGAATTGGCACAACAACTAATACCAATGTAACCGAGCGGATGCCAAACAGCCATGCGACCGGAATAACGAGGACGACGGTTGCTTGGACGAGCTGGACGGCGATGAGCAGTCGACGGAATGGCCAGTGGTCTACCAATGGGCCGATAAGCATCTGTGCGAGTTGTGGTGCCATTGTGAGTGCACCAGCAAGACCGGTATAGGTACTGGAACCAGTGAGTTCATAGACCAGCCACATCGCGGCAACAGCGTAGAGACTGTCGCCAGCATTCGTAACCAACCGGCCGAATAAGAGCCGACGGAATGCTGTATTCCGGAGGAGCTTGTGCATACCAGTGACTACTCGCTTGATAAGATATATTCTTGCAGAATGACATTTCTGTCTTCCAACTCACAGAATACTCGTTCTGTAATATCTAAGAAAACTCTGTGGAAATGGTCTGACCATTTCGGCCGATCGTCACCGTGAGCGTATCGTTCCCAGTCTCAAACTCGACTGCCACCTGGTATGGATCTTCGGATGTAACTGTTGTTTCCGTATCAAGTTTGTCCACTAATTGCCATGCTGGCATCTCTTCAGGGTTAATCCCATGATTATGGAGAAAACTAACAACAAGAGGATCATCCAGTAAGAGGCCAACAGGTACAGTTCCGATGAGGTCTTGACAGCGATCACAGAGTAATGACACGGGTGGCCCATCCGATAATGGTGGCTCTGTCTCCTCCTCAAAGGCTAGTGGAACCCCGTCGATGTTACCAACGTATGTCGTCATCGGGCCGGAGCAATTCGGGCAAATTCCACGACGCGCTCGTCCAAGCAGAGTTCGCAGATGCGTATCAACGATGCATGAGAGTTCTTCCTCGTCACGGTCTCCGAGAACGCCCGGTGGGACGCCAAAATCTGAGAGGCAATGGTCACACGCGGAACAAACCACATGTACCCGCTCGTCCTGGTAGCGAATTCGAAGACCACTATTGCACTCAGGGCAGGAACCTTCGGTGGGGACATCGAGATCGTTGCCAGGCGCATAGGTTCCCTCGAGAAGTGCACCAACAACGCGTGTTCCGGCATATCGCAGTTGATAGCCGTCGTCGGTTTGCGTGATGAATCGGTTTGTTAACTTCCCGAGGTGGTAATTGAATCGACCAGAATCAGCAACACCGACGCGCTCGCGGAGCACCTCAAACGGCACTGTTTTCTTGTTTCTGTCTTGCTGTGCTTCCCATAACGATCGAAGAATGGCAAGCCGGGTTGAATCTCCCAGGAGCGAAAATGCCTCTGCAGAGTTGAATTCTGCAGATGGCGAGTCATCTGATCGCTCGTCAGCCATGTCTGTTGGGTGAATGTCAACAGTCTTGGCCGTATCGATTAGATCTCGATGTAAGTAGCGTACTTTGAATTAGTGGGTATTAGTCGTCGACAGCAACGGCTTCCCTCAAATGACCATTCTACGAAAGCCATCAGATAAGCACATGGCTGTCGTCGCAACTGCGACGGAGGACGGAACGCTCGACGCATTCCCATCAGACGACGACAAAGACGAGCGTGTCAGTGGCCCGTACACTGGCTACGACAAGTACGGCACCGTCGATCACACATACTGGACATGTGAGAACTGTGGCGCGGAAGCCACCCGGAAAGGCGCACTCACAGACTGCTGCTAACCCCGTCTCACTCTTCCATTTATGCCACGCCAAACGACGCTCTCCGATGTTGTCCAGCGAACGCTGACTGAGTGCGCGGATACGACCGAATGCGCAGATACACCAACGCCTTCGGCGAAGCACCAACTCCAATTCTCCTGAGAAAGAGTTGTTCACATTATGTTTCGAACACACGAAATAGGTTCCCTTCTGTCGGTTCGCGAAATCGAATTAGTAAATCTCATATGAGACCGTGCCGATCTCAATTCGGAGAAGGTCGTTTGTCGGATCATCTCCTAAGTGATCGCGGTAGAAGGGATCCCAGGTCTCTTGATCAGAGCCGAGATACTTGGGATAGATGCGACGAGTTGCAGTATTAATTTGGTCAACATCACTGATCACGGTTGTCGTTCCAAGAAGTGTAACGTACCACTCAGAATCCCCATCAGTATCGTATTGAATTGAGATGGCTACACGGGAATTTTTCTGTGCATTTTCAAGCTTTCGTCCACTTGTTAGAATCTCTATTACCTCATCATCGTAGGCGTACCAGACTGGCGCAACATGTGGTCGATCATCCCGTGATGTAGCAAGATGAGCCATTAGCGGTGCGTCGGTAATCAGCGATTCAATGTTCTCAGGAACGGTCATCAATTGACTCTGTGTGTTCCGATAGCATGATATTTTCCTGAAGCAACTTTCAGTTACTTTTGAAGTAGTTCTCGGCTACAAGGTAGATTTTCTGCTGTCTAAATCATAAGCAGAAGTAGATACCCTCTTGGGACCTCACTCAATACTTCGTAGAAGCCCAGTAGAAGAAGCCGTCCGTTCATGCTAGCTCACCAGCCTGCGAGAGATTCCTCTCAGATCCGGTGTCCCACGGTTTCTCTTCGAGGAACTCCTCCCAGGTTCGATGCCCCACGGCCTGCTCGGGAGCTAGGTTAACGCCGTCCCGATACGCGTGGGCGGCCTTGCCCGGAAGTAGGATCGGCATGATCAGTCGCCGCCGATGACGGGCACGCAGGTACTCGCGGAGCAAGTCGGTCATGTCGTATACCTGCGGCCCACCCATGTCAGGCACCATGCCGGCTGGCTCGCCCAGCGCGAGTTCGACGAGCCGGGCCGCCACTTCATCGGCATCGACCGGTTGGAATTGGAAGCCAGCCGGGACCGGCATCACCGGCAGCTTTGCCATTCCCTCGGCCACCGTCAGTATCAGTTGATGAAACTGGGTGGCACGCAGGGTGGTCCATGGTATGTCGGAGTCGGCGACTACCTTCTCTGCTGCCTGTTGGGACGCGATGGGGCTGAACATGATGCGGCCGACAATGCTGTCAACCGGGATTTCATCGATGCCAACGATTGAGATGTACACCAAGTGCTGCACACCGGCTTGGGATGCCGCCTGCATTAGAGTGCGGGCCTTATCCTCGTCGCCCTTGACGCTGCTCGCGCAGTGCACGATGGTTCCGATACCGTTCACCGCGGCTTCGATCCCTTCACCGGTGTCCAGATCGCCGGTTACGAACTCGATGCCGTCCTTGGAGTCGTGGCTACGCCGGCTGAGCACCCGCACCTCACGGTCGGCATCCCGCAGACGTGAGACGACGAGGCTCCCGACCCTACCGGTGCCGCCGGTGACCAAGATAGGTGACGTCATGGCTTCTCCTGCCATGATTGCTCTCCTTCAGGGGTTTTGCGGTGTCTTTGCTGAATCGGAATGTTAGAGCTAACACCGGTTAGTTCAACACTTACGTCCCACAACCGCTTCCGCAATTCCGAATCGTACGATTTTGCTGCAGATTGTTTCGATTGCTTGTCGACGAAATACTCCCCGGTTATGCCTGTCACCTCTGGTGAGGCTGCGAGATACACGTATGTCTCGGCGCCCTTCTTGGGCGTTCGAACGAATCGTGCTGGGAGACGACTCAACACGTGGAATCCAAACTTCCAGTGCCACGGGAGATGCCGAGCGAAACTCGTTCCCGGAACAAGCCCCGGTTCTAGAGCGTTAACTGTAATCTCCGTGTTTTTGAGCTGATCAGCTAACTCGTACGTGAATAGTACTATCGCTAACTTTGACTGGCTGTAGGCATCCCACGCATCGTACTCCTTCCTCCCGTGTAGATCATCGAAATTGAGCTCCCCGTCGGCCTGGTATCCTGACGAGACATTGATAATCCGACTGGATTTTGCTGCTCGCAACTGCGGTAACAGACAGTGTGTCAGCAGGAACGGTGCCAAATAGTTCACCGCAAAGGTCATCTCGTAACCATCATCGGTGAGTGTCTGTTCAGTCTTTCCGAGTCCTGCATTGTTGATCAGCACGTCAAGTCGATCGTATCTCCCGGCGATTTCCTTGGCGAGGTGTCGAACTTCCTCTTGCGAGGAAAAATCAGCAATGAATAATTTGACTGCGTTAGTACCGTACTCCTGCTGAAGCTCTCTAACAACGGTCTCGCCCTTGCTACGGTCCCGACCAGTCACAAGTACAGTCGATCCCAACGATGCTAGCTTGCCGGCTACTTCCTTACCAAGTCCGTCGGTACCACCCGTGATGAGGACAGTCTTCCCATTCATATTGGCCATATGAGTATCATCGCCGTGCTCGCGAATCAGAATATGGATAATATGTAAACCTCTTTATATACTATCACCGTTGACTGCGTTGCCGATCACGTATTGCTGCGCACGCCGAAGCCGTTTTGAAACTGATGGTTTTGAAATACCGAGCTGTTCGCTGAGATCGTCGAGCGTCATCTGACGAGGGATATCGAAATAGCCGTGCTTGTAGGCAATTTCGAGTGTTTCCCGTTGTTTGGACGTTAGACCGGAAAGATCATCACTCTTTGATTTTGGCTCATAGAGGCTTTTAAGTTGGAATGACACACCGTATTCATGACAAGCGTTGCGAAATTGTCTAAGCGTATCCCGATTAGGAAAGTATGCCCGACTATTCCACTGTCCATTCAAGATTATAGTTCCCCCAGGAACTGCACCGAATTCATCAAAGGCAACTTTGAGCGGAAGAAGCATGGGTTTCTCCAACTGTATGTGATAATGTCGTTGTTCTGGAGAAGCTTCGAGTATTGAATGTGTCACCACCGTCTCGTCCTTTTCGAGCGCTGTCTCAAACATCTCGAATGAAGCAGCCTCCACCCAGCAAATAATAGCGAGATGATCTCTGTCTACGATCATCATTCTATCTACCTCTATTGTCGCCTGTGGTGCTGCCGCTATAGTGTCGCTCAACGGGAGACGTGAATCTCGCAGGTGAAACTCTGCGATGAGGCTCATACGTCCAGAGACACTCGCAATACAAATACCAGTTCGCTAAATTTCGGTGTCATCAATGGTGGGGAAGTAGATCAAGGACGTTACGGATACAGGGCATTTCGATGAGTTCGTCAACGAAATCACAGTATGTGGTCGTCTTCTTCACCTTTAGGCAGAGAAATGCCATGACTTTCCCAGGTCATAGTACAGCGAACCCAGACTTTGTTATGCACTTACAGCCAACCATTCCACGGCAATCGCGTTGATCGCACAAGTAGTATACAATAGTTCAACTTATAGAAATTCACCATCTCATCTCACCGAACATATTCCCAGTGGGGTTAGAGATTCAATCTTGAAATCCAAATTAGGTAGCAAGAAAGGCCAGAGTAAGTGATCGTGATTCGATGGGTTTACACTCCTATTCAGCATGAAGCTGATCTTCTACTGCCTAAATCCGTAAGCAGAAGTAGAATCGATCAAATCACCGCCCTCGGGGAAGTGCAAAATCTATTCCTGCCACGCACGGTGGTAAGTGAAAACTGGACGGCGTTCGTCTATGATCTACTCAAGCTGCTCTGCTACCTGCTGGCAGCGATCAATCCACAGTTTTTGATACACTTCTGGATTAAGTATACGTCCGCTTAGATCACTGACCGTTCGAAGCTCGGCATCTGCACACCAGGCAAAGCATTCGTGGTACACCTGTTTGTCTTCCTGCTCGAGAATGCTCTGTTCTCGTGTGACTCGTACTTGTTTGATTCCACCGAGATGAGCGACAAAAGCCCGCGTATGGCCATCAAGGAGATACAGCTCATCGCCATATTCTGCGATCGGAAGTGGATCGTATGAGGGATTGGCAAAATCAAACCACTCAAGGACAGCAGCGAGTTTTTGACTGCTGAGATAAAGCTGACTTGGACGCACTGTGTTAATCGCGAGGATTTGAACCATTGTATCGATATGTAGGTTTGTTTGCAGTATTTAGCGTTTTTCGAGTACTGCAGTGTATGTGCGCTCAGATCCGTGTCGTACGTCTACCACTTCCCATCCAGTCCCGACCGCTGCTTCTTGGAGTCGATCAGGACTAAACAGACGGAACAGGAGCGTCTCACTATCGTTCTTATACTCTGTATGGTAGACGCGGTACGCAAGCCCCGGTGTTGGGTCATCCCGGTACCCAATAATTACTGTGGTGGCAACTTGTTCTGGATTGTAGCCATGTATCAACGCGGTTCCATCGGACGTCGTCACAAATGCGAGATCGCCTAAGAACTTTCGAAGCCCGTGCATTGATTTGGTGAGGCCAACTTGCGTTCCGAAGGCGAACGCTGATTGAAAGCTGTCACGAGTAAAGTTCTCACGCAGCGTGAACATATCGACGTGGCGAGTATCATGTCGCAACCAAGCTGAAGATCGGTGCGTTCGTGCGATCACGCGTCTGGTGGAAGCAGTTCCGCGCACTCGTCATCAAATGTGTCGTTCATAACGTGGAACAAGGCTTCCCAATTTCACGCGGGCGCATGGATGTCCGCAATTGTAGGCGGAACTGGCTGTTGAATACAGAGAATATGTACATCTTCCAGATTATCCGCTCTATTTGACGGCGTCTGAATCGTTGGCCTAGACTTGATCAAATCGAAGGCTTCGGATACGCTTACATCGCGCTCCAAAGAGCGAGCAATCCGAATCCGACGATAACTACACCCGCCAGTTGAGTCACTCGGCGCATGACTGAGCGAGTGAATCGTGTACGGAAGAGACTCACACTAATACTCAGCGTGAGCCACCAAAGGGCCGAGCCGAGAAAGACACCACTGACCAGTATGGCGGCCTCAGCGTACTCACCGGACATGCCGACTCCGAGCCCGGTGAAGATGCCAATGAAGGCGAGGATTGTCACAGGGTTGGTAATCGTCAACAGGAACGTTGAGCCGTAGTCCCTGGCAAGTCCATGTACGTCTGAGGTGGTCACTGGCGTCTCTGCTGGCTCGGCACGGAACGACTGGACTCCGAGATACAACAACAGGAGCCCACCACAGACACGTATCGCAGTCTGGTGATCAAGCAGAAGCGACGATACCACAGTGATACCAAATCCTGCAATCGCTCCGTAAACGGTGTCCGCTGACGCTGCTCCGAGTCCACTAATGAAGCCCGAAAGTCGGCCTTTAGAAAGCGTTCGCTGGATGCATAGGACTCCAATTGGGCCGACCGGGGCTGCAATCGAGAATCCGAGCACGATACCCTGAATCAGGATGCCGATTGCCGATGTCGTTAATACACATCACCTCACGACCGTCTAAAGGCCGAACGGGGATAAGTAACTTTAGGAAACGAGGTGTCCTCACTGATCCCGGCGACATGATCCAATCTCATTAATGACCGATACGCGACGTCTATTCAGCATGGCTCTCAAAACCCATCATCGCAATAGGGGTTAACAGAATCATATGAGCCGACCATCTCCAACGCCATACTCTTGGCCATCACCGAATCGGCTCGATATGCAGTTCGATGCGACGAAGACGGTCCTGCACTTGATATCGTCTAGGGCTGCTACGGCGACGTCTATCCCGCGAGTCCAGCCCCTCTACGCGGTACGCACCAGCCTCGTTGTGTTTCTCGTCTTCCGTACAGTCGTCTGGTATATGGATACCGATACGGTCGATTTCGGCGGCCATGTGAGGGCCCCGGGCGTGAACGCAGAAACGACAGATTGAACACGAAACGGCGAGCGTCGAGATGAACCGGGTAGAGACGTTCCTATACCGGATGTTCGGATGCTCCAGTGGACTGCTCGGGCACCTCGGCGGACGGCTGATGTCAGGAGACGACAAGCGGGGGATAGCCGAGTGGTTCTCTTGGAACTCGACGTTGAGCCCATAGACCGCATCCTGAAAGTCGGCTACGAGCCGGGTCTCGACATCAAAGTTGCGACGGACGCCGGCCGCGAGCACGTCCGCTCACTCGTCGCCTTCTACGTCAGGGCGATGGGCAACTACTACGCAAATGTGGCCAGCGACTTCGGTTTCGACGAGGAGGTTGACACGATACAGATCAGCCGGACGAATGACCGGCAGCCCAGTGCCGAGGTCGCCGTCACCGACGAGATGGTGTCGGCGTTCGGCGCCACCGGTACGTCGCGGAGGCCACCGAGAGCTCCGAGCGGTTCGTCGACGTGAGCACCGACTCGCTGACCGCGTATATCCCAGCGAGGTGGGCCTCCGACGAACCCGTCCGCGAGACGATTACGCATCTCTGAGCTGGGGCATCCCCGTTGCTGTCCGTCAGTGCCGTCTCGTACAGGCGTATCGATCAGGAGAGGTCCTCGACCAGCGTCTCGATCACCTCGGAGCCCCCCGTTTCGACGTTCGAGCCGTGGCTGACGAGTACGGCGTCGAAGTCGTAGTCGAAAAGGATAGGAATGGTCGCCCGTATCTTCTCGTCGTCGCCGCTGAATCGTGGCTGAATGTCCGCTAGGTCGCCACTCCAGCCATCACTGGCGGCGAAAATGGAGTCGGCGCCCATGACCGTGTCGCCGGTAACGAGGACGTCCTCGTAACGGTACGACATGTTGTCCGGCGAGTGGCCGGGCGTCGAGTTGGTTTCGATGCCCCAGTAACGTTGGCCGGCTTCGAGTGGACGGTCGACGTCGATGTCCCCGTCTTCGAGGAGATACGCATCGCCGTCCTCGCCCGCTCCAGCGCCGTTTCGATCCCGTCCGTGACGAAGTGAAACGTCGTCCCGCTGTCCATTTCCAGCGGTTTGCGGGGGTGATGGGTGAGCACGAAGACCGGTCCGTGGAACTGCGGAGCCTCACTCCAGTGGCCCTCGAACGGATCCTCTCCCCACAAGCCCTCCTCGTTGCTGAACATCCGCCGGCCCATCACGTTGGCGCCGGCACGTTCTATCGACTCCGCGAAGAGTTCGTCGTCGCGATTAGTCTTGCCGCCTTCCTGACCGTGCATCTCGCGGAAGCTAGCCAGGTCGAACAGCCACTCGTGGAACCGCTCGCCGTCATCACCCAGCGGGTTCTCGGGATCATCGTTCGGTCCGACGATGTACCCATCGAGTGACATCGACATGTCAACGAAGACTTTCGTCACGTTACTCGCCTCCTCCGTCTCCACCGTTCGCCATGAACCCTACCAGACGGTCTAGCGTCTGATTCGCCGACTCGAATCCGCCGAATTCCTCCAGCCTTTTGCGGTCCGCAGCGGAGTCGAAGTCCATCCGGAAAGTCAGGTCGGTCCTGCCGCCGTCACTCTCTTCGAAGGCCACCGTCACCTGAAACCACAGGAAGCCGTTCTCTTCGTTTGGGGGGTGGGTATAGACCAGGCGCTCCGGTTCTACGATTTCGTCGTAGACGAACTCGTTATAATAATCTGCACCGTCGGGGCCGTGCATGACGAACCGCCAGACGCCGGCCGGCCGCACGTTCATCTCGTGGACAGTGTTGGTGAACCCGTTCGGGCCCCACCACTTCGCCACTTGCTCTGGATCGGTCCACGCTTTCCAGAGACGCTCTCGCGGAGTGTCGACTGTCCGCGTGATCCTCAGTTCGGTAGTCTCTTCTTCGATCGATTGGTCGTCGAGTTCGTTGTCAGTCATTGGCCATATCGGTTATTTCGCCACTAGGTAATCGGCGAGACGCTTCAGGGTCTGCTTTGCCCCGTCGTCGTCGCCAAACTCCACGGCTTCGTCGAATTCATCCATGGATCCGAAACGCATCTCCATGGTGAGTTTGCTCCCGCCACCGTCGGGCTCCTCGAAGGTGACCTCCACCCGGAACTGCTCGAGGTCGTCGTCGGACCCGTGGGTGTAGGTCAAGCGCTCGAGTTCCACAATCTCGTCGTAGACGATCCGGTTCTGGTACTCGTCACCCTCGTGGTCGACCATCACAAACTGCCAGAATCCATCTGGCCGAACCGCCATCTCGTCGGTCGTGGTCGTGAAGCCGTCCGGGCCCCATCACTGATCGACCTGGTCGGGGTCCGTCCACGCTTCCCAGACACGCTCGAGTGGCGCGTCGAACGCAGTGAGATGGTCTTTCGAGTAGCGCACCAACTCATCAGGACCCTCCCAGAATTGCATTTGCCACTCCGCTTGCTTATTGAAGACCCCATCGAGTGTGACCTTGTTTTCGACGACGAGTTTTCTCATGGTCCGTCTCCATTCAAGCTGACACGGAACCGGATATGGTTTGCTGAGGCGGATTCGGTCACGTCGATGATTTCCAGTTGGATGTGCTCGCCACCCAAATTCTCAAACATCCGAGTACCGCTTCCGAAGAGAACAGGCACGAGGTGAATCCCGATCTCATCAACCAGCCCAGCTGCGATGTATTGCTGGCCGATACTCGCGCCACCCATCACGCTGACAGTCTGATCGCCTGCAGCTGCCTTCGCCTGTTCGAGAGCGCTCTCAATGCCGTCGGTGACGAACGTGTACACGCCATCCTCAGGTACGTCTGAAGGCGCTTCGTGTGTGATAACGAACACCGGGCGGCGGGCAGGACCGGTCGGCCCATCCGATCCCCACCATGGAACGGAATCGTCGTACGTCTTGCGGCCCGCGATGACTGCTCCCAGGTCGGCGCTCGCTTCCTCGAGGATTTGACGGCCACTATCATCCTCAATCCACGCGTGCAGCTGCTGTCCGCCCTCACCTAACGGTTTCTCCGGAGTCTGGTTTGATGCGGTGATGAACCCGTCCAACGACATGCTGATATCGAATACTACCTTGCTCATCTGAACATCTACTCCATAATCGCGCCACAGGAGATGTTGACTTCAGTGGCGGTGATGGTGCGGGCTTGCTCGGAGGCCACGAAGGCTGCTACGTCCCCCACGTCGGCCAGTGTCGCTGCCCGACCCAGCAGAGTTGCCTCCTTCGTCGCAGCGGCGATCTCGTCACGGTATTCGACGTCGTCCGGGATGGACTCTGGCACACTGCCCGTTTTCAGGGTAACGACACGGATACCATGCGGTCCAAGTTCGACGGCCCACTGTCGACGAAGCCCCTCGATAGCGTCGAGGGCGACTTTGAAACCGCCCGTCCCAGGGGGTGCGTCGGGATTCGAGCCGCCGAACGTCAGTATGACCCCGGATTCGCGCTCGATCATGTACCGGGCGGCCGCCCTCGTCGTCAGGAACTGCGTCCGCATCGCGATCGTGATCGGCTGCACGAAATCCTCGACCGATAGCTCGGTCAGCGGCTCCTGGACATCCCCGATTCCGATGAGGTTGAACGAGATGTCGATGCGCCCGGTCTCCTCGACCACCGCATCGACGAACTTGTCGACGGCTTGATCGTCAAGGGCATCGACGACGGCGGTGTCCGCCTCGCCACCGTCCGAGCGAATGTCCTCGGCGACCTCCTCAAGCGTGGTTTGAGTGCGACCAGCGAGGAAGACCCTGGCTCCCTTCTTGGCGAAGGTGCGGGCGACAGCACCGCCGATAGATCCGCCTGCGCCGTAGATCACCGCAACCTTGTCGTCCAGCATCACGTCGATCCCCTCCTCGGGACTTGGGCGTACTCCGATGACGCCTCAATCGTTCGTGAGATGGTCAGGCTCGTGTCGGTCGTCTCTATTTCGGTCATGGCTCGACAAGTACCTCTGCCAGGTTGCCAAGGGAGTTCTCCCAACCCATCCCGGCACCTCCGACGGCATCCCCGTCCGGGAGTTGTTCGTGGGTGAGGACGATCTCGGTACCCTCCTTGGCGTCGAAGAACTCGACGATAACGCGACTGTCGACCTCGGCTTCCGGGAAGTTGACCCACCTGTCCGTGTAGACTATCCGCTCGTTCTCGATAACCTCCTCGAACGCACCGTTACTTCCGAACCATCCATCGTCCGTATGGAAGCGGATCGAGCGCTCACCGTTGGGCTCCGGAGCGAAGGTCTGGACCTCTGTCGTCACGTCGCCCGGTGCGGGAGCGAACCACTCCTTCAGCTCCTTGGGTTCAATGAACGCACGGAAGACGCGTTCGCGCGGCGCGTCGAATGCCCGCTGAATTGTCAGACTCGTCTCGTCGGTTTCGATCATCTTACGCCCCCTCGACCAGTTCCGCAAGATTCCCAAGCGAGTCGTTCCATCCTTCATTGGCGTCCTGAGGTGGGATGTTCTCGGGGATTCCTGCTTGCCGAGCGGTGACTTCAGTCCCGTCGGGAACCTCTTCGAAAGTGACCGTAGTCGTCATCTCGCCGGCCATTCCGGGATCGTCGCTCTCGAACGAATCGGTGTAAACGATCCGTTCGCCTGGGACCAATTCCTGGTAGGTTCCGGAGAACGTACTGGCGTACGGCTCCAGTTCCTCAACGTCGGCGTTGAACGACATGCGGAAGGTTCCCCCCTCCGTAGCGTCAAATTCGTGGATCACGGCGGAGAAGCCCTCTGGCGGGAGCCATGCGGCGAGTTCGTCGGGGTCGACAAAGGCTTCGTAGACTCTGGTTGGTGGGGCTTCGATCACGCGGTTGACGGTAATACTTCGGTCTTCGTTTGTGGTGGTTTCGTCCATCGATTTGCTTCCGTTATCAGTGGTATCTGTCATTGGTCTTCTTGCTCCAGATGGTCGGCCAACGCGTCGAAGCGATCCTCCCAAAAGACCCGGTAACGGGTCAACCAACCGAAGGCCGCCGAAAGCGGCGCCGCGTCGAGGTGACATTGCCGAACCCGCCCATCTTTCTTCATTTCGATCAGGCCGGCGTCTTCCAGTACGTGTAGGTGCTTGGAGACCGCCGCCAACGACACGTCATGAGGCTCGGCAACATCGCCGACGCTCTCGGGGCCGTTGGCTACCTGTTCGAGGATAGCTCGACGGATTGGGTGGGCCAGCGCCTGAAATACCGCGTCCAGGTCGAGGTCGTCCGGCACTTGTTCAACCATCCAGTTGAACGAACTACTGACGAGATATTAAACCTATGGGTTAAACAAATCTTTTGGCCGATTTGACAGGGAGGGCGGCTCTATCCCGATATAAATGCAACTACGCGTTCTATGTGGTATGGTGTGCATCTTCTGTTACCTAAAATACCATCCAGTAGAAACAATCAAATCGCTGTCCTAAGGGAAGTAGATTTTATTAATTAGTCAGGATTTAACTTTAGATCTAGATGTATAAAATAGTTTTATTCAGTTGATTTATATAGTTATAAATAACATCCTTGATAATAGTCGATTCAGCGCGATGAAGCACCCGGCTCATGGTTCCCTTTGTTACCCCAAGACCTATTGCGAGCTCAGTAATTGAACACTCACGCGGTGTCTCGTAGTAGCCACGGTCGACCGCTTCATCAAGTACTTCCCGTTGGCGCTTAGTGAGACGATCTATTGGGTCAGATGGCTGGCCAATCGAGATGACCCGATATGTAACACCAGCCGACTCCAACTCATCCTTGAACTGGGATATATTCTCGTCCGAAGCAGTGAACGTCGCAAAGATCCAGCCATTCCGAAGAACGAGAGGAGGCTTTACAAGGTTATTGGAGGCACGCGCGGCGTGGGACGGTGCTGGCTCATCGATCAGACACCGAATGAGTACCACCGTTTCACCAGTATGTAGAATCTCATACGAATGCAATTCCGTCATTTCGTCGAACGACTCGACGACGGACACGGGATTCGTTGTCTGTATTTCGAAAAGGACGCTCATGAGTGTCTCCTCTTTGATCCTATACGAATCTAGCAGCTGGAACTCAACGTCCGGGTAGTCACGTGAAACAGCGGCTATCTCTTCGTTAGATGGTTTGAGTTTCAGCTCCACCTCGGGCATAGGTTTTATTACTGGTCACCGGTACATGAGCGGTTCAACTCATTGCAACATGTTTTGATCAGATCTTATCATCTCTCCCCGAGATACATCCAAGCGGTAACCATGAACCACATCTCAGATATAAAAGTCACCGAATTATCGCGGCAGGGAGCTGTCGAGCTGCCTATTAGAGGAGAATTGCGTCAGGCTGACACCCTTGCTTGTCTCGTGCTGACTATTTCCAAGAATGATTTCCTATACATATAATGAGTGAAAAACCACAGCTGATAGCCACCCCTATCACCAGAAAGCTGCAGATCGCTATCGCTTTGAGCTCGGTGATCTTCACCATCGGCACCACATTGCAAAATTTCGTCATTATCAATACGTCGTTGATTGAGAAGATGATGCGGATGGAGAACGTCGCGGATCCAGCTGGTGCGGCCCCTAGCTTCACAATGTGGTTCCGGGTCGTCGGCTGCCTCTACATCCTCGGCAACGTAATAGGCATCTTAGCTCTGCGAAGCCAGTCACGACTCCTTTGGTGGACAGTATTTACGGTGAACTTCACCCAAGCTTTTGGCTTCGTTATGATTCCCTCTTCGATGTGGTTGGCCACCACTGACACATACGGCGTTTGGGGCATCCTGCCGAGCCTGATCACCGACGGTGGTGCGATTGCCTTAGTATTGGTGATGATTATCTCCATGGTGAAGTACCGTAGTCCGTGGGCTCAACGCCGTTTATCACAACAGTGACGCTCTCTGTTTAGCAAAAAGCGGATCTTCTACTACATAAATCCGTAAGCGGAAGTAGAACCCCCCGGGAGTGCCGCTGTAATTGATGCACTAACTGTTGGAGTCATCAGCCTTAATCAACAAACGCGGTAGTTAACCTACCAGTGTTAGTTAAGATAGACGGTCCCGACGAATCGCCGGACGTGATTACGAGTCAAACCGTTTTTTGTGGATCGTGGTTTGTCTGTTTCTGTTGACCGAATTCTTTTGATCGCTCCAGGTTAACACTGACCTATGAGTTCGTCTGCACCTTCACCCGACACTGTTCTTGAAGTCTTCCAGGCTCTTGGGCCGCCTGGCACCCCGTTCACGACGCCAGAGGTCGCTGAGGAATTCAACTGCACGGACCGAACTATTTACAACAAACTCGACGCCCTCGTTGAGGATGACGTCCTCGAAACCAAGAAGGTCGGTGCTCGAGGTCGGGTCTGGTGGCAGCCCCTCCAGGCATCTGAAGATGGTCGCGAACGAGAAACGAATACTACCAAAGATCTCGGCCTCCCCGCTCCCGGCGCGCGCGTGTTGGTGGCCGACGGCAAAGTAGACAGCCGAAGTCCGCGATGGGGGTTCACATTCACGGAGCGTACCACCACGTGACCTGAATGTATCGTATATCGCTACGCTTTAGCGGATTCGTCGAAATGAGTGATTAATTCTCTAGGTCGATATCACCGCCACGGTCCGATTCGTGCAGAATGAACGGTCCGATCGCACTCGTCCGCTTCGCAATCGTCGCGATTCGCAGGACGATGGAGGTCAGCACAAAAAATGGGACGATAGAGATAGCTGAGGACGCACTAACGATCCAGATAATATTTGCGACGCCGAAAGTCATGCCCGGAAACGAGGTCGGTGCCAGATAGAGTAGTGTCGCAATCGCGACGGCCAATGCAGGAAATGCGGTAATCAGAATCGACCGGATGAGGCGGACGAGTTCCCACTGAAAGTAGAGGGCTTTGAAATGCTCGCGTGTCGGGCCGAAAAACATGAGCACGTCGATTAATTCATCGAACGCACTTCGTTCCTCATCGTCAAGGCTGTCTTCATACTCCGATCGGAGCCATAGGGCACCGTACAGCTTCCACGAATGGTTATAGTTCATGGCTGTGCGTAATAAGTTGAATTCACCGAACTCGGCGTCGTCTAGCTGTTCTTCGACCTCGTTAGCGTTTTCGATGAGAGCCGCAACGAATTGATCGACTTGGTCGCGTAATTCGTCATCACTGTTCTCTGCAAGAACGTCTTCGAGCGCCTCGGCACGATCTTTGGTTGTCAGAATAAGTTGGC
Source organism: Haladaptatus pallidirubidus (assembly GCF_020700235.1). Classification (GTDB taxonomy): domain Archaea; phylum Halobacteriota; class Halobacteria; order Halobacteriales; family Haladaptataceae; genus Haladaptatus; species Haladaptatus pallidirubidus. The sequence goes on along the minus strand of NZ_CP085302.1, from coordinate 23,327 downwards.
GGAGAAATGCCGCGGGATCGGGAAGCCCGATGGACCCGATCAAACTAGTGATATCTTGACGAAACTCTACGGTAGCTTTCATTCGTTCACGTTGACTTTTTAGCGACCCGAGTTCCTGTGAGAGGACTAGCTGACCGATCGTGACGACGAGCGTCACACCGGTGATGAGTGACGCAATGAATGCCTGGAATGCAATACCAACTTGATTTGTGTTGCTCATGACCGAGCGAAACGATGAGGGGCCGACTGTCCCAGCAACGACGAGAATTACGAACAAACCGAGCATGAGCATGCCAGTAATCACCCACCGATCCCCATCGAGGAGAAACCAAAATCGAATTCGGGACTCATCCATCCGCCCGACCATTGATTCTTCCTCGTCTGCGTCGCTCATGATGGCATATATGTCATCTATAGTGAAAAGGACGCCTGCTGAAACACTATTTCCCTCTTGAGAAGTCAGGTTTTGTGATTCCCCGAAGGCGGCAACCCGGCCGAATCGACTGCCGGTTATAGATTCAGGGGACAGTAAACTTGGTCCACGTGCACTGAAGAGTGGATTGGTTGGAATCCATTTGTCTCACTACTCCATGTTGCACTAAGCAGCCGTGGAGACACCTGACCTCGAGTGAAGGACCGTTGGTGGGAAATGCCGGGTGCTACCGACAGAGCGTAGATTTCGACGACCAACCGGCGTCAATCTTCGTGGCCGTTCTGACAGTCATTCTCCTCACGATCGATCGTGCGCTCTTGGGTCAAAGATTGGTAGTCAGTTCTCAGCAGTAGCTAAGACAGATGAACCTCATCATAGAACTTCCGCGATGGGAAGGTTACCTGATGCCCGGTCGCACGAAAATGCCGTATTGCACGTCGATTGGCTTCGTGCGACGAATGCTCGCGTGTGCTTATTCGCCACTGACATTCAACGCAGATGAGGAGCCGTTCATTTGTCATACGCTCAGGTCCAAACTAGGAATGGTTAATCAGCATGGTTGCATTCCCAAGGAATTCATTTCGCGCCCCCGTTTCGCTGGGTTTATCGGCACCCTGGCCGAGAATAATAGAATTTTCAACGAAATCGCTTAGTGTGAAACCCTGATCTCATCAGCGACATCTTCAGCTGTTGTCCGGCGTGGAATCTCATAATATCCCTGCTCATACACTGCTCTTAGTGGCGTTTGTTGCTCATCGGGAAGTCCGAAGTGACTCTCTGAAACAAATGAGCAAGTACACAGTCACCTGCTGTCAATTGAAAGACGACCACTGCCACACACTCGTCACTGTCTGGCTGCAAGCACTGATCGGGCACACCAGTGATTCAGGTCAGTACCGCGTCAATACCGGATAATTTCGGTTATCTCTCTAAGAATAGATTACTACTCATATATATCACGTTACGGCGACTCGGTGCGTATGTATCGATATGGTCGGGAAACCACACTCTATAGCGAATTCTTAAGACCTTTCACACTCCTATATGAGCTATGACGGGGAACGAACCACCTCCCGACGAGAGGGAGACACATTCTAGTTGGACCGTTGAGGAGAGTGCCGCCGAACGCGATCTCGACATCGATATCTCCGAGTCCATCCTCGAATTACAACCCGTCTTCGCGGCGATTGCACAGCCACGACGACGCTACCTCGTCTACACCCTCGCTGAAGCGACCGAATGGTCACTCGATGACCTCGCAACCAAACTGGCGGCTTGGGAAACTGATACTCCAGCGACGGATATCGCGACGCTCACGCGCCAGGAGATGTACACGTCGCTCTATCACACGCACGTCCCGAAACTCGTTGACCTGGATGTGATCGAGTTCGATGCTGACACCGAGACGATTACCCCTGGTCCATATGCAATCCAAGTACTGACAGTGTTAGAGGGCGCAGGCGGCAGTCTCGACAATCAGCAAGAAACGCATGCTCGCAGTGAGTTCGACCGGGAGGGTACTCAGTAACCCATGGCTGGGCAAAGAGGTATCACTGCCTTGAGAATATCACAACTTTACGACACATTCACACGGAGGACGACAGATGACGTCAAGTAATGACCACACCGATGATGGCACTGAACTTGCACAGGATGGAAACGGATCCAATGATCCCGACATGACATTTGTGACGCAGGCTCACTACGACCGCGAGAGCCACCGCGATCTCACCACCGAAATCATCTTCGCGATCGCGGATGCCGAGGACATTACTCCGACGGAGATCAAAGATCCGCCCTTATACGAATGTGTGGATATCGCCGCGATTGAAGACGGCTTCTTTGGGCCAAAGGTCAACGGGCGCACCCGCGATAGTGCGAGGAGTGTTGCCTTCCAGTACAATCAGTATCGCGTTGCGGTTGCCAGTGATGGGTGGATTACGGTGTCCGAGCCCGCAGAGTATGAGGAGATATCAGGCTCTGAGTGATTGCATTTCGAAAAGGCTGAAGATCAGCTCTCACGTCGCTCCTCTGCCGTTTCCTCACTGAAGTGGAAATGATTGAATGGTTGGCTATGCCGCTCGCGTATGATCTCGGAACTCTCAATCGTGAGGCCTGAGTCGTGCAGCGTGTCCGTGATGCGTGTAATATCTTGGCTACTCGTCCCAACCACTTCCACGTAGATATTCCGTTTGCCGACAAGCATCTCGCGGACATCGATTACGCCCTGCACAGCAAGCATCTGCTGGACAAATTCGGCTTGTTCGGTTGCTGGCGCGGTACACACGAATAACACACGCAGCGGGAGGTTCGCCGCTTCATAATCGATCTCTGGGTGGTAGCCTTTGATGATCCCATCGTCTTCGAGGGCTTTGATCCGGTTCCGAACGGTGCTCGCGGAGACACCGACCGTTTCGGCAATTTCTTCGGTGGTTGTATTTCGTGCATCTCGCTGGAGATGGAAGAGAATGCCCTGGTCAACGTTGTCGAGTCCTCGGCTCATATGCAAAAATAGGAAGATGGGCGTAAATAGTCTGTGAGAAATTGAGTGAATCACCAATAAACTACGTTTAAGTGATTCACTCACTTCCTCAAACAACTACCAATCCGAAAAATGAGAGGTGCTTAACCGTGTTCAGTGTGTTAGGATGTAAGTACCTATGACGCTCGATGAGCAGCTCTCAGTCCTCTCGAATCGCCACCGACGACGGCTCCTTATGGCCTTAGCACAACGGACTCCCCAACCTGATCGTCTCGCTCCCTCTCGAGCTTTGGCAGCGGACGGGGGAGACGAAGAGCAAACAGATCAAACGATCGCAATGCAGCACGTCCATCTCCCCAAATTAGCGGATCACGGCTTCATCGACTGGGATCAAGACGCACAGCGCGTGACAAGGGGGCCTCGGTTCGACGAGATCGAGCCATTGCTTACCGTTCTGGGTGAGAATCAAGATGTGCTTGCTGATCGTGGGGTTCCCAACTGATTGATCACGAGCGAAAACTGCCACATTCGTGGCAGTTCAGGTACGGAGTGACGATTGGTTGGGACCCATCAGAACTCCGTACCACTTCGTTCTTTGAGCTAGTCCTGTATAACCCTACTGTGATTATTTGGGTTACTAATTTAGTATCTGATTTATAACCGGGGGAATATACATTGCTACCTACTGATTCCATCGAAAGCGTACCAATCGAGCAGCCATCTGCTTGTTGTGAAATCAGCAACAATATCGCGATGAGTTGCGTTTTCAGGATCTATCTTTTGTGATTATATGAGTGAATATCGAATTGGCTGATAAATCAGCAAAATGACTGCGGAGGGATAAGTGTCTTTGATACGTCTTGAGAAACAAGATGAATCAATGGTGAATCGGTCTGTCGACCACGCTTGGTGGGTGAGACAACAACTGACTTACGGGCGACGACAGAACGGTATGGACGACTCCGGTACTACCAGACCAATGGTTGGGACCCATGAAGGACTTATCTAATCAACAACAAGCGATCGAATTGCTCCAACAACTCGGACTCAAAGAGTACGAAGCAGGGTGTTTCGTGGCGTTAGCACGCCTCCCGAAGGGAACGGCCAAAGAGATCAGCGAGACTTCCGACGTACCGCGAACACGCGTCTATGATGCGATTCGAGTGCTAGAATCCAAAGGGCTTGTTGAAATCCAGCACTCGAACCCCCAGCAATTCCGCGCTGTGCCAATCGAGGAGGCCGCCAAGACACTACGCCAGGAGTACGAATCACGGACCGACACACTCGTCGAGGCTCTTACTGCGATCGAGCCTGCAGAATCGAACGGCGGTGATGAGGAACTCACGCACGAAGTCTGGGCGCTCTCAGGGACCACTGCGATTACGAATCGTACTCAACAACTCATTGATGCCGCCGGACGAGAGATCGTCCTCATCGTCGGGCGGGACGAGGTTATTACTGACGGGTTGCTTGAACGGCTCCAAGAGGCGCTCGACACGGGTCTCGATGTGCTAATTGGCACACAATCCGAGGAGCTTCATGAGCAAATTGTAGAGGCACTACCTGATGCAGAAGTGTTCGTCTCCGGGTTAGAGTGGTTGCACAGTTCGCCCCTTGAGGACAACGACGACACGACGATCAGTCGCCTGCTGTTGATCGATAAGAACACGATTCTCGTGAGCTCGGTGCATGAGACGGACACTGGTGGGATTGAGACGGAAAAAGCAGTGTTTGGGAGAGGATTCGACAATGGAATCGTGGTGATTGCTCGGCGATTGATGGCCACTGGTTTGCCACGGAGGCAGGATCCTGATGTGACCGAGGACGAGTAGTCCTCGGTGCGACAGCATCAGGAGTTCTTAGGCGGGAGCAACGTGAACGGCGCCAGTGCTGTGGACGTACTCGCCGTGCGCCAAGAGAAACGGTTGTTGGATGCGATAGTCGGGCTCTTCGTGGAGACAAGTGGAGATTGCCTTCCAGACGATGACGAACTCCTCTTTGGATAGCTGGCGAGACGCTTCGGCGGCGTACTCTTGTACTTCTGGGGTCACCGCTGTGTTCTCTGCAACGAGTGTTCGGAGGTGTCCATCGGGCCATACTTTGAAGAGGGACGGCGAAAGTTTGAGTCCCAGACGTTCGAGCCAAGACGGGAGTGTCGTGATGTCCGTCGCGCCGATCACGACCAGAGCGTCCACGCGCTCCGAAGACTGAAACGCGAATTCCTGGGAGACGTAGCCACCGAACGAATGCCCGATCAATATCGCCGTTTCGTAGCCTAGGTAATCGATGAGTGCGATGAGATCATCAGTCACCGATGACACGCTGAATTCCTCCCCGATCGGCTTGGATTGCCCGTGTCCGCGGACATCCCAGGTGAGAACCCGGTACCCTTCGGCAATGAGGGACTGGATTTGCGGGTTGAACATTCGGTGATTCATGGAGGCACCGTGGGTGCAGGCGATCAGTGGCCCGTCTTTCGGGCCCGTGATCCAATAGTGGATCTCAGAACCCGACCGACGAAGCCGCCCGCCCTCAGTCGAAATTTCACCACTTTGCTCGCTCATGACATACTATTTGATTGTGCTTTAATCATAATACGACGGAAGTGCTTCTTACTGTGTATTGACTTCTTCGTAGTACTCGATGATCTCCTTCATGCACCACTGATTGAGTCCCTGTGATGCGAGCGTGAACACCACCGTCGAGATGGGCTTCTGCTTGTACGCTGCGTAGAGGCCATAGAGTCCGACTGGAATGCTCACCGTGTTGAGGATCTCCGGGTATCCAAGGCCGATGAGACTGTTCCCGTCATTCGTCCAGCGTTCTTCGGCCCGGACGACCTTGTACATCCAGTCGTCCAAGTCCTCGCTGGGTTTGCGGAACAATACCGGGTTGATGATCAGGAACAGAACGGCGAGCCCTAACACCTTCCATTTCCGATGGTAGAGTGTGCCCACGATCACGAACCCGGCGACTATTCGACTCCAGCCGCTCTTCGGGTTGGAATGTCTGGCCCAGATATCCTCCTCCTTTATTAAGTCCTTAATCATATTGGTTATTCGATGAGGATACATATCTGACTATCGTGTGTACTCATATAGATTCAGGGGGAGTTACTACACTAGTTTCCGCGATGCATTGAGCGCGCTGGTCTCAACTTCTGCTTGGTCCCAGAAGATGAGACTGCAGCAGCTATAGAAGGTCCAAAAGGCACGATTTCGACTGATACACTGATCTAAAACCATTTCAAACTAAAGTCCAAGTCCAATTCTAGTTAACATTCTAACTTTTCCCGATTTGCGGACTCCTTGAGCCAACGCTGTCGCTCATCCACAGGCGTTCACTGTGTTGTGCTACAGTTCTAGCCGATTCCAGTTTGCTTTTTCAGCGTGTGAACCGTGTTTGTCGTCACAAGAGGCGTTACTACCTACTTGCCAGTCACAACCACTTGTACGAGCAAATCGACCGCATGACAGATCGAATACAGCACGCACGCGAATGTAAAATAGGAAAATCGCAAGACACAGTTCTCCGAAGTCGTGGCGGTCATGAACCGTTTGATAGACTTGTATCCGCTTATATATCGTGCCAGATCGAGGGAAAGTCTGGAACTGGATGCTCATTACGGAAGACTAACTATATACTTCTAGAATTAATCGTTTCATTTGGAGTTCGTAGACCGTTTCAAGGGGGAGTTTATATTCTATTCTTCTGTGTCTTTTTCAATTTTTTTTACTCTTATCATTAGTATTGATATCTCTACGTCGTATTTAGTAATCCCTAAATCGCCTTAAATGCAGCTAGTAGTTCAAACAATCACTTTTATACTCATCTAGTGTGTCCCAAACCACATGGATTCAACGTTACTGGTAGGAGCAGCCCTAACAATTGTAGCATGGCTTGGTCTCCAAATTGCTGTGTTCCATGGAAAATACGTGACGGAGAAAATCGCCGCAGGGGAGTACAATAAAGCCCCTTTCCGAAAGTCAAGGAGGAACCCAGATGAGTGATGAGAGCGGCCTTCCCGGGCACGACAACCAAACAGATCTAGCTCGCGACCTTTCTTTATTCGACATCACAATGATTGGTATCGGCGCAATGATCGGCGCTGGTATCTTTGTGTTGACAGGGCTTGCAGCAGGACAAGCCGGGCCCGGTTTAGTAATGGCGTTCGCGTTCAACGGCTTCATCACTATCTTCACAGGGATGGTGTACGCCGAGCTTGGCAGTGCCATTCCCGAGGCTGGCGGTGGCTATCTCTGGGTTCGAGAAGCACTTGGACGCTCACAAGCATTTCTTGCGGGGTGGATGAGCTGGTTCGCCCATGCCGTCGCCGGCTCGCTGTATACGCTCGGGTTCGGTGCGTTTGTCCACCTACTTTTGACGGAGTATTTCGGCATTCAACTCTTCCCGCCCGTGGATCTATTCGTTATTACAATTGGTCCTGAAAAACTATTCGCTGTGTTTGCTGGCGCGCTCTTTGCGTACATCAACTACCGCGGGGCAAAAGAAACCGGCCTCGCCGGCAACATCGTGACCCTTGTCAAGGTCATCGTTATCATTATCCTCATCGTATTCGGGCTAGGCTATATCTTTGGTCACCCAACAGAGGCATCTGGCCGGTTTCAACCGTTCCTTCCGCGTGGTTTCGGTGGCATCTTCATCGCAATGGGGCTGACATTCATCGCCTTCGAAGGATACGAAATCATCGTCCAATCCGGTGAGGAGGTCGTGAATCCCAGGGAAACGGTTCCAAAGGCGGTCTTCTATTCGATGGCGATCGTCGTTACGATCTATATGCTCGTCGCCATCGTTCTCATTGGTGCAGTCACGGTCACACCCGAATTGTTCCAACAGGCCCAAGAGGGTGCTGCCGGTGGTCACGGAGCGACGAATCTCCCCGCAATCCCGGCAAATATCGGGGATGCTGCGGTTTGGGAGATTCTGGGCCATCTCGGTGAATTTGGCCTCGCCCAAGCGGCTGGCCAGATCATGCCATACGGGACGCTCGTCATTCTTGTGGCGGGTATCTTCTCGACGCTGTCGGCGCTGAACGCAACAACGTTCTCGTCGACGCGAGTATCGTTCGCAATGGGGCGTGATCATGTCTTGCCCGACGCGTTCAGCGAGGTTCATTCTGAGAAGCAAACACCGTATATCGCAACAGCACTCTCTGGAGCACTCATTATCTTCATGGCGGTCGCACTTCCCATCGAAGCAGTCGCCGCAGCAACTGACGTAATGTTTCTGTTGTTGTTCTTGCAGGTGAACTACGCCGCCATCGTGATCCGACGTGAGTGGGGTGACCAAATTAATTACGGTTACGTAATGCCGTACTTCCCATACGTCCCAATTATCGGAATTATCACCAAACTCGGTCTCGCCGTGTATCTGTTCAACTATAGCCCGCTAGCGTGGTACGGTGCCATCGCCTGGATTCTCGTTGGAATCGGTATCTTCTTTATTTACTCACGCGGCCGTGTCCGTGAAACGGAAATCGAAAAGGAGACTCGTCTGGTAACCGAGGAACGTGCACCAATTGATCGCGGTTATCAAGTTCTGATTCCCCTTGCAAATCCTGAACATGCCGAGCAGCTTGTAAAGGCAGGGAGCGCAATCGCGCGTCGGAAAGATGGCGAAGTGTTGTTAACGACTGTTGCCACTGTACCAGAGCAGACTCCACTTTCTGAAAGTCACACGAATACCGAAAGGCAAGAACAGCTACTTGATGATGCAACGCAATATATTCCTGAAGATGTCCCTGCTCATCGAACAGTGACGATCGGGCACGATATCGGCCGGAGTATCACTAATATCGCCTACCAGCGAGACAGCGATTTGATCCTACTTGGCTGGCGAGGTCGTCGGAAACGAACGACAGACCTCGTCCTTGGGTCGATTATCGACCATGTCGTCGAACACGCTCCATGTGACGTCACAGTAATCAAGACCCCCGGGGACGACCGAAATACGGCACAAAACGTTCTCGTCCCACTGACCGATGGACCACACGCAGAGGTCGCCGAGGACACCGCCGCCGCCTATGCTGGTATGGATGCAAATGTAACGTTGTTCAATGTAGTCACCAGCGACGATAATCGTGAGAACGCAGAATCGTTCCTCATGAACCGCCAAAAGGCACTAGCAGAGGAGGATATCGAGGTCTCGACAACCGTCATTGAGAGTGACGATATCGTAGAAACAATTATCTCTTACGCTGAGGAGAATCACTTCGATACAGTTGTTCTCGGTGCCGCTACCGAAGGTCTCCTTCGACGTGTCCTTGTCGGCGAAATTCCGGAAAGCGTTGGCGAACAGTTCAATGGCCAGGTCGTCATGGCAAAAAAACATCGTCCAGTTCAATCAGCGCTCAACCGCTTCGTTCAGAAGTGGGTTGGTAAAGGAGCGAAAGCCGCAAACAGGGAAAGCTGATCACATCACCGTCACTATGCCATCGGAAGATGACTTCACCACCCCCAAACCCTCGCTGTGTGCTCAAGTAGCCACTTGGCTAGAAAAGACATGCTTCTACGGTGTACGAGTAGCGATTCCGGGAATAGTTATTACCGGTGGAATGTTTTTTCTTACGTTGTTGCTGGAACGTTCGCAACGATAGCAGGAATTTGGTCGCCAGAGTATCCGTTTTTAGCTCTTACTGCTGATCCTTATTTTGCCGTGCTCGGCTTCCTTGCTGGGCTTAACATCTGTATCGGTACAGGTGCACTAATTGTACTTTATATGATGTTTGGGATTGAAACTACTCGCGGGGAGATTTCGACACTAGCGGCATTTATTGGGTTTGGTTTCGGGGCAGGAGTTATCTGTATGACGCTTCCAATGGTTTTGGAACTGCCGATTCAATGGATCAATTGATAATGATAAGACTTCAGTATTCCAGAGATGAGATAGAATCCTCGAGATTACAAAGAGAGATGTCGGTCACTCTGTCAGACAGAATGCTCTGACCAGATTTACACTGATCAGCAATTAACATTAGAGCTTAGTTCAGTTTGTCATCGATGTTAGCCATCACAGAAAGCCGATGAACTGCCGGGTATTGCAGGAACAGCACCGGAAGTATAGATTAATATTAGATAAACGCAGTACATGAATAAATTGATGAGAAATATGGACCTCGTTGTATTACGGTATCAATAGTCTATTTATATATAAATTCCTTTATCCTAAAGACTATTATACTCCGTTTCCATGATCTGGTTATGGGCTCCGAAGACCGATCCGCATTCGAACGACTAAAATCACGCTATGATGAAACAGATCTCGAATGTCCCAAATGTGGTTTTTTCGATGAAGATGGAGAGTGGACAGTAAAAACAGATGGTGCTCTTGTCGAATACCGTCACCTGTGTCCAAGTTGTGGAAAAGTCCAAACGCATGAACTGGAGCGTAAGTAAATTCTTTTACTGAGGTGTTTATCAGAAACTCACCTCCTAATTAAAGATCGTTCTGTGAATGATTACGGGAATATTTCTCATTCCACATTATAAATACAATATAAAATTTATATTCAGTTCGAGATGGGCTGGTGGCTCGTTTGACGCAGTAGCAGTCACCTTCGACCGAACGTCAGTTCGATTCGGCTTCAGTAAAGCCCCGAAGTGCTTCTTCGGACATTCCATCCCTGGAAAAGACCGTTACCACGTCGTTCGGCTGGATGAACGTTCCTCCTTTTGGAGTGAGGACTGACTCGTTGCGTTCGATTGCAATCACAAGGAGTTCATCGTCGATCAGTCCTTCTTGTCCTGCTTCACTTAATGTCTTGTTGACAACCGGTGCATTAGGCTCGATAACCAGTTCGACGATGTCCGCTTTCCCTGAGAGACTCACGAGGTCGGTCAACGAGACATGACCTTCTCGCTCGTCTGGCCCGAACTGGTGATACGAATGGAAGCGCTCGTTCTGGATGAGATCTTCATCTTCGATTTCGAGACCGCGATCGGTGAGTTCGTGAGCGATACGAGAGAGGTCGGTCGTCCCCTCTCCGACGGCTTTGACCTGAATATTTCCTCGTCCGGTCATGAGTTCGCGAATATTGACAACACCGGGAATATCGAGGATTTGCCGAGCAAGGCTCTCGCTCATCGGGATATTTGCGGTGCACGAAAAGAGACTGGTTAAACGACCGTCGATGTGTTCGAAATCGATGTTCGCATGGAATCCGGTGATGATTCCGTGTTCTTGCATCTGTTGGATTCGATTTCGGATGGTTCCGGCGGAGACGTTAACCTCGTCGGCGATCTGTGGGGCCGAGGTGTCGCGGGCGTTTTTCATCAGATAATAAATTATTCTCTTATCGATTTCATCGAGACGATATCCCATATAGGGGTCTACTCGCACGGACGCTAAACGGTTTTGTCTGTCGTTTCCCCCGAAATGGTCTATCCCTAGATGAATACCGAGCATCTTACTTCGCGAAGTAGGAAATCATCCCCTTATTTTTTAGGAATGCTAAATTAGTAAATATTCTAACATATTGATTCACTATGGAGAGATGTATGGAACGAGACGTGAACGGTCAGCCGTGGGTTGAAGGCCCCATAAGTAACCGGGATCGGTGCTTATTCCAGTTCTTGACCGCGAAGAGACTGCATAGAGTATCATCATTGGCAATGAGTTAGCACAAGCAAACGATACAAGCCACTCCTCATGCGTCCCGTCCCGATACCACCACAGAGAAAGTTAGAACTCACACTAAACGAGGTCAACGAGGAACTCGGACTCATAAACGAGTTCGTCACTCGCTTTTCGAAAAATTCCCAAGTGCAGATGTTCGAGAAATCGTGTGACCGGGTCGAACCACCGAGCTCATCGGATCGCAGGCGATCGCACAGGAAATCATTGATCGGTCTCAACAATACGAGGTTGCCAATTTTGCTACACCCGAAGAAAAGCAATTGCTCCGAAGGCGTGTTTTCGAATCAGTGTGCAAGAAAACCGGGAGCAAACGAACTGGAACAGTTCTTCTAACGAAGAATGCTTCCGGCCATGATCGGTCACTCTACTATCTGTGGCAAAAGGCGATTCGATCGGATACCTGAGGAAATGAAGTATCCGGCTACTAGTCGAAGTCACACCCGAACTCGAAAGCGCGAAAACCATACCATCGATATTTAAAGAGATAATAATCCGTATTCGCCAATCACTACTTAAATCAGAATTCGGATTGACGTCTGAAATCCGATGGTATATGTGGTATCGGTGAATATCCTCTTCTGATGGTAAAATGGCCTCGAACAATCGGTCGAGATCTCGGCCGGATGCTACAGGCGCTTTCTGTGATAGTATTTGCTTCACTGCTCATTCCGATAGTGTGGCAAGAGTACTACGCAATTCCAGGGCTGTTACTCTCAGGACTAATCACGTGCAGTGTTGGTACCGGTCTAACGAAACTGTGTGAGAACGCCGCAGAACCCGGTAAACTCCACGGAATGATGATTGCGGCGTCAGGATGGTTCTTAGTCGCACTTTTCGGCGCGCTACCGTTTTACTTCATTGCATGGACGGTCGCACTCGACCCGACGTTTCTCAATGTTCCCCGCATGCAACCGGAAGGATACGAGACACTTGCCGCGTTTAGACAGCCGATAAACGGAATTTTCGAAAGCATGAGTGGTTTCACCGGAACTGGATTGACCATGACCAACCGGGAAGACCTCCTTCCACGAACCCTCCAGTGGTGGCGGTCATTCATCGAATGGGTCGGCGGAGTTGGCGTCATAGTCCTCACAACTGCGATTCTCGCGAGACCGGGAAGCGGGTCGTTGACGCTGTATGAAAGTGAAGCACGCTCGGAGAAGATTCACCCGAGCATCGTCTCGACTGTCCAAACCATCTGGTGGATTTTCCTCTTGTTTACTTTCCTCTCGATTCTCCTGCTATGGTTGGCTGGGATGCCGATATGGGGCGCAGTAAATCACGCGATGACCGGTTTGGCGACGGGAGGGTTTAGCATCACGGATAATAGCATCGGAACGTACGATAGCGTCGCCATCGACTTCGCACTTCTTCCAGTGATGATACTCGGAAGCATCGCGTTCCCGATCCATTATCTAATATTACAAGGAGAGTTGGAAAATATATACACCGACCTCCAAACACGATGGGTGTTCGGCTTCTTCGGTGCGGGAACCGTCACGTTGACGGCGTTGTTGACTTTCAATCAGACGTACGATTCACTCTTCGAAGCGTTCCGGTACGGGGCATTCCAGTTCATTTCAGCCGCTTCGTGTACAGGCTTTCAAACTGCTGGGTCACTCGGTACCGATTGGTCCGCAGAGTCACAGCTCACCGTTTCCTTGGGAATGGTCGTTGGTGCTGCCGCCGGTTCGACGGTCGGCGGTATCAAACTGATTCGGCTCGCAACACTCACGAAAGGAACGTGGTACCGAATTACGAACGTGTTCTATCCGAGTTCGGCCCTTCGACCGTTCACACTCGATGGCCGCGTTCTGAGCGACTCGGAGACATCCCAAGAGTTCGAGGAGGCAGCCATTATCGCGTTTCTCTGGATGGTGTTTCTGGTGGTAGGGATGTTCGTTCTCCTCATCACGCTTCCTATTGGTGGCGATGGATACAGCCTTCAAAATGTGGTGTTCGAAGTCACCAGTGTACAGGGGAACGTTGGTCTATCAAGCGGGATTACCGGAGCGACGATGCCGTTCGTACTCAAAGTGACGTTCCTTTTCAACATGTGGATCGGACGGCTTGAAATCATCCCGGTATTAGTGTTACTCCGTAGCCTCTTTCGCGGAATGGGGGTGTACAGGTAGATGGCAACACTCCGTGACATACCATTACTGCGCCACCTCGCACGGTTTGGCGGACAGGATAACGTTTTCGACCTACTTTTGCTCCTCGGACCACTACTCATCATCGTCATCGCGTTGGTCGGTCGAACGGTGATTACGACAGGTTTCACTGTAGGATATATTCTCTTTTTCTTCGGATACTTGCTTTATAAAGGTAGTCGCCATCTTTAGCAGTCCGATTTTTCAACCCGACCGAGAAATGACCAGTGAAGTGTTCGTTCCCCATTTACAAATGACTGTTCTGCTCGTACCCGGTAGAGATACGGCCCGTGCGGACAATCATCACAACCTGCAACGCAGGAGTGCTTTTTTGTAACGAGTGTGTACCCGTCATGTTCCCAAATGCTAATGATTTCTTCTCCTGGTTCTTCTGTAATCTGTGATGTCTGTGGGAGGCGTTCGGCGAGTAGGGATTGTGCGTAATTAATGACGTCCCGAAGAGATTCATCGTCAAGCGTGGTTAACTCGTTCGCTATCGATTCTGGAATAGAAATGTCGGAAGAAGAATTTACACCCACCATAGTTATGCTTCGAGCCGATGGTTTAAAAAACTAATTGGGTATTCCTATATACAAGGAGCAGTGAAAAACGAGTAAGATATGTATCTCATCATCATTGGCGCAGGGAGTATCGGGAGCCAGCTCATCAAACTCGCGACCAAACAGAACAACGATGTTGTCGTAATAGAGAACAACTCAGAGGTGGCGGAGAGAGCCGCATCGACCTACGATTGTTTAGTAATCAATGGAGATGCGACGGTTATCGACACCCTCGACGAAGCTGGAGCACACCAAGCAGATGCGATCATCAGTACGACTGACAAGGACGCGACCAATATCATGGTGATGCTACTCGCACAAGAACTCAAAATTCCATCGCTCGTTTCGGTTGTACACAATCCTGCACATATGCAAGTGTTCCGCCAAATCGGCGTAAACGTTCTTGAAAATCCACAGCACCTGATTGCAGAGTACCTCTATCGTGCTGTCCAACGACCATCGGTGAAAGACTTCATGCACCTTGGGGATAATGCCGAGGTTTTCGAGATAACGGCAACCCAAGGAAGTAAAATCGCCGGCATGTCCCTTCTGGAAGCAGACGAACAAGGACTATTCGGAGACGATGTGCTTATCGTCGCGATTCAACGTGATCAGTCGGTCATCACCCCACGTGGCGAAACAGCGATACAAGCAGGAGATCTCGTTACCGTATTCTCCAAACGGGGATTTGCTCCGGATGTTATGCAATTATTCATGGATGAGGAGTGAGTCCAGCTATTGGCACGTACACTAATTAACCAAACCAATAAATCAATAAAGGGTACTTACCTGTATCAGTATACTGTGGAACGAAAGATAAGACACAGGTAAGGATATTATGAGCGCCGAAGCCGGGCTGATTCCCATCGTCGTAACGATCCTAGGGTTAGGAGTTGCAGCCCAAGTCTTAGCTGATCGGCTAAAAATCCCAAGTGTGCTCTTTCTTATCCTCGCCGGAATTATCGTGGGGCCAGAAGTGTTGGGACTTATCACCGCAAAATCATTTGGGTCATCACTTCCCACAATTGTCGGCTTGAGCGTAGCAGTAATCGTTTTTGAAGGGGCATTCCATCTCAAACTTGGAAAGCTCCGGCAGACACCACGTGAAGCATTCCGCCTCGTTACAGTAGGAGCAATTATTGGCCTCATCGGAACGACCGTGGTGGTTCGATTCGCGCTTAACGTATCATGGGAGCTGTCGTTTCTCGTTGGATCGCTACTTATTGCAACGGGGCCAACGGTTATCACACCGATTCTCGCCGTCGTACCTGTTCGTGACAGGGTGGCTGCCGCACTTGAAACAGAAGGAATTGTCAACGATGTTACTGCCGCAATCTTAGCAGTAGCTGTCTTCGAAATCATTGTTTCCGGTGAACCACAGATCACGTTGCTTATGAAATCGTTCCTCTCACGCCTCGGAATCGGTATGGTCGTGGGCGGGGTGACAGCAAGCATCCTCTGGTACCTTCTCAAACACGTCAATCTTTCGTCGACAAATGCTGCCCAGAATGCTCGCTTAATTGTCCTCATTGGAGCAATGGGAACTTACGGCATTGCTGAATCCCTCTCTCAAGAGGCGGGTATTGCTGCTGTTGCGACTGCTGGTATTCTCCTTGGTAATGCAGATCTCCCCTATGAAGACAAAATTGAGTCGTTCAAGGGCGATATTACGCTGATTGTCCTTTCATTCGTCTTTATTTCACTAGCCACACTTCTTTCATTCGACGAACTACTGTCGCTCGGGGTTGGTGGACTACTTGTAGTTGGCGCAGTTGTTGGCGTTATTCGACCACTGCTTGTGTTGCTCTGTACGCACGGCAAGCGATTTACACTCAACGAGCAGCTGTTCATGAGCTTCGTTGGCCCTCGAGGCATTATCCCAGCAAGCGTCGCGACGCTCTTTGCGCTTGAACTTCGGCCGACGAATCCCACAGCAGCATCAGTTCTCGTGGGAACCGTATTTCTTGTTATCCTTACAACTGTCGTTTTCGAAGCCGGATTTGCTCGGCATATTGCACAAATACTTAATGTGATTCCAATGCGTGTAATCATAGTTGGCGGCGGTCGCGTTGGTCGTGGCCTCGCCGAACGGCTGGAGAATCGTGGTGAAAATGTTGTCCTTATCGAACAAGATCAACAAGCGGTTGAAATCGCACGTGAAGCTGGATTTACAGTCCATTACGATAACGGGACAGATATTGATGCGTTACGGTCTGCAGGCGCAGAGAATGCCAAAATTATTGCTGCAGCAACTACGGATGATGATGTGAATCTACTTGTCGCACAGCTCTCAAATTCGAAGTTCGATGTTGAGACCGTGATTGCTCGTGTGAATACACCCGGAAATGTTGAGGCATTTGAAGATCTTGGTGTTCAATCGATTTCAGCAAATGACTCCATTGTACAGGCCATGGACAATGCAGTCGAGCGACCAGCACTCTCGGAGTGGATGTCCGAAATTGAGCGAAACGGCGATGTGCAGGAAATCGAAATCACTGATGAAAACCTCAGTGGAAAAACCATCAAGGAACTTGGTCAAAGTCTACCAGATGGTGTATTAATTGCACTTGTCAGCCGAGATGGTGAGTCGCAAATTCCAACCCCTGAGCTTACACTCCGCCATGGAGATCACCTTACGTTCGTTGGGCAGAGTCAAGCCGTTGATGATGCAATCAAACAGTGTCATCCCGAGATGTATGCTTAAGATCTATCTCTTAGAGACCTGTTTCGACTGAGTATCTTGAGATCAAGTCCTAAGACAAGTCACGATCATAAAAAACCAGTATCTGCGGTATCTTCGTATTCTCTCTTCACGTAGTGGACAGTATGGGGAAGTCAGACGAACTATACTCACGTTTAAAAGATGTTAATTCAGTAGCAATTGTGTGTCATCATCAACCAGATCCAGATTGTCTTGCAAGCGCATTTGCTTTCCAATGGATTGCAGAGCAGGCAAAAGTTGACCAGGCTACGATTTTTTATCAGGGGGAGATTACTCATCAAGAAATTCGTTCCTTTATCAATATTTTCGAGGTATCACTCGAACGAATTCAAGAAGAAAATCTCAGAGCGTATGATTGCATTGCATTAATCGATCATGCCGTTTCTGGTAAGCAGGTAGAACTTCCAGATGATATCCAGATTAGTTTTATTATTGATACGCAGGATATAGAAGATAGCTCAGAAGCAACATTTGTCGATAGTCGTGCAGAATATGGAACGACTTCAACAATTCTCACAGAGTACATTAATGAACAAGAATGGTCTCCGTCAACTCTTATCATGTCTGCACTTCTCTTTGCAATCCATCACGAGCGGTTGGATTACGTCCGGTACCCAACGCTCGCAGAGTATGAAGCAGCAACGGTGCTCTATCCCGCTGCCGATATCGATCTGATCGAAGAAGTATATGGGTCGTCGCTCACACCATCAACACTCAATGCAATTGGACAGGCCATAGGCCATCGAGAAAAACACGGTTCAACACTTGTTTCGAGTATTGGAAGAACCACTGAAAGTGGTGCCCTTCCCCAGGCAGCAGACTACCTCCTTCGTCTTGAGGGGGTTCGGACCGTTCTCGTGATGGGAATTGTCGACGGTCATCTTCGGTTGAGTGCCCAATCATTCGATCCAGGGATCGATATCGGAGATGTAGTCGAACGAGCATTTGGTTCGTATGGATCTGCTGGTGGCCATCCCGATCGGGCGGGTGGCCGATTGCCACTTGGAATCTTTGCGGAGAGTAGTAAGGAAAATGTGGAGATCGAAGAACAATTATTTAAGGTCGTTGCAAGTCGATTCTTCCGAACACTCAATTTAAATGGGAATCAATAGGAACAGTAAACACCACCACCTTACTCCCTCGGTGCATACACACCCCGGTTCTTGAGGTGGGGCTTTGATATGGTCTTCCGGCAATTAGTCACTAGTGGCTTTGTTGAAATCCTTGGTGAATTACAGATTCAACCAGTAATGCGAGTGGATGCAGACCCTCCCAAAGTCACAGTTACTCCGATTTGTTGAGGAAGCATTTCAGCTAGCGAAACGTGCTGTAGCTCGGTACTCATCGAAATTCTCGAAACACCGGTACACACTTCACCAGCACATCGTCCTGCCCTGCCTCAAAGTTCGGAAAGATACGACCTACCGAACCCTACTCGATGAACTCATCGAGATGCCGCGCGTCCGGAACGCTATTAGTATGACCAAGATCCCTGCTCCGTCAACGCTGTGCAAGGCGTTCGACCGACTCGATATGGCCGTCTGGCGAGTGCTTCTCAATCTCTCTGTTTCACTGCTCCCAACCAACGGTGTTGTGGGGATCGATGCCTCAGGATTTGACCGGAGTCACGCCTCGAAGCACTACACGAAACGGACAAAATTGACGGTTCAGCAATTAAAAGTCACATTCTCAATCGATACGAGAGCAAACGCGATCCTCGATCTCCACGTCACAACGACCCGAAAACACGATACGCAGATCGCACCATCGCTCATCAATTGCAACGCGGGTAAAGTCGGAGTTTTGCTTGGAGACAAAGGCTACGACGACCAGCAGATTCGAGCAATGGCCCGCGAGAGCGCGGTTCGTCCACTCATTAAACACCATGAGTTCTCCTCACTTCAGAAAGCGTGGAACGCTCGGTTGGATACCGGACTCTACGACCAACTGAGCCAGAGCGAAACGGTAAACTCTCGACTCAAGCGAAAATACGGTGTGTTCGTCCGTTCACGATGCTGATGGAAGCAGTTTCGTGAACTCGCCCTTACGTATATCGTCCACAATCTCGACCGAGCTATATAACAATCAGTACAGAGCGTGCAGTCAGCAAGAAAAATTAGTCCGTATCAGTGCTTCCAAGCGTGTAACCCTGTGTCTGGCTTTTTTATGAATTGGGAGCAAAACTGAGCATGAGACCAATGAGTGAGCGCCACTGTCCGGACTGTAATGTCCAAATGGAGAAAACGAACGTAACCGCAGAAGGAGTTGGCGACCTCTATGTTGAAACTGATAGAGAAGGTGGTGTGCTTGACCGCCTCGGCGTTGGGTATCAAACTCCACTTCACGCGTTCCTTTGCCCTGAGTGTGGAATAATCAAGGTATATGCCAATCTTCCCTAATAGTCAGTGAAACAATACTCTGCTTCGTTCGAGATATGAACGTGTAGTGACCAGTAGCTCTACCATGGTAAGTATCTAAAGATGATGATTTCAACAGAGCCTCACTAGTCTATTGCTGGTGGCTCTCGTCATTCAACATCCGACCATTCACACGTATATCTACTGGTGCGTCTATGTTCTCCAACTTGGGCGAGGAACATAGTCGATGTTGTCGCTTTCGAACATAGCGTAGCCTGATGTTTTTGGCCTCGTTGTAATCCGCGCTCACTTTGTATCCTCATTTTAAAAACCGGAAGTGTTTGCCGTCACGATTGTCCTCGTACGTGAACTCACAGTCAGTCCGCAAACAATATTAGGACGTATGATTCAATTTGACCGGTTTCGAAACCATAATCCGACGCTTTATTTTCGAATAGACAGTGAAGCGCCCTCACGTAGTACCACTCTGGGTAGGGAAGCTGCTCTCGAATATTCGTTAACTCCTCGAACACGATAACGTCACAGTCGTACTCGACGGCTACCACGACAATCTTATTGGCGACAGTGTGGATGTACTGCTTTCGGCACGCTTCTTCGTGCCTGCTGAGTCGAAGCAATGCATTGTGGGTCTGAGTACGCCGCTCCACCTCAGATCATGGGTGCCCTCATCTATTTGTGTAGAAGCAGTATCGAGGACTCTGTTGAAATCCTCAGAACGTGATAGGAGTGGAGTGCTGAAGACAGAGCGTGTATCTTCATCACGCACCTACAGGTGTTGAGTTCGTGGTATGTAGTTACCCACTCACCACTTGCTGTTTTCCACGAGAATAGAGCCTGAATACGACGAGCAACGTCAGCGTGAAAAGAATTATTGCAGCAATTGCCAATGCTGGACAGAGGAAAAAATTCCAGCTGTTCAAATACTATTATAATCAGCATCATCCACATCAGACATTAGACCGTCAAACACCCCAGCACGACTGTCTCAAATTATCACTGGATAGATGTTTCAACAGATCCAGTATTATTTCACAAAAGGGAGCGTCAGACGGCCGCCGATGAACGCCACTGTTGAGAAGTACATTCCATATTTCAATAGCGACTGCCCACCCGTTGGGTCGTCGAAACTCCGGTATCCGGAGTACAGCATCACGAACACTGCCGGTGCAGCCAGCATAAGCGAATCGTTTCCAACCAAAATCGAGGGTAACTGATTCCCAATCTTCGTCAACGAAGCCGTTCTCCGTGATAACTACCGTCCTGAAGAACTGGTCGAGCGTGACGAGGAATTGTCCGAGTACCAAGAAGCACTTCGTCCCGTCATCAACGCTGCCCCGCCGAAAAATATCTTCTTATACGGGCAGACTGGCGTCGGGAAGACTCTCGCAACACGACTCGTATTGAACCAATTGCTATCCGACCAAGAGAACTATGACGATCTCAATATCAAGGTGGTTAACTTGAACTGCAAATCTGCGTCCAGCAGTTATCAGGTCTCGGTTGATCTCGTGAACCAATTCCGAGATACATCTGAGAAAATTCCATCAACAGGGTATGCCGCCAGTCAAGTGTACCAAATGCTGTGGAATCACATCAACGACTTAGATGCAACCCACTTGCTAGTCGTTCTAGACGAGATTGATTCGATCGGCAGTGACGATGATATCCTCTACGAACTGCCACGAGCGAACGATAATGAGAGTGTTGAGGATACGTTAGTCGGTGTTGTCGGGATTTCGAATGATTTCACGTTTCGTGATATTGAATGCGCGTGTGAAGGACAGCCTGTGCGATGAAGAGATCCACTTCCCGCCATATGATGCGAACCAGCTCCGGAATATCCTCAAGCAGCGTGCGACGAACGCGTTCCGTGATGGCGTTTTAGACGGTGATACGATTCCGTTATGTTCGGCGTTCTCGGCACAAGAATCGGGGAGTGCACGACAAGCACTGAAGTTGCTATACAAAGCGGGAGATTTGGCGTGAACGAGAGACGACTCAGAGGTCGGCGAAAGCCACGTTCGCGAAGCTCGAGATTTCATCGAGAAGGGAAAAGTGCAGGACGAACTCGAATCTCTCCCGACGCAAAGCCAGCTGACGTTATTCAGTTTACTCCAGCTCGAGGCAGAAGGCAAAACACCATGCAAACGGTCGGATATCTACGAACGGTACCAACTCGTTGCAAATCTTATCGACACGGATATCGTCTCTAACCGAACGATTCATGACCGTATCAGTCAGCTTCGACTGAAAGGATTCATCAAGCACGATGAGCGGAACGACGGTATCCACGGCGGTAGTTACTATCTGTATAGCCTAGATATTCGGCAGGAAATCGTGGAGAATGCTTTGCAGCAAAGTAACGCTCGGGTTTCCGACCTCTTTGAGGCCTGAGTGTCCGGAATTTCCTCGATTACTCTTTCACACCGATGTACTCGTCGAGGTTCTCATTGTCGAGTCCAGCTCGAACTAATCCTTCGAGGAAGTCCTTGTGTTTCTCAATACCGCCGTTTCCGTTGACTAAGCTTCGACCGTTGTACTGATCGTAGAGATCGTTGAGTTCTTGCTGAAGGTTGTCTGGCAGGTACATCACGTACTGTGTGCGTTCCCGCGTGCTACCTGTATTACCCGTGTAACCCGTGGTGTCCGTACCATCAATGTCGTCTGTATCCTCCGTGTGCTCCGTGTGACCCGTATCACCCGCGCCACCAACGTCATCTCTCTCGCCTACTTCATTTTGGTCACTTGTGTTGCTTTGATCACCTGTGCTATCCGTATGACCCGTATCACCTGTCCTATCTACATCACCTGTGTGGCCTACATCATTCGTGTCCTCTGTGTTGTCTGCATTTTCTTTCTCACCTGTATTTTCCGTGTGGCTTCTGTTGTCCGTCTGATCTCCCTCACCCGTCTCCTCTTCACCATCCATGTTCTCCGTATCCTCTGTGTTATTTTTCGGCTTGCTTCGCGTGCTAAATCGGTCGCTGAGTTCCTCATTTTTATCGACTTGATCGGTCATCGGTATCCCTCCACGTGGTCAGCAAGCTCATTATACCGATTCTGCAGATCCTCAATTGTTTTCTCTTCGTGTCGTTCACCTTCATACCCAAAAATCGATTTCCCTTGCTGCCATGCTCGTCGAAGGGCAGCCCGATCCGGGATTTCAAAGACGTGTTCTTCACCGAATGCGGTGTTGAACCAGTCGATCATCTCTTTGTTAATATTGTCACGGGTGATCATGTTGACGACCGCCCCCATCGTCACGATATCAATCCCAAACTCGCTCTCGATCGATTCTATTTCGTCGAAGAGCATTTCGAGCGCGTCTTTGCTCGCCTCGTGGGCTTGTGCTGGGAACAACACATGCTCCGAAGCGATAATTGCATTGTCCGTGAGTGGGCCAAGATTTGGCGGTGAGTCCATGATGATGTAGTCATAGTCGGTATCGAGTTCAGCAAGCATCATCGACAGCCGTTTCTCGGCTCGTCGTTCGAAGTGAAGCTCCTTTTCGAGTTTGAACATTCTGAGATGCGAGGGCAGGACATCGAACTCGTCATACTTAACGACCAACTCATTGACGTCGCCGAAATTGTTTGCATCAAGGAAGACATCATACATGGTGATGTCGTCAACCAGGTATTGATCTCCAAGACCGAGGGATTTTGTTGCGTAGCCCTGAGGATCAGCATCAACCAGTAGCACGTCGTTCCCTCGATCGGCGAGAGCTCCTGAGAGGTTGAGTGCGGTTGTTGTCTTCCCGACGCCGCCCTTTTGCATCGCAGTTGAAATTGCAAGTGTCATGTGTATTGTCCGTGTGACACGGGTAATACGGGTGGTACCTGTGTCCTATATTATCCGTGTTCTGCATGGAACTTAGTTCTACGTCAGACATCAGCCAGAAAAACAGGATCCATCGTAGGCAGCCCCGCCCTTTAGGGCGGGTG
>NZ_CP085301.1 GCF_020700235.1 Haladaptatus pallidirubidus | reverse complement strand
CAGAAACGCATTTGTCCGAGGATGACCTGATTTCAATTATGGTGACTCAAACCCAGCGCGACGACCAAACGTGGTATCGCTGCGAGGAGTGCGGGTTGCTGTTCGACGATCGAGGAGACGCTAAACAGCACGAGACGAACTGCGACGCGGAAGACCCCTCCTATATCCAGTAGGTGATTCGGCCGACCGACTATTTTCGATTCGCGCAGGCAAAGTATTGAAAGGGCTCGCCGACCTTTACGTTCTATGGGATACGACACAACTATCGGTTGGTCTCTGTTTACGTCCGGCGTCGTCACACTCCTCCTGAGATGGCTCCCCTACCCTTCGGTTTATTGGGGAATCGGACTGGTTGTGGTCGGATTCCTCATCATGAGCCGACGAATATTGTAGCGAACAAGGACAGGTTCTCGACGAGCGCTCGTTTCAGGCCTCTTCACCGGCACGAAACGTATTTTTAGATTCGCTCAAAACCGTGGTTTGTTAACTCTAATGACCATATTCATAATCGTGGCCGAAAAGTAACGGACGAATGGCCGACCACCGCACCGAGTTTCTCAAAGCGTCGTGGATCAACGTCATCACGAACGTCCTCAAAATCGTGGTCGAGGGCGGACTCGGACTGGCGTTCGGAAGCCTCGCGCTCGTCGCCGACGCCGCCCACTCCGTCGCCGACCTGTTGGCCAGCGCGGTGGTGTTGGTCTGGGGTCGCCTCTCGTTCGAAGACCCGGACGAGAATCACCCGCACGGACACGAACGCGTCGAACCCCTTACCGCCCTGTTCGTCGGCGGGATGCTCATCCTCCTCGGTCTCCAACTGCTCGCCGACGCGTGGCAGACGATCCTTTCCACTCCCGAATCGCACTACAGTATTTACCTCGTGGCGGCGCTCGGATTCGCGTTCGCCGACCGCTACTTCTGTTACTGGTACACGAAACGCGTCAATCGGGAAGTCCAATCACCCGGCCTATCCGCACTGGTCGCCGACAGCAAAAACGACCTTTATACGACCGGCGCGGCGGTCGTCGGCGTAGCGGGGATGGCGGGTGGATATCCCATTCTCGACCCAATCGCAGGCGGATTGGTTAGTCTGCTCGTTATCAACCAAGGTATCGAAGTTTCGCGCGAAAACGTCGATTACCTCATCGACTCCGCCGCCCCGGAACACGTCCGCGAGAACTTGCGGAACGAGATTCGAACCCACGACGACGTTCACGGGGTTCACGACTTTACCGTGTATCACGCCGGAACCGTCTACGAAGTCGAGTTCCACGCCGAGGTGTCGGCAGACCACAGTTTCGTCGAAGCCCACGACATCGAAACCGACCTCAGAAACGCGCTCATGTCGCGTGACGAAGTCGGCGACGTTCACATCCATTTGGACCCGGCAGGGATGGGCGAATGGAAAGATGCCGATGAAAAGCGAGTGTCGTCGTCCGCGAACTGACGCTCCACGACGCGATACCCAACAGGCCGAGCGGTATCGCCCCATTTCCGAGTAGTAACTGATTCAGCGTTTCTTTCATACCGAACCGTTCGAAGAGGCACGAAAGTCGATTCCGTGTCGTGATCAATTCGGTTCGACAAATTTAGGCCCCGGCCGCAGAAAATTAGATGAATGTCCGCAATCGAAACCTATCTGACCGCAATTATTTCCCTCCTCACGCTCATCGCCGCGCTGTTGGTCGGCGTTGTCGTCAGTCTCGGTGAAATTGCGATGATGAGCGCGGTTTTGGTGCTGGTTCTGCTTTCGGTCGTATTCATGGCGGTTCACGCGGAACGAAGTTCAGTCTAATTCCGCCCGTTCGCGGTGTTCGTCGGCCAATCGTTCCGCGTGTTCGCGCGACTGACAGGCCTCCCAGCGAACCTGTTCGGCCCCACTGTAGGCCAACTCGGTTTTCAGTTCGTCGCGCAGGACGCCGCTGTCGATGGTCTCTATTTCGCCGTCGGAACCGAGTTCGTACATCCCCCACCGTTCCGGGGCGCTCCCGACTGCCGCCCTGTCGAGCGACCGCCAACGCTTTTTGAGGGGCATCTTACCCCTCGTTGACGAACTCGAACGAGCGCTCGCCCAGTTCGTCCTCCTCGAAGACGAAGACGCGACCGCGGGCGATTTCCGGATCCGCCTCGACTTCGACCGCGTAGCCTTCCGAGCGAACCGTCACACCGGGGAATAGCTCTTCTTCCTCGCCCGGTTCTATGATGATTCGCCCGACACCGGTCGAGTCGAGGATTTCGTCGTGTGTGTCCCGGTCGTTGACGTAGGTCATGACGCCCTCCGTCTCGGTCGGGTCGGTGACGAGAACTTGAATAAGTTTACCGGGTTGGGTTCTGAGGGTGTCCTGTACCTTTTTCGGAACCCCGTTGTAGAATGCTTCTCGTCCGTCGGTGTATTCGACGACGATACCGTCCTTTGTGAGTTCGACGCCGAGTGTATCGGGGGAAATGTCGCTCCGGACGCTCATACTTCGCGTTTGGGCGGGGACGGGGAAAAGACCCGCGTTCCCCGATACATCTTTCAGTTCAACACCGGCCGCGGGAATCAAATAACTGGGTCGGGTACTGCCGACCAATGGAATCTACCATAATAGCCGTGCGACTGCTCGCCGGACTGCTATTGATTCTGGCGAACGCCTTCTTCGTCGCCATCGAATTTGCACTCACTCGGGTTCGTCAGTATCCGGAATCAGAGTTCGACACCCCCGGTCTGCGGCGGGCGTGGGAAATGACTGACAATCTCGAACTGTACTTGACTAGCTGTCAAGTCGGTATCACCGCGTCCAGTATCGCGGTCGGTATCGTCGCCGAACCGGCGCTGGAAGCCATCTTCGAGCCGCTATTCGCAAACACGGCACTCGCATCAATTGGGACAGGGGCACTCATCGCGTTTCTCATTATCAATCTTCTTCACCTAACACACGGAGAACAGACGCCAACGTATCTCGGAGTTGAACGCACGAAGTTTGTTTGCCGGTACGGAGCGACGCCGCTGTACTGGTTCTACCGCGCTATCGCCCCGGTAATCACGCTCGGTGACGGAGTGGCAAAATGGACCCTGCGACTGTTCGGCGTGGAAATCACGGGTGCGTGGAAAGACGCCGAAACCGACGCCATCGAATCGCGCGCCGACCTTCGAAACAAACTCGGGGACGTGCTCGAACAGGGCGATGTCGCCGACGAACGCTACCAAGAAGTGATGAACGCCCTCAAAATCGGCGAAATTCCGATTCGAGACATCATGATTCCGAGCGAGGACATCGTTTCGCTCTCGACAACGGATTCCCTCGAGGCAAACCTCGAACGCGTGAAAAACAGCACGCTCACGCGATTCCCACTCGTCGGGGAATCGCTCTCGGACTACCGCGGCAACATCTACATACCGGCACTGTATCGCGCCGACGGGGAACTTAAGTCGGGTGAGACCACGCTCGAAGAGGTTGCGCATCCGCAGATGACCATCGCGGCCGACACCACCATCAGCGACGCGGTCGACCTGTTTCAGGTTCAAAATCAGGAGCTCGCGCTGGTGTTGGAAGACGGCGAAGTCGTCGGCCTCGTCACCGCGACCGACGCGCTGGAGGAAGTCATCGGTGAGCTAAGCGACCCTACCGACGAGCAGACGGACGGACAGACCGAAACGACCGCAACGTAGGCCGTCACGAATTGCGTCTACCGCCACCCTGAAGCGGACACCCTGCGAAGCGCGGCCATGAACGGACGCGCCACAGCACCCGCCGCCGGAACCGTACTCAACGCACTCGCCACGGGCGTCGGGTCGGCGTTCGCCATCGACGCCTACACGACAGCCGAGGTCTCACTGGACGACTCGGAAGTAATTCGGGGCGAAATCGCGACCGCACCGGATGCCGACACGCGACTCATCGAGCGCTGTGTCGAACTGGTTCTCGAATCCGCCGACGGAGATCCGTCCGTCATCGAAGGCTCGTCCTTCGACGACCATTCGTCGCTCGGTGCGACGGTTCGCACAGAAAGCGAGGTTCCGATGGCGTCCGGGCTGAAAAGTTCGAGCGCCGCCGCGAACGCCACCGTGATGGCAACCCTGGCAGCACTCGATGTGGAGGTGGGGCGAGAGGACGCGATAATGAATCGGGAAGACGCCTGCCGACTGGGTGTGCGGGCCGCCCGCGATGTCGGCGTGACCGCGACGGGAGCGTTCGACGACGCCAGCGCGAGCATGCTCGGAGGCATTACGGTCACCGACAACGAGCGCGACGAACTCCTCGCTCGGGACGAGATTTCGTGGGACGTGCTCGTCTTTACCCCCCCTGAGCGAGCCTTCTCTGCGGATGCGGACGTGTCGCGCTGTCGGCGAATCGCGCCGCTGGCCGAACTGGTCGCCGACCTCGCGCTCGACGGCGACTACGGTCGAGCGATGACCGTCAACGGATTTGCGTTCTGCGGCGCGCTCGGCTTTTCGACCGACCCGCTGGTTTCCGCCCTGCCGGATGTCGATGGTGTTTCACTTTCGGGCACCGGTCCGAGTTTCGTCGCCGTCGGGGGACGGGAGGTTTTAGAGGGAGTACAAGAAAGGTGGGAGTCACTGGAGGGCACCACGTGGCTAACGACGACGCAAACAGACGGGACCCGAACGATATGAACCTCGCGGAACTCCGCGACGAGATAGAGTCCATCGATCGCGAAATCGTGGAACTCATCGCCCGGCGAACCTACGTCGCGGAGACGGTGGCGCGAGTGAAATCCATCGAGAACATTCCGACGACGGACGAGGGGCAAGAACAGAAGGTGATGGACAGAGCAGGGGAGAACGCGGAGCGATTCGACGTGGATTCGAATCTGGTGAAGGCTGTTTTCAGGCTCCTCATCGAGTTGAACAAGGTAGAGCAACGGGAGAGCAGATAGCCAAATTCGGGCATTTCAGTGCAAATACTTCCGTTCAGATAGTCAATTCTTCTTCCGGCAGTTGCGCTTTCCTTTCGCGCTCGATGAGTGAGAGTCCAGATCGATATCCGCGTAATGCATTCCTCACCCGAGCGAGAACCAGACGACGAGTGTGAATTCCAAGACGACGACCCCGAGATTCGCGGCGAGTCCGAGGTGGTGCTGAACGACGAGTTCCCTTACGCCGCGCCGCACCGACCGTATGTCTGCGTCGCTCGACGTGTTTTTCACCCGATTGACTGCTCCGACGATATCTCCGAACACGAGGGAGTAACCCGAAATGCCCCAGTAGTACGCGATGGTGAGCACCGAAGGCCAACTCCAACCGCGTTCGAACCCTTGATAGAGTAGTGCGGCCGTCCCGAACAGTATCACGAATCCGTACGACGGAGGGAGGACGGGGATGAGGTGCTTGACTACTCGATGGACGAACCGCACGTCGTCATCCTCGACTGCGTCCGCCTCCTCATTGAACGCCAACGCCAACACGAACCGCTCGATTCGGGAGAGGATGTAGAAGATGGCGGTTCCGAACGTGAACAGCGAGAGGATTACCCCGGATACGAGTTCGAGCGCCATCGCTACCTCGGACCGACCTCGGAATTATCGTCGCACACGTGGAGACAGTCGGAGAGATACGCTGTAAGGGGAGCGGCCTGTGGCGGCTGGCTCCAGAATCCTACGTAGTCGTCGGGACGGACCAGATAGAGGGTTGAAACCGTGGCATCGTATTGTGAGTGAAGTTGGCCATCTACATCGACCAGTACGGAGACACCTGAACTCTCCGGAGTATCACCCGCGCCCTCGGGGACGAGTACGTACGGGTGGATTTCGATACCACCGAAACCAGCCACTTCCTCGGCGAGGTGAACTCCCGAATCGACGTCGGCAGTTCCGTCGCCCGCGAACAACAGAAGTACGAAGCCCGTCTGTCCGTGAATTTCTCGGTACAGCGACGTCTTGGTCCCGTCCAGGTGACGGCAAGATCCGTCGAGAATGCGCTCGCCAGCCTTCGGCGCGCGCCACGAATCGTCGATTCGATTGCGTACGTCTCGTGCCGACGTCGAATCTGAGAATCCGGCGAGTGGGGAATCGACGTGAACGGCGGCCAGCGAACTCCCGCGGTAGGCGTCGTCGAGTTGCGTCATCGTTCGAAGGATACGTGCTTGAATCCCACTAGACCGAAGCACGCGAGGGAGAACGAAGTTCCGAACCGCCTTCATCACCGGGTTTGCGGTGACGAGTATCGATCCGGACGTCCCTGTCTTATCGAGGACGGACTTCGCTATCGGTTTTCGCTCCTCCTCGTAAGTGTCGAGCAGCGCATTCGAGGCGACCTCCTGGCACACGAGGGCGAGTTTCCATGCGAGGTTGTACGCGTCTTGGATGCCCAGATTCATCCCTAACCCTCCGAGTGGGTTGTGGACGTGGGCTGAATCGCCCGCGAGGAAAACCCGGCCACTGCGATAGCGTGACACCATGCGTTGATTGACGACGAAATTCGACGTCCAGGGAGCATCGTGGAGCGTGACGTCCCGGTGGCTCGTCCGCTCGCGGAGCAATCGCTGGAGAACGTCGATAGTAGCCTTCGGTCGCTCCACCTTCGGGATGGGAGTGACGTCGATGAACAACCGCCACAGGTCCTCGCCCGGCATCGGCAGGACGGCCACGACGCCCTCCTCGTGGAACCAGATGGACGCTTCGGTGCTAGGTAGCTCCCAATCGGCCTTCGCGTCGGCGACCAAGATCTCTTGCTCCGTCGTCACGCCCTCGAATTCCAGACCAAGCGTTTCGCGGACGTGACTGTGCGCGCCGTCGCACCCGACGAGCCTATTAGCAGTGATTTCCTCGGTCCGCTCTTTACCGTCCTCTCGGTGTCGGACCGTCGCGGTGACTCTGTCGTCCCGCTGACCGAACCCGACGAGTTCGCGCTCGAATTCGATCTCACCCCCTAACTCGGCTAGTCGGCTTCCGAGGATATGCTCAGTCCGGTTCTGCGGAAGGAACCAGATGAACGGATACGGCGACGGAGGATGCACGTTGTCCATATCGAGTTGGAATAACGCCTCGTCGTCATCGTAGGCGGTTGCGCCGGTGACGCGAACCCCCTCCTCTAATACTTCATTCAAAACCCCCATGTCCTCGAACGCTTGAAGCGTTCTGGGTTGCATCGCCAGTGCCCGTGAGGTCTCTACGGAGCTGTCTTCCTTCTCAATGAGTCGGCAATCGACGCCGCGCCGTCGGAGTTCGATAGTGGCGGTCAAACCGGTCGGCCCCGCACCGACGATCAATACGTCCGTCTCGCTTAAAATGGAGTCAGTCACGGCGTTCCTCCTGTTTCGACTTCTTCGCCACTCGCTCCCAAGCCCGCCCGGTTGCAAGTAGTCCGCCAATCAACAACGCGGCTGGCCGACGGGGGTTCGACAAGGAGTCGGGCGCACGGACGAGTTCTGTATAGACCGCTCCAACCATGGTTCCGACGGTGAGTACACCGCCCACAACGCCGAACACAGGACGAACTCGACCAGCGAGGAGTCCTATACCGCCGAGCGTCTCGACGATGCCAGTCACGAGCCGGAACCACTGTGGGTACCCCCACTGTTCGAAACTCTGAACTTGACGGTCAACACCGGCGAGTTTCGAGCCACCGCTGAGTAGCATTACCCCTCCGAGAAGCAATCCGACAGTATTCAGAAGCCGTTCACAAAGAGTGAGGGTCTCAACTTCGGTATCGTGTCGCTCGTCGTCTTGGGTTCGAGTCACTCTCTTCATACTCATGTGGCTGTACGCAGGGTAGGAAGATTCAACATTTGCCTAGTACTATCGGTGATTCATGTACAAGGGAGGAGAACGAAGATGATTCCATGCGCTCGAAAAGGGACGAACAGGATAACGGACAGCGTATGAGGGCAGTCACGTTCACCCTCGGACAGTCGAACGGATCCCACATCGCGTATCGGATGTTCGATGCAGATTCAGAGTTCGAAAGAGAACGAATCTATCATCTCAACGTCTTAGAAGACGAGACCGTCGTTCTGCTCGGTAGACTGCGGGGTGACTTAGAGAGAGCGAAACCGTTATTGGAAAAGAACGAGGACGTGCTCGGCTACAGCATCTCAAGCCAAGAGAATTCAGGTGGACTCGTGTACGCACACGCCCGACCACCGCCGGAGGTCAAGCGGTTCTTGGAGCTTCCACGGTCCTACGAGGTGTTCTTCGACTTCCCTATCGAGAGTACCGGCGACGGAGGACTCCGAGTGGTGATGGTTGGCGAGACAAATGGCGTGCTACAGGAGGCTCTCGCCGACGTCCCAGCCGAACTCGACGTCACCGTAGAGCGAATCGGCGCGTATCCAGAGGCCGGGGGGAATGTCGTGGCGTTGTTGACGGACCGCCAGCGAGAGGTGATGGATGTCGCTCTGGACCTGGGTTACTACGACGTTCCGCGTCAGGCGACTCACCGCGATATCGCTGATCGAATGGGGCTCTCGGTCGGGACCGTCGGCGAACACCTACAGAAAATCGAGTCTCGGGTATTCAAGGGAATCGTCTCCTGATACGCCAACCGCTGGGCGACTGATATCTCGGCGAATCGTCGATTTATATGTGGCGGGTTGCTCGGCGCTGTTACGACCGCTATCGGAGGATCTGAAACATGGAATCTGGTAAATTTCGACCGAATGTGTTACGGATTTCAGCTACCTGAACAAGGTCGAGCAGCGCGAAAGTAGAGAGCAAATATAGCGATACTTTTCGAAAATATCCACCATTTCCGGCGAAAACGAGTACAAACCAAGTAGAGACCCTCAATCACGAATTGTGTGCTCTGAATGTGAAGACGAGGTCGAACCGTCGGGAACGAGCCACGCCGGAACGACGCGCGTGAGCGCGACCATTCCAGCCAGTTCGACGAGGGTCTGCGTCACGACAACAGCAGGAGCCAACTGATAGCCTGCTGGAAGCGCGAGTGCGAGCGGGAGCACGACCAAGGAATTACGAGTAACCGACGTAAACACGAGTGCCCGACCCTCGCCGACGGCCATCCCCAGCAGTCCCGCCGCGAGCCGTCCGAGCATCGGCATGATGACGAGGAACGCGACGTACACCGGAACGACGACCGCAATCTGATCGATTGAATCTTGTACTCGGGGAAGTTGCGAGGCGATGACGACGAACAGCGTCGCTCCCATCATCGGGACAGGAAGCCACCCCATCGTTTCCTGCCAGTTTTCGCCCGCCGAAGACTGTTCTGCCCATATTTCGGTGAGCCACGCGAGCGTCAACGGAAGTGCGATAATTATCAGAAATGCTTCGATGAACGGCTCTGGCTCGATGGCCTCGGCGACCTCCGCACCCATGAACAGCCACAAGTACACGGGGAGCAACAGAAGTTGGAGGAGCATCAGTGCTGGCGTGGTCGCGGTGATCTGTTCGGAGTCACCGCCCGCGAGTTCGGAGAAGGTGATAACGTAGTCGATACACGGCGTCAGGAGAACCATGAATGCGCCGACGAGGATGGCGGGTCGCTGCGGGAGAAACCGAGTGAGCGTCCAGACGACGACGGGGACGACGAGGAAGTTCATTCCGAGTGCCGCCGTGATGAACCGTCCGTTCCGAAACGCACGGCGGAGCCGAACGAACGGAATTTCGAGGAACGTAACGTAGAGGAGGACGGCAAGTACTGGGTCAATGAGCCGCTCGAAAAAAGAAGTCGAGTTCGGACGGCCGGTTCCGACGCCAATAGCGAGGAGAACGAAGACCGCATAGGCGACGACCTGATGCCGTTGGAGCCGTTTCTTCGTATCCATCTACACGATTACTTTGGGGATAGTGAGTAAACCATTGTTGCTCTATTCGTAATCATATCGTGTATATCGAAACCTCGAAAGACAGTAGTTACACCACTCGTACGAATTACCGTCTCGTAGTCGCCAACAAATTGATTTGTCAGACGATGCAAGGATTAGGTGATGAGCACGTTGCCGCCCGGTCCGAGCGGACTCCCGGTCGCCGGTAGCACGCTTTCGTTCGTGAGAGACCCGTTCATCACCCACGAACGGGGCCGTGGAGCAAAATTCGGAGCTCAACCCCGCTCATGGCGCTCGTTTTCCTGTTCTGGAACGCGTTCCTCTCCATCCCTTCGATTGGAAGCGGCGAGGGAGACTCCCCCGCGTTTCTGTTCATGTTCATCTTCGCGCCGTTCTACATCGTCGGGTACGGACTGCTCGCTGGCGGAGAGTACTGGTTCGGAGGTTGCAACGTGTCGCTCCCCCATTTCGAACCGATAACCGAATTGGAAGGGTGTTCGATGGAGTGCAGCCTCCTGCTTAGGAGGACTTCTTTTTGCCACGGCGAAGGGCCCACAGCGTAATGACGAGTCCTTCGATTCTCGCAACCGTGTAAACCCACGGTTGCACTTCGACGTCCGAACCGTCCTTGATAGAATGCTTCATTCCGAAATCGACGACGTTTTGGGGAAACAGGAACTCGAAAACGCCGAACACCGTCAACAGCAGTCGAACGAGCATGCGAAATAGTTGTCTTTCTCCCAGAATAACTGTTTGGTGAGCGGTTAGAATCCGTGATCGGGTTGTATTTTCGTAGCTTTCGTATTAATACAGCAGTGATTCGTGCTGTCCTCTGGATTCGACTCTCCGTTCACGTCGGTTCCGTTTCTACCTCGGGTGCGACCGAGACGGCTTCGTCGCCCCGAACGATGGCGTAGCCACCGATTACGAACAGGATTCCCCAAACCAAAAACGCGCCATCCCACAGGAGGACGGAACCGGGACCCGCCGGCCACACGTGGTGGATACCGAGCAGATGGTGGTTTACGATTCCTTCGCCGAGATTGAACAGGCCCCACCCGGAAATCACCGACCCGAATAGCGTTCGACCGGACCGGGGAACTGCGGGTCGTCGCCATGCCCTCCAGAGGAGGACGACGCCGAGAACGGTGAAGATGTACGTTGCGACGTGGAAGAAGCCGTCGGCCATCATATTCAACCGCAAATCGTTTGCAATGCTGGGGTCGTGGTGAGAAGACAGCATGTGATGCCACTGAAGGATCTGGTGGATTACGATGCCGTCGAAAAAGCCACCCAACCCCAATCCGAGAAGAACTCCGGCCTGAACGAGTGGTTTTGCGCGTTTTCGGAGGCCCAGCCACGTCCCTTCGCGGTCACTCATACTTTGGAATCCAAGCGAAAGGTGGAAAAGCGTCGTGCTTGCTAATACCACGTGCCTGCCGACAGCGTCGTGGAATCGTTTAGTACTCCCAGAGTCGTCCGATCCGCGACGCGATTCGCGGATGTTCCTCACGCAGTTTTTCCACGGCGGTTTCGCCGTTGACGTTGATGACGTGGACTTCCCCGCGACGGTCGGAGTAGGCGTCCTGAAAGTCGTACACGACGCCGACAGCATCGACTTCAGCGGGAACGTCGTCGCTGTCAGCGAGAAACTCGACCTGCCTATCGACGTTGTACTCTACGAGTCGATTAACAGCCTCCGCTCGAGCAAGGTTCGAAGGAAGCGATTCGACTCCCGACTCGAGACGTGGTTTCAACAATGAAAGACAGTGTTCGATACCGGCGGGTTCGGAGACGCCATCGGTCAGTTCGTCGTAGGTTGCCGTAACGGCACCACAGCCCGTGTGTCCGACGACGATAATGGTGTCCGTCCCCGTGTGTGCGACCGGATAGAGAACGTCGCCCGAAACGACTTCGCCGGCGTCCGTTCGTTGGACGACGCGGTTTCCGATGTTGCCACAGGTGAAGATTCGTCCGGGGTGATCGTTCCCCCACATGTGATCTTGGAGAACGCGGGAGTCCGAACAGCAGACGGTGACCACGTTCGGACGTTGGGAGTCCTGAACGTCGTCAAACCGGGACTGAAATTCGTCCGCGTGGGTGGAATTGCTCTCCAGCAGTTCGATGAGCGTCTGGCGCATAGTTGAACAAAATCGCGTCACCAAATATGTTGATCGGTATTTTCGTGGAGCGGGCTAGCCGGTGGAAGAGAGCCGCCGTGGCCGCAGAAAGTATCACCATCGAAAAGGATTTTACTCCACTGTCGGAATGCCAAGAAAGTGACGTTTCCGAACCTCCCGGGGAAACTGGATGCGGAACCGCTCATCACGCCGCAGGAGCATTCCGAATACAGGCAATCGAAGACCGATTCGACGATGGAGCAGCCGCCGGAAGCGGTCATCCTCTGTTACAGTCGAGGATTGATGGACTACTTCGTGGAAACCTACGACGGAGAGGAGGTGGGCCACTACTACGGCTCACTCTACGTTTTCGACGATACACAACGCTCCGTCGGCGTCCTCGGACGGTTCGGAATCGGCGCACCGACGACCGCGATGTTGATGGAGGAACTCATCGTCGACGGTGTCGAAGCGTTTCTCTCGATAGGAATCGCGGGCAGTTTGGACGACTCCATCGAGATGGGCGAGTTCGTCGTCTGTGACGAGGCCATCCGCGACGAAGGAACGTCGCATCACTACGTCGAATCGGAAAGGTACGCACGCGCCAGCGAATCGCTCACGGCGCAAACGAGAGAATTACTGCGCGAGCGCGACGAACCGTTCCACGTCGGCCCCTCGTGGACGACCGACGCGATATATCGAGAGACGAAACTGGAAATCGAGCGGTACGCCGAGGACGGCGTTCTCACCGTGGAAATGGAAGCGTCGGCGGTGTTCGCAGTTGCCGACCACCGCGGCGTAGAAGCGGGGTCGATGTTCGTCATCAGCGACTATCTCGGCCCGTCGGAGTGGGAACCAAAATTCCATATGACGGAAGCGGATATGCACCGTCTCGGCGACACTGCGAGGGACGTGTTGACGACCTATCTAAGCCGAGGGTGACGTGTTTCGACGTGCGCTGCTTTATGACGGAATTTCCGATCATCAGAAATCTCGAAACGTTTATGAAAGTATAGTTGTATTTTGGCGACATGTCCTCTCCTGTTTCCGAGGCGAACACGAACGTCGACGGCAAACAATTGGTTGTCGCGTTCATACTAGCCGACATCGTAGGAGCCACCGCTGGCTATCTGCTCCATTCACCGTTAGGACTCGAACCGATAATGGGGGCCGTCTATGGGCTCGTCGCGGCGAACGCTCCGGTCTCGCTTTGGATGACGATGCAGATTCGCAGTTAAAACGGCTGCTTCGAATGAAAGTTATTTTCTTGATAAAATTGAAGAAATCAAGCGCGATGCCTGCCGGACGAATTTTGATGGTGCGTGATAAACGCGGAGTATGGTCGAAACCTACGTGGTTGCGCTCACGTTCCTCGGACTAATCGTCCTCGCGGCCACCGTACTTCCCGAGTTGCTCGGGGGGTACGCCGTTTCTGTTCCTGTCGCGTATTTGGGTATCGGAGCGGTCGCGTTTTCGCTTCCGCTCGGACTACCGAACCCCGACCCGCTGACTCACAGCAAACTCGCGGAGCGACTCGCCGAGTTCGTGGTTATCGTCTCGTTGATGAGTGCCGGGCTGAAAATCGACCGACCGTTTTCGGTCAGCGAGTGGAGTTCGACGTGGCGCTTGCTCGTGATAACGATGCCGGTGACGATCGCCGGTGCGGCGATAGCAGGGTGGTGGGTGCTCGGCGTCGTTCCCGCCACGGCGATGTTGCTCGGTGCGGTCATCGCTCCGACGGATCCGGTTCTCGCGTCGGACGTTCAAGTCGGGCCACCCGGTGAAGGCGAACACGCGATGAGCGACCAATCGGTCGAACAGGATCACGAACACGAGGTTCGTTTCACCCTCACCTCGGAGGCCGGGTTGAACGACGGACTTGCGTTTCCGTTTACGTATGTGGCTATCTCCATCGCGACCGCTGGACTCGCACCGTCTCGGTGGTTCGTTGACTGGTTAGTCGTGGACGTGGCCTACAAAATCGTCGTGGGAGCTGTCGCGGGACTGCTTCTCGGGTGGATTCTGGCCGGACTGCTATTTTACTTCTCACCGTCCACGAAGCTCGCTAGCACGGTAGAAGGCGCGGAAGCGCTGGCGGGAACGCTCCTCATTTACGGACTCACGGAACTGGCTCAAGGATACGGATTTATCGCCGTTTTCGTCGGCGCGCTGGTCATTCGGCATCGGGAGCGAACCCACGAGTACAATCGCGCGCTCCACGACTTCGCGGAGCTCATCGAACGTTTGACGATGGCCGTGTTGTTGGCACTATTCGGCGGAGCGATTGCGACAGGTCTCCTCGGCCATCTCACGCTTCCTGCCGTTGCCCTCGGACTCGGTCTCGTCTTCCTCCTCCGACCGTTCGCCGGACTGCTGGGGTTGGCGGGGACGAAAATCGAGTTCGCAGAACGTGGAGTAATTTCCTTTTTCGGCATCCGCGGCGTCGGGTCGTTTTTCTATCTCGCCTACGCTCTCAACGAAGCGACCTTTTCCGACGCTCGACTGTTGTGGTCGCTCGTCGGATTCGTGGTACTCGTTTCGGTCGTCGTCCACGGCACGCTCGCAACGCCCGCAATGGAGAAATTATCTCGCCGAGGACAGGCCTAACGGTTCGATGGTCGGGGTGAAAGCTTCGGACATCAAACTCGGTTACCGTCGTATCGGTACCGTCGTACTGGCGCGAATCCACGCCCGTTGGTTGTTAGGGTCGTAGAACATCGCTACGATTCCGTGCTCGTCTTCGTATTCGCTGTATTCTATCGTGTTCGGTTGTCGGTTGGTCATTCTCGGGGATTGATTGTTCGGGTGTGATTCCACAGGTCTCGGCAGTGAGAACTACAGAACGGATACAGGTGAAACGAACCGTCGGCGTCAGTCTCGGCGAGTACCGGGTGCCACGACTCGATTTCGATGGCGTCACCGCAGTTCGTACAGACGGGGTCGCCACCGGGCCTCTCTGGGCTGTTCTCCGCTATCCGCGGGTCGTTCATCGTCATTCGTCAGCGAGTTCGACCGTTCCGTCGCTAAGGACGTGGACGCGGTATCCGTCGAGCGAGAACTCGACGCGCCCGTGTCTGGTTCCGTGGTGAAAGAGTCCGTCGAGCGCGTCCGGGTCGATAACGTCGTACAAGCACGTTTCGAACTCGGTCGCATCGCTGTAGCCCGCTTTCTCCATGATGGCGGAGAGAACGACTAAACTCGGTCGTTCTCTCCGCCGACCGTCAGGCCGTTGCCGCACGTCTGTTCTCATGATTACTATGATGGACTCTCCGGCAAAGGCCCTTCCAGCTAGATTGAACGCCTCGGAAAATAGCGGCATCTATCTACCTAGACGCTACTTTCGAGCAGTTGGGAGAGCAGTTTTCGCTCCGCGGCGCGCAGGTGGTGTTGGAACGTCGGCTGTGATATACCGAGCGAGCGTCCGACCTCCTCGCCGGTGCTCTTTCGCGGCGAATCGAAAAAGCCGCTGTAGTAGGCGGTTTCCAACGTCTCCCGTTGCCGGTTGGTTAGAGTTTCCGTAAGTGCAACGTCGAAATTGCCGGTGGTTACGGCCCGTTCGCGCTGGCGGCGGCTCCGGAGTTCGATTCCGGGGAATCGTCGTTGCAGCACTTCGACGAAGGTTCGAATGTCGGCGTTCGCCGGAAGTCGGGCGACGACACGCGCGGGGAGGTCGTCCACGAGGAACGTCTCGGGAACTGCGCCGTGGTCGAGAAGCGTTCCGATGAAACTCGAATCCGTGAGCGTCGCCGAAAACAGCGCGGTGCTGTTTCGGTCGCTGACGTGTTCTATGTCGATGATTTCGAGCGAACGAGAGGCGACTGCTTGCACCTCTTCGACCGTGGCATCTCGGACCGTAAAGAAGGTTTTTACCCCCCCGTTGGGTTCCGAGACGACGCCCATGAACTCGACGCTGCCACCGGTTTCGCGTTTGATAGAGATGAAGACGATGGAGGAATCGATCACGTCGAATTGAAGTTCGATCACGTCGCCGCCAACGAGCGCTTTCTTGCTCTCGACGGCGTTGATGGCGAAGGCGACCGTCTGGCTCACGTCGTCGAGAACCGCACGTTCGAGTTCGTCGAACGTTCCTCGTCGGTCGGAGTAAACGGTGAGGACGCCGTACACGGCGTCCTCGTAGCGAAGTGGGAGCGCGCAGGCAGAGCGATAGCCGCGTTTGAGCGCCTCGCGCCGCCACTGTTCCGACGGTGGGTCGCGGAGAACGTCCTGGACGACCTGCGCTCGCCCCGTCCGTACCGCAATTCCCGTCAGATCGGTCGAGGCCACATCGTCCGGTGAGACGGAGATCGCGTCGAGAAAGCCGCGACCGATACCCGCCGATTCGCGGGGAACCACTGCTTTCGGCCCGGGGTCGTTTTCGCCGACCCACGCGAACCGATACGGACCACCGCTCGCCAATCTGGTACACACCGCTCGTTCGATTTCGTCCCGACTTCGCGCCTCCACGAGCGCCCGGTCGATACGCCGAATCCCTTCGTTCAACTCGTTCAATCGTTCGAGCGCGGCGTTCTGGCGACGGAGCGTTGCTTCCTGTTCGCGCAAGGTTCGCTCCCTGTTTGCTCGACCAAGCGCAGATTCGACCGCCGCCGAACAGAGTTCCGCGATGTCGAGTGCGGATTCGTCTTCGGCTTTCGTGACGAAGACGCCGTGATTGCCGAGCGGCAGGACGGCGATTCCCTCCTCGAACTTCGGTTCGTTCTCGATGAACGACTGCCACGCGGGACCATCGCGGCTTTCGACGTCAAGCAGTTCGTTGGCGTTCGAGTCGTCGATACCCGTCCCGTTCCGATATTCACCCGCGCGAATCCGCAGCGCTCGTTCGGTTTCGTCGTACAGCGCGATGAGCGTCTTCGGAAGGTCGAGTACGCCCTCCGCCCCGTCAACAGCGATTTCACACACTTCATCCGTCGTTTCAGTCTCCAGTAGGACGCGAGTGAGGTCGGATAAGGCGGCCAGAACCTGTTCGTGTCGCTCTCGTTTCGTCACGTCTATTGCCACACCGACAACCCGTTGTACGCTCCCGAAATCGTCCACGACCGGCTGGTAGACGACTTCGAATGAACGGTCGCCAACCCGAGCTTTGGAGTGAACTCGTTCGCCGGAGAGCGCACGATTGCAGTCCACCACGATGTCGGGAAACTCGCCGTAACGGTCGAACACCGATTCACCGACCACTTCGTCCTCGGCGAGTCCGAGACCCGCCAGTCCACGCCCCTCGGAGAGCGTGAACGTTCCATCTTTATCGAAGACGAAAAGAACGAGCGGGACGTTCTGGACGATTGTCTGATACCGTTCGACTTGAAGCTCGCGTTCCTTACGATTCGTAATGTTCAAATGCGCGACGACGACGTATGGCTTGTCACCGGTCTTCGTCCCCGTTGCAGACAGCAGAAACCAGCGCCGTTCCGTCGGCGAATGACACGGATATTCGAGCGACAACTTGCTGCGTTCTCCGGCAAGAATTTCCCGAATGCCCTTCGCCGCCTCGTTTGCCGTCGGTTCGACGGCGGAATCACAAACGTCGAGGTAGCTGCTGCCGAGCGTCGTCGTCGAAAGGCCGTTTTCACGGCCGAACTCCTCCCACGTCCGGTTTGTCGCCACCACGACGCCTCGTTCGTCGAGAACGGCGACGTTCACCGGAAGCGTATCGAGCGCGAGTCGGTCGATGTCGATGTGACTCACGGTGTCTTCCCTTTTCCCCATAGTCGTCGGAGAGCGGTTGGTCACCGACGGATAAAACGGTAGTGCCGAGGTATGCAGGGTGTACGCCTGTTCTGATAGACGGTGACCGTCCCTCGACTACTCGTGATACGCCGTAACCAGTTCGTCCAACGATTCGTGGTGTTCCGTGGTGTGCGGCGCGGTCAGCGGCGAGACGCTCACTCGGCCTTCGAACACGGCTCTGCGGTCGGTCCCGTCCGGATCGGGGAGCGTTTCGTCGTCCATCTGCTCCCACGTCAAATCGTGGAGGGTGACGACGCCGCCGTCGTTCGTCGCGTTCATGTCGTACACGTGCGAGGGCCGCGTGACTTCCATTGTCGCGGGTTCGTCGCCCGGCAAGGGTGCGTTGACGTTCAGGTATTCGGCCTGTTCGAACACGCCCGCGTCGAGCGAGCGTTCGGCGAGAAAGGTCGTTGCACGTACCGCTTCCTCGTACTCTTCTTTCGTCGTGTCGTGCGGCCACATGTAGTTCGGAACGTGGAGCGAGACGGCGATTGCGGGAACGTCGAAAAAGGCGGCTTCGACGGCGGCGCTGACGGTTCCCGAGCGACCGAGGACGTAGGCTCCAAGATTCGCGCCGTTGTTACACCCCGAGACGACGATGTCCGGGTACGGGCCAAGTTCGGTCAATCCCGCGACGACGCAGTCGGTTGGAGTCCCCGTGATGGCGTAGCCGATTTCGTGCTCTTCGACCTCCACTTCGTAGGACATCGCCCGGCCGACCGCGCTCTGGTCGGTGGCAGGGGCGACGGTGGTCACGTTGCCGACTTCCTGTAGCGCGTCGTACAGCGCGCGGATGCCGGGACTGTCGATACCGTCGTCGTTCGTCAGGAGAATTTCCGGAGAGTCGCTCATGAAAAGGGGGTCGGAACGGGAGCGCAAAAATCCTCCGTTCGGTTAACAATTACGCTAGCCAGCGCACCGTGCCGCCGAGAAGTCAAAGGGACGCCACGGCGAACGCCGACCACTTCAGCACCGCGCGAGAGGTCGTCGGGCCGCCCGGTACCTTCGATACTTGCGAGACGAAAAAGACCCGACGACGCCGAACGAAAGGAGGTGATCCGTCGAAAATGAGTGACGCCGACCGCAGTGAGGGCGCCGCCGACTCCCGGTATCAGGAACAAACAGGCGAGTCCGACGGCGAACAGAATGGCGGGACAGGGGGTTCGAAAATAGTCGCTCACGCGATTCCCGCCGAATAGCGCCACAACCGGCCCGTTACCGCCAGCAGAACGGTCGTGGTGCGGGCGCGAACAGCAAGACGGTATCGCTAACGCTGCAACGAGGATAATTCCCACGGTTGCGATGAGAAGAACGGTTGCCGCGGTGAGCGAAGGGACCTGCAAAGACGAAAATCAGTGAGACGACCGACGGCAAATGCAGAATACGTTCAGCAAAATACTTTCGAGCGCCATCGATTTCATATTCACATCGTTATACAATAACAGAATGATAATTAATAAACCACGTGGATTTATGCCGTGTGGTTTCCTCTGTCTAGGTGGCTATGGCGGAGGGAAACGTCACCGACGCGCGAACACTGGAACTCAACTACGAATACGCCCAGCGGAACGTGGACGTACTGTCCATCTGGTTCGAGTGCAAGCCGCGAAAGACCGTTGAACTGCTGGCAGAGAACAACATCCCGTTATCACCGAACGATGAAGGGAAGTTCGGTTCTTACTACAACTACGTCAGAGAAGTCGTGGAAACG
Source organism: Haladaptatus pallidirubidus (assembly GCF_020700235.1). Taxonomy (GTDB): domain Archaea; phylum Halobacteriota; class Halobacteria; order Halobacteriales; family Haladaptataceae; genus Haladaptatus; species Haladaptatus pallidirubidus. The sequence goes on along the minus strand of NZ_CP085301.1, from coordinate 3,802,166 downwards.
AATTGAGTTATAGGCGGTCAACGATCGTCTTCTCGTCGACCACGAGATTGTACGCACCTTCGTCCTCGTTCCACAGAACCAGCACTTCCTCGAACGAAACGAGACCCCCGTACGCCGCCTCACGAAGTGCGCGGTTGAGTGCCGTTTCCTTCGTCAACACCGCAAAGTGACCGACGTTCTCGCTCCCGTCGCTGATTTTGAACAGCTCGTTTCTCCCGTCCTCCGACAGCGAGTGACTGAGTTTCACCGCGACGAGATTCACGCGCTCCGTGACGTGTCGTTCCATCTCCGCCATCTTCGCCGACCGGGATTTGTCGGCTGTGAACTCGCGTCGTCTGATTCCGTCGGTTCGAAGGATGACGTGCGAGTACTGCACGTCCACGTTGACGAACTCGCCGTCGCCTCGGTCGTCCGCCCCGCCGTCCTCGCTTTCGTCCCTGTCCTCGCTCCCGTCCAACCGACGCTGAAACGCCGGAATTTCCAAATCCGGTTTCACGTCGAACGACCATCCGCGGTCGCTCGGTTCCTCGCTCGGCCAGAGGCGGAGCGTCGGCGAATACACAGTCGTCCGGTCGGAAACGCTCCGTTCGACCTCCCGAAGGCCGATGCTGGCGTTTTTATCCGCCGGGGCGATGGCGACCATCGCCCCGTCGTCGGCGAGATAGTCGAGATATTTTTCCACGACTGTCTCGGGGTCGTCCACCTCGGTCAACACGTTGGCGAACAGGACGATGTCGTACTCCCCGTCCGGTTCGAACGCCTCGGCCGTCTCCCGATGCGTCGTCGCGTCGAAGCTCTCCCGCGTTTCCTCCGTCATCGCGGCAAACACCTCTACGGCGTCGCTCGGTTCGACGGCGTGATACTCAACCAAACTGTCCTCGGGGTAGAAATCGTGCAGACCGAGCGCGGGGCCGCCGACCCCGGCACCGACGTCCAACACGCGCAATTTTTTGGAGAGCAGACCGCGTTCCGCGAGTTCCGAGAGAACGTACTGAACCGCGGCGTAGTAGTCCGGCAGGTGGTAGATAGCGTAGCCGAGCGCGACTCGATAATCGTACTCCACCGAATTCTGCGCGAAGTAATCCTCCTTCAGTCGGCGAATCGTCTCGCGCAACTGCGCTCCCGATTCGCCGTCTGGCCATCCGACGCCGAACTCCCCGACGAGCAGATCTTCGAGTTTCCTGCTGTACTGTTCCGGAAACGATTCGACGCCGCGGAACTCCGGAGCAATCGGCTCCTCGGAAACTGGTTCGAAGGCCCCGTCGTCGCGTTCGACGAGGGCGAGGTCGAGCGACTGTTCGCGGAGCACCTGCCGGACGACAGCTGGATGGGGTTGTCCTTCGATGTACTCCGCGATTTCCTCCGGGTCGATTGGGCGCACGTCGCGGAGGTAGAGCGCGTTCGAGCGCACCTGTTCGCGCTGGTCGGAGTTCATCGTTTCTCCTCGGCGCGCGTTTCGGTCTTCGCTTTTGCCTTTCGATACAGTCGCTCGAACTCGGTCGGGTCTGCGTCCGTGAGTTCCTGGGCCGCGACTGCAACGTCTTCCGCACCATCGAACGCCTCCTGAATATCGGCGTAGACGCGCGAATCACCGTCTGTCACTTGCGCCGTGAGGTCCGCGAGGCAGTCGTAAACGGGCGTTCGGAGTCCCTCCGGAACCGAATTCGCCGAGAGCGCGAAGGCGAGAATCGCGGTGTGCGCGCCCGCCTGCACGGTCGTCATCGCCTCGTCGTGTTCCTCCGGCGTCGTCTCGACCAGCGTGTTGCCGCGCGATTCGAGGGCCGAGAGGAGGTTGTCTGTCGTCGGGCCGGATTCGTCCGCGACGACGGCCACGTTTCCGGGCGCGTTGTCGGGGGCGAAGAGAGGGTGGAGGCTTACCCGTTCTTTGCCGGGTGCGTGGTCGGCCATCGCGGAAACCGGTTCCGCCATCACGCCGGTCAGGTCGAGGATTGCTCGTTCCGCTTTTCCAGCGTGGTCTTCGATTGCCTCTTCGACTGCGAGCAGGGGCACCGCCAAACAGACCGCGTCGAACGTTTCCGACGTGTCCAGTTCGACCGCCTTCCCGCCGAGTTCGTTTGCGGCACGCTCCGCCACCGCCGGATCTGCGTCGGTAAATGCGAGGTCGCGGTTCGTCGCCTCGGCGAACCAGCGACCCATCGCGCCCGCGCCGACGACGAGTACGTTCATTGCATCCGGTTTGGCGCGGTTCGCCCAAAAGAGGTTCGTTTGTCCGGGTGCGTCAGCGCGACAGCACCGCTTTTTCCGGCGGTTCGACGGCACCGATTTGTTCGATCAGCCCCAGCGCGTCGTCGTTGACGTACATCGCTTTGAGTTTGCCGTCCTCCAGGTGGTTGACGAGGATTCCGGTTATTTCGATGTTCGCGTGTGTCGGCTCGACGCCCAGTAACTCGCCGTCGTGAGTCGCCCGCGTCGTGTATCGAATCGTCACCGCGTCGTCCACGGCGATCATCTCGTCTACCGTCATCTCGATGTCGGAAAAGGCGTCTCGGAACGTTTCGGCCTGTTTGCGGTATCCATCTGCCCCGCGACCTGGCTCGCCGAGCATCGGATTGTGGTAAACGAAGTCGTCGCTGACGAGGTCGGTAATTACATCGAGATTTCCACCGCTGTTCCATACCGCTTTGACATCCCGGAAGGCAATCGCCTCGTTGTTCGCTGTTATTGTACTCATTGTTCTTCCCCCAAGTGACGATACACAGACAGAGACGGTAAACGAAAACTATCGTTCAGATGGAAGCGGGCGGCGGCGAGCAATATCTACTGGTTCAACGGTGCTACTGATTCCACTTTAATCCGACTTATTTCGTACATTTGGTGGGACAATAGGAAAGACGGGAAACACGCGACCTTACCGTTCGGTTCTCTCGTCTTCTCTCATCGGTGAACCGTGCTCACGCGGCGAGATTCGTCTAAAGTCTAAAATAGGGTCGTTCGGTTACTCCTCGTACTCGTCCATCTCCGGCAGCTCGACGACGCCAAGTTGAACGAACATTCCCAGTTCGTCGGAAACGTCGTGGCGCTCCCGTATTTTCCCGTCTTCGACGCGGTCGATGAGGATACCCGTCATTTCGATTCTCTCGTCCGTCGGTTCGATGCCCATCATCTCGCCGCTGTGGGTTCCCCGCACGGTGTACCGAACCGCCACCTTATCGTCCGACGGAACCACGTCCGCCACGGTCATTTCGAGGTCGGTGAAGATGTTTCGAACTTCCTCGGCCATCTCTCGGTATTCGCCCCGACCGCGCATGTCCATCGTAGGGGTGTGGTAGACCACGTCCTCCGCGACGAGGTCGTCGATGACGCCGAGGTCACCGTCGCCGTTCCATACTTCCTCGATTTCTCGAATTACAACCGCCTCGTTGTCCGCGGTTCTAATGCTCATTGTTTTATCTCTCCGCAGACGAGGGACGCGGCGCAGGGGAATAAACGAAAACTATCGTTCAGGCGGAAACGGTCGCAGGATGGTTGGAAATGGGGGGTGGTTCGGTAGGGTATACCGGTTTTGATGCAACGTTTGTAATCGGTCGGAAAACGGGGAATTTTAAAGAAGAGACGCCATTGGACGTTGCTGTCTGGATCGATCGGCTTTCTTAACGGAGAGACCGAATATCACCCGCGTTTCGCCGGATGGTCGGCCGTCAGATACCGCCGACCGACGAGGTTCTCCCGAAGCGTCTCACCTTCGTACCCCTCGCGCACTAAACCGCGTTTTTCGAGTTCGGGGACGACCAAATCGACGAAATCCCGGAGCGTTCCGGGGCGGACGATTTCCTTGAGATTGAACCCCGTAACTCCCGTTTCGTCGCGCCACGCTTCCAATTCGTCCGCGACCTGCTCCGGCGACCCGACGACGACGGGCGATGTGGAACCGAGGCCGCAGAACTCCGCCACGTCGCGCACGGTCCAGTCGCGCTCCGGAGCGTGTTTGGTCAGGGCGTTGACCGCGCCCTGAATCGCCTCGGTTTCGATGTGCTCGATCGGTTGGTCGGGCGCGAGTTCCGAGAAATCCAAATCCATGAAGCCGCCGAGCAGAGTCAGGGTCGCCTCGGTATCGACGTTCTCGCGGTACTTCTCGTACTTCGCCTGCGCGATTTCCTCTGTTTCGCCTACGATCGGCGCGATTCCGGCGAAGAAGGCGAGTTCGTCGCCGTTTCGACCCGCTTCGTTCGCGCGTTCTCGCACGTCCTCGACGTAGCTTTCGACGGCCTCCGTCGTGGGTTGGCTGACGAAGAGCGCTTCGGCGTTGTTCGCCGCGAAGTTCCGTCCGCGTTCGGACGACCCGGCTTGGTAGAGAACCGGGGTGCGCTGTGGCGACGGTTCGCAACTATGTGGGCCGGGAACCGAGAAATGCTCGCCCTCGTAGTCGATGGCGTGGACTTTCTCCGGGTCGGTGTACGTTCCCGCTTCCACGTCTCGAACCACCGCGTCGTCATCCCAACTGTCCTCCCACAGTCGGTAGCAGACCCGCATGAACTCCTCAGCGCGATCGTAGCGCGCGTCATGTTCCATTCGCTCCTCCAGTCCGAGGTTTGCCGCCGCGCTTTCGAGGTACGACGTAACCACGTTGAAGGCGACTCGTCCGTCGGTGATGTGGTCGAGTGTCGAGAACTCCCGAGCGAGTTGATAGGGGTGGACGTAGGTCGTCGAGCGCGTCACCGCGAAGCCGAGATCGTCCGTAACGCTGGCCATTGCCGGAATCAGCAGTTCCGGGTCGTTCGCCGGGGTTTGGATAGCCTTCTCGATTGCAGTGTCCCGATTGCCACCGTACACGTCGTAGATTCCCCGCACGTCGGCGAAGAATACGGCGTCGAACTTTCCGCGTTCGGCGAGTCGGGCGACCTCCTGCCAGTAGTCCACGTCGGTGTAGCGGTGGGATTGGTCGCCCGGCGTGCGCCAGTTGCCCGCCGTAACGTGTTCCACCGCGTTCATCGTGAACAGGTTGAAATGGATATTTTCGTCGCTCATTGGTACTCGTTGGTGGATATTGCGTATCCGGAGAGCAAATCAGAGGGGAAGGCGGCGACCTTCTCCGTCATCTAGGTTGGGTCGAAATGCGTCGTGATGAGGGTTTGTTGGGGTGGTTTGTGTATCTCTGGTTTGGAAGTGGTAATTGCTTGTATCTGCTTTTTCCGGTTCAGTTGTTGTTTCCGAGTCGCTAGCTGTTGCCGACTCCAAACGAAGCCTGCGAAAGACGGTGTCTTTCGCGGCCCTGAAAAACTTCGATTTTCTCCGGCCCTCGTTCGCTCCTGCGTCGCTCACTCGCCCTTCATCCACTGTCAGAGACAAGCTTTTCGGTGCTCTCGCTCGCTTCGCTCACGAGGACACCAAGGAACCGCAACCGCCCACATGACTCCCCAACCGACTGTGCTTCTCGGCCACGGGCCTGCGATGCCTGCGACCGTGGCCCGCAGGTCAGCAAGATGCGTCGCGTCTTGCAAGCCTCGTCCCTCGCACGCCTTCGCTGACGAGCCTCCGGGCGTTCTGCCGTCCGGCTCGCACCAGCACGCCCCACACAGCTTGATTGGTCAGCCGAATGGTTGTGCCAGCGCGTTCGCGCGAGGGGTGAGCGTCAGCGAACACCGAGGGCACCCCCGCGCTGGCGGGGAGGAGTGGGGAAACTGCGGTTTCGGGGCGGAGGCGGCCGTTTGTTGTCTGGAATTACGGAAAATACCGAAGAAAACAGCACAACAGAATCAGAAACCGATTCAAAAACTGCGTCAAAAAATACCAAAGCCACTGCTAGCAGGAGCAGTAGTAATCGCCGGACCCAAACTCGGTTTTCATCAGCCGATACGCCGGGGCGACGTCACTCGGACGATACACGCCGGTCGTCAAATCGTCCACGTCCTCGAACCCGCCGGATAACAACGACTCCCACTGCGATTCTCCGAGGACGTCCGAGAAAGCGGCATCGTTTGCGAGCAATTTCAAGTAATCCGCCAGATAGACCCATGTCGCGTCGTGCGTCGCGCCAACTCCAAAGTCCTCACCGACCGTCTCGGCGTAGGCGGCCCCCGGCAGGTCGGCCCCGGCCTGTACTGGGAGACTAATCCACTTCCACGGGCGGGTGTTGATATCTAACAGAACGTACTCCTCGCGCGATTGGTCGTAGACGAACTCGGATTCGCTGATGCCGTAGTAGCCCGTTTCCGAAAGAATCGATAGCGCGCGCTCCTCGATTTCCGGTTGGTCGGCCCGCCGAACCAGACAGGACGTGCCGAACTCCTGGGGGTAGCGAACACGCGCGTTGCCGACGAAGGTGACCGGGTCGCCCCCCTGCGGGACGTAGGACGCGAGCGAGCAGTCTTTGCCGACCGCGATGTCAACCTTTTCCTGCGCCATGACGTTGATTCCGGCGTCTTCTGCCATCGCCACCACGTCTAAAAACTCCTCTTCGTCGGCGACTTCGATGACGTTCGTACCGACGGCTTCCTCGAACTCGCGTTTGAGCGCGGGTTTGACGACGAACGGGAATTCGAGGTTCTCGATTGCTTTCTTCGGGTCGGTGTCCGCCATTCGGTACGTTTCCGGATAGGGAACGCCGAGTTCCTCGGCTTTCTCGTACAGCGATTCCTTGTTCAGCACGGCGTCGATGGTTTCTCGGCCAGCGAAGGGAAGGCGGACGCCCTCCGGCTCGGTTCCGGCGAAGGCGTGCACCCATTCGTCCATGCAGGGGAACGCGACGGGTTCGTGTGCCAATTCGTCCGCGAGGGCTTCCACGTCCTCGCGGAATCCGTCGCGATCGTCTAACGGGTAGGTTACCTGCCCCGCGAAATCCACGGCGTCGGAGTACGGCGCGACGCCCTTGCCGTTTCTGTCGATGGCGATAATCGGAACGTCGTGCGCGGTGAGTGCGCGGGCGACGCTCAGACCGGTTACGTGTGCGTTGCAAACGATTGCTGGCGGCCTGTCGAAAGTCGTCTCAGCCAGCGCCTGACGAAGCCCGTCGAACGAGCGAAATTCCTCGGTCATGGAGGGAATTTTCGGAGCAGGCGCTAAAGCGTGTTCGACTGGGCGAGGTTCACCGGTATCTCGGAGGTTTCGGGGTGGTATCGCGTCTCGTGGAATCTCCCTGTCGAGTGTTGTCAACACGATAAATGGATTGAATAGCGATGGTACGAGAGTGGTATTGTGTCACGAACTCGCGTCGCTCTGACATTCTTCTTCCTTGCGGCCATCTGGGGTAGTTCGTTCGCCGCGATTCGCGTCGGTCTTTTGGCGATGCCACCGGTGTTGTTCGCGGCACTTCGATTTTATCTCGCTGGTGCGGTGATGCTACTGTATGCAGTCCATTCCCGATCGCGCTGGCGGCCACGCGGCGAGGACTGGAGAACTGTCGCGGTCGGCGCGCTGTTTTTCATCGCGGCCCATCACGCCTTCCTCTTCGTCGGCGAGCAGTACGTTACCAGCGCAGTTGCCGGCGTCATCATCAGCCTCGACCCCGTGCTGGCGGCGGGATTTGCGGGCCTCCTGCTTCCCGACGAGCGACTGTCGAGGGTCGGTATCGTGGGACTTCTTTTCGGTCTTCTCGGGGCAGGCATCGTTGCCAATCCTACTCCGGAAAATCTGTTCAGGGCCGACGTTCGCGGCGTAGTCCTGGTGTTTCTCGCCGCTGTGGCGTTCGCCCTCGGTGCAGTGCTCACTCGCCGATTTCGGACCGACCTTCCGGCGGTTTCGATGCAGGCGTGGATGATGCTGGTCGGAGCGGTCGTACTCCACGCTATCAGCCTCGCCCTTCCGAGTGAACGATTGTCGAACGTGGAGTGGACGACGGACGCCATTCTCGCACTCGGATATCTCGCCTTCGTCGCTGGCGGCGTCGGCTTCCTGCTCTACTTCTCCCTGCTCGACGAAATCGGCCCCGTCGAAATCAATCTGGTCGGCTACGTCGCTCCCGTGTTCGCCGGATTCTCGGGATGGTTGGTTCTCGACGAATCGATACAAGAGACTACCGTGCTGGGATTTATGGTTATTTTAGTCGGATTTGCCCTTCTCAAACGGCGGGCGCTCCGGGACGCACTGTAACCATCCGGTCTCGCACTCCCGTTTCGGCCTCAATTCCTCCTGTTTGTTCCGTCACTAATTCCACGGTGCCCTGTCGGGATCGACGAGTCGCTCCTCTCGGTCGATAGCGTCTATCTTCTCTATATCCTCCTCGTCGAGTTCGACGCCCAGACTGCGCCAATTTTCCTGAATGTGTTCCCGCCCGGTCGCCTTCGGAATGGTGGTAACGCCCTTTTCGCGGCACCACGCGAGGCTGACCTGCGTCGGAGTGGCGTCGTGTTTTTCCGCGACCGCCCGCAGCTCCGGAATGTCGGCCACGTCGCCGCGAGCGATGGGAGAGTAAGCGACGAGTTCCACATCGACATCGTCCTGCGCGCAGAACTCTCGGAGGTCGTTCTGCTGAAGCATGGGGTGCATCTCGACTTGATTGGCGAAAATCGGTTCCTCCGCGGTTTCGACCGCTTCTTGCAGGAGTTCCACCGTGAAGTTGCTCACTCCGATTTCGCGTATCAACCCTTCCTCCCGGAGTTCCGCGAAGGCTTCGAGGGTGTCGTCCGCTTCGTACTCGCCGGTCGGCCAGTGAACGTAAAGCAGATCGACGTAGTCCAGTCCGAGTCGTTCGAGGCTCTCTTCCGCGCTCGTGAGGACGTGGTCGAAATCCAAGTTCTCGGGGCTGACTTTCGTCGCCACGAACAGTTCATCGCGAGATACATCGGATTCGGCGATGGCGTCGCCCACCGCGGACTCGTTGTCGTATCCTTCGGCGGTGTCGATGTGCCGATAGCCGGTTTCGATGGCGGTTTTCACGCTTTCGACGCACTGGTCGTAATCCTCCAACTCGTAGGTTCCGAATCCGAACATCGGCATGCCGTGGGTTACGGGTGCGGAGAAAGCGGTTACTTCGGACGCCGATTCGTCTCGATTCGATTCCGCCTGTTCGGCTTTGCTGTCTCGTTCAGTCTGACTTTCCTGCTCGTCCTGTTCACCGCGTTCCTTCTGTTCGTTTTCGCGTTCTAACGCCTTCTCTACGGCGTCTGGTACCTCGATTTCAGAGGGCTTCATCCCCATTTCATCCACTACGGGCGTTCCCTCCGAACGCTTTCCGAACAGGTAACCGAACGCGAACGCCGCGCCGATCGGGAGTACGCGCCGGAGGACGCTCGTCACGCCCCTCGTTTGCTCCGCATCAGACTCGTCCGTATCCGATTTTCTATCGTCCATGAAAACGCAGTCGCGGGAGGGACACTTTTCGGTTGTGGCGGATTCGGTTCAAAACTCGAAACGGCGATTCGACCGAAAACTCAGCCCACGACGAGTTCGATCGGATAGTCGGTGAGGTTCTCGTAGCCGTCCTCCGTGACGACGACCAAATCCTCGATTCGGACGCCGCCGACCTCGGGGTCGTACAAACCAGGTTCGATGGTGATGACGTGGCCCGGTTTCAGTTCGCCGCCAGCGGGGCTCACTTTCGGATATTCGTGAACGTCCAAGCCGATGCCGTGACCCGTGCTGTGGATGAATCCGGTTTCCGTGTTCGGGTCGCTTCGAAGCGTTTCGTAGCCCGCGTTCTCGTACACGTCGCAGACGGCGTCGTGAACTTCTTCGCCCGTCACGCCCGGTTCGACCGCTTCGAGAGCTGCGTCGAACGCCTCGTGCGTGAGGTTGTAGCGCGCGCGGATTTTGTCGGAGGGTTCACCCTTGACGAACGTCCGGGTCATGTCGGCGTGGTACTTGCTCGCCTTGTCGCGCGGGAAGATGTCCACGATAATCGCTTCATTCGCTTTCAGCGGTCCGCTTCCCCGATTGTGGGGGTCTGCCGCGTCCGACCCGCAGGCGACGATGGTCTCGTCCAGCGCGGCCCCGTGGCGCAGGAGCGTCACCTCGATTTCCTCCTTCACGCGCTCGCTGATCAACACCTCGCCGTCGTGGTGGAGGATGCCGTTTTCGACCGTCGCGGCGGAAAGGAGGTCTTCTGCGGCCCGCATGGATACCTCGTTGGCTTTCTGTGCAACCCGGACGTGTTCGATTTCCTCGTCCGTCTTCGTCGCGCGAATCTCGGTGATGACGGCGGTTTCCTCGGGCGTGACTGAAACACCCGCGTCGCGGAGACCGTCGGCGATACCGACCGGGAAGCGCGTGGGGACGGCCACCGATTCGACGCCGCGGTCGGAGAGAAATTCGACAAGAATGCGGTTCTCCGCCCCTTCAGGGCCGTATTCGGCGATTTTTTCGTAGTAGTCGTACTCCGACGTTCGCGTGACCGTTTCCGCGTCACTCTCTTTTTTCGCCCGCCCGTATTCGAGGCTGGAGACGAGCAGGTGGACGCCGTTCGCGTAGAGCGTCGTGAAGGCGTCCGGCGCGTCGAATCCGGAGAGGTACAACTGGTCAGGGTCGGAGGATGCCGCGTCGATGAGGAATCCGTCCACGCCCATCGAATCGAGCGCGGAATCCAGCGCCGAGAGGTTTTTTGCCATGTATTCCGCGACAGACGCAAGCAGTAAAACGATGTCGGAGACTGGGTGTTCGGTACGGGATTTGTTTTCGGGGGTGTCTCTCGAATCGTCTCGAACTGGATCGTCAGTAGGCTCTGAAATTCGTTCCGAAAGCGAGTTTGCAAGTCGTGATCACCTAGCGCCAAACCGGCATTCACCTCAATTGCCCAAAATAAATCCAGATGCAATACAGTTCGATTGGAGTCGGCAACTGCTGACGACACGACGGAAATTACAACGTTTCGAGAACCAACCCAAAAACCCACGAAATCACGACCCCCACGAAAACCACTCTAAAACTCGTCAACCTGTGCACACGCCTACCATTGACGCTCGAAAAACGAAATCCCCGAAAGAAAAATCGACAGAATGAGGTAACCCTCCCGAATAGAGTTCCGCAAGAATGTTCGACAAGGTTCTCGTCGCCAACCGCGGGGAAATCGCGGTTCGCGTCATGCGCGCCTGCAAAGAGCTCGGAATCGACACCGTCGCGGTTTACAGCGACGCCGACCGAAACGCGGGGCACGTCCGCTACGCCGACGAGGCGTACAACATCGGCCCGGCGCGGGCGGCCGACTCCTACCTCGACCACGAGGCCGTCATCGACGCCGCGGAAAAGTCCGGCGCGGACGCCATCCACCCGGGGTACGGCTTCCTCGCGGAGAACGCCGAGTTCGCCGCGAAAGTCGAGGAAACGGAGGGCGTAACGTGGGTCGGCCCGACCAGCCACTCGATGGAACAGTTGGGCGAGAAGACGAAAGCCCGCAAAGTGATGCAGGAAGCCGACGTGCCAATCGTTCCGGGAACCACCGACCCCGTCACGGAAGCGGCGGACGTCCACGAATTCGGCGAGGAGTACGGCTACCCCATCGCCATCAAAGCGGAAGGCGGCGGCGGCGGCAGAGGGATGAAGGTCGTCCGAACCGAGGACGAAGTCGAAGATCAGCTCGAATCCGCCCAGCGCGAGGGCGAAGCGTACTTCGACAACGATTCGGTCTACCTCGAACGCTACCTCGAACAGCCGCGACACATCGAGGTGCAGATTATCGCCGACCAGCAGGGCAACGTCCGCCACCTCGGCGAGCGCGACTGTTCGCTCCAGCGCCGCCACCAGAAAGTTATCGAGGAGGGACCGTCGCCCGCGCTCTCGGATGCGCTCCGGGAGGAAATCGGGGAGGCGGCCCGACAGGGCGTCAAAGCCTCCGACTACGTCAACGCCGGAACCGTGGAGTTCCTCGTGGAGGACGGCGAGTTCTTCTTCCTCGAAGTGAACACCCGGATTCAGGTCGAACACTGCGTTACGGAGGAACTGACGGGCATCGACATCGTGAAATGGCAACTCCGCGTCGCCGCGGGCGACGAACTCGACTTCGCGCAGGAGGACGTGGAACTGGAAGGTCACGCGATGGAGTTCCGCATCAACGCCGAAAACGCGGCCCAAGACTTCGCACCGGCCCGAAGCGGGTCACTCGACGTGTACGACCCGCCGGGTGGCGTCGGCGTCCGTTTGGACGATTCGCTCCGACAGGGAGACGACCTCGTGACGGATTACGATTCGATGATTGCGAAGCTCATCGTCCACGGTTCCGACCGCGAGGAGTGTCTCGCCCGAGGACGCCGCGCGCTCGCGGAGTACGACATCGAGGGGGTCGTCACCATCATCCCGTTCCACCGCGTCATGCTCGAAGACGAGAAATTCGTCGCGGGCGAGCACACGACGAAGTATCTGGACGAGGAACTGGACGACGAACGAGTCCAAGAAGCCCAAGAGAAATGGGGGTCGGCAGAATCGTCCGGCGACGACGAGGACGTCGTCGAACGCGAATTCACGGTCGAAGTCAACGGCAAGCGATTCGAGGTCAATCTGGAACAGCGCGGCGAAGTCGCGGCGATTCCAGCAAACGACAACTCCGGCGGCCAGAAGCCGAAACCGGCGGACGGAAGCAGCGGCGGTAGTGAAACCGTCGTGGATGCCGAGGGTGAGACGGTCAGCGCCGAGATGCAGGGGACGATTCTCGACGTAAAAGTCGAAGAGGGCGACGAAATCCAGTCCGGCGACGTGGTCTGCGTCCTCGAAGCCATGAAGATGGAAAACGACGTGGTCGCCTCCCGCGACGGCACTGTCACGCAAGTCGCGGTGAGCGAAGGCGAAAGCGTCGATATGGGCGACGTGCTCGTCGTGGTGGACTGAGGAAGCGCGACGACAGAAGCTATCCGGCCGGTCGGACACTTCGCGAGCTTTTTTCGCATCCGATTCCTACACGAACCATGGAAGACGGCCGGAGTTACCGCGTACTCGCCACACCCGACGAGGACACGCTTCGCTTGTTCGACCGAGAATCACACGAACAGATCGTTACCGCAACCGACGGTCACGACGCGCCGATTACCGACCTCCACCCGGGTTACTGCATCGACGCCGTACTCGATTGGACATCGACCGAACCGACGGTTCGGTCGTTGGAGATCCGACAGCCGACACTGTACGCCTTCGTAGACCACATCGACCCGGTTTTCGAGGCCGCACAGCAGGTGTGGCAAAACGCGCGCATGGCGGGCGATTCGATGAACAGTCGAGTGACCCGCAACACCGACAACGAGGTCAACGGCGTTCTCTACGTGTTCGCCGAGGACGACGTAGGTAACGTGTTCGAGACGTTCCGCGACGGCTCTCGTCCGCTCGACCCGCTGGTGGACAGGGTCAACGAACAAGAGGGTGACGACCCCCGAGAGGTGTTCGTTCTCCGACCCGAAAGCGAGGCGTTCGTCGTCGTCACCATCGCGCTCGAAAAAGGCGGTCGGTTCGCGGAGACGCTCCGGGAAACCTACCACTGTCCACGACCGGCAGAACCGCTCGCGTAAACGAAATCATTCTTGTCGAAACTCCCCTTACACAATCGCATGAACGACACGCGCCGCGCCGTTTTGGACGCCCTCGCCGACGGTCCGATGTCCGGCCCGGAACTCGCACGAACCCTCGACGTCTCCCGGAACGCGGTGTGGAAGCACGTCGAGGCGCTGCGGGAATCGGGATTCGAAATCGAAAGTACCGGCGACGGATATCGACTGGGTGAGATTCCGGAGTTCGGCCCCGCAGTCGAGTACGGACTGGACGCCCCGTTCGAAATCGAATATCACGACTCCGTCGGGAGCACGAACGACCGAGCGCGCGAAATTGCCGGAGAGGGTGCAAAACGAGCAGAAGAAGATATAGAGGACGTGGTCGTGTTGGCCGACGAGCAGGTGGGCGGTCGGGGACGGCTCGACCGCGAATGGGTCGGCCCGTCCGGGGGCGTCTGGTCGAGTCTCGTCCTCCGGCCGGATATTCCGCCGTCTCACGCACCGTTGTTGACGCTCGCCGCCGCGGTCGCCGTGACGCGAACCGCGCGGGAGGCGGGGGTTCCGGCGGAAATAAAGTGGCCGAACGACGTGTTGGTAAACGGCGAGAAACTCTGCGGCATCCTCACCGAGATGGAAGGTGAGGCGAACCGCGTCTCGTGGGTCATCGTCGGCATCGGCATCAACGTCAACATCGCGGGAGATGACTTACCGGAGGGTGCGACGAGTGTGCAGGAACAAGCCGAAACCGTCAATCGAAGAATATTCGTCCAGCGACTGCTGGAGGAGTTCGACGAACTGCGGACAGCTCCCGACAAAATACTGCCAGCGTGGCGCGAATATTCGGCAACGCTCGGTCGGCGAGTTCGTGTAGAGACGAGAAACGAGGACGTAGTCGGCGACGCAATCGACATCGAATCACCGGGCGTGCTCGTCGTGGACACCGAGGATGATGAAGTTCGGGTCCACGCGGGCGATTGTGAACACTTGCGCCCGGTGTGACTCGAAAGACGCGTTCCTAACTGCTTCCTTTCGCCTTCTCGGTCGCCTCCGCTTTCGGCGACACATCGTCTTTTTCGACTCGCACGGTGAGGACGGGCACTGTCGAAGCGCGGACGACGCGCTCCGCGACACTGCCGAGCAGGAGGCGGTCGATGCCGCCGCGTCCGTGAGTTCCCATAACGATGAGGTCGAAACCTTCCCGTTCCGCATATCGGACGATTTCCTTGTTCGGCGCTCCGTCCACGAGGTGCGTCGTCAGCGACACGTCGTACCGGTTTGCGACTTCGCGCACGTCGTCGAGCGCCGACTCACCTTCGTCTTGTAACATGTCGGTGACCCCTTCCCACGAGGTTTCCATCGGTAGGCTGGCGAACGTCGCGGAGTTGATGACGTAAATCGCGTGCAGTTCTGCCTCATGCGCCTCGGCTAGTTCGGCGGCGTGTGCGACTACCCGCTTTGTTTCCGCCGAACCGTCTGTCGGCACGAGAATGCGGTCGTACATAGGAACGTTACCGAATGTCACGGTTCGTGGCGTCTTAACTTGTTTGGTAGCTGTGACCTTCGAATCGAAACACCACGGCAGTACTCGTTTCAAAAACACCGCTACAGCAGCACGTCCTTCACGTCGCTTGCACCCGCTCGGCGAACGACCGACCGAATAACGTCCCGATTGCCGGAAAGATTGTTCGAACTGCCGTCGAGAACGAGCAGTTTGCCGTCGCGGTTCGGTTCGATAACGCCGCAGTTCAGTCCCGCGATTCGCGCCCCGTTTTGGGTCGCCATGCGAAGTACCTCCCGAGCGGAGAGGTCAGTCAGTTTCGCGGTGAACTCCATCTCCCGAAACATCGACGGACTGTTCAACATCACGTTGTCCGTCCCGAGCGCGACCGTCGTCCTGTCGAGCAGTTCTCGAATCGGCGGCAGGCCGACGCCCGTAACCAGATTCGAGCGCGGACAAACCGCGATTGGAACCTCGTTGTTCTCGATTCTGTCGAGGTGAATCGGCTCCGGATGGACGACGTGGACGAGAAACTCCGGCGACAGGTCGAGCGCCGGGTTGATGTCGCTGGCATCGGCCTCGCCGGCGTGGATGCCGAACAGTTTATCCGCTTTTTTCGTCGCGCGACGTTCCCGTCCGAAGCTGTCATCGTTCGCACCGCTCGCGCCGAACCCGTCCGCCGCTTCCATCGCTTCGATCGTTTCCCTGCCGAGAATAACCGGGTCGATGTCCAACCCCTCGGCGGCCTCTCGAAGCGCGAACACGCCTTCGACGCCACCCTCCCGAAACTCGAGGAACGAGGCCGTTCCCGTTGATTGCATGAACTGCACCGACCGCCGCATCGCTTCGACCTTCTCGCTCCGAGATGTCTGTCGGAGCAGTCGGTGTTTGAGACCGTCCGGCGGTGCGACGAGTTCTTCGAGCGACAGTCCGCCACCAGCCTCCTTCGCAATCGAGTCGCCGATGTGGGTGTGCGCGTTGACGAATGCGGGGAGGATGATGTCCGACGACGAAACGGACTCCTCCTCGATAGCTGTAATCGTGCCGTCTTCTAAGACCACGCGACCCTCGACCGGTTCGAAATTGGGACCGCGCAGTATCGTCCCCTCCACGAGCATAGCAAGGAATTGTGAGCATCGAGTCTTAAACGCAACTGTTGGGGGTGATGGACATCACGGGATATCGGCCACCGGTCAGCAGTTATCTGTGCCCGACTGCTATTTATTGTCTGTTTTCGAAGAGAAAGGTGGATGAACGAATCAGTTCGGTCGGGAAGTCGCATCGAATGGAGTATCGACCCCGGGTCATGGGGTGTTAGCCGGGGTATCGTACAGCTCCGTTTTTTTTGCGTTTTACGGTCTGTTATTGCTGATGTTCGGATTTGCGGTGAGTTTCGCCATCCAAAGCGCGCAGATACCGACTGCGGTGATAGTCGCCATGGTCAGTGCAGGGGCGTGTCTTCTGTTGTTGTTCGTCGTCCGGTCAGTGGACGAAGAAAAATTGGCACGAATTGGTCGCTACCTCTCCATCATGGGGTCACAGTCGGCACCCCTGTTGACGGTTTGGTCACCAGCGTATCTCGTTACGCTCGCTTTCGTCGGATCGCTTGTCCAATACCTACTCTGGGCGGCAACGACTCTTCCGCCGATAGTGCTCGTGGCTGTCCCAATCCTCGTTCGAATCGGTGAAGGAGTAGTCGTCTCACTCGTTCCCTTTTCGGGAGCTATCGACGGCGAAAACGGCACGTACATTCGTCCGTCCGAAAAATCGGGCGAGGCGATTACGTATGACCTCACGAGTCGAAGCGAAGCAAGCGCTTGGGGCCTCGGAACTGTCGTTTTCCTCTGGTATCGGCGAGCAGGCGGTACACTTCCGACGTATCTACTCGTTCCGATTCCACGAGACAAGTACCGGGAATTTCAAACCCTCTTGAACCGAACCGATTCGAACGGTACAAATCGGCAGTTTTCCTCGTGACCGTCGCTTTTCGACGACTTATTCGAAGTCGTCCAACGTCGTTCTGACGCCGGTTCGAACGTCGCTGACCAGCGTTCCGTCGGTGTCCAACCCGAGGACGCGCTCGGTTGCGAGTCCGACCGCTTCGGTTTCCGTGACTGGTGCGTAGACACCCAACCGCCACTGGTCGCGCTGAACCTGCTGGAGTGCCCGGACGAGGGTGGACTGTTCCCCTAGCGCACGCACGTCGCCGTTGACGAGAACGCGCGACGAGGATTCCGTCATCCGCGGCCGACCGAGCACGTCGAGGATGACGGATTCGGAATCGACATCCGCATTTTCGGCGATGTCGGTTTCGTACTCGCGGATTGTTTCGTGGTCAGCGTCGATAATCTCGTCCGGAACGTCCTGCATCTCTGCCCAGACGGCCCGTTTGTAGAGGTCACGGTGGGAGAGACGTCGAGCGAACTCGGCGGTTTCCGGCGTTGCACGGAGCGCGACGAGCAAATCGTGGTCGTCCATCCGGCGTAACTGTTCGGCGTCGATGTCCGGTTCGGAGAGCAGTCGCTCGCTCGCCCGCTGGAGCATCGCCTTACTGATTCGCGTGACGTGGTGGTTGTACACCGTCGGGTTCATCAGCGCACGGGCGACGAGCAGGCTTTCCGCGGTCTGGACGTTCCCCTCCGCGAGGACGAGTTTGCCGTCGAGAAACGTCAGTTCGCGCGTGAGTCGCTCGTGGTCGATGGTTCCGTAGGGGACGCCCGTGTGGTGGGCGTCTCGAACGAGGTAGTCCATCCTGTCCACGTCGAGTTCGCCCGAAACGACCTGTCCGAGTTCGCCCGCTCCCGCGATGAGATCGGCGATGGTGTCCGGGTCTAAATCGTGCTCTCGAAGCACGTCGCCGACTTCCGACCCGGAGATGAGGTCGTGAACGTCGTCGTGGTATTTGTCAGTGTGTCGGTGAATGAGTTCTTCGATGGTATGACTGTACGGAGAGTGGCCAATGTCGTGGAGGAGGGCCGCGGCGCGGACTCGCTCGGCCTGCGTTCCCTCGATACCGAGATTCGTGAGAGCTTCGCAGGCGAGATGGTAGACGCCGAGACTGTGTTCGAATCGGGTGTGATTCGCCGAGGGGTAGACGAGACGAGCGGTGCCGAGTTGCGTGATGTGTCGAAGTCGCTGGACTGCGGGCGTATCAAGCAGGTCACGCGCCACCCCCACCACGTCGATGTGGTCGTGAACGCTGTCCTTGATGGTCTTCATTGGATACAGGTTGGTTCGTCATCCTATAAAAACCGAAGGACGAAATCGGAACTCGGCGGACTCGATTTGGATAGTATAATTTTTATAATGTCGTTTATCGATATTACTCAATGAAGTTAGATATTGGGACGAGAACTATCGTTGTTCTCGTCCTCGTCATCGTACTTTCTGGATGTTCCGGATTTATCAACGAACGTACAGAGGCGACTGGGGACGGAACGAGCAACGAGACGACGGTCACCGAGACAGCGGGCGACCGAACCACGACGAAACCGATTCACAGTCTTCCGCTTTCGAACGACGAAATCGTGACGGCGCACGAAACGGCGCTTCGTCAAGCGGGGAACTACACGTTCAAAGAACGAATTAGGATGTCGAATTCGGAAACGGACGATCGTCAGATAATATACACGACGGCCCGTGGAAGCGTCGAAACAGGCGAACTACGCACGTACCAGAACGTGTCGAGTCAAAATACGCTCAATCGACAGCAGACCTACATCACCCAATCCGGAGCGGGCTACCATCGAGTTTCCAGCGGAGATAGCGGAGCAATTTCGTACAGTCGGCCACCGACGGAATTGGGCGTTTCCGGACATCTCCAACCGAACCTCACGGAGTATTTCGAAATCGCGGCGTTCGAATACGAGGGAGTCGAATCCGACGCGAACGCGAGCGTCCATCACTACACTGCCTCGAACCTGAGCGCGTTCGACGGGGACGAAACCGGGCAAATTCTGGGATACGATCGCGAAAGCGTGACAGACGCGTCCATTGATCTGTTCATCACGGATGACGGAATTTTGAAACGGTTCGAACTGTCCATCAAGGCGGTGGACGAGGGCGCCCCGGTCGAAATCGAATTCGAGGTGACGTACTCGCACCTCGGAGAGACAACCGTGGAGCAACCGGCCTGGCTCTCGGAAGCAAAAGAGCACGTTTCCGCTACCGAACCGAATCCCGCAGAGACGGTGACCGAGACAGTCGAAAACCAAACCCTCGGTGCGGCGATAACCGCGACGGGGCCACGATACGCGGTCGAAAGCGTCGAAATCGAACGCCAGTCCGGGGGAATTTGGGACACCGGTGGCGAAGGGTATCAGAAAGCGCAAGCGTCTTCGCTCGTGTCGATCCGGTCGTGGGGAGAGGCGACGGTCGAGCAAATCACACTGTCGTACGACGAATCCCTGTTCCCCGGGGAGGGAAACGGATTGGCGATGTACCGATTCGACCGCGAGTTACAGACGTTCGTGCAGGTGGAAACGACAGTTGATACGAACGCCAACGTTGCGCGTGCTGATATCGACCGCGAGGGGACGTACCTCGTGATGCACACCGAAACGTGGAACTCTTTGTTCGAGTAACCGAGCGCAAGGATTTACACGACCGCGCGACCATCACGGAGTATGGCAACGTTTCTTTCCGGGGGAACCGGCACCCCGAAACTTCTGGATGGCGCGCTTTCGGTTTTCTCGCCCGCCGAAACGACCGTCGTCGGAAACACGGGCGACGACGTGGAGTTGGGCGGCCTGCTCGTCTGTCCCGACATCGACACCGTCCTCTTCCAGCAGGGCGACGTGTTGAACCGCGAAACGTGGTGGGGAATCGCGGACGACACGACCGAAACGCACGACGAACTACAGCGACTCGCGGAGTCGGCGGGGTTGGCGAGGGGGCCGCGCTATCTCCCCGACGAACGGCAAACTTCGGGCCGGAAAATCGCCCGCTGGCGGCGATTTTCCGGCGTCGCCGAGTTCATGCTCCTCGGTGACCGCGACAGGGCAGTTCACGTCACGCGGACGGGACTCCTGGACGAGGGGAACTCGCTGACCGAGACGACCCGGATTCTGGCCGACGCCTTCGACTCGTCCGTGGATGTCGTTCCGATGAGCGACGACCCGGTGGCGAGCATCGTCCACACGCCCGAAACCGAGATGCACTTTCAGGAGTTCTGGGTCGCACGCGGCGGCGAACCCGAAGTAATCGACGTGGAGTTCCGTGGTTCGGATGACGCGAAGGCATCGCCCGCCGCGCTTTCCGCGCTGACCGACGAAACGGTCGTTATCGGCCCGTCGAACCCGGTGACGAGTATCGGCCCGATGCTGGCAGTAGACGATCTTCGGGAAGCGCTCCAAACGGCGACCGTGGTCGCCGTTTCGCCGTTCGTAGAAGACCGCGTTTTCTCTGGCCCGGCAGGAAAACTGATGGAAGCGGTGGGCTACGACCCGAGTACTGCTGGCGTGGCGGAAGCGTACCCCTTCGCGGACGCCTTCGTATTGGACGACGAAGACGACACGAACCTCGACCGACCCGTGGTCAGAACGGACACGAAGATGGACGACGCGGCCGATGCAGAACGCGTCGCCCGGGCAGTGAAAAAAGCCCTGGAGAGAACGATGGAGGTTGCCTGATGTTCTCTCCGCGCGTGGCGCTGGCCAGTCTGTCCGGAAAATCCGACGCCGAGTGGGCGACGGACGGCGCGGAATACGCTGGCGCGGCGTTTTTGGGCGGTATCGCGCTGGACGAACAGACGCGAACCGCGGCTCGGAAGCTGGTTTCCCGCGACCGAACCGAGTTTCTGCCGGACGACCCAATCGAGTTCCTCGACGAGCAACTCGCCGCCCTCTCGAACGCAGAGATTCGAGCAGGATTCAACGTGCGCTCCGCGACGCTCCCGCCGATTCGGGACGCGGCCGAAGTCTGCCGGAAACACGACGCGATAATCGAACTCAACGCCCACTGCCGACAGGAGGAGATGTGTGCGACCGGGGCGGGACAGTCGCTACTCAGGCATCCCGACCGACTGTGCGAACAGGTGCGGGTGGCGAAGGAGACGGGTGCGACGGTCGGCGTCAAGGTGCGAACCGAGGTTTTCGGCGTCGATTTGCCGAACCTTGTCCGCCGGGTCACTGATATGGGTGCGGCGGTCATCCACGTAGATACGATGGATTCGGAACGCGTAATCGCCGACATTGCCGACGCGACAGACTGTTTCCTCGTGGCGAACAACGGCGTTCGAAACGAGGAAACGGTGTTCGAATATCTCGATTACGGCGCGGACGCGGTGAGCGTCGGGCGTCCGAGCGACCGTCCGGAAGTCCTCTCCCAGGTCCGCCACGCGACTGATGAGTGGTTCGCGGAGGTGGTCGCATGACGCCAGCGGAACACGCACAACTTGCGTTACTGCTGGAGGTCGCGGGAACGCCGAAACCCGGCAACGTAGACCGCGACAGGGATTTTCCCGACCTACGATTCGAACATTTCCTCGCCGGTGCAGTCGGTTCCGGGTCGGGGATGCGCTCCGCCGAAGCGGGTATCCCGGTCGGAGAAGCGTTCGAAGAAGCGATTGCGGGAATGAGTCAACAGAGCGGCGGAAACACGCAGTTCGGGGCGCTCTGCCTGTTGGTTCCGCTGGTGAAAGCGAGCGCGACAGACGCCTGTTCCCCAGATGGGGTCACCGCAGTCGTCGAGAATACCACCGTCGAGGATGCGACGGGATTCTACCGTGCGTTCGACCACGTGAATGTGTTCGTCGACGACCCGCCGGAAGGGGCGGACGAGTTCGACGCGCGCCGGGGAAGCGACGCGATTCCTGCGATTCGTGATGCGGGAATCACGCTGTACGACGTGATGGAACTCGGGGCGGACGAGGACGACATCGCCCGCGAATGGACGAGCGGGTTCGAACGAACCTTCGAAGCGGGCGAGCGAATCGTAGAATTGGACGGGTCGCTTTCGGGTCGTGGCGCGCGAGTGTACCTCGAACTGCTCTCGCGCGAACCGGATACGTTCGTGGCGAAACAGCACGGCAAGAAAACGGCGGAAAGCGTTCGTGTGCGAGCACAGGAAGCACTGCAAGAGGTTCGACAGGGCAATTCTGAGTTGGTGCACGCATTCTCTGACTCGCTAGTCGAGGATGGCATCAATCCCGGCACGACCGCCGACATCGTGGCGGGAGGCCTGTTCGTCGCGCTAGAGCGAGGGGTGCGACCGTGAACGGGAAACAATCGGACTGGCCGGTCGAGCTTCGAGGTGTAACCGAATCCATAATCGCGACGCTCGGCCCGAACGACCTGTGGAACGCGGCCGCGTTGGGGCTTCACGCCGTGGATCCCGTGACCGCGAAAACGTGGGGGAACACCCGAACTCGGCGGAACTTCCATCGACGGGGCGGCGGCGTGATTCAGTTCACCCGCGACCCCGTGGATTTCGTGGATGCCACGCTTTCGATTCGGGAAGAAGAGGACGCCGTATTGGAGTCCGCGGACGCGTGGGTCGAGGTCGAAGTCGAGCGGGTCGATTCCGGAAAGTCGGGGGGGACGAATTGGGAACAGTGGGAACTCGTTCCCATCGAATCTGAAATCCTGACCGAACGTGTCCCGACCGTCAACAGGGGATTTTCGGCGGTCGTGGAGGCGACAGTGGCAGTTTCGCGCCTCGACGTTGACGCCTACGATGTCGCGGAACTTCGAGCGCGATTGGAATATTTTGAAGCAGTTGCTCGGAAATGTGGCGGTAAACGGGAGCGAGAGGCGTTTGACCGGATTCAAGAGCTCGCAGAGTGGTGAAATACCGAGAGGACGACGGGTGTTTGACGATGAATCCGATTCGGATTAGCGAAGTACGGTAACTGGCGGTTGGAGTTTGAAACCGCGCATCGGAATGATGAGTCGTTGGTTCGGGGGTGGGAACTATTATATCACCCAACTCTTCTTCAATGGAACAAATGAGCGATTTCGTCGTTTCGGTCACCATCGTGTTACTTTTTCTTCAATTTTTGCTGTGGGTACTCGTGACAATCGACGTTCGGGGAGCGGAAAACCCCAATCTAAAATGGTTCGCTATCGTCACCCTATCTCCCGGTATCGGGCTACTCGTCTCTTCGTGGTACTTTTCCAACCGAAGTGACCTCCGCGGAGGAACCGACGATGCTCGGGATGCGAGCGACGACTGACCGAGAAGCGGCGACCTCGGCTGTGTTTCAGCCGCTCATTTCTCTCCTTTCATCCCCATTGCTCGCGCCCAAACTCTCGTTTTCTTCTCCAATCGAAAACGATTCAAAAGACGTATCAAGCGCGCTCGCACTACCCGCCGAGTATGCAACCTCGGTTCGTGGGACGACTGTCGCTCGCCGACGCGGTAACCGTTTCGAACGGTGCGCTCGGTTTCCTGGCGATTTCGGTCGCGACCACGAATCCGGAACTGGCCGCGCGCCTCGTCCTGTTGGCGGCGGTGGCCGACGGGTTGGACGGCGTGTTGGCGCGACAAGTCGGGAGTTCGGCGGCGGGGCCGTACCTCGATTCACTGGCCGACGTGGCGTCGTTCGCAGTGGCCCCCGCGATGTTGGTCGTAAGTTTAGTGCGCCAGACGTGGGGATTCGACACGCTTCGCGTCGGTATCGCGCTCGTTGGCGGAGCGCTGTTCGTCGGCATGGCCATCGTCAGACTCGGACTGTACACCGCCTACGACACCGACGACGACGTGACGGAGGGCGTTCCGACGACACTCGCGTCGGTCATTCTCGCCGCAGGTGTCCTTGCGGGGTTCACCGAACCGATGGTGCTCGTCGCGTTTACGTTCGTCCTCGCGGGACTGATGGTTTCCACGATTACCTATCCCGACCTGTTGGCCCGGGACGCCCTCATCATGGGCGTGGTTCATTCGCTGGCGGTGCTGGTCCCCAACGTTCGGGGACGAGCGTTCCCCTACGCGCTGTTGACGCTGGCGCTCGCGTATCTCGTCCTCTCGCCGCATTTTTACTGGCGAACGACGACCGGAAAGCCGACGGGGACGACAGAAGGGAAACGCTCTTGATGGCTACGGCCCGATTTTTCCGCATATGAGAGCAACGGCTCAGCCGGGGGTGGACGCATGAGCGACGAAGAGGCCGAGGAGACGCAGGAGTCGGACGCATCCGAGGAATCCGAGGTCGAAACCGTCGATGCGGAAACCATCGAGAAACAACTCGACCAAGCGGAATCGGAACTCGAAAGCGCCGAGACGGAATCCGACCTCGACGTGGTCGAAGCCCAACTCGACAAAGTCGAGGGGCTACTCGAAAGCGCAGACATTCCGGAACCGGAGGACGAAGACGAAGACGACCCGCGCGAGGAGTTGGAGGGACGCCTCTCCGGCCTCCGCGACGAACTCGAAGATCAGCGCGGTCCATATGCCGAAGACGTAATCAGCGACATCGAGGACGCCGCTTCGACCATCAAAGACGTTCGTTGGACTGACGACGGAAGCGCCGAACTCGTGGACGTCGTCGAATCCTTCGCCGAGCGCGTACAGGACATCCTCGACACGGATTTCACCGTGACGCTGTCGCGTAACTCGGACGACCTCGCGGAAGTCCTCGAAAACGCCGCCGTCGCGGTCGGTGACGCCGATCTCGACCCCGACGAGGATGCGGACACCATCGAGGCGCTCGTAGAAGCCACGGAGGAGTTGAACGACGGAATCGAGAGCGCGGAAGAGTGGAGCGACCTGGAAACGCGCGAACAACTCGAAGCCGAAGGCTTCTACGACGTTCTCGACCACCGCAAGGATTATCCGCCGGAGTGGCACGCCCTGAAAATCTGGGAAAAGAAAGACCGCGCGGACATGGTTCTGCTCGCGCTCGATTCGCTCCAGTCGAACTTCATGGAGCGTCACTGCCTCGAATCGCTCGAACGGATGGGCAACGAGGAGGCCGTCGAACCGATGCTCCAGCGCGCGAACCGTCGCGACAAGGATGCAATCAGCATTCTCGGTAAAATCGGGAGCGACGAAGCCATCGACGGCATCATTGATTACGTCGATGCCGACCCCGGGATGGCGAAAACTGTCATCAAAGCGCTCGGCGAAATCGGCAGCGATGAAACGACCCAGGAGGTCGCAAACCAACTCGTCGTCGACGACGAGGACGTTCGAAGCTACGCCGCTCGCGCGCTCGGCCGCATCGGTGATACCCGTGCTATTGACCCGCTCGCCGACACCCTCGAAAATGACGACTCGGATTCCGTCCGCGCGAGCGCAGCGTGGGCGCTGAATCAAATCGGAACGGAGAGCGCACTCGACGCGGTGCGCGGCTACTCCGACGACCGTTCGTTCCTCGTTCAGAGCGAGGCCGAAAAGGCCCTTTAATCGGCCGTAACGACTCCTTACTCCGCTGTAATCAACCAATAACAAAGAGGGTTGCCAATCTGCTTTAGTTTTGAGGTATGGCAACCGAACCCGCCCGAATCGGTGTATGTCCGAACTGCAACGGGAGCATTACGAGAGGCTATCTTCTCATCGAGTACGAAACCGAAACCGGGGCGGAGCGGTTCGCCGAATGTCCCGACTGTCGGGAAATTGTCCATCCAGGACGGTAAATGAGTACGAAGTACGATCGAACTCGAAATCAATGAGTGAGCAGCGTCGCAAGAAACTGGAGCGCGAACCCGACCGCCATGACGAACGCGCCGATACGACCGACTGAGGTGTATTCTCTCACTTCCATCGGCGAAATATCGATGGTGTAATCGTTGTACTCGGAGTCGTATTCGATGTAATCCGGTAGTTGGAAGAACTCGAAGAAGATGAGAACCGCACCGAGGGCACCCAGCGCGTGTCCCGCCAGTTCGAGTGCAAACGGAATTTCTACCATACCGACAACGGGAACGACTCTGACAAAAATTTACCGTTCCGAGCTTTTATAACAGAAGACGGAACCATTTCGTTCCGTGTCTCTCAGGGTCGTCCTCGCCGTGTGTCTCGTCGCCGCATCAACGCTGTGTCCGTCGTTCGTGGCGCCGTCGAAAGCGGAGATAGCGCCGAACCAATCGCCGGAAATCGTCTCCGTCTATCCGAACCCGGTGGCGAACGAAGATGCGGGGGAGTTCGTCGTCATTTCGTTTCCGAGACCGACGAATCTCTCTACGTGGACGCTGTCAGACGACGAGGAAACGGCGACCCTGCCCAACGCGACGGTTTCCGGGACGGTTGCATTCTCCACCGCTCCGAACCGCACCGAGAGTCTCACCGACTTTCGAACGCTTCCGCTCCGAAACGTCTCACTGGCGAACGAAGGTGAAACGGTTACGCTTCGAAAACGGGCAACTCGTATTCGGACGACCGACCGTTCGATGGGCGACGGTTCAGTTGTCGATTCAACTACCTACGCAAACGCCCCTGAAAGCGAGTTGTGGCGCCCCGACAGCAGTTCGTGGGTACCGTTGGGAGCGACCGACCGGTCGATTGTTCACACCGGCGCGACGACGGCCCGCGTGTTCGTCTTACCGGACAATCCGACGGTTCCCATCGAGACCCTGCGATCGGCGGACGACCGTATTCTACTGGCGGGCTATTCGTTCGCCTCCGAACGAGTCGCGGACGAACTCGTTGCCGCTGCGAATCGAGGCGTCGCAGTCCGACTGCTCGTCGATGACGCGCCTGTCGGTGGCGTCACACGCCAACAAGCGGTTACGCTCGACAGACTCGCCGACCGGGGAATCGAAGTCGAAGTCATTGGCGGTGCTCGCGCACGCTACGCCTTCCATCACCCGAAATACGCGGTCGTTGACGATCGCGGAATCGTTCTCACCGAAAACTGGAAACCGTCGGGTGTCGGCGGTCACGCGAGCCGCGGGTGGGGTGCTGTGGTTCGCGGCGAACCCGCGACGGAGTTGGTCGATATTTTCGACGCCGATACTGCGTGGCACGACACGATTTCGTGGTCGCAGTTCAGGAAGGGAAAATCGTTCACGTCCGACCCGCCAGCCGACGAGAGCTATCCGACGCGATTCGAACCGAAAACCGTCCCCGTCGAATCCGTGAGCGTGCTGACCGCACCGGATAACGCGGAAGAAGGCGTTATCTCCCTTCTCCAGTCCGCAAATCGGTCGATTTCGGTTCAGCAGATGGCAATCAGCGAGCCGCAACAGCCGTTCGTTCAGGCCGCGCTGGCCGCCGCTCGCCGCGGCGTTGAGGTTCGCGTTCTACTCAGTAGCGCGTGGTACGTCGAAGGGGGCAACGGAAGAATCGTGAATTGGTTGAACAAGCGCGCGGACGATGAGGAACTCCCACTCGAAGCGAAACTCGCGGAGCCGAACGGTTACGAAAAAATTCACGCGAAAGGCGTCATCGTTGATCAGCGTCACGTCGTCGTCGGCAGCCTCAACTGGAACAACAATTCGGCGCGGGAGAATCGCGAAGCCGCGCTCGTACTTCACGGAGAGCAGGTGGGGACGTACTACACGACGGTTTTCGATGCAGATTGGGGTGACACCGACGACCGATTTCCCATCGGTGTCGGTGTCGTCACTGCACTGGGACTCACCGGCGCAGTATGGCTCGCAAAAAGGGAGGTAAAGTTCGCGTAGCGTTTAATCGTCCGTGTTCTGGTGTCCGACCGTCGTACTCTGGAGGGCTTCGTCCAGTTCCGCGTCGGCCATCTTCTCCACGAGGGCGTCTAACACCTGTTCGCGCATTCCTTTGACGAACTTGATGCTCCCGACGACGAGGTGGCCGCCGCCGCTGACGCCGCCGCCGACGATTTCCTCGTTCAGTTCCGAAACCATCTCCGGAATGTCGAGCCGGACGCCGTCACTGCGGAGGACGGCAAAGTCCGGCCCGTAGCCGATGGTGATGACGGGTTCGCCCGTCTCCTGTACCTTCCGGTCGTGAATTTCGCCGGTCGTCTTCCCCGGTGGCGGGTAGGTGAATCGGTAGGCGTGGTTTTCGACGTCCACGCGGTAGAGGTGAGCCTCGCTCGCCAGTCGCTCGTGCTGAACGTGCGGCATCGCGGCGTCGAGTTGTTGCTCGGTATCAGAGCGCGCGCGTTCGGCGAGGAACGAAACGAGCTCTCGGTGGCGCTCCTCGTCGTCACAGCCGACGTTGAGAACGTCGTTAATGAGGTTCCGTCCCGGGTCGTATTTCAGCCAAAAGGCCTCGTAGTCGAGCGCTTCGCCCATGTTCGTGAGGAAGTCCTCACTGTAGCCTTCGGATTCCGCGAGTTCGACGTACTCCGACATCTCGCTGGCTTTCGAGCGGTCGGAAATGCCCGCGACGGCGGGGACGTGTCGGAGTTCCTCGGTGAGGTCGGGGCAAATCATCCGAGCGAGTTCGACGCACATCATGCCCGTTGTGATACGGTAATCCTCGTCGTACAGGTACGGGTTGACGTGGCCGTCGGTGTACGGCTCGACCGCTTCGGGGTCGGGGTGGTGGTGGTCAACCACGAGAATTGGGATATCGTAATGTGCGAGATTCTCGTAGGCGGGCACGTCCTCCTCCGTGCTTCCGTTATCCAACATGAGCAGGAGCGGAAGTTTCTGGCCATGTCGCGCTTGGTCTTCGAGCGCGAAGTTCAGGTCGCGTGTTACGTCCTCCATCTCGTAAAACGGTGCCTTGCTCGGGAGGCGCTTGAACAGGTGGCGCTTCGCGTCGGGGTCTTGGTGCGTTTGCTCGATGAATCGCTTTAGCGCGAGTTCGACCGGGAGGCTGGCGCACATCCCGTCGCCGTCGGCGTGGTGGCGGACGCGAATCGGTCGGCTTTCGAGAACCGTGCGGCGGAGCTGTTTTGCGATGTCGCGCAGGTCGGGGAACAGTTGTTCGAGCGCGGGCCACTCCACGAGCGGTTCGGTTTCGTGGGGTTCGGCGCGCTCGTCGAGTGCGGCTTCGAGCCTATCGCGCACGACATCTTCTTCGTCGCCTTCCAGCGCATCGAGGGAGGTCGCTTCCACTTGGAGTGCGCCGTCGCGCTCCTCGACCACGCCGACGAGGTGAACCACGTCGTCGATATCGATTTCGGGGTGAGCGCGAACGCCCGCCTCTTCGAACGCGGCGCAGGGAACGACGCCCGTGTCGTCGCTGACGTGGAAAATCGTCGGCCCGCCGGTCTGTTTGATTTGAACGACTTCTCCTTCGAGGTGGACCGTTTCGCCGACTTGGTCGCCGAGGCTTCCCGTTTCGGCGACGTTGTACTCGTGGGCGATTGCGACGGTTTCGTAATCGTCGGTGTCGGCGGGGACGAAGCTCAGGTCACCGTTCTCCCTGACTTCGAGGAGTTTAACGACGAGGCCGTCGCCGACGTCGTACGACTGTGAGAGATTCGATTCGTGAACGAGACCAGAGACAGAGTCGGAAAGGTCGACGAATACACCGTAGTCAACGACGCCGTTGACGACTGAGTGGTACTGTTCGCCCTCGGAAATGTCGGAGAGGGTACAGTCCGCCGCGAGGTCGTACACGACGGAATCGTCGGCCCTATCATCGGGACCGGAATCAGCGGATGTCATCTTATCTGTTCTTTCGGTGCCGCTATTTTTAACGCTTTGCAACTCGGGGTCGCGTGTGCACAACGCAAAGATAGTTGCTAATCGGTAGCAATGAGCGTCCGAAACGGATAGCAACCGCGGGGGCGTTCGCAACGTTTAGAACGCGGGGCACCGGAATGTCTGCTATGCCGCTGTTCCGGTCGAATGAAATCCTGGGAATCGCGGAAGAGGCATTGGTGTTCGCGCTCGAATCCTCCCGCGACTCCCATCCGAACGAGTACATGGGATTCCTCCGCGGCGAGCCCGCTGGCAAACTCGGACTCGACCGCGACGGAATCGTCATCACGGACATACTCGTTATTCCCGGCACCGAATCGAACAGCGTGAGCGCGACGGTAAAAACGAGCACCGTCCCCAACGACCGCAATGCGGTCGGATCTGTCCACTCCCATCCTAACGGTGTGCTTCGACCGAGCGACGCGGATTTGGCGACGTTCGGGCAGGGCGACGTTCACATCATCATCGGCGCGCCCTACGAACGGGATAGCTGGAAAGCGTTCGACCGGGACGGCAAACCACGGCCGCTCGACGTGTTGGACGTCGAACTTCCGGACGCAGAATCGTTTTTCGACTTCACGCAGGCGGATATCGACGAGGAGTTGAGAGAGCAGTGACGCACGTCCTCGCGCAGGGAACCTTCGACCTTCTGCATCCGGGCCACGTTCACTATCTCCGCGACGCGGCGGAGATGGGCGACCGATTGTCGGTTATCATCGCCCGCCGGGAGAACGTTACGCACAAGCAGAAGCCGATTCTGCCGAACCGCCAGCGCCGGGATATGATTCACGCGCTGGAGATGGTTGACCACGCCCGGGTCGGCCATCCCGAGGATATTTTCGCCCCCATCGAGGAACTCGACCCGGACATCATCGCGCTCGGTTACGACCAGCATCACGACGATGCGGCAATCGAGGCGGAACTCGACCGCCGCGGAATCGACTGCGTGGTTCGGCGGGCCTCGCCTCTCGACCCCGAAGCGTCCGAGGAACTACTTTCGACGGGGCGGATTATCGAGCGTATTTGCGAGGAGCGGTGTTAAAAGAAGATTCGGTATGGACGGGTACCGAGATCAGTATCCGAGATTGTTGCTCACGTCTTGTTTCGTCGGCGACGCCTGCAGACTGACGTTTCCTTTGAAGTGGTTGTCCCGTATCGCACCGAGGCGACCGCTGTACCAGATGAACGTCCCCGACTCGACTAGGTTGTTTTCGAATATCAGCTTCTTGGTCGAGCGAGTGTCTTTGACCTCGATCGCGTAGTTATTCGCGTCGAACGACGAGTCGTGAACTGATACCTTTTCGATGTTGCGGAAGACGATGCCTCTCGCAGTCGAGTTGTACCGCACGTTTTTGAGCGTGACGTTGGTGGTCGCCGAATCTATGATTCGGCTGGTGTAGCTGCTGCCCGCGTTTTTATCGACTCGGACGTTCTCCAGTACCACGTCCCCACCGTGCGTGAACTCGAGGACGTCGCCCGTGCCGTTGTCGACGATGTCGATGTCGCGGAATACGGTTTCGTAGCCGTCTATCGCGTCTCGGAGCAGACGGTTCGTGCCTGACGTTCGCTCGATTTCGATGTTCTCGAAGAGTACGTCGCCTTCCTGTCCCCATAGCGCCATTGCTTCCGGGTTCTGGTTGCCACCGCTGTCGAGCGTGTTGTCGTCGATTTCGATGCGACAATCCCGTGCGGAGTCGCCGTCGCTGAGTCGAATATTCGTGAGCCCGTTGTTCTTTAGATGGCTATCTCTGACGTGGACGTTACCCGGGTATCCGGAGACGTACAGGCCGTTGTTTCGGAATCCTTCGACGTAACAGCTGTCGAACACCATCGTCCCGCGATGGATACCGTACTGAGAATTGATTTGGCCGACCTTATCAGGATCGACGCTACCGATTCCGATGAATTGTCCCGTTTGACCGTTGCCGGAAAGATAGTTCCCTCCGTCGGGGAGGTGGAGATTCTTTACGTGAGCGAACCCACGCTCTGTCGGATTTCCGCCCGAATCCGGATTGCAGGTGACACCGACCATCACCGTCTCTATCCATCCGCTTACTTTGTTCGAGTTACGCGCACCTTCCAGATCGAAGGTGTCGACGTCCAGTTTGTTCTTTGCGAACGCATGGAGGGCGGGTGCATCGACTCCGTTCGTTCCGATATCTACGGTTATGTTCCGTAGGATGAGTTCGTCGGGCGCCGTACTCCCGCCGATGTAAATCGCCGGTCTCCCGAGATTGTTTGCGATTTCGAACGTCGCGTGTGGCTGTCCGATCATTCCGAACTTCGAGTAGTCGGCGTTGAGTTCGAACGAGGAGTCCAGTCGGTAGGTTCCTTTCGGGAAAACGAGCAACGTGTTGTCGCTCGCTTCATTTTCGAGGATAGTATCAATTGCCTCGTTCCCAGTGGGGTCTGCACCCGCTTCGACCATATCGACGATTTTCCAGTTGTTGATCGAAAGACCGCCCTCGCTAATGTTCAGATCCGTCCCGATATCGACGGGACCGCCCTCGTTCGCTCGAACGAGGTGTTGGCTGTTGCTCACGTCCC
The DNA here is from genome assembly GCF_020700235.1 of Haladaptatus pallidirubidus. Lineage (GTDB taxonomy): Archaea > Halobacteriota > Halobacteria > Halobacteriales > Haladaptataceae > Haladaptatus > Haladaptatus pallidirubidus. Next base: position 3,770,247 of record NZ_CP085301.1, on the reverse strand, counting down.
AGATTTGTACCTTTCCGTCGCCCTGTCCGTAGGTGCTAAACGAGGCGAATTTCGTCTGGGCGAGGATATCGTCGCCGAGAAAAATATCGCCGGTGTTAACGACGTTGTAGCCTCCGACATCGAGATCGGCATTCATCGAATTCGATCCATTTAGTTCGAGGTACGTGGAAGACGCCGCACTCGCGGAATTCGTGCCTGCGATTCCGAGTCCGGCAAGTCCTGCCAGTGCCATCAGTCCACGACGAGTTACTGCACTGTCATTGGAATTTTCTTCATTTTTGCTCATTCATGTACACCGTAACAAGATAACTACCATACTGAACCATATAATTTAGTTAATATTATATAGTAATTTTATAACTAGCACCAATTAACGTGAATGATCCGTACGTTCAGTTTCCACAACCTGTAAAAACGACCGAACCACGCGTCAGCGAACGTTCGACACCGACGAGCGTACGAATCGAGTGCTGAGTCGACATTACTACCGATAGAATCGACCGACAGGCGGCGTTTGCTCGGATGAAATGTGGTGGATATTCGACGAACGAGTTTACACGACAAATTGAAGGTTTAGAACAATCTAATTTCGAGCAGTGATGTTGAGCGACGTGATGGAGGATTATCTGAAAGCCATCTACACGCTCCAGAAGGAAAGCGAGGAGCCAGTGGCGACCTCCGCAATCGCAGAGTATCTCGGCGTGACACCGCCGACAGTCACCAGCATGGTAGAGAAACTAGCCGACCGTGGCCTGCTCCACCGGGAGAAGTACAAGGGTGTCGAACTCACCGAGGAGGGTGAAACCGTCGCGCTCGAAGTGGTTCGCCACCACCGGCTGCTGGAGTCGTACCTGACCGAGCATCTGGACTACTCGTGGAGCGAGGTTCACGAGGAGGCAGACCGCCTCGAACACCACATCAGCGAGGAGTTCGAGCGTCGAGTCGCGGACGCACTCGGAAATCCGACGGTTGACCCTCACGGCGACCCGATTCCGGACGCCGACCTCTCGCCGATTGCGGAGGACGACACGACGCGGCTCAGCGAACACGGCTCCGGCGAAACGGTTGTCGTGGCTCGGGTCAGCGACCGCGACGAGGAGGAACTGCGCTACCTCTCGAACGCGGGGATCACGCCCGGAACGGAGCTCGAAATCGTGGACGTAGCTCCCTTCGGAATGGTGACCGTGGCGGTCGGTGACGGCGAACAGAGCCTTCCGGATACTGTCGCCCGGTCGATTCGCGTTCGGGCAGTCGTAGAAGCCTAAAATGGCGGGAACGGCCTTTCCCCTTACAACGGGTTTTCAGGCGATAATTCATCGATACAACGAGTACGGGCCACTGTTAGCCTCGTTTCTCGCCAACATGCTCGCGACCTTCGGCGACAAGGGACAACTCGTCGTCGTCACGCTTGCCTCGCGATACGATGTGAAGACGGTGTTCGCGGGCGCGATGGCCGCCTTCTCGCTGTGGAGTCTCATCGAAGTCGTGTTCGGTCAATGGATAGTGACGGTTCTCCCGGGAGGCCTCATCACGACTTTCGCCGGATATCTGTTCGTCGTGTTCGGCCTGTGGACGTTTCGGAGCGCGTTCGGAAAGTTCCGTGCCGAGTCGAACAAGGCACCGGCGATGACCGAAGGAGGACTCGACGTCGGTGTAAGTGGTCGATTCCTTCCCGATAGCCTCCTCGCTCGAATGGGTGCGTATGGCGGCGTTCTAACCAGTTTCGTTTTCATCATGGTCGCCGAGTTCGGCGACAAGACGCAACTGCTGACCATCGACCTCGCGGCGACGTTTCCGGACGCACCGCTGTCGGTGTTTGCCGGCGTCGTGACAGCGTTGGGACTCAGAACCGGCGTCGATGCTCTCATCGGCGAACGATTCGAGCGGTGGGTACCGACGAAATGGATTGAGTTCGGCGCGGCAGTCGTTTTTGTGCTGTTCGGCACGTTCGTCCTCGCGGGGTAACTGACGCTGCACGGGCAACGTCCCATCCGACGCTTCCGCGAACAACGAGATTTTATTCTACCGCCGACAAATTCGTATTCGATGCTGAAAATACTTGTTTCGGCGTTCGCTGGCGTGGCGCTCGGCCTTTCGCTCGCGGCCCCGCCGGGACCCATGAACGCGGTCATCGCCGAGGAGAGTGTCCTGCGCGGTTGGCGCTCCGGATTCTCCGCTGGACTGGGCGCGATGACCGCCGACGCCTGCTTTTTCGTCCTCGCACTCGCAGGAGTCGTCGCGGTCGTCCGAGACGCGCCGGTCGTCCGCGGCGTCATGGTCGGCGTGGGCGGACTGCTCATGCTGTATTTCGCCTATGGAACCGCAAAAGACGCGACGGCGACCTTCACGGCGGAGGACGCGGACCAGGACGCGAAAGGATTCAAGAAGGCGTTCGCGCTGGCGATTACGAACCCCTATCAAATAATCTGGTGGCTGACGGCGGGTGTCGGCCTCCTCGACCCCGGCAAGTTCGACGTGCTTTCGGATTTGCCCGGGAACCTAGTCGTGACGACCGGCGGACCGATTATCGTAATCGGCTTTTTCGCCGGAATTGCGCTGTGGATAAGCGGTTTTCCGGCGGCGCTCGTCGCGGCACGAAATCGCGTCGATTCGTTCGCGCCTGCGGTCGCGTATTTGAGTGCGGGCGTACTCGCACTGGCGGGAGTCTCGTTCGTGTACGATAGCGTGACGACGCTGATGTAAAAATAGTTCGTCGAGTCGAGTTGCAGGTCGCTGTTCGCACGACGCCATCGTGCTTGAAATCCAAAATCGCGGTGCTGTTATTCTCCGATTCCCTACGGCCCGCGTCCGCGTGGCGAACTCGTCGGTTCGGCGTTCATCTCCGGCACTTCCTCCTCTAACCACTCGCGGAACCATTTCACGCGCTTGAGTCTGCGGTGGGCGATGTCGTTTGCGGTGTCGCTCTGGACGCGGGATGCCGCGTCCTTCCCCCGTTCGAGCACCCTATCGACCATCTCCGCGGCGGCCATGTGCGTCCGGGCTTCGTACCCCATTCGAAGGAGCATCAGGGCGGTTCCGTTCGCGCCGACTTTGTCGAGCATGTCCGCCTCGATGAGACACTGGGCCTCCTTCGAAAGGCGCGAGAGGTCGCCCTGAAACGAGTGGTCTTCGACCGCCTTGCACACCTCGTCGACGAACGATTCGGGGAACTCGCCGCGCGATTCGAGGTATTCGCGCGCGACTCGTGCGCCCTCCTCAGCGTGGACTTCTTGGTCTGCATCCAGTTTGGCGATATCGTGAAACAGCGCGGCGACGCGCGCGACATCGACATCGGCACCTTCGCGCTCCGCGATGGTTTCCGAGAGGCTGACGACGTTGAGGATGTGATTGAACCGGTAGTCCGCGGAGTGCCACGGATACCAGCGCATTCGTCCGCCGCCCTCCTCGTTTTTCACGCTTGCCGAGAGATATTCGTAGACGAACGCTTTCATCTCCTCGAACTCTTGCTCAGAAACGGGTGAGCCCTTAATTTCGACACCCATAGAAACCCCTCCGTTGCTCACAGTACGTACTCATTACTGATACAAACGCACGATTCGCTCTTTAGCGTTACGACGAGAACATTAAGTGACGACTGTTCTTCTCCTCGCCTATGACCGAGGCGCTGTATCTCGACGAGACAGGGGACGCAAAGTTCGAAGCCACAGTAGAGCGAGTCGCGGGCGACCGAGTCGTCCTCGACCGAACGCTGTTCTACCCGGAAGGCGGTGGTCAGCCGTCAGATACGGGTGTCCTCGAAGCCGACGGAGAAACGTGGAACGTCACGGCAGTTCGAAAAAAGGACACCGTCTACCACACCGTCGATAGAACGCCGCCGGAAAAAGGAACGACTGTGACGGGGCGAATCGACTGGGAACGGCGATACGCACATATGCGATATCACACCGCACAGCACCTCCTCTCGGCGGTACTGTTGGACGAGTACGACGCGCAGACGACCGGAAATCAACTGTACGCAGACCGCGCGCGAATCGACTGCGCCTACGAGCGATTTTCCGACGAGGAGTTTGCGCACATCGAATCGGTTATGAACGACCGAATCGGGGAGGGATTGGAGGTCAGGTGGTACGAGATGGAGCGCGACGAAGCCGAATCGGCTCTCGACCCGGAACGAACCCGGATTCACCTCCTTCCGGACAGCATCCGCGAGGTTCGCATCGTGGAAATCGAGGAATGCGACCGAACCGCCTGTGCAGGGACGCACGTGGAGAACACCGACGAAATCGGTGAATTCCGGATTACGGGTCGGGAAACGAAGGGAAGCGACGAAGAGCGTCTGAAGTTCGTTCTCGAATAGTTCGGATCAGAATGCAATCATTGCCGTTGGTTTTCGTTCATTCTGATTCGTCCGCCAACGGGAGCGCAGACAGCCGGTCGAGCGTCATTTCGGCGACGGCGTCGCTTCGCGCAGAATCCCGTTTCGCGTGAATGTACGCCTCTTTCGTCTCTTCCGGGTCGGCGGTTGGAACGAATCGAACCGCGGTTCCTTCACGGTCAATCTCGAACAGGAGGTACGCCTGCGGGAACGAGCACAAGGACGGGGCGATGATTTCTCGGACACCGTTCGTTTCGGTGACGGAGGGAACGTGCAAGTGACCGGAGACGTGGAGTGGCACGTCGTGGCGGGCGAGCAGGTCGGCGAGTTCGTCGGCGTTCCGAGTCGGAAACGAGGAGCGCCACGAATGAACGTTTTCGCTGGAAAGGCCGGAGAGGTTGTGATGCATAACGACGATCGGATCGTCTGTCTCGGGAAGTATGTCGTCCAACCACGCGAGTTGTGCCGCCGAAATTTCGCCGTCGTGGCAGTCGGCAAGCGACTCGGACGGAGTCGCTGCACTGTTCAAACCGAGAACATCGACGCCGCCGATTCGCTCGTGAAACGGTAGTGCTCCGGGAGTGAAATCCGCCTCGAAAGATGACAGTGTCGGTGTCTCGTGCGTATCGAACGACTTCGGAACGTCGTGATTGCCGGGGACTGCCATAAATGGAACGTCGAGGGAGGAAAGAAGAGAATCGAACGTTTGGAAATCGTCCGTCGCGCCGTCTTCGGTCAAGTCACCTGCAAACACGACGGCATCTACGTCTCGTGCGTTCGCGTCCGCGAGGACGGTTCGAAGACGCGCCTGTGTTCGGTGAAAAACCTTCCAAGTACCTCGGTTTTTTGTCGAGACGTGCGTGTCGGAAACGAGTGCGATAGTCGTCGGAACGGTGCTTCGGGGGCGAGCGAAGCGGGCGAAAAGAGGACCGGCGTCCGACTGTTCACCGGACGCCTTCGCAGGGGCGTTTTGTTTACGAACACCACTCGTGGATTCTATTCCCGTTCCGTGTTCGGTCATGGCGTGCTCGTATAGAGACCCGATTGAGGTATAAAGGCACCGTACAAAATAATTATTTAGTTCATAGTCTATATATTTCTATGTCCAAATATCTGATTTCGTTTAGGTCATGTTTGACACAGATGTCTCACACGCGTCTGACTGACTTTGATTACGTCGCATGTCGAAACTACGGGTGGGAATGAGCACGAGAAGTCTCAATAGAATCGAAACATCGACGGGCGACGCGTCGTTTTACTATCTGAACAAACTGTTACAGCTCGCAGGCGTGTTTTTGTTCGTAAACGGAATCTATGTTGCGTTTTTCTCGGACAGCCTCATTACCACGTTCGGCTACTATTTCGTGGTAATCGCCGCCGTCTGTCTGTTGCTTTCGCGCATAATCTCGCCCGAAAGCCCCCTCATCTCCCACGAACTACAGTCGGCGATTCGGAAACGGCTGACTCGAACGGGGACGAAGACCGGACGGAAAAACCGTTCGCGTTCAGGACGAACGAACTCCCGAAGCGGTTTCGACGTTCGTCGCTACCTCCGCACCATCGTGAAAAAGGTTCAACAACTAAACGTCGGCGTCGGTTCGCGGCGTAACGGACGCGACCGACTCTAAGATTTCAGCCGTTTTTTCGAAAACGAACGTATTATCGACTGCTCGTGGATACTTGCTGTCGTTCCGCCCATTGCTCGGTAAATCGGCGTCGAAACCGGCGTTCAGCAATGCAGACTGTCGTACAACGTCAACATCCCCTTTTCCACGAATTCGTCGTTGTCGTAGACGCTTACTTTGACGTAGCCCGTCGTGAGAAGTTCGTCCAACGGCGGCGTTTCCTGCGGACTGAACGTAAGCGAGAGGTGTAAGGAACCGTCCTCGTCGTATTCCGCCTCGGTAACGGACATCTCGTACCGTCCGTCTTGTTGATATTGTGTAGCGTTCTTCATCTGATGGTAAACATTACACATGAAGTCATGCGGTATATGTCTTGTTTCTATTTGTCGGATTTCATAACAAAACCGGTGGGGTTGAAACGTAAACAGACGACTTCTTCATTATCTTTCAAATAATCCATTCGTCTGTCGTTTACGTCCTCGTTAGAGTCCGTCCGTCCCGCATCAATTTTGCCGTCTTTTATCTGCCCGATAGGTGAACGACGAATTGCGTTGAACGTCCATATTCGCGGTTGTGTCGTACACATTTCACGTGGTACGTGCTCCTTACTGCCGGTAACAGCCGCATAAATCACAGGAAACGGCCGGTTGAAACCGGTAGAAGAATATTTATGCGTTATTCCCCTACAGTTCACTTACGACATATGAATCGTCATCGCTCGACTGTTCTCGTCCTCGTCCTCGTCATCATGCTCGCCGGTTGTAACGGGATTGGCGGGTCGGACGATACGACGACAACCACGACGACCGACACGCCGACCATCGACGAAACCCGAACCACCACGGTCGGTTCATCGACGACATCGGCTAAGACTTCAACGACCACCACGACTACCACGACTACCACGACGGTCGAAGAGTGGGAGCCGCCGACGGCCCCGAACACGCCGATTGACGACAAAATCGGCGATGATAACCGTATCAAGAGCGTCACTATCACGAACAAAGTCCAAGCCAAAAGCGGAAACGGCCTCTCCAACTTCGACGTCGATGTCGTGGCTAACACCAGCCTTCCCAACGTTGACCCGGAACCGCTCGTGGACGGTGACCCGTACTTCCTCGTCAGAGTCGACGGCGAACGCGTTGGACGGACGAGCGTTCGATTCCAGCACGACGAGGGCACCTACTCAGTCGAAATAGACGAGCGAGCGTTCGAGCAGTTCGACTCCGGAACCCTCGAAGTCGAAGTTCTCATGCTGGATAAGGACAAACAAACTGACGACCTATACGGCCGGTGGACTGGAACTGTCAAGTACAGTTCCGAGTAACAGCGGTTTTCGATAGCTGTTTGCGGTTTTGTTTTTCGTGTGAAGCCACATCAACAGACACCTCATCTCCTGTAGCAGCTCCGGAGCCACAGTACAGCCGTAGGGAGGCGACGGCGGTGCTCACTATCGCCCGCCGCAATGTGGACAGGTGCGGCTCATTGCCCGTCACCTCCGTGAAAGAAGTTGCTGTCTCTGTGGAGTATCAGTATAAAATTTCTGATAGTCCCGGGCGGATTCGAACCGCCGTCAATGGCTCCAAAGGCCATTATGATTGGCCGCTACACCACGGGACTTCGCTCATTTCATCCGTACGCCCCGTGTACCTCGCAGTTCCGAACGCTCAGAACTGCTCGCCACCACGGAATTCCGCAGCAGATACGAGGCTTCACCCTCACGTAACTCCGGGTGATACTTGAACGTAACGCAAACAGTTCGCGGGGAAAATCGCACCACTCTGCTTTGATTGGTCGATTCTCCCGATTCAGTCCGCGCCACCCTCTTCGACCAGATACGCGCACATATCCTCCTCGGCGTGGAAACAGTCCGGACACTGCGGTTCGCGGTCGATAATCGTGTCAAGTCGTTCTGCCACGGTCTCGTCGATGACGCTTTCGAGCTGCTTCGCTTCCATGCGGAAATCATCGACTTCGAGGACGTTTGCGAGGAAGCGTTCGAGGATGCAGTAGGTCTGGAGGGCGTCGCTGGCGCGTTCTTCGCCGTCTTCGGTGAGAGTCGCACCGCGATACTTTTCGTGTTCGACCAACCCGCGCTCTTGAAGTTTGCCAACCATTTCGTTGACGCTCGCTGGACTCACGCCGAGTTTGTCCGCAAGTGCGCCGGTCGCCGCCGGACCGTCTTCGATGCGCTGGACGAGATAAATCGTTTTGAGGTACTGGTCTGCCGTGTTCATTCTCTGGCCTCCATCAACTTTGCCACCTCTTCGACCCCCTCGGCTTCCTCCGCTCGAATCGCGGTGAGCGTTTCGAGCAGTCGTTCACGGTCGAGCGCGAACGACGCCTCGCTCGCCTCGATAGCTTTGATGAGGTCGTCGTAGAACTTGTACGCCGTCTCCTCGCCGTGCAATTGGTCGTACAGAACGCCGTCGAAATCGTCCGGCGCGGTTTGTGCGTACTGTTCTCCCACCAACATCTCAATCTCCTCGAACGGTATCGTTTCGGCATCGAGTTCGTCGATGAGAGATTCGAGACGCCGTCGGTGCTCCGCTGACTCGTCGCCTGCCTCGGAAAGCAACTCGCGCACGTCCTCGTGGAATTCGTCCTGCTCCCGGGAGGAAAGCGACTCGAAATGGCGCGCCGCTCGCGCCTCCACGAGTTCTTCCAACACGACGCCGATTTGGAGCAAGCGCGCGAGTTGGCGGTCCGACGAGACGCGCTGACCCACACTCATATCTCGGGAGACGGGGCGGGGAAACTTAACACTCCCTGATGCAGTTTTGCGCGGGAAGAAAATTCGAAAGTCCGAAACGCGAAACGCGTCTTAGTTGCCGAGGCGTTCGACGATTCCCGAGTCGAGGTCCTCGCGGAGTTCTTCGACTTCGACTTCGTCCAAGACGGGGACGAAGAATCCTTCCACGAGCATGTCCTTCGCGAGTTGCGGCGGTACGCCGCGCGAGGTCATGTAGAATAGATCCTCTTCGTCGATCTGTCCGACCGTCGCGGAGTGGCTCGCTTCGGTGTCGTGATTGTTGATGATGAGTTTCGGCGAGGCGTCAGCTTCGCTCCCGTCGGAAAGCATAAGCGTGTTTTCACGCTGGTAGGAACTGGTGTCCCACGCTTCGGTGCCCACATCCTGCACACCTTCGTAGACGGAGCGCGCTTCATCGTCGAGCACGCCGCGGGTCACGAGGTCTGCGGTCGTGTGCGCTGTGTTGTGCCATACCCGGGCTGCGATGTCGAAGTGCTGGTCGTCGTGGCCGAAGAACGCGCCGACGGTTTTCGTCTCGGAGCCCTCGCCGTCGAGGTTCGTCTCGACTGAGGACTTCGTGAGACGCGAACCGAGGTTGCCCTCGATCCAGTTAAGCGTGGCATAGTCCGCGGTGTTGCCGCGCTTTAATGTGTAGTTGTACGTCTCCTCGTCCAAATCCTGCAAGGAACCGTACTGGACGTGGCTGTTTTCGCCGGCCACGATTTCGACCAAGCCGCTGTAGTAGCGCTCGTCCGAAAGCTCCTCGCTGTCCTGTCGCTCCAGAATCGTCACCGAACTCGATTCCTCGGTGACGACGAGCGTGTAGTTGAACAGCGATTGGCTCTGCATCGTCGTTCGGATGGTCACGTCCTCCGCATCGACGCCCTTCGGGACGTAGATGAGCGTGCCGGTCGTGAACAGCGCCGTCGAGAGCGCCGTCAGGTAGTTCTCATGCGGGTCGATGACCGAGCCGAAGTACTCTTTGACGAGGTCTTCGTGTTCGTCCAGCGCGTCGGCCATCGAGAGCACCGAAACACCCTCCGGTTCGACTCGCTCTTTTTCCTCTTCGGCGGAGAGCGGGTTGACGAAGCTGTCGTAGTCGAGCGCGTGGAGATTCGTCCAGTCGCGCCCCGGCGTCCGGATAACGTCCGGCATGTCGACGTCGGAAAGCGCGTCGAGAGCGTCGAGGCGGGTTTCGAGGAGCCACTCGGGTTCGCCGAGATCGCCCGAAATCTCGCGGACGGTTTCTTCCGAGAGGGTGCTGTGTACCTGCGTACTCATCCGAGACTACCCTCCATTTCGAGTTCGATGAGGCGGTTGAGTTCGACCGCGTACTCGATTGGAAGCTCTTCCGTGATGGGTTCGATGAACCCGCTCACGATCATCTGTTTCGCGTCGTCGTCGTCCAATCCGCGGCTTTGGAGGTAGAACACGTCCTCGTCGCCGATTTTACCGACCGTTGCCTCGTGGGCGACGTCCACGCGGTCTTCGTTGATTTCCATGTACGGCATGGTGTCCGACGTGGATTCGTTGTCGAACATCAGCGCGTCACATTCGACCGACGTGGACGAATCCACCGCGCCGTCGCTGATGTGGACGAGGCCGCGGTAGTTCGTGCGGCCGCCGTCTTTGCTGATGGATTTCGACTCGATGGTCGAGTTGGTGTTCGGCGCGTTGTGGTAGACCTTCGCGCCGGTGTCGATGTTCTGGCCCTCGCCGGCGAACGCGATGGAAATCTGGTTCGCGCTCGCGCCGCGACCCTTCAGGATTGAACACGGGTAGAGCATCGTTGCCTTCGATCCCATGCTACCAGACACCCACTCCATTCGGCCACCGGCTTCGACGATGGCGCGCTTGGTGTTCAGGTTGAAGGTGTTCTTCGACCAGTTCTGCACGGTCGAATACTGGACGTGAGCGTCCTCATCCACGAACACTTCGACGCCGCCGGAGTGGAGGTTGTGGCTGCCGTACTTCGGCGCGGAACAACCCTCGATGTAGTGGACTTCGGAGCCTTTCTCGGCGATGATGAGCGTGTGCTCGAACTGCCCCATCCCTTCGGAGTTCATGCGGAAGTACGCCTGAACGGGCATCTGCACCGTCACGTCCTCGGGGACGTAAACGAACGAGCCGCCCGACCAGACCGCACCGTGAAGCGCCGCGAACTTGTTGTCGCTCGGCGGCACGCACTTCGTCATGAAGTACTCTTTGACGAGGTCTTCGTGTTCCTGAACCGCTTGGTCCATGTTCATGAAGACGACGCCTTTCTCCTCCCACTGCTCCTGCATGTTCTGGTAGACGACCTCGGACTCGTACTGGGCACCGACGCCGGAGAGCGCCTTGCGCTCCGCCTCCGGAATGCCGAGTTTGTCGAACGTGTCCTTGATGTCGTCCGGGAGGTCGTCCCAGCTATCCGCGCCTTCGCGTTTGTCCACGTCGGGTCGGATGTACGGGACGATTTCTTCTATATCGAGTTCCGTGAGGTCGGGCTGGCCGGGCCAGTCCGTCGGCAGGGGCATGTTCTGGTAATGTTCCAGTGCGCGGAGACGCCGCTGGAGCATCCATTCGGGTTCGTCTTTGTCCTCGCTGATGAGGCGGACGACCTCTTCGGTCAATCCCTTGTCGGACTTGACCGCGGCCCGCTGTTCCTTCTTGAACTCGAACCGTTCTTCGGTATCTGTCTCTTTCAAGTGGTCCTGTTCTGAACTCATAGTATCACCTTACGCAGTTTGGTAGACTTCGTCGCGAACCCAGTCGTATCCCTTGTCTTCGAGTTCTTCGGCGAGTTCGGGGCCGCCCTCCATGACGATTTCCCCGTCGAGCATGATGTGAACCGTGTCGGGTTCGACGTAGTCGAGGATACGCTGGTAGTGGGTAATCTGGAGGATACCAGTACCCTGCTCGTCACGAAGTGCGTTGATTCCGTCCGATACGTCCTGCAGGCGGTCGATGTCCAGTCCGGAGTCGATTTCGTCGAGGACGGCGATGGACGGTTCGAGAATTGCGGCCTGCAGAACCTCGTTCTGCTTTTTCTCCCCGCCGGAGAACCCGGCGTTCAGGTACCGCATCGCGAATTTTTCGTCCATGTCGAGCAGTTCCATCTTCTTCTTGAGGAGTTCCTGAAACTCGGCGACGCCGACTTCGCCGTCGTCAGCGGGGCCTTCCATCGGACTGGTGTCGTAGCCGGTCTCTTCCTCCTCTTCTTCCTCCTCCTGGTCATCCTCGAAGAGTTCTTCGCGCTCTTCGAGTTTCGCGTTGAGTGCGGTGCGAAGGAAGTTCGACATCGTAACGCCTTCGATTTCGGCGGGGTACTGGAACGCGAGGAAGACACCGAGCGCGGCGCGCTCGTTCGGCTCCAGTTCGAGAAGATTCCACGTCCGCATGTCGTCCGGAATCTCGATGTCTTCGAACTCGTCTTCATCGAGGTGGAGCAGAACTTCCCCCTCCGTTACTTCGTATGCAGGGTGTCCTGCAACGACCTTCGATGTCGTTGATTTTCCGCTCCCATTCGGTCCCATTAGGGCGTGAATCTCGCCAGTTTTGACTTCGATATCGACGCCTTTGAGGATTTCTTCATCTTCTTCCACGACCTCTGCGTGGACATTTTTTAGTTCAAGCGTTGCCATGTTAGGTTCACCTAAGACGTGTAAAGCAAGGGCACATCGTCCCATAACCGTTTCGCATTCGTATGCAATCGGTTTCCGGAAAGAAAAAATTCTTTTTCCCGAATGGAAAACCCGGAGAGTTATTGTTATTTTTCTATAACTTATGTTGCTACATGAAACTACTCAGGCCGGTTTGTTGCTGTCCCGTTTTCACCTCTTCCCACGAGATGTCGAGCGCTTCCAACACTCGCGCAATCGGCCCTTTGAGCGTTTTATCGAGCATCTTGTCCCAGTCCACTTCGAACTCCTCCGGAATTTGGTCTGCGTACTCGAAACAGATGACGTCTTGTTCGCGCTTGAACTCGCCGTACAGCGTGTCTGCACGGGCGTCGAACCCTTCGTCGTTCTCCATTCGCTCGAAAAACGACGGATGGACTTTCTTTAGGTAGAGTCGTTTCGGCTTGCTTCCGCGCTGGAAGTTGGTTCCAAGCAGGAGATTAGCGTATTTGGCACCGCGAACCTGCGCGGTGTCGGTGTCGTAGTTGTCGAGTCGTTTGCCGATGCCGCCGGGAATAGCGATTTCGTCTAGCCCAACCTCACCGCCCAGGAAGTCCTCGATTACGTCGTGGACGTACGTTTCCACGTCTTCCAAATCTTCACCGGTGACAATCATCTCGATGACCTGCCGCTGGACTTCTTTCGTGATGGGCGCGATGTCCGAGCGTTTGTACTCGAAACCGGTGATGTCGATGTCGTCTACGTCTTTGCTTTCTTTCCAGACGATGTGACCCGCGTACCGCTTTTTCTTGCCCGCTTGGAAGAACCGGCGGTACAACTTTTCGAACTCGATTTGGAAGCGGTGTTCCTCGGCGCTCAATTCCTCGCGCGCGAATTCGTCGTACCGAGCGTTGATGTGTTCCTCGATTTCGAAGGACTGCTCCAGCGCCTCCGACTTCTCGATGTCACCTCCGAGTTCTAACATGACCGAATCCGTGTCGCCGTACGCCACGTTGTAATCGATTTCGTTCGCCGCGGTTTCGGTGAACTCGATGACCTCCCGACCGGTCGCGGTGATAGCCGCACCCATCTCTTTGTCGTAGAGGCGGAATTTTTCCCATCCCAGTACGCCGTAGAGGGAGTTCATGATGACCTTTACTGCCTGCTGCTGGCGGTCGAAAATCTTGTATTCCGAACTCCCGGGCTTGTGTTCGTTTCGAAGTGATTTTTTCTCCTCGCGCTCGGAAAGCGTCTCGTTGATGATTTCTCGAACGATGCCGTCTGGTTCCTTGCGGAAGTGGCTTCCGTTCGGCGCGACGTAGGTATCGCCGTCGTACACGTCCGGGTCTACCGACGTTTCAGGCGACAGGTTGAGCGTCACCATACACATCGGATACAGCGATTTCAGGTCGAGCACCGTGACGTTCTCTCTGACGCCCGTAATCGGTTCGAACACCGCGCCGCCCTCGTAATCCTCGGCTTCGAACTGTCCCTTCGACGGAAGCGCGAACTGGTTGTGCGCTTTGTGGAGAACGTACACGTCCACCGCGTCGCCGGGCGTCGTCGCGTCTTCGAGTTTACAGCCGACGAACGACGCGACTTCCCGCCAGAAGGTGACGATGTCCTGTTTCTTGTCGAGTTCGACACAGAGTTCCACGTCCCGAAGGTTGTATTCGAGCAGTCGCGTCGGGTCTTGCTCCCAGAGGTCGCCGATGTCGCCTGCATAGCGTTCCTTGCCGACGCCGAGTTCTGTCTCGCCCACAGCGTCCAGTCGGTAGGAATCGAGTTCGGTGAATTGAGTTCGCTTGTAGGCGTACAGCAGGTCGAAAACGACGCGCCCCTTGATGGTCGGGCCGCCCCAGTCACTCCGCCACACTTCGTCTACGCGCGAAAGCCGCTCGTAATCGAGGTCGTAGTCGTGGTGTTGTCCCTCCAGTCGTTCCAGTCGGTCGAGGAGGTACGGCGCGTCGAAATCGTCGAAGTTCCAGCCCGTGAGAACGTCCGGGTCGGTTTCCGAAATGTAATCGAGGAACTCCGCCAACATGGCTTCCTCCTCGTCGAACGTTCTGACTTCGATTTCGGGGCCGTCTCGGAGCGGTTCGTACTCCGGAACACTCTGGGGCAGATCGGCGTCGCCGTTCGGTGCGTCGAACAGCCACGCGATGTATTCGTCTCGGTAGGAGTCGTGGCTGGTGAGACAGATGATTGGCTCTTCGCCGTCTTCCGGAAAACCGGAGCGGTCGTCAACCTCGATGTCGAAAGTGTGTACGCGCAGGTTCGCTTGTACGTCCGTCGCTTCGACCTCCTGTTCCTGTACGACGAGGCCGCCGTCATCTCGCCGCCGTTCCGGAATCCGGATTCCGCTTTTGATGTCCTTGTCGATGAGGAATCGGTTCGGAAAGAGGATGTCCGCTTCGTAGTGTTCGAACTGGTCGCGGATGTTCCCCACGTCGCGCGGTGTCCGGCCGAAAATCTTCGTCAGCTTCTCGCCGCGGATGCTCTCGTAGCCGTCTTCCGACCCGGTGAGTCGGTCATCGCTTAGCTTCTCTTCGGTCAACGAATCCGTCGGTGCGTAGAAGTACGGTCTGAAGCCGACGACGCGGACGTGTTCGTGTTCGTCGTCCGCAGTCCGTCCGAAAACGTGGATTATGGGTGTTTCGTCGTCGCCGTATCCTTCGACGGTGTAATCGACTTGCGTAACTGCGAGTTCGATGTCGCCCTGTGAGTCCGGAAGCCAGTCCGTATCGGCATCGACGACGGCCGCAGTCGCGTCGTCGTTTCCCGCAACGGCGTGGGCTTCTGCCGCGGGGCGCTCGTCTCCACCCGCGAAGTCACCAAGCCCAGATTGAGTCATGTCGATTGTTTTTGGCGCTTCCCGGTAAAAACCCTCCCGTTTGAACCGGTTTCTGAAGGGAAAGAGACTTAATATGCTAACGCTTAGCATAGAACGAGGTCAAGCCAATGTCTGACCGTGCAACTGAAGACGGAACGCTGGACCGCGCAGAAACCGAGCTACCGGCTCCCGAGGAGCCGATGAGTTCGATAGAAGCCTACGAGACGGAAGACGGCGTCGTATTTTACGACGCGGAAAATCCCCTCGGATGGCTCAAGTCGTCGAGTGCGGTCACACTGAAAAAACAGGTCTGAACCGACTCCGAACGCTTTTCTTTTTGGACGCGATGTATCAAATCGGTGTTCGATAGATTCGGCCACGACGACGAGGGGTCGGACGATCCGGGATACACCGAAGAGCCGGACATGGCTCCGAAAGTACGTGACCCGTCCGACCGATTTGACACGAATCCGCCAGCCGCGCCGAAACCCATCGACGGGAATGCAGACCCGGAGATACAGAAGGAGTTCTGGGCACAAGTGATTCTATTCAATATTGCCCTCTTCGCCTTCAGTCTCGGCCTCATGCTCGTCGGATTCGAACGACAGTGGATGTTCGGTGGTCTGCTCGTCGTCGTCGGTGCCATCGCGTTCGCTCGCGGCTACAAACGCTACCGGGACTTCCAGAAGGACTAACCGCGTTCCGCCGCTACTTCGACCCATGCGAACCGTGCGCGACGAATCGGGCCACCGGTATCTTCTTCTCAAGCAGTCCGGTGAATCGAGTCTCGTCCGCGATCCACAAACGGGAGACGAGAGCTATCTCGAAAATGACCGACTGACGCCCGTCGAAGGGGAATCATCGTTAGAAACTGCCGCCAAGAGAGTTCCGTCGCCCGCTCGCCGAATCCTCACTGCGGTTCACGACGACCGCGCACTGGGCCTGCTGGTTGAGCTGTCCGATTGCCAAGGGCTTTCGGTCAGGAAAATCATTTCGGACTACGACATTTGCGAGAGCGACCTCCACGGTCTGCTCGCGGAATTTCGCGCCGCAGGGCTCATCCGGGAGTGCAGGGTCGCTGGGGAACGCGGATACGAGCTAACGGACGTGGCAACGAAAGGGCTGGAATCCTTATCCGACGAGTTCGACCAGTGAATCTCCGTGTTCGACGTGCGACCTGTTCGTAGTCGGATCCTTTTCAACTTGCACGAGGTCGTCCGCAGCCCCGACCAGTTCCTCGTCGTGACTGACGACGACTATCTGTTCAACACCCAAACCCCGCATGGACTCCACTAGTTCGACCAACTGCGAGACGTGGCCGGAGTCCAAGAACACCGTCGGCTCGTCCAGAATGAGCGGCGGCATCGGGGCGCTGCCTTCGATTCCCTCGGAGAGAAGGCGGTAAATCGCACACCGCAAACTGAGGTTGAACAGCGCGCGTTCGCCGCCCGACAACTGTTCCGGGTCGAGCGGTTCGCCGTCCTTCTGGTAAATCGTCAGTCGGTACTCGCCGTCGAGCGCGATACGCGAGTACGAATCGTTTTGGTAGACGAGGTCGAACACCTCGTTCAACATCCGTTCTAAATTTTCGACGTTTCGCTGGCGGAGTTCCGCTCGAAGGTCGCCGTACATCGCCTGCAAGTCGTCAGCTTCGTCGTACAGCGATTCGAGCGCATCCACTCGCGAGACGACTTCTTCCCGCCGCTTTCGCAGATTTTCGAGGGCTTCGATTTCCCCGCGAACACCACCGATTTCGTCGATGAGGTCGTCTCGCTGCTCTCTGAGGGACTCTAGTTCCTCGCCGACCTGTTCGAGGTACGTCTCCGCCCGCTGTTTGCTCGCGCGCGCCTCCTCGACTTTGGATTCGTCGTACAGTTCCTCCAGTTCCGCGTGACGCGACCGCTTTTCGGCGAGACGGTCGCGTCGCTGGTCATTCAGCTCCTGTAGGTGTGTTCGTTTCTCGGCGAGACGGTCGAGTTCGTCCTCCGCATCCTCGATTTTTCCTTGAACGTCTTGGATTCGCTCAATTCGATTTTTCGCGTCGGCGACGGACGTTTCCTCGCGTTCGAGTTCTTCGACCGTTTCGCGGTACGTTTGCGCCTTCGATTCGAGTTCGCTCGCATCCTCCGATCTCCCCTCTGCATCGGCGGCGAGCTCCTTGGCCTCATCGCGGAGCGTTTCGGCCTGTTCTCGCTTTTCTTCGACCGTCTCCTCTCTGTTTTCCACCAACTGCTCGACGTTGTTTCGGTTGTTCTCCAGTTCGTTGACGCAGTTTTCGGCGGCTACGAGCGCTTCTGCGGTCTCGATTTTCGATTCGAGTTTGGTCTGTTTCTCGCGGAGTTCCTCGAGTTCGGCTTCCAGTTCCGACACCCGTTCCCGGTCTTCAGCAATCGTATCGACGTGCGGCGACTCCTCGACGGACTGTCCGCATTCCGGGCATTTGCCCGCCTCCAACAGATTTTCGGCCTCATCCACCTGCTCTTTGGCGGTTCTGAGGTTCGTCCGGCAGGCCGTCGCTTCCTCGCGGCAGTCAGCCAGTTCGGAGCGAATCGAATCGAGATGGTCGCTGGCCACGCCGAATTCGACCGGCGCGTCCTCGAACGCCTCGCGTTCCGATTCGATTTTGTCGTCGAACTCCGCCAATTTTTCCCTGCGGTTTTCGAGTTCGTCCGTCGCCGTTTTTACCTCCTTCGTGAGTTGTTTCACGCGATTGCGCTTTTCCTGTGCCCGCGTTTCGAGTTCCTCGGCGCGTTCTGCGAGGTTCGACGCCTGATTGTCGAACATTTGGGCTTTCATCCGAGCCTCTTCTAGCCGTCCGCTGATTTCCTCGTCCTTCGTATCCAGCTCATCCAATCGTGCGGTGAGGTCGCCTTCAGTCGCGGTGTCGAGTTCCGTGTCGCGAAGTTCGGTTTCGACGTTCGATTCCAACTCCGAAATTCGGTCTCGAATCTCGCTCGCCCGTTCTCGAAGGGAATCGTGTTCCCGCTCAGTCTCCGTGATTTCGGTTTGGAGGCTTTCGATATCCGACGCAAGCGAGGTCAGCTCTTCGCGCTTTTCGTCGTACGATTCGAGGACGTCTTCCGCGTCGTTGAGTGTCCGTTGGGCCTTGTCGCGTTGGGCCTCGTACCGTTCGATGTCTGACTCCATCTCGTTGCGCTCCGATTCGAGGTCGTTGAGGAGGCCGTGAAGGTTCTTCTCTTCTTTCTCCACGATTTGCGTATCGAGTTCCGAGAGGCTCCCCCGTCGGTCGTCGAGAACGCTTTTGACACCGAGGCGGGCATCGCTGGCGCGTTCTCTGTACTCTTCCAGTTTTCCCAACTGGAGGAGGTCGTCGATCATGTCCTGTCGCTGGGCGGGCGTCGCGTTGATGAGTTTATTCACCTCGCCCTGCCGAACGTAGGCGCAGTTGACGAACGCCTCGGCGTCCATGCGAAACAGCGAGGCGACGTGGTTGCGCACATCCCGCGCGCCGTCGAAACTCCCGTCGGGAGTCTCGAGGACGCACTTCGCCGTTTGGGCGGAGTCGCCGCTCGCTCGAATCCGTCGGTGAATGTGGTAGTCGCCTCCGGCGTGTTCGAACCAGAGTTCGATTTCCGCGTCCTCCGCACCGATGGTGACGACGTCCTCCAACGTTCGGTCGAGCGCCCGTGCGCCGTAGAGTGCGAAAAAGCACGCTTCGAGCAGGGAGGACTTGCCGCTCCCGTTGAGACCGTGGATGACCGTAACGCCGGTGTCGAGCCGTAAATCGGCGTCTTCGTAGCATTTAAAGTTCGAGAGGCGAATTCGGTCGAATCTCACAGATAGTCCTCCATCGAAACTTGGTCGTCCCCGGAACTGGCGTCCGCGGTATCAGTCGCATCCGCGGACTCCGTCGGTTCGGCGCTGTCCTCGGCGCCTAGCGGCTCTTCAGTTGCGTCCCTCGTTTCGGTGCTGTCGGCGGAGTCACCGCCGTTTGCTGTCGCGGTCGTGCCGTCATGAGATTCGTCGTCTGTCGATTCGACAGCGTCTGCGTCATCAGTCGCTACGGCGACTGATGACGCAGTTTTCGAGTCACTGGCAGGGGTTTCCGGTTCTGTACTCTCACCAGAAACTCCGCTGGCAGTTTGCTCGCTTTCCTCGTTAATCATCGTGTCTGCCACCTCGCCTTTTGCGTTCTCCTGTGCTGGTTCGAACGCATCAATATCCTCGGAGATGCGTTCCGCGACGTGGTCTTCGACGGCCGTTCTGACGTTCGAATCTGCGACTTTGCTCGCGCGAACGATTTCGTCTACATCGTGAGCCGTCTCGCTGAGACCCATCTCACGAACCCGGTTTCTGACGGCGTCGTCCGGGTCGGCGAACGAAACCGAAAGCTCGTCCTCCTCGGCTTCGATTTCGCGGCGGTCGGTAACCCGGGCGACGAGCGCCCCTTCGTCTACTACGAACTGCTCGACTCGGGCAACGGTCACGTCCCCGCCGTCTCCTTCGATGGTAATCAGGGCGACCGAATCGTCGAGGTCGTACTCTCGAACGACATCGCGGACGCGGTCGATTCCCTCGTCGCCGTCGAGTTCGACCGGAATAAATTCGAAATCGCGGGTTTCGATTCCCCGCCGAGAGAGCGCCACGTCGCCGTCGAACGTGACGATGTTGTAGCCGCGGTCGTCGCGCTCGCTAGCGCTCGCGCGTTCGGTCGAACCGCAGTAGGTGACCCACGTGTCCTCGACTCGCTCTTTGCCGGGTTTGTGGTTGTCGCCGAGCAGCATCGCGTCGAAATCGACGGACGCTTCCTTGAGTACGACTTCCGATTTCCAGTTGCCGAACTCGAACGGCGTGAACAGTCCGTGCGCGACGAGCGCCGAGTGCTCCTGTTCGTGCGGGGAGAATTCGTATTCGAGGTCGTCTCGCTTCGATTCGGGAACGTGGTCTAACCCGTAAAACGCGGTATCGCCGACCACGACCGGTTTAGCGCCGAGTCGCGTGGCGAGTCCGAGGGTTTCGAGCAGGTCGAGCCACTGCTCGCCGCGCGTACTCTCGTGGTTGCCGACGATTGCGAGAAACGGAATCTCCGCTCGTTCGAGTTTCCGGAGGACGGAAATCGTCCCGTGGAGGTCGGAGAGTCCGGGTCGGCGGTCGTGGAATAAATCGCCAGCATGGATGACGGCGTCGAAATCGTTTTCGATTGCGTCGTCCACGACGCTGTCGAACGCGGAGAGGAAGTCGTCCCGTCGTTCGGGCGAATGGTACTGCCGATACCCGATATGGGTGTCGCCCGTGTGAATCACCCGTGTCATTGATTCGTTCGTTGGCTTCCTGCTGTTAAATGATTTCCGTGAGCGCCACGCCGGGGGCGGCGAACCGGACTTTGCACCAGTGGCTCGAAGGGGAAGTTAGGAAGAAGCAGGGTGAAGTGACGGGGAGACGGTTTCGAAATCACAGCCCGGACTGGGCGCGCGTTTTGATATAAACGCTTGGTTTCGGCAATCTACTCAATATCGAGCGTGTAGAGTCGTTTTCGGGCGTCGGAGAACGAAAACCGCGAATCCACGAGGTCTTCGTCTTCGAGACGGTTCAGCGCGTAGCGAACCGTCCGTGGCGGCAGGAGCGTTTCGTCGGCGAGTTCGCTCTGGGTCATCGTCTCGTTGTACTCCAGCACCTTTGCGACTAGCTTCGCGCTGGGTGGCAGGTCGCGGACCACTTCGGTCGAATCCGCGTCCTGCAACCGATTGGTGCTCGTCTGGGATAGCTCTGGGACACTCATCAACTACCCATTTCGGATACAGGGTGATAATATTTCCTATTCAGTTTTATTACTCATGGGAATTGTCAGGGCGCAGTGGATGTCGGCAAAAGCGGTGCGAAAAGGTCGGTCACCCGAAGCCTCTTAAGAGACAGGCGCTTATCCGGAATTGATGACCGATACTGTGGATGACGTAGAACTCCCATACGAGGAGGAGAGTACGTCCAGACAGGAGAAAATAGAGGCACTCCAAGAACGCCTCGAAGTCCTCGAATCCCAGAACGAGGAGATGCGGGACAAACTCCTCGACGCGAACGCGGAGAACAACAAGTACCAGCAGAAGCTCGAACGACTCACGCACGAGAACAAGAAATTGAAACAGTCCCCGCTGTTCGTCGCCACCGTGCAGGAGATTACGGAGGAAGGCGTTATCATCAAACAACACGGTAACAATCAGGAAGCCGTTACCGAAGTGACCGATGAGATGCACACCGAACTCGAACCGGACTCTCGCGTCGCCGTCAACAATTCTCTCTCTATCGTAAAGACGCTCGACGACGAAACCGACGTTCGCGCTCGCGTGATGCAGGTCACGAAGAGTCCCGAAGTCACCTACGAAGACATCGGCGGACTAAAAGAACAGATGAACGAAGTCCGCGAGACGGTCGAGATGCCGCTCGAGAGCCCCGAGATGTTCTCGGAGGTCGGTATCGACCCACCGTCCGGCGTCCTGCTGTACGGCCCGCCGGGAACCGGAAAGACGATGCTGGCGAAAGCAGTCGCCAACCAAACCGACGCCACCTTCATCAAGATGGCCGGGTCGGAACTCGTCCACAAGTTCATCGGCGAGGGTGCCAAACTCGTCCGCGACCTGTTTGAGGTCGCCCGCCAGCACGAACCCGCCGTCATCTTCATCGACGAAATTGACGCCATCGCGTCGAAGCGCACCGACTCGAAAACGTCCGGCGATGCGGAAGTCCAGCGCACGATGATGCAGTTGTTGTCGGAGATGGACGGCTTCGAAGACCGTGGCGAGATCCGCATTATCGCGGCCACCAACCGCTTCGACATGCTCGACCGCGCAATTCTCCGCCCGGGTCGTTTCGACCGCCTCATCGAAGTGCCGAACCCGAACGACGAAGGTCGGGAGCAAATCTTCCGCATCCACACCCGCGGCATGAACGTCGCCGACGACGTGGACTTCGAGAAACTCGCCGTCGATACGGGCGACGCCAGCGGTGCCGACATCAAGGCCATCTGTACGGAAGCCGGGATGTTCGCCATCCGCGACGACCGCACCGAAATCACGATGCAGGATTTCGAAGACGCACGGGAGAAAATCGAAGCGGAAGACGACGAGAGCGACGAAGTCTCCAAGACGTTCGCCTAAGCGAACGGTCTAACACAGTCGGTCTTTTTCGCGTTGGCGTTTTTGTGTTCTAATTGGCTCTTTTTGGGTAGAGTGACGACCACAGAAGTCACGACTACAAACACGCCCTCGCTCGTCACTCCTTTTTCCAGTCGTTCATACCTCGCGTCGCCCGTTGCCGCCAGGAACCGCGGCGGGCCGAGTGCGCCGCACTCGGCCCGCCGGTGGTTGTTTGGTTTGCCACAGGTTTCGGCGGGACGACTTTCCCCTGAACAACGGTATTCGAATTTAGAATTTTGGTTTGGCCGGGCGCGCGAGCGCGCCCGGCCTTCGGCGGCTTGGTGGCAACGGGCAAGCGAATGAAGGAGCGAGTGGCCCTGCCCGAGTGACTGAGAGAGCGAGGGCGTGGCCTACAGCCAACAGTTGCAGTCTCGCCTTCTTGTCTTCATCTACGGCAGCTCGAAAACACTGCCTACAGCGCGCTAAAAATCACGTAGGGCACGCCGAACAACAGAACGGTCATCAGGGCGAGAATGAGCAAGTAAGACGCAATCGTGCCCGCCGCGGTCAGCCACGCGGGATGGTCGAAATCGGCTGGAAGGTTCATGTTCGACAGTTCGGCGGGAGTACCTAAATCCTACCGGAAAAGGGGGACAGTCAGCGAATAGAATATGACCAATAAACAGACGATGGAAATTCCTAATAAAATACTTCGGAACAATCCAGAAAGAGGCACCTCCTTAGACTCGTAATAATACTCAACTGATAGAACCAAAAAATAGTAATACTACTGCAATATCTGCGTAAAGAGAAATTGAAGGCGTTTCCTCTGTCCACTTTACAACACTCCGGAGAGCAAACCCGACAGTGCCAAGAAGAAAAACCCACGGCAGATACGTTTTTGGGAATTTCATGAGGGTATATCTACTAGCTCAAACCATAAGATTATTTATATTTATATATAACCATATACAATCGAAATATCGACGTCTGTGTATTTATGTTATGCGTTAGAATAGGTGTGCTACCGAATAATGTCCCCGATTCGGCGGGCCTGTCCTCCGAGCGAGGGGTTTTTCTCCACGATTCGCAGGACTTCGTGGTCGGTCACGTCGAAGTAGGATTTCTGCGTCGCGTCCTCGATGAGGTCTTTTTCGAGTCGAAACTCGGTTCCTTCGTAAACCACATCGACGCCCTCGTCATCGAATGAAAGAGTAGTCATACTCCGGCGTTAGCCCCCGACGGATAAAAAAGCTGTAGAATAGACATCGAAACACGGGTGTTTGGGAACATAGCACATCCCATCTCGGCAGACGAGCGTCAGACGTTCTCGGGAGGATTTATTACGCGGGAATCGTTGGTAGGATATGTGCCGCTCCGCTCCGACCCTCTGGATGAACTTTCGATTCCCGACGGGACGACCGTCGAAGAACACGACCTCGTGACCGACGGCGACATCATCGTCGGCGCACAGAGTACCGTGGAGTTCGGCGTGCGCGGAAACCACGTTATCGCGGGTGAGCGAGCGACTTTCGGCGGACATATCGAAGCCGAGGCGGACTGTCGCCTCGACCTCTGGTCGGAGGTCGATGGCGACGTTCTCGTCGGGCAGGACGCCTACTTGGGCGAGCGCGTCCACGTCGCCGGGCGGTTGATGGTCAGCGGTGATCTCGACATTGGCGACGACGTGCAAATCGACGACGGATTCGAAGCGAACGGCTGGATCGTCATCCGAAATCCGATGCCGACCGTCGTCTTTCTGTTCGTCTACCTCTCCCAGTTGCTTCGGTTGGGTGAGGAGGAAGCCGCGAAAAACGTCATCGACGAGATGCTGGACGAGAGCGAGGCCGACCCGGCGGTCATTCCGCGGAGCGCCCACGTCAGCGACGACGCGTGGCGCGTTTCGACGCCCGCGACCATCGGTGACGGGTGTAGATTGCACGGCAACATTCGCGCCGAGGAAATCGTCGTCGGGGCGAAAAACGAAGTGTTCGGAAGTCTTCGCGCCCGCGGCGATATCGTCGTCGGTTCCGGAACGCGCATTCACGGCGACGTGACGACCCGCAATGGAACCGTCGTCCTCGAAGACGGGGCGGAGGTGCTGGGCGACGTAGCCTGCACCGACCTCGAATTCCACGAAAACGCGACCGCGGACGGAACCATGCGCGCCCGTGGCGAGATGACGATGATCCGAAGCGAACGACGAAAGCCGACCGGCGAATCGGAGGAAAAGTCGGAGGAAGCCGTCGAAACGGGTGATACCGCCCGTCAACGAGAACGCAGTGCGGGAGACGGTCCGGCCCCGCAAGCCTAATTATTGACACGTTTCGGTCGTTATCTCATAGAAGTGACAGACATCGACAGCGGATAGCGTTCCGTTAGAGTGTCAGATTTCTGTTGATTTCCCAACAGTATAATAACCTCCGAGGGCTTTGGTACGTGGTGACGTATGCAAACTAAACACATTCACGGATGGTGGTATCAATGCACTCTGTCGTGTTGACCAAAGGCGTTCCCGACTTCCGCGAGGGACAGGTGTCGTTCGACGAAGACGGTCACTTGGAACGCGGACGGACGCCGACGGTGATGAATCCGAACGACGAGTTCGCTCTCAAAGCCGCCCTTCAGACAAAAGTGGAGCACGGCGGTCAGGTGAGCGCGATGAGCATGGGTCCGCCGGGCTACGCCGACGTGCTCCGCGAAGCAATGACGGTGTACGCCGACGACTGTTATCTCCTCTCCGACCGCGAGATGGCCGCCGCGGACACGTGGGCAACGGCGATTACCCTCTCGGCGGGCATCGAAAAGATCGGCGAACCGGACTTGGTTTTCGCGGGGTTCAAAACCGCCGACGGCGAGACGGGACAGACCGGCCCGCAGACGGCATGGTGTTTGGACTACCCGATTATCACGCACGTCATCGCGATGGAGGTGGACGAAGATGAACGACAGGTACGCGCAAAGCGCCTCGTGGAGGGCGACGTGGACGAAATCGAAACCGTCACCGCACCGCTTCCGGCGTTTATCGTAACCGACCCAGAGTACGAACCGTCCTACAGAAAGGCGGCCCACCGGCTTCAAAAGAAGCGACTGAAAGCCGAGACGAAAGAGCGCGCCGAGGAGTACGAAGAGTACCTCTCGACGTGGGATCACGCCGACCTCAATCTCGACCCGGACTACATCGGATTGGACGGATCACCGACCATCGTGTCGTCGGTTGACCCGATTCCGAAAGCCCCGGCGGAGCGCGATGCCACGATGGTCACGCCCGACGACGAGGAGGCGATGGCGGACGTACTCAAAACGATGCGACCATTTGCCGCGGGGGACTGATAATGACGGACGTAAATCCCGGCGACCGAACCGTCGAAGAACTGGAACAGGACGTACAGACCGTCGAAGACACGGGCGCACTGGACGAAATACTTACCAGCGAGGAGGAAGGCGAGGACAGAAAGACGGCGAAAGAGGTCATCCAAGCCCGAATCGACGAACTTGAGAGCCAGACGGAAGGTGGCGACGCCACCGAAGATACCGAAACCGAAGGCGAGTACGAAGAGACGGCGGCGGACGTAGAAGACCCCGACGAGGGAGCGGAAACGGCGTCGGAATCGGAGGCGTCCGATTCCGACGCAGGGGCCGACGAAGAGGACGAGGAGGAAGACGACGGACTCACCCATCCCACCGCGGACAAAAAGCACGTTCGAGCGCTCGAAGACGGCGTCTACCGCGACATGTGGGTGTACTGCGAGACGCAGGGCGGCGAACTGCTCGACGTGTCGAAGGAGATGCTGGGCAAAGCCCGCGAGTTGATGGACGAGTACGAAAACGAGTACGGCGGCGACGAACGAGTCGTCGCCGTACTTGTCGGCGACGACATGCGCGGCCTCGCGGAGGAGTGCATTGCACTCGGTGCGGACGTGGCGGTGTACCACGACGACGAGCGATTGAAGCGGTTCCGTCACAAGCCGTACACCGAAATCGTGGCGGACATGGCGCGAGCCGAGGCGGATTGGAAGGAGTACGACAAACCGCGCTACTTCCTTTTCCCGGCGACGAACAATGGGCGCGACCTCTCCGCACAGGTGCAGGGCGAACTCGATTCCGGACTCGCGAGCGACTGCTCGGGGCTATCCATCACGAACGAACTCATTTCGAATCCCGTGAAGACGGGCACACCAGGCGAGAAAGTCGAGTTCGAGCGTATCCTGCACATGAAGCGCCCGGACTTCTCCGGATTCGAATACTCGACCATCCTCTGCATCGATAATCCGAATCGGGAGTTCCACCCGCAGGGCTGTTCCGTGATTCCGGGTAGCTTCGACGCGATGGAAGCCGACCCGGGACGCGAAGGCGAAATCGTCTCATACGACATCGACACGCCGGACGATTGGTATCGCGTCGAAGTCGCCGAATGGGACACCCTCGATACCGGCGTCGATTTGACCGGACGGGAAGTCGTCGTCGCAATCGGTCGTGGCATCGGCGACGACCCCACGGAGGGGATCGAACTCGCACTCGACCTCGTTGACGCCTTCGACGACGCCGACCTCGGCCTCTCGCGGGGCGTAGTGACCGCGTCCTACAACGTGGAGGGACACGTCGAACAGTACGTCAGCGAGGAGCGCCAAATCGGCGAAACCGGACAAATCGTCCAACCGCCCCTCTACATCGCGGCGGGCATCAGCGGCGCGATTCAGCATAAAGTCGGAATGGACGAGTCGGAGACCATCATCTCGATTAACACCGATACGGACGCCGACATTCGGGACTTCACCGATTACTTCATCGAAGGCGACCTGTTCGAAGTGCTTCCCCGCCTCACCGATGCAGTCGAGGCGGGCGAACTGGGTGCGGTCGTGGCGGAAGACGATGACTGAACATGGAGATTGTTAGCTAATGACAGGAGAATACGAACAGTACGAAGCAGTCGTAGTCGGTGCCGGTCCCGGTGGGGCCGCGGCGGCCGCGACGCTCGCACGCAACGGAATCGAAACGCTCGTCCTCGAACGCGGTGTCGAAGCTGGATCGAAGAACGTCTCCGGCGGCCTCATCTACGCCGAAGAGTCGGCACCCTACACTATCGACTCGCTGTTCCCCGACTTTCGCGAGGAGGCCGCTGAACGCCCGATTACGAGCTACAACATCCACAACGTGGCCGACGAGAAGGTGAAATCGTTCGACATCACCCGCCTCCACGAACACGACACGGAGTGGTCGGACGCCGTCCTCCGGCGGAAAATGGACTCGTGGCTGGCCGACCGAGTCCACGAGATGACGAGCGAGACCGGCGGCGGCTTGCTAACCGGCGTTCGAGTGAACGGTTTGCTCCGTGAGAGCGGGAAAATCGTCGGCGTCACCTGCGACGAACTCGACCCCATCAAGGCCGACTTCATCGTCGCGGCAGATGGCGTTAACAGCGAACTCGCCCGCGATGCCGGATTGATGAACTGGGACGAACCGGACGAGTGGTTCCAAGGCGTTAAAGCCGTCATCGAAATGCCGGAGGACGTTATCGCCGAGCGATTCGACGTTTCTCCGGACACGGGCGAAGCGCACCTCTTCTCGGGCAACCTGTTCGAGAACGTTCGTGGCGGCGGCTTCCTCTACACGAATCAGGATTCGCTTTCCATCGGCACCGTCTTCCACCTCGACAGTCTCGTGACGGAGGAGGCGGAACCGCACGAACTGCTCGACAATCTGCTCACGCACCCGCTGCTCGCGCAGTGGCTGAACGGTCACTACGACGAAGTCGAGTACAGCGCGAAACTCGTTCCCGATTCGAAGAAAGCGGCCCATCCGGCACCGCACCGCGGGCGTCTCGCCCTCGTCGGCGACGCCGGGGGGCAGATGCAGGCCCAAGGGCCGATAATCAAGGGGATGAACCACGCCGTGACCGCAGGCGCGCTCGCCGCCGAGGCATTCGCCGAGGCGCGAATGCGCGGCGACCCGGAGAAGGCCGGACTGCTCTATGAAAAGAAGCTGAAGGACGAAGGCGTGATGGACAAACTCCGACCCAAACAGTATCGAACACTCGGACGATTCGGCGAGACGGAGCGAATCGCAGACTTCACGGATACTCTCCTCTCTTCGCCGATTGGTCGGGCGGTGCTTCGCTCCGGGTCGATGGAGTCGCAACTCGAACGTCTCTACAGTTCGCCGTTCCTCTCCTCGATGATTCCGGACACGAAGACGCCCTACGTCACGCTTCCGACGGTTATCGCGGAAGAGCTGGGTACCGAAATCGAGGACGTAAACGAGGTCGAACCGAAGAGCCTCGCCGACCGAATCGGCGACCTGACCTACGACACGGACGTGGGCAACCCGCACATCCGCCTGCGAAACGACTCCTACGAAGCCAGCGGCGCGGCGGTGTCGGCCTGTCCCGTCAGCGCGAAGGATTTCGGCGGCGGTTGCTACCGCGAGGAGACGGTGCAGATGAACGGCCACGAGGAGAAAATCGTGAGCCTCGACACGCAACCCTGCGTCGAATGTGGCACCTGTGCCGTCGTCGCCGAAACGGAATGGGAACACCCGCGCGGCGACAAAGGCGTCGAGTTCAAGCAAGGGTGAGCGAAGACGGGAGGAAACATCAACGATGACCGAACACCGCGACCGAATCGCCGATCTCGCAAAGCGAGCGCGGGCCGACCGGAAAGCATTCGACCCGCCCGCAAATCCACCGGACGAGGATCGTGCGGTTTCCATCCTCCGTTCGGGCGTCGGTGATGTCGTCTCGGTGTACGTCGAGGGTCGAACCGGCGAGTTCGCGCGGTTCGACCAGTGGGAGATGACGCGACTGGAACGGGCGCTCAACGACTGGTTGGCGCTGTACGCGCGCTGTTACGGCCACGAAATAGAGACGGAGTTCACGGTGCGGGAAGTCGCGGAACTGGTCGTGAAAACCCACGATATCCACGACGCGGTGCAACTGCTGACCCGGATTCCGAGGCCCGAAATTCGACGGGCGCGGCGTTAGTCGAACGCCGCCTCGTTTCCGACGAGTTCGAATAGCGGGTCGTACTCGTCCGGCAACTGCTGGCGAACCTGCTGAAATTCTCCCTCCGGAACGACTTCGGCTACGAGCGACATTACACCCTTCGCGTGAAAGAGCGCATCCTGATTCTCGATACCTTCGCGTTCTGCCACACGGTCTACGAATTCGTCGAAGTGGAATCGCTGGCCCGAATCGGCCCGTTCGAGATACCAGTCGATTTCCATCGGGAGCGGCCCCGCGAGGTCTTTCGCTTCGCCGGGTTGCAGTCGTTCGCCGAGCGTCGTCAGCGTGGCGCGAATCGCCCGAACCGTCTTTCCCTGTTTCCCCAGTTTCAGTCGGTGCTGTGTCTGTCCGATGAACTCACTGTAATCCATGCTCTCCCCCAAACGTGGAACGGCGGGAGAGTACAAGTATCGAGTGGCAGAACCGGGCAGGCATGAGTCAGTGGCAATCTTCACGACCGGAATGGTACGCGCTGGCACTGGCCCTCGGCGGTAATCGCCTCGGGCAGTGCCGACAGCGTGTGAGAGACGAGGCTTGCAAGACGCAACGCGTCTTGCTGACCTGCGGCCGTGGCCCGCAGGTACCGCAACGAAGTGAGGACCGGAATCGGGTGGGGGATGTACGTGGGTGGTTTCGGTGCGGTGGCGGTTTTCAATGGAGTCGGCAACAATTCGCAGTAAGCCGATACCGGTTCAAACAGTTTCTCGAATATCAAAATCACTCAAAACAGCAGCACAGCACCGAAATCACCGACGAACGAACTCTCCAAAGCGCGGCCACAAGATGCTACCTCCATGCTGGCGTAGGGCGTATGCCATGACGGCAGTAAAAATCATCAAGGTACTCGGAACGTCCGAGGAATCGTGGGAGGACGCCGCCCGGGAAGCGGTCGAGCAAGCCAGCGAAACTATCGAGAACATCAGCGGTATCGAAGTCGAAGATTGGACGGCGAACGTCGAAAACGGCCAGATTACGGATTACAAGACGACGGTCGAAGTCGCGTTCCCGGTTCGTCACGAATAACGCCAGGGTAGAGCGGGATTACTCGGCAAACGCGCCAGCGACGAGCAGAGGGACGACCAAGGTAGCCTCTGCTTCGACTTGGACGTGGTTTTTCGCATCCTGCTTGATTTTGCCCCACGAAACCGCTTCGTTCGGCGGCGCACCCGACAACGAGCCGTCGCCTTCCATACCGGTGGAAACGTAGATTGCGTAGTCCGCACCGCCGCGGAACAAGTTGGTCATGATGGCGTGGTGTTTCGGAACGCCGCCGCCGAGGACGATGAGACCGGTTTTGTCGGCGAGAAGTCCCTCTTCGATGAGGTTGTCGTAATCGTCCACTATTTCGATGCCGATATCGGAATCGTACCCCTGTCGATAGTAGTAGAGGAAGTTCCCGACTTCCGCGTCGGTGAGGGCGGGACAGAAGACGGGAATATCGTTTTTCGCGGCATTGTAGAGGATAGAATCCTCGTCGTCGAGCGTTTCGCCGAGTTCCCGCGCGAACGCCGTCGGGGTTCGAATCTTCTGGTCGGCGAAAAAGTCCGGGAAGAAATCGTTCAAGTACTCCTCCAACCAAACGTACCGATCGGATGGCACGAAAATGTTTCCGAGGCGGTTGATTCCTCGCTCGCGCATTTTCACCTCATCTACGTCCCATTCGCCCATTTTGAACGGCTTTTCGGTCTTGATAACGTCCTCGGTTATCGACCCGGACGTCGTTATCATCACATCGACGAGGTCTTCGTGAGCGAGGTACGCCAACACCTCGCGAAGCCCCGACGAAACGATATTCGACGTAAACGTCAGATAGATTTTTGCGTCCGCCTCGCGCATCGCTTGGGCAAGTTCGATTGCTTCGTGCAGATGCGTCGCCTGAAATCCGGTCGTTCGATACGACGACAGCATCTCGAAAAAGTCGAACTCGCCGCCGAAGTCGTAACCCTTGACGTCGGGGGTGTCGAGTTCCTCTTCGCTTCCCGGAATCACGTGTTCACGGCTTTCGTCACTCATCCTGTGGATGTCATCGCTGACCGAAGATGAGTGTTTTATATCCCGCTCCGTTTGGTGTGCGTTACCGTTACGGCCACATCGGAAAGTGTCGAACGGGATTCAAAAACGTAACCGCTACAGTTTCACCGCCATCATCACTTCGTCCACGTATTCCTCGTTGATTTTGTAGTGGTCTTCGCGCACCGCCTCGGTTTCCCAGCCGTGGGCTTTGAGGAAATCGATGGCGTTCTGGTTGGTCGATGGGGCACTCTGGTACACCTTTTCGTAGCCGTTCGAACCGGCCCACTCCAATCCGCGTTCGAGCAGGTGGCTTCCGATTCCATGGCCGGTGTACTCGTCCAAGACGCCGACCGTCAACTCCGCGGTGTGGCTGAGTTTGTCCAGTTCCGGCGCGTGGAGGTGTACCCAGCCGACTACGTCGTCGTTCACCGTGGCGACGAAGAACATCCGCGACTCGAGTTCGTTGTGTCGGAGCAGAGCCTCCTGATGATCGATTTCGTCCGCGACGGTTTCGGCGACGATGTAGGTTCCTTCCTCCGCGACCTGCCGAATCGCGCCGACGATACCCGCCAAATCTTCCTGACGGGCGGGACGGATGATGAACTCCGTATCCTCGTCTACGAACTCCTCTTCCGCTCCGGTTTCGAGCGAAACTACGAGTACGCCGTCGTCCTCCGAGAGGTATCCGTCCCGGCGAAGGATGGCGACGTGGTGGCGGAACCCACCCGGATCGATTCCGAGCGACTGCTGTACCTCGTCCGCGTCGGCCGTTCCGTGCTGTTCTACGTATTCGTAGATTCGCTTGCGGTCTTCATGGCCGAACTCTAGTTTCTCGGAGAACTCCATGCACACTGTTACCACTCATCCCTACTTATTATTAACGATGGTTTTGACGGCGTACTGAGATAACAGACCGGGTCGAATTGCGTTATTAGATAGACGTTTGATTGTCGAAGTCAGCAATGAGTCAACCACTCCCTCGAGTCCCGATAGCAATTGCCGACTCCAATCAAAGCCGCACCGTCTGTTTGCGATTACATCGTCGTATCGCGGTTCCGCCACTCGACTATCCGCGAACCTGCATTTCGCGCTACTCACTCTGGCGTTTTCCACGGGGTGTGTCAGCGGGCGCCATCCCAGTCGCGTCGATTCAGTCGCAACGACTTCCCCTATCTCGGAAAACCGAAAGGCAATTCCCGGTTTCCCTGTTACCGACGAGCATGATTTCCATCGCGCTCGCGGGCAAGCCCAACGCCGGGAAGTCTACGTTCTACAAATCTGCGACGCTGGCCGAGGTGGACGTGGCGAACTATCCCTTCACGACCATCGACGCGAATCGCGGCGTGAGCCACGTCCGAACCGACTGTCCCTGCCTCGAACGCGACGAACGATGCGGTAACGAGCACTGCCACGACGGGAAACGCTACGTCCCAATCGAACTGCTCGACGTGGCTGGACTCGTCCCGGGCGCGCACGAAGGCCGCGGACTCGGCAATCAGTTCTTGGACGAACTGACGAACGCCGACGCAATCGTCAACGTCGTTGACGCCTCGGGTGGAACCAACGAGGAGGGCGAACCCGTCGAAATCGGCACCTACGACCCCGTCGAGGAAGTCGATTTCATCGAGGAGGAGATGGACCAGTGGCTCGCGGGCATCATCGAACGCAACTGGGAGGGCGTCGTGCGCCAATCTCGCTCCCCGGGCTTCGACATCGACGAAGCGCTCTCGGAGATGCTGACGGGATTCGGCGCGAGCGAACACGAAGTGGCCGCCAGCCTCCGTGAGCTGGACTACCCCGACGACCCTCAGCAGTGGACTGACGACCATCGCGAAGCGCTCGCCCGCGACATCCGCGCCCGAACCAAGCCCATCATCCTCGTGGCGAACAAAGCCGACATCGCCCCCGAGGAAAATATCGAACGACTCCGCGAGACGGGCAAGCCGGTCATCCCCGCCACCGCGGAGGGCGAACTCGCGCTTCGACAGGGCGTCGAGGCTGGCGTTGTAGACTACGACCCCGGTGACGACGATTTCGAGGTCGTCGGCGACCTGAGCGACCAGCAACGGACCGGACTCGAACGAATCAGGGGCGTCATGCGGGAGTGGGGCGGAACCGGCGTGCAGGAGGCCCTCGACACCGCCGTGTACGACCTGCTCGACCAAATCACGGCCTACCCGGTGCAGAACGAATCGAAGTGGACGGACGGCCAAGGAAACGTCCTCCCCGACGCCTTCCTGCTCCCGAACGGTTCGACCCCGCCAGACCTCGCCTACGCGGTTCACAGCGACATCGGCGACGGCTACCTCCACGCCGTGAACGCGAAGACGAACCGCGACATCAGCGACTCCTACGAGTTGGAAGAAGGCGACGTGATAAAAATCGTCAGCACGGCGAAGTAGGCGCGCTCACATTTTCTCGTCTTCGATACCGACCAGTCGAGCGAAGTTTTCGAACACGCGCTCTCCGTTCACGTCCGAAAACGAGTTAGCGGTTTCTCGCCAACCAAAATCCGCGGCAACTCTCCACCGAAGCGCACCTGTGAACTCCGGATGAAACTGCGTCGTCCACAGTGGTACGTCCCGGTGCCGAGTGGCGAAATGGTCGTTGTGCTCGGTCGAGGCGATAGTTTCCATCCCGCCTCCGGTTTCGACCACATGGTCGCCGTGCACGGCCGGTAGCACCGGCGAAACACCCTCGAAAAGCGGGTCGTCCGCGAGGTCGGCGCGGACGAGTTCGTTGGTCAATCCGCGGTGTTCGACCGACCCGCCAAGCGCGCGATTGACGATTTGATGCCCGAAGCAGACGCCGAGGGTCGGAATCTCGCGTTCGACCAATTCGCGGACGAATTCGATTTGTTCGTCCATCCACGGATACTCATCGCGCTCGTACACCCCCGCCGTGCTTCCAGCGACGACGACGCCGTCCACGCCGAAAATCGACGGTCTCCCACCCTCGTTCGCGTAGTCGTAGACCCGGTGTTCCGGAAGGTAGGATTGGATCTCCCGAACGAAGTAACGAAACTTCGGGTTGACTTCGTTTTCCAGTACGAGCAACATCGACCGACTATCGGGCGGAATCGGTCAAAAAGCTATGGCTCACAACGGAACTTCAGGTGTCGAAAAATTCGACCAGCAGTTCGCTCACTTTCTCCGGTTCGTCGTTTTGCACCCAGTGACTCGCGTTCGGCAATCGTTCGACGCGGAGGTCTGGAACCCACTGCTCCATTCCCTCCGTCAGTTCGACCCTGAGCGCAACGTCTTGTTCGCCCCAAATCAGTAGTGTCGGTGTCTGTACGTCGAAATCGCCCCGACCATCGCCGAACAGCGCCCGTATCTCCTTTCCCGCGCGCTCTCGAAACAGCGCCCGGTAGTAGTTGATGGCGCTCGTCAGTGCGCCCGGTTGTGCTGCGGCCTCGACGTATCGCCGAATGTCGGTTTCATCGAAGGCGTCCGGATTTTCCGCGCCGTCGCGGAGCAGTTCCGCGATTGGAGCGTAGTTACGGACAGAAAGCAGGCGTTCGGGGAGCCACGGCAGTTGAAAGTAGAACACGTACCACGAACGCCGCAGTTGCTCGGGGGTTCGGAGCAGTTCCCGAAACCGCTCGGGATGCGGCGCGTTCAGCGCCGCGAGTTTTTCGACTCGTTCGGTGTGGCGAATGGCAATTTCCCACGCGATAACGCCGCCCCAGTCGTGGCCGACGACGTGGGCGCTTTCTTCCTCGAAGTGGTCGATCAATCCGAGTACGTCGCCGACCAGTTCGTCGAGACCGTACTGTTCGACGCCGTGCGGTTTCTCGGAGGCGTTGTAGCCGCGCAAATCCGGCGCGACGACGCGGTATCCCGCCTCCGTGAGCGCCGGAATCTGCTTTCGCCACGAGTACCAAAATTCCGGAAACCCGTGGAGGAGGACGACCAGCGGCCCCTCACCGGCCTCGACGTAGTGGAGACGAACGCCGTTGACGATTGCGTCGTCGTGGGTTAGTTCGGACATGCGGATACCGACGACGTTTTCGTGGTTAAGCGTTGACGTGTGTGCGTGCCGGAATCGTTTCGCGTTCCGCTCGGCGAGATTCGGCCCAGTCAGTTGTATCTCGATGAGTCAAAGCTATCGTCTGTTATCGAGTGGTTCGATTTCGAATCACCGAACTACGACCCGCTTCCGATTCGGAAAATTGGCGGCGACTGGACGCTCACGGACGGGCACTCCCGCGCATTCGCCGCGTATCTTTCGGGAGCGGACGAACTCCGACTCGTTCGGGATACGGACGACATTTCGGTTCCAACCTACAAACAGTGTCTCTCGTGGTGCGAGGCGGAGGGCATTACCGAAGTTTCGAACCTCGCGGCACGCGTCGTGACGAGTCCGACGTTCGAGGAGGAGTGGATAGAACGGTGTCGGTCGCTCGACCCGTAGTCATTTCAGAATTTGTCCGATGTAATCGTCCATGTCCCGCGCGAGCGAAATCGACCGGGGGCGAGCCCAGAAGTAGTCGTAAACGACGCCCTCGTCCTCGCCGTCCCCCGTGACCGTGTGTCGCCATTGGTCGCGGCG
Organism: Haladaptatus pallidirubidus; assembly: GCF_020700235.1. Lineage (GTDB taxonomy): Archaea > Halobacteriota > Halobacteria > Halobacteriales > Haladaptataceae > Haladaptatus > Haladaptatus pallidirubidus. Next base: position 3,734,447 of record NZ_CP085301.1, on the reverse strand, counting down.
TTCTTCGGCGACGATGTGGAAAAAATGACGACGGTACGCCTTCGGCTTCTCGTGGTGTTGCCACACGTCGGTCTCCAGCGAGCGTATCGACTCGAGCTCCGTCAGACCGCTTTCCTCTTTCAGCTCCCGAACGACCGCTTCGCGCGGCGATTCCCCGTCTTCGATACCCCCTTTCGGAACCTGCACGCCCCCCTCCGGGTCGGGGTGTTCGAACACGAGCAGTTCGGGGACCTCCTCCCTGTCGCGGGTGACGTAGGCGTACGCTTTTTCTTCGGTGAAAGTTGATTCGGTCACGAGTATAATCGTTAGATGAAGGGGAGGGGTGTAAGTGTCTCGGTCAGGATTTCTCTCCGGAAATCGCCTCCGTTTCCCGGTCGTCGCTCGTGATTTCGGTTTCGGGTCACTCGTGCGCGACGAACATACCGGTGTTTTTCGTGACGTGGAAGACGCCGTCCTCAAACCGTTTTTCGAACGCTTTACGTAGGTTTCCGACGGACGATTCGTCTACATCTTCGCGTGAAAGGATATAGGCAATTAATGGGTCAACGTCCGTGACCGCAAGCGAGTCGACGTACTGCCGTCTTTCGACGGCGGAAAACTGTCGTTCGAGTTGTTCACGGCCGTTATCGAGGGTGAACCCTGTCGCGTGCGAAACCGAGGTGTTCAGCGCGGATTCCATAACTTCGAACAGTTCACCGATATGACCATCGCCGTTCGCCGTCGCATAGAGCGTTCCGTCGGGTTTCAGTACGCGACGGAGTTCACGGATGGCGGAATCGCGGTCGGGAACGTGGTACAACATGTGATTCGCAGTCGCGGCGTCGAACGAGTCGTCCTCGAACGGAAGGTTGCTCGCGTCGGCGACGCGGAACGAAAACGTCCCGTCGGCTGGAACGTTCTCGCGGGCTTCGTCTACCATTCCCGGTGAGAAATCCGTTAGCGTGACCGACCAGTTCGCCGGAATGCGTTCAGCGTTCGTTTCCCACAACTCCGCCGGGCCGCACCCCACTACAAGAATTCGCGTTCCTGAATCACATTCGAACTGGTCGAACTGCCACGAGCGAAAATCTCGTTCCGCCGTGCTGTACTCCTCGTGGAGGGAAATTCGAGCGTTCAAGTTCCCGCTGTCTTCGTACTGCTCGGCGACCGCATCGGACGAGTCGGACCAATCAGTCATGAACGGTAGTAATTGATGTCTGGCGAAAAACACTAGGAAAGGGGTCGGAACCAGACCGCCGCGAGCAAAAGCGCGAGGAAGACGTACGACCCGCGAATCAGGAGCATCGTGGCCAGTTCCGGGCCGGTTCGGTGGGCGACGACGCCGATTACCGCGAAGGCTAGTACCGCGAGAACGCTGCTCGGCGGAAACACCTCTGCAACGGCGAAGCCGAGGACGCAGAGCAGGGAGAACGCCATAAGCAAAAACGCCGTCGTCCGGGCGCGTTCGCGCCCGAGAACGACGGCGACGGTGCGCTTCGAGATGGAGCGGTCGTAGTCGTAATCCTGCGCGTCGTCGATGACTTTCACGCCCGATAGGAGGGCGAAGAAGACGCCGGCGAACGCGAGCGCGATTGGCGCGAGCGTTTCCGTCTGCGTGTAGAAACCGCCGAGAATCGCGAGGGCGATGCCGAGCGGGTAGCCCCCCGTCGCGGAGATCGGGTGCATGTCGAGTTGCGGCGCATGAAGGTAGCCGATGAACCACCCGGGAAGCGTGATGAGTGCGGCCCCGATTCCGACCGCGATCCACAGACCGCCGAGGCAGAGCGCGAAAACCGCGGTCGCGCTGGCGAGGAGGAGTTTACATCCCTTTTCCGTGAGAGGGTGATCGTCGTCCTCCCCGCGGATGTAAAAATCGACGTAGCCGTCCTTGACGTGGGCCGTGTAGACCCCGGCGAAGATGGCCGTCATGTGGAGTGCGCCCGTCAAAAGAGAGAACTGTCCGGCGAGCATGCTTCCGAACCACGACGCCGCGATAGGCGGGAGCATGAACACGGGATGTATCTGGGAGATGACGGCGCGGAGGGTGGAAACTGCGCCGGAGCCGTGGCGCGAAATGGGCATGTCAGCAAATCACGGGGGCAAAGAAGATAAAATCTCAGGCCAGTGGAAGTCGTGGTCGAAGGACCATTTGCCGATTACCGAACCGCGTCCGCCGCTTCGCCCATGATTTCCAGCGCTTCCTTGATTTCCTCGACGCCGGTTGCGTAGGAGATTCGGGCGTAACCAGCGCCGTTTTCGCCGAACGCTTCGCCGGGGACGACGACGACGCCACGGGAAAGCACTTCGTCAATCCACCCTTGGGGCACTTTCGGCATGGCGTAAAAGGCACCGGACGGTGTGGGCGTTTCGAGACCGATGTCGGAAAGGCCGTCCAAAAGCACGTCCCTTCGTTCCTCGAACGAGGACACCATTTCCTGGACCGGGTCTTGCGGGCCGGAAAGCGCGCCTTTCGCGGCGAACTGTGCCGGGGCGCTCGCACAGGCTTGAATGTACTGGTGAACTCGGAGCATGCGCTCGATTCTGCGCTCGCTTCCGGCGACCCATCCGAGTCGCCATCCCGTCATCGAGTAGGTTTTCGAGCAGGCGTTGACCACGACGACGTTGTCCGATTCCGCAAATTCCATCGGCGAGTAGTGGTCGCCGTCGAAGACGATGTGTTCGTACACTTCGTCGGTAATGCAGAGTACGTCGTGTTCGTCCGCGATGCGGGCGAACTCGCGGATGTCCTCTTCGGTGGAAACCGCACCGGTCGGATTACCGGGGCTGTTGACGACGAAGGCCGCCGTATCGTCCGTAATCGCATTCTCGACATCCGCGGGATCGAGCGTCAAATCCTCGCGGACGGCGACGGGTTTCGGCGTCCCGCCTGCGATGTGCGTGAGGGCGTCGTAGGCCACGAAACCAGGGTCGGGAAAGATGACTTCCTCGCCCTGGTTCACGTGGGCCTCCATGACGAGGTGGAGGGCTTCGCTCCCGCCAGCAGTGGCGATGACGTTTTCCGGCGGAATGTCGAGACCGTTGTCGCGTTCGTGCTTCGCGCTGATAGCCTCTCGGAGCTCTACAATACCTTTGTTCGAGGTGTAGGCGTCCGTCGCGCCGGATTCGATGGCGTCGAGTGCGGCCTGTCGTGCGTGCGTCGGGGTCGGAAAGTCCGGTTGGCCGATGCCGAGATTGATGGCGTCATCACCCGCGGCTTCGAACACTTTCCGAATCCCGCTTATCGATACGTGTTCGACTCTGTCCGAAAAGCCGGTCATACGCCCGAAACCACGGAGCGGGGGGCGATAATTCTTCTCCTCGGCTACTCTATCTGTGCGCGAAGGGATTCGAGATGGTCGTCAAGCACGGAGAGGGCGGCGTCGGCGTCCATGTAACCGTTTTCGTATTCGGCGTACACTTTGTCCACGTCGCGGAGGAACTGTTCGAGATTTGCGTCGTCTGCGTCAGTCATGAGTGACAGAAAGCGGTTCGAACGCAAAAACGTTCTGTCGAGAAGAACCGCTCCGAAAGAAAGCGCAGATTTTACTAGTCATTCAAAATATAAAATTTAGAACAAAAATATTAATAATTAGTAGTCTAATTTCATACTTGCGAATGTCAAGAAAATTCAATCGGAGATCGGTACTTAAATCAATCGGGACTGTGGCAACCGCCGGAACGGTAACGGCGGCAATGAGCGGTTCTGCGAGCGCGTTTGCCATGGACGAGCGCGTCGAAGTCACGGCGAGTGCGCTGAACACGCGAGAACAGCCCGGCACGGAGTCACCCGTCGTCGCCACCCTGAACAACGGCGAGGTCGGCGAAATCATGAACGGCCCAGTCGACGAAGACGGCTATCGCTGGTGGGGCGTCCACTGGCTCGACCGCAACGTGTGGGGCTGGTCCGTCGAGCGGTACCTTCAGTCTACGAGTAACGGTGGTTCGGACTTCGACTGGCCGATTACGGGTTACATCACGTCGCCGTACGGTGCCCGTCCCGGTCACTACGCGGTTGACTTCGGAGCCAACGGGAATATCGGCGAGCCGATTTACGCGGCCCACGACGGCGTGGTGGACATTCGGAGCTACGAGTCGGGCGGTTGTGGGAATTACCTGAAACTCGGTCACGGAAACGGCTACCAAACGATGTACTGCCACTTGAATAGCTTCAACGTGTCGCAGGGTCAGAGCGTCTCGCGTGGCCAGGTTATCGGCGGCATGGGGGACACCGGGAACTCCACCGGCCCGCACCTTCACTTCACCATCGAACGCAACGGCACGCACCTCTCGATTCCCGGTTCCGACGGCCAAAATGTCACCGCGGGCTACAAGATTCCGAAGGACTATTCCGGCATCTAAAATCGTGCGGTTGCAGGCATCGAAAACGATTAGTTGTTTTTTGAACCGTCGAAATCGGTTGGTTGCGTAGTCGCTGGAATCGGCGGGCAAGACGGTAATTATCGGAATGGACACTACCGCTAGCAGCCAGTAATTCTTCGCGGGTGAGGAGCGATAGCGACGAGCGAGCGGGCCGACGAGCGACCATCGGGAGCGAGGAGTGCTTTTGGTGCAGATTTCACCAGTGAGCGTGCCGTTGGCGCGCTCACGCAGTAAAAGGTGCTATTGGAACATTCGCAGCGGTTTTGCCTGCGAGCTCTCCTCCTGTTCCGCGTCCTGCATGCGCTGTGCGAACTGCTCTTTTTGTTGGCGGATCTCTTCGGCGCGCTCCACAAGGTCGTTCGTGTTCACGTCGATGTCCGCGATCGGAGCGATACCGTCCTTTATCAGGACGCGGGCCGCCGCGGGGTCGGGGAACTGCGGGTCGGACTGAACGATAAGGCCGATTGCGTCGAGTCCGAGTTTGCCCGCGCGGTGCAGGAGCGCACCGGTCGGTCCGCTGACCGCCCCAGTTTCGTTCGGAAAGTCGATTCCGTTGTCGTCCAGCATGTGTCCCGTTTCGCCGGTTGAGACGCCGTACAGTTCGGGAACCGTCCCTGTCTCTTTCTGGTGGGGAAGACCGCTCAGATAGAGTGGCGTCGCGTCTTTCGACTGAATCCACGAGGAAACGCATTTTGCGAACTGCGGCGACCCGTCCGCGGAAACCGGCACGTCGCTTTTGAGCGCGACCAGATTTCGCTCCTCGTCGGCGTACAGTCGAACCGGGGGAAGGAGTTCGCGGTCGTCGCCGTCGTACACCGCGATTTCCGGAATCCCGTCGCAGTCGATACCGGCGTAGTAGGTCATATCGAACTGCTCTACAATGTGGTCGGTAGCGATTTTCCCGACCAGTCCGAGTCCCGGAAGCCCTTCGACCAGCGTCGGCGCGTCGAGTTCGATCTCCTCTGTAACCACGGTAATATTACTCATACATCACGGTTCGGGCGGCTTCAACTTAAAAAGGATGGCGCGGTCAGTTATCGAACCCGTCACGTCGCTCCGAAACCCACAAACACCTCTCGCACGCACTGGCGAGTAATGGACGCACTGGAGCGATACGAACCCATCATCGACGACTTCGAGGCGTTTCGCGCCGCCTGCGAACGCCCGCTCCCGTCGGTCGTTCGGGTGAACGAAATCAAAGCGACCCGCGAGCAGGTGACCGAGGCGTTCGACGCCGAGGGAGTCGAATGGGAATCGCGCGACTGGAACGAGAACGTGCTGAAAATCGACAGCAGTCCCGGAAACACGTGGCCCTCGTTTCACGGCTGGACACACGGACAGGAGGAAGTGTCCTCCATTTCGGCGTTCGCCCTTGACCCGAACCCCGGCGAGCGCGTCCTCGACTCCTGTGCCGCACCGGGAAGCAAGACGACGCAGCTCGCCGCGCTGATGGACGACGACGGTCTCATCGTCGCCAACGACAGCAACCTCGGGCGGCTGTCCGCGCTCCGATTCAACACCGAACGACTCGGCGTCACCTGCGCCGCCGTGACGAATCAGGACGCGCGCAACTTCTCGCTCAAACCGCTCGGCATCGAGACGTTCGACGCCGCGCTCGTGGACGTTCCGTGCTCCTGTGAGGGGACGATTCGAAAGAACCCGACCGCACTGGACGATTGGAGTTTAGACCACATCGAGGGCGTCGCTGGCGTGCAGAAGGGAATCCTTCGGCGGGCAATCCAAGCCACGCGGGAGGGCGGCAGCGTCGTCTACTCCACCTGCACCTTCGCGCCGGAGGAAAACGAGGCCGTTCTGGAGTACGTTCTCAAGCGCGAGGACTGCCGACTAGTCGAGTACGACATCGGCCTCCGATCCGAACCCGGACTCACGGAGTGGCAGGGCGACGACTACGACGACAGTATTCGAAAGGCAAAGCGGTTCTACCCGCACCACAACGACACGGGCGGTTTCTTCTGCGCGAAACTGGAGGTGAACGCATGACCGACGACCAAACAAAAACGAACGACGGCCAGCGATTCGACCGCCTTCCCGCCACTGCCGAGGAGCGAAAAGTCGCCGGACGAGCGACGCGAAAGGAGATTCTCGATTGGTGGCAAGAACGGTTTGGCATCGAACCCGAGACGTTCGAGGGGCACTCCTTCTGGGAAAAAGGGAAGGGTAAAATCTGGATTCTTCGCGGCGACCTCGACTCGCCGGTTCGCATCGAAGCGCTCGGAATGACGTTCCTCCGAACCCGACAGCGACACTGGAAACCGACGACGAACGCGGCCCAGCGACTCGGCGGCCTCGCAAATAAGAACGTCCTCGAACTGGACGAAGAACAAGCGAATCGGTTCGTCCGCGGTGAAGACCAAGAACTCGACTGGGAGGGCGACTGGGGCTATCTCATCGTGAGCCACGAAATCGCAGGCGGTCGGGAACCGTTGGGCGTCGGGTTGTATCTCCACGGCGAACTGCAATCGCTCGTTCCGAAAGGACGACAGCGCGACCTGTAGCGGAGTAATCCGAACGACCGTCAGTTGCTGTGTAGAGCAACCGTTAAGCGGTCGTCGTAGACGGGATGCCAAAGTCGGTTGTCACCGACCGTTTCGCCGAAGGGTTCCGCCGCTTAACCCCTCCCATTCGACTGCGTATTCGAGTTCGGAGAGAACGGCGCTGGCATCTTCGATTCCGAATTCTCGGAGCAGATTTTCGACCGCTGAATACGCCATCCCGTCCTCGATTTCGTCCCGCAGTTCGGCCAGCACCGCGGGACGAATCAGCGTTCGCCCGACTCGGCCGTGTTCCGGAAACGCCTTGTTTTCTATCGCGTCCTCGCTGACGCCGTGGTCGTCCGCGAGGTCGGTCAGCGAAATTACGTCCTCCTCCGGAATCATTTCATCGGGAAGCGACTCTGCACTCTCGGCCACCAGTTCGTCTTCGTAGCGTCTGAGCGCGTCGCGCACGTCCTTGACGCGAATTCGACCGGAATACGGAATCGCGCGGTGGTCGCGGGCCGCGATTTCCTCGCCCACACCGAGGGTTTCGTCTACCGCGACGAGCAGTTCGTCCTCGACGGTGTCGAGTTGCGACAGTTTCTTTTCGACGTACTCGGGCGTCCAGAAGCCCATGATTTCGAAGAAGACGCGGAAATCAGCGTGTCGATAGTCGAACGCAAAGTCGGGAATCATCACTCGCGCGCCCGCTTCAAGCGGTTCCGGTTCGCGCACGAGGTTCCAGTCCAGACCGAGCGCATCGAATCGCGCGGCGAACTCGCGTTCGACGTCGCTGTCGAACGAAACCTCGCCGATTGGTTCGGTTCCCGGTGGCCGAATCGGGTCGGAATCAGAGAGTGCGAGGTCGCGCTCGGTTCCGGAATCGTCGATGGTCGCGGTGAGGCGCCATTCGTCCGCTTTCACTAACGTTCGGAGGAGACGGGCGAACCGCGTTCCGTACCGTCGCGTGGCCCGAAAGAGCGCGTCCGGTCCGGTGACGACGATTTCCCGCCCGCGGTCGGTTTTGCGGATTTCGTACATCAGTCGAAGGCGCTTGACGGCGGAAACGAGCGCCTTCGGGTCGGAGCTCCGAACGCGGAGTTTCGTCGCGTCGAACAGCGCGGTTTGGGCGAGCGAGAGGTTGTACTGGGCGACTAGTTCGTCGGGATTCCAGCGCGAGTCGAAAGAACTCTGTATTTGACGCTCTTCCAAGTCGGCGTACAACGAGTTTTCGATCGCGTTCGGCGTTGCGTCGAGGCGGTCTGCGGCGCGTCGAAGTGCGGTTTCGCGGTCGGAGTCGCGCGCGACTCCGACCGCTTCCGCCTCCTCGAACGCTACGGTTCGAGCGCGCTCGGGGTGAACGGGTGCCCGTGGCTCGAACGTCGATTCTCGTTCGAGCAGTTTGGCGAACCCCCGGACGAGTTTGAAATCCGCAGCGTCGGTTTCGAGGTCGGTGAGAGCCGACTGGAGCTCCGACCGCGATTCGCCGACGTGACCCTGATAGGTACCGAGAACGCGAGCGGCGAGCGGTCGGTGTTCTCGCCCGGCGAACTGCGGATGGTAGCCCCCTCCGGCGCGAGACACCCGGAGCAGGTCTTTCGTAAGCACGATTCGACGTAGACGAGGTGCGTACAAAAGCCGTTGGAATGAGAAGATTCATTCCGCGTGACCTAATGGGGTGGAGTATGCGCAGACGAAAAGCCCTCCAGCAGTTCGGCTTGGTCGCCGCCCTCGCTTCGACTGGCGGTTGCGCCTCCATCCTCGGCGGGGGAAATCAGACGAACGACGACGGCGACAGAGCGCGCTCGGGCGATTTAGAGACGATCGGAATCGACGGCATCACCGAAGGCGAGAGCGGAAATCTCGTCGTCGTCGTCAACATCAAGAACCACGGAGATAGCAAGTCGTCGGCGCCACTCAAGGTATCCGCTACAATCGACGGGACGGTACACGAAAAGACGCCGAAAGTAACCGTTCCGGGCGGTCAGACGAAGGCCGTTCGAATCCCGTTCGAAGTTGAGTACGCGAAGTACGACGAGGCATCGCGGACGAGCATCGACCTCGACTTGCGGTAACTACAGCACCATCCCCGCGACGAGTGCGATGACGATTATTTTTTTGACGATGATAACCGCGATAACGGTCTGTTTCATGGATAGTGACCGCGTCCACGCGACGAATCGACGAAGATAGCCGGGTGAACGGGCGAGTTCTCGCGCGAGCAGTTCGAGTTCCGTTCGGAACGTCTCGGTCACGGAGCCTTCCCCGTCGGTGTATGCGAGGGTGGAAATCGGAACCCAGCCGTGACCGGTGTACCGAACCGGCAGCGAAAGCCCTTCGAGGTGGCCGACCTGTGCGAACTCGAACCCGTGGTCGTTCGTCAGCGATTCGAGTTTGCGCAGGTCTCGGTCGTCCACTCGAAGGCGAGCGTGAGGACGACCTGCGTTTTACTCACGTAAACGTGTTGGACGGTCGCCGTCTCTGTGTTGCCGTCTCGCTCTTTCTGTTTCGTGGTCAGCAGTTCGTACTTTTCGGTCGCGGGGTCGGTGGATGCTCGGGCCATTGTCCTTCGTACTACCGCATATTAGAAGGGGGTTCCCCCGAAAGCCATGTCAGAGGGAGGGGGGTCGCCCCCGTTTGAAAGAAGGAGAAGTCGGGTATTGAGTACTCACAAAATAGTATCAAAACTATATTGACAATAGATAGTATCAAAACAGTACGAACTATTTGCAACGGAGAACGGCGTGAGGGAACGAAAACCGTCCTCAGCGGCGGCGGTTTGCCACCCGAACTTCCGCGGTTTCCGTCGTCACGACTTCGTAGAGAATCGCTCGTCCGTCGCCATCTTTCGGGCGAAGAATTCGTCCGAGTCGTTGGGTAAACTCGCGCTCGCTTCCGCTTCCCGAGAGGACGACGGCGACGTTGGCGTCGGGAACGTCAACCCCCTCGTCCAGCACGTTCGACGTGACGACGCGGGAGAACACCCCTCGCCGGAATCGGTCGAGTACGTCGCGACGCTCCGCCGCGGCGGTTTGGTGCGTAATCGCGGGGATGAGAAATCGCTCCGAAAGTCGGTATACGAGGTCGTTGTGTGCAGTAAACACGATGACGCGGTCGTCGCGGTGCTGGCGCAAAATATCCGCGAGTGCGGTCACTTTTCCCTCGCTGTTCATCATGATGTCTCGCGCGCGCTGTTTTGCAAGCAGCGCTTCGCGGGCTTTCGGGTCGTTTCCGGAGCGTTTGACGAGTTCCAGATAGTCGCTCCCGCTCTGCATCTGGATGCTCGACTGCACGAGATAGTCGGTGAAAATGCCCTGTTCTCGCTCGTATCGCTCGCGTTCCCCCGGCGTGAGTTCGACCGTCAGGCGTTTAACGTCGTATGGGGCGAGAAATTCACCCGCGAGTTCGTCCACGCCGATGTCGAACACTTTCTCTCCGACGAGGTCGGAGACGACTTCGTGTGCGTCGTCGGGGCGCTCGAACGTCGCGGTCAACCCCATCCGCGCCGGTGCCGCGAGAAGGCGCGCGATTTCGCGGTAGCCTTCGCCGCCGAGGTGGTGAACCTCGTCGAAAATCGCGAGGCCGAATCGGTCGCCGATGTCGTCCGCTCGGAGGTAGGCGGAATCGTACGTCGAAACCGTGAGGGCTTCCACGCGCTGTTCGCCGCCGCCGAGTTGCCCGATTGGCACGTCGAACTCGGTTTCGAGGATTCCGCGCCACTGTTCGAGCAAGTCGATGGTCGGAACAACGACGAGCGTCGGCGTCTGACATTCCTGGATTGCTTTGACGCCGATAACCGTCTTTCCGCTTCCGGTAGGGAGTTCGAGCACTCCACGACGGTTCGCGTCGTCCCACGAATCGAGGGCGTCCGCCTGATACTCCCGAAGTTCGTAGGCTGAGAGAAGCGCGGGGAGTTCGGGCAGGTCGAGAACCGAGTCATCCACCGAAACGTCGCGCGAATCGAAATAATCGCAAAGCGTGGCGTAGCGAAACGCGGGGGCACGCCGGGTTTTCGAGCGAGGGTCGGATTCGGTAAACGGCACGTCGAGTTCGGTTTCGACTCGAAGCGTCCCGCCCTCGAACGAGATAGTTACGTCGGCCACACCGAAACTGGGGATTCTGCGGCCTAAAAGGTGCCGAGGCTGGCTTGCAGGCTTCGATTGGTCGCACCCGCTTCGAGTTCGTACCCCACCAAATCGCGCATGTCGGTGGCGTAGGCCGTCCCGCCGCGTTCGAGGACGAGGACGCGCCCTTGCGTCCCGACGACGGTGCCGCTGGCGAGCGTTTCGTGAACCGGGGCGGAGTCCAGTTCGAATCCGTAATCGAAGGTAAAACTGTCGATGGGGTCGAACGCCGAAAGCGCGTCGTTCCACGCGGATTCATCGACGGTTCGGTTGAGGTTGCGAATCTTCGTCGGGACGCGCACGCGGTCGGTGAACCGTTCCGCGATTTCGGCTTCGAGTTGGCGAGCGATTCGCCCATCCTTCACCGTTCGGAGATGGACGGCGCGGTCTGCACCCTGCTCTCGGAGACGAGTTCCGAGTCGCCATTCGCGGGTGACGCCGACTTTGAACGTCGCGAGGGCGAACGCCGCGAGGTAGACGGCGTGAGGTTCGTGGCAGTCCATCTCGTCTTTGAGGCAGGTGCCGGTACAGCGGGCGCAAATCCACGTGGAAGCGTGGGCGTCACAGTAGGGTGCGCCGGGGCGGGTACAGGGAACGTGTACCGACCCATCGAACGTTCCGGCGCAGCGTCGCTGGCCGAGCGTATATTCGAGTTCGGTACCCATTATCAGTTCTTCACGAACGAGGGAATCCGCGTCGCTCACCAACAGGGCGGGCGCGCCATCTCCCGATGCACCGGTATCGTACCCGACGATTTGCACAGATGGAGATTCGTTCCGACGAAGTAAAAGTCGTGTCGTTCGCCGGGAGCGGAATAATGTGCATCTATTGATTTGTTATATATGGTAATTAAAATTGAATAGTGTTGGAATATTTGAATAGAAGAAGAATACTTTAATAACCCGTGTGTTGTAGGAACATAGCGTGCCGGATAGTGACACAGGGGATTCCGGGGAAGACATCGTGGAGGTGAACGTCGGATTCGACGGCGATGAAGGTCGAAAATCGGCGGTAGAGAACTCTGCAGAAGTGGTTCGCGAGTTCGGTTCCCTCGATGTCGTAACCGTTCGAATTCCGCAGTCTGTGTGGACTGAACTGGAGAACCACCCCGAAATCAGGTACGTCGAAGAAAACGGACAAACGGGCAGTTAAATCCCTAAAAATTGACTTCGACCATTCTCCTTTTCGTTAGAGGTTTCTCCGCATACTATTTGATAAATTATTATAGAAACTTATTTAAATATATGCTAAGTTGTACCAAATGGTATGGTAAGGAAAGCCAATGGCGTTTCGCGGCGGAATGTACTCAAACTCACTGGCGGTTCGCTGGCAGCGGCCGGTGCAACTGGTCTCGCATCCGCGGCTCCAACCGACAAGGTGGAGGTTAACGTCGGGTTCAACAGCGAGCGCGGACGGGCACTTGCTCGGAACAGCGCGGACGAGATCGTCCGGGAGTTCAACTCCATCGAAGCGATGACCATCCGAGTGCCGAAGCAGGCGGCAACCGCACTCGAAACAAACCCGAACGTGCGCTACGTCGAAGCGAACGGCACGATGGAAGCCCTCGCGGAAACTCTTCCGTGGGGCGTCGACCGCGTCGATGCGGAGGTCGCCCACTCGAATGGCGACCTCGGTTCCGGTGCCGACGTTGCAATTATCGACACGGGAATCGACGACGACCATCCGGATTTGCAAGACCACCTCGGCTCCGGCGAGGCGTTCGTCTCCTGCGGCAGCGGCGGACTCACCGGAAGCTGTACGTTCTACGGAAACAGCAACTCCTGTAACGTTTCGTGGTCGGACGACAACGACCACGGCACCCACTGCGCCGGTATCGCGGCGGGCGACGACAACACGGAAGGGGTCGTCGGCGTCGCACCGGACGTGACGCTTCACGCCGTCAAAGTGCTGGACTGTGACGGAAGCGGTTCGTTCTCCGATATCGCGGCTGGCGTCGAGTACGTCGCCGACCAAGGCTGGGACGTTGCCAGCATGAGCCTCGGCGGCTCGTCCGGCTCCTCGGCACTCCGCGACGCAATCCAGTACGCCTACGACAACGGTGTCTCGATTGTCGCCGCGGCCGGTAACGACGGTCAGTGTACCGACTGTGTCGGCTACCCTGCCGCCTACCCGGAAACCATCGCGGTCGCGTCCTCGAACGACAGCGACGGACAGTCTTCGTTCTCCAGCCAAGGGCCGGAAGTGGATATCATCGCACCCGGGACGGACATCTACTCGACCGTTCCGAGCGGCTACGACACGTTCTCGGGAACGTCGATGGCCTGCCCGCACGTCGCCGGTGCCGTCGGTCAACTGATTGCGCAGGGCTACTCGGCCCGCGACGCGGAGAGTCAAATTCTGAGTACGGCGGAAGACATCGGCCTGCCGGAAAACGAGCAGGGACAGGGTCTCCTCGACGTGGCCGCTGCGCTCGGCTACGACTCCAGTGACAACTAAGCGGTTGTCGCTCTACTTCATCCATTTTACGCCGTCTCGGTCAGTCGTGACCTATCGTATTCGTGGTAAAGTGACATCTTATATCATTCGAATTTTATATAATATAATTTCTAGATAGAAGGAATTATATTCGGGTATTTTCTCTGTACTACTGATGGTGAAAGAAAACCACACACGACGAAGGGTACTGAAAGCGACGGGTGCATCGGTTATCGCACTCGGTGGCAGTGGTGCCGCCGCCGGACGTGAGGACGTTCGAGAAGTGAACGTCGGATTCGACAGCGCATCCGCACGGCGATTCGCAGTGGAGGCATCGAACGACGTCGTGCGTGAGTTCGATTCGATTAACGCGGTGACGATTCGCGTCCCCGAACAGGCGGTCGCCGCGCTCGAACGTGCGCCAGACGTGAACTACGTCGAAGAGAACAACCGGATGCACGCCCTCGCGGAGACCATGCCGTGGGGCGTCGACCGCATCGACGCCGATGTCGCGCAGACGAACGGCTACACCGGTGCGGGAGCGGACGTGGCGGTCGTCGATACGGGAATCGACGCTGACCACCCCGACCTGCAAGCAAACCTCGGAAACGGAAAAACGTACCACGGGAGTTCGTGGTCGGACGAAAACGGGCACGGAACCCACGTCGCAGGTACGATTGCGGCGGTCAACAACGACTCCGGCGTCGGAAGCATCGCGCCTGGAGCGACCCTCCACGCGGTAAAAGTTCTGAACAGTAACGGAAGCGGGTCGTACTCCGACATCGCGGCGGGCATCGAATGGGCCGCGAATCAGGGTCACGATGTTATCAACTTGAGCCTCGGCGGGAGCAAGTCCGCGACCGTCGAAAGCGCGGTCGAATACGCCTACGGCCAAGGATCACTTCTCGTCGGTGCGGCAGGTGGCTCCGGGCCGTGCAGTGGGAGTTGCGTCGGCTACCCCGCCGCAGAGCCGGAAGTTATCGCGGTCGGTTCGACGAACGAGAACGACGAACTGGCGAGTTTCTCCTCGATCGGCCCGGAAATCGAACTCGCAGGTCCCGGTACGAACGTCTACTCGACCTACTACGACGACACGTACCAGACGCTTTCGGGCACGTCGATGGCGACTGCGCACGTCTCGGGTTCGGCGGCGCAGGTCGCCGCCGTCGGATACTCGAACACGGACGCGCGCCAGCGACTCCGCGACACCGCGGAAGACCTCGGTCTGTCCGGCGACGAGCAGGGATACGGTCTGGTCGATGTAGCGGCCGCGCTCGGCTTGAACTCGGGCGACAACTAACCTTCGGTGCGAACCGCCGATTTCGTTCCACCATTGACACACCTAACTAGAAGGTATTAATTAATAAGTATTCTAGAGAAAAATTTAATAGACACCATTACATTCTTTCACTTGCAATGCAATGCAACAAAGATAGCGTTTCGCGGCGAAATGTCCTCAAGGCAACTGGTGGAGCGGCGGCGGCGATTTCCGTTACTGGTTTTGCGAACGCAAAGCCGGACGATTTGGTGGAAGTTAACGTCGGTGTTAAAAACGCGAGCGGGCGTACGATGGCCCGCGACGCGGCTGATGAAGTCGTTCGTGAGTTCGATTTCGATGCTCTGACGATTCGTGTTCCGAAAAAAACGACGACGGCTTTACAGAAGAACTCGAGCGTACGCTATGTCGAGGAGAACGGCCAGATGCACGCGCTCGCGGACTCAGTCCCGTGGGGCGTCGACCGCGTCGATGCGGAGGTCGCTCACTCGAGCGGCTATACCGGCGCGGGTGCCGACATCGCAATCCTCGACACGGGTATCGACTCCGACCATCCGGACCTCGACAACGTCGGCTACGGGCGCGGATTCGGCTATAGTACGTGGGAAGACGGAAACGGTCACGGCACCCACTGTGCCGGTATCGCGGCGGCCGAAAACGACGGACAAGGTATCAAAGGCGTCGCACCCGACGCGACCCTCCACGCCGGCAAAGTGCTGAGCGACAGCGGCAGCGGTTCGTTCTCAGACATCGCCGCCGGTGTCGAGTGGACCGCGGACCAAGGCTTCGACGTTGCCAGCATGAGCCTCGGCGCCTCGTCCGGTTCTTACACGCTCCAGGACGCCTGTAACTACGCCAACAACAGCGGCGTCTTCGTCGTCGCGGCGGCGGGCAACTCGGGTCCGTGTTCGTACTGCGTCGGCTATCCCGCGGCGTACAGTTCGGTCGTGGCTGTCAGTTCGACCAACTCCAGCGACAACCTGTCCTCGTTCTCCTCGACCGGCCCGGAAGTCGAACTCGCCGCACCCGGCAGCAGTATCTACTCGACGTACCCAGGCGGCGGCTACGACACGCTTTCGGGTACCTCGATGGCCTGCCCGCACGTCGCCGGTGCCGCCGGCGTCCTGATGGCCGCGGGCTACTCCAACTCGGGCGCTCGCAGCCAGCTCAAGAACACGGCGGAGAACATCGGTCTGTCGAGCAACGAATCCGGTTCGGGTCTCCTCGACGTGGCGTCCGCACTCGGTCTCAACTCGACCGACAACTAAGCCGAACCGCTCGGTTTCCGCTTCTCAGCGCCGACGGTCGCTCATTTTACGAGGTATCGCAGCGTGTAACCAGTGTCAATAGATGCCGCCCAGCGTGTTCCGACAGTCCCGATATCCCGCCCGCAGGACGACCCATTTTACCGCCGTCATCTCCCGGCGAAACGGTCAACGTTCCCGGAGGGTTCTCGGGGGAATAAACGCCACGAGCACGGATAAAACAGTGGATGCCGTCGTGCCAGCTGAGGGACAGTACTGCGCGGAAATGTAAAATATTCGCACTATACCTGAAGTCATCAGTTAACAAATAGTTCACGATGCGAACGTAGCAAAAGGTATCGAGTACACGGCCGACCGGGGCTGGGACGTCGGAAGTCTCAGTCTCGGGGACAACCTTTTCGAATCACCGCGTCCAAGAGTGAATCAATGACGCTCGAAAGCGATGTGACGGCGACGCCCGGCGACGGCAACGTCGAGTTCGAACTGACGGTCAGAAACCCCGGTGACGACCCGGTTGACGTTACCTTTCGAAGCGGACTCAAGGCGGATTTCGCCGTCCTCGAAGACGACCGGGAAATCTGGCGCGCGAGCGACGGACGGATGTTCACGCAGGCGCTTCAATCGGAGACGTTCGAATCGGATTCGGAACGGGCGTATTCGGGCGGGTGGCCCGACCCGACACCTGGCTACTACACCGTCGTTGCGACGCTCGATATCATGGAAGCGGACGTCGAAGCGCGAACCGACTTTTCCGTCTGATTGTTTCGCTGTTTCGAACCTGAAAATCACTCCAGCTTATCGTACAACTGTTCTGCTGCCCGTCTGACCGCCTCGTCGCTGCTCTGGGCGGGTTGCCAGCCGAGTGCGGACAGTTTCTCGATGGAGAGGCGCATCTTCGGTACGTCGCCGGTCCAACCGCGGTCGCCGCCGGTGTACTCGTACTCGGGGCCGAGATCCATCACGTCGGCCACGATGTCGGCGATGGCGTTGACCGAGGTGGTCGTTTTCGTGCCGAGGTTGTAGGTGTTCATCGCACCCTCTGCATTTTCAACGACGTAGCGAATCGCCTCGGTACATTCCGTGACGTGCATGTACGACTTCTCTTGGAGTCCGTTGCCGAGAATCGTGAGGAGGCTGGGATTCTCGTCTAACTTCTCCACGAAGTCCGGAACGACGCCAGCGCCGAATCGCGGGCCGACGATGTTCGCGAAGCGGAAGTTCCACACGGTGAAATCGTAGGAGTGTGCGAACGTCGAGAGGAGAGCTTCTTCGGAGAGCTTTGCCGACCCGTAGATGCTGATGGGTTCGAGCGGAGCGTAGTCCTCCGGCGTCGGGCGCGGAGCCTCGCCGTATACGGTCGAAGAAGAGGTAAAGACGAAGTTCGTCACGCCGACCTCGTCCATCCGTTCGAGGATGTTGTACGTCATCTCGCCGTTTTCCTCGAACTGCGGGCGCGGGTCGTCCGTGTTGACGTACTTGTCCGCGGCGGCGAAGTGGAAGACGGCGTCCAATTCGCTCGTGATGACATCGTTAACCTGCGCTTCGTCCGTCAAATCCGCCTGCACGAACTTCGCATCGTCGGGGATGGAGGAACGGATCCCGTTCGAAAGGTCGTCCGCGACGACGACGTCGTTTGCTTCGACGAGGTCTTCGACCATCTGCGAGCCAACGAGTCCGGCACCGCCGGTTACGAGCACTCGCTTACCGGAGAGTTGCATGCTCCGTTCTGCGTGTGTTGCCGGGAAGTGTGTTGCGGTCTTCGGAGCGGTCGGCGTGACGGAGGTTCGTCTCTGATACGATTTGTGGCCACCTTTCAGCAGATACAAATAATGTTTATATTTAATGAGCGTATTCGGAAATTCGATGCCAGGTGAGACTTACGGCTTGCTGAGCTTACTTCCGGCGCTGATCGCCATCGTATTGACGTTAGTGTCGCGGCAGGCGTTGCTTTCGTTGTTCGCCGGAATTTGGCTCGGCGCGACGATTCTCGTCGGATGGAATCCCGTTGCAGGCGCGGCGCGCAGCTTGGAGTTCATCGTCGCGAACGTTACCGCTACGTTCAACGTCAAACTGCTCCTGTTCACGTTCCTCATCGGTGCGATGCTCGGGATGATATTCCTCTCCGGAGGGATGAAGTCGGTCGCGGACGCCATCGTCAGCCGAGTTCGGACAAGCAGGCAGGCGCAACTCGGCACCTCGATTTTGGGAATGACCATCTTTTTCGATTCATACGCCAGCACGATGATTTCGGGGTCGGTGATGCGCCCCGTGACCGACCGCTTCGACGTGAGCAGGGAGAAGTTAGCGTACATACTCGATTCGACGACCGCGCCGACGGCGAGCATCGCGGTCGTATCGACGTGGTTGGGTTTCGAAGTCGGTCTCATCTCACAGCAATTCCAATCGCTCGGAATCGAGCGAAACGCATTCGTCGTGTTCATCCAGTCCATTCCGTTCCGTTTCTACAGCCTGTTCGCGCTGGCGCTCGTGTTCGTCGTCGTTCTCACGGACTGGGATTTTGGTCCCATGCAAACCGCCGAGCGTCGCGCCCGCGACGAGGGAAAGTTGCTCCGCGACGACGCCAACCCCATGATGGAAACGCAAGCGAGTGACATCGAAACGCCCGAGCACGTGAACCCACGGTGGTGGTATTTCGTCTCGCCCATCGTCGTCCTCGTCTTCGTCACCGTCTTCGGTCTCTGGTTTTCCGGCGGCGGTATCGAAAAAACCGCGACCGCCCTGGCCAGTTCGGAGGGAATCGACCAAATTTCGGCGATACTCTCCGCGTTCAGCGATTCGTTGAAGGATGCGGATACCGCCAACGCTATCCTCTGGGCATCGTTCGCGGGATGCGGGACGATCCTCACCATCCTCGTCGGACACGCTCGAATCGAACTCGACAAGGTCAGCGACTCCATCTTCGAGGGGTTCAAAATGGTGATGTTCCCGGTCGCTATCCTCTCGCTGGCGTGGAGCATCGGTTCCGTCAGCGAACAGTTGGGCGTCGGCCCGTACATCGTCAGCGTCACCGAGGGAATCATCACCCCCGAACTACTGCCCGCGGTCGTCTTCCTGAGCGCCGCCGTTATCAGCTTCTGTATCGGAACGTCGTGGGGAACGATGGGGATACTGTTTCCCGTCGCCGTGCCGCTCGCGCATACCATCGGGTCACCGATTGCGCTGGCCATCGGAGCCATCCTCACGGGTTCGCTGTTCGGTGACCACTGTTCTCCTATCAGCGACACGACCGTTATGTCGAGCATGTTCGCCGCCAGCGACCACGTCGATCACGTCAACACGCAGATTCCGTACGCGATACTGGCCGCGGCACTTGCGACGCTGGCGTTCCTCGTTAGCGGCTACACCGGCCTGCCGGTCGGGATTACCCTCGCACTCGGCGTCGTGATGCTGGTCGGGGCGACGTACTTCCTTTCAGAACACGTCGGAATAACGGACGGAATCGGGGTCGCGGAAGCGTTCGAATAGGATTCGAAACTCCCTAACTACCGCGCTCCGTTTTTCCAGTCATGCAGAACGAAACCGAGGTTACCGTCGTCCGTCTCGGCCATCGACCCGGGCGCGACGAGCGAATGACGACGCACGTCGGCCTCACCGCTCGAGCACTGGGCGCAGACTGCGTCGTCCTCCCCGACAACGCGGGAAAGTCGCGCGACACCATCGCGGATATCACCGAGCGGTTCGGCGGCCCCTTCGAAGTCGAATGCTCGGAGAGCCAGAAGGCGCTCATCCGAAACTGGGAGGGTATCGTCGTCCACCTGACGATGTACGGCGAGCGCGTGCAGGACGTGGAAGGCGAGATTCGGGAGGAATGGAGCGGGGAACCCCTGCTCGTCGTCGTCGGTGCCGAGAAGGTTTCCTTCGACGTGTACGAGGCCGCGGATTGGAACGTGGGCGTGACGAACCAGCCACATTCCGAGGTTGCCGGATTGGCCGTCTTTTTGGATAGATTGTTCGAAGGTCAGGAACTCGACCGGGAGTGGGAGGACGCAGACCAGCGCGTGATTCCCAAAGCGACCGGAAAGCGCGTCGAGCCTGTCGAGGAGTAAGCGACGGAGTACTTTCTGGAGAGGGGTTTTCCGTCGTTCGTTTACTGTATCAACAACTGATTTGAGCTTTTGTTTTCGCTGTTGTCCTGATTACCTAGCGGCGTACTGTCAAATAGACCGATTGTTCGATAGTAATATCCCAAACCACGCACCTACTTCCGGCAAACCCGCGACGGTGACGGCAGTTATTTTTCCTCTCACCCCCGACCACCAACCATGCGAGACGCCTATCTCGTCGGCGCGGCCCAGACGGATTTCGGGTCGTTCCCCGACGAAAGCTATCGGTCGCTGTTTCGAACCGCCTTCGAGGCGACCCGCGACAGCGTTCCGGCGGGCATCGACCCGGACGACGTGGACGAGGCGTTCGTCGGCACGCTGGGTGTCGGCGGGCGACAACTCGGTCTCTCTGGACCCGCCGTAACCGAACACGTCGGACTCGACGGAATCCCCTGCACCCGGGTCGAAAACGCCTGCGCCGCGAGCGGATTCGCGGGACGACACGCCGTACAAGCCGTGAAAAGCGGCATGGCGGACGTGGCCCTCGCGGGCGGGGTTGAAATCATGACCGACACGTCGAGCGACGCGACGAAATATTGGCTCGGCGTCTCGGGCGAAACCGAGTGGGAACGACTCTCGGGAACGACCTTCGCAGGCGTCTACGCCCAGATGGCCGACGCGCACATGGAGGAGTATGGAACCACCAGCGAACACCTCTCGCGCGTGGCGGTGAAAAACCACGGAAACGGGGCGAAAAATCCCCACGCACATCTCGGTTTCGAGTGTTCGCTCGAGGACGCCGAAAACGCGCCGGTCGTGGCCGACCCACTGACGCTCTACCACTGCTGTCCGACGACGGATGGGGCGGCCTGCGCCCTCGTCGTCAGCGAGGACGTGGTTGACCGGTACACCGACGACCCGATTCGAATCGCGGGCGTCGGCGCGGCCAGCGACCGAGTCGGCCTGTTCCAGCGCGAGTCGTACACCTCGGTTCCGGCCTCGAAGGAGGCGGGCCAGCAGGCCTACGAGATGGCCGGAGTTACGCCGGACGACATCGACTTCGCGGAAGTTCACGACTGCTTCGCAATCGCGGAATTGCTGGCATACGAAGACCTCGGCTTCTGCGAACCCGGCGAGGCCGGTCCCCTCGTCGAATCCGGGGAAACCGAACTCGGCGGCGAACGTCCCGTCAACACCTCCGGCGGCCTGAAATCCAAGGGCCACCCAATCGGTGCGACCGGCGCAGGGCAGTTGGTCGAAGCGTTCAAGCAACTCTCGGGAACGGCGGGTGACCGGCAGGTCGAAGGCGCGACCCGCGGCCTGACCCACAACGTCGGCGGAAGCGGCGGTGCGGCGGTCGTCCACGTCCTCGAACGGGAGAGCGAAACGGAGGTGGACGCATGACGAATTCGAACATCAACACGAATCCAAGCATCGACTCACACACCGATTCGAACCCGAACATCGCCGCGGTCGGAGCGTACGCGCCCCGATTCCGAATCACGGCGGACGAGTTCCGCGACGCGTGGGGGCAGTTCCACGCCGCCAGAGTCAACGAAAAAGCGGTTCCAGAGGCCGACGAGGATGCCTTGACGATGGCCTACGAGGCCGGAAAACGGACGCTTTCCGCCGCCGGAAATCCCGACGTTTCCTTCTTCGCCTTCGCCTCGACTACGCCTCCGATGGCCGAGGAAGACCCGACTCCCCGTCTCGGCGGTATGCTTGGCGTGCCGGAGACGGCGGCCCGGCACGTCTTCACCGGAAGCACTCGGGCCGGAACCAGAGCGCTCGTGGCCGGACTGTCCGCCGGGCCGTGGGAGGACGGCGTCGGCCTGGTCGTCGCCGCCGACTGCCCGCGCGGAAAACCGGATTCGGCGGAAGAACACGGCGCGGGCGCGGGTGCGGCGGCGTTCGTCCTCGATGCGAATGGCTCCGCCAACGTCGTCCAGCAGGCCGAGTACGGAAGCGAGTTCCCCGGAACTCGCTTCCGACGAACCGGCGAGGAGGCTATCGAAGGCCTTGGCGTGACGGGCTACGACCGGCGAGCGTTTTCCGAAACGCTCGCCGGGGCCGTCGAGCGGTTGAATTTCGACGTCGCGGATGTCGATGTCGCATGCGTCCAAGCCCCGGATGGAAAGTTTCCGTACCGCGCGGCGGGCGCACTCGGCGTCGGAACCGAGGAGATTCAGACGGGCGTGCTCGTCCACGAACTCGGTGATACCGGCGCGGCGAGCGTCCCCCTGAGTTTGGCGAAAGCTCTATCGGACGGCCACGAACGAATCCTCGCGGCTTCGTTCGGAAGCGGTGCCGGTGCGGACGCCCTGTTGGTCGAAGCGCGCGACGTTCCAGCTTCGATAGCGCTCGACGGCGACGATCGCGTTTCCTACGCCGAATATTTACGCAAGCGCGGCGACCTCACATCCGGCCCGCCGAGCGGCGGGGGCGCCTACGTCAGCGTTCCATCGTGGCGGCGCACGCTCGACCAGCGACACCGACTGCTGGCCGGAAAGTGTCCAGACTGCGACGCGCTGAATTTCCCGCCGGAAGGTGCCTGTAGCGGCTGTAAAACGCTGGTGGAATACGACGACGCACGACTGACCGGCGCGGGAACCGTCGAAGCCGTGACGACGATTTCGCAGGGCGGCGCGCCGCCGGAGTTCGCGGAACAGCAGGCCAAATCGGGCGATTTCGACGTGGCAATCGTCGCGCTCGACGGGCCGGACGGGGACACCGCGAGCGCCCCCGCACAGGTAACCGGCGCAGACCCCGGAACCCTCGAAATTGGCGACTCGGTGGAGACAACGATGCGCAGAATTTACACGCAGGAAGGCGTGACGAGGTATGGGTTTAAAATCCGTCCAAGAACGGAATTTTAAACCGAAGAAACACTTCTCACCGCGGTCGTTTCGAGTCATTCAACGCACCAGTCGCTCCGATTTCAGTTCCGAAGGAATCGTTTGTCTCGTGTACCCCTACCCGAGACAATTAACCGATTTGCCGGTTACGGTAAAAGCTTTCTGCAAACAGTCAGAGTCGCAATACGTTTTGTTAATTCGGATGTTTTCTGCGCCAGGACGGTTTGCAGCCGCGCGTTCGGGCGAAAATTCACCCACATAATTAGTCCACTATTTACACTATTCCGGAGCGGTGTAGTTCAAATTTTGTCGAACCAGTGGGGAAAATCGAATCAGCAACTCTGACTGACCGCCGTGAAAACCGCCCGACTGCAAAAAACCCTGCAATTCAATCGCGTAGAACAACGTTTTTCGTGCGCCCCCACGCCACTTCTGACGATGAAGGTAGCCGTACTCGGAGCAGGGACGATGGGACACGGAATCGCACAGGTGACGGCCATGGCCGGCCACGAGGTGACCCTCCGCGACATCGAACAGGAGTTCGTGGACAACGGCATCGAGAGCATATCGGCGAACCTCCAAGGCGGCGTCGAACGCGACAAAGTGACCGCCGAAGAAAAGCAAGCCACCCTCGACCGGATTTCGGGAACCACCGACCTCGAAACCGCGGTCGGCGACGCGGACATGGTCGTCGAAGCGGTGCCGGAGGAGATGGACATCAAGCGAACGACGTTTTCCGACGTGGAGGCGCTCGTCTCCGACGATACGATTATCGGGTCGAACACGTCGTCGCTCTCGCTGACCGAAATCGCCAGCGCGTTGGACAATCCAAGCCGAGCAGTCGGACTCCACTTTTTCAATCCAGTTCACATCATGAAGCTCGTTGAAATCGTCGTTCCGGAGCAGGCAGACCGCGAGACGGTCAAATTCGCCGACGAGTTCGTCGAAGACATCGGCAAGGTCGGCGTCGAAGTCCGCGATTCGCCTGGATTCGCCTCCTCGCGCCTCGGCGTCTCCTTGGGCGTCGAAGCGATTCGAATGCTTCAGGAAGGCGTCGCCAGTCCCCGGGACATCGACGCCGCGATGGAACTCGGATACAATCACCCGATGGGCCCCATCGAACTCGGCGACGTGGTCGGGCTGGACGTTCGTCTGGATATTCTCGAACACCTCCGCGAGGAACTCGGCGAGCGATTCCGCCCGCCGCAGATCCTCCGCCAGAAGGTTCGCGCCGGGAAACTCGGCAAGAAGACCGGCGAAGGGTTCTACGTCTGGGAGGACGGCGAGATTGTGGGCGTTTCCGGCGAGTATGACCAAAACGAGGGTGACGGCGAATGAGCGACGAAAGCGGTGTGGGCGGCGAAACGCCCGGCAGTCCCGAGCAGGTCGCGAGCGAATGCGAAACGGTCGATGCGACCGTCGAAGAGTACGTCGCCACGATAACGCTGAACCGACCCGACGCGCGAAACGCGCTGAACGCGCAACTGCGCGCCGAACTGAAGGACGTGCTCGATGCGGTGGAAGCTTCGCCGGACGTTCGCGTCGTCGTCCTCACCGGAGCGAACGAGGCGAAAGCCTTCGTCGCCGGAGCGGACGTAAAGGAGCTGCGACAGCGCGATGCGATGGAACAGCGCGAAGCCAGCAAACGCCCGCGGGTGTACGAGTACGTAGACGACTTGGAAAAGCCGGTCATCGGCGCGCTCAACGGTCACGCGCTCGGCGGAGGGTGCGAGCTCGCCCAAGCGTGCGACGTGCGCATCGCGCACGAGCGAGCGAAACTCGGCCAACCCGAAATCAACCTCGGTATCATGCCGGGCGGCGGCGGCACCCAGCGACTCGCCCGACTGGTCGGCGAGGGGCAAGCCATGCGCCTCGTCCTCTCGGGTGAAATCATCGACGCGGAGGAAGCCCGCGATATCGGTCTCGTGGACGAAGTGTGTTCCGACGACGAGTTCGAAGACCGCATCTACGAACTCGCGGGGCGAATGGCGGACAAAAGCCCGAAGGCGCTCGAACTGGCGAAAAAGGCGGTCAAGGCGAGCAGTCGGATGGATTTGGAGGCCGGAATCGAGTACGAAGCGGAACTGTTCGCGCTGTTGTTCGCCTCCGAGGACAAAAACGAGGGCATCGACGCCTTCCTCGAAGACCGAGACCCTGAGTGGGAAGATCGGTAAGTTACTCTCCACCGACGAGAGTCGCGTCGTCTCGGAACGCTTCGAACGTCTCGTGCCCCCACTCGACGGCTTTCGGCCCGTCGTTGGTGATGAGTCCGCGGAGTTCGCCCCGGTCATCGTACACGACGACGCAGATGGCGTCGGGTTTATCGTCGGTACCTTCCGCGACGACGAGCCCGAACGGGAGCGTGTTCTCCGTTTCCCAAACGGACAGGTTACCGATTCCCAACGCTTCGCGCAGTTGGTCGCTGTAGTCGGTGACGAGGTATTCGACCACCGGTTGTTCGAGAACCAATTCCGCCGCCATTCCCCCAGAAACGGATCGTTCATAAAACAAATCGACGTACTGCGGGAGGGCGACCGGTGAAAGCCCCCGCACGCACTCGGCGTCGGAAACCATCTGCTCGAAATATCGAATCGGATGATTCGGTGCGTGGCGCTCCGGAAGGATGATTTCGGCGTCTTCGATGAGGGCGGTCGATATCCCGCAGTCGGCGGGGAGCGTCAAAAGCAGACGGCGAATACGACAGACGTCCTCGGTACGCCGTCGAAACGTCTCGTACTCGGTTTCGAGGATTCGACCGGCGAGCGTTAGCGCGAGACCGTCATTGATCCGCTTGACGAGATCGTACTCCTTGAGTTCTCGAACTACTTTGTACACTGTCGAACGGGAGACTCCCAATTCGTCTCGGAGTGCACGTTTTTCCATCGGCCCGGACGAGAGCACCGCGAGAAACTCTGCTCGCTTAGTCATCGTCCCTATCAGTTCGTCCGGGGTTGTACCCTCCTCACTCATACAGTGAACAGTCGTTGTGCTGGATTCGTTATAAACATGTTTTAAATAATAGTAACATTTATCATCACCGTCCGAACTATCGAGATAGATTTTTGGGTAGGAACTCATTTTTCAAATCTAAACTGCGTTCGACGAAGTAAAGTAATGGGGCTCGCCTCAAATACAACGGATGCCCGGGTTCGTGATTCGAACTCGGTACCCGCTACGCCATTGGCCCATCTCCACGAAATGGGGCAACGAGATATACTATTCACATGAGCAACAACAGATTCGTGCTGTCGGACACGGACGACGCACTGTCATCCACACCTTCCGCCGTGTTCGAAGTCCTCCAGCATCCCCTCCGCAGAGAAGTCATCCGCTCTCTCACAGAACACGACTGTCCCATCGAACTCCCCGAATTGGCCGAGTCGATGTTCATCGATGAGACGGCATCGAACGATGACATGCGACAGACCGTCATCGAACTCCATCACAACCACCTTCCGCGATTGATGGATTACGGATTTATCGTCTACGACGCGGAGACGAACACCGTCGAACGAACGTGTGATATCTCCGCGCTGGAAACGTCGCTTCCTTTCGACAGTCGCCACTCGTGAAAACGTTCGAATGTGGGTGCGGTTGATACCGACCGCACCTGTCAGAGACACATTGCAGTACCGACTGCCTGCGACAGTGAAACTACTATCGTCAGGCGTTTTTCGAATGTGACTGACGTAATATATGTCTTTGGTTAATAATTGAGAGATATCGATTCATCGACCGTCAAAAAGCATATTACGACTCGGTTGCCGGGAGTGAACGCAAGCTTTAGGCACGCATACCGGCCAGTAGTTCGTATGGCGATTCACAGCGACTGGGGAGACTGGATTCCGCGCGCAGTCGAAGACGCAGCACCCGACGGCGTTGCCATCTGGTATCTCGGATGCAACGGGTTCGTCCTCAAAGGAAACAGTGGAACGACGGTGTTCATCGATCCGTACCTCGGAACCGGCGACCCGCCGCGAACCGTCCGAATGATTCCGATTCCGTTCGATCCGGAGGACGTGGCTGAGGCCGACGCGGTACTGGCGACGCACGAACACACAGACCACACTCACGGACCGAGCCAGGCGCCGATTCTCGAATCGACCGGCGCGACATTTTACGCCCCGGACGACAGCCTCGCCGTCGCTCGCGACGACGAAAATTGGACTGACGAATGGGACGTTTCCGACGACCAATTCGAGGAAGTCTCGGACGGTGATAGCTTCGAAGTCGGCGAGTTCACGATTCGCGTCGAACCGGCGAACGACCCGGATTCCACCCATCCCGTTTCCTACGTCATCGAACACGAGGCGGGAACCTTTTTCCACGGCGGCGACACGAAACCGGGCGACGAACTCGAACCAATCGGCGAACGCTACGACATTGACCTCGGCGTACTCGCCTTCGGTTCCGTCGGTCAAATTCCGGACAAACGGACCCGCGAGCCGAAGCGGACGAAGTGGTACAGCGACGAAAATCAGACCATCGAGGCCGCGAACGCACTCAAGCTGGATGCCCTGCTTCCAAGCCACTGGGACATGTGGAAAGGACTCACCGCAGACCCGACAGCACTGTACGAACACGGCCGAAGTTACGACTATCCGAAATCGCTGGAAATCGTCGAAATCGGGGACAGAATCGATCTGTAGCGCTCGCTGATGATCCGACAGACAGTACCGGTTCAGAAAGAAACAAACCGGACGCTCGTTTTAATCGGAAACCGATCTATCGTTTAGTGTGAATGTCCGGTCGCCTGCTCGAAGGAGATGCCGAGTCGTTCCTCGAACAGGTCGCGCGCTTTCTCCTCGATGGCGACGACTTCCTCGTCCGGTTCGCCCTGCGTGTGGTGAACCGCGGCGTGGGCCTGCTGGACGAACGACACGAGCGCCATGTCACCGACGACCGTTTCGCGCGTCTCGTCTTCCTCACGGAGCAGGTCGATGAGTCCCGGCGGGAGTTCGAGCTCGTCGCTGTCGCCGTCCGGTCCTTCGATGCTGTACGTTGTCGTCTCGACTTCGTCTGCGTCAACCATAGCCCTCATTTCGTCGTCAAGCGTTAAGGGTCTGTGGTTGGTGCCTGCATCGGCGGAGTCCGCGGAGTCCGCCATGAAAACGATGTGAGCGAAATTTACGGGATAAAAATCGAATTTCTACCGGTCGAATTCAGTCGTCGGACGCCGCCGCGCCTTCCTGTGCGGCAGTCGCCTCGCCGAGGTCGGCGGTTTCTAGATAACCGTCGGCGTCGAGCGCGGCCTTACAGCCCATTCCAGCGGCGGTTACGGCCTGTTGGTAGTGGAAGTCCACCACGTCGCCCGCGCCGAAGATACCTGACACGTCCGTCTTCGTCTGACCGCCGCCTTTGCCGCCGAGGGTTCGAATGTAGCCTTCCTCGTCCAGTTCGACGCCCGTATCTTCGAGGTAGTCCGTGTTCGGCGTGTGGCCGATAGCAAGGAACACCGCACCAGTGTCGAAGTCGAACTCCTCGGTTTCCGGGTCGTCGAGTTTCTGGGACGGTTTCCCGTCGGAATTGGTGACCATCGTGACGTGATCGACGCCCCCTTCGGGAGAACCGTGAATCTCGGTTACCTCGGTGTTTTTCATAATTTCGATTTCGCCGGCATCGACTTTCTTCTGCACGCGGTCTTGCCAATACTTCTCGGCGCGGAACTCTTCGCGTCGGTGGACGAGATACACCTTCTTCGCGAATTTCGTGAGGAACGACGCCTCCTCGAACGCGGCGTCGCCGCCGCCGATGACGACCATTTCTTCGTCGCGGAAGAACGCCCCGTCGCAGGTCGCGCAGGTCGAAACGCCGTAGCCCATCAGGTCGTCTTCCCCCGGAATCGAGAGGGTTCTGGCGCTCGCACCGCTGGCCGCGATGAGCGCGTCAGTTGTGTACACGTCGCCGTTCGAGAGTTCGACGCGGAACGGGCGGGACGTGTCGTCAACGTTCTCGATGATGCCCGTCTTCACTTCGGCCCCGAACCGCTCGGCTTGCTCCTGCATGTTGTTGATGAGTTCCGGGCCGCTGATGCCGTCCGGAAATCCGGGGTAGTTCTCTACATCCGTCGTGAGAGTCAACTGGCCGCCCGGTTCGTCGCCTTGGAGGACGAGTGGGTCGTTGTTCCCGCGTGCCGCGTAGATTGCGGCGGTCAGTCCCGCAATCCCGCTCCCGGAGACGATGAGCGTCCGGTGTTCGGGAGTCGTTTCATCTCCGGCATCCGGCGACGCGATACCGAGTTTTTCGTCCAGTTCGCCCGTTTCCTCCAGCGCGCTCGTCTCATCCCATCCGCCGATAAGTTCGTCGTCGATGAACACTTCGGGCGCCGTCTTGCGCCCGTCGGCGCGTTCGACCATCTCGGAGAAGCGGTCGTCGTCGCCGGTCACGTTGTACGTTTCGTACTCGATTCCTTTCTCGTCGAAGAGATCTTTCGCCTTGTCGCAGTAGGGGCAATTCTCCTTCGTGTAAATCTCGACGTGAGAGTGTTCGCTCATGGTGCAATATCACAGTTCGCGCTGTATTTAGCTTGCGCTGTCTTCGGTCGTTTCCGGTTTCGACACTCGGGTGAGTTCGTTCACTAGGCACGTTACGCCCGGTCGAGGAGACACCTCGAAGGTCTTACGTTCGCCCCCTTCCAGGGGTCGTGCATGGGCGCAGACATCGTGGAGAAGACGAACCGCTACGAGCGCCTCCTATTGGAGGCGCTCGACGCCGCGGAAATAGCTCCAGCGGCCGACACGCCGATGGGCGAGGCGGCGGCGGACTGTCAAGAGATGGCCCGATCGTATCTCGAAGACGGGCGACATTTCCGAGACGACGACGACCTCGTGAACGCACTCGCATCGTTTTCTTACGGGCACGCGTGGTTGGACGCTGGAGCGCGAATCGGTCTGTTCGACGTGCCCAGAGACGGCCATCTCTTCACCGTTTAGTTGGGCGATGCGCTTACGTGTCCGGGGTGTGTCGGTTGGCGGTGATGGAGGGTGTCCTGTGGTACGTACTCACCGGTACGCGCGGCGGTGCCAATCGCGTCCGCCTGATTCGCGCGCTGGATGAACGTCCCCGGAACGCCAATCAACTGGCCGAGGCGTTAGACCTGGACTACAAGACGGTTCGCCATCACCTCGACGTACTGATGGACAACGACATTATCGAGAACAGCGGGGACGACTACGGCGCAGTATACTTGCTCACGGAGCACACCCGCCAGCACTGGGACATCGTCGAGGAAATCATAGAACAGGTGGAGTAAAGTATGGTTGAATCTGGGAAAGCATATAACCGTCACCGATCACAAGGGAGGAACAGATGGGCCTCTGGATAGACGTAGCGCGGGTTTCAACGGCACTGAACGTGCTGTTGCTCCTCGGCCTGAGCTACGTTTGGCTCCGGAACTACATGCAGTTCCGCTCGAAGCAGACGCTCGGCCTGTCGGTGTTCGCACTCCTCTTGCTCGGCGAAAACGCGCTGGCGTTCTACGTGTACACCTGGGATCAGATGCGTGCCGCTTGGTTCGCAACCGCGGTGCCGCCCGTGGCCTGGCACGCGATGCTCGCGCTTCACGTGTTGGAGTTTTTCGCCCTATCGTTCCTCCTGTGGGCGACGTGGGACTGATTTTCTGTTTCTATCGGGAGATAGGCACCTTGCGATGCGATGAGCTAGTCATTAATAACGTAACCTTCTCGCAGGGTCGGCGGCTATCGGGGCTGTGGAATTGACGAGAGCAGGTATCGGTATCGTCGGCGCGGACGACCACGGCGGCGATAGCGACGGCGGCAGCTCCGGAGAAAACACAGGCGTGGCGGCGTACGCCGGTGCGACACCGTCCATCGAGAACAAGGACATCCTGGCGGCGGCAGTGACCATCCACAGCGTCGAAGCGCGGTCACCCGACGTCGTTCAACGCGCTCAACGGCGTCTCGCCGTACCTAGACGCCTTCGACAAGGCGAAGACGATGGAAGAGGTCAAAGAAATCGCCGGACAGTTCATCGTTCAGTTAGCTGACTCCGATCATACCAGCCTTTTCGCGCTACCCGATGACGCCGAATCCGGTCGCCGAACCGAGGTCAAACAGCACGTGCAACCCGATACCGACGATGAGCGCAGGGATGGTCGTGTAAACCGACGCGACGATTGCGGCCTTTTTGTCGATGGCAATGAGCGGGAACAGCGCGTCGCCGTCCTGGCTGATGGCGTTCGCGGTGAGCGCGGAAAACGGAATCCCGCCTTCCGCGTACACACTCGCCAACACGATTTGCGGGCCACAGCCCGGAATCAGTCCGAGCGCCGCGCCAGCGACGGGCGCGAGCAGGCCAGCGGCGGCGGCGAGTTCGCCGACGTTGATGTTGAACAGGAGGACGGAGTACTCGTACAGCAGGTACGCCGTGAGCACCCAAACGGTGACGAAACTCGTCTCCTGTGCCGCGTGGACGAGCGTTTCGTAGATGTTAGCGAACGTGTCTCGAGCGCGGCCGATATGGCCATCACCGAGGTAGTGTCGGCCGACGAAGTAGATGTAAAACGACGCGGTTGTTCCCACAATTCCGACGACCGTGAATGCTCCTGCAAAGGAGGTGCCGAGTTCCAGTGGAACCTCGGGTGCGCCCGCGGCGAGGTAGATGACACCTAGTGCGAGCGCGATACTCGCGGACACCCACCAGAGAGCGTGAACTGCGTGGCTGAGGGGTGTCAGAATGGACGATTCTCGCGCGGTAGACGTTTCGCAGCCCGCATCGTACTCGTGGGCCGGGTTGCCGCCGCGACTTGCGCTGACGACGCCGCCGTCGGTCGCCGTGTTGCTGATGGTAGCCACAGCGTTATCGACGCGTCCGACACCCATGCCGAACCGGTCGATGGCGTAGCCGGAGACGATGGCGGCAGCGAGTGCGATACTGTACGCGTACAGTCCGGCTTTCGGTGCCAGCGCGAGGATGACGAAGGCGGAGTCGCCAGCCGTCGCGATGAGCGTGGCGACGACGGTTCCGAAACTAACCGTGCCGCGGACGTACAACGGCATCATGACGATAGCGCCGCCACAGCCGGGTGTGAGTCCCATGAGCGCGCCAAAAAGCGGTTGCAGCCGCTCGTTTTCGGACAATCGTTCGACTAGCGCACCGCTCGTTCGGTACTGGATGAGGCCAAACAGGAGAACTGTGACTGCGACGAACGCGCTCACTTGGACGTAGCCATCACGAACCGACGCCAGAAACACTTCTAGTAGTTCATTCATCAGATATACGCCCCCTCCGCGGAGACGAAGACAGTTTTAGACATCTCTAAAATATATTTTTGCACCTTGGAACTTATATGTTTCGGCGGTGGACTCGGTCGGGAGACGATGTGAAAGAGTCGGTGGAAGTGTAGTACCATTAGCCGCAATTCTTATCTTCATCACACCGCTCTGTTCACCTGCAATGGCGCAAGGTACGGTCACGTTCTTCAACGATACCGGCGGTTACGGTTTTATCGAGACTGACGACGCGGACGACGACGTATTCTTCCACATGGAGGATATCGGCGGGCCGGATTTAGAGGAAGGACAAGAAGTCGAATTCGACATCGAACAGGCGGACAAAGGACCACGAGCGACGAACCTCCAACGGCTCTAAGACGAAACCGTGTGGCGTAGCAGACGGCCAGCGACTGCTCTCTTTCACGGCATCGCCAACAAGATTTTTCTCCTTACCACTCGATAGGCGGGATATGGTGGAAACGTACGTTCGATTGCTGTGTCCGGAATGCGGAAAACACTGGGAGTCAAGCCCTGACGACTTGCCGACTCCCGACAAGCAGTTCCACTGCCCGAACTGCCATGCGACGCGACGAACGTCTGAGTTCACACGAACCGAGAGCGATTTGAACACGCTCAAACAACTTCAGTAAGTACTGCTTATTGGTGCGCCACGCGGGAGAACAGTTTTCCACAAATCATTCTCGACTGACTTTTCCACAAATCATTCTCGACTGACTTCGCGACGAGTAGTAACAAGTAATCCCTAGCGTTTCTGATCGAAGGAGAATTGATTCCTCGTAATCGCCAATCGTGACGGTAATGGTCGGTTACAATGACTGCGTACCAGTGCGATACGGAAGCGAAACTCCCGAAATGTTGACTGTAAGGCGTGCTAACGGCACTCAAGATAATAATATAACCCTGCAACTGTTACTCAGCGATGCTTATGAAGAAGCAGGAGCTCATCCACCTTCACGGCCTGCTTGCAGAGGTCGGGAATCATTTCGAGAAGAAAACCGGAGAACCGATTACACTGGACGATTATGAATCTCTTGGGGTACGACCGACGTCCATCCACAAATCGAAAACTGACCACAAAGCCGCTGTTTTTGCACTGTCCAACGCGATAACGACGGAGATGCGTGCGACTGAGCGCGAAGCGGTTGCACCTCAGGCTGACTAAGTTACGGTTTGCGGATCCCCGACATTAGTAGGAGAGACGAGTGATGACGCCGTCTTTTGTTCGGTTCCTATCGATTGATATCAAATTATTTACTATATACTATTCTCAGACATGATAACCGTCTGTGGGATTTAATACGAAACCGGGCTAACTGTATCACTACTGAACTGGCAAGATATCAATTAAAATAGTCATAAAATAAAAATGAACAAAAAAGACACAGACGACCGGCGTTCGAACCGAGGTCAGGTCGGTATTGGAACGCTCATCGTGTTCATCGCAATGGTGTTGGTCGCCGCAATCGCCGCAGGCGTCCTCATCAATACGGCGGGCTTTCTCCAATCGAAAGCCGAACAAACCGGTCAAGAGAGTAGCGCACAGGTGACAGATCACGTCCACGTGGTAAGCACCATGGGGAACGTCACCTACGATTCGGCCGACAAGTCACACGAGGTCGATTACGTCAACATGACCGTGATGAAAGGCTCCGGTGCGGGCGACATCAACCTGTCACAGGCCACCCTCGAGTGGCTCGGCCCGGACGGCGCCCAAATCATGACCATGGGAAGTGAAGCAAACGATACGCAGTTCGGTCTCGAAAAAATTCGGGACGAGGAAGACTCCCTCCCCGTCCTCGTCAGCAAGAAAGATAGATTCCGTATCGTTCTCGACACGGAACAGATAACGGGTGGTTTGCAGGAGCGCGAGGAGTTTACGATTAAAGTCGTCATCTCCTCCGGTGCGATGACTTATCACCACAGCGTGCCCGAAACACTGTCGGACGGTCACGCAATCGACTTGTAAATCAACCCATCTTTTGTTTTTTCGTTCGCCTAGCGACGTCTATCGTGCCACGCCGGGAACTCTTCCCGAATCTTCGAAACGCGCGTCGGGTCGATGTCCCTGACGACGATTTCCGGTTCGTCACCCGTACTCGCAAGCGGTGTTCCCCACGGGTCGTACACCGTGGAACGACCGAGGAGAGTCGCGTCCTCGTAGGAACCGGAGCCGTTGACGGTGGCGAGGAAGCACTGATTTTCGATGGCCCGCGCCCGAGAGAGCACTTTCCAGTGCTC
Source organism: Haladaptatus pallidirubidus (assembly GCF_020700235.1). GTDB lineage: Archaea > Halobacteriota > Halobacteria > Halobacteriales > Haladaptataceae > Haladaptatus > Haladaptatus pallidirubidus. The sequence goes on along the minus strand of NZ_CP085301.1, from coordinate 3,700,081 downwards.
GACGCGAGGGTAGGGCCAGGCGCTCGGAACGAGGACGAGGGTTGCGCCCGCCTCCGCAATATCGCGGTACAGTTCGGGAAAACGCAGGTCGTAGCAGGTCGTCATTCCGATAGTTACGTCCTCGAACTCGACGATACCGAGCGATTCGCCGGGAACCAACATCTCGGCTTCGGCGGATTCGTAGCCGAACAGGTGGTGTTTCCGGTACACCGCTCGCCGGTTTCCGTCACGGTCGAAAAAGACGGAAGTGTTCGCAAGCCCCTCTTCGGCGGGGGTCTCGCCGTCCGTTAAGGACAGATCTTCGACGATGCTCCCCGCGAGGACGCCAATATCGTGTTCGTCCGCGAGGGAACTGATTTGTGTGAGCGTCGGACCGTCGAGCGCCTCCGCGTTTCGCTGGTAGGTTTCGAACGCGAAGTAGCCGACGTTGAAAATCTCGGGGAGGGAAACGAGGTCGGCGTCCCGTTCCGCCGCGGATTCGATGGCGTCCGCGGCGCGCTTGCGGTTCGACTCGACATCGCCGCCCTCGATTTCGATTTGTGCGAGCGCGAGCCTCATGTGGTTACGCCAACCTCCTCACGAAGTTTTTCTTCTAAGTTTTGCAGTTCGTCGTCCAAATGTTTCTTGAAGTAGCGTTCGATACCGGGAACGCGCCCATCGACGACGAAGCGGTTGATGAGCCGACACCCCTTTCCCGTCGGTTCGATTTCGTGCTCACCGGTAACGCGAAGGGCCGACGAGCGCCCGACGAACTTTACGTATCGCGGTTCCTCGCGCGCAACATCCTCCGTCTCCACTGGAATCGTTTTGTTCACGAACGGGATTGGAAGTTCGATGTGCCACGTCGCGCGATGGCCTTCGTGCGCGTCGTAGTCCGCGACGACGCTGATAGCACTGGCTCGGCGCTTCGGGTCGGCGAGGAACTCCCACACGTCCTCGGGAGGAACCGAGAGTTCGAACGTCCGCTCTACCCGGACAGTCATACGCTAGAATTGGGCTGTGGTGGTAAAAAGCCAGCCACTTAGTTCGGGCTAACTTTCCACGTCGTCGAACGAGCGCGCCCCCATTTCTCGATGTCTACGTCGTCGGACTTCTCGGCAAGTTTCGGCAGCCGAGACCCCACCTGCTTGGATGAGAGGCCGAGGTGTTTGGCGATGTTTTTCGCGCGGAAATAGCGCTCACCGCCCGACACGCTGTCGCGTAGGAATTCGAGGATACGCTGTTCCTCGTTGGTGAACTCAGTCATCCTCACCACCAATACGTGCCAGATGGCCTTAACCATTATCCCCTACAGAACAAGTGCTGATTTCGCGTCAGTTCGAGTAGGCGTGGCTCGCGGATACTGCGAGGATACCGGCGATGATGGCCGCGGCGAAACCCCATGCGGCGGTTTCCGTCCCCGGTGTGACAAATGTTACCCCCGCACACACAAACGCGACGAGCGTGAACAGCACGGAGAGACCAACACCCATATCCGTCGAAACTACCTGATTTCCTGCCATATGTCCTCTTTGCGGGAGGGCTGACTTAGTTCATTCTACTCGCGTGCAATTCCGTTATTGACAGAGAGACAAGTCGGGAAGTTTTTGGTGTCACTCCGCAGGAACCGCATATGGTCGCGGAGAAACTCAAGTCGGTATTACCGGTTGGAAAGCGAGGATTTCTCGCCCTGTTTTTCGTCGTCGTACTCGTCGGGGGCGCGGTGTTTACCGGCGTTCTCGGCGCACCGCGCGTCTCCGGCGTGGACAACGAGTTCGGCGACGTAACGAACGAACGAACGGAAATCGGAACGGCGCTCGTCGTGGACAACCCGAATCCATTCAGCGTTCAGGTCGGCAACACTTCGGTTGACTACACCGTCGAGATGAACGACGTGGAGATGGCGAGCGGCCACCGCTCGAATATCGCGCTCGACCGGGGGGAGACGACGCTCGGGTTCTCGACGCAGATGCAGAATCGAAAGATTCCGGCGTGGTGGGTCACTCACATCCGGAACGACGAACAGACGACGCTCCGGATTCAGTCCGAGGTTCGCTCGTCCGCCGTCGGTCGCTCCGTACGCGTGCCGTACGAGGACGAAATCGAGACGGACATTATCGGGCAGTTCAACTCGACCGAAACGCGCCCGGTGAACGCGAGCGCCCCGTTTGTCTCCGACCCGGTATTGTACGTGAACGAGACGGGCGCGAATTGGGGTTCAGTGACACAGGAACGGACACCGATTCAACTGCGAATGCGGGCGTACAACCCAAAATCGATCCCCTACACGATTTCGGAAATCGGCTACGAGATGACGATGAACGACGTTCCGGTTGGGAACGGAACGACCGCACAGCCGTACACGATCCCGGCGAAATCCGAAAAAACGCTTCGATTGCAAGCAAACATCCGGAACCAGCAACTCGACGACTGGTGGGTGAGTCACCTCGAAAACGACCAAGTGACTGAGCTGCAAATCGAGTTCCACGCGAAAATCGACCTACCGACCGGCGACACGGTTCGCGTGCCGCTTCGCTCGATGACCTACGAGCGACAGATCGAAACGGAAATCTTCCAGAACGACTCGGCGGAGGGTGCGTTGGACGACGTGAATCCTGCGCCCGGTTCGACGACCAGGAAGACGACTGACGGTGAACCGACCGACGAAACGGAAACCGTCGAGGAAACGACCGGGACGACGCCGACTTCGGAATCAGGTGACGGAACCACCACCGTGGAGACCGACGACGAGACGACCACGGACGACGGCGGACTCCTCGGAACACTGCTCGCTGTCGAATTGTTTGACGGTCGCTGACGCGCCGACCAGTACTGAAGAACCGACCATCGCTGAATATTCCCGCCACCGACAGAGTTTTTATATTGGCCCAACCATGTCTGCGTATGCCACGGAGTACTCACTCTCCTGGTCGAGTTCTTCTCGGGCGATGAGAGTGCTGTAACGGCAACGAGAGACGGTGAATCGATTGTACTGGCCATCGACGGACAGGACTACGAACTGTCGCGCGAAACAGCGACGCAACTGCAAGACGCCGTCGGCGATGCGTTGACGGAGCGCCAAGAGTTCTTCCGCACCGCGGGAACCTTCCGCGAGGACGGGAGCTACGAGGTGTCTCGGAGAGGTGCCGACTCGGCAGGGAACGCCAAGGTGTTCCAAAGCTTCGATGCGATGGCACGACTGTTCGACCGCCTGCCGGACGAATTTTCCGCGGAAGACGTGGGGCGAACCGGAATCACGGGGTCTCGCCGACACCTGCTGGTTCGTCACTTCGCGGAGCATCCCGACTTCCCGTGCCGGATTTCCCTGCACAATCCGCTGACCGCGGAAAAGGAGGCCGAAGAATCCGGTGTCGGTGGGTCCGACGGAAACGCCGAGGTGGGAGCAGACTGAAAACTCGTTCCACTCATCGAAACAATCGGCAAAAAACGAGTCACCACACAGCGTTCAATTGATAGTCGTGTGTTCGCTCTCTTCGTTCAGCGCCAAATTCGCCGCGATTTCCGCATTTCGCATGGCGTACTGGGCGGTCTGCTGGAGACTGACGAGCACGTCCCGAACTTGCAGGAGGTCGTCGTTCGACATTTCGGGGAGGTCGGAGAGGATGTCCGATTCCCGGTCCCCGAGTTCGTGGAACTTCCGCCGAACTTCGAGCGTCATATCGTAGTCCCGCTCGACCGCGGCCTGTACCGCCAGCGCGGTCATATCATCCACCTGGTCGGTGAACTCGCGGATTCGCCGCATCGTGCCAGTATCGACTTCGAGCGTATGCCCGTTCGCTTCGAGGACGATGTCCGCGATATCCTCGGCGTTGTCCGCGGTCAGTTCGAGATTTTTCGCAATCGAGCGATAACCGATGAGCGGGAAACCGCTGTCCAATCCGACTGCGCGAGCGAGCGTCGGGTTTTCGTGCGCCGTGAAAATGAGACGAAGGAGGAGGACGAAAATCTTGTTCGCTTGTCGCTCGCGGTTCAACGCCCGCTGTGCGAGGTCTGGGTTACCGTGGGCCAGCGCCTTTACCGCCTCGCCGCGCATGGTGCTGCCCGTGTTCTCCAGTCGCTCCAGCAGGTTGTCCAAGTCGAAATCCTCCGGGTCAACCGAACATCGGATGGCGATGCTTTCGGGCGTCTCCTCGATGACGCCGAGTCCCATCAACTGCGTTTCAGCCTTGTAAACGGCGTTGATGTGGCTGCTTTCGAGCGTGTCTTCGCTGACGACGTGGATGACGCGTCGCCCGAGAACGTACTGCGCGACGATTGCGCGCTCGACCGCGCCAGCGTCCAACTGTTCCGTGTGAATCGTCGCTTCCGCCTCGTCGTCGTGGGCGGACTCCGGCAGAACGGTGAGCGACCCTTTTCCGCTGATTCGAAGAGACACTTCGTCGCCCTTTTCGACTCCGTGTTCCTGTGCCCACTCCGCGGGAAGGGTCATCGCCAACGTCGATGGCCCCAATCGCTGAACCTTCCGTGTTTCCATGTCCTTTAATTTCTCCACCAAACCTTAAATGTCGCCATATGCCAACAACTGTCTTGATTCGTACATTCACGCGGAGAGATTAAAAATTCATTCGACTTTCATCATCCGACGTTCGAACCGTCCGACGCGTACCTTTCGCCATCCGCGCAGAGATTCGTTCGCGGATTCGTCACCGGTATCGACGTGTAGGACGCCGATGTCGTCGAGTTTCGTCTTCGAGGCGACGACTTCTACCCCGGACTGGCGAATCACGGCGGGCGAAATCTGGTGGTTTCCCCGCCCGAAGATAAATCCCTGCCCGCCAATCGGCGAGACAATGATTACGTTTCGCTCCCCGAGGGCGGACAGGATTTCCGTTTCGCTGGCGTCGCGGGTCAGTACCTCGCCGTCGCGCCACACGTCCACGCCGAGTGGCGACCCGTTGAATCCGAGTTGGGATTTTATCGCCCCGACGGTGCTTCCCGGCCCGAGAACGTAGGTTGCGCCGTCCTCGACTTCGTCGGCGACCCCGGCGGCGAGGCTTTCGACGGTTCCGCCGCCGAGTTGTTTGCTCGATTGGAGCGATTCCGCCACGGGAACGCGCGCAATCGCTCGCAGTTCGGCACGAACCTCGCCCTCGCGGTAGGCGTCCTCGTCGATGTCGTTCACCTCGCGCTCCTCCGTGCGGTCGAATCCGGCGGCGACTCGCCCCGCCGCCTCTGGCGTAACCGCGAACACGGACGAGTATATTTTCACCCCGGCGGGCACGCCGAGCATCGGGATTTCCGCATCCGTCTCCGAGAGCGTTTCGGCGACATCGACCGCGGTTCCGTCCCCGCCGACGAACAGAATTAAATCGACGTTTTCCGCCGCGAGTCGGCGAACCGCCTCGCGGGTGTCCTCTGCGCTCGTTTCGTTCTCCCCGTCGTCCTTCGACGGTTCGCCGACGATTTCCGGGTCGAATCCAGCGCGTCGTGCTTCTTCGGCACCCATCTCGTCGGCGTAGGTCAGGATTTCTGCCTCGGGGGCCCGTTCCTTGAGCGCGGACAGGGCGGCCTCCGCCCTGTCCGGCGCGCGTTGTTTTGCCCCGCGCTCCCGCGCTTGCGCGACTTTTCCGTCTGTTCCCTTCAGGCCGACTCGCCCACCCATGCCAGCGATGGGATTGACGACCACGCCGATTCGCATGGCTGTGGGTTGGGCGGCGCGAATAAAAGGCGTGTGGGCAGTGGCGAAATAGGTCCTGTCTCGCCCGTTAGTCGTCGCTCTCTTTCACTTCGTTGTGCGCCTTCTCGTTCGGCGGTTGGAGGTCCGGTTCCATTCCGTCGAGGTTTTGTTCTCGGATGAACGAAAACGACCCTTCGCCGTCCACCGATTCACCCTGTGTCCACGGCTGTTGGGGGTCGTCCGGTTCGTTGATGTCGGTGGACATGAACGAGTAGTTGAACTCCTGATGTTCCATCTCGTCCGGGAAACTGTCCGGAACCGGCAGGTGGTCGAACATGTCTTCCGGGTCGCCCAAATCCTGTAGAAGCGCGAGCCACTGATTCTGGTGCATCGTGTCCCGCGCGATGAGGTACGACAGCATGTCCTTCATCCCGTCGTCATCGGTCATCTCCCACAGTCGCGTGGCGAGCAGTCGTCCGGTCGATTCGGCCATCACGTTGGCGTACATGTCCGCCACGAGGTTGCCGCTCGCGACGATACAACTTCCGTTGAACGGGACACCGTTGCTATCGACGGGCATCGCGTGCAGGCCGGACGAAAGCACCTGTCGGGGTTGCATCCCGTTCATCGCCGCCGAGACGGCGTTGTCCTGTCCCATCTGATTGCGCAGTTCGACCGGCGCACCTTCGAGATTCTTCGCAACCGCCGTCGCCAGCATTTCTATGTGTCCGAGTTCCTCCGCGGCGGTTTCCAACAGCGCGTGGCGGTATTCGCTGTGTTTCTGCGGAAGCGCCCACGCCTGAAACAGGTACTGCAGTGCTACCCGCATCTCCCCCTCCACGCCGCCGATGGCCTGCTGGAGCATCTTCGCAAACTCCGGGTTCGGTTCCTCTACTTCGACTGTGTACTGGAGTTTCCCATTGTCGTGGTAAAACATCGTTCCCCACCGCAATCGAATCCAGCAAGCGTTTCAATAAGTGTAGTGGCTTTCGCGAAAGCGTTCGATTCGTCTCGAATTACGCCGCGGCAGAAGTCCGCCGGTAACAGTAAAAAAGCGGCCAGAAGAATCCGAGCGCAAGAAATCCTTCCGCAGTTGCCAGCGGATAATCGAATTGTCCGCTGAGATAGAAACCGAGTGCCCGACTGCAACGAACGCAGCCGTTAACGGGCCTGTTTTGTACTCCTGCAAAATGGCAAATATATCGAGCGTACTGGTAAACTATTTATAGCCGTCATAAATAATCGTAAGTACAAATCGGGACGAATCGAGCAGTCCTGAGGACAGTTCTCAAACCTTAAGAGAGAGCGCCGACAACCGCCGCACATGATTCCAGTCGCAGACCTCGCTCCGCTCGCAACGTTTCCCACCGAAGCCGTCAGCATCGCCGTTCTCGTCGCCGCAATCGGCTCGGTCGCCGCGTGGATGGCGTACTTCTATCGATAGACGAACGAACCGTTTTCAGGGTCGTTCGACCCGCTCGCGGAGCCACCCGGCGGCGCTCTGCACGATTTCTTCGTCCGACCCCTCGATTTTGACGCGAACGTGGTCGCCCGGATAGCTACCCACTTTCACGTCGAATCGTTCCTGTAGTTCTTCGAATCGGTCGATGAGCGCGCTTTCGGGTTCGTCCGCCGGAACGACCTGTCTGAAATACGGATCGCCGTCGAACTCGTCGGCGACGAGCTCGAACATCGCCTTCATCTCCTCCGGCACGCCAGGAAGGATGTAGATGTCCTTGATTTCCGCGCCGGGCGCGACGCCGACTTCGTTCGGAAGCATTCGGGACCCTTTCGGGAGATTGGTCGTCCCGGAAACGAGGTCGGCATGCGAGTAGTCCGAATGATTCTCTATCCACTCGACTGCCTCCGCGTGCTCTTCGACCGGAACACCGACAGCGGCGGCGACACCCTCCATCGTCAAATCGTCGTGCGTCGGGCCGAGTCCGCCCGTCACGATGACGGCGTCGTACTCGGCCAGCGATTCGTTCACCACGCGGGCGATGTCGGCCACGCGGTCGGGGACGACGTGTACCCGTTCGACCGAGACGCCGCGCTCGGTCAAACGCTCGCCCAACCATGCCGCATTCGTGTTGACGGTGTCGCCGGAAAGAATTTCGTCTCCGACGGAAATCAGCGCGATTTTCATATCGAATCGTGTGGCCCGATGAAGAAAAGCCCTACTGCATCTCCCGTCCCGTCGTTTCTCGCTCGTCGCCGCCGTCCCTCAACCGACACCCGCCTATCGCATTCCTGGCGGCGGCCCGCCGCCGAAGTCGTCGTCCGTGATGTCCGTGTTCAAGCCCATTTCTTCGCGCTTCCGTTCGAGTTCCCGAATCTGGAGTCGGAAGTACGCGAGTCCGACCAATCCGGCCACCAGCGCGATGCCGACCACGCCGCCGAAGAGGAACTTATCACGAGCGAGGTAGTAGCGAACCGAGATGTTATCCGCGTCAACCGGTTGGTCCCAGATGACGTGGACGCGCCCGTCCTGAATCTCCGTCGAGTAACTACCGGGACGAACGTCGCTCAACAGAAACATATCGACGCGCATTCCCTTTGGAATGATAACCTCGTAGGTTTGATCGTTCAGATGAGTCGGAACGGCGAACGTCTTCCCCTGTCGTGGCGCTGTGTACGCCAGTTTGCCCTCGCCCTGGGGCGGCGTGATGATGGTCTGTTCTTTCGTCTTTTTCACTCGAATCTGTTCGTGTCCTGCGACCGTTCCGTTCGGGTACTGAAACTGTACCGACGAAATTTCGACGGGTGCGCGCTCGCCGAGCGCCTCTTCCTGGTGAATTTCGAGCGTCGTCTTCCCGTCCATCTCGTAGATAGCTCGGTACTGGTCGCTGGTCACGTTGTAGGTGACGTTCTGCTCCGTGTTCCAGTCGTACGACGCCTCTTTCCCGAGTTGGTCGTCGCTTATGCTTCCGGAGCCGAAAATCGACGTACAGCCCGCGCTGATGGCGAGAAGAGCGAACAGACCGAATGCGAGGACGAGGCGTCGATTCATGGAATTACGCAACGGATCTCCGCGGGGATGTAGCCCCCGATGCTGGAGAGCAGTCCCGGCGGGTCGGTGTTTTCCGTACAGATGATGCTCTGCTCCAGCACGCCGAGGCGTTCGACCGTCACGATGTCTTGGGCGTGTCCAGCGCGATTGACCGTCGCGCGAACCTCGCCGCGGGTCGCGCTGTTGACGTTCACTCGACCGTTGCCGCGCGTCCAATCGAACAGGCGGTCGCGCTCCTCGTCGGCGAGGCGGGACGGGTCGTCCTCGCCGCCGTAGACGAACCGCATCGGGAGGTGTTGTACCAGCCCGAATCGTTCGATAATCTGTTCGGGTTTGCCGGGACCCAGTCCGAGTTCGGACGCCGGAATCCGAACGTCCTGCCCGGCGTCGAGGACGAAGCCGTCGTCGTCCCACGATTCGAGCGTTCCGACGTACACGTCTCCTTCGCGGAGGTTCGGCGTCACCTCACCCCACTCCTCGCCGAGGACGTTTCGGGCGACGACTTCGTCCTCCCCCTCGACCGTCACCGAGACGAAATCGTCGTGACGGACGCCGATGTCGTACTCCACGTCCAAGTCGCCAAGGGCGTTGCCGATGAGTGATTCGAGTCCGTCGAGCGCCCGGCGTTTCGCCTCACCGCTGACGTACACTTTGGTTGCGAGAACGACCATTATGCACCGAGTACCTCGACATTAAGTTCCCGTTCGAGTTCCTCGATTCGTTCTTCCATCGACGTGACGAGCATGGAGTTCTCCATGGATTCGAGCGGCGAGCCGCATTCGGGACACTCGAAGCCGAAATCCATCGCTTCGCCGAACTCGAATCGCAGAGAGCAGATTTCACAGAGGTAGAACTCGTGGTTTCGTTCGTACTCTTGGCGCTGTTCCAGCGCGTCGAGCAGGCGGTGCATCTCCTCCTCCAGATTCTCCGGAATCTTGTCGTACTCGAAGGTCCACAGATAGGTGAGCCAGCCCGAATCCTCGTCGCGTAGTCGGCGATACGTCGCAAGGTCGTTCTCGTAGAGGATGAACAGTGCCCTGCGAACGTCGTTGAGTTCGAGGTCGAGTTCCTCTGCGAGTTCCTCGTCGGTGACCTCGCCGTCCGGCGGCGCGGCGGCAACCGGCATGCCCTTCGGCCCGACCAGTTCGTGGAGGTACTTCTGAATCACCGGGTCGCTTAGCAGGTCCTCGAAAGCCATTGATATGTTATATCGGGTCGTTCATCTGTTTAAAACCATCGGGAGACAGTTGGAGTGCTTTGTTTCGTGTTTTCCGTGTCGGTATGATTCGGTGGGTCTCGACGGAGTGGTTCGAATTAAGAGGACGCGATTTACACCGGTGGAGGATTGTCCGGGAGCAAGTCACGACTCCAAATATACCGCCACCGCAAGCCACATACCTCTCCAATCGTACTCGCTTCGCTCGTCCCTCGCGCGGCTTTGGTGCGGAACCTCGGACGTGAAGGCATGCTGGAGTCGTGCGAGGGATGAGCATCGCAACGACCGCAGGGAGTGAGAAGCGCAGTCGGTTGGGGAGGTGTGTGGCCCGCGGTTGCGGTCATGTGTTGGTGTGATTTGCTTCCGACAAGCTACCGTGTTTCAATCGCGTACTACTGGATTCGTCGTGGTGGTTTCGTTGGTGTCGGCAACTGCTAACAGCACCTCGACACCAATCTAAATCATTCACAGCTCATCACAGTTCCTTCCGAATTACCGAATATCGACTCCCGAATGTCACCCTTCAACGAACCGCAAAATGACCCGTCCAGTCAGAAATCCAGCTATCGATCCGGCGACCCCAATTAGTCCGAACCCCAGCACGAGCGCCCAGAGTGGCGCGTCCGCGGACGAAACGCCGGTCACCAACTGCCGAACTACGGACACGACGCCGAACGACACCGCCGGAACGACGCCGACGGCGAGGCTGGCGAGCAGACCACCGCCGCGAAACGTGCTAATCGCGGAAATCATCGGCGGCGCGTAAAACAGCGATACGGGAAGCAGGAAGTCGTAGGCGAGACGCGACCCCGACCCGCTTCCGAGCAGTACCACGAGGAAAAGTGCCGAGACCACCCCTGCGAATCCCCCGACGAACACCGACCAGTGGCGCACCCTCCCCTCCTGTCGACCCCACAAAAACCGCTCCGAAACTGTTGCCATCCAATCGAAATGCAACGTCAACCAAAATAAATGTTCAGCCAAGAATCGAGAAACAGTTTTCCCGTCGCTCTTCGAAGCACCGACCAGCATGGTATACAGTGACACCGAAGCGGCGTCACGCGATGAGCTACGGGCATTGCAGGATGGCCGACTCGTCGAAACGGTCGAACACGCCTACGAGAACGTTTCCTTCTACCGAAACGTGTTGGACGAGGCGGGGGTTTCGCCGGACGACGTGGAGAGCGTGGAGGACATCTCGAAGCTTCCGTTCACCACGAAAGAGGACTTCCGCGACAACTACCCGGACGGGATGTTCGCGGTTCCGCGCGAGGATATTCACCGGATTCACGCCTCGTCAGGGACGACCGGAAAGCCAAAAATCGTCTCTTACACGGAAGACGACCTCGGCGTCTGGCGCGAGGTGATGGCCCGGTCGCTCGCCGCAGCGGGCGTCAAACCGAAACACGTGGTGCAGAACGCCTACGGTTACGGCTTGTTCACGGGGGGGCTCGGATTCCACGACGGAGTACAGGAACTCGGTGCCTGCGTGATTCCGGTCGGTGGCGGAAACACCGCCCGGCAAATCGATATGCTTCAGGATTTGGAGAGCGACGTGCTTTCCTGCACGCCCTCGTACTGCCTCTACCTCGCGGAGGCCGCGGAAGAACGGGGTATCGACCCCCGAGACCTTCCGCTTTCGACGGTCGTCATCGGCGCGGAACCGTTCACCGACCCGATGCGCGAGGAAATCGAAGCGGCGCTCGACGTGACCGCGGTGGACGTGTATGGCCTCTCAGAAATCATCGGCCCGGGGGTTTCCATCGAATGTGCCGACGTGCAGGACGGCCTACACATCTGGGAAGACCACTTCTATCCCGAAATCATCGACCCGACCACGGGCGAACCGCTTCCGGAAGGTGAGGAAGGCGAACTCGTCATCACGAGTCTGACGAAGGAAGCCCTTCCCGTTTTGCGCTATCGAACCGGCGATATGACCAACCTGAACTACGAGCAATGTGACTGCGGGCGAACCATGGTTCGCATGGGCAACGTCACCGGTCGGGCGGACGACCTACTCATCGTTCGCGGCGTGAACGTCTATCCGAGCCAAATCGAGGAGGTGATGGTTGACCTGGACGCCGTCGCACCGCACTACCGAATCGACCTGACGCGGGACGGAAACTTAGACCGCATGAAAATTACGGTCGAGTACCACGAGCAGTTCGAGGCCTCACCGGAGGAACTCAAGGCAGAAATTCAGGCTCGACTCGGCGAGGTACTCGACGTAACGCCCGAAGAACTTGAAGTGGTCGAACCGGGTGCCATCGAGCGAACGGAGGTTGGAAAGGTAAAGCGCGTCTACGACCACCGGTAACGTAAACGAATACCCGAACCCGCGCGGAAATCGGCGATTCGAAAATGCCGATTTCCGTTACAGCACCGACCGAAACTACAACCACCGACCGAGAAGAGAATCCCGCTCGTGCGGGCGTTCGACCGTAACGACCGTGTTGTGTGCGGACGAGCGAACTTCACCGATGGTCGAACCGAAGACGAACTCTCGAAGTCTCCCCTTTTGTGGCGCACCCATCACCGTCATGTCGTAATATTTCGACTGCTCGATAATCGCGTCGGTAGCGTCGTCGGCTTCGAGTACCCACGTATCGAAGTCGTCGAACTCGCCGAGTCGATCGCGTGCGGCGGAGACGTACTCCTCCGCATCGTCCCGTCGTCGCTCGTCCGCACCGGTTTCGATGACGTGAAGCAGTTCGACCCACGCGCCGTGTGCTTGTGCGACGTATCGGGCGACGTCCACTGCTAATCCCGAGTGGGGGCCGCCCGAAACTGGAACGAGAACTGACGAAATTGTTTTCGAAGCGTGGCTTCCGCCGACGGTGAGAACGTCGCAATCGACGCTGCAAGCGAGGCGCGCGGGAACGTTCCGGCCCAGCGGATTCGACCGCGTCGCCGAACCTGGGTCGTCTATCACGACCGCTCCGGCCGAACAGTCCTGGCTCACCTCGCCGACGATTGACGGGAGCGATCGACCGACGCGGGCAGTTCCCCGCGTTTCGACGCCCGTATTCGGGCCGAGAGTCGTTTTGAGCGCCCGTTCGGCCGTTTTTTGGTGTTCGTCCAGCAAATCGTCTGAACCGTCGAACTGCGTCCCTGATGGTCGGACGACCGGATTGGCGAGGATGACGTCACCTTCCCACTCATCGGCGATCGAGGCGGCAAACTCAACCGTTCTGTCGGTTGCCATCCCGTCGAAGAGCGGAACGACGACGTTTCGGCGGGTGGATTGGCCACCGCTCTCCGCGCACAATAGCGAGGGAGTCCACGGAGCGGGACTCACATACATACTCCACGCGAGTTTTCGAGAGCGTATAAATCCCGTGGATTGATTACCCATTCCGAAATTCACAGCGTGGATGTTCTGGGTTCGATTGTATGACCGCTGGCGAGCGTTGAGTTGCTATTTTCGAAGTCAAACGTCTCCGACAAAATGCAGTGAAGTCGAAGCGGGCGAAGCGAAAGCTACGGTTTGTACACCCGGCCCCGGAAGATGGCGATCGTCTCCCCATTCGCGTTCTCGCCGTCGGCACGCACGTCAACTCGATAGGATGCAGTCCGCCGCGTTTCGTCCTCTCGTTCCGCAACCGCGACTAGCGTTTCCCCGACCTCTGCCGCGGCGAGATAGGACATGTTCGTTTCGAGTGCGAGCGCCGCATTCCCCTCGGAGTTAGACGCCGCCGCGAAGGCGGCGTCCGCGAGTGAGTAGACGACACCGCCGTGCGGCGTCCCGTGGAAGTTGAGCAGGTCGTCCGTAATCGTCAGTTCGGTTCGCGCACCGCTCGGTTCGAGGCTTGTCAGTTCGATGCCGAGCGTGGCACAGAACGGATCGGCTGCGATTTTTTCGCGGTGGTCGTCGGGAATCTCCGCCATAATCCGCATCAGTGCAGTAGTTACTTATATTCTACCCGAGAGGGTGACGATATGGCGTACAGCTACGAACCCCACTACTTCGAGGACTTCGAGGAAGGCCAGACGTTCGAAAGCGTCGGTCGAACGGTCACCGAATACGATTTCGTTCAGCATTCGGCGTTCACGGGCGACTGGACAGAACTCCACACGAACAAGCATTACGCCGAGGACGAATACTTCGGCGAGCGCGTCGCCCACGGCCCGATGACGTTCTCCCTTGCGACCGGTTTCGTCTACCGCTGCGGTTTCTTGGAGCGCACCGTCCTCGCGTTCCTCGGCATGAACTACATGGACATCCCCGCGCCCGTCAGGATGGATGACACCATTTCGCTCGACATGGAAGTCGTGGAGACGAAAGAGCTGTCCAGCCGCGAGGACTCCGGCCTCGTCGTCATCGACACCACGATGACCAACCAGGAAGACACCGTCGTCTTCGAGGGCGACATGAAGTTCCTCATCAAGCGCGAAGAGTAATCGGCGATGTGTATTTTGTCGGGGAATCGTTATTCGAATTGTTTGACCCTTCCGAACGGGCTATATTTCCACGAATAAATAACGAGATATGGTCCCTGATGCGGTCGTTATCAGCGTCGTCCTGCTCTCTTTCGGCTTGCTGTTTTTCAATTAGATGCGAGTGTATCCTCTCACTCGGTCGATGACGAACACGATGGCGCGGCGCAGGACGCAGCGCAGGTCGTGTTGTTTTGGCGGACGACGTCGGCGGAGTTGTCGAGAACGACGGCGTCGCCGGTCACGCCGAACGAGCAGTTTGAGACCCGACTGTTCTCGCTGTACTGCAACAGGACACCGTCCCGGTCTGTTCCCGCCTGTTCCACGCAGCAGGAATCGAAGACGGAATCAGGGCGGCCGTACACGCGGAGGGCGGCGCTGCCGGGATACCCGCTCGCCGTGTGGTTCGCGTCTCCCGTCACCTGAACGTTCGTACACGAAACGGGCGCTGGCGTCGTGTCCGGTGCGGCGGCGTACATCGCCGCGGTGTCGTCGGTATCGACTCGGATCCGGGTGTCGCGAATCTCGTGCGTTCCGCCTCCGACGACGACAATCGCACCGTCGCTAACCGTCTCCGCGGTGAGGTTCACGTCGCAATTTTCGACCGTGGCATCGGACGCGAACAGCCAGATACCGCGCATATTCGTCGGGAACGAGTCGTCGGAATGGGACGAGTCCACGGTCACGCAACAGTCACGAACCTCGCTTCCCGCCCCGGCGAGTCGCACGTTTGCGATGTTGTTGTTCCGGTACTCACCGCCGACGACGCGGACGGTTCCGGTGCTTTTACTCGATTGGTAGAGACCGTTGTTCGGGAATCCCGCGAGGTGACAGTCCCGAAACTCCAATTCGCCGGTCGTGTTCATTTCCACAAAGAGACCGACTGCGCCGCTCCCGTCCGGAGCACCGTCCGGCGCACGAAGGTTCTCAACGAGGCCGGTTCCGGATGTTGTTCGAACGCCGAACAGAAACGGCCCTTGTGACCCGTCGTGACTGCCGCGGTGAAGCACGTCCCGGACGAGCAGTCCATCATCGACGATAAGCTGCATTTTCGGCGCTTCCGGCGCACTACCGACGTCGTGCGTGAGACCTTCGTAGAGAAGGTTGTACGAGTCCTTCCCGCCGAGCGACAACCACACCGCGCCGGAATTTCCGGTCACGTCGTCCTCCGTGTCAAGGACGATAGTTGCGCCCGATTCGACGCCAACCATTCCGAAGTCGTGGAGTCCGTTGCCGAAATCGAAGGTGAAATCCGTGACGCGGTACTCGCCCTGCGGGAACTCCAGCTTCGTATTGCTTTGGATGTTCGCATCGAGAATGTCGTCGATGGGTTCCTCCCCGGTCGGATCCATGCCGAGGTCGGAGACGACGTTGTACACGGTATCGAATTGGAAATCGTCGGAGTCCGTGGTTTGGTCGGATGCAGTGGAGTCCGCCAAGCCGGTCGCTGTGGCGGTGACACCGCCGAGAGTTGCACCGGCGACCATCGAACTGCTCGCCAGTTTCAGGTACGAGCGCCTGTCGATTTTTGATGGATTGGAAGCCGTTGTATCAGAGGGTTCGCTCATCTCGATAACAGTACAGGCGTTAATTTATAAGTTTAATTCACGCATTTTTTATTAAAATAACTAAATACGTTCTCGGTTCTTCTTAGAGCGAGGCGGAACCGAGTAGCCTATCTTTTTCACCCCCAGCGCGAACTATCGCGTATGCCAATCGACATCCTCGAAGACGAGAACGAACCTCGAATTATCGACACCCACGCCCACCAGCCGACGAAAGAGTTCTTGGAGGACGCTGGCGGTCAAATGATGGAGGACGCCGCGAACAAGTTCGGCGCGAAGATGGAGACGGACACCTACGATTCGTTCGTCGAGGAATACCGCGAGGCGGGCATCGGTCGGACGATTCTGCTCGGTTGGGACGCGGAAACCAACACCGGCAATCCGCCGGTGCCGAACGACTACGTCGCCGAAATCCGCGACGAGTACGATGATTTCTTCATCGGCTTCGGCAGCGTCGACCCGCTGAAGGCCGACTGCGTCGAGGAGGCGGAGCGCGTCGCCAATGACCTCGACCTCTCCGGGTTCAAATTCCAGCAAATCGCGCAGGGCTTCGACCCGAGCGACCCCGAACACGAGGAACTGTTTTCGACCATCGAAGACCTCGGCGTTCCAGTCGTCTTCCACGGCGGTAACTCGACGCTCGGCGCGGGCGCACCCGGCGGGCGCGGCCTGAAAATCAAGTACGGAAATCCGATGCTCATCGACGACGTGGCCGCCGAACATCCAGACCTCCAGATTCTCCTCGCGCACCCCGCCTTCCCGTGGGAGCAAGAACAGCTCGCCATCTGCCAGCAGAAGGGCAACGTCTACATGGACCTCTCCGGTTGGTTGCCGAAGTACATCGACGACCAGGTGCTTCACTACGCGAAGTCGCTCCTGCAAGACAAGGTGATGTTCGGTACCGACTACCCGATGATTCGACCCGAAAAGTGGTTGAACCAGTTCGAAGAACTCGACTTCCCCGAGGAAGTCGAGCGCAAGATCCTTTGGGAAAACGCAGAAGAGTTCCTCGACCTGTGAGAACGGCATGCGTTCTGCAGTAGTGGGAGAACGAAACGCGAGGGCGAGATAAGCACCTCGACCCCGATTTTTAGGCGACGTATAACAAGGAGTGGTGCGAGCGATACAGTTCGATTGATGGTTAACGTTCGACTCGGGCAGCGGTTTGCATCCGTCGCAACCCTCCCCTCGCCGCGGACGAAACTGGTGTATCTCTATCTGCACGTTGTGGGCGGTGCGACGGTTGAAGAGCTACACGAAGCGTTAGGAATTCAGTATCTGGAACTCTACAGCGCCCTGCGCGTCCTGCGGGAGCGCGATATCGTCCGAAACGAACGGAGCGTCTACCGCTGCCGTGCGCACGACGAGGAAACCAATAATCCAATCGACGGGCGCTTCTCGCGGATGCAGTAGCGTCGGCCAATCGCCGGTCTTCCACCGCATAACTATGTACGAAACTACGGAAGGCAGGTTCGTGAAGAGATGTCCACAGTAAATCGAACTGCCGAAGATGGGTACGTCGTGCGGTGGTACGAGGAGCGCGATTTGTCCGGATTTCTCTCGCTCGACCGCGCCGTCTTCGGGCGAAACCGGAGCGAACGCTGGTTTCGGTGGAAGTACGTGGATAATCCCTACATCGACCACGTCCCCGTGTTCGTCGTGGAGAAGGACGGCGAAATCGTCGGTACGCGGCCGTTCCTCGCGTTTCGAATGCGTACCGGTTCAGAAACGGTACTCGCACTGCAACCGGCGGACACCATGGTGCATCCGGAGCATCGGCGACGGGGGCTGTTCACCCGGATGACGAAACACGCAATCGACCACTACGCGGGCGGCGAACCCGCGTTTTTCTTCAACTTCCCGAATCAGCGTTCCAGGCCCGGCTACCTCAAACTCGGCTGGCAAATCGTTGGCGACCGAAAAACGTACTATCGGATCCAGAACCCGTCCGTCTTCTTCCGGGATGCTCGACGCGGAAAACGCATTCGGTCGCGGTTTCTCGATTTCGCGACCCCGTTCGTGCGTCGTCTCCACGGGCTGAATCGCTCCCGGACGGGACGATTCCGAACGAACGGTCCGTCGGACGGTTCGGGAACTCCGACGGCTCACTCGGTTACTCGCTATTCGGGCGTCGAAACGTCGATTCTCACCGAACTGTACCGCGCTACACCGCCGGATGTGGTTCATGCGCTCCGCGACGAAACGTTCTATCGCTGGCGGTTTTCGAGCCCCGCGTGGGAACGCGAAACCTACGTTGCGCGTGAGCGCGGCGACGGGGTCGCCGCAATCGTGGTACGGACGCGGACGACGTCGAATGGGGTAACCGTGACGCAACTCGCGGACGTCGTTCCGCTGGTCGAAAGCGAATCGAGAAGTCGCGCGGTCGCACGACTTCTCGACCGAATCGTCCGCGAGTACGCCGGTTCCGACCTCATTTCGGTTACGCAAGGAGACCTTCCCGACGAACTGCTCCGCGAATTCGGCTTCATCAGCGATGCGGTGCCACCCCTATCGTGGATGTCGGATTTCGACTGTCGCCTCGTCGCGCTTCCGCTCAACTGCGAAAACTGGTCGCTCGGCGACAAACGACTGAGCCAGCGGTCGAACTGGCACATCTCGTTCGGCGAGCGAGACACCGCGTAGGAACCTCTTACCGCGACTCTGACGGGCCATAACAAAATCCCGTGACGAGAAATTCAGGGCGACAGATGGGAGACAACACTCGAAGCGTGGTGGCGTCAGTCGCACGAATATATCGGTTCGCCCTCTTGGCGGCGAGTTTGCCGGTCGTTCTCGCGGAATACTTCCGCCCCGAAACGGGAGCCGAGTACGGCGTCGGACTCGTCGATAAGGTCGTCTTGGCCGCGAGGATGGCGCGGAACAACGTGAAAATACAGACCGGTTCGACGTTTCTCGAACATCTCGTCATCGCCACGAAGGTGCTGACGATTCCCCACGAGGACGACGGCAGTTTGGTCGAGTGCGGCTGTTACAAGGGCGGGAGTACGGCCAACCTCTCGCTCGTCGCCGGACTCTGTAATCGACCGCTGGAAGTGTTCGATTCCTTCGAGGGAATGCCGGAACCGAACGAAAACGACCGAGAACACGTCCTCGTCAAGTCGGAGCAAATCCACACTTACGACGAGGACGCGTGGGGTGCGCCGATAGAGGAAGTTCAAGAAAACATAGCTCGGTACGGCGACGTTTCAGTCTGTACGTTCCACGAGGGATACTTCGACCGGACGATGCCGGAGTTCGAACAACCGTGCGTTCTCCTCTTTTTGGACGTGGGACTCAGAGAATCCGCGGAAACCTGCCTCGAACATCTTTGGCCGCTCCTTCGGTCGGGTGGCTACTGCTTCACGCACGACGTGAAACACATGGAGATTTCCACCCTGTTTTTCGACGGCGATTGGTGGCGGGAGACGCTCGATACGGAACCGCCGGGATTGGTCGGTGCTGGAAGCGGCCTCGGCCTGCATCCCGAACACAACGGATTCGGGAGCCTGCTCGGCTACATCGTGAAGAATCCAGAATCGTCCGTGTTCGAGATGGTCGCCGAAGACGGCGAAGGCGAAAACTGCGTCGAGGTCGTTCGGAAAGGAAACGACTGAGGCGGTTCGAGATTCGGAGAGGATGTGGACGATCTCGAATCGGCCCACAAGCATTCCGCAAAATAGGAGAGCCACAACAGTAATTCGTGGTCGCGCGGACGACGTAACCGAGAAGATGGTATCGCAAACTGGAGACCGGTGGGAGTACAAAACTATCAGACCACCGCGTGGCAGTACGAAAAAAGAGTCGATAGACCCCGTTAACGACCTGAACGACCTCGGAGAGGAGGGATGGGAGCTCGTCTCGACCATCGAATATGTCGGCGGCGGAACGAAGTATCTTGTTTTCAAGCGACCGAGATGGTGGGAGGGTGAGAACGAAGATGAGTGACGGGAATGATGGAGAGATAAGCACCGCGAACACGATGCGCGAACGGGCCGGAGAGAGTCGCATCAAACTCTGGTTGGTCCTCGGCGCGCGACGCCTCGTCGTAACCGGTGCGATAGCCGTCGTCTTCTTCGTCTCGTTCGTCGTCGCCGGAACGGTTCTCTATCCGCCGTTGAAGTCCGAAATCGCCAGAACGGACACCATCGAGACGATGTTCTCCACCATGATCGGCGCGAACATCACCGGGACGACGCTGGTCGTCACCATCAGCCAGTTGGTCATATCGCAGGAAAACGGTCCGCTCGGCGACCAACGCCAGCGAATGAGCGATGCGATGGATTTCCGGAACTTCGTCGGGGAACTGCTCGGTCACACGACGCCTTCCGACCCCTCGGCGTTCCTGAAGGAGATAATCAGCGCGACCGAGAGTCGGGCGTACGAACTCCGGGACTCGATCGGCGAAGACGGAAACGAGGAGCTGCGCGAGGAGTTAGACGAGTTCGTCGACAGTCTCACCGGGAACGCCGACACGGTCAAAGACCAACTCGACGGCGCGGTGTTCGGAACGTTCGACGTGTTGTTTGCGGCGCTTAATTTTAACTACTCGTGGAAGATTTTCCACGTCGAGCGAATGCGCGACGAGTATTCCGACAGCCTCGACGACGAGCAACACCGGCTGTTCGAAGAGTTGAAAACCTCGCTGTCGATGTTCGGCCCGGCGCGGGAACACATCAAGACGCTCTACTTCCAGTGGGCGCTCATCGACCTCTCGCAGTTGATTCTCTACGCGGCGATTCCCGCCCTCTTCGTCGCAGGTGCGATGCTCGCGTTCGTCGGAAGCGGGACGTTTACCGGAACGACGCTCGGCGTCACGGACATCCTCTGGGTCGTCTCGGGCGCGTTCACCGTGACGCTCGTTCCGTTCATGTTGCTGGTTTCGTACATCCTGCGAATCGCCACGGTTGCGAAACGAACGCTGGCTATCGGACCGCTGATTCTGCGTGACTCACAACGATGACGAGGGGAGAAAAGACGGACGAACGAT
The DNA here is from genome assembly GCF_020700235.1 of Haladaptatus pallidirubidus. Classification (GTDB taxonomy): domain Archaea; phylum Halobacteriota; class Halobacteria; order Halobacteriales; family Haladaptataceae; genus Haladaptatus; species Haladaptatus pallidirubidus. The sequence continues at coordinate 3,679,249 of NZ_CP085301.1, read as the reverse complement.
CATCCTGCCTCTCGCGGCGGAAATTCCTCGGTGCGACCGTCGGCGCTGGAATCGGGGGTTTGAGCGGTTGTCTCACACTTAATCCGAATGTGAGCGTCTCCGGACTCGCCGATTCTCAGATTTTCGAAAAAGTGTCAGTCAGCGACTCGTGGGCGAGCGGGCGCGTGGTGGCGAGCGTCAGTCTCACGCCGACCGCGACGACGGAATCCGGCGTCCGTGACCTAACCGTCATCAGTTCCAGCGGAACCGAGTTCGACACGGCGGCTGTGCGGAGTGGACAGACCAAGAAGTCGATTTTTCTCCCGGTCGGAAAATCGACGCTCACTGCGGTCGATTTCGACGGAAAAACGGTCGAGAGCGTCGAAGTAACGGTTCGCGGGAACAAGCTCCTCTGATTGGGGCACGAGTTTCTTACCGATACCGACCCTATCGAGAGTGGGTGACCGAACGTGGAGGATTTCGACATCGTCGTTATCGGCGGGGGAACAGGGAACAAAGTCGCGCGCGCCGGTGCGGAGCGCGGGTTGGACGTGGCGCTCGTCGAGCGGGGGCCAATCGGCGGGACGTGCGTGAATCGCGGCTGTAACCCGTCGAAAACGCTGATTCATCGCGCCGATGTCGCGGAGACGATAGCGCGCGCCGACGAGTTCGGTATCGACGCCGAGACGATCGGCATCGACTTTCGGGGTATCGTCCGCGAAGTGACGGAAACGGTCGATGGAAAAGCGGAGCAAATGGAGCAAACCATCCGCGACCACGACAACCTCGTACTCTATCAGAAAGAAGCACAATTCGTGGACGACCGGACGCTAGAAGTCGGTGACGAGCGCATCCGGGGCGAGAAAGTCGTCGTCGCTGGCGGAGCGCGGCCGGTCGTACCGCCCATCGACGGATTGGACGACGTGGACTTCCTCACAAGCAAGGACGCGCTTCGACTCGATAGACAACCGGAACACCTCGTCGTCGTCGGCGGTGGGTACATCGCCGCCGAGTTGGGGTACTTCTACGAAGCGCTCGGCACGTCCGTCACCATCATCGGGCGAAGCGACGTTCTCCTCTCGAACGAAGACCGCGAAATCGCGGAGACGTTCACCGACGTAGCGCGCCGACGCCACGACGTGTACACCGGCCACGAGGCGACCGCGGTTTCGCAGGAGGACGACAGAATTTCGGTGACTGCGGAGGGAGACCATGGCGAGGAGGTTTCGGTGACGGGTGACGCTCTGCTCGTCGCCGTCGGCAGGCGACCGAACACCGACAGTCTCGGCGTTGAAGCAGGGAAAATCGACACCGACGAGCAGGGGTTCATCGCGACGAACGAGTATCTGGAGACGAGTGCGGAAAACGTCTGGGCGCAGGGCGACATCGCGGGCAACTACCAGTTCAAGCACGCCGCAGACCAAGAGGCGAAGTACATCGAGAAGAACGTGCTCGACGGCGAGCGCGAAGCCGTCGATTATTCGAGCATGGGCCACGCCATCTTCACGTCGCCACAGGTGGCCGCAACCGGGAAAACCGAAGAAGAACTCCGAGAGGCCGGACGGGAGTACGTCGTCGGACACTGTGCCTACGAGGACACCGTGATGGGCAAGGCGCAGAAAGAACGAGACGGCTTCGTAAAAGTGCTCGCCGCCCCCGACGACGGCGACATTCTCGGCTGTCATATCGTCGGTTCCGACGCTTCGACGCTGGTTCACGAAGTCCTGCTCGCGCTGGCGAGCGGGTCGGGAACCATCAGCGACGTCACCGACACGATTCACATTCATCCGGCGCTGAGCAAGGTGGTGCTGAAAGCGTTCGAGGACGTGGAATAAGCACTCTCGACGCTTTAATCACGTTCCTCGCCGCAGTCGATTCGCTACCTATCGGAAGTGGAGGAGTCGGGTACGTCAAGTTCACCCGTCAGTTCGAGGAACTCGGGAGACATCTCGAAACCTTCGCGTTCGAACTGCTCTTTGACCGCCTGAAAGTATGCCGAGCGGACGGAGAGATACCGCTGGCGACTCGGGTTGGCGATCCAAAACCGCGAGGTGAGTCCGATTCCGGCCGCGGTCACGTCGTCTACGATGACCTCCGGTTTCGGGTCGGCGAGAATTTGGGGATTCCGCTCCGCTTCTTCGAGGAGGACGCGCCGCATATCGTCGATGTTCCCGCTGTACTCGACGCTGAACGAGTAATCGATTCGAAGCACGTCCTTGATTGCGTGGTTCACGACGACGCTGTTGGCGAGGACGGAGTTCGGCACCGTGATGAGTTCGTTTTTGAACGTTCGAACGCGGGTCGCTCGAAAACTGATGTCCTCGATGATTCCCTCGTTGTCCTCCCACTCTATCCAATCGCCGATGTTGAACTTCGGGTCGCTGATGATGAACACGCCCCCGACGAGGTTCCCGACGATGTCCCGAGAAGCGAACCCGACGGCGAGGGTGAGCGCGGCCGCGAACCCACCCATCACGGACAACAGGGTCTCCAACCTGGCCAAAAAGAGTCCAACGAAGAAGGCGACGATGACGGTCGAAACGCGGATGAACCGTAGCATGGGCTTTCTGACCGTCGGCGTAACGCGTTGGCTCCTGAGAAGACGCCGACCGACGGGCACCGCGACGAGACGCCCGACACCGTAGGTCACGATGAACGACACGGCGAAAACGCCGAGTTGCAACAGGAACGCCGTGTAATCCACGCTACCGAAAACGTCGTTGAACGCCGGTTCGGGAGGAGCGACCATCAGACGAGATGAGAGAGCGTTGTCGGTACAGTGTGCTGTCCGACGAGTTTCGCGGTATTCATGTGTTCGACTGCAAACGGCGACGTAGTTAGCTGTACTGGCTCTTCGCGTCGGGTCGTTCCGGTGCGAAGGGTTAGCTCAAGCGTCGGTGAATCGGTTTCAGCAGGCGTCTACTCGCTTTCCGTCTGCGATAGCGTCGATACTGATAGACGATTCCCGTTCCGACGAGGAGCACCCAGAGAACATGGTTCGTTCCGAGCGTCGCCCACACGTCCGACTGGAACACCGGGAGCAAGTCGCTCCAGTGGCGCACGAACTGCTGAAGTATGCTCGCGCCCAGAAGGCTCGTCACGACGGCCAAGAACGGAAGATAGAACTGCCAGACGAGAACGCTGACGATTCCGCCGACGATAATTGACCCGAAGAAGGGATCTACCACGCCGGAACCGATCGACGGCAGCGAAAGCGGGTCGAAGAGGTTGGAACGACCGAACATCGAGTAAGCGATCGTCGAGGTACCTACGAAACAGAGCGCGACGATTGCCAATCGCTGTGCGGAGCGAGCGAGGCGACCGCCCACGATACTGCCGACGATTGCGCCAAGAAGCGACACGAGTAACAGATCGGGCGACGCGACGCCAACGATTGGCGCGACGAACGCACGTGCGAGGGAACTTCCTAGCAGTGCACCGCCGAGTGCGCCGACCAGCGACGTCAGTTGTGTCACGAACGCGTAGCCGAAGTACGTGAACGCGACGCCGAATCCCAACGCCAGTACCATCGCGGTGGTCGTGATGAAATCGAGGGGCATCGAATTTCGTATTTCAAATACACGGGTTCCATTCCGTTAAGTGACTCGGTGGGATTTTGCCCGAACTATCACGAATTATCGAGATGAGACGGCGATTTCGCTTCGAGAAATCACGGTTCCGACGCCTCCCCCGTCGGATGTTCGTCGAACCACGTTTCCAGTTCCTCCCGATAGGCTTCCCACTCGGTGAGCAAACGGTCGTACTCCTCACGAGCGGCGTCCGTCCCCTCGTAACTGGCAAGCGATTTCAACCGATTTTGCATCCCTTTCAGACAGGCTTCCGTTTCGTCGTACCAGTCGAAACCGCACTGAATCATGGCGTAGTGGTACATCGCCCAGAAACCGGCCCCGGCGCGGTTGTCGTCGGACGCTTCGCCGACGATTGGAAGCGATTCGTCGAAGTCGCGGAAGTACGAAACCGCGAACCGGGCCGCGAGTGGCTTCAGGCGGTACTCCCACTCACCGCCGACCTCTCCCTTCGCGTCCCTTTGTTGTTCGAGCAGACTGTCGTATCCTTCCTCGGTCTCCTCGTATCGGCGGAGTCGCCACGATTCGAGTCCGTCGAATCGATTCCAACGGGATTTTTCGCTATCAGCCACCGCGTCCGGGTCGCCCTCGAAAACGATTCGCGCTAGCCCGCAGTCCGGCCCCGAGTCGTACTCCGCGAACTGCCGATACGCCCAGAACCACCCGGTTTCCCAGCAGTCGCTCGCTTCGAAGCGATTCCACGCATCCGGAAGGTACTCCCGAACGAACCGTTCTTCGTCTTCGAGCGATTCGAACCGAAATTCGATATCTGCGCCAGTCATGTTTCGACTGCCGAGCGAGAGGAATATATCGTTTCCGCGAAACTCGTTTCTGTAACTGATATGATCAATTCCCAAAAGTATGTCACGGAGACTAACTGATTCCACCCATGCACCCGACGGAATCTACCGCAGGTGACATCCCCGAAACTGCGATAGAGGCACTCGGCACCCTCGCAAGCGAACACCGTATCGCGATTCTCCGTGAACTCGCGGTGGCGGACGAACCACTCGCGTTCTCGGAGCTCCGCGAACGAGTGGGGATCCGGGATACGGGTCGGTTCAACTACCACCTCTCAAAGCTCCGTGAGCGATTCGTCCGAGAAACCGATGGAAAGTACGAACTCGGCCACGCTGGCGAGCGTGTGGTGCTCGCAACCACCGATTTGGATGCGGACGGTGCCGCCACGCTCGCCAAAGCGCACGGCACGGACGAAAACGGTGAATGTGCAGTCTGCGGCGAGGAAGACTGCAACCGAGTGATTCACGTTCACCTCTCCGGAGCGTGAACGAGATATCCCCACAATTCTATAGCGCGAGATACAGTTTATGAGTTCGATATTCGACGTAGTTTGCGCGCAAAATAGTCATCTCAATTTCAGAAATTCGGGAAAATTTCGACTTTTCACAGCACCGTGATTGACTTTCAATCGAATCGTTTCACTCGAACTCGGGCTTTCTCCCCTCCAAAAACGCGGAAACGCCTTCTTTGTGCGCGGGCATGTCGTAGGCTTGGGACTGCACCATCGTCTCGTAGTCCAGCGCCTCGCGCCAATCCTTGCCTAGATTCTCGTGCAGAGCCTGCTTCCCGAGCGCGATGGTGTGAGTCGGTTGCTTCGCCAGCGTCTCGGTCATCTCGGCAACCCGGACGTCGAGTTGCTCGTCCGGCACGACTTCGTTTACTACGTCCAATTTCGCGGCTTCGTCTGCCGAAATCAGTTCGCCCGTGAACGCGAGTTCCTTCGCTTTCCGCAGACCGACGAGTCGCGGAAGGAGGAAGGTGCCGCCCATATCCGGAATGAGGCCGACGTTAATGAACGAGGCCGCGAATCGGGCGGGTTCAGCGGCGTATGCGAAATCCGCCGCGGTGACGAGCGCCATTCCGGCACCGACCGCGTCGCCATTGACTTTCGCGACGACCGGGACGGGTGCGGACAGCACCTCGTGGACGACTCGCGAGAGCGTATCCCGAACTCGCTCGTAAGCCTCTCGAACGTTCTCTTCGCGCTCGGCCATCGACTGAATGTCGCCGCCCGCGCTGAACGCCTTCCCTTCGCCCGTCAGCACGACCGCGTCGATCGATTTCGGGTCGCTCTCCGCCAAAATTTCCGCGAGTTCGCCCGCGGCTTCTGGTGTGAACGCGTTTCGTACTTCGGGTCGGTCGAACGTCACCGTTCGAACGCCGTCGTCGTCAGAGACGTGCATACGGGAGGGTCACGGCATGCACATTTAATTACTCCCCACGTCCAGTCGAGGTATGGACATCGAAGCGTTCTTCGAAGGGATGCCCTTCGCCGACCTGCTCGGGGTCGAAGTAACTGTGGCCGAGGACGGCCACGCCGAAGGCAAAATCGAGATGCGCGACGAACTGTCGTGGAACCAAGACGAACTGATGGCGCACGGCGGCGTCACATTCACCCTCGCGGACACCGTCGGCGGCGCGGCGCTCGTCTCGCTCAACGACCAACCGGTGCCGACCATCGACATGCGAATCGACTACCTGAGCGCGGGGACGGGCGACCTCCACGCCGAGGCCGACGTCGTTCGAAACGGGAGCGACGTGGGAACCGTCGATGTGAGGGTCTACGACGAGGACGACGAACACATCGCGGACGCCCGCGGCGTTTACAAAACCGGGTGAGCGATGAGAAAACGCCGGTTCGTACTCGGAATCGTGCTCGTAGCGTCACTTCTCGCGCTCGTGTTCGTTCGGCGAACCCGGAACGAGACGGCTCTCGAGCCGCCGTTCTGAGACCTGCGTCAATCATTTGACCACAACCTTTTATCACGTAGCTGTACCAGTTCTAAGGGATGGGAACTGCAGACGTTTCTGACGCCCCGGTTCTTCGCGTCTCTGGGGGAGTTGGGCGGGAACGCGCTACCGCTGTATTCGATAGCGCGCGCGACGAAGCCGACGCGGTGTCCGTCGTGGAAGTCGGCCCGACCGGAATCGAAGCACTCGCACCGCTCGTTTCGGTAACAGACGACGAAACGACCGTCTTCTTCGCGAACTGCACGCCAGAGCGAGGGCGAACGCTCGTCTCTGAGCTGGAATCGGGAGCGTTTCCGGAGGACGACGCGCACGCAGTCGTCCCGCACGAATCCGACCAGAGCGCCCCGCCGGTGCCGAACCACGGCCCGCTTTCCGTCGGTCGTCGAAACGTGCTCGCTCGGTGCGGTTGGGCAGACCCCGCGAAGATACAGGACAACGAACCGTTCGTCGCCGAGCGCGCGCGCGACGACCCGGAGGAGGTTCTGTCGCAGGTCGCGCACTTCGGCCTCCTCGGACGGGGCCGTGGCGATGCACGAATGGACGAACCCGTTGCCGAAGAGTGGAACGTTGCGCGCGAAACCGACGGCGAACCCGTTGTCGTCGTCAACGCGGGCGAAACCGACGAACGTAATCGAACCGACCAACTTCTGCTGGAAGGCGACCCGATTTCCGTGCTCGACGGCGCGACTGCTGTCGCGCACGTCGTCGGCGCGGAGGACGTTATCGTCTACTCACCGGAATCGGCGGACAAAACCCAACGGCGAGTTCGAGAGGCAGTTCGCGTCTTTCAGAAAGCCGACGGTACGGACGATTTGACGGTACAAATTTTCGCGTCACCGAATCAGTACATCGCGTCCGAACCGACGATGGCGCTGGAGGCGTTGGAAGGCAACGACCGACTGGAAGCGCGACTTCGGCCGCCGACTCCCGCGAAGCACGGATTGTACGGGCGACCGACCGTCGTTCACACGCCGAGATCGTTCGCGCAGGTTCGCCGGATGCTGTTGTTTCCGGACGAGTTCGACGCCGACGACGCCGACCCGGGAACTCGACTGGTCGCCGTGACCGGCGACGTGGCCGCCCCTGCGACTATCGAACTGCCGACCGGTGGTTCGCTTTCGGACTGTCGGGAAGTAGTTTCGGTGGACGGGGAGTTCAAAATGGCCTGCGTCGGCGGGCAGTTCGGCGGTCTGACTCGCTCGCTTGACCGCTCGCCGAGTGCGCCCGCGTTGGCGGGCGCACACCTCGGGACTGACGGCGCGGTCGAACTGCTGAATCAGTCGCAGTGTGCGGTTGCGACCGCAGGAACGCGTGCCAAATTTGCGGAGGACGAAAACTGCGGGCGTTGTGTTCCGTGTCGGGAGGGGTCGAAGCAGTTGGTGGGGATGCTCCGCGACGTGTACTCCGGCGAGTTCGCGGACGACGCGCTCCGCGAACTCGCCCGGACGATGCGCGAGACGAGCATCTGTTATTTCGGACAGTCCGCATCCCGTCCCGTAGCGACCGCAATGGACGAGTTCGAACTGGAGTTTCACGCGCACGCCGAAGGACGCTGTCCGAGCGGTGCGTGCGAGGAGGCAGAATCATGAGTTCGGACGAGCAATCAGGAATCGAAGACACCGCCCCGGCATCGCCGCAACCTGGCGTTCCGGACATCGACGATCCGCGACCGAGTACGCCGCTGACCGAAGATTTCGTCACCGGAACCGCGAACGACCCCGAAGTCGGTGCGGACGCCGAGGGGATGAATCACATCACGGTGGACGGCCACCCCATCGCCGTGCCACCGGGCGCGACCCTCATCGACGCCGTGGAAGCAGTGGAAACGGAGGAGTACGTCCCCGCGCTCTGTTACTACGACCGCGACACCGAGCAGGGGGACAACATCGGCCCGCGGTCGGAGTGTCGAACCTGTATGGTCGAAACCGACGAGCACGGACTGGTTCCGTCCTGTAGTTTTCCGGCGGAAGACGGCCTGTCGATTCGAACCGACGCCGAGTCCGCCACGGAAGTGCGAGACGTGAACCTCGATTTGGTGCTGTCGAATCACAACCTTCGGTGTACGACCTGCGGGCAGAACGGACGCTGTGAACTGCAAGACGCCTCCATCGACAACGACGTGGAGGAACCGCGGTACGGCGTGCTGGAAAACCGCGACGAGTACGAACCGATAGACGACACCTCCTCGGCCATCCAGATCGACCGCAACAAGTGTATCCTCTGCAATCGTTGCGTGGACGCCTGTAACGACGTGCAGGTCGAGGGCGTCCTGCGAATCGAAGGTCAGGGAGCCGATACCCGAATCGGCTTCCAGAGCGACGCGGAGACGATGCGAGAATCGACCTGCGTCTCCTGTGGCCACTGCGCCACGGTGTGTCCGACCGGCTCGCTGGTTGAGCAGGGATTGAAGGATTCCGCGACGCTCCCCATTCCGGGATTCACGCAGAAGAACTCCATCGGGAAATCCGTCGAGAGCGAACACGCCGAAACCTCGGACACGTCCGACGCGCCGAACCGAAACGTCCCGGGCGAGCGAGTGACCGAGGAAAAATCCGGCGTCGCGCGATTCATGGCGAAGGCGCGCTCGAAGGCCCGAGACACCGCGAAACGGGTGACGAACGAGGCGGTAGCCGAGTTCGAACACGTCGCCGAAGAAACCGCCGCGAACACGATGAACGTCGGGCGGATGTTCGACGTGGCGGGCGTCGTGAGCGACGCCCGCCTCTCGAGGGTGACGAAGGCAGAAACGACCTGCAACTACTGCGCCGTCGGCTGTCGGTTCGACCTGTACGGGAAGGACGGTGAGGTGCTCGGCGTTCGACCCGCGGACGAGGACGCAACCCCGGCGAACAATTTTTCGACCTGCGTGAAAGGCAAGTTCGGCTACGACTTCGTCAACAGTCCGAATCGCCTGAAAACGCCGCTGATTCGGGAAGGAGACGAGTTCCGCGAGGCGACGTGGGGCGAAGCGCTCGACAGGATACACGAGGAACTCTCCAGAATCCGCGAAGAGAACGGCGACGACGCGATTGCCGTCACCTCCTCTTCGAAATGCACGAACGAGGAGAACTACCTCGCCCAGAAGTTCGCCCGGCAGGTGCTTCACACGAAGCACGTCGATAACTGCGCCCGACTCTGTCACTCCTCGACGGTGGTCGGCCTTCAGCAGACCGTCGGCTACGGCGCGATGACGAACCGAATCAACGAGGACATCGGGAAAACCGACTGCTACCTCATCACAGGGTCGAACACGACCGAGAGCCATCCCGTGCTCGCAACGCGAATCAAGCAGAACGTCCGCGACGGCGCCGATCTCTTCGTGTTCGACCCGCGAGAAATCGGCCTCGCGGAACACGCGACCCAGTACACTCGGACGAAACCCGGGGAGGACATCGCGTGGCTGAACGGGATGATCCGCCACATCATCGACAACGACCTGCACGACAGGGGGTTCATCGAGGAGCGAACGAAGCATTTCGACCAACTGAAGGAGAAGGTCGAACCGTTCACGCCCGCGAAAGTCGAGGAGCTCACTGGCGTTCCGGAGGACGAACTGATACACGCCGCGGAGACGATTGCGACGGCCGACACCTGTATCTTCGGCTGGGCGATGGGGATGACCCAGCACGCCCACGGAACCAGAAACGTCCTCGCGGTGGCGAATCTCGCGCTGGTGACCGGCAATCTCGGCAAACCGCGAGCGGGGCTGTCGCCCTTCCGCGGTCAGAACAACGTGCAGGGCGGTGGCGGCGATATGGGGCCAGCACCGCACACCCTGCCGGGATACCAAGACCTCACCGACGACGCGATTTTGGACAAGTTCGAGGAGTCGTGGGGCGTTCGCCCGCCGAACGAAATCGGTCTCCGACTCCCCGAACAGTACGATGCGATGGAAGAGGGCCACATCAAAGGAATGTTCATCATGGGCGAAAATCCCGTGCTCTCCGAACCCGACATCCGCGGGGCCGAGAAGGCGATCGAAAAGCTAGAGTTCCTCGCGGTACAGGACATCTTCCTCACAGAAACCGCCGAATTCGCCGATGTAGTGTTACCTGCCGCCTCCGCCGCCGAAAAGCACGGAACGTTCACGAATACGGAACGACGCATCCAGCGCGTTCGACCCGCCGTCTCGCCACCCAGAAAGGCGAAGCCGGACTTAGAAATCCTGTCCGACCTCGCAAACAGGTTCGGCTTCGAGTGGGACTACGACGGTCCGGCGGACGTGATGGCGGAAATCAACGACCTCGTGCCGATTTACGGCGGCGTCACCTACGACCGCCTCGAATCGACGCCGGAGGGACTCCAGTGGCCCTGCGAGGACGAATCCGACCCCGGAACGCCGTACCTCTACAAGAAGGAATTCAACTTCGAGGACGGCAAAGCCCGGTTCGTTCCCGCGGACTACGCCGGGCCGGTCGAACTCCCCGACGAAGAGTTTCCGCTGATGCTCACCTCCGGGCGCGTGCTCTACCACTGGCACACCGGCACCATGACCCGCCGGGTGAACGTGCTGATGGACCACGTCCCGGAAAGCTTCGTTACGATTCACCCGGAGATGGCCGACGAACTCGGCGTGACGGACGACGAATACGTCCGCGTCGTCTCCCGCCGCGGCGACATCGTAACGAAGGCGAACGTCGAGGAAACGTCCGACCCCGGCGTCGTCTTCATTCCGATGCATTTCGCCCACGGGGCAATCAACGAACTCACGCAGCACGAACTCGACCCGACGTCGTTCATCCCTGAGTACAAGGTGACCAGCGTCAGAATCCAACCGCTCGGCACCGATCCGGGTGAGGAGCCGCTTCCGGTCAAACCACCCGCAGGCGACGGGGAAGACACGCCGGAAGAACAGACGACGGGCGACGACTAATCGACCCCAACTGGTGTACATTCATCAACCACGCCGTTCAGTTGGAGTCGGGAAAGCAGTTGCTCGGTCGGACGGCCCTGCTCGTCCCAACCGCGGGTTTCGTAATACACCGACAGTAGTCGATCGAACGACTCTTTTTCAAGTCGTTCGCCGTCGCGCTCATCGCCACGACTTGGTCGTTGGAGCGCTGGCGGAAGCGAATCGTCCCTGCGCGAAAATCCCTCCCTGACATTAAACAACCGCGTCAGCGTCCATACGCGCTCCCCGATTCGAAGGAGTTCGTCGCGAGAACGCTCGGAAGCGATTTCACCGAGCCATTCGTTCTCACCGTCTTCCGACTCCGCACCGCTCTTCCACAGTGCTTCGCCAGCGAAATCGTCCGCGACCAAACACCAGAGAAGCGACCGAAGGTTCTGTTCCGCGATGACCGTCTCCGCGCGGCGGTCGTCGCTCCATTCCTCTGCCGCAAACACCTCTTCGAGTACCGGTCGCGCCCGGCGATGGCACGCGCCGCGGTCACTGGTCGCGTAAGCCAACGCCATCGACGGCGAACTCCGAGGGTCGTATGTCGGCAAATCCATCCCCTTCACGGTCGGTATGAGTTCCTCGCCGCTGTACCGGGCAGTCGCCGCGTCGATTCCGTCCGCAAGAACGTCGCCGAGCGGTGACGAACGGGCGGCGATTTCCTCCAGCAAGGCGCGTGCGGATTCGCCGTCACCGAACTCGATGTCCCGTTCCAGCAACCCCTCCTCCACTGCGCGCATCGTCCACGCCACCGCGTTGCCCGTGCTGATGAGATCGAGACCGAGATTGTCGCAGACGGAACCGAGGACGGCGACCGCATCGAAATCATCGATACCCAGACCAGCGCCGAGCGAGATGCTGGTCGCACCGCGCGGAACCGTTTCACCCACCTCGCTTTCGACTCGAAAGCCGCCGGAGACGTCGTCCTCCGGGCGTTCGCGTCCGACGGCCGACTCCCGAACCGACTCGATTCCGAGGTCGTCCGCGCCTTCGAAGGTGCTTTCCTGCCACCCTCTCGTCGGAAGGACGCCCACCTCGTTCGCGAAATCTATCGTTTCCATCGTCTCGCTCGCCGCCTGCCAACGACCGATATCGGTCGACCGATATCGGTCGTGGTCTTCGCTCTTTCCCGTTCCTTCGTCGGATTCCGAATCCCCGGCGATGACCGCTTTGAGGTTTTTCGACCCCATCACCGCACCCGCCCCGCCGCGGGCCGCATGGTGGTCGCCGCCGTCCGATGCGATGGTCGCGTATCGGACGAGTTTCTCACCGGCGGGGCCGATGCAAGAAGTCGGTGAATCGAAGTTTGCACACGTTTCGGGAATCGTTTTTCCCCACAGGTCTCCCGCGGACTCAATCGTCGCGTCGCCGTCCGCGATTCGAATCGCGACAGGGTCGGAAGCGGAACCCGTGAACGAAATCCCGAGATGGTTCGACAGCGAAAAATCGAGCGGTTCGGGAAACGTTCCGCCGATGTACGAATCGAGAAATGTTCCGGTCAACGGCGATTTCGTAACGACCGAGTATCGCGACCCACCGGGCGTCCTCCCGGTCAGCGGGCCGAACATGAACAGCAGGGCATTTTCGGGAGCCAGCGGGTCAGTGCCGGGAGCGAGATCGTCGTAGAGATAGCGGGCCGAGAGACCCTTTCCGCCGACGAATCGTCGCAACCACGGTTCGGGGATTTTCTCACTCTCGACTGTTCGAGCAGAGAGGTCGATGCGGAGCAGTGTATCCGCGAGAGCCATTCATCTAGAATCGAGGAACTGGGCGGCAAAAACGCTCGCGGCCACAGACACTTACCGACGTGACTCCTACCGTCGAACGATGCCAGCAGGAGTTATCCTCGCGGGCGGTCGTTCGACGCGATTCGGAGAGGAAGACAAAGCGGTCGCCGACCTCGCTGGCGTGCCGATGCTCCGACGAGTCGCGGGCCGAATCGAGGGCGTTGTGGACGAGCTCGTCGTCAACTGCCGGGAAAGCCAGCGCGATGCCATCGAAAAAACGATTCTCGACTATCCTCACCCGACAAAGTTCGCCATCGACCCAAACCCCGACCAAGGGCCGATGGCTGGCATTCGAACCGGACTTCGAGATTGCGACGCCGAATACGCCTTCGTCGTCGCCTGCGATATGCCATTCGTCAGCCCCGAACTCGTGGACTACCTTTTCGACAGAGCCGAGGGTCACGAAGCCGTGGTTCCGCGATTGGGCGACGGCTGGTTTCAAACGACTCACGCGGTGTACCAAGCAAGTCCGATGGTCGAAGCCTGCGACACCGCACTCCGGCAGAACGAGCGAAAAATCATCGAACCGCTGTTCGCACTGGACTACGTGGTTGTCGAAGAAGAAGACCTGCAAAAACACGGGTCGATGGAGTCGTTCGAGAATGTCAACACGAAAGCGGAGTTCGAAGCTGCAGTCAAACGATTTTGACCCTGAATTTTATCACGAAAACCGCGGCCATCGTCGCCATGCGTTGACGTTCGCCGTGGAGCGACTCGCGGAAGTACGGCACACCGCTTCGCGACTTTCCGTCGTTCGTGTCGTCTGTTCGCCCTATTAACGCTCACTCAACGACGGCTATGACCGGATTTTGGGCCGGCATCTGCGTGAGAACGACGCGAGGAACGTCCGCCTTCGATAGCACCTGCTCCGCAATCTCGTTCCCGACTTGTCTCAGTTTCTCGTCGTCCACCATGTTCACGACGGGAATCGTGGTCGCACTGTCGGGAACGTCCTTCATGCCGCCGTGTTCGTCGGCCAACACAGTGGCTACGTCGGACGCACGGATTTTCTCGCCCATCTGTCGGTTGGTTACGTCCGCCACTCTCTCCGGACGGTGGACGAATCTCTCCGTCAACGGTTTGCCGACCGCGTGAGCGCTCGCAATCGGAACCACGACGTCCGCGTTCGTCGGAAGTTGTGGCTCCCGTTCGATCGGAGCCTTCAACAATCGAGTCCGGGCACCGTCGGCTTTCACGAGAATCGAGGTTGCGTCACGTCCCTTAAGCGATGCCGCCGTTTTCGGGTCGTACCCTCGATAGCGGTCGGGTCGTTCCCGCTCTGGCACGAGGCCGACGGGCCACTCTTCGACTGATTCGAGTGCTTTTTGGGGTGTGTCGCTGACGAGTACGTCAGCGACGTGCTCGTCGAAAATCGGGATTCGAACCGTCGCCGTCACGACCGCTCGGTTGACGCGCTTTGCCAGTGCGTACAGCGTCGATTTCTTCCCACCCGCACCGACGACACAGAGCAGGCTCGATTCGGCGGAAAGCGCCGCCACGAGATTCATGTGACTATTTCGCTGAATGGCTATTTCGCCCTACTGGCCGTCGGAGCTGAATCTCCGTCGCCAAGTGCGAGAAGCGGAATCAAAACGAGGAGGAGGAACCCAAGTACGTATCCTACTACCGAAAATCCATCCGGAAGATTCTCGGCTTGCGCAACGACCAGATAGCCGAGAACGATGAGAGTTATCTGGGGATGCGGAGGGATGTTTGTGGAGGCCACGGTGAAAAATCCGAGGATGCCAATCCACAATAACCTTCCGCTGGATTACGTATTTTCTTCTAACCGGCAGCCGGAAACGAGAGACGAACGACGAATTAGGCGAACATTTGCGAGAACAGCGAACGTTCAGCGCGGTGAATTCGCTCCAGAAACGCCGATTTGCTGATGCCGAGTTTTTCGGCAACTTCACTCGCGGTGGTTTTACGGGGAACGCCGAAATAGCCCATTTCTGACGCGGTTCGCAGAGCGCGCTCCTGCGCCGGCGTTACATCCCACTGTTGGGCGACGACGTTCTCGTCCTCGGAACCGAGCTGATGGATGCGCTGTAACTGCATTCCGACAGTTTCGCCCGCCGCTTCGAGAACGCCTTGTAGCACATCGTGGCCCACAACTGCACCCGTGAAGGTCGCGCTTCCATCGCGGTAGCGAAGCGATTCGGCCATAAATCCGACGTTGGTCAGTTCGTGGACGACACAGGGGTGCTTCGACAGACATCTGAAATTCTGTCTGCCGTCGGTCGTCGAAACGTGCAGGTACCGGATTCGGTCGTCTGCATCGAGAAAGTCGGTGAGACCGTTGCTTCCTTTTGGAGTGCTAAATCGAAGGAGGGCGTAGCCGTCGTCTCTGTGTTGTGGGGGCTGACAGTCGATACGGACGCCAATCGTTTTCGACGCCTCGGCGAGCGGACAATCGTCCCCGGTGACCACAAACTCGACGACGAGACACTCATCAATCATAGTGGAATCGTATGAATCGAGGGTATTTAAACGCAGTCTATAAACGGGTGAAATGGTATGGGTCGGGCCATAGAAGAGACGCATATGGACTTAGACACCGTCAAAGAGCGGGCGGGTCCCCGGCAGTTCAGTCCCAAGGACGACATGCCGGAGGAGTACCGCAAAGCCGCAACTCGCATGATTCAGTTCCATGCGAACTCCGAAATCATGGGTGCGTACCTCGAACGACCGTTCATCCGGCAGGCGCCGAGCCTCGACCGAAAACTGGCGTGCAGTGCAAAGGTGCAGGACGAAATCGGCCACGGCCAGTTGCTTTACCGAGCCGCCGAATCACTCGGCATCAAAACCCGCGAACAGATGCTCGACGAGTTGGCGAACGGAGAAGGAAAATTCCTGAACTGCTTCCACTACAAGATGGAGAAGTGGTGGGAAACGCCGATGATCGCGTTCTTCGTCGACGGCGCGGCGATGCGCCGACAGGCGACCCTGAAGCGCACGAGTTGGGAACCCTACGCCCACGCGATGGACAAGGTGTGTTTCGAGGAAGGATTCCACGTAAAACACGGCGAGGACATCATGCGCGAACTCGCGATGGGGTCGAAAAAGGAACAGGAACTCATGCAGGACGCCTTCGAGGAATGGTGGCCGCGCATCATCCAGTTCTTCGGCCCGACCAACGACAAAAGTACCCACCACGACTTCTCCGCCGACGTCGGGTTGAAGACGATGTCGAACGACGACCTCCGGAACGCCTTCCTCAACGCCTACATCCCGAAGGCGGAAAAGTACGGACTGGAGATTCCGGACGAACCTCGCATCGAGTACGACGAGGAGACGAACACCTACAAGGTGCGCGAGGATGACCTCGACTGGGACGAGTTCTTCCAAATCGCCAAGAACAGCTACGAACCCGGCGTCGGCCAGATAAACGGCCGCAAAAACGCACAGGACGCGGTCGAATGGGTTCGCGACGTGCTGGACGACTGGGAAACGGGCAGTTCGAACACTCCGGTGGCGGCCGATTAAGATGATTTGGGAAGTATTCCGACAGGACGAAGCGGGCAAGTACCACACCCACTGCGGAAACGTTCACGCGCCCGACCGCGACATGGCGCTCATGTTCGCCCAGATTCAGCACGGGCGACGCAAGCCGACGAACAGCATCTGGGTCGTTCCAAAGGACGAAATCGCGGAAGTTGATGCCGACGACACCGCCTTCGGCGGCACGACGGACAAATCCTATCGGTGGGTGATGGCGTACAACCGCATCGATTCTAGTTTCGCCGAGGAAATCGAGGACTCCGAAGCCGAACAGGAAAAAGCCGACCGCCAGCGAGGTGAGGCATAATGTCCGCACAGCTCGCCGGGCCGGACGAACTGAGCGACGACGAGCGGGCCGCAGTCGAATCCCTGCTCTACCGCCTCGCGGACGACGAACTCGTCCTCGCAGAGCGCTACACCGAATGGCAGGTTCGTGCGCCGACGCTCGAATCCGACCTCGCCATCTCGAACATCGCACAGGACGAGCTCGGCCACGCCCGCCTCTGGTACGACCTGCTACAGGATTTCGGTCACACGGAATCCGAACTCATCTTCGAGCGAGACCCGAGCCATTTCCGACACGCGACGCTCGTGGAACTGCCGTTCGAATCGGGCGATTGGGCCGACGCCATCGTTCGCGGTTACCTCTACGATGTGGCCGAAAAGTTGCGCCTCGAATCCCTCGAAGAGACGAGTTATCCGCGAATCGCCGACAGGGTTGCAAAAATCATGTCCGAGGAGAACTATCACCTCGAACACGCCCAGAATTGGCTCGAACGGCTAACGAGCGACGACGAGGGGACGGAACGCGTGCAGTCGTCGGTCGACCGACTGTTCCCCTACGCGCTGACGCTGTTCGAGGACGGCGATGCGAGCGCGGAAATCGACCATTTCGGCATCCGAACCGAATCGCTCGAATCCATGCGCGAACAGTGGCTCGACACCGTCGTTCCGTTCCTCGCGTCGCTGGGTGTGGAAACACCACAGGAGATTCGGGATGGCAATCCGGACGAACTGCTCCCCGAGCATCTCGGACGCGATGGCAGCCACACCGACGACTGGACGAACCTGCACGACGACATGACGCGGTCGTACCGAGAACTCGGACGAAGCGAGGCCCACCGCATCATGGCAGATCCCGACGATGAGCAGTGAGGGGTCAGACCGACCCACGGAGACAAACATGAGCAACGAACCACAAGAGTACGAGATTGACTCGGAACAGTACGACATCGAGTCGGAACCCACGGCCTGTGCGTACACCGACTACTCGGAGCGGGGGCAGTCGCCCGAGGAACTGCCTGCAACCGGCGACGGAGCGACGGGAGTCGAAAAGCGCGTCTGGGACGCCCTCTACGCCATCGAAGACCCCGAGATGCCGATCAGCATCGTAGATTTGGGACTGATTTACGGCGTGCAATGCGATGAAGGCGGCGATGCCGGAACGCAGGCGACGGTCATCATGACCCTCACCTACACCGGTTGTCCGGCGCGGAAGATGCTGACCGAGGAAATCGAGGAGACGGTCGCGGGCGTTTCGGGCGTCGAAAGTACCGACCTCGAACTCGTCTGGAATCCGCCGTGGTCTATCGAGATGGTCACAGAACAAGGCAAAGACGACCTTCGGGAATTCGGACTGAGCATATGAGGCGACTCGACCCCAGCGTGACGACGAGCGGCGAAGATAAGGGCGCGGAGTGTCCGTACTGCGGTTCGACGAACACATACCGCGAACATCCGAAAGGGCCGTCGCTCTGCCGATCGATGCACTTCTGTGATGGCTGTGAACAGCCGTTCGAGAAGTTCGAATAGGAACTGTTCGGGTGGTCGAACTGTTTTTCGAGAATGTGAACGATAGCGCCCACTATCCAATTTGGTGTCAGGGGGAAGGGAGATGATGGCGCCGCACGTACCGCTACGGAGAGATTTATTATATTCTTTTGTAGTTGAATTAATTATATCTGAAGTACATTATTACCAGAGACAGGCGTTCGAACAATCCTGGCCACCACGCTCTTTGTTCGGAGCGCTGTACGCCCCACGTATGTCCGTAGACAGACCGACGCGGGAGGAACTGCGTAGGGGAATGTCCGTCGAAATCGAGCAGACGAACGCCGAGAACGCGGACGAAGCCGAGCCAATCCGAGGGAATATCGCGAAAATTCACTCCGAAGGCGAGACGGAACCCGGCGGCGTCAAAGTCGAACTGGAATCGGGAATCACCGGGCGGGTGAAAAGCGTGGTTCCGGAGTAACTACTCCGATTCGAGGTCGAGCAGTCGTTTTTTGAGCGTCAGTCGGTCGCCTTTGCCGCCGGAGTAGCCGCCCAGTCCGTCCGCCGCGACGACGCGGTGGCACGGAACGACGACCGGAACCGGATTTCGACCACAAGCCTGCCCGACTGCGATTGCGGCGGTGTCGAGCGTCTCCGCGATGTCGCCGTAGGTTCGCGTCTCGCCGCGGGGAACGTCCGTCATCTCGGACATGACACGGCCCGTAAACGACGCTGGAAATTCGACGTTGAGGTCGAACTCGTCGCGATCACCGTTCTCGTATTCCACTATCTGGCCGCGGATTTCGTCGGGAGAGGCCGAAACGAGCGTATCGTCGATTTCGACCTGCCAGTCCCACATGTTTGTTTGTATCATTGTTTTCGGAGGATTGTCGTCGGACGATGAAGCGTTCCCGGTTCACATTTGGAAACCGGTTTCGAGAGGTCGAAACTGTCGAACCAGCCGACGTGCTCGAAATCGCTGTCCTCGACCACCATGCGGAACTCTTGGGGTGCGAAGGTCTTAATTTCGTCCTCTTCCCGAAATCGGTGCGTCTCGTCGCCGTCCGTCACCTTCGTCGTAACCGTCTGGCGAACCAACTGTTCTGCCGCGTTCGTCGGTTGTTGGTCGATCCTGAACTCGACGGTCGTGTCGCCCCGCGTCGTCTCCCATTCGTGTTCAGAGGAGGTACCGCCCGGAAAGTCGATTGACCCGTCGATGCAGTAGATCGATCCCCCAGTAAGGGAATCTCCGACGGATTCGAGGTGCGACCGAAGCGCGTCGTTCGAATCTAGGTAGAGCGACCCGAGGGCACAGAAGGCGAAATCGACGCGCTCCGGGAGGTAGAAATCGGCTACGTTTCGTCGGAGGAACGTCGCCTCGATGTCGTTCTCGCGGGCCTTTTCGATGGAGTAGGAAATCATCTCCGAGGATTCGTCGAGTCCGGTAAAATCGTATCCGCGAGCGTCGAATTCGAGGAGATGGGGCGAGGGGCCGCAAGCGACTTCGAGCACCGAGTCCGCGTCGGTCGCTCCGTCGCCGAATCGGTCGATGCAAGTTTCGAAGAAATCCACTTCGGCGGCGACGTCGCGGAAATCGAAGGCGATTTCGTAGTAGTCAGGATGCGCGTAGAGACCGGCCATAGGTGCCAACTCTGGGGACGGGTCTTAACGGCTGTCATCGCGGTCAAAACGGTTGAATGAGCGACTTCACGACGATTGTTTTTGGTGTCCTGGAGTTCGTTTTGATTCGTTTAGTGTACGAAGTCGGAATAGAGAAATTGGACGTGGATAGAGAGTAGCGACTTGCCGACTTTACCGAATTTGGTCACGGGAGAGTTTTGTCAATTCTTGCTAATATTTCCATTTGTTACCGCGTCACTAGGTATGCCGACTCCAATGAAACCGCCTCCGCAATCGCAGTCTCCCCGCTTCTTCTTGCCAGCGCGGGATTGTACTCGCGTCTCACTGTCGTTCGGCGCTCGTGTGAACGCGCTGACGCGACCTTTCGGCTGGGTAATCAAGGGCGGACGAGCTTTCTTCGAAATCTCAATCGCGAACGGCGAAGCCGTGAGCGCGGTGCGGTGGCGGTTATTTTGGAGTCGTAAATTGCAGACCACATTCGAACGAAACGCAGAACACGCGGCGAACTGAAACAGTAAAAGTCCACGAAGAAAGCAACTCGAGGCCGAAAACGGACCCCAAACGCACAAGCTCCCGAAAAGTACCTTCGCCTGCCATAGTAAACGTAGGTTTAAACGAGACGCCGAACAACCCACGGACATGACCGAATCAGACGCCGACGGATGGTTCGCAGGCGTCTCGCCGGACGACACTGGCGGGGGTGTGAACGCCATCCGAGAGGGGAGCGCGGACGCCCCGGCCGACTGGCCCAGCGAAGCCGTCGAATCTGGCTTTGCGGAGGACGAATCGGACTACTACGCGAAGCTTCGCTCGGCCAGCATCCGGGCGACCCGCGAGGCCGTCACGGAGCGCGAGCGCGCGGACGACCAACAACTGGTTCACGCGGTTCGCGCGATGGACGACTGCGAATCGGAAGCGAACGAACTCGCTGAACGGGTCGCGGAATGGGCCGGAACTCTGTATCCCGACGCGGGAACCGGCGTCGAGTACGCGAAAACGCTCGCAGAAACGGATCCGGAGACGCCGGTCGAAGAACAGGTAGTTTCATTGGCTCGGCGCGTCGCAGACCTCGCGGACGAACGCGACGAACTTCGGAGTTTCGTCGAGCGACAGGCACCAGCGGTCGCGCCGAACCTCTCCGACCTCGCGGGACCAGTGCTCGCCGCGCGACTCATCGCGCTGGCGGGAGGTCTCGAATCGCTGGCGAAAATGCCCGGCGGAACGGTGCAGGTGTTGGGGGCGGAAAACGCCCTGTTCGCGCATCTTCGCGGACACGCGTCCTCGCCGAAGCACGGGATTCTCTACACGCACGAATACGTCCGGAGAGCACCCCACGGCGAGCGGGGCTCTGCGGCCCGAACCCTCTCCGGAAAACTCGTTATCGGCGCGCGAATCGATCACTACTCGGGCGAACACAATCCCGAACTGAAGGCGGAACTCGATAGGCGAATGGATGCGATTCAGTCGCGGGGTGAGAACAATGAGTGACTCAAAAAAAGACGATAACCTCCCGGCGGGTGTCGAGCGTAGGCAGTTCGGGGGTGAAAGCCGACTGGCGACGCAGGGGTCGCCCGTCTACGGCGAACCGACCGACGGCAATTGGCGGTGCTGGGACGCCCGACGTTCCAAGTTGGCCGCGATGCTGGAACGCGAGATGGATACGGAGCTTCAAGGCGACGAGACGGTGCTCTACCTCGGCGGGGCCAGCGGAACGACCGTGAGCCACGTCGCGGATTTTTCCGGCGCGACCTACGCGGTCGAGTTCGCACCGCGCCCGACCCGCGATCTGTTGAATGTGGCCGATTCACGGAACAACCTGTTTCCGCTGCTGAAGGACGCACGGAAACCAGCGACCTACGCGCACGTCGTCGAATCGGACGTTGATGTTATCGTACAAGATGTGGCAACCCGCGGGCAGGCGCGGGTTGCATGCGAGAACAGACAGTTTCTAGCAGATGATGGTCGACTCCTCCTCGCTATAAAAGCTAGAAGCGAGGACGTGGCGAGCGACCCAGAAACCGTATTCGACCGCGCGAGAGAATCCCTGAAAGAAGCGTACGAAATCGTGGAAACCCAGCGACTCGAACCGTTCCACACCGACCACCTCGGCGTCGTCGCGGTTCCCCGGTAGGGGTCGCCGTCTCCGGAAGTATTTACGTGTCCGGTTGCTAATTTCCGGAAAATGGATTTGGGTTCGGCCGAGAATTTCACGGAAATGGGTTCCCTCGGCGTCGAAGAGGAGTTCTTCGTCGTTGACGAACGAGGCGTCCCGACCGCGGGCACTGACGAACTCGTCTACGAGACCGACCCCCCGAATATTCTGGACGACCGTCTCGACCACGAACTGTTCAAATGCGTCATCGAGACACAGACGCCGAAAACGACGCTCGAAAACGTCGATAATGATGTTCGAGAAGTCCGCGAGGCGCTCGTCGAACACGCGGGTTCGAACGGATTTGGTATCGCGGCGGCGGGTCTCCACCCGGGTGCTAAGTGGCGGGAACTGAAACACGCCGAGAAAGAGCGCTATCGCGCGCAACTTGACCGGATTCAGTTCCCGCAGCACCGCAATACGACCGCGGGACTGCACGTCCACGTCGGCGTTGACGACGCCGACGCCGCGGTGTGGGTAGCGAACGAAGTTCGATGGTACCTCCCGGTCATGCTGGCGCTGTCCGCCAATTCGCCATACTGGGACGGCTACGACACCGGCCTCCAGTCTGCGCGTGCCAAGATTTTCGAGGCGCTCCCGAACACCGGAATGCCGTCCGATTTTGACTCTTTCGAGGAGTTTGCCGAGTTCGAGCGCATGATGGTCGAAAACGGGTCGATAAACGACCGCGGCGAACTCTGGTACGACGTGCGCCCGCACTCGGGTCACGGAACAGTCGAGGTTCGAACGCCGGACGGGCAGGCCGATCCGGAGCGCGTGCTAGCCTTCGTGGAGTACACCCATGCGCTTATCATCGACCTCGTCGAGCGATACGAGGACGGCGAAACGGGCTACCGCCACCGCAGGGAACTGCTGGACGAAAACAAATGGCGTGCGATGCGCTACGGCCACGAGGCTTCGTTCATCCGCCGCGACCGCGACGGGGAAATCTCGCTCGCCGAAGTCGTCGGGCGAGAGTGTGACCGACTCGGCGTTTCCGGTATCGGCGACATCTTCGACGGAGAAAGCGGTGCGGAGCATCAGCGACGTATCTGCAACGAGGACGGGTTCGAAGCGCTCTGTGAGTCACTCTTGCTGTAAGCAAGTTTTTTACCCGAAAGCGGCTTTTGTCCTTCTGGGAACGACATGTCCGGGGATGACATCGACAACGACCGAGATGACCGAAACGACGTCGGTGACGAGGTGCCCGTCAACACGGGCGATGCCGAGGAAACGTCCGACGAAAAACCACTGTCCCGGGGACGAAAGCGCCTCGGGAAGGAGGCCGATAAGGCGGTTGAAGGCTTCGACCAAGGAATCGTTGACCTTCTCTCGTGGGTGCTCGACACCGAAACCCGCGCGCGAATTTACGTCTACCTCCGCAAGCATTCGGGAAGCACGAGCGAGGAAATCGCCGAAGGAACCGGCCTGTATCCGAGCACGGTGCGCGAATCGCTCGCCGAACTCAACGAGGAAGAGAAGGTCGTCCGCGAGAAGCGCGAGAGCGCCGGGGCCGGAAACAACCCCTACGAGTACACCGCAATCGCGCCGAGCGAACTCGTCGGCGGCATCGTCGACCAACTGCAGGGGGAACTCAACACGGTGTTTAACCTCGATAACCACCTGAACGACGAGGTATCCGAAACGGAGCCCGTCAGCATCGAAGTTGAAGACATCTCGGACGATATGGACGGCGATAAAGAAGACGAAGGTGTCGTTACGGGAGAGGAGACCGGAGACGAGGACACGGACGAGGACGCAAACGGCGACGGTTCGGACGAACAGTAACCCCATAGACGAAGGCCGGTTCTTCCTGTAAAACAAGGTACAGGGTCGTTCGAACCGACTATTGAAGCAGACAATGACGGAGACCAACGGGGGATTTTTGGACGGGACGACCATCGGACGGGTTGCTCTCTGCGTGAACGACCTCGACCGAATAAGCGAGTTCTACGAGCACGTCGTCGGCCTCGAACTCCAATCGAAAAACGAAGGCGAGGCCATTCTCGGCGCGGGAGGCGTACCGCTCCTCGAACTGGTCGCGGATGCCGACGCCACGGAGCGAACGCGAGACGAAACTGGCCTGTTTCACACGGCGTTCCTCGTCTCCTCGCGGAGCGCGCTTGCGGACGCGCTCGTCCGTATCGAAGATGAGTGGGAGTTGAGCGGGGCGTCCGACCACCACGTAAGCGAGGCACTGTACTGTCGAGACCCCGAAGAAAACGGCATCGAGGTGTACCGCGACCGACCGCGCGAGGCCTGGCCGACCGGCGACGACGGACGAGTTCAGATGGACACGCTCGCGCTCGATACAGACGACCTCCGCGAGCAAGCGGCGGGAACGAAGACGGTTCCGTCGGACACCGTCGTCGGTCACGTTCACCTCGAAGTGTCCTCGATACCCTCCGCACGCGAGTTCTACGCCGACGCGCTCGGAATGAACGTGCGACAGGAGTACGGTCCCTCTGCGCTGTTCCTCGCAGCCGACGACTACCACCATCACATCGGCTGCAACGTCTGGAACAACCGAACGAACCCGGCGGAAGGACGCGGCTTGGCGTGGTTCGAACTCGTCGTCCCGAATCGCGAAACGCTCGAAACGATTCGAGAGCGGTTTTTCGCGCGTGGTATCACGACGACTCCGACGAAAAACGGTATCGAAATCGAAGACTCGGACGAAATCACCGTTCGTCTGCGCCTTGATGACTGATGTTTGATGAATCATGGAAGAGTCATCGGAGAACATAGACAAACGTGTGTCATGAATCGGGAGCGATCGTGACACCGCTTTATAAACTATTTCTACACCTATAGATATCAAAATTAAATAAGAACGCGGCGAGGATGTCGGCGCATGTTTTATATATCCCTTCTCGGATGTGAACTCTATGAGTGATTTCAGTAGCGGAAATGAAGTGATAACGAGCTCCGAACACGGCGTCACAATCGAAAAATCGTTCGACGGCGAGGAATTTGCGGTTCCGGCAATTCGATTCGAAGTCCGCTCAAACTGCGACGAAACGGTCACCGTGTGAGTCACCGACCGAATTCCCGACGATTTTCCCATGGATAACGTCGGGTTCCACCCCGAATACGAGAACGAAAACTGGACGGCGTACAAAGACCACCGCGTCCAGTTCGAACGCACCCTCGAGCCCGAAGAGGAACTGACGACGGTGTACGGGGTCCGACTCACGGACTGGCAGGACGCGGAATCGTTCCTCATCGAACCGGAACTCGAAGAGGTTACACCGGTCGCGAACGACGCGGGAATCGAGACGGAAGATCGCATGGAGGAACACACCATCACCGACATCGTGTCCGAAGACAGCAGTCAGGTCGTCCGCGACGTCATCGCGGGCGACAGCGGACTGCCGGGTCTCGGCGTTGGAGAGGAATCCGACCCGCTCGCGGACGCAAACGCGAACGCAAGTGCGCGCGACCCGCTTGCGGAAGCGTCGGACGACCCGGCCGCAGAAACCGCGGACGAATCGGTTTCGGATGTGGCGGACGCAACGGACATAGCAGACGTACCAACTACCGAAGCGGCCGACGATCCGCTTTCTTCGTCCGAGACGGACGAAGAAAGCGGCGAATCTGAAGCGCCGTTTACTGGCTTCAATGGCGAGATACTGGACGAATCCGCGGATTCGTCCGATTCGACGGACGACGTGCTCACAGAATCGGATGACGGCGACATCCTCGAACCACCCGCAGAAAACGAAGCCGTCGAAGTCGAACGGTCCGCTTCGCCTCCGCGCCCCGGAAGCGTGGCCGCCGCGCTCGCGGACGAGATTCGCGCCGGAGAGGTGAGCGAGTCCGACCTCAAACTCATCCAGCAGGAACTCGACCTCGATACGCCCGAAAGCACGAACGTCCGCATCCGCCACCTTCAGTCGCGTGTCGACGACCTCTCCGCGTACATCGAAGCGCTCGAAGAGTTTATCGGCGACAACGGAACGGCCCAGACGGTCATCGACGGATTCGAGGACGAAGTCGAATCCCTCCGCGACGAACTCGGAACGATGCACGACGACATCGAGCGCGCGAAAGACGAAGGTGCGCAGGCGCGCGCTTGCGTCGCAGACCTCGAAGCCGACCTTGACGACCTCGACGAAAAGCTCGGCGGCGTAGACGATCTCGGCGAAAACCTCGGCACGCTCGACACGCAACTCAACGACTTGGAAGACCTCGTCGCCACGAACACGCAGGAGGCGTCCGCGCTGGACGACGAAATCGAAGACCTCCGCGACGATTTCGACGACGTGAGAGCTCTCGAAGACGACGTCGAAACCATAGAGAAGAGTGTTTCCGAAATCGAGACTCTCTCGGAGACGGTGTCCGACCTCTCTGACTCCGTCTCGGAATCCAAATTCCAATTGGACGACGAAATCGATAGCCTCCGCACGGATATTTCGAACGTCGAAAGCCAACTGAGCGAAATCGAGCAGCTCCAGGCGGACATCTCGGAACTGGAAGACGACCTATCCGAACTCCGCGAATGGCGCAACCAACTCGGCTCCGTCTTCGGTGGTAACTGACCCCTTATTATCCGCTTGCGGTCGCAGGCAGGAGCCACCTGCCTTTGGGTACGTTGATATCTGACGAGGAAACAAGCCATGACGCCACACTCGGTGTCCGATTCGGATGGCGAACGGGACGATGAACGCCATCTGTACGGCGAGCCGCAACACGAAGTCCCCGAAACGGAAGCCCCCGGCGAAACGCTGTACGGAGAGCCACAGCACGAAATGGGCCGGTCGCTCTCCGACTTCGAACTGTTCCGAATCGACAAGGGTGCGTTCGAGTACGACCGACCGACCCGCATCGACCGTTCCAGCCACTCCAGACAGACCGGCTACTCCGACAGCACCGACGACTTCGGCCAGCTCGCTCACCAAAAAGGAACCGCAGTCCGGATGGTGCGACTATGAAATCGAAGCACGACAGCTCGCAGATAGCGGAGCGATGTGACAGCTGCGCTGACGAGACGCCGCACGTCGTGAGTATCGAAATTCGAACTGAAAACGAGCACGCGGAAAACAGCGCGTTTTCGCGGGAACCGTATCGAATTAGCACTTGTGTCGTCTGTGGAGCGGAAACGGGTCAGCGAATGAACGACCAATAATTCGGGACAGCCAGCTCTTTTCCGCACCGACTCCGATTACTTCCGTCCGTCGCCGGGACCGACCGCGAGCGCATTTTTCACGAGACTCCGATGCCCGCGTCGGAGGCGCTCCGAAACCGCCTGATGCGAGATGTGGAGGTCTCCTGCCAGGTCATCCGCGGTCGCATCCCGCGGCACGTCGTAGTATCCCGATTCGAGCGCCATCATCAGCGTCTCGTGCTGTTCTTCGGTCAGGCCGAACAGACCGTGACGCTGGTCGCTCATCTCGTAGATGTTCCGCAAATCGAGGGTGAGACCCGTTTCTTCGCAAAAATCGTAGGTCGCGGACAGCGCGTCCCGGTTCGGAAACAGGGTACGGAGTCGCCACCGATTCTCCTTGCCGCGAAGATTCAGCACCGTCGCCTCCTCTTCGACGAGAATGTGGATGACGACGCGAATCTGTTCGACCCAGTTCATCCGATACAGTCGTTCGTCGCCGAGGTCTTCCAACAGGGTCACCTCGTCCACGCTCGGGTCGTCACGGAGTGCTTCGTCCAATTTCTCGAAGTCGTCCGCGGTTGCCCAGAGATAGGGGAGCACCTGGTCGTTGTCGTGAGCGGCAACGCGAACGATGTCGAACTCGGCCTCCGGAACGTGTTCCAACGTCTTCCTCAATGCGAACTCCTGTGCGGGGAGTTCCATTTCCGCGATAGTGCTCATACGAACATCAAAGGCCATCATCCGTGATACGTGCTATGGCTACGTCACGCCACCACCTCGGATGTCGAACGATTCGTACTCGTTCGTCGTGACGATGTCCCGAAGCTGTTCTGCGACTCGCCACACGTCGTGAAAGCCGACGTAGAGCGGTGCCGGACACATTCGAACCACGTTCGGCGGGCGGAAATCTACGATGACACCGCGGGATTTGAGCGCCTCGTTGATTCGATACGCTTCGTCGTGTTCGACCGCGACGTGGCCACCTCGGCGGGCCGGGTCGCGCGTCGTCCCGACTTCACACTCGGGTATCTTGTGGCGCGAGTCGGTCGCCCAGACGCTCGCCGTAGTGGAACCACTCGGGGTCTGCGTCCGTCCAACCGCGGATTCCTCGTTCGCGCCACTCGTCTACCGCGTTCGACAACGCTCGGTTCGCGTCCGTAGAAAACGGACCGAGGGAGTTGCCGTCCATATATAGTTCGTCGTTCGGAATATGAAATCGATCGCGCAGATGGGCCAGCGGGTCGTTTTCATCCCGTCGTTTGGCGTCAATTTCGTCGGTGTCCATACCCGCCGTTTCGGGCGAAAACACTTGATTGTCTGCTTGCCAGTGCTGCTTTCCCCCTTGGCGCTGCTGTTTGGTACTACCGCTCGCTGAAACTATAACACGCCCGCTGGCAAGGGATGGGTATGGACGACGAAATGGCCGCCGAAATCGAGCGAATCGAGGCGATGGGCGTCCCGCCGTGGCAAGCGATGTCCGTCGAAAGCGCACGCAGAGTCGAGGACGACGTGTTCACCGCGGACGAGCGTGAGGAAATCAGTTTCGTCCGCGACCTCTCGATTCCGGGGCCGGGAGGCGACATTCCGATTCGTGTGTATCGCCCCGACGTACAAACCGCTCCCGTCGTCGTCTTCTACCACGGCGGCGGCTGGGTGCTGGGAACGCTCGACTCGATCGACGGCGTTTGTCGAGAACTGTCAAAGCGGGGGAATGCGCCGTCGTTTCGGTCGATTACCGACTTGCGCCGGAGCATCCGTTTCCGGCGGACGACGCATATGCGGCGCTCGAATGGGTCGGAGAACACGCCGATTCGTTCGGCGGTGACGCGACGAGCCTCGGCGTTGCGGGTACGAGCGCGGGGGGAAACCTCGCGGCGGTCACCGCGCTCCGCGCGCGCGAATTCGACGGGCCGATGCTTTCCCATCAGTGTCTTCTGTATCCCATCACGAACCACGATTTCGGTACCGACTCATACGCCGAAAATGCGGACGGACCCCTGTTGACTCGGGCGGACATGGAGTGGTTCTGGAACCGCTACCTCCGGAGTCCTGTCGATGGGGCGAACCCCTTCGCGTCGCCGCTTCGCGCGACCGACCTCTCGGGGACTCCCCCTGCAACCGTCGTCACCTGTGGCCACGACCCGCTCCGCGACGAGGGAATCGCCTACGCCGACCGACTCGAAGAAGACGGCGTGGCGGTTCGACACTGCCACTACGCCGGGATGGCGCACGGCTTTCTCTCTCTCGCAGATTCGGTTACGGCCGCGGACGAGGCGATGGATTCGGTAGCGAAGTCGATTCGAGAGAATTTAGAGAAGTGAGTCGCGGTTACACCACGAATCCGATCGGCAAGGATGGCTGGAACAGGACGACGACGAGACCGGCCGCGAGAGAAACGACACCGGTCGCAATCGAGAGCTCTTCGCCCCACGTCGAGGGCAGTCGTTCGATCGTGACGACGGTGGTGAGCGCGACCATCCAGAAGTAGTTCATCTCGCCGAAAAACGGCATCAACAGGAAGAAGGGACCGAGACAAACGAGGATGCATCCACGCGATGCCGACGCCCATCACGCCGACGAGGGAAGTCATCCCGCTCGTCGACAGACTGACCGCACCCGCGATACCCGCACAAAGTGCGACGACGAGAAGTAAGACGGTCGGCGAACTATGGACACTAAGTTCCAAACTCGCCGTAATGTCGATGCCATTCGTCCCAATTCGCATGAACCTGACGAAGAGGGCGAAACGCGACCGCACTCGCGGCGGAGATAGCCCCACCGATGAGTTGCATCCGCGCGCTGGTCGTAAACAGGTCTTGGTCGTCGATAACTGTCGCAACACTCGTCGCCATCGACGGGCCGAGAAGCGGTGCGATGACCATCGACCCGACCATCACCGAAAGGAAGCTAAGCAGTACCCCGGCAGTGCCGACGAACGCACTGATGGCGGTCATGATACCGAATACGACCATATCCGGGATGAGGTCGGCCGCCTTCGAGTGAAGTTCGCCACGCGCGACTCGCTGGTGGCCGAACGTTCCGACGCTCTCGTACCGCTTATCGAGATGGTCGAATCGGGCCGAAACGATTGCTTCGGGCTTGGTGACCACGGTGTATATGTCGTCTTCGACACCGCAATCTTCCAGTTTCGCGCGAAGCGGTTCGACATGGTGCGTCGGAACCGGGAACGAAATGCGGGCCGATTCGGCGGAACCGTCGGTGTGGTCGGATATCGTGTAGTCGAGTCCTTCGTCGTCGAGAAACTCGACTGTTCGTTCGCGTGCGCGCTCCGATATCGCCATTACGTCCACCAGACGCCATTACGTCCACCAGACGCATGTCTTCCTGTGCCATTTCTAAGCTGTGTGAAGTGGGGAATTGTGACCCGTTTCGACGAGCATCTCAGCGTTCACAACAACACGAGGTCGTCAGCAGACGGTGCTTCGCTCGAATCTATGGCGTACGTTCGGACGTAAAGGCTTAGAACCGTCTCACGGATTTCCGCGAGACGGTCTCTCCGGTCGTTCGTGCAGTTCGTGCCACAGAGAGCGATGAGTCGGCCACTCTCCAGCCGTTCGTATTTGAGACGGCCCGCGCACTGTGGACACCGTGGCTCGATGTGGTCGTTCATCCACCGAACGTCGAATCCGAACCAGTCGAGGCGCTCGGCAAGCGCGAACCAAACGTACATATCCCACTCGTCGTGCCCGTTCGTCGTTCGCTTCAGGCGATTAAGTGCGAGGGCGACCTTCGAATACAGCTTCGAGTCCGTCTCGCCGCGACTCCCGTGGCAGCGCCTGAAATAGTTGAACATCGCCGCCTTCGACGAACGAAGGGAACCATTGGTCAACTCTCCTTCCGGTTGTTGTTTTGCTCTGCGACCATCAGCCACGACGTGACGCTGGGCGCGTCCCAGTTCGTCGAAGTGGATATCTTCTGAGAGCGGTGCGCCGCTTTTCGGACAGAATGCGAGTGACCTTTCATACGTGTCGATCGAGAAACAACAAGCTATTCGGTCAGGAATTCATCCGCACCCCAGAAGGAGGCGTCGTCCGGACCGGACGTACACTGTATATTTGAATCTATTAAACCAAAAAGATACAGTATATTACATTCATATACATCAAATTTTTGTAAATCGCTAATCTACATCATAAATTATTAATATACCAACTTTAAAATATTAGAAATTTATTAAATTCAAGCCCAATCGGACAGTGCACGGATCTCCGTACGATATCACTGAGGTTTTGCAATCAACCGCGCGTCAGTATTAACACACTGCAACGGGACTTCGCATGCATTGTATCAAGGCGTTCGTGATAACCATCTAAACCCGTTTTTCCAGACGGCTTTTCGAGCCGCGACCTAAGTCGAATGATATAGCGACATATGATTTATAGATCTGTGAGGCGGCAGCGAGTAGCGCGAGAGAGGGAGAGAGTCGAAGTACTTCGCTCATAGAGGTTACCGGCGTGAACCGCTCGATGGTTCGAGTGGGGACAAAATATCGCCGTCGGACTCCCATTTCGATGATGGATATACGATATCGCTGGGCGATAAAGAGAGAAATTCGCGCTCAAAGAGAGATTCACGTACGTCGTTTTAGCAGCTGCCTCCAAACGGAGTGTGAAAATCGTAGCGGCCTCGGTTGGAAAGCGTTCGATAAAAAACCACCATCGAGATAGTGTGTATTTGTAGAACGATTTTCTACATCTCTCGATAAAATAATATCGTCGTTAGTAGCCCCAAAATGGCCGTAGTTACAGTACTACTTACAAAGTTATGTTGCAATTCAGCGGGCAAGTAGGGCACCAGTAATAAAGATAAGTTTGCCTATCATCACGGAGAGGCGCTAAAACTCCCTTCTACCCGTCTCAAACGCGGCTCAATAAACCCGGTTCTGCAAGGCTGCAAGAACACGGCAAGCACGGGAACCTGCAAGGATTTATTTTTTGTTTGAAAGCGGCCCCAAAGGTGCAGGGAGGGGGTGTCGAGACACCCCCACCAACCGCGGTAGCGGGCCGCTGCCTGCCGAATCGTAGCGCATCAACGATGTGCTACGCAAGAGGGGGTCTGGTGACCCCCTCCCCTGCCTCCCTGCACTGTGCAGGAAATGGAAGAATGAGATTCGTCCATTCCCTGCAGCTTGCAGGGAGTGGTGTAGTGGAGGTGACGGCTGAATGATCGACCGCAAACCACTCGACTGGCGTGTTCCAGCGGCCGAGTGGGAGAAGTTCCGCCAACACGTCGAAAGCGAGTTCGGACGCGTCGAGGGGTATCTCGGCCGAGAAGCGGAACTCGCGATGCGGGAGTACGCCGATGCCGACCGTTTCGAACCCGTCGAAAAACAGGTCGATCGACTCGTGCAAGCAGCGGGGCGTACACCTTCCGAACTGGGTTTCAAAGAAAAAACATCTGACTTGGATGCGTCTGAAACCTCGCGTGTTCAGGTTCGCGTCGACCCACAGATCAAAGACGAGTTCAAACGTGCCGCAGAAGACGGCGAGAATGCACTAGGCGTGACGTTCGCCCGTGCAATTCAGCAATATCGAGACGGCGGGCGTGCACAACGCCTAGAAAACAAACTCGATCGCGTCCTGGACGACTGCGAAAGCCTCCTGTCGGAACTCGACGAGAGCGAAGGCGGGTCGTCCGGTCTCTCGGCAAAGGAGCGTCGGACGATGATCATATCGAACCGACTCGGAAAAACCGGCTTTACCCGATCCGAGCTCGAGGCAGAAGTGTCGGACGTGGCCGCACATAGCGGCCAGGCGTCCGAACCAACGATCGAGGACTATCTCAAACGAGTGGTCGATCGGAAAGGATTCGTCGAACATCCGAACAACCCCGACGTGTGGATGCAACCGGAAGCTGCCGAATCGCTCGCACCGGAGGGCGTCCCGACGGTTTGCTGGCGAAACGTCGATTATCTCGATCGGGCCGAGCGCGTCCGACGGATCAAGATAGCGCTGGGCCGCAAGGCAGCGACGAGCGGAACAGGTCGCACGCGAGCAACGTCAACGAAGATTCGCGAAGATATTCTCGACGAGAAGGTTTCGCGAGCATCCACGCTCGAATTGATGAACGAAGTCGCCCTCGAGGACGGCTATTCATTCGACGATTCGGGACAGGCAGCCACGATTTGTGTTGACGTTGCAGACGGCATCACGGACGGCTACCTGGCCGAAGATATCATCGACTACGCACAATCTGACACGGGACTAGTCACCGGCCCAACGGAAACTACGGTGTCCGACTTCGCCGAGCCCGCAACACCCGATTCTGTCGATTCACAGATGGATGCATTGGAAGCAGCCCGGACGGATGGCGGCCGACCGCGGGACATGACACCCCAGGAGCGCGACCAATGAGCGTCACCAAAACCACCGGCAACTGCTCGCGATGCTTAGCACCGCTCGTCGATCATGCCGAAATGCACGGTCAGATTCAGAGAGGGGTGTTCGGCACGGTGTTCATCTGTCCGGACACGTTTGGCCGAGCACCAGACGAGACACTGTTCGGAGAGGTCGGTGAATAATGTCGGACGAACCCCTCGCTGATGGGCTATGGAAATTGCCCGAACGGGGGCAAAGCGCAATCCATCACGTCGACGGCAAAGCAGCCCAATTGCGTGCCTGCGCGGGATGCCATCAACCGATGCTGTACCGCTTAACCCCCAATCTGCCAGACGTGATTCGGATGGGCTGTCGGGTTTGTCATGAGCTCACCCCGTTGCACTATCTCGCCGGTCGAGGACTAGTGAGTGTCACACTTCGCAAATGCCAGCACTGTGGCAAACTCGGTCACATCCGAGTCCCAGCAGGATGGGAGAAACGAATGGTCGTCTTCGGGCCGTGTCGACACTGCGAGAAAGTCACTCGGCTGGCCCCATTCAACACCGACATAGGGACGATGCCGCTGGAACCCGCGGTGTTTCGAACCCCGACCGAGACCGATCCGTCTGATGGGCCGTTCGGCGAGATCGTCTCGACGATGGAAGGCCCCGAGATCATCAAAGAAGAGCGAGAATTCGAACAGGCACATCGTGCGATTGCTGACGGAGGAGACCACGATGCAAAATAATTCCTACGAATACGAAAACGGGCTTTGTCAGCCTGTCGAGTTTGCAACGATATCCGCGGCGAATTGGGTTCGTGACCAGTTTTTCGACGCCGTTCGACCGGAAGACGATGCACGAACACTCGAAGTTGTGCTAAGCGCCGATACGCCGAAACATTGTATGGATGAAATCATCCGCGTGCAACGCGAGTCCTTCGAAGAGGTCGAAGGCCACAAATACGGACAGGAACCACTCACCTCGTTCGAAAAGTCGAAGCTAGACTTCTCGAAAGCGTCGCTGTTCCACGCTCGATCGGTCAAAGCGATCGCGTCATACTATGGCGTTCTCGACTGGATCGCATTCTACGACCCATCACTGACGACAAGCGAGCATATCGGACTGTATCAACACGAATCGGCTGACGGTGTTTCGATGAGAGAGATGCCAACGGAGATGATGGTCTGATGGGCGATCAAGCAGTAGAACCAATTCAGCGACCATGCTGTGTTTGTGGCGAACTTATGCTATCAGACAGTTTGGGGGCATTGTGGTACCGCGACGTGGACGGAAATCATGGCCCGTTCTGTTCAGAAGAGTGCGTTGACCGGCACAAAAAGGGAGACGTGAACGAGAAGAACACAGAATGGGACTGGACAATCCGAGGCACCGCCCACGTGTCCGGGCTGGACGCGCTCCCCAACGTAATCCTTGATATGCACGAGGTGGCGGAGTACGCGGTCTTCAGCGACGGTGAGACGCTACTGTTGAAGCCTGTCGATGAGGTGGAGCCATGACTGACGCTGGATACGAGGCGGATATGGTGCGTTGCCCCGAGTGCAATCGAGAAGTCGTCTCCACGTCGGCGCTTTGTATCTGTGGCGCGGCGTATCCGGGGGCGCGAGGAGGGCGATGAATATGGAGGGAGAAATCCAGCAAGATGAGTATCCGGGCTATCGACCGATAATCCCGTACGAATGCATACAGTGTAGGACGATAATCCCGCTGTACTCCAACGGGAAAAAGTATGCAGTACATGGTTGTGGAGGGTGCGGCGAAGAGTGGCAGACGTTTCGACCAATCCCGAAGCCGAAACGTACGGAGAAACACCTCGAAGTTCTCCCGGGTAAACTATGAGTATGAAATCACACCGAATTCCAAAAGCAGACGTCATAGAAGCAGTCGAACAGATGGAAAGTGACGAGCCTGCAAACTCGGTTACCCCGGGCGTACATCCCTCCACAGTCGCAGAATATCTCGATATCGCGGAGAGCACCGCGTTACGGCAGTGCCGACAGCTGGCAGAGGAGGAAGATCTCAAACAAGTGACTGCTTGGCATCCTGCGACGAAACGAGCACGAACCCACTATATGACACTGGACGAATAGATAGAGCAGCTTCGTAAACGCTTATTTTCCCACTCAACTCACATAACGATGTTACCGAGTCTATAACTCCCCAAGAAGTCGCATCCTGAGAACGGCACTGCGATGGGGAACGCGTCGCTTTTTCACCAGCCGAGAGTATGTCAAAAACCCAATCCACCACCAGCAAAAGCACCGCATCGATCGAGTGCCAGAATCCCGATTGCGAAACCCACGGCAAAGTATGGGAATTCCATCACGGAGCGTATTGTTCCAATGAGTGCGAGCACAAACACGAAAGTTACAAACACCTCAGAAAACTCAAACACGACCATACTGTCTGCTATTCGTGTTTTACCCAGCTGAAGACGATCGAACCCCCGAAGCCCGATCATGCGTTCGACGTCACGGGCACCGGATGGTCGTGGGATCCCGAAAATGAATGGTGGTTCCTTGAGCGATACGGACAAGAAATCACCAAAGAGATGGCGGTCGGGTTTCAGCACCGAACCCCCGAAGCAGACGTCGGCGAGAAGCAACTCAAGAATCTGATCACCACAGGAACAATCTGCGATTCGTGCGGTAATTGCAATCACACTGTTCATATCCCCTACCTCGAGGACGATCACACCGTGATCGGTCGGGTCATCACCAGGCTCGATATCGACCTCACCATACCGCAAATTCACCACTTCCACCGAGAGTACCGCGCAACACAAGATTTAGCGCTCGCACTAGGGCGCGTCATCAACGGATGAACTGCATTAACCGCACCAACACCAGGACGTTCCATCGGTGTTCGTGCAACCACATCAGAATCACCGCACTGGGATCGACGGCACAATGCCCCTGGTGCGATCGATAGCATGCCACCAGAAAGAGTCCGCTACCGCTTCGCCGACCACGAAGTCGAAGGGACAGTCATCAACGAACACTACCCTGGCCCGTGGGTTGACGGTCGGCATGTCTATCGCGTCGAGCATAACGGGATCGTCCATCGCGTTCCCGTCGAGCAGGCGACGCCGGTCTAACGCACTGCAGTTGCTGTCGTCTCGATTGGTATCATCGTGGTTCGATTCCACGGCCGAGACATAGGGGTTGGGCGCTGCCGGATGCCCTGGCTACGGGTTGGCTTCCCGTTATAGTGTCACCAACCATTCCGCGAAAGTTCTCGTTCCCAACCCCTCGATAGAGGCTCACACCTCTCTCGTAACCCTTTCAATACAACACAATACACCCGAGAAATCACCGACACCAGGAGAGATACCGATGGCAAAAAAGATCCGCTTCAAGAACGGCGAACCGAGCGACGAAGACGATAATGACGACAAGGACACCGATGACGACGAGTGAGTGTAAACCGGTCTTCGAAGAAAAATGGCTCGTCGAAGACAAGCAACTCGGTGAGCTAGTCTACGAGCACGGGTTTCGAGCACTCGGCAAAGGACTAGTCGCTTACGCCGACTGGCTCGATTCACAACGATGAATCCATTCATCTACGCACTCGAGAATCCAGCACAGGCGTTCGCTGATTTCGGCGTTCTGTGCCTCTTTCTCACGTTTCTCGTTATCAGTGCGTACGTCTTCTGGGGCAACATCGTCGCCATCTACGACGAATACGACCAGGGCGGCTGGGATATCTCAAACCCACCGTTCGGCTGGATCGTCCGGCTTGCAGCGATCCCATTCGTGGCCGGTATCGACTTTCTGCTGATCAGCGCGATGGCGTACGTCATCCATCCATAGACCTACAAGTAGTATAAAAAGAAGGACGTCAATTCGCATTCCAAACCATGACCAAAAGAGGCTCTAGAGAATGGCGAGTGACGATGGCGGTCAAATGGGCATATCTCGATCATTTGTCCGTCCCCGAAATCGTCGATCGGTTCGACGATCGCGTCGGCATCGAGCTCGCACCCAGCACCATCCGCGATTACCTAGACGAGAAAGAGGCACACGAAGTTGAAGAGTTGATCAAAGAAGAACACGCGAATACCCGCCTGCAGATTGCCGAACGCGAAGAACAGAAACACAAGCGAGCCCGGCAGGACGAAGAGCGTGCAACCGAAGACGTCCCGATCAAAGCCACTGTTCCACAGACGGCTGTCGTCGAAGGTGCACCCAAGGAACTCCAAGCGTGGGAGTTCGTTGAACCTGGTGACGACGATTGGCCGGACTGGGCAGTCGAGCGTGATACGATCGTCCGATTCTTAGACCGAACCGTCACCCTCGAGCCCGGGACACACTACCCGATTCAGGGACTCGACGGATCACCACGCTATACAACGACGATGGTCGGGCTCGCTCGCGATCAACCTGATATCCCTGCCCGGCAGGCAGCCCGAAGCGAACAATCGAGACACCTCGAGGCAAAGGGCAAAGTGCTGGGCGTCTACGAAAACACAATCAATCTCGAGCAGGAGGTCGAACACACCCTCGACGACGACAGCGAAGGCGCGCTCCTAGAAGCGATCGGCGATCTTCGAAATAGTTCAACGGACGAATGAGTACTGCATCCGCGAATCAGTCTGATCGAGACACCGAAGCGCTGGTCGCGGCTGCCCTTCGCGAGTCCGAAACCCCTTTTCACGACCTCAATCAGCAACTCACTGCTGCCGAGAAACGGGACGTCTGCAAACCAAAGGATGACGAGCTCGACGAAACCCGCTTCTGGCTGTTTTGCAATCTCGTCTCGCTCAACTACCTGGACGTCCGGGCAACCGAGTGGGAGGTCGTCCCCGAACACGCGATGCATTGGCATCGTCAAATCCACACTAGTCCCCTCAACGAGATCCTGGCCGGCCGCAAACACACCAAGACGACGTGGGTGCTGTCGGAGATCATGTACGCCTGCCAATATCAGCAGGGGTACGGCTGTCTGTACTGGGCGAACACCCAGGATCAAGTCCGCGAGCGCATGCAGGAGCTCGAGGAGATGGTCGAGTCAAACCTATGGCTCGATCAGCTGCATGACGGCGGCGACTGTTGCGGCGGTCGCGAACACAAGGTTTTCCATAACAAATCCAACGTTCACACGACCTGGGTAACCGGCGCTGCCGAAGGTGCACACGTCAATATGAGCGTGGGTGACGACCCGCTCAAAGAGATCGGCGGCATCCCCGACGTCGAGATCGAAGCGTGGTACAGCAAGGTCATCGAACCGATGCTGAATCGCGATGGCGTGCACGTCATCGTCGGCACACGCAAACGTCCGAACGATCTGTATGAAATCCTCCGGACGAAAAACAAAGAGGAGGACTGGGATCTCCCATCGTACGATCTCGTAGAATATCCTGCGATCCGCGAAGTATGGGATCGCAAGTATGGCGACGATCGCCCCGGCGACCTGGCACCGAAGGAACTCTATACGGAGGTCACACATCCAACCCTCGCGAACGCACTCGACGTCCCTGGCGACGCAATCCATATCCTGTGGCCGGAGGGTCGACCGGAGAACTGGCTTGCCCGGAAACTCGGAGCGATGGGCGGGCCGTACTTCGCCCGCGAGTTCTGCATGGTGTTCGAGCAGGTTCGGGACGCCATCATCGAACGCGCGCTGATCGACGAGCGCTGTTCGGTTCACGAACGACCACCGGATCTCATCGACGTCGCGAACAGCCCGTACGAACGAACGGTTGTCGGTGTCGACCCGGCGAGTACTGGCGGCACCGACAAGTCGTCATTTGTTGTGGTCGGCGTCCGACCGGCTGGCGTTCGTGATATCCTGCATGTCTACAATGCACAGTCGATCGCACCCTCCCGTTTCAAATCGAAACTGCAAGAGCTCGACTTGCTATACGCGCCAAGCGATATCGTCATCGAAGGCAACGGCATGCAACAATACATCATCGATGACGCGGTCGAGTTCGATCGCGACCTGCCGATTCGCAAGGAACACACATCCGTCAAAAAGCACTCCTGGGAGACTGGCATCCCACGGATCGCCCATCGCGTTACACAGGGTGCGTACAACTTCTACCGGTCGGGCCATGATCATACCGAGCAACTGATCAACGCACTCACCACGCTGACGATGGAAGAGGGCGAACTCGTCGGCCACACACCCGACCCCGTTTCAGCACTTTACCAGGCCGAAAAGGCGATCGACAAAGCAGCGCCAGTCGGGACGATCGAGGTCGACGACGTCGGCGACGAGATGTCCGACGAGTTTCGAGACTCGGAGATCGGACAGGCGGTCGAAGAATTCCGCGACAAATTCAGGATGCAAGGATTATAATGCCAAACCAACAACCAATATCTGCACTCGAGTCGACCCCTGACGAGATCCGCGTCAATCTCGGCGAGTGGGTGCGCGTCCAGTCGTCAAACATCCATCGTGTTTCATACAGTAAGTTCGACCAGGTACTCGCGATCGAGTTTCACGGCGGTCGGGAGTACTGGTATCGGGGCGTCCCTGAATCCATTTGGGAAGGGCTTCTAGCTGCCTCTTCGAAGGGTGGATATCATCACCAAAATATCAAATGGGACTTTCCATACGTGCAAGTGAGAGGGCCATAGCAAACTAACAAATCATGTCTGACAGTTTATTCAGTCGCGCACTTCGCGAGCGACGGCGTCGAGCCAACACCGAAAAGAGCGAGACCACGGTCGGCGGCGAGACGATCCAGGCCGAAGACAGCGGAACGGCGGGGACGTACGACGTCGAAGACACGTTCCTCACCACACAGGAGTACGGCGTCCCGCGCGGCACAGACGCCTGGGAAGCTCGCGAACTCGGCGAAACGCCGACGATGGAGATCATCAAAAACACGGTGATCGACCAGCTGAACGGCGTCGACCTTGCCTTTGTCAGCGACGACGGCGAAGAATTCCCGAGCGCTGTCGAAGAGTTCCAGAATCTGTTACGGGATATCATCGAGGGCCCGCATACGCAAAACTACGACTTCGACGACTTGGTTGCGTCGTCAATCGCGGACATGATCGACACCGGCTATGGCTACTGGCAGCCACTGGCCAGCAAGGACGGCTCGATTCCCGTCCTCATGCTCAAGCCACTTGATCCGCTTTCCGTACAGCACAATCTCACACAAGAGGGTGAATTCGACGAGCCAGCATTCTACCAGGCACCGTTTCAGACAGTCGGCGGCTCGGCGGTATCGATGGCCGGGATCGAACCAACAGCGCTCGAGCAAGACGACCTTGTCCAGATGCACTGGAAAGGGTCGACCCGCACCAACCGCCCGTACGTGATGTGTCCGACCATGCAGGTCAAAGAGTACCTGCGACACATCAAGGATTCGACCGTCCATCTCGGTCGCTACTACAGCGATAACCAGATCCCACCCGGGATACTGCAGTGGCTCGAAGCCAGCGATTCGGATCTCAAGAACGTACGCAAACAGATCAAAGACGCGAGTGGCGACCCACGCAAAGCCCCGTCGATCGGTGGCAGCGGCCAGGCACGGTGGGTCGACATAGGCGGGGATAAGATCCAGCTAGATGTGAT
The DNA here is from genome assembly GCF_020700235.1 of Haladaptatus pallidirubidus. Taxonomy (GTDB): domain Archaea; phylum Halobacteriota; class Halobacteria; order Halobacteriales; family Haladaptataceae; genus Haladaptatus; species Haladaptatus pallidirubidus. The sequence continues at coordinate 3,638,159 of NZ_CP085301.1, read as the reverse complement.
CGAGGAGCAAAAATGGTTCAAACAGCTGTGCTGGGCGACGATCGGCGTCAATAAGCACGAGATGGGGATCATCGAGGACGTCAACCGCAACACGGCGTCGGAGGTCTCGACGATCATCTACAAGCGGGTTACCCTGCCGCTCACACAGACCTTTGAGCAGGCGATCAACCGCCAACTTCTCCCGAAATTCGACGTCTATCGAACGCTCGACAAACCCTTCCGCGTCTCACTGCAGCATTCCGACCCCGTACGTGAGCGTGAACACGAAAAGGCGCTGCTCGAGCGCTGGAATCAGGGCGCAATCTCTTATCGTGAGTACCGCCAGCAGCTCGGCGAAGACGCTGGTGAGACAGTCGTCTCAATCAACGACGAGGAAATTGACTTCGGAGCGCTGCCGAAGCATATCGGCGAGCGCGCCCTTCGTGCGGTCTCGTCCGGTGACACGGTTGAGGTCGATGGTGGCGATCTGACTGACGAGTAACGCCTACTGTTGACGATTTTCCGATGACGTCCTAGAGTCCCGGGACATCAGGGTGCGGGCACACGCGGATCAACGATTTTGATGAGGACATTATGAGCGATACAATGCACCGCAAGTCGGTGCAAGCGACAGGTGTCGTTACTCGATCGCCGGATGGCGACGAGCATGAATACCTCAAAGTTCCGATCTCGTCGACAGGCATCGATCGCGATGGTGACGAGTTTTCGGACGATGGTCTCAAAGACCTACGCGATCAGATCACGGCCAAATCGCGACCCGTATTCGAAAACCACGGCCGCAAAGAAGGCGGTGGCGGGCTTTTCGGCGGGCTACGCTACGATTGGAAAGACATTATCGGTTCCTTAGAAGATGCAGAAATCGAAGAGGGAACCGAAAAGTCAGATGACGGCGAGAGCGTCGACGTTCTATACGGTTACATCCGACCGAATCCGCAAAACGAGCGTGGCCAGCAACTCACTGGCTACGTCAAAGCGGATATGCCGGTTGGGTTCTCAATCGGATTCGGCGTTAAGAATGCCGACGAGAAGGACGCTGGCGGCCTTATCTTCAATTCGACGGACTTGATGGAAGTCTCGTCTGTCGGCATTCAGTCGAACCGTGAATCCGTTGCGACCAATGCCGCGAATACGGCGGTCGCGATGGCCAAACGTGCAGGTGATTTTGACGATCTCGAGCTCGACGAGCGGACGTTCGCGAAGGCGATCGTCGACGAGATGCTCGAGCACCAGGACGGCACCGCTAGTGACCCCGCACCCCCCGAACAGCGGGTGAAACAAGTTCTAGATACCGACACCGGCACCGATGGCGGTGACGGTGGCAGCGACAACACTATGACGGACAAAGATAACGACGAGCTACTCGAGCGGCTGATCTCTCTTGAAGAGGATGCCGTCGAGGAGCGTAGCGAAATCAAGAACCGACTCGACGCTCTCGAAAAGGAGAGCGACGACGATGATGAAGACGATGACGATGAAGACGAGGATGACGACGAAAAGTCGGCCATCGATGGCGAGCGCCTCGACAAGCTCGAGGAAAACATCAGCGAGATGCGGTCATTTCTCGACGAGCTAGATCCGGAAGAATCCGGGACGAAAAGCACCGTTCCTGACGACGAGACGGGAGAATCTGAAGACACCACCAAGGAGTTTGAACTATGAGCGCAGCTGGAACCACTGTTCTGCATGCACTGACCGGTAGCGAGAAGATGAACCCCTCGCAGGCCGAGAAGATCGCCAAAAGCGTCTTTAACGATTGGGGCATCCAAGCCCGCGATCTCGGTGACGAAGTCGTCTACCCGATCACGGGGAAGCTCCTCGAGGACGCCGGCAAAGAAGTTCCTGAAGAAGGCGACGGCTGGTCGTCGAAGACGGCATCGGCGGTCGACCTCCCTGCCTACCAGCGTGGCTATTCGCAAAAGCACGCTTACGCGGTCGAGGAGAAGCTCGGTCAGGGCAACTCAAATGTTATCCTGCAGGCGGCAAGCGTCGGTGACGATTACACTGGCGGCCTGAAAGGTCTCGACCAGACGATCGAAAAAGACGGCCCCATCACGGCGGCCACCGTCCAGGGCGCAACGCCGATCCAGTTCGACCCCCGGATTGTCGATATCCAGCGGTCGACGGCGACCATCACGACGCGCGTTGTCCAGGAGGGACAGGCTGGTTTCCAGGCGTCCTACAACGTGGTTTCCGATCGATCCGACCCGATCGGCATGCTCGGCGAGTCGGACGCGCTCGATCTGTCCGATAACAAGGAGTCCGATCACTCGCTCGGCAACGAGAAAAAGGACATGAAGATCTTTGCCGACCAGGTGAACATCTCCGACTTTACGGTTCGCGCGGAGAGTTCGCTGGGCTACATGGACGTCGGTCAAATGACCTTCGGACAGCGAGTCATCGCGCACGCGCTGTTCAAGGCCACCCAGTTCTTCTACGGTGACCCATCGGTCGGTGTCGCGGGTGCCAACGGCTACGCGTCGCTCGAATCCGAACACGCCTACGAAGGCATGGCAAAGATCGCTACTGATTCCGGAAACCAGGTCGACAAATCGTCGATCACGCTGTCCGGCGATCAGCCCCTGCTCGAGGATCTTAAATACGAGTTGACGAAGGCCGTCGAAGAGACAGGTCTCACGTACGACAGCGCCGAGATCGCGGTCTCGCCGACGTTCTTCGATCGACTCGAAAATGAGGCCAACATCTCGACGCGACTGGACGCATTCGACCAGGACATCAACTTCGGCGGCCGGATGATCAACCTCAAGCAGAACGTCCCTGTCGTCGAGTGTCCGAACATTCGCGATCAGCCGTGGCAGACCACCACGAATTTCACGGCATCCAACACGGACGCCTTTATCTGGGATCGCAACAACGTGCGGTTCCGCGCGCTCATGCCGCTGACGACCGTCCCACTCGGGCGCGTCGGCCTGGGCGACAAGGCAGCGCTCGCGGAGTTCGGCACGCTCATCGACAAATCGCACGGTAACCACATCCAGTACTTGTCGAGCTACCCGGCAGCATAGAGGGCCATAGCATGGTAGTCAAAACCACAACGGAGGATACGAATGAGAATTGAACACCCAGCGTACGCACTCGGCAGCGGGAAGCCCGGATCGGTGCCACTCGTCCCGGCATACAACCGCCTGCAGGCAGGCGTCGATGACGAGGGCTACTTCGACGTCGACGACGAGCACGCCGATGCGGTGATGGAACGACTAGCCGATCGGTATGACGTCGAGTACGACGATGGCGACGTCGTCGTTCCGGACGCCGACGGTGCAAGCAAAGAACCAGATGAGGGTACCGATTCGGGGGACGAACCACCCGACAGCGCTAGCGACGAGTCGACCGGTGCGGAAACTTCCCCTTCTCCTGACAGTGTCCCCCGATTTGGGACGCTGTCGGCACGACCGCCGGAAGCCCCGCACAACGCGGTTTTCATTGAAACCGACGAGTCCCAGGGCGAGCCGGGTGCACGTTGGCGCTATGATGAGAATATCGGTGAGTGGGTCAAGCAGCCGGTTAATACGGACGTCGCCAATGTCGAAGCGGTAAATGCGGAGCGTGTATCGAGCAACGAAGTGAACATTGGCCCGCTCAAAGTCGGATACTTTACAGACTCTCACTGGGGAGCGCAATCCGGCCAGTGGTCCGACACGCTTGCTGATTTGCAGTCAAAAATTGATACCTTCGTCGCAGATATGAATTCGTGGGGTGAGGACGGTGCAGACCTCGTTATCTGGGGCGGAGACATGATCCAAGAGGACGCAAGCAGTCTTAGCACCTCACAACAACGAATCGACGACTTTCGCAACTATGCGGAAAGTCAACTCAATTGCCCTGCTCATATGGTCTGGGGCAATCACGAATACGCAAAGGTTGACGATTGGGGCGAAGACTGGTCGTATAGCAATTGGGGAGTCAGTTCCCTTGAGGAAACCTACTACTCGCTGGACTACCATCACGCAAAACTCATCGTCCTCAACACTGGCTACAACGATGGGTCGCGTCAAAATCTGCGGTCGATGGTCCCGCCCGGCCAGTATTCGTGGCTCAAATCTGAACTGAAATCTACTGAAAAACCCGTTCTGATTTGGACGCATACTCCATCATTCCTTGGTGGGGCGATGAGTGCATACGATAACCTCCTCCCGGAGAGTCGGTCGAAGTACTCGCAGCTACTCTCGGAACATGACAACATCACGACGGTCTTCTACGCGCATTGTCACCACCAAAATACATATGGTCGTGACCCACTGTTCACAAAATCCACTACCCAATTCTATGATGGTGTTCGCTACTTCTACCAACACTATCCTCACTCTGTTGGGATAGTTAGCCGCGATGCAGACTTTAGCGTCACACCATACGGCAAAATTAAAATATATCAAGACGGCCATGTGAGTGTCGAACAGTCCTATTCGAAAGACGAGACAGGGTACCAAGACAAATGGCGGTTTAACGGGACAACCCGCCCGCAGTCGACCCCGCTGGTTGATAATCTAAAGTGGACACATGAGGGTTCATTTGATTCGTTAGACGCCTATCGCCTCAACCCAAGTGAAAGCACTGGCGGGAGCATCAAATTCCACCAAAGTGGGGTTGTGGATTTTGCCCAACTGCAATCGGGAACTGATGGGACAAATAGCATCCTCGAATACCGACGACAGCCGCGCGCGCTTCTTGATGATACGATAGATTGGCCTGATATGGTCTGGTATGTTGTCATGGAGATCCCCAACATATCAACCGCCGAGGGATGGGTCACACGAGGTGGGATCGGGACTGCACCTCATATCGGCCTTCGAATCACTAACGGCGAGGTTTGCGCACATGTCGCCGATGGGACTGCCGAAGGGTTAGGGAATCAACCGTTAGCAACAAATGGGACGAAGCGATTGTTCCAGTGTCGGTATAACGCAGAGAAAAGTGTCGCACAATTCGCAAAATGGAGCGAATCAGGGATGGACGGGATTATGGAACAAACCATCGACAATAACCCGCCATTGGATCAAACGACCGAAGGTTCTCCAGAGGTCAACCCCTACCAATTGCTGAATTGTCGCATTGGTTCGACCGATGCAAGCCAGTCTGAGCTGCGAATTTATGACTGGGGGATTTCGCTGGACGGACCGGGTTCGCTCGACTTCAAAGGATAGCACGAACACAAACTTGTTACAAAAACTATTAAACAATGACAGATAATTCATCGTTAGAAATTGGACGCGTGGAAACGGACGAACTGACCGGCGATTGGGACATTCTAACCACATCAGCGTCCGGGATCGGATCACTCCCATCAAACGTAAGCGACGGCGATGTGGTGCGCGTCAAGCGCCCCGATACCCCCTATATTGTCACCAGCCAAATCAAATTCGACGGGGTGGATGGACTCACCATCGAATTCGAGAGCCCATTAGCTAAAGACGGAAATCCCATCATGAAAGCCGCCGACGGTGCTGATATTGGTGGTTTCATCTTCGGCGAAACAACCGCCTGTAGCGATATCACCGTCAAAAACTACGGCTGGGATGGCAATCGGCCAAATCAAGGCACTGCAACGCGACTACACGGTATTACAACCTACCAAGTCGATGGGTTTACACTTGATGAATATGATATTCGTCGCACCTCACCACAAGAGCACGGTTCGGGTGGTTCGGGCATTACCATCTATGCTGGGACAACGGATTACACAATTCGAGACGGCTATATCGAAGACCCCGGCGACCGTGGCATCCAACTCGGCGGGGATGAAGGCCATATCCACGGCTACAAACTGCAAACGGGATACGACCGTGCAATCGCAGGCGATGCACAGCGACCCGATGGGCCAACAGATAAAGCAAGCCATGTGGTGATTTCCGATTGCATTGCCTACGATATCACTGATGGCACCGCATTTGGATTCACACAGGCGAGCGACAATATCTCGATGAATAATGTCACGTCAGTTCGGTGTCAGCGAACAGTGCGCTTTGCAGGCAATGGTAACAATCTCCGCGCAAGTGGAATACACGCCTATGAGCACACCTCTTCGAGTCCTGTCTACATCCTTGGCGATGCAACGAATGTGTATATCTCGGATGTGACTGGCTATTCCACAACCGAAATGACCCACTGTCTTTGGATTGCTGAGAATGCGGATGATGTGACAATCAATGGTGCAGACCTCCATTATCCGAATATTGGATTTAGGGGGATAACAGTCTCCACCTCTGGAACAAACATCAAACTAAAGAATGTCACTCTTCGCGGTGGCACGCCAAATAGCGATGATTTGCATCTCGACACCTCCGCAATCATTGAAAATAGCCACTTCGAATGCGGGACGGGTATCAATATCACTGCGAATTCAGCAGATACGGAGTTCATCGACGTAAGGAACGCTGGGTCATATACCGACAATGGCACTGGAACGATTATCAACGGTGAGGCCATCGAATCAGCGGCGGCAGAAACCCCACAAGGGAGCTACCCAATTGGGACATTTGTGGACTTTACCGACAGTGGTGACGGCAGTGGCACGGGATATTATCGGCAAAAGCGCGATGGGTCGTTTGTGCAAGTCGCCTAATCGGTAGTGGTAGATACGCGAGACGAATTTAACACGACCAACACCTTTTTCGTTCCACTCTTATAACCATTATATGCATGCCTGGAGAACTGAAAGAACTACGTGACGACATAGAAGACGAAGATAGTGGAGGGGCCTATGCCACAATGGGCGTCGTAGAAACTCGTCTTGTCGAAGTATTGGACGCAGTTGACGCCGAAATATCTCGGCTGGAACAGCGCGTCGAGAAGCTTGAAGAAAACGGCGATCAAGACGAAGACGACTAATCAACTAATTCCTCTCGACTCAGCTGGATTTTGCGTGCATTAGACGAACAAAGACCACAGTGACCCCCAGCAGCGGCGCGTGGGGCGAGTCGGTCACACTCACATACTTTTCAAACCAATGTTGACCATCATCAGTAACAGCAACAGTAGTGGTATCGAATGACGGGCGCCGGTAATGCAAGTTTCGGCTGGGATCATGAACCAGTTGGAAACTACGGCGGTGACCCGTCCGGATCGTCTTACAAGCGATTCGGTAAGAATCCATCAGTCGACGATATCAGCTTCGAGAACGCACTCGAGCCGATGCGGGTTGCTGACGACCCCCAGATCGTCGATGCGGTTAAAACCCAGTTCGAAGGTGCGTTCTCGGCTAGCTGGCATGTCACGAATCCGTGGCACCTAAACCACGTCTTCGGCACCCCCCCGAGTTCGAGTGGAAGTGGGCCCTATGACTACACCTGGTCGTTTACACCCGGTCGCTTCCAGTCGATGCGCGTGTATGCCGGGATTAACTACCTGACCAATACCACCGAGCGGCAACTCGAGGGTGTTGTCGGGACGAATTACTCGATCACTGTCTCGCAAGGCGATCCCGTCGAGGCGTCCCTGACTGCACTATACGGCAACGAGACCCCGAACGCATCGATCACGCCAAGTTCGTTTGAAACGGAACCCGAGCCGCTGATTTTCCACCAGGGCCAGATGAACATCGGCGGCACGAATCAGACGCTGATGGAAGAGGCAGAACTCGAGATCTCGCCAAACGCTCGCTTCCAGCGCGGCTGGAATCAGCACCCACAGGAGGCAGTTCTCGGCGGTGTCGAGACGTCACTCACCATGAGCAAGGTGATCACCGGCACCGACTTGCGCGCTGAAGCATACGGCGGATCGGGCGGCCCGCAAACACAGGTCAATGGCCCAACTGCCAATCTGTCCTTACAGACGCCCGGAACAAGTGGGCTTACATTCAATGTAACTGATTTTGCAAAGCCAAGCGAATACGGCTGGACGAACTTCATCGACGCCGAAAACGATGCGATGGAAGACGTCACATTCACCGCGGGGCATATCGAAGCGACTGCCTCGTCGAGCGAGAGTAGCGCGCTGTAACTGACCGACACCCGGTACCGATTGAGACACCACATTTCACGAGTCCCAACTATGCCACGAAAAACAGAAACGATTGACCTGCGAGAAGAGTTTGATAAAATCGATAGCGAACTTGACGAAATTGCATATGAAGTCGCGAAGACAAACGCGGAATACGACGAAGACGAGACGACAGAACAAGAAGAGGCGACGCTCGCACGGGAACTAAATGGCCTGCTCGATCGGCGTGATCAACTCGAGCGGGAGCTCGCGGGCGTCCAATGGGCGATCGATCAGTGGGGTGCAGAAACCCCGACAGCCGCCGAGACCTGGAACGAATGGGACAAGCAAGCGTGGCTCGATCAGAACTACGAAACCCGCGCCCAGTACGTTCGCGATGGTCGCGTCGATGACTTTCTCGACAAGATCGAAGCGGTCGAGACGAGTCAGAACGTCAAAGACGCAGTCGAAAGTCGGCGGTCGAATCGGATCGACGACGACAGCGTCACCATCACGATCGGGGCACTCACCACGGGCGAGTTCGCGGACGTCCAGGATCGGACTGAATCGCTTCGGAACCAGATGGTAGGGATGGGTGATGATCCTGTCGTCCAGGGTGCTGGCTCGATCTATCGGACGGCAGCCGGCCTGATCGATGCCCCACCGATCGATGCCGATACTGATCTCCCACAAAAGACGGCCGTCATCCGAGAGACACCTCCGCACTTCAAAGAGTGGCTCGAGGGACGCGTCAGCGAGTTTTCAACGCCTGACGTGGACGTGGGAAACTTCAACGAGCGGTTACAGAGGGCCCAGGAGGACTTGGAAACGACGTAAGCGAACAGCTGCAGCTCGAGTTCGGACGGATGCTCCTCGTGTCTCACGGTCACGATCCGCGTGAAGTCGATACGTGGCCAGTCCGAGATGTCTGGACGTTCATGGAGATGTATCCAGTGATCCAGTCGATCGAAAATCCATTCGCGGGCGGTTTCGACGAGTGACCACCGCCAATTTTTGATAACAACGTTATGGTAGAATTCAGTACAGAAGCGATTTTAGACGTCGATGTATCCGATCGAAGTCTAAAGAAAACACGCTCGAAAATCCAGGATTCGATCGGCGACGTCACGGTCGACGTCACCGTTCCCGGAGGACAGATCGGCGGTCGACGCCGTGGTGGTGGCGGTGGCGGCGGTCAGATGGCAGCCCCTGGCGGGTCTCGCAATCGGCTGTCGAGACTTGGCGCTGCGACGGACACCACGAACAAACTACTCACCCTGCAGCTCGAGGAGATCCGCGATCTTCATGAAACAGTCGAGAAGATGGCGGCCTCCGAGGGCGGTGGGTTGCCACTCCTGCCACTAGCGGGACTCGCTGGAATGCTCGGCGGCGGTGGCCTGAAAGCCGGGCTCGCGAAGGGCCTGAAATCCGCACTCGGGCGACTCAAGAAATTCGGGAAGGGTGCCTAGAAACGGCTTCGACGCGGCGGTGCGTGGCTGAAAAAGCGCGGCAAAGGCCTATGGAAACGCGGGAAACGGTTCTCCGGGCGACTGCGAAAAGGCGCAAATCGGCTGTTCTCGCGAGCACGATCGGAGTTTGACGACGCGCTGGCTCGAGCGAGAAAGAGCCGACTCGGTCGGGCGTCCGGCCGGGCGTATCGAGCGGGTGCGTCGGCGTACGACGATGCCCTGAAATATGCGAAGGAAACGCGACTCGGTCGGGCCGCGGATAACGCCTATCGTCGCGGAGCAGGCGTCTATGACGATGCCCTGCGATATGCCAAGAACTCGCGAGTCGGGTCAGCATCGAAGCAACTGTTCGAAACGTCATCGAACAAGTTTGACGATGCGATCAAGGGAATCCGATCGGTCAACCTCCGACAGAAGGCATCGAAAACCGGCAGTGCGATCAAGTCCGCACTCGACAATATTCCGAAGGGCTTTCGAAGCGGGCTCGGCGGCGGCGGTGTGCTGTCCGGCATCCGAAAGGGCGGTGGCAGTCTTCTCAGCGGTGGCGGATCGGGGCTGATCAAACGTCTTCGATCGGGTGCCGGTCGGATTGCATCCTCAAAACCAGCAGGAATCGCAAAATCCATCGGTCGGAAAGTGCCGATTCTTGAGGGCCTGCTGTACGGTGGCGAGTACGCCGGTCAAAAGACGAATCGAGGACGCGGTCGGACGGTCGGCGGATTCGGCGGCGGGCTTGCTGGTGCTGCTGCCGGCGCGAAAGGCGGCGCGATGGCAGGGGCTGCTATCGGCTCGATCGTTCCCGGCGCTGGCACCGCGGCGGGTGCTGCTGTCGGCGGGATCGGCGGCGCGATCCTCGGCGGTATTGGCGGCGACGCGATCGGTCGGAAAATCGGGGAAGCGGCAACCAACGCATTCGATATCAAATGGCCACCCGCGCCCAAGGCGATTCGGAACTTCAAGTGGCCGAACCCGAAGAAACTGATGAACTGGAGTTGGCCGAAACCCGGGCGACTCCTCAACTGGAACTGGCCGAAACCACGGAAGCTAATGAACTGGGATTTCCCGAAACCGAAGCAGTTGCTCAAATGGGACTTCCCGAAGCCATCGAAACTCATGAACTGGAACTGGCCAGTCGCCAACCAGCTCAAGAAATTCAAGTGGCCGGAGATGCCCGATCTTAACCTCTCCGCGCCAAACTGGCTCAAGAAACTCGCCAACGGCAATATCGGGTTTAACACCGAACTCAACCTGAATCTGGGCATCAACGCACGGAATATTCAGAACGCGGTCTGGCGAGCGATCAACAATAACATCGGTCGAATCAGCAATCTGGTTCGCAAAGATATTCGAAGGATCGTGGATTTCTAATGGTACAACACTGGGCGAAGCTGACGGTTGGTGGCCAGGTCTTCGAGATGTCCAAAGGCATCGTTATTGAGGATGGTGTCCGAACCGGCTTTCTCGTCGGCGGTGATGGCGGCGGGTCGACCGTGAACGCGATGTTTCACGAGTTGATGGACGACGGCAACCCGTTCAACAACTCGACAGGTGACGGCCAGCGTGCCGGCATCCACATCGACAAAGGCGGCGGTGTGTTTCAGGTGCAGATTGAGTTCCAGACCTACCAGGGCAACACCGACGCTTTCGGCGGTGCGGGCGGCGGTGACGTCTGGTCTCAGGCAGGCGAACTCTCGAAAGCGATCGAGCAGACCGAGGTTGATTCGTTCCATCCTGCCCGACTTGAGTACGGCACCCGAACCGGCGGCGGCGCGCTCGACGTCGTCTTCGAACAACCGATGACGACGCTCGACGTCAACAAGTTCGGGATTGCGGAAGGCAGCCTGACGTGTCTGAAAACTGCTGACCTACGGAACGCACTCGACGCGATCAAACGACTACCGTTTTAAGAATCATGCCAGATATACAACTATACAACCTCGTTATCCCGGGTGACTCACAGACCGGGGCAAGCGGGTCAGCAGCGAGAAACATCCAATCCGGAAGCATCCCTGGCGAAGACGTTGCGGCGGTGCAGTCGGTCGCGGTTGAACCGGAAGACCGATCGATCACGGGCCAGTTCCGCGCTCGCTTTGCCGACGAGATGGCGGCTGAAATCAAGGAACTGTTTAACGCGGCATCGTTCGGTGCGGTGCCGTTCACCCACGTCGATACGGCACATCGCCCCGAACACGGCTATTATACGCTCCGGGACGTCACCGTCGAGCCGATCGAAGCGCGTGCTGATGGCCTGTATCGGATTGACGGCGATCTCGTCCGACAGGGGACGGCAACCTCGCACTATCGGGCCGTGCGCACGAATCCCGGCAGTATCGATAACCCGTTCGGCGGGAACCCCGGAGAGATCATCGCGATCCCGGAGATGGCTCGCGATGTGATGTGGATCGACGAGCGTGGCGGACAGCGGAAAGACGCGGGCCCGGTCGCGCGTCGCGAGGGTGAATACTGCACCCACGTCCTCTATGACTCGCAGTATCCTCCCTGGACGAAACCCACGCTCGTCTACAAGATCGATTATCACCAAGAGCCGCGGGGCGACTGCCGAGTTTGGGACGATCACAACCGGGAGAAAGTCCTGTATGAAGAGCCCCCGGGCGACGGGAGTTCGGTCGGCGATGCAATCGTCGGCAGTGCAACGGTCGGCAGCGGTCGGCGCGTTCGGGTTGCGTCAACTTGGCAGCGTGTCTTTCGTACAGATCACGATTTCGACGGCCGAATCATCGTCGAGAGTGGCAGTTTGCGGTTAATCCCAGATGAGGTAAACGGCAAACTCCGGGCGTTCCGCTGGAATTCCATGACGTCGCACTGGGATTTGCTGCAACTCGGAATGTCTCCATGGCGGCTCAAAACCTTCAATCTCTCGCGGATCGGCCCGGAGCGTGTCGAAGCGATGGTTGATTTCCGCAACCAGGAGACAAACGACCTGTATCGATTGGATATGATGCTTCGCCGTGGCCTTGGACTCGCACAATGGACAAAGCCAAATAACGCATCGCCAACGCCAGACGGGCTCGTCGACCGACTCGCGCCGATCGCACGGCCATCCGGTCGCGACTCGCGCGAAGTGCAAACGCTCATTCGAGATTCAAATATCCCTGCCTAACCAACGATGCAAACAAAAGACGGACGCATAACCGCTGACGGCTGGCATATCGAAGTCGACACACCAAACGGACACACGCATACAATCTCGCCACAAAAAGACGTCCAATACCAACCACAAGAGGGCGGAATCCCATCCATTACCGTCCCGGTGGAGAAAAACGACAAGTGGTCTGACGAGCGGTTTGAAGACGCTCCGATGCGGGTGTGGAAAAACGGCGATCGAAAGCCGATTTCCACACTCGATCTAATTCGCCAGACCGAGAGCGAAACCGAACTGCGCGGTCGCGGTGCTGTCGAGCTCGAGAATCCTGCCGAACGCGAGTATGACGTCATCGCGATGCATGATGCCGTCAAAGAGTTGATCGAGACCGAGACGGATCTTGTCCCGAACGTCGATCGACCCCCAACCGAGCGTGACGAAGACGTCCTGGTGCAATCGGCAACCCGCCAGGAGGAGATGGAAAATCTAACCTCATTCGCCGATACCGATCCGGTACAAGCCCGATTCGGAGGGTATATCTCCTGTAGTGAGACGTGCAAGCCAAAGTCGGTTCCGGGCGACGCAAATATCGCACCAGGGCCCGAAGTCGTCTCGGGACCGGAATACAACGGCGGCCAGGCGTATCATTTCACGGAAGAGGGCGATCGGGTTGTCATTGAGGTTCGGTTTGATTACGACGTCCCGGTCGGCCGCGTTGGGATGAAAATACGCGATCTCGTACTCGGTGCAAGTAATATCGAATTTCGATGGACAGGTGCCGGTGCGTCAAAGGCAGTTTTCCAGGAATTCAGTGACTCGTCAGAATCGCTATCATGGAAAGAGATCGGCACCGAAGGCTACTGGCAGCCCGATCGGGACTATCGGAGCGTCATCGGACGGAAGCTAGAGGCAGGCCAATCCTATTTCTTGGGCGTGGTCGCAACCGGGCCGTGCGATTATGTCCTGGATTCGGCAGCCGTTTACGATACTCGATATGAGTACACCTGGCCGAATCCCGGCGATGAAAACTCCGGCAATTACCTCCCTGGCCCCGAGGTTTACCCGGATAATGTCTGGTTTTGGACGGATAACGTCCCGCAAGCGATGGCAGTCACTGGGGCATCAATCGAGACCGAACTAAGCCGAACCGATACCGTTTCGGGCGGTGATTTACGAGTCGGATTTAGCCATACCGGGACTGATACCGTTATCACGGGCCAGCAAGGCGCGGATTCAACAGACTGGGAATCACTGCCAAATCCCGGAGCGTCACTTCGTGCCTATTTCGTCCTGTCTCGAGCGGGTGACGATCCCGGGCGCAATGACTTTCCGACCCGCGGGTTTGCTACCCAGGAATTGCATAGCTGGGAGTTGCGGGCGGATCTCGAGAATTTGCCCTTAGTGGTCAATCAAAGCTATAATGACGAGCTCAAGTCGATCCTCTCCGAGATGGCCAACCAGGGAAATTTCCTATGGGCGGTCAGCTATGAAGAGGGGGAAGGCTTGCGTTTAGACTGGACGAAACCAGGACAGCGCATCGCCGAGACGTCGTTTAGTTCCGAGCGATATTCAATCGAGAAGGATACCTCGCGACGGGTGCAGGCGGCGAGCGTATATGGCTCATCGCGTGACTATGAGGATTTCTTTTACGCCGATCACGGGACGGCTATCGAGCTCGATCAAGCGCGAATTCAGCCGCAAACCGAGACCGTCACCGACGTCAACAACGACACAGAATACGCGCGGGGATTCGATTACAAGATCGACAACCGGGACGGGACGATCACCACGCTCGCTGATGGCCGGATGACCGATGGCGATCGATACGTCGCGACCTATCGATACGACACCTATGGCGAGTACGTTCTGCCGGGCGTCGATCCGGACGAAGCGGACTGGTTGCCACCGAAGGACGTCTCGGGGCTGATCAACAACCAAAGCTGCCAGCAAATGGCCCGTGTCATCGTCGAAGAGCTGCAAGAGCCCCGATTCCTTGCCGAAGTGACGATCCCGAATGAGGATGCGAACTGGGGGCTCGTCGAGTCGGTGCGGTTCGACGACCCGATCGCCGATGGTCGGGCCCTCGCTCCGAAATCGGTGACGCGGAACCTCGGCCAAACACAGGCAACATTCGGGAATGGATCGACATTCGAGGATATGTTGTCTCAAATGTCCGCGCAACTCAGCGCGGTAACGCGACAGAGCTAGGCGGCAACTTGCGATCCATAAACACTAGATAATACAATACTCATGAGTGGAGACATTTTACTCGGTAATGGTGACGATATAACCGAGACAGAACTAGCACAGCATGCCTTTCGCACACTGACGACCGATATTGTCGAAGTCGGCCTGAATTTCGACGTCGACCATACGGCAAATGAAGTCGATATCGGGGGCGGGCGGGCTGTCGTCAGTGGCACGAACAATATGGCATTCCCTGTGAATGTCCATGCTGAGACTGGGCTCAATCTGCCGGTCACCTCCGGCATTAACTACGTCTTTCTGGTGGTTGATCTCGACGCGGATTCAGTCACGATCGAGATCAAATCATCGGATTCGGCTCCCATGGTTGGAACTGGCGGGACGCTCCGGCTCGGAACGATCGACACTGCCGAAGACGAATCGACGCCGATGAATCGCGGGTATGATCTCACACTCGATTCGATCACGGGCGGGGTGACCGACAATCAGGCAGTCGATACTCTTGCGGGCGATAATCTGGACATTCAGAATGGGGAATTGACGGCCGATTTCAGCGATCACGTCGTCAATCAGCGAATGTTCTCGTTGTCGAATAACGGCACCGAGCAGTGGTTTAAGATCGGACGGGTAGACAATGGCGGCAATTTCAATGACTCACATTTCGGATTTGATCTACAGTTCGCAGGGCCAATTAGCGCTCCACCGACCGGACTTCGCGGCTACTTCGCAAACCGAGATGACGACCCACACCTCGAGTTTGAATCATACGGATCGGAGAAGAATCGACACGCGGAGGTAGTGATTACATCGCCATCATCGACCAACGAACACTACCTGTATATCAAGGCAACGAGCTACCTGAATGCTCGCTTAGTCATTTGGCATTCTCCCAATAAATTCGGGAGCTTTGATTACCAAGTCGGGCTCACGCAATCCGATACGACTGGTGAGATCGTCTACGATACGGAAACGATGACGCCGAACGCGGTCAAAGAAATCGGCGATTTGCATATTGAGGATGCCCATCTCGAATATGATTCATCGACCACACCCAGCGAGTTCCGACTAGTGACGCGATCGGGGACGACGATCGCGACGTTCCCAATGGACGGTGAGACATTACCGAGTTTCACTGGACAGACGGTGCGGACATTAGGTGACGGCGAGCAGCAAGCGGTTGTCGTCATCAGTGATACCAAACCATCGAATCTCGACGGACAGACGCTATGGGCTGACTCGAGCGAGGTCGAGCAATAACAATGGCACAATACAATATCGTCGATCAGGGCGCGGACAACACCGGATCCAACCCTATTGATCCAACACTCGACGACCTGGTCGGATCGGGCGATACTGTCTATTTTCCCGAGGGGCAGTATCTGTTAAACAGTCTCGTCGTTGGATCCGGAGTAACTAATTTCACACTCAAGGGCAGTCCGAACGCGACGCTGATCCCGCAAGACTACGGCAGCAATGCAACGAATCTATGGTGGGACGTCACTGGCGATGGATTCGTTGCCGATCAGTTTGGCATCGACGTGCATGGTCGAAATCCCGGGACGATGTTTGTCGGGTGTAATGATTTCGAGTTGACGCGACTCGCGACGCATGGCGAAGTGCACTGTGAAACTGACGGTCAGGCACCAGGCGATTCAACACCTTCCCGAACGTGGTTGCGACCGGAAGTCCCTGATTCGGGGCATAGCGGCCTTATCGAGGATTGTTATTTTCATGACGGCAGTAACCAATCAGTCAGCCAGGGAAGCAACCGACGCGCTATTCTCGTCGAAAAAGGGTCTGGCGATCTGACGATCAATCGTTGCTGGTTCGAACGCTGGGGTGAGAATACGATTTATGCGAAAAACCCCCGCGGGAAGGTCACAGTACTCAATTCGTTTGTTAAAAATAGCCAGAACGGAATCCGGACGGGCGGGAATACGGAAATACATAACACGCTCGTTATCCAGAATGAACGCTGTCCTCCGAACTGGGCTGATAGCCAACTTCAGCGCGGAATCCAGTACGAAGCCGATGAGGCATCAAGTAATGGCCCGGATTACGACACATACTCCGGCACCCACTCAGTCACCGAATGTGACTTCGTTATCGATGCTGTCCCGGATAACCCGCCTCAGTATCCTGGCGCGGCGATCGGCGGGTCAGCAGTCCCTGAGCGTGCAGAAGTCATCAACTGCCGAATCTATTACCGATCGAATCGAAGCGACGGGGCGATCTACAATGGCGATAGTACGGATCAGCCGGCACGATACTGGGCGTTTGATGACGTCCATATCACGCATAACGGAGTATCTGGCCAGTACCATATCGAAGTGAATGCGACACCGGATAACTGGGGCGCTGTAAACGGTGTCCTCGGCGGGAGTGATTCGAACTATTCGAATTCAGCACACGTCCGGAATAATATGATACTTGGCGGGAGCCCGGATCCGCCAAACACAACCCGGCCGATGCCAGACCCGCCCGCGGATTCGAACCCCCCGATGACTGATGCAGATATTCAGTTCATCAAAATCGATAATTCGGGCAATTCGACCGGCAGCGGCTATTCGTTTAGCGCGACCGGGACGATCCACCCGACCGCTCGGAAAGGCGCGAACTATCTGATGCGGAACTGGGGGTTTGGAGATGACGCATCGCGACGGACGAAAAAATGCCGTGGCCATACGTCACCGAATGAGATCCACTGCTATTATGTCTATAACGGGGCGTTCGACCCTGAATCGTGGTCACAAACGGGCGATGCAACGATCTCGGTTGACGAGTCGACCCCAGAATTTGGCCCGTCACTGAATCTTGTCGATGCATCCGGCACAGTTGTCGGAGCGTTCGCTGACGGATCGATCAAACTCGGCCCGGATGCGACGCCGATCCCGCTGAAAATCCAGAATGAAGAGACGGGCGAATGGGTGCCGCTCGTCGATGCGAACTGATTGATCCCGAGTCGAATCGCGACGTCCACAACTAGCCCGCTGGCGGCTTCGCCAGCAGTGATCCAACTAAATGCCAATTAACAACCCCAACGCACTGTTTGAAACTGACGATCCGCTTAATGAGGAGACGGTCGGAAAACTCGTCAAACTATTCGCGAAAGCCGATAGTAGCGGGTTTATTTTTGAAGGTCTCTCGACAACAGCCGATCACGCAAACAACGATATTAGCGTTGGTAGCGGGCGAGCGATTATCGTCAATGGCGAGCAAGCATACCCAGTCGAGCATCCTGGTGTGACGGATGCGTCGATGGCAACCTCGAGCGGGGTGAACGTGGTTCGGGTCGTCTACAACCCATCTGTTAATGACGACGTCACAATCGATATTCGGACAAAGAGCGCATCGGCACCGACGAATCCAGCGCTCAAAATCGCCGAAGTCGACTCGCTTAACGACCAACCGGCAAACGAATTCAACCGACAGAAAGACGATTCGTTTGGGACGGTTCAAATCTTAGATGCGTTCATCGATCCAGCTGGGAACACATACACAGGGAGCGTCCCGAGTTGGCTGAATGGGACGACGATTTCGCCAAACACAGTCATCGCGGGCCAGACGTTCACCGATCCGGCCGGGAATTCATACACAGGGGGCGTTCCGAGCTGGTTAGACGGCTCGACGATCTCGCCGGACGGGGTTAACGCGCTCGAGTCGATCACGACACCGTCACTGAATGGCACCATCAAATACGTCACTGCCGAAAGCCAACTGCAAAACCACGTCGGGAACGGGAACACCGTCATCATCCCATCGGGAACGACGATCAGCGTCACCGATCCCGTTATCTTAGGCGATAACGACCATCTACAAATCGAACCCGGAGCCACCATTCGGCAGGCGGATGGGTCGAATCTGAGCAACTTTCGAACTGTCGTTCGAACTCACGGAGATAATATTATCGTCGATGGCGGTGGCACGATCGACGTGAATGCAGCCGGGCAATCAGCTGTAGGATATCGTGGTGTCGGCGACGTCCAGGGCTCAGGGCCATATAAAAACATCCGAGTAAAGGATCTCACCATCTATAATGCAGGCGAGCGAAGCCCTGTTGAGTTCGGTCGAAGCTCGAATGTCTGGGTCAAGGATTGCACGTTCGGCGGCGGGAGTCAATTCGACACAAGTGCCGTTGCAATCGAGGCACGGAGCGGCGATATAACGAATATTAATGTTGTCAGGAATACCGTTCGACCACTCCACAGTACCCTTTCAGGGGATACGTTTTTCGTTGATTCAATAACGGACAGCGGGCATAAAGTTCGACGCTTTTCCATCAACGACAATACAATCGAAGGACCATTCGGAACGCGGACGACAAATGAATCTGGTGGGTGGCAGGCAATTCTCGTCGAAGAGGGTGGCCAATCCGGAACCATCTCCGAAAATAAGATTCGTGCATCGCCTGATGACGGCAGTGGTGCAGGTATTCACGTCAATTCTATCACTGGTGCTGGTGGCACTGGAACGATCACGATCACCGGGAACACGGTGAAAGGAGATCCCAACGCAACACAACCAGATGGCTCGTCCGTAAATGGGATTCTCATCAGTCCGGACGTCCTATGCAGTGTAACCGGGAATATCTGTGTTGGTTTCTCGAATAACAATATTGCCAATAATAGCAATGAGTCGGTGATTGTCGGGAATATGGTGAACGGCAGTATCTACGACAATAATTCAGATGCAGTCATCGCAAACAACCGGTAAAGGTAATTTCATCATTTCCCGTTATCGAGGAAACACTACTCTCTATCCTGCATGTTGTTACTAACGGTGTACCGAAGTGCCATCAAACCCAATTGAACGATACAAGCACCCGTCACAAGTAACGAGATAACACCCCATAGAAGAACCAAGTTGAGGGCGGCGAATGAGTGAGCCCGGGCACCGAATATTGGTATGGCATCGATGAGGGATGCGAGGATAACAACCGGCGCAAAGCCCAAAACGCAATAAATGAATCCCTGTATCCAACTTGGACCTTTCAGTAGACCGATCCCTTCATTGTTTGTAACTGTCATTATGACTCTCTTCCGGTGTAGTAATTACCGACGAGTAGTCCGCACAGTATCCAGAAGGGGACAAAGGCGGTGATTCGGTCAATTGGCGAATGCGTCCAGAACGCAATACCAAGGACACCAAGCAATCCAGACATAACGCCGATTGTCTCCAATCGTAGCTTCGATCCCGGTAGAAGGGCTAAACATCCAACAACGAAAACCGACAGTATCGCACCCATGTACAGTAAGAATCCGGGTAGGCCTGTCTCGGCAAGGAGCCCAATATAGATATTGTGGACGGCCATCCGGTGAATATCCATCGGCCCATAGACCGTTCCTGAGACGTAGTTGAAGTTACCACCGCCAACGCCGAAGAGCGGGTTCTCGACGAAGGCTTCAATCCCGGCGCGGTATTGCTCCCATCGGTGCCCCCACGTCGTTGCTGGGGCGGTAGCTTCGGCAGTCGTTGTTGTCGTTGTCGTCGCCTCAGTCGTGGTTGATACTGTTTGTCCGGTGGTCGTGGTGGATGTCGTCTGTGTTGCAGTCGTCGTTGTTGCAGTCGTCGTTGTTTCAGGAGTGGGTTGTGTTTTGGATTCTTGAGCGATGACCGACATTCGCTTTGAAGGATAAAACACGATGGCAAATACGCCGAAGAGAACCGCCCCGATCCCAGCTACTTTTTCGCGGAGCGCTGTAATCCTCGTTTGGACACTACCAAACAATCCGTAATACGCGAGTGCAACCCCAAGGAGTGCCGTGCCAAGCACGATAAGAATTCCTCCGCGGATTGAGTCAGATCCACTGGTTCGGGTAATCAGTATCAGATAGAGGGTTGTTGAGAAAAGCACGACACTCCATTTCCGGTGAGCTTTGACAGCAGAGACGAGAAGGATTGGTATTACAAGGACACTCAAAATGCCAAGGATATACCCGTGACCGGTGAACGCGCCAGCGATGATATCGCTGGTAAATCCTGTATTCGGATAGACAATCGGGTCGAGTCTTGGGATAACCGCCTCACCAAGCACTGTGAGTCGGAATGAATGTCCTGCAGCGAGCTGGACACCAGCGAAGATAGCTTGAGCAACGACGGTCGCACAAAAGACAGTGAGTGCGGTCGTATATCCGATCACGCCGGTTCTAACAGCACGCATCGAAACGCCAAACGCCAGCAAGCCAACGAGCATTCGAAGCGTGAAATAGAGTGCAGCGTCCATCCCCGCCGGATTTCCGACAAGTGCCACGACTAACGACCACCCAACGAATCCGGCAAAGAGGAGTTCGGTTCGGGAGGTTGTGTCTCGGATGGATCGTTTATAGACAGCAAAATACCCGACGAGAAGGATCAGCGGGACTTCTAACAGCCAGAGTTGTGGCCCTAAATTCCCCTGAAATTGTCGGAGTGCAGCAGCAGAGGCAAACGGGATATTCGCCCCAAACATGGACGTCACGATTAGCGCGACAGTAAGCGCCAATCCAAGCGTTTTAGTTCGGAAGAGAATCGTCGCATAGAGAATTCCGATCAACACGACAGTAAAGGCGACTGAATAGAGGGGCGGCGTTCCGAATAACCCATGTGCGATCGCATCAATCAATGGAGTTCCGAACACCAATCCGATGATCAGCACCGCTGCGTATTGCAGGGCAGTTGATTGACGAAGAATGCGCGATATTTGCATCATTACTTAGATTCCGCGTAGTTCGTCAGTAGATGGTCTATAGCGTCATTGATACTGTTCAGTCCATTTTTTGCTCGATAGACATCGAGACGGCGATACACATCAGGTGAAACGGACGGCCGTTTTCGTTCTTTGGCCACAATGGTACCGTCGGTACCATCTGTACATAAGTTTTCTCGTACAGTCACAAAATCAAGCCAACAGTGACCCCCAGCATTGCGCGTGGGGCGAGTGGTTTCTCGCGACGATCCTTGCGGTACATAGTTACAACAATGACAAGAATAAACATCATCGAAGAGGGTGCCGATCGAACCGGAGAAGAACCGATCGACAAGATACTCGACGAGCACAACACATCAGGCACGGAGTTTTACTTCCCGGAAGGGAGATACCGTCTCGATCAGTTCGCGACCGATAATCCGAACATCCAGTTTCGCGGGAATAACGCAACGCTCGTCCCAACACAGACGACCCGAATGCGAAACTGGTTTGAGATATACGGCGACGGATTTGTCTTCGACGGATTCGAGCTCGACTTTCAAACGTGCCCCTATCCCCCACGATTCCATCTCGAAGCAAGTGGATGGCGATACGAAAACGTCATCGCACGCGGCCATTGCGGCACCGATGGCGAAGATGGCAAGCCGAGAGACATGGGCATTCACGGCGTGACATTTCTCCGGATCTATGAGACCGATCCGGATGGGACTAGCATCATTCGAAATGTCTACCTGCCGGACGGGAGCGGGCCACCAGGTGCCAGGACAAACCGTCGTGGTATCTTGATCGCCAACGATCAGATGAAAGGTACGATCCGATGCGAAAATCTGTGGATGGAGCAATGGGGTGAGAACACGATTTACGCAAATAACCACCCTGGAAGGGTTGAGATCGTCGATTCGTATTTCAGGAACACAAACGTTGGCGTTCGACTCGGCGGCGATTCACTCGTCGAAGGATCGCAATTCATCCGGAATTACGACGTCCCCCTACAGAGGCAAGGGTGGTCTGGCGGGTCATTGATGCGCGGGGTTCGAATCGAAGGGGACGATGAGGAGGCGTACCCTGGGACGCTGACGATCCGCGACTGTGATTTCAAGTTCTATTCACCGTCCGGGGATTTCGATGGTGGCGAGGGGCCGTGGGACTCGCGACCGCCGATCGCGTGGCATAGTCCCTGTGAATCGGTCGAAATCGAGGACGTCCGAATACAGTATGAGGGTTACCACGGAAGCCCGGTCGATAAAAACGACAAAGACGGCGCTGGCGGGAATCAGAAGCGACTCAATGTCAGGAATGCCGAAATCGATCACGGCGGGTGGAAGAAATACGCGGCGATCAATATCGGCAAATCGCCGGACGAGATTGGCGAGATCAGTGGCACAACGAACTCGAGCGGCGGGATCGTGTCTGGAACGCCAGTCGACGTTGCGATGACCCAAGGAACGCCAAAGCAAGCATCCGAAACGCCGACGATGGATCCACCGCCGAAGGTCGGTGAGACACCTGGATCAAAGGATGACGGGCACTTGCTCGTCATCGATGCGACCGAAACCGATCGGGTCGAATACGAGCTCGAGGTGAGTGGCAGCCTTCGCGCGGTCGCGGAATACGGTGCGAGCGTCGATGCCGAAGATTCAATCAAAGGAAAATCGGTGTCCGGATGGGCTGATAATTATCTTGACGCCTATCGTTTCGATGGTGAAATCCGGTCGCTGTCTGTCGATGGCGATCCGAAGTTACTCTTTGCACCAGCAGGAGCCGTCACCACAACTGAAAAGACGGTTGATGAGTTGCTCGCATTCCGGCCAGCGAGCGCGCATTCAAAACCCGAAAACGCGAAGTTGTTGATGTTCGACGGCCGGAATGTCGATGGCGGGGCAACCTATCGCGCCGAGATATCAGGGGAGATCGCCCCAGCGCCACCGTATGGAAGCGTCGACACAACCGACTCGATCGATGGCCGGATCATCTCCGGCGAAGTGATCGACTATACGGATGCGTACTGGTTTACCGGCGAGATCGAATCGCTGGAAGTCAACGGCAATACACAACTCAAGTTCGCACCACCTGGTGAGAAACCCGAACCGACCACCGTTGCGGAATTGACTCGGTCGGCAGACAGCGTTTCCGACGAGGAAGCGATGGGATTCATAAAATCCCTGTATGCCTTCCTGTACCGATTTTTCAACCAATGACCTGATTCACCGATGGACATTACACTAGTCATCCAAAGTTGCATCGCTAGCGTTGGGTATGCGTTTACCTACGCCATCAAAAACCGACAGAAGAAAGGCCAAAAGATCAAGTTAATCAAGATCGCACCGCCGGTTCTCATCGGCCTTGGGCTTGGGATTGTCTACGCGCAAACGGGCGTCATCCCTTCGCAAATGGCGATCAAAACGCGGCTCGCGGCGATGGGCGGGACAGTTGCACTCGTCGAAACCTTACTCAAAGCGCTTATCAATTCGGCACCGCACCCTGACGAACTCTAACGAGGATACACTATGGAGAGGATCCACCACCGTAGAACGTATCGCCCTAGAAGCAGGGGGATGAAATCCCCCACTCCGAGCTTTGCCCCCTCGCAAGAGGCGGCACCCCATACCGACACAAATCCAGTATATGATTCTTCCGCCATGCAGAAAAGGCGTGAAATTAAGTTGATGGTTTGTTGTCGAAAAGGGGGCACCAATCATGATACAACAATCACATCCCGACATGAATGAAAACGAAAGAAAAAATCCACCTTGGTCTTGGTGTCGTCTCGTTTCTACTATTTCTCGCGTTACTCGTCCGGCAAGAAGTTGTCCCCGACTATACAATGAGTCGGCAGGCGATCATACTGCTCGCGGCAGCCATATACGCAACCATGCAAATCGACATTCTCCGGAGGGAATAACATGGTAGATCAATGGACGATCCAGATCTCCATCAAGCTCGCCGGATTGCTCGTTGGCACGCTTCTGCTTGGATTTGGTGTCGCGATATGGCGATTGCCCCGGTATGAAGACACCGACGACGAATATGCACGGTACTTCGGCCACGTTGGGTTTATCCTCTTGCTAGTGGCCAACGGCGGAGTTGTTTGGACGCCGTTCTGGGCGCTCGCGCTCGAAGCAGGAGGATACGCCCTTGCTGCACTCTTCGGAACACGGTGGTTTCTGCGAGTAACACGAGCAGACGACCCGTCCCCCCTGTAACTGTTTTTCGAGAGTTATCTTTCGCTAGTACGCCATACTAACGACTAGAGGCATCGCTATCGTTAAGATAGAATACTAACCCGGTCGCGAACAAAAGTAAAAATTAGTCGTCGGACAGCGCCGAAAGTGCGTCGATGAGCCCCGGAATGTCATCGGCATCGACGACGATGCCCTCTCCCGCGCCGCCGGGCCAGTAGTGTTCGATCACAAAACGGCCGCCGGACGGAACAACGCGCAATCCAGGTTCTCCGTCAGCGGGCTCGCGAACGATCTGTGTCTCGCTCATAGCCATCTCACCAACCGATCGATGACTTTCTCAACACGGTCGGAGACGCTTGTCATCTGTTGGGTTGGGTCGATCCGAAGATAGAACAGGACGTCCGTGGCACGTTCGCCGAGTCGGATCGTCCCGCGCGGTGATCGGCTGTTGTAATCCACGACGCCGACATCGGCTAGCGCCGGGATGTGGGTTTGATACAGCGCGTTGTACGTTCGCTTTCGTTTTGTCGAATCTAATCTGTCGCGAGTGGTGTCGTATTCGCGACTCGCGACAGACTCGACGAGATCGCGAAACCGCATCCGGCCGTTGCTTCGGTCGAGCACGTCGAGCACGAGTCGGCGACGTCGGGATTTGAGCAGGTGGAAGATCTGATCGCGATCGATTCGCGCCATCAAACGTCACCTCCTGCATCGGCAAATCGGCGCGCCAGCAGCGGATCGACGTCTAGTCCGACAGGGATCGGTCGCGTCCCGCACGCCATCTCGACGGCGGTGCTTACAGATCACGCCATGCTCGGATCGGTATTTGTGATCCGCGCACGTACACGCGCCATCGCGATGATCGACGATATACTGCGATCCGTCTTCGGAATACACTTCGAACATGCCGGGTGCGTGCGGTGCAACCAACAGCAGCTCGGTCGCTGCACGACGGTCGCGATCGTCAATTCCGATTGAATCAGGAGCGTCGGAACAACTGGCGATCGACATTAGGATCGGACCCCCTGGCTGCCATCGACATTCCCTGCACTGCTGGCTTGTGCATCAATGCCGTGAGCGTTTTTCAGCACAGCGCGGTATTCGCGTCGAATCTTTTGCTTGCTCACGCCGAATACAGACACCGGGTTAGGGTTGCCGCGGTCAGTCACAACCGATCGGTAAATCGTGAGATCGTCGGGGAATACGAAGTCGCCGTCTTCGGTGGCGTCAATCTCGTAGTTCCGGCGGTGGTAGCCGCGGTTGTCGCCACGCGCGTAGTATGCCTGCATGTAGGGCGTCGCACCATCGGCTTTTTCGTAGGTCAGCCAGCCGAGTCGCAGTTCGACGAGATAACAGCGCTCGACAAACTCGTCGTCAATGTCGGCCGGGAGCTCGCCAGCGTCGATCGCGTCTTCGAGTGACTGACGTGGGTAGCTGTCGTCGTCCGCGTTCGCGAACGTCTCGGCGTCGGGGTTCTTTCGGGCGACGGGCTCGAAGACTTTCTTTCCGATGCGTGCCTCGATCGAGAGTGACCCACCGTTTGGTTTCTCGTCGTAGTTCGCCATCAGTTGAGCCCTCCGATCAGTGGTCGGTAGTCGATACGTTTTTCATCAACGGGGGTTTCGTTCATAGTGCTTCAGTAGCTCCTGAAGCGCGGTTCGGTGCATCAACACCGGGCCCTTTTGCGAAGGTATCCCGCGCTTCCTACTCTATAGTATAACCCCCAGCACCATATAACTAACGATGTTAGCTAAGATTGTTAGTTAGAGATAGTAGCTAACATCCATAGGTTTACAAGGTTAGGCAACATCGTAAGAAACGTATGGTGACTCGTAAACGAGGACATATGACCCTCGCACCAGAGAAACTGCGAAGCATCGACCACCTGTTGCTCGAGTATTTTGACGACAAACAGTGCATCACCGCAGCCTATGCCCAAAAGCGGTTGCTCAACGATGACGATCATGATGAGGTCTCGCGCGCGTACGTCTCACAACGATTGATCAACCTTGCCGAACACAACCACGCGCAGAACCTATTGGACACTGAGCTCTACGAGCTCGTCGACGATCCTCGAGGAGATGATGATGACTCAAAGTGATGCAAAATCCGAAAACCAGACTGTACAGAAAGAATGTGATATGCCGGAGTGTGCGAACATCGGAACGAAGGCGTGCCGAGACCCGTCGAACAGCCTTCTCGACTTGTGTCGGAAGTGCCGCCGTGAGTGGCCCGTGGAGGTGCTGGAATCGTGAAGTCTGAACGCCGTAGTGAGCATCTGGAGTACGCGGGAAATGATTCGAGTGGCACTCTCACGATAAGTGCCGTTACGCTCGATGACAGCGGGATGTCTCACTGTGACGACGAAGAAATGGAAATCGAGATTCCGTCGCGTGGCGTGCTTCAAATCGAAATCAACGGTGAAGAGGTCGCGTTGGAACCGAACCAATTCGGCGGAAATCCACGGGTGGAACGACGATGACTGTTCAAGACACACAGCCAATTCGACAGCGTGGAATCTACCTGATGGCAGACACGCCCCTAAGTGCAATGCCGCTTGCACTGGAGGACGGGAATGGAGACAAAAACCTGCTCGCCGATGTCCTCGGAGACGAACTCACGGGCGAGGAACTTGACGACCTCATCAGTAAACTAAAGCGACGTCGGGCAGAGGATAGCGAAGATGGCACGTCGATTGTGTGCGGATTCTGTGGACACGTCCGTCCAACAACCGAGAAGTTCCCGACGTTGGTGAGTTGCGAGGCGTGCGGGTCTTCAAACGTGAGGTACGACAATGACCGACGTTGAGTCTTCGAAGGATATCCATCGGTGGGATCATCTCTCGGACGCTAATGAACCCTGCCCGTTGTGCGAAGTTGTTGGACAGCCCACGATGGATCACACTACCGACGCTAAGTGTGTTAATCAGGATTGCGACGTAGTACACTACAGACAAGGAGACGACGATGAGTGAGCAGTCTTCCCCGCCGATCAAGCGGCTATTGGACGTCGTCGAGACTGACCCACAGACCCGGTTCGGTTTATCTAGCGCGCAACAACTAGTCGAACAGATCGGTGAATTGCGCACCGAGTTGGAAGCGCTGGGGGGTTACTGTGCTAAGCCCGGCTGTAGAAACAACGGGACGATACCGGTATCGGTTGACGGCATCGGCGAAACATCGATCTGTCGACCGTGTATGTGCAAGTTCCTGGATGAATCTACTTCCCTTTTCGGCGATTGATCGGAAGCGACCAAGTTAGTATAGCATACTAACTCATGAAATTGTCTAAACCAATTCAACGAACCGCTTTCCTCTTTCCTACTCCTTGCGACGGTCGCTCAATTCCTCTTCCACGATCTCCGTGAATGCATCGGTGTTGTTCGGCTCGTAATCATCAAAGTTCTCGAGAACAACCTCGCCTTTCTCCGTGATCGCATATACACCGCGGCCAACATTATTGACTAATCCGTAGTCTTCTAACTGTCGAAGACGTGTCGTGACAGTTTTCCGATGACGATCGATTGCTTCTGCGACGTTCGCCCCAAGATTTTGCGCATCTTGTAATTCCTCCAGTATCAGGCGATCCGTCGGGCGTTGAAAGATCATTGGGCCAGTCATAGTGGCGCTCATTAATACTACCAACGGTATGATTGCACTTAGAACCATTGGGAACAGGTCATAGTCTAGAGTACTTCAGTATCTACCCATTGGTAAGATTCTTTATGGACGTCGGTATCTTCCCACTGGTAATATTAAGAGTCTAGAATTATATAGTACTAACTGGAAGATCCGCCTTAATCCAGTAGATACAGGGCCTAACCGCAATGTGCCCCGGGTGCCACCAACACCCGAGACGGTGTCTTCCACCGAGAGGGTCGAAGACATGCAATCATACATCGACTACACACATAGATATACGGGACTTGTCCCGTGTAAGGAACAGCTTGTTGACCAGTATTCCGGCCTTGTAGGAGTAGTCGATACTCCTTGGAATAGTCCAGCGTCAATTGTAAATAATATTGAAAAGTCGGCGCTGTCGTGCAGTTTCACTTTCACTCCGGGTGGCTCTAATTTAAGTGATTATCAGGACAACAGACTAAACCGACGCCGGACAGTTGCGGGGGACAGCCCATCACGACAGTCCCCGCATCACCGGAGTCTCGCAACCACAACAATGACTCACGAGACTAGTAGTTCGTACGAAGGCACAGCTATTGGAACTTTCGGAAAGTGCCCTCTTTCCGATGAGTTCTCTGGGGGTGTCGCTGCATGAGTATCCGCGTTATCTCGGATCTCACCGAGTTCCAACTCACAACGCTCGGCGTGATCGCCGAGCTCGACGCTCGCGAAGGCGATTGTTACGGCCTAGCCATCAAGCGCCGTCTCGAGGACTATTACGGCGAGCAGGTCAATCACGGGCGACTGTATCCAAACCTCGATACGCTCGTCCAAGACGGGCTTGTCGACAAACGACCGCTCGACAGGCGCACCAATGAGTACGTGCTTTCCGATTCCGGCCGGGAAGCGCTCGAGACGCGTCGCGACTGGATCAACCGGAAACTCAACGTCGGGAACGACGAGAGCGATGTTTGAAACCATCGTCGGCATGACGGTCGCGGCGATCGGGCTGACGTCGATCAAGTACGGCCTTCGACCGACCCCAACCCCGACCGCGGTTCCAGAAGGTGGTGTCGAATGAGTAAGCCCGACAGCAATACCCGGGTTTTCGATCTCGACGTCCCGTACGTCTCGTCTCATGCAGCCGATCAGTGGGACGCTAGAACGCCGTCGGACTCGATTAGCCCTGAGCGAGCGTGGATGCAAGCCCAACGAGTCCGATCGGCCGATCGCCTGACTGGCATGAGCGAATGTCGGTATCATCACGATACGGATGCGCTGTTGTTGATGGACGGCCGGTGCATCGTCACGGTTCTCGTCAAACCATTCGATCTCGCGATCGAGAACGCGCTCGAGTCGATCCGACAGACCGGAGGTGACGACGATGACGGTGAATAGGGATGCCGCACTGACCAAAGCGTTTGTGCTAGCAGTCGTCGCGTCGGGGTTCTGGGCGATTATGCTACAGTCCGCGACGCTTTCGGCAGTCGAGCTATTCGTCGTCATCAACAGTCTCGCGTTGCTGACGGTGTCGATTCTGATCGCCGCGACAGTCTGGTTTCGAATTCCGGACGAGACCTGGATCGCGATCGCCGGAGGTGAGAACTGATGCAAATTGAATATCGCGATATGCAGTTTATGGGGGCCGTATCGGACAAGAACAGTCAGCTATTCGGGACTGATTTCGTCTCGAGCGTGGTCGAGCAGCGCCTGTCGAACCCAATGGCGCTTCGATCGTTCGCTGTCGAAATCATACCCGACTTCGTCCAGGACTTCTTCGACAGCGATTTTGAGGGCCATTGCATCCTTGATACTTTCCGATCGGGAGTATTTGGGGTGGGTGCCGAGCTTCTCGTCGAACTGATCGACGACGTCGTCATTCTCACCGACCCAAATGCCGATCGTAGTGCCATCGGACATACCGTTCGATGCGACACAACCTGCAAGGATAAACATGCCGGGAGGGTTGCCTGATGGCCGAGCGCTGTCCCGAATGCGGCGATCGCGTCCCGAGCAAAGACCACCTAGCCGACCACCTATCTGACGAGCACGATGCATTCGACTGGATAATGTCCGGTCGACCGATCATGGAGGGGTCGGCATGACCGTCGAACAGACCAAGCACGTGTGCGACGAGTGCGGATACTCATTCCGGACGCTGTCCGCGCTTCGGCTGCACGATTGCGTCGAGCGTCGGAACGTGATCGAAACGGATGGGCTAACCTCGAGCGAGATTGCCGAGCGAGTTGTCGACCACGTCAGTACGTGCGAGCGCTGTGGTCATCTTCATCGCGGTAGTTTCACGCGCGAAAACAACCTGACTGATGGCGACACATTCACACTTCGGTTTGCGTGTGAGCGCTGCGAGTACGCGAATGAGAACACCGCGGTTCTAGATCGAGAGGAGAGATAATATGTTTGACACTGGGTTTTATAACACTAGAGGTGAACGAACTACCGACTCGAGTAACGCTTCGGCGGCGAACACACCACGTTTCCGCTGCAAGGCTGCAAGGCATTTCTGCAAGGTTCGCCCGAACCAACCTGCAAGGACGGGCGAGAATCGCACACCGTTGTCGGGATGCCCGATGTCCCACGTGGGGAGATTAATTTGCTTATCACGCTTCATGGGACAAATTAAAATACCGAGGCAGTGAGGTGCAATCATGCCCGAAGAGACGAACCGAACTGTCGTAAAAACATACATTCCGGAGTATCAGAAAGATGAATGGCGGTCGCACGCCGACGAACTCGACATGAGTCAGAGCGAGTTCGTCAGAACCATGGTACAGGCCGGAAGACGCGGTTTCGAGATAAACCCCGCGCAGACCTCTGAAGGAGGGTCGAACCCCAGGGGTGACGAGCTGAAAACACGCCTGCTCGAAACCCTTGCATCCGAGGAAAAGATGTCATGGGACGAACTAGTCGAGAGACTAGCCGGAAATTTCGAGGATAGGCTCGAAAACGCGCTGAACGAACTTCAGTCCGCAAATCGAGTGCAGTATAGCGGACGGCACGGAGGATACACGCTCGTGGGAGGCGTCGATGGCCGCACGTAGTTCGGACAGTCCGAACCCCGACGACCCGGTCGGATACTTCCTCCAAGACTTGCTCTATCATGGGAAAAGCGAGCGAACCCGAAACGCCTACAAGCGCGTTCTGCGGCGTTTCGAGGCGTTTCTCACCGATCCCGAGCAGAACCTCTCGGGGCGAAGTGTCGTCCCAGAAACGGCGACACAGCGCGACTGCATGGCGTGGATTCACACTCTTCGTGGCGACCACGCCGAAAGCACTATCGCAACCTACGCCTCCTACCTCCACCGATTTTACGCCTACATGACGCAGGTTGGCGCGTTCGAGTCGAATCCGATGGCGCTCGTGGTCGAGGAGATGCACGAATCCATCGACAAAGACCCGATGCGGCGCGAGATTTCGGTGGTGGACATGCGCGAATTTGTTTCCGAAGTGACGCATCCACTGGAACGCGCCGTTATTTTCACCCTGTTGAAAACCGGGATGCGTGTCGGCGAGGTGAGCAACCTCGATCTGCAAGACGTGAATCTCGCTGACGAAGATGCGCGGGGCGCCTACTCGCTCGGCGAACGCCCATCACTCGACGGACGTCCGGATTCGATTTTCGTCGCCGCGAATGCAGTCAGAGGGCAAGCCATCAACGGAGAGGAACGAACTGCCTCGAACAAGCGAAAACGCGAAACCATCGTGCCGGTGGATGATGAACTCCGGCGGGTACTCGTCCGGTGGCTCGCGATTCGACCGGACGCCCAATCGCCTGCGGAACCGTTGTTCGTCAGCACGAGCGGCAACTGGGGGAAACGACTCACGCCCAAAATGATTCGAAACATCGTCGAACGGCACGCCCGCGAACGTGGATGGTACCGAACCGGCGGCGGTGCGGAAGAGAACGTCACGCCGCACTACTTCCGGCATTTCTTCACGACACATCTTCGCGACCGAACCGGCGACCGCGGCATCGTCAAATACCTTCGCGGCGATGTGGCGAGCGACATCATCGACACCTACACGCACAACTGGGGGGATCGCGTGCGAGAAGTGTACGAAGCGAACATCTACACACTGTCGTAAATCGCCTTTCGCGCTATCGAGTACTAGAGTTGGGTAGTTGGATAGCTGTCGAGAATCGAGATATACGAGAAGGTGTGGTGAGTAGCCTCGACACGGGTTTTACACCGTATGTGCGGTCGTACGGAACGGAGACGAATACGTGTGAAATAAATCCGTTCGTTCAGCTGAACTCACCCTGGTATCGTGGAATCGTTGAGAATCGGGCCACATGAAACCGAATCGGAACAGTACAGGTGGTTATCCGTTGATGGAGCGCGTAGAGAAGATGGCAATTCACAGCGAATTTCGAATCAGCGAGGACGGAACTGCGCGTTTTTCGTGAATTTCATCTTGCAAAAATGACATTCGACGCGACAAAAAGCGAAGGGGGATGTCCGAAACAAATCTTATAAATCCCATATTGCTATATCAAAGATGGCCACACCTGCCGTTTTACGGACTCCGAAACAACAGTGGTATAACGGTCATTACTGCAGCAGTTACGAGGATTACCCTCGTTTTCCGGGCGGTAGGATAGCTCTACAAATTTGAAACTTCTATGTGCTTTATCAGAGGTACCGACCTACAAGTGCGCGAGGGAGAGATGTCCGAGAATAAAAATCACGACACCGAAAACGTCGAATCGACAGAACGGCGGTCGTTCATGAAGAAAGGTGCGCTCGCGACGGGTGCGCTGGCGTTGGGCCTTGGAAGCGCTGGAACCAGTGCCGCACAGGATAGCGAGGTGTTGGTCTACACGTACGACTACCACCCGAACGTCCAGTTCCGCGTCGAAAACACGTTAGACCAGTCGACGGTTATTCAGCTGCTCCAACTACCCGGTGGCGGCGACGTGCCCGAAATCAGCCAACCGGACGACTACAGCGGGTGGGTTATCCGCTACAACCTCGGGAACGGAAACGCCTCGATTACCACGGTTCTGTTCTCGCGGGATGCGAGCCTCAGCACGGATGACCAGAGGAGGCTGTCGGGAGATGCGACCATCTTCAGCAGTGAACTCAACCTGCTGAGCACCAGCCTCCAAGGAGGTGGCGGCGGTGGAAACACCACGACGACGACACAAGGAAACGCATCCAACGGAAACTCGTCCGCCTGAAGCGCATCCAAACGGATTCATTTTTCGGCGAACAGTACGATTGGGAAGCGAGAGTAATCAGTCGTCGGCAGTGACTACTTCTTCGTGCTCGATGGTCGTTCCCAACACGTCCAGGAACTGTGAGAGCCATTCGACGTGGTCGCTCCAATCGCGACCGGTCACCAGATTACCGTCGGTCGTCACACCGTCGTAGTACTCGCCACTGGCGTCTTCGACGTCGGTTTTCAGCGCGGGGTAAGCCGAACACGTTCGCCCTTCGATGACGTCCGCCGCGGCGAGAATCTGGGCGGCGTGACAGATGGCGGCGATGGGTTTGTTCTCGGCATCGAAGTGCTGAACGGTCTCGATAACCTCGCCGTAGTTCCGGAGGTATTCGGGTGCGCGACCGCCGGGGATGACGAGGGCGTCGTAGTCGGCGGGGTCGATGTCGTCGAACGATGCCGTGAGCGCGAAGTCGTGTCCTCGTGTCTCGATGTACGTCTGGTCGCCCCGGAAGTCGTGAATCGCAGTTTTTATCGTATCGTCGCCGTTTTTCTCGGGACACACGGCATCGACCTCGTGGCCGACCGCCTGTAGCGCTTGGAACGGTACCATAATCTCGTAATCCTCGCCGTAATCGCCGACTATCATCAGCAGTTTCTTTTCCGCCATCGGGAAGCATACGACGTGACGGAGCAAATAGATACTGCCAAATAGAGTGGGCAAATCGGCGGGAACCGATATCGACGACCGAGGAGACGGACGTGATCGGTGTTCCGCATTTCTGTTCGAACCATGATAGCAGACGACAAAGCCAAATAACCCTCGGTTCATTTTTCGATGAATGCAAATCGACTACCAGCGCGAACGTGTGGAGTTCGAGTGGGATATTCCGGAAGAGTACAATCTTCCGGCAGTTATCGAGTCGCACGCCGAACAATTCGGCCACCGACTCGCAGTCAAATTCCGCGATGATGAGGGTGGTGAAGAAAAGCGAACCTACGCCGACCTGCGCGACGACATGAACCGGTTCGCCAATGCGCTCGAATCGCTCGGCGTCGGTGAGGGCGACCGGGTGATGCACCTTCTCCCGCGCCATCCCGATGTGTTCGCGATTCAGCTCGGGGCGTTGAAACGCGGCGCGATTTTAGTGCCCTGCTCGGCCATGCTGAAGCCGAAAGACCTCCAGTTCCGCGCGAACGACTGCGAGGCGACGACCATCGTCTGTCACGACGAGTTGACGGAGATGGTCGAACCGATTCTGGACGAGACGCCGCTTGACACGATGGTCGTGCTGAACGGGTCGCGGACTGGCAATTGGGAATCCTTCGCCGCCGTAGTCGATGGCGAATCGACCGATCACGACGGACCGGACATCGGCGCGCAGTCGCCGATGTCCATCAACTACACCAGCGGGACGACGGGACAACCGAAACCCGTGCTTCACCGCCATCGCTGGATGCACTGCTTCGAGCGCGTCAACGGACGCTACTGGTGGGGCGTCGAGCAGGGGATGAATTTCGAGGACGAGCTGCTGTGGGCCACGACTGGAACCGGATGGGCCAAATGGTTCTGGAGTCCCGTCGGCGTCGCGCTGGCGACGGGCGCGCCGCAGTTAATTTATCGAGGTGACTTCGATCCGGAGACGTTCCTCTCGCTGATGGAAGAGGAGGGCGTCACCCGACTCTGTGCGGTGCCGACGCAGTACCGGATGTTCACACAGATTGAGGATATGGCCGACTACGACCTCTCGCTGACGGAAGTCGTTTCGGCGGGCGAACCGCTGAACCGCGAACCGATTCAGGCGTTCGATGAAGCGTTCGGCGTGACGCCGCGGGACGGCTACGGCCAGACCGAAACCGTCGCACTGGTGACGAACTATCCCGGAATCGACGTAAAACCGGGAAGCATGGGCAAACCGACACCGGGACTCGGAACGACCATCATCGACACGGTGGACGACGAAGAAGTTGAGCAAGGAGAAATCGGCGAAATCGCGGTTCCCGTCGATAGTCCCGCGATTTTCGACGGCTACTTCGAGAAGCCGAACTTGGACGAGAAGACGTTCTCGGGTGCGTACTACCGAACCGGCGACTTGGCGAGTAAGGACGAGGACGGCTACTTCTTCTTCGAAGGCCGGGCGGACGACATCATCATTTCCTCGGGCTATCGAATCGGCCCGTTCGAGGTCGAAGATGCGCTTATCGGCCATCCGTCAGTCGCGGAGGCCGCGGCCGTCGGCAGTCCCCACGTCGAGCGCGGAAACGTCGTCAAGGCCTACGTCATCCTCGCGGACGGCTACGAGGGAAGCGACGAACTCGTAGAGGAGCTGCAGGAGTACATGAAAGAGGAGACCGCGCCGTACAAATATCCGCGCAGAATCGAGTTCGTGGACGAACTGCCGAAAACCTCCAGCGGAAAAATCAGGCGTATCGAACTCCGAGACAGGGAACAGGCGAAGTTCGGGTAGTTTCGGTTCAGCGGTCGCCTACTCGATGGCGTACCCCTTCTCTCGCAGAACCTCCCCCACTCGCTCGCGATGATTACCTTGGAGTTCGATTGCTTCGTCCTGTATCGTCCCGCCGGTTGCCATCTTCCGTTTGAGTTCCGACGCGAGTTCTTTCAAATCGACCGAGTCGGTGTCGAATCCCTCTACGATTGTCACCGGCTTGTCGTAGCGTCGTTTTTCGATTCGGACGCGAAGGCGCTGTTCGGTTCGCCCCAAATCCTCGTCGATGCCGAGTTCTTCCGGTAGTCCCGTGATGGAATTGAAGTCGTCTTTTGCCACGGCAGGTGAGGGTATGGTATCCAGTATCTTGGCTCTGTCTCACATCATTTTTTGAACATCCGTCTGAGCACTAGTTCAGGCGTTTCTCACCGTCGTTGTGCGAGTAGGCGTCGAGGCGACCAGAACCGGCAATCGATGCCGTAGCGAGAGCGGTAAGGAGGGTCATTCGTCGAGTACCGGACAGGAGTTCAGTTCGTGACAACTACTTTCCCTTTCGGGAATCTCAAGATTCTAAACCCACCCGCGCGTCGTCTGTGCCATGAACCGAGTCGCAGTCATCGGCGCGTCGATGACGGAGTTCGGCAACCGCGAAGGGTGGATACGCGACCTGCTCGCGGAGGCCGGACAAGCCTGCCTCGACGACGCTGGCGTCTCGCCGTTGGATGTGGAGCATCTGTACGTCTCGAACATGGCGAGCGGCGAGTTCGAGGGACAGACGGGGATTCCGAACGCATTGGCACACGATTTGGGCGCACTTCCGGCGTACACCCAGCGAATCGACCAGACGAGCGCGAGCGGCGGGGCCGGAATTTATTCGTCGTGGCAGTCGGTCGCGTCAGGGGCGAGCAACCTGACCCTCCTCGTCGGCGGCGAGAAGATGACCCACAGAACGACCGCCGAGTCAACGGACGTAATCGCCTCGCTCACGCATCCCGAGGAGTACAAACACGGCGTCACGCTCCCCAGTTTTGCGGGGTTGACCGCCCGCAGATACCTCCACGAGTACGACGCGCCGCGCGAGAGTTTGGCGAAGGTAGCCGTGAAAAACCACGAAAATGGGATAGACAACCCGCACGCCCAGTTCCGCAAGGCGGTGGATTTGGAGACGGTGATGGAGTCGCCAATCGTCGCCGACCCGCTGCGACTGTACGACTTCTGTCCAATCACGGACGGGAGTGCGGCGCTCCTCTTCTGTCCCGAATCGAAGGCAAAGGAGTACACCGACGACTACACCGTGATTTCGGGCATCGCGGGTGCGACGGACACCCACGTCGTTCACCAACGCGCCGACCCGACGGTGATGGGCGCGGCCTACGAGAGCAGCGAACTCGCCTACCAGATGGCCGAGCGCG
The DNA here is from genome assembly GCF_020700235.1 of Haladaptatus pallidirubidus. Lineage (GTDB taxonomy): Archaea > Halobacteriota > Halobacteria > Halobacteriales > Haladaptataceae > Haladaptatus > Haladaptatus pallidirubidus. The sequence goes on along the minus strand of NZ_CP085301.1, from coordinate 3,600,923 downwards.
ACCCGGACGACGTGGACGTGGCGGAACTCCACGACATGTTCACCATCCTCGAATTCCTTCAGAGCGAGGCGGTGGGCTTCTTCGACCGGGGAGAAGGCTGGAGAGCCGTCGAGGCGGGCGTCACCGACCGCGACGGGGAACTGCCCATCAACACCTCCGGTGGGCTAAAATCGAAGGGTCACCCGCTCGGCGCGAGCGGGGTCGCACAGGCCTACGAACTGCACCAGCAATTGCGCGGCGAGGCCGGAAAGCGACAGGTCGATGCGGAGGTCGCGCTGGCCTGCAACGTCGGCGGGTTCGGCAACTGCGTCACGACCACCATCATGGAGGCGCGATAATGACCCTCGAAGCACACCGTTGTCCGAACAGCCACCTCTCGATTCCGGGGCATCCACGCTGTCCGGAGTGTGCGGAACCGCAAACCGAAACCGTGGATTTGACCGACCGAATCGCCGAAGTCGTGACGTGGACGACCAGCACCGCGACCCCACCCGGCGTTCGGCAACCGAACCACCTCGCAATCGTGGAGTTCGACGTAGATGGCGGGTCGGTGCGGACAATCGGACAGGTGACGACCGGGGAGATCGAGATTGGGGACGAGGTTCGCCCGGTGTACGTGGGGGAACTGCGCGACCCCAACGCGGGGATTCGGGAGAAAGAGAGTCAGGAGTGGGACGGCTATCGGTTCGAGCCTCTGGAGTGACTCGGCGAGAGTCGGTTTTTATCTGACTAGCTGTTTTCGATTTGTGGTTTGATTCGGTGTGGCTAGCTGTTTCCAATTCTACTGGATTCTAATTATTGATTGAGTTGAGTGTGGCTTGCTGACGCACGCGCCATGCGGTTTGTGTCTGTCTGAAGTTGTGACCATCCGAAATCCCGAATTGGCCACATGGCGCGCGCTGGCACACGCCTGAGGACTTCACGTCCGAAGGTCTGTGCTGACAGCGTGCGAGGGTTGACTGAGCGACTGAAAGGAGCGAAGGAATCGGTTGGGGAGGATTGTGGCTGTCGCAGTGCGGTTGCGGTTGTGTGTTGACGTGATTTGCAATCGACTGGTCGGAAATATTCTCCACAGAGTGACGAATTTGCCGTAGTGGCAGGTTCAGCGGAGTCAACAACTGCTAGCATCGAAAAGACACAGCACGAAAAACAGACAGTCTACCAAAAAGCGTTTCACTTCTCAGAATCGCCCGAATCGCCAGCAGTCGCCCCATTTTCCGAGTCCTCCGCTGAATCATCGTCTTCAGAACTGTCTCCCGTATCCAAATCACCCTCCGAATCCCCGTCACCGCGAACGCCCAGTTCATCCCGAATCGAGCGCAGTTCGGCATCGACATCGACTTGCGGTTTTTCCTCCTCTACTTCGATTTCTTCGCCCGCTTCGCCTTCTTCGCTCTTCTCGTCCGTCTTCATCGCCTCACGACTGTCGTCCGCCTGCTCTCTCCCCGCAGAAATTTCCTCGCGGATGTCGTCGCTGAGTCGGCGTGCGTCTTCAAGAATCCGGCGCGCGCCGGGTTCCTGCGGAAGACCGCCTTCCGTGAGGGCGCCTTCGACGTCTTCGAGCGTGGATTGAAGCCGGTCTAACGTGGCTTGACTCGCGCGTCCCGCGCGGGAACTCAGTTCGGAGCGCGCTTCGCGGGTCGAATCGTACTCGGGGTCTACGAGGCGGATGATTTGCTGGAGCGCCTTGAGGGCGCGAATGTTCGCCTCTAGCATGGTGATGAGCGTCGGGAGAGCGTACTCGCTGGTGAACGAGAGCATTTCACGGGGAGTGGGCGGGCGGGGAAGACCGAACGGGCCGTGAGGAGGGCGCTGGAGTTCCGTCTGCAAATCGCGTAACATTGTCTCCAACTCCTCGATTCGGTTTTCGAGGTCGTCCGGGTCGTTTGGCATAGCCGGACGTTCGCACTGCAGAACAAAAATATTGGCTGGTCGAAACTGGTCGTTAGAATCCTTCCCGGAGGAACACGTCTCGCTTCGGGAATAAGGAGTTGAGATGGACGCGGGCGTCGTCGGATTCGATGGAACAGGAACCGAATCGCTCGGCGTCCTCTACGGAGTAGTAGCCCGCGACCAGTTGCGAAAGCGTATTCACGTTGAGCGTCACGTCCGGGTCGTCCTCGGTTCGGTCGCAAAGGACGATGTCGTCGGTGTCGAGTTCGAACGTCCCGTCGTTCCATTCCGCCAGCGAATCGGCGACGCGAAGGACGATGTTTTCGGAGATTTCGCCGGGATAAGAGATGCTTTCGAGGGCACGGGGAACGTCCACGAGTCGGAACATCGGGCCGGTTTCAATCTCGCAGTTCACGTCGCGCGGATTGTCCACCATGTCGAGGAGGGTCGTGTTTTCGGGTTCGTGGGATAGTTCGACGGTTTCGACTTGCGAGTCGTGATACTGCGCGAACCGAAGCAGGTGGCGGTACGCTTCGTCGTCCGCGTGGGCCATCTCCCAGACTTTGAGTCGCTTACCGTCGCCGTCATCTTCCTCTTGGATCGTGTAGACGACGTAGCCGCGAGCATTCTTCTCCCTATTCGGCACCCACGCGTACACGTAGGGATCTTTTTTCCACCCTTCGAAAACGCGGTGACGCCACCACTCTTCGGTTCGGTCGATGGAAAGCGCGTACCCCTCGCTGTGGGCGTCGAACGCCGACTGGAGCAGTTCCCACTCGTCGGCATCGAGTCGGCGGAAGTCGCCTGTTGGATCTGTATTTAGCGCGAGGGCGTCGGGCGTCGTCTCGTACTTCGTGTACTTGTTCACCGTTCCCCAGCCGTATTTTCGATAAAATTCGTATGAGAACGGCCAGAGTGCGGAGAAGTACGCCTCGTTTTCACGATACTCGGCGAGCGAATGCTTGAGCATCTGCCGTACCAATCCTCCGCGACGACTTTCGGGCGGCGAAGCGACGGCGGATAGTCCGGCCATCTCGTGCCACTCGTCTCGGATGCGCGTGGTAAACCAGTGGTGTTTGCAGACACAGAGGAGGTCGTCGCCGTCGAAGAGTCCCCGTCGGTCGCCGAGATTTGGTTTGTCGTCGTCATCCTCGTCGGATTTAGGGCCGTCCTCCGGACGAAAGGCGTAGTGCAAAAACTGGTCGTACTCCCGCTTGCGCTTTGCGGGAATCGGGCGGTATTCGGGCATATTTGGTGGTAGATGTGAAGCGAGAAATAGATTCGTATCGACTACATATATCGTATTTCGCGATATTAAATTGAAGAGATGCTTGTTACGGACACGGGCGAGAACCGTCGATTACCGAGCCTCGCAAAGGATTATTCGTCCCCACCGCGTCTTACACACCCATGTGCCAGTACTGCACCGCTCGCGAAGACGGCTGGACGAAACTTCTCGCGTACGACGACGTGTATCAGCGCGCAGTCAGTTCCCGTGGTGACGACGAGTACGGATTCCACGAATCGTGGGACGACCTCCGCGACCAACTCGCGTAGTTAACGCCGCGGAAACGGGCCGCGCTCCGGATTCCACGAGGTGCCCTCCTCATCTGCCCTGACGAGACATCTATCGAGCGTATCCGAAACACGGTTTTCGTCGATGTCGGTGCCGATGAGGACGAGTCGCGTCATTCGTTCGTCCGGATTCCATTCGCCGAGCGACCCGCAACGAATCGACGGGCCTGCCTGATTCAATCCCATCGCGTCACCGTCCCACCCGGCTATCCAACAAACGCCTTTCGTCCGAGCGATATTCCCGTCCCAATCATCCAACCACGCGTTCAACCGGTTCGGCTGAAACGGGCGTTCGCGCTCGTAAACGACGGTTTCGATTCGGTCGGCGATGGATTCAGTTGCCGAGTCGCGTGTCCGGTGGGTATGCTCACCGTGGTCGTGGCCGTCGCGGCTGGTATCGACGTCATCGGGATGGTCATGAGTGGTATCATCACGATGCTCGTGTCGAACGCCATCGGTTCTTCCGCCGCCCGCCAGCGCGTGTTTCCATCCCGGCGAGCGTCGCGCGTCCTCGAAATCGAACCGGCCGGTTCGATTTCGAGGATCGTTTCGGGGGAAACGGCGGCGTCGGTCGTCCGAATCAGTTCGGCGTTCGGCTGTAGTTCCCTGACGAGTGCTTCCACCTCGTCCAGCGAATCTTCGGAAAGAGCGTCGCACTTGTTCAACAAGAGGAGATCACAAAACTCGACGGTTTCGACCAGCACATCCGTTAGCGGGCGAGGGTTACTTACATTCGCTTCGCGTAGCCGTCCGGTTTCGGTATCAAACGCGTTCGCAAAGCCGACGCTATCGACGACCGAAACCATCGTATCTAACCGATACGCTACGCTTGGATCGGGTTCCTCGTCGTCCATGCCGAGGAGCGTCCGAGCGAGCGGAATTGGTTCGCTCACGCCCGACGCCTCGATGAGGAGACAGTCGAACTCACGGTTATCTCTCAGTAAAGCGAGCGTCGACCGGAGGTCGTCCTGAAGCTGACAGCAGAGACAGCCGTTCGAGAGGTCTACGATGTCGTCGGTCGCACCCCGTATCAGTTCGGTATCGACGTTCACTTCACCCACGTCGTTGACGACGACGGCGATACTGCGGTCGCCGGGGTCGTCGAGAACGTGATTGATGAGCGTCGTTTTTCCCACGCCAAGACACCCCGTAACGACCGTAATCGGAATTCGTTCGTCCCCCATAGCTCCGGTATCGGTCTGCTTCGAGATAGGAGTTGGCATGCCTATTCGAAGACCGTGTACGAGCCGTCGAAACCCGACAGGCGATAGTCGAACCCGCACTGCTAAATGCGGTTCATAAAGCACTCACGCGATGAATAGCGTATTTTTCGCTCGTCGAGCGGCGAGGAAACATTTATGCCGTATTCTCGTCGCCTACGAGCATGGTTACTTCGTACGACGCCATCGTGTACGATCTCGACGGGACGTTGGTGCGGCTCGCCGTGGATTGGCAGGAGACGGCAGAGGAAATCAAACGGATACTCGGAGAACACGGCGAAACTCCGAACGCGAACGACGCGCTGGACTTGGTGCCGATTGCAGAGGAGATCGGCGCGATGGAGGACATCGAATCCCACATCGCTGCGGCGGAGCGCGAAGGGGCGCGCAACTCCGAACGGTTACCGGATATGGACAACTGGTCAAAGCGAACGTACCGGTCGGCATCTGTTCGCTCAACTGCGAGGCGGCGTGCCGCGAGGCGTTGGACGCACACGGTATTTCGAAAGAAATCGGGGCAATCGTCGGCCGGAACTCGGTCGAAAATCGAAAACCGCATCCCGAACCGCTTCTCACCGCCGTGGGACGCTTGGGGACAGAACCGGAGAAGACACTATTCGTCCGGGATTCGGACAGCGACGCGGAGACCGCTCGGAGAGCGGGAACCGCGTTTCGGCGAGTGTGATACCGGTACGGACCCCTGAATCCGTCGTCAGTACCGAATGAAACGGAATTCTGGAGGCTAGTTACCCCTCCATAGATCGTATCCGAGGGCGATGAACGCAAGATAGAGCGGAGATTCGATCCAAAAGGCCGGAAAACCGACGACGGCAAGCGGGCCGAGGAGGAGTGCGGCGGGGAGGACGGCGATGAACAATCCCGCCGTAAGACGGGTTTCCGTACGTCGCCACAGGCGAACTCCGTAAAGGCTTCCGAGCAGTCGCATCGCGAGGAACGCGATTCCGATAAGTCCGGTCACTGGCGTTTGTACGGAGCCGAATCCGATTCGGCTCACCAGCAGGACGATGATTGAACCGGCGTAACTCAGCAGCGAGAGCGAGAGAAGAACGGCGAGGAGACGACCGCGACGACCGTACTCCGAGACATATCGAGCGTCGGCCGCGAGGAGTGAAACGGACAACAGAAGGTAGCCGACTGGATACAGCGCGTTGATCGCGCCCAAATCAAGACCGACCCCGGTTCGAGTAATCGAAAGTGCAGTCAAGCCCAGACCACCGACGATACCGCAAAAGCTGGCTAGTTTCGTTCGTCGTGGTGTCCACCACGTCGCGGACAACACGTTTTGCCCCGTACGGTTATTGGCAGTTTGAGTCATCGCGATTCAGTCCGACTTGTCGTTTCGTCAGCGGGTTCGCTCCCGTCCTTTGCGACGACGATGGCTCCTTTCATCCCCATCGATTCGTGCGGTTTACAGTAGTAGAGCGACGTTCCAGGCGTTTCGAAGGTGTATTCGAACGTCGTACCTTCTTCCGGTTGTCCGCTGTCGAACGAACCATCTGTGGCCACGACGTTGTGGTAACCGTTGACCCATTTCCACGTTATCGTCGTTCCGGGCGACACCTCGATTGCGGGGGGCGAGAATGCATTCGCACCGTTGTTCCCCTTCACACCGACTTCGACGGTGATGCGGTCGTTTCCGGTCATATCCTCGACCGAATCGTAATTGTCGGTTTCAGATAGCCAGCCATCGGCGCTCGTTTCACCGTCTCCAGTCGTATCTTGGGCGCCGCTACTACCGTCGGTACAACCGGCAAGCAAGCCAGCGAACATAACACCGGCGGCGGCGCGGAGGACTTGTCGCCTCTCGCGTAGGGTGTTGTTGATTTCGGTTCGTTCGGGGGAGCCGGACTTCGTTAGGGGCCGGGAGTCAGACGGTTTGTTGCTCGCGCATTCGGCAGCGGTGTTTCGCTTAGCCATACAAGGTTCGATGCGCGAAATAGCGATAATGCCGACAGCACAGTCGCCAGCGCAGCAACGGTACAAAATATTTATATAGTTGCTCTCGTCTTTTTTCCGCTATCGTGAGAAGGCCGGCCGTTTTCCGAATCCAATCGGTTAAGAACACTGCCTGTGTAGTACAGATAGCAAGATTCAACGGCTTCAAAACGCACAACGATGTCAACTAACCAATCACCGCGGTCGCGTACCTACGACGGAGCAGTTGCTCGGTTCCTCCGTACCCCGGCGAGAGGGCAGACGTACCGAAACCTCTGTTATCTCGTAGCGATGTTTCCGCTGGGGATTCTCTACTTCACCGTTTTGACGACAGGGGTGTTGACGGGACTTCCCCTCGTAATCATCGTTGTCGGCATTCCGATTCTCGTTCTATGTCTCGCACTGGTAGTCGGATTCACGGGACTCGAACGAATCCTCGTTCGACTGCTATTGGGAGTCGAGATACCGTCGTCTGAAGCAGATTTCGAAGGTATCTTCGACGACAAAGCGGGGAAAACGATCTGGATTCGAGGCAAGCGACTCGTAACGAACAGTGGAACGTGGAAGGGAGTCGCGTACCTGCTTAGTGAGTTCGTTTACGGAACCGTCGTGTTCGGCCTGCTCTCGTCGCTGATGGCAACGATCGGCAGTTTTCTGCTGGCCCCGTTGTACTACGAAGAGGCACCCGTTTCGGCCTACGGACCGATTCCATCGGATGCGTTTACGCTCGATATTCTGTTCGGGTGGGACAACCTGTTGGTCGGTCTGACGACAACATTTCAGCTAGGTTCGTGGCGCGTCGAGACGCTTCTCGGCGCGCTGTTCGTTTCAGCTGTCGGAATGGTTCTCTTGCTGATTTCACTGCAATTGTTCAATGCCCTCGCAGGAATCTGGGGTCGGTACGCACGAATCATGCTCTCATGATCGCGTACAGAATCGAGCTGACACCGACGAGATGGGCTAAAGTAACCGCGAGCAAAATCCCCGCATCGGTCGCTTCCGTCAAGCCCGACAGAGCAGAATCGACGATAACGGGTACGGTAGTGAGGAAAATTACCCCGAGCGCGAGATACAGCATGGGACGACTTTCGTTGCGTCGGTAGCCGCGAAAGGCTTGGTACGCGACGAACAGACCGACGATGGCGGTCACCGCCGCAAAGACGAAGATTAGCCCTTCGGTGTCCGGTGTTGTATTCGGGAGTTGGAGCATCGTCCACGTCATCTTCTCACCCGTGAGCCGCCGGCGTCACCCGTTTTCGTGTTCGTTCGTGGATTCGAGACGCCGTAAATCGCGTACAGCATCGCGCCCAGCCCGAGTAGCTTACTCGCGTTGGCGGCCGCGGAACGGACGACAGCCGGAACAGCCATGAAATTCGTCAGTACCAATTGAATCAAAATCGGCCCCGTCGTGAGCAGAATCAACCCGGCTGCGAGAAACAATCGCGCTCGATTTCGGTTCCGCCGGTAACCGCGAACGACCAGATACGCGACGACGAGCGACAGGGCGACGGTGACAAACAGCCCGAGAAGTGCGAGGACGATGACGAGCGGCGACCCACCGATCCCATTCGTGGATTGCTGAAGGAGGATGCGAGCGTCCATTCTATCGCAACCCCTCGAACAGATCGGTGAATCGGTCGGCGGCGTCCGCCGGACGATAGGTTACTTCGATTTCGAATTTTCCCTCACGAAGTTCGATTTCGATTCGCTCAAGCCGGGCAGTGTACGTTTTGTAATGATGTCCGTCTCGGTCTAACTGGAGTTGTTCGTCGAGTAGCTCGTGTTCCTGAAGGCGTTCGATACGGCGATAGATGGTCGAAACGGACGCCTCACACGCGTCGCTCAGTTCGGGTGCAGACATGGCGTTTTCGCTCGTGTAGATGAGGATTGCATGGGCGTATTCGTCTTCGAGGAGCGCGGCGATTTCCCGTACCTCGCTGTCCTCCGCCATTCTATTCGGCGGTACCGAGGTGATATCGACGTTCGTTCACGGCGCCCGATACGGTCATGGAGTCGGTGAATGTCGGTATGCCGGTGACTTAAACCCACAGTTACAGTTGCAGAGTTGGCGACCGTGAGAAGATCGTCGTTCGGAATCCGCACCGGCATGTATAGTTTATCGTTCTGAACCGCGTCTCTCCGTGTATGAGTCTGGACGTGAGCACACCCGACCCACCGATTATCGACGGGGAACGCGAAGATCAGTACGAACCCGACGGGGAGAAACGCGGCGATCTGCAGGCGTATCTCGATGGTGAGGAAAACGCGTGGGAGGAGGGGTTCGGCGAGTGGGCGGCGGAAACGTCGCTTTCTGCCGATTCGTATCGCGTCCTCCTCGACCTCGATTTGCTGACCGAACTCGATTTCTTTTGGGACGAGGAGGCGACGGAAGTGAGATACGAATCGCCAGAAATCGGGGAAAACTGGGAAGGACAGCACCCGTTGCTCGACTCGTGGTCGCGAGTGTCCGAAATCAACGAGGAACTGGACGAGTTGGGCGAGACTGTCGCTGGCGTTCTTTCCGACTACTATGTCGCGTGGGAGGAGGAGCGCGACATGACCGAAACCTTCGGCGAACAGTACAACGCCCGCGACGACGACCTCCGCGAAAACGAACGAAATCGGAACGAATAGTGGTCGAGAGAAATCGGACGAATAGTGGTCGAGAAGACAGACGGCGGTGAGTAGCTGATAGGTTGGAGCGGTTAAAGCAAAGTTACATCGGACAGTCGCTCACACCGCCCGTCGATACTGCTGTGGCCACTCGATTCGGTCTTCTGCCCCGAGCGCCTCCGCGGCGTGGAGCGTAAAGTACGGGTCGCGGAGATGCTCGCGGCCGACGATGGCGAGGTCGGCGCGCTCGTTCCGAATGAGGGCGTCGGCCTGTGCCGGTTCGGAGATCCCGCCAACTGCCCCGACTGGGAGGTCGGTCTGCTCGCGGATTCGCTCGGCGTACGGAACTTGATAGTTCGGCCCAGAACTCGGAATTCGTTGGTCGGGATGCAGACCGCCAGCACTCACGTCAATGAGGTCTGCCACGTCGGACAGTCGATCCGCGAGTCGAACCGAATCGGAGACTGTCCACGAGTCTCGCTCCGGAAGCCAATCGGTTGCGGAAATGCGGACAAACACGGGTTTGTCGTCCGGCCAGATTTCTCGAACGGTTTCGGTCACCTCGCGGACGATACGGATTCGGTTTTCGAAACGTCCACCGTACTCGTCCTCGCGGTGGTTCGCAACCGGTGAGAGAAATTCGTGGAGCAGATAGCCGTGGGCGGCGTGAACTTCCGCGATTTCGAACCCGGCGTCGAGGGAGTACTCCGCCGCGGTTGCGAAGGCGTCCACGACGGTTCCGATGTCATCTTTCGTCATCTCGCGAATCTCAGGCGGTTCGGCGTCGTAGGGCCACGTGTCGGCGCTCGGTGCGACAGTCTCCCAGCCGCCTTCGTCCGGTTGGAGCGGCGTACTTCCTTCCCACGGCCGGGATTTGCTCGCTTTTCTTCCCGCGTGCGCGAGCTGAATCGCCGGAACCGAACCCCGTTCTCGGATGAATCGCGCGACAGGTTCGAGCGCGTCCGCGTGTTCATCGCTCCAGATACCGAGGTCGTTCGGCGAAATACGGCCACGAGGCTCGACCGCCGTAGCCTCCGTCATGACGATTCCTGCGCCGCCGGTCGCACGACTTCCGAGGTGAACCCGATGCCAATCCGTCGCCAGTCCGTCTTCCGTGCAGGAGTACTGACACATTGGAGACACCATCACGCGATTTCGTGCCGTACTCTCCCGAAACGAAATGTTACTGAATAGGTCGTCAGCCATCGTCCCCGTCTACGCATCTGATAGTGAAAACAGCTACAGACACTGCCGTGTTTGCCGATAGTCACGACACGGCTACCCGAAAACTTATTATACAGTGTGATATATTTGTGAAACAATGCAGAATCGTGGCGAAAACAGTGCCCATTCGTCGGAAACGGCGGCCATCTTCACTCGAACACTGGCGGGACTCAAGCGCCGTGGAAGCGGACTACTCCTCGTTGGACCACAGCCAACGATGGGAAAAGCTTGCGAGCGATTTCTCGGGGAATCCAAGACGGAGCCGCGATATCGATTGTTCGTCAAAACCGACGGCGCAAACAGTCACGCACACGAAGCATGCAACAGAGTGAGCCTCGGTTCGAACGACGGAAACGTAAAAATCATCGAGCGAGCGACGCACACGCGAAGCGCCACGGTGGCGAACACCAATCACGACGGTGCCAGCCACGACATCGGACACGGCTCCGATGACAAGTCGGAAACGACCGTCCTCACAAGTGGAAGTCTCGCCCGCCTCGGAATCACGATTTCCGAGGCCATCGACGAGTTCGAGCGAGAGAGCGGCGGCTTACAATCGGGTGAACTGCGGATGTGTTTCGACTCGCTCGTCCCGCTCTTAGAAGAGTACAACCACGAAGCAGTGTTCCGATTCTTACACATTTTGACCGCACGCGTCCGAAACGTCAACGGAATGGCTCACTTTCATCTTCCGACCGAGATGGATTCGACCACTGCAATCATGCTCGCGCCGGTTTTCGACGCCGTTGTCGAGGTTCGGACGACCGGCGGAGAGCCGGTACACAGATGGCAGTTGGTGCGACAAGACGTGACGACGGATTGGCTGTCGCTCTGAATTCGGATTCGGATTTGAAATTTGTTCAGTACGCTATCGATATCAATCGGCCAGAAGCCACGGTTGGCGGTTGTTCAACCGAGTAACGATTCGTCCTTCCGTCGGTACGAAACGGTCTAGTTCTCGAAGGCGAACGATGTCGTCGTCCGTTATCTGCTCGAACAGCGGTGTGTCGAGTAGTTGCTTGACTCCCGGAATATCTTGTTGGCCGAACAGTCGTTGGCGTCGTCGTCGGTTTCCTTCCGCGATTCGTTCGCCGGGATTGAGGGAGCGGTCATACGATTGAATGACGGGATACCAACCGCCGCGAACTGCGCTTCCCGTGTACCTCGAAACCGTCGCTACCTGCTTTCGACGGGTGGTTCCAGTAGAGTCGCAGCGGGTGGCAGAATCACGTTGGTTGACCGGCTCGCACTGATTAACTGAACTCGATTGATTGGTCGAACCCAACCGATCGACTGATTCGCGCTGGCCGGTATCGCCACCCGACTCAAGAAGTGCATCGTGAGCTATCAGCAGTCGGTGAAGTAGTTCGACCGACCGGGATAGTTCCTCTGTGACCGACGAACGAAACCGCCGTTCCGTCTCATCATTGTAACGATAAAATCTCCCCTTCACGTTGTTTTCGAACGACCGCGCTTCGAAGTAGTGGTCGTTGATTTGGCTCAACACGTCGAAATACTCGATTTTTCGCTCGGGAGGCGACGATTGGAGTCCAGCAACGCCACGGCCTGCCGTAACGAGTGCGCTGAGACAGCGTTCGCCCCGGTGCTGGAAAAACCGATGTCGGCCATCGCTTCGCTCAACCAGTTCCCGAGACCCCCGAAAGAAGCCCTTCGAAACCATACGATAGTTGGTATATCGTTCGAGTGAGATGGCATAAGTGTTTCAACGGAATTATCACGAGGAATAATTCGCGGACGGGGTTCATAGCACACCACCGGCCGGTACAGGAATACGTCTACGGTGCGAATTTCTCCTCGAAGTACGTTCAAACGGCATGTATTCGAATGCCGGTTCGAGGTATGCGATATCGAACGCTACACGGTAGCATTTTTCATGAAAAGAGTCGGAAGTAACGGAAGTCATTAATCCAGTTGTGAGTAAATAATTTACCGACGGAGTGCTAAGGGATAGCTATGACACAGAAACGTCTCCATCGCCGAGAGCAGTTGTTCATCGATGGCGAGTGGCTGGATGCCGACGACGTGCTTGAGGTAACCGACCTCGCGGACGATGGTATCTTCGCTGAAGTCGCCGCCGCTGACGCCGAACAGGCCGACAGGGCACTTGCGGCCTCCCAGCGCGCTGAAGCGGAAATGCGCGAGACGAACATCCCTCAGCGCGCGGGGTGGATGGAAACCATCGCGGACGGCCTCCTCGAACGGAAAGAGGAGTTGGCGGAGGTTATCGTTCGTGAGGCAGGCAAGCCTATTTCGAGCGCGCGCGGCGAAGTTGAGAGCGCCGCTGAACGCTTCCGTCGGGCCGCCGAGGAAGCCCATGACCTCCGCGGCGAGTTCCGCGAAGGAACGACGGACGGACACGAAGGCTGGGAAGCCATCATCAAACCTGAACCGATTGGTACCATCTTGGCCATCACACCCTACAACTATCCCCTCGCAACGACGGCGTTAGAGGTCGCCCCCGCACTTGCAGCGGGTAACTGCGTCATCCTCAAACCCGCAAGCAAGACGCCGGTGAGTGCGGCGATTCTCGCCGAGATAATCTCCGAAGTGGATATTCCGGACGGCGCGTTCAACTTCACGCCCGGCAGTGCGAGCGAAATCGGCGACCTGCTCGTCGGCGACGACCGTATAAACATGATAACGATGACCGGTTCCAGTCCGGCAGGGAAGCACGTCGCGCGAAAGAGCGGCATGGTCAACTTACACATGGAGCTGGGAGGAAACGCACCCGCCGTCATCTTCCCGGATGCCGACCTCTCCGATGTGGCCGGAGCCTGCGCCAAGGGGTCGTTCAAGTACGCCGGACAGCGGTGCTCGGCTGTGAGTCGAGTCGTCGCACACGAGGATGTTCACGACGAAGTGGTCGAACGACTAGAGGGGGAAATCGATAATTGGGTCATCGGCGATCTCTTCGACGAGGAAACGCAGATGGGGCCGCTCATCAGCGAAGATCAGGCCGACTGGGTCGAAGAACTCGTCGAGGATGCGGTGGAGAAAGGTGCCGACCTGATTCGCGGCGGCGACCGCGACGGCCAGTTCTTCGAGCCGACCCTGTTGGCGAACGTTCCCCACGACGCCCGAGTCATCCACGAAGAGCAGTTCGGTCCCCTCGCGGCGGTCACCACTTTCGAGACGGAAGAGGAAGCCCTCGACATCTCGAACGGCGGCAACTTGGCGCTCGACGCCGCGGTGTTCACGAACGATTACGACCGCGCGCGGAGAATGGCCGACAAGCTCGACGCCGGAGCGGTAAGAATCAACGGCGCGCCGAGCCACGGACTTGGCGACATTCCGTTCGGCGGAAACAAAGGTTCTGGCATCGGTCGGCAGGGACTTCACCTGACCATCGAGGAGATGGTGCGGAAAAAGAGCATCATCCTCTAACTCCCGAACGTCGTTCGAATCCACTGTTTATCTGACGTCGAACGCGGCGCAATACCGAACCCCGCCGTTCCGCTGTGTCTGACGGATTGCCGGCTGGATTATATCCCAACAATTACTCGCCAAGTTACACAGTACTTCGAATTCTACCCCGTCGTTCCGCTGTCTTTGGGCTTGTAACTTTCGACACGGTGTTTTCAAAATAGGTTCTTCCACCGCTCCGCCGCTTTGAGTTCGTATTATCCCCCCCACGTTCGTTTCCCTCGCATTATTTCCGACAGACCCCGTCGTTCCTCTGTTTTTTGTTCTTTTACCGTCTTTCATCCGTCGAACTGCCGATTCCGTCGTTTGTCCGCTCTAGCCGTTGCTTTCGGCCGTCTCGAAATCGAAACTACGAACCAGTTCTACGCCGTGAAGGAACCGACGCAATACCCCGTCGTTCCGCTGTTCTCCTCCCGATAAACCGAAGTCTCCCGCTCGCTCGAAGAATTTACACACACATTCCTGCTGTTTTGATAGAATGCACCCGAGTAGAGGAGTGGGGTGTAATGTAATATAATTGTTGCTAAAATTATATATGGGAGGTGAAGGCGCGATGATAGGGAAATGGAATAGAACGTAGTAGAATAAAGATGTGATAATATAGAACGAGGGTGTGAAAAGCGCGGAGATGGGGCGAATGCGCTGTCGAACGTAATTAAAGCGGAGTATGGAACGCGTTAAAACGGGGTATGGAATACGTTCAAAGCGGAGTACGGAAGGTGTGTCAATGTTAGCTCCACCAATGTTGGCTTTCTCCATTTATGCTTCACGGGGTTCGAAGATGAGACACTGTTTCTCACACAACACACACCGTCGTTCCGCTGTCTTTGGGGACTCCATTTTCACTGGCTTCCACCGTTATCTGCTTTCACGGCAGTTTTCACCTACCCCGTCGTTCCGTTGTTCTCTATAGACGTAGGGTGGAACGGGAGATACCAATACGTCTTCTGTTTCCTTTGAAACGTTCGATTTATAAATACCCCCACCCCTCTGTTCCGCTGTTTTCTCGCTCGAACGAGGGGTGGGGGTGAGATGGCTATCTCAAATCGAGAATTATCCATAGTCGATATCAATGAAATAGTCTATTTTGTCTAGTTTGCGGTTATGGTTGTGGTGATATTGACTTGAACCTTCCTGTTCTAGAGCCTCCCGTCACATCCCCACTTGTCCCCTTCTCGCGGATACAGCGGAACAGAGGGGTGGGGGTGGTTTTTAAGTATCCACGTCAAAAGAAACAGAAGACTCAGCGGAACGGGTGGTTTGGCGATGATTTACCCGACAACCGATGAACGTCCAACGACTACGAAACGACCGAAGAACGGGATTACGGACGCTATCCGTCAGACACAGCCGTTTCTCACGAAACACAGGAAACATAGGAACGGGTGGTTCGGAAGGGTTATGAACTTGCTCCGTTTGCGGTGGAGTAATGGGTTCATTCGAATTCGTCCGCGAACACTCCCCGTACAAACATCGGGAAGCGTTGCTTGACGATTATACGCCGGATACGCTGGTCGGGCGGGACTCCGAGTTGGCCGAGTATCACGGAGCGCTCCAACCCGCCATCTACGGAGAGCAACCGGACAACATCTTCCTCTACGGCAAAGCCGGTGTCGGAAAAACGGCGGCGACGCGATTCCTGCTCGACAAACTCGAACACAACGCGGGCGATTACGACGACTTGGAAATTTTCACCGAACTCGTCAACTGCGACGGTCTCAACTCCAGCTATCGTGTAGCGAGCCATCTCGTGAACACCCTTCGCGACCCGGCCAACCGAATCAGCGAAACCGGCTATTCGCGGTCGCAGGTGTACGAACTGATGTGGGACGAACTCGACACCCACGGCGGTATCATTCTGCTGGTGCTGGACGAAATCGACCACCTCAAGGACGATAGCATTCTTTACCAACTCTCCCGTGCGCGCGAAAACGAAAATCTCACCGAGGCACGAATCGGTCTCATCGGCATCAGCAACGACCTCACCTTCCGCGATGGTCTTTCCCCGAAAGTTCGTTCCTCGCTCTGTGAGCGCTCGATTTCGTTTTCGACCTACGACGCGAACGAGCTCCGGGCCGTCCTCGACCAACGCCGGGAAGTCGCGTTCAAAGACGACGTGTTGACGGACGACGTGATTCCGTTGTGCGCCGCGTTCGGCGCGCAGGAATCGGGCGACGCGCGAAAAGCACTCGATCTGCTTCTGAAGGCCGGCGACCTCGCGCGCGAAGAAAACGCCGCACGCGTCTCCGAGGAACACGTCCGTCGAGGTCGCGATTTGCTCGAACGCGAGCAGGTCGCTCGGGGAATCGCAGACCTGAACGACCACGAGCGACTGGTCGTCTACGCTCTCGCAACCCTCGAAGCGGAAAGCGAGACTCCCGCCCGTTCGCGCGAAATCTATTCACGGTACAAGGCGCTTTCAGACGCTGCACAGCGCGAAGCCCTCACCGCACGCTGGCTCCGTGAGCATCTCGACGATCTCTCGATGCTCGGCATCCTCTCGGTGTCCGAAATCAACGAAGGCTCTGCAGGCGGAAAGTACCGTGAGTACGCCCTCCAGCAAGACCTCGCGGTCGTTCTCGACGCGCTCGAAGAAACCCTCGAGGCCATGGGGGTTCACACGAGCGTCAAGGGCTACGTCTAAGCGACTTTCGACCTCGATTCCCGCTTCGACTACACGACATCCTCGACGCTCGACTCCACGGCGGACAGATCGTCTTCTATCGGCTTTCGCTCGAAGTACAGCAGTTCGACAGTCACCACGACGACGACGATGATGACGACCGTCCAGAACACGGAGCCTTGATTCGTGTAGAGATGCCAGAGGAGGGCGCCGACCGTTGCGGCCGCACCGAGACTTCCGATTGCGGGAACGATCGTGCTTCCGGTTGTCGCGCCCACGTGTCGGGTTCTGAAGGCGAGATAGCTCGCACCTCCGAAGATGACGATGAACGCGAGCGACGCGAACGACGAGATTCCATCGAGGTTCCCGAAAACGGTGAACCCGACCGTGAGCACGCCGATGACGACCAGCGCCCGCACCGGTTCGTGTCCGTCATCCCCTCCGAGTTGCGCGGGGAGGTATTCCTCCGAAACCATGCTGTCTAACAGGCGAGACGAACTGAACAGCGTCGCGTTTATGGCGCTTCCGGTGGAAAAGAGCGCGGCCACCGAGATGAGGGCGAACCCGATCTGACCGAGAAACGGCTTCGCCGCCATCGCGAGTGCAGTGTCGGGATTCTGCTGGATGACTGTTGTGGAGACGAGATTCGTCGTAACGACTGCCACGATGACGTAGAGACCGGTAACGCCGACGATGGAGAGATAAATCGCGGTTCGTATCGTCTCGTCCGGATTTCGGATGCTGTCACGGTCGAACAGGAGCAGTTCCCACCCCTCGAACGCGACGAACGAGAGGGCCGCCGCGACGACGGGGCCGGTACCGAACGCAGCGATTCCAGACCGAATTTCGCCGCGCGTGAACCCATAGTAGAGTCCGCCGAAACCGAATAGAAGCAAAATGAGTATTTTAAGCCCGACCAGCGCGTCCTCGGTTCGCCCGGAAGCGTGCGCTCCGAGCGCGTTGAGGCTGACGAAAGCGGCGACGACAGTTGCCGAAACGAGTGGTCGCGCGGGAATTCCAGCGAGTGACTCCACGCCGACGAGTTCGACGAAGTATCCGCCGAAGGCGAAGGCGTACATAGCCATCGTTCCGACGTAGCCGACGACGAACGTCCACCCCACCATCCCGGCCAGGTTCGTGCTTCCGGTGAATCGTTCGATGTAGGTGAGTGGTCCATCACCGTTCTCAGAGAGGTAGCCGAGTCGAACGAACGAGTAGCCCGCCGAGAGCGCGATGATGCCCGCGACGACGAACGCGAGCCACGCGAGCGTTCCAGCGGTCACGGCGACGACTCCGAGGACGGCGAAGATACCACCGCCGACCATCCCCCCAACCGCCATCGAGACGGATTCTCCCAGTCCGATTTTTTGGGATGCCATCGTCCCGAACTCGGCCTCCACTCCTATCAGCGTTAACGCTAGAAATTCCGTCGTCTTCCCTGTCGCTACACGGTTTCTCCCTCGTCGGTAATTGTTCGATAAACGCGCCTCACCCGCCGTTATCTCGGTTACTGCCACGAAACGCGGATTGGTCGGTGTTGTGAAGCCGCACAACGGTTCGAACGATGGCTTTCGTTTATTGATTCTCTTGCTGTTTGTCTCTGCGGTATGACAACCCCATCGAGCGAACGGAATCGAATTTCCGGACGAACTGCTCACGAACAAACGACCCGCAAACGAACGACTCGCAGACGATTTCTCACGGTCACAGGTGGGTCGCTTGTTGGACTGTCCACGATTTCAGCGCTTTCGTCAGCGCAGGGAGAAAACGTCGCGGAGTCGTTCGAATTCGGCGGTGAAGTACAGGCGTGGCAGGGGCGCTCACCGCAGTCCATCCAGGGACAGCAGAATCCGACGCTTGAGCTACAAACCGGGAACGTATACGAAGTGACGTGGGAGAACGTAGACGGCCAACCCCACAACTTCGCCTTGCAGGACTCGGACGGACAGAACCTCCCGGTTATCTTTCCCGACGTGCAGACGAACACGGGCGGCGGTGGCGGCGGTAATCAGGGAGGCGGCGGGGGACAAGGCGGTGGAGGCGGCGGTCAGGTAACGCCGCCCGATGACGCAATCGACGTGACGGAAACTGTTTCACAGCAGGGAGCCACCCAGACGCTTCGGTTCGTCGCCACGCAGGACGTGGCGCAGTACATCTGCGTCATCCATCCGACGACGATGGTCGGAGAAGTCACTCTGCAAGGTGGTGGCTGAGGACGCGGTAGCAGTAACAGACTGTGGGGAAACGAAAAGAATCGTTCGCTAAATCGAACTCGCAACCGCCCGAACCGAATTTTTGCGTCCTACCCAAGCATCCCCGGCCGCTTGAAATACTGCTTGATGCCATCCGCGGCCCGATACGCTAGCGCACCGACCGTTCCGGTTGGGTTGTAGCCGCTGTTGTGTGCGAACGCCGAGGCTCCGGGAACGAACAGGTTTTCCGCGTCCCAGCACTGGAGGTAGGAGTTGACGACGGATTGGTTCGGATCGGAACCCATCACCGCGCCGCCCGTGTTGTGCGTCGATTGGTACGGACGAATATCGTAGTTGCCGCCCTCGCCCACGACTTCCGTTCCGACGCCCATCTTCGTCGGCCCCATCGCTTCGATGATTTCGGCACAGCGCTGACCTTCGAATTCAGCGAGTTTCCTGTCCTGTTCCGTCCAGTTGAACGTCATCCGAAGCAGTGGGTCGCCCCACTCGTCGGTGTAGGTCGGATCCAAATCGAGGTAGTTGGTTCGATGGGGAAGAACCGCACCCTGCGCCGAGATACTGGCCGTGCTGTTGTGGTATTTGACGCTGGCGCGTTTGAACTCGGCCCCCCACTCCTTTTCTATGTTCGGCGGCGATTCGTTGTTGGCTATCGGCCGCTTACCCGTCTGACTGATGGCGATGTTGCCGCCGTGGAGGAAGTCCAAATCGGTGTGGTCGAAGTTGTCGCCGTTCCAGTCGTCCACCGCGGCTCCGAGCGCCCCGGCACCCATGTAGAGGTTCCACTCCTCGTCGTCGAAGTAGCCCGCCGCGCCGCCGCCGAAGTTCTGATAGCAGTAGTTCTTCCCGACGACGCCCTCGCCGGTTTCCGGGTCGTACGGTTCGCCGATGTCCGATAGCAGGAGTAATTTGACGTTCCACAGGCCGTAGGCGGTGAGCGCGACGACCTCCGCCGGTTGGATATACACCGTGTTGTCAACCGTATCGACGTACTTCACGCCGGTCACGCGGCCTTCCTGTTCGTCGTAGACGAGACGGCGCGCGTCACACTGCGTTCGCAGCTCGAAGTTGCCGGTCTCCTGTGCGGACGGAAGGACGGTGACCGTCGGGTCGGCTTTCGCCCCCCACTCACAGCCGAATCGTTCGCAGTAACCACAGTACTGACACGGTCCGCGCGCGACTCCGTCCGAGTTCGTGTACGCCTCCGAGAGGTTCGCCGAGGGTGCCATGAACGGATGCAGTCCGACGCTCGCCGAGGCCTCCATAAATCGTCCCAAAACGGGCGAGGTAATCATCGGTTGCGTCGGGTACTCGTTTCGCGGTCCTTCGAAAGGATTACCTTCCTCCTGAATGGTTCCGTTCAGATTGCCCGCCGCACCCGATATGCCGGTCATCTCCTCGAACTCCCGGTAGTACGGCCTGAGTTCGTCGTAGGTGATACCCCAGTCCTGCAACTGCATGTCCTCCGGAATCTTCTCCGGGCCGTATCTGTCGAGCGTCCGCGACCGGATTTCGAAGTCGTAGGGGAGGAATCGCCACGTCTGGCCGTTCCAGTGGACGCCCGCTCCGCCGACGCCCTTCCCGGGGAGGAACGACCCCAGTTGTCGCATCGGGAGAGCTTTCTGGTTCGGTTCGTTCCGGAACGTGAGCGTCCCCTTCGAGAGGTCTTGCATCATTTCGTACCGCAGGGCGTAGCGCAGTTCGTTGTGCATGGTGAGGTAATCCTCGGGGCCGCGCTCGCCGCCGCGCTCGATACCGACGACCTGCTTGCCGTCCTGCGCGAGTTCCTTGCCGATGATGCCGCCCGTCCATCCGACGCCGACGCAGACCACATCGACCGGATCTAACACTTCAGGCATCGGTATCTTCCTCCGAATCGCCCTGCGCCTCGTCTTTCTGTTCGCCTTCCAGTTCGTACCGCGGGCCGTGGCTGTGACCGTGGCTGTGAGTTGCCGATTCCGACGAGTTTGCGGAATTCGACGAACTCGAACCGGTTTCGATTCCGGTGGACTCCACGTCGTCCTCGACGCTTCGCGGCGGTATCCTGATGAATCCCTCCCTGCCGATGAGTTCTCTGTAACTGCCGAGCGCGCCGGGCGACCCGGGGAAGCGTTTCATTCGCCAACCGGCCATATTCCGATTGCCGCCGTAAGTCGGGTCGCAGTAGACGCCTTCCAGAACGTTCGTTCGAAAGAGCGTGAAAAACTCCGACGGTTTGACCGAACGGAAGTTGTCGGGATCGTCGTTTTCGAGCGCCGTGAGCAGTTCGTCTTGCTGTTCCGTCGAAAGGTCGATGAAGCTCCCGCCGAACTCGTTGCTCGCGTATTCCTCTATCCATCCGAGCGCGAACTCGTAAGCTTCCTGCGGGACGAGGTTCGACTGCCATCCCTGATTCAGTGTCGCACCCTCGAACTGGTTGACGAACGGCGGTTCCATGTACCAGTTTGCCCCTTCTCCCCATCCGTTGGACAAACCGGCGAGTTGACGGTCGATGAAGTACACGACGCCGAGTTCGGCCGCACCTGGCCCGAGTTCGTCTGACGGATAAATCCGCTCCGCCATCGCCTGCACTAGCCGAGCTTGGTCGATGTCGAGTTGGACGAGCGCGTCCTCGTCCACTCCGGTATCACCGTTCGGTGTGTCCTGTTGTACTTCTCCGCGCGCGACGTCGGCGGCGTGCCCCGACAGAACTACTCCTCCTGCGAGCCCTGACCGTCCGAGAAAGGAGCGTCGCGTGAAATCGAATCGTGTCTCCGGTTGTTCTTCTGGCATCTTCGTCCCCGTTGTTCGACCAGTGCGATTGAATAATCATTATCGACCGTTATGGACTGTTCACGGAGTAATTGGTCAGTTGTTCATCCCACCGGAATAGTAATCGGCGATAGTATCGGCGAATGCGATGAGTACTGCTGACGAACACCGCGAACGGTCTGGTCGGTTTAACGCGCCGACCGAAGTAGAACGCACGATGCAGGGATTTCGATTCGGCGTCGTCTTCGTGGTAGTCGCACTCGTCGTCGCGCCGATGGCCGGTGTCGCACAGACGACGGACGGGACACAACAGTCTCAATCACAGCAGACAGGACAAGCATCGCAAGCACATCTATTGCAGTCGGGACAATCACAGCAGGGCCAGCAGGCGGGACAACAGCAATCACAGACCAACGCGTCCTTCGAACCGGCACTAATCGAAGGCGAAACTGTGTCCGTCGCTGGCGCTCCGCTCCACATCGAACGAGGACTGCTGACGCTCCGAAACGGGACACTGTCGTTGTTCGTGAAACGCGGCGCGGTGACGGTGGATGGAACCTCGACGGTCGTGACGAATACGCGAATTGCACTCGGAGACGACGTCACCCCCTCGGCGGCGGCCAGAACGCGGCAAAACCTCGAAGATGGTACGCTCACGGCACCGTCGGGCGTTTCACACGCCCGGGTTGCTCTCGGCCTGCTGTCGGTCGAAGCCAACGGGATGACCTTCAGCGAGTCGAACATCAGTACGAACGTCGGCAGCCCCACCGTTCCGCCGGGTCGCGCAATCGCAGGACCGGAAGAGAGGCCGTTCGAAGTGACGAACCTCAGCGCGCCGGAAACCGTCCCGGTCGGCCAGTCGTTTAACGTCTCCGCGACGGTTCGAAATCCCGGCGACAGAAACGGAACCGAGGAATTGCAGTACCGGTTCAGTGGGGTTACCGTTCAGCGACAGACGCTGACGCTCGGTGCGGGCGAGTCGCAGACGGTGACCTTCGAAGTTAGTCCGGGGACGCTCCCGAGCGAACCGGGAACGTTCACTCACGGCGTGTACGCCTTCGACGACAACCAATCGGCGAGCATCTCGCTGACGAACGAGAACCAGTCGGCTTCGCTTCGGCGCTGACGACCTCCCCCACCAGAGCTAATTCTTCACCCGTCGAACGCCGGACATGGACGCAAAGACGGGGTTCGTCACGCAAATCGGGATGGAGTACGGGGAAGCGTTCGAAATCGCGGATGACCTCGGTTTCGACTACGTCGAACTGATGATGGACAGCGCGACCGAGCGCCAGCATCTCGACCCGGATGCAGTCCGGGCGAGCGCCGACGACTGCGGCCTCGACCTCGCGGTTCACTTGCCGTTCGCGCTCGACATCGGTTCCCCCTTCGAACACGTTCGGGGGGGCGCGATTCGGGAAGTACAGGCGGCCGTCGAAACGGCGAGCGCGTTCGGAGCGACCAAAGGCGTTCTCCACGCCAGTTCGAGCGCGTGGAAACCCGCGTGGGATGCCGAAATTATCGGGTCGAACGTCGTCCGGTCGGTTCGAGAAATCGACGAGTTCGCGGACGAACTCGGCTTCGAAATCTGCGTCGAGAACATCCCGGACGGGTGGTTCACCATCCACGACTTCGACCGGATTTTCGAGGAGACGGACGCTTCGATGACGCTGGATACGGGTCACGCGCGAATCGACGGGCTGGATTCAGGTGGCACGGCCTCCTTCGTCGGAAGACACGGCGACCGAATTTCGCACTTCCACCTGAACGACACGCGCCGGGCGAAGGACGAACATCTCCCGTTCGGGTCGGGAACGATCGATTTCCGCGAGATTTTCGCAGCTTTGCCTGACGGTTGGAACGGAACGCTCTCGCTTGAGGTGTTCACCCTCGACTACGGCTACATCGAGACGAGCAAGGCGTATCTCGATACGCTGCTCTGAAGCGGGAAAACGGTAGTTTAGTCGACCACCGTTTCAGAAAGACGAACCGTCACGCGGAAATCGACCAGTCTATTCGGGGTTGGGCGGGTAGGCTGTCGTTCTCCCCGCCCAGCGTTTTGCCGGAGAGGAACGAACGAAAATGAAGGTAACCGGTCTGCGCTTCGCAGTCTCGATAGTTTCCCTCGCCGAAACCATCCGAAACCCATCCTTTCGAGATAATCGACACGAACAATTCCCTCTTTCACGCGACAAACCACATCGAGTAAGCAAACCCTTTCCTACTGGGCTTCTCACGGGGTACCATGACCGAGACACCGAAACCGCGAATCCTCGTCTCCGGGGAAACGCTCGTGGACTTCCTACCGGAACAGCCCGGTGCGCTCTCCGACGTATCGTCGTTCGACCGCAGACCGGGCGGGGCACCCGCGAACGTCGCAGTCGCACTCTCCAAGCTGGACGAAACGCCGTGGTTCTGGACTCGCATCGCGGACGACCCGTTTGGCGATTTTCTCGCGGACACGCTCGCGGAATCTCTTCCCGACCGATTTGTCGAACGCGACTCCGACGCAAAAACGACGCTGGCCTTCGTGACGCACGACGAAGCGGGCGACCGAGAGTTCAGCTTCTACCGCGACGGAACGGCGGATACCCAACTCCGCCCCGGCGGGGTCTCCGACGACGTGCTGGCTGATGTTGAATGGGTGTACGTCGGCGGGGTGATGCTGGCCTCCAACCCGGGTCGCCGGGCCACGCTCGACCTCGCTGAACGCGCGAAAAGAGCGGGTTGTTCCGTCGTGTTCGACCCGAACGCTCGTCCCGAACTGTGGCCGGAAAACGGCTACCTCGACATGGTTGACCAGATGCTTCGCCTGTCGGACGTGGTGAAAGCGACCCCGGAAGACCTTCGAACGGCCGGATTCGACGCGGAAAACCCGATCAATCTCGCGGTCGATGTCTGCGAGAATGGGCCACATACCTGCCTGCTCACGCTCGGGGAAAACGGTGCCCACGCTCACGCGACCGAGGATGCACCGTGGGATGAAAACACCCTGAGTCACCCGGGCTACGACGTTTCCGTGGAGGACACTACGGGTGCGGGGGATGCGTTCACCGCTGGCGCGCTTGCGTCGCTCGCTAGCGGCGAACCGCTCTCCGAAGTGCTCGCGTTCGCCAACGCCGTCGCCGCCTTGACGACGACGGAGTCGGGAGCAATGACGGCATTACCGAACCGACCGTCCGTCGCTCAAATTCGAAAATCGTAATTTTTCCTCCGGAGTTCGTAACGGCACTTTTATGCCGATTACGAGGAATCCGAACAACAGATCGCGACTGAGAAGGTATGACAGGAACGACAGGTGATACGGATGGGGAGTCGGCGGATGCGAACGACGCGGCGTTGGAGGAAGCGTCGTTCGTGGAGTACGGTATCGAGGACAAACCGCCGACCGGGGAATCGGTTCTGCTGGGATTTCAACACTACCTCACGATGATCGGCGCGAACATCGCCGTTCCGCTGGCGCTCGCGGGCGCGATGGAGATGCCCGCAGACCAGACCGCGCAGTTCGTTGGCACCTTCTTCGTCGTCTCCGGACTCGCCACGCTGGCTCAGACGACGTTCGGCAACCGGTACCCAATCGTGCAGGGGGCGACGTTTTCGATGCTCGCGCCCGCGTTGGCAATTATCGCCGTTATCGGCGGCGGATGGCGCGTCACCCTGCTCGAACTACAGGGAGCGGTCATCGCGGCGGCCGCCGTCGAGGTGCTGGTCGGCTATCTGGGCTTGATGGGCCGACTGAAAAAGTACCTCTCGCCGGTCGTCATCGCGCCGACCATCGCGCTCATCGGCCTGTCGCTGTTCAACGTTCCGCAGATTGCGGCGTCCAATCAGAACTGGTGGCTCGTCGGCCTAACGGTCGGTCTCATCGTTCTCTTCTCGCAGTATCTCGATAATCACCGCGCGTTTCGGCTGTTCCCCGTCCTCCTCGGCGTCGTTTCGGCGTGGTTCATCGCCGCGATGCTGTCGGTGACCGGATTTTACGCGCCCGGAACGCCGGGTTACGTAGCGCTTGGGAAAGTGGCGAGTGCCCAACCGATTCAGCCAGTGATGCCCCTCCAGTGGGGAATGCCGAAATTTACGCTTCCGTACATCATCGGCATGTTCGCGGGCGTCGTCGCGTCGATGATAGAAAGCTTCGGCGACTACCACGCCGTCGCCCGACTGTCGGGCGTCGGCGCCCCGAGCAGAAAGCGCATCGACCACGGTATCGGAATGGAGGGCATCGCTAGCGTCTTCGCCGGGGTCATGGGAACCGGAAACGGTTCGACTTCCTACTCCGAAAACATCGGCGCAATCGGCCTGACCGGCGTGGCCTCGCGCCACGTCGTCCAAATCGGAGCGATCCTGATGCTGGTCGTCGGGTTCGTCGGCTACTTCGGCCAACTCGTCGCGACGATTCCTGCGCCCATCATCGGCGGCCTGTTCATCGCCATGTTCGGACAAATCGCCGCTGTCGGCTTGTCGAACCTGAAATACGTCGATTTGGATTCCCAGCGCAACCTGTTCATCGTCGGCTTCGCCATGTTCGCCGGGCTCGCGATTCCGGCGTACATCGGCGGTCTCGGCACCGAAAGCCAGACCGGCGCGGAACTGTTCCAGCAAGGATTGGCGAACGTCGCGGTGCTCGGCCCCGCCTTGGGTACCGACCTCGTTTCGAACACGTTGTACGTCATCCTCGGAACCGGGATGGCCGTCGGCGGTCTCGTCGCGTTCGTCCTCGACAACACGGTCGAAGGAACCCGCGGGGAGCGCGGCCTCGAAGCGTGGGAAGCCATAACCGAGGACGAGAGCGATTTCGAAACCGCGATGGAGCGATTCGGCACCGGTCGCGGTTCGGACTCAACGGCCGATTAACTCGTTCTCCGACTCGTTTTCACACGCGATTGGTTCCCGCAACTTTTGCCCACAAGCTTTTATTCTCCCCTGATGTGACTAGAGATAGCACGCAACAAGGATAGATAGCAATGACGGTAAACGAATCGGAAACCACGACGGGCACCTCGGACGACCAGCAGACGACGAACGATTCGCAGGCGGATGACCTCCAATCGCAAGTCAAAGCCCTTCGCGACGAGCTCGAAACGACGAAAGACCGCCTCCACCACGCCGAGAAAAACCTGCGGTGGATGGCACAGCACCAAGCCAGCGAAACTGGGAAGAGCGTCTGTCCGGAGTGCAGTTCCGGCGGTTCGCTCTCGGTGGAGCGAACCGCCACGGGCAAGAAGAAAGTCGAGTGTACGAACTGCGGCACGCGGTTTATCTGATAATAATTCGCCGGGTTCGCGGGCCGTCGCAGTCCACGAACAGTACCGACTGCCACGTGCCGAGCGCGAGGCTGCCATTCGTGACGGGAATCGTAACGCTGGAACCGAGAAGCAACGAACGTAAGTGTGCGTCCGCGTTGTCGTCTACCTCGTCGTGCTGATATCCTCCACTCTCGGGAACGAGCGACGAAAGAGCAGTTTCGAGGTCGGCGAGCAGCCGAGATTCGTTCTCGTTCACGACCACACCCGCGGTCGTATGCGGGACGAAAACGGTACAGGTATCGGCATCGGAAAAAACCCGCCGTTCAATCTGCTCGGTAATATCGACGACGTCCACTCGTTTCGACGTGCTGACTTCGAACTCCATACCCCGTCTTCGACCCGCAGGTTCTAAACCATCGCTTCGTAGCGTTGTGAATATGAAACGTTCGTTTGCGACCGACTGTCATCCGTCCCTGCCTTGCAACTTTTGCGTGTTACGTCGAATCAGCGTTATACTGTCAACAAATAACCCGCCAATTATCACGACTGATATGTGAACCGAAAGGATTATCCTCGATTTGCCTATTCATCTGTATATATGAATACTGATGTGTGGAGAATAATATATATTCGTCTCGCCAGTACACTTCCAGCGACCGGCGCACTCGCCGGTTGTCTCGGTGGCAAACTCGGCCGTTCACCGATTCAACTGGGTGCGGTTCTTCCCCTATCGGCCGATGGCTTTCTCGGAACCGTCGCCGAACACCATCAACGAGCAATCGAGCAGGCGGTCACCGATGTAAATCAGGAAGGTGGCCCACTCGGCCGCGAAATCGAACTCACGGTCGAAGACACCGCACTCGACCCGAAACAGGCGAAAGACGCACTGAAAACGCTCTCCGATGTCGGTGTCATCGGATTCGTCGGCCCGGTCGTCACCGACATCGCGATGGTTCTCGCGGAGGAACTGCCGAACAAAGATATCTTCGCGGTGAGTCCGTCGAGTACGCATCCCGCGCTTGCGACGGCGGGTCTGTCGAACGGGACGAAGTTCTTCGGACGCACCGCCGCGAACGACATCCAGCAGGCGCTCGTGATGGCGAAAGTGCTCAACAGTGACCGCTACGTCGGTGTGGAAAGCGTTGCTACTCTGTACGTGGACAACAGCTTCGGTGCGGGACTCGCGGATACCATCGAATCCAACGTTTCCGGCGACGTGGTCGCATCGGTCCCGTTCCCGACCGGACGGGAAACGTATTCGATGGAAATCAAGAAAATTGTGGAGTCCGGTGCGGATGCGGTCGCATTCGCCAGTGAATCCGGTAACACGACGGTTCTCGAAGCGCTGGTCGAGAGTTCCTACGAGGGCGAATACGTCCTCAGCGAAGGACTCCTTCCGAGCGAGATTCCCCCGCACATGGACGGCATGTACAGCGCGTCGGTGGCCGCGACGAACACGACCGGCGCCATCGAACTCGAACAGAAACTCCGCGACATCGCGCCGCTCGCGGCCTACACGCAGCAGGCCTACGACGGTCTGTTTTTAATGGCCCTCGCGATGGAAAGTGCAGGAGAAGCGTCTGCGACCGCCATCAGTAACAACCTCGTCTCCGTTTCGGGCGGACGCGGCCAGACGGTTTCGGTCGATGACTTCGAGCGCGCCAGTACGCTCATCGACGCTGGCAGGGACGTGAACTATCAAGGTGCGTCGAGTTCGGTCGATTTGAACGCGAATCTCGAACCGCTCAACGCCTACATCATCGAGCAGGTGGACGGGGGCGCAATCACCGAACTCGAACTCCTGCGTTCGTCCTTTTTCGAAGGGAAGATGGAACAGTGACCGACTCCGACGATTCCCGTCGCGGTATCCAGAGCCGAATCGAGGGAGTGCTCCCGACGCGAATCAGGCGAAGCTACGCAGCGAAGTTCGGGACGGTGTTGTTCACGATACTGATTCTCATCTCGTCTATCGGGTTCTACATCCACTTCGACACCAAACAGCTCGTGCAGGAAGAAAACCGCACGGAAATCAACAACTCGGCGAAAGGCGAGGCGGAGGCCCTGCACAAATGGGTCACGAAGAAGCGTTCGACGACGCGGTTCCTCGCCGAATCGGTGTCCGCGAATCAGACCAACTCGGAGCGACAGGCGCTCGTCGAGCGGAAACTCATCGACCTCCCGAACGATGTGCGGGCGATTCACTACGTCGATAGCCGAAACGGAACGGTGCTCGCCAGCACGACGGACGAGTTAGTCGGGACATCACCGTCGGCGAGCGACGCCGCGTGGGCGAACGGCTCGCTATCCGTGTCCGGTTCGGATTCCGTTCAAGTGATGAATCCGTACGAGGAGAGCGGCGAACCGGTGACCGCGTTCGTCGCACCGACCGCCGATTCGAATCGGATGGTCGTCATGACGACGTCGCTGACCGAGCGTTCACACGCTCTTTCGTCGCCGATTGCGACGGGCGACATGACGGTCGTGAACGGAGAGGGAACCGTGGTTCTCGACAACCAGAACGCCCGCTTGCTGTCGGGGTACGGTGACGACGCGAGCGCCGCCATCGCGGACGGTCTCTCGGGTAACAGCGACATCAAACGAACGTCCGGAGCCGACGGCAAGTCGGCGGTTATGGCGTACACGCCCGTCGTCGGAACGGACTGGATTCTGCTGTATCAGGTTCCGGTCGAATCCGCATTCGCGCTCCAAACACACGTTACGCAGAACATCGGGGTACTCGTGGTGATGGCCGTGCTGATGCTCGTGGTCGTCGGACTCTCTATCGGCCGCGGAACCGCGCAGTCGCTTGCGACCGTTTCGAAGACGGCGGACGAGATTTCCGCCGGACGACTCGACGCGGAACTCCCGAAAACGAAACGAGAAGACGAGATGGGAACGTTGTTCGGTTCGTTCGAATCCATGCACGAATACCTGAATACGGTGGCAGAACAGGCGGACGCCCTCTCTCGGAAGGAGTTCGACGCGCCGGTGTTCGATAAGGAGGTTCCCGGCGAGTTCGGCGAGACGCTAGAGGAAATGCGAACCGACCTTCGAGCGATGGTGACGGATATCGAACGCGCCCGCGCCGAGGCGGAGGCATCGCAGGCGCGGGCGGAGTCGGCACAGCAAGAGGCCGAGCAACTCAACGCGGCGCTTCAGCGCAAGGCCAACGAGTTCAGTACGGTGATGGGGCAGGCCGCGGACGGCGACCTCACACAGCGGATGGCGACGGAAAGCCCGACGCAACCGATGACCGACATCGCCCGCGAGTTCAACCAGATGATGGACGAACTCGAAGCGACGATACGCGACGTCAACGAGTTCGCGGAAACCGTCACCGCGGCGAGTCAGGAAGTGACCGCGAGCACCGACGAAATCGAACAGGCGAGTCGGCAGGTCACCGAATCGACACAGTTGATGTCCGAAGGGGCGGTCGAGCAGTCCGAACGCCTCGAACACACCGCGGGAGAGATGAGCGAGCTGTCGGCGACCATCGAAGAGATCGCGGCCTCCGCCGACCAAGTCGCCGAATCGGCCAACCACGCGGAAACGCTCGGCGAGGACGGTCGGGAGGCGGCACAGGCCGCAATCGAAGAGATGGCGGCCATCGAATCGGGAACACATCGAAGAACTGGAAACGGAAATCGAACGCATCGGTGACGTGGTCGAACTGATTCGCTCCATCGCCGACCAGACGAACATGCTCGCGTTGAACGCGAACATCGAGGCGGCGAGTGCGGACGGTTCCACCGACGGCTTCGAAGTCGTCGCGAACGAAGTGAAAGAACTCGCAAACGAAACGAAAGAGGCGGTCGGCGACATCGAACAACGCATCGAAACCGTTCGAGCGAGAGCGGAAGTGACCGTCGAGGACATAAACGACGTGACGGACGAGCAGGCGGCGACGACCGCGGACGTCGTCGCCATGGTGGACGATGTGAGCCAAATCGGAGAGCAGATTGCCGAAGAAGCCGAGGACGTCGCGGCCGCCGCAGAAGAGCAAACTGCATCCCTCGGCGAAGTGTCCCAGAGCGCCGAATCGCTCGCCCGGAAAGCCGAGTCGCTCGCAGCTACGGTTGACGACTTCCACGTCGCGTATCAGGACGACGCGGACGATTCTGACGATCGCAGTAGAATCGGTTTTCCTCTTTTTCGGTCCGGCGATGAGTTTCGATTACCGCCACCATCACCGATTTGGCGTTTCGAACAACATTTCCGTCATGCACGAACGAGCCAGCGAGTTCGAAGACCGCGCCCGAAACGAATACGACTTCGACGTGGACGTTCACGAGTTTCCGGAAGGGACGAAAACCGCCGAAGACGCCGCCCGAGCAATCGGCTGTGATGTGGCTCAAATCGCCAGCAGTCTCGTCTTTCGTGCAGGTGACGACCTCGTCGTGGTCGTCACCAGCGGCGCGAATCGAATGAGCGAGGAAAAGCTCGCGGAGTTGCGCGAGGTACCCGAAACCGAGGTGGGGATGGCTGACGCCAACGAAATCCGAAACACCGTCGGCTGGTCCATCGGCGGCGTGCCGCCCTTTTGCCACGACAGCGAACTACCCGTTTATCTGGACGAGACGCTCACCGAATTTGAGACGGTGTGGGGTGCGGCGGGAACGCCGAAAGCCGTGTTTCCGATTTCTCCCGAGAAACTACGGGAGCTGTCTGGAGCCACCGTCGCGGACGTGAGCGAGTGAGACCGGAAAACTCGAGTAACAAACGAAACACCGATTTCGGTTCCGTTCGTTTGTTCTGCCATGACCCTCCTCGAAACCGGCATGCTGGTTGTGCTGAATGCAACCCTCGGCATGTGGTTCGGAGCAATGGTTTTCTTCTCGTTCATCGGCGCACCCACGACGTTCGACGTGTTGGACGGCGGCGCAGGACAGGTGGTGAACGCCATTTTTCCGAAATACTACGAATTCGGCGAAATTCTCGGATTTACCGCGGTCAGCGCCGCGATAATCGCCGGGAGCGAGGAAATGCTCGAATCGATTTCCGCATTTTTAGTCGCACCGCTCGTGCTGGTGGCGCTCGCCGCGACCATCTACGCCAATGCCAGACTCATCCCGAAGATGGAGGAAGCGGGCGACGAGGGATTCGCAAAATACCACAAGCAGTCGGTGATACTGAACGGCGTGACCATGCTCGCGGTGGCCGGCGCGCTCGTCCTCTCGCATCTATGAAAGGGACGTACACCCTGCTGGTCGAACTCGAAACCGCCACCAAAATCGAATTTGGTGCGAAAGGAACGAGGGGACTCGATTTGGGGTGGTACGCTTACACCGGCAGCGCCTTCGGACGGGGCGGTTTCTCGCGCGTGGCGCGCCACGCGCGAGTCGCGGCCAGGGAGAACGACGCCCGTCACTGGCACATCGACTATCTACTCGGAAGTCCGGAATCGCGGTTGGATGACGACGTGCGAACTGCCGGGGAAGACGTGGAGTGCGAGGTCGTCCGAAACCTCGATGGAGAGGTTTCGCCGATTTCCGGAATCGGGGCGTCGGACTGTAATTGCGGAACGCACCTTCATTTCGCCTCCGAAAAGACCACCCTCGAATCGGCGGTTCGACGGGCGCACGAACTGGAGAGGAATTGATTCTCGAAATTTGAAAGACGGGGACTACTTTTAATCCGTTCCCCACCGACCCTCAACTGATGGGTGACCGCGTACTTTCAGACCTTTTCGCGCCGTCGCGCGTCGCAGTCGTGGGAGCGACAGAGAGCGAAGGCTCCATCGGTCGCGCTATCGTGACGAACCTGCGCGACGACTTCGACGGCGAGACGGTGCCGGTGAACCCGAACTACGACGAGGTGTTCGGGCTGGATTGCTACCCCGACCTCGCGTCCGCGCCCGACGTCGACCTCGCGGTGGTGGTCGTCCCGCCGCACGTCGCCGTCGATGTGGTTCGCGGCGCTGGCGAGGCGGGCGTCGAAAACGTCGTCGTCATCACCGCGGGATTCGGCGAGACGGGAAGCGAAGGGGCCGAACGAGAACGGGAGTTGCAGGAAGTCGCCGAGGAGTACGACATCAACCTCGTCGGCCCGAACAGCCTCGGGGTGATGAGCACGCCCCTCGGTTTGAACGCGACGTTCGGGCCGGAGAACGCCCTGTCCGGGTCGATGTCGTTCATGAGCCAATCGGGCGCGTTCATCACCGCGGTGCTCGACTGGGCTAACGACGAGGGACTCGGCTTCAAGGACGTCGTCTCGCTCGGCAACAAGGCCGTGCTGGACGAAACGGATTTCGTCCGAGCGTGGGGCGACGACCCGGATACGGACGTGATTCTTGCGTACCTCGAAGGCGTCGAGGACGGCGGGGAGTTCATCTCGTCCGCGCGCGAGGCGACGGACGACACGCCGATCGTGATGGTCAAGTCGGGACGAACCGACGCCGGGGCGCAAGCCGTCTCCTCGCACACGGGGACGCTGGCGGGAAGCGACCGGGCTTACGAAGCGGGTCTCGAACAGGCGGGCGTCCTGCGGGTGGATACAGTCCAGGAACTGTTCGATTTCGCACAAATATTGGCGGGGCAACCGCTCCCCGAGAAGGACGACGTGGCAATCGTCACGAACGCGGGCGGACCGGGCGTGATGACCACCGACGCGGTCGGCGATTCGGAGCTGTCGCTGGCGTCGTTTTCGGAGGACACGCTGTCCGCGCTTTCCGAGGCCCTCCCCGAGGAGGCCAACATCTACAATCCGATAGATACCATCGGAGACGCCGATATCGACCGCTTCGCGGAAGCCGTCGATATCGCGTTAGCCGACGATAACGTCGGGTGTGCGGTCGTGCTTTCCGCACCGACCGCAGTGCTCGACTACGGAGAACTCGCCGAGGTAATCGGCGAACTCCAAGCGAAGCACGCCAAACCCGTCGCCGCGGCGATGATGGGCGGCGAACGAACCGAGAATGCAGAAGAAACCCTCCGCGAGGACGGGATTCCGAACTACTTCGACCCGGCGCGCGCAGTTCGGAGCTTAGACGCCCTCGCCACGTTCCGCGACATCAGCGAGCGCGAATACGAAGACCCGACCCGCTTCGAGGTGGACGAAGAACACGCGGAGGAAATCCTCTCACGGGCGAAAGACCGCGGCGACAACCGCCTCGGCGTGGAAGCGATGGATTTGCTCTCGGCCTACGGAATCCCGACGCCGAAGGGAGCTATCGCGGAAGCCCCGGAGGACGCGGTGAACGCCGCACAGGACATCGAGGGCGATGTCGTGATGAAAATCGTTTCACCCGACATCCTGCACAAATCCGACATCGGCGGCGTGAAAGTCGGCGTTCCGGACGAGGACGTGTACGACGCCTACGAAGACCTCGTGACGCGGGCGCGCAACTACCAACCCGACGCGACGATTCTCGGCGTACAGGTGCAGGAGATGGTGAACCTCGATTCGGGCACCGAAACCATCATCGGGATGAACCGCGACCCGCAGTTCGGCCCGCTCCTGCTGTTCGGATTGGGCGGCATCTTCGTGGAAATCATCGAAGATACGACGTTCCGGGTCGCACCCGTGAGCGAACGCGAGGCCCGCGAGATGGTGAACGACATCGAAACCGCGCCGCTGCTTCGAGGAGCGCGGGGCCGCGACGCCGCAAACGTAGGAAGCATCGTCGAAAGTATTCAACGACTGTCGCAACTCGTCACCGACTTCCCGGCGATTCTCGAACTGGACGTAAACCCCCTCGTCGCCACGCCCGACGGCGTGCAAGCTATCGACATTCGACTGACCGTGGACACCGACGAACTATGAACACGATACTCGTCACAGCAACCGAAGAAAGCACAGGCAAGACCGCCGTCGCCCTCGCTCTGGCGCGACTCGCACAGGAGCGCGGACTGTCGGTGGGCTACATGAAACCCAAAGGAACCAGACTCCAGAGCAACGTTGGCAAGACGCTCGACGCAGACCCGATGCTGGCCCGCGAGCTGTTGGAGTTGGACGCCGAGATGCACGAACTCGAACCCATCGTCTATTCGCCGACGTTCATCCAGCAGGCGATTCGAGGACGGGAGAGTTCCGACGAACTCCGCGAACAGGTTCGGGAAAGTTTCGACTCGCTGGCCGAGGGTCACGATTTAATGATAATCGAGGGCGGCGGCAAGCTCACGACGGGCGGAATCGTGGAACTTACCGACCCCGACGTGGCCGAACTGCTTGACGCCAAGGTGCTGCTCATCTCGCACTACCGAAACGGAAGCGACGTTGACGACCTGCTCGCCGCGGTGAACGACGTCGGCGACCGACTTTCCGGCGTCCTGTTCAACGCCGTGGCCAACACGGATTTCGACCCGCTCGATACGGACGTGGTTCCGTTCCTCGAAGGGAGAGGAATTCCGGTTCTCGGCGTCGTTCCACGCCAACAGGACCTCGCGGGCGTCACGGTCGGCCAATTGGCGACCGAACTCAACGCCGAGGTGCTGACCGGGGGCGACACGGACGCCTTCGTGGAACGCTTCCTCGTCGGTGCGATGAGCGGCGACAAGGCGCTTCGCCACCTTCGCCGGACGAAGGACGCCGTCCTCGTCACCGGCGGCGACCGCCCCGACCTGCAAACCGTCGCGCTGGAGGCGCCCGGCGTGAAATGCCTGATTCTGACGGGGGGCTTTCGCCCGCCCGGAGCAGTCATCGGGAAGGCGGAGGAGAAAAACGTCCCAATCCTGCTCGTGCAAGGCGACACCCTGACGGCAATCGAACGCGCGGAAGACGTGGTTCGGAGCGGTCGAACCCGCGACGAAGAGACGGTCGAACGAATGCGGGGGCTTCTGCACGACCACGCCGACGTGGACGCGCTGCTCGGTGATTCGAGGGAGGAAAACGGCGAGAACGAGGAGTAGAATGGCCGAACGCGGTTACGATACGACTACACAAAACTCGGAGGTGGTCATCGTCGGTGCCGGTCCCGGCGGCTGTGTGTTGAGCTATCTCCTCGCCAGAAGCGGCGTCGAAACCGTTTTGCTGGAACGACACGCCGACCTCGACCGAGAATTTCGAGGCTACTTGTTTCAACCGCTCGTTCTTCGACTGTTCGACCAGATGGGTGTGTTGGACGACGTTCGCTCGCTCGACCACGACGAAGTCCGCCGACCCGCCTTGACGGTGTTCGGACGCCCGTATGAAATCGTAGATTTCTCCCGAATGCCGAAGCCGTACGATTACGGGATTCTGATGGAGCAACCGGCGCTGCTTCGGTTGCTCATCGACCGGGCGAGCGAGTTCGAGAATTTCACGTTCCGCCACGCAACGACCGTGACCGACCTCCTATCCGAGGATGGCGATGTCGTCGGCGTGCGCGGGACTGACCGAGAACGAGACGAGACGATTGAATTGCGGAGTCGCCTCGTCGTCGGTGCCGATGGGCGATACTCGACGGTTCGAGAGGTTGCTGGAATCGACCCCGGACTGTTGGCTTCCGAGGTAGAACTGCTCTGGTTCAAGCTTCCGGCGGATGCCGTTCAGTCCACGGCACAGGGACGAATCGAGAGCAACGGGATAGTGCTCTACTTCGGACTTGGCGAGGAAGATGCACAAGCGGGGTGGTTCATCGAGAAGGGTTCCTATCCAGAGATTCGGAAGCGCGGAATCGACCATCTTCGAAGACAAATCGGGGCGGTCGAACCGACGCTCGCCCGCCATCTCGAAAGTTTCGACCAGTGTTCGCTCCTGCACATCGAACCCGGAGTAGCCGAGAAGTGGATTGGCAATGGGTTGCTCTTGCTCGGCGACGCGGCGCACGTCGCCTCGCCGGTCGGAGGACAGGGGAACGGATTGGCGATTCAGGACGCGATAGTTGCTCACTCGACAATCGTGAACGCACTGGAACGAAGCGAGGGCGCGATTCCCGCGGGACGACTGCGCCGATTCGAGTCGATTCGTCGTCCCGCCATCGAGGAAGTGGTTCGACTCCAACGACGGGGAGAACGAGCATTGTCGTGGTACGTTCTGCATCACGACTCGATTCCGGGGTGGATTGGCGCACCTCTCGCTCGAACGCTGTTTGCGGTGGCCCCGAAAACATCCGGTTTTCAGCGAACGTGGGAGACGTTCGCACTCGGGGCGAAGGACGTGTCAGTCGATACCGCGGCGTTCGAAGAAACGTCGTGATTTACGACTGTGAGCGTTCGAGCGAACCGATTGGGCTAGTCCGCGTGCTGCGATCCGGAGTAACGAGCAGATCGAGCCGTTTCGTCGTCGGGGGTGTTAAACGGGTGCGGCGAACGAAGTGCCGCGATGAGGCTCCACATGATCCCCGTGAGGAACGATCCGACGGCGGAGAGACTCATCCCGAGAGAGAAAAACGCGGTTCCGTAGACGACCCCTATCGTTGCTGACGGGAGCGAGGTACCGAGCGGAATGTTCGCCATCGAATCGCGAAGGGTCGGTACGAGAACGAGGAGTGAAAAGACGCTTCCGGCGAGGAAAACGACGTCCTGCCACATCATTCTACAATCCTCGTTCCGGTTGTCTTTTGGAAGGCTATCTGTTTCATCGAATCATCGTAAGGAGGTGTAGTTAATAAGTCTTACTCACTTTTGAGTAAAAATTTCTGTGAGAGCGTACCACGTTGACTATTGTCCCGTCGATTAAATCGTTATCATTCCCTTCACCGTCTCCTCGTTCATCGCCCGCTCGAACGCTTTGTCGATGTCGTCCAATCCCGACTCGAAATCCACGATTCCTTCGACATCGACCACGTTGTCGGCCAGCAGGTCAATCGCGGCGGGGTACGTGTTCCGGTAGCGAAACGACCCGAACAGGTCGAGTTCGTTGTCGATGATTTCGCCCGTATCGAGCGGAATTTCCGCGTTCTGTGCGAGTCCGATGAGAACGATGGTACCGCCGCGCCGCACCGAATCGATGGTCGAACGAATCGCGGGTTTCGCGCCCGAGGCTTCGATGACGATATCGACGCCGTCGCCGTCCGTGAGGTTCGCAACTGCGCCCGCGAGATTTTCTTCCCGAACGTCGATGACGGCGTCGGCACCGCGCGATTCGGCCGTCCGGAGTTTTTCGGGCACCATGTCGGAGATGAACACTTCGGTTGCTCCGGCGGCGCGCACCGCTTCCATCGCCAACAGGCCGATTGGCCCGCACCCAGTGATGAGGACAGAATCGCCGACGTCAACGTTGCCGCGGCGGGCCGCGTGAATCCCGACGCTCAGTGGTTCACAGAGCGCGCCTTCGCGCAGTGACACCGAGTCGGGGAGTCGATAGGCGAAGTCGGCGGGCCAAGCGACGTACTCCGCGAACGCGCCGTCGTCCGGCGGGGTCGCCATGAACGTCACGTCGGGACAGAGGTTGTACTCGCCGCGCTTGCAGTGGGCACATCGACGGCAGGGGACGCCGGGTTCGAGAGCTACCCTATCGCCCGGTTCGAACCCCGTTCTTTCGCCGACTGCGACGACTTCGCCCGCGCTTTCATGGCCGAGGATGAGCGGGGATTCGACCACGTAGTCGCCGATTTTTCCGTGTTCGTAGTAGTGTACATCCGATCCGCAGATTCCGATTTCGCGGACGTTGACTAGCAGTTCGTCCGGCGCGGGTTCGGGGCGCTCCCGTTCTTCGACGCGGAGCGACCCCGGTTCGTCGAGGACTGCGACGTGCATACCGGCGCTTCGTGCTCGAACGGCCTGAACGTTGCGTGGAAACGGTCGCGTTTCGCGCGTCGTGTGCAACGCTTATTACTCTATGGTATCACTGGGTAATTGATGTCGAAGACACAACTCCAGCGCGCCCGGAACGGCGAACTCACCTCTGAAATGGAACGGATCGCTGAGCGAGAAAATAGAGCGCCGGAATTCGTCCGAGAACAGGTTGCGAACGGGCAGGCCGTCATTCCGGCTAACCGCGGTCACGAGGCGCTCGACCCGATGATCATCGGACGCGAGTTCGCCACGAAGGTGAACGCGAACATCGGCAACAGCGAGACGACGAGCGATCGCGAGGGCGAGCTTCGAAAGCTTCACGCTGCGATCCACTACGGAGCCGACACGGTGATGGATCTAAGCACGGGCGGAACCCTCGACGAGATCCGGGAGACGAACGTCGAGTACTCGCCGGTTCCCGTCGGAACGGTTCCGATCTACGAGGCGGTCAC
Organism: Haladaptatus pallidirubidus; assembly: GCF_020700235.1. GTDB lineage: Archaea > Halobacteriota > Halobacteria > Halobacteriales > Haladaptataceae > Haladaptatus > Haladaptatus pallidirubidus. The sequence continues at coordinate 3,562,062 of NZ_CP085301.1, read as the reverse complement.
GCTCGTGGACGACGTAGCCGACCTCACGCACGAACTACTGCTCGACGTTATCGAGAAACAGGCCCGGCAGGGCGTCGATTACATGACGATTCACGCGGGCGTGTTGATGGAACACCTCCCGCTCACCGACGGCCGTAAAACGGGTATCGTCTCCCGCGGTGGCTCGATCCTCGCCAAGTGGATGGAAGAAAACGGGATGCAGAATCCGCTCTACGCATCGTTCGAGGAGATCTGTGACGTCTTCGTCGAGCACGACGTCACGTTCAGCCTCGGGGACGGTCTCCGTCCGGGATGCCTCGCCGACGCCTGCGACGAGGCGCAGTTCGCTGAATTGGAGACGCTCGGCGAACTGACCCGAACGGCGCGAGATCGCGGCGTCCAAGTCATGGTTGAAGGGCCGGGACACGTCCCGATGGACGAAATCGAGATGAACGTCGAACGACAGCAAGAGGCGTGCGATGGTGCGCCGTTCTACGTTCTCGGTCCACTCGTCACCGACATCGCGCCCGGATACGATCACATCACGAGCGCTATCGGTGCGACCGAGGCGGCTCGCGCCGGTGCCGCGATGCTGTGTTACGTCACGCCCAAAGAACACCTCGGGCTTCCGGACGAAGACGACGTTCGGGACGGCCTTGCGGCGTACCGGATCGCCGCACACGCTGGAGATGTGGCGAGCGGTCTGCCCGGCGCTCGCGATTGGGACGATGCGCTCTCAGAGGCGCGTTACGAGTTCGATTGGTCGCGTCAGTTCGATCTCGCTCTCGACTCGGAACGAGCGCGCGAGTATCACGACCAGACGCTCCCGGGGGACAACTACAAGGAAGCTCGCTTCTGTTCGATGTGCGGGGTCGAATTCTGCTCGATGCGCATCGACCAGGACGCCCGCGAAAGCGACGGTGAGATGGAATCGCTCCGGGCCGAGACGGACTTGGACGAATCGCTCGCCGCGGATGTCAACCTCCCACCGACCGGTCTGCACGATACGACCGCCGTACCGAAGCTACCGGCCTTCCTCCGTCGGGAAGAAGGTCACGCGGACGACTGAAACAGTCACCGACCGCGCGGATTTCGGACGTTCGGCGACCGCGTCAGAGCCGCGTCGGAACCGTGTCCCGAGGGTCGAAGTCTTTGCGTCCGCGTTTTGGGGTGGCAATGGAACTCACCGCGCGGAAAACCGTTTCCGGGTTACGCATCTTTCGCCAATGCCAGCGCGTCCGGGCGATGAGCGAGAGTTTTCGCAGGCTTCCGAGCGACGGCTCTTTCGAAAATACGTCGTAGCCCTGCGCTCGAATCGCGCGGTGATAATCCGCGTACAATACCGCCGAAACTAGCGCGGTCAACTGGCAATATTCTGGGAGGTGCTGGATTCCTGCGACGCCGTCACGGTACAGCGATTCCGCCCGACAGAGTTCGTCGCGCATGGCGGCTGCGAAACTTCCGGAAACTCGAAGTTCTCGATTTCTTCGTCGGCGACGTCGTCGCAGACGCGGAAGAACCCGTACAACACGTACGTCGGGTGGCGAACTTGCTTTGGCAGGAGTCGCGTGGCGAGATGGAACGTCTTCCCCGTCTGCTGTTGTATCGACTTCCCCGCTTGTACGTGCGTGTCTCTCATTGCATGTTTGCCCCGAGAACAGAAGATCGTACGGCGGAGGTTTGAAAAAAGACGTTGCCAAACTGGTTTGAGAATCCTTGTAAACTCAGCTGTGAGGCCCATTTTCTCCGCGATTTTTCGCGTGAAATGACCATGATAAAATTGATACTGGGGTGGTTACTACGGTTCCATAGCAATGAATCGACGAAAGTTCCTCGCGGCGAGTGCGGTTTCGGTCGCAGGACTGAGTGGCTGTCTCGGTTTGGGAGGTGGGTCGGGGTCGAATCCGCAGTCCGACGAGGGGTACGACACGAAAGAACAATACGGTCAAAACGTCCCGCTTGCACCGCTTTCCGACGTGTACGACTGGTATCAGCAGGACGACGGCCGATTCGTGGATGCTCGCAGGCGGACGCAGTACGATACGTCCCACATCGAAGGGGCCGTACTCAGTCCAGCACCGGACGGACTGTCGGAAAACGACCCGGTTTCGTCGTGGTCGAAGGACGAACGCATCATCTGTTACTGTGGCTGTCCGCACCATCTCTCCTCGATGCGCGCGGGGAAACTGATGCAGAACGGATACGAAAACGTGTACGTTATCGACGAGGGCTACTGGGCGTGGCACGAGAAGGGGTATCCGGTTACGGGTCAAAACACCGAAGCCTCGCCACAGAAGTACGTCATCGACGGCGTTGCCGACCCGGCATTCGTCGGCGACAACGCCTGGGCGCGCCATCTCGAAACCGGACAGAACGAGGCGACCAGCATCTTGGAGGACGGCTCGTACTCGCTCCACGTCAAATTCCACGACGTGACGCCGGACAGCGTCCTCACTGTCCAGACGCCGGAGTACGAAGTCGAGGGAACCATCGAAGAACTTTCCTCGCGCGTCGTCACCGGATAGTCGCCGTTTCGAATTTCTCTTCTTTATTTTTGATTTTCCCCTCCCGAGTGGGCTACGAGCGTTTCTGAACTGTTATATGCGCTCCGGCGAGTGAACGCTACTTAATGATAGAGTGCGGTCAGCGCGGTTGTGGATGGGTCGCCATCGCACCGTCGGAGCGGTCTGCGTGGAAACAGTACGAATCGCATCTCCTGCGCGAACACGTCGAAACGGTCGAAGTAGAGGCGGAGATTCCGGACGGTTGTGTGCAGGTTCGAACCGACGATGGCGAGTGGAAGACGATGACCGCCGAGGAGGCGAAGAAGTTCTGCGACGAGTGAATCGCTGATTTTCCTCTTTTCGGTGCACGTGCGTTCCGAGCGGCCATCGTCCGTTCGTATCACACCGGAAAACGAAACCCCCATCTTTTTGATAACGCTGTCAGTAGGATTCTAACAACAGCTATGAGTCGAGACAGTCGAAACCAAGGAGGGGGCCTGTGAGCCTTCTCAATCGAATTTTCGAGAACGTAACGTCTCACAGCCGCGTGGTTATCGCGGTGTTGCTCGTATTGACCGTGCTCGTCGGAGCGGGCGCGCCGATGATAGAACAGTCGTCGTCGCTCGATCAGTTCCAGAGCGACAGCGAGGCTGCGGAGAAACTGGACTATATCGACTCGAACTTTACGACCGGACGAGAGAACACGACCGCAGTACAGGTGATCGTCCGTGGGGACGACGTGTTGTCAAAGGACACGATGGTGCACGCCCTCCGGTTCCAACAGCAACTCCGCGAAAACGAGACGGTTAACAAGACGCTAGTAGACGAAAACCCCACTAGTGGCGTTGCGAACGTCATCGCCATCAGCGCGATACAACGGGAGAAAGGTGCCGAACTTCGTGCGGAGGGTGAACAACTCCAACAACGGAGTCAGCAGTTAAATCAGACCGCGGGACGGTTGAGCGACGTGCTGAACCAAACGCGGGAACTGCAAGCGCAGTACGACCAGTTGAACGCCTCCCGGCAGTCGGGCGAAATCGACAACGAAACGTACCGCCAGCGTGCGGGCGAGATAGAAACCCAACTACAAGGGGTACGGGCGAACGCGACGAGCGAACTCACGGCGAATCAATCGGCCACGTTCAACCAATCGGCACAGCAGGCCCGCGGCCTGCAAGCCCAACTCGACCAATTGAACGCCTCCTACCAGCAAGGTCAGATTAACCAATCGGCCTATCAGGAGCGAACGAGCGAGATTGAATCGCAGTTCCAACAGGTGTACCAACTCGGTACGCAGGGCGTCTTGGCGGAGGAGTACGAACAACTCCAGACCCGGAGCGAGAACTTAACGGAGAAACGAGAAAACCTTCAAAACGGTTCGACCCCGTCGCTTTCCGCGCAAATCGAGCGGTTGGAGTCGATGAATCAGTCACAGGTCGATAGCACGACGGAGATGGTGCTTTCCTCGAACGATTCCGACGGAATGTCGGGACAAGCACTGGCGTTCATGCCAACGTCGTACGAACCCGGTACGACCGAAGCGAACGCGACGATGCTGATGGTTTTCCAGAAGCAGGACGGTCAGTCGATGCAACCGGGTCAGGGGTCTGACGCTATCGTCGAGTCCCAGTCGGCCATCCAGTCCATTGCGGACGAGGAGTTCGACCGAGAGGCCATGGTCTTCGGAAGCGGCATCATCAGCGAGGAAATCAACCAGTCGATGACGGACAGTTTGACCATCGTCGGCCCCCTCGCCCTGCTGTTCGTTATCCTGACCTTGCTCGTGGCCTACCGCGACCTGCTCGACATCCTGCTCGGGGTCTTCGGCATCGTCCTCGTGCTGGTGTGGACGTTCGGCTTCATGGGTTGGCTCGGAATCACGTTCAACCAGATGTTCATCGCGGTTCCCGTGCTGCTCATCGGGTTGTCCATCGACTACGCGATTCACGTCTTCATGCGGCATCGGGAAGAACGTGAACAGGATACCGGTGCAGGCGTTCGCGGGTCGATGCGAGTCGCGCTCGTCAGTGTCGGCGCGGCCCTGACGTGGGTGACCGCGACGACGGTTATCGGATTCCTTTCGAACTTGGTCAGCCCCCTCCCGCCGATCCAGGACTTCGGTATCGTGAGTTCCATCGGCATCATCGCTGCACTGCTCATCTTCGGCGCGCTGATTCCCGCGCTGAAAGTCGAACTCGACGAAATCCTCGAATCCCGCGGCTACGACCGTACCAAACGGGCGTTCGGTACCGGCGGCGGCGGACTCGGTCGCGTTCTCTCTGCCGGAGCGGTTGCGGCACGAAAAGCCCCGCTCGTCGTTATCGTCCTCACGGTGCTCATCAGCGCTGGCGGCGCCTACGGTGCGACGAAGGTCGATACCAGTTTCGCACAGGAAGACTTTCTCGCGGAAGATCCACCGGGGTGGACGAAGGAACTGCCGGAGCCGTTCAAACCCGCCGAATATTCGGCGAAGAAGAATCTCGACTACGTGAACGACAACTTCGTCCGTGAGGATTCGCAGGCACAAATCCTGATACAAGGTGACATTACCCAAGACGATACGTTAGAACAGGTGCAGCAGGCGCGCGACGACGCCGCCGACAAGGATACGACGCTCGTCCTCTCGAACGGCGAACCCGAGGTGACGAGTCCGCTCTCGGTGATGGAACAGGTAGCGGCGCAGAACGAATCGTTTAACGCGACGTTTACCGCCGCCGACACCGACGGAAACGGCGTTCCCGACCAGAACCTGAAACAGGTGTACGACGGACTGTACACCGTCGCCCCCGAGCAAGCGGCAAGCGCCGTCCACCGAGAAGACGGCGAGTATCAGGCGGTGCGAATGTCGATTTCGGTCGAGGGTGGCGCGGCGAGCGCCGACGTGACCGATGAGATGCGCGACGTGGCGGACGGCTTCGACGGCGACCTCGAAGCCACCGCGACCGGTCAAGCAATCGTCTTCGAAATCGTCCAGAAACAACTGCTCGACACGGTCATTCAGAGCCTCATCATCACGATGGTCTCGGTGTTCGCCTTCCTGATGCTCATCTACCGCATCACGGAAGGAAGTGCGACCCTCGGCGCGGTCACCCTGCTTCCCGTCGTGTTCAGTGTGACGTGGATTCTGGGAACGATGTACCTGCTCGGTATGCCGTTCAACGTCCTGACGGGGATGATTACGAGCCTTACCGTCGGATTGGGTGTCGCCTACAGCATCCACCTGTCCGAGCGGTACAACGTCGAACTGGAACGACGCGGCTCCGTCTGGGAAGCAATGAACGTCGCACTCACCGGAACCGGCGGCGCACTGCTGGGCAGTGCGGCGACGACGATCGGCGGTTTCGGCGTCCTCGTCTTCGCCATTCTGCCCGCACTCCAGCAGTTCGGTATCATCACCGGCTTGACTATCATCTACGCCTTCCTCGCGAGCGTGTTGGTGCTTCCGAGCCTGCTCGTCGTCTGGACGCGCTACTTCGGGCCGGGCGCTCGTGGAACCATCCAGACGAAATCGACCGCGGCTGTATCCGGAGAGGATTGAGATGAACGAAGACGACGCCATCTCCGCGCTCACCGACCTCGGCCTGTCGAACTACGAGGCCAAGGTGTTCGTCGCCCTGCAAAAACTGGGCACCGGAACCGCTCGGGACATCCACACCGTGACGGACGTTCCGCGGTCACAGGTGTACGGTGCGGCGGAAACGCTCCAAGAGCGCGGACTGGTCGAGCTTCAGCAGTCGAAACCGATTCAGTACCGGCCCGTGAGCTTGGACGCCGCAAAATCGCACCTCCGCGACCGATTCGAGCGAACTCAGCAGCGAGCCTTCGACTACCTCGAAACCGCACAGAACGAGTTCGTGGACGGCGACGAGGAACGCGAAGACGTGTGGTCTGTCGATGGGCGCGATGCAATCTCCAGTCGGCTCGAACAGCTCATCGAGGAAGCCGAATCGAGAATCGTTTTCGCGGTTCACGACGCTTCGTTGTTCACCCGCGGTATCGCGGACGCCCTCGGAGAGCGCGCCGACGCGGGAGTCAGCGTTCTCGTCGTCACAGACGACCCTTCCGTTCACAACCGGGTCGAAGACCTCTCGATTATCGACATGCCCGGTGGGCCGGAAGAACACCGCGCAGGGCGTGTAGCCGTCGTGGACGACGATACCGTGCTTATCAGCGTTCTCGGCGACGACGAGAACGCGATTTGGAGTTCGCAGACCGGATTCGCGGCGATTTTGAGTCAGTTCATCGACGCTCGACTCGAAAACGCGGCGCGGGACTGAGGTTTCTGCCGACCAAATTTTCACGACAGTTTAAATATCAAGCCGCCAAATCGTCCGGTATGCCGTGGTACGCCGTCGAAGCCCTGGACGACGCTATCGAGACCACCAAAGCCTTCCTCCTGCCGTTCGAGGTGTGGACGTGGTTGAAACTCGCCGTCATCATTCTTTTCGTCGGCGGGACGAGCACGTCGCCACCGGGTGCTAACTTCCAGTTCGGTGGCGGGAGTGGAACGGGAGGTGGAACGGGAACTCCACTCCCGAACATTCCGTTTTCGACCGACACACTCATTGTCCTCGTAATCGCCGTCGTTGCAGTGGTGGTTTTCGTCTGGCTGGTGCTCACCTTCATCGGGTCGATTATGGAGTTCGCGTTTGTCGAATCGCTTCGCTCGCGCGAGGTTCACGTCCGGTCGTATGTCCGCCGGTACTTCGTGCAGGGAGTACGACTGTTCGGGTTCCGAGTCGTCCTCTTCACCCTTCTTTTGCTTCCGATAGTCGGATTTCTGTTCGTTTTCATTCCGTCGCTCCTCGATGGCTCGGCGGACGTGGCCCTCGGAAGCGTATTCGTCTTTTTGCCGGTGATGGTCGTTCTCGGACTCATCGTCGCCCTTGTCGATGGTCTGACGACGAACTTCGTTGTTCCCGTAATGCTACTGCGCGGCGGCGGCGTGCTCGCGGGCTGGCGGACGTTTTGGCCGACGCTCCGCGGTCAGTGGAAACAGTACGGTATGTACGTTTTGCTTCGATTCGCCCTTAGCATCGCGGCGGGAATCATCGTCGGAATCGTGGGCGGAATCCTGAGTCTTTTCGTGCTAATTCCGTTTGCCATCCTCGGAATCGGGCTGTACGTTCTGTCCGGAAATCCCACATTCAACGCAATCACGTCGAGCATCCCGCTCACGGCCTCGTTCGGCCTGCTCGTGCTCCTCTGTATCCTCTTTTTGCTGTTCGTACTCGCCATCATCCGGGTGCCCGTACAAACCTACCTCCGGTATTTCGCCCTGCTCGTGCTGGGTGATACGAACCGGCAACTCGACGTTATTCCGGAACTGCGAGAAGAGATTCGGTGAGGATTCGCTCAGAGTTCCTACAGTTTCGAATCGAGTTGTCTCCCAACTGCATCGTCGCCGACGGGACCGCAATCCCGCGCGAGATGGACGAGTGGAGCGTTGTCCATCGTGAGCCACTCCCCGTTGCCATCGCTGGCGACAGTCACGGAACGCTGTGTTTGGGGAAGTCCGTTAGCGCGCGTCCCGCTCGTTCGTTCGCGAACGCCGGCCATCTGGAGCGGACGCGCGGGTTCTTCGGTGACGACGAACCGATATTGAGGGATTTCGGGGTCGTGTTCGCGGAGTGCGTCGCGATAGTCGCGTGCGAGTTGGACGGCGCGAGAGGCGTCGTCGTGGGCTTCGAACTGTTTTCCAGTAATCGGCATCGGGCATTCGCCGGTTTCCGCGCATAGCACCGAAAACCGACCGTGGCCGCTCTCGACCGCCAACGACTCGATTTCCTTCCGTGTCTGCCGGAGGATGTCGTCCATGTTTAGGCTAACCTAATTTAGGTTTAGGCTGTCCTAAAAAGGTTGCGACTCACTCTGTAAGCAGGGAGAGCAGGTGCGCCGAAAGGCGTTTGTCGAGCGGCTCGTTCGCGTTTCCGCAGTGCGGCGACTGCACGCAGGACGGACATCCCGACTCGCAATCGCAAGCGCGAATCATCTCCCCCGTGTTTCGCATGAGCGATTCGACAGTCTCGTAGCCTTCGCGAGTCAGACCGACACCGCCTGGGTAGCCGTCATAGATGAAAATGGTACTCTTTCCGGTGTGCGGATGAACCGGCGTGGAGAGGCCGCCGATGTCCCGACGGTCACAGAGCAATTCCAGCGGAAACAGGGAAATCATCCCGTGTTCCGCGGCGTGAATCGCGCCGCCGAAATCGCCGCCCATGGCGCGGATTTCCTGCTCTACGTCCTCCGGAATTGTGAAGTAGAGCGCCTTGGTTCGAAGCGTCAGCTCCGGCAGAGAAAGCGACTCCTTTCCGAGCGTCTCGCCGCGCTTCGCGTCTCGACGCTCGAATCCGGTGATTCGCTTTCGCATCGTCACGTCGGCGAACCGGACGACGCAGTCGTCGCGGGTCGAGAGGGTTTTTTCATCCGTATCGCTCTCGACCGTAATTTCCTTTTCGTGGAGCGTTTTCGTGTGATAATCTGCCCACGTCGGCGACAGCTCGGCCACGTCCTTCGATAGGTCGAGGTCAACCACTTCGTAGGATTGGCCTTGGTGATGATAGACCGACCCGGGATGGGCGTCGCTCAGGGCATCGCTGAACGGAAGCGAAGAAATAACGTCGTTTCGGGAGCGGTCGAGAAGGTCGATTTCGCGCTCGTCGATGCTTCGCAGGCTCATCTCGTGCTGCGGACTTCCGTCGCCGTCGTACACCCAGCGTATGCCCTCGTTCGTCTGTCGGCGCTTCAGTTGTCCTGATGATTCGAGGTTCGAAACGAGTTCGGGAAATCCCTCGCCGAAATATCTCTCGTCGTTCGCCGACAGCCACGTTTCCCGGGCCGCAGACGTGACGTGGCTCGGAAGCAACTCCTCGTTTTCGGGATTGGCGACTGCTCGCTCGGGGTCGCCCGCAAAAAGTTCGTCGGGGTTGCGCATCAAAAACTGGTCTAACTGATCTTCTCCCGCGACGAGCGTGACGAGGCTGGCGTCGGTTCCGCGGCCCGCACGCCCGGCCTGCTGGAACGCGGCCATCCGAGTCCCCGGATAGCCGTCGAGGAGGACTGCATCGAGACCGCCGATGTCCACGCCGAGTTCCAGCGCGTTCGTACTCCACGCGCCACGAACCTCGCCGGAGTGGAGGCCGGATTCCAGTTCCCGCCTGCGGTCGTTTCGCAGCGCGGCCTGGTACGCCGAGATTTTGGAGGCGAGGCCGTGTTCTCCGCGCCGTCGAAGTTCGTCGGTACTCTCCATCGCGTAGCGTTCCGCGGCCTGTCGAGCGCGGGTGAATACCAACGTCTGGTAGTCGCGAGTGACGAGGTCGGCGAACAGTCGCTTCGACTCGGCGTGACTCGATTTTCGTCTGCCACTGCCGCGGTTTGGGTCTTCGTACTCCGGCGGATTCCACAGCACCCAGTGGGTCGGCCCGGTTCGACTCGCGTCTTCGTCCACGAGGCGAAACGAGGATTCGGGCTGTCCGGTCACCGCGCTCGCGTGTTCGACCGGATTGCCGATGGTCGCGGAACAGCAGACGAACTGGGGTGCGGAGTCAAATCGGTCGCAAATTCGCGCGAGTCGCCGGAGGACGAGCGCAACGTGACTTCCGAAAACACCCCGATATTCGTGGACTTCGTCGATAACGACCGTTTCCAACCCCTTGAAAAACCAGTGCCACAGTCGGTGGGCGTAGGGAAGCAGGGCGTAGTGGAGCATATCGGGCGTCGTGAGGACGACGGTCGGACGACGATCGCGCACCGCCCGCTTTTCGTTTTTATCGAGCCGCCCCGTGTACTGGTCTACCGAAACTCGACTGCCGAACCCCAAATCGCGGGCGAGTTCCGATAAGGTGTCTTCTTGGTCGTTGATGAGCGCGTTTTGCGGGGCGATGTAGAGCGTCCTCCCGCCGTGATCTATCGCTCGTTCGAACGCCGGAATCGTGTACGCGAGGCTCTTGCCGCTCGCTGTTCGAGTGGCGATAACGAGATTGTTCCCGTCGCGAACTGCTTCGACGCCGTCCGCCTGATGCCGATACAGTCGGTCGATACCGCGGTCTGCGAGAGCCGATTCGAGACGTGATTCGAGGGAAATCTCCCGAAACTCACCGTCGTTCCCGGATATCGTCTCGTGCCGGGCAATTTGCCCCTCATAGTAGGGCCGCCCGCGGAGCCAGTCGATAGTGTCCTGCACTGGGCGGAAGTTGGACGTGAAGGCTCTAACCGGTTTCGTACGCGGACGTCGTGATAACGACGTGAACCGCTTCTATCGGACGGCCCTCACGCTACGCCCCGTTCCCCACCCCGCCAAACGGTGTTTTCGGAATCGGTTCTACCATATCGTCACCGTACGACCACGAGAGGACGCCGTAGTCGGCGAGTCGCGGGAGATGTTCTTGTTCGAGACGAAAGCGCGTTCGTTCCTGTTCGGCTGGCGTAACGTCGGTGTACGGCGTGTCGTCACACCGACTCGTGATATCGAGGGCGACTCGTGAGAGCGGAGTCGGGGTGTCCTGTTCGACGAGATAGAGAACTAGATGACGCCGTTGTTCGTCTCCAAGCAACTTGAACACCGAGTCGGATGTGGAAAGAAGAGTCCCTGGTTCGATGGCCTCCAAGAACCTCAGCAGCTCCACGAGGACTTGACCTTCATCGTTCGTTGTGTCGCCCATATTCTGTTTTATCGCCATCGCGAGGTATGTATTTCGCGATTTGGGCAATTATCAAAATTTACCCATAATTATCGGGGCGCTATTTGATACATAGTAGAAAACCGCGAGAGAGGTCGCAAATATGTGAAGAATTTCGTTCACTTTTTGATTTGAAAACGGACATCGAAGCGGTTGTCAGTTGGTAGCATTTCAAAACGGCATATGAGTTTTTACCCATAGAACCACTAGGAGTAGAACATGAGCGCCGATGACGAAAGTGCAGCCTCGCCGTTTATGTGCGGCGTAGAAGCACCCATAACGTTCCAGCACGACTGGAAGAGCGATGACGTGCTCGGGGCGTCCATCATTCAACGAATGGTTGAAGAGTCGAAAACCAATTCGACCGACGTCCCCGAATCACTGTACCAGTGTATCGACCCCGACGCACTGGCAGATTTGTTCCGACCACTGCAGGACGGTACACCTCGAACGAGCGGGGAAGTGACGTTTACGCTCGCCGGGCACTACATCACCGCCAGTAGTGACGGAACGATAGAAATCGAATCGGAACTCGGCCGATTGAAGCGTTCCGGCGGAAACCTACTTTTCACCGGCGACGTTCCGGCGGACGTTTTCGAGCAGTTGAGCGCACAGTTCCTGGGCGAGACTGCGTACGACAGAACGCAGCTCTTCGCGCTTTACGGACGCGATACCGACGCGGCTCGCGCTCGTCTCTCGCGAGCGGACGCAAATTCCGAGCGTGCGCATCTCCTCACGTACGAGGTACCCGTTCGATCGACCGCACAGGCACCGCGGAACGATTATCCCGGTCAACCGTCCGTCTCGCCTGTGTCGGGAACCATCGACGATTTTCGGCGAGCAATCGACGATAAAGTGTTCGATTTGCAGTACCAACGGCGGGGATTCGAGCCGGGAGAACTCCGGTTCTGCTTCGACTCGCTACGACTCCTTTTCAACGAGGAAGATACGCGAACCGTCGAAGAATTTCTGCGAACCATGACGAAAACCGTCGACGAGGTCTCCGGGCTTGGCCACTACGTTTTCCCGAATGCGTACGACTCATCTAGCGTACAAGCCATCGAACCGCTGTTCGACGTAACCATTCAACTGAAAATCGGCGAAACGGGGCCCGAGCAGCGATGGCACTTGCACAACACGGAATATACGACGACGTGGTTCCCTATCTAGCGCGTTACGGAACCGAAATAAATGCGCTTCCCTGACCGCAGCGACGTTCCGAAATCGCCTCTCGACAGCACATGAAACCGATATTTCGTACAAACACGAACCATACCGGGATAACGATTATCGATCCGATTCAGCGGCGGCAGTTTCCGATACGAACTTCGAATTCCGTCGATCCGGTTTCGACCGATACCGACGCGTTCCGTTTTCCCGTCGATAGCGCGGCGGAAATCGTCACGAACACGCTCGTGTTACCGTACGTCGTTATCGCCCACATCAGAACCATCGACGGGGACGTGTTGACGAAAGTCGAGGATTTTTCGTACGAACAGCTTCCCCAAGGGGAGTATCTGATCGAATTGAACGCGCCGATTCGAATATATCTGCGCGTGAACAGCGGCGTAACGATAGCATCGTCGACGGAGCGGATGGAGTTCGATTTCGACACCGAAGCGCGTATTCGAATCGGGGCGCGTTCGTACCACGACCAGCCCGGTGCGACGGTGACGACGACGGCGACTCCTCGAGACGCGATGACCGCGCTTTCCACCTTCGGTTCGGCGCTGAAAACGACGAGTTGCGAGCGGTCGCTTCCCTCGCTCAGGGGACATCCGCCCGAAATAGAGCTCGGGAATCGACTCCACGTTCCCGAGGGACTATCGCCGCCGGATACAGGCGTTCGAATCGAGCTTCCGCCCGAACTGTCGATGATTTTCCCGACGAGTTCGCTCGCCTACTATTTGGGTGCGACCGTCGTTCCGGGTGACGAACCGAGACTCGTTACGGATCGCGGCTTCGTTCACCCGCTCGACCATCCGCAACGAGGGTTCGAGGGTGAAATCGAGCGTGTACTCAAACAGTCGTTGTTCCTCGACTGCGTTACTCGAACCGAGGGGTTGTATCAAATACCGCTCCACGAACGGCGGGCCATCGAACCGCACGTCGACGTGGCGTTCGACGAACTGTACGAAAAAGACCTCCCGGAACAAATCGAGACCTATCTCGGTATTCCCTTCGAAACCGTCGAAAAAGCAGTCCCAACGTGGCTTCTGTCGACGACGGTCACGAACGAACCGTCGAATCTCGAAGCGCTTCCGTATCTCGCGAACAACCTCTCCATCGTCTCGACGAAGGAAGAAAACCAACGACGGGAATCGAAACCCGAGATTCGAACGCCGATCGATGGTTTCCTGCGCGGAAGCGAGGCGAAACGAAGCGAACAGCGACGACGGAACCGCGGCTCGTACGTGGCACCAACTCGAACGGACTCCGTGGAACGGGCGTGGCTCGGCCGGGGAATGCCCGTCTCCGCGAACAAAATAATTAAATCGGCGTTCGAAAACAAACTCGAACGGTCGTCCTCGACCGATGGAATCGATATAACGGTGGTGTGTAACGAACGGGAGATGAGCCCGGAGTACGATTCGAAGAACAATCTGTACGGAAAACGGGACGAACTCGAGTTCGACATCGACGTTCATCGAAATCTCTCCGTGGACGAACTGGAATCGGTGCTCACTACTCCGACGGATTTCTTACACTACATCGGTCACAGCAACGACGGCGAGTTCGTCTGTCACGACGGCGGACTCAGCGCGGAGTCGATAGACGATGTCGCGGTCGATACGTTCCTCCTGAATGGATGCCGCTCGTACGAACTGGGAGTGGAACTCATCAACTCTGGGAGCATCGGCGGAATCGTCACGTACAGCGAAATCGCGAACAAAACCGCGATTAAGATCGGACGAACCATCGCCCGGCTGTTGAACCGCGGGTTTTCCCTTCGCTCCACCCTTTCGATTGCCCGGGAACAACGGCTAGTCGGAAACCAGTACATCGTGGTCGGCGACGGGAGTATCGAAATCGCCCAAAGCGAGAGCGGTACACCGTACCTCTGTCACTTCGATACCGGCGGCGACGAGTACGAATTGCGAATAACGACGTATCCGACAGTCGATTCCGGTATGGGATCTGTTTTCACCCCATTCATCGACGACATCGAAACGTACTTCCTGAGCGGCGGGGACATCGGAACGTTCCGCGTGAACGGGGAAACGTTACGTCGGTTCCTCCGCCTCGAACAGATACCGCTCGTCGTCGATGGGGAATTCAGTTGGTCGACCGACCTCGACCTCGAATCGCTGTAAAAAATTCGACTTCTATCGAATCGTTCCGCCGCCGGCGGCCGCCGCGTTCCCCGCCTGGGTGAGTAGCAGGCAGATGGTGAACAGGACGCCAATCATTCGTGGATTCTCCGCGAGATACGTCGTTAACGTGTCATTGCTTTCGGTCATCGCATCCGTTACGTGGGAGGCATCGAGAATAGCTTTATCTAAATACTCTAGAAGGGAAATAAATTATACTTTCTCCTCGCGTCGTAAGAGAAACCACGCCCTACCGAAAAAGGGAAAGCGTATAACGGAACGATATCGAATTCAACGTCACCCCCATTTGACGAGACACCTCAGTACTCCCTCAATGTGCTCAGTTCGTATGAGTAATCACCAATTACTCCCGTCTACTGCCGAACTCAAACCGTCGAAAAGGACGGGGACGTATCTCGATGTAGCCCGCAGGGTGGCGGTTAGTTTGGAGTAGATAACTGTTCGAAACACAAGATTGTCGTACCCATCCATGAAATCCACCACCGGATAGTGTCCATTGCAGATGCGATTCGAACTATGACGAGGGGGGAGACGGTCCGCGAGCGGTATCGCATATCGTACCCGATGGCTGACAACGTCCACGAGCAGTTCGACTCGCTGTCGGCAAACGCCGGATCGATGCCGATGACGATGCCGAGCGACGAGTAGCGAAGACCACCGTTCTCAATTCACTCGATTTCCACCGCAGTTTGCGGGCTTCCGGACTATTATTACATCTGTTCCCGTAGCAGTTTACGTGTTCCCCGATATCGAATACCTCGACTGGATTTCCGGGCGACCCGACTCCGCGAAATACGACCTCGGGTCGAGCGACCTTCGCAGACCGTTTCCCGACCCGGACGGTGTCGTGCCACCGGACCTTGCCGACCTTCCGGCACCGCCGGAAAACGTCGAATTGGAGAACATCATCGCCGAAGGCTACGAGGTGGAATCCGAAAACGTTCTCGTCACGGCAGGGGCGACACACGCGAATTTCCTCGCGGTGGCCGCCGCACTCAACGACGCGGGTGAAGAACTAAATTCGGTGGAAACCGATACGGACGATTCGGCGGGGCAGCAGAATCCTCGCGTACTGGTCGAAAAACCGGGATACGAACCGCTCGTGGCCACGCCGAGGGGGTTGGGTGCGACGGTAGACCGATTTTACAGACTGCAGGAAAACGACTACGCGCTCGACCCGGGTCGAGTTTCGGGGGCGACGACAGACGACACGCGCTGTATCGTCGTCACGAACCGCCACAACCCGAGTGGGAATCGTGCCGAGCGAGAAACTATCGCCGATGCGAGCAGCGCTGCCGCCGACAACGGCGCGTCTCTTATCGTAGACGAGGTGTACGCGCCCTTCTGCGAGAACGACGACCCGTCGGTTTTCGGCGGACCAACCGCCGCGGGACTTCCGAACACGGTCGTCACGAACTCGCTGACGAAGTTCCACGGATTTGGTTCAGTTCGAATCGGGTGGCTGGTCGCGGACGCCGAGTTCGTCTCTCGCGCCCGGTCGATTATGCACCACGTTCCTGCGGTTTCCGGACCTGCCGTGGCGTTGGCCCGGCGGGCACTCTACAGCGACATCCAACTCGCGGAGCAGTCGAGGGAACGAATCATCGAAAACCGGGAACTGCTGTCGGAGTTCGTCTCGGGTCGCGACGATCTCACCGGAACCGCCACCGCCGGATGTACCTACGGCTTTTTCCAGCACGAGTCGGCGGACGGGGACGACGTTTCCGAGGCGGCGTGGGAGGAGGGCGTACTGATCGTTCCGGGGCGGTTTTTCGACGATAGAGAGCGGTTCCGTCTGAGTCTTGGACTCGACGGACAATCGGTCGAAGAGGGACTGGAGGTCTTCGGTTCCGTGTTGGACGAACTGTAATCGAACGGAACTGTCGTCGAGCGGTCGTGAAACGTCTACCAAGAGTTAAGACCCGCCCATACAATCTTCGTGCATATGGACGGATCCCCTGAGGAAATCACGACCCTTGTCGGACGGGAGGTGTACTCCAACAACGGCGTGTTCGTTGGCGAAGTGGACGACGTTCGCCTTAACTTGGACGAAACCGCCGTAACCGGTCTCGCGTTGGGCGGAATCAACGACGAACTGTTCGGAAGCCGAATCGAACCCGGCCGCGGCGTCATCGTGCCGTATCGCTGGGTACGCGCCGTAGGCGACGTAATCCTCGTAAACGATGTCGTCGAACGGATGAAAGGCTCCGAGGAAGAAGAAGAAGAAGCGGTCGTCTAGTTCCCGTTCGTCTCGCCGTCAACGCCCATCGCGTCGAACAGTTTCTTTTTGACCGCTTCCTCGGTGAGCGCCAGCAACGTATCTCGATTGTTCTCGTTGGATTCGATGCCGGTGAAGATACCGAGCGGAATCTCCGCGCTCGCCTGCGTGGAGTGGCCCGCGGCCTCGCCGATATCCTCGAAGGCATCCTGCAGGACGTTGCCGATATTCAGTCGAATGTCCTTCGACCGGGCCGCGAGGTAGATGGTGTCGTCGGCGATACCGAACACAGCCGTCGTCGTGATACCTTCTAGATTGAGCAGATGTTGTGCGGCCTGCGTCAGTGCGTCCCGGTCGCGGATGAATCCCGCGCTGCTGACGAGATGACTTCCCTGCACGTCTCGACTGGTAATCGCCTCGGCCAGCACGTCGAGCGTTTCGGGCGACATCGAGGGTGACTCCACCTGTTCGAGCGTGTCGTGGTTCGCGAAGGGGTAGAGGTAGGCCGCGGCGGTGAGGTCGGCGGGCGTCGTGTCGCGTTTGAAGTCGAGTGTTTCAGCGCGAATACCGTACAAGAGTGCGGTCGCAACCTCCTCGCTGAGGTTGATATCGAACTCCTGTACGTACTTCGTCATGATGGTCGAGGTCGAACTGACGTTCGGGCGAACGTCGGAGAACTCCGCCTCGTACTCGCCCTCCGGTTCGTAGTGGTCGATGAGAATATCGACGGGATGGTCGAGCTCGGGCTCCGTCGCCCGCATGTGGTCGACGAGCGCGAATGTGTCGTACTCGCTGATGTCCATCTCGTCGCGCTGGAGTAGTTCGATGCCGAGAAGGTTGACGAACGCGCGATTCTCCTGATGGCCGATTTCGCCGAGATAGAGGATATCGGCTTCGACGCCGAGACTCTCGGCAATCGTCTGTAGCGCGGCGGCGCTGGCGATGGAATCCGGGTCGGGATTGTCGTGCGTGAGGATTGCGAGTTTCTCCGAGGAATCCTCGATGACCGCGGACAACTGGCGCGCTTTGTACTCCAACTCGCCGGATTCGAGCGACCGAAGCGCCGAATTGGCGATGACGGTCGAGGGGTTGATAACCACGTCCGCGCCCAATTCGGTGAGCTCGTCCGCGGAAACGGGGTCGCTCGCTCGGACGACGATGAATCGCTCGTCGTTGCCGTCTTGGAGGTTCGAGACGGCTTTCTTGTTCGCGGTCACGTCCGACGAAAGAATGAGGACGACATCGCGGTCGTCGACGACTTCTGCGACTGACTCATCGACGATGTCGCCCGCCTGGGCGTTCAAGTCTTGGTCGCGGAGCGCCTCGACGCGGTCGGTATCTCGGTCTACGATGAGGACTTCTTTGCCCTGTTCGACGAGTTCCTCGGCGACGGCGTAGCCGACGCTCCCGCACCCCAGAATAGCGTATGTAGACATCGAGGAGATTGTTATCCCGGCGCTCATTACTATTGGCCCGTTTTCCGGGGCGGTACTTAATCCTCCCGAAGCAGGCGCGAAACCAGCCCGACGCCGTGTTTTCCTCACCATTTCGAAACTGTATCTATCGCCAAAAATATCCAAATAAATGATATTAAATCCACTTATACAACTGACCACTCTCCCGACAACCCGACTCCGATGGTCGGTTTTTCACGCGGACTTGAAAATTTTCGCGGGCGCGACAGTCTCTGCAGAAGGCGAAACGTTCCACACCCACGAACTTCGCGCGACGTTTTCCACGCCGAGAGCGACGCGATTATTCGACCGTTCTCCGGCGTGAAATCGCCCGCAAAACGCACGACCGCGTTCTGAAAGGAAACGTATTTACGTCACACCACGCATTTTCAGAATGCGTTGGGCCGGTAGCTCAGTTAGGCAGAGCGTCTGACTCTTAATCAGACGGTCGCGTGTTCAAATCGCGCCCGGCCCGTACAACGAACTGATGAGCGAAGCGAATCAGTGAGTGAACCGGCAGGCACGATTTGAATCGCAGGGAAGTCGCGCCCAATGAAATGAGCACGTCCGACCGTGTGTTCAAATCGCGCCCGGCCCGTACAACGAACTGATGAGCGAAGCGAATCAGTGAGTGAACCGGCAGGCACGATTTGAATCGCAGGGAAGTCGCGCCCAATGAAATGAGCACGTCCGACCGTGTGTTCAAATCGCGCCCGGCCCGTTTTTACCACGAACAACACCGAAAGCTAAGGGTTTGGGCTGCCGTTCGAGAGGAGTTCCGAAATCGCCGAATCAAAGCGCAATGAACGCAAATCGCCGTCAAAATAGCTAATCGATGTGATTTTCGGCAGAATTCAGAGCAACAGCATGAACGTCCGACTGCCACTTGCGCCGTCACTGAGCGTGTAGTCGATGGTGATTTCGACGTTCTCGCCGACCATATCGACGGGTGAACCGTTCGATTTGAACTCGTAGAGCGAAACGGTGCCGAACGACCCGGGGGAGAGAATCGCGTCGTTGGACGCGTCAGTGCTGTGGCCGTCCCAGTCGAGGTCGATAGAGCAGGGGAGCGAAACGCCGTTGTTGATGTCCGTCACGCCGTTCTGTACGTCGGCGTCGATGAACAGTTCGCTAACCCACTGCCCTTCGCCGTAGGAGTGGTCGCGGAGTTGGTCGATGGCGGAGTTGTGGGGGTCGATTTCGAGGTCGGTGATGCGGACGTCCTGTCCGAACGTGTTCGCAATATCGAATCGCAGACCGGACTGCTTTGCGTTCGTATCTTCGGCTGTATTGGCCGCGATTACGTCCTGACTGTACGAAACCGTCTCGTGGATGAGGCCGAATCGCTGGAGGAATTCCTGCACTGCGGCTGTCGTCTCCCTGACCTGCTGGGAGAGCGGACGGCCGTTCTTACGGGTCGCCTCGAAGATGATTGCGCCCGTGTCGAGGTCGGCCCCCACCTTGTGCTTGAGCATCGGACTCGACCCGTCACTGCTGGAGTAGCCCGAGTAGTCGTACGTCGAATCGGAAACGTAGTTTTCGTTCAAGTACGAGACGAGTTGCTTCCGGTGGCCGGTCGCATCGCCCGCTCGGGTCGAAAAGATTCCCTGCCCGACGCCACCGTCGTCGGAGCTGTAGATGCCGTAGGAGCTGTGCAGGTCGAAGAGGAAGTCGATGTTTTCCGAAACCACCACGTTCCAGATTTCGCGGGCGAGGGCGGTCGTCGGTTCCGACCCGGTCGGGAACTGTCTGTTAAGATCGGTTCCGTTGCAGGTTCGAGAATCGATCTGAATTGCTTTGACGTTCGCTTCCGGAAGGACGACGAGTTTCCCAGCGTCAATGCGCCAGTTTGCAATCTTTTGCGCCGCCGTGTAGCCGTTTGCCTCGTCGCCGTGCATTCCGCCGACGACCATCACCGTCGGCCCGTCCGCGTCTGCCTCGCGGACGTACACGGTGGTCTCTTCGCTCGTCCCAGTTCGAATCGTGTAGTCGGAGCGTTGCGCGGATGCGAGCGGTGTCGCCGAGAGCATTCCGACAGCTGAGGAAAGGCCAAGAAGACCAGATTTAATATATGTGCGTCTATTTACTTTTGAGCCGAATAAATCGGATCCATCGTCGTTACGTGTCATGATTTCTCTTGAAGTGAGTTATTCACTTCATAGTTTCATGTTTCTCTGAATAAGTTACACCCTAGGATTAACATACGAATCTATTATAAGTAATAATAGTTTTATTAAATTTATGATATTTTTCCCACCGAATTCGCATATCACGACATTCTTTTCGTCTGTTATATTCTGAAAATGGATGAGCTCTCGGAGTACGGATTGCGATCGCTCACTCAGTACGGGTTTCCCGAACGCACGTAAAAAACAGAAAATTGACTCGGTCGCTCGAAGTACCTACTCCCCGGGACTGTAGTTCGGCGCTTCGTCGGTAATCATCACGTCGTGCGCGTGACCTTCGGTCTGACCAGCGGACGAGACGCGAACGAATTCGGAGCGTTCTTTGAACGCCGGAATCGTCTCCGCACCGACGTAGCCCATGCCGGACTGCATCCCGCCGACGAGCTGATGTAGTTCGCTTTCGAGCGTTCCTTTGTACGGTTTCGCGGCCTCGACACCTTCCGGAACGTACTCCTCGTCGTCCTCCGGGTCGTCTTTCAGGTAGCGGTCGCCGTCGCCGCTTTTCATCGCGCCGACGCTCCCCATGCCGCGGTACTGCTTGTACTTCTTGCCCTCGATGGTGATGACGCGGCCCGGTGCTTCGTCGGTTCCCGCGAAGTACGACCCGAGCATGACGGCGTCCGCGCCCGCCGCGATGGACTTGATGGCGTCGCCGGAGTACCGAATCCCGCCGTCCGCGATGACGGGCACGTCGTGTTCCGCCGCCACGTCGGCGACCTGCGAGATGGCCGTAATCTGGGGCATTCCCGACCCGCTGACGACGCGGGTGGTACAGATGCTTCCCGGGCCGATACCGACTTTCAGACCGTCGGCAAAATCGACCATCGCTTCTGCCGCCTCTTCTGTTCCGATGTTTCCGACGACCACGTCCGCGGAGACGGATTCCTTGATTTCCCGCGCGCCGTCGATGACGTTCAGGTTGTGCGCGTGTGCGCAGTCGATGAACAACACGTCCGCGCCCGCCTCGTCGGCGGCGACCGACCGGTCGGTTTCGAACGGGCCGACTGCGACGCCGACGCGCAAGTGGTCGTCCTCGTCGCGAACTGCGTCCCCGTACTCTCTCCGTTGCAGGATACCTTGCATCGTGATGAGACCGGTGAGGTAATCTCCGTCGTCCACGATCGGAACGCGCTCGATTTTGTGTTCGTACATCAGTTCGAGCGCCTCGCGCGCGGTCACCGATTCCTCGGCTGTGATAACTTCGTCCGTCATCGCCTCCCTGACTTCGTCGCTATCCCCGACTTCGAGATACGGTCGGATGTCCGTCCCGGAGATGATTCCCAGAACCTCCCCGTCGTCGTCCACGACCGGTGCGCCGCCGACCCCTCTGCGTTCCATCATCGCGTCCACCTCGCGGACGGTTTGACCTGGGTTAGCCGTCACTACGTCTCGAATGATGAGTTCGTCGGCGCGTTTCACGCGCTCGACTTCGTCAACCATCACGTTTACGTCCATGTTTCGGTGGAGGACACCGAGACCACCCTGCCGGGCCATCTCAATCGCCATCTCGCTCTCGGTGACGGTGTCCATCGCCGCCGAGAGGACGGGAACGTTGAGTTCGACGTTCTTCGAGACGCGCGATGTTACGTCGGCGTCGTCGGGTTCGACGCGGCTCTCCTTCGGGCGCAAAAGGACATCATCGAAGGTGAGTGCCTCTGGAACGCGGAGTTTTTCGGAAAACGAACCGCCGTTATGAGAATCGTTCGCCATGTAATGCGAACGTAGCGGTTATTGAAAAACGTTGCGTGATTATGCTCCACTTCCGAGCGATTTTTCGATTTCTATACATACACGTGCGTATCTACTGCCGTCCTCGACCCGAACGTATATCTCGTTGAAAAACAGTCGGCAAATGGGTGTATCTAACGACGATCAATAGCTTCGATAGTTATTTTCACGTCTATTTTGCGCCCCATGGGGGCACCTGTCACGCAACACTTAAGCAGAAAACCACAATAATTGGAGGTATGGACTCTACCAGTCTCATCGTAGAGCGCATTGCTGGTCGGACGAGCGGCGACTCCTTTGCTCCGATTGCAATTTTTGCGAAAATGTGCTCCACATTTACACTGGTAGGGAAACGGCCTGCGCTAAATCTTCGACCGAAATCGCATTCCCGGTCGCATCGCAGGTATCAACACCCTTCACCCACGGGTCAGGGTTATCGTGGCTAGTCAATGAGTAGTTCACAACATCCAATCGCCTATCGTTTAGAGCGACAGGTAGGCGGTGCGACGAAGTTGCTGGCGACCGTCATGGGGCTTCCCCTCGTAGACGGTATCTTCCCGGCGATGGTTCTCGCCGGAGCGATAGACGATCCGGTCGGTATCGTGCAGGTCGGCCTCCTCGTCTTCGGCGGGAGCGCCACCGTCGCCGTTATCCTCGCCGAGATGGACGGCACGCCGCGCGAACAGGCGATGACCGTCCTCGCGGTCGGCGTCGGAATCATCGCGCTCGCGTCCGTCGAAGCTGCGTTCGCGCCGACCATCGAGAGCGCGCTGAACATGGACGTGTTCAAGCGGTTCGCCGCGCTGGTCATGGGGGCCATCGCCGCGAAAACCGCCAGCGCACGAGTCGGCGAGTATCTGCCGAGTCCCGGTATCATCATTGGCTTCGGCATGCTCGCGAGCCTCCAACCCGCCGGATTCGAATTGGTGACGACCATCGACACGACGCGCGTCCTCCACGCCGCCGCGGCCGCGGGAAGCGGCGTCGGCTTTGCTCTCTCGGTCGCCCTGCTCGGCCCGTGGCTCCGAAACATCGTGGACATCGACCGCTTCCGCTTTGGCAGCGCGGTCGCGCTGGGCGTCCTGCCCCTGTCGATACTCGGCCTCGCGCCGGGTCGCGCTCCGCTGGCCGTTCTCGCGGTCACCAGCCTGCTGGCGCTCGATCCCGGCGAACAGGTGGATGCCGCCGTCGAAGCTCCCGACCAATCGCAACAGACGACCGACGGAGCGGACGCGTCCGATAACACGGCGGTAACCGACGGCGGAAAGAACGAAAACGTCGCGGGCGATACGGCTGAAGACGCCGAAGAAAGCGTCGAGACGGCCTACGGCTACCCCGGCGAGGAAGACGGCGACGAACGCCGTCCGTGGCTGTAGGAATTTTCTTCCTGCTCTCACCGAACGCTTTCGTGTAACGTTTTTCCGTCTCCCCGTTCCTGTGTCACGTATGGTCGAAAATCGCGTCGTGCAGGGGCGGATGGTCACACCGAAGAAACTCGCCGAGATTATCGAGAGCGAGTCGGTGATGGAGGCCGACAAAATCGAGGAGACAGACCGCGAATGCCCGGAATGTGGAGGAGATGTATTGAAAGTCGGCTACATGCCGAGTGTGACAGCGTTCATCACTGGGTACAAGTGCCAAGACTGCGACTGGCGGGAACGCGAAGAGTAGAAATCGAAACCCCTTTAGGTGGTTTCGACCTATCAAAGTCCGCGGGGTCGTGGCCAAGCCAGGGATGGCGACTGACTCCAGAGGCTACGCGCCCGGGACGAAACTCCAGCTGATATACCGAGCGAGTGACTGATCATCGCTCGCGTTGACGACCCTCTGGAGTTCCGAGGCGCACCGGAGATATCAGTCGATCGGGGGTTCAAATCCCTCCGACCCCACTCCGTATAAAACTATTGCGGAAGGTTCTGCCGTTACTTACCAAAAGTAAACCCGTCAGCGACGGGTGTATCGCCCAACGCCGAGGAGGTGACTCGGTGTGAGTTCCGACGAGTTCGAAGGCGACCTTCGAACGACCTACGTGGCCGCAATTGGTTCTGTCGTCGAGTCGCACGACGACGATCTCGTTCTTGGCGTTATCCGCTACAAATACGACTTCTTCGAGCGCACCGTTGACCGAAACTGCCCAGCGCTCGCACCGCCCCGCAAACTCCTCAACCAGTTCAAAAAGGTCGAGAAAGCCGCCGAATCCGACGGCGTGCATGTGTATATTGGTTTGCTGAGGTAGATATATGTGTATATCAGTAGTAGTGTTAGAGTAAGAATGTCCGGCGAATCTCAGCGCCGACTGCTATTTATCATCGTCTCAATCAGTATCGCGGCGATTATACAGGCGTATAGAATCACCATCGGCAAAGGAGATATCTGGGCAGTTATTGCTCTTATTTGCTTCTCGCTTATTGTGCTTGGCTCGGGATGGCAGCTTTGGTACCGACACGGGACAGAGCCAAACCATAATTAGGTAGATCAGCACCACGAACTGCGCACAGATCGAGACAGGGGTACCGGGGTGTGTCTACTTCCGCTTATGATTTCAGGGGACAGTAAACTTCGCCCACTTGTATATGAAGCGTAGATTGATTGGGATCCGTTCGTATCACTACCGGTTGTACTGCCCACAGGAAGTCAATCAGCAAAATTGGGCGAATTAGAGAACTCGACCTCGCTGCCGTCGCACGTTCTATTTCAATTATAGGATCAATCACACATTTTGAAACGCACCGAAATCCCAGAACGCAGATGACTTTTCCTACGATCTCGATTAACATCTGATACACGACCGCAGATTCTATGCCACTGATTGCGCGACGACAGGGCTCCGTGAAGAATAGTTGCCCATCTCTCAAACCATCCGTGCAATTCGCCGGTTGAATCCCTGATTCGGGTTATTCGGCCGTGTTGAATCCCTAAAGCTATGATCGATTTCAGCCAACGAGCCAAGGGTACCTGCTAATAGTGACCATTTACTGAACCACAACTTCAGCACACCCGTACATTGATTACGTCAGCACACTAAGTACAGCGTATGCCTGTACGCATCGAGGAGTTCGAAGCCGGGGATCTCCCAAGTGGCCCAAGCGTGCCCCAACAGGTACTTGGCTATCTATATACAAACCGGGACAAAGCATTCACCCGGTCGGAAATCGCTACCAGTATTGACGAGGATTCAAACACAGTTGGGACTGCCCTCTCACGGTTGAAACAGCGTGAACTCGTGCGACACAGAGGAGAGTACTGGGCGATAACGAACGATCTCGATCGGGTTGCAGATGCGTATGCTCTTCACACGATCACGGAACGGCTCAATCAAGACGAAGGAGCGATCGAGCCTGACGAGTGGGACGCAGTCGCTCCGGACGAACCACATCCAAGCGAGAGAGACGAATAAATGCAACCGGAACGTGGCGACGTGGTTCGAAGTTCGGACCCGTTCAAACTGGGCGAAGATAGCCAACGACCGTGGCTCATCGTCAACAACGAATCGCATCCGTTCGGCGACGAGCAGTACGTGGCTGTTGCTATCTCGACGAAAGAGTACGGTGATTCGATTCCCCTAGAGTCAACCGTCTGGGAAACAGGTGGTGTACCGTACGAATCGTTCGTCTCTCCATGGGCAGTCCACTCCCCTCGTATCGAAGATCTGGTGGTGTGGCAGGGCCGAGTCACGAAGGAATTCGTCGGTCACGTCGTTGATTCACTTGAGACGTATCTTCGATGACGATACAATGTGCGCTCAGAACACTACCGGGCGAGAATCTACTAGAAAGCTCAGCGGAATCGAAACCAAACGGCCCTCTTCATATACACCCGAAAATTTCTGTTGAATACAGAGGGTGTATCCAGCAAACCGCCGCTCTTCGTTTCACACTAGATGAGTTGAACTGACCGATAGGGAGAGCGCGCGTGTGTATCGCGTCAGCCGAATGCGAGTCCGTGCAGATTAGGCCGGGCTCACGCTCTGGACGCGCGTCCCGATGTGGTGGATCATACTGACTGTATAGGTCAATACACCGAACGTTGCGAGCACTGCCCCGACGAGAACCGCTGAGTCACCCAATCTGAGAATTCCACCCACACTTGCGGCAGCGAGGGTAAATCCAAGAGCTGCCACCCCCGCAGTGAGGGCTGGTGCCCGTGCTCCAATCTTCACAGCACCGAGAGCAGTCGCTCCTGCGATAGCCGCGAAAATGAGTGGCGCATCGAAACTGAACGGAACGACACCCATTAGGACTGACCAGTACGCTCCAGCCGAGAGAACGAACAGTCCGAGCGGCATGAGTATCGCTCTGAGCTTCGACTTTTTCATATATTTGTCGATGAGAGGGGAAGACAAATATCTTCGGTGGCTCTTCTTTATGAGGAGCGATACACGTACGCTCTGTGTCTATCACTTCGATGCCTCTCTAAACCGCGACTACCCAGTGACCGATTCGCGCCCTGCATTCAGCACGGCTGCCGAAACCGATCACGTGCTGAGGGTTTCAACAAAACCATCGTCGAAGATGCTCCAGTTACTTAGTGTTAGAGCCACGACACCTTCTCACGTTCACGTCGCTGTGCTTCCGGGCTGTGCGTCCCTCGGTAGTGATCGAGGAACGTGTCGAGGTCGTCCCAGCCGCCCCAGTCGCAGACTACCATCGCGTCTACGTCGGCCGAGCGCAGCGACGTGGCCCACGTTCGTCGCAAGTCGTGGAACCCGACGAACTCCCAGCCCGGCTCGTCGGTCACGTCGAGGAGATCGTCGGTCGCCCGTGCCATCCAGCGCCGGAGCGTTCGCGTCGAAACGCCGACGACCGGTTCATCAGCCGGGGCGTTGCGGACGTCGCCGACAGTTCGAATCGTCGTGGCGAGCGTCGGCGGAATCGGTGTCTCTCGGTAGTGGTTCGTCTTCGCCGATTTCCAGACGCGAAGCATCTGCCCCGCGTCGGTGTCGGCGACGTGATTAGGCGCGACCCGGACGACCTCGTCCGAGCGGAGGCCGCACCGCCAGCCCGACCGCGATGCGCTTCTCGGTGTCCTCGAACTCGTCGAGGAGCTGGCCGACTTCGGATTCGGACAGCCACACTTTCATCTCGTCGTCGTTCTCGTATTCTACTAAGTTCATGTCCGGTAAGCTCCCTTCGCGGTCAATATTCATTCGATGACCAAATTACTAAGATTACTGCCCACCATAAAGGGGCTGACGCAAGTCTAGTTATGAATATCGGTGAAGATTCTTTTAGTCGAAGGGTTGTTGATATATATTCCGAAAATAGCTACTTCTCCTATCTCTTCTCTGTTGATAACGTCGATGCGGACGGGGAGTCGTACCCCGCGGACATCGATAAGGGCCTTAAAGCAGATGATAATGATTCCGTGAGTGGCACTATTGCTAGTGGCTTTCTCAACGCCGACAACGCTGATAATTATCTTATCGTGGGCTTTATTGATAGTTTCACTGTATACGACCCGTACTCGGGAGGCTCGTCTGAGGGCATATCAGTGGTATTCAACCGAGACTAGGGCTCTCGCTACCGAAGGTCGATACGGTTTCTCTCGACGAGTATTTCTCACAAGATAGGGGAACGGGCTATCCGACAGCGCACCGGAGGAACTCGCGACGTCGCGTGTGTATTCGTACCATCATTGAATTGGAAGCGCACGGACTCCGGTGCACCGTCGCATTCCCGAGCCACGCGCAGAACAGGCGCACGGCGAGCAAGATGGTTTTCCAGTCGCTCCCCTGCCGGTTGCAGAACGCCAGAAACGAATCCCCCAAAATTGCACACATCAACCAGACTCACTGTGTGCAAATCGAGTCGGTTGCGAGTGCCACCGCATCGATCGGTCTGGGCTGATCGAGCGGTTCTCGGGGTTCATTATATATGCGCTCAGTTTCAGTTACCCGATAAAACTAGGTTTCCGAGGGACGTGTGCAAAAATATGCGTCTCCGAATGACCGATACGCGGGAACAACGGATGGAGTATCTCCTCGAAGCGACCGGCGAGAACACGAAGAGCAAGGCACTCGACCGCGCCGCCGAGTTCTATCTCCAAATGCGCGGCGACACTGTTGCGGTTCCAAACGGTGCGTTCGTCGAACTGATGGAGAAAGCTGAATAGCAGGGCAGTGTGACTCCGCAGGAGATTGGGGAGATTCTACACACCGACGAACTACCGGTGATGGCTGAAGTGTCGTGGTTCGTCGGTTCAGAATAGTTGGGATAGATCTTCTGTGGTAAGATGAGTGACTGACTGGCTGGATTGGGTCGCTGTAGCAACACCATCTGTGCAGAGGAGTCCCGATATTCGACACTCTTGAGTTACATTGTTGAACAGATACTGATCTGCTTCACGAGCAAAATATAGATACTCTAGCAATTCACGTAGGCCACGGGAGAACGTCGTCTCTGACTTCGTATATTTTACTTCGCCAATGATCACGTCAGTTAGACTCTCTTTCATCCCACTCGGTTCGTTTTCTTGTTTCCGTTTTTGATAGGCCAGCACTACAAAATCTGACCGACCACTGTAGAAGCTGTGATTACTTCCATTTGAGAGAAAATCACCGAAGGCTAAACCGTAATCGACCAAAAACTATCGTATGATTCCCGTGTTTGGGCCTGTGCCGGGCGGTATGGAAATCGGCGTTATCGTCTTGCTACTTACTATCATTCTAGCGCCTGCATATCACGTTTATCGGGACGCCAAAGCACGTGGGGGCGGCTACGTTTATCCGCAGACAATGGGCATGCTCTTGGTAGCATCATCGACAATATAGTCGGAACCTTGTTCGTTGGCGGCTTGTACTACTCGATTGAGGTTCACTCCGCGTGAGCAGCGAAACGACCATCCAATCTGCACGCTATTTATCGAAATTTTAATTCTCCTGTCGATCGAGCCACCTCCGTTGCACATGATTTCAGCCGAAATCACGCAGTAGGAAGCAGTTGCTGCTTTCGTATCCCGGTCAGACAACCCATAACAAAGTGCGAGTCTATCGTGCAACGTACTCAAGTGAGTATCAATGCCCCCCGAACGCCGTCTACAGACACGTCGACAGCTACTCCGAGTTTCCGGTACCGCCCTCGCAGGGACGTTTCTTGCTGGTTGCTCCGGTAAGAGGGACGATGGAAAAACGACCAACACCCAAACAACCGCGGGCAAAAAGAACAGATCCGGTCGGATGGTTCTACAGAAGGTCGGTCAACTGCAACCGTCCGGAAACGAAGCCCCGAGCGGGGGCTACTCGGAAGTTTCGGTTCGAGCGGACGGTAAATACGCCGTCGTCGGGTCGAAATGGGGTCTCAGTGGTTCGTATCTCATCGATCTCGGCGACCCCGCCAACCCGAAACAGGTTCACTATCTCGACAATCCGGACGACGCGCCGAATTTAGATGTCAAGTTCGATTCTCGAGACGGATTGTACTATCGAGCCATAGAGAGGCACCATCCCGGTAATTTTGAAATCGTCGATTACGGCCACGAAAACGGATCGCCGGCGAACCCGACGGTCGTCGGTACCATTTCGGAGGAGAAATCGCACAACGTGACACCGCATCCGACCGAGCCAGTTCTCTATACGGTGAACTACAGGCTGGAAACAAATGGATTCGACGTGTACGGTGTGAACGACCCGACGAATCCGAACAAACTCGGCGAGTACGGCCCTCAGGGGGCAGCCCACGACATTACGGTTGACCCGGAACGGGAGGTGCTCTGTTGTTTCTATCAGGCGGGGGAGTTCATCGGAATCGTCATCTACGATGTGAGCGAACCATGGAAGCCGAGCGAAATCGGCCGGTTCGACTATCTGGAACGGAAATCGTACAGCACGGCCCAAGTCGGGGAGGAGGCGTTCGGGAGCGCACACCACGGACATTTCGACCCACGGCGAGAGTTGCTCCTCGTGGGTGACGAGCGACCGCAGGGGATTCCGGGCGGAAAACACGTCTTCGACGTCGGATGGAAAGACGGGTCGCTGTCGAATCCGATTCCGGTTGGATTCACCATCTCGCCGAACGCACAGCGCATGGCGGAGGACGACTTCGCCGAACGCTTCGACTGGACGGGCCATCATTTCAGCATCGTTCCTTGGGGGGAACGAACGTTTATCGTCAGCGCCGACTGGCACGAAGGAGTGGTGATATACGATATTACCGACCCGAAGAACCCGAATCCGGTTGACCGGTATCCCACCGACGACGAGATAGATTCGCTCACACCGAACGACACGGTAGCGCAACTCGGCGAGCCGCCGATGGCGTGGACGGCAAGGTACGATGCGGAACGCGAACTCGTCGTCGCGAGCGATACGTTTACCGGACTTTACACATTCAAGCTGGTGACTCGATAGCAGTCCAAGGGAGAATGGTCGGTGGAGAGGGAACAGTCGAAGGGAGTAAAGCGTGTCCTCCGCGGCGGTCCGTTATCGACCCATGACCGCTTGCCGAAGTTCGGCGACGATTGGCGCGCCGTCGAGCAACCAGAGGACGAACACGAGCATGTACGGGGCGAGGTAAATGCCGAGCACCATCAACTGCGTTTCCGTCGAGAGCGAGTAGAGGAACGCGCCGATGATGCTAAACACGCGGTCGAACAGCGATACCTCGTGTCCGTAGGGTGGAAGCGTCACGACGGGCCAGAGCACGGGCGCGAATGGCGACTCGTCCCGCCCGACGATTCGGATGAGTACGTCGCCGGCCAAGTGCGACCAGTAGCCGACGGTGAACGCCACACCGACCGCAGACCGACCCTTGTAAACTGCGGCGGCGAGAACCAGTAGTCCGACCGGCACCGCGACGAACACCGAGTGGGCGACGGAGTAACCTTGCGGGAACAAGTGCAGCCCCCACGAGAGGGTTTTATCCACGAGGTCGGGTAGCTGCGTTCCGAAGAGGAGGGCGAACACCGCGAGACCGGCGGGCGGCGCGCGCGTCCAGATGCGGTGGCCGAGCGAGTACACGACGTAGCCGAACGCGGCGTGACCCCACGGCATCATGGCAGGCTCACCGCCAGGAACGCACTGGCAGTGCGATGTGGGAGAGAACCAATCGTTCGCATCGGACTCCGATACGGGTAGCTCATCTGGAGGTGGGTAGCAGTTCGAGGAATAAAAATCCGAAGAAGTTCCCGGTTGGTTCCGGATGATACGGTTGGTCGGAATTCAGTGTGACGGGGTTTGGTTCGTCTCCGAACGGTTCCAGTTCGATTGGTTACACTGGGCAGTTCGAAGACGAATAAACGAGTACTGTGAGAACAACGTTCGCCGATTACTCTTTCACGACGACCTTGCCACTCGCGTCAATCGTCACTTCGTACACGTCGTAATGGAAGGTCATGGAGACGTTGTCGCGTGACTCGCCGTATCGTCGCGTGCGGAACAGGGCATCGATGGCATCACAGTTCACGAATGCGTGAAGGGGCCGCATCTCGTTCGGGCGTTCGTCCATCACGTTCGCAAGGGCGCGCACGATTCCCGCACATGTGTGTCCGTTGGTCATTTCCGATTCGATTTCGAAGACGTAAGTCGAAGACGTTTCAGCGGGATTCTCGCCTCGACGGTTTTCTATCTCGATTCCCATACTCTCATCAGCGGGCAGTTTAACCACGGTTGTACTACTACGGGTGCAGAGGCGGAATCGGTATATATCTATCGGCGACTGACAGATGTCACTGGAGAATCATTCGATGGCATGGACGAATAGCTACTATATTCAAATACGATTGTAAAACTCACCGAAGATGTCGTCTCCGAAGGACGACCCGACCGCGATACTGTAGCCTCCTTCAGTTGTCATTCGAGGTAGATTCGGACGAGGAGGAAAACGATTCCACAGAACCGATTGACTCCGGGGACTCGGTCGAATCTCCCTGAAGTGGTTCTATCTCGATTTTGCTGTCGCTGTACACCGTCACCTCGTGGCCATCGTATTCAAAACTGACGTGTCCGTCCGAGCGAGGGTTCCCGAGTTGCGTCTCCGAAAACAAAGAGTCGAGCGCATCCGGGTCGATAATATCGTAGAGAACCGGCCTGATTTCCGTCGGCGTCGTCTCTTCGTGTTCTGCGATGGCGTTAACGACTCGAATACTAGGTCGGTCGTCGATACTTGACTCACGCTCGGTGAAATCATCCATCTCGTCCTGCGCTACCACATATCTCCCAATAAATATGACGAAAAACACTTTAGAGCACTCATATCGCCATTATATTGTGCTTTTGGCCTTCGTCACTCCCGCGCAGAATCCAACACCACGAACACTTCCACCGCGGTTTGCACAGTTTAATTCGACTGGCACGAGAATCCACGAGTGATGTCGAACCGCGGCGGTTCACGCTTACCCGGCGTCGGCGACGAGCGCGAAGAGCACATCGTGTTTCACGTCGATATGGACTGTTTTTACGCGGCCTGCGAACGTCTACGGGAGCCCGAACTCGCAGGTGAACCGATTGTCGTCGGGATGGGATACGAAGAAGGAGAATCACACGGCGCGGTCGCCACCGCGAGCTACGAAGCCCGAGAACACGGCGTTGAGAGCGCACAAGCCATCAGAAAGGCACTCGAACGGTTGCCGCGAAACGACAGCGCGGAGGACTCCGGCAACGATTCGGCTGGTCATGATACCCCCGATACAACAGGCTACTACCGTCCCGTGGACATCGACTTTTACAAATCCGTCAGCGAGGACGTGCGCGCAATCCTCTACGATTGCGCGGACACGGTGCGCGAGGTGAGCATCGACGAAGCCTACCTCGACGTGACCGACCGAACTGCATGGAAGGTCGCCGAAGGGTTCGCACGACACGTCAAAAACCGAATCCAGCGCGAGGTCGGCGTCCCGGCCAGCGTCGGCGTCGCCCCGAATATGAGCACGGCCAAAATCGCCAGCGACTACGACAAACCGGACGGATTAGTCGTCGTGGAACCCGGAACCGTCCGCGACTTTCTCGCTCCCCTCAACGTGGCTGAGATTCACGGCGTCGGTCCCGTCACGGCACGAGAACTCCGCGAAATGAGTATCGAAACGGCGGGCGATTTGGCCGATGCCGACCCGCGCGCGCTCGCCGACCGATTCGGCGAGCGCGGACGCGAACTTTACCAGCGAGCGCGCGGAGACGACGACCGGGAAATCACCCCGCGGGGGCGACCGAAAAGTCTCTCCCGCGAATCGGCGTTCACCGGCGCAACGAGCGACTCTGAGGAAAAATGCTCGCGCATCGAAACGCTGGCGACCGCCGTGGCGGAGCGCGCGCGCGACCGGAGCGCGATGTACCGAACCATCGGGATGAAGGTCGTAACGCCCCCCTTCGACGTGCACACCCGGGAACGGTCGCTCCCCGGACCGGTTGACGACCCGGAGCTAGTCACGGAAATCGCGCTCGACTTGCTCACTGAGTTCGAAGACGACCGGGTTCGAAAAGTCGGCGTCCGTGTTTCGAACCTCCAGTTTACAGAAATCGACCAGACGAGCCTCGACGGCTTCGACGCGCCGGGGAGCGCGAAGTCGGAAGGAGAGGCATCGCCCGGAGAACTGACGCCAACCGAGAGCGATGACGAGGACGATGGAGCGGAAACGGGTGAAACCGAGACGCAAAAATTCGAAACAGAAACGGAAAACTCTCATTCCGGACAGGTGTCGCTTTCCGACTTCTGACGCGAAAGTTCGGATCTGTGCTGTAACCCGCGATTCGCCACTTTCGGACCGCTGATTACGCTCGACTCCATACTCCCGATATGAACAAGCTGGCGCAGGTCGGCGAAGGTCGCTGGCATCTTCCGCAACACGCGCATATCATCGTTTACGAGGCCGAGAAGGGCGACGAGCTTCTCACTATCTACGACTGCGGGGCCGCACAGAAGCCGCCATCTGCGCAGGTAATCGGCAATCTCGTCCGCGTTCGATCCGAACACGAACTCGACCGGACGGTGACGGGATACATCGTCAAAATGCGGGAACGCTCGGTGCTGGTTGAACAGGATGCAGATCACTTCGTTATCGTACCGGAATAGTACCGAACTGGTTCGGAATCGTACCGGAATAGTATTGAACCGGCTTAGAGCGGTTCGACGAGGTCTTCCAAAGCGGCGATCGGGTCGTCCGCTTTTGCAACCCCGCTGGCGAGCAGGACGCCCTCGGCACCCAACTCTCGCGCCGAGACGAGATCTTCGCCCGTGCTGATTCCCGCGCCGCAGAAGACGCTTATGTTCTCGTCCACCGCTTCCGCCGCGGCCACGGCATCGGTGACGATGTCCGGGTCGGCCTTGCTGACGGGTGTCCCTGTCCCGATGAGTTCCGGCGGTTCGACTGCGACGGCGTCCGGGCCGAGTGCGGCGACCGCACCGACCTGTTCGGGGTTGTTCGCACAAACGGTCGTGTCGAGTCCGACGCGCTCCGCGGCCGCCAGTCCGGCGTCGATGTCCGCCAACTTGAGGCGGTTTTCGGAGTGGTTGAGCATGGTCCCGGTCGCGCCCGCGTCGGCGACCGCCTCCGCGAGAGTGCTTCCCGTGTGGCTTCCGTGTTCGACGGGGCTGACGTGCTGGCCCCACGTTTCGACGCCCGTTTCCGCGACTTGCGAGAGGTGGGCCGTCTGGGGCGCGACGGCGATGTCAACGCCGCTCGCGTCGCTCACGTCGCGGACGGCTTCCGCGATTTCGATCGGATCGCAGGGATACGCTTTCAGGTTGACGAGTACGAACATGTCCGAAGCGACTGTCGGCGCGCCCAAATAGGTTCCGAGTGCGCGAACACGTGATGAGGTGGTGAATGGGTCGTAGTGGTCTTCGATTTACACCAGTGACTGCGAATGCGCGTAAGCCACGCCTTCGACAGGTCACTGAAACTGGTTTCGACTGACTTCTGCGGTGGTTACTCCAGTAAAATCGGCGTCGTATCTCGTAGGTGTGTCGTCAGCATCTGCAACGTTCATACTCGCTTTTGCCCTATCGAAACACTCGAAAAATCGGTTCAGTTCACTCCTTCCCTCGTTACTCGAACTCCGGCAAAATCTCTTCCTCGTAAAAGTCGAAAAACGCCCCCTGATCCGGGCCGATTTGATGGACGTACACGTGGTCGTACCCCGCGTCGACGAACTGCTGGAGGTTTTCAAGGTGCGTCTCGGGGTCGGGGTCGGTGACGATGCTCCCCTCCGCGATGTCCTCTCTGGTGACCATTTGACTGGCCTGCTCGAAGTGCGTCGGCGTGGAGAGCTGGGCGGCGAGTTCGCCCGGGAGCGACGTGTTCGGCCAGTTTTCCAGCGCCGTGTCGATTGCCTCGTCCTCGTCTTCGGCGTAGCAAATCGACATCTGACTGTACTTCGGCCCCTCGCCACCGGCCTCCTCGAACGTTTCCACTACGTCCTGCGGGCCGACGCTCCAGAACCCGTCGCCGATTTCGGCGGCGGATTTCGCCGCCCGGGGCCCATAGGCCGAGACGATGATGTCCGGCGGTTCCTCTGGAAGCGTGTAGAGGCGCGCGTTTTCGACCGTGAAGTAATCGCCGTAGTAACTCTGTTGTCCACCCTGCCAGAGTTTTCGAATGATTTCGACCGCCTCTTCGAGCATTTCGAGACGGATCGAATGCTCGGGCCAATGTTCGCCGGTCACGTGCTCGTTCAGTCGTTCACCCGTCCCGACGCCGAGGAAAAAATTCCCCTCGAACATCGCGGCGGCAGTCGCGGCCGCCTGCGCGACGATTGCCGGATGGATTCGCATGATTGGGCAGTTCACCCCGACTCCGACCGGAAGGTCGTCGGTCGCATTGGCAACACCACCTAAGGTTGACCAAACGAACGGGCTGTGACCCTGCTGGCTAATCCACGGGTGGTAGTGGTCGGAGATGGACGCGAAGTCGAACCCTATCTCTTCAGCGCGGGCCGCGTGGTCAACCAGGTCGTTCGGATGATGCTCCTCGCTCGACAGCGTGTAGCCGATTTGCGTCATCGTTTTCCCTCCGATAGTTCGAAATCCATAGCGTGCTCACTACACCGGTTGCTGACATGAACGCACTGGCTGAAAAAGCAAGGTAGCAATCGTATCTACCCTCCGCTCTGCTGCTGGGGCAGTTGGCGACCGTGGCGTTGCTGGCGTCCCTGTTGTTCTTGCAGGCGCTCGCCTTGGTGTTCTTGCTGTTCGTGCCTGAACTGCTGACCCTGATGCTGCTGTCCGTGCTCTCCCCGTCGCCGACCGTATCGCCGCTCCTGTTGTTGTCGTTGTCGTCGATTTTCGCGGCTCTGTCGGCCTTCGCGCATCGCCGTCTGTTGGACGGGGCTGTACTGGCTCTCGGAGCGACTGCCGTACTGGTTTTGCCCGCCGTGTTCCGACCGCTGTCCCCTCTGTTGCCCTTGCCGGTGCTGCTGTCCCTGCTGTTCGTGGCGATGCTGTTGTTGCTGTCGTCCATACCGTCGTCCACGCCCTCGTTGGTGGGTCTGCCGATGCTGTTCGTGTCGCTCTTGCCGCCCGCCTTCCTCCATTTCCTGCCGTTCCCGCTCTCGTTGGCGACCGTACCGTCGCTGACCCCCTCGCTGTCGCCCGCGTCCCCGTCGTTCTTTCCCTCCTTCCTGCTCACGCCCTCGCGGACCGCCGTAACGTTTCATTCCCGATTTCTCTTCGTCACTGCGACGTGACTGGTCGTGCTGGTGGTGTGTCATTGTCCAACTCTCACCAATGGAACGCCACAAGTTTCCTTAGGCATGTTGGCCTGAGGTGGCCATACTTAAGGCTAGTCGGTCACTTCCTCCCGATATGGAACCACGAGACCTCTCCGCGCACGTCGCGTATCAGGCCGGACGGGGCATCGAGGAGGTCGCCCGGGAACTCGGATTCGACCCAGACGACCTCGTGAAACTCGCTTCGAACGAAAACCCGTTCGGCCCAAGTCCTGCGGCGGTCGATGCCGTCCGGAACGGGGCCGGAAACGCCAGTTCGTACCCGAAGGCGTCGCACACCGACCTCACCACCCGACTCGCCGAGCGCTGGAACGTCGAACCCGCACAGGTCTGGCTGGCGAACGGCGGCGACGGCGCGCTGGATTACCTCTCTCGCGCGATGCTGGAACCCGGCAACGAAGTGCTGGTGCCGACGCCCGGATTCGCCTACTACGGGATGAGCGCGCGCTACCATCACGGCGAGGTGTCGGAGTACTCCCTCTCGAAGGACGACGGATTCGAACTCACCGTGGATGCAGTTCTCCCGGCGTACGACGGCGAGCGAATCGTCTACCTCACCAGTCCGCACAACCCGTCCGGCGGGATGTTCTCGCTGGAAGCAGTCGAGACGATTGCGGACGAAACGGACGAGCAAACGCTCATCGTCGTGGACGAGGCGTACGGCGAGTACGCCGACGCACCGAGCGCAATTTCCCTAATAGACGACCGCGACGATGTGGCCGTCCTCCGAACTTTCTCGAAAGCGTTCGGCTTGGCGGGCGTCCGACTCGGCTACGCCGTCGTTCCCGACGACTGGGCAGCGGCTTATGCCCGCGTGAATACGCCGTTTGCCGCGAGCGAACTGGCCTGTCGAGGGGGTCTCGCCGCATTGACCGACGACGAACACGTCGAAAAGTCGGTCGAAACGGCGCGTTGGGCGCGCGGATACATCTACGAGAATCTCGACGCACCGACGTGGGAGAGCCACGGCAACTTCGTCCTCGCGGAAGTCGGAAACGCCAGCGAGGTCGCGGACGCGGTTCAAGAACGCGGGATCATTCTCCGCGACTGCACGAGTTTCGGTCTTCCGGAGTGCGTTCGAATCACTTGCGGAACCGAGGACGAAACCGAGCGAGCGGTTCGGGAACTCAACGAGGTGCTGTCGTCGTGAAAGTCGCCGTAACCGGAACGCCGGGAACCGGAAAAACGACGGCCGCGGAACTGGTCGAAACCGACCTCGAAGTCGTCCACCTGAACGACGTGATCCGGGAGGAGGGGCTGGACGAGGGAACGGACGAGGAGCGGGACAGCCTCTTCGCGGATTTCGACGCGATTCGGGAGTGGTTGGCCGAGCGCGAAGATGACAACGGTTTTCTCATCGATTCGCATCTGGCCCACCATTTCGATGCAGATAGGGTCGTCGTCCTGCGATGCCATCCCGAACAGTTGGAAGGACGGTTAGTCGAGCGGGGAGAAGCGGGAAAAAAAGCAAGGGAAAATGCGGAGAGCGAAGCTCTGGACGTCATCCTCTCGGAGGCGGTTGCGGAACACGGCACCGAATCGGTGTA
The DNA here is from genome assembly GCF_020700235.1 of Haladaptatus pallidirubidus. Classification (GTDB taxonomy): domain Archaea; phylum Halobacteriota; class Halobacteria; order Halobacteriales; family Haladaptataceae; genus Haladaptatus; species Haladaptatus pallidirubidus. The sequence continues at coordinate 3,523,783 of NZ_CP085301.1, read as the reverse complement.
CGAAATCGACACCACCGACCGCACTCCGACGGACGTGTCAGCCGACATTGAAGCGGTTATTCGGGGCGAGCGCGCGCCTTCCGCTGGAACCGTCGATTACCTCGATTATCTATGACGCTCGACCAACTTCGTCCCGTCGCAAACCGCGCGCTCCGCCCGTTCGTCTCGGTATCGAAGCAAGCCGGTCTGACTCCGGACTCCATCAGCGTCATCGCCTTTCTGCTTGCCGGCGGTGCGGGCTGGGCGTTCTACCTCGGAGACTCGGCGCCGATGTGGTACCTCGTCGGTGCGGTACTCGTCTTTTTGAACGGGTGGCTCGACCTGCTCGACGGCGCGTTGGCGCGCGAACTCGGCACGGACTCCAAAGCGGGCGACCTGTTAGATCACGTTCTCGACCGCTACGCCGACATCGTGCTCATCGCCGGACTGGCCGCAGGGTTGGAACAGTACGCCCTCGGACTCGCGGCAGTGACGGGCGTGCTGATGACCTCCTACCTCGGCACGCAAGCCCAAGCAGTCGGCCTCGACCGCGTCTACGGCGGGTTGGTTGGGCGGGCGGACAGGTTAGCCCTCATCGGCATCGTTGGGGGAATCGCCCCGTTCGTCGGGTCGGTCGGTGGCTACTCCCTTATCGTACTCCTGCTCGGCTTCCTCGCCGTCATCGGGCATTTCACCGCGCTGCAGCGGTTTTACTACTCGTGGCGCGCATTGGCTTGATATAGCCACCGTGGCGTGCCATTTATGAGTCGAGACGGTAAACGTCAACACATGGTTCAGTGTGAGATGTGCGGTGCCGAGACCGCCTCGCCGAAGAAAATCAAGGTCGAAGGCGCGGAGTTGGATGTCTGTGACAACTGCGTTGACTTCGGGACGGAGGTGAAGACACAGCAGTCCTCAACCACGTCCACTAAATACTCCACCTCGTCGTCGGGCAACTCCAGCGGGAGTTCCGGCAGTTCGCGCTCGTCTTCAGGCGGGTCGCGCTCGCGCCCTTCGGACATGTTCGACGACATGGACGAAATCGTGCAGGATTACGACGACCGGATCCGCGACGCGCGCGAGTCGTCCGGACTGAGTCAGGAAGATCTCGCCAAAGACCTGAACGAGAAGGCGAGTCTCATCCGAAAACTCGAACGCGGCGACATGCTCCCCAGCGACCGCGTGCAGAAGAAACTCGAAAAGAAACTCGAAATCAGCCTCACCGCCGGAAGCGCCGGGGCCGACGACGAGGAGTGGAGCGGCGGCAGTTCGACCGGTGGCACCACCCTCGGCGACGTCGTCAAACGCAAGGACTAGGCGGTTTAGGTTCGGTTTGCGGTTTTCGTTTTCGACTGCGCTAGTGGCATTTTTCGGATGTTGCCATGGATTTTGGTCGTTACTTCACCAAAATCGCCGCCTCGCTATCGTGACGCTGAGTCGGCATCACCAATCAGCACCTCATTAAAACCAACGTACTGTCCCTCGTTTCCCCGTTCTACAGACCGAAATCGGACAAATTAGCCTGCACGCCGGACACCATCTCGGACTTGCGGCGAAGGGTGTTCATCGAAATCGGGAGTTCGGGGACGATGTTTCGAACCGCAGTGTGGAACGACTCCGACTCTCCGAACTCGCCGTCGAAGGCGTTTCGGACGCTTTCGCGCACCTGCCAGACGCCGACGGGTGCCCAATAGTCGTCGCTGACCTCGCGGAGGACGAGGGCCTTTGCCTGTCGCCCGATATCCTCAAGATGCTCCAGCACGCCGAGTCGAGAGGCGTAGTACGCACCCGCGGTTTCATCGACGTATTTCGTTCGGCCCTCGAATCCCTCGTGGGCGCTTCCCAACCAGATGTCACCGGTCGGGGAGGGGTTCCAGATGCTCCCCGGCGCTTTCATCTCCACGAGTTCGAACTCCCACTGCCCCGGCGAGAGGACGACCCAGTACCGGTTGCCCATGTACTTGTTCACCCAGACCTGCGTCTCGTCGATGCTCGGGGCGTTGCGGATGCGCCCCCGGAGATACTGTCCCACAGTATCATCAACCGCCGTAATCGACCAGCGCGTCGGGACGAGCTTTCGGTTCTGCCCCTGTCCGAGCGCGCCCGCCGAGAGAACGTTGTTGATGTCGTACACGTCGAATCCGCGCCGGTAGAGGTATGTCATCGCGCCTTGGGCCTGCCAGTCGTCGTCCTCTAAGGTTTTCTTGACGTGACGCGGAACGTGGGGGTTTTCCGTGAGACTCGCCGAGGACGCGCGGGCCGAGGGACCGGTCGGCGTCGCGATATCGTCCACGTTCACGTCCAAATCGAGTTTTTCGGTGAGGCTGATTTCCACGTCCACCGGTCGGTCGGCGATGGCGATTTCGCGCTGAACGCCGACGAAACCGTCCCACACGTCCTCGACGTTCACCTTCGCAGAGCGATTCGAATTCAAAAGGCCGGTTCGATACTGGAGGACGTTGTCGATGTTGAGGCCGCGTCGGTACCAGTCGCCGCTGGTAGCGAACTCCGAGGCGCGCTCTTCTTCCCCGACGGGCGAGAGGATGCCGGTCGAAACGTTGGGATACGACGACCGACCGACGAACACCGAGGGCGAGGTGCTTCCGAACAGCGAATCGCCTTGTGCAACCTCCGAAAATCGGTCTTGGAAGTCGTCCACGTAATCCAGAATCTCGTAGGATTTTTCCTCGGCGAGACGGCGGCGGCGCTCCTCTTCGTCCGGACGCAAATCGTCGATGTACTCGTCCAACCGCATTCGTTCGATTTAGGGGTGGGACTGGCTTCAACGTTCGGACACGGAGCGGGGGACGTTCGCCGTTCGAAGGCGTCGTCCGCCGATATCGCGGTGTCTTTGCGAACCGCCGTAGACCCAGCCTTGAAGGAGGTTCAAAAGTATAAACGCCAATTTATGAATTTTAATCGAGATATAATTTATTCCACATGTCAAATTTATATTGTTAATTGATAATCTGTGTGTATGCCACATGGCCCACAGAATAAGGAGGATTGTAGTAACAAATTACACACCTCCGGACCTACTCGACGGAGTTTTCTCGGCGGCGTTACCGGGTTGCTCGCCGCGCACACCACGAAGATTCCCGAGGCTCTTGCCGCGACGATTTCGAACGAGGACGACGCGGATACACGAACCGTTACCTCTCCAGACGGCAGCGTTCGAGTAACGTTCGACGTTTCCTCCGACGTCCCAACCTACGCGGTTTCGTTCGACGGGACGACGTACCTCACGACTTCGAACTTGGGGTTCGATTTCCAAAATCAGCCGCCGTTCGGCGCGACGGCGGCTGGTGATTCCGGCGCGGACATCACAGTGACGGGAAGCGAAACCGGCACCGCCACAGAGACGTGGAATCCGCTGTGGGACCAGTACGCCACCATCTCGCAGGAGTACACCTACCTCCGTGTCGGATTGGTCGAAACGAGCGCACCGGAGCGGGCGGTGAATATAGAGTTTCGCGTATTCGACGACGGACTGGGATTCCGGTTCGTCCTGAGCGACGATTTCGCCAGCAACGGCGGAAACGTCGTCGTCACCTCGGAGAACACCCAGTTCGATTTCGCCGACGACTACACGGCGTGGTGGATTCGAAACGAGTTCGTCAATCCGCGATTCGAGCAGGAGTACGACTGCTTCGATGCGCCGGATGCCGCCGTCTCCGGAAGGTCGATTAGCGTCACGGTGACGGGAACGAATCACGGGTCGGTCATCGGCGGGGAAGACCTGAGCGTCTTCGTCGACGGCGAAGCAATCGCTACCGCATTCGTCCGATTGGTGCCCGGACAGAGCGAAAGCACCGTCCAGTTCGAGTTACCGACCCTCTCGGAAGGAAATCACGAGATACGAATCGGGCGGTCCCTGGACGAGGCGCTTCCCGCGCGGACGATTCGAATCCTCCCGTCGATGTCGCTCTCTTCGACGTGGCTGTTCCGCAAGGGCGACGACGCAGCGTGGGCGAACCCCGATTACGACGACGGCGATTGGGAGCAGGTCGAACTCCCCGCGAACTGGGAGGACCATTCGGGACACACGGAGGACAACGTCTTCGGATGGTACCGGAAAACCATCACGATTCCCGCGTCTTGGGAGGAGTACGGAGAGGATCTGCTACTTCCGGTCGGCAAAATAGACGACGTCGACCGGACGTTCTTCAATGGGGAGGAAATCGGCCAGAACGGAAGCTTCCCGGAGGACGGATTCGACACAGCGTGGCAACTGCCGAGGGAATATTCAGCGCCGACCGAGACGGTCAACTACGGCGATGAAAACGTCATCGCGGTACGAGTGTACGACGCGGGTGGCGGGGGCGGTCTCTACGCTGGGCCAATCGGTCCCGTCCAACCGGATTACAACCGTTCCTGAATCGGACGGCACTTCGGTCGGTTTTCGACTCGTGAAACAGCAGACGCTCGGGGGAGCAAACTGCTAAAAAAGTGAGCGTGATTAGCTGTGGATTCCCATCGCTTCGATCTGTTCTTGATACCGGTTTCGGATGGTGACTTCCGTCACTTGCGCCACGTCGGCGACTTCCCGCTGGGTCTTCTTCTCGTTGCAGAGAAGCGAGGCAGCGTAAATCGCGGCGGCGGCGTAGCCCGTGGGCGATTTGCCCGAGAGCAGTCCTTCTTCGGCGGTGGTTTCGATGATTTCGTTCGCCTTCGACTGGACTTCTTCGCTGAGTTCGAGTTCAGAACAGAACCGCGGGACGTATTTTTTCGGATCGACGGGTTTCATCTCCAGACCGAGTTCTTGGGAAATGTAGCGATACGTTCGCCCGATCTCTTTTCGTTCGACGCGCGATACCTCCGAGATTTCTTCGAGACTGCGGGGGATTCCCTCCTTTCGACAGGCGGCGTACAGCGCGCTCGTCGCAACCCCCTCGATAGAACGACCCCGAATCAAATCTTCCTTGAGCGCCCGTCGGTAGATGACGGACGCGACCTCGCGAACCGACCGCGGTACACCGAGCGCGGAGGCCATCCGGTCGATTTCGGACAGGGCGAATTGGAGGTTTCGCTCGCCCGCGTCCTTCGTTCGGATTCGTTCCTGCCATTTGCGCAGTCTGTGCATCTGACTGCGCTTTTTCGAAGAAATAGACCGACCGTAGGCGTCTTTGTCCTTCCAGTCGATGGTCGTCGTCAGCCCTTTGTCGTGCATCGTCTGCGTGGTCGGTGCGCCCACGCGAGATTTCTGCTGGCGCTCCTGATGGTTGAACGCACGCCATTCCGGGCCAGGGTCTATCTTTTCTTCTTCGACGACCAACCCACAGTCGTCACAGATGAGTTCGGAGCGGTCGTTGCTCTTGACTAAATTTTCGGACCCACATTCAGGACAAGCACGCTCTCCCTCTCGTTCGTTCGCCGTTTGCTCCCCTTCAAGTTGGCGCTCCCGCTGGCGAGTAGACCGTGTCATCGCACTTTTATAGTAGTAACTTCGATTCACTTAAAGACTTGGGCAAAAGCCATATATACTTGACAACCGGTGCCACAGTTCCCCGCCGCACCGGAACCTGTTTACTCGCCCACAAACGAATTGATTTCAATGCCAGTCATCGAGTGTGACGTGGACGCGGCGCGCAAGACGCTCGCCGACGCCGGGGTGGTCATCTCGGACGGAAAGACCGAGTACGAGCGTTGGCGGGCCAGATACGAAGACGCCGTCGCCATCGCCTACGACGACAAACTCGTGATTCAAGGGTCAAACCCGCAACGTATCGAAGCCCTGCTCCGCGACTCCGGCGGCCACGCCTACCTCTATTTCGACGGCGGAAGTCGCGGCAATCCCGGCCCGGCCGCCATCGGATGGGTCATCGTCACCAGCGACGGAATCGCCGCGGAAGGTAGCGAGCGAATCGGGCGCGCGACGAACAACCAAGCCGAGTACGACGCGCTCATCGCCGGACTCAAAACGGCCAGCGAGTACGGATTCGACTCCGTGGACGTGAAGGGAGATTCCCAACTCGCCGTCAAACAGGTGACCGGCGCGTGGAAGACGAACGATCCGGACCTCCGCGAGCGACGGGTTCGCGCCCGAGAACTGCTCGAGGGGTTCGACAAATGGTCGCTCAAACACGTTCCGCGGGAGGTAAACGAGCGCGCGGACAAGCTGGTAAACGAGGCATTAGACGATGGCTGAACCGCCGAACGAACCGGAAGTACCTGATGAATCGAAATCACAGGATAAATCGAAAGCGCCGGGCGAAGCCGAACTGCCGCGAGAAACGGTCGAAGAAGCGGAACGACTGACCCACCTCGCGCGCGATGCCGAGGGCAGCGAAGCCGACGCTTATCAAGAGAAGCGCGACCGACTGCTCGCGAAACAAGATTTCGTCGCGCGCGTTCGGGAGGACGAGACACGGCGCGTTCTCGTCCTCCATCCCGACGAATGGCTGGAAGCCGGGACGATTCAGGTCGAACGAATCGAGGACACCGAGCGGGCGGTCGAAATTCCGCTCGACGGCCCCGGCGACCCCGATGACTGGGACGAGATTGACACCCACAACCGAGCGGTTGCGGCGACGGTTCGGGAGCAACACGGCGAAATTCACGGCGCGAACGCCGAAGCCTTCGCCGGTTTCATGAGCAACCACTACGCCCGCCCCGTGGAGTCGGCGACCAACGTTGAAGTCACTCAGTTCCGTACGGAGTATTTCCCGCGGAACGCGTGGCCCACGGACGAACAAAAATCGGTTGTCGAAACGTCAATCGAACTCGTGTTCGACTGCGTTAGTTGTGTTTCCCGATGAGCGCGCGAACCTGCTCCGCACGCTCGTCGTCCGTGACGAACTTCGAGAGCGACCACGCAAACGAGTCCTCGACCGCTTCGAGACCCGCCTGAGTCAGGCCGTACTGGTTCGTTCGCTTGTCGAGTTCACTCTTCTCGACCAGTCCGCGCTCGACGAGCGTGTCGAGGTTGGGGTACAGACGACCGTGGTTCACTTCCTCGTCGTAGTAGTTTTCGAGTTCACGCTTGATAGCGAGTCCGTACATCGGTTCCTCGGTGAGGACGATGAGGATGTTACGCTGGAAAGCGGTGAGGTCGCGGGCGGTACTGCTTTCGGTGAGTGTTTGTGCCTCTGACATTGGCTTTGACAGGACGAAATATGTAACCGAGATATTTAACCCTTCTCAAGTTTCTTGGTGTTTCTCTTCGCTTTCGCTCGATTTTACTCGGGAATACCACAAGTCGATTACGGAGGTGTGTTCCGTTTTTGGGTGGTTCATCGAGCGACGGAGTCCGTTTTGAGTCGATGCCGAAAGGACTTTTTGGTCTTCCCGTGCAGTCGCAAACGACCTATGACGAATCTCTGGGAAGACCTGGAAACAGGACCGAACGCGCCTGAAGAAATCTACGCCGTGGTCGAGTGTCTCAAAGGTGACCGGAACAAATACGAGTACGACAAAGACATCCCCGGTGTCATGCTCGACCGCGTGCTTCACAGCAACGTTCACTACCCCGGCGACTACGGGTTCATCCCGCAGTCCTACTACGACGACGAAGACCCGTTCGACATTCTCGTTCTCGTCGAGGATTCGACGTTCCCTGGCTGTGTCATCGAAGTTCGTCCCGTCGCGCTCATGAAGATGGATGACGACGGCGAGCAGGACGACAAGGTCATCGCAGTCCCAATCGAGGACCCACGTTTCGACCACATTGAGGATGTAGACGACATCACGGAACAGCAGAAAGACGAAATCGACGAGTTCTTCCAGACCTACAAAAACCTCGAAGCAGGCAAGGAAGTCGAGACGCAGGGTTGGGAGGACAAGCAATCCGCGCTCGACGCAATCGAGCACGCACAAGACCTGTACGAAGAGAACTTCGCGTAATCGTCTCTGCGATCTGATTTCATCGATTTCGAATTTTTGCACGTCACGAAGCGAGACGCTTTACGTCGGCAGCTAACCCCGTCCAAAACGGAACATATCTTATAACTGCTACAGTAATCCACCCGAGAGGATTTACTCCAGACTGGTGTTGTGCGATACGAATGCCCGCCGGATTCCTCGCCGAAAACCTCGCTGTCGTACTCACAGCACTGCTGTTCGTTCTCTCCGGCGGCGGCGTCCTTTACGCGGTTCAGTTCCGTACCCTTCGCCGCGGAACCGAGAAAGCATCCATCGACTCGCTTCGGGAGACTGTCGCGGGACAGAACCGAGTCGCACTCGTCGTTCCGGAAGGCGCGAGCATCGACTCGCTCGCGTCGGCGGTCGGCTTGCAAGCCCTGTGTAAGGATTGGGGCGTTGCGGGTCGAATCGCCGCGGAGGGTGAGGTAACCGGCGAAGATAGCAAGGCGTTCTGCAATATTTTCGACGTGGATTTGACGACTATCGACGGACGGGGCGACCAACTACAAGATTGCGACGCGGCAATCGCAGTCGGCGGCGGCGGCGCGGTTCCCCGACTCTCGAACAATCCGCCGGTTATCTGCGTCATCCGCCACCGACCGACCGCGGAGGAAAACATTCTGACCATCACGCGAACCGACGACGGGGCGACTTCGACCGTCGTCACAAAATTGATTCGGGATGCGAAACTGATTCCCGACCAGCGAGTCGCCACGGCGCTGTTGTACGGCATCCGCGCCGGAACCAGGGAGTTCCGGCGAGCCAACGGGAAAAACGATTACGACGCCGCCGGTTTCCTCCACGCCTTCGCGGATTTGGGCCGCATCGAGGATTTACGCTCGCCGGGCGTCAGCGGCGACACCTTCGACGTGCTCGGCGAAGCTATCGCCAACCGGGAACGGCGGGCGAGTTTCGCCGTGACGAACGTCGGCGTGGTTCCCTCAGTGAGCGCGCTCGAAGAGGCCGCGGATTCCCTCCTTCGGTTGGAGGGCGTTTCGACCGCGGCGGTGTTCGGCATCCACGAGGAAACCATCGTCATCTCCTGTCGAGCGGAGGACGTTCGAACCAGCGCGGTGGACATTCTCGACGGCGCGTTCGACGCGAGCGAGACAACCGGCGGGAACACGGACGCCGCAACCGCCCGCGTTCCGTTGGGAATCTTCGCGCAGGTCGATGGAGAACACGCGACCACCTTGGATTCGCTCATCGACGCCAGTACCCGCAAAGCGCTGTTCGCCGCGTTCGAAAGTTCGTAGTTCACCGCGTTCGAGAATTTGTATGTTTGATATCGGGTGTCCGTAGGTTCGACACTGTGTACCATGGAAACGAAGGTTCTTGTAGTCGCCTGTGGTAGGGCCGCGTATGGGTCTCTTCGATAGGCTCCGTGGAGATGACGACCCTCGGGTAGCCTTCTTTGGTATCGACGGCGTGCCGTACAGCTTTCTTAAAGACAACGCCTCGGAGTTTCCGAACATCGCGTCCCTCGCGAAGGAAGGAAGCGCCGGAGCGATAGACAGTATCGTTCCGCCCGAATCCTCCGCCTGCTGGCCCGCCCTCACCACGGGCGTCAATCCCGGTGAGACTGGTGTCTACGGCTTCCAAGACCGCGAGGTCGGTTCCTACGACACCTACGTTCCGATGGGCCGGGACGTGCAGGCGACGCGAATATGGGATCGCGTTGCCGAATCCGGTCGGGATGCGACCGTGATGAATGTCCCCGTGACGTTCCCGCCGCAGCGAAACGTCCAGCGCATGGTTTCGGGATTCCTTTCGCCCGGCGTGGACAAGGCGGCGTACCCCGACGAACTGCGGAATTACCTGAACTCCATCGACTATCGCATAGACGCGAACGCGAAGTTGGGTCACAAAGAGGATAAATCCGAGTTTATCGAAAACGCCCACGAGACGCTCGAAGCGCGCTACGAGGCGTTCCGCCACTACATCGAGCAGGACGACTGGGACCTCTTTTTCGGCGTCTTCATGACGACCGACCGAGTGAACCACTTCCTGTTCAAACACTACGAGGAGGACGGCGAGTACAAACAGGAGTTCATCGACTTCTACAAGAAGGTGGACGAATATCTCGGCAAACTCCGCGACGCGCTGGCCGACGACGTTACGATGGTCGTCGCGAGCGACCACGGGTTCACTAGCCTCGACCACGAGGTTCACTTCAACCAGTGGCTCGCAGACGAGGGCTGGCTCTCCTACGAAGACGACGACCACGAGGAACTCGGCGACATCGCCGACGACACCGCTGCCTACTCGCTCATTCCGGGGCGATTCTACATCAACCTCGAAGGGCGCGAACCGCGTGGAAGCGTCCCCGAGGACGAGTACGAGGAGAAGCGAACCGAACTCAAGGAGATGCTCGAAAACTTGGAGGGGCCAAACGGCGAGAAGGTCTGCGCCCAAGTCGTAGAAAAGGAAAACGCCTTCCGCGGCGACCATGAAGACATCGCGCCCGACCTCGTCGCGATTCCAAACTACGGATTCGACCTCAAAGCCGGATTCAAAGGTCACGACGACGTGTTCGGCGTCGGCCCGCGGAACGGCATGCACAGCTTCGACAACGCCTCGTTGTTCGTGGATGATTCGAACGTGACGATTCCGGAAGACGTTGACCTGCTCGACATCGCGCCGACCATCCTAGACCTAATGAACATCGAGTACTCCGGTAACGAACTCGACGGGCGTAGTCTGGCCTGAAACGGGCGATTCGCCCCCGAGCCGCGATTCCCTTTTCGATCCGTTTCCAATCCGATTTCACTCGATTTTCGATGGTAGTCTACAACGAACCCATTTTCGCTTGCGAATCGGTTTTACCGCCGACCTACGAACTTCCGACGAATGAGTGACAGAGTCGGTGTTCTGCTAATCATCGTCTCCGCGGTCGGATTCGGTACCCTCGGTATCTTCGGCAAACTCGCGGCGGACGCCGGACTGTCGATTCCGACCGTCCTCTTCTTTCGGTTTCTGCTCGCCACCGCGCTGGTCTGGGGGGGTCTCGCCGTCCGCGGGCGACTCCGTCGCTTTTCCGGAAAAGATTTGTTCATCGGTCTCGGCCTCGGCGCGTTCGGCTACGCCGCGATGAGCGGTCTGTACTTTTGGGGCTTGTCGTTCATGACCGCCGGACTCGTCGGCATCCTGCTCTACACCTACCCCGTCTTCGTCGTCGTACTGTCCGCGCTCGTCCTCGACGAGCGCGTAACCCGTCGAACCGCCTCCGCGCTCGTTCTGGCGCTAACCGGCGTCGCGCTTATCACGGGCGGCAACCCGGTAGGCGCTGACCCGCGCGGAATCGTTATCGTCCTCGTCGCCGCCGTTGTGTACGCGGGGTACATCACCATCGGTCGAGTCGCGCTGGACAGCGTTCCCGCGGACCAACTGACGGCCCACGTCCTCCCCGCCGCGGCCTGCGCGTACCTGTTCTTTGGCTCCGCCACGGGAGAGCTGTTCGTTCCCGTCGCACTCGCCGAGTGGGGAATCGTCGTCGCCATGGCCGTTCTCGCCACCACGATTCCCATCTTCGCGCTCTTCGCCGGAATCAGCAGAATCGGCGCGAGCCGCACGAGCATCGTCAGCACCGTCGAACCGGTCGTCACGCTTCTTCTGGGGGCGGCCATCCTCGGAGAACCGGTTACTGTCGTGACGGTCGGCGGCGGTGGGTTGGTTCTCCTCGGAGTTCTGCTCGTGCAAATCGAGTGAAAAAGAATCGAGAACCGAAGTTCAGACCGCATCCGGTTTGTCGTGAATCACGAGGTTAACGTCGCGTTTTTCGCCCTCTAGATCCGCGACGATTCGCTCCACGACGCGCTCTGCTTCCTTGAGTACGAGCGGTTTCGCCTTGTTCACGACCCACCCCATCGAGACGAACATCGGCAAGTTGAGCATGCTGCTGTCGGCCGAATCCGCGTCGAAGTTGATGGAGAGCCACACCCGCGAAGCGGTTTCTTTCCCTTCGGGAGCTTCCTCGGGAACTTCCTCGACCCGCCAGTGACCGTGGGCGTGAATGTCTTTGATTATCTTCCAATCGATGCGGTTCGGGCGGTCGAGTTCCGTCACTTCGGAGCGCACAGTGTACTTCACTTTCCACCATTTCAGATGAATGTCGTACTCCGTCCCTGGCCCACCGTCGCCCTCTCGCGTGACTCCGGTGAGGTGTTCCGAGTAGTTTGCGTATCCCGGAAAGTCGACGAGAAACTCGTAGGCCTCCTCCGGCGGCACGTAGACGACGGTGCTGAGTTCGACTGAATCCACACCGTTCGGTTCCGTGCGGCTGAAAGTAAACATTCCGGCGGCGGGATGGGTGATGATTTTACCGACGGAAGCGAGCCGCTCGAAAAACACGAGTTGAGTGGCCGACGTGAAATAGGGTTGAATGTGCCAGTAAAATCCTTTCAATGCTACCGTGAAAAGGAATAGGTATGGCAGAATCAGAAGAAGACGTTTCCTGCGAACAGTGCGGCGAATCGTTCGAACGAGAAGCGCAGTTGAACGAGCATCTGAAAGAATCCCACGACGTCGCTCCGAACGAAGCGAGCGAAGACGCCGCGGCGGCAGGGTCAGACGCCAGTGCATCAACCGGTTCCATCACCGATGAAACGAACGACTCCCCGTCGGCGGCGGAGCCGTCCGAAGCCGCCGGCCCGTCCGCGAGCGATGCAGACGTTCGTCCCGAAACTGGCGATTCTGACTCCGATGGGGACGATTCAGATTCTGATTCCGACGAAGACGATTCCTAAACCCGTCGGCCATCAACACGGCAGTTTATGCCATCTCACAAGTAACCCCCGACTATGACGCGCTACGATGTGGTCATCGTCGGCGGCGGTGTCGCGGGACTCTCCGCGGCCATCTTCACCGCCCGCGCAGACCTCGACACGCTGGTCGTCAACGACGGGGTACCAATCCTCTACCGAAACGCGATTCTGGAAAACTTCCCCGGTTTCCCCGTCGGAATCGACTCGCGGTTGTTCAGCCTCATGCTGGAAGAACAGGCCGAGCGCGCCGGATGCGCCCGACTCGATGCCACGGTTTCGGACGTGCGCCGCGCGGACGAGAGCGACGGATTTTCGGTCGTAACCGACGAGGAAACCATCGACGCAGAGCGAGTCGTCGCGGCGTCGTGGTCGGATTCTGACTACCTCGACGGTTTCAGCCTCGATTTCGAGCAGTCCGGAAGCAAACGGTTCGTCTCGGTGGACGACGCGGGACGAACCGGTGTCGACGGACTCTACGCCGCCGGACGACTGGCAGAGCAGTACCACCAAGCCATCGTTTCGGCGGGCGACGGGTCGAAAGTCGGAATTACGGTGGTACAGGACGCCATCCCGGATTTCTACCACGACTGGGTCGCCCCGGAGGGATACTTCACTAACCGCGACCGCGACGTTCCGGTCGGCTGCGAGGAAATCTCGGAGGACGAGCGTCAGCGCCGGGCGCGGCGGGCGCACAACCGCCTCCGGAAATACGTAGAGGAGTGGGAGGACGAGACACCGGTTCCGCATCCGAGTTTCGTGGAAAAGATGGAGTAAAGGGTGTGAGTGCGTAAGGAAATCTGTGTTGTAAAACAGCACTTTCCCGCTCGGTGCGTGCGAGAAACGTGCGAGGGACGAAAGAGCGGAGCGACCGAGGAGGTTGAGGGACGCCGACGCCAATGAGACCGCTCTGCCACCGCCCCGCAACCGCATAAGCCACAACCCTCCCCAGCCGATTTCTTCACTCGCTAACGTTCGTTCAGTCACCCCTCGCGCGATAGGTGACGAAGCGACGAGGACGCGTCGTCCGAGTCGCTACGCCAGCGCGTGCCGGAGTGGTTTGATTCGGTTGTCTTTTGCATTTTGTTTGTCCGACTCAGTGCCCGCCAGACGAAACGTGAAGACCCACGATGCCGACGACGATGACGCCGATGAAGGCGATTCTGAGCACATCCGCGGGTTCATCGAAGAGAACGACGCCGAGGATTGCAGTACCGACCGCGCCGATGCCCGTCCAAACCGCGTAGGCCGTGCCGACGGGAAGCGTTTTGAGTGCTTCCGCCAGCAGCACCATGCTGATGACGAGGGCGACGACGGTGGCGACCGAGGGCCAGAATTTCGAGAAACCGTCGGAGTATTCCAATCCGATGGCCCACGCGACTTCGAACAGTCCGGCGATAATCAGAATCTTCCACGACATCGGTTCGTTTTGGAAGGGGGGAAGGGAATGTATTCCGTTTCTGCATCTCGATCCCACAGCCGCCCTTCTACTCTGCCGAAATCCAAGTGACTTTATCAATTTGCTCTGAACCGTCTACGAAATGAGCGGCGAGGAAAATGGCTGACGACGAGGTAGATCCGGACGAGTTGGGAGAGTCCGTCGAACGGCCGATGTTTCGGCTGTTCGCCGAGTACGGGGACGACCATCTCCGCTGGTTTATCGTCGGTATTCTAACCAGTATTTCCGCGAGATTTCTCGCACTCGTTCCACCGGTCGTTCTCGGCGTCGCGCTGGACGCTGTTTTCTACGGCGAAAAGGCGTATTCGCTCCCGTTACTGCCGGAGGCGTGGATTCCACAGACCACGATGGGGCAGTTCTGGTTCTCAATTCAAATCATGGCGATTTCGATGGTGCTCGCCGCGTTCAGTAATTTCGCACTTGCATCCAGCCTAAATCTGTTCTCCCATCGCGTGAAACACGAAGTTCGGACGGAAACCTACCAATGGATGCAGAGACTCGACATGGAGTTCTTCGATGACCACAAGACGGGAGAACTCATGAGCATCCTGAACAACGACACAAACCGCCTCGAACTGTTCCTCGACAACATGATGGGAAGCGCGATTCAACTTTTCGTCCTCATCATCGGAATCGGATGGGTTCTCTTTTCCATCAACGAACAGTTGGCGCTGGTTACCCTCTCTATCATTCCCATCGCGGCGCTGTTCACGTGGTGGTTCATGCGCCGAATCGAGGCGTTCTACGCCGATATTCGCTCGTCAGTTGGCGATTTGAACACACGGTTGGAAAATAACCTCGCTGGCGTCGAAGTCATCAAAACCGCCGGAACCGAGGAATTCGAGGACGAGCGTGTCCGAAACGCCTCCTACAAATATTTCAGGCGCGATTGGAAGGCGCTTCGGATGAACTTCATCTACCGACCCGGACTCCAACTGCTCACCTCAATCGCGTTCATCGCTACCTTCATCGTCGGCGGATTGTGGTATCTCACTGAACCGCCATTGGGGTTCTCGGGAGACCTCTCCGTCGGCCAACTCGTCACTTTCCTCTTGCTCACCCAGCGCATGGTCGAACCCCCTCACGCAGATGAGCGAAGTCGTGGATCGGTACGAGGACGCGAAGGCTTCTGCACGCCGGATTTTCGGTCTCATGTCGATTCCGCCCAGCATCACCAGCGGGCTGGACGCGAGCGAACTCGATTCCGTCGAAGGCCGAGTTGATTACGACCACGTGGATTTCTCCTACGACGATGGCGAACGGGTGCTAGATGACGTGACGTTCACCGCAAACCCCGGCGAAACGGTCGGACTAGTCGGCCCGACCGGTGCCGGAAAATCAACGATTTGTAAACTCCTTCCGCGCCTTTACGACGTGACCGGCGGCGAAATCCGCGTCGATGGAACCGACGTGCGCGACCTGACCGTCGAAAGCCTCCGCGAACACATCGGCTACGTCGGGTAAGATACGTTCCTCTTTGACGGAACAGTGCAGGAGAACATTAGATACGGAGCGTTCGACGCGACGGAGGAGGAAATCGTCTCCGCCGCAAAAGCCGCGGAGTCCCACGTGTTCGTCACCAATCTTCCCGAGGGCTACGATACGCGAGTGGGGGAGCGCGGCGTGAAACTCTCGGGGGGCCAACGCCAACGAATCTCCATCGCGCGAACGATTCTGGCCGACCCCGAACTGCTCGTGCTGGACGAGGCGACGAGTGCGGTGGATACCGAGACGGAGATGCTTATTCAACGCAGTCTCGATCGTCTCACCGAAGACAGGACGACGTTCATCATCGCCCACCGCCTTTCGACGGTGAAAGGCGCGGACACCATCCTGTCGGTCGAAGACGGGGAAATCGTGGAACGTGGCACCCACGAAGAACTGCTCGAAAAGGACGGTCTGTACGCGGATCTTTGGCGGGTACAGGCCGGCGAAATCGACGCGCTTTCGTCGGAGTTCGTGGAGGAAGCGTCCCGGCGGGCGAGCGCGAGCCAGGTAAATAGCGGGTCGAACTGAACGGCAATCCGAACCGAAACCAACGGTCGAACCCGTGACCTTTTACGGGATACCGAACCCAGTAGCGGGTAATGCTTAGCGGAGTAAACGTGGCGTTGGGGGTGACCGGAAGCATCGCGGCGGTGAAAGTAGTCGAGTTGGCGCACGAACTGCGCAGGCGCGGCGCGAACGTCCGGGGGGTGATGTCGAAGGGAGCGCAGGGAATCGTCCACCCGTGGGCCGTCGAGTTCGCGACCGACAACCACGTGGTCACCGAAATCACGGGCAAAGTCGAACACGTCGAACTCTGTGGCCGCGACGGGTGGGCCGACGTGCTTCTCATCGCGCCAGCGACGGCGAACACGGTCGGGAAAATCGCGGGTGCAGTGGACGATACCCCGGTAACGACCTGCGCGACGACCGCACTCGGCGCGGACGTTCCGGTCGTCATCACGCCCGCCATGCACGAACCGATGTACGACCACCCCGGCGTCTTAGATGCCATCGAGCGCGTCGAATCGTGGGGCGTCGATTTCGTCGAACCGCGAATCGAAGAAGGCAAAGCGAAAATCGCCACCGAGGATATGATTGCGCTCGACGTGGCGCGAGCGACCGGCGACCAACCCCTCGCCGGAACGGGAATCGTCGTCACCAGCGGCGCGACGAGCGAACCCCTCGACCCCGTCCGGGTGCTAACCAGCCGTGCGTCGGGAAAAACGGGGAGAGCAATCGCCCGCGCATGCTACGTCGCGGGCGCGAACGTCGCGCTCGTCCACGACGCGCCGGACGTGCCCTACGCAACTGGCGTACAGGTCGAAACCGCCGAGGAGATGACGGACGCCGCGAACGATCTCGTGACGGCGTTTCCGGCCGACGCGCTGATTTCCGTGGCCGCAATCAGCGACTATACGGCGGACACCGCGGAGGAAAAGATTCGCTCCGGACAAACCCTCTCGCTCGAATTGCACCCGACGCAGAAGCTCATCGATACGGTTCGTGAGAACCACCCAGACCTCCCAATCGTCGGCTTCAAGGCCGAAACCAGCGGTGACGATTCGGCGATGGTCGCTGCCGCCCGCGAAACGCTTTCCCGTGCCGAGTGTTCGTTCGTCGTGGCGAACGACGCGAGCGTGATGGGCGAAGACGAGACGAGAACGCTGTTCGTCCGCGAGAACAGCGTTCGGAAGTACAGCGGGAGCAAAGAGGAGTTGGGAATTCGCGTGGCGAAGGAAGTCGCTAACGAGTTAACGAAGACAGAGTGACCGTATTTGTAGCCGACACTCTGCTCCGACACACTCTCTATTTCCTTCAGTGCCGCACATTTCACGTTCCATATCGCAACCGCGTCGAATTATCAATTTTGGCACACAGCAGGCCGAACTGACGATTTTCCGTATGCATTGCCATAGAAATGGCATCGAAACATAATTTCAACAATTCCAATTTCTCAAATACGGTTTTCTACGCATGAAATATCATATTCTAATACATGGATATGGACAGCTATATCTTTATTAGGTATGGGTATCAAAGCCTGATATAACGCGCTTACCATCTGAAGAAAGCAAGATCGAACGAGTACGAAAATATACTAAATTCGACATTACAAATTATATATCGAAATATTTGGTAATCTTGATGTTCTCGATAGTGAAGAATGCGCGTCGCAGGAGAATACAACAATATGACACTCAAAGAAAAATTCGACGGGAATATATCTAAAAAATAGATGTATTTCGACAGTTATCGTCGTAATTTTAATAGTTGCAATTACCGTTATTTTAGCCGCAGTGATAGGAACGTTCGTGATGGGTCTTGGTGACAATCTTAACACAAATGTCCAAGCAGGTGCCTCGATTCAAGGAGATAATACAGATAACACGATCACCATCTCATTTGCATCAGCACAGGAGTCAGACACAGTTCTTGAGGTGACGACGACAAATGCAGGAACCTCTGATGGTGAAGCAACCCTCAGTGAAGTCGGTGATACGATTACTTTCAAAGATGGCGCTGCTGACGATACGAGTAGTGGTTCTGCTTCGATCGATACAGACGCAGAAGGTCTTGATGGGAATACCATCACAGTTACAATTACAGCAATAAACGACGACACACGAACTGTCGTACAGACGAAAGAAATCGAGCTGTAAAAGTTCGTTTACCTTATATTTATTCTTGCGTTAGTAGCATATTCCCACCGCTTATTAGTTAGCATTTTCTTGTATATTAGTCAATATTTTTAACTATCCTCTTATCCTCTCTCGAAGAGGGGAAAATGACCCTCTCGAATATCGTCGCTCATCGGAAAAGCCATCAGCCGCGAATTTCAGGAGAACCCCCCGGGGAGGGGGCATGGAAACAAATCGAACCCTGCTGGGTCAGAGTAGGGGTTTTGGCAACCGATTTGCTGAGGTGCGGGTCTCTCCCACCCGCATTTGCTCAGAGGGTCGGGACGGTAAAAGAAATGAGCCTTACCCGTACTGAAAGTGAAAGTGGTTCAGGAGAGTTGGTTGGAATCGGATGCAAACAGTGTCCCCGAGACGGTGACATTGGTTCTGACGAGGGACTGTTTGTTGATGCCGACTCCACGCCACGCCTGCGAGACAATGATTTTGGCGTCGTGACTTCTGCGGTCGTCACGACGCTACACCACGCCCTCGCTCGTCGCTCGCTCCTTGCAGTCGCTCACTCCTTGATTCGCCCATTGCCACGGGCGAGCGAAAAAGGAACAAGTAGCGAAATTACGAGTGACTGCGGGAGCAGGTGTGATTTACAGTCTCATTCCCGTCAAAATCTTCATCTCCAACCCAAAGGCATCGCTCGCACTCAACAATGTCTGACAATAATCAAATAGCTCCGACTGTGTCTATGTCTCACCCTCGCGGGCGATACCATCACCTTTTACTGCTGGATTGAATATCCCCAGCATGGACCAGTTGAAGCAGTCGCTTCTCGAAGCCCCGATTATCGAGAAAGACGGATACCACTACTTTGTCCATCCCATCAGCGACGGGATTCCGATGCTCGAACCGACGCTCCTGCGGGAAATCGTCATCAAAATCATCCGCAAGGCGGATTTGGAAAACGTCGATAAAATCGTCACGCCCGCGGCGATGGGGATTCACATCTCGACCGCCGTCTCGCTGATGACCGACATTCCGCTGGTGGTCATCCGCAAGCGAAAATACGGCTTGGATGGCGAAGTCGCGCTCTCCCAGCAGACCGGTTACTCCGAGAACGAGATGTACATCAACAACGTCGACGAGGGCGACCGCGTCCTTCTGCTGGACGACGTGCTCAGCACCGGCGGGACGATGAAGGCCGTCACCGAGGCGCTCGAATACATCGGCGCGGAAGTCGTCGACGTGTGCGCCGTCATTAAGAAGGTCGGTGCGAACGAACTGGATGACACCGACTATCAGGTCAAGACGCTCATCAACGTAGACGTGGTGGACGGCGAAGTCGTCATCGAGGACGAACACGGCGACGGGTGAGATGTTCTCCCGTCAGTTCTTGGCGATGGTTTCGACGTTCACACTCGTGACGGGCGCGCTTCTCGTCGGTGACGCGCTCAACGGGACTGTCGTTACGAGCAGATATGGGATAACCTCGCCAGCGTCCGTTTTCCGGGTGGTTCCCGGTCTCGTCTTAATCTGGGTGGGCTACACCCTGCGGGAGAACAAAGAGAGGTTCGTCTCCGCTTACTTCGCCGGGCGAGATGCGGCGGCGAAAGCCAACGAGGAACCGAACGACGGTGAATTCGACGAGCGGATGTCGCCCATCTCCGGCGACGGTTTGGAGAATCTCGAAGCACGGGAACGCGACGCAGACAAAGACGAGTAAGGCTCGTTGCAGAAGTTTTATGCTTGTGCCACAGTAGCACAAACCATGGCGTTGAAAAATAGTGTTCCACGGCCACTTCGTGGCCCAGTCGGGCTACTGTCGATAACCGTGGCTCTGTTGGGTGTCATTATCGGATACATATACGTCCTATTCGGAATATCGCTGTATTTTAAACTGATTCCGCAGATGGAGAGTACGATGAGTACGGGTGAATCGCTCATCGTTCTCGCTACCGGCGTCGCCTTCATCGGCCTCGGCTACGCTGGCTGGCGTGGATTCAACTACTTCGCTTACTAAGCTATGGACATCCGAAACCACCCCGACGCACCGGATTTCAGCGAGCTTCAAGACGTCGTCGTCGAGCCAATTCCTCAGACGGAAATCGAGGCCCGGAGAGCGGACGGCGAATTGTTGGTCGAGGATAACGTTCGCCAACGCGACGACCTGAACGTCGTCGCGTACATCAGCGGCGACCGTGACGCGTCGCGAACCGACAACATCGGCATCCCGTACTATCGGCTCACACAGTTGTTCGGAACACCGCAGTTCCCCGAACTACAGGCAGGAGAAGATATTAGCGGTCGAACCGATGCGACGTTTAAGTACCTCTTTCGGGTGACATATAAGGGGAATCACGACGAACTCCCAACGAAATGGCTCATGACGGTTCACGATTCCCACGTCAGGTTCGCCGCCAGCGTCGCCGAATGGCGCGACGAGGCGACGGAGTTCACCGCCGATTCGAAACTCGCACTCACGACATACACGCTCGCGCTTCAACTCGTCCTCGAACCGGTCGAGTGTGTCTACGAAGATATGCTCTTTTAGGCCACCATGGATAATATCGGAGACTTGGTTTTCTACTGGTTGACCGACGAGACGAATCTAACGATACTGCTCTTCTCCCTTGCGGTACTGCTTAGCATATCGAGCCTGCTACTGTTTTTCATCTCCGGCGGGCAATCGCCCACTCGATTGGAGCTAGGACTCCTCGTTGCGGCGATGGGAGTCCTGTTCTATCTGTCCCTGCGAAACAGCGGCTTCTGACGCTATCGAGTTACGACGTGCATGACGGTGAACGTGAGCGCAATCGACCCGACGAGAAGGCCGCCGAACACGGAGAGTATCGTCCCGTACTCGTACAGGCCGTACCAGTAGCCGCCGTATGCCAACAAGATGAACGACGGCACCGAAAGTAGTAAGAAAAGCGACGAGAGATAACTTGCCAGCGTCGGATCGTCGCCGTGATTTGCGAATGTGCCACGTTCGCGAACCGAGCGTTCGCGCGTGGGAACGTCTTTCGACACAGACGCGTCTACAAACGCACAGAACAAAACCCTTACGTTGAGGCGTATGCGTCGATAGTCAGCGCCGAGAGATACGCGCCGAGGAACACCGCCGAGTAGACGATAATCGCGGCGGTGACCGCGGTTCCGGCCACCTTCGGAAGCAGTATGTCGCGTGCGCCAGCGGTGTACGGTAGAATCCACAGCGGGGCGAGCCACACGCCGACCAGCGTAAAGCCCCCGGTAAAGAAGCCGACGAGTCCGACGCGAATGCTCTCTCGGAGACCGTTCGCGAGCAGGTGTGCGTACACCCCCGCGAGCGCGGTGATACCTAGAACCAGTTGTGGGTCTATAGACGCAACCATCAGCTCGGACATGTTGTACGTAAACGCGCCGATTCCCCCCATTACGCCGGTTACGAGACCTTTTGAGAGTATCGACAGCCAGTATCGACGTTGTTGATTGCCTTGGGCGCTATCAGACGCCCATTCGTTCGCCGTCTCGGTCATTGACCTTCCCCGGTTGTAACTGGTATCGAAACGCCCTTTTCTCCGATTTCGCCTCGAATCGTTCCCGAGAGCGTCACTGACTCTGATTCGATTGCGGTCTTCGCCTCGGACGACTGCTCCGAATTCAAGTCGATGTGTATCGTCGTCTCGACCGTTTCGCCGGCAGGAATACGGACTCCGTCGAGCGAGGTTGTCGTTCCGTCCGTTAACTGCACGTCTCCATCGTGTGCGTGGAGTATGCCGCTGGAAAAGACGATGTCTCGTCTCGTTGGATTGCGTATCTGGAGCGTCGTGGACAGGTGTTCGCCGTCGTCCGAAACGGTGTACTCCGTCGCCGCCACATCGACGCTCCCACTGTTCATCGTTGCGAGGTGGCCCTGCATGGTCGGAACGAACAACCACGCCGTGACGACGACTGCACCGACGAGAAGCGGTTGTTTCGGCCGGGAGGCAAAGCGAGTACGTAAATTCGACATAAAGATGTGATTATAGTTATGCGTATCAGTACTGTAAGAGTTTCCCTCGGTAGCAGAAAGTAAAATGGCCGTGTCGATGACGCTCAGTCGGACGCGTCCGGTGCGACCGCTTCCGGGTTCGAAGCCGAGGATTCGAACAAATGACAGGCTGCAATTTGGTCTCCCGACTGCCGGAGTTCCGGATGGCGCTGTTCGCACACCGTTTGGAACTCCCTATTGAGTTGCTCCATGGCGTCTTCTTCGTTCCCCTCGATGAGATCACGGGCGGCAGACCGGAGTGCGTTCTCGGCTCGTCGAGGCATATCGAGTGCATTCACATCGACTGTACCCTTGCTCTCGGCTTCGTGACGGTGTTCCTCGGGGAGTTCCAACGTGAGCCCGGATGCGAGCAGTTGGTCAACCGCCGACCGTTGTTCGTTGGCGTCGATCTCTTCGACTTCGAGGTCATCCATCGCCGCGCGGCGCTTGAACTGGAACGCTCGTCGGAACGCATCTTGACTCCCCGTCCAGTCCTCCGGCGGAATGATCTTCGCGCATCGCGGGTGGAATCGACAGCCACTCGGCGGGTTTCGCGGATCCGGAACCTCGCCGGTGACATTCGCCCGGTGTCGTTCCGCGTCGGGTTCGATTTCCGGCACCGCGTCGAACAACGCCTCCGTGTAGGGGTGTTTCGATTTCGTCACCACGTCGCTCGTCGATCCCTGCTCGATGATGTCTCCGAGGTACATGATTGCCGTTCGGTCGCACATGTATCGGATAAGGGAGAGGTCGTGGCTGATGAACAGATAGGTCAGCCCGTACTCGTCCTGTAATTCTTTCATCAGATTCAGCACGCCCGCTCGAATCGACACGTCGAGCATCGACACAGGTTCATCGCAGACGACGAAATCCGGATTGACGACCAGCGCGCGCGCAATCGCAACACGCTGGCGCTCTCCGCCCGAGAGTTCCTTCGGAAACTCGTTCAAATACGCCTCGGCGGGCGAGAGTCCCACGTCGTTTAGCACCTCGACGACCTGCTCCTTTCGGTCTCGGTATCCGTCTCCGATGTCGTTTATCTTCAACGGCTCGACGACGGATTGGAAGACCGTCATCCGCGGATTCAGGCTCTCGAACGGGTCTTGGAATATCATCTGGACGCGCTGACGGAACACCCGTTCGTCCTCGCGCGAGAGTTTGGTTACGTCCCTGCCGTCGAAGCGAATCGTCCCCTCCGTCGGGTCGTAGAGTTTCACCAGCAGTTTTCCGAGCGTAGTCTTTCCACAGCCGGATTCGCCAGCGATACCCATGATGTCGCCGCGGTTGATGGTGAGGTCGACGTTCTGGACTGCACGAACTGGCTGTGGTTCCTTCCCGAGTAGTCGGTCGACGACACCCTGCGACAGGTCGAACAACTTCGAGACGTTCTCGATTTCTACTAGTGGGTCTGCGTCGTGTTCTGATGCCATGTTTTCTCCTTTTTCGCTTCAGTGCGCATCGTTTCGAGTTCGTCAATTCGATAGCAAGCCGACCGGTGCACATCGGGAGAAATCGCTTCCGTTCGCCGTCCCCCTCCCGCCTTTTCGACGTCGTATCCCGGTGGGTGTGCCGAGTGACATTCGTCCACGACGAACGGACAGCGCGGTGCGAACCGACAGCCATCGTTCGGGTCGAGCAGCGTCGGCGGCGATCCCGGTATCGAGATGAGTTCCTGCTGTGCTTCTTCGACCGTTGGGAACGAGTTTTTCAACCCGAGCGTGTACGGGTTTGCGGCGTTGTTGAGAACTTCTCCCATCGGACCGCTCTCCATCATCTTCCCGCCGTACATCACCGCGAGTTTGTCGCAGATTTCGGCCATGACGCTGACGTCGTGGCTCACGACGAGGATTGCGACGTTGAACTCCTCTTGGAGCGCTTCGAGCTCTTCGAGGATACGGTCTTGAATGATAACGTCGAGCGCCGTCGTCGGTTCGTCCGCGATGAGCAAATCCGGATTGCACGCCATCGCCATTGCGATGACGGCGCGCTGTTTCATTCCGCCACTGAACTGGTGAGCGTAATCGTCCGCGCGGTCGGGTTCGATACCGACGCGTTCGATGAGGTCGCGGGCGCGTGCGTCCGCTTCCTCCACGGATGTTCCCGGTTCGTGACGCAGTATTGCTTCCGTAATCTGGTCACCGACTTTGTACACCGGGTTGAGCGCGTTCATCGCACTCTGTGGAATAAGCGCGATGTCCCGCCATCGAACGTCTCGAATCTGTTGGTTGTCCAGTTTTGCGAGGTCGGTTTTCCCGTCCGCTCTGACCGGGTATCGGTCGTCGTTGATTATCTCCTGTCGCGCGTTTCCGTTTTCGTCTTCCCATTCGGGAAGGGTTCCGTCGAACCAGATTTCACCACTCTCGACGTATCCGTTCGAGTCGAGCAGGTGGATGAGCGACTTGGCTAACGTTGTTTTTCCACACCCCGATTCACCGACGAGACCGTAGGTTTCGCCGTGGTTGACGTTGAACGTGACACCATCGACGGCGTGAACCTGCTTGTCTCCGGCGTCGTAGCGAACACGAAGGTCGTTTACTTCTAGTAGTGACATATCATTACTCCTGTGGGTTGGCAACGTCCTCCACCGAGAATCCGATGAAGTAGAACGCCGCGGCGATGGACGTGATTGCTAGTCCGGGCGGAATCAGCCACCACGGCGCGTCGTATATGTGATTGTGCGATTTCACGTTCTCGATCATCATTCCCCACGAGTTGGCCGTGAAATCCGCCAGACCGAGGTACGCGAGCGATGCCTGTGCGAGAATCGCCACCGCGGCGTCCTGTGCCAGAAACACGAACGCGAGCGGGAGAACGTTCGGCAGGATGTGCCGGAAGACGATTCGGGTGTCGCTAGCACCAGCGACTCGTGCTGACTCGACGTACGCTCGTTCCTTGAGCGAAAGCGTCTCCCCGCGTATCAGGATGCAGTTGTTGAGCCACGACGTAATCGCAATGCCGAGGATGATGTTCGTCGTCGTGATTCCCCGAATCGCAACGAGGACGATGAGGAACGGGAGGAACGGCATCCCGTACATCACGTCGACGATACGTTGGATAGTCTCGTCAATCCACGTGTCACCGTAGAAACCGCTGATGAGGCCAAGCGGAACGCCCACCAAACTCGACAGGATTCCGGCGGCGAAGCCGATGTAGAGTGCGTTCTTTGCCGAGTAGACGAGCAGCGTTAGAACACCTTCCCCGGATTTATTCGTTCCGAGCGGTGCGAAGAACGGGTCGCCGAACGCCGGCGGGTGTGGCAGTTGCTGTCTCATCTGGGGTGTTAGGTACGCGTACTGGTCGTTTCCGATGAACGCTCGCCACTCCAAACTGTGCGGCGCGAACACCGACGGGAAGAGCGCCCACAGGATGTACATCACCAAGATGAGCATTCCGAGAACGCCCATCTTGTGCTGTGTGTATCGGCTCCATCCCCGCTTGAAACGCTCGATACGCGGCTCCCACCGTTCCTTGACCGAACTGACCGCTGACGCGTTTTCAGACTGTGTTGACATTTATGAATTCTCCCCGAACTTGATTCGCGGGTCGAGATACGTGTAGGCGATGTCGGTCACCAATCGCATGACGATGATGAGGACTGCGAGGATGAAGAACGCGGCCTGCGTGACCGGATAGTCCTGTTCTAACACCGCACCGACCAGCAGTTTCCCGATGCCGGGCCAACTGAACACGCTCTCGATGAGGACGCTCCCGTCGATGAGGAACGCCAATCCGACGATTGCCTGCGTTGCGACTGGAATCAGCGCGTTGCGGGCCGCATGCTTCATCATCACGGTGCGCTCGCTGAGGCCTTTGGCTCTCGCGAGAAAGACATAGTCCTCCCCCGTGACGTTGTTCATCGACGGGCGCATGACGAGCATGGCTCCGACCCACCCCACGAACGCGATACTAAACAGCGGTAACGCGATATGATGTAAGATGTTCGTCATCGCTAGCCACGGCGTCCAATCGGCCACCCCGAACTGGTCGACCATGTACGTGCTTTTCAGCCATCCGAGTTCGAAGTGGAACAGCCAGATGAACAGCCATGCAATCCAGAACGCGGGCATGGAGTACATCGTCAGGCCGGACGTGTAGATAATTTTATCCTTACTCGTACCGCGCCACCATCCCAGATACATGCCGACGAGCGGACCGACGGTGTACGCGACGACGAACCCTGCACCGAATAGAATGAGGGTGCGTGGCAGTCGGCGAATGATGACATCCCAAACTGGTTCTTTATGCATCGGGGAGCGCCCGAACTCTCCCGTCTGGTAATTTACCATGAAGTTCGTGTACTGTTTCCACAGCGGCTCGTTGAGTCCCCAAATCTCGCGGAGACGTTCGACCTGCGACGGGTGCATCTCCGGTGTGATCATGTTCGTGATAAACGACCCCGGCATGCTCCGGACGAGAACGAATAGAATCGTCATAATCACGAGCAGAGTCAGGTAGGAGACTACGAGGCGCTTTGCGAGATAGCGTGTGCTAATCCTACTCATTGTTTGCTAACTATTAATTTCGGTATGCTGTTTACCATATCGCTTACTATTGTGTATCCATGCCATGCATGGTACACATTCATTATCAATATAGTGATTCTCGTACTGGCTACGTACTAAATTCAACCTAACCCCCAACTGATCGGTGAAAAACCGGCAACGAGGGTCGTAGACCCTGTTATTACTCTTTCAAGTTGTCGTTGAGGAACATGTTACCGTACTCGGTGCTCCAGTTCGCGTAGGCGGGGTCGACGATGTTCTCGACGAAGCCGCCGAATTTAGCCGTGTTCATCGGCCAGCGATACTTCTCGTAGTCACGAAGCATGTACGGCATGTCGAGGTAGATTTTCTCCATCGCTCGTGCGAACTTCTTTGCACGCTCTTCGGGGTCGGTTTCGCTGTACGCGTCCGAAAGGAGGTCGTCGGCACCGCTGTCGCCGACACCGTATCCCGTGGAATTGTAAGCGAACTGTTCCGTGTCGTCGCCCGCGTTCTCGGAGTGGAAGAACGAGTGGAGCGAGATACCGTACGCACTGGTTCCGCCCCAGCCCATCGGGTAGACGTCGAAGTCTTCCTCGTTGTACACCTTGCCGGACATCGTGTTGAACGCAATCGGTTCGGTGCGAACCGGGATGCCGATTCGGTGGAGATTGCCCGCCCACTGCTGGATGGCTTCCGCTTCATCCGGCTGCTCGCTCGGCGGGTCGATAAAGATGGTAATCGCGTCGCCGTCCATCATCTCCGGAACGGTTTGACCGTCGATTCGAATCTCCTTGTCCACTTCGACGTCCGCGTCCTTGAGCGCCTGCGATTGAACGGATTCGAACGTGTAGTTGTACTTGGCTTCCGACTGGCTGGCTTCGACACCCGAGAACGTGCCGGGGAACTCCTGACCCGCGTACGTGCCGGACTTGCTGATGACCTGGCCGTCGGTAAGGAACTTTCGAACCCCTTCCACGTCGGGTTTCTTTCCTTGTCCTTCCACACCGCGGAAGTTGAACGCTTCTGTCTCCGGAGCGGTCAGCAGTTCGCCGCCGAAGACCGTCTCGGGTCGGACGCCCTTGTAACCGGGGGACTGTGCGTAGTCGCCCTTGATAACGAAGTCGCCTTTGAGGGATTTGACCCAGAACTGTTCGTCCCACATGAACGCCATCGCCTGGCGGAACGCCACGTCGTCGAGCGGTTGGCGTCGGAGGTTGAAACCGTAGTAAGCGAAACCGCTGTCGAATCCCTTAACGAGACCGAGACCGTCTTGGTTTTGCGCCTTCGGAATGCTCGAAACGTCGAGGGTTCCGTAGTGGGTGTCGATGTCGCCGTTCATGAACGCCTGTGTCATGGGTGCGATGCCGCCGTACACCTTGAAGTTCACGCCGTCGAGGAACGGGCCGCCGTGGAGAAGCGATTGGTGCTCTTTTATCCAGTCGAGGTCGTTGAGCGCGTACGTGTTCTCGATGTAATCGCGTCGGAACTTAACTTGCATCGACGTGTCCGGGTTGTACTGGACGAGCTTACCCGGTCCGGTCCCGACCGGCCCCTCCTCATTTTCGTCCATCGGGTTGTAGTTCTGGTAATCGACATCCTCCCACTTGTGTTTGGGAAGCATCGGAACGTAGCCGAGAACCTTCGAATCCCACACACCGACCTGTCGGGACAGCTTGATGTGGAAGTCCCAGTCGTTGCTCGCTTCCTCGATTTTCTCGTAATCGTTCCAAACCGAGAACTCGCCCGGTTCGTTGTCGAGCATGAACTGGTAGGAAAACAGGATGTCTTCCGTCTTGAACGACTCACCGTCGTTCCACTCCAACCCGTCCGAGCGCGCGTTAAAGTAGATGTCCGGCTTTTCGCTGTCCCCGTTTTGCAGTTCCCAGTCGGTGAAAACACTGGGTTTGACCTCGAACGTTACGGGGTCTTGGGAGACACCATAGTTGTAGACCGGGCTGAGTCCGACCGCAGAATACACACTGCTGGCCAGTATGATACTCGGACTGTCGGGAGCTTCAGGCAGACCGTAGCGGAGCGTTCCACCCGGTGTGATATTTTCCGGGTCGACGTTGACGGTGTTCACGCCTTCGGTCGTTCCGTCGTCACCGCTCGTACCGGTGCCCTCCGGGTCGTCGTTATTACCAGAACAGCCAGCAAGGGAGAGAGCAACAGCACCAGCCCCACTCACCTTTAGGAAGTTCCGTCGGCTTTCGTCTGTACCACTTCGGTTGCGTCGCCGTGGCATACCAAAGACTTGTAGAAGATGTATTTAAAACTACTGATTGCTGAAATCTTTTAGTTTTGAGAGCATTATAACAGATGAAAGCGGATCTAAACCAGTCTCAGAGATTTATAATGGAAATGGGTGAGGTATGATAAATTATCATTACTGTTCACTAGCAGCTTCTCTGGCTAACATCCAGTAGTATATCGTTCCGGCGACCGCGGTCGTTCCCAGCATGAGATGGGACTCCGATGAGAGCACCCCCGTGTTCTCCTGGGTCCAGTAGACGCTCAACG
Organism: Haladaptatus pallidirubidus; assembly: GCF_020700235.1. Classification (GTDB taxonomy): domain Archaea; phylum Halobacteriota; class Halobacteria; order Halobacteriales; family Haladaptataceae; genus Haladaptatus; species Haladaptatus pallidirubidus. The sequence goes on along the minus strand of NZ_CP085301.1, from coordinate 3,494,591 downwards.
CCGACCAGATGCTCGCGATGAAAAACCCGGCGGTCAACAGCCAGAGTCCTAGCGGCTTCCGTCCGGAGCGAAAAGCGGCGATGGCGACGACCATCGTAACTCCCGCCATAACCCCCACGACGCCGCGCGTTCCCAACATTCCGTTGCTACTGGGAACGAAACTGGTATAAATCGTCCGTTTTCTGCTGACCGTTCAGTCGTTCGAGAATCGTCTATCGAGTCACTTGACGCCGAGCACTTCGAGAAGCGTGGTCGCCGCCGCGTGCGACGACTCCGGGCCGCGTGCGGTGAGCAAATCACCGTCTATCCGGACGCTGGTGTCCGAATCGAGTTCAGCATCCCAGTTACCGCCTGCCGCCTTCACTTCGTCTTCGACCCAGTAGGGGAGCTTTCGGCCATCCGGCATGCGGTCGTGGTCGTCGACGATTCCGTCCTCCCACTCGTTCGGGAAACCGGTCACGTCGCATCCTGCGACGAGGAACTTTCCGTCTCTGTTTCGGGTGAACGCCAGCAGTCCGACCGCGTGACAGACGACGAGCGCTTTTCCGTCTTCGCCCTCAACGACGTTCCGAAGCAACCGACGCGCGTGTCTGTCCTGATTTACGTCCCACTCCGTTCCGTGACCGCCGGGGAACACCACCGCATCGTACATATCGCTGTCCGCATTCGCGATGGGCATCGGATTTTGCAGTCGTTGGTCGCTCTCCTGTGCCTCGCGGACTCGGTTCGCCGTTTCCTCGCCGACGTTCTCGGGGTCGATGGAGCGCTCGTCCACGACCGGTTTCGAACCGCTCGGCGTCGCAACGGTTATGTCGGCGCCCGCATCCGAAAGTGTCTGAAGCGGATCGATGCATTCTTCGCCCCAGTATCCTTCTTCGCTGACTACGAACAGGACGGATGTCATGGGCCGAACTAACGCGTCCGTATCAATAAACCGGATGGCCCCGGAAGCACCTGCTTGCTCTCCTCTGCTGGTCTTCGAACGTTCATAGCCTTCCGACCGAAAACGTCGAAAGCAGAACGTTCCGAAGTAGCGGACGAGAGATTCGAATACCGTGAAAATTGCGGAAACAACCCTCACCGGAGTTAATTTTTCAAAAATAGCGGGAGGTAGATTTGAACTACCGATCTGCGGGTTATGAGCCCGCCGGAATCTCCTGGCTATCCCATCCCGCTGTATCATCGTAATGCCGTCCGGTAGTTAAGGGTTGTGATTCACTAGCCGTATGCGGTTTTGTACCGCAATTTTACTGCCCAATTGAAAATATACGATTCGATTCATGATTTCGAGACACAACGACCCCAAGACGTATATCGTTCTGGCACACGCACAAAGGCAGAGATGGAGTTCGCGCTTATTGGTCTCTGGCTGGCCGTCTACTATGCCCTCGCGCTTGGCGGCCTTCCAGTTGCCGCCGCGCTATTTTCCCGATTTCCCGACCGAGGAGCGACGTTCGCACTGCCGGTTTCGCTGACGATACTTACTCTCATCACGTACTGGCTCGGGCAGTTCGCGTTCGACACTACCGTCGTCGCCGTCGCAGTTCTCGCTCTCGTCATTCCTTCTGCACTTCTCACGAGGCATACCCCCGAAATCGACCTCCGCGGGTACGCCGAAGCGATGGCCGTGTTTACCGCCGCATTCGGATTCCTCGTCCTCGTCCGGGCCGTCGACCCCGGAATCGTGGCGACCGGCGGCGAGAAGTTCCTCGATTTCGGGCTGCTGAAATCGCTCATGCGCGCTCCCGAACTCCCGCCCGAGGACATGTGGTTCGCGGGCGAACCGGTTCGCTACTACTACGGCGGTCACCTCGTCGCCGCGATTTTGACGAAACTCACGGGGACCGCACCGAAGTTCAGCTACAATCTCGCGCTCGCCGGATTCTACGGAATGCTCGTCAGCACGGCCTACGGACTGGCGCGGGCGGTGGCCGACCGTTACAGAACGTCGTCACGTCTCGCCGGCCTTCTCGCCGGATTTTTCGTCGGCTTCGCTGGCAACGTCTTCACTCCTCTTCGCTTGCTCGCAAACGCGTTTCCGAGGGTGTTGGTCAAAACCATCGCAACTCCGTTGGAGATGCGACCGACGGACTTTCCACTCGAACCGATGGAGTTCTGGTACTGGGAAGCCAGCCGCGTGATGGTCGGCGCCATAAACGAGTTCCCCCTCTTCGCGTACATCAACGGCGACCTGCACGCTCACATGATGGGACAGCCGTTTTTACTGTTCGTCACCGCGCTCGGCTACGCGATATATCGCTCCCACACGGAAACTCGGTGGCGACAACTGCTCGTCTTCGGCGTACTTCCGCCGGTCGTCGCGTTTCTCGGCACGATTAGCTTCTGGAGTTTCCCGACCGCACTCGGCATCGTTTGGCTCTCGCTCACCTTCGCCGAGGAACATCCAGCGACGCTCGTCCCCGGCGTTACGCGACTGTCCGAGAATCGATTCACACTCGCAGACGAATTCGACAGAACGGGTGTTTCACTGGCGATTACCATTGTTGTCGGCGCGCTGGCGTTTATCTGGGCCGGGCCGTTCGTAGTGAACATCCTGCTCGGGTCGGCCAGCACCAGGAGCATCGGCTTTTTCCCCGACAGGAGTAGCTTCGTGGAACTGCTCGTCGTTCACGGCGCGTTTCTCCTCGCGTTCGCACTTTATCTCGGAAGCCACATCGAATGGCCCGAAAACGACGCAGTAGGACTCGGCATCCTCGGCGGACTCCTCCTGTTGTTCGGCTGGCAGAGCGGCTTTGCGGCGGTGGTGCTGGTCGCCCCGCTTCTCGTGGCGGGATGGCTTCTCCTCCGTCGGGACTCAAACCTCGGCTTCGAGACGGTTTTGCTGGTCGCGGGCGCGGGCCTCGTCCTCCTCGTCGAGTTCGTCTACGTGCAGGACAACGCGATTGCTGGCCGGTTCAACACCGTATTCAAGGTTTACATGCAGGTCTGGGTGTTCTGGGCCGTCGGCGTCGGGGTCGTGTTGGCCCGACTCGCGACGGATTCCGTACCTGGATACACTGCAAAAACGAGGCTCAAATCGGCGGAAACGCCCCCTCCGCCGATTTCTCGCCGGGCCGGAATGGTCGTTTTCGTCTGTCTCCTCGTGCTCTCGACGTCCGTCTACGGCGCGTTTGCTCTCGGCGAACACGTCGGGTCGGAGAAACCGGTTCATCGCGCGGACGACCCGTCGCTCGACGGAATGGCGTTCATCTGGACGACGCACGGAGACGAGGCCGGTGCAATCGAATGGCTAAACGAAAGAGAGGGTCGACCGCACATCGTTTCCGCGCAGGGACAGCCCTACCAGTGGGGAAGTCCGGCGTCGTCGCTCACCGGCGTTCCGACCGTTCTCGGCTGGTATCAGGAGCGAATCTATCGCGGGCAACCGGCCTACGCGGAGCGACAACGCGACGTGGAACTGATTTTCAGATCGAGCACGGAGTGGTCTACGCGCGCCAACACGCTCGATAAATACGACGTCAAATACATCTACTACGGTCCGCGCGAGCGACAGCAGTACGGCAGAACGGCGTTCGGAACCTTCCCTGGAATTGAGCAGGTACATCACTCCGGGTCGGTGTCGATTTACGAGGTGAATCAGACGGTCATCGACGAGGAAACGATCAGTCCCGATTAATCCAGCGACAGCCCCGGATGCCAGCGGTCGACACCGGCCGCCGCCTTCTGTTCGTCCATCTGCGCGAGTAGTTTCACTGCGAGGGTGGCCGTCTCCGCGGCGCGGGATTCGCCCTCGGTTCGGAACTCGCCCGTTTCGCGGTTGGCGTACACCGAACAAACCGCACCCGCGCGGAGGCCGTAGATGTTCGCAATCGTCAGAATCGCGCTCGCCTCCATCTCGATGTTTTTGACGTTCGCGTTTTTCAGGTGGGAGACCAACTCGTCGCCGCCCTCCGCACTGAAGCCCTCGAACCCGGGGCGGCCCTGTCCCGCGTAGAAGCTATCCGCGCTCATGGTGATTCCGGTGTGGTAGTCGTAGCCGAGTCGTTCCGCGGCGGCGACGAGGGCCGAAACGACCTCGTAATCCGCGACTGCCGGGTACTCCTCACGGACGTACTCGTCGCTCGTACCTTCCTGTCGAACCCCGCCGGTCGTGATGACGAGGTCGCCGACGTTCATCTCGGGTTGAATCGCACCGCACGACCCGACGCGGATGAACGTGTCCGCACCGATTCGCGCCAGTTCCTCCACCGCGATTGCGGCGGACGGACTGCCGATTCCGGTCGAAGTGACGCTGATTGGCGCGTCCTCGTAGGTTCCCGTCGCGGTTCGGTATTCGCGGTGATAGGCGACTTCGTCGGCGGAATCCCAGAACTGCGTTATCGTATCCACGCGCTCCGGATTTCCGGGGAGGAGCACCGCGTCGGCAACGTCGCCCTCTCCGACTTCGATGTGATACTGGACGTCCGCGTTCGGATCTTCGCTGTCATCCATGTCATGTGGGTTCGTCGCCGGAAAAATAGGTGCTTCGTCGTGGCTTCGCTGTGTGTTGCGGTATTATTCCAGCATCTCCTCGGTAATCGTGTTCGGGAGTAGTTCGCCGAGTGTGTACGTAGTTGCCTCGCCGTCACCCTCATCACAGACCACTTCCAGCGCCTCGTCGCAGAACTCCGCAAGCGTCTGGCGACACATTCCGCACGGAGTAACGCCGTCCCGTCGCGCGGAACTCACGGCCAGTCGTTCGAACTCCCGGTGACCCTGTTTTATCGCCTCGGCGATTGCGACTTCCTCCGCGTGGAGCGAGTTACTGTAGTTCGCGTTCTCGATGTTACAGCCGACGAAGACGGTTCCGTCTACGGTTCTGAGCGCCGCACCGACGGGATAGTCCGAGTACGGAACATGCGCCTGTTCCTGTACCTCGCGTGCCTGCTCGACGAGTTCGTCCATGCTGGAGTAGTGTGTGACGACGGTTCAAATAAAATCCGAAGGTAAACTCACAACCCAGAACATTTGATTTCGGTTTCCTTCCGGCGCGCGAAGGCGCACCAGAGGTGCGCCCGCACGAGGTCTTCGTGAGCGACAAAGAAGCGAACGAATGGCACGTCAGAGCTGATCTCTGACGGTGGACGACTGAACAGAGTGAAGGAGTCGGTTGGGGAGGACGAGGTGCGGTGGCGGTGTTTGGGGTCGTGATTTGCTAACTGCTCGGTGGTTATCCTCCTTTCTACCCCGGTTGCCGATTCCAATTCGACTTCGAAATCTACAATCTTCCTTGCCCGCGAACGTTTTTATAGCAATACGGAAACAAAATCGCTGTGTTTCGACGAGAAACGAAACCGAAGCGAAAAACCACCCCTCCCTCAGACCGTCCACCGCCCTACTCTTCGCCGGATTCGTAGTGTTCGCCGGCCGCATCCGGGATTCGGGTTCGACCGACGAACGCCAGCACGACGATAACCGTCACGTACGGGATGATGCCGATGAGTTCGTTCGGCAGTTGGAAGCCGACCTGCTGGAGCCGAATTTGAAGCGCGTCGAGGCTCGCAAAGAGGAACGACGCACCGAAGGCACCAAGCGGGTTGTAGTTCCCGAACAGGAACGCCGTGATGCCAATCCAGCCACGGCCATCGACCATCGTGGTGCCGCTTCCGTTGAACAGTCCGGCCTGTCCGAGCGACAGCCCTGCGCCGCCGATTCCGGCTAGCACGCCCGAGAGGAGGACGCTCGCGTAGCGAACGCGCCGCACATCCACGCCGACCGTGTCGAGTGCCATCGGGTTCTCTCCGCTGGCCTTCACCCACCTGCCGAACGCAGTTTCGTTTAGCACGAACCACGAGAGCGGAACCGCCGCGAGGAGCATGTACACCGTCGGGTTGGCGTCGAAGAGTATCGCCCCGACGACTGGTATGTCCGCAAGGAGCGGAATCTGCCAGTTGCTTAGCGTGCCGACGCTCGGACTGTTGACGCGGCCCCAGATGATTTTACTACCGAACGGTGCGAGTCCGAGCGCGATGAGCCACACCGCAAGTCCGGCGATGATTTGGTCGGCCTTGAACTCGATGCAGACGACGGCGAACAGCAGCGCGAAGAGCGTACTCGCCAGCACTGCGGCGAAGAAACCGAGCCAGAGCGTCGTCTGTGTCGCACCGGCCGCACCTGCCATCGTGTCCGCAACCGCGATACCGGTAAACGCCGCGATGATGAGCAGCCCTTCCAATCCAATGTTGATGACCCCGCTCTTCTCGGCAAAGATTCCGCCGAGCGCGGCAAAGGCGATTGGAACCGTATATCGGAGCGCCGCACTGGCGTAGCTCCCATCGATAGTGCCGACGAGTCGGCCCAGCGCACTCCCCGGGAAGAGGAATCCGAGAAGGCCGATGACGATAGCCGAACCTATCGACAGCCCGGCGATTCGAACGCGGCTATTCATCGCTCTCACCCCCCTCGGTCGGGGTGCCGCCATCCGTCGCCACGGCACCCTGCCTTTCGGGTGTCACCCAGCGTTTGCCGATCATGCGGAAGAACTCCGGCATGGCGACGAACAGAATGATGAGACCACGGAGGACGCCGACGAGTTGCTTCGGAACACCGAGCGCGAAGTCGATGGTGAGACTGCCGCTTTTGAGCATCCCAAAGAGCAGTGCGGCGAGCGGAACGCCGAGCGGATTGTTCCCGGCCAGAATCGTCACCGTGATGCCGTCGAATCCGAAAGAGGGCACTCCTGTTTGCCATCGACCGAGAATCATCAGCACGTAAACCGCACCGCCGATGCCGCCGATGACACCCGATAGCGCCATGCTGGAGACCATCGTTTTCTTCGCGTTCACGCCGCCGTACTCTGCCGCCTTCGGTTGGATGCCACTCGTTCGGAGGTCGTATCCGAACGCGGTTCGGTGCAACAGCAGGTAGATACCGATTGCAAGGACGAGCGCACCGAGCAGAACGAGAATCGAGAACGACGACCCGCGAGGGAACACTGTCGGAGAGAGTGTCGCGTACTCGGGAATCGAGCGCGTTTCGACGTTTCCGCTGCCAGGCTTTTGGAAGTACTCGGAGACGAGAACGAAGGCGATGCCCGTCGCGATGAAGTTCAGCATGATGGTCGTAATTACCTCGTTTGCGTCCGCGTAGGCTTTCATCGCGCCGGGAATCGCGCCGTAGATACCGCCGACCAGCGCACCGGAAACCAAGCCGAGCGGAATCAGGATGATACCGCCGACGATTCCGGTCGGAACGTAGGGTGCGGTCCAAAGGACGGCAAGGACAGATCCGAGTGCACCCAGAACGAGCTGTCCCTGCGTTCCAATGTTGAACATTCCGGCACGGAACGCGACTGCGACGGCTAATCCGGTAAACAGGAGCATCGACGTCTCCCTGAGCGTACTCGCCAGGCTGTACTGGTCGATTGCCGGGTTGAACGGAATCAGCGAGAACTGCTGTGGATTGGCGAACGCGCCGATGAAGAGGTATTTGTACACCTGTATCGGATCGTAGCAGAATGACCCCGGAAGGGGTAGTTCGACGCCCCAGCCACCGCTTCCTGGAATGGTGATGAGCATCCGCTGTGCGAGGAAGGGTTCGGAACAGGTTGCGACGAACCCCGACACGAGGATAACAACGCCGCCGACAAGAATCGACATCGCAAGCGCGGCGAGACTGATGAAAATACGTTCGGCTGCGGAGGCCTCGACGAGTCGCCCGAGTGATTGCTCGGCTCGATCCCGCCACGAACTCACTGCGCCTCACCTCCGATGCTGGGGGCGCTTTCCGGTCGTTCGCCCGCCATTAGCAGGCCGAGTTCCTCTTCGGTCACGTGGTTCGGGTCGACAACGTCCATAATTTCGCCTTCGTACATAACTGCCAGTCGGTCGGAGAGCTGCTGAACCTCGTCGAGTTTCGAAGAGACGAGGAAGATCGCCTTCCCCTCGGCGCGCAAATCGAGCAGTCGGTCGTGAATGAATTCGATGCTTCCAACGTCCACGCCACGTGTTGGATGGGCCGCGACGACAAGTGAGGGGTCGCGGGAGAACTCCCGCCCGACGATGAACTTTTGCTGATTGCCGCCGGACAGCGATTCCGCACTCGCGTCGGCGTTCGGCGGACGAACGTCGTACTCATCGATGATGTCCTCCGCGTGCGTTCGCGTTCGGTTCCAGTCGATTCGACCGTCGTTCGAGAACGGTTGTGTTCGCTGACTGCCGAGCAGGCCATTCTCCACGAGGTCGAACTCCATCACCAACCCTTGTTCGTGGCGGTCTTGGGGAATGTAAGCCATTCCCGAGTCGATTCGTTCACGTCGGTTCGTTTCGGAAATATCGTCTCCGAAAAACTCGATTCGCCCCTCATCCGGCGATTCGAGGCCGGTGATGCTCTCGATAACTTCGGACTGGCCGTTTCCATCCACGCCCGCGACGCCGAACACCTCACCTTCTCGAATCTCGAACCCGATGTCGTCCACCTGCACCACGTCCCGTTCGTCGGTCACTTTGAGATCCGTCACGGAAAGGACGGTGTCGCCGGGGTCGGACGCCGTTTTCTCGGTTTCGAGGAGCACCTCACGTCCGACCATCAGTTCCGCGAGCTCCTCGCGCGAGGTGTTGTCGGTGTCTACCGACCCGACGTTTTTCCCGTCTCGCAGGACGGTTATCTGGTCGGCGGCGTCCATCGCCTCGCCGAGTTTGTGCGTGATGAAGATGATGCTTTTTCCTTGTGTCGTGAGTTCGTCGAGAACGGAGAGAAGGTCGTCTATTTCCTGCGGCGTGAGTACTGCGGTCGGCTCGTCGAGGATGAGTACGTCCGCACCGCGATACAGCGCTTTTAGAATTTCGACGCGCTGTTGAACGCCCACGCTCACGTCTTCGACGAGCGCGTTCGGGTCAACGTCGAAGCCGTACCGGTTGCTCAGTTCGCGCACCTCGCTTTTGGCGCGGTTTCTGTCCATTGCCAGTCCGCCCCACTTTCGGGGTTCGTTTCCGAGAACGATGTTCTCCGCAATCGTGAGGGTATCGACCAGCATGAAATGCTGGTGAATCATGCCGATACCGGCCTCGATAGCGTCCCGCGGAGAATCAAAGTCGTGGGGTTCGCCGTCGATGATGACCTGTCCATCGGTCGGCTCGTACAAGCCGTACAGGACGTTCATTAGCGTCGTCTTTCCGGCGCCGTTCTCCCCTAAAAGTGCGTGGATGGAACCCGATTCCACGGCGAGGTCAACGTCATCGTTTGCGATGACTCCCGGGAATCGTTTCGTAATGCCGTCGAGATATACCGCCCGGCTCATTGAATCTGGATTTCCATTCTACCTGTTTAAACGCGCGGATTTACGCTTATTCGTCTACCGTCGTTGGCACTTCGATGTCGCCATCGACGATTGCTTTGCGGGATTCTTCGAGCTTCGATTTCACGTCGTCCGGAATCTCCGAACCGAGGTCTGCGCCGTACACGGCCTCGATGCCATTTGTTTCCAGACCGAGGTTGTTGACGGAGCCGCCTTTGAAATTGCCGTCCACCACGTTCTTGGTCGCTTGGAACACGGCTTCGTTAACGTGTTTGACCATGCTCGCGAGGATGACGTTGCTGAACTGCGCCGTCCCCTCCGCTTTCGACTGGTCGCTGTCCACACCGATTGCGAACAGGCCTTTCTGCTGTGCCGCCTCGAACACACCAGTTCCGGTCCCTCCGGCAGCGTGGTAGACGATATCTGCGCCGTCTTCGTACATCGAGACCGCGGCTTCCTTCCCCGCGACGGGGTCGTTGAACGCACCGGCGTATGCGGTTCGGACTTCGACGTCTTCGCTCGCGTGTGCGACTCCGGCCTTGTATCCCGCTTCGAACTTCTTGATGAGGGGGACTTCCTCGCCGCCGACGAATCCGACGACCGTCTCGCCGGATTTCGTCGCGCTATCGGCCGCACTGAACTCCTGTTGGGTGAGTAGTCCGGCGAGATGGCCGACTTGGAACGAGCCTTGGTGTTCTTTGAACACGTAGTTCGAGACGTTCTGGATGAGGTCGCCGTTCTCCTTCTCGGCGACGCTGTCTACGAGCATGAAGTTCTGGTCGGGGAACTGTTGTGCGTTGCTTACCAGGCCACTCGTCTGAACGAATCCGATACAGCAGATGAGGTTGTGGTTTTGGGACTGCGCAAACCGTCGCTGCTGTCCTTCCACGTCGCTCGGCGAGCTCGGTTCGACGTTCTTGTAGCTGACGCCGAGTTCTTGCTCCGCTTGCTGGATGCCGGTGTGGGCCATATCGTTGAACGAGTTGTCGCCCAGACCGCCGGTTGCGTATACCATGCCGACGCTGACATCGCTTTCCGCGCTGGAATCGTCCCCGTTTCCGTCATCCGTTCCGTCGTTTCCGCCGTCGCCTCCGCCGTCATTCGGACTGCTGATACAGCCAGCGAGACCGGCGACACCGACTGCACCGCCAGTCACCATCAGTTTACGCCGCTGTTTGTCAATTTTCGTCATCTATGCGTAATTCTACAATTTATTTGTGATAAACGCGTCGCTTCACGCGTGTAAGTGCGAAAATAACTGTTTGAGCCGCTCGAATAACTATTCTTTCGTCGCCGAAACGGCAGACGCAACGAGGTCTTTCGCCTCGCTAACCAATCCGTCCACGTTTTCGCTTTCGGCGTAAATTCTGACGTATGGTTCGGTTCCACTCGGTCGAACGAGCACCCACGACCCATCCGTCAGTTCGGCCCGAACGCCGTGTTCGATTCGGACGGTTGCTTCCGGGAATCGTTCCGGTACGGTCGTCTCCAATCGCTCCATGGTTCCCGCCTTCGCGGCATCCGGACAGCTGATGCTTACTTTTCGGTACGGACGTTCATTTACGTCGGCACGAAGGGCATCGATTCCACCGGCATCGCCGACGAGTCGGGCGAGCACCGCCGCGCTGGCAACGCCGTCGATCCAGCCGCCGAACTGGGTGTGGATGTGCTTCCACGGTTCCGCGGCGAAAACGATTTCCGTTCCGTCGTCTCCGTCTTCGAGGGCCGACGCGATTCCCTCGTGAAGCGCGCCGAGTCGAACGCGTTCGACTCGGCCACCCGCCTCCCGAACGCGCTCGTCAATTCTCGCCGAGGCGTTCGGCGTCGTGACGACGACCGGGTCGTCTGCATCGCTTTTTTCAGTGTAGTGTTCCGCGAGAACCGCGACGACCGTGTCCTCGTGAACCACGTCACCGTTTCCGTCCACGAGGACGATTCGGTCCGCATCGCCGTCGTGGGCCAGTCCGAATTCGAAATCGCCGTTGGTGGTAAACGCGGTCAAATCGGTCAGCGTCTCCGGGGTCGGCTTGCTCGGCCGTCCGGGGAAATGGCCGTCTACGTTCGCGTTGAGCGTGACGACCTTCGCACCCAGCGCGCGGAGGACTTGCGGCGTCGCCACGCTGGCCATTCCGTTTCCGCAGTCTACCGCGATTCGAACGCCGTCGAGGGGTGCGCCGTGTTCGCGAGCGTACTCCATGACTGCGTCCCGGTAGTAGTCGAGAACCTCCACGCGCGTGCTGTCGCCCCATTCGTTCCACGGACGCGGTGGTGTTTCGTCCTCGACACCCGCATCCACGTCGCGCTCGGCCTCGCGGTCGTACTCCTGCCCGTCGTCGAACAGTTTGATTCCGTTGTCGGTCGGCGGGTTGTGACTCGCGGTGAGCATGACGCCGTTTCGTCCCTGCGAGGCGAACGCCAGCGCAGGGGTCGGAAGCTGACCCGCACGACAGACGTTCGCGCCCGCGCTTTCCAATCCTGCTTCCATCGCGGCGGCAAGTGCGGCACCAGTTTCGCGCCCGTCGCGGGCGACCACGAACGTTTCTCCCGACGTTCCCGCCGACCGCCCGACTGCGAGCGCGAGTTCGGGCGTCACGCGGGAAACGACGTCGCCGCGGATTCCCGCGGTTCCGAACAGATTCATACGGTTGGATTCGCTCGCGGCTACTTAGGTTACCTCGATTTCCCTTTCCTCCCAATAACAATATGCGTCTCTTCGTCGTAGCGGTTGACATGAACCTGCCGAAGTTGACGACTCCGAGGGGCGTGTTCGATTACATTCTCGGACTCATCATCGTCCTTTCAGTACTCGTCGGACTCTACGTCGCGGCCGTGATGGCGGGCGTCATCACGCCGTGGTTCTGACGCAAAAAAGAAACGGCCGACGGACTACAGTTCGACACCGCTCGGGATGAGACTGTGTTGGCGGAGGAGATTCCCTTCGCGGTTGTAGACGAGAAACGTGCTTTTGTCGTATTCGACGACGTGGTCGCCGTTGATGGCGATATCGACGTGATAGCGTCCGTCATCTTCGTCCGACTCGTCGCCGTACGCGCGAGCGGCACGAATGAACTTGAGAACGTCGTCCGCGTCCTCGTTAAGTTCAAGGATAAAATCTCCGGTCGTTCGATTCGTCACGCTCACCACGCCGGTCGCATCCGGGTCGTCCAGATTCGCCTGCAAGCGAAATGTCACGTCGGTCTCGTCGGCGTCGAGCAGTTCGCCGTCGAGACCCGTGAGGCGCTCGCGGAGCGTCGAAGACGGCCCCTCGAAATCGATGATTACCGTCGGCTTACGCGGTGTTCCGTCCGCATCAGCCCAATCTATATTTTCGACATCTAATGTGAAGTAGTCGCGCCTCATTCCGTATACCCATCTACGTTCTCGCGTCTCATGAACGTAACGCCATGCGACGACACGCTACGTCGTGGGTTCCCAAACCACCGTTCGCTTCGATGCGAAATATAAATCAGAGTACTTGTTCGATCATACCACACTGAAACTATCCAGTCATGATTTAAGTAGTCACACTCCAATGAGCGTGACGAAACATATCTACCACGCACAATACGAAACGAAATTAGACGACGAAGCGTCGGAAATCGCGTCATAGACAGCAATAAAACATGTCTGATATATACACAGAGGGACTGACCGCCCGCGTCCGAGAGTTCCGTAGAACGATTCGCCGCGCCGTCGAGATTCTTCACGGTTCGACGATTTCCGTTGGTGAATACAATCCGACGGAGGATGGGTCGCTCATTACGTTTACGGGCGTTCCGGGCTACGAGGAGGTCGAACGATACTGGGTGAATGCGCCGTTCGCGTTCGTCTCCATCAACTACGACGTGGATGCGAACGACAATCTGTACTGCGTGGTCGAACCCGAGTTGAACGAGTTCGAGGCGGAACTGCTCGACCGACTATTTTCGGACTTGCGCGAATCGCTCATCTACCGCCGGGAGATGGGCGGCCAAACCGCGGAGAACGTGCTCCGTGACGAACTCCGTGAACTGCTCGAGGTGTACGGCGTTGAAGTCGATTCGGTGACGTTCTATCGCCTCTTTTACTACCTTTTTCGTGCGTTCCGCGGCTTCGGCAAACTCGACCCAATCATGCACGACCCGCACATCGAGGACGTCTCCTGTGACGGCTACGACCTGCCGCTGTTCGTTTATCACGACGAGTACAACGACATCGAGTCGAACGTCGTCTACGGCGAGGAGGAACTCGATAATCTCGTCGTCCGTCTCGCCCAACAGTCGGGCCAACACGTCAGCGTCGGCGAACCGGTTGTGGAGGCGACCCTGCCGGATAGCAGTCGTGCGGAACTCGCCCTCGGAAAAGAAGTCACGCCGCGCGGGTCGGCGTTCACCATTCGAAAGTACGCGGACGAACCGTTTACGCCCGTGGATTTGGTGAACTACGGCACGTTCTCGCTCGACCAGATGGCATACCTCTGGTTGGCCATCGAGAAAAACAAATCTCTCGTCTTCGCGGGCGGAACCGCATCCGGTAAGACCACCTCGATGAACGCGATTTCGATGTTCATCCCGCCGCGTTCGAAGGTGCTCACCATCGAGGACACGCGGGAACTGACCCTCTACCACGACAATTGGCTCTCCTCAGTGACCCGCGACAGACTGGACGAGGGCGCGGACATCACGATGTACGACCTGCTTCGTTCCGCCTTGCGACACCGACCCGAATACATCGCGGTCGGCGAAGTTCGCGGACAGGAAGCGATGACGTTGTTCCAGGCGATGAACACGGGCCACACGACCTACTCCACGATGCACGCGGACAGCGTCCAGACGGTCATCAACCGCCTCGAAAACGAACCCATCAACGTGCCACGGGCGATGATCCAGTCGCTCGACATCCTCTCCATCCAGACCTTGACCTACGTCGGGGAAGAGCGCGTCCGCCGAAATCGAACCCTCGCGGAAATTAACGGCATCGACCAGCGAACCGGCGACTTGGACTACTCGACCGCATTTTCGTGGGACGCCGCGACTGACTCCGTGAAAAAGCGCGACAGCGACGTTCTCGACGAAATCCGGGACAATCACGGCTGGTCGCGTTCCGAACTGCTCGCGGAACTGCACGACCGGAAACTCGTGTTGCAGTACCTCCGCGAAAACGACGTAACCGACTACTGGCGGTTCACCGCGATGGTCAACGAGTATTACGCTGACTCCGAGCGAGTGGTGGAGAAGGTCGAGCGAAACGTCGAAACCGAGGTTTCGGAGTTCGACTGATGGGGTTGCTCAACTTCGTTCCGCTCGTCTTTGCGCTCTGCCTACTCGCGCCCGTCGTGCTGTCGCCGGTCAGCACGACGGCCTATCGAACCGTCACCCGATTCTCGCTGCAAACGTTCGGCACCTACGTCCAAGACAGCGGACGACGACGGGCGACGCGCTCCGACGTGCTTCAGTCCGCCCACGTCGGCGAAACCTATCGATTGTACGCCTCGAAGACGTGGGTGTATTCCGCACTCGCCGCGGTTTCGGGGAGCATCATTGGCGTCTATCTCGTCGGGTTGGTGCTCTCTTTGATGTCCGTCTCTCCCGACTCGGTTCGGGAGTCGCTCCCGCCGCAGTTCGTGTTTCTCGCCGGTTTGCTCTCGGTTCCCGAACTCTCGTTCGCGGAACTGTTCGTTCTGCTGTCGTTCAGCAGTGCAACGGTGGGTCTGCTCGGCGGATTGCTGACCTACTGGCTTCGATGGGAAATGCCATCCCATTACGGAAGCGCCCGCGCCAGACAAATCGACGCCAGTCTCGCGCGAACCGTCGCGTTCATCTACGCCCTCTCGCGCAGCGGGATGGCGTTCCCTGAAATCATGCGAACCTTGGCGCGAAACCGGAACGTGTACGGCGAAACAGCGGAGGAAATTGCGGTCGGCGTGAAGGCGATGGATTTGTTCGGCCTCGACATGCTAACCGCCATCCGGCAGATGGCGCGCCAATCGCCGAGCGAGAAGTTCGAGGAGTTCGGCGACAATTTGGCCGGCGTCCTCCAGAGCGGGCAAGGTCTCCCCTCGTACTTGCACGACCAGTACGAACGCTACCAGAAGGACGCGAAAGTGCAACAGGAGGCGTTTTTGGAACTGCTGGCGACGTTGGCGGAGGGGTACGTCTCTCTGTTCGTCGTCGGCCCGCTCCTCCTCATCACCATCCTCGTCGTCATCGGCCTGATGGGAACGGCGGACACGCTCGCGATACTCTCCCTGATGACGTACCCGTTCGTCCCCCTCGGAAACGTCGCGTTCGTCGTCTATCTCGACAGCATCACCGAATCGCTCCGCGTCAGCAAGGACACGCGGGAACTACTAGCATCGAACTCGCTCGAGGTGCGCCGCGCCAGCGACCCGGACGCCGGACGCACGGTGAGCGACGGCGGGATTGCGACCGTCAACGAAGAGCGACTGGAAGTTTACGACCGGTTCGAAAGGATTCGAAGCGCACTCTCCGACCCGTTCCGCGTCGTGCGCGAAAAGCCGGTTACCATCCTCTACGCGACGGTTCCGTTCGCGCTTCTCTCAGTGCTGGTTCGTCTCGCCCCCGAGATCGGAACGGGAACGGTTACGTTCGCGTCCGCGGACGACGTACTAGTGCAGGCTACGCTGTTCGTGTTGACGACCTTCTCGGTCGTCCAGGAGATGAAGCGGCGGCGGATAAAAGCAATCGAGGCCGCGGTACCCGACCTGCTAGACCGCCTGGCCAGCGTCAATGAGGCGGGGATGACCGTGGCCGAGAGTTTTCGCCGCGTCGCAAGCACCGACCTCGGCGTGTTGAACGCGGAAATGCGGAGAATGCGGCGGGACATCGAGTGGGGGACCGACACCGCGACCGCACTCCAACGGTTCGAACACCGGGTCGATACGCCGACAATCACGCGAGTCGTCACCCTCGTGACGAACGCGATGCACGCCAGCGGGGACGTCGGAAGGGTGCTCCGGATCGCGGCGGACGAAGCGCAGGCCTCTCGACGGCTGAAACGACGGCGCGCACAGGAGATGATGACCTATCTCATCATCATCTACATCTCGTTTTTCGTCTTCCTCCTCATCGTCGTGGCGCTGTCTGCCATCCTCATGCCCGCGCTGGAAAACCTCCCCGCGGCGAACGCGGGCGGAAACGTCCCCGCTGGCGGAAGTCTCGGCGGGTTGGGCAACATCGCCGACGTGGATTTCGACGCTTACCGACTCGTCTTCTTCCACACCGCGCTGATGCAGGCGCTCTTTTCCGGTTTCGTCGCGGGGAAGATGGGCGAAGGGACGGTTCGGGACGGCGCAAAACACGCGACGGCGATGTTCGCCATCGCCTACGTCGTTTTCCTCGTCCTCCAGTACCTCCTCTAATTTCCGCTTTCCTTCGACTGTCGTTTTTGCCCCGCCGCTCTCGACACCCCAGAACATTTGCCTCCCGCCGCGAGAGTTCGGGTATGGAACCGAACAGGGGTGACGTGCAGGCCACCTACGACCGAATCGCGGCGCATTTCGCAAAAACGCGGGAGTACGCGTGGCCCGAAGTCGAATCCTTTCTCGACGGGCGTCGGGCCGACACCGCCCTCGACCTCGGGTGCGGAAACGGGCGACACGCCGAACTGTTGACCGCGCACGCGGAGCGCGTCGTCGGCGCGGACGTGAGCGCGGGACTGCTGGCGGAAGCCAGCGCCCGCGCTCGGGAACGGGGATTCGAGGCCAACCTCGTACAATGCGACGCGGCCCACATTCCGCTGGCGGCGAACTCCATCGACCTCGCGGTGTACGTCGCGACGCTCCATCATCTGATGACCCGAGCGGCGCGCGTCGGCAGTTTGGACGAATTAGGTCGCGTGCTTTCCCCGGACGGGGTTGCACTGGTCAGCGCGTGGAGTACTGCCCACGACAAATTCGACCAAGAGGACGCCTTCGATACGACCGTCGATTGGACACTCCCCGGCGGGGAAACTGTTCCGCGATTTTACCACATCTACTCGCCTGAGGAGTTCCGCGAAGATGTCGCGGAAAGCGCACTGGTTCCCGACGACGTGTCGATTTCGAGCGGGAACTGCTACGCCGTGGTTCGCGGGCGGAAACAGTAACACCCTTAAACGGGGATGCACAATTCGGTAATGCGCACCGGTGGTCTAGTGGTAGGACCTGAGCCTTCCAAGCTCATGGCACGGGTTCAAGTCCCGTCCGGTGCATTTTACCACAAACTACCTTACAAGTTGCAACTGCAGTAAATAATCGCGTAAGTGACCACAAAGTCGCCAACTGCTTAGGCGTCTACTCCATACAATCCGATTTGATGGACTTCGATTCCATTTCCCCGACCCGTTTCGTGGCGGCCCAACTCGCGGTCATCGTCGCGGTGATTCACCTGACATTGGGTGCGTTCAACTGGATTCGTTGGGCGAATGCAGGATTCGTCATCCCTCGCGATCTTCGATGGCCCTTGTTCGTCCTCTCCGGACTGCTAATCGTCGTCGGCCTGTTCCTCGCCGCGGCGGGACGGTACGAAAGGCCGGTGTACGCCGGTGGAATCGTTCTCATGGCAGTTTACATCCTCGGCTACTTCGGCTGGCATCTCACCGGGCACCGACCACTGCTTCTGTTCGGCGAGGGCCACCTCCACGAGGGGGCGCTATTGCCGTTTCTCCTCGACCACTTGCTCGCTGGTCCGGTGAAGTTCGTCGCCCTCGTCTCCGAGTTCGGACTGCTCGTGCTGTTGGTGTATCTGCTAATTACGGAGTGACGCAAAAACGAGTCGAGAGCTGGCGTGCTTACGTTCACCGAGAACCGACATTCGTGCTTCCGCGTTGGGAACCCGCTATCTGCCTTTTCTCTCGTTAGTGGTTAGCAGTTTCCAACTCTGGGTGGTATATCACGTTCACGAATCCATCAAACCAGTACACGCGTAAGTCCGCCAATCGCCCCCGCGACGAGCGGAATCGCCACCATCAGGGCGGTGACTTGGCCCATTCCGAGGGCGGGAACGAGGGACCCATAAAATGCGAGCAGTCCGGCGAACACGAGGAGCGAGAGGATGCCGAAACCCAATCCGGCGAGAACCCCACGCTTCCAGCTTTTCATCGGGAGACTGACCAGCGCGCCGCCGATCAGCAGACCGAGCCAGTGAACCCACGCGAGGGCGAGTCCGACGACGATTCCCGCACCGACGGCAAGGATGCGACGGGTTCGGTCCGCTCGAAACTCGTCGAGTTGAATTTCGTCGAGTCGATTCATCGTTCGCCTCCGTCGAACGTGACCGCCACGTCGCCGCGAATTTCGAGCGACATCGGTTTGTATTCGGTGTTCACCCACGCTTTCAGTTGGTCACGGTAGTGGTCGGAGAAGTAATCACCGGAGTTGCCACCCGGGAGGATAGCTTCCGAATCGCCGCCCATCGGGCATATCATGCGCCAACTGCTGCCGACCGCGGAACCGACGCGATAGTTGTTCACGGTGTGGGCCGACCCATCAGTCGGCAGCTCCGGATAGTTCAAAAACGACTGGTCGAACGGATGCGTGATTGTTCGGGTCGTGTTGTAATCGCCGAACGTCTCGTATCCCTCCTCCGCTATCGTCTCGACTGCGGTTCGCAGGGCGCGAACCATCGCACCCTGCTTCCCCCCATCGCCGAACCATCGACCATCGCCGAGGTTCGCAAGTACCCAGTCCCGTGGATAGTAGCTTTCGTCCAATCCCGCCTGTTCGAACTCGTCGGCGAACGCCTCGTCGTACAGCGCGTCGAACCAGTGGACGAACAGCAGGGCACCGCGGGAATCGCCCTCCATTCGGTAATCCCAATTAGACAGCGTTTCGACCGCCGACTGGAGGCTGTCTTTTCCGCGCGCCGCATCCAGCAGTTCCGGAACGAGGTTCCGGGCGCGCAAATCGAGCGTGTCGTCCTGAATTCGCTTCATCGTCGCCACGTCGATGTTACCGGATTCGACCGCCTCGTCTAGCAGTTCGTAGATTCGTTTTCCACGATACGGACTGGAGTAGCCCTCCGATAGATACGGGTCGTCGGTCACCCGCTGGTTCGCGGTTCCCAGCACGTCAGGATTGACGACGTGCGGTTTCTCCTCGAACGGGACGAAGCCATCCCACGACGAAATGCCGAACGGTTCGAAGCCTCGCCACTCGCCCTCTCCGGCGGAACCGTCGAAGATTCGATTCCCGCGAATCTCCTCGCCGTTTATCATCCGTCGCGGAATCCGCCCCGTAACGTAGTAGAGCGTGTTGCCGGAGTCGTCCGCGTACACGAGGTTTTGCGTCGGCAGGTCGAACTGCCGGGTCGCGGACAACACGTCGTCCATCCCCTCGCTCTTTGCGTACCGGTGAATCGCCAGCGTCGTTTCCGTCGCCGTGTGGCCGATCCACGCGACGCCGACACGGTGCCCTTCGCGTTCCAGCATCGGGCCGTGAACCGTCTTCCGAGTGGTTATCGTTCTGTTTTTGCCCTCCGCGACTTCGATTTCCCGCTGTTCCGTCTCGAAATCGCGCCACTCGCCTTGGTAGCGGTAGCGGTCACCGTCCGTTTCGTAGCTATAGAAGTCGATGACGTCCGCCCCGACGTTCGTGAATCCCCACGCCCCGGCGTGGTTTTCCCCGATGACGACGAACGGGACGCCGGGAAAGGTGACGCCGCGCGTCCGCGTCCCGCTGACTTCGAGATTCATCTCGTACCAGACCGGCGGAGCCATCAGGCTGAGGTGGGGGTCGTTCGCCACGACTGGTTGACCGTTTTTCGTGTGCTTTCCGGAAACGACCCAACTGTTCGACCCGATTCCACGGTCGTGTTCGAACTCGTTCAACCAATCGAGGAGTGCAGTTCCGGCCGCACCCTTCGTTGGCTTTCCGCTGATTCCGGTCGTTGGGTTCTCGAATGATGGTTCACCGGGCGAAGCAACCCCGTTTGTGGAATCGTCGTTGCCACCACTGTTGTTCCGGATGATGGGCGAATCGTGGTCGAACCGCGCCGGATACAATTCGTTTGCGACTTCCTGTCCGAGTTTGTCGGCGACGTTCGCGCGCCGGAGGGTCAGAAAACTCCCCGTTAGATTCCACGAAATCTGCTTTTCCATCAGCATCGTGTCCTCGGGTTTCCACGGGTCGGGTTCGTACTCCAACAGCGAAAATTCGAGCGGAAGGGGTTCGGTCTCGATGTGAGTATTGACGCCCTCGGAAAACGTCCGGACGAGTTCGCCGGTTTCGGTGTCGGCGACGTGCTTCCACGTCGCCTCTGCCGCGCCCGCGAAATTCATCCCGATGTGAAACTCGTCGCTCGAAACCGTCTCCTCGCCGACCACGGCAGACACCTCCCCGCGCATCAGCCGCCGCTGGAGGTCGAGTTGAAACAGTCTGTCCCGCGCCTGTGCGTAGCCAACGGCGAAGTAGAGCGCCTCCTCGGTGTCCGCCGCGATGTTCGGAACTCCATCGTCGTCGTACCGGAGTTCGGCGGAACCGTGGGGACTTTCGACGCGAGCGTTCGTGCGGTCGGCCGCACCGTCCCACGCCGTCCCGCTTAGCGGGGCAAATCGCTGGAGGTGGCTGTGAATTGGAGAAAGCGCACCCCCGGCAACGCTTCCGCCAAGAATCGCCGCGACGAGTGCCCGCCGCGTGACGTCTGTGTCCATATGTCGAACTGTGAGCCAGCCGATATAAATAGCTGTATCCTGAGCGATACGACGCGACTCGTCACTTCCACGGGTTCGTCACGAGGTCGGTCTGCACGTCGCTTCCGACTTCGATTTTACAATCCGACCGCGCGTGCGCGATGCAGAGCAGAACGTATCCGTCTTTTTCGAAATCGCGTTTTAACCCCCGCGGCAATCGGGCATGCTCGATTTCTCCTGCGAGGAGTCTCCCGGTGCAGGTCGCGCACGCACCGGTTCGACAGCCGAACGGGAGGCCGATACCGGCCCGTTCCGCCGCGTCGAGAACCGACTCCTTGCTCCCGGCGTGAACGATTTCGGTTTCCTCGTCGCGTTCTCGCCAGCAAAGCTCGATTCGGTGGCGGTCGTTCACTGCCAGACGTCGCTCGTGCAGTCGCCGTCCGGCCACCGAATCTCGTGCGCTCGGGCCGGACCGTTCGGCATCTCGCCGAAGTCGACGAGGAAATCCTCGTCCAACGTCATCGTCCCTTTTCGCGGATTCACGTCGGCCTTGAGCATCACCGAACCGCGGTCGGCCTCCTCAGGATAGAACTGGTTGTCCCACGTGGAGAACAGAGAGGTCGTCCAGTACAGTCGCTCGCCGTCGATGGACAACTGGAGCATCTGCGGCCCGGCGACGACCGCCCGGTCGTCCTCGCTGGTCGGATGACGAGGGCCGAACAGTCCGCCCGCCCACAGTTGGTCTGCCAATCGCGGATTCTTCGGGTCGCTCACGTCGTACATCCGCACGTCGCCGTGGAGCCAGTTCGAGAAGAACAGGTAGCGGTCGTCCATCGAAACGACGAGGTCGGTGATAAGACCCGGAACCGGCATGTCCCAATCCTCGTGTTCGCGCGCTTCCACGTCGATTGCCTTCTCCGCGAACCACTCCTTTTCACGCTCGTAGAAGTGGAAGATGTTCGAGGACAGTGCCGCGCCGACGTAGCCGTGCGCCGCCTCCGGGCTGTGCAGGAATCGGACTTCAAGCGGAATCATCCCCTCCTCGCCTAAATCGATGGTCTGCTCGACGGTTCGGTTCGTCCAGTCCCAGAAATGGAGTTTTCTGCCGTAATTGCCGTTCTCCACGTCATCTAAATCGAAGCCGGGATAGTAGGTTTTCGGCGCGGCCCATTCGCTTGAAACCATCACGTTGTGCCGGGGTTGATACCAGAAGTCGTAGTTCATGCCGATTTCGCCCGGCGGATCCCAACGCCCCTCGATTTCGAAATCGTCGTTCAGTTCGAGGAAGCCGCCTGGTAGGTCGCCGTCCTTGTTCCCGAGCATCGAGACGAGAATCTCGCCGTCCGGAATGCAGTGAACCGTGTGCGGTGCGGAGAGGTCGTACTCGAACACCTCCTCGGGTTCGATGACTTTGACGATTTCCGGGTTTTCGCGGTTTTTCGTGTCCACGATGTGAAGCCGGGACGACCGCTGACCCGGAATGACGAGATGGCGTCGCTCCAGTCCCTCGACGTGGCAGGACGACGAACAGGCGTTCCAGCCGAAGTGATGTAGCTCGTCGCCCTTGTTCGGCATCTCCATTCTGTCGATGACTTCGCAGTAGGTGTCCGAATCCGGATCAACGTCCACGACCGACAAAAAATCTGGCGCGTCAACGTCCGTACCGACGTACAACGACGGGACGTAGGCGATTTTCTCGCGCTCCGCCTGCTCGATTGCGGCCTGCGGCGTGGCGTACCCCGGCCCCTCTACGTCGTGATGTTCGTGATGCTCGTGCGCTCCGCTTTCTGTTGACTCGGTGTCGCTCATTTTTCATCCCCCTCCAAAATGTGCTACGGTAGCAAAGAGCGTGATGCGGCGGGTTGCGGCAAATATTGCCTATAAATATCCGCGAAGACGCCTCTACGCGGACGAAATCGTCGTGAAATCTACGAAAATCCGATGCGTATCCATCATTCGCTGGCAAGTTGTGACCCGCGAGCGACGCTGTATATCAGAACAGTGCCAGCGCCGACTGCGAGGACGAACTGGCCTGCCAGCGTAAACAGTACGTCGAGTATCGAGTACTCACCCAACAAAAACCCAACTGCGAACGGGATGAGTGCAATCGCCACGAATACGCCGATGAGTTTGGCGAGCGGTATTGCTTCCACGAGGATCTGCGTCGTGTCTATCGTCCCAGTTCTCCGGTCAACGAATGGGGTGGAAGGCGGCATCTTTCTGCGTTCCGATTATTTCATTTCTATAAATGCCTTCTGATAAATGACTGAACGGCGCGCTATTCCGTTTTCAGCGTCTGTCTAGCTGGAGCTCATCTACTGGTGACAGCACCACCGCTCGCAGAAATGATACGAAATCGAAGTCAAACGTGGCTTACTCGTACAGCCACTCGGCGTCGATTTTCTCGTAATCGACCAGCTCGTCCTCGTCGAAGAACAGGTCAATTTCGCGCTCGTTCGCGCCCTCGTCCTCATGGTCGGAGCCGTGGATGACGTTCCGGCCGAGGTCGAGGCCGAAGTCGCCGCGGATGGTGCCCGGGGCGGATTCGGCGGGGTCGGTTTCGCCCATCATGCGGCGAACCTGCTGCGTCGCGTCCTGTCCCTCCCAGACCATCGCGAAAACCGGTCCGGAGGTGATGAAATCGACGAGGCCGTCGAAAAACGGCTTGCCTTCGTGTTCACCGTAGTGGTCGTGGGCGAGTTCCTCGTCAATCTGCATGAACTTGCCGCCGACCATCTTCAGACCGCGGTCTTCGAATCGGGAGACGATCTCCCCGATAAGGCCGCGCTGAACGCCGTCGGGCTTGACCATCACGAAGGTTCGCTCGCTCATTCGCTACCACTCTCTGCTTGGCCGTCCTCGGTCCATTCGAGGTCGCGGGGTTCGCGACCGAGGTTGGCGTTTTTCTCGCATTTGCTGGAGCAGTAGTGGATGGTCGTTCCGTCCGTGCGGACGAACATCGTTCCCGTGCCGGGTTCGATGTCGTCGCCGCAGTAGTCACACTCTCGCGTTTGTGGCATTATTGTCCTCCGATGGAGTCTGCCTCGCGTGCGGTTTCACGCAACTGAAGCACGTCGCCCTCGCGGACGGGGCCGAGACAGTTGCGCGTGATGATACGCCCTTGGTTTTCTCCCTCGCGGATGCGGCATTTGACCTGCATGGCCTCGCCGTGCATCCCCGTCTTACCGACGATTTCGATGACCTCGGCGGAGGTGGAGTCCTCCTGTCCGGTCTCTTCAGCACTCATCGTCTACCACCTCACCGAAGTTCCTCGACCTTCGAGGCAATGTCGTCCACGTCGTCGCTGGCTTCGCCAGCGTCAACGATGGCGGCGGCGGCACTGCCGACTTCGAGTCCGGCCGCGTGACCGACATCGTCCTGCGTCTCGACGAAGATGAAGGAAATTCCCTTCTCGTCGGCGAGTTCCGGCAGGTGCATGACGATTTCTTCCGGCTGGACGTCTTCAGCGACGTAAACGAGGTCGGCGTTGCCGCGCTCGACTGCCTTGGTCGTTTCGTTGGTTCCTTTCTTTACGGTTCCCGTGTCCCGTGCGACCTCGAGCGCGTCGAGCGCTCGGTCTTGGAGGTCGGCTGGAACGTCATAGTTGACATATACTGGCATGGTTGTTCACCTTTCCTACGCGCTGGCTCAGGCTCCCCTGCCGTTCGAAGTCCTGTGCGGCTAGGAGCATCATCAACCCCGCGTAGGTTGTACCCTTGAGTTGATGATGCCCCCATAAAAACGCTTTCAAATGAATGACGGAGTGCCACGCTTGCACATGCGCCTATGGCGGGTGATTTCGATGATTTCCGTCAGCGCTCTAAATCACCGGTCCACTCGTCGCGGAAAAGGCCGTAGAAGAACACGTCCTTGTGTTCTCGTAGAACTCTTCTACCTGCCCGTGGGAGTACGGCTGCAGGAACCCAAGCGATGTTCGCGGGTCTGGGTCGCTCCGTGCCTGTTGGAGAAGGTTAAGGTCGTCCCGTTCGGTGATTCGCAGTTCGATTCGCTCGCTGGAACAAAAAACGGGGCCGGGCATACAGAGACTGATACTGACCAGTGACAAAATCATTTCACTTTGACTGTCGAATCTCGAAGCCCAAAATCAGGTTCGAAACATCTCCGAGAAATCCGAATGAGGGTTTTGGGGATTCGGCGCGTACGTTATCTGAAATCATGAGTGGGGGAAACGTCGGGGAGGAACCGGAGCATCATCACCATCCGGCACCAGAGGACTGGCCGCGGGGATTCGGCGAAGCCTCGTGGTGGCCGTTCGTTTCGGCGTTCGGCGTAGCCGGTGTGTACGTCGGTGCGGGACTGTACATACTCAGCCACGGCGGGAACGACTACGTCTCGCCGCTGTCCAGCGCGACCGTTTTCGTCGCCAGCACGGTGGTCTTCCTCGTCGGACTGTACGGCTGGTTGTATCACGGGTTCGTCGGTCGGTACTGGAGTACCGAGGGAACCGGCGGAACGAAACTTCGGTGGGCGATGGTGCTGTTTCTCGTGACCGAAGTGGCGACCTTCGGCGCGGGGTTCGTCTATTACTTTTTCATCCGCACGGGCGCGTGGCCGCCGACCGGTCAGACCATTCCGCCGCTGATAAACTCGCTCGTCCTCGTCAACACGCTCCTCCTCGTCACGAGTAGCATCACACTTCACTTCTCGCACGTTGCGCTTCACCGCGGAAAGCGACGGCAGTTCGTCGGCTTGCTCGGCCTGACGGTGCTGCTGTCGTTCGTTTTTCTCGGCGGCCAGGTGTACGAATATTACGAATTCATCACACACGAAGGGTTCACCCTTACGTCCGGTGTGTTCGGAAGCGCCTTCTTCGGCCTGACTGGTCTCCACGGACTCCACGTTACGCTCGGTATCGTTCTCATGATGATTCTGCTTGGGCGCGCGGTCATCGGACAGTACAGCCCCGAGCGGGATACCTCCGTCAGCACCGTTTCGATGTACTGGCACTTTGTGGACGCCGTCTGGATATTCCTCGTGGTCTCCATCTACGCTGGAGCGTCGCTCTCTGGGTAATTTGTTGCAATTTTCCAATCACCACAAAGCATTTATTGCATGCTACGTACTGTGCATTTGGCGAGGTCCCCGCAACACCGTGCGAGCGGGTTGGCGCCATCACCTAACCCCACCTCGCCTCTACTCCTGACCTTTCATCATCCGACCGAAGAGAAACATCCTTGCAGTGGTCGGACTAATCCCACCCATGGACGTATCGTTGGCGGCTGCCCTGCGGGACGAGGCCCGCCAGTCGAACGAGCGACGGATGGTCGTTCTCGCAGGCGACCGGGACGCCGGATACGAGGCTGCTCGTGACGCGCTTGATGCCGCAGAAATCCCACCTAAAGAAACGGTACAGGTCGCCCCTCGGCGGGAACTCGACTGCGAGAAGGTCACCCAACACCGCGCCGGAAGCCTGCTCGGAACGACCCACGAGGCGGTCGTCTTCGACGCCCACGACGAACTCCGTCCGAACGCCCTAGGTCGCGTCGTCGGCGCGATAGACGGCGGCGGCCTGTTTATTCTGCTCACGCCGTCGCTCGACTCGTGGCCGAACCGCCGCGACGAGTTCGACGAGTCACTAGCGGTGGAACCCTATCGCGTCGAAGCCGTTTCCGGTCACTTTCGGATGCGTTTCGTCGCGACGCTCCGCGCGCACCCCGGTATCGCCATCGTGAACGTAGATTCGAGAACTGTCGAAAAGGACGGATTGACGAACCCTGCACCGAGGCTCGACTCCCGAGCGCGCTCGGGAATCGAGCGTGACTCGGTCGAAAAATTCCCGCCTGTCGCCTCCGATGCCTGCCTGACCCACGACCAACGTTCTGTCGTGAACGCGCTCGAATCGCTCCGCGAACCCAACCGCGCAGTCGTTGTGGAAGCGGATCGCGGACGGGGAAAATCGAGCGCTGGCGGCATCGCCGTCGGCTGTCTCGCCAGCGGAGGCGACGAGGTTCTCGTGACGGCCCGGAACTACCGAAGCGCCCGCGAGGTGTTCGTTCGGGCCCAAGCGATTCTCGATGCAATGGGAGAACTGGCCGATACGAACCACGATCCGCCGACGCGAATCGAATCGAAATCGGGCGGCGTCGTCCGATTCGAAAAGCCGACGACGGCAGTCGAAACGAACGCGGACGTACTGCTGGTGGACGAGGCCGCGGCGCTCTCCGTCGGCCTGCTGGACGGATTTCTCGACTTTTCTCGCGTCGCGTTCGCGACGACGGTTCACGGCTACGAAGGCGCGGGACGCGGCTTTTCAGTGCGGTTTCGCGACCGCCTCGCGGAAAGCGACCACGAGGTGACCGACGTGAGCATGGCCGAACCGATTCGCTACGCGCCCGGCGACCCCATCGAGGTGTGGGCGTTTCGCGCGCTCGCGCTCGATGCTCGGCCCCCGGTCGAACCGTTGGTAGAAGATGTGACTCCCGAGGGCGCCACGTATCGACAACTCGATGCCGAGGACTTGCTCGCGGACGAAAACCTACTTCGAGAGACGTTCGGCCTGCTCGTTCTCGCACACTACCGAACCGAACCGGCGGATCTCGCCCGACTGCTAGACGCGCCGAACGTCGCCGTTCGGGCGCTCTGTTGGAAAGGTCACGTCGTCAGCGTCGCCCTGCTCGCCCGCGAGGGGAATCTCCCGGCGACGTTGCGCGAGCGCATGTACGACGGCAAGCGTGTGAACGGAAACATGCTTCCCGACGTGCTGACGACGCAACTCCGCGATATCGAGGCCGCCGTGCCCGAGGGGCTACGAGTCATGCGAATCGCGACCCACCACGCGGTTCGCTCATCCGGATTGGGGTCGCGATTGCTTCGAGAGATTCGCCGGGAGTTTTCGGACGTCGATTGGCTTGGAACAGGATTCGGCGCGACGCCCGAACTGCTCCGATTTTGGCGCAAAAATGGCTACAATACGATTCAGCTTTCGACCACCCGGAACGACGCCAGCGGCGAGTATTCCGTTCTCATGCTCTCACCGGTGAGTGACGTGGGCAGCGAGTTGTACGACCGCCACGCACGCCGGTTTTCGGCGCGAATCGCGTCGGTGCTCTCCGACGCGATTTCGGACATGGAACCCGACGTGGTGCGCGAAGCACTGCGGGCGACCGAGGCTACCGTCTCGCTTTCGCTTTCCGACCCAGAATGGCGACACGTTTCGGCTAGTGCGTTCGGCCCCGGACAGTTCGACCACGACCCCGGCCCGTTCCGTCGAATCGCCGTGAAACACCTCATCGACCCGGTGAACGCTGATTCGCGCGTTTTATCCCTCCGACAGGAGCGCCTGCTGGTACGGAAGGTGCTACAGGCCCGGAGGTGGGATGAAGTTGCGGACGAACTCGGCTTTCACTCGACGGGAGAAGTCATGCGAGCGCTCGGGAAAACATTCCGACCGCTCGCGAGGCTGTACGGAAACGAGTCCGCAAAAGAAGAAATACGGCGATACGCCGACTAATCGAGTTTTCCGTCGCGCTAATCGCGTCGTTTGTCGCGTTCTGTCGCCCTCGAACTCGCGGTGAGTACGTACCGACTCATCGTTTTGTGCGCTCGCCGGAGTCGTTTCGAGAGCGCCTGTGGCGTAATATCGAGTTGTTCCGCCAGCTCGCTCAGGTTCGCCCTTCTCGGCACGTCGAAGTAGCCTGCGTCGAGAGCAACCGTAAGCGCGACTCGTTGTTTCGGCGTGAGCATGAACTGTCCATCTACGGTCGGCGCTTCGGGAGCGTACAGGCGTTTCAGTTCGACCGTCACGTCGCGGTCGTTGAGATTCTCCTGCAGTTTCGAGATGCTCTTTTGGTCGCTAAACCGTATTTGGAAATCCCAACCCTGTCTGGCACCGGTTCCGGTGATGATTATCGGGTCAACTTTCAGTATCTCTTCGATTGTGAACTGCGTTTCCCGACACCAACGAACGTGGTAGAGCGACCCCCCATCGAGTTCAGTGAGTTTGGTCACGTCCGTCGTCGTCGGGTCGTCTTGCAGAGTTGACTCTACGTCGTCTCCGGTTCGTCCGACAGTCCAAATGTACGGCATCGTCCAATCGGCTGGATGAACGACCATTCGTTCCAGTTCGACGACCATTCCGGGAACCGATTCGAACGTCTCCGAGAGCGCAAGCTCGTCTGCTGGAATCGTCACTTCGGCGATAACCGTCATTTTGTGGTAACCCCTCTAACCCGCATCGGAGACCGCGAAAGCATTCAATTTCCGTCGGGTTCTACGAGAACCCGACCTGTGCTCAGGATATGTATTCTACACCCACAGTACGTAAATCTAACCCGACCCTGATTCCGCGATGAGCCATCGTGATTATCAGAGAACAAATCATTCAAGGCATCGACATCAACGCTCTCGTGGAGTGGCGTCATCTCTGTCATCGACATCTCGGTCGCGTTTCCAACCGCGGTGACGACGCCGTCGGTGACGTTTTCTTCGTCATCCATCTCGTAGATGTACTCGGCGCGTTCCATCGTCTCATTTGTGTCCATGAGGAACGAAGTTTCCCAACTGCCCTGAAGAAGGGGGTTATTCTCGAAACCAGTTTAAACCACGTCCGACCGTGATGTGGATTAGCCTCGAAACCGTACACGCAATATGGCTTGTTCGGAGAACGACTGTGGGAACGAGGCCGCGGTTCGCCTCCATATCCCGTGGGACGAAGATCGCGAGGTTTGTACCGCCCATGCGCGGGTGTTGGCGCAACAGGACGGCGTCGTTGCGGAACCGCTCGAAGGCGTGGATTGGCGGTAGTGAAAAGGAAACGATTCTCGTTCGATACCTAACCTTCTACGGGATCGCGGACGATGAAACTCAGTTTCCTGGTGGATGAAGGGCGAGAACGGAGCGAGTGAAACGAGCGAAGTTCGAGGGCTTCGTTTGGAGTCGGCAATTGTCGCCGTCCTATTCGAACTTTCAAATCACAAAGAACGGCGGAGTTGACGGGTAGCTAGCTAATCTCAACTCCAAACGAAGCCTGCGAAAGACGGAGTCTTTCGCGGCCGAGGAAATCGAAGATTTCCCCCGACCCTCGGCCGTTCGTGGGGACGCCAAGAAACGCCTGCCCTTCCTTGCCGAGCGCGAAACTCGCCGTACTGGCTCGTTTCGCGCTCGTGGTCGCGTAGACTGTGAAATTTCTCGATAATGAATCTCGAATTCGCTCAGTCGTGGGCGTAGTAGGTCACAATCTCGCCATCGTCCTGACTATCTACCCTGACGAAGCCGACACGTTCGAACTGGACGATATCGTCCACGTCGGCGTCGGTGAAGTCGGGTTCCGCGTAGCCCTTCACGTCGCCGTCCATGGTTCGCATTCGGACAGGGACATTCTCCTCGGCGGGCACCCAGTGAATCACATCCACGCCTTCGTCGCGAACCGCGCCGATGTCGTCGCCCGTGTATTGGAGGGCGTCGCGGGTGTGCTGGAAACAGCCAAGACCCTTCAGCCAAATTCGGTCACCGTGGTCGGGAACGTCCCCTGATTCGATGCGGACTGCTTCGCCCGCCGGAATGGTTCGCGTGCCCCTGTCCTCGTGGTCTGGGTGAACCGCCGGTTCCGCGATTTCGGGATGCTCGCCGATGAGTGTGTACTCCACTCCGTCGCGGACGAAAAAGAATCTCGGGGCGTCGTCATCCACCAACTCGCGGTTGTTGGCATACACCGTGCTCATGGCTAAATCGACGTTGCTCGTGGAGGTGCCGAGTCCTACCATCGCCTCTGTAATCGATTCGCCC
Organism: Haladaptatus pallidirubidus; assembly: GCF_020700235.1. Lineage (GTDB taxonomy): Archaea > Halobacteriota > Halobacteria > Halobacteriales > Haladaptataceae > Haladaptatus > Haladaptatus pallidirubidus. The sequence goes on along the minus strand of NZ_CP085301.1, from coordinate 3,464,005 downwards.
CGGATTCCTCGTCGGCGGACGCTCTGGAGCGTGGGTGCGCGCGGATCGTCCCAGCCGTCCAGTTCGCCCTTTTCGATGAGCTCGCCGATGGTCGAGGTGGACATTTTGATGTCGTACTCGTCCAACTGTACGTGCCCCCAGTGGATGACCTCGGGGTACTCCCAGCCGAAGTAGTCGTAGACGAACCGCTGGCGCTTCGCGGAGTCCTGCAAGTCGATACCTCGAATGATGTGCGTGATTCCTTTCAGATGGTCGTCGATGCCGGACTGGAAGTCGAGCATGGGCCAGCATCGGTGCTCCGCCGCTTCCTCCCGCGGATGGGGCGTGTCGATGATTCGGAACGCCACCCAGTCGCGCAGGGCCGGGTTTTTGTGTTCGATGTCCGTTTTCACGCGCAGTACCATCTCGCCGGAACCGTACTCCCCGGCGACCATGTCCTCGAACTCGGCCATCGTCGTCTCCACGTTCTTGTCGCGGTGCGGGCACGATTTGGCGTCGTTTTTCAGTTCAGAAAATTCCTCACCCGAACAGGAGCAGGTGTACGCGCCGCCCTTCTCGATGAGGTCGCGAGCGTAGTCGTAGTAAATTTCGAGGCGGTCGGAAGCCTTCATCACCTCGTCCGGTTCGAAGCCGAGATACTCGATATCCTCCAGAATATCGTCGTAGGCGTCCATGTCGGGACGTTTCGTCTCCGGGTCGGTGTCGTCGAACCGAACCAGCATCCACCCGTCGTAAATATCCTTGTACGTCCCGATGACGGCGGGCATTCGTCCGTGACCGATGTGCCACGGGCCGTTCGGGTTCGGCGCGCTCCGCATCCGAATCTGGTCGTACTCCTCCGCGTTCGGAAGGTCTGAAAGCACTCGTTCGTCTTCCTCGTCCTCGGCATCTAACTCTTCGACGAGTTCGGGGTCGAGTTCTGCGAGTCGCTCCCGCTTTCCTTCGATGTCCAACTGGTTCACCTGCCCGATGACCTTCCCGGCGACGCCCGGAACCTCGTTTCCGTGCTCGCGAAACTCCGGATTTTCACCCATCAGCGGACCCATGATGGCACCGACGTCCGCGTCGCTTTCGTGTTTCAATGCGTTGAACAGCGCGTGTTTTTCCGCCTCTGTTTCGACTCGGGCGCGTAAGTCGTCGTCCATTGCTGGATGGTTTGTGGGTCGGAATGAAAAACCTCGCTCTTTGGTACTCGGATCTGCTAAAAAACGGGTGACGTCGCGTATCAGTACTTCTTACAGTGTGGGTTCTTTTTCGGGGCTTTTCCTTGTGACTTCTTGCACGCAGGTACACCGTGTTTCGAGTGCTTTTTCTTTTTGTCCTTGTCGTACTTTTTGTCTTTCTTGTCGTCGTCGTATTTGTCGTCGCCACCGTAATCGCCGCCGCTCGCTACTGCCGCGCCGCTTGCGAGCGTCAATCCGACCAGTGCCATCAGTGCGATGCCGATCTGTAGCGTTCGTTTTCCTTTCATGCTTTCTCACCGGGTGAACAGGAATTTACCACTTCACTTGTACCGTTCCTGTTCAGCAATAACGCTCATTGGTATCCGGTATTATACCCGGAAATCGTTCTGACCGTTTACGATGCTTCATTCGCTGGCAACCCACCGTTTGTGTTATTGGATAGATTCGCAATCTAATGCACTTTATGTTGAAATTCGATTACTTACTCTCTTAAAATCGTGCTAACTTTTCAAGTCTAGTTTATCAATCAGTAACGCACATTACAAATAATGATGGACCGACGTTTCACACCGACAGAGGCCGATAGTAACCTCCTGCAACCGTTTTGCGCCAACAGAACTAGCGGAGGGATGGACCGTAGTGGCGGGAGCGTCGGAACAATATTCACTCTCTGTCTCCGATTCGGAATCCGAGAGCCGCTACTACTCGAATCGCAGTCGGAACACAAATCGAGCGAAGGCGACGGTCTCCGCGTGGCAAAATGGTTAGCGGTCGGCGTTTGCGGTTCAGTGTCCGCGTTCGATGAGATAGTCCGCGATTTCTTCGAGTAGATACCGTGATTCGTTGTCCGGAAGGACGCCGAGACGGTCTTTACCCCGCTGGACGAGTTCTTGCGCTTTCTCTCTCGCGTAATCAATGCTTCCGGCATCTTCGAGTCGCGCGACCGCGGCGTCGATTTCAGCCTCGGTCACGTCGCCGACATCGTCGGTTTCGACCAACGAATCCACATCGACGCCCTGTTTACGGGCGTGAAGCGTGATGATGGTCTGTTTGTTTTCGACGAGGTCGCTTCCGCGCTGTTTCCCGAGCTGCTCGCTCGGAACCGTCAGGTCGAGGACGTCGTCCTGAATCTGAAACGCGCGACCGACGTCGATTCCGTACTGGTAGAGTTCTTCGACGACTTCGTCGTCGGCACCGAGCAGGACGGCGGGAACTTTCGCCGCCGCTCCGTAGAGGACGGCTGTTTTGTTCTCTATCATCTCCAGATACTCCTCGGGGAGCACGTCCGGACGCTCCTCGAACGCCACGTCGAGGGCCTGTCCCTCACAGATTTTCGTACAGGTGGATGCGAGTACGTCCAGTGCGCGGACACAGCGTTCCGGCGAAGCCCCCGTGTCCAGCATGATCTCGAACGCTTTCGAATAGAGCGTGTCACCGGCCAGAATCGCAGTTTCAACGTCGTAAGCCTGATGAACTGCCGGAACACCCCGCCGCAGGTCGTCGTCGTCCATGATGTCGTCGTGGATGAGCGTAAAGGATTGAATGACCTCGATGCTCACCGCGGCGGCCATTACGTCGAGTTCAGTTCCGTCGAGCGCAGGAAACTTTCGGTAGGCTTCCGACATGGGTTCGACGTCGGCCAGCGAATCCGCGACCAACAACAGCACCGTCGGGCGGAGCCGTTTTCCCCCCGCATCGAGCAGATACCGCGACGCCTCGTAGAGGCGTTCCGGCTTGACGATGGGGAGATCTTCCTCGATGGCCTCGTTGACCAACTCGCGGCGCTGTTCGACCGTCTGCATGACGAGTTCTTCGCGTGATTCCGTACTCGCGTCAGTCATATCAATCGACAAGCTGGATGAGGTTGCCGTTTCGCGTAGCGTGGAGGTCTCTGCCGAGGCGATAGCCTTGGCTCTCACAGAGATCCACATACGGCGCGTAGCCCTTCATGTTCTGGTGGGCAGGGATGACGTGTTGCGGTTGGAGCGTGTCGAGCATTTCGTAGTGGCCTTCCTCGCGGAGGTGGCCGGAAACGTGCACGTCGTCGAAAATCCGCGCGCCCTGCATCTTCAGGAGTCGCTCGGACTGGTAGCGTTGTCCCTCGTTCGTCGGCTCTGGAATCACACGCGCGGAGAAGACGACCTTATCGCCGTCTTCCAGTTGATACGGCGTCTCGCCGCGACCCATTCGGGTCAACATTGCGCGTGGCTCTCCCTGGTGGCCGGTGACGATGGGCAGGTAGTTCTCCTTGCCCTCCTTCATAATTCGTTTGAACGTTCGGTCAACCGACTTGCGGTGGCCGAACATGCCCATATCCTCGGGGAAGTCCACGAAGTTCAGGCGTTCTGCGGTGCCGGAGTATTTCTCCATCGAGCGCCCGAGCAGGACGGGTGTACGGTCGATGTCCTGTGCGAACTCCACGAGACTCTTGACACGGGCAATGTGGCTGGAGAACGTCGTGGCTACGATACCGCCGTCGTAGTCTTGGACGCTGTACAGCACGTCCTTCAGGTGACGGCGAGCGACGGATTCGCTCGGCGTTCGACCCTTTCGGCCCGCGTTCGTACAGTCCTCGATGTAGGCGAGGACGCCGTTGCCCTCGCGTCCGATTTCACGGAAGCGCTTCATATCGATGGGGTCGCCGAGAACCGGCGAGTAGTCCATCCGTTTGTCCAGTCCGTAGACGATTGCACCCTCGGGAGTGTGAACCACGGGGTTGATTGCGTCGATGATGGAGTGGGTAACGTTGACAAATTCGAGTTCGACCTCGTCGCCCAACTGCATCGTTTCGCCAGCTTCCATCTTCATGAGGTCGTTTTCGACCCCGAACTTCTCCTCGCCCTGAATCTGCTGTTTCACCAGTTCGATGGTGAACGGCGAGGCGACGATGGGTGCGCTGTATCGGTGGGCCAACTTGCTGATGGCACCGATGTGGTCGAGGTGACCGTGCGTCGGGACGATCGCCTTCACGTCACCCTCGAGGTCGGACATGACCCGGTCGTCCGGGATTGCGCCCATGTCGATGAGGTCGAGGCTGTGTAGTTTTTCGGTCTCAACGTTGTCGTGAAGGAGCACCTTCGATAGGTTCAGACCCATGTCGAAGATAACGACGTCGTCTCCCGCACGCACGGCAGTCATCTGCCGTCCAACTTCTTCGTAGCCGCCAATGGTTGCGATTTCGATTTCCATAGTTGCTTTTCCTCAAGCATTGAAACGCCACGCGACGTGGCGGTTGCGTTGCTCACTGAAATCCTCGCGGGGCCGCGAGCGTCAGACCCCGGCGTCTTACAGCACGTCGGTCTGGCACTCGCGCGCGGCGGAGCCGCTCGCCCGCGAGTTGCCCAGTCTGAGCGCACCTACGCGCCCCGGTAATAAAAACTGCCGGGATTGTGTTCGTGGGGAGCGAGTAACAGGCTGAATGGGGGGGGGTTGGCTTCGACGAATTTTCACGTCTACTGCGTTATTATTTTATCCGTTCTACGGCTCCGCTTGGTGCTTTTCTTTTTCTGTTCGATTAGCAACTGCCGACATACGGAATAATTTCAGTAGAGCGATTTCCCAGTAAGTTTATCGTGACTAATAAATCACGACCCCAGTGAAACCGCGCCTCGTCCTCCCCAGCCTCCTCGTTCGCTCCTTCGTCGCTCGTCCACCGGAAGACCCCTGCTCGGTCGCTCCTTTCGCGGGCATGCGACTTCCGAGGTCTTCCTTCACTGCGTTCAGGAAGACCTCGCGCGGGCGAACCTATGGTTCGCCTTCGCGCGCCATACGATTCGTTTAAATTTCACGAATTTTCGCAATCTCCATGGCGTGTGCGCTGGCAGGCCCGAGGACACCTCGTCCGAGGGTTTGTCAGTTTTCGCGCGAGGGATGAGTGACCGAGCGCGAGCGAGGGAGAATCGGTTGGGGAGGCGTGTGGTCTGCGGCAGTGGCGGTCTCATTGGTGTCGTGAATACCGACCACCCAGAAACAGATCCACTATCCTGCTACTTAGAAACCCAATTCAACTACGAACAAAAGCCGAAAACAAAAGCCACAATCGACGATCGAGTTCGTCGCAGTCGCTAGTCGTCAGCACTAACAGGCGCGCCCTGCACCTCTAACTCACCGGAATCCAACTCCGCCTCCACCTCTCGCGCGGCTTGCACCATGTTCGCCATCTTGCCGTAAGCCACCTCGCGCGGGAGCAGTTTCAGGCCGCAGTCGGGACTCACGGTCAACTGCTCCGGCGGGACGATTTCCAGTCCTTTCTCGATGTTCGCCTTGATTTCCTCGACGGTCTCGACTTCGGCGGTGTGGGCGTCGGTCACGCCGAGCGCGAGGTTCGCGGTGAACTCTGGGTCGCGGAACACGTCCAACTGCTCGTAGTCGCCATTTGCCAGTTCGAGGTCGAACTCGTCCACCGGGAAGTCAAGAATTTCTGGGTAAATGCGCGAATAATCCCCGTAACAGACGTGCAGGCCGAGGTAGACGTCTTCGGGGATTCCGTCCGCGATTCGCTCCAGACACTCGCCGACGATGGCGTGATCGTCCGGCGTCGTCGCCAATGCGGGTTCGTCGATTTGGATGTAACGCGCGCCAGCATCCACCAGTTTCTCGATTTCCTCGTTGACCAAATCCGCGAGGTCGTAGGCCAGCGACGCCTCGTCCTCGTAGGCTTCGTTGAAGCTCCAACTCGCCAGCGTGTAAGGGCCGGTAATCGGCACCTTGACGGGGCGTTCCGCGACCTCCTTCGTGAACTTATATTCATCCACGAGCCACGATTCGTCGTACTCGACTTCGTCCACGACGCTCGGTTTGTCGAAGCAGTTGTGGCCCCACACCTTCACCGGGCCGTTGAACTCGTAGCCGTCGATGCGGTGGGCGAAGAACTCGACCATCTCGTTGCGCCGCATCTCGCCATCGACCACCACGTCCACGCCCGCCCGCTCGTGTTCGTCCGTGATGAGTCGGCAGGCGTCGTCTTTCGCCTCGTTCCACGCCTTCTCGTCGAAGTCCGCTTCGGGGTCGTCGGACAGGTCGCGCGCTCTGTCCACCCACTTCGGTTTCGGGTAGCTTCCGACGACGGTGGTCAGGATGAAGTGATCGTTGTCGTGACCGTCGGGTCGGAACTGCTCTCTGCTTTTATTGCTCATGCTTTCACCTCCTCTAACCGCGCGGCTTCAGCCAACGCATTCAGCTTCTCTTCGAACTTGCTATACGGCAGGTAGAACGTCTCGGTGTTCGTCGTCAGATACACGGTTTCGAACTCGTTGACTGGCGTGTTCTCCTCGAACCAATCGACGCGCTCGGCGACGGTTTCGGGCAATTCGACCAGCGTGTTCTGTCCGTCTACGAGCCCGAGCGAGACGGAATCCTTCGTCCCGTACTCGTTCACGTTGGACAGACAGCCGTCGTGGTCGCTGACGAGGTCGTAACCCACGGCGTCCACGTCGGCATCGAGCAGGTGCGCGTGAACCTTCTCGTCGAGCGACCCGAAGTATGGTTGGACGACGACTTCGGCATCGGTCGCATCTGCTACCACGTCGATGGCTTCGCTGGCTCGTGCGTCCTCGCCGTCTCCGGGCGGGTTTTCCACGAGCGACGGTTCGAGGAGGAACAGGGTTTCGATGTCCGGGAAGGCACCGACTTCACCGGCGAGAAAATCGGCGACTGCGGCGAGGAACTCCGTCTCGTCGTCGTAGAACTCGTCGGTCGCCAAATCCGCGAGCGAATATGGACCGGGGAGGACGGCTTGCACGTCGGCGGCGAGTTCCGCGGTCGATTCCAGCTCGGCCGCTACGTCGCCGTCGAAGGTGAGTTCGTCCACGACCACGGGGTCGCGGTAGAAATTGTTGTTGTCGTAGTATCGAACGATACCACCGGTTTCGACGGAATCGTGAACCGTGAGTGGGTGGGCGAGCATGTCGTCCCAGCGGAGTTGCCCCTCCACGATTCGGTCGAGTCCGGCGTCCTGCTGTACCGAGACGACTTCCTCGCGGGCCGTGTCGTACACGGCGGTCAACTCCGGGCCTTCGTCGCCGGAGATGAGGTCGTCTTTCTGGTGTCCTTTTAGGTCGGAGAGGTCGTCCTTCGCCCAGTCGGGAAGCGGAAACACACCCGGTGTGGTCGCGATGCGCTCGGTCATGTACCCGACCCTATGATATGCTGGTGTTTAATATTTTCCGTTCTAAAAAATGTCCATGAGTAATTGGTAACTCAGCGAACCAACTTCAGTATCGACAGCGTTTCGAAGGGAAACGATTCGTCGCGGAGCGCAACCACGCTGAATCCGTTCTTGCTCGCTCGGAAGACGACTTCCTCGACGCCCGACAAACTGCTCACCAAGAGATACACCCGACCGTCGGGCGCGAGGACACGCCCGACGGAATCCAAAAACGGGTCGATGACTTCTCTGCCCGATTCGCCGCCGGAAAGGGCGCGCTCCATCCAGTCGTCGCGCTCCTCGTCCGGGTCAGTCGGGAGATACGGCGGATTGAACAGTACGGCGTCAAACGCGCCGTCCCGAAACGGCGCGACGAGGTCGCCGCGAACCGCTTCGACTCCGCGCTCTCGCGCGTTCTCACACGCGTGTGGATTCACGTCCGACCCAAGGACGCGGGAGTTCGTCGCGTCCGCGACGAACTCCGAGACGTATCCCGACCCGGTTCCGACTTCCAGCACGAGGTCGTCGTTTCGTATATCCGCCGCCGCAACCTCCGCGAGCAGGTGGGAATCTTCCGCCGGTTGATACACGTCCGTCTCCATGCCGCGTCGTTCCGCGAGGTCAGTCATCCTTCATCTCCTCCGTCGCTTTCATCGTCATCATTCGTTTCATCGCCATCGCCACCGTCGCCGAATCGCCGTCCGGTATCCTCCCCGCCGTCCGCCGTCGGGCCGAGTTCGCGCTGTTGTTTACGGGCGATTTGAAACCCGCCCGTTTCCTGCCTGCCCGAGAGTTCGCGCTGTGGGTACGGAATTTTGATTCCTTCGCTGTCGAAGACCTCTTTTACCGCGCCCATAACTCTCGTTCGCGCGCGCCACTTGCGGCGCGCGCTCGGTTTATCTATCCAGAACCGCAGTCCGAGGGTGATTGCCGAGTCGCCGAACTCCTTCGTGACGACCTGTGGCGACGGAACCGTCAGCGCATTCTCCACGTCGTCCATCGCCTCCTCCGCCAGTTCTGCGGCCCGGTCTACGTCCGTCTCGTAATCGACGCCCACGTCCACCTCCAATCGGAGGCGACCCTTCTGACTGCGATTCGTGATGGTGCTTCCGCCAACCACCTCGTTCGGAATCATCACGAACTCGCCGTCGAACGTCTGGATTCGCGTGTTGACGATGGAGATGTCCGTCACGATACCTTCGTTTTCCTCGACTTCCACCCAGTCGCCGATTTCGAACGGGCGGGAGAACATAAGCATGAATCCCGCTAACAGCGACCCCAGCGTTTGGCGGGCCGCCATTCCGACCACAATACCGAGGAATCCGGCACCGACGAGCAGGCCGGTGAGGTCGACGTTCCAAAAACCGAGGACGGCCGCAAATGCGACGACGTACACCGACACCTGCGAGACACGAATCATCATCTGCGTCTGGTGCTGTGAAAACGTGTCGCGCTGTTGGGTCATGCGCCCGATTGCCTGTTTGATGATTCCGGCGGCGACGTACGCCGCGGCCAGCGTCACGACGGTCAGCGAAACGTTGATCGCCTGTTTCGCTTCCAAGTCCCGCTCCCCCGGGACGATGAGATCCGTCGTGACGATTTCCCAGAGAAACGCGAGCGTCGTCACTGCCAATAGGAGATACACGGAAACGCCACCGACGACGATGACGTTTGCCAGCGAAACCGGCATTCGTTCTTGCAACTGCGGGCGCGCCCGCCACGCGAGGAGGAGCACCGCGAGCACCGAAAGGGCGATGAAGGCGCTGATGAACACCCGAATGTCGAGGATGCTGAAATTCTGGAACTGCCGATACAGATTCTGTGCCATCAACCACCACCCCGGCCGTACTCGTCTGCGACCCCCGCCATCGCCGCGAACTGCGCGGGGGTGACGTTCCCGGCACGCTTTCTGAGGATGTCCTCTCCCAGCACGTCCGGGTCAGGGGTTTCGAGCGCGTCCACGACCGCGTCGGCATCGTCCAATCCGGAGATGTGCACCGTGTTGCGAATCGCGTTTCGAATCGTCTTCCGACGTTGGGTGAAGACGGCCTTTACGAAGTCGAGGAAGAAGGCTTCGTTGTCCACCTCGTAATCCGGAGTTCGCGGCGTGGTACGAACGATTGCACTCGACACTTCCGGCGCGGGCGAAAACGCCTCGCGCGGGACGATTTCCACGACTTCGATGTCGGCGTAATGCTGTGCGGTCACCGAAAGTCGTCCGTAGTCGTCGGTTCCGGCCTCCCCCGCCATGCGCTCCGCGAACTCACGTTGGAACATGAGGAGCATCGGATTTCCCAGCGGGAGCAGTCGGAACGTGATTTCGCTGGAGATTCCGTACGGAAGGTTGGCGACGCAGGCCGTAAAATCGGGAAGTTCGACGCTCAAGGCATCGCCTTCCGCGACCGTCAGCCGTCCGTCCTCGCAGTCATCCGCGAACTCCCGTCGAAGAAAATCGGCGAATTTCGGGTCGCGTTCGATGACCGTCACGCGGTCTGCGACCGCTAGCAAGCGGTCGGTCAGCACGCCCGGCCCGCCGCCGATTTCGAGGACGTGCGAGAAATCCATCTCCGTTCCGTACTCCGGTATTCGGTCAACGACTCGGTCGTCAACGAGGAAATGTTGGTCACGGTTCGGGTCGGCCCGGACGCCTGCCCGTCGAATCAAAGCGTCGGGATTCCTCGTACCGTGTTCCTCGTTTGGCGAACGTCCCATTAGTTTAGGTTTACCGGTGCGAGTGGCGTAAACCCACCGAGTTACCGCGGGAATCGGCCGCCATTCTCACTATCGTAACTTCCGATCCGGCTAAATGAACAGTGATTCGACCATGATTCGACGTAATCCTATTGTCCAAAATACAGTACGTGGAGCATCGACCGACTCGGCGAGAACGGGGTGGGACGCGCCTTCGGAGTTTGCGCAGAAGCATCTCGAAAGCGACGAAACGGAGTCGAACTAACCGAGCAGAACGGCGTGACGACGGGATTAGTCGCGACGCGCGAACGTCCGATATTTCAAGTCGTCTTCTCGAATCTCTTCGAGGATTCGCTCGACTAACACGCCCTCCGGGTCGTGTAAGCCCGAAACTCGGTCTTCGAGGTCGTCGAAGCTCTCGAAGGGTTTTCGCTTCCGCGCTTCGAGGACGTTGTTCCGCAGCTTCTTCCCGATTCCCGGAAGGAGATTCAACTGATGCAGCCGAAGAGTAATCGGTTGCGCGTCGTTGTAGAAGTCCACGAACCGCTCTTCGTCCCGTTCGATGATGTCAACCACGGCGTGTTCGAGTTCAGACTGGGAGGCGGACGTGAGGTCGTCGTACGCTATTTCGCGCAGTTTTTGGATGTGCTCGCGGGCTTCCAGCGGGTCGATGGGGATGCTGTCGCCGATGCCGACGCTCTCTTCCTTTTCGAGCGTGAGTTCGAGGAGGCGAAAGTCCGATTCGGTCAGCGCGTACGCGACTGGCTCTTTCTGGTACTGCGGCCTGTCGTCTTCCGCCCGTCCGTAGGGGAGAAAGTCGAGCACCACAGCCATTGCTTCGCGGCCACTCTCGGATTCACTCATTGCAGTACAGTACGGCGACGAGTAACTTAAAGAATCGGTGAAGTCACTCGTACTTCGCGACGACGTTCAGAATCTCGTCCAACTCGTCGCCCGAAAGTGCGAAGCGCTGTTGTGCGTAGATAGCCCGCAGTTCGTCGCGGTCTTTCGGCAGGAGGTCGGCGATTTTGAACGCCGTCGGTTCGTCCACCTTTTCGAGTTCGAGCAGGTCGTCCACGAGTTCATGCGACTCTTCGGCGTCCAAGGCGGCAAAGCGGTTGACGTGCTCGATGGCCCGCGAGAGGTTGTACGGCATTTCGCGGGTTTCGTCCAGCGCACGGTCTTGCTCGATGTCCGCGAGCAGTTCCTTGGCTTCCGCCGTAGTGAGATGATCCTCGTGGAGCTTTTCCTTAAAAATCGTCATGCGTTATTCCTGTGCGCGGAGGTGTGCTGGCTTCGTGATGAGCGTCTTCTCTTTCTTACCATCGACGATAAGGACTTTGTACGCTTTGCCCTGCTTCCCAGCGACTTCACCCGTGCGGCCGTCGAATCGCGGGTGGAAGCGACCTTTGCGGACGCTCGGGTCGATTTTGAGGTGGACTTTCTGTCCGTCCTCGAACTCCTGTACCGCACGCTGTGGCGGCGAGGTGCCGCGTTTTCGGGGGTCGTTCGAGAGCTTTTCGCGAGTACTGTGGTTGGGTCCGTGCGAACTCGGCATAGTCGTATGACGCTCTTGTTCGGTGACCGTTATAAAACGTCCGTTCCACGACGACGAGAACACCAGTGGTGAGTAGTTTGTGATGTTTTGTTTGGTTGTGTAGAATTCTTTGTTGCTTGTGAACAGTCGCTAGCTGTTGTATTTCCAAAGAAGTCCTAAGTAGCATATTTTCGAGAGAGTCGCTAGGTAATCATGACTCCAATCAGACCGCCACCGCCTCCGCAGGCCACGTCCTCCCCAACCGACTGCGTTTCTCACTCACTTCGTTCGTTGCGATACTCATCCCTCGCGCGGCTTTGACACGAACACGACCTTCGGACGTGAAGTCCTCAGGTTCGTGTCAGCACGCGCCACCATAGTTGGGTTTCTTGAATCCGCGCAAAGATCACTTTGGCGCGTGCGACGGCAAGCCTGAGGAAATCCGAAGGCCTGCCGATTATCACGCGAGGGAGTCGGTTGGGGAGGCATGTGGACGGATGCGGTGGCTGTAGCGGTTTCATTGGAGTCGGCAACAGCTAGCAATACGGTAGCAAAACGTATCATCGTAGCCTATCTCAGAATACTGTTTCAGAAGTAATATGAAAATATACCAGTTCCTGAAAGCGACGATTCCGACGCAGAAGGGCAAGAATAACCTGTCCACACTGCATCCCCTCATGCATGACCGACAGCGACGATTTCCAGTTCGAAACGCGCTCCATCCACGCAGGACAGGAACCCGACGAGGAAACGGGCGCGCTGATGACACCCATCTACGCCAACTCGACCTACGTGCAGGACGGCCCTGGCGACCACCGCGGCTACGAATACTCGCGCACGGGCAACCCGACGCGCACCGACCTCGAAGATAACCTCGCCGGCTTGGAGGGCGGCGAGTTCGGGCGCGCTTTCTCCAGCGGGATGGGTTCCATCAACACCGTCTTGAACCTGCTTTCCTCGGGCGACCACGTCATCGCCAGCGAGGACGTGTACGGCGGCACCCACCGAATCTTCACGCAGGTGTACGCGGATTACGACATCGAATTTTCTTTCGTAGATATGACCGACGCGGACGAGGTGTCCGACGCGGTTCGCGACAACACCGAACTGCTGTGGGTCGAAACGCCGACGAACCCGCTACTCAACGTCGTAGACATCGCGGCGATGGCCGACATCGCCGAGGACGCCGACGCGCTCTGCACCGTGGACAACACCTTCGCCACGCCGTACCTCCAGCGTCCGCTCAAACTCGGCGCGGACATCGTCTCACACTCCTTGACGAAGTACCTCGGCGGCCACTCCGACGTGGTCGGCGGCGCGCTCGTCACTGACGACGAAAAACTGGACGAGCAGATCGGTTTCTACCAGAACAGCGTCGGTGCGACCCCCGGCCCGCACGACTGTTTCCTCGTCCTCCGCGGAACTAAGACCCTCGGCGTTCGAATGGATAGACATTGCGACAACGCACGCGATATCGCGGCGTGGTTGGACGATCACGCAGCCATCGAGACGGTGTACTACCCCGGACTCGAATCCCACCCGAACCACGAACTCGCGGCGGAGCAGATGGACGACTTCGGCGGCATAGTGAGCTTCGAACTCGACGCTTCGCTCGAAGAGGCCGCGGAAGTCGTGGCCGAGACGGACATCTTCACCCTCGCGGAAAGCCTCGGCGGCGTCGAATCGCTCATCGAACAACCCGCGACGATGACCCACGCTGCGATTCCGAAAGAAGAGCGACTTGCCGCGGGACTGTCGGACGGACTCATCCGAGCGAGCATCGGTATCGAACACGTTGACGACCTGAAAGCCGACCTACAGCAGGCGTTCGACGCGGTGCTGAACTGAAGTTCGGTCAGCCGAATCTTTCAGGCAGGTTGCCCCCGTCACCCGTCACATGGAACTCGACCAGCACGTCTATTCGTTCCCGCTCACGTTCGACCGCGGCGACCACGAAACGACGATTCATCCGTCCGGCGTCGAAACGGATTCCGGACTCGTTCTCCTCGATGCGGGTTTTCAGGGGCAGATAGAGGATTTGGAATCGGCACTGGCGGAACACGGATTCGAACTGGACGACGTGGAAATCCTGATTTTGACTCACCAAGACGGCGACCACGTCGGTTGCGCGGAGGAGCTCATTTCCCGAACCGGGGCAACTACGGTCGCCCATCCGCGGGATACGCCTGCTATCGAGGGCGACGAAGACCCCATCAAATCCTCCGGCGACCGCTACCCGCCGGTTTCGGTGGACGTACAGGTAGTCGAGGATGTCGTCTTCCGAACCGAGGCGGGCCCGCTGCGAGTCATCGAAACGCCGGGACACACCCCGGGCCACATTTCGCTCGCGCTTCCCGAAATCGACCTGCTTTTCGCCGGTGACGCGACGGTCGCCGACGATGATGGCCTCGCCGGGCCGAACGAGCGATTCACGCCCGAAATGGAGGAGGCAATCGACTCGCTCGGCAAACTCGCCGAGTTGGACGCGAATCAAATCCTCTGTTATCACGGCGGATTCGTGGAGGGTGACGGCGCTGATATTCGAGAGATATACGAGTCGCTCACGGAGTGAAACGGCAAAAACGAAAAGAGTCGGACGGCCAGATGACCGGAACTATATCCGACCGACGTTCTGCACTTCGACGCTCTCGACTTGTTCGACGGACGCGAAGCGTTCTTCGACGGCTTCCGTGCCGCCCGCATCGTCGGGGACGATGACGGTCGGTAGGAGCGCGACGAGACCGAACGCGACGTTGTCGCGCTCGAAGCCGTTGATTTTCGCTCCTTCCGGAAGCGAATCCTCCAGTTTCTCCTGCAGGTCGTCGAGGTCGATTTCGGGGCTCTGCGGCATAACCTTGATTTTGGCGGCTACTTTTCCCATAGTTTACGGACCGAGGAACCCACAGTCGGGGCACTCGTAGAGGTTGCTCTGTTTGCGGCACTTTGCACAGCGGTAGATGGTCTGCCCGCAGTCGGGGCACTTGAACGACGCGGCGTTCGTACCGGAGATATTAATCCCGCACGAGACGCATTTTCGCGCCTGCTTTTGCGTCTGACTCATACCTCCACGTTCCGCCGCGCGGCTTTTAACGCTTCCCTTCTTGATTCGGAAAACGGTCGGCAAAAACGCGCCTTAGAACGCGCCCGTCTCGACGGACGTCTCTGCGTGGAGGCTGTCTTTCAGCGCGTCGTGAACCTTACAGAGTTCGAACGCGCGGTCGATGACGTTCTGGGCCGTTTCGTCGTCGGTCTCGGCTTCCCACTTGATGTCGAACGAGACGGCGTCGAGTTTGTCGTCGTCGTTCAGGTCGCCATCTACCGTGATTTCGATTTTGCCGAGGTCGCCGGCGTCGCGCTGTTCGCCGCCGACGCGGAGGGCCGGTACGTAGCACGAGCCGTAGGCCGCGAGCAGCGTTTCGAGCGTGTCGGGTGCCTCTTCACCCGTCGCGTCGATGGTGAGCGAAAAGTCGCGGACGTCGTTCTCTGCGCTGTAGCCCTCTTCGGACGTGGTAGTGACTTCTGGCATTGCAGTTTGCAAATCTGGCGCGACACTCCTAAGGTTTGTTCTTCCGGCTTCGTTTGTTAGGGGGAGATGGATGGTTTGGCGTTTTCTGTTTTGCTGGTTTCTTCGGAATCGGTTTGTTTGGGTTGTCGGTAGCAGTTGCCGACTCTAATTGTACAAATCCCTGTGGAACTCAGTTATGAACCGTTTAGATTTTTTCAATTAGTGATAGCAGTTGCCGACTCCAATGAAACCGCCTCCGCACCGCGAGAGCCACACGCCTCTCCAACCGATTCCGTTCCTCGCTTCGCTCCGGTACTCATCCCTCGCACGCTGTCAGCACAGGCCCTCGGACGACCGCTGTCCTCGGGTCTGCGCTAGCGCGCACCAGGTAACTTGATTGGTCTGACACGGATGCGCCAGCGCACTCGCACGAGGGGTGAGCGAAGCGAGCACCGAGTGCAATCCCTGCGCTGGCGGGGAGGTGTGGGGACACTGGCGATGGTGGGGCAGGCATCGGTGGCTGAAGGGCGAGTGAGCGACGGAGGAGCGAACGAGGGCCGGGGGAAATCGAAGATTCCCCCCGGCCTCGGAAGACGGGACGTCTTCCCGTGGCTTCGTTTGGAGTCGGCAACCGCTCGAAGAGCAGAAACCAACAACCCCACACGAAAATGTTGCTCAAACTAGTATCCGCATTTCCAACTAAAAAGAATATCCCGTGAATCGAACTCTTAGTACGAGAGTTCTTCGGAGAGGTCGAACGACTCTTCGCCTTCCAACACTCGAACGTCGGTATCACAGCCTGCCGCATCGACCTCTTTCGCGAAGTCTTCCGGATCTTGCTCGATTGGCGGGAACGTGTCGTAGTGCATCGGGAACGCGAAATCGGCGTCCAGCCAGTCCACCGCGATGGCGGCCTGCGCCGGTCCCATCGTGAAGTGGTCGCCGATCGGGAGGGCAACCGCGTCGGGTTCGAGGTACGGACCGATGACCTCGCGCATCTCGACCATCAGCGAGGTGTCGCCAGCGTGGTAGAACGTCTCGCTCTCCTCGTCCGACACCTGCGTCGGTTTCGTATCCGAGATGACGAACCCGGCGGGCATGCCGCCGGTGGCTCCGTAGCTCGTGTCGATGCCGTTGGTATGGTCTGCGCGAACCATCGTAACGAAGGCGTCGCCGCATTCGACGGTTCCGCCGAGGTTCATTCCCATGCCGCCGACAGCGTTGTACTCGCCGAATTCGTCGTTACAGTAGCCGACGAGTTCGGGGGTCGCAACCAGCGTGGTTCCTTCGTAGCGGTCTACGTCGCCGATGTGATCCGCGTGCCCGTGCGTGAGAAGGAGGTAATCCGGGTCGAGTTCCTCCGGGTCGGTGTCCGTCTTCGGATTGTCGAAGAACGGGTCGATGAGGAGGTCGGTATCGCCGACTGTTACGTGCCACGTCGAGTGCCCGTACCAAGTGAGTTCCATAGTGCGGTTTCAGGTTTGGCGTAATTCGCCTTAAAGGATGTTGGCGATGTGTAGGGGGTTACCGGAGTCCGAACGATTTAGGCATCCGGATACGACAGCCAGCACATGAAACGAGTCCGATTCCGCGACCCGGCAGGTTCGACCAGAACCGGCGAATGGATTGACGGAGAAATCCGATTCGCCAACGACAGCTACGACCCGGACGAAGTGGAAATTCTCGCGCCGACCGACCCCACGAAAATCGTCTGCGTCGGTCTGAACTACGCCGACCACGCGGCGGAGCGAAACAAGAATGTTCCCGACCGACCGCTCTTGTTTCTCAAACCGCCGAATACGGTGGCTTCCCACGGTGACACTATCACGCTCCCCGCCGGAAAGGAGCGAATCGACCACGAGGCAGAACTCGGCATCGTCATCGGCGAGCAGTGCCGCAACGTCGCGGAGGAAAACGCCATGGACGCGGTGGCGGGGTTCACGTGCGCGGACGACATCTCAAACCGCGACGACCAAGACCGCGAGCAGAACTGGGTTCGCGGAAAGGCTTTCGACAACTCCTGTCCTCTCGGCCCGGTCATGGCGACTCCCGACGAAGTTCCAGAGGATGCGGCGGTCAGACTGCGCGTGAACGGCGAACTCCGACAGGAATCTTCACGAGACCAGTTCATCTTCTCCGTGCCGGAACTCATCGCGGAAATCACCACCTACCTCACGCTCGAACCCGGCGACGTGGTCATCACCGGCACTCCAGCGGGCGTTGCGCCGCTTTCCGACGGCGACAGCGTCGAAGTCGAAATCGAAGGCATCGGAGCGCTTTCCCACGACGTTCGGATTCCCTGAGATCCGGTCGTTTCCAACACTTCTCCGATTTTCGTTTTTCGACGTCGTCACTGACGAAGGTTCGAAAACAAAGTAAAAACAGCTAGTCCTCGATTACAGCGAGTCCCACGCCTTGAACGCGCGGTTCCACGAGGTGATATCCGCAATCCAGCGTGCGGCGATAACCTTCTTCAAAACCTCTGCCGGAACCGAACTGAACGTGCTAATCGGTAAGTCCATTCCGCCAGCCTTGACGTTGTGTGCAACCGCGTCGTCACCGATGGAGATGACGGTCCCCTTGTCGTTGAACGTCCACGTTTTGAGCGGTTGTCCGCGGATTTCACGCGCGATGTTCTCGCCGACGACCTCGGCGGCCTGCCACGCGGCCTGCGCGGTCGGCGGTGCCGGGTTCTCGCCCTGGTCGATGATGGCGCTGTCGCCGATGGCGAACACGCGGTCGTCACTGGTCTGGAAGTTGGCCTCCGTCGTGACGCGGTTGTGCTGGTTGTCGAGGTTGCAGTCGTTCAGTGCTTTCCGTCCCGTGACGCCACCGGTCCAGACGAACACGTCGTAGTCGAGGGCTTCGCCTTCGTCGAACTGAATTTCTTCCTCGGTGGCTTCCGTAATCGGGTCGTCCGTGAGGATGTTGATGTCCTTTTCGAGGAGGTGTTTTTTCACCGTACCCTGGAGTTCCGGGTCTTGCCCGGGCATGATTTCGTCCATCGCCTCGACGAGGTAGATGTCGATCGGCGCGCGGTGTTTGTCGCGGTACTCCGCGATTTCGCCCGCGCTCTGGATGCCAGACAGCCCGGCCCCGCCGATGACGACTTTCGCGGGGTCGTTGCGGGATGCAGTTTTTGCGGCCTCCTTGACTTGGTCGTGGATTTCGAGCGCGTCGTCCAGTCCTTTTAGCGTGAGCGCGTTCTCGGCCATGCCGGGGATGCCGTAGAACGCGGTGTCGCTGCCGAGAGCGACGAGCAGATAATCGTAGTTGAGGTCGCTGTCGTCTTCGAGCTCGACGGTGCGCTCGTCCGTGTCGATGCCCGTGACGATGTCCTGTACGAACCGAGTGTTCGGGGATTTAACTTCGTGGACCGGGAGCGTGATTTTGTCCTTAACCCGTGGGTCGCGGATGACCCGGTGGGATTCGTGTAGTACGAGATGGTAGTCGGTGTCCGACACCCACGTGATGTCGGCGTCATCGAGTTCCGCTTCGAGTTGCTGTATCGCTCCGGCACCAGCGTAGCCAGCACCGAGAACGACAACCTTCGCAGTCATACCAGAATCTCTGGAGTCATGCGATACAAAGGTGTTGAAACCCGAAGCAGGGTGCGAGACAATCTCACTCTCGGGTTGCCCTCATTCGTTGGCTGCAAGCTTTAAAAGCAATCGCGCTCAACGTTCCAACACTATGGATAAGCAGGATTTGCGGAAACAGGCACACGACTTGGACGTAACCGTCTGGGTCGGAAAGAGCGGTCTCGGTGCCGTCACCGAAGAACTGCAAAATCAACTGAAAAACGAAGACCTCGTCAAAGTGAAGTTTCTCCGCGCGGCCCGCGGCGGGTCTTCGACCGACGAACTCGCGGAGGAACTGGCAGATGAGGTGAGCGCCGACCTCATCGAAACACGCGGGAATACAGCGGTCTACCACTGATGCAACCCGAAAACGGTGACGACGCGAACACGGCAGTCAAGACGATTCTCAATAGTCTCGGGTTGGAAGGGGAGATCGCAGGACTGCTGGCCCAAATTCTCGTCTTCGTTGTCGCGTTCGCCGCGCTGTATCTCGTCGGGCGCACCGTCGTCATTCCGCTCGCCAAGCGTCTGATGGAGAAACGCGGCTACGAGGAGAGTGTCAAAAATCCGCTCACCAAAGTCACGCAGTTCGGCGTCCTGTTCGCGGCGGTCGCGTTGGCGTTCGGTTTCGCTGGCTTGGGGGACTTCCTTACGGCGTTCGCAACCGTCGCCGCCGCCGCGACGCTCGCAATCGGGTTCGCCTTACAGGACATCCTCGCCAACTTCGTCGCCGGCGTGTTCATCTTCACGGACAAACCGTTCAAAATCGGCGACTGGATAGAGTGGGACGGCGGAAGCTATTCAGGTATCGTCGAAGATATCGACCTTCGAGTGACTCGCGTGCGAACCTTCGATAACGAACTCCTCACCGTGCCAAATTCGGTTTTAACCGAAGGCGTCATCAAAAACCCCGTCGCCAACGACGAACTTCGTATCCAGTTCCTCTTCGGCATCGGCTACGACGACGACATCCACCGAGCCACCGATATCATCGTCGAAGAGGCCGAAAATCACTCCGAGATTCTGGACACTCCCGAACCGTCGGTTCGACTCACGGAACTCGGCGACTCCGCGATTGGTCTCAAATCTCGATTCTGGATTGCCGACCCGAAACGCGGTGACTTCGTGAAGACTCGCAGCGAGTACGTCACCGCCGTCAAGGAGCGATTCGATACGGAAGGTATCGACATGCCGTACCCGCACCGCCAACTCGCCGGCGGCCTCGAAATCGCCAACCCAGCCGAATTACAGACACTGAGCGGCGACTAACCGAACGGCTGCGGACGATTGTTTCAGCGCTTATGAAAGAGCGTTGAAGTAGTTCGAACCGTATTTCCATCGTATGGAGAAAAGCAGACGCGCCTTCCTTTTCACCCTCGGCACCGCCTCAGTCGGTGGAACCGCCGTACTCGGTGGTTGCGCCGGGGACGGTCCACAGGACGCGAAAGCCGACTCGACAGGAACTGCCGGAACGAGTCAACATGGGACGAAGACGACTGTCCGGAGCGATGGAAAGCCTAACCTGATCGTTACGACCTCGGCGATTCGCGCCGGGACGGAACAGGAAACGACGGTTTATGAGGACGAAGACGACTGTCCGGAGCGATGGAAAGCCTAACCTGATCGTTACGACCTCGGCGATTCGCGCCGGGACGGAACAGGAAACGACGGTTTATGAAATTCAATCGAAGCAATCCGGACCGACCGCGTTCGTTATCGGCGGAATGCACGGCAACGAGGAGAGCGGTTACTGGGCGGCCCGCGACATTCGGGAATGGGAAATCGACGCCGGAACGCTCGTCGTTCTCCCGGAGGCGAACGCACAAGCGGTGGAACAGGAGCGTCGAAAGTGGCCGAAAGGGATGGATTTAAATCGGCAGTTTCCGATCGGCAAACCGCCGAAAAACGCGCTCGCGCAGGGAATTTGGGACGTAATCGGTCAACACAACCCGGACGTGGTGATGGATCTCCACAGTTCGAAGGGAATTTTAGAGCGCGAAAACGACGAAGGCGTCGGTCAGAACGTCTTCCGGTCGAGCCACGAGAAGATAATCCGGAGCAATCAGACCGCCATCGAACTGCTGAACGACGAGTACGTAACCGGCTACGACCCGATTTACGACTTCGTTCACACCTTCGCGGACGAGACGGAGTACGCGACCGCGCCGATGTTGATGAACAAAACGCGACTGGACAGAAACATCCCGTCGTGTCTGTTCGAAGTCACGCAGGATGGCGTCGAATCGGAAAAGCGCGCGCGATGGACGAAGGCGTTCGTCTCCAGTATGCTCGATACGTGGGGAATTCGGGCGCTCCGGATGAACGAATAGGCGTATTTTCCCAGCCGTTCCTCCGGCGTTTCGACTCGCCAACTAGAATACGATATGAATGCGGACGGCCGGAGTTGCCCGGCGTTCCGGGTCGGGGAATCCCGGTTGCCTCCTCCACCCCGCGATCCTACGAGCGACAGCTGTTCGATGGTCCGCTGCTCACTTCCGTGCCTGACGGATTGCCACCGACTAACTGCGACGAAACACCCCTGCGAGTGTTCGACGCAGACCGCTGGCCCCGCAGGACGAGGCTTCTGCGTTGGCTTCCGGGGCCCGACCCGGTCTGACCGGACGAGTCCGGAGTTCGGTTCCCGCTCAAGACCACAGCGCGGGCAAGGAGCAGGGCCTAACTGCTCAACCTAGTCCACTTCCAACTAACCGACACCACCTTAAGGACCTTTCGGGTCCCGCGTCGCATTCGGATTCCGTCGAGAGATTAATTTTATCCGACAGTTGCGATAGCGATGACGTTCGAAACGACGACTAACAGTCCGATAATGAGGTAAACCAAGCTTCCGAGCCGAAACGTCTGCCGTGAGTACTGCGTCCATCCCGAAAGGACGACCAACAGAACAACGGTGAGAATTTTGATGAAAACCAGGCCAATCAATCCCATCTCCCTCAGTAGATGCGCAACGAAGGGATTGCCCTCCTGCAAACCGAGTTCGAGTCCCACTCCGGTCGTAGCTACGTCGCCGAGCATCACGCCGAGAACGGCGACTAACAGCGGCAAGGAGACGTGTGACCACAGTTGGTAGTCATCTGGTGGCACACTCCTCCTCCGCCGTCACAGCACTTTGTTATAGGGAGACTGTCGGTGAGTAACAACTCGCTGTACGACGAAAACGGGAGACTACAGCACACTTCTAGCGTACCAACCCGCACTTATCGGGACGGCGAGCGTGACGAGCGCGAACGCCCAGCGGTGTCCCGAGAGCGAGTCCATCCGTGCCGCCTCCACGAGCGTATCCGCCGGAGTCACGACCGCCCACCAGAGCGTAATGACGGCCATGAACGCCCCGAGAACGAGCGCAACGCCAGCGACGGTTGCGGGGTCGCTCCGGTTTTTCAGTCCGGAGCCGAACGCGATGATTGCCACGAGTGCGAAGAACGTATCGAGGAGGTGGACGGGAACCGGAATCGTCCCGTAGTAGGCACCGACTGCCGTCGCGGGGGCGAGAAAGTACGGAAGCGAGAGGAGCAAAAGCACTACCAGGCACGACACGATTCCGACTTTCGGCGCGAGTCGCTTGCTCATGTGCGAAGTCACTCACCGAACTGAGTTAAACGCCGCGTTTGAGTCGGAAAAATCACATTACTTCAGAACGAACGACCGAATATGGGACTCGGAAGCACGGCCAAGAAGATCCAGAAAGTAGCAGACACCGCCGAAAAACTGTACGCCAAACTCAACGAACTGCGCGAGCAAGTCATCGCCATTCGCGATTCGCTGGAGGCGACGGACGAGCGCGTCCAGAAACTCGAAGTCGAAAACGCGGAACAGAAAGCCCTCATCGAGGCGCTGGCGCACGAACAGGGTATCGACGTCGAATCGATTCTGGAGGACGTGGAACCGCCGGAAGATGTCGAAGAGGACGTTGCCAAGGACGAAACTGAAGACGGCGCGACCGACGAAACCCCGGAAGCGAACACATAACAACGACTAACAGTCCGGCCTTCCTTTTCTCGCGCATGACGACACATCGGGAACCGCTCGATTCGGTACTGGACACCGTCGGGCAAACGCCGCTCGTCCGCGTGCAGAACGCGCCCGACGAGGTGCCTGTGTACGCGAAGTTGGAGTCGTTCAACCCCGGCGCGAGCGTCAAAGACCGCATCGGGAAGTACATGCTCGAACAGATGCTCGAATCCGGTGATCTCACCCCCGGCGGAACGGTCATCGAACCGACCGCCGGAAACACCGGCATCGGCTTCGCGCTCGCCGCGGGGCAACTCGACGTGAACGCCGCGTTCGTCGTCCCCGAACGGTTCAGCGTCGAGAAACAACAGCTCATGCGCGCGCTCGGCGCAGAAGTCATCAACACGCCGACCGAGGATGGGATGGGCGGCGCAATCGAGCGCGCCCACCAACTCGCCAAGGAGACTGAGAACGCGGTGGTTCCACAGCAGTTCGGAAATCCGCTGAACGTCGAAGCTCACTACGAAACCACCGCTCCGGAAATGTACGAGGCGTTGGACGGGAAGGTCGGCGCGGTCGTCGCGGGGTGTGGCACCGCCGGAACCCTGATGGGGATGGCAAAGTACGCCCGTGAACAGAATCCGGACACGTACGTCGCCGCCGTCGAACCCGAGGGGTCGCTCTACTCGCGAACAGTGGGTGCGGACGTGGAAGAAGAGGAGTACAAAATCGAAGGTATCGGAACCCACGACCCGACGACGAACGAACTGTTCGACCCCGACCTCGTGGACGAAATCGTGCAGGTGCCGGATCAAACCGCCCACGACGAACTGAAACGTCTCGCGCGCGAGGAAGGCCATCTGGTCGCCTCAAGCTCGGGC
Organism: Haladaptatus pallidirubidus; assembly: GCF_020700235.1. Taxonomy (GTDB): domain Archaea; phylum Halobacteriota; class Halobacteria; order Halobacteriales; family Haladaptataceae; genus Haladaptatus; species Haladaptatus pallidirubidus. The sequence continues at coordinate 3,440,512 of NZ_CP085301.1, read as the reverse complement.
GCGGCGAGCGTCGCGGCCCGACAAGTCGCGGAGAAGATTCAGAACGGGGAAATCGACGCCCCGTACGATTCGGTCGTCACCGTCTTCCCCGACCCCAGCGAGCGATACCTCTCGAAGGGAATTTATCGTTCGTTCGCGGAATGGGACGGATAGGGGTACTCGCGGAAGTCCACCGTTTCAGCGCTGTGGTATCGACGTTCGAAAGCAAAAACACCTTCCGCGAATATCCGTTCTCATATATAGCAAAATTACAAAAATACTAATGACCATCCGTCCGTATTCTTTACGCTAGTCGTCCTGCTCTCGGTCGGCGGTTTTCGACAGGCGCACGGACAACCGTAGAGACGAACCATGTCACGCACCAACCAGAACAGTGCTATCGACGAGGGCGAATCGATACATCGAGAATACATTCTGAATATCAGAATCGTCAGGGTACAGCCCCCGGGCGAGGATGGGCCGCAGTATCGGTTCGACGCACCGGAACACATCGAAGTTCTCTTTGATACCCCCGAACTGGCGGAGCTGTACGCTGATATTTATTTCGACGTTAACGGGTTCGAAGAGGCTGGGACGGGCGAACGCGGCGTCCCACCGGAGATAATCCAAGCGGGTCGGGATACGCTGGCCGCCTACTTTCTCACTCAACCGTACTCGGACATCAACTGGGTCGCTTCGTTTTACGGCAAAAAACCCACGGAAATCGAACGGTATGTGGCTTCGGTTCGGAAACGCGCCCAAGAGATACGCGAGGGAGCCGAAGAAATCGGGATGGAGTAAGACCCGCTTATTTTCCTGACCAATACTATCGCGGTTTCGGACGGTTCGTGCCGATTAGCGTACCACGTCGTGCTGCTTGTCCGGCACCACATCATTCCGTGATAATCGTTCAAGATATGATACAACGTAGTACGCTATAGAACGATGAAATCTACGTTCTCTTCTTTGAAAGTCCGCTTGTTCGTCGCTGGGAGCAAAATTCCGAAAACACACGTATGCGCTCGAATATAAAATAATATCATTTCGATCGGTACATAGATATCGTACATTTTGCAACAAAGATATATATCATATATCCATATTATAAATTTACATATGATCGGCGTGTATTCACATGCTTGCATGGTCGAGTTCAGCCGACGTAATCTGATGGCGACATCCGTGGCCGCCGCCTTAGGCGCGAGCGTTCCCGCGAACGTTACCGGAATCGAGAGTACAGAACCTCCCGAGGATGACGACACGCCTCGTGCACCCTACGTGAAGGGTGATCTCAAGCGTTTTTCATCGACTGCGTTCGGTGCGGAAGTCACCGGGCCGTTCGTGTTCGAGGACGGAACACCGCTGTACAGTCTCCAACATCCGAGCCGGGACAATCCCGCACCGTACGACAAATCTGGAATCGGCTACTTCAGCGGGTTCCAGTTCTCGATGGGCGGGAACAACGACGACTTCGACGAGCTATCGACTCCCCAAACGAACGAAGAACAGGGAATGATCCGGAGCGCGGGCGGAGAGTACGTCTTTCTCGCGCAGGAAGAAGACCGCATCAACGGTGGCACCGAACGCCTCGGTGTCGTCCAGACGCCCGACGGGCGAGACATCACTCAGGATACCTTCGCGGGAACCCAATACGGGGACGCCGCCTACAATCCGGACTGCAACGAGTTCGTCGCCACTAACGACGAGGAGACCGAGGGGTATCTATTTACGAACTGGGAAAACAGCCCCGGAAATATCTCGCGCATACCGATCAACCAGGACGAAGACGGCGAGTGGAGCGCCGATTTGGAGTCCGCTATCAACCTTGCCAACGCCGAACCCCTGCGCGACCTTGGCGGTACGCGAATCAACTGTTACGGCGACCTCTCACCGTGGAACACGATGATTTCGTCTGAGGAGAACTACGCCCATACCCGCGTTTCCCTCACTGCGACGGTGGACGACATCGTGGAGCAAGGAACCGGGAAAAACCTCCTCGGTGCCGGTCAGTTCTGGAATCGTCCCAATCCGAACGAGATTCAGGAGGCTATCGACGAATACTACGGCGACGAATCGTGGGCCGTGCAGGGCTACTGGGCGCTGACGGGACTCGAATTCCTCGCCTACTACCTCGGTGCGGAGCCGACTGACCAAACGTCGAGTCCGGTCGACCAATCCGCCGAAGACGAAACTAACACGACCGAACCGATTGGCGACGTCTACCCCAACCCGTACCGCTACGGCTACCACGTCGATGTCCGGGAACCGACCGCAGAAACGCCACAGCCGGTCAAATACTACGTCATGGGTCGAGCCGCGTGGGAAGCACCCGACGTACAGGGCGACCTGAAGACGGTGTACGGTTGTTCCGACGGCGACAGCAAGGGCATCTACAAGTTCGTCGCCGACAAGCCGATTCCCGACTTCTGTGACCCGATGGACACCGCTGGAACGCTGTACGCGCCGAAAGTGACCAACGAAGAAGCCGCGAAGAAGAATCCACCTGCCGACGTTACTCTCGAATTTGAGTGGCTAAAACTCGGCCACGCCACGAACCGGGAAGTCGAGGAATGGATCGCCGAGTACGACGACGTCACGCAGGTAGACTACCTCGAAACCCACGCCGACACCGACTGGGAAGAGAACCTCGATGCGGCGCTCGAAGAGGCCGACAAGGAAGTCGTCGAGAACGGAAACCGAAACTACATCACGAACGAAGAAATCCTCGCGTGGGCGGAGCAGTACGAAAGCGAGGGGCCGGACGGCGTGGACGACGAACTCCGCAAAGTTCCGTTCCTCGAAACCCGCGCCGCCGCCAAAGAAATCGGCGCGACCATCGAGTTCAACAAGGCGGAAGGAGTCGACAGCGTCGATGGCGCGCAACCCGACGATTACGTCTACTTCGCGATTTCGGAACTCAACGACGCTATGGCAGACACGTTGGGCGACGTTCGACTCGACCGCGTGGACGGCGGCGTCGTCTACCGTGCCGAACTCGAAGACGACTACAACGTCTCGACGCTCGAACCCGTCATCGTCGGCCCGGACGCGAGCGACCCCGCCGACGTGGCGGACGACGCGCTCATCAACGTCGACAACGTCTACGTGATGGACGACGGTCGCGTCCTCTGCTGTGAGGATGCGGACAAATTCGGTCGGTCGTACAGCAACGATTGCCTGTACGTCTACGACCCCGAAACGGACGATGACCGCGGCCACGGGAACGACGAGGGTGACGACGAAGACAACCCCGGCAAAGGAGAGGACAACCCTGGTAACGGAAACGAAAATCCCGGTAATGGAAACGCGAACAGCTAGGGATCTCTTACAGAGCCGTTAGCTTCGTTTTACTTTCCGCCCCGAACCGTGTGAGTCGTCTCTTTTTGAGAATTTGTCGCCCGTTTGCGGAAGGGGCTTCGCGCCTCGATTCAGTTCCAATCGAGCCCACATTCTCCGCTAGAAAAGTAGATTCCTATTCCATCAATCGTTGGTGTTCGACTTTCATACAGTGGTCTTGCACTACCCGCTTTCCGGCGTCTTCCGCTCGCTTCGCGGCCTCGTCGTCTCGAATCCCCAACTGCGTCCACACGACGCCCGCATCGTCGCGTTCGATGGCGTTGTCCACGATGTCGCTTACTTCCTCGCTCGGGCGGAACACGTCCACGATGTCGATTTTCTCGTCCACGTCGGTGAGGGTGTCGTAGGCAGTTCGGCCGAAAATCTCGTCCGCGAACGGGTTGACCGGGATAACGTCGTAGCCGTTCTCACGGAGGTATTTTGGAATTTCGTGGGCATCCTTTCCCGGCGTCGAGGAACAGCCGACGACGGCCACAGTGTCGAGTTCGAGGATGTCACGAAGTTCGTCATCGCTTTCGACTGGCATGGAAGAACTGACGCCGTGAACGTGGAAAAGAATTTGGCTCGAAGCAGGGTTCGACGACCGACGCGGTTCGATAGCCAATATAGCTCGGTGACCAGTACGGCGTCTACAACGACTGCCAGCCGGCGGTTTTGCCGACGCCTTTTACTCTGAGTTCAGATTCGTCTCCTTCGGCTTCCCGAACTTCGATTTCGCCGTCGAACAACTGCCGGAGCGTACTCATCGTTTGATTGTCGTGGGCCGTCGAGTCGACGATGAACAACCCGAGGGCTTCCGCGCTCTGGACGCGCCCGGTGAAGACGTGCAGAAATCGAAAGACGGTTTGGAGGTTCGAATACATGAGAAGCGTCGAAAGCGAGTCGAACGCGATTCGGTTCGCTCGCACACCCGAGTCGTAAAATTACTGAAGAAATTCTGACAATTTGATGCCGATACCGGTCATATCGACCGGCGAGGACGCGAACTCGACACCATCGACTCGACGCGCGGACATCCCCCGTTGCTTCGAGACGCAATCGACGATGCCGACGGGTGACGAAGCGGTTTCGAGGCGCGATTCGTACTCCTTGAGGGCGTGTTTGCCGCTATCTTTCGTCGTCACGATAATCGCGCCGTCGCCATCGTTGCCACCGTATGCAAGGGAGTCGAGCGCGAGATTCTTCTTTCCAGTCATCGGAGAACCCGAAATGAGCAGGTTCGTTCCCGGGTCGACTTCCAACTCCGAGAACGAATTGCCTAACGTATACATCATGACACCTCACAGCAGCGTAATGGACAGAGAAGAGCACTAATGCCGTGTCTCTTTTCTCCTCCAGTCTTATCTGGGATTAATATATTGGAGTCTACTTATATTCTTTTTGATTGCTGATGGATCAGTTCGGTCGTTAGTCACGCCAATACGGCGACTCGGCCGACAACAAACGCAATTGCGGCGAGAAACATTCCGTATTTTAGATATTTTTGCCCCGCCGTCGGATTATCGACGCTCCCGTACACTGCATAGAGCATGAGAGCGTCCGCCGGGAGGACGACCGCGAGATACGGAAGCCCAAACGTACCCCACACGTACGGCAGTGGACTCGCCAGCACGGCAATTACGAGAAACACGGCTCCGACACCGATTGCGGGTCGCGCACCGATTGCCAACGGGAGCGTGTTCAATCCTTCCTCGCGGTCGCCGGCCATGTCCTCCACGTCTTTGATGATTTCGCGCGTGAACGTCGAGAGTCCCGCCAGCACGAAGAGGATGAACGCGGCGTGATTCCCTGCATCCGACCCGAGTGGAACCGCAGAACTTCCTGCATCGGCCGCGACTGCGACGCTCCCGAAAAGGAACGTACTCCCGCCAAGATACGCCACGACCGCATTTCCGACTCCCGGTAGTCCCTTAAACAGTTTCGTGTAGGCGACGAGCGCGAGGAGGTTTATCGCCGCGATGGCGATTGCGAGCAGGGGAAGCACGAGCACCGAAACGACCGCCCCCGCGAACAGTAGTCCGCTGAAGAACAAGGCACCGCGCGGTGAGACCGCGCCGCGTGGAATCGGTCGCTCCGGCGCGTTGATGCGGTCGATTTCTCGGTCGAAGTAGTCGTTGATCGCGTTTCCCGCACCGGTCGCTAACCACGTCGCCAGCACCGCCCCGGCGACCTGTACCGGTTTTGCGTCGGTAAAGACACCCCCCGCGACGAACGCGCCGATAAACGTCAGCACTCCCGCCGCGAACGTGTTTCCCGGGCGCGTGAGTTCGAACAGTCCTTTCGCACGCCCGTCAGTAGCCATACGGCGTCGTACTCGGCGCACCCGGTATAAATGGATTGGATGTGATTTTCGCGACTCGAAACCACGACGCTTAAAAGGTACCACACAATAGATGTGGGTACAGGGCGCTTAGCTCAGTCTGGACAGAGTGCTTGGCTTCGGACCAAGCTGCCACGGGTTCAAATCCTGTAGCGCCCATCTTTCTGCGACAAACGAAGGTGAGGAACGGAAGATGCCGCACGAAGGTTTATAACAGTGTTCAGTCGCCAATAGGAAGTGGACTACCACGAGGTTGATGCCGACGATTTTGGTTCGGCTTCGTCTAAGGAATCGCGTAAAATTCCGTTAGTCGCCGGCGTTCGCATATGCCAAGACGGAACGCTTGGTCACAGCACCGTAACGGCTCTGCTACGAAGATACGAAACTGCGGGTACAAAACTGGGCGGGACACCCGACTACTATTCGCCCCCGGCTAAACCGAAAACGAGTGTTCAGTAATCGTACCCTGACTCGGTGTGGCGACGGTCGGTGACGTCACTACCGATACGAAAATACCGGACGCGACTAAGCGACCGACGGGCGGTTCGCTTAGTCGCTGGCAATCTGCTGCTCGTCGAACCGTTCACCGACCTGCGATAGTTCGTCGAGTGCGGACTCCTCCTCGCGGAGGGTTTCCTCCAGGAGATTGGCGGCCTCGTCGTAGCCGAGTTTGCCGGCTAACGACGTGAGGTTGCCGTAGGCGGCGATTTCGTAGTGTTCGGTTTTCTGCCCGACTTCGATGTTGTAGCGATCGAGCACGTCGCCGTCGTTTTCTTGTGCGAACTGCTCGTGTTCGTCGATGAGCGCGTCCACGACCTGCTCGTCTTTGGTCTGGACCGACTCACCGATTTGTTCGAACACCTGCTCCAGTCGGTTGACGTGCTCTTGCGTCTCGTCGCGGTGTTCAGAGAACGCCTGACTGGCGTCTTCGTTGTTCGTCTGCTCGGCGAGCGTTTCCAGTGCGTCGACGAGTTGTTGCTCGGTGTAGTACAGTTCTTGAAGGCCGTTGACGAGGAGTTGTTCGATCGAGTCAGTTGTCATGGTATCTCGTCTGTTCTTTTGTTCGCAGAGTCAATGAGCGGCGAGGCTACATTTGCAGGCTGCCTAAAACAGGGGCGAGAATCCCGGCCCGCGGCGGAAGACTAGCTGGATGCCTGCCGCGTTGCTCCGAGTTGGAGCCTGCGCTCCGATGGCGTTTGGCCGCTCTCTTTTCGTCGGCGGAGGGCGAACCACTGTCGCGCCATGAGTTCGACGTTCGAAACCGAGTTCGAGGACGCGCTCGCGACAGTTCCAACCGAACAGTTCGACAGATCGCGCTTCGTCCCGTCGGTCGGCCCGTTCGACGCCGATGTGATGTTGGTCGGCGAGGCTCCCGGAAAACAAGAAGTCGCACAGGGCGAACCGTTCGTCGGCCGTGCTGGCGGGCGACTGAACAGCGCGCTGGAGTCTATCGGCGCGAGTCGAAACGACTTGTACATCACCAATCTGGTAAAAGTTCGACCGCCGGAGAATCGGAGTCCCCGACGAACCGAAATCGATGCGTGGTGGCCAGTGATGGAAGCCGAAATCGAGCGCGTGAGTCCGTCGGTCATCGTCCCACTCGGAAGTTTCGCCACGCGTGAAATACTCGACACGGACGAGAACGTCTCGGACGTTCACGGGCAGACGTTCGAGTTCGATGAGTACGATGTCGTACCGACGTACCATCCGGCGGCGACCTTCTACGACGACAGCAAGGAGGGGGAGATGGAGCGGGATTTGAAGGCCGTGTTCGAGCGAGCGTAGAACCGGTGGAGAGGTGGTCGAATAAAAATCCCTTGTCGGATTCGAATCCAACCATCACTTCTAACTAAATCCCAGTTGACTCCCGCGCATGGATGCGCATCTCCGACGCGCTCGGGAGAAAATCCGACGAGCCAGCGATCGCGCCGACGGTGAGGTTCAACAGAACTTGCTCTCGCTCGACGAAGGTTTGGAGGAACTCACAGAGGGTGGAAAGACCGAAGGTACGGGGGAACCCGCCGACGAAGCGGAGCGGTTCAAACATATCGAAGAGAAACTTCGAGGATTGATAGACGAAACCGACGACGAGACGAAGACAGTGTTGCGGGATGCGCGAGATGAGTTGGACGCGTATCGACAGCGCGATTTGGCGTGAGTCGAACCCGCCGATAAATCGGGAAAGTATGTCGCCCATCAGTCGGGCGTTTCGTACGATTCGAGCGTCAGGGCGGTCGGGTCGAGGGTGTAGTAACGTTCCCAGACCGGTGCGAGACTCACGACGCGACAGCCGCGGATTTCGGCTTCTCGATGGCGGTGGTGGTGCCCGACGAGACAGAGGTCAGGGTCGGTCGCGTCGAGCAACTCGTTGATATGCTCACAGCCGGGGTCGTAGCCGTAGGACAGCAGACCCGTCGGCGCTTCGTGCGTCAACAGCACGTCCACGCCCTCGATACCGGCGAGTCGTTCGACATCGGTGCGCGTGAAGTGACGTCGGCGGTCGCCTTCGAGTTCGCTTCGTGGCAGGTCGTACTGCGTCGGCGCGTGATTTCCGGACAGTCCCGCGACGCGAAGCCCCTCCAGTTCGACCGACGTACTGGCCAACAGGTGCGCGTTGATCACGTCGGAGCGTTCCGCGTCGTGTCGAATGGCGTCGATAACGTCGAAATCTTCGTTGTTTCCGGCGACGAACCACGTTTCGACCGGGAGGTCGTACCACTCTAGGTCGCCGAGCTGACACGCAACTTCGGCATTCGCGGCATCGTACGCGCTCAGGAGGGCTGTTCGGCGGTTCGGGTCGGCGGCGTGCGCATCGCCGAGTATCAGCATCGTCGTGGGTTTGGGCGATTGGTTGTGTGTCTCATCCTTTCGAACGCACCATCCTGAAGAGTACGTACAGTACGGTCACAACGACTGCAGCACCGCCGACCTTCGCGCCGGACAGCGACCGGCGCTGGGCGAGTTCGGTGTAGAGACTGGACTCGGAAACGCGCCTCTCGTTGTCCCCTCGCCCTTCGAGGCTTCCGACCGGTTCGTCGACGATGTTTTGCTCGCGGGGTTGTGGCTGCCCGTTTCGGCGCTGTAACTTGAAAAACAGCTTCTCCATAATCGTATCCGTGATGCTCGGCGCGTAGTGGCCGAGCATCGACATGCCCTTCGCACCGCCGCCGACGAACACGTCGCGCTCCGGGTGTTCCGCGGCGTTCAGGATTGCGCGTGCAACCGTCTCTGGGGCGTAGACGGGAGGCGGAAGCGTCGCGTCTTCGTCCATGTAATTTTTCGCGTGCCGTGGATACGGCGTGTCGATAGCCGCGGGTTTGACGAGCGTCACCGAGACGGGTGCGTCGTCTTCCTCTAACTCCATACGCAGGGAATCCGTGAACCCTTTGACGGCGTGCTTGGAGGCCGAGTAGCTTCCCTGCAGAGGGATGGCGCGGTCGGACGCGACGCTCCCGACGTTGATTATCGCACCACCGCGCTCCTTCAGGTGGTCTGCGGCTTCGAGCGATCCGTACAGCAGCCCCCAGACGTTCGTTTCGAACTGCTCACGCATGTCTTCGACCGGCGTCTCCTCCAGCGCTCCGTAGAGGAAGGTGCCCGCACAGTTGACCCACGTGTCGAACCCACCGTAGCTGTCCGTTGCCACATCCGCTATTTTTCTGACGTCGTCTCGGTTGCTCACGTCGGCGACGACGAACACCGCTTCGCCGCCGTTTTCGGTGATTTCCTCTGTCAATTCCTCCAACGCATCCTCGCTTCGAGCAGCAACGACCAGCCGCGCCCCTCCGTCAGCGGCCCTCCGTGCGGTCGTTAACCCGATTCCTGACGAGGCACCGGTTATCACGATTACTTGCTCTGCAAGCGGTTTTAAGTTCATATTCATGACAAGTCATCTCGTACCCGGTATCGCGCCGGAAATCACGTAACACGAATACCGCACCAACGTCCCTAAAGACAGTGGCAGGCTTTGCGGCGGCGAGGCAGTCGGATAACGCTGCTGGAATGTGGGCCGATCGAATCGTCCGCCGGGCACAAAATACATTGCCTTGTCGGTTGCCCTCCAATGGGGGAGTAAATGTCAATTAAATCCACGCTTCTGGGAAGTGAAGGCGGAACAGTACCAGACCGGAGAAGCGGTGAGGCCAGTGTCGAGAAGCGATTGGCGTCAACAATACTCGGCGGAACGCTCGTAGTGGTCGGACTCAAACGACGGTCTGTCGGTGGGGCGGTTGCGACGCTTGGCGGCGGATGGTTACTGTATCGCGCTCTCGACGGGCGGAACGGATTCGGACGGATGCGCGAGCTGGTCGGCGCGGGCGAAAATTACGGAGGTGCCGAAATTCCCGTCGAGTTGACGGCAGTAGAGCGATCCATTACCGTCGGAAAACCCGCCGAGGAACTATACGGGTTCTGGCGCGAGCCGGAGACGCTCGCCCGCGTCATGGCCCACTTCGCCGATGTGAGCTCATCCGGCCCCGAGCGTCAGCACTGGGAGGTTCGGAGTCCGGTCGGAGCGCTCGTATCGTGGGACGCCGAAATCGTGGAAGAACGGGAAGGAGAGTTTCTACGCTGGGAGTCGGTCGAGGGGGCCGATATTCAAAACGAGGGATCAGTGCGGTTCCACGAAGCGCCGGGCGACCGAGGGACGGTGGTAACGCTTTCCGTCCGTTTTGACCCGCCGGGTGGCGCGCTCGGTGACGCGGCAGTACGGTATCTGCGCGTCGTCCCGAACGCGCTCGCGATGAAATCGCTCCGACGGTTCAAGAGCCTCGCCGAGACGGGCGAAATTCCGACGCTTGAAGGTAATCCGTCCGCCCGCGGAACGGGGGATTTGGTATGAGGGCACTCTGCTGGGAGGGCGTCAACGACCTGCGCGTGGAGACGGTTCCCGACCCGGAAATCGTCAATCCGAGGGATGTCGTTCTGCGGGTCACGATGTCCACGACGTGCGGTTCCGACCTGCACTTCATCGACGGCTACCTCCCAACGATGCGCGAGGGGGACGTCATCGGGCACGAGTTCATGGGCGAAGTGGCCGCAGTCGGTCGGAAGGTGGACTCCGTCGAAGTGGGCGACCGGGTGGTCGTCCCCTCGTTCGTCGGGTGCGGGAGCTGTCACTACTGCCAAACCGACCAGTGGTCGCTCTGCGATAATTCGAATCCGAACGCGGAACTACAAGAGCCGGTGCTCGGCTATCCGACCGCAGGAATCTACGGCTACACTCACGCCTTCGGCGGTTATGCGGGCGCACACGCTGAGTACGTTCGGGTTCCCTACGCGGACAGCGACTGTTTCGCCGTTCCGGACGAGCTCAGCGACGAGCAGGCCCTGTTCGCGTCCGACGCGTGGCCGACCGGCTACATGGGTGCCGACTTCTGCGACATCGAACCGGGCGACACCGTCGCCGTCTGGGGATGCGGCGGCGTCGGACTGATGGCACAGCAGAGCGCCTTTCTCATGGGTGCCGAGCGCGTCATCGGTATCGACCGCTTCCCGGAGCGATTGAAAATGGCCGAGCGGGAAGCGGGGTCGGAGACCATCGATTACACCGAGGTCGAGAGCGTCGTGGAAGTGCTGAAGGCGAAGACCGGCGGCCGCGGCCCCGACGCGTGTATCGACGCCGTCGGAATGGAAGCGCACGGTACCGGACTCACTCACGCCTACGATCGCGTGAAACAGTCGATGAAGCTCCACACCGACCGCGGCGCGGCGCTTCGACAAGCCATCCGAGCGTGCCGGAAGGGCGGCACGTTATCGATTCTCGGCGTCTACGGCGTGATGGACAAGTTTCCGCTCGGCATCGTAATGAACAAGGGGCTGACCGTGCGCACCGCTCAACAGCACGGACAACGGTACGTCCCGCAGTTACTGGAACACGTAGCGGAGGGGGAAATGGATCCTTCGTATCTGGCGACGCACGAATTTTCGCTGGAGGAGTCACCGCGTGGTTACGAGATGTTCAAGGAGAAAGAGGACGACTGCGTTCGGGCGGTGTTCACGCCCTAGATACTCCGGACAGGGGTTACCGACGTTCCCGTGAGCTCTCGTCCGCGAAGCCGTCTCTGTCGGATTCGAACGCCGTTCGCAAAAAGCGGTGCACAGCCGTTTCGGGGCTGTCACCGACAAGAAACAACTACCGAGTCGCCGCGAGTTAGCAGTCCTCTTCCGACTCCTCCTCGGACGAACCGTCGCTCGACTCGTCGGAATCGTCATCCGAATCGTCCGGTTCCCCTTCGGTCGGCGGGGTCGTTTCGTCCTCGCCGCCGGTTTCGTTTTCGTCACCGTCTTCTTCGTCTTCGGACGAGTCGTCACTGCGGGCGACAACCGACCCTTCCGGCGAAAGCTAAGCGACAACGTCGGTATCGTCGTTATTCAACACGTCGCCGTCGTAATCCAATTTCACATCCGCTTCGGGAACCTCCTTCGCACCGGTCGCGACGATGAGCGACTGACCGCCGCCGATGACCGTGCCCTCCGGCAGGGTGCGACGCTGGTCGGTTCCGTCGTTGTCGTATTCGAACTCGACGACGTAGCCCGATACGTCCACATCCTCCATTTCCGTGTTTTCGAAGGTGACAAACTCCGCTTCGGGTTCGACCTTCGCGATTTCGATCGGAACGGATTCCTCGCCGAACACTTGCGTGGAACCCACACCGACCGCAGTTAGCGCTGCAATCGTACCCAAAACCTTCCGTCGTGTTGTTGAATGTGCAATTCGACTATAACATTCAATCAATAAATAATACGTTTAAATCGTACTGTTATGTCCGTTAACATATTATGACATCGCAAATACTGTCTCAAAAATTGGACTAGTGTGTTAATTTATGCATTTCTACGGGAACAGTAGCTCGCTTACATTCCAGCGTATCGACTACTCGCCGGGAAACCACCGTCTGACAGCCATCTAATGACTCGCGAGTTCCCGCCTGACGACCGTGGTAGCGAACGATTATGTGTTCAGTTATCATCCACCAAGATATGGCCTGTCCGTATCTCGAATACTTCGACGGTACCGACAACCCCGATAGGATGCGGTTCGACGAACCGCGCGCCTTCTGTACCGTCATCGAGGAGTTCGTCCAACCGATGCGGGCGGACATCTGCAACGACCGGTACGAACTGCATCACGAACGTCACTGCGAAATCTACCGCGGGCACGTCGAGGAAGCGGAGCACGCCGCGGAGGAAAACGAATGAGCTACGGGAACTATCTCGAGGGCGACCCACTCATCGTCACGGCGGCGATAACGGGCGGCGTCCACGGCAAGGAAGCAAACCCGAACGTTCCGGAGACACCAGAAGAAATCGGGCGCGCCGCCGGTGCTGTGGAGGAGGCGGGTGCCGCGGTCGTGCATCTCCACGCTCGGAAACCGAACGGCGAACGGTCCTTTTCGACCGACCGATTTCAGGCGATAGACGACGCGGTCAGGGAACACACCGACGACATCGTCATCCAGCACTCGACGGGCGGAACGGCAGCACCGGACGAAGACAGACACTCGCCCCTGCGAACCGACCCGCCGCCGGAGATGGCCTCGTTGGACATGGGACCGCTGAACCGGTACGATCACCTCACGAGCGAGAACACGCGAGCGTTGGTCGATAGCCTCTACGATGAGATGGCGGATTTGGAAATCAAACCGGAACTAGAGGTATTCAACGACGGCCACCGAAACGAGGCGTTCGGACTACTGGAGCGTCGCGACCTCTCCGACCCGGTGTACACCACGCTCATCTTCGGGCCGGGGACGCTCACGCGTCCGACCCCCCGGAATTTCCTGAACGCGATCGAGGATTTGCCCGGCGGCACGCTGTTTAACACGCTCGGGTTCGGCAGGCACCAACTTCCGTTTTCCGCGATGGGAATCGTGTTCGGCGGCCACGTCCGAGTCGGGTTGGAAGACAACGTCTACTATCGACGGGGCGAACGCGCGGAAAGCAACGCACAACTGGTCCGGCGAGTCGTGCGCCTCTCGAGCGAACTCGAACGCGAGGTCGCATCCCCGTCGCAGGCGCGCGAAATTCTGGGATTGTAATCCCGTCTCCCACTGGAACCGCGAAATTCAAACCGCTCGCCTGCGATTTCCGAGTCGAATGCTCCCCCTGTTTCACGACTTCGCGGACGAAACTGTCCTCGTCTTCGGCGGGGGCCGCGTCGGATGTCGGAAAGCCCGGTTTTTCGCGCAAGAGGCGGACGTCATCGTCGTGGGCGCGGCGTTCGTGGACGAACTTCGCGTCGCCGCACAGATTAAAGCGCATCTTTCGCCGGACGACCTTCCGGGATGGTTCGACCGAGCGTCCCCCGCGCTCGTCGTCGCCGCGACCGACGACGGCGCGCTCAACGAGACCATCGAGAAAGAGGCCGAGAAACGGAATATCCTCGTTAATCGCGCCGATAGACACGGAAATCGCGGGGTCGGGAGCGTCGTCGTTCCGGCAACGGTGCGAGACGGGGAGGTTGTTGCGGCGGTCGGAACCGGCGGACGAAGCCCCGCTTTGAGCAAATATCTTCGCCAGCGAATCGAACCGCTGCTTTCCCGCGCGGACGCGATGGCCGAACTGACCGCGGAGGTTCGGCAGGAGTTGAAAAACGAAGGCGTTCCGGCGAACGTTCGCCGGAATGCGATTCGCGCGGTCGTCGAATCCGAATCGGTGTGGGACGCCATCGAGCACGAACAAAGTGAGCGCGACTCGTGCGGTGATTTCGTTGGAATCACCGCACGAGCAAAAGCGGAGAGAATCGTCGCCGACGTCCTCAATCGAGACTAACGGTTCCGTCGCCGTGCGGGTTCGGCGCGATTTCGTCGCCGGTTTTCCGGTCGATGACGTGAATGACTCCGGCGTCCTTTTTTGCCGGGCAGACCTCCGCGGCGCGGACGTTTTCGTCGAGTTCATCCTCGCCGACGAAGTACGTTTTCGGCGCTCCCAATCCGGTCGAAAAATCCATCTCCCAGTTGTCCGCCACCTCGGCGCATTTTCCAGCGCCGAAACAGCGCCCGCCCTCGAAGACGATCTTGTATGGCTTCTCCGCAACCGGCGGCGCATTCGTCACGATACCCTCCGCAATTCCGAAAGGGATTCGAGCGCCTCCCCGTCCGCAATCGTCCTCCTCGCCGTCTCCAGACCGTCATCGAGCGACTCCGCGCCGCCCCCGGCGTAGATTCTGAACGCCGCGTTGAGCGCGACCGCGTCGGCGAAGCGGTCGTCGCGCTCGCCCGAAAGCACGGATTCGGTGATTCGCGCGGAGTCCTCGGCGACGGATTCGACTTCGAGGTCGTCGCGCTCGAACGACATGCCGTAGTTCGCGGTTTCGATTTCGTAGTCGGTTAACTCGCCCTCTTCTCCCGTCGCCTCGTTCCACTCGGCGACTTTCGTGTATCCCGGTCGAACGTCGTCGTAGCCTTCCAACCCCTGGAACAGGATGGCGCGTTCGACTGTCGAGGTTCGACTCTCCCGGAGCGTGTCGATGATTCGTTTCGCGAAGGAAAGGTGGTAGAAACTGCCGAGGTGAACCCGCGCGTCGGCGGGGTTCGCTAACGTCTCCACGGTGTTAATGAACGTCCGGACGCCGACCGCGGAGCGACGGTCGAGGAGCGCATAGACGTCGGGGTTGAACCGCGATTGGTCGTAGAATCCGAAGCCGACCGAATCGACCATCTTCGCGCTTTCCTCGGGTTCGAGGTCGGTTTCGACGCCGAGTTCCGACAGGACGTGTCGATACGCACATCCCTCGGACATCGGAACTCGGTCGCCGCTGTGGACGACGACGGGTATCCCCGAGGCGGCCGAAACTAACCCCGCCGCCACGCCGAGCAGTGCCGTTTCGCGCTTGCCGTCGTAGTTCGCCCCGCAGTCAACCGGAGTCGCGTCGGGGGAAGCGACCGCCTCCGACGACGCGACTTCGACCGAATTCTCCCGCATGGCGTCGAGGAATCCGGCCAATTCCTCGGGCGTGTTGCGTTTCCAGCGGTTCGCAAGCCAAAACCCGCCGAGTGCGGTCGGGTCGGCGTCGCCGGAGAGGATTCGTTCGAAGGCGGAGTACGCCTGCTCGTAGCTCATGTCCTCGGCGGATTTCGGGCCGGAGCCGACCTGCGACATCAAATCTCGCAACTCCTTCTGCGCCATTACTCGACACCTCTGTCGGAGACGGCCGTCTCGGGCGCGGGGGCGAATCCCACCGACGGCGCGCCTTGGAGGTACTCGACGACCCTGTCACGAACGTTCACCACATCGCCGACGACGGTTACCGCGGGTGGTTCGATACCGACTTCGTCCCGACGCTCCACGATGGTTCCGAGCGTTCCGGTGACGGTGAACTCCTCGTCGCGGGTCGCCCGTTCGACCATCGCGACCGGGGTATCTTCCGGAACCCCGCCAGCCCGAAGCGCGGCCACGTTGTCCGGAAGTCTGCCGACCCCCATCAGGATGACGAGCGTTCCGCCCGCCCGTACGGTGGCGGAAAGCGCGTTCCAGTCGAGCGCGCTCTCCGGTTTCGTCGGGTCTTCGTGGCCTGTCAGGACGGTGACGCAGGACGCGTGGTCGCGGTGCGTGACCGGAATGCCCGCGACTCCCGGCCCCGCGACGGCGCTCGTGATGCCGGGGACGATTTCGAAGTCGATTCCGGCGGCAGCGAGGTGCTCCGCCTCCTCGCCGCCGCGGCCGAACACCGTCGGGTCGCCCCCTTTCAGTCGAACCACATCCTTCCCTTCGCGCGCCTTCCGAACCATCAGGTGATGAATCTCTTCCTGCGTGGTTCGCTCGCCGTCGGGGCCGGGTCGCTTTCCGACCGAAACGATTTCGGCGGCGTCCGAACAGGAGTCCACGATTCGGTCGTCGGCCAACCGATCGTGGAGAACCGCGTCCGCCGCGTCGAGTAGTTTGCGTGCCTTTACCGTCAGCAGTTCCGGGTCGCCCGGTCCTGCACCGACCAGATAAACTGTTCCTGTGTGCATCGTATCATCGCTCCTCTGCGAACCGCTTCGCGCGGCGATAGCGCGCCCGGTAACGGTTCGCGGGGTCGCTCACGTCGCCGTCGCGGACGGACGACTCCGCGGTACCGTCCACGAACGCCGGTCGCTCGTCCGCGTCGCGCTCCGATTGCTCGAATCTCGGTTCGTCTTCGTCCCCGAATTCGTTTTCCCGATCCCCCCGTTCGGTCGCCAGAAATTCCCGCACCGCGGCGACGAACAACGAACACGGCTCCCGACACGGAAACTCGCCGTCGCCGCGCGGAACGTCGATTTCCTCGCTTTCGCTCGCATCCCACTCCCGGCGTTTGAGACATTGCGAGTCGGAACAGCAGGCCGCGACCGCGTTTTCCAGCGCGTCCTCGTCTATATTCCCGATTTCCGCGTACATCCCCGTTTGGCGGTCTGCCGTTTCCACGAAATGAGTCACGTCGAGAGCGTCTTCGCGTTCCCGGTTCCAGTTGGTCACCGCCGCGGGATACACCCAATCCACGACCCGATACAGTTCGTCCGGATTCTCCGTTTCGAACGACCACCCGGTCGGCAGATTCGGGGCTGTTCGTAGCGGGCGGTAGTCGCCACCGTCGGTGAACCGCGACAGGTCGCGTACCGCGGTCGGGTCGCGGTAGGTTTCGAGAGCCGAGCTGTCTTCGTCGCGGTCTTCGACGTGGCGAACCTCGTATTCGCGTTCCGCAGCATCGATCAAACGGACGGTGATCGAGAGTTCACCCCACGTTTTTTCGATTCCGCTCTTCGTGTCCGGTTCGTTGTCGCGTTCCGAAACTGGGTGGTTCGTGCCTTCCAGCCACCGCAAAAATGTACGGCGGTGGTCGAACGTCGAATGCTCCGATTTTTGAACGTTCCCCGTTTCGACTCCGGTTTCCGA
Organism: Haladaptatus pallidirubidus; assembly: GCF_020700235.1. Classification (GTDB taxonomy): domain Archaea; phylum Halobacteriota; class Halobacteria; order Halobacteriales; family Haladaptataceae; genus Haladaptatus; species Haladaptatus pallidirubidus. Next base: position 3,423,000 of record NZ_CP085301.1, on the reverse strand, counting down.
TGCTTCTATTTCGGCCCCCGCATCCCCCGCGCGTTCGAGAACAACGTCCGCGATCAGCGGCTCCGTTCCGACCGCTCCGGCGTACCAGACGGTTTTGCCGTCCACTTCGGCGGGAACGTAGTAGCCAGCGTGTGCGTCGTCGGTCAACCCGATGTCCTCCGGAATGTCTTCCTGCGTGTGGTAGCCGTCCGCGATGAACAGCGGAACGACGACGAGTTCGTCGCTCTCGAAACGGTCGGTGAGGTCGTCGATTCGCGGTGCTTCGTCCATGAACAGCGCTCGAACCTCGTCAAACCGCCCCTGCTTTCGGAGGCGGTCTGCGTGGGTTTGCGTCGAGATGGCGCTGTTTTCGTTGCGCTCGGTGCCGTGTCCGACGACCGCGAGTCCGACGCCGGAACCGATTTCGGGCTTTCCGGTCACGCGCTCGGCACGCCGGGCGATGACCGCCGTCATCGCCTCGTGCGTGCCGACGGGGTCGGTGTACCGCACCGATTTGTCCACGTCGAGGTTCCAATCGTCCGCGATTCGGAGTTCGCGCGGAATCACCTGTTCGGTGAAATACCCCTCGCTGGTGAACAGCGGGACGACGTACACTTCGTCCTGTTCGACGGTTCGGAGCACTTCGCGGGGCGACGGCGCTTCCTTCCAAAACGCCTCGTGGACGGCGTCGAAAACGCCCCGCGAGCGGATTTCGTCGGCGTGGTCGTACAGCGGTCGGGCGGATTTCGGGTCGAGATGCGACCCGTGCCCGACCAGTACGAGTGCAGAGCTCCTCATTCTTCGACCGTTTCCTCCTCTTCGTCCGCGTCTCGACGCTCCGAGAGGTGTTCCCAGATTTCGGTACAGCCGCTCCCGTCCGGAACGTCCTCCAGATGGTCGGTTTCTTGTCTATCGCTCACGTCGCGCCACCTCCCGATTCGCCGGTTCCGCGACTGCGTCGCGGAGGAACCAACGTTCGTCGCTGTCGTTTCTTCTCATCACCCCTCGGTTTACGGTACGACTCCTAAACGGTGCGTCTTGGCGTAATACCAGCCGATGCTCCCACGTTACGGTAACATTCGAGGGTATCTCTGACATCCGCGAGCTGGCTGTTTTCGGATTTTATGTCGATACGGAACCGAAATCGGCAGTTCAGCCCGCTGTGACGCGTCATCCGACGCGGCGTGGATTGCGACTGCCGACGCGTTCAGGTCGCGGGCAGCCCGATATTGCGATATGGTTATCGCGGTTCGCACGCTGGACGAGGGCGCGTGGGTGAACGTGAACAACACCCGAATCGTCGGCGTGAGCAACGTCTGGAAGCTCGCTCGCCACGACATCTGCGACTGCGGGGTCGCCTTTTTCGTCGTCGAAGTGTTCACCGACGTGGGGGTCGATGGGCGCCGGGTCGAAGCCCGCGCCGGGGGACAGTGTATCGGCTGTGGCGAACGCGGGACGACGGGCTGGCTCCAAGTTGGAAAGATGGGTGAAAGCCGTTTCCGCTCCGTCGCAGTCGAGGGCGTCCACTCCCCGAAATAATCCATCTACCGTCACATCCATCCGTCGTCCAGTTCTCGCGTCGCACGTCGCCGCGATTCTTGCCGGTATTCCCGACCCCCGGCGGACATTGACGCGGAGCGCGGGGGTTTACGGGTGGATTCTGTACGATGTCCCATGCCGACAGACGTGGAGAAATGGAAGGACGAGGTGTACGGCGAGGAGATACGGGAACACATGCTCCGATTCGCCGAGGAGGGCTGGGACGCCATTCCGGACGACGAGCACGACGCGTGGTTCGAGCGGTTCAAATGGTGGGGGCTGTACCACCAGCGCGACGGCCAAGAGAGCTACTTCATGATGCGAATCGGGCCGCCGAGCGGCGTCCTCGAACCCGGACAACTGCGAGTTATCGGCGAAATCGCGCGCGATTTCGCCGTCGGTCCGGCCGAAAATCCGGAATTCGGAAACGGCTACGCCGACGTGACGACGCGACAGGCGGTACAACTCCACTGGATAAACATCGAGGACGTGCCGAAAATCTGGGAACGATTGGAGGACGCGGGACTCTCGACCAAGCAGGCCTGTGGCGACTCGTGGCGCAACATCGTCGGCTGTCCGGTCGCGGGCAAGGACGAACGCGAATTCGTGGATGCCCTCCCCGTCGTCAAGGATTTGAACGAGAACTTCAAAGGCAATCCCGAATACGCGAATCTTCCCCGGAAGTGGAAGGTATCCGTCACCGGCTGCCGGGAAGGCTGCGGACAGGGCGACATCAACGACATCGGCATCGAACCTGCCGAGAAGGAGATCGACGGCGAAACGGTTCGTGGATTCAATGTCCGCGTCGGCGGCGGACTCGCCGGGCGCGAAGCGCGCTTCGCGCGAGATATCGACGTGTTCGCCGAACCGGACGAAGTCGTTCCGGTCTTGGGCGGTCTCTCCGGACTGTTCCGCGACTACGGCAACCGCGAGAATCGCCGTCGCGCCCGCATCAAGTTCCTCGTGGACGAGTGGGGTCCGGAGAAGATTCGAAAGGTGTTACAGGAGGAGTACGTCGATTTCTACCTCAAAACGGCGGGCGACGACCTCCGCGAGGAGTATTCGTACAACGCCGGAGTTCCGGACGACCACGGGCACGCGGATCACGTCGGCGTCCACGAACAACCCGACGGAAACTACTACGTCGGCCTGAACGTCCTCGTCGGACGCGTCGGCGCGGAGGACATGATCGAGATGGCCGACATCGCCACGAAATACGGTTCCGGCGAGGCCCGACTCACCCAACGGCAGAACATCATCCTGACGGACGTGCCCGAAGACCGCCTCGACGCGATGCTGGACGAACCGCTGTTCGACCGCTACAGTCCCGACCCGCACCCCTTCCAGCGCGGGTCCATCGCCTGTACCGGAACCGAATTCTGCTCACTCTCTATCGTGGAGACGAAGAACCGGCAAGTGCGACTTTCGCGCTGGCTTCGGGACAACGTCGAACTGCCGGAGGACGTGGAGAACTTCCACATCCACCTGTCGGGTTGTACCGCTTCCTGCGCACAACCACAAATCGCCGACATCAGCCTGCGCGGGATGAAAACCCGCAAAGACGGCGAGGCGGTCGAAGCCCTCGACATCGGCGTTGGCGGCGGTCTCGGCAAAGACCCGAGCTTCGCGACGTGGATTCGAGAGCGAATCGCCGCCGATGAGGTTCCCGGCGCGATTCGGAACCTGATACGCGGCTTCGCGGAGGAACGCGAAGACGGCGAAACGTTCCGCGAGTTCGTTCAAGCCCGCCACGAAGACCGGTTGGAAACGCTCGCCAAGCCGGAGGAGACCTCCTACGACGACCCATACATGCACAACACGAAGAAGACGTGGTACCCGTACGCCGAGGACGACGCAATGGACGCCAGTCCGGCCCCGAACAGCCCGGACGACGCGATTTCAGGAGACGACTGAGATGCCAGACCGCATCCTGTCGGTGAACGCCTACACCACGTTCGACCTCGTAGACGCCGTCGCGGAAGGTCACGGCTGGACGGAGGAAGCCGTGGGCGTTTTGAACGTCAAAACGCCACGCGGAGAGGATGCACCCGACGAGGTACTGCTCCAACTCGAACTGGACAACACGGGGTTGGAGCATCTGCCCGCCCACGCCGACACGGTTACGTTGTCGCCGGAACAGGCGCGGGAGTTGGCTGGAGAGTTGGAGCGATATGCGGAGTCGGTGGAGTAAGCGGTCAGCACGACGTCGTCTCGCTCCTGAATACTTGCTCCGTGAATCTCCATAGACACCACGTAACATGCCGTTTAACTGCTCTATAACTTTAGGTTCGGGTGTTCTTTCTCCTCTCGGGGATGATTCATTATGCCCCAACCACAAAACGGCGATAGAGACCGTAACGACAGCAGTCAACGAACCACACAGAAAGAAACTGCTGGACAGGGCGGTGCGAAACGGCAATCACAAGCGCAGAACGCGCGTCGCAAGAACGAGAAGTCGTCGAACTGGCTCGCGAAGACCGGCTTGATGTCGGGACTCGCGGTCATCGGCTTCGTGTTGTTGTTGTTCGCACTCGGCCAGGCCGTCGGTTTCGACCTGCTGGGGCTGTTCGCGGAGGCGGTCAGTTCCCAGACGGGACGCTGGCTCGTCGTCGCTCTCTTCGCCCTGCTCCTCATCGGAGTAGCTGAGCGGGGGCTTCGCGGCACTCTTGGCCGCGTCTAACGTTCCCCGGCTCGATTTTGTTGAAAGTGAACGTCTGGCACGCGGTTTTTTCAGTCCGTTCGAATCGTCGCACAGCCGCAGGTGATGACCGGGTCGAGTAGTTCACCGACAGGCATCGCCTCCCCACAGTCTGTGCAGACGACATGTGGCTTCGAACGTCGCTGTCGTTCGTGGTAGTATTTGACCACTCGTGTGCCGATTACTGCGACGGCACCTGCTCCAACCGCACCCATCAAAATCGTGTCAATTGCGTTTTCGCGTGCCATGGTGAGGCAAGGATAGGCCAGTACCTTAAAGCTACTGCTGGATTCATTCGTAATATATCTTTCGGCCACGTCGCATCCTACCGAGGGACAAGCGGTTCATATAAAAATAAGTTCGTCGTAGAACGGTTCGTATGATATCTCTCACTGGGTCAGTTGTCGGGTTCGTCGTGAGCCTGCTTATCGGCGCGCTCGGCATCTACATCGGTGCGCGAGTCGTGACGGGAACCGACGACTACGGATACGCGCTCATCACGGCCATCGTCGGGTCGATAGTCGGTGTCATCGTCGCATTCCTCCTCGGGTGGCTGTTCGGCTGGATAGTCGTCCTCGTCGCGTGGATTTGGGTCATCAATTTCCGCTACCCCGGCGGATGGGGCAACGCGATTGGAATCGCACTTATCGGCTGGCTTTCGGTCGTCGCCATCACCTACGCGCTGGCCATCATGAACGTGTTGACGTTCGAAGCGCTCGGCATTCCGGGCATCTAATTGCCCAACTCTTCTCCGAGCAAATCCACCGCATTCCGAACAGCACCGACTGAGGACAGATACCCCGCGCCGACCGTCGTTTTGAGTGCTTTCGCTGGCTTGCCGGTGACGACTGTTGGCCCAACCTGTGCGACCGCACCGTCCCCCACGGAAACCAGCCATCCGGGCGAATTGAAGCTGAACTGTTCGAGTCGCGTGTCGAACACGTCACCGTCTCCATCACTTTTGTCCTCCACCAGTCGCGCGATATTTGCTGCGACGACTCTGGCCTCTCGAATCGCGGATTGGGCACTCGCCGGAACCGCTTCGCCGTCTGCATCCACGACCCTTCCAGCGTCGCCGACGACGAAGGTTCCGTCGCCGAGTCGGAGCGTGCTATCGACTTGCGGGCGGTCACCGCCGAGGGCATCCGGGCCGCGAATGCCCCCCGTCCAGATGAACTGGTCGTAGGGGAGCACGGTTCCGTCGGCCAGCATGATTTCCTCGTCGTCAGCGCGTTTGACTGCTGTTCCGGTTTGTATCTCGACATCACGCTTTTCGAGTTCTTTCTCCACCGCTTGCTGGAAATTGCTCGGGAAGGAAGGAGCGACGGTGGCGAACTGCTCCAACAGGACGATTTCCGTGTTCATCTCTTCCTCGCGGGCGAGCGCGGCAAGTTCGCCCGCGACCTGCACGCCCGACAGTCCCGCCCCGCCAACCACGACGCGGCCGCCTTCGTTGGTGAAGAACTCCTCCCGAATCGTTTCTGCTTGATGTAATCGCTTCAGGGGAGTTGCGTGCTCTTCGACGCCCGGCAGGTCGTAGAAGGCGGTTTCCGCACCGAGACAAACTCCGGCGTAATCGTATTCGAGTTCCCCATCCTCGAACACAACTACGTTTTCCTCCGGGTCGATGGATTCGACTCTCGTCTCCCGAATTTCGCAGTCGAGAACGTCTTCTAAGGGAATCGAGATGTCGTCCGCCAGTGACGGCCTGCGGATGACGCGGTGGAGTTCGTGTTGCACCAGATGCTTCCCAGTCTGCTCGACGACGACGAAGTTCGCGTCGTCCGGAAGGGAGCGTTCGAGTTTTCTGGCGAGGGTAAGACCAGCATAGCCAGCACCGAGGACAGCAATCTGCATGGGAGTAGATTGGAACAGGAGGGCTAAAGGCGTACTCCCCGCTAGAACAGGGGTTCGCGTTTGTCCTCAGAACAGAGCGTCGCTTTCGGGGAGGATTTCGGCAGGGCCGCCGACCTTCCAGCGCATGGTTTCGACGCCGCAGTCGGCAATGACTTCCTCGACGTACTCCTCGTGTTCCGCCGTCGTGTTGACGTAGACGCTCGCGCCCGTGTCGGTGGAGAAGTAGACCGGAACGTCCTCTTTTTCGCGCAGTCGCCGCACCTCGTTGAAGATTTTGATGGTTTCGGGCTTCCAGTACACCCACCCCGCCGGGCCGGTCATGGTCGTCGCGGCGAGCGAAAGCGAATCGTGTTCCGCCGTCTCGAAGACGCGGTCGAAATCACCCTCCCGCAAGGCATCCCGCATCTCCACGAGTTGGTCGTGGATGTGCGCGAGTCGGGCCTCGAACATGTGACTGTCAGCGGCTTCGCGGTGGGCTTCTTCGGTTTCCTTGTACGCCGGAACCAGTCCAGCGACGATTCGAACGTCGTCTTCGAGCGGCGATTCGAGTCGCTCAGAACGGCAGTCGTAGTCGTTCAGCCCCATGTGGAGGTCGGAGAAGCCACCCGTCACGGCGCGCGCCGCGGAGGACGACCCGAGGCGAGCGATGGTCGAGATGTCGGGGCGCGAGAGGTCGAGTCCGGCAGCCTCCGCGCTGGCCATCGCAGCGGCGGCGAACCCGGACGAAGACGACCCGAGGCCGACGTTGGACGGGAAACTGTTCTCGCTTTCGAGGCGAACGCAGCTGTCGATGTCCGCAAGTTCACGCACGCGGGAGACTACTGTCCTGACGCGGTCTGCCTTCCGCCCCGTCAGTTCGTCGCCGTCAACGACGAAGATGTCGGAATCGAGCGAGTTGTCGAACTCGACGGTCGTCTTCGTGTAGCTCGGGGCGGTACAGACGCTGATGCTGTCGTGGTAGGGGTAACGCTCTTCTTCGTCGCGCATTCCGTGGTACTTGACGAGTCCCTGTATCGGGTGGGCCTTCGCGGTCGCTTTCATACGTCGATGGCTGTGTGACGGGCGTTTAAACTCTCTGGAATACGGTAAGGGGGAGAGCGAAGAAGAAATGTGGAGTTTGAGCGTGTATTTGTGAAAACCGCGTTCGAACGAACTGGAGCCACTGCGACCGCAGAAATCACGGCTACAAAGGACGCCCTCGCTCAGTCGGTCACTCGTGGCTTCGCCACTCCTTCCCTCCTTCACTCGCCCGTTGCCACCAGACTCGCAGGCGAGCCGGGGGAAATCGGGGATTTCCTCGGGTGAGCAAACGCTTCGCGTTTGCAAGTCACGGAAAACCGATGGTTTTCAGGTGCCGCGAAAGACGAAGTCTTTCGCAGGCGTGGCATAGAGTCGTGATTTGTAAACGACCCGTCTCCACCGTTAGTTGTTTTCTCACTCTCGTAAACCCCGAAACTCGACAAACTCCACAGTTGTACCTTCGTCGCTTTTCTCGCAAACATCGAACGACTGAAAGCCCGTCCCACTAACCACATCGCATGGGCGTCCAACTCGACACGCGAGAGGAACAACTGGAGGAAATTCTCGACAGACTGTACGACGAATATCCGGACGCAACCATCTCGCTCAACTTCTCGACGCGCCACGAACTGCTCATCGCGGTGATGCTCTCGGCCCAATGTACCGACGAGCGCGTGAACAAGGAGACGGAACACCTGTTCGAAAAGTACCAGTCGGTGTCGGATTTCGCCGAGGCCGACGTGGACGAACTGGCCGAGGATTTGAACTCAATCACCTACTACAACAACAAGGCGAAGTGGATAAACAGCGCGTGCCAGACCATCATCGAGGAACACGACGGCGAGGTGCCGGACACGATGAGCGAACTCACCGACCTAACAGGCGTCGGGCGCAAAACAGCCAACGTGGTGCTTCAGCACGGCCACGACGTGGTCGAGGGAATCGTGGTCGATACGCACGTTCAACGTCTTTCACGTCGATTGGGATTGACGGAGGAGAAGACACCGCAGAAAATCGAAACCGACCTGATGACGTTCGTGGACGAAGAGGACTGGCAGTGGCTGACCCACCTATTTATCAGCCACGGACGGGCGACCTGTAAGGCCCGAAACCCTGACTGTGGTGACTGCGTGCTGGAGGACATCTGTCCCTCCTCAAAGGTCGATAATGAGATTGACCTCGCCAGCGGCGAGGCGTGGGGATAAGGAGAAACGAGCGGCCACAGCGCGTCAGAAGTAATCAGTGTGCAGGATGAGAAATCGGGCCATACCGAGTACCCACGTCAACTGCCAGAAGACGATGTAGCCCGCGACACCGGCGCGAAGCCGCCACCGCCACGAATCCATGTTTTCGTGGAGTTCGCTGATGTCCATGCCGGGATTCGGCGTGCCGTACAAATCGTGGGCGCGTTTGACCTGAAAGATTCTGACGATGCCCGTGAGCGCGAGAATCAGCATTGCGTAGGCTTGCAGTCCGAGGAAGGCGTGAACCGCCGCGAGGCCGCCGAACTGGCGTTCGAATCGCGGAATCATCCACACCACTGCGGGAACCGTCGTCAGCAGGAGGCCGGTGACGATGAATTTCAGATGATGCGTGAGAACGTCCCACGTCACCGTTTCGGCTTCGATGATTATCCACGCGCCGTAGAGGTAGAACGGAAAACTCGCCGTCACGACTAGCGCGACCACCGATGCAATCGCCGCGTCGCTTACCATAGTCGGTGGTTAGACTGGGGCGCGTTAAACCGTCCGAAACGTCGGGCAGGACAGAAGATGTTTAGCTATCCAAGCATAACGTCCGAACAATGGCTGACTCCGACAGTGGGACGCAGGGCGCAGGGGAAGACGCGCCGGAGGAATCCCGCGAGGAACTTCGCCGCGAGGTCGATGAAAAGTACGACTTCGAGGATTTCGGCCCGGAAGATATGGCGGAGATGTCACTCGAAGAGTGGGAGGCCGCGTTCGACCCGGACACGTGGATTACGGGCAGGGAACTGCTCGACCGGGTGGAAGCCGACCTGAAACATCGCGTCGCAATCCGGGAGGTGTTCGCCGTCATCGAGCGAACCTCCCACGAGGGTGAACCCCTGCTGGTCGCCTATTCGGACGAAGGCTACGCCGTGGTCTATCCCGATGGAAGCGTCGAAGGGCGCGGAACCGTCCTCCGCGACGTGAAACCGACGGTTGCGCTGGCGTCGATGGAGGAGTACGACGTGCCGGAGATGCCGGAAGGCGACCAGCTCCCCAACCCCGACGAGGTACCAGAAGGGAGCGGCGAACTCGGCAACAAGTTGATGCAGGTGATTGCGGCCATCCACGTCGTTGCTGGATTCGGGATGATGATTGCGTGGTTCCTCGTTTACTTCGAAATTGTTAGCGTTTCGGAAAATATCCAAGACGGCGCACCCCTGTTGGCCCTCGTCGGCGGTGGCTTCTTCGTCTTCGGATTTTTCGTCCTGCTCATCGTGGCGAACGCCCGACTTTCCGACAGATTCCGGTCGGAAGAGTACCGAAATCGCTTGCGCTCCGCTGGCGTTGATTCCGACTATCGACCCGACTTTCTCCGGGAAGACGAAGACGAACGAGACGACTGAACCGGCGGGAGCAGTTCCCACACTGTCGATGTTGGCACTCCCGCGGCATCGGTGGGTTTAAGCAAGTCCCATCCTGACCAACACATGTATGAAGAGGCGGGACTTTCTACTGGCGGCCAGCGGCGTTGCTGGCGGAACTGCCGCGGCGGCGGCACCCGCTGGTGCGCAGCAGACGACGACGTCCGGAGGTGGCAACCAGTCCGGCGGCAACGGGACTGGCGGCACTCAGACGACGACGTCAGGCGGTGGCAACCAGTCAAATGGAAACCAGTCTAGCGGGAATCAATCAGAAGGAGGCGGCGGCGGTGGCGGCGGTTCGGAGACGGTTACCGTCGGACCGGGCGGCGAGCTCGTTTTCGAACCAGCCGAGCTCCAGATTTCGCCGGGCACCACCGTCGAGTGGGTCTGGGAATCCGACACCCACAACGTGATTCCCACCAGCCAACCCGACGGGGCCGGCTGGGAAGGAAGCGGCAGCGAGAGCGAAACCTTCGACACGGGCCACACCTACAGTCACACCTTCGACACCGAAGGCTCCTACGAGTACGTGTGCATCCCCCACGAATCAGCTGGCATGACCGGCACTATCACGGTCGGTAGTAGTGGTGGCGGCGGCGGCGGTGGCTCTGCGGAAGCCGACCCGGAACACATGGGCGTGCCGTTTCAGGCGCACTACGTTGGAATTGCGACGATTCTGATGATGGTTATGTCGCTCATCTTTACGTTCTTCTTCCTGAAGTACGGCGAATCTCCACACACTAGCGGAGGGAACAGATAGATGTCCTCGTCAGGAAGCACATACGGCGACATACACCGATACGAACCGGCGCGAGAAAGTACGACTGCCGCCATCGCAATCGTCCTGTTGACGATTATCGAAGTGGTGTTCGTCGGCTTGTTCACCTACGGTCTCCTCAACGGATGGGGTCTGACCGAACTCGGTAACATGTACCTCGGTGGCGTTCTCGCAGTCATCTTCGTTGACCTCGCGTTCATCCTCATGCTGTATCGCAAGGAGTTCCTCCCCGACGTAATGATCGTCAAAAAGCGTCGTCGCAAGTGGGAAGACCTCTACGTGCGTGAGGAAGAGCAGTACGGAACCGAGTCGTTCGGAGACGCATGGGAACAGTTCAAACGAGCAGTGTACCCCTACTACAAACGATAAACTATGGCAGGAGACGACAAATATCCAGAGAGCACAGGTCGCCGCCGATTCGTCAAAGGCGTCGTCGGAAGCGCGACGCTCGCCAGTGTTGGAACCGCGGGAGCCGCCTCGCTCAAGACGACGACGGCCCCATCCGGTGAAGGCGGTGGTATCACGCAATTCATGGGGATGGAAAACACCGCAGGCCCCGCTCCACGTGGTATGCCCCAGATTCCCATCAAAATCGACGATGAGGGATACGTCAAGGGCTTCTTCCCGGAAGCATCGACGAGGACGGAGCAGGGTCGAGAAGTGACGGTCGCAGAGGCGGAAGTCGGCGGCATGACCTACTCGGCGAACTGGTTCCAGTACTGCGGCGTCCAGACCTACAAGGGTATCAAGCCCGACGCCGACATGGACAACTACTTCCGATACAAGGAAGGGGCGAAGTACGATTGGCAATCGAGCGAGGTCGAAGCCGGAAACAAAGTTCACGTCGATGATTTCAGCGATTACGAGACGTGGGGCAACAACGTCGGGAAAGCCGGTCTCGGGAAGCCAGCGACGGTGACGTGGCGTTCGCAGGACGTTGAAGCGAGCCAGACGATGACCGTCCAGTTGATTCGAAGCACGAAGGTAGAGAAGATGGCGAACGAAAACGAATGGCTCAAAGCGAGCACCAAACAGGGTTTCATCGCCAATCTGAACAAATGTACACATTTCTGTTGTGTGCCGATGTTCAAGGGCGACCCCGGAAGCGCGAAGTTCGGTGCCGCGGATCTGATTTACTGTCCGTGCCACCAGTCGGTGTACGACCCCTTCAGCATCGTCAAGGAATCGTTCGTGGCACTGCCACGGCCGGAGGATGACTAAATGAGTATCGAACGCAAAGACGAACACGACCACGGTGAGTGGCTCCGCGAGAAGGAACTCACTCCCATCGAGACGACGTTCCTCACGACGCTCATCTGGATGGACAAACGGTTCCGCATCGTGGACTACCTCGAAATACTGGAGACGTTGTACTACCGCGTCAACCTCCAGATGCCGAAAAGCCACACCGAGCAGTACGGACTCGACAACAAATTCTGGTACTGGTATCCGCTGTACGCACTGGGTAGTTTCTCGACTATCGCATACGTAGTGGCCGCAGTTAGCGGTGCGCTACTCGGGTTCTACTACTCGCCATCGACGGCGGGCGACCCCACGGCCGCGTACAACCAGTTAGCGTACATCATGACCGACCTCAACTTCGGATTCATGCTCCGGAGTATCCACCGCTGGTCTGCACAGGTGATGGTGGCGGCGGTGTTCCTTCACATGCTCCGTGTCTACTTCACGGGCGCGTACAAGGAACCGCGCGAGGTCAACTGGATTCTCGGCATCATCCTTATCAGTTTGACGATGGTGTTCGGATACACGGGCTACCTACTCCCGTGGGACCAGTTGGCGTTCTGGGCGGGACAGATCGGCGTCGAAATGAGCTTGTCCGTGCCGCTCATTGGCGAATGGGTCGCACAGCTCCTGTTCGGCGGCTTCAGCCTGAGTCAGGCGACACTGCAACGGATGTACATCCTGCACGTGTTCTTGCTCCCGTTCGTCGTGACGACGCTCATCGCGGTACACATCGGCATCGTCTGGATGCAGGGCATCGCAGAACCACACTGATACAATGACCGACGAAAACGAACCCGAACCCCGAACCGACGGAAGCGGTACCGGCATCGTCTCGCCGGACGACGAGACTCCCTCGTGGCTTGAGCGGAAACAGCGCACGCAGGGACTCTCCCGGCTGACATACGAATACTTCGAGCGCTCGCGCAGAGAAGACGAAGACCTGCGACAGGAATCGAGCTACGTCGAACGTGACGTGCTCGCGTTCCCGACGTGGCCCCACGAAATGATTCGTAACCTCTCCATTACGAGTTTTTTCGTCGGGATGATTCTGTTCCTCGCCGCTGCGCTCCCACCTCACCTTGGCCCACCGGCCGACCCGAGTTCGACGCCAGCGATTATCTTGCCCGACTGGTATCTGTACTGGTCGTTCGGCCTGCTGAAGTTAGGGCCACTGAACCCCGAACTCGCCATCCTCGGCGGCGACAAGCTGATGGCAGACCGAACCTACGGTGTCGTGGCGAACGGCGTCGTCGTCGGCATCATCGCCATCGTGCCGTTCCTCAACAAGGGGAGCGCCCGACGACCAGTCGAACAACCGTTCTGGGCCGCGGTTGGTATGTTCGGCGTCGTCTTCTCCCTCACCATCAGCACGCTCGCCATCAAGAACCTGATGCCCATCGACTCGCACCTGCTCTTCGACCTGACGTTCCTCCTGCCCATCGCAGCAGGAACCATCACCTACGCGGTGCTGAAGTCGATGCGGGAAGGATACATGTTCAGCCTCAACCGCCGGTACTACCGCCTGCGGCCGCCGAAATAACCCGACTTTCTTTATGTCTTCACGCGACGACGAATCAGAGACTAGCTACTCGGCTTTCGAGGACGAGAGCGACGGGAATGATGCGCCGAATACGAATGAAAGTTCGACCGGTATCGCGTCCCGCGACGTCGTCGTTCCGTTACAACTGTACAAAATCGTCACCGTCTTCTCGACGATGTTCGCAGTCTTCACCGTCGTCGGTGGGTTCATCGCACTGGATTTTGCAACCAACCGTGCGAGCGCGCCGATTTCGGAGGTTAACTACTCTCTTGCGATTTTCGGACTCCTCCTTATTGTAGCAGGGACGGTCGTGTACGCCTTCTCCACTCGCTTCCGCGCTGAGGGAATGGGAAAGTCTAAAGACGACTCCGACGAACCGTCAAACAATGGCTGACGAATTCATAAAGGGACTCAGTATTGCCACCTGTGCGGGTTTCGCTTGGATGGTTCTCTCGGGCTGGTACACGACACCCGGGTTCGAAGATACGCAACTCATTGGTGAGGTTCCGACTGGTCTCGATATGTACGGTAGCCTCGCTATAATACTCCGCGAAGCGTTCTTTTGGTTCGCTATCCTCGGCATGCTGTTCTTCTGGGTTATCATCCCAGGCATTCGCCAACTTCGACTGGCGCGACAGTAGTTGCGGCGTCGAATCGAAAACGAGCCACCAGCAAAAAGCATCTACCTCTTCTTTCGTCTTCTAGTACGCACGTAGCTGTTAGCTCGGAGAAATCAGCCCAAACTCGCTTATAAACTCAGTCTGTCCGCTCGCCTGCGGCATCAATTCGCGTTCCGGGCGTTTCTCCATCGAGAAACGAAGACACGTCGTCCGGGCTGAAAATCGACGCCGAGGCACCGAGTTCGAGAAGCGAGCGAACTTTTCCGGCCATGCCGCCGGTTACGTCAGTCGATTCGCTCTCGCCGAGTACGTCCGCGACAGCTTCGTAGGCCGTGATTTCGGGAATAACGTCGTCGTTCTCGTCCAACACTCCCGGAACCGTCGAGCAGAACCCAACGCGGTCGGCGTCGAGGTGGCGCGCCACCGAAACGACGAGTTCGTCGCCGCTGACGACGGTGACGCCTTCGCCCTCGTGGGCGACCACGTCGCCGTGGAGGACGGGGACGAATCCTTCTTCGAGCATCGTTTCGATTTGCGACGTCGGGAGGGTGAGAGACGCAGTTGCGTCTCTCACCGCGGCGGAGAACGGATGGACGGGAACGGCCGGAATCCCTCGGTCGTGAAGCCGCGATAGGACGAAGTTGTTCAGGGTTTTCATCGCGCCGTGGATGTCCGTAACGGCGTCGATGTCGCTACTCCCGGTCGTTTTCGATACGCCGTGTTCGCTCGCGTGGTGGTGGCCGAAACTGCCGCCGCCGTGAACCAACACGAGGTCGTCCACGGTCGCGTCGCCGATTGCATCGCTGACTTTCCCGAGCGTCTCGCCGTCGAGCGTGTCGGCGCGGTCTTTGTCCGTGATGACGCTTCCGCCGAGTTTGAGGACGGTGAGGCTCATTCTTCGCGCACCCCCTCGGTGTCCAGTTCGGCGCGGAACGCATCTTCACATCCGGGCGTAAATCGGAGCGCCGTCTCGGTTTCGTCGGTCGGGTCGAGGGCGACGATACAGCCGCCGCCGCCCGCACCGGTTAGTTTCGCCCCGAGCGCACCCGCGTCGCGGGCCGCCCAGACCATGTTGTCGAGCGAGCGCGAGGAAACGCCGAGCGCCTCCAGCAGGCCGTGGTTGAAGTTCATCAGCCTTCCGAGCTCCTCAGTGTCGCCCTCGGCTAGCGCGCGCTCTCCCTGTCGGACGATGTCGCCGATACTTTGCACCGTGTCGCCCGCAAACTCGTACTCCTCGCGCAGCGCGCGAACGCCAGCCACGAGTTTGCCCGTGTCGCCAGCACCGCCGTCGAAGCCGACGACAATGGGCAATTCCGGCGATTTCACGGCTCGACAGTCGTCTCCTTCCACGCGAACCGCGCCACCAGTTGCGGAGCAGAACGTGTCCGCACGCGAAGCCTCGCCGTCCTGTACCGTGAGTTCCGCGCGGTACGCTCTGTCTGCGATTTCGTCGCTCGAAAGCGACACGCCGACTTCGCGCGTTGCGGCGTCGATTGCGGCAACGGTCACCGCCGCGGAGGAGCCGAGCCCGGCACCCAGCGGAATGTCGCTTTCGACGGTGATGTCGAAACCAGCGTCCGGCCTGTCGGTCGCATCGCGGGCCTGCTCGATTGCGGCGTCGATGTAGCCGATTCCCGCTTGAACGAGCGATTCGGAGACGTTCACGTCGGGTGTTTCGTCGGTGCTACCGCTGTATTCGACGGTGAATCCGTCGATGCTGAGATCCGAAAGATGAACGCGAAGACGGTCGTCATCGCGCGATTCGACTGCCACCGTCGCCCGACGCTCGATGGCGCAAGGAACGGCGGGTTCGCCATACACTACGGCGTGTTCCCCGAACAGATACACCTTCCCCGGGGCACTCGAAACGGTCATGTCGTACTCTCGGTGAGCGGGGGGTATCACTTTTTTCGAATGGATTGCGTCGCTGGCGTAGATGCGCGCGCGACTCCCGAGAAATTCCGCCGAAAACGGCCGACTGAGTCCAAATGGTTCGCTGACGACGGTAGATTCACGTGGGAGACCGAGTCAACGCATATATCGTAGGTGGCGACCACTGTCATCATATGACTGCGACAGTCGTCGAAGTCGAAATCCCTCCCGACGAGTTTGCATTGAGTCAGTCGCTAGCCGCGCTCGAAGATTTAAGCTTCGAAATCGAGCGCGTCGTCGCTCACGACGACGACGAAGTCATGCCGTTCGTCTGGATTAGCAGCGAGAAAAGTAGCCGCGAAGACATCGAAACGGCGCTCGCCGAAGATCCGTCCGTCAAGGACATCGAGTTGCTCGCCAATTTAGAGGACGAGTGGCTTTACCAGATGGGCTGGGTGGACCAGATAGGCGCCCTCATCCAAATCCTCGTCAAAGAAGACGGGACGATTCTCGCGGCGATGGGCAACCACAGCTGCTGGAATCTCCGCATCGTTTTTCCCGAACGGGAGGCGCTCTCGCGCACCTACGACTACTGTGAAAACCACGGGCTGACGCTCGACGTTCTCAACATTTATCGATTGGACGAGGGACGAAGGGGTCGATTTGGGCTCACAGAAGACCAACAGGACACGCTCACGCTCGCCTACGACCACGGCTACTATCAGGTTCCTCGCAAAGCGACAGCCGACGACCTCGCCGAGGAACTCGGAATCTCACATCAAGCAATTTCCGAGCGCTTGCGCCGCGGCCACGGCAGTCTCGTGGAAAACGCGCTCATCCTCGGTGAAGGTGCTGGTTCCTCGAAGTAGCTGACCGACGGAACGTCCAGTGACGCAATCAGTTCGTTGACCGCGACCCTCTCGATTCGCGTCGCGGAGGAGTCGGTTTTTGACGGCGGTCACTTCGAGACAAAATATCGACCCGAGAACGCACGAAACGAATGGCATCGTTCGCGGCACGTAATCGGATGGCCAGTTTTACTGAAGTGTGCTATCGCCCGTCGATTCGACTCTTCGCGCCCGTTCGTCGCCGTGTCGGCGACCCATTCGCACGCTTGACAGTCTAAAATCCGTCTCCCACCCATCATCGTGTATCCGTCCGACTACGTGGTTACTGCATTGGTTGCACCATCAAGCGCTTTTACACGAGGGCACCTTCGACCGGCAATTTCGAACGGGCCATTACCGATGAACGAGACGTCTCTGAGGATTCTGCGTTAGCACGACCAATCCGGAAAACAGCGCAGTTCGGAGTCGAAAATTCGATTAAATCTCGCTCTCGAAATCGTCGAGCGAGTAAGCGGGTTTGGCACCGCGGCGGTCGAGTGTCTCGTTGGCGAGCAGCCAGTAGACGACCGACAGCGCTTTGCGACCTTTGTTGTTCGTCGGGACGACGAGGTCGACGTTGCTCGTGTTGTTGTTGGAGTCACACATGGCGATGACGGGGATGCCGACCGTGATGGCCTCCTTGACCGCCTGTGCGTCTCCGATCGGGTCGGTGACGACGACGACGTCGGGTTCGATGTAACCGTCGTATTTCGGGTTCGTCAGCGTTCCCGGGATGAAGCGACCCGTGCGAGCGCGCGCGCCGACCGCTTCGGCGAACTTCTCGGCCGGGAAGCGACCGTACTGGCGCGAGGACGTGACCAACATCTGCTCCGGGTTGTAGTTGGACAAGAAGTCCGCGGCCGTGCGGATTCGCTGGTCGGTCTTACTCACGTCGAGGACGTACAGACCGTCCGTACGAACGCGGTGAATGAACCGCTCCATGTCCTCGGTCTTCTGTTGCGTACCGATATGGACACCAGCGCCGAGGTAGTCCTCGACGGGGATGAGGAGGTCTGCCTCCTCGTCGCCGAGTACGTCCTTGTCGAACTGTGGTTCTTCTTCGGTCTCTTCCGTCTGCGCACCGACATCCTCGTCGGGGTCGATGTCGGGTTCCGCACCGGACTCGCCGGTCGGTTCCGCATCGACTTCTTCTTCCGCGGCGTCGAGACCGTCCGTTTCTTCTTCTACCTGTTCTGATTCGTTATCGCTCATAATCGTGATACGTTCTGCTCGATTCGGATGAGTTCGTTGAGCTTGGCGGTTCGCTCGCCGCCGACCGACCCCGTCTTGATGAACGGGGCGTCGGTCGCAACGGCGAGGTGTGCGATGGTCGTATCCTCGGTTTCGCCGCTTCGGTGCGAGATGACTGGGTCGTAGCCGTTTTCGACGGCGAGTTCGATGGCGTCGAAGGCATCCGAAAGCGTGCCGATTTGGTTCGGCTTGATGAGGATGCTGTTTCCGGCATCCTGTTCGATGCCGTCGGACAGTCGCTCGACGTTGGTGACGAACAGGTCGTCACCGCAGATGAGCGTTCGGTCACCGACCGCGTCGGTGAGTTCGGCGAAGCCGTCGTAATCGTTCTCGTCAAGCGGGTCTTCGACGTAGACGAGGTCGTACTCGTCTACGAGGTCTGCGACGTACTCTATCTGCTCGTCGGTCGAGCGCGTCTGGTCGCGATAGTGGTACTCGCCGTCCTCGTACAATTCGGCACCCGCCACGTCGAGGCCGAACCGAATGTCGAAGCCGAAGTCGTCCGCGACGGTCGAAACCGCTTCGTCCATCACTTCGAACGCTTCATCGTCGTCGATTGACGGTGCCCACGCACCCTCGTCACCTTTGGCCGAGGGGACGTCCCGCTCGTCGAGAATGTTCGCGGCTTCCTGATGCACCGCGGCGTTTGCGAACACCGCGTCCTGTACGCTCGGCGCGCCGACGGGTGCCGCGAGGAACTCCTGAATCGCGGTCGCGTCCGCGGCGTGTTCGCCACCCCCGATGACGTTTCCGAGCGGCACCGGGAAGGTGTCACCGCGGAACGCACCACCGAGATGCTGGTAGAGCGGTGCGCCAAGCACGTCCGCCGCGGCCTTCGCGGCGGCCATGCTGATTGCAACGGCGCTGTTCGCGCCAATTTCCGAGAAGTTGTCCGTGCCGTCCGCCGAGCGGAGGGTGGTGTCAACGTCGCGCTGGTCGCCGACGTAGACGTTCCCTTCGAGGCGTGGAACGGCGTGTTCCCGCGCCGAGGCGATTGCCTCGCCGGGGTCGAGTTCTATCGCTTCGTATTCGCCCGTGCTCGCGCCGCTCGGTGCGGCGGCACGGCCGAAGCCACCGCTTTCGGTCAGCACGTCCGCTTCGACCGTCGCGTTACCGCGAGAGTCGAGAATCCGGCGGAGCCTGACGCTTTCGATGCGCGTCATTGCTCCCCCCGACGGACGGTGAACGGAAGCACACCGGCGTCGTACTCTTCTGCGGCGATGAGAATCGGCTGTGACTCCTCTGTTTCGATGAGCACTGGCGCGCCGTATGACACTTGCAGCGCTCTCGCACCGAGGATTCGGGCTTTTTCGTATCGGGAGTAGTGTTGTTGAGCCATTACTGGTACGGGGCGACGATGTCCACGAGGTCTTTGTGTGACACTATCATTCGACGGCAGCAGTGACGCTCGACGCCGAGTTCGTCGAGAACCTTTCCGGGGTCTTCGTTCCCCATCTGGGTTTCGGCGCGCGCCTTGTACTCCTGCCAGTGTTCACCGACGACCTTACCGCACGTGAAACACCGGACTGGAATCATCATGGGTTAAACCACCTCAACGGTAGGATTTCTGGTAGCGGGCGCGGGCACCGGGACCGCCCCACTTTTTGGGTTCGGACTGGCGAACGTCGTTGACCAGCAGGGAACGGTCGAACTCCATGAACGCATCACGGAGTTCTGCGTCGTTCATATGCTGGACGAGTCCGCGGGCAATCGCGGTGCGGACTGCGTCTGCCTGTCCGGTGATGCCGCCGCCCGAAACGTCGACGTCGACGTCGACGGCTTCGCGCTCGTCGTCCGCGATGCGGAACGGTTCGAGCATCTTGAGTCGGGCCATCTCCGGCTCGACCAGTTCGACTGGTTTCGAGTTGATTCGCACACGACCTTCGCCCTCCGCAACCGTGGCACGGGCGATTGCCGTCTTTTTCTTTCCGCTCGTATTCGTTACCATGTGACGTTAGCACCTAGGTATTCGCTGACTTCGCCCAGTTGGAC
This sequence comes from Haladaptatus pallidirubidus, assembly GCF_020700235.1. GTDB lineage: Archaea > Halobacteriota > Halobacteria > Halobacteriales > Haladaptataceae > Haladaptatus > Haladaptatus pallidirubidus. The sequence continues at coordinate 3,403,111 of NZ_CP085301.1, read as the reverse complement.
GAAGCGGATGTTCGAGAGTCGGTCCAGCGACGTCCCGTCGAGGACTTCGCCGTCCTCGTCGTACGGGTTGCCAACGTAGACGCGAATGTTCTCGAAGGCCTCCCGGCCGCGCGGCTTCTTGTACGGAACCATGCCGCGAATCGCGCGCTTTGCGATCATGTCCGGTCGCTTTGGGTAGTACGGACCTTGGTCGGAGCTGAGGTTGAACCTCGTCTCGAACTTGTCCAGTATGTCCTGTTTGCCGCCGGTGATGATAGCTTCCTCGGCGTTGACGACGGCGACTCGTTCGCCGTCCATTGCCTTCTGTGCGACCTTGCTCGCCACGCGACCGAGAATGCAATCGCGGGCGTCGACGATGACATCAGCGTCGTACTCTGCGATACTCATCGAATCACTCGCACGTTAGCGCCGTTGGGGTTTTGTTCGATTGCCTGTTCGAGTTGGATCGGATCGCCGTTTGCCTGCTCTATCTTCGTCTCCGCGGTCGATGAGAAATCGACTGCGGCAACAGTGACGTTCTTTTGCAGGACGCCGCTTCCGAGAACCTTGCCGGGTACGATGACGGTTTCGTCTTCCTGTGCGTATCGTTCGATACGGCCCAGGTTAACCTCCGCGTGCGTACTCCGTGGTTTCTCGAGGCGGGTCGCAACGTCGTTCCACACGTCGGTTTCTTCGCTGCGCGAAACCGACTTGAGCTCGGCGATGAGACTACTGAGCCTCGGATTAGTTTTACTCATGCTACTTCCTCCAAGTACTGAGAACTGAAGTGCAGGGAGCAGGATTTGAACCTGCGGACTCCTACGAGACAGCGCCCTGAACGCTGCGCCGTTGGCCAGACTTGGCTATCCCTGCACGCTGAGAATACGTGCGCACCCTCGTGGGCATCACACAGTTGTCCGCGGCCCTTAAAACCACTTTCGGTTGGCCGATTCCGAGAGTCGACACTCTCCGTCGAATCGGCGAACGCGTCAGGGGTGTTCCAAGGGCCTGTCATTGTTATAATTGAATTGCCTGTTCGAGTTCGTCCGCGCGCTCGGCCAACGAATCGACCGCCTGCGTGACCAACTCCTCGACGGTAAACGAACCGTCGCTTTCGACGTCGAACACGAATGCGTTCGGAACGTCGTGAACCTCGACCTCCTTTCCGGGGTACCGGTTGGTCAGGTCGTGGTCGAACGATTCCGTCGGAACGATCTCACCATCGTCTTCGATGATGCCGCGGAGAATCTGGGGGTCTTCCTCTCCGAACTCGTCCCGGTCGCCGACGACTTCGACGCGCTGCAGGTGGCGGTATCCGACCGCAACGCCACCTTGGTGCCGTGCGTGTTCTTTCCCCGTCCCGAGGACTGCGTCGGCCTCCAGCTCGAGGCGCTGACTGTCCTTCAGGTCGATGATCGGAACGTTGTCCTCGGCGGGTTGTACCATCTCATCGGAACTGATGAGGTCGCCCGAGAACGCGGTTCCCGGACCGGAAACGTCGAGGCTGAGCGTTACAGTGTCGCCCTCCTCGAACTCTCCGGGCGGCGTGGTTAGCGGAACCAAGCCCAGACGCAGTCCGATTTGCTCGTCGAACATCACCGAGGAGTTCTCGATAACGCGGAGCGTCTCGATGGACAGCGTCGGAACGTCCGCAATCATGGCCCGGCGAATACCGTTGGCGAACGCCGGTGTGACGTTGCGAACGAGGAACTGCGCCTTGTGTTCGTCGCCGTCGATGAACTCTACGTCGAAGTTGTCGGTCATGTGTTAGAATCCACTACCTTTCGGTGCGCGGGTACCGTCGTGCGGAATCGGCGTTACGTCCTCGATGCGGCCGATTTCGATTCCGGCACGAGCGAGCGCGCGAATCGTCGCCTGCGCACCCGGACCCGGGTTCTGCTGAAGGTTGCCACCGGGACCTCGCACGCGGACGTGCAGGCCGTCGATGCCGGCAGCTTTGACTTCGTCAGCGACCGTTTCGGCCATCTGCATGGCCGCATACGGGGATGACTCGTCTCGGTTCTGTTTCACGACCGTCCCACCGGAGGATTTCGCAATCGTCTCCGCACCGGTGAGGTCGGTAATCGTGATAATCGTGTTGTTGAACGATGCGTGTACGTGGGCGATGCCCCACTTTTCGTCGTTGTCGCTCATTCGTTACCCTCCGCGCGTTCTGGATGAAGTTCGTCTGCAAGCGGGCTGTTCTCGTCGAAGGCGACGCTGCCTTCCTCGACGATTTCGACCTTGTACGACGGGATCGACACGCGCCGACCGTCAACCGTAACGTGGCCGTGAGTGATGAACTGGCGCGCCTGCTGTGGCGTGTTGGCCAGTCCCTTTCGGTAGGCGACGGTTTGGAGACGTCGCTCCAGGACGTCTGTGATTTCGAGGAGCAGAACGTCGCCGAGTTCGTCGCCATCGTCGAGGACGCCGATTCGCTTCAGGCGGGAGAGGAACTCCCCACCGTCTGCGGATTCGTCGCCCGTAATGTCGCCGAGCAGTCGTCGGGCCTCACGGCGGAAGTTGCGGAGTTCGCTCTGGGCGCGCCAGAGTTCTTCCTTGTTCTTCAGACCGTATCGGCCCATCAGACCGCGTTCTTCGCCGATGCGCTCGCCCTGGAACGGGTGATTCGGCGTTTCGTAGAATTTGGTGTTCTCACCGGGGAGCGACATTATTCTTCGTCACCCTCCGCGGCGGCTTCTTCCTTGATAGCTTCGACGTTCACGCCGATCGTACCCTCTGTACGACCCGTGGACTTGGTTCGCTGTCCGCGAACTTTCTGTCCGCGCTTGTGGCGAATGCCTTTGTACGAGCTAATCATCTTCATCCGGTTGATGTCCTGTCGCCGCGACATCGACAGGTCGTTGCCGGTTTCGTGGGTCGTCTCACCCGAGAAGTACCCGTCTCGGTGGTTCGCGAGCCACTCGGGAACTTCGTCGGCGTAATTTTCCACGGCCTCGACGACGCTCTGAATGTCGTCTTCGTCGAGTCGGCCGAACGTTGCGGTTCGGTCGATGCCCGCCTTCTCGGCGAGCAGTCGTGCCGTGCGACGACCGATTCCGTTCATGTCGGAAAGCGACCGCTCTACGGTTTTCGTCCCATCGAGGTCTGTTTGCCCGATGCGGACGAAGTACCGAAGGTCGTCGTCTTCGTCCTCTGGTTGTTCCGTACTCATGGTTGATAGTTTGGAGCGTCGAGGGAGGGATTCGAACCCTCGAGGCTTGACGCCACAGAGTTAGCAACCCTGCGCCGTGGGCCAGACTAGGCTACCTCGACACGCGTTCATATGTTCGCCCTTCCGGACTCGGGACGCGCGTCCCTACAGTTGTCTGCGATTCAACCTACCGGTGGTTACTATTTAAACGCAACGAATGTCCCTCGAACTGCACGATACACCGCCGCAAGCCCCACCGAGACGACGTACATTCCAAGGAAAAACGGCACCCAGAACACCCATAGCTCGAACGTCGGAAAGAGATGGCTCCCAGAGGCGCTCCCGAGCGTGAGAACGAGGTATCCCGGCAGTGCGAGTGGCGTCATAAATCGGGTGTCCAGCGCACCGATGACGACCGGAACGACCAACAAGAGATACCACCCCCACACTGCCCGCCCTGCGAGCACGTTTCTGACGTTCATCTCTCCACACTCCGCTCGATTCCGTGTCGGGAGAGCAAATCTTCGGCGGCCTTCTTCGTCCAGCGAACTCTTGTGTTGGAGTCGATGAAAAATTCCGTCGTTTCGAAGAGATACCCCGCCCGGTTTAGCTCACCCGCGACTCTGTGAACGAGCATCGGACGCGACCCCGTTATCTCGCCGCCGCGTCGAAACGCGTGAAGCGGCATCGACCACGGCACCACCGATTCGTTCAAATACTCCGCCGTTCGCTTCGCGTACTCGCTCGCTCCCTCTGCATTCGTCGGCCAAATCACCTGCCCGACCGACGATTCGTGATAGCCGTAAATTCCGATGGAGCGGTGCAAATCGAGAACCACGTCAGGGTCGTGGCGGGAAACCACGCCCCAGATTGCCTGCGCCAGTTCCGTCTCCGGCTGTTCGCCGGTCGGGAATTGCCGATTCAAATCGCCGTTTTTTCCCTCCCGACTGTTCGCTCGAATAGCCACTTGATTCGCTTTCGGGAGGACGACGAGCGTTCCACCCGAAATCCGCCACTCCGCGATGTCAGTTGCGGCGCGGTAGCCACTTTTCTCATCACCGTGCATTCCGCCGACGATCAAGGCGGTCGGGCCGCTTCCTCCCTCTCGGACGAACACGTCCGTCGCGTGTTCCGTCTCCGAAAGAATAGTGTACGCAGGCTCGGTTGCGGATTGCTCTGTCCGACCACCGCCAACCGTAGAAACGCTCGTTCCAGCGATGGAAAGCGCGCCGACTTTCGTCAAGAATGCCCGTCGTCGCATACGAGAAGGCGAGTAGCCAGCCCGTATTAACTTTGTTACCGTTCGGACGACGTTCGTTTCGCGACCGCCAATCGATTTCAGTGAGAGAGTCCGTATTCAGGCATCGATGTAACGGTCGTTTATCTCCCACTCGTCCTCGCCGTTTCGAATCATGTACTCACCGTAGTACGGAACTCGATTTGCGACCGTCTCGCGGAATGTCTCCCTGATTTCGGGTTTCGTCATTTCGCCCATCGGTCGCAGGTCGTCGTTGCGGTTCAGACATCCCTTTAGGTATCCTTCGTGCGTCACGCGCACGCGATGACAATTCGAACAAAAGCTCGGATTTTCGACCGGATCGACGATTTCGACCATTCCGCCGTTCACCCAGTATCGTTTGCGCCCGTGCATCTCCCGTATTTCGACTTCGTCGGCCTGTTTTTCGAGCCAGCTGTGGACGCGTTGGATGTCGATTGCCCATTCCGGTTTTCCGGTTAGTTCGGGCATGTACTCGATGAGTTGTAGCTGAAGCCCGTCGTTTTCGGCGACGTGTTCGACCATCTGCGGAACGTAGCCTGCCGTCGCCTCGAAGACGACCATGTTGAGCTTCACTGGGTCGAGTCCGGCGTCAAGTGCGGCCTCGACACCTTCCATCACTTTGTCGTAGGCTCCGCTCTTCGTCACCTCCGCGAACGCTTTCGGGTCGAGCGCGTCTTGCGAAACGTTCACCCGTGACAGTCCCACCTCGCGGAGTTCCTCCGCTCGGCCCGGCAGGAAGGTTCCGTTCGTCGTCAGCGAGGTTTCCATCTCATTCGGTGTTCGACGGATGATTTCCTCCAAATCCTGCCGAAGCATCGGTTCTCCGCCCGTGAACTTTACCTTCTGCACGTCGAACTCGCGGGCCACTTCCAGAAACCGAACCACGTCGTCGGCGCTCATTTCGTCGTCTTGCGGATCCATCGGGCCGCGCGTGTCCCCGAGGCCCTCGTTGTGACAATAGACGCAATCGAAATTACACCGGTCGGTGAGAGAGATTCGTACCCCCGTGACCTCGCGCCCGAACGAATCTTCGAGCATCGTCCGTACCTTTCGAATGGGTATTATTAAACTCGTGGGAGCCAGCAACACGGATGTAATCAGATATGGTTACGCGGCAGTGCCGAGGAAATTGTGCTCCGTAACGAACGGCGACCCAAATCAAATCCCAACGTCCGCCGGGTCGCCCAGTTCATAAGTCTTATCGACGGGACACGCCCTAGCCGAACGCATGGACGAAGCTGACGTTCGAGACCTCCTTCGCGGGGTCGAAGACCCCGACCTCGACGAGGATATCGTCTCGCTCGGAATCGTGAACGAAATCACGGTCGATGACGACACTGTACATATTTCGCTCGCACTCGGGGCACCGTACGCACCCCACGAAACTGCAATCGCAAATCGCGTTCGCGAGGTGCTCGGAAATGAAGGCCTCGACGCTGAACTGTCGGCTCGCGTCGATAGCCAACACTCACCCGAAGAGCAGGTTCTTCCCGGCGTAAAGAACATCATCGCCGTCGCGTCCGGAAAAGGTGGCGTCGGAAAGAGCACCGTCGCCGTCAACCTCGCCGCCGGACTGGCCAAGCTCGGTGCCCGTGTCGGCCTGTTCGACGCCGACGTGTACGGTCCGAACGTCCCGCGGATGGTCGCCGCAAACGAGCGACCGCAAGCCACAGAGGAGGGAAAACTCGTTCCGCCCGAGAAATTCGGCGTGAAATTGATGAGCATGGCCTTCCTCGTCGGCGAGGACGACCCCGTCATCTGGCGCGGTCCGATGGTTCACAAAGTTCTCACCCAACTTTGGGAGGACGTGGAGTGGGGCCAACTCGATTACATGGTCGTCGACCTTCCACCGGGAACCGGAGACACGCAACTCACACTGCTCCAAAGCGTTCCCGTCACCGGCGCGGTCATCGTTACGACGCCACAACAAGTCGCTCTCGACGACGCGCAAAAAGGGCTTCAGATGTTCGGCAAGCACGAAACCCCAGTTCTCGGGATCGCCGAGAACATGAGTTCGTTCAGGTGTCCCGACTGCGGCAGTGAACACGACATCTTCGGCCACGGTGGCGGTGCAGCGTTCGCCGAAGAGCAGGACATGCCATTCCTCGGCGGCGTCCCTCTTGATCCCGATGTTCGAACCGGCGGTGACGAGGGCACCCCAATCGTTCTCGACGAGGAAAGCGAAACCGGGGACTCCTTCCGCGTCCTGACCGAAAACGTCGCCAACAACGTCGGGATTATCAACCGGCGTAGACAGAAGTAACCCATGGCGGGCGACCCCGAGACGTTTGAACCGAACCCCGACCGAGTCGAAACGTTGCGCGAAATCGCGGACGACATCCGCGGCGACAGCAGTGAAAGCAGACTCGTCGCCGCGATTCTCTACCGAATCAGCGATCTCTACGACCCGAACGAAGACACCTCTCCGAAGGATATCTATATCAACATGCGCGAGATAATCCGGACGAAAAACGCCGGGGGGGAAGGTAACTAAGAACAAATATTCGGCTTTCTCACCGGAATCGGCGGACAACGACGAAGATACCGAACAGCGAAAGCACGAGATATGCGATCGGAATTCCTCCGATTTCGTATCCTCCACTAAGCTTTTCGCCGAAACTCGGCGCATAGGTTTTGTTTTTATACTCGTAATGGTTATCCATCCACGTCGGCCGCACCGGTTCGAACGATTCGTTCCACGTTTCGGTCTGTTCACCGGCCGTTCCGACGAATCCCATCTGGTCGAGGCCGCCATCGCTTTCTGTGAGGTTTCCCGAATACAGTCGTGCTTCGCCCGCAATTTCTTGCCCATCGTCATCCAGTAGTTCGACTTTTATTGTTCGCGTTCCTCCTGGTCGGATAGAGACGGGATAGAAACTCCCTTCAGTACCGAGTGTGTGGACGAACAGTTTCGAAGAGTACGTCTGAATTGACGGATTCGCAAGCGTAACATATGCGACTGCGGATTTATCTCCGTCTATCGTTCCGTTGGCTACGGTGACGTTTTTGATATACGGGGTCAGCACTTCGGGAGAGTTCGAAGCATCGATTTCTCTGGTGAAGTTGTAGGTCGTGTTATCGCCGAACGTTGAGACGAAAACGGAGTGGTTATCTTGGAATGCGTGTAGGCCCTGCGTGATGTTAACTTCTCTTTGGAATGATTCACCAGGTGAGATGTTGAATAGCTTCTTGTAATATTGATGGCGGCCTATTTTAACAAGTAGTCCAGAATTTTCTATATATTTCGAAGTAGGATTACTAACAACCAAATCTACTGTTTCATTCTCAAAATGAGATTCAATACACACTCCCTGAAACGATTCGATAGCTCTAGTCGTACCTTCTTTTGAGGCGGGACAATCAGACGCATTTGAACCGCTTGTATCGGCACTTACCACGGGAACGACCGCCGAGGGTACCACGATGAGAACGGCAAATACGAGCGATAGTGTTCTTCTCACACAACCGTTTTCTACCCTACTAATATTTAAATATAATTTATTATATTATACAATGGAATTTAATTTCGCAGTCTTCTTCGATTTCTCCGCTCTGCTTTCGAAGCTTGTTCTTGATTTCTGATGCGCTTACGTACCCCGAATACGACTTGTCGACGGTTTTGGTATCTGTGGTTTCGTTTTTCACTGTCTCTCCGAGAACATACTGTTGAGTGGCATCGACATCCGCAGTCACATAGGTGTTTAGGACTGTATCTCCCGCAAATCGAATATCGACGGTGGTAGTCTTACTCCCCGTCCGCTTTTGCATATCCCATTTGAGATTCGCTCCATAGCTTCCGATACGCCAATTGTCTGCCGATATGAGTGATTCGACGTCCATCCGATCTGTCGTGGTCATCCGTTCTTGCCACTCGTACTCTGCATCGCTAACCTTTTCGCGGGTTTTCACTTCGTATGTGCGAACGACATCCGTGTACTCTTCTTGATACTCGTATAGATACTGAGTCTTGTATTCGGCATTACTGATTTTCACTTGTTTCTGCTTACCGGTAGACCAGTGATCCCATCCGAGTTTTTGAGGCGCCCAATACGTCGCCGTTCGAGTAACCGTGTAGGTGTACTCCTCTGTCGTCGTGTACGTTCTTTCGACAGTCGTCGTGTACGTATAGGTTTTCGGAACTTCGAAACAGATTCCCTCGAATCCGCATTTCATGACGTACTTCGTGTCCGTTTTAGTCACTTCGACTTCTTTTGTCTTCGTCACCGTTCTCGTCCGCGTTTTTTCGACATCGTACTCGTATGCGTACTGCTTCTGGGTTTGATACCGCGCTGGCTCTGTTTCTACGCGTCGAGTCTCTCCGAGGAACGTTCCGTCGCCGGTTTTCGAATCTCGCCACTCCTGTTCGGTTCTGGTTCGTGTCTGCTTCTCGCTTTCGCGCCCTCCGGACCACCAATCTGAATGAGTTTGGAGAAATGCGGAGTGTTGGAGCTTCGTCGGGAACGTCTTCGATTTGATTTCGTACTGTGCATCTCGAACTTTGACGCGCTCTTCGAGCGTGTATTCGAATCCGTCGCGCTCCGTATCCACGACCGAGTACCCATCTGCGAGATAACGGTCGCGTTCTGCCTCTGACGTGGCACGCGCCCAATCGTACGTCGGTCGTTCTACTCTGTACTTCGTGTCTTTGATAGAGATATTCGTCCAAATCGTTCCGTACTGTCGATATATCTCTAAATCAGGTATCAATGCTTCTTCGTACGTTGCTATCTTTTTCTTGTTATATACGCGTATTTTTGGATTCTCTACCGTGTTCGCTAATTCAGATGCTTCGAAATCAATAATTCCCTTATATATTCTCGGATCATCAGCATGAGTTCCATTTTCTAGTCTTTGTGTTATTATTTCATCCCATTCAACGATGTTTCCTTTCGCACCTACTGGTGTCATTCCCAACTCAAACTGGTTGTGATAGGTATTCTTCGCAAATCTATATCCATTTGTAGTGACTCGAAGACGTACCGTATCGTTTGGTTTGTATGGGCCTTCTGACAGAACTTCCACATTATTTATTCCTGGAATATATTCTTTCAAATAGTTAAATTCTTTTGACGATTTTAGTTCATATTTGTCCTCAATTACTAGCCTAGCAAACTTGACAGATCTAAACTTTCCAGTCTTGTTATCTGGAGAAATTGGATTTGCACCTTTCTGCCATGTATATTTGAGCTTGGTTCCATCTGGATCAAAAGAATCGCTTGCGTCAACGACAATACCCCATTTCGACTTTAAATGGCCGGTTGTTCCATCATTTATTACATCCACTCGAAGTTCTGGTGGACTAGGTTCTACTCGGAGGTTTGAATATATTTTCTCACTCTCAATAGCTCTCTCATAATTTTTATCGTTAAATAATAATTTCTGATTTATAATATAATTTCCTGGTTCTTGAGCTCTCCAATAAGTGTTTAAATGTAACATCTCCTCTTTGAGTTTTTTGTCCTGATGGACTTTCTGCGCGAAATTATCTAATCTTCCAGGTTTCACTTCCACATCATTCGGATCAACCCCATTCAAATCGATTTTCAGCACATGATGTGCTGTGTATCGTTCGGGATCAATCCGCTCGTGGTATGAATCCACTGGGTCATTGACGAACCCTGACTCGATGATTTCCGGTTCCTTCGTCGGCGTAATCTCTCGTTCCAATACACTTGTTTGCCCACGAGCATCAACCGCAGTGACGGTTAGCGTGTACGTTTCACCGGAGTCGAAATCAGAGTAATCGAACGACGACACTTGTCGTCGTTGCATCTCTCCGGGAGTTCCGTCCATCTGTAAGCGGCCGATAGCCGTCCCATCAAGTCGGACGGTTATCGAGCGTAAATTCTCATATCGGTCAGTTGCGATTACACTGCCAGAGACGGAAGTGTGGCTGTCGAAAGACAACAGCTCGACCGCCGGTTTCGGGTCGGCTATGACCGTGGTCGATCCATCGGAAAATCGGGCAACGTTACGGGAGTCATCGGCGTACGTAACGATGGCGTAGAGTGTGTGATCGCCGGGTTTCCAGTTCGTCGTCACTGTCCGTCCGCTTCCGAGGGTGCTTGAATCTCCAACCCAGCTGATAGAGCGTACTTGACTCGAACTCGCTGACGACCGCAAACTGTAGGTTCTGCGAAGCGGTGAAGAACCGGTGACGAGGTCATCTCCTGTAACCGTCGGAGAGTACTGGTCTGCAAGTGTATTTTCGGCTGGAGCGTTTCGAGCAGGTTGCACCGAAACGTCGAACGTATCGGATGCTGTTTGACCATCCGTATCGGTCACCGTCGCGGTGATTGTCCGTAAACCAGTACTCGCAAACGTTTGAGAAATCGTATCAGCGGAGTCGACGTTCGATAGCGAACGTGCTTCGACCTTTTCGCCGTCAACTGACCAGACGATGCGGTCTAAGCGTGTGGCACCGGTGCGGATGTTGGCGGAGTATATCGACTCCTCACCGACACGAGGTTCTTGTGCCCCGGAAACGGTGACTTCCGGCTTTTCGCCGGGTGAAACGGAGACATACAGTGTGTCGTGACTGCTTGCTCCGTCTTCGTCAGTCGCGGTTAGAGAAACCGTGTAAGTACCGACCGAGTTCGGTCGAAACCGTGTTCGTGGGCAAGTTTCACAATCGGGGACCGTCGTCGTCCCATCTGGCGTCGTTATCGACCATTTGTATCGTTCGATTTCTCCGTCGGGGTCGTAAGAGCCCTGCGCGTTGAGCAGTACAGTTGCGCCTCGGGTAACAGTTTGGTCAAGTCCAGCGTCTGCAAGCGGCGATTCGTTCGCCGCCGTCGTCGGAGGAACGAGCGATGTAATGAGGAGGAATACAAGTATGCTAGCAACGGCTCGGTTCATGGGTTTAGCAGGTTTTGTCTCTCTCTACTTTAAAAAGTTATCTGATAAGTCGGTTAAAAATATACGACCACTGCTTCAATCTACCGCTCGGTACAAAAACGGAAGTACGGATGAAAAGCCGGAAACGCTGGACGTTAACTACACAAAAACGAAGACAGTTCTATAGAATTATTGATTTAGAATACATATTAATACATTACCTATATTTAATATATCGAATAAGTATTAGTAGTTACTATTCTTCAGCCAAACTCCCGAAACCAGCCGCCAGACGCCATCTATCACAATAGTTCCTTGCTAATCTATGGCAAAGGCTTTACCCCCTTGCGTCACTACGAATAAACACTAGGCCAGGGAGGCCAGGAGCTACACTTATGACGGATGACGAACTAATCTGGCGAATCGCAGGGGGTTCCGGGGACGGAATCGACTCGACGAGCCAGAACTTCGCAAAAGCCCTGATGCGGTCGGGGCTGGACGTATTCACGCATCGACACTATCCGTCGCGCATCCGCGGTGGCCACACGTACGTGGAGATTCGCGCGTCGGACGAAGAAGTAAAATCACGAGGGGACAACTACAACTTCCTCCTCGCACTGGGTGACAGTTTCGCTCGAAACCCACAGGAAGAAGCCTACTACGGTAACGAGGAGATCAAACCCCTGACGGAGAACTTGGACGAACTCCGCGAGGGCGGTGTCATCATCTACGACTCCGGACTGCTCGACACGGACGACGTTCCGAACTTCGAGGAACGCGTCGAGGAGAACGACTGGCACGTCTTCGACTTAGACCTTCGCGGTCTGGCTAAGGAGTACGGTCGTGAAATCATGCGGAACACGGCCGGTATCGGCGCGACCTGCGCCATCATCGACCTCGACCTCGACGTGGTCGAGGAGTTGATGACCAACGCAATGCCGGAAAAAATCCTCGAACCCAATCTCGAAATTCTCCGCGAATCCTACGAGGACGTAAAGGAGAACTACGACACCGACGTCGGCGTGACTGTTCCCGAGAGCGAGCACGAAGAAGAACCCGTGCTCATTTCCGGCAGTCACGGTATCGCATACGGTGCCATTGACGAAGGATGCCGGTTCATCGCCGGATACCCGATGACACCGTGGACCGACGTGTTCACCATCATGACCCAACATCTCCCCGACCTCGGCGGAATCTCCGAGCAGGTCGAGGACGAAATCGCCGCCGCCGCGCTCGCAATCGGTGCGAGCCACGCGGGCGCGAAGGCGATGAGCGGGTCGTCCGGCGGTGGATTCGCGCTGATGTCCGAACCACTCGGTCTCGCCGAGATGACCGAAACGCCGATAGTGCTCGTCGAATCGATGCGAGCGGGTGGTTCGACGGGAATGCCTACCAAGCCGGAACAGGGCGACTTAGAGCACGTCCTGTACACGAGCCAGGGCGACTCGAACCGCGTCGTCTTCGCACCGGGTGACGCGCGCGAATCGTACATTCAGACGCGAAAGGCGTTCGAAATCGCCTACAACTACCACATACCAACCATCGTCCTCTACGATCAGAAGCTCTCCGGTGGCCACGAAACGGTTCCGGAATCCGTCTTCGACCGCGACCCGAACCCGGACATCGGAAAGGTCGTCACCGAGGAGGATATCGAGAACGGAGAGCGTCTCGCCGGTCGATTCAAGCGCTACCGCTACGACGGCGAAGACGGTGTCAGCCCACGCTCCCTGCCAGGACAGAAGGGCGGCAACTACCTCGCCTCCGGTAACGAACACAACGAGGCCGGACACATCAGCGAAGACGCGGACAACCGCATCGCGCAGATGAACCGTCGGATGTCCAAACTCGACGCCATCAGCGACGAACTGGACGCGATGGACGGGTCCTACCAGACGGTGTACGGCGACGAGAATGCCGACTACGCCATCCTCAGCTTCGGGAGCATGAAAGGTGCCGTCGAAGAAGCCGTGGACGTGCTGAACGACGACGGTCACTCGGTCAAGGCCATGAACGTCAGCAACATGCTTCCGTTCGCGACGAATGAAGTCAATTCATTCCTCGAAGACGTGGACGAGGCGCTGGTCGTCGAGATGAACTCCACGGCACAGTTCCGTCGGCACATCCAGGGAGAAACAGGTCGCCACGGCGACAAACTGTACAGCCTACTGAAATACGACGGCAACCCGTTCGAGCCCGCCGAAATCGTGGACGGTTTCGAGGCACGGCTCGACGACGGTGCTGAGCCGACGTACAACACGCGGATAGAGTCCGCAACGGGTGACTGAAATGAGTGTATTCAACGCAATCGACGAAGAACGAGACATCGACGTGAACGAATTCACGCCCAGCCTCGAACCACAAGCGACGTGGTGTCCAGGCTGTGGTGATTTCGGCGTCCTAAAGGCGCTGAAACAGGCAATGCCGGAGGTCGGTCGAACGCCGGACGAGACGCTTCTCGTCACGGGTATCGGCTGTTCCGGAAAGCTGTCCAGCTACTTCCAAAGTTACGGTTTCCACTCGATTCACGGGCGTTCCCTGCCGGTCGCACGCGCGGCCAAACTCGCCAACCCTGACCTCGAAGTCATCGCCGCAGGCGGTGACGGTGACGGGTACGGCATCGGTGGCAACCACTTCATGCACACCGCCCGCGAGAACCACGATATGACCTACATCGTCTTCGACAACGAAATCTTCGGCCTAACGAAGGGGCAGACCTCGCCCACGTCGCCGAAGGGACACAAATCGAAGACGCAACCGCACGGCAGTGCGAAAAGTCCGATTCGGCCACTGTCGCTCGCGCTCACCTCGGGCGCGAGCTACGTCGCCCGAACCGCGGCGGTCAACCCGAATCAGGCGAAGGAAATCCTCGCGGAAGCGATGGAACACGACGGGTTCGCACACGTTGACTTCCTGACGCAGTGTCCGACGTGGAACAAGGACGCAAAGCAGTACGTCCCGTACATCGACGTGCAGGACAGCGACGACTACGACTTCGACGTTCACGACCGACGTGAGGCGGCCGAAGCGATGCACGAAGCGGAAGATTCGCTGTACGAGGGCAAAGTGCTCACCGGTCGATTCTACATCGACGATGACCGGCCGTCCTACCAGGAAGAAAAGCAGGCAACCGGCGATATGCCGGAAACGCCGCTCGCGGAACGGTACTTCGACGACGATTACGAGTGGGAACGAAGCTACGACCTGCTCGACCGCCACAAGTAATCTCGTTTCACCGCTTCCGCCGATTTGACCAACCTTTTCGCAGCTGACAATGTGTTTTCCACTTCGCAAGGTATTTTTTCCTGTGAGTGAAACACACCGATAACATGAGTACTGAATCGACAGAAGATCGAATCCTTCGGGTGTTAGAAAGCGATGCACAGGCATCGTACTCCGAAATCGCGAACCGTGCTGGCGTTTCGAAACCGACGGTTCGAAAGTATATCGAGAAGTTAGAAGACGATGGCGTCATCGTCGGCTACTCGGCGGAAATCGACCCAAAGAAGCTTTCGAGTCAGAGTATCGCGCTCGTCGGAATCGACGTGGAAAGCGAACGATACGTGGAAGCGACGCGGGCGCTCAAAGAACTGTCGGACATCGAAACACTCTACACGTGCAGCGGTGACCACATGCTGATGGCGGAAGTTCGTGCGCCGAACGGCGGCGCGGTGGGCGACGTTATCAGCAACGAGATTCTCTCCATTAACGGGGTTTCCGCGGCGCATCCATCGTTTCTTCAGGAGCGTCTCAAATAAATCGATTCACGAAATCCGCATCGAATTCAATCCGCGTTCTATTCCGTCGTCAATCTCCTCGGCTGCGAGTGCCGACAGCGGTTTTGGTGGCTTCGGCTGTTTCGGTAGTTCAGGAGGTTCCGACGATTCCGGTAATCCCGGTGGATCGCTCGATGCAGGTGATTTAGAACTGTCCGCGGGAGTATCGAGTCGGAGATGCCACCACCCGACGTCGTGCCACGCACCGTGTTTGTGGCCGACAGCTTCGTACACCCCGACCGGTTCGAATCCCAGCGATTCATGGAGGCCGACGCTGGTCGGATTTGGAAGCGCGATTCCGGCGTAAGCGTTGTAAAACCCCTGCGCTCGAAGGAGTTCGAACAACGATTCGTACAGTCCGCTCCCGATGCCGGAGCGACGATGGTTCTCGTGGACGTACACCGATACGTCCACCGACCACTGGTAGGCATCGCGGGTGCGATGACTCGCCGCGTAGGCATAGCCGAGAATTTCGTTTTCTAGTTCGCAAACGATCCACGGGTATTTCGGGAGCGTCTTTCGAATCCTGTTCGCCATCTCCTCGTCGTCGGGTGGAGTCGTCTCGAACGAGATGATCGTATCGTCGACGACGGGAGCGTAGATGGTCGCAATTTGCGAGGCGTCGTCTGCCTCCGCGAGACGAATGGTCGTCATCGTCTCGACGTCCGTTTCGAAGCAAAATAAACCGTCTCACTGGTTGCGCAGAAGAATCTTAACGCTAGCACGAGAAAATCGGACAATGGCAACGTACCAGCGAGCGGTCTGGGTCGACGCGCCGTTCGATGCGGTGTGGGAGTTTTACTCCAGTACCGGTGGATTGGAAGCGCTCACCCCCGAGTGGATGAACCTCCGCGTTGAGGGCGTAAAAGGGCCGAACGGCGACCCGAATCCGGACGTGTTGGAGACGGGAACGCAAATTCGTCTGTCGCTTCGACCGTTCGGCGTCGGGCCGCGCCAGCGATGGATTTCGACGATTGTACGACGGGAAGAGGAAAACGGATCCGCGATGTTCGAAGACGAAATGAGCGACGGCCCGTTTCCGAAGTGGACGCACACCCATCAGTTCTACGCGGGAGACGGAAAGACGCTCGTGCGCGACAAAGTAACGTACCAGTTTCCGGCGCTCGGCGAAACGGGAAGTCCGCTCGCCAAGGTCGGGTTCGAACCAATGTTCCGGTATCGCCACGAAAAGACGAAGGAACTGCTGGAGTGACGAGATTTATACCGGATAGTGCGCTATCAGATAGCGCATGCCAGACGTAGCTATCATCGGCGGCGGCCCCGCCGGATTGAGCGCGGCACTGTTCACGGCGAAAAACGGCCTCGATACGACCGTCTTCGATACGGACGACACCGCGATGCACGCCGCTCATCTGTGGAACTACCTGGGTATCAAAAGCATCGGCGGCAGCGAATACATGGAAATCGCGCGCGAACAGGTCGATGAACAAGGTGCAGAACGAAAGCAGGGCGAGGAAGTAACCGGTGTCGAGAAGGCGGACAATGGATTCACGATTACGGCGAAATCCAACGAATCCGACGAATCCAACGAATACGACGCCAAATACGTCGTGTTCACGACCGGCCGCGCTCGGCAGGTGGCCGAAGCAGTGGGCTGTGAGTTAGACGACGACGGAACCGTGAAAACCGACGTGGACAACGCAACGACGGTGGAAAACGCCTACGCCGCCGGGTGGACGGCGCGCGCGGACAAAATCCAAGCCGCCATTTCGGTGGGCGGAGGAGCGGCCGCCGCGCTAGATATTTTGAGCGTGGAAAAGGGGCGGGCGTTCCACGACTTCGATACGCCGGAAAAGGGGTAGTTACTCGTCGAACTCGCCGTAGTCGCCGCCGAACTTCATGAAGAAGTACGCCAGTCCGAGGGTGAATACCATCGCGCCGGAGGTTGCGACGCCGAGCGTTTTCGCGCTTTCGGGAATCGCTGGACCGGCCGACTCACCGCCGCCCTCACTGCCACCGACCGTGATGGTGCCGGCCATACCGGCGCTTTCGTGGGGGATGCACACGTACTCGTAGGAGCCTTCGGTGTCGAAGGTGTGACTGTAGGTGTGGCCCGTGTCGAAGGTTTCGCTCTCGCTGCCGCTTCCTTCCCAGCCGGCCCCGTCGGGTTGGCTGGTGGGAATCACGTTGTGGGTGTCGGATTCCCAGACCCACTCGACGGTGGTGCCCGGCGAAATCTGGAGCTCGGCTGGTTCGAAAACGAGCTCGCCGCCCGGTCCGACGGTAACCGTCTCCGAACCGCCGCCACCGCCGCCGCCTTCGCCGCTGGTGGTCGTTCCCTCTCCGCCGGAGGTGCCGTTGCCACCGCCGGTCGTGGTTCCCTCTCCACCGGTAGTCGTCCCGCCGCTGGTGGTCGTACCATCCTGCGCCGCGGCCGTTCCGGCCGCGCCGGCAGCCGCGACGCCCGCAGAACCGAGGAGAAATCCGCGTCGGGTGACTAATTCGTCCGCTTCCCCATCTGTCATGCACGAGGGTTGGCACCGGTGGGTACTGAATACTTTGGTTTGCCACCGCCACCTTTTTCTGCGGTCGGGAGCCGAATCTGGCGCCATTGTGACGCCGGATTCGACCTACCTCCCTGGAAAAATCTGAACCAAAACCTCGGTGCTCCTCTCAGTCCGAGTCGAGTCCGCTCATTCGTCGCTGCCGCTTCTCGTTCGTGGAGGATGAGCCGGGCGCTAGCGGTTGTGTTGATTGCTGTGTCCGGAGATCGTGTCCATTCCGATTTCTGTCGCCGTGTCGTCCACTGCTTTCTCGCGGTCGTGTCACCAGCCTGTCGATCGAATCGACTCACTTTGCTCGTCGATGCGTTGCTAAAAGATAGTCGAGACTAAAGCGAATAATCGTGCTCGCCGGTTTCAGTTTCGAGGAATGCAGTGAGCAGGTCGATAGTCGCCGAAATGTCGTCGCCGTGGGCGCTCTCGGTCACGGTGTGCAGGTAGCGAGTCGGAATGGAAATCGCGCCGACCGGCTTCGCACCGTGAGTGTTCTGAAATCCGGCGGTGTCGGTGCCGCCGGACGGAAGCACTTCGAGTTGATGTGCGATGTCCCGTTGCTCGGCTAGGTCGCGCATTCGTCGGTGAACTTTCGGCGACGTGACGACGCTTCCGTCTTTGAGTTTGATGGCGGTTCCCTCGCCGAGGCGAGTGACGTAGTCCTTCTCGTATTTGACGCCGGGAATGTCGTTTGCGACCGTCACGTCGAGCGCGACGGCGAGGTCGGGGTCGATATCGACGCCCAGCGCTTCCGCTCCGCGAAGACCAACTTCCTCCTGAACCGTGGCGCAGAAATGAATCGTCGCCTCCGGATTTTCGATCCGTTTCGCGGCTTCGAGCATCGCAAAGAGACAGACGCGGTCATCCAGCGCCTTCCCGGTGATGTGGTCGCCAACTCGCGTCGTCGTCTGCTCCATTGTGACGATGTCGCCGACGGAGACGCGGGATTCCGCTTCTTCGACGGGAAGACCGAGGTCGATGTACACGTCCGAAACGTCCTGTTCGTCCTCGTCTTCGTCCAGCAGGTGCGGCGGCGTCGAACCGATGACGCCGGTCAAATCCTCGTTCTCGGCGTGAACCGTAACGCGCTGTGCTCGGAGGATTCGGGAGTCCCACCCGCCCAGCGAGTCAATCGAAAGAAAGCCCTCCTCGTTCACGTGGGTGACCATGAACCCGATTTCGTCCATGTGGGCCGGAACGGCGACCTCGTAGTCGCGTTTTCCCTCCAGCGTCCCGACGACGTTGCCCATCGCGTCGGTGCGGATTTCGTCCACTTCGCCCTCCAACTCTCGGTGGACGATGCTCCGGATTCGGTCTTCGTACCCCGGTGCACCGCTCGTTTCGCTTAGTTCCCACAGCAATTCGAAATCGAAATCAAACGCCATATCGTCCCTCGGGCGCATCATAGTATAAAACCCGCTGAACCGGTGAATCGGAAACCGAGCGAAACGGGGAGTGAATCGATAACTCGATGAGTCGGAACAACCGAGAAACCGATGAACTGCGAACTGACGACGCAGCGATAAAACTCACAACTTGTTTATCGTGGTTCCGGAACGTTTTTGCCGATTACACACACAGGCATTGACATGGCTGACGAAGCAGAATTTCGAGAGCAGTTTCACGATGCGTTCGAAGGTGCAGATTACCCGGTAAGCAGTCCGATGGATCTCGTTCCGGCGCTCCCGAACGGACCGGGAACACGTTTCGAATCCGGCGACACGAGTTTCACCGCGATGGAACTGGCGACGAAAATGAACGACGCGCAGGACTTCCCCTACGACGACGTTGACACCCTCGTCGATGACCTCATCGAAGGGCTGAAACAGAAGGATATGCTGTAACTACTCTTCGTCCGATTCTTCTTCGGGAAATGCAACGAGCAGAACTTCCCACACGTCGTGCTGTTCGTTGAATTTGCTGTCGAGCACCCGGTCGTTTTCGCCGATCGGAATCGGCTGTTGCGGGCGCGACAGTTCGAGCCACGTCAGCGTCGGCTCCGTTATTTCCATCTCGGCGATATCCGCGATTTCCGTGGATTCGGTTCCGTACTCCCCCGTACGTGTATCGTGACGTTCCATCGAAACACCCCGTCCCGGATACCACAGGCCGACACATAACTGTGCTGGCGACGACTGTCCTTTATCGTTCGACTTGCGGATTTTCCGGAACCGAGGCGCGCTGTCGTTCGTATCGCGGGTGTTCGCCAGCGTACACGTGGTCGAAGATGGCGTCGGCGTCGTACCCCTCGTGGGCTTCGGCGGCTCGAACCGCCTCCGCGACGTGCTCTTTCGCTTCCTCGCGGAGTTCTTCCTCGTCCTCCTCGGTCCATCCGTGTTCGGATTCGAGATACTCGCGAGTTCGGTCGAGCGGGTCTTTTTTCGCCCACGCTTCGACTTCCGCCTCGTCGCGGTACTTCGTCGGGTCGTCGGTCGTGGTGTGGGCGCCCTGCCGATACGTGACCGCTTCAATGAGTATCGGCTCGCCGTCGTCCGCTCGTTCGAGTGCGTCGGTCACCGCTCGGTACACCGCGACCACGTCGTTGCCGTCCACGCGAACGCCCTCGATACCGTACGCGTGTGCCTTCTGCGCGATGGTCGCGCTCGCGGTTTGGCGCTCGCGCGGCACCGAAATCGCCCACTGGTTGTTCTGACAGAAGAACACCGTCGGCGTCTCGAACACGCCCGCGAAGTTCATCGCCTCGTGGAAATCCCCTTCGCTAGTCGCACCGTCCCCGAAACTCGCCAAGACTGCGCAGTCGTCGTCCTTGTAGTTCGAAGCCATGCCGACGCCGACCGCGTGGGGCAGTTGTGTGGCGATCGGAATCGTCGGCGGGAAGGTTCGAAGCCCCTTGGCGTCCTCGCGGTCAACGTAGTTCCCTGCGCCCGAGAGATGCAGGAGGATGTCCCGCATCGCGTGCCCTCGGGTGAGATATATCGCGTGGTCGCGATACGTCGGAAAACAGTAATCGTCCGGTGAGAGTGCGTACGCCGCACCGACCTGTGCCGCTTCCTGTCCCTGGAGGGGCGCATACGTTCCGATGCGCCCCTGTCGGTGAAGCGAGACGGCTTTCTGGTCGAACGTGCGTGCGAGAACCTGCAGGCGGTACATGCTCTCTACGTCGGATGTCGAGAGGTTCACGTCCTCTTCGACACTTCCATCGAGCCCAACCACGCGCGTCATATCTGGTGCTTGTGAAGCCATGTTTGTGTAACTCCGAACGTCTATCGGCGAGACAACGTCTTTCATTATAAAACATCGCTACAATAGAAATATCCAGAACGTTCGGAAGGTTCCTTAAATACCTTAGTTGCAAATCGACGAGATTGTCGGCGAGCAAGGGTGAATTTCCGACGATTTATCGAGATGTTACGTTTCGAAACACTTAGGCTGACACCACGAGACGTGTCTGCGTATGTCACAATGGATTGGCCGTACGTTCACGAGCGATGCAGGATGGAACTACCTCGAAACGATAGTCGATATCGGCAACCGGATGGCCGGGAGCGACGGCGAGCGACGCGGTGCGGAAGCGACCCGCGATGCGCTCGAATCGGTGGGCGTGCGAAACGTGCGACTGGACGAATACGATATTCAGGGTTGGGAACGCGGCACGAGCGCGATTCGTGCCGAGAACACGACCCAGGATTCCATCGCGCTTCCGCGCAGTCCGTCCGGAAATGCGGACGGCGAGTTCGTCGATCTTGGCTACGGATTGCCCGCCGATTTCGAGGAAACCGACATCGGGGGAAAAGTCGTGATGGTCGCCTCAAACGTTCCGGGGTACTACGACCGCTTCATCCACCGACGCGAAAAATACTACTACGCGGTCGAAGGCGGCGCGGCGGCGTTCGTCTTCCGAAACCACGTGGAGGGCTGTCTGCCACCCACCGGGAGCGTCGGTACCGAAGCAGACCCGATTGGAGATATTCCGGCGGTCGGCGTCAGCAAGGAAGTCGGGTCGCGTCTCGCCCGACGATGGGAGGGTGACGACGTGACCGTGGAAGTCGAGGCGAACATCCACGACGCGACGAGTCAGAACGTTCACGCGGAACTCGGCCCGGACACCGAAGAACAGGTACTCGTCACCAGCCACATCGACGGCCACGACATCGCGGAGGGTGCGATGGACAACGGTGCCGGGAGCGCCATGGTCGTCGAGTTGGCCCGCGCACTCGCGGAACGCGAGGACGAACTCGAAACGCGGATTCACTTCGTCGCCTTCGGGTCCGAGGAAGTCGGCCTCGTCGGGTCGGGATACATGGCCGGAGAAACCGACCACGACAGCGTCAAGGCAATCGTGAACAACGACGGCGTCGCCCGCGGCCGCACCCTCTCGTTTTTCACCCACGGCTTTGACGAGTTGAAGGAAGCCGCGAACGAAATCGCGGGCGAGTTCGGCCACCCTGTCACGACGATTCCCGAACAGGGGCCACACAGCGACCACTGGCCGTTCGTCAAGTGGGGCGTTCCGGGCTATCACGTCATGAGCGAAACGGGCGACGAGGGCAGGGGATGGGGTCACACGTTCGCCGATACGCTGGACAAAGTCGAGGTTCGCGACCTTCGCGAACAGGCCATCTTACTCACCGAACTCACGGTTCACATTGCAAGCGACGACTTCGAAGTGTCCCACAAAGAACCCAAAGAAATCGCGGCCGCATTAGAAGCCGAAAATCAGGCGGCGGGCATGAAAATCATCGGAGATTGGCCCTACGACGAGTAGACCGCCTCAAGGAGCAACCACCCGGCAACGACCTCGAGCAATGGCCAGCGCGACGACCAGCGCGGTATCCTTTTCAAGACAGACCGAGAGTGTTCAGGTAATGACCGAAACTGGCGACAATCGAGCGGAGGGACTCCGATGCGGATAGGCGTCGTACCGAGCGAAAACGCGGACTCATCGCTCGTCGCGCGAATCGAAACCCTGCTGGCGGAGGAAACCAGCACGATTGACGAGAACGCCCGAGCCGTACTCGACGCGGATTCCGCTGTCGTCGTCGCGGTCGGCAAATCGGCGGTTACCGACCTCGTCCGCGCTGGCGTGTCGGTTCCAGTCCTTCCGGTCGATGCCGGAGCGGGACTGGAAAGTGTTCCCGCGGGGAGCATCGAACCGGCCGTCGAAACCCTGCTGTCGAACAACTGGACGACGACCGAGCGACCTCTGCTGTCGGCGTCGGTCGACGGCGAACACGTCGCCGACGCGCTGTTCGACGCGACCCTCGTGACGAGCGAACCCGCGCGAATCTCCGAATACGCCGTGAAAGCGGGCGGCAAACCGGTCGCCCAATTTCGAGCCGACGCCGTGGTCACGGCCACGCCCGCCGGAAGTCGAGGGTATGCGCGCGATGCGGGCGGCCCCGTCGTGCAACCCGACTCCGGCGTCGTTTCGGTCGTTCCGGTGGCTCCGTTCGCCATCCACGTCGATAACTGGGTGCTTCGCGGGCCGGTCACCCTCTCGGTCGAACGCGACGAGGACGCGGTGGTATTGCTCGCGGACGATCGGGAGGTGTGTCCTGTCGAACCACACGAACCTGTCGAACTGGCGTGCGACGATGTGTTTCTCGTACCCGCCGTGTCATCCGAACGGAGTTTCTTCGAGCCGTGAGCTGGCGAGCGAATTGGAAAGAATATAATACGCTGTCCTACTGAGTTTCGAACATGCAAGCGCTATCGTTGCTCGGGCCGCTCGACGCGCTCGAACCTATCGTGAGATACCTCATACTCGTGTTGGTGTTGGTCAACATGGGAACTCGGATGCTCGCGTTCCGGAACTACAGGAAGCAAGCGCGAGATGACGACCGCGAGACGCTCAACCGCTGGGTTCCGCACGAACTCTCTAACATGGTTCTCGTCCTCGCGTCGTTTTACTTCCTGACGCTCCACCACCACGCCGGAATCGTCCTCTCGACGCTCGTTCTGGGACTGTTCATCACCGACTTCTTTGAAGTCGAGGCGCGCTCCGTCGAAATGCGACGCGGCGTCCCGTTGGACAAACCGAAGGCGGCGGTTACCGCATCGTTCGTTGTCTTCCTCTACGCGGCCTACCAGAGCGTCTTCTTCCTCATCGAACCGTTCTGGAGCGCCATCGTTTAAGCGGGTTCGGACGAGTCGATTTCCTTCTGCATTCTCATTTCGAATACATCAGTGCCGACAGCGGGTAAACCGAGACCGGAGCAAAGGGCAAATCGAGCGACGGGAGAGCGGAACTACTCGTCGCTTGCATCGTCTTCACCTGTTTTACGATTTCCGTTCGTTTCTTCGGTTTTAGCCACTTTTCCGTCCAACTCCTCGCTTTCGCCCGCTTCGACTGATTTGACCGACGATCGTGCGCTCGCTCTTCGTCGCCACCAGACGAAGACGCCAGCGACCGGTGCGCCGAGGACGGCGAGATACGGGAGAAGATACGCCGCTCCGACGACGATTGCCCGAAGCATGACGAGGGCTCCGTCAACCGAATCGAGGAACGCGGCCAACACGCCCCTCTCGTGCCACGATTTCTGTTCGGGCGTTTTCGTCTCGGCATCGGGTCGCGGTTCCTGCATCCGCACCGTGACCGTGGAGTAGGCGACTCGGTCTTCGATCGACTGCTTTTTCGCCTCCAATCGCTCGATTTCGCCCTGCACGTCGGAGAGTCGTTTTTGCACCGAAAGCACCGCCTCAGTGTCGTTCGCGTTTTCGTAGAGACCGCGGAGTTTCTCGCGCTGTGACTGAAGGTTCGTCAGTCGCGCTTCGATGTCGACGAGTTGGTCGGTTACGTCCTTCGCCCCGGTATCGGATCTCTCTACCTCGCCGACCCGCTTCGCCCGCTCGAAGAACGCTGAAAAGTTCTCCGCAGGGATTCGGAAGACGATTTTTCCGGTCGTCCACGTTCGGTTTCCGCTTCGGTGGACGCGCTCGCTCGAATCGCTGACGAAACCACCTCGCGCGTTGGCCAGTCGGGTGAGATTTGCGTTCGCCGTCTCGAAATTTTCGACTTCAACCGTGACGTTCCCCGTCCGGACGAGCGCACGTTGTTGAACCGCAAGCGCGCTTCGCTCTTGACCGCCGGCCGTCGCCGAATCCGCGGACTGTGGATTTCCGCCGTCTCCGCTAGTTCCCGCGTTCGGTGCGCCATCATTCGAACCGTCGGCGTTGTTTCCGCCCATTCCGGCACAACCGGCGAGGGAAACGAGGACGACCAGCGAGAGGACGAGCAGTCGTTTTCGCGCTATCATATGAGATAATAGTTTTTTCCCGACATATGTATTAGGTAGGGTGAAAGAGGTGTTTCACCCTTCTCCGGCGGTGAAAATCGAATCCGAGCAGTGTCGTCCTCAGTCGTGACTGGTTCGTGTCACTATAACCATTCCATCTTCCGAAAGTAGGCCAGCAAAATCACGGTCACCGATAGCATTCCGACCATCACGGCGGGATAGCCGTACGTCCACGCGAACTCGGGCATGTTGTACGGACTGTTCCTGAAATTCATGTCGTACAGTCCGACGACGAAGGTGAGGGGCAAGACGATGGTGGCGACCACGGTGAGCTTTTTCATCACTTCGTTGGTCGAAACGGAGAGCGAGTTGAGGTAGATGTCGCGCGCGCCGCTGGCCAAATCCCGGTACGTTTCGGTCAAATCGACGAGTTGGAACAGGTGGTCGTGGACGTCGCGGAAGTATTTCTCCGTCTCAGGTCGACCGCCGGGTCGCCGCGCGCGAGATACCCCACCGCCTCGCGAGTGGGCCAGACGAGTTTGCGAAAGGAGAGCAGTTCCCGCCGCACGTTGTTTATCGACTCCAACGTCCCGATGCTCGTATCCGCGATGACAGAGTCCTCCACGGTTTCGATTTGGTCGAGAACGTCGAAAAAACCGTCCACGAGGCCGTCACAGATTCGATAGACGATGAAGTCCGAACCGCGGAGGATGCGCCGTTCGCCGTCGAGTGCGGCCCGCCAGACGCGGCCGACTGCGTCGATATCGTGTTCCGAGAGGCTTACAAGCCAATCGTCGCCGATGAACAGACCAACCGGTTTGACGTCGAGTTCTTCCTGAAACGTCGTATCCTCGGGGACGAGTGCCGCGGTTTTGATCAGAACGAACGTGTAGTCGTCGAATTCCTCGGTCTTCGGTCGAACGCCGTTTCGAATATCCTCGACGGAGAGCGGGTGAATATCGAACACCTCGGCGACGTGTTCCAGTTCGCTGGGAGTCGCATCGCTCGCTCGCACCCACACCGTGCCCGGTTTGCTGTGGGCGGTTCGAATGTCGGTGAACGTTTCGACGGTGTCGTCTTCGTCCGAAAACGCGAGCGCCGAGACGGTCACGCCGACTCCCCCGGTTGCGTCGCGTTGCTGATGGCGAGAAACGTGATGCCGACCATGACGCCGGTAATCGAAAACGCCCGACCCGGATACGGCGCGACCACTCCGACCAGATAGCCCGACAATCCGAGAACCGTGAGAACGATTCCGGCGATGAGGGTACGGTCCATACTTTCATACCGACAGCGAGAAGAAAAAGTGTTGCCCGGGGAAGCGAACGATTATGCTTCGTGTTCGACGCCTTCGATGAGTCGGTAGACGGTTTCGGATTCGTCCAATTGCTTCGGATAGACGGCCATCGCGACGACCACGTCGTCACCGTGTTCGACTTTGGTGACGTGGATATTCACTTCCACGCTCGCGCCGTTCGACTGCGCCACTGCGGAGAACGTCGAAACTTTCGTTTCCGAACCGAGCATGGTCACGTTCCTCGCGTCGGTTTCACGGACGTCTTTAACGTTTCCGTAACCCGAGACGAACTTCTCCACCAACTGTCTGTTGTTGTAGCGAGCCAACGGATTGACTGATTCGCCTGCAAGTTCGAATCTCGGACTGCTAAGCACGGTAAACTTCGCGATCGTTCCCTCCGCAACTCCCGAAATTCCGACGGATTTCTCGTACTGGGTCACCCAATTCGTCACTTTGACATCGCGATTTTCCCCGGCGACTTCGAACGACCGTTTCGTGTTCAGTTGTTTTTCATTGGCCTTCTCGTAGTCCGTCCCCGAGAGCGCGTCGTCGGCGACGGTCGCCTTATTGGCGCTGTATGAGAGCGTATCTCCGAGAATAAATCCGAGACAGCCACTCGTTACGACGAGAACTGCCAGAAGCGCGCCAGCCAATAGTTTGCGTGCCATGTCGAAAACGGATACACGATCCGTTGGTATAAATCCGCCGACTGTTGGAACTGCTACGGAAGCGTGAACGAAGCGCCAGAATCGGTGTCCTGCACCTCGACGCCGAGCTCCTGCAGTTCGTCCCGAAGGGCGTCAGCGCGCTCGTAGTTGCCCGCTTCGCGCTCCTGTTCACGCAGGTCGAGGACGAGTTCAACGATGTCCTCGGCGAGTCGCACGTCGCCGCCGGTTTCGCCCCCGAACGCGAATCCGAGGACGCCGCCGCCCAACTCCTCGAACGTTTCGACGACCCGCTTGAGACCGTCGTAGTCGTACTCGTCGTGTTCGTCCGCGTGGCGGTTGACCGCGGTCACGAGGTCGAGCAGAGCCGCCAGCGCGCGCCGCGTGTTGAAATCGTCGTTCATCGCGGATTCGAACTCCGCACGGGTCGTCTCGACTTCCTCGCGTAGCTCGTCGTCTTCGACTTTCGTTCTGGCATCCGGGCTGTCGAGTGCGTCCACCGCGCGCTCGTAGCCGCCGGAAAGCCGTTCCCAGCGGTCGACCGCCTCGCCGACCGTCTCGTCGTTGAACGTCTGACGGTTTGAGTAGGCTGTCGAAAGCAGAAACATCCGCACCGCGTTCGCGCCGATTTCGGCCATCGCGCCGCGAACGGTGGAGTAGTTTCCGAGGCTCGAACTCATCTTCTCGCCGTCGGTTTCGAGCAGACGGACGTGTAACCAGTATCGGGTGAACTGGTGGCCGGTCGCGGCCTCGCTCTGGGCCACCTCGTTTTCGTGGTGCGGGAAGACGAGGTCTTGGCCGCCGACGTGGATGTCGATGGTCTCGCCGAGGTGTTTCATGCTCATCGCCGAGCACTCGATGTGCCAGCCCGGACGTCCCTCACTCCACGGCGATTCCCACGTCCGGCCGGAGGGGTGTGAGACGGCGTAGTCGGTGTCGGATTTTCGGTGTTCCTCGACGGCCTCTTCGCTCACGCCGTCGGCCTTCCAGAGCGCGAAATCGGCGTGGTTTCGCTTTTCTCCCCGGTCATCCGAATCGTCGTCCTGTGATTCCATCTCCTCTACGTTCTGGTTCGAGAGTTTGCCGTACTCCTCGAACGTCGTCACGTCGAAGTAGACCGACCCGTTCGATTCGTAGGCGTACCCCTTCTCGACCAGCGTTTCGATGAGTTCGATGATTTCCGGAACGTGTTCGCTGACGCGGGGGTACACGTCCGCGCGCTTCAGATTCAAATCGCGCATGTCGCGGATGACCTCGGTCACGAAGGTGTTTGCGACTTCGGCCTCGTCGTCGCCGAGGTCGTCCTCACCCGCACGTGCGGTGATTTTCTCGTTCACGTCGGTGAAGTTCTCGACGTGGCGCACGTCGTAGCCGATGTACTCCAACCACCGGTGCATCACGTCGGTGTGTACCCATCCGCGCGCGTGGCCGAGGTGCGCGTAATCCGAGACGGTCAACCCGCAGTAATAGAGGAGAACCGAATCGGGATCCCCCGGTTCGAACGGTTCTCGCTCACCCGAGAGCGTGTTGCTTACGGAGAGTGTCATGGGGAATCGTAGAATGAGCAACCGTTTTAAATCGTCGGAAGCGTCATCGCCCGCCGAGTTCCGGAACCGAATCGAGCGCGTTCTCGACGGCGCGAACCGCGTTCGCGCCGTCCCGGCGTCCGACGACGACGACGAGCGATTCGTCGGCGACGGCGGCGGCGACGACGGAAATCCCGACGGTAATGAGTCGAGAGAGGACGTGAGAGAGGACGGTCGCATCGACGGTCCCCGTGACGAGCACCGCGGTCAGGGACCCCGAATTCGGGGAGAATTCAGCATCGCCGACCGTGAGAAGTGGATTCTCGTCCGACTCCCCGAATCCGCTCCGCATGGTGACGCGAACGTCCCGCGCGTCGGTACGGTACGCGGAAACGTCGTCCGAAAATCGGTTCAGTGCGGTCGCAATCGCGTCGGTGTCGTCGCCGATTTCGTCGGACAGAAATCGGGCGGTCGCGGTGTAGTTCAGGACGCCGGCGCGAAGCGCCGAATAGAGGAAGGGGTGGCGGCGAACCGCTTCCCGAGTGGTTTCAGCGAGTGACATTACAGACGCGGACGAAGCGTACGCGCAAAAGGAATACGGTTGCCGGTAGGAGTACGGTTGTCAGATGGAGAGACGGTTACTGAAGCAGGAAATAGGCCGCCGCCCCGAGACCGGCCAACACGACGAGCGCGCCGAATAGCGCGACGCCGCCGTCCACGACCAATCCCGCGCCGAACGCCAGCACCACCGCGAACAGGCCGAGAAGGATGAGCGGGAGATTTTTCACCACGTTCGAACTCGCCGATTCGGTTCTCGCTGAATGCCGTCGCTGCGGTTTCGAGAGTGATTCGTCAACCGGGATTGAATCTTGTTGTTCGTCGAGTTCGTGAATCTCCACGTCCACGTAGGCGGTTTCGGCACCGTAGCCGGTGACAATTTTCAGTTTGCCGCTAGCGGGTGCATCCCGAACTGTAACGGTGACGTGGCGGGTGTCGTCCGCCTTGACGTAGTGGTTCGTCGCGCCGAGCGAGGCCGCTTCCGAGAGGTCATCGTCCAAATGGAGATGGGCGTGAATCGGCGCTCCGTGATTTTTGAGCGCGATGGTGAACGAGTCGTCGGTTTCGAACGACTGCGCTACGTCGATGTGGTGCAAACCATCGCGGTTGACGTGAATAGACAGGGTTTCCGACACGATTCTCTCCTTTCACTAAAGTTATAAAAATGTTCAGGCTTCGCGCATGTCCGGCGGGAGGAGGTTTGGGATCCCGTCTTCGATGGGATAGCGCTCGCCGCACTGCGTACAGGTGAGCGTTCCGAAGATGACTTCCTCCGCTTCTTCCTGCCGGGCGTCGAGTTCGAGTTCCTGTTTATCCAGCGGACAGCAGATGATGTCCATCAGGGATTTCTTCATATCCAGGTGCACGAAGGGACGGGGCAAAAACGTGACGGGTTCGACGGGTCGGCATTTCCGCTTTCGAAACGTTGCTTTCCCCCTGCGCGAAACGCACCTTCATGAACTACATCGGGTGGGCGATCGTCGCCCTCGTCGGCTACACAGCACTGCCACCGCTGGTCAGCATCGCAACGCAGGACATTCCGGATACTGTGGCTGCGCTGGTTGCGAACGGTATGCTCGTCGTCGCGGCCCTCGCGGTGACGATGTACGAAGGCGAGCAGGTCGTTCCGTATCTCGTGAGCGACAAAGCACCGTACATGTACCTCGCTGGCGGGTTTCTGGCAATCGGTATTCTCGCATACTATCGCGCGTTAGCGACCGGCCCGGTCAGCATCGTCGTACCGATTTTCGGCCTGTTCATCGCGACGAGTTCGGTTCTCGGCATCGCGTTTCTCGACGAACCGCTAACCGCGCGAAAGGTCGCGGGAATCGGATTTGCGCTGGTCGCAATCTACCTCACGGCGGTCGAATAAGAAACGAGAGTGAAAATTGGAAGCAGAAATTCGCTCACTCCAGCGGATTCGCCGGTAGGACGGTTTTCTCTCGCACCGGGTTGACGGCGTAGACGGCGTCGTCGACGCGGCCTTTGCTCTCGTCGCCGAGTCGCGAACCGACGATAGCCACGGTTATTTTTCTCGCATCACCCAATCGATCACCGTCTTCGAAGAGGTATAACACACGAACGTGTATACAACGAGTTCGATTCGTCCCGATTGTTGCAGATTCGGCGATACTATCGCACGCAAGCCGGAAGTGTTAACTCGTCTCATTAAAAATCCCTTATCTGCACTTTTGCATGCGATGCGGACAACAACCTTTAAAAGGTTCAAAGACAAGTTAACACATGCCATGATAGATCGACTGGAGAAGGAAGTCGATATGCTGGAACGCCACTTGCAGGTCCTGAAGATGGTTATCGAAAACGAGCCCATCGGCATCGTCAAGATGTCGAACGAGACGGGCTATCCCCACCACAAGGTTCGATACTCTCTCCGTGTCCTCGAAGAAGAAAATCTCATCTCGCCCTCGAATCAGGGCGCAATCACGACCGACCGAACCGAGGAGTTCGTCGCCGAACTCGACGAGAAATTGACGGAAATCACCGACAAACTCGACACGATGAAAATCGGCGAAAAACCCGAAGCTTAGAGTTCTGGAACGGTTAGGTGGAATTCGCCGTTACGCGATTCGACCAAACAGAGATGGTATCCCCGTTTGCGGGATAGCTTGACGAAACTTTCTCGTTTTTCTCGCGTTAGCAGTCCGCCACTGGTTGCGTCCTCCGTCGTCTCCAGCGCCGCCGGTTCGAAGAAGCTCTTCGTGACTTGGAACGCCGCGCTGAGTTCGTTGTTCGCGCTGGCAACGTCGCTCGATGCGTCCACGAGCGACCCGAGCATCTCTCCGGTCGCCGGGTCGCGCGAATCGTTGATGTTCGCCACGACGAGCGGATTGCCCATTCGGTCGCGGAGGATAATGTCGAACGACAGTTCGCGTTCGTCGCCTTCTTCGGCCTCCACAGATAGTGTGCCCTGAAGTTCCGCTCGGTCGATTTCCTGAATCGCGTCGAAGAGGTCTTTGAGTCCGCGCTGGTGGCCGGTTTCGATGATTTCGTACAGTAGGTCAACGACCAGCCAGGAGACGAACTGATACTCCATCGACTCGTGGAGGAAGGTTTCGTACTCTTTGCCATCAACCGCGACGCCGTCCACGTCGAACCGCGTGTGATATTCGAGTTTCAGATTGGATTCGATTGTCTCCCGATTCGCCTCGCCCGCCGCCGCGTCGGCCAGCGTTCCTTTGCCTTTCGACCCGTAGCGGACGAACAGGTTCGTTTCGGTAAACGCCTGCTGTGGCGTAATCTGTCGCTCCGCAGTCGCGGCGGGACTGCTCTGTCGCACCGTTTGGAGTTCGGTTCGCAGTTGGTCGAGTTCGTTCTGCAATCGGTCGCGTTCCTGTTTTAGCTCGTCGCGCTCCACTTCGACGGATTTGAGTTCTGTCTGGAGGGCCTCGATTTTCTCCGCGCGCGCGGACAGTTCGGCTTCCAGTTCCTTCGCACGGTTGGAAGCGGAAGCGCCGCTGGGAGTTCGATTCTGCGCCTGGCGCTGAGGTGACTGTCGCGTGTTTCGCCGCTGTTTGACGCCCGTTTCGCGGGGTTTCGAGGAACTGCTTTTTTCGGGGTCGAGCGACGGAATCGTCGTCGTCTCCCGCCACTGCTGTTCGTCGGAAAAGGAAGCAGGCGTCTTCGTTTCGCCCGCGGGGCCGGACGACTGAGCTGACTTGGTCGGTTGGGACTGCTTCGTTTCCCGGTCTGCTTCCGAAGACGCTCGTCTGGAGGATTTCTGATTTTGCGCCGATTCGCCCTCCGGCGTCTGCGGAGAGGACGCTTGCGATGACTGGGCAGGCTGACTGTCGCTCGGAGCGGATGCCGCCGAATCGTCGGCGGATTTCGGTGTCGAGTCGGAAACTGGCTCTGGTTCGGATTCCGTTTTCGAACCGGAGTCAGACTCCGATTGTTGGCTCTGAGCAGGCGTCGGTTCGGGTTCCGGCGGTGTTTCCGGCTCCGGAACGTCGATGATGTCCACGTCCGCGGCGACGACTTCGTAAATCCCGACTTCGTCGTTCGCGCGCTCGAACGCTTCGTCCTCAGTCAACAGTTTCTCGCTTTCGCCGACGTAGGCGACGTTCATCGAACGGCCACCGTGATAAACGACGTAGTAGTCGCCGCTCAGGACGTTTTCGCTGAGTTCGACGTACCCCGTGAAATTGTTCGAGGCGAGCGTACTGCACGCCTCGTCGAGCGACGTGTCGTTGGTGTAGTATTTCGCCTGCGTCTTTCCGCCTCGCTCCTGCATGCTGAACAACAGCGGAAGCGAGGGGTGTGGGGCTTCGAACGCCGTTCCGTTGGCATCCTCGAAGCTGTCGAGATTTCCACCGAAAACGCCGACGACGCGACCGTTCAACATGAACAGCCACGCGCCATCCGCTTTGACTGCACCGGAAAAGTCGGCGTCGGCGAGGTCTCTCAGTGCCTCGAAGCCTCCGGAAAAGGGGCGTGAGTCCCACTCGGTTATCTGTTCGACCGTGCGCGCATCCATATTACGTCAAAACGGAATCCCCCTCAAATACTTTCGGGTTGCCGGAACGCATCCGTCGTGGGAGTTTCAGGAAAAATACCTGCAGTCGCCCACATCGAATCCGCGTTCGACCACGGTTCTGCGCTCCGACGTAGACGGATTGCACTCACAGTTCGGTCGAGGGATACCTGCGTGCTGTGCCGTTTCGAGTTCTCGAAACGGCACGTCGCGTCGTTTGAAAGATCAGATTTTGCTCTCGGCGTCGTCGGCGAGTTCTTCCATTCGCTTGCCGATTCGACCGGCCTCGCTGAACTCGTCCTCGCTCATCACGCTCGCGAGCGAGTTTCCGAGCACGAAGACCGCGTGTTTGTGTTCGCTCTTGGATTTGTGAACGTGCGAGGGATCCACGTCGAGTTGATCGTACGCGTCGAACGCGCCGCTCGGAATGTCGTCTTGTTCCTTGAAGTACTCCATGATGGTGACCATCTGTTCGTGGAGCTCGAGGAGGTCGTCTTTATGCATAGGCTCAAATTGGTAGCTATGCGGTTTAAGAGTTTCTGAGAACTATTCACACGTCGAGGTGAAAACGGCGTTAGAAGACGTACTCGTCTTCGTGACCCATCATCCCCTCGTCTTCGAGACCCGGTTCTCGGTCGTTGTCCATCGGCCCACTCGTCTTGTATGCCTTGAGACCGGTTGCAAGCAAATCCTCGATTGCTTCTTCACGGTTGACGAACTCACCCTGTTCGACCATCTGGGCGATTTGCATTTCGAGGTGCTCTGGGACGGTGATCTCTACCTTTGGCATTGGAACATTTGAGGGCTTCGGGAGGGGTGTTCTTAAGTCTGACGGGTAGATAGTACGACGGTTGTGAAACAGAAATTACGATTCTATAAATTCATTTTCTTAAAATGCGTGTAAAAGGTTGTAATTTTAGAAATAGCGCGCCGCTATGGCGCTGAAGAAAGGAAAATTTTCCGTCTACGTTTTAGCGGCTACCGAACATCTGGTCGATCGAATCGATGATACTGCTCGGTTTCATGGATTCGAGGCGCTGTTCCATCCGCTTCTGGTTGAAGTAGCTAGCGAACGCGAGGATGGTCGGCGGCCACAAACCGATAAAGAGGCCCCGTTCTTTGTTCCCTCTGAGGAAATACTGGTGCCACGCGAGGAGAACGGAGGCGCCAGATGCGAGTATCGCTACGTCGCGTGTCGATTCCTCCGCTGCCTCCATCGTCGGACCTTCGCGCATTCTCGTCTGTTGTTCTGACTCGGACATGCGTCAATTGCTATGCGTCACATCGTCCTTTGTTATTCAGCGAGTACCGGCTCATCAGACTTCGATACAGCGGTTACGCAAGGATAAGGACTGCTTTCCGGAATCGTAATCGCGGTTATTCTACTCCTGCGGTACCTCTGCGTTCGTTCCGCTCGCGCATTTATTTGCACGCTCGTTCCATTTCCGCGTTCGCTCCGCAGTCGTTACACTGACGTTATCGCGTCCGCTGTGTTCGTCCATGAGCATCACGGACGTTACGCACCTCCACCAGGAATTCGGCGGCGAGCGACTTCCGCCCGGACAGCGCGAGACGAGCAAGTTTCCCGTCCTTTCTAAGGGAAGCACCCCCGATTGGAATTCGGAAACGTGGGAGTTTTCGGTGACTGGCGCGGTCGAGAACGAACTCACCTTCTCGTGGGACGAGTTCCGAGACCTCCCGAGCGAAACGCAGAAGCAGGATTTTCACTGCGTCACGGGCTGGAGCAAGTTCGACTGTGCGTTCACGGGCGTCACATTCCCTACTCTCGCTGAACTAGCGGGTGTCGAAGACGACGCGGTTCACGTCATGTTCTCCGCGCTCGACGATTACACGACGAATCTCCCGCTTTCCGACTGCATGCGCGATGAAGTGCTCTTCGCGTGGGAATTCGACGGCGACTCGCTTCCGCGCGAACACGGCGGCCCGCTTCGAGTACTCACCCCACACAAATACGCCTACAAGGGGGCGAAGTGGGTGAACAGGGTCGAATTTCTCACCGAGTTGAAACGAGGATACTGGGAGAAACGGGGTTATTCTAACACCGCAAATCCGTGGAATGAGGAGCGATATAGTTAGGCTGAAGGGCTACCGCTCCTGAGTTCTCTCTCAATGCCACCGCACCGTGACGGTCAACTGTCGGCGGGAAGTTCTCTCGTAACTCGAACCTGCCGAATATCCGACGTTTCGTTTCGTGCGTTTCTCGCCGGTAGACCGGCACCGAGAATCTACTGGACGACACCCGACGGCCTCGAAATTGCCGCGAGCGGTGCTGTCACCCGCGTTACAGCGGACGGTACCGATCGATTCGAAACTGTCCGCGAGCGAGCGAACGACTGCTTCGCTTCGGTCGATACCAAGGGTGGAACGGATGCGACTCGCCCGCGCTTGTTCGGCGGATTTTCGTTTCACGCCGAACACGAACCGGGGGCACCGTGGGATGGTTTTCCGGGCGCGGAGTTCGTCCTTCCCGAAATTCAGTTGACCCGAACGGACACGGAGACGTGGCTCACGGTTTCCGCCCGCGACGAGTCACCCGACGAAGTCGAAAAAACGCTGGCAGACCTGCGGGCCGAATTGAACGAACTGCCGGGAATGCGCCCACGAGGGGATTCCCCCGGCGTGAAAGCGACTCGCCACACCACCGCGCGCGAGGAATGGGGTGAGCAAGTTCGACAGGCAACCGAACGAATTCGCACCGGCGAGCTACAGAAAGTCGTGTTGGCGACCGCGCTCGAAGTCGAACTGAACAATCCCGTCGCCGTGCCGAACACGCTCGAACGACTGCGAACCTCCTACCCGGAGTGCTATCGGTTCCTCTTCGAACCCACGGCGGCGGGCGGATTTTTCGGCGCGCCGCCAGAGCGTCTCGTTTCGCTCCGCGGCCAGACGGTCGAGACGGAGGCCCTCGCCGGGTCGATTGCCAGGGGCGAAACCCCCGAGAAAGACGACGAACTGGCGGAACGACTGGCCGAAAGCGACAAGGTGCGCGAGGAACACGAACTCGTCGCCGAAACCATCCGCGACGGACTCGAACCGCTCGCGGAGACGGTAATCGTCGCAAGTCGGAAGGTCAAGCGGCTATCGAACATTCAACACCTTCAGACGCCGATTTCGGCGACACTCGACGGCGACGAACACGTTTTGTCGGTTGTCGAGGCACTCCACCCGACGCCCGCGGTCGGCGGTCTCCCGCCCGAGATGGCCAAGCGAACAATCCGCGAGACGGAGACGTTCGACCGCGGATGGTACGCGTCGCCGATCGGATGGTTCGACGCAAACGGCGACGGAGAGTTCGCCGTCGGGATTCGCTCCGGCGTCACCGCCGACTCGCGCGTGACGCTGTTCGGCGGCAACGGCATCGTCGCCGACAGCGATCCGGACGACGAGTGGGACGAAGTGCAGTTGAAATTCCTGCCGATTTTGGACGAACTCGAATGAGCCATCCGAATCGAAACACGCTGTGGGCCGAGACGTTCGTGGACGAACTAGCCGAGGCAGGCATCGACGCGGCGTGTCTCGCTCCCGGCAGTCGCTCGACGCCGCTGACGGTCGCGTTCGCGACCCACGACGACATCGAGGTGTTTTCGCATTTAGACGAGCGATCTGCCGCCTTTTTCGCGCTCGGGCGGGCAAAACGCACGGGGAAACCGACGCCAATCGTCTGCACCTCCGGAACCGCGGCGG
This sequence comes from Haladaptatus pallidirubidus, assembly GCF_020700235.1. Lineage (GTDB taxonomy): Archaea > Halobacteriota > Halobacteria > Halobacteriales > Haladaptataceae > Haladaptatus > Haladaptatus pallidirubidus. The sequence goes on along the minus strand of NZ_CP085301.1, from coordinate 3,366,635 downwards.
CGAACTTCCACCCTGCGATTATCGAGGCGGACAGGGCGCGAGTTCCGATGCTCGTCTGCACGGCAGACCGCCCGCCGGAACTTCGGGATAGCGGTGCAAACCAGACGGTCGACCAAGAGAAACTGTACGGGGACGCGGTTCGATGGTATGCCGACCTCGCGGAACCGGAAGCGAACGCGCGCAAACTCCGCTACCTCAGGACGACGACCGCCCGCGCACTCGGATCGGCCACCGGAACGCCGCCGGGACCGGTGCACCTCAACTTCCCGTTCCGGAAACCGCTCGAACCGACCGAGGTTCCGGGCGACGTTCCGGAGAATTTCGAGACCGAAAACCCGCTCGCAGGCCGGGGACGTGACGGCCCGTTCGTCCGGGTGTCGCAGGGCGTTCCGGAACTAGATTCTCGAACCCGCACAGAAATCGCGGATACCGTTTCGAACGCGGAGCGTGGACTGCTGGTCGCGGGCCCCGCCGACGCGCCGACACCGACGCGAACTGCGCTTGCGAAGTTGGCCGACGAGACCGGCTTTCCGATTCTCGCCGACCCGCTGTCGGGTCACCGATTCGGCCACGACCGCCCCGTCGTTGGCGGTTACGATTCCTACCTCGTTCCGGAGACGACCGACGGATGGCCCGACCCGGACGTCGTCCTGCGATTCGGAGCCTCGCCGACTTCGAAGGTTCTGCGGAACTATCTCGAACGAACCAGTGCACGGCAGTTCCTCGTGGATTCCGCGGGCGGGTGGCGCGAAGCGAAGTTCACCGCGACCGACCTCGTCGTGGCAGACCCGACGCGATTCGCCCGCCGGTTAGCGGACGAACTCGCGGGCGAAATGGTCTGTGACGAGGAGTGGACGTCCCTATTCGAACACGCGGAATCGCGTCACTGGGAACTGGTTTCGGAATCGGACGCCCACTTCGAAGGCGGCGTTCTCGCTTCGGTCGCCGAACTCGTTCCCGACCCGGCGACTCTGTTCGTCTCGAACAGCATGCCGGTTCGGGATGTCGATAGGTTTGGGAAACCGCGCTCCGCCGACGTGACCATGCTCGGCAATCGCGGCGCGAGCGGTATCGACGGCATCGTCAGTAGCGCACTCGGGGCGGGCAGTGCGACCGACGACCCGCTGGTGCTGGTCACGGGCGACATCGCGTACTACCACGACATGAACGGACTGCTCGCGCTCGCGCGCTGCGGCGTCGATGCGACCATCGTAGAAATCAACAACGACGGCGGGGGAATCTTCCACATGCTCCCCATCGAGTCGTTCGACCCGCCGTTTACTGGCCAGTTTCAAACGCCACACGGACTCGATTTCGAGGCGACGGGTGACCTCTACGACCTCGATTTCGACCGCGTGGAGACGATTTCAGCGTTCCGGAAGCGATTTTCGACATCCCTCGATACGCCGGGAACGCAGGTCGTTGAGGTCGTAACCGATGCGGAAACCAGTCACCGAGCACGGGAGTCATTACAAAATACCCTGATTCACGAACTGTCGGGTTAATTTTCATCGTAAATAATCTCAACAAGATTAAATACATCGTCTTCCGAAAAACGAGATGGGAAGGTTTGTATGGCCGGTACAGCTACCGAATCAAAAGAACTAGTCGCATTTTTACGGGACAAAGTCGGCGACCACCTTCGAAGCGTACAATACCACGACGACGACACCAGCGATTTACTGTACATCCGCGACGGCGTTGCCGACGCATACGACGAACGGGGACGTGCGGACGTTCTCCGCGATATGCGCCTCGAAGCCATCGAGAAAGCCCATCAAGAAGACCTCTACATCCACGGGTCGCTCGACTGTACGATTCGGTGTTTCGACGACGCCGTCGAGATGCATTTCATCCACGGCGAGACGTGCGGAACCCGGTCGCACTCGACAGCGAAGTGTTCGCCGTTCACAACACGTTCGTTGGACACTGTCTCGGCGTGATTGGCCAGTAGTTACAGAGATACCGCATCATCGCCCTCGGTCGTTCTCTTCGACCTGCTTACGCAGTTCCGACACTTCCCGCCTGAGTTCCTCCACATTCTCCTTCGAGCGTTTGTGCGCCAAGAACAGTCCGCCGAAGATGGTGAGCGGCAGGCCGAACATCATGAGGGCTACGATGAAGATGACGAACAGTTCCATGCCGCCGGGAATCGGTCCGAACAGGGGAACTGAACCGAACAGGGGAATCATACAAACGAATTGACAACCCTCCGGCAAAAGTCTCGTGGTCGCCAGCCGAGTTTTCTCAATCATCCGCCGAGCGCTAGCGGCCCCATCAACACGCCCATCAGGTGCACCCGGCGACAGCCGACTCGCGGGGGAACCAGACCGAGGAGGACGCTCACGAGGAAAATGCCGATACCGACGATTCCCGCGAACAGGAACGACGCCACGACCAACAGGGAAAGCACGCCGAACGAGAGTTTTCGGTAATCCGTCCGTCCGACCGTCCCGAGATAGGTATCACCCAGCACCAGAACGAGGACGAATCCGGCGATTCCGGCGACCGCAACACTGGCGAGCAGCGTCGGCAGGTGAAGCGGCGTGTTCGTTTCCCGAAGCGCCACCATCACGCCGGTTCGGGGCGTGCCGAGGGCCACCAGGGCGAACAGCGCGAAAACCGTATTCGCCGTGTTGACCCCGCTGGTTGCCACGATGAACCCTCTTCCGCCGGTTCGCCCCGGAACGAGCGCGAGCGCGATGACCGCCGCAATCGCGCTCGAAACGCCGGGGAGATAGCCGACGATTGCGCCGGCGACCGCACCCGCGAGCGCAGTTTGAACCACGTCCCGTCGCGAAGTCGTAACCGTCGCCGCCGACTGCTCCGGCACGCCCGCTCCGTCCATCGCATCGACCAGAACCGGCGCACCAAACAACCCGGCAAAGAGGGGAGTCAGCACGCCGCCCGCGTCCAGCGGCGCGGCGGGCGAAAGGTCGAGCGTGCAGGTGCCAAGTAGCACGCTCGCACAGAAGGAAATGAGGCCACCGACCCGCGAGCGCGTCGTGGTTTCGGTGACGATGAGAAAACCTGCAACTCCGGCAAGAACGAACGGCATGTTTTCCCTGATGAACGGATACGCGGTAGTCATCACCTCCGTCACGGGAATTGCGAGCGGAACCGCGAACGCGACCGCCAGACCGCTTCCCAACGCCGAGAGGCGAATCGCCTCTCGGCCCTGCCCCTCGATGACGAGTCGATGCCCGGGGAGCGCCGACACCGCCATCACCGGGTCGGGGACGCCCAAGGCGAGCGTCGGCACGACATCGAGAAACGAGTGAACGACACCCGCGGCCAGCATCGACGAGTTCAGGTGGACCGGGAACCGCGGGGGCGACGGACGCGAGCAGTAGTGCGAGGTTGTTGACGTGAATTCCAGGCGTTAGTCCGCTTACCGTTCCGAGTGCGACGCCGCCGAGAATGAACGCGAGCGCCGTCGCCGTCGTCGCCGGCGCAACCACCAACCGCGTTCCGAACACCTCCATCGAGCCGGAGTGGTTCCGTTCTTGTATTTAAATGTTGGGCGGTGCTGCGCGGTCGCTGTCCGATTCGTGCGCGAAAGAAAAACTGGTTTGACCGGTGTGGCGCCGTCGTTTAACCGAAGAGTTCGCCGAGGCCTTCGCCGCTGGCGTCGTCTTCTTCTTCTTCGTCGTCGTCCTCGTCCGCGGCTTCTTCCTCTTCGCCACCTTCGTCGTCGCCACCCTCGTCGCCACCTGCGGCACCGCCTGCACCGCCTGCGGCGGCTCCACCGGCGGGGACGGCGGCGGCCTGTTCGACGGCCTCGTCGATGTCGACGTCTTCGAGTGCGGCGACGAGCGCCTTGACACGCGATTCTTCGACATCGACGCCGGCGGCGTCGAGCACGTTGGTGAGGTTTTCTTCGTTCAGTTCTTCGCCCGATTCGTTCAGGATGAGTGCAGCGTAAACGTATTCCATTGGTAGTTATCCGAACATTGCGCCGAGGCCTTCTCCGCCCGCGTCTTCGTCATCGTCGTCATCGTCGTCTTCAGGCTCGGCGTCAGTTGCTTCTTCGTCAGTCGATTCTTCTTCGTCAGCACCGCCCGCTGCAGGCGCTTCGATTCCGCGAAGCTCCTCGGGCAATGCGTCTTCGTCCTCGATTTGTGCGGCCAGCGTGCGAACTTGCGCGTCCGCCTTGCTCACGAGATCCGGAGCGATGTCCGGGCTCTCGATGGCGGCTTGGAGACCAAGGCTCTTGGCCTCGCCAGTCGCCTTCGAGACGAGCAGGGGTACGGTCTGTTCGGTCGGGTACACCGCGTTGACAGAGAGGTCGCGACCGAAGGCGGCCGCTCGCTCGACGTCCGCGCGATACTCGTCCACGTCGATGGCGAGTTCGTCCGACTCGAACATCACGCCGTCGGAGTAGACGGCGCGCAGGTCGAGACCGACCTCTTTCGGCTCCATACCGAGTTCGGCGAGCACATTCGCCAGCTCCGGCGAAACCTCGTCGCCTTCCTCCGCGACGAGGCTGTCCTCGGTCACGTGGATGGAGCCGTCCATAATTCGTGCGGCGGCACCAGCCTGCTGGAGTTCACCAACGAACGGGCCGGGATCGACGCCCGTGTCACCTTCTGGGATGGTGATTTCGTTTGGGGCGATTTCGCCCGCCGAAATCGGTGCCGGACTTTTGGACGCTTCGAGTTCCTTGTACAGACCGAACGGGTTGTCGTTCGTTCCGATGAGGCCGACCTGTCCGGAGATGTACTCCTTCAGGTCTTCGAAGCCTCCGCCGACCGAATCCAGAGCGCGCTCCACCAGCGTGTTTCGGCTGACGCGGAGTTCCGCGCTACCGTGGAGACTGCGGCGCATGTTCTGGAGCTGTTTACTCGGAATGCCGGTGATGTTGACGACGCCGACACTGCTGTAGTTGTCGACGAAATCCGTCAGCTCAGCGACTTCCGCGCGCTTCCACTCCGGAATCGTTTCGGTCTTACGTTCTGCGGACATCTTAGGCCACCTCCACGGACGGTCCCATCGTCGTTTTCACGAAGATGGTGTCGACGTTGAGCGGGCCTTTCTCCAAGTTGGAGTGAAGACGCCGAATGATAACGTCGATGTTGTCCGAGATATCCTCCGCGGACATGTCTTCCGCGCCGACGCGCGTGTGGAACGTGCGTCGGTCACCGCTTCGAAGCTGGACGGTGTTTTTCATGCGGTTGACGGTTTCGACGACATCGTCGTCGGGTTGCAACGGCGTCGGCATCTTACCGCGCGGACCGAGAACGGTACCGAGGTATCGACCGATGTCTTGCATCATCGACGCTTCGGCAATGAAGAAGTCGGTCGCGTCGGCGAGGTCTTTTGCCGCGTCGTCGTCGTCACCTAGTTCTTCCAACTCATCGCCCGAGAGAACGTCGTCCGCGACATCCTCGGCGCGGAGGGCGGTTTCGCCCTCCGCGAACACGATGATTTGGGTTTCCTGTCCAGTTCCGGACGGGAGTACGATACTCTCGTCGACACGATTCGACGGATCGTTTAAATCGAGGTCGCGCAGGTTAATCGCGAGGTCAACCGTTTCGCGGAAATTCCGCTCCGGGGAGTCCTCGAGTGCGCGAGAGACTGCTTGCTCTATCTCATTATCTGCCATCGTTCACCTCCGTAGTACGCAGGAATGCTCCTACGGGTCAGTGAAACAGGCGATGCCTGTCTCACCGGAAATTGACGCATGTCGAACTTAAACCCGTCGAACCAATACGCATCGTGGTAGCCGCCGACACTGGTTTGAATCGTGCTATCGAATCGATACGCCCACATGACGTTCCTTCCGGGTCTGTTGGCGTTCCTCCTCGCACTCGTGCATCTCGTGGCGGGAAACGTGCAGTCGTTTCGCGCGATTCCACGAAGCAGCTGGCTCTCGGCGGCTGGCGGTGCGTCGGTCGCCTACGTGTTCGTTCACCTCCTTCCGGAACTCAAAGGCGGGACGGTGCTCGCGTCCGTCCCGATTCTCGTCGGGTTTTTCGAACGCCACGTCTACATCGTCGCACTGGTCGGATTTTCCCTGTTTTACGGATTGGAAGTCCTCGCGCGCGAATTTGGACACGATGGCCGACGAACCGCCGACGAAATATTCTGGCTTCACATCGGGTCGTTCACCGCGTACAACGCGCTCATCGGCTATCTCCTCGTGCATCGAGAGCAACCCGGGCAAGTAAATCTCCTGCTGTACGCCGTCGCGATGGGTCTGCACTTCGTCGTCAACGACTACGGACTCAGGGAGTTCCACGAAGCTTCCTACGACCGGCTCGGACGCTGGTTTCTCGCCGGAGCGGTCGTCGTCGGATGGGCCGTCGGAAACGCGACGGAAGTCGATGAAGCCGTGGTGAACACGCTGTTCGCGTTTTTGGCTGGCGGCATCATCCTCAACATCATCAAAGAAGAACTTCCCGAGGAGCGCGAAAGCCGTTTCTGGGCGTTCGCGGTCGGAGCGGGAAGCTACACGCTCCTCTTGCTGTTCGTCTGATTCGAAAACGAAAAACCCGGATTAGGCTTCGAGTGCGTCGTCGTACTCGCCAGCGTCAACCTTCGCTTTGAACTCGCGCGCGTCGTCTCCTTCGATGGTGACGCCGAGCGACGCACAGGTACCGACAACTTCCTTCGCCGCGTTCTTCGTGTCGTAGGCGAGGAGGTCGGGGTGTTTCTGTTCCGCGATTTTCTTCACTTGATCGACGGAGAGGTCGGCGACGAAGTTCTTCTGGGGTTCGCCGCTGCCCGTCTCGAATCCGGCCTCGTCCTTGATGAGCGCCGCCGTCGGCGGGACACCGATTTCGAGTTCGAAACTGCCGTCATCCTCGATGGAGATGGTGACAGGCACTTCCGTGCCGTCGAACGCGGCAGTCTGTTCGTTGATTTCGTTGACGACTTCTTGGACGTTGACCGCAGTGGGGCCGAGTTCCGGGCCGAGCGGTGGACCGGGGTTGGCCTGCCCTCCGGGTACGAGGACTTCGATTGTATCAGCCATACCCGAACGAAATCTCGCTGGAGTTTTAAGGATTTTCTTTTGCGGCGTTCGGAAGCGGTTCGTGGATAGTTCATCGTCGGGTGATGTGCCTGCTCCCGAAGAACTGTTGCAGAAATGATGCCGCTCAGGGCAAGGTCACGCCGTGCCGTCCGAGAAACTTGCTGGCCTGTTTGATTTCGACCGGACTGCCGACGATGCGGAGGTATTCTTCTTCGAACGGGACGATGCTGACCATGAACTGCCGCTCCAACTCACGTCGAATCCCACCGAGCGCGTCGCGTGGGAGGACGATTTGAGTGCTGTCGCGGAGGCGGGCAGGGTCCGGCATTACGTATTACCGTTACGATGGCCGAAACGTATTAACGTACCGAAATCACCGGCGGCCTTCCGTTGGCGCGAAGGAACAAGTTTTTCGGCAATCACGGCTGACGTGTTCCTAATGGGACTGGAGGAGGAAATCGAAGCGCTCCGCGAGGAGATAACCAACACGCCGTACAACAAGTCCACCGAGTCGCACATCGGACGGCTGAAGGCGAAGCTCGCGGAGAAAAAAGAAAAGTTGGAAAACCAGTCCTCTGCTGGCGGTGGCGAAGGTTACGCTGTCGAGAAAACGGGCGACGCGACCGTCGCCTTCGTCGGATTCCCGAGCGTCGGCAAATCCACTTTGTTGAACTCGCTCACCGCCGCAGAGAGCGAAGTCGGCGCGTACGAGTTCACGACGCTGAACGTGAATCCGGGCATGTTGCAGTACAACGGCGCGAACATCCAACTGCTCGACGTGCCGGGACTCATCGAAGGAGCGGCCCACGGCCGCGGCGGCGGGCAGGAGGTGCTCTCCGTTGTCCGTGCCGCAGACCTCGCCGTGTTCGTCCTCTCGGTCTTCGAAATCGACCAGTACGAACGGCTCCGAAAGGAGTTGTACGAGAACAAGATTCGGTTGGATTCTACCCCGCCGAGTATCTCGATTGCGAAGAAAGGACGCGGCGGAATCAGGGTCACGTCTAGCGCCGACCAAGACATCTCCGAAAACGTCATCAAGGAAGTTCTCCGCGAACGCGGCTACGTGAACGCGAACGTGACGCTCCGGGAGAAGATGGATATCGACCGCCTCATCGACGGCATCATGGACAACCGCGTCTACATCCCGTCGATGGTGACGGTAAACAAGGTCGACCTCATCGAACACGACTACGCCGAGAAAGTGTACGACCAACTGCGCGACCACGACATCGACCCCGACGAAGCGGTGTTTATCAGCGCGGAAGAGGAGAAAGGACTGGATGCACTGCGCGAGAAAATCTGGGACAAACTCGGGTTGATGCGAATCTACATGGACAAACCGGGGCGCGGCGTCGATTACGACGAACCGCTCGTTCTCCCCTACGGAAGCACCATCGAAGACGCCTGTGAGCGACTCGGCGGCGAGATGCTCGAACGGTTCCGATTCGCGCGTGTCAGCGGCCCGAGCGCGAAACACGACGAACAGCAGGTCGGAGTGGAACACGAACTCGCGGACGAGGACGTGCTCCGGATGATTCTCCGGAAGTGACGCGGTTCGATTTTACCGCGAAGCAGCGCCGACTCTCGATTCTCGCGCTGTTCGCGCTTCCGTGGCTGATCCTCGTCGCACCGAGCGGAACGACGCTGATTTTTCCGTGGGGACTGGTGAATCCGACGACGCTGCACGTCACGACGCTTCCGAAATATCTGTTCGTCCTAACCGTCGGATTACCGTCGCGACTTCTCGCGTGGCCGCTGAGCGTGCTATTTTACCTGCTCGCGCTCCTCAGCGCGTTTTCGGGTCGGTTCGAAGACCGACGAGTGACTGGCGGACTCCTGGTACTGGCGGGCGTAACCCAATTGAACTTCGTCTTCCGATTCGTGGCGTATGGCGGATTGGTCGTTCCATTCGGGACGATTGGCCTGTTCGGCGTCGCGTGGTGGTTCCACCGGCCCGACCTGCGCGGTGCGTTGAGCAGATGAGTTGAACGAACGCAATAATTTTGAACCAACGCACCACGACTGGTGGTACCCTCGCGCTCGCACGCGCGCGAGAAAAAATCATTGGCCAGAACACTCATCACGAAAACCGAGCGAGACTTCCGCGAGCGGTACGCTTTTCGCCCCGGAGAGGGTGCTTTCGTACGTATGAACGGGACAATCGACCACGTCATGATGCGCGTGGAGGATTTGGACGAAACGCTCGACTGGTACGGTGAACACCTCGATTACGAGGAGAAAGGACGGTGGGAGGCAGACACGTTCACCAACGTCTATCTCGGCCCGGCGGACGTTCACGACGATGGTGCTCTGCTCGAAATCACCTACAACCACGACGACCGAAGCTACGAGATGGGCGATGCGTGGGGTCACATCGCGGTTCGCGTCGAGGACGTGTACGACGCCTACGAGGAACTGATGGACGCGGGCGTCGAGGATTACCGCGACCCGGATTCCTGCGGCGGACGCTACGCGTTCGTGAAAGACCCGGACGGCCACGAAATCGAAATCGTCCAACGCGACCACGGTGCGCGTTGGAGTATCGACCACACTATGATTCGCGTCGAGGACGCCGACGAGGCGCTCGGCTTCTGGACGCGCAAGTTCGAGTACGAACACACCGGTCGGTGGGAGTCGGACACCTTCGCCAACTACTTCGTGAAGCCCGAGGACGCCGCCGAGGAGACGATGGCGGTCGAACTCACGTACAACTACGACGGCCGGTCCTACGAGATGGGCGACGCGTGGGGCCACTTCGCCGTGCGCGCGGACGACCTCCACAACGATTGGGAAACGCTGATGGAGCGCGGGGCGGCGGAGTACCGCGACCCCGAGTCCTGTGACGACCGCTACGCCTTCACCAAAGACCAAGACGGGCACGAAATCGAAGTTATCGAGCGAAACTGAGCGAAAGCGTCGATTTCTCGAAAATCGCGCAAGGCGGCAATTTTTACCGAAACGTCCGCGAAAAACACTGAATTGTCGGTACGATTTCAGTGACAATTATCTCCCATAATCGTTTTCGATTCATGTCTTCATTTGGTTCTGTTTTCCGCTACTACTTAAAGACTGAAACTGTGAATCAGTTCGTTAATACCCGTTTTTCTCCACCCGAAATTGGCAGCGCAAATCAGTTCAGTTCTGTTTGCTTATCTTTCCATTGAATCCCTGCCGAAACCAGTACTCCTCAAATTCGCGGGTGTAAGGGGATGACTCGCCGTTTCCAGACCACAAAGCATATATAACAACGGCATCACGTTCTTTCTGTACCCCCTACCCATGGTGGCAGATGAAGTACCACGTTCATCCCGGTTCGGTTCCGAGTTGGACAAAACACGAAAGTGGTCGTGGGAAAGGAACTGTCGCCGACCAAGAAACAACTAACGAGAAAGCATGACAGGAAATATGACAAAAGTTCGCAGCCTGTTCCTCACGGCGCTACTGGTTATGTCGGTCTTCGCCGGCGCAACCGCGTTCGCAGGTTCAGCTGTGGCATCCCAGCACGACAAGACAATTACGGACAACTCCGTCGTGTACCAAGGCCAGAACGGTCTTGTTGACCAATATTCGAATGGTACCGAAGTAACGCTCTCCGAAGGAAAAGAAGGCGATGACGGATTCGTCGACTCGTACACCGCGGACGAGAACGGCTTCCACATCGACACCACCGAACTCGAGACTGGATTCTACCAGCTCTCGGCTGGTAACACGACGGTCACCTTCCAAGTCGTCAAACAGACGTTCAAGGTGAGCGCCGACTCGACGACCATCATGGACGACAGCAGTGACCAAACGGTCACCTTCACCGTCGATGACTCGAACCGTGAGAACTTTGACGTCAGCGTCTACTCGGAAGACATCACTGACGACGAAGAGGAAGCCATTAAATCGGTTTCGGGAATGCACGAGGAAGGCGACGGAGTACACACGTTCGATGTCGACTTCAGCGAGCACGACCTCTCGCCTGGCACGTACAACGTGACCGTCAGCGTTGACGACACGTCGGCGTCCCAGACGTTCGAAATTACCGTTGAAGAAGGTGGCTCCGCATCGTCCAGCTTTGGAAACAGCGTCTACAGCGTTCCGCGCGGTGACATCGTGCCGGTCACGGTGAACCTCGAGAACACCGACTCGGCCACGGCCATCGTCGGTAGCGACGAGGCGAACTTCAACATGTCCGTTGACGTCACCGACGGCGACGACGACGGCGAGGTCACCTTCTGGGTGAACACGTACGAAACGACCAACAACGATTCTTCGAAAGTCATCTACGCAGGTGAAGACAGCGAAGATAGTGTCTCCGCATCGTGGAACTCCAACAACCTCAGCGAACCGCTCGCAGTCACTTCGGGTGAAACTGTCTACGAGCTGGAAGTCTACACGAACGACGAAAACCCGGACGACGTGAGCTCGCTCTCCGTCGAACCGCGCAACACCGGTAGCGCACAGACGTGGGTTTCGCCCGACGAAGGTGCGGAAACCCCGTCCGAACTGACGGACCTCATCACCCAGCGAAGCAACGTCGCGTTCGGTGACAAGGTCGTTGTCCAGATTAAGGATACTTCGGGTATCTACGGTGCTCTCACGGGGGCAGATAACCTTGACGACGTGGACGGTCTCTCGGTGAATGTCGAAGAGGACAACCCCGAACCGAACACGGAAGCAGACTCGTTCAACACCACCGACGCAGGTGTCAAGATGCTTGATGACGGCGCAAACGAGTCGCTCTACCTCATCATCGAAACCGACAACCTCGACGAAATCGGCAAGGAAGACCTCATGGGTGACTGGACGGCTACCTTCTCCGTTGACGAGAACTACGCAGTCTCGCCCGACGAGAAGCAGTCCGTCTCGACCACGTTCACCGTCGAAGAAGCTACTCTCGACCTGAACGAAGGCAACAACGTTGAGGTTCCGAACTCGAACAACCAGTCCATCTCGGGTACGACCAACCTCGCACCCGGTACGTCGGTGAACGTCCAGGCCCGTTCCTCGGGTATCTTCTTCAAGAACCAGGACGTTACGGTCACGGAGGACGGTTCCTTCTCGAGCATGTTCGACTTCAGCGAATACGACAACAACACCGAATTCAGCGTCACCGCTTCCGCTGATGGCGCAGAGTCGGTCACTGTTGACGGTGTCCTGAACCAGGACGCTGGTGAAGACGACCCAACGACGACGACCACGACGACGACGACCTCCGAGGAAACGACCACCGAGGAAACCACGACGACCGAAGAAACCGAAACCACGACCAACGATGAAGGTCAGCCCGGCTTCGGTGTCGCAATCTCCGTTGTCGCACTCCTCGCCGCTGCGCTCCTCGCGCTCCGCCGAGAGAACTAAATCGGACACGCAGTCCGACTTCGAATAACTAATTCCTTTTTTCGCGCACTCAACCGGTGAGCGACGGCGCTATCGAACGATACAGAACCCGCGATTGTTCGACGCGAAAACGGCAGTTCGGCGTAAACGGCGATTCGACGAAAACGGTTAGTCATCGAAACCCGCGACGACGCTATTTTACGAAATCCGAAAAATTGGCTACTCGACGGTCAGGAGGTCGCCCGGCGCGCCCACGAGCGATTCGAGGGCGTCCACTTCAATGTGGTGCAGGTCGCCCGGAACGACGAGCAGGTGGAGCGGGTCGCCGAAGTCGCGCTCCGCGAGTTCCGATAGTCGGTCGGCTTCGACCAGCGGGTCGGGACTGCCCGCACGGGCGACGACGACGGCGAGAACATCCTCGTAACCGTCGGCGAGCATCTCCGCGGCGACATCGGCGGTCATGTACTCGTCCTCCGCGTCGGCGTCTCCTTTGCCGGACGGGTTCCAGCCGACTTTGATATCGAGGTAGACGAGCGTGTGGAGGCCGCGCTGACGGTTGTCGTCCAGCACGGTCGTCACGCTGGCCGGGAGGCCGTCCGCGCCGTGTGCGTAATCGAACGGGAGCGTGGTTGCCTTCCCGAAGCGATAGTTCTGGAGACCGGTGAGACCGCTCGCGGCGGATTCCGCGGTCGGGGCGTGGATTACTCTCGTGTCGATGCCGCGCTCTTCGGCGCGCAGACGGAGGTCGACGTGCGTGGTGGAAATCATGGTGTCGCCGGCGGTGAGGAAGACGGCGTGATCGGACTCCGCGGCAGAGAGGATTACTTCAGGGTCCTGTTCGACACCGGCGCGGTCTCTGACGTCGATTTCCTTCCCGTGAAACGCTTCGAGGTCGGTCACGTCCGCGCCGATGAGTTTGCTGGTGTAGAATTCGGCGAACAGGTCGTCCGCGTCGGCGATCGCATCGCGGCCTTCGACGGTGATGGAACGCTCGTCGTACAGGCCGAGACCGATAAAGGTGAGCATATCCGCCCTTGGGAGGTCGGACGCTTAAACGACGCGACCCGAAGCGTCAGCGTTAACGCCCGCTTCGGGCAAGGAACAAGTATGAAAGCGCCCTGCGTGCGCGTCGAACGGGAACGCGGCGAGGCGACGCGCCGCGAACTCGCGGAATCCGACCTGATACCGGACGACCTCGAAATCGAGGTCGAAGACGGGTGGCTCTACGTTCCGGTCTCTGACGCCGACGCGGTTCCGGACGGTTTTGAGGTCGTCGAACGCGACGTACCGACCCGCCAGACGCCGGATACGCCCGCCGACATCCTCGGATTCGACCCAAGCTACGAACGGCTCGGTGACATCGTCCTCATCGACGAGGACGACTCGGCGCGAGCGCGGAAAATCGCCGATGCAATCGTGGCGTCCGAACTTCCCGTCAAAACCGTGCTCAACCGTGCGTCGAAAGTCAAAGGCCAAACCCGCGTCCGCGACTGGGATGTGCTCGTGGGTGAGCAGACAGAAACGGTTCACCGCGAGTACGGCTGTGTGTTCTCGCTCGACGTTGCGCGGGTGTACTTCTCTCCTCGGCTCGCGACCGAGCGTCACCGCGTCGCGGAGCAAGTCGCCGCCGACGAACGGGCGTTCGACATGTTCGCGGGTGTCGGCCCGTTCGTCATCCCCTTCGCAAAGCGCGGAGCGCAGGTCGTCGGCACCGACGTAAACGACGTGGCGATCGACTACCTTCGGGAAAACGCGCGCAGAAACGGCGTCGAAGACCGGATAACGGCGATTTCCGGCGACGTTCGGGAGACAACTTCGGAATACGAAAACTGGGCTGACCGCCTCGTGATGAACCTCCCGCACAGCGCAGGGGAGTTCCTCGACACCGCAGTCGCGCTCGCGGGCGATGATTGCGTCGTCCACTACTACGACATTCAGCACGAAGACGACCCGTTCGGCCCTGGCGAAAACGCGATTCGCGCGGTAGCGGAACCCGAGTACGACGTGTCGGTCGAAACGCGCCGGGAGGTGCGGTCGTACGCGCCGCACGAACTGAACGTCTGCTTGGACGTGCGATTAACGCGGTAGTCCGTGATGGATTAACTCGGGAGCCCACGGGCATTTCGCAACCCTTATGCACTCCGTGGTGTCTACGTTGTATTGCAGTAAGCTACATCGGGCCGGTGTAGCTCAGACTGGCTAGAGCGATTCCTTCGTAAGGAATAGGCCGAGGGTTCAAATCCCTCCACCGGCTTTTACTCTTTCCTCGAATTCGTGAATGGGATGTATCCTTCGAACGTCGTTCCTGTTCCACGTACGTATTGATAATATGCCAATTTTCCAAACCAACTTTCCAACACCGAAGGACCGTCAGCGATTATTGAGATAGCGCGATGAACCGGTACGGCCAGTCTAAATACTTCCGACCCCTACGTACACTGTAGGTGATTTCGATGGATGGGCCACTGATGGGGAAGCGACGCAGTCGGTTAGTCGAGGAAATAGAAACCCTCCGGCGGGAAGTCGAACAGCACCGAGAAAAGCTATCGACGCTCGAACTGATTCGGGAGGAATCTCGGTCGAACAGCGGCGAATCCGACGCGTACGAAGGAATCTGTGCCGAATGCAGTAATGGAGTCCTCTTTCGGTCGTCGGATTACCTCCACTGCACGTCCTGTGGATACCGCGGCTATCTGTAAACCACCGTAAAGAGGTGGCACGTGGAACGCACTCGCCCGACTGTGCCCGCCGTCCGTTTACGTTTCGTTGTGGTACGTCTGCTAAGAAGTGTTGGTGAATAATACCGTTTTCACGCTGGAGAGTCTATGGTCTGTGATGACTGCACCAGATTCGGATGAGTTCGATTCGACCCAAAGAGATGCACGGGAGGTCGCAGCGGACGCCGCGGACAACCGCGAGGAATTCCTTTCGCTCGTCCCGCACTACTACCGAGGCGAAGTTTCGCATTCGGGGAAGTTTCTCGACCGACTCGACCTCACCGTCGATTGGGCTATCGCCCTCGTCACGGCGATTCTCGCGCTCGCGTTCGAGAGCGTCGACTCCTCCCCCTACCTACTGCTCATCGGGATGGTGGCTCTCTCGATGTTTCTCGTGTTCGACGTGCGCCGGTATCGAATGTACGATGCGATTCGCGCTCGCGTTCGCCTCATCGAGGAGAACGTGTACGCGAACGCGTTCGATCCGACGGAGACGCCACTCAAGCACTGGCGCAAAGAAATCGGCGACGACCTTCGAAATCCGATGCTCAAAGTATCGTACAGAGAGGCGCTCTCACGGCGGCTCAAGCGAGTTTACTTTCCCCTCTTTTCCCTCCTCGGCGTGGCGTGGCTGTTTCGGATAACCGTCTTCGTTCCGGAAGAAACGTGGCACGAAACGGCGTCGGTGCCCGGCGTACCGGGAGAAACGGTCGTTGTCGCGGTCGGCATCTTCTACTGCGCCATCATGCTTCTCACGTTCTGGCGGCAAAGTCGGGAGGCCAAAGGGGAGTTTCACGGTGCGGAACCGGGAGAGTGGAAGGAAGATGAGTAATCGACGGGAAACAGTGGTGTAGGTACCGCCTACTGCACGTCTGGGCCGCCCTACGACGAAGAGAAACGGTTCGACAACTAACACAGCCAAACCCCTATTTTTACAAAAATTGAAACCGTATCAGGGAGCGGAAAAACAATTCCAACGGTATTTGTGGGTTTCCATATATTATTTTAGCACGAAATAAACTAACGACAATTCGGACGAACCACCTTCAACTATCTCTGCTGTTTTTCCCCTCTCCGACGAATGGAATACGTGTAAAATGCGACTAACACCCAGACAGCTCACCGCAAGCATACTGATCACCGTCCTGCTCCTCGCTGGCGGGACGAGCGTAGCGCTCGCAGACGGACAGGCGTCGGACGGCACTCACGAAATCGGCAGTCAAGAGATAACCATCCAGGACGCGACGATAACCGTCTCCGACACGACCCTCGAAGGGCCGGGGCTACCGGATATGACCATCGAAGACCGGAGTTACACCGTAGAAGAGTCCACGACGACCATCGAGGGACTGACGCTGTCGATAGACGGGAAAACCTACGAAATCTGCCGAATCGAGATCACCGTCGATGAGGTCGGACTCACCTTGGAGAACGTCGAACTCTCGAACGGCAACTAAACGAATTTTACTTTTCGACGCTCGCACTCGTCCGTAGGGCCGAACTCTCCTGGACGGCCGAATTGACGTTACTGCCTCGGGTTTCACTACCAGTCCGCGCGGTCGCGTTCCCTTGAAGCCACTGTCGATATTCGGCCCGCGGAAGTACCCGTATCGTCGTTTTCATCCGCGCGTGGCCTGTGCCACAGAACTCGGTGCAGTAGCCGCGATACGTTCCGGGTTCGTACACTCGCGTGTGGATGACCGTCGTTCGACTGGGAAACACGTCCTGTTTGACGCCCAGTTCCGGGACGAACAATGAGTGGATGACATCGGCCGATGTCATCTGGACGTACACCTCGGTGTTCGCCGGAATCACGAGTTCGTCCTGCGTGGTTCGATTCGTCGCCGAATACCGGAACTGCCATCCCCACTGATAGGCGAGCGCGTCCACGGTCACCGTGTTCGACGCAGATGAATTGTCAGCGCTGCCTGCGGCCATCTGGTTCATTTGGCCGCCGGGTTGGTTCGGCGTGATGTACGGACTGGTGAGAACCGTGTACGCCGCGAGCCCCACGAACAGGAGGATGATGGCGGTCGCAATCGTCCACGTGATTTCGAGGGCCGGATCTTCGGCCGTCGGAAGCGGGTCGTCGTTGTTCCGAAATCGGACGACCGCGTAGATGAGGATGACTTCGACGAACAGCGTCAGCGGGAGCGCCACGTAGATGAGTTGGAAGTTCAGCTGGTCGATGAGACGTTTGTTGACCGACTGTGCCGTCGCTGGTTCGATGGCGGCGATTCCGACCACGCAAAAGGCGAACGCCCATCCGCGACGAAGTCGCATTGTACCGGAGTCAACTGACGGTCGGATATAGTTTATCGCACGCTGGATTACGTGTCAGAAGGGAATTCATTCAGCTCGGCCTGCGGCTTTATCGTGATGGCTCCCGACGCGAGTATGTACGCATGTACGAGGGGCGGGGAGTGAAACGGGGAGTGAACGGGTTCGAGCGCATCGCTGGAGCACCGTCGATGACTGGAGGATACCATTCGTGAACCGGGCAGTGGTCGAACTGACCGTTCTCGGGTCGGTACTCTGTGCCTGTTGGTTCGTCTTCTGGCTCTCCCGAAAACACGCTACGACACCGGACGGCGGCTACCGGTCGCGGCGCGAGTTGAACGTGGATTTCGGGACGCTCAAACGAACCGTCATCCATTGGACGACCACCACGAATCACCGGGAAATCGGGATACTCTACATCCTGTTCGGAACCTTCGCAGCGCTCTGGGGCGGGACGGACGCGATGATGATGCGCACCGAACTGCTCACGCCGAACGCGGACATCTGGTCTTCTGAAACCTACAACGCGCTCTTTACGGCCCACGGCGTCACGATGCTGTTTTTCTTCGTAACGCCGGTTTTCTTCGGCATCGCGAACTACTTCGTGCCGCTCCTCATCGACGCCGACGACATGGCGTTTCCACGACTCAACGCCATCGGATTTTGGCTCCTCCCGCCCTCCCTGCTTCTCGCTCGGGGGGGACTTCCCGCGCAGGTCATCGGCCAACTGTTTCATCTCTTCGGCGTTCAGGGCGACCTCTTTCAGTTCTTTTGGACGCTCAGGGAACCCGAACTCGGTTGGACGCTCTACACCCCGCTTTCGATACAATCGCCGAACCCGCAGGTCAACTTCCTCATCCTCGGCTTACACCTCTCCGGAATCGCGACGACGCTCGGCGCAATCAACTTCATCGTCACCATCGTCTACGAACGCGGGGAGAACGTCGGATGGGAAAACTTGGACATCTTCGTCTGGAACATCCTTACGACGAGCGGCCTCATCCTGTTCGCGTTTCCCTTGCTGGGAAGCGCGCTCGTCATGCTTCTACTCGACCGTAACTTCGGAACGACGTTTTTCACGCCGGAGGGCGGTGATCCGATACTCTGGCAACACCTGTTCTGGTTTTTCGGCCACCCCGAGGTGTACATCATCTTCCTCCCGGCGGCGGGGCTGATGAGCTTTATTCTCCCGAAATTCGCGGGGCGAAAGCTGTTCGGATTTAAATTCATCGTCTACTCTACGCTCGCCATCGGCGTCCTCTCGTTCGGCGTCTGGGCCCACCACATGTTCGCCACCGGCATCGACCCGCGACTCCGTGCGAGTTTCATGGCCGTTTCCATCGCCATCGCCGTTCCGAGCGCTATCAAGGTGTTTAACTGGATAACGACCATCTGGTCGGGGAACGTCAGACTGACCGCCCCGATGGTGCTCTGTGTCAGCAGTATCGGCACCTTCGTCATCGGCGGAGTGACGGGCGTATTTCTCGCGACGATTCCGGTGGACATCTACTATCACGGGACGTACTACGTCGTCGGTCACTTCCATTTCATCGTCATGGGCATCATCCCGTTCATGATGATTGCGGCGAGTTACTACTGGTATCCGATTCTGACTGGACGGCTGTACGACCGCCAACTCGCGCTGTTTCAATCCGTCCTGTTGGTGTTTGGCTCCGTGCTGACCTTCGGAGCGTTGATTCTTATGGGGTTGCTAACCCTGCCGCGACGCCTTGCACTCTACCCGCCCGAGTTCGCTTCGTTCCAGCGAATCGCAACCGTCGGCGCGTTTCTCATTGGCCTGAGCGTCCTGTTGTGGCTCTACAACATGCTCTGGTCGTTCTGGAGCGGAACGCCGGTACAGGCCGCGGACGTGTGGGGCTTGAAACGAACGCAGCAGTTTACCCGCGAATGGCAGTGGTTCGAACGACGATTGGAAGAACGGTACGGCATCGAGCCGACCGAACCCGAAACGACGCGCGCGTCCTCGACGACCGTTCCCGGCGAGGGGAGTCCGACGGTTCTCCGAACCGTCGAACCGCTGCTAACCACGATTCCGCGCGTCGCCCTCGCCGCCGGAACCGGCGGACTGGTCGGAACGATGCTCATGTCCGGCGTTCTGTTCACAGCCACCGTTTTGGGCGCGTTCGACCTCTCGTCGTTTTCCGAACTCGCGGAACTCGTCGGCATGAGGGGTGTCGCCGTCGGGTATCTCCTCTTTCTCGCGGGGGGCATGACGACGTGGGCGCTCCTGTTCGCCGTCTTCGCGGAATACCTGCCGGGACGTCCGCGAATCATCACCGGACTGACCTTCGCGACCATCATTTCGGTCGGGTTCGCGCTCGCGTTCTACACGGGGCAGACGGACTTGCAATTCGTCGCCTACGTCGTGTTCGTCCTCATCGCCCACTGGTTCTACGGGTTCGGGTTGGCTGTCACGTTCGAATACCTTAGTACACGCTGGCAGGTCGAAGGATGAGCGGGGACGAACGATACACCAGTCCCTTGCCGGACGACCGAACCGACGGTTCGGTCATCCTAACGTACGGCGCGCCGTTCCTCGGAACCCTCCTCGTCGCGGTCGGCATCGCTGGCGGCACCCTCGGCGGATACGCCGTTGCGCAATCCGAGTTGGGACTGTGCGGAAATCCGACCATCGTCGTCTACTCGCCTGCGGAAACGGGTCAGTACACAGGGGCGAGTCCGGAACAACCGGCGCTCGATAGATTCGCCGTCGCAGAACTGACTCCGGCGGAGCGACGGGCGTTCGAGGAGGCCGTCCAAAGCCCCAGAGGTGTCGCCGACGTGCGCGGGCGGTTCGCCCACCGTGACGTCTTCCGACGCGGCGTCCTCGTCACATCAGACGGAATCGTGCGGTATGCGACGATTTCATCGGCGAACTCGTGTCTCTCGGTCGACCCGCTTTTGTTCCCGTTGGGTGTCGTCTCAATCCTGCTCGGAATTCTCGGGATTCTGACGCCGCCGCTCTATCGAAAATTGCTCGAACGCGAGGAGCGGGCCGGTCGAACGTCCCGATAGTTCTCGAACTCACACCGTTATCTCGGCACCCACGTACAGCACGAGAACGAGGAATATCCAGACAACATCGACGAAATGCCAGTAGTACGAAACCGTGGTAATCGACGTGTCCCGATCGGAATCGTACTGGCCGCGTCTACCCCGCCAGAAGACGATTCCCAGCAGGAGGACGCCGAGTGCGACGTGCAGACCGTGGAGCCCGGTGAGACCATAAAAGGCGCTCGCGAAAATCCCGGAGGTGAGTGTGAATCCTTCACCAACGGCGAATTCGTAGTATTCGAAAATCTGCCCCGCGACGAACGCGACTCCGAGGAGAATCGTCAGCCCCAACAACGCGAGAAACCGGTTCCGGCGGTCGTTTTCGAGCGCCGCGTGTGAAAAGTGGAGCGTGAAACTACTGAGGACGAGCAGGCCGGTGTTGACGAGCACCAGCGAAGTTAACACGTCGGGAAGGTTCTGGGGTGGCCAGCCGCCGATACGGACGAAAAAGTAGTAGGTGAATCCCGCGCTGAACGTCGCCACGTCCGTCACCAAAAACAGCACCATCGTCGCTCGGTACGCCCGACGCTTTCGATCGCTCGCCTGCCTCCGCCAGTATCTCGCGAGATACGCTTGATTGAGCCATCCGACGAGTCCGGCGACGAACGCACCGATTCCGACTATCGCAATCGCGAAACCAGCACTCTCCGGGAAGACGTCGGTCGCCAATCCCAACAGGAAAAGCGCGACGCCGGCGTACAGCACGCCGGCCCCGACTGCCGAGACGACCGGCCACCGACTGCGTTCGTGGTGTGAGTCGTTGGAGTCCGCAGTTGCGCCGTCGGTACTCGTGGCCGAATCGGTCATGACTGATAGACACAAGCCAGCGAACAGCAAAAAGACGACGGCAGCAGCGATGGTTCAGTTCTCGTTCGAAAGGCCGTTCATAAACACGAGCGGGTCGCGGGTCTGAAGCCACGCGGTTCCCTCGCCGGAAAACCGAGTCACTCGGCCTTCCCCGCCCAAAAACGAGGATTTTATACCGCCGTCGCGCTCCCGCGTAAGGTCGAGTCCATCCGTCCACGCGACGAGGTGGTCTTCGTCCACGATGAGCGGGTCGTCGTCGCTGATGTCGGCGCTGTAAATCGACCCGTAGGACGAGAGGAAGGCGATACCGTCCCCTTTGAGTCCGAGCACAGTCAATTCGCTGGACGAGAAGAAGTTCCCCGCGTTGTTGAGCGCGGTTTCGTGCTCTACCTCGGGTGTCCACGCCAGTGCCGACCCCGACTGGGCTTTGATGCGTCCGGTCTCGGCGAGGTCGATGGGAACGATGTCGCCCGGCGTATCCGGCGCGAGAGTAACCTGCGCGCCGTCTACTTCCGCCGTGAACGTGTTCGTAATCATCTCTTGTTCGTCGCTGATGGCCCGCGAGAGCATCCCCGTGATTCCCTCCCTGCCCGCGATCTCCGTGTCGGCGGCCATGGTCGCACTTCTGCTCACCATCGCACCGGTTTTCGCTTCGACGTGTTCGTCCGCATCGAGTTCGAACGTAAGTACCGCGTTGCTCGGCCCGTTGGTGATTTCGTACTCCATAGTTGGTACTAACTGTTGATCTGATATATGAACTTACGTATCTATAGAATACGTGATCCTTCGTGTGATATCGTCGTTCTGTTGGGAAGGACGTCCTCCACGCCGACGGCGAACACGGTTTCGCCGAGCATCGCCATGCTCGCCACGCCGCCTTCCGATTCCACTTCGAAGACGGTTTCCCGAACCCGTCCCGTCGGCAGTTCGAGTTCGCGGGCGAACTCCCACGAATCGCGAACCACACGCTCCAGCGACGGTTCGTCGGGAAACGAGGTGAGAACTCGCCCACCGACGGTTCGGACGCGGGCCATGAGTTCCTCGTCGCCGAGGGCGTCGCTCGTGGATATCCCGCCGAACGACACGTACTCCACGGCGTCGGTCGGTTCCCACCGTTTTCGCCCCGATCCGTCGTCCATCAACAGGCCGCCCGCGGACTGGATGAACACGTCACCCAGTCCGGTGCCCGCTTCGACTTCCGCGACGTGCGAAAATCCGACCAATTCGTCGTGCGAATAGCCAAGTTCGAACGTTTCGTTCGCCGAAATCGCGGTTGCGAGCGTCGCCGCACCGCTCGCGCCGAACCCGCAACCGATGGGGATGTCGGCGTCGAGTTCGACCCGCGCTGTAACATCGAGTTTGCCGAGAACGCTTTCGACTGGTTCGAAGTCGGTGCCATCGCCGTCGAGAACGATTTTTGTTTCGTCGGCGGTCTGTACGTTGGCGACGATACCGTCCTCGATTGCCATGCTCGCGCCTCTCGATTCGTCGCCCGATTCGGTCGGTGCGAACACCGCCGTTACGCTTCCCGGTGCGAACGCTTTCATGTGACTAACGACGCGGAAACCCGCCTTCAATCCGATGACTGCGGAACGCCGGGTGAAAAATAGACGAACGGACGCCGTCGTGCAGTATTCGTTATGCTGTGAGTATTGACACGCATATATTATGACCGAATGTCTATTATATCCCGAAATATTTTATAGGATGTCGTTGTAGTGCGGTGTATGTCGTACGAAGCACAATCTGTGCGGGCGAATTCGTGGACGAATCCGGAACAGTGTCCGTTCTGCGATGCCACCCTCGAAGACGGCGGATGGGGATTCATCGCTCACGTGCGAACGAATTCGTCGTGCAGAACCGAGTACGACATGTGGCGCGAGCAAATCACCGGAGACATGAGCGGCGAGTGGGGCGGATAGGGTGATTTCTCGCGCGCTCGGTTCGGGAGTATAATGCGGGCGAATCTCCATCCACGAATCGAGTCGTCGCTATCAGTGGCAAATCGTATCAGATTACCTTTCGTCACTCCTCGTCGGATTTTGGACGTACATGCGCGACGATGGCGAACTACGTCTTCGAATGACGCTCCTAAGTAACATTCTCGGCGGGGTTGGGTTGCCTGCGTGCGACAAACTCGTGGAACGTCGGTACGAACAGCAATAACGAGACGCTTCGGCCTGCCCTACAATCGCAGTGTCGGACGGAAAAGACGCAGTTCAGTTACTTACCCACTCCACCGCTTTCAGCGGTCGTGATGGTTGTTTCGTTCCCTTTTTCGGTATCGCCGTTCTCGGTACTCGCCTCCTCTCCGCGCTCGGGATCCTCCTCGCTCTCGTCCCGTTCGTCGTCCGAGTTTTCGGAGTCGTTTGCTTGGCCTTCCGGCCCGTTGCCGTTTTCATCTCGCTCTGACTCTCCGTCTTCGGCTTCATTCTCATCGTCCTGTTGCTCATCGTCATCACCCTCCTCGTCACCGTCCTGTTCGGTATCTCCTTGCTCGTTACCACCTGCGTTCTGCCCTGCGCCTCGACCACCACCCGCGTTTTCGTCGTTCGAACTACCGCTCTCCGTGTCCTGTTCGTTCTCTTGTGTCCCGTCGCCGGAATCAACAGTATCGAGGGCCGCGGCACCCGCGTCCGCCACCGGTGAGTCAAGTCCACCGACGCTGACTGCGATACCCGTGAGAAAGAGCGCAGTTCCAACGACGAACAACACCGTTTGCATCCGGTTCATCATGCCCGAACGTTCGCCGACGAGGTGCTTTATTAGTAAACGGGTAAGTCCCGCAACGATAGCGAATTAGCTCTCTTCGTCGTCGTATTCGAGCGTCACGTCGAGCAGATTGCTTAGCATCTCGGGGAACTGAACGACCTCCAGTCGCTCGTCGTCCTCGTGGAGACAGACGATTTTTGCGGCGCTGAGCTTCGGGATATCGGTATGGTGAAGTTCGGTGTAGATGTGGACGTGCGCCTCCGCCGACAGAGGTTCGTGTTGGACGGCGTCCATCCACCCCGCGACGTTGTCGGCGAGACGTGTTACCGTTGTTTCGTCGTGTCGCCGGAGATGGTACAGCGCGTACCGTCGCCGCGGCTCTGCGAGAATCTGTAGCAACGTCCGCAGTGAATTCGCCTCGCCATCCATGGAGTCGTCCTATCAGAACGTTCGTTTTCATCGGGAGATAATAAAACGCCGGGAATCCCCCGTCGGGCAGAGTTATATCGGCGGGCTAAAATGGTAGGATATGGTCGACTTCTTGTCCTCCGCCGTCGACTCCGTCGCGGACGAAGAGCGCGACCCGCGGATCGTCGGCGTCGATAGCGAGGACGCCGACGAACTCCTTTCGGCGCTTTCTTCCGAAACCGGACGAAACATCCTCTCCGCACTCTACGAGGAACCGGCGACACCAGCGACCATCGCGGAACGAGTCGATACAACCCTCCAGAACGTCCAGTACCACCTCAAAAAACTGGAGGATGGAAACCTCATCGAAGTCGCGGACACGGCCTACTCCGAAAAAGGCCGCGAGATGAAGGTGTACGCGCCGACGGCGGGACCGCTCGTCCTCTTCGCCGGAAACGAAGATGACACCGTCGGACTGAAATCCGCCATCTCGAATCTCCTCGGCGGACTCGGCATCCTCGGCGTGGCGAGTTTGGTCGTCCAGCGACTCTCTACGGGAACTCTATTTCCCTCCCCGTTCGGCTTGTCCTCGAACAGCGACGGTGGCTACCAAGGTGGGGACAGTTCCGCCGATTCCGGTTCCGGAGCGGACGGCAACAGTAATTTGAGCAACGAATCGACGAGCGCGAGGACCACCGACGGCAGAAACGAAGCGACGACGCAATCGTCCTCCAACGGTGGAACGACCGAAACTGCGACACGCACGTCCGAAACGGCGACGCAAACCTCCGACGAAGCTACGACGACCACCCTCGACCAAACGACCGACGCGATACAGGAAACGACGACGACAACGGTTCAGACGATTGCGGAGGGCTCTGCGACCGCCGGAGTT
Organism: Haladaptatus pallidirubidus; assembly: GCF_020700235.1. Taxonomy (GTDB): domain Archaea; phylum Halobacteriota; class Halobacteria; order Halobacteriales; family Haladaptataceae; genus Haladaptatus; species Haladaptatus pallidirubidus. The sequence continues at coordinate 3,341,440 of NZ_CP085301.1, read as the reverse complement.
CCCCCCGGCATGCTCTTTTTCTTAGGTGGCGCACTAATTCTGGCCCTCGGATTCGCGGTCTGGTACGTCCGCGTCTACCGAACGTCGGCCTGATACCCGTCCGGTTCGATTTCGACAGTGGAAAACGACGGGATACGATTAAGTCGTGAGGTATGCTATCATGTACGAGGTGCGTGTGTTCGATCGACGAACGGTTCACACCATCGGGACGCTGTCGATAGCGTCGGGAGTGGCATTGCTCGTTCTCTCGATTCCCGCAATCCTCCTCGGAACCACCGCCGTCGTCTCCCGCACGAAAACTGCGGGGGAGGCGTTGGACACCGTTTTGCAGTCGGTTCCGCCGAACGCGTTCGTCTTGGGAGCGTCCGAAACGACGCTCACGCTCGGCCTGCTCGGACTGGGGGCCAGCTGTTGGCTGATGGGTTTCGGACTGCTGTTACAGGGTCGAACCGAGGGATAATCGGTCGTTCCGAGCAAGGAGATGACGTGGCGCGACGTGCTAGCTGACGGACTGTGGATGACTGTTTGCTGTATTGCTACGGCGTCGGCGCAACCCCTGTCGGCGTGGTCGAAGTCACGCCGGCGGGCACGCGATTCATTCGGTTTAACGAAGCACGTCGTTCCGGTGTGGCGCTGGCCACCGGCTTTCTGTTAGGCGTCCTCGCGAGACGGTGAACGTAATCCGACGAGCGACAATCCGCACAAACGATTATGGACGAGGACGTGGTATTCCGATGTCACGAGTCGCCGAACCGAAACCGGAGACTCTCGGAATGGTCACAGAACGACAACTCGCAGCAAGTAAATCGGTGCATCAGCGAACCGGCCCGACGTTTTATCTCGCCACTCGTCTCCTGCCGAAACGAGTGCGCCTCCCGACTCACGTGTTGTACGCCTTCTTCCGAACCGCGGACGAAGTCGTAGACGACGCGGAGGGGGTTCCGCCGGACGAACAGCGCGCCGAACTGGAGCGGCTCCGGAGGCAGGCGATTGGCGATGAACCGACGGACGACCCCGTCCTTGCGGCGTTTCGTGATGTTGCGAACGAACGCGGAATTTCGGACGCCGAAATCGAAGCGTTCGTGGACGCTATGCAGACCGACATCGAGAAGGCACGGTACGAAACGTACGACGAACTGGAAACGTACATGCGCGGGTCCGCCGCCGCTGTCGGAGAGATGATGCTCGCCATCATGGACGCGGACGACCCGGAGCAGGCCCGCCCGCACGCCATCGCGCTCGGCGAGGCGTTCCAGTTGACCAATTTCCTCCGCGACGTGCGCGAAGATATGGTGGAACGAAACCGCATCTACCTGCCGCAAACGACGCTCTCGCGCCACGGCGTGACGAACGAACAAATCAGCCGACTCGACTACTCCGAATCGTTCGCCGCGGTCGTGCACGACGAACTCGGACGGGCGGAATCGCTGTACTGGGACGGAGTTGCCGGTATCCAGTATCTCCCCGAAGACTGTCAACTGGCCGTCCTCCTCGCGTCGGTGCTGTACGCCGACCATCACCGACTCATTCGAGCGCGGCAGTACGACGTGCTGTCCGAAACGCCGCAGTTGGGTACCGCTCGGAAGTTGTGGCTCCTCGCCAAAACGCGCTGGCAATGGCGAGTTTCTCGCGACCCGGAAACCGTGTTTCGGGGTGTGAGCAGTATTCCGGAGGGGGATGAAAGTCGGACAGGAACCGGGTCGGCGATGCCGACCCGCTAGCGGAAACGACGGGTATCAACGCGGCGCTTTCCGAACCGACCGCCCAACCGCGAAGTCAAATCGGTCGATTCGACGCAGTCCGGCGAATAACAGGACTGCGATAGCGACGGGAACCGAGTTTCCGAAGTAGGCGTTCATCGCCCCCCAGAGGATGACGAAACTGACCATATCGTCCAACATGAACTCACAGCCATCGAGGCGGGCGCGGAGCGCCCGCCAGTCGAACCCGAGTTCGACCAATCCAACCGCGACGATTCCACTCACCACCCATCCCAGATAGTTCGATACCGGCACGCCGTAGTACGCCCCACCGCCGTCATAGGCCCAGAATCCGAGCGTGACAGCAGCAGGGTCTAACACGAGATCGATGACGATAACGATCGCAAGGGAGGAGACGAAGCGAGCGAACCGAGAGCTCGCTCGCGAACCGAGCAACAGCAGACAGAGCAGATAGCTGTTCAACACGAGCGGGAAGAAAAAGACTGGCAGACCCATCGGGACCGTCCCGAACAGCATCGGCCCGAGTTCGAGTTGATAGTGAAACTCGCCGTAGGGAAGTCCCGTCGTCACGCCAAGGAACTCGATGGCGTAGGTGTAAACGGCGAGCGCGACGAGCGCGATTCCCGCCCGGCGGTCGATTTCCGGCAGGAGTCCGGCGACGAGCGGCGAGCGCATGACGAGCGTTCCGAAAACGATGAGAAGTGGATTCTGCGCCAGCCACGCCGGTAGCCACGCCTCGTGACCCGCCACGAACAGCAAGGCACCGACGAGCGGGAAGACCACGGCGATAGTAAACCGGTTTTCGCGGACGATCATAGAGAGGTTCGCCTCTGCTTCGCGTCTATCCACGGACGACCCTCCAGAGGCCGCCGACCGTCAGCACCATCCCGACGACGGTGTTAATGGCGGGATACCACCAGTAGGCGCGGTCGATTGCCACATCGCGAACGACCCACGTTACGACGAGCGCGGGATAGCAGAGCAAAAGGAGGCCCGCTCGCGGGTCGAGCAGGCCGAACAGCGCTGCCGACAGCAACCAGCAGACCGCACAGTACGCGAGCGTTCTGCGCTTCCCGAGCATCGTCGCGGTCGTTCGGATTCCGGCGCGTTCGTCCGGTTCGATGTCCGGAATCGCCGAAAACGTGTGCATCGCCATCGCCCACAGCCATCCGCCGACGATGGCCAGCAGAGGTGGATTAGTTCCGGAAAGCGCGGCGTAGGCCATCGCGCCCGGAAGAATGTACAGCCCGTTCGAGAGCGAATCCAACAGCGGCGTCGTTTTGAATCGAAGCGGCGGGGCTGAATACTCGGCTCCGAGGAGGAGAAAACCGAGGAACCACGGCCACGCGACTTTCGGAGTGATGAGGAGCAAGCCGAGTCCGAGGAGTACGGAAATCGCGACTGCGATTGGGACGACTTTGCTTCCCCGATAGCGAACTTCCCGCTCGTCCTTCTTCGGATTCGCCTCGTCAACGTCGGCGTCGAAGATGTCGTTGATGCCGTAGAGGAAGACGTTCGCCGGAATCAGAAAGTAGGCGAACAGTGCGAGTGCCGGAATGGAAAACAGGCCGTCGATGGTCGTCGCTCCGTAGGTGACGCCGACCAGCACCGGCCCCGCGAGGTAGAGCCAGAACCGCGGACGCGACAGTTTCAGCAGGTATCGAATCATGATGTGTCCACCCCCGTTCCGGATTAGTGGTCTTCTAAGACGGCGTCCGCGGTGTGTTGTCCGCCGATGAGGCACATCGGAACGCCGATTCCCGGCGTCGTGTACGACCCGGTGAAGTACAAGCCATCGACTTTCGAGGAGCGATGACGGGGCCGCATCGGGCCGGTCTGCATGAGCGTGTGCGCCAGTCCGAGCGCGGTTCCCTGCATGCTGTTGTAGCGGTCGGCGAAGTCGGAGACGCAGAACTGCTTTTCGAAGACGATTCTATCCCGTAGTTCGACGCCGGTGTTTTCGGCGATGTCGTCCAGAATCTTCTCGCGGTATTTTTGGCGAATGGCGTCCCCGTCCGGGAGTCCGGGCGCGATCGGGACGAGGACGAATAGGTTGCCGTGTCCCTCGGGGGCGACCGAATCGTCGGTTTTGCTCGGCACGCAGAGGTAGTACGCCGGGTCGTCGGGCCACGCCGGCTTCTCGAAAATCTGGTCGAAGTGCTCGTTCCAGTTTTCGGGCAGGACGAGCGTGTGATGAGCGAGTTCGTCCACGTCGCCCTCGACGCCGAGGTACAGGAGAAACGCCGAGGGAGCGTACGTACGCGATTCCCAGTAGTCGGCGTCGTGTTTGCGCGCCTCCGGCGGGAGCAGTTCCTGTTCCGTGTGGGCGTAGTCGGCGTCGCTCACCACGATGTCGGCGACCATCGACTCCTCCCCGCCGTGAACGAGGAAGTCGCCCTCGTGTCCCGTGATGCCCGTCACTTCGTACTCCGTGACGAACTCGACACCTAACTCCTCGCCGAGTTGAGCGATGCCGTCCACGACGCCGCCCAGACCGTTTTCCGGGTAGTAGACGCCGAGATTGAAATCGACGTGGCTCATCAGGTTGTAGATTGCCGGGGTGTTGTTCGGCGACCCGCCCAGGAAAACGAGCGTGTACTGCATTATCTGCTGGAGTTTCGGGTGGTCGAAGTAGTTCTCGACGTGGTCTTGCATCGACCCGAGGAGGTTCAACCCCCGGGCGTTTTTCGCCACGTCCCACGAGATGTAATCCCGAAATCGGGCGCGGTCGGTGTAGACGAAATACTCCATCCCGACGCCGTAATTTTCTTCAGAGCGGTCGAGATACCGCTGGAGTTCCTCGCCGGCACCCGTCTCGTAAGATTCGAACAACACCTTGTTGCGTTCGAGGTCGGGGAGAATATCCACCTCGTCCCCGTCCTTGAAGAAGATTCGATAGTGCGGGTCAAGTTGCTGAAGCCCGTAGTAGTCGCTCGGCGTGCGGTCGAAGTGGTCGAAAAATCGCTCGAACACGTCGGGCATGAGGTACCACGACGGGCCCATATCGAACCGGAAGCCGTTTTCTTCGAGTCGGCTCGCCCGCCCGCCGAGTTGCTCGTTCTTTTCCACGACCGTCACGTCCGCGCCAGCGTCAGCGAGATAGCAGGCCGTCGAGAGACCGCCGAATCCGCTCCCGACGATTACGATCGACTCCCCTGCGAGATGCATACGCGATGTCAGGGCGCGAACCTGATAAAAACGACTCCCCGACGTGTATGGTTTCATCACAGGATAAGGTCGCACCCACGGCGGTTTAGCTGGCGTATAACAAAGGGGTCTGGGGTTCTTCGTACAATTGCGCCTGCCTGACTCGGGCGCGTAAGCGTGCTAGTGTGAGCGTTGTATTCCGGCGCCGCCGAAGGCCCTGGCGGAAGGTTGGCCTCCTTCCAAAGTGTCACCAACCCTTCCACGAAAGTTCTCATCCCGGGATGCTACAAACCCCGCACTACACTTCATTAATTCGACAATCCGAGGATCACTTGGTAGTGTTCACCTATCATTCGATAGACTTATACGATTACGCGAGAGGTTCATCCTCAACAGAGACGTATATCGTGGAAGTCGTCGTATTTTCGTTACTGCTCGGCGTTGCCCTCCTTTCCTTTCTCATCGTGTTGTCTTTCTACGTCGTCTGGTCACGATTCGTCGGTCTCGATCCGACCGTCGCACAGCGGTTCGTCTCGCTCACGAAGATAAAACGGTTCGTCATGGCACTGCTGACCGGCGCACTGCTCGGCACCGGCGTCGTGATTGCTCCCTCGGTTCGCGTCGGTGTCGCCGGTATTGTCATGCTCGCGGCGAGTACGTTCGCCGCACTGATGCTGTTCGAATTGGTGCAGTATCGCTCCGCCAAGGAATCGTAAAGCGGCTTCCGTCTTATCGGGACTCTCCCGCAAACGCATCCTCGACCGCCGAGAGCAAGTCGTCCGGAGCGACGACCCGCCCTCGCTCGCAAAGTTCTCGATACAACGCGACAGCGGTGCTTCCGGCGTAATTTCGCGCTTCGAACGGACGCTCTTCGACGACGACGACGGAATCCGCCTCGGAGACCGCTTCGAGGTTCACCAGATTGCCCGACCCGATTTCCACGTCACCGAGAACGGTCAAGTCGGAATCTCTGATTTCCGCTTCGAGAGATTCCAGTGCATCGGAACCGATGGGTGCAAACGGTTCCTCGACGACGGTTTCGAGGCCGAGCAATCGGGCGGTTTCGAGGTCGGAATCGCCTTCGTTTAGCACGCCAACCGACACGTCGTAGCCCGCGGCGGAGAGGACGTAGAGGAGGCGCGAGACGGTTCCGCCCCCGCCGACGACGTGGATTCTTCCGTCTCCTTCCCTCCTAGCCGATTGCTCCGGAAGAGCTGTCACGTAGGTCGAACCGGTCACAGGGTGACTGGAGACGACCGCTCGGGCGTCGAACGCCTCCCTGAGGGTTCGCTCCGCGAGAACTTCCGCGGGTGGCCCCGACGCGAGCACCGACCCCGAGTCGAGCAGGAGGAGCGTGTCGCAGTAGTGCGCTGCGAGGTTCAGGTCGTGAATGGCGGCGACGACGGTTTTACCTTCTCGGACGAGTTCCCGAACGAGTTCGAACGTTCGAACCTGATGGTTGATGTCGAGGCTGGCCGTCGGTTCGTCGAGCAGGAGAACCGGCGTGTCCTGCGCCAGCGCGCGAGCGAGCAGGACACGCTGGCGTTCTCCTCCACTGACGGCGGTAATCGACCTGTCGGCGAATCTCGCCACGTCGGTTCGCTCCATCGCGCGTTCGACCACGTCCCTGCCGCCGTTTTCGACAGCATCACCGGTTCGGCCGTCTGCATCGTTTCCGAACCGCGTCCGATAGGGATTGCGACCCATGGCGACCACGTTGCGCACGTCGAAGTCGAACGAGAGGGTCGTCTCCTGCGGAACGGTCGCCACCCGGCGACTCCCTGCCTTCGAAGACAGGTCTGCCATCGCGTCGTCGCCGACGAGCACGCGGCCAGAATCGGGGGACAATGCGCCGTTCATCGCCCGGAGTAAGGTGGTTTTCCCCGCGCCGTTCGGCCCGACGAGACCGACGAATTGTCCGTCGGGAATGCTAGCATCGACGCCGTCGAGTATCCTCGATTCGCCGAGCGTCACCGCGACGTTCTCGATTCGAATCACAGCGCGTGCACCTCGCGCTTGCGGAGCAGGTAGAGGAAAAACGGCGCGCCGAGGAATGCGGTGACGATGCCGACCGGGAGTTCGGCCGCGCCGGTCGCGGACCGGGCGACGGTGTCGGTCGCAACGAGGAAGACGGCCCCGGCGAGGGCGCTTGTCGGGAGCAAAATTCGGTGGTCGGGTCCGACCAGCAGGCGCATGAGGTGCGGGACGACGAGGCCGACGAATCCGATGACGCCGGAGACGGAAACGGCGGCGGCGGTCACAATGCTGGCGACGGCGAGGAGCAGGCGCTTCGTTCGCTCGACTTCGACGCCGAGATTGTGGGCGTCCTCCTCACCGAGGAGGAGGACGTTCAAGTCCTGTGCGAACAGGGCGAGAACCGAAAAGCCGAGCAACGCGACCGGTAGTGCGACCCAGACCTTCCCCCACGAGGCGTAATGGAGGTGGCCCATCAGCCAGAAAACTGCCTCTCGGAGGCTTTCGCCGCTTTCGAGGAGAAGGAACGAGACGACCGCGCCGAGTAGCGTCTGAACTGCAATCCCTGCCAGCAGAAGTGTCGCGACCGGCGTCCGACCGTTCTGCGTCGCCAGCAGGTACACCCCGAAGGCAGCGATTATCGCGCCAGTGAACGAAAACGCGGGGAGCGCGAACGGGAGCGAAATCGAGAATGCGATGGTCGCCACCGCGCCGACAGCGGCACCCGACGAAACGCCGATGATGGACGGATCCGCCATCGGATTGCGGAAAAATCCCTGCATGACGACGCCCGCCGTTGCGAGGGCGAAGCCGACGACTCCGGCGAGGACGATTCGCGGCATTCTGAGGGTTACCACGATGGTTTCGGTGGTTTGTGGAACGGAAAACGAAAAAATCGGCGTGTACGAAAAATCGGGCAGTGGAACGCCGACGGAGAGGACGCCCGGAACGGAAAGCGTGTGATTTGCGAGGTGGACACCGATCGGTATCGCCAACTCGTTGAGCAGGGCTTTCGCCACGACGAGCGGCGAGAGCGAAGTCGGTCCGGTTGCGGCGCTAACCAGCACGACGGCGACGAGCGCACCCGTCAATCCGACGCACCACGTCGCCACTCTGGCAGGCATCTGCGTCGCCACCCGCGTCTCGTATCGCATCGGTGTCCAAGTCTGATTGCTTTAGGTAAATATTTATTGAATACGCTTGCAGTTTCAGATTGTTATGAAACAACTGCTGTTGTCGGCGATGCTCGTCGTCGCAACGCTTTTCGGCGGTGTCGCGGTCGGCCCCGTTGGTGTCGCAGGGGCACAAGAAACCTGCTCGTTCCCGATAACGGAAACCGACGCGACGGGAACCGACGTAACGGTCGAGGAAGAACCGCAGCGAATCGTTACCCTCTCGCCGAGCGCGGCCCAGACGATGTGGGAAATCGGTGGCCAAGAGAAAGTCGTCGGCGTGACGAAGTTCTCGACCCACCTCGACGGTGCGAACGCGAAAGCGAACGTCTCCGGTGCCGGAACGACCACAGTCGTGCCGGAGAAGGTCGTTGCGCAGAACCCCGACCTCGTTCTCGCACCGAACGTCATCCCCGACCAAACCGTCCAGAAACTCCGGGAAGCGGGGCTAACGGTGTACAAGTTCGACGAAGCGAAAACCATCGAGGACATCTACGCGAAAACCGAACTGACCGGACGACTCACGGGTGAGTGTGACGGCGCGGACGAAACCGTCTCGTGGATGAAAGACCGCGTGAACACGGTTCGGGAGGCGGTTTCCGGCGAAGACAGCCCGAAAGTGCTGTACGTCATGAGCGGCGGATTCACCGCCGGAGAGGGGACGTTCATCAACAAAGTCATCGAAACCGCTGGTGCGACGAACGTCGCCGCGGAGGCCGACATTTCCGGCTACAAGCAGATAAGCAACGAAGTCGTCGTTCAACAGCAACCGGAATGGTTCATCGTTTCCGCCGGTGCGGAGGTGCCGAACGCCTACAGCGAGACCCCCGCCGCGAAGCAGAATCAGACCGTTTCGCTGAACTCGAACTACGTGAGCCAACCCGCGCCGCGAATCGTCCACCCCATCACGAAACTAGCGAAAACGTTCCACCCCGAGGCGTTTGAACAGGCGAACGTGACCACGACCGCCGAAACGACGACCACGGCCGATTCGCAGGGAGACACGGCCGGTGAAACGACCACAGAATCCGGCGGCCAACCCGGATTCGGCGGCGTCGGTGCGGTCGTCGCAGGTGCGCTCGCAGTTGTCGCGCTTCTCGCCCGACGAGTGTAACACGAAAAGGCGTTTAACGGGTCGCGATAGAGGGGGAGTATGGTCGAAAAAGTCATCTGGCCCGCGTATCTCGACGCGGCGTTGACTCGCAGTCAGGGACGGCGGGTTCCGGAAGGGTCCGCCGTGGAGGAACCGACGGTCGATGAAATCGCTCGAGCCGTCCAGCAGGTCGGCTACGACACCGTCATCGAACGCGACAAAGCCTACTCCCGCGAAGGATGGGAGGAACGCGGCCGCGTCCTCGTAAAGAACGCGGATGACTCATCGAAAAACGACCTCATTCAGGCCGTCGCCGCGTACGTCACGGCCATGCGAAACTGATGCACCGACTGGGAGAAGTCGTCCGAACCGCACAGAACCTCGCCATCGTGCAATCGCCGAGCGAGGAGTATCCGGATATCGGAACCATGGTCGTGGACGAAAGCCTCCAAAACGTCGGCAGAGTGGTAGACGTATTCGGCCCGGTTTCACGCCCCTACGTGGCCGTTTCGCCGGATAAGGGGACGCGACTCGCGATGTTAGTCGGTTCGAAACTGTACGCTCGATAACGACCAGAAAGAGTAGATTGTGATTCTTCGGGTTGTCGTGACGCCGTAGCCTCTGTGAAGCAATTTCTTCTGGGTCCAATTGTGACTACATCGACAGCGACTGTTTTCGTGGCATAGAAAGTCCTCGTGTGCTAGGCTCGCGCGTCTCGTCCTTTCATTCCACCAAGAGACGGCAAGGAGGAGTGGGCACGTTTTTCGCGTACAACTGGTGCGGGCGCTTTGCGGTTTTTGCGGTTGGTCGGCCAGTCGAACTACGCGGAGCGCGAAGGCGAACCACCAATCGGAGGTTCGTCTTCCGGTGGACGAGTATCGAAACGAGTGAAGTGAGCGAGAAACGCAGTCGGGTGGTGGCGTGTGGTCCGTGGTGCGTTGCGGTTTCATTGGAGTCGGAATAGCTAGCAGTTCGCGAAAAGAAAACATCGTGACTGAAAATCACACGACCACGGTGATGCAAAACAGGACTCCACCTTCCACCTCCATCACCGACTTCGGAGAACAACTCGCTCCAATCGTCCGACGGTCTGCGCTTCCGGTATCTCATCTCCCGAATCGCCCTCACCGACGTCAACCCGCTCGACGGGGGGATTTCGATACTCAGTATAAACGTTCCAGTCGGTTTCCTCGGCCTCCCGAACCGTGAACTCACGAACGTCGTCCTCGGGCCGCCACACGCGGGTTACTTCCCCTTCGACTGTGTCGCCGCTTCCCGCCCTCTTCGGCGACCATTCGAGTTCGACGGTCATACCCTCCACTACCTCATTCGGCGACAGTTCGTCGCACATGAAATCGTCTACTGCCCGCGATTCCGTCAACGTGACGGCCCCGGAACCACTGGGCGAACCGTCAACCCCCACGTGCACCTACGACCACTGGTCGAGGCCCGTCTGTGTGATGCTCTCTTCGATTCGCTCGAATCCACGCTCAACTTCGTCGGCGTGTACCTTCCACTCCTCGGTGACGTATTCGCGGGCGGCGTCGATGTCGGGGTTCATCTCGGTGTCGAACTCGTAATCGTCAGTGACCTCGGGATCGAGGAACATTGCGCGGATTTGGTCGGCGCTCTCGATGTATTCGTCGCGCTCTTCGAGGAAGCCGAACAGGTCGCCGTGTTCTTTGACGCCCTTCAGCGCAGTTTTCGGGCCGACACCGGAGATGCCGTCGTTGAAGTCGGTGCCACAGAGGATGGCGATATCCACCAACTGCTCCCACGTGATGTCGTGTTCTCCGAGCGTTGCGTCGAAGTCCATTAGTTCCGGGTCGCCCTTGCTGGTGAGTTGCCGAAGGGTCTTGGGCGCTCCGAGGAGAAGCGCGTCGTAATCCTCGGTTCCGGCGTAATCGACGGCCCCGGTTCGGGCCATGTGGGCCGCTTGCGCCTCGCCCTCGAACGGGGCTTCGACGATAGGGACGTCCAAGAACTCGAGCAGTTCGCGGGTGGTTTCCTGAATGACCGGCGTGAGTCGCTGGGTGTGGGCTTCGAGACGGGCGACTTCGATGGCGTCGCCCTCCTCGCGGGCGTCCTCCAGTTGGTCTTCCAGCTTCTCGCGCTGTTCGCGCCGACTCTCGATTTCGTCGCTCTTGAGGTCGGTCACCTGTCCGTCGAAGACGAAAACGGGCGTCAAATCGTGCTCGAAGAATTTGGGCAGGCCTTGTACCACGCCGACGAGATTCGCCACTTCGGTTCCGTCCTCGGTGGTGTAAACTTCGTCGCGCGTCCACTTCACCGTCGTCGTGAGATAGCGATAGAGCCAATTGTGCGCGTCAATCGCAACGATCGACCCTTCGATGTCATCGAAGCTAATCTCTTCGAGGGACGCGAGCTGTCGAAGTGCAGAGTTTCCCATTTGCCGAGAGTAAGAGCGGAGTGGGCTTGAAACTCCCGTCTGATGGCGGGAAAGGGAACTGCGGAAAATGCCGAAACCGCAACAACACGATTGTGAACTGCTTGCCGAACGAAGCTATTCGGAGGTCGTCGTATTGGTCGTCTCGGGAGTCGTTGTGGTCGTAGCCGTCCCCGAAGTCGTGGAATCCTCGGTCGTCGTCGTAGTCGTATCGCCGCTCGTGGTCGTCGTTCCGCCAGTCGTCGTTGTGGTTTCGTCCGAATCCTCGCCCGTCGGTGACCCGTCGCTCGTCGTGGTCGTAGTTTCGTCGGTCGTCTCGTCCGGCTCCGACTCGCGTCCGAGCGCGGCGTCCAACTGTGCAATCGTCCGGTTCGGGCGCGCCGTGGGTGCGGTCGGTTCGCCATCGACGACAACCCGGGGCACGGCGGGGATGGGAATTTCAGGAACCTTCTCCATCGTTTTCTCAATTTCTTGCTGGTATTTTCCGTCTGCTATCTCGGATTCGATTGTGTCGAGGTTTTCCACGCCCGCCTCCGCCGCGATTCGCACGAGCGTCTCCGTCGTCGCCCAGCCATCGACCCCGCTTCGATTTTGGAACATGTATTCGAAGAAAGTCCAGTAGGAGTCGGGGTCGTTGTTCCAAACCGCGAGTCCGGCCCGCGCCGCCCGGGGTTCGTCGGGGCCGTGGAATCCTTCGCCGTTCCTGTAGGCCACGGCGCGAAATTCGAGGGTCACGTCGCCGGGTTCGACGTAATCCGTCACGATATCACCCAAAAATCCGAGAACGAATCGTTGGGTGTGCGGACATTTCCAGCCGCCGTAAACGGTGGCCGTGACGGGAGCGTCCTCGGAACCCATCCGCGCGTAGGTGAATCCGCTCGGGTCGCTCGGAACGCCCACCGATTCGTACAGTCCTTCCGGAGATTCGATTTTTTCGGGCGTCGTCCCTTCCTCCTCGTCCGTCGTCGATTCACTCCCTCCACGGTCGTCCTTGACCGTCGTCGCGTCGTCGCCCGCCGTTCCGCCCGGGTCGGCCGTCTCTCCCGGATTCGAACTGCTGTTCGAAAAGGCCGAGCATCCCGCCGCTCCGACCGAAAGCCCCGCGCCGACGAGGCCGAGTATCGTCCGCCGACTCGTCTTCATGGTTGTCCGTCTCCCTAATAGGACTTCGTTAATCGGGTGTTAATGCGTACAATAAACGTAACAAGCGGAGGGAGAAGCCGTTTTTCGATTACGAAGACGGCGATTTCGAACCCCGTTTTTCGGCCAGAAACGATTCTTCGTCCGCCGAGAGGTCACGCTCGCGAAACACGTCCAATCCCGACTGATATTTCGATTTGGATTGTTCCGTCGGATGCTCCAACACGAGTTCCGCGAGTCCCGTTTCCTCGCCCGTCCATCCGAATCCTGCACGAGAAAGGGCCTGATACGCGAAGGGGTTGTTCACTGCGATTTTCACGCGCCGATAGCCCCGAGCGCGAATCTTCTCCGTGGTGAACCGGACGAGCTCCGGCCCGATTCCCTCGCCGCGTCTGTCGACGCGAACCGTCACGTACCGAAGCCACACGGTTTCGTCGTCGGTTCTATCTTCGCTGAACGCGATCGCCGCGACGAGTTCGTCTTCCTGTCGAGCGACCGCCTTCCCGGAGTTCGACATCACGAACTTACCGGCGTAGCTGAACACCTCGTGATCGAGGCGGAGGGTCGGGTCGTCCTCGGGCCAGCCCAATATCGCGTACTCCATACAGGGGATTCGAACGCGAACCACATCCTTCCACTGGGTATCTTCGTCGGCGGATGGAGTTCGCCGTCAAATCCGCTTTCGACAGGCGCCCGTCGGATTTTACTCGTTGGGGCGCGATTTCGTTTCCATGTCGAACACCGGCTTTCACTCGACCTCTGCTGGAGACGTGGCCTACTTCGACCGCGCCGCACGGTTTTACGATATCTTCTCGCCGACCTCTGACGCCGATATTCTCGCGGAAGGGTTGGCGCAGGCAGACCGCCCAATCGAACGCGTCGTGGACGTCGCCGGTGGGACCGGTCGCGCGGCGAAAGCGATCGACGCCGAGGAGCGAATCGTCCTCGACGCGTCGAAAAAGATGCTCGCGCAGGCACGCGGGCGAGGGCTCGCCCGCGTGCGCGGGGACGCATCCCGACTGCCGCTCGATTCGGAATCGACTGACGCCGTGGTCATATCGGATGCGCTCCATCACGTCGGCGACGCGGAGGAATCCCTCGCAGAGGTGGTGCGCGTGTTGAAACCGGGCGGCGTCCTCGTCGTTCGCGAGTTCAATCCGGCGACGATTCGGGGAAAACTGCTCGTTCGGGGGGAACACGCAATCGGTATGAACTCCGTCTTCTTCACGCCCGAAGAACTCGCTCGGATGCTCGCGGACGCGGGACTCGTACCCCGCGTCCGGAATCGCGGGTTCGACTACACCGTCGCGGGCGTCAAGCGCACATCGGGAACGACATAACCCCGGCGTTCCGAGTAGTGATATGAGCAGTGTCTTCGCCACCGGGCGCTTCGACCGCTCGCCAGCCACCGCAGGACTCGTCGTCGGTGATTTAGCGATTATAGTGGGACTCCTCTGGATGGGGAGTCTTCGACACAACAACAATCCGGTGGAGAATCCACCGCTGTTCGTGGATACGCTCGCGCCCTTTTTCATCGGATGGGTCGTTGCCTCGCTCCTCCTCGGCGCGTACAGCAGGCGAGCGCGCCGATCGTTTTCCGATGCGGCGCTGTTGGTGGGCGGAGCGTGGGTCGTCGCCTCGCTCATCGGGGCCGGGCTGAGGGCAACCTCCCTGTTTCACGGCGGTTCACCGCTTTCGTTCGTCCTCGTAGTCACCGGACTCGGACTCGTTTCGCTCGTCCTCTGGCGCGGACTGGTGACGACGGTTACGTCGTAACGCGGCGGTATTCGACGTACGAGTAGATTGTGAGATAGATGGTAATGCCGACCGCCGGAACGACCATGAGATAGACCGCGTGGTCGGGGACGAACGCCCCGAGAACCGCGACGAGGCCGACGAGTTTGAACAATGGTTCCGCGCGGGTGGTGTACTTTTCCAGACTTCGTCGTTTGAGAGCGTCCACGAGGTTCTAACGCCGACGAACCAGTTTCGCTCGACGCGGTTCATTAGCGTGCCGATGAAGTAGAACAGAGCGCCGATTACGGGTGCGAGAACCGTCGTGAAGTCGAATAGGTAGCCGAGGTTCCACAGAATGACGAGCGAATGGACGTAGAGCATGAACGCTGTGAACAACACGACGAAGGAGTCGTACTACTCGCGGAACGACAGAATGTTCTCGCGGAGCGGGTCAATTTGTGGGATTGCTATGAACAGGACGAGCAGACCGGCGGTTATCGTGGGAAACAAAAAGAGACCCCACGGTTTCGACATTGTCCCGTCGGCGTCACCGCTCACACTCCAATGTGTCGCCATCTGGTCGGCATCTGTAGATAGAAATATTCGCTGGCGCGGAATCCGACGACCACGAGGAAAAATGCGACGAGATACCGCGTTCGCCCCTTCATACTGACTCTTATTCATTTTGCCTTATAAAATGCGTTTATTGTTCGAAACACGGCTCTGCTGTCTGTTCGGCCACTTCGTTTTATGCTCCAGAGTATTCGCTATCGGCCGATTACTCGGGGATATTTTTCGTTCTCACCTCACGTCACCATCTACCGTGGTAACAATTGACGAGAACAGACGGGGAAATAATCCAGAGTCATATTCAAAAACCGTAGAAGATGCAGAATTTGCGCTTCTCCATGCCTGTATCTTAGTCTAGTTTCTATAACTTATGAAGAAGTAACTCGTCAATGCGACCGTGAATACGGAGTAGGTACACAGAACGACTGGCTCTCATATGGGGAAGAGTTATATACCCTCCCCGCATATTCTATAATAGATTATGACTGGATACTATGACCTCATTTTGGGCCTGATTCCGCTCGCACTAGTTGGCGTAACCGGAGTACTCAGCGTCGCTGGACTCGCGCTGACGACCGCAATTCCACTGGGCGCGACCGCTTCCGTGCTCCTCATCGGCCACGCACTGTTCGTCAACGGACCCGTCGATGACACCCCGCCCGTCCAGTCTTCTACCCCGGTCAACTCCGCTGACTAACTGTTCACTTCCCTCCCTTTCGCTTCTTCTTCCTCAACGGTTTTGTCGCTGGCAGTTCTCTTGCCAGCCATGACAGATGCGCTGTTTCTTTCGAGCGACGAGGTTGCCGAACTGGCGATGCCGGACGAGTACGTCGATGCCGTCCGCGAGGGCTACCGCCAGCGCGGTGCGGGCGCGCCCGCGAAACCACGCACGACGCTCCCGAACGCCGACCCCGCCGGGATGCTGACGAGTTACTCCGCAATTTTACCCGAAATCGGTGCGATGGGCGGCTACATGTACTCTGCCGGATTCGGCGCGGAGGATGCGTGGTTCATGACCCCCCTGTTCGACGCCGAGAGCGGCGAACCCCTCGCGCTCATCGACGGCGCGAGCATGAACCCGTTCAAAACCGGCGCGACGGGTGCGGTCGGCGTGGACGCGCTCGCCCGGGAGGACGCGACGAAACTCGGCATCATCGGAAGCGGCGCGCAGGCGCGCGGACAGTTGAAAGCGGTGACGGCCGTGCGCGACATCGAAACCGTCTCCGTCTACTCACCGACCAAAGAGAGCCGCGAATCGTTCGCTGGCGAGATGAACGAGTCACTCGACGCTTCTGTCGCCGCCGTCGCCAGCAGTGCGGCCGCAGTCGAAGACGTGGACGTCGTGATTACGGCCACGACCGCCAGCGAACCCGTCTTCGACGGCGACCTGTTAGAAGACGGTACCCACGTCACCGCGATGGGGCAGTACCACCCGAAAAAGAGGGAACTCGACGCGACGACCATCAAGCGTGCGACTTACGTGCCCGACCTGCGCGAACGAGCGACGCAGGACGCCGGGTCGTTCCTCGCCGCGTTGGAATCGGGCGCCGTGACGGAAGACCACATCCACGCAGAACTCGGCGATGTGGTCGCCGGTGAGGCCGTCGGGCGGGAATCCGAGGACGAAATCACCGTCTTCGACAGCGGCGGAACCGGGATTGAAACCGTTGCCTCGGCGTACATGCTGTATCAGAAAGCTCGGGAGAACGGACTGGGCTCCACGATTTCCCTCTCGCCCGCCAGTGAGTCGTTGACTGGGAAGTAGCGATTTGGAGGAGTTGGTCGGGAGTGCGCGATTTGGACGGGTTTTGAAAGGTTGTGGTGTTTTTGGGTATTATTGGATTGCTGGTAGCAAATCACGACAACACATGATCGCCACTGCATCCGACCACGCGCCTCCCCAACCGATTCGTTTACTCGCTGGCGCTCGTTCGCTCATCCCTCGCGCGCTTCAGCGCGATTTCTCGGACGTAAAGTCCTCGAACTCACGCCAGCGCGCGCCATGTGGAAAACAAGGGTTCGGAAATTGACGTAAACCTCGTGGCGCGTGCGTTGGCAGGCCTGAGGGCGTCCCGAAGGCCTGCCAATTATCGCGCGAGGGATGAGACTTGCAAGACGCTTCGCGTCTTGCTGACCTGCTGCCGTGGCCCGCAGCATCCAAAAACGAACCACGACACTTCTTCCAAAATGTCGAACCCAAAACCACAAAGAGGGGTCACTTCATTGCTTCGGCCATGAACAAACGAACGCGGGTGCTGTTCGCATCCGGATTGACCGTCGCCATCTTTCTCGGGGTACAACTCGGGGCGCTGGCGCTGGTCGAACCGTTCGAATCTGCGGGCTATCAGACGGTCGAAGATCCCTCCGACCCGACCAACAGTCTGGTCTACGTGGGCGTCATCCTCGTCTTCACGGCGGGCATGCTCGCCGTCATGAAACTCGGCGTCGAGTGGATTCTCCGCGGCGTCATCATCCTCACGAGCGGAATGCTCTCTCTGTACGTGTTCAGCGTTATCGTTCCCGCCGCGGTTGAGGTGACGGTCGGCGGCGCGCCGGTCAACGTCATCGCGTGGGGGGCTGCCGCATTGGTCGTGCTCGCCCTCGCGGTTCACCCCGAATGGTACGTCATCGACTCCGCAGGGGTCGTTATGGGCGCGGGTGCGGCGGGCCTGTTCGGCATCAGTTTCGGTCTGCTTCCGGCGATCCTCCTCCTCGCGGTACTCGCCATCTACGACGCCATCAGCGTCTACGGAACGGAGCACATGCTCACGCTGGCTTCCGGCGTGATGGACTTGAAAATTCCCGTCGTTCTCGTGATTCCGATGACGCTCTCCTACTCGTTCATCGAGGACACCGCACAGGCGACCAGCGAGGGCGCGGTGTCACCGGAGGACGAACCGGATGAGATGAGCGAATCGGATAGTACCTCGGAAGCGAGCGAAGCCGACTCCGAACCGGATTCGGGCGACCGCGACGCCCTCTTTATCGGTCTGGGCGATGCCGTCATACCGACCGTCCTCGTCGCCAGCGCGGCCTTCTTCTCGCCCGCGGACGCGCTCGTCTCGGGCTTCGCGCTCAACCTCCCCGCGCTGACCGCCATGATTGGAACGATGGCCGGGTTAATCACCCTGCTCTGGTTGGTGCTCAAGGGCCGCGCGCACGCCGGACTGCCGCTGCTCAACGGCGGTGCAATCGGCGGTTATCTCGTCGGTGCGTTGGCTAGCGGGATTTCACTCTCACAGGCGCTCGGCTTGGGTTCGCTTCCCCTCGTGTAGTCACGGCCAGAACGCTCTAACACCTCCCCTGAGTAGGTCGATTCATGCCCGACCCAGACGTTGGCACCGCGACAATCGTGTACGAAGACGCGGACGGAATCACCGAGCGAGAGATCGAAAACGACGACATCGTCTACTTCGACGACCACTGGCTCGTGAAAGTCGGCGAGAACGACGACGGTGACGACGTCGTCCGCCGGATTCCCCGCGAGCGCGTTCACCACGTCGAGCGCTCCATCGACGAACTGGAAAAGAAAGTCGAAGGCGCAATCGAGCAGGCCAAAGAGCAGTTCGGCTGGTGGAGCTAGGAATCGGCGGAAGAGGAGTATCTTAGGTAGTGGATCTCATTTATTTTATTATTTGTACATCTTCCATCTACTGTGGAACTACGTGAACAGATGCCAACAAGTCGTCCTCTTTTCGCCAGCAAGTCACGACGACAAGTAGCGCCACCGCATCGCGACAGCCCTACGCCTCCCCAACCGACTCCCTTCTCGCTGGCGCTCGTTTCGGTCGCCTCTCGCGTGATAATCGGCAGGGCTGAGGATTCCTCGACCCTGCCGACGCCCGCCATCGTGGTGTGTGAAAATTCACGAATCGGAAAGCATCATCCGGCGCGCGAAGGCGAACACTGAAGATTAGCGCGCGAGAGGGACGAGTATCGTAGGGAGCGAAGTGACCGGGAAACGCGGTCGGTTGGGGACGGTGAGGTGCAGTTTCTTTGGAGTCGGGAATTGCTACCAGCACATCCGACACTATCCTCCATCTCTATAGAATGAATACAAAACAATCGGGAACCCTCTGTGAAAAATATCTTTCACCACAGTTCCCAGGCAATCTCCTTCGACTTTTTACCCCTGCACGCAAAACCACCATCCATGAACGCCGATGATGTCGCGAATCTCATCGAATCGGAACTCGAAGACGCCGACGTGACGGTCACGCACCCCCGCGGAGTTCACGACGAGGATCACCTCGCAGCGCTCGTCGTTTCTCCGGCGTTCGAAGGAAAATCGCTAGTGCAACAACACCAACTGGTGTACGACGCGCTCGGCGACCACATGACGACGGACATCCACGCGCTCGAACTGAAAACGTACACGCCCAAAGAGGACGACGACGAATAATTCGAACGACGAGAAATAGTCGAACAGCGGGAAATCAGCGATTCGGAACCGGCGCCTCGGAGAGGTCAAGCGTTCGATTTCGAAGTGCGAGGCCGGTTTCGGTATCGAACAGATGGATTGCCGATTCCGGAATCCGAGCGGCGACTTCCTGCCCGTCCTCTATCGATTGCAGACCACCGACGGTGGCGACGAACGTCCGTTCATCCCCCGTCATCTGCGGGTCGTCACCACCCGCGTCGAACCGAAGATAGACATTGTTCTCGTTACCCATCGGTTCGACCACGTCCACGACGGTTCGGAACTCGTGGGCGCCCTCGCCACCCGAAACGAGTTCTACGTCCTCCGGGCGGATGCCGAGCGTCACACGCTCCGTGTCGCCGATCTCATCGAGCGTCTCCGCGGTGAGCGAATATTCGAAATCGTCACCGACGAGGACGTCGCCCTCGCGTTCCATCTCGAAGAAGTTCATCGAGGGTTCGCCGATGAACCCCGCGACGAACAGATTCGCCGGGCGATGGTACGCCTCTATCGGCGTCGCCACCTGTTGGAGTTTTCCGTCGTTCAGGATGGCGATTCGGTCGCCCATCGTCATCGCTTCCGTCTGATCGTGCGTCACGTACACCGTCGTCACGCCGAGATCTTCCTGCAACCGCTGGAGTTCGGTGCGCATCTGCGAACGCAGTTTGGCGTCGAGGTTCGAGAGCGGTTCGTCCATCAGGAACACATCCGGGTCACGGACGATGGCGCGGCCGAGCGCCACGCGCTGTTGCTGACCGCCGGACAGTTCGCCGGGTTTTCGGTCGAGCAGGTCGTCGATACCCATCATCTCGGCGGTCTCCTCGACGCGCCGTGCGATGGTGTCGTCCGAGAGGCCGGTGGATTCCTCCAGACCGAAGCTCATGTTCTCCTGAACCGTCATGTGCGGGTAGAGAGCGTAGGACTGGAACACCATGGCGATGTCGCGGACTGTCGGCGGTTGATCGTTGATGACTCGGTCGCCGAGGCGAACGTCGCCCTGCGAGACGGTTTCCAACCCGGCGATCATCCGGAGCGTTGTCGATTTTCCGCATCCCGAGGGACCGACGAGGACGAGAAACTCCCCGTCCTCGATATCGACGTGCACGTCGTCCACGGCGACGATTCGGTCGCCGTCGTCGTCGAACCACTTGGTGACGCCGTCGAGTGTCAAATTAGCCATCGTCCTTCCTCCGTCGTGTCGTGAATGTTCCTATCATTAGCTTGCAACTCCTTTTGCGAACTGTTCCCCGAACGCGATGTAGACGATGAGCGTCGGTATCGCCGCGACGAACGCTCCCGCCATCTGGAGACCGAACGACTGGATGATACCGCCGCTCAGATTCGTCAACGCGACCGTCACGGGTTCGCCCGCTCCGGCACCGCCGGGCAGGATGACCAGCGCGAACAGCAGGTCGTTCCAGACCTGCGTAAACTGGTAGATGAGCGTCACCGCGAACATCGGCTTCGACAGCGGAAGGACGATGTTCCGGTAGATGCTGAACACGCTCGCCCCGTCGAGACGGGCCGCCTCCAACATCTCCTCCGAGAGGTTCCGGTAGTACGACCGGAACAGCAGGAACGTGATGGGAATTCCGTAGGCGGTGTGGGCGATGATGAGGTTGATGATGTTCGAGTAGTGGGCGTGCATCAGCGGCAGGCCCCACAGCGGCGCGAGCAGTGATTGCGTGTCGACGATGGCGAACAGGCGCGAGAGGGGCACCAGCACGGCCTGATACGGGATGAAGATGCCCGCGATGAACAGCGCGATGATGGGCATCTGGTACTTCCACTCGACGTTCGTCACGCCGTAGGCCGCGAAACTCCCCAGCGTCGCCGACAGAATCGTCGCCGGAACCGCGAGCATGAGACTGTTGAGGATGCCGTGGGAAAGTTTGTTTATCGCCACTCGCCACGCTTCGAGCGTGAATCCCTCCAGACTCGGCGGGAACAACTCGATTGGCGGCGCGAACGGAAGCGTCGTATTGAACGCGCTGTTCGTCTTGATGGCGGTCATGATGGCGGCTTCCAGCGGTGCCAGATAGAACGCGACTATCGCCAGTAGCGTCGCGTACAGCACCAACCGCCGCGGCCCCGCGTTGCGGAACGCAGTTGTGGCTCGCTCCCGGCGAGTCCGTTGTTCCGGTTCCGGCGTCGCAGGTGGACTGCTCATCGGTTCCTCCGTCTATCGACTGTCGTGTTCATAGTTCACCTCGTCTGTATTCGCTGTAGAGGTACGGTCCGACGATGGTCAGCGCCATCAGGAAGAGGATGATGGCGATGGCCGAGCCGTACGCCCAGTGGTTGGACGCGAACGCTTCGCGGAACATCATCGTCGCCAGAATGTCCGCCGCCGGGCCGGGGTTCGTCCCGAACATCACGTACAAGAAATCGAACGCCTTGAGCGCGAACACCATGAGCACCACCGCCGCACCCATCGTGGACGAGCGCAACTGCGGGATGATGACTCGGCGGTACATCCGCCACGAACTCGCGCCGTCCACCCGCGCGGCCTCGTAGTGCGCGTCCGGAATCGCTCGCAGTCCAGCGAGATACACGACCATCGCGTAGCCGCTGAACTGCCAGATGAGCGCGAAGATGACCGCCGCGAGCTTCGTCCCCGGGTCGCTTATCCAGTGGTGAGCGAGCGAACCCAATCCGACCTGTCTGAGTGTGACGTTTATCATCCCGCTCTCGAAGTTGTACATCCACGCCCAGACCTTCGCCGTCACGACGAACGAGAGGCTCATCGGCAGGAGGTAGATGGTTCGAAACGTGTTCTCGAACCGAATCTCCCTATCGACGAGGATGGCGAGCACCAGTCCGACCACCAGACAGAGCGCCGTGAACGCGACGAGCAGAACGACCGTGTTCCGCGCCGCCGTCCAGAAGTTCGGGTCGTTTATCGCCTGCCGATACATCTCCAAGTCGAACGTCGCCGGGTCGTAGGTCGGGAGCGTGAGCGAGGCGAAGTCGGTAAAGGAGATGACGAGATTCCAGCCGATAGCGCCGTAGACGAAAAAGCCCATCAGCAGGAACGGCGGGAGCCAGAACGGAAGGCTCTGGACGAATTCGCTCCGGAGGAGCGACTGTTCAGCCTCGCGGTGCGTTTCGACCGGTTCGCCGCCGTCCGCTCGAAGCTTTCTCTCACGACTCGACCCACGTCTGCCCTTTTTCAGCAGTTCGCGTATTCCTTGCATGGAAAATAGGGCGTCGAGTTCAGTTCGATTCGAACGCCTGAACGAACTTGTTGTAGGTCTTGTTCACGTTCCAACTGGAGTTGAACGACGTGGCGGCGTCATCGAGCGCCGTGAGCGTCTCTGGACTCGTCGCCAGTCCGTGCGCGATAGATGGCGGCTGAGATTTCGAGTTCTGGAACTGATCCATCTGGCGCGAGAGGAACGGGCCGAACTTATCCTTGGAAACGTCGGTGCGCGGCGGGATGGAGCCCTTCTTCGGGTTAAATCGTTCCTGTGCATCCACGGAGCCGACGTACCGGAGGAACTTCTTCGTCGTCTCCTCCGTCGGGTTGTTCGTCGGGAACGGGAACGAGTCCATGACGAGCGAGTACATCCCCTTCGTGCCGGGGTACGGAACCATTCCCCACTGCTTGTCGAACTCGAAACCGTCCTGCGCGCGGTACATTCCGGCGGCCCAGTCCCCCTGGTGGATGAACGCCGCCTTGCCGTTGATGAGCTTCTTGTTCGCCTGTTGCCAGTCCAGCGACCCGGCGTCGCCGTTGAAGTGTTTGTTATACTGCTTGACGATAGACAACGAGTTCTTCACTGCCTGCTCGTTCGCCTTCACTTTCCCCTCGGTGAAGGCGGTGTAGGTCTGCTCACCGTGTTCGCCGAGGAGCACCTGCGCCCACAACTGCAAGGTAGACCAGCCGGATTTCGTCTGGTGAGCCATCCCGACCGCGTCCGTCTCGCTCTCGACCGTCTTCATCGCACCGACGAGGTCGCTCGGTTTCGAGATGCTTTTCGGGTCGACGCCCGCCTTTTCGACGACGTCGACGTTGTAAAAGAGGTTGTTCAGTCGGTGGATATTGAGCGGCACCGTGACGAACTTGCCGTCCGGTTTCGCCGCCTGTTTCGGCCCTTTCAGATAGGCGCCTTTCATCCCGTTTTTCGACCAGACGGAGTCACCGATGTCCTCCAGTTTGTCCGCCTCGACGTACGGTTGGAGGTTCTTGCCCGGCCACGCCTGCCACGTGCTCGGCGGCTTGTTGTTGAGCACGCGCTTTTTGATGACGTTTTTCAGGTTCTGCCCCGCGCCGCCGGAGACGGGATTCGACTTGATTTTGATGTCGTGTTTTTCTTCGAATCCCTCGAACAGCGCCGTGATGGCCGCGTTTCCGTCGCCGCCCGTCCACCAGTGCTGGACTTCGACCTTGTTACCGCCGCCATTGTTGCCGCCATCGTCACCGCCACCGCCGAGACAACCCGCAAGACCCGTCATACCAGCCGCACCCGCGATACCGGCATATTTCATACAATCTCGACGCGATATATCGTTACTGTTGTTTCGTTTCATAATCGTACCTTGAAGTATGGGAAAACCATGCACAGAGAACTACTTAATAATTAGTGAATTAATTCTTTTCTTAGTTAATTAGTTAGCATACGTTCTTGTGGTATTCATCATGTATTTTCTCCCTCTTTTTGGAGTTTTTCGGGTCTAGTATACCACACTGTAACAGTATTCGGTGATACTCACCGAACGTTTATTCCTATCTCGTGTATTTTAGTTACATAGAATTGATGTAATATCAAAATTGAGTGTCGCTTCTAGCGCCGGTTGGCAACACCGATTGAGCACATTATTTATCCGTGGC
This sequence comes from Haladaptatus pallidirubidus, assembly GCF_020700235.1. Classification (GTDB taxonomy): domain Archaea; phylum Halobacteriota; class Halobacteria; order Halobacteriales; family Haladaptataceae; genus Haladaptatus; species Haladaptatus pallidirubidus. The sequence continues at coordinate 3,317,225 of NZ_CP085301.1, read as the reverse complement.
CCAAGACCCCACGGGTATGAGCGACGAAGATTACCGAATCGAGGAGGACAGCCTCGGGGAGATGCAGGTACCTGCCGACGCCTACTGGGGCGCACAAACCCAGCGCGCGGTACAAAACTTCCCCATCTCGGGCATCACGTTCGGTCGACGGTTCATCCGCGCCCTCGGCGTGGTCAAAAAGGCCGCTGCGCAGGCGAATCGCGACCTCGGAATGATAGAAGACGACGAGGCGGACGTCATCGTCCAAGCCGCAGACGAAGTCATCGCGGGCGAGCACGACGACCAGTTCCCGGTTGACGTGTTCCAAACCGGCAGCGGCACGTCCTCGAACATGAACGCGAACGAGGTCATCGCCAACCGCGCCGCCGAAATCTACGGCAGTGAGGTCGGCAACCGCGACATTCACCCGAACGACCACGTCAACTTCGGCCAGTCGAGCAACGACGTGATTCCGACCGCGATGCACGTTTCCGCGCTCGAAGCCGTCGAGAAAGACGTGCTTCCGGCGCTCGACACCCTGCGCGAAGCGCTCGCCGAAAAGGAAGCGGAGTACGACGGCGTGGTGAAGACTGGTCGCACTCACCTGCAGGATGCAACCCCGGTTCGCGTTGGACAGGAGTTCGGCGGCTACCGAACCCAAATCGAGAAAGGACTGGCCCGCATCGACCACACGCGCGACCACCTCGCCGAACTCGCCCTCGGCGGAACCGCGGTCGGAACCGGTCTGAACACCCATCCCGACTTCCCTGCGCTCGCCGCGGAGTACATTAGCGAGGAGACCAACGTCGAATTCCGCGAGGCGGACGACCACTTCGAGGCACAGGCCGCCCACGACGCGATGGCCGAAGCGCACGGCGCGCTGAGGACGGTCGCCGGTTCGCTCAACAAAATCGCGAACGACCTCCGCCTGCTGGCGTCTGGCCCGCGGAACGGACTCGGAGAAGTAGATCAACCGGAAAATCAGCCCGGCAGTTCCATCATGCCAGGCAAAATCAACCCCGTGGTCGCCGAGGCGGTCAATCAGATGCACAAGCAGGTCGTTGGAAACGACACCGCGGTCGAGTACGGCGCGGCGGAGGGGCAACTCGACCTCAATCTCTATAAACCGGTGTTGGCGCACAACTTCCTTCAGTCCGCGGAACTCATCTCGAACAGTAGTACGGTGTTCGCCGAGAAGTTCGTCGGCAAACTCGATATCGACGCGGAGCACTGCGAGACGCAGGTCGAACAGAGCATGGCGCTCGCCACCGCGCTCAACCCGCACATCGGCTACGACAAGGCGTCGAAAGCGGCGAAAGAAGCCCTGAAAGAAGGAAAAACCGTCCGCGAAGTCGTCGTCGAAAACGGCTACCTGAGCGAGGAAGAGGCCGACGAAATCATCGATCCGGAGGCGATGACCCACCGCGGTATCCTCGGGCAGGACGAGTAAATCGGTTCGTCGGTCGCGATTCGAAGTCTGTGGGCTTCGATTCGGAACCAGTGCTTCGCAGTTTACGATTCACAATTCGCACCTCCTATCTCGTTTCTGACCCGACCGACGATTTCGGTGGCGGTCGGGTCAGAACAGGTTGGTGAAAAACGACACCACCGAGTTCAAGATAGACGAGATACCGTCCCACAGTTTCGCGAAGAACGATTGTCCGCCGTCGCTGTTCACGTCCGACGGATTGGAGGTCGTCTTCGTTCCGGTTCCCTCACCGCCGCCGTTCGCCGTTTTGTTCCCGGCCGTCTCCGTGGTCGTTCCCGAGTCACAGCTGCTGGAGGTTATCTTCACCTCCTTGTTCATCTTCAGTTTCGTGCGCGTAGGGTTGTTCGGGTCGCCCGAAAGCACTTCCCACTTGTTCACTTCACCCGAATACTCCCCGCCCTCGTCCGAGAGAAGAGCCTGCTCGTTGAACTGGGGATGAATCGTGAACTCGAAGTCGTTACCGAGTCCGCGGTACACCGCACCATCCGACCGGCCGCCTTGCCACGTCCAGTGGATGGTCGCGTTCGCGGTTTCCTTTCCGTTCCAGTCCCGGTGTTTCGAGTAGTCGAACGTATCGCGGTTCGTCGAACCGTCGTATTCGTCGTCTTTGACCACGAACTTCCCTTGCACGGGAAGGTTGGTGATACGGAACGACACCGCTCCGCCACCGTCGCTATCCAGTTTGTCGTGAATCATCACGAGGCTCAGTCCCTTCGGTCCGTCGTAAAGGAACAAGAGACTGGTGTCGTCGCGTTGGAGGCTTTCGGTTCCGAACGAGGCGTATTTGTACGACATCGGGTCGGTATCGGGCGTTCTGTAGTCGTAGAACTCCTCGATGGGGAGTCCCGACATCGAAAGCGGTTTGATCGGGATGCAGTTACCGTCCTGTTCGATAGCGAACTGGGAGTTACCGTCCTGCTGAGCTGCACCTGCCGACGAGACACCCCCGAGTATAGCGGTCGAGGCAATGGTCGCCTTAACAAACTGGCGACGGGCGATGGTTGTCGAGTTCTCGGTCATGCTGTCCACGAATGATACGGTCTGCTGGTATCTTTGTTCCGCGCCGACTGACTCACATCAGAGCGTGCCGAACGAATCCGTACGGATTGCCTTCGAACAAAGTAGGGCGACGATAGCACCGGACTGCGAGGGGTATGCGACGCCTACTTTTATACGCTACCTTCCCCGATATGCAAACATGGAGACACTGAACTCCCGCGTCAGAATCGTCTGGTTCGCGGGTGTCCTCACCACGACGGTATTTCTCGGGGCGGTGCTGTTTGCGGTACGTCGATTTGTGTTCGACATCGCGTTCTGGCTCCCTCTCGCGTTCGCATTCGCGATACTCGTCGTCGGCGGAGCCCACGTTCTCTTCAAATATCGAGTGTGGCGGTTCGAGATTCGCGACGACGACCTGTATCTCGAACGCGGCGTGTTCACTCGCGTCACGACAGTCGTCCCGTTCGTCAGGGTTCAACACGTCGATACCCAACGCGGCCCCATCGAGCGGTTGGTCGGACTCGGAAGCGTCGTGGTCTACACCGCCGGGTCGCGCGGCGCGGACGTGACGATTCCCGGTTTGACGCCCGAACGAGCGTCGGACCTCCAGCGCCGCCTCCGGAACCTCGCAATCGAGAGCGAGTACGAGGACGCGGTATGAAACTCCACCCGCTCTCGCTTCCCTACCGACTGCTCACGAGGAGCGCGAGCCTCGCGCTTACTCTCTTTTTCGTCGGAACGACGCTCGCGAGCGCGGTGGATTTCGTCGACATCGGTATCGTTCTCGCGATCGTCGCCGTCGGACTGCTCGTCGCTGGACTCTGGGAACTCACCTACTACCGTCGGTTCGACTACGTCCTCACCGACAGTTCGCTCGACATCGACTCCGGCGTCGTTTCGCGGCGACGCCGGGAGATTCCGCTGCGCCGGATTCAGAACGTGGACATTCGGCGAAACATCGTCCAGCGCGTGCTGGGAATCGCGCTCGTGGGGTTCGAAACGGCAGGTGGCGGCGAGACGGAAGCCAGCCTCCGGTTCGTCGCCTACGACGAGGCGAGACGGCTCCAGCGCGAGATTCAGCGCCGGAAACGCGGCATCACAGAACGCAACGAAGAGGACAAAATCCAACCCGACCTGCTGTACGAAATTCGCTCGCCGGAACTGCTCTTGCTGTCCGTGATTTCGATAGAACCTCGCGTATTCGGTCTGATCTTTTTCATCCTTCCGTTTCTGACGGGGGCGGCCGAATCGTTCGGCGGGCTGTCGTTTCTGTTCGGACTCGCACAACTGCTGATTTCCGCGCTCGTGCTCTGGGTCGCCAGCGCGATGGTAACGTTCGCGCGCTACTACGATTTCACCCTGATGCGTGTCGGCGACGAACTCAGGTACGAGCGCGGCCTGCTCCAGCGCTACGACGGGTCGATTCCCCTCGACAAGATTCAGACGCTCACACTCCAAGAGAACCCGCTCATGCGACGCACCGGGTACGCGACGCTTTCCGTCGAAACCGCGGGATACGCGCCTGGACAGGGGCCGTCCGGCGGGTCGGAGGCGGCGATTCCCCTCGCAACACGTGAGCGCGTTCTTCGGTTAGCCCACTCCATCGAGTCCTTTGACGACCCGACCTTTACCCGGCCGCCGAAACGAACCCGACGCCGATACGTCGTCCGGTACGCGCTGGCCGTCGCCGGAATCACGGGACTGGCCTTCGGCATCGACTGGTTTACTGGACTGCTTGACTTCTGGTACGCCGCGCTCGCGCTTCTCGTGCTTGCACCCACCGCGGGGCAGTATAAGTGGAAACATCGCGGCTACTACGCCGGAGAGAACCACGTTCAGACGCGAAACGGCTTCTGGCGCAGGCGAACCCACGTCGTTCCCTACTATCGGGTGCAAACCGTCATTCAGCGCGAAACGATCTTTCAGCGCCGATGGCGATTAGGAACGGTTTTCGTCGATACTGCGAGTTCGGTCGGATTCGGCGGACAGGAAGCTCACGCCGCCGATATCGACGTAGACGACGCGGGCGACTTTCGGGAACTCGTCCGCCACCGACTCGGACGACAGATTCGGGAACAGGCGGAACGCGCTCGCACGGAAAAAACCCAGTCCCAGTCGAGACAGTTCAGCAGCGAATGAAGAGTCCAGTTTTCACGCGTCGGAGATGTCTTCTACAGTGATGACGACCCGTTCTAACTCTCCATCTTCGGTGTGAATCGGCGCCGCGCTAAGCGAATAGAGACCCCATTCCCCGCTGGGATTTTCGTAGCCGAATCGTTCGTTTCGGACGAGTTCGTCCCGTTCGAACGCCGGTCGAACCGGATACTCGTCCTGCGTGAGAGTGTTTCCGTTTTCGTCCGTCAGTTCCCACTGCGAGGAGTTGTAACTTCGATTCGTGATTTCCTCCTCTGTGATTTCGAGCAGTTCGACGGCCCGATTGTTGGCCCGTGTAATCGCCCCCTCGTCGTCGAGCACGAGAATTCCAACCGGACTCGTCTCGAACACCCGTTCCAGCAGTTCCTTTTCCCTGCGATGTTCTTTCCGCATTCGGTCTTCCGCGGTGATGTCCCGGAAGAAAACTGACAAGCCTTCTTCGGACGGATAGGCGTGAACTTCGAACAGCGTTTCGAGGGGGTCAAAGTACGCCTCGAACGTCGTCGGCTGCTGTGACTCCATCGCTTCTCGATACTCGTCTTCGAACTGCGAGTTGACGGCGTCGGGAAATTCGTTCCAGACGGATTTCCCGACCAGTTCCGCTTCGTTTTTGTTCAGCAACTCCTCTCCTCGCCCGTTGACGAATGTGAATCTCCAGTCGGCGTCGAGGGCGAAAAAGGCGTCCGTCACCCGTTCGTAGACGGTTTTCATCCGACGCTGGTACATCGTTGCGGCCCGCTCCGCACGATACTGACCGACGACGTTTTCGATGCGGTTTGCAAGCACCGCGTACTGGTCGGCACCGCCGCTTTTCTGAAGATAGTCGGTGACGCCCGCGGAAATCGCCTCGCTGGCGATTTCCTCGCTCCCTTTTCCGGTAAAGAGGATAAACGGTAGATTCGAAAAACGCTCGCGAACGGCTTCCAGAAAGTCGAGCCCGTCCATCGTACCCATATCGAAATCGCTCACTATACAATCCACTGATAAATCTGCATCGAGTCGGTCACGTGCCACCATCGGATCGGTTTCGGTGTAGATTTCAGCATCTGGGAGATACCGACCTAAAAGCGTCGTAGAAAGGCGGATTCGTGCCGGGTCGTCGTCGACATGAAGGACGCGAATCGGTGCATTTTCGGTAAGATTTCCCAGCGTGAGGAAATCAATCATATGTGATTTTCTGTCGGCTTTGGATTCATATTTACTGTCTATTCGGCTACTGTCTCCGGATTTTGTTTCTAGTGGGAGATGGGAGAATAAATAATTCATTACAACTAAATATAGAAAATATTATATGTGTTCTCGATTCGTTATCCTTCCGACCGCCGCCCGCGAACGACTCGCGCGAACTGGACGGTTTTTTACCCTTCCGCGTCTCACGTCCGACCAATGAGCGAGTACGACTACGAGGACCTCAGTCTCGTGGCAGGGCTGGAAATACACCAGCAACTCGACACCGAGACGAAACTGTTCTGCGGGTGTCCGACCGAACTGCGCGAACCCGAATCGTCGTCCCGAACGTTCACCCGGTATCTGCATCCGACCCGGAGCGAACTCGGCGAAATAGACGACGCGGCCTTAGAAGAGAGTCAAATCGACCGCGAGTTCGAATACCTCGCCTACGACACCACCTGTCTCGTAGAGGAAGACGACGAACCGCCACACCGACTGGACGAGGAAGCCAGAGAGGTCGTCCTCGAAATCGCCCAACTGCTCGATATGGACGTTATCGACCAAGCCCACCTCATGCGGAAAATCGTCGTTGACGGGTCGAACACGTCCGGATTCCAGCGATCGACGCTCGTGGCAACCGACGGCGAAATCCAAACGAGCGACGGCCCCGTCGGCGTCGAAGACCTGATGCTCGAAGAGGAAAGCGCCCAGCGAATCGAGGAACGCGAAGAGGGCGTCCTCTACAGCCTCGACCGACTCGGCATCCCGCTCGTGGAAATCGGCACGAAACCGGACATCAGTTCGCCCGAGCAAGCCCGCGAGGCCGCCGAGCGAATCGGGATGCTCCTGCGCTCGACTGGCCACGTCAAACGCGGCCTCGGCACCATCCGACAGGACGTGAACGTCTCCATCGCTGAAGGTGCCCGCGTCGAGATGAAGGGCGTGCAGAGTTTAGACGACATCGACGACCTCGTCCGCAACGAGGTCGGGCGGCAGGTCGAACTGCTGGCCATTCGCGACGAACTCCGCGACCGAAATGCCGAAGTCGGCGAGGTACAGGACGTGACGAGCGTCTTCGAGAACACCGACAGCGGCGTCATCCGAGGCGCGCTCGATGAGGGTGGCAAAGTCACCGCCGTCCCCCTATTCGGTTTCGACGGCCTCGTCGGACGTGAGATTCAGCCAGACCGCCGTCTTGGGACGGAACTGTCCGACCACGCCAAACGCCACGGGGCGGGCGGCATCTTCCACACGGACGAACTCCCGGCCTATGGCGTCACGGAGGACGAAGTGGTCGCACTCCGCGATGCCGTCGATGCGGGCGACGACGACGCGGTCGCAATCGTCGCCGCGAGTCCGGAAGTCGCAGACGGTGCAATCGAGGCCGCCGCAAATCGCGCGGAAGTCGCACTCTCCGGCGTTCCCGAGGAAACCCGCGGTGCGAACGAGGACGGCACCTCCCGCTACCTCCGCCCGCTTCCGGGTGCGGCGCGGATGTATCCCGAAACCGACGTTCCGCCGGTCGATTTAGATCCGACGGAAGTCGAGACGCCCGAACTGCTCACGGAGAAGGTCGAGCGCTACCAATCCGAATTTTCGCTCGGCGCGGGACTCGCGGAACAGGTCGCCTACGGTCGCCGGATGGCCCTGTTCGAGCGTGCGGTCGAAACCGGCGCGGATCCGACGTTCGTCGCCGGACTGCTCGAAAGTACGGTGACCGAACTTCGGCGCGAGGACGTGCCAGTCGAACACCTGGAAGAGGATCACTTCCTCGCCGTCATCGACCTCGTCACCGACGGCGAGTTGGCGAAAGAGGGCGTCAACGACGTGCTGACGCTTCTCGCGGAGAATTCCGAGTTGTCCGCCGAAGAGGCGGTCGAGGAAGCGGGCCTCGCTGGCGTCGGCGAGGACGAAGTCCGCGATGCGGTCGTCACGGTCGTCGAACGCAACGAAGAACAGGTCGAAGAGGAAGGTATGGGCGCATTCTCCGGCCTGATGGGAGAGTGTATGGGACAACTTCGCGGAAAGGCGGACGGCGACCTCGTGAGCCAGGTGCTCCGCGAGGAGATTCAACAGCGCGCCTGATTTCTCCTTCTGCCAGCAGGATTTTATCGGGGGGCACCGAAAAACCGGAGAGAATGTTCGAATCGAATTGCTTACTGTTTCTCCGGTGGGGTGCAACTGCGTGAGTTCCGACGCGGACGTTGATCCGTCCGGGGCTACGCTCTCCTACGGAAACATCCTCGAACGCGAGATCAACAACGCGCTAAAGGAGATTCGCAGGCCCTCGAAAGGGCTGTTTCTCTCCGGGTTAGCCGCCGGACTCAACGTGAGTTTCGGCGCGCTGTTCATGGGAATGGTGCTGACGTTTTCACCGTCGTTTCCCTCGCCGCTAGTCAAGCAGTTCCTCCTCGCAGTCGCATCGTCGGTCGGATTTCTGTTCGTCGTCCTCGGACAGACTGAGCTGTTCACCGCACACACCACGATGGGTGTGTTGCCGGTGCTCGACGGACGGGCATCCAAATCCGACCTCGGCGAACTGTGGGGTATCGTCTACGTCTCGAACCTCGTCGGCTGTGTCCTGTTCGCGGGACTCATCGCGCTTCTCGGGCCCGCTCTCAACATCGCGGAACCCGCGGCGTTCGGAACGCTCGCGAATGCACTCATTCCGCTTCCGGCGTGGGTCATCTTCCTCTCCGGCGTTATCGCGGGGTGGCTTATGGGACTCGTTACGTGGCTCGTGGCCGCCAGTCGAGACACCGTGAGTCGAATCTTGTTTGTCATCATCGTCACGACCGGCATCGGACTCGCTCCGTTCCATCACTGCCTGCTCGGAACGACGGAAGTGCTGTCGGCGATGTTCATGGGACAAGGAATCACGCTGGGCGATTTCGGCCACTTCCTCGTCTGGACGACGCTCGGCAACGCCGTCGGCGGAACCGTCTTCGTCGCGCTGGTCAACTACGGCCACGTCGCGCTATCGGAGGAGTACCGCACGAAAAACGAAACGACGGACGAAACGGGCGACACGCTCGAAGAAACCTGATTCGGTTCTCGAATCGGTCTTCTCAGTCGGAGATATCGGTCGTGATGTCGGTCTGCTCTGTCAATTTGACAACCGAGAGGATAAGCGATTGAACTCCGACGAGGATGACGACAGCGACGAGAATCGTGGCACCTTCGGCTGGACTCGACAACAATCCGAGCGCGACGATGAGCGTCGTCGCACAGGCCGGCGGGTGGCGAACGCGGAGCGCCAACATTCCGCCGACGGTGAGGACAGTGGCGATACAACCACTGGCGGCGAGTCGAAATCCCGGCATCGACAGCGGCGTCACCTGCGTCGTCATCGTGACGCCGCCCGCAAAGAGGTGATAGGCGAACAATCCGGCGACGACGCCGATAGCGTGGCCGACGACGACGCGGTGAGTGTCGCTCGCCTCACCATCCGGAAACATGGCCAGTACGAACGCGGACGGACCGAGACTCGGAAACAGCATCGGAAACCCGGTTACCCACGCGAACGCGCCGAGTACCGCGATGAGAAGTCCCGTGTGAACGCTCGTTGCTAACCGCCTGTCCATACATCCGTTCGTCTATCGGCCTGTAAAACGACCTCGGTATCGAGTCGCTATCGAATCACAGTAATCGGTACTGGCGAGTCTCTGACGACCGTTTCGGCGACACTTCCGAGGAGGATTCGAGAGACGCCCGCCCGCCCGTGACTTCCTACGAACAGTTGGTCGATGTCGTTTTCTTCTGCAAATTGGACGACCGTTTCGGCGGTATCGCCCGATTCGGTTACCGTTTCGACGGCCGCGCCGTACTCGTCGGCCGTTTCGCGCACCCAGTCGAATATCTCGTCCGAGTCGTTCCGTTCGCCGTAGCTCTCGCCGAGCGGGTCGGTGACGTGCAGGGCGACGACGGTGTCCTCGGGGAACAATTCGAAGACGTGCTCGACCGCCTTTCGTGCCGGTTCCGAGTCGTCCACCGCGATGAGAAGGCGTCTGGTCACGGCTCCAACGACGGCGTCGAGCTACGTAATCGTTGATACCGGCGTATCGAGACGATAAGTGCCGGGCCGATAGCGACTCCCGTCGCTATCGGCCCGCAGTCCGCCGAACCGCGGCGACTGCCTCGCGCGAGACGACCGACCAGCGCGGTTCGCTAACCCGTCGTGAGAGGTAGTACGCACAGCCGACGAGAATGATTGCGAACACTGCGTCGGTCATCCAGTGGATGCCGAGATACAGCGTCGAGAAGACGATAGCAACCGCGAGAACGCCAATCGTGTAGGCGTAGGCGGTGTCCGCCTTTCGGGCGTACAGTGCCGCAAGAACCGACAGGCCGGTGTGGAGGCTGGGAAACGCCTTGACCAGCGTATCGGTCGAGAAGATGCCGTGTTGGATTGCCGGGTCGAGTTCGTACATCAGCGGTTCGACGGTAGTCAGGTACAGCGACGACACCTTCACCGGGAAGAGGATGAAGAACGGCACCGACAACACGACGAGAAACACGTAGGCCAGCGCGTATCGTTTCGCTTCCTCCTCGTTGTGTGCCTTCAGCTTGAAGTACGTGAACAGCACGACGAACGGGAAGCCGACGAGGTACACCGCGGTAAACAGGAGTGTCAGCGGCGTCGAGGCGATTCCCTGAAACGTGGCGACCGTCGCACCCTCGATGGCGTAGACGAACTCGGTGAACGTTCGCCCGGCGTGGAAATGAAGCGCGAGGGTGTTGACGACGTTCGTGACGACCCACGCCACGCCGAGGTATTTCCAATCCGTTTTGAGAAAGTCACGGAGGATAGTACGAAGGCGCGCATCCGGTAGAAACACCAACTTCCCGACGAAGAGGGTGACGATACTCGGAACCGCGACAAGCAGCGTGAACTGGGTTCCGAGAGGAAGGGAATGAAAGTGGAGGGCAGACAGCATGCTACCAGTTACTCTGACGACACGACATAAAGTAGTTACCTATCGTTGCAGCCCATTCGACGCGCGTCTGACGCCTCCGCGCGCTGGTTCGCCCGTCGAACGATGCCGCGGAGCGTCGTTATTTCCCGGCCGGTGGGGTGTGCCCGTCCGATCACTCTCCGAATCATCCGCATCGCTTTGGGTCGTTTCTCCTCCGGATGGCCGCTGCTTTCGAGCAGGTCGGCGAACGCGTCGTAAAACCCCTCGATTTCCGATTCGTTCGCGCGCTCTCGCTCGACATCCGGGAGCTGGCGCTGTTCGACGGTTACATCTCGGAGTTCGTACAAAGTAACCGTCGCGGCCTGTCCGAGGTTTAGCGCGGGGTACTCCGCGCTGGCCGGAATCGAACAGATTTCGTCCACGCGCGCAAGTTCGTCGTTCGTCAGGCCGTTTGCCTCTCGTCCGAAGATGAGCACCGTCTTCGTCCCTACTTCGGCCAGGCTATCGGCCAGTTCGCGCGGCGTTTTAAACGGAAACCGGACGTGTCGACTGGCGTCCTCGTTCGTCGTCGCCGTCATTCCGACGGTGTGGTAGTTTTCGACCAATTCGTCGAACGTCACCTCGTCGTAGTTCGGCAGAACGTCGTTCCGGGCCTGTGCGGCGAAACCGTAGGCGTCGCCGTCGCGCTCGATTTCGGGGGGGTTGACGAGTTTCAGGTCGTCCATCCCGAAATTTTTCATTGCGCGTGCGATGGTACCGATGTTGCCGGGCGTCTTCGGTTCTACTATGGCAACTGCGGGCTTCATTTCGGATATTCCTGCGAGATATCCACGTCGCGGAGATCGATTTTCTCCTGTTCGTCTTCGGGCAGTTCGACGTTCAGCTCTTCGAGGTCGGGTTCCGGCGGTTCCGGAAGGTTGTCGGGGTCGGTATCGACGTGCTCCATCGTGCCGTAGTCCTCAGGCGCGCGCCCGCCGTCGGCGAACCACTCGTGGAACTCGTCTTGGAGTTCGTCCTCGCCGCGGAACCGTTCGCCGTCCTCCTCGAAATACCAGTAGAGGAAGTCGGTTTCGTGTTCGGAACAGACCGAAATTTCGGAGAGCGGTTCGCCGTACACGACTTCAGTCACGTTACACCCCTCGAGATTTCCGTCGCCGTGAATCAGCCAACAGGCGTCACAGGGCGAGCCGACGAGCGCGGTTAGCCGTCCAAGCCGTTTTTGCGTATCGTCGGGTATTTCGTCCATCGGTCGGTAGTTACCGTCCTCGGTGAACACTTCGTCCTCGTCGAATCGCCAGCCGCGAAGCCCGATACTCACTTTACCCATTATACCTCCGTAGCGACTGCAAGGACAAAAAGAGCGTGTCTGTGCGCTGGCCGATGTTGACATCGGTTCTGCTTTCGCGCTAAGCTACGACGATATTTTATATTGATTTATACGCACAACATCACCGTGACACTATGTCTTAGAAACCATATATAATTGAGTAAAATGCTACGGACATGGCACAACAGCTGGGGCGAGAGACGACGGGGTAGAACTCGATTCGGACATGGAGCAGAAACTGTTCGAATCCGAACGCGATACCAACGAGATGAGCGAGGCACGCAAAGGACTGCTCGAACTGTACACGCATTGGCGGAGGAAATCGCCGAAAGCGCGGTCACGCGGTTGGACGAAGGAGAGATAGAAGCCAGCATCGAGCAAGTCGATGTCGCGATGGACAGCCTCGCCGAAATCGGCGAGGCTGTCGAGGAACGACGCTCGGTATCGAGGAAGTCGCCGCCGTCGTCGAAGAACAGACGATGGCGATTCGGGATATCAACGACGCAATGGAGGTAATATTTAATTAACATTTATCGCTACCATCCGAATTTTTATCTCTATCCGGTTCCCTCAGTTATCTAACAATGCGTCCCGCAGAGATTTCGTTCCGTGGAGACGGGAATTCGCCCGAGTTTCACGACGTTCTCTCCGAATTCAAGCGACAGGGCTGTAACATTCTCGTCACGGGACGGGTCTCTGAAACGACGACGAACCGGACGACGATACAACTCCTCGGGGCGACGACGGAAGAGCGAAAGCGCGTGTTGGTGTTTACCGGAACGACCGCCAGATACGCAAATTTGAAACTCCCCACCGGAACGACGACCGACGACCCGAGCGTCTGGGTCATCGACTGGGGCAACGACGAACGTGCGATCGTAGATTCGATATCCATGCCAACCATTCCACAATCGACCAGTTCCTCGGACGACCCGCTCCGCGAACTTCGCGCTGAAATCGTCACTGCCGTCAGTTTTTACGACGAGTGGGCCGACGGGCTTGGTTCCGCGGAACTTCGCCTCTCTTTGGATTCGCTTATCAAGCCGTTGGAACAGCACAACCAGTCGGTCGTCGAACGATTCATCCGGACGATAACTGCCCTCGTTAGGGGCGTTTCGGGGATGGCGCATTATCATCTGCCGCTGCCAGACGACGAAGCAATCGTCCAAGAGTTGTCGCCGCTGTTCGACGCCCGCGTCGAACTACGGCAGACGGACAGCCTCGTTCCGGAACAACGATGGCACGTTCCGCGGTACAACCAGACGACAAATTGGGTGCGACTATGAGCGACCTTTCTTTTTCGACCGACACGAGTACATCGTCCCGTCCGCGCTTCGAGACGATTTCGAACCCCTCCGGCGTGCTGGTGTACGACCCTATCGAACGGATTCGGTTCGAACTCCACACGCCAGAACCCCTGTCACTCCATCACGATAACGTCGATAAATATCCGTTCCCGGTCTCCTCGGCGGTGACGTTTTCGACCGATAGAATCGAGATCCCGAAGTTGGTCGGCGTCTACGGTCGTGACCGGGATTACAACATCGTCTTCAACAGGTCTACGGAACACGGCCGCTCTATATCCTCTCGCGGTACGCCCTATCTAGAGTTGTACGTCCTCCCTATCAAACTGTATCTTACCGTCGGGAGTCCGGTGACGCTATCCACCGACGATTCAAACACAGTTATCGAACTGGAATCGGAAAGCGAAGTGACGCTCGGCGCGCGCTCGCTTCACGAACGACCTATTGGGACGATTACCGTTCCCGACGACATCGAAGATGTCATGCGCGCGGTTTCGCACTTTGGGTCGGCGCTGAAATCGACGAGTCCGGAGCGGTCGTTCCCGACGCTTCGCGGCCATCCACCGACCATCGAACGCGGTGAAACGTTCTCCGTCCCGGACACCGTCGAACGGCCCGACACCGGGGTCGAACTCGTCGTTCCCCCGACGCGCGAGTACGTGTATCCTGCAGCGTCACTTGCGTATTATCTCGGTGCGGAAGTCGTTTCCGGAACCTCCCCTCGTCTCGTGGCTGATGGGGTCGAACACGCACTCGACGGGCCGACGACTTTCGAAACAGAGGTTGCACGCACGCTTCAACACACGTTTTTCCTCGACTGTCTCACTCGAACCGAGGGACTGTATCAAGTAGCGCTGAACGAGCGCCAGCGGATCGAACCTCGCATCGACCTCGATTTTGCTGCGCTGTACGAGATGCCACTCGAAGAGCGAGTGGCGGAATATCTCTCCGTTCCGTTCGAGACGCTCGAACCCGCTATCCCCAAGTGGCATCTCACGACTGATGTGACGCCGACGTCCGATAACGACGAAGTTCTCCCCTTCGTCGCGGACGACCTCTCACTCATTCGGTGTCCGGCAGCACCGAAAAAGAATCCGAAACGCTCGCCACCGGCGGAAATCGGTGATTTCTATCGAAGCACAACGGCGGAACAACTGAGGAGGCTTCCGGAACGGTTGACTGTCGAACCAAAACCCGTCGACAGCGTCGAACATGCGTGGGTCGGCGAGGGGTGCCCACTCGGGAGCAACAAGGTTACCCTTGCGTCCCTGCGTCGGCGCATCGAACAGACCGCTCCCGAACGGTCGAACATCCAAATCCGGGTCGTCTGCAACGACGAAGATATGCGAGCAGAGGGGGTCGTCAAGGAGATGTACGGATTCCGGACGTTGGTCGATTACGATGTCGATATTGCATACGACCTCACGACTGACGAATTTCGTGACCTACTGGCGAGCCCCATCGACTTTCTTCACTACATCGGTCACGTCGATTACGAGGGTATCCAATGTTCGGACGGCATCCTCGACGCCCGCGACGTCGAGGATGTCGCGGTTAGAACGTTCCTCCTCAACGCGTGCCGCTCGTACGAACAGGGAACCGAATTGATAAAAAAGGGAAGCCACGTGGGTGTCGTCACCCTGTCGGATGTTTCTAACCCGACCGCAACGAAAGTCGGGCGAACCCTCGCCAGACTCCTCAACACCGGCTTCCCCTTCCGGGTTGCACTCTCTATCGCCCGGAAACAAACTCTCTCCGGCTATGAGTACGTCACCATCGGCGACGGTGGGACTTCACTCTGCCAGCCGCAGTCGGGAGCGTGTCACTACGCTCGCATCACGCGCGACGACGATGGAATGTATCTGTTCGAAATCCACTCCTACGTCAATCAACAGTTCACCATCGGCACGTATTACGAGCTCAATTTGGAGGCCGCAGATAGCAAATACTTGTGTTCCGGAGTACTCGATACGTTCAAACTGACGGCAGACGAACTGGATGACTTCTTCGAACTGGAATCCATGCCGTTCGAGTACGACGGCGACTACTACTGGAGCGACGACATCTCCGCCAGCGACCTCTGCTGAGACGAACTAATTTTATCCTCATACTGCATTCGTTTACCTATGCAGAACAACTTCGAAATACCACGACGTGCCGAGCGCACAGTCGTCCTGCGACAAGACTCGTCCGAGGTGATTTCCGGGCACGACCGCCAAGCGACGAAGTGGGTTCGATATGGCTGATTCGATTTTCCCCTCCGGTGAAGAGACATCGTCTGTTCCGGTGTTCAATACGATTTCGAACCCGTCGGGCGCTGAGGTTTACGATCCGATAGAGAAGGTTCGGTTCGAATTACATACGCCGGAACCCGTTTCGATACATCCCGCGAGTACGGACGAGTTTCCGTTTCCGATGGATTCTGCGGTTCGTTTTTCGACGACGAGGATTCGCCTGCCAAAGCGCGTTGAAGTCAACTTCTGGAGCGGAAAGAATATCGTCGAGCATTTCAGTCCGGACGGGGGTTCTCTCTCGATACCTGATAGAAAATACTATCTAACGTTTGGAACTGCACCAATAAAACTCTACATCGACGTGGAATCCGCTGTGGATATGACGTGCAGAGGTGGGAATACGATAATAGATTTCGAGAGGGAACAGTCGGTACGAGTCGCCGCACGGTCACTGCATCGACGGCCTTCGGACGTAATTACCGTTACCGAGGATGTTCGAGACGTAATGCGGGCGGTGTCGTCGTTCGGGTCGGCGCTGAAAACGACGAGTCCGGAGCGGTCGTTTCCCACCCTTCGGGACCATCCACCGCTCGTCGAATCGGGAAACGAATTCTCGGTTCCGAAATCAGTCGAACGTCCCGATACGGGAATCGAAATCGAAGTTCCACAAGAGTATGCGTCAGTATATGCGGTGACGCCGCTCGCGTTTTATCTCGGTGCGAAAGTCGTCCCCGGGCGCGTCCCTCGGCTTGTTACTGATGATTTCGAATATTCACTCACGGGGTCTGCTGATTTCGAACAGACGGTCGCTGATACGCTCCAGCAGGTGTTCTTTCTCGACTGCGTAACACGAACCGAGGGGTACTACGATTTCACCATACAGTCATGCCAGACGGTGAAAGAACGGCTCGATATCGACTTTGCCGATTTGTACGACTCCTCACTTACAGAGCAACTCACGACATATCTCTCCATTCCGTCAGAGATACTCGAACCACACATGCCACAGTGGCATCTGACGACCGATGTAGTGCCAACACTCGGAAACGCCGAAATTCTCCCCTTCGTTGCGGATGACCTCTCGCTCGTTCGGTGCCCGGCAGAACCGACGGGAAAATCACTTCGTCCACAACCTCCTGCAATCGCAGAATTTTGTCGAACTACATCGATGGACGGGGAGTCGGACCCATCGAGTGAGTTGGTTGTAGAGCCTACACCGACAAACACCATGGAGCATGCGTGGGTTGGTAAGGGATGTCCACTCGGAAGTAATAAACTCACAGTTGACTCTCGGCGGCGACGTATCGAACAAGAGCCCGCTGAGCAGCCAAATATTCGGATTCAGGTCGTCTGCAACGACGAGGGAATGAAGGCAGAGGGAGCGGTGGAAGAGATGTACGGATTTCGTGACCTCGTAGAGTACGACGTTGATATTGAGTACGATCTGACAACCGATGAACTTCGCAAGATGCTACGCGAACCTATCGACTTTCTTCACTACATCGGTCATGTTGACCATCAAGGGATTCAGTGCACAAACGGTACACTCGACACGACGGCGCTCGAAACTATTGGTGTACGAATGTTCTTACTCAATGCCTGCCGGTCGTACAAACAGGGAAAGGCATTGATCGAAAAAGGAAGCCAAGCAGGAATTGTTACCGTCTCGGATGTGTCGAACAGAAGTGCAACGAAAGTTGGACAGTCGTTAGCGCGTTTACTCAATGCTGGGTTTTCTCTTCGTTCTGCTTTACCGATTGCGCAGAAACAAACGCTATTCGGTCACCAATATCTTATTATCGGTGACGGCGGTGCAACAATATGCCAATCTCCTTCCGGATTCGGCACACATCTAAAAATAATTCCGAAGAGTAAAGGCAAATATACTGTTGAGATATATACTTATCTCGTTCCCACACATAGTGCCGGAACAATATATAATTCATACCACAAAGAATCATATACTTCGTATTTGTCCCCAGGATATATTGACTCCGTCAAAATGGCCGCGGATGAACTTGATCAATATTTGAACAGACAACAGTATGTTATCGAATATGACGGCGATATCTATTGGAGCGACGACATCTCCGCCAGCGACCTCACCTGAAAGGGCCGCCTTTTATTCGTTCACTGCGCTGAGTTCGAGTATGCAGAACGTTTCCGCCGGAGGGCTAGAAATCGGCCCGGCGCATCCGCCCCGAATCATGGGCGTACTGAACGTTAGCGAGGAGTCCCCCTACGACCCGAGCGTCTACGACGACCCGGTAGACGCCGCCGAATACGTCGATTCGGAACTCATCGGCGAGGGTGCCGACATCGTCGATGTCGGACTGGAATCGGCGAACAAGCGGTTCGAAGTGCTCACCGCGAACGAAGAACTCGACCGTCTCGACGCCGCAGTCGAAACCGTCGAGCACGCGGGCGACGCGGTGTTTTCCATCGAAACGCGCTACGCCGAGGTCGCGGACGAAGCCCTCTCACGGGGATTCGACATGGTAAACGACATCTGCGGCTTCGCCGACCCGGAGATGGTGTCGGTGTGCGAACGCCACGACGCCGCCGTCGTGAAGATGGCCAGTCCGCCGGATTTGCAACGCCCCGGCGCGATAGCGCGCGTGGACGACATCTACGACGCGTTGGCGCGCGAACCGCTGACCGACAAAACCATCCTCGACCCGGCGTTCGGGGGCTGGAGCGAAGAGAAAACGCTGGCGGATGACCGGGAAACGTTCGACCGACTCGGCGAACTGCGCCGATTCGAACGACCGATTCTCGTCTCCATCAACAGGAAGAATTTCCTCGGCGAAGTCGTGGAGAGGGACACCGAAGACCGCCTGCCTGCAAGCCTCGCGGCGACGGCGCTGGCGGTCGAACGCGGTGCCGACGTGATTCGAACGCACGACGTGAAAGAAACGCTCGATGCCGCGATAATCGGCCACGAGTTCGGACGCGAGGGAGCGGGCGAGTAGGTCGCATGAAATTCACCGACTGGGAACCCGTGTACGCGAAAATTCTCGATGACTTCGGATTTCCTAAAGAAGACGACGAACGCGCCCGCGACGCGCTGGCAGACCTCGCAAAACCGTTCGACCATTCCCGGTTCGACGCCCTCGCCGGGAAAACGGTCGCCATCGCGGGAGCGGGACCGCCGCTCGCCGACGAACTCGACAAAGCGAGCGACGCGGATGCAGTATTCTCGGCCTCGACCGCCACCGACGTTCTTCTCGACGCCGGAATCGACGTGGACTGCATGGTTACCGACCTCGACAAAAATCCGGGAACGGCGCGTACATTGACCGAACAGGGGATTCCGGTTTCCGCACACGCTCACGGGGACAACATCCCGGCAATCCGAAAATTCGTGCCGACGTTCAACGTGAACCACGTGCTAGCGACGACGCAAGCCGAACCGCGCGGTTCCGTCGAGAATTTCGGCGGATTCACCGACGGCGATCGGGCCGCGTTTCTGGCCGACCATTTCGGGGCGGAAAAACTCGTCTTCCTCGGGTGGGATTTCGATGATCCTGCCGTAGATGCGATGAAACGCCGGAAGCTACGGTGGGCGGAGCGACTGCTGTATTGGCTGGAACGGCGGCGTGGCGAGCGGTTTTCGGTGCTCGACGGTCGGCGCGAGAGAATCGAGATGAGTTGGATACCAAAGTAGTACGGCGTGTTTTCGGAGAGAAAAAGGAGTCGGACGCTGACATGTAACGACCTGGAGAGCGAATTTTGCGTTCACAGGTCGAACAGATTTATTTCGTACTACGCCGTGTGGTATCGCATGACTTACGACTGTTCGTTTCTCCGCGACCTACCGCTCGGCGAGAGCCAAATTTCGTTCGGTGACTCCCATCGTTCCGGGCACGCGGGAGATTGGGGCACGCCCGAAGCCGAACAAGTTCGCCCGGACGCGGTCGTCTGGCCGGAATCGACTGCGGACGTTTCGGCGGTGCTCTCCGCCGCGGACGAACGTGCCGTTCCCGTCACGCCCTACGCCGCGGGGACGAGTCTCGAAGGGAACTCCACCCCCTCGCGCGGCGGAATCAGCCTCGATACAACGCGAATGGACGCCGTGCTGGCGGTTCGCTCGGACGATTTTCAAATCGACGTGGAACCGGGAGTCCTCGGAAAAATCGTGGACGAGACGGTCGCAAAACACGGTCTCTTTTTTCCGCCGCTTCCGTCGTCGGGCGACATCTCCACGGTTGGCGGGATGATAGCGAACGACGCCAGCGGGATGAAAACCGTGAAATACGGTGAAGTGAGCGATTGGGTACTAGAACTCGAAGCGGTACTGGCAGACGGGTCGGTCATTACGGCGGGAAGCAAGGCAGTCAAAACTTCCAGCGGGTACAACCTGAAAGACCTCATCGTCGGCAGCGAGGGAACGTTGGCGGTCGTGACGCGGGCAACACTCGAACTCGCCGGTTTGCCGGAACAGATTCGCGGCGGTCGGGCGCTCTTCGAGTCGATTTCCGACGCCGTGGAGGCGGTTTCCGACGCGGTTCGCTCCGGAGTTGACGTGGCGACCATCGAGCTCGTGGACGGAACGAGCGCGACGATGGCGAACGCCTACACCGGGTCATCGCTTCCCGACGCTCCGATGGTGTTCGTGGAGTTCCACGCGAACCACGGCATCGAGGAGGAAATCGAGTTCTGTCGGTCCGTGTTTGAGGCGAACGATGTGACTCAATTCGAGGTCGCCAGGGGCGACGACATGGACGGCCTGTGGCAGGCGCGTCGAGAACTCGCCTTCGCGGTGCAGGCCTACGATCCGGAACTGTCGCCGCTCCATCCCGGCGACGTGACGGTGCCCATCAGCCGCTATCCGGAGATGGTTCGGCTCGTTTCCCGACTCGCCGACGAACACGACCTGCTGATTCCCTGCTTCGGCCACGCCGGGGATGGTAACCTTCACTACTCCGTGCTGGTGGACGAATCGGACGAAAGCCAAGTCGCGCGGGCGAAAGATGTACAGACGAAAATCGTCGAACGAGCAATCGAAGTCGGCGGCACCTGCACGGGCGAACACGGAATCGGACGCGGAAAGCGCGAATATCTGGAACTGGAACACGGCGCGGAAAGCGTCGAAACCATGCGCCGGATAAAACGCGCTCTCGACCCGAACGACACGCTGAATCCGGGGAAGGTGTTCCCTGAAACGGTCGGCGGCGGGCGGATGCGCGACTGACCGTCTGTCGGCGTTAACCGTCGATTTCGGTATCACACACCGGACAGACGTGCGTTCCGTGACGGTCGTTTTTCGACCCAGTCCAGCCACATTCGGGACACAGAAGCAGGTTCGACATCGCTCCCACTTCGTCGTCCAGCAAGTTAAGAGTGGTTCCGACCCGCGCCGCTACCAGCGGGACTTTACGGCCAGAGGCACCAGTTGTTCGAATGGAACCGAACGAAGTCCGAGAGACGTGGGCGGAGCGGTCGGGGGAGTACTCGCCGGACTACTACGCCTACTACGGGCCGAACGAGACGAGCGAGACGATTCGCGCCCGCTTCGACGCGCGCTTCGGTTCGGACGCGACCATCTTGGAACTCGGATGCAGTTCGGGCAGACATCTCTCTCATCTCCTCGAAAACGGCTACGAAAACCTGTCCGGCATCGAAATCAACGACGAGGCGTTCGAGGTGATGGCCGACGCCTATCCCGACCTCGCAGAGCGGGGGACGTTCTACCACGACGCGATAGAGAACGTCGTGAAGGGCTTCGAAGACGGGCGGTTCGACGCCGTGTTTTCGGTGGAAACGCTCCAACACCTCCATTCCGACGACGAGTGGGTGTTTGAGGAACTGGCCCGGATTACCGACGACCTGCTCATCACGGTGGAAAACGAGGGGGGCGACGCCACCGACGAACGCGACACGGATTCGACGGAACTCGGCGTGAACTACGTCAACGACGAATTTCCGCTCTACTACCGGAACTGGAACCGAATTTTCACCGACCTCGGCCTCGCCGAGATCGATTCCGAACGGGGAGAACAGGACACGATTCGGGTGTTTCGAAAGTGAACGACTGAGATTCCAACGGAATCTCAGTCGTGAACCAACACATCAACCACGCTCGGCCCGTCCTCGGCGAGTGCCCGTTCCAGCGTCTCCGCCATCTCGTCGGGCGACTCCACGAGATAGCCTTTCGCACCGTGGCTCTCGGCATTTTTCGGAATATCGACTGGCGGGTCGAAATCCATCCCGACGAACTCGTGGTCGTCGTCCTCCCCGCCGAACAGCCCGATGGTGTTGTCCTTCAGGATGCGGTAATTTCGGTTGTCGGAGACGACGACGGTCACGTCCACGTCGTACCGGGCCGCCGAGTAGAGCGAGTGCGGGTAGTAGAGATACGAACCATCGCCGATGAAACCGACGACCTGTCTGGGGTCGTCTTTCTCGGCTTCGGCCATCCCCGCGCCGACGGCGGCGGGCAGGCCGTAGCCCAGCCCGCCGCCTTTGTTCGAGATGTAGCCCTCGCGCTCGAAGGCCCAGCGCGTGAGCATGGCGTACTTCGAGGTGACACCCTCGTCCACGATGTAGGGATTCGAGGCGGTGGCGCGCAGGGTATCCACGAGTTCGGCTTTCGAAGCGCGTCGGTCGGCGACGTTCGATTCGTCTTCGGCGTCTTCTGGCCTCGATTCATCCTCTCCCATCTCGGCCATCTTCTGCCGTGCGAAGGTCTTGAACTGCTGGACGCGCTCCAATCGCTCGTCCAACGCCTCTTCTCCGATTTCGACCTGTTCTGCGATTGCGTCCATCACGAGTCCGAGGTCTCCCGTCACCGCAACGTCGGCGGGCGCGTTTTTCCCGACCTGCCACGGTTCGTCGTTCAGGTCGATAATCGTCGCGCGATCGGGGATGAGGTCGCGGTCGTGACGGGTCAGCGTCGTGTTCGTCGAACAGCCCGCGAAGACGACCGCGTCGCTGTTCATCACCGCCGCCGCGAGGTTTTCGTCCGGCGGGATGTGGGAGACCCACTGGTCGTGTTCTCCGGGGAAGGAAACTTCGCAGGTCAGGATTTCGGCGTGGACGCGCGCACCCGTCGCCTCCGCCAGTCGAACCGCCGCGTCAACCGGGTCGGTGTCCGAATAGGCACCGTGGCGAGGGATGTGGTCGCCGACGACGAGGACCGGGTCGTCCGCCTCCGCGAGCAGATTCGCGGCCTCCGCAATCCCCCCCGGGTCGCCAGCGCCCGGGTTCTGAATCCTGCCGAGTCGCTGTGGGTCCGCGTCGGTTTCGGTCATCATCACGTCTAGCGGGAGGGAGAGGAACACCGGCCCCGTCGGCGGCGTTTGAGCCACGCGAAACGCTCGGCGGAGCATCGTCGGGAGCGCGGACACGTCGGTCACTTCCGCGCTCCACTTCGTGAACTGGTCGGTCATGGCGAGCAAGTCACCCGAGAGGATAGGTTCCTCGTGGCGGAAATCGAGGCTGTGCGCCCCTGCAGTCACCACGAGCGGAGCGCCCGTCACCGACGCGCCGTAGAGGTTTCCAAGCCCGTGGGCGACGCCCGGCGCGACGTGGAGGTTGACGACGCCGACGGGACAGTTTTTATTCGCATCGTACTGCCGGGTGGTGGCATAGCCCGCAGCCATTCCGACCGCGATGTCCTCGTGGGGGGCGAGGACGTACTCCAATTCGCTATCACCCAGTGCGCGCATGACGGGCAGTTCCGTCGTTCCGGGGTTGCCGAAGACGTACCGAACGCCGTAAGATTCGACTGCTTCGGTGAACAAATCCGCCCCCGTGCGTGTATCTGCCATGGGTGTGACTGAACGCGAGACGCTAAACCGTTTCCGGGGACGAGTTCCTCATCATATTTGATGCGTGTGACTGTGTGAATTGGTACACTGTTTCCGAGAATTTTGAAGTGTCACAAGCTGTTAGACGTACTCCACACCTGCGAAGGAGTGTCCGATAAAATCTCATGAATCTGTCACGCTATCGAAATACGGTTCTGTTCGTCCTGCTGTCGGTTATTTGGGGGTCGTCGTTCGTCGCCATCGAAGCCGGTCTGCGCACCTTCCCGCCCGTGCTGTTCGCGGCGCTCCGGTACGACGTCGCCAGCGTCGTGATGCTGGTCGTCGTGGCCGGACTCGGTTCCCGACAGAAGAGCTATCAGTGGCGACCGGCGACGCGCACCGATTGGCTCTACGTCTCCATCGGTGGCATCTTCATCTTCGGTCTCTACCTCGCGCTCGTCTTCGTCGGCCAGCAGTACGTCACCAGCGGCGTCGCCGCGGTCGTCCTGAGTTTGAAACCGGTCGTCACGCCGTTGTTCGCGGTGACGCTTCTCCCGAACGAACGCTTTGGTCGGTTCCAAATCGCGGGCGTGCTGGTCGCATTGCTCGGCGTCATCGTCGTCGCCAACCCGACTTCGCTCGGTGGCGGAACCGTCGGCGTCGGCCTGCTGTTCGTCGCCGCGCTCGTCTTCGCTGTCGCGTCGGTGCTAACACAGAAAATTCAGACGACGCTCCCGACGCTCACCCAGCAGGCGTGGATGATGGTCGTCGGGGCGCTGTTCCTCCACGCGACGAGCGCCGCGATTCGCGGGGTGCCGAGCGTTTCGCCGTCTCCCACTGCACTCGTCTCGCTCGCCTACCTCGCCTTCGTCGCCAGCATCGTCGGCTATTTCGTCTACTTCGACCTGCTGGAGCGAATCGGTGCCAGCGAGGCGAACCTCGTGAACTACGTCGTTCCCGTGGTCGCCACCCTGTTCGGCTGGCTCCTGCTCGGCGAACCGATAACCGAAAACACGATACTCGGTTTCCTCGTCATCGTCGCGGGATTCGTCCTGTTAAAATGGGCGACGCTGAAACGCGGCGTCGTCGCGGTTCGCAGGCCGTCACGGTCGCTTCCGGGCGCGTCCTCGTCCGAAACCGTGGTCGTTTCGGGAAATGTCTACTATCGCCGATAGGTGTTGATAGTTCGCCCGAACCTACAAGTCGAACAGCGTTGACACGACTTGCATGGCCATCTGTCCGAACTGCGACGCCGACATCACCGACTGGGCACAGCGACTCGAACGCGCGGCCGCGGCCAGCACGCCGAAGGTTTGGACGTGTCCGGACTGCGACGCGGTTCTCGGCATCACGGATTGGGGGTCGTCGTAATGTCGATTTCGGGCTGGCGACGACGCGAGGATTTGGAAGGTGGCAAGCAGATACGAGTCTGGCTAAGCGATGGCGACGACGTGGAGTTGTACGTCGAAAATCTGACTTATCGCGGCGATGGCTATGCAGTCTACGCCTACGACGTGGACGCCGATGAGTGGAACACCATCGCGGAAACCGATTCCAGAGCGACTGCCGTCGAAAAAGCGACCGAGTGGGCGAAGAGCTGAAAAATAAACAACAGAATCTACAGAACCGCCCGCAGTTCCTCGCTCGGTTCGAGGTTTGCGAGTTCGCTCTCCACGTCGAGCGACGTGGGTGCAGCTTTACCCGCATTTTTCGCCGACTTCTGCACGATTTTCGCGTGGCTCAGGTACGACAGCCGCAGTAACCAGAGCGCGTCGTCGAGGGTTCCCGTCTCCCCGACGCGGAACGTCGTCCACCCCGATTCGGGATAGATGTGGTGCGCCCCGGTTTTTCCCTCGTCTACCAACTGGTCGCGCACTCGTCGCGGAAACGCGATGTCGAGGATACCCCACTCGTGGACGTGGCCGACTTCCCGGGGGCCGAGACGAAATTCTGTCCCGCCGAATCGGTGCGCCTTCGCCTCGATTCCGTCCCAACTCGACACCTCGGCGACGATTCGGTCGATCTCGTTAGTCATTTACTCTCACTTGTCTCAATCATTCTTTCACCTTCTGTCCCCAGAACCCGCCGTACTTTTCTACCTCCACATCGCCGATAACGCGGGTCTGACAGGAAAGCCGAAGCCCCGATTCGGGGTCGTGCGGCGGTTTCGAAAGACGACTCCGTTCTCTTGCGTTTCGGTCGCTCACTTCGCCGTCAACGTCCACCGCGCAGGTTCCGCAGACGCCGTTTCCGCGGCAGTTCAGGTAGTCGGCCGAGCCATTGTGCGGCGTCTCACCGGCATCGAGAAGCACGTTTCTGAGCACTGCACCTTCTTCGCAGTCGATTTCCCGTCCGCGAAATCGAACGATTGACATACCGTGCTAGTTGTTCGCAGACGACTTTGCTCTTTCCGCGGACGAAAGAGCAGACG
Source organism: Haladaptatus pallidirubidus (assembly GCF_020700235.1). Taxonomy (GTDB): domain Archaea; phylum Halobacteriota; class Halobacteria; order Halobacteriales; family Haladaptataceae; genus Haladaptatus; species Haladaptatus pallidirubidus. Next base: position 3,291,471 of record NZ_CP085301.1, on the reverse strand, counting down.
AGGTTACGTGCAAAACGAGAATCGAAGGGCAAGGCTGAGGAGGCCTACCGCCGGAGGCCTCTTCCACAGTCGTCACCGCGACCGTCATCGAATGACGGTAGCTCGAGAGGCACCCATCGAATGGGCGCGAAGGGAGAAGTGCCCCGTTACCCCCAGTTCCCGATTCGCCCGTCCGAAAAATGTGCCTGCGGCCTTACTCGTTGGGCGCTAACGCAGCCATCGTCTCCCGAGCATCCTCGACCGTCGCACCGCGCGGGAAGCCGACCGCGACCGCATCGACGCCGTCGATGTCGGCGAATTTTTCGAGCTCCTCGCGGGCGCGTTCGGGCGTCCCCGCGGCACAGAGATCGTCCAGTAGGTCGTCGCCGACGAGTTCGGTCGCTCGTTCCTTATCGCCACTGCCCCACGCCGAGGAGATGTCGTTGGCGAGTTCTTCGTAGCCCTGTCGAGCCAGCGAATCGCGGTAGTAAGTTCCCATCCCGCCGACATAGAAGGCGGAGTGCTGACGGGCGAGTTTTCGAGCGCGCTCGCCGTCTTCCGACGCACAACAGGTCAACGAGAGCGTCACCCGAACGTCGTCCGGGTCGCGGTCGCCGAGCTCGACACCGCGACGGAGATCTTCCAGTCTGTCGCGCAGTCCGTCCGGGGTGAAAACGGTCGCGTGCCACCCGTCAGCGAATCGCCCCGCCAATTCCACGGACTTCGGCCCCATCCCGGCGGCGTCGATTGGTGGCGGAGTTTCGGGCGGTTCACAGCGCAGTCGGAAACCGGCCAGCGTGAAACAGTCGCCGTCGTAGTTCACCGTCTCGCCCGCAAGCACCTTTCTGACGATGTCGATGGTTTCGCGGGTGCGCCGGAGCGGGCGGTCGAACGCCGCGCCGTGCCAGCCCTGGATAACGACCGGCCCGCTCGGACCGAGACCGATTCGCATTCGACCGTCCGAGACTTCTTGGAGGGTGGCCGCGGTCTGGCCGACGAGCGCGGGCGACCGCGAGTAGACGTTCAGAATCGACGGGCCGAGGCCGATTTCCTCGGTTCCGAGGGCCATCGCGGTTAGACTCGTCACCGCGTCCCGACCCCACGTTTCGGGAAGCCAGGCGCGTTCGTAGCCCAACTGTTCGGCCTGTTGGGTCAGGTCGACGAGGGTTTCGACGCTCGGTTGTGCCGCGACCGGAAGGTGAACCGTTCTCTCTGCGGACATTCGTAGTTGCTGATTTTTTCGTGTAGGTTCCTATCAGTATCGGTGTTTCGAAACGTGGGGTTTTCTGAGCGAGTCGAGTGCTAGGCGATTTCGATTGTACCGCAACAAGGGCAACAGCGAGTCATTCGAACAGTTCTGGAAGTGTTGTCAGCAGTTGCCGTCAACACGTGACCGCCTCCGCACCGCCACTGTCCCCGCTCCTCCCCGCCAGCGCGGGATGACGCTCACGCCTCACTGACGTTCGGCACTCACGGCTTCGTCGTTCGCCAGCGAGGCGACCGTGTCGCCTCGTCCCGTTCGCGCGAACGCGCTGGCGCACCCTTCCGGGTGGTCAATCATCCACAGTGAACCGGCTATTCGTCCGGGCGACAGGACACGCCGCATACGAGGTGACACTGTCACCTCGGATAGCGAACGGTGAAACTGTGAGCAGTCAGGGCTGAGCCATCACGGCGAAGCCCCGACTCGTCGCGGGGTGGCCCAACGGTCGGAGCATCCGCCCGCGCGCGGAGGTGATTTTCATCGGAGTCCCGAATTGCTGACGAGGCGAATCGGCTTGAAAATCGCAGCCACCACGACCTAACTTCGGGAGTAGACGAACGAGGACAAACGAAAATCGACGACCAATCGCAAATCACCCCCAATCCTCGTATCGACCCTCTCAGAGTTCGGGGGATTCCATAATGTCTGGCACGCCCGCCGCGGTAATCGTCTCGCCGACGACGTAGGACGAGGCCGGACTGGCTAAAAACTGAACCACGTCGGCGATTTCCTCGCTCAATCCGACTCGACGCTCGACATCCTCGCGCGCCACGTCCTCCGCGCTGATTCCCATCTGGGATTCCAGTCCCTCGGTGGCGACGAATCCGGGAGCGACGCAGTTCACCCGAACGCCTGACTCGGCCCATTCGAACGCCAGCGAGCGCGTGAGGTTGATGACTCCGGCTTTCGCCGAGCCGTAGTGGCTCATGTACGGCGACCCCTGTTGGCCAGCCACGCTGGCGACGTTGATGACCGACCCGCCGCTTCCCGACCCTTCGGAATCTTCCTTCAGCGCTTCGCCCGCCGACTGGGTGCAGTGGTAGGTTCCTGTGAGGTTAATGTCCAGAATCTTCGCCCACCCGTTCGTGCTGATGTCGTCGAACCCCGCCATGAAACTCGCTCCGGCGTTGTTCACCAGCACGTCGAGGCCGCCGAACTCGGCGACGGTCGCGGAAACGAGCGCATCGACCGCCTCGCGGTCGGTAACGTCGCACTCGACCGCGAGGGCGCTTTCGCCGATTTCCTCTGCTACAGGATCGACGTTTTCCTGCTCGCGCGAGCAGACCACGACGTTCGCTCCGTCGTCCGCGAACCGTTCCGCGACGACCCTGCCGATTCCGCTTGACGCCCCGGTTACGATTGCCGTCTTTCCGGCAACTGTGAACTGATCAGTAGTCATCGCTGCCCGCCTCCCGCGTACGCTTCGAACATAGCTGTCAGTAACCTATCCAAAACGAAAACACTTGCCGTGCCGGAAATCCAATCGTTGATTCGAAATCGGCGATGGAAACGAAACCATCCGCCGGCTCGAAACCGCTATCGGTTTCGAATCGCTCGGATGGTAGCCGGAATCCGTTTCTCAGTAAACCTATGTCGGTTGCGTCCGTGAATTCCTCCAAATGGCCGAAGCCGCGTTCGGGGACGACCGGCGGTTTGAACTCACGGTCGGGGAACTGACCGGTGCGGTCGGCGACTCGGTAACCGTCCTGCCGGTCGTCGTGGCGGTGGCCGCGCTCACCGACTTAGACCTCGCCGTTCTCCTCCTCGGATTCGCCGTCTTTCAGGTCGTCTGGGGCGTTCGCTACGGTCTGCCGATGTCCGTCGAACCGATGAAGGCGCTTGCGGCGCTGGCAATCGCGGGTGCGCTGACGGGCGACGAACTCCTCGCCGCCGGCCTCCTCGCCGGTGGCATCCTTCTCGCTCTCGGCACGACGGGAACCCTCGGGCGACTCGCAGAACGCGTCGGCGAACCGATCGTTCGCGGGATTCAGGTGGCGGTCGCGCTCCTCCTCGCCGAGACGGGCGTCGGACTCGTTCTCTCCGCACCGATACTCGCAGGGGTCGCGCTCGGCGTTGCAATCGTCGTCGCCGGAGCGGGCTATCGGAAATCCGGCGCGCTCGTGATTCTCGCGCTCGGGTTCGCACTCGCCGGGTTCCGCGTCGGACTGCCGACGGCGAACGTCCCGGCGATTTCCGTCGCCCTCCCTCGCGCCCCGGAGCTCGATTCGGGCGTCCTTTCGGCGACCGCCGGGCAGTTGGCCATGACGGTCGGAAACGCGGCGGTCGCGACCTCGCTCCTCTTTTCCGATCTGCTCGACGCCGAGGTTTCTCCGGACGAACTGGCGACCAGCATGGGCGTGATGAACCTCCTCGCGGTGCCGTTCGGCGCGATTCCGATGTGCCACGGAAGCGGTGGCGTCGCCGGGAAGTACACCTTCGGCGCGCGAACCGCCACCGCGAATCTCGTTCTCGGCTGTCTGTACGCCCTCGCGGCGGTTTTCGCTGTGCATCTCGTTTCGGCGTTCCCGCTCTCGGTGTTGGGCGTCGTCCTCCTCCTCGTCGCGGTCGAACTCGGGCGCGCGGGACTTCGAACCGACGACCGTTCGCTGGCGGTCGGAATCGGACTTCTCGGACTGCTCACGAACGTCGGAATTGCCTTCGTCATCGGCGTTCTCGCCTGGTGGCTCCGGAAAAAGGTATAATTGTTGTGAACCTATCATCTATTGCATGAGCGATCCTTCGGAACCCTACGGCCCGAATCGGCAGCGAGAAGTGTACGCTGGCGGGATGCTCGCCGACCAAACGCCGGAACTACCCACGTCGCACGAGAAACTCGCCGAACTCGCCCGCGAATCGCTCTCGCCGGAAGCCCACGCTTACGTTGCGGGGTCGGCGGGCGCAGAAAGCACGAAGGACGAAAATCGCCGGGCGTTCGACCGGTGGCGTATCGTTCCCCGAATGCTTCGGGACGTGGAAGAGCGCGACTTGTCGGTCGAACTGTTCGGGCGAGAACTTCCGGTTCCTCTCTTACTTGCCCCCATCGGCGTCCAGTCCATCATCCACGAGGAGGGCGAACTCGCTACCGCGCGGGCCGCCGCGGATGTGGACGTTCCGCTCGTTCTGAGTTCGGCATCGTCGGAAACAATGGAGGATGTGGCCGACGAACTCGACGACGCCCTCGGTTGGTTCCAACTCTATTGGAGCACCGACCGCGACGTGACAGCGAGTTTCCTCCGACGGGCGGAAGAGGCGGGGTTCGAAGCCATCGTCGTCACGCTGGATACGCCGATTATGGGTTGGCGGGAACGCGACGTGAAACACGCCTATCTCCCCTTCCTCGACCGGGAGGGCGTGGCGAATTACTTCAGCGATCCCGCGTTTCGAGAGTCACTGGACGCGCCGCTGGAGGACGACCCGAACGCCGCAGTGTGGCGGTTCACCGAAATTTTCGGCGACCCGAGCCTCACGTGGGACGACCTCGATTTCCTCCGCGAGCACACCGATCTACCAATCGTGCTGAAGGGCATCCTCCACCCGGAGGACGCCCGGAAGGCGGTCGAACGGGGCGTGGACGGTCTCGTCGTTTCGAACCACGGCGGACGGCAAGTTGACGGCGCGATTGGCGCGCTCTCCGCCCTCCCGGATGTCGTTGACGAAGTCGATGACGAGGTTCCCGTGCTGTTCGACAGCGGCGTCCGCCGGGGAGCGGACGCCTTCCGGGCGATTGCCTTCGGTGCGGACGCGGTTCTACTCGGACGACCCTACGTGTACGGTCTCGCAATCGACGGCGAAGCGGGCGTTCGGGAAGTCCTTCGGAACTTCCTCGCCGACCTCGATTTGACGCTCGCGCTCTCCGGCCACGATTCGTTTTCGACCGTGGACCGAAGCGCGTTGGTCGAATCCGACACCACGTAATCGTCCGTAGTGATACCTCACCGACCGCAACAACCGATTTGCATCTGGCGCACGTAGCGTCCGTGATGGACGAACCCGAGAACAGAATCGAGAGTCGAGAGGACTCCTACGACATCGAATCGTGGGAGCCGCGAACGAGGACCGACCGACTCGCGCTCCGCCTCTACCGACTGCTCGCGGGGACAACTCGTGGACTGACAGTCGTCGTCGCGCTGACGTTCGTCGTCGTCGAACTCGCACTGGTGGGTGCGACGGTCGTCGAACGCCCACTGCTCGGGGTGTTTTCCTTCCTGTCCGTGATTCCCGCGCTCCTGCTCGCAGGGTACATCTGGCGGGCCGATCCGACCGAACGGGAACCGCTCCCGACGCTCGTCGTCACGTTCCTCCTCGGCGTCGTGTTCGCGGCGTTCGCCGCGATTATTAACACGGTCGGCGCGTCCGTGCTGTCGGGGTTCGGAGTCGGCGTCCTCGCCATTGTTCCATTTTTCTTCCTCATCGTCGGACCGGTCGAGGAAACCGTCAAATGGCTCGCGGTTCGATTTCACGCCTACAGAACGCCGCATTTTCAAACCGCGGTCGATGGCGCGGTGTACGGCGCGATGGCCGGGCTCGGCTTTGCGACCATCGAAAACCTCACCTACGTCGTGGGGTCGGTGGAGATGAACGGCGGGGTCGGAACTGCGGTTACGGTTTCGGGGGTCGCGGTGACGCGGGCAATCGTCGGGCCGAACCACGTTCTCTGGGCGGCGATCTCGGGCTACTACCTCGGACTGGCGAAGATCGTCCCCGCCAACCGCGGGCCGATAATCGTCAAGGGAATCGCTATACCCGCCATTCTTCACGGCTTTTACAACTCGACGGCGGGAGTCGTCACCGAAACGCTGGCGTCGGTTGTGGGCGGCGATGCGCTGTTTTGGTTGCTCGTCTACGTCCTCGTCTTTGCGGGGCTCGTCGGCGGCTATCTGTTCCAAAAGATTCGACGAGCGCGAGAGTATTACGAGGGCCAGATTCGGTTGGGATGGTAGGGAATCGTTCCGTCGCCGGTACGAGTTCGACCGGCCACACCTATCTTTAGGGTTCTCGTTGACGGGGTCCCATGACCAGCCTCGACGGAGTTGTGACGACCGGGAAGCGGGTCGCCTCCGACTTTTCGGAGAAGAACGTGACCCTCTTGGCGGCGGGCATCGCCTACAACGCGTTCGTCTCGCTCGTGCCGATACTACTGCTCCTCCTCCTCGTTGCCACCGTTGTCGGCGGCGGACTTGAAAACAGAATCATCGACGTTGCGAACAGTTCGCTCCCGAAGCCGATTGCGAACGTCATCGCGCAGGTGTTCGAGGGCGGAACGGCCGCGACCGGTGCCTCGTTCATCGGACTCGTCGTTCTCGTTTGGGGGTCGCTGAAGATATTCCGCGGGCTCGACACCGCCTTTTCGGAGATTTACGACACGGAATCGGAGAACTCCCTCACTGACCAGTTGAAAGATGCGGCTGTCGTTCTCGTCGGACTCACGGTGGCCATCATCGCCACGGTCGCCGCCAGCGCCGTGTTCAGCGCGTTCTCGGATACGATTCCGTATCTCGGATTGCTGACGCCGCTGGTGCTCGTTACAGGCCTGATTATCGCGTTTTTCCCAATGTACTACCTGTTTCCCGACGCAGAACTCGATTGGAAACAAGTCATCCCCGGAACCGTCTTTGCGGCGGTCGGATGGGCCGGGCTGCAGGCGCTCTTTCAGGTGTATCTGACGTTCAAAGGTGACGGCTCCGCCAGCCTCTTCGGCGGCGTCATCGTCGTTATCACGTGGCTCTACTTCTCCGGACTCGTCCTTCTCCTGGGCGCGGTTATCAACTCCGTTATCGGCGGGCACACCGCCAGCGTTCCCGGGACGACCGACGGGAGCACGACGAACGACCACGTCGAACGCGAAGCGTCCCTGAGCCGCGACGAGCTTGCGACGTACCTTCGCTCCCTCCGCGAGGAGCTCACCGGTCGCTACGAGGGGATGCGACCATCAGAAACGGGAGATGCCGACAGACTCCCCAAACCGACCGGAAAAATAGAACTGGTCGAACGACCGTCATTTTCGGACCACGAATCGGAGTGGACGGTGACGCTTCGCTGGCAGACGGACGAGGACACAGCGGAACCTGTCGCGACCGAAAAGTAACGTCCCCGTTCTGTCTATTCGCGCGGAACTATCCCTGTTCGACCAATTCGAACTTCTGTACCTTTCCGGTCGTCGTCCGCGGCAGTTCCTCCACGAACGCGACTTCTCGCGGATGCTTGTACGCCGCGAGCTTGTCCAGACAGAACTCCTGAATCTCGTCGACCGTGATGTCCGCGTCGGGAACCGGGACGACGAAGGCTTTCACCGTCTCGTTCCGGCGGTCGTCGGGAATCCCGACCACCGCCGCATCGGCTACGGCCTCGTGTTCGAAGAGGAGTTCTTCGACTTCCCGCGGGTAGACGTTGTAGCCCGCGGTGTTTATCATGTGTTTCTTGCGGTCAACGACGTAGAAAAAGCCGTCTTCGTCCCAGTAACCGATGTCGCCGGTGTGAAACCAGCGTCTTTCGTCTGCTTCGGTGAACGCCGCGTCGGTGGCGTCCGGGAGTCCGGCGTAGCCTTGCATCACGTTCGGCCCGGCGACGACAATTTCACCCGTTACGTCGTCCAACTCCGCATCGCCTTCCGCAAGCGGCCCCTCGGCGACGGGCGGTTGTTCTTCGAACTCCCCGTTCACGACGCGGGCGCTGACGCCCTGAATCGTGGTTCCGATACTGCCGACTCGTCGGCCGTCCTCGGGGGTGTTGAAATGCGTGACCGGACTCGTCTCGGTCAGGCCGTAGCCCTCGTAAATTTTCGCGTCGTACAGTTCCTCGAACCGCCGGAGCACTTCGATGGGAATGCCGCCCCCGCCGACCCCGGCAAGTCGCAGGGACGACAGGTCGAACTCCGCTGCGTTCGGCTGATTTATCACGTCGTTGTACATCGCGGGCACGCCGTGCATTATCGTCAGTTCGGCATCCTCGACCACGGAGAGGGCCTGCTGTGCATCCCACGTCGGCAGGGGATAGAACGCTCCGCCGCGGAACAGAGTTCCGTTCATACAGACTGTCATGCCGTAGATGTGGAACAGCGGGAGCACGCCCAACAGGGAGTCGTCGGTTCCGATTCCGCCGGGAACCAGTTCCGCGGAGGCCTCCGCATTCGACGTGAGGTTTTCGTGCGTGAGTTCCACACCTTTCGGGGTGCCTGTCGTTCCGCTTGTGTACGGTTGCACCGCGAGGTCGTCGTCCGCCCTCTCCGCGATTTCGCCGTCGCCCTCGGCGAGGAAGTCGCCGAAGAAAATGCCGCCCTCCGTGCCGAGCGTGACGACGTGTTCGACATCCGTCTCATCCCGAACCTCCTCCACGAAGGGGACGAGGTCGGGGAGCGTCACGACGACTTTCGCGCCGCTGTCCGCGAGCAGGTGGCTGATTTCGCGCGCTCGGTACTGCGGATTCATCGGAACCACGACGCCGCCGGCCATGAGCGTCCCGTGGAACGCGACGACGAACTGCGGAACGTTCGGCAGGTAGACGGCGACTCGGTCGTCCTCGCCGACGTCACGCTCCGCGAGTCCGCCAGCGAAGCCGCTGATCTGTGCCCACAGGTCTTCGTAGGTCAGCGTCTGGTCGTCGGTGACGATGGCCGGTTCGTCCGGGTGGTCAGAAACCGTGTTGGCAACAGACGCGATAAGATTTACCATGGTGGTTTGTAACGAGGACTACTGTCATAAAACCTCACTGAAAATCGTGCGCGGAACTGGCGTTCGGAAACGGTGTAACTGTCGTGCTGAACTGCTGTCCGGGGCGAACCCCACAAATTGGGTTCGCCGCTTAAGGGGCTGCTCGTCGTTCGCCCACCATGAATCTTCACTGGCATCGTCGCGACCTTCGGGTCGAAGACAACCGGGCGCTCTCGTCGGGCGACCCCGTCGTTCCTGTGTTCGTCTTCGACCGCGAGGTACTCGGACACGCCGCCCCGCCGCGCGTCTCGTATATGCTCTCGGCACTCGAATCGCTCCGCGAGTCGTACCGCAAACGAGGTGGCGACTTACTGGTCGCTCACGGCGACCCGCGGGAGGAGCTTCCACGAATCGCGGCGGAACTCGGCGCCGAACGAGTGGTCTGGAATCGCGATTACTCCGGGCTGGCAAAACGCCGTGATGCCGAAGTACGGGATGCGCTGGACGAGGACGGAATCGTTTGCCAAAGCTTCCACGATTCCCTGCTCCACACCCCCGGAAGCATCACGACGAATCAAGGCGACTACTACTCGGTTTTCACTTACTTCTGGAAGAAATGGCGCGACCGGGGGAAGGGCGAGTCGTTCGGCGCACCGGGGAAAGTCGTTGACGTTGGTGAGATGGAAGTGGCAGAACTCACCGACGTGGAAAGCGGCGACTTGCCGACCCTCGCCGACCTTGGCTTCGAGGAACCGGTAGCCGAGATTCCCCCGGCGGGGGCGGAAACCGCCCGGGAACTCCTTGCCGCGTTCTGCGATGGCGACGTGTACTCCTACGACGAGAAGCGCGATTACCCGGCTCAGGAATGTACTTCTCGCCTCTCTCCGCATCTCAAGTTCGGTACCATCGGAATTCGTGAGGTATGGGAGACGACGGAGCAGGCGAAGAACGACGCCCAAACCGAGGCAGACGCAGATTCCGTCGATGGCTTCCAGCGCCAACTCGCGTGGCGCGATTTCTACGCGCACGTTCTCGACAACCGGCCCGACGTGGTCGTGGAGAACTACAAGGACTATCAGTACGACATCGCGTGGCGCGACGACCCCGAGGGCGTGCAAGCGTGGAAGGACGGGGAAACGGGCTACCCTATCGTGGACGCCGGAATGCGCCAACTACGCGAGGAGGCGTGGGTTCACAACCGCGTCCGGATGATTGTCGCCACCTTCCTAACGAAAGACTTGCTCGTGGATTGGCGCGAGGGATACGACTGGTACCGCCAAAAGTTGGCCGACCACGACACTGCAAACGACAACGGCGGGTGGCAGTGGGCCGCCTCGACCGGGACGGACGCCCAACCCTATTTCCGGATTTTCAACCCGATGACGCAGGGCGAACGGTTCGATTCTGACGCGGAGTACATCAAACGGTTCGTTCCGGAACTGCAAGACGTTCCCTCGAAGAAGATTCACGAGTGGAACGACCTGGACGAAGCGGAGCGCACCGACCTCGCACCCGACTACCCTGCCCCCATCGTAGACCATTCGGAACGGCGTGAAGATGCGATTTCGATGTTCGAAAACGCGAAAGGATAGTTCGGGAGTAGAGAATAATAGCGAACAGTGTTATTTCGAAATTTTCACGAGAGTTGGGCGGGCCTGGTGGTTCGCGAAAATTCCATCGCAAATTTGCTCACCAGATACGTCTCAAACGCTCCCGCTGTCGTTTGCCTCAACACTTAACACGACCACCGTTGACCAGTTGACGGGGGTTATTATGGCAACCTACGAACTACCGGAGTTACCGTACGACTACGACGCACTGGAACCGGCGATAGACGCGCGAATCATGGAACTGCACCACGACAAACACCACCAAGGGTACGTCGATGGAGCGAACGCGGCGCTCGACAAACTGGAGCAGATGCGCGAAAACGACGAGTGGGGGGACGTGAAGGGAGTCGAACGTAACCTCGCGTTCAACCTCTCGGGACACATCAACCACAGCGTCTTCTGGGAGAACATGTCCCCGGATGGCGGCGGCGAACCCGGCGGCGACCTCGCCGACGCGATCGACGAGCATTTCGGCGGCTTCGACCAGTTCAAGAGCCACTTTTCGGCGGCGGCGAAGGGCGTCGAAGGCTCCGGATGGGGGATGTTACTGTACGACTTCGTGGCGGACAAACCCATCGTAACCATGGTCGAGAACCACCAGAATCAGAGTCCGATGGGCGAACCCCTGCTCGTGCTGGACGTGTGGGAACACGCCTACTACCTCCAGTACGAGAACAACCGGGGCGAGTACGTGGACAACTTCTGGGACGTGGTGAACTGGGACGACGTGGCGGAGCGATTCGACGCGGCGCAAAGCATGTAATCGCCGCAAACCGCCGCAAAGGGGTCTTTTTTGCCGGAATATCGTGCCATGTGTTAGCGAACTTCTCCTCAAGGTTTAACAGCGAGTGGTGAGATGTATTTGACGGAGGTATACACATATGCCAGAACAATCGAACGCGGAACTGCCACCGCTTCCGTACGACTACGACGCGCTGGAACCCCACATCTCCGAGCAGGTGCTCGAATGGCACCACGACACGCACCATCAGGGCTACGTAAACGGCCTCAACAGTGCCGAGGAAACCCTCGCGGAGAACCGCGAATCCGGCGACTACTCCAGCACCGCGGGTGCGCTGGGTAATGTCACCCATAACGGCTGTGGACACTACCTCCACACCCTCTTCTGGGACAACATGGATCCGAACGGTGGCGGCGAACCCGAGGGCGAACTCGCCGACCGCATCGAGGAGGACTTCGGTTCCTACGAGGGTTGGAAGGGCGAGTTCGAGGCTGCCGCGAGCGCCGCAGGTGGCTGGGCGCTTCTCGTGTACGACCCGGTCGCAAAACAGCTTCGCAATGTCAAAGTTGACAAACACGACCAGGGTGCACTCTGGGGTAGCCACCCGATTCTCGCGCTCGACGTGTGGGAACACTCCTACTACTACGACTACGGTCCAGACCGCGGCGACTTCATCGACAACTTCTTCGAGGTCGTCGATTGGGACGAGGTTGCCGACCAGTACGAAAACGTCGCGCCGCGGTTCGAATAACGGGCCAAATCAACCGATATTTTTCGCGCGGAAAATCCACGAGCGACTGCTGTAGCGAACTGTTATCTGTTCCAACGTTCGGATTCCGTCGCTGCTACCGTCGGCACGTCGTAGCCGGACGCGATGTCGGTGACGTGCCGAAAGAGCGATTCGTAGTCGTGACCGCTCGGTTGGAGGTCGAGGCTGGCGAACACTCCCACGTTTCGTTCGTCGTCCGCGAAGAACATCCGAAACTGTTCGAAATCGTCGAATCCCCGAACCGTGTACTGATAGGACGCGTAGTACAACTGGTCGTAGGTGTCTCGAGTGACGAACCCGAATCGCTCGTTATCGACGAACTTCGAGACATCTATCTCATCGAGTTTGTCCGCGACGTCGTCGCGGAGATACAGCATTTCGAAATCAGATTGGTCGAACAGCCAGATGTCTCGTAATTTTTCGCCGCCAAATTCGGCAAATGCCGATACGAGCGCTGCTTTCGTCTCGCTCACCTGCTCCTCGCGCATGTCATCCATTATCTTGAACGCTCTATTATAAAAACTCGGTTATATTTATTAATTTTTATATTTACAAATATATGTAAGAATATTTTCGGTAGCTCACCGTCGATTCGTGAGGTTTTACGCCGGTAGGGACGTACTCCCACGTATGCCGAAACCGAAGGACGATTTCGAGCAGTTGTATCCCTGCGATTTCTACCAACCGGACGAACTGCTCGACGGCGACACGATGTACAGCGTGTACGAAATTGCGCGACTACTGCAAGGACTCGATCCCGACGCCGAAATCGGCGTCGAGACGGAAGATATTCTGCTCGATTGGGCGATTCCGTGGGTCATGGTCAACGCGGACGAGCTCGTCGTCGCGGAACCGCCGAGCGACGACGAACCCGGCTACTACGGCCTGAAGACATGACGATTCTCGTCGCGGGAAGCGACCGAGTGGATGCGGGCAAAACGACGTTCACGGTCGGATTGCTTTCACACCTCGACGCCGTCGGGTTCAAACCACGCGCTGGCAACGATCTCTGGTTCGACCACGACGACGCCATGACGGCCATCTCCGAGGGAAGACTCTACGGCAAGGATTCGGTCCGGCTCGCGGACGCGAGCGCGGGCGACCACGCCCCAGAAGACGTGAATCCGGTTCACCGACTTTGGTGGCCCGCACCGGGGAAGGGAAAAGGTCTGCTCGGCCAGACTCACCGCGAATTTCTCGTCGACCGCGTCGGCGGGGGATTCGTCGTCAACGGAACGACCGACCTTCCGGAAATCGTCCGCGAAAATCTTCCGTTGTCCGACGCGGTCACCGTCGAATCGATTTCGGAACTGAACGACCAAACCGAACGTCGCTATCTTCCCCACTTTCACGCGCTGGCGGAGCGAATCGGCGGAGAAAACCCCGCCGTCGTGGAATCCTACAGCGACATCGCCCGACCGATTCAGGGTATCGAATTCGACACCGTTGCCGTGGTCGAACCCCGCAGACTCCGAGTATACGACGGCGCGCGCTACGCGAAAGCGTGCGAAGTTGCGGACAACAGTGCCCGGGACGGGTCGCTCGAGAAGCGCGTCGAAGACGTGGTGAGCCTGCTCGATCCCAGGGAAACACGCGCGCTCGAACCACTGACGAAGGCGGAGCGCGCCGAGCCGGAAAAAACCGCGGCGGTGTACGAGCGCGCGTACGAAGCGCTTCGATAGGGATTTTGAGTTCCGATTATTCTCTTAGTACATCCGCGCTGCCTTCCCCGCGAGTTCGATGTCGTGGTACGGATTCGTCGTGACACTCGGCCCGTGGCCGGTGTGCATCTCTTTTAATTCCTCGTCCGTCACGACGGCCACGCGATCGATGCTCTTGATGAGCGCCTCTCGGTCACCCTCTTCGAGGTCGGTTCGTCCGAAACTCCCGTTCTGGAAGATGAGGTCGCCGGCGAACAGAATTCCCGCCGATTCCGCGTAGAAACAGAGGTGGTCGTTTTTGTGCCCCGGCGTATGGAGCGCGAGGTAGTCGTCGTCGCCGAGCGTCACCGTCTGTTCGTCCTCGATTGCGACGTCCACGCCGGACTGCCGAGTGTCGAATCCGTACGCCTCCACGTCGAAGGCGTCCTTCACGGATTGCAGGTTGCCGACGTGATCGGGGTGCGTGTGCGTGAGGACGACTGCGTCCAAGCCGTCCACCAGGGTTTCGACTTCGCCGACGGCGTCGAAATTCGCACCCGTATCGACTAGCACGCGCCGCTCGCCGGTTACGAGAAACGCGTTGCTGGTGAACGATTGGACGCCCGCCGCGATGTTTCGAATCATGGGTGGTCGTGTGGCCGTACAACGAGGGTGGATTTCCGGTTTTCGTTCCGTTCTCTCTCAACCCATCGTGAACGCTCTCGTTCTCACTCCTCGGCGAGTTCCTCGACCAGCGTGTCCAAACTGTAGCTCTGAAGGACGCGATGGGAATCCCGAAGCGTGGAAATGACGAACGTCGAGTTCGTCCGGTCTACCTCTTCGATGCTCTCGAAGTCGCTGATGAGTCGTTCGACCATCTCGCGCCCGGTGAGATGTGCGACGACGATGAAATCCGTCTCGCCCATGGTGAAGTAGGCCTGCGTAACGCCTTCGATGGCGAGAATCTTCTCGCCAAAATCGGCGTACGATCCGGTATAGTCGGCGAACACTTCGACGACGACTGTGACGCCGAGGCCGAACGCCTCCAAATCGATGTCGTAGAGGTCGTTTTCGATGACGCCCGCGTCCCTGAGGTTGTTCAACCGATAGTGGATGGTCGAAACCGGAATGCCGGTTTCCTCGTGGAGTTTTTCCGGGCTTCCGGTTTCCAAGTCCGAAATCGCCTTGAGCAGTGTAACGTCGCGCTCGTCCATTGCCCTGCATTGTCGGTGCCGACACTTAACATCTGGATTTTATCCGTGGGATTGTGGCTCACTGTCTTCCGCTGAATCCCACGAAATAGAAATTGAAGGGATATTGCTCCCAGATGAATTGTAGATATTGCCTGAGAATCAGTATCGAACTATAATGTTGTAGAAGGATTTAACAACCCCCTAACGAATAGAGTTGAATAGAAATACATGATTACGTCTAAAGTTGGTAGACTCCTACCACGAACCGAGGTATTATTCGTATTACTCGCCGGCTTCTGGGGCGCGTCGTTCGTCTCCATCGAAGTCGGCCTCCACCACTTCCCGCCGATTCTGTTCGCCGCGCTTCGATACGACGTGGCCGGTCTAGCGATTCTCGGCTACGCGATCGCGTCGACCGACCGCTGGAAACCACGGAGTAGAGCGGATATACTTTCGATTTTGGCCATCGGCGTGTTCATCATCGCGGGTCACCACGGGTTCCTCTATCTCGGCCAACAGCACGTCCCCGGCGCGCTCGCGTCGGTCATCATCAGTCTCACTCCCGTCCTGACCGCCGTCTTCGCCAGCGCGATGCTCGCCGACGAACACATCACTCCCCTCGGGATTCTCGGATTCGCCTTCGGAGTCGCGGGCGTCGCCATCGTCGCCGACCCGAACCCGGAGAACTTCCTCTCCGTCGGCGTCGTCGGAATCGCTCTCGTCTTCCTCGGCGGCGTCTCGTTCGCCCTCGGGTCGGTTCTCACCCAACCGCTCGAAACCGAACTCTCGCTCCCCGCGCTACAGGGTTGGGCGATGATTGTCGGTTCCGGACTACTCCACGTTCTGAGTAACGCGCGCGGCGAATCCCACACCGCAATCGACTGGTCGTTCCCTGCCATCGCTTCGCTGGTGTACTTGACCATCATCTCCGGCGTCGTCGCGTTCCTGCTCTACTTCCACCTGCTCGACGAAATCGGCCCGACAGAACTCAATCTCGTCGCCTATCTCGAACCCGTGGTCGCGACCGTCCTCACGTGGGCGCTGTTCGGCCAATTGGTCGCGACGACGACGCTCGTCGGTTTCGGCGCGATTTTCGCCGGATTCGCCCTGCTGAAACGCGACACGTTGTTCGCTGTCGTACGTTCGCTTTCGCCCACCGCGAGACAAGCCTGATTCCCCGCATCATTTTTCGCCCCGCTCTCCCTACGCTCCCGCATGGCAACACGCGACACGGGTGACGTGGACGACGCGAACGACCCGGCCCGCGACGACCGGTCGAACTACGACTACCACGACGAGACCGTGAAACGCCCCGGACTCGTTTCCGACCTCGAAGCACGGGTCGAGGGCGAAGTCCGCTTCGACGAATACTCTCGACAACTGTACGCGACGGACGCGAGCGCCTACGAAGTAACTCCTATTGGCGTCGTTTTCCCGACATCCACCGCCGACGTTTCCACGGTGATGTCCTATTGCGCGGAGCGCGAAATCCCCGTTCTGCCGCGCGGCGGCGGAACCAGTCTGGCCGGGCAGTCGGTCAACGAAGCCGTCGTGCTGGATTTCACCCGGCACATGGACGGGTTGCTCGATTTTGACCCCGAAAAGCGCACCGCTCGCGCCCAGCCCGGCATCGTCCTCGGCGAACTGAATCGAGCGCTTTCCGACCGCGAGTTGAAGTTCGCGCCCGACCCCGCGTGGGGCGACAAAAGCGCGCTCGGCGGGGCCATCGGGAACAATTCGACGGGTTCTCATTCGCTGAAATACGGCAAGACGGACGCCTACGTGGAGGAGTGCGAAGTTGTCCTCGCGGACGGAACCGTGACGCGATTCGGCGAACTCACGATGGCCGAACTGAGAGAGAAGGCGGATTTGGAGTCGCCTGGCGACTCCGAATCCGCGGGTGGAAGCGAGTTGGAATCGAAAGCCGAATCCAACCTCGAAGCGCGAATCTACGCCGAAATCCTGCGTCTCATCGAGGAGGAATCCGATGCGATTCGGGACGTGTTTCCGCAGTTAAAACGCAACGTTTCGGGCTACAATCTGGACAGATTGGTGGCGGAAAGCGGGGATGAGACGGTCAACGTCGCCAGACTGCTCGCGGGAAGCGAGGGAACGCTGGCGATAATCACGGAAGCGACCGTCAGCCTCGAACCGATTCCGGAAACGAAGTCGATGGCGCTTCTCACTTACGACAGCCTCATCGACGCGATGGGGGACGTGGCTCCGATTCTCGACCACGAACCGTCCGCGGTCGAAGTGCTGGACGACGTACTCATCTCGCTCGCCCGCGACACCGAGGAGTTCCGCGACGTGGTCGAGATGTTGCCCGAAGGTACCGACTCGGTTCTGCTCGTGGAGTTCTACGCGGAGGACGACGAGGACGGGCACGAAAAAGTGGCGAAACTACGCGACGACCGCGAAGGAAAAACCGCACTGTCGGCGATGGAAGCCCACGACAAAGCAGAACGCGCGCGATTTTGGAAGCTCCGAAAATCAGGCCTTCCGATTCTGCTCTCCCGAACGTCCGACGCGAAGCACATCTCGTTCATCGAGGACGCCGCGGTTCCGCCGGAAAACCTGCCAGAGTACGTCGAGGATTTCCAACGGGTATTGGAAGAGAACGACACCTTCGCCAGCTTTTACGCGCACGCCGGGCCAGGGTGTCTGCACATTCGACCCCTCATCAACACCAAAAGTCCGGCGGGGGTGAATCAGATGGAAGCCATCGCGGACGGCGTGACCGACCTCGTGGTCGAGTACGGCGGGAGCGTCTCGGGCGAACACGGCGACGGGCGCGCAAGAACCCAGTGGAACCGAAAGCTGTACGGCGACCACGTTTGGGGCGTCTTCCGTGATCTCAAATCCGCTTTCGACCCGGACTGGCTTCTCAACCCCGGACAGGTCTGTGGCGACGTGGATATGACCGAAAACCTCAGATTCTCGCCCGACTACGAGTTCGACTCGGGATTCGACCCGACCCTCAATTGGCAGAACGAGAACGGTTTTCAGGGGATGGTCGAACTCTGTCACGGCTGTGGCGGTTGTCGCGGCGGGCAGGAGACGACCGGCGGCGTGATGTGCCCGACCTACCGCGCGGCGGACGAGGAAATCACGAGCACGCGCGGACGGGCGAACATGCTCCGACAGGCTATGAGCGGCGATTTTTCGGAAGACGAGCAGTTCGACGCGGAGTTCATGCACGAGGTACTCGACCTCTGTATCGGTTGTAAAGGGTGTGCTCGCGACTGTCCCTCGGGCGTCGATATGGCGAAGCTCAAGGCCGAGGTCGAACACGAACACCACGAACGGCACGGCGCGAGCATCCGCGACCGAATCTTTGCGAACATCGACCAGCTTTCGGCGCTCGGAAGCAAATTCGCCCCGGTTTCGAACTGGGCGACGAACCTCCCCGGTTCCCGTTTTCTCGCCGAGAAAGTCCTCGGAATCGCCCGCGAGCGAAGCCTGCCGAAATTCCACCAGGAGAGCCTCGAAGATTGGTTCGAGAGCCGCGGTGGTGCGCACGTCTCCGAGCAGGACGCGACGCGTCGCGTCCTGCTCTTTCCGGACACCTACACGAACTACAACCATCCCGACGCCGGAAAGGCCGCAGTCAAGGTACTGGAATCCGCGGGCGTCCACGTTCGGATTCCAGACGACGTGACGGCGAGCGGCCGACCGGCTCATTCCAAGGGCTTCCTCGATAGAGCACGCGAGCGAGCCGAGACGAACGTCTCGGTGCTCGCGCCCTTCGTAAGAGACGGGTGGGACGTCGTCGTCGTCGAACCGTCCGACGCCGTGATGTTTCAGTCGGATTACCTCGATTTGCTCCCCGCGAGCGAGGCATCCGGCTCGTCTAGCGGCCAGTACACCGAACCGCGCACCGCCGACCCGGAGGCTGGCGGCCTCCGAACCGAAGCCGAGCGACTCGCCGCGAACGCGTACGGAATTTGCGAGTATCTCGGCCGGTTCGATTTCGAGCTGTCCCTCGCCGGAAACGGATCGCTAACCTACCACGGCCACTGTCACCAGAAGGCGACGAAAAAAGACCATCACGCGGTCGGCGTCCTTCGCAGAGCGGGGTACGACGTTGACGCCCTCGATTCGGGCTGCTGTGGCATGGCGGGCAGTTTCGGTTACGAAGCCGAACACTACTCGATGAGCAAGGCGGTGGGTTCCATCCTGTTCGACCAAGTCGAAGGAAGCGACGGAACCGAAGTCGTCGCGCCCGGCGCGTCCTGTCGAACGCAACTCAGCGACTCGCAGGGTTCGGAACCGCCGCACCCGATCGAGAAGGTGGCCGACGCGCTTCGGTGATTAGTACCCGGAACGCATCAAAAACTGGCGAACTTGTCCCGGCGATACACGTCGAGTTCGCTGACGGTCGAATGTTCCATCTTCGCCGCGAAGGCGATGGCGTCCGCGACTTCTTCCGGTTCCGTCACCTCACCCTCGGCGAATCGCTCTTCGAACGATTCGCCGTACGCGGAGCCGAACTCGGTGCGCACTTCTGACGGATTGACCACTGTGACCGCCACGTCGTCGTCCCCAACCTGCCCTTCGAGGCTGTGTGCGAACCCGCGAACCCACCACTTCGTCGCGGCGTAGACTGGATTGAACGGACGCGGATACTGCCCCGCAAAACTGCCAACGAAGATAAGATTACCACCCGATTCGCGGAGGTGGGAAAGTGCGGCTCTCGTCGCGAAAAAGACGCCGTCCACGTTCGTCTCCTGCATCGTTCGGAATTCCTCGGTCGAGAGGTCGTCCACCCGTTCGCCGCGTGCGAGTCCGGCGTTGTTCACGAGAATGTCCAGACCGCCGAACTCGGATACCGTTTTTTCGACCATCGACGCCACTGCGTCTTCGTCGCGCACGTTCGCGGGACAGACGCGCGTTTCGGCGTCGTGTTCCGATTCGAGGGTTTTCGCAATCTCGTTCAACCGTTCTTCGCGCCGCGCCGAGAGCGCAACGCGCGCTCCGTCTCGTGCGAGAGCGTGGGCAGTGGCCCGCCCGATACCCGAACTCGCACCCGTTATCAGCGCGCTCTTTCCGGAGAGTGGTGTCTCTGTCATACCTTCCGTTCTCCGCCGGAGGGGTTCGTTCTTTCCCCGTCGTTATCGATTACCACCGATTTCGTCGTTCTCACTGCCGCGACCCGGACAGTTTTCTTGGAAGCGAGTAACATGGTGCGTAATGCTCGTACTCCGCGGTGCGGATGTGGTGGATGCAAACGGACTCAGGGAAGCCGACGTGGCAATCGAAGACGGAACAATCGTCTCCGTGGGGGACGCACCCGACGCCGACGAGGAAATCGACGTGAGTGGGAAGTTCGTCGCGCCGGGTCTCATCGACGCACACGTTCATCTGATGATGGACGGACGGCCGGACGTGACCTCTACCGTGGACGAGAACGAAACCATGCTCGCCTACCGCGCGGCCGCAAACCTCAGGTCGGCGCTCGAAGCGGGCGTTACGGCTGTTCGCGATCTCGGCGCGCCGAGATCGCTCGCAATCGACGCAGGTGACGCGGTCGATGAAGGCGTCATCGATGGCCCGCGAGTGGTCGCCTGCGGCGAAAACATCGTAATGACCGGCGGACACGGCCATTGGTTCGGGCGCGAAGCGGACGGCGCTGTCGAGGTCACGAAAGCGGTCAGGGAACAGCTCAAACGCGGTGCGGACGTTATCAAATGTATGGCGACCGGAGGCGTCCTCACGGACGGCGCGATTACCGGGGCACCCGAACTGAGCGAGGACGAACTGACCGCACTCGTCGAGGCTGCGAGTGCGAAACACGTTCCGACGGCGGCCCACGCCCACGGAACCGAAGGTATCAAAAACGCCGTCCGTGCCGGTATTTCGAGCGTCGAACACGGAACCTTCATGGATAGGGAGGCGGCGGAACTCATGGCCGAAAAGGGGACTTACTGGGTGCCGACCGTCAAAGCATCGGACGGCATATTGACCGAAGGGGTCGAAGCAGGGATCCCCGAGTATGCCGTCGAGAAAGGCGAAGAAGCCGCAAACGCGATGGGAGACGCGTTCGAGTACACGCTCGACGCGGACGTGAAAATCGCGATGGGAACGGACGCCGGGACGCCGTTCAATTTCCACGGCGACATTCCCGAAGAACTGGAGCTAATGGTCGAATACGGGCTGACGCCGAAACATGCACTGGAAGCCGCGACGGTCAACGCCGCAGACCTACTCGGCCTGTCGGACGTCGGGCTGGTAGAAGCGGGCTACAGGGCAGACCTCGTCGTGCTTGACGCCGACCCCCGGGAAAACGTGAAAACATGGCAAATGCCAACACGTGTCATGACACGTGGGAACATTGTTCGCTGACGCGCGCACGTCACAAGGTCTTTTATATCCGGGCATGGACGAATAAGGTACATGAGACGGCTCCTGGCTGTCGGCCTCATCACGGTGCTCCTCATCGGGTCGCTTCCCGCACTCGGGGCGACTCAGAGCGATGCCCCGACGACTCCGCAGACGATTACCACCTCCCAGGAGTTCGACGATGTCGAGTTTCACATTCTGGTCTACGACAACGGGTCTGCTCAGTGGACGTTTCGGTACGAACGAACCTTAGCAAACGAGCAGGAACGAACCCAGTTCCAAGAGTTTGCACGAGAGTTCAACAACTCACAAACGGACCTCTATACGGACTTTCAGAAAAACGCCGTCGAATTGACTGACACGGGTGGAAACGCAACCGGGCGGGTGATGAAGGCCGAAAACTTCTCGAAAAATGCCTACATTGGCGGTCTGAATAAGAATCGCGGCGTGGTCGAAATGTCGTTCAAATGGAGTTCCTTCGCCGCGCAGGATTCCGGTGCCATCGTTATCGGCGACGTGTTCAAAGGCGGTCTCTATCTCGGGGAGAACCAATCGCTCGTCGTGGAATCGGAAGAGGGAATGGCATTCGAATCTGCGAAACCGGTAGAGTCGCGCGATATGACGCACGAAACGCTCGCGGAAAGCGACACCGTCTCGTGGAACGGACCGTACGAGTTCAACGACCAACGACCGATGGTGTCGTTCAACTCCGTCCAAGAAACGACGACAGTCACGGGGACGACAGCTCCGGGAGCCGGTGGCCCGCCGGGAAGTGGTGGCGAAGAACCGAACGCACAATCGCCGATGATGCTGTTCATCGCCGCCGTCGTCCTCCTCATCGGGTTGGCCGCAGTATTCGCGTGGCGACAGGGTGGTTTCGGTTCGCTTTCGTCCACACAGAGCACTCCCCGCGGTGGGGGTGGTACGACGACACCCGAATCGAGCACCGGCGGTGCCGCCAAACCGGCGGTTAGCGACGAGGAGCTGCTGACTGACGAGGCGCGCGTGAAGAAGCTGCTCCGGGAAAACGGCGGACGGATGAAGCAGGTGAACATCGTGGAGGAAACCGGCTGGTCGAAATCCAAGGTGAGCATGCTCCTCTCCGAGATGGAAGACGAGGGCGAAATCAGCAAACTCCGCGTCGGCAGAGAAAACATCATCAGCCTGGACGGTCACGAACCGGACGCCGCCGGGTCGCCGCTCGACCGCTAACGATCTATCTTTTTCGCTGGCAGGTTATGCTTCGAGTCACGCTTGTTCGCGGTGCAGAATATGCCATTCCGGGTCACAGTGTCACCAAAACGCAACTGTTAAACAGTCCGTGCGATTATCCAAAAATGCGCTCCGTTGGTGTAGTCCGGCCAATCATCTTGCCCTCTCACGGCAAGGACCAGGGTTCGAATCCCTGACGGAGCATTTTCCGAGTGTAACGAGGAAAAGCGGACGCTCTGGGACTTTCGTAGAGCTACCAATTCTCTCATAAACTTGCACTTGCAACCACAACGAACAGCCTCTTTGCAACTAATCTCTACTCCATGCTGTCGATACTGACCCCCATCCGCTCGGTGCTTCGCTCGATAATCAACGTCGTCATCGCAATCATCACGCTTCCGCTCCGAATTCTGCGCCGATTGCTGTAGTCACTCGCCAGCTTCGAGTGACACAGCTTAAGTATTCTCCTGATAATCTCCGAATATGCCCGAGCCTGTACTGGAATCATCTCCAGAACGAACCCTCCACATCGGAGGCGACCGTCCGATTCGAATCAGCACCGGCCATCGATTGCTCCATCACGACGGAAAATGTAGCCGACCGCACGGTCACAACTACGAAATCGAAGTAACCGTCACCGGCGAACTCACCGAAGAAGGGTGGGTCGTGGATAAAGGAACGATTACGTCGATAATATTGGAGTGGGATCATCGATTCCTGTTGGAAGCGGACGACCCGCTCATTGACGCCTTCGAGGAGAGCGGTGATTCGGATGCCGTCGTCGTATTCGACTCCCCGCCGACGGCCGAGGTTATGAGTTTGGAACTCGAACGCCGACTCCGCGAGGAACTCCCGGACACCGTCACCGATGTCGGTGTGGTGGTGGGTGAAACCGCGGAACTCTGCGGCGGCCCGGTGTAATCATGCCGGTGAACGCCGATGCGGGAACGGGTACGACTACCCAAGGCCACTCGCTTCCCATCAACGAACTGTTTTACTCGCTTCAGGGCGAGGGAAAGCTGGCGGGCGTACCAAGCGTTTTCATCCGAACGAGTGGGTGCAACCTACGTTGTTGGTTCTGTGATTCCTATCACACGTCGTGGGAACCGACGCACGCGCAGATGACGATTGCCGAAATCATGGAGGAAGTCGAATCCTACGACGCGAATCACGTCGTCGTCACGGGCGGCGAACCGTTGGTTCACGACGAAACGAGTCTTCTGCTCGACCGCCTCTCCGACGCGGGCTATCACACGACGGTCGAAACGAACGGAACGCTGTTCAGCGAGACGGCTGTCGATTTGGCGAGTATCAGTCCGAAACTTGCGTCCTCGACGCCGACTGCGGAACGCGACCCGAAAGGCGACGGCGAGTGGGCCGAGCGCCACGAAGAGCGGCGAATCGACACCGACACGCTCGCGGCGTTCGCGGACGCCTACGAGATGCAACTGAAGTTCGTCGTCACGGACGAATCGGATTTGATAGAAATCGAAGAACTGGTTTCGAAAATCCGCGACGCCGCCGATGCTCCCGTCCGCGATAGCGACGTCCTCCTGATGCCAGAGGGTGCGACCCGCGAGCGATTGGACGAAAATCGCGAACGAGTTGCGGAACTGGCGATGGAGTACGACTACCGGTACACGCCGCGACTGCACGTCGGCCTGTGGAACGACGCCCCCGGAACCTGATTTCCGATTGGAAACCACCATGACACAACATACGAAGACCGACGCCGACAACAGCACCGCCGAACCGACTGCAAAACGCGCCGTGATTCTGGCCTCCGGCGGAATGGATAGCGCGACTGCGGCTTACGAAGCGCGCGAACGAGGATACGAACCCTACTTCATGCACACGTCCTACGGCCAGCTAACCGAGGGAAAGGAGTTCGACTGCGCGAAAAAGCAAGCGAAGGAACTCGGCGTCGAGTTCCTCCACGTGGAAACGAGTCATCTCGCCACCATTGGCGGGTCGAGTCTCACCGACGACGAAATGAGCGTCGAGGACGCGGATTTGGACAGCGAGGAGGTACCGGACACCTACGTCCCGTTCCGCAACGCCAATCTGCTCTCGATGGCGGTTTCCTGTGCCGAAGCGAACGATTGCGACGCCGTCTTCATCGGCGCGCACAGCGAGGATTTTTCCGGATATCCGGACTGTCGCCCGGCGTTCTTCGAGTCGTTTCAGCAAGTGGTGAACGTCGGAACGAAAGACGACACGACCATCGACCTCGTCGCGCCGTTCGTCGAGTGGAACAAAACCGGCATCGCGGAACGAGGAACCGAAATCGGCGTTCCGTACGAATATACGTGGAGTTGCTACCGCGATGAGGAACCCGCCTGTGGCACCTGTGATGCCTGTGCGTTCCGGCTGCAGGCGTTCCAGAACATTGGCGTACGTGACCCGATAGAGTACGAAGAACGACCGGAGTACTGATACGGGCGTCTGCGTTCAGTCCGGCTTTTCCACTGATTCGGCGGTTTCGCGTTTTACCTTTCGCTCGTTCGTCTCTCCGGTCTCGTCCGTCGCAGTCGCCGTGACGTAAATTCCGCCGAGGACGACGATTCCGCCGAGAACCGTCGCGCTTCCCGGAACCTGTCCGAGAACGAAAAGCGCGAGCAGGGTACTTCCGAGAGGTTCGCCGAGGAGCGAGACACTGACGACGCTTGATTCGACGTACTTCAACGCCCAGTTGATGACCGTGTGGCCGAAGATACCCGGCCCGATGGCCATCCCGAGAAACAGAAGCCATTCCGCTGGCGGATAGGCGGTAAGCGCAATCGTCGCATCGCTCGCCAGCGCGACGCCGAACAGAACGGCGGTACAGACGCTGTAAACGACCGTTACGTATGGAACGAGGGATATACGTTGGCGGAGCGACCGCCCAGCCAGGACGTATCCCGCCGCGGCGATTGCGCCGACGACTGCCAGCGCGTTGCCGTACAGTGGATTTTCCCCGCCGACCGCGGCACCCGAAAGCACATCCGCGACGGACATCCCGACCATTCCCACCAGCGCGATACCGATTCCGACGACCGTCCGCCGGGTGACGCGCTCGTCCAGCAGCGCCCACGCGCCGAAGGCGACGAACAGCGGTTGTGACTGCACGAGCGTTACCGACGCCGCGATGGTCGTCCACTCTAAACTCTCGAACCACGTCACGAAATGGGCCGCGAGCGCGCCACCGGTGACGATAGCGATGCAAAAGTCCCGAACCGAGAACGCTTTGAGGTCGTCCCGATAGCGCGTGACCGCGAGCGGAGCGAGCAGGAGCGTCGTGAACAGCACTCGATACAACGCCTTGATGATACTGGCCGCACTGCTGAGTTCGATGAGAATCGCACTCGTACTTACGGCGACGATTGCGACGGCGAGCGCGGCCATCGGAGGGACTTCGTTTTCGACCCGCTCGGCCAGATGTACCATTACTCGTCATTCAGTGGTTCCGGCATCCGATTTAAACTTCCGGGTGGGAGCAGTGGGTTCGTATTTCGCTCTTTTAGAGCGGAATCGGAAGCCACGACAACCAGTTGAGCACCGTTTCCGGTCGAATCAGCGGATCGTGCAACACCAACCAGTCGAGCAGAATCAGCCCGAGTCCGTGCGCCACGACCGATGGAAGGAGCGAATTACAGTCGTAATCCGCCGCGCCGAACAGCACGTCGGTCGGTCCCGAAAGGATGAGTTCTATCGGCGGTTTGCCGAGGTGGTGAAACGCGTAGACGATCGGGCTGATGAACACGCTCTTGAATCCGATCTTTCGAACGCCGACGCAGAGCAGCCCCCGGTAGTACGTTTCGGCGGCGAGAACGACGATGAACTGTTTTACCGCGTGGGGAACGAAACTCCCGAAGGCGGGCGTCGCACCCCACATCGGATAGTAGGCTCGAATCGACGGAAGCGACGACCCGACGACGTAAAACGGAATCACGAACGCCGCGAGAATCACGCTGTTTCGAATCGCCCGGCGGTCGATTCGATAGCCGAGGCGTCGCCCGTGAGTTACTGCGAGTACGCCGGGGATGACGATGAACAGCGTCACGTCGCGGACGAGTCGGGCGTTCAGGCTATCGCTCGGAATCTCCCACCACGACCACGCGACGGTGAGCAGTGCTCCGACGAGGAGCGATAGCTGTACCCACGTCAGTCCGAGCGTTCGCTCTTCTGCCGCCCGAACGATGCTCACGAACCGTCCGCAGTCGGAATCGGGCCGGTGCCGATGGCGTCTCGGACGTTCGCCGTGAACTCGTGTTCGGTCTGGAAGTACGTCTCGTCAACGTCCTCCAGCACGTCGGTGAGCGTCCGCGGGCCGTCCGGCGTTCGAATCGTCTCGTCGCCTTCCTTTCGGACGACTTCGCTTTTCTGAATGGGCCAGTGCAATCGGGAGGAGATACGCGCGACCGGGATTCCTTCGACGGGTTCGCGGTCTCCGAGTTCGACGGCGGGACTCTCGTCCTCGTTGTCGTCAGCCATACCGAGGCGTTTGACAGCACGGGGATTATGCTTTTCGACACGACCTTTTACGACGGTGGGGGGCAGGGCCAGCGCAATTCGCGCTGGCCCTGCCTGGCTCACTGTAAAAGCTCGACCAAAAGCACCGTCAGAGGCACGCTCTGACGAGCCATTCGTTCGCTTCGCTCGCGGAAGGTATGTTGGCCCTTAGCGGTTGTGAATATTCGATACTCCTGCGGTTGTGTCGATTGCTGAGTTCTGGCAATTGTATCAATGACGAAACTTCGGTAGTTGGTCGGCCTGCCGATTCCCGGTCGTTGTCGCGGTTTGTTCAAAACAGTTCGAAAATTTGATTTATTTCGACCCCCTCTACTGACCCTGTTTTTCATCTTTTTTTCCCGAAATGATACAAAAGCCGACAAACGTCTGACGCAGTAGTTTTGTAGCAGGGGTTCAATGACGGACACATGACAAGCCTCGGGGAAACATACCAAGGGCGCGACGGGGTCAAAAAGCGCCCGCGACGCCTCTACCTCGGCGTCGGTCTCTTCCTCGCCGGGTCACTGCTCGTCATCGTCGGTATTCTCGCCGCGACGACAACGACGTTCGCGGGGGCCGGAGTGGGGCAGTACGAGTCCTACAAAATCGCGGGAATCACGGCTGGATTGGGTATCCCTGCGGTGTTCGTCGGCATCTTCACAGTTCTTCCGGCCACGAGCAAACAGGTTCGCGCGGCCGTCGCAATCGGGTCGAGTATCTCGATTCTCGGTGTTGCGATGTTCTGGTACGCGTACCCCGCCCACTGGCGGGGATTCGGACAAAACCTCACCCTCCCCGTCGTCGCGGTGTACTTCGTCGGCCTCATCGCGACGTTCTGCTGCCTGTTCGTCGCCGTCGTGAACTTCAAGACGCGCAACGACCCCGGCGGAACCGTGACGATGGAAGTGACGCGCACGGGTGAGACGAAAATCGTGGAAGTCGAGCGTCAACGCGGATTCGGAAGCGTCGGCATCTTCGGCGACCCGTCGGAGGAGAATATCGACGCTGTGAGCGACGGCGGCGCGACGGCCGACGACATCTCGTCACCGATGGATTCTGGGCAGGGGACGAACGGCGCGACGAAAAGCACAACGACAACGGTAACGGCCCCGAACACAGCAACCGCAGCGAATCCGACCGACGCCTACTGCGGTAACTGCACCCACTTCGATTACGTCCACACCGACAGCGGAATGACGCCGTACTGCGGCCTCCACGACCGGCGAATGGCCGATATGGACGCCTGCGAGCGGTGGCAGTCGAACCGCTGAGTCGTCGTGTGTGCAGAATATCAGTTGTTCGCAGTCGCTAAGTACTGATATAAACCGTGATACATCCATACGATAGTGAACGGGATAACGGAACTATTCTTGAGAAAAAACGCGATAACGGTTCGCAACGATTCGGTATCCGTTTGTATGCCGAGATTTCTCACAGCCATCTGTACGCTTTGATCCTCGGCAATCAGTGCGATTCCTGCATTGGCAAGAAAAACGAAGACGGCGTACACGACGATGGTTAGCACTACCTCAACCCAATTTCGTTTACAAGCGTTCCAAACCGACTGGAATGCCGTTTCGCGTTCTTCATCCGACAGCGACATCACCCGATTTATTTGCTCGACACCACCGGCGAGACTTCCACCGCCGATAACGAGGAGAAAAATCGCAAGTCGCGCACCGTCCTCTGACCCGACACACCTCCTTACTAATCGCCAGCAATAGGTAGTCACAGAGGCTATCAAGCATGGCTACTACGACACACCACGCGAGTGTTCGCTCACCGAACTAGCAACGTCTCTCGATGTTACGAAAGGCAGTCTAAGCCGGGTTCTGCATCGTGCCGAAGGACGGATAATCAAGCAGTTTATGGCTTCACCGAGTCAAGAGTGAAACCGGATCTTCTATTTAAACCGTCTCATCCTGCCACATAAACCGGTACGAAACCACACCGCAGATCAACCTACCGCTTCAAGTCGGAAAGCGTTCGTTCAACCGATTCCCAGTGGCTTCCCTTCCAAAACCGTTTTCCGCAGTCCTCGCACCGCCAAATACGTTTTCCGTCGGGTGCGTGGTCGGGCGATTTACCCCTCTCCGGAACCAACGTTCCGTTACACGAAGAACACCGAGCGGGGTCGGAAAGCGACAGGTCGAATCCGCGAGCGTCCAATTCCCGCAGTTGGTCGGTCGGGTCGAGCGAGGTGAGCAAAACCCCGTTTTCCGCACGCTCCGAAAGCTGTTCGTCTCGCGTGATGAGCGTTCTATCCTCCTCCTGACTTTGCTTCAGAATCTCGTCGTCGTCCTCGATTCCCCTATCTCGCGCGGAGGCAGCGTCGTAGCCGCACATCCGGAGGTAGGTCGTGAGCTTCCCGAGCATCACGTCGAGAAAGAGCGTCGGGCGCGTCGAGTGCGAAGAGGGCGACCGATCTGCGTTCATCAGTGACAAAAGTCGCGGACTTCTTCCGCATCCCACGTGTTCAACACATCTCTCGGTTCAGCCCATCCACGCCGGGCGGTGTGGACGCCGTACCGAACATTGCGATACTCACCGGGACTGTGTGCGTCCGTGTCGATGACGATGGTCGCACCCTCCTCGACTGCGACCTGTACCGCGCCGCTCCACAAATCGAGCCGACTCGGACTGCTGTTGATTTCGAGCGCGACGTCGTTGTCAATCGCAGCTCTTGCCACCTCGCGCACGTCGAAATCGAGGCCGGGTCGCTGGTTGATGAGTCGCCCGCTGGGGTGGCCCAAAATATCGACGCTCGGATGTTCGATGGCCCGAATCAAGCGGTCGGTTGCATCGCCGTCGAGACCGCTGTGTGGGGAGGCCACGACGACGTCCAATTCGGCCAGTACGTCGTCTGCAACGCTGACTCCACCGTCTCCTTCGATGTTCGCCTCCACTCCAGCGAACACGTCGATTGGTGCGTCCTCCGCGACGTTCCGGATTTCGTCCATCTGCTCGCGGAGTTCGTCGTCGTCCAGTCCGACGCCGCCGACCATTCCCGGCCCGGTGGCGTGGTCGGAGATAGAGATGTAATCGTGGCCGAACTCAACGGCACCTTCGACCATCCCTTCGATTGTGTTGTTTCCGTCCGACCACTCCGTGTGCAGGTGAAGGTCTCCGCGAATCTCGCCTTCTTCGATGAGGACGGGAAGTTCCCCGGCGAGCGCGACGTCGATTTCGCCGTTGTCCTCGCGCATTTCGGGCGCAATCAGCGGGAGCCCGAGGGCTTCGTACATGCTCTCTTCAGTTTCCCCCGCGACTTTCTCGCCGACGCGCTGGCCCGCGTCGGGGTCGTCCACGTCGGAGACGTCGAACACGCCGTACTCGTTTACCTTCAAATCGCGTTCGATGGCGTGATTTCGCAGGGTGATGTTGTGGTTCTTGCTTCCGGTAAAGTACTGAAGCGCGCTGCCGAATTCCTCGGGAACCACGACCCGGAGGTCAATTCGCATGTCCGAGACGCGAATCGCGGCTTTATCGGTTCCCGCCTCGATGACTTCCGTCGCCCGCTCCCAATCGGCGAAGGCGTCCACGACGGCCTGCTTGTCCTCGCTTTCGGCCAACACGTCCACGTCGCCGATGGTTTCACACCAACGACGGATGGAGCCGCCGAGTTCGCAGCGACCGACGCTCGGCACGTCGGAGACGAACGTGAGCACCTGTTCGCCGACCGGTCGCGCATTTCCAAGCAGTTCCCGGCCTCGTACCGTGCGGGCGAACTCGATGCCGTCGGTGATGTTTTCCTCCGTCTTCGGGCCGAATCCCTTGATTTCCCGAATTTCTCCGGCGCGGGCGGCTTCCTCCAAATCGTCCAACGTTCGCACCCCGAGTTCTTCGTACAGCGTGCCGACCGTTTTCGGGCCGACGCCCTCCACGCGCGTCAGTTCGGCCATCCGAACCGGAAGTTTCGCGCGTTCCTCTTCCAGTTCCTCGATTTTGCCCGTTTCGAAATACTCGATGACTTTCCCGGCGATGGAGTCGCCGACTTGCGGAATTTCTCCGACGGCGTCCGGGCCGTCCTCGGCCAACTCCTCGATGGCTTCCGGATGGTCTCGAATGTTGTCGGCGGCGCGGCGATACGACTGTGGTTTGTATTGAACGTCCTGAGCGTCGAGCAAGTCCGCGTACTCCTCGAACAAATCGGCGATTTCGGCGTTTCGACTCATAATTGTGATCGTTTATTGGCGTCTTTTTTACCCAGTGCTTTCTGGAGGAACGACATCCACCGTTTTTGGTCGGCGGCCTCCTTCGTTCGCTCTTCGGCTTCGAGGTTCGCCGCCCCGAGGTTTTCCAGCGCGTTCAGCGCCCGATCGATTCCGATGATGCTATCGACCAAGATTTCGCCTTCCTCGCGGGAGATGTCACCCTCTTCGAGTCGTTGTTTTCGCTGGAGTCGCTCGCGTCGCAGATTCGTCTTCGCCTGTTCCACCCGGTCGCGCTCCCCCGGTGGAATCGTCTCCCGCCGCTTGATTTCGAAGACGAACTCGCGCAGGTCGATGTCCCGTCCCTGCACGGTGATTTCCTCCGGAATGGACGCCCCGACGGTGGCACCCTCGCGCTCGACGCGTTCCAGTAACCCTTTGCGCTCGTACTCTTTCACGCCCGATACTCGTCGTTCCGGGAGCAAAAACCTCCTGCCCTATGCGCCGGATGAATAAACATCACCCCGGGAATGAGGCTTGAAAAAGCATTAACCCCTCGGACCACAATAGCGGGCATGAAGAAACCCGGAGAGGTATTTGAGGATTCTCGCGTTTACGACCCCGGTATCGAAGCTATCGTTCCGCGGTACGACGAGCTTCACGACGCGATTTTGAACGCACCGCCGCAGGGACGTGACGCCGATATTCACGTCCTCGAACTCGGTGCGGGAACCGGCGAACTCACTGCCAAACTGCTCACGCGTTTCCCCGAAAGTAGCGTTCTCGCGGTCGATCACAGCGAACGGATGCTCGCCGAAGCCGAGCGCAAACTGGAGACGTTCGGCGACCGCGTCCGAATCGAGCAAGGAACCTTTCCGGACGACTATCCCCAGGCGAGCAGTGAGTTCGACCTCGTCATCTCCTCGCTCGCGGTTCACCACCTCACATCCGAAGAAAAACGAGCCCTGTTCGGAAGCATTCACGAGGCGCTCGTCCCCGGCGGTTGGTTTTTCAACGGCGACGTGGTTCGGTTCGACGCCGATCATCTGGAGACGCTCTCGGACGCGATGATAAAGAACTGGGTTCGCTCGAAAGGGTGGGAAGAAGAGGAGTTCATGAACCGCTGGCAAGCCAGCGACGACTTCGACGACCCCGACACGCTGACCGACCAGCTCGTTTGGCTCCGCGACGCCGGATTCGACTCCGTCACCTCCATCTGGCAGTACTACAACTTCGCCGTCTACGGCGGGCGGAAACAGGAATAGATTGCCGAAAACCCGATTTACTGGCCACAAATCACTTTTAGCTGAACCGTCGAGATAGATGCAAATAGCATGGTGTCGCGTACTGCCGACTCTACGGTACATTCCGCGACGTGCCGGGACGACACGTGTAATGTGTTACTGTTCGCCTCCGGTCTCGCGCTGGTAACTCGTGGTGTTACCGGTTCGTCCCCCGCGGATGGGCTTTTCGCCGTTTTGGGGGTGCAGGTGGGTACCACCGCGGCAGTTTTCTTCCTGTTCGCGTTCGTGGTTGCCGCCGTCTACGCGAGCCGCGGCGGGTCGCTACTCGACTGCTTGGTTCTCGCGTCCGCGCCGTTGACCGGTCTCATGCTCTCGATTTGGGCGGGTGTTCGCTCGTCCGACCTTCCGCTCTTCGAGTTGGAAACCCTCGCACTCTGTCTGCTCTCCGGGACGGTTATCGGGACGACGGCATACCTCGTCGGACTCGGCGTTCCGCGACTTGTCGGGCAAAATCGAACCGGGACGTAACCAATCCGGAGCCCTCACCCAAACCCATTTGACCTGTCGGTTCAAAAGTCGGAACAATGGCGCAATGCGACGAGTGTGGGCAACACGAGAACATGCCGTACAAGTGCCGGATGTGCGGCAAAACGTTCTGTGGCGACCATCGCCTTCCGGAAAATCATTCCTGTCCGGGGTTGAACGAGTGGAACGACCCGAAAGGCGTCTTCAAAAGCGGGTTCGACGACAGCGTGAATCAACAAGGTCGAAGCAGTAGCTTCGGCATCGACACCGGCGCGGGCGGACCGCTGGCCTACTTCCGCGGAAACATGACGTTCGTCTTCCTCGGTTTGATGTGGCTGACGTTCCTCGCCGAGTTCTTCGTCCTCAATTTCGTAGGAGAACAGGCGTTTGCCGAGATATTCCTCCTCCAATCCACCCACATCGAGCGCGTCTGGACGTGGGTGACGTCTATCTTCGCACACGACCCGGGCGGATTCTTCCACATTGCTATCAACAGTATCGTGCTGTACTTCTTCGGCCCTATCGTGGAACGCCGTATCGGGAGTGCGAAGTTCACCGTCCTGTTTCTGGTAACGGGAGCGCTCGCGGGACTGGCTCAAGTCGGTACCGCTGCGATCACGACGCCCGGGGTTCGGTCTGCCGTCCTCGGTGCGAGCGGTGCTGTGGCCGCGATAATGGGCGTTCTGACAGTTCTGAATCCGAACCTCCGTATTTACATCTACTTCATCCTCCCGATGCCGCTGTGGATAGCCACCCTGTTGTTCGCCGTCTATTCTGCGTTCACCAGCGTCGCGTTCGGTCCCGGCGCGGGCGGCGTCGCACAATTGGCCCACTTGGCGGGACTCGGACTGGGCCTGCTGTACGGTGCGAAGTTGAAGCGAGAAGGAGAACGCGCACCGCAGGAACTCCAATTCGGTGGCGGCGGGCGCGGCGGCATGGGCGGTAGACGGTTCTAATGTGCGTCGTCCATCCCGAATTTGCGCCGGACGCTTCGCTGTCGCGCGAGGAGATGGAAGCGCTTCAGCACGAGGTGGCGGAGACGGCGATTTTCGAAGACGAGTTCGATTTCGACCCGGAGCGCGTTCGCAGCGGGCCATCCGATGACGGCCAGACGCAGCTCCCGAGCGGGAAAGAGAAAACGGCAGAGGATGATCCAATCGTGGTCGGCGTCGACCAAGCCTTCGTCGGCGAGAAAGCGGTGAGCGCCATCGTCGCGGCCCGCGACGGCGAGGTCATCGAGCGAACCCACGCGGCCGTCGAAACCGAGATTCCGTACATTCCCGGTCTGCTCTCGTTTCGGGAGGGAACCGCGATATTGCGAGCGTTCAAAAAACTGTCGGTCGAACCCGACCTCGCAATCGTTGACGGAAGCGGGCGAATCCACTACCGGGAGGCCGGAATCGCCACCCACATCGGCGTCATGCTCGACCTGCCCGCGATTGGGGTGGCAAAAAACCTGCTCTGCGGAAAACTGCGCGACCCGCCGCAGGGCCACATGCGCGAAGGGGAGCGGATTCCCGTTCTCGCAAACGACCGAGTTACTGCACCGAATGGGACGGTTATCGGCTACGCGCTCCAATCGCGCCAGTACGACAACCCCGAGAAGCGCCACGTCAATCCGCTGTACGTCAGTCCTGGCCATCGCGTGAGCGCCGAAATGACTGCAAATCTCGTCTGGCAGCTCTGCGCTGGCTACAAACTCCCGGAACCGACGCGGCGCGCGGACGCCTACGCCGACGAAGTGAAACAAACCGTTGGTTCTTAGCCACCCCCGTCCGAAAGAAGGGCCAATGACTGAGACTGTGCTGATTACGGGTTGCTCGTCGGGAATCGGTCGCGAAACCGCGCTTTCGTTCCTCGCTGACGGCTGGGAAGTGTACGCGACCGCACGCAACCCCGCCGACATCGAAACGCTGGGAGAGAAGGGGTGCAACATCGCCACGCTGGACGTGACCCAAGACGACGACATAGAGCGAATCGTGTCCGAAATAGTGGGGGACCACGGCCACATCGACTGCCTCGTCAACAACGCGGGCTACGCCCAACCCGGCCCCGTGGAGGACGTACCGATAGAGCAGGTTCACGCGCAGTTCGACGTGAACGTGTACGGACCGCTTCGTCTCGCTCGGGAAGCCCTGCCGCACATGCGAAAGCGCGGCAAGGGAACCATCGTCAACGTCTCCAGCGCGGTCGGTCGCGTCTCGGTTCCGGGCATGGGAATCTACAGCGGGTCGAAGTTCGCGCTGGAGGGCATCTCCGACGCGCTTCGCTCGGAAGTGGACGAGTACGACGTTGACGTCGTGCTGGTCGAACCCGGCCCGGTCGATACAGCATTTTACGACCGCGCGAACGGCGAAATCGAGGGTGTCGAACGCTCCGGTGCCTACGAGCGATTTTACGAGATGTACGGCGACCGGCAGGCTATCGACGGCGGAATGCCCGGCGCGGTTCATCCCAAAGAGGTCGCCGACACAATTCTCGATTCGGCGAACGTCCAACATCCCAAAGCCCGGTACCCCGTCGGAACCGTAGCGGAACTCACCGACTACGCCCGAATCCTTCCCGCGGAATGGTTGGATAAGCTGTACGGCGCGGTTTCGAATCTCACATCGAGCAACTGGGCGAAGAAGTTCCTCGGATGATTTCGAATCGAGGGGCGCTTTCGACGACGCCCGCCCGCGAAATCGCACTGGCCTGTCTCGAAGCGGGCATCGAAGCCGCGCACCCGAAAGCGGTCATTCGTGAGAAAACGGCGCTGAATGACGATCTTCTTCGAATCGGGAACTCGCGGTACGACCTCTCGGAGTACGACGAAATCGTCGTTCTCGGCGGCGGGAAAGCGTCCGCGCAGGTCGCCGCCGCACTCGAATCGATTCTCGGGGAACGAATCGACCGAGGTGCGGTCGTCACCAACGACCCGGCGGAAACGACTCGAATCGAGATGCTTCCCGGCGAGCATCCAATCCCAAGTAAACAGGGTGTCGAAAGTACGAAGCGAGTCCTCGAACTCGCAGACTCCGCCGACGAAAACGCGCTGATTCTCGCGGCCATCACGGGTGGCGCGAGCGCGCTCCTGCCCGCCCCAGCAGACGGCGTTTCGTTGGCCGATATGCAAACCGTGACTCGCACCCTACTCGATTCGGGCGCGACCATCGACGAAATCAACGCGGTCAGAAAACACTGCTCGGCGCTGAAAGGCGGGCAACTCGCCCGAACCGCGGCCCCCGCAACCGTGGTTGGACTGCTGTTCAGCGACGTGGTCGGCGACGACCCGGGTATCATCGGAAGCGGGCCGACCGCACCGGACGAAACGACGTTCGGCGACGCACTCGCCGTCCTCGACCGATACGGAGTGGAAACGGACACCGGATCCGCGATTCGAACCCGATTCGAGCGCGGCGCCGCCGGGAACTTTCCGGAGACTCCCGACGCGGGCGATGCGGTTTTCGAGCGCGCCACGACTCACGTCTTGGCGTCAAATTTCACCGCGCTCCGCGCCGCACGCGAAACCGCAAACCGACGCGGCTACGACGCGATGATCCTCTCTTCGCGCGTGAGAGGCGAGGCACGGGAATCCGCGACGACTCACGTCGCAATCGCGGAAGAGATCCTGGAAACCGGGAATCCGATTTCCCCACCCGCGGTTCTACTGTCGGGCGGCGAGACGACCGTTTCCGTCCGCGGAGAGGGCTCCGGCGGGCCTAATCTGGAGTTCGCGCTCGGGGCGCGTTTGGAACTCGCCGAGGGAGTGACGGTCGCCAGCGTCGATACCGACGGAAAGGATGGAAGTACCGACGCCGCGGGTGCGCTGGTGGACCGGAACACATCGAGAGACGGTGGGCAAGAGGCCCTCCAAGAAAACGACTCCTACCGGTTTTTGGAGTCGGTCGGCGCGCTCGTCGAAACTGGTGCGACCGGAACGAATGTGAACGACCTCCGGATTCTGGTCGTCGAATAGCCGTATTCGAAACGAATCCCGTAATCTCGATTTCAAGCCGTCGTTACCGCGGGTTATGTTCGTGTTTCGCTAGTTTACGCCCGCGTCGAACCTCATTCCAAACAGGCCGCGACGACGCGCAACATCTCTTCGCCCCGCACCTCGTCGGCGAACAGGGGAACGCGTTTGATGTCGTGGCCGCGGAACACGTCCTGCGCTTCCTGTAGGGCACCCTGCTGAACGTCCCACCGTTTCTGGCAGAACTCGCAACTGTCGAGGTTCGGGGTGACGAACTGGCTGGAATCGACCGCGTCCGTCACGTCGGCCAGATTCTCCATGACGCGGTTGACGACCACAGTTCCGACGGGGATGTCGAACTCGTCCAACTGCGTGAGCAGGCGTTTGGATTCGAACACGCTCATCTCCTCGGGAATCATCACGACCCGAAAATCCGTCTTCGATGGGTCGCGGAGCGTCGTTCGAAGGCGCTCGATTTGGGCCTTCATCGCGTCTAAGTCGTCGATTCCTTCCTCGGGATCGCCGCTTCCGCCGAACATTCCTTTCATGCCGTCCATCATCCCTTGGAACCGCTGACGAAGCGAGACGATTCGGCCCACCATCGTATCCATAATTTCGGGCAGTTCCAGCAGTCGAAGGGTGTGTCCGGTCGGGGCCGTGTCCACGACGACGCGGTCGAACCGGTCGTCGTCCAGAAATTCGATGAGTTTCTGCATCGCGGCGGCCTCGTCCGCCCCCGGCATCGCCCCGCCCAGCAGGGACGCCATCGGCCCGTCTTCATCGTCGCCGAGCA
This sequence comes from Haladaptatus pallidirubidus, assembly GCF_020700235.1. GTDB lineage: Archaea > Halobacteriota > Halobacteria > Halobacteriales > Haladaptataceae > Haladaptatus > Haladaptatus pallidirubidus. The sequence goes on along the minus strand of NZ_CP085301.1, from coordinate 3,253,915 downwards.
TCCCTCCCAGCGGGCTATCCCCCCCGAGCATTCCGGCTTGGTCTTCTAACGCCGCGTCCGGGTCAATCTCCGCGGCGTACAGCGGAATCTCCTCGCGGATTCGCGTCGCTTCCGCGGGAATCTCGCACTCGAACGTATCCGACAGCGAGTGCGCCGGATCGGTCGAAACGACCAGCGTCCGGGTTCCGTCGCGGGCGCTCGCAAGCCCCGTCGCCGCGGCGCAGGTCGTCTTTCCGACGCCACCCTTGCCGCCGTACAGTACGTACTCCGGCGCCTCGATGCCCGTCGGAACGTCCCCCTCGTCGATTCGTTCGACGGCCTCCACGTCGATTTCGGCCATACCGGAAGTATCCGGTGGAGGGTTGTGTAGCTTCTGTTGTCGTCGTCGCGTGTTCGAGTCGGATGTTTCGATGAGACTGTCGCGCTCTAAAAGGTAGTTTTGCGAATGTCCCTAGGTAGCTCCGACTCCAAATGACCGCCACCGCACCGCCAGTCTCCCCACTCCTCTCCGCCGGCGCGGGACTGCATTCGTGTCTCACTTCGTTCGCCACTCGTGTGAACGCGCTGGCGAAACCCTGTGATTGGCCACACAAGCGATGTGGCAGGCGCTGACGAGCAGAAGTGAGGTAAAGCCGCGCCGAGGGATGAAGCTTGCAAGACGCGTCGCGTCTTGCTGACCTGCGGCCGTGGCCCGCAGGTACCGCAACGAAGTGAGGAGCGGAATCGGGTGGGGAGGTTCGTGGTTGATGCGGGGCGGTCGCGGTCATTTGGAGTCGTGAATTACCCAGACACAGGAATACCACCGAAGCGAGCAACAGCGATTTCCGAACAAACACAAACCACATTCTACCTCGTACCTGCTTCCGAGAGTTCAAATACGAAGCCGAAACCAAACACGGTGGACGCTTCCGGTTGGCGGATGAAAAAACCCAATTCGGAGACCGATAGTCTGCCTAACCCACCGTGCCGAATCCGGATGGGTGCGCCAATCCAATGAGTGACGCCAATCCAACGAGACTGGACGGCATCCTATAGAAGTCCCTTGATCTTAGCCGAAGTAGTCGGCGAGTCGCTCCGCGGCCGCCTCCACCTCCGGCGTGACGAGCGCGAACCGAATCCAGTCGTCGCGCGACGAGCCGAAGGCTTCACCCGGCATGCCAGCCACACCCGCCTCGTCGATGAGTTTCTCGACGTTCGAAAGTGTGCCGGGGAAGTCGGGGAATCGAGCCATGACGTAAAATGCCCCATCTGGTTGCGAGTAGTCCGCGCCCGCGGCGTCCAACGCATTGGTAAACGTCTCCACTCGGGAGTTCAACAACTGCCGATTCTCTTCGTAGTAGTCCGGCGCCGTCCCACGAAGCGCGTGGAGTACCGCGTACTGCGCCGGGCGACTCGTCGCTACGTTCGTCAGCATGTGCCGGGTTTTAGCAACGTCTACGAGTTCGGGCGGGAAGATGGCGTATCCGACCCGGAACCCGGTAATCGCGAGGGATTTCGAAAACGAGTTCGTCACGACGCGGTTGTCGGAGTCGAAGGAAAGCGCGCTGGTAAATTTGCCCGAAAAGTCGAAGTGGTCGTACACTTCGTCGCTGACGAGCAGTGCGTCGTACTCCTCGGCGATAGCCACGAGTTCGCGCATCGTCTCCTCGTCGTACACCGCTCCGGTTGGGTTGTTCGGCGAGTTCACGACGATTCCGGCGGTGTTCTCGTTCGCCTGCTCGCGGATCGCACCGGGCGAAAGCGTCCCGTCCCGGTCGGTGGCAACGAATCGCGCCGTCGCGCCGAGCATCTTCGTTTTGCCGGGATAGTACGGATACACCGGGTCGGTCAGGATGAACTCGTCGCCCGACTCCCGCTCCATCGCGCGGGCCATCGCCAGATAGTTCGCCTCGCCGCCGCCGCAGGTGACGACGACCTGCGACTGGTCAACGTCTCGCCGCGCGGCGATTTCCTCGCGTAGTTCGATCAGTCCTTCGCTCGGCGGATACTGAAACTCCGCACCGCCGAGGTCGGCGTACTCGTGCAGACCGTCCGTGATTCCCGGCGGCGAACCCCAATCGGGGTTCCCGCTGACCATGTCGATAACGTCGTGTTCGGCTTCCATCGCGTAGGACATCACATGAAAGAACAACGGGGTATCGTAGTCCATACCGGGTGGTTGTAGTACTGGCAAGTCTTTCTTTCGCCCGAAATCATTAGCTGTCCGGAAACCGCAGTCACAGTATGGAGCCAACTGTCAACCCGGATGCGGTGCTGTCGTACTACGATTACATCGACGCCGAAGCCTACGAGGACGTGTTTTCTTTGTTCGCGGACGACATCGTCTACGAGCGTCCCGGCCAACAGTCGCTGTCGGGGATGGAGGAGTTCCGTGAGTTCTACCTCGACGGCAGACCGCTCGAAGACGGTGAGCACGAAATCGGACAGGTGGTCGTCGGCGACGACACTGTGGCCGTCCGCGGACGATTCAGTGGCGTCCAAAACGGCAAGCGCGTTTCGTTCGGCTTTTCGGATTTTCATCGATTCGACGCGGACGGCAAGATAACCGAGCGTACGACCTACACAGACCGCGATACGGTCTGAGTAGCTAAGCGGTATCTAACCCCCTACTTTCTTTCTCGCCCGGTGCGTTTCCTCTTCCATGACCACCGACACCTCTCCAACCGAACAACTGCTTGGCGACGCTCTCAGGAACGCAGGCGCGACCATCGCAACCGCGGAATCCTGTACGGGCGGCCTCATCGGGTCGTTGTTGACTGACGTTGCGGGATCGAGCGACTACTTCGACCGCGGGTTCGTCGCCTACTCCTACGACGCGAAGATGGAACAACTCGGCGTCGCCCGCGAGATACTGGACGAACACGGGGCCGTGAGCGAACCCGTAGCGCGCCAGATGGCCCGCGGTGCGCGGGACGTTGCCGGAACGACGTGGGGTGTCGCCACGACCGGAATCGCGGGGCCGACGGGAGGAACGCCCGAAAAACCGGTCGGCACCGTCTTCATCGGCGTCTCCTACACGGGTGAGTGGGGAACCGGAGAGAGCTACGCGACCGTCGAACGCTACGAGTTCGACGGAACGCGGGCAGAAATCAAAGGGAAAATCGCGCGACGGGCGCTCGCCGACGTTCGTTCCGAAATGGGCTGAAAAGGAAAACCTTGATACTGCGGGGTGGGACGTGCAATCGAATGAATCGGAAAGAACACGTCCTGAACGCCGCACTGCTGGCTATCGGACTCGGATACGTGCTCCATCCGTCTGGCGACACGACCACGTTCTACACTATCATCGAAGTCGGGGTACCGGTCATCCTCGGGGCGCTCTTTCCCGACGTGGACACCGCCTTCGGTAAACACAGAAAGACGCTCCACAACCTGCCGGTGCTGGGACTGTTTTACGTCTTCCCGATGGTGTTCGGCAACCTCGAGTACGTCTGGATAGGCGTCCTCACGCATTACGCGCTGGACATGCTCGGAAGCAAGCGCGGACTCGCGTGGTTCTACCCCTACGAAAAGGAGTTCGGCGCGCCGTTCGGCGTCGCCGTGAGTAGCACCCACGCGACGTCGGTGACGCTCCTCGTCACGGCGTTCGAAGTCGTCGTCGCGGCGTTATTGGTCCACCGCCAGTTGGTCGTGAATGCTGGGCTCACGGCTATCGGACTCCAGTAATTCGGAAATCAGCGTCTCGGTCGGTGTGAATAGTCAGTACACGCTCACGTCGTCGAACCGACCGCCGTATTCCTCCCGATCCGGGTGTGTCGCTTCCATCCCCGAAAGCACCAACCGATTGAATTTCCCCCACGTGTTTTCCCAGCCGAGATGGGCGAACTCCGCCCGTCGGCGGAGTTCGTGAGAACGTCCAGTTCGATGGACGACCCGAGCGAGGCCGCCGTCACGGATTCGCTCCACCAGTTCTGCCGCGGTTTTGACGTGCGCATCGAGCGTGGTCCAAGCCTCGCCGACGCTCCGGCGAAGGTGCGCATACGACGACCCGAAGGCCGGTTTATCCGTGTCCTCTACGATTTCTTTCGCCCGGCGATTGTGTCGCCCGAGCTGTTTCGGATTGTACGTTTCGACGGCGTGAATGACATCGCCGTGAACACGAACGTCCGCTTCCGAGAGGCCGACGTTTAGAAACTCAGGGTGGGGAATTAGGATGGCGGCACCCTGTCGCTCGAGTTCTCGCATGGCACCCGTGAGCGTGATGAAATCCGGAACAGGGTCGGTGAGTCCAACCGCGAGGACGTGCTTGCGGTTGCGCCACGTTCCGGTGAACACCTCCCGCGCCGGAACGATGAGCAGTTCATCGTCCGAAAACAGCTCCACCTGCTGACGTATCTCCGGGAGTCGAACGAAATGCGGCGCGTAAACTAATGCATCGAGACCACGGTCTTTTGCCCGTTGGACGACCTCTTCGTCCAGAACTTTGACATGCATATCGACACGAAACTCGTCGCAGTCGGTCACGCCGTACTTTTGCGAGGGTCGGACGATAGTGGTTCTGGTTTCGGGAGCTAGAAGTAAGGATGTGAGAAGGTTTCCATCGATGATGGCTCTGTACTTCGACCTCGATGGAACGCTAACACATCACACTTCCACCTTCGAAGAGACGTTCGAACGCGCGCGGCGCGAAGTAGGTGTTTCCGACCACGACGGCCTCCACGACGAATACGTGTCGTCCTTTCTCGACTACTTCGGGGAGTGCCATCCGAAACCGTATCGGGCCGCATTGGACGACCTTTGTGACGAGTTCCGCCTCGATACCGACGGCGAAACCTTTGCCAGTACGCTCATCGAGGCGGAACTTTCGCACACCGAAGTCACCGACGGCACGCACGACCTGCTCGCTTCGCTCGCGGACGACCCCGACCGCGAACTCGGCGTTTTAACGAACGGCGCGGGACACGTCCAGCGGGCGAAGCTGGAAACGAACGGTCTCGACTCGCATTTCGACGCCGTGGTCGTCTCCTGTGAGGTCGGCGTCGCCAAGCCCGACCCGGAGATTTTCGAGATTGCGAAACGTGAGCTGTCGGGAGAGAAGTTCGCTTTCGTCGCGGACGATATAGAACGCGACGTGCTTCCGGCCCAACGGGTCGGATTTACGGGCGTTTGGCTCTCGGAAAGGGTCGATTCGCGGGCCGATAACTGCATCGAGGAGCTATCGGATGTCCAAACCCGTCTCGTCTGACGAGCAGGAAAAGGTTTTATCATCGGGATTACAGAGTCAACACACGAATGCCCGCCTGGGAATGTGACATCGACGGCTGTGGGGAACGCTTCGACAGCGTCGAGAACGCCATCGTCCACCAGACGACGGAACACGAGCGCCGCGAGTGTAAAGTCTGCGGAACGGTCGTGCCGGATGGTTATTTCGCCATCCGACACGCCTTCGAAGAGCACTCGCGCGCCGAGTACGTCCGTGCGTACGACGCCGATTCGAGCGCGGTTCGGACGCGGGAACGAATCCGAGATGAAATCGAGGATTCGGCGAATCTTCAGCAGGTGGTCGAGCGACTCGACGGAACCAAAGGTACAGAACTCCCCTGACAGGACGAAGTAAACTATTTTGAGGCGGGTACGCAATCGTTCCAATATGGATACGCTTGCGGACGTAAACGAAATCGTTCACGAACCGTCCGACGAGTTCGTGGAGTCCACGAACGTCTGGCAGTTCATGCAGGAATACGACATCGCGGATTACGAGGAACTCATCGAGAAGACCTGCGGCGAGGTGGACTGGTTCTGGGACGAACTGGTCGAGTACCTCGGCATCGAATTCTACGAGGAATACGATGCGGTTCGTGACGATTCGGATGGGCCACAGTTTTCCGACTGGTACTCCGGCGGGAAAATCAACATCGCGCACAACACGCTCGACCGGCACGCCCAGACCGACAGTCCGAACCGGAACAACGTGGCCTGCATCTGGGAGGGAGAACCGGGCGACGTTCGGGAAATCACGTACCACGAACTTCAGCGCGAATCGAACAAGGTGGCGAACGCGCTCGAAGAACGCGGCATCGGCACGGGCGACACCGTCGGTCTCTACATGCCGATGGTGCCGGAGGTCAACTCGATTCTGTACGGCATTTTCAAGGTCGGTGCGATTGCAGTACCCATCTTCTCCGGGTTCGGCACCGACGCGACCGCGACGCGAATCGAGGATTCTACATGTTCGGTGCTGTTTACCGGCGACGGCTTCTACCGCAGGGGGAGCGAAATCGTCCTGAAAGATACGGCGGACGAAGCGATAGAACAGGTCGGCCACGTCGAACACACCATCGTCTACGAACGACTCGGCGAGGACGCGGATATTCCGTGGAACGACGAGCGAGACGAACGCTGGGACGAGGCCGTCCTGACACAGGAAGACGAGTACGAGACGAAGGAACTCGACGCGAGCGACGAGTCCATGCTGTTGTACTCGTCGGGAACGACGGGTAAGCCGAAGGGCATCGTCCACACGCACGCCGGACAGTTGATGCAGTGTGCGAAGGAGATTTACTTCGGCTTCGACCACAAGGAGTACGATCGTTTCTTCTGGGTGTCCGACATCGGGTGGATGATGGGACCGTGGACGCTCATCGGCAATCACGCCTTCGGCGGCACCGTCTTCATGTACGAGGGCGCACCGGACTACCCCGACCCCGACCGGTTCTGGGAGATGATAGACCGCCACGGCCTGACGACGTTCGGTATTTCGCCGACCGCGATTCGGGCGCTCCGTCAGTACGGCGACGAATGGCTGGAGAATCACGACCTCTCGTCGCTCCGTTTGCTCGGTTCGACCGGCGAACCGTGGGATCCGGAATCGTGGCAGTGGTTCTACGAGAACGTCGGCGGAGGCGAAGCACCGATCATCAACATCTCCGGGGGTACCGAAATCTGTGGCTGTTTCCTCATGCCGATGCCGATTCAGTCTCTCAAACCGTGTACCCTCGGCGGGCCGGGACTCGGAATGGATATCGACATCGTGAACGAGCAGGGCGAATCCATCGTGGACGCCCACGAGCGCGGCTACCTCGTTGCGCGCGACTCCTGCCCCAGCATGACGAAATCGCTCTGGTCGGGCGACGAGCGCTATCTCAACACGTACTGGTCTACGTTCGACGACATGTGGAACCACGGCGATTGGGCCCAGAAGGACGAGGACGGCTTCTGGTTCCTCCACGGGCGCTCCGACGACGCCATCAACGTGGCTGGCCGAAAGGTCGGTCCCGCCGAAGTCGAAGGCGCACTCATGGACCACGAGGCGGTGAATCAGGCCGCCGCTGTCGGCGTGCCGGACGACACGACCGGACAGGCCGTCGTCACCTACGTCATCCTCGAACCGGACGTGGCCGTCAGCGACGCGCTCCGCACGGAACTGCGCGAGCAGGTCGGCGACGAACTCGGCAAGCCGTTTCGCCCCCGCGAAATCCTGTTCGTGGACGAGTTCCCGAAAACGCAGTCGGGAAAAATCATTCGTCGGGCAATCGAAGCGGCCTACACGGGCGAGGAGTTGGGCGACATGAGCAGCATCGAAAACCCGGGGTCGCTCGACAAACTCGAAGACGCGAAGTAAGGAAATCGGAAGCCGGAAAATCGAAAATAGAAATCCGATAATCGGAAACAACGAGTCGGTCGCCGTCGGCGACCGACTCGCTATCCGAACCGACTCGCATTCCACCCAAACGCTACTCGAACAACTTTTTCTCGCGGTCGATCGATTCGATTCGGGCTACATCCTCCGACGTGAGTTCGAGATTCGTCGCGCGCAAATTCTCGCGGAGGTGGTCGTCGCTCTGCGAGCGCGGAATCGGAACTACACCTTTCTCCACGAGCCAGGCGAGCGCAACCTGCGCCTCTGTCGCGTCGTATTTCTCGGCAGTGGCGCTCAGTTCCGGCAGGTCGAACACGTCACCCTGTGCGATTGGCGAGTAGGCCACCAAATTCGTACCATGCTGACGACCGTCAGCGAGGAGGTCGGCCTGCTGAAACAGCGGGTGCATTTCGACCTGATGGGCGAAAATCGGCGCGTCGAGAACGTCGCGCGCCGTGTCGAGTTCTTCAGACGTAAAGTTGCTCACGCCGACGTGCTGGATGCGTTCCTGGTCCAGCAGTGCGTCGAAGGCGGGAAGCGTTTCTGCCGGGTCGTAGGCTTCGATTGGCCGGTGGACGTAGAGCAGGTCAACGTACTCGACGCCGAGTTTGTCGAGGCTGGTTTCCGTACTCGCAATCACGTCGTCGTGCGCGAGGCTATCGGCCCACACTTTCGTGGCGATGAAAATCCCCTCGCGGGGGACGTTGGCGAGTTCGATTCCCCGTCCGACGACTTCCTCGTTCTCGTAAATCTGTGCGGTGTCGAGGTGGCGATAGCCCATCTCGATGGCGCTGGCGATTCGCTCGGGGTCGGAAATCCCCATCGTCCCGAGACCGATTTCCGGAAGCGCGTCGGGTGACATGGCCGAAAATTCACGGGGCGAGAACCTAACCGATGCGGTTCCAAACCCTCACAGCGCAATCCCGTCCGGCGTGAGAACGGACGATTCCGGCGCGGTTTCGGTATCGCGAGCGACCGCGAAATTCCCGGTTCGGTCGGTGTCCAAGACGATTTCCGCCCCGGCAATCAGCGGGGCGACGATTCCACCGGCGACGACTCGCGGGTCGGAAAGAGGCGCGCGAACGACGACCGAATCGCCGGATTCGAATTCCCATCTCTCGCGAACCGTTTTCCCACCGAAAAGCAGTTCTTCGTGAGAAATGTCTTTCTCGCCGGTCAGAGCGGTCGTTTCGGGCGAGACGGGCGTTTCGGGGAACGTCGGATTTTCGCTCCACACGTCGGTTTCGAAATGCGAGACTGTCGGGTCGGCGGGCGTCTCTCCGTAGCCGACGTACTGGCCGCCGGGCGGAAGTTCGTAATCGCCGACGTTGTCGGTCGGTGCGAGCAAAGCTCTGGCATCGATGTCCCGCGGCGGGGCGAATCGCACGCTCGCGCCGAGCAAAACTGCACCGAGAAAACCGAGGACAGACTGGGCGGAATCGGCCGCTACGACGCCGACGGAGACTCCCTCTCGAACGCCGAGGTGGCGAAAAAAGTTTCCCGTCTTCCACGCGGTCGTACAGAGACGATGGTAGTCGTAGCCTCGCGCATCGGGAACTGCGAGCGCCGGGTCGTCGTTCCGTCGCTCGCGGGCGACGAGGTCACCGAGTGCATCCATGGCGATTTTCGGGTCGGTGCGAGCAAAAGCCCGACGGTTCGATCAGGTGCTTCGCGTCGATGCGCCGTCGCGTTCCGACGCGTCTGACGGAGGTTTATATTCGATTGCTAGACACACTCTGTCGGAACAATGGCAAACGTAATTCGGACGATGGCGGAAGGAAGTTCTCGAATCGTCGAACGCTACCTTCCGGACGCATTTTTGTTCGCGATCATTCTCACGGTCGTCACGTACGGACTAGCCTTCGTCACGGTTGACCCCGGAGGTGGGTATCTCGAACACGCAGAAAACCTCCTCGTCACCGGTTGGTACGGCGGTTTTTGGGGCCTACTCACGTTCGCGATGCAGATGACCCTCATCCTGATGACGGGATACGGACTCGCGAAGACGGATTTCGTGGACGGGTTGCTGACACGTGCAGCGGCGGTTCCGTCGAGCGAGCGAAGCGCCGTCGCGTTCGTGCCGGTCGTCGCCGCACTCGCGTCGTTCGTCCACTGGGGCCTCGGCATCGTCGTCGGCGGAATCTTCGCTCGAAAAGTAGCCGAAGAGATACGGACCATCGACTTTCCCATCATCGTCGCTGGCGCGTACTCCGGCTTTATCGTTTGGCACGGCGGTCTCGCGGCGTCGATTCCGCTGACGCTCAACTCGACGGCGGACAACGGAAACTTCCTCATCGCGAGCGGCGTCCTCAACGAAACGATTGGCACGGGCCAGACGATTTTCACGACCGCAAACCTCGTCCTCTTCGTCGCCGTCGGCCTCGTCTTCCTACCCCTCCTGTTCGTGTTGATGTACCCCGAGAGCGACGAGAAAAAGCGACCGATCGACCCCGCCGAACTCGAAACGGCGGCGGACGGCGGCGAATCGGAAGCGGCCCGCACGATTGAAACCGCCGGAACGACGACGTTCGCCGACCGAATCGAACACTCGCGCGTCGTCGCGTGGGGTATCGGTTTCGGCGGTTTGCTGGCCGTTGTCGGCTACTTCTGGCGCGGAATCGCGGACGGAACGATGCCGTGGAACAATCTCGATTTGAACATCGTCAACTTCACCTTCCTCTTCCTCGGCATCCTCCTACACGGTACCCCCGCAAACTACATCGCGGCGATGAAGGAGGCGGTCGAAAACGTCTGGGGTATCATCCTTCAGTTCCCCTTCTACGCGGGCATCATGGGAATCATGGGGTACGCACCGGAAGGTTCGACCAGCCTCGCCATCCAAATCGCGGAAGGGATGGTACAAGTGTCCCCCGACGGTACCCTTCCCGCGGTGGCGTTTCTCGCCGCGGGCGTCGTGAACTTCTTCGTCCCCAGCGGCGGCGGCGAGTGGGCGGTCGTCGGCGAAACCCTCGTCACCGCCGCCCAATCGAACGGAACCAGCGTCCCCCGCGTCGCCATGGCCGCTGCGTGGGGCGATGCGTGGACGAACATGATTCAACCGTTCTGGGCCATTCCGCTTCTTGCCATCAGCGGCCTCTCGGTTCGCGACATCATGGGCTACTGCGTCCTCGTTCTGCTGGGTAGCGGCGTCATCATCGCGGTGGGGATTACCGTTCTGCCGATGTGAAACCATTTTTATTGTGAAGGTCGCGCGGTTCGCCCCTCGATAGAAATTTGGACCGAAAGCGCCCTCAGAGACGTGCTCTGACGAGTCGTTCGTTCGCACGAGAGGCGGACTCTTCCCTGCGCTCGTTCGCTTCGCTCACGAAAACACGGCGCTCCTTCCTTCGGTCGTCGCTTGCCCATTCGTTCGTCGTTACACTCCTCACTCGGGGAAAGTGTGCTAGTACTCCGTGGTCGGTGAAGAATTCGAGAACTTCCGACGGTCGCGTCTTCGGCCTCTCGCGCACGCCGACCGACGGTCGGCGTGTGCTTGCCGGGAAATCAATCGTTTCGTCGGAGTAGATAGCCGAGTCCCGCGATACCGCCGAGTGCGGCGAGAAATCCGAATCCGGGAAGACTCCCGCTTTCCGTCGATGTCGTCTCCGTGGCCGTCGAGCTCGGGGCGGTCGAGTGGATCGTTGTAGATGACGTCGGAGAAGTCGTCCCAGTCGTGGCTGACGTGGCCGTTGCCATCGCGGTTCCCATCATCGTGTTATTCGTTCCGTTCGTCGTCGCGGTGGTTGTCGGTTGTACCATCTCGATTTTCCCGCGCATCGATTTTTTGTCGAGTTGGGAGAAGTAGGTCGCCATGGCCGGTTTCGCGGTGAACTCGAGCGTCTGTACCTCTCCCCTCGTGCTCACGACCTCGGTTTCTTCCATCACTTTCCCCCGCCCGTCCGCAATGGCGATGTTGTGCGGTTGTCCGTCCACGTTCTCCCACGCGATGACGTACGTTTTCCCGGCCTGCATTTGAATCGTCGGATTCGTTTTATCGGCAATCGGGTCGGGAGCGCGACCGGTCCACCCGGACAGTTGGCCGCCAAATTCGAACGTCGCAGCTTGTCCTCGGGTAACGCCGACGAACGCGCTCGCTCCGAGTATCGTCTGTACGAATCGTCTGCGTGAAAACTCTGCGTGAGACATTCGAGCGTGCGTTACCTATCTCTAGACGTGCATATGCTTAGCTCATTCGGTTGAAATGGGAGATTAGACGCGGTGAGCGGAGATTAGAAGCTGCTTTTGATTCGCTCGAAAAATCCCTTCTCGACGGAGACTTCTTCGCCACCGGCCTCCGCGAACGCCTTCAGCGCCTCCTCTTGCTCGTCGTTCATCGATTCGGGCGTCACGACCTGCACCTTCACGTATAGGTCGCCGTTTCTGCGACGCCGGAGACGGGGCATTCCCTTCCCCTTCAGGCGGAACGTCTCGCCGCTTTGGGTGCCCGCGGGAATGTCCATCTCGACGGAACCGTCGAGCGTCGTAATCTCGACTTCGTCGCCGAACACGGCCTGCGGGAACGAGAGCGGTTTGCGATAGAACAGGTCTGCTCCCTCGCGCTCGAAGTCGGGATGGTCGTTCACCCGAATCTCGATGAGCAGGTCGCCGTTCGGCCCTCCGTTTTCGCCGGGCGCGCCCTCGCCTTCCATCTGGAGCGTCTGCCCGTCGGCGATACCCGCCGGAATATCGACGCTCAGTGTCGCCCGACGGTGGACGACACCGTCGCCACCGCAGTCGCCGCACGTTTCCTCGTACAGTTCGCCCTCGCCGTTACAGCGGCCGCAGGTTCGCGACTGCTGAACCCGGCCGAACGGCGTCTGTTGAACCTGCGTGACTTGCCCCTGTCCCTGACATTCCGGACAGGTTTGCACGTCGGTTCCCGGCGGATGTCCCTTTCCATCGCAGGCGTCGCAGCGTTCCGGACGCCGAACGGACACCTGCTTTTTCACGCCTTCGTAGGCCTCTTCGAGGTCGATTTCCACGCCGGTTCGCAGGTTCGACCCCTGTCGGGGTCGGTTCGGATTCCGACCGCCGCCGCCGAAGAATTGTTCGAAGATGTCGCCCATGCCGCCCATGCCGCCACCGCCGCCGAACGGGTTACCGCCGCCAGCGCCAGCGCCGCCGCCGTCGAAGCCGCCGCGCTTTTCGGCCTGTTCGAATCGGTCGTGGCCCATCTGGTCGTAGGCTTGGCGCTTCTCGTCATCCGAGAGCACCTCCTTCGCCTTTTTCACCTGTTTGAACTTCTCCTCCGCGTTCGGGTCGTCGCTTACGTCCGGGTGATACTCGGCGGCCTTCTTTCGGTATGCACTCTTGATGTCGCTCTCGTCGGCGTCCCGACTCACTCCGAGTACGTCGTAGAAATCCTCACTCATCAGTTATCCTCAGTAAAGTTGGGGAATACTTGAATCGCCCGTCTATTCGTCGCCGTCGTCGTCCACGTCCTCGAAGTCGGCGTCCACGTACTCATCGGCGTTCTGGTCGTCGGCACCGGCACCTGCGCCGGGTCCGGCCCCGCCCATGCCGCCAGGGCCAGCACCGCCGCCCATTCCGCCGGGGCCTGCGGCACCGGCCTGCTGGGCTTGCTCCTGTTGCTGGTACATCTGCTTGCCGATTTCCTGAAGCGCCGTGCTCAGGTCTTCGGTCGCGGCTTCGAGTTCATCTTTTTCCACGTCCTCGTCTTTGAGTGTTTCTTGGACGTCCTCGATTGCATCGCGGATGTCTGCTTCGAGGTCCTCGTCGATGTTCTCCTCGTTCTCTTCGAGGAGCGTCTCGGCGCGCTGAATCGCGCCTTCAGCGGCGTTTCGCGCTTCGATGAGTTCGCGTCGTTCTTTGTCCTCCTCGGCGTGTTTTTCGGCTTCTTCCTGCATCCGTTCGACTTCCTCGTCCGAGAGACCGGCGCCACCTTCGATGGTGATTTCTTCGCTGTTACCCGAGCCGTGGTCTTCGGCGGAGACGTTGACGATACCGTTCTCGTCGATGTTAAACGACACCTCTATTTGCGGTGTTCCGGCGGGCGCTGGCGGGATGCCCGCGAGGTGGAACTCGCCGAGCAGTTCGTTGTCGGCGGCCATCTCGCGCTCGCCTTGGAAGACGCGCACCTGCACCGAGGTCTGATTAGCCGCGGCTGTCGTGAATATTTTCGATTCCTCGGTCGGGATGGTCGTGTTCTTGTCGATGAGTCGCTCGAACAGGCCACCTTTCACCTCGATACCGAGCGAGAGCGGCGTCACGTCCAGCAGCACGATGTCGTCCACGTCGCCGGAGAGAACGCCGCCCTGAATCGCCGCGCCGAGCGCGACGGCTTCGTCGGGGTTGACGTTCTTTTTCGGCTCCTGCCCGGTGAGTTCCTCGACCTTCTCCGCGACCTGGGGCATCCGGGTCGAACCGCCGACGAGAATAACTTCGTCTATGTCGTCCTTGTCGTACCCCGCGTCCGAAAGCGCCTGCTCGGTCGGTTCGACCGTGCGCTCGATGAGGTCGCTCGTCAGCGATTCGAACTTCGCGCGGGTGAGGCTGTTCTCCAAGTGAACCGGGCCGTCGTCCGTCGCGGTGATGAACGGGAGGTTGATGTCCGTCTCTTTTCGACTGCTGAGTTCGATTTTCGCCTCCTCCGCGGCGTCCTTGAGTCGCTGGAGTGCCTGCCTGTCGTCTCGGAGGTCGATGCCGTGTTCGGACTCGAACTCCTCCGCGAGATAGTCGATGATGGCGCGATCCCAGTCGTCGCCGCCCAGGTCGTTGTCTCCGTTCGTGGCGACCACTTCGTAGACGCCGCCGCCGAGGTCGAGGATAGAAACGTCGAACGTTCCGCCACCGAGGTCGTACACGAGAACCGTCTGGTCGGATTCGTCGTCCAACCCGTAGGCCATCGACGCGGCGGTCGGTTCGTTAACGATACGTTCGACATCGAAGCCGGCGATTTCGCCCGCGTTCTTGGTCGCCTGTCGCTGTTTATCGTTGAAGTACGCGGGAACCGTGATGACCGCTTTTTCCACGTCGTCGCCGAGATACTCCTCGGCGTCGCGCTTCGCTTTCTGGAGAATCATCGCCGAAATCTGTTCCGGCGTGTACTCCTCGTCCCCGATTTCGACGGTGTAATCGTCGTCGCCCATGTGGCGTTTGATGGACTGAATCGTCTTCTCGGGGTTCTGGACGGCCTGGTTTTTGGCCGGCTTCCCGACGAGGCGCTCGCCGTCGTCCGAGAACGCGACGACCGAGGGTGTGGTTCGGTCGCCTTCCCCGTTGACGATGATTTCAGGGTCGCCACCTTCCATTACCGCGAACGCGCTGTTCGTGGTACCGAGATCGATACCGAGAATCTTGTTACTCGTCATTTGACGCTATCTTGCGCTTTCGCTCCTTTAAACCTTGCTACACAGGACGAACCGGGAAACGAAACGAATCCGGTGCCTGCGTGCGATTTTTGTAAAAACCGGCACACGAAAAGGAGGGGTATATATGTTGACCGCAATCAGAGTGGTTCTGTATTATCTATTGTTTCGCTAGAATTTACTATTCGTCCGTTTCCTCGCCACTGCCGTCACTGACTGTGACTTGCGCGGCCTGCAAGACTTTATCGGCCATCTCGTAGCCCGGTTGGTACACGTCCGCGATTGTGTCCTCGGGGTAGTCGCTCTCGACTCGGAGCATCACTTCGTGGCGCTGGGGTTCAACGTCCGCGCCGGGGTCGGGGTCGATTTCCGTAACGTTCTCGTCCTCGAACACGCGGTCGAGTTCCTTTAGCGTGAGTTCGACGCCGCTTCGGAGACTTTCGACATCCTCGTGTTCTTCCTCGACGGCGCGTTTTAGATTGTCGCGCACGTCGATAAGTCGGTGGATGACATCCTCGGTCGCGCGCTTTTCGAGCTGTTCCTGTCGCTTTTTCGCCCGCTTTTTGTAGTTCTGGAAGTCGGCCTGTTTTCGCTTCAGTCGTGTCCGAAGATCGTCGATTTCGGCCTCGTGTTCCTGTCGCTCCGATTCGACGGCGACGAACTGTTCTTCGACATCCTCCGCGAGGCTCTCATCGAGCGCCGCAATTTCCGCGACGAGGTCGGTTTCTCGTGAACTCAGTACGTCCTCGTCGGTAGTTTTTTCGTCCGCTGGTTTCTCGTTCGGAGTGTCTTCCTCGACGTGTTCGTCGTCTATCGTCTGGACAGGCTCCTCGGTCATACATACTGAAAGTCCGTGCGTGCGTTTAAGGGTTACAGAAACGAACCGCGTTCTACAAAACCGAATTCAGTTCGATTCGAGCAAGAAGGGACACGAGAATGTCGGCTGTAAACGAATATCGCGGCCGTCCGACCAGCCCGCTAAGCGGGTCGTATTCGACCAACCCACGATAGGAAAGCGTCGGCAGGGAGTTCCGCGAGAGGTCATCGAGAACCGATTCGAAGGCTTCGTCGGGAACCGATTCGGGAGCGATTCCGTACTCCCATCCGGCGACTTCCCTGGCGAGTACTTCCACTCCCATGGGAGCGTGCTCCGCGTGACGGGCGAGGGAGTAGAGGATGTATCGGTTGCGCTGTCTGGACAGGCTAACCAGCACAGAACCGACGGAGCCGCGAGCCATTCTCAGTCCTTTCCACAGTGGGGGGAAACGAATTTTAACCCCCGCAACCGTTTCCCATTGTTCAGCGTTCGTAACGCGGGGCGAGCGCGGAACAACGACAACCGTATCGCAGTGTTCCGAACTACGAAGCAGGATGTGGTTGTTTCACCGAGGTCGGTTCGTCGGTAACGAGCGCTTCGCATGGATAAGCTGGCGTTCGAGCGCGTTCGTTCGTTTTCCTCCGCGCGTCCCGCTTTGATGCTGGGCAGTGTCGTCTACTTACTCGTGCCAGTACGGGACACAACCCTTTTCGGGCGTGCGAAAGAACGGAAAGGTATGGCAGACGAGGAAGCCAACGAAGACGACAATGGAAACGACGACGAAGAGAAATCGTTCCGAGAGCGCGTCGAGGAAATCAGGGAGAAACGCGCGGAAGAAGGCGACGAAGACCGGGAGGAGCGACTGAAGGACGCCCTCGGTGGCGGCGGCCCCGGCGGGATGGGCGGCGGTGGCGGCGGAAACCCGTTCGCGCAGATGATGGGCGGCATGATGGGCGGCGGCCCCGGCGGGATGGGCGGCGGTCCTGGTGGCCCAAGCGGCGAATCCGCCGGGAACGAGGAACTCACCCGCGAAGTTCGACAGCTCAGAGACGAAGTTCGCGACGTAACTCGACAGCTCCAGCGCATCGCCGACGCACTCGAAGACGACTAACCGGGTATTTTCGCGACAGCGATTTCCGAAACGCTCGCAACCTGTCACCCAACTTTCGGCAATTGTATAACCGAAAACGGGGATTCTTATAGCTCGCACCCCTGTTTCGGTTCGTAACAGTGCCGGGAGAGACGAGCGACAGCAGTTCACTTGGCCTATTCACAAACCGCGAGTTCATCGCGATTTCGAGCACCGCATTCGCGCGGAGTCAAGCGTACTCGACCATTCTCATCGCGCTGGCGTTGTACGCCGACATGTTCCAGACGACGAGCACCATGGAGGGGCTGTTCGGCACGGCGTTCGCCATCGTTCAGTTGTTCATCGTCCTGCCGCTAGGTCGGTACATCGACACGCGGAACTCGAAGCGAATTCTGCTGTTCGGTCTCCTGCTCAACGTCGTCGTCTTCGTCGGCTTCATGTTCGTCGAAAACGTTACGCACGTCATTCTGGTTCGCGTTCTCCAGGGGACTGCGGCGAGCATCCTCTGGCTGACGGGGATGACCGTCGTCGGCGAAATCAGCGAGGAAGGGTCTCGCGGACTGTGGATAGGAACCTACAATCAGGTCGGCGCGATATCGAGCCTCATCGGGGACATCGTCGGCGGACTCCTGCTGTACGTTTACGGCTTTCAGGAAACGTACATCGCCCTCAGCATCGTCACCATCGGTGCGTTTTTCTCCATCCTCTTCTTCCTCCGGGACAACCCCGGCGGGCGAAAAGACCCCGAGGACTCAAGCGGCCGCGAAACCATCGAGATGCTTCTCGGGCGCTCCGCCATCAAGGCGCTCGTCTTCTTCCGCCTCTCGTTCAGCGTCGGGAAGATGGCCGTCATCACCTTCCTGCCGATCTACGCCTACACTGAGTTCGGCATCAACCCGTTCATCGTCGGCGGCATCATGGCGGGTGGAAAATTGACCAAGTCCATCACGCAGGGAAAGGTCGGCCACTGGACGGATCGCATCGAACACACCCACTGGTTCATCCTCGCGGGCGCGCTGGTGTACGCGCTCGGCACCGCGCTCATCCCGCTCGCGGGTTTCGCCCACGTCTACATTCCGGACATGACCGTCAACGCGCTCGGCGAGGAGATGGCGCTCCCCGGAGCCTTCTTCGTTCTCTTTGCGGCCTACGCCGTTCTCGGAATTGGGGACAGCCTCCGACTCCCCGCGAGTATGGCCCTGTTCGTCGGCGAGGGCGAGCAGTTCGACGCGGTCGCCTCCAGCCTCTCCCTGCGCTCTATCGCGTGGAAAATCGGGCAGGTCGGCGGCCCGGTTCTCGTGGGAGCTATTTGGGATGCAAGTAGCGTCCTCGTCGCGTTCTGGACCGCGGCGGGATTCATCGTCGTCTCCTCACTCGTGTTCGCGTGGCTGTACAGCATCGACCCCGTTCCGGAGGAACGGGGTGACGCCGTCAGTGGAGATTAGATGACTTGGTAGAGCACATTGGTTCGCAACTATCGATAATTTTGGTGAACAAGAGGGAGCGTCGTAACCGCGGTTTGATTCTGCCACGACTGCTGACGCCGACTCCAAGCCAGCAGAAGCAGTCTCGACAGTCTCGCATCTTTTTCGGTCTGTCAACAGTGCTACTCTCCGTTTCGATTTCTTCGCCATCCCGTTAGCCGAAGACGGAACGGTGAAACCACTGAAGCCCCAACTTCAACCATGGACGAACAACCGGGACTCTCCGACCAGTACCGAAAATCCAGTCCGTGGCCGCTGTTCGTCGCGTTCGGATTGGCTCTATTTGAGGTCGGTATCGTCATGGCCCAGTATCTCTTTCCCGTCGCCGTCGGCGGCATGTTGATGTTCGTCGGGAGTTGCGTCGGCATCCTCCGCGAATCGGAGTACATCAAAAATCCGTGGAAAGGTCTCGTCGCGTCGGCGGGACTCGCGTTCGCCGTCGGCGGCGTCGTCTGGACGATGACAACCGGAGACGTACAACTTCGGGGAACGGCCATCCTCATCGGCGGAGCCATCCTCTTCATCGCGGGCATCGGCGGGTCGCTGTGGCAACCGGAACCAATGTGAGGCGATTCGGGTTCGAAGTGGTACGATTCACGTGCAAACGCGCGTGAATCGACCGCCGTTTGAGTATGATTTCCTCCTGTAACGAACCATTAACCTATTTGTTGCTCCCTTCGTTATCCCTTCTTACTATGGCAGAACGTGTCTTCGACCGAGAAACGCTCCTCGACACCACGGTCAACGTGGTTCCGCTCGGAATAATGGCATTTTTCTTCGTCCTGTTCCTCACCTTCGCTCCGTGGGGCGGCAGTTCCCTCGTCGGCCTCATCAGTTTAGGGCTCGTCATCGTCCCGTTCATCGGGCTGGCTCTGCTAACGTACCTCACGGCGCGAGCAATATAGGCGAAGTCGTAACCTAACCTTTCTTTACCCCGTAGTACTCACCCTTTCGCATGGCAGCTACAGGGCAGATAGCTCTCACCGTAGTGATGGGAGTGTTTTTGCTGGCGGTCGCCACGTTCCTCTCTCGAATCGAGGATTGGCGGTCTTACACGCCTCTTACCGGAGGGGGCTATGGGTATGCAGAACCGACCGGGCAGGCCCACGAGGAGAAACCTGCCGGAATCATTCGGTGGTTAACGACGGTTGACCACAAGGACATCGGCCTACTGTACGGAACGTACGGTATCATTGCCTTCGCGTGGGGTGGCATTGCGGTGCTTCTCATGCGTGCGGAACTCGCCGCACCGGCGACCGATTTCATCGACCCGAACCTCTACAACGGGTTGTTGACCACGCACGGCATCACGATGCTGTTCCTGTTCGGGACGCCCATCATCGCGGCGTTCTCGAACTACTTCATCCCGCTCCTCATCGGTGCGGACGACATGGCGTTCCCGCGCATCAACGCCATCGCGTTCTGGCTCCTCCCGCCCGCGGCGATACTCATCTGGCTGGGATTCCCGCTCGCGATGCTCGGCTTCAACGTCGAACCAGCCCAGTCGAGCTGGACGATGTACACGCCGATTTCCGCGGAACGCGGCCTCTCGTCTAACCCGAACGTGTTGAACCCCGGGATGGACTTCATGCTCCTCGGCCTGCACCTCTCGGGTGTCAGTGCAACGATGGGGGCAATCAACTTCATCGCCACCATCTTCACCGAGCGCGGCGACGACGTCGGATGGCCCGACCTCGACATCTTCTCGTGGACCATCCTGACCCAGTCGGGGCTCATCCTATTCGCGTTCCCGCTCCTCGGGAGCGCACTCATCATGCTCTTGCTCGACCGCAACTTCGCCACGACGTTCTTTACCGCGGAGGGTGGCGGCCCGCTCCTCTGGCAACACCTGTTCTGGTTCTTTGGTCACCCCGAGGTGTACATCCTCGTCCTCCCGCCGATGGGGCTGGTCAGCCTCATCCTCCCGCGATTCGCGGGGCGGAAGCTGTTCGGGTTTAAATTCATCGTCTACTCGACGCTCGCAATCGGCGTCCTGTCATTCGGTGTCTGGGCGCACCACATGTTCGCCACCGGCATCGACCCGCGACTCCGCGCGAGTTTCATGGCGGTGTCCATGGCAATCGCGATTCCGAGCGCGGTGAAGGTGTTCAACTGGATTACGACGATGTGGAACGGTCGGCTTCGCATGACGACGCCGATGTTATTCTGTATCGGCTTCATCTCCAACTTCATCATCGGAGGCGTAACCGGTGTATTCCTCGCGGCCATCCCCGTTGACCTCGTGCTCCACGACACCTACTACGTCGTGGGTCACTTCCACTACATCGTGATGGGTGCCATCGCCGTGGCTGGCTTCGCGGGCATCTACTACTGGTTCCCCATCTACACCGGTCGGATGTACCAGAAGAAGCTCGCGCACATGCACTTCTGGCTCACCATGATCGGAACGAACGTCACGTTCTTCGCCATGCTGTTCCTCGGCTACGGCGGCATGCCGCGACGATACGCGACCTTCCTTCCGCAGTTCGCGACGATGCACCAACTCGCCACCGTCGGCGCGTTTATCATGGGCATCGGTCAGCTCATCTTCGTCTGGAACATCGTCCTGTCATGGCTCGAAGGGCCACACGCTCCCGCCGACCCGTGGAAACTCGGCGAGGACGGTATGCTCACGAAGGAGTGGACGTGGTTCGAGAAGAAACAAGAAACGGCGCTTACCGACGGTGGAGAGGCCGACAGCGCGCACACCTCGGACGAATAAGCCGACGGAAGCCGGGAATCGTTACGATTCTCGACCCAAGCACAATCGAAACGAGCAGTAATCAGCGAAACGATTTTCCCCTTGTTTTCTTTTCGTGAATCTGGAGTCCGCTTACGTCGTCGCGAGGATAATTCCCATCGTAAACATGAGTACGGCGATGCCGCCGAGGACGAGCAACAGCAGTTCTTTTTCGGACATACTCGAAGTAGGGACGAGTGGATGAAAAGGCTAATCCTTGCCCTGTCGCAACGTTGATTCGTGCCCTCTCGATTCCACGGACGCTGGCTCGTCGTCGGTCTCTACGTCCTCATCGTGTCATTTGCCGGGTTCGTCGGCGTCCTGCTCGGTCTGTACGGTCCGGAGGATTTGCGTCCCGTCGAGTTGTTCGGCCTCATCGAACTCCAACCGACGCCGATCGGACTGGCGATTTTCGGCATGGCCACCATCGGACTGTTTCTCGGGGTGCTGCTTTTTCTCGTGATGTTTGTTTCGGAGCGCTACGACGACGCCGACCCGAAGGGCTAAGCCAAATACCTGCGACGTGCCACCATGTACCACGTACTGCTAGCGCTGGACGAAACCGAGTCACGTGCACTGGCACAGGCGAACGCGGTTATCGACCTCCCCGAATCTGATTCATCGGTGAAAGCGAGCCTCCTTCACTCGTTTACCGACAATCCGAGCGGCGCGTCCGCGCTGCAGGTTGCGGGCGTTCGGCGAGCACAGGAAACGCTGGAAGACGCCGGGGTCGAAACCGCCGTCGTCGAGGCGAGTGGAAATCCGGCCGACGTAATCCTCGACGTCGCAGTGGAACGAAATGTCGATTGCGTCTGCGTCGGCGGGCGACGACGGTCGCCCGCCGGAAAGGCCCTTTTCGGGAGCGTCGCCCAATCCGTTATCCTGACCGCAGACCGACCGGTGCTCGTCGCGGGTGACGGAAAAGAGTGAGGGCAACGAACCGAGGTACATAATAAAAAAAACAGCGGAACGACGGGGTAGGTACCTACCCCGTCGTTCGAGGGAGAGATGGTTTCGATCGGTTATCCCTGTCCGACCATCCTGTCCTCCTCGTCCCACTCCTGCTCGCGGAGCTCGTACTTCTGTACTTTTCCGGTCGCGGTCGTCGGCAGTTCGTCCACGAACTCGACTCGACTGACGGCCTTGTAGCCTGCCATATGCTCCCTGGTGAACTCGCGGATTTCCTCCTCCGTGACGCCCGGTTCGTTCGGGTCGCCGGTCGCCGGGATGATGAACGCCTTCGGCGTCTCACCCCATTCGTCGCTCGGCGCAGGAATAACGGCCACGTCGCTGACGCCGTCGTGGTCGAAGAGGGTGTCCTCCAGTTCGATGCTGGAGATGTTCTCCCCGCCGCTGATGATGATGTCTTTCTTGCGGTCTTGGATCGACACCATGCCGTGTTCGTCCACCACCGCGAGGTCGCCGGTGTGATACCAGCCCTCGCGGCGGTCGTTGAACGCTTCTTCGGTCGCCTCCGGCTTTTCCCAGTAGCCTTCCATCACCTGGTTGCCGCGGACGACGATTTCGCCGATGGAGGCATCGTCCCGCGCCACGTCCTCCCCGTCCTCGTCCACGACGGCGACCTCGGTTCCGAGGTAGCCGATTCCCTGTCGTTTCTTCAGGGAGAATCGCTCCGGCCCGTCGCCCAATAGTCGTCTGGCGTCGGAAGTCGTGATGAGCGGCCCCGTCTCCGTCGCGCCGTAGACGTGTTTCAGGTACCACTCGAACTCGTCTTCCACGGTTCGGATGGTCGCCTCCGGCGGGGCGCTTCCCGCGGTGGCAATCCTGACTTCGTTCGCACCCGCCGTTTCTGGGTCGTTTTCCTCGTGATAGTCGATGAGCAGGTTCAGCACCGTCGGCGCGGCGCAGAAGTACGACACGTCCTCCGCGACGACCGTCTCGAAAATCGTCCCGGCGTCGATACCGCGCGTACAAACGTGTTTCGCGCCCATACCGGTGATGGCGTAGATGTGACCCCAGCCGTTGACGTGGAACATCGGGAGCGTCCAGAGGTAGGTGTCGTCGTCGCGAATCTCCTGATGAATCGTGACGAGGTAGGCGTGGAGCGACTCGGTTCGGTGGGTTCGCATCACGCCTTTCGGATCGCCCGTCGTCCCCGAGGTGTAGTTGATGGTGATAACCTCGTCTTCGTCCATTTCGGGACGTTCGAAGTCGGGTTCCGTCTCCGCGACGAGTTCCTCAAAGTCTTCCCACTCGCCCTCGGTCTGGGCCGCGTCGTTGCTGATGAACGTCTCCGTCGGAACCTCGTCGCGAACTCCCTCGATTTTTGCGGCGTAGTCGTAGTCCGCGATAACCGCGTCCACCCCGGCGTCGTTCAGGATGTACTCGAAGTCGTCCGGCGTGAGCCGATAGTTGAGCGGCGTGTGAATCGCGCCCAATTGCATGATTCCGTATGCCGATTCGAGGTGGTAGTGCGTGTTCGGGTCGAGGACGGCCACTCGGTCGCCCTTCTCGATACCGCGTCCCGCGAGCGCCGCCGAAACGCGGTCGGCGCGGTCGCCGAGTTCGCTGTAGGTGTACCGCTCGCCTGTGGTCGCGACGACCGCCTCCTCGTCGCCGTAGTGGTCTCGCGCTCGGTCTAAAAAGTTGGTCACGAGTAGTTCCCGTTTCATATTGGATTTTGCATCACAGTTCATGATATACCTTCGGGTCACGGGGAGATTTGCAAGGTGCCGTGGTGCGGTTTCGTGATAAAATGGTTGACGGTCGTAGGATTGTGGAACTACGACTACCAGCGTTTGTGAATCCGCGCTGACCGCAAATGCTATGCGTAAGCCACGCTCACTCCATCAGTCACTCGCGGCTTCGCCGTTCGTTCTTTCCGCCGTTTGCTCGTTGCCACGGGAAGAGCGAAGCTCTTTCCTGTCATCACGCGCCGCGTTTTCAAGACACCAGGAACCGCAGAGGACCGAGGACAGTCGCCTTCGGCCCTCAACAGATTGATTCGACTGCCATCGCGCGTCGGGAGGCACGTTTCCGAAAAAGCGGCAATCCGATTCGGGCTGACCGGGCGCGCGAGCGCGTCCGGCCCTTGCACCTGGAGGTAACGCGCACGCGAGGAATGAGCGACTGGGAGGAGCGAATGACGAGCGAGGGCGTGGCGTAGAGTCGGCATCCGCAACCGACACTCGGCAACAAAAGTTCGTTCTACTGAAAGAGGAGACGGTCTCACTTCGACAGACAAAAAATCGATTTTCTCGAAACCCCGCCGATTGTGCTACTCTTGCACTTTCTCTTGAATATCCTCGACGACCTCCGGATTGCGCAGGGTCGAAGTGTCGCCCAGTTCTTCCTCGTTGGCGATGTCCTCCAACAAGCGCCGCATGATCTTTCCGGAGCGCGTTTTCGGCAGTTCAGGTGTGAACACGATTTCTTCGGGGCGCGCAATCGGACCGATAGCGTCCTCGACGCCTTCGACGATTCGGTCGTATAAGTCGTCGCCGCCGTCGTAGCCCTCCTCGGTGATGACGTAGGCGTACACAGCCTCGCCCTTCACATCGTGGTGGCCGCCGACGACTGCGGACTCGGCGACGCCTTCGACGCCGACGATGGCCGATTCGATTTCCATCGTTCCGAGGCGATGGCCCGAAACGTTGAGCACGTCGTCTACACGTCCGAGGACGGTGATGTAGCCGTCCTCGTCGAGTTTCGCGCCGTCTTCGGGGAAGTACACCCACTCGTCCGAGTCGGTGTCCGAGTACTCCTGCCAGTACTCTGCGATGAAGCGCTCGTCGTTGTTGTAGAGCGTTCTCAGCATCCCCGGCCACGGCTTGTCGACGGTGAGGTACCCCGCGCGTCCCGCGCCGACTTCTTCACCTGTCGTGTCCACGACTTTCGCGTCGATGCCGGGGAGTGGTGGGCCAGCACTGCCGGGCTTCATCGTCCCGATTCCGGGTAGGGTGGTGACCATCATGCCGCCGGTTTCGGTCTGCCACCACGTATCCACGATTGGACACTCTTCCTGCCCGATGTGTTTATAGTACCACTTCCACGCGCGCGGGTTGATGGGTTCGCCGACCGTCCCGAGCAATCGGAGTGAGGAGAGATCGTGTCGCTCCGGATATCGACTCCCCCACTTCATGAACGCGCGAATCGCCGTCGGCGCGGTGTACAGTTGGTCTACCGCGTATTCTTCGACGATTTCCCAAAGGCGGTCGCGGTCGGGATAATCCGGCGTCCCCTCGTACATCACACTCGTCGTTCCCAGCGCGAGCGGGCCATAGACGATGTAGGAATGGCCCGTAATCCAGCCGATATCGGCCGAACACCAGTACGTGTCCTCCGGCTTGACGTCCAGCACCGACTGCGTCGTCCACGCCGCATAGGACAGGTAGCCCGCCGTAGTGTGTTTGACGCCCTTGGGTTGTCCGGTCGTTCCGGACGTGTACATCAAAAAGAGCATATCCTCGGCGTCCCGCGACACCGGTTCGACCTCCGCACCTTCCTGCTCGGCCACGAGGTCGGCGTAATCCAACTCCCCGTTCTCCATCGGGTGGTCGTACTCATCGCCGAGGCGGTCTACCACGACGACGCTCTCTACGTCGTGGTCTACCCCCGAGAGCCCCTCGTCGGCCTTCTCTTTGTGCTGAAGCGGGTCGCCCCGGCGGTAATAGCCATCACAGGTGACGAGATGTTCGGAGTCCGCGCTGTTCATACGGGTGGCGAGCGCGTCAGCGGAGAATCCGGCGAAGACGACGCTGTGCGGTGCGCCGATGCGCGCACACGCTAGCATCGCGATGGGAAGTTCCGGCACCATCGGCATGTAGAGGGTGACGACGTCGTCCTCCTTGACACCCTGCTCGCGGAGGGCCGCCGCGAACTCGTTGACCTCGCGGTGGAGAGCTTCGTAGGTGTAGGTTCGCGTGTCGCCGAGTTCGCCGATCCATTCGATTGCTGGCTCGTCGCCCCGTTCGTCGAGATGGCGGTCGAGGCAGTTCGCCGACGCGTTCAGCGAACCGCCCGTGAACCACTCGTAAAAAGGGGCGTTGCTGTCGTCCAGAACGGTGTCGTAGTCCTCCTCCCAGTCGAGCAGGTCGGCCGCTCGTTCCCAGCACTCCGGCCAGTTCTCCTCGAACTCATCGTAGATTTCCTCGTCGGCGACGTTCGCCTGCGCAACGAACGATTCCGGTGGCTCGAATGATTCCGCCTCTTCGAGCCGTGCTTCGAGTTCCACGGTATCGTCTGGCATATATCCATGCTAGCATGCTGTAACGAAGGGCATAAAGATATGCTATCTCCATCGACCGGTTCGAAAATTGGTGGCCGCCTGCTGATACTTTTACTCGCAAAAACGCTACTGACTATCCGGGTTGGTCGTCTCCACACCGTCGTTTTCCTCGCCCGATTCCGCCCGTTCGATGTCCTCCATAGCGACAGTCTCGACGTTGTTTCGCAACCACGCAGCCGCGGCGGAAACTTCCTCGCTGTTCGTCGATGTCACCTTCAGGCGTCCGGGCGTCTCGCCCCGACCCGGATAGCTTCCCACCGCGACGTCGAACCGCTCTCGAACGGCAGACAGCACGCTTCTGAGCGCACCCTCCGGTGCTGGCGTGTGCATCGTCTCGGAAACGACTGCCCCGTCGAACTCGTCGCAGACGAGTTCGAACATGGCTTTCATCTCGCGGGGGATTCCGGGGAAAACGTAGACGTTCTCCACGGCGCATCCCGGTGCCCACCCCGCATCCGTGACCAGCGGTCGGCTCCCCGCCGGAAGTTCCGCGGCCTCGTTCAAATCCAGTTCGAGGTCGTACTCGTCGGTCAGTTCCGAATTTTCTTCCGCGAACGTGCGAGCTTTCTCTTTGAGTCGCTCCCGCGTCTTCGCATCGACCACGGCGTTGCGGTCTAGCGCCATCGAAACGGCGTCCATCGTTACGTCGTCCGGCGTTCCGCCGATTCCGCCGGTGACGACCACCGCGTCGAACGATTCGCGCCACTCGTGGACGCGGTTGGCGATAACGTCGGCGTCGTCGGGAACGGTCAGGATTCGCCGTACCGACCCGCCGCGGTCGTGGATTTCCTCGGCCAACCACGCCGCGTTCGTGTTCACGGTGTCGCCCGCGAGGAGTTCGTCGCCGACGGTGAGGATAGCGACCTGCATCGAAATTCGATAGTCGCTCTCACTGCATAAACCTTTGAGGTGAAACGGAAGAGGTGGGATTCCGGTTCGACCGTCGAAGCGAATTTTCGGAGAAAAGCCTACACCGTAACTGCCTGCTCGCCTTCGAGCGACCGGGGAACATTCACCCGATACAGCGTGACCGCACCGCTTTCGAGGGTTATTCTCAGTTCGACCACCGCACCTGCGTTTAATCCGCCGCGTATCTGTTCGGCGTTCATGGTGAGGGTAAAGCGGTCGCCTCGACCGTCGAGGACGGGAAGCGAGTCGTTCGAATCCTTGATTTTGGCGACGGCGAACCGGTTCGCCGTCGCTTGCTCGCCGTAGGTTAGCGTCGTTTCGGTGTCCGGGCCACTCCACTTGACGGTGGCCGAAGTGAGGTCAATGTCGCCCGACCCTGCTCCGCGCATGACGGTGAAGTTGACGTAATCGATTCGCTCGTTTTCGTTCACGCTTCCGAATCCGGAGACGATCCGCACGCGGTTCGAAACCGGAGCATCGTCGTCCTCGGCTTCGGTTTGTTCGACTGCCTCGTTCACCCAGTCGGGCTTTTCGACAGTGGCACCGCCGACCTGTGTGAGTCAGTAATCCAACTGCGAGTTCGACTCACTGCCGCCCTGTTTGTTGGTCAGATTCACCGAGGCGCGGTGGACGACGCCCTGCTGGCTCACGAGAACGGAACCCGAAACGTTCGTCACCGTTTCTAAATCGGAGGCAGTCGCGTCGTCGCAGAGTCCCGCAAACCGATACTCTACGAGTCTCTCTCCGTCACGGGAGACGACGTGTGAGTTTCGGTACTCACCAGCGGTCAGAATCGGTGTGAGTGAGGAGATGATGCCGTTCGGAGTCTCGACACCGTTCTCCATCCGGCGAACGTCGTAGGAGGCCGTATCGTTCACGCGCTTGGTGTACACCGAACTTTTGTTCGCGTATGAGGCTGTGTGAGACTCCCTGTCCGCCGAGGATACCTCGCGGTCGGCGTACCATTCTTCCGTCTTTCCATCCGAATCCGTTTCGTGCCGAACGGTCTGTGTCGTGACGATTCGTCCGTCCTCATTCGTCGCTACCGACTCGAATTCGGCGGTGTAACTCCTGTCGGCGAGAATTTCCGAGTGCGTTTCCGCGAGGACGCTCGCGTTCTCGATGCGCTCGTCGCTCGTCCCGTCGGGGAACGACAGGTCGTCGAGCGCCATCGTCGTTGTCGATTTCGTCGCGTTCGCATCCGGCGCGTCGTTGACCGGTTCCGAAACGCATCCTGCGAACGTCACGAGGGTGAGGAGGACTATCGAGACGGCAACGTTCCGCATGTTCATCACTAGAACGTGCAATCTTACCACGTCATAAATGTATGTATTCTGGGATAAACAGCAAGCCGGTCGAACCAAAAAGTCAGCTCGGCCGACTTAGGCTAGCCCGATTTTCTCCTGATAGCTTCCGTGTTCCGCCTCGAACACGTCCATAATTTCGCCCATCGTCGCGTAGGCCTTC
The DNA here is from genome assembly GCF_020700235.1 of Haladaptatus pallidirubidus. Lineage (GTDB taxonomy): Archaea > Halobacteriota > Halobacteria > Halobacteriales > Haladaptataceae > Haladaptatus > Haladaptatus pallidirubidus. Next base: position 3,225,253 of record NZ_CP085301.1, on the reverse strand, counting down.
ACCGCGGTGACGATGGCGGGCATGACGTTTTCGTCGTTCTGGATGGCGTCGTTCAGTTCGTTCAACGCAGCCTCGACCGCTTCGTCGTCGCGCTTTTCTTTGACCTCGGCGAGTCGCGCGAGCTGTCGGTCTTGGGTTTCCTCGTCCACCTTCAGAATCTCGGGTTTCGTGTCCTCCTCCATGTCGTACTTGTTGACGCCGACGACGACCTCCTCGCCGTCCTCAACGCGCTCTTGGTACTCGTAGGAGGCCTCCTGGATTTCGCGGTGGAAGTAGCCACGGTCGATGCCTTCGAGGACTCCGTCGCGCACGGAGCCGTCACCCATCTCTTTGATTTCCTCGATGTAGGCCATCGTCTTCTCCTCGACTTCCTCGGTGAGCGATTCGACGGCGAAACTGCCGCCGAGGGGGTCGATGATGTCCGCCGCACCGCTCTCCTCCGCGATGATTTGCTGGGTTCGCAGGGCGACGCGAACCGCCTGCTCGCTTGGCAGCGCGAGCGCCTCGTCGAAGCTGTTGGTGTGGAGACTCTGGGTGCCGCCGAGGACGCCCGCGAGCGCCTGAATCGTCACGCGGACGATGTTGTTGAGCGGTTGCTGGGCGGTGAGCGACTGACCGGCAGTCTGCGTGTGGAACTTGAGCTGTTTCGATTTAGGGTCTTCCGCGCCGTACCACTCGTCCATCACGGTGGAGTAGATTTTGCGGGCCGCGCGGAACTTCGCGATTTCCTCGAACAGCGAGTTGTGAGAGTTGAAGAAAAAGGAGAGCTGGGGTGCGAACTCGTCCACGTCGAGGCCGCGCTCCATCGCGTCCTCGACGTAGGCGAAGCCGTCGGCGAGCGTGAAGGCGAGTTCCTGTACTGCGGTGGAACCGGCCTCGCGGATGTGGTAGCCCGAAATCGAGATTGGCTTGATGTTCGGCGTCTCCTCCACCGCGAACTCCACGGTGTCGGTGACGACATCCAGCGATGGTTGCGGGGGAACGACCCACTCCTTCTGGGCGATGAACTCCTTCAACATATCGTTCTGGAAGGTGCCCCGAATCTCGTCGCGGGGAACGCCCTGCTGGTCTGCCAGCGCGACGTACATGGCGAAGATGACGGGCGCGCTCGGGTTGATGGTGAAACTGGTCGAAACTTCGTCCAAGTCGATGCCGTCGAAGAGGATTTCCATGTCACGGAGGGTGTCCACCGCGACGCCCTCCTTGCCGACTTCCCCGTCCGAAAGCGGGTCGTCGGAATCCTTGCCCATCAGACTCGGCATGTCGAACGCCGTCGAGAGGCCGGTTTGCCCGTTGTCGGTGAGATAGTGGAATCGTTCGTTCGTCTCTTCCGCCGTGCCGAACCCGGCGAACTGGCGCATCGTCCACGTCCGACCGCGGTACATCGTGGGGTAGACGCCGCGTGTGTAGGGGTCTTCGCCGGGATTACCGAGTTCCTCGCCATAGTCGATATCGGCCACGTCGTTCGGGTCGTACAGCCGGTCTACTTCGAGATTCGAGACCGTCGCGAAGCGGTCTTTCCGCTCGCCGAACCGCTCCAGCACGGGCGAGAGGGTATCTTCCTCCCATTCCTCTCTTCCCTGCTGAATCTTTTGCAGGTCGTCCTCGTCGTACATGCCCGTATTTTCTTCCGGGCAATCCATTAAGGATTCGGTGGGCGATTTTCCACTATTGCCCCCGGAACGAGATTATTTTTCGATGACACCAGCATCAGAAAATCGCTGGGAAGTCAGCGGTGATTTCTGTCGGAAAATCACAGTACCACCAGACCATCACGAAATATACCACACATGTATAAAATTATTTTACATGAATCAGGATTTGAAATTTCCCGACGTATTTGTTATATTCCGGTAGCCATCGGCGTTCTCACCGGATGTCTCGGGGTTCGGTTTCTCGCAGAGGCAATTTTCTGGCCGTCCGCCCCGTTGGTTCATACGCTCCGCTCTCATCGTAACCGTCGGGATTGCGCTTCTCGCGCTCGGCGTCGGTCTATTGGTGCGCCACACGTTGAACGGTCCATACACGTTCGGCGGTAGCGATACGGTTCGCAGTAAGTAGAAACAGTGGTAGAACAACAGAAGTAACCTATTGCAATCGCTTCGTCGTCTCCACGAGCGGATGCCGGGCGTAATCGACCACCTGAATGTCGTCGATCGTTTCGAGGCCTTCTTTTTCCGCCGTCTTGGACATCCCGAGTTCGAGATGGTGGTCGGTGACGATGACGTACGCATCCATCTCCTCGATGTCGAGGCGGTCTGCGGCTTTCGCACGGTGGTGGCCGTCCGCCAACAGGAGGGTGTGGCCGTTTTCGATGATGACGAGGGGTTCCGCCAGACCACGTTCCATCTCGTACACCCTCCCCTCCAATTCGTCTGCGTACACCTTCCCCTGCGTCGGCACGAGATTGGCGAGCGGGATTTTTCGGCGGCGCTGTGAGACTTCGGTGTCGTGGATGGATTCGAGCGTCCGCATCAATTTTCCCACCTTCTCCGGCGTGACGCGCTCGATTTGACTCCGAATAACGTCCGTGTTGCTGATGATGCCGACGAGATTGCCCGCATCGTCCACCACCGGTAGTTTCTGAATCCCGGAACGCAGGATGACGCGCGCGGCGTCGTTTACGTCCATGTCAGGATGGGCGACGATGAGTTCCTGACTCATCACTTTGAAAATCGGCTCTTGGTCGGTTGCAAGCAGAAGGTCGCGCGCGCTGACGAATCCTTCGACTCGCCGTCCGTCACAGACTGGAAACCCGTTGTGACCGTCGCTTTCTACGATCCGCCGGGCGACCGATTCGACGGTCGCGTCGGGGGAAACGGTCGCCACATCGCGCGTCATGTAATCTTTGACTTTCGCTTTGATTCCCTCCGTTCCGCCGTCGGAAACGAATCGAACGGGGGGTGGCGACTGACGACCGCTTTCCTCCTCGGCCTCGTCCATGCAGAGTACCCACAACTCGCCGAGCAAAAAACTTCCCGACCGCTTCCGCTAACTCCAAGGTTGACTGATGCCAAACGGGACACGCCTATTCGTCGTCGCTCTCCGCGAGTTGAATGTCGAACGCGGCGACGCGCTCCCCGGCGGATTCGAACCCATCCGGTCCCGGCCGGGAACGAACCGTTTCGAAAAATCGGTCGGTGATTATCTCGCCGACGATAGTCGAGAGGGACGATTCTTCTTCCTCTTCGACTTCGCCGAGCAGACCGAGCGGAATCTGCGCCCCGGCCATGTCGGCGTGTCCGCCCGCGCTCCCGATTTGCCCGAACGCGGCCCGCATTGTTTCGCCGAGGTCGACGTCGGTTCCGCGAGCACGCGCGGAAACATACACGGTACCTTGCATGAATCCGAAGACGAGCGTGACGTTGACGCCGTCCATGTTGAGCAGCCGGTCTGCGGCCTGCGCCAATGCGTCTCTGTCGGAGAGCGCGCCGACGCAACTCGCCAGCACGGTTCCGTCGAGTTCGCGGTTTCGAATAGCGCGGGAAATCGTATCGAAGGTGTCGGGGCTGATGGACGGACTTTCGACGCGCTCCAACGTGCTCGTGTTGGCGTGCGGGAGCAAGAACGCCGCCGCCTCGAAATCCGATTCAGACACCTCGCGGGTGAAATCCTTCGTATCCACGCGAATCCCGTAGAGCAGTCCGGTTGCGACCCGCTCTGCGGGGTCGATACCGAGGTGTTCCAGGTAGTCGGCCAGCAGTGAGCTCGTTGCGCCGACGCCGCTGCGCAGGTCAACGAACCGCGCTTCGACCGGGTGAGTCGGCGGGTGATGGTCGATAACTACGTCCACCGGCGTATCTTCCGGGAGTTGGTCGTTGACGCCCGGACTGGAGTGGTCGACCAGCGCGAATCCCGCGAATTCGGAGAGGTCGTCGCCGGGGTCGAGGTTGCGCAAGTCCAGTTCAAGCAGGTTGACGAACGCCCGGTTTTCCTGGTGGGAAATCGCGCCGTAGTAGCACGTCTCAGCTTCCGTTCCGACCGATTCGGCCAACCCTTCCAGTGCGACCGCGCTGGCGATGGCGTCCGGGTCGGGATTGTCGTGCATGAAAATCCCCAGTTTGCCGTCGATGCTGCGAAGGGTTCTCCGGAGGTCCTGCGTCCGAAACGCCGTATCCTGGTCGGTCATCGACAACAGGCGGTCGACGACGAGCGACCCGGGGTTGATGAGTCGGTCGGCGATGTCGTCCAGTTCGGACGCCACCGCCTCGGACGGCGTTTCTCCTACGTAGGCGACGACGTAGGCGTTCGGATGCGTCTCGCGGACTGCCCGCGCCGAATCCCGGTTTTGTTCGGGGTCGTCGCCCGCGACGAACGCGATGTCGACGTGGGGACGCCCTTTCGTGATCGCCGGGTCGGTAGGGTCGCCATGGGTGGCCGAGATGCCTTCCGTGCGGAGCGTTTCGACTCTGCTTTCGTTCTCCGTAACGACGACGAGGCTTCCGGGCCATTCGGCCACTGACTCGACGAGTGCATACCCGACCGAACCGCAGCCGAGCATGAGCCGCGAAACCATTCTACCACCGATTGCTAGTCGGGCACCTAAAACCTGTTGGGAATCCTTTGCGGGCAGGACGTGGTTTTACGTGGCGTTTGGGATGGGTTTTCGAATTAGGCTCTGGTCCTTTGCTTCAATCAGCGATATAGACCGTGCTTCGAGGACAAAGGGAAGGTGAATCCACCGTGTTCGCAATTGCCGATTCTACGCCACGCCCTCTGCACGATGGAATTGCTCGTGGTGACCGCAAGCCACGACTCTCCGCCACGCCCTCGCTCGGTCAGTCACTCGCGGCAGGCCCGCTCGTTCCGTCGGTCGCTCACCCGTTGTCGCCGAGGACAGTAGGGCGGGCAGGCCGCTGACCTGCCCGCCCAACCCAAATTTGACCAGCCGTTTGTTCGAAAGATCGTCCCACCGAAACCGATGGTACGGCCGAACAGTCTCTTTGGCGGGCGAGTGCGTTGCACTCGCCCGCTTGCGGTTCCTGGTGTCCCAAAATCGCCGCGCGATTTTGATGGCAGGGAAGAACTCGCTGCTTCCGTGGTAACGGGCAAAGAGAAAAAGGATCGCCTGCAAGGAGCGAGTGATGAGCGAGGGCGTGACGGAGTGTCGCGACTTGCAACGGGAACTCTCACAAACAGCCCTGTGACGTGCCTAGCAGTTGCAGTAGTTACATCTTAGACGATTCCGCTTTCAGATTCATGTTTACGAGAACAAACTCACAGCTCAGCGGCCAAATCACATCGCCAAAAAAACCGAAAGCGTTCGATTCGAGGATGTCGTCTACGCGAACAGGGTCGCGGCCGCGCTGTAGGCCGTGTCTGCAATCGGCCCGAAGGCCGGGAGCAGGACGACGGTTGCGACGGCGGCGGCCATCACTGCAACGTAGAGGCCCGTTGGCGTGCTTCGAATCGTCAGCTCGCTCGTCGGATCCTCCACCCACATCGCCTTGACGACGCGGGAGTAATAGTACAGCGACAGTGCACTATTGATGGCACCGACCGCGGCGAGCCACCAGAATCCGGCACCGACCGCGGCACCGAACAGGGCGTACTTGCTCATGAAGCCAGCCCCGACCGGAAGTCCGGCGAGATTGAACATGAACACCGTCATGGCGACGCAGGCCATCGGGGCCTTGGTCGCCAGTCCGTTGTAATCCTCGAACGTCCTCCCGACGCCCCACTGCTCGACCAGCGCGATGAACAGGAACGCACCCGTGTTCATGAAGCCGTAGACGAGCAGGTGGAGCATCGCACCGCCCATGACCAAGTCGTTCTCACCGCCGACTCCGGAGAGGGCGGCGAGACCGATGAGCACGTAGCCCGCGTGTCCGACCGAGGAGTACGCGAGCATGCGCTTGACCTTGTCCTGGGTCGCCGCGGCGAAGTTCCCGAGCGTCATCGTGACGACGGCGAGAATTTGGAACGCGAGCACCCAGTCAACCGTGGCGGACAGTTCCGCGATCGGGAACGCCGTGACGAACACGCGGAACGCGACGACGAACCCGGCGGCCTTCGAAGCCGACGACAGGAACGCCGAAACGGGCGCGGGCGCGCCTTCGTACGCCTCGGGTGCCCAGAAGTGGAACGGAACCGAGGCCGTCTTGAACGCGAATCCACCGAGTACCATCAGCACACCGATGCCGAGGACGCCGGGGAACGCCTCCGCGTTGAGGTTCGCCGCGACCTGTTCGAGTTGCAGGTGTCCGGTGACGCCGTACACCAGGCTGATACCGTAGGCGAAGATGGCCGACGAGAGCGCACCGATGAGGAAGTACTTGAGACCCGCCTCGACGCTCCCGCGGTTTTTCTTCAGGATTGCGACCAGCGCGTAGGACGGAAGGCTGGCGAGTTCGAGGCTGACGAACACTGTCGCCAAACTGTTTGCGCTCGCCATCAGCGTCATCCCCGTTGCCGCGAGGATGACAAGCGAGTAGAACTCCGCCATGTACGGCTGGCCTTTCATGTAATCGTAGCTCGCGACACAGACCAGTACAGTGACGCTGGTGAAGATGAGCGTAAAGAACAGACTCATCGTGTCCACGACGAGCGCGCCGTCGTACAGCGAAATGGCTTCTTCGCCGGTTCCGGTGGCGAGGAACGCCACCGCGATGCCGCCAGCGACGACAGCACCGAGCGCCGAGAGTCCCACGAGAAGCGGCCGGTTTCTCGTATTAGGGGAGATGCTGTTCGCGAGGAACAGCAGCATCGCCGTCAGCGCGAGGACGATTGCAGGTGCCATCGTCACCCAGTCGGCACCGGTTCCGAGTGCTTGTGCCATCAGGCACCACCTCCCGTAATGAGCGCCATATCACGCACGGATTCCTGAATCATCCCGTAGAAGATGTCCGGTTGGACGCCGAGTAGGATGACGAGCAGGATGAGCACCACGAGGGGTGCCACGTCGTGGAACGAGGCTCGTCCGACCTCATAATCGGTTTCGAGGCGGAACGGGCCGAATAGGGTTCGCTGCATGGCGAAGAGCAGGTAGCCCGCGACGATGACGATACCGAACATCGCCGCGCCCGTGAACAGCGCGAGCGTGTTGCCCGCGAGCACCGTGGACTGGAACGCTCCGACGAAGATGAAGAACTCCGCCGCGAAGCCGGCCATCAGCGGCAGACCCATGTAGCCGAACGCGCCCGCTACGAACACCGCGACCGTGATGGGCATCCTGTCCGCGAGTCCGGACATGTCCGAGACCATGCGGGTGTGGGTCGTGTTGTAGATGACGCCGACCGCCATGAACATCAGCCCCGAGATGAGGCCGTGGGCGATCATCTGGAACGTCGCACCGCCGACGCCGTACATGTTGTACGCGACCAATCCGAGGATGACGTACCCCATCGAGGAAACCGAGGAGTACGCGACGATGCGTTTGAGGTCGGATTGGGCCAGCGCGAGCATTGCGCCGTAGATAACGCTCACGACCGCCACGAGGGCGATGATGAACGCGAACTGTTTCGCCGTCTCCGGGAGCATCGTGAAGTTGAATCGCAAGAGTGCATAGGTACCCATCTTCAGCATGACGCCCGCCAGCATGATTGACACCGGCGTCGGCGCCTCAACGTGAGCGTCCGGCAGCCACGTGTGGAACGGGACGATTGGTACCTTCACGCCGAATCCGGCGAACATGGCGAAGAACGCGATGATTTTCAGCGTGTTCGCGTCGATGCCGGCGAGTCCGCCGAGTTCGCCGTTGTTGAGCGCGGTCGTAATCGCCGGCATATCCAGCGAGGTCACCGAATCGCCCAGTCCGAAGACGAGCGCGATGAACCCGATGAACATCACCAGCGATGCGACGTTGGTGTAGACGAAGAACTTGATAGCCGCGTACTTCCGGCGCGGGCCGCCCCACACGCCGATGAGGAAGTACATCGGCACCAAGACCATCTCCCAGAAGATGAACCAGACGAAGAAGTCGAGCGCCGCGAAGACGCCGAGGAGGCTCATCTCCATGAACAGCATCAGGCCGTAGAACTGGCTCTGGCGCGACTGTACCGGCGTCCACGCCGCGAGAATCGCGAGCGGCGTGAGCACCGTCGTCAGCACCAGCAACGGCATGCTGATGCCGTCCAGTCCGACGTGCCAGTTGAGCGCGTACGGGCCGAGATTGACCCATTGGAACGTCTCTTCGAAGGCGAGGGTTCCGCCCAGCAGGGCGTTTCCACTCCCGTCGAAGGCACTGTACATCCAGAGGCTCCCGCCGAGCGGGAGCAGACTCAACGCGAACGCGAGTTTCCCTGCGACCTTATCGGGCGCGAGGAACACCACGAACGCGCTGAGGAGCGTAACCGCGAGTAGCGCTTCGATCATCATCTAGAACCAACCTCCCGTGAAGCCGATGACGAGAAGCAGGACGACGAACGACGCCGTGAGCAACAGCGCGTAGTTCGTTACGATGCCGCTCTGAATCCGCTTCACCTTGCTTCCGCCGAACAGGCTCACGCTGGAGACGCCGTTGACGACGCCGTCGATGACGCCGCCGTCGAACTTGTCCGCCACCCGCGAGAGGGGGAGCGTGACGCCGGTTGCGAGCCACACCTGCGACTCGTCGAGATAGTAGTTGTTGAACAGCACGTTCTTCGCACCGCCCAGCTTGTCGGTGTGCTCGACGGGCTCGGCGACGTTGTACAACGTCGAAGCGAGTCCCGCGCCCGCGAGGGCGAGGGCGAGCGACACAGCGCCGGGGATGAGCGGCGAAATGTGTGCCGCTTCGCCGAAGGCGAACTGCTCGATGAGGTGTTCGTAGTGGTGCGCGCTGGTCGCCTCGACCGGACCGTTGAGCCACGAGTGGAGGAATTCGATGTGCGCGCCGGTCAGTTCCGCGACCGGAACCATGTTGACGAATCCTGCGGTCACCGCGAGGATGCCGAGGACGACGAGCGGAAGTTTGACGTTCCAGCCGACGCCGTGCGGTTCGCGCGCGGTGTCGGTTCGCGGCTTCCCGTGGAAGGTCAAAAAGACCATCCGGAACGTGTAGAAGCCGGTGAAGAACACCGCGAGGAGACCCATCGCGTACGCACCGAGCAGGATTGGATTGCCCATTCCGTGGACGAGCGCTTCGTACAGCACTTCGTCCTTCGACCAGAAGCCGGAGAACGGAATGATGCCCGCGAGGGCGAGCGAACCGGCGAGGAACGTCCAGTACGTCACCGGCATGCGGTCTTTCAGACCGCCCATGTCCCACATGTTCTCGTTGTGGTGCATGGCGATGATGACCGACCCCGCTCCGAGGAACAGGAGCGCCTTGAAGAAGGCGTGGGTCATCAGGTGGAAGGTCGCCGCGACGTAGCCACCAGTTCCCAGTCCGAGCATCATGTAGCCGTACTGCGAGATGGTGGAGTACGCAAGCACCTGTTTGATTTCGCGCTTGACGACGCCCATCGTCGCCGCGAACAGCGCCGTGAACCCGCCGATGAACGCGATGATGGCGAGCACCTGCGGAAGCAGGGCGTAGAAGCCGTACATGCGCGCGACGAGGTAGACACCGGCCGCGACCATGGTCGCGGCGTGAATCAGCGCGGAAACAGGCGTCGGGCCTTCCATCGCGTCCGGAAGCCACGTGTGCAGCGGGAACTGTGCCGACTTACCGACGACACCGCCCAGAACCAGCAGGCCGATGATGGAGAACCACGCTCTCGGGTCGAGTCCGAACAGCGTCGTTACCTCACCCGCGCCGCCTTCACCCGCAAGGGCAAGTTCGGCCATGTGCGCGAACGAGTGGTCGCCCGCGAACTGCGCCGTACCGAACGTGGCGAACACCGCCACCACGCCGATGAGGAAGAAGTAGTCCCCGAAGCGGGTGACGAGGAACGCCTTCTTCGCGGCGCTCGGCGGTCCGGCTTGACGGAACCAGAAGCCGATGAGCAGGTACGAACACAGCCCCACGAGTTCGAAGAACATGAACGCCATCAGCAGGTTGTCCGCGAAGACGAACGCGAGCATGCTGAAGGTGAACAGGCCGAGTCCGGCGTAGTAGCGTGGGAGGCCGGTCTCGCCCTCGTCGTTCATGTAGCCCAAGCTGAAGATGTGGACGAGGAACGCGACGAGCGAGACGATAACGAGCATCATCGCCGACAGCGGGTCGAGGAAGATGCCGAAATGCAGGTTGAACGTGTCGATACCTTCGACCCACACTATCGTCTCGTGGTACTGTTCGCCGCCCGACACCGTGAGGAACACCCACAGCGACAGGGCGAGCGACCCGGCGGTCGCGAGGATTCCCGGAATCGCGCCGCCTTTCGGCAGCATCTTTCGGGCGAATTCGCCGCCGAGCAGTGCGATCAGGAACGATACGAACGGCAGGAGTGCGATTACGGGTGCCAGTTCGAATGCAGTTGCTGCCATTGTTACCACCTCATAGTCGTCGCTTGGGTTACGTCCACGTCCTTGAAGTTACGATACAGCACGAGGATGATTCCGATTCCCACCGCGACTTCCGCTGCGGCCAGCGCCAGCGTGAACAGGCTGAACGTCTGGCCGGTCAGGTTGCCGTGATAGTGGGAAAACGCGACGAGATTGATGTTTGCGGCGTTGAGCATCAACTCGACGCTGATGAGGAACATCAGCGCGTTCCGCCGGGTGAGGATGCCGAACAGTCCCGTGCAGAACACGGCCGCCGAAAGCAGTAGATAGTATTCGACTGCGATGGCCATTACTCGTCGTCACCTCCGGTCGTTCCGCCGTCCGCGACGACTCGGCGGTTGTCAGCGTCGCCTTCGCTCTCGCGGGTGGCGAGCAAGACCGCACCGTCGAGTGCCGCGTCCAGCACGAGCGCGATGATCAAGAACGCCACGAGGAACCCTTCGCTCGGAATGATGTTCTGGCCCTCGACGCTGGTGATGTTGAACATCGCGTAGCCGATGCTCGCGGTGATTCCGGCGCCGCTCGGGAAGCCCGCGGCGTCGCCGAACGACGCGCCGAGGAACACCACTGCGAGGATGCCAAACAGCGCGACCGCGACGATGCCAGGAAGCATCGACGACGTATCGTGCAATCGTGGTTTCGATGTCATGCGTTAGTTACCTCCTCTGTACTTGAACGACGTGTGAGCATGACGGCGAACGTTATGAGGATGAGAACCCCGCCGACGTAGACGAGAATCTGCATCGCCGCAACGAACTCCGCCTGCAACATAACGTAGTGGACTGCAAAGCTCAGCAACGAAGCACCGAGCAATAGAGCAGCATGCCACACGTCCCGCACCAGGACAGCGCCCAAGCTACTCGCCACTGTTACCGCGGCGAACAACCCGAACGCGATTATTTCGTATGCCATTTCTGTTACCTTTGGGTTTGGATAAACGCCCTTTTAAGATTTCGAGACGGGCGCGATTACTGGTAGTCTACTGCTCCCTCGCCCTCTCCAATCCACGCGCCCCTATCGGGTTCGCGCGATTCGAGCGGGTCGATGTCTTTGTACCAGGGGACGTTCTTCAACTGTTCTTTGTTGTAGACGAGATCGTCTTTCGTGTCACCCGTGAACTCGAAGTTCTGGGTGAGCAAAATCGCGTCCACGGGACAAACCTCCTCGCAGAGTCGGCAGTAGATGCATTGTCCGACGTGGAGGTTGTACTGCTCGCCGTTTCGCTGGTCGTCCATCACGATTTGGATGGTGTCGTTCGGACAGACGTTCTCGCACTGGCGACACCAGATACAGCGCTCCTGACTGAACTTGTGAATGCCGCGGAAGCGCGGGCTGACCTCGGGTGCCACGTCGGGATATTCGACCGTGAACGTGGTTCCGCCTAGTGCGTGCTTCATCGTCGTTGCCATTCCTTTGAGTATTCCGATCATAGCATCACTCCCACGATAACGGCCGTGAGAACCAAGTTTGCGAACGAGAGCACGAGCATGCCCTTCCAACCGATTTCGATGAGTTGGTCGATACGAACACGCGGCACCGCCGAACGCGCCCACTGCGTGAACAGGAACACTGCCCAGATTTTGACGGTGAACCAGATGAAGCCAATCGATCCCGAAGCGGGGCCGTCGGCACCGCCGAGGAAGACGGTTGCGATGATGGCACCGCCGAGGAAGATGTGCAGGAACTCACCGAGGTAGAACAGTACGAAGTACACGCTGGAGTACTCGGTCTGGTATCCCGCAATGATTTCCGTCGGCGCTTCCGGGATGTCGAACGGGTTCCGCCCGACTTCCGCGAGATTGGCCACCATGAATAGCACGAACGCGAACGGGTTCACGAACGCGTACCACGACGGAATGGCGAAGCCACCGATGGTGAACAGCGTCTCTTGCTGTTGAGCGACGATTTGGCTCATCTGGAGCGACCCCGCGAAGATGACGACGGAGGCCGCCGTCACGATGAGCGGAATCTCGTAGGCGATGTTCTGTGCCACCGCGCGGAGCGCGCCGAGGAGCGAGTATTTGTTGTTCGACGCGTAGCCGCCCATCGTCAGTCCGAGCGTGGCGATGGACGCGACGGCGAACACGTACGCCAGCCCCGTCTCGGGGTCGGCGAGCTGCATATTGATGCCGAAAAGAGAACCCATCGGGATGACCGCGAAACCGAGAAGCGCAGACGATGCGACGATAATCGGCGCGAGGTCGTAGGCCGGACGATCCGAGCCGTCTGGAATGATGAGTTCTTTTCCAAGCAGTCGCACCGCGTCAGCGACGATGATGAACAGGCCGAACGGCCCGACACGGTTCACCGCGATACGGTCGGTGAACGCTGCGGTAATCTTCCGCTTCGCCCACGGCCCGGCGAACGCCGTCATCGTCATCATGATGGTGCCGATGATGGCCGCGCCGATGAGCGCCGACAGTATCTCCTGCCACGCGGCGGGATTATTGCCGAACAGCGCGCGAGCGATTTGCTCCGGAAGGACGGCCGGGCTTTCCTGTAGCGGGACGAATCTCATCGGTCAACCTCCCCGAGAATCACGTCCAGACTGCCGAGCGTGGCGACGAGGTCGGGGATGTACTCCCCTTCGGACATCTCGTGGAGCGCCGACAAATTACAAAAGCACGGACTTCGGATCTTGAACCGACCCGGTTTGTCCGTCCCGTCCGCGCGGATGTAGATGCCGAGTTCGCCCTTCGCCCCTTCGACGGCGCGGTACACTTCGGTGTCCGCTTCCGGTTTGAGTGTCCGGGGAACGTTCGACTGAATCTCGCGTTCGTCCTCCGGCCAATCTTCGAGCAGTTCGACGCACTGCTCGATGATCTTCGCGGACTCCTCGACTTCGCGCATCCGAACGAGCAGCCGCGCGTAGTTGTCACAGCCGTCTTCGGTGACGACGTTCCAGTCGAGTTGGTCGTAGTAGCCGTACGGGTCGTCGCGGCGCAGGTCGTAATCGATTCCCGACGCGCGGGCAATCGGTCCGGTGACCCCGTACTGCTTTGCGACCTCGGGTTCGAGAATCCCGGTGTCGATGGTTCGAATCTGGAGGATTTCGTTGCTCGTGATGAGATCGTGATACTCCTCCAGCGTCGGCGGGAGGTCGTTCAAGAAGTCACGAGTCTTCTCGAAGAACTCCTCGCGCGGTTCCGGAATGTCCCAGACGACGCCGCCGAGGCGGAAGTAGTTGAACATCATGCGCTGACCGGTCAGATCCTCCAGGATGTTCTGAACCTTCTCGCGGTCTCGCATGGAGTACATGAAGATAGCAGTGAAGTCACCGTAGATGTCGAGACAGAACGTTCCGAGCGCCAACAGGTGCGACGCGATACGACAGAGTTCCGCACCCATCGTCCGGATGATTTGCGCGTATTCCGGCACGTCGAGGTCGTTCAAATCCTCGGCCACGCGCGCGTACGCCCACTCGTTGAGCAGCCCGGCGGATGCGTAGTCCCACCGATCGGGATACGGCATAATCTGGTGGCGGTACGTTCCGTTCTGAGCCATCTGCTCCTCACAGCGGTGAAGGTAGCCGATGTCCGGGTCGACGTCCGCGACCTGCTCGCCGTCGAGCGTCGTCTTCAGGTGCAACACACCGTGCGTCGCCGGGTGGTGCGGACCGATGTTGAGGAACATCGTGTCCGAATCCTCGTCGAGGTGGTCGCCCTCGATAGGATTTTTGTGCTCGTTGAACGAGACGATTTGTGGCCGGTCTTGGTCGTAGTTCCGCGACAGCGGGTGACCTTGCCACGTTTCGGGGAGGAGAATACGACGAAGGTCGGGGTTACCGTCGTAGTCAATTCCGACGAGGTCGTACGCCTCGCGCTCGTGCCACTCCGCCGCGCGGTACACGGGTTCCGCGGTTTGATGCGTCGGCGCGTCGAGCGGCGTCGGCACGACGACGCTCGCTTCTTGCGTCGGGTCGTCGTACTTTTTGAGGTGGTAGATACTCTCGTATCGGTCTTCGTAATCCTGCGCCGTGAGCATCGAGAGGTGGTCGAATCCAGCCTCGTCGCGCAGAGTCCTGAGTGCGTTCTGCACTTCGTCGGGTCGAACGACGAATCCGGGCGCGTTCAGGTGTTCCTCACGGCCGATGACGGAGTCGCCGAGCAGGTCGGCGAGTTCGTCACCATCGACGCCCTCGACTACGGGCAGTTCTTCCTGCGAACTCATGGCGAATCAGCCCAGTTGTAGCGCATGACGAGCGATTCTTCGTCGATTTGCTCCGCGAGCGAATCGACCAGTTCGTCGCGTTCCAAATCGCGGAACTGTTCCAGTTCGTACGGTTTGACCGTCACCGGACTGGTTTCGCCGTTTGCGATTCGTTCCTGTAGCTTCACGACGCCGTAGACGAGCGCCTCGGGGCGCGGCGGGCAACCGGGGACGTGGATGTCCACCGGGATGACCTCTTCTGCACCTTTGATAACGTTGTACCCCTCTTGGAAGGGACCGCCGCTGATGGCGCACGACCCCATGTTCACGACGAACTTGGGTTCCGGCATCTGGTCGTAGACGCGCTTCATCCGCGGCGCGAACTTCGAGACGATCGTCCCCGGGACGATCATCACGTCGGCTTGTCGCGGCGATGCGCGAGGCACACCGGAGCCGAATCGGTCTAAGTCGTGTTTGACTGCGTAGGTGTGCATCATTTCGATGCTACAGCATGCGATACCGAACTGTAGCATGAACATCGACGACCCCCGTACCCAGTTCATGAACTTGTCGAACTTCGTGAGGATGAACGGCGACGCGCCGAACGCTTCCCGCAGTTTCGAGTTGAAGCGATTATCGACGCCGTCGCCCATTCGAGCCTCACGAGTTTTGGTTTGGGGTGCTGTGCTACCCTGAATAAATTCTCGTGGTTCGTTGCTCATTGTTCCACTCTCCGTTGCGTTTCGCGGGGGCTACGAACCCACCGCACCGCTCCCTTGCGCCATGCCCAAACGAGGCCGACGACGAGAACCGCGATGAAAACCAACATCGGAGCGAGCACCGTCGCGAGGCTGACGCCACCTTCGATGGCGCTGCGATAGATGACCGTCCAAGGGAAGATGAGGACGGTCTCGATGTCGAAGACGACGAACAACAGCGCAACCATATAGTATTGGATGTTGAACCGAATGCGCGTCGTCCCGGTTGGAATTTCACCGCTCTCGTAGGTGGCG
This sequence comes from Haladaptatus pallidirubidus, assembly GCF_020700235.1. GTDB lineage: Archaea > Halobacteriota > Halobacteria > Halobacteriales > Haladaptataceae > Haladaptatus > Haladaptatus pallidirubidus. Next base: position 3,209,726 of record NZ_CP085301.1, on the reverse strand, counting down.
GATTTTCCCTGTTCTGGCACGGTCGGTCTGAGGAGGCTCGAAACAACCATCATACTCAATGGAATTGCAAGCCCCACCAGTGCCAACGCGCCAATGGCTACCCATGGATTCATACCGGTATTCTCCTAGCAGGCGGTGTTTTGTGAGCGCACCCCTATAAGCGTTGATTCTTGTGATTCCGGGGATTCAGACCCGCGTTAGCCCGTATTGGCGCAACTGACGCTTTCTTTTCGGTAACGCCACATTTCTCGCAGTGGCGGCAACCGCCTCCACCGCACATCGAAAAGGACGTTGATACGTTACGAATCGTCCCGGAAGCGGGGAGTTCCGGCTTCGTGCAGTTTTCGAGACACCTCGCCGACGCCTGATTGCAGTTCGTCGTGGTACGAAACCAGATTTTCACGAAGTTCGTCGTGTTCGCGGGCGAGCATCTGCACCGCCGAGAGACCGGCGTTGAACGATTTTCCGGCGTCAACCGCGACGATGGGCGCGCCGGTCGGCATGCCGATGACAGACGAAACCGACTTTTCTTGTACCGGCACTCCGACGACCGGAAGCGGATACGCGAGCGACGCGGTCATGTTCGGTAGGTCAGCGGATTTGCCGCCCGCGCCCGCGATGATGACGTCCAAGCCGCGTGCTTCCGCCGTTTTCGCGTAGGCGTACATCAGGTCGGGCGTCCGGTGGGCAGACACCACGTAGGTTTCGAACGTGAACCGAGCTTTCGGCGGGTCGTCGTAGTCGGTAACTTCCTCGAATCCGAGTTCCGTGAGGGCGTCGTAGGCACCCGCCATCACATCCAAATCGGAGTCGCTTCCCATGATGATTCCAACTTCGGGCGTTTCTCCCGGGGAACGGTCGCGATCCGCCTCGGTTTCGAACTGTTCTACGAGTTTTCGGACTGATTCTGCGTTCGTCATTGGAATGTGAGCGAGTCGGTGAGCGAGCGAGCGTCCGCGAGCAAGTCGTCAATCGATGATTCGACTGCAGATGCTTCATCCGTCGGCGATTCGCTCCCGACCGAATCGCCGACGAGCGTGACGTGACCCATCTTTCGAAGCGGCCTGACCTCGCGCTTGCCGTACCAGTGGAACGACGCGCCGGGGGTCGAAAGCACCTCGTCTACTCCGGAGAGGCCTGCGGGTTGGCTTTCCGCGACGTCTCCGAGGATGTTCGACATCGCGACCGAACTTCGGAGTTCGGTCGCCCCGAGCGGATAGCCGAGCACGCCGCGAACGTGCTGTTCGAACTGCGACGTCAGCGCGCCCTCGATGGTGTAGTGCCCGGAGTTGTGCGGGCGAGGCGCGATTTCGTTCACCGAAATCGCGCCGTCTTCGCCCTCGAACAGTTCGATTCCGTACACGCCGCGCCCGGACAGCGCGGACAGAACGTCGCGCGCGACTTCCTCCGCCCGCTCGCGCACCGGCTTCGGTGCGCGAGCGGGAACGACCGTCTCGCGGAGAATCTCGTCCTCGTGGACGTTTTCGCCGACGGGGAACGTCGCGATTTCGTCGTCACCTTTGACCGCAATGACCGAGAGTTCGCGCTCGAAGGGGACGAACTCCTCCACCATCAACTCGCCCGAGACTTCCGAGAGGGCGAACGTAACGTCATCAGGCGACTCAACGGGGACGTTTCCGCGTCCGTCGTAGCCGCCTTTGCGGGCTTTCAACATCATCGGGTAGCCGAATTCCTCACCCGCAGAGAGTAGGTCGTCGCGGTCGTCCACGGGATGGAAGTCGGGTACCGGAATGCCGCGTTCTTTCAGCGCACGCTTCTGAACGAGTTTGTCTTGAATCGTCCGGAGGGTGGCCGGGTCGGGATGCACCGGCACGTCGTACTCCTCCTCGACCGCTTCGAGCACGTCAGGGTCTGCCAGTTCGATTTCGAACGTCAGCGCGTCGGCCATTTCCGCGAGCGTTCGAATCGCGTCCTCGTCGTCGAAGTCGCCGACGACTTGTTCGCGGGCGACTGGAGACGCCGGGCAATCAGGCGTCGGGTCGAGCACGACCAGTTCGACGCCGAGCGGGGAAGCCGCCTCTGCAAGCATCCGACCGAGCTGTCCGCCGCCGACGACGCCGAGGATTGGCGGTGAAGCCGTAACCATGTCGTCCGCTGGTTGTGGCCGTGAGTGTATAAAATTTCCCAACCAGACGAGAGAATATGCACGTTTATGTGGTCGAATTCGCTTGTCGGAGCGCGCTCCGCTCGATGTAAATCGTCGTCTCGCTCCCGTACAGCGTGAGTTCGTGGTCGTAAGCGATGTAGCCGGAAAGATGCGGCTCCACGTCCGACTTCTTTTCCGTCCGGGCGATGACGACGGGGGGATTTCCATTTTCGAGGCTTTCGTTTTTCAGCGTGCTATCGACGGTCGCATCCGCCATCTCGGTGTACCATGGAAGCGGCAGACGATTGTACCAACTGCTCGCGGGTCGCAAGTAGTCGTTGTCGCTCTCGTCGGGGACGTAGAAGATGTACTGGCTTTGTGCGTCCACGTGGCCGTAGTAGAGCACGTCGGTTCCCTGCTGGTTCGCTTTCGAAACCGCCTGTACCTTCTCCAGCGTCGGCTTGATGCCCGACGCGGGTTGACCGTACTGGACGATCTTGTTGTCCTGCTGCCCGCCGAGCATCGTCGGAACCTGACTGTCCTGCGGATGGAGATAGACGATGCTCAGCGCCGGAAACGCAACCTGTGCGACTACGAGCAAGCAAACAAGTGCAGTGGCCGCGGTTGCCGCCGTATCGTCGTCCTCGTAGGCTTCTTTTCCCCATCGGTAGAGGAGCGCCACGCCGACCGCGGCGGGAATTGCGAGCGGCGCGACGACGTGGACGGTGTTCCACGGCGCCTTGATGTCCGTGACGAGGGGGTAACCGAGGATGCCGACCGCGCCCCAGTAGAAGGCAAAGGAAACGAGGTCGCGAGGGCGTTCGTCCACGTATCGCGCAGAGAGGAATCCAAGAATCGCGAACACGAGCAGAGGGAGCGCACCCTGCTCGAGAACGCTCACGAAATGCTCGAGGTACGGTAAGTAGGCGTGTTCTTGACTACCGACCCACTGTCCGTTGAGTTTCTCCCACGACCCGAGCGTTGCTTCGGAAACGACCGCGCCGAACATCGACGGATCGCCGAACGCCTTCAAGAGTCCCGGCCCTTCGACGCCCCGCGCCCGCGGCGCGTAGAAGTAGGTGACGATGGCAAAAAGCTCGATGAGACAGAGGGCGAGATGCGGCGCGAACCGCCACAGGCCGCGTCCCCCTCGCTTCGCGTACTCGACGAACACGCCCGTCCACCCCCGTTCGCGATTGCGCGCGAGGAACAGTCGGTGGTCGAGCAAGAGCGCGCCCGCGCCGAGCCACGACAGAAGGTAGAGCAGGACGTTTTCCTTCGTCGTGAATGCGACCGCCATCGTCGCGGTTCCGAGGTAGAGGTATCGCGCTTTTCCGGTTGCGTACGCGCGGAGGTAAAATCCGAGCGTGAACAGCATCAGCGCGGCGAGAAGCACGTCGTTCCGCATGAACCGCGAGTAGTAGAGCAGGATTGGGTTCACGGCGAAAAAGAGGGCGAGGCCGACCATCTCCGCGAATCGGAGATGGTCGCGGTAGAGCCACACGGCGAGTGGAAGCAAGCCGGTAATCAGCGCGACCGGCAGCCGCGCCATGAAGTCGCTCGCGCCGAACAACTGGAACAGGATGCTGTTCACCTGCACGAAAAACGGCCCGTGAATGTCGGCGTGATACTGGAATACGCCCGTTTTCTGATAGCGGAGAATCCAATAGCCGACGCGGGCTTCGTCCCAGTGGGCGAATCGATTGCCGAGCGCGAAGAGACGGAGCGCCAACGAAACCGCCGTGACGGCGAGAATACCAGCGAAACCCCGATTTTGCTCCACCCAGCCGGAAACCGGGCGTTCGCCTGAACTCATTGTTTTTTCCAAAACGGAGGAGGGATACAAGCGTTGCGGAGAACGGTAGTTCTTTTAGTTGCGCTGGCCTCCCGCCACACATGGTAACGCTCGGACTCGTCGTCGCGGAGTTCAACGCGACTGTAACGGAACAAATGGAGGCGTCGGCGCGCGACGCCGCCAACGAACACGGCGCGGAAATCGCCGAAACGCTACACGTACCGGGAGCCTACGATTCTCCCCTCGCGGCGGACAGACTCGCCCGCCGGGATGACATCGACGCCGTCGCAGTCCTCGGTGCGGTCGTCACCGGGGACACCGACCACGACCAAGTCATCTCTACCGCCGCGACACAGAAACTAACCGACGTGAGCCTCGATCGCGACAAACCCGTCACGCTCGGTATCATCGGCCCGGGGATGTCGGGAGCGGAAGCCCGCGAACGTACCGACGCCGGCGCACGAACGGTTGAGGGGGCAATCGACCTCGTGGAGGAGCTAGAATGACGATGGAGTTTTCAGACCGGATTCAGCGCGTCGAACCCAGTGCAACGCTCGCAATCAGCAGTCTCGCATCGCAACTCGAAGCTGAGGGCGAAGACGTCATCGACCTGAGCGTCGGCGAACCCGATTTCCCGACCCCCGGAAACATCGTCGAGGCGGGCGAGCAGGCGATGGAGGACGGTCACACGGGCTACCCGCCGTCGAAGGGTGTGCCAGAACTCCGTGAAGCAATCGCGGAAAAACTGCAAGCCGACGGACTGGCGTACGAGGCGGACAACGTCATCGTTACGCCCGGCGCGAAGCAGGCGCTCTACGAGACGGTGCAGACGCTCGTGGACGATGGCGACGAAGTCGTCCTCCTCGACCCGGCGTGGGTTTCCTACGAAGCGATGGTGAAACTTGCGGGCGGCGACCTCACTCGGGTCGACCTCGCTCCTCACGATTTCCAACTCGAACCCGCCCTCGCCGACCTCGGCGAAGCCGTCTCGGACGCCACCGAACTGCTCATTGTCAACTCGCCGTCGAACCCGACCGGAGCAGTCTACTCCGACGCCGCGCTGGAGGGCGTTCGCGATTTGGCGGTCGAACACGACGTAACCGTCATCAGCGACGAAATCTACGAACAAATCACATACGGCGTCGAACTCACCAGCCTCGCAACGCTCGACGATATGTACGAGCGCACGGTCACGATAAACGGCTTTTCGAAGGCCTACTCGATGACCGGATGGCGACTCGGCTATCTCGCAGCGCCGGAGGAACTCGTCTCACAGGCCGCGAAGCTCCACTCGCACTCGGTTTCCTCGGCGACGAATTTCGTCCAGCGCGCGGGCGTCGAAGCCCTTCGCGACACCGAGACCGAAGTCGGCGAAATGGTCGAGGCGTTCCACGAACGCCGAGACCGACTCGTCGCGCTGCTGAAACAGCACGACGTGGACGTTAGGACGCCGGACGGGGCGTTTTATCTGATGCTCCCAGTCGCTGACGACGACCAGCAGTGGTGTGAAGATGCGCTGGAGCAGTCTCACGTCGCAACCGTCCCCGGAAGCGCCTTCGGTGCGCCGGGATACGCTCGCATCTCCTACGCTGCAGACCTCGGCCGAATCGAGGAGGCCGTCGAGCGACTGGTGGACGCGGAGTTGTTGTAACCGAAATACAGAACAGCCGTCGAAGCGTTTCGTTTTTCGCTGTTGACTTCGGACGCGGTGAGTGATTCACCAGGGCGTTCTGGTTCCGGCCTCGGATATAAACCTACGGGCGAAAGTTCACGCGAAAATGACGGTCTTAGTCGTTCAGAACGTACCGATTGGCGATGTAAATTCCGATAGCGGAACCGACCGCCGGGCCAATTGCGGCCCACAAACTCTGTACGAGGTCGAATTCGAACACGAAGAATGCGATCGGGAACACGACGACGAATCCCGCGACGAGGGCGAACACCGCCTTCTTGCGAGGTGAGGCCGACATTCGAATCGTTAGACGCCCATCCCCATCAGGTGACTGCGGAGCACGTCGTCGTCCTTGTTGCCTGCGCCGGTATTGAGCAGGACAACGGTGTCGTCCTCGTCGAACTCGCCCTGCTGGGCGAGTTCCCACGCGCCGCTCGCGGCGGCGGCGCAGGTCGCACCCATCTCCAACCCTTCTTGCTGGGCAACCGCGACTGCCGAGTCGAGAATATCTTCGTCGCTGGTTGCGACCGCGCCGCCGTCGCTCTCGCGCAGGGCGTCCAAAATCATCGGACTCGCGCCGGGGTCGGGAATCTCGATGCCGCCGCAAATCGTGTCCGGGGTTTCCCACGCTTCGTGGGCGTCCTCACCTTCCTCCCAGGCCTTCACGATTGGGGCACAACCGGAGGATTGGGCGGCGTACATTGCCGGAAGGTCGTCGGTGAGACCCAACTCGCGGAACTCCTTTGCAGCCTTGTGCATCCCGACCAGTCCGACGCCACCGCCGGTCGGGTAGACGACGGCGTCGGGAACCTCCCAATCCATCTGCTCGGCGATTTCGTAGAACATCGTCTTTTTCCCCTCGTGGCGATAGGGCGTGACGAACGTCTTGACGGAGTACCAGTCCTCGTCCGCCATCGCGTCGGCGTATGCCGCGCCCGCGTCGCCGATCCGCCCCTCCACGACGGTCATGTCGCCGCCGTGGACGTTCACCATCGCCTTGTTGGTAAACCCGGCGCGCGTCGGGAGGAAAACGTGCGATTGGATGTCGGCACGTGCGGCGTAGGCCGCGGCGGCCTGCCCGGCGTTTCCAGCGGAGGCGAGGGCCACGTCCGTCGCGCCGTGCTGGGCCGCCGCCGTCACCGCCATCGTCTGCCCGCGGTCTTTGAACGTCCCGGTCGGGTTGCGCCCCTCGTCCTTCAGCAGGACGCGTCCGACGCCCATCTGTTCCGCGAGATTGGGACACTCCACGAGGGGGGTCGCGCCTTCGTCCATCGTTACGGCCGAGTCGCGGGTGAACGGGAGCAGTTCCTCGTACTTCCACATCGTGTCGAAGCGCCGGGATTCGAGGTCGCTCCGCGAAAGGTCGATTTCGTCGTAGTCGTACTCCGGGTCGAGAATGCCGTCACAGTCGGGACAGCGATGCGTTCCGACCTCGGCGTCGAACGTCTCGCCGCAGTCCACACACGTCAGGCCGATGAATGCGTCCGTCGTCTCCATAATCGGTGGTTCGCGGGCGGACACTAAGCCCTGTTCATCCCCCGTCTTTTTTGCTTCTAGGTCGGCCCCAACCAGATAGGCCGAGAGACGTTTAGGCGATACGACCGACTACCCGCCATGACGACCGTAATCGTCGCGGGGGCGGGACTCGCGGGACTCGTCGCCGCCCGTCACCTCGCCGAGTTAGGACTGAACGTACAGGTGATAGAACGCGAGGACGAGGCCGGTGGCCGAGTCCGAACCCGGAAACAGGACGGCTTTCTGCTCGACAGAGGGTTTCAGGTGCTCTTTACGTCCTATCCTGCCGCGAAACGCGAACTCGATTACGACGAACTGAAGTTGCGGTACTTCGCTCCTGGCGCGGTGCTGGCCCGTCCTGGCAGTCGGTCGGTGCTTTCCGACCCGCTCCGCGACCCCCGGGCGTTGTTCGAGTCGGCGACGAACCGCGAGGTGAGCGTCGGCGACAAAGTTCGAACCCTGCGACTCCGGCAGGAACTCGCCCGGAAACCGAATCGCGAGATTTTCGACGGGAACGACGAATCCATCGAAGAGTACCTCCGCAAACGAGGATTTTCGGAGAAATTCCGGAATCGATTCGTCGGACCGTTTTACGGCGGTATCACGCTCGACGGGTCGCTTTCCACCTCGAAGAAGGTGTTCGAGTTCACCTTTAAGATGCTTTCGACCGGCCGAACCGCGATTCCCGCGGCCGGGATGGACGCGATTTCCAAGCAGTTGGCCGAAGCGGCGCGAGAAGCAGGCGCGACGGTTCACCTCGGAGAGGACGTTTCCGCGATCGAACCGGATGGCGACGAGGTGAACGTCGAAGTCGGCGGTGAAACTCTGACCGCCGACGCCCTCATCGTGGCGACCGACCCGAAATCCGCCCGCGAGTTGACCGGCGTCGATTCGATTCCGACCGAGGCCCGAAGTTGCGTGACGCAGTATTTCGCCCACGACGCGCCGCTCGACGCCGGAAATCGGATTTTGCTCAACGTCGCGGACGACGCGCCGAACGAAATCGTTCCGCTCTCCGCGGTCGCTCCGGAGTACGCCCCCGACGACCGGGAACTGCTCTCCGCGACGTTTGTGGGGATGCCGGAGGCGTCGGACGACGAACTGGCCGAAGAGGTCGAAAAAACGCTCCAGGAGTGGTATCCCGAGCGAACGTTTCCGAACCTCGAACTGCTGCACACCGACCGAATCGAGTTCGCGCAGTTCGCCCAACCGCCCGGCGTTTTCGATTCATTGCCCGGCAACCGAACCGCCCAAAAATCGGTCTACCTCGCGGGCGATTTTACGGAAGCATCCTCGCTCAACGCCGCGATGGAGAGCGGTCGAAAGGCCGCTCGCGCCGTGTACGAAGATTTGTAGTTCCAAGGAACGCGAAATTACAGCAACTCCCGAAATTCTCCGAGGGGGGGAAACCGGTACGTCTCGTCCGCCTCCTCGTCGCGGACGATTGGCCGAAACGGCGACGAACTGCTGACGAACGGCGTCTGAAAGTCGCTTCCCCACATACCGTTGACGATCGCACCACCGGCGAGACGGGTGAACGCAGGAAGCACGAGTACGTCCGAACCGCGGAAAGTCCCCGGCCCCCACAGATAACAGGGTCGGCGTTTTCCCTCGATTTCTATCGCGGGATGGTCGTGGCCGACGACGTATCGTGACGCGGTCGAATCCGGTTCCTCGTGGCCGTGACAGACGAGCGTGCCGTCCGCGAGTCGGTACTCGTCGGGGCAATCTACCAGTTGTGAGAGCAGGTTATCGTGGTTTCCGCGAATCGCGACGAAATCGGTTTCAGCGTCGTTGGCGCGCTGTTTGAGCTTTGCGAAGGTGTCCTCCGCATCCTCCGGAATCCTGTCGAAGGCGTGGAGTACGTCACCCGCGAGGACGACTTCGGCGGGTGAAAATCGGTGGAGGAGCGCGGCGAACCGGGTGGCCAAATCCCGCTGCTCTCCGAGCGGAAGCGATACGCTGGAGGTTGCATCCCTGCCGATGTGGAGGTCTGCGAGAACGAGCGCGTTCGCTTCGGGAAGGAAAACCGCCCGGTCTGCGAACTCAGCGTCCTCCATCTGTTCGAACCGTTCGATGGAGGTCGTATTCGTTGCCCGTGACAAGGTAGGCCACGTCCTCGACGACGGTCAGCAGTTCCGGTAGGTCGCGCAAAACCAACCAGAGGATGCCAACCAGGGCGACCACCGCGAGCAGTTGGGAAAGTACGCGGTCGGCGATGAAAAACGACACCATGCCGGGGTCAGCGTAGCCGACGGTTGACATTATCGGATCGACGAAGTACTGGAACCACTGGTTGCCGAAGGCCAGCGCGATGAACACGTTTCTGCCGACGTTCAGTAACCAGATGATTGAGATTGCGACGGCGAACGCCTTGAGTTTCCGACGGAGGGGGGCTTCAACCGCGGCGATGAGGCCGCCGAAGATGCTCATGCTCCCGATTCCGGTGCAGGCGAGCACGAGATACGTGTAGTAGGAGTGGCCCGTCTCGTCGGTGAAGATGAACGCGCTGTGGTAGCCGTTTTCCTTGGCTATCGTGAACTCGGGATTGTAGCCGAGCGCTTCGATGACGAAGTTCGTTTGGTAGCTCACCAGTTCGACCAACCACTGTCGAAGAAACTCCACACTCGAAAACGGAACGTAAATAATGCCCATCGCCGCGACTGCGCGGGAGAGGACGAACAGCGTGTCTCGCCCCGAATAGAGTTGGTAACCCGCGTAGACACAAAGCGGCACCGCCGCGAGGCTTAGCGCGCCCTCCACGAAACTCTTCATCTCGAAGGCGAATCGCGGGAATAGGACGCCCCAAAAGATACCGAACAGCACCCACGCCCCGGCACCGACGGTACGAGCGGTTTTGCGGTCGTGTCGTTCGAGCGCCGCGGTTGCGACGAACGAGACGATGACCAACCACGCGAGAACGTCGGGGAGGGCGTCGGGGACGACTGCAGTCACGGTTCACCCCTTGTCGTCACGTAATATAGACCTGACGCTCTTTTCAGGGTCGGAAGCCGGTAGGACACCGCTGGTGTTTTTATCGTCCCGCCCGACTGTGCGGGTATGGCCGACGTGCTGGAGGACAAGCGTGCCGCAACCCGGTTTCGCATCCTCGCCGAGATCGCGGACCGTCAACCGGCGGTGAGTCAGGGCGAAATCGCGGACGCCGTCGGCGTCACGAGTCAAGCCGTCAGCGAGTACACTCGCGGGCTCGTTGCCGACGGGCTGGTCGAAAAGGAAGGTCGCTCGCGCTACAGCGTGACCAAGGAGGGCGTCGATTGGCTCTTGCAGTCGGCGACCGACGTGCGTCGGTTCGCCGACCACGTCACCGACGACATCCTCGGAAACGTCGGGGAGGACGCCGCGATAGCGACGACCGACATCCGAGAAGGAGAAACGGTAACCCTCTCGCTCGAAGACGGACTCCTTCACGCCACGCCCGGCGATGCCGGTCCCGCGACCGGCATCGCCACGACGAACACCGAATCGGGGAACGAAGTCGGCGTCACGGAGTTCGAAGGAATAATCGACCTCGAACCGGGCCGAGTAACCGTCTATCAGATTCCGCCGGTTCGCTCCGGCGGGAGTCGAGCGGTCGATTCGGACGCACTCGCCGCCGCGTGTGAAGACAGCCCCGTTCTCGCCGCAACCGGCGTCGAAGCGGTCGTGGCCCTTCGTTCCGCGGACGTGGAACCGGACACGACGTTCGCCGCGGGCGAAGTCGCCGCCGAGGCCGCGGAACGAGGAGAGGACGTGATTATCGTCGCAACCTCTGACAGCGTCGGACGAGTTACCGACGCCCTCCGTGATGCCGGGGTTGCGTACGAAGTGGCCAACGTTTCCTGAAAACACCGATCAGACCGTTCAAACCGCGTAGTTTTTCGCGGTCGTGTACGCTTCGCGGACGCGCTGGAACTCCTCCTGCGTCCCGCCGTGGTCGGGATGTACGTCCTTCACCTTCTCGCGGTAGGCCGACTTAATTTCCGAGAGCGTCGCCTCCGTCGGTACGCCGAGGATGGCGAAAGCGGCCAGCGTCGTGTCCACTTCCTCTTCCTGTTCGAGCGTCGGAGTTTCGAACGGCAGCCGGTCACCCAGGTGGTGACCCGGCATCTCGTGTTCGACCAAGACGGCGAACGTTTCCGATTTCTCGATGCGGAAAAAGGCCCGTGCGTCGAACGTAATCGCAACGTCTCGTTCCGGCAGATAGAAGGCGACGTGCTGGCCCGCGACGAAGTGGTCTTCCGCAAAATCTTCGCCGATGGCTCTTAGATAGTGGCGAATTTCGACCCGGCGTTTTCCCTCGCCGAACACGTAGGTTGCGTTGGTCGCCTGCTGCGTGGGAAAGAGGCGCGCGCCTACCACGAATATTCCGACGATGACGACAGCAACCGCGAGCGAGAGCCACAGACCGGAAACCAGCCAGTCGGGCATCGCGTTCATGTAGGGTTCGGACAATAAAGAATCTCCCGCCGAAGTCGATACGGATGCTCACATCCGATCAGCAACACGAAATACATTTGGTAATTTATTTCAACTTATATGTATGGAAACGATGGTAAACTTAATACCCGCTGGTTATTATCTATACGAGTAACGAACTCTGACGAGAATCCGAATGCAGTCGCCGCAAAGACGTCACGTTAGTCCCCAGCCATGAAACTCACCGAACCGGAGACGGAGCAGGAACTCGACGAGAGCCAGATTCACAACGTCTTACGGAACGACAGACGGAGAGAGGCGATTCGGTACCTTCGGGAATCCGGCGGGTCGTTAACCGTCGATGACCTCGCGGAGCACATCGCAACGCTGGAAACTGACGAGACACCGGCGCCCCGAAAGGTCAGAAAGAGCGTCTACGTCTCGCTTCACCAGACCCACCTCCCGAAGTTGGACGACCTCGGTATCGTGGAGTACGACCAACGGTCGAAAGAGCTCACCCTCGAAGACCGCGTCCGGGAGGTGGAGGTGTATATGGAAGTCGTCCCGCAACACGATGTTTCGTGGGCAACGTACTACCTCGGATTAGGCCTGTTGGAAGCCATCGTCCTGCTCGCGGCGCAGTTCGAACTGTTTTCGGTGCAGATGCTCGATTTCCAGTTTTGGACGTGGTTTTTCCTCACGTTCCTCGTCGTCTCCGCGAGCTATCACGTTTACAGAGAACAGGAAAAGACGTTGTTTTAACCGATGTACCGAAGGTCGTCGTCGGAGGCCACGGCGGTCTGTTGTGCCTCCATCTCCTCGATTTTGCCGACGACTTCCTCCATCTCGTCCGCGCGATCTTCGAGCGAGCGGAAGTCCACTTCGAAGCCGAGAACGTCCTGTAACACTTCGAGCACGGACTGTGCACTTTTCGGGTCGACGAGGTAGCCGCTCGTCTCGCCCATCAGACACGCGGCGGTGAGACCCCGGCGGCTACCGAGTCCGAGCAGAAGACCGCTCGTGCCGACGATACCGCCCGCGGGTTCGTCCTCTCTAAACTCGACGCCAGCGTCTTCGAGTTCGGTCACGAACTCCCCGGTCGTCGCCGCGCCCAACACGGCGTACTCCTCGATGAGTTCGCCCGTCGGGACGCCGCCGAGAGCGAAGATTCGCTCGACGCCGAACTCCTCCGCAGTGTCGAGGAACGCGTTCGTGAGTCGGTAGTGGCCCGCGTTGTCCTGTGCCTGATAATCGCCAGTGAGGACGAGTACGTCCTGTTCGTCGAGCGTCAGCGCGTAGAGTTCGACGCAGACTAACTCGGTAGTGCCGTCGTCCTCGACGCTCACCTGCGGCGGCAGATATTCCGAGTACACTCGGCGGACGAGTTCGCTCTCTTTCTCTTCGAGCAGATGCTCGGCGACGAGCTTCCCGACGTGGCCGACGCCCGGCAATCCCTCGATGAGTACTGGCGACTCCAGTTCCGGATTCGCGACTATCTCGATGTCAACTTCGTCCATGTGACTTAGTCGCGGGCGCGCCGCTTAAGAGCGCGTCGGTACTCGCCGTAAGGGTCTGCCGGGTCGAACGGGGCGGGGGCGCTGTTTATCGTCTTCGCTCCGCACTCCGGACAGGTCGCAGAAAGGGCGTACACCGGGCGGTCGTGTTCTGCCTTCCACGCAGAACACACCCGGATGTCCGATTTCATTCGTCGTCGGTGTGTCGCTCGCGGTGGAAGTCGGCGGAACCGCCGACGTTCTCCATGGCGACTTGGGCGCGGGCGACGCTCTCTTCGAGTTGCGCCTCCGCGGTTTTGTAGTTCGGTGCGCGAACCTTGATTCGGTACTCGGGCGCGCCGACGTAGGTCACGTCGAGTTCGACTTCGTCGGGGATGTCGCCGTTACCTTCGGCGGCTTTGAGCGCCTCCTTGATACCGTCGACGCCGTTTTTGCCCGGACTTCTGAGGTCAACGTAGCCGGTCACGTTGACGTACGGAACCGAAACGTTTTCGCGGGCCGTCTCGACGAGTGCGTCGATTTCGTCGGCCGAAAGTTCGGTGGGTTCGAGGGCTTCCCCGCCGTGGATGGCGGCCTGTTCGAAACCGTCGTAGATGCTTCCGAACTCGGCGTACAGTTCGTTGGCAATCTGCGTGTACTGCTCGTCGGTCATCTCCTCGCCGAACGCGAGGGACATCCATTTGTCGGCCTTCTGCTCGTTCTTCCAGTCCTGAATCTTGTCGCTTCGCTGGTGTTCGTTCACGTCCTTGATGGAGAGGTCGATCTGTTGTGACCCCTCGTCAACGTCGAACACCTTACAGACGACTGTTTGACCCACGCTAACGTGGTCGCGGACGTTTTTAATCCAGCCGCTGGCGACCTCGCTGACGTGGACGAGTCCACGTTTGTCCTCGTACTCTTCGAGGTCGATAAAGACCCCGAAGTCCTCTATCTCATCGACCTTTCCGACGACGAGTTCGCCAGTTTCGGGCCAGCCACTGTATTTCATCGGGATGCTACTGTCTCTGTAACGTCGCCGTCGATTTCAGCCTTGCCGCCGGTCGGCGAGGCGAGGCGGTGACCACAGACGACGCAGTTGACTTCGCTCGCGGCCTTGCTGAAGACCGTCTGTTCGTTCTCGCAGTCCGGACACTGAACGGTGTAAAAGTTTCCTGCCATAGTTTACTCCTGGAATTCGAGTCGGCCAGCGCGCCATCCGGGACGAAGATGGGCTTTGCCGCACTCGCTGCAGCGGTATTTGAGGTCGGTTTTCTTCGTCGGTTTGTCTCCGCCGGGAACCTTCGAGAAACCACCGGCGTTACCGATAACGGCTTTGCCGCGTTTCTGCTGACGGGCGTCCCACTTCATTCCGGTTCGACGTCCGCTGCGAACCTTCTCGACTTCGTGTTCGTGGTGTTTGTGACAATGCGGGCAGTACGTGTTAAAGCGTCGTGGCATCTGCATAGATATCGACCTTACGGGCGAATTGCGCCCGAGTGCTTAAAACCCGTTTGGTTTCGACTCCGATAGCACGGATGGCGGGATATATATCCCTCTGTGCAGATTTATTTTATACTATAATAGAAATAAAAATATTCAAGTAAGGGTATATCGAAACAGAAGTCGTCATCCATGACAAACGTTAACCGACGACGATTCCTCAAAGGCGCAGGCGGTACGGCAATCGGACTCACGGCACTCGGCGCGGGCAGCGTCGGCAGTGCGAGCGCACAGCGATACGGAATTCCGATCGTTTCTACGCGCGGCCACTTCAATGACGACGGAAACCTCGTTTCGGGCGAGACCCAGACGAGTTACGACACGACGGGCGACGTTCCGGGCGTCGATACCTCCTGTGTGAGTGACCTCACCGTGTTCATCCACGGCTGGCACAAGAAGGGCGACAATCCCGAACAAGATGCGAAGGATAAGTTCCTTTCGGCGAAAAACAACCTCGAAGCCGCGGGCTACAACGGTACCGTCGTCGGCTACTCGTGGGACAACGACGCGGGCGGCGGCGTTGATTACGGCTGGGGAACCGCGAAGGACGTTGCACAGCAAAACGGCGTCAAGCTCGCGCAGTTCGCGGTGTACCTCAAATACTACTGTCCGAACGCGACGCTTCGTTTCGCGGGTCACTCGCTCGGCGCGCAGGTGTTGCTGAGTTCGCTCCGCTCGCTCGACGTGACGGACTGGTGGAACAACAACGGTCACGAGGTGTACTCGACGCACCTCCTCGGCGCGGCGACGGACAACGAAAAGCCGACGCAGGAGTCGATGACCACCTACAACGCCATCACCAATCAGACCGCGGCGACGTTCAACTACCACAGCCACGACGATAGCGTGCTCAAGTGGGTGTACAACACCATCGAGTTCGACCAGGCGCTCGGCGAAACCGGCTACGAGAGCGGCAACACGCCCGCGTCGAACTACAACGAGTTCGACGTGACGTCACAGGTCGGGTCGAACCATTCGGGCTACCTCGACAACCTCGGGGACGACATGGTCTACCACATGAACAACGTCCCGTACTACGACTAACCGGGTCACGAGCTTCGTTTCCTCGATTTAGAAATTCTGACGACCGACCACCAACACACCATGACACGATTCACTCGCAGACAGTACCTGAAAAGCACAGCAGTAACGACTGCAGGAATTGGCCTCCTCGGAACCGCCGGACTTGCATCCGCACACGGTTATTCGGTCATCTCGACCAGAGGTCACTACAACGGCGACGGCGACCTCAAATCCGGCTACTCCGTGCTGGATTTCGAGACGGACGGCACCGTCCCCGGCGAGGATACCGCCTGCGCCGACGAACTGACGATTCACGTCCACGGTTATGACAACGACGAGCAGGGCGCGCTGAACAACTTCGATGAGGCCTACCACAACCTGACCGGCGCGGGCTACGGCGGCGAAGTCGCCGGATTCTCGTGGGATTCGAACGCCCCGAACAAATACGACCCCGGCGATTGGGGCGGGTTCGGCACCGGCCAAGAAATCGCACAGCAAAACGGCTACGCCCTCGCGCAGTTCGCGCTCAACTACAAATATCACTGTCCGAACAGCGACTTGCGAATCACCTGCCACTCGCTCGGCGCGCAGGTCGTCCTGAACGCGCTCCGAATTCTCGACGTGAACGACGACTGGGACAGTGGCTACTACCGCTTCTCCAGCGTTCACTTCCTCGGCGCGGCACAGGACAACGAGGCTCCGACCAAAGAGTGGTCTGAAACCTACTACGCCATCCTGAACGAAACCGTCGCCACGTTCAACTACCACAGCGACGACGATAGCACGCTCCAGAACCTCTACTGGCCGCGAGAGTTCGACCGCGCGCTCGGTGAAACGGGCTACGAGAGCGGAAACGAAATTCCGAGCAACTACAACGAATACGACGTAACGTCGCAGGTCGGGTCGAACCATTCAGGCTACATGGTCAACTGCGCGGACGAAATCGTCTACCACATGGCCAACGACTCCTCGTACAGTTAATCCGCCGCGAGCGAGGCTCCTCGCGCCACCCCCTTCGAAGCGCTTAATTGACCGCCTTCCGAATCGTCGGGTATGAAGCGGCTCATCATCCACGGGAACCCCGGCATTCGCAAGAACGCCATCATCGAATACGACGACGTAGAGCAGGTCTGCTTTTCCGTCACCAGACAGGGCGACTGGCACGGCCCGGACGAACCTCAACTCTGGTGCGTCATCGGAACCGAGGACGAACGGGAGGATTTCGAGACGCGGAACTTCATCCCTCACTGGCTCGACACGGAAGCCATCGACGCCGAAAACGTCGAAGTAGTCAAACACGCCGACGAACTCGCGGTCTGACGCGACCCAACGCCACTCCTTTTATTTTCTCCATCTCTCGCCCTTCTGTCAGCTTCGCTCGTCGTCTCGACTCCCCCATCTCCAATCGGGATTCCTCGACTGGTTTCGCTTCCCAATCTCGTCGCGGACGAGGAACAAATCGAATCGCGTTCGCGCCACTCGTGGTCGATGTACCGATACCAGCGGACAGTATCACCGACGTTGCAAACCGTCACGGTGTCAGCGACGATGATCTGACGGAAGCAGTAGCGATTTACGATGACCTCATCGACGGTGCAGACGCCATTCACGCGCACTACGTGAGTCAAAACAACGAAAACGTATCACCAATCGTCGCCGAGGATGGACTCGTCGAACTCATTTTCGTGGATTCGAACTACTGGACACGGATGGCGGAGCGACTCGACATCTCGAAATCCGCGGGCGAGGCCGCAAAGGAGGTTCATGCGGATTATGCCCGAAGGCTCGGCGCCGACGAGTGCTTTCCGCCCGCGATGCGCTCGTCATGCCGTCTCACGTCCTTTCCGGGCTGATTCGTTCGGGGCTGTCCCGACGACAGGCCGAGACACAGGTGCTACGAATGGAGGGAAAAACGCAGGCAGAAATCGGCGAAGAACTGGGATTGGGAACTGGAACGGTCAAATCCCACTGCCACCGCATCGACGCGAAAGTTCGGGAAGCAACGAAACTGCTCGAACTCGTTGAAAAGGAGGGAGAACGGTGACCGAAAGTCGAGGCGGCAGTCGCGTTCGGCGGCCTCTACCAGTCGCACTTTTCAACCGACGGAACTGGTCGTAATTTCACCGCGGAGTAAAAACCGCGTTTTTACACGAGAACTGTTCTCATTCGTATATTCACGAAAGATGTATCGGTTCAAAACTGACCGTTCGGGCAATTGTACTCGAAAGACGGCGGACGAAAACCGCCGAAATCCGCCCTGAAATCGAAAGGAGTGGCTTTCTTAACCGCGCCGGTCGTAGGTTCAACCATGACAGGCGTTCGGATTGCGGGAGTCGGTTTGACCCACTTCGGGAAGCATCCCGAACGGACGGGCAGAGACCTCTTCGCCGAAGCGAGCGAGCGCGCGTTCGCCGACAGCGAAGTACCCCACGACGACATCGAAGCGCTCTACTACGGGAATTTTATGGGCGAGTTGGCCGAGCATCAGGGCCACCAAGGGCCGCTGATGGCCGAGGCAGCGGGGATTCGCGCACCCGCCACGCGCTACGAAAGCGCGTGTGCATCCAGCGGAGTTGCGATTCGGCAGGCGGTCAAGGACGTTCGAAACGGCGAGGCGGACGCCCTCCTCGTCGGCGGCGCCGAGCGGATGAACAACCTCGGAACCACGGGGACCACGGAGGCCCTCGCAATCGCGGCGGACGATCTCTACGAGGTTCGGGCCGGAATCACGTTCCCCGGAGCCTACGCGCTGATGGCCCGCGCGTACTTCGAGCAGTACGGCGGTTCCAAGGAGGATTTGGCTCACATCGCGGTCAAAAACCACGAGCACGCGCTGCCGAACGAGCACGCCCAGTTCCAGAAAGAAATCAGCGTCGAACAGGCGCTCGACGCGACGATGATCGCCGAACCCCTCGGCCTGTTTGACGCGTGCCCGATTACGGACGGCGCGTCCGCCGCCGTCCTCGTCAGCGACGAGTACGCAGAAGAACACGGACTCGACGCGCCGATTTCCGTCACGGGAACCGGACAGGGCGGCGACCGGATGGCGCTCCAAGGCAGGAAGCACCTCGCCCGCTCTCCCGCCGCGGAAGAAGCCGCGGAAGAGGCTTACGCCGAGGCGGGCATCGACGCGGGCGACGTTGACGTGGCGGAAGTCCACGATTGCTTCACCATCGCGGAAGTTCTCGCGCTCGAAGCCCTCGACTTCTACGCCCCCGGCGAGGGAATCGGCGCGGCCCGACGCGGCGAAACGACCCGCGACGGCGACCGCCCCGTCAACCTTTCCGGCGGTCTGAAGGCGAAGGGCCACCCGGTCGGCGCGACCGGGACGAGCCAACTGGTCGAGATGACGCGCATCCTCCGCGGCGACCATCCGAACAGCGATTCCGTGCCGGACGCGAAAACCGGCGTGACGCACAACGCGGGTGGGACGGTCGCCAGTGCAACGGTTCACGTTTTGGAGGTGGATGAGTGATGAGCGAGCATGCAAACACGGGCTACGACGAATGGCTCGACGCGATTGCCGAGGGAGACGCCTACTATCTCGAATGCGGAAACGGCCACGGATCGCTCCCGCCACGTCGAATCTGCCCCGAATGCGGCGCGACCGACCTCGAAACAACGCCGCTTCCGGAGACCGGAGCCGTCGAAACGTACACCGTGGTTCATGTCCCGGCACCGTCGTTCGCGGACGACGCGCCGTACACGACGGCGGTCGTCGATTTCGGCCCGGTTCGACTAACCGGCGTAGCCGACGACGACGTGGAAGTCGGCACCGAAGTGTTCGCAAAAACCGGTGAGTCGGAAACGACCGGGAAGCGCCTACTGCGGTTCGAGCGGCGCTAGTTCGTCGAACAGCACGTCCAAGAACGGGCCGGGGTGTTCGACGTGCGGGAGGAGTCGCGCCTCGTCGAACACGATGAGACGCGTATCGCCCTCGTCCGCGAGCGTTTCGCCGTAGTCAAGCGGTGTGACTTTCGCTTCTCGACCCCAAACTAAAGAAACGGGAACGTTCACTTCCGCGAGTTCCCCGCCGAGGTCTGCGTCCGGGTTCAGGTGCCCGGAAACGAACGACGCGGGTGCGAATCTCGCGCCGGGTTGATGGGCCGTCTGCCACTCGAACTCCACGTCCTTTTCCGTGTACGACGCTTCGCTGAAGTAGCCGTCGCGCTCGTTGAATCGCCGAATCGACCGCTTGCTGGCGAGGGCGTTGAACAGCGCGGTGCCGACCAGGGGCGAGCGCAGCAGTGCGCGGAGCCACCCTCTCTTCGGGCCGGTGTTAGCGGTCGGGCAGATGAGTTCCAACCGCGAGAACGCGGCCGTCTCGTTCTGCACGATGGTCGCGTAGGAGCCCGAAAGCGACGACGCGATACAAATCGCGTCGTCGGTCATGTCCGCCGCAAAATCGGTGACGAACGAGATATACAGCGATGCCGAGTAGTCGATTGGCGGACGTGAGGAACGACCGAATCCCGGCAGATCGGGCGCAATGACGTGATACTGGGTCGCGAGCTGTTGGAAAATCTGCTCGAATTCCTTGTTCGTCGCGGCGGCGTGAAGGCCGTGCAGGAGAAGTACGTCCGGATCGTCCGGGTCGCCCGCCTCGGTGTAGGCGATGTCGAACCCTTTCCAGCGGTAGGTGCCCTGATAACCGTCCAGGGGAGGTTCCAGCGGTTCCGCACGCTGTGACAGCGTCTTGTTGACGAGCGCGGCCAGTCCGATTCCGCCTGCCGTCCCAGTAACGAGTCGTCGGAGTTTCATACGTAGACAGGCGGGCCGGATTGGTTTATCCGTTGTGCCAGAAATCAGTCGTGTACGCAATCTTCGATGGGCGAGATTACGTCGGCGGCGACGGAATAGGGATCAGTTTCGCGGTCGAAAACTGCTTCGACCAGTTCCGTCATGCCGCCGTGCGACTCGATTTCGTCGGCGACGAGTCGGTTCGCATCCTCGCGCAGGAGCGCTCGGATTTCTTCGGCGTAGCGTGTGCGGGCTTTCGCTTCGAGCATTCCGGTTTCGTCGAGCAGTTCGTGGTGTTCATCGAGGAGGGCGACGAACTCCTCGACGCCGTCGCCTTCCTTCGCAACCGTCTCGATGACTTCCGGCGTCCAATCGTAGCCTTCCACGTCGTCCCCGAACTCCGGCGTCGGTTCGTGGCCGCGCATGTGAACCATCTCTTTGAGGTCGGACACCGCGCGGTCGGCACCGGGGAGATCCGCCTTGTTCACGACGAACACGTCGGCGATTTCGAGGATGCCCGCCTTGAGCATCTGGACGTTGTCGCCGCTTTCGGGCGGCACCAGCACCGCGACCGTGTCGGCGGTCTTCACGATGTCGATTTCGTTCTGACCCGCACCGACGGTTTCCACGATGATTTTGTCCTTGCCGAAGGCGTCCAAGGCTTTCACGGCGTCCGTCGTCGCGGTGGAGAGGCCGCCGAGACTGCCACGGGCGCTCATCGACCGGAAGAACACGTCCATGTCGCCGACGTTGTTCGCCATACGAATCCGGTCGCCGAGGACGGCACCGCCGGTGAAGGGCGAGGACGGGTCGATGGCGATGACTCCGACCGTCTCGCCGCGGTCGCGGTAGTAGTTCGCCACCTTGTCCACGAGGGTCGATTTGCCCGCACCGGGACTGCCGGTGATGCCGATAACGTCTGCGTGGCCGGTGTGGCCGTGGAGTGCCGAGACGAGGTCTCTGTAGCCCGGGTCGCGGTTCTCGATTTTCGTGATGACGCGCGCGAGCGCCCGGTGCTTTCCCGCGAGGAGTTCGTCCAACAGGTCGGCGTGCTGTGCGCTCATCGTTCGGGCGCGTTTTCACGGACGAACTCGATAGTCTCTTCCATCGGCGTGCCCGGACCGAACACCTCCGCGACGCCGAGTTCCTTGAGTTCTTCCTTGTCGTCGTCGGGGACGACGCCACCGACGAGGATGAGGGTGTCTTCGAAGGCGTCGTACTCCTTGAGACCAGCGACGATTTTGGGGACGAGCGTGTCGTGTGCGCCCGAGAGGATCGAGATGCCGAGGACGTTCACGTCCTCTTGGACGGCGGCCTGTACGATTTCGTCGGGGGCGTTGTGGAGTCCCGAGTAGATGACTTCGAATCCGGCGTCGCGGAAGGCGCGGGCGATGACGTGTGCGCCGCGGTCGTGACCGTCGAGACCGACTTTTGCGACGAGACAGCGAATCGACTGCGATTCCTGATCTGCGCTCATACACACCCCTTCCCCGCGTTCGGGTTTCACTTTAACGGAAATACGTGTGAAATCGTAGTTGTTAAAGCACAAGTCGGGTTGCGAGAATAGATGAGTGAAAATACTGGGAACAATGCACCAGTTCGACAAACCACAGTGGCGCGCTGGCACAAGGCCGAGGCGTTCACCTCCGAAGGCCTGTCTTGATAGCGTGCGAGGTCTTCGTGAGCGACGGCGGAGTTCTCGTGAGCGACGCGAACGAGAGCAGGGGAGACCGTGTCTCTTCCCGTGCGAGCGAATGGCTCATCAGAGCGTGCCGCTGATGGTGGATGACCAGAACGAACGCAGTGAGCAAAGGAATCGGTTGGGAGGCGTGTGGCGAACGAAATTTCTTCGAAATCTCGATTGCGAACGGCCAAGCCGTGAGCGCGGTGCGGAGGTTGTTTGCGGTATGATTGGTGTCGTGGTTTGCTCACTCCAGTTTGATTCGATTGTGTCGAACAAATCACGACTCCAAACGAAGCCTGCGAAAGACTCGGTCTTTCGCGGTACCGGAAAACCAGCGGTTTTCTGTCGCTCGAAAACGCTTCGCGCTCGTGGAAACGCGCTGGCGCACCCAGACCGGCTGAGTAAGCAGTCTATGTCACCCTGCTGTCAAAATAATAGAAACGATTTCTACTCTTTTTCCAGCCACGACTCATCTATGTAATGCCGACCGATGTCAACGGATTTCGAGAGCAGATAGAATCCGACGAGCGAAAGGAACTGGAGTGGATTCGATTCCACTGCCTCCGTAAGGTTTCCGACCACGTCGATACTCATCAGATCTAGAAACACACCGACAGCACCGAGCAGTAGGATAGCGATGAGAACGGACTCAGAACTAGGCAATGCCGACCGGGGATTCTCCCAGAATCTCGGCTTTTTGCTCGTTTCGCCGGAGGGTGGGTAAGACGACTCCGGCCCATCATTCCCCTGCGAATTTCCGACGAACATCACGCTGGCGATGATGGCGATGTTCACGAGGAGATTCGAAAAGACGCCAGCGCCGACGATTTCGAGGTAGATTCCGATGGAACAACTGACCGCGAGAACGACCACAGCAACGCGTTCGATTCGGGATTCCGCGTCGGTCAGCGAGACGAGGGCGAAGGTCACGCCCGAGAGCGGAACCAACAACCTGAGGAGTTGTCTGGCGATGTCACTGCCAGTCAGGAAAATAACGCCCGCGAGCAGGAGCATCAGGACGAACAGTCCGGCCAGTATTCGATTGGAGGTGATTTTCTCCGACCCAAACATCAATGTTCGTTGATACTCTAAGGAGGGTAATAATCCTACGGTGTTGTCGGAAAAGCGAAGCCACCTTACCGTATCGCTCCCAACCCCCGCACATGGCCACGGCGAACGCACGGCAACGCGCGCGGGAGAGTCCGGTGAAGGTGACGGCAGTGCTCTCGGCAATCGGGTACGTGCTGGTTCTCGGCACCTTCGCGGGCGTGATTCCGATTTACCCGGACATCAGCATCGAGACAGTTAACCTACTCTCGGATGCCATCGCGGTCGTCAACAGCGTGGCGACGGTTTCGCTCGTGCTCGGGTGGTACTGGATTCGGAAAGGACAAATCAAAAAACACCGCGCCGCGATGCTGACCGCCTTCGGTCTCATCATCGTCTTCCTCGTGTTGTACCTGACGAAAGTCGGCGGCGCGGGCGGCGAGAAACACATTCTCGTGGACGGGTTCCCGTACTATGCCTACCTCATCATGCTCGCAATCCACATCGTCCTCTCCGTCGTCTCCGTGCCGGTCGTGCTGTTCGCCCTCGTTCTGGGACTGACCCACACTCCAACCGAACTCAAGGGGACAGCCCACGCGAAAATCGGACGAATCGCGGCCTCAGCGTGGATCGTCTCGCTCGTCCTCGGCGTCGTCACCTACGTGATGTTGAACCACATCTATCACTGGGAAATTCCGGCGTAGCGCGATGGATTCTGTCGAACATACGTGATTTTAAATCGTCCCGCGGCGTTGCTTCCATCGATGCGGGACGAGTGGAGCGTTCGAACCGAACGAGCGACGTTTTTGATGCGCGACGGTGAGCTGCGGGTTCGAACGACTCCTTCGAGTGTTTTCAAGGGACTCTATCGCCAGAAGTGGCGACAGGCGAGTGTCATCGGGCGGGGGTTATTTTTGTTCTCGCTCGTCGGAACCGGGTGGGGAATAGAGCGATTGGTGGGCACGACACTGGGCGACGGGCCGGACGAATGGCTCCCGTTCGTGCTCCTCTGGGCCGGGTTCGCGTTCATGGCGTTCGGGTTTTTGATGAATATATATACCCGAAACGTCCGAATTCCGATTCGCTCCATTTTGGACGTCGAACGAAACGCCGACGGTCGGGCCCTCCACGTGACGTACACGGAGTCGGAGGCTGTCGAAGAAACGGAAATCAAGTTCTCCTCGGAAACGAGCGCCGAAAAAGCGGTTGCAGAACTTCGTTACAAGGGGATTCGCGTTTCGGAATCGAACCACGAAGCGACAGCACAGACGACAGATTCCGAGACCGAGGAAGCGGTCGAGCGATGACTGCCCGCGACACAGTGCCGACGGAAGGAGGGAAATTCATCGTCCAGAGCGGCCACCTTCGGGTTCGAACGACGCCCCGGGGCATCGTTCGAGCGCAGTATCTCGACAACTGGAAAGGGCAGGACAAACTCCAGCGTGGCTGGTTTATCTTCACGAATATTTTTGCGACGATAACGCTCGGACAAATCGTTAATGGGTGGCTCGGCTTCTCCGGAGGACTGCTGACGGTCGGATTTGCTTTCTCGGCCCTCCTCATCCACGTCGTACTTTGGCTTCTCAAATCGGCGAACGGACGACTCCGGGAGGGACTTTCCATTCCACTGCGAACCGTCCGCGAAGTCGAACACAAGAGTAATCCTAGGAAACTCGGAGTCGTCCACGGCGAGTTCGAGGACGTAGAAACCACGGAAATCAAATTCCCAACAGAATCTGACGCCGAGCAGGCCGTCGAACTGCTTCGGTGGAAAGGGATTCGAATCGCGGAGGTTAGAAAAGAGAAGACGAATCTGCGAACCGAAATCGACCGAGAATTGGAGAGAGAAACGGCGTGACCGATTCCACGGAATCGGTCACGGTTTAGGTCGGCTTTGCTTTCAGTTTCGCTACCTCAATTTCGTTCCATCTCGTGGGTTCGATACTCCTTCCCCGTCATCATCCCCTCGATCTCAAGGAGAGTGTGAGCCGCCGTTCGAACTCCGATTCGGAGATATTTCCGAGGGCGTACTCGCGTCTCAACATCTCCATCGGTCGGAGTCGTCCGGGTCGTCCACGGCGGTAAATTGGCCCGAATAGCCGGACGACCGCCGCGAGGATGATTTTCGGGGGTACTCCTTCGCCGAGTTCACGTTTCCGATGAGCGAGAGATACACGGCCCAGAGCGTGACGAAGGTCAAGATAGCGGCCCCGAGGCTGAGTCCCGCCCAAAACGGGACGAGGAGGAGAAACAACAGATTCGCCGCACCCATACTCGCGGCCATCACGAAGAAAAACAGCATGCTAACCGACCCGGAAGCAACTGCCAGCAGAAACCGACCGAGGGCACTGTCCGGCGTGTAGTGTTCGATGAGCCGATGCCATCGGCGAGTGTTCGACTACGAAGAGGATGGAGTATCCATACGAAATTCCGACATCGCGGAACGATATTCGCTCCAGAATTACTTATAACTAAACGTAATCGAGAGAACCGAACTCAGTCCGTCTGCGGAATCGCGCGCGCTCCGGCGGCGAAGAACACCACCGACAACACTACTAGGACGACCAGATTGATGAGCCAGCCATCGAACAGGGAAGACTGCCCGACCACCGCAACCGATGGTGCGTCGTAGGTCAACTCCCGAACGCCGCGGGCGAAGTAGGTCAGCGGCGAGAGGTTCATCACCGGCCGGAACCACTGCGGCAGGAGGTCGGGCGTGACGAACGTATCCGACAGGAAGAGGAGTGGAAGCGCAATCGCGTTGCTCGCCGCGATGACGCCGTCCTGCGACCCTGCGAAACTCCCGAGGAGCGCGCCGACGCCGCAGAACAGCGCGACGGCGAGCGCGACGAAGACGGCGAGCGCTGGCAGCGCTGCGAACGAAACACCCGCGTTCGTCACGAGCGCCATCAGCGCGAGGATGATGAGGCCCGCCAGTCCGATGATGACCACGTTGACGAGCGTGTGCGCAAGCAACCACTCCGCCCGCGTGAGGGGCGTCGTCGCCAACTTTTCGTATCGGTTCGACTCGCGGTGGCGAGACACCGAGCTGCCGACGCGCGAGAGGGGCGTAAACAGCACGACGACGGCGAGATATCCCGGCAGGTAGTATGCAGGCGGTTCCGCGAAGATGCCACCGCCAGACCCGCCGTCACCCGGATTAGTCTGCACCAGCACCGCGAAGATGAGGATGAGGATAACCGGGAAGAAAAACGTGAAGAAGACGGCGGTGCGCCGCCGGAGGAACGACCGCCACGCCGCCCCCGCCTCCGCCCGCACTCGGCCAAGCGAACTCATTGTTCGCCTCCCGAGCTCGCGCCCGCTCCAGAATCTCCGCCCGCACCCACAATCGCCGGCTGTCCGGCTTTCCGGGTTCCTTCCGGCCCGAGCGATGCGCCCGTCAGCCGGAGGTACACGTCCTCCAAGTCGGGTTCCGTCCACGTCAGTGCCTCGTACTCTACGGCGCGGTCATTCAGTTCGGAGACGACTTCACCGATGTCGGCGGGCGTGACGCCGTCGAACATCAGTCCGGATTCGGTTTCCTCGATCATGAACCGCGTCTCGACGGTGGTCCGACGGGCGTCGGTTTCGACCACGAGTCGGCTCTCGCCGCCGTGCTCCGCGACGAGCGAATCGGGCGTGCCGACGGCGACGAGGTCGCCGTCGGCCAGCAGTCCCACGCGGTCGGCGAGGCGTTCAGCCTCTGCCATGTAATGCGTCGTCAGGAAGACCGTCGTCCCGCCCTCCGCGAGGTCTTCGACCAACGACCAGAGCGCGCGCCGTCCGGCGGGGTCGATTCCCGTCGTCGGTTCGTCCAGAAAGAGCACGTCGGGGTCGTTGACGAGCGTGGCCGCGACGCAGGCGCGTCGCTGCTGTCCGCCCGAGAGGTTCTCGTACCAGGTGTCGCCCGTGTCCGAAAGTCCGACGTCGGCGAGCGCTTCGTCTGGATCGCAGGCGTCGTCGTACAGCCCAGCGTAGTAGTTGACGAGTTCCCGCGCGGAAAGCCGCGCCGGAGGGTCGAAGGATTGGGGAAGCAGGCCGACCCGCGATTTGTCCACGTCGGCGGGCGGCGTTCCGAGGACGGAGACGTCTCCCTCGTCGGGCATCGTCGTCCCCGTCAGCGCCCGAACGAGGGTGGTTTTCCCCGCGCCGTTCGGCCCGATGAGCGCGAACACTTCGCCCGCGCCGACCGAAAGCGAGACGCCGTCCAGCGCGACGGTGTCGCCGTATCGCTTTCGGAGGTTCTCGGCGACGAGTGTGTCGGTCATAGGAGGAGGTTGCGCTCGTTCGCAGGTAAGGAGTTCGATTCCTCACCGAATCGTCGGCCGCCAGTATAGCAGGGCGACGGTGACGACGAAGACGACGGTCGAGATGTCGTAGGACCCCGACGTGGCCATCGTGGCGAGTCCCGATCCTGCCCCGGCAATTCCCGTGACCAGAGAGGCGACGACGGGCCACGTGCAACTCACGCAGGAAAACAGGCCGAGGATGCCCGAAATCGCAGACCCCGCTGCGTCCAGCACCGTCGCGTAGACGAGGTACGCGAGGGCGAGATAGCCCACCAGTTTGAACGGGAGAATCGACAGACGAAGCAGGTCGCCGCGGTAGAGCAGTGCCGGACCCCATCCCGGCGGAAGCCACGCGATTCGGAAACCGCTCGAAGATATTCCGGGCATCGGTTGAGTGACGCTGAACAGGCCACCAGCGTAGCCCAAAACGAGGAAATACACGACCGCGACGGCAACGCCGACAATTTTGTCGCGGTCGCTGCGCGAGATTGGATTCGTCTTCCACACCGCGAACAGTGCGACGTTTATCCAGACGAACGGGTAGAGCAGGTATCGAAGTTCGCCACCCGAATAGTTCGACGTGGCGAAGTAGTAGATGAGGGTGAACAGTTCGGCGTTCAGCACCACGGCTCCCCACAGCAGGGTTTCACCGCTCGGCCGGAATCGCGCGAACTGGGTGCTCATAGTACTCATACTACCAGTGAATCGACGACGATTGCGACGAGGAGCGACCCGAGGTAGGCGTTCGAGGCGTGGAACGCACGGAAGGCCGCCGTCTCGTCGCGCTCGTGGTGGAGTCGCACGACCGCCATCAGGAACACCGCACCGAACGCGACGGTCGTAATCGCGTACAGCCAGCTAAGGGTCGTCACGGTGGCGAGAATGCCCGCCGAGAGGAGAGTCGCGCCCAACCACAGCAGGATGTGTTTTCGGGTTTCCGCTTCCCCACGGACGACGGGCATCATCGGGAAGCCGCCGCGCGCGTAGTCGTCCTTGTACGCCAGTGCGAGGTTGTAGAAGTGCGCTGGCGTCCAGAGAAAGATGACGCCCGCGAGGACGAGCGCCGGAAGGCCGACGTCGTTCGTGACGGCGGCCCAGCCGATGAGCGCTGGAAGCGACCCGGCGAAGCCGCCGATAACCGTGTTCTGCACCGTGTTGGGTTTCAATAGGAGCGTGTAGACGACGCTGTAGAACACGATGGCCGTCAGGCCGAAGACGGCGACCAACAGGTTGACCGAGAGGAAGACGGCCAGCGAAGCGATGGATAGCAGAACGCCGAACGCCACCGCGTTTCGAATCGGGATTTGGGACGTCGCCGCGGGGCGATCCGCGGTGCGGTTCATTCGCTTGTCAACGTCGCGTTCGAGGACGTGGTTGAACGTCCCGCTTGCGCCGATAGAGAGAACACCGCCCGTCAGGGTTGCGACGACGGTGCCGACTTCGAGGTTCTGCCCCGCCGCGAGCGCCATGCCCGCCGAGGCGACGAGGCAGAGGAGCCACATCAGACGCGGTTTCATCAGTCGGAAGTAGGCGTAGGCGGTCGCGCCAATTCCGGAAAGGGATTCCGGGGTGGGCGACCCGGTTGTGGGTTTCTGCTCGACGCCCATCTCGACCGGGCCGTCCTTCTCATCGGGTTCGAGCGTCCACGCGAGAGCGAGGACGATGCCGGTGAAGATGGCCATCGCGATGAGGAGGTGGGTTGCCGTGAGGACGCTCGTCGCCGTCGTCGTCGCGGCCAGCGCGCCCAGTCCTATTTGAACGGGGTACAGCACCGCGGCGACGGCGAGTGAAAATTGTACGCGCTTGCGCGAGTCGCGAAGCCACGCCAACAATGTCGTGGCGAGGAGCAGGATGCCAACGACGAGCGCGACGACGCGGTGTCCCCACGCGATTGCGAGTTTCGGGTCGTCCAAGGGGACGACCCATTGGCCGTTGCAGGCGGGCCACGTCGAACAGGCGGTTGCGGCGTCGGTGAGCGACGTCGTTGCACCGACGACGACGAGCAGATAGACGCCGACTGCGGTTGCTGTCAGCGCACGTTCGAACCGATCGGAAGAGAGACCCTGCAATGCCACCGTTGTGCGACGGTTGTGTTCGCGCGTACTTAGACCATCCGACTTCCCGCGGCGACAAAGACAGCACATATTTATGGGCCGTTTCCTAAGTCTAGCGCATATGGATTCCAAGCGGATAGCGTTCGTCTCGGTGCTCGGCGCGGCGCTTCTTTCGGTCGCTGTTGACCCCGTGCTGGCACAGGGTTACAGTTCGACGACCGAGGAACTCATCCAGACGCTGAACACCCAGTTGCTGTACGCGGCGATTCCGATCACGTTGCTCGTCGAGGGTATCCTCATCTACACCGTGTGGAAGTTCCGCAACAACGACAACCCGCTCCCGACGAAGGAGAATCGTCGCCTCGAAATCACGTGGACCGTCGCGACCGCAATCGTCCTGCTGTTCGTCGGCTACGCCTCCTACGGCGTGATGGCGAACGAGTACGTCACCACCACTCCGGAGGACGCACAGGAGATGGAAGGAAACGCGGTTGAGGTGGAAGTCGTCGCGGAGAAGTACGTCTGGACCTTTAACTACGAAGGTGAGAACGTTTCCACCAGCGGAACGATGGTGATTCCGGAAGACCGACCGGTGTATCTCAACGTAACATCGACGGATTGGCTACATTCACTCCACGTTCCGGAACTCGGCCTGAAACAGGACGCCATCCCGAACCAGCACAACGTCATCAAGACGGAGGCGACCGAAACGGGCACCTATCAACTCTACTGTGCTGAGTACTGCGGCGTCGGCCACTCAGAGATGCTCGGCGAAGTACAAGTCGTCTCCCAGAGCGAGTACCAGCAGTGGCTCCAAGAGCAGCGCGGAAGCGGTGAGGGCGGCAACGGTTCCGGCGGCAACAGCAGTTCTGGCGGCAACGCGACGACAACCACTGCGTCGGCGTAACTCGCTTTTTTATCCGTTCGTCCTTTCGATCCCTCGTTTCCAGCGATTGCGTTGCTATTTGGCATCCGAAACGTTCCGGGTCCGCCGAAGGGTTTTGGGTGCATTTTTAGTAGTCGGCCCGTAACCCTCTCAGTATGACGGTAACGGACGATTCGACAGAGGAGCACGGCCATCACCTCCCGGCCGTCGAGGACTGGCCGAAAGGCTTTGGCGAGGCGTCGTGGTGGCCCTTCATCACCGCCGTCGGTGGAGCAGGGTTCTACATCGGTGCCGCGCTGTTCGTCCTCGGACACGGCGGAACCAACCTCGTCGGGCCGACCATCGGTCCGGCGGTGTTCATCGCCAGCACCGCTGTTTTCCTCGCTGGCCTGTACGGCTGGGTGTATCACGCGTTCGTCAAACACTTCTGGAGCAGGGATTCGCGGGAAGCGGGCGTTAACGCACTTCGCTGGGGGATGATTGCGTTCCTCGGCTCGGAAATCGCGACGTTCAGCGCGGGCTTCGTGTATTTCTTCTTCATTCGCGCGGGGGCGTGGCCTCCATCCGGTGCTGAGCTACCGCCTCTCCTCGGGTCGCTGGTGGTAATCAACACGGCGCTGCTGGTCTTGAGTAGTATCACGCTCCACTGGGCGCACGTCGAACTACGAAGGAACAACCGGAGTCGCTTCCTCGCTGGACTCGCCGCGACGCTCCTGCTCGGAGCCATCTTCATCGGCGGACAGGTGTACGAGTACTACGAGTTCATCGTCCACGAACACTTCACCTTCACGGGCGGCGTGTTCAACAGCGCGTTCTACGGCCTGACCGGCCTGCACGGCATTCACGTGACGATGGGTGCGGTTCTCATCGGCATCGTGTTCGTGCGCGCGCTCTACGGACAGTACTCCGCGGAGCGCCACCTGTCGGTGAGCACGGTTTCGATGTACTGGCACTTCGTGGACGTCGTCTGGATTTTCCTCGTCGTCGTGCTGTACGTCGGCGCGGAAGTCCAGTTCTAAACCGCGATTTTCCCGTTTTTGCCTCGATTGGTGAACGACGAGTTTCTGCGTTCTCGAATCCTCGAACAGCAGTTCGCGCGCGACAGAGTAGCCTTGAAAACAGCAAATGGTCAAGCCTTCTGGACGCGCGGCGAGGACACCTGCGCCAGCGGTCGGCGCAGGTGTCCGAGCGCCCGGGGAGGTCAGGGGACGAAAAGGGCGAGTACGCCCAGCGGTCGGCGCACTCGCCCGCATGCGGTGGCGGTTATTTGTTGTCGTGATTTGTAGTCAAGAGAGCGAACGCAGTGGTTCCGTCTGAAGGCTGACGGACTCCAGAGCATGGTAAATAATATCCCAACTGTAACCCGTGCTTCGCAAGATTGAAACGCGACAACGAAGAACCAACACGCATGGAACTGCGGGTTATCGAGAAGAGCGACACCGAACTCCAGCTAGAAATCGGGGGCGAAGACCACACGTTCATGAACGTGCTCAAAGGTGCGCTCCTCGAAACCGAGGGCGTCGCGGCGGCTACCTACGACCTGAATCCCGAACAGTCCGGTGGCCAGACCGACCCGATTCTCTCACTGAAAACTGAAGATGGCACCGACCCACTGGACGCGCTGGAATCCGGCGCACAGAACATCAAAGACAAGGCGAACGCCTTCCGCGACGCGTTCACCGCCGCGGCGTAATCGGTAGCGCATCCGTTTTTCTTCGCTTTCGATTCGACAGTCGAGCGGCCGTCAAATTCGGATTCGAATTACAATCGAATAGACATCGCTGGCACCAATTTACAACCGAACCGGGACGTCACGCTCCGCGAGGTACTCCTTGACTTCTCGAATCGAATATTCGCCGAAGTGGAAGATGGAGGCGGCAAGCGCCGCGTCCGCGTTCGCATCCGTGAACACCTCGTAGGCGTCTTCCGGGCCGCCACAACCCGACGAGGCGATAACCGGCGTCGAAACCGAATCGCAAACCGCCCTCGTCAGCGGCACGTCGTAGCCGTCTTTCGTCCCGTCGGCGTCGATGGAGTTGACGAACAGTTCGCCCGCGCCGCGGGATTGGGCTTCCTTCGCCCACTCGACAACGTCGATGCCGGTTCCTTCCCGGCCGCCTTTGACCGTGCACTCGAACCAGCAGGATTCGCCATCGACCTGCTCGTAATGCTCGCCTTCCTCGTCGAATCGCCTGCGCGCGTCCACGCTGATGACGATGCACTGGCTGCCGAACGCCGTCGCGCCTTCCGTCACGAGTTCCGGGCGCTCCAGCGCGGCGGTGTTGATAGAGACTTTGTCAGCGCCCGCGCGAAGGGTTTCCTTGATGTCCTCGCGCGTTCGGATGCCGCCGCCGACGGTGAGGGGAATAAATACCTCGTCGGCCACGGCGGAAACCACGTCGAGCATCGTCTCTCGACCGTCCGCGCTGGCAGTGATGTCGAGGAAGACGAACTCGTCCGCGCCCGCCTCGTTGTACTGCCGGGCCATCTCTACCGGGTCGCCGGTATACTGCAAGTTCTCGAAGTTGACGCCGGTGTACACCGCGGGGTTCCCGTCGTCGTCCAAATCCACGTCGATACACGGGATGATTCGCTTCGTGAGGGTCATTCGATGGGCGGGAGTAGGGTGTCGGGCGTCAAAAGGAACCGGATTACGGGCAAGAATTGGACTCGCTTCGAACGAATCGGTCACCGGTCTCGGTGAGTAACCTACCTTCGAATACATTGGTTGCAGTTCCCGACTCCCACATCCGTCCCCGAACACCGATACACCGAAGTACCGGGCAGACGGACGCAAAAACATGAGCGGTCACGAATACGAACCCGGAGAGGTAGAACGAGTAACGTCCCCGATGCAGAAGTTCACGATGAGCCAAGTGACGACCGGCCTGCTCGTCACCGTCGTCGGACTCGCAGTCGTTTTCGGAATTCCACTCCTGCTGTTCAGCCCGTAGAAACGCGCGTTTTTTGTCCTTCAAAAGGGATAGGAGCGACCGCTCAGTCCAGTTCTCGGACGAGCACGTTTCGCAGTTCCCCAATCTCCGCCGCCGACCGGCGAAGCGTTTCGTCGTCCGTCTCGATTTTCAGCGCCCCCGAATCGTCCGCGGTCCCGAGTTCGGTGACGGGGGTGACACCGGAGAACGCGCGGGTTACGGCTTCCGGACTCGTCGTCTCGACCACTGCGCGACCCGGCAGTTCGCTGAACAGCGATTCCGCGGAGTCGGAAAGCGAAACCGACGCGCCCGCGCTTTCGGAAACCATCTCGGCCAGCGTCACCGCGAGGCCGCCGTCGCTCACGTCGTGTACCGCGAGCGTTCCGTCCTGCGTGGCGACCTCGGAGAGTGCAGAAACGATTTCGGACGCGTTCTCCGGTAGTTCGGGGAATCGGTCGGTTCCGCCGACCTGCGCCAAATATTCCGACCCGCCGAGTGCGCCCTTCGGTTCGCCGACCAGCAGTAGCGTTCCTTCACCCGAAATCTCAGCCGGAGGGGCGTCATAGTCGGCAGTCGTTCCCGTCATCGCCAGCGTCGGCGTCGGCGGAATCGGGCCGCTCGCGGAGTCGTTGTAAAGCGAGACATTCCCGCCGACGACCGGAACGTCGAGTTCGCTGCACATATCCGCGAGACCGTCTACGATTGCCGTAAAGCCGCCGTACACGTCGGGGTTTTCGGGATTGCCGCCATTAAGGCAGTCCACCGCCGCGAGCGGCGTCGCACCCTTCGCGGCCAGGTTCGTCGCGTTTTCCAGAGCGACCGCGCGAGCGCCGTCGTAGGGCGCGGTGGTCGTCCAGTGGGGGTTCGCGCCGGACGAGAAGGCGAGGCCGAGTCCGGCCCGCCGAATCGCCATCACCGCCGAATCGTCGCCCGGGGCGGTCGCGGTTCGGGTTTGTACCTCGTGGTCGTACTGGCGGTACACCCAGCGTTTGCTCGCGCAGTTCGGCGACCCGACGACCGCCTCGAACGCCTCGACGAGGTCGAAATCGGGCAGGTCGCGGTCGGGTTGCGTCGGTTCTTCAGCGGGGAGGTCGTTCATCGGCGCGCCGTCGCCGATGAACTCGGCGGACACGTCCACGACCGTCTCGCCCTCGAACGTGCAAACGTAGTTGCCGTTGGTCACGTCGCCGATGACCGAACAACCGAGGTCGTACTTTTCGGCGATATCCGCAACTGCATCGACGTTTTCGGGTCGAACTTCGTAACACATGCGCTCTTGGGACTCCGCGAGGAGGATTTCGAGCGCGTTCATGTTCGGTTCGCGCTGGTGGACGCGATCGAGTTCGATGTCCGCGCCGAGACCGCCTTTGGCCACAAGTTCGCTGGACGCGCCGCCGAGTCCAGCCGCGCCGAGGTCGCGGGCCGACTCCACGAGGTCGCCGTCCACGAGTTCCTCGTTGGCCTCGATGAGCAGTTTCTCGGTGTAGGGATCGCCGACCTGCACGGCCGGACGGTCTTCGGTTTCGGCGTCCTCCGAGAGATCTTCGCTGGCGAAGCTCGCGCCGCCGAGTCCGTCGCGCCCCGTCGCGTTGCCGACGAGAACGAGTTTGTTCCCCGGTTTCTGCGCGTTCGCCGTGACGAGTCGGTCGGCAGAAAGCAGGCCGACGCAGGCCACGTTGACCAACGGATTGCCCTCGTAATCGGGGTGGAACTGCGTGCTTCCGGTGACGGTCGGAACGCCGATGGAGTTGCCGTAGTCCGCGATACCCTCCACGACACCTTCCAGAAGGTACCGGGAATGTTCGCGATCGAATCCACCGAAGTAGAGGCTGTCCGCGAGCGCGATGGGGTAGGCACCCATCGACAGCGTATCGCGGACGATGCCGCCGACGCCCGTCGCCGCGCCGTCGTAGGGGTCGACGTAGGACGGGTGGTTGTGGCTCTCGATACCCATCGTGATGTACGTGTCCTCATCCACGCGGCCATCGTCGCGAGTGGAGTCGGAGTTGACCGACGGAAGCGCGACGACCGCCGCGTCGTCACCGGGGCCGATGACGACAGCTTCGCTTTCGGAATCGAACGCCGACAACAGCGGGCGCGACGAACGATAAGCGCAGTGTTCGCTCCAGAGGTTCTCGAACAGCGTTTCCTCGGCTGGAGTCGGGTCGCGGCCCAGTTCAGCGACGACCAGTTCGCGGTCGGACTCGGAGAGACTCATTCACTGTTCTGTACAGACAGGGCAGATTAATGCCTTTCCATATGCACGAATGTGTAGGGATTCGTGCAACCGACATAAGTCGCCCATCTGACAGTATTCCGAGAGGATACCGACTTCATTCCAAACAAAGTCGGAAACCGACTGCCTCTCGCCACCGTCATGAGGTCAGAGTAACCAACGGGTAGATAAATGATAGTTTTACGGGTAATTTTAGACCTTTCTGACATCAATCATCCGGACTATATCGGATTTCGATACCCGTGTATCTGAATAACCAACCAGTGGCTGCAATTTGATAGTAGTCCTGTTCTTATAACTGAATTAGTACTTACGAAGGCGAGAAATATCATATGCATGCGCGACAGTCGCTCCGGAAGTGAATGTGGCTGTCAGAATACCCGACAAAATGCCAAGTACTGCAAGTTGAAGACTAACATGCTCTCGAACTAATTTGATAAGCGGAGACCGAGCTGAAACTGGTTCTTCAATCGCTGTTTGAAGCCGCCATAACTTAGTTCTGCTAGGTTTTTGCAACCCTACAATTTCTTCTATCTATACTCCTTCTCGACCTCGTAAACGACAGTGACGCAGCTACTGAGTTGGACTGTATCTACTCTATAAAACAGACGTGGGTGAGTTAGATTGGCGTCACGATGAGTCTTCACGTCTGTGCACTTCGGCTGGATGACGAAGGTGAACAACCTTACCTTCGACATATTCTATCGTCCTTGCACCATAGTAAATATTGTGGCTAATTTTTCGTAATTATTGCCGCTACTATACACGTTCGTTCCCACAGTAACCAGAATAGATCAGGCACTGCTGTACCGACACGGCGCAATCCAAGTCGAAAATGGAGAAGAAAACCCACGTGTTTCCGACCCCAGAAATTGGATAAGCCTGCGGACAGCCGGACAGATAACCCGCTCCGTCGATCACCGAATGACTAAATCGACGTAACACGCCACGTACTTGTATACTGAAATTCTGCGAATAGACGTCGGTCAAAAACGCAGGGTAGGGAAAAATCGAATATGGCACGCGTTTCCTGCGTTTGTCGGGTTTTGTTTGTCCAATGCGTCGGTTGCACCCCGACAAAAATAGCTATGTCATTCGACAGCATGGGTTAAGCGGCTAAACAATTAGCTTCTTGAAAAGACGTGGAGAGTCAGGTTGGTGCCGCCGTCGTGAGCGCTATCCACGTCTATGAGTTACCGACGGATGACATCGAAGGTGACGACCGCAAAGTCTGTGTCCTTCGACAGAATTGTGTTGTATGTGAACGCCAGTAAATATTACGGCCATATGATTGTAATTATTATTATTTCTCCTACAGTTGTTTCGTTTTATCTATCATAAATTTTTTATATAGTTAGAGACTATATCTATTTTCTGTAGCATAACACGTGCGTGCCGACCATCACATTTGTCCGGCTCCGAGAACAAACACAATCAAGGACAGTTCCAGAAAGCATTTACCGCACACCAGCTACCAACATAGCTGACGGACGCCCCACAGACAACAACTCCCACGCTGAAACCATGAGCCTCCATCACCATCCCCTCGAACAGATCGTCCTGAAGACAGTTACGTACACCCTCACGCCGTTCGTCGTCGCGTTCGTCGGACTGGCCCTGCTCGCCAAAGGTCGTCCGCGAGACGCCTACAGTTGGTTCACGAGTGAATGGCGCGAACCACTGTAATTTCGCAGAAGATTCCGAGCGACGCTTTCAACCCGACCAACGATAGATAGTTACACGAACGCGGACCGAGTTGCTTTTGCCATCCCCCTCCCAACCTCCGGCCGTGCTTTCGGTCGAGTTGCATTGTCATTCCGCGCTCTCTCACGACGGTCGTGACCCGGTGGAGTTGCTCTTAGAGCAAGCGAAGGCCGTCGGACTCGACGCCCTCGTCGTCACCGACCACGACGAAATCGACGCCAGTCTCGAAGCCGCGAACCTCGCCCCCGAGTATGGGTTGGTGGGGATTCCCGGCATGGAAATCACCTCGCGTGCCGGGCACGTCCTCGGGTTAGGTATCGAAGAACGGGTTCCGCCGGGGTTGCCGTTCGTCGAAACGCTCGACCAAATCCGAGAACAAGGCGGTGTCGCAATCGTTCCGCATCCGTTCCAGAAATCCCGAAGCGGCGTCGCTGTGAACGTCACCCGAAAACAGCTCGCGCAGGCGGACGCCATCGAGGTGTACAACTCTCGCCTCTTGACGGGGCGCGGCAACCGCCGCGCGAAGGAGTTTGCTCGGGAACACGACGTTCCGATGACGGCGGGCAGCGACGCCCACATCAGCGAGATGGTCGGCCAGGCCGTGACGAACATCGACGTGACCACCCGCGACAGCAGGGCGATTTTGGGTGCAATCGTCGATGGCCGAACCGAGGTGCAGGGCAAGCGAACGCCGTGGCGAATCAGCTTTCGGCAGGCCGCGGGCGGCGCAAAACGTCGCGTCATCAGCCGCGTCGGGCAGTATTTCGAATGATGCAGGGTGCAGATGAAGCCCTCGTTCGGCGTGCAATCGAGACGAACGACCCGCTTCCGGGAACGCGAGGGTTTGCGGGGGAACTGGACGCGAGCGAGGACGGAGACGAACCGCGAAGACTCGTTCGAGACGTTTTGGGACGTTATCCGATTTTCACCGAGACCGACGATCCGACGACGTGGAGTTACGACCCCCGCGATTTAGCCGACCCAACTCCGGTTCCCGCGGGTTTTGCCCGCACCGAAGACGGCGATGAGCGACTGTGGGAACTGCCCGAATCGCCAGTTTTCGAGGACGAAGACGAGGCAATCAGAGCGGTTCGCGAGTCCGTCGAAGTCAGTCTCGGATCGATTTCGTCTAACGACCTCGCGGTTGCGTTTTCGGGCGGCGTCGATTCGGCCGTCGTCGCCAGCGCCTTCGACTGTCCGCTGTACGTCGCCGGATTTCCCGATAGTCACGACGTGGATGCTGCACAAACCGCGGCAGCGGAGATGAACCGGCAGGTGCAGGTGGTCGAACTCACGCACGAGGACATCGAACGTGCGATTCCCGAGGTGGCCCGTGCAATCGACCGAACGAACGCGATGGACGTGCAAATCGCGCTTCCGCTGTACCTGACCGCCGAACGAGCACGAGAGGACGGTTACAATCGGCTCGCGGTCGGACAGGGTGCGGACGAGTTGTTCGGCGGCTACGAAAAAGTCGCGCGCGCGGATCACCGCGTCGAGGCCGAAACCGTTCGCGGTGCGGCCCGCGAGACGATTTCGACGCTTCCCCAGCAGTTGACGCGGGACGTACTGTCCCTTCGATCCGCGGGCGTTGCGCCCGTCGCGCCGCTGCTTTCCGACCGCGTCGTTCGAACTGCACTTCGACTATCCGGTGAAATGTTGGTTTCGGAGGATGGTGTTCGAAAGTGGGCGTTCAGGGAGTCAGCCCGAACATTCGTCCCCGATTCGGTAGCGAACAGGGACAAGAAAGCGGTGCAGTACGGCAGCCTCGTCGCGCGCGAACTCGACCGACTCGCGCGACGGGCGGGCTACAAACGGCGGATTGACGACCACGTGACGAAGTACGTCCGCTCACGACTAGAATCGAGTTAGGAACTCTGCTGTCCCGGCGTTCCTTCCGTCAGCCGTCTCTGTACCCACGAATCGTGGTAGCCGATGCAGTGGCCGCCGCATTCGGCACACGCCTGCCTGTCGAGTTCGTATCGTGTCCCACACGCTTTACATTCGAACCGTGCCGCGCCCGCACGGGTAAGTTCCAAACTGATTTTGCTGACAAATCCCATCTCTTATTTGTCTAACTTTCGGTATGAATATTATTATGCGCCGGATAAACAGCTACAAAACGGCGTCTTATCAATATTCGATATTTCGAAGATACAGATCCGGGAATTTCATATACTACATAGATTCGATATGAATTGATACTGTCACTGTCTTGGTGTGACGATTTGTTCGCTTCCGCAGTCGGGACAGAGTTTTTGATCGCCGTCGAACGCTTTTCCACATCCGGTACAGACGTAGGTGGGTCGGGGGTCTTCGTCGCTTCCGAACAGTCGGTCGATGATGCTCATGCCCCCGAGAATCCACTGGAAAGACCTTATTATACACCGCCTAATCCGGCCGCTGACGTGCCAATCGTCGGTTTTCTACTGCGAGTCGACACGTTCGATCGCCTCGATTCCGAGCGTAACGACTTCCCCCGTCAATTCGTCGTGTTCGCGTAATTCCTTCGGACAGAACCACTTCCAGCCATCGCCCTCGACTTCCCCGTCGTCCGGCGAGAGGTTGCGGTTCGCCGATTCGGCGTAGTAGACGAAATCGATGTGCTGGTGGGCGATTTCCCCGTCGAAACTGTCGATGTCGTAGAGCATGGTGTGTTCCGCTGGTGACAGTTCCTGTCCGAAATCGGCGGTGACGGTCGTTTTCGGTTCGAGGAGGGCCACATTCAATCCGGTTTCCTCGCGAACTTCCCGCAGGGCGGCCTCTCGCGGGAGTTCGTCTCTGTCCATGTGCCCGCCCGGCGGAAGCCACATCCCCAGTCGGTCGTGTTCGTGAAGCAAGCACTCGCCGTCGTGGACGACGTAGGTCGTCGCGGTGAAATGTCGCGTCGTCTCCATGCAGAAAGGAGATTCGCGGTTTCGGTTCACGGTTTCGATCCGCGTCGTCGTTTCCTGTCCGTCCGCGGTCAGGGCGTAATCGTCTCTTCTTCGGCGTCGAGCAGTTCGTGGTATCGGTTCCGAATCGTAACTTCACTGATGTTCGCCACTTCGCTCACCTCGCTTTGGGTGACCTTCTCGTTGGTCAACAGGGCGGCGGCGTACACCGCCGCGGCGGCGAGTCCCACGGGACTCTTGCCGCTGTGGATTCCCTGCTCCGTCGCCGTATCGAGCAGCGACCGCGCCCTGCGCTCCGTTTCGTCCGACAGATCGAGTTCCGACGCGAACCGGGGAACGTAGCTTTTCGGGTCGGCTGGTTCGATTTCGAGGCCGAGTTCGCGGGCGACGTAGCGGTAGGTACGGGCGATTTCGTCCTTTTCGACGCGCGAAACCGCGGTCAGTTCGTCCAAGCTGCGCGGCGTTCTGGCCTGTCGCGCAGCAGCGTAGAGCGACCCGGTTGCGACGCCCTCGATGGAGCGACCGGGGAGCAGATTTTCGTCCAATGCTCGGCGGTAGATGACGCTGGCCATTTCCCGAACCGAGTCCGGTAGGCCGAGGGCGCTGGCCATGCGGTCGATTTCGCCGAGCGCCTGCTTGAGGTTGCGCTCCTTACTGTCGCGCGTGCGGAATCGCTCGTTCCACTTGCGCAATCGCTGCATCTTCTCGCGCTGGCGCGACCCGAGCGAGTTGCCGTAGGCGTCCCTGTCCCGCCAGTCGATGTTGGTCGAGAGTCCCTTGTCGTGCATCATCGTCGTCGTCGGGGCACCGACGCGGGACTTCTGTTCGCGTTCGTTCGCGTCGAACGCGCGCCACTCCGGACCGCGGTCAACCGCATCCTCTTCGACCACGAGGCCGCAATCGTCACAGACGCGCTCGCCACGCTCCTCGTCGGTCACCAACGGGCCGCCGCACTCGGGACAGCGTTCTCGTTCGTCAACAACCCGCTCCTCGGACTGCCGTTCGGTTGCTTGTTCTTCGTCGGATTCGGATTTCGTTCGCTCGCCACTGGTCTCCGTTCGTTCGTTTGGTCGAGTGCGTGTATCAGTCATGGGCGCGTACTGTCGAAGAAAGGTAGAGGGTTGGAGAAGCGATAGACGTATTGCGTAAGACGTGCACCAACTTAAGTCTAGTGTGGATTTTGAACCTTTGGTTCCTATATCTGAATTGTGAAATATTCTCGCACCCCTCCACATTCGGAAAGATTCTCGAACACCGTCGTTCCGCTGTTTTTCGCGACGTGTTGTTCCGGACGTACGCGCTCGAATCGACACCGAACGGGGTAGAGTATCGAAACCCTTACCGCTTGTCCGCGGGTTCGTCAATACATGAGCGATACGTCTCCCGGACCTGACGAGGTTCGGCACGTCGCACGGTTGGCCCGTGTGGCCATTTCCGAGGAGGAAGCCGAGCAGTTCGCCGGACAGTTCGCGGATATTCTGGGATACTTCGAAACGCTGGACGAGGTTCCGGAAGTCGAACGCGACGCCGATCTCGTAAACGTCATGCGCGAGGACGAAATTCGAGACGGTTTGGAACAGGAGGCCGCGCTGTCGAATGCGCCGGAGTCAGAGGAGGGTTACTTCAAGGGGCCGAACGTCTCATGAGCGGAAACGATACCATCTTCATCACCGAGAAAACCATCGAGGGCGAATCGGACGGCCCGCTCTCCGGAAGATCCGTCGCCGTCAAGGACAACATCAGCACCGAAGGCGTCCGAACCACCTGCGGGTCGGCGATGCTCGAAGAGTACGTCCCGCCATACGACGCAACCGTCATCACGAGACTGAAGGGCGCGGGTGCGACCATCGTCGGCAAGGCCAACATGGACGAGTTCGGCATGGGAACGACCACCGAAACCTCCGCGTTCGGCGCGACGGAAAACCCGGTCGCGGAAGGGCGCGTTCCGGGCGGTTCGTCCGGTGGTAGTGCCGCAGCGGTCGCGGCGGGCGAGGCGGATCTCGCGCTCGGAACCGACACCGGCGGCTCGATTCGCTGTCCCGCCGCGTTCTGCGGCGTCGTCGGCATCAAACCGACCTACGGGCTCGTCTCGCGCTACGGACTCGTCGCCTACGCCAACAGTCTCGAACAAATCGGCCCGATTGCCCACACCGTAGAGGAAGCCGCCGGACTCCTCGACGTGATTGCGGGGCCGGACGAACACGACGCCACGACCAGAGACGACGGTGCGGACGCGGACTACGCCAGCACCGCCGACGGCGACGTTGACGGACTCGACATCGGCGTCCCGACGGAACTCGTCGAAGGCGCGGACG
Organism: Haladaptatus pallidirubidus; assembly: GCF_020700235.1. Lineage (GTDB taxonomy): Archaea > Halobacteriota > Halobacteria > Halobacteriales > Haladaptataceae > Haladaptatus > Haladaptatus pallidirubidus. Next base: position 3,167,423 of record NZ_CP085301.1, on the reverse strand, counting down.
AGGGCGTCGTCGAACGGTTCTGGGACGCCATGGACGACCTGGAATCGAAGGGCGCAACCGTCCACGAGGTGTCGCTTCCCTCGGTTGAACACGCAGTTGAGGCCTACTACGTCATCGCCATGTCGGAAGCCTCCTCGAATCTCGCGCGCTACGACGGCGTCCGGTACGGCCACTCCGGCGGCTACGACGGCAACTGGAACGAAGTGTTCTCGGAGGCCCGGGAGGAAGCGTTCGGCGACGAAGTGAAACGCAGAATCCTGCTCGGCACCTACGCCCTTTCCGCGGGCTACCACGACAAGTACTACAAGAAAGCCCAAGACGCTCGCGCGTGGGTCAAACAGGACTTCGATTCCGCCTTCGAAGACGTGGACGTGCTGGCCAGTCCGACCATGCCGACGCCGCCGTTCGAACTCGGCGAGAGTCTGAACGACCCGCTCCAGATGTACCTCGCGGACGCGAACACGGTTCCCGTGAACCTCGCCAACCTCCCCGCGATTTCGGTTCCCGCGGGCGAAACCGACGGCCTCCCCGTCGGCGTGCAGTTCATCGGGCCGAAGTTCGGCGAAAAGCGCGTGATTCGCACCGGAAGCGCGCTGGAGTAATCACCGAACGAAGGTGCTGTGTTCATTGACACCCTAAAGTCTCTGTACAACAGGTGCGCGAATTTCGGTCTCGATATGTGAATGCGAGAATATATCTCCTCGAATATGTATGCAAATTTTATCCTCTTTCGAAGAGCTAGAAAGCCCAATACGAGGTGCGGAAATTCGAGGGAAAAGTCCGTGGTTTCTGCCGTGAACAAATCGGCTAATTCACAGCAGAGAGCGACTCACCCGCTCAGTACGAATTGACGAGGTCGATGTAGTAGCCCCAGTCCCAGTTGGAGCCGGGATCAGTGTGCGTGCTCTCGGGCACTTGGGAGTGGGCGATGATGCCACCGTTCGCCGGATTCGCCGCGTCGTACGGGACGGTCGATGGATGCTGTTTCGGGACGCCGTACTGGTCGCAGAGCCAGCTAGCGAGTTTGGCAGACTCCCGATACTGCGCGTCCTCGTAGGTCCCGCTGACGTAGCCGCCGTGTTCGATGCCGACGGAGTAGGTGTTGTAGTTCGACCCGCCCGCGTGCCACGCGATGTTAATGTCGCTGACGCTCTGGTACTTATAGCCGTCTTCGGCGACGGTGTAGTGCGCGCTGACGTTCGCGTCGGGGTTCTGGAACCAGTTGACCGCACTGCTGGCCGACCCTTGAACTGTGTGGATGACGATCCAGTCGATATAGCCCGCGCCGCGGTTTGCGCTCGTATAGTTGCTGGAATGGGCGGTTTCCCAGTCAACTGTCGGCTTCGCGGCCGCAGTACCGCTCGCCACTGCGGCTCCGCCGAGACCGGTTACGCCAGCCGCACCGATACGTTTCAGAACGTCACGTCGCGTTGCATTGCCTCCTTTGCTTTTCTCCATAGCGATTATGATATTAGAGAGAGTATATATTAATTTAATATCTAGCATGCTTGGTCTGAGGACAACCGATTACCAGCCATCCGCGATTGGTCGGGATAGATATTCAACTACCGAAAGTAGAACTGGCAAAAAGATGGGGTAGGTCAGATACCCTTCGATGATATTGGTCTGTCACCGCGAGATACTGCCGGAAAAGGATGAACAGTAGTTGTCTGAATTACTCCTCGTAGGCGAGGTTCATAATCCACTGCGAGAAGGCGTCGCTCTCGGGATCGATTTCCTCTTCGCCGATGAACGGCGAGAGCATGTCGCCCGCCATCAGAAGTGCAAAGTTGAGGTCTTTCGCGGCGGGGGTGACGAAGTAGGTGTTGTGTCCGTCGTAGACGGTTCTTTCGCGCTGGACGAGTCCCTTCGCGACCAGCGATTCGACGATTCGACTGCCCTTTCGAGACGAAACGTCGAGCTGTTTCCAGAAGTCGCTCTGGTGAATGCCGCCCGTTTCGCGGACGAGTTCGAGTCCCGCGAACTCGTCCTCGGTGAGGTCGTCCTCGGACGTGGCTGTGCTCATGTTCCATACAGGGACGGGCGGGCGTTTAAATGTGACCTTCCACGCTTCGGTACGCCGTTTCGCAGGGCGGCCCGTCGGCGAACTCGTAGGTTCCGACGCCCGCGCTGTCGATGGCGACGATAGACGACGAGCGGGTTCCGTAGCCGTCGCCGTGGACGCACGCTCCGATGTCGTGGTCGCGAAGCACGGTTTTCACGCGGGCGCGCCACTCTCCGACCGAACCGTTCTCGCCGAGGTCCGGGAGGACGGCGTGCAGAATCCGCTTCGATTTCGGTGCGTCGTAGTCCATCCCCTCGTTGACGACGACGTGGTACCCCGGGTCGAGAGGCGTGGTTTCGAGCACGCCGTCCCACTGTAAAATGGTCGCTTCGTCGCTATCTGCTAGAAAGAGGTTGAATCCGGCGTACTGCCGCTTCGCGAGTTCGTCGCGAACGAATCCCAGCGCGTCGGCCGACGATTCGTGAGACAGCGCGTCCCGAACCAACAGTCCGCGGGAGCGGTCGCCGTCGATTTCGGCCGATCTGTTCGTCACGCCGACGAACAGTCCATGCTCGTTGTAACCTATCCACGTCCCCCCGGCCTCCTCGTCCTGCGGGGCGACGACGAGTGGGTCACGGTCGAGCACCGAGGGGGACCGCGACGGACGACCCAGCGCTTCGTCGCGGTTCGCGGCGGCGACGATCGGCGTCCCGTCGAACACCCGCCACGCGACAATGAGTGTACACACACCAGAGCATAGGTTTTGGCGGGATAAAAGTTCGTTGTACCCAGCGGAGACGGCCCGGTCATTTATACGACGACCGGTTGACGGTGAACGGGGGAACGGAGATGTTCAACAGACGCGATATGCTCAAAACGGGCGTCGCAGTGGGAGTCGGGAGCGGTATCGTCAGCGGCCAATCAGCAGACGGTGTGGCGTTTAGTGCCGGTCGAATGAGCGGTCAACAGCAGTCACAATCGGTGCAAACGGACGCCCAAGGAACCGCAATGGTCGTCCAAGAGGGGGAAATGATGCGATTCGTCGTCCTCGTGACCGAAATAGAGAACGTTACGCAGGCGCACATTCATCGCGGCGCGGTCGGGGAGGACGGACCGGTCGTCGTGTGGCTGTACCCCGGCCCAAAGCGAACGAATCCGCAGTTGGTCGCCGGTCGGTTCGATGGCGTTCTCTCATCGGGACAGTTCTCGGCGGCGGATTTCGTCGGGCCGCTCGAAGGGGAACCGCTCGACGCGCTCGTGACGGCCATCGAGGACGGGAACGCCTACGTCAACGTCCACACCGAGGCGAATCCCGACGGCGAAATTCGAGGACAGCTTTCGCCCACCTCGGATGCACGCGTTCGATTTCGACAGAACGTCGAGATAAACGCGAGCAACAGTCTCGACGTCAGTCGGTCGGTCAATTTACAGGTTCGGGAGTCCTAACGGAGCCGCTTGCGAACTGCGTCGCGGTCGATCGTTCCAGAGGCGGTTCGCGGCAGTTCGTCGGTCGTTTCGAGCAGTTTAGGGTGTTTGTACCCGGCGAGGCGACCGTCGCAGAACTCCCGAACGGATTCGAAAGATACCGTTTCTCCACCGACAGGAACGACCAGCGCACCGACTCGTTCACCCCACTCGGCGTCTTCGACGCCGACTACTGCGACCTCCCGAACCGCGGGATGGTCGCGGAGTACGGCTACGACCTCACCGGGATGAACGTTCTCCCCGCCGGTGACGATTCGGTCGGAGCGTCGGTTCAGTACCCAAATTCGACCACCTTCGTCGCGGTAGCCCACGTCGCCGGTGTGCAGGCCGTGTTCACCGAAAGCCTCTTTCGTCGCGTCAGGATTGCCGTAGTAGCCCGCCATCACGGTCGGCCCGGAAACGACGAGTTCGCCCGCCGTGCCGCGAGAAACCGGTGCCCCGTTCTCATCGAGAACCGTAATTTCGGCGAACATGAGGGGTCGCCCGACCGTTCCGAGATGGGCGAACGCCTCCGCGGGTCGAGCGGTGGCGATTTGCGACGCGGTTTCGGTCATTCCGTAGGTCGGGCAGACCGGAACGTTCCGTGCTTCACACTCGCGAATCAGTTCGTCGCGAGCGGGCGCACCACCGAGCAGAACGAACCGGAGGGTATCTAGCCGGGACGAACCGGCGGAATGTTCGGGGGCCTCCGAATCGAACATCCGACGGAGCATCGTCGGAACGAGCGATATTCCGGTTGCGTCGTGTTTTCGAACGTTTTCCAGCGTCTCCTCGGGGTCGAATCCGGTACCCGTCTGAACCACCACGGCGGCTCCGTACAGTGCGGAGCGCAGGAGCGGCGCGAGTCCGCCCATGTGGTACGTCGAAAGGCAAAGGTGCCACCGGTCGCCGGGAAGGACGCCCAGCCGAAACGCGGAAGCGGTCGCGCTGGCGAACAGGTTTCCCATCGTGAGGACGACCGCCTTCGGATTGCCGGTCGTTCCCGACGTAAACAGCATCACCTGCGGGTCGTCGTGTGACCACTGTTTGGGAACGAATTCGACTCGTTCGCACTCGATGAGCGTCGTTTTCGGGGAGGGATCGACCGAAGCAACCGGAACGTCTCCGGGAATTTCGCGGGCCATCGATTCCGTTTCGGCCTCGCAGACGAGTGCCGACAGGTCCGTGTGACTGGCCTGTCGGCGAAGCTCGGGTTTCGCGAGGCGAACGTTCAGCGGAACCAGCACGCAGCCGAGTCGCATCGCGGCGTGAACGAGCCGAACCGACGCCATCCGCGTTTCCATCAGGACGCCGAGATGGTCGCCCGCGCGGAGGCCGAGTCCGGCGAGTCGTCCGGCGGTTTCTTCCACCGCCGAATCGAGGTCGGCGTACGTCCATTTTTCGCCGTCTTCGGCTTCGATAAGTGCGGTCGCCTCCGGCGATACCGCGGCGCGGTGTGCGAGCCAATCCATCGTATTTTGGAGGTTCATCGGTGCCCCCACGTGTCCGCAACGCCGTTTCCCGCGTTCTGCGGAACGCTGACCGACCCGTCCACAAGTCGAGTGCGGTCGGGACCGAGGTCACGGGCGAGCATCGCCCCGGTTGCGAGTCCGCTTGCGGATCGGTCAGGAATCGCCGCTGCAGCGTGAATCGCGGCGGTTCGGGCCACCACGCCGTCGATGGTGGTCGTCACGACCGGCGAGACGCCAACATCGCGGGCGCGCTCGGCGACTTCGACGGCCTTGTCCGGGCCACCCAGCACCATCGGTTTGCAGATGAGAACGTCGACGGCCCCGGCGTCGAGTACTGCATCGACCGACGCTTCGGCTATCGACTCGTCCGCCGCGACGCGAATCGACCGACAGCGGAGGTCGGCGAGGCCGTCGATGTCGTCTCCCGGTACCGGTTGTTCGACGTAGGCGATTCGGAGCGGGTCGAGTTTGTGGAACGCTTCGCGTGCCTGTGCGCGTGACCATCCGCCGTTGACGTCGACTCTGAGTTCGACGTCGGAACCGACGGCATCGCGGACGGCTCTGAGTCGCGCCACGTCGTCGGTGACCGAACGCGCCCCGATTTTCACTTTCACGCACTCGAACCCGGCGGAAACCGCATCCGCGACGGCATCGACGGTTTCGGCGGGCGAGCAGTCGCCGACGGTTGCATTGGCCGGAATCACCTCAACGTATTCCGGGCCGCCGAGGTGTCGGTAGAGCGGTACGCCGTCGCGCTTCGCTCGAATGTCCGCGAGAGCGAGTGAGAGCCCGTGTCGAGCCGCAGGCGTCGATTTGAGCGTGGTCAGTGCGTCTTCGAGGTCGGAAAGTGAATTTTCAGGAGACTCAATGTCGGCAAGTGCGGCACGGCAAGCCGGGAGCGATTCGGTCCATCCCGGAAGCGGCGCCGCCTCACCGATCCCGACGAAGTCGCCGTCCTCGATTCGAACGAGGATACCCTTCCGATGCTCGATTGTGCCGTGCGCCGTTTCAAGGGGCGATTCCAGCGGAAGCGAAAATTCTCGCGTTTCGATCCTCATTTAGAGCACCATTCCGAGGGCGAACAGGGCCGAGTGGACGGCCAGCAGTTTTCCCGTCTGTTCGAGCGCGGGATTGAGCGCCTCGCCCGACGTTTCCGTCAGGAGGGTTCGGGCGACCATCACGGCGTAGGGACCGGTCAGCAGGGGCAAAAGCACGGCAAGGCCGAACTCGCTACTCGTCCAGAAGTAGACGGGGACGAGATACGAGAGCGCAAGCATGCCGACGAACTCGGCGCGGCTAGCGGAGTAGCCGATGAGCACCGCGAGCGTCTTCTTGCCCGCTTTTTTGTCGGTTTCCAAGTCGCGGACGTTGTTCACGACGAGGATGTTCGTGGAGATGGCCGCGACCGGGAGGCTCGCCAAAAACGCCTGCCACGTGACGGTTCCCTCGGGAATCCCCAGCGCGAAGGGTGGGGCGAGTACTGCGGCGGCTTGCACGTAAAACGTCCCCATCACGGCGACGACGCCGAAGAAGACGAAGACGAACAGGTCGCCTAGGCCGTTCGAACCGAGCGGGAACGGCCCGCCCGCGTAGGCGATTCCGCTGACGACGCTGGCGAGTCCGACGATGAGTATCGGAAGCCCGCCGATGTACACCAGATACGCGCCGACGAGGATGGCGAGCAGGAACGTGCCGTACATCGCGCGCTTGACTTCGTCGGGTGCGATGAGGCCAGATTGGGTGACCCGCGTGAATCCCTTTCGTTCGTCGGTATCGACGCCCTTTATCGCGTCGTAGTAGTCGTTCGCGAAGTTGGTGCCGATTTGGATGAGCGCCGCGCCGACGAAGGCGGCGAGCGCGGGAAGCGGGGCGAACAGTCCCTCGTGGACGGCGAGTCCAACGCCGACGAAAATCGGCGCGGCGGCGGCGGGGAGGGTGTGCGGTCTGGCCGCCATGAGCCACGCCTTCGTGCGAGAGACCTCGGTCGCCGTATCGTTCATTGCTACGACTGTTCTAGCGAGTGGAGTATAGCGTCTACGGTTTTCACGAAACCGGGTGAATTATTTTGTCACGGTACCGACCCAACCGACCCGCAGTCCATTTACGTAGTTCTCGCGATACGGAGTAGATACGAGGCGGATTGGTTCGGATTCTACGCGGTGAATTACGCTCCATAGCGCCTGCTTTTGCTGCTTCGGCTCTGCTTAGTCCCCCGCCTCCGCGCTGCTTTTCCACCGACTCGTGAGACTGGGTAGATTCGGGTCGCGGTGCGGATTCCGCCCGTGAACCGCGTACTCCAATCCGTGTTGGTCCAACTGCTCCCGAAGCACGCGCCGGAGGCGGTTCAGACTCGTGACGTCGAGTCCGTGTTTTTCGGCGAGGTTCGTAAACCGCTCTTCGTCCGTGAGCGACTCGAACTGGTCGTACAAGTCTGTCATTCGCTCCGGCGGCAGTCCGCGAATCCACTCCGTGTCGTCCAGACCGAGGTGGAGTTCGCGCTCCCGGTCAACGATGTGGCGGATGACGACCAGCGCGACCTTCGGGATTGCCCGTTGGCTTCCGAAGGCGGTCAGGTCGAGTTCCGACATGACGCCGAGGACGCAGTCGCGTTGCCACGGCGTCAAAGAAAGGTCGTTGCAAAGGGCGTGACTCACCCGCAGTTTGTCGAGGTGGTGCATCCGACTGCTGTGGCCAGCCATCGCGGAATGGCGTTCCTCGTGCAGTCGGCGGATGCTGTCGCTCAAATCGTCCTCCGGCGATTTCGCGCGCCCGATAACCGTCGCGCTGGGCGTGACTGGCCCCCACTTCCGAACCGACTGGTCGCGCTGGAGGTCTGCCCGCCGAACCGCACCATCCCCCGGCAGTTGACTCAATTCGAGCGCTTCTCGGTCGGTTTGCTCGGCGTCCGCTTCCGATTCCCACTGCCAGCGGGCCGAATGCGCATCGCCGTCGCCTCGGTGCATCACACCCGTCTACTCGGGCGAGATAGTTCAAAGGTTGGTTTGTGGAAGGATACTACCAGTGCGACGACAGCTATCGCTGGTGGCTGTGTTATTTTTGGTAGAATTCGCCGCCGCTTTCCGTCCGTATCTTCATCTTATCACGAGAAGCACTTAAACACTGACCGGTTGGCTTGCGTGACTGACCGTGTTCCAAGGGAGTCAGCGCAGTCGCTCCGAGAAGTCAATGCGTCGGGTCAGAATACGACCCGTCTTCCGTTCGTATCTCAACCTTATCGCGAGAATTACTTAAAGCGAAGCAGTTCTCGACAGACTATTTTCTCACTATTGTCGGCAATATCCTGTTCAGTAAACCGTGAGTCGGGTGTACATCGCACAGAAACCAACCGCTGCCTCATAGCCGAGCCACACAACCGCTAGCGGCCAGATTCTCTCCGCGAGCGAGGAGCACCGCGACGAACGAGCGGGCCGACGACTGACCGCAGGGAAAGAGGAGTGCTTTTGGTCCAGATTTTTCCAGAGAGCGCGACGAAGCCGCGCGACCGCAGAAAAAGGTGCTTAGTAATGCCACGGATAGTCCGAGAAGTCCGGGTCGCGCTTTTCCACAAACGCGTCCCGCCCTTCTTGGGCTTCGTCGGTCATGTACCCGAGTCGAGTAGCTTCACCCGCGAACACCTGCTGACCGACCATGCCGTCGTCGGTCATGTTGAATGCGTACTTTAACATCCGCATCGCGGTCGGACTCTTCGAGTTGATTGCTTCGGCCCACTCCAAGGCCACGTCCTCCAGTTCCTCGTGGGGAACCGATTCGTTCACCATGCCCATCTCTGCCGCTTCCTCGGCGGAGTAGGTCTTCCCGAGGAAGAAGATTTCGCGGGCTTTCTTCTGGCCGACCTGCTTGGCGAGGTAGGCCGACCCGAACCCACCGTCGAAACTCGCCACGTCGGGGTCGGTCTGGAGGAACTTCGCGTGTTCCTCGGAGGCGAGCGTCATATCGCAGACGACGTGGAGGCTGTGGCCGCCGCCGACGGCCCATCCCGGAACCACGCAGATGACCGGCTTCGGGATGTGGCGAATGAGGCGCTGTACTTCGAGGATGTGGAGTCGGCCAGCCTCGGATGCGGCCTCGCTCTCCTCATCTTCACCCTGATACTCGTAGCCTGCGCCGCCGCGAACGCGCTGGTCGCCGCCGGAACAGAACGCCCACCCGCCGTCTTTCGAGGACGGCCCGTTGCCAGTCAGGAGGACACAGCCGACGTCAGTCTGGCGTTTCGCGTGGTCGAGCGCGCGATACAGTTCGTCCACCGTGCCGGGTCGGAAGGCGTTTCGCACGTCGGGGCGGTCGAAGGCGATTCGAACCGTTTTCCCGTCTTTCGTCTTGTGGTAGGTGATGTCGCGGAAATCGAAGTCCGTGATTTCCTCCCAGCGTTCCCCATCAAAGAGTTCGGATACCATGTCGGAAACTGAATTCGGAGCGACCTAATAGGTTCCCGTCCGTGGCCGATTTCGGTTCCGAGCTGAGTTCGAAATCTCGGCACAATCCGGCAAACCGCGATGGGTCTGCAAAACTACTTGCGCCGGGAAAGCAACGGTCGAAACCATGACCAGAATCGTGTCACGGGCAACCGAGTTCGAGCGGTCGGGGATTCGCGTGATGTTCGAACTTGCCGAAGAACAGGGAGGCGACCTCGTCCGATTGGAGGTCGGCGAACCGGATTTCGACACGCCGAAGCCCGTCATCGACGCGGCCGAACGAGCGGCGCGAAACGGGGAAACGCATTACACCTCGGGGGCCGGAATTCCCAAACTGCGAACCGCAATCGCCGAGCGAATGGCGGACGAAACCGGCGTTTCGTTCGACCCCGAGCGTCACGTTTCCGTCACAAATGGCGCGATGGAAGCTCTGTCCTTGGCGCTCTCCGCAATCGCGGAACCGGGCGACGACGTGCTAATTCCGACACCAGCGTGGCCGAACTACCGGAATCAGGCTCGACTCGCCGGAGCCACGCCAGTTCCGATTCCACTCCCTCCGGACGAGGGATTCGACCTCGACCCGAAGCGAATTATCGACCGATTGAGTCCGGACACCGCCGCGGTCATCCTGACGACTCCATCGAACCCGACCGGGCAGGTGTACGACGAGGACGCCGTCAAAGCGGTGGTCGAGGCCGCACGGGAGCACGGTACGTTCGTCATCGCGGACGAGGTGTACGCCCGCCTGACCTACGGCGACGACCACCGGCGCGTGACCTCCTACGTTGACTACCCCGAGGGACTGCTAACCGTCGATTCCTGTTCGAAAACCTACGCCATGACCGGCTGGCGACTCGGCTGGCTCGTCGGCCCCGAGGACGTGATCGAAGCCGCGACGAGCCTCGGCGAAAGCACGACCGCCTGCCCGTCGAGCATCGCTCAACACGCCGCACTCGCCGCCTTGACCGGGACACAAGATCCCGTTCGCGAGATGCGAACCGCGTTCCGCGACCGACGCGACTATCTGGTAAATCGCGTCGAAGGGATTCCGCACATCTCCTGCCCTCGCCCGGAGGGCGCGTTTTACGCATTTTTGGACGTGAGCGAACTCGACGGGGAAAGCGCCGACGTGGCAGCGCGACTGCTTTCAGAGTACGGCGTCGTCACGGCGCCCGGTTCCGCGTTCGGCGACGCTGGCGAGGGCTACCTTCGACTGAGTTTTGCGAACAGTATGGAACGAATCGAACTCGGACTCGATCGACTCGCGAGGATGGTCGAAGACGAACGAAACTAATTCAAATCCGCTCAGAACAGATTGTCCAGTTCGTCGTTCTGGAACATCTCCGCGGGGTCTTCGTTCCGTTCTTCCTGCTGATTCGCCTCCTTCGCTCGCTCCATAAACTCCTTCATGCGCGGCGAGCGCTCGACGCCACCGAGGAGGATGAGTGAGGCCAGTCGGTCGCTGTCCAGCGGGAAGTCGCCGCCGCGAACTTGCAGGCTACCCGTTTCTCCCTCGAGCCATTTGCGTGCCTTTTCGACGCCTTTCCGCGGAATCCGGTCTGCGTCCCCCGCAACGACGAGAAGCGCGGAATCCGCGTCTGTCGCTTTTGGGACGCTCAGGTTACTCAAAATCGCCTGCCGCGTGTTACTCGTCACGGTGTTGATATTCTCGCCGCTCTCCTCGCTCGCTCCCGCGCTGGCGTAACCGAGGGCCGCGATGTCGCCCGCGCGGAGCGTGTTGATGACTTCGCTCGAATCGACCACGCTCTCGCCGACACCTTCGATCGCTTCGCCCGAGGCCAGCAGAATACCTACGCGTTGGGCGATTTGCTGGTTAATGGCGTCGAACGCTTCACCGACGCTCTGGCCGGTTTCGTGCCACGCGTCGTTATCGATGAGGAGCGTCGCGTCCGCCTCTCGCACGACGGTTTTCAGCGACCGCCCCGCGTTCGCCTGATACATCGACCCTTCGCCGCGACCGGGGAGGACGCCGAGCGCGTAGACGGGCATTTCGTAGATTCGTTGGAGTTCGTGGACCAGCACCGGCGCGCCGCCGCTACCGGTTCCGCCGCCGAGTCCCGCGACGACGAAGATGGCTTCGCCTTCCGCTGTAATGCGTCCGTCGAGTGCACTCATGACCTCGCCTGCATCGCTCTGCATCACTTCCGCTCCGAGTTCGTTGTCCCCGCCGACGCCGTGGCCTTTCACCCGTTCCTGACCAACGAGAACCGTATCGAGGTCGAGGGACTGTAAATCCGTTCTCGCGGAGTTGACCGCCAACGCACCCTTTATCGCATTGAAATTCATGTTCGCGTCGAACTCGACGAGTTTCTGTGTCAGTTTCCCCCCGGCTTGACCGATACCAATCAGGACGACTTTCATGCCAAAGCCCACCCGTTCACCCGTAATGAATTTTCTGTCATCGATCACATCAATTTTAAGTAGATAAGCGAAACCAACTGCGACCATGTCGGATTTCGAAACACTCGACAACCGCCTTCGCACCGTCGAACGCGCGTTAATCGATAGGAACGGAAATCCCGTCACGCACGAGGATTCGGAGGCGGACGATTGTCCAGTAGTAACTTCGATGACAGCACCCGAACTAACCGCGCGCGTCGATGAACTCGAATCGAGAGCGGACGACGTCGAACCGCGACTAGACGAACTCGACGCCGCCGTCCAAGCACTTCGCGGTTACGTCGGCAACATCCGCGCCGTCAACGCGGATGTCGAACGACGGGCGGACGCTGCGCTCGCGAAGACCGAAGCGAAGTCCAATCGGTGTAAACCGTCCGATCATCGACCAACGCACCGAGAAACGACGAAATCTCGGAACGATCCCCCTTCCAAACGCTCCCCTGAACTCCCGACGAAAAGTCAGCTTTCGGCAGGAAAATTCGAGGCGGAATCGGAGTCTGGCTCCATCTTCGCACGACTCCGCGGGATGCTGTGAGCGTTCGCGTCGTTCTCGCCGTGATTCTCGCCGTCGCCCTCTGTAGCCTCTCCTATCCCGCCATCGAGGACGCTCGAACGACCCGCGCGGAACACCACGCCGACGGTGAACTGGCAACCGTCGAAAACGCCCTTATCGACCTCTCGGAGGAAAACGCGGTTTCGATGGCCCACCCCGGTGCCCGAAGAGCGATTACGCTCTCGCTTCCTGCCGAATCCGCGAGCGGTGTCGGAATAGCGTTCATCGCTATCGGCGGCCTTCCGGGTTCGGAACACGGAACCGACGCCAGCGGCGACGTACTCGCCTATCGCGTCGGTGGCGAAATCCACGTTCGGCACGTCCCGTTCGACCTCCGCGTCGCCCGAAGAAGTGAGCAGAAAGACGGCCACGGCAGGATTCTCGAATCCGACCGAATTCCGCTCGTCGTTCGAAGTACGGGAGAAACGGAAATCGTGCTATCGCTGGTCGAACGGCGCGGAAAGCGCCTCGTCCTCGTTTCCCGAACTGACGAACTACCCTCTTCCGCCGCCTGAACTTTAAACCGGAAGACGGAACCACGCCGAACCATGTGGGATCGATTGGCGAAAAACCCGTTTTTGAAACGCGGAGGAAGCAAGAAAGTGCGCAACTGCGACTGTAACACCTCGTTCGACGGCGACCAACTCGTCGTCGATGTGGACGACTGTTCGGGTGGCGGCCTCCTCGCAGAAAATCCCGACTGTCGAGCGACGGTTATCGACGCGCTCGCACACCGCGAAGCGAACCGAGTAGTGATTCGACGGAACGGCGTCGAACGCGCCTACGAGGGCGACGACGCCGCTCTCCTCGCGTCGGCAGGACGCTTTGCGGAGCGCGCCTCGTTTTACGACGAAACCCTCGCAGAACGCGCGCGACGTGACCCGATTCGGGCTGGAATCGACGCAATCGGTCGCGCAGGAACGGTGTCGAAAATCGCCGCCGAAACCGGACTCGCGGAGGGCGTTCACCGAATCGACGGCTACGACGACTTTCGACCGTTCGTCGGACCGGCCATCGCGCGCTCGCGGGTGGTGGTTCAACCGCCACCCCGCGCTCGACTCGAAGACCGGTACACGCTCGAAACCGGGGCGACGGTTCGGTGGTACGGCACCGCCGTAGAAACCGATGATACGCTTCGAACCTACCACATCGAACCGCTGGAGAACTCGTTCGACGTGTCCGCGTTCGAAACACTCCATCGCGCTGTCGAACGGCTCGCGAGCGGTGGCGTCAAAGGAAGCGGAACCCGAGCGCCCGGACGGGCCGTGAGAGCGGTCGCAACTGTGGATGACCCGGTGGATGACCTCACTGCGGTTCTCGAAAAATACACGCAGGGGTACGGAATCCTTTCCGATGTGTTCGCCGACTCCGCCGTCTCCGACGTGTTCGCAACAGCCCCTGTCGATGCCAATCCCCTCCGCGTTCGAATTGACGGAGAGCTGATGCGAACTAACGTTCGCCTCACGACCGTTGGTGCGGAGTCGCTCGCGTCCGGATTTCGCCGGACGAGCGGCCGTGCCTTCTCGCGCGCGAGTCCGACCCTCGACGCGGTTGCCGAGGTACGCGGTACGTCCGTCCGCGTCGCCGGAGTGACGAACCCGATCAGCGACGGGGTCGGATTCGCGTTTCGCGTCCAGTCTGAGGAAAGGTGGACGCTTACGACGCTGGTCGAGAACGAAACGATTTCGGCGGACGCCGCTGGCCTGCTCTCGTTCGCCGTCGAACGGGCCGCCGCCGGTCTCGTCGCGGGCGCTCGCGGGGCGGGAAAGACGACCTGCCTCGGTGCACTGCTCTGGGAACTGCCGAAAGAGACGCGAACCGTCGTCATCGAAGACACGCGGGAACTGCCCGTCGAATCGCTTCAGCGCGACGGACGGGACGTTCAATCGCTGCTGACGACGGCAAACGAAGACGAGTCCGGAGTACGACCGGTCGAAGCCCTCAGAACCGCGCTTCGACTGGGAGAGGGTGCGCTCGTCGTCGGCGAAGTTCGCGGAGAGGAAGCGACCGTTTTGTACGAAGCCATGCGAGTCGGTGCCAGCGGAAGTGCGGTTCTCGGAACCATTCACGGCGATTGCGGCGAGGCGGTGTACGAACGGGTCGTCACCGACCTCGGCGTGGCACCGTCGTCGTTCGCTACGACGCAGTTCGTCATCACCCTCGAACCGTACGAAACGGCCGAAACCAGCGGCAAGCGCGTCAAACGAATCGAGGAAGTCGTCGGAGACGGCGACTCGATTCGGTTCGAATCGCTGTACGAGCTCGACGACGGCGAACTGGTTTCGACCGGGCGAATCGACCGCGGCAACAGCGCGCTCGTCGCCGACCTCGCAGGTTCGACGGAAACGTATGCCGACGTTCGGGCGGCGATCGCCGCCCGAACGAGCGATATTGAAGAACGGGTCGGCCGATCGAATCCGTCATTCGAGGCGACGACGGAGAGGATGGTTCGGGAGCCGAGAACGAAAAACGAGGTGAGGACGGACGGCGAATCGGGAACCGAAACCGAATCGGAAATGGACGGCGGGTTGGCGTGATACTCACACGACTCGCCTCCCTGTATCCGTGGGCAGTTTCACCCGATTCCGATATCGAACGCGCGCTCGGATTCCTGGGCGCCGAGACGGACAGCACGCGGGTCATTCGCGCTGGAAACGGCGCGGGGATTCTCGGCTGTTTCGTCGCGCTCGTCGTGACGGCAGTGGTGCCCGCAGGGGTTCAGATTCCGACCGCCGGATGTCTGTTCGCCTTCGCACTCCTCGTTTCGATAGCAGTTCGCCGCGCTCCCGTCCTGCTCGCTACGGCACAACGCACGCAGGCGCTCGGTGACGCGCCCGACCTCGTCGCCAGGGCCGTGCTTCGGATGCGAATCGAACCGACCGCCGAAACCGCCGCCGAATTCTCGGCACGAACCGGCGACGGTCCCCTTTCGGACAGTCTCGACGACCACGTTCGGCGCGCAATCGGTTCGCCTGATTCCGGTTTTTCCACGTTCGCCGAGGAGTGGAAATCGTGGAACCCGGCGCTCAATCGGGCGGTGTTGTTAGTTTCCGCCGCCAGCGAAGCCCCGCCAGACGAACGGGAGCGAACCCTTGACCGCGCGCTGTCCGCGATACTCGACGGAACGCGGGAAGAGATGGCGAGATTCGTTTCGGAGATACGGGAACCGGCAACGGCGATGTACGCTTTCGGGGTTTTGCTCCCGCTGGCGCTCGTCGCGGTGCTTCCGTCCGCGCGAGCCGCAGGCGTGCCACTGTCGCCGACCGTACTGGTCGTCGTCTACGACATCGTGCTTCCGATCGGGCTCGTCGTTTGTGGTGTGTGGCTTCTCATCCGTCGTCCAGTCGCGTTTCCGCCGCCGGACGTGACACGCGCGCACTCGGACGTTCCGAGTCGCCGGTGGGACGTGTTAACCCTGAGTTGCATCGCTGGTGCGGTTGCGTTTTTCGGCGCAGGAGTCCTGCTTCCCGACTGGACGCGCTGGGTTGCCGGTGCCGGATGCACGCTGGGATGTTCGCTCGTCGGACTCGAACAGCCGACAGTTCGGGTCAGAAACCGGGTTCGCGCCGTCGAGGAGAATCTAACCGACGCGTTGTACCTCGTCGGCCGTCGGGTGAACGAAGGAATCGCCGTCGAACGCTCGATTTCGGTCGTCAGCGACGAAATCCCCGGAGAGACCGGCGAACTGTTCACGCGTGGAGATCGTATCCAGCGACGGCTTCGACTCGGTGTTCGAGAATCGTTTCTCGGCGACCACGGCGCACTCTCGGACGTTCCAAGCCCTCGTGCGAGGAGTGCCGCGGCACTCCTCGCGCTCTCGGCGCGGGAAGGACGGCCCGCCGGTGGTGCAGTGCTGTCGATGGCGAGCCATCTCGACGACCTTCAGCAGGTCGAACGCGAGGCCCGGCGTGAACTCGCCCAAGTGACGGGAACACTTCGCCATACGGCGGCGCTGTTCGGCCCACTCGTTTCGGGTGCGACGGTCGCCCTCGCTGGCGGGATAGGAGACGTCGGAACTGGGGGAGCGACCTCTTCCCTCGCCGGTGCGTTTCCGGCAGACGTTCTCGGACTCACGGTCGGCGTCTACGTCCTCCTGCTTTCGGCAATACTCACGACGCTGACGGTCGGATTGGAACACGGACTCGACGGAACGCTGGTTCGCTATCGAGTCGGCAACGCACTGCTCTCCGCCACTGCGATCTACCTCGCCGCGTTCGCGCTCGCCGGAACTGTGGCCTGAGCGTAGATTTAAGTCGGAAAACGAAACCATTCCGGCCCATGTTCGATGCACCTGTCGATGCGTGGTACGTCTGGCTCGGCGTGGCGATAGCGAGTCTGGTCGTTTTCGGAGTCGCCGCCGAGCTGCCGACGACACCCCCGCCGGACGCCACCCGCGCGGTCAACACGGTCGATTCGGTTGCGGGGTGTGAGTACACTGCGACCGCGGAACAGCCGCTTTCGGCGCGGGAAATTAAACTCGATTCCCGCGGTCTCGGACTGCGCGGAAAAGGCGGAACCGCGCACGCCGCGTTCGTCTCGGATTCGGTCGTTCCGGTCGGGAGCGTGGATGGGTCGAAACGAGACACCCGGCTCCGGCGGGTGCTGAACGGAACACCTCCGGATGTCGTTTTCGACTCTCCGACCGATTTCGATTCGGCGATACGCGACGAGCAAAATCACAGAGCAGAGTGGATGGGCGCGGACAGCACACTCCGAATTCGCTGTGTTTCGTGGGGGGGAGTCGATGCGACGTTGGTCTCGTGAACGGGCACAAGCCGAACCGCTCCCCGCACTCATCGCGGTGTTCGCTATCAGTGTCGGACTCGTGACCTATACTGGCGTGTTGGGCGACGCGATGCCGGAACCGAATCGAAATCCCGCGCCAGCGACGCTGTCGGGAGTCGAGCGGGCCGCCAGTTCGAACGGCGTCGTGACTCCAACCCGACTCGTTGGCGCGCTTCGAATGAAACCGGAGGGTCGTCATCTCAACGTCACGCTCGCGACGAACCCGGGGGACGAAAACCGCACCCGATTGTGGAACGAAGGCCCGCCGACCCCGAAGACTGCGGACGCCGCGGAAACCATCGTGAGTGTTCGAGTTTCACCCGGAAACATCCGTCCGGCCCGCCTCCGAGTGGAGGTGTGGTAATGCGCGAAACCGGGGGGCGGGCGATTAGCACCGTTTTCGACGTGACGCTCTGTCTGCTGTTGGTGAGCGCCAGCGCCTTCGTCATCGTCGGTGCGCAGTCGGCGGAACAGATTTCAAACAACAAGCGATCGACCGCTGAATCGACGGCGAACGTCCTCGTCACCAGCACCGCGGAGGTGAACTACACGATTCGGACCGAACGAGAATCGCTTTCTCGGAGAAATTACGGCACGTTTGCCGGACTGCTCACCGAGGCCGCAGTTGCCAATACGACGGTTTACGGAAGCGAACTGACGCGGACGAGCGGGGTTTTCGAAACGGCGGTGGAAAACACAATACGGGAGCGAACCGCCGCCGGGAATCGGACGAGCGCACATATCGTTGTTCGCTGGCGACCGTACCGAAACGCCCACATTCGGGGAGTTACCAGCATCGGAAACTCGCCGCCGCATGATGCGACCGTTCACGCGGCCTCCCTGTCCGTTCCGAGCGGACTGCCGGTGGTTCGAGACGACGCCGTCGATGCGGCACGAAGAAACGGGTATCGTGGCGTTGCACGCGTCGTTGCGACCGGAATCGTTTCGGGATTGTTTCCGAAGCATTCGACGAGTATCGCCCTCCGCGACCGAACGCCGGTAGCCGATTCAGTCGCCGGTCGGTTTCGGCGACTGAGGGGACGGTACGATGCTGATTCGTTGGACGATGGGAACGATGGAGATGGTACAGGAACCAGACAGATGCTCGTTCGGACGATGACGACGGCCGTCGAATTCGAACTTCGGGAAACGTTCGAATCCCCGGAAGAGGCGGCCCGATCCGTCTCCGTCGGGCGAGCGGAACTCGTCGTCAGGACGTGGTCGATGTGAGATTGGGAGAAGATATCCGAGCACGAGTTCCGTTCGCCCTCGTCGGCGTCCTTTTGCTGGTCGGCAGTGCGACCTTCGCGGGGACGCTCGCTACCCGAAAATCGCCGACGGTAGACCGGAGCGTCGAACGAACGATGGAACACGCGACGGCGAGCACGCAGACGGCCCTTCGGGGCGCGGTTCAGCGGGCGGGAACGGACGCATCTGCACAACCGCTTATCGAACCAGCAAATACGACTGCGGGGGAATTGATCGACGACTCGGCGGCGTTTCGGGATTATCTCCGACTCCGAATCTACCTCACCGCGCGAGAGCGGTTCGAATCCACGACCGTCCGCGTCGGCGACGTTCGTGCGAGTCCGTCACTGTCACCGACGCCGAGCGTCGGGTCGCTCCAGCGAGCGAAAGAGCGAGTCCGCATCGAACCGGTCGGAAACGCCACGGATGCGGGACTCAGGGTTCGAATCGAGAACGTCTCGCTGCGCGCGTATCGTGACGAATCGGTCGTCGCGGAAACCTCCCGAAACATCACCGTTGTCGTCGAGACCCCGGTTCTCGCGCTTCACGAACGTGTTCAGAACTTCGAACGGCGACTGAGCCGCGACCCGTTCAAGCCCGGTCTCGGACGACGATTGACCGCGCGGCTCTACGCGACGACGTGGGCGCGCGGATACGCCCAGTACGGCGGCGCGCCGATCGGGAACGTGCTGGCGAATCGCCACGTCGAACTGATGGCGAACGGGGCGATGTTGGAAGAGCAACGAAATGCCTTCGGTCGAAGCGACCGCGCCGGACGAAACGGGCTTCGGCGGGCGACCGCCCGCGTCGGACTGTCCGACGTATTGGTTCCGACCACGGAACGCGGAGCGTTCTGGACGGATATCGTGCTGGAAACGACTGACTCGCTCGACGACGAACCTCGGACCATCTCGGGGGCGACGAATACGACGTATTCGCCGGAGGACGGGATGGTCGTCGGCGTAAACGAGTCGGCGGACAGGGCACTGCTCGACCTCATCGGGGAGAACGAAACACAGGAGACGACGGAAAGCCGGTTCGACACCGCTCTCGAATCCGCCTACGGCGCTTCCGTTCGGACGGTCGCGACCGTCCGAACGGTTCGTGACGAATCTCGACCCGAACCGCAGTCGCCGGGCGAAAACTGGACACTCGTAGAGCAGGAATCGGAAACGCGGATGACCGTCGAAAGTGTAGACCAGAAGCGAGGGGACGACGAACGACCCGGAACTCCTTCCGGTTGGCATCTTCTGTGGAATGATGGGCGACGCGTCGCCCAGACGCACGTGGCAATCGACCGTTGGGAGAAAGAAGATGGGACGAATCGGACGATGATGCGGCGATGGACGGACGAGTTCGTCGTTTCGCTCGGAGTTGCAGGCGACCACACGGCAACCGAGTTCGCTCCCGAACGACCACTGCCGACGGCGCACGAATCTCACGGGCCGTTTTCCGGGCCGAATCTCGCGGATGTCGAACGAAAAGCGGTCGATACACTCGTTTCCGCCCGCGGCGGCCCGGACAGCCTTGCGAAACAGGCGGTCGATGGGACGCTCGATACGCGTCCGAAAACGGTGCAGGGTCGTCTTCCGACCGAACTGCGACGGTGGGTGTATCGGGACGTTCGTGAACTCCGAAATCGAATCGAAAACCGCTCGGTGACGGTTTCCCGAGGCGCGGTTGCTGGCGGAGAAACGAATCCGACGGCGACGTTGGCGGAGGAACTTCGAACGCACAGGGATACGTTGGTGGATGCACCGGAGACGTACAACAGTACGGCGGAGCGAGCTCGATACGCAGTTCGCGCGGCGTACATCGACGCGGTTTCGTCCCGCCTCGATGACAGGGCGAAACGTACCGAACGCACGCAAAAAGGATTCAATTCGGCGATTCGGGACGCGACCGGCGTCCCGCTCGACCAGGTGCAGGAGATACTTGACTCCCGAAAACGGGTCGAATCACCGACTCGGAATCCGCTTCCCACGAGTGGTCCCGGCACGCCGACGAACCTTTCCGTCGATGGTTCACCGGCGTATCTTACCCTTTCCGCCGTCGAGCACGACCACGTTTCGGCGGTTCCGCGGGGTGAACGAGCCCATCCGATGTCCGCACGAAACGTCAACCTGTTCGCGGTTCCCACCGACGACGCGACGGACGGAATCGTCTCGTTACTACCGGGTGCGCGCGACGAAAAACGGATGAACCTCCGAAACGGGGGGCTCACCTTGAAAGCCGCGAACAGAACGCTTTCAGCGAGCGAGAACGAAAGCCTTCGGCGACAGCGAAACGACCTCCATCGGTCGCTTCGCCGGGTGAACACGAACGTCAGAGAAAAGCTCGTTAATTCCCTCGAAGCGATCGATTTGAGTTGGGGAGAACGTTGGGTCACCATCCGCCGCGGACTCGCCCAATGGGAGACGACGGCAGACCGCGCGCTCGCGCTGTCGAACGGTTCCGCCGCGGAACCTATCGCGTCGGAAATCGAAAAACAGCGATTGCAGAACGCGGGACAGTTGGGTCAGTCCGACCAATCGGAGGAGACTGCACAGTGGACACAGATGCAACGCGACCGGCTTGCGCTCCGGGTCCAGATGGGGCTCGAAACGGCGCGCTCCGAGACGAAGGGTGTAAAGGAATCGACGGTCGAACCGGCGAGCAAAACGGTTCGAAAAATTATCGAGGACGAAACGAAGCGACTAACGAAGAAATCGATAGAGAGAGGTGTCGAGGGTGCGCAGAAAAAGTGGGTCAACGAGACGATGTCGAGTCTCGCGGCGGGATTGCCGGTCGCGCCCGTTCCGGGATATTGGTACGCGACGGTCAACGTCTGGCAGGTCGATGTGTCGGGAACCTACGCCCGGTTTACGGTTCGGGCGCGGCAAGGGTCGCCCGTCTCGCCGGGCGCGTCGATCGCGTACATTCGGCAATCGCAAGCGGTTCGGCTGGATTTCGACGGCGATGGAAACGAGGAGTTGCTCGGCCGAACGACGCCCGTTTCGTTCGACACGTGGACGACAGTCATCATCGCGGTTCCGCCGGGGAAACGGGGCGTCGGCGACGTGAACGGCGATGCGGACGAACGGTCGCCGGGGTGGTCGAATCGGAGTGACAACCCATTTGACTCGCGCGCCCTTCGTGGCGAGCATGCTCTATGATGAGATAGAAAAGCCCGGCGAATCGACGCCGGAGGAGGTTCACGCGCAGTACGTCGCCGAACTCGCGGCGACAATCGAGTCGGTCGGCATCGAGGATGTGGTTGCGGCGACGGAACTCGACCGGGAAACGGTTACATCCGTCGCGGATGGTGGGCAACCAGAACTCACGCTGGAGGATGCCGCCGGCATTCTTGCGACCGGTGATGCGCCGCCGAAGGACACCATCCTGCTCGAAGTGCGCGACCACCTGCTGATGGGGATGACAACCGGGGTTCTCGATATCGACACGCTGGCGTCCAGCATCGACAGCGACCTCGGCGCGCGCGCACTTCAGCAGAAAATCGAAGGACGAGCATCGATGACGCTGGAAGAGTACGCCCTCGTCCACCACTTCATCGCAACCCGAAACGACCGCGACTGAAAGACGGTGAAGCGGCGGGGTTTTCCGCGTTGCGTCCGAAAAAGGTGTATGAACGTCGCAATCCTTGGCTGTGGCTACGTCGGCCTCGAACTGGGTCGGCAGTTGGACGGGAACGGACACGACGTGGTCGGCGTCCGGCGGTCTGCCGACGGCGTGCAGGCCATCGGAGACGCGGGATTCGACGGGGTGCGAGCGGACGTGACCGACGAGGACTCTCTCTCCGCGATCCCCGATGTAGACAGTCTTATCTACGCGGTTAGCGCGGGCGGGCGCGATTCGGAGTCGGCGCGGGACGCCTACCTGGACGGACTTCGAACGACACTGTCGCATTTTTCGGAACGCGATGCTCCACCGGAGCGAGTCGTCTACACCTCCAGTACCGGCGTGTACGGAAACCGGGACGGGGCGTGGGTTGACGAATCGACGCCGTTGGTGCCGAACACAGAGCGAGAGGAGATTTTGGTTGAGGCCGAGCGAATTGCCCGGGAGGAAAGCGACATGGATTGGACGGTTGCCCGATTCGCGGGACTGTACGGTCCGAAACGATACCGGCTGGAACGGTATCTGGATGGACCGGTGTCAGAACGGTACCTGAATCTGATTCACCGCGATGACGCGGCGGGGGCGATTCGGTTCCTATTAGAAGCGGATGTGGCGCGGAACGAAACCGTGTTGGCGTGCGACGACGAACCGATTTGGAAACCGACGCTCGCGGAGTGGCTCTCGGAGCAGTGCGACGTCGAACCACCGGAGCACGGGGAGGCTTCCTCCGAACGCGCGCGGTCGAGCAAACGGTGTTCGAACGAGAAATTGAAAGAGTTCGGCTACGAGTTTCGATATCCGACGTATCGAAAAGGGTATCGGGACGCGATTTCTGAATATCGACAGCCCGGAAACGTCTGACATCTGTTACCGTTGGGAAAAGTTCTTGTCGCCACATATCGACAATTCGGAGTATGGAGTTTCCGGCCGACCAGTCGGCTCAGGGGCTATTTCGGACGGCGCAGGTCTATAGCTCCGAGAATACGATGCTCGTCGTCGGTGCGGCGCTGGGGGCAGGCGTGCTTGCGCTGTCGCTTTGGCTGGTCGTTCGCTGGATTCGGCGGCCGATGGGGGCCAGACTCAAGCGGGCGCTGGCGAAACGGGACGAAATCGTCGTCCTGATGCACCCGAACCCCGACCCGGACGCGATGGCCTGTGCAATCGCCGTCGCGTATCTCGCCGAAACGGTCGAAACGGACGTGACATTGCAGTACTCCGGCCAGATACGACATCAGGAAAATCGTGCGTTTCGAACGATTCTCGACCTCGAACTCACTCGCGTCAAACACGTAACCGACCTCGCTTCTTCGACCATCGTCCTCGTCGACCACAACACCCCTCGCGGATTCGACGGGGCCGAACGAATCGAACCGTACGCCGTCATCGACCACCATCCCGGCAACGGGACGGGCGAGGTGTTCACCGACAAGCGGACGAACTACGGCGCGTGTTCGACCATCGTGGCGGAGTATTTCGACGAACTCGGCGCGACCCCCGTCGGGCCGGACGAAATTCCGCCCGAAGACGGGTTCGTCCTGCCGACCGACGTCGCAACCGGGCTGCTGTACGGAATTCAGTCCGACACTAAACACCTCACGAACGGCTGCTCCGAGGCGGAATTTTCCGCCTGCGCGTATCTGTATCCGGGTGTGGATGAACACCGCCTCGACAGAATCGCAAATCCACAGGTAAGCGCCGAAGTCCTCGAAATTAAATCGCGGGCCATCACGGAGCGCGAAGTTCGCGGCTCGTTCGCGGTCTGTAACGTCGGAAAACTGTCGAACGTGGACGCCATTCCGCAGGCCGCGGACGAACTGATGCATCTCGAAGGGGTGACGGCGGTCGTCATCTACGGTCAGAAAGAAGACACGATCCACGTTTCGGGACGTTCGCACGACGACCGCGTCCACATGGGGAAATCCCTGCAGTCCGCCGTGTCGGAGATTCCAGGAGCGGACGCCGGCGGGCACGCACGCATGGGTGGCGGGCAGATACCCGTCGAATCGGCGGCCGTCGCTGGCGGGATGGAAGTCGGTCTGTGGACGAATCGGGAGTTTACGGACGGGATTTTCGACGCGCTCAACGGAAACGTCTGACGAACGACAACCAGTTGGCATAAAGAAGACCTTTTTATCCCTTGCCCGTCTGGGATGAGATACCGAATGAGTACGCTGGTGGTGTGCGTCGATAGAAACAACGACATCGGGCGCAAGACCGGACTGGAGATGCCAGTCGCCGGGTGGGAGGCGGTTCGCTCGCTCGTCACCGATGTCGGACTCGCCGACCCGGAGGATTCGAGTGTCAACTGTCTACTCGAAACCCTCCGCGTGGCCCGCGACCTCCGCGACGGCAACGAGGAGACGATAGTCGCGGTCATCTCCGGCACCGCCGAAACGCGGGTGGGCGCAGACCGCGCCGTCGCCGCGCAGATGGACGAACTCGTGGCGAAACACGACCCAGACTCGGCCATCATCGTCATCGACAGCGCGGAGGACGAGCGGTTGGTTCCCATCGTAGAGAGTCGCGTCCGGGTCGATGCGGTCGACCGCGTCGTCGTCCGGCAGGCCCGCGACATCGAATCCACCTACTACCTGTTGAAGCAGTTCCTCGCGGACGAGGAACTACGCCAAACCGTCCTCGTCCCGACCGGCATCGCGCTCATCGCGTTCCCGGTGCTCCTCCTGCGGTTGGGACTCGCCATGGCCACCTCGACCATCACCGCGGTTATCGGCCTGTTCGTCCTCTACAAGGGCCTCGCCATCGGCGACTACTTCCGCGATTTGCCTGCCGAGGCCCGCGATGCGCTGTACTCCGGTCGGGTTTCTATCGTTACGTACGTCGTCGCGTTGGGGCTGTCGCTCATCGGCGTCTTCGCCGGAGCGCTCCGCGCCGCGCCGTTGGAACCCACCGAAAGCATCCTCATCACCGCCATGGCGTTCACGTTCGAGAGCGTGCCGTGGCTCGCAGTCGCCGCCCTCACCGCGAGCATGGGGCGACTGCTGGACGAGGCGATTCGCAACGACCGACTTCGAAACTCCTACCTCAACCTCCCGTTCGGCGTGCTGGCGGTCGGACTGGTCGTTCGCGGTTTTTCCGCGTACTTCCTCCAGCGAGACGGCAAAATCGGGCCGGTCGTCGTCCCCGAGATTTCGGTCGGTCAGACGACGGTTTCCCAGTTCACTCTCGACCCCGGCACGCGACTGGCGGTGTACGTCTTCCTCGGTGTCTTCGTCAGTCTGCTGGGCGTGCGCGTGGCGTCCTACGTGAGCGGGACGACGTTCGGGGAAGAAATCGCCGAGTAACCGTGGGCCATTTATTCCCGCGCTCGCAACCCAGACCATGAACCAGCAGGCGTGGGTCAGTCTCTTTTCCGGCGGGAAGGATTCCTCGTGGGCGCTCTACCGCGCGCTCGAAGACGGTCTGAACGTCGAGCGACTGCTCACCGTCCATCCGGCGGGCGACTCGTACATGTACCACGTTCCGGCGACCACATTGGCCACGCTGGTCGCCGAAAGCATCGGCATCCAGCTCGTGAACGTCGACGGCGACTTCGACGCCGAATCCGCGAAGGACGCCGGAGAGCAGGGCGACAAGGAAACCGAGACACTGGAAATCGCGCTCCGCGAACTCGACCTCGATTTGGCGGGCGTCACCGCGGGCGCGGTCGAAAGCGAGTTCCAGACTAACCGGATTCAAGCCCTCTGCGACCGCCTCGACATCGACCTGTTCGCCCCCCTTTGGCAGGAAGACCCCCGCGAACTCGGCGACGCGATGATCGACGCCGGGTTCGAAATCAAAATAATCCAAGTCGCGGCCTACGGCTTGGACGAATCGTGGCTCGGTCGGACGCTGGATAAGGAAGCACTGGACGAACTTGAAGAGCTCAACGACGAGTACGGCGTTCATATTTTGGGGGAGGGCGGCGAGTTCGAGACGTTTGTGACCGACGCTCCACACATGGAACGACCAATCGAGTTGGAGTACGACATCGAATGGAACGACAATCGAGGACGAATTCGTATTTCGGATGCCAAATTGGGGTGAGTGTTCTTTCTGCGAACGAACAGCGTGAGTTAGCGGGGGTTTTGATGTCTTCGTAAACAGCGTGAACGAAAGTTCGGGAGAGCGAAGCACGACACCGACCACTTCGGGGCGTTCTTCGGCGACCTCTTCGAAGAGGTCGCCGAAAGGGAAGGTGCGTTCCTCGAACACCACCTGCTCGATAGCGTGGAGCAGTAACCTCGGAAACGACCGACCAATGCCGTCAGTTCACTCGGCGGTTCGTTTCGCAGTTCGGTATTCACGAACCGCTTCGATTCCCGCGGCGATGAGGGCCAACAACGAGTTCGAAGAGTTTCGTTCCGATATCGTCTTCCGTCTCCGTCTGACTCGTCTGATCGACAGCCTTGGTTTGGCTCATGCGCTTCAGATAGGATTCCCGTTCACATGACTGTGCAGACAATAAATCGTATGGACGGTGGGGCAGTTGGACGAACGTCGATGCGACTCACCAGCGAGTTCTACAACGGAATTCGGCGTTACTCGTCGCGCGACCCGTTCGTAATCTGGGTGTGCGCGCCGATGAGTGCGCCTGCGAGATCCATGTTCTCGATATGCGTCTTCTCGTCGATGATGGAATCGCGCACGTCGCAGTCCCGAACCGTCGCGTTCGAGAAGATGATGGCGTTGTCGAGACTGGCGTTTTCGAGCGTCACGCCGTCCATCACGTGCACGTTTTCACCGACTTCGGCGTTTTCGAGCGTCGCGCTGTCGGCGACGTAGGAATCCCCGTCCAGATACCACGACACCGCGTTGAGGTAGCTTTCCGGCGTGCCGATGTCGAACCACGCCTCCTCGAAGGAGAAGGCGTACACCGGTTCTTGGGCCTGCAACCACTGGACGAACCAGCCGGGTTCGTCCGGATTGTTGCCATCTTTGAGATACTTCCGAAGGAGCGGAAGGTTGTCCTGCGTGAAGGCGTAGCAGGCGATGGAAACCAACGTCGAGTTGGGGTCGTCGGGTTTCTCTTGGAAATCGACGACGCGGTCATTGTCCAGTTCCACGAGACCGTAGGATTTCGCGCGCTCCCTGCTCCCAACGTCGTAGGCGGCCAGAATCGGCGATTCCTTCTCCTCGAAGAAATCGACGAATTCGCCGACGTCGAAACTGATGAGGTTGTCTCCGGCGATGACGACCATGTCGTCATCGACCTCTTCGCGTTCGACCAGTTGAGCCAGTGCGCCGACGACACCGAACTTCTCGTCTTCTTCGGAGGTGTCTTCGACGCTCAGTTTCGGCTTTTCGAATTCGCTTTCGTCGAGGTGCGCGCGGAACTCGTCCGCGAATCGCTCGTTCGTACTGACGTACACCGTGTCGATACGGTCGTCGGCTTCGAGGTCAGCGAAAATGCGGTCGATGACCGTTGTCTCACCAATGGGGAGAAACATTTTCGGCCGATGTTTCGTGATGGGCCACAGGCGCGTCGCGTATCCGCCCGCGAGGACGACGGCTTTCATGGGTGGAGCGTCACTCCCGCACCCTAAGTCCTTTTTCATTGCAGTGCCGACGAGTGATGTATTTCCCTCCGTATCGGTTCGGTGTGAAAATCAGTCGGTTCGATACTGATTTGGCTCAGTTTGACCGTGGAATTCAGGTTCGAATCAGCGAACGTAGATGGCGAAAGCCGAACACCCCCAACCGGGCCTGTTGAAATCGACAACAAGTGAGTATTTGAGGAGGCCATGCTGAATAGGGAACGCGTGTGTCAGTGAGTAGACCAACAGTGCATACCATTCAGGGTTACTCTGTCCTCCGCCATCAATCAGGGCAGCGGAACTATCTGATGGATCACGTTAGTGGAACCGTCATTCGATGCCCTCCTCGCGAGCGTACGCGATGAGGGCGTCCGGGTGGAGAGGGCCGTCGTCGTTGGTCGAAGCATTGGCGACTCCCTCGAATGTCCCGCTGCCGGCGACGTAGGCCGAGGTGGCGACAGTGTACTGCTTGTCAGCAACAAGTGAGCCGTCTTGTGTTGTGACTTCCTGGAGACCGTCCGTGGACCAGTCCACAGTCAGGCCGTCGAAATAAGCCCAAACGGGGTTGTCGGGGTATTCGTCGGGGCGGATGGCGGAGTCTGCTAACGCCCAGAGCTGAGAGCCGTCGAGTTCGAGGACTGTGACGGGTGCCTCAAAGGGATAGAGGCCGCGTACTTCGCCGACGGTGACATCGCCAGTCAGCGGCGGGCCGTCACGGACGCCGCCAGAATCGACGACGCCGACGTCAGCGTCGACCGCCCACCGGGTCGCGGCGGCGACGAACCCAGCGACTCGCGAAGTGCCGTCGTAGCGGGTTTTCCTGCACCGTGGGATGGGCGTTTCGACGTGGGTGACGACATCGTCGAGGCCGGTGCCTTCCCGGAGGGTGCGGATCTGGTCGCCGACCGTCGTGTCGGGTTCCCAGTCAGGGACGTGGCGGGAGGCCACCTCCATGGTATCGAGATCGACGGCGTTGACAACCCGACCGTTGGCTCCTGGCCGGACGATGCAGGTGTCGTCCACGTGGTCGACGCGCTCGGAGTGGACGTGGCCGGCACACACTACGTTGGCCGCGGTCTCCCGAGCGAGGGCGGTTACCGTCTCGTCGCCGACGTGCGCGAGGAGAACCACGAGGCCGCAGTCCCTTTGGAGGCGGTCGGTCATCCGTTGTGCTGCGTCAACAGGGTCGGTGGATCTAACGCCGTCCAGCCAGTCGCCGACAGCGTCCGGTGCGGTGACACCGGTGACGCCGATGCGCTCGTCGTTGCGTTCGACGACGACCGACTGCGGGACGTCAACGTCGGGGAGCGTGACGTTCGCTGACACCCACGGCTGGGGCGATCCCTCAACGATGGTTTGGAGGCCGTCAGTACCGAAGTCAAAGTCGTGGTTGCCGAACGTCTCTGCGGCTGGCCTGACGGCTTCGAAAAACGGGAGTGCGTGGCGCCCCTCGTGTTCGTTCGCGAGGGCACCGGGGGCGAGAACATCACCGGACCCGACGACGACGGCGTCGGCAGGCGTCTGGAGGGCGGCCGCGAGCCTTGCGGCCCGCTCAGGGCGGTCGAAAGCGTTCTCAACGTCAGAGTAGTGGAGGAGCGTCGGCATACTATCACTTTGTGGTGGCCGCGGGGCCTTTAACGTTCGAGTTCAGACGAGCACGTATTCCGGGACGATCAGTGACCGCAGTGGTCGCGTACGGATTCAGATATTACCAATCAAAAATCCGTCGCAGTCCGGAGTCGCTCAGTACGGTGATAGACCCGTGCTCTGTCTTCAGCACGCCATTCCTATCACACGCTGAGGCTTTCAACAGAGCCCCCAACTGCAAAACAGCGACAGAACGAAGCTATCCGTCGATGAACGCCGAGAGGAGTTCGTTCTGCGCCTTCCGGAGATGGTAGTGGAGCGTCGGCGACGTAATATCGAGTGACCCGGCGACTTCCTCGGCGGTGCTTCCTCGCGGCCAATCGTAGTATCCCGCGAAGTACGCCGTTCGGAGCGCCGTCTCCTGTCTGTCGGTGAGTCGCTCGGTCAACGACTGGCGGAACTCACGCGCGGTTTGCGTACCCCGACCCACCGTGCGCTTGCCGACCAACTGCGAGTCCGGGTAGGCCGACTGGAAGGTGTCCACGACCTGTCGAACATCGGTGTCGTGTGGCACTTCCGCAACGAGGGTCACTTCGCCCGAATCCGCAATCGCGGACTGGACGGCGGCACCGGCCTCGACCAGTTTCTTGACCGTCGATTCGGCCATGATGGTTTCGAGGACGAATCCGGCGTCGTCGCTGTCGATGAGTCGGCACTCCTCGACCTGCTCCGCGTCGGAGATCATCTCCTCGACGCGCTTCGGCGAAGCGTCGTCGATTCGAACGTAGTGGAGCAGTTTTCCGTCCGAGGCCGGAACCAACCCGTGAAGATAACAGCGACAGTCCAACTCGCGGGAGACGATTAAAAACACCTCCCTCGGGTCTGCCACCTGAAATTCGAGTTCGACGGCGCTGTCCGACAGCAGTATCTTCTTGTTTTTCGCGGCGTTGATTGCGAATCCAATGGTGTCGCCGAGGGTCTCGAGTGCGGCCTGCGCTCGCTTTCCCAGCACGCCGGACCGCGTCGAAACGAGAGACAGCGTGCCGTACACCGTATTCCCGTACGAAATCGGAATCGATATGCCGGATTCGACGCCGCGGTCGAGTGCTTCTTGACAGACCGCAGGCGGAAGTTTATCCGTCTCACTGACATCTCGAATGACCTGCAGTTCGCCGGTCCGCATGGCTATGTCCGCCGGGTCATCGCCGATTGCCGTCCCGAAGTCGACGAGCGTGTCGAGATAACCGTCGATTCCTCCGGCGCGGGTTCGGGGTGTGACTCCTTTCCGACTCACTTCGCTTTCGTCGGTCCACGCGAGTTCGTACAGTCCCGAATCGACCAGTCGCTCGCAGACTAACTGCTCGATGTCGTCCCGGGTTGCGGCGTGAACGAGTTCGTGAATAACCTCCTGAATCACACGGTGAATCTGGTTTAACGTCTCTAGCTCCTCGTGCTGTTGGGCCAGTTTATGTTCGCGCTCTCGACGGTCGGTTACGTCGCGGGCGACCCAGACGACGGCTTCCCGCCCGTTGATGTTCGCTCCGAGCGGCGTCGTTCGCGCTTCGAACCACCGTTCTCCCCGTTCGACCGTCAGCGGATACTCCATGGTTTCGATGCGTCCGGAGTCGAGCGTCCGATGA
This sequence comes from Haladaptatus pallidirubidus, assembly GCF_020700235.1. Classification (GTDB taxonomy): domain Archaea; phylum Halobacteriota; class Halobacteria; order Halobacteriales; family Haladaptataceae; genus Haladaptatus; species Haladaptatus pallidirubidus. Next base: position 3,136,663 of record NZ_CP085301.1, on the reverse strand, counting down.
ATCTGCGCCAAAAATCTGTCCGCCTTCTCCTCGGGGAACACGTCGTGAAGTCGTCTTCCGACCAGATTCGTCGGAGAACTGGCGGCCAGACTTTCCGTGTTCGGACCAACGAGCAGTTCACAGTACCGGCCTCTGTCGTTGAGGAGAAACGCAACGTCCGGAAACGCGGTTGTGAGCGCCTCGATTCGGCTTTCCCCACGCCCGCCAAGATGGTTGTCAATAGCATTCTCGATGGTCGTCCTGAGGTCGTCCGTTCCGTCCACGGCGGTTTCGGGGAGGTAGTCGCTCACGCCAGCCGAAATCGCCTCGCTGGCGACGTGTTCGCTGCCTGCGCCCGTGAACAGGACGAACGGAAGGTTCGGATAGTCGTCGCGCACCGATTCGAGGAGGGAAAGACCGTCGTCTTTCGGCAGGTCGTAGTTACTGACAATGCAGTCCACCGCGCTGGTTTCGAGGCGGGCGAGACACTCCGATGGCGACGATTCGACGTAGACGGTCAGGTCGTCGCACGCGCGGGCAAACGCCTGCGCGAAATCCGTCTCGTGTTCAACGAAAAGGACGGTTTGGTTACGTAACATGGTTTCGTCGGATATCTCGGTACGCTCCCCCGTCGTAGGTTAGCCATGTGCGACAGTGGGAAAATACTTTACGCCGTCAGCTTCGTCGCGATAGAAATTTGACCGAGCGACGCCACCCGCAAGATATGACCGAGGACGAAACGACGCGGGAGCAGATTGCAGACTTTCTCAGGGAAACTCCCGCCTCGCCGAGCACCCTCGCGGTGGAGTTCGACATCACGCCCGGGTCGGCGCTTCGACACGCCAAACACATCTCCCGGTCGGTCGAATCGGGCAACGAACGACTGCTCGTCGCGCCGCCCGAATGCCGTGACTGTGGATTCGACCGATTCGACGACCCGGCCAACCGCCCCTCGCGCTGCCCAGAGTGCAAGAGTGAGGCCATCGACGAACCGACGTTTACGATTCGCAGTGTGGAATAGAAACCGAGAATCGGTACGCGATAGGATCGTGAGAATCGATACAAACCACGGTAGCGCGCGCTGACACAGGGCTGAGGAGTTACCTCCGAAAGTCTGTGCCAGCGTGGGAGTCTTCGTGAGCGACGACGGAGTTCTCGTGAGCGACGCGAACAAGAGTAGGGGAGACCGTGTCTGTTCCCGTGCGAGCGACTAGCCCGGCAGAGGCACGCTCTGCCGGTGGAGGAGGCACCCAAGACGCAAAGCGACCGAGTAACGCAGTCGGTTGCGGTTTCAGCGGTGCCGGGAGTAGCTAGCTTCGAAGTAGCAACTGCTCAAAGCACATCGTCACACATCCGAACCCCAACTCGCTACTCGAATCCCAGCGAACGATTCGAGGACAAATCGTACTCGATCGATGAGCCCTGCTGAACGAACTCGTAATCCGGGTCGGTCAGATACACTGCCCCATCTTCGACAGTCACGCCCACGGGGTCGAGCACCGCGCCTTCACACGGGCCGTAGGAACAGACGCCGGAATCGGCTTCGAACAGCGCACCGTGCTTACCGCAGACGAGTTCGCCGTCGCGCATGGTGGCCCCGTCACCCCTGTCGATGCGTACGTCGGTCCAGTGTTGACAGTAGTTTTTCCACGCGAGCACGTCGTCTCCCTGCGTGACTAACACGGCCTCCTCCTCGTCGAAACCGTTCCGAATCGTGAACAGGAAGGTGCTGTCGTCGGGGATTTCGGACAGCATGGCGATGCGGCGGTTCTCGTCCATCGGCGGGGGGTTGCCAGCGAAGACGCTTGAGGCTTTTCAATAGTGGCGCGCTTCGACCAGCGCGGCGAAGGCTGCCGCGAGTTCGCGGGTGACGGTACCGATTTCGAACGCCGAATCGTCCAGCCGACCGACCGGACGAACCTCCCACGTCGTGTTCGTCAGGAACGCCTCGTCGGCGCGCCGGAGGTCGGCCGGACGATAGCGACCGGTTCGAACCGGAATCTGCATTTCCTCCGCCAACCCGAGGACGACCTCGCGGGTTATTCCCGGCAGAATCGGGCCGGAAAGCGAGGGCGTGTGAAGCACGCCCTCGCGGACGAAAAACAGGTTGCTCGTCGCGCCTTCCGCGAGACTTCCTTCGGAATCGAGCATGAGCGCCTCGTCAGCATCGGTTTCGAGGCGGGCGAGAATCCCGTTCAGGTAGTTGTGCGTCTTCGCGTGCGCCGGGAGAGAGTGATCAGGTACGCGTCGGGTTTCGACAAGTTCGGCGCTTGCCGGAGCGTTCCACACGGATTCGCCATTTTCCCCACCGCGCGGAAGTTCGGAGGCGACGACGACGACCGTCGGATTGTCGGCGGGGCCGGGCGTCAGTTTTCCGGGTTGCACGCCCCGCGTAATCGAGCACTTGACGTAGGCGTCCCGTAGGTCGTTTGCTTCCAGCGTCTCGTCGATCCGGCGTTTGAGGTCGTCGCCGATTCCGTGGTCGATGGAAAGCGCCTCGCAGGTCGCTTGCAGTCGATCCGCATGCGCGTCCCACTCGAAAATCGTGCCGCCGTAGGCGCGCAGGGTTTCGAACCCCGCATCGCCGTACATGAAACCCCTATCGCGGACGCTAACCGACGCTTCCTCGGCGGGGACGAGGGTTCCGTTTACGTGGTATTGCATATTCGATTTAGGTTTCGATACCGTCGCACAACTCACAGAAGTTTCGAATCATCCGTTTTCCGTCGCCGGTCAGGATGCTTTCCGGATGGAACTGTACCCCGACGTGCGGCAGTTCGGCGTGTCGAACCCCCATCACGGTTCGGCGGTCGTCCACCGTCCGGGCGGTTTCGACCAGCGCGTCCGGTAGGTCGCCGCGTTCGACCGCCAACGAGTGATAGCGCCCGACTTCGAACGTTTCGGGGAGTCCAGCGAAGATACCCTCCCCGTCGTGGGTCACGGTCGAGGGCTTGCCGTGGACGACTTCGGGGGCGTGAACCACCGGCGCGCCGTTGGCGGAACAGAGCGCTTGGTGGCCCAGACAGACGCCGAGCGCGGGATACGTCGTCTCCGCGAAGACGGGAACCGAAACCCCCGCGTCATCCGGCGTTCCCGGGCCGGGCGAGACGACGATGCCGTCCGGGTCGAGTTCGCGGATGCCCGCGACGTCGATGGCGTCGTTTCGCCGGACGACCACCCCGTCGGCGAATTCGCCGTCGTTCTGCGGCGACGTCCCAGAGCCTGCCGAGGCGACTGCCTCGGCAACGTACTGGACGAGGTTGTAGACGAACGAATCGTAGTTGTCGATGACGAGAATCATTTTCGGGAGAGTTGTTTGGATTCCGTTCTTGACCGTGGGTTTCGCGGGTTTCGGGTAAACGTTGTTGGTTCGATTGGATTTCGGGAGTGGGCGAACAGACGTACTGTGGTGAGAGACAACGGAAGGATTTGTGAGAGTGATGCGAGGAATTTCCGCCTCCAACGAGACCGCTACCACGATGAGATCACCAGTCAGTGAAGGAATAGCTTCGAATAGGCCGATTACAAGTCACGACAACACATACCCGCACGCCACCGCACACACGCCTCCCTAACCGATTCTCTGCAGTCGTCGCGCGCCGTGTAGTTCGTTTCGATCCATGAATTATCCAAACCCAGGCGCGTGCGTCAGCAGAGCCCGAGGACATCTCGTTCGAGGGTCTGCCGATTATCACGCGAGGGATGATCAAAACGAGCGATAGCGAGTTGCGGGAATCGGTTGGGGAGGATGTGGCTGTTGCGATGCGGTGGCGGTTATTTTGAAGGCGGGAATTGTCGTCGAAAAACCCGTCACGGAACTAGTCAACGCACGCCAGATTTCGTCGTGGTAGCGGTCTCCTGGAGCCGACAATAGCTAACAATACCGAGAAAACACAGGTCCAGATACGACGAGATACGACTCACCGTTTTAGAAACTCTCACTCCACGGAAAATCCGTCCCCTCGCTCCAGAGCCTCATCAATCGCTCTGACCAGCGCCTTCCCTTTCGCCAGCGTCTCCTCGTACTCCAGTTCCGGAACCGAATCGTGGACGATTCCGGCCCCGACGCGCAGATGGTACTCGTTCCGATGGCGAACCAGCGTTCGGATGACGATGTTCAGGGTCGCCCGGTTGTCAAAACCGAGCATCCCGATGCTTCCGGTGTAGGGTCCGCGACGAGTTGATTCCAGTTCGTCGATGATTTCCATCGTCCGGGGTTTCGGCGCGCCGGTAATCGTCCCGCCCGGGAACAGCGCCGCGATTGCATCGGTTAGGTTCACCCCCGGCCGCCGCCGTCCGGCGACTTCCGAGACGAGGTGCATCACTTCCGAATAGCTGTCCACCCGTCGGTAATCGGTCACCTCGACGCTCCCGTACTCGGCGATTTTCCCGAGGTCGTTTCGCTCCAAATCAACGAGCATCGCGTGTTCTGCGCGCTCCTTTTCGTCCTCGAGCAGGTCGGCTTCGAGTTCCGCGTCCGCTTCCGCAGTTTCCCCCCGTTTACGGGTTCCCGCGATGGGTTCCGTGAGCATGCGTTTCCCGTTCACATCGAGCAGGAGTTCCGGACTGGCGCTCACCAAATCGACGCCCGGAAATTCCAACAGCGCGGAGTAGGGCGCGGGATTCACGCGCCGAAGCGCGTCGAAGGCCTCGACGGGATGCACGCTCGCGGGCGCTTCCAGTCGCTGGGAAACGTTCGCCTGAAACGTCTCGCCGTCGCGGATGTACCGCTTGACCGCCTGCACGCGCTCCGCGAAGGCCCCCTCGCCGCAGCTGCTAACGAACGGCCCCTGCTCGTCCGTCGGCGGGTCGCCGACATCCTCGTCGCCATCCGTCGCGGATTGGGCGAGGATACGCGCCATTTCCCGAGCTTTTTCGTAGTCCGCATCCGGGTTACCGGGGTCACCGAGTCGCGGGCAAGCTGTCACCCGGAGGGTCGTTTTAGGCGCGTCTATCGTTCCGCTCCGCGTTTCCCACGCCGCGACGCAGTCGTACAGTCCGAACTGGAGTCGCGGGAGGGTTCGGTCGTCCGTCGCCAGGTCCGGAAGCGCCTCCAATTCGCGCACGAGGTCGTAGGAGAGCCACCCGAACAGGCCGCAGGGATACGGAACGTCGCAGTCTCCGCGAATCAGTTCCTCGTCGTCCAGCACGCCGGAGAGCGCGCCGAGACTCGGCCCGGAACCGCTGTCCGATACCGATTCAGACTCTCGTCGCGCTTGCAGTCGCTCCGACGGTTCGATACCGAAATATCCCCATCCGGACTGTCCACCCGTCGTCGCCAAATAAAAGCCGCCGGAACCGTCCCGTGCGCGCCGATAGGCGAGAAACGGGTCGTCAACCTCGATGCGAACTTCGACGGGAATTCTCGCGCCGCACGGTGCGTCGCGGGCTACCTCGCGGTACGCGGACCGCGAGGTGACGACCGTCGGTTTCTCACATCGATTTCGCACGCTCTATCCAGCCTTCGATTCGCTTCGTCGAGAGGTCGGTTTCGTTCGCGAGCTCCTCCGAATCGGCGACCGCCAACTGCGCCGCGTCGTCCACGCCCACGTTGCGAAGGCGCTCGGCGTACGCCGGGCCGATACCTTTCACGTCTTCGAGCGGCCGACCGGCTTCGGAATCGGCGTCCGTCGCTTCCGGCTCCTCCGTCGTTTCGGATTCGTCTGCGGGTTCGGTGTCCGCCGCCGACTCGGAATCCGCCGACTTCGCGTCCGTTATCTCGGCTTCCTCGATTTCTTCCGGGCCGGGTTCGGGTTCCGTGCCCTCGGTCTGTACGGGTTGTCCCGCTTCCGCGGACGGGCCGACCGCTTCGGCCGGTTCCGCGGCGGTGTCCGCTCCCGACTCGGATTCCGCTTCGGCTTCGGCTTCGGCCTCCTCGATGTGGTCGGTCGGTTCGCCCTCGTCCACGAGGTCTTCGGTCGAGACGCTCGTTTTCGATTCGGGGGACTCCTCGCTCTCTGTCTTTTTCACCGCTTTCTCGTTCGTCGCGTCCACTTGCTCTCGCGTCTCGGTCGGTTCGCGTTCTATCGTCACGCCGGAGTCGCGCTGGCGCGTTTGCGAACGCTCATCGCCAAGACCGAGCAACGATTTCAGCCGTGTGATAAGCCCCATTACAGGACAGTACAAAGTCGCATCACTTAAAGGCGTCTTCGCAAGGCGGCGTCCATCCGTTCGACCGGCGCGCTTTTTCCGGTCCATATTTCAAACGCCGCGACTCCTTGAAACAGAAGCATCCACGCACCGTCGATGGTCGTCGCCCCGGCGTCGCCCGCCTCGCGGAGGAGTTTCGTTTCGAGCGGGCGATACACCGCGTCCATCACCGCGAGGTCCGAATGAAGGGCCTCGCGCGGAACCGGGGAAACGCCCTCCTCCATTCCGACGCTCGTCGCGTTGACCAGCACGTTCGCCTCCGAAACGATGTCGGAGAGCGCGTCCAGTCCGTGTGCGCTCGCGCTCGGAACGTCTTCGGCCAACGATTCAGCGCGCGCGACAGTTCGGTTGGCAACCCGAACCGTCGCGCCCTCCTCGGACAGCATGAACGCGATCGCTCGCGCCGCGCCGCCCGCACCGACGACGACGGCCGATTTTCCGTCGAGGGACACGTCGTGGCGGGAGAACGCGCGACGCGCGCCCTCCGCGTCGGTGTTGTGGCCGGTCGGCGTCGCGTCGTCGCCGGTCGCGGTTCCCGAACCAGAAAAATCGACGGTGTTTACCGCGCCGATTCGCTTCGCGAGCGAATCGGCTTCGACGTGAGAGAGAGCGCCTTCTTTGAACGGAATCGTGACGTTCAACCCGCGGACGCCGAGCGCGCGCGCGCCCTCGATTGCCGGGCCAATCGCGTCCGGTTCGAAGGTGACGTATTTCGCATCCAGTCCGAGTTCGTCGTATGCGGATTCGTGCATCGGCGGCGACAGCGAATGACCGACGGGATTGCCGAGTAGTCCGTAAACGTCCATACGCATTCTGTGGTCCGCTGTCGAATAAGCCCATCCGTCGGAAGTAATATATATTGATAGTGAAATAACCAGGAAGACTATGTACGCGCCGCAATTCACGCAGGGAATGTCCGCCGACTTGCTGTTACTGCTTGGTGGTATCGTCCTCCTCTATTTCGGTGCAGAGCTGCTCGTCGATAGCGCGTCCTCGCTCGCGCTCGGGGTCGGCATCGCCCCGGTGACCATCGGCGTGACCATCATCGCCTTCGCCACGACCGCGCCCGAACTGTTCGTCAGCCTCATCGGTGCCGTCTCCGTCTCCGGCGACATCGGTCTCGGCAACATCGTCGGGTCGAACATCGCCAACATCGGCCTCGTGTTGGGCGCATCCGCGCTCGTCCAACCGTTAGCCGTCAACCGCGACCTGCTGTGGCGACACGGGTCGTTCATGCTCGCCGCGGTCGTCATGCTCGTCGTTCTCGGAAGCGACGGAACGCTCGGCGCGACCGACGGCGCGCTTTTGCTCGCCGTCCTCGGCATTTTCACCGTCTACATCCTTCGGCACACGCGACGCGGCGGCGACGAGGGCGCCATCACGGACGAAGTCGGCGACGACGGAACCGCCAACGCGCGCACGGTCGGCATGTTCGTCCTCTCTGTGGGCGTCCTGCTGGCGGGATCGCGCCTACTCATCACGGGGAGCGTCGAACTGCTCCGCGGGTTCGGCTTCACCGACCTGTTCATCGGTCTCACCGTCGTCGCGTTCGGTACCTCGCTTCCCGAACTCGCGACCTCCATGGTTAGTTCCGCCCGCGACGAAGCGGACCTAAGCATCAGCAACGTCATCGGAAGCAACATCTACAACATCCTCGCGGTCATCGGCGTGCTGGCGCTGGTCGTCCCCGTGAACGTACCGGTAGCCACGCAGACGTTCGAGTTCCCGTTCCTCGTCGCGTTCACCGTCGGGGCGATGGCGCTGATGGCACACCGCCATCGCGTGTCGCGGTTCAACGGCCTGCTGCTCGTCGCGGGATACGGCGCGTTCGTGTTCCTCCTGTTCCCCTGATTCCGGAACGCAAGGATTACCTTCGGGGGCCAGCAACTGATTTTCGATGACCGGACGATTACGCCATCCTCTTACAGCAGTCCTGCTCTCGGTGCTTCTGACGGCGCCGTGGATGGGACTGTGGGCGACGGGAAACGCCCACGCTCTTTCGACACTTCAAACGATTGCTATCACCGGAATTTCAGTACTCGGCGCGTCCTTTTTGCTCGCATGGGGTGCCGAAACGGCAGAAGAAGACGTTCCGCGCGCATTCGCACTCGCAATCCTCGCCGTGCTCGCCGTCGCGCCCGAATACGCGGTTGACGCACTGTACGCGTGGAACGCGGGCGCGTTCGCCGGAACCCCTCGCGGGGCGGAGAACGCGAGTCTCGCCGTCGCCAACATGACCGGCGCGAACCGCATCCTCATCGGACTCGGCTGGTCGGCTATCGCCGTGTTCGCCATCTACAAAGCGAAATCGACGAACGATCCCGCGGTCGAAAATCGGAGCGGATTCCTCGCCGACCGAGTGCGACTCGATCCGGACATCTCGACGGAAATCCTCTTCCTCTTCATCGCAACCATCTACGCCTTCTTCGTCCCCTTGGGTGAGGGCATCGGCTGGCCCGACATGCTGTTCCTCGTCGGATTGTACTTCACGTACATCCTCTTCACGCTGAACGCGCCGCACACCGACGAAGAACAGGTCGGAGTCCCCGCCTACTTCCAGTCGTTCAGGACGAATATTCGCGTTCCCATCTACCTCGGGATGTTCGTCTTCTCGGGACTCGTCATCTTCACCGCCGTCGAACCGTTCGCGCACGGCCTGGAAGATTACGGAGAGCAAATCGGCGTTCCCTCGTTCCTGATGATTCAGTGGGTCGCGCCGCTCGCCAGCGAGAGTCCGGAACTCATCGTCGTCGCCTACCTCGTCAACAAGGCGCGCTCGACGGCGGCGTTCAACGCGCTCATCTCCTCGAAACTCAATCAGTGGACGCTTCTCATCGGCACGCTCGTCCTCGTCTACAGCATCTCGCTCGGCAGTCTCGAAACCCTGCCGCTCGGCCAGAAGCAGGCCGGTGAAATCTGGCTCACCGCCGCACAGAGCTTCTTCGCGTTGGCGATTCTGGTCAATTTCACCATCAGCATCCGCGAAGCACTCGCACTGCTCGTGTTGTTCCTCGTGCAGTTGTATCCGGATTTCCACCACTACGACGCGCTCATCGCGTTCAGCGCCGTCTACGTCGTCCTCGGACTCGCGCTGTTGGCGACTCGTCGTGAGGCACTTCAATTCCTCATCGGTCGCGTCTACCGGCGTATTTCCGGAAACGAGCCGACACGGGCGGAGCAGGTCTGACCGCCTCGGCGCTTCCAACAGCATCGACGAGCGTCCACCGACATTCGACGCCCTTTTTCGATTTTAGCGCGGAGACGTGTACATGATTGCCGTCGTCGTCAGCCGCGCCGATTACGCCTCGGAACACATCGGCGAGTATCTGCGTTCGGAAGCGGAATGGACGGAAAAAGAAGACAATTCTCGCCCCGACGCCGACGGCGGCGGAAAATACTACCGACGCGAGGGATTCGAACTCCGCGAGTTCGAATCCCTCCATCTCGACATCGAGAACGTCGCGGAGGCGTTCTCGAATCCCGAGATGCTCGTCTTCGCCTCTCGTCACTCGGGCGACACCGGGCCGCTGCTGACCGCGCACTTCACGGGTAACTTCGGCCCGGCGGAGTACGGCGGTGCGGACGGGAAACTCGCGGAAACCTGTCCGAACGCGCAGGCCGAACTGCTCTCCGCGTTCGACGAACACGCGCCGGACGCCTACGAGGTCGGCATGGAGTGTACCCACCACGGGCCGAGCGAAGTCGGCGTCCCCTCGATGTTCGCGGAACTCGGAAGTGGCGACGAACAGTGGGGCGATTCCGACGCGGCGCGCGCAGTCGCGCGCGCTATCCTCGACCTCCGCGGCGTCGAACCGACCCGCGAGCGACAACTGGTCGGGTTCGGCGGCGGCCACTACGCTCCGCGCTTCGAGCGAATCGTCCGCGAAACGGACTGGGCGGTCGGCCACATCGCCTCGGACTGGAATCTGGAGGAGCTGGGTTCGCCGGAAGAACCGGGCGCGCGAGAAACGATTCGGCGGGCGTTCGAGCGAAGCGGCGCGGAGCACGCGGTGTGCGAAGGCGACTACCCGGAACTGGCGTCGGTCGTCGCCGACCTCGGCTACCGAATCGTGAGCGAGACGTGGGTTCGGGAGGTGTCTGGTGTTCCACTCTCGCTCGCGACAGAACTGGAAACCGAACTGTCGTCGGTCGAATCCGGACTGCGATTCGGAACGGCCGCGGGCGACGCGCGCGAGTTCGAAATCGTCCCGCTCCCCGGCAATTTGCTCGACAGCGCGACCGGAATCGACCGCGAGGAGACGCGAAAAGCGGTTTCCGAACACACCGTCGCGTTCGAGACGGAACAGGGCGGAACGCGGGTTGCGGGCCGGTGTGCCGTTCGCGGAGCGGAGGATTACGACGCAATAATCGGCGCGTTGGCGGCGTTGCTCGACCGGAAGTACGACGAAGTCGAACGGAAACCGGACGAAGTCGTCGCGCGGGAAATCGCCTTCGACCCCGAAAAAGCACGCAAGTTGGGCGTCTCAGAGGGGCCGGAGTTCGGGAAGCTCTCGGCGGGAACCGCCGTGACGGTCGCAGGCGAGACGATTCCGCCGGAGGCCGTGCGAACCGAACGTACACATCGCTTCTCCGTATGATTTTGGGACGTTTTACGTGACGAATTGGTAGATTTCATATGAATTACTACATGTGCGTTATGCGGACACGCGTCAGACGTGCGTCATCCAGAGGGGAAAGATAATTAATCTGCGTTGGTAAACCAAACCTCAAGGATGGACTCCATTGTTGAAGACGCCATTGAGGAGGCGGAAGGGGAGCAACAAAACGCCTCCCAGACGCAAATCGGTGGTGCCAGAAACGAGACGGCCCCGTCGGGTACGAACCCATCGGGCACGATGACCGACGATCAACTCGAAGACGTACTGAAAGATCTCCAGACGAACATCACCGTCGTCGGCTGTGGCGGTGGCGGAGGAAACACGGTCAATCGAATGGCCGAAGAAGGAATCCACGGCGCGTCGCTGGTCGCCGCGAACACCGACGTACAGCACCTCGTGGAAATCGAAGCGGACACGAAAATCCTGATGGGCGAGCAAAAGACCAGCGGACGCGGCGCGGGGTCGCTTCCGCAGGTCGGCGAGGAAGCCGCGCTCGAAAGTCAGGAAGACATTTACGACGCGATTCAGGGGTCGGACATGGTGTTCGTCACCGCCGGACTCGGCGGCGGGACGGGAACCGGAAGCGCCCCGGTCGTCGCCAAGGCCGCGCGCGAAGCGGGCGCGCTCACCATCGCAATCGTCACGACGCCGTTCACCGCGGAGGGCGAAGTCCGACGCACGAACGCCGAGGCCGGACTGGAGCGCCTGCGCGACGTGAGTGACACGGTCATCGTCGTCCCGAACGACCGACTGCTAGACTCCGTGGGCAAACTGCCCGTCAAGCAGGCGTTCAAGGTGGCCGACGAGGTTCTGATGCGCTCGGTGAAAGGGATCACGGAACTCATCACGAAACCCGGACTGGTCAATCTGGACTTCGCCGACGTTCGCACCGTCATGGAGAAAGGCGGCGTGGCGATGATTGGACTGGGCGAGAGCGATTCGGATTCCAAGGCACAGGATTCGGTTAAGAGCGCCCTGCGCTCGCCGCTCCTCGACGTGGACATCAGCGGCGCGAAATCCGCGCTGGTCAATGTCACCGGTGGCAACGACATGTCCATCGAGGAGGCGGAGGGCGTTGTCGAACAGATTTACGACCGCATCGACCCCGACGCGCGCATCATCTGGGGAACCTCCATCGACGAGAGTTTGGAGGGTACCATGCGCACCATGATTGTGGTCACCGGCGTCCAGTCGCCGCAAATCTACGGTCGCAGTGACGAAGAACAGGCGCAGGCAAAAAGTCGAACCGAAGAGATCGACTACGTCGAGTAATTCCGACGACTGCTCAAACAAGCACAACCGGCGAACTTAGTAGTAATTTCCGCGGCTATTTTCTACCCGTACACCGGACAGCGGTAGTACGAAAGCGAAGTGATGCGATATTCGGGCTCCGACCGCAGTCGTTAGATACGGAACGTGGCCTAACCCCCCGAGGCGACGAGAATACCGTAGATTACAAGTCCACCACCGATGACACCACCGCCAATCCATCTGTTGGCGGTACTCGAACTCACCACGCCAATACCGAGGATACCAAGCCCACAGAGCGCCCAGAACAGTCCCGTCCAGTAGCGGTGTAAGTCTGCAAACCACGGCGAAATCCGCTGAGCGAGGAAGGCCGCAACACCAATCGCTACTAATGCGATACTCGCTACAACTCGACCAGTATCGACCGAGCTCCCGGAGAATACGAATATCGCCATTGCTAACAGTCCAACAGTGATATACGAGAGACCGTTCCACAGCCCGCCGAAGTTCGAACGGTCACCCTCGGTCATTATCCGTCACGTTAGCTATCACGAGTGAAAATATCTCCGAAGTGAAGATTCGATAGCGAATCCCGACGCGAAAATCGCTCGGGGAGCGTTATTGGGTCGAGATTAGAATTCGAAGCACCGACCGACTCGAATTTCCGCCCGACTCCGCGGCGAGCGGAAGTCTATAATTCGGCGCGGTTGTGACGGATCGTTGTCTATTTTGTCCTCCCTCCTCGGAACAACACTCTCGGCTGACCTTGGAAAGATAGAAAAAGCCCGATAGCCAAACACAACTATCTATGGATGTCAAACTCGATGTCGCGTCGTACATTCGCGTACTCAAACTGGCGAGTACGCCCTCGTGGGACGAATTTTCACAGATTTCGAAGATTGCTGGCGCGGGTATCCTCCTCGTCGGACTGCTCGGCTTCGCCATCTTCGTCGTGATGAGCTTCCTCCCGGCCTAAACTGATAGATACCATGTCCATTTACGCAGTAAAGACCACGGCAAGTCAGGAACGCACAGTCGCGGATATGATCGTCAACCGCGAAGAACCGGAGATTCACGCCGTTCTCGCCCCCGACTCACTGACGAGTTACGTGATGGTCGAGGCGGACGACGATGCGGTTATCAGCCGCGTGCTGGAGGAGATTCCGCATGCTCGGAGCATGGTGCCCGGCGTGAGCAGTATCTCCGAAGTCGAACACTTCCTCTCGCCCACACCCGACGTGGAGGGCATCGCGGAGGGAGACATCGTGGAACTCATCGCGGGCCCGTTCAAGGGCGAGAAGGCGCAGGTTCAGCGCATCGACGAGGGCAAAGACCAGGTGACGGTCGAGCTGTACGAAGCAACCGTCCCGATTCCGGTTACCGTGCGCGGTGACCAGATTCGCGTGCTGGATAGCGAGGAACGGTAAGCGAAGCGCGAGCAGTCGAACTTCTCAGTCTTCGTCCCAGGCGTGAACTACGAACTCAAGCGCGTTCACGAGGTAGTGAGCGACGACCACGACCAACAGACTTCCCGAAAGAACGAAGGCGACGGCGAGCACGCCGCCCAGCGCGCCCGTCACGAGGATTCCGCCCGGTCCTTGCGCGCCGTGCCCGACCGCGAACGCAACCGACGAGAGCGCGGCGAGGAGCCACGGCGACAGTCCGTAACCGCTGGCCAGCACGCCGATGAGCGCCGAGCGAAACAGCAGTTCTTCGAATCCCGCGATAACTGGTAAGGCACCACCGAGTAGAACGACCCACCCGCGGAGCGAATCCGGTGTCAGCATCTCGCGCAGACCGTCCTCGTAGTCGATCCCCAGCGTGTCCGCCGCGCGCTGGCCGAGTTCGTTCGCCGCGAACAGCGCGATGCCAAGGGCGATTCCGCCCCCGAGTTGAAACAGGGTTGTTGATTCGACGCCCAACGCGGACGCTGGAATCCCGGCCAGTACCGCCGAAACGACGAGTATCACGCCGAACAACCCCTGGCTCAACGCGACGTTCACCAGGAGCATCTTCGTCGTCAGTTCGTCCTTCGGATTCGATTGTGGCGGTTGGGGGACGGACGGTTCGACTTCGATTTCGGCGTTGTGATTCGGGTCGTCCTCCGGTTTCGACTGGAAATCTGGATTCAGTTCGGTGTCGTCACGCCCGGCCAGCATCGTTTGTGAGGCCCGCGCCAGCGCGATGAGGATGACGAGGACGAACAGTGTGACGGCGGCGAAGGCGTTCCAGTTCGGCGCGGGCATTCGAATTCGTGTTTGGCGGCGGGCACGGAAAAGCTATCTACTCACGAAGGCGAGGAAGTTTGGATGAATTTCTGTCACTGATAGAAGCGGTGGTGAGCGGGTTCCGTGAGGTGGTGCTGAGTGGGTTTCGCCTCTTCTCTACACTCGTCGTATCATCAAAACCAGTTTCGGTACAATAAAAACCGACGCGACCAGCAGTTGCGACTTCAACGCAAGCGAACTATTCAGCGTCCCAACTCACGGGTACAAAAATATAGTAAAAACGAATTCTGCGGGGTCGGCTACTGCGGGCTGGGGCGGCCGGTATTGCCGCCGATTTCGCGTTCCAGCGCGCTTCCGGTGATGTTTTTCAGGCGGTCGATGAGACCGTCCTTTTCGGGTTCGCCCGAAAGGGCAACTTCGAGTACCTCGCTGATGTGCGAGACGGGGATGATTTCGACCATCTCCTCGTACTCTTCTTCGATCATCACGTCCTGCTCGTTCGCCTTTGGAATGATGACCGTCTTGATGCCAGCCTTCGCGGCGGCCTCGATTTTGTGGGTCACCCCGCCGACGGGGAGCACGTCGCCGCGCACCGACAGCGAACCGGTCATGGCGACGTCCTGTTCGACCGGCGCGTCCTCCAGCGCGCTGATGACGGCCGTGGCGACCGTGATGGACGCCGAGTCGCCGTCAACACCCTGCTGGCCCGCTTGGACGAACTGGATGTGAACGTCCTTCTCGCTGATATCCTCGTCGCTGAACTTCTTGATGATAGCCGAGACGTTCTTCACGGACTCCTCCGCCATCTCCTTCAGTTGACCGGTGGCGATGACTTGGCCGGGACCCTGCGACGGCGTCACCTCGGCCATCACGGGGAGCATAATACCGCTGTCCTCGCCCATGACGGCGAGGCCGTTGACGCGGCCGACCACGTCGCCGTCGGAGACGGTGAGTTCGTAGTCCTTGCGGCGCTCGATGAAGTCGTCGGCGATCTGTTGCTCGATGGAGCGCGAACGGCGCTTCGCCTGCAACACGTGATCGCGCGTGGTGTACTCCGCGTCCTCGGCACGAGCGATGTCGCCAGCGACGCGGACGAGGCCACCGAGGTCACGCAGTTTGAGCGTGAGGTGGTCTTTGCGTCCGGCGCGGCGCTGGGCTTCGAGGATGACCTCTTCGACCGCCTGCTCGTTGAAGTGCGGGAGCCGACCGTCCTTTTCGACTTCTTGCGCGATGAACCGCGCGTACTTGCGGCGCATCTCCGGCGTGTCGTCGATGGTGTCGTCCATGTACACCTCGTATCCGTATCCCTTGATACGGGAGCGGAGCGCGGGGTGCATGTTCTCCATCGCGTCGAGGTTTCCTGCGGCGACCATGACGAAGTCGGTCGGGACGGGTTCGGTCTGCACCATCGCGCCCGAACTGCGTTCGGACTGGCCGGTGATGGAGAACTCGCCCTCCTGAATCGCCGTCATCAACTTCTGCTGACTGCGGATGTCGAGCGTGTTGATTTCGTCCACGAACAGCACGCCCTTGTTGGCCTTGTGAATCGCGCCGGGTTCGACGCGGTCGTGGCTCGGCGTTTCCATTCCACCTGACTGGAACGGGTCGTGGCGAACGTCGCCGAGCAGGGCACCCGCGTGTGCACCCGTCGCGTCCTCGAACGGCGCGCTGGTCACGTCGCTGTTGTTCACCAGCAGGTTCGGAATCATCGCGTCGCTTCCGCGTGAACCGTAGCGGAACGCGAGGTAGATGACACCCGCGGCGAGGATGCCCAACAACGGTCTTCCTGCGATGAGGAGCGCGTAGCCGACCACGATAGCGATGATGACCCACATCAAAAAGGAGCGCATCTGGTTGCGCTTTCTGGCTTCTTCTTTGTGGGCGTCGATTATCTGGTCGCCTTTTCCGGCGGGGACGGTTCTGACCTTCGGCTCGTTGCCGTCGTCCGGATTGTGGTAGACGAGAACGTCCTGCAAATCCTCCTTGGGGAGGAGTTGGCTCATCGCCTTCGCCAACATCGACTTCCCGGTACCCGGCGTTCCGATCATCATTACGTGGCGGCGCTGTTTGGCCGCCTTCATCACTACGTCGCGTGCGTGGTCTTGTCCGATGACTTGATCGACCAGCCGGTCGGGAATTTCGACCTCTTCCGTGCTTTCTATCTCCAGCCCACCGAGCAAGTTGTCCTCCGAAATTTCGTCGGCAACCTCGGCATCCACATCGCTCCCGAGACTTTCTACTTCCTGCTCTGTTTCCTGCTCCGGTGGTGGAGCTTCGGTGTCGTTACTCATAGAATTCGTTCAGTGTGATTCAAACGAAGGCTGGCGAACTGATATACTTTCTCCCTTCAACTGTATGTGCCTGATTCTCATGAACGCGCGGCAACGCTCGAAATACGGCCGTTCTTCTCGGGCGCGACTCGTCACGCTTATAAAAACGCTGGCCGACGAATTGACCATGACCCGCGGGTTCTACATCGGGCGCTTTCAACCCTACCATAACGGCCATCACAGCGTGGTCGAGACGATTTCCGAAGAAGTGGACGAGCTCGTCCTCGGTATCGGGAGCGCCGGGAACTCACACACCCGGCACGACCCGTTTACGGCTGGCGAGCGAATCATGATGATTACCAAATCCCTCGTGGACTCCGACCTCGTCACCTACGCCGTTCCCATCGAGGACTTGGACAGGAACTCTGTCTGGGTGAGCCACGTCCAAAGCATGAGTCCGGAGTTCGACGTGGCCTACTCGAACAATCCCCTCGTCATCCAGTTGTTCACGGAGGCGGGCGTCGAGGTTCGCCAATCGCCGATGTTCAACCGCGACGTGCTCGAAGGGACGGAAGTCCGCGACCGGATGGTCGAGGGCGGCGACTGGGAGAAGCTCGTCCCCGAAGCCGTCACCGAAGTTATCGAAGAAAGCGGCGGCATCGAGCGCATCCAGCGCGTCAGCCAAACCGACTCGAACGGCGTATGATAACCCTCTCGTCCGACTTCGGCACGCCGTATCCCGCGGCGATGAAAGGCGTCCTCCTCCAGCACAGCGACGCCCGTCTCGTGGACGTAGCGCACGATTTCCCGCGACAGGACGTTCGAACCACCGCCTTTTGGCTCCGCGAAGTGCTTCCGTACTTCCCCCCGGCAATCCACCTCGTCGTGGTTGATCCCGGCGTCGGAACCGACCGGGCCGCGATTGTCGTGAGAGCAGGCGATCACGCGTTTGTCGGGCCCGACAACGGCGTTTTGCTTCCAGTCGCCCGCGAGCTCGGCGACCCCGAAATATTCGAAATCGAATACGAAAGCACCGACAGCGCGACCTTCCACGGACGGGACGTGTTCGCGCCCGCCGCGGGCCGAATCCACGAAATTGGCGTCGATTCGCTCGAAAACCTTCCCGGTACCGCTCCCGCCGACGAGTTCCACGACCTGCAATTTCCGGAACCGACGGTCAGCGAATCGAAAGCGGCGGGCGAAATCCTCGTCGTGGACGATTTCGGCAACGCCATCACGAACGTCCCCGGCGACTTCCTCGACGATGTGAACGAAATCGAAGTGGACGGCGCGCCATCGTCGGTCGAACCCTCCTACGCGCACGTCGAAGTCGGTCAGCGACTCGTGACGGTCGGAAGCCACGGCAACGTCGAACTCGCCGTCAATCGAGGACGGGGGAACGAGGCATTCGGCATCACCGTCGGCGACGAAATCCGACTAGAAAGATGACGATGTGGGTGCAAAGGGCGAGGTAACGATGGACGCCTTCGGAATCATGAACATCGTCGGTTTGCTGGCGTTCGCGGTCGTCGGGTCGCTCCGCGGCAGTGAGGCCGACCTCGACCTGCTCGGCGTGGGCGTCCTCGGCGTGATGACGGCTCTCGGCGGTGGCGTCACCCGCGACCTACTGGTGAACGCGACGCCCGTCGCGCTTCGCTCGATGGGCGACGTGAGCGTCGCACTGGTCGGCGTTGCGCTCGCCGTGGTTCTCTCACGATTCGGCGACGACTTGACCGAGCGTCCGGTCGTCCGAATCCCGGACGCAATCGGCCTCTCGGCGTTCGCCACAACCGGCGCGCTCGTGGCTCACGACGCCGGACTCACCGCGTTCGGAGTGGTTCTGCTCGCAACCGTAACCGGAGTCGGCGGCGGCCTCATCAGTGATTTGCTCCTCCAGAACGTTCCGTCTGTTCTCGTCGAGGATTTCTACGCGACCTGTGCACTGCTCGGCGGACTGGCGTTTTGGCTGTTGGTGGACGTTGGAGTCGGGTCGCAAAAAAGTGCGGTTGCCTGCGCGGGCATCGTCTTGGGCCTTCGTCTACTGGCGATTCGGTACGACTGGGAACTGCCGACGGTCTAAATTCGTTTTTCCACGTTCCGCACTCCTTGCAGTATCGATTTGCGCTCGAAGTAGACCAGTTCGAGGAGGAAGATGGAGACGGTGATACCGACCACCAACGCGAGAATTCCGCGCTGAGTAGTGTAGAGATGCCACAGGAGCAACGGGAGGAAGACGGCACTGCCGAGCATGCCGATTGCGGGAACGACGGCCGTAATCGACGGGTTATCGCGCTCGCGAAACGCGAGATAACTCATCGCGCCGAACACCACGATGAAGGAGACAGACGCGAACTCCGTTATCGCCTCGAGGCTCCCGTAGGCCGTGAACACCGCCGTGAGTAGACCGATGATGACCAAGGTGCGCGTCGGTGGTCCGTCGTCGGATGCATCCCCGATTTTGTCGGGAAGGAGATCGTCTGCAAGCATTCCCTTCGAGAAGAGCGCGGTGCTGAACATCGTCGCGTTGATGGCGCTCGCGGTGGAGAGGAGGGCTGCGATGCCGATGAGGACGTAGCCGATCTGTCCCGCAAACTGTTTGGCCGCGATGGCGAGCGCGACATCCGGGTGTCGGACGACCTGTCCCCGACTGACGAGGCTGATTGTCACGAGCGCGACGGCCATGTAGACGAGCGTCGAGATGGGTATCGAGAGGTACACCGCCTTCGTGATGTTTTCGACCGGGTTTTCGATGCGATCTTGGTCGTACATGAGCAGTTGCCACCCCTCGAAGGAGACGAACGAGACGGCGGCGGCGACGAACGGCCCGGCGGGGTGACGCACGGCGCGTTCGATACCGAGTTTCAACTGTCCCTGTGTGTAGGCAAACCAAATTCCGATTACGCCGAACAACACGACGATTCCGACCTTGAGGGCGACCAACACGTCCTCGGCTACGCCCGATTCTCGGGCGCCGATGACGTTGAGACCGACGAATCCGGCGACGACGAGCACCGACATGACGGGGCGAGTCGGCAATCCGACGACGGGAATCGTGGAGAGACCGAATAGTTGTCCGAAATACGCGCCGAAGGCGAAACCGTACATCGCCATCGTGCCGATATAACCGACGATAAGCATCCAACCGACCATTCCTGCCAGCATCGGTCGTCCGATGAACTCCTCGATGAACGTTACCGAACCGCCCTGTGAATCGCTCAACTGGTTGAGTTTAACGTAGGAGTAACCGGTACACATCGCGACGATGCCCGCGGCGAAGTACGCGAGCCATGCAGTTGGCCCCGCAACCTTGGCGACGACACCTAACACCGCGAAGATTCCGCCGCCGATGATGCCACCGAGGGCGAACGAAACCGATTCCCAGAAACCGAGCGTCCCTTGTCCCATACGCGTGGTACCCTTTCGCTCGTTTTTAACTGTTCTCGCCGAGTCGGATCACCGGCGGTTCCACGACCCCGCCAGCGCGGGACCGAACGCAAAGAAGACGACGCCGGTCCAGAGCACCGCGAAAATGAGAGCGCCGCTCATCGTCGTCGTCAGATATCTAAAAAATCCGACTCCCGTTTCGGCACCGTAGGTGTCGATTGCGACGTAAAAGGAAAAGAGCGTCGGCACGTTCGCCAACAGAATCGTGAGAGAAACCGCGAGCGTGTCACGCGTCGGATTTCGACTTCGATCGGTTCGGGCGGAGGATTCGAT
The DNA here is from genome assembly GCF_020700235.1 of Haladaptatus pallidirubidus. GTDB lineage: Archaea > Halobacteriota > Halobacteria > Halobacteriales > Haladaptataceae > Haladaptatus > Haladaptatus pallidirubidus. The sequence goes on along the minus strand of NZ_CP085301.1, from coordinate 3,116,452 downwards.
TGCCATACCGAACGGAAGTCATTCAATCAAAATAACATTTTTGTTCACGTCGTCCGTTCGGTGTCATATCGAGATGCGTAAGTGACGAGCCCGAACACCAACGCTAACACGCAGGTCGTGAGAATCATGCCGAACAGCGCCATCGTCACGGGCGACATCTGGAACAGCGAAACACCGAAAATATCCATTGTCGCCCCGCGGTTTTGGCCGGTCGTACCGACGACGAATCCGATTGCGCCCGCGAGAAGAACGACGACCGTGGCGGTTGCGAGGAAGATGGGGCGACTGGAAACAACGCGCTCGCTCATCGGGATTGGGTTGGTACCCTCGGCGGATAGGGCTTGCTACTTGGAACAATGTCGAACGCAAAAAATCGTAGCGGGGTGAACTGCTAGCTTGCGTCTATTTCGCGGCGATAACGTCGTCGATGCGGGCGATCATCGTCGCGGCTTCGGTGGCGCTCTCGACCGCTTCGCGTTTGACCGCGGCGGGGTCGATGACGCCTTCCTCGACTGGGTCTGCGATTTCGCCGGTTTCACCGGAGGAGATGATTCCTGCGCGGCCCGCTTCGTCGTCGTTCGCGGCGCGGAGGTCGACGAGAGCGTCGATTGGATCCATTCCCGTGTTCTCGGCGAGGGTGCGCGGAAGCACTTCGACTGCGTCGGCGAACGCCTCGATGGCGAGTTGCTGACGGCCTTCGACGCCCGCAGCCTCGTCGCGGACACGGCCCGCGATGTTGATTTCGCTCGCACCCGCGCCGGGGACGACGCTTCCGGTATCGACCGCGGCGGAGACGACGTCCAGCGCGTCGTTCAGCGCGCGCTCAAGTTCGTCGACGACGTGTTCCGTGCCGCCGCGGACGAACAGCGTGACGGATTTCGCGGCCGCGCCGCCCTCGACGAAGGCGAGGCCTTCGTCGCCGTACTTTTCGACGCGGATGCTGTCGGCGTGGCCGAGTTCGTCCTCGTCCACATCGTCCGGTTTGCCTGTGCGCTTGCCGCCCGTGGCCTGTGCGATGGCGGACGTGAGGTCGTCGTCGACGTCCTCGAAGGCGAGGATGCCGTGCTTGGCGAGGTAGGAAGCGGTTCGGTCGTCGATGGAGGAGTGCGAGAAAATGACATCGACGCCGGCGTCCGCGATTGCGTCGGCGAGTTCGCGGAGCTGGTTGTCCTCGGCATCCATTGCGGCGGTAAGCTGGTCAACGTTATCGACGGAGTACTCCGCGTCGATTTCCGTCTCGCGGACGCTAAACGTACCGTCGGTGGCGAGGACGGTGGCGTCCTCGACGGAGCGCGGCATGTTCTTGTGCGCGGGTTCCGCATCGGTGACGATTCCCTCGATGAGTTCCGTCGCGCTGGAACTCGAACCGACCTGCGTGTGGACGCGAATGTCGTCTCGTTCGACCTTCTCGTCGCCTTCGACGTGGCGCACGGCGTCGACGACGACTTCCGCGAGTCGCTCGGTTCTGATGTCGCCGGTGCCTTTGCCGGTCATGCTAGATTCGGCGACCTGCTTGAGAATCTCGTCGTCGATGTCGGCGTCGAGCGAGAGGTCGTCGATGGCTTCCAGCGCGATATCTCGTGCGCGTGCGTAGCCTTCCACTATGGTCGTCGCGTGAACGTCCTGTTCGAGGAGGTTCTCAGCTTTGGCGAGGAGTTCGCCCGCAAGCACTGAGGCCGTCGTCGTGCCGTCGCCGACTTCGTCCTCCTGTGTCTGGGAAACCTCGACGATCATCTGTGCGGCGGGATGCTCGATGTCCATCGAGTTGAGGATAGTCGCCCCGTCGTTGGTGATGACCACGTCGCCGTCGTCGGAGACGAGCATCTTGTCCATCCCACGCGGGCCGAGCGTGGTTCGTACTGCCTCGCTTACCGCTTTTCCCGCGGCGATGTTGGAGGACTGAGCGTCCCGACCATGCGTTCGCTGGGAATCCTCGCTGAGGATGAACATCGGTCGTCCGCCCATGCGTCGCTGTCCGAAGCCTGATTCTGACATCAGTACAACGAATGATTGATATTCTATATAAAGGTTTCTACTGCGTTCGGGGAGTGACACGAAGATGCACATCCGGAACCCGAATCGCGTGACCGATAGATTCAAATAACATTACGCGGGAGGAATTTTCAGATGCTGGAATTGGAACACCGTTTTCGCGTCGTTGACGTTCATTCCCGTCTCCCCGTCGAAGAAGCGGTCACGACGCGCGGGCGGGCAATCTCGCCGGAAAAACTGGAACGCGAGATGCACCAAGCGGGCGTCGTCTCGACCGTCGTTTTTGCCGAACCGCAAGACGGTCAAAACTACCTTCGCGCGAACAACGCCGTCGCTCGGCGAAGCGTCGAACGCCCGTTCGTCACCTTCGCTCGAATCAACGGCCCCCGCGACCCAACCGGAAGCACCGCGGCCCGACTGCGGAACTTCGGCGCGCGCCGGAAGGACTGGCAAACTTCGCCCGAGGATATCGAACAGTACGCCTACGACGACCGGTTTCACGGCTTCAAACTCGACCCGGTGCAGGACGGTCTCCCGGACGAGGAGGTTCTCGACCAACTGGAAGACGTCGGCCTTCCACTGCTCGTCCACGCGGGCGACGGATTTTCGCCGACCGACGCCGCGAATACCCTTCTCGATCGGTCGTTTCCCGTCATCCTCTCCCATTTCGGTGGCTACCCGTTGAACCGCGATTTGATGGACGACGCGATCAACCTGCTCGATTCCTCCGACGACTGTTATCTGGACACGAGTTTCGTTCGCTACCGCGACCAGTTGGAGCGTGCCGTCATGGAACATCCCGACCGCGTGCTGTTCGGCAGTGGCGCCCCGAACGCGCATCCAAACGTCGCCGTGATGGAAATTCTGACCTTAGACGTTCCGGAAGACGCCATGCGAAAAGTGTTCACGAAAAACCCGTCGCGCGTCGTTGACGGACTCTCCGTGGAGTAGTATTTTCGGGAAGTCGGTGGTTTGACTGGCGTTTTCGGGAACCTGGAAGTTGGACTGGCGTTTTCGAAGTTCGTGGCCATCGAATTTCGGGTCCAATCGATGCAGTTCGAGAATACTGTAGACGATGAAGCTTCGGGTGGTTTTGCGCGGAATCAGTGGAAATGGGTTTCAAGAATGTCGCTAGCGACTGCCGACTCCAATCAAACCGCCCCTGCAACCTCCCGCCTCCGCAATCGCAGCGCAACCGCAGCGCAATCGCAGGCGGGCGAATGCGACGCACTCGCCCGCCAAGTGACTGATCGGACGTGCCATCGCGTATCGGAAAACGGGTTTTCATCCGAAAACGGCAATTGGCTTTGGATTGGGCGGTTGGCTGGGAACGGGCGAACGAGCAAAGGAACGAGTGGCGACGCCACGAGTGGTTGCGTGAGTTCGGGCGTGGCTTGGTGCCTGCATCAGCAGTCGTCGCCGTGTCAAAGTCGGTTCTATTCTGACCAACAGGCTACCGAGCTATCTTCGGCAATTGTCGTTCCAGTATCTCATTTGTGCGCTATCGCCAGTCGTAGCGTTCGACCGCGCGATCTGCCCGCGAGGACAGTCCGGCGGGATTCCGAGTGTCGCTTCGGTCGCGCAGGCGCGCGAGGACGCCGTCTTTCGTTCCGATAGCGATCCCCTTACAGACGCGCTTTCCGCAACTCACCCAGAAGGTTGGTTTCGTCTCACCTGACGCCACATCCCGACCCGCTTCGCGGGCGTCGGCCACGGCATCCTGTACTGTCCGTCTGAACACGGTCAGACGTAGGCCGTAGTTTTTCGTCATTCGATAGGCGAGCGATCGATATTTGATACCCCAATCGCGCTCGATACCCTCGTCCTCTTCCTCGTCCCGGCGCACGCTCACCGGCGGTGACCACGTGACAGACCGATTGAGAGCGGCGAGGCGGTGCGCGCAGTCGCGCGCGCCGCCGGTTTCCAAGTTTTCGTCGAAACCATCCGCGGCCTCGATTGCGTCCCGACTGAACGCGACATTTCGGCCCGAAAAGTAGGTTACGTCCCGCCCCGTAATCGTCCGCGTCTCTACCGTCTCGGTCGTCATTCCCGCCTTGACCATCCGATGCACAGGCCCGGTTACGACATCCGCGTCATCCGTTATTGCCCGCGTGACGCCGTCGTACCACGACTCTTCGATAGTGACGTTCTGCCCGACGAGTGCTATCGCGTCGCCGCTTGCCTCGGCGATTCCGGCGTTCCGCGCGACGTTCAGATTTCGGTCGGAGATTTCGACCAAGGCGCTCACGTCGCCGCGGTCACACACCATCCCGGTCGTCCCGTCCGCGGATGGCCCGTTGACGACGATGATCTCGGCGTCCGGCGCGTGCCGGGAGAGCGCGTCGAGGCTAGCGCTCAGGGGGTCGCGACCGTTGAGCGTCGGAACCACCACGGACAGGTTCATATCCACTTTTCAGATACCGGATGCGTAAAAGTAATTCGGCACGCGCCTACTCAACCCGCGCGTTCCAGTAGGAAACCGACGCGAGGTGGTCGCCGATGGCCGAGTCGATAAGGGTCGTATCCATTTCGCGGATTCGCTCCGCAATAGCGTCGGGAATCTTGCGGTAGAAGCCGTACGGAAGCACCCAATCGTGTTCTGCACCGACGAGTCGAAGACCGGTTTCGGACAGCAGCTTCTCCACGTCGGAAAGCGAGTAGAGCCGCGACCCCATCGGCAGAAGCCAGTTGTAGAGGCTTCGCGTACTCGGCCCGGCGAACGTATCGAAAAAGACCTGTTCTTTGGCCACCCTGCGCATCTCACTCAGGAAGGACGCGGGTGTGTCCGCGAGATGGAAAAACCGCATCGCAAACACCGTGTCGAAATAATCGTCGGGAAACGGAAGGCGGGCCGCGTCGCCGCGCATAAACTCCAGATGGTCGTCAACGCCAGCGTTGTGGGCTTTGTGGCGTCCCTGTTGGAGCATCGCCGACGAAATATCGAGTCCGATGATATCTGCTCCTCGTTCGGCGAGCATGACCGTAAATCGGCCGGTGCCACAGGCGATTTCGAGGACTCGTTTTCCTTCGACTGGCCCGATCGCGTTGAGAACTGCCTGTTTCTCACGGCGGTCGATAAGCCGTCCGCCACGGGAGAATCGCTTCTCATCGTATTCCTCGGCCACCTCTGTCGCCTGATACCATTCCTGTCCCTTCACACTTTCTTCTACACGGTTGTACCTCGCCGGGGGGATAAAACGGTACTGAAAGCGGATAGGCAAGCCAAACGGAAAATCAGTCACACGAACGTCTTTGCACGTTGCTCGCGTATGGACCGTGGGGAGTAGTATGCCGACGTGTAAGCACTGCAACGGCAAATTTACGGCGGAAGAACTCGTCCGGCACGAGTACGAGCGGGTACTCGTCGTTCACTGTCCCGACTGTGGGTGCGTGCTCGGCCAGTACAACCGCCACAGCGAGGCACCGAAAACCGACCACAAATCGGACTCCAACCGCGGCGTTACGGAGTGAGAACAAAACTGTCGTCCAATCTACCCACCCGTCACGACGCGATCGGGCCGAATACGGATGATGACGCGTGATCCCTGTTCTTCGCCAAGATTTGGGTACTCGTCCCGTTCCATATATCGTTCGGTGAGTTCGTTGATGTGTTCGACCGCGCCGTCCTCCGTCACTTCCTCAACTTCGCCACGAATCGAAATGAACCGGTAAGGGTCGTCCGGGTCGAGCATGTCCAGTCCGACCTTCGGGTTTCGCCGGACGTTCTTCTCCTTTTGTCGTCCTTTCGCGGTATTGATAAGGATGTAGTCGCCGTCGTAGCCGACCCATACCGGCGTCACTTGCGGCGTCCCATCCGGCATGACGGTTGCGAAATTCGCAAACGTTTTTCGCTCGAAGAGGTCGCGGTAATCGTCCGGAATCGATTCCATGGGTGAGACACGACGGGGTGCGTAGAGTAGCTTCTGCCCGACCCATCACATTATTAAAATGATATATAATCACGATTAAGGTGTGGATATTGTATGAACACCCATATAGCCAACTTTTACCACCTCTGTCAAGCGGTATCATAATATGAGCACGACCGCGACCAAACCAGCAGGCGATTTCCGCGAACGACTGCGTGAACTCCCCCCTAGCGCGAAACTCATCGCCAAGGTGCTGGAGACCGACGAACCGCTGACGCAGGGCGAACTCGCTGACGAATCGCTCCTCCCCGACCGAACCGTCCGCTACGCCCTGACCCGCCTCGAAGAACAAGACCTCATCGTCTCGCGCCACAGTTTCCGCGACGCTCGAAAGCAGGTCTACCTCCTGAACAACTGATTCCACAATCCGGCCATCCGATCTTCGGCCTCCCACGTTTCGCTCTTTTCTCGCTTTGATGTTCGTCTTCGTCCTGCATTTAATCAGAATCATCCAGTACGAACGAGGAACTTTTTCGGTAGACCACCCTTTCTCCGCGTATGAATCCCATCTCCGTCCCGACGGAAACGGTCGCTCCACACAGGACGACGAACGCCTACGTTGTCGGTTCGGTTCTCATTGACCCGGCAGGGAGAACCGACGAACTCGACCGAACGGTCGCGAAAAACGACGTCGAACACGTCCTCGTGACGCACACGCACCCCGACCATGTCGGCGCCGTGTCTCACTTCGCCGACACCTGCGACGCGACCGTTTGGGCGCGACGAGGTCGCGAAGCGCGGTTCGAGAACGCGACCGGACTCACGCCCGACGAAACGTTCCGCGAGGGAACGAAGGTGGGTTCCCTAACCGTAATCGAAACGCCGGGCCACGCGCGCGACCACGTCGCCCTCGCAGGAAGCGACGGAATCATCGCTGGCGACCTCGTTGTCGCGGAGGGGAGCGTGATGGTCGCCGCCGGAGAGGGCGACCTGCGGGCGTATCTCACCTCGCTCCGTCGGCTGTACGCCCGGAATCCCGACGCACTGTATCCGGGGCACGGACCGGTTATCGATCACCCACGGAAAACGATTCGGCGACTCATCGACCACCGACTCGCTCGCGAAAGACGCGTTCGGTCTGCGGTGCGGTCGGGTGCGAGAACGCTCGAAGATATCACCGATTCGGCTTACGACAAGGACGTTTCCGCGGTTCGAGAGTTCGCCGAGCGAACCGTTGCCGCCCATCTCGAAAAGTTGGCCGTCGAAGGTGACGTGAATTGGGACGGCGAGCGCGCCGTGCCGCAATGATTTTGCGCGCTCGCCCGAACTGAAAACCGTGCAGAGTCTCGAAGCCGAACTGGAGCGCGCGAAAGCACTCGACGCCGCCGACCTCGCGGACGCAATCGAGGATATCGGATTCGAGTGTACGCGCTGTGGAGCCTGCTGTACGAGCGAAGCGGACGATCCCCACACTGCGACGGTGTTCCCCGACGAAGTGAGGGAACTACAAGACGCGACGGGGTACGATTTTCGGGACGTGGCGCGACCCATGCCTTACGGGCTGACGGACGGAGAGGGCGAAACGTTCGAGTGGGCGCTCCAAACCGACGACTGCGGCGACTGCCGATTTTACGAGGAGGACGAGTCGGGGAGGGGTGCGTGTTCCGTCCACCCCGATCGACCGCTCATCTGTCAAACGTACCCCTTTAGCGTCGAATTGGATGGAACGAGTCAACCGATGGGCGAAGCGGTAGACGAGTCCGGTATCGTCCGAGCGCACGAGTGCGAGGGTCTCGGACGCGACATCGACCGGGAGCACGCCGAGGAACTCGCGGACGCCCTCAAGGAGCGAGCAGTTCGCGAACTGGAAGAAGCAATCGATGTTCGCGACACCTACGAACCCGCCGATCCGGATTCCGGCGAAATCGTTGTCCACGATTCGGAAGGAGCGAAAAAACCCGACGGAACCGAGTACGAGCGGTAGCCAGTAATCGGTTCACGATGCATCGAGCGTTCGGCGAGTAACAGATAAAAACGGCCGCCGCTACCGAGACCACTTTACAAGAAAAAAGTCGTTATTAGAACTCTTCGTCGATGATTTCGCCGACGGCGAAGTTCGATTTCACTTCCGTGATTTCGACCTTCACGCGCTCGCCGATTTCCGCGCCGGGAACGATAATAACGTAGCCGCGTTCGACGCGAGCGATTCCGTCGCCCTGCTTGCCGATATCTTCGACTTCGACGTAGCGGATTTCTCCTCCTTCGACGGGCGGCTGTGGCTCGGACGAAACAGGAGTTGGCCCGCCGTTGCCGTTCTCGGATTGCGTCGCCGTCGTCTCGGTTTGGTTTTCGCTCGATTCAGTTTCCGTTTCGCGCGAGATAAGCGCAACACGGTAGGTTTCTCCCGGTTCGACCGAACCCGTGTCGATTTCGCGTCGTGGAACAGAGACGACGTATTCGTCGCCTTTGAGAGTAACATCAGCGCTGAACAGACACAGGAGTTTGTCAGAGATTTCCAAGGTCGTAGACCTCCAGTTGAAACCAAGTAGTCAACCATTAAAGAATTATCGGGAACGACCTTTTACGACGGTCGAGCGGCAGGGCCAGCGCAACTTGCGCTGGCCCTGCCCGTCTCTCTATAAAAGCTCGACCAAAAGCACTCCTCGCTCCCGATGGTCGCTCGTCGGCCCGCTCGTTCGTCGCTTCGCTCCTCACTCGCGGAAGAACTGCTGGCCCGCTGGCGGTTGTGTAGTCTTTGACCTTCCGTGGTCGTGTAATCTGCCGACATTCTGTGATTGTGTCGATTGTTGACTCCCGGTGGCCGTGTCATTTGCCGACCGCTTCCTCACGCCGAATCCTCGCTTCGCTCGGTGTCGGCGCTCGGTCGCGGTCGAGAAATGGAAATCAGTTTTCGGCGTTCAGTCCGCGCTTCCCGGTTTTTCCGCCCGGGCGAACTTGCTCAAATCCACGTTCACCGTTTCGGCGAGTTCGTCGGGTGTCTCGTAGGGGCGGTTGACGATGACGTTTCCGGCGCGCTGTTTACCCAGTCCGGGAATCGCCGTGAGTTCGTCCATCGTCGCGCTGTTCACGTCGAGAGGGTAGGGAACCCCCGTCACGGAGCGGAATCCGTGGTCGACCACGGCCACGTCGATGGTTCGCCCGAGTTCGCGCTCGCCCGGAATTCCGACGAGCAGGGGATAGGTGCCGAGCTGTCGTCCGAACGTTCGCCCGTCCTTGTGGTACTCCAAATGGACGTTCGGCAGGACGGTTCCCGGCGGGGCAACACGCTGGAGCATCGGATTGTCGATTTCCTCGCGGACTTCGCGCTTGTACTGTTTGAACAGCTTTTTGTGATCGTTCGCGATGTCCGCGCCGACTTCGTTCATCTCCGTCCCCGAGAACGCCATAACCTGCCGGATGTTCACCCGGCGGAGCATCAGCCCCTCGTCGTACACTCGCCCGAGGAACTCCCGGTTGTGGTCGAACGTCTCCCGACGCTCGCCTTTTAGTCCGTGGAGCAAGTTGATTCCTGGCAGGAGTTTCGGTAGTCGGTTCGCGGCGTCGGCGCCGAACGTCGGGGCGCTTTCGCCGTCCTCTCCGGGTCGCCACCCCGCCTCCTCGTTGACGATTTTCACCGCCTCGAAACACTCCTCGGCGGTGACGTTCAGGTTGTTCTCCTCCTGCACGACCGGGTCGGCGGATTCGAGGCCGAAGGCGGCGGTGTCGCCCGCCGTATTGTGTTCCGCGATAACTCGAATCCCCTCACGGGAGAGTTCGGGCCACTCCACGACGGTGATGGGATTCATATTGTCGAGATGGAGCGTCCCGATGTCGGGTGCAACTTCTCGAATCCCGCCGTACAGTTCCCGGAGCGCGTCGGGATTTGGTTTCTCGCCGTTTCCGCCGTAGGCCAGAATGTCGGCCTGTCGCCCGAGCCGGAAGTGTCGGGCGCCGCGGTCGTACAGTCCGGACACCTCCGCAATCACTGATGTCGGTTCGCGGAACGAGGGATTGCCGTACAACGGTTCCGTGCAGAACGAGCATCGGTAGGGACATCCCCGCGAGGTTTCCATCTCGCAGATGAGATAGTCGGGGTGGTTCGGGTGCTGTTCGATGACGAACGCGCCCGCCTCGGCCCAGCGGTCGATTTCCGCGTTGTCGCGCATCCGGTTGCCGAAGCCCTCCAGTCCGCTCTCCACGAGGTCGAAGGCCGCGGCCTCCACGTCGCCTTTCGCCACGAAATCGAAATCGAGGTCGTCGCGTTCGGTTTCGGTTCCGCCCGCGTTTTCGTCCCCGACGCCGAACTTGACGGGGCCGCCCATCAAACTGGTTCCGTCGGCCGTCCACGCCATTTTGCGCACCTCGTCTGGTTCGGCGGGCGTTCCGCCGACGTACTTGCCGGGGACGGTCATCCCGCCGATGTAGACGAAGAGGTCGGCGTCGGCCACGTCGGCCCACTTGCCGTTATCCTCGCGAAGCTCGTCGATAGTGTGGTACGTAATCCGCTCCGCTGGCACTCCCGCGTCCACGAGCGCCCCGGCGGTGTAGCGCGGGTACGTCGATACGTACGGCGGCACGCCGAAGTGGGCCGGTTCATCGACGTACCCGTCCACGAGCGTCACGTCGAGGGTCGTGGGGTCAATCATACTCGTTTTTGCGACCGGAACGGTAAAACGGTGACTACACTGATTTTGCGCCCACCCATACAAGAACCCGGTTAAAAACCGACGAGACAACCCCGACGCTCGAGAAACGCGCGAGGGATGGGTGCCCGAGCGCCAGCGAGGGAGTGAATCGGTTGGGGAGAAAGTGGGCTGTTGCGGTGCGGGTTTGATTGGAGTCGGAATTGCTATCGACTCTGCAATGTAGCTCCGGCTATCACAGGCAAACTCTCACGATGCAGTTCGTCGTCGGAAAACGACCGGAGTCCGCGCGTTTATTTTCATCCAGAACGTATCGCTTCTCATGCCAGCGACGCTTGAGGTCAAATGCACCAAAGACGACTGCGAACTGGACATGTTCGAGATGCACTACACCTACGACATGCCCGACGAAGTCGGTGTGACGGATTTCAGCTGTCCGTACTGCGGCGAAACCGACAGTTTGGACGAAATCGAACTATGACTCTTCAGGACATCGGTCGCTCGGCCGCGACGGCCATCGCATCGCGCGTCGGCCGCGCCGCGAGCAAAGTGCAGGAAAAACGCCCGATTCCGTCGGATCTGCTGGAGAGCGAGGACGCCTACCTCGTCGTTTTCGACGCGGCGGGCGCGACGGGAAGCGACGTGCAGGTTCGGTTCGCCGAGGACTCGGTGCTCGTGCGAATCGACCGGTTCCGCGATTTCCACGACGGCTACGACATGGTGTACCCCGGACGGGGAATGTCCCTCGACGGGAAGGTCGAGCTTCCGGCGGACGCCGACGTGGACGCACAGAGCGCGTCGGCGACGCTGACCGATTCGGGAACCCTCGAAGTTCGGGTTCCAAAATCCCAGTCGGAATCCGAGTAACGGATCGAAACCGAGGCGCGATTCCGAACACCGTCCTTCTCTCGATTTTCCCCCGACCGTTTTCTACTCGACGGCCATCCCTTCGACGATTTTGAACTCCTCGTCGCCGACGAACCGCGTCGGGTCGAACTCTGGGATACTTTCCTCTCCGAGAACGTTCTTCGCAATCGCCTCGCCGAGTGCTGGCGCGCGCATGAATCCGTGGCCCTGCCACCCCGCGGCGACGTACAGACCCGACCGCAGTTCGCCGAGGAGCGGGTCGTAATCCGGCGTCGCGTTGCAAAGTCCGGCCCACGCGCGCTCGACGGCCGGGGAAAACGCCGCGGCGTTTTCCCCGGCCGAACCGGAAAGGCGATGCGCGAGTCGGTCTTCCATGGCGGAAACGAATTTCTCGTCGCCTTCTCGCTTCCATTCGTCCGGGTCGCTTTCGACTTCCTCCGTCCCATCTCCGGCGAGCAAGCCCTCGGGATGCGGGCGCAGGTAGTAGCCCTCGGTGGCGTCGTACACCATCGGTACGTCGGCGTCGAACTCGCAGGTGAGCGCCTGCACTCGGTAGGGCTTCAACGGAACCGGGATTTCGGCGTCCGCGAGGAGGCGTTTGGTATGGACGCCAGCGGCGACGACGACGGCGTCGAACTCTTGCTCGGTTCCATCCTCGGAAACGACGCGGGGCGGGTCGATTCGAACCCCGACTTCGTCGTCGGTTCGAATCTCCGCGCCAGCTTTTATCGCCTCCTCGGCGACGGCTTTCGCGTAGCTTCCGGGGTCGGTTCGACCCGTATTTCGGGCGATTGCGGCGACAGCCACGTCCTCGGTGTTCAGGGCGGGATAGCGCTTCGCGAGTTCGTCTCCGTCGATGAACGACACGTCCCGTCCCTGTTCTTGCATTCTGGGTACCTGCTCGCGAACTGCCGCCGCTCGCTTCTCGTCGCCCGTGCGCGCGAACCAGACGTAGGGCGTTTCCACGAACTCGAAGCCGCCGGTTCCCGAAAATTCGCGGAAGCGCTCGATTGCGCGGTCGCCAATTTTCGCGTCCTCGGGCGCGGCGAACGCGTCGTACAGCACGCCCGCGGCCCGTCCCGTACTCGCGTCCTCGTTCGGAATCTCGCCTTTTTCGAACAGCACGACGTCTTCGCCCCGAACCGCGAGGTCGTGCGCCGCGGTGATGCCGACCGCACCGCCGCCGACGAGTGCGATTTTCATCGGTGTTCCTCCGGCCAAAGGGCGGTTATCTCGCGCTCGCGGAGCCAATCCACGAGAGCATCGAGTTCGTCGCTCGCGCCGGAAAGCAGTCGCTCGCCCGCCTCTTTCGAGCCGTCGGTCGGATGTCCGACGACGCCGCTTTCGGAGAAGTCGATGGTGTCGAAGCCGACGTTCGCGCCGTGAACGTCTTCGCCCCACGCCTCGCCTGCCCCCGCCTCCGCGTCTTCCAGATTCGCCTCACGCACGAGATCCTCGGCGATTGCGAGGAGCATGCTCGTCTCGATTTCGTCGGCGTGGGTGATGCCGACGCCGAACTCGTCTTCCAGTATCTCGCCGATTCCGCTCCACCAGTTCCACGGAACCGCGAAGGCGATTTCCTCGCGTCGGAGGCGGCGCGCGACGCGCTGGAGCGCGCCGCTGTTGCCGCCGTGGCCGTTCACGACGACGACCTTCCGAACGCCGTGGCTGGCGATGCTAGCGACGATGTCCCCGATGTAGTTCTCGAACGTCTCCGGAGCAGTCCAAAGCGTCCCGTCGAATTGGCGATGGTGTTCGCTGACGCCGACCGGAATCGTCGGCAGACAAACCACATCCTCGCGGTCGGAGACGGTGTGGGCGACCGTTTGCGCCGCCATGAAATCGGTTCCAAGCGGGAGCGCGGGGCCGTGCTGTTCGACGCTTCCGGTCGGGAGGAGCGCGACTTCCGTGTCGGCGAGGTCGTCCCCCGCCGTCGTCGTCGTGTGCTCGTGAAGCAAACTCATGGGCGGGCAATTGCGTTCACGGTATTTGAAACTGGGTATCACGGCGAACGCCGAAAAGGAGTTTGCAGGCGAATTAGCCGAGGAACGGCTCGACTCCCCGCGCCGGATAGCCGACCACGATGTCCGCTCCGGCGTCCTTCAACTCGGAGACGCGCGCGCCGATCTCCGCTTCGGTGCCGACGAGAGCGAAGTCGCGACTGGCTTTCGAAAGGACGGTTCGGGTGCGCTCGACGGCACGAGCATCCGTTTTCCCGTCCTCCGGAAGCGCCCGAGCGACCGGCTTGCGGCGGGCGACGTACTCCCCGACCGCGTCGAGGATGACGTTCTCGTCATCCGTGAGAACCGTCGGCGCGTACACTGCAATCGTCCCCTCGAATCCGGCGGCCCGGAGTGCGCGGAGTTCGTGGTCGGTCGAGCGAGAGAGCAGTTCGAACTGCGTCGCCCCCGTCGCGGTAGCGATTCGTTCGACGCCCTCCGTTCCGACCCACGCGTCGGGCGCGCGGTCGAGTGCTCTCCCGAGTCGAGGTGCAATCGCCCGCGATTTTTCTTTTTTCGAGAGATAGGCGGGGTGGCCCGCGACGAGCACCTGTCCGGCGTCTTCCGGCAGTCGGTCGAAAAGCGAATCGTCGCCGAGGGGGTCGAAGCCGTCCGCCCGAACCGGAATCGTCATGCGAAGACTCTTCTTTGCGGCGAGTTCGGCAATCGTTTCTCTACCGGGGAGATGTTCGCGCCCTTCGAAGTCGATAGTGACCGTTTCGAAGGGTAGCTCCAGCGCCCGGCGCACGTCGCATTCGGTTGGTTTCAGTGCGACCGCATCGAGACCGGTTCGTGTGACGGCGTGGCTACTGGTTAACATTGATTGCTCCCCATGGTCAGAACTAGGCTACTGCATACGCGGAACGCGATCCATCGTCTGTGCGACCATGTGACTACCCGTTGTTCGGTAGTGTTAAAAAGCTTGTCGGCAACGGCAACTCTGAGATGGATGGTTGTCACGGGATGCGTTTGTTTCGGTGGTTTTCGCCCCTATTCCGCTAGGTAATCACGACTCCAAATATCGCCATCGCAACCGCACCAGCCCACACGCCTCGCCAACCGATTCCTTCACTCCTTTCAGTCGCTCAGTCATCCACCGGAAAGGGATCCCGCTCGGTCGCTTCACTCCTTCGCGGGTGCGCAACTTCTGAGCCTTCCTTCACTGCGTTCAGGAAAACCTCGCGCGGAAATAAACAGATCTTCGGAGTCCGAAGACCTGTGCCGGTGCGCGCCACGTGAAAAATCCGAGCGTCCTGTAATCGACACACGCGAGGGGGCGACCGAAACGAGCGCTAGCGAGTGAGGGAGTCGGTTGGGGAGGGTGGGGTCTGCGGGTGGGGTGGCGGTTTCAGTGGAGTCGTGAGTAGCCAGAAACACCCCCTGAAAAGACTCAGTCGCCCGTTAGTGATTTTCTCTAGGTGGGGGTCGTAGGGAGTCGAGAATAGCTAGCAGCACGAAAGCAAACCCACTGATAACTGACGAAACAGAACTAAAATCAGAAATTGCTAGCAACGCGAACTCCCGAAAAACGACTTTCTACCCCAAATCCGGGTCGGTATCGACGTATCTGTCAATCGTCTCGGGGGCCCGCCAGTCGGTCACCAGTTCCAAAAACTGCACCACCATTCGCCCCGTCGCACCCCAGACGGTGTAGCCATCGACGTGGAAAAAGTGGATGACGATGTCGCCGTAGTGCGGGTGGTCGCGGTGTTCGTTTTCGTAGTTTTCGGCGTCTATCAGCCCCGAAATCGGAAGGACGGCGATTTCCGCGACTTCGCGCTCGTCTGGTTCGTAGGTTCGGTCGGAAATCCGGGCGACGAATGGCGTGACGGCGTAGTTCGTGATGGTTCGGATGTCGTCCAATCGACCGACGCGTTCGACTTCCTCGGGTCGAAGGCCGATTTCCTCGTTGGCCTCGCGCAGGGCGGTGTCCCACAGGTCGTCGTCCTGCGGTTCTCGTCCTCCGCCGGGAAAGCTCATCTGGCCGGGATGTTCCCCGAGGTGGTCGGCCCGCTTGGTGAACAGGAGATGCGGGCCGTCCTTCCGCTCGACGACGGGAACGAGGACGGCGGCGTCGCGCTTCTCGTCCGTGACCGACCGCGGTTCGTAGTCGGCCACGCGACCCAATTCCATGTCCATTTGTTGCTCCGTTCGACCTTAATTTGCCCGGTCGCCGAGCGATTCGTCCAGTCGGTCGCGCACGCTCCCTGCCGAGACGGGCGCCCACGCTTCGAGGTCGTAGCTCACGTCCAACAGGTGGCCGGCACGTTCCTCGTCCGCGGTTTCCGCCTCCGAGAGAAGGCGGTCGTTGACCCGCTCGCCGATTCGTTCGCGATTGACGGAACGCTCCGGTACGTCCATGATGTGCGGCAAATCCTCGCCGTTTTCGGGAAGCACCGGAAAGGCGACCGGCCCAGGAACGAGCGCGGTCGCTTCCTCCCCGTCCGTTCCCCCGTCGCTTTCGACTTCGGCTTCCACGAGGTAGTAGTCCGTCACGGCGTCCTCGATGACCGACTCGAACGCCGATTCGTCCACTTTCTTGCCCTGCTTGAACGCCAGTTCGGCGAGGGCTTCGGCCAGTTCGGCGCGCGTGAGCGCGCCGAACAGATCGACCACCCCGGCGAGTTCGTCCTTCGTCTCGTTCATTATCGGGAAGGGTCGGCCCACCGATATTAGTGTTGGCGTTCGGGCAGGCGCGGTCGCGTCGCCTCCCGAACGTCGGCGGGATCGATGGGCGCGTCCGACCACGCGGGAAGCAGTCCGCCAACTGGTTCGCCGACCGATTCGGTCGGCGAACCGCTATCCCTCGGCGACCGAACCGCCTCGGAGTACGTTTTGACCTGCTCGCGCTCTGCGGCCACATCGTATCGCAGGCCGTTGAACGCGGCGTCCGCGGCGTACTGGCGGACGAACTGAGTGGCTGTTTTCCGGTAACGCACCGGGAGTGTTTCGTAATCGGGGGAAACGCCGTTAGCTTCGCAAACGCGGAACAGGGCGCGCCCGACACCGTCGCTCATCGCGGATAGTCCTCCCGACCCGGAAACGCCGCGATGGTCGTGTTCGTACCGACCGAGGTCCACCTGTGCAGTTCCGTCGAATCCGACTCGTCCAAATGCTTCGCCGAGGGTGCCGACTTCCAACCCCCAGTCGCGCTCGATACGGAGGTTCGACGCGAGTTCGGCGGTCACGCCGAACTCGCCCGCCAGCGCGTATCGGAATGCGCCGAGGTAGGAGAGAACGGGCGCGTCGTGTGCGTTCCGCAGCGCCCGGACGAGCGGCGCGTAAAACAGCCGAAACAGCCGCCCGTACAGCTTTCCGTCCTCGACGCGGGCGTAGTAGCCCTTCGTGAACGAGAAGCCGGAATCGAGCGGAGAGAGCAATCGCGGGACGATTTCCGAACAGTAGGTTTTCGCGTCGGCGTCGTGGCAAACGACGAAATCCGCGTCCATCGCCGCAACACCGAGGGCGAGCCACACGTCCCGCCCTTTTCCGACCGCACCGTTCAAGCCGTGGGCTTCCAGCAGGTCGGTCACTCGTGGATCGTTACACCAGAGCAGAGTCATGGGAAGGTCGAACTCCGCGAGCCAGTCGCGAACCGCGCCGACGCGCTCGGATGGTGCGCGAAGCGGGATGACGACGCGACCCGGCCCGACGGATTCGAGTTCCGCGAAAATCCGACTCGCAGTCGCCGACCGATACTCGCGGTCGGTCATCGGGACGACCACGGCGGTGCGGTCTGTAGGGACGTCGGGAACGCGACCCGTTATATCGTGGAGCGTCGTTACCTGCTCCTGCACGTACTCCATTGCTGGGGGCTTGGGAGAGGGGAATGAAAAAGGGAGTGAAGTCGGCAGCGAGCGACAGAAATCGTCCACGACCTCGTCCTCGAAAACCTCGTCGAAGACGGGCAGGGCATCAACGTGGTCGGACGGGACGGCACTCGCGGCGCGGCCATCGGACTCGATCCGGACGAAACGCTGATTCCGACCACGATACAGGTCTGTCGAACGGTGTCGGACTAACTCGTCACCGCCCCGGTCGGCAGTCGGTTCGACCGGTGAAGAACGAGGAGGACGGCAAAGATGACGAACAAGGCGACCGAAAACGCACGGAACACGTCGTTGAACGCGAAGCCTGCATCTCGGAGTGCCCCGACGACCGAACTCCCCGACGCCTGCACGACCATCATGATTCCGCTGTACAGTGCGTAGGCGCTGGCACGGTTTTCGTCCGGAAGTGAATCCAACATGTAGGTGTCGAGCGCCGGAAAGAGGCAGTGAATGACGTATCCGAGGACGATGGTTACGACGACGATTGCGGCGAGACTCTGCACCGCGGTCATCGCCAACAGGCAGGCGGCGAATGCGCCGAGGATGCTGAGCATGAGCGGAACGTGCGGCAGTCGGTCCGCGAGTCGTCCCGTGAGCCAGAACGCCGGGACGCCCGCCGCGAAGACGACGGTAAGCATGGTCCGCGCCGTGCTCGGTTCGAGACCTTTGGCCTGCAGATACGTCGGATAAAAGTTGAACAGGCCGTTCCAGACGAATCCCGTCGCGCCGATGATGGCGACTCCGCTGAGGATGATGGGCCATTGACGGCGGAACGCCGCCCACAGGTCGCGGTCTGCCGACCCCGCATCGGGAAGGGCGGTTCGGCGCGCGATGACGAAAAAGACGGCCGTCGTGACTGCCGCCATCACACCGACGAATCCGACGACGCCTCGCCAGCCAATCGGGGCCAACATGGCCCCGACGAACAGCGGCGCGGCAACCGCCGCGAGTTGACTCGCAGTACCGTGGATGCCGATTGCTCGTCCGACGCGCTCGGGATACAGTTCGCTCACGAGGGGATTTGCGGCGATGAAGTACGCACCGCTGGAAACGCCCATCAAGAACGCACCCGCGCCGAGCATCGGAATCGAATCGGCGACTGCGGTGAACGCCGCAGACCCGGTCAACAGAACACCGGTACCGAGCACGACGTAGTGTCGCGGAACGCGGGTGAGCAAGTAACCCGTCGGGATTCGCGGGAGGGCACTTCCGAGCCAAACCAGCGTAGCGATGAGTCCGACGGTGGCGTCGCCGACGGTGAACGCATCCTTGAGCGGTTCGAGAAGGGGAGCGAACACCACTCGTGCAAAATTGACTAAAAAGACCATCGAGCTAAGCGACGCAAAGAGGCGGCCACGGGACACGTAGAGTGATTTCGAGAGGGGACAGTCAAACCTTCCGAAACGGGCAACCGCAACGTCACTAATTGTAATATGTGGTAGAGTTCTCACCCACCAAACGTAACTGACTGCCTACTGTTTAGCGCGCCGCATTCGCCAGAGGTCGGAGAAGGTGATAACCTCGATATCTGATGTGTTGTCGATGTACGCGAGAAGTTTTTTGTAGTCCGCAACAGGCATCGTGTCGTCGTTTTCAAAATCGTGGAAATTCAAGATGCCACAATTCAGATATTTTTCGACGTTATCGACGACTTGCTTCGAAATTTCCAAGTTCTCTCCAATCGTCCGGGGAAGGACAAGCGGGTCGAAACCGTGAACACCGGTTGTGTTGATGTTACCAGATTGGTTCATTCCACCCATGTAATGATACTTTTGGATAACATCGAGTGCAGTGTCGTCATAACTATTTCCCGGGTAGACGACGAAGTTCGCGCCGTCGAACTCGTGGTCGATAAGCCACTGCTTGTTTCGTCGGAGAATACCCTCCAATTTAGACTCAGAAATTTCGTCGAACTCATTTTTAACGCTTCCATGTGCGACGATTTCATCGCCTTTCGACTGGCGCTCATGTAACTCATCAAGAGACATAAAATCGTTATTTTCAACGGCTTCTGGTTTCGGTGGGTGTGTCAAAACGGCAGGCAAATCGTACTTGTCGTGGACGGATGCGGCGTGTTGATAGTAGCTTCGTTTACCGTCGTCCCAACTGAGGATGATGTATCCCTTATCCGGTTTCGGATGGAAGCGAAGATCGTCCACCCATGCCTCGACGTCGTCACTCGTCGCATTGGTTATTTGCAATTTAATCCGAGAGATGTTCGCCAAATCCGGCCCGGTTTCGCTGGTTCCGAATATACCGGGACAGGTCCGAAACCATCCAATATCCGGGGTTCGGTAGGTAATGCTCCGGAGTTCCAGTACGGCATGGTTTCCATCCGTATCGTACAAATAAATGTAGAATCCGATTTTCGACGGTGTGGTTGTTCGAATCATTGCCGAAACGTCGCGGTTGGAGAAATCCATCGGTTCGTCCAGTCGCCGTTGGAGAATCACGTGATGGCCGTCCTGACCAGTCAATTTGAGGCTCTGTGACCCGGTTCGTTTCATCTTCGTGTCGGTCATTTTCTCGCCTTCTTGTGCTTCCCACAGGTCGGGGTCTCCGAACGTATCGAAACTCGTTCCAGGCGAACCGTACCGTTTCCTGCTATTGTACTCCGTGCGGAGGGTCGGCTCCGGTTCCGCAGTCGTTGTTTGTGCCGTTGTCGTGCCAGCCATTTCCGAGGCTCCGTCGGTCGTTGCCGACGTTGATGATGTATTCATCGTCTCACCGGAAGCATCATTAAAACAACCAGCGAGGAACGCAGTCGTGCTTACACCAATAAATTGAAGAAATCGACGTTGGAGAATTTCAGGAAGGCTGTCATCCATGTCGGAAATCAGGCAATCAAGTGTAAAAATTCTAACGATGAAATGATCGCAGTATAAAACATGTGAAACGGCTAAAAAACAAAATCACAGTTATTATCTTCATTTTGACCTGTCTGCCCATACCTATTTACCACATAACAATGTATGATAGATTGATGCAATCAGTCCGAAGTGGTCTACGAAAGGGGAAAGTCGAGAAAGACACATACGGGCGGTTGTCGTGCTCCACATGCCGGAAATCACTCACAACGCAAAACGACCCTGACGAAATTTTCTCGGTTCGGTCGTGTCCGGAGTGTGAAAATCAGTGGAAAGTAATCTAAAATCGACTTTTATTGCTGCGACCAACGAGTTCCAACTCATTCAAAGACTGCGTCGAAGGCGTTTGCACCCAACGGGTCGAAGCGACCGGCATCCAGATTCTCCTCGACGTGAGCCGCGTCGCTCGCACCGACGAGCGAACAGGTTACGCCGGGTGCACTCCGAGCGAAGTTGATCGCCTGTTGGGCGGTCGTGTCGCCGTTCAGGCGCTCTGCCACGTCGTCCGGTAGTTCCTCGGCAAGGTCTCCCTGGGCGATGCTCGCGCTGGTCATCACGTTCAATCCCGCTTCGTGGGCGAACCAGAGCGCGCTCTGGTCACCCTCCGGCCCGTCTTGGGATTCGACGGTGAACGCGTCGGCCATAACGACGTTGAAGGGGAGTTGCACGACCCGGAAATGCGTCGTCGTGTTTTCGGCCGCTTTCGCCGCGTTTCGTGCGCGGGAGACGACCTCCCGAAGCGAGAGGTAGTCGTCGCGTCCCCGCGGAACCCGCAGACCGGTCCACGTCGCGATGCCGTAGTGGCGAATGTCGCCCTCGTCGGCGCGCTCTTCGAGTCGAGTGAACGTGGCTTCGAGTTGGTCGTACAGTTCCTCCTCGGATTTTTCGAGCAGTTGCGTCTCCGGATTGTGGACGTAGTAGCAGTCGATGGTGTCCACCCCTAGATTGTCGAGCGACCGATTCAGTTGGTCGTCGATGTATTCGGGAGCAATACAGTGACTGCCGCGAACGAGGTCGTTCCGCTTGATGAGTCCGGAATCGACGTACTCCTCTGTGACGAACGCGCCCGGATTGTCCGGTCGGTCGCCGTCGAACGGTACGAACCCACCCTTCGTCGCGACGAACACCGATTCGCGGTCAACGTTGCTGTCGGCGATGGCCTGCCCGACCACGCGTTCGCTTCGCTGACAGCGGTAGTTGATGGCGGTGTCGAGCACGTTGATGCCGCCCGACAGCGCCGTCGTAATCGCGTTGTGATACGCCTCGTCAACCTCGTCGGTCGGGTCGCCGAGGTACGTTCCCATACCGATGCTCGACACCGCGAAGTCGCCGAGTTGGCGGAAGTAGGTTCGTCCGAACTCGTCGCCGTGTTCGTTCCGATAGGCGTGGGTTCCGGATTCTGTGGCCATGGAACACGGTAGTCGGTAGTGAGGTAAAAGGACGGGGTTGATGGATTCTCTGTGGGGTGTCGTTTTCGTGGTGTTCGCCGCTCTCGGGTTCTGCTTTCGATTGTCGAGGTTCGTTCTGAGACAGCAGTGATTACGGGATTTTCAGGAAGTATCTCGCTAGCTACTGCCGACTCCAATGAAACCGTCTCCGCAACCTCCACTGCCTCCGCAACTGCAGACGGGCGAGTGCGACACACTCGCCCGCCAAGTGACTAGTCGGTCTTGCCATCGGTTTCGGTAGGACAAATTGCTGACGAAAACGGTTCATCAAATTTGAATTGGGCGGGCAGGCCGTGGCCTGCCCGCCCTGCGGTTGCGGAGACGGTTTCATTGGAGTTGGCATCAGTAGTCGCGACCGAAACGAAATGGACAGTAGTCGCCACACGACCAAACCCAATCACGTAAATAGTCTCTCTAAATCATCACAGTCGTCCCTATCGAACGCGAAATTCGAAGCCCTCCACCCGCTTGCTCTCGTCTCCACCCAACACGCTCGCCACACCGGCACCGAACGAGTAGGCCACGCTCTGCGCGCCGACGTTCAGTCGCTCGCGCAGTGGTTGGCGCGGTTCGAATTCCTGTACCGAAACTTCGGGAACGCCCAACCGTTCCGCGATTCGCTCCTCCACATCTTCGCGCGTGCCGAGTTCGTCAACGAGGCCGAGGTCGTGGGCTTCGTCGCCGAGGTACACGCGAGCCTCCGTCTCGCGCACCGTTTCGGCGTCCAAATCTCTCCCGGCGGTTACGCGCCGGACGAAATCGTCGTACAGGCCGTCGATGAGACCCTGAAGATATTCGCGTTCGTCCTCGCCGATTTCCTTCAGCGAGACGCCCGCGTCCTTGTATTTGCCCGCCGCGAATCGCTCGTAGGAGAGACCGAGTCTGTCCGCCAGATCCGCGGCGTTCACCCGCGACCCGATGACACCGATACTCCCGACGAGGCTTGCGTCGCGGGCGAACATCTCGTCGCAGCCGCTGGCAATCCAGTAGCCGCCGCTCGCACACACGTCCGTCGCGTAGGCGACTGTCGGCCCTTCGAAGCGTTCCGCCGCGAGGCGAATGTCCTCACTCGGGACAACTTCGCCACCCGGCGTGTTCAGTCGAAGCAGGAGCGCTTGTGCGTTCGAATCTTCGTCAGCCTTCTCGATTTGCTCCACGATGGCGTCCGCAGGCGTTCCGCTTCTCGACGGAACGCCGCCGCGACCGTCCCGACTGATTGGCCCGGAGACGGCGACTTCCGCTACGTCGTAGTCCGGAAATCGGTGCGCCGCGAGTCGTCCCACGAATCGCGCGCCGAGGACGCCGGTGACGACCACGAGCAGGATGCCGAACAGTTCGACGAGCGAGTCCGGGACGGCGTAAAACAGCAACCACGCGACCGCCAGCGTTAGCACTATCCCGACGAAGACGACAAGACGGCGTCGCCCCTGTGAGTTGTTTGCCATTCGAGAAAATGCGTGTTCGACCGCGTTAAACGTTCGCCGTTAGAGAATCCGCAGAACTTAGAGCAGACCCGTCTTCTGGAGCTTCATCAAGTCCTCGGTGTCGAGGGTTTCGCCTTCCTTGAACTGCTGGTAGATTTCCTCGGCCTCGGCCTTGGCTTCTTCTCGCTCCTTGGCCTTCTCGGACTTGCGCTCCTTTTCTTCTTTCTTGTCGAGTTCGCGCAGACGCTTCTGGACGCGGACGAAGTCCTCGTGGTGCTGGTCGGCGGCCTCTTGGGCCTCCACGAAGCTTTCGTGCATCTCGTCGGCATCGTCGCGGATGTCGTCGGCCTCTCGGTAGGCCTCGATCATCTTATTGTGGTGCTGCTGAGCGCTGTCCGCGAGTTCCGTCACCTTCTCGTGGTGGGTGCTCGCTTCGGCGCGAACTTCCTCCGCCTCTTCGACCAGTTCCTCAAGGTCGTCGCTCTGTTCGAGCTTTCCCTTGCGGCTCTGGTACTCGTCGCGTTTGGCCTCGATTTTCTCGATGAGTTCGCGCTCGTCCTCGGTGGACAGCACTTCGGTCTGCTGTTTGAACTCGAGTTCTTCGATTTCCTTCTTGAGCTGTTCGAGGTCTTTGCCCTCGTCGAGTTCGAGGTCGGACTTGCGGTCTTCGACCTGCTCGAACAGCTTGTTCGCTTCCGCGTTGAGTTCGTTGCGCAGTTTTTTGTGTTCCTGAACCTGCTCGTTCAGTTCGTCGCGCTTTTCGCGGTGTTCCTGCGCTTCGTCCACCTTCTCTCGCGTCTTTGCGTTAAGGTCGTCACGCTTAGACGCGCGTTTGCTCGCCTTCTGATTCAGCTCGTTCCGTCGGTCCCGGAGCTGTCCTGCGAGTTTAATGAGTTCACCTTTCGACTTGTTCTGAAGATCCTCTTCTGTTACGCTTACCATTCTTAGTTAAACCTCGGTTCCTTCCGCTCCGGTGCACGAGAGCGTCGCTACTGTGCTTTGATAACCAACCAGCCGAGTACAATATTCCCGTATCATTGGTTGACGCGCGGTGCTACCGTGACGCCGGAAGCGTTCAGGTACTACCAGATATTCGGTATAGATATTTAAAGGTTGTGCCCTCAAAATATGTGTAAACGCCTAGCACGCGCCCCAAAACCCGTGGAAACGGTTGACACACGTCGAAACAGGGGTATATAAATAACGGGTAGCGTACGCAAGTGATTATCATCATCCACCGAGAAAATCCAGCGCAGTAGTTGTCGAAAACCAAGGACGGACGGCTTCTCCCCTACACTTTCACTTTCACTCCGGACACGGGTCGATTTAACGTGGGTAGCACGCCAAGGATGGTGTATGATTGAAACCCTGCGATGTGCGTGCGAAGCGGCCGGGTGTGACCGCGACCTCGCCGAGCAGCAGTTGATGCTCACGATGGAGACGGACGCAGGAACGCGCCACGCCTACGAATGTGATTGTGGCGCAGTGACGATCACCATTACAAAAGGATGACCCTGAAGTAGTCCCCGCTGAAAGCGGACTGCATGAAAGAAGTGATTCACGCACGCGGGCACGAGAACGTGACCGCCGAACACGCGAGTACCTTCGAGGTCACGACGGACGATTTTCTCACGCCCGCCGGAGACTGCATTCTCGCCGTTGAGGCCGACCGCGCTCCCGCCGATTTCGACCCCGAATTTGTCGAGGCCTGCCGAGATACCGACGCCACGATTACGACGATCATCGAGGCCGACGGCCACGAAGAAACCGTTTCCGGGCACGGACATCCCGACCTCGAACTCGGCAGCGACCGGAGTATAGTCGGGCGAACCAGCGACTACGTCGATGAACGGACGTTCGTCGTCGGGTGTGAGTTCGCCGCCGAGGGGTTCGGCAGGGAACTCGTCTCGGCGTTGGCGGAAGGTGCAGACGTTACGGTGACTGTCCGGGTTGAGTCGTGAAAGGGCAGTGCAGGCACTCGAATCATCGATCTTTATTCCCACGAGCAGTAGCCGACTCCAATGAGACCGCACCGCGTCCTCCCCAGCCTCTTCGCTCACTCCGGAAGAGGAGACCTCTTCCGTGCTCTCGCTCGTCCCTCACGCGAGTCGTTCACTACGCTCACTCCCGCGCGCCGACAGCAGAATTGGAAATCGCGCTCGCCGGAACCTAATTGAAAACTCCGTCCTAATTTCCCCGCATGAGCGACGACCCGGAACCCGCGGAGAACATCAGCGGGGGAGCGGAGGGCGGTGGTATTGCCACCAAATTCGAACCGAAAGACGCGGAAACCCGCACCGAGGAGGTCATCAACCGCCTCGGCAAACTGTACTGGCAGAAAACCTACGGCGGGCAGGACGCCTTCACCTGCCTCGTCCGAACCGTATTGAGCCAGAACACCAGCGACGTGGCCAGCCAACCGGCCTACGACGACCTGATGGAGCGATACGCCGGGGACGACTTCGCCGAAAGCCTCGCCCGCGCAGACCACGCCGAACTCGCGGACACGATTCGCTCGGCAGGTCTCTACAACCAGAAAGCCGACGTGCTCATCGAAGCGGGCGAGCACGTCCTCGCGGAGTACGGCAGTGCGACTGATTTCGACCGATTCGTCACCGAAGAGGAATCGAGCGAGGTTCGGAGTACCCTCCTCGATATGAACGGCGTCGGGCCGAAAACCGCGGACTGCGTCCTGCTGTTTTCCGGCGGACGGGCGGGCGTCTTTCCGGTCGATACGCACGTCCATCGAATCTATCGGCGACTCGGCATCGCGCGCACCGACGCCAACCACGAGGAGGTGCGGGAAGTGTTGGAGCGCGACGTTCCGGCGGAAAAATGCGGCTTCGGACACACGGCGAGCATTCAGTTCGGGCGGGAGTACTGCGCCGCTAGAAAGCCCGCGTGTCTGGATGGCCCCGAAGCTTGTCCGATGTCGGATTTGTGCGAGCAGGTCGGTGTGGATGTGGAGGCCGGGGAAGTGGTTGACCCGGCGGATGCAGACTGATTACTCCACCATTTCGTCGGTGTCCGAAACGTCCGTCACCCACATCGTCTTTTTATTGGTGAACTCGTGAATCCCGTGGTGGGCGAGTTCGCGCCCGTAACCCGAATCCTTGACGCCGCCGAACGGCAGTCGCGGGTCGGATTTCACGAGTTCGTTGACGAACACCATCCCGGCCTCGATTTCGCGGGCGACCTCCTTCGCCTGCTTTTTGTCCTGCGTCCAGATGCTCGCGCCGAGTCCGAACCGGGTTTTGTTGGCGCGCTCGATTGCCTCTTCCGTATCGCCGACACGAAACACCGACGCGACTGGACCGAACATCTCTTCTTCCCCAGCGGGACTATCGTCCGGCACGTCCGTCAGAACCGTCGGCGGGTAGTACGCACCCTCGCGGTCGAGGGGTTCGCCGCCGAGTTCGAGGGTCGCACCCGCTTCGATACTGTCTTCGACTTGTTCGTGGAGGCCTTCCATCAAATCCTCGCGGGCCTGCGGCCCGATGTCCGTGTCCTCGTCCATCGGGTCGCCGATGGTCATCGACTCCATCTCCTCGGTGAACCGTTCCAGGAACTCGTCGTACGCGTCCTCATGGACGACGAACCGCTTCGCCGCGATGCAGGACTGCCCGTTGTTGAGACACCGGGCTTGTGCGCCGGTCGTCGCCGCGTCCTCGATGTCCGCGTCGGGGAGCACGACGAACGGGTCGCTTCCGCCCAGTTCGAGGACGGACTTTTTCAAACTCCCGCCCGCGTTTTCGCCGATAGACCGCCCCGCCCCCGTGCTTCCGGTAAGCGTCGTCGCCGCGATTCGTTCGTCCGTGATAATGTCCTCGACGGTGTCGGAGCCGACGAGAAGCGTGGTGAACGCACCCTCCGGGTAGCCCGCCTCCTCGAACACCTCCTGGATTGCGAGGGCGCACTGCGGGACGTTCGATGCGTGTTTCAACAGGCCGACGTTGCCCGCCGTGAGGTTTGGCGCGGCGAACCGGAACACCTGCCAGAACGGGAAGTTCCACGGCATCACCGCCAGCACCGGGCCGAGCGGTTCGTAGGAAATATAGCTTTCCACCCCCGGTTCCGTGCCGATGCGTTCGTCCTGTAGGAACTCCCCGGCGTGTTCGGCGTAGTAGTCGCAGACCCACGCACATTTTTCCACCTCGGAAACCGCACTACTGACGGGTTTGCCCATCTCCTTCGTCATCATCTCGGCGTATTTTTGCTTGTTCTCGCGCAAAACGTCGCCAGCCTTCGAGAGAAGTCGCTGGCGCTCCTCGATGGGACGTTCTTTCCACTCCTCGTAGGTTTCGTGCGCGTGCTGGAGTTTCTCGTCAACCGATGTTTCGTCGTCCGCATCGAACGTCTCCAGCACCTCCTCGGTCGCCGGATTGAGACTTTCCATAGTCGGTGAACATCGCCGATTCCCATGTACGCTTTGGCGGGAAATGCAAGGTCGGAAGGGAGCACATTCTAATAAATTCAAACAATTTCAAATAGTATGTATTGCCATCCAAAGGCCATTCGGCGCTGAAGGTCAAAGACACCAGGAGAGACGGAGGTAAACGCAGCCTCCGACATCTAACGCCGCTCCGCTTTCCGTCGTTTAGGGGGAGTCAATCTCTCATTTCCGATCATACGCGCCGCATACTTATCATGACAGTCGCCGACACTCTTCGACACATGAGATTCGAGCGTGACGGAAAACCCACCCAGAGGAAATCCTAAATGTCCTCACTCCAGCTCTTCCTCATCATCGGGGCGAGTCTCCTCCTCTCGCTGATTCTGAGCGAGGTGTTCGAACGACTCGGCGAACCCGGGTTTCTCGGCGAAATCGTCGCAGGTATCCTGCTCGGCCCGTCCGTACTGATGCTCATCAGCAACACGAATCAGAACAACCCGTTTATCCTCATCGCGACCATCGGCGGCCTGCTACTGTTTTTCGACGCGGGCTACCAGCAAATCAGCTTAGACCAACTGCTCGCGGCGTTTCGACCGGTGTTGATAATCGGCCTTTCGGGCGTCATCATTCCCTTCGTCGTCGGCTACGCAATCGGAACCGGATACGGGTTCAGACTCGAATCGAGCCTCTATCTCGGCCTCATTCTCTCCGTTACTTCTGTTTCCATCGTCGTCCGAACCCTCCTCTCGCTCGACAAGCTCGACACCCAGTACGGGCGCTGGATACTCGGCGCGTCGGCGGTGGACGACGTTATCGGTCTCCTCGGCATCTCGATTCTCCCGCTGTTTTTCGTCGGCGGGGGCGCGAGCGCGACCGTTACGGCGCTCGGACTCGCGGGCCTCTTTTTCGTTGCCTTAGGTATTTTCTACAAATTCCTCCTCGACCCGATTGCGAATCTGCTCGCAAAATCTGAGGTGGACCAAGCGGATTTCATCGGCATCCTCGGCCTGCTGTTCGTGTTCGGTTACGCCTCCGATGCGGTGAACCTCTCTTATTTCATCGGCGCGCTCGCAATCGGACTCATCGTTTCCACGAATAAACGACTCGAAGGAAAGGCTCTCCAGTCGAACATCTACGGTATCGCCTACGGTGTGTTCATTCCGCTCTACTTCGTCGCCATCGGAGCGCGGATGAACCTCGCCGATTTGACGCTTAACTCGTTCGTCGTCGTGTTCGCCGTCCTCGGTCTGTTCTCGAACTTTATCGCGGGCTACGTCGGCAACCGCCTCGCTGGAGGCCCGCAGGAACATTCGCTGATTTTCGGGTTCGCCCTGCTTCCGCGCTCCGAGTCGGGAATCGCAATCGTCGCGCTCGGCGTTTCACAGGGAATCGTCGGAAACCGGATTTTCGTCGCCTATCTGGTCGTCTTCGTTATCTCCGTGCTTTTGACTCCCTCGCTGTTGAAACGGGCGGTCAACCGCGCCGAGGCGAAAAAAGAAACACAGTCGGGGAATTCAGGGCAGTCAGCGCAATCCGGTCAATCGGACGGGTAGGCGTGTGAACCGGTTTCAGCGGATTGACCGACCGCCAAAATTGGCGGTCGGTCACCGGAACGCTCGTCCGTTATTCAATTATTCCGCCGAACTATCGCTTTCAGAGTCCGACAGGTCGTAGCGATTCGCCGCGGATTCGAACCCCGTTTCCATCTGCTCTTTGCTCCGACGACCTTCCGCTTCCGCTATCGCCTCCGGGTCGGGATTCACGTCGTCGTCGATTCGCGCCCACGATTTGTGGACTTTCGCGTGACACCAGCGACAGAGGTAGACCGTAATCTCGTGGCTCAACGTTTCGCCGTCGCTCGCGTAGGAAAGGTGGTGCTCTTCCAGCAGCGGTCGCTCGTCGGAGTGGGCCATCCGGCGTTCTTCGATTCCACAACGAATACACTGGCGCTCCCGATTTCGGCATCGGAAATGCGGGCAGTCGCCCCAGTTCCAATCGCCGTCCGGATTCGCAACCGGACATGCAAACTCCTCTTTCCGTCGATTTTCGGCAAATTTGGGGTCGTATTGCGGGTACTCGAAGGCGTATCGACACCGCCCCTCGTCGGTCAGGTGATCACAGATTCCGACGTGGTCGTAGGGGTCGTCCACTCCCACAGCGGTTCCCGACGGGGTTTTCTCCATAGTAGAGTCGTGGCGTCGCCCTCGCACAAAAGTTTTGTCTCCCTCCCGAGGAGTGTGTGTCGTGCGCGTCGTACACGAATCCGATGGCAAGTCGCAACCGCTCGCAGAAAACGTCGAGACGGCGGACTCGTTTCTCTCCCAAGCCCGCGGCCTGATGTTCCGGCGATCGATTCCGGACGACTACGCGCTGGCGTTTCGGTTCGACGATGCCGCCTCACGGGACGTACACATGGTGTTCGTCCCGTTCGCGCTGGACGTGATTTGGACGTACGGCGGGGAAGTCCAGCAGGTCGAACGGCTTTCGGCGTGGACCGGATTGGCGAAGGCGAATACCCTGTTCGAACTTCCGGCGGGACGCGCGTCGGACGTGACAGTCGGCGATTCGGTTCGATTGGTCGAGTAAGAACGCGAGAAATTAGTTCGCGTCGGGGAACGGCGTAAATCCGTCTACGGGCGTGACGGAGTAATCGACGGTGAGGGTGTCCTGCGTCGCGCGAATTTTTCCGACGAAGGTGGAAATCTCTTCGAGCATCCCTTCGAGGACGAACAGTTCCATGCAGTAGTGGTCGCCGACGTGATTGTGGAAGTTCGACGCGACGAGTCCTTCGTGTTCGTGACGGAGTTGCATCATTCGTTCCTCCACGTTCGTCGTCTCGTAGTCGAACATCACCGTGACGACGCCCATGAGTTTGCGATCTTCGAGTCTGCGGTCTTCGAACTCGCCGAGGAGGTTTCGACTAGCCTCGCGGACGACTTCGCTTCGTCCGGTGTAGCCGTGTTCGTCAGCGAACTGATCGATTCGTTTGAGCAGTTCGTCCGGCATGGAGACGCTTACGACGGTCATGTATTAACTGAGTCCCCATTCGCTATTAGAACCTTGTTATCAGTATTCGAACTCGATTCGCTCGCGTTCGGGGTCAACGGTAACTTTCGCGCCGACCGGAATCGACGCGACGGGGGCGGTGTGCCCGAAGTCCAGGTCGAAGACGATCGGCGTGTCTGGGTTGTACTCGGCCACGAGGTCGGCGATTGCCTCGCGCTGGCGTTGGCGGTACGCCTCGCGCTCGTCCGGAGTTCGCTCGACCTCCATCGACCGTGCTTTCGCCCGCCCGACGAGTACCGCCGAAAACCGCGAGAGGAGGCCGCGCTCTCCCATCCCCATCAGCACCCACCGCACGTCGAACTCGCTCGGCAGTTCCTCGGACGTTTCGAGCAGGAGAACTGCTCCGGCGAGTTCCTCCGGGTCGGGCAGGTAGCGATTAACCGACAGTTGGATGTCCACGACCTCTAAGCAGCCTCCCCACGTTCGACCCGTGACTCGCTCGCTTCCGCCGCGCCATCGCCACCCCGAATTGGCTTCCGTCTCGCGGTGCCGGTCGAGGTTTTCCGGGTCCGCCCAGTCCAAATCCTCGTCGGTGAACCTCCCGGCGGGACGGAGTTCGCCGAACGAATCGTCGAACATAGCACGTTCCAAGTATTCGACGGTGTAGTCGTGCATCGACCCCTGCATGGCAAATTCCGTGAACAGCAGGCCGCCGTAGAAGGAGACGATACCCTCGTTCCAGAGCACGGTCTGCAGGTTGGTGTTGTCGCTCGTGCCGTAGAATCGCGTCGGATTTTCGTGGAGTACGTCCGTGTCGAGATACGGTAGGATTCGCACTTGATCGGCCCCGCCGATAACGGCGACGACACCCGCGATGTCGGGGTCGGCGAAAGCGTCCATCACGTCCTGCGCACGCGCTTCAGGGTGGTCGTACAGCCAGTCGGGTGACTTCATCGCAGTCGGAAATTCGACCGGATTCAAGCCGAACTCCGATTCCAGACGCCTCAATCCTAGTTCGTAGACGTGCGGAAACAGACTCGCGTGGCTGGTTCCGGGTGCGACGATGGCGACGTTGTCTCCCGGTTCGAGCGCTGGCGGGACGGTAAAATCGCTCATCCGAAATACATTTGTAAGAACGAACAAATATTTTCCCCACCCTCTTCAGGGTGCTTATTATTCCTAACTATCTGTTAATCGAGGCCGTAATCGACAGTGTCGCCCTATTTCGCGCTTAACCGTGCCATAACAAAGTCGGACGTTATCGTTCGTAAATCCATGTCAAACCGCTCCGTGGGGGGATACGGAACTACCGATGAGTGGTCAACTCTCGCCCCGAAACGAGTGTGGTTGCTAGCGGTACTCATCGGAGGAAAGACGCTCGATGCCGTGAGCACCGTCACCGTCCTCCACCTCCGCGACGACGTGTTCGAATCCGTCTGGCTCACGCGGACGCTGATGGAGACGTTCGGGCGAGTCGAGGGGTCGCTCATCACGCTCGTTTTCGCCGTCATCGGCGTAGCGATTCTCGCGGAAAGCGGTTTGGCCATCAAACGACTTCTCCCGGACGACTGGACGCCCGACGGCTATCCCGCCGCGTTCCGAACCACGACCTACATCGCCGCGGGCGCGTGGTACGGCCTTCTCGGGGTTCACAACTTCTTGTTGTTGTTCTGAATCCGTGTGAATCACCGTATTCGGCGCGCGAGAAACGCACGAGGGACGAGCGAATGAAATGAGCGAGGAGGCTGGGGAGGACGAGGCATACGAGGTTTCTCTGAAACCTCGAAAGTGAGCGGTGAAACCGCGAGCAAGCGGTGGCGGTCATTTGGAGTCGTGACTTGCCAGAAGCTAATCGAATAAAAACGACCACAGGAACCAGTTTAGTTATTCATCCCATTTTCACTCACGAACGTTTCGACTGGTCATTTTTGCGCCTTAAAAATACGCCGAGAGGGAGATTTGAACCACGCCCAGACGTTCCTGCTCACCTCGCTCCTTTCAGTCGCTCGGTTGCGCAGGCTTGCGTCTGGTCTACTTCAAATTCCCTGTGCGTTCTCTCAGTCGCGGTGGCGAGGACACGCTACGCGGTGCTCACCGGCTTGCTCCTGAGAGAACGCCGAGAGGGAGATTTGAACTCCCGTGTCCGTGAGGACAGCAGATTTCGAATCTGCCGCCTTGGCCGGGCTAGGCTATCTCGGCTCATCTCACAGTACCGCGGTGGTGCCTTTATGGGTTTCGATTTATCGAACCCAAACGCTACTGACCATCACATTAAAATCACTGGCCGTCGCGGGATATTTCATGGACGTTACAGACGCGAACGCACAAAGCGATTCCGTCCTCGACGCGATCGGAACCGCCGTCATCGCCGACCGCGAGTTTCTCGAAACGGTTCTCCTCGGCGTGATGGCACAGGGTCACGTCCTCTTAGAAGACGTACCCGGAACCGGAAAAACCCTCACTGCCCGGAGTTTCGCTTCTGCCCTCGGCCTCTCCTTTAGCCGCGTGCAGTTCACCCCCGACCTCCTCCCAGCGGACGTGACGGGTACCCACGTCTTCAACGAGCAAGACCGCGAGTTCGAGTTCAACGAAGGCCCAATCTTCGCCAACGTCGTCCTCGCCGACGAAATCAACCGCGCGCCGCCGAAGACGCAAGCCGCCCTCCTCGAAGCGATGGAGGAACAACAGGTCACCGTGGACGGCGACACCCGCGAACTCCCGAAGCCGTTCTTCGTCATCGCAACGCAGAACCCCGTCGAACAGGAAGGAACCTTCCCGCTCCCCGAAGCGCAAGTTGACCGGTTTGCGGTTAAAACCAGCCTCGGCTACCCCGACAAGGACGGGGAAATCGAACTCCTTCGTCGCCGTGCGAGTCGCCACAGCCAGAGTCCGAGCGTCGAAACCGTGCTCGACAACCAACTCGTCACCGACCTCCAGTCCGTTCCCGAAACGGTGCGCGTCGAAGAAGACCTCATCGAGTACATGGCTAGTATCGCTCGCGAAACCCGCGACGACCGCCGGGTCGAAGTTGGCGTCTCGCCGCGCGGTACCCAACGATTGTTCGAGGCGACCCGCGCCCGCGCCGCCATGCAGGGCCGGGAGTTCGTCACCCCCGACGACGTAAAGCGAGTCGCCTATCCCGTCCTCGCCCACCGGGTCGTCCTCACGCCCGACGCGAAGGTGAACAACGTACGAAAGGACGAAATCGTCGAATCGGTGCTGGACAGCGTTCCGGTGCCGACGGTTGAATGAGATAGGGCGCTCGCTTATTTTTGTTCGCGTCACTCACGACGGAGGAGTCCGTACTGGACCATATCGCGGTGTGCGCCGTCGACGAACATGAATTTGCGCCGACGTCCCTCTTCTTCGAATCCGAGCGATTCCAGCAGGCCGCGAGAAGCGTCGTTGAAATCGTAGGCTTCCGCGCCGATGGCCGGGGCGTCGTACTGCCGAAACGCGTAGTCGATGACCATGGAAACGGCCTCTTTACCGTAGCCCTCCCCCTGCATCTCCGGAACGAGCCAGTAGCCGAGTTCGGGGCGTTTCCAGTCGGCGTCCATAACCGTCACTTCGCCAATCCGCGTTACATCGGCGTCGTCGGGTTGTCCCGGACTCGCCTCATCCCCCTCAACACAAACGAGAAATCGGTCGGAGCTTCCGTCCTCTATGTGCTCTTCCAGCTGCGTTCGGTTCATCAAACGATTGCCGATGGGGTACCGAAGTTCGGGGTTCGTCGACGCACGCTGGACGAATCGAACATCCTCTTCCTCGACCGTTCTGAGCGTGATTCGCTCACCGCGTTGGACGTATGCTCCGGGCATGATACCACTGTTTGTGGAATTCGGTAAATGTTTTCTGCGATGAAATAGACCTGCGGTGACGGGTGACGATTACGCCCGCAGTGCCGACGTCAGCGCAAGTGCCGCAATCAACAGGAACACCAATGCGGTCATCGGTTGCCCGCCGCTTCCGAGCAGATACATCGCGTAGCCGACACCGCCCGCGGAAATCGCAATCACGGTGCTCGCCGCGGCATGCATGATTTCAAGGGTTTGGGTGTCCGCCTCCCGACCCAACTGCTCGCCGACGTTGATGGCCTGTTCGCCGAAATCCCACGCCAGCACGGTGGCCATCGTACCGGGAATCAGTAGTTCGGCCGGTGCGGCGGCTACGCCCCCGTCTAATACTCCGACGAGAAGGGAAAAGCTTCCAATCGTAACGGCCCTGCGCGATCCGCGAACGACGCCGAGCGCGACCAGCGCAAGGCCGAGCGCGCCGCCGACCGAGCCGACAGTGCCGAAGAACGCGCTCGTTCCGAAGGCAACCGACGCCGCAATGATGGCGAGCAGTTGGCTCACGCGGGCGGGCGAGCGGTCGATTTCGGCTGTCTGCGGCTTCGATTCGGTTTCCGAATCCGTCTCGGTTGTATCCCCTTCTGCCGCGTTCGACGCCGTTTTACTCCCGTCCGTCGCGTCGATTTCCACCGGCTCTTTTTCGACCATCTTTGACTCCGTCTCGCTCATCGTCGCCACCTCCGGTTCGCCCGGGCCATCGTGATTCCGAGCGAATCGTCGGTGTCCCAGTCCACGACTCGGATGCCGCTCGCTCGGAGCGACTGAAGCCGACGCCGACGTTCCGCCCACGCGAGTCGCTGACCCGTCGTCGCGTCGGTCGTCGGATCGGGACTGATGACGGTCACGGCGTGGCCGGTGGCGTCGAGTCGTCGGGCGATTTCCGGGGCGAAGGGATCGCAGAGCGGCGAGAAGAACACCACCTGTGCGTCCGACGGCAGTCGTCGCCTCAGCCATCGCAGTTTCAGGGTGGAGTAGAACGCTCCCTCGGGCGGCTTTTGTGAAAATGCCGGTGCGTGCGAGAGCAGTTCTCTCGCCTCCGCTCGGTGGTACTCGCCGGTTCCGGGCGAAAGCCACAGTTCTTCGGGACCGAACGCTGCGATTCCGACCCGGTCACCGTTGTCGAGCAGGGCACTAAAGGCATCGCCGACGGCTCGAATCGAGTGTTCGACGGCACCGGGGTCGTCCAAGTCGTGCGTCAAATAGGCGTCGGCGCGAACGTCCACGAGCAGGACGACCGTCGCGGTTTGTTCCTCTCGAAATTCGACCGTCGTCAGTTCGCCGGTTCGCGCCTTTCGCTTCCAGTCGATGCGCGAGAGCGGGTCGCCGGGGCGATACTCCCGGGTGGCGAAGAACTCGACGCCGGTTCCGCCCTCGCGGGTCGCAATCTGGCCTGTGTGTCGAATCGTCTGTTCGCGAAGGGGAACGTCCTCCGCCGTGGTTTCGAAGTGCGGCGTGCAGGTAATCGTCGTTTCGCCCGCGAGTTCGAACTCGCGTTCGACCGCGCCGCTGAAATCGCGGGCCAACACCTGCGCCGGGTCGAAGGCGTGTTCGCCGCGAACCGACTCGACGGTGTAGGAAAACACCGCCTTCTTGCCGGGGCGGAGTGCGGTTCCGAGACGGGGCGACCCCGCGGTCACTCGCAGTCCTTCCGGGACGCCGTCGGTGACTCTGATGTCGGGGAGCGTTTTTTCTCCCGTATTTTCGACCGTCACCTCGATTCGGATTTCGTCGCCGGGTTGTGG
Source organism: Haladaptatus pallidirubidus (assembly GCF_020700235.1). Classification (GTDB taxonomy): domain Archaea; phylum Halobacteriota; class Halobacteria; order Halobacteriales; family Haladaptataceae; genus Haladaptatus; species Haladaptatus pallidirubidus. The sequence continues at coordinate 3,080,517 of NZ_CP085301.1, read as the reverse complement.
TTCGGAGTCGCCGACGGTTCTCGTCAAATCGAGGTTCGTGGATGGCGGCGTCGCAGTTCGGGCGTAAGCCGCGAACGCGACGCCGATTACACCCGCGAGAAGCGCCTCCGGGCTCCCGAATATCGTTCCCACCGCCGCGGCGAGGAGCGCGATTGCGCTCACGCCGTACCAGCGGTTCGTCTCTCGAACCGTCATCGGGTTTCCTCCACGTATTCGGACACTGCGTCGGCGGTTCGGCGCGCGCGATGCTGGAACGTCGTCTGTCCGCCGAGCGACTGGCGGAACCACTCGCGCCACGACCGACGCGGTGCGGACGGCCCGCCGAGGAAGGCCGCGGCTTCGTCGTCGTCCGTCCACTCACCGGTTTCCACCTGCGCCCGCGCCTCGTCCCTCGAACACCCTTCACGCTGAACGATTGCTTCGACGAGCGAAGATTCGAGAGTAGCCCTGATCTTTTTTCGCGCGCGGAACCGCTCCTTTCGCGCCCCGGAATGGACTTTCAGGAGTCGCTCGTCGAATTCGGTTCCTGGCGTGGGGAGCGTTACGTTCGTCTCCGGGTCGCCGGTTTCGGCCTGCAAGAGGTCGCGATTTCGTCTGCCTTGGACGACGCGCAGTCCCTGGACGAGCGTCAGCACACCCACGAGTTTCACGAAAATCGCACCCGCCGAAAGGAATCCGGCGAGTTCTGGGGCGAATACGACCGCAAGCCCTCCTCCGATTGCGAGGATGCCGACGACGGTTACCAGCGGTCGGTCTTTCATTCGTCGTCCTCCGCGTAGGTTCGCTCGATTCGACGAAGGGCGGCCACGGCCCGCCCTTCGCGCTCGCCGGTCGCATCTTCGCCGCCGTATCGCACTTCCTCGAAGATGTTGGTTAGTTCCGTTACGTCCTCGCGGGCGATTCCGGCCTCCACAGCGGCCGCGGCGAACTCGCCCGGCGTACTCGATTTCGGGTCTGAAACGTCGAGATGCGTCGTCATCTCGCGCCACGCGCGGTACACTTCGTTTTCGACGCTCGCGTCGGACTCGATTCTGTCCGCCGCGTCGCCCGCCGCGCGTCCGACCGCGGCGACGTCCTCCTCTCCGGGTGCTTCCTCGACCGACGCCGTTTCCGGTTCGTTCCCGCTGGAACTCTTTACGAGCAGGGCGAGCGCGCCGATGAGGGCGATTCCGAGAACGACGAACAGCACCGCGGAGGGCGTCGTCACGCTCGTCGTGCCGTCGGCCGAACCGAGGGAACCACCGCCCGGTAGGGAAGAACTCAAATTCATCGAGAAAGGTGAACTGCTTTTGCCACCGGACGGTACCGTGCACGCGGTCAACAGGGCGTGGAGAAGCAACAGCGGGATGCCGACAGGACCGATGACGGCGATAGCTCCGAGAGTACCCATCCGCCGGTATCCGATTCCCGCGACGAACAAGAATACACCGAGGAGAAGCGCTATCGCAGTGGGTGAGTCGAGAGTCGGATAGCACGGAAACTCAAACGGTGATGACAGTCCGCCCCTTTCAGCCCCGTCCCTGTTCGAGGGGTCATCATCCTCTTCGAAACCAAAACTCGGGCCAGTTCCCGTACCGATGCCGCCACCGCCGCCATCGGTCGTGACGGCGTTGTTCAGCGTCGCGGCGGCGAGAGCGATAGCGAGTACGCAGAGGAGAGCGAGAACGAGGGTACGGGCGGTATCGGAGTCCACGGTAGCAAGTAGCGGGATTGAAAACTTAGGCTTTCTGTCTCCTTGTCGTTACTGTCCGCTACAGATACGAGTCGTCGTACTCCTCGGTCGAGCGCGATACGTGGGTGTTGCCGCACTCTTTGCACTCGATTCGTTCGACGTTGTCCATCGAGGTGTTCAGCGACCCGCAGTTGCTACAGTAGTAACCGAACTGCTCGCCGTGGTTTTCGTCGGTATAGGCGGTGAAGAACGCGCCCTCGGTTCCCGATTGCTCCGCGTCGAGGTCGAGGTACACTCGCTCGTCGTCGGTCGTTACGGTCGTTTTTCCGTCGCTCGATTCCGTGTTCGGGAGATCGTCATTTTCGACTTCGCTCGCGTCCGCGACCGCATCCGTCTCTGCGTCCGCTTCTCGCGAATCCGCGGTCGTTTCCCCGTTCGACGGGGACTCCTTGTACACGTACTCGACGACCGACTCGTCGCCAATTTCCACTTGTCTACGCTCCGCTTCCTCGAAACCGAATCGCTCGAAAAACTGATGACCTTCCGTGTTGCTTTCGAGGGCCGTCGCCTGCAGTCGTTTCGCACCCTGCTCGCGCAGCGCGTCGATAGCGGTTTCGAACAACTTTCGGCCGATTTCTTTGCCTTGATGCTCCGGGTCGATGAGCAGCCATTTGACCTCTCCCGTCTCGTCTTCGCGTTCGCCGACGACGACGCCGACTATCGTGTCCCACTCCTCGCTGTCCGCGACGCGGATGACCGTCTCCGGGGTTTCGACCTGTCGCGTTAATCGCTCCTCGCCGAACTGCTCGTCGGCGAGCGTCTTTATCTGCTGTGGACTGAGCGCGTACGATGTCGTCATCGTGCTTTCAACCAGTTCCCGCACGCGCTCCGTATCGGTCGCAGTTAGTTCGCGAATGTTCATCGGACAAGTTTCGTCTTAATGGCTGAAAAGCGCGTGGGCGGAATTTCGTCCGTCGCCGCAAATGAACGTTCGTTCGAATGGCCGCAAATCCAATCGCAGCGGGGGCGTAACGCAACGGTTAACCGTTATGCTCCTCGCGTCCGTGTCACAATTATGCGAGGTGTGGGGGTAGTTTGCGTCGTTTTGCTCGTGTGTGCCGCGCCGGTGTTCGCAACTATGGACGCTGGCGGCGTGAATGGGGATTCCCTCGCGAATGCAGGCGCGGACTTGGTCGAAAACGGCGATGCCGTCGTCGGCAACGGGATAGCCAGTGTCGATGCGAGCGTCGTAAATCAAAATCAGCGACCCGACCCGCAATCCGACGTTATCGGCTGGGAAAACGGCTACTGGCACAACGAGAGCATCTCGGTTGACCAGAGCGACGGCTTGAGCGACGAAGAACGGGAAGCGTACGTGAACCGGACGATGGCGCGGGTCGAATTTATCCGGAATCAGGAGTTCGCACGCCCGGTGGAGGTCGATTCGCTCCGGCGAGCGCAGTACCAAAAACTGATTCGCTCCCAGTTCGAGAGCCAGTACACGCAGAGTCAACGCGCCTGGGAGAACCAAATCTGGGAAGCGCTGTTCGCCACGGGTGAACGGACGGATGCGGCCCGTCAGCAAACGCGACTGTATCAACAACGAGTCGCGGGATTCTATCTCCCCGGACAGGACGAGATTTACGTCATCGCCGAGGACGACCTCGTCATCGACAACGCGACGTTGGTTCACGAACTCACGCACGCCCTGCAAGACCAGCAGGTCGGACTTGCTTCGTCCCAGTTCGAAGCCGAAACGCTGGACGGCCAGCGGGCGAACGACGGCCTGACGGAGGGCGAAGCGTCCTACGTCGAACAACGGTACATCCAACGCTGTGGCGACGAGTGGGAGTGCGTGGAGACGCCCGGTTCCCCGCGCGAAGAAACGCCTTACGGCGGCGGTTCGCTTCCGAATTTCAACCTCGCCATGCAGGTCAGCCTCATCCAACCGTACTCCGACGGCCCGGCGTACGTCGCGTCGAAGGTCGATTCAGGCGGTTGGCGGGCGCTTCAACAGGAGTACCGCAATCCGCCGAACAGTTCGGAGCAAGTTATCGACCCCAATCAGCGAAACGACCCTCCGAGGACGCTTCGACTCGGCGAGCAGGCACGAAACGGCTGGGAACTCTACGGCGAAAAGGGCGAGAACGGTTCGGAAACCGTCGGCGAAACAGGTATCTACACGATGTTCTGGTACCAGGGAAGAGCCTACGACATCCCGATTATCCGGTGGCAGACGTTCCAAAATCCCGAATTCGGAGAGTACGACAGCTTCAACTATACCAGCGTTCCCTCGGACGGATGGGCGAACGACCGACTCTGGCCGTACCGCAAGGGCGACAAACGCGGCTACGTCTGGCGAACCGCGTGGGACACGAATCGTGATGCGATCGAGTTCCAGCGCGCCTATCGTGACTTGCTCCGAGGACAGAACGCGACACGAACCGAATCCGGCGCGTGGATCATCGAAAACGGAGAATTCGCGGACGCCTTCCGAATCGTCCGCGACGGACGAACCGTGACCATCGTAAACGCACCGACGGAAGGCGATTTAGCGGATATTCGACCCGGAGCGGGCGAGGATTCCGAAAATCGGAATTCTCGTGTTTCGCGCGGTTATCACCTTTCGAACCGTCCGTGATTACGCCGACGCGCTCTCGGGCGTCGCGCTCGTCGGAAGCGCGTCTGTTTCGCCCGCCGCGGTCAGCAGGTCGTGGTAGCGGTTGCGAATCGTAACGGTGCTCACGTCCGCGACCTGAGCCACGGCGTCTTGGGTCAATCCTTCTCCTTCGATGAGGCTGGCCGCGTACAGCGCCGCCGCCGCGAGGCCGACGGGTGATTTTCCGCTGATGATGCCCGCCTCCTTCGCCGTTTTGAGAAGCTCGTGGGCGCGGCGTTTCGTCGCGGAATCGAGATCGAACTCGCTCTCGAATCGGTTGAGATACTGTTCCGGGTCTGCCGGTCTCACTTCGAGGCTGAGTTCGCGGACGATGTAGCGGTAGGTTCGTTTGAACTCCATCTCGTCGATTCGGCTGACCGTTGCAACTTCGTCCATGGTTCGGGGAACACCGGCCTGGCGCGCCGCGGCGTACACGCTCGCAGTCGCCACGCCTTCGATGGAGCGACCCGGTAGGAGGTCTTCGTTCAACGCCCGCCGGTAGACGACGCTGGCCATCTCCCGAACGTTTTTCGGCAGGCCGAGGGCGCTGGCCATGCGGTCGATTTCGCCGAGCGCCTGCTTGAGGTTGCGCTCCTTACTGTTTCGGGTGCGGAACCGCTCGTCCCACGTACGGAGCCGCTGCATCTTCTCACGTTGGCGGGAGCTCAACGTTCGTCCGTGGGCGTCCCTATCCTGCCAGCCGATGTTGCTCGACAGCCCCTCGTCGTGCATCATCTTCGTGGTCGGCGCACCGACGCGGGATTTCGAATCCCGCTCACTCGCGTCGAATGCGCGCCACTCCGGGCCGCGGTCTATCCCTCCGGTTTCCACGACGAGACCGCAGTCCGCACAGACGGTTTCGGCGTGTTCTTCGTCGGCGATGAGGGTGCCGCCGCATTCCGGACAGACGTTTTCCTGTTCTCGTTCCTCTTCTCGTTCGGTATTCGCTACGACCGGCTGTTCGTTCTGTTTGTTTCTCGTACTCATAATCGGAATGGAGGGAATCGACGCCGGTAGAAATACGCGACCGACGCCACACTCGCTAACGTATTGTTAGTGGAGGAGCTATATAAGTGCTCCGCTTGAAATAGAAAGCCTCGGTAGCATACCACAAATTATAGCATCTATATCCGTATTTCGTGGCAACAAATCAGGCTCAGATTAAACAGTCCATAAGAATATACCGAGTGTTCGTTGAACGAATTAGAGATGACTCGACAGACGCGACGAGCGTTCGTCGCTACGGTTGGTGCCCTGAATTTTGCAGGCTGTTCCTCGCTCGCCGAGAACGCACCGTTACCGACGGATACCGACGACGAACAGGAGAGACGCCGAGAAGGTAAATCGACCCCGCTAAGGGAAATTGCCGACGATTTCGAAAACCTCGGCGATTGGCAGGCGGTCGAACGACAGGGGTCGCTGTCGAAATCGACCGACGCCTACGAAGGGTCGCAGTGCGCGCACGTCGTCGGCAGCGGAAAAACGAACGAGGGTCACATTATCCGGGATATTTCCGGGACAGATCTCCGGGGAACCAATTTCTCGATGGCGGTCAAGGCTGTGAATCACGACTTTTTCAAAATAGCCATCGAACTCCACGCGCCCGACGGCGACCGCACCGTTCAACTGAAACGAACCCTGCTCGGGCCGAAAAACCGTTGGATTCGGGTCAATTTCGGCGTCACCGGCGTCGAAAAAGGTGCTGACCTCTCGTCGGTGGAGAAAATCCGTATCGTTGCCCGACCGGTCGATATCAACACCAACGAGCCAATTGAGTTCCTGGTGGACGACCTTCGAACTGACTCTCGCCCGGAGACCGGTTCGGTCATATTCACCTTCGACGACAGCCACTCCAGCCATTATCGCGCCTACGAACTGATGCAGGAGTACGGCTTCGCCGGCGTCGAAGGCGTCATCCCAGAAAGCATCGGGCGCGACGACCGACTGACGGACAACCAACTAGCGTCTATGGCCGACAACGGGTGGGATATCTCTGCCCATCCCAACGTCCAAGCCAGCTACTTTTCGGACTATTCGCCGGACGAGCAGGAAGCGCTCATGAAAAAGACGCAAGACTTTCTCCACGACCGCGGCTTCGAGGACGGCGCGCGCCACCTCCTCGTTCCGAAAAACGTTCTCGGGGCAAACACGTTCGACCTAGCGCGCGAATACTACGACACGGTGTTCAGTTTCGGCGGCGGGCCGAACGCCGTGCCCCTTGCGCGTAAAGACACCATCGTCTCCCGGGTGAACGGGAAGAACGTAGAGGAGACAAAGCAGTTCATCGACTACGCCAGCGACTACGGACAACTCGTCGTCCCGCTGTTTCACGAAGTCGGAAACGACATCAACGAGAGCGATTTCGAATCCCTGCTGGAACACGTCGAAAAGCGGGACGTGAACGTCATCACCGCCTCCGATCTGTTGGACGAATAGCGAACCGATCGATACACCGTTCATTTCGTTCAAACGGGAGGTAGACGAGGGGATATCCAGTTCTGTCGCCTTTGGGAGGTCACAGAACTGGCCGCCACCGGAGAGCCTTAACAGCTCGGACGCCAAGGTATCGATATGACTGAAAAAGCGACGCTCGCGGGCGGTTGTTTCTGGTGCACCGAAGCCGCGTTCAAGGAACTGGACGGAGTGAAATCGGTCACGTCGGGGTACGCTGGCGGGTCGGTCGAAAATCCGACCTACGAGGAAGTCTGTTCGGGCGAGACGGGACACGCAGAAGTTATTCAGGTCGAATACGACCCGGCGGCGATACGCTACGACGACCTGCTCGAAGTGTTCTTCACCGTCCACAACCCGACGACGCTCAACAAGCAGGGACCGGACGTAGGAACGCAGTATCGTTCCGCCGTCTACTACCACGATGACGAGCAGAAAGAAATCGTTGAGACGTTCATCGACCAGCTCGAATCCGCCGACGCGTACGACGACCCAATCGTCACGGAGGTCGAACCGCTGGAGACGTTCTACGAGGCCGAAGCGTACCATCAGGACTACTTCGAGAAGAACCCCAACGACGCCTACTGCACGATAAACGCCGGGCCGAAAATAAAGAAAGTTCGCGAGCAGTTCAGCGAAAAAGTGACACAGTAGTAAAGTTTCAACGCCGAACCGACCCAAATCCTTTTGTTTCACAGCGTTGAGTCCGTTTTCGATGCCAGTCCGACCAGCCTACGTGAAGAAAGTAGGAGACATGTTGTTAGAGCGGTACCCCGAGGCGTTTACCGACGATTTCGACCGGAACAAAAAGAGCGTCTCGAAACTGACGAATATCACGTCGAAGGACGTTCGCAACCGCGTCGCGGGATATATCACGCGAAACGAAGGGAAGGTGAAACAGGAGGAAATGTAGAAATAGAGTTCAAAACTGTGATCTCATGAGAATAACCGGGAGAAATGTACCACATCATATTTTCATCGTGTAATTAAATTTATGAACAGAAGACATATACCGTCAACCGAGAACCGTCAAATATGGTCTCCAACAAACAGTTTGCCCTCTTTTTTACCGGCCTGATCCTCATGGTCGCCGGAGTCTTTTGCTTCTTCGTCTTCGCGGACTACGACTACCGCTACGAATCCATCGGACAGTCCAAGGAGTCGCCGGACGGGCGACCGTGGCAGAACTTCGCGGAACTATCGCCGAACGACCGGAAGACCGTACAGGGTGCGATGGAAGGGAAGGAGTACACGTTCGAGTCAAAAGAGCAGCTTCCGCCCGAAGCCGTCAAAAAGGACGAGACGTACTACTACTTCGACCACACACAGACGCCGGACTGGTCCGACGCGCAGACACCGGGGACACTTCTCGTGTCCCTGCTGGGACTACTAACAGTCTTCCAGTCGATTCGTCTCGAACTCGGGAGTCGCAGTCCGGCGAATCGCTAACTGAGATTCGCGGAAACACCACGATGCGATTACCGACCATAGATTGAGGCATCTACAGCACGTAGCCAAAGTTATGGAACTGTACGCCGCGATGCGAGGCGGACTGCTGGTCGCCGACGAAGATAGAACGAGTGAGATTCGGTTGGACGACCACGACTTGGAGTGCGTCGCCGCGACGCCCGACCGCATTTTCTGCGGAACCTTCGACGCCGGACTGTTCAGAAGCGACGACGGGGGAGAAACGTTTCACTCGGTCGGAAGCGAGACGATTCGAGAATCGGTGATGTCGCTCGCCATCGACCCGACCGATCCCGAGACAGTTTGGGTCGGTACCGAACCGAGTCGAGTGTACCGAAGCCGAGACGGCGGCGAGTCGTGGGAGCAACGAGAGGGAGTAACCGACCTTCCCTCCGAACCCAACTGGTCGTTTCCGCCGCGTCCGCACACCCACCACGTTCGCTGGATAGAACCCGACCCGCACGACCCGGAACACCTCTACGTCGGCATCGAAGCGGGCGCGCTCGTCCAGACCCACGACGCGGGCGAGACGTGGGAAGACCGCGTTCCGGATTCACGCAGAGACAATCACTCGCTCGCAACCCACCCCGACGCGCCGAACCGCGTCTGGTCGGCCGCGGGGGACGGTTACGCGGAGTCGACTGACGGCGGGGAGGCGTGGGAGTATCCCCAAGACGGACTCGACCATCGCTACTGCTGGAGCGTCGCGGCCGCGCCGGACGACTCGGACACGGTTCTCGTTTCGAGCGCCACCGGGCCGCGAACCGCGCACAACGCCGACGCCGCCGAATCGTACATCTACCGGAAACGGGGCGGCGAACCGTGGGAACGACTCGACGGACTACCGACCGGCGAAGGGGTTACTCGGGCCGTATTCGCCGTCGAGGAGTCGGCAGCGGACGTGTACGCCGTCACAAACCGCGGGGTCTTCCGAACCGAGGACGCAGGGACGACGTGGGAGGAACTGGTCTTAGAGTGGCCAGCCGAGTTCGAACGCCAGACGGCGCGAGGATTGGCGGTTCTACCCTGACTCACTCCGTCGAAACTCGCCGTTCGAGGAAATCGTCCACGAGTTCGAGAGAGCGAATTTTCTGTTCAATATCGGTGCTTCCGTGTCCCTCATCGCCGAGTTCTTCGTACTCGAAATCGCCGTCCTCGCCCTCCACGAATCCGTCTTCTTCGAGCTTGTCACGGAACAGTCGGGCTTGTGAGACGGGCACCCGACGGTCGTTGACGCCGTGCACCATCAGCAGTGGCGCGCTCAGGTTTTCGGTGTACTCGATGGGGCTTCGCTCGCGGTACAGGTCGTGGTTCTCCTCGGGGTCGCCCAGATACTTCTCCATCAGGCCGGTCTGGAAGTGCGGCATCGTGTTTTCGTGCATGTCGTGGAGGTCGGTTACACCAACCCACGCGATACCTGCAGTGTACAGTTCCGAATACTGCACCATTTGCCAGTAGGCGCTGTAGCCGCCGTAGGATCCACCGTAGGCGACAGTTTGGTCTTCGTCAATCCACTCCTTCTCGCCAAGCCACCGAACGCCTTCGGCGATGTCGGCTTGCTCGGCGCCACCCCAGTCGCCGATGAGGCTATTTTTGAACTCGCGTCCGCGGCCAATCGAACCGCGGTAATTGATTTGCAGAACGGTGTAGCCCTTATTCGTGAAGAACTGTGCGCGGTAGTCGAACTCTCGAAGGTCATGCGACGATGGGCCGCCGTGAATGTCCACAACTGCCGGAGAGGGTCGTTCACCCGAGTCGTACAGTAGACCGCCGATTTCTAGTTCGTCATGGGATTCGAAGGAAATGTACTCCGCGTCGGTAAACGAATCGGGGTCGATATCGCCGTACTCTGGTTCGAGGAGCGTTTCTGTCGTGCTCGATTCGAGGTCATGAACGAGCAGGGCGGGGCGTTGTGTCGGCGTCGTCTGCTCGATGAGCAGACGACCATCGCCGAGCAGGGCTGAATCCCCGTATTCGGGGAAAGACGCAACCCCTTCGGGCAGGTCGAGTTCGGTCGCTTTTCCCTCCTCGACATCGTAGACGAGCGGGACGATTACGGCGTCCCGCGTTCGAAGTGCGAGAAAGCCGCTTCCGTCGGACCGGAATGCAACCGGGGTTTCGACGAATTCGTTTTTCCCGAACCACTCGATTTCGTCTGCTTCGAGGTCGTAGACGCCACACTGGGTTTTGTCCGCGGTGTTGTCCGAGAAGAGCAGTCGAGTTCCGTCGGGCGACCAATCCACGAATCTGGTTTCGCTTCCCTCGGTTCCGAGTTCGAGGTTTCGCGCGTCAGACCCATCTGCGTCGGCCACGTACACGTCATCGTTGTTCTGGTTCTCTGATTCGTTCGTCGTGTACGCGATTCGGGTTCCGTTGGAACTGTACGCGGCGTTCCAAACTGCATGTTCATGGTTGGTTAATCGCTTGCTTGTTTCCGTTTCTCGGTCGTAGCGATGGAGGTTCATCTGCCCGTCGGCGCTGCTGATGTAGAGCAGTTCGTCTCCGCGAACGTCGGCGAGAACACATTGAGCCGAATCCTCAACGACGGGAGCAACGTTTCCATTGCGGTCGATTTCCCAGATGTCGTTCTGTTCGTCGCCCGCGTCGTCGCGGTGGAAATAGATCGATTCGCCGTCGGGTGCCCACATGAACGGCCAACGCGCGTTTCGCGGCACCTCTCCGTCGCTCACCGGTCTCACCTCGCCGGTTTCAACGTCGATAACGTGGAGTTCGTTTCTGCCGGTGCCGTCGTAGTAGAGCGCAACTTGTTCGCCATCCGGAGATGCCGCGGGGTGATTGAACTCCGGAAGGCGAGCGAGTTCTTCGAGCGAAAAATCGTCTGTCATCGAACCACACTCCGAAACGTCAATATATTATTCTTTCCTTCGGATGAAAAATAGCGACTCCATGATCGTTGTGTCGGCACAACCAGAAAAGCGGAGTTTGCGTCGGGTTAGTCCAGCAGTTCGGCGACGACGGGCGCTTCCGCGACTTCGTCGTCGTCGGCTTCGAGGAGTTCGTCATCGACGGCGTCCTCGATGTCCAGATCGAGTCGCTCGGCGACACCACGACCCCAGTCGGGGTCGGCCTTGTAGAAGTGCGCGAGTTGACGCCTCTGGATGGTTTCGTCCACGGGTTCCATGCTGTCCGCGAAATTGTCCATCAGGTGATCGCGCTGTTCTTCGGACATGACGTCGCGGAACATGTCACCTGGTTGCTTGTAATTGTCGATGCGCTCTTGCATTTCATAGCGGTCCGCATCGCCCGAAATGTTCAGCGGCGGCTGTTCGACTTCCGGTTTTTCGACCGGGCCGCCGAAGCTGTTCGGCTCGTAGTTCGGCCCGGCACCGTTGTTGCCGTCCGAGCGCATGAAGCCGTTCTGGTGGTAGTTCGCCTTCTCCGCGTTCTTCGGTTGATTGACCGGGATGTCCTCGAAGTTGGCGCCGAGGCGGTAGCGGTGGGCGTCGTCGTAGGACGGAATGCGACCCTGCAGCATCTTGTCCGGACTGTGGGCGATGCCGGGGACGACGTGTGCTGGTGAGAACGCGGACTCCTCGACGTCTTGGAAGAAGTTGTCCGGGTTCTCGTTGAGTTCCATCGTTCCGACTTCGATGAGCGGGTAGTCGTCGTGCGGCCAGACGCGGGTGAGGTCGAACGGGTTGATATCGTACTCTTCTGCCTCCTCCTCGGGCATAATCTGCACCTTGAGCGTCCACGTCGGGTAGTTGCCCTCTTCGATGGCCGTCCAGAGGTCTTCGCGGTGGTAGTGTGGATTCTCTCCGGCGAGTTCCTTCGCTTTCTCGGGGTCGAGATTCTCGATTCCTTGGTCGGTTTTGAAGTGAAACTTGACCCAGTAGCGTTCGCCCTCGTCGTTGTAGAGCGAGAGCGTGTGGCTGGAGTAGCCATTCATGTGCCGCCACGAGGCGGGAATGCCGCGCTCGCTGAACAGCGTCGTAATCTGGTGGAGCGATTCGGGCGAGAGCGACCAGAAGTCCCACTGCGGCGTCGGGTCGTTCAGGCCGCTTCCGGGCACTTCCTTTTGCGTGTGGATGAAGTCGGGGAACTTCGAGGGGTCGCGGATGAAAAAGACCGGCGTGTTGTTACCGACCATGTCCCAGTTTCCTTCCTCGGTGTAGAACTTCACCGCAAATCCGCGGGGGTCGCGGACGGTGTCGGGCGCACCGCGCGAACCGGCGACCGTGGAGAAACGGACGACGAGGTCGGTTTCCTTGCCTTCCTCGGAGAACATATCCGCCATCGTGTAGTCGCTGATTTCGTCGTTCGTGACGGTGAACGTCCCGAACGCGCCGCCCCCTTTCGCGTGGACGATGCGCTCCGGGATTTCTTCCCGGTTGAACTGCGCCATCTTTTCAAAGTAGTGGTAGTCCTCCATGAGGAGGGGACCTTCAGGACCAGCACTTCGGGAGTTCTGGTTGTCGGGAACCGGCTCCCCGGAGTTCGTCGTGAGCGTCTTTTTCTCTCCGTCTTCGTTCTCGTAGTCGGGGTCTCCCATGCCGTGCTTCGGTGTATCCTCGGACATTAACAATATCTCCTGCACGTAAGAGATACGAGGAATTCTTTATAAACATACCGATTATATTGGGCATTTGCCGATATTAGTTCCTAAGTCAGAATATATCATTTCCTATCTTGAAATGAATTTTTGAAAATCGACCATTCACCGGGGTTTTAGATACGTCTTTGACAATATTTCCAGTTTTACGATGGTATTCAATACGTGTTCGGCGGGGGCGCGGAGAGAACCGAAAAGCGTTAGCGCATCTTTCGTCCAGTGTCGTATCCGTCCCGACGGTTGGCGTCGTCACCGAAGGAAAACGCGGCGAAAAGACGCTGAACGTCGGTGTCCGGGCCGTCCGACCGGAGTAGTTCGATGACCCGTTCTACGTTTTCGACCTGTCGTTTTCGACGTTTGTATCGCAATTCGAGCTCCGACCTTCCCTCCTGAATCGCAGCTCGACCCTCCCAAATCGCCGCCCGCGATTCGCGGAGGACTGCCACCGTCTCGCGCACCGTCCCAAGAGCCATACCCAAATCGACGCGCGTTATCGAAGTAGTTCTACCGGTTACGCGACAGAAAATCGGACTTCAGATGGCGCGGCGACGAACCGGCCGCGAACGTTTTACTGCTCACCGTCGTCCATCCCTCGATGCCAGACTACGCAAACGACGTACTCGTCTCGGCGGAATGGGTGGAAGACCACGCGGAGGAGTTCCAAAGCGACGACCCGGAGTATCGGCTCGTGGAAGTGAACAGCCCCGAATCCCCGGACAGCGACTTCCCGTCGCGATACGACGAGGGACACATTCCCGGCGCAATCGGGATGCAGTGGGACGAAGACCTCTCCGACGAAACGGAGCGCGACATTCTGAAAAAGGAGGATTTCGAGCACGTGGTTGGCGACGCCGGAATCAGCGCGGATTCGACCGTCGTGTTTTACGGCGACGGCTGGATTCCGAACTGGTTCGCGCTGTTCGCCTACTGGGAGTTCAAATACTACGGCCACGAGGACGCCCGCGTGCTGAACGGCGGGAAGGATTACTGGGTCGAAAACGATCACGAACTCACCGACGAGGAGCCCGACCATCCGGCGGTAGAGTACCACGCCCGCGGTCCGTTCGAGGGGATTCGGGCGTACAAGGACGACGTGGACAAGGCAATCGAGTCCGGACTGCCCCTCGTTGACGTTCGCTCGCCGGAGGAGTTCACGGGCGAAATCATCGCCCCGGAAGGGTTGAACGAGACGGCCCAGCGCGCGGGGCATATCCCTGGCGCGAGCAACGTCCCGGTCGCGCAAGTCCTCGCGGACGACGGTCGATTCAAATCCGCCGACGAACTGCGCGACCTCTACGCAGGTCACGACGTTGACGGCGAGGAATCAGTTATCGCCTACTGCCGGGTCGGAGAACGCTCCTCGATCGAATGGTTCGCGCTCTACGAACTGCTCGGATTCGACGACGTGCGGAACTACGACGGGTCGTGGACGGAGTGGGGGAATCTGGTTCGCGCGCCCATCGAAACGGGCGAGGGAGAATAGGGGAGAAAAGCGGAGCGACACACCGAAGGGAGTCGTCCTCGAACCGCCAGTATCACCGATATTCAACAACTCGTCGTCGATTTGCACAGCCACCTCGAAGCGACTGCCTCCCTGCCAGTGGCGACCAGACCGAGCCAATATCTCGGAGAAGCGGAAGCGGTCGTCGGGGACGCGAGGAACGCGCCAGAATCAGTCGTGGAGAAGCGCGTGTCGCAGGCGAACGAACTACTTTCGCACGTCGATGAGACGGGGAGTGAAAAAGCGGATGGACACGTAGAACAGGCCCGAGAACTGACAGGCGAGATTTTGTCCGAACTGGAGTAGCCGATTCGAAGAGTTGTGTGACAAAATTTAGCATACCACTGCGCGAGGTTCACTAGTGGGAAGTGTGGTCGTTATGACCTTACAACCGTTTCGCGGTACGACAGTGACCGACTGTCGAAACAGGGTGGGAACGCAGTGGTGATCGGCGCAGGGATGGCAGGACCGTTTACGGCCCGCATTCTCGCCGACGAATTCGACGCGGTCACCGTCATCGACCGGGACTCCCTTACTGGCGAACTGACTGCGCACCGTGACGTCCCGCAAGGCCACGCATCCGCTGTGGGTCGGGTCGCCTGCGACGAGCAGGTCGTCAGTCCACGATTCGTTCAGTTCGAGCGTCGGCACCAATCTAGCTTCGCTCGTCCACAGCAGTTCGCCACGTGATTTTCCGTCCGACCGATTCGACAGCAAGGTCTGTCGCTTGGCAAGTCTTTAACCCCCCGCGCCACCCTTACCCACAGTTATGAGCAACAGCGGCGAGAAGGACGAAAGCTTGCGAAGTCGGGAAGTTACCGAGGGACCGGAACGCGCCCCGCACCGGGCGATGTTCCGGGCGATGGGGTTCGACGATGACGACCTCTCCTCTCCGATGGTCGGGGTTGCGAACCCCGCGGCGGACATCACGCCCTGTAACGTCCATCTGGACGACGTGGCCGACGCCGCCATCGACGGCGTCGATTCGGCCGGTGGGATGCCCATCGAGTTCGGCACCATTACCATCTCCGACGCGATTTCGATGGGCACGGAAGGGATGAAGGCGAGTCTCATCTCACGCGAGGTCATCGCCGACAGCGTCGAACTCGTCGCGTTCGGCGAGCGCATGGACGCCCTCGTGACGGTCGCGGGGTGCGACAAAAATCTCCCCGGGATGATGATGGCGGCCGTCCGCACCGACCTGCCGACCGTCTTCCTGTACGGCGGGTCGATTCTCCCCGGCGAACACGAGGGGCGCGAAGTGACCGTTCAGAACGTCTTCGAGGGCGTCGGCGCGGTGGCCCACGGCGACATGACCGAGGAGGAGTTGGTCGAACTCGAACACGACGCCTGCCCCGGCGCGGGGTCGTGCGGGGGAATGTTCACCGCGAACACGATGGCCTCCATCAGCGAAACCATCGGACTGGCGCCGCTCGGTTCGGCCAGTCCACCGGCGGAATCCGACGAACGGTACGAAGTCGCGGAACGCGCCGGAGAACTCGTTTTAGACGCGGTGAAAAACGACAGGAAGCCCTCGGACATCCTCTCCCGAAAATCGTTCGAGAACGCCATCGCGGTGCAGGTGGCGATGGGCGGTTCCACGAACGCGGTGCTTCACCTGCTCGCGCTCGCGGCGGAGGCCGGAATCGACCTCGAAATCCTCGATTTCGACGAGATTTCGCGCCGGACGCCGAAAATCGTCAACCTGCAACCCGGCGGGTCGCGGGTGATGCAAGACCTGCACGAAATCGGCGGTGTGCCGACCGTTTTGCGCCGACTGCTCGATTCGGGATACGTCCACGGCGACGCCATGACCGTGACGGGGCGAACCATCGAAGAGGAACTCGACTATCTGGGAGTGACGGGAGAGGCGAACGAAGACGCGGAGTTCATCCGCCGCGCGGACGACCCGTTCCACGACGAGGGTGCGATCAAGATTCTGACCGGCAACCTCGCGCCGGACGGCGCGGTGCTGAAGGTGACCGGCGACGATAATTTCCACCACACCGGCCCGGCCCGCGTTTTCGAGAACGAAGAGGACGCGATGAAGTACGTCCAAGAGGGCCACATCGAATCGGGTGACGTGCTCGCCATCCGCAACGAAGGCCCCCGCGGTGGCCCCGGCATGCGCGAGATGCTCGGTGTCACCGCGGCGGTGGTCGGACAGGGCCACGAGGACGACGTGGCGCTCCTCACCGACGGGCGGTTTTCGGGTGCGACCCGCGGCCCGATGGTCGGCCACGTCGCGCCCGAATCCCGCGACGGCGGTCCGATTGCGGTGCTTGAAGACGGCGACGAAGTGACGGTTGACATCCCGAACCGGGAACTGTCCGTCGCGCTCTCGGACGACGAACTCGCCGAGCGATTGGACGACTGGGAGACCGAAGAACCACCGTACACCTCCGGCGTCCTCGCCAAATACGGAGAATCGTTCGGTTCGGCGGCGAACGGCGCGGTGACGAATCCGAGTGCGAAACGAGAGTGAGTACGCCCCACGGCGGACAAGCGACCCGAAATACGCGAAAGAGAAGACGAGCGGGGCGATTCGGAACGAACATGCGATGAGTAGAACGAACGCTTAGGTTCTGTACCGTAATCTGCCTCTCGACGATAAAAAGAGGTCGAAGTTCCCGGACGGTAGAAGATATTAAGACATCAGGATAACAATGTAAGTTTCCAAATTTAATTTGCAATACATAGTTTCCTAAACTCATTTTGTAGGGAACCGAAACCGTTTTGGGAGGTATCTATGTATATTGTTAGAGTATGACGGATAGCACAGTATACGGAGCGTGGCAACGATATCGGTCGGTGCCGATAATTTATCGAATCGCGACCGCGTTCGTCCTCGGCTCCATCATCGGGGTGGTCGTCGGCGAACCAGCGACAAGCCTCCAGCCGCTCGGCGACCTGTTCGTCCGGCTGCTGAAGATGGTTATCGTCCCTATCGTCGTCTTTACGCTCATCATGGCCGCCCGAAACCTCTCGCCGCAGAATCTCGGCAAGGTCGGTGGCCAAGTCGTTCTGCTGTATCTCTTTACGACGATGATCGCTATCGCCATCGGACTCGGTGTAAGTAACGTCATTAACCCCGGTGTGGGAATCGAATTGGATCAAAGCGCCAACGTCGATCCAGGGCAAGCCCCACCGCTCGGTGAGGTATTCCTCAACATCGTGCCGGAGAATCCGTTAGCTGCGATGGCCGAGGGGCAGATGCTCGGTATCATCTTCTTCTCCCTCGTCTTTGGTATCGGTTTGACGGTGGTACGGGACGAGGCGAAACCAGGCTCGACCATGGAAACCGGCGTCGAGTCGATATTCAACGCCGTCGAGGTGGGCACCGAAGTCATGTTCAAAATCGTCTGGGGTGTGATGGAGTACGGCGTCATCGGCGTGTTCGCGTTGATGGCCTCCCTCTTCGGGGACATCGGCATCGATGCCATCGTCTCTCTGTTCAAACTCTGTGCCGCGCTCGCTATCGCCATCACCATCCAAATATCGGTCGTTTACTTCCTCTTCATCCTCCTCGGACTCGTTCGGAAGTCACCCATTGACTTCGTGGAAGGCAGTCGAGATGCCATGATGACCGCGTTGAGTATCCGCTCGTCGAGCGGCACACTTCCGGTGACGATGTCCAACGCGGACGAAAACCTCGGCATTGATGAGGACGTGTACGGCTTTTCGCTCCCGCTCGGTGCGACCATCAATATGGACGGAACGGCGATGTATCTCGGTATCGCCACCATCTTCGCGGCGAACGTGGTCGGCGAGTCGCTCACGCTTGCACAACAGTTCAGCGTCCTCATTACCGCACTCCTCGCCAGTATCGGTACCGCGGGCGTTCCCAGCGCGAGCCTCATCATGATGACCGTCGTGTTTCAGCAGGTCGGCCTTCCACTGGCCCCCATCGCGATGGTTGCGGGAGTTGACCCGCTACTTGACCGCCTTCGAACGATGAACAACGTCACCGGCGACCTCGCCGTGACGACCCTCGTGGCGAAGTGGAACGGCGCAATCGACTTTACGACTGGGGTTTGGCCCGCCGACGGTGCTGATACCGGTGGCGTCGCGACACCGACAACCGACGACTGACGAACACCAACTCGAATTCCTTTCAGCTATGACGCAGAAATCCACGAGCGATGCGACGGAGAGCGAACGAATCGTCAACCGCGCCCGAAACGTTATTCCCGGCGGTGCCCAGACCGGCCTCCGGGCACAGGCCTACGGCACGGGCGAGATCGCCTTCGAGCGCGCGAAGGACGCGACGCTCACGACGGTCGATGGCGACGAATACACGGATTATCACCTCGGATTCGGCCCCATCATTCTCGGCCACGCCTACGACTCGGTGGACGACGCCGCCCGGAGAGCCATCGACGGCGGCGTTCTCTACGGGGCCGGGACGGCCCCGCTCGAAGTCGAGGTGGCCGAGCGACTGGTCGAACAGTTACCGAGCGTCGAGCAGGTCAACTTCTGCAACAGCGGGAGCGAGGCGACCTACCACGCTATTCGCCTCGCGCGCGCCGCAACTGGCAACGAGAAAATTCTCAAATTCGAGGGCTGTTACCACGGCTGGCACGATTACGTGGACGTGAGCGTCTATCCGCCGGAAGACGGCCTCGGCGAGCAGTATCCCGAATCCGAGGGGATGCTTTCGTCCGCGGTGGAGAACACGCTCGTAGTGCCGTTCAACGATTCGAAAGCCGTCGAGGACGTTTTCCGCGACCACGGTGACGACCTCGCGGGTGTCATCCTCGAACCGGTTCCGCACTCCGTCGGCTGTATTTTACCCCGACGGGAGTTCCTGCAGACCCTCCGCGAACTGACCGAGGAGGCCGACGTACCCCTCATCTTCGACGAGGTGATTTCCGGATTCCGACACTCGCCGAACGGCGCGCAGGGCGAGTTTGGCGTAAAACCCGATTTGACCTGCGTGGCGAAGGCGCTGGGTAACGGCTACCCGGTTGCGGCGGTCGGCGGCCGCGAAGAGTTGCTCTCGCAGGCGGGCGGCGACAACAAATCCGGCGTCGTCATCAGCGGAACCTACTCCGGAAATCTGCCGGGACTGGCCGCTGCGCGCGAGACGATCGATACCATCGTCGAGGAAGACGTGCAGAGTTACGTCACCGACCTCGGCGACGACTACCGCGCCGGACTTCGCGACCTGCTCGCCGACCGCGGTGTTCCGGGTCGCGTCGTCGGCCATCGGAGCATCTTCAGCATCCAGTTCGGGGTGACGGGAGAACCGGAAAGCTACGAGGACATTCTCGGATTGGACGAAGAGAAATTCCGCGAGTTCGCTGGAGGAATGCGAGAACGGGGGCACTTCTTCACGCCGAACCCGTACAAACGACACCACCTCTCGTTCGCCCACGGGGAGGAGCATCTCGAATGCTATCTGGACGACGCGGACGACGTGCTTGCGAACCTCTGACCCGGTTCAGCAGGCTTAACCGCGCCCGTCCGCTACGGGTTTTCGATGGATTCTGCGATACGTATCCGGGACCTAGAGAAACAGTACGGGGATGTTCGGGCGCTGAAGGGGGTTTCGCTCGACGTTCCGGAGGGGTCGTTTTTCGGCCTGCTCGGCCCGAACGGCGCGGGCAAGACGACGTTCATCAACATTCTCGTCGGACTGGTGAAAAAATCCGGCGGCACCGCCGCGGTGTTCGGTGCGGACGTGGAAGACGACTACCGCGAAGCGCGTGACAGAATCGGCCTCGCGCCCCAGGAGTTCAACGTCGACCGATTTTTCCCGATTCGAGAGGTGTTGGAACACAAGGCGGGCTATCACGGAATCCCGAAATCCGAGGCGAAGGAGAAGGCCGACGAGGTGCTAAAACAGGTCGGCATCTACGATAAGCGCGACACGCGATTCGATTGGCTTTCCGGCGGTATGAAGCGCCGGTTCATGCTGGCGCGGGCGCTCATCACCGACCCCGATCTGCTCATTCTGGACGAACCGACCGCGGGCGTGGACGTGCAGATCCGCCACGAACTTTGGGAGACGATTATCGAACTCAACGAGTCGGGAACGACGGTGCTGCTCACGACCCACTACATCGAGGAGGCGGAACGACTCTGCGACGAAGTGGCGATTCTCGATTCGGGGCGAATCGTCGAGGTGGCGAGTCCCGACGAATTGATGAACCAAGGGCCGGACAAAATCACGGTGACGCTCCGCAACCCGCCCGAAACCGAACCCCATCTCTCCGCGGGCCGCGACAAGATTCGGGAGGTCGAACTCGACGGCGACGACCTCGTCATCACGGCCCAGGAGGCCGGACTGCTCGCCCCGGAACTCGTCCGCGAACTCGACCGGAAAGGGTTCGAAATCGACTACTTCGACATCTCTCGAACATCGCTCGAAGAGGTGTTCGTATCGATGACACGAACTGAGGACGAAAGAACGGAGGAGAACGCGGAAGAGGAGGCGGTTTCGGCGATGGCGGACGGAGGAAAAAGATGAGCAACGGTAGCGTGACCGGATTCGCGACGCTCACGCGCAGAGAAATTCTCAGATTCCTGCGCAGACCGCGGAACACCTTCGTCCCGCCGTTCGTGACGAACGTGCTGTATTTCGCCGTGTTCGGCGTCGTCCTCGGCGAACGGGTCGGAACGATGAAGTTCGACGGGCTGACCGTGGATTACATCACGTTCATCCTGCCCGGTCTGGTGGTACTCGGCGCGATTTCCAACGCGTTCGAAAACTCGTCGTTTTCCATCTTCCACGGGCGTTGGAACCGCTACATCGAGGAGGCGCTGACCTCGCCGATGTCCTACTCGCGGATGGTCGCGGCGTACATCGTCTCCGGCGCGGTTCGCGGCCTGCTCGTCGGAGCGCTCATCGCCGTCATTGGCGCGTTCTTCACCAGCGTCGGCGTCGCAAAGCCGTTCTACCTCCTCGCCTTCGCGTTCGTCATCACGCTCCTGTTTTCGAGCGTCGGCGTGGTCGGCGGCCTCTGGGCCGACGACTGGGACAACTTGACGATGATGAACCAGTTCCTCGTCCGCCCCCTCGTCTTCTTCGGCGGGGTGTTCTACACCGTCAACAGCCTTCCGCCGGGCATCTTCCGCGACGTCACCCTACTCAACCCGATGGTGTACATGGTGAACGGGATTCGGTATGGCTTTTTGGGGGCGTCTGAAGTCAATCCAAATCTCTCGCTCGCCGTGCTGTCGGGGCTGACCGTGGTGTTCATGCTGGTCGATGCGTACCTGTTCCGGCGCGGCTACGGGTTGACGGACTAATTCACGACAATTTTTCAGGGAAGCCAGTTCGGAGTTGCTAGGCGCAGGTCACGCCTGCGAGAGGAGGGAGGGAAGGCGGACGTGGCTTGCGCCTAGCAGTTGGAGCCGCTAAATCCTCGGAAACGGTTTCTTAGCAACCAGAACACCACTTCGAAGTCGTAGTTTGACCATCCGAAAGCGGACATTCAGGACAGAAAACGTATACCACGAACATCGGAACAAAACGTATGGCAGATTCCGGAAGAATATTCCTCGGTCTCGCAAGTATCGTGGTCGGTGCGGTGGGCTATCGCTTTTCATATCATCTCTCACGGTTCAGCGAACAGTTAGATTCCGTCGGAAGCACGACCCCGTGGGACGAAGTCGAACCCGCGGGATGGAAGGTGCTGCTGACGCAAATCGGATTCGTCTTTCTCGGGGTCTTCGGCCTATTCTGGGTGCTGTCCGGACTCTTGTAATCGCACCCAGTAGAAGGAGTGAAACGAGTTGCGTTACGACAACTGCCCCAGCACCGCGTCAGTAACCGCATCAGTTCCGGCAGAGCCGCCCAAATCGGGCGTCCGTGGGCCGTCTTCCAGCACGGATTCCACGGCACTTCGGACTGCCTTCCCCTCCTCGTCGTAGTCCAGATACTCCAACAGCATCGCGGCGGAGAACATCGTCGCGCAGGGGTTCGCCACGCCCTCGCCCGCGATGTCCGGGGCGGTGCCGTGAACCGGTTCGAACAGGGCGTTTTCCGGGCCGATGTTGGCGGAGGGGAGCAGCCCCAGTCCGCCGACGAGTCCGGCAGCGAGGTCGGAGAGCACGTCGCCAGCGAGGTTCGGACAGACGACCACGCCGTACTCCTCGGGGTGGAGACAGAGGTGGGTCGCCAGCGCGTCCATCAGCGCTTCGTCGTGGGGGACGCCGCGAACGTCGGCCACGCGGTCTACCGTGTCGCGGAAGAGGCCGTCCGTCTCGCGCATTACGTTGGCCTTGTGCGCGATGGTGAACCCGTCCTCGTCGCGCTCCTCGACGTACTCGCAGGCGAATTCGGCGAGTCGCTCCGAGGCGAATTCCGTGACGACGCGGGTCAGGGTCGCCACGTCGTCGGTCAGTCGAGATTCGTGGCCAGTGTAGACTCCTTCCGTATTTTCGCGGAGGAAGACGAGGTCGGTTTCGGGGCGCAGGGCGTCGGTGCCGGGGTACGCCCGCGCGGGCCGAACGTTGACGAACGAACCCACGATCTGCCGAAGGGGGAGGATGACGTCCGCCGCCGTCTCGCCCGCCGCGCCGAACAGGGTCGCATCCGCGTCCGCCACGAGTTCGCGGGTTTCGGCCGGAAGCGCGGTTCCGGTCTCTTCTTTGACCGCATCACCCGCGGCGGCCTCCACGAACGAAAATTCCGGTTCGACCGCTTCGAGAACGCGCTGAGTCGCGGGGACGACTTCCCGTCCGATTCCGTCGCCGGGAATGACTGCGATTCGATCGGTCATGGTTCCACGTAGGGGAGATTTTCGGCCGTCTCGGCGATTGCTTTCTCGTTCGACTTCATCAGGGCAGTCGTATCCCAAATACCCTCCACGAGGGCTTTTTTCTGGGCGTCGTCCACGTTCGCCTCGATTTTTTGGCCGTCGTAGCGAATCGTTTCGTTCGCCACGTCAACCTCGATTTCAGCGTCGGGATTCGATTCGACGAACGCCTGCAGCTCGCCGACCGTCTCCGAATCGG
This sequence comes from Haladaptatus pallidirubidus, assembly GCF_020700235.1. GTDB lineage: Archaea > Halobacteriota > Halobacteria > Halobacteriales > Haladaptataceae > Haladaptatus > Haladaptatus pallidirubidus. Next base: position 3,057,230 of record NZ_CP085301.1, on the reverse strand, counting down.
CGGTGACGGTCGGAATCCCCAAGGCGAGGCAGTTCCCGGCGAAGATCTCGGCGAAGCTCTCGCCGACGATAGCGTCGATTCCCCAGCGGGCGAGCGCCTGCGGCGCGTGCTCGCGTGAGGAGCCACAGCCGAAGTTGGCGTTGACGACCAGCACCGAGGCGTCTCGGTGTTGGTCGCGGTTAAACGGATGATCTTTCCGTTCGTCCTCGTCGGTAAACCGCTGGTCGAAGAAGGTGAACTGGCCCAGACCGTCGAACGTGACCACCTTCATGAACCGCGCCGGGATGATTTGGTCGGTGTCGATGTCGTTGCCGCGAACCGCGACGCCGGTTCCGGATTCCGTTTCGATTTCTTCGGTCACGCTCTCGTCCGTTTCCGTCGATTTCTCGTCCGTCTCCGTCATGCTTTCGCCACCTCCTGCATCTCACGCACATCGGTCACTTCACCGCGAATCGCCGCGGCGGCGACCATCGTCGGACTCATCAGGACGGTTTTCCCATCCGGGCTTCCCTGCCGTCCGACGAAGTTTCGATTCGAGGATGAGGCACAGACTTCGTCGCCGTCCAACTGGTCATCGTTCATGCCGAGGCACATCGAACAACCCGCGTTTCGCCAGTCGAATCCGGCCTCGCGGAAGATTTCGTCCAGCCCCTCGCGCTCTGCCGCGGCTTTCACGCGTTGGCTTCCGGGGACGACCATCGCTCGAACGTCGTCGTGAACCTCTCGACCTTTCACGAGTTGTGCGGCCCGTCGCAAATCTGGCAGTCGGGCGTTCGTACAGGAGCCGAGGAACGCCACGTCTACGTCGTAGCCGGCCATCGTCTCGCCCGGTTCGACGCGCATGTGTTCTTGTGCCTGCCGGGCCGTTTCGCGCTTTGCCTCCGGTAATTCGTCGGGCTCCGGAATCGACTCCGTGATGCCGACACCCTGACCGGGCGTCGTCCCCCACGTCACCATCGGTTCGAGATCGTCGCCGTCGATTTCGACCACGTCGTCGTACTTCGCGTCCTCGTCCGACCGGACCGACTCCCAGTAGGATTTCAGTCGCTCGAACGTCTCTGGGTCGTCGCGGAAGGCGTCCGTCTCGCGCAGATACTCGAACGTCGTCTCGTCGGGGTTGACGTATCCGGCACGAGCGCCGCCCTCGATGGACATGTTGCAGATGCTCATCCGGCCTTCCATGCCCATGTTTTCGACGGCTTCGCCCGCGTACTCGTAGACGTAACCGACGCCGCCGTCGGTGCCGAGTCGGCGGATGATTTCCAAAATCACGTCCTTCGCCGAGACACCCGCTCCGAGTTCGCCCCTCACGCGAATCTGGCGCACGTCCTGTTTCTCCATCGCCACGGTTCCGGTGGCCAGCACGTCCCGAATCTGACTCGTCCCGATGCCGAACGCCAGCGCGCCGAACGCACCGTGTGTGGCCGTGTGGCTGTCGCCGCAGACGATGGTCATGCCGGGCTGGGTTAGTCCCTGCTCCGGGCCGATAACGTGGACGATGCCTTGGTCACCCGAGTTGGGGTGCGAGAAGTCGATGCCCGCCTCTCGAACGTTTTCCTCCAGTTCGGACATCATCTGCTCCGCGGCGTCGTCGCCGTAGGGTCGCGACTGATCCGCGGTCGGGACGATGTGGTCAACAGTGGCGTGCGTTCTATCGGGATAGGCGACCTCCATGTCGCGCTCCTGTAGCATTCCGAAAGCTTGCGGACTCGTCACCTCGTGGATGAGGTGCAGGCCGACGAACAACTGGGTTTGCCCGGTCGGCAGCTCGGTGACGCGGTGTCTATCCCACACCGCGTCGTACAGCGTTCCCTCGCTCATGTGTTTCCTACCTGGTGTTCGTACCCGCGTTCGAATACTTCGGAGGAGTCACCCGCCCCTTCCGGCGGGGTGTGGGACACCTCCGCCATCGTCTCGGAATCGCTCGCCGTGGTTTCCTCGTCACCTGCAGCTGTTCCCTCGTCACCTGCAGTTCCGCCATCCGTCGAAACCGGCCCGCGGTTGAACACGCGCGTCATCGCGCCCTGGTCGGCGTACGGATGGACGTGGCTCACGTTCGCCATCTCTCTGTTTTCGTTACTCGCGACTCGCGTTTCTTCTCGCTCGTTTTGCTCACGGCTCACGCCGGAAGAACGACGTTCTTCCGGGTTCCCCGTTCGCCGTTTCGAGTCGCGCGGTGACTCGTCAGTCATCTGCCGGTACCTCCCGTTTTTCCTCGTCCGCCGATTCGTCCTCGTCGGCCCACGCGAACAGGTCCCGCAGTTCCGCGCCGACGTCCTCGATTTCGTGGCTCTTTTCGGCCTGCCGTTTCTGGCGGTAACCCGGCCGTCCGGCCTGATTCTCCAGAATCCACTCGCGGGCGAACTCGCCGTTTTGAACCTCTTCTAACACCTGCTCCATCCGCTCGCGGGCGTGGTCGTCCACGACGACCTCGCCGCGGGTCAGACCGCCGTACTCGGCGGTGTCGGAGACCGAATCCCACATCTCGCCCAGGCCGCCCTCGTACAGCAGGTCGACGATGAGTTTCATCTCGTTCAGACATTCGAAGTAGGCCATCTCCGGCGAGTAGCCCGCGTCCACGAGCGTCTCGTAGCCCATCTTGATGAGTTCGGTGACGCCGCCACAGAGCACGGCCTGCTCGCCGAACAGGTCGGTCTCCGTCTCCTCCTGGAAACTCGTTTCAACCACGCCCGCTCGGGTACAGCCGATGGCTTTCGCGTAGGCCAGCGCCTCGGCTTTCGCCTCGCCGCTGGCGTCTTGATAAATCGCGAGCAATCCGGGGGTTCCCTCGTCCGCTTGGTAGTTCCGACGGACGAGATGGCCCGGCGACTTCGGCGCGACCATCGTCACGTCCACGTCCTCCGGCGGTTCGATTTGGCCGTAGTGGATGTTGAAGCCGTGAGCGAACTGGAGGGTGTCGCCAGCTTCCAGTTCGGATTCGATGTCGTCGTACACGGCGGGCTGAACCGTATCTGGCACCAGCACGGAAACGATGTTCGATTGGCTGGCCGCTTCCTTCGGGGTCGCTACGCGCAGGCCGTCGGCCTCCGCCGCCTTCCGCGAGGATGACGATTCGCGGAGACCGACGACAACGTCAACCCCGCTTTCCGCGAGGTTCTGCGCGTGGGCGTGGCCCTGACTGCCGTAGCCGAGGACGGCAACCGTCTTGTTTTCGAGTCGTGCGTCGTTCGCGTCGTCGTCGTAGTATATCGTGGAATCGTTTGTCATGGTTGGAAATCGTTAGTTTTCGTCGGTTTTAGTGGTCGTATCGGAGTTCGTCTCGCTGTACTGTTCGTCGGTCGGTTCGGTGGAGTGACCCGGTTCCTCGCCGGGCGTCGTCGGCGTGTCGCCGCGGGCCAGTGCGGTCTGGCCGGTTCGCGCGATTTCGATGATGCCGAACTGCCGGAAAGCGTCGATTGCGTCGTCTATCTTCCGCTGGTTGCCGGTAATCTGGACCGTGATGGTTCGCGGTCCGGCGTCCAGCGTCTGCCCTTCGTACATCTCCGTGATGGCGTGAACCTGGTCTGGTTCGTCGCCGCGGACTTTGAGGAGGACGAGTTCGGCCCGAACGGCGTTGTCGTCAAGTTCGCCCACCTGGATGACGGTCGGTAGCTTGGCCAACTGCTTTCGCGCCTGTTCGATGCCGTGGTCGGTTTCCTCCACGACCAGCGTTATTCGCGCGTGGCCGTCCACTGTCGTCGGGCCAACCGTCAGACTCTCGATGTTGAACTGCCGCCGGGAGAACAGTCCGGAGACCTGCGAGAGGACGCCGGGTTCGTGTTCGACCAGCGCGGAAACCACCGCGGTTCGCCGCTCCGGTTTCGCCTCTACGTCGGGGTCGATTCGAACGCCCTGTGCGTTTCGTCGCCCCTCCGGATGCGGTCGCTCGTCGGGTGCAGGACCGGGCATTCCCGCCGAAGGTATCGACGCGGACTGCCCATCCGCCATCCTCTCGTCGGTCGAATCGTCGCTGCTCATAGTTGTTCCTCCGACAGGGCGAACTTTCCGTTGGCTCCGCCGCTCGCAACCATGGGGTAGACGTTTTCGCCGGGGTCGATTCGGAAGTCGACGACCGAGGGGCCGTCGTACTCCAGTGCGGCCTCGACCGTATCAGCTACCTCCTCCGGATGGGAGACGGTGAATCCGTTCGCGCCGAACGCTTCGGCGAGGGTGCCGAAGTCGGGGCACCAGTCGTACTCCGAGGCGACCCGGTTGCCGTCGAAGAAGGCGTCCTGCCACTGGCGAACCATGCCGATGTAGCGGTTGTTCAGGACGGCCACGGTGATATCCAGATTGTCGCGGACGGCGACCGATAGCTCCTGCACCGTCATCAGGAACGAGCCGTCGCCTTCGAAACAGACGACCTGCTGGTCGTCTCCGGCGGCCATTCGCGCGCCGATGGCGGCGGGCAGGCCGTAGCCCATCGTTCCGAGGCCGTGGGAGGACACCCACGTTCTGGGTTCGGTGAACGTCCAGAACTGCACCGCCCACATCTGGTGCTGGCCGACGCCGGTGGTGACGATGGTGTCGTCGGGGGTCGCCGCGTCGAACGCTTCCACGACGAACTGGGGTTTGACCGGACCGTCTTCTGGCGCGTGATAGGTCATGGGATATTCGTCCCGCCAATCCGCGACCTGCTCGCGCCAATCGTCCGCGTCCGGGGTCGATTCCATCTCCTCGCCGATTTCTTCGAGTGCAGTTCCGGCGTCTCCGACGACCGGAACTTCGGCGTAGACGTTCTTCGAAATCTCCGCCGGGTCGATGTCGACGTGGACGACGGTCGCTTCCGGCGCGAACGAATCGACGCCGCCGGTTAGCCGGTCGTCGAAGCGACACCCGACCGCGAGGAGGGTGTCGCAGTGCGTGACAGCCATGTTCGCGGGGCCGGTTCCGTGCATACCGACCATTCCAACGGAGCGTTCGTGGTCTTCCGGAAACGCGCCCACGGCGGGCATCGACGTTGCGACGGGGATGTCGTGTTCTGTGGCGAATGCCCGCAGTTCCGGACTCGCGTCGCCCTTGATGACGCCCCCGCCGGCCAGAATCAGCGGTCTATCCGCGGCCGCCAGCGTCCGTGCCGCCTCTGCGACCGCGTCGGCGTCCGGTTCCGTCTGCGGGTTGTAATGTTCCGGCGTTTCGGACGTGGATTCCCGCACGTCGGTTTCGGCCAGCGTTACGTCCTTCGGTAAGTCCACGAGGGTCGGCCCGGGCCGACCCTCGCGGGCGAGCGCGAACGCTTCGCCGACCGTGTCGCCGACTGTTTCCGTCTCGCCCGCGAAGTAGTTCGCCTTCGTAACGGGTGCCGTGACGCCCGTGGTGTCCGTCTCCTGAAACGCGTCGTTGCCGACGAAGTTCGTCGGCACCTGGCCCGTCAGGGCGACGACGGGGTCGGAGTCCATGTCCGCGTCCGCCAATCCGGTAACGAGGTTCGTCGCGCCCGGCCCGGACGTAGCCAGACAGACGCCCGGCGTTCCGGCGACGATTCCGTAGGCGTCTGCGGCGTGGGCCGCGGCCTGCTCGTGCGCCATCGTGACGTGACGCAAATCGGAGTTTCCGAGCGCGTCGTACACCGGCATAATCGCGCCACCTTGCACGCCGAACAGGGTTTCCACACCCGCGGATTCGAGCGCGCTGACGACTGCATTTGCGCCGGTTTGCGGTTCGGCCGGTTCGGTCGAATCGGCCGACTGCTGGTGCGTCTCCGATTTCTCCGCTTTCGGTTCTGGTTCCCGAGTCGGTTCGTCGTCCGCTCCTTCCATTTCTTGTGAAACGGCGCGAGCCGCGTTTTCGCTCACGAATCGATCACCTCGGTTCGGACGCCGTTCGTCGGAAGGTGTTGGTCGGTTGGAGATTGGTGCCGGTCGTTTGATGGTCGATGCTGGTCGATTGGTCGTCGGTGCGGGTCGAACTGCGGTCGATACCGTTTGGCTGTCGGTCGTGTTTTTGACATTGGTGTGCGCGTAAACTCGGTGTTGTTGGAGTGCGATTCGGGAGTCGGGGGTGAGAATAGTGTAGGGGTAGCTAGACCCCTACAATAATGAGTACGCGCTCGACAGCCGCGACGCTCGACTCCCACGAATCGAGGGTCATGCGTGACTGTCGCATTCGCATCTGTGTTTGCACTCTTGTTACGGCGACCGAGATAACTCTTTCGTGGCGGGCAACTTTTTCCTCGTGACCCGGTCGCGCGCGATTTTCCGGGGCGCGGTCGCTGGTCGGTGGTAGAACGGATGCGGGAAGACACGGTTACGCTCCTGCCTCCTCGCGAGAATCGACGCCCAGTTCCTGGGCGAACCGTCGCACGTCACTGACCGTGACGCGCTCCTTTTCGGCACCTCGGTCTTTCACCCGGCGGGTGATGTGCCGAACCTCGGTTTCGGTCGGGGTGAACCCGGACTGTTGGAGGTGCTGTCGAACCGCGTGCGTCCCGGTGTGCTTGCCGAGAACGAACTCCCGGCGCGCGCCGACCATTTCCGGTTTCATCACGCCCGTTTCGAACGTGTCGCTGTTTTCGATGACACCCGCAGCGTGAATCCCGCTCTCGTGGGCGAACGCGTTCGCGCCCACGACGGGTTTGTTCACGGGGACGGAAACCTCGCTGTATTCGGCGACCAGTTCGGAGACTTCGGTGATTTTGGTCGTGTCGATGCCGGTATCGACGCCGTAGACGCCTTCGGCCGCCATGACAACCTCCTCGAAAGCGGCGTTTCCGGCGCGCTCGCCGATGCCGTTGACGCTGACTTGTACCTGGTCCGCGCCCGCTTCCAAGCCGGCCATCGCGTTCGCGGTGGCCATGCCGAAATCGTCGTGCGTGTGCACGTCGATTCGGGCGTCGGTGTGCTCGTCGATTCGTTTTACGAGGTCGGCGAATCGGGCGGGCGTTCCCACGCCGCAGGTGTCGGGGACGTTGATCCACTCGACGCCTGCCTCGGAGACCGCCTCCACGATTTCGTCCATGTACTCTGGATCCGTTCGCGTCGCGTCCATCGGCGAGAACATCGGACTCGCGCCCGCCTCGGCGACTCGTTCGACCGCTTTCACGGCGCGTTCTTTCACGTCCTCGCGGGTGGCGTGCATCGAATCCTCGATTTGCACGTCGCTGGTCGAAGCGAAGATGTGTACCATTCCTGCGCCGGTGTCCAGCGCGGTTTCCACGTCGTCGTCCACGATGCGGGCCAGCGCGCACGTCGTCGCCTCTGTCGATTCGGCGATGTCGCGGACGGCCTCGAACTCGGCGTCCCCGTTGGCAGGGAATCCTGCCTCGATGACGTGAGTTCCCATCTCGTCCAGCGCGGTCGCGATTTCGCGCTTCTCGTCCGGCGTGAACGAGGTGCGTGGCGTCTGCTCGCCGTCGCGGAGAGTCGTGTCAAAAACTCTAACTGTATCAATCTCGTTGGTGTGGGCTAACGTGCCCTCGAAGAACTCGACCCCCCCTCTCGGAGGTGCTGTCGTTTTCAGACATTGTACTCGATTGGAGCGGCGACCTCCTATTTAAGCGTGGTGGTCAGACAGAACGTGTTAGAAGACGATACAATCCGTATTGCCGTCTTATCGGATGGAATCGGGAACGTTCAACGAGGAGGTGTGTGATTAAATTGATTAAGGCCATACAGTGAGTTTTGATTCTGCGGAAATCCGAACAGTGATCGTCGCCACGAAATCGGGTGGATTACACGGAAGTTCACGGTCGCGCGCGAGATAAAACATCACCCGAGATACTATTTTACCGCGAGGAAATCGCAGAATGGTGTTCTCGATATTCTCACGGCTTTCTTCTTCTATAATATAAGAATATAAATTATAAAAATATTAGATATAAGATGAAATTCCTGCGCCGATGGAATACTTCGGAAAGGTTGGAAGTAGTATAATATAACGAGCAATAAATATTAATTAAATAGATGTTATTGTACATTCAGCATATGTTTACGATAATCTTGTAAACATTATGCGAATACCGGAAAAGACGAGATAATGAGATCACGAAAGAAAACCATCGACGCAGTATTCCTGTCTTTATTAATGATAGTTTCGGTTATCGGAACCGGCGCTGTCGGGCTCGCAGGAGCTTCAGGACAGGAAAAGACACAACTCGATAGTATCGGCGAGAAAATAGAAAGCGACTCTACCGACGCAAAAATAGACCCTGCGTTGGAGAACGCGGAGGGTAACGTACAGGTACTGTTGCTCTTCGAACAAACGTCAGTCGCCCCAGAGATGGATGACGCGGAAGCGATACGACACCTCAAGCAACACGCTGCTGAGACGAGTAGGGAGTCGATTTCTCAACTCGAATCTCGGAACGGTGTCGAGGTGCAAAACACGTTCTGGATCGTGAACGCCGCCTCGGTTACGGTCGACACTACCGCAGTCGACATCAACGAATTAGCCACCATCGACGGCGTAAAATCGATCATCAAGAGCCAGGAGTACACTGTTCCCGAACCGCAAAATTCGGAAGCAGCCGACTCGGAGGCGTCCGCGGACGACACGACGTACGGACTGGATCAAATCCGCGCACCGCAAGTCTGGGACGAGCTCGGTACTCGGGGCGAAGGAGCGAAAATCGCCGTCCTCGACACGGGCGTCGATATCACTCATCCGGACGTCGAACTGTACACCGACGACCCCTCTGACCCAACCTATCCGGGTGGGTGGGCTGAGTTCGACGACAGCGGCAACATCGTTCCCGGCTCCGAGCCGCGTGACAGCCATTATCACGGCACGCACACCAGCGCTACCGCCATGGGCGGTGCCAGCAGCGGTACCGCAATCGGCGTTGCACCCGAGGCTGACCTCATCCACGGAATGGTCATCCCCGGCGGCAGCGGTTCGACCGAAGGCGTAATCGGCGGCGTCCAGTGGGCCGTCGAGGAGGACGCTGACGTTGCGAGCCTCAGCCTCGGCGCTGGCTGCGGTCTGTTCGGCCCCGTTTACAACGATGCGTGGATTCCGGTGATCGAGAACGCCCGATCGCTCGGGACGGCGTTCGTCAGTTCTTCCGGGAACTCCGGCGAAGGTTGTGTCGGGTCGCCCGGTAACGACTTCAATTCGTCGTCTATCGGCGCTTCCGACATCAACAGGGATATCGCGGAGTTCTCCAGCGGCCAAGAAATCGACAAAAGCAACTGGGAGAATCCACCCGAGAGCTGGCCGGACACGTTCATCAAACCCGACGTCTCGGCACCCGGCGTGGACGTGCTGAGCGCCGAACCCGGCGGCAGCTATCAGGAACTGTCCGGAACGTCGATGGCCGCCCCGCACGTCGCGGGCACGGTCGCTTTGATGCGGTCGGCTAACCCGGACGCTTCCGTCGAGGAAATCGAGAACGCCCTCGAATCGACGGCCGAAAAACCCGACGACTGGGATGCCCCGGAAGACGAGAGGGATACCCGGTACGGAATGGGTATCATCGACGCCTACGCGGCGGTCGATGAGATGATATTCGTTCCCGAGTCCGAGTTGGGCGACGTCAATGAAAACGGCGCGGTCACCGTTCAGGACGTGCAACTTACTCAACGGTACCTCGCGGGACAGAACCCGGAGAACTTCAACCCGAACCTCGCGGACATGAGCCGCGATGGCGACGTCACCTACTCGGATCTGAACCGTCTACAACGGAAGGTACAGGGGACGCTCGACGAGGGTGAAATCGACGTTTCGAACCTCAGCGCGCCCGACGAAGCCGAGCAAGGTGAGACGGTTAACGTCACCGCCGACCTCGAAAACCTCGGCGAGGAAGGTGCGCTGGAGGAAATCGAACTCCACATCGCGCAGAACGAAAGCGACCTCGGAGACGGCGAACCGGCTTCGACGATTCCGGTCGACATGGCAACCCAAGGTGTCGACGATCCGGTCGACCGTCCGCACGAGACGACCGTCACGTTCCAAGTGGATACGTCGAACCTGCCGGGCGGAACCGTCCACTACGGCGTGTTCTCGGAGGCCGACTCGGAGACGGGACAAATGACCATCCTCGGTTCGTTCTTCGACGTGTCGAACCTGCAGGCTTCGGACGAGGTCGAGCAGGGTGAAACCCTCACCGTGAGCGCCGATGTGACGAATACGGGTAATCAGCAGGACACCCAAACCGTCGAATACCGCTTCGACGACCTCGAAACCCCGGTGTTGACGAAGAACGTGACGCTCGATGCTGGCGAATCCACTGCGGTGGAGTTCGACGTGGATACGAGCGGCATCGACAACGGCACGTACGAACACGGTGTCTTCACCGAAGACGATTCGGAAACCGCGAACGTCACGGTTCTCGAAGCGTTCTTCGACGTGACCATCACCGACGCTCCCGAGGAAGCGAACGTCGGCGATACCATCAACGTCACCGCCGACGTTACCAACACGGGCGAGGCGACCGACGAGCAGACCGTCGAATACGACGTGATGCCGCGCGACGTGGACGTCGCCGTCGTTGAAGTTGCGGACGGAAGCCACAGCGCGGACATCGCCGACGCGCTTAAGGACGACCTCAACACCGACATCTACAACGTCGAAACGGTGACGGCCGACGAACTATCCGACGTAATGGACGAGTACGACACGTTCGTCGTCCAGCGGTTCGGTAGCGACACGGTCGCGTCGGACTTCCTCGCCGAACTAGACGACAGTCAGAGTGCCGTCTACCTCGACGCCTATCAGGGTGCGTCAGAAGAAGAGTACGCCGACGGCGTGCTCCGACTGAACAACGTTCGCGGCGACCCGGTCGAGCGCGACGCCAGCAGCAGTTCGTCGTCCCCGACGACCATCGACATCCGGGAAAATCACCCGATTTTCGACGGTGTCGGTGAAGCCGGGGACTCCGTCGAGATGTACACCGGAAGCAACCGATGGGGAAGCTGGTTCGACGATTACAGCGGCACCGTCCTCGCTGACGCTGACTACGGTTCGGGAAGCGGCGGCCCCTCGGTGGCAGTGAACGACGATAGCAACGAAGTGTTGCTGACCGTCCTCGGACGCGACTACTTCACTGACGAGGAGGATTTCACCGAGGAAGGTAACCTGCTCCTCGCGAACTCGGTCGCTTACCTCAGCGGTTTCGGCTCTGCGGGCGCGACGCAGGCTCAGGACGACACGTCCGCGAACGTCACGCTGGCCCCCGGTGAGAGCGAGAGTGTCGAGTTCACGTACACGCTCGACGACGAGATGGACGCCTCGATCGACTGGCTCCACACCGTTAGCAGCGAGGACGACCAAGACCGGACACCGCTCGACATCACCATCGACCGCGGGAACCTCGACGGAATCGTCACGAACAACGACACCGGCGAACCTGTCGAAGGCGCAACCGTCTCGGTTGACGTCGAAGTCGACGGCGGAAATTACACCGCCGTGACCGACGAGAACGGCGAGTATCGTATCGAAAACGTGCCGTCGGGTACGCACAACGCGACGGTCTCTGCCGACGGCTACGACGACCTGACCGACAGGGTCTCCGTTCCGGTGAACGACACCGCGACGGAGAACTTCGAACTCGACCCGACGCCGGGAACGATTAGCGGAACGGTTACGGCGTCGGACACGGGCAACGGCGTCGCTAACGTCACCGTCGCCGCCGAAGACGACGACGGAGCCGTCTACGAGACGACGACCGACGAGAACGGAAGCTACTCGCTCGACGTTCCCGCGGGCACGTACGTCGTGAACGTCGCTGGCACTCCCGGCGACTATCGCCCGGACGAAATCGTCACAGTCGCGCCCGGAGAGACGGTCAATGGCGTCGATTTCACGGTCGAACCGCGTGACGGAGTCATAGAAGGCCACGTCACCAACGCGGCGGGCGTCCCGGTCGAAGGGGCGAACGTCATCGATGCCGACCAGGGTGCGTTCAACGTAACGACCGACGAAAACGGCTATTACCGCATCGAAAACCTCGACCGCGGTACCTACGCGCTCCGTACCACGCACGACCGCTACCAGGACTCGGACATCACGTTCGTCGACGTGATGGCGAACGAGACGACGACGCAGAACTTGACGCTCGGAACGTTCTTCGAGGTTTCGAACCTCACCGCACCGAGCGAGGCGAAACAGGGTGAGGAAATCACCGTTTCCGCGACGATCACTAACGTCGGCGAGCAGAAGGACACCCGAACGGTGTTTTACTTCCCGCCGGGCACCGATTTCGGTAGTTCGATGTTGCTTGAATCGCAATCGGAACTCAGCGAACGGGTGACGCTCGACGGCGGCGAGAGCACGACCGTCGAATTCACCTACGAGATAAACGCCGATAGAGACGTCGGCGACTACGAACACGGCGTCTCCGCTGACGAGGTCGTTTCGACGAACATCACCGTCGCCGAAGACGGCTCCGCGGAGCAAGCGAACTTCGAGGTCACGGGGCTCGACGCACCCGACGAAGCCGACTCCGGCGAAGAAGTCACGGTTTCGGCGACCATCACGAACACCGGTAACGTCTCCGGAACACAGAGCGTCGAATATCTGTTCGATGGCGCGGTCGAGAACGCGTCCGACCTGACGCTCGAAAGCGGTGCGAACGCGACCGTCGAGTTCGCGGCCACGATGCCGAGCGAGACGGGGACGTACGAGCACGGCGTCGCGACCGATGACGACCGGCGGTCGGCAAACATCTCCGTCGTCGAGAGCGACCCCGACCCCGCCTACTTCCAGGTGTCGGACGTAAACGGCCCTGCGGAGGCAGAACAGGGCGAGGAGATTACGGTCACCGCAACGCTCACCAACACGGGCGACGAGGAGGCCACGCAAACGATTTGGCTCTTCTTCATGTCCGCTTCGAACACCGCCGACCAGGAACTCCGCGCACTCGGCGCACAGGAGATGATGGGACAGTACATCCCGCAGGGATCCCAACAGGTGACGCTTGCCGGTGGCGAGAGCACGACCGTCGAATTCTCGTATTCCGTCGGTGAAACGGCTGCTCCCGGCGAATACGAGTACGCAGTTTCCAGCCTGCAAGAAACCAGCTCCGGTTCGGTTACGGTGCTCGCGGCCGGAAACCAGACCGCATCGAGCCACGAACCCGGCGAGCTATCGGATACGGCGAACCAAAACGGCGGCTTTGGGGTGGTCGCATAGCGCGGACACCGACTGCGTACCGAACGAACCTCGACGACGAGGACGACACGCTCGGTGACGGTTTCGCCGAGGGATAATTTATTTTTTCGACAGTACGAGAACACGGGGTACTGAAGACCGGTCGGTAGCCACAGCCGAGCCGGAACCCGTCACCGCGAGAGCTCCCACCTATTGACCGTCTGGCTGGTCGGTGGACGATTCCTGTCTTCGATGTTCCGCGATCTGTATCGTGAGCTGTGAAATTCGCCTGTTTTCGACCGTATCGACGCGGAGACTGTAGTCGTTCAACTCCACGCTGTCGTCGATTTCCGGCGCACGGCCCAGTTCGCTTAGCACCAGTCCGCCGATCGTGTCGAAATCCTCGCTCTCGAAGTCGGTACCGACCGCCTCGTTGACATCGTGGATGGGGACGTGTCCATCGACGGCGTATGTGTTCTCGCCGAGTTCGGTTATCGACGGTTCCAACTCGCCGGTGTCGAACTCGTCCCGAATCTCGCCGACGATTTCCTCCAGAATATCCTCGATGGTGACGATTCCTTCGAACTCCCCCCATTCGTCGATGACGACGGCCATCTGGCTCTCGCGTTGCCGGAACGCGGCCAAGATATCGTCGATGCGCCTGTCTTCCGGAACGAAGATGGCTTTACGGACGAGGTCACGAGCGATCGGTTCCACGGCATCCTCGTCCTCGATGGCCCGCAGTACGTCCTTGACGTGGACGAATCCGATGGGTTGGTCGTCGCTCTCCTCGTCCAACACCAGATAACGCGTGAAGTTACCCTTGGCGGCGACCGACCGGAGTTCGCCGAGGGGTATCCCCGCCGGGACGGTTGCCGTGTCGGGGCGCGGAACCATGACTTCGCGGGCGATGGTGTCCCCGAGTTCGAAGACGCCCTCAATCATCTCCACTTCGTCGAGGTCGATGTGCCCCTGTTCTTCTGACTGGGCGAGCACCATCATGAGTTCGTCCGGCGTGTGCGCTTCCTCGGATTCGGAGGCCGGAGAAACGCCCGCAAGTCGCGTGAAAAAGTTCGCCGTGCCGTTGAACACGATGATGCCCGGCAGAAAGAGGTAGTAGAACAGTTTCATCGGCGGCGCGACGAGTAACGAAATCCGCTCCGCTTCCTGAATGGCGAACGTCTTCGGTGCGAGTTCCCCGAACACGACGTGGAGAAACGTGATGAAGCCGAATCCGAGCGCGAAGGCGACGAGGTGAATCGTCCCTTCGGGGACGAACGACCCCAGAACGGGTTCGATGAGGGCCGCAACCGCGGGTTCGCCGATCCACCCGAGGCCGAGCGAGGAGAGCGTAATACCCAGCTGACAGACCGCCAGATAATCGTCCAGATTATCGACGGCCTCTTTTACCAGATTCGCGCCCGGTTTGCCCGCCTCGACCAGTTCGTTCACCCGCGTCCGGCGTATCTTGACGAACGCGAACTCCGTGGCGACGAACAAGCCGTTCATGAACACTAAGAAGAACGCGAGGAGGAGGCGGGAAAGGGAGAGAACGACATCTACCATCGGCGGCCTCGCTGGTCGTTTGTGGACGGGTCGAACCGAGAAAGTGAATCGAGACTGCGACGGAGGAAACGAGCCATATTCTCTGTAGTCGCCGAAATCGCAAAACGGTACCGCCGATTACCGGACGAGTGCGAACGCCGCCACCACAATCTATCTCACGCCTCCGAACCATGCGTCGGACGATGCCAAACCTCGATTCCCTCGACCACGAGAAATACGTCCAGCGCACGCTCGCGCTCGCCCGCGAAGCGGGTGAGCGCGGGGACGGCCACTACGGGTCGATTCTCGTCCACGAAAACGAAATCGTGATGGAGGAAACGAACCGCGAGAACACCGACGACGACCTCGCGCTCCACCCGGAACTCACGCTGGCACGCAGGGCAGAGCGGGAACTGTCTCCCGACGTTCGCAAAGAAACGGTGATGTACACGAGCACGGAACCGTGTCCGATGTGCGCGGGCGGCATCGCCATCGCCGGACTCGGGGCGGTCGTCTACAGCATCTCGGGCGAGCACGCCGCCGAGGAATTCGGCGGCATGCCGGGCGTCCCGTGTGACGAGATTTTCGAGCGAAAAGGACGCGACATCGAAGTCGTCAGTGGCGTCCTCAAACAGGACGGTCTGGCGCTCCATCGGAAATTTCGGTAAAAGCGCGCTCGAAACCGGAAAACACTGGTTTTCCGGTTTCGAGCGCGGAACTCGTTTACCCACTCTACTATTCTCTCCGCTCCTCGTGCTTATCCCGCACGAGTTCGTATATTCGAACATGACGACGGCAGACGACCCCACCCCCGCCGAAGTCGCCGACAACCTCGACAACCCCGTCCTCCTCTTCGACGGCGTCTGCAACCTCTGTAACGCCGTCGTTCGGTTCACCATCCGATTCGACGAATCGGGGACGTTCCGGTTCGCGCCGCTCCAGTCCGAAATCGGGCAGGAACTCCTCTCCCGATTCGACCTTCCGACCGACGATTTCGATTCGTTCGTCCTCGTGGAGGGCGACGACTATTACACTCGTTCCACTGCGGTTCTCCGAGTTTGTCGCCGATTAGATGGCCCGTGGCCGCTGTTTTATCCGTTCATCTACCTCCCCGAACGACTGCGCGACCCACTGTATGAGTTCGTCGCAGCGCATCGGTATCAGGTGTTTGGGAAAAAATCGGAGTGTCCGATTCCCGAACCGGAAATTCGGGAACGGTTCACCGAGCGGGCGCTCGACGCGTCGTAGCTCGAAAATCCGTCACGGATTGGAATCGCGCCTACAACTGCCGAACCAGTTTGGGCGCTTTCGCCACGTCCTTCACTCTAAACGGGTACAGTTTCACCAACTCGAACAGACCGAGGTCGTATCGCCGCAATCGTTCCGCCTTCGTCGTCGAAAGGCGGCCGACCCGTTTCACAAACGAATCCTGTTGGCTCTCGCTGAAATCGTAGAGGAGGTCACTCAGGAGTCGTTGCAGTCGCCATCGTTGCCCTCTCTTCTCGTTCCAACGGCGTTCGTACTCGCGAAGCCGTCCTTCGGAAACGTCGTCCGTCGCCAGCGCAGTGCGGACGACGGTAGCGGCCATCTCCGCCGACGCCAGTCCCGGTCGGATACCCTCGCCGAACAGCGGATTGATACTCGACGCCGCGTCCCCGATGGCCACGAACCCGTCGGTTGCCCGCTGATTTATCGAGTTGTTCCAGACGCCTTCGCCCGCGTGTTTCGCCCGGATTTCCCCGACGTTCCAGCGCGGATCGTCGCGCACCCATCGCTCGACGTAGTCGTGAATCGAGTTCCCGTTTTCGCGCGCGGCGTGGAAATCGTCCACCCAGCAGACGCCCGCCTTGAACGCGTCTTTGCCCGCCGGAAACGTCCACGCGTAGCCGCCCGGCGCGATGGTGTGGTCGAATTTGAACAGCATCGTGTCGTTCGTTTCGTACTCCCCCTCGATTTCGTATTCGAGGCCGATGCCGCGCCGGGCAGTTTCCGTGTCGAAATGCCCCAAGTCGGACGAGATAACCGCGCTCGGCCCCGACGCATCGACGGTTATCTTGCCGCGGAGTTCGCCGCCGCCGTCGGAATCGCGGTACCGGACTCCGCGCATCGCTCCGTTTTCGATAATCGGTTCTGTGACGGTCGTTCCGGTGTAGACATCGGCCCCGCAGGATTTTGCGTCGGATCCTAAAAATGCCAGCAAGGCGGGAAAATCGAGGACGTAGCCACCGATGTCGAGACGGCTGCGCTCGGTCGGCCCTTCGAAGGTGATGGTGTCGTTTTCACCCATGACGACTTCGTGGGAGATGTCGTACCGGTCGATAACTTCCGGGAACGTCCCGCCAGTGGATTTGTCGTTGTCACGGAGGTCGTCGTTTCGCTCCAGAACGGCGACCGAAAACTCCGAGTCCGAAACGATTTCTCGCGCAAAGTGGAGTCCGGCCGGGCCACCGCCGACGACGATACAATCGTAGTCGCGCTGCATAGCAAAGCGTCCACGACGGCTCGGATAAGAGTATAGTGTATCCGTAAAGCTGTGATAAGCTCAAAAAGGAATGATGCGCTGGTAAATTAGTCCGCTAATTCAATTGCAACTTCGTTCCTACGCATGAACGGTGGTGTCCACGGTGCGTCGTAGCGGAGCAAAAACGGGTCGCCCGTCGGCGTCAAATCGTGAGCGGAGAGGGTATCGAACAGTCGTCGTTGATTCCGTGCGACCCGCCCTTCGGTGGCGTACCACGAAAACGACCGAACCGCGAGCGTCCGCGCGCCGAGGTGTTCGATAGTCACCGCCTTGGTTTCCGGTTTCGGTGCGCCCTCGGCGGTGTACTCGCCGGGGAGGAAAAATGACATCCGGACGCCCTCCGCGGACCGTTCCGATGCGACCGGAGCGGTCATGGCGATTTTTTCTGGTTCGGTGGTAACCGGCGCGGTCATCGGAATGCCCTCCCGCGACTGGTTCCCGCCGTCGATGTACTCGAACAATCTACGAAACGCTTCCTCCTCGTCGGCGGCGGTGGTTCGAGCCACGACCGTATCCGGATATCGACGAATTTCGACCCCGTCAAGGGCCAGTGCCGTCGTATAGGGAAGTCGTTCCGTCGTCCCTTTGCTGTACGCGCCCCACCCGACCCACGCGATTCCGAGGGCGGCGAGGGCACCGACCGTAAGTTTGGCTGGCGTACTGGCAGTGCGTGCCATAAAATGCCATACGTCTGGAAGCAGCAAGTAGCTACTCCCTCCCCCCAGTAGGGCGGCGGTCATTCTACTAATCGGTACCAGTTTTCTTTATATTTCGAACCCAACGCCGGGAATTCGACGGAAGCTCTCCAAAATCGGATGACGCTTCGTAACCACATTTGAACCCGTTGGGTGCCGAGAAGCCGCCGGTGATTCTGTAGTAAGAACGCCGATAGTCCCCCCTTTTTCGTGGTTTTCCAGTTTTGACTTCGTAACCAGAAGCGGTTACGCCCATGGCGAAATCCTTATACAATACTCACACAACGTTGTTTCCATGTCGATACAACGACGCAGGTTCGTCCATGCGGTGGGTGTGGGTACCCTCTCCGGACTCGCTGGCTGTACCGGGTCGTTCGGGAACCAAGACAGGAATCAAAACGGGAGTCAGCACCAGAATCAAGGGTCGTCCGGAAACGGAAGTGTCGGCAACGGTGAACTCGTCCTCGCCACGACGACCAGCACATACGATACGGGGCTGCTGGACGAACTCCATCCGCCGTTCGAGGAGACCTTCGGCGTCACCATCAAGACGCTCTCTAAGGGAACCGGCGCGAGCATCCGAACCGCCGAGGACGGGGACGCGGACGTGATTCTCGTCCACGCACGCGGGGCGGAGGACAAGTTCTTGCAGGCGGGCCACGGCGTCAATCGCCGGGACGTGATGTTCAACGATTTCGTCATCGTCGGGGCGCAAAACGACCCGGCCGGAATCGGCGGAACGCAGAGCGCGACGGAGGCGTTTTCGACGATTGCCGACCGGCAAGCGACATTCCTCTCTCGCGGCGACGATTCGGGAACGAACAAGAAGGAACTCGCAATCTGGAAGGAAGCAAGTGTGCAACCAAGCGGCAAATGGTATCGGGAGGTCGGAAAGGGCATGGGCGATACGCTCACGCAGTCGAGCCAGTCGAACGCCTACACGCTCGCCGACCGCGGAACGTTCCTCTCGATGAAAAGCGACATCGACCTCACGATTCACGTACAGGGCCCGCTCAAGGACGGTCCGGTTATCCTGAAAAATCCATACGGCGTGATTCCGGTCAACCCCGCGAAACACGACAACGTCAACTACCGGGCCGCGATGGCCTACGCGGGGTATTTGACCAGTCCGAAAGCACAGACTATCATCGACAACTACACTGCAAACGGGTCGCAACTGTTCTTCCCAAACGCGCTGTCGGAGCAACCGAACTTCGGCCAGTACGTCCCGCAGGGCTACTCCGCACAACAGGCCCAATCCCTCTCGCGCGAGGACAAGGAATATCTCTCGTGGGTCGAAACGAGAGTTCCGGCAAGCTACTAAGAACTTCGGACGGAGGCGAACTTACACCATTTCAGTCGTCATGCTCGCACAACTCATTCCCGGCGCGGACTGGCAGTACTTCGTGAGCATCGCGGTCGTCTCGCTGTACGTGAGCGTAACCGCCGTGGCGCTTTCGACGCTTGTCAGCCTGCCAGTCGCGCTCGCCGTCGGCTTTTCCGACTTTCCGGGCAAGCACGTCGTCACCGCGGGTATCAACACCGGGATGGGCTTTCCGAGCGTCGTGGTCGGCCTGCTCGTCCTGTTGACGCTCTCGAATCAAGGGCCGTTGGGCGAGTTGGGACTGGTTTTCACTCCAACCGCGATGATAGCCTCGCAGTTCGTGCTGGCGACGCCCGTTATCACCAGCATCAGCCTCTCTGCCATCGAATCGGTCGGACAGGACGTGCGAGACGCGGCGTTCACGCTCGGCGGCACCGACACGGACATCGGCGTCCTCGTCGTCAAGGAGGCGCGGTACGGCATCGTCACCGCGATTCTCGCCGGATTCGGACGGGCCGTCAGCGAAGTTGGGTCGATTCTCATCGTCGGCGGCAACATCGTCTTGAACGACCCGACGGGCGGAAAAACGTCGTACACCAGAACGCTTACAACGGCGATTACGGTCGAAGCGCGGCAGGGCCACTACGAGACGGGACTGGTTCTCGGTGCGATGTTGCTCGTGCTCGTTCTCGGCGTGAACGTCCTCGGGTCGTGGGTTCGGAGTCGAAGCAGAGGCAGGGGTGAGATTCGACGATGACGCTTTCCGCGATCGACCTCTCCCACGGCTTCGACGACGGGGACGTACTTTCCGACGTGTCGCTCTCGGTCGAACCCGGCGAAGCCGTCACGATAGTCGGTCCGTCGGGAACGGGAAAAACGACGCTTCTGCGCCTCCTCGGGATGTTTCATCCGCCCGAATCGGGAACGGTAAGGTGGCGCAACGAGGACGTGTGGCGACTGTCAGAGGACGACCGGTTGGGAGTCCGACGACGGGTCAGCATGGTGTTTCAGGAGCCGTCGCTGTTCAACGCGCCGGTGGAGCAGAACGTGACCTACGGCCGCCGAGTTCGTCAGACGTGGTCTAAACGGGTTCGGGCGACAGTCACTCGAACCCTCGGCAGTCGAACCGCGATGGAGGGAATCGACTCGGACGTGACCGCCGCGCTCGAAACCGTCGGTTTGGCCGACAAACTCGGCCAGAACGCGCTGTCGCTCTCGGGGGGCGAAGCACAGCGCGTCGCCTTCGCGCGGGCGCTCGCAACCGACCCGGAAATTCTGCTGTTGGACGAACCGACTTCGAACCTCGACCCGCAGAACACGGCGGTCATCGAGGAGGCGATCGCCGATGCGCGGCGTCGCGGACTCGGCGTCGTCGTGGCGACCCACGACATGCATCAAGCCGAGCGGATTTCCGACCGGGTCGGTGTCCTGCTCGACGGAACGATAATCGAAACCGGCCCGCCCGAACAGGTGTTCGACAGTCCGGACGACGACAGAACGCGGCAGTTCGTCGCCGGAGAACTGATGTACTAACGGGTAAAATCGGGAGACGAAACGGATGACGAACGACGCACCTCGACCGACGTTCGACGCGCAACTCGTCGCGGGAGCGGTCACCTTCGACGCGCGGGACGCGCGATTGCTTCGAGCAATCGACGACGAGGGGTCGTTGAACGCTGCCTCGAACTCCCTCGGACGCTCCTACGCGCACGCACAGCGGCGAATCGTGAAACTGGAGGAAGAGTTCGGCTCGCTGGTTCGGCGCGAACGCGGCGGGTCGCACGGCGGTGGAAGCACCTTGACGGACGACGCCCGCCGATTGCTTCAGCGGTTTCGCCGGGTAACCGCCGAATCCTCGGGGCTGGCGGAGGTGGACGAAACGGTGCTCGCGGGAATCGTCGAAAGACGGGATGGCGAGTTCGGATTCGTGAAAACCGACGCTGGCGTCGTTCGGGCGTTGGTTCCCCACGGAACCGAGACCGTCGAAGTAGCGATTCGCTCGGACGTGATAACGCTCTACAGTCCGGCGTCGGCCCCGGAGGGAAACGAAACGAGCGCGAGAAACCGGTTCGAGGGACAGGTTCGAGAGGTCGAAACCGGCGAACGAATCGCTCGCGTCACGGTCGATATCGATGGATCGACGCCGTTTCTCGCGCTGGTCACGACGACGAGCGTGGAGCGGTTGGCGTTGGAACCCGGCACGGAAGTCGTAGTGTCGTTCAAGGCGACAGCGACGCGGGCGGTTCCGCGCTCGCCGCCTGAGTGAAGATTCGCCGTCGAAGTAAAATTCGCCGTCGGAGTGGAAATTAGAACTGCGAAACGGGTTTCGATTTCGGAACGATTTCGGAGCAGGTATCGACCAGATTTTTGGCGGCCATCTCCCACGAGTAGCGCTTCGCCGTCTTCCGTCCGTTCGCCTCGAGTCGCGTCCGCAGTTCGGGAGACGAACGGAGCGTTTCCATCGCATCCGCGAGTTC
Source organism: Haladaptatus pallidirubidus (assembly GCF_020700235.1). GTDB lineage: Archaea > Halobacteriota > Halobacteria > Halobacteriales > Haladaptataceae > Haladaptatus > Haladaptatus pallidirubidus. Next base: position 3,035,642 of record NZ_CP085301.1, on the reverse strand, counting down.
CGCCGGGGATTCCGGCGGAACGAGCATTGCCGTTTCCCGGTCGACGGCGTACTCCGCGATACCGGCCAGATTCGTCGTCACGACGGGAGTTCCGCAGGCCATCGCCTCCACGTTGACCATGCCGAAGCTCTCGTATCGAGACGGGAGACAGAACGCGTCCGCCGCGGCGTAGTACCCCGGTAGTTCGTCGTGCGAAACCGCGCCCTCGATTGTAATTTTCGAATCGAGTTCTCGGGACTTGATTCGTCGTTTCAGCGCAGCGGTGTCCCCGCGTCCGACGAGACGGAGATGTACGTCGTCGGGGAGTTCGGTCACCGCATCTACGAGGGCGAAGATTCCCTTCGCCTCGACGAATCGACCGACGAACAACACCGTCCACTCGTCACGCTCGAACGCGGGAGATGCACCCGGATGGAATCGCTCGACGTCCACACCGGGATAGACGACACCGTCCGGTTCGTGATCGAGGTGGTCGATGAACTCCCGTCTCGTCCGTTCGGAGTTCACCACCGAGTAACCGGACGACAGCAGTTCACGAAGATGCATGCCGATTCCCGCGCGTTCGAAGCCGTGGAACACCCGGATTACGGGAATATCGAGGAGATTCGAGAGGACGAGGTCGTCCAGAAAGTCGTGCGTCACCAACACGTCGAGATGTTCGTTCATGTGACGAATCGTGCCGTTACGAACCGCACCGAGTACGGGAAACAGATGGTCGTTCAGCACCGAGAGAAGGTCGAAGTTTGCAGTCGGGAGGCTTCTTTGAAGCCTCCCGACCGCTTCGCTTTCGCCGTCCATCTGGACGATTTTTGCCTCCGTTTCCCGCATTTTCGGCGTCAACTCGCCGGATTCGGTGTAGAGGTACGCAGGATTGTGGTTCGCCACTGCGTCCAGCAACTCTTGGACGTACATCACGACGCCGCCGGCGTCCCGTGTTCCGGCCTTTCCGAAATACATTCCGACGGTCAGTTGTTCTCCTCGGTGTTTTGCTTCCCGCTCGCGTTCTCGACCCTCGAAATCAACGCGTGTCCCGTTTTCATCGGTTCGCTGACGCTCACCGGCAGGTAGTCGTACCCCATTTCGGTCGCTCATTCTCTGATTCGAGAATTTAATTCCACTTTGTTATGATCCGGCGGCAACGCCGTTTTGGGTCGGTACGGACTCCCTGAAGGCGACTTCCGGAGGGTCAAACATCGCCAAAAAAAAACAGCGCCGAAAGGAAACGAACGACAGTTGCCGATCGGATTCAGATGCCGGTCAGCAGCGTCGAAATCTTGCCAAAGTCGAAGCAGTAGTTTCGCCCCTCGTAAGTGAAACAGAAACGGTCTGCGAAACCGGGGGACGCGGAAATCCGCTGTTCGTCCACCGAATCGTCCGCTGAGACTGCGTTTTCTGTGGCGTTACCGGAGTCCGAATCGTTCGAGGAACTGCCGCCCGAGTTGGAATCGTTCGAACGTCCGGAACCGCTCGAGCCCGAACCACTCGAACCGGAACTACCGGAATTACCGGAATTACCGCCGTTTCCGGGATCGTTGCCGGTTCCGGAGCTACCGCCATTTGTCGCCGACCCGTTCGCGGCCTGCTCGGCGGTCGTGGGTGCACCTTTCGGCGGTTCGTGCGACGGGTTCTCGCCGACGTTCGTCGTCTCGACGTTGCCGATGAGTTGTCCTTTGACCTGCGAATCCCGAACGCGGAACGTCGTCTTCGTGGCGGCCAGGGCGGATGCCCCGCCATTCGTGTTCGCGTCCGTGCAATCGATGTGGCAGTTTTCGAACTCGACGACGTTGTCCGTCGTCCCGTAGCCGTCGTACACGCCGCGGGAGTTCACGACGCCGCCGTTGATGGGGTGTACCGGAACGTCCTCGGTGTTGTAGATAACGGTATTTTTGACGGTCGTGCCGTCGTTCGCGATGCGAAGGTGACTGATGTTGTTGTTCTTCAGGAGACAGCGATCGAACGCGAGCGTCCCGTTACCGCCGCCTGATTTCGCCGAGCCAGCCGCGTAAATCGCGTTGCCTGTCCAGCCGTTCATCGTGACTTCGTTCAGGTCGATGTGGCCCGAGTGGGAACTGGAGACGCCGATTGCGCCTTTTCGAACCATGTCGCCGGAAACGCCGTCGCCGAGGTAGACGTGTTCGATGGTGCCGGTTCCGGAGGCGGCGATGAGGTTGGGGTAGCCGCCTAGATTCTCGCCGGGAGAGTGTGGGCCGCTCATGTCCGCGGCGCCTTTGAACCCGACGTTCCGAATCGTCCAGTCGGAACCGCTCGCCACGATTCGCGCGTCGGCCCCCGTCGCGCTGATGTCGATGAGTTTGTTTTCGAACGTTTCGCCGCTTCCGACCTGGAACTGCTCTCGGCTTCCCGCCGGAACTTCGATGGTTTCGTACTCCGCCGCCGCTGCGCCGTTCGAAAGTAACCCCGCACCCGTAAGCGCGAGCGCGGTCGAACCGGTCAGTTTCAGATACGAGCGTCGGTTAACGGAACTGTCAGAGATCTCTCTCTCGCCTACCGTCGTACTGCAATCGCGTGCCATGCAGGCTTCAATGCAAAGTCATCTTTTAATATTCTTCCGGTATTCTCCCCGTTCTCTCAAATCCGCAAGGAGATTGTGTGAAACGGTCTCTCACCCCTCGTTGTACCGCGCGAATCGGCGTTGATAACCGATGCTTTCTCGAAAGAAGTTAGTAATCGAACCGGTTGTCGGCGATTACGCTACGGTACGCGAATCATAACAAAGCCCGAATGACGTCTTGATACACCCATCGTGAGTCCGAGAACGAACCGAAGACGCGAGTGCGGAGTGCGTCGGATGGAACGGAACGAAAGGAAGCGAAGACACCGTTTAGAACACCTCGCACGTTCTTTTTCTGGCACGGTCCGAACCACGGTGTTCAGCAATGGCGGACAGTAACGACCACCTTTCGAACCTCCTGTCGAGTTCCGTTCTCATCGTTCTCGGCGTCGTCGTCGCCTCGGTCGGGCGGTTGGTCGAGCGAATCGTCATCGCACAGCAGTTCTCGCCCGAACTGTACGGCGAAGTTTCCATCGCGTTCGCCATCATGACCGTCGGAACCACGATATCGCTCGTCGGGCTGAACGACGGGATTCCGCGGTTCGTCTCCCGGTTCGAAGACGAGCGGGACGTTCGCGGCGTCTGGATGCTCGGCTTGGTCGTTTCTCTCGCCGTCAGCATCGTCGTTTCCGCGGGTTTGCTCATAAACGTGGATACGATTACGGGTACGCTGTTCGAAACGGCCGTTTCACGCGAACTGGTGAGACTGTTCATCCTGACGATTCCCGTCAGCGTCGGCCTGACCGTCGGCGTCAGCGCGCTCCGTGGCATGGAGAACACGCGCTACAAGCTCTACACCAAGGATTTCCTCCATCCGTGCCTGCGAATCGGCCTGCTGGTTTTCCTGCTCGGAACCGGTTTTGACCTACTGGCGGTGGGTTACGCCTACTTCGTCGCGACGCTCGGCACGCTGATCGTCGTCTACCTGCTCTCCAATCGACTCGTTCGACTCGTCGGGCCGATACGAACCCACGGCCGGGAACTGCTCACCTATTCGGCCCCCCTCATCGTGACGATGGTGCTGTCGATACTGCTCACTCGAATGGACACCCTAATGCTCGCGGATATGCGAACCTCAGCAGAGGTCGGCGTCTACAACGCGGCCTATCCCCTCGCCAACAGTTTGCTGATGGTCATCTCCTCGTTCGGCTATCTCTACTTACCGCTCACGTCCCGTCTCGACGCGGACGACGAACACGACGAAATCACCCACATCTACCGCATCACGACGAAGTGGATATTCGTCTTCACGTTTCCCGCGTTTCTGGTTTTCACCATCTTTCCGGGCGACGTCCTCTCTATTTTCTTCGGTCAGCAGTACGTCGGCGGCGGCATCGCACTCGCCATCCTCTCGGTCGGATTCTTCACCAGCGCCGCGGCCGGGCGGAATCGGACGACGCTGGCCGCGCTCGGACACACGAAATCAATCCTCTGGGTGGACGTGCTGACCCTCGCGCTCAACTTCGCCCTGAACGTCCTCCTGATTCCGGGTCACGGATTCGTCGGTGCCGCAATCGCGTCCGCGGGGGCCTACGTCCTCCGTAACGTCGCGTTCAACGTGGTTCTCCAGTCGAAAGCGGGTATCAACCCGCTTTCGACGCAGACGACGCGAACCTATCTCGTCCTCCCAACCGTCCTGTTTCCCGTCGGTATCCTCGCCTCTCATTGGGTGACGTTGACGGCCCTGAGCCTTCCCGTCTTTCTGGTGTGTTCGGGACTGTTGGGCCTCGTCGCGGTCGCTCTCGCCGGTTGTCTGCAACCCGAGGACGGCGTGTTTATCGAGTTCGTCGAGGGTGCAATCGGGGCGGAGGTTCCGGCGATTCAGCGACTTCAGAGATATTTACGTGCACAAAGTGAATGACAGTGTATCGACCATTTCGAAAACTTCCCGACCGTGAACTCCAAGCGTAGATTGTCGCGACCGATATAACCGAGTCACTGCCGGGACGATTGTTGCCGAATCATGTACGACGCCATCGTCGTCGGAGGCGGCATCGTCGGCGCGTCCGTCGCGTACCATCTCGCGCGGAACGACGCCGAAACGCTCCTCATCGACCGACACGACCCGGGGCGCGCGACCGATGCGGGTGCGGGAATCATCTCGCCAGCGACGAGCAGTCGAACCGCCTCGTCCGTCTGGTTCGAGTTCGCGCTCGACGCCGCGGCCTACTACCCGACGCTGAACGACCGATTGACCGACGAACAGGACGGCGATACGGGGTATTCGAACTGCGAACTCCTCTCGGTCGCCGTGGACGACGACGAGGTGGCGGCGTTCGACGACGCCACCGAGCGCATCGAGAACCGACAGGAGAAGTACGGAGAGCCGAAACCCGGAACGACGACCGAACGATCCTCGGACGAAGCACAGGCGAAATTCCCGGCGCTCGCACCGACGAAGCGGTGTCGCGCCTACAGCGACGCGGCGAGGGTGGACGCTCGAACGTTCACCGCGGCGCTGCTTCGCGCGGGAGAACGCCACGGCCTTACCGTCGTAGAGAGAGACGTGACACGCATTACCCACGAAGACGGAACCGTCACGGGCGTCGAAACCGCGGACGGCGGCAGCGACGACGCCGAAAACGTCGTCGTCGCTGGCGGCGCGTGGTCACGACGGTTCGAAGAATCGCTCGGCGTTTCGATTCCGGTCGAACCGCAGCGCGGCCAAATCATCCACCTCGACCTGCACGAAACCGACACCGAAAACTGGCCCATCGTGGGCGCGTTCCGCGGGCACTACATGGTTCCGTGGTCGGACAACCGAGTCGTCGTCGGCGCGACCCGGGAGGTCGATTCGGGATTCGAACCGCGAACCACGGCGGGCGGCGTCCACGAGGTGCTGTCGGAAGCGCTTCGCGTCGCGCCCGGACTGGAAGATGCAGAAATCGCCGACATTCGAATCGGACTCAGGCCGCGTTCCGCCGACCAACTGCCCGTGTTGGGTTCGATTCCGACCGTCGAAGGAGTTCATCTGGCGACCGGCCACGGGGCGACGGGCCTCCAACTCGGCCCGTACAGCGGAAAACTCGTGGCGGATGCGATTTTCGGCGAGCCGATGGAATTGGAACAGTTTAGCGTGAAGCGGTTTCGGTGAGCCGATTCGCTCAATCGGTTTCAGCGAAACCGATTGAGCGAAAATAAATCGATGTCGTGACGGTTCTCGCCCTCGACGGCCAGTTCGGCCAGAATCTCACCAATCGCGCTCGACAGTTTAAATCTGTGGCTCGAAAAACCAGCGCCGACACCGACGACGATAGAATCGTAGTGAGTCATTTGATAGCAACATCGTCGGCAGTGACATTAGTGGTTCACCTCCGGTGAATTTTGGTCGGGTTCGGAGTCCATCGGTTTGATTCGACCTACGTCCGGCAACGAGTCCCGACACGCGATTTTTGTGTCACCACTACTGTCCGAAAAATGGCCGATAGGCGTTCCGATAACGGTATATCCCAGAAGTGAATAGCGATGGAAAACACCTGCATTTGGGTGCGTACCGTGACGGGACAGACAGACTACATCGATGACGACATTACGGACGTCATTCTCAACGGCTCGAAGTACGAGCGACTGCGCGTCCGTCGGCACAGCATCTTCGACCAACCGATTCCGACGAAACTGGCGTGGCAGAGCGCCCTCCTGCTCGCGTTGGCGCTCGTCGCGCCCATCACGCTGGCATATCCTTCAGCGGTCGCCGCGTTGTTTCCGGGTGGCGACCCGCTTTCGTCCTCGCCGACGGTTCTGATGCCGGGCGCGCTCGTCCTCCTGCTCGAACTTGGAACCGCGGTCGGACACGTCGCGGTCGCTGGCGCGATTCTCCGCGGAGAGTCCACGTTGAGCGAACGTCGGATGCGACAACTCCTCAGCGCCGAGGAAATGGCGTCGTTCTACGGATTCGTCGGCGGTGCCCTGCTCCTTGGAATCACGCTCGGCTTCTTCCTGCTCGGATTCTCGGGCGTCGAAACCCTCCAGCAGTATTCGACGGCGGGAAAACAGGGGCCGTTCGACCCGTCCGGAACCGAACTGAGCGTGGCCACCGTTTCGCTCCTTTCGTTCGTGGCGAGCGGCGTGCTTTTCGCGGTGAGTCGCTATCTGGCCGTCAAACTGAACTGAGCGCCGCGCGGGATACTGCCCCATGGTATCACTAGACACAACCTTTACTGACGTTCATCCCGAACGAGCACGGGGTGTTCACCATGGGAGAGGACGATTGGGGAGTTCTGTTGGATACGTCGATAGACGACAGCGTCTATCGAGCGCTGGCGGAGACCCACCGCCGATACGCGCTGTACCTCCTCACGGAATGGGGGCGCGTGTTCGAGGACGAACTAGCGGATATTCTCACCGGATGGATTTACGCGGGCGAGTACCGAATGGCAACACCCGACGACCGAAAACGGATACGTATCGAACTGCGTGAAGTGCACATTCCGGTGTTGCGGGAAGCGGGTCTCGTCCACTACGACGAACAAACGGAACTGCTCTCGCTCGGGGAGTTGGCGCCCTCCGTCGGTCGAATCATCGAATGGGCACGGAAGAACGAGCGCCAAAACACACCGGAACCGAACTTCGAGTCGTAGCCGATGACCTTTCAAGAGCAAATCGCGGCGGTCGAGCGGGAACAAAAGACGCTCGTAGTGTACACCGCCGACCCGGATACTGACCTCGCGGAGCAGTTCGAAACGAAGAACGTCACGGTTCAGTACAAACGACTTCCGAGCGTCGGTCGGGACGAGTTTCTCGTCATTCGAGACGACGAGGAGTTCAGGGGAACGATAGGGGTTCAGGCGCTCAGGGAATTTCTCACCCCACCGATTTCCGTCCCGTGGAGCGACGAGGTAGACCCGTCGTCGTTCCGCGACCTGCTCTCTCTCCTCGATAGAACGCTGTTCGCCTCGTTCGACCGACGCCAGATGCTCGCGACGAGTCGGGAAATCGAAGACCGCACGTGGCGAGTCGGGGAGGGCGAACTCCACGTCGGCTTTCAGTCGCCGTCCGCGTTTCGCTCGCAGGTTCCGGTGTACTCACGACTCGCCGACGAAACCGCTCTCGACATCCACATCTACGGACGCGGGGAGTGGAACTCGTTCGAAATGCGGAACACGACGTTTCACGGAAACGGAACGGCCGAAACAGGCGAGACGTGGTTTTTAGTGTACGACGGCGGCGGGGATTCGTTACAGAAATGCGCACTGCTGGCGGAAGAGCGCGACCCCGGCCAGTTCTACGGGTTCTGGACGTACAACCCGGAAACGGTGGATGAATTGCTTGCGCATCTGGACGAGACGTATCGTTAGAGTGATGAAACCGCACGATTCCCGTCTCGTGCGAATTGGAATCTCCAGCAGCACGTCAGTCGGCGTCGGCGTGAAAACGTGGTGTCGATTGGAAGACTACAGAACCATCACCGATTTCGGATAACCGGGTACAGCGCACCGAGAACAGCCCCGAATACGACGTGGCCAATCAGACTCTGCATGCTTACGTTCGGCAGACTCGGAGCCATCGGAAAGCCGACCGCCTGTAACCAAATCGGCATCACGATGACGGCGGCGACGACCCAAACGAGGACGCCGTAGCCGACGCCGATTGCGGCCGATTTTCCGACCGAATCGGCCGAACTACGGAGGCCAGTGAGCGACACCATCGCGGCGAACAGCACACCGAAGATGGCGGAGTTTATCATGTGAATCGTCCATCCGGCGGCTCCGCCGTCAAGGCCCCATAGGGACGGGATGGCGTGTTCGATGACGGGCCGCATCTGCATCGTCAGCATGACGCCCATCACGGCACCTGCGATGAGTCCTGAGAGGACGCCAGACTGCCATGCGTTTTCCCGATAAGTCGATACGTCCGTCGCTGATTCCGTGGTAGTCTCTGTCGCCATTGCAGATGAGTGTACTCCAATCTTGAATAAGGCGATTTGGCGCGCGTGCGGGGCGAACGCACGTGCGTTCGCCCCGCACGACCAGGATGACCGACGACCGGGGTGAGTTCGAAGTAACTCCGGATTTTATCAGGAATTATGTGTATGATTCACACATGAGCGACCCCGACCCACAGCGGTTTCGAACCCTGATGCTCGGCGACGAACCGAGTTTCGAGAACGTGATGACCTGCGTGTTCTCCATCCAACCCCACGAGAGCCACACGTATCGCGTGCTGTTGGAACAGCCAAACAGCACAACCGAGGAGCTAGCCGCCGAAACCGACCGCGACCGAAGCAACGTTTCGCGGTCGTTAGCGACCCTGCGAGAGAAAGGATTGGCCAGCAGACGACGCCACCTCCTCGACGGCGGCGGCCACGTCTACCGACACGAACCGACGCCGCTTGAAGACGCAAAAGACCTGATGCACCAGACGCTAGACGAGTGGTGTGCATACGTTCACGGGCGCATAGACGAGTTCGGGGAGTAGCATAGGGAGCCGAAAAAGTGAACGGCTCTCTCCGATTCCGCGTACCAGTTCACTTAACCACGTCCGCGGACAGCTATTCGACACTGGATGAGCTATCGAGACGCGGTCATGGCGGCGAAATACGCCGGTGGGTCGAACGAACAGGCGACGGCGCTCCACGAACACCGCCTCGAAACAATCAGCGAGGGTGAGGGCTACTTCGATTTCGACGTACCGCGGGGAATCGTCGTTCACGTCGTCCCGGACGCCGTCTACGACGACGGCTACGCCATCGACCTCGCGGAACACTCGATACTGCCGGAAGCCAACCCATCGCGACCGACGCAACTGCCGGTACTCGGCAATCATGACGCACGCGGAACGTGGACCGCCGACGGATTCGGTGCCTACGTCAAGCGCGAGTCGGCAGACGAGCGTGAAGACGACTGCGTCGGCTACACACACCTCTTTTCGAACGGCGTCATCGAATCCGCCTCGGCGATTCCATTCGACGGGATGTGGGAGGAAAACGAATCGAACCAAAACGAACCGACCCGACGGGAAGCGAAACGACTCGATGGCCGCACCCTCGAACTCGACCTGACGCGGTGCGTTCGGCGGTATCTCCGCGTCCTCGCGTATCATCAACAGATGGCACCGATTCACGTTACGCTCACGATGTACGGCGTCGGCGGTTGGTTACTCGATTCGAACGACCGGAAGTCGGACGACGCGGGACGAATCGCCGAAGAGATACTCGCGCCGTTTCCCGTCAGCCTGTCGAACTTCGACGCAGACGTTCGAACCGAACTGGCCGACCCCATCGACGCGCTCTGGCGGGGTGCGGGCTATTCCGGGTCGCCGTTTTTCGATTCGGGAGAGTGGACGCTTCGCTCGGCGTTCGACGGGCAGTAGTCCGGCAAAAGTCAGTAACAGACCAACTGCGCAGTTTCCTCGCTACCGGCGAAGCGACGCCTGTACCGCCCGTTCCGCGATTTTCACTGCCTCTCTCGCCGTCCGTTCGAGGGAGCCAACAGCAACTGATCGTCCATACGTCACTTCGTTTTCCCGATACAGCCGTCGCCGCAGTTCGGAGATATCATCGACGAGTTTCCGACAGGTTCGTACCGTCTCGTATGGTGGTTCGTCCGAGCTCAAAACGTCGTCAACGGCCTGTTCGGTGAGGTGTCGTGACTCTCTGGCGAATCGTTCAAACTCGTCGGGCCACGGTTTTTCGACCATCGCTTCGCTTCCAACCAGCGTTGCGATTCGTTGGGCTTGCTCTCCAACGTCCGCGAGATGTCGCGCCGTCGCGTACTGGTCGAAGATGTCCGGGCGCGAGTGTCCGAGGCGGTCGAGTTGTTCGACATCAGTGAGCGTCCGCTGGAAACAGTTCTCGGCGACGAGAAACCGCCTTTCGGCGTCATTCCATCGCTTTGCCACCCTGTTGGCACGTTCTTCGTTTCCGTCGATGAGTCCGTGGATGGCGTCCTGATGCATCGAGAGTGTGGTATACTGGAGTTGGAGCACCGTTCGTTCGATGGATACCGCCGCGGCGTCGAATACGGTGGTGAGCACGAGTTCCGTCTCGGACTCGTTTCGCACCTCCAATCCGACCAAGTTGGTCGCCGCCCTCGCGGCGGCACGGCGTTGCTCCCGGTCGAATCCGCCATCTGCCGTGAGGGTAAACGTGTCGTTGCCGATGGCGTACAGCGACTTCACCGTCTGTTGGACGACCGTCGCGGAGCGTCCTTCAACGCAGACCTCCGGCGGGTCGCCGTCGTCGGTCTGTTCGGCACCGATTATCAACTCGCCGTTCTCGGCGGGGTAGAGCGCCAACTGCATCCCGGCTTCGACGCCGTGTTCGTCGGCCCACTCCTTCGGCAGGGAAATCGTCGTCGAACTTCCCGTGTATTGGACTTTTCTCGTTTCCATGCCTGACTCACCGTTATCCGAACTTGCCGCTGACGTAATCTTCGACGCGCTGACTTTCGGGATTCTCGAATATTTTCCCCGTCTCGTCGTACTCCACGAGTTCGCCGCCGGTCAGGAAGACAGCCGTCTGGTCGGAGATTCGGGCCGCCTGTTGCATGTTGTGGGTCACGACGACGACGGTGTACTCCTCGGAGAGGTCGTCCACCAGGTCTTCGATTTTCGCAGTTGCGATGGGGTCAAGCGCACTCGCGGGTTCGTCCATCAGGATGACCTCCGGGTCGGTGGCGAGACAGCGGGCGGTGCAGAGGCGTTGTTGCTGGCCGCCCGAAAGCCCCATTGCGTTGTCGTCGAGGCGATCACTCACTTCGTCCCAGAGCGCGGCGTTCCGTAGCGCTCGTTCGACAAGTTCGTCTTCTTCATCTTCGTTGGCTTCACCGAGCAATCGTGCGATAAGGCCAGTTTTGATTTCGCCGTGCTTGCGCGGGCCATACGAGACGTTATCACGAATCGACTTCGGAAACGGGTTCGGTGCCTGAAATACCATCCCGACGCGCTTTCTGAGTTCGACCAGATTGGCGTTATCCTGATAGATTTCCTCGCCATCGAGGCGGACGGAACCGTCGATTTGGGCGCTGTTAATCCGGTCGTTCATCCGGTTGAGACAGCGCAGGAACGTTGATTTACCACAGCCGGACGGCCCAACGAGGGCGGTAACGCTCCGTTCCGGAATCTCCATTGAGATATCCTTGAGGGCGTGCTCGTCGCCGTAGTGGACGTTCAGTCCCTCGACGGAGAGTTTCGAGTCTCCCGCAAACTCGTAGTCGGTCCACTCATCGCGGAGTTGCTCGGTACTCTCGCCGGACGTGGTGGTTTGCTGGCGCTGCGTCGTCTCCGTTGACTGTAGTGCATTTTTACTCATTGCTGTAGTTTCCTCCTGAAGTAGATTCGCGTCCCGATTCCGACGGCGTAGAACGAGAGGACGACCAACAACAGCACGAAGGCCGTCCCCCATCCGAACGCCTCGGCGTTCTCACCACTCACTCCGGCGGTGATACTCGCGTACAGTTGGTAGGGAAGCGTCGGTGCGCTCGCAAGGAGCGCGTCGTTAGTGACGAAGGGAGGTACCGAAGAGAACTCGAACGACCCGAGCACCTTCGGTGCCGAATCGCGTAGTCCACCAGCCATCACCAACAAAATCGGTGCCGTCTCGCCAGCAATGCGACCGACACCGAGGATGACGCCCGTGAGGATACCTGGCATCGCCGCCGGGAGAACGACGCTCTTGATGGTTTCCCACTGGCTGACGCCAAGTGCGGCGCTTGCGTCTCGGTACTCGTCCGGAACAGCCAACACCGCCTCTCTGCTCGTGATGAGCACGAGCGGGATGAGCATGAACCCGAGAACGAGCATCCCCGCGAGTAGCGACGTGTCGTTGCCGAGTCGCGGAACCAAAAAGGCGTAGCCGAACAAGCCGAACACGACGCTGGGTGTACTCCAGAGTCCGTTAGTCGCAATTTCGACGACTTGCGTGAACCGGCCCTGCTCGGCGTATTCCGTGAGGAAAACCGCCGCGGCGACGGCGAGCGGTACGCCGACGAGGACGGCCCCGACGACGACCCAGACGGTTCCGACGACGGCCGGGAAGATGCCGTTGATTTCGTCCGGACGGAACGTGTATCCGTTGGTGACGAACGGCATCTGTATTCGAACGAACGGTATTTCGGCGTTCACCACGGGGATGACCGCCGGGCCGATTCCGACGCTGAACTCGCTGAATGCGTGGCCGAATCCCTGTCGTCCGATGAACAGGAGCAGCATCGCCAGGACCGCCAACATTGCGACCGCACTGAGTCCGATGAGTGCGAACGCACCGCGCTGACGACCGCGGCTTCCGAATCCCTCGCTCGCCAGGGAACCGGCCCACGCGCCGAGCAGTCCGGTCACACCGGCAAGTGCCGGAACCACCAAATAGCCCGGGAACGCCGCCGAGAGGCCGGAGGGTTCCCACGACCAACTCGCGGTGAGCACGTCGCCGAAGACGAGTCCGGTAATGCCAAGGGCGAACACTCCAACCGGCACCGTCGTCCCGAGGTCTTCGCGGGTAACGAGTACGCCAACTGCCACGATGAGACCAACGACGAGGGCGACAGGCACCCAGACGACAACACCGACACCGACCAGTTGGGAAGCAGCCAGCCCCGCCGCGACCACCGCTACGATACCAAATCCGACGCCCGTCGTCACACCGGTTCGTTCGTCCGGCATCGTCTCGAACCGACCGCTCCACGAACCGACGCCGATTCCGAGAACTCCGAAACCGATGAGGGCGGTCAGCAGTGCGAACACGTCCAACAGACCGATGCCAAACAGCGACGTCGTTTCGCGGAGGAACGTCGTCGCGGTCAGGACCGGCGTGACGACACCGAGCGTTATGATTCCGTACGAGAGCCATTCGAGGATGCTCTTTTCGCCGTCTACGAGTGCCGTCCCGCGCTCGTGTGCGCCGCTCATGTGTCACCACCCAGCTTGCGTTTCATCCGCTTCTCGATGAGCTGTGAGACGGTGCTGATTATCATCACGACGACGAACAGCACGACACCGGCCGCGAACAGGGCTTGCATGTGAAGCCCGTGGGCGTTGCCGTACTGACTCGCAATGAGGCTCGTCAGCGTCTCAGTGTTGCCGAAAACGTCGTACAGTGGTTCCGGAAGTCGTTGGTTGTGGCCGAGGATGACCGTCGCGGCCATCGTCTCGCCGATGGCTCGACCCACGCCGAGGAGGACGGCCGCCGAGACGCCCGAGAAGGCCGCGGGAATGGAAATTCCTTTCATCGTCTGCCAGTCGGTGACACCGAGCGCCAGCGAACCGTCCTTCATCGGGTGAGGAACGCTCGACAGGGCATCCTCGGCGACGGAGACGACCGTTGGGAGCGCCATCAGCCCGATAACCAACCCGACGAGGAACAAGCTCCCGAAGTTCGGAAGGGAGATATGTTCCATGAGATAGCTGTTCAGCGTCACGTATCCGAGGTAACCGTACACGATGGATGGAATACCCGCGAGAATTTCGATACCGGGCTTGACGACCTCCCGAACGCTTGCGGGTGCGATTTCGCTGATGAACAACGCCCCCGCGATGCCGAGGGGGGCGGCGATGCACATCGCGATGGCCGTCGTCACCAACGTTCCCCAAATCATCGGCGTGAGCGCGTAGACGTTTCCACCCGTGTTCCAGAAGTTCTCGACGCCCGGCCACACCGTCGTGCCAAAGATGGTTACCGGCTCTTCGAGGGCGAAGAGGCGGATTCCCATCCGGGTGAGGATGGGAAACGCCTTAATGAAGAGGAACACCGTGATGAGTGAGAGTATCAACACGGTTGAGATGGTGGCGAGTAACGTCAGCGCCCGAGCAGTCGCCGCCTGCTGTTCGACCCATCCATAGGCCACGGTGAACAGGAATCCGATTATTGCGAACACCGTGAACTGCGATCCCATGACAAATCCGACGAACGACGCGATAAGCAGTATCGCGCCGAGTGCCTGTGTCAGTACGGCCCCACGGTCGTCTACGGTATCGTGAACCGATTCGGAGAGCGATGTCTCTCCGGTCATCATTCACCCATACGTTGCTTTTCTACTTTCATATTTGAAAATTTAAATATATTCGAGGGTCGTTTCGTGTTCGATTCCGATGGCGGTCAGGCGAGTGAGCTACTAGTTCGTTGGCTCAGGGAGTTTGTCGAGCTGTTTCTGTCGCTCCTCGTCCGTGAGGGTCAAGTAGTCCGCCGGTTCGACGAACATCTTCTGTCCGTACTCGTGGAGAATCATCCGGATGAATGCCGCTTCCTTCTTCGACGTGCCATCCCACGTGTAGCAGTGAAGCGCGCGCGAGAGCGGGTAGTCGAGGCTTCCAAGGTTGTCGCCATACGTATAGGTCGTTCCTTCAATTTCGAGCGCAACCGGCGGAACCGGGCCGTCTTCCTCCACGAACGCAAGCGCGATGTAGGCAATGGCGTTGTTAGAGTTCTCGACGAGCGCCGCAACCTGCTGGTTCTGGCCCTTTCGAACGTCCGTCCCACCCATGTCGGCGCCCGGGTCGCCGAGAACGTTGGCGCGGAAGGACGTGTCAGTTCCGGAGCCTTCAGCACGACCAACTGCCTGAATCTCCTTGTTCGGGCCGCCGACATCCGACCAGTTCTCTATCTCGCCGCGGTAGATTTGCTGAACCTGCTTGAGCGTGAGTTTCTCGACGCCAGCGTCGTAGATTTCACGGCTCACGACGATTGGCTGGGCGTCAACCGCGACGATGTGGTCGGTGAACGGTTCGAGTTCGGACTCACTTCGGTCGGGGAACTCGGCGCTAACCGGTGCGGATGCATCGCCGATGTCGACCTGCCCCTTTTCGAGTTTGGTGAGGCCGACGCCCGTGTGGTTTAGTCCGATGGAGGTGAAAAACGGCGGCGTTCCTTCTTCGCCGCTGGGTTCGAAGCCGTAGAGGCCCGCCCAGTAGTCGGCCATGTTCTTGTCCGTCTGAATGTCGTCCCAGCCCGGCACGCTTCCCTCGTCGTTTGAACCCCAGTACTCGCCGTCGGACGCGGGGGCGTTTCCGTTCCAGAGCGACCCCGCTTGACTCGTGATGGGGTAGACCGTCGAAGACCCGTCCGCGGTCAGTGGTTGGCCTGACGAACTGTCACCGTTGTTCGAACCCGAGTTGCTGTTGTTGCCGTTCCCGTCCGTCGTGTCGTCTCCACTGGTTCCGCTACAGCCCGCGAGTGCCATGGCACCTGCAGTGCCCGTGAGTGCGATGAATTTGCGTCGTGATGTCCCGGTCGTTGGTCGCTCTGAGTCTCGCGTCATTCAGGTGGCACTGGCCGTCGTTCAGTAAAAACTACTTATATTAGTGATATATCGATTTGGCCAATACAATAGTTCGATATGAACTGATACATTGAACAGCGTATGCTATATACCAATATTATTCGCCTCATGCGTGAAGGCGATCTAATATATGTATGCTGGTAGTTCGACGACGAGGCGATACGCGGTGGCGGGCGAAATCGACGCCGACCGGGGTTGTGCTGGTTCTATCTACGCTTCAACCCATTCGCTTATAGCTCTTTTCCAAGAAATAATTTATGTGTACACTCGCTTTCGGTAACTCGTCATTTTGATGGATGCAAGCTTTGGTTGAAAGATCATAATTGAAACTACCGAGCACGAGATAGTCGCTATTCCGACAGCATCGCCACTGCTTTCTCAACGGCATCTGTCGTTCCAAGAAGCGTGACCACATCGCCGTTTTTCAGTACAACGTCGGGTTTCGGGATGACGTACTTTCCATCGCGCTGAATGAGAACCGTCGTACTTTCGTCCGGAAAGTCGATGGTGCCGAGTTCGCTTCCGACGACCGACGTCGAACCGACGGTTACCTCGGTAACGTCGTTTTCCTCTCCGACGCCAGACAGCCACGCGAAAAAGCTCGGTCGAAGGATGAGGTCGTCCATCGTATCGACGGTGGCGAGCGTCGGCGTCGTGGTTCGCACCCCGAGGTCTTCGAAGGCGTCCGCGTTCGTCGGGTCGTTCACTTGCGCGAGCAGGTTTTCGACGCCGAATTTCGTCCGGGCGGTCTGACAGGCGAGGATATTCTGGTCGTCGCCGCTCGTCGCGGCGACGACCATTTTCGCATCTTCGACGCCCGCTTTTTCGAGAACGGCGGTGGTCGCGCCGTTGCCGTGAACGACCGAGTAGCCGTCCGCCCGGAGTTCGGAAACGACATCCACGTCGCGTTCGATGATAACGGGGTTTTCGCCCCGGGTTTCGAGCCTCTCGGCGAGGGTTCGTCCGATTCGGCTTCCGCCGATGATGAGTATCGTCATGGGTACGATGTCGAGTCTGTCTGCGATGAACGGCGCGCCGCCCGCTTCGAGAACGACGGTGACGAGAATGACGAGGAAAACGACGCTCACGACGCTCTCCGCGTTTTCGACGTTGGCTTGCGCCAGTTGGAGCGAAAAGAGGGTCGCGGTCGATGCGGGGATGATTCCCCGCGGACCCACCGCGGCGATGAACAGTCGTTCGTTCCGAGTGAAGTCGGAGCGAACCGTCGAGAGGAAAACGCCGAGTGGTCGAACGACCAGCATCGCGATCAGGACGACGGCGACGCCCGCCAGTCCAAACTCGACGAGTTCCTCGAACCTGAGCAGTGACGCGAGGATGATGTAAACGACGCTCAACACGATTGCCGTGATGTCGCCGCTGAACCCTTCGATTTCCGCCTCGTACGGGATGTCGGCGTTCCCCACCAGCAGTCCGGCGACCGCGACCGAAACGACCCCCGCCTCCGAGGCGAACAGGTCGGCGATGGCGAACGAAATCAGGGCCGTTGCGATGGCGGTGATTCGCGAGTTCTGCGGCGTTTCGCTAAAATTCCGAAGCACGTAAGTCACGCAGATTGCCGTGAGGATGCCGATAAAGACGCCGACGCCCAACTGCGTGACGAACTCGATAGCGATTTCTTCGTCCACCGGCCCGCCGCGCGTGAACGGTCGTTCGCCCAGCGCCGCCGCGCTAAAGATAACGGCACCGAGCACGGACGCGACGGGGTCGTTGACGATGCCTTCGGTTTCGAGCGTCGTTTTGACGTTCTCCCGAACGTCCGTCTGTTCCAGAATAGGCGTTATCACGGTCGGCCCGGTGGCAACGAGAAGCGCGGAGATAAGGAACGAAAGGCTCCACTGAAGATCGAGCAGGAACCGAATCGTGAGTCCCAATCCGAGAAACGTAATCGCGGAGCCGAGCGTCACGAGTCTGAGCGTTGCTGTCGATGCCGACCGTATTCTGGAGGACGTGAGGCTGAACGCCCCCTCGAAGACGATGATTGCGACCGCCAACGAAACGATGGTGGAGAGCGCGTCGCTGAACAGCGACGGGTCGAGGAGGCCGATGACTTCCGGCCCGAACAGGATACCGAATCCGAGGAGGAAGACGACGTTCGGAACCCCGAACCTGTCGGCGAGAAGTTTCGACACCGCTCCGAGGAGGATTATCGACGCCGACGCCAGCAGTGCATCAGTGGCCATCACTTCACGATTTCGGTGGGTGCGTCGCCACCGAGGAGTGTTACGGTCACCAGACTGACCGCACGCAAAGGCCTCGTCAACTGATTCATGGATAAATATCGTGGCCGCCGTCGGCGAGAACGCGGTCACTACTCTCAGAACGACTCCTCGCATCGCCCACCGTTCATTTCGTTGTCTTCATTTCGGGTTCGACCACAGGATACCTCGAATTTGTCTTTGAATTTCTAGAATATAGTATGTGAATCGCCGCTTAGTGCTATCGTCAAAGAACGAGCAGAAGCGCCGATGAGGCCGAAAAGAGCCATAAGACGACATCGTACCGAATATCCACAACTATTGTTAACAACTTACAGTAGGGTGCCGCTACTGCTCACGGTCGATGTTTTCAGCCACCCAATAACAATGGTTTGTTCGGTCAAAAGACGCGACAGTTGCTCGGGACGATTAGCGGATTTCGAACGAGCGGCGAACACACGACCCCACCACACAATGACTGAACACGATACAATTCCGGATTCGATAAAACGCCGACGGCTCCTCCAAGGTCTCGGCGGGGCTGGTATCGCGGCGCTCGCCGGTTGCACGGGGAGTCAAAAGAACCAGCAAAATCAACAATCAAATTCCGGCGGCACGCTGACGCTCGCACAGGTCAAGAGTCCGCTGGAGTTCGATCCTATCGTCCTCAACGACGTTCCCTCCGCGCAGGTAGCGGACCGCATTTTCGAGGGACTGTACACGTATGATAGCGGCATCAACGTCGTCCCCCACATGGCGACCGGCGAACCGGAGGTCAGGAACAACGGGCAGACGTACATCGTCGAGATGCAGGAGGGCATCAAGTTCCAAAACGGCGACCCGGTCACTTTCGAGGACGTAAAATATTCGTTCGAGGCGCCGGTCAACGAGGAGACGGAGAACGCCGCCGAGCTGAATATGATACAGAACATCTCGAAAGAGGGCGACCGGCGGGTCAAGTTCGACCTGAAATATCCTTACGGTCCGTTTATGAACTCGTTGACGTGGTCTATCGTCCCGAAAAGCGTTCGGGAGAACAACAAAGAGCAATTCAACAAACAGAATCCGGTCGGCTCGGGACCGTTCCAGTTCGAGGAGTGGCAGGAAGGAAATTTCACCAGAATCACGCGTTGGAACGACTATTGGGGCGAACCGATGCCGAATCTCGCGGAAATCGAGTTCAGGCCGATCGAGGAACCCACGACGCGGATGACGAGCCTCCAAACGAACGAAAGCGACGTTATCGAGGAAATCCCGCCGAAACTGTGGCAACAGGTACAGAACATGGGCGACACGAACATCGAGTCGGTCGTCGGAATGGGCTACTTCTACCTCGCCTTCAACTGTCAGAACGGGCCGACGACCGACCCCAAGGTTCGGGAAGCCATCGACTACTGCTTCGACATGGATCAAGCCGTGTCGAACTTCGTGGAACCGAGCGGCGTTCGCCAGTACAGTCCGCTGCCGGAGCAAATCGCAAAGCAGTGGGGAATGCCACTGGAACGGTGGAAGAACATCGCCCACGGAAAAGACGTCGACCAAGCGAAGACGATGCTCGACGATGCCGACTCCGTCCCTGACAACTGGAACGCGAACATCATCGTTCCGCCGGACGACAAACGTGAACAGTTGGGCGTCACAGTGGCGAACGGCCTGAAGGAAGCCGGATACAATGCGAACGTCCAGCGACTCGACTGGGGTGCGTTCCTCGACCAGTACGTCTCAGGTGACCCCAACGATTACAACATGTACACACTGGGCTGGTCGGGAACGCCCGATCCCGACGCCTTCACCTACTACTTCTTCACGGAAGAAGCACACGGGACGACGGACGGTACCTTCTACAACGGCGTGAACGAGCAAATCAATCAAGCACGGCGGTCCGCCGACCGACAGGAGCGAAAGCAGCTGTATCAGGAGGCGATTACGAAAGTGCTGGAAGATCGGGCGCATCTTCCGGCGTACAACATGAAAAACAGCTACGGGATGAAAGGGAACGTCAACGGGTTCAAAGCTCACCCCGTTTTGAGCTTCGTGGTTTCGACGGACTACACGAACGCATCCATCGGGTCGCAGTAACCACCCGCCCCCGTTTCGATACGAGTTACCAACAATACATGGGAATCCTCCGCTACACGATCCGCCGGTCTTTGCAAGCCATTCCGGTTCTCGTCGGTATCGTCACCATCACGTTCTTGCTGACGAACGCCATTCCGGGCGACCCGGTCCAAATCATGCTCGGACCGTCCCCGAGCGCCGAGATGGTCGAGGAAATCCGGGCGCAGTACGGACTGGACGAACCGCTCCCCGTGCGGTACGTGAACTACCTCACCGCCATCGCACAGGGCGATTTCGGACAGAGTATCTACTACGGGGTGCCCGTGGTGACGAAAGTCATGGAGCGACTGCCAGTGACGCTCCTCCTCATGGCATCCAGCTTCGGATTCGCGCTGGTGACCGCAATTCCGCTCGGAATAATCTCCGCCAGACGACGGAACCAACCGACTGACCACGTCTCGCGCGTCGTCGCACTCATCGGCGTCAGCACGCCATCGTTCTGGATTGGACTGATGCTCATCATCATCTTCGCTTACCACCTGAATTGGTTCCCCGCAACGGGATTGGTGCTCCCGTGGGCAGACCCGAGTTCGGTCGAAGGAGCGTCCTCTCGACTCGACGTCCTCCAGACGGCGGGGATGCACCTGCTCTTGCCGACCCTTTCGCTCGGGACGCTCCAGATGGCCGCGATTACGCGAATCGAGCGGTCGTCGATGTTGGAAGTCCTCCAGCAGGAGTACGTCAAGTTGGCGCGAGCCTATGGCGTCTCCGAGGGGAAAATACTCCGACGACACGCTTTCCGTAACGCACAACTGCCGGTCATCACCGTCGTCGGACTCCAGCTCACGTCGGCGCTCGGCGGGGCGGTGCTAACCGAGACGGTGTTTAACATCAACGGGATGGGGCGACTCATCATCACCGCAATCAACAATCAGGATTATCCGCTGGTCATGGGGACGACGGTATTTTTCGGCCTGACGTTCGTCGTCGGCGTCATCCTCACCGACCTTTCGTACGCGTACATCGACCCGCGAGTGACCTACGACGAGGTGGACTAACGATGGGAACAGGCGAAACTACAACAGACAACCTCCGCGAACCGCAGTCGAGCGAGGGGTACGACTCCGGAGAAACGGTCGAATCCCACGTGGGATGGCGATACACGCTCGAACAGGTTCGGCAGGATACGACCGCGAGAATCGGCTTTTACACGATTAGCTTCATTCTCGGCGTCGCTATCTTCACGTGGATAGACGCGAAACTGCTCGATTACGCCATCGCAAGTCGGTTCTGGTACAATCCGGTGAACGACCCGGCGAACGCGAGAATCCTCCTTCCGCCCGTCGGGATCGAAAACACGTTCGGAACGGGGACGTGGCAGTACCCGCTCGGGACCGACCATCGCGGACGCGACGTTCTCGTCCGGCTCGTGTACGGCACTCGAATCGCCATGCAGGTCGGCATCGTTTCAACCGGTTTCGGCCTCGTCTGTGGCACCCTCGTCGGCGCCGTCGCGGGCTACCACGGCGGCTGGATAGACGACGCGCTGATGCGCTTCGTGGAGACGCTGTACGCGATTCCGTTCCTCGTGCTGGTTATCGCGTTCATGGCCGCGTTCGGGCGGGATATAACCTACGCCATGATCGGCGTCGGCATCACGACGATTCCTGTGTTTGCCCGCCTGATTCGGTCGCGGGTGGTCAGCGTGCGAGAAGAAGAGTACATCGAGGCGGCGCGGGCTGCTGGCGTTCGCGACCGCAACATCATCCTCCGGCACGTCATTCCGAACAGTTTCGCGCCCGTCCTCGTACAGGCAACCCTACAAGTGGGCATCAGCATCCTCATCGTGGCCGGACTCTCGTTCCTCGGCTTCGGCGCGCAACCGCCGACGCCGTCGTGGGGGCAGATGTTGAACCAGTCGCGGGGCTACATGCTCCCCGACCCGTGGTTCAGCCTGTGGCCCGGCATCGCCATCCTCATCACGGTGATGGGGTTCAACCTGCTCGGCGACGGCCTCCGAGACGCGCTCGACCCGCGAATCAAAAACTGAAATCCAAAAATGACTGAGACGATACTCCAGATAGACGACCTGAAAACGCAGTTCTTCACCGAAGAGGGCGTCGTTCGCGCCGTCGATGGCATCTCCTTCGACGTGAGGGAGGGCGAAATCGTCGGCCTCGTGGGCGAAAGCGGGGCCGGAAAGAGCGTCGCCGCCCAGAGCATCCTCCGACTCATCGACCACCCCGGCGAAATCGTCGGCGGCGAAGTCCGGTTCAAAGACGACGTTCTCTTCGGTCTCGAAGAGGGGCCGGGCGGCGACCTCGAACCGCGCGACGATATGCTTTCGAACGAAGCGATGCGACGCCGGATTCGGGGCACGGAAATAGCCATCATCTTCCAAGACCCGATGGAGAGCCTGAACCCGGTGTTCACGGTAGGCAATCAACTTCGGGAGTTCATCGAAATCAATCGAAACCTCTCGAAGGAAGAGGCGAAGGAGGAGGCGATTCACATGTTGCGCGAGGTCGGGATTCCGGAACCGGAAACGCGCTACGATAACTACCCCCACCAATTTTCGGGGGGGATGCGCCAGCGCGTCCTCATCGCGATGGCGTTGGCCTGCGAACCGAGCCTCATCATCGCGGACGAACCCACGACGGCCCTCGACGTGACCGTCGAGGGCCAAATCCTCACGCTGGTGGACGAACTGCAGGACAGATACGACACCAGTTTCATCTGGGTCACCCACGACATGGGCGTCGTCGCTGAACTGTGCGACCGCGTCAACGTGATGTATCTCGGCGAAATAGTGGAGCAGGCCACGGTTGACGACCTGTTCTACGACACGAAGCACCCCTACACGGAGGCCCTGTTGAACTCGATGCCGCGACCCGACCAGACGGTTCACGAATTGGAACCCGTGAAGGGTGTGATGCCGGAAGCCATCAACCCGCCGCGCGGCTGCCGCTTCCACACGCGCTGTCCCGACGCCCGGGAAGCCTGCGTCGAGGTTCACCCGGACTGCCGGGAGATCGGCGACGGGAACGATCACGATACGCAGTCGCACCGGGCGGCGTGCATCAAGCACGACGAGTTCGACGCCGGATACTGGTTCAGCGAACCGATAGAGGTGCAAGCGAAGGCGGGAATCACCGGCGACTTCGTCAGCGACACGTCGAAAGGGGGTGACTGAGATGTCCGATTCGATGTCGATGGGACGACTCGACGCGGATGAGACGGCGATGGGCGAACCGCTCCTCGAAGTCGAGGGATTGACGAAACACTTCACGGACGGCGGCGGCTTCCTGTCCGGGTTGTTCGGCGAGGAGGAGTCGGTTCGAGCGGTCGAGGACGTTTCGTTTACCATCCACAAGGGAGAGACGTTGGGACTGGTCGGAGAGTCGGGATGCGGAAAGAGTACGCTCGCCCGAACCATCCTTCGACTGCTCAAACCAACTGACGGAACCGTCTCGTTTAAGGGTCGAGATTTAACCGACCTGAGCGCCGAGGAGGTGCGAAGCCAGCGCAAGGACATGCAGATGATTTTCCAAGACCCGCAATCCTCGCTCGACCCGCGGATGAAAATCGGCCCCATCGTGGAGGAACCGATGAAAGCCCACGGGATGTACGACGCGAATGGGCGCGAGGAACGCGCACGCGAACTGCTCGAAAAGGTTGGACTCGACCCGCAACACTACAACCGCCATCCGCACGCCTTTTCGGGCGGCCAGCGCCAGCGGGTGAATCTAGCCCGCGCTCTGAGCGTGAATCCGGATTTCATCGTCTGCGACGAACCCGTTTCGTCGCTCGACGTCTCGATTCAGGCGCAGGTGCTCAACACGATGCGGTCGCTTCAGGACGAGTTCGGACTGACCTACCTGTTCATCGCCCACGACCTCTCGGTCATTCGTCACATCTCCGACCGCGTGGCGGTGATGTATCTCGGACAGATGGTGGAACTCGCCGACAAAGAGGAGTTGTACGAGAACCCACAGCACCCCTACACGCAGGCGCTTTTGGAATCCATTCCGGTTCCAGACCCGCGCGAAACCGGAACCCGCGGCGTCCTCGAAGGCGACGTTCCGAGTCCCATCGACCCGCCGAGCGGCTGTCGATTCCGAACGCGGTGCCCGAAGCTCATCGCGCCCGCCGAGTACGAGCTTTCGCCCGAGGAGTGGGAACAAACTCGCAACTTCCTCCGGGCGGTACAGCGCCGGTCGTTCGAACCGGCGGGCGAATCCGAAATCGCGGTCGAGTTCTTCGACGGGAGGGTACCCGACGGCGAAGCGGGACGCATCATCACGTCCGCAATCGACCAAATCTTGGCCGACGACTGGGACGTCGCGAAGGAGCGACTGACCGAGTCGTTCGCCGAAAAAAGCATCTGTGCGAAGCAGATTCCGGACTACGAAGTTCCCGCGGAGTACGGAACCGGACCGCACGCCGCCGCGTGTCACCGCCACCGCGACGACGTTGTCGAGGGTCGACAGATGCAGTAATCGGGGGGTCTGGTTTCGACCCGCTACCGTAGAACGACTGTCGTCTCGTCGCGGGGTTTCCTTTCCTCGGTCGCGAGATACGCACCAATCGTGTACTCGCCGGGGTCGGCGGGCATGCGGGACGATTCGTCACGACGGTCGAATCGGCCGTCCCACCGCACCTGCGTTCGCTTTTTCTCGCGTGCGCGGAAGTAGAACACATTCGGTTGGTCGCGGAGGTAGTAGGCCTCGTCGCTGGCTTCGAGTTCGCCGTTGACGTCCCACCCCCAGAGTCGCTGTCTCGGGGTTTCGACGACTATCGGAATCGGCAGTCGATTCTCGAACATGATCGTAATTCGTATCTCGTCGCCGACTTCGTACCGGGATTCGTCGGTCGTCACGCGTGCCGTGATACTCCGTCGCGCGACCCACTGCGGAACGAGGGCGCGTATCGCGCGGCCAAGATAATCGACGTTTTGGTCGAATCCCAATTGTTCCTCCGTGCCTGACATTGGCTGTTTTCGTGTTAGACCAATCCGTGCGGGATGGTGTCTTTTGTGGCTCGGTGTCGAACGAAAGCGAAGCAGCGGATTCCGTTTCGACCGGTCTCCCAACCAAAGTTTTAGGTTAGCCTAAAACGAACAGATATCGGAGCGACGGACGGGAGAAACCATGAAATCGAAAATGACGCGGAAAAAACGGGCTGAGGCGTGGGCCTACGTTCATCTCGGACTGTTCGGTGGTACGGACGAGGGGGAGTCCAGTGCCTCGAACGACGAACCGGAGGATGAATCAGACGAAACAGAAGAGTAGACCGCTCGAAACCAACCCCACGTTTATATCGAGCCTCGCCATTCATCACGTATGATAGAACCGAGCGTTTTGTTCGCCTTCGTTCCAGCCGCGCTCGCGTTGAACGTCGCGCCCGGACCGGACAGCATCTACACGTTGAAACGAAGCGTCAGCGACGGCCGAGCCGCCGGCGTGGCCGCCGCCGCGGGAACGTCAACCGGGTGCCTCGTGCACACCACCGCCGCCGTCCTTGGCCTGTCGGCGGTGCTGAAAGCGTCCGCGCTCGCGTTCACCGCCGTCAAAATCGTCGGCGCGGCGTACCTCGTCTATCTCGGTATCGGAACACTCCGCAACCGCGATGAGTTTGAACTTACGCCTGAGACGAACAGCCAAACGCACGGCGAGTCGTTCCGGCAGGCGTTCGCCATCAACGTCCTCAATCCGAAAGTCGCCGTCTTCTTCCTCGCGTTCCTCCCGCAGTTTGTCCAACCCGGCGGCAGTTTCGCCGCTCAAATCTTCGCGCTCGGCGTCCTGTTCGGAACGCTCGGTTTTTGCTATCAGTCGCTTCTCGCCGTCTTCTCCAGCAAGGCGCGCCGGGCGATAACAGAGCACAAGCGCGTTTCGAACGCGCTTCGCTACGCGAGCGCCAGCGTCCTCGTCGGCTTCGGCGTCAAACTCGCGTTCGAGGAACGATCGGCCGTTTAAAAAGTAACCGCGTTCGACCCGCTCAACCCTCGATCGCTCAATCGAACGAAATCTCGGCGATGCGCGTGTGATACGGGTCGCGTTCTTCTGCATCCGGGTCGATGTCGATATCCGGCGAGTACTGGCTCACGGTCCAGAACCGTCCCGTCGTCGGATCGACCGAGACGCCGTTGTAATCGCCCCACCGCATGACTTCCTCGCCCTCGCCGTAATCGTATCTGGATTCGCCGTCCTGTACGACCAGCGAATCCTCCAAGCCGTTCGGCGTGTAGTCGGCCGTTCGCCCCGCCACGTCCATCCGCGGGAAGGTGTCCGGCCCGCTCACGTTGTGCGTGATGACCGTTGAGTCGCCGTCCGACCCGACCGTCGGGATGAAGTAGGATCTGTCCGGTTCGCCGTAAACGCCGCTCTGAACGACTTCACGGGTGTCCGTGTCGATTTCGTACCATTTGATGGCGGCGACCGGAGCGCCATCGCCGTTCCAGTCGTACTGAATCGTGTGAGCAGTCCAGAGCGACCCGTCGTTGTAATCGGCGTTCATGAGTCGCGTTCCGAGGGTGTCGATGCGCTTGTCCGAGTCCGGTTGCCGCGCCGTCGGCGGGTAGGCGAACTCCTCGACATCGACGGTGAAGCATTCGAGCGACGGGTCGTCCACCGGATTCGTCACCTCCCAAAGCGTGAGCGCGCTCGCAGTCGGCGACGGGAAGACGCTATCGACGAGGTAGAACGTTCCGTCGTCGCCGCCCGAAAACGGTTGTAGCGCCGGTTGCACCGTGAAGTCGATGTTTTCGACCTCGGGATTGTCGAGGGCCGTAAAATGGTTCGCCGTCACGTCCCGTCCGTCGTACATCGCCTCCTTGTCGAGGGTCACCATCGTCACCTCCAACTGCTCGCCGAAGAAGTTCTGCGCCAGGTAGATGGCGTCTCGGTCGAGTCCGAGCGTCGGGTAATCGACGAGTCCCTCGTTGTCGATGGGCGGGATGCGGTACACGTGCCATTTCCCGTTCGGATTGCTGTTGTCGGAGACGGCGATACACCACCAGCCTTTCGGGGGTCGTTGGAGCGGTTCTGACTCGTTCTCTTCTTCCTCTCCCGGTTCTTTCCCTTCCTCTTGATCATCCCTGTCCACGATCTCCCCGTCTTCGGTAATCCCGGGTTCGTACTGCACTGCGGCGATGACGTATCGATCCGCGTTACGGTCGTACCGCGCACGAGGGTCGAAAACGAACGGGTAGCCGTAGGCGAATCCTCCTTCCGGTTCGTCGATAACCGGCTCGAAGAGGTCTTCGAGTTCGACTTTGAGTTGCCGGTTTCCCGACCGCTTGTTGAAGATGGCGACCTGTTGGTTGAGGGCGTGGACGATTTTCCCGTTGCCAGCCGCGACCTGCGAATCGGACGGGACGCCCCCTCGCGTTCCTTCGGCACCGACGCCGTCGTATTCGGTTCGGATTGACAGGTCGTCGCCCGTTTCGGCCGCGCTCTGGGTGTGGTTCGATGTCCGGCCGGGGGCATCAATCCGAACACCTCGCAACGACTCGATTTCCTGCTCGCTCGCAGGGGATTTTGCGCCGACATCTTGCGCGGAACCGCCACTCGTTCTCGATTCCAAACGCGCGATGTTCACGGTCGCGCCGGAGTAGGTTCGCTCGAACGGGCCGTTCGCGCAATTGGACGCGGCCCGAACGTCGACCGAACTCAGTCCGGATACCGCCAAACTGCCGACGCCAACGCCGGCGAGTTGCAACGCTTGTCGCCGAGTTACACTCGCTCCCTCGTCCGATTTTCGTCCCGAATCGAGATTTTCTTTTTTCTCTGCCATACTACAAAAATATAGTTCAATACTATTGTATTTAATTACTAATAGTATTAATAAGAATTCGTACAGATTCGAACGTTTACCTTGATTCGAAGTTGGAAAGCTATCCCTACATTCTTTGAACGATCCTATTTTCGGGCGAATCGACAATCGAACGGAACGCAAAAATCGAAGCGCGACGGTTAGCAGTTACAGAAGTAGTTCGTCTGACAATCGCCGTCACAGCAGACTTCACACTCAGCCGAGCGAGTGTTATCACAGATAACCGACGAACAGACGCAGTTTGAATCACACGCTTGCGTGTCCACCGCCCGCGTTCCGATGTCCGGATTGTAGAGGTACGTTTTGTCGGTGCTTTCGGGTTCGTGGAATGCGTACGCGCGACCGGTTTCCGGTTCGACGGTGATGCTCACGACGCCGTCGTCAACCTTTCGAACGCTGACGACTTCGTCGGCCCGCCCGGAGAGACCCTTCAAGTACGCCGTTCCCTCGTTTTTCTTGGCGATATCGCCGAAACCGACCGTTTTCCGGGTGTGGAGTTCCGAATTCACGTCGGCAGTGCCGACGAGGCCGTCGGCCGATAGCATCGCCATGAGGTCGCCTGCGTGCTTCGCGAACAGGGACTCGGTTCGAATCGGGTCTGCGTACCGCTCTTCCAGCGTCGGTTCGGCACTCGCGCTACCGCTTGCGACGGCGGTTCCGACCACGGCGGTCGTGGCGGCTTTCTTCATCAGGGTTCGTCGGTTCAGCCCATCCGCGTCGTTTTTATCAATCATTCTTTCAATTCCGTTTTTATTATTTTTTATATTATATTAAAATTTTTCACTAAACGATTTGGTGTAGCATTCTGATCGATTCCAAACCGGCGCTCTGGCGAGAAGAACGAACGATTACACGGGAATGTAGACAGCATTTTCCGACCGCAGTACCAACTACGGGTGATGGGTCGGATGCTTCCCGGCGTCCGCGGCGAGCGCGTCCGCCTCGCCGCCGTGATATGGTCGGTACTGCTCGCACAGGTACTCCTCTATCCGGGCGTTCCCGACCTCGTCGTACATCTCGGCGCGAGCGAACAACTCGACGGCGGCACGTGGTTCCTCGTCGCGGAGTTCGCCGCGTTCGTAATCTGCGCCGGAATCTGGGGCTACCTGAGCGACCGTCTCGGAAAACGCGTCCCGCTCGTCGTCGCCGGTGCGCTCGGCGGGGCGATCGGATACGGCGCGCTCGCCGCGGCCCCGACGCTCGGCCTCTCGTTCGGCGCGGTGCTAGCCCTCCGGGTCGTGCAGGGTGCCGCGACCATCGCCGCGTTTTCGCTTTCGATGACGATGCTGATGGATCTCCGTGGCGGCCACGGCAGAAACATGGGTGCGGCAGGAATCGCTATCGGCCTCGGAACCGCGATGGGCGCGCCAATCGGCGGCCAACTCGCCGAGATTCATCCGACCACGCCGCTCGTCGCCGCGAGCGTCCTCATGGTCGGAACCGCCCTGCTGGCGATTCCGACCCCCGACCGCGTCCCTTCGGAGTCGCGCGCGACCGTCGCAACCGCCTTGGCGCGACTTCGCGACAGACCCGAACTGACGATACCCTACGCCTTCGGCTTCATCGACCGGCTCACGGCAGGCTTTTTCGCGCTCGTCGGCACGCTCTACTTTCAGACCGAGTTCGGCTTGGATGCGGGCGCGACGGGGCTCATGCTCACGCTCTTTTTCGCGCCGTTCGCCCTGCTTCAGTATCCGATGGGGCGGCTGTCAGACCGAATCGGACGATTCATCCCGGTCGTCGCCGGTTCCATCTGCTACGGCATCACGGTCATCGCCGTCGGATTCGCACCGACGGTTGCCCTCGCGGGTGCCACGATGGTCGCCGTCGGCGTCTGCGGCGCGTTCGTCTCGCCCGCGACGATGGCGCTCGTCAGCGACGTGGCACCAGACCACGACCGAGGGGTCGCGATGGCCGGATTCAACGCCTTCGGGAGTCTCGGATTCCTTACCGGGTTCCTCGTCGGCGGCGGACTCGCCGACAGACTCGGATTCGCGACGGCGTTCACGGTCACGGGACTACTCGAAATCGGCATCGCGTTGCTCGCGTTCCGCGCCGTCTACCGACTCGGCGGTCGCGTCGAACAGGTAAAACAAGGTGAGGAGACGAAGACGACATCCGCGGAGTAACCCTCGGTCAAGCAGAGGTCTCCCAGTCGAGGCGAAAACGATTGCCACAATAGTTAAGAAACGTTGTAAAGTCCGAACTTCGTGGGAGAATCACGATGGCAGATACACTCACCGATACGACGGTAGCGATTTTCATCGCGCCGGAGGGAACGGAGCAAGTCGAGTTCACCGAACCGAAAGAAGCGGTCGAAAATGCCGGAGCGAGCGTCGATGTCGTCAGCGCCGAAACCGGGGAGGTGCAGGCGGTCAACAACGACCTCGAACCGGGCGACTCGTTCGAAGTCGAACGAACGTTTTCCGAGATTTCCTCGGACGAGTACGACGCACTGCTCATTCCGGGCGGTGCCGTCGGTGCCGACAAACTCCGCGCCGACGAGGATGCAGTCGGTCTGGTTCGGAAGTTCGCCGAGGCGGGCAAGCCAATCGGCGTCATCTGCCACGGCCCGTGGACGCTGGTCGAGGCGGACGTGATCGAAGGCCGGACGCTCACCTCCTATCCCAGCCTACAAACCGACATCCGTAACGCGGGCGGCGAATGGGTGGACGAGGAGGTCGTCGTCGATCAAGGGTTGGTAACCAGCAGGAATCCGGACGATTTGCCCGCGTTCTGCGACAAAGTCGTCGAAGAGTTCGAAGAAGGCCGTCACTAACGGAACGGATATCCCGCGAGACGTGCCGATATTCGTCTCTTCGAGGATTCAGTCCCCACATCGAGCACATTCGTCCAGTTCCCGTTACCGCAATCCATAGAATTTTGTCCGTCCTCCGTCGTTAGCAGTCCATGTCTGACAGTCACAGAGCGTCGATAGTCGATTTTCGCCGCGACCTCCACGCCCATCCGGAGGCCGGGTGGAAGGAGTTCCGAACGACCGCACTCGTCGCCGACGAACTCGCGGAGCGCGATTTTACGCTCCATCTCGGACGCAATGCGGTCGCCGAGGAGGAACGACTCGGCGTCCCACCCGAGGACGAATTGCTCGCCGCCCTCGAACGAGCGCGACGGGAAGACGCACCCGAGGAGTATCTCGACCGGATGGACGGCGTCACCGGCCTCGTCGCCGAGAAAACCTACGGCGACGGCACCGGGCCGACTGTCGGCGTCCGGGTCGATATGGACGCCCTCGAACGAACTGAAGCGCAGGACGACGACCACCGACCAGCGAAAGATGGCTTCGTCAGCACCCATCCCAACGAGATGCACGCCTGCGGCCACGACGGTCACACCGCCATCGGCGTCGGCGTCGCGCGCGAACTCGACCAAAACGGCGGTTTCGACGGAACGCTGAAGCTGTTTTTCCAACCTGCCGAGGAGGGCGGGCGCGGCGGCCTCCCGATGAGCAAATCCGGTCATCTGGACGATATCGATCGCTTCGTCGCCATCCACCTCGGGTTGGGCATCGAGACGGGAACCGTCGTCGCGGCGTTCGAACATCCGCTCTCGAACGCGAAGTTGGACGTGACGTTCGACGGCGAACCGAGCCACGCGGGCAATGCTCCCGAAAAAGGACGAAACGCGCTCCAAGCCGCCGCAACCGCCATACAAAACCTCTACGCCATCCCGCGCCACAGCGACGGCGTTACGCGAATCAACATCGGACAGGTGCGGTCTGGGAACCCCCAGAACATCATTCCGGAGGAAGTCGAAATGCGCGTCGAAGTTCGCGGCGGTGACGCCGACTTGAACGAGTACATGCTCGGGAGAGCGCGACGAATCGTTTCGGCGGCGGCCAACATGCACGAAGTCGGTGTGGAAACGGGCCTGTACGGAAAAACGACGACGTTCACCGCCGACACGAACATCGCCGAAATCGTCGTGGACGCGGCCAACGCCGTCGAAGGCGTCGAAGAGGTAATCGCGTGCGACGACATAGGCGGAAGCGAAGACGCGTCCTACCTCATTCGTCGGGTGCAGGAAAACGGCGGACAGGCGACCTACGTCGGCATCGGCGCGAGCAATCCCTACGGACATCACACCGCTCGATTCGACATCGAGGAAGAGTCGCTTCCGATTGGAGTTGGTGTGGTTGCGGAAACTGTTCGGCGGGTGTAGCGGGATACGTCTCTCTACTCCAAAGATACAGAATTAGTGCTTCCTAATTGGTATCGGTGTTTCCGTCAGCCATTGACCATCGGTAGATGTTCGCGTGATATTGGATCCAACTGTTAGGACTAGGACACCTGCAATAACTCCTGCCCGGCGGCATGTCATAATAATCGAAAATACCGTCTCATAGAAATACGTTATAATTCTCTTAAGATATCATTATTCATGAAGAATGGGAGATAAAAGGCCCATTCAGGCGACAGCATGGCCGAAAGAAGACGATTCGCTGTGCGATTGCATTGTCGGGTGTTTTGAGTATATCCACATACCCCCATACAAAATCATATAATATAACTTATTTGTAAAGGTTTAAATTAGAAAAGCGAACCAGATTTGTTCATGGCCGATGCGCGTTCGCTTCACACTACTACCGACTGCGACACCCCAGAAGCAGTTCCACCGCCGATTCCACCAGACGACTCCGACGCATGGTACGCCCCCGACGTGCGTGACCAGCGCGAACTCCATCCCGGCGTCGTCGCCACGATTCGGGAAACCGACGATGGCTTTCGCTACGACGTTCGAAGCCCCGAACTCGGCGCGAACGACGAACGCGCGCTCGTCAAGATTCGGGAGCATTTCGCCACCGCGAACCTCCGCAGGCCGCTGACGCGCGAAGGCGCAATCGAGTGCGTCGAGCGGGGGTTCGACCCGAAATACCGGCGGGCTATCGACCGACTGACCGACCTCTCGGGGGCCGGTCGGCGGCGCGTCGAGTACCACGCGCTGGCCGAACTGCTCTGCCTCGGAAAATTGACCCCCCTCGCGCTGGACGACCACATCGAAGTCGCCGACGCCGCGAGCGACCACCTCGTCGTCCACACCGAAAACTACGCGCCCGCGGACACCGACCTCTCGGCGAACGCCGACTATCTCGATCGATTCGCCAGCGAGCGCGTGGAGACGCACACCGTCGCATTCGGCGAATTTCGAATTCCGGTCGTCGTCTATCAGGAACATCTGCTCGGCACCGACTCCTTCGCGACGAAGTACGCCGTCCTCGAACCGAATCTCCTGCCGGGCGACGACCGACTCATCGAGGAGTGCAAAGAGCGAATTTGGGAGACGAACGTCGGCGGCGTGGTGGACGACCGTGCTTCGTTTGTCCGTGAACGCGCGCGACAGTTTCTCTCCCGGCGTCTCACGGCCAGAAACACGCGGGCATGGCTCGACGCGGTTCGGTATCGCGTGCGAACCGCGCTGGCGGAGTACGACCTCGCCATTCCGCCGGTTGACCACCGGTTTTCCGACGATAGACTCTCGGATTTGGTGTACTACGTCCTGCGGGACTACGTCGGCCACGGCAAGTTGACGATACCTATTCGAGACGGATTGCTGGAGGACATCGAAGCTAATCGCGTCGGCGAGCGCATCAAGGTGGTTCCACGCAGTCGCGCAATCGGCCACGGCGAGCGCATTCCGACCAATCTCGCGTTCGAAGACGAATCGGCGTTCGTCAACGTCGTCACCCAGATGGCCGCCTCGGACGGCGTCGAACTCAACGCCAGCAGTCCGAGCGCGAAGGTGAACCTCTCTCCCGACGGCGTGGCCGACGAGGAAACGATTCGCTGTGCGGTTGCCCTCCCGGTTATTTCGGAAGGTGGCCCGCATATCTCGATTCGAAAGCAGGCCCCGGACACGATGACACCTGTCGATTTACTCGACAGTGGAAGCATCTCCACCGAAATCGTCACCCTGCTCTGGCAGTTGTACGAACACCACGGCGTCGCGCTGTTTTCGGGGCAGACTGGCGTCGGGAAGACGACGCTGATGAACGCACACATGCCGTTCATCCCATACCGCGACCGCCCAATCAGCATCGACGAGGGGTCGCGCGAGGTTCGACTACCACACGAAACCGGCATCTCGCTCACGACCCGCGACCACGAGAGCGAATATAAGCGCGTGACGATGGCCGATTTGATGACCGAATGTAACTACCTCAATCCGGACGTGGAGGTCATTGCGGAAATCAACACGCCTGCATCGTTCCAGACGTTTGCAGAATCGTTAAACACGGGCCACGGCCTGATCGGCACGACGCACGCCGAAAACATCGAAAAACTGGTCAACCGCGTCGTGGAACAGGGCCTTCCGGCCTATCTCCTCCGCGAAATCGACCTTGTCGTCTTTCCGCGATACGTCGATGGCAACCGGTATGTCGGTGAAATCGTGGAGTTGGTAAGCAAAACCGAGTTCGCCGAGTTGGACGGTCGCTGTGGCACGATTCGCAAGGACGGGACGACGATTCACTGGAATACGGTCGCGTGGCGCGACCACGACGGCACATTCCAGACTGATTACGACCATCCGCAACTCGGCGACGACGAACGCAAAATCGGCTTCCGATTTTTCCACCGTCTCGCCGACCGTACGGACAGAAGTGTCGAGGAAGTCGAGGGCGATTTCCACCGCAAACACGGCTACATACAGTATTTGGAACGCAAGGGAATGACGAATTTCGAGGAACTGTTCTCGTTCCTCGCCGACTTACAGAACAACGAGGCGGCGACGGTGGAGCGGGTTTCGCGGAAGGTACGGGGCTAAACTTCGTTCAGCCGAGAATCCCAGATGTGATGTCGTTCAACGTGAGAACCATCCGATTGCGATGGTGACGTTGTTTCGTAGGATATATTAATTACGCTAGAAGTAAAAATTAAATTTTCTTGTATAGTTGTTGGTTCTGTCGGCAACCATCACGGAGTTCCCCCGATGGAGAACGGGACAACCGATGGCTCCGACGGAGTATAAACCAATGACCGACGATTCACTCGAACAGACGAACGAGGTTCCGACCGATAAACGAATCAATCGCAGACATTTTCTGAGTGCTACAGGAGTCACGCTTGGCGGCTCGCTCGCCAGCGCCACTGTGAGCGCCGACTCGGCACCGATTCACACCACGGCGTTCGACGGGAACGATTGGACACTCAGTTGGCGAGAGGAGTTCGACGCGGGCTACATTGACGAGTCCACATGGAACTTCGAAATCGGCAACAACGGTGGATGGGGCAACAACGAAAGCCAATACTACCAGCGGGACAATGCGTGGCTCGAGAACAACCATCTCGTCATCGAGGCCCGCGAAGAACAGGTCGCAGGGTATGATTACACCTCCGCGCGCATGACCACCCAAGGGAAGTACGAAAAGCAGTACGGTCGCGTGGACGTTCGCGCCCGACTTCCTCAAGGGCAGGGCATCTGGCCCGCCATTTGGATGCTCGGTGCCGACATCGGGTCGGTCGACTGGCCTGACTGCGGTGAAATCGACATCATGGAACTCATTGGGAGCGACCCCAGCACCGTCCACGGAACTGTCCACGGTCCCGGCTACTCCGGTGGGAACAGTTTCAGTGGTTCCTACAGCCTCAACGGGTCGTTCTCTGACACGTACCATCTCTTCCAACTCACGTGGTACCCCGACGCCGTGAAATTCTTCGTAGACGGCCAACACTACTTCACCATCACCCTGTACGACGTGCAGGCATCCGGCTACGATTGGGTATTCGATGACGGCCCGTTCTTCTTCCTGCTGAACGTCGCCGTTGGTGGTGACTGGCCCGGTTACCCGGACGCCAGCACGCAGTTCCCACAACGGATGGAGGTGGACTACATCAGAGTGTACGACTGGGTGTAAGTCGAGCACCGACTTCGCTCGACTCCTCCCACCGTGCGCGAGGAGTTCCGTCCCCATCCGAAGGCAAATATACATTTATTATTCTAGTAGTAAATTTTATACTCTTAAATAATGGAATAATATTACGAGGTTGTAATCATGGCTGAACACACTGACGGAGCCGGTACCAACCCGCAAAATCGAGCGAGCAACTCAGACGAACCGCACGAGTCACAGGAATCACCCGGATCGTCCGACGCGCTATCGCTGTCGCGGCGCTCTTATTTCGGGGCGTTCGGTGCGGCGGGATTGGTAGGCCTCGCGTCGATTCCGGAACCGACCGCGGCGGCGAGCGGAGTCCACGGCGTCGGCAACGGGAGCTACACCCACGAGAAACCCTCGGGCGAGGGCGAACCGCCAGCGACGCTGTACACGACGAGCAACGTCCGAGCGCCGATCCCGTCCAACGACTGGTGGTCGTCGGCGCTCGTGACCGTCTACTCGGAGAATCTGTTTTTCCACCCCGGCTTCGCGCTGGCGAACGACACCGGTCTTCGGGTCGGCCATCCGACGACGTGGAACTATCCCAACGAGGACGCGAAGATGAACGTCGAGCGCGACTTCACGCTCGGCCACACCGCGACCACGTTCGCGGACACGCGAGTCGATGGGCACAGCGACTGGTCGGTGACGCTGAAGTGGGGTGCTGGAACCGCGACGACACTCACAGCGTCGCTGACGAAAGGCTCGCCGTACATCTTCTGCGAGTTCGAGGGCGGCGGTGCCGAACTCGGATTCCAGACGGCACCGACCGTCTGGGACGACCGGAGGAACGTCCTCGGACTGACCCACGAGGATAACCACTACGGACTGTTCGCGCCGTCGGGCGATGACTGGTCGGGCGTCGGGTCGGCCACGCTGACCAACGGTCTCTCCGGCGGCTACGTGACGATTGCAGTCCTCCCCGACGGCACGTCCTCGACGCTCGATACGTTCGAGACGTACGCGTACAACTTCATCACTGACACGGGCGCTGGCGACGCGACCCGCGTCAGTCCGACCTACGACCAAGCCGCTGGCGAGGTGCGCACGACTTACTCGTTCAACACGGACAACAAACCGGAGAGCGCGACTGGCGGCACTCTCACGGGCCTGTATCCCCACCAGCACAAGTACCTCTCCCGTTCGACGCTGGGTTACACCTACGAGTGTCCGCGCGGAACGATGCGGACGGTGAGCGGGTCGTCGTTCACCACGACGCACCCCTTCCGCGGCGTGCTTCCGTTTTTGCCCGACCAAGGCACCTACAATCGGTCGGAACTGTCGAGTTACGTCAGCGACGTGTCGGCGGGCTACGACAACGGGCAGGGGAGCGGCACCTACTGGACGGGCAAGGATTACGGGCGGATGGCCGAGGCGGCACCCATCGCCGACCAGGTCGGCAACACGAGCAAACGAGACGCCCTGCACGGGGCCATCCGGTCGGAACTGGAGAACTGGCTGACCGCCGACAGCGGCGAGAGTCAAGACCTCTTCTACTACAACGACCAGTGGGGAACGCTCATCGGCTATCCGGACTCCTACGGCGCGGCGGGTGAACTCAACGACCACCACTTCCACTACGGCTACTTCGTTCGCGGGGCCGCCGAACTGGCGCGCAACGACGAGTCGTGGGCCGGTGACGGCAACTGGGGCGGCATGATAGA
The DNA here is from genome assembly GCF_020700235.1 of Haladaptatus pallidirubidus. Taxonomy (GTDB): domain Archaea; phylum Halobacteriota; class Halobacteria; order Halobacteriales; family Haladaptataceae; genus Haladaptatus; species Haladaptatus pallidirubidus. The sequence continues at coordinate 2,998,203 of NZ_CP085301.1, read as the reverse complement.
CCTGCTCATCCGCGACTACGCGAACTGGGAGCGACCGAACCGAGCGAATACGCGGGAACCCGCCGACAATCCCGCCGATTCGTTCCCCTTCCTGCGGAACTTCAGCCCGTTCGGCGGTCACTCGTGGGCTGCCGGTACCGCGGAGTTCGCGGGCGGGAACGACCAAGAGTCGTCTTCGGAGGCGATTCACGCCTACGGCGCGATGGTGCAGTGGGCGGTCTTCACGGGTAACGACGAGATGCTGAACTGGGCGGCGTACCTCTACACGCACGAAGTGTGTTCCGCCCGGGAGTACTGGTTCGACGTGGACGACCAGAATCATCCGGACGGGTGGAGCCACGACACCGCGGGCATCGTGTGGGGTATCAAGTACGCCTACGCGACGTGGTTCTCGGCGGACGCCGAGGCGATTCACGGCATCAACTACCTCCCGTTCGGCGGTCATTCGCTGTACCTCGGCTGGGACTCCCAGTTGGCCGAGCGCAACTACAGCGAAGCGGTGGCGAACGACAACAACGGCGGCGACTGGGACTACTGGGCGGACATCATGTGGAACTACCGAGCGTTCTCGGACGTGACCGACGCCAAGAACATGTTCCAAGCCGCGAAAAGCACCTACACGCCGGAGGCCGGTGAGACGAAAGCCCACACCTACCACTGGATTTACAACATCGATGCCATGGGGAACCCCGACCCGTCGGTGACGGCGGGCTATCCACTCGCCGCCGCCTTCGACGACGGAAGCGAGAGGACCTACGTCGCCTACAACGGCGAGGATTCGGCGATTACCGTGACCTTCTCGGATGGCACCACGCTGAGCGTTCCCGCCAACTCGATGGAAGCGAGCACGGGCGACGGCGGCTCGTCCGATACGACGCCACCGACTGCACCGTCGAACCTCCGATCGCCGGGACACACCGGTTCGTCGGTCGACCTCGCGTGGGACGCCGCGAGCGACGGCGATTCCGGCGTGAGTCACTACGTCGTCTACGTCGATGGCGCGGAGAACCGGCAGGTTTCGGCGGGTACCACGTCCGCGACCGTCTCCGGCTTCGCCAGCGGGACGAGCTACGACTTCACCGTGACCGCCGTGGACGGCGCGGGCAACGAGTCAAGCGCGTCCAACGCGGTCAGCGTCACCACCGACTCGTCCGGCGGCGGCGATTACAGCCAGAGCGCCACCCGAATCGATGGCTCCGACAGCGACACCGCAACCGACGAACTCCGCTTCGAGTTCGTCTCGAACGTGGGGTCGGACTGGGTGGACATCCACTACACGGTCAACGGCGGGACGCAGTACAACTACCGGATGAACAATCCGAGCGGCGACACCCACACGCTCGAAACGACGCCGGACCACGTCGTCGGCGACTTCGCCTCGGGCGATCTGATCGATTACTACTTCACCTACCAACACGACGGCACGGCGAGCGACACAGGGTGGTTTAGTCTGACGTACTGAGCCGCCTCACTGCTTGTCCCGCCCACTCCAGCGCACAATCAGCTATCTGCTTGATTCACATCCATAGATTTTAAATCATATAACGTTTCGAATATATCAGCATGATTGGTATCGTCGCACGGTGGGACGAATGAATCCGACCTCCGATACGAAGCGCACGAAAACGGGGCAGAAGTCACCGGCCAGCGGCGACCACTCTGGAAAGAACGCCCTCGGCATTCTCGACCGCGCACTGTACGCGCTGTTCTCGCGCCACGCCGACCACACGCGCCACGACCGCGACCGGAAACGCTACCGTGCAACCGACGTGAACGCCAGTTTCGACGTGTTTCTCTCCCGGACCTACGGCCTTTCGTGGGCGGTTTTTCTCGCCACGTTCTGCTGGGCGTTTCTGGTGACGGTCGCGGTTCCGGAGTCGGTTCTCGCGGGGATGGCGTCGTTTTTCCACGACGGACTACCAGTGCTGGACAGGATTCGGGTACCGAACGTTCCACGGACACACGCCGCAACCGGCCTCGCTGTGGTCTGTGCGACCCTCGGAAAACGCACGACAGTGTGGTTCGGCGGACTGTATCTCGGCTGGTCGGCCAGCGCACGTCGGTCGAACATCGAGCGAACACTGCCGGGTGCGGTTCGATATCTTCGGGCGCTCTCGTCCGGGAGCGACGACAAAATAGCCATGCTTCGGAAAGTCGCCGATCGTGAGGAGTCCTACGGCGACACCGCCGTCGCATTCCGGAAGGTGCTGAACAAGGCCGCACTGACCGGAAGCGTGGAGGACGGCTTGCGAATCGTCGCCCGCGATACGCCGTCACGTGACGTGCTCGCGCCATTTTTGCTCAAATTCCGAGAGCACGCTGAACAGGGACCGGATGCGCTAGAACAGTACCTTCAAATGGAGAGCCGAATGCTGAGCAATCGACAGTCCCGAACCCGTCAACAGGCGCAAGGATTCCTCGAACTGATTGCCGAGATGTTCATCGTTCTGCTGGTTATCCCGGCGCTCTTGGTCATCGTGTTAACGGTCATGAGCGTCCTCTCGCCGGGGTTGGCGACTGCGGCACCGCCACCGTTCGGTTGGCTGTCCGTTCGGGCGCTCATCATCTACAGCAGTGGCGCGTTCATCCTCGTCGTCGGTGCTGGCGCGGCGGCCGTAATGTCCTCGCTGCGACCCGCCGACCAATCGGCTCCAAGACACCCCCGCTCGACCCAGGTCAGTGAGTTACTCAAAACGATACTGGTCAATCCGGCGAACACCGCGGTGCTGGCGGTTCCACTGATTTTCTGTGTCGGTGGATTACTCTGGATGCTGGATTACGCGCTTGTGGATACGATATTGCTCTCTTACGTCGCGTTCGCGCTTCCAGTCGGTCTCGTCTCCGTCCGTCGATCGCGGATTGATGACGCGAAAGACCGCGAAATCAAGGATTTCGTTCACGCCGTGTCGGCCCACGTCGGCTTAGGTCGCCCGTTTTCGAAGGCGGTTCACCGGGTTGCACGCGATGTCGATTTAGGCGCGCTTCAGTCGGACGTTACCGACCTCGCGTTCAACGCGAATCTCACGACTCGCAACGGGGATTTGCGCCGGGATGCGCTGACCCGATTTGTCGAGAACGTCGGAACACCGCTGGCAGACCAGACTATCGGTCTCGTCACTGGGACGTTAGACGTCGGCGGCGACACCGAGACGGTTTTCGACACCCTACAGGTCGAGATCGGTAGATTGTACCACCAGAAAAAGGCGCTTCGGTCGAACATGCTGGTTTACGTGGTGGTCGGCTGGACGACCGCGCTTCTCATCATCGGCATCATGATTGCCGTAAATGCCTACGTGCTCGACAGCTTTTCGCAGCTATCCGCGGTCTCCAACTCGAACGCGGGGTTGGCTCTCGACCCGAACGCGGTACAACCGGCGCGCGACAGACACCGATTCTACGTCGTCACGCAGACGACGATGCTCGCGTGCGGTTGGTTCGCCGGATACGCGAGTCGAGGATTCTACGAGGCACTGCTCCACTCGGCCGCGCTCGTCGCGGTTGCGTACTTCATTTTCGCAGGGGCGGGAATGATATGAGACGTGCCCAATCGAACGTCGTCAGCGTTGCGCTCCTCCTCGGGACGGTCATGCTCTCTCTGGCCGGTCTAACGGCGAGCGTGGGCCTCGTCGTTGATAGCAACACCGCGACTGCGGACGCAACGCGCGTTTCGACGGACATGGAACGCGCTCTTTCGCCCGTCGAATCGACCGGCGTCCATCGCGGTCGGATTTCGTTTTCGGAAGGGACGCTGGAGACCGCGGAGCGGGAGCTCCGAATACTGGACGAATCGGGCGTCGTGCGAACCGTTCGAGTCGATTCACTGTGCTTCAAAAGTGGCAGTAGACGAGTCACATACGTCGCCGGAGGCATAGTCCGCGGCACGAACGGTTCCGCACGGATGTACTCCCAACCACCGATTACGACCTCCAGGGATGGCGGCGTGTTGGTGGTCGGTGCCGCGAAGCTCAACGCATCGGAGCGTGTCGTCACCTCGAAAACCGGCACGTCAGCGCACGTCTGGACGAACGTCACCCACGCTCGGACGACGCTTGGTAACGGAACATACAGAGTCGCCATCGAGACGGAAGCGACCGGGGCGTGGCGTCGGCACTTCGAGCGCCAAAATGCGACGACGACGATCCGCGATTTCGACGGGGACGGGATTCCGAGTGTCGTCGCGAAATATCCCGGACGACGGTTCGCATACCTCGTCGTCCACGACATGCGAATGGAGGTTCGGTGATGACGGGACGAAGAATGACGGAGGATCGAAACGTGACGGAAGGACGAGGAGTGTTGGACGAACGGGGAGTTAGCCCGGTCATCGGGAAGGTGCTCGAAGCGGGATTAGTCGTGCTGTACATCGGACTGATTACGACGACGCTGTACGGTGGGGTCGTTCCGGATTATCGAACGGCAGTCGGAGACGAGGTCGGCGACCGCGTGTTGTCGAAAACCGCGGAGCGAATCCAGCAGGCGGTTCCCGCGAACGGACGTACCGTTCGCGGTCGAATGCGCGTGACACTCCCGCGAACGATTCGCGGGATGGAGTACGAAATTCGCGCTGAGAGCCGAAAGCTCACGCTCGTCCATTCGAACAAGGAAGTGAGCGGAACAACTCGTCTAGCCATTCCCGAACACGTCGATACGGTACGAGGAAATTGGTCGAGTACGGAACCGGCATTCGTCGTCGTTCGAAGCGAGGGAACCGAACGGACGGGTCTCGTGGTCGAACTGGAACGAGGACAACGGGAGCGAGCGCCATGACGCGGGGGCAGATGAATCTCCCCGCGATGGCGGTTGCACTGCTCATTCTGACGATGGTAACCGGACTGAGTATCGGGATGGCGGACAGGGCGTTCCTCGGTGCAGAACGGGACGCCACGTCCCGGCAGGTCGGCGTTGCGGTAAGCGAACGATTGATAAGCGAAGGGAGTCCGGTGACGGTTCGACCGAACGTCATCAACTCGACCGAACTCGAAACCCTCGATGCAGACCGGGTACAGCGACAATTTCCGGTCGTCGGAAGCCGCAACATTCGCATCAAACTCGATGAGGACGTGCTCGCCGAGCGCGGAAATCCGACGGGTGGGGCAACGATTCGCCGTATCGTACTGGTCGAGCGCCGCGACGAAGTGACACGAACACCGCAACTTTCGGCGTCCGACCCGCGATTTACGTTTCCGCGGCGCACGACGAACGCGACGCTCACGATACGACCACCGGACGAGACAGCGGTGACTGCGGTTCGAGCGAACGACCGGATCGTTCTGCGAAACGAATCCGGTCTCGATGGAACGTTTTCGATGTCCCTTTCGCGCTTCGAAACCGTTCAGTTCGCGTTCGAAACGGAAGCAGAGGGGGCGCTCCCGACGGGAAGCGTTCGAGCCACGTACTACCCGACGGCCACCCGAAAAGCGGTGCTGGCGGTGACGGTCGATGCCTAGGGCACAACTGTCGCTGTCAGTTGTGGAGGCGGGAATCGGCATCATATTCATCCTCGGCGTTGCGATGGGGTTCGCGTTGGGCGTCCCGGCCCCCGACACTCGTGGCGCACAACTCGAACTGTACGCCGAAGACGCGGGAACCGTGCTCGCGAGCGAACCGCCCCGACATCAGGGTACGACCCGTTTGGCCGAAATCATCGACTCGCCACAAACGTTCGAGCGGGAGCAGGACTCCCTGGAACGCCGTGTGGACAGAATCCTTCCGGACAACCTCATGTTCCGGGTCGAAACGCCGTATGGCGGAGTCGGCTACCGAAAACCGGCGAGCGTGTCGGTCGGCGTTTCGACGGTAACGACGACGAACGGCGACGTGACGATTTGGGTGTGGTACGTGTGAGAGACCGCGCACAACTCGTGCTGGCCGCGGCGGCAATCGTGGCCGTCGCACTCGCACCCGTCGTCTTCGCGTATCTGCAACTGGGCTACAGCGACGACGTAACCGCGAGCAACGATTACGATGCGCCGGTCGAGAACGCGGAGGGCGTTCTCTCGCGGGGGGTGCAGGACACCGCCCGCGACGTTCCCGCGGAATATCGGTGGGATAATCGAGACGCCGCGATTTCGGCGGTGCGCTCCGACCTCGAATCGGATTTGGAGACGCTACGGTCGTCCAGAGTCGAATCGGGAACGGTGTACCAAGTCGAGTACAATCGGTCGGCGACAGAGGAATGGGCGCAGGCGACCTGTCCGAGCGGTCCGAATCGGCAGTTCGGAGATTGCGTCGCGGAACGAGGCGTCGTCGTCCAAAACCGAGGCGGTGAAACGCACGTTCTCGGCGTGGCCTTCGACGTGCGCGTGACGACGGAGCGTGGGTGGTACGAGGTGACGATACCGGTACGAACGACCGCGTGAGTCGAATCCGTCGGTCGAACATCATCCTCAAAATTTCGCCACCGATGGTGCCCTCGTAAGCGTTGAATTAACCGATACACGACGAATGCGTCTGCGACAGCGTTATTCCGCTCGGCCAACAACTGTACCATCGCCTGTTACAGCGATTTCCGGGGGGAATCGTGAACCGAAATCGGAACGAAGGACTGTGGAACCGGCATCCGCGTACTCGCGTCGAGTTCGAATGATCGCATTGAAACCGGGAGGAGTCGGGTCGAGGGGGCGTTCACATGAGTCAAACCGAAACTAACACGCTTGCGGAACCGGTAACTGAGCGAGATCACATTCGTGGGCCGGACGATGCCCCGGTAACGCTCGTGGAGTACGGTGATTTCGAATGCCCTTACTGCGGCGATTTCTATCCGATTATCCGTCGAATTTTGAACCGAATCGGAACGAAGATTCGATTCGTCTTTCGCCATTTCCCGCTCACACAACAGCATCCGCGTGCGCAGAAAGCCGCCGAAGCGGCGGAGGCCGCTGGCGCGCAGGGACAATTTTGGGAGATGTACGACCTGCTCTATCAACGGCAGGATGCGCTCGCGCGGGAAGACTTCGTGCGCAACGCAGCGGAGCTGGATTTGAACGTCGGTCGATTCACGGACGAATTCGACAGAGGCATCCACGAAGAGCGAGTGCGAGAGGATTATCAGAGCGGTCTCCGGAGCGGTGTGAACGGGACACCGACGTTTTACATCAACGGCGAACGGTACGACGGCCCACACGAGTTCGAACCGATGCTCGCCGTGATTGCGGATGCGGGAGATCTCACCGACGTAAAACGGTCGCTGCAGGCCGAGAACCGCGAACTTCGGGAGACGATAGACCGCTCTCGCCGTGGGGCACCCGCCGCAGGCGAAGCCGTTCGGGATCGGTTTTCGGCGGACGAAATTTTTCAGCGAGTGACCGCGACCGCGGACGAGGAAATCGGACGAAGTACGCGACTGTTGTTTTTCAGCGGGCTTGCCGCAGGGTTGAGCGTCGGCGCGACGTTCCTCGCGCGCGCCGCGATGACAACCGCATATCCCGAAAACGTTGCGATGGGAAATCTCCTGTATCCCATCGGCTTCGTCATTATCGTCATCGGGAGCTATCAGTTGTTCACGGAGAACACGCTGACGCCGGTAACCCTCGTCTTGACGCGACTCGCCAGTCTGCCACAACTCCTCCGCCTGTGGACCGTCGTTCTCGCCGCAAACGTCATCGGAGCGGGAATCAGCGCCTATCTTCTCGCACGAACCGGCATTTTCGAACCCGAAGTGGCGGAAACGGCCTACCGATTCGGCGAACACGCGATGAGTACGTCATGGTCCGCGCTCTTCTACAAGGGCACCTTCGCTGGTGGCCTCGTCGCGACGATGGTGTGGTTGGTTCACGCGGCGCGAGAGACGATTTCGCGGCTCCTAATCGTCTACTCGATCATGATCATCATACCCATCGCCGACCTCTTTCACTGCGTGGTCGGCGCGTGCGAAGTACTCTTTTTGGTCTTCATCGGAAGCGCGAGCGTCGGATCCGTTTTCGCGGACTTCTTCGTTCCGGTCGTACTCGGAAACACCATCGGAGGAATCGTGTTCGTCGCGCTCGTGAACTTCAGTATGACCGAAAATCGGCGCTTTCCGGAGTACAACCGACGCCGATTCGAGCTGTCTTGGTTCGAGTGGCTGTTAGGGCCCCGCGTACGCGAGTATTTCCGGGAACGAGCCGATTTGTCCGAGGAACAAACCGAAACGAGTTCGACCGAGCGGCAGGATTAGCACGCGTCGGTTTGTCGCGTTACAGTCACGACCGCGACCGCGTCTGACGCAATCTGACTGACGGCGTGTTCAACGCAGCCCTCACTTGGAACAGACTCTGATACTCGTCTCGGTTAAACGACGTTCGGAGCAATCGGGTACTACCATCTACTACCACTGGTGGCTTTGACTGTTACCCAGAGCGTCAGCGTAGGTACAACCCTAACCGATTCGAGATAGTTCCAGTTCACGCCGCGCAGTTGTTCGGCCCAACTTCGAGTTCCGTCGCCTCCTCCTCGCTGTCCGGTGATTCTTCGCCCGTATTGATGGCGATGACCGTCTCGTAGTTCGGCGGCTTTTCCGGGGCGTTTTCGGCCAGTCGGTTCACGAACACCTCTTCGTCCAATTGAAGCAGGTCGAGGTCGTCGCGGAGATCACCGAGGCGGGCGTGAATGGGTTCGCCCGGTTCGCCGCCCTCGTACTGCCCGTCGCTCGTGACGGCAACGTGTCCGGGGAGGATTCGGGTGTCGTCCGGCAGGTCGAGAATCGTTTCGTGCAGTGTGTCGTACAGCAGTTCGGCACCTTCGGATGCATCCTCCTCGCCGAACTGGAGTTCGGTTCGACCCACCGAATCGACGAACAGCGTATCGCCCGTGAGGATATACGCACCGTCGATTCGGTAGTTCATCATCTCGGTCGTGTGGCCGGGTGCGTGCAGGGCCGTTATCTCCACGTCTCCGAGTTCGACGGTCGTTCCGTCTTCGACTGGGTCGTAATCGTACTCGACGTCGCGCTCGCTCGCCGCGTTCCCGAGGTAGTACGAAACGTCGAGGGTTTCGGCGAGTCGTGAACCGCCCGAGATGTGATCCGCGTGGATGTGCGTGTCGAAAACACACGAGATAGTCAATCCGGCTTCTTCGGCGGCGACTTCGAACACGTCGATTTGTCGGGTCGGGTCCACGACCGCCGCCTCGCCAGACTCTGTGGAACCGACGACGTATCCGAGACAACCCTTCCCGCGACGCTGAATCTGGCGGACGACGAGTTCTTCGTCATCTCTCGCTATCGGGACGATATCGTACACCTTGCTCCAGTCTTCCATGCCGCCTTTGACGACGGTCACGTCGTCGTATCCCTGTGCCTCGAGTTCGAAAGCGAAGGGCGTCGATGTCAAGCCTTTTCCGCAGATGGTGACGAGCGGTTCCTCGTCGTCGATGTCGGCCACTCGGTCGAGTTGGTCGTCTCCCACTCCCTCCCGCGGGTCGAACGGGACGTTCTCCGCCTCGGGCAGGTGCCACGCTTCGAAGCTATCCTCGGGACGGGTGTCGATGAGCGTCATCGACTCCCCGTCGTCGAATCGGTCGGCCAACTCCTCCGCAGTGATTTGGTTCACCATGAAATCACCTACAGTGTATTGGAACCCGAAGACGGTTAGCAGTTGTCGCCAGGTATCCCACGGTAGCGACAAAACGACATGGTGACACGAAACGACGACACCTCGCCCGGGCGAGGTGTCGTCGTGAGTATTCGTCGTCGTGAGTATTCGAGATTATCCCCAGTTCTCTCTGCGAAGGTACGCGTCCAGTTGCGTGAAATCGACGTCGTGGCTCCCCCGAAGGTCGTCGATGTCGGCCTCGTAGCCGTGGTCGTTGAACCACTCGAACATCGTGGCAGACTCCTCGCCCATCTGCTCCCGGACGTCTTCGATAGAGAGGTGATTAGCTTCGACATCGCGGTCGAGAACCGCCGAAAACACCGCCGCCGCAATCTCCAACGTGTGTTCGTCGCTCGCGAGTTCGAACGCTTCTCCTCGATAGCGGTCTGGGTTTTCGAACGCCCGCGCGACGAACGCGCCGATAGAATCGACGTCCACCATCTGCAGCGAAACGCCTTCTTTGAGCGCCAGCGAGAGCGTTCCGTTTTCTATCGATTCGCGTTGGGCGTCAAAGTTCTGCATGAAGAACACCGGACGAACGACGGTCGCCGGAAGGTCGAGTTCTCGAATCCGCTCTTCGATTTCGTACTTGGAATCAAAATGCGGAATTCCCGTGCCGCGTTCCGCTCCGCCGACCGAACTGAACACGTACTGATCGACGCCGACGTCGGCGGCCACCTCCGCGAGGTTCGTTCCCTCTCTCACTTCGCCCTCGTACCCCGCCTCGTAGAAATTGGTGACGCCGAAAACTGCGTCCACATCGTCCACGATGGGCTCGAGTGAGTCTTTTGCTTCTAGGTTTCCCTCGTCTACCGTGACGCCGCGGTCGGCCAACTGCTCTGCGGCGTCGCTCCTCGGATGCCGCGTCAGTCCGTGCACGTCGAACTCGTCGTCGGAATCGAGCAGGGCATCCACGACGGCACCGCCCTGCGTTCCGGTCGCACCGACGACGAGGATGCTGGTCGAAGTTGATTGTGACATAGTGTGACGTGGACGGCACCCATTTCCGTAAGTGTATGCCACGGCGGTTTTGTATCTCAAACGGAGAAACGCGCAGCCGATTTCGTCCTACCGTGCGAACGACGTTTGCAGGTCGCGCCCGATGTCGGCAATCGCCTCCCGTGCGCGAGCGAGTTTCGGGTCGTCGAGATATCCGATAAACCCATGAATCATGTCGTCGTAGTGTCGGTGCGTAACCAGAACGTCGGCCGCCGAGAGGCGCTCGGCGTAGGCGATTCCATCCTCGCGGAGGACGTCGAACTCGCAGGTCAGCACCGTCGCGGGCGGAAGGTCCGCCACGGTACGCGCCTGCAGTGGTGACGCATACGGGTTCTGTCCGTCGAGGTGGCTTTCGAGGTACGTCTCCCACGCCCACTCCATATCCGTCTTATCGACGACGACGAAATCGGGATTCAGGTCGTACGATTCCGTGTCGAGCGAGTAGTCCGTCGCTGGCGTGACGAGAATCTGATGCGCGATAGACGGGCCGTCCCGGTCACGGGCGACCTGTGCCACCGCGGCGGCCAGATTTCCTCCCGCGCTTTCGCCGCCGACGGCGAGACGGTCGGGGTCGCCGTGAATCGCCTCGAAATTCGTCGCGACCCAGTTCGTTGCCGCGTAGCAGTCTTCGAGGGCGGCCGGAAACGGGTGTTCGGGTGCGAGGCGATACCCAACCGAGACGACCACGCACTCGCCTTCGTTTGCGAAGGCGCGACAGATGCTGTCGTCAACGTCGACGCTTCCCAGCGACCAGCCGCCGCCGTGAAAGTACGCGAAAATCGGGAACGGAGCCGATCCGTCCGGCGTGTAAATCCGAATCGGAACGCCGCCATCCGGGCCGTCAATCGTAACGTCCCGCACCATCGCGACGGGTTCGGGCTCGTCGGGTGGAACCCACAGTTCTTCGAGGAGTTTTCGCGCCCCATCGACCGAGAGCGAACTGAGCGGGGGAATTCCTCGGTTTTCGCGTCCGCGGAGTATCCTCTGCACATCCGGGTGCGGCTCTGACGTGGTCATGAGAACAGTACACGACGGCAGAGAGCATACCCGTATTTGTCATTTTAACGCCGTTTTTTCGAGAGAATCTAACGCGCGAAAGGTATCCTCGTGACAGTATCAATCCAGTGTGACAGCGTCAGTCCTGCGACTCTTCGGCGCCGTGCACGCGTGCGCGACGCACTTTTGCCGCCGTCAGTCGAAGCACCTCTCGCAGGGAAGCGTATCGCTTCGAGAACAAAACGAGGGCCAACAGCACGTAGAGTACCGAGTACGCGATGAGTAACCAGTACGAATACGTCGCAGATTGTGCGGACGGAAGCGTCTGTAAGAGGACGAACTCCGCGAGCACTTGGGAGCTAAACAGAACGAGAATCGTAACCGCCTCGCGGACGCTGATTCGGAAGTTGATGAGCACCGAGATGGCGAAGAGGCTCTGTGCCGCGGTCAACCAGATTTCCGCCGCCTGTTTGCTGTCGAACGGCAGAACGCCGTACTGACCGAGTGCGAGGCTGTAAACAACCACGAGCGTGCCGATGAGGAGCGTCCACTGATTGAGTTTCGAGGAGATGAGCGCGTTGAACGCCGCCGTCGAGCGCGCCTTGTTGACCAGATACGCCGTCACGATGAGTTCCGGACTCTCGCTGGCGAGGGGAGCAACCCACTGAAGCATGAAAAACGGCGGAATCCCGAACTGGAGGCCGAGATTTTCGAGGCCGTGTGCGAACGGTTCGACGGCAGTAAAGATGAGAAACCCGGAGTAACAAAATAGCGTGAGGACGATGAGGATTCGAATCAGACGGGAGCGGCGCTGGAAGTACGCCGGAACGCCGACGTGTTCTTCGGCGCTGACCTCTCCCTGAATGATGATGGCGATGTAAATCGCGTAGAGACTGACCAATACGATAGAATCGATGGCGTCGATGCCGCCGTTGAACGGGATGAGAAAGGCGTAGACGGTCGCACAGAACAGGAACAAAATCTCGGTCGCGATGTCCCGGTCGAGCGGAATCGCATCCCCGAGCGGGGAGTTTCGCTCGATGAGTCGCACGTCGTCGCGCTGGCGGGCCTTGTGAATCGAAAAGAGTGCGATGCCCGACCACCCCAATCCGATGAGGATGCGGTTCGCGCCGGTCATGTTCGCAACGGCGAGATTCGCGGCTTCCCGTCCCGCCTCGGTTCCGGCGTTCGCTCCGGCGGTCCACGCGAAGTAGGCGTCCACCGCGTACTCCGGGGCGACGGCGAGCACGGCGAGCACGGCGAGCGCAAAGGCCCGCGGAACGTCCTTTTCGGCGGTTTCCGCTCCCCACGCGAGGAGGAACGACGCGCCGAGGATGGCGAGTCCGCTCACGCCGACGACGGCCAGCGTTCCGAGCGCGTGTTGGACGTTCGTCGCCCAAACCACCACCCACGCGAGGGTTAGGAACACCGCTCCGACGACGGCGGCGAGTGGATGTCGTAGCAAAGAACTCATGCTCTTGGTGAACCACGGTGTGCAAGGTAACGATTCCGTCGGCTAGCCGGGCACCGATCAACGACGATCCCTCGAACCGACCGCCGGGTTTTCACGGACGACGATTTATGCTGGTCTCCGTCGTACATGGCATGTGCCATGTACGACCGAATCCTCATTCCCATCGATGGGAGCGACTGCGCGAAGCGGGCCGCAAAGTACGGTCTCGAACTCGGGAAATCCTACGGTTCGACGATAGCCGTGCTTTCCGTCCTCGAACAGAGCCGATTCCGGCGGATCGATGCGGAGACGCAGGACGAACGAAAAGAGCAAGGTGCCGATGACCTCGCCGAAATCGAAGCGATGGCCGACAAAGTCGGCGTTTCCGTGGATACCACCCTTTCGGAGGGAAAACCGCACGAAGTAATCGCGGAGTACGCGACCGAAATCGACGCGAACCTCGTCGTCATGGGTCGTCGCGGGAGGTCACGACTGGGAAGCCAAATTCTCGGAAGCGTGACCGACCGCGTGCTTCGAACCGTCACGATCCCCGTCTGTGCGGTTCCAAACGGCGACATCTCCGACGAAACGGGAACGACGTACAGTCGGATTCTCCTCCCGACGGACGGAAGCGAGAACGCCGAAAACGCGACTCCGTACGGCGTTAACATCGCACAGCAGTACGATGCGACGCTCCACGTCCTCAACGTCGTGGACGTGCAGATGGAGGGCGGACTGTTCAGCGCGGGCGGCGTCTCGAAGAAGTTCATCGAGCGATTGGAAGAGCGGGGAACTGAAACGGTCGAACGAGTCGCAGAGCGCGCCCGCGGAATAGATTCCGAAATCGACCTCGAAACCGCAATCGTTCGTGAAACGCCGACGGCGGGTATTCAAGACTATGTTAACGACGAGGACATCGACCTCGTAGTCATGGCATCCCGAGGCGAAGCGAATCTACGTGGACAACTGCTCGGAAGCGTCACGGATACGGTTCTAAGCGTCGTGGACGTGCCGGTACTCGTCGTGACGAAAACCGTACAGACGGCGTGAGAAACTCATATTCTGCTTGTCGGTGATATCCGAAGCTGAAACGACGAGGGAGCGCCGGGAGTCGGCGAATTTTGAGGTCGGCATGCAGCGATTCGTTCGGAATGGAACCGATGTCGCGACATCTTGTAGTTAACCCAAATCAAATGACGAGGGGGCGACGAGAAAACGCGGTATTTACGGAAAACAGGAGGTGTATAACGAATATAGTACGTCCGGAACGCGGGAACACCATGTCTCCGACGACCGAAAACTCGTCCGACAGCGAGCGGAGAACGGAACCGACGACGAGGGGGGTGCATTCGACTCCGGAGTCACCGGCGGAGGAACGACCGCTTCGAGTCGGGATCCTCCTCCCAGGGGAGACGGTTCCCGCGTGGATGGAACGCGCCATCGAGCGCACGGTCGCGGAGACGAACGTCGAGATTACGCATCTCGTCATCAACGACGACGCAGATCCCGACGACTTAAGCGATTATCTTGCGGGGTCGTTTCCCGGTGGCGTACTGGAGTACATTTCGTGTAGTATCGAGCGACTGCGCGCCCATCTGCTCTGGTCGCTGACCGGTGTCGCGCGACAGTTCGCTGAAACGCCCGACTATCATGAGCCCAGATCTATCGATTCCGTCGCAGGATTTTCCGGCGCGAAGCGGCTGTATTGTCAACCGGTTCCCGCGTCCGGGTTCGGAAACCTGCTTCCTGAGGAAGTGGCCGAGGAAGTCGGCACGAACACGGACGTCGTCGTCCGATTCGGTTTCGGCGTACTGAAAGGCGAGTTTCTGACCATGCCGACTCACGGCGTGTTGAGCTTCCACCGCGGCGATTTGGAATCCTACCGCGGACAACCGGGAGGATTGTGGGAGTTTTTGAACGACGAACCGACCGCGGGCGTCACGCTCCAGCGAATCAGCGAGACGCTGGACGGTGGAGAGATAATCGCCGAGCGAACGGTCGATATTGCCGATGCCCGGACGTGGCGTGAGGTGGAGCGTCGGCAAATCGCCGTCTGCGAGCAACTGCTCGCGGTCGGCGTCCGCCGACTTCGAGATTCGACGTTCGAACCGACCACGCCTGACTCGCTCGGTACCCTCTACACGATGCCGACGGGGGTGAATGTCGCTCGGTACGTCTGTAAAACTGCTCTCGGGAAGCTCTGCAGGGATAGGCAGACCAGAACGAGGGACGGCGGTCAGAATCATGGCGAACGTGACGTTACGTAAGGATTCGAAACGACAGTGTAAAAATGAAATATTCGCGTGGCAGTCGTCAAACCGTGACTGCACTCTGCTGTGAGAGCGACTGCGGGACGGATACCTGATAAACCGTGGTCGAACTGTACTGCGTCGTAATCGTCACTTCCGCCGTTTCGCTCTCTCCCAGGCCCAGCCCATCGTCGCTGAGCTGGTAGGCAGGAACGGTCAATCGAAGACAATTGCCCTGGGAGTTGAGAACTGGACGGGAGCGATCAGTGTCCTTGATCGGACCGTTTAACTCTTCCCTCTATACCATCATATTTTCTTCATTGACACACCAGATAAATAGCCACCAGACGCCCTGAAAACCCGATATGGGAGTATTTATTTAAAAATAGATAAATATTATATCATTCGAGAGCGGTTCAGTTCGCTATTTCTCGGCGGGTCGTGATTCCTCTGCAACTTCGAAAAGCGGGTTCGGAACCGTCCCTTGTTCGGAGGCGTGTGGACGACCATCTGCGTCCTCGTAACCGTAGTCCAACAGCCGATTTCGATTCAAACAGAGTTTCGTGAACTCGGGACGGAGCAGGTCAAACAGTTCGAACCGGTCTTCCAGTTCGGGGAACTGCGATTGGTAATCGAGAACCGCCTCCCGAACGCCCGTCCAGAATTTCTCCTCCGAGTAGTCCGAATGCGTCGCCAGCGAATCCGAAACGTACCGGAAGACGCAGACGAACAATCCCGAGAAGATGAACTGACAGAGACCTTCCGGCGGTTCGGAGCGAAGCACCGCCGAGAGGTCGTCCGGCAGTGTTTCGAGTTCCGGAAGCGGTTGGTCGCTGACGTTCACGTCGTCCACGAAATCCTTCACGGCGAGACGGTGCGGTTTCCCGTCCTTCAACACGAGGATGGTATTCTGACCGTGCGGAGAGAACACCGTCCCGTAGCGATAGAGGTAGTGGAGAAGCGGCGGCAGGACGGTGGCGAACAGTTCGTCGAGCCATTCTTCCATCGTCAGACCCGACTCTTCGACGAGCGATTCGAGGAACGGTGTGCCGTCTTCTTCGTGCATCAGCGCCGAGAGGGTGACGGCCCGTTCGTCGTCTTCGAGGAAGGTGTAGATGCTCTCCCGCCAGACGCAGCCGAGCAGTTCGTCGTACTGGTACGCTGAACCATCGAGCTGGGAGAAATCCGGATGGTCGTAGTTTAGCCCCGCGATTTCGCCGGGGAGAATCAGGTCGCACTCCTCGCGCAGGAACTCGTCGTCCTCGTAGATTCCTTTGATGTACTCCGTGACGATCGGCGCGGCCTCGGTTCGTTCGCCGGGGAGACCGCGGTAAACGAGCGTGTTGAGGATACGGAGCGGGAGTTTGACGTGGTGGCGCTCCTTCTCATCAACGTTGACGAAGGTGCGAACCGACTGCTGTGGCAGGTACTCGTCCGGGCCATCGCCGAGGGGAACGATATTCCCCGACGCGATTTCGTCCGCGAACAGTTGGACGACGCTGTTCTCCCACTGCCACTCGTGGATCGGGAGGTAGAAGTACTCCTCGGGGTCGTACCCTTCCGATTCGAGTTTTCGGTCGAAATCCTCGCGGACTTCACCGAGTTCGCCATCGATCAACGAATCGTGGTCGAGTCCGGAAACCGACTCGAACGTCGCCCGCTCGCGCGACGCCGCGACCCACGAGAGCGCCGTTTCCTGTTTTCGCTCCGGCGCGTAATCGAGGTAATCGTCGTAGCCGAAGCCGAGGCGACCTTTGTTGTACGTTATCCACGGATGGCCGGACATCTCGCCCTCCAGTTCGGCGTAATCGAGATTCGCGGGGTCGATTTCGCTCTCTTCGGCTTCGATGTGCGCATCCGCGAGCATCGTGTTTCGATACTCTCGAACCAGATGACCCGCCGTCATGTCCGAGACGCCGATGGTGTCCTGCGCGTCGAGCAGGAACCGAACTGGGTCGGTTGCAGGTTCCCAGTCGCCAGCGCCTCTGCGTTCGAGCGACTCCGGTTCGACGTGCATCCAATCGAATTTTCGCTCCTCGGCGTCGAACCGGTATTCGACGCCCTCGGTTAGGCCGAGATGGTAGCGTCCGTCGTCGGTTCGCTCCGGTGAAACGAGTTCCTCGTAGCAGAACTCCGCCAGCATCTTCGCCAGCAGTTTGCGACCGACCGACTCCCAAACGTCGGTCGAGAGTGCGTCCCGTAGCTCTTCGTGTTCGATTCGTCCGTTCGTATCTGTCGTGAGTTCCTGCATCGTTAGTCCTCCTGAAGTGGTGTCCGTTTGCCGTGCAATCGCTCGCTGTTGGGTGATTTCGAGACGAACCGCTCGACCGAGAAATCCTGAAAGACGGTGTCGGAATCGACGGGGTACACCTCGTCTCCGACCAGCGATTCGATAATCCGTGCGTTTCGATAACAGCCGAGTCCGAGGTCGGGGGTGCCGACGCCGTGGGCGTGCATCCCGGCGTTCTGGACGAAGATTCTGCCGGGGGCGTCGAATCCGATTTCGAAGTCGGATTCGACGCGAAGGCGACCCTTCGCGTCGCGGTCGATTCGCCCCTCGATTCCGGCGAGGAAGGACGGCGTTGGGCGATGGTAGCCCGTCCCTAAAATCACGACCTCGCTCCCGTGGGCGAACCGCTCGCCAACCTGCCACTGCTTGCAGATCAGACGATAACCATCGCCAACCTGCGAGATATCCTCCACTTCCGTCGTGGCCAGCATGCCAACGTTCGGGTCGTCGCCGCCGACCGACCGTTCGTACAGCAGATCGTAAATCTCCTCGCTGGTGTTCTCGTCGATGCCCTTGTACAGCAACCCCTGTTCCGGCAGGAGGTCGTCTTTCGTCTCCTGCGACAGACCGTGGAAGTACTGAGTATACTCGGGCGTGAAGTGCTGAAGCCCCAGCTTCGAGTACTCCATCGGGAAGAAGCCGTCCGAACGAGTAAACCAGTCGAGGCGGAAGTCGGCCTCCGGTTGCTGGCGAAGGAGGTCGAGAAATATCTCGGCGGCGCTCTGGCCCGACCCGACGACCGTAATCGAATTTGCGTCCAAACAGCGTTCCCGCCGGTTCAAATACGACGCCGAGTGGAACACGTCTTCCTCGGGATGTCCGCGCAAGGATTCCGGCACGAACGGAACGCTTCCGACGCCGAGGACGATGTCTTTTGCCCGATACTCGACGGGTTCGCTCGTCTCACCCGTCTTCCCGTTTTCGGGGTTCCGAGCAGTGGCGCGGAACTCCCTCGCCGACTCGTCGTAGCGCACGTTCGTCACGCGGCGACTGAAGCGCGTGTTTCCGAGGTTTTCGGCGACCCAACGACAGTAGTCGTCGTACTCCCGGCGCGGCACCTGGAACGTCTCGTAGAAGTAGAACTCGTAGAGACGGTTGTGCCGACGAAGGTAGTTCAGATAGCTGTAGTCGCTGGTCGGGTCGGCGAGCGTGACGAGGTCGGCCATAAAGGGTACTTCGAGGGTTGCATCCTCGATGAGCATCCCGCCGTGCCATTCGAACTCGGGTTTCTGTTCGAGGAACAGCGCATCGCAGTCTGTATCCGATAGCAGGGCCGCGAGGCCGAGATTGAACGGGCCGAGTCCGATGCCGAGGACATCGTACGCGCCTTCGTCGCTCGCTTCCATCTCGTCCGCCGCCGTCATCAACCGAGCACCTCCCGTTCGAATCGCTCGCGCTCACAAATCATCAGCAGGGCGTCTTTCTCGTCCATCGCAATCTCGCGCTGGGGTTCGAAGCCGCAGTTCTCGAAGACGTGGATGACTTTCTCGTTGCGAACGTCCGGTTCGGTTACGATTCGGTCGGTTTCGTCGTGACGGAACTGGAAGTCGGTCATCGACCGCAGCAGTGGCTCCGCGTACCCGTGCCCCAGAAACTCCGGCACGCCGATGAGCAGGTGAATTCCTTGGTCTGTCGGTTTCGCGTCGTAGTGGTTCGCGAGGTCGTCGTCAGCGGCCCAGTAGGACTCCCAGTAGCTCATCGGGACGTGGTCGAGGTGACCGACGTAGAGCGTCTGGTGGGGGTCTTCCAGCTTTTCCGCGAGTGTCACGCGGAATTCGGGAAGCGGGTCGTTCCACTGCCAGTACGGCAGGACGTGGGGTTCGTTCAGCCAGCGATGGAGGCGACCGAGGTCGCGCTCCATCGCGGCCTGCCGGAACGAAATCGTCTTCTCGATAGTCGAATCGTGCGTCTGGAAGTCGTACTGGGACGCGACGATTGCGGCGGGGCCGGTCATCGGTTTACCTCCGTAGTGATGGGGTTCGGAACTTCGGTGTAAACGGACTGATTTTCGAGCGTTCCGGTCAGTTCGTCCATGCCACGAAACCGCGTCAACAGGTTCGCTTTGCAGGCTAACTGTCGCTGTGTGAGCAGGCTCGTCAGCAAAGATGATGCTTCGTGGTCGTGCTCGGTCAGCGATTCGAGTTCCGTACGCAGAACCGATAGCAGGCGGGACTCGTCCACGAGTCCCGCCGCGCCGAAGGCGTTCACGACGCCGAGCACGTTGTTCAGGACGACGTAGTATCGGATTCGCTCGTCCGCCAACGCGTCGGAAACCAGCGTGTCCGCGCGCTCCGCGACCCCCGGAAGCAGGGAATCGACTTCGTCGTGACCCGATTCCGTGAAGTAGTAGCCCTGATTGTCCCGGTAGTGGAATCGTCCAGGATAGCCGTCACGGAGCGTCAGGACGCTGTTTTGCTGGTGGGCCTCCAAGCCGACGCCGTAGTTCAGGTAGAGCCACAGCACCGGTCTGAGCGAGATGGCGAGATACTGTCGGAACCAATCCTCGCTCACCTCGCCAGTGGGGCGGCCTTCCCGCTCCGCGATTTTCGAAACGACGTTTGCGAGACGCGAATCGCCGCCGAACATGTGGTCTTGACAGAGGCCGACGACCGGCGTGGCACCCTTCGCGTCCTCGCCGCGGAACGGATTTTCACGCAGGACGACCTCGAATCCGGATTCTGATCCCGGCCCCGCATCGACCGTCAGATAGGCCGGGTCGCGCACCACGCCGAAGTCCGGGAAACGCGACCGGAGTTCCGACCCGAGTTCCGTGTTCAGCAGTTCGGTGATGGCCACGCCGCGCTCCAGTTCCGGTCGCTTGTTCGTGCGCTCCGAGTTTGTGATGTTCACCGCGAGCGACCCCTTCACCATGAACGACGATTCCGGACTGTAGAGCGTTCGAACAGACGACGTGGGGAAGTACGGTTTCCCGCGGCTTCCGAGGTGCTGAAGACGGCCGTCCGCCAGCAGGGATTCGACGTGCGGTTGGTCGAGCAAGTGTTTCGCCTGCCACGGATGCACCGGAATCAGCACGTCGTCGCTTTCGACGTGCTTCTCGCGGAACGATTCCGCGATCGCGGAATCGTTCCGCAGTTCGGCTTTCACCCACTCGTCGGCGCGCTCGTCGCTAGCGGAGTCCTGCGCCACGATGTCGGGGTCGCCCCGGAAGTAATGGAGCGAAAACGACCCTCGCAGTTCCGGCGCGTAGGTTTCCGCATTTCGCTCCGCGATTCCTTCTCGGCTTTTCGGCGTCGGGTGGAGCAGGTGGCCGAAAATCAACGACTGCTCCGCGTGCAGGAATTCGAAGTCGGTGCCGTACAGTCGGTCGCGGTCGTTTTCGCGCGCCGAGACGAATCGCTCGATTCTGTTCTTGCTCGACAACACGCGGGAGAGCAGCTCGTCTCCGACGTGGTCGCCGCCTCGCGCGAGGAACAGTTCCTTGATTACGAGACCGGCGAGCGTGGCGTAATCGAGGTCGAGCCATCCCTCGCTCGCTTGGAATCGAACCGGAAGGTCGAACAGATGTCGTCCGGTGGGGGAGCGGTACGACAGCGGTGCCCGAATGGCGATTCCGAGAATCGGCAGTTCGAACAGAATCGCCTCGCCAGCCTCGGCGGCTTCGTCCGAAACCACGTCGTACGCGCCGGTTTCTCGGAGATAACAGTTCAGGAAGGCGTGAATCGTCGCCGATTCGGCGGCGGCGTCCGACTGCGCCTTCGTCTCCGGTGCCGTCATCGCGACACCTCCGGGAAAACCGTACTGAGAGAACCGCCGCGTCGTTGGATTGCGTCGAGGATGTCGGCGACATCTGCGAGCGTCGTACGCGGGTTGAGCAGGGTGAACTTCAGCGCGGTGACGCCGTCCACCTCGGTTCGGGCGACCACGGCGTCGCCCTCCCGCAGGAGCGATTCGCGTATCGCCTCGTTCAACCAGCTCAGTCGCTCGTCGCTCATTCTGTGGGGACGATACCGGAACACGACCGCGTTTATCGTCGGTTCGGCGACCAATTCGAACGACGAATTGGCGGCGAGCAGTTCCGCAACGTCGTCCGCGAGAGCAATCGTGGCATCGACCAGCGCGCCGAATCCGTCCCGACCCAGCGCGCGGAAGGAGACGAACGGTTTCAGCGCGTTGAACCGCCGCGTCGTCTGCACTGATTTGGCGACGAGGTTCGGCGCGGAGGCACCCTTCGGATTGAGGTACGAGGCGTTTCGCGCGATGTGCTCGTACTGCGAGCCGTCGCGCAGGAGGAACGCGCCGCAGCTAATCGGCTGGTAGAACAGCTTGTGGAAATCGACCGCCAGGGAGTCTGCTCGCTCGATGCCCGACAGCAGTTCCCGGTGGCGGTCTGACAGCGCCAGCGCGCCGCCGTAGGCCGCATCGACGTGGAACCACAGGTTGTGCTCCTCGGCCCGCTCCGCGAGTTCGTCGAGAGGGTCGATGCTTCCGAAATCGGTCGTCCCCGCGGTACCGACGAGCGCGAACGGGAGCAGTTCGCGCTCGTCCAACTCGGCCAGGGTTCGGTCGAGCGCGTCGAGACACATCTCCCGGTCGTCGTTCGATTCGACGGTGACGACCGCGTTCTCGCCCAATCCGAGGTGGGCGGCGGCCTGTTCGGCAGTGAAGTGGGCTTCCTCCGAGCAGAGGATTCGCATGGCTTTCGCGCGGTGTGGCAATCCAGACTGCGTTACGTCGGTGCCGAATCGCTCCGTGGCGAAGCGTTCGCGGGCCAACAGCAGACCCATGAAGTTCGACTGCGTGCCGCCGGAGGTGAACACGCCGTCACCGGAATCGTCGTAACCGAACAGGTCGCAGAGTTCCTCGACCATCCGGATTTCGAGCAGCGTCGCCGCCGGACTCTGGTCCCACGAATCCATCGACTGATTCGTCGCGGACAGCATCGCCTCCGCGGCGAGTCCCGAAACCATCGGCGGGCAGTGTAGGTGCGCGAGACACCGTGGATTCGAAACGCCGACCGAATTTCGGAGAACCGGTTCGGCGGATTCAAGCGCCGACGCCAATCCTTCGCCCGTTTCCGGAATCATCTCCATCTCGGAGAACTCCTCGCGGAGCGCTTCCGGACTGGCGCCCGAATAGGGGTCTGCGTTCTCCACGAACGCATCGAGAACCGCGTCCGTCGTTCGCTCCATCGCGGTTCGATACGCATTTTCGCCGCCTTCACCGCCTAAAAACAGCGATTCCGTGGTTTCGTCGGAGCCTGCGTCGTCCGCGGATTCGGTCGATTCTGAAGGCGATTTCGAACAGTGTTCCGGCGGTTCGTTCATGCGGCAGTCGCCTCCCGTCGAACCGCGGTGCCGACCGCGTCGTAGAAACGGTCGGCGATGGCGTCCACGTCGTCCTTCGTGACGATGAGCGGTGGCAGGAATCGGACGGTACTGCTGTCGCGCCCGCCCAGTTCCACGATGAGTCCGCGCTCGAAACATTCGGCGCGGATTTCCGAGGCGAGGTCGGCGTGGGTCGGATGGTTCCCGAGGTCGTCCGGCTCGGCCGAGGTATCGACGATTTCCGCGCCGAGCATCAGGCCCCGTCCGCGAACGTCGCCGACGCAGTCGAACGTCGCTTGGGTTTCTTCGAGATGATTCCTGAGCCTGTCGCCCATCGTTTCGGCGTGGGACGCGAGGTCGTTTTCGAGGACGTACTCGATGGTCGCCCGTCCCGCCGCCATCGCCAGTTGGTCGCCGCGGAACGTTCCGGCGTGGGCACCGGGTTCCCACACGTCCAACTCTTCCTTGTAGACGACCACCGAAAGCGGCAATCCGCCGCCGACCGCCTTCGAGAGCGTCACCACGTCGGGGACGATGTCGGCGTGTTCGAAGGCGTACAGTTCGCCCGTGCGGCCGAGTCCGGTCTGGATTTCATCCACGACGAGCGGAATGTCGCGTTCGCGGGTCATCCGCCGAATTTCTCGCGTCCAGTCGTCGGGTGCGGGAATCGCGCCGCCTTCGCCTTGCACGAGTTCGAGCACCATTCCCGCCGGGTCGACGATACCGCTTTCCGGGTCGGAGAGGACGTGTTCGACGTACCGGCTCGCCGTTCGATGGCCGGATTCGCCACCGATGCCGAACGGACAGCGGTAGTCCGAGGGGAACGGAAGGTGATGCACGTCGGGCATCGTGCCCGGAACAGATTCCTTCGGGTCGGTGTTACCCATCAGGGAGAGCGCACCGTGCGTCATCCCGTGATAGCCGCCCTGAAATGCGAGAAGGGAGCGATTCCTGGTGGCAGTTTTGACGAGCTTCAGCGCCGCTTCGATGGCGTCGGTTCCGGCGGGGCTACAGAACTGCACCCGCGCCGACTCGGAAAGCTCGTCCGGAAGGCTATCGAACAGCGCGTCCACGAAACGCTCTTTCGTCGGCGTCGTGATGTCGAGCGTGTGAAGCGGCGCTTCCGCGTCAAGCAATTGTTCGATTGCCTGCACGACGACGGGATGGTTGTGCCCGAGAGTGAGAGTTCCCGCGCCCGCCAGACAGTCGTAGTAGACGTTGCCGTCCGCATCCTCGATTTCGACGCCGTTCGCTCGCCGGATAGCAATCGGAAGGTGGCGGGGATACGTCCGCGCGTTCGACTCACGGCGCGCTTGCTGGGATAGCAAGCGCGCGTTCTCGCTACGGGTCATTGCGCCCCCTGATCGAAATAATCGGGATAGCTGTTGCTGTTCGTACGTTCCGCGGCTTATATCGACGCATTACAGGTTTTAGGCTTGCCTAAAACCATGTAAACCCTGCGGTTTTTAGGGAGGCCTAAATATCACGAGGTCGTACATTCCAATGGAGAGATCAGTAACCGTTAGCTAAAATGCGATGAAAGCCTCGAATCGTACGACCCTCGACAGAAAAGAAAGTCGTCCAGTTTTTTGTTCAGTGGACGTTCGGTCGGCGGTCATTCTCTTTCGCTACGCTGAGAGCAACTCGCGTTTTCCAGCGCGTTCACAAGAGGAACGGAGCTAGTTGAGAAAATTCTCTATTTCCGAATGTCCCCAGTAACGAACGGTTCCGCATCGGTGTTCGTACGCGATGAGACCAATATCTTCCAAGAGCGGGAGGTGGACGTGGTGGAGTCGGATGGATAGTAACTCACGGTCGCGTTCGGTTTCCGTCCCCGTCGCGTTCGCTTCCTGCTCCATGAGCGCGTCAACGAGTTCATCCAGCGTCGTGACATTGGAACCGTTCGCGAGAACCCGGCAGATAGCTCTCCGCCGTCGATTCTTCAGAACCCGTGCGATAGTTTCGGACGACAGTTTCGACTCGTACGCTTCCTCGGGGTGATTCCGCACAGTTTCGATGTTGTCGACTCGTTTCTCGGAATCGCTCATTACCTGATGGAACGAGTCTCGGGCCACGAATCCTCTGCCTCACTATTGAGGTATCTCCATCGAAGTCGAACGCGGGACGGGTCAGTCTCCCTCGTTGCGATTGCTGAATAGGAGCGTGAGCACCTTCTGATGTGCAGCCTGCAAGTGTTGATGAAACGTCGGCGAGGTAATGTCGAACGTTTCGGCGAGTTCCGCACCTGTGCTCGCCCGCGGGTAGTCGAAGTATCCCGCAAGATACGCGGACAGTAGTATCTCCAACTGCCGCGCGGTCAACATCTCCTCTAACTCGTGATTGAGGTCGGGTTCCGGATGGTGGGGATGTTCTCGATTTCGTTTCGCGAGGAGCGCGGCGCTCGGATACACGGCCTGAACCGCTTCGACGAACGGTCGAATTTCGGTGTTCGCTGGAACTTCTGCGATGAGCGTTCCTTCGCCCCGAGTAATCGTCCCGCTGCGGACGTACGCACCGCGTTCGATGAGCGCTTGCGCGGTGGTTTTTGTCCCCTGAATCTTTATTTCGAACGTGTTATCGCTTTCACCGCTCTGTATCTGCCGAACGCGCTCGATGCTGGGCGACGCGTTTGCTCGCTCGATAACGTCTTCCGGTGAGACTCCGGAACTCGTCACGTAGAATATGTAGGTCTCGTTCGGTGCTGGTACCACACCATCGAGCGTGAACGAACATTCAAGCTCCGCAGAGGTAGTAACGAAAAAAGAGTCCGTTCCGGTGAGTAAAAATTCGAGTTCGAGGATACGCTCGCTGTAGAGGAGCTGTTTGCTCTCGACGGCGTTTATCGCGTGACCGATCATCTCGCCCAGTTCGGCGAATACGGCTTGCTCACGCTCCCCGATGACCGTTGGTCGAGCCGCGTACACGACCAAAACCCCGTACATCGTTTCTCCGTGTCCGAACGGGATACAGGCGGCGGAACGGTAGTTTCGCGCGCGCGCCGCCATTTTTATCGATTCCGGAAACGCCGGGTCGGTCTGAACGTCTTCGACGACTTGAACCGTGCCGGTTCGTATCGCCGTCGCCGCGGCACCGGATTCCGTCTCGATGCCCTCGTTAGCGACGATTTCGAGGTACGTATCGTCGATTCCGGCCGCCGTTTGGACCGAGAGTCCTTGCTCCGCCGCGGACAAGGTACCGACGAGCGCTCCGTGGTAGACGTCCGACGCCGCGAATCGTTCGCACACCGTTCGCTCGATCTCCTCGCGGGTCGGGGAGGCAACTAAGGCCTGGTTGATGTCCCTGACGATGGCATTGATCCGGTTTAAAGTCGTCAACTCATCCCGCTGACGAGCAATCGCGCGTTCGCGCTCCGCTCGCGCCAAAGCGGCCTCCGTGTTTGCGGCCAACACTCGTACCAAGTCGAAGTCGATTTGGTCGAACTCACGAACCGATTCCGAGGACGTAATGAACACGCCGTGTTCGTCCAGCGGGACGATAATACTGCTTCGAATCGGCGTATCCCGGGCCGCCCCTTCCTCCGTCGCTTGCAAGTCGGGGATGACGGATGGCTCGCCCGCCTCGAAGGCGTCCCAGACGAACGGGTCTTCGGGCGTGAACGTCGGAACCGACCCCCCGAGTGCACCGGCAACCTCGTCGGTCGTTGCGACGGGTTCGAGCGATTCGCCATCCGCCGATTCGAAATGAATTCCGCTAATCGGGAAATCGAGAACCTCCGCCGCAGTCGTCACCGCGTGCGCGCAAATCGTTTGGGACGACGCAGTCTCGGACATTCGCTGTGTCGTCTCGTGTAACGCGTCGAGTGCATCTTCACGATGTTTCCTCTCGCTGATGTCACGAAAGATGCCTTGAACGACCTGTTGGCCGTTCAGATCGGTTACGTTCGAGTTTATTTCGACGGGAACTCGGTTTCCGTTCGCGGTGATTACCGTTAGATCCTGACTCTCTTCGAACGGACCGCCGCGTTTCTGATGCCCCCGAAACATCCGCTCGTACCGCTCGGTTTCCTCGGACGGGTGTAACTCCGTCTGATGCATTCCTTCGATCTCGTCTACCGGTCGTTCGAGCAACTCGGCCGCCGCTCGGTTAGTTTCCTGTATTACACCGGTTTCGGCATCGGCCACGAAAATGGCGTCCGGAGCGGTTTCGACGAGCGTCCGATACTTTTCGGTTGCCGCTTCGAGTTCGTCTTGTTGCTGCTGCTGTTCGGAAACGTCTCGGAGCATCACCGTGAATAACCGCTGTCCGCGATAGGCGTGTTCGCGAAGGGAAAAGGAGAGCGGAAGTTCATCACCGGTTCGGTGTCGTCCGATTCGCTCGATACTCGTGCATTCGACCGCCGATTCCGGGTCGTCCACGTACTGGTAAAAGTCGGAGACTTCGCGATATCGCTCCGGAAAAAGCGTCCGTATCGAATGCCCGAGAAGATCGTCTACGTCGTATCCGAAGAGGGACGCCGCCGCTTCGTTCGCAAAGACGATGGTCGCGTCCTCGTCTATCGTGATGACTCCGTCGAGCGAATCCTTGACGATGCTTTTGAAAAAGGCGGCTTCCTCGGCCGATTTCGCTTTTCTGAGCGAACAGGTGGTCGCATCGTCCGGAGGAGAAGATTCGGACATGGTTGTGAGATACAGGGGGAGGATCGAAAATAGACTTTCGTTAATTCGGGTTGACATGTATCGTTCATGAGGATCTTGGAGTACGTGGGGGTGCGTCGTCAGTTGGACGACGCACGCTCCAGTACGGTTTCGGCGAGCGTCGGGACGAACGTCCCAACGTCCGTGACCATGCCGATAGCCTGCGCGCTTCCCCTGTCGAGCAGTTGGGTGACCGTCGCGGGATTGATGTCCACGCAGACGACGCGGGTGGTCGATGGTAAGCAGTTGCCCACCGCGACCGAGTGGAGAAGCGTCGAAAGCATCAACACGAGGTCGGCCTCGTGAGCTTGTTCCCGAACGGCATTTTGGGCCTCTACCGCGTCTGTGATGGTGTCCGGCAGTGGGCCGTCGTCACGAATCGACCCCGCGAGGACGTACGGCACGTCGTTTTCCACGCACTCGTACATCACGCCGTCTTCGATGAGTCCGTCTTCGACCGCCGCCGCGATACCGCCCGCCCGGATTACCTCGCTGATGGTGTAGATGTGGTGTTTGTGTCCCTTTCGCGGATGTTCCAGCGTTTCGATGTCCATCCCCAGAGAGGTGCCGTACCGACCGCGCTCGATGTCGTGAACCGCGAATCCGTTGCCCGCGCTGAGCATGTCGATGTAGCCTTCCCGGACGAGTCGTGCGAGGTCGTCGCCGGCGCCCGAGTGGATGAGCGCCGGGCCGACAACGGCGAGTACCTTTCCACCATTCTCTTTCGTCTCCGCGATGGTTTCCCCTATTTCGCGGATGAGCGATTCGGAAGGACGTTCGCTCGACACGCCGCCCTGCATGAATCCGAACGGACCGCCCCCGCCGCGTGGTCGTTCCGGCGGAGCGACGCGAACGCCGGATTCGTCCGTCACGACGAGGTCTCCCTCCTCGATGGCGTTGAGTACCTTCGTCGCGGCCCGTCGTTCGTCGGGGTCGATGACGACCGCACAGTCCATCTCGATGTTCTCGACAGGAAGCCATTCGCCGTCGTACCGAACCTGCGTCGGGTGGTTCGTCGTGGAGTAAAAGCCGTGCGGGACGACTTGGTCTTCCGGAGCGGGTTTCAGCGCCACGTCCGAGGGGTTCGGAACGTGCGCGCCGTTCTGGTGCAGTTCGTGCAGGATGGAGCGAACCGTCTCCTCGTCGTCCGCCGAGACGGTCATTCTAGCGTATGATTCCTCGTCTTTGTGTTTACCGACCCGAAACTCTTCGACTTCGAACTCGCCGTCCAAGTCCATCACCACGCCGAAGCATCGCTGCATCATGCCCGAGTCGATGATGTGGCCCTCTAACTCGACCGTGCGGGAACGTACCATACGCGAGTGAATGCGGGACGTCAGTATCAGCGTTGTGTCGGTCGCCAACGCCCGGGAAGTATCGGGAGGCTAATCGATATTACGCGGTTCACTTCGGCCAAAAATCAGCGTTCCTGCTCAGGGTTCGAGCAGAACTTTCGTGACGCCCTCTTCGCGGTTATCGAATCGCTCGTACATCTCGGGAGCTTGGTCGAGCCCCACACGATGTGAGACGACGAAACTCGGATCCGCGCGACCTTCGATTATCAGGTCGCGCAGTTCACGGTTGTACTCCTTGACGTTGCACTGCCCGGTTCCGACCTTGAGTCCCTTTTCGAAGAATTTCCCGAAGTCGATGCCGAGGCGACCCTGTGCGGCCATCTCGTCCGGCGCGCCGGGGTCGGACGGCACGTACAGTCCGGGGACGCCCAACTGTCCAGTCGGGCGAACAGTCTGAATCAGTTGGTTGAGCACTACCGCCGGGTTCTCCCGCGCCGGGTCGTAGGCGTCGTCGCTCACGTCGGTGTCCGGGTCGATGGCTTGATAGCCGACCGCATCGACGCCCTTATCGACACCGCCGCCGTGGGCGTCTTTGATTTGTTCGACCGGGTCGCTCTCCTCGAAGTTGATCGCCTTCGCGTCACAGTGCTGTTCCGCGAGTTCCAACCTGCTCGGCACCCTATCGACCACGTAGATTTCCGACGCACCCTTAATTTTCGCGCTGTAGGCGGCCATCAGTCCGACCGGGCCCGCACCGAAGATGGCGACCGATTCGCCGGGTTGAAGGTTAGCCAGTTCCGTTCCGTGCCATCCCGTCGGGAAGATGTCCGCGAGTAAGATGAACGAATCCTCGTGTTCGTTCCCCTCCGGCAGTTTCAGCGCGTTGAAATCCGCGAAGGGAACTCGAAGTCGCTCCGCTTGGCCGCCCTTGTACGGTCCCATCGCAACGTATCCGTACGCGCCTCCGGCAAAACCGGGATTCACGTTGGTACAGAATCCCGTGTAGCCGTTTTCGCAGTTCTTACAGAAGCCACAGGCGACGTTGAACGGGAGGACGATTCTGTCTCCCTCCTCCAGCGTCTCCACTCCGTCGCCGACTTCCTGCACGATTCCCATGTTCTCGTGACCGAAGACGATTCCGGGGTCGGCATCGGTTCGGCCCTCGTACATGTGGAGGTCCGAGCCACAGATCGCCGAGGTCGTGATTTCGATGACCACGTCGTTCGGATGTTCGATTCCGGGTTCATCGACCGATTCCACTGCTACGTCGTGCGGTCCTTGGTAAACGACCGCGTCCATTGACATTCGTTCCCACCCCTGCAACTACACGGCTACAACAGTGACGACCATGATGTTTTTGTCTCAAAATAGTAGGTGTTCGTCAGTCGGCGCGGGTTGAACCAACGAGGCGGTTCGAGGCCGTGAGGAATATAGACCTGCAAAGCGTCCACCTGTCGTGGATAGAAGGTCATTCATCGAACGAGTGGGTGGAATCGCCTTCGCGGGAAGCGGCATCGTGAGCGCGCAACAGGGCAATGGACACTACAGAAATCCCCGGGTTACTGCACCTCTCATTCAACAGTGGGAAGTCGAAGCACGGGAAACGAATCGGACACCGTTCCGTCCGCAAGGTGTCGATTTGGGAGATGCCTTTACGACGACGCTGCTTTACAAAGATACTCGACTCACGGAGACGCTCGCCGAGCGTCTCCGCCGCGAGTTTAACGGCATCGTCGGCGCACTCATCGTGACCCGCGTCACGTTCGAATCACCGCTCTCGACGTTCGCACAACCCGCACTCGTCGCGGAGTTCGCCAAACAGGAGTTCGAACGAACGGCGCGACGCCACGGATTTTCCGAGTTGCACGAGCGGCATTCCGCGGAGCGAGAAACGACGCGAGAGCAAGCGACAGCCGAATACGATGGGTACTACAGTATCGGACGGTACACCGATACACCAACACCGGAGGCAGCCAGATTTCCGGGAATCCAGCGAGGTAATCGGGTGAAGACGGTTCTTTACTTCGACGTATCGCGTTCCGAACAGTCGCTTCTCATCGCGACGGGAATCCGTCCGACGGACGAGCTACTGCAAGCGGTGTTGAACCGGGACAGCGACGCGTATCGGCAAGAACTCCTTCAGCTGATGCACAGCGTTCGGTGACGGCTCTGTTTAGATTACAGAGCCGTCACCAAACAAGTGAGACGTGATAGCCAGACAATAGCTTTGTACTCGGAGGCCGTCTTTGCATGGGGGAAAGGAAATGGGGCAAACAGAAGATACCAAAGCTGTCGTTCGTAGATTCATCGACGAGTTCGTCAACGAAGGAGACGAATCGGTCGCCAACGAACTGCTCGCCCCGAATTACGTCCGTTACGACCCGGATGCTCCGGGTGGCGTACAGGAGGCGGACGAGTTCAAAGCGATGATAGACATGTTCGGAACGGCGTTTCCGGACGGCGACGTTCACATCGAGGAGATGATCTCGGAAGGCGATTTGGTCGTCTTTCGCGGGAAAGAGCGCGGCACGCACGAAGGGGAGTTCATGGGCCACGAACCGACGGGAGAAACGTTCGAAATCACCGGTCTCGCGATGCACCGCGTCGAGGACGGCCTTATCAAGGAGACGTGGGCGAACTGGGATATGCTGGGAATGCTCCAGCAACTCGGTATCGTACCACTACCGGACGAGCTGACGGAAATGGCGGAGTAGCTGGTTTAGCGGGATAAAAAAAGGAACTAGCTGACAAACCGCCGCACTGACCAGTACAGTCCCGAAAGTGCGTTTCGAACGGCGGAGGCGGGGGAGAAACCTACGTCGGGGTTAGTTGTGCGCACGAACTCGCTGTCGAGGATGTGCGGGGAAACGTAGTGTATCTCACCAGTTGCGACTCGTCGTCCGTCGGCGTCGGTAACACGAAGCAACGTTATTTCGTCCGTTGCTCCGACGACGCGGTAGACGCCGGGAGGGCGTGTATCGTCCGTCGGACGGTAATGTTCGAGAACTTCGGCCATGGGTCACTACTGTGATTTCTGTCGTGCGCACCGTGTCGGACTACGACTACCGGATGTGATAACATACCTAATGAAGGCGAGTGACTTGAACACTCGGGTCGAGCCTTCGAACTAATCGAACGGCGTTCGTTCACGTTTTCGACCATTTGGCCGCAAAGCACTGTTTGCTCCCTGTCGTCAGTCGGATGGAATGGGAGAGATACCACGGCGAGGGGTGCTTCGGGGAACCGCCGGACTCGCACTGGCGTTCGCAGGGCGCGACGCTTTTCAAGACGCCGACGGGAACGCCGGACCGAGTCGTCTCGCGGACGCCGTCGTCTCGTCGGCGTCGGCGCTCGAATCGACGTTCGCCGACCTGTCGGCGGGCGAAACGGTCGTCATCACGGGCGAGAACGACCCCTACCGGACGACGCGCTGGCTCGACATCGACGTGGACGGCGTCACCGTCATCGGCCCGGACGTTCCGGCGCTCATTAAACCCGAAAACGGGGCGAACGTCGGCGGGTTTCGAATCGGCCACAACGACCACTGCGAAAACGTCACGATTCGCGGCGTAGGGTTCGACGGCAATCCCGAAAATCAAAATCGGAGCGCGAAGCGGTGTCACGGAATCGTCGTGCAGGACGCAGAAAACGTCACTCTGTCCGGAAACTACCTGACGCGAACCCATCCGTACCACGAACACAACACCGGTGGAAGCGGCATCAGCGTGGAAGGCGAGGCCAAAAACGTCCGCATTCTCGGCAACCGAATTCACGATATCGGCGACAGGGGGATTCAGGTCGGCGGCGCGCAGGTCGTCGTCTCCGGCAACATCGTCACGGACGGCCTCGACCGGTCGATTTCCTGCGACGTATGGCGCGGTTACGACCATCAGCAGGCGCGAAACGTCGTCGTCGTGGGGAACGTGCTGGGAGACAACATTGAGGGGAGCCTGACGGGAATCGGTGGCAACGACCTGCAAGCGGGGGGGTACATCCTCGTCTCGAACAACGTCGGATTCGGCCACCACAAATCCTTCTGCCACATCGGATTCGACGGCAGGGCACGAAACGTCCGAATCGACGGCAACGTGAGCGTCAAGGAAGAATCGACCCGATCCGACGACTTCGCGGGAGTGTCTCTCAACATCGAGCAGGCGAGCAACGTTACGGTGGTTAACAACGACCTGTACGACTACGGCGGCCCGGGAGTGAACGTCGAGCGAGGGATTTCGGATTTCGTCGTCGCCGGAAACAACCTCTACGACGCCGGAAGCGACGGAATTCGAATCGCGGGCGCGAACGACGGCGTCGTCGCTCGAAACACGGTTTCCAACGCCGGACGGGCGGGAATACTCCTCGACGGTGCGGAGTTCGTCGCGGTCGAGCGCAACCACATCCGGGGAACCCGGCGGACAGGAATCGTCTCCCGCGGTCGGAAACGGACACACCACGAGATAACCGACAATCGCGTTCGGGAGTACGGGAAATCAGACGGCTACTTCCAAGGTATTTTGCTCCGAAGTAAACGGAACGTGGTTTTCGACAACCGAATCTACCAGAGCGGTGGCGGCCTCGCAATCGTCGAGGCGGACGGCGGCGGCGACAACTGCTACAGCCAAAATTGGGCGAACGGAAAGGACTCGTGGAAAATAGAAAGTCCGACCTCGTTCGTCAGGAATCACGTTCCGGCGTTCGGCGTGCATCGCGGCCTTGCGGCGGACGAATCCGGGAACGTCAGCGTTCAGTTCGACAAACCCTATGCCCGACGGCCGAAACTGACCTTCGGCCGAATCGCCGGCGGCGTCGAGTCGGTTTCGTACACGAAGACGAACGGCGCGTTCGACGGGGCAAGGCTCGCGGTCAGGGAGTCGGGAGAGGCAATCGACGTGTTCGTTGAAGCCGTGTGAAACGACCGTCAAACTGGTTGGGGAAAAATTCTTTCAACTAACCGACCGAGAAGCGGTCCGGGGGAAATGAAAATGAGACAGACACGACGGCGAGTGCTCCGACTCGTCGGCGCGAGCGGACTGACGGCTCTCGGTAGGGTTTCGAGCGCACAGGACACGACCACGACGAACGGTGGAAACGGCGGAGGCAGAGAGGCCGCCCGCGCGCGAATCGTCCACGCAGTTCCGGGCGCGCCGAACGTGGACGTGTTCGTTGACGGGAACCGAGCGCTACAAAATGTCGCCTACAAGGACGTGAGCGATTACCTCGAACTCGAACCCGGACAGCACACCCTTCAAGTCGCACCCGCGGGTGAGGGACAGGAAAATGCGATTATCGAACAGCAAGCAACCCTCGAACCGAACAGGGATTATACCATTGCCGCGGGTGGAACGCAAGACAGTCCTGAGGCGTTCCTATTCATGGACGTGAGCGAAATTCCGTCTGGCAACCGAGTTAGTATTCGAGGGGTTCACCTCTCACCGGACGCGCCTGCCGTCGATATTGCAACAAACGGTGACTTGCTCGTTGAGGGACTCGAATATGGCACTGCCAGCGAGTACGTTGACCTTCCTGCTGGGTCGTACACCATCGAAGTTCGCCCTGCGGGGGAAGACCAGGCAGTCGCGACGACCGACGTGACACTGAAAGGGGGCGTGGTCATCTCCGCGTTCGCCGTCGGGTTGTTGGAAACCGACAATCAAGCCCAGTCGCTCGACCTCGTGACCGCAGTGGATTCGGGCGACGAAGGAATGACGACGGAAACAGCGACCTCCGAAACGATGACGACGGGATAAACGGCGACCTAACAAATAGAACAGTTCCGGGGAGCTGAGCAAACTGGTGCTGACCGCACCGATAACACACCTGTTTTCGCTTCGGTTTAGTCCGTTCGAGCCGTGGAAGCCGGATGTCGCGGTGATGGCTAAATCAGCGACCAGTTCGTGCAACTACGAAAACTCGAGGGTGGAATGAACATGATTTAAGTTCCGGGTCGATGTTCGATGTGCCATGGAAAGCCATGGGGAGTGT
Organism: Haladaptatus pallidirubidus; assembly: GCF_020700235.1. Lineage (GTDB taxonomy): Archaea > Halobacteriota > Halobacteria > Halobacteriales > Haladaptataceae > Haladaptatus > Haladaptatus pallidirubidus. Next base: position 2,963,433 of record NZ_CP085301.1, on the reverse strand, counting down.
CAAACAGAGTCGTTGAAAACCGGTGAGGATTCACGCCCATCGAATAGTGAGTCACGGTCACCGATTCACCGACACGGGTGCCGGTTGAGTTGGCAACTCGGTGACCGCATTCGGCGACTCGACACCGTCCCGCTCGCCTCGAAACTGGCCGATTCACGGTCGAACCGAACGCTTTCGGTGTACGATCCCGACGGCAACACGTATCTCGTCCGCCTCCGAACCGCCGTCGGTCGGGAGAAGTATCGCGAAGTGTCGAAGGCCGAGTTCGACCCGATTCTCGACGCGCTCTCCCAGGACGGGCGTTGGAACTTCGTCGCGCAAACGAAGGAGGAGCGCGGACGACAGACGACTGCAGGCGGACCATGACCGACTCCGAATCCGCAGATGACAGTTACCGATCCCGAGCGACGACGTACTTCTGATTGTAAAAACTCGATAGCGAGCAAAACGAATCGCTCACAACGAAATATAAACGAGCATCGAACCGGCGAAATATCTAACTCTACTGTGATAACGATTTTATTTGCCCTCCCCGATGATGCGAGTGATGTCTGTTCACAATCTACACGACTACGACGAAAAACGCGAAGCGTTCGAGTGGGACGAGATTTTCGGCGAAGCGGACTGGGACGCGCCGGAAAAACTGAACATCGCCCACGAAGTTTGTGACCGACACGCGACCGACCGAGGGAAGGTCGCGCTCTACTACGCCGGAAAGAACGGCGAGCGCGAAACGCTCACCTTCTGGGAACTCGCCGAGCGGTCGAACCGGTTTGCGAACGTCCTCTCCGACTGCATGGACTCTGGCGACCGCGTTTTCTCCTACATGCCGCGGATTCCGGAACACTACGTCGCACTCATCGGGACGCTCAAAGCTGGCGGCGTCTGGGGCGGCGTGAACGAACGGTTCGGCCCCGACGGAATCGCGTATCGGTTGGACGACTGCGACGCCAAAGTCGTTATCACCACGCCGCAAAACCGGACAACCGTCGAGGACGCGCTGGACGACGCGCCCTCGGTCGAACACGTCATCGTCGTGAGTGAGGACGTTGTCGAGGACGGCTCGACTACCAGTCGGACGAATTCCGGAGACGGCGGGGGTGTTCAGCGCGACGACATCAACTATCACTCCGCGATGAAGAACGCGAGTACTGAGTTCGAAACGGCCGAAACGAGCGGCGAGGACAACGCCCTGCTGTACTACACCAGCGGGACGACGGGATTGGCGAAAGGCGTCCTCCACAAACATCGCTGGGTCACTGGCGTCGCCGCGACCCAGCGATTCGCGGTGGATCTGCAACCCGGTGATTTGTACTGGTCCACGGGCGACCTCGGCTGGTTGACGGGACCCATCAACACGCTCGGGGCGTGGTTCTGGGGCACGAGCTTGTTCACCTACGAGGGTGAATTCGACCCGGAAGCGTGGGCCGACCTGCTCGACGAGTTCCCGATTTCGGTGCTGTTCAGCGTCCCAACAGCCTATCGGATGCTTCGCGAGAACGCGGGTGTGTTGGAAGATAAAAATCTCGACCTGCGACACGCGCTCTCCATCGGGGAACCGCTCTCCGCGGGCGTAGTGGAGTGGGGCGAAGACACCCTCGGCGTCACCATCCACGACACCTACGGCCAGACCGAAACGGGGAACATGATTATCAACAACTACCCGACGATGGAAATCCGTCCCGGGAGCATGGGAAAACCGCTGCCGGGCATCGAAGCCGCGGTGGTAGACCCCGAAACCGGCGAACCGCTTGAACCGGGCGAGACGGGCGAAATCGCCCAGCGAGGGAACTATCCTTGTTTCTTCGCGGAGTACTGGAACAAGCCCGAAAAGACTGAGGGCTGTTTCGTCAATAACTGGTATCTCTCCGGGGATTTGGGCCATCTGGACGAGGACGGCTACTTCTGGTTCGAAGGCCGCGCGGACGACGTTATCATCAGCGCAGGGTACCGAATCGGCCCGTTCGAGGTCGAAAGCTCGCTCGGCGAACACCCCGCCGTCGCAGAATCCGCCGTCGTGCCGAAGTCCCACCGTGAGCGCGGCAACATCGTGAAAGCCTACGTCGTCCTAAGCGAGGGCACCGACCCCAGTTCAGACCTCGCCGAGGATATCAAACGGCACGTCAAGGAGGAACTGTCCGCGCACGAATATCCCCGCGAAGTCGAGTTCACGGACGAACTGCCGAAGACGGTAACCGGGAAGATTCGCCGAACCGAACTGCGCGACCGAACCGACGAATAGCCGGGAATCCGATTCTTTGACGCATTCGAACGCGACCCGCGCCTGACGACAGCACTCACTACGAGGTGGCACTCATCACTTGCTGCTCGCTCTAAACGAACCCCGCCCCGCAACGGCGGGAAAACTACCGTACCCCTCTACTTCCGAAACGTCTCGTCGCGAACTTCGACGCCGACCTGTTTGCGCGCGGCGTCGAAGTCGCTCGTGGACGCAATCGTCCCGAGTGTCGACTCGTACCGATTCACGGAGAAGACGAAATCGCCGGGCGTGACATCCGAGCTCCCTGCGGGGGGACCGAAATCCGGCATCGGAAGCAGCGTCCCATCGCCGAGGTCGAGAAGGTCTACTTGGTCGAACGGGACGTCGTCGTGGAACAGGCGGTACTTCGCCCGCCGGAGGGTGTCATCAGCAGACCGCTCGTTCCACGGGGCAGATGCTGGCGACCACTCGCCGATTCGCTCCACCGTGATGCCGCGGGTCGGATATGCGAACGAATCCGGCGCGTCGTCCGTCCGCCAGTCGTTCGGGTTCGAGTCGAGCACCGCCTGCTTGAGGTCGGTGTTACTCATAGGAAGTTCGTTTCGTCAGTAGACGGAAATAACTATTTGCCGTCGAATTATGTATGTACTTTCGGAGCCTTCAGATGCAAGGTTCCCTTCGAATAGCTACCGTTTGCATCGCCGGTAGTTTGATAGCCGAATCGATTGTTGGTTAGTTCTCATTTCCGACCATGTCACCGAATCGACGTCCCATCTACATCGGCACCGACACCGACGACGCGGTCTGTGAGCGTCACGGCGCGATGAAACCGAAAACACCGGTCGTTACCTTCGATGGCCACGTTCACGCACTCAAGGAGCCGGTGTCGGTTCGCAACTGTCCCGACTGTTGTCTCGAACTCGCCCGCGAGAGCGGCGGTCCGACGGCGAGCGAGGAGGACGCCTTCGAGGCCTGTTGGCGGCAGTTGGTCGACGAGGGCTGGCGTAGTGGATTGGAACGACTGTTCACCGACCTCGGACGCGGCGCGGTCGATGACGGCACGATTTACCTCCACGAAACGGCCGAACCCACGGTAATACCGGCCTATCTGCGGGAAGCCGACGATTGGAACGTGCAGCTGCGGGAAAACCGATAAGTACGGCGCCGCTTCAATTTACCAATTCAATTTTCAAAACACGATGATACTGTCACACTTTTGCGGAAATTCCAACATTTACAAGCATATTGCGGTGCATACCAACTAAACGTGGGTGTGGAAGGGATGCGTCGTTCCGGCGATTGCAGACAAAGTATTCCATACTAATCGCGTCACACCATCGAACGCGCCACACAGTCCTCGGAGCCGATCCCCATGCCGAACTCGCTACGCTACCTTTCCACGGTTATCCAGCAAATCCCGATTCCCGACGTTCGGGTACTGCTATCGACGTTTCTGCTCGTCGTTTTCGTCTTCGTCACGTGGATTCTCTGGAAGGTCGCGCCGCGACTGAAACGCCGAATCAATCCCCGTCTCGTGGACGTTCTTTTGCTCACCACGAGCGGAGTCGTCGCGGTTCTCATCGGGCAGTACAGCCTCGCGCTCTGGACGGACGACGCCGCACCCGCTCCGGAAGTCGATGTGTTCTCCCAACTCACGTCGGTTGGCGTTCGTCTCGCGATTACCTTCGGCGTCCTCGCCGCGGCGTACGTCGGGGCGGGAATGCTCGTCCGTGTCATCGACCGGTTCGTTACGAGAAGTGGACAGATAACCGGTCACCAAGGGGAAGTCATCGCCCGAATCGGCGAGGTCTGCATCTATCTCCTCGCCGGACTGCTCTTGTTGGGCGTGTGGCGGGTCGACGTCCGCGCCTTCCTCATCGGGGCGGGATTCCTCGGCATCATCATCGGATTGGCGGCGAACGAAACGCTGAGCGCGCTGATTGCCGGATTCACGCTCATGTTTTCGCGCCCGTTCGAAATCGGCGACTGGATACGGATACCGATAGAGGGGAACGAGGACGACGAAGGCATCGTCACGGACATCACGCTGTTTACGACGCGAATCGAGACGTTTTCGGGAGAGTACGTCGTCATCCCGAACGACGTGGTGGGGTCGAACACCATCACGAACTACGGGCGAAAGGGGCGATTGAGAATCGAAGTCGAAGTCGGCATCGACTACTCGGCGGATCCTTATCGGGCGATTTCGGTCGCCGAGCGGACGATGACGGAGGTCTCCGACATCTTGGAGGTTCCACGACCCCGTGCAGTTTTGACGGGGTTCGGCGACTCCGCCGTCCGCCTCGAACTCCGCTTTTGGATAGACCGACCGAGCAGTCGTCGGAAGTGGCGCGCAATCACTGCGGTCGTCGCCGACGTGAAAATCGCCTACGACCGAGAGGGAATCGAGATTCCCTTCCCGCAGCGAGCGCTCTCCACGCGCGAGGAAACCGGATTTCGCGTCGTAGACGGGCAGGACAGAGAACGCGAACGACGAATCGAGTGAGAAGGGAACCGAGCACTCGGACTCCTCACCCGATTTTTTTCAAGCAGTTGCCGCAGTAGTCGGCGTACCTGGGATTTTCCGCGTCGCAGATTCGACACCGAAGCGACGTTCCGGCGCGGTTCGCGGTCGTTGGGTCACGACCGATTTTCGAGGAACCGGGGAGGCCGGAGCGGAGCAACGAATTCGGAACCGGGCCGAACTCCCCGTTCATCGTACGGTTGACAAGGTCGTCGTCACGGAGGGCCATCAGCCCTCGCCACAATCCGAGGAACAACAACGTCGGCGCAACGGTGAGCACTCCGGCGACGAGCACTCGGAAGATAGTCTCGGATTTCACGGTATGTCATACCAACCCAATCACCTTAACAATTGAACTGAGTGTCAGACAGGAGACGCGTCATCATCACTATTTCGTTGTTTATCCAAATTCGTCCGAAGTCGTGCCGCTACTCGTCCGGGTTCGTCACCGGATTCCGCGTTTCACAGTACGGACAGCGGTTTCGGAACCGCTCCAAATTCGTGCCGCAGTACCGACACACGTACCCACCCTCGGGTGGTTCGGTAGTCGTCTCGGACGACGACGCGTTCCGCGAAAACATGCCCGCCCGATACGCGAGAACGCCACCGATGACGAAGACGCCGACTCCGAGACCGACGAGAATCGCGCTATCGATCCCGGTTCCGCCGAGCAGCCCGCCCCGTTGGTCGCCGAAGAACAATCGCCGTCCGAGCGAAAGAATTATCAGGAGGATAAATATTCGGAAAATCCGCCCGCCGCCGGGCCTCATCCGTTGCATAGTTCCATCTCTCCGTTCATACATCATCTCAGGAACGAGTCGGTATAAGCGGTGCGCCAGCGGTCGGGGAAAGCTTACTCGTCGCCGAACAACACGGGTTCGCTGTCGGTGTCCTGTTCGTCAAGGATGAGGGGAACCGGCGGCCCCCAAAGATACCGATGTTGGCTGCCGCAGTGCGAACAGTCGTAGGTTGCGATACCCTCGCCGTCGTCCACGTTCGAGTCCCATTCGTCGGGGTCGGTCTCCTCGGTCGCCAGTAGCTCCATCGTCTCGGGACACCGAATCTTGATGTTGTGGTCGCCCTCCGTCTCCGAGATTTGCTTCTCTTTGCTTCGGCTGAACGGGTTGAGTCGATTGAGCATGGTTACCGTGAGTTCGCGTACACAGCAGTGCGAGTATGTGCTGGTCGAACACTAATCCGTCGGTGTAGGTCGAGACGTATCACACGAAAGCCGTTCCGAACTCACGGGATGTATTATCCGTGCTGCGGTTTGAAAATATTAGCGATTCGTCCGACGAACGAGTTCCGCGTGTCGACCTCCTCCACGATTTCGTACTCGCGCCGGAGCGTATCGTTGCTCGTCAATCGGAGAACCGACATCCCCTCCTCGACAACGGCCTCGGACACGTCGCTGCCGACGATTTCCCCGGACGTGGTGACGAGCGTCGCGCGCGCGTTCGCGTCGGCCGCCACCGATTGCAGTTCACGAACGTCCGCTTCGTCCGGCCGTTCGTGGACGGCGCCGATAACGCGGTCGTCCAGCAGGTCGTCGTGCGCGGAGACGTGAACCGGAACCTCCTCCCCCGCCCGATTCTCGACCGTCGTGTCGATTTCCGTTTCGAGCGTCCGCGCCTCCAGAATCTCGACCAGTAGTTGTCGCGCGGTCAACTGCTCTTCCACCCAGTGAGCGCCTTCCTCGCTGATGTAGTAGCGATAGAGGATTCGCTCGATGGTTTGCAACGGTTGGGAGACGAGGTGACATTCCCGACAGCGAAGTCGGTGTGCGGGCGTTTCGAACGCCTCTTCGCAATCCTCGCAGATGTGAACCGCCTCGGATTCGAGGTGGTTCAGCGATTCCATCGTCGTGTCACAATTCGGGCAGGTAACGCCATTCTCGCCGACGAACTGCTCGCGCAGTCCGTCGTAGCCACAGTCGGGATGCCGGTAGCGGTCGGTGCGAATCGTCTGCGGCGATTCGCACGCCGGACAGGCAGTAGTGTACTGCATCCCCTTCGCCTCACAGCGCGGACAGATGTACTGTTTTTCCTGAAACTCGCGGTAGAGCAAGTCACGCTCTGCGAGCGTTTCCAACACGTCGAACGTCTCCCCGTCGCGGTCGTCCAACTGCTGTGTCGCGTCAGGATAGGTTACTTCCCCCGTATCGACGTCCAGCGTCGGTCGAACTTCGTCCAGCGAACCCTCCCAGAGGGCGGTCAACAGCCGTACCGTTCCCGGCGAAGCCATGCTTTCACGTGACGGGAAGTGACTATTTAGTAATGATTCGGCTACTCGTCGAGGCGTTCGAACTGTCGCTCGTGTATTGGCGTCGTTCGCGCGAGGGGGTCTCTTGTGGGTTTTTGTCGGCGTTTCGTCGTGATTGGGGTTCGAACAGGCCGTGCTGTCGATTCACAGGTGGTGATTACGCGTGTCGCAGGGTGTTCCAATCGATGCCTGAATCGTCTCGTGGTTTCGTGATGCTGGTTCGAATCTTTTGCCGTGTGGTTATCGCATGAGGGGAATCGGAAATTACTAGCGACTCGTGAACAAAAGTCAGAACCACAAAATCGCAAAGAAACGAATCGGTGCCACGCGGAACCAGATTCGACCCTATTCTACAAACCCAATTATCCTCACCCAACCGATGTATTCGCTTCCGTAGTTTCTTGCCTCTGCTAATCGAAGTAACCATGTGCCACGAGCTGTCGTCGTCGGGGCGGGAATGACGGATTTCGGTCCCCACGACCAACCGATAGAGGAACTGTTCGCGGACGCCGCCTTCCTGTCGATAGACGACGCTGGCGTCTCGCTCGACGAAATCGACGCCTTCTATTTCGGCAACGCGCTGGGCGGCCAGGCCGAATCCGACACCCACCTCGCGCCGAAACTGGCGACCCACATCGGCCTGCAAGGAATCCCCTGTCAGCGATTCGAAGACGCCTGTGCAACCTCCTCGAACGCGTTCAAGCACGCGGTGCAGGCCGTCGAAGCGGGCGTTCACGACGTCGCCTTGGTCGGTGGCGCGGAACGCTGTACGCCCGAAACCGGACTCGGAACCGGCGAGATGACGAAAATCTTCGCGAGCGCGGCTCATCGACAGTACGAGCAACCCACGGGACTGACCTTCCCCGGCGTGTTCGCGCTACTCACCAAGCGCCACATGCACGAGTACGGCACGACCGAGGCGCAACTCGCCGAGGTCGCCGTGAAAAACCACCACCACGGGCAGTTCAACCCGAACGCGCATTTCGGCCGCGACACCTCCGTAGGGTCGGTTCTCGACAGTCCTATCGTCGCGGATCCGTTTCATCTGATGGACTGTTGTCCGTTCTCGGACGGCGCGTCCGCGGTGGTCGTCGTCTCGGCCGACTTCGCGGAGAACTTCTCGGGCGAGCCGGTCGATGTTACCGGCGTCGGCCACCGCACCGACGCGGTTCCACTGGCAGACAAAGCGTCACTCTCCGCGACACAGTCCGCCCGTGATGCCGCACGGGAAGCGTACGACCAGGCCGAAATCCGAGCAGAAGATGTCGATTTCGCCGAAGTCCACGACTGTTTCACGGGCGCGGAGATTCTGGCAATCGAAGCGCTCGGGCTGTTCGAAGACGGTGCAGGCGGACAGGCTACCGCGGACGGCCGAACCTACATCGGCGGAGAACTGCCCGTGAATCCGAGCGGGGGTCTCAAATCCAAGGGACACCCAATCGGCGCGACCGGAACCGCACAAATCGTGGAATTGACGGAGCAACTCCGCGGAACCGCCGACGAGCGCCAAGTGGAGGACGCGATGACGGGTATCGCGCACAACCTCGGCGGCGACGCCGGAACGACCGTCGTCACCGTCATGGAGGAACGAGCATGAGTTCGGACGACGGAGTCGGTGCGGAAATCAGCATGACCTACGCGGATTGGCGAGAACACCTCGAAGCGGGTAATCTCGTCGGCCTCGAGTGTTCCTCGTGCGGTCACGTCACCGCCACGCCGAAACGCGCGTGCGGCGAGTGTGGCGGTCGAGTGTTTGACCGTCGCGACCTTCCTCAAACGGGCGAGGTTCGCAGCGAAACCACGATTACGGTTCCCCCGGTGGGAGTCGAAGGCCCCTACCAGGTCGCAATCGTCGATTTGGGTGATGCGAACCTCCTCGGGCGTATGGAAGGGGGCGTCGAAATCGGCGACGGCGTGGAGTTCACCGGAACAATCGAAATCGAGGGGATGCCCGCCCCGGTGTTCGAACCGCTCGACTGAGCGGTTCACCCCCGGCGGTTTCCGCGCGCTAAAATATTCGTATTGTTGACAGATGGGTGACGAGTATCTGAACTATCCACAACAATTTTACGGCAGCGATCTGCGATTATACCAATGTCTGCCGAACAACTATCGACTGGAATTCGCGGTCTCGACACCGTTTTGAACGGTGGACTCACCGCAGAACGGTCGTACGTCCTTCGCGGCGACGCCGGTGCGGGAAAGACGCTCATCGGACTTCGATTTCTCGAAGCAGGCGTCGAACGAGACGAAACGTCCCTGTTCGTTCACTGCTCTCAAACACTGGACGAACTCCGAGAGAAAGCCGACTCGGTCGGTATCGATACCGAGGACATCTCGTTTCTGGACGCGCGTGCCGAAACGCAACCCGTCGACGAGCCGCGTGAAACGTTCGCTACGAACGTTTCAGACGCCGAACTCGTCGGCCGCATCGCCGAACGTATTTCTTCGCTTGACCCAGACCGCGTCGTCGTCGATCCGGTGACGAGGCTTCGTCACCGCTTTTCGAATTCCGAGCGGTATCGGGAGGAAGTCGTCGGTTTAGCGCGACACCTCAAAGAGCGCGGCGCGACGGTCGTGTTCGCGTGTCGTACCGACCGATACGATGAGGAACTGTCGTTCGTCGACGACGGGCGACTCGAACTTCGTCGAAACGAGCGCGCTCGAACCCTCACCGTTCCGAAAGCACCGAAAAACGCCCGAGAAGGGTCACACGGGATGCGTATCTCCGACGATGGCATCGCAGTCTTCCCCGCACTCGACCCCGAAGTGCACGAACGGGACTTCCAGCCCGAAAGTCTCTCTTCGGGCATTCCGCAAGTGGACCAGCTGCTCAACGGAGGTATCGAGCGCGGAACTACGACCGTAATCAGCGGGGCAACCGGCGTCGGGAAAACGACGTTCGGAACGCAGTTCATGAAAGAGGCCGCGGGTCGGGGCGAACGCTCGGTCATCTACATGTTCGAAGAATCGATCGAAACGTTCCGCGAACGCAGCGAGTCCATCAACGTTCCGGTGAAACAAATGGTCGAATCCGATTCGCTCCAACTAGTGGAGATAGAACCCGTCAAGCGATCTTCGGTCGAATTTGCGAACATGGTTCGGCGCGAAGTCGAAGCCCACGAAACGGATATCGTGATGATAGATGGTATCGAGGGGTACAACGTCTCGATCCGCGACGACCGACTGAACCTCGTTGAGACGATGCAAGCACTCTGTCGATATCTCAAAAACATGGGCGTGACTGTTATTCTCATCACCGAACACGATTCGATGACTGGACAAGTCAAGGCGACCGGTGAGGGAATCAGTTATCTCGCGGACAACATCATCATCCTCCAACACCTCGAACTAGAAGGCGAACTGCGCAAGGCAATCGGCGTCCTCAAAAAACGAACCAGCGACTACGAACGCTTCCTTCGGAAGTTTAGCATTACGGAAAACGGAATCAAGGTCGGAAAGCCGATGAATAACCTCCGAGGAATGCTCACGGGAATGCCCCAAATCGGCGGTGAGTCCGAATAAATCACATAGGGAGTAGACGCGCTGAGCGCCGAAAAATATACAGAAAAAGGAAAGAGCTGCGAACTGCAACCGGCATTGTTATATGTTACCAGTGTCAGCTCTCATCCAACCGGAGCATGGGAATGATACTCACACTGTCACCGTTTTGGGAAACCGTTCGTTGGCTCGGGGCAACAGTACCGTTTTTTTCGGTACTTCCAACCGCCATCGGAATTCTCGTCGTCATCAGGATGTTCATGGCCGACTTTTCGGTCAGACGGCCAGTTCCGACGCCTCACGACACCGAATACCGGTTCGACCCGGACGATTTCGAATAATGCGTGCTTGCACTGTCGGGCACAACCGGTTTTACACTCCCATCCAAATCCGAATCTGAAACGACCGGACGAACATCCCGGCGGAACCAACGGCAACTGACGCTATGACAAACTCAGCACTCGACGAACGAACCGGCGACGACAAGCGGGAAGTCGTCTTCGCAATCGACGAAACGCCTGACGAGCGATGTCCCGACCGGGCTATTATCGCGGACATTACACAGGACGACGTGTGGCTTGCGGTAGACTTGCCGGATGCCCTGATGCTGGAAGAGTGGCGATAGCCGGGATACAAACGGTCGGCAGCGATTTTCTCGGGTGATCGGATTCACATGCGCTTCCGAGTTCTCTGACGCCAGTCACGGAGATATCGTATTCACGACTTACAGGTCGCACCACAACGGTTAGGACGGATAGCGTGTTACCATTGACCATGGGTGGGGAACGAACAGCGACGCTAAACCGCGCGCGATTGCTCTTTTTAGTAACCGCAGTGTTAATCGGACTCGGTTTCGTCGCCATGAAGGTCGGACTATCGTACATTCCGCCGCTGCTGTTTGCGGCGTTTAGAATCGATATCGCGGCGATGTTACTGCTGGCCTACGTGATCCTGCGGACGGGCGACTGGCGGCCCCGTACTCGACAAGACGTAATCGCGATATTGGCGGGCGGCGTGTTCTTCACCTTCGGCAGCCTGGCGTTCCTCTTCATCGGATTACAGGGAACGACCAGCGGCGTGGCGGCGATAATTTACAGTTTAGACCCGGTGTTGACGATTGCGCTCGCGTCGTTCCTCCTCGCGGACGAACGACTCTCCCTGCTCGGTCTGCTCGGCGTTCTCGTCGCGCTGGTCGGCGTCGGCATCGTCGTCCAACCGAATCCCAGTCACTTCGTCTCCGGAAATTTGCTGGGGGAGGAGTACGTCCTCCTCGGCGTCGTGACCCTCGCCATCGGGGGGGTTCTCATTCGCTGGTCGAACCACGAACTCGGAGAGCTAGCGGTGACCGCGTGGTCGATGGTCGTCGCCGCCCCTGCGATGCACGTCGTGAGCGTCGGTGTCGGCGAATCCATCGCGTCAGTCGAACCGACGCTGACCGCTCTCATCATCCTCCTGTACGTCGGTGTGTTCATGACCGCGGTCGGATATAGTACGTACTTCATGCTCATTGAGGACGTCGGCGCTGTTCGAGCCAGTTTCGTTCAGTATCTCATCCCTGTCGTCGCATCGGTTACCGGGTGGCTCGTACTGAGCGAGCGACTGCCGCCCGAGGCGCTTTTCGGCTATTTGGTTATTTTCGTCGGCTTCCTCCTGTTGAATTTCGAGGCCGTAAAAACAGCTATCGGACGCGTCCGGCGAACTCCCGAATCAGCGGAAACGCAATGACGAACACGGAGACTGCGTTTAGGTTCGGAATCGACTCACCGCTATATCAACGTCTGTGTGACCTAATTTGTCACAGGAAACGGGACAACCCTTACAAAGTCGCACATATCACGAAAGAGAACTGTACAACAGGAAAAAGACAAATATGTTAGCTTGAAATAACTTTAACACCCTCCTGTGAGTGGCGGGAAACGATGTCTGGAATCAGAAAATCTCCTGAGATTCCCCAATCGATCCCCAAACTAGAAGCCGAACTCATCCGCGATGCGTACGAGACGGCACAGTGCGGTCGTCGTTCGGGCAACGGCCGCGACGAGGGTGAAACGGCGATTGACCTATCGAAAACGGAGCGCCGGGATTTCCGCCGACGAATGCTCGATATTGGCGTCTCGGAGGACACGCTTTCCGAACTCGGTTTCGGCGCAGAATAGATACTCCTCTCACATTTCGTATTCTTTTTCGCAGCGATTCGGTAGCGACCGGATTGCATCGACCCGAACGATTAACCCCTATTCGTCCGCGATTCACGCATGGACGTTTCGTTCGAAGACCTCGAAGCGCTGGTCGAGACGCCCGGCGCATCCGGAAACGAGTACGCCGTCGCCGACCGGTTTGCTGAACTGATAGAACCGCACGTAGACCGCGTTTCGTTCGACGCGATGGGCAACGTCACGGCGACGAGCGAAGGAAGCGAGGACAGCGACTTCGAAATCATGCTCGCGGCTCACACCGACGAGCTGGGATTCCTCATCGACCGGGTGGACGAAAACGGTTTTCTCACGTTCCGAATGGTGGGCGGTCACTACAAGGGTAATCTATCCGGCCAACGAGTTCGGGTCGGACCCGACGACGTTCCTGGCGTCATCGGCCCGCGCTGTCGCCACTACATGAGTGACAAAGAAAAGGAATCGCTGCCGGAAAACCTTCGCATCGACATCGGGGCAACCTCGCCCGAAGACGCGATCGAACTCGGCGTCGAACCCGGCGACTACGCGACGTGGGATTGCGGCGTCACCCGACTCGGAAACGACAGAATCGCGGGACGAGCGCTCGACGACCGAATCGCACTGGCAATCCTCCTCGCACTCGCCCGCGAGGAGGACGTTGACGCGACGGTTCACTACGTCGCCACCGTCCAGGAGGAAGTCGGACTCCGCGGCGCGCGCGCGGCGGGATACAACCTCGACCCCGATGTCGGCATCGCCCTCGAAATTTTCCCGGTGGACGACTACCCCGCCGGGAGAACCGACGGCGCGAAAGCGACCGTGGACGGCGGCCCGGTCGTGGAATTCGCCGACGGTACGTCGGAATACCTCTTCGGCGGCATCATCGTTGACCGACAGACGAGAACGTGGCTACAGGAGGCCGCAAAAGCGGCGGACGTGGAAATTCAACACGACCTGATGCTGACCGGTTCGACCGACGCGACCGAACTCCAGCAGGTTCGCGGCGGCCGTCACGCCGGGGCAATCGCGGTTCCCTGTCGATACTCCCACTCGCCGGTCGAAACGCTCTCGATGGCGGACGCGGAGGAAACTGCTGACGTACTGTTGTCGGCATTGAGCCGAGAGTTCCCGAGTCGGGACGAGATTCGCAGACCGCGCTGAAGCCTGAATTTACCAGCAATCGACACAGGTTCCCGTAACGTTCACGTCCCTGCTCTCCAACCACCGAACATGCGTCTTCGAGGGCCACAGCGCGGGTGGGCGAAAATTACGCTCGGCGTTTCGATCCTCTTCGCAGTCGTCGTTTTCGTCGCATTCTCGCTCACGGGCCAACCGTTTCGCGGCGCGGCAGGCGGAGTGCTCGTCATCGTCGCCGGAATCTGGGAGTGGCGACGAAAGCGGAAGGACGAAATTCGCGCCGAGCGACTGGAATCCGAGGCCGGAGAAAACCGGCGAAAGCGACAAGGGTAGCCGATTGACGGGAGTCGTCAGGAATTACCACACCCGGATTACTCGTCTTCCATCGCCCGTTCCAATTGCTCTATCAGGTCTTCCACTGAACTCTTCGAATCGGTCGTCGCTCCACCGAATTCATCCTCTGCGCTCGGTTCTGTCGTCGATTCGTCTTCCCGCTCGAATTTGCTCAGATGGGAACGAATTTCGTTCAACAACAGTCGAAGTCCGTAATCGGCAAAGCGTTTGACCAGACCGCCAACGACACGACCGACGAACGCGCCCACCCGCGCTCCGAAACCTCCGGAGCGGTCGTTTCTCGGGGTCAATTTTTGTACGCCTCGGAGCTGAGAGCTGGGTCCATCGGCGTTCGATTTGCCGGTCTTGGGAATTCGGAGTTCTATCGCATCCAAGCCGAGCGTCAGTCCATCAATGTCTGCTTCGACGCCGGAAAGGTCAAGCGACAGGCCGCCGAGACGAAAGCGATAGCCGTCCCCCGTAGTATAGTCTGTGTCTCCACTCCCGGTGGCTTCGGTACCATCATCCGCCCCTCTTTCGCCGTTGTTCCCGCCATCAGGAATCACCCGAACGTCATTTTTGCCGAACATACTGCATCAGTCGGGGACGTCTCCGACCCTATTCGGCACGACAGCGATGCTACTGTACTCTTCGGCCGAACGCGATACCAGCACCAAAAAAGGGAATATAACCGTTCAGTCGGCGTCCGCGGACGACTCCGCCGCAGCACCGTGGTCGTCCGGCTTCGTTTCCTCTATTTCGGCGTACGGGTCGTATCCCTCCGTGCTCTCGTAGAGGTGGCAGGCTACTTCCCGTTCGCCTTCTATGTCCGTTCGTTCGTGGAGCGGCGGCAGTGCATTGGCACAGACGCTCTCCTCTTCGAACCGACCGGTAAGTAGGTCGTCAGCCTCATCGAATTCTCCCGAGGCAACCAGCGAAATCACCTCGTCCACGATATTGCCCGCTTCACCGTTGAGGGAGGTATCGGCGAAGAATTCTTCTCGAATATTCGACTCGTCGCGGCTTTCGATGTTACGCAACTGAACCGACCGCATGAAGGTTCTGACGGCAGTCCATTCGTCGGTGGAGAAGTCGTACTCCGACGGCTGGATGAGTTTCGGACACCGCTTCCGGAACCGACACCCGCTCGGAACGTTGACTGCATCCCCGACTTCGCCCTCCAGTTCGACCCGTTCCCGACCCGCCGTCGGGTCGGGAACCGGAACCGCGTCGATGAGCGCCCGCGTGTAGGGATGTTTCGGGTTCGTGATTATCTCTTCCGTCGGTCCCTGTTCCACGATTTTCCCCATGTACATGATGGCGAGTCGGTCGCACATGTGGCGCAGGAGAGATAAGTCGTGACTGATGTAAACAACGGAAAGTCCGAACTCGTCGGTCATCCGTTCCAGCAGGGAGAGGACGCCGGCTCGAAGGCTCACGTCCAGCATCGACACCGGCTCGTCGGCGACGATGAAATCCGGGTCGATGACCAACGCCCGAGCGATGGCGAGGCGTTGACGCTGGCCGCCCGACAGTTCGTGCGGATAGCGGTCGAAGTACGCCTCCGCCGGTTCGAGTTCGGCGAATTCGAGCGCCCGCCGCACCCGCGAGCGCTGGTTCGGAACGTCGTGAATGCGGAGCGGTTCGACCACCGTGTCGTACACCGTCATCCGGGGATTCAGGCTCTCGAACGGGTCTTGGAATATCATCTGTGCGTTCTGCCGGAAGTTCGAAAGGGCGGCACCGCTCTTGTCCGCGATATCCTCGCCGTCGTAGTAGATGCTTCCGCCCGTCGGGTCGTACAGCTTCGTCAAGCACATCCCGGTGGTGGTTTTCCCACAGCCAGACTCGCCCGCGATGCCGAACGTCTCGCCCTCGCGGAGGTCGAAGTCGATGCCGTCGATGGCGTGAACCGCGTCCGGTTCCTCGCCGCGGACGGATTTCATAAAACTGCTCACGAGGCCAGTTCCGACCGGGAAGTGCTTTTCCAGCCCTTCGACGCGGACGAGCGTGTCGTCCGCGTCGTTCGGATTGTCCGTCGCGCCGTTCGTCGCACTGTTTGCTGTCGGGTCAGTCATCGCTCACCCCCATGGATGCTTCGTTCTCCCACGTTTTCGCGCGATTCGCAACCGGGCGCAACTGCGTGTCGATTTTGTCCGCATGGTGGCAGTACGACCGCAGGTCGCCGTGAATCACTTCGGGCGGGTCTTCGCTGGTACATTTCTCCGTTGCCAGCGGACAGCGTTCCGCGAATCGACATCCGCTCGGTGGATTGCTCAAATCCGGCGGATGGCCCCCGATACTCACGAGGTCCTGACTCGATTGTCGGATGTCCGGAAACGCGCTTTTCAGCCCGAGTGTGTAGGGGTGATACGGTTGGCCGAAGATGAACTCGGCGGGGCCTTCCTCCGCGACTTCCCCAGCGTACATGACGACGACGCGGTCGCAGGTTTCCGCGACGACCGCCACGTCGTGCGTGATGACCATCATCGCGGTGTCGCTCTCGCGCTGAATCCCATTGATTCGTTTGAGAATCTGGTCTTGCATGATGACGTCGAGCGCCGTCGTCGGTTCGTCCGCGAGGATGAGCGACGGTTGAAGCACGAGCGACATGGCAATCATGGCGCGCTGACGCATTCCGCCGGAGAACTGGTGGGGATAGTCCGTCTGGCGGTCGCGATCGAGACCGACGAGGTCGAACGACTCGTCGATTATCTCTTGGGCTTCGGTGCGTCCCATCTTCGGGTAGTGGGCGTCGATTGCCTCCAGAATTTGCTCTCGAATGGTGTAAACGGGGTCGAGCGCGTTCATCGCAGACTGCGCGATGAGCGATATCTCGTCCCAGCGGAGTTCCCGACGCCGCTTTTCGGGCATCTCGGTCAGGTCTTCGCCTTTGAACCGGATGCTCCCGCCGTTGATGTAGCCGTTCTTCGGGAGGATGCCAATGAGCGCCTTTGCGAGCGTCGATTTACCACAGCCGGATTCGCCGACGATACCGATGGTCTCCCCCGCTTCGATTTCGAAGCTGACGCCGTCAACCGCTTTCACGGGGCCGTCTTCACTGTCGTAGTACACTTCGAGATCTTCCACTTCGAGGAGGGCCATATCAGTGGCCCTCCTCGATTGCGAGCGTGCGATTCGATTGGAGTTGGATACGTAGATTCATCGTTCGACCTGTAGTTCCGGATTGACGATTTCTTCGTAGCCGCGGCCGATGAGGAAGCCGCTGATGACCACGAGAGCGATACAGACCCCCGGCGGCACGAACCACCACCATGCACCTTCAGTCATGGCGCTGTAAACGCGCGCGCTCTGGAGCATCACGCCCCACGAGACGCTTTCCGGATCGCCGAGGCCGAGGAACGACACCCCTGCCTCGGTGAGGATTGCCCACGCGATGGCGAACGCGCCGTAGAGGAACGCCATCGGGAGGACGTTCGGCGCGATGTGGCGGGAGATGATTCGCCAGTTGCTCGCGCCGGACACCTTCGCCGCCTTGACGAACGAGCGTTCGCGGAGCGACAGGACGAGTGCGCGAATGACACGCGCCGAGGTTCGCCACTGAAGCAGAACGAACGCGAGGATGATGTTCTCCAGTCCTGGCCCGAGCACCGTCACGAGGACGATGACCGTCGGGAGGAGCGGAAGTCCATAGACGAAGTCCACGAGACGCATCAGCACGTCGTCCACGTAGCCGCCGTAATATCCGGCGGTCAGGCCGACGAACGTGCCGAGTCCGACCGTCATAAACGCGGCGACCAGTCCGACCATCAGGGCCGGACGCGCGCCGTAGACGAGTTGGCTAAAGATGTCGTAGCCCTGCGCGGTCGTGCCGAGAATGAATCCACCTTCACCGCCGAGGAACGACGGCCTGATCCATTTGGCGATGAGCGCACCGCTGGTGAACACCCGCTCGGTCGGCGGATACTGCGCAATCCACGGCGCGATGACGGCGATGAGACCGAAAAATGCCAGCGTCAGCATTGCGAGGACGACCATCGGGTCTTGTATCAACATCCGGAACTGCTCCGAGAGTGTCTCCTTCCAGAGTCGGAGGTTCCGTTGCCACGCGCTGAATCCCTCGTCTTCGTCCGGTTCTATGTCTTCGAATATCGACCGTTCGTGTTCTTGGCTCATTGATTCAGTCATACGTCACCCGCGGGTCGAGAACGCCGTACAGCAGGTCGGCGACGAAGTTCATCACGATAACCGACAGCGCGAGGACGAGGAACGTCCCCTGCGCGACGGGGAAGTCGCGCCTGAGCACGGCCCGAATCATTTCGCGGCCGATTCCCGGCCAACCGAACACCGTTTCGATGAGGACGCTCCCGCCGACCGCGTAGCCGACCGCGATGGCCGCCGCGGTCAGCACCGGGAGCAAGGCGTTTCTGGCGGCGTGTTTGAACATTATCGTTCGTTCCGTCAGCCCCTTCGCCCGGCAGAGGTCGATGAAATCCTCCGAGAGCGTTTCGAGCATGCTGTTGCGCATGATGAGCAGGGGATAGCCCATGTAGTAGAACGCGAGCACGGCGACCGGCGCGACGAGGTGTTTCAGGAAGTCCAGCGAGAATACCATCCCCCAGAAACTCTCCGGGCCGGAGCCGAGGCTCGTCATGCCGCTCATCGGAATCAGGTTTAACTGCGCGCCGAATATCCAGAGGACGAGAATACCCATCCAGAAACTCGGAATGCTCCGCCCGACGAGCGCAGTAACCACGGCGGTTTTCTCGAACCTGCTTCCGCGGTACCAACCGGTGAGGACGCCGAGCGAAATTCCGATGATGTACGCGACGACGAACGCCGTCAGCATCAGGACGAGCGTGTTCGGGAGGTACGTCACGAGTACGTCCACGACGCGCTCGTTCGTCTTGAACGAGCGCCCGAGGTCGAGCGTGGCCAAATTTTCGATGTATCGAATGTACTGCACCCACAACGGGTCGTTCAGGCCGTAGCTGTCGATGAGTCGCTGACGAACCTCCGGCGTCATCCCCGGCGAGATGATGTAGGAGGTTGGGTTGCCCGGCATGAGTCGAAACAGCATGAACAGCGCGGTTGCGACCGCCCACAGCGTTATCCCCAATTGGAGGGTGCGTCTGACGAAGAAATCTAATTTTCCCATTGAATTTACTGAAGTATGTTATGTTCCCGCTACTCTGATGACCCCTTCGCCTGAACCTTGCCGTTTTCGATGGAGTACCCGGCGTCTTCGAGCACCTTCTGACCGGCAGCGATGCCATCTTTTTCTTGGTACTTCTTCACGTCCGGGTTGCTGAACTTCCCGAAGGATTCGCCGATGAGGTTCCAGCCTTCCTCCGCAAAACCGTACATGATCTGCTGATTGATGGCTTGCTTTGGAAGCGCGTGAACGGCGGCCTGTCGGACGGCCTTGTCGTCCAACCCCTTCTTTCGGGTGTTCTGGCTAAAGTGCCACCAGCCGTCGCCGGGCGAGGATTTCACGCCGATGTTGCCTTGGTCTTGGTTGTCGTTGAGTTGCTTGCCGATGCGGGTGTACGGCAAGTAGTTCAGGTCGCCTTTCTTTAACAGCGACCAGACCGTCGAGCTTTCCGGGATGATGCGCCAGATTCTCCGGTCGAATTTGACGGGACGCCAGTGGTCTTCGTACTTTGTGAGGCTCAGTTCACTCCCTTTGTCCCAGTAGTCGAACTGAAGCGGGCCGCTTCCGACCGGTTCGTTGACCGACGCCTGTGCCGGGTTGCTTCGACTCTCCCACTTGTGTCGGGGGACGATTGGAATCTGGTTCGAGAACACTTTGTGAACCGGGCCGACCGGGTCGGTGAAGTTCACCGTAATCCACTGTCCGTCCACGGACACGGAATCGTACATCTCCCACTGGGTCGAGTAGAGCGGGATTTTGTTCTCTTTGATGTATTCGAGCGTGAACTTCACGTCCTCGGGTGTCAAGTCTTCGCCGTCGTGCCACTTGTGGCCCTCGCGAAGCTTGTACCGAACGGTCGTGTCGTCCGGACGCTCCCATTCCGTCGCCAGACTGAGTTCGGAGTCGGCTTCCAGATCGGAGTTGATGCGCACGAGTTTGTCGTACAGCATCTCGAACTGGTGGATGAGCTTCGTCTCGTTGTTGTAGCCGAGGACGCTAAGCGTTCCCAGCGTTTCGGCCCAGGCGCCGCGAAGCTCGTTCTTGCTGTTATTCACCTCGACGTTGGTCATCGGCTCCATGTGGTAGTAGCCGACGAGGTGGTCGGTCCACCCGCTGACCTGTTGGTTGTTGAACGCCACGATGTTGGGCATCTGAACGATAGGGTGCATCGGAACGTCCTCGTTGATGGTCGCTTGAATCTCGTGGAGCATGTCGATTCGCTTCTGCTCGTCCGCTTCCTGCAACTGCTTCATCAGCGTCGGATCGAGGTCTTTGTTGGAATACCCGGTGAAGTTCCCGCCGCCTTTGCCCGTGTTCGACGAGTGGAACTGTTCTGCCATTCTGCGCCCGGGGTCGATGCCGAGTCCGCGCGACCACGTCGCGAAAGAGTAGTCGAACTCCTCGGTGATTTTAGTGTACAGAGTACCCCACTCGAACACTTGGACGTTCGTGTTGAGTCCGAGGTTGTTGAGTTGGTCACCGATGAGGTTTATCGCGTCGTGGCGAGCGGGATTGTAGTTCGCAGGGTTGTTCAAATACGAGTACTGCGGGAGTTCGTTCCCATTGCCCGAACCGCCGTTATTGTCTCCGTCGGAACCGCTACATCCAGCAAGCGCAGTCATACCGCCGACTCCAGCGATAGTTGAATATTTTAGAAAGTCACGGCGACCGACATCCTTGTTATCGTTTACCATTTGCCATTAGTGAACAGGGAGGTCTACTATATAAGCAAAATTTAACAGATTTTATAGGATTGTATGGGAATTTAGACAAGTGAGTCAGAATACACTAATCGGAAACATGGATTTTGATTACGATTTTTACCAGTTTCCTAACTGTCCGCCGTGGTTTCACTTGTGCGCTCGTCAGTCGGTGTGAACGCGGGCCGTGAACCGAATCGCAGGGGCGGTGACCGCGTAGGGGAGCATCGAGCGATGTTTGGGACAGGTTCCGGTCACCGTCTCGCGTTCGACGCCGATGCCGGAAATCGACCGAATATCGGCGAGGGAGACGAAGACCGTTCCGTCGGTAATCATGCGTTTTCGCTCGCCACCCGACATCGTATATCCGATTCGAATCGGGAACGCGAGAACCTGTTCCGCCGCCTCGTTCTCGAACTCCCGCGGCGTCGCGTCCGCGATGTCCTTTGCGTACAGGACGCTGGGCGGCATCGAACTCGCGCGTTTCGTTCTGGTCGCCTCGTTTTCGATTCGCGGCGGTTCGACCGCTTCGACGAACAAATCGGCACCGTTCCGAAGTGACGACCCAGCTTCATCGCCCGCCGCAACGTCGAGGTGACGGCTGTGAATCCGAGGCGGGCGTTCGTACCCGATGCTCGGAACGACCGACCCCGCGGGGGTCGCTCCCTCCTCGATGGCGGACACCATGTCGTGAAGCCGGTTTCGGACGACGCCGTCCGAAACCAGCGTAATCGGCGTCGTGGGGCGACCCTCCACGTCGTAGGCGAGTCCCGCCCACGACCCGGCGCGAACCGTATCTTCGACGGTGAGGGCGTCCGGGCCGATTCGGTCACCGACCGAAAACGGACTCGACCCGAAGTAAGCGCAGTCGATTTCGAGATAATGTGCGAGGTGGTGGAACAGTTCGGCGGACGCCCGCGATCCCAACACGATTTCAGTCTCGTCGCCGAAATCCGCGAACGAGTCGGCCACGGCCGACTCGTCCGCTCCCGACTCGTCCGCTCCCGTGCGCGCCCGCCATTCGGCAACCTCCCGAACGTCGGTCGCAAATCCGTCGAATCGACCGGGAAGCGAGTCCAGAAACGACGCACCGGCGGTGCTTCCGAAGTGTCGCTGGCGTTTCGGTGCGTCTCTCGGGTCAAAGAATACATCCACGAACGCCCGTTCGAGGGTCGTTCGAACCGTCGTTCCCGTCGTCGTCAGGACGACCGCGTGGATTCGGTTGTCGCGGTAGGACGCGATCGCGCGGTCGAGCGACAGTCCACCGACCGCATCCGAGAGCGCGGTTTTCACCAGTTCGAGTTTTCCGTCGGCGTCGAAGTCGGACAGCGACCCGCCGACCGCCCATCCGGGATGAACCGCCTGATGAACCGTGCCGCGGTCGTAACTCGCCGGAAGTTGCTGGTCGAGGACGGTCGCCGACCGAATCGACCGCTCGATGAGGTCGTCCAGATGGTCGGTTTCCAACGAGGTCGCGAATCGGTAGTCGGCGCTCCCCTCTGCGAACAGTCGCCACCAGACGCCGACCTGCGATAGGTCGGTCGCCGACCGAACTGTTTCCGCCGTTACCGACCCGTCGGTGCTTTCCTTGCCGACACATCCCACCTCCGCGTAAGCGACGCTTTCCTCGGATTCGAGTCGTGACAACACCCACTCCGCGGCGTCGATTCCCTGCGTCAGTTGCTCCATGGTGTTCGTTCGTTCGGGAGTAGTAAAATTTGTTCCACATTTGCACGGATTTCTCCCATCCAAACCTACATTGCGGCCGCCTCCATCTGTATTTCCTACCACGGACAATGAACACACTACCCACGACAGTCGTTGGCGATGCCTACACGAGTTCTCACCACTGGAATCTCCTCTGCAATCTCGTCGATTTGGACAACCGGATGGCCGGACAGCAGGGCGAAGTCGAAGGCGCGGAGTTAGTCGGAGAAGCGTTCGAGAAACACGGTCTTCGGAACGCCTCGATAACCGAGTTCGAAATCCCCGGTTGGTGGCGCGGCTCGAGTTCGCTGACCGTCGAACACGACCGAACCCACGAGTTCGACGCACAGCATGAAACGGTCGCCCTACCGGGAACGCCGAGCGGCGACGTGACAGCCGAACTGGTCGATGTCGGCGACGGACTGCCCGCGGATTTCGAGGAACGCGACGTGGAGGGCAAACTCGTGATGGCCTCCAGCCTCACGCCGGACGACTACGGTCGCTGGATACACCGCGCGGAGAAGTACGGCGCGGCGGTTCGCGGCGGCGCGGTCGGATTCCTGTTCCGGAACCACCTCGACGGCAACCTCCCGCCGACAGGGAGCATCGGCAACGAAAACGGGCCGGGCGACATCCCCGCGGTCGGCGTCTCGAGGGAAGTCGGACACCGACTGGTTCGATACTGCGAAGACGGCGAAACGACCGCCCGACTGACCGTGGACTGTCGAAACGAGCCGACGAACTCCCGAAACATCGAGGCGGTAATCGGCCCGGACACGGACGAGGAAGTGCTCGTCACCGCCCACGTCGATGCCCACGACGTGGGCGAGGGTGCGAACGACAACGGAGTCGGTACAGTTCTCGTCGCCGAAATCGGGCGACTGCTCGCGGAGATGGAAGACGAACTGGAGACGATGGTTCGCTGTCTCGTCTTCGGCGCGGAAGAGGTCGGCCTGTACGGCGCGTACCACTGGGCCGAAACCCGCGACACGGGTTCGGTGAAGTGCATCTTCAACATGGACGGCGCAGGCTACTCCCGAACCGCGGACGTACACACCCACGGATTCGGGGCGATCGGCGAGGCGTTCGAGGAAGTGCGAGATGAACTCGGCGTGCCGGTCGAAATCAACACCGGAATTCGCCCGCACAGCGACCACTGGCCGTTCGTCCAGAAGGGCGTCGCGGGTGCACAGGCCCGTTCCATCGCCGATGACAGCGGGCGCGGATGGGGACACACCCACGGCGACACGCTCGACAAACTCGACCGCCGCGACCTCCGCGACCTCGCCGTGGTGTTCACCGCCGGAGTCGTCAAACTCGCGGAGGAAGACCGCAAAATCGAACCGAAGTCGGTCGCCGAAATCCGCGAGGCGACCGTCGAGCAGGGATTCGAGGAAGGAATGCGCAACTCCGGCAGTTGGCCGTTCGAAGATGGAGAAATCGACGCGGATGAGAAAACCGACGCGAGCGCGGAAACGACCGCGGAGGGCGACCGATGACGGTTCGGCTCGATTACGACTCGTTCGACCTCGGTGGGATGACGTGGGAAGACGCGGAAGAGGCCATTCCGGACGCCGACTTCCTCGTTCTGCCGACTGGTAGTGTGGAACAACACTCCGTCCACCTGCCGGTGACGGTCGATACGCTCCGGGCCGAAACCCTCTCGCGCGAACTGATCGAGGCCGCGCCGGAATGCGACCTGTCGATGGTTCGACTGCCGACGCTCCCCTACGGCTACTCGGAGCATCACATGAACTACGCCGGGACGATCACCCTATCGGGAGAGACGTACCAGCGCGTCATCGTGGAAATCGCGCAGTCGATGGCGGAGCACGGCGCGAAGCGACTCGTCCTGCTCAATTGTCACGGCGGGAATCGCTCCCCGCTGAAACTCGCCGGTGACCGAATCCAGCGCGACCACGGCGTGAAAGTGTTTTTCGTCCACTGGACTGATTTCGCCCGCGACAGGTTAAAAGAGCGGTTCGGCGAAGAGTGGGGCCACGCGGGCGACCACGAAACCAGTGTCATCGAACTGTTCTGTCCCGACCTCGTGAAAACCGACAAAAAGGAACCGCAGACCCGAAAGGCGCGGTTCGAGGCCCGCCAGTACACATACTTCGACGATATCACGGAGCAGGGCGGACTCGGCGACCCGACGGCGTCGGACGCCGAGTTCTTGGAGGAAATCGTGGCGGAGACGACCGAGAAAATCCTCTCTGCGCTGCAAGCGGATATGGAACAAGAAGGGTAGAACGAAGAGCGCTGATAACGGCTTTGTCGAAATACGGTGGAAGTCAATGAATACAACCATTCGACCGAATAGCGCTCGTTTCGTACTGCCGTGAAAATGTTCCAAAATTACTATATCCTCCCCAACGATGGATTTTCACAACCTTCATGACGCAGGAATTAGGTTCCCTCGCTCGAAAACTGTCCTTGCCGTATTACGAGGATACCCTCCCGGCACACGATAGTTTTCATGCCAATCTAGTCCGATATTTGTCGATTCGTTTGGCAGATAAGTGCGGTGAAACAGTCGATAGAAATGTTCTTTCCGCATCAGCGTGGTTACACGACATCGGTCGTCCACTGGAACGAGTGGGTAAAATCGACGATCACGACAGATGGGCGAAATAAAAGCGGCGGAACTGCTCGAAACCGAAGAAGTGACGACTGTGAGAATCGATGCCGTCAATCACTGTATTCGAACACACAGCATTCGGTCTAGCTCCCCAGAGCCAGAGACTCTTGAAGCGAAACTACTCTTTGATGCGGATAAGTTGGACGCCGCCGGAGCACGGGGACTCATTCGTCTGGCCTGTATCGTCGGCGAGAGATCCGGAAAAGCAGGCGAAAAATACGCGATAATCGATATCGCATCCGGTTCAGAACTGACCACATCGAACCTTCCGGACATCAGTTTACTTCGAGAGTGGGCAAAGGAACGTCTGGAAAGGTTGTACACGCCACCCGGACGTCGTCTCGGAAAGTCCCGGTGGAGATTCATGGATAATTTCTTCACGCAGTTTGGTGGCGAGATGGGCGTTGACGGGGAAAAATAGCACGAACGAATCGAATTCGACGTTACTGTTCAAAAAACGAATCGCGTCCGTAACGACTACTCCATGTTCCACCGGACGACCTGTTCAGCTCCGGAATCGGTGTAGGATAGCTGTACCGCGAACGCCTCGACCATTGTTCCATACTTCGGTCGTCATCCGTTAAAAAATCATCCACTTTGGCGGCGGAAAACTCGTTCTTTCTCAACGTAAAGTGTCCAAAGCCGATATGCAGGAGGGCCGGTAGTGTATCGACCGTACCGGAATCCGCAGGTGACACACCGATTGTCAGCGGAGAGAATTCGGGGCGGCGGTACTGCTGTTGTAAACGATATGATCGGGATGCACGGAGAAGCGACCGACGGCGACGTGAGTGGGGTGCCGCAGAGTGCATCGAGATACTCCTACACTGGTTGAGTGGCGGTGACCAGTTGTGGAGTCGTGCGTTGGAATCGGTCGTTTGTGCGTTTCTCGTACATCCCAACTTCTTCTACGATCCCCCATATCTAAAAATTTATTCTCTTACTGTACGTATGTTAAATTTCTTTGTATCGAGATAAATTCCGATACAGTTTTGAAGCAAACATGTAGTAGCATACCACATGAGTCCTCCAGAAGGCGACCTCGCTACTCCTCCCCTCGCGCAGGTGTTCGTCTATCCCGCGCGCGTTAAATTCCTCGCGGTGCTTGCGGACAATCCGAACGAGAGTTTTAGCGCGACCGAACTGGCGGAGCACGCCGGAACCGCCGCTAGCACGTGGACGAGCCACCGGGACGACCTCCTCGAACTCGAACTGGTGGACGAAATCGACACCGAGGGAGCCTATTCCGAGTATTCGCTCGCTCCGACGGCCCACGCACAGCTCCTCCGCCAACTGTCCGAGGACCTCGACGCCGTCCTCTACGAACTCAACGACCCGGTTTCGGACGCGATCGGCGGTTTCGCCCAGTGAGACGGCCGAATACGAATTGATACTATTTATTTATTACTTACTACAATTAATTTTAGTTACGTATTATTAAAAAAATTATAAGAAAAGAGAGCCACATGTCTTAGTTGCAATGGCAACAAAAAACGCGATTGGGGAATTCGTTGCACAGCATCCACGACTACTCGGCGTCCTGTTCGCACTCAGCACTCTGCTACTGCAGGTAGGAAGTGTGATAGCAACCAGTTCGGAACCTGGGCCATAACTACTTGATGTCAGACGCACGTAGTTCATCGCTCCAATAGAGAGTGTCATCAATTACAACAGGTGTAACTTCCTTTGAAAGGCCGTAATTTAGTTCTTCAGAAGTTAAATTTAGCTTTGCCATTGGTGCAGAGGATATGTGTTTCTTTTCAGACCACTGCTGATGAAGATGCACAAATGTACCAAAGCCGTGCAGATCATTTGGATATGTACTTGCTTTCACTATAAAGCGGTCGTCTCCAATTCGATCGACTTCGAGATGAAGTGGCACACCAGTTTCACTGTGAACAAGTGACAACCCACCATCTCCGATGACAGTGTACTGATACCCATACAGCGAGTGACGGCGCGCAATCGACAACGCAGCACGGAGTGGAAACCCATAATTCAACAGTCGCGCCAGTATTTTGCCCAATTTCGTCGCCGACGGATTGCCGATTGGCGAGAGCGTGGCGACGCCGCCGCGACTTCCCTTTTTGACCAGTTCGTACCCCTGCCGGTAGGATTCGCAGGCGTTGAGAAGAAACGCGGTGACGTTGACCTCCGAAAGGGAGCGCGCGTCCAGGGACCCGTCGGAGCAGAGAAACCCGCGCTCGTCGATGTGGCCGATGTAGTGGACGAAATCCGACTGTTGGGCGAGCAGTTCCCTGAGTTCGTCCTGCGCGAGGTCGTAGTGAGCGGTCACGTCGAAATCGAGGAACTCCCGAATGCCGTACAACTCCTGTACCACGTCCTCGTCCAGCATTTTCTCGTCGTTGCAGACGACGTGGATGTCGATGGTGTCGGACGTGGGGACTCGGTCGACCCGCCGCTGGAGCGCGGATAAATCGAGCTTGTTCACCTTGAGGGGGAATCCCGGCCCCGCCCACGCCTGCTCGATGACGTTCGGCATCGAATCCACCTGAAACACGTCCCGGTCGTTCACCGCGTCCCACCCGTTCGACCCGCGAACCAACACGCCGGACGGCGGCGCGCGGAAGAACTCGCTCTGTGCATCCGACATGGGTTTGACCGAGTTCGGATTCGGACTGTCGGGAATCCGAACGAGGGCGAGACTGTCCGCGAGGTACGGAAGATATTCTGCGTTTTCGACCGTCGGCGTCAGGTCAACGCCGAGTCGCCAGTTCGGGATGTGCGGTTCGAGCGTTTCGAACGGCACCGACAGATACGCGGCGAGACGTTCCGTAAGCGGAGCGTCGTACAGTGCGGAAAAATCGAGGTCGACGAGCGGTTCGACCTGTTCGCGTTCGTGCAGGTCAACTTGGTAGTATCCCTCCGTCCGGGTGAGACAGTCGAGGAAAAACGTCTGGCGAAGGGTTCGGTTGACCGCTTCTTCGTAGCTGTCGGCACCCGTGAGTTCGTGCTCGAACTCGCCCGCGACGAGCCGCGGGCGAGTTCCCGACACGACTTTCGCCCCGTGATAGTACGCGAGCGAAGCCAGCGGAAAGACGTGTTCTCTGTCGGGCGGGACGACTAGTTTGACCCCCGTGTCGGGGCGAACCAGTCCATCCGGTGCGTCGAATGTATCTCCCCGCTTGATGAGCGGCGGATGTCCCCGCAGGGTCGGAAACGAGCGTTCCGGACTCGTCGTTTTGAGCGCCGACCCGTTTACCGAGAGCGCGCGCATCACGTCCCCTACGTCGTCGGTGACGGTTATCGTTTCCGCCGGTCGGTCGTGATAGGAGCGCGCACCCACGCGGACGGTCGTTTCGGCTCCGAAATCGAGAACGACCCCGCCGTCGCGCTGTTCGAGGCGAAACGCGCTTTCGACGGCGAGATACAGCTTCATCGGAGCCGTACTGAGTTCGATGAGATAGGCGCCGGGTTGGACGCTCCGATTGTCTCCGTCGGAAGTTTCGGCCACCATCTCTCCGTCCTGCGTTCGAATCGTGACGGGGAGCAGTTTCGGCACGTAGAGCGTCCCCGTTTCGACGGCGACTGCCGCATCGACCGGGAAGTAAAACGTCTCGGTCGAGACTGCCGCCGGCTGAACGGAACCGGAAGTGTAGAGCGCGAAGCGAACGTTCTCGATAGGGTCGTAAACGTCGAGACCGTCGCGGTCAGGATGCCGCCGAAACTCCATAGCAAAGGTGTGTGAGTCAGTTATGATAGTTTTACCCAGTGGGTCGTCTCACGGAGATCGGGAACGTGCCACCGCTGTTCTGCTAGGCCGGGACGCTTGCGGAGTTCGATACGCGCATCGAACAGTGGAGACAACTCTTCGACGAGGGGGTCGTCATCCGCCACTCGAAGATGATAATGCGCCATGCCGCGGACACCGCGGACGATGGCTGTCAGGCCGCGAAGGAACTGGGAGAGGGAGACGATGTCATCCCCTTCGGACAGCACCTCAATCGAGTCGATACCGAGTCGAAGTTCGGCGGGCGAGAATCCACCGTTTTGGTCATCGTACTGGCTGATTGCGGAAATCAACTCGGAACGAAGGGATTCCCGTGAGACGCCCGGCGCGGAGTCGGTTTTTCCGTTGCTCTTCGTCGCCCGATATTCGGTTCGTCGGTCGATGATGCTGGTGTCCGAGGAGTCTGGTTCGACCGGGAGGTGCGAGTTAGCATCGGATGCAGTGGGGTTCGTGAGCGCGAGAACGCGCGTCCGCTGTTCCTGTCCGAAGAGCGTCCGACTGAACGTGGCGCTCGTCTCTTTCGGCACGTCGCCGGTGACGAGGAGATTGCTGCCGCTCGTTTTCAGCCCCGCAAGCCACTCGGTAAACTGCACGTCCTGCGCCGAACCCTCGCCCGACACGCTTCGAAATTCGAGACGAGAACTCATTAGTGAGACGAACGTTCCACGCAAAAATAAGGGTTCGGGAAAAAATTCTGACGAACGGTAGAAGTCGTTCGAGGACGTTCCTCTGTCGGTGTCTCCGACGGAACCGATTGCCGTCAAGCGTCTAGCGAAATACTACGGCGAGGTTCGTGGGATAGAGAACCTGACGTTCACGGTTGAGCGGGGTGGAGTGTTCGATTTTCTCCGGCTGAAGGGCGCGGGAAAATCGACTGCGATACGGATTCTACTCGGCCTGTTAAAATCGACAGACGGAAGAGCGTGGGTACTCGGTCATCCGGCCACTGAACGAAAGAACGAGCATCGCTTCGGTACGATGCTACCCGCCAAATGGATGGCGGTGAATCACCTGCAGAAACGGAAACCTACCGCGTTATGAACCGTGGCTTACCACGTGATGACGTTGCTCTCCAAATCGCGCGGGAAGTAGGTCAGTATTTCCGTGCCGTTTTCCGTGATGACGACCGTGTCGGAGTGGCGATAACCGTCGGTGTCAGTGTAGAGTCCCGGTTCAATGGTGTAAACGTGACCGGGTTCCATTTTCGCGTCATCGTCGTCCGCGTGGTCTCCCCACCCGCGGTCGATGTACGGCGGTTCGTGGCCACCCATGCCGATGTTGTGACCGACGTGGTGCCGTGCGAGGTCGGTGACGCCCTGCTCTTCGAAGTAGTCCCACACTTGTTGGTCGACGTAAGACAGAGGAACGTCCGGCCCGAGTGCGTCGATTGCGATGGTTTGGGATTCCAGCATCAACTCGAAGTAGTGTTCCTGTTCGTCCGTCGGTTCGCCGACGAACATCGTCCGCTCCAGTTCGGAGTGGTAGCCATCGACGTTCGCCGCGGCACCCGTGATTAGCACGTCACCCTCCTCGATTCTGCGGTTCGCGGTGTGGCCGTGCGGAAGGGCGGTCTGCGGTCCCGTGATGTAGCCTGCGAAAGCAGGGCCGTCCCCTCGTGTGCGTGGGACGTACTCGCCGCCGAGCGTATCGAGCATCGCGCGAGAGGCGTCCGTCGAAGCCCGCTGGCTGACGGTCGCCGGGTGCGCGCCGGGTTCCGTGTAATCGGCGAGATACCGGTGCGCGAGATTCCCCCATTTGACCGATTCGCGGATGAGGTCGATTTCGGTGTCGGTTTTCGCCCAGCGCATCCTGCTCACCCACCCTTGCGATTCGACTTCGACGAACTCCGAGAGGGCGGGGCCATTGTATCCCATCACGCCCGGCGCACCGTCGATATCCGCGGCGACAGTTTCGGCGCCGAGTTCCGAGAGCATTTCCGCGGCGACGCGAATCGGTTTGCCGCCGGGATAGTCGAAGTAGTGGTGCACGGCGTCGATTCGCGGATTCGGTTCGACGCGCTCGACTTCGAGTCGCGGTACGGTAATTTCGATTCGTTCGTCAGTGACCGCGAGAACGACCGGTCGTTCGGTTTGAATGTGGTCGAATCCGGTGAGATATTCGATGCTCGTCGCGCCGAACCAAACACCCGCGTCGGCGCCCTGTCCGCGTATCTTCTCGCGCACCTTGTCGAGACGGCGGTCGAACTCCGAATCCGGAAGACGTGTAGCCATGCCGTAGGGTTCACCGGTACGACCTAAAATCTTCACGTGGCGGAAAGCTGTCCCAAACCGAACGCCACCGAAAGTCGTCGTTGCTCCCCGAGAATGGCGAGGCTACTCGCGTTTCGGAGCGTACTCTTTACTGTTCGGGTGGTGTCTTTCGTTCAAATGCGTGCTCCCGACCTCATGATGCAAACCGGGTCGGCGATTCCGGAACTAACGATGGGGATGGTCATCGTGTTCGCCATCGCGGTGGCAACCTTCGCGCTGTTCGCCACGGAAGCCTTTCCGCCGGACATCACCGCCTTCATCGTCATGGTCGTCCTCATCATTCTCGGCCCGTGGACGGGAATCTCACCCGAAGAGGGCATTTCGGGGTTCTCAAACGACGCGACGATTACCGTGCTGGCGATGCTCGTCTTGAGCGCGGGCGTCAGCCAGACCGGCGCGGTGCAGCAGCTCGGCGAACGAATGGCGTCGTTCGCAGGCACTGATGAGCGGAAACAGCTCGCGGCGACGTTGGCCTTCGCCGGAATACCGTCGGGCATTATCAACAACACGCCAATCGTTGCCATGCTCATCCCGGTCGTTTCGGACCTCGCAAACCGGGGAAACACGTCCCCCTCGAAACTGCTCATCCCGCTGTCTTACGCTTCGATGGTCGGCGGAATGCTCACGCTCATCGGCACTTCGACCAACCTCATCGCCAGCAGCGTCACCGCACGACTCGCGGGAGAGTACCCATCGCTCCATCGGTTTTCGATGTTCGAATTCACGCAACTCGGGTTTATCGTCTTCGTCGTCGGCACTGTCTACATCATGACAATTGGACGGCGACTCATTCCGGAGCGACTCAGCCCCGAGGAGGACATCCTCGAAGATTACGAGTTGACGCCGTATCTGACGGAAGTCGTCGTGGATGCGGATTCAGCGTTCGTGAGTCGGACGGTGGAGGAGGCTCTGAACGAAACCGACCTCGATGTGGACGTCGTCCAGCTGGTGCGAGAGGAAGGAAAGTTCATGGAACCCCTCGCAGGAAATCGGATTCGACCGGGCGACGTTCTCGTGGTTCGCGCCGATTTCAGCACGCTCCGCGAACTCATGTTGACCGAAGGGTTATCGCTCGTCGCATTTTCGCAAGTCACCGAGGAAGAACTCGGCCCGGAACAGGAAGGCCAGAACCTCGTCGAACTCGTCATCCCCTCGTGGTCGTCGCTCGTCACCGAAACGCTCGAAAGTACGACGTTCCGCGAACGCTACGACGCGAACGTGCTCGCCATCCGACGCGGAGCGGAACTCGTGCGCGAACGAATGGATCAAACGCAGATTCGGCGAGGCGACACCCTACTCGTGCAGGCGACGCAGAACAGCATCAATCGACTGGCGATGGATAGGAATTTTATTCTCGCACAGATGCCGACCGAACCGGACTACCGTCGGTCGAAAATTCCGCTCGCCGTTGCCATCATTCTCGGCGTCGTCGGACTGGCCGCGGTGGGAATCTTCGACATTCTCACCACCGCGCTCGCGGGCGTCGTAGCGATGATTCTGACCGGAATCGTGAAACCGAACGAACTGTACGACTCGGTCGAGTGGGACGTTATCTTCCTCCTCGCCGGACTCATCCCCCTCGGTATCGCGTTCGAACGAACCGGCGCGGCGAATCTGGTCGGTGCTGTGGTCGCCACGAGCGCCGATTTCCTCCCCGCAATCGGCGTTCTCTGGGTGTTTTACATCATCACGACGCTCGTCACAGCAGTCGTCAGCAACAGCGCGAGCGTCATCCTGATGATTCCTGTCGCCGTCGAGGCGGCGACTCGTGTCGGCGGCGATCCGTTCGCATTCGTCCTCGCGGTGACGTTCGCTTCCAGTGCGGACTTCATGACGCCGATTGGCTACCAGACGAACCTCCTCGTCTACGGTCCGGGGGGCTACAAGTTCACGGACTACTTCCGCGTCGGGGCACCGCTCCAGTTGGTGTTGTCGATCGCAACCGTCCTCGGAATCGCAGCTATCTGGGGCGTCTGAAGTCGTAATACGAGCAGAGTACGGGGAGTGATTCGCAAATCGATAAACAACCGTTCTCGCTTCGCTCGTTCATAATACACCGAAAGGAATAGTCCGCCCTCCCCGATTTGAACGGGGGACAAGTCGATCTACAGTCGACTGCTCTACCAGTCTGAGCTAAGGGCGGGTACGCACTTTCACCTAATCCCGTACCGGACTTAAGAATTATTATTCGAGACGACGTAGTGGACACACGGAAAGGTTCAAGTATGATAGATTGTGTGTATCGGAGTAGAGACAAAATAAGGTGGTCGATATGAGCAAAATTACATTCCGCGCGGATGACGACCTCGTGAAGGGACTCGAATCGCTCGACGCCTCGAAGAGCGAAGTCATGCGCGAGGCGCTTCGCGACTATCTCGACGGCCACAACGAGTCAGCGGAGCAAACGGACGGAAGCCTCGATTCGGTTGTCGCGGAGCGCGTGGACGACCTCATCGACCAACGACTCGGCCCCCCCGGAGGCAAGAGCGCGCAGGACATCAACGTAAACGTCACCGTCGAGGGCGCTGGCGAGATTCAGGCGACAGAACAAGCCCCAACCCCGAGCGAGAAAGCAAACAGTCCGCGTCTGACAGCCGACGACACACGGCGAACGGAGAACTCCTGCGGCCAGTGCGGGGAATCGCTGGACTCGGGTCACGTTTACTGTCCGAACTGCGGCGAAAAGGCGACGCACCGCGTGTTCTGTGACTGCGGCGATGAGCTTCGATCGGACTGGGCGTTCTGCCCCGGATGTGGCCGAAGAACACCATCGGCGGACGTTTTGGATTCGTCGTAAAACGATTGTTTTACAATCGCCGTTAATTATATATACTGTGCCTTTGTGGATACTTCCACGTAAGACGATTGTCTTACGCCAACTTCGGATCGTCCAAAATATCGCGTGTTGGGCTCTAATACGGCGTAAGACAGGTCTTGGAAGTATACCGCGTGTCGTCTTACCAAACAAGGGGAATCCACTATGGAGCGCGTGACACTACGAATACCAAAACAGCAAATCGAAGAAGTTGAACAGATGGTCGAAACTGGCGAGTTCCCGAACCGAAGCGAAGCGATTCGGGCTGCGGTTCGCGACATGCTCAACGAGCACGACGAAAACGGAACTGAGACCACGAACAAGCGCACCTGGGCGAAGGTGTGAACGATGCAGGATATCGTTCAAGAAGCGTTGGAGAACGCCGAGAGCGAACAGCGCGAGATGGACGCCGCCACGACGGACGACGAGTTCGGTGACCCCCGAATCGTCATCGTCGGCTGTGGTGGTGCCGGAAACAACACCATCAACCGCCTGTATAACATCGGCGTCGACGGCGCGGACACCGTCGCCATCAACACGGACAAACAGCACCTGAAGATGATCGAAGCCGACACGAAAATTCTCGTCGGCAAATCCCTTACGTCCGGCCTCGGTGCTGGCGGCGACCCTTCGATGGGCGAGCGCGCCACCGAGATGGCACAGGGCACGGTCAAAGAGGTTCTCGGCGACGCCGACCTCGTCTTCGTAACCGCGGGGATGGGTGGCGGAACCGGAACCGGTGCCGCACCCGTCGTCTCCAAAATCGCCAAAGAGCAGGGCGCAATCGTCGTCGGTATGGTTTCGACGCCGTTCAACGTCGAACGCGCTCGCACGGTGAAAGCCGAGGAAGGACTGGAAAAGCTTCGTAACGAAGCCGACTCCATCATCGTCCTCGACAACAACCGCCTGCTCGATTACGTCCCGAACCTCCCGATTGGCAAGGCGTTCTCGGTGATGGACCAAATCATCGCCGAAACGGTGAAGGGTATCTCGGAAACCATCACCCAGCCGAGCCTCATCAACCTCGACTACGCCGACATGACGTCAATCATGAATCAGGGCGGCGTCGCGGTGATGCTCGTCGGCGAGACCCAGGACAAGAACAAAACAGAGGAAGTGGTGCGCGATGCGATGAACCATCCTCTCCTCGACGTGGACTACCGCGGGGCGTCCGGCGGACTCGTCCACATCACTGGCGGACCGGACCTCACGCTCAAAGAGGCGGAAGGAATCGCGGCCAACATCACCGAACGCCTCGAAGCGAGCGCCAACGTCATCTGGGGTGCTCGCATTCAGGAGAACTACAAGAGCAAAGTCCGAGTCATGGCAATCATGACGGGCGTTAAGAGCGCACAAGTGCTCGGTCCATCGACGCAAAAGCAAGCCGACCGCTCCCGCCAGAAGATGCGCGACGTGGACGCACAGTCTTACGATGCCAGCAACAACGTCGAAAAATCTCGAGCCGGTACCTTCGGCACGCAGAGCGACGGCGGCAGGGACGAAGTCGAGAAGAACAACGGTCTCGACGTTATCCGGTAACTCGCTGAATTCTCTTCTTTCTCTTTCGTAAACAGTGAATCCCTATTCGAGCGCGAGCAGGTGGAATTTCCGTTTGGCGGTCTGTGCGACGACGTAGAGCGTTCCGTCGTTCAGAACCGGACCGGGGCCGACGCGGCCGTGAAACGATTTCGTGAATCTGCGTGCCGGGCCGGTTCCCGGCACGCGAAACGAGGGAGTCGGGTCGAAGGCGTACAACTTATCGCCACCGACGAACAGCGTATCACGGCCCAGTACCGGCGCAGTCCATCGCCAGTCGCCGGTGTCGTGCTTCCACACTCGCTCGCCGTCGTCGGGGTCGATAGCGTGCAGTCCCCGTGTTCCTGCCGCGTAAACGTGTTTTTTGACGGCCAGCCCGCCATTTGCCCACCCAGTTTGCACCTTCCAGTCGATGTTCAGACGCGGTTGGTTTTCGAGCGTGATTCCGTACGTCTTCCCGTCGAGACAGTTGACGTAGACGCCGTCGGTGTCCGCGGTCGGCGGGGCCTGCGGTTTCGACGGAAGGTTCCACTCGCCCTCCCCAATTCCATCCGGGTCAAGGAGATACAGCTTTCCGGCCTCCGTGGCAAGTACGACGTAATACCCACTGTAAATCGATGACGAGCCGAGAATATCGCCGAACAGTCGGCGTGACCACTCAACCTCACCAGTAGACGAACTGACTCGGTGGATGGTTTCCCCTGCGGGGACGTAGAGCCACTGCGAATCGTACATCGAGGGCGACCGAACGAGAGCGTTCTCGCCGAACGTCCGTTTCCACTTTGTCTCGCCGGTTTTCGAATCGAGCGCGAGCAGTCGGTTACTGATGCCCACGTATATCGTTTTGCCACGGATGAATGGCGTCGTCTCTACGTTTGCCTTCGTCCACAGTTTGGAACCATCTCTCGCGTCGTATACGCGAAGCTCCGTGGGAGTCGGCTGATACACGCGCCTATCCACGACGAGCGGCTCGTGATACGTGGTATGTGGAACCTCGACTCGCCACTGTTCTTCCACGCCATTTACGGGTACTTTCCCGTCGCCGACCGAACGGGTGTTGCTCGCGTTACAGCCGAAACTCGACCACTCGCCGTCGGCTCCGTAGATGTGCCTGTCGGGGTTCGTCGATTGGTTCGTCCCCGATTTCGGCGGGTCGTCCGCCACCGTCGTACACCCGGCGAACGCTGTGGCCGCACCGAGCGCGAGAAATCGTCGTCGAGAGGGCATACCTGCGGCGTTGTGGTTCAGGATAATAAGTTTTCTCGGTCGTCGGACAGATTACGGGAATCGCTATCGGCGGGGGAACGTACTTGCTTTTGACACCAGAGATCGTTGTATGGACGACTTCAGCCCAGTGCAGTGGGACGACATCGACCGCGCCTGCGACCGAACGTTCTACGATTGTCCCGAGGCATTCGAAACTCACCGCGACGAGTTCGAAGACGGCTGGTGGCCCGGTATCAAGCGCGCGTACGACAAGTGGAAGACGGAGTACAAACGCGATGGCGACCCCGACCAAGGTGCGACCTATCTCCTCGCATACCTTGCCGAACTGGACGAAATAGCGACCGTCCCCGGAGACAGGTCACTCCTCGACCGCCGACCAGACGAGGAAACGCTGCGGACGTGGTCTTGGGACGAGAATCAGACGATGTGGGCGATTGCGATACGAACCGGTACCCACTTCGCCGTGGTCAAATACTGGCTCCGAGAGGACGATATTCCGCTCAAGTGGCGAAACTTCGGCGAGGAATCGAAAGCGAGACTTCGGAAATTCGGTTACACCGCGTGAATCGACTCCACCAGCGCGCACTTCCGGCAAACGTCACCCGTCGTGGACGCACCGCACCGCTCGCATTCGTTAATTTCGCGCTTGCCTTCACCGACGCCAAATTCGTCCGCGGCGACCGCGGCGAGTTCCTCGTATCCTGCCATAATCGAGTGGCGCGTTCCGGGGTGATTCTCTTCGAGCGAGAGCATCAACTGCTGGATTTCCGCTCGGTACGCCTCGCTTGAATGTGGACATTCGGTAATGTGCGCCGGGAGATTTTCGAGGTGGGCGTACAGTGCGACCTCCTTTTCCGGAACGTCCCGAAGCGGTTTCGCTCGGGGGACGAACGAATTTTGGTCGTTTCTGGTTCGCGGGTCGTCTTCGTCGTTCTCCGGGGAAGAGACGCCACGAGGCGTCTCTTTCGCGAACTTCCCGAGACTGGCGTCGAAATGTTTGGCGATTTGAGAGACGTCGCCTTCGAGGAAGTTCATCAGCGCGGTTTCCGCTTCGTCGTCCAGATTGTGCCCCGTGAGCAGTTTGTCGGCCTCGTACTCCTCGGCGTACTTCGAAAGGAGGTCTCTTCGGAACACGCCGCAGTAAGCGCAGGCCGCCATACTTTCCGGGTCTTTTTCGACCACATCGTCCATTCGAACGTCGAACTCCTCCTCGTAAGTGACGACTTCGTGGCGAATGTCGAGGTCGTCGGTGAGTTCGAGGCAGGCGTCCAAACTTTTGTCGCGGTAGCCCTCGATACCCTCGTGAATCGTCAGCGCGACGAGTTCGACGCGCGGGTCGTTGGCGAACGTATCGTGGAGAATCTGCGTGAGAACGACGCTGTCTTTCCCCCCGGAGAGGCCGATGAGCCACGTTTGCGGGTCGTCCGGCGTGGCGGATGCGGGGAGAAGATTGTCGTCGCGAACCCGTCGCCGAAGGCGTTTTTCGACCGACCGACAGAAATGGTCTTCGCACAGGTGAAGCCCCGAGTAGGCCGCGTGCATCACCGCCTCGCGGTCGCACTTATCGCAGTCCATTACGTGTCGTTTTCGTCGCGGGGCGTTTCACGGTTTCGCTCCGAAGTAAATCGAATATCGCTATATTAAATACTTAGATAAAAATTTAAATCTTTATTAGAATATTTATGGAATATTCTTTTCGATTTCGTGTCTTCCGACGTTTAATACCATAGTTCGATATATATCTCTGAGTAGCGATCCGGCCGACCTCGATAAGGAAGTTGACTGCGACTCGCCGTCGTTATTGACCGGATACGGGTCGGGACAGGTTTTTACCGCTGAAACTGATTTCGATTACGACACGAGGGAACTGCCATCGAGCTGGCAGTAGACGGCAATTGCGACCGGTTTAAGGGACGAATAATAAACGTCGTACTTCCCGTTCGTTGATTTCATGGTTCGACCCTCCGATGAAACACGACGGAATTTTCTCAAACTGACCGGCGTCGCGCTCGGCACGGCTGGACTTTCGGGGACAGTCATGTCCGACGCGCACAGTTCGTCTCAACAGGATTGGCCGATGTTCCAGTACGACGCCGGAAATACCGGATACAACCCCATCGGAGGCGACCCGGGTTCCGGGCGTGGATAGCGTGGAGCGAACGGATTTGCGACCGACGACTGTTCGCTCCAACCATCGTCGATGGCACGGCCTACGTCGCGGACACCTCGGGGGTGCTCATGGCATTCGACACGGAAACGCGGAAAATGCGATGGACGACGAACGTCCGCGGACTGGATTACGCGCCGACGGTCATCGGCGACACTGTCTACGTAGCGGGAACCGACGTACTCGCGCTATCGGCGAACGACGGAAGCGAGCGGTGGCGGTTCGAAATCGGCGTCACGGAGAGTTCTCCGATAACGACCGCCGACGGGACGCTCTTTTTCAAAACCAGCGACGCAAACGGGCAGGGAGTCTGCTGGGCGGTAAACGCAGATGCGGGAACGGAACGCTGGCGCATCGGCATTCCGAGCGGCAAGGAGGGCGAGATTCCGAGCGCCGAAAACGTCCCGCCGGCGGTCGTGGATGGCGTCGCGTACTTCGTCGATAAAGAGGACGTGTACGCCTTCGAGGCGGCGACCGGAAATCCGCGATGGCGAACCAGCGTGGACGGAACCATCAACCACGCACCGACGGTCGCTAACGGGACGGTCTACGTCTGCGGGGAGCAAGTGTTCGCCCTCTCGGCGGACGATGGAAACACGGAGTGGACAACGAGCGTTGCAGATTCGACGCGTCTCGCTCAATCCCC
Source organism: Haladaptatus pallidirubidus (assembly GCF_020700235.1). Lineage (GTDB taxonomy): Archaea > Halobacteriota > Halobacteria > Halobacteriales > Haladaptataceae > Haladaptatus > Haladaptatus pallidirubidus. Next base: position 2,923,708 of record NZ_CP085301.1, on the reverse strand, counting down.
CGCGGTTATGGCCGATTCCGTCATCGTCACGGACGGTCGGAAAGCGCGTGCGTAGTCGCTTCACTGCGAGGACGGGGCGAAACAGTAGTCGTTCGAAGACGGAGATGGTTCCGCCGGAACTCCGACGATCGCCGACGGAACCGTCTACATCCCCGTCTCCGGCGACGACGGACTGGTTGCGCTCGACGCCGAAACTGGCGAGCAACGCTGGCGCGTCCCGATTCGAAACCTCGGCAGTTCGTGGCTTCCGGCCACCGTGGGCGACGACATCTACGTCACCGACCGCGAGGGGTTCCTCTACACGATACGCGACTCGGCGGAACTCGATTGGCGTGCAGACCGAACCGGAACGCTCGAAGTCGGCGAGAACGTCTACGTTTCGAACAACGATCTGATCGCGCTCGATGCCGAAAACAGTGAAATACGGTGGTCGGCGGACGACAGAAACGAACCAAACGCGGAAAACGAACTGCTGTACGTCACCGACGATGAGAACGTCGTCGCGTACACCGCGGATGGAAACGAGCGATGGCGCGCCGAATGTGACGGGGAAATCGCCACCGAACCCGTGGTCACGGAAGAGACGGTGTTCGTCGGCGGAAATGGTTGGGTCGGTGCCTTCGACGCGCAGGACGGGGGAACTCGTTGGACGTACGACGGCGACTGTGGCGACCTCGGTTCGGTCGAACGTCTCACCGCACTCGAAAACAGAGCGTTCGTCGTCGCGGACGGTCGAATCACCGCCCTTGACTCCCACGGGGAACAGTGGTCTGCTGGCGAAAACGCAAGCATTCTCACCGCGAGCGGTGCGAGTGGGTCGGACGATTCGGGTGATGCAGGTGACTCGGGCAGTGCGGGCGGTGCGGTGTACGCCGGAATCGACGGCAACGAAGTCATTGCGTACGATTTCGACGGCAACGAACAGTGGCGAGCGACTCCGGAGAACGGCGATTCCGTCAGTCACCTCGTCGGTGGCGAAACTCCCGCAGATGGCGTCTACGCCGTCACGACCGCCGTGACGAGTACGGGAACCGACCGCCGGGAGTGGCTCGCCGCGCTTTCGGATGGCGAAGAGCGATGGGCGTTCCACCCGAAATACCTCCCGTTCGGGTCGCTCTGCGAACCGGTCGTCGCGGGCGAAACGGTGTACGTCGGTGCCAGCGACCGCCGGGTGTACGCTCTGTCGGCGACGAACGGAACCGAACTTCATCGGTTCGAAACCGGCGATGAAGTTCGAAGTGTTGGGATCGATACGAACGGCGAAGACGACAGGGTGTACGCTGCCAGCGATTCGGTGTACGCGTTCGAATAGCTGACAGCGTTGTATTGCTATTCGATTCTCGAAGACACTCGTCCGACCCACGGGTCAGTGACGTAGATATTGTTTTCATCGGCGACAATCCCCGACCCGAGGTTAGAGCGAGGCGACCACCCACACTGGTCTTTGTAGTGATTGTCGGCGACGTAGTACCGGTGTATCGATTCTCCGGTTGCCGCGTCGAGACGATGAACCGTTCCGCGTTGGTCGAGAACCCACACGGCGTCGGGAGTAACGTCCACGGCCGCAACCGCTACCTCCGCAGTGTACTGCCACCGTTCGGTTCCATTCGATTTGGAAACCGCGGCAACTGACCCTGTTCGGTCGCCAATCACCAGTGAACCTCCGCTATCGGCGAAATCCACGATGTTCCCCGGCGCATCGAACTGCCATCCTTCTTCAGCGGATTCGGCGTCGAGCGAAACGACTGCGCCGTCCAGCGTAGCTACGTACACGAGACCATCTCCGACGATGGGCGTGGTTCGAATCTCACCGGCAACAGAAGCGGTCCAGAGCGATTCACCCGTCGTGGCATCGACCCGATAAACGTGGCCGGTTTCGGTACCTGCGACGACTGATTTTCCGAGTCGGGCAAGACCGGCAAACGGCATGCCCTCGACCCGATTTGCCCACCGCTCGGTTCCATCGTTCGCGTTCAGGGCCACGGCGCGGTAGGTGTACGCACTGCTGTCCGTCGAATTCGAGCTGAAATGTTCGGAATGAGAAATGCCGACGAAAACCGAGTCGTCGATAAGGGTGGGTTGTCCCCACGCACCACCCCCGTACTGTTCGACGCCTCCCGCATCGTAGTCCCATTTTCGATGACCGGTTTCGAAATCGAAGGCGTACACGTGGTCGGTTCCCGTGCCGACGTAGACGGTGTCGTCGTGGACGAGTGGAATCCCCGCACCGGAGCCTTCGACGGTGTAGACCCACTGCTCCTGTCCGTCGTATTGATCCGCGCAGATGATTCGGGAAAGAATCCCGTCGCTCGTACCGGTGTAATGTTCGGCGGCGAGAATTTTACGCTCGTGTAGTATTGGCGGCGACCAGTATCGTCCGTCTATCGTCCACTGCGGGTCGTCCCGAGTCGGACATCGGCGACCCGAGAGAAAACCACAACCTGAAAGCGTTGTGAAACCGGCGGCTCCCGCCGCCAGGAGAGCGCGGCGGCGCGTCGTTCGAGGCATGAGATACTCTCGTTCTTTTCTCGACAAGAATATTTTTATATTGTTGCGAACGCTGGCCGGACGAGGACAAATTCAAATACTCCCCGTCGGGTCGCGCCGTGAATCGAAAATGTGGTCGGTGGGGAGTCGGTAATCAGTTGCGACGTTCCGCTTCCGCGACGGCGTCGGGCGCGTTGATAATTCCCGCGCCGATGTCGGTATCGCCCTTACCGTTACTGTACCGGGCAGTGTTCTCGATGATGCTTTGAACCTGTTTCGCGTTCAGGTCCGGGTTGACCTCGCGGATGAGTGCAACGAGACCGGCGACCTGCGGGGCCGCCATCGACGTTCCCGCATACCACGCGTATGCGGTGCCGTCGTTCAAGTCCGCCGGAACGGTCGAGTAGACCAGATTGAGCGGGTACGGCCACTCGGTATCGGTTGCGAGCGTCTTTTCGAGCGTTTCGTAGCCCCCGCCGGGCGCGCCGACATCGATGTCGCTGGTGCCGTAGTTCGAGTAGAACGCGAGTCCGTTGTCCGGTCCCGTCGCGGAGACGCTGATGGAACCCGGAACGCTGTTCGGAAGGGTGTAGTAACCCTCGTGCTGGAGATCCGAACTGGCGTTTCCGGCGCTGGTCGTCACGACGGTTCCGCGCTGGACGGCGGATTGGATGACCGTCTGGTAGGCGACGTGTTCGCCGTTTTTGTGTGCGACGCCTTTGATGACGCCGCCGCCGAGACTCATGTTTGCGGAATCTGCACCGATTTCGGCCGCGTAGTTGATTGCGCTCAAAATGTCGAAATCGGTCGTCCAGAGCGTCGTCACGGAGACGCTCTCGTCCTCGCCGTCGTCGTCCACGTCGTACTGATAATCGTCCAGTCGCTTCCAGTAGAACACGCGCAGTGGAACCACGTCCGCATCCGGGGCCACCCCTGCGATACCGAAGTCTTCGTCCGGAACCGTGTCGTCGTGTTTCGCCGTCGCGATACCGGCACAGTGAGTACCGTGAGAGTCAACGTCGTCCGCGGCCATCTGCGAGCGCGTTGCCGGAGCACCGAGATAGGTGTACGCTTCGATTTCCTCGCCACCCGGCGGCAATCTCGCATCGATAGTCGTATCGCCATCGACGGTCGGAGTTCCGTCGGGACTCGACACTCCATCGGCGCGGAAGAGTCGACCCTGTTCGACTCGGTTTCGCAGGTCGGGGTGGAACGTGTCGATTCCGGTGTCGATGATGGCGACGGTTCGGCCGTCGCCCGTCGAACTGTCGTGCGCCTCGAACGCGCCGGTCGTGTCTGCCTGCTTGTCCCACTGAACGTCCGCGTACTGCTCGTCGAGCGACTCCTCGGTCGATTGGAGTTTCGGCCCGACCGCTCGATAGCCGATGTTCGGTTCGACGTGCTTGACGCCGTTCACTCCCTGAATCGAGGCTTTCGACTCGGCGGCGACGAGCAGAACGCGGCCGTCAGCAACGCTCGCCTGAACATCGATGCCCGACCGTTCCAGTCGCTTTCGACCGCCCTTACCCCCGACAGTGACGACGAACTGTGAACGGCCGTCTGCCGCAGTCGTGACGCCCATCGTAGCCAATGCGGCAGCTCCGACACCGACGCTTTTTACGAAATTTCTTCTATTAAGTTTTCCCATGGCATGCTGACCACAGTTTCAACCGATATATAATTTATTCATAAAATTCGACTATAAAGATCGAGTTATCACGACCGAATCGGCGTTATTCTTCCAGTCGCTTTTGCCACTCCTGCACTTTCGACATCAAATCAATCGGCGACACGTCGGCGACTTCGACACCCGAAAGTTCGGACAACACCGCTTCCGTTTCGGGGTCGATTGCCGGTTCGTCGCTCTCGATTCCGCTCGATTCGTCTCCGCTTTCGCCACCGCTCGAATCGTTTTCTCCCCGCTGGAACTCGCCGCTTCCAAGGTCAAAAACGGCCTGCACCGGTTCGCTCGACGCGCCGCCTTTCGCCTCGATTGCCTTCTCTTGGCGCAGTTTGTCGAGCACGTTGCGGGAACGTTCGACCACCGGAACCGGCACGCCAGCGAGGTCTGCGACGTGAATCCCGTAACTGCGGTTCGTCGGGCCGTCGCGGACGGTTCTGAGGAAGGTCACGTCGCCGTCGCGCTCGTCCGCGGCCACATGAACGTTCGACACGCGAGGCAGGTGGTCGGCCAGCGTCGTCAGTTCGTGGTAATGGGTGGCAAAGAGCGTTTTCGCGCGAACTTCGTTGTGCAGGTATTCCGTCGCGGCCCACGCTATCGAGATGCCGTCGTAGGTCGCGGTTCCGCGTCCCACTTCGTCCAGAATGACGAGCGAATCCTCGCTCGCGGAATGGAGGATGTTGCTCAACTCCTGCATTTCGACCATGAACGTCGAGCGTCCTTGGGCTAACTCGTCCAGCGCACCGACCCGGGTGAAGATACCATCGACCAATCCCACGGACGCCTCGCGCGCAGGGACGAAACTCCCGACCTGCGCGAGGAGGGTAATCAGCGCGACTTGGCGCATGTACGTCGATTTTCCGGACATGTTCGGTCCGGTGACGATGAGGAACTCGCGCGCGTCGTCCATCCGTAGGTCGTTGGGGACGAACTCCGTGGTTTGTTCCACGACGGGGTGGCGACCCTGTCGGATGTCGAATCCGGAATCTGCGAGTTCCGGGCGCACCCACCCGTTTTCGACGGCGTGAACCGCCAAGCTCGCGAGCGTATCGAGTTCGGCCAGCGTGCGTCCCACGTCCTGCATGAGTTCCGCGTTGTCTGCGATTCGTGCCCTCAGTTGCTGAAACAGGTCGTACTCCAGTTCACCGCGTCGTTCTTCGAGGCGCAAGATTTCTCGCTCCCGTTCCCGAAGTTCGTCGGTGACGTACCGCTCCGAGTTCTTCAGCGTCTTGACTGCTTCGTACTCCTCGGGAACCTTTCCGGTGTCGGACTTGCCGACTTGGAGGTAGTAGCCGTCCGTCTTGTTGCGGTCTACCTGCAGATGGCTGATGCCGGTTCTGGATTTTTCCCGACTCGCGAGGGTGTCGAACCACTCCAGATTCTCCTCGTGCTGATCGATGATTTCGTCCAGTTCGTCGTCGTAGCCCCGACGGAACAGACCGCCCTGCGTGACGGTTTTCGGCGGGTCGTCGGCCAACGCCTCTCCCAACTCCTCGCGCAGGCGTTCCGCCTGCGCTCGGTCGGGACGAGCCGCGAGTTCCGCGAGCGGCGAATTCGATAAGGACGGCGCGTTTGCAATCGAATCCGTGACGGTCGGAAGGACTGCGAGGCTGTCCCGAATCCGGAGCAAATCGTTCGCGTCCGCGCTCCCCGAGACGGATTTGCTCGCCAATCGTTCGAGGTCGTAGGCGTCTCCGAGCGTTTCCCGAATCTCCTCGCGGGCTAGGGCGGACTCCGCGAAGGCCGAAACGTTCGACTGTCGTTCGCGGAGTAAATCGAGCGAACGACGAGGTCGTTGAAGCCACTCCTTTAACAGGCGGCGACCCGCACTGGTTTTCGTGTGGTCTACCGTGTCGAACAACGACCCCTTCCGGTCGCCGTGCATGGTTTCCGTGAGTTCGAGGTTGCGCTGGGTCGTCGCATCCAGTTCGACGTGGTCGTCTGAGTGGTACGACTGGAGACGCGTTATCGACCCGAGGACGCCTGCCCCCGTCTCTTCGACGTAGGAGAGGACGGCCCCCGCGGCCAGAACTTCCGCGGTCGGCGCGTTTCCGCCGTCCGAATCCAAGCCGAGACTGGAAAGCGTTTCCGCGCCGAACTGCTCGCGGGTGACGTGTCGAGCCTTTCCGGGCGCGAAGGCGTTCGCGTCGTGGAGCGAGAGGGAAGCGTCGGTTCGTTCGCGCACCGCTTCGAGGAACGAATCGTCGTTGCGAATCTCGGGGCCGGGAAGCACTTCCGCGGGATCGAACCGGTACAGTTCCGTTAGCGCCTTCGAGTCGGCGTCCGAACCGGAGACGGAACTGACCAGAAATCGACCGGTCGTCACGTCCGCGAAGGCCAAGCCGTAACCGTCGTCTACGCGGACGATTCCGGCGAGGTACTGGGCGTCGGCGGAGGTCGTTTCGAGCAGCGTCCCCGGCGTCACGACCCGCGAGATTTCGCGGGCGTGACCGTTTTCCGTCTCGTACTGGTCGGCGATTGCGACCCGGTAGCCGCGTTCGACCAGTTGTTTCATGTACGGCGTGAGCTCTGAAAGCGGGACGCCGGCCATCGGGTATCTGCTTCCGTGGCTCGACTTCTGGGAGACGTTCAAATCCAGCACGTCTCCCACCAGTTCCGCGTCGTCGGCGAAGAACTCGTAGAAGTCGCCGACCTGTATCGTCAACACGTCCGCGTCGGACTCCTCTTTCAGCGAGAAAAACTCCCCGACGATGCCGCCTTCGCTCACGGCGGACACCTCCGGAAACGAGCAGTCGAAATCATGTCCGGAGTGAGTCGCGGCGTGAATAAAACGATGTGGATTCCCCGACAGAAATGAGTCGGGTCTGATGATTCGGCGGTCTCAATCGGCCATCCCGGCACCGAGTCGTTCGACGCTCGCCCGCACGGCTTCGATCTCGTCGTCGAACGTATCGAGAAACGGTCCGGTTCGGTCGGTCGTAACCGCACCGTCGTCGGTCGGCTGTATGAGACCTTCTTTTTCGAGCATCTGAAACGACGTTCTAACTCGGTGTTCCGGAAGGTCGGCGACCGTGGACGCGTGCCGAAGACCGACCGGTTCTTCGTTCCGGATGAGGAGAAGAATTTCGACGGTTCGCGTCGTAATTTCGACTTCGTCTTGGAGGGATTCGAGCACTGATGCCCAAAGGGATGCACACCGGCTAAAGTTTTACTTCACAATTAATACAGTAGATCAAAGGCGCGATATTTTTGCCAACCGGTCGAAGGCCAGCACGATTTTATTGTGTCGCGGCATCAAACTAGTACTCGCGTGGTCTCCGTGATTCCCCGGTCGGGTCGCCGACTCGGTGCCGGACTGATGGCCGTCGCCGTCGTCGGTTTTGTTCTCGTTTTAGTCGTGAGTGCTGTGGTTGCACCGCCGATTTCGAAGGCTCCGACGACGAACAGTTCCGAGAAAACCGTCGTCGGCGTGCAATCGACGACCACGGACGGTCGAATCGCTGTTCTCGACGCAGAAGGCGAGCCGGTTTGGGATTTCGGACGGGCGGACAGCTATCACGACGTATCTCGCCTCCCGAACGGTTCGGTTCTCGCATCGTTCATGGCGCGCGGCGACGACGACTGTGGCCCCTACGACTCTCCCTGTGCCCGAACAGGAGTTAGAATCATCGACCCAGACCCCGACCCACACGTCGTCTTCGAATGGTCGTTTCCGGTGCGAACCAGCGGGGACAGCGAAGTTCACGATGCCGAGTTTCTCCCCTCCGGCGAATTGCTAATCGCGGATATGGACAGAGAACGCGTGTTCACGCTCGCACCGAACGGGACGAAAACGTGGCAGTGGAACGCGAGCGACTTCTACGACCCGCCACCAGACCCGACCAGAACCGATTGGCTCCACATCAACGACGTGGACAGAATCGGGGAGAACAGGTACCTCGTCTCGGTTCGCAACGCGCACCAACTGCTCGTCATCGAACGCGGAAAAGGAGTCGTCGAAGTGATAAACGAGAACGGCGATACGAGCGTGCTAAACTACCAACACAACCCGCAGTGGCTCTCCAATGACGCGGTTCTCGTCGCCGATTCGGAAAACGACCGTGTGGTCGAACTCCACCGAAACGAATCGACGGGGCGATGGAAAACCGCGTGGCAGGCACGCGGCGCAGGCGGAATCAACTTCGATTGGCCCCGCGACGCCGACCGCCTGCCGAACGGCAACACGCTCGTCACCGACAGTCGGAACAACCGCGTCGTGGAACTGAACGAATCCGGAGCGATGGTGTGGAGCGCGCGGGTGCCGACGGTTCCCTACGAGGCGGACCGTGACCCCGGCGAATACCCCGCGGGTGACCCGTCCGATTCGAACGGTATCGTGGGAAGCGGAACGACCAAACTGCCCGTTTTCAGCTATCTGCTCGACAGCGCCCGGCACGTCGTCTCCCTTCCGTACTGGCTGGCAGGGTGGCATCTCGCGGTTGGTGTCGTGGCATCTCTCACGTTTCTCATCGGACTCTGGCTGTTCGTTCGAGAGTCGGAAAAGACGGTTGCATGAGCAACCACAGTTCCCTCTTCGAACGCACCCGACCATCCCACCATGGCACTCAGTGAAATCGACCACCTGAGCGACGAGCAGCGGAACTGCATCGACAACTGCTTCGAGGCCGCCCAAGCATGCGAGTGGTGTGCCGACGAGTGTGCGGGCGAAGGCGAAGGGATGGCGCGGTGTATCCGTCTCTGCCGTGACGTGGCCGATCTTACCACTCAGCACGCCCGATTCATGGCGCGCAACTCTAACTACAGCGAGCAACTCGCGGAGGCCTGCGCCGGTGCGTGCGAGGAGTGCGCCGAGGAGTGTTCCCAGCACGACCACGACCACTGTCAGGTCTGTGCCGACGTGTTGGAGGAGTGCGCGGAAAGCTGTCGCGCGATGATGGCGTAAGGCGGTCGAAATCGGCAACCGTCTCGAATTCCGCTTCTGATTCTCGACAGGGCGATGCATCACTACATTATGACCGACGAGCGCGAGGTACTGCGGGAGACATCGACGACGGAAACGACGTAGAACACGACGGATGGCGAGCACGCGGACCGCCGAGAAACGTTTCGGTGTTACAACCGGATGGGCGAGGAGTGAGGGAGAAACTCGTTCACGTCTCCAGCGCCGAAAGCACCGCAAACGTCCGCCGTTGCAGTTCTTCCGTCTCCGCCGCGAGTAGTTTCACGATTGCCTCTTTCCCAACTTCGCCACGGTCGATGATGGCGACGGGCGTCTCGTCCGCCGACTCGAACGCCCGTCTCGCACCCCACCCCATCGTACTCCCTTCGCGTTCTTTTACGTCCGTCGGTTCCGCCGAACGGTCGAACTCGGCGACTTCGCCGCTGAGCGTTGCAAGTGCGGACTCCACATCGTCATCGAATCGGCAGTTGACCGCAAATCGAAGGTCGGGGTCGAACTCGCGGGCCGAGAGCAGGAATCGGGCAACGTGACTCGACGCGCCGAATCGCACGCCGCGATTCGGCTTTACGCCGGACATGGTTCGGGTGATTCTCCCCTCGACGGCGGCGGTTTCGCCGACCGCCTCGGCGTAGGGTGTCGCACCGACGACGTTCATGCCGACTTCCGGAACCAGTCTGCTCACGTCACGTTCGACGAACGACTGGACGACGCGCTCGACCGTTTCCGCAGTTGAATCGCGCGCCGCTTCGTTCCGCAGTTCGACCAGGTGGTGGACCGACCCCGGCCCCTTTCCGACGTTCAGATGGTAGCGTACGGCACGTTCCATGAACGCGGTGGCTTGCGCGACGGACTCGCGCAGGGCATCTCCCTGCGCGAGTCCTGCGGCGACGGCGCTGGCGAGCGTACAGCCGGAGCCGTGAGTCGCGTCCGTCTCGATTCTGTCGTGAGCGAAAATTTCGACCCCGTCCTCGCTCACCAGCACGTCCCGAACTTGCTCTCCCGGAACGTGCCCTCCCTTGACGAGCGCCGCGTCCGCACCCAGTTCGAGCAGTTCCTCGCCCGCCGAATTCGCGCTTTCGTCGTCCTCGGGTTTCACGCCGGTCAGCACCGCGGCCTCGTCCGCGTTCGGCGTCACGAGCGTTGCGTGTTCGATGAGTTCCTCGTAGGCCGCTTCGCCGTCGGAATCGAGCAGTCGGTCGCCCGAGGTGGCGACCATCACGGGGTCAACGACAACCGGGATTTCTAGTTTTTCCACTTGCTCCGCGACGCTCCGCACGACCGGGGCTTCCGCGAGCATACCGGTTTTTACCGCCCGAACATCGAAATCAGAGAGAACGGCAGAACACTGCTCCTCGATTGCTTCGACCGGGAGCGTAAACGCCCCCTCGACGCCTCGCGTGTTCTGGGCCGTGACGCTCGTGACGACGCTGGTACCGAACACGCCGTGGGCCTCCATCGTCTTCAAATCGGCCTGAATCCCCGCACCGCCGCCGGAGTCGCTTCCGGCGATTGTCACCGCGACTGGGGGTTCGACCGGTGCCGGAATCCGGGTCATGGAGATCGCTCCATGAACTCCTCGAAGGCCCCCCAGAACGGGTCAACCTCCGGGTGTTCGATACGCTCACCGTCTATCTCGACGCCCTCCCCTTCGCGAACGTCGCCGATTTCGGCGGCGAGGATTTCGGCGTCGTCCAGCGCGGAGAGGACGCTTTCGGCGTCCTCGGCCGCAACCGAAAGCAAAAGCGTGCCTTCGCTAATCGATTTCCACGGGTCGATGTCGAAGAACTCGCACGCTTCCAGCACGCCCGGCAGGACGGGAATCGAATCCTGCGATACGTCGAGATGAACCCCGCTGGCGCGGGCCATCTCGACCAGCGCGCCGTGGACGCCGCCCTCGGTCGCGTCGTGCATCGCGGTGACGTTTCCCGTCCCGGCCGCGACTAATGCATCCTCGACGGGACTCATGTCGTAAAATCGGTCTTTCGCCTTTTCGACGGGTCCTTCGGGCAGTTCTTCCCTCATCAGGTCCTCGAACCGGATGGAGAGCAGACCTGTCGCTTCCACCGCCGGACCTTTCGTGAGCAGGACGCGGTCGCCCGGACGCGCTCCGTTCGGGCGAACGATGTCGTTCGGGTCGCCGACCGCCATGGCGTTCGCGCCGCCGACCATCGGATAGTTGCATCCGGCGTACCGAGCGGTGTGTCCCGTGACGACGCTGACGCCAAGTTCCTCGGCTTCCCGGTCGAACGTCTTCCAAATCGTCTCGAACTCCTCGTCGGTAATTTCCGGCGGCAGGTTGAAATCAACCGCGAGGTGGGTCGGCGAGAGACCGCTCACCGCTACGTCGCTCATGAGTATGTGAAAGGCGAACCACGCCGCGCGCTCGAACCCGAGCGAGGGCATGATGAAAATCGGGTCGGTCGCGGTTGCGACCGCTTCTCCACCGACCTCGAAGACGCCGAAATCCACGCCGTGCTGCGGTGACAGCGTCACGTCGTCGCGCTCCGCGCCGAGATGCGGGTAGATGTACTCCTCGAAAAATTCTCGGTCTACTTTGCCAAGGTTGTCCATACGCAGATGTTATTACTAGGTGGTATTTACCAGTGATGCTTACTGGCTGTCCGCTGTGGTGTTCAGTCCCGGTCTGCGTACTCGGCAAACACCTGCCACGAGGGGTCTACGTCGGGATGCTCGATTCGACTGCCATCGACGTACACCCCATCACCCTCGCACACCGTACCCATTTCGGCCGCCGGAATTCCCGCGTCCGAGAGCGCCGAAAGCACGTCATCTATGCTTTCGGGCGACGCGGTTAGAACGAGGGTTCCCTCGGTCGTGGACTCCCACGGATTTATCTCGAAGAACTCGCACGCTTCCAGCACGCCAGGTAGAATCGGTACATCGTCGTGAGTCACGTCGAATCGAACGTTCGCCGCCCGAGCCATCTCGACCAGCGCGCCGTGAATTCCGCACTCCGTCGCGTCGTGCATCGCGGTGACGTTCCCCGCGTTCGCCGCAACTAAGGCGTCCTCCACCGGACTCATGTCGTAATAACGCTCTTTCGCATCCTCGATGGTTTCCCGCGGAAGGTCGATGTGGTCTTCGAACAGCGTGACCAGAAAGCCCGCCGTCTCCACGCCCGGTCCTTTCGTAACGAGGACGCTATCCCCCGGTTCTGCCCCGTCCGGTCGCACGAGAGTCTCCTTTTCGCCGACCGCCAACGTCGTCGCTCCGCCGACCCACGGATACCGGCAGCCGGAATATCGAGCCGTGTGCCCGGTGACGACGCTAACCTCTAACTTTTTGGCTTCCCGGTCGAAGGTTCGCCAGACGGTAGCGAACTCTTCGTCCGTAATTTCCGGCGGCAGATTGAAATCAACCGCGAGGTGGGTCGGCGAGAGACCGCTCACCGCTACGTCGCTCACGACGACGTGAAAGGCGAACCACGCCGCGCGCTCGAATCCGAGTTCGGGGAGAATCGAGAGCGGGTCGGTTGCGAGTGCGACCACTCGCTCCCCAACGTCGATCACCCCGAAGTCCACGCCGTGTTTCGGCCCGAGCAGTTCGTCGTCGCGCTCCGCGCCGAGATAGGGATAGACGTGTTCGTCGAAGAAATCGCGGTCTATCTTCCCGAGGTCGGTCATACCGGGAATATCTCCCGGTGGCACAAATCGGTGGTGATTCGACGGGACGAGGTGATACGTCCCGGCATTCAACCGGCGGGGAGCTATACGTCGCATCGCTCCCATCCCGCCCACATGACACGAATCGCAGTGACGGGTGCGGCGGGCAACGTCGGGCGGGAAACGCTCGCCGCCCTCGAAGAGTACGACGTAACTCCCATCACCCACAGCGAACACGACGACATCGACGGCGAGGTCTGCGACGTGACCGAACCAGCGGCCCTGTCGGAAATCCTCGCTGGCCACGACGTGGTCGTCCACCTCGCCGCGAACCCCTCCCCGGAGGCGGACTGGCGGAGCACCGTGGACGTGAACATCGAGGGAACCCGCAACGTCTTCGAGGCCGCCCGGGAACACGACATCGACCGCGTCGTCTTCGCCTCCTCGAACCACGCCGTCGGAATGTACAACGCGGACGACCCGGCGGAAACCGAGACGATGGTTACCGGCCACGCCCGCCCCGTCTACCCCGACGACCCGGCGCGTCCGGACTCCTACTACGGCGTGAGCAAGGTGACCGGGGAGGCCCTCGGAACGTACTTCGCCGACCGGTACGGCATCGAAGTGGTCAACCTCCGAATCGGGTGGCTTCTCTCGGAAGACGAACTGAGAGAGACGCAAACCGAATCGGACGAACACGCCCGATTCTCGCGCGCGATGTGGCTTAGCTCCCGCGACTGCCGGAACGCGATGCACGCCTCGGTCAGCTCGGAACTCCCCGAATCGACCGTGACGGCCCACGTCACGTCGCGCAACGACGACCGATTTCTCTCACTTCTGGAAAGCGAGCGTTCGCTCGGCTACCGCCCCCGCGACAACGCGAGCGAGACGTTGGAGGGTCGGTAGCGGTCGAGTAACCCTCGCCGCTACCTCCCATTTGGTCCGTCGTTCCCGAGTCAATTGTCATACGTTCTGAAAAATTGTTACCACTACCCATCAATATTTCTACAATAGTTAATTATAAATATTGTATCCTATACTCTGTATTCATGGTAACGGGTGACAGAGTTCGTCCGAATTCCCGAACGAATCGTCTTCGCCTAACCGGGGTGCGGAGTTCGGTGGTGCATCGCGATGGCTAGCCCGACTGAAATCCTGCTCGCGGTACTTCCGCTGATAGCCATCGCGTACCTCATGGTGATTCAGTACTGGCCAGCCACGCGCGCGATGCCGGTGGCGTGGGTGACGGCCGTCGGAGTGGGCGTCGTCGGCTGGCAGATGACGCCGCGCTGGATCGCCGCCGCGACGATCAACGGCTTCATCACGGCAGCGAGTATTCTCTGGATCGTCTTCGGTGCCATCCTGCTATTGTACACGCTGAAACAGACCGGCGCTTTCGACGCGATCAACGCTGGTTTCGCGTCCGTCAGCGAAGATCGACGCGTACAGGTGGTGCTGCTCGTATTTTTGCTGGGCTCGTTCATCGAAGCGGCGGCCGGATTCGGCACTCCCGCGGCCGTCGTCGGACCGCTTCTGGTCGGTCTCGGATTCCCGCCGCTCGCCGCCGTCGTGGTCGCTCTCACCGGAAACCTGATGGCCATCACCTTCGGTGCGGTCGGGACGCCGCTCATCATCGGTCTCCAGGACGTGTTCGAGACGACAGACATCGCCACACCCGCCGGGACGAGCGTGCCCGAGTGGGTCGCCCAAATCGGCGTCTGGGCGGCGACGTTCCACGTCACCATCGGCGTACTCCTTCCGTTCATCGGCGTCGCTATGATGACTCGCTTCTTCGGCGAGGAGCGGTCGATAAAGCCCGCGCTCGAAGTACTGCCGCTCACCCTGTTCGCGTGGTTCACCTTCGCCGTCCCATACTGGCTCACCGCGTACTTCATCGGTCCGGTGTTCCCGGGACTCATCGGTTCGATGTCGGGCATGGTGTTCACGGTCGGCGCGCTCAAGGCCGGATTCTTCCACCCCGACGACGACTGGGACTTCGCCCCGCAAGAGACGTGGCCGACCCACTGGGTGGGCGACATCAAACCAGGAGAAACATCCCCCCGAGAGGGAACTATCGCGGCCGACGGCGGCGTCGTCACCGAACGCATGCCGCTCTGGAAAGCGTGGATGCCGTACGTACTGCTGGCCGCGTTGCTCGTCCTGACGCGCGTTTGGACGCCTCTCACCGATTTCCTCACGAGCACCCTCGTCCTCGCGTGGGACGACATCCTCGGTACGGGACTGGACAACGATCTCTCCCTGCTGTATCTCCCCGGCGCGGCGTTCGTCTTCGTTCACCTCCTGACGATTCCGCTTCAGGATATGAAACCCGGTGAAATCAAGGATGCGTGGGTCGAGACGGGAGAGAAGGTCATGCCGGCCGTCATCGCGTTGTTGTTCGCCGTAGCGACCGTTCAGATAATGATTCAGTCGGGGAAGGCGGCGGGTATCGACAGCATGCTCACCATCCTCTCTGACGCCACAGCCAACTTCGCCGGCGGCGTTTATCCGTTCTTCGCGGCGCTCGTCGGGGCGTTCGGCGCGTTCCTCGCCGGGTCGAACACCGTCAGCGACATCCTCTTCGGCACGTTCCAGTACAACGTCGCCCAGAATCTCGGCGTCTCGCGAACCATCCTCGTTGGATCGCAGGCCGTCGGCGGTGCCATCGGGAACCTCATCGCCGTTCACAACGTTGTCGCCGCGCTCGCGGTCGTCGGTCTCGTCGGCGAGGAAGGCCGGGTTATCCGGCTCGAACTCATCCCGCTCGCCTACTACGCAGTCGCGACCGGACTGCTAACGATGCTGTTCGTCTTCGTGATATTCCCGGGCGTCTTTTGACTCCACGAACTTTTTATTCGATGACGCGACCACTGCGGGCTACCCGTGGGACACCGAGCACTCGTCGCCTACGAGCGACCAGACGGCAGATACGACCGCCACTACGCGCACTGGGGAGCCACCTCCTTCGCGCTCCGGCACAAAATAACGGCGAAAACGCCGTTCGCAGGGGAAACCACCGAAACAACAACAGTCCGTTCCGGAACAGGCAGTATCAGTTCCAAAAGCAGATGGAAACCCGCCATCGAACCGGCTCCCCAAGCCACCGCGCTTTCGTGCAAGGACGCGACAAACTTCGATTATCACCAGATAGAGGCCTTCTACGTCGTTTCGCTCGCGTGGGATGTCACGACGTACATCCCGCTCTGGTTCGGCCCCACAGGGCGCGCCGACCCGACCGTCGGCGCGCTCGTGGCGGTCTGTGACGACCACGACGCCGTCCACGTTCGAGAGTGGTTTCGGGCGACGCGGGCGGTCGTCCGGGACATGGTTCGTCGGGGAGCGCTCGGAGAGCGCGAGGCGACGAACTATCTCGCCAACCGAACGGTCGAGTGGGGGGGCGACCGTCGAAAGGTAATACCGATGAGCTAACCGGGATAGTTACGGTGAGCCAACCGAGATGACTGCAATGGGCTAACGAAGATGACTGCGGTGAGACGATGGCGGTCGGTTTTTATCCGACCGTCGTCTACTTCCGAGCAGTGACAACCGAGGGCGAGCGGAGTGGCGAACCCAGAACGGTACGGACACCGACGCATCACGAGGCGCTGGCGCAGGTCAAATCGGCAATCGAGCGGGGTAACCTCCTCACCCTGTTCGGGTGCTGTACCGTCGAGTACGACGGGCGTGCCGAGAGCTATCTCGGCTCCGGCGACCGACTCATCGTCCTCAAACCAGACGGCACCGCGCTCGTCCACACGGAAGAAGGGCAAAAACCGGTTAACTGGCAACCGCCGGGCGGGACGTTCGAATCCGAACTAGCCGACGAGCGACTACTGGTTAGAAGCAGACGACCCGATCCGGACGAAACGCTCGCGGTTCACTTCGAGTACGTCACCCAACTGTCGGCATTCGACGTGACCGACGCGAAAGAAATCTCGCTCGCCGGAAGCGAAGAAGACCTCCGACAACGCATCCTGGCCGACCCCGACCTCGTGGAGAAGGGTTTCACGCCGCTGGCGACAGAGCGACAGACTGCCGCCGGAGCCATCGACATTTACGGAAAAGACGCGGACGGAACCACGATGGTCGTCGAACTCAAGCGCCGACGCGTCGGCCCGGACGCGGTCGGACAACTTCGCCGGTACATCAACGCGCTCCGACGCGACCTCCACGCCGGAGCAGAAGTTAGGGGGGTGTTAGTCGCACCGTCGGTCACGGAACGCGCTCGCAGTATGCTCGCAGAAAGCGGGTTGGAGTTCGTCTCGCTGGAACCCTGATGCAGTCGGTCGGCATTGCAGTCGACTGTAATTAGTGGCAACGCTGAAAGCAGACAGTTCCGACGCAGGCCGCTATCCGAACTATCCTTACCAATTTTAATCACATATCTGGCCCTTTCCTAAAATATTAGATGTTTGATTAATATGTATGCATTATGGACGTCGCAATCCTCTCCGACACGCACATCCCCGACCAGAAACGAGAGATACCCGATTCGTTTCGAGAGCATATTCGAAATGCTGACCACGTTATCCACGCCGGAGACTTCGGTTCGAACGATGCGCTCGCCGACGTGCAGGCACTTACCACAAACCTGACTGCGGTGTACGGAAACGCAGACCCTGACAATATCGACCTTCCGCCTGTTGCTTCCGTTGTGGTTGGCGGCGTAACCTTCGTCGTCGTCCACGGAATCGTCAACCGCGTCAAGCGGGCAGTGTTCAGTTCGGAGGGCGTTGTGATGAACCGCGAGGATTGGTTGGACGCCATCGCCGACACGACTCGGTCGAGAGTCGATGAACCGATGGTCGGAATCGGCGGTCACACGCACGAAGTCGAGGACACGGTTCACGATGGCGTTCGATTGTTGAATCCGGGAACGGCTACTGGAGTCGGTGATGGCGTCAGTACGACGATGATGACTGTCGAGGTCGCTGACGGTGACGTTGATGTGACTGTCAATACGGCGTGAGAGAGAAAATGCGGAGCAAAATCCTTGTTTGTCTGTTGATTTCCTTGCCGGTCGTCGGAGTAACGTTGCTGTTCAACCTCGGGGAACTACTGTTGTACGCCGGATTGATACTAGGCGCGATTCCATCGGGTGTGGCAAAATCCCCTTCGCGTCTCGCAGTCGCGCTTGCCACTTTCGCGTCCGTACTCGTCGTCCTCGTACCGATAATCGCTGTACTCCGGCTGACGGAGTGATTTACCTAAGGAAATCACCACATCAGTCCAACTGCCCTTTCAGTCTGTCCAGCAGTTGCAGTGCTTCCAGCGGCGTCGTATCCGCGATGTTCGTCCGCTTGAGTTCCGCGAGCACGTCTTCGGAAACGGTATCGACCGGCGAAGATTGCTCATTCGCTTCCTTTTCGTCCGCTTTCTTTACCTCCCTCCCTCCACAATCGACATCGTTCTCAAGCAGTTCCTTCGACCGCCCAATAACCGAATCTGGAACGCCCGCGACCTGCGCGACTTCGATGCCGTAGGACGCCATCGTCGCACCCGGCGAGATGTCGTGTTCGAAGACGACTTCGCCATTGTGTTCCGTCGCACCGAAATGGAGGTTGGCGGCGTTCGGTAGTTCATCCGCGACGGCGGTGAGGTCGTGGTGATGGGTCGCAAACAGCGTTTTCGCGCCGATTTCGTCGTGGATGTGCTCCGTCACCGACCGCGCGATAGCGAACCCGTCGGTCGTACTGGTGCCGCGGCCTACCTCGTCCAACAGGATAAGCGATTTCGGCGTCGCGTTCTGGAGGATGTCCGCGACTTCGGTCATCTCGACCATGAACGTCGAGCGTCCGCCCGCGATGTCGTCGCTCGCGCCGACGCGGGTGAAGATTCGGTCTACCAGTTCGAGGCGGGCCTCGTCCGCGGGGACGAAACTCCCGACCTGCGCGAGGAGGGTAATCAGCGCGACTTGGCGCATGTACGTCGATTTTCCGGACATGTTCGGTCCGGTGATGATAGCGAGGGTATCGCGGTCGATATCCGTATCGTTCGGGATGAACGAAGTTTCGGTTCGCTCGACGACGGGGTGGCGACCGTTTCGAATCTCGATTCCCTCGCCGCCGATTTTGGGTCGGGAGTAGCCGTGTTTCGCGGCCACTTCCGCGAGCGAGACGAGCACGTCCAGTTCGGCTAACGTGTCGGCTAGCGCCTGCACTCGTTCGGACTCCTCCGCAATCGTGCTGCGAACCTCGCGGAACAGGTCGTACTCCAAATCGTCGGCGCGTCCTTCGGCACGGACGATTTCGTCCTCGCGCTCCTTGAGTTCCGGCGTGTAGAATCGCTCCGAGTTTTTCAGTGTTTGTCGGCGGTTGTAGTCGTCTGGCACCTTGTCGAGGTTGGGGTTCGTCACCTCGATGTAGTAGCCGTGAACCTGATTGAATCCGACTTTGAGCGAACCGATGCCCGTTCGTTCGCGTTCGGTTTCTTCGAGGTCGTCTATCCACGCTTTCCCCGACCGTTCGGTCTCCCGTAGTTCGTCGAGTTCGTCGTCGTAGTCCGATTTAATGACGCCGCCCTCCGTGATTTCGATGGGTGGTTCCTCGGTGATGGCGCGACCGATTCGGTCGCGCACGTCGGCCATCTCGTCCAAATTTCCGTGCAGGGTTCGCAGCTTTTTGGACTCGACATCTGCTATCGTGTCCGCTACTTTCGGCACTACGTCTAGAGTGGACTTCAACGAGCGCAGATCGCGGGCGTTGGCACGCCCGCGAGCGACCCGGGAGATGAGTCGTTCGATGTCGTACACGTCCCGGAGGAGGTCGTGAACCTCCTCGCGCTGTTGCACTCGCGTGGTTAACTCCTCGACCGCGTCGAGTCGTTTTTCGATTCGTTCTCGGTCGAGGAGCGGCCTACGGAGCCAATCCTTCAATCGCCGACTCCCGAGCGAGCAGGCGGTTTCGTCCAGGATGCCGACGAGCGTCGCATCGGCCTGTCCGTGAACCGCGCGCGATTCGAACAGTTCGAGGCTCGAAAGCGCGACTGCGTCCACGAGCATGTACGATCGCGGGTCGTACCGCGTGAGGTGATTCAAATAATCGAGATGGAGGGATTCGTCTCCGACCGTCTCTTCGCTTTCCTCATCCACGTCCGCGTTTTCGCCTCCACGAACGTACTCGGCGTAGGCGAGGAGCGCGCCACAGGCGCGGACTTCGGCGTCGGTCGCCAACAGTCGTTCCGGCGGGCCGAAGTATTCCGCGACGAGTTCGCTCGCCGATTCGATAACGAAGGCGGATTCCTCGTACTCCGTTACCATGCAGTCGGCGTCGAACGGCGTTTCGGGTGCTTCGGGGGCGACGATTGCCTCCGCGGGCGCGAACCGACTGATTTCATCTATCGCCTCCGTTTCGGTTTCGATCGTCGTCGCGTAGAAATCGCCCGTCGAAACGTCGAGGACTGCCAATCCGTACTCACCATCCGGGTAATCGCCGTCTCCGTTCTCTCCGTCTCCATCGTGAGTAAGACACGCGACGAAATTGTTGTCGTCCGTGTGGAGCAGTTCGTCTTCGGTCAGCGTTCCTGGCGTGACGACCCGCGTAACGGCCCGTTCGACCACGCCGGAAGCGTCCGCCGGATCTTGCACTTGATCGGCAACGGCGACGCGATAGCCCGCGTCGAGAAGCGTCTCGATGTACGACTCGGCGTTGTCGATGGGGATGCCCGCCATCGGATACGTTCCCGTGCTGTCCTCGCGTTGCGTGAGCGTGATTTCGAGTATCCGGGCGCTTCGTTCCGCGGCCTCGCAGAACGTTTCGTAGAAGTCGCCAACCTGAAACAACACCAGCGAATCCTCGTACTGCCGACACAGGTCGAAGTACTGGCGCATCATCGGCGTCAGTTCCTCGCTGTGTTCGGCCATCTTTTCCGGTGGTCCCAGCGCCGCGTCCATGCGAGAAACCCAGTGCCTGCAGGCAGATAAGCATCCGGAATCGAGCGGAATTTTGTATAGGAAAAAACGGTTTCAGTAGAATTAAGTACGGTCGAAAAGTCGGAAGTGAAGGTTACCGATGGATATCAGGACTGGACTTTCGTACGGCGATGTGCTACTGCTTCCGCAACGCTCCCCGGTCGATAGCCGGAGCGACGTCTCCCTTTCCACGAATCTCACGCCGAATCTCGAACTCGACGCGCCGCTCGTGAGCGCGGCCATGGACACCGTCACGGAGGCGGAGGCCGCAATCGCGCTGTCGGAGGTAGGCGGACTCGGTACGCTTCACCGATTCATGAGCATCGAAGAACAAGCCCAACAGGTTCGCGCGGTCAAGGACGCCGGCGAACTCGTCGCCGCCGCGGTCGGCATCAACGAAGAATTCGAAGACCGTGTCGAAGCCACGCTCGAAGCGGGCGTGGACTGCATCATGGTCGACGTCGCACACGGCCACATGGAACGCTGTCTGGACGCGGTTTCGCGCATCGACGCAGAGTTTCCCGACGCGGAACTCGTCGCGGGCAACGTCGTCACACCCGAGGCAGTTTCGGACCTCTACTCGGCGGGCGCGGACGGCGTGAAAGTAGGTGTCGGTCCCGGTTCGCACTGCACGACCCGTGAAGTTACCGGCGCGGGTTCCCCGCAGTTGACCGCGGTCGATGACTGTTCGGAGGCGGCCCACGACCTCGGCATTCACATCGTCGCGGACGGCGGCATCCGAACCTCCGGCGACGCGGTCAAGGCGCTGATGGCCGGGGCGGACACCGTCATGATGGGTAGTTTCTTCGCCGGAACCGAGGAAGCGCCCAGCGAGACGGTCACCATTGACGGGCAGACGTTCAAACGCTCCCGCGGAATGGCCTCCACCGCCGCGAACGAAAACCGCACCGACAAGGAACTCACCCCCGACGCGGACGAGGGCATCGCGGGGCTGACCGAGTACAAAGGCTCGCTCGCGGACGAAGTCGAACCGTTCCTCGCCGGAATTCGCTCCGGGCTGAGTTACTGCGGGGGTCACGATATCGAGGCCGCTCGCGAAAGCGCCGAGTTCATTCAGGTCGCCCCGAGCGCCCGTGAGCGCGAGGGCGCTCACTCGGTGTTTGTGGGCGTCGAACCGGAAACCGAAAAAGAGTTAGCTCCACTGCAGTAAGCCGCTTCGATGGCCGTTTTTCCGGCTACACTCCTTCGACTAATCGCTCCAACTGCTCCGGCGGAACCGCACCGCGAGCCGCATATCCCTCGTAGGTGAACGTCGGAACGCCCGTGATTCCCTGCTGTTGTGCTTCCGCGAAGTTCTCGTGAACTCGCTCTCGCAGATTGTCGTCCTCGATTGTCTGTCGGATTTCGTCGCCGTCGAGCCCCTCGTTTTCCGCGATTTCCGCCAGCACGACAGGGTCACCGATGTCTTTGCCTTCTCGCCAAAGCGCATCCAAAATCGCCTCGTCGAAGGTCCGCCACTGTTCTGGATACGTTTCTTTGACGTAGAAGGAAGCGACCTGCGCGTTCAAGGAATCGATGTCCGTGGCGATTTCCTGTTGCATCTCCACGTCGTACTTTTCTTGCAAGCGTCGGACGTTCTCCCTCGCCTGTTCGTAGTAGGCGTCGTCCTTGCCGTCGTCAGCGCCGTGGTCGATACTGCCGTCGGAGTTTCGCTTTCCGCTTCTGAGGTCGAACGGATGCCAGTCGAGGGCGATTTCCTCGTCCCTGTTTTCCTCGTAGCGTTCGAGCGATTTGCGTCCGAGGTAGCAGAACGGACAGACGTAATCGGAGTACACCGTGAGTCGGTCATCGGTCTTCGATTCGGCCATGCCGAACCGTTGTGGACTCGGCCTGTAAAGAGGGAGGAATCGGGAGGGAATTGCCGGATGTGTCGCGAGTCGTCAAAACGAACCGTTCAAAACCGAACACCTGACGTAGCTCCACTCCTAAATAGAGCCGAATGGTTTCCGCGTTCCACCCGCTTCACTCGCTCGCCGGAAGCGGCGAACTGATGCTTCCGACTGTCCTCGCGCTCTCAGCAGTGGGGTCAGTGTTCGTTCTCGCGCTGGCACTGGTCGCGTTTCGCCAGCGACGGACGCTCCCCTATCTGCTGGTGGCGCTGGCGTTCGGCGCGCTCGCGGGGCAGACGCTTATGGGTGGTCTCACGACCGTCAACTACGTGGCAGGGGGGACGCACCACCTCGTGGAACACATCCTCGACGTGGTAATCATCGTTCTGCTCGTCGGTGCGGTGTACTACGCGCGGTCGGTGGAAACGAAACAATCGAACCAACGGTGACAGAAACACGCAATGACTGAAACACGAACGCAGATTGCACGATACGTCGAATCCCGTCCCGGCGTCCACTTCAACGACCTCGTCCGGCGGTCGGGACTCGCGCCCGGACAGGTGCAGTACCATCTCCGCGAGTTGCTCGGGAAAGAGCAACTCACCAGCGAGCAGTTGTACGGCAAGACGCACTACTACCCCCCGGAGTACGACGAATGGGAGCGTTCCGCGCTCGCCCTCCTCCGCCGGGAGACGGCCCGCGACGTACTCATCACCCTTCTCGAACGAGAGACGGCCCAACCCGCGACGCTCGCGGACGACCTCGGAATCGCCCGAAGCACCCTCGAATGGCACGTCAACCATCTCGTCGAGCAAAATTTGGTCGAGAAGCGACGCGACGCGAGAAACCGGGTGACGCTCGTTTCGGCGCGGCCAGAAGAGACGGGGAAACTGCTGGCGACCGTCACGCCGTCGTTTCCCGAACGGATGGTGGACAGATTCACGCGCCTCGTGGACGATTTGTTGGCGGAATAAGAGCGATTTACATCAACCGCCGAGACGGTACACTTCGTCACCGGAGGCAACGAAAACGCCCTCCCCTGTCGGACAGAACGATGCAATTACAGTCCCGAACTCGACTTCCCGAACCACCGTTTCATCCGATTTCTTCCGAACGACGAGCGAATCTCGGTGGGGAACCAGTACGCTATCAGCAGTCGATGCAATGCCCATCGTACTCATTGAAGAGTCCGCACTCCAACGTTTTGACCCATCACGGAGGGCGAGTGCAACAGTCCTGTCGCCGTTGTTCGGAGCAATGTAAACGAAGTCTTCGTCAACGGAGAGAGGGGTAAAAATACCCTCTCGCGCGTCAACGACCGATTTTTTCCAAGCCGTCGTTCCGTCGGTGCGGTTCAGCGCGTACACCGTACCTCCTTTCGTTCCGACGAGGACGTGATCACCGGCAACTGTGGGCGCTATCGAAATCGGATCGAACGTTCTCTGCCACTGTTGGTCACCGATTTTCGTGTCGAAGGCTGTGACGCTTCCAGACGTATTTCCGCGTTGGGTGACGAAGGCAGTGGTGTCAGCGAGTGCGATTCCTTGCGGAGAATTGGCGATTGATTGAGTCCACGACTGTTCGCCCGAAATCGAATCGAGTCCGAGAAGCTTGGAGCGCGTTTTATCTTCGACAATCAATCGGCCTTGAGACGGGAGAAGCGGCAAATCGAGCGATGTCGTTTCGACCGTCCACCGAATATCTCCAGACGAGAGGTCGAGTGCAAGCACCTTTTCCGTTGTCGAAAAATAGACGGTTTCGTTGGCGATTGCAGGCCCGGACATGATTTTCTGTTCCGTTTCGTACCGCCACTCGGTCTCGTCGTTTTTCAGATTACACAACAGAACGGTGGTGCTACCGACTGCCGCAAGGGACTGATCCGCCACAACTATCGGAGAGAGGCTGTGCTGGTCGATTTGTGCGGAGCGAATCGTCGGATGCATTTTCGCAGTCTTCCAGTCGATTCGGTGTTCTGTGTGTCCCGTGTTTTGTGGGTTGGCGAAAACCGTCGGCCAGTTTCCACTGCCGACGTAGGAGATTTCGGATGGCGGGTTTGCGGATGCGGTGTCGAATGCCGAGCAACCGCTACCGAGTACGAGCGGAGTCAGGGCGGCAATACTCTGCGTGAATTTTCGTCTCTGCATTACAATCCCCACGTGTTCGGTAGTTTAAGTAATTTTACTGTCAAGTGCGTTTTCGGACGACTGGATCTCGGATAGAGTATGAATTCTAGCCACCTTATCGAAAACAACTACGCAAGACCAAACGCAGTTGCTACTCGTTCAGCATGCCGAAATACGCCAGATTTCCGGCCAGCAGGCCGACGCTGAAGACGAAAAACAGCGCGCCGACCGGCGAAGCGAGGTTGACGAACAGCCAGTAAAGCGGCGCGGCCGCGGACGGGCCGACCGACACCACGGCGAGTTCCGAGATTATGGGGCCACAGCAACAGCAGGCGTTGGGGGCCGCAACCGCCGCGGTGCCGGAGGTGACCTCCCTCGTCCCGGTTTTCGTCGCGCCCTGCCACTGGAACGCGATGACCGCGGCGTTCAAACCGACGAGGGCGGCAACCGTCCCGATTTGAATCAGCATTCCGAGCGAAAACACGCCCGAGAGGGGGATAGACGGGAAGTTGAACTCCACGGCCGTCCAGTACACCAGCGGGTTGGCGACCGGAACCGTCGTGACGAACGCTCCGTCCGGAACCCCGATTCCGTGCTCCGGAACGAAGGTGAGCATCCCCATCGAGAAGGCGAAAAACAGTCCCGCGAGGACACCACTGCCGACGCCGAACAAGCGAGCGGGTCGGTCGCGGAGAACCCACGAGAGGGACTCGCGCGCGTCGCGCCAGAGAATGTAGCCGAGGGCAACCGGAAGCGCGAAGACGAGCGTGTACCCTGCGGTGACGGGTGCGTTCGTGTTCCGAACGCACCCGTCACCGCAGGGTAGGCGACCCACGCGCCGAACAGGAGTCCGGCGTAGCGCGGTCGGTCAGGCCATTCGATTCGCCCTGCGACGACGCTCCCGACCGCGATAATCGTCCCGGCGGCCAGTGTCAACGGGTGATACCACTCCTGCGCGAGCGGCGCTTGCGACGCACGAAGCGTTTCAATCGGCGACAACTGTACCAGTCCGACCGCTCCGGCGGCGGCGACGAACAGTCCGGCGAAGACGCCCCAGAGCGCGAGCGTCCGCTGGTTGTTCCAGGCGGTACGCCCGAGGAAAACGCTCGTGGCGACGATGCCGACGCCTGCGAACAGGACGACCAGTGCGAGCCACTGCGGATACGCTGGTGCGTGTTCGCTCCCGTGTGCGGAAGCGACCGGAAGCGTACCGAGGGCGGTCAGCGCGACGAGTGCTCGACCACCCCACGCCTCCACGTTCGAGTCCATACTGGAGGCTAGCAGTTACGGTGTCATGTATGCAACGGATTTATTCCTTGAAAATAATGGAGACAGGTGCGTCAAGGAGAAGGTGGTCAGGTCGAGTCGGACACGTGTCTGTAGAACTCGTCGGCGACTCGTGGAAACACACCGATAGCGATGGCTGCGAACAGGAACGTAAATAGAACGGATATCAACGGAAGCGAAAGCGTCTCGGCTATCGCTCCGCCGCCGTATGCGGCGAGCGCCAGCGCGAGGTTGTAATAACAGAGGCGCAACAGTACCAGCGAAGGCGAGAGCGACACCCATCCCGGAACGTCCGTTCCAAGTGGCATCACCCACCCGCCGCGAATCATCGCGGCACCGACGACCATCGTTACCCACGCGATCATCGCGGAGTTTTTCACGCCGAAATGGGTCGTGTTCGCGCTTATGGCCACGAAGACGAGAAGCGGCATGCTGACGAGCGAGACATCCGCGAAGGTGTAGACGACGTCGTCGATGAATCGACCGACGCCGTCCTTCTCGACGGTCGTCGTCTGGCCGTGTCCGTACCATGTGCCGCGCCGACTGTTCCGGGCCTTCTTCGTGTCCCTCGCGGGGTGTCGGGACATGATAGAATAGGCTACTTCCTACAGCCAAATAGTCATTTGGGAATCTATCGAGTCGAAAAGTGGCTCAGTCGGCCTGAACAGCACAGGATTCGTCGGTGTACTCCACCTCGCCTATTGAGTCGATACCCTCGTCGCCGCACACTGGACAGTCCGGGTTTCTGCGGTACTCGACCTCCTCGAATGTCATGTCCATAGCGTCGTAGAACACCATTCGACCGACCAGCAGTTCGCCGATTCCGGTGAGCTGTTTTACCGTCTCGGTGGCCTGAATACAGCCGACGGTACCGGGAAGCACGCCGAGGACGCCCGTCGTCGCGCAGTCAGCCACCATGCCGTCCGGCGGCGCTTCGGGGAACAGGCAGCGATAGCAGGGGCCGTCGGCCGTGAACGTCGTCACTTGTCCCTCGAACTTGTAAATCGCACCGTGCGAAAAGGGGATTTCCGCGAGCGTGCACACGTCGTTGACGAGGTAACGCGTCCGGAAGTTGTCGGTCGCATCGACGACGAAATCGTAGCCCGCGACGAGTTCCCTCGCATTTTCGGGTTCGACACGAATCTCGTGCGTTTCGACGGTTACGTCGGGATTCAGGTTCGCGACGAAATCCGCGGCGCTCTCGACTTTCGGGCGTCCCACGTCGTCGTCTCCGTGGACGACCTGTCGTTGGAGGTTGCTTCGCTCCACCACGTCGTCGTCCGCGATGCCGAGTGTTCCGACGCCCGCGGCGGCGAGGTATTCGACGACGGGCGCGCCGAGGCCGCCTGCGCCGACAACGAGGACGGCGGCGTCGAGGAGGGCTTGTTGGCCCTCCGGCCCCACTTCGTCCATGATGATGTGCCGGGAGTAACGGTCGAGTTGTGTCGCATCGAGCGAAAGGCCGCTCATGGTTCCGGATTGGTCGTATCGGCGTATAAACCCGCGGTTCGCCGACATCCGAACCGAACTTCCTCGGCCGCGTCGTGAGGTTCCGTGTGAGATCGGCACACCACAAAAGCCAATGGGAATAGTTTTTCGCCCTCCACTGCGCGCACTGCGATATGCAAACCGCCACGTCTACGGAAAAACGAACCGGGAGGCGTTCGTTTTTGAAAGGGGTGGTCGCGATGTTCTTGCTCGGCGTTCCGGGAATTGCAGCGGTCGGAATCTCCTCGATAGAAACGCTTCGGCAACTTCCGGAACTCGCCGACCTCCCAGCAGTGACGCTGTTTTTCGTGGGAATCAGTCAACCGCTCGTCCTACTCGCGGTCGCCTGTCTCGTCGGAACCGCTCTTGCCCCGCGTGTCAATCTACAGTCGAGGTTGTTGGCCCGACTCACCGGCCGGATTCAACCGCCGAGTCTGTTCGCCGAGGAGGTACCAATCGGAGTCGGTGTCGGCATTGCGGCGTCGCTCCTCACACTCACGCTGGATTTCGGGTTCACGTTGCTCTTCCCGGTCGACCTCCTGACCACTATCGCTACAGGTGCAAACAACTCCATTTTCGGCGTTCTCGCGGAGATTCCGGTTCGGTTTCTATACGGCGGTATCACCGAAGAATTGCTTCTTCGATACGGGTTCATGACGCTCGTCGTATGGGGCATCTGGAAACTGACGGGGAGCGAACGCCCGTCAGACCGGCTGATGTGGGTCGCAATTTTCGTCTCCGCCGTCGTTTTCGGTTTGGTTCACCTCCCTGCGATGTCGCTAAACGCTCCCTTGACCGCCGTCGTGGTCGTCCGAACGGTTCTGCTCAACACAATTGCCGGAGTCGGATTCGGCTGGCTCTACTGGCGACAGAGCCTCGAAACGGCGATGGTCGGCCACGCCTCGTTCCACGTGGTTCTCGTTATCGTCTCATTGGTTCTCGTCGCGTAAGCGGCAAAGGCGGCTTCTGCCGAAGTATTGTTTTGTCTTCTCCTTCTTCGTTCGACCATGGCAACCAACCGTAAGTACCTCCTTTCACAACGGCCGGACGGCACACCAGACCGCGAAACGTTCGAATTGGTCGAAGAAGACGTTCCGGAACCCGGGCCGGGCGAGGCGCTCGTCAAAACCCTGTACCTCTCGGTTGACCCGTACATGCGCGGTCGGATGCGCGATGCGGAATCCTACGCCGAACCGTGGGACGTCGGCGACCCGCTTCGGGCCGCCGTTGTCGGCGAAGTCGTCGAATCCAACGGCACGGAATTCGAGAACGGCCGACTCGTCGTCGGAAACTTGGAGTGGGCCGATTACGCGACCGCACCCGGCAGTGTGCTCCAACCAGTGAATCCCGACCACGCCCCGATTTCGACGGCTCTCGGCGCTCTCGGAATGCCGGGTCGTACCGCCTACTTCGGCACCAGAGAAGTAGCTGAACCAAAGGCGGGCGACACGTTCGTCGTCTCCGGCGCGGCGGGAGCGGTCGGTTCCGTCGCCGGTCAGATTGCAAAGAAATCCGGCGCTCGCGTAGTCGGCTTCGCCGGTTCCGACGAGAAAGTCGAATTCCTCGAATCGGAATGCGGCTTCGATGTCGGTATCAACTACAAAGCAACCGACGACTACGGCGCGGCGCTCGACAGCGCCGCACCAGACGGCGTGGACGTCTACTTCGACAACGTCGGCGGCGAGATTACCGACGCCGTCTTCTCGAAACTGAACGTGGATGCGCGAGTCGCGGTTTGTGGTCAAATCGCGCTCTACAACGAGGAATCGGTTCCGATGGGACCGCGCAAACTCGGCAAACTCATCGAGAGTCGTGCCCGGGTGCAGGGCTTCCTCGTCGGCGACTTTTCGCCGCGATTCGAACAGGCGACCAAGCAGTTGGCGGAGTGGGTTGCGGCGGACGAACTCGCCTACCGCGAGACGGTGACCGAGGGGTTGGAGAACGCCCCTGACGCCTTCTTAGGACTGTTCGAAGGAGAGAACATCGGCAAGCAGTTGGTGAAAGTCGGCGAACGAAGCGAGTAATCAAACATACTGAGTCAGTTGTAGTTTCGAAGACGGCAGAAAGCATATATCTCAAGGAAGTAAAAAATTTTATATTTTTGCGTCCCTGTCTCGTCGAACTGTCCTTCGTTCTCTCGTCTCGGGAACGTTCGTCGCAATTGCTGGATGCCTCTCAGAGAATCATCCTGAGTCGGCTCCCGCAACTGGAACCACCTCAACCACGATGACGATCGATTCCACCGAACCGACTTCGACTACGACCACGCCCAACTGGCGACGGTGTGAGGAACGACGGACGCCGACTGCTGCCTCTCACGACGGAAACGTCGATCAGAAACCGTATCCGACGGTTCCCGGGGAACTCACGAGTCAGACAGTCACTTCGTTCGTTGAGGAGACGGAACAGGCGTACCTGTGGAACCGAATTCTCGAACGAGAGCGAAATCTCGTCTATATCGACATCATGTCCATCTCTATCACCGATTCGAAACACACCGAGACGGGGTTCGTCGTGTACCTCGTCGCGGAGTTTGGATACGGAACCGATGAGAATGAAGACGGCGAAGCGACCGTTCACGCCGACGGGGCGGTGAAAACCAGTTATCTCGTGAACGACCGATTTGTCGGTCGCGTCGAGTCAACGAATTGGGAACACGTTGTTCCAAGGGAGGCGGCCGACGGAACCGTGTTGTGGTGTCTCCCGAACATCACCGACGAGGATTCCGCGTAGCGTCGTTCGGCACGAAGAAATTTCTACGTTGACAGCGTACCCATTTTTCGGTATGAAAGTACAAGTGGGGGAAAAAGAGGTAAACGAATTGGAATGGCGAATCGATGCGGAGGTAGCCGAGTTCGAATTCGAATGGGGGCCGTTCGAGGTCGAAATCGAACTGGGGGGCGACGTGGAGGTCGAATTAGAACTGAAATCAGAGTAGAATTTCCCCGGCTAATTTCCTGAGCATTCCAACCAATCGTTCTATAAGAAGGTTACTCCGAAAGGACGTCAAAGACGGCCGTCACCGACGATAGCGTTGTCAGAGTCGGAACGACTTTCCAACCGTACTCAAAGCTTCCCGTTGACGATGTCGCTCACTTTCTGACGGTCGAACAGTTGTTCGTCGCCGAACTCGTCGGGATAGAGGCCCCGAGCGGTTCGTTCGAGCTGGAACAGGTAGATGATCGGACCTTGGTACGTCAAACCGCCGTAGATGATGCGGTCGTTTTGAACCGCTTGAAGCCTGCTTGCGACGTTGTGGCTTTTCAGATGCGTGGTGATTTTTCGGTCGATGTACTCCTGCGTAATCTCGCCCTGCAATCGAATCGCGATGACTTCGGGGTCGATTTCCAGCAGTGATTCGTAATCGATGGTACCGCCGCCCGCTTGCGCGTCCGAAACGCCGTTCTGGGCCAGTGCGTCCTCGACGTTCAAATCCGTCCAATGTTTCGACTGTGCTCCGGAACCGATGAGGTACGGATAGAACGATTCCGGAGGAATGTCGCCGGGGTACAGAACTGCGACGTTCGGCGTTTCGTCGGGAAGCCGCGACTGAACGTCCGCGAGAATCTCGTCGTGGTACTGCTTGAACGCCTCGTAGCGCGGGCGTTCCTGAAACAACTCAGCCATCTTCTCGAACGCTTCGTACATCGAGTAGTCGGCGTACTCGTGCCAGTCGTAGACCCTCGTGAAAATTGTGTTGCCGAAAAATGGGCCGACGTTGTTCCCGATTTCATCGACATCGCTTTCGCTCCACTGGAGGCGGTGTATCATGAAGTTGGGGTCGATAACGTGAACGTCCGCATTGAGTTCGTAGAACAGTTCTTTGCCGGTTCCATCCTGCCACAGCTCCGTGAGCTCGCTTTTATCGACGGAGACATCCGGCAGTTCTTCGTACAGGTGTGAGCCGAAACGGGCGCGAACACCGATAGCCGAAAGTCCGTCGCTTTGGCCGAGCGCGACGCCCATGTCGGCGTAGTCGCCCGTGTAGGGAACCCACGTCCGAGGAACTTCGTCGAACTCGACGGTTCCCACCGGTTCCATCGTCACCGAATACGACCCGGTTTCGCTCGTCCCAGAATCAGTGCCGCTACTCGTGGAGGGGTCCCCCGTCGTATCCTTGGAAGCGGAGCTATCGTCGGTACAACCGGCGAGCAGTCCGCCACCGACGATTGCACCGCCGTACTTCACGTAATCCCGTCGAGTCGGTGCCTGCAGGCCGTCTGTGTCTCCTACCATGAATTTAGGCTCGCCTAAAACGGTAAAGTCGTTTCGATTTTTTGGCCAGCCTAAAATTCGGCAGTTCGACATCACACGTTGTACTCTCGCGTGTAGATGAACATGTACACGTCAACCCTGATTCGTCTACGCGAACCCCATTCAACCGATGACAGCATCGCCAGACCTACAGTGGAAACGAATCATCGCAGGGGAATCGCACCGCACGCGATTTCGGTCGTGGGAATAATCGCGGCAATCATCGGGTACACGGTTCTCGTCGCGTTCGGAACCGGCGGCGAACCCGACTCCGGGTCGTTACAACAGTTCAACACGGTCATTGCCACGCAGATTTTCCCGGTCACGACGATTTTGCTAACCGCCGTGGTTTCGGTGGTCGTCCGCCGGGTCGATTCCGACACCGCGATACTGCACGGTTTCATCGCGGCGTGTTTGTCGGACTCCTCGGCATGCCGGAGTCGAAGATGGCGGCAATGTGGGAATCACTCGACGAACGGAACGTCGAGTACCAAGTCCAGTCCATTACAGACGGATACGATGTCACCGATTACTCACCACTCGTCAGCGAGAAATTCTCACGGCGCTATCGAACACGGATACTACGACAATCCGCGGACATGCTCGCTTACGTCCCTCGCCGACGAACTCAACGTGAACAAATCGGTAATAAGCGGGGTTTTCCACTGTGCAGAGGGAGAAATCATCAAGGATTCTCTCGGTGACCCGAGAGGAGCTAAAATGACGGAAATACAATGAGCGACCCGCACCAGACACATCTTCGAAACTAACCAGACGGTACGACCGACTCCCCGAGGCGAATGATTCCTATTCTGTAATCCACTTTCCAGTGGAACTGGTTATTTTATATCGCAGAATGTGATTTATAGAGTAGAAACCGCAATCACAACACACGCACAGAGAAAGCCGCTATGTACTCTCCAGAGACGCCAAAACGGTCGTCTCCCACATTTTTCGAAAATCAGTCGCTATCGAATCGGTACAAATAAAAATCGATTGGTGACTGCGAACGGCGTTACTTACCGCGGCCTTTGCCTTTCGAGTTGCTCGGACGGGTGTGTTCAGTACCCTTTCCGCGCTGTTGCAGACCACGGTTGCTCTGGCCCGCGCTCGTGAGACCACGCTGGGCGCGGCCACGGTGCGAATCGTCGCAAATCCAGTTGAGGTCGTCGTCGTTCTGGATGGCGGGGTGTTCGGGGTCTACGAGAATCACTTCGTGCCACTTCTGGCTCCCGTCTTCGCCGACCCAGTAGGAGTTGAGCACGCGAAGGTTCGGGTACTTCTTGCTCACGCGCTCCTCGGCGATGCGCTGGATGTTCTTGCGCCGACCGAGGCGGTTGACACCCTGCCGCTTGGAACGGCGGCCAGCCTTGTGACGCTGTTTGCGCGCACCACCCTTGCGGACGCTTGCGCGCACGACGACGATACCCTGCTTGGCTTTGTAGCCGAGCGATCGGGCGCGGTCGAGTCGCGTCGGGCGTTCGATTCGCTCGATTGCGCCCTGCTTGCGCCAATCCTGTTTTCGCTGCCACTGGAGTTCGGCAAGTTTGCCGTCGTCCGGGTCTTTCCACGCGTCCCGAATGTGGGAATAGAAACTTTTTGTCATGGTCTATCACCACGGGCGTTGAGTGGTTCAGCGTGAGAACGGTTCTCCGAACCGCGCACGCCACATTCCGTCCTGCGATTGCAGGTGCCCACTGGTGCCCGTTGACCAGCGAGTTATCGAAGATTCCCTATTCGCGGGTTTAAGGCCTTCGTCTTCGGTCTGTCACGCCCAGTACGGTTTTACCAAATTGCGTAGAGTGTAGCAGAAGAGAAACGACTGTCGGCAGTTATTTCGACGTAAGGAACTGTATGCGTTCCGGGAAGCCTCGGATAAAATCCGGGTACGGCCGAAAGCCGTATCCGTACCTTGCTAGTTCAGCCCACACCGGAAAGTCTCTCGGCGGACTATGTAGGTTCATGAGCTTCGTGCTCCGATACGAATCCCGCGGGGTGGCGTACTGATGGCAATTCTCGAACTCGCAATCGCCTTTTTCGTCCTCGCAATCATCGCGGGGGTAATGGGCGCGGGCGGAGTCGCCGGATTGTCGATGGACATCGCAAAATGGTTGGTTATCGTCTTCCTCGTACTGGCGATAATTTCGTTCGTCCTCTGACCAACACTCCGTTTTTTCGCGCGCAAAGCGCCCAGCAGTGACGACGCTACCGTTCGTCGTCCGAATGGTCACGCACCGATTCGAACTCTCCCTCGGTAACTGCTCCGACAACCCCAGGAACGTCCACGTCGCCGACGAGCTGGGGATACTTCCGCTTGAAATAACCGACGACGTTTCGCACGTCGCGCTCCAAGAACTCCGCCGCGTTCTGGTGGTCGGTCGGCACAGCCTGCGGCCAGTCGAACACCGTGATACCCTCGCTGTTAACGAACACGTTGTACTCGCTCATGTCCGCGTGGACGTACCCGCGGGCATAGGCTTCGTCCATTTCGCCCAGCACGAGGTCTAACACCGGAACGACCTGCTGGTCTTCGAATTTCGCGCGTGCGAGTTCAACGCCATCGACTTTCTCCATCACGATTGCGTGCCGATTGTGGTCGATTGGCCGAGGGACGCTCACGTCCGGATAGAGCGCTTCGAGGATGCCGTGCTCTCGCTCGGCGGCTTTCCGCGCCGTGTAGAGCCACGAGACGTGTTCTCGGTCGGAGGTGTAGTCGCGCTCTTTCATCACCTCGCGGAAGTTCGTGTACCCCTCGCGGTGGTATTTCAGCGCGAGCGGGCGAAACGACTGCACTTCGTACACGTCGCTTTCCTTGCCGACGCCGAGCGGCGAGCCGACGCCTTGAATCGTATCCCGCTGTGAAAACGTCCGGAGCGCCAGCGCGTCGTATCCCTCGAACGTGAGTGTATATCCCTCGTACTGAATCGTTTTGCGCTGGAGCAGTTCGCGGTCGAGACAGCGGTCGATTCGGTAGTCCACTTCCTCGGCGGTCAATTGCGAGAAGTTCGGGATTTTCTTCTTCTGAACCCACTCGCTGAAGCGCATCCCCTGCTCGACGCCGGAGAGCAAGTAGAAGTCAGCTTGCTCCAACTCGGCCATCTCTGGCGCGACGTTCCGAACCATCGACTTCGTCTACTCGGCGGGAGCGTAAGGGGCTTGCGCCACGGCGTTCGGTTCGTGATCGGGTTGGGTAATCAGCGCTTTTTTAGTGCATAAATTAAATGTCGCAATATTAAATCGGACAACTTCGACAGCCGACTGTCAGGTGCGGCCAGATTCTTGTACCTCCCACCCACAGAACAGTCATGGACGCGAAACGGGAACTACTGTCGCTCCTGCTGTCGAACGCCCGCGAGGACACCGCCGACCTCGCGCGCCAGACCGGACTCTCGGAATCGGAAGTCCAATCGCTCGTCGCCGACCTCGAAACCGAGGGCGTCATCCGAGGTTATCAGGCGGTCGTGGACTGGAACAATATCACCAGTGAACACGTGGAGGCGAAGGTGGAACTCAATGTCGAACTCGACCGCGAAACCGGCTACGAGCAAATCGCCCGCCGAATAGCGAAATTTCCGGAGGTCGCATCGCTGCGGTTGGTCAGCGGGAACTACGATTTCGCCCTCGACGTGGAAGGGGAGTCGATGCACGACGTGTCGAACTTCGTCGCAGAGCAAATCGCACCGATTCCGGAGGTAACCCAGACGGTCACCCATTTCGTGATGGAGACGTACAAAAAACGCGGCATCGAGTTCGACGACCGCGACGAGGACGACCGCCTTTCCGTCTCACCATGAAACCGGCAGACCGCGTCGAACGGGTTCCACCGTCGGGCATCCGTCGGTTTTTCGAACTCGCGGAGGAACGTGACGATATCATCTCGCTGGGCGTCGGAGAACCGGACTTTTCGGCACCGTGGTCGGCGCTCACCGCGGCAATCGACGCGCTGGAACGCGGAAAAACGTCCTACACGGCCAACCGAGGGCGGAATGATTTGCGGAAAGCGATTTCAAATCACGCCCGGCGGTACGATCTGAAGTACGACCCGGAGACCGAAATTCTGGTGACTGCAGGGGCCAGCGAGGCCATCGACCTCGCGATGCGGGCGCTGGTGAATCCCGGCGACGGGGTCGCAGTTCCGCAACCGTCGTACATCTCCTACGTTCCCGGCGTCACCTTCGCGGGCGGTGAACCGGTTCCGGTGCCGACCACAGCGGACGACGAGTTCGTGCTGACCCGCGACGCGCTCGAAGCGGCAGGTGCGGGGGATGCCGAAGCGCTCGTCCTCTGCTATCCGAACAACCCTACGGGGGCGACGATGAGCCGCGACGAACTCGCGGACGTGGCGGCGTTCGTCCGCGAAAACGACCTGTTCGTCCTCTCGGACGAGATTTACGCCGCGCTGACCTACGACGGCGAACACACGTCTATCGCGACCCTTCCCGAGATGCGCGAGCGAACCGTCGTGTTCAACGGCTTTTCGAAAGCCTACGCGATGACCGGGTTGCGGCTGGGCTACGCCCTCGGGCCGGAAGAGGCCATCAACGCCATGAACCGAATTCACCAGTATTCGATGCTCTCCGCGCCGATAACCGCCCAGTACGCCGCGCTAGAAGCGCTCAGAACCTGCGAGGACGAAGTGGTCGAGATGCGCGACGAGTACAATCGTCGCCGGAGATTCGTCCTCTCGCGGTTCGACGAGATGGGGTTGGATTGCTTCGACGCCAGCGGCGCGTTCTACGCGTTTCCGGCTTGTGGCGGCGACGATGAAGCGTTTGCCGAAACCCTTCTCCGAGAACAAGGGGTCGCCGTCGTCCCGGGGAGTGTCTTCGGCGAGGGTGGCGAGGGGCACCTCCGCGTTTCCTACGCGACCGGAATGGCCGACCTCCGGGAGGCCATGAACAGAATCGAAACGTTCGTCCGGGAGCGGTAAGCGACGGTGATCTTTTCGGATTACCGATTTTTCGGCGGACGGGTTCGACCGTTATCCGTTCTGGATTTTCGAAATACACCGCGTAGTGGTCGTCACCGCCTGTGAACGAGTGGTCGTCCTCGTACAGAATCGGTACGTTGCGCTCTCGGAGTTTTGCGGTTAGTTCGTCAACGTGTTTGCGGGAGTCGGCGTGAAACGCGAGGTGGTTCAGTCCCGGACGACAACGATGGTACGGTTCGTCCAGATAGCCTTCATCAGCCTGCACGACGTGTGCAGTGAACGTGCGCTGGTCAATCGGGAGGGAACAGATCAGTGCCTCGATATCGGCGTGGTGTGAGCGCGCTCACACCACGATCGGGCGATAGTCGTGACAACAGAGACGAATCCGTCGAGGGTATCACCTGCTCCCTCTGATCGAGAGCGAGCAAACGGGAGACGGTCTAACGAGTGCCATTTAGTGAATCAGCTGACTCGTGAGTTCGCCACGCGTCGCAACAAGAGGACGACGATTCCACCAAACACGAGGTCGAACACGCCGAGCACTACTACCGCTGGCACGATGGTGTTCCAGATGCCGGAGAACGCCGTCACATCGATCACCGTGAGAACGTCCTGACCGAGCATCATCGCACGGACGGCATCGACACCGTACGTGACCGGATTGGCCGTCGCCACCATCTGCATCCACTCCGGCAGGGCGCTGATCGGGACGAATGCACTCGAAGCGAACAGCAAGGGAAACTGCAACATATACGCCCACATAGCGGTCGATGTAGCATTCTTCGTCACCAGCGCAGCGATGTTTGAGAAGGCCATAAACCACAGCGAAAACACGATGGCGATGGCGAAAATCCCGAGTACGCCACCCAGTCCCGTTTGGATGTACGTCCCGACCGAGCCACCGGAATCGATCCACAAGATAATGTATCCGAGCACGAGAATCATCGCCGTTTCAACAATGACTCGAATCACATCTGCGAGGGCTTTTCCGAGGAACATCGCCCCCCGGTGGGTCGGTGAGACGAGTATTTTTTCGAACATGCCACTCTCCATGTCGTCGATGAACCCCATTCCAGAGTGGATGGCTATGACCATGGCTGAGAGGATGACGAGACCCGGCGTGAGAAAGGTGATGTAGGTAACGTCGGCTCCAATCATCTCCTGGATCGGCCCTTCGGCAATCTGTCCGAACACCTGCGTGAATAATATCAGGAAGATGAACGGCGTTAACAGTGCCTCGAACACCACAGACGAGTTACGGACGGTTTTCCGGAGCCAGCGTTTGAGCGTGACCCACACATCAGCAGGAAAACTGTTGCCGGCCGCTTGGTGTTCGGCCACCTGCTCCGGTTCGGTCGTACTCATCGACCCACCTCCGTCTGGACGGTGCCATCCGGCCCGTCTTCGTCGGCCGTCTCTTCGCTCGCTGTTTCGCCAGTGATGGCGAGGAAGACATCGTCGAGGGTCGTCGACCGAACGTCGAATCCCGTGACCGTGAAGCCAGCGTCCCGCAGTGCGACGAGGAGGTCGGTCCCGGCCTGACGCGCGTGTTCGGACGTGATAGCGATGCCCTCGTCGGTGCGTTCGATGGTGTCGTTCTCGACCAGCCCCGAGTTACGTGCCACTCGCTGGGCTCGGTTACGCGTCTCGGCAGTCGGATCTTCGAGCGTAATATCGAGGACGTCGCCGCCGACCTGCGATTTGAGCGCGTTCGGTGAATCAGTGGCGATGAGTCGCCCATTTTGAATCACCGAAAGACGGTCGCAGAGTTCGTCGGCCTCTTCTAGGTATTGGGTCGTGAGAAACATCGTCGTCCCTTGCTCGTTGATCTCACGGAAGTATTCCCACAGGCGAAGTCTCGCCCTCGGGTCTAACCCAGTCGTCGGCTCGTCGAGGAACACGAGCGGTGGATCATGAACCAGTGCCGTCGCGACGTCGAGGCGCTTTTTCATCCCGCCGGAGAATTCCCTGGGCTGCTTGTCGGCGACATCCGCGAGATCGACGAGATCTAATAGGTCGTCTATGCGGTCGCCGCGCTCGCTGCGCGGAACGCCGTACATCTCACACGCATACTGGATGTTTTCGCGTGCGGTGAGTTCCTCGTCGACACTCGTTTCCTGGGCCATGTAGCCGATGGACGAGCGGACAGCGCGGGATTCGTCAGTGACGTCGAAGCCGTTTACGGTCACCGACCCGGCAGTGGGCTGTAGCAACGTCACGAACGTCTTGATCGCGGTAGTCTTCCCGGCGCCGTTTGGCCCGAGGAACCCGAAGAACTCACCCTGAGGGATGTTGAGGTCGATACCGCGTACCGCTCGGGTGCCATCCGAGTACGTGAGTTCGACGTTTCTCGCCGTGATCGCATTTGAGGAAGCCTTCTGTGTCTCGGTCGTTCCGGTAGACATGGTCATACTCCCTCCTTCGCTTCTTCCGGAACCGCGTCTTGGATCTCGTTCCCACCGACCGTGAGGAAGTCAGTCGGAGTCGGTTTCCACGACAGGAGATGAGTGATTCGGTGCTCTTCGCCCTCGCTCAATTCGGCTGAACCGCCGCCGATCACAGCCGTATCGTCTGTTGGTCGTGGAGTGACTCCATTCGGAGCGTCGGTGCATCCTGTGTTGATTTCTTGCTTCTGCATCCTTTGCATCACGTAGAGAAAGAAAGACGCCGTTTGTCCTCGTGTGTTACCCCGATTATAATTGGTAGCTTTATAACTGGCCGCGCTATCAGTCACTTGTATGAGACGGTCAATAGCTTCTCATTCAGAGACACGATTCGAGAGAGAACGAATAGTACGATAGAGTACGTGAAACTCGACTATAATGAGATACATAACCGTCGTCCTCGCCCCAACCGATGAATACCTTCGATCGAGCGGCCACCAACAGATGCTGGAAGATGGTACCGGTTTGAGTGAGATACGGATCGATGACACACTCGTCGCGACCCAGGAAGCGATAGAGTATGCCAATCTTCTCGATGATGGGACCGCCGTTGCAATCGTGCAGTTCCGAGGAGATGCCGATCAGGTTGCAACGATAGCAGACGAAACTCCAGAGATCATCTCTTGTACCGTGACAGGTGGTGAGGCGTGGCTGGCGTATCTCCAGTACGAGCCTGACGAGGTCGAAAGAACCCTTTACGAACTGGTCGATACCGAAGCGATCAGTATCGACTGGCCGGTGAGAGATACTGCTGACGGGGTGCAAGTCACCCTCTTCGGTGAGGATGCAGCTCTTCAGCAGATGATTGCTAGCGTCCCTGATAAAATAGACGTACGTCTCGAACGGGCAGGAGAGTATCAGCCAGACACGGATGACCCAGCGGCACAACTCACCGACCGGCAAAAAGAGATCGTGCGGGCAGCGATCGTGGCGGGATACTACGACATCCCGCGGCGTGCAACGCAACAGGACTTGGCGGCCGAGCTCGGACTGTCACAGGGGACAATCGGAGAACATCTTCGGCGGGCAGAAGCGAAAATTATCCAGTTCGTGATTGTCTGAATTTAGGTATGGATGTTTCTCATGAGCGACGGATGGCGAAATCAATCTCGGCAGCCTAAATTTCGCGGAGAGCTATGTACGATGAATCCACCTAGCCGACTTCTGCCACGACTGACCGCCGTTCCAGACCTGATAGATGGAGTAGCCGAGTTCACCGAACAACCATCCCCAGAAAGAGGCCGATGGTTCGAAATCAGCGGCGTACAGTTCGACGTAGTGGAGCAGTCCGGATCGTGAATCGGGAGTCACGGCCAAGGTCGGCGACGGATTGACAAATTATTGTTAAATCAGGGGGACTTGTGGATTATTCGGTCCATTTCGAGGACTCCTGCGATTGGACGAAAACCACTTCGACGGCGGTTTCTTTTCCGGTTCGTTCGGAAACTCGGTCGTCTATTTGCTGTGCGAGGTCGGGTGGCGGTGTACCTGTTGGGTCGACAACGACCCGCAATTGTGCCGGATTGTCGCGGTAGAAATCCAGCGGACGGTACGTGACCCTCGTCTCGATGAGTTCGGAATTTCCGAACTCGGCCTGCGGGCCGACGAACAGTTCTCTGACCTCGCCCGTTGCCTGCTGGTTGTAAACGGCGGTCTGGTTGGTCGCGTAGGTGTCGAGACCGAGACCGGCCGAAAGCACCACGATGGCGACGACGATGACCGCGATGCGCGAAAGGGTTTTCGAGCGGGCCGTCCCCGCAGACCGCAACATTTCGGGGCGATAGCCCGCCACCCACAAGAGTGCCAGTGCGGTGAGGTTGATCGAAAGGAGATTGACGAGTACGTTCACGCTCGCTCCGAGTACGACAGAACTCTCCCCACGCGACACCGAGTCCGACAGTCGCCGCGGGGGGGACGAGCGCGACGGCAATCATCACGCCGACCAGCACCGACCCTGCGCCACGCATGAGACTGAGAACGCCCGCGGCACCCGCACCGAGCGCCAGCAGTAGCGACAGGAAGTTCGGCGTAAATCGTTCCGTAATCGCCGGAATCGTCCGAATGTCGAGGACGGCATCCCGTTTGCCGCTGGGAACGAGTACCTGCACGAGGCGGATAGAATTGTTACGCAAAGAGAATAATTAGATGATTG
Organism: Haladaptatus pallidirubidus; assembly: GCF_020700235.1. Lineage (GTDB taxonomy): Archaea > Halobacteriota > Halobacteria > Halobacteriales > Haladaptataceae > Haladaptatus > Haladaptatus pallidirubidus. The sequence goes on along the minus strand of NZ_CP085301.1, from coordinate 2,882,559 downwards.
TACTGATTCCAGACGACGGCCGACGGTGAATGAAGAGAATCGTCCGCAATCGCTTTGCCCGCCCCCTCCTAACTCCGAGCCATGACGCTGGCGGAGAGGGACTGGCGGTTGATTCGAGAGGAGCCGCGGGACGGCCCGCTGAATATGGCGCTGGACGAAATCGCGGCGGAAACCGCGGCGACGGGCGGCCCGCGAACCCTACGCGTGTATCGCTGGGAGCCGAGCACGCTGTCGCTGGGGTACCGACAGGAACCCGAAACGGTCGATTGGGAGTTTTGTGAGAACGAGGGAATTACTGTCACGCGACGACCGACCGGCGGCGGCGGCATCTATCACGACAACTACGGCGACATCTCCTACTCCATCATCGCGCCCGCCGAAGAACTGCCGGGGAGTCTGATGGAAACTTACGAGCTACTCTGTGAGCCCATCTTCGACGCCTTCGAACGCATGGACGTGAACGCGGAATTCACCGAGGAAAAGTTGCCGGTCATCCATCAACCGGCGTGTTATCTCCGCGAACTCCATCCAGCGCACGACGTGGTGGCAGGGGGCCGAAAAATCAGCGGCAACGCACAGTACCGACGAAAAGACGCAGTCATTCAGCACGGGTCGCTGAAGTTCGCCCTCGACGCCGAACGCCACCTTTCGACGTTTTCGAATCCTGAAACGACGCCCGAGACGTTCCACGAGCGCGTGACGACGATAAACGAACGAGTGAGTATCGACCGCGAGGACGCTGTCACCGCCGTCGAATCCGCGTTACAGGAGTGGGCCGAAGCGGATGAGGGTGAGTGGACGGACGGCGAGTTGGTTCGCGGACGCGAGCACGCACGAATCAAATTCGAGAGCGAATCGTGGACGAAACGCCGCGACGACCCTACCGCGTAAATCGGCCCGTTTCGCCACTGCAGTTGGCACAGCGGGCCGCAATGTGTTCGCCCTCCGATGAGATTTCGGCCTCGGTTCGTGTTCCGCAGTCGGGGCAGTCCGATGAAGGCCGATCCGCTCGTCTTCGACTCGCGGAACGAACGCCATTCGTCGATACGGTCGAAGGTGAAATCGTTCGTGTAAAACGGCGATAATATCGGTCTGTCTGCGAGGAGCGAACGACGTTTCTTCGACGCCTCTGTCGTCGGTGACGAACGGCGCGCTAAAATCGGGTGCCGCATCCGCGACCGGCGGGTCATCGGAATCGGACACACGCCAGCGTTTCGTGCAGTCGATTTACGGGTCGGAGGCGCTTCGAAGTGCATTTGACCCCCGGATTACTAGTCAGCGAATATGCGAGTCGGAGCACACGTGTCCATTTCGAGTTCGAAGGTTTCGAGCGACGATTCGAAGCCGCCGCACGACAACATCGCCAACGCGGTTACCCGGCAGGTCACCTTCGGGGGCAACTGCGGGCAGATATTCACGACATCTCCACAAGTGTGGAAAGACCCGGACATCAGCGACGAAGAGGCGGAGCTATTTAGGCGAGAAACGGCCGAAAAACTCGACGGCCCGTGGGTCATCCACTCCTCGTACCTCGTCAACCTCTGCACGCCGAAAGACGATCTCCGCGAGAAGGCGATCGACAGCATGCAGAAGGAAGTCGATGCCGCGGACAAGCTCGGCGTCGAGTACGTGAACGTCCACCTCGGCGCGCACACCGGAGCGGGCGTCGAAGGCGGACTCGAAAACGCCGCCAGCGCGCTCGACGAGCTAGATATCCCGGACGACGTCACCGTGCTCATCGAAAGCGACGCCGGGAGCGGGACGAAACTCGGCGGCGATTTCGAACACCTCGCACAGGTGCTCTCCGCCTCGGAACAAGATCTCGACGTCTGTATCGACACGGCCCACGCCTTCGCGGCGGGCTACGATCTCTCCACCTCCGAGCGCGTCGAGGAAACCATCGAGGAGTTCGACGAAGTCGTCGGATTGGAACGCCTCAAATGTATCCACCTGAACGACTCGAAACACGAGTGCGGCACGAACAAGGACGAACACGCCCACATCGGCAAAGGTCTCATCGGTGATGAAGGGATGGAGACGCTCATCAACTATCCGGAGCTCGAAGACGTGCCGCTCGTCCTCGAAACGCCGACCGAGAACGGGAAGGGCTTCGCGTGGAACATCGAACGCGTGAAGGAACTGCGCGAAAAGTAAACGCGACCAACATTTTTGTAGCCACACGAACAACTATCGACTATGCGTTCCCAGTCTAAAGCCCTCCAACTCGTCGGTTTGCTGGCGTTCGTCGTCGGACTCGTCGGCTACACCGTCTTCGGATGGCGATTCGACTCGACGGGAGATCCCATCATCACGGCGGTCGCTGTCGTCTGTGTCGTCGTCGCAATCGTCGTGACGATTCGCCGGTCGCTGCAAAGCCAGTAGAGAGAGACCCGGATTCGATTTTTAGCCGAACAGGAAACTCAACAGCCACAGCGCGCCCATTCCGGCGACCAACGTAGCCAGAATGTCCTCCGTTTTCCACGCGACGAGAATCGCCAATCCGCCCGCGAACAGTCGCAGATTGTCCGCTGAGAGCGCGATTGCGCCATCGGCGTAGACGAACTGCGGGACGACCAACGCGGAAAGCACCGCCGCGGGGACGAACCTGAGCGCCTGCTCGACGCGCTCCGGAATGTCGTCCAATCGCCCGAAAAAGGCGATAAACGACAGCCGAATCAGGTACGTTCCGAGACCCGCCGCGACGATGATGAGCCACAACATCTCCGACCCGAAGTTCGTCTGCGGCATTCAGGCCACCTCCTCGGTCAGCAGTCCCGCGACGATGCCGACGACCGCGGCGGTCACGAGGCCGAGGTTGAACGGCAGTCCGTTTGCGGCGACGGCGGTTCCGCCGCCGACGACCGCCGCGACCACGGTCGCACGGCCGGTGACGCTCGGCACGAGCACCGCGAGGAAGACGAGCGGCACCGCGAAATCGAGGTGCCACTCGGACGGGACGCTCGCGCCGAGAACGATTCCGGCGACGGTGGCGATTTGCCACGTTACCCAGAGCGTAGCGCCGACGCCGAGGTAGTACCAGCGCCGATTCGTCTCCTCGTTCTGTTCGAACTTCATCAACGAAACCGCGTAGGCTTGGTCGGTAAGGAAGTACGACAGCCCCGCCTTCCAGCGCGCCGATTGCCGTTTGAAATACGGCGCGATTGACGCGCTGTACATCATCATCCTGAGATTGATGATAAGCACGGTTAGCACGACCACGGCCGCAGGCGCGCTCCGTCCGATGAGGTCCGCCGCGGCGAGTTGCGACGCCCCGGCGAAGACGAAGACGGACATGGCGAGCGCCTGCGGCGCGGGCATACCGGCGTTCACCGCGGCGACACCGGCGACCATCCCGAACGGGATGATGCCGAGCATGATCGGCAAAGAAACTCGAACTCCGGAGAGGAAATCGGTGCGTGATGACGACACTACTTCACCGTAGGTCGGCGTTCGCGTATCAACCTTAGTATGTCGGTAAACATCCGATGGCAATCGTCCGGTGACAATCATCGCCCGGGTGGCGAGAGACCGTCCCGTTTTTGCCGTCCCCGTTCAAAACCCGAATAAGAAATCGTTCATGCGAGAATTCTCCGCCGACTATCTGGAACGAACGCGAGAGGGGATGTGGGAGTCCCGCGAGACGCTTTCCGCCCTCGAACTAGACTCCCGAAAACGCGTGCTGGACGTCGGCTGTGGAACGGGCGAACTCTCCCGAGTTCTCGCCGAGGAAACGCCGGGTAAAGTGGTCGGCACGGACGCAGACCCGCGGCTGTTGTCGGTTGCACAGGAGCACGTCTCGGTCGTTACGGGCGACGCCCACCGACTGCCGTTTCCGGACGACAGTTTCGACCTCGTCGTCTGTCAAGCACTGCTCATCAATCTCCCCGACCCGAGACGTGCCGTTCGAGAGTTCGCCCGCATTTCGTCCGACCTCGTGGCCGCAATCGAACCGGACAACTCGGCCGTGTCGGTCGAATCGACCGTTCCCGCGGAGGGTGACCTGTCGCGCCGCGCCCGCGCAGCATACGTGAAGGGCGTGGACACGGACGTTGCGCTCGGCGGCGAAGGAACGCGAGAAGCGTTCGAGAAAGTCGGTCTCACCGACGTTTCGACCCGAACACACCATCACGCCAAGACGGTCGCGCCGCCGTACTCGGCGCGCGACCTCGAAGCCGCGGAAAAGAAAGCGGCCGCGGATGCGCTGGACGAGCGACGGGAGACGATAACCAAGCCACTTTCGTCCGGTGAATACGAACGGCTGCGCGCGGAGTGGCGCGAAATGGGGCGGTCTGCCATCGAACAGATGCAGGCGAACGAGTATCGGCGAGCAGAGGTCGTTCCGTTTTACGTCACGACCGGGCGGGTGTGAGTCCAGACAGCTGGCGGAATGGGTACGAGTCGGACAGGCGAGTTCGATTCGAAAACCGTTATCACGGCGATGGTTCACGCTGAGATATGGATCCACGAATCCACGAGCATGCCGAGATTATCGTCGATCATTCGGTGAGCATCGAAAAGGGGGATGCTGTCCGAGTCGCCGCCCCAACTGTGGCGGAGGACCTCGCCGTCGCTCTCTACAAAAAACTCGGCGAGCGTGGCGCGAAACCCTCGCTCGCAATGCGGAGTTCGCGGGCCGACCGAGCATTTCATCGGGCGTGTGACGAGGACGATTTCGAACTGCCGAAGCAGTCGCTCGCGGAGATGGAGAAAACAGATGCCGTCATCATCATCAAGGGATCGGAGAACGCGGCGGAGATGAGCGACGTTCCGTCCGAGAAGATCGCGGCCTACAGAACTGCTACCGCGCCTGTTCAACAGGAACGAATGGGTAAGCGATGGGTTGGAACACAGTTTCCCGCGCCCGGCGAGGCGCAACTAGCCGAGATGAGCACCGATTCTTACGAGGAGTTCGTCTACGGCGCGGTGAACAAAGACTGGGACGAACAGCGCAAGTTCCAGCAGGAGATGGTCGAAATCCTCGACGCCGGGGACGAGGTTCGGATTATCTCCGGCGACGCCACCGACCTGCAAATGAGCGTCAAAGGGATGAAGACCATCAACGATTACGGCGAGAAAAACCTCCCCGGTGGCGAGGTGTTCACGGCACCAGTGCCCGATTCCGTCGAGGGCGAAGTGCTGTTCGAGAAACCGCTCATTCATCAGGGTCGGGAAATCGAAGACGTGTGGCTGAAATTCGAGGAGGGAGAGGTCGTCGATTTCAGCGCCGAAAAGAACGAGGCGGTGCTCGCGGGCGTTCTCGACACGGACGAGGGCGCGCGCCGACTCGGCGAACTCGGCGTCGGCATGAACCGCGATATCGGCCGATTCACCTACAACATGCTCTTCGACGAGAAGATGGGCGACACCATCCACCTCGCAATCGGGAAGGCCATTCGGCAGACGGTTCCGGAGGGACAACCGTACAACGGGAGCGCGACTCATCTCGATATGATTGTCGATATGAGCGAAGATTCGTTCATCGAAGTCGATGGGGAGGTAGTCCAGCGAAATGGAACGTTCCGGTTCGAGGATGGATTCGAAGGCTAAGACCGTACAATCCGCCGAGGACTTAAATACGAAACCGCGACCAATCCCGACGTGACCTGAAACCGGTCGCGTTGGTGGTCGAGGACGTTGTGCGGCACGCCCCCCACGCGAACGAAAAGTGCCGTCTGTTCGCCAATCGATTACAGAGCCGAAGTTCGAGAGCCGATTCTGTCGGTTACACCACGTCACCGCGAACGGTCGTGCCGTCCTGTCGCCGTCGATATGATTCGACCGCTTCCGCGGCCGCATCGGTTTTCTCTTCGTTCATCCCGAGCATCTCCAACGCGGCCGGGAGCGTCGGAAAGGCGAACTCGCTTTCCCGCAATTTCCGAAGTGCCTCCGTACTTCGATGACCATCGACCCAGAGACAGACCCCTCTTGGGTCGAGGATTTGCTCGTAGGCGTCGCGGGCCATCGCACCTCGCAATCGTTGGGTGACGTTGTCCTCGAAACTCGAATTGCAGACTTCGAGGTGAACCGGTTCGTTTTCGGGCAGTAGATGCGCCGCTAGACATTTCTCCGGAGCGGCGTAGCCATTGTCGTTCGCCCGAATGAGGTCGGGATGGTCGTCGGCCCACTCCGCACGAACCGTCTTCCCGATACCTTTCAGGCCGTGAGTGTCAACGAACTCTCTTTCGCGGTCGGCGTCGTCGTTTCGGAGCAGAATGTCCTTCGTCACGTACACGTCGAGTCGGTCGATAGGGTCGAGACCGAGCGCCACATCACCATACACCCAAATTTCCCGGACGGGGACGGGCATGGTTTCGTTCTCGACCGTCTCGACGAGTTCCTCGACGCGCTCGATTGCCGCGCTTCGCTCCATCGATCTTCGATTCGGGTTTGATGTGGATAAGTCCGCTGGAACGACGGACGGATTTTGACAACAGTCCAACTTCGCGTTGCGGTCGGCAACGGATTCATGACCGTGCCGACCCTCTCTGCGCGTAGCTTCTGATGATGGCGAGGAGCACAAACCGACATGATTTCGTTTCCCGACAAACAGACATCGCTCGATGGCGGCGGATTCGGTGCTGTCGCGTCGTGGTTATGTGACGAAGAGGGTTCGTCTTCTCTGCTGTTCTCAGCGATAGACGAGGCACTGTGTACTTTCGCATTCAAACGCGACGAACCGCTCACGTGGTGGTCACGCCGCATGACCGACCTGACCGGGCGATCCGATTCCGACCTGGTCGAACGGCGTGCGAAAGACCTCGTCGTCGCATCCGACCGGGCGCGGTTCGAAACCGGCGTACAGACTGCCCTCGATGAGGGCGAAGCATCCTTCGTTGCAGCGTTCGACACGGAAGAGAACCACGCTCGGCTCGGTGACTGTCGAATCGTTCGTCTTCCGGAAACCGACCTTCTCTTCGCGGTCGTCACGGAAGCGAGCGTATCCGAAAAGCATCGAGAAACATTGGATCGCGTCGATACGATAATCTACGCGCTCGATACCGAACTGCGCTACGTTTACGTAAACGAGCAGTGGTACGCCTCTGCGGCCGAATGGGGCCACGACGGAAGTTCGGTACTCGGAAAACACATCTGGACGCAGTTTCCGAAGGCCGCCAAAACCCAACTGCACGACGAAATCGACGTTGCACTGAAAACACAGCAATCGAAAACGTTCGAAGAGTACCTTCCGGAAACGGAGACGTGGATGGTGACGCGGCTCTATCCGTCCTCGGATGGCGTAACGGTGTTTTCGAGGGATATCACCGAGGAAAAGAATCGACAGCAGGAACTCGAACGCTACAAAACCATCGTGGAAACGGTCGGCGACGGAATCTACGCCTTGGACGATTCGCTTCGGTTCCTCTCGGTCAACGAGGCGATGGAAGAACTGACGGGATACAGTCGGGACGAACTCGTCGGAGCACATGGATCTCTTATCGCGGACGAAAAAACGGTCGCAAAAGCGACTCGACAGCGAGAACGCCTTCTCGCCGGTGAAATCGACGTTGGGAGGTACGAAATTCCCATTAGAACTACCGACGATAAAGAAGTTCCTGTCGAAGTTCGATTCACCGCATTGCCGGTCGAAGACGGGAATTTCAAGGGGACGGTCGGCGTCATGCGCGACATTTCCGAACGGGTCGAACGCGACAGACGACTCCAAATCGAACGCGACCGAGTGACGGCGATGTTCGAAAATTCGGGTGATGCCATCGCATACTGTGAGTATGACGGTGAGACGCCGATGATTCGGGCAGTGAACGCCGCATTCGAAGAGTGCTTCGGCGTCTCCGAGGAAATGGTCGGTCAGCCAATCGACAACGTAGTCGTCCCATCGGAGCTCGCGGCGGAGGCGAGCGACATCAACCAGCGGACGAAAACGGGGGAGTACATAGAGCGGGAAGTGAGGCGTAAAACAACCAACGGCGTTCGCGATTTCTTCCTGCGGTCGATTCCGATTCGGCCGGGTGAGTCGGGCGAGCGGTCGTATGGCGTGTATACGGATATTACCGAGCGAAAAGAGCGCGAACGGGAACTCGAGCGCTACGAAACCATCGTGGAAACGGTCAGCGATGGCATCTATACGACCGACGAGCAGTTCCGGTTTACGTCCGCCAACGACGCGCTCGTTTCGATGACCGGCTACGGTCGTGACGAACTACTGGGGAGCACGCCGGAACTAATAACGAGCGAAGAGACGCTTGCGAAAACGACACGTTTGCGCAGGCGGATACTGTCCGGTGAGGCAGAAACGGAAGCGACGACGATAAACCTTCGTTCCGCGAATGGCGACGAAATTCCGGTGGAACTCCGCTTCAAACCGCTTCCGACGGACGACGAGTCACGGGGGGGGAAAACCGTCGGCGTCGTCCGCGACATCACAGAACGAGTCGAGCGCGAGCGCACGCTCCGCGAGAACGAAGAGCGGCTCAGAACCGTGGTCGAGAACGTTCCGGTCGTTCTGTTCGCCGTCGATGCCGACGGAACGTTCACGCTATCCGAAGGGCGAGGGCTGTCGGCGTTCGATGCAGACGCAGGGGATGCCGTGGGTGACTCGATTTTCGACTGGTTGTCCGACTATCCCGCGGCCATTGCCGACATCGAGCGGGCGCTGTTGGGCGAGTCGTTCGATACGATTCACGAGATGCACGACGCGTATTTCGAAACGTGGTATCAGCCGATTCGGGATGACGACGAGGTGACTGGCGTCATCGGCGTTTCGATGGATGTCACTGCACGCATACGTCACGAGCAGGTGCTCACGGCGCTCCACACGGCGACACAGGAGATGCTCGATGCCGAGTCAACGGAAACAGTCGCGCAAATCGCCGCGGAGGTCGGTGCATCGGTTCTCGGACTTCCCGGCGTAGCCGTCTACCTATTCGACGAGGAGACGAACGCGCTGAGGCCGGTGGCGCATTCCGACGACGTACCGAAACTCGTCGGTGAACCGACGCCGTTCGAGGCGGGCGAGAGCATCGCGTGGCAGGTGTTCGTCACGGGAGAGACCCGAGTGTTCGACGACGTGCGCGAATCGGAACACGTCTACAATCAGGATACGCGCCTCAGGAGTGGCTTGTACGTCCCGCTCGGAAACCACGGCGTGTTCATCTCTGTTGATGACCGAACGGCAACTTTCGAAGCAGACGCCATCGAACTGGCGACGATTTTCGCCGCGACGACGCAGGCCGCACTCGACCGCGTGAGTCGGGAATCCGCCCTCCGCGAACGGGAGCAGGAACTCGAACAGCAGACGAAGCGGCTCGAACGGCTTCACGAAACGACGGAACTGCTTCGCGACATCGAGCATCTGCTCGTCCTCGCGGACTCGCGTTCCAACGTGGTCAACGAGGTGTGTGAACGTCTCGTCGAAACCGACCGATTCGCGATGGCGTGGGTCGGGCGGCCCGACGAAACCGCATCACAGGTAATCCCGGAGGCGTGGGCGGGAACCGAACGCGGATATTTGGACAGCGTCTCGCTCGCGCTGGACGACGATTCGGCGATGGAAAATAGAGGAGAGCCCGCCGTGACGACAGTACAAAGTGACGCCCTGACCGTAATCGAAAACGTGGCGGACGTAGCAGGTGCCACCGCAGGATTTCAAAGCGATGGCTGGCGACCCGAGTCGCTCATGCGCGGCTACCAGTCCGTCGTCGGCATCCCGCTCGTCTATCGGGACTACTCCTACGGCGTGTTGGCAGTATACGCCAACCGACCCGATGCCTTCGACGCGCTGTCGCGGGCGGTGTTTTCCGAACTGGGCGAAACCATCGCCTACGCCATCAACGCCATCGAAACGAAACGGGGACTGTTGACCGATCGAACCGTCGAACTCGATTTGCGCGTCCACGACTCAGACGATTTGCTCCAGCGGCTTGCGGCCAGTTTCGACTGCCGCGTCACGTATGAGGGTGTGGTAGCAGGAGACGAGGACGCCGACCATCTGTTCATCACGATTTCCGAGACGGATGTCGAAGCAGTGCAGTCATATCTCGGCGACGTAGTCGGGGTGACGAACAGTCGGCTCGTCAGCGAACGCGACGAGGAATCACTGTTCGAGGTGACCGTCACCGAACCGCTGTTTGCCTCGGCATTGGTCGAACGAGGGGCCGTGCCGGAGTCGATTACGGCGACCGAACAGTCAATTCGAGCAGTTGTTAACGTGCCGCACACGACGGAAGTCAGGGAGTTCGTCGAAACGTTACGAGCGCGCTATCCGGATCTCGGACTCGCCGCGCGAAGGAACAGAGAACGACCGGTACAAACGGTTCAAACGTGCCGCGCCGCGTTTGAGGAGCGACTGACCGACCGCCAGCGACAGGTGTTAGAAACCGCGTATCTGAGCGGTTTCTTCGATTCGCCCCGAAGTACGACGGGACAGGAAGTCGCGGCCTCCCTCGACATCACACAACCGACGTTCATCAACCACCTCAGGTCGGCACAGAGAAAACTGTTCGACCAACTCTACGAAACTAACGTGCTAGATAGCTAGCCGGGGGTGTCCCTTGCTACTGCATAGCTAGCTGGAATCGCTTTGCCGATACTGCACGTGGGTCACGTCGTAGAACGCATGAACGAACGAGCAAACACCGTCGAGACGCCGATTACGGATGGTCGCGTCAGCGAGGCGGTCATACACGCCATCTCGCGGGTAAACGGTGTCGACCCCCTCGAACTCGATTCTCCGCTGTACGACACCATCGACCCGGATGCACTCGACCGACTGTTTCAACCGACGCCGACGGCCGCGCGAGACATCAAATCGAGCGTCAGTTTCACTGTCGCGGGATGCGAGGTGACCATCACCGATAATCGAGTCGTGGCCGCGAAGCGTTTGTCGCCAGTCGATACATGAACGAAGAGACGGACGACAGAAAATCGGATGACCGTACCACTGCCGCGTCCCCGATGGGAACACCGATCTGTTCTCACTGTGGGTCGCCCATCGAGACGACGGATTGGTTTCCCATCGTCACGGAAACCACTGAAAACGGATCCGTCGTCCTCCATTCGTTCTGCGATGAAACGTGCCAAGAAGCGTGGAACCGAGAGCAATCATAGAACCGGTAAAGAAACGACCGGTGAGTAACCGCCTAACCCCACTACAGAACCACCGAATCAATCCATTCCAAATGTCAACCGAGCAAGATAGACCAACAGAAGACGTTCAACAGACCGAATACACCAACGGCGCAGACCGAATCATCATGGTGTACGACCCCGACAACTCGGATGCGTGGATTCGCTCCTGCGTAACCTATCCGGTCGAGCCGTAACCTGCGAACCAAGTTCGTGAGCGCGTTTTGAAGCATCGCCGCGGCGACGATAGCTACCGCGTGATTTCGATACCGTCGGCTTCCCCCGCAACGACCCAGTCGTCGTCACCGAGGCTATAGTGACGAACCTCGGGAGTTTCCCATTTCCCATCGATACACACCGAACTGACCTCACACCGCCGGATTCCCCCGTGGCGCGGCTCAATTTCGAGTCGAAAGCGGTCGTCGGGCATATAGTCGATGGGACTCGCAGGCCCCTCGTAGGTGGTTCCGTCTGTGAGTTCGATGCGAACGTGATTCCCGAGGGCGACGATTTCTAACACTTCGGTGAACGTCTGCATGTTAATTAGTAACACGTTGCGAACCTGAGTAAGCGTTACGGCTTTTCGGGGAGTGATCGGAGGAGATTCCCGAGAAGTGTGGAACGGTGATTTTGAGCGCGTTTTTGGTATTGTCGTATCCAAAGACCCCCACCGTAACGGAACAGTGCGATTCTGTTACCCGGTTCGGAGCAGTCGCTAACAACTGCTGACTCAAAAACCCACAATCGTACCCGCGCCACACGGTCGTTCGAATCCCGCCGATTTTCGCGCTTCAAATTCCATCCGACGAACACCTCAACCTTGAAGACGCCGGGATGAAACGATTGTATAAATGAGCGACGGGGAGCAAACCATTCGGTCGCTGGACGAGCAAACGGTTCAGCGAATCGCGGCGGGAGAGGTCGTCGAGCGGCCCGCCTCCGTGGTGAAAGAATTGGTCGAAAACAGCCTCGACGCGAACGCCTCGCGAATTTCGGTGCGAATCGACGGCAGCGGCACGGAACGAATCGCCATCGAGGACGACGGCATCGGCATGAGTGAGGAAGACGTGCAACTCGCCGTGGAGGAACACACGACGAGCAAGATACGGGACATAGACGATTTGGAATCAGGGGTCGCGACCCTCGGATTTCGTGGGGAGGCCCTCTACACCATCGGCGCGGTTTCCCGACTCACCATTCGAACGAAACCGAGGGGCGGCGAAGCGGGGACAGAACTCCGGCTCGCGGGAGGAAAAGCAGAGGAAATCAAACCGGCGGGCAGACCGGCGGGGACGACAGTGGAGGTTACCGACCTGTTTTTCAACACCCCGGCGCGCGAGAAGTACCTGAAAACCGATTCGACCGAGTTCTCGCACGTCAACCGAGTCGTCACGCAGTACGCGCTGGCGAATCCGAACGTGGCGTTTTCACTGGACCACGACGGCCGGGAGATATTTTCGACGACCGGACAGGGCGACCTTCAGTCCGCGATTCTGTCCGTCTACGGACGCGAAGTCGCCACCGCGATGATTGCCGTGGGGAACGAGCGAAGCGAGGGAGACGAAGACGGTGATGGCCTCACCGTTTCGGGCTACGTCAGCCATCCAGAAACCACCCGAAGCACGCGGGAGTACGTCGCCACCTACGTCAACGGGCGCTACGTGCGCTCGTCGGTCGTTCGGGAGGCCGTCCTCGCCGCCTACGGAAATCAGCTTGCGCCCGATCGCTATCCGTTCGCCGTCCTCTTTCTGTCCGTTCCGGGCGATTCCGTGGACGTGAACGTCCACCCGCGAAAGATGGAGGTTCGGTTCGGCGACGAAGCGAGCGTTCGGGAGACGGTTCGCGATTCGATAGCGAACGCGCTTCTCGACGACGGATTGATTCGGTCGTCCGCACCCCGAGGACGTTCAGCACCGGACGAAACCGACGTGGTACCCGAGGTACAGTCGGAACTCGATACCGCCGCTGACGACGGGAATTTGAGCGCAGACGGGGACGAACTGACAGACCGGTCATCACGGCCGCCACACCCCGAAAAAAACGGGACCGATTCGGGAGTCGCAAACGGGCAGGAATCGCGGTTGAGCGATTCCGCGGGCGAAAATCGCGGTGAGCGTCGTGAATCGAATACGTCACCTGAAATCTCGAACGCGAAATCGCGCGCCACGGATGCAGAGTCCTCGGGTATCGACCAGCAGACGACAACCGCGAGCGCAACCCAGTCAACCGCGGGTGAAATCCCAAACACCGCAAACCGAAATCCGAACCGTCGAGAATCACGGCCCCAATCCGCTAGAAAACCCGAACGAAAATTCCGCGCGGCGACCGAAACGGATACGCTGACCGACGCGTTTCAATCGTCCGAACCGGCGGAAGGGGAGTTCGAACGACTGCCGCCGATGCGCGTTCTCGGACAACTGCACGACACGTACGTCGCCGCCGAAACGCCGGACGGATTGGTACTCATCGACCAGCACGCCGCCGACGAGCGCGTGAACTACGAGCGACTGCGCGAGAAGTTCGAGGGCGACACGACGACGCAGGTGCTCGCCTCGTCGGTCGAATTCGAACTGACGGCGGCGGAGGCCGCGCTGTTCGACGAGTACGAAGAGGCGCTGGCGCGATTGGGTTTCCACGCGGCGCTCACCGGCGAGCGAACAGTCGAAGTGACGACGGTTCCCGCCGTTCTCAGCGAAACGCTGTCGTCGGAACTCCTGCGTGACGTTCTCGGCGAGTTCGTCTCGACCGACTCGGACGAACGCGACCGAAATTCGGCGGCGGCGGTCGCCGACACCCTCATCTCCGATTTGGCGTGTTATCCCTCGATTACCGGAAACACCTCGCTTCGTGAGGGGGATGTGGTGAGTCTGCTGTCCGCACTGGACAATTGTGACAATCCCTACGCCTGTCCGCACGGACGACCAGTCATCATCGAATTCGGCGAGCAGGAAATAGAAAACCGGTTCGAACGCGACTATCCGGGCCATTCCGGCCGGCGACCGGAGTGAGTACTCCAGTTCTATTTCTGACTATTTTTGCAACCAGTAAGGAGAACCTTCATATCGGCTGGCCGAATCAAATTTCAGTATGTCACGCGGGACGAGTCAGGGAGGTCTCCTCGATGCGATACGATACGCTTTACAGCAGTTACACACCGAATGGATGTCGCTATTCTTTCCACGACAGCGACAGCAGACCCACTCGGTGCTCGGGCAGTGGACGCCACAGAGTACGGCAGGGAAAGTAGCCTATCGTGCGTGGGGCGTGGTCAGCACGCTCGTCGTCGCTCTGCTCTACCCGTTCGTCCTGTTCGGTTTTGCGACGCGGTACTACACGAGCCGCATCGACCGCACGGCGGCGAGCCTCGGCGTTCTGGGCGTCATCCTGCTCTCGGTGCTCATCTGGGGCGGACTGGCAGCGCTGGCCCGAGTCCGCTTTTCCACCGAAGGATTCTACGCCGTCACCGCCGCCGGGGGCGTTGCTACCATCGCCGCAGTGCTTGCGTACCTCACCAGTCGCTACGGGGGCCGGATTACCACCGTGTTGTTCGCCTACCCCTTCGGCATGACCGCCCTGTTCTTGCCCCCCATGGTCGCCGCGCTGTACTCGCCGACGCTCTCGGAAGTCGTCTTCCCGAACAGCGAAACGCTGGCGGTGTGGTTGCTGGACAACGTCCTCGACTACCGCGGAATTAACGAGATTCTCCGCGCGCAATTCGACCTCGAAGGGTTGGCCTTCGTCGGCATGTGGTTCGGCATCGCGGTGCCGCTGGGTTGGATACTTGGATTCTTAGTGACGCTGGCGAATCTCATGCGGCCGAAATCGGAGTAACGCTTTTTGTTCGGTCGCCTAACTGTCCGATATGGAGTTCGACACCACGAAAACTGTACTCGTCTTTCTGGTACTGTTCGGTATCATCGCAGTCGGCACGTTCATGAGTCCGATGATCACTAGCACCGTGATGATGGTTCTCGGCGGACTGGCCGTCTTCGGCATGCTGACGCTCTTCCTCGGCGTGAAACACGGTGAGTACCGCGCGATGCGATAAGCACGAACGATTTACTCGACCCGACTGACCAGCGACCGAGTGAAACGAGGGCGTGGTAAGCAATCGACACAACCGCCGGATTTCCGCGTATTTTCACTGACAGGTGAAATCGACGATTTTCACAACCGTCAGCAGTCAGCACGCGACACAGTCGCCAAGGGTCTGCAACCTCCACATCCGTCAACCGCCAGTTCGCTCTCCGCGAGTGAGGAACACAGTGACGAACGAACGGGCCGACGGCTGAGCGGAACGGAGTGAAGCGAAGGAGATTTTGGTTCAGCTTTTACAGGAAATGCGAGAGAGCGAAGCAATCTCGTTCCTTCACGGGCGACGCCCGTGAAGAAGCCAGCAAGCACGGCGATGGCGGTCACCGCCGTGCTTTCCTGCGACCGTCGTAAAGGTGTAGTTAAAAGGCGGTCTTTACATGTAACCGAGGTCGCGCAGACGCTCCATCAGGTCTTCTTTGTCCTGGGCGCGTCCTGCACGCTCGGTCGTGTTCTCCATGTCCTGCAACCATGCCGGTTCCTGGTCGCTTTTCTGCGTGCTGACTTCGCTGCCGAGCGAGCGGAACCCTTCGAAGTACTTCGGCGAGACGGGGATGTCGTCTTGCGTCACGCCGTCCGGCAGGTCGTCGAATCCCTGTGGGACGTAGCCGTCGTCGGGGTACTCCTCGACGGTGTCCGGCACGACGAAGTACCAGAACGCGTCCCAAACGGCCGGTTCGTCGAAGTGGAGGATGGGCTGAATGCGGTCGTGCGGCGGGTAGATTTCGGGGTCGTGGCGCGGGCTGAAGAACGTCTCGTCGGCGCGGGCTTCCTGTTCGTCCCAGCGCACGCCGGAGATGACGCCGTCCACGTCGTACTCTTCGAGCGCGTCGTTCAGTGCGACGGTTTTCAGCAGGTGGTTGCCGACGTAAGTGTCGAGCAGGAACGGGAAGGTGTCCTCCTCGTATTCGAGGAGGTCGCGGACGTGGTGCTGGTTGTGTTCGGAGAGTTCACCGATTTCGATGTCGTCGCCCGGTTCGAGGCCGTGTTCGTCAACGTAGTCGCCAACGTCCTCGTTGCGGGCGTAGATGACTTCCAAATCCCATTCGTCGGCCCAGTGCTCGACGAAGTCGTGAATCTCTTGGAAGTGCTGGAAGTGGTCGATGAAGACCGCCGGTGGAACCTCCAAATCGTAGCGCTCCGCCACTTCCTTGATGAAGTAGAGCGTGAGCGTGGAGTCTTTGCCACCCGTCCACATCACGGCGGGGTTGTCGTACTCTTCGAGACCTTTCTTCGTGACCTCGATGGCTTTCTCTACTTTGTGTTCGAGCGAGGGGTAATCCTCGGGGTTTTCGCCTTCACCATCGCTGTAGTCTACGTTGAGATAGTCTGGAAACTCGTCTGCCATGACTCGTAATTAGATATAATTACCTCGCTAAAGTGCTTTTCGGCTCCGCATGAAGAACCGTTTAGGTTAGTACGGTGCTGGATTCGAATTTTACGATAGAAAGGATAAATCACGGCGCGCAGTGGCTCACCGCTTTTGTCCGGATACGAACCCAGAGCGCGAGATTACGAAATGAATTTGTTGTCGCGCCAGTTCACGCCGCTGGACGAGGAGTTTTCATTTCGCGGCCCCTCCACCACTTCGATGGAGGCCGGTCGGTCGTCGCCGTCCACGATGCGAGTCGCTTCCAAATCGCCGTCTACTTCCGCAATCGCGGTAAGCGTCCCCTTCTCGGCTTGGCGAGCGAGGGTACAGAGCACCTCGAACATCGGATACTGAAGCGCGCTGTTCTGAAGCACCGTCTCCCGGTCGCCTTTGAACGCGGCCATCTCGATGAGTTCGCCGGTCGGTTCTTCTTCTTCTTCGTCCTCGGCGTCCGCACCCCATCGCGGAGCGTTGCGCCGCGCCTCCTCCTCTTCGGTGAAAACCCGTGTCTCCGAGACGCTGGCTTTCAGTTGCGCCGTCGGCGTGTATTTGCTGATGGATTCGTCCGTCGAGACAGCGCTGATGATAAGCGTGTTGTTCCGGCGGGTAATATCGACGCTGTCGATTCCATCCGGTAGTGGGGGTTCGCTTTCAAAGTGGTCGTAGACAGTTTCAAGCGGCAGTTCGAGCGTCGAATGTAGTCGGTATACCTGGCTCATTTGTGGTCGTGAGTTCCATCTCCCGTCGGCTGTACGTTCGTTACTACGTGCCCCGAACTTATAGGGGCTACCCTTTCGGTTGCGTGTGCAACCATCGAAATGACATTAGTTGGTTCGAAGCGTTTCGCCGAGTTCGTCCCGTTCTTCCATCTCCGCGAGGATGTCGCTTCCGCCGATGAACTCGCCATCGACGAACGTCTGTGGAATCGTCTCCCAACCGCTGTGTTCGGACAGTTCCTCTCGGTAGACGTCCAAATTGTCGAGAACGTCTACCGTCTCGAACTCGTCGCGGTGTTTCCCGATAAGTTCGAGCGCGCGCTGTGAGAAACCGCACTGGGGCATCATCCGCGTTCCTTTCATGAACAGGACGACCTCCTCGTTTTCGAGCGTGGAATTGACCCGTTCTTCCACCTCTTCGGCGGAAAGCTGTTCTCCGGGTGTGAACGTCATACGCTTGCGTAGGCACCCCCGGCGCAAAGAAGTTGCGACCGAGTCATCCGGTCGTCTGTATCGTTCCGTACCGGGCAAACGACCCGTCGTAGCCCTCGATGGTGGTCACCATTTCACCATCCACGACGACGGTTACCGTGTCGTAATCGCGCGGGACCGTGATTCCGGCGTCGATAGTTCTTCCCGGTTGGCAATCGGCAGGCGGGGTTTCCTCTTCGCGGATGCGGCGCGGTCGGGACTCGAATCTGACGAGGAGGATTCCGATGAGAACCCGGTTACCACTCGTGCCTTCGAAAATATCGGTCAGAATGAATATTTTTCCGTGGAAGGATTGTTTATAGCTATTCGTCGCTTCCGACGCCGATGACCTGTACGAGCGAGTAGACCGGAACGCCGTTCAGTTCCTCGATTCCCTGCTTGTCCGCGAGGACGATACAAGCGACCGGTTCACCGCCGCGGTCTTCGATGGCCTCGATGGTTTCTCCCATCGTCGTCCCGCTGGTGATGGTGTCGTCTACGATGTAACACTCGCGGTTGCGAATCTGCGCGAAGTTGCGCGAGAAACTGCCGCCGTGTTCGTCGATGTCGCCTTCCTCCCACTGGTGTTTGCGGGGAGCGTAGGTGCCGAGGTCAGTGTCGAGTTCGCGCGCGACCACGGTCGCGAGCGGCGCGCCAGCCTTCTCGATACCGATGGTCAAATCGACTTCCTCGCCGTGTTTCGACAGCAAATCGGCCATCGCCGCGCCGATGTGCGTGAGTCGAGCGCTGTCGCGTCCGATGGCGCTCCAATCGACGTGGATGTCCTGCGTGCCGCCCTTCGGTTCGGGGCTCGGCGTCCTTCCGCTGCGTTCGACCAGCCAACTGGCCGTCTCGCGCGACACGTTCAGTTCGTCGGCGATTTCGCCCTTCGATAGGCCTCGCTCCGCCAGTTCCGCTGCACTCTCTATCAAGTCGTCTACGTTCTTCATTGGGTGTGGAATTTAACGGCCGTCTTTATTGTCGTTTCGTCGTCCGCAAAGGCTGACTCGACGTTCGATACGTCGTAAATACCTGTCACGAGGTCGTCCAACAGCCACTCCGGCATCTCCGCGAGCGTTTCGACTGCGGATTCGAAATGGCGATAGTTGGAGTTGACGCTTCCGACGAGCGCCTTGTTGTTCATCACGAGTTCGCGGTGGAGGTTCCCGCCGTCGATTTCGAACGACCACGAATCCGGCACGCCGAGCAGTGCCGCCACGCCGTTCGGGGCGAGCGCCTCGATGGATTCGAACGCGTGCTTCGCGTAGCCGGTTGCCTCGTAAACGAAGTCCATCGGTTCGTGCGCGACGGAAATTTCGGATACGGACGTCGCGCGTGAATCAACGTATGTTGCGCCCAACTTCTCGATGACGTCGATGGTCGGGTCGGGCCTGTCGCGCCTACCGAGGCAGTAGACTCGGTCGAAATCGGAATCGAGCATCGCGACGGTGAGAAGGCCGAGACTCCCGTTACCGAGAACGAGCCCGCTCTCCGGCTGCCAGTCGAACGCAGAGCGCGAGGCACGCGCGTGTTCGATCGCCTTCTCGGAGATGCTGATTGGTTCGACCAAGAAGCCCCACTCGGCCAGTTCGTCTGGCACCGAAACGAGGGCCTCTGCGGGGCTAGTGAAGTACTCACTCATGAAGCCGTGTTCGCCCGAAATCCCGCGTTCCGTCGTTTCGTCCGGTGGGGCCATATCGGGTTCACCTCGTTCGAAATACTCCGTCGGGCCGTCCGGAAGCGGTCTGCGGACGGTCGGGACGACCACGTCGCCCTCCTCGAACGCGGTTCCGTTCGGGTCATCTACGACGCCGACCGCTTCGTGGCCGAGGACGAGGTGGTCGTCGTCCTCGGGGAACGCGCCGTGGTGACCGGCGAGGATTTCGTGGTCGGTGCCGTCTACGCCGACCGTGAGGGTTCGCACCAGCGCCTCACCCGGTTCGGGTTCCGGTCGTGGTTTCTCGATGATTTCGGGGCTGTGTTCCCCGCGTCGGAGTGCGACTGCGTGCATATCCCGCTATTGTACGCACTCGCTCAAAAGATTTATTCTTTGGCGAGTAAATTTGTCTGAGCCAGCTGGGCGCTGGCTGGTGTCAGACCGACAACCACGTCGTCGAAGGTATGTGGGAAGAGCAGATGGGCCAGACGCTTCCCATGACGCTGAGGCACGAAAACGCCGGAATCGTCGCCGAGGTGGGGAAAAACGTGACTCTCGTCTCGGAGGGCGACGCCGTCGTCTGTCATCCTGCGCGAACCTGCGGCATCTGTCGCACCCGCCGACTCGGACAGGATATACACTGCGAGAACCTCGTCTTCCGCGGACGGCGGTTTTGCAGAATACCTGCTGACGAGCGAGCGCGCGGTGATTCCGCTTCCCGAGTGTGTCGATCCGACCGAATCGCACCCCACGCGGACGCCAGTATCACGGCCTACCACGCGGTGAAAAAGGGGGGTTCGCGAACTGAACCCTGGCGACCACGGGGTCGTGGTTGGCGGCGGCGGATTGGGTCACATCGGACTGCAAGCATTGCGAACCACGAGCGCGGCGGAGATAATCGCCGTCGAGGTGAAAGACGAGGCGCTCTCCCTGGCCGCCGATTTGGGCGCGAACTACACCGTCAACTCTCGGAAGGAGGATGTCGTAAAAGAGATGGACGCGATTACGGACGGTGACGGAGTCCGCCAAATTCTCGACTTCGTAGGCGGGGACGAAACACTCGGCTACGCGCCCTCTTTACTCGCGGGCGGCGGAGACCACCACGTCGTCGGCTACGGCGGCCACGTCCACGAACCGGCCCAAGCGCTCGTGAACGGCGGTTTCGACTACCGGGGAACCCTCGTCGAAACCGATCCCGAACTACAGGAACTCATGGCGCTCGTCGCTCGGGGCGACGTGGAGCTACGAACCTCGCGGTACGATTTGGACGAAATCAACGACGTCGCCGATAAGCTGGAACGCGGCAAAATCGAAGACCGGGGCGTCATCACACCGTAATCGGCACTCCCTACATCCGAACCGATACCCGGTTTCCGCGCTCCGCCGATTCGTAAATCGCCTCGATAGTTCGCATATCCACTAGCGCGTGGTGACCGTCCGGTTCCGGATCGCGCCCTGAAAGCAGACAATCCGCGAAGTAGTCGAACTCCTCGGCGACTTCGTCCACCGGTTCGACCGAGAAATCCGCCGTCAACTGCGATTCGCCGAAAAACGCTGGTTCGAGGCTCAGTCGGCCTTCCGTTCCGACGACCGTGAATTGGCTTCGCTGGGCGGCGTACTGGCTAGCGACGCAGGCCGAGGTGACGCCGTTTTCGAATTCGACCTCGAAGGCAACGTGTTGGTCAACCTCCGAGAAGTGTTCGTGCGGACTGTTCGTCGTCCCCTGCGCGCTCACGGGGTCTGTATCCAACACGAACCGGGCGGTGTTGAGCGGGTAGATACCGAGGTCGATGAGCGCCGACCCGCCCGCCAGGTCGGCGTCGAGTCGCCACTGGTTCGGGTCGGGCGAAATCGTCTCGAATACGTTCTGGCACATCGTCCCTTCGACCAGCGCGGGGTCGCCGACGAACCCCTCGCGGACGAGTTCGCGCATCCGCCGAACCGCCGGATTGGTGTGCATCCGGTAGCCGACCATCAGCGTCGCACCTGCGTTTTCGCATGCTTTGACGACTTTTTCTGCGCGCGCCGTCGTCGCCTCCATCGGTTTTTCGCAGAGAATCGCTTTGCCGAAATCGACGGCGCTCTCCGCGAAATCGAGGTGCGTCGCGTTCGGTGTGGCGATGTATACCGCGTCGTAGCGTTCGTTGGCCTCGCCAGCGTGGAACTCGTCGTAGGTGAGTCGGTACTCCGCCCCGGCCTCGTTCCCGACTCGGTTCGCTTTTTTCGAACTGCCGCTGACGACCGTGCTGACCTCGCAGAAGTCGCTTTCGGCAATAGCCGGGATTACTCTCCCCTCCGTGAACCAACCGAGTCCGATGAGGGCGAATCGGATTCGTTCGGCCGGGTCGGAGACGGTTTGCCAGTCGCGCCGGGTGAACTCGGCGAGGTGTTCTGCGAGTTGCATTTGTATCGTCGATGATGGGGATTCGGTTATGATTTCGGGCTTCAAGTACGGGGGAATTTGGTGATGTGGAAGTAAGTCTCCGCCAAAATTGGTGTAGAAGTGGTCACTGTCAGAATTGGTGTAGAAATGGTGGTAGCAAATCACGACAACACATGACCGCAACCGCATCCGCCCACATGCCTCCCCAACCGATTTACTCACTCACTGGCGCTCGTTCGCTCATCCCTCGCGCGGCTTTGGCTCGCCTCCTCGAAGGTGAACTTCTCGAAGGCTCGCCAGCGCGCGCCACATCGCTTGACTGACCTGCCGTATGGTTGCGCCAGCGCGTTCGCACGAGAGGAACGAGGCGACGCAGCTGCGTCGCCTCGTCAGAGAACGGCGAAGCCGTGAGTCGTGAGCGTCAGCGGACACCGGGTGCAAGTCCGCGCTGGCGGGGAGGAGTGGGGAGACTGGCGGTTCCTCGGCGTCCTCGTGAACGGAGTTCTCGTGAGCGAAGCGAGAGCTTCGTTTGGAGTCGGGAATACCAATCAAAACACCGAAAACCGTCGTTTCGATACCGGAAACTGGTTTTCCTCGCAATCGGCACTCACGTCCAACAATTCCACTTCGAAACCGCGTTTTCCGACCTCGTCCGTCAACTCTTAAGAGTCGCCCCCGCGACTGTTCACACAATGTTCGACGCGGACGACCTCGAAGAAATCCGCCGGGGGAAAAACGACTGGGAAGAAGCAACGCTCTCCCCGACGCTCGACCGATTCGGCGAGCGAAAGGAGGAGTTCACGACCGACACGGACGGGCAGTCGATAGATCGGCTCTACACGCCGAACGACGTAGCCGACATGGACTACGAGGACAACCTCGGTTTCCCGGGCGAAGACCCCTACACGCGCGGGGTGTATCCCACGATGTACCGCGGGCGACTGTGGACCATGCGCCAGTACGCCGGGTTCGGGACGGCGGACGAGACGAACGAACGCTATCACTACCTGCTCGACAACGGCCAGAGCGGTCTATCGATGGCGTTCGACCTGCCGACCCAGATGGGCTACACCTCCGACGACGAGATGTCGGCGGGCGAAGTCGGCAAGTCGGGCGTGGCCATCGACACGCTGGCCGACATGGAAACCGTCTTCGACGGGATTCCGCTGGACGAGGTGAGCACGTCGATGACCATCAACGCGCCCGCGTCGGTGCTGTTGGCGATGTACATAGCGGTCGGCGACGAGCAGGGCGTTCCGCGCGAGCAACTTCGGGGAACCATCCAGAACGACCTGCTGAAGGAGTACATCGCGCGAAACACGTACATCTACCCGCCAGAGCCGTCGATGCGGGTCATCACTGACATTTTCGAATTCTGCGCAGAGGAGACGCCGAAATTTAACACCATCTCGATTTCGGGGTATCACGTCCGCGAGGCGGGTGCGACTGCGGCGCAGGAACTCGCCTTTACGCTCGGCGACGGAATCGCCTACGTCGAGGCCGCGCTCGACGCTGGATTGGACGTAGACGAGTTCGCGCCTCAGCTCTCTTTCTTCTTCAACGCGCACAACGATATCTTGGAGGAAGTCGCCAAATTCCGCGCGGCCCGGCGAATGTGGGCCACTATCATGGAGGAGCGGTTCGGCGCCGAGAACCCGAAATCGAAACAGCTCAAGTTCCACACGCAGACCGCAGGTTCGACCCTAACGGCCCAGCAAATCGACAACAACGTGGTTCGGGTCGCGTATCAGGCCCTCGCGGCGGTTCTCGGCGGAACCCAAAGCCTTCACACCAACGGGAAGGACGAGGCGCTCGCGCTTCCGACCGAAAAGAGCGTCCGAACCGCGCTCCGAACCCAGCAAATCCTCGCGCACGAAAGCGGGGCCGCGGACACCATCGACCCCCTCGCGGGCAGTTACTACGTCGAGGCACTCACGGACGATTTGGAGGAGGAAGCCTTCGACCTCCTCGACACTATCGACGAGAAGGGTGGAATGCCCTCTGCAATCGAGAGCCAGTGGGTGCAGCGCCAGATACAGGACGTGGCCTACGACCGCCAGCAGGAGGTCGAGGCGGGCGAGCGAATCATCGTCGGCGTCAACGAGTTCGAGGTGGACGAGGAACCTGAGATGGACATCCAAGAGGTCACCGAGGAGGACGAACGCAGGCAAATAGAGAGCCTGAACGAGGTTCGGGAGGAGCGCGACGACGAGCGAGTCGAGGAGACGCTGTCCGCACTCCGCGACGCCGCGGAGGGTGACGACAACCTGATGCCGTATATCATCGACGCGGTGAAAGCCTACGCCACGGTCGGCGAAATTTGCAACGTGCTTCGGGACGTGTTCGGCGAGTATCGCCCCGGAACTGCGGTGTAAGTGCATTTCGACCGAAAACGGTTTCGTCCCCGGCGGAAAGTCTCACCCGTTTCGAGTCCAATGGGTACGTAATGGAATCTCCCGCCACTTCTCGCCGCGGATTCGTCGCGTTCTATCGGCGATATACGAAGACGTGGCTCCACGCGCTCGCAACCGCGTCGCTGACCGCGTTCGGGATGTTGACCTTCGTCCACCGCGGGTTCGCCATCGTCGCGGTCACCACCTACGTTATCCCGCCAATCGTGCTGTATCTCCGCGAAGCGGACGGTCGTGATGTCGAATCGACCGTCGAGGAGACGGAACCAACGATTACCGACAACGAACTTACGACTGGCGCGGATTCGACAGCCAGTAGGAATTCAGCTGTCGGCCGGAGCTCGGAGACTGGAACGATTCCGAGTGTCGAAACCGGCAGTGAACCGGCAAACGGCGAGTCGAACCGACGCTCCGACGCCGAACTCGCTTCGAGCGATTCCGACGACGCGGACGATACGGACGCAGACGCCCCGGAAAAACCGCGCTGGACGACCGCCGAAACGCCGACGGAGGCGGTGCTGTCCGACGTGGTCGTCACGGACGCTCGCGCGTTCGCCCTCGGCGAGGGTGGCGTCGTGCTCGCCGCCGATGGGACGGACGCCGAGTGGCGCGTCGTCCTCGACGACGGACCGGGGGCGGACGGATTCGACCTCCGCAGTGCGGACGCGAGCGACGACGGTGCGGTCTGGTTCGCCGGGGACGGCGGTTCCCTCGGTTGCCTCGACCCGGAGACGGGCAGACACACCGACTACTCCGCACCCTCCAGAATCACCGACAACTGGACGGACATCGCCGTCTCGGGAACGGGCGACGACGCGACGATCCTCCTCGTCAACGGCTCGGGGCAGGTGCTACGCGGTCGGTATCGTGACGGCAACCTCGCGTGGGGCGACCCGGAAAAACCGGGAAGTGGGTCGAGTCTCTGCGCCGTCACGCTCGCCAACGGCGTCGGCTACTGCTGCGATACGAACGACTCCGTGTTTGAGACGACCGATGGCGGCGAAACGTTCGAGCGAATCGGTATCGAGTCGGTGGATGGAACCCTCACCGCCATCGGCGCAACCGCGCGCGGCGATTGCGCCGCCATCGACGACGCAGGAGTTCTCCACCGATACGACGACGGTAACTGGACGCCGAAGCGCCTCGGAGACGACCCCCTCCGGGCACTCGCGTGGGGCGAGTTCTCCGTCGCCTGCGGAGATGGTGGAATCGTTCACGAGCGCGTCGACGCGACGACCGATTGGGAACAGATTAGGACGATCGCTGATGGGCTTCGCGGGGTCGCCGTCGATTCCGACCGGGCGATTGCCGTTGGCGAGGGTGGAACGGTCGTCGTTCGTCCGAGAGAAGGATAGTCGATCGCATTCGGACGCTCGATTCATTGGCATTAAACCGACCACCGACGAACCGCTACCATGCACATCGACCACCTCGGCATCGCAACTGACGACGCGAGCGAACTGGCGGAGTTGTACGGGACGCTCTTCGACGCACCTATCGCACACGAAGAGGAGTTCGACGGTCTCCGGGTCGTCTTCGTCGAATTCGGCGATAGCTACTTCGAACTGCTGGAGCCAATCGAAGAGGGAACTATCTCCCGCTATCTCGACAGTCGAGGGCCAGGCATCCATCACGTCGCGCTCCGAACCGACGACATCGAAGGAGCGCTGGCGACTGCCCGCGACCACGGCGTCGAACTCATCGACGAGGACCCGCGCCTCGGCGCGTGGGGCCACGATGTGGCCTTTTTGCATCCGAAATCGACCGGCGGCGTGCTCGTCGAGTTCGTAGAGCACTGATTTCCCCGAATCAGACAGGACACGGAAATCCTACTCGTCGCTGTTAACCCATGCCTCCACCCTCGGTTCGAGAAAATCGAATACAGATTTGGGCGGGTTTGTGAACCATTTCGCCTCCAGCACTTCCTCGTCGGTGGTCGCCGACGCTCTCCCACTGCCCGTCATCCGAGCGTCGAAGTGGACGGTTAGTGCGTACAACCGCTTATCGCGGTTCGTCTCCAGCATGATGGTTTTTCGCCGAGCACACCAGACGCCGGTTATCTCGCATTCGATGCCGGTCTCTTCTCGAACTTCGCGGCGTGCGGTTTCCGCGTGGCTCTCGCCCGGTTCGTGGCCGCCTCCGGGTACTCCCCACGCTTCAGGTGCATCGAGATGGCGTATGAACAGCGCTCGTCCGTCGGTATCGATTACGAACGCGCTTGCATCGCCGAGCCAGCCACTTTCGACGAGTTCACGACCGTGTGCGAAAAACTCGGGGTCGTTCTCAACGGTCATTTCGCAGACCGGAAAGTGTCCGTACTCGTCTCGTAACCGCTCAACCCGGTCGTCTATCTCCGCGCGCATCTGCTCGGCGAGTGACATGGAATCGTACCGAAAAGCCGCATCGACATCAGCGTATCGCTCGAATTTCTCCTTGCTCCCGGTAAAAGACGAATTGAAGCAGTGGAACAACTCTCCCTCGATAAACACGAAACGGGCGAGCGAGGTGTGTTAGCACCGAACGAGCGCGTTCACTTGAACCGGAACGTCTCCAAGTTCTTCGGCGCGAAGGTACGGATGTTGAACTCGTGGTAGAGCGACGAGGAGAGGTCTTGAGTCGAACTCTCGTCGCCGTGGACGCAGAGCACTTTCTCGGGGCGGGGGTTCATCGTCTTGACGAAGTTCATCAGTCCGGCGCGGTCGGCGTGGCCGGAGAAGCCATCGACTGTCTCGACGTCCATCTTTAGGCTGAGCGTCTTGCTCCGGTTGCCGCGTCCGTTGAGCGGGATTTCGTCCCACCCCGTCTGGATGCGCCGACCGAGCGTTCCCTGCGCCTGATAGCCGACGAAGACCATCGTGTTGTCCGGGTCGCTCCCGAGATGTTCGAGCCACGACATAATTGGGCCGCCGGTGACCATCCCGGAAGTCGAGAGGATGATCGCCGGGTCGCCGTCGGCCACGTCCTGTCGTTCGTCCTCGCCGCCGTCGATATGGTTGAACTGCGGCGCGAGGAACGGGTTCTCGTCTTCGTGGAAGATGCGGTCGCGGAGGTCGTCGCGGAGGTATTCGGGATACGTGGTGTGGATGGCCGTTGCCTCCCAAATCATTCCATCCAGATGCACCGGCATGGTCGGAATGTCGCCGTTTCGCATCGCCTCCTCGATCACGAGCATCATCTCCTGTGAACGACCCACTGCGAACGCGGGGATGACGACTTTACCACCCTTGTCGTACGTCTCGTTGATGACCTCTTTGAGTCGCTCCTCCGAATCGGCTTGGTCGGTCTGGTAGTCGTTTCGACCGCCGTAGGTGGATTCGAGGACGAGCGTCTCCACGCGCGGGAAGTCGTTGACCGCGCCGTTGAACAGGCGGGTGTCCTCGTAGTGAATGTCGCCCGAGAACGCGACGTTGTAGAGGCCGTCGCCGATGTGGAAGTGTGAGACGGAGGAACCGAGGATGTGCCCTGCGTTGTGGAACGTGAGTTTCACGTCGGGCGCGATGTCGGTCACGTCGCCGTATTCGAGCGGAATAGTGTGTTTGATGGCTT
The DNA here is from genome assembly GCF_020700235.1 of Haladaptatus pallidirubidus. Classification (GTDB taxonomy): domain Archaea; phylum Halobacteriota; class Halobacteria; order Halobacteriales; family Haladaptataceae; genus Haladaptatus; species Haladaptatus pallidirubidus. Next base: position 2,854,829 of record NZ_CP085301.1, on the reverse strand, counting down.
CTCGGACCATCTCGCTCTCGTACGGCGGGACGCGGCCTTCTTTCGCGGCAACATCGAGGTAGTCGAGTTGGAGTAACCCCATCAAATCTCTGCTCGGTTCCGTCGTGTAAATCGGGCCGTCGTAGCCGTATTTGAACAGGAGTGGAACGAGCGCGCTGTGGTCGAGGTGAGCGTGAGTGAGCACCACCGCGTCGATGGTGCTCGCACCTGCGCCGAGCGCCTCCTCGACTTGGAGGTACGGCACGTCGTCGGAACCGGGCTTGTCGCCGCAGTCGATGAGGATTCGGGTTTCCGGCGTCGCGAGGATGAAACTCGCCCGACCGACTTCGCGGCAACAGCCGAGTGTGGTGATGCGAACCCACTCTTCGTTGCTCATCTCCTCACGGTGAATCTGCCGACCGACCTTTTCTAAAATATCGCGTCTATCTTCGCGCTCCTGTTTCAGGAAGTTCCGAACGTTCGACACCGTGGAGGATTCGATCGGTGGCGTGCGAACGACTTCCGGCGTCCAGCCCACTTCCTGTGTAATTTGACGGAGAGTACTCCCGTGTTTGCCGATAACCATTCCCGGCTTTTCGGCTTGGATGACGACTTCCCCAGTATCGACGTGGAAATCGAGGTCAGTGACGCCCGCCTCGTCCGGAATCACTTCGAGGATGTCCTTTCTTGCCCTATCCGGCCGCGAAAGCACGTCCGGGTCGGGACGAACCGTGATTCGTTTCCGAAGTTGGCTCGCTAGTTTCCGAATGAGGTCGCCGTTCTTCGCGAACTTTTTCGGGTCACGCGTGTAGACGACGAGTTCGGGGCCTTCGTACTTGACGTCAGACACCGAAATGTCGCTCGGCAGTTCGCTCGTAATCGTTGCTTTGAGGTCTTCGAGTTGTTGCTCTACTTTACTCATGGTGAAAACAGTCTGCTTCGTCCGTCGAGAGAGCGAGTGCTGTTTGTCCGATGTCTCGAATGATGTCGCAAACGGCACGAACACCGTAATCACTACGACTTAGACAGCACAGCATAGATTGTCTCGCTTATTTTTTGCGGGATTGTAATGTCGCGCACTACTGCGCATAGTGTGGTCCCGGTCTCCGAAAGCCAACTGCTCATGGGGGACACAGGAAAACCCGCTTATCACATAGTAATCCATGGGGTTATAAAAGCCTTCTCAATATTCGCGAACCAGCCGCGTTTCCCCCTCCAGCGGTCCGCTCGAAGGAGAATTACACACCCGGCGGTACAACTAAATCGCTCCTCGGCAAGCTATCTGCATGCATCTTTCCCCGTCCCGCGTCGCCGACGAATACGAATGGGTGCGCGACCGAACTGGCGTCGTGACGCTCATCAACCGCGTCCGCGACGAACTCGGCGACGCCTTCGAGACGACCGTCGCCGAAGTCACGGAATCGGAGTACCGAAACGAGGTGGACGCCGTCTTCGCGAACGGCAACCTCGCGGTGAACGTCGCGGGATTGGTTGCCATTCTCCGCGAGTTGGACGTGGACGGCGACTATCCAGGGTTCGTGATTGATGAACTCCTCGGCAGGGAACTCGCCGGAATGATCGCGGGAAATCAACCGCTTCGGCTGCTCGGCGAAGCGACCTTCCACTACGCGGACGTGATGCACCACGAAGACGACGAAGCAGCGGGAGTGGACGACTTGGAGGCCGCGCTCGCCGCCGGATTCCAGACGCGATTGCCGGGATGGAAGTGGAAAGAAACGGAGAGTCCGTTTTCGGTGGAGTGAGTTTCGGAAACCGAATCAGGCGTTGATGTTGAAGTGACGCCCGCCGCGCGCGACGTCGAAACTGATGAACGCCAGCGAGAGCGCGCTGACGACCGTGATGACTGCCCACCAAATGTTATCGAAAACGGGCAGGTTGGCGAACAGGTACGACGACGCGAGACAGAGATACCCAATTCCCGCCAGTCGGTGTCCTTCGACGTTCCACGAGAGGTCAATGGTCGCACCGATGAAAAGTAGGCCGCCGAGAATGCCGAGGGCGACCTGCACGAGCCGACTTAAGTCGGTCAGCACGTCGAAACCGAAGACGAACAGGAGGCCGAGATTGATGAGGAGGATGAACGTACCGAGCAATCGGAGACCTCGGTGGCCCATCCCGCCGGTGGGTGCCGAGATGATCGCCGCTTTCATAGAAATATGTTGTCGAACTGAACATAAATAGTTTGTCCCGTTTCGGTTTTCCGAAACTTGATATTACACCGACAACAGCGAATCGATATGCAACCTGCGACGCTTTGCTACCTACTACGAAACGAGCGCGTCCTGCTCATTCGAAAAAAGCGTGGCCTCGGGAAGGGGAAGTTCGTCGGGCCCGGTGGAAAGGTAGAGGACGGAGAAACGCCCATCGAGGCGGCCGTTCGGGAAGTCGAAGAGGAGATTTGCGTCGCCGTGAACGACCCGTCAAAAGTCGGCGAGTTCGAGTTCGTGTTCGGAGATGAACCGAAGATGTTCGTCCACGTCTTCCGCGCCGAGACGTTTTCGGGAGAGCCACGAGAAACGGTGGAGGCCAACCCGCGGTGGTTCGACTTCGAGAACGTGCCCTACGACGAGATGTGGGAGGACGACCGCCTTTGGATGCCGCACCTCTTTTCGGGCGAGACGTTTTCGGGGCGCTTTCGGTTCGACGCTGAAGGTGACGAGCTGCTGGAGCACGAACTAGAAACCGATATCGACTGTAGAACATAGAAAAGCATACACATACGATTGCCGCACCTCTCCGGAATATATCTATGAAAAATTTTTTATACTAATAGTTATATCGAGATTTAATGTCTGAAGAAATCAGTGGCAAGCGAAAACGTGAAAATGGGTTTCTGAATCGGCGCGACTACCTGAAAGCGAGTGCGACGGCGACCGTCGGCGTCGCCGCGCTCGCTTCGATGGACGAATTTGTCGGCAAAGCGGCGGCCGTTTCGACCACCGACCCCTCCCCGTCGAACTCGGAAGTCGGCGGTGGCTCCGAGTACGACAACGACGTAACGCGGAGCGACGCGACCACGACGGTTAGCACGAAATCCGGGCTGAAAAGCGCGCTGAGCAATGCGGGTTCGGGCGACGTAGTGTGGGTCGAAAGTTCCGCATCCATCGACATGACCGGAGAAGCGAACATCGAAATTCCCTCCGGCGTGACGCTGGCAAGCGGACGCGGCATCAACGGCTCGCAGGGGGCGCTCTTCCACGTGGACAGCGGAATGGAAAGCGAAGCCCTATTCAAAAGCGTGTACGAGAAGGGTGTTCGCGTCACCGGGCTACAGCTCCGCGGCCCGTTCCCGGGCGGCTATTTCGACCCGGATGCAGACCCTTACGACCCTGGCTTCGTCGAAAAGATGTCCACCGGGATTCAGGTTTACAACACCGAATCGGCCAGAAACGTCGAAATCGACAACTGTCACCTCTGGGGCTGGACGGTCGGTGCGGTTCGCGTCGGCGCGAACGCGAACGGTGGGACGAGTTATCCGACCGGAACGCACGTTCATCACTGCTCCATTCACACCAACGCGATGGAACATCTGGGGTACGGTATCGACCTCCTGAACGGCGACGAACACCTCATCGAGTACTGTTACTTCGACCTCAACCGCCACTGCATCGACGGCTTCGGTAACCCGGATAACGGCTACGAAGCCCGGTACAACATCGTGGACGACCGGACGGTGAGTCACGCCTTCGACATGCACAACTGGGAGTCAAACAACGGCGACCGCGACGTGGCAGGGAGTACTATCAACATCCACCACAACACGTTCCGGTACGACAACGAGGTGCAAGGCGATTCAGACGAGTTTCGCGACGGCAGCCCGCAAGAGTACATCAAAATTCGCGGCACACCCGACAACCGGTGTGACATGGATAACAACTGGTTCCAACAGAAGGAGAAACCACCATCGGGAACCACCGGCGGCGACGATTACGCGTACACCCAAACGAGCGTCTCCTCGTGGACGAACATGTACGAGTCGAACAACGCATTCGGGCCCGAGGAGCCGTCGTCGGACATCGGGGCACCGCGCACCGGCGACGGAAGCAACCCGAACGGATTGGAGTATTCCAGCGGCACGACGGCGGTTGACCCGGACGTGGATTCGAACGGGGAACGTTCCGGAGTGAAATTCCGTCTTACGAACAACTTTGACGAAACGTTGACGCTCTCGGAGGTGTCGATTTCGCCGTCGAACTCGTCGATAAACGAGCTGGTAGACCACTCCTACGACGCGGGAAGATGGGTCAGCGAACTCTACATCGGCGCGGACGTACAGGACAGCGCGTGTGACGTTAACGGACTGTCGTTGCCGGGGTCGCTCCATCTGACGAACGACGGCCACAGCAACAGCGACCAGCGGTGGGCGATTATGTCTTCGGGGTCGGACGCGTGGGTCTACCTTTACCAGTTCGAAGACGACGGCACACCCGTGGACATGGTCGGTGAAACGCTGGAAATTTCCGTCTCGTGGTACCGTGACGCGGACGGTGCGTCGGGAACCGAAACGACCACGTTTACGCCGTAACGCGGCGCACACGAACGCTTGACCCGAATCGGGGTGAGAAGACGAACACCGCGGGTTTATTATTCTCGTGGCTGACCTCCGAGTATGAGCAACGACCAGGAACTCGGCATCACCGAGTCGAAGTCTCACAGTCCCGGCGACTGGTACGCCGAAGTAGTTCTGAAGGCAGGGCTCGCGGATTACGCTCCCATGGGCGGATTCATCGTCACCCGTCCCCGCGGCTACGCCCTCTGGGAAGGTCTCCAGAATCATCTCGACTCGTGGTTCAAGGACACGGGTGCGCAGAACGCCTACTTCCCCGCGCTCATTCCCGAGAGCTACCTCGAACGCGAGAGCGACATCGTGGAAGGGTTCGACCCGGAAGTAGCGTGGGTAACCCACGGCGGGCACGACGAACTCGAAGAGCGACTCGCGTTCCGCCCGACCAGCGAGAGTATCATCACGCCGTTCATGAGCCAGTGGGTGCGGAGCCACCGCGACCTGCCCCTGCGACTCAATCAGTGGTGTAGCGTGATTCGGTGGGAGGCGACCGACACGAAGCCGTTCTTCCGCACCAAGGAGTTCCTCTGGCAGGAGGGTCACACTGCCCACGAAACCGAAGAGGAAGCGTGGGACGAGACGATGACCCGACTCGGGCAGTACGAACGACTGTACGAGGACGTGCTGGGGATTCCGGTCATGCGCGGTCGAAAACCCGAACACGATAAGTTCCCCGGCGCGCACACCACGACGACCGTCGAAGCGCTGATGCCCGACGGAAAATCGGTACAAGGTGGCACGAGTCACTACCTCGGACAGGGCTTCGCGGAGGCCTACGACCTCTATTTCACCGACGAGAACGAGGACGAGCGCGTGGCCCACACCACCTCGTGGGGACTCTCGTGGCGCGCACTCGGCGCGCTCATCATGACCCACAGCGACGAGCAGGGATTCGTCTGCCCACCCGCCCTCGCACCCGAGCAGGTCGTCATCGTCCCCATCTGGCAGGAGGAAAACCGCGAGGAAGTTCTCTCGTACGCCGAAGGCATCGCGAACGACCTCGAAGCCGAGGGCGTCCGCGTCGAACTGGACGACCGCGACGAGCGCAACCCCGGCTTCAAATTCAACGAGTGGGAACTCAAAGGCGTCCCCGTTCGGTTCGAAATCGGCCCCCACGAGGTCGAGGACGACGAAATCACGGTCGTCCACCGACCCGACGGTGAGTCGGTCGTGGAAGACCGCGCAGGAATCGCAGAGTCGGTTGACGACCACTTTGACGTGGTGTACGACAAGATGTACGAGGCGGCGGCTGAAACCCTCGAAAACAACATCCGCAGTGCGGATTCGCGCGAGGAAATCCTCGGCACCATCGGCCAGCACGGCGGCTACGTGAAAGCGCCGTGGTGCGGCGACGAAGACTGTGAGGAAGAAATCAAGGAGCCGATTTCGGCGGAAATCGTGATGGTACCCTTAGACCGCGACGAGGAACCGTGCGGGGACGACTGTGCGATTTGTGGCGACGAAGCGGAGGAGACGGCGTACTTCGCTAAATCGTACTGAGCGAAGCGATGGCTGAACGAAACGGCATCGACCGACACCAGGTATTTGGGCCACGTGTGCGACGTATTCCGCCGAAACAGCCCGGTACGATACTGTAGATGCGATACGGGACGACCGAAAGTGTCGGTAGGTGAACGCGGACGGGAGCTATCACCAGCGAACATCCGGAAACGAGGAACCGCGGAGCACGCACCGAACGTCACGGAACGCGCCCGGCGCTTGATTGACGAATAGTCGGACGGTGTCCCGAATCGTACGGGGATTGTTTTCCCGATAGACTTGGAAATAAAGATATAAGACACGCAGTGTATAATTTTCGAACGTATTTACGGACAGTTTCGAACAATCGATTCCCCCAACAGGTGTTGAAATCTATCGAGTGTAGATTTATCCAAGCCACGAATCCTTAGCAAAGTTTTAGAAACCCGACTACGATTGGTTAGATATGGCCGACGTTAATCTCGACGAAAAGGACTTCAAAATCCTTCGCTGGCTCGACAGGGAGGGTGACATCGACGTGGACGAGGTAAGCGACGAACTCGGAATCAGTACCTCCACCGTCTACTACCGACTCGACAAGTATCGAAAGCAAGGTATTCTCTCGGGAACCGTCTCAAAACTCGACGCTAAAAAGCTCGGGCTCGAACTCACCGCGATAACGCAAATTCGAAGCGATTACGGTCCGGGGTACGAGGAAATCGGCAACGACCTCCGCGACATCTCCGGGGTTCAGACCGTTTACTTCATGCTGGGTGATAAGTCGTTCACGATAATCGCTCATCTGCGCGACCACGACCATCTGCAGGATTACATTGACGACATCATCCACACGGAAGGGGTCGAACACTCCTCGACGCAGGTCGTTCTGGAGACGTTCAAGGACGAGTCGAGGCTGCTGATAAACTACGACGACGACGATTTACAGGAGCTCATCGAAGGCGAGTAGCGAAGGTAGCTATCGACTGCATCGAACGAACGATATCGAGTGGCCGTTCGTTCGCATTTTTTCGCTAATTCGGGAATTTCGTTGTATATTTGCCCCATATTATCCATTATTATCGGACTATATTCGCACATACTCACCAACCGACCACAATATAAGGAACATATATTGACAATGAGGCACCCTTAGTCCTTCAGGAGAAACCTCTTATGCGTCTTTGCCATGCGGTCGCATATGACGACGCACCTCGCCGACCCAACCGCTCAACGGTCGAACTGCGGTGTCGGGGTCGTACTGAACCTCGACGCGGACACCACCGCCGACCACGAAATTGTCTCCGACGGGCTTTCGCTCCTCGGAAATCTCGAACATCGCGGGACGACGGGTGCGGAACCGAACACGGGAGACGGTGCCGGAATCCTCGTCCAACGACCGGACGACTTTTTCGCTTCGGAACTGGACTACGAACTTCCCGAAACGTACGCAGTCGGTCAGCTGTTCCTTCCCCAAAACGAGGATGCTCGCCACGCCCTCACGGAACGAATCGAAACCATCCTCGAATCGGAAGGGTTGTCGGTGTTTCACTGGCGTACGGTTCCCACGGATAACGGCGACCTCGGCAAAACCGCGCTCGACTCGGAACCCGCCATCGTCCAGTGTTTCGTGGAACCGGCTGCTGACCAATCACGCACGGAGTTCGACCGCACCCTCTACGTCGCCCGACGCGTCCTCGAACGGGAAATCGGGAGTCCGAAAACCGATAGCGGGGAGCGATTTTACGTCTGCTCGCTCGACCGCAAAACGCTCGTCTACAAGGGTTTGCTGACCGGCGAGCAGCTTTCTATCTACTACCCCGACCTCTCCGACGACCGATTCAAATCGTCCGTCGCGTTGGTTCACGCGCGCTTTTCGACTAACACGCTCGGTGCGTGGCACCTCGCGCACCCGTACCGCCGCACCATCCACAACGGCGAAATCAACACCATCCGAGGCAACGTCAACTGGATGACCGCTCGCGAAACCGACCTCGAAAGCGAGCGACTCGGCGAGGACGTGTCCCGAATCGTGCCCGTCACCCGAGCCGACCAGAGCGACACGGCCAGCCTCGACAACGTCCTCGAACTGCTCTTGCAGGATGGACGAAGTCTACCGCACGCGCTCCGGATGCTCGTTCCGGAGGCATGGCGGTCGAGAACCGACGGCCGCCGACAGGCGTGGTACGATTTCCACGCTTCGTTAGTCGAACCGTGGGACGGTCCCGCGCTCGTCGCCGCGACCGACGGGGAGCGAGTCGGCGCGGTGCTCGACCGGAACGGACTGCGCCCCTGCCGGTACGACGTGACCGAAGGCGACCGTCTCGTCATGGCCAGCGAGGCGGGCGCGCTGGACACGCCCGAAGGGGAAATCGTGGAGCGCGGCCGCCTCCAACCCGGACAGTTGTTCCTCGCCGACCCGGAGGCTGGCGGCGTCGTCTCCGACGAGGAGGTCTTCGCGGAACTAACCGACGAAAAATACGGAGAGTGGGTCGAAGAAGAGCAGATACGACTTGCGGAAGCCGACTCCGCGGAGTCGGCTTCCGCCGGGGCGGGGGAGAGGACGGGCACCGCCGCACCGCTCCGCACTCGGCAGGCGGTCTGGGGTTACACCGACGACGAACTCACCGAACTCATCGAACCGATGGTTCGACAGGGGAAAGACCCGGTCGGGTCGATGGGTGACGACACGCCGCTCTCGGTACTTTCGAACTTCGACCGTCCCCTGTTCTCGTACTTCAAGCAGCTGTTCGCGCAGGTGACGAACCCGCCGATAGATTATATCCGCGAGGAACTGGTGACGAGTTTGGAAACCCGCCTCGGTCGCCAGCGAAACCTCCTCGGCGAGTCGGCAGACCACGCTCGGCAACTCGTGCTCGATTCACCCGTCCTGACCGATGCGGAACTGTCGGCGGCGACGGAAACCGACCTCGAAACCGAGGTCATCGACATCACCTTCACACCGGACACCGGCCTCCGAAACGCCATCGAGCGCGTGCGTTCGGAGGCTCAGAACGCGGTCGAATCGGGTGTCGAAATTCTCGTCCTCTCCGACCGGAACACCGACGAAAAGCGGGTTCCGGTGCCGTCCCTGTTGGCGACTGGCGCGGTCCACCACCACCTCGTTCGCGAGGGACTTCGAACCCGAACCGGACTCGTGGTCGAATCCGGCGACTCTAGAACGGTTCACCACCTCGCGACGCTCGTCGGGTACGGCGCGGGCGCGGTCAACCCCTACCTCGCCTACGAGACTATCGCGGATTTGGTGGCCGGGTCGGATGGTGCAGACGAATCCGAGGCCATCGACGCCTACGTCTCCGCACTTGAAACGGGACTGTTGAAGACGATGGCGAAGATGGGAATATCGACCGTCGAGAGCTACCGCGGCGCCCAGATTTTCGATGCGGTGGGATTGAACGCCGAAGTCGTGGACGAGTATTTCACGGGAACCGAGAATCGAACGGAGGGAATCGGCATCGAGGAAATCGAGGCCGACCTGTTGGACCGTCACGAGACGGCGTTCGATGGGAGCGACGACCAGAAGCTCGCCCGACAGGGCGAGTACGAACATCGCTCGAACGGGATTCACCACCAGTGGAACCCGCAAACGGTCGGCGCGCTTCAGCGGGCCGTCAGGCAAGGAGACGAGGAGGAGTACCAAACGTTCGCCGCCGAAATCAACGACCAGAACGAACGACTCCAGACGCTCCGTGGCCTGCTCGATTTCGACGCCGACGGGCGCGAGTCGATTCCAATCGAAGAGGTCGAATCCGTTTCGGAAATCGTGAGGCGGTTTTCCACCGCCGCGATGAGCCTCGGGTCGCTGTCACCCGAAGCGCACGAGAACAACGCGATTGCGATGAACCGAATCGACGGCAAATCGAACACGGGCGAGGGCGGCGAACCGCCGGAGCGATTTGATACCGAGCGCGAATGCTCCATCAAGCAGGTCGCGAGCGGTCGGTTCGGCGTCACGAGTCGGTACCTCCAGTCCGCCGACGAGCTTCAAATCAAGATGGCACAGGGGTCGAAACCCGGTGAGGGCGGCCACCTTCCCGGTGGTAAAGTGAACGAAGCGATAGCGCACGTTCGCCACGCGACGCCGGGCGTCGGCCTCATCTCGCCCGCGCCACAGCACGACATCTACAGCATCGAGGATTTGAAACAGCTCATCTACGACCTGAAGGCGGCGAGCGACGGGTCGGACATCAACGTGAAACTGGTGTCGGAAGCCGGAATCGGAACCATCGCCGCGGGCGTCGCCAAGGCGAACGCCGACGTGGTTCACATCTCCGGGCACTCCGGCGGAACCGGCGCGAGTCCGCGAACGTCAATCAAAAACGCCGGACTACCGTGGGAACTCGGACTGGCCGAGGCGAACCAGATGCTCCGCCAGACCGGGCTTCGCTCGCGCATCAAAGTCACCGTCGATGGCGGGATGAAGACGGGCAGAGACGTTGCAGTCGCGGCCCTGCTGGGTGCGGAGGAGTTTTCCTTCGGGACTGCAAGCCTCGTCACCAGCGGCTGTGTGATGGCCCGGCAGTGTCACAAAAACACCTGTCCGGTCGGCATCGCCACGCAGGACGAAGACCTGCGTGCGCGATTCCCCGGCGAACCGGACCACGTCATCAACTACATGACGTTCATCGCCGCGGAACTGCGCGAAATCATGGCCGAACTCGGCGTTCGCAGCGTGGAGGAAATGGTCGGGCGCGTGGAACTGCTCCAGCAACGCGAGACGACGCATCCGAAAGCCCGCCGCCTCGACCTCTCGTCCGTGCTGGCCGAACCGGTCGATGGCGGGGCGGGCGACGACAACCGAACGAAAACCAGAGAACAAGACCACGAACTCGACGATCACCTCGATCGCGTCCTGCTGACCGCCGCGCAACCGGCAATCGAGGGCGACGATTCGGTCGAAATCGAGGGGGCGATTTCGAACCAAGACCGAGCCGTCGGCGCGATGCTCTCAGGTCGGATTTCGGCGGTTCACGACGAATCCGGGCTGCCGGATGGAACAGTTACGTGCAAGTTCGACGGCACCGCCGGACAGAGTTTCGGTGCGTTCGCCCAGTCGGGTGTTGACCTGTTCCTGACCGGTGCCGCGAACGACTACCTCGGCAAGGGACTTTCGGGCGGTCGAATCGCCGTGCGAACCCCCGAGGATGCTGGGTACGACGCCGAAAACGTCGTCGTCGGAAACGTCGCGCTCTACGGCGCGACGGCGGGGGAAGCCTACGTCAACGGCGTCGCTGGCGAACGATTCGGCGTTCGGAACAGCGGCGCGAAAGCCGTCGTCGAAGGCGTCGGCGACCACGGCTGTGAGTACATGACCGGCGGCGTCGTAGCGGTGCTGGGCGACGTGGGCGAAAACTTCGCCGCCGGAATGACCGGCGGCGTGGCCTACGTGTACGAGGGGGGCGAGATGTCCGAAGAAAACGGGATTGTCGAACGCGTCAACGGCGAAACCGTATCCCTTTCGACCGAACTGGAGGCTCGCGACGAAGCGGTGCTTCGTCGCTTGATCGAAAACCACGCCACCGCGACCGAAAGCGACGCGGCGCGCGCGCTGCTCGAACGGTGGGAATCGGCAAAAGAAAACTTCGTGAAGGTCATGCCCGACGCCTACCAGCAGGCTATCGAGGCGGGACAGGAAGACGTTCGGACGACCCCGCCCGGCGCGGTTCCGACACCCGAGCAGTCGTCGCGCGTGGAAATCGTTTCCGACGACTGACCGTGGGGTCGAATCCGGAATCGAATCGGTGTACTCTCAGAGATACGCCGAGTCCCACCGCGCCGCCTTTCGCTTGTTCTCACAGTCGTTGCACTGGATTCGCTCCATGCTATCCATCGAGTTGTCGAAGGATTCGCAGTTCGAGCAGAAGTAGCCGTAGCGGGTTTTTGCGTCCTCGCCCGTGAACACCGCGAAGAACGGCGCTTTCGACCCGCGACTGCTTTCGGCGCGGTTGATGTAGAGCGTCTCGTTTTCGTACTGACGGGGTTCCAACACCGCCGTCTCGGTTTCGGCGTACACGTTCTCGGTGTACGTCTGGTCGCCGATTTCGGCGGTGCGTTCGCTGACCTTGGTGAATCCGTTGTCTTCGTAGAACTGGTTCCCTTCCTCGTTGTCGGCGAGAACCAACCCCATCAGGGTTTCGACACCCTTCTCTCTGAGTTCCTCTTGCGTTCTGCCGAGGAGCGTCGTACCGACGCCTTCGCCGCGATAGTCGGGGTCCACGTGCAACCAGAGGATGTTCCCCTCGGGAACGTCGGGGAGCATGTCGCTTTGTGAGAAGCCGACCACGTCGCCGCCTTCGAGCGCGACGAGGAACAGCATGCCGCGACTCTGGAACTCGGATTCGAGATTTTCGTCGGAGTACCACTCCGAAACCGCGTGTTCGATTACCTCTTCGTCCACAAAGTGCGAATAGGTGGCCGAGAGCGACCGCTCGGCGACCGTTTGCATTCCGGCGATATCCTCCGTTCTCGCTTCGCGTACCTGCATACTTGGACTACTGTGGCACGGGAGATAAACATTCTACCGGCCAACGCAATTTCTTGACCGACGAACCGACGATAATTAACTCGCATCTCCGCCTTCGGTAGCGTTTTGCGCCACCACCCGAAATCACCCCGGCATGGACAGCGCACTCGTCATCGGTGGCACCCGATTCATCGGTCGTCACCTCGTGAACGATTTGCTCGGCAACGATTACGACGTGACCATCTTCAATCGCGGCAACCACGACAATCCCTTTGCGGATACCGAGGGAGTCACCCACTTCGAGGGCGACCGAACGAACGATTCCGCGCTGGAAGCGGCGAAATCGGAAGTCAGCCCGGACATCGTCATCGACTGCGTGGCGTACGAACCCCACGAGGTTCGCGCTGCGACGGAAATATTCGCGGACGTGGACGGCTACGTCTACATCTCTAGCGGAAGCGCTTACGCGACGGAAGTCATCCCCAAGCGCGAAAACGAGACGGAACTCTGCGATTGCACGCCCGAACAGGCCACCGACGATTCGCACGACTCCTACGGCCCGCGAAAAGCAGAGGGCGACCGCGCCATCTTCGAGGCCGCAGAGCGCGGCGTGAACGCGATGAGCGTCCGGCCCTGCATCGTCTACGGCCCGCACGATTACACCGAACGCCTCGACTTCTGGCTCGACCGGGTGAACGAGTACGACCGACTGCTCGTGCCCAGCGACGGCCAGAACCTCTGGCACCGCGCCTACGTGGAGGACGTGGCAAGCGCCCTCCGAATCGTCGCCGAGGAGGGCGAACCGGGAGAGTCGTACAACGTCGGCGACCGGCAACTCGTCACGATGGACGAGATGCTGGGGCTTATCGCGGACGCCTTTGAGACCGACGTGGAACTCGTCCACGCCAGCGACCGCGAACTCTCGACGGCGGGCCTCTCGGTGGACGACTACATCCTCTATCGGGACTATCCGCACGTCCTCGACACGAGCAAGCTTGCGAGTCTCGGTTGGGAATCGACACCAGTAGCGGAGGCGATGGAGAGGACGGTTGCGGAGCATCTGGAAAGTGAGCGCGACGGAAGCGAGCACGACCCCGGCCGAGAAAGCGAGGAAAGAGTGCTGGGCGTTCTGGATACGATATAAGAGCTGAGACGTGGTTTTGATTTGACTGGGTGAGTGTGGTTTTCGTGTGTTTGTTCCTCGAAGACTGTTTTCGACAGCGTAGAGGTATCACGACAGAACTGGCAGAATGTTATTCTAATTGGTATAAAGTCGGTCAATTTGAATTTGTTGCTAGCGAGTCACGACAACACGTGACCGCCACCGCACTGTATCCGCCCACATGCCTCCCCAACCGATTCCTTCGTCACTCAGTCATCCCTCGCGCGACTTTAGCACACCCTTTCGGACGTGAAGTCCAGGGGTGTGCCAGCGCGCGCCAGATGGCAAAATTCGGATTTCGTGAATTTTCACAAACCACAGTGGCGCGTGCGTCGGCAGGCCTGAGGACGTTCCGAAGGCCTGCTGACTAGCGCGCGAGGGACGACCGAAACGAGCGTTAGCGAGTTGATGGAGTCGGTTGGGGAGGATGTGGCCTGCGGAGGCGGTTGCGGTTTGATTGGAGTCGTGATTTGCCGACGACATCCTCCCGACATTTGAGGGTGTGCAGTCCTGCTTTCCTCGTTTCGATTCCATTGAAATCCGGATTTGCCGACGACATTCATCCAAAATCCGAGAGTGTGCAGTCCTGCTTTCTCGTTTCGATTGAGATACATTCGATAACGTCCCTTCTGCATCCGCGTCCACGTTCCGAGAGAGGGTAAACTGTTTCACGGACCCATCACGAATGAGAGGTATGTTCGATAAATCTACCTGGATTCGCCTGCCTCGAAACGTGGTGGTGGGCCACGGCGTCCTCTCCGAGACGGTGGACGCCATCTCGGAACTACATCTCCACGGCGTTCCGCTCGTCGTCACGAGTCCGACGCCGAACGACGTGGCGGGCAAACGAGTCGTCGCGCAGTTCGAGGAGGAAGGAATCGCCGTCGAAACGGTGGTCATCAAGGAGGCGAGTTTCGCGTCCGTCCAACGCGTTATCGAAGTCGCGCGCGAAGTCGATGCGGGCTACCTCGTCGGCGTCGGCGGCGGAAAAGCCATCGACATCGCCAAAATGGCGAGCGACGAAATCAAACGCGGATTCGTCTCGATCCCGACGGCGGCGAGTCACGACGGAATCGTCAGCGGTCGGGGGTCGGTGCCGGAAAAGAACACTCGGCACAGCGTCGCCGCGGAACCGCCATTGGCGGTCGTCGCGGATACGGAAATACTCGCGGACGCGCCGTGGCGGCTCACGACGGCGGGGTGTGCGGACATCATCAGCAACTACACCGCGGTCAAGGATTGGCGGCTCGCAAACCGTCTCCAAAACGTCGAATATTCGGGCTACTCGGCCGCGCTCGCGGAGATGACCGCGGAGATGCTGGTCGATAACGCGGAGTCCATCAAACCCGGCTTGGAGGAGTCGGCGTGGGTCGTCACCAAAGCGCTCGTCTCCTCCGGCGTGGCGATGAGCATCGCGGGGTCGTCGCGTCCGGCCAGCGGGGCGGAACATCTCTTTTCGCACCAACTCGACCGCATCGCGCCCGGGGCGGCCCTCCACGGCCACCAAGTCGGCGTCGGTTCCATCATCACCGAATATCTCCACGGCGGAAACTGGCAGGGAATCCGAGACGCATTGGCGACTATCGGCGCGCCGACAACTGCAGACGGCCTCGAAATCGACGGCAAAACGGTCGTCGAAGCACTCACCACGGCCCACGAAATCCGCGATAGATACACGATACTCGGCAACGGGATGAACGAAGCCGCGGCCATCGAAGCGGCGACGACGACGAACGTTATATAATATAGAGCGAGTTTACAGCGGCAATAACTTTCAAGACACTCCCGTGAAAGTGTCCAGACGTGGCGCTGATTATATGAGTACCATCGTGGAGATTTCGATACCCGCCGACGAGTTCGCGCTCGGCCGCGCACTACAATCGGATTCGCAGTTGCAAATAGAACTCGAGCGCATCGTTCCGACGGGAACCGCCGTGTTTCCCTTTTTCTGGGCGTGGGGAGATACGATTGGTCAGTTCGAAACCGCGGTGCGCGACGAGCCCGCGATACAAGACCTCACGAGGCTCGATTCCTTTTCTGATGGGACGCTGTTCCGAGCGGTTTGGAACGAAGAAATTACCGGATTCGTGCGAGGAATCGAAGAGGCTAATGCAACGGTGATGGAGGCAAACGGCACGGCGGACGGATGGACGTTCCACCTCCGATTTCCGGCACAGGAACAGATGTCCTCGTTCCAATCCTTTTGCCGACGGGAGGGAATTACGGTGGAAGTCCATCGCGTCTACTCTTTACAGGAGATGACGACACAGCAGTTGAGAACGCTGACGCCTGCACAGCAGGAAACGCTCGTCACGGCCTACGAGGAAGGCTATTTCGAACGGCCGCGAGATATCACGCTGGAGGTGTTGGCCGACGAACTGAAGATATCGCCGCAGGCGGTCGGCGGTCGTTTGCGTCGCGGCTACTCGAACCTCATCGCCGGGTCATTTCGTTCGTTAGAAGAGTAATCGTATAAATACGAACGGGAACAGTACTTAAGCATGTTTCGTGGGAAACATGTGGTCTCAACTGATTTCGCTCTGTATATTCCGTCGTGATTCCCCCAAACGGAGATGTGCGCGTTTCACCTTCTTTGATAGTGAATTCTGTCTCTCCGGTGTGACTGAACGCCTCGTCTCCGCTTGTGGATTGCGTTCCCGATCCGCCAAACCAGACGACTCAGACCGATGGATACACAAACGACTCAGCGAGGGTATCGCTCGCATGAATTCGAACCGAAGGCCGCCCGGCGACAACCGGATGGTCGGAGCATGGCGCTATGAGCAGCCACACCGTTCTCGTCGCCGACGACGAACGTTCGATTGCAGACTTGTACACCCGGTGGCTCGACGAGGAGTACGAAGTGTACACCGCATACGACGGTGCCGAAGCGATGGAGTACGCGGACGACACCATCGACATCGCACTCCTCGACAGGGATATGCCACGGGTGAATGGCGACGACGTTCTCGAAGCAATCCGTGAACGACAGTTGGACTGTCGGGTCGGGATGATTACCGCGTCGGAACCCGACTTCGACGTGCTCGAACTCGGCTACGACGATTACGTCGTCAAACCAATTCGTTCCCCAAATCAGTTACACGACATCGTTACGACGCTGGCACAGCGCGCGACATACTCCACCGACGTTCAGCAACTACTCACGTTGTCTTCGAAACGAGCGACGCTCGAAACGCGAATGAGTTTGGAAGAACTCAACGGTCGCGATGAGTATCGAGAACTCGTCACCGAGATTCAGTCGCTGAAAGCGTCACTTTCGGACACGTTGGAGGGATTGGGCAACGACGACCTGCAAGGAGAACTGGCGGAAAACTACGTCGCTTCGGAATAATTTGGAATACTGCGTTTCGCGGAAATCGGTTAGCAGCAGTTTACGCTCCGAAATCAAACGAACACAGCGTGGCGGGCACGACCGGTTGTTGCGTCGTTTCGTGGAGAACTCAGTTCGCTGTTCGTCAGGCAAAGCGAGTGACCGGTTCGCTGTGGTATCTATTACTGGAAACGCGCAAAAAATCGCTTGAGTGTGAAAATAGCAGTGACGATTATCCCAAGTCGGCGCGCTCGAACGAGAGGTAGCCGATCGTCAGCGGGACGACGAGCCACGCGCCGAGGATGACGAGCATGAACCACTCCTCCAGATAGAACGGGATGTTCATCTGGGGGGGGAGAAGTACCGAGGGAAGTAGATGCTCTGTTCGGTGAAGACGAGTCCGGCGGCGCGCTGAAACGCGTAGGGCGGACTGATGAGGAAGACGAGTTCGTAGATTTCAGGGCCGAAGACCATTCCGAGCTTATCTTCGGCAACGTACCGAAGCATTGCTGCCGGTGAAATCGTCGGAACCGTCCAGAGGACGTTAAACACGAAGAACACGCCGACGGAACTCGCCATCGCGCGCGAACGCGAGGCGCAGAGCGCCGACAAACCGACCGCGATGCCGATGTACGTCAGGGTGAAAAACAGCATCAGCAGGAAGAACTTCGCGAACACGACGAAGTCGACACTGTCGAGCAGAACGACCCCCAGCGCGCCAGCGACGCCGAACGCCAACAGCAAACCGACCGTGATAACCATGGAGCGACCGGCGAACTTCCCGACCACGAGGTCGAATCGCGTGTTCGGCAGTCCGAGCAGATATTTGATGCTCCCCGATTCGCGCTCGCCAGCGATGGAGAGATAGGCGACGATGAGCGCGCTGAGAATGATGAAGATACCGATGAGCGACACCAGCGCGAGCACGTCCGTCATCGCGCTTTGCGGGCTATCGCCCGCGAAGTAGACGATGAGCGCCAACAGCAGAACGTACAGAGAGATGAGACCCAACAGCCCTTTCGAGCGACGGGAGTCGATGAAGTCCTTTTTCGCCACCGAGAGCCAGCTCATGCCGACACCTCCGCTGGCGATTCGGGTTTTCTGCCGGTCGGTTCCTCGCCTCTGGTGTAACTGTCGAACAGCTCTTCGAGCGACGCCTGTTCGGACTTGATGTCCGTAATTCGCGTCGCGGCATCCACGCGCTTAACCACCTGCGCTTTTTTGCCGGGATCGGAAAAGGACACGCGAAGTGCGGAGTCATCGACGGAGACGCCGGAGACGCCCTCGATGCTCGTCAAGTCGAGTTCTGTTGGGACGCGACCGACTTTCAGAATCAACTGCGAACTCGCACCGGTCAGTTCGCGAAGACCTTCGACCGTATTCTCGGCGACGAGTCGCCCGTTGTTCATGATGCCGACCCGGTCACAAGCCGCTTCGACTTCCGAGAGGATGTGGCTGGAGAAGAACACGGCCGTGCCGCGGTCTGCCTCGCCGCGAATGAGTTCGCGCATTTCGCGGATGCCGTGCGGGTCGAGTCCCGAGGAGGGCTCGTCTAAAATGAGCAGATCGGGGTCGCCCACCAGTGCGGAGGCCAACACGAGGCGCTGGGCCATCCCCTTCGAGTAGCCCCCGACCTTTCGGTCGGCGTCCTCTTGGGAGAGTCCGACCCTGTCGATGAGTTCCGACGGGTCTGCATCGGCGTTTTTCGCGTCGATGGCGAATTCGAGATGTTCGCGCGCCGTGAGTCGGTCGTACAGGTCGTAGCCCCCCGGGAGGATGCCGATTCGATTTCGGATTGCTCGCGGTTCTTTCTGTGCGTCGTGTCCGAGAACCTCCGCTGTTCCCTCGCTCGGGCGCATGAAATCCAACAGCATGTTGATGGTCGTGGATTTCCCCGCGCCGTTCGGCCCGAGGAAGCCGAAGATTTCGCCCTCTTCGACCGTGAGATTCACGTCGCGAACCGCGACAACGTCGCCGAATCGCTTCGTGAGAGACTGCGTTCTGATGGCGGCCATGGAGAGGGTTTCACAGGCGACCCACATGTGCTTTCTGATCATTGACACGTCGTGACAATGGGACGATTCGAGCAATACTTTTGACAGCTCATGACGAGAGCTGTGTATGACGAATCCAACCGTTCGTCCCGCGGAACCGGGCGACGCAACTGCCATCCGGTGCGTCGCCCGGGAGTCGTGGCACTCGGCCTACGACGATATCATCGGGGCCAGTACCGTGGACGAAACCATCGACGAGTGGTACGACACCGAACGCCTCCGCGAGAGCGCGACCCGCACAGACCACGAGGTTTTCGTTGCGGAGCACGAGGAGATTATTGGTTTCGTCCACGCCGCGCCGCATCCGGACGCGGAGGCCGTTTTTCAGTTACTCCGGATTTACGTCGTTTCTGACGAATGGGGGTCGGGGTTGGGAAGCCGATTGCTCAATCGTGTGGAGGGGCGACTGCGCGAGCGTGGCGGCGAGCGAGTTCGATTGAGCGTTTTGGCGGATAACGGGGTCGGTGTCGGATTCTACGAAGCGCGCGATTTCGACCGCATCGAGGAGCGTGAAGCGGATGGGTTCGGTGTCTGGGAGTACGTCTACGAAAAGGAATTGTAGTGAGGGTTCGGTTGTGATAAATTGGGACAAAACACGGACTGTTTTGTGTGAGTTCTTTCTTTAATTGAGTTCTGTCAGCAAGTCACGCCAACACATGACCGCCTCCGCAGGCCACATCCTCCCCAACCGACTCCATCAACTCGCTAACGCTCGTTTCGGTCGTCCCTCGCGCGAACCCAGACAGACCCTCGGCGGTAAACACCTCGGGTCTGCCGACGCACGCGCCAGAGTGATTGAAAACGCACGAAATCCAATTTTATATGTGGCGCGCGAAGGCGACGGGAGTCGCCCGCGCGAGGGATGAAGTATCGCAGGGAACGGAGTGACCGAGAAACACAATCGGCTGGGGCGGGTGTGACTCTTGCGGTGCGGTTGCGAGGCGGTGGCGGGCTTGATTGTAGTCGTGACTTGCTGACGGTGTATCTCCACCTCTGTTAATTTTCCACTATTTATTTTATCATAAAATTAAAAAACTTCTATGGTTCTATCCCCTGTTCAAACGTATTTTTCCAAAAACGTGGCCGTCTTCGTGTACGCCTCGATTCGATTTTCCAATTTCGAGAAGCCGTGGCCTTCGTCGGAGAAAATCAGTTTCTCGACGGGAACGCCCTGCGCTTTCGCCTCCTCTGCGATTTGTTCGGCTTCGCCGACGGGCACGCGCGGGTCGTTCGCGCCGTGAAGAACCAACAGCGGCGCTTCGATGTTTTGGATGTTGTTGATTGGACTGATGGATTCCAAAAACTGCCGGTCGTTTTCGAGCGACCCGTATTCGGCCTCCCGAAGTTCGCGCCGCCAGTCACCCGTGTTTTCGAGGAACGTAACGAAGTTTGCGATGCCGACGATGTCGACCCCGGCGGCCCAGAGGTCGGGGTACTCGGTCAGTGCGGCGAGAACCATAAATCCGCCGTAGGAGCCGCCCATGGCGACGATTCGGTCGGGATCGACGACGCGCTGGTCGTGCAACCACTCGACGCCGGCTTCGATATCCGCGACGGAATCCATCCGCCGTTCCACGTCGTCCAGGTGCGTGTACTCCTTGCCGTAACCCGACGAACCGCGGACGTTCGGTTCGAGGTAGGCGTAGCCGCGATTCAGGAAGTACTGCTTGGTCGGACTGAACGAGGGCCGTCGCTGGGACTCCGGACCGCCGTGGATGTCCACGATGACAGGGGTTTCGCCGGCTTTCGCATCCTCGGGAACCGAGAAGAAGGCCGGAATCTTCTTTCCATCGAAGCTCTCGAAGTGGACGACTTTCGGCGGGACGAACGTCTCCGGCGGGATTCCGGCGGTCGATGCCTCGGTCCAGCGTTCCGCCACGCCCGTCTCGGTTTCGACCACGTAAACGTTCGTGTTGTTCGTGCTTCCGGTAACGGTGATGGCGAACCGCTCCGCGTCGGGGTCGAAACTGACGCCGCCAGCGACTCCCCGGGGAAGGTTCGGCGTCGGGAATTCGCGGATGGTCGTCTCGCCCTTCAGCGTGCCGACCGTGAGTTCGGTGTAACCGTCCTCGTTGCGCGAGTAGACGAGTCGGCCCGAATCCTCATCGAGGGCGACGCCATCGACGTTCCAGTCGCCGCCCTCTTCCACGACTTCGAGTTCGATCGCACCGAGGTCGAGACGCGCGAGATACATCGTGTCGCTGCCCTCGTCCGTGACGAGGTAGAGCGCGTCGCCGCCCGGCCCCCAGCAGACACTTTGATAGCGGACGTGCCCCTCGTGCGGCGTTACGTGTTCCAGTTCTCCGGATTCGATGTCGAGGACGTGGAGGTCTTGATCGAACGAGGAGTGGGCTTCGACCACGACGAGTCGGTCGTCGGGGCTCCACCCGGCGAGCGAAAGCCAGCCGTCGCCTTCGTACACCATTTTCGCGCCCTCGCCGACCGCATCGCGGTCTTGAACGTACACGTCGAAAACGCCGTTTTCGCGTCGGTTCGACGTGAACGCGAACTGCGAACCATCCGAGTTCCACCCGCCCCAGCGGTGTTTTGCGTCCGGCATGTTCGTGAGCGGGGTGATGGTTTCGCCGGTTCCGTCGAGTCGAAACAACTGCTCGCGCTCGTTTCCGCCGTCGTCCATGCCGAAGATGAGTTCGTCGCGCTCCGGCGACCACGAGGCGAACGAGATTCGCTCGTCGTAAAACGTGAGCTGGTCGGGCCACGTCCCCGATTTATCCATCCGCCAGACTTGCGGAACGCCCGTCGTGTTCAGCAGAAAGCTCAGTCGCTCGCCGTCCGGGCCGAAGGACGCGCCGTGCGCGCTTCGAACGTTCAGATACCGCTCGAAATCGTACGTAATCATTGGCGTTTTGTTTCGATACGGGTAACAAAGTAGTTTGGCAAACGGTAATCATCGTCGGACGGGAGCCGTTACTCGCCCAAGAGATTATATCCGAAGCACCAATCAAATTCATTACCTCTCATTCTACTTAAAGAATGGAGATACAAAGGCACAGGTTTTGTAGAATCGATAGCTTGATTTGATATACGATATGTGATATAATATGGAGGCGACATCTACGGACACAGGCAATAACACGGACTTGATACATCAATTTTCGTTCGACGAAGACGAAACTGATAGTATCGTCGTCGCCGTTAGTAAGGCGGTCTCTCAGGTTACCGACACGCCCATCGAGGAGATGCCACCTCTTCAGGAAACGATAGATTGCGACGCGCTCGAAGTTGTCTTCAAATCATTCGACGTCGAAAACGCCCCCGGCGTCGGGCAGGTACAGTTCCCGTTCCACGACTGCACGGTTCGAATCGACACCACGGGGACGGTACAGGTGTACGACGAAGGACCGCGATTTTCCCCCGATGACTCCGGGTGCTAGCCGAGTGACTGGCGACGTGGAACCGCTCTCGTTGGACGAGTTTGAACAGCAGTTGGGGCAACTGGTCGAGGTGAGCGCCCGAAATGGAATCGGGTTCGACCGCTCGTGGACGTTCCGTAGACCGGAGGACGACGTTCCGGACGTGATAGTCGAAATCACTCGTTTACGGAAGGGCGATGGGAACTTCGAGAAACGGTAACGGCAGCATTCGGACTCTATCGCGTCGTTACCGGGTCGTATCCGGCACATAACAAAAACCCCTGCGTGTGACGGCCAGTCGCCATGCATGCCACAAAATACGCGCAGCGAGCAGTTGTTGTCGCACTCGTCTGTTTACTCGTTACCGGAAGCGGCGTCGGTACCGGCGCACGAACCGACGCGAGCAACGCCAGCGACGGTTCCGTAACCGCCGATACTGCGACGACCGACCTGCACGTCGAGTTCGTCAACTGCTCCGCCGTCCGAGTCAACGGATCGGCCGAGCGCGTCACCGTCGGGACGACGTGGTACGCCCCGGACGGCGTCGCGACTTCGTACTTCGAGTACGGTCCGGTCAACGGAACGACGCTCGTTGCGCCGCCGAACCAGGGCGAAACCGGAACGGCGGTCGCCTACGTCGCGGTGTACGACGACAAGCGTGCCACGCCGGTTTTGAATCGTCAGCATCCCGCCGCAACCACCTGTCAGGAACGTATCGGCCCGAACAACGCGAGTGACTGATTTCGACCGGTTTGAACGGTTACGGTCGGAGGTAACGCAGACGTTTTTCGTCGCGACGGAAATAGTAACTGGTGGTTGAATCGCCAGCGCGGGGTCATCCTATCGTGTCCGCGTCGTGTCCTCACGCTGAGGATGTAATTCAGGATTTGCCGGTTACGGAATCGTTCACGCAAAATAGACATCGCAGGATACGAACTGAACGGAGTCGCTGGTTTATGCGGGTCGTTGGCGTGTGGATAGTACCACGGGGGAGGTATGACTACGACACGAACCCGAGAGCGCGTTGACCGGACACGGTCGCCCGCGTTCTCAAAGCAGGAGGTGTACAACGCAGTAAAAAATCTTCGTCGGAGATACGTACTGTACTATCTCAATCGGGAGCAAAAACCGGTCGAATTGGGGGAACTCGCGGAACAAATCGCGGCGTGGGAGAACAACCTCGACGTGGAGGCCGTTTCTCCCGAACAACGAAAATCGGTGTACAGCGCGCTGTATCAAACCCATCTTCCGAAACTGGAAACTATCGGAATCGTTACCTACGACCGCGAATCCAAGCGAGTATCGTTCACTGACGGCGCGCAGAATTTCGAACTGTATCTGGCGACCGATTCGCAGACGACGGTTCCGTGGCACAAACTCTACGTCTCCCTTTCGGGGATCGGGACCGTACTCGTCGTTTTCGGCTGGGTCGGTTTCGTTTCGTTTTCCGGCTTTCAACTCGCGGCGCTCGTGCTGTTGCTGTTCGGGATAACTGCCGTCGCACACTTTTACGACCGACACGTCTGGCAGCGGCGATTTCAGGGCGCGACACCGGATCTCGCGCTGGAGTTCGACGACAGCAGTTGGTTCCAGTGAACGGGTTCCAATGAAAGAAGACTTTTACTTTCTCGTTTCGTGGCCGCAGGTATGCGAGTCGCGTTCGTCGCTGAAGTGACGGCCCAACACGAGGAAACTGGCGCAACCCGCCGACTTCGTCGCACCGCGGAACTCCTCGCTAGCCGCGGTCACGAAATAACCGTTTTTTGCGCCCAGTGGTGGGACGGAGACCACGAGTCGTTCGAACAGGAGAACGTGACCTATCGTGCCGTGACGACCGAACCGCCCGGAGAAGCACCGTCCCGTCGGTTCGCGCTCTCGCTCCCCGGCGCGCTCCGACGGGCGAAACCGGACGTGATTCACGCGGCCTCGGTTCCGAAGCACGTTTTGGCCGCGAAAACGGCGAGCAAATTCGCGCGCGCACCGCTCGTCGTGGACTGGTACGAAGCGCCGCCCGCCGGGACGGGAACCGCCTCGAAATCGCTCCGGATGGCCGCTCGTGCGCCGGACGAGGTGCTCACGCCTTCCGAAACGGTCAAAACGCGCGTTCGGGAACTCGGTGCGAACGGCGACGACGTGCGCGTCGTTCCGAACAGCATCTCCGTGGACGGTTACTACGGCCCGGAAACCGAGGGAGCCATCGAGAGTTTCCAATCCAGCGCCGGACTCACGGTCGACGGCATGGCCGGCCCGAACACGTGGCAGGCGCTCGTCGACATCGGCAACTAACGGAAGTCAGCAATCCAGCGACGAGGTCTTGCAAGCGGTTCAAACTCCTGCATTTTACGATTGATTTCCGCTTTTTGCGGTCGGAGTCCGTATCGCGCAAATCCACGAGTCGAATCGCTACGAGTCGTCCAGCGTTTTCGGTGCTTCCACGGCTTCGGCGACGCGAACCGCGGCGACGTTCGCCTTCACGTCGTGAACGCGGACGATGTCGGCCCCGCGTTCCGCGGCGATGGTCGTTCCGGCGACGGTTGCCGGGCCACGGTCGCCCGCCTCGCTTCCGATGAGGCCGAACATCGATTTGTGCGAATGGCCGATGAGAACCGGGCAGTCGAGGCCGTGAAACTCCCCCGTCCGGCCGAGGAGTTCGAAGTTCTCCGCGGCGCGTTTGCCGAAGCCGAGTCCCGGGTCGACGATTATTTTACTTCTGTCCAGTCCGGCCTTTTCGGCGAGCAGGACGCGCTCTTCCAGTTCCGCGATAACGTCCTCGACCACATCGTCGTACTCGACGACGTGATCCGGCACCACGGGCGCGTCGAGGCTGTGCATGACCACGAGCGGCGCGTCGTACTCCGCGGCGACGAACCGCATTTCGGGGTCCGCCAATCCGGACACGTCGTTCACGATATCCGCACCCGCTTCCAGCGCGGCGCGGGCAACGTCCGCCTTGCGCGTGTCCACCGAAACCATCGCATCCAAATCGCTAATTTCTTCGATAACCGGGACGATTCGCTCGATTTCCTCCTCGTTCGAGATTTCGTCCGCCCCCGGTCTGGTGCTTTCACCGCCGATGTCGATGATGTCCGCGCCCGATTCGACCATCTCCTGGGCGCGTTCGACCGCGTCCTCGCGGGCTTCGTACTGTCCGCCGTCGTGGAAGCTGTCCGGCGTGACGTTGAGGATGCCCATCACCGCGGTTCTCCCTTCCCACGGGTAACCGTGTTCGCGCTCCCCTCGCTGGATTCCGAGCGTGTCGCGGAGTTCGTCCGCGAACACCGACAGGCCGTAGGGTTGCCCGTCCAACTTTTCAGCGAGTCGCTTATACTGCGCTAGGGTTCCCATGAGAAGCACGTCGATGTTCTCGTCGTCGCGGTCGTTCAGCCCCGACTGGGCGCATTCGCCGCCGAGACTCAACATCTCCTCTTTGATGTACTGGGCTTGCCGAACCTGCACGCGCGTTTTCAGCACGTGATGAACAGCTTTTCCTCGCATTCTCCACACACCGGGTTTCGTGACGTGGGTTCCTTCCAGCGCTTCGCGTGCCTCTTCCAAATTTCCGATTCGCTTCGGAATCTCGGCCCGCGTCCATCGAGTACGCGCTTCCGCCACCGCGAACAGCGACCCGGTGACCAGAATCAAATCGTCTTCCCCTGCTGTATCGAATGCGTTTTCCAACGCGCTCTCGACCGAGCTTACTCGCACGACCTCACCGGCACCCTGCTCCTCGAAAGCGCGTGCGATGACTTCCACGTCCTCTGCACGGTCGATGTTGGGGTGGCAGGCGACGGCGCGGTCGGGCGTCGGAAGCGCGTCCGCCATCGACTGAATATCCTTGTCGTGCATCGCGCCGAAAACGAGGTGGAACTCGTCGTAGTCGAACTCGGAGATGGTTTTTGCAAGTGCGTCGCAGGCACCAGGGTTGTGCGCCCCGTCGAGGACGACGAGGGGGTCGGTTCCCATCACTTCGAACCGACCGGGCCAGAACCCCTTTCGGAGGCCGCGGGCCAGTTCTTCCTCGCTCACGTCGGCGATCTGCCGGGCCAACACCGCCGCGATTCCGGCGTTTTGGGCCTGGTGTTCGCCGAGCAGTGGAATCGCGGTTTCGACCTCCCAGTCCGAACCGGAGAGGGAAATCGCGGCTTCGGTGTGGTTCGTCCGGCCGTCGTAGGTCGCCCGCACGTCCGGGCCGTCGTCCTCGCTGTCCGTTCCTTGTCCGACCACGACGACGTTGCCCGCTTGCTTCCGAATCGCGTCGAGGGCGTCCTCCGTCGCACCAGTGGCCAACGGAGCGTCGTCGGGCGCGACGTGCGCTTTGTCGCGGGCGATTTCCTCGACCGTCTCGCCGATGATGCCCGTGTGTTCGAGCGTTACGCTCGTCACTGCCGCGGCAATCGGGTCAACCACGCTCGTCGCATCGTATCGCCCGCCGATACCGACTTCGAGGATTGCAACATCGACGTCCTCGCGGCCGAAGTACCAGAGCGCCATCGCGGTCATTCCCTCGAAAAACGTCGGCGATTCGCCGTCCACCGCCCGGTCGGTGATGTACTCGCGTGCGTCCTCCACGAACTCACCCATCGCGGCTTTCGTGATTTTTCGACCGTCAACCGTGATTCGCTCGCGCACGTCGTCGAAATGCGGCGACGTGTAGAGACCGACGGTCAACCCCGATTCGCGGAGCACTTGTTCCGTCATTCGGGCCGTACTTCCCTTTCCGTTCGACCCCGCTACCTGCACGAACTGCACGCCGTCGTGGGGGTCGCCGAGGTGTGCGAGAAGGTCCGCGGTGGAGTCCGTCCCCGGTTTGGGACGGAATCGCCGCAGGTTGAGAAGGAAGTTCGCCGCCTCGTGGTAGTCCATATCTGAGACGACAGAAGCAGTCCGCTTTAGATTGTCGAAGTCGGAAAACCGGCATTCCCGAAGAACGGTTTCCGTCCGGTCAGTGCTCGTACTCGCGTTCGGTTCGCCTGCGCTCCCGCCGCACCTGTTCGTCGGTCACGTCGTCGTCCACGAGGCGTTTCATTCGGCGCTCGAACTCGGCTTCGCCGATTTCTCCCGCTACGTACCGTTCTTTCAACTCGTCCATCCGGTCTTGGGTCGTCGGTTCGACGCGCTCCGACAGACCGAGCGAACCGACGTGTGGGTGCAGTCGCTCCGCCCGTCGGACGAGTCCCGCGAGGCGGTCGTTCCGCGGCATCGACACACGTCGGGCGGCGGCGACGACCAACCCGAAGAACAACAGTCCCGCGACCAGCGCGTCAAGCAGAAACGCCACGATGTACACGGCGGCGGCGTCGAGGAAGACGACGAGCAGGGGCGTGTTGGCGTACTCCGGATTGCCGAGCGCCGACAGCGCGGCCAGCAGACCGAGCGCGGCGATGCCGACGAGCAAGACTACCGAGAGAACGAATCCGGCAAGCAGGGCCTTGACTTTGGAGTCTCCGAGCAGTCCCATTAACGAGGCGTTGGTCGGGAACGTACTTTAACCCGTTCTCCCGTCCGGCGAAGGACCGCGACCACTTTGACTATGCGAATCAATACCACATACGATGCCTGACGAACAGTGCAACGGAGCAACGCTCTACTTCGAGGAACGGGGGGAAGGGACGCCAATCGTCTTTCTGCCGGGGGTGACAACTGGAATTCGATTTTTCACGCCGCAGTTGGCCGACCTCTCGGACGACTTTCGAACGATTGCGCTCGACTACCGAGGTCACGGACGGTCGGAAAAAACGGAAACTGGACACACGGTGCCGCAGTACGCCCGCGATTTGCGGGCGTTTCTCGACCAGCGCGAACTGGATGACGTGGTTCTCGTCGGCTGGTCGATGGGTGCGCTCGTCGCGTGGGAGTACATCGACCAGTTTGGGACGGACGGCATTCACGGACTCGTGGCAGTGGATATGTCCGCCTCGCCGTTTCAGTGGGACGATTTCGAACACGGCAACACCGACTTTGACCGACTCACCCAAACGCTGGAACTGGTGCAGACCGACCACTTGGCGCTGGTCGACGGCCTCATCCAGCAGACGTTCAAGGAACCGCCTTCGAAGGAGGTTCGACGGTTGGTTTTCGACGAAGTTTCGCGCTCGCCCCCGCCGGTCAAGAGCGCGATTCTGTTCGATTACGCGGTGCGCGACTACCGAACCGTGCTTCCCGACGTCAACGTCCCGACGCTCGTCTGCGCTGGCGCGGACGAAACGTGGCGAACCGTCGCCGCCGTGGAGGACGTGGCAGACCGCATTCCGAACGCCGAGTTCGAACTGTTCGAGGAGAGCGGTCACGTTCCGACGTTGGAGGAACCGGACGAGTTTAATCGCGCGGTCGCGACGTTCGTGGCGGAACTGTAAAGCAATTTTTCCGAGCTTTACACGCTCGTTCCGCTACGCTCCACGACGTACTTCCACCACGATTGAACGCTAGTGAAGGAGTGGCGGAAGCACGCAAGACGGTCGCCCTTCGGCGCTGCGCTTGCTGGCTTTAGACACGACTGATTGGAAGGAGGGCGTGTCTAAAGCACCGGAAGACTCGCTTCGCTTGCCTTCCGAGCTTCCAACATTCCTCCACTATCGTTCAGTCATGTCTGAAGCACCGACTCCCCGTGAACACCATCGCCATGTCGTGTTCGTTCGCGGCCTCGATTACGTCGTCGTCGTTGACCGACCCGCCGGGTTGGATGACGGCCTCGATTCCGGCGTCCGCGGCCTCCTCGATGGCGTCCGGGAACGGGAAGAAAGCGTCGCTCGCCATCACCGCGCCCTCGGCGTCCTTGCCTTCGGCGTCGCGTTCGGCTTTCATCCTCGCAATTTCGACCGCGTCCACGCGACTGACCTGTCCCGCGCCGACGCCGACCGTTTCGGTGCCCTTGGCGAACAGGATGGCGTTGGATTTGACGTGTTTGATGGTCTGCCACGCGAACTGCATGGAATCGAGTTGCTCGTCCGTGGGTTCGCGGGCGGTAACGATTTCGAGGTCGTCACGGGTCGGGGCCTGCGTGTCGCGCTCCTGCACGAGTCGCCCGCCGACCAGATCTTTTTCGGTGTGGGTTTCGGTGATTTCCCCGAGGTCACCGACTTCGAGGACTCGCAGATTTTTCTTTTCGCAGAGGATTTCCAGCGCGTCGTCGGTGTATCCCGGCGCGACGACGACTTCCTTGAATGAGTCCACGATTTGCTCCGCGGTCGCGTCGTCGCACTCCCGGTTGAGGGCGACGATACCACCGAAGGCGCTTTTCGCGTCAGTTCGAAGTGCGCGGTCGTAGGCCTCCGCGAGCGAGTCGGCGGTGGCGCATCCGGCCGGGTTAGTGTGTTTGATGACCGCGCAGGCGGGGCGGTCGAACTCCTTTATCAGGTTCAGCGCGCCGTCTGCATCGTTGTAGTTGTTGTACGACAGCGCCTTCGCGCCCTCGTTCAACTGATTCGCGTGGACGACGCTGGCCTCTTCGCAGGTCGCATCTGCATATAGCGCGGCGTCCTGGTGCGGGTTTTCTCCGTACCGCAGGTTTGCGGTACGGTCTGCGGTTTCGACGCGCCGGGCCGGGAGCGCGGCGTTCTCGTCACCCTCGACGCGAACCGCGTTCGCGCCGTAATCGACCTCGACCCGTCCCTCGGCGAACCAGCGCACTACTCGGGGGTAGGCCTTGAACTCGCCCTGATAGAGGACGCGTTCTTTGAGGCTCTTTTTCGTGTCGCCCTCGTAGACCGGAATCGGTTCCTGCGTGACGATTGGACCGCTATCGACGCGTTTCGGGTCTACCTTCCCGTCTTCGTCCGTCGCCTCAGTGACGACGTGGACCGTGCATCCCGTGAGGCTCGCGCCCGCGTCGAGCGCATCGCCCCACGCGTCCATGCCGGGGAAGGAGGGGAGCAAGGACGGGTGGACGTTCAGCGTCGTCGGCGCCTCGTCTAAAAACTCGCCGGTCAAAATTCGCATGTAGCCGTCGAGACAGACGAGGTCGAACTCGTAGTCGGTCAACGCGTCGAGCACCCTCCGCTCGTGCGCTTCGCGGGACTCGTCGTCGCCCTGTTCGACGACTTCGGTCGGAATATCGCGTTTCTGGGCTTCCTCCAAAACCGGCGCGTCCGCGCTGTTCGTCAGCACGACCGCCAGTTCGGCTCCGCCCGGCGCGAGGTCGGCGATGTGCATGAGGTTTCGACCACGGTTCCCGGCCATACCCGCAATCCCTGTCATGGTCGGAAGAGCGACCGGCGTGGGCAAAGTAGTTGCGGTCTTTCGCCAAAATATATGCGAGTTCGTGGATATTTGGAGATTTGAAGATGCTATTTTCACGCTTTATATGCACGTCCGTGCGTCATCGTACCGACACGCTTTTGCCGAACGCCCCGGCAGGCACAGGTATGGATTCCCTTTACGCCGTCTCGCCGCTGGACGGGCGATACGCCGGACGAACCGCGCCGCTCCGCGAGTACGCGAGCGAGGCCGCGCTCATGCGCACCCGCGTGCGAGTCGAAGTCGAATACCTCCTCGCGCTAGCCGACCTCGACGCGACGCCGTTCGAAATCGCGGACGACGACCGCGATTTCCTCCGCGACCTGTACGAGGAGTTCGACGAGGAGGACGCAAACGTCATCAAGGCCCTCGAAACCGAGGGCTACGCGGGATACTCCGCGACGAACCACGACGTGAAGGCGGTCGAATACTTCGTCCGCCACTCGCTCCCCGATCATCTCGAAACTCTCTCTTCGTGGATTCACTTCGCACTGACGAGCGAGGACGTGAACAATCTCGCCCACCGACTGCTGGTCAAACCCGCCGTCGAGGATGTTCTGCTTCCGGAACTGGCCGCGGTTCGCGACGAGCTCGCGGAGATGGCGCACGACCATCGGAACGTGCCGATGCTCGCCCGAACGCACGGACAGCCAGCCACACCCACCACGTTCGGCAAGGAGATGGCCGTTTACGCCGCCCGCCTCGGTCGTGCGATGGGACGAATCGAAGGAGCCGCCGAATCGATCTCGGGTAAACTCGCGGGCGCGAGCGGTACCTACGCCGCCCACGTCTCCGCGTATCCCGACGTTGACTGGCGCACGTTCTCACGGGAGTTCGTGGAAGCTCTCGGACTCGAACACACCGCGCTCGCCACGCAGATCAACCCCTGCGACGACCTCGCGGAACTATTCGACGCGCTTCGCGGGGCGAACAACGTCTTGCTCGATTTAGACCGCGACGCGTGGCTCTACGTCAGCGACCGGTATTTGGGTCAGGTCGCAGCCGAAGGGGAAACCGGCAGTTCGACCATGCCGCACAAGGTGAACCCCATCGACTTCGAAAACAGCGAGGGAAACCTCTCGAAGGCGAACTCCGACCTCACGTTCGTGGGCGATTACATCACCACGTCGCGCCTCCAGCGCGACCTCTCCGATTCGACTGTCAAGCGAAACATCGGGGCCGCGTTCTCCTACTGCTTGCTCGGCTACATGAAAGCACAGGACGGTCTCGACAAAATCGTCCCCAACGAGGAGGTCATGCGCGAGGAACTGGAATCGACGCCGGAAGTCGTCGGCGAGGCGGTACAAACGATTCTCCGCCGAGAGGGTCACGAGGACGCATACGAGCGAGTTAAATCCCTTACCCGCGGAAAACGCGTCACTCTGGCCGATTTCCGCGACCTCTTCGACGATTTGGACGTGGACGATGACGTTCGCGAGGAACTGCACACACTGACGCCAGCGGGCTACACCGGCATCGCTGACGAACTCGTTGACGACCTCGACTGAGCCTGCACTCATCCTTAAGTCGCTTTGTGGCGTTCTCGTTTCCACGCTGAAGGACGCTCGTCGCCGAGCGATTTCGACCGTCGTGGTGGATGCCGCACTCGCGTACTGGTTTCTCGTTCGCCCCGAGTGCAGGCTACTCGCGCCATTACCATCGACGCGCCGGTCGAGGACCTGTGGCCGTGGGTGGTGCAACTCGGGCAGGGACGCGGCGGGTTCTACAGCTACGACTGGCTGGAGAACCTCGTTGGTGCAGGTATTCACAACGCCTCGTGATGGAGCGCAAGATGCTCTTGGGGGTCAAAGAACGGGCCGAACAATCGTCTTCGCGAAAATGAAATCGGGGTTTTCAGCGGTAGTAGTCGTGCTTGCTGTAAACGTACGCCAGTAGGAGACCGCCGACGATGATGCTAAAGATGGCGAAGAGATTCCCGGTCATCAGGTTAAGAACGTCGAGCAAGAGACCGATTCCGTACACGACGACGGTGAGCATCCACGCCCACGACTGAAGCGTCCAGAGCCCCCAAACGACGACGAGTTTGGCGAGCGAGAAAGCGATGGCGAGGGTGCCGACGACGATACCGAACGGCGACGAAAACAACGTTCCGAGACCGCCGAAGATGCCAAAAATCCCCGAAATCGCACCGAGTATGCAGAGGATTTTGATGCCGAGCGGGGCGGACTGCGTTCGTCCGTACGAGTGGGAGGTTCCCATATCGACCACTGCGAAGCGAACCGTAATAAATCTCGCCCACATGTCGACCACGAATTATTTATCGCTGCACTGCACACATCGACAACATGAACCCCGATGACTCCTCCGGCTGTCCGAAATGCAGCCACACGGAAGCCTCCACGGATTCTATTTCGACGACCGATGGCGGATTGAGCAAGATGTTCGACATCCAAACTAAGAAATTTACCGTCGTCTCATGCGAGAACTGCGGCTACTCCGAACTGTACAAAGACGTTCGGAATCGCGGAAGCGACGTCGTTGACGTGTTCTTGGGATGATGCCGAAATACCGTCGGTGCGCGTTTTTACCTCGGGCGGTTGCGGTCGCGACCGCAACCGCCAGACCTGATCACAAGTAGTCACTTTCAGCGGTGTTTATCTCCTCTGCCACCCAACAGATACGGTATGAGAACTGATAATACGATGGTCAACGCGCTCATCGGCGCAGTCGTAACCCTCGTCACCTCCTTCATCCCGTTTTCGCCGATTCTCGGCGGTGCCGTCGCGGCTTACCTAAGCGATGCGGACGCCGATTCCGGCGTCAGAATCGGATTCGTCTCGGGCGCGATTGCGACGGTTCCAATGGCGGCGTTCGGATTCTTCGTCACGAGCATCCTCTTTCCTCTTCTTCGGGAGCGCACCGGGCGGTTTCGTGGTGTTCCTGCTGCTGCTGGGCGTGTTGGCTCTGCTCTACACCGCCGGATTGAGCGCGCTTGGCGGCTACCTCGGCGCGTATTTCACGAGTTCTGAAAATCGAACGCTACCCGAGCAGTTCGCGCAGCGTTTCCGTGACAGCGTCCGCCGCTGATTCGACCTCTTCCGCATCTACGTACTCCCGAGGGCCGTGTGCGACTGCGCCCTCGTCGTCCGAGAGGACGCCCGGCCCGAACACGACGGTTGGCGCAACCTGCGCGAAATAGGACGCCTCCGTCGCCGCGCCGAACGGTCGCACTTCGCCGCCGCTGACCTGCCGTAGCGTCTTCACGAGTTTCGAATCCGCAGGGGTTTCGAACGCCTCCAGAAACGGCGTGTCCCGCGCGGCGAGCGAAACGTCCACCGTAACTCCCTCGGGGGCAGAGTCCTGAAGATGCGCTTCGAGCGACTCCCGGAACTCTTCTGCACCCTCCGGCGGGACGCTCCGCCGGTCGATGACGAACGATGATTTTGCGGGAATCTGGTTCGTCGCCGTCCCCCCCTCTATCGTCGTCGGGGTGAGCGTCGGCGAGCCGAGTTCCGCGTGCGGATCGCGAGTGTCGAACGACTCCAACGCGGCCAAAACGGGCGGCAGACTGGCGATGGCGTTGACGCCCGATTCGGGGTGTGCGGCGTGGGCGTTTTCCCCGCGAAGCGTTACCGTTCCCTGAAACCGCCCTCTTCCCGCGTTGCACACGTCGAGGCCGGTCGGTTCGCCGACGATGACGGCGTCCGCCTCGACGTCCAACGCCGCCGCACCCGCGGAGTCGGTTTCTTCGTCCGGCGTAATTGCGAGGGTTAGTTTTCCCCGGGCGGGTTCCGCGGCGAGAAAGGCCACGAGAAGGGCCGCGAGCGGGCCCTTCGCGTCGCAGGAACCGCGCCCTCGGATTCTGTCGCCGCCGCGGGAAAACGGAACGTGCGGCGGAACCGTGTCGATGTGCGTGTTCAACACGACGTGCGGGCCGTCTTTCTCGCTTGCTCGCTCCGCGAGGACGTTTCCGGCGTCGTCCACCGAGGCTTCCACGTCCGCCGATTCGAGCGTTTCTACGAGCAGGCCGCGCATTTCCGCGACCGATTCGTGTGAGGGGGTCTTTACGGCTCGTTCCAGAAATTCGAGAGGGTCGAAGCCGGTCATGCTTCCAAGTCGAGTCGGCCCGCAGTGGAGATTCGCACCCGACCCTCGAACTCGGTTTCGACCGGACCGGACAGCGTGGCGTATCGCTCGCCGAGCGCGACTTCGAGGTCGCCGCCGGGCGGTGACACCGAGATTTCTCGCTCCTCAGTCAGCCCGAGTCGCCGGGCGACCGCCGCGATTGCGACCGCCCCGGTTCCGCAGGATTGAGTTTCGCCTTCGACGCCGCGCTCGAACGTCCGCTGGTCGAATCCGTCCTCACGGGGTGATGCGAAGGTAACGTTCGCCCCGTCGGGTAACTGCTCGGCGTTTCGAATCGGCGGCGCGTCCCGGTCGATATCGACCGAATCCATGTCGTCCACGAAGATGACAGCGTGGGGGACGCCCGTGTTCACCGCCGTCACTTCGTAGCCGCCGATTTCCTCCTGGACGAGCGGCTCATTTTGCGCGAGCGGAACCCCGTCCGGCGAGAAGTCGGGCGCGCCCATCTCGATGGTCGCCCCGTCGTCCCGAACGCTGGCGTATCGCGTTCCGGCGAGGGTGTCTATCATGACCTCGTCCGCGTCCGCCCGTTTCGCGGCCCACATCGCGGCACAGCGCGCGCCGTTACCGCACATCTCTGCCGTACTTCCGTCGGGCTGGACGAGCGTCATGATGACCCTCGGCGGGCGGTAGTTCGGTTCGAGGGCGAGGAACAGGACGCCGTCCGCGCCGATTCCGTCGGCGCGGTCGCAGGCTTCGCGCGCGAAGCCTGCGCGGTCGGGAACGCAGACGCTCGCGTCCACGATGACGAAATCGTTGCCGGTTCCGTGGAACTTCTCGAAGGAGACGTTCATCGCCAATTCACCTCCTCCTCGGCCGCGGTCACGTCGGCCAGCGTTTCGCGTCGATGTGCGACCGCGCTGCGCTCGCCATGAACCACGACGACCGCGGGCCGCGGACGCGAATTGTACTGACTGGCCATCTCGTAGCCGTAAGCCCCCGCGTTGCCGATTGCCAGTAGATTCCCGCGTTGCGGGTCGGCGATTCGGTGTTCGCCGAAGGTGTCCGAACTCTCGCAAATCGGTCCAGCGATGGTCGTCTCGATTTCGGGGCCGTCCGAAGAAAGATTCCGGACGTGGTGGTAAGCGTCGTACAGCGCGGGGCGGGCGAGTGTCGTCATTCCGGCATCGACGCCGAGAACCGTGATTTCCGGCGTTTCTTTGACCGTGTTTACGCCGGTCAGGAGGACGCCAGCGTCCGCGACGAGGTAGCGTCCCGGTTCCACGACGAGCGTCGCGTCGAGGTCGCCGAGAGCATCGTGGGTCGCCGCCGCAACCGAATCGAGGTCGAGCGGCGATTCGTCGGGGCGGTACGGGACGCCGAATCCGCCGCCGACGTCGACGAATTCGAGTGGCAAGTCGATGCTCCGCGCCAATTCGCCCATCCGCGAGACGAGTTCCCGATGGTTGCTCAAGTCGTCGCCCGAAATTCCGCTTCCCGCGTGGGCGTGGATACCGACAACGTCGAAATCGTCCGCGGCGGATTCGAGAAGTTCGGCGGCGCGGTCGTACGGAACGCCGAACTTCGCGTCCGCGCCGGTTCGCACCTTCTCGTGGTGTCCGGCACCGACGCCGGGGTTGACACGGAGGCAGAGCCGTCCGTCGTAGCCGCGCTCCGCCAGTCGGTCGATGGTGTCCTGCGCACCGACCGTGATCGTCAGACACGAATTCTCGTCCGCGAGTTCCACCGCCCTATCGAGGTCTTCCGCGGGCGGGTTGACGGCGGTATAGTGGACGCGTTCGCCGTCGAATCCGGCGGCGAACGCGCGCTCGGTTTCCCCGGCGGAGGCGCATTCGACGCTCGACCCCTCGGATTCCAGCGTTTCGAGAACCGCCCGCGAGGTGTTCGCCTTCGCCGCGTAATGAACGTCGGCGTTCGGGAATGCCGACGCGAATCGCCGGTAATTCTCGCGCACGCGCCCGAGGTCGGTGACGTACAGCGGCGTCCCGTGTTCCTCGGCGAGCGATTCGAGGCGTTCTCCCGACCAATCCGCGAGCCGTCGTACGTCGGGGTTGTCGTTTTCGTGTGCCTCGTCGCTCGGAGCGCTCGTCTCGCTCATCGCAGGGCCTCCTCCCGTTCGACCTGTTCCAGCGTATCGTCTTCCACGTCGAGAGCGACGACGGCGGGCTTGAACGCCCCGCCGTCGAACAGTTCGTGGTCGCCGATTCCCGACTCCACGAAACGGGTGAACGCACGCCGATTCGGTGGAAGATGGCCGTACAGAATCTCCTCGTCAACGAGGTCGTAGACGGGAATTCGGGGCGTGAGAAGCGTGTTTTCGCCGACGATACTCCCCTCGCCGACGACGAACCCGGAGGTGACGCGACAGCCAGCGCCGAGGGTTACGTCGTCCTCCACGATGACGGGGGTGCCTTCGACCGGTTCGAGGACGCCGCCGATGAGCGTGTTCGCGCCCAACTTCACGTTCGCGCCGATTTGGGCGCACGAACCGACCGTGTTGCAGGAGTCCACGAGCGTTCCGTCGCCGACCGACGCGCCGATGTTGACGAAGCTCGGACTCATCATGATGCAGGTCGACCCGATGTGCGCCCCTCGTCGAAGGACGGTTCCGTCGGGCGTGTTG
Source organism: Haladaptatus pallidirubidus (assembly GCF_020700235.1). Lineage (GTDB taxonomy): Archaea > Halobacteriota > Halobacteria > Halobacteriales > Haladaptataceae > Haladaptatus > Haladaptatus pallidirubidus. The sequence continues at coordinate 2,817,461 of NZ_CP085301.1, read as the reverse complement.
CGGGTTCCGCGGTCGGGAAGGTCGTCCGTCTCCTGAAGCGGAAGTACGTCGTAGTAGGTCACGTCGCCGTACTCCCGGCCCTCCGTATTTCGGAGGCCGAAGTTGAGCAGGATACCCTGTTTCACCCACTCGTTCGCTTCCCACGCGCCGTCTCGCTTTTCGGCGGCGCGGATTTCGCCCGCTTCCAACGCGTCGAGGAAGGAATCGAGGATCTCGTACTCCCTGTTTCCGGCGTTCTCCGCATTCAATTCGTCCGATTCGTATCGCTGCCACAACGCTTGGATGTCGTTTCTCATTCTGCTACTACCTCGCTAAAATCGTACCAACCCGGATTTCGTCCGGCCAGCCACCCCGCCGCGTCGAGTGCCCCGTCGGCGAACGCCGACCGATTTCCCGCACGATGGGTCAGTCGCAGTTCCTCGTGTTCGTTCGCCAGCAGGATTTCGTGTTCGCCCCTGATTCCCCCCGCCCGTCGCGCGTGGACGCCGATTTCGCCCGGTTCGCGCAGGGCATCTCCCTCGCGGCCGTGTATTCGTCCATCGAACTCCCCGACGGATTCGATTCGGTCGAGAATCGCGTTCGCGGTTCCGCTCGGGGCATCGCGCTTGTGTCGGTGATGGGATTCCGTGACTTCCACGTCGTAACCCGGCAAATCGCTTACCGCGCCTTCGACCGCTCGAAGCAGTGCCTGAACTCCACGTGAGAAGTTGCTCGCGTGGAGGACGGGAACGCGCTCGCTCGCTTCGCGGAGGGCGGCGAGGCCGCCCTCCGCGAACTCGTCCTCCGTGAAACCGGTCGTCCCCACGACGCAGGCGACGTTCGCCTCCGCGCAGTCGGCGACGAACTCCCGACTCGCCTCGGGAACCGAAAAGTCCACGAGAACGTCGGGGTCGTACTCGCGGAGTACGACTTCGAACTCGTCCGCCGGTTCGACGGGGATGTCGTCGATTTTACCCGACAGGTCGCGGCTCACGCCCGCGACGACGCGCGCGTCGTCGCGGGCGGCCGCTTCCTCGATAACTCGGCGTCCCATTCGTCCGGTCGCTCCGGAGACGAGGACGCGCGCAGAGGACGGCTCCCGCGTCACGCGAACCCCTCCAAGCTATCCAGAACCCCTGCCAGTTCCTCGCGGTTCTCCTTGGAGAGGGACGACAGCGGCGGGCGAAGTTCGCCCGGGCCGTACTCCCTGATTTCCATCGCCGTCTTCACCGGAATCGGGTTCGTCTCGGAGAACAGCGCGCGGAACAGCGGCCCCAGTTCGTGCTGGAGTTCCTGCGCTCTGTCGTAATCGCCATCGAGCGCCGATTCGACCAGTTCGCAGGTTCGCTCCGGTTCGACGTTCGCCGACACGCTGATTGTGCCGGTCGCGCCGAGCGACAGCATCGGAAGCGTCAGGGCGTCGTCGCCCGACAGCACCGCGAATTCCTCGCTTCTGGTTCGCTCGATGATTTCACCGATCTGTCCGAGGTCGCCGCTCGCGGCCTTGTAGCCCGCGATGTTCTCGTGACTCGCCAGCGAAACCGTCGTCTCCACGTCGATGTTCCGACCCGTCCGGGACGGGACGTTGTAGACGATTTGCGGCAGGTCAACTTCGTCGGCGACGGTTCGGAAATGTCGCTCCATTCCCGCCGGTTCGGGCTTGTTGTAGTACGGCGAGATGAGAAGGAGTGCATCGGCCCCGGCGGCTTCGGCCCGCCGGGAGAGTTCGAGCGCTTCGTGCGTGGCGTTGCTTCCGGTTCCGGCGATAACTGGAACGTCTACGACTTCGACCACTGCTTCCACGACTTCCGCGTGCTCGTCGTGGGTTAGGGTCGCGCTCTCGCCGGTCGAACCGACGGGAACGAGGCCGTGTACGCCGGCGCGTTCGAGACGCTGGGCGTCGCTGCGGAGTTGGTCGTAATCGATGCTGTCGCCCTCGAAGGGCGTGGTCATCGCGGGGTAGACCCCGCGGAACGGTGTGTTCGTCATTGGTTTTGAGTCGGAAATCGGTGGTCGCGCGGTGCAAAACGAAGGTGGCCCGCGACGGGAGTGCCAATCCCGCCACAAACCGTTTATTTCGCGCGTTTTTTGCGTTTTCCGACTGTGCCGTCGCTTGTCCCAAACGCAAACAGGGAGTGAGCGACTGCACATGGCATATACAACAGGCTGTTTCCGTGGGGACTTATGCCTTACGCCGCAGGCAGAGTTTGGGGCGGTTGCCAGAAACACGTGTACCGCCGCTTTCGAAGTGTTTTCGAGCGTTACGAAACCCATGATCTATGATTAATTTTATCACCTATTACACATTTACATGATTATGGATTGGAGCCTCATCGGGCGGTGTGGTGTTCGGTACACCCTCGTTTACGCCGGTCTTACCGTCGCCCTCACCTACGCCGTTACCCGATCCGGAATAGTTCTCCTCTGTCTGTTCGGACTCGGGTTGGTAGCGCTGTTGTTCGCGCTCGGCGGAACTGGAACCGTCCGGATGGGAACCGCGACGACCAATGCGGATTCGATGGGGATCGCGAGTACGATCGTCGATCCGGCCGATATGCAGGCAAAACGAATGGATAGCGACATCAAAGTCCTCTTTTACGGAATTGGGCTGCTCGTATTCGCCGCCGTCGCGCTCGTTCTTTTCGGGTGAAGCGAATCCGGCGGTATTATCACGTCTCCGGAAATAATCACGGTCGATGCTCGTCCTCGGAGATGCTCACGCCGCCGCCCTGGAAAAACGGCGCGCGCTCTTTGCGGCCTACCGCGAAGCGAACCAAGACGTCACTCTACAACTCGGCGACCTGATGTACTACGATTTGCCGAAACCGACGTGGTTCATCGCGGGAAACAACGAGGATTTCGATACGATTTCTGCGCTCCGGAACGGACTGGTTTCAAATTCGGACGTTCGAAACGCCACCCTGCTGGCTAGCACTGTGGTCAAACTGGACGGCCTTCGAATCGCCGGACTGTCGGGAAATTACGCGCCGACGCAGTACGACCGCCCGCGCGCGAACCTCGTCGGCGAGCGCAGAAGACATTTCACGCACGAAGACATCGAGCGTGCGCTGTCGCTCGAATCGATCGACGTGCTGATGACGCACGAAGCGCCGCACGGATTGCCCGTCTCGGAGGAGTACGAAGTCGGCTGTTCGCACATCGACGATTTACTCGCCGCACTCGACCCGGATCTCTGTCTCATCGGTCACCATCACGAGCACACGGAGACGACGATTAGCGGCACTCGCGTCGTCAGTGTGGCACCGACGTGGGAGCGATATTACATACTCGACCCCGATACCCTCTCGCTGACGTGGCACGAAACCCCAGAAAGCTGATGGAGGCAAAGCAGGAACCTCTTTATGCGAGTAGTTATCACACCAAGGTATGACCGAGATTCATCCGGCCCAGCGCGTGACGGTGTTGGCCGACGCGCAAAATCTCTACCACACGGCTCAAAGTGTTTACAGCCGGAACATCGACTACTCATCCCTCCTCTCGAAGGCGACGCAGGAACGCGATTTGACGCGCGCCATCGCCTACGTCATTCAGGCCGATAGCCCCGACGAAGACCGCTTTTTCGATGCCCTCACCGACATCGGCTTCGAGACGAAGATAAAGGCGATAAAAACGTTCGGCGACGGTTCGAAGAAGGCCGACTGGGACGTCGGCATCTGTCTCGACGCGATTACGCTCGCGCCGAAAGTGGACACCGTCGTCCTCTGCACCGGAGATGGGGATTTCGCTCGACTCGCAACCCATCTTCGCCACGAGGGGGTGCGCGTGGAAGTGATGGGTTTCAAAGAATCGTCAGCGGAAGAACTCATCGACGCCGCCGACACGTTCGTCGATTTGAGCGAACGAACCGAGACGTTTCTGCTTTAAACCGGACGTCCGTCTTCTGCCGTTCCGTACATCAGTGCGCCCGCCGCGAGCGCGACCGTAGCGACGCCAGCGAGGACGTTCCCCACGAGCGACCCGGCCATCGACGTAATGGCGAAAATCACGACGCTCCCGACGATGAGAAGCGCGATTCCGAGTAGTTCTTTCGAGTTCATACCCGACTTTCGGTCTCACTCCTAATAAATCACTCTCAAACCGATAGACTGGGTCACGGTTCCAAATGGCAATGATATGGTATAGCATAACAATCAATGATGTCGAAGGGCTTTCAGCCCGCCCCGACGAAGCCAGGTCAATGACCGAAGCCGACCCCGAGAGCGCGGAAATCGAGAATACAGCCGCCGGCGAAACTGCGGAGGAAAACGAGAGCACGGAGGCCGACGACTTACCCTCCCTCCGCATCACGGCGGATTACCAGTTCGGAGCGGGCGCCGGCTCCGCCCTATTCCCGCGGGACGAGAAGTTGGAAATCCGCCGGTCGTCCTCCGGACGCCCACAGCAGGTTCACGCGGACGGGACCAGACTGGTCACCTACGCGACCGACGGTCGATTTACCCTCGGACTCGCCGGGGGTTCCCGACTCGCGAACGCCCTCGACTCCCCGGCGGGCAGGGTCATCGTCGGCGACGAGAGCGAACCGTTCGTCCGCGACGGAAAGAACGTCTTCGCGAAGTTCGTGGACGAGGCCGACGGCGACATTCGCGCCGGCGACGAAGTGCTCGTCACCCACGAAAACGGCGACCTGCTCGCGGTCGGGCGCGCCGAACTCGACGCGGACGCCATCCTCGATTTTACGACCGGAATGGCGGTCAAAGTGCGGGACGGCGCGGGTGAGTAGTGAACTCTCGAGATACGTTCGCCAGCGCGAGGCAGACGGTCGATAACGCGCCGCGTTTGCGTCACGTTTTTTGCCCTCCGTTCCGACGATTCGGGTATGTTTGGAGGAGGCGGCGGCGGACTCAACCCCCGAAAGATGCAACAGATGATGAAGCAAATGGGTATCGACGTGGACGACGTCGATGCCGAAGAAGTGGTCATCCGCACCGCTGACGGCGAGGAACTCGTCTTCAGCGATCCCGAGGTCACCCGGATGGACGCCCGCGGTCAACAAACCTATCAAATCGTCGGCGACGCCGAAACGCGCGAATCGACCGGCGGCGCAAGCGGTGCGGTCGAGGCGGGCGATGCAGATGCGTCCGCGAGCGCGATTCCGGACGCCGACGTGGAAATCGTCGCCCAGCGAACGGGCGCGAGCGAGGACAAAGCCCGCGAGGCGCTCGAAGCGGTCGATGGCGACCTCGCGGCGGCGGTCGAGCGACTGGAGTGACGGTTCTGCTCACGCACGGCGACCGGGAGTATCTGCGCGACCCCGGTGAGGAACTCCAGACCGACCTCGGCGTCCTCACCGTTCCCGAAGACGTGCAACCGGGCGACGTCCTGTCAACGCATCTCGACGAGGAGTTTACGGTCCGCCGACTTCGCGGACCCGACCTGTTTCACCATTTCGAGCGAACCGGCGCGCCGATGCTCCCGCGGGACATCGGACTCGTCGTCGGAGAAACGGGCGTTTCGGCTGGCGACCGCGTGCTGGACGCAGGAACCGGAACCGGCGTTCTGGCGGGGTATCTCGGTCGAATCGGCGCGGACGTCGTCACGTTCGAACGCAAAGCCGACTTTGCGGAGGTCGCGCGCGAGAACATCGAGATGGCGGATGTCGCCGACCGAGTCGATATCAGAACCGGCGACATAACCGACGAGGTGGACGACCTCGGCGAGTTCGACGTGCTCACGCTCGACACGCCGGACGCGGCGGTCGTCGTCGCGCACACGCCCGAACTGCTCGCTGACGGCGGGTCGCTCGGCGTGTACGCCCCGTTCGTGGAGAGCGCGCGCGATGTCGAGATGGCCGCGCGCGAGGCCACTCTCGACAACATCCGGACGATGGAAACCATTCAACGCGAGATGGATTTCGACGACCGAGGGACGCGCCCCACGACGACGGGAGTCGGCCACACCGGCTATCTGACGTTCGCGCGAAAGTTGTAACGCCGCGTTTTCGACTTTCTTTTTGTGATCTTTCAGTTAGCGAGCGCAGTGAGCGAGAGGCAGGCGACACAACCGCTAGAACACACTCCCGCGAACGAAGTGAGCAGGCCATGGAACCTTCGAGGTGCGACTGCAAGGAGCGCCCGAGGAGGTGACGCTGTGCTTTTGGTCGAGCTTTTACAGGGAGACGGACAGAGTCAGCGCGAACCGCGCTGGCTCTCGACCGTCGTAAAAGCTCGCGGTTAATGATCGTCTTCGCGCCACTTGTGTTCGCACTCGGTGCAGACGAAGAATCGGGTTTCGCTCTCGTCGGCGGAGCGAATCTGTTGCATGTACCAGTAGGCTTCGTCGTTGTCACAGTTCGGACACTGCGCGCTGGTGGTCGGCAGACCGTTGGTGCCGCCGCCGCTTTCGATTATCTCGCTGGCCTCTTGGTCTTCGGTGATAGTGTAGTCGCTGGCGTCGCCTTTGGGTTTCTCGTAGCCACAGCTTCCGCAAACCCAGAGGCCGTCGTCGGCTTTCATCATGGAACCGCACTCGTCACAAAACTCCATTGTTGTCCCGGGATAGCCGACGCGCCCATTTAAACGGCGTGCTTCTTACCCCTCGCCCTCAGACTGATACGGTTCGCCCACCGCCTCCCGCGGGAGGACGTTGTTGATTTCCGCATCGAGATCTTCTACGGATTCGTATTCCTCCTGCTCGGTTTGCGAAACGAGCTGGCCAAGGTTCTTTTCCCCTTTCGTGAAGAGAACCGTCACGTCGTCGAACTCGGTTGCGGCGGCGTTACGTGATATCGGATAGGACAGCCGCTGAAGTTCGGATTCCAGATGGCTGAACCGGACAGTACGTCCCATGGGAACATGGAACAACATGAAGCATCTTAGCTGTTGTCACGCCCGCCGCCGCGACCGTTTTGGAGTTCCACCACAGAACGTCTTTACTCGAACTCCGGTTCCCGGTCGTCCAAGAACGCCGCCATCCCCTCTCGCTGATCGTGCGTGCCGAACAGCGAACTCCAGAGGCGGCGCTCGTAGCGCAGTCCCGCCGATTGAGTTCCCTCGTGCGCCTGATTCAGCGCCTCTTTCGCGGCTTGGAGGGCGAAGGCCGGGCGTTCCACGAGGTCTGCCGCCATCTCCGCGACGTGGGATTCGATTTGGTCGTGGGCGACGACTTCGCCCACCAGTCCTATCTCGTGGGCATCCTGCGCGTCGATTCGCTCGCCGAAGTAGATGAGGCGGCGGGCCAATTCGTCGCCGACCAAACGCGAAAGGCGCTGGGTACCGCCCCACCCCGGTATGATGCCGAGGTCGATTTCGGTCTGGCCGATGACGGCGTCCTCGCTGGCAACGCGAAAATCACAGGCCAGTGCAAATTCGCAGCCGCCGCCGAAGGTGTAGCCGTTCATCGCCGCGATGACGGGGGCGGGGAACGACTCCAGCATATCCGCGATTTCGTGGCCCAGTTCCGCGTACTCCTGTGCTTCGGTCACGGAAAGGTCTTGCATGTGACTGATGTCGGCCCCGGCGATGAACGCCTTCTCGCCGGCGCCCGTGAGAACGAGCACGCGGGCCCCCTCGGATTCTGCTTCCGAAATCGCCTCGCGGAGCGCGTGCAGTGTCTCGACGTTCAGGGCGTTGAGTCGGTCGGGTCGGTCAACCGTCAGCGTCGCCGCGTCGTCGTCGAAGTCGAGTCGTACCGTATCCCATTCGGACATGCGTGGGATGTCTCGCGGAACTCGGTTAATCATTGCGGAGACGAAGAGTTTGACGAGAACGCGGTCTGAGTGCTTCGAGAGTTGAACTGGTTGAGAGTAAAGGCAGGTTAACGTTACTTCCGTGACGGAGTCTGCTGGGCGAAGGCAACGGGCGAGCGACGTGTGAGGGCGTCATCTGCGCCTAGCAACTGCAAACGTCGCGCCACGAGGCGCAGTTCCATCTCCCGAATAATCTGAATGTTTCCAAAACCAACCATCTGCAACTCACCTACGCCCTCGTCATCGCCGAAACTGCTCCGGAACTGGGAAATAACACGCCCGCATATCCACCCCACAATGACGCTGACCGAGGAGGCCCGCGAGCGACTCGCCGACCTGGTCGAACTGCAACCGACGAAAAACAGTGAGTTACAGGACAGGTGGGAGTTAGAAAGCGGGAGCGAAGTCCACCAGTATCTAGAAAACGAACTGAAGGAGTACTACTACCGCGACGAGAACAGTTACATCTGCGCGACGACCGAGGCGAACGACCTCGTGGACGTGGAGCCCGGAATGGTCGCCGACGAGGACGGGGATACGCCCAGCGTCGTCCGCGTCCCGAAACTTCAACAGCAGACTTTTTCTGTTCTTGCAGGTCCGGATGACCGTTCAGAGAGTGTCGTCTCTGTGCTTCACAAGCTCCGCGAGGAGTTCGACATCGACCCGGACGCAGACGAGGTGCGCTCTGCCCTCCAAAGCCTGAAACGGAAAGGCGTCGTCGAAGTCGTCTACCGAACCGTCCCGACGTTCAAACTCGCCGTCGCGCGCGAGGACATTACCGTCGAAGCGTCCGGATGAGTACTGCCAAAACGCGGGTTACTCCGGTCGAAATCGCTCCTGACGGGATTTAAGCAGTCGCCGAATCGCCTTCCCGGGGCCACCCTCAACCGGCCACACTTTCTGCCGCCACGCAGGGGGTTCGGGTTCGAACGCGGAACAGCGTCCGGAACACTGGCTCGCGGTTTGCGAACACGATTTCGCCGAGCAGTGCGGAAGCATCATCCGGTTTTCGTGGCGAAGTTCGAAGTATCGACAGTCGGGCCGCATGGTTCGGGTGTACGACCGCCAACCGCGTTCGTAGGCCCGCTCCGCAATTTCCAGTCGCTTTTGTCGTTTTCGTCCCGGTTCGACGTACTCGAATCGGGCCGCCGACTGGTCGTACTTCCCGCCGCTCGGACGCTCCAGAATTCGGGTTCCGGGCACGTCAACGTTGAGCCTTTGCGGGAACCACGCCACGTTCGTCTGGTGTTCGTCGAATCCTCCGTAGTCGGCGTTTTCGTTCCCGGAGACGGTTAGAATCCCCGCCTCGACCGGCAGGGATTCGAGCAGTGCGGGTTCGACTCGATCGCCCGTCGCGCGTGTCGCGACCCACACCTCGTCGGCCAGCGCGAGGGCGACATCTCGCTCTATTTGTGGGCGCAAATTTCGCGCCGCGCTGGCGTCCAAGTCGGGTTTGTTTTCGATGGCGACGATGCGTCGAATCCAGTCTGGATACTCCCATCGTCGTTTAATTTCGAGTTTTCGCCCTCGCTTTCGAACGTCCAGAATTCCTCTGTCGTCCGCCTTGTGAATCGTCTCTCTGACGTACCGCCATGGATAGCCGGGGTCGGGAAGGATGTCCTGATACCACGCCCACTCATTCGGCGCGTTTCGAACGACGTGCAGGAGGTTTCCGTCGAGTCGTTTTCGTCCGAACTGCGCACGCCGGGCGAACGCGTCAGCGTCCACTTCCACGACCACCGTATCCCATCGCCTGCGTTTCGTGCCGAGTTGCCGGGCGACGAGCACCGGGCGTTCACGACCTTCCGGCGGCCAGCATCGCTCCGCCCAGCGACAGATTCGCAGTTCGAACGTGAACTCCGGTTCGGCCATACTCACTCATCGATCCCTGTGCTGGTAAGCGATTCGACCGACCCGTTACGGAAAATATTTGTTGCACGATGAGAAATATCAAATATCACTCGTCACGCGACGGGTAAACGCGGTTTTACTGCAGACTACTCCGATAGCTATGAACATACGACACGCTCTGACCTTCGTGGTGGTCGTTTCGCTCCTCGCAGGAACTACCGTCGCAGGCACTGCCGGAACCGCAACGAACACCGAACAGAAGTCCGCAGTCCCCTCTTTCCCTCCAACAGGAAGGAGACGGTAACGGAACAGTCTCGCTTAACCGATCCATCTACAAGGTGCAACAGGGCGAAACCACCGCGATGAACTTCAGCCTGAGCGGTCTCGACGGAACAACCGTTCAACTCGGCGGCGGCGAAGCCGACTACAAACTGAACGCGACCGTTACCGACGGCGACGGCGATGGACAAGTCACACTGCTGTTCGACACGGCGGCGGCAGGAAGCAGCGACGGAGCGACGCTGACCACATAGTCCGACGCCGACAACCTCTCCGTGAAAAACGAGACGGAGACGGACTCACTGAAACCGTCGATGTACGGCATCACGGTATACACCGGACTGACGAGAACGCCTCGGCGGTTGCTTACGGCGGCGTCAACGTCCAAGGTGACGAGATGACCGAGAACACCGAAGACGGAGATTCGTCCGGCGAAACCACGACGGAAAACGGGACGACCGAAGACACCGAATCCGACGGTCAACCCGGCTTCGGCATCGGTCTCGCACTGACCGCTCTCGCAGGAGTCGCACTGCTGGTGCGGCGTCGATAACTTCCGAAAAACCGGTTTCGCTTTCGTTTTTCTTAGCTGTCCTCGTTGTCCTTGAGGAACTCGTGTGCATCCCGGAGGATGTCCCGCGGCCCGTCCTGTGTGATGGTGTTTATCGCCTGTTCGTAATCACGCCACTGCAAGTCGCGGTGTTCGTTCGAGAGTTCCGCGCTGGCCTCGTACGATTTGGCGATGAACAGATGTACCGTCTTGTGAATCGTGGTTCCGTTCGCTTCGAAGACGTAGCTGTAATCGTCGCGAAAGCCGTCGAGGAGTCGAAAATCTTCGATCCCCGCCTCCTCTTCCACTTCTCGTATTGCCGTTTGCTGTAGCTCTTCGTCGCCCTCCACGCCGCCTTTGGGGAACTCCCAATCGCCGGGACGGCTTTTGAGGAGGAGGTATTCCCTTCGACCACGGGTATCCCGAAACAGGATGGCACCCGCGCTCGTAGCTTTGACTGCCATTGTGTCCTCGTATGCGGTTAGCCATTAAAGGAATGTCGAACCAACACAGTCGTTTTCGGCCATTTCCCGTTCGGTACTTCGAACGGAACGATACGTGAGGTTGGTGAACAGACAGAACGAATAACTATACTCGCCGCGAACCAGAAGCAGGAATTTTACGTACTGTGAATCTCTATACTTCACAGAGCCAGCCATGACCTTCATCACAAAAATACTTCTCCAGAGCGGGAACCGGCCCGTACTGGACAAAGTCGTGTCCGAAATTCGCTCGACTGCGGAGCGAAAGGGAGCGGACCTGCGCGGACCGCACTCCGAACCGCCGAAACGGATTCGGGTACCACAGTATAAAACGCTGTCCGGAGACGAAGGGCAGCAGTTCAGGAATTGGGATTACACGGTTTACACGCGAAAGATAGAAATCGTCGGCCACAACGGCGTCTCCCGGCGGGTCGCCGAGATGAATTTTCCGCCCGGAATCCGCGTCGAGGTCGAACTCGAACAGGTACAGGGAATGGGAAAAGCATAGCGTCGTTTCTTCTCTCTTCGACCGAGTTTCGGTAAAAACGAGCGCTCGAACCTAGTTGTTGCCGACGCGATTGACCGTTGCACTGACGAGGTTGAGTCGCCCGCTGAAGATGTTCGCATCCGACGAGAAGCGGAATCGATTTCCTTCCCGAAGCGTTTGTTGTGTGAACACGTAACTGGCCGCGATGACGCTGCCGCCGCTGCCGTATCGAATGCTATAGCCGTTGTAGTCGTCGGGTTGTGAGAGTTCGGGAACGTCGTTTCCGTTCGGAAGCTGAAGCAGTCGAATCGTGATAGACTGTGGTAGTTGCGAGATGACACGGAACGGTGTTCGCGCGATGTAGTCGTCGGTGAACACCAACACTTCGTCACTGCTATCCTGTGCCGTAGCGGTTCCCGTCGCCGTAAGACCGACTGTGAGTAGTCCCGCAGTCAACGCCCCCTTCCGCATGAAATCTCGCCGAGAGTCGCTCGGTTGAATACATGTTCGTTTTCCCGTCTCGTCCGTTGTGCCCGTCTCGTCCGTTCGTTTCCAAGTGTCGCTTCGTTCTAACTCCATTGGTGATACCCCCCGGGTACACCGTGTGGACCGACGAGGGCAGTATCAATAACTATGCCCTGAGCGACCGGTTACCGAGTTACTAATTCATACCGATTGCTGTCGGTACGTCCGATTTCGAAAAAAGGTATTGGATTCGACGCGCTCAGAACGTCGTGCCGTCTATCGCTTCGACGAACGTCGCTTCCCCGACGTAGTCGTTCGTGTCGAACTCATCGACGCGGAGTCGGACGCGAGTGTCGAGGGCATCCGGTGGCGCGTCTTCGACGTGGATGAGAGTGTCACCGACGCGGGCGAGCGCGGTGCCGTTGCTGTAATCCGTGAGATACACGTCGATTTCTTGGCCGACGTCGAATTCCGGTTTGTTCGTCCGGAACGACCAGCCCGCGAGATATTTGTCCAAAAGGCTCATACTCGCGCCACCTCCTCGGCCTTGCGGTCGGAAACGTATTCGAGTCCGAACCCGGTTAGCGCGGAGAGGAGGAACACGCCGAACAGGAACCATCCGTGGAAGACGAATGGCCACACTTGTGCGGGGTTGACCACCATCGACTGCGTGAACCAGTCGAACTGTTCAACCAGTCCGACCATCGTCGCGTAGCCGACCAGCACGCCGCCGCCCCACGGGAAGATGTACCCCATCGCGGAGGAGTTCGCGTCGAGGATGTTCGCACGGCGGTAGCCGTTGATGTTGAACTTCTGGCCGATACGGGCGACATATGGCGCGATGGCAATTTCCGCGGCGGTGTTGATGGTAATCATGGCGTTGACGCCCGCCGTGCCCATCACCATCGTCGTCTCCGCGCGGCGGACGTTCGTCGCCACGCTGTTCAGCAACCAGTTCTGAAGCGCTTCGAAGCCGCCGCCGCGGATCATGATTTGTGCGCCCGCGACGATGAGTAGGGTCAGCACGATGAGCGGGAAAAAGCCCAGCGCACCGTTGTACAGGCTTCCACTCACCGTTCCTGCGGTCTCGGCGTCCGGTGCAACGACCTGAACCACCGGAAGAAAGGCTAAATCCTGCGCGAACGGCCCGTTTCGTGGCGCGTAAAAGACCAGCATCTGCTGTAGCTTGGCGAGACCGAACGCCAAGTTAGCACCAATTGCGAAGATGAGGCCCCACGAGATCGCTTCGACGATGTGCCGCCCCGAAATCGCCGTGACGATGACTATCAGCATCGAAACGAGATGGATGAGGCCGATCGGATTGCCTTCAAGGACGGTCTCGCCGGAGACGGCGATGCCGTCCATCATCGACCCTGCGATGACGTAGCCGACGAGTGCGAACACCGCCGCGAAGATGGCATACTTAAATCGCGACGCGACGACGCCGCCGATATCGGAATCCTGCGTCACCGCGCTCACGATGGTCGTGTCGCTGACCGGCGCGAGATTGTCACCGAAGACAGCGCCCGAGAGGATTGCACCGAACATCAACACCGGACTCGCGCCGATGAGAACGCCCGCCGGGAAGAACAGTCCCGTAAATGCAATCGTCGTCCCGTAGCCGGTTCCGATACCGGTCGCGAGCAGCGCGGCGAGGATGAACGTCGCCGCGGGAAACAGCGCCGCGCCGATGCTCAAAGCGTCCGCGGCCCAGACGAGACCCTCGACGAAGCCGCCGTCCTGGAGCACCTGCGCGAACATACCCGCCCAGAGCCAGGCGACGATGGCCGTCGCGGCCACGCGCTGCGTCATCCCTTCGAAGATGGTGTTCGCGTAGGATTTCCAATCACCCTTGGCGAACAACATCCCGACGATGAGCGCGACGAGCATGCCGATAACCAATCCCGTCGTATCACCGATTCCGAGGAGTCCGCTCTGGAACACCGCCCAAACGATGAACAGCGCGATTGGTATCGTGCTCATCCACTTCCCGCCGTAGAACTCGATTTGCGGTTCGCTCCGCGCCTGCTCCGCTTGCATTAGTTCTTCTTCTACTTCATCTCCCGGTTCGTCCTGTCTATCGTCTGAAGAACCCATCTAACTCACCTCTGTCGTTCTGTGGCAAGACGGCCCGGTATTATAAATTATAGTTAATACGGAATGATAAGTCGGGGAAGATGCAACGCCTGCCCACTCGTGAGGGTTTAAGCCCGCACCGGCCGTCAGCCCCGTCATGAGTCAACAGACCCACCGCGACCGACTGGTCGAACTGCGACGGGAGTTACACCGGTATCCGGAACCGGCGTGGCGTGAGTTCTACACTACCAGCCGAATCGTGGACGAATTGGAAACCATCGGCGTGGACGAACTGTACGTCGGTTCCGAAGTCCTCGCGGAGGAAGAACGAATGTCGGTTCCCGACGACGACGAACTGGGTCGCTGGTACGAACAGGCTCGACAGGAGGGTGCCCGCGAGGACATCCTCGAACGGTTGGAGGGCGGGAGAACCGGCGCAATCGCCGTCATCGACCGCGGCGAGGGGCCGACGGTTGCACTCCGCGTGGACATCGACGGCTTACTCCGCGAGGAATCCACCAACAGCGACCACGTCCCGGCGACAGAGGGCTTCCGCTCCGAGCACGCGGGCGCGATGCACGCGTGCGGGCACGACGCCCACGCGACGATCGGAATTGGCGTGCTGGAAGCGATCAAGGACAGCAACTTCGAGGGAACGCTGAAGGTGCTGTTCCAACCCGGCGAGGAGATGGTCGCCGGAGGGAAGCCGATGGCAAAGAGCGGCCACGTGGACGACGTGGACTACCTGCTCGCCGTTCACATCGGTCTCGACCACCCGACCGGCGAAGTCGTCGCGGGCGTCGATGGCTTCCTCGCGGTGAGCCATTTCTTGGCCGAGTTCACTGGCGAACCGGCCCACGCGGGCGGGAAACCGAACGCCGGGGAAAACGCAGTGCAGGCGATGGCAACCGCGATTCAGAACCTCTACGCCATCCCGCGCCACGAGGACGGCGCGACGCGAATCAACGCCGGAGATGTCGGCGGCGGGTCGGCCACGAACATCATCCCCGAACACGCCTATATCGAGGGCGAAGTTCGCGGCGAGACGACCCACCTCAAAGATTACATGCAGGAGCGCGCGAACCGCGTCCTCGAACACGCCGCGGCGATGCACGGCTGCTCGGTTGAACAGAGCACGGAAGGTGAAGCCCCGAGCGCGGAAAGCGACGAAGGATTGGTCGAAATCATCCACGATGTTTCGACGGAAACCCGCGGCGTCGAGAATCCGATTCGCCGCGACACCCTCGGCGGTAGCGAGGACGCGACGTATCTCATGCAGGAGGTCCAACAAAACGGCGGTCTAGCGGTCTACGTCGGCGTCGGCACCGATCACCCCGGCGGCCACCACACCTCGACGTTCGATGTGGACGAAGATAGCCTTCCAATCGCGGTCGATTTGTTGTCCTCCTCGATTCGAGAAATCGCTAGCAAGCGTCCCTGATGGTATTCCGGGCGAAGAATAGTGTTGTGAGTTCGTAAGCGAGATGAATTGAAGCGAATCAAAAAGGTGGTGCCGGAGTCTTCTGGATCGTTAATTAATGGGCGCAAGCCACGCCCTCGTTCATCACTCGCTCCCGCCGTCACTCGGGGCTTCGCCACTCGTTCCCTCACCCGTTGTCACGGGAAGAAGCAATTTCTCCTCTGCCCTCAAAATCGCAGAGCGATTTTGAGACGCCAGACCGCGAGAGGGCCGAGTGCGACGCACCCATCCCTCGAATGACTGAGTAGCTAGCCGTGGTGGTTCGGAAGACGAATTTCTAAAAAGCGGCTACTCGAATGTGACTTCACTGCCGAGTAACCCGAACCCGGAGTAACCAACAACGACAATCCCACCGAAATCAGGTTCTCCTCGGAACACCCGCCCCGAATACCTCGCGGGCGTATTTGCCTTCACCGATAATCCCCGCCTAGTCAGCTATGGGGGAACCGAAACGACGCGACGAGGGGTCCTTCGGGGACTCACAGGGGAAACGACGGTTGCGTCCGCGGCGGGAGCGGCTTCCGCGCAGAAGCAACAGACGGTCGAGATGACCGACAGACTGGTCTTCGAACCGGAGTCGGTGACGGTTGCGCCGGGGACGACGGTCGTTTGGGACAACGTGGGGTCTGTTGGCCACTCCATCACGGCCTACGAGGACGAAATTCCGGAAGATGCGGAGTACGTCGCGAGCGGCGACTTCGACAGCGAACAGGCGGCGCGAGACGCCTATCCCGAGGGCGACATCGGCGGGGGCGAACAGTACGAACACACTTTCGACGTGGAAGGCAACTACGAGTATTTCTGCATTCCGCACGAGTCAGCGGGATGGTCGGAATCGTCGAAGTCGGTGCGGATGGCGTCGAGGGTAGTGGCGGGTGCTCTTCCGTTGGTGCCGAACAGCGCGATGACGATGGGAATTGCGACGATTTCCGCGATGGTCACGGTGCTGCTTTTAGCCTACTTCTTCCTGAAGTACGGGGATGGCTACGGACTGGACTGAGCCACGAACGTCTCCGAGAGCATATGTTGAGAGAATAACTGTTTCAATTAAAGACGGCAATTTTTATTAGCCTCTGTCTCAAGGCTCTGTATAGACCGAACAGTATTGCAGTTTCAGAGGTCAACAGCATGAACGAGAACGTTAACCACAGTGACGACGGCGGCATTATCACAAGCACGGCACCGAACAACCAGTATATTTGTTACGCGGAAGAGGAAAAACTCAGTACCGCAGTGGTGATGGCACTCGCGGAAGTGACGGGGAACGACCCCGCAGAAATCGGCGTCCCGCTGTACGACGTTATCGACCCGGACGCGCTCGACAACCTGTTTAGCGACAAACACGACGGCACACCCCGAATGGGGGGAAAGGTCGTCTTCGACATTCTCGACTATCAAGTGAAGGTACACAGTTACGGTCAAATCGTCGTGAAAGATATCGATTGACACGCTTTCGAGCGGTTGGTTCACACTGACTTTTGTAGCTACGCTGCTTCTCGGTTTTTTCCCGACGAATGATGTGTTAAGTTAATCCACATCAAAGAAAGTGCGACGACAAATCCGTAGTACGATGCAACTGTAAGGAGTGGTACAAGATCGAACAGCGATGGACGAAAGAGAGCAGATGTGTCGGAATCAGTATTTCGGCGGCGCGCCGGTCGTCTCGTACACTCTATCCATCAGGTCGTCACGAACCTCCCGCCACGCTGGAAGCCCTCGCGGGTCGGTCGGGTAGTGGTCGTAGTGGTCGATGATGTCGTCGGCCAGCTTTTTCGTCCGATAGAGGTCGTAGATGAGTTTCCAGTGGTCGCGGGCGTCGATGGCGGTCTGGAGTTTGAGTTTCCAGCCGATGTTCGCACTACCGGAGTAGAGCGCTTCGGAGAGCTTTTCCGTCGGAAGCGCGCCGAGCATCCCCATCAGGTCATCCACTTCCACGGCGGTCGTGAAGATGTTGTAGATGTCGAGTCCCGCGTAGCGCGCGCCGAAGTGATCCATGACGCGCTGATTGTACCGCCACAGTGTTTGCTCGCTCACGTCGCCGGATTCGAAGGCCTCGATGGCCTGCTCGCCCGCGTATTTTCCGGCGTAAGCAGCGCCCGCGATGCCGCCGCCGGTCGTCGGGTTAACGTGGCCCGCGGCGTCTCCGACCGCGATGAATCCGGATGCAACGGCGGAGTCGTAGGGTCGGCGGGTCGGCAGGGCCGCACCGAGTTTGTCCTCGACGGTTGCATCCTTCAATTCGGGTCGGTTGCGAAGGTCGTGTTTGAGGTCTTCGACCAACTTCATCGGCTCTTCGTTCATCTGGAAGCCGAGTCCGGCGTTGATTTCCGTGCTGGTGCGCGGGAAGTACCAGAGATAGCCCGCGGCACGGTCGGTCGGTTTGAACACGAGCGCGTCGTCCCATTCTACGGGTTCATCGACGTGAAGTACTTCGCGGTAGGCAGAACAGAACTGCGAGTAGGTGACGTTCGTGTCGAACGTCGCGTTCGAAAAGTCCGTTTTGTCCTGCAGAAGCGAGAGCGCCCCGGCGGCGTCGATGAGCAGTTCGGATTCGTACTCCACGACTTCGCCCTTGTGTTTGCCGCGGACGCCCGTGACGCGCCCGTCGTCGTCCTGCGTCACGTCTTGAACGACGGTGTCGTAGTGGAACTCCGCACCCGCATCCTTCGCACCCTCGATGATTAGCCGTCCGTACTCCCAGCGGTCGATAACGGCGAGTTCACCCGGCACCGGAATTTCGAGGACGGTGTCCTCCCTCGGAATCTCGAACCGGCCGTGGTCTACGTCGGTGTTGGTGAACGCGGGTTGAATCTTCTCCTTCGGAATCGCCTCCGGAAAGGCGTCCGCGCCTTTCAATGCGTCTCCGCAGGCGATGTGTCCCGCTTCTTCCTCGCTCTTTCGCTCCACGATGACGACGTCGTAGCCCTCGCGTGCGACAGTCGCCGCGGCGTAACACCCCGAGGTTCCTGCGCCGACGACGACCATATCGTACTGCTTGGTCATGCGTTTCGCTACGAGAGGGAAGCGAGAAAACTCTTTATCCCCTAATGTGTCGTTTCAAAAGCGACTCTGAATGCGGACGGCGTGGATAAAGAGTTTTGTCAAGTAGTTTCGTACCTCCGAAGTATGACCGAATTCACCGTCGAGTTCGTCGGAACCGGGGAGGAAATCGCTGTTTCCGACAAGCAGACCATCCTCAAGGCGTGCATCGAGGAGGGAATCGCACAGGAGTACTCCTGCAGGGTCGGCATGTGTCTCGCGTGCTCCGCCGAAATCGTGGAGGGAAAGGTGACGCAACCTGCGGCCCGCGGTCTGACCGAAGAAGAAGCCGAAACGTACGCGCTCACCTGCATGGCCCGCCCGCAGAGCGACCTGAAACTCGACCGAGGAAAGTATCCGCCGAGCATCGAAGCGGACGCTGAAGCGATGGATTCCGACGCCGCAACCGCGGACGACGACTAGCGCGACAGCTACCGATTTTCGCTGAACCACTCGCTGGCGAAATCGACCAATTCTCGCTGACTCATAGCGACCGAATCGGCGTTGCCGACGGTTCCACGAGCAACCGTTTCGGGACGCGCTTCTTCGAAGGCTTCGCCGACCTGCTCGAAATCACCGTCTTCGCAATCGAGCCCCGTCAGCTGAATCCATTCGCGCTCGCCATCTTCCACCACCGGCGCGCCGTCCGTGACGGTCTCTTTCTCGAACTCGCCGCGATGTTCAGCGAGGTGGAGCGAGGTGCTCGTCTCGTAACTCGTCCCAAGGTAGAGAACCGTTCCATCCCTATCGGACACGTCGGCGAGCGGTGAGTTCTCACCGAGTCCAAAATCGTACTCGTGATCGGCGACGACGGATGCCGCATCCGTCCCCCACGCCGCAAAGGAGTGGTGTGGGTGCCGACTTCGAGCGACGTCTGGATAACTTCGGAACGTCTCCGGAATCGCGCCCATGCCGCGCGTCGGCGTTATTTCCGGGCGGTAGGGCGACATCGTCGCCCGAATTTCGTCCTTCCAGTCGTCGGGGACGGGTGGATTCTGCCAACCCTCCGGGTCGGAGAGGCCCGTGTGGGTCGGCATCGCGAGCGTTCCGTCATCACCGACGACGGAACGCAATGCGTCCACGACCGCTGGTGCGCCGCCGCTGACCCAGCCGAGGGCGGAAAGCGACGAGTGGACGAGGAGGGTGTCACCCGCCGTTATTCCGAGGTTTCGAAGGTCGTCTGCGATTCGTTCGCCCGTAATCGGTTCGTCGCTCTGCTCGATGATGTCTCGTTCGCTCACGGAGGACGCTCCAACGAAAATCGCTCTCGCGTCGTCGCATATAAATTTCCTGAAAGTCGACCGACAGCATCGATTTTCTCCACGTCGAGTTTACCGTCGGTCGTCACCGAATCGTCGACGTGCACCCATTCGACTTCGCCGAGAACCATCGTGGACGCGCCGATGTCCACCATCTCGTACAGCGAACATTCGAACGCGACCGGCGTTTCCGCGACGCGCGGAGCGTCGACAGTCGTCGATTCCGCGCGGTCGAGTCCGGCGTGGTCGAACTCGCTCTCTCCGTGGGGGAGCGTCGCGCTCGTCCGATTCATCGCCTCGGCCAGCGGTTCGGTGACGACGTTGACGACGAACTCCTCGGTTTCGCGGACGTTCGCGGGAGTGTCTTTCAATCCGTCCTGTCCGTCCACGGGGGCGAACATCACGACCGGTGGCGCGACGCTCACGACGTTGAAAAAGCTGTACGGGGCGAGATTATCCACGCCGTCCTGACTTCGAGTGCCGACCCACGCAATCGGCCGGGGAACGACCGCGCCCGCTAACGTTCGATAAAGCGACTGCACCTCGTCCGGGTCGATTTCCATGCAGAATGATGGAAACGGAATGGCAAGCCAGTTCCGGGTGCAGTCGATTCTATCGGAGTACGATCAGCGGTACGATGTCATCTGTTCAATTGTCGCGGGCAGCACGGGGGTAGTAGCACGAGAACCGAGCGTGCATCTGCACCGAGTAGATCGCCAATTCGACCGCAGTTCCTTTTTCTTCGCGAACGACTTCGAATACGTCATTCAGACAGCCGAACCAAACATTAGGAGGGACGACCATTTTTCGCCTATGAGCGTAACCGCGACGGCCCGGTCGGTCATCGATGTCGTGCAGGAGCGCAACATCACGTTCCTCGCAGCGAGTTTCGCGTACTACGCCTTCGTGTCGGTGTTCCCGCTCGCCCTCCTCGCACTCACTGTTGGGACACTCATCGGCGGACAGGAGTTCGCAAACGCGCTCGTCCAGCAGGCGCAGGGCTTGCTCTCCGAACAAGGCGCGTCTTTCCTCGAACAGGCGGTGCAGAACTCCTCGGCACGAACCGGCGCCTCCCTTCTGAGCGTCGTCGTCCTGCTCTGGAGCGCGCTCAAACTGTTCCGGGGGCTTTTGCTCGCGTTCGAGGAGGTGTACCAGCGAGAACCCGACGCGAGCATCGTCGAACAGCTAAAGAAAGGATTCGTGACGCTAATCGCCGTCGCGGTCGGAATCGCTCTGATGATTGCCGTCGGGGCCGTGATCCGGTCGTCCGCGTTCGAGGCGATTCCGTTCATCGATTTTGCAGGAACCCTCACCCTCCTCCTCGGTCTCGTTCTCGTCTTCCTGCCGCTATACTACGTACTTCCCCCGGTGAGCATGACGGTTCGAGAAGCCATTCCGGGCACGCTCGTCGCCGCGTTCGGGTGGATTATCCTTCAGGCCGGCTTCCAAGCCTACGCTGGGGCCGCGAGCAAAGCACCCGTCTATGGAGCGCTCGCCGGGGTGATCCTGTTTCTCACGTGGCTCTATTTCGCGGGCATCCTCCTGCTCGTCGGCGCGGCGGTGAACGTCGTCGTCGCCGGGCGCAGCGCGGCGACGGTGCGGTGATAACCGTAAATAATCACACGGCGACGGCCACCACACAAAAGTAGCGGTTCGGCGTATTCGTCGAACCGATGGCCGAAGATAACCGCGATCGAGAGCGAGAGATGCAACGCGAACGAAAGCGAGAAGTCGAAGAGGAACTCGACCGCGTTGACGAGGAGATGGATTCGGCGGAGCAGAAACAGTCGGATGCGGAGGGGCTACCGGAGGACGACGACGATGCGGACGACGAACGGATGGACGAACGCCACGTCGAGGTCGACGAAGAAACCGACCGGGCGTAATCTACGAACGAAATCCTACTGCACCGCGCAGTTATTCGGCCCGAGTTCGAGTTCGAACGCGGTTTCTTCCTCGACGGATTTTTCGCCGAGATTTATCGCCACGATGTCCTCGTAGTTGGCAGGACGTGGCGGAAGGTCGTCCGCGATTCGCGCGACAAAGGCCTCGCGGTCGAGCGAGAGGAGCGGAACCGACTCACGAACCGCGGCTAGCCGAGCGGTGAACGATTCGTCTTTTCCACGCGGCGTTTCCGCATGGATGTGCCCCGGAGCGACGAGTGTTCCGTCCGGAAGCGTCAGAACGCGCTCGTGGAGCGTTTCGTAGAGGTCGTCCGCCAGTTCAGTCTCGCCCTCGGAACCAGCTTCGAGGTCCGGTCTTCCAATCCCGTCCAAAAACAGCGTATCCGCGCTGAACAGCGTCTTTCCAACGCGAAAGAGCGTCATCTCGCTGGTGTGCCCCGGCGCGTGGACGGCGGTCAGCGTCGTCTTTCCGACCGCGAGTTCGTCCCCGTTTTCGACGAATTTCGCCTCGAACGCGAGACCACGGGTTCGCGCACCCGCGGGCAGAACAGCCTCCGCGTCGGTCGCGTCCGCGACCTCGCGGAGACCGCTGATGTGGTCTGCGTGGACGTGCGTGTCGATGGCGTATTTCAGTTCAGCACCCGACTTCTGCGCATCCTCGACGTATCGGTCGGCGAACGCTTGAAGCGGGTCGATAACCGTGGCCTCGTCACCCGAAACCACGAGATACGACAGACAACCGCTGGACGGGCGTTCGTACTGGATGAGGGCTTCGTCGCTTTCCGCGCGGATTTCGCGGGCGACGTACACGCGCGCCCAGCCGTCCATCCCGTCGGCCAGATTTCCCGCGTCCGTGCCGGTCTCGCGGAGCATTGCCGCGACCTGCTCGCTCGCTTCGCCTCGGGGACAGACCGCGACGACCGGTTCTTCGAGGTCGAGTGAATCAGCGAAGTCGGGAAGCTCGTTTTTTACCTTCGCGCTCATGAACTCGGCGTAGGGCGTCTGTACTACCCGTGGCGCGTCGATGTGCCACGTTTCGTATTCGTCGCGGTTGCGAACGTCGAGAACCGTGAGCGACTCGCCGCGCCGAAGTCGGTCGTACAGCTCCCGAGCGGAGAGAGCGTCTTCCATACGCAAGTTACGCGGTTCGAAGGCAAAAACGGTCGCCCGTTCAGTCGATGCTACTTGTCCGTCAGATTCGCCCACCTCCATCGCTGCCCAAACGTTATGCTCCGTCTCGTCGTGTCGCTGGTATGAACGGAAACAATTTCGCCGACTCGGTTCGGGACGCCAAATCGACCGAACTCGACCGTCTCGGCTCCCAACAACTGCTCGTCGCGCTTACGGGTGCCGACCTCGAACCGGAGGTGGTTCTCACGGCGGTCGCGGGAAGCGAACACACCGCCGCCGAAACGTTCGCGGAGTGGGCCGAGGTGTCCGAACAGGAACTGTTTGCCCGACTGCACGAACAGGAACGCGACCACTACGAGCGCGTCATCGCGGAGCTGGACGCGTTCGACCCCGGCGGAGTTGACTCCATGCACGAACGGCTCCGCGAACTGAACGACGACGTTTCGCGGGCGGGCGGCCTCGTCGGACGGTCGCTCGTCGGCGACAAAACCCTCCTCCAAGTGGTGAACTTCTTCGTCAACAAGGCGGACGAGCGCCGAGCGGGCCTCTTTCGCGACCTGCGCGCGGACACCAAACAAAACGTCGGAGACGGTGTCTCCCTGCTTGCAGACTGCTGTGACGGCGAGGCAGACTGGAACTACGCACGGGAAACCGCGGCGGAAATCGTCCAAATCGCCTACGACGACTACGCCGACACCCTAACCGAGATGGGACTCGACCCCAAACCGATTTGCTAATTGGTTCGGTTCGGACGCTGTTTTCGGTTAGCGCCGGGCGTCCGCAATCGCCCGGCGCAGTTCGTCCGCTCTTTGCGACCCGACGAGCAGTGGCCGTTCTCCCTTCCGCTCGATTCTGACGCCTTCATTTCCGCTGACGATGTAGGCCGCTCCCTTCTCGTCCCACGAAATTCCGCGGAGGGACAGCGAGAGACCGAACCTGATTCCCCACCCGCCGTAGTCGCGCATGGGACTGTAACTGACTCGTTCGAATCTCGTTATTTCGGAAAACGGAATCCGGCGGAATCGAAGGTGGAAGGGGAAGAACTTGCAATACAGACCGTCTTCGCGAACTTCGGTGACGAGTTCCGCCCGGTGAAAGAGGATCAGCGGCGCGATGAGTGCGACTGTCACCGTCGCCAACGTCGTGAGTGCATCGCGGGTGAAACCGTCCGCTTCGTTTATCGTCACGACGAACACCAGCAGACCGACTGGAATGGTCGAAAAGATTAGAAGCGCCCAGAGCCATCCCTGCCGGAATCGCTGTGCTTCGCGGAACCGCAGTTCGATCATTCGTTTCTCGATTTGCTCGTCATGGTATAAATATCCTCACTTAGTTACACTTATCGGACGCAGCTACCAAACTACTCCATGGTTTCCGGATTCCGTCTCGTGAGCGTTACTCTTGCGCTAAATTTAGCTTTCGTTACGCTCGTCGGTCCGCTGGCGGATGCGCTCGACGTGACGGGTTGGCAGTGGTCGGTGGGCGCCGTCGGCGTGTCGCTCGCGCTCGGATTCGCCTTTCTCTCGTACAACGCGGAGTTGTACGTCGACGGCGTCTGGCACTTCGGATTTCTCGTCTTCCTGCTCTCGATTGGGGTTCACGTTATCACCGGAACCGGACTAACCGCAGGAGACGCTGCCGCCGCGGAAGTCGTATTCGTGTGGTTATTCGCGGTCGGTGCAGTGGTGGTCGCGTTCAAGAATACGGTGAGAGAGCAGTTGCAATTCTGAAACCGGATTGCCGACTCCTTCGTTCGGGGGTCACTCCTCCCGTTCGATGCGCCTTCGGAGATACGCCCCGACACCCGCGACTCCGCCGATTGCGGTGACGATTCCGAATCCGGGTTGTCCGTCCGTCGTAGTCGTGGTGGTTTCTACCTCGCCGCCCGACAGTTCCGACGAGGTCGTTTCCGACGCTTGCGTCGCGGTCGTTCGGGTACTTTGCGTCGTCGTCTCGGTAACTGTTTGTCCGCTCGTCGTGGTTTCCGTGGGCGTTTCACTCGTCGTTCCGTCGCTTGTTGTCTCGGCGGTTGTCGTGGTCGTCCCGTCGGTTGTTCCGTCGTCCGTCGTAGTCCCTTCATTCGTCGTCTCGGTGGGTTCGGTCGTCTCGGTCGTTCCGGTGGACGCATCCGACGCGAGGACGTGGAAATCGGCGTACTTCGTGTACATCCAGTCGATAGTCGATCCCATCGGGAACGTGGCGGTGTACAGCCGTCCGTCGGCTACTGCAGTTCCGCGCGCGGCAGGTCCGTACTCGTCGAAATCCCAGCTACCGAACGAGTGCTCCCACTCGCGTTCGCCGGACGCCACATCGATGGCGATAACCACCGCGTCTCCAACGTCCGGTTCCGGCGTCGTCCGGCCACTCGCGTAAAGGGTATCTCCGCCGACTGTCGGAGGCCCGCTGAGTTCGGCATCAGTTTCGTGAGTCCACGCTTCGTCGCCCGTCTTCGCGTCGAGCGCCCGTATCGTATTTCCGTCGGTAAAGAGGATGTATCCGTTGGCGACCACGAGCCGATTGGACGACCAGTAATCCCTCTTTCCGAGCGAATACGACCATCGAATCGACCCGTCGTCGGTTGAGCGCGCTCGGATGACATTTTCGGCATCGTACTCGGCGACGACTCCGTACACAAGCCCGTCGGCGACCGTCCGAAGCGCGTCGCCGTCATCGGATGCATCCCACAATACGGCGCCGTCCTCGGCGGAGAGCGCCGCGCCGTCGCCGTAAAAGAGGGTTCCGTCGGCGTAGCAGACGTCGCCGGTTTCGGCGTCGAGTTCGCACGCGGTACCACCGGTGTTACAGAACAACCGACCGTCCGCGAAGACCGAAATGTCCGGCTTCTCCGCACCCGATTTGTGCCATTTCGTCTCGCCGGTGTCGCTGTCGAGCGCGAAAAATCCCGTCCCAGACGTGTCTTCGGTTCCCGTGGTGTCGAAATAGACCGTGCCGTCGCCGACGGTGGGAGTTTCCGGCCTCGAGATGTCGTCGCGACGCCACAGTTCCTCGCGCGTCGTCGTGTCGTACGCGGCGAGATACCCTTCGCTGGTCGATGGCGTGTGCGCAGTTGCGACAGCCAAGTACAGCGTTCCGTCCACAACGACGGGTTCAACTGCGTGCATTCCTCCTTCCAAATCGAACGACCCGTCGGTCGTTACGCTCGAATCCGGCCCGCTGTCAGCAGTCGCCCCGGTTCGACCGGCATTTCCGCGGTATGTCGACCACGAACCGCCGGATTCGCCGGTGCTCGTCACACTCGACGCGAACCCTGTCCCTCCAACCGCGATCATCGCACCGAGGACGCCTGCCGATTTGAGGAATCCTCGCCGGTGTGTTTCAGTCATAGGCAATTCAAAGGAATCGTTATAAAATAAGTTTTGTGTCCGGAATGTTCTAAAAATACGTTGCGGAAACAGCCACTAATTAAATATATAAAAAGTATTATTTTAAGTTGTAAAAATCCGCTCGTACGGCGAGAACGAACGACTTTGTCTCACGTCGAAGCCTTACTCCCGGAATCTGGTACTCTATTCCTCGCGCACGAACCAGCCCGTTTTTAGTTACATAGTCGCCGGGGCGACGAAGCGTAGCTTCGTCGAACAGCGCGAAGCTCTGCTTCGCTTGCTTGATCAGGCTACGCCTCATCAAACAGCGTTTCGCCTTCGACCATTTTCTCCGCAACGACGTCCATATCGAGCGTTACGCCGAGTCCAGGCTTCTCCGGAATCTCGATATAGCCGTCCTCGATGACGTCTTCCTGCACGAGGTCTTCCCACCAGCCGAGTTGATAGGAGTGGTACTCCACCGCCAGCGAGTTCGGAATTGCGGTGCCGACGTGGGCGCTGGCCATCGTCGCCACGGGCGAGGAGACGTTGTGCATGGCGACCGGAACGTAGTACTGGTTAGCAACGTCGGCAATTTTTCGAGTTTCTCGCATACCGCCGACTTTGGGCAGGTCGGGCGCGATGATGTCCACGGCGAGATTCTCGATGAGGCGACGTTCCTCGGTGACGCGATAGCGGTTTTCGCCGACCGTAATCGGCGTGGAAGTGGATTTCGTAACCTCTTCCTGAACTTCGAGATTCTCCGGCGGGACGGGGTCTTCAAGCCACCACACGTCGTAGTCCTCGATTGATTTCGCGAGGCGTTTTGCGCTCCCCGCGGAGAACGTCCAGTGACAGTCGAACGCCACGTCCGCGCGGTCTTTGACGCGTTCTGTGACTCGCTCCACGATTTCGGCCTTGTGCCGGATTTCTCCGGGACGGAGGTGACGGTTCGCACGGTCTTTTTCAAGTCCGGACGGAACGTCTAAGTCGAATTTCAGGGCGTCGTAGCCCAGTTCGGAGACGACCCGCTCCGCCTCGTCGGCACAGGCCTCGGGGTCGGCTTCGTCGGCGGTGTGACAGTCACAGTAGACGCGAATCTCGTCGCGGTACTTCCCGCCGAGAAGTTGGTAGGCAGGAATATCGAGAATCTTGCCCGCGAGGTCGTGAAGCGCGATTTCGATGCCGGAAATCGCGGTTACCGTGACGCCCTCGACGGACCCTTCGCCGGACATCTTTTGGATGAGGTGTTCGAACAGTCGGTCGATGTCGAGCGGATTTTCGCCGACGACGAACGGTTTCATCCGCTCGATAAGTTCGGGGACGCCCGCGCCCCAGTAGGCTTCGCCCGTGCCGACGATTCCGGCGTCGGTGTAGACACGAACGAGCGTCCACGGGAAATTTCCGTCCACCATCGTCGTCTGCACGTCGGTAATCTCTACGTCGCGTGCGCCGCTTCGATTGGCCGTCGCACCCATCGTCTCGGCGGAGAGGTTTCGCATGGTGTACTCCGCGTTCGGGTCGTGAAGCGTGGAATAGTCGCGTCCCATACCGCCGCGTAC
The DNA here is from genome assembly GCF_020700235.1 of Haladaptatus pallidirubidus. Lineage (GTDB taxonomy): Archaea > Halobacteriota > Halobacteria > Halobacteriales > Haladaptataceae > Haladaptatus > Haladaptatus pallidirubidus. The sequence continues at coordinate 2,789,889 of NZ_CP085301.1, read as the reverse complement.
TCAGTCCAGAGTAAAAGTTTGAATGGTATCGGTCGCTCACTGTCGTACGTCGACCGGTTTTTCGGCGCTTATCCACGCGTGGACAGAATCCTCCGTTCGGAGTTCGTACCGACCGCGGCGATAGTAGCCGACGACCCGTGGGGCGGTCTGCTGTTCTGGCATCTCGTTTGTCCCTTCTACTTGCGTCGTCCTTACTATTGACCAGTTAACCAATGACGCGGACGGATAGGCCGACCGTTCCCGTCCGTTGGTGGAAAAACAGCGACTCTACGAAATCAGTTTCGTCGTCGGTTGTGCTGTCGGTTAAGAAGTCTCTAAGTGAAAGTCAGTTCGAGGAACTGTCGAGATATCCCTATTTGTGTGAATAACCGAGCGAACCGCAAATTACGGTTCGCTGGCTCGACTTCGCTTCACTCGGTCGAACGTGGGAGGGTCTGCGCCGTCGTAAGTCAGCGGAGACGTCGCGTACTATTTCAACCCGTCAGAGAGCAATATCCGTCGATTTCACTAGTCACCGGAAAACTATACTCGGACGGCAAATCGAGGTCACGTTTTGGCGTAGTATCAGTAAACAAACCATCACTTTCAGGTAGGGTGGGGTTGTCCGCGACTGTATGACTCGTCGGTGTACGAGACGGGGGTTCCTCGCTACCGGCGTCGCGTCTGCGGTCTCACTCGCGGGATGCGTAGCCGATGCCCAGGAACCACCAGTCGATGTTCGCGGTGCGATGTATATTCCGGCACGAGCGATGAACACCTTCCAGATGTGGCACACATACGAACGCGGTGTCACGGAGCGGGACATGGGGTTCGCCGCCCGACTCGACTTGAACGCCCTTCGGACGTGGTTGAGTTACGAAGCGTGGCACAAGGATAGAGAGTCGTTCGGTAGGGCGGTAGACCACTTCCTTCGAACCGCGGAATCGCACGGGATACGGATCATCCTCGGGATTTTCGAGGGAGTCGGACGCCCGCCGGTTCCGAAAAACCTCTACGATACGGATCCGTGGACGGGAACCTCGGTCTGGTCGCCGGGAAAGCAAGTGATGAGGAACCCGGACAGATGGGGGGGGGCAACCCGATTCGCTGAATGGGTGATGAACCGCTACCGCGACGACGAGCGCGTCCTTGCCATCGAAGTGATGAACGAACCCGGATGGCGTCCGTGGAAGAAGCGATTCGCCCGAGAAATGTTCCGCGTGATTCGCAAGGAGCGTGGCGACGTTCCGTTGACGGTCGGTGCGACGAGTTTGGCGAACGTCACCGACTACTACGATTGGGGAGTCGATGTGATGCAGTTCCATTACAACTACCCGAATACGCAAGAGATCTATCGTGAAGTTCTCGAGCAGGCGAACAAACTTCAGCGAAGCGCCGGGATGCCGGTGTGGCTCACGGAGTGGCAACGAATCGCCAACTTCGGTTGGGGACAGAAAGACGTCCCGCCAACCAAGCGCGGGCCGCGCTATGCGTCGATCGTTCCTCCCATCCGCGATTCCGGCGTCGGCAACTTCTTCTGGTCGCTCATGCTCAAACCGGCCTACATGTTGAGCCAGCGCAAACGCGGGATTCTGAACGGCGTCTTCCACGAGGACGGCGCGGTCTGGAGCGAGAAGGACGCCCGGGCTATCAAATCGATGTCGGGCGACGACTCCTTTTCGGGAGAACAGAGAATGGAATGGCCGGAGTGGGCGAAAGAGGTACCGGAGCGGGCAAATTCGGGAGGTTCGTGACTGACGTAGCGAGCGGCGAATTTCCGATAAACCGATTACCGACGTTACGGTGCGGTCGGACTCACGCTGGCGGCGTGAGTCCAGCGTACGCTAGCAAATCGCCGTGGTCTAAATTTCCATCCCCGTCGAAATCGAGAGCGTTTCGCTGTTCCGCCTGAACGTTTGCGAGGCCGATCGCGTCGGCGACGACGACGGCGGGAAGCGCCACGATGTCCCAGACGCCCGTATCGCCACTTCCAGTCACGTCCTCGTACTGCCCGTCTCGGTCGGGGTCGAGCGGCGGGCCGAGCGTGAGTCGGACGCCGAAAACGTCCACGACTGCAAGGGGCGCGTAGACGTTCACGACGTGGTTATCGCTGATGTCGTTCCGTTCGAGTTCGTCGTCCCAGGGGTCGGTGAGAACGAGACCCTTCAAATCGCCGTGAACGGTGTTTTCGACCAGTCGAGCGTCGGAATCGGTTACGTCGATGCCGATCGCGTTGTTCGAAGCGGTCACGTTACGAACCGCCACGTTCTCCGCGTTTCTGACGGTGATACCCCGATTCCAGTCCTTAACGTGGAGGTTTCTGACGGTCACGTTCGAAGCATCGTCAACCAGCACGCCGCTGGTGTCGCTAACCCCAAAACCATCGAGGAGGTGGCCGCGGCCGTCGAGAACGACGTGATCTGCCCGGATGTCGATGCAACCGGTGGAGATGCGCGTCTTGCCGTTTTTGATGTCCTGCCCGAGAACGTAATGTCCGGACTCCGTGATTTTCGTGCACGAACCGATACGGGACGGTTGCGTTCTGTCGAGAGATGCGTCAGCCAGTGAGAATTCGGTTAAAGAAACGTCAGTCGGAGAGCTATCGGTCGAAGACGGTTCGAGAGACGAAACGAGCGGTCGAGCGTCGGCGACACCACCGAGTAAACACAAAGCGACCAGTCCGACTGCGAGGACGCGCGAGGAAGCCATAGACTTCCGAACGACCCCCTCCGTGTTATAGCCACTCCCCGAAAGAACGGCCTACTCGCGAGAAACCTCAGAGTAACTCCAACGCGCGGAGGTCGGATTCGAGCTCCGCCCTATCCGAGTCGTCCATCTTCCGGAGCGGACTCCGGAGCGGCCCGGGCGAGAAATCGAGATTCCGAACGTCGAGCGCCGTCTTCACACCGGCCATGTACGACCCGCCCTTCAGGGCGTCTCGAACCGCATAGACCGTGCTCTGGAGTTCACGAGCACGAGCTTCGTCGCCGTCGTCGTAGGCGTCGTAAAGGGAGACGACAAGTTCCGGGAATGCGTTGGCGACCGCGCTAACCATGCCCGAACAGCCGATTTCGAGGCCGGGGAAGAGCAGGGAGTCGGAGCCCGCGAGGAAGGTAAGCTCCGGATGTGCGTCGATGGCTTGCCCTAACCACGGCACGTCCTTGCTCGAATCTTTGAGCCCAGCGAGATTCGGGATTTCGGCGAGGTCGGCAACCGTGTCGAGCGACAGTGAATTGCCGGTTTTGCTCGGGATGTGGTAGACGTACACCGGCACATCGACTGCCTCGCATACGCGACGGTAGTGCGAAACCGCCGCCTCGTGGTCGAGCGGGAAGTAGTACGGCGTGACGACGACGAGGCCGTCCGCACCGACCGATTCCGCGTGTTCCGCGTGCGACACGGTTTCGTATGTACTCGGCGCGCCGACACCCGCGATGACTGGCACGTCGTCCACGGCGTCCACGACCGCTTCGACTACGCCGCGCTTTTCTTCGCCTGTCAGGAGCGGAAACTCGCCGTTTGTTCCGAGCGGGAAAACGCCGTGCGCGCCGCCGTCCTCGACGAACTCGGCGTGAGCCGCCGTCGCTTCGTAATCGACCGATTCGTCCTCGTGAAACGCCGTAATCGTGGGTGGAACGACGCCGTGCAGGGAGAGCGGGTCGTCCGACCCCGGGTCAGGTGCGTGCGACATACCTGGTTGGTCATCGCCCGGCCCCATAAGCGGTTTCGTCTCGGTAGGACTTTTTCGAGTATGAGTAAACTTTTTGTTGCAGGGGAACAACAGTGTGAGTATGAACGTCACAGTTAAACTTACCGGCCCGATGGTCGCGCGAACCGGAACCCGCGACGCCCGCGTCGCAGTGCCGGAGGAGGCAACCGTCGAGGATGTGGTGGAGCGACTCGGCGAGCAGTACGGCCAGCAAGTCCGCGCCGGAATCGTGGACGGCCTCGGCCTCCGCTCCGACACCCGCGTCCTCCGCGAGTCGGGACGCGACGCCGAACCCCTCTCGGCCCACAGTCCCGTCGAAGCGGGCGACACGGTGCGCGTTCAAGTGAACGCCTGAGCCACCTTTCGGCTCCTTTACCTCGGTTTCTCGGTGTTATTCATTTCCGTCCATTTCTGGCAATATTATTCATATAGTGCAGTAAAACATAATCGATGTATTCTATTTCGCGATGTGTGGTTCCGTCAGTGGCGATTGCAGCGAATCGGCGACTCGTCGGGTATCGCAATCGATACAACTGACCTCAGACGTACTCGCCCGGCGATGTTTCGAACTGATCCCGATGCTCCGCCGAGCAGAACCGATACTGCTCGCCGAGGTGATGACTGACGAACTCGGTGTCTCGATTCTCGTACAGTTCCGTTCCACAAACGGGGCATTCGTTCATACGAGTCCTTTCGAAAGCCGACTGAAAACGCGCTTTGCCTGTACTCGCAAGTCTATCCTAATCGGGCCAACCGATTCATCATGTAGACGGTTCGAAGTACGTCGCCCGCCTTCCCTTGGTCGTAGATGAGTTCGTCGGTTTTGGCGACGTGGTCTAACACGTCGCGCGAGGAGTGTTCCGGCGCGGCGGCGATGCCAGAGTCGTGTTCGTTCACCCACTGCATGACGCGGAGGTCGCTCTTGCTGTCGCCCATGACGAGCGTGAAGGGGTCGTCCACGCCGAGTACGTCCAGCGCGCCTTTCACGCCGACGACCTTGTTCAACTCCCGACTGCCGATTTCGGCGGCGTCGCCCTCGTAGTAGGCGACGTCGATTCGGTCGAAGGTATCCCGCACGTCCTCCGGAATCGTCGCCACGTCGGCTTCGGGCGTTTCGCCCTGTTCTTCCAATACGCCGCGGATTTCCGGGTCGCTGTCGGCGTAGTACGCCCGCGCCCAGTCGTTCCCGGTTCCCTCCGCATCTCCCCTTCCACTCTCTACTACCGTCTCGCCGAGCAGATCGAGCAGGTAGACCAGCGCGTCGTCGATGATTTCGACCGCCCGCGAACTGCCGGTTTCGAAGTTCGGCTTCATCGTGACGTTGAACTCGTTGCCCTGCAGGTGAGTGCACCGCCGGAGTTCGTCGGGTGCCGATGACAGCACCTGTGAACGAACCGCGTCGAAGATGGTTCGAATTTCCTCGTCCAACTCCTCGTACAGCAGGCGTTTCGTCTCCGCGCCGTGGCCCGGCGTGAAAACGCCCGTTCCGGCCTCGTAGACGATGCTCAGGTCGCCCGAGTGAACGATTTCGTTGCCGAGGCCCTGAATGGCGAACCCCTTCACGTTCTCCAGCGTCTGCCCAGTGCAGACGACGATTGGCATCCCATTCTCGTGAAATTCGGTCAACAGATGGAGCGTCTCCCGCGGAATCTCGTTGTCCGTTCCGCCCGCCGAGCGCAGGGTTTCGTCCACGTCGAGCACCAGCGCGTTTACCGCCCGCTCGTACTTCGAGTAGAGGTCGAGCCCGGCGAACGCTTGGTCACGCGTGGCGTGCGCGGCGATGGTGGCGTAGGTTTCGCCCGCGTCGAACGCTCCGCGAATTTCGTCCTTTCGTTCCTCCAGTTCCTCGCTCGCGGACTGCCAGTGTTCCAGCGCGACGCGAGAATCTACGGGTGGAAACAGGTCGACGAAGTCTTGATACGCTCTGAGGGTTTTCGCGTCGAACTCGTCGTACAGGCGGTAGAGGGCGTCGTAGCGTTCCATGCTGATGTATGGCTTTTCACGGGAGATAAAGTTCGGGGCAGGGACGACGGGCAGGCTTTGGTTTTGAAAAATGGCTTAGTCCGTTACTCTGCGGGCTGACACGGCGAGATGGTGAATTAGCCGGAGGGAGCTCACCGTGAAAGCATTTTCTAGCATTGGAATTACAAGAAAACGGCTGAAAGCGCGCGCGAGGGATGAGTGAACGAGCGTTAGCGAGTGAAGGAATCGGTTGGGGAGGTTCGTGGCTAAGGCGGTGCGGGGGCGGTTTCATTAGAGTCGTGACTTGCAAACATCATCTCAAAACAAACCTCGTAAACACCATCTCAAAACAAACCGCAGAGATTCGCAGTAGATTCCCGACAGTGGTAGTTTCATTGAAGTCGGAAGCATTCATTCACTCATTCAGACCCCTGTAACACTCCGTTTCATCACATCTAGATGGCCTTTTGTCCGTTCGACCCGTCCTTTCCTGCGAGTAGAGGGGGAAACCGAGTGCCAATAAAACTACCACCGACCAGCAGAGGCGAACGAAATGAATGACCAACGAAAGCGAGATTACATCGTCATCTTCGTCCTGTGGCTGTTGGTGTTCGTCGTCGCCAGCCAAGCCCTTATCATCGCACCCATTCTCCCATGAATCGCGGAACAGCTTTCGGCCCCGGAAGCGGTGCTGGGAACGCTCATTACCTCCTACGCGGTGGCGGTCGGCGCCTTCTCTCTCGTCGTCGGCCCGATTTCCGACCACGTCGGGCGCCACCAGATTCTGCTGGTCGGCACCGCCCTCCTCACGGTTTCGCTCGCGGCGCACGGATTAGCGTGGGATTTCGCCTCCCTGCTGGCAGTCAGGGGACTGGCCGGAATCGCGGGCGGCGTCCTGAACGGCGCGGCGGTCGCCTACGTCGGCGACTACTTCCCGCGCGAACAGCGCGGCTGGGCGAACGGGTGGGTGTTCAGCGGCTTCGCCGCCGGGCAAATAGCGGGGATTCCGCTCGGCGCGATTCTCGCCGAGCAGTTGGGATTCCGAATTCCGTTTCTCCTCTTCGCCGTACTGATGGCCGTGACCTTCGTCCTCGTTTGGACGACGGTGCCGAAACCCGACGTGCAGCTGGCGGCCGGGAAACTCTCCTTCGGGTCGGCTATCGATGCCTACGCGACCCTCCTCCGGCGACCCGAAATCGCCGCCGCGACGGTGGTGTTCATCGTGATGTTCATGGGCAACGCACTGTACACGACCTACCTCCCGACGTGGCTCGAATCCACCCTCGGTATGAGCGGGACGGCAATCGGCGCGATGTTCTTCGTCGGCGGCATCGCGAACGTTCTCGCGGGCCCGCAGGCCGGAACCCTCTCCGACCGCGTGGGTCGCAAGCGCGTCATCGTCGCGGCATCAATCGGAATCGCGGTCGTCATGTTCGCCATGCCGTTTCTCGCGGTCGGGGTTTTCGCGGTATACGCGCTGTTTTTCGTCGTGATGGGATTGTTCGCCTCGCGCGCGACACCCTTTCAGACGATGCTAACGGAACTGGTTTCGGGCGACCAGCGCGGGTCGCTGATGAGCCTCACGGTCGGCATCGGACAGGTCGGTTCCGGCATCGGCGGCGCGCTCGCCGGGGGTGCCTACGTCGCGGTCGGGTACGACGGAACCACGGCGATCGCCGCGGGCGCGATGATTCTCATCGTCGTCCTCGTCTGGCGGTATCTACCGGAGACGGCCCAAATCGACGTTCGTCCCGGGGTGGAACGAACCGACCAACTGACTGCCGACACGCCGGGTGAACTCGCCTGTGGGCAGACGTACGACGCCTTTTGCGGGCCGACCGCGGAGGGTGGCTACTCGCTGGAAAAGTCGATTGCCTACGAACAGGTACGGCGAGACGCGGACGGGGAGATTCACGTCTCTCCAGGGGACGACGCCTCCGGACGCTAATTATCAAACTATCGCACGCGGTCGAAAACCGTGTTCTGACAGTTCCGACACTGTCGTCGGTTGCGCCAGTATTTCTTTCCGCACGCGTTGCATTTCCAGTTCGGCGTGAGGAAGTCGGGTTTCAGTGATTCTAAGTTCATACCACCCGTAGGGAGCGAGCGAATAAACGCCTCACGCCACGCGCGAAGAATTAACACATCACCCGCGCCCACAGCTATTACTGATTTCCCGTCGTCTCCGTGGCTATGGTGGGGAACGAGGGAGAAAACGGAGAGCCGAACTTCGGATACGTGACGCCCGAGAATCTGGGATTGTTTACCGACCTCTACGAGTTGACGATGTTGCAGGGGTATCACGGCGCAAATCACAACCCACGAGCCACCTTCAGCCTGTTTTTTCGTGAACTGCCGCCGGACAGGGGCTACGTTCTCACAGCGGGGTTGGAGCAGGTAATCGCCGTCATCGAAACGCTGTCCTTCGGTGAGCGAACCCTCTCGTATCTTCGAAAACGGGGGTTCAAGAACGACTTCCTCGACAGACTCGCGAGCTTCGAGTTCACGGGGGAAGTGCGGGCGCTTCCGGAGGGAACCCCGGTGTTTCCGAACGAGCCGATTCTGGAGGTGACCGCGCCGATTTTCGAGGGGCAACTGTTAGAGACGCTCCTGCTGAACCAAGTCGGCTTCGAGAGCCTCGTAGCGACGAAGGCGGTGCGGATGCGAGAAGCGGTCGAACGCGGCGGAAACGACCAGTCGCTCGTCGATTTCGGCTCCCGACGGGCCCACGGCACCGACGCCGGGATGAAAGCCGCCCGCGCCGCCGTCATCGGTGGGTTCGACGGAACGTCGCTCGTCTCGGCGGGGGAGACCTTCGATATTCCCGTTTACGGAACGATGGCCCACTCTTGGGTGCAGAGTTTCGCGGACGAGCGCGAGTCGTTTTCCACGTTCACCGAGCAGTACGGCGACGACTCGGTGTTGCTGGTCGATACCTACGACACCGTCGAAGGGGCGCGAATCGCGGGGGACGTGGCCGACGAACACGACGCCGAGGTCGGCGTGCGCCTCGATTCGGGCGACCTCGTCGCGCTCTCGAAGGACGTTTCGGAAATCGTCGGCGATTCACCAATCTTCGTCACCTCCGGAATGGATGAGTACAAGATAACCGATTTTCTCGAACGCGGCGGCGTCGCAACCGGATTCGGTCCCGGAACCGCGCTCACGACGAGCGAGGATGCGCCTTCGCTCGACCTCGTCTACAAACTCACAGAAATCGAGCGCGACGGCGAGATGGTGCCGAGCATGAAACTCTCCTCCGGCAAAGTAACCTATCCCGGCGCGAAAAGCGTCCGGCGCAAAAAGCGGGAAGAAGAGGGAGACAGTGACGCGAACGGAGAACGGTACGAAACGGACGTACTCGCTCTGCGGGGCGAGTACGTCAGTGACGGGGACAATTTAGCGGGAGAAGAGCAGCTCGTCACCGTGTTCGAAAACGGGAGCAGGGTGTACGACCCGCCGCGTCTTGACGCGATTGCACACCGCGCGAGAGAGCGCCGCCGAAAACTGCCTCCCGAGTGCCGGTCGCTTCGCGACCCTGCGAAGTATCCCGTCGAAATCAGCGATGGGCTTCGAGAACTGACGAACGAATTGCAGGCTGAACTGGAGAAAACGTAGCGAATCGTCTTACCGCTGTTCCAGAAGTACGCTCGCTTCCCCTAGCACGTTCCGTTTCCACTGCCCGATATCGTTCGCTTCGACCTGCTCTTGCAGACGAGACATTCTGTTCGACCGCTCCGTCGGTTGCATCTCTCCCGCTTTTTCGATGGTGGCCGCGAACGCCTCGGTGTCGTTCGGATGCACCGTCAGCGCGATATCTCCGAGTTCTTCGTGCGCGCCGACGAGTTCGCTAAGAACCAACACACCGGGGTCGTCCACCTGCGAGGCGACGAATTCCTTCGCCACGAGGTTCATGCCGTCCCGAAGCGAACTGACGAGGCAGATGTCCCCTTCTCGGTAGAGGGCCGCCAGCGCCGCCAGCGAGAGGTGGTCGTCGATGTAGACGATCGGCGTCCAATCGTCGGTTCCGAAGCGGTCGTTGATTCGCGCTATCTCCGCCTCGACGTTCTGCTGTAGTTGCTGGTACTCCTCGATTTCCCCCCGGCTTTCGCTCGCCTTCTGGACGAACGTCAGCTTCTCGCGGTATTCGGGATACCACTCCCAGAGATGTTCGAGCGCGTCGAGTCGCTGTTCGATGCCCTTCGTGTAGTCGAGTCTATCGACGCCGACGGCCAGTAGTCCGTCGTCGGGGAGGTGGTACTGTTCGCGCAGTGACGCCCACTCTTCGTCCGCCTCGTCGGAGGCGGCGAGAGTTCGTCGCTCCTCGGCATCGATGCCGAGGGGGAACGCCGCGACGCGAATCGTTCGCCCATCGTAGTGAATGTGGCCGCGTTCCCGGTCGATGTCAGCGTCGAGTGCGTGCGAGACGCACTCGAGGAAGTTCTCACAGTAGCGTTCGGTGTGGAAGCCGAGCAGGTCGTTCGCCAACAGTCCGTCGAGCAGTTCGCGGTACTGCGGACACGTGTGGAGCACTTCCCACGACGGCCATGGAATGTGCCAAAATTGCATACAGAACGTATCCGGTGCCTGCTCGCGCACGTACCTCGGTGCAAGCGCGAAGTGATAATCCTGAAACCAGATGACCGCCTTCTCCGGGTCAACCTGCTCTAAAATCGCGTCCGCAAACTGCCAGTTGGTATCCTGATAATGCCGCCAGTACGTCGCGTTCGGCGTCATCTTGGAAGTGTCCGAGTGACACAGGGGCCAGAGCACTTTGTTGCTGTAGCCGTAGTAGTAGTTAGTCACCTGTTCGTCGCTGAGGAAGACACGCTTCAAATCGTAGGACGGCGACTCGGGCGGCACGCGAACGCAGTCGTCTTCGTCGGTAACGTCACCGTCCCCGTCACCGCTTCCCCACGCTACCCACGTTCCACCGATACTCGCCATCATCGGATCTAGGGCGGACGTGAGTCCACCCGCCGGTCGGACGACCTGAATCTCCCCATCGTCTCGTTCGTGCGTGTATGGCTCCCGGTTCGACACTAACACTAGTTCCCGATTTTCGAACGCGTGCGCGGTCGAGGATGCGCTCTCGTTCCGCTCTGATGTGGCTCCCATGGTGTCGTTCATTGGTTTCGTTTGCCTACATAGTGACTGCGTAGACAACCAGTTCACAGCATGGGTTGCATTCGCAAGTTCTTTTATCCGAATTTGACTCCCGAACAGAAGAAATCGCCGGAGTGCAACAACTTGCTTTCGTCCCCTCCGAAAGGACTCATTCGAACAGTTCCTCGTGTCGCTCCACGAGGTCGGTGTACGCCCCCGAGGAGTACGTCTCGAAGATTTCCTCTGGGTCGATAGCCGTCTCGGAAAGCGGCGTTACCTGCGCCGGAACCCCCCGGACGAACGACTCGGGCGGAATTTCGAACGCTTCGGGCGTCACGGTTCCCGCTGCGACGATGCTCCGTTCGCCGACTCGCACGTCGCTGTTTATCGTCGTATTGAAGCCGACGAGTGCACCATCTTCGACTTCCGCGTCGTTCAGCACCGCGCCGTGACCGACCATCACTCGTTCGCCGACGATTGAGGCGTGGAGAACGGCGTTATCCCCGACGTGCGACTTTCGACCGATTCGAACCGGCGACACGTCCCCCCTGCAAACCACACCGGGCCAGACGCTCGCGTCGGCGTCGATTTTTACATTCCCCACCAACGTCGTCTCCCGACTAACGTGGGCATCCTCGTGTATCGACGGCTCCGTCCCTTCGAACCCGTAGATTCGAGCCATAAATCCGACACGACGTTCTCCGGCAAAGCTCTACCGGGGGTAGCTTTTACTGACCGAACGTCGTGTCTGTCTCCATGACGACGTTCAAAGCACAGATTTCCGACGGCGAACAGATAGAGTGCGACGACTACGAAATCGAAGAAGTCGGCGTCAGACTGTTCGACGAGGACGGCGACCTCCTCGCGTTCGTCCCGTTCACGCACCTGCTCTGGGTCGGGCGCGTGGACGACGCCGGACGAACGCTCTGGTAGAGGTCTCGGTGTCTGCTCATTTTCGCCCGACAGAGGTTCGCGCAGTCGAATTACAATAAAAACAATGCATGGTGCTATGGTTCGCAGCCTCTTTCCAGCTGAAATCGGCGGTCGGTTTTTTAACCGATGACGATGAACCATCAGGTTATGCCGGGAATCACGTACGAAGACTTCCTGAATTTAGACTACACGCCCGCTGACTCTGAACTCGTCTGCACCTTCCACATCGACCCCGCGGCAGACATGGACATGGAGGCTGCGGCGTCGCGCGTCGCCAGCGAGAGTTCCAACGGCACGTGGGCGGAGCTACAGGTCGAAGGCGGCATCACCGACCTGAGCGCCACGACGTTCGACATCGACGGCAACACGATTCGGGTCGCCTACCCCGACGAGCTGTTCGAGGACGGCAACATGGCGCAGGTGCTCTCGTGCATCGCGGGCAACATCATGGGCATGAAAGCGGTCGACCACATTCGCCTCCTCGACTGTGAGTGGCCGGAATCGCTCACGACTTCCTTCCCCGGTCCGCAGTTCGGAAGCGACGTTCGAAACGAGATTTTCGACGCGGGCGACCGCCCGATTACGGCGACGGTGCCGAAACCGAAGGTCGGCCTCTCGACCGACCAGCACGCGAAAATCGGCTACGAGGCGTGGCTGGGTGGTCTCGACCTCCTCAAGGACGACGAGAATTTGACCGACCAAGCGTTCAACCCCTTCCACGACCGCCTCACGGAGAGCCTCTCCTACCGCGACGACGCACAGGACGAGACGGGCGAGAAAAAGAGCTACCTCATCAACATCACCGCCGACGCCAACACCATGCTCGAACGCGCCGACGTGGTGGCAGAACAGGGCTGTGAGTACGTCATGGTTGACGTGGTCACGACCGGGTGGGCCGCGGTGCAGGCGGTGCGAGAGCGCTGTGAGGAACTCGGCCTCGCCATCCACGCCCATCGCGCGATGCACGCCGCCTTCGACCGACTCGAAGACCACGGCGTCTCGATGCGCGTCCTGGCGCAAGTCACCCGCCTCTGCGGCACCGACCAACTCCACACCGGAACCGCAGATCTCGGCAAACTCGCGAACGAGGACACGGTGGGTATCAACGAGTGGCTCTACTCCGACCTGTACGGCATGACTGACGTGCTGCCCGTCGCCTCCGGCGGTCTCCATCCCGGACTCGTCCCCGAACTCATCGAGCGCGAAGGAACGAACATCGCCATTCAAGCGGGCGGTGGCGTCCACGGCCACCCGGACGGCACCCGCGCGGGTGCGGCGGCGCTCCGGCAAGCAGTCGATGCCTCGGTGGCTGGCACGCCAATCGAGGAGTACGCGGACGACCACCCCGAACTGCAAACTGCGCTCGACAAGTGGGGAACCGAGACGCCGCGGTGAGCAAAACCGCGACGCGGTTTTGCTCCGAAAACAGCGACTAGGACCGCTGAACCGTCACCGATTTCGCGGACGGGTCGCCAACTTGCTCGACGCGAACCGTTTTTGGTAGTTGCTCTTTCATCGTGACCACCAATCGGTATGCGTCGGCACTCTCGTCGGCGGTACAACTGTTTCCGGAGTGGGATTTGTCGCCATTTCCGACCCGCACGGTGAGCGTCTCCGAATCGGCGTCGCAGGAGACATCCTTCAGTTCGGCCTTGTTACACTGACTCAACCCGACGTAGAGCGACCCGAGAACGATGACCTGCTTCGATGCCAACCCGAACGAAACGGTTGGCTTCTCGGTCGGTCCGGGCGACCTCTCGGAAGCGTCGCTGTCCAACTCGTAAATGGTAAACTTGCGGTCGGCGACGGGTCGAGACCCGTTCGGCGTACTGGTGAGGGAGGTAAGACAACCTTCGGAGAGCGTCAGAGCGGTCGCGGCGAGGAGGGCACGGCGTTTCATACCTCAAAATCAAATTCTGCCGATGAATATTTTCTGTAGGCTACAGAGAACCTCCTTTCATTCTACATCGGGCCGCCCATACCTCCCATTCCACCCATATCTCCCATTCCGGGTTCCTCATCGCCGCCGCTCTTGCCGAGGTCACCCGCCGAAATCACGTCATCTATTCGAAGCAGGAGTTCCGCGGCGTCCGTCGCGCTCTGGATGGCTTGGGTTTTCACGCGGAGGGGTTCGACAACGCCCGCGTCGAGCATGTCGGTCACCTCGCCGGTTTCGGCGTCGAGCCCCGCGTTCTCCTCCTCGGCGTCGTGCTGGCTCCGAAGGTCGGTCAGGGCGTCGATTGGCCCGACACCCGCGTTCTCCGCGAGCGTTCGCGGGATGGCTTCCATCGCGTCGGCGAAGGCCTCGACGGCGAGTTGTTCCCGACCGCCAACGCTGTCGGCGTAATCGCGGATAGCGAGGGCCAACGCCGTTTCGGGCGCACCGCCGCCCGGAAGCACCTGCCCGTCCAGTAAGGTTACCCGAACCACGCCGAGACCGTCGTGAACCGCCCGCTCGACTTCCTCCACGACGTGCTCGGTTCCGCCGCGGAGTAGCAGGGTGACGCTTTTCGGGTTGTCACACTCTTCCACGAAAATCATGGTGTCACCCGCCACGTCGCGTTCCCCGACGATTCCCGCCTCGCCGAGATCCGTCGGGTCGATGTCGTCCAAACTGGAGGCGACTCTCCCGCCCGTCGCGCGGGCGAGGTGTTTCATGTCGCTCGCCTTCGTCCTACGGACGGCGAGGATGCCCCTTTCGGCGAGCAAGTGCTGGGCCATATCGTCGATACCTTTCTGGCAGAAGACGACGTTCGCGCCGCTGTCCGTAATTCTCTCGACCATCTCGCGGAGTTGCGTTTCCTCGCGTTCGACGAACGTCGTCAGTTGGTCGGGGTCGGTGACGCTGACCGAGGTGTCCGTCTCCGTTTCGCGCACCTCTATCGGCGTGTCGATGAGCGCGATGTTCGCGTCCTCGACCTGCCACGGCATGTTGTCGTCCGCGCGCTCTTTGTCCACGACGACGCCCTCCACCAGTTCGGAGTCCGAAATTCCGCCCCCGACGACCGCCTCCACGGTGACGTTCGACAGGTCGATTTCCTCTTCGTCCTTAACCGCTCGCACCGCCGTGACGACGAGTTCCGAAAGCGCCTCCTTCGCGGCTTCCGCCCCCTTTCCGGTCATCGCGGTTTGTGCGATTTCGGTCAGCAATCCCGCCTCCTCGACCGGATAGGATTTCGATTCGAGGACGTTCCATGCCTCCTCGCTGGCCAGTCGGTAGCCGCGCGCGACGACCGTTGGATGGACGCCTTGCTCGAGTAGGTCTTCGGCGCGTTTCAACAGTTCGCCAGCGAGGATGACCGCGGAGGTCGTTCCGTCGCCGGTTTCGTCCTCCTGCGTTTCCGCGACTTCGACCACCATCGTCGCCGCCGGATGCTCGATATCCATCTCTTTGAGGATGGTGACGCCGTCGTTCGTGATGACCACGTCGCCCATCGAATCGACGAGCATCTTGTCCATCCCTCGCGGGCCGAGCGTGGTTCGGATAGCCTCGGCGACCGCTTTCGCCGCCGTGACGTTCATCTCTCGGGCGTCCCGCCCGCTGGTTCGTTGTGCGTCCTCTCCGAGTATTAAAACCGGACCCGTTTGCATTCTATCTGCCATGGTACCCCCGACCGAGGTACGAGGGCATCCACAAAAGAACTATCCCGGCGGAAAGTCGGGCAGGCAACCGAACCTCGTCCAGTCGAGTCCGACCCGGTCGGGTTCTCGTGGCGAAACGCACATCCCCCCGCCGCGAGAATTTCCGGGCGATGATAGGCAAACTCGACCCCGACGACCTTGCGCTGGTCGTCTCGCGCACGGGTGCGCGAGACGACGACGTGCAGGTCGGGCCGGGGTACGGCGAGGACGCCGCGGCAATACGGGTCGGCGACCAATCCCTCGTCGTCAGTTCCGACCCGCTTTCCTTGGCCCGCGAACGACTCGGAACCTTGGCCGTCAACGTCGCGTGCAACGACGTGGCCGCCTCCGGGGCAGACCCGCGCTGGTTGACGAACGTCGTGTTCTTGCCGGACGACGACCCCGAAACGCTGGACGTGGTGACCCGGCAGATAGACGATTCGGCCCGCGAGTTGGGTGTCGCCATCGTCGGCGGCCACTCCGAATACGCACCCGACCTCTCGCGCCCGATGGTCACCATGACCTGCATGGGACTCACCGACGAGTTCGTTCCGACCGGTGGGGCGGAACCGGGCGACAGACTGATTCTGACCAAAGGAGCCGGAATCGAGGGAACCGCCATCCTCGCCACCGATTTCAGCGACGAGGTCGGCCCGAATGCTGAACGGGGCGAATCCTTTTTCGAGGAAATCAGCGTGGTCGAAGACGCCCGGATTTGCCGTGAATACGCCACGGCCATGCACGACCCGACCGAGGGTGGGGTGGTCACCGGACTGCTGGAGATGGCCGACGCCTCCGGCGTTCGTCTGGACGTTCTGCGTGAGGACGTGCCGGTTCGGGACGTAACCCGGAAATTCTGCGAAACGATGGGCGTCGACCCACTGCGGATTTTCGGGTCGGGAGCGCTACTCGCCGCGGTTCCGGAAGAAACAGTCGACGGCGTGCTTTCGAACCTTCGTGAAGCGGGAATTTCGGCGAACGAGGTTGGTCGCGTTGTCGCGGGGGATGGCGAACTCCTGTTGGACGATGAAACGATTTCGGAACCGCCGCGGGACGATTTGTACCACCTCTGGGAATAGTCTGGGAACGGGTTTCATCTAGTTGTTCGGGTTTCTACTGGCTGTCGAACCATCGGAACGGTCGCGATGGCGTGACTAGCTATTCCGACAACAATACGGGAGCCAAAATAAGAGAATCAGTCACCGATGGCGCGACTACCGTTCCGGAAAAACGCTGAATCACCGACCTAGTGACGACCGGTGTCGTATTTGTAGGTCGCCTCGTCTGGGTCGATGCCGAACTCCTCGGCCATCGCTTCGGTGTCGTCCGCCGTCGAGTCCGAAACCGTCCGCTCCCGCGCCTCTTTAAACCGTTCGCGGAGACGGTCGGGCATCTCGAACTCGCCCACCGAAAGCACCATCGGGATGGCATCCGGTTCGATGTGCTCGCGCTTCGAATCAAGTCGATCCTGGAGTTTCGTGGGGAGGTCAGCGGTGTCGATGGGCTCGAATCCGAACTGCGCGAGGTAGTCGGGAACGCCGACGAGGGCGTACACGTCCTCGAAATCGTCGTCTCCGGCCTTGTCGATGAGTCGCTCGATAACGTGCGCGCCGACGCCCTGTTCGCGCCACGCGGGGACGACGCCGATGCTGGTCAACTCGCAGATTTCGGGGGCGTCCTCGGGTTTGTGGATTCGAATTCGACCGAATCCGGCCTTCGCTCCCGAATCCTCGTCGATGGCGATGACATAGTCACGGGAGCGGAAGGCGGTGTCGTCCAACCCCATCGCTTCGATATTGTCGAGCAGCCAGACCTCCTCTCTGTTTTTGGCATCCCGGACGTACATGGGAGGAGATACGTTCGCAGTCATCAAAAAGTCACCCACCGCACTGGCAAGCGATTCCGAAACGGTACGGAGAAAACCGATTACAACCCTTCCAGCGACCGCAGTTTCTGCTCCACGTCCGGCGGTGCCGCACTCGGCCCGTCACGAATCCTGTGGTCGGGAACCAGCAGGGGCGCGGGATTCGCATCGAGCGCGGTTCGGGCTAACTCCAAGTCCGACTCCTCGGTGTGGTCGAGTCCGGAGGTCATCCGGGTCAGGGTTTCGACGTTCACCTGCTCGCCGTAAGGAACTTTTCGCACCGCTTCGAGGACGCTCCGCTGGTCGGTCGGAAGCGTCAGCGCGACCTGCACGTCCTCGAAATCGTCCTCGACGCCTTCCAGGTAGGCGATGATTCTGTCGAGAACCGCGTGATTTTCCTCGGCGTCGGCATCAGCTTCGCGGGGGAACGTGACGCGCAGAACGCGACCGCTCGCCACCCCGATTTGCACGAACCGATCCAAATAGGCCGATTCCTGCGCGTAAATTCCGGCATTCTCGTCCATAGGGAAGAAAACGCACGTCCGAACCTTCAACATTGGCGTCTCACGGACGCAAGTCTTATGTATAAACTAGTCCATTGATGTACGATAATGAACGCAGAAGGCGAACTCGCACCCGCGGTGCAGTCGATACTTCGGGACGTGAGAAGTCGAACGACGCCCGACGAGCGTGTGTCCGTGGACGCGCGCTCGTTTTCCGATGCGATTGCGCGCACGGAGTCGAACGGAGTTCCGGTCGTCGCCGAGGTAAAGCCAACGAGTCCGACGACGGATGGAAACCGAACCGACGACCCGGTCGAACTGGCGAAAAAGATGGTCGAGGGCGGGGCGGCCGCGCTGTCGGTGCTAACCGAACCGGAGCATTTCGGTGGATCGCCCGAGAACCTGCGCCGGATTCGCGAGGCTGTCTCCGTGCCGGTGCTTCGCAAGGATTTCATTCTGGAGGAGGCGCAACTGGACGCGGTGGAGGCCGACCTCGTTCTGCTCATCGCGCGATTCGTGGGCGACCTTTCAAAACTCGTCGCGTCAGCCAGAGAGCGCGGCTTTCAGGTGCTCGTCGAAGTTCACACGCTCGACGAACTGGAAACAGCACTGGATTCGGGCGCGAAAATCGTCGGCGTGAACAACCGCGACCTCGGCAAACTGGAAGTGAGCCTCGACACGTTCGAGTCAGTCGCGCCCGAAGTGCCGGACAACGTAACCCTCGTCGCGGAGAGCGGAATCGCGACGCCGGACGACGCCCGGCGAATGCGCGAGGCGGGTGCGGACGCCCTGCTGGTCGGAAGTGCGATTATGGACGGCGACGTCGCGGAAAACACGCGGAGGTTGGTTTCCGCATGAGTAAAACCGAGTTCGAAAAGGACGGTAAGTTCGGCGAGTACGGCGGCCAGTACGTCCCGGAAGTCCTCATGCCCGCCATCGAGGAACTCCAGTCGGCCTACGAACGCTACGTGTTGGAAAACGAGGACGGCTTCATGGACGAGTTCCGTAGGCACCTTCGGGATTTCGGCGGACGACCGACGCCGCTCCAGCGCGCCGACGCCTTGAGCGAACGATACGACCGCGACGTGTATCTCAAACGAGAGGACTTGGTTCACGGTGGAGCGCACAAACTGAACAACGCGCTCGGGCAGGTATTGCTGGCGAAGTACATGGGCAAAGACCGAATCGTCGCGGAGACCGGCGCGGGCCAGCACGGAACCGCGACCGCGATGGCCGCGACCTACCTCGGCATCGACTGCGAGGTGTACATGGGTCGAACTGACATCAACCGCCAGCGCCCGAACGTCTTTCGGATGCGAACCCACGATGCGAAAGTAAATCCCGTGGACGTTGGTTCCGGCACCCTCAAGGAGGCCATCAACGAGACGATGCGCGACTGGGCGACCAACGTGGAGGACACTCACTACGTCATCGGGAGCGTCGTCGGCCCCCACCCCTTCCCGCGGATGGTGCGCGATTTTCAGGCGGTCATCAGCGAGGAAGCGAGAGAACAGATTCAGGAGCAAGCAGGGAGACTCCCCGATAGCGTCGTCGCCTGTGCGGGCGGCGGGTCGAACACGATGGGCGCGTTCCACGAGTTCGTCGGTAGCGCGGAACTCCGTTCCACGAACCATTCGAGCGGGCACGACCCGCGAGAAGACGACGAAGGCGTGTCCCTGTTCGCGGTCGAAGCGGGCGGATCCGGACTGCGTATCGACGAGGACGAGGGTCTCGCACCGCACTCCGCCTCGCTCTCGACGGGCGAAGACGGCGTTCTTCACGGCGCACGAACCAAACTGCTCCAGAGCGGGGATGGACAGATTCTCGAATCCCACAGCGTGAGCGCAGGACTGGACTACTCCGGCGTCGGGCCGGAGCTAGCGCACCTCGTGGAAATCGGTCGAGTAACACCAGTAAGCGTTGGCGACGACCCTGCACTCGAAGCGTTCCACCGTCTCTCGAAACTGGAGGGAATCATCCCCGCGCTGGAGTCGAGCCACGCGATTGCCTATCTAGAAGAGGCAGAAAATCAGGACAGGGGCGACGAGTTGGGCGACCTCGTCGTCGTCAACGTCTCCGGACGAGGGGACAAAGACCTCGATACAGTCATCGAGGAGAGCGAAAAGCGCGGCATCGACACTGCGCCGAGCATGGAGGTATTTAAATGAACAATCCGCAATCGACCCTCGGATCCGCCTTTTCCGACGAACCGGCTTTGATTCCCTACGTCGTCGCTGGCGACCCGAACCCGAAGGCCACGAAGGAGTACGTCCGCGCGCTCGCGCGGGGCGGGGCAGACGTTATCGAACTCGGTCTTCCGTTTTCCGAACCGATTGCGGACGGCCCGACGATTCAGAACGCCATCCAGCGCGCGCTGGATGGCGGGATGACGCCGAACAAATATTTCGACCTCGTCGCCGAACTGGACGTGGACGTACCTATCGTCTGCATGACCTACTACAACCTCATCTACCAGTACGGCGATTCGGAAGGCGTCGAATCGTTCGTCACCGCCGCCGAGGACGCCGGAATTTCGGGACTCATCGTCCCCGACCTTCCGGTCGAAGAGAGCGACCCCCTCCGAGCGGCCTGCGACGAACACGGCCTCGACCTCGTGTTCATCGTCGCACCGACGACGACGGACGAGCGCGAAGCGAAAATTCTCTCGCAAGCGTCGGGATTCGTCTACGTGCAGGCCCGAATGGGAACCACCGGGGCGCAGGCGAACGTGAGCGGTGCGACCCACGATAGTCTCTCCAGACTCGCCGAAACCAACCTGCCGAAGGCGGTCGGTTTCGGCGTGAGCGAGGCCGAACACGCGAAGGAGATCGTCTCGGCGGGCGCCGACGGCGTGGTCGTCGGAAGCGCCCTCGTGGACATCATCGCGTCCGACGAGAGCGTCGCTGAGCGACTCGAATCGAAGGCCGCGGAACTCAAAACCGGGGCGCGCGACGGCCGACAGGAAGTACCGCAACCGGAATGAATTTCACACTAGCTTGCCACAGATTCACACAATGAACACCGGAATTTCGGCACGACTCGACCGCATCGGACGCGACGGACGCTTCGTCATCGTTCCGATGGATCACGGTATCACACTGGGCGCAGTACGCGGCCTGAAAAACATCGAAGCCACAATCGACGCGGTGACACGGGGGGGTGCGGACGCCGTTCTCACACAGAAAGGAATCGCCCCGCGGGTGCATCCGAACAAAAACGACGCGGGCTACATCGTCCACCTGAACGCCTCCACGACAATCGGCCCGGACGCGAACGACAAACGAATGACCGGCACCGTCGAGGAAGCGATTCGGGCCGGGGCCGACGCCGTCTCTTTTCACATCAACGTCGGGAGCAACTACGAGCCGAAACAGATCACCGACCTCGCGGAAGTCTGCAGCAAGGCCGATACGTTCGGCATGCCCGTTATCGCCATGTCCTACGCCCGCGGGCCGGACGTAGACGAACGCGACGCGGAAAGCCTCGGCCACGCGGTTCGGCTCGCGGAAGAGGTCGGCGCAGATGTCGTTAAAACGGCATACAGCGGCGATGCTGACAGTTTCGAACACGTCGTCGAATCGACGCGCCTACCCGTGGTCATCGCGGGCGGCGCGCCGGAGGGCGACGAGGCGACCCTCGCCGCTGTTCGCGGCGCGATGGACGCGGGCGGTGCAGGAGTCTCAATCGGTCGTTCCGTCTTCCAGCACGACAGCCCGGAAGCGATTGCCCGGGCGGTGTCCGGCGTCGTTCACGACGATTTGTCCGCCGAGGAGGCGCTAGATGAGGTCGGCCTGCTGGCCAACGCGTAGTTCTTGTAATTTTCCAAAGAAACGTCGCCGTATTCGCCACGTTGAAGCCACCCCGATTCGACCGTGAAAACATGACACGCTCCGTGTGGCTGAAAGCCGACTCCGACGTCGGCGACTGGGACGACCGTCGCAAACGAATCACCGCCGGGTTGGAAGCCGGTGTGGACTGGGTGCTGGTTGACGAACGCGACGTAGAGCGCGTGCGGAAACTCGGCGAGGTCAACGTCGCGGCGTTTCGCGCCGACAGCGACGTTCACGTGTTCGACGTGGAAGCGAACGAGGAAGTGCCCGAATCGGACGCTAGAATCGTCGGCAAGGACGGCGAGGGTGACGGCACGGTCGACCTTCCCTCCGATTTCTCCGGCTCCGCCGACCTCTCGACGCTCCGGCGCGAGGACGAAGCGGAGGGTGCATTCGTCAGAATCCTGAGCGAGGAGTACGAATCGTTCGCCGAAGCGGCGGCAGAAGAGGCAGATTACACCATCGTCGTCGGCGAGGATTGGACGATCATCCCGCTCGAAAACCTCATCGCCCGAATCGGCGAGGAGACGGATTTGGTGGCAGGCGTCACGAGCGCCGAGGAAGCCCGAACCGCGTTCGAGACGCTGGAACTCGGTGCCGACGCGGTTCTGCTCGACAGCGACAGTCCGGACGAAATTCGCGCGACGGTGGACGTTCGGGACGCCGCGGAACGCGAAACGCTGGAGTTGGAGTGGGGCGAGGTGCTGACAATCGAGCAAACCGGAAGCGCGGATCGCGTCTGCGTCGATACCGGGTCGTTGATGGAACACGACGAGGGCATGCTCGTCGGGTCGATGTCTCGGGGCCTCTTTTTCGTCCACGCAGAAACCGCCGAATCGCCCTACGTCGCCTCGCGACCCTTCCGAGTGAACGCCGGCGCAGTCCACGCCTACGTCCGGGTGCCGGACGGCGGGACGAAATACCTCGCAGAACTCCAGAGTGGCGACGAAGTGCAACTCGTGGATACCGAGGGCAACACCCGCGAGGCGGTCGTCGGACGGGTAAAAATCGAGAAGCGCCCGATGTTCCGCGTCGAAGTCGAAACCGCGGACGGCGATCGAGTCGAGACGCTGCTCCAGAACGCTGAAACGATCAAAGTCGCCACGCAAGACGGCAGAAAAGCGGTGACCGAACTCGAAGTCGGTGACGAGATGAAACTCTACCTGGAAGGCGGTGCGCGCCACTTCGGCGAGAGCGTCGAAGAGAGTATCATCGAGCAGTAGCCCGGAAGGCGAGTTTCAACTCGTTTTACTGTGCCGCCGTTTCGCGGTCGATTGGGTTCGTACACCAGTGACAGAAGTCGAGATCGTCGTCCACGTTCCGGCGACAGTGCGGGCAGCGCGTTCCGCCCTCGCCGTCGGCCGTCGCCGAAGCGCGGTTACTCCGTAGGGCGGACCAGTAGGCATCAAGCACGTTGCACAACTGGACGACGAGAATCGGAAGCGTGGTTTCGAAGGGGAGGGAGCGTATTTGCTCGTAGTACACGGAGAAACCGCCGCTTTCGACCGCTTGAAACGTCTCCTCCGGGATGAACACCATAACGGTTACGAGGGCGAACCCGAACCAAAGAAGCGCGCGAAGCCACTGACGCAGGTAGGTGTGACCCAACCCGGGGTAGACGAGGGCCAAGACCGCCGCCAGCCACGGGCGCTTTCGTGTCATTTTTCGTGGGTTGTTGGCGGGCGGTGTTAAATCCTTGCAATACGGTTTTTGCGGCGACGACGTCCTTGAAAACGCAAAAATAATAGAAATTTAATATTTCGGAGGCCGTACGATTGTGACGCTTCTCCGGTTACGAATGCCGCATCGATAGAACGAGACAGAGCGGAGAAGGACAAGGAATTGGTCGCAGTTGCCTCCGAAGACGGCAGGGCGGGCAGGTCACCGGCCTGCCCGCCCAATTCGAAGCCAACCGGCCGATTCGTGACGGAGATCCGTCCTGCCGGAACCGACGGTAAGAGCGTGGGGCGGGCGACTGCGGCGCAGTCGCCCGCCCGCAGTTTCTGGTGGCGGTGTCGGGAACCGATTCATCCGGATGAAAATCGGCCCTATCCCCGTAGTTCCCGCACCAGACGCGAAAGCGTCGCTAAATCGTACTGTCCCGGTGCAGTGGCGTCCGCCGAATCCAGCGGCCCGTAGCCGATTTTCGATCCGTAAATCGGGGCGACCGCTCGAGAATGGCGGCCCATTTCGCCCATCGCCATGGTCGCGACGGTTCGGCCGCGCTCGGTCAGTAGATTCGTCACCGAGAGCAAATCGAGAACGTCCGAGCGCGAGGTGGCGGTGACCGCGAGTTTCCCCACGTCGGCGCGGTCGGTGGCCTGTTCCAGCAGTTCGCGCATTCGGACTTCGCTGGGTGTTGCCTCGAAATCGTGAATCGAAGCGACGACTGCAACGTCGCGTTCGCGGGCGTGTTCCGCAGTCCGGCGTCCCGCCCCCGACAGTAGACACTCCAGTTCGAGGTCGATTGCGGCGACAGTGTCGTACTCCACGGCGGTTTCGAGGGCGTCCAATCGCGCGTCGTCATCGTCGGCTTCGCCGCCCTCCCACGCAACACGGTTCGTGGCGAGAATCGGGAGTTCACCGTCGTAGTCGGCCAATTGGGCGAGCGGGTCGCTCGCTAAATCCATGCGAAACTCCACCATGTCGGCGTGGTCACGGGCGTGAGGTTCGTCCGCGAGAACCGCCGTGCTTGCCGCGAGCGTGAACGAGTCGAAGGCCATACCGGGATGTCGTTCCGGCGGGACAAAAGGCTACTCAGAACGAAACGACTACTCCGAATATGGTTCGTGTGTGGCGAAAAATCGATTTCCATCGCGGGTCACGTCGGTCACTTCGTAAAACTGTAATTCCCGTTCCTGGGCCGTTTTGACCGGGAACTCGTAGTGGGCGGAGTCGTAAGCGAGCGTCCCCTCGTGTTCGGCGACGAACTCGCGGTGGTCGTCGAGTCGCCGTCGGATGACATCGCGCGAGAGGTCATCGACCTGTTCGACGCGCTCCTCGAACACGCCCGTAAAGTCGGATTCGAGTTCGTAGCCGACCGAATTTCTGCCCGCGACCATCGCCGCGAGCGATGTCGTTCCGGTTCCCCAGAACGGATCGAGGACGGTGTCGCCGTAGACGGAAAACATCGAGATGAGACGGTAGGGGAGTTCGAACGGAAACGCCGCGGAGCGTTCGCGCAGGTCGCCGTGGTCGAGTTCCTGCATTTCGCCGCGAACCGCTGTCCAGAGGTCGGAAAACCAGTCGTTTCGTTCCTCCCAGAAATACGCCGCCTCGTACCGTCGGTCGGCGCCGGGTTCGAACCGCCGCGAATCCCCGTTTCGGAAGACGAGCAGGTATTCGTGTTCGAGGGCGGTGTAGGCGTTCGGCGGGAGCATCCCCGACCCCATGAACTTCGTCAGGCGATTCGAGGGCTTTCGCCAGAGGATGTCCGGCAGGGGACGAAGTCCCTGATTTCGCAGTTGCTGGAGAATCTGCGAGTGATTCGGAAACAGTTGAAACGTTCCGTCTACTTTTCGGGTCGCATCGCCGACGTTTATCACTGCAATGCCGCCCGGTTTCAGCACGCGGGCGAGTTCCGACCACACTCCGTCGAGTTCGTCGTGCATCAACTCGAAGGCGGTGTCCCCGTCCTCGCGTTCCAGCGCAGCGCTGATATCCGAATTCAGCCCGGAGAACAGGTCGTCCCACATCTCTATCATCGGGTACGGCGGCGAGGTGACGACGAGGTCTATCGAATCGTCGGGGAGCGAACAGTCGCTCGCGTCCCCGACGTGAATCTCGTGTTCGGTTTCCATTGCAGTTGCTGTGTGAACCTATCGGCGCACCGCAAAAACATCTTTTCAAACCGATCGGAGAGAAATTACAGTGCGACGGTTCCTTCTTCGGCTTCCAGTAGTTCGTGATAGCGGTTGCGAATAGTGACTTCGCTGATGTCGGCGACTTCGCTCACTTCCGCCTGCGTCGTCTTCTCGTTAGTGAGAAGGGCGGCGGCGTACACCGCCGCGGCGGCGAGTCCGACAGGCGATTTCCCGCTGTGGACGCCCTGTTCTTTCGCGTTCTTCAGGAGTTCGCGAGCGCGGTGTTCCGCTTCGTCCGAAAGGTTGAGGCCGGACGCGAATCGTGGAACGTAGCTTTCGGGGTCGGCGGGACGGACTTCCAATTTGAGTTCGCGGACGACGTAGCGGTAGGTGCGCGCCACTTCGCTTTTCTCGACTCGACTCACGTCCGTGATTTCGTCCAGGCTGCGCGGGACGCCGGCCTGTCGCGCCGCGGCGTAGACGCAGGCCGTCGAGACGCCCTCGATGGAGCGACCCGGCAGGAGGTCTTCGTTCAGCGCCCGTCGGTAGATGACGCTGGCCATCTCGCGGACGTTGTTCGGCAGGCCGAGGGCGCTGGCCATGCGGTCAATTTCGCCGAGCGCCTGTTTGAGATTTCGTTCCTTACTGTCGCGCGTGCGGAATCGCTCGTTCCACTTGCGAAGGCGTTGCATCTTCTCGCGCTGGCGCGACCCGAGCGAGTTGCCGTAGGCGTCCTTGTTTCGCCAGTCGATGTTGGTCGAGAGTCCCTTGTCGTGCATCGTGTTCGTCGTCGGCGCGCCGACGCGGGACTTTTCGTTTTTCTCTTTGGCGTCGAACGCGCGCCATTCCGGCCCGCGGTCGACGTTGTCCTCGTCCACGACCAGTCCGCAGTCCTCACAGAGAGTTTCGCCGTGGCCCGAGTCGGCGACGAGTTTACCGCCGCATTCGGGGCAGCTCTGGCCTTCGTTTCGTTGCTCTTCCACTTCGGTTTCGCCGGTTCTCGTTCGGATTGACGTTTTTGGCATGTGAAACATCCCTCCGGGGGGAGGGAGCGTCGGCTACCGGGCAGGGAATAGCCTGGAAAACCCGGACGCCGCTACTCTTAACTCGTCGTTAGGACGAAACATACTTAAAGGATTCGTTTTTGACCCGTCGTTCGTTCGTGAAACAGTCACACACGCCGTGAAATAGCCGTCCGGCGTCGGACGAGCGAAATATTTAAGCTCTCATTTCCATCGGGTAAGGGAACGTTTACTCCCGTTCGAATCGATATCGAACCGATGGCAGAAGACCGCATCGTCTCGCTCGCACCGAGTGCGACGGAAACGCTCCGGGAACTCGACGCAACGGATCGCCTCGTCGGCGTCACGCACCATTGCACGGTCGATGTTCCCGCAATCGGCGGTTGGCTGAACCCGGATTTCGACGCGGTCGAGGCGTGCGACCCCGACCTCGTCCTCACCGCCGACGCGCTACAGACCGACGTGTGCGACGAGCTTCGTGACCGCGACTATCGAGTCGTCCACCTGGAACCGCGAACGCTCGGCGACGTGATCGAATCGTTCGCCACGCTCGGGCAGGCAATCGGACGACCACGCGAGGGCCACGACCTCGCGTGGCGTGCACGAAGTCGAATCGAGCGCGTTCGGCGACTGGTCGCGGAAAATCCGCGACCGGTCGTCTACTGCGAGGAGTGGTCAGACCCGCCGACCGCCGCCGGAAACTGGGTTCCAGACGCGGTTCGCGCCGCGGGTGGACGTTATCCTTTTTCGTCGCCGGGCGAGCGTTCGACCGCGGTCGAACGCTCGCAAATTGAAAGCGCCGAGCCGGAACACGTGTTTCTCCACGTCTGCGGCCACGGCGAGCGAAGCGATCCGGAAGTCGTGTTGAACCGCGATTGGTCGATTCCAGCGACACAGCGCGGCGCGGTTCACGTGCTGGACGATTCGCTGTTGAACCAGCCGAGTCCCCAGCTCATCGAGGGGATCGAAAAGATGGCCGCAACGCTACATCCCGAAACAGTGGAGTAGAAACGCCCAAATTCGGGGGACAACAGATTAAAGATATGCGAGTCGGAGTTGGCAGTCGAAATCCAGCGAAAATCTCGGCGGTAGAAGCCGTATTCGGCGACCTCGATAAAGATCCGGAAGAAGTCGGCGTCGAATCGGTAGCCGTCGAACCGGGCGTTCCTGAACAACCGTTCGGCGAGGCGGAAACGATTGCGGGTGCGGAGAACCGTGCTCGTCGCGTCCACAGTAGTCGAAGTGACGATTCCGGATACGAACTCGGAGTCGGTCTGGAAGGCGGCGTTGCGGAGGTTCCCGGCTCTGACGGACTCTTCCTTATCATGTGGGCAGTCGTCACCGACGGCGAAACGGTCGGACGCGGAGCAGGGCCGCGCCTACAACTACCGGATTCCGTCGCTCGACGGATTCGGGACGGAGAAGAGCTCGGTCCGGTCATGGACGACGTGCTCGGCGAGTCGGACGTGGCGAAAAAGCAAGGTGCGGCAGGCGCGCTCACGGCGGGAATCATCGACCGACAGGAAGCACTGGAACACGCGGTTGCGGGGGCACTTGCCCCGTTCGTCACCGGTTTTTACTAACCGTCAAAATCGAGATCAGCCCGGTTCAGTCGTCCAGCGACGACGGGGTTTCGGATTCGACCGACATCTCGCTTCCTTCTTCGACGGCCTGCGTGAGCGAGACGTTGAGCGAGAACATCGACGCGACGCCGCCGATGAGGGTGACGATGTTCTTCACCGCGTGGTCGAGAATCGCCGCGCCGAGTGCTACCGGCCACGAAATCGACGTCAGGCCGGCGACAAAGACGGTGAACGCCGCTTCGTACAGGCCGACACCGCCGGGCGAGAGCGGAAGCACCTTCGCGAGGTTGCCCACGCTCACTGCGAAGAAGCCGACCGCGACCAGCGTCACGGGGTCGAGCGAGACGCCGGGGAAGGCGATCAGCACGAGGATGGCCGTCAGCACGTCGAGCGACCAGATGGCCAGACTGCTCGCGCCGACGCGGACGAACGCCTCCTTGTCACTCGCGACAGTCTGTACGTCGCCGGTGAACCGTTCGATGAGGCTGGCAACGTAGTCGGCGTAGGAGTCGGAGCTAACTTTCGTGACGACTTCGCGGACGAAGTTCCGGTCGGAGCGCGCGCTGGCGACGATGACGCCGACCGCAGCGATTGCGGCTCCGCCGACGCCCGCCGCGACGAACACCGCCGTCCGAGCGGCCTCTCGCTGTTCCGCTCCCGTAATCGCTTGAACGATGTCCGCGGCCTGTCCGGTGACGGTCAGACCGAGCAGAACCGTCCCGGCCAGCACGGTAATCGTGAGCAGGTCGAAGACGCGCTCGATGGCCAGCGACGCGAATCCCGAGGGGTACGGAATTCCGCGGCGTGCCTTCACGACGTAGGCACGCACGGCGTCACCGGCGCGGGCGGGAAACACGAGGTTTCCGGTTTGGCTGATGAATATCGCCCCGGTGAGGAACTGCGTCGTCTCCGTGAATCCGAGTTCTTCGAGAATGTCTTTATACCGGACACCGCGCAGTGGCCACGAGACGATGTAGACGAGCGCCGCAATCCCGACGAGGACGGGATTCGCCTTACTCATCTGAGTCAAGACGCTCTCCATCGGGAGGTACTTGCCCATCAGAAGGACCGCGACGACGGTCATCAGGACGCCCACGGCCATCGACACGCGGCGAGTGATTCGCGGTTCGACGGAGAACTCCCACCAACAGCGCCCGATTTGGCTTCCCATGCCGAACACGTCACGGACGAGGTCGACTTTCGTGTCGCCCTTCGGCGTCCAGTCCACCGAGAACTCCTTGATTCGATAGCCTTTGCGCTGGGCGCGCACGAGAAGCTCGGTGTCCCAAAACCAGTGTTTGTCCTCGACGTTCGACAGCACGTCGAACAGCGCGGTTCTGTCGAACGCCTTGAATCCGCATTGATGGTCGCGCAGGTCGGAGCGCAGGAACAGCCGTGTCAGGCCGTTGAATCCTCTGCTCGCGAGGTCGCGTTTCGCCGGGCGGTCGGCCACGTTTTCCGGCATCCACCGCGATCCGGTCGCGAAGGCGTAGTCGCCGGAACGAACGCTTTCGACCAGTTCTTCTAAATGCGACATATCCGTCGCCAAGTCCGTGTCGAAGTAGACCAGCGTCTCGCCGTGTGCGGCTTCGAATGCGTGATTCAGCGCGCCCCCGCGCCCCAGTCGTTCGTCGCTGTGGAAGTGGCGAACTCGGCTGTCCTGTTCTGCCATCCTGTCTGCGATTTCCGGCGTTCGGTCGTCACAGCCGTCTTCCGCGACGATGACCTCGAAGCTGTCGGAGGGTAAAAACGATGCAAGCGTGTCGAGGGTCGTCTCGACGGTGTTCTCTATGGTCGCCTCTTCGTTGTACGCTGGAAGGACGACACTCACCTCTACGGAACCACCGCTCATTATTCACTCAAGTCATCCTCTCGGCGTAAGTAGCTTCTGGGCCACGGTTGTCACGAAACGAGTCGTTAACCAACCGTACCAACCCACCCCGCGGGGGAGGTTATATTCATACAAAACGCATTCGAAATCACAAGGCCGCGTGGCGTTAACTACTCGTACCAAACCCACTAAGGTCGATTCCAACTTCTACGTAGATATGAGCACCACCACTGCTGGCACGACCAGCCTCACCGACAAACAACAGCGCATCCTTCGCTACCTCCGAGAGAACGGCGAGACGAAGACGTATTTCAAATCGCGTCTCATCGGAAGCGAACTCGGTTTGACCGCGAAAGAGGTGGGGACGAACATGACCGCCATCGCCGACGGCAATTTCGACGTGGAAGTCGAGAAATGGGGGTACTCCTCCTCGACGACGTGGAAAGTCAGCGCCTGAATCCGGACAGTTCGTTACAGTGGACCGGCGAGTACGTCGTTCCAGTCGTTTCGCTGTGTTCGCGGCGGTTGTTCGCAGAATCACGTTTTGTGTATCTCACCCTCGACGCGAAAGGTGGGGAACGAGTCGTTTCTCCGGGCGTCGAATCGGAATGTTGTATCAAAACAGATATTTCAAATTCACTGATTGCACCATTCGGCGAGTATGAACTGAAAGACTAAAACGAGAGACGACTCACGGGTCGAACGAAATCAGACCGGCCGCCTCGCTCGCGAACTGCTCTGCGTTCGCGTCGAACGAGTCGGCGTAGCGAACGAGCAGGGTGATGAGCGTCTCTGGATGCCGGGTGTCGTAGCCGTTTTCGCGGGAAAGCAACCCTTTCTCGTCCAAATCTGCGGCGTATTTGCTCACGGTCGGGCGGGAAACGTCGAGCGCGCTCGCAAGGTCGCTTCCGGTCGCGTCCGGATTTCGGAGCAGTTCGATGAGCATCCCGCGCGGCGTCTCTCGGCGGAGATAGCTCAGTGCAACCTGTTCGAATGCGGAGAACTGTCCAGCGGGGAAAAATCGTCGGTAGTCGCCGTCCCGGTGACTCTCGACAACGCTGACCTCCACGAGCTGTCGGAGGTGGTGTTGCGTCTCGCCGGTTCCGAGCTGCAGGTCGTCGCGTATCTTCGAAAAATGAGCACCCGGCGTGGTAGTGACGTATCCGGCAATCGCATCTCGGGCCTCGCTTCGCTCGCCCGACCGGTCTGCGTCTGCGAATTTCGCCAGCGGCGTGGCGGCCCCCAAAACCGCAAACCTACGGAGGGTTGCACGCTTATTTTCATCCACGTTACCGGGTTCAACCATCTACACATCAGTAAGCGAGGGGGACGTAAAATAGCTTCGCTTGGTAGACTGTTCCAAACGAAAAACGAAAAACGAAACGGGAGGTGAGCGCTTATTCGACTTCGGTTTCCATCTCGGCTTCGACGTCCTCGTCCATCTCCTCGATGACTTCGTCGGCGCTCTTGATTTTCGCTTTATCTTCGCCTTCCTTGATGGCCTGCGCTTCCTTTTCCATCGCTTCTACGTCCATCTCGGCTTCCTCGTCGATTTGGCCGAGAATTTCGTCGATGTCGTCCAGTCCGAGCAGTTCGCGGGTCTCTTCGTCGAAATCGAGACTGTTCAACTGCTGGTTGTCCGCTTTCACGTCGCTTCCGGTCAGGTGCTTGCCGTACCGACCGACGAGCGACGAGAGCTCCTGCGGCAGGACGAACGTCGTGGATTCGCCCTGTCCGATGCTTTCAAGCGTCTCCATACCCTTCTCGATGACGGCGCGCTCGCCCATCGATTCGGCCGATTTCGCGCGGAGGACGGTCGAAACTGCGTCACCTTGCGCTTCGAGAATCTGGCTCTGCTTTTCACCTTGGGCGCGGATGATGTTAGACTGTTTGTCACCCTCCGCCGTCTCGATTGCGCTGCGGCGTTCACCCTGCGCTTCGAGAATCATGGCACGGCGTTTACGTTCCGCGGAGGTCTGCTGTTCCATCGCCTGCTGAACGTCTTTGGATGGGTTGACCTCGCGGACTTCGACGCTTTCAACGCGAATACCCCACTCGTCCGTGGGTTCGTCCAGTTCGCGACGGATTTTCGCGTTGATTTCTTGGCGCTTGTTGAGCGTGTCGTCGAGTTCCATGTCACCGAGGACGGCGCGGAGCGTCGTCTGGGCGAGGTTCGAGACGGCGCGCTTGTAATCCTCGACCTCAAGGAACGCCTTCTTCGCGTTCATCACTTTGATGTAGACGACGGCGTCCGCGGTCACGGGCGAGTTGTCGCGCGTGATGGCTTCCTGTCGCGGCACGTCGAGCGTCTGTGTCCGCATATCGAAGCGGTACGTTTTGCTGACGAACGGCGGCACGAAGTTGATACCCGGTTCGAGGAGTTTCCGATACTCACCGAAGACGGTCAGTGCGCGCTTCTCGGTGGCTTGCACGATTTCGACTGCCGACCAGACGGTAACCACGGCGAGAACCAGAAATAACAATGCAACTATCGTTATGAGTCCGCCAGCGGCGACGGATTGTAGAGGTATTAGGGGCAGCATACGTCCGAATGTTGGGATAGCTACCTGTTAAGTATTTTGCTACTTTATACGCTGTGAATTAATGAGAAAATATCCGGTGACGCCGAACGACTTAGAGGTCTTCCGTCTCTTTCTCTCGTTTCGAGCGTTCTCTGGCCAGTTCGCGGTCGATGCTGTCTTCGATGTGGCCGAGCGGTTCGACGGTGACGACGTTGCCGCCGCCGGGGTCGATGACCATCACTTCCGTCCCTTCCGGAATTTCGCCGTCCATCGACCGCGCGGCGTAGTGGGGGTTGAATCCGCCGCCGGACAGTTTCACTTGTCCCTCGGAGGGAGTGACGCGCTCGGTAACTCGTCCGGTCGTTCCTTTGAGCGAGTCGGAGTCTTTCGTCCGTCCGGTTCCCTTACCACCGTACAGGTCGAGTTCGCGGTAGGCGTACAGCGAAAGACCGCCAAACGCGAGGACGAGGAAAGCCAATACGAACGGCGTTGCGAGCGGCGGGAACGCGAGCGCCGCCAATCCGGCGAGCAGGAGCGCAACTCCGAGGACGATGAAATGCGCTCCGGGGATGAGTGCCTCCGCGAGCGCGAGCCCAGCACCCGCGAGGACGAGCAAAAGCGGGAGCGAATCGAGGGGCGATGCCATGATTGGGGGTTGGTGTCGAACGATTAAGGGTTTGTGGGTTACGCCAGTCCGGTTAGCCGAAGGAAAACGAACAACATCGTGAGCGCGCCGAGGACGACGAACAGGATGTTTTCCGCCGAGGGGGAACCTGGTTCGAGGGGTTCGTCCACGGGATACATCTGCGAGGTGTCGTCGTCACCGGTTCCCCCGTCGTCCCCGTCGTCCCCAACATCCTCAATATCGTACTTCCAGTCGGACATACACCACGATACGGGATAGGCGAACAAAAGGCTGGCTACGGGCGGTCGTGTGACCGAACGTCGCCGTGGTAGACGACACCGCGTTCCGCGTCGATGGTCACTTCGTCGCCGCTTTCGACTTCGGGGCCGAGCGGTGCCCCGCTAACCATTGGAATGTCGAGTTCGCGCGCGACCAGCGCCGGATAGCCGGTCATTCCCGGACGGGCATCAACGATACCCGCAAGGCTCGACGTATCTCCGGTAAACTCCCCGTCGAACTCCGGTTCGAGGACGAGTATCGTTCCCTCCGGAACGTCGGTGAGGTCGCCCGTCGAGCTACGTAGAATCGGTCCGGCAACCTGCCCCCGAACGACGCCGCGACCGGTTGCGACGGTTTCCGCGGCGACGTGGACTTTGAGCATGTTGGCCGTATCGGAGCCTTCGAGTTCGCTCATCATGCCGGAAAGGACGACCACGGTGTCGCCGCTCTCCGCGATTTCGGCGTCGAGGGCCGCCTGCACGCTGTCCTCGATGATGGTTTCGACGCTATGGCGGAGGTCGGTGTACTGGGCGTTGACGCCCCACGAAAGCGCGAGTTTTCGGCGGACGCGGTCGTTCGGCGTGGTCGCCACGACGGGAACGCCCGGGCGGAACTTTGCCACCTTCAGCGCGGTGTAGCCGGATTCGCTGGCGGCGACCACGGCACTCGCGCCGATGTCGCGGGCGAGATACCGTGCCGAGCGAGCGATGGCGTCGGTTCTGGTGTCGTCGCTCGTCGGAACGCGCTGTTCGAGCGTTTCGTCGTACTCGCCGCTCTCCTCGACTTCGCGGATGATGCTGTCCATCGTCTCGACGACGCGAACCGGATGGTCGCCGATTGCCGTCTCGCCGGAAAGCATGACGGCGTCCGTCCCGTCGAGCACCGCGTTCGCCACGTCGGAAGCCTCCGCGCGCGTCGGCCTCCGCGAGTGAACCATCGAATCGAGCATCTCCGTGGCGGTGATGACGGGAACTCCCGCCCGCTGGCAGATTCGGATGATGCGTTTTTGAATCATCGGCACGTCCTCCATCGGACACTCGACGCCGAGGTCGCCGCGGGCGACCATCACGCCGTAAGCCGCGTCTACGATTTCCTCCAGATTCTCGACCGCACCGCGACGCTCGATTTTTGCGATAATCGGAATGTCCGCGCCGTTGTCTTCGAGCACTTTGCTGACCTCGAACACGTCGTCGGCATCGCGAACGAAACTCGCCGCGACGAAATCGACGTTCGCCTCTGCGGCCAGTTGGAGGTCGCCCCGGTCTTTTTCGGTAACGACATCCAAATCGAGTTCGACGCCGGGAACGTTAACACCTTTTCGACTGCTGAGTTTGCCGCCGCTTTCGACGTGCGCGATGACGGCACCGTCTTTGACTTCCTCCACCGTCGTATCGATTCGACCGTCGTCCAAGAGAACCGAATCGCCGGGTTCGGCGTTCGTGATGGCGAACGACAGGCCGACTTCCTCCGGCGTCGCGTTCGTTCCTTCTACGAACCGAACCGTCGAACCGGTTTCGAGCGTAATCGGTTCCTCGACTTCGGCGGTTCGGATTTCAGGCCCCTGGAGGTCTACCATCGCCGCGAGGGGATTTTCGGTCGCCTCGTCGACCCGACGAACCGTGTCGATGATATCCGCTCGGTCGTCACGCGACCCGTGGCTTGCGTTGACCCGAGCGACCGTCATTCCGGCGTCTGCCAGCTCTCGGACCGTACTCTGCGAGTCCGACGCAGGGCCGAGGGTACAGACGATTTTCGCATTTCTCATACGCCACGATTGGTGGGTGCCCGCCAAAAAACCCCGCAGTCAACTCGGACGTGAGTCGTGAACGAAGGTACCTAGCCACAATCGCTATTTGTATCGCATTCGAAACGGGAAAATATGTCCAAATACGCGTCACTCGTCAACGTCGAGCAGAACTATCAGAACGTACAGGAACTCGCGTCCATCTGGGGAGACGTGCGAAACGAACTGGAAACTCACGCGGCGACGCTGGAAGAGACCTACGCTATCCTCGGGGAGTACGATTTCCTCCTCATCATCGATGCGGAGGACAGGAACTCTGCGTACCAGGCGTCGCTCTGCATCGAACGATACGGACTCGACATGCAGACGATGGAGATCATTCCGATGGAGGAGTTCGCAAATCTGGTGAACGATCTGTAAAAACCGTCGCTGGGCTACTTACTTGATTTTCGTGCCGGGTTCTGCGTCGCCGTGCGTCGTCAGCAGGTCTGCTTCTTCGCCCGCCGCGAGCACCATGCCGTCGCTCTCGACGCCGAACAGTTCGGCCTTTTCGAGGTTTGCCACCACGACGATTTTCTTCCCTTCGAGGTCGTCCACGTCGTGAAGCTGTTTCAGTCCCGCGACGATTTGGCGCGTCTCGCTGCCGATATCGGCTTCCAATCGCAGGAGGGCGTCCGCGCCCTCGATTGGCTCCGCGGATTCGATTCGACCGACGCGCAGGTCGAGACTTTGGAACTCGTCGAAGCTGATTCGGTCGTTCGAGGTCAATTCGTCCTCCGTCGTGGACTCTTCGTCGGTCATAGTTTCGCTGTTTTCTTCGTCGTCAGTCGCCGCGGCGATGCTGGCTTGCAGTTTCTCGTTCAGTTCCTCGACCCGCTCGTCTTCGATTTTCCCGAACAGTTCGTCGGGTTCGCCGAAATCGCCGCGGGGAGCGGCGAGGGCGTCGTCTATCGTCGCATCGTGAACCGAGCCGTCCTCGCCCAACTGCGACCAGAGAGCGTCCGCCTTGCCGGGCAGGAGCGGTGCGTACAGCACCGCGAGTGCTTTCGACAACTGGACGCAGTCGTAGATGACCTGTTCTGCCTTCTCGGGGTCGTCGTCGGTCAGCTTCCACGGTTCGTTGCGCTGGATGTACTCGTTGCCGAACGCGGCGAGCGCGGTGGCCGCGTCGCCGATATCCTTGAGTGAGTAGCCGTTGACAGCTTCCGCGAAGTCGTCAACGGCCGACTCGATTCGGTGGCGGACTTCGTCGCTGGCTTCGGCGTCCGGCGCGCCGTCGTAATTCCGCGCCGCAAAGAGTAGACTCCGGTAAACGAAATTGCCGAACGTACCGACGAGTTCGCCGTTGACGCGCTCTTGGAACTGCTCCCACGAGAAGTTCACGTCGCGTTCGAACCCGCCGGTCGTGCTGAGGTAGTACCGAAGGAGATCGGGGTCGAAGCCTTCGTCCAGATAGTCGTCG
This sequence comes from Haladaptatus pallidirubidus, assembly GCF_020700235.1. Classification (GTDB taxonomy): domain Archaea; phylum Halobacteriota; class Halobacteria; order Halobacteriales; family Haladaptataceae; genus Haladaptatus; species Haladaptatus pallidirubidus. The sequence goes on along the minus strand of NZ_CP085301.1, from coordinate 2,753,511 downwards.
GCCCAAACCGCCCGATTGCGACTGGTCGAAAACCCTTTGTCGTTCAGGTTGACGAAGCCGCTCGCCATGACGGCGCGGGGTTCGTTGTAGTCGGCGACGCGGAGCATCGCGGGCCAGAAGACGGTGTGGTGCTGGATGATGTCGCGTCCGATGATGTGGATAATCTCGCCACTGTCTTTCCAAACCTCCTCCCAATCGTAGGTGTCCGCACCCACACGTTCGGTGTACTGTTTCGTGCTGGCGATGTACTCTATCGGGGCGTCCACCCAAACGTAGAGAACGAGGTCATCGGCGTTTTCGTCGTCTTCGTTCCCAGGATAGTCGATTCCCCAGTCCATATCGCGGGAGATACACCAGTCTTGGAGTTCGCCCTCTATCCACTCGCGGGGCTGATTTTGCGCGTTGCTCGTCCCTTCGAGGCGGTCGATGAACCCCTGCAAGTACTCCTGTAGGTCGGAGACGCGGAAGAACTTGTGCTCCCGCTCGCGGTACTCCGCTGGGTTGCCCGTCAGGGTGCTCGTCGGATCTTCGATTTCGCCGGGTTCGAGGTGCCGACCACATCCCTCGTCACACTCGTCACCGCGGGCGTGTTCGCCGCAGTAAGGGCAGGTTCCCTCGACGTAGCGGTCGGGGAGCGGGTCGTCCTCGACGGGGTCCCACGCGACCTTGATTTCCTTCTCGTAGATGTACCCCTCTTCGTCCAGTTTCCGGACGATTTCGCGGGTGAGTTCGGTGTTCGTCTCGTCGTCGGTGTGACCGTAGTTGTCGAACTCGATGTTGAACTTCGGGAATGTCGCTTCGTACTGTTCGTGGTGGCGAAGCGCGAATTCGCGGGGCGAGACGCCCTCCTTCTCGGCGTTGACGGCGACGGGAGTTCCGTGCATATCCGACCCGGAAACGAAGGCCGTCTGCTGGCCGAGTTGCTTCAACGCGCGCGACAGTACGTCACCGCTGACGTAGGTTCGCAGGTGGCCGATGTGGAGATCCCCGTTCGCGTAGGGAAGCCCGCAGGTCACCACCGCGGGATTGTCCGTCGGATAGTCGTCGTGGCTCATACTCTCATCTCCTTCTCTGCGGGTGTAAAACCCGCCGGTTTCGGTGTCTCGTCATGACTTTTTCGGGTGGTCGGTTCGCGGAACGACGCAGCGGCTCCGGAACGCTACTCGAACTGCCGGGTTTCACCCCCGAAAAACCGACCGCATCCGGGCCAGAAGGATTCACCCGACGCTATCGCTGGGTTCGCATAGACAGGGCGTCGGCGCGGGCCGTCCGTTGCATGGCTACTCGTTGGTTCCTGACAGTATATAAACCTACGGCTAAATCGTGTATGAGAGACGTGTAGGGGTTTGCGAACGTGGAATCAGACGTATTGTTTTTTCCTTTTGGGCGAGTAGCGACGAGAGACGCGTCCGATGAAACACGGCTAACGAGCGTCGCCGCGGGCGGACAGGCCGACGGCCTGTCCGCTCCCGGGATGGCCGCGAACGAGCGAATCGAGCAGACGCGAAGCGTCTGCGAGTGGAGCGTGCGTCGAGCTTTCGCCTACCAGCGGCACCGACGCCATTCCACAATCGGCATCGTCAGAAGGGAATATTCAACGCGATGACGCCAGCGCCTAGTCCGAGGGTCACCAACAGTCGTCCGACGCTCCCGACGAACGACGCGGCAGCGAACTTCGTGTAATCCTCCTCCAGGATCGAGAAGGCGTAAATCGAAATCGTATCGGGGAAAAAGGGAACACAGAGGGCCATCGCCAATCCGAGGTACCCCCATTTTCGGGCGAGTTCGACGGTCTTTCGTTCCGACCACTCCACGATGTCGATTCTCGACCGACGGAGGGCCTTAATGACCGGGCCGGACTGCTTTGCCTCCTGTCCGATGTGGAAGGCGAAAATGCTTCCCGCGGCTTTACCGAGGCCGCTGACGAGTATGATGAGAGTAAGACGGCCAGCGTCCCCTAATCCGAGGTCGAGGGGGGCGAGGAGGACGACTTCGCTCGGAAGCGGAAGGATAAACGAGATGAGAAACGAGTAGATGGCAATAACGATGAGTCCAACCCACCCAGTCGCGTGTTCGACGGCACTTTCCAACCAACCGAACGACATGAGTATGTTGCCACTGGACAATAGGTCGGTGAGCAAAGCGGTACTCCCTAACACACGACACACTCGGTAACCGACCGATGTAAACTTTAACATCGGTGAATCTGTCCACGCACGTTACCATTGGCGAACAGACTCATACGGAGTCGGCACGAAAAAAGGAACTGTGCAATCGGACAAAGAGTATCGCGTCGGCCTCCATCCGAACCTCCGAGTTCGGGTAGAGTACACCGCAGACTACTCCGAGGGTACGCTCACCGTGGAGTACCGACGCGACGGGGATTGGGAGGAATCGGACGGTACCATAGAACGCCGCGGACAACGGTTTACCATCACGCGGGACGGCGAACCGCTCCTGGAACAGGACGTTTCGGTCGAACTTCTCGAACGCTACGGAGCGACCCTCTCGAAGGTCGCGCGTCGTCTCACCGAGCGAGCGAAAACACCGGCCCGACCCGCGGAATCGGAATCGTGGCCTATCTCGGCCACGCAGGAAGACGGCTCCGTCGTGGAGGCACTTCGCCCGCCGACGCAAGCCTCGTTCGAACTGTACCGAGACCACGCGGACGAGTGGCGCTGGCGACTCGTCCACCGGAACGGAAACATCATCGCCGACAGCGGCGAGGGATACTCCTCGAAGCAGGCCGCGAAAAAGGGAATCGAGAGCGTCAAACGAAACGCGCTCGGCGCACCCGTGGAAGAAGGGTAGTTGCAGCGATTCGAGAGGAACAGCGACTAGAGCGATTCGAGGTCGGCGGCGAACGACTCCAACATCGACCGAGTGACGTGCGGCATGCAGACGATTCTGAGTTCTCCCGACCCGGTCGGTGACACGCGCCAGCCACGGGATTGGAGTGATTCCACCGTTTTCCGCGGAACGTCCGCCGCGACCAACGGGAGAACCGGGTCAACCACGTCGTAGCCACAGGATTCGAAGGCGTCGGCGATCCACTCCGCGTTTGCTTGCGAGCGTTCGTACTGCTCGCGGTAGCCCGCGGGCCAGAGTTCGTCCATCGCGGCCCACGCGCTCGCAACACCCGCACCGCTCCGGGTTCCCGTCAGCGTCGCCTGCGAAGTCGATTCGAGATACGGCGTTTCGACGGCCAGCGCATCGAGTACGCGCTTTTCGCGGGCTAAAAACCCGCCCGCTGGAACCGCCGCCTGCCCCATTTTGTGCGGGTCGATACCCATCGTATCCACCGCGGCGTGGTCGAAGTTCCACTCGTAATCGGTGAACGGAAGCACGAATCCGCCCCACGCCGCGTCCACGTGGAGCAATGCCCCGGCGTCGTGCGCGATTTCCGACAACGTCGGAATCGGGTCAACTCGGCCGTATTCGGTCGTTCCAGCGATGCCGACGACCAGCACCGTGTCGTCATCGATCAGTTCGTTAACCGCGTCCGGGTCTGCTCGCCGATTCGAATCGACCTCGGCGAGGCGCAGTTCGACGCCGAGCACGTCCGCCGCTTTCTGAAAACTGAAATGCGCGCTTATCGGTGCGACGACGTTCGGCGCCTCTACCTCCGCGAGATTCCGCGCCGCCCGAACCGCCTGAATGTTGGCCTCGGTGCCGCCGCTGGCGATGTATCCGTGCGGATTTTCGAGTCCGGTCATCTCGCCCAGCGCCTCCACCGCCTCGTCTTCCAGCGCGGAAATAGTCGGATACGTCGTCGGGTCGCCCGGATTCGCCGCCAAAAATCGTTCCGCGGCGTCGCGGGCCGCCGGATGGGGTTCGGTACACATCGAAGAAAGCACCCGGCGAAATGATTGGGGCGCGGCCACCTGCATACCCGAAAATTCGGCGCGTCGGGTTTATTCGTTCCGTTCTACGACGAATGCGAACTCTCGTCGCTGTAACCGACGCCGAACCCCATCGCAGTGACGGTGTTCCCGTTCGGGCCGAGAACGGTCAGCGAGTACTCGCCCTCGATGCGTTCGGCGTTCACGTCTGTTGGTTCGTCGGCGACGAGGACGGGGGCATCACCGTCGGCGGGATAGTAGATGAAGACGCGCTCGCCCGATTTGAACGTGCCCCCGAATTCGAGAACGTGCGTCTCGCCGCCGTGTTCGATTCGTACCGTCGAATCGGCGGCGAGTGTATCGCCGCTCTCGTGTTCGAGTTCGATGGCGTTCTTCGACGTACTCACTTCGACGTTCGCCGTCAGGACAGCACGCGCGTCATCGGCCCACTGGGGGCGTTCGACTGACGTGGTGTCAACGAACGAGAGTTCGAAGTTCTGTTCGAGACGCACTCGGTCGGTCGTCACCGTCCGATGGAACTCGTGAACGCGCCCGGACGAGTCCACGACGAGCGTCGCATCGAACTCGGTCGCGTTCTCGAACTGCGAATCGTCGGTGGGTTCGGTCGCACTGAGCGTGACGAACGACTGCCCGCTGGAGCGGTCGGTTTTCGTCACTTCGAACTCGCCGGAAGCCAAGAGGTCGTCGAGCGTCTCCGTCATGGTTGCGACGGACGCGAGTTGTTGGCGGAGATGGTCGTCTTGCGCTCGCTCGTTGTAGTTCGTTTGCCCGTCTACAACCTGTTTCGTGAGCAAAACGGAACCGTTCGCCCACAGGTGCATTCCGTATTGTTCTGATGACGAATCGGTCGTGTACTCGGCGTGTTTCACGAACGAGGTTCGGCCCTCGGCGACGGTTCCCCAGTGGGTGGTCGTATTCGCCTCGCCGCCAGCTTCGGTGACGCTCCGGTACTCAAACTCGTAGCCGGTCTCTTCGAGCGCCGATTCGTGGGCCGAGATGAGCCGACTCGCATTGACGGAACCGTCGTCGGAGATTCCGGTTGGCAAGGAAGGCTCCAGCGGCGTCGTTGGTGTGGTGGTTTCGGTCGTTAGTGTCGCCGTTGGCGTCCCGGTTTCCGTCGCTGCTGTCGGCGTTCCCGCGTCGTTAGCGGGGCCGCCGACACAACCTGCGACGAGGAGCATCGCTGTGAGGAGGGCGAAGGCGGGGCGGAGATTCATGTCTACAGTATGTTTTGTCCGTCTGAATATATAAATTTACGCCGCCAGTTCGGTACCTGCGCTTAGAAAAACGAAAGTCGAAAGCCTGGTTAGCGAACCGAATCGAGCATCAGCTTCTGCTCGACGCGCTTCACTTCGTGTTGTACGTCGCGCACCGCGTCGATGTTCGCCGAGATGGACGAAACGCCGCGGTTGACGAGGAAGCGAACCATCTCCGGTTTCGAACCCGCCTGTCCGCAGATGCTCGTGTTGATGTCGTGGTCGCGACAGCAGTCGATGGTTTGTCCGATGAGTTCGAGCACGGCGGGATGGAGTTCATCGAACCGCCCCGCAACGTTCTCGTTGTTTCGGTCAACGGCGAGCGTGTACTGGGTGAGGTCGTTCGTCCCGAAACTGGCGAAGTCGATACCGGCCTCGGCCATGTCTTCGATTTGGAGCGCGCTGGCGGGCGTCTCAATCATCACGCCCCACGTGCGCTTGTCGGGGTCGATTCCGGTTTCGGCGATAAGTCGCCGAGCGCGAAGCACGTCCTCCGCGTCGTTGACGAGCGGGAGCATGAGTTCGACGTTGTCGTAGCCCATCTCGTACAGTTCGCGGAAGGCGTCCAGTTCGTGCTGGAACACGTCCGGTTTGTCGAGGCTTCGGCGGATACCGCGCCAGCCGAGCATCGGGTTGTGTTCGTCCGGTTCGTCCTCGCCACCTTGCAGTTGCCGGAACTCGTCGGTCGGCGCGTCGAGGGTTCGAACGCGAACTGGACGCGGGTAGAACTCCTCGGCGACGCCGCGGATACCCTCCACGATTTCCTCGGTGTAGGCATCGACACCGTGGTCTTCGATGTACTTCGCGGGCGTCTTGTTGGTCGAGAGAATCATGTGCTCCATGCGGAGCAGGCCCACGCCATCGGCACCGGTCGCGGCGGCGCGTTCCGCCGCCTCCGGAATGGAGACGTTCACTTTAACCTCCGTCGCCGTCATCGGTTTGACGGGCGTTTTCGGGCGGGCGTCCTCGATCGGCTCGCGCTCCTGTCCTTGTTCCTTTTCGGGTTTGCCCTCGCGGACGGTTCCCTTGTCGCCGTCGAGCGTGATGACTTGGCCGTCTTCGAGCGTGTCCGTCGCGTTGCTGGAACCGACGACCGCGGGGACGCCGAGTTCGCGCGAGACGATGGCGGCGTGGCTGGTCATGCCACCTTCGTCCGTGATGATACCTGCGGCGCGTTTCATCGCGGGAACCATGTCGGGGGTCGTCATCTCCGTGACGATGATATCGCCGTCGCCCACCTTGTCCAATTGGTCGAGCTTCGTCACGGTTCGTGCGGGACCGCTTGCGATGCCGGGGCTCGCGCCCAAGCCGTTCACGATAACTTCGTGACCGCTACCCATTTCGGTCTGAACCCCACCGCTTCCGTCGGCGACGCCCTCGTTCGTGTCCGCTTCGATGGAACCGCTGTCACTAATCGTCGTGATCGGCCGCGATTGGAGCATGAACACGTCGTCGCCGACGGTTGCCCACTCCACGTCCTGCGGGGTTTCGTAGTGATTTTCGACTTCTTCGCCGAGTTCCACGAGGCGATTGATGTCTTCTTCTGAGAGGACACGCGCGTTCCGTTTGTCGTCGGGAACCTCCCGTTCGACCGTTTCACCGGTCTCCGCGTCCTTCGTGTGCATCATCTTCTTGTCGGCGATGGTGATGTCCTCCGTCGCGTTCGAGGCGCGGTCGACGACGTAGTTGTCCGGGGAAACCGACCCCGAGACGACCGCCTCGCCGAGTCCCCACGCGGCCTCGATGATGATTTTCTTGTCACCGGTCGAGGGGTGGCTCGTAAACATGACGCCGCTCTTTTCGGCGTCCACCATCCGCTGAACGACCACGGCGATATCTACGATTTCGTGGTCGAAGCCCTTCTCCTGTCGGTAGTAAATCGCTCGCTGAGTGAACAGCGACGCCCAGCACTGTTTCACGCGTTCGACGAGGTCGTCGCGGGTGATGTTGAGGAACGTCTCCTGTTGTCCGGCAAACGAGGCGTCGGGAAGGTCTTCCGCCGTCGCGGAGGAGCGAACAGCAACGAACGCCTTTCCGTCGTCCAGATCATCGTACGCGTCGAGGATTCCCTGTCGCATATCCTCAGGAATCTCGGTGCCGAGAATGAGTTCTTCCGCGCGCGCCTCGGCGTCCGCCAGTGCCGCAGAATCTTCGGTATCAACGTCCACGACCTCGAACAACTCGTCCGCGATGCCGGTTTCCTCGATGAACTCCCGGTAGGTTCCGGCAGTCACGACGAATCCCGGTGGGACAGGAAGATCCGCCCCGGTGAGTTCACCGAGCGACGCACCTTTGCCACCGACGAGCTCGAGGTCGTTTGCGCTGATTTCGTCCAGCCAGAGTACAACCATTGCGTATGGGTGGAGACAAGCAGACACATAAAGAATGTTCCGACCAGCGTTGTCAAGAAAAGTAACTCGGAAGTGAATATACTTTAGAATGGTAGCAGAAATAGCCGCCACGCCGTCGATTATTTGTCTAACGGTTGATGAATTCGTCAGTGCGCGCGCACTGACGCTCCTCGTTCCGTATCGTACCGAAGACACTGTGAACTACCCTGCCCTACTCGCTCGCGGCTGACGCCGTTCGCTCCCCGAGGGTGGAGCTTCCTGTTTCGACGACGCGCTTTGCAGATACAGGCATATCCACAGGGGACGCAGTCTCCGCAGGCGTTGGTTCGGAGCGTCCCACTCCTACACGTGCGATTATGAACTGATTCGATAGCCAACGAATCTAAAAGCCGACGGATTCGTTTCCGCTGGCCGTCAACATTCGATAATCCCGTCCTCTTCCGGTTCGGGAACGACCAACTGCCCATCGAGCGCGGTCGTCGCTCGACCGCCGACTTTCGCGCCATCTTCAGTCGCATGTACGCGGACGTAGCCTGGACGGTCGAGGAAATGTCCCTGCTCCAGTCGCAGTTCTTCGGGGAACTCGTCGAAGGCGTCCGTTTCGCGTAGATAGGCACCGACGGCGCCGCTGGCGGTTCCGGTAACCGGGTCTTCTGGAATCCCCGCCAGTGGGGCGAACATCCGCCCGTGGAGCGTCGATTCGGCGTCGATGGCGTCGAAGGTGAAGGCGTAGATTCCGACCGCGCCGACCTCCTCGCACAGTGCTTCGACTTTCGCCATGTCCGGTTCCGCGCCGCCGACGTGTTCGAGGAAGTTAACCGGAATCACGAGGCACGGCAGTCCGGTCGAAGCCACCGCCATCGGAACGTCCGCGCCAACGTCCCGAAGCGCCGCCGGGTCGATACCGAGGGTGGAACCGACCCGATCGTACTCCAGTTCGACCGTCTCGATTTCCGGGTCGTTCTGGGTCATCCAAACGGTGTGATTTTCCGTCACCTCGATGTTCAGCACGCCGACCGCCGTTTCGAGGGTGTGCATCCCCGGCGAGATTTCTCCGTCTTCAAGCAGGTGAACGTGCGAGGCGATGGTCGCGTGGCCACAGAGGTCGATTTCCGTCGTCGGGGTAAAGAACCGAACGCTGCGATCCGCCTCCTCGCTTTCCGAGAAGAAGGCCGTCTCGCTGACCGCAAGTTCACGGGCGACGGCCTGCATTTGGTCGTCCGTTAGGTCGTCCGCGTAGGGGACGACGCCCGCCGCGTTTCCGGTCAGCGGTTCGTCGGTGAACGCATCCACGAGGAGGGTTCTGACTGTTCGCATATTGGAGTCGTTGTTTTCCGCCGGGTTTAACGCTCGGTTTACTGTTTCGTGGTTTGAGAACGTGGATAGATGCTGGTGACGCGCGAATACTAAGACGAAATCAGCAATACGAAAGTGAGAGTGGTGGAGATTCGTCGGTAGCACGTCACGACAACACATGACCACCACCGCAATCAGCCACATGCCCCCCAACTGATTCGCTCCTCGCTGACGCTCGGTCGCTCATCCCTCACGTGATATTCAGATGGCCTACGGGTATCCCGCAGGCCTCCCGACACACGCGCCGCTGGATTTTTGCGGAGGTTTCGGCAATCAAACGTTCCGCATGGCGCGCGCTGGTGAGCCTTCGAGGACGCATCGTCCGAGAAGGCTCGCTGAAGTCGTGCGAGGGATAAGCATCGCAACGACCGCAGGGAGTGAGAAGCGCAGTCGGTTGGGGAGGTGTGCGGCCCGCGGTTGCGGTGCGGTTTCAGTGGAGTCGGCAACAGCTAACTCGAAAACAACCAGCTCTCACCAAGCAAGTCATTCAAGCAAGCCGCGCAGAAACGACCTCAGTGAAAGCAAATCAACGACGACGGAAACGCTCCATTCAAACCGACTACTCGTCCAGAACGTAACCGCCGTCAACGTCCACGTCGAACGACTCGCCAGCAGAGTCGGGAACCGTGAACGAGAGCGAAACGTCCTTGAGGTACCGATTGCCGCGGACGTGTTCCTCACCCAAAGTAAACGTGGTTCGGTCGCCATCGACGGCGAGCCACGCGGTACCTTTGGCACTGCCGGACACTCGCGCAGTCGCCGACACATGTTCGCCGGGCGAGGGAGACCCCAACACCGAGAACGACACCAGCGAGAGTTGGGGCGTTCCGACCGCGACGGAGACGGATTCCGAAAGCGTCTCGCGGTAGGTAGCCGGGTCGTCGTTGTCCCCATCGCCGCCAGTGTCGTCATCTCCGCCGCCACCGTCCCCGTTTCCGCCATCCCCTCCTTCGCCGGGTTCATCGGTCAACAACTCGACGCCCAACTCGGACTCCACGTTGCTGATTTTGTTGAAAATCGTCTGGCGCGCCGAACCGGCGAACAGCAGGCCGACGAGTTCGCCGGACGAATCGAGGAAAACGGGCGACCCGCTGTCGCCGCCCTCGGACATCGCGCCCGCGATGCACTGGTCGCGGAGGGTGAGCGTTCCGGCGTCACCGAACCGAACCCGAACGCTCGCGCTGGTCGCTTTGACCTGACTTTTGGTGACGCCGGTGGTTCGGCCGGTTTTCGTGACCGTCTTGCCCTTCATCGAACGATACTCCTCGCGTCGGACGGTAGTCGGCCACGAATCGTCCAGTTCGTGATACTCCGCGGAATCCTGCTCGGGGTCAACCGACCGCGCCGCCACGTCAACCACCGCGCCGTCTTCGACGGTGACGTAGCCCAGCAGTTCGCCGGTTTTGTCGTCCGGAAGGCTTCCGCCGTCGGTCGACGACGGTTGGACGATGGGTTCGCCGAACTCGGCCTCGTTGATGCGCGCGTAGACGTGATTGTTCGAGAGACGGACGAGGTCGCCCTCTGAAACCGCGTCGCTCCATTTCGCCGTCGAGGTATCCGCCACGCGGGCGGGATACGGCCCGGCGGTGGCCGCCGACGCTTTCGCGTTGATTTCGCTGACGCCGCCGACGACCGGCCGGTGTCGCTCCTGTCGGTCCGCCTGCGCCTCCGGCACGGATTCGACGCGCGAGAGCGCGTCGAATCCATCGCGCTCCTCGTCGAATCCCGCGTCCTCGACTTCGAGGGTGACGTCGGAGACGCGCAGTTTCACGTTATCCTCGTCGGCGAGTTCGCTGTCCGGAAGTTTCTGGGAGACGAACACCGTGAGCGTGTTCGTCTCCTCGTCGTACTCGACGCCGAGAACGTTCTTGCAGTCGAGCAGGTCTTCGAAGTCTTCGGTGTGGGTCATGGATGTGTGTGGTAGTTCGGTGTCGATTTCCAAAGCTCTATTCCCGTAATTGTTAATTTAAATTAGCATATCTCAGTATGGTATTTTTGCCATCTGCCAGCCATATCGTTCCGCAGCACCTCACGGAGGACATGACGAGCAGGAAGTCAAAACCCAACCTGTAAACCGTTAAGTGGCACGCGCCGCGACTCTCCGGTAGCATGAGCGACCTGCCGGACGATTTCAAATGCACGATTACCAATTGGGACTACATCTACGGTCTCTGCCGCGGCGTGAGCGAGCAGGTGAAAGTCTCCGACTTCGAACCCGACGTCATCGTCGCGCTCGCACGTGGCGGCTGGTTCGCCGGGCGATGTATCTGTGACTTCCTCGGACTGGACGACCTGACGAGCCTCAAGATGGAACATTACGTCGGAACCGCCCAGAAATCGGGGGAACCCGAGGTTCGCTACCCGATGCCGGAGGGGAGCGTCGAAGGCAAGGACGTTCTCATCATCGACGACATCGCGGACACGGGCGGCTCCATCAAACATGCCGAGGAGTACGTCACCGAGCGAGAGGCCGGTGAGGTTAGGACGGCGACGCTCCAACTGCTCCAAACCAGTGAGTTCGACCCCGACTACGTCGGCGAGCAACTCGAAGAGTGGGCGTGGATAGTGTACCCGTGGAATTTCATCGAGGACATGATAGACATCACCAGCGGCGCACTGGACAGAGCAGACCAAGAGGTGTTCACGAACGACGACGTTCGTCACTATCTGAACGAGTACCACGACGTCGAGCGCATCCAGATGGAAATCGCGCAACCCGACCGACTGGACGAGGTTCTCACCGAAATGGTTCGCCGCGGCCTGCTGTCACGCAAAGACGGCGAATGGCGACTGTTAGAGAAGGCGACCGGCGGGCAGTAACGCGACGAGGAAGATGGACACCATCGAAGCTCTCTCCCAAGCGTTCGCGTTGAAAGACGAACGACGGACCGGATGGCAACTTCGGGGAATCGCCGACCCCGAGTCGGTCGCCGGACACACGTGGGGGGTTGCGTTGCTCTGCTTACAGTTCGGAGCGGAAGCGGGCATCGATACCGACAGAGCGCTCCGCATGGCAATCGTCCACGACGTGGCCGAGGCGAAAACAGGCGATGTCGCCACCCGTGTGAGTGACGCCGACCAGCGCGTTCCGTCTGATGTGAAACACCGCGAGGAACGAAACGCGATGAACAGTCTCGCCGAACCACTCGTTCCCGACGTGCGCAACCTGTGGGAGGAGTACGAAGCCCGGGAGACGCCCGAATCGACGTTCGTCAAAGATATGGACTTGGTAGACATGTGTCTGCAGGCGCTCGTGTATGAGCGTGAGGGACGATATGACGGCGAAAGTGAACATTTCAAGGAGTACGAGGATTTAGACGAGTTCTTCGCAACGGCGGAGCCGCGACTTCGAACGACGGTCGGCAATCGCCTCTTCGAGGAAATCAAGATGCGCTATGAAACCGTTCGTGACGCGAAACACGGATAGCACGACCGCGAACGGCGCCAGTGAGTAACTAATCCGCGGGTGTCGGCTCCGCTTCCGTCACGACCGCCTTTTTCCACGTTCCACGAAGGAACCACGCGACTGCGGCGATTGCGCCGACGATGTCACCGAGTGCGACAGCGACCCATATTCCGTTCGGTCCCCAGCCTTCCACGAAGACGAGGTAGTATGTCGCGGGAACCCGGACGACCCACAGCGTCACCATCGAAAACACCAACGCGGTTCTGGTGTTACCCGCGCCGCGGAACGCACCGAGGATGACCTGCAACACGCCCATGAAGACGAACATGGGTGCCATGATTGCGGAGATAGTCGCTCCCGTGTTTGATTGTTTCCGTGACCCGGGGTTCGTCGGCGGACAGGAACACCGAAACGAGCGGCTCGGGGACGAAGAAGGCGACGAGCGCCACCGCGAACATCACGCCCGCAACCAGCCCTCCGGCGAGTCGCACTGCGCGCTCCGCGCGGTCAGCTCGCTTCGCGCCGAGATTCTGGCCGACCATCGTGTTGGTCGCCTGTCCGAGTCCCATCGCGGGGAGGAAAACGAGCGAGGACAGTCGATTACCCAGTCCGTAGGCCGCGACGACCGCTGGTGGAAACGTCGCAACCATTCCCGTGAGGACGACCATCGCCATCGAACTCGTGGACTGCTCCGCCGCGGTTGGCACGCCGAGTGTGACAATTTCTCGGATTCGGTCGACGTTCGGCCTGAGGTGGTGCAGTTCCACCTGCGGTCCGATATCGGTACCGAATATGACGTACAGACCCAAAATCGTCGCAAGCCCCCGAGAGAGAACGGTCGCTATCGCGGCACCCTCGATACCCATTCCCTCAATCGATCCCCAGCCGAAGATGAACAGCGGGTCGAGAACCACGTTCACGAGGACGCTGACCGCCATGATTCGCATGGGCGGTTGCGTCTCGCCGTACCCCTGCATGAGTGCGGAAAAGACGAAGAAGCCGAAGAGAAACGGCGAGCCGAGGAAGAAAACGCGCATGTAATCGGCGGCCATCGGCACGATGTGCGTGGCGGTTCGCTCGTCCGCGGGCAACAGACCGAGCATCGGGTCGACGAGAAAGTAGCCGACGACGGCGATACCGACCGCCATGATTGAAACAAACGAGAGCGTTTGGCCTGCGATTGCGTTGGCTTCCTCGTCGCCGCCCGCCCCCGTGTGTTGTGCAACGAGGATGCTTCCGGCGGTGGTGAATCCGCCGCCGACCGAGATGAGAAAGAAGATGAGCGGAAACGCCAGCGACAGCGCACCAACCGCGTCGGAAGAAAGCGCGCCCAGCCAGAACGTATCGGCGATGTTGTACGTGACCTGTAGCAGCTGAATAACGACGATGGGCCACGCGAGCCTCACCATCGGGCCGACGAGCGACCCCTCGGTGAGTCCGTTAGTAGGGCGCGTAGAGGGCATGAGACGTAATGAATCAGTAATACTACTTCAACTCTCGTACCGTGTGTTGGCACGTAGCATAAGGTGGGAGAACGGCGAAACGAAGTCGGATCTGTCCGGAGACGAACCAATCCGGGACGAACCGGTTCGATACGAACCCGTGTCGTTTAGGTGACTGCCGAAACCAACGTCACCCATGATCGGCTTCATCGGCGGAAGCGGCATCTACGAGGCACTGCCACTCGAAAACACCCGGGAGGAAGAAGTGACGACGCCGTTCGGCGAACCGAGCGCGCCCGTCACCATCGGCGAAATAGCGGGGAAAGAAGTCGCGTTCCTACCCCGACACGGTCCGAAACATCAGCGAACGCCCACGGAAGCGCCGTACCGGGCGAATATCTACGCGCTGAAGGAACTCGGCGTGGAGCGAATTCTGGCCAGCAACGCGGTCGGAAGCCTGCGCGAGGAACTGCCGCCGCAGACGCTCGTGATTCCCGACCAGATTTTCGACCAGACGAAACACCGAACGCCGACGTTCTTCGGAAGCGGAATGGTCGTCCACATGCCCTTCGCCGACCCGTACTGCCCGCACATGGTAGAACACCTCTCGGAATCGAGCGACGAAGCCACCGACGCGAACCACCACCGGGGCGGCACCTACGTCTGCATCGAGGGGCCGCAGTACTCGACGCGCGCCGAAAGCGATTTCTACCGCCAGCAGGGCTTCGAAATCATCGGCATGACGGCGATTCCGGAGGCCAAACTCGCCCGCGAAGCCGAGATGTGCTACGCGACCGTGGCGGGCGTCACCGACTACGACGTGTGGAAGGAAGACAGCGAAGTCACCTTGGAGGAAGTGCTGGAAAACGCCGCGGAAAACGAGGACGCTATCAAGCAGGTCGTGGAACACGCGATTCTGAATTTGCCCGAAGAACGCGACTGTGACTGCGGGCACGCCCTGGAAGGCACCATCAACACCCCGACGAAAGCGATCCCGGCAGAAAAGCGGGAAGAAGTCGAACTGCTCGCCGGACAGTATCTCGACTGAGGTTCGGGGCACCGACGGACGAGCGACCAACCGATTTTTTGTCCGAAATCCGAATATCGGAAAACCGATCTCGTTCTCTCCGACGCGTGTCGAGCTGTTGCAACCGGTCGAAAACCGGATACGCCGAAATTCACGGCTCGTGGGGATCCGCATCGATAGTCAGCTTCTGAATCGACCTACCACGCAGTTTTAACCCAAATCAGGAGTACCACTACTCATGAACGACGAAACGCTCGTGATGACGCCGGGACCGACCGCGATTCCCGTGGATGTCCGAAACGCGATGGCCCGATCGGCGATGAACCCCGACGTTGACCCCGAATTCGCGTCGTACTACGAAACCCTGCTCGACAAACTGGCGCGAGTGTACGACACGAACGACGAGATGGTCATTTTGGGTGGCGAAGGAATTCTCGGTCTCGAAGCCGCGGTCACCTCGCTGGTCGCCTCCGACGAGGACGTACTGTGCCTCGGCAACGGACTGTACGGCGACGGATTTTCGGACTTCGTGGAGATGGCCGGCGGGAATCCGGTTTCGCACAGCATCGACTACACCGACGGATTCGACGCCGACGAAATCGCCTCGTTGGTCGAGGGGAATGACTTCACCGCCGCGACGATGGTTCACTGCGAGACGCCGACCGGACTGCTGAACGATTTCGAGGAAATTCTGACGATACTACGAGACGCAGGGATCCTCACCGTCGTTGACGCGGTTTCCTCCCTCGGTGGGACTCCGGTTCCGGTCGAACACATCGACGTCTGTCTCGGCGGGTCGCAGAAATGTTTCAGTTCGCCGCCCGGTCTGACCACCGTGTCGGTCAGCGATTCGGCGTGGGAGAAAGTCGAGAACACCGAACAGGATTCGTTCTACACCAGTTTGGAACCGTGGCACGACCCGGATTTCTCCTTCCTTCCCTACACGCACCTAGTGTCGAATCTGTACGCGCTGGACGCATCGTTAGACCGGATTCTGGACGAAGGTTTGAAGTCGGTGTTCGCCCGCCACGAAGAGACGGCGCAACTGTGTCGAAAGCGAGGCCGAGAACTGGGCCTGGAACCGTTTCCCGGGACGGAATCGCTGTGTTCGCCGACCGTCACAGCGTTTGAAATCGAAGGCCGAGCAAAAGAAATTCAGCGACGGCTCCACGACAGCCACGATGTTCTCGTGGCGACGGGACTCGGCGAGATGGCGGACGACATCCTCCGCATCGGACACATGGGCTACAACGCGCAAAAATCACGCGTCGAAACGACGATGGACGCCCTCGAATCGATTCTCGATTGATTCGGAACGTTCAGTCCGCAAGCAGTTCCGCCGCTTCTTCGTCCTTGTCAGTTTCTCGATTCTCGTCACCATCCACGTCTCCTTCAGAACCGCGAGCGTCCTGCACCCAGAGGTCGCCGAACAGGTCGTCCTGTTCGAGCGTGAGAAAACTGCGATGGGCGAGGAACAGCAGCGCGAGATAGGTTTCGACCCGTGACGGGCCGACACCGTCGATTTCGGCGTACAAAACCTCGGTTCGTCCCGCTTCGTACTGGGAGACGAGGGCCGTTTGAACGTCGTCGATGACCGATTCGATGTCCTCGTCGTGGGTCGTGCCGGTCACCTCCGACTCGGTCGGTTCGTCGTCGAACCGCATGTCGTCACCCGAGTGGTAGTCCAAGGTTTGCGTCCCTCGGCGGAACCCCTGCGGCGAGTCGCTGGTGTCGTAGGTTCGCGACTCTTTCCACCACGACCCGCGCTCGCGTTCGCGCAGGTCGCGGACGAGTTCGTCCAGCGTTTCCGGATTACCGCGGGCGTGCTTGCGGTCGAGTCTGCGCTCCATCTCGTCTTCGAGCGAATCCACGGGATCGAATCCGCCGTCGTCCATCGCGCCATCCATCGCCATCGGCGCTTCCCACGGTTCGAGTTCCTCTTCTTCGGGTTCGTCGTCCGCGAGGAGCGCGTCGCTCTTCATCCGGAGGAGGACGCTGGCGTAAAACAGCGCCCGCCCGGACGTTCGGAGGTCGGCCTCGTCCAATCGGGCGAGGAACTTGTCCGTCACCTCCACGATGTCGATGTCCCACGGTTCGATTTCGCCGTCCTCAGCGAGTTGGACGAGCAGTTCGACGGGTTCGACTTCGTCGTCCGCGGTGTGTTCGTCGGGGCGATGTTCGGACGCGACTCCGTCAATCATCCGCGGGCACCTCGTGTTCTCCGTCCAGTCTGATGCCGGTGACGCTGCTCACGTTGTTGCCCTGCATCGTCACCCCGATTGCGCGCTCGGAGCGTTCGAGCATCGCGGAGCGGTGCGAGACGACGACGAACTGGGCGTCGCCCGCGAGTTCGTCCACCATCTCACCCACTCGCTCCGCGTTGACGGCGTCGAGGAAGGCGTCCACCTCGTCCAACGCGTAGAACGGCGCGGGGTTGTACCGCTGGATGGCGAAGATGAAGGCGAGGGCGGTGAGCGATTTCTCGCCTCCGCTCATCGCGTCGAGTCGCTGAACCGGCTTATCGCCGGGTTGGGCCTTCATCGTCAGGCCGCCGTCGAACGGGTCGTCCTCGTTTTCGAGGAACAGTTCGCCCGACCCTGCCGAGAGGCGCGTGAAGATGTCCCGAAACTGGGAGTCGATGGCGTCGAACGCCTCCATGAACGTCTCCTTTTTCTGCGATTCGTAGGAGTCGATTCGCTCCCGGATACCGTCCCGCTCCTCCACGAGCGTCGCTTTGCGCTCCTTCAAATCGTCTAAGTCGCTTTCGACCTCGTCGTATTCGTCGATGGCGAGCATGTTGACGGGTTCGAGCGCCTCCATCTGGCGTTCGAGGCGGTCGATATTGTCCCGAACCTCGTCGTGGTCGGGAACGTCATCGGGGTCGTACTCCCCGACCTCCTCTCGGAGTTCGGCCACGTCCTCTTCGAGGCGATTCGCGCTCCGTTTGAGGCTTTCGAGGCGGTTTTCGACCGCCTCGACCTGCGAATGCTGTTCGTCGCGTTTCTCCTTCGCTTCGCCGAGTTCCGCTTTCAGTTCGGCGCGCTCCTCTTTGCGTTCCGCGAGTTCGGATTCGAGTTCCTCGACCGCTTCCCGCTTCGATTCGAGGGTTTCCTCGCCATCCTCAATTTCCTCTTCGAGTTCCTCAATGCGTTCTTCCTGCTCGGCTTTGCGGTTCTGCGCGGATTCGATGTCGTCGTGCAGGCCGTCGATGGCGTCTTCTGCGTACTGCTTTTCGAGTTGCAGTTCGTTCAGTTTGCCGTCCAACTCGTCCATCCGGTCTTCCAACTCGCCGATTTCGTCCCGGATTTCGTCGGCCTCGCTCGACAGTTCGGGAATCTTCGAGTCGGCGAGTTCGGCTTCGAGTTCGGCGATGTCGTTCTCGATCTCGGCAATTTCCTCCTCGTAGGCCGAAATCTCCGCTTCGAGTTCCTGCATCCGGTCGTTGACCGACTCGCGTTCTTCCTGTACGTCCTCGATTTCGGCTTCGAGCGACTCGATGGTTTCCTCGATG
Source organism: Haladaptatus pallidirubidus (assembly GCF_020700235.1). Lineage (GTDB taxonomy): Archaea > Halobacteriota > Halobacteria > Halobacteriales > Haladaptataceae > Haladaptatus > Haladaptatus pallidirubidus. Next base: position 2,735,299 of record NZ_CP085301.1, on the reverse strand, counting down.
GATACGATTTCCTCCTCCTTTCGCTCGATGTCGCTCTCTATCGCGCGGACTTGGTCGGTCGCATCGGTCTGGCGGTCGCGCGCGTCATCCAACCGGTCTTCGACGCCGCGGATGGACTCTCGAACCGACTGGCGTTCTTCCTCCAACTCGTTGATTTGCCGGGCGACGCGCTCCAACTGTCCTTTGCCGGACGCCGAAAACGAATAGCGCGACCCGCCGGTCGAACCGCCGGTCATCGCGCCGCTCTTTTCGACCAGCTCGCCCGACAGGGTTACGAGGCGGAAGTCGCCCATCAGTTCGCGGGCGGTTTCCATGTCCTCAACGACCAGCGTGTCGCCGACGACGTAGGAGAAAACGCCCGAATATTCCGAATCGAAGTCGATGAGATTGTAGGCAAAATCGACCACGCCGGGCATGTCGGGAACCGACGGCAGTCGGCGGTCGTGCATCTTCGTAATCGGGAGAAAGGTCGCGCGACCAGCGTTTCTGCGCTTTAAGTACTCGATACAGCGCTGGCCGACGCCGTCGTCGTCTACGACGACCTGCGACATACGGCCGCCTGCCGCGGTTTCACAGGCGGTGGCGTACTGCTGGCCGACGCTTCCGAGTTGCGCAATTGTGCCGTGGACGCCGTCCAAATCGCCGTTCAGAATCGTGGAAACGGCGCGACCGTACGAGGAATCGCCGCTCTCTTCCGCGCGAGCTTCGAGTTCGGCGTACTTTTGCTGTTTCGACTGGAGTTCGTTTTCGACCGAATCGAGGTCGGACTGCAGTTCCCGCTTTTCGGCTTTCAGGTCGTCTACGACGTCGCCGATTTGTTCCGCGTTTCGCTCGGCTTTCAGCAGTTCGTCCGCGAGGTCGTCCAGTTCGGTTTCGATATCCGGAATCCGATCGCGGGCCGAGTCGAGTTCGTTTTGCTTCTGGTTGACCGCGTCGGAGCGCCGCCGAGCCTCGTCGAGCAGACGGTCTTTCTCGCGCTGGCGCTCGTTTTTCGTGCTCTTTTCGTCTTCGAGCGCGTCCTTCTTTTCCGCGAGGTCGGCTTTCACCTCGTCGTATTCCGTATCGACGTTGTCGATTTCCGCCTCGATTTCGGCGAGTTTGGCTTCCTTCGTGCCGATTTCGCCCTTGACGGAGGCTTTCTCGATTTTGATGTCGCGGATGTCGCCGTCCAATTCGTCCACCGTCTCCTGCTTGCGGTCGATTTCGACGAACGCCTGCCGCCTGCGGTTTTCCGCGTCCTGAATCTTCTCTTCCGCGGATTCGATTTTGTCTTCGAGACGCGAAATCTCGCCTTTGACCTCCTCGATTTCGCTCTTGAGGGCGAGTTGTTCGTCCTCGCCCTTGCGCTCGATTTCCGCGTTGAGTTCTTCCAGTTGGTCTTCGAGGCGAACGACTTTGCCCTGTCGCTCGTCCAGTTCGCGCTGGAGGGAGGCGAGTTCGTCTTTTCTGCTCTCGATGTCGTCGCGGGTGTTTTCGAGATCGGCCCGCTTCTCTTCGAGTTCCGCGGCTTTGAGGTAGCCTTCGTACTCCGCTTTTTCCTCGCGAAGACCCTTGTATTCGAGCGCGGTTTCGCGCTCGTCGCGCAGTTGGTCGAGTCGGTCGTCCTTCTCCTCGATGCGGAGTTCGGCCTCCTCGACGCGGTCTTTGACCACTTCGAGTTCTTCGAGCGCGGCGTCCTTTTTCGCGTCGAACTCCGCGACGCCCGCGATTTCGTCGATGATTTCGCGGCGCTCGTACGGCGTCATGTTGATGATGCCGGTCACGTCTCCCTGCATGACGACGTTGTACCCTTCCGGGGTCACGCCCGCCTGTGCGAGCAAATCCTGGATGTCCGAGAGGTTAACCGACCGGCCGTTCAGGTAGTAGTACGAGTAGTAGTTGTCCTCGGTCTGTTTCACCCGGCGCTTAATGGTGATTTCGTCCACGTCACCGACGCTGTCCGTTCCGGCGGCGTTGACGACCTGCGTTCGGTCGAGCGTTCCGTCGGAGTTGTCCAGAACGACCTCGACCGACGCTTCGAGCGGGCCGTTTTTCGTACCCTCACCCTCGTCGTAGCCGGGGTTGTAAATCAGGTCGGTGAGTTTCTCGGCCCGGATACCTCTCGTTCTGGCCAGTCCGAGCGCGAAAAGGACGCTGTCGATGATGTTGCTCTTTCCGGAACCGTTCGGCCCCGTGACCACGGTGAAATCCTCGTAGAACGGGATTTCGGTCTTCCGGCCGAAGCTCTTGAACTTGTCGAGGACGAGCTTTTTGATGTGCATGGGTTGCTCGTAGGAGAGGGTAGCCCCCTACGCCACGATGATGTCGTCGCCCAGTCCGGACGTACCCTCGTCGCTATCGTCTGTTTCGTCCTTGGACTCCTCGGTTTTAGCCTCTTCGACCTCGTTCGATTCGTTCGATTCCTGTTCGGCCTCCAACTCGCGAATTCGCTGATTGGCGTCCACGAGTTCTTCTGTCAGTCCGCGAATCGTCGCGTCGAGTTCTTCGACCCGCGATTCTAGATTGGCGATTCGGTCGCGCTGGCTAGTCATATCACGTATGCGTCACGGTTTCCTCATAAAGGTGCGTCAGACGTGCGGCAGACACGGGCGATATATGACAATTACCATTGGATTGATTAATTAAAAGTTGTACTATAATATAATATAGTTATGCTATTAATGTTGAGTATATGCACTACTGTTGTTTAGTGACAGATCTGGTAACATATACAAGATACTTTGAAGAATGACGTTCACCTTGTAAAACTATCTCAGATTTCACGCTTTTTGGACGGCGAATCGAATCTCACGGCACAGAAGCGCGGCGTCTCGGCCCTCGAACGAGTGCTGGCAAAGTACGAGGACGAATCAGTCGTAATCGGCGGCCACGGCAACCTCATGACGCTCATTTTGAACCACTACGACGACCGATTCGACTTCGATTTCTGGAACGGGAAGCTGACGATGCCAGACATCTACGAAGCGCGGTTCGATGGGAGGGGCATGGTCGAAATAGAGCGACTGTATTCGAGTCCGGAGTGAATTTGAGATGGGTTTGAATTGAGCCAAATTTCCTGCAATTTTCTCCCGAACTACCGAACTTCGAGAACAGATACACAAAACATATTATCGTGGACGAGTGGAAACGAACAAGATGGGGAGAGACAACTGGACACGACGCTCAGCCCTCCAGTACTGCGGTTTGGGCATCATCGCGCTCGGCGGCTGTATCGGCGGGGAGAGCGACCAGCAAGTCGGGGAAAACGGGAACCCGGATGACAAGACAGGGACGACGGAAACGACTTCCGACGAGACAGGAGATTCGGACGAAGCGGAAAAATCGACCACCGAAAACGCAGTAGGTTCGTCCGATACGCATCCGGTAAAACTTGCAATCAGCAGTTACGCGAACAGCGACCACACGGTCACGGCGATGGCGACGAAAGGGGGATCGTCGGTGCTGGACGAAACGGTCACGCTTCCGATAAACGACGCGGTGACGTTCGAGGACGCGTTGGCCGTTCCGAGTCAGGGTTCGGTGGAGTACGAAATCAGCGTCTCGGTGCAGGGCGGCGCGACGGTAACGAAGAAATTCACAGTCAAGAGCAGTCACGACGTCCACGCGATTTCGGCGGTCATCATGTCCGCGGACAACATCCGTTGGGGAACGAACGCCCACTGAACGTCCGCATCACTGAACGCCGACCGTTCGACTGATACCCGCGAGACGACCCATCCCGTAGGTTTTTAACTTGTACCGAACCAACCAGTTAGCAATGACTGCTCAGGTTGTCCAAGAGGGCGAACACGTGGCCGTTATCGGCCTCGAAATCCACGTCCAACTGGAGACGGACACGAAGATTTTCTGCGGCTGTTCGACGAACCAAGACGACCCGGAACCGAACACCTACACCTGTCCGGTCTGTCTCGGTCTTCCGGGCGCGCTCCCGGTGCTGAACGAATCGGCTGTCGAATTCGCCGTGAAGGTCGGAAAAGCCATCGACGCCGATATTCCCGAGGAGACGCGCTTTCACCGGAAAAACTACTTCTATCCCGACCTTCCGAAGGGGTTCCAGATTACGCAGTACGACGCACCGATCTGTCAAAATGGTGCACTCGAATTCCAGCACAAAGGCGAAACCCGAACCGTCGGCATCCACCGCGCGCACCTCGAAGAAGACCCCGGCAGCCTCCGGCACGTCCGCGACGGGAGCGGAAACATCGACACCCGAACCACCGGCATCGACCGGGCGGATTACACGCTGGTCAACTACAACCGCGCCGGGACACCCCTGATGGAAATCGTCACCGACCCGGACTTCCGCAAGCCGGGCGAGGCGGTCGCCTTCCTCGAAAAACTGGAAGAAGTGCTCGAATATCTCGGCATCTTCGATTCGACCCGGGACGGCAGCCTGCGAGTCGACGCGAACCTCTCGCTCGTCCCTGCGGAGGATGTGAACGGTGACGGTTCGATTTCGGACGAGGTGCTAGCGGACGCGAACCGAACCGAAGTGAAGAACATCTCCAGTCACAACGGCGCGGAAAGCGCGCTCGCCTACGAGGAGAGTCGCCAGCGGAACCTCATCCGACGTGGAAAGGCGGTCGAGCAGGAAACGCGCCACTTCAACGAAACGCACGGTTCAACCGTCTCGATGCGCTCGAAGGAGGAAGAGAAAGATTACCGGTACTTCGCCGAAGCCGACCTTCCACCACTGCAGGTGAGCGACTGGAAGGAGCGACTCGAAATTCCGGAACTCCCCGACGCCCGTCGGGAGCGATTCCGCGAGGAGTACGGCCTGAGCAAGGAAGCCGCGAGCAAACTCACTTCCAGCAAGCAGGTGGCGGACTTTTACGAGGACGTGGCCGAGGAGTTCGACCCCGACCTCGCCGCGGCGTGGGTCGCCGACAGCCTGCTCGGCGAACTCAACTACCGCGACATGGAAATCACGGACGTCGAGGGGCGACTGGGCGAGTTCAAGACGCTCATCCGCCTCGTCGCCGAGGACGAGATTACGGCGAAAAACGCGGAGGAGACCGTCCTCCGCGAGATGCTGGACGAGGGTGACGACCCCGAAACAGTCATCGACCGCGAGGGACTCGGCAAGGCCGATTCCGGCGAAGTCGAGCAGGCGGTTGAGCAAGCAATCGAGGAGAACCCGGACACGGTAGAGGACTACCACGCCGGGGAGGGCGGTGCCATCAACTTCCTCGTCGGGCAGGTCATGCAGAAAACCGGCGGCAGTGCTGACCCCGGTTCCGTTAACGGGATGCTTCGCGAGCGATTGGACGAATAGTAGGAATTGCGGTTACAGTGGTCGGGCTTTGTTTAGATGTCAGAGAGAATGATTCACTTCGGCAAACGAACCTATTTCAAAGCCAGCGCTGAGCAGTGTGTCCTCCCGTCTCTGAACTCGTTTTGGAAGCCGCAATGAGGAATGTCGAGCTTGCTTCCTTCGGCTAGTACAGGAAAGATGTCTAACAGTCATAGATTATTATGGAGCGTTAGCGCCGGTCGTTCATCGTGAGGCAACGGTGTTTGCCACCCAACCACCGACACGACCGAATCCCAGACCGAATATGGGGGCGACGCACAGAATCAGTCCACTGGCGAAGACGAAGAACACGACTCTGGACAGCGGCCATGCCACCGCCGTACCTACTGTCACAATGAACGTGAGCACTGCGAGGACGCCGTCCAGGAAACCAGCACGGAGTCCGGCAGCATCCGGGTCTGCCGAGCGGATTACGGCGATGACTCCCGCGATGAACGCTCCAATTGTCATGGTGCCACCACCGATGGTCGCCTCCGAGTTCGGTAGCCAGTTTATAACCGCAGCGACGGGTAGCGAGGCTAACGCGCCGATGAGAGCGAATCCCCATGCTGTGGAGAGGGTGCGGACGCGGAGAGGTAGCATCATATTCATTTCAGAAATTATTTGTGAAAAATAATATAATTTTCGTAGGTCAGGCGGTGGTGGCGTTGCGGGGATTGGTCGTGATTTCCGACCCAACGGCGGAAAACGTACAGACTCTCCGCCGCGACCACGACGCACCAGTTTGTGGTCACGAAGACGGACTCGCAACGTTTTGGTCGTGCATCGCTAACCCGGCGAAGGGATGTACTTCCTATTCGCTCTGTGCACCGTGCCGAAACGAGTACGTTTGGACAGTTTCGCCCGGGAAAGAGTGAATTTCGGCGAACTACCCCAAAACGAGGTAACATCGTTAAACGTGATTTCGAACTAGTTCAAGTTTCGAAGAGGTTTCATAATTTATAATTTTATGCTTCAAAAATATATATCACCGTCTATACGAGTGGAATAAATGTACCATGCCATCAAGACGAGACGTACTCAAAACGTTCGGCACGGCAGGAACAGCAGCGGTGACGGTCACGGGACTGACCGGATCCGCATCGGCCGCTCCCGGTTCCATTCCGTCCCACTACCTCAATCAGTATCAGGCGACTGGAGCCAACTACGGCATCGACTGGACGTACCTCGCGGGCGTCGGGTGGATAGAGACCCACCACGGCCAGTACACGGATGGGTGTGCCACCTCCTCGGCGGGGGCACGCGGGCCGATGCAGTTCATGCCCTCGACGTGGGACTACTACGGCCTCGACGGGAACGGTGACGGCGACGCGAACATCTGCGACTATCGGGATGCGATTCCTTCCGCCGCCTACTACCTCACGGATTCGGGCGCGCCGGAGGACTGGGACAGCGCGCTATACGCCTACAACCACAGTTGGAGCTACGTCAACGACGTGAAAGACGCCGCCGCGTACTACCGTGACGCCTACGGTGGCGGCGGGGGCGGCGGTGGCGGATTCGTGGACGGCGACCGCGTCACGCCGACCGCCAACCTGAACACGCGCGAACAACCCGGTACCAGCCAGCCAATCGTCGCCACGATTTCGCCGGGCGAAGTCGGCGAAATCATGAACGGCCCGACCGACAAAAACGGCTACACGTGGTGGGGCGTCCACTGGCTCGACCGCAACGTGTGGGGCTGGTCCGTCGAGCAGTACCTCACCGACGCGTAGACGCTCACTTCACCGTTTTTGACAGAATAAAGCTAAATTTCGGCATCGGCTTAGTCCGCGGTAGCCGGTTTTTTCTCTTCGTCCAGCACGCCGTGACGCCAATGGCCGAGGCTAAACCAGAGGATACCTACGACGAACGACCCGATGGCCGAAATCGACCACGCCCACCAGAGTCCATCGACGCCCCACGCCAGCCCCGAAAGGGTGAGCGGACCGAGTTGGAACGTCCATCCGTAGGCGAGGATGGCCGCGATGGGGAGGCGGAGCACCCAACGCGAGAGGAACGAGAGGGCCATCGCAACGCGGGTGTCGCCCGCCCCCCGGAATCCACCTTGTATTACCATTAGCCCGCCGAAGAAAGAGAGGAACAGCCCGATGATGTGGAGGAAATTGATGCCCTCCGCGACCACCGCAGGGTCGTCCGTGAACACCCGCATGGCGACGCCGGGAAACGCAACCATCAACCCACCTGCGACGGAGAGGACGGCCAACGTTCCGATGGTGGCCTTCCACGTCACCTCCGCAGCTCTGTCGGGGGTTTCCGCGCCGAGATTCTGTCCGACGCCGGTCGCGGTGGCCTGTCCGACCGCACCGGAAACCGTCCACGAAACGGACATCATCCGGACGCCGACGCCGTAGGCGGCGGTGGGCACCGCACCGAACCGGGCGACCAGCGCGGCCATCGCTACGGCGGCGAAACTGCGGGCCGCGCCGTCGATGGTCGCGGGATAGCCGATGGTGACGAGTCGCTTCAACACCGGCCAGTCCGGCGAAAGGTCTTCGAGGCGAAGCCGAATCCCCCAGTCACCTCGGAGAAGGACGTAGACCCCGACGATGGCCGCGAACACGCGGGCGATGAGCGTGGCGACCGCCGCACCGCGCGTTCCCATTCCGTCGATCGGCCCCCAGCCGAGGATTAAAATCGGGTCGAGAATCACGTTCATCCCCGCCGAGAGCACCATCAGCCACATCGCGGTTCGGGTGTCACCGGCCCCACGAAGCACGGCCCGGAAGACGAAAAAGAGGAACGTGAACGGAATGGAGAAAAACAGCACCTCGATGTACTGAAGGGACTCGACGTACACCTGTCCCTCCGCGCCGACGAGCGTGAGCAGCGGCCGACGGAAAACGTAGCCTAACGCCGCGAGGACGGTTCCGAGAAGTACCGTCAGAAGCGTCGTCTGCGCGACGACGTTGTCCGCGGCGCGGTCGTTACCGGCCCCGACGTGCTGCGAGACGAGGGCGACGGAACCGGCGGTGAGTCCCATGGCGAGCGAGACGAACAGCCACGAGGTCGGAAACATGAGCGAGACGGCGGCGACAGCGGCGGTGCTGACTCGACCGACCCAGAACATATCCGCGAGGTTGTAGAACGTCTGGAGGAGATTCCCGACGACCAGCGGCCACGCCAAACTCGCCAGTTTCGGCGAAATAGAACCGGTGGTCATATCGACGCGACTCTGCGTTCGTCGGGACATGCGTGCGTCGTCACATTGGTCGAATGACCCTTAAACACACGTGTTCGGCCCGTCCTCTGCCGGATTGTGAAAAGTCGTACTTTCCTTTCGAAAACGGTCGCGGAACGTCACGGAACAGTTACACAGTTATTCGATTTCGCGGAGGAGATGCTGAAATTCGCGATGGTCGCCGAAATCGACGGCGTTGTCGATCGTGTCGCGAACCGTGTCCAGTTCGGCTTCGAGTGCAACGAACTCCTCGTTTCCTCGAAGTTCGTCGTGCGGATGTTCGGCGACGAGGCTCGCGTGCGTCGAAACGAGCGAAAAATAGTGCGTGAGGCCGTCCGCGTACTGCGTTCGGGAGAGAAGTTCTTTCACTGTGGTTCGAAGTCGCTCCCCGTCGACGGGTTTCGTGACGTACTCGTCGAACGCCATGTCGATGATGTCGTAGTCGGGTGCAACGGCGGTTATCATGGCGACGGGGCAGTCGTGTCCGTGGTCACGAATCGCTTCGAGGACGGCCTCGCCGTTTAGTCCCGGCATCTTGCGATCCAGAAGCACGACATCGATTCGGTCGGCGTTGCGGTCGAGAAAGGTAATCGCTTCCTCTCCGTCGTGAACAGTGTAGGTTCGATACGCGGAAAGCCACCCTTCGTACAGGTCAGTGACCTCGGTTTCGTCGTCCACGATGAGCACGCCGACTTCCTCTTCGGTGATCATATTTTAGACACTCTTCTCGATGATACTCTTTCGATGAAATATATAAATTTTGTTAGAGATATTGTTTTTGGAACTATACTATAGAATTATGTGAGAGAAACGTTCGTGGCGGATGAGAACGTAAGAACGGCGACTGCCCCACGGTTTTCGGCGTCCTCGAACCGGATGTTTCCGCCGTACTGAGTCATCATCATGTGGACGAAGTAGAGACCGAATCCGACGGACCCCGACGACTCGGAAGTGACGTTTCGGTCGAACACCTCCGACTTCATCTCGTCCGGAATGCCCGGGCCGTCGTCCTCAATTTCGACGCGCACCACATCCTCGTCGCGTTGGGCCCGCACCGCGAGCGACGGGAAAGACCGATCGTTGTGCTCGATAGCGTTCAACAGAACGTTTTCCAGCACCTCACCGAGGAGTTCGTTACCCGAAACGCACAGGCCGTCTTCGACGCTCGCTTCTACGCTGACGTTCGGGTACGTGTTCCGAATCTTGGTCACCTTATGCGACAGCGTGTCGGAGAGGGGATGAGACCCCAACGGCATCGACTCGGCGTTCGTCACCATTTGGCTGGCAGAGCGCACTTTCTGCGTCAACTGACCGATGTCCTCGCTCCACTGTTGGACGGTTTCGAGATGCGAACGCCCCGATTCGGGGACGTGTTCGTCGAGCAGTTCAAGGTTGCCGCTGATGGCCGTGATTCCGTTTAGAATATCGTGACGCAGGACGCCGTTGAAAAACTCGATTTGGTCGGTTCGCTCCTCGACCATCGCCTGACTTTCGCGCAGTTCCGTCTCGCGCTGCGCTCGGTTGAGCGCGGCTTCGGTCGTTGTCGCAAGTATTTGGGCGAATCGCCGGTCGTGGTCGGTGAAAGCACGTTTTTCTACATCGTATCCGATGCCTAAGACGCCGTGTTTACCAAGCGGGAACAACAGCGCGTGCCAGATGGGGAAATGTCGGTACCACGCCGAAGAAAGGATAGAAGAGGGTTCGTAAATTGCGGACTCACCGGATTCGAACACGTCCCAAACGGCGCTGTCCGACGGGCGGAAAACCATCTCGGCGTCGGTGCCGTCCGCCAACGCGTCTGTCACGGCGACGGCCCGAAGTTCGGTTCCATCGTCGTCGGGGAAGACGACCGCCGAGTACGGATGGTCTAACACCTCCTCCGCCGTTTCGACCGCAATTCGTGCGATTTCCTCGCCCTGTTCCGCATCCATGAATCGCCGAGTCGCCGACTGGAGGGCGCGGAGTGTTTCCTCGCGACGTTTTTGTGCCGGTTATCTCCCGAAGGACGAGGATATCGCCGCGGCGAATCCCATGGTGGTCGTATATCGGGGTCAACCGCGGGTCGTAGACGACAGTTTCTACGACGTCACTGTTGCCAGTGCTGGAATCTCCGGCGGAGCCATCATCGTTGACCGCTCCGCGGTCTGCCCGTGCACGCGACGGGGAAAACGATTTGTCAGTCCAAACAGCGTTGAGCAGACCGGGGAGGACGGATTCTATCGGTTCGCCGACCGCGTTTTTCGAACCGAACAGTTCCACCGCCGCCGGGTTGTGTTCGGCGATTCGTCCGTCCGTGACGACGATGACTGGATCTTCCATCTCCGAGAGCACGACTTCGGTGGCGAGGGGTGTCACGTCGAGGAAATCGTATCGAAACAGCGCGAGGGCGATAAACACGCCGCCGCCGCTGAAGAAGACCTGCGTCAGATTGAGGGTCGCGTTTGGAATGAGCAGTGCGGAAATGCCCGTTCCAAGCAGCGGAAAGAGTCCAGCAAGAACGACGGCGACCGTCTGCTTTCGGTACAGTCTGTCCGCCTGCACGAGAAACGCGGTCAGGAAGGCGAACCCGGTGAGAACGACGACGAGCAGGTAAATGACGTGGAAGTAAAACGGCTGTGTGTATGAAACCGAAAGCGTCGTCAGGCCACTCATCGACACGATGCTGGCGGTCTCGTTCGTGAAGCCGTGGGCTGGACTCACGAGTGAGAAAACGAGGAACACCGTGGGTTCCAACCAGATAAGTGGTATCGTGGCGGTCGTCAACCAGTCGTTTCGCCCGGTGTATTCGAGCGCGAAGAACAACCAGAGAACCGGAACCGCCGTCGCACAGACGCCGATAAAGGACGCCCAAAGAGCAGCCTGCGAGCGCGTCGAACTGGTGAGAAAAGGGAGAGAAAAGAAACACCAACCCGTGACAGCAAGCATGAGCGACGCAAACGAAATCGCACCCGGTACATCTCGGTTCGACCACGCGTGTCGGGCGAGAAGAAGGCCGATTGCTCCACCGACTGCCGTCCCGATGAGTACGACGCCGCCGAAGAGAGTAATCGACCCGAACATGACAGATCACACTCGTGTACGAACGTCAGACACATAGCCGTTTCTTCCATTATCAGGCGGGATAATCGGGAAGCGACGACGCGGCCCGAAATCGCACTTTGTGCGCGATTTTCGTCTGGCGAAACGTTTACCAGCGCGATGACCGTAGCCGAGGGCGATGACCGATGCGAAACGGGGTGGTGTGTGAGTGGAGCTCATCATCACAGAGAAGGACAACGCCGCACGCAGAATCGCCGACATCCTGTCCGGTGAGAGCGCCGACGCCGACCGGCAAAACGGCGTCAACGTCTACAAATGGGGCGGCAAACGCTGTATCGGCCTGTCGGGTCACGTCGTCGGGGTCGATTTTCCGCCTGAGTACAACGACTGGCGCGACGTGGAACCGGTCGAACTCATCGACGCCGACATCGAAAAACAACCGACCAAGGAGAACATCGTTCGCACACTTCGACTGCTGGCGCGCGACGCTAGTCGCGTGACGATTGCGACGGACTACGACCGCGAGGGCGAACTCATCGGAAAAGAAGCCTGGGAACTCGTCCGCGAAGTGAACGAGGACGTCCCGATCAATCGGGTTCGATTCTCCTCGATTACGGAAAACGAGGTCACCTCTGCTTTCGAGAATCCGGACGAACTCGACTTCGACCTCGCCGCAGCGGGCGAGGCGCGCCAGATAATCGACCTTATCTGGGGTGCCGCGCTCACTCGCTTCCTCTCGCTTTCCTCTCGCCAACTCGGCAACGATTTCATCAGCGTGGGACGGGTTCAGAGTCCGACGCTGAAGCTCATCGTCGACCGTGAACGCGAGATAGAAGCGTTCGACCCGGAGGACTACTGGGAACTGTTCGCCGACCTCAAGAAAGCGAAAGAGGAGTTCGAAGCCCAGTACTTCTACCGCGACGAGGACGGCAACGAGGCCGAACGAGTGTGGGACGAGGAGACGGCGGAAAAAGCGTACGAAACGCTTCGAGAGGCGACGCAAGCGACCGTCGAGCGCGTCTCGCGGCGGACGCGAACCGACGACCCGCCAGCGCCGTTCAACACGACGCAGTTCATCCGCGCTGCGGGCAGTCTCGGCCACTCGGCCCAGCGTGCAATGAGCATCGCGGAAGACCTCTACACCGCCGGATACATCACCTATCCGCGTACCGACAACACGGTCTACCCGGACGATTTAGACCCCGAGGAACTGCTGGACGAGTTCGTCGGCAACTACCACTTCGGCGACGATGCCGACAGCCTACTGGAGCGGGACGACATCGAACCGACGGAAGGCGACGAGGAAACCACCGACCACCCGCCGATTCATCCGACCGAGGACATCCCGACCAAGGGAGAACTGAGCGACGACGAATGGGACATCTACGAACTCGTCGTCCGGCGCTTCTTCGCGACGGTCGCGGAAAGCGCGAAGTGGGAACACCTCAAGGTGGTTGCGGCGGTCTCCAAGTTGTCGCTCAAGTCGAACGGAAAACGACTGCTCGAAGAGGGCTACCACGCGGTGTATCCCTACTTCAACACCAGCGAGAACTTCGTGCCGAACGTCGAAGAGGGCGAAGTTCTCGACGTGACCGACACCCGAATCGAGGACAAACAGACGCAACCGCCGCGCCGGTACGGCCAATCTCGGCTCATCGAGAAGATGGAAAAGATGGGTATCGGGACGAAATCGACCCGCCACAACACGATCCAGAAGCTGTACGACCGCGGCTACCTCGAAAACGACCCGCCGCGACCGACGCGTCTCGCGCAGTCGGTCGTCTCCGCCGCGGAGGATTACGCCGACCTCGTCGTGAGCGAGAGCATGACCCGCGAACTGGAAGAGGACATGACCGCAATCGCCGATGGGAAGGCGGATTTGGACGACGTGGCGGACTCCTCCCGCGAAATCCTTTCGCGGGTGTTCGAAGAGTTAGAAGAATCGCGCGAGGAAATCGGCAAGCAGCTTCAGCAGTCGTTGAAGGCGGACAAAACCCTCGGGCCGTGCCCCGACTGCGGCGAAGACCTGCTCGTGCGCCAGAGTCGCAGAGGGTCGCACTTCGTCGGATGTGACGGCTATCCCGACTGCACGTACACGCTTCCCCTGCCGAACAAGGGCAAACCGCTCATCTTGGAGGAGACGTGTGACGACCACGACCTGCGCGAGGTGAAGATACTCGCCGGGCGGGGAACCTTCGTTCACGGCTGTCCGCTGTGCAAGGCCGAAGAGGCGGAAGAGGCCGAAGACCGCGTTATCGGCGACTGTCCGGACTGCGGAGAGGAATACGGCGGCGAACTGGCCATCAAACAGCTCCAAACGGGTTCCCGACTCGTCGGCTGTACGCGCTATCCGGACTGCGATTACTCCCTTCCGCTCCCGCGACGGGGCGACATCGAGGTGACGGACGAGCGATGTGACGAACACGATCTCCCGGAACTCGTGGTTCACAACGGCGACGAACCGTGGGAACTCGGCTGTCCCATCTGCAACTACGAGGAGTTCAAACAGCGCGAGGAAAAGAGTGGCCTCGAAGTTATCGACGGCATCGGCGCGAAAACCGCCGAGAAGCTCGCCGATGTCGGCATCGAGAACGTGAACGACCTGAAAAACGCCGAGGTCGAATCCGTGGCGGAGGAGGTCAACGGCGTGAGCGAAGACCGACTCCGCGGTTGGCAGGCGAAAGCGGACTGAGGAGCGAAGCGAGGGTTTTGGTTTTTGTTGCGACGAGCGTGATTCGATAGCGACCGAGGAGGCGCGAAGCGTTTCCGAGGGAGAGAGGCCCACGACACAACCGTCGGGAATCCGCAATCGACACAACCGGAAGGAGCCAGCAACTCACCGCGAGCGAGGAGAAAGCGACGAGCGAGTGGGCCGACGACTGAGCGGAGCAATGCGAAGCGAGGGAGGAGTGCTTTAGGTCCAGCGTTTGCTGGGAGACCAACGGAGGCCAGCGTCACGATGACGCTGGCCTCTGCCCTCGACTGAAACAAAAGCTGGTGGTGCGTTCCGAAGCAGTTTTAGCCGACAGTTTTGAAGGAAACGCTATGACTGCGCCTTGGGACGACTGGAACCACATCATCAAACTCGACCCGGACAAGACCCTCGCGGGCGACGACACCTTCGAGGACGTCTGTAGCACCGGTACGGACGCCATCGAAATCGGCGGCACGCTCGACATGACGCGCGAAAAGATGCAAGACGTCATCGACGCCTGCGCGAAGTACGACGTGTCGCTGTACCAGGAGCCGAGCAATCCGGCGGTTGTCGTTGACGACGATTCGCTCGACGGTTATCTCGTTCCGATCGTCCTCAACGCGGGCGACATCGCGTGGATGACCGGGTTCCACAAGGAGTGGGTGAAGATGAGCAATGTCGATTGGGGGAAGACGACCACCGAAGCGTACATCGTCATGAATCCGGACGCGAGCGTTGCGGAACTTACCGACGCCGATTGCGACCAGTCGGCGGAGGACGTGGCCGCTTACGCCGAAATCGCGGAACAGATGTACGGCCAAGAAATCGTTTACATCGAGTACTCGGGCACGTTCGGCGACCCGGAGGTCGTGGAAGCGGCACAGGAGAAGTTGGACGAGGCGACGCTGTTCTACGGCGGCGGTATCCACGATTACGACTCGGCGCACACGATGGCGACGCACGCGGACACAATCGTCGTCGGTAATCTCGTTCACGACGAAGGTGTGGAGGCCGTCCGCGAGACGGTCGAAGGCGCGAAAGACGCGAAGAAGGCGCACGCGGAATCAGCATAAAGGAAACGTTTCTAACGCAGTTTGGTGCGCGTGCAAGTGCTCCGACCTGTAGTGATTTCTTTCCCGACAACTGGACAAAGTAACAGTCAGGTTGCTTGAGAAGCGTGTCTAACCGGATCAAAAATACATGAACGGAATATTCATATGTTCATGAGACCAAGATACATACGGAAAAATACATGTGCGTACTCGAAACAAGCGGCCTGACGAAGTACTACGGCGAGACGCGAGGTATCGAAGACCTCGACCTCGCGGTGGAAGAGGGTGAGGTGTTCGGCTTCCTCGGCCCGAACGGGGCCGGGAAGACGACGACGATTCGAACACTGCTCGGATTCATCTCCCCCACGGAGGGAACCGCGAGCGTGCTCGGTCGTAACGCCTGCGACGAACGGGAACTCATCGAAGCCAAGCATCACATCGGCTGCCTGCCGAGCGACCCCGGATTCGACGAGGGGACGACCGGAACGAGATTTCTCGACTATCAAGCGTCGCTGAAGGGTGATGAGCGACGCGACGAATTGGTCGAACTGTTCGACCCACCCGTCGAGCGGAAAATAGAGGAATATTCGCGCGGGAACAAGCAGAAACTCTCAATCATTTCTGCGTTCATGCACGACCCCGACCTCGTCATCATGGACGAACCGACCTCCGGACTCGACCCCCTGATGCAGGACCGATTCTACGATTTCGTCCAATCGGAACGGGAGCGGGGAAAAACTGTGTTCTTCTCCAGTCACATCCTCAGCGAAGTTCGCAAGGTGTGTGATAGGGTTGGCATCATCCGCGACGGACGACTCGTCACGACCGAGGACGTCGAAACGCTGCTCGACAGGAGCGGAAAGCGCGTCAGAGTGCGCACCGAAAACAGCGTGGAACCGAGTGATTTCGACTTTGCGGGCGTCCACGACTTGAGTGTGGACGGCGAGGTTCGGTTTACATTCACCGGAGATTACGACACGCTTATCGACCATCTCGACCGATACAATTTGGTCGATTTGGACGTGGAGGAAGCGCCGCTCGACGAGGTGTTCATGCGGTTCTACGGGGGTGAGGCTCATGCTTGAAATCGCCCGCTACGAGGGAAGAAAACGGGTGAAGGGGTCGCTGGTGCTGGGCGGCCTGCTCGCCGTGATGTCGCTCGCGTTCATCGGCTTTTTCCCCTCGGTGACGAGTTCCGGCGTTGATTTGGACGCCTACATGGAAAGCATGCCGCCCGCGCTTCAGGCGGCGTTCGGCGAGGCTTCCTTGACGACGATAGAGGGTTTTCTGGCCATCGAGATTTACCAGTTCTTCTGGCTCCTGCTCCTCGGCGTCTACGTCGCCTACGTCGCGGGCGCGCTCATCGCGGCGGACGAGGAACGCGACCGGATGGACGTGCTTCTCGCTGCACCTGTCTCGCGGGTAAGCGTCGTCGTTGAGAAGTTCTGTTCGCTCATCACGCCGATTGTCGTGGTGAACATCGCCGTCCCACTCGCTGTCTTCGTGGGAGTTGTACTGGTCGGCGAATCCATCGACCTGGCCAATCTGGCGATGGTGCACCTGCTGTCGATTCCGTATCTGCTCGCCTGTGCCGCAATCGGACTCCTCCTGTCGGTCGTCGCCGGAAAGGCAGACCTCGCACAGCGCGGTGGATTAGGCGCGGTGTTCGGTCTGTTCCTACTCGATTCGATTACCGAGGCGGCGGGGATGGGGTGGGTCGGCGGACTCAGTCCGACGCACTACTACGACCCGACGGCGATTCTCGTAAGCGGGGAATACGACTGGATGGGTGCAATCGTTCTGCTCGCCGCAACTGTGGCGCTCGTAGCCGTCAGCGCCGTTGCCTTCAAGCGGAGAGACGTACGATGAGGGGATTCGACGAAAATCAGCGGGAACGAATCCGCAACGAGTTAATCGAAGCGGGTCGCGACCTGTTCAGCCGGTATGGTCTGCAAAAGACCACGATTGCCGACCTCACGGACGCCGTCGGCATCGCCAACGGGACGTTCTACCAGTTTTTCGACTCGAAGGAGATGCTGTACTTCGAGGTCGTTCAACAAGAAGGCCACAAGGTCGCCGAGGAAATAATCGCAAATTCACTCGGTGCCGAAGACGACCCGGAGCGCGCGATTCGGACGTTCCTCACTGCACTGGTCGAGACGATGGAAAACAATCCGCTGTTCCAACGGTTGATGGTCGGCGACGGGTGGGACAAAATGATGCGGACGGTGGACGAGGTTTCGAAGGAGGAAATGGACGCGCGGCGCGCCGAATCGTTCGCTCACGTACTGCCGTATATCGAACAGTGGCAGGAGGAAGGGAAACTTCGCGACGGCGACCCGGTCGCCATCGTTGGCGCAATGGGGTCTGTGAAATTTCTCGTCCCCTACCGCGAGCAGATCGGCGAGGAGTATTACCCCATCATTCGCGACATGCTCATCGACACCATCGCAGCGGGGTTGACGAGACGGGAGTAGCACAGAGCCTCATGGATTGACGCCGCTGGCGGAGCGAAACGAACGTGTTTAAGGCCGCCCCGAAAGAAAAGCGGCGTATGCAGAACCGAACCTACACCGCGGATGCCGAACCCGGCGACACGGTCACCGTGGCCGGCTGGGTACACGAAATCCGCGACCTCGGTGGAATCGCCTTCATCATCGTCCGCGACACGACCGGCAAGATTCAGGTCAAGTTCGAGAAGGACGAGATGGACGACGACCTCGTGGAAACCGGACTCGGCGTCAACCGCGAGAGTGTCGTCGAAATCACGGGCGACGTGAAAGAGGAACCGCGCGCCCCGACGGACGTGGAAATCGTCCCGACGGAAGTCGAAGTCGTCGCGGCCGCGGAACCCGAACTCCCGCTCGACCCCAGCGGAAAGGTCGATGCTGACCTCTCGACGCGACTCGACAACCGAACCCTCGACGCGCGAAAAGAGGACGTGGAAGCCGTCTTCAAGATTCGCGGTGAGGTGCTTCGCTCGGTGCGCGAGCAGTTCCGCGAACTCGGCTGTTCGGAAATCAACACGCCGAAAATCGTCGCGACGGGAACCGAGGGTGGAACGGAACTGTTCCCCATCACCTACTTCGGCGAAGAGGCGTTCATGAACCAGTCGCCGCAGCTGTTCAAACAGCTGATGGTCGGCAGCGGACTGGAGCGCGTGTTCGAAATCGGACCCATCTTCCGCGCGGAAGAACACAACACGCCCCGGCACCTGAACGAGGCGACCAGTATCGACTTTGAGAGCGCGTTCTACGACCACACCGAAGCGATGGACGCCTGCGAATCGGTCGTCAAAGCGGCCTACGAAGGCGTCGCCCAGAACTGTCAGGACGAACTCGACGCGCTCGGCGTTGACTTCGAAGTGCCGGAGGGCGACTTCCCGCGTCTCACCTACGAGGAGGCTATCGAGCGAATCAACGCGACGGGCGAACTGGACGAGATGCTCGTCTGGGGCGACGACCTGCCGACCGAGGGCGAGAAAGCGCTCGGCGAGGACGTCGGAACGCACTACTTCATCACGGATTGGCCGAGCGAAATCAAGCCGTTCTACATCAAAGACCACGACGACGACGAGGAGCTCTCGACCGGGTTCGACATGATGCACCCGCGAATGGAACTCGTCTCCGGCGGTCAGCGTGAACACCGCTACGAACGACTCGTGGACGGCTTCGAACAACAGGGACTCGACCCCGAAGCGTTCGACTACTACACGAAGATGTTCAAGTACGGGATGCCGCCCCACGCCGGATGGGGACTCGGCGGCGAGCGTCTCATCATGACGATGCTCGGATTGGACAACATCCGCGAAGCGGTGTTGTTCCCGCGAGACCGACAGAGACTGAGTCCGTAGACGAAGTTTCTGCCGACGAGTGGAAGCAGAGAGTAGAGCAACGTGAAACGACCGTGTTCCCGCGGGATCGACAGCGATTGAGCCCAGAGACGAAATCGCGGTCGGTGCGACAGCGATTTTTGCGAGTTCAAGCGAGCAAGCGCAGCATCGCCTGACGAGCGCGAATTTTAAGCGTTATACGCTGTCGCCCGAAAACGAGCGTATGAGCGACGAGGCAGGTCGCGCGTTCGTGCCCGGACACGTCACGGGATTTTTCAGCATCCACGAGGCCGACGATCCCAAACAGGCTGGGTCGCGCGGGGCAGGACTGACGCTTTCTACGGGCGTGACTGTGACCGTCGAACCCGCGGAGGAATCGAGCATCGAGTTGAACGGGGAGTTTGCGGCGGTCGAATCCGGTCGGCGCGTTCTCGACGAACTGGACGTTACCGCGCGAGTTTCGGCGCAAACCGACCTTCCGCTCGGCGCAGGATTCGGCGTTTCCGGCGCATTCGCACTCGGGACAGCGTTCGCCGTGAACGACGCGTTCGACCGCGGACGGTCGGAAAACGAACTCGTGACGCTCGCGCACGGCGCGGAGGTCGAGGCAGGCACCGGACTCGGGGACGTGGTGGCGCAGGTTCGCGGGGGCATCCCCATCCGCCTCGAACCCGGCGCGCCAGAGTACAATCGCCTCGACGGAATCCCCATGCGAACGGGAATCGAATACTGCTCGCTCGGCGAACTTTCGACCGCGGAAGTGTTATCGGGAAGTACCGACCAACTCTCGCAAGCTGGCGTCGAATCGCTCGTCGCGCTGGTGAACGAACCGACGCTGGACACGTTTATGCGCCAATCGCGGATTTTCGCCGAGGAAACCGGCCTCCTCACCGACGAAATGCGCGAGGTGATCGAGGACGTTCACGACGCCGGGGGACAGGCTTCGATGGCCATGCTCGGAGAAACCGTGTTCGCTCTCGATAGCGGACTCAGTGACGCCGGATACGACGCCACAGCGTGCGAGACGCACCACGCCGGAGCGACACTGCTCGACTGAACAGTTTTACGCAAAATCCGACTTTTCCACGTGGCGCGCGCTGGCACAGGCTGAGGGCAGTGGTCGTCCTCAGGCCTGTGCTGAAGCCGCGCGAGGGATGAGGCTTCAAGACGCGACGCGTCTTGCTGACCTACGGCCGTGGCCCGCAGACATCGCAGTGAAGCGAGAAGCGCAATCGGTTGGAGAGGCGTGTGGCTGTCGCGGTGCGGTGGCGGTTTGCGGTATGATTGGAGTCGGCAGTAGCTAGCAACATTCTATTAAGACATCCTCAAATAGCAATATCTTCACAAAAGCCCATTCTCTGAGCAACGACATCCTCATAGACGGAGCGGATATCAAATCACGTCTATTTTTGTCTTCCACTTCGGAGAACTGACCATGACCGACGAGGTGGAAATTCCCGAAGACCACCCCCGCTACCAATCGCTTCTCACACGCCATCGAATCGAGGAGGGTGTCGAGAAAGGAATCACGAGCAAACAGGGGCTCATCGCGGAGGGCCGCGGCGAGTCCTTCGACTACCTGCTCGGCGAGGAAACGCTTCCGAGCGCGGACGAAGCAGAACGTGCAGCGGCGGCCCGACTGCTTCTCGCGGAACAGGCGGTGCTCTCCGTCAACGGAAATGTCGCGGCGCTGGTTCCCGGCGAAATCGTGGAACTCGCCGAGGTGACCCGCGCGGACATCGAGGTAAACCTGTTCAATCGCACGGACGAGCGAATGCAGGCCATCGCCGACCACCTGCGCGACCACGGTGCCGAAGACGTGAAGGGACTCACCGCGGACGCTCGAATCGCCGGCTTGGAACACGAACGCGGGAAGGTTGACGAGGACGGGATCTACAGCGCGGACGTGGTACTGGTTCCGCTGGAGGACGGCGACCGCGCGGAGGCGCTCGCCGAAATGGGGAAGACCGAACTCGTCATCGACCTGAATCCACTCTCGCGCTCGCCGCGGACGGCCGCGATTCCGATTATCGACAACATCATCCGGGCGATACCGAACATGACCTCCCACGCGCGCGACCTCGCCGGGGCGTCTTCCGAGGAACTGGAAGCCATCGTTGCCGAATTCGACCGTGAGACGGCGCTTTCAGAGGCGGAAAACGTAATTCGGGACATTTAGCGACGAGGACAGCGATTTTTATGGGATGGTTTCGACGAAGTGGGGTGAGTTAGTTCGGAATTAATTCAGTGAACGGTGCGACCCCGAAAACTGGAGATTGCGACCGCAGAAGTCACGGCTTTTTGCCACGCCCTCGCTCATCACTTCTTGCAGTCGCTTGTTCTTCCCTTCGCCCGTTATCCAGGCCGCCGGAGGGTCGAGGACGTGTCTTGGAGTCGGTAGCTGCACGACACGTTATCAAAACGACCACCGTTCCGGCACGGAATAGTTCACGCTTAGCAGTTGCATTTACAGCGACCGAAAACCCGAAAGCCACCGAATCAACCTACACAGGGAGTTGTTCCTTGACGAATCGCTTCAGTAGCGGAACGTCCTCCCAATGAAGGAGTTCCGCGATGCCGCGAATCTTTCCTGCGTTCGCGCTGCTGCGCACGTCGTCGCCGATTCGCTTGAGGTCGCGCACCAAGGTGTCGTAGCGTTCGTTTTCGGCGAGGTAGAGTAGTTGGGTCATCAGCAGGCGAGTTCGCATCTGCGGGGCGACATCGCCGTGCCAGAGTTTGTTGTAGATGGACATCTTGTCCGCGGAGGTGTCGGATTCGCCAGTCATGAAACACCGGTCGGCGGTTATCGCGGCGGCGCGCGCGGATTTCATGCCGGTGTGGATGCCCTCGCCCCAGAGCGGATCGATGGTCGGAACCGTATCCCCAATTGCCATGAAGTTGTCCGTGCTCAGGCCGCCCGGCATCTGGATGTGCGCGGAGCCGCGGTGCTGTTTGCCGGGGATTCGCTCGGCGCTCTCGAATCGCGGGTCGTTGTCGAGCCAGTACTGCATGTAATCGTCGATGCCCATGCCCTCCTTCGCGTAGTCGTGGTGGCTCTCGTTCTGGATGTAACAGAGGCCGACCTTCACGGTGTCTTCTCCGGTGTGGAAAATCCACGAGTAGCCTCCCGGCGCGAGTTCGTGATCGAGTCTGAGCATCATCGCGTCGGTGAGATCCGCGTAGCCGTCGCAGTCCACATCGACGCCCTCCAGTTCGTACTCGATGCCGATGGCCTGATTCTCTCGCTTGAGGTTGCTTACGCCGAGGCTCTTCGCCAGCGGCGCGCTCGGTCCGGTCGCGTCGACGATGATGTCGCCGTACACCTCCTGATTGCCGCTGTGTCGGACGCCGACGATTTCGTTGCCCTCCATGATGGGCTTCGAGACGCGCGAGTTGAACCAGTATTCGGCCCCTTCTTCGCGGCTATCTTCGACTAAAAATCGCTTGAAGTCGGCGAATTCGAGGACGGCACCGGGTTGTTCCTGAACGAAATGTTCGTTCGGCGATTCGAGGACGACGTTGTCGGTGTAGTTCATCACCACGTCGTCCGGAATTCCGAACGCGGCCATCATCGAGGAGAAGGTTCCCGCCGTGGATTTGTTGCTCTGTTTTGGGAACTCGTCCTCATTCTCGACCTCGAGAACGACTACGTCGTGACCCCGCTGGGCTAAGTCCCGCGCGCACTGCGCACCGGCGGGACCGGCACCGGCGACGACGACGTCGAAATGTTCGGTCATAGACGTACCTCGGAGTCACAGAAATACGACGTTTTCCGTTCTATTCTGGGAGCTCGCCCCGGCAAGTCGGGATCGACCGACCCGAGAAGACGGTACCCCACGCCACCGACAGCGATGTCGCATGTTTCCGCAGTCATCTTGACACGGTGTTACTGTCCATATCATAAAAAACAGACGCAAACGCGCCCGAGAATGAGCGAATGAGTCGCATGGAGGAGGTCGGAAACCGGTCGGAAATGCTGAAATCGACCGGACGAGATCCGAATAAAAGTTGGTGAGAAGGTTCGTGGTGATGACCGGCGAATCACCGTGACTGGGACGAACTGCGCAGACGAAACAAAACGAAATGTAAGCTACCGCGTTCGCGTCGTTCAGTAAAACTCGCGCACGAGATCCATCGCGTCCTCGGGTGCGCCGTCTGGAATCTCGGACATGTTGCCTTCGATGCCGTGGAGTTCGCTGTACGGAACGCTGTCCTCGTCCTGATAGATGACGCCCTGATACTCCTTGTCCGCGTCGAGGATTTTGTCTTTTGCGGCGTCGTAATCCGACGAGTCGTGGTCTTCGTCCGCGAGGTCGACGATGGCGTCGCGGAAGTAGTCGTAGGTGTCCACGTCGTTGAACGTGACGCAGGGCGAGAAGACGTTCACGAAGCCGAAGCCGTCGTGTTCGATCGCCTTCTGCACGATTTCGGCGTGGCGACGCGCGTCGGTCGAGAACGACTGTGCGATGAACGTGGCACCCGCCGAGAGCGCGAGGGCGAGCGGATTTACCGGCGGCTGTTTCGGGCCTTCCGGCGTCGTGCTCGTCTCGAAGTCCTCGCGGCTGGTCGGCGAGGCCTGTCCCTTCGTCAGTCCGTAGATGCGGTTGTCCATGACGACGTAGGACATATCCACGTTCCGGCGAACCGCGTGGATGAAGTGACCGGCGCCGATAGAGTAGCCGTCACCATCGCCGCCCGCGACCATCACTTCGAGGTCGGGGTTGGCGAGTTTGACGCCCGTTCCGACGGGAAGCGCACGTCCGTGAACGCCGTGGATGGCGTAGGAGTGCATGAACGTCCCGATTTTTCCGGAACAGCCGATACCGGCGACCACGAACGTGTTGTCCGGGTCATTGCCGGTTTCGGCGAGCGCTTTCATCATCCCGTTCATCGTGCCGAAGTCCCCGCAACCGGGGCACCACGTGGGTTGCTTGTCCGACTTGAAGTCGGTGAATCGAACGTCTGAGCTCATGCTTTTATCTCCTCTCCGAGTTTCGCCTTGATTTCGTCGGCCAGTTCGTCCGCCTTGAACCGGATTCCGTTGTACTTGTTAATTCGCTCGACGCGGGTAAGGGTGTCGTGTTCGATGACGTTCGCGAACTGCCCGGTCGCGTTACACTCGACCACGATAACTTCATCCGCCGCTTCGATGTCCTCGGTGAGGTCGGGGCGGGGGAAGATGTACGGCACCGAGAGGAATCGAACGCTGACGCCGTCCGCTTCGAGGAAGTCGAGGGCTTCGCGCATCGGCCCTTCGTTCGACCCCCACGAGATGACGAGCGTGTCCGAATCCGAGTCGCCGAACTCGCGGGGGTTCAGGTCTTCTTCTTCCCGTGCCGTCTCGACCTTGCGGTTTCGCTTGTCAACCTGCTCGACGCGGGTTTCCGTGTCCTCGGTACGGCGACCGAGCGAGTTGTGTTCGAGACCGGTGGACATGTGCGCGCCGCCGGTCGTTCCGGGGAACGCGCGCGGGCTGACGCCGTCCGCGGTCGGGAAGTGCGGTTGGAAGCGACCCTGCTCGTCCGTCCACGCCTCGATATCGTTCTCGTCCACGATTTTGCCGCGGTCGATTTCGACGGCATCCATATCGAACTCCTCGGGGGAGAACGTCTGTTCGGTGACCGCCATCGCGAGGTCGGCCAGCAGGAAGACCGGCGTCTGGTACTTCTCCGCGAAGTTGAACGCTTCGACGGTCTTCTGGAAGCACTCCGAGACGGTCGTCGGTGCGACGACGAACCGTGGAATCTCGCCGTGACCGCCGTACAGCGTCATGTTCAGGTCGCCCTGCTCCTGCTTGGTCGGCATCCCGGTCGATGGGCCGGAGCGCATCACGTCGACGATGACGAGCGGCGTCTCGCTCTGCGCGACGAGGCCGAACGTCTCGGTCATCAGGTCGATACCCGGGCCGGAGGTTGCCGTCATCGAACGTGCACCGGCGCGCGCCGCACCGAGCGCCATGTTGATGGCGGACAGTTCGTCCTCGGCCTGCACCACGGTGCCCCCGAAGTGCTGGATTCTACCCATCAGATACTCCATCACGTTGGTCGCGGGGGTGATGGGGTAGCCGGAGTAGAACCGACAGCCTGCGGCGAGAGCCCCCATGCCGATTGCCTCGTCGCCGTTGAGGAGAACGTAGTCGTTGTCCGTCGTCTCAATGTCGTAGGTGAAGTCGTGGTCGTACTCCTCCTGAACGTACTCCTCGCCGAGACGGGCGGCTTCCTTGTTGTTCTCGACGATGGCCTCACCTTTTGCGCCGAACTTCTTGTCCAGCGCGCTGTCGAGATTTTCGATTGGGAACTGCGCCACTTCGCAGGCCGCGCCGAGCGCGACGGTGTTCTGCATGATGGCACCGCCAGCCTCTTCGGCGAGTCGGCGAAGCGGAACGGACAGCCCGATCATCTCGCCGGGGATATCCACGTCTTCCATCTCCGTTCGCTCCCCGTCGTAGATGATGACGCTGTCTTCGTGCAGTTCGTCTAAGTTTTCGTCTATTGTCCGCTGGGTGAGCGCCACGAGGATGTCCAATCTATCGACGACGCTCTCGACTTGGTCCGTAGACGACCGGATTTTGTACGCGGTGTATCCCCCTCGGATGCGTGAGGCGAAGTCCTTCGACGTAAAGACGTGACGCCCCGCGCGGGAGAGTGCCTGCGCGAAAATTTTCCCGGTCGAATCGATTCCATCGCCGGCTTCGCCGCCGATGGCCCAGTTCAGGTCTTGCATCACTGCTACGCTACCCGGTGACAAATCAAAAACCTTCTGAAGCAGACCCGCGAGCACGCGAAACACTTTGGCCGAAAGGGACAAACGATCGGCTATGGAGAGCACCGAAATCGCTGTTCGGTCGGTTCGAACTGTCGGCGAGAAGACGATTGCGCTCGAACTGGAATCGCCGCCGAAGTTCGAGGCTCAACCGGGGCAGTTCGTGCAGGTTCGCGGCGAACTCGACGGTGAGAAGATCACGCGCCACTACACGCTGTCGTCGCCGGATACCGACGGAACGTTCGAAATCACGGTCGGCGTCGACCCTGAGGGAGATTTGAGTCCGTGGCTCGCGGAACTGGAATCGGGAGACATCGTCGAAGTCGATGGCCCGTTCGGTCGGTCGTACTACGAAGGAGAAGAAAGCGTCGTCGTCCTCGCGGGCGGGCCGGGCGTCGGGCCAGCCGTTGGCATCGCGGAGCGCGCGATAGCCGACGGCGGCGAAGCGATGGTCATCTATCGCGACGACGAACCGGCCCACGAAGGCCGCCTTCGAGAACTCGAAACCGCGGGCGCGACGGTCGTGATAACGAACGAACCGCTGACCGACAACGATGCGGTAACGGACGCGCTTTCGAGGGCGGAGGGGCAAGTGTTCGTCTACGGCTTCGCGGACTTCATAGAGGCGGCGAACGAGGCGCTGATGTCGACCGGTCACGACTCGGATGACAGTAAGAGTGAAAATTTCGGCTAAATCGAAGAAAGCAGTACCCTTTTATTACGGCGTGAAAATAACCCACACCTAATGGGTCTCAGGTGTTCGCTGCTGGGGCACGATTACGGCGAGTCCGAAATCGAGCGCGAGCGAGAAGAACAAGGCAACGAAGTGGTAGTGACAGTCAGAGAGTTCCAAGAGTGCGCTCGCTGTGGCGACCAGCAGGTCGTCAGCGAGAACAAGGAAGTAACCGCGATCGAGGAACCGGAACCGACGCCGGAACCGATAGCGAGTCGGGAACAAGCGGAGTCGGGAGAGCAGTTTGAACCGGAACGGCAGCCCGAACCGAAAGGGCAGTCGGAATCGGTGAGTATGTCCGAATCGGGAGACATCGGAGCGGAAATCGTTTCCGAGACGGAAGCGCCAGCTGAATCAGAACCGACGCCGGAACCGGGTCGATTCAACGACGACGATTTCGAACCGCCGCAGAGCGCGGAGGAGGACGACGGTGTCATTCTCGATGACGACGAGGAAGAAGACGAGCAAGACACGGAACGCGGCCACGGCGAGTGGCCCGACCCTGAAGACACGAATGTCGATGATGCGGGCGTCGGAACGACGGAATGGCCGAACACGGGAATGGAGGACGAAGGCTTCAGCGCCGAAGTCGGCGACGGTGGTCGCACAGACTTGAACTTCGGCGGCGGACTGACGCCGGAAAGTGCGCCGGAAGCGGACGACGACACGGAGGTCGTAGAGGCTGAACCGCGTGAAGATACCGGCTTCGTCAGAACGACACGACCGGAACCACAGACAGAAACGGGCTTCACCCGCGCACATGAGGCGCCGAAACCCGACCAAGCCTCGGAGTCGAATCCGAACGCGAACCTCGTCTGTCCCGAATGTGGCGAACTCGGCGGTGCGGCAGCCGGGTCGTCGCTCCGCGCAGGGGATATCTGCCCCGAATGTCGGCGAGGATACCTAAGCGAACAAGAGTAAGCGCGACGCGAAAAGAGTAAACATCCACCCACCCAATCAGGAATCAACCCATGAAAGAATACAAAATGCGACGCGGTGAGCATCTCGAAGACCGAATGCCCGACCTAAAGGCCAGCATCGAGGACTACTTCGGCCCGGTCACGGGGACGGACGAGTTCAACGGACACGAACTCTATGTGGTCGAGGAACCCGATAACCCGGTGTTCGAGCGCATCATCGCCGGTGCGGCGTCGTACAGCGGCAAGAAAGACAAACTCGCAGTTGACTTCCAAGAGCGCCCCGCAGAGGATGTTATCGCGGAGGGGAACGCGGACGCCGCCGCCGACGCGGTTAGTAAGAAAAACGAGTTCCTTCTCAAAGCGACCGGCCGCGACGCGAAAGCGCGCCGTGATTCGCTAAAGCGCACCGTCGAAGACAAAGCGGATACGCCGGACAACGTCTAATTACGCCCGAGTTTCTTCCGACTGATGTTGACGCCCGTCGGCGTCACGATGAGTTGGTCGTCGCCTTTCTGCACGATGTCGCCGTTGACTTCGCGAGCGACCTGTTGAAGTTCATCGGTTATTCGCTCAACAGTGGTGTCTTCGGTTCGAAGGCGGGTGATATCGGCGATGACGATGTCGCCGTCGTAGACGGCGTCCTTGATGGCGATAACGTCCTGTTGACCGCCGATTTCGGCGATGTGAACGCTTACTCGCGTTTCGTCGGGCGCGGTTTCGAAATCGTCCAAATCGAGTTCGACGTAATCCTCGGTGCTTCCGGACGGACCCTCGCCGAGAATCTTATTCATGAATCCCATAGCATGATGGGGCAAGCGAACGAGTATAGTTCTTACGTCAGACGACGCGAGAACCCCGCAACTAGCTACCGGATTCGGAATCCCCGGAAACGATCCGCTGTACGGTTGGAGAGCCGTTCCGGCGAGCGACCCGCGATTCGGGTCCCGGAGTCAATCTCCTCGGTGGGACGGATTATCTTTTCACAGATGGGGAACGCAAGCGCGGACGTTCCGTGCTATGAATGCGATCCCGGCGGTGGAGGTGGAAGCGGCGTCTTCCGTCACCTCCAAAAACGGGGCGCTACATCGTCTCCAACAGAGAGGTGGGGGTACATGGATGGTCGAACTCGGATGGAGGAGACGCCTGGTTCGAATGGGGAGAACAGGGTGCCGGATTTTCGGACTACACGGAGCTCCGTCGAGTTGACCCGTACGAAACGTTCACCGGAAATCCGATCGGAGAGCAGAGCGGCGTGACCTACGAATACCGTGCCGTCCTCGTGAACGATTACGCAAAGTCCGAGGGAGCGACACGGACGGTTAGTCTCTCCCCACGGAACTGACAGTCATTTTTTGTGGCGACGCGGTGGGCGGGGTCAATAGCGGACGTGCACTTCGAGGAGGGGAGCGGAATTCACCAGCAACTCACGCCGCTCCTTGCAGGACAAACGGGTGGGTTTATGCCGGAAAGCGACCCATTTGCGGATATGCAGGTCAAATCTCGTCATCACCTTCGAAGCGACGAGGTCAGAGAAATCGAAACGGCACTCGAAACCACGGTCGGCGTCGAACTCGACGCGGACACCTACGAACTGGTGGAGTTGGAAGGTACCGAGTTCGACCTCGTCCTCGTGGACGGCGAACCGGTCGTCGTGTACGTCGGTGACGAGCCGTTCCTGACGGTGCAGGGTGCAAACGCGTATCCGCCGACGGACGCGGTCGTCACGGTGGATGCCGGTGCCGTATCGTTCGTCAGTAGCGGTGCGGACGTGATGCGTCCGGGAATCGTCGAAGCGGACGGAGACATCGAATCGGGTGACCTCGTCGCTATCGCGGAGGAGACGCACGGCAAAGTGCTCGCCATCGGACGCGCTAAGACGACCGGCGACGACATGGTCGGTGACTCCGGGAAAGTCGTCGAATCGGTTCATCACGTCGGCGACGACCTCTTCGAGTTTTCAGTTTGATATTTTGACAAAAAGGGGAAGTGGGAGCGCGGCGAACGCAGAAATATGTGGGGTTCCCGGCGGAATCGGGAGAAAACCGTCGTCTGTATCGCGTGTGGTGATGCCGTCCGTCGTACAGCGGCCCGCGAATACGATAAGGAGGGAAACCGCTGGGAGCGAAACGGAAAGTCGTTCGAGCACCTCTGTAAAGCGTGTCACCGCGACCTTTGTCACCAACCGCGGGACGAACTGGAGGCCCTTCTCGTCGAAATCGACGCCGGAGTCGTCGAACGGGAGGCGTTTTTCGCCCGGTACGAAACCGCTGTTCGAGACCGCTACGGACCGCTGGAAGAGCGAGAGGGCTGACCAGTCGATACGACTAACTGCCCGACTCTCCTAGACTCAGCCATGACAAGCGACGCGCAGGCCGAGGCGGGAACCGCCGAAGGGCAGGGACCGGTCGAGATTTCGCCGGAACTCGCCGAGCGACTCGAAGACAAGCGGGAAAAGCTGTTCGAAAAGTTCGAAATCCGGGATAAGTTTCCGCAGGCCGTGATGACCGAGGCCGAAAAGCGAACCGAGGGCATCCAACAGGAGATACAGGACGAAGCGGAAGAGCGCAAAGACCTGCGCGACATGACGACGTGGACGACCGACCCAATCGACGCGCAGGACTTCGACGACGCGATTTCCGTCGAGGAGCGCGACGACGAGTACGTCCTCTGGGTGCACATCGCCGACGTAACCCACTACGTCAACCCGGAAACGAACATGTGGGAGGAAGCGGTTAAACGAGGCAACACGGTGTATCTGCCGTCCTACACGATTCACATGCTTCCGCCGATGCTGGCGGAGACGGTCTGTTCGCTGGTGCCGAACGAAGACCGACTCGCGCACACGGTGGAGATGCACCTCGACAAAGAACATCTCTCCTACGAAACCATCGACATCTACAAATCGATCATCCAGAGCGACGAGCGACTCACCTACGCGCAGGCAGAAGAGCGCATCGACGACGAAGATGCCCCGCTTCACCAGGAGTGCAAACTGGCGTTCGACCTCGCAGACCAGATGCACGAACAGCGGAAGGAAGACGGCAGTCTCGTCCTCAATCCGCGTCGTGACCGCGCACACACGCTCATCGAGGAGTCGATGCTCAAGGCGAACAAAGCGGTCACGCACGAACTGATGTGGGGTCGCGGCGTCGAAGCGATGTACCGCGTCCACCCACAGCCGACGCCGGACGAGTGGAGCAAGGCGCTTCGGGAGATACAGGATTTGGACGGCGTCTCGATTCCGGGCAGTACGTGGGACGACCCGCGAAAGGCGGTCAACGCCACGCTCGAAGAATCGCCGCGACGGCAGCTCGACAAGATTCAGTGGGCCGTGATGAAGGTGATGCCGCGAGCGCGATACATGAGCGATCCGTTCGGGGGCCACCACGCGCTCAATTTTGAGATTTACGGCCACTTCACCAGTCCGATTCGACGTCTCTCCGACCTCATCAACCACTGGATCGTGTACTCGAACGACGTTCCGGAAGACCTCGTCGCGCTGTGCGACCGGGCCAGCGACAAACAGGCCGACGCCGAGGCCTGCGAACGCGAGTACAAACAATATTTGGAGGAAGTCGGACTCGACCCTAACGCGGTCAACAACCGCGGTATCGAAGTGGTCGAGGAAGACGACTGACCCTCGAAGGACAACTAACGAGGATCGAATGCCGCCCTTTCCCGACTCACGAAACGTTCTCACCCCGAACTGCTCGCGCTGTTCCGAGCTCGCCTCGTGTAGAAACCGAATTTCGTGGGGAACCGGGACGCTCGACGCCGACGTGATGGTCGTCGGGGAAGCGCCCGGTTACGGAAACCCCGACGCGGAGCGGTGGCAAGGCGGCAACTGGACGGGGATGGCGTACACGACGCGCACCTCGGGCGGGAAAATTCGCTCGCTGTTCGCCGAACTCGGCTACGAACCCTACTTCACGAATGCCGTGAAATGCTTTCCCGAAGGAGAGGCCGGTTCGAATCGAGAACCGCGCGAAAGCGAACTCGAAAACTGTTTTTTCCACCTGCGAACGGAAATCGAGCAGGTGAATCCCGACGTCGTCGTCCCGACGGGGAAACACGCCACGAAGGCCCTGTTCGATTTCGAATCCGTTCGAATGGACGGCTTCCTCGACTGCGTCCTCGCTCCTGTCGAATGCGAACGACTCGGTGTGACGGTGGTGCCACTGCTGCACCCATCGTACGACAATATCTGGATCGGGCGACTCGGATACGACCGAGCGGAGTACGTCGCTGCCATCGGCGACGTACTCGCGGAACTCCGCTAACTATTCGTCGGCTGGAGTGTGTTCTGAGGTTCCCGAAGCGGCGTTCTGATTGTCGTTTACGTGTATCCACCCGTCACTCTCGTAAGTGACTCGATAGCCCCGGTACGTGAAGACGGCCCTTCCGCCGCGTCTGAGCTTACCATCGACGCACGGTTGGAACAGCGAATCTAGCGCGTCTGGGTCCACAGCGTCGTACAGTTGCGGACGGATTTCGTCCGGCGACGAACCTTCGTGGTCTGCAATCGCGTTGATGACGGCAATGCTTGGGCGGTCATCGTCCTCCAAGCGGTAGGAAGTTCGATCCATTCCGGTGCTACTGAGGACGATTCGTCAGCAGATAAGTATGACGGATGAATCTGTCCAAATCCAATTCTAAACATAGTATCTCCTCAAATTCGAAATAATTTAGCAGTCAACTACTCGGAGACTTCATCTTGTCCGAAATGGTCGAACGGTTGTACATATTCGTCTTTCACGAGTACTTCGTTCATCACGTCCAATCCGATTTCGTCGAGTGCTTTTCCGACACCAGTGACTTCCTCGCGGGTCGGGGCGACTGCTTCGACGTGGACGTTCTCGACACCGGCCATTATTTCTTTGACGTTTACCACGTTCTCCGCTGCGAGCGCGCGTTCCGCGAGTTCCTCGCGGCGGGGTATCGCCGCGGTACAGATGAAGAGGACGCGAAGTGGGAACTCCGCATTGTGATAGTCGATTTGCGGATGATACCCCTTGATGATATTCTCGTTTTCGAGCCGCTGGAGACGGTTACCGACCGTGCTGGCCGAGACGCCGACCGCTTCACCCATCTCCGTCGTAGTCATGCTACGGGCGTCTTTTTGAAGCAGGTGCAAAATACCGCGGTCGACGTCGTCGAGTGTATCGTTGCTCATGTTGGTGGGTGTATTGAAATCGTCGCTCTTGGTTCGTTGCTGTCCGAAAAAGCCGGCATGAGTTCGAGATGACAAACTTTCGTGGGAGGCATGGCCGAAACATGGCGAGAGGCCAGCTCGCCACCAGCGCCTCCGGCGTCGTCGAACACGTGCCGTATCCGTCACACCCGGGCTCCGGGCGTATTTCATACGAGTACCGCTACCCCCTTCATTATATTCCGAATAACGCGGACGGCATCCGTCCGAACGGTGTGAAACGGTTAGATATATTAGAGCAGACCATTCTGGTGGAATCGGGCATTTGGGTGGGTTTTTGGAGGGATATTCGATGTGAAACGGTGGTCGAGATTAGAAAATAGCAGGGTGGTTTCATGGGGGGAGAATTGGAATACTATCGAACGCAGTGAGCGATAGACAAATCAATCAACTGCAAGACGACACTATCACTCTCCGCGAACGGAGTGAGCGGCCGACGAATGAGTGGAGTTCGGTAGACTCACAGTGTGATTCTACTGAAACGAGATGAAGAAGGGATACTTTTGGTTCAGCTTTTACAGGGAGGCCACAAGAGCGATGGCCGTCGTAAAAAGTGGTAGTCATGGACTCGTCGGGACTGAGCAAACGGCGGTCTGTTTGCGAAGGTCGGCGAGTTCACTGACTGAGCGAAGTGAAACGAAGCGAAGGAAAGTGGACTCGCCGGGATTTGAACCCGGGGCCTCTTCCTTGCGAAGGAAGCGATCTGCCACTGATCTACGAGCCCTCGAACTATTGTACCGCCCGGTCGTTACTTGTAGCTTGTGTTTCGGCGCGAAGGATGTGAAGCCGTCCCGCGACTAAACCGACCGCGAAACCGGTGAAATGAGCGATGAGTGCCACGCCAGGCGAGGCGGTCATCAGTGTCGCGAGCATGGCAAGGACGAACACGACCGCGATTTGCGCTCGGTGCGAAAGGTGTAGCCGACCGAGAACCGCATCTGTCACCGGATTTCCGGCGATGAGGTAGCCGAACAGCCCGAACACCGCGCCGCTGGCCCCGAGGACAGCGGGAGTGTTCACGGAGAACAACCCGCCAACCCAAATCTGCGCCATGCCCGCCACGATGCCGACCGTCAGGAAGTAAGCGTGGAATCGAAACCTCGTCGTCACGCGCTCTATCAACAGACCGGCGAACAGCAGGGCGACGGCGTTCGAGAGTAGATGTCCGAGATTGGCGTGTGCGTAGACGCTCAACGGGAGCGTCCACGGACGAACCGCCACCGGCGGTGCGAGCGCGAACAGGTTCACCATCAGCGCCGGACTAATGAACCGAATTACCGACTGGAGGGCGAAGACGACGCAAAAGACGACGAGCGTCTGCATCGTCGGGGAACGCGAGAGTCGCATATCGTACACTTACGACGCAAACTACAAAAATCGAATCCCCACGGCGCTATCGCTGGTCGGCGTGTGAAAGTGGAGAATTTAGGTCGAAGAAGCGATCGGTGTCGCTTAGTCTTCGAGAACGATTTCGATGCTCACGTCGTTCGGAACTTGAATGCGCATCAGCTGTCGAAGCGCGCGTTCATCGGCGTCGAGGTCGATGAGGCGCTTGTGGACGCGCATCTCCCAGTGTTCCCACGTCGCGGTTCCCTCTCCGTCGGGGGACTTGCGGGTGGGGATTTCCAGCGTCTTCGTCGGGAGCGGAATCGGGCCGCTCAGAGAGACGCCGGTTTTCTCGGCAATCTCGCGGACATCGTCGCAGATGTCGTCGAGGTCCGAGGGGTTAGCTCCTGCGAGTCGGACTCGTGCCTGTTGCATCGTTTATTTCTCGTTGACTTCGAGGACTTTACCGGCCGCGATGGTCTGACCCATGTCACGGACAGCGAAGGAACCGAGTTCCGGAATTTCGCCGGACGGCTCGATGCTGAGTGGCTTCTGCGGTCGAACCGTCACGACTGCAGCGTCACCGGACTTGATGAAGTCAGGGTTCTCCTCGGCGACCTCGCCCGTTTTAGGGTCGAGCTTGTGGTTGATTTCCTCGACGGTACAGGCGACCTGTGCCGTGTGGGCGTGGAAGACCGGCGTGTAACCAGCCGTGATGACGGACGGGTGCTGCATCACGACGAGCTGGGCCTTGAACGTCTCTGCGACCTTTGGCGGGTTGTCGGCCGGGCCACACACGTCACCGCGACGGATGTCGTCCTTGCCGATGCCGCGCACGTTGAAACCGACGTTGTCGCCGGGTTCAGCCTTTGGCACCTCTTCGTGGTGCATCTCGACGGTCTTGACTTCGCCGCCGACGTCGCTTGGCTGGAACGAAACGTTATCGCCCGTGTTCAGCACACCCGTCTCGATACGTCCGACTGGCACCGTACCGATGCCGGAAATCGTGTAGACGTCCTGAATCGGCAGACGGAGGTCGGCATCCGTTGGCGGTTCCGGTGCTTCGAGGTTGTTGAGGGCCTCGAGCAGGATTTCGCCGTCGTACCACGACGTGTTGTCGCTCGTTTCTGCGATGTTGTCGCCTTCGAACGCCGAAATCGGAATGAACTCGGCGTCGTCGGTGTTGAATCGAACCTGCTTGAGCAGGTCTTTGACTTCGGAGACGACTTCCTTGTAGGAGTCTTCCGAGTAGTCGACGACGTCCATCTTGTTGATGGCGATGATGAGCTCGTCGATACCCAGCGTGCGTGCGAGGAAGACGTGCTCCTGGGTCTGCGGCGCGACACCGTCGTCTGCCGCGACGACGAGAACCGCGTTGTCCGCCTGCGAGGCACCCGTGATCATGTTCTTCACGAAGTCACGGTGACCCGGACAGTCGACGATGGTGAAGTAGTAATCGTCGGTGTCGAACTCTTGGTGGGCGATGTCGATTGTGACACCACGTTCTCGCTCTTCTGCGAGGTTGTCCATCACGTAGGCGAATTCGAATCCACCTTTGCCTTTCTCTTCGGCTTCTTCTTTGTGCTGTTCGATGACGTGCTCGGGTACGCTCCCCGTCTCGTAGAGGAGTCGCCCGACCAGCGTGCTCTTACCGTGGTCAACGTGGCCGATAATGGCCAAGTTCTGGTGTGGTTTGTCGCTCATTGTTATCTCACGCGAAGACGCGCTCTGTCGGATTTATTTGGCAGAAGCGGTTAAAACCATTTCGATACGTCTTGCAGGGCATCTGCCCGCCGTCTGGCGGTTAGTGGGAACAATTGACACGGACGAGCAATGAAACATATCAGACCGTTTCGTTCACTCCTCCCGGGACAGCGTCGTCACGTCCGACAACACCGCTGATGCAGTCTCGGGACCACCCGCGCCGCGTCCGCTGATATTGAGTCGTCCTGCGTGTCTCGTTTCGAACTGAACGATGTTGCGCGTGCCGGAAACGGCGAGAGTTCCGTTTTCCGGCACGAGTCGCGGTCCAACCCGAATACCGTCGCGCGCGACTTCGCCGACGAGTCGAATCGTCCATCCGTCTTCGCTCGCCAGTTCGAGCGCGCTCCCGGGCAAATCGCGGATGCCCGCAACCTCCGCATCGGCGATAGTGTACCGCTCGCCAAACAGCACGTTCGCGAGGATGACGCATTTCAGCGCGGCGTCGGTGCCATCCACGTCGAACGACGGATCGGCTTCCGCGACACCGAGGTCTTGTGCCTCCGCGAGAACGTGTTCGTAACTCAGTCCCTCCGCGGCCATCCGCGAGAGGATGAAGTTCGCGGTTCCGTTCAGCACGCCGCGAACCGCCGTGACGTTATCGGGCCCAATATCCGCGATGGTCGAGAGGACGGGTATCGCGCCACCGACCGTCGCCTCGAACAGCACGCGGCCATCGCTTTCCGCCTCCAATTGTCGCAGTTCGGCGTATCGCTCGGCCACCGGCCCTTTGTTCGCCAGAACGACGTGGCGGTCGGATTCGAGCGCCGTGCGAGCGTGGTCGAATCCCGGTTGTGCGTCGCCGAGCGTCGTCGGCGTCGCTTCCACCAACACGTCGTACTCGCTCTCGAAAACGGCGTCGGGCGCGACCGTTCCAACTGTTTCATCGTCGTCTTTCCGGGCCGAGGCGGCTTCTACGTCGATTCCGTCCGCATCAACCACGGCACTGGTCGAATCGGCCAGCGCGGTCACGGTGTGACCGTACTCCCCCGCCAGTTCCACAACCGAGCGCCCCACGGCACCCGCGCCGAGCACTGCGAGTTTCATGCGGATGCCTCCCGCTCCGTCAGCGGAGCGATGACGCGCAGTTCCTTTTCGTCCGCGATAGTCGTTACCGTGTCGAGAACGTCAACCGTGTCCGCGGAATCGGTTGCAAGGCGCAGTCGCGCGCTGGACACGTCGCTGGTTCCCTCGGGCGCGGAGAGCGAAATATCGACAACGGAGGTGTTCGATTCGGTCGTAATCCGTGAAAGCGTGTCCGAAATATCGGTGTCGATGATGTGCCCCGTGAAGACGACGGTAATTTCTTCGTCGTATCGCTCCGCCCCGGCCCGGATGACGTTCACACTTGCTTCGCGCAATGCGGAGACGATGGTGTCGAACCGGTCGGGAGGACATTCCAAATCGACTTCGACCGGAATGTGTCCCCGCGGCGTGAGCGAGCCGCGTTCGTGAAAGACGCTCAGCAAGTTACCACCGTGTTCGGCTATCGGTTCGAGCGCGTGAAGCAGTTCGCCCGGTTCGTCGGCGAGTTCCAACCGAACCGTGTACGCTTGCACGTGCCCATCGTGGTCGGCCATGGTAGCAGGGTTGGGGCGTAGTCAGCAATAAACCTTCAGGCGGTCGCAAAATTCTCCAATACGGAGACAACAACGGAATGAAACGGATGCAAAACGGTTTGCAACCCGAATTAACCAACCCCTATGCGACTCGTTAACGAGCGCGTAGTAATACCCCTGGAAGGAAAAGGGGGAGACTGGTGATAGACGATGCGATTCACAGATGCAGTTGGTGCAAGCAATGACAGTATAGCAAAAGACCACGTCTGTGCATTCTGTCAGACGGCGTTCGACAGCCGCGACCGGATGTGCCCCGTGTGCGATGCCGAAATCGTGCACAGAGGGGAACGATAATATCGCCATCGTCGGCAGTGCCATTGGTTCACTTTTCGAGGGAGGTTGACCGCAATGATGGAAAGTCCCCCAGAGCGAACGCTCTCGGTACAAACGGTCGAAAAAGAATCGGCGAAACAAGAACCGTCGTTTAGAAGTAATCGACGGCCTGCGGCAGTTCCAGTTTCATGCCTTTGCGCTCGCGGATTTCCATGATTTTCTCGTCCTGCAAGTTGTCCGCCATGACTTTGAACCCGGCGTTCTCCGTGTTCCACGATGCGCGACCTTCGGTCGCGGAGCGGATGTCGCTGGCGAATCCGATCATCTCGTCAACGGGCGCGATACCCTCGACGACCATGAGGTCACCCTCTTGGTACATGTCGTCTACGCGACCACGTCGGCCTTGAATCTCACCGGACGCGGCACCCATGTGCTCGTTCGGCACGTCGATGCGCACGTTCTGAATCGGTTCGAGGAGCTTGACGTGCCCGTGAATGAGCGCGTTGTGAACCGCCTGTCGAACCGCAGGGATGACCTGTGCGGGACCGCGGTGGATGGTATCCTCGTGGAGTCGAGCGTCGTTGAGACGGATGAGCGTACCCTGTACGGGCTCCGCCGCGAGCGGCCCGTCGTCGAGCGCTTCTTCCAGACCCTCGATGACGAGTTCCATCGTCTCGTTCAGGTGCTGGATACCCTTCGTGTCGTCGATGAGGATGTTCGTCCCGTGGATGTGTTCGACGTTCTGGCTGGTGTCTTTGTTCATACCCGCCTCTTGCAAGGCTTCGCGGCGTTCCTGCTCCGGCATGTCCATCGACACGTCGCCGAGTTTGACTTTCTCGACGATTTCGTCGTTGAGCGGCTCGACCGTCAGGTAGAATCGGTTGTGGCGGTTCGGCGAAATACCCTCGACGGTCTCCGTGCCGCCCTGCACCTGTTCGCGGTACACGACGATAGGCTCACCAGTCGTCACCGGGATACCCTGATTGCGCTCGATACGCTGGGTGATGACTTCGAGGTGGAGTTCGCCCTGCCCGCTGATGAGGTGTTCACCTGTGTCCTCGTTGATGGTAATCTGGATGGTCGGGTCTTCTTTGGACACCTGACGAAGCGTCTCGATGAGTTTCGGCAGGTCGTCCATGTTCTTCGCCTCGACGGACTTCGTGATGACGGGTTCCGAGATGTGTTCAATGGACTCGAACGGCGTCATCTCGACGGAGGAAACCGTGGAACCGGCGATGGCGTCTTTGAGACCGGTGACGGACGCGATGTTCCCTGCGGGGACGCGCTCTACGTCCTCACGCTCGCCGCCCATGAAGATACCGACGTTCTGGATTCGGTTTTTGCCTGCCGTCCCGGAGACGTACAGTTCCTGACCCTTTTCGAGGGTCCCGGAGAACAGACGACCCGTGGCGATTTCGCCCGCGTGTGGGTCCATACCGATGTCCGTGACCATGAAGACGACTTCGCCGTCTTTGTTCACGAGACGCATGTCCTCCGCGAGTTGTGTCTCATCGTCACCACGCCAGACGGTAGGAACACGTTCCGGCTGTGCGTTGAGCGGGTTCGGGAAGTGCTCCGCAACCATGTCGAGCACAACGTTCGAGAGCGGGGAGCGCTCTCGAAGCTCCGCGATACCTTCCTCTCCCTCTCGGTTGAGTTCGATAATGTCGCCGAAGTTGATGCCGGTTTCCTGCATCGACGGAAGGCTCACCGCCCAGTTGTAAAGGGCGGAACCGAACGCGACGGTGCCGTCCTCGACGGACACCTTCCAGCCTTCTTCGTACTTCTCCTCGTCCATTCCGCGGACGAGTTCGTTAACCTCGCGGATGACCGTCTGGAGACGCTCCTGCATCTCCTCCGGGCCTTCCTGAAGCTCGTTGATGAGGCGGTCGACCTTGTTGATGAACAGGGTTGGCTTAACGCCCTCGCGGAGCGCCTGTCGCAGAACGGTTTCCGTCTGGGGCATCGTTCCCTCGACTGCGTCGACCACCACGAGAGCACCGTCGACGGCACGCATTGCACGGGTGACGTCCCCACCGAAGTCCACGTGGCCGGGGGTGTCGATGAGGTTGATGAGGTAGTCGGTATCCTCGTACTCGTGGGTCATCGAAACGTTCGCTGCGTCGATGGTGATACCGCGTTCCTGCTCGTCCTCTTCCGTGTCCATCGCGCGCTGGTGACCCGCACCTTCCTGCGAAATCATCCCTGCGCCAGCGAGGAGGTTGTCCGTTAGCGTCGTTTTACCGTGGTCGATGTGGGCGGCAATCGCAATGTTCCGGATCTGCTCCGGTTTGTCCATGAGCCGCTCGCACTTTTCGACGATTTTCTTTCGTCTACCCATATATGGGTATCCCTACCTGTACGAGGTTGAAAAGCGTAGTGTTTTCGCGCCCGGCCAACGGCCGGAAATGGCCCATTTCCCTGCCAAACAGTCTCATACGGCACAAGAGTAATAGCCGACCAGGGCGTGTCAACAACACGCATGGATATACGAGTACACGGTTCTACACCCCCGACCCCGTTTCTTAGCGCCTCCGACCTATTCGAAACCGAGCACGACCTCGACAGGCCGGTTCACGTCCGCGTTCGTGACGACCCGGACGAGCGGACGTGGACGTCCCACCCCGGAGACCACCACGTTCTCAACATTTCGCGGCACGCCGCGAGCAGCGCGATGGCCCGCGAACTCGCACTCCACGAGTACTCACACATGGCCCGCAACGAGCAGTCCCATCCCTCGCACACCCAATCGACCGCGGAGGCCCTGTTTCTCGCGTTCGCGGGGAAGTCGGTCGAGCGTCGAAAGCTCACCCACTGCTACCAGATTGCGAACCACATGAAGGACATCTACGCCGACGATATCACCCTTCAGGTCGGCCCGAGCGACAAACTCGTCGCATTCCTCGAGTCCGAGCTCGCCACAGCGGTTGCAGACCGTCCAACACACCCGCGGGGCAGGAGGATGACCGCCACCACCGACCCCGAAATGACCGCCGTGAACGCCGCCTTCGCGCTCGCACTGGTCGAACGCCACGACCTCGTCCCCCGCGACCACCGCCTCTACGACCTCGCCCGCACCGCCTCCCGCGACGCCCCGACCGTGAACGTGCAGGGGTTCAAATACCGATTCCTCTCACTCGACGACGACCCCGACGAGAGCGAATACCGGAAGGCGCTCGTGGACGCCGCCGAAGAGTACGTCCTCGGAAGTAATGATAGCGGGCAAGCCGCGGACTGAAGATCCGATTCGAAGATAGCAGCTCTCGACACAAACCACGGTGGCGCGTGCCGGTACAGGGCTGAGGAATTCACTTCCGAAGGCCTGTACTGACAGCGTACGAGATCTTCGTGAGCTGCTACTGGCAATCAAACAACATTTCGGATGGTACCAGCAAACTCGAATCACTGTCGAGTTCGGACATCCCCTTGCATCCGAAAGCGCCGTCGCTGAAAGAGCGAAAACAAGGGAAAATCGAGTCCAAAGAGAGTAGCGAAATTTAACGTGCCGCAGCAGCGACGCGCTCTTTCTCTTCTTTCTGGTTAATCGCGTAGGTCTGGACGTCGTAATCCGCGGCACCGATGAGCTGCTGTGCCAGCGCCTCCTCGGCGTCAGTCGCGGTCTTGAACGAGGCACCGTGGGCACCTTCCGCGATGAATTTGAGCGACTGGTCAACGCGGCGCTGGGGCGCGACGTCGACTGCTTTCGGGACGGAGATGCCACCGTACTTCAGGCGGACGGTTTCCTCACGCGGGGCGGCGTTTTCGACCGCGCGGACGAGTACCTGCACTGGGTTCTCCTCGGTGCGCTCGTGGACGATGTCGAACGCGTTACGGACGATTTTCATCGTCTGCTGTTTCTTGCCCGTGTTCTCTTCCGTCTGCATGAGACGGTTGATGAGGCGCTCGACGATGCTGACTTCGCTCTTCTGGAACTGCTTCCCGGCGTGGCGACCCATCGTGTGCGCGACGGGCGTCACCGAGATGTAGCGTTCCGTGCTCGGGTCGTTGAACTCGATGTTCGTCACGTCCCACGTGCCGAACAGTTCCGCGGCGGCACCTTCGCCTTCCGTTCCGACGTGTGCGTCGGGTTCCGGTTGTTCTTCGTCTGCGCTCATGATTTATCGCACCGGTTTTTCCGCATTGCCGCGAACAAGTTCTTCCATGCTCACGCCGTTGACTTTCTCCACTTTGTAGTTGACGCCGGAAAGGTCGCCCATCGCGCGACCCTTCGCACCGCCGATACCCGCAATGGTGACCTCGTCGTGTTCGTCGATGAACGAGATTGCACCGTCGCCGGGACAAAACGCCGTCACCTGCTTACCGTTTTTGATAAGCTGGACACGGACGCACTTTCGAATCGCGGAGTTGGGCTGTTTCGCTTCGATTCCCACTTTCTCCAGCACGATACCTCGGCCTTGCGGCGCACCTTCGAGAGGATCGGATTTTTCACCGAGACCGCGCTCTCGTCGGGCGTAATCGGAGTCAGACCACCGGTGGTTCTGGCGGTCTTTCTTCAGCTTCCGAGCCGCGTACTTACCGTTCGCCATTATGCTGTGAACTATTTGATGGAGCTACTTAAACAGTGTCTTTTGTGATTGGCGTTACGCCCGCAGGTTGCTCGAAAGGGTACGATAAAGCAATTTGAACACGTTTCAGTGAGTCTAAGCCGAGTCAACGGGTTCGTTCGGCGTACCGAAAGTGGTGTATGCTCCTCGAGTCGGTACTTCGATTCAACAGCCACCGGAATCTGCCGACGCGACGAGGAGCTCCGATACGACGTGTTCGATTCCGTCCATCGTCGTCTCACGCACTGTAGTAGTATCGAGAGTAAGATCCGTGCTTCGTGCCCCGTCAATAGCCGCGACGAAAAAGGTGGCAGTTGCTTCCGGGTCAACCGAATGGAAGGTGTCGCGTTCGATTCCCTCCTCGATGGTGGCTTGTATCAAATCAACCGTGTAGCGATAGTTCCGGGTGAGTCGCTGGCGAATTTCGGCATCGTGTGGCGCTAAGGCTTTCAGTTGGAGGATCGCCAAATAGTAATGGCGACCGTTCTCGTCAACGCCCCCCGGCCCGTATGCGAAGAACCTCAGCGCAGTCCACAGTCGTTCGAGTGGTTCGTCCGTCTCATCGAGACCCATCAACCGTTGCATTCCGTCAAAAATGTGGTCGAGCAGAGATTGAAGCAAGTCATCCTTCGAATCGAAGTAGTAGTGAACCAATCCCCGGTTTTTACCTGCTCGTTCCGCGATTTTTCGGAGTGTCAACCCACTGTATCCCCCCTCTGCTAGCACCCAGACTGTTGCTTCCATAATCATCTCGTGAGTGTCGAACTCGTCCCAAAATTCGTCTCCGGGGTCAGGCATATCGAATCGGTACGTGCTCGCGGAAAGTCAAATACTCGGCTTCGTCCCCGAATCCCTAGAAACGCTTATACGATAGCGTGTTTTACAGGAAATTAGCCAGGCGGCTAAATTGGCCAAGTCCGAGGAAAACCACAATGTTCGAGAAATTATCGATGGTAACCCGTATCGTCGAAGACCAAGACGAAGCAGTCGCGTTCTACACCGAAAAGTTGGGATTCAAGATCACGAGAGACCACCCAGGCCCACACGGACGATTCGTTGCAGTTGCGCCAGAACGAGACGAGAACGCCGAACTCGTTCTAATGTCGCCTGACGGATTCGACGACGACGATGCAGAGCGGATGCGTACTCTAATCGGATCGGATTTCGGCTTAATTTACGAAGTAGACGACTGTCGAGAGACGTACGAAGAACTTCACGAACGCGGCGTCGATTTCCGCAACGAACCAGAAGAGATGGACTGGGGTGTCCAAGCAGTCGCGACCGACTCAGACGGGAACGAAATCGTCATCCAAGAACCGCCTCGTGCCAGCAGGAGCGAGTTGTAGCGAAAAATCGCAGTTCTCAACCGCAAAAAAAACCGAACCGGTTACGTCAACTGGATGTCGTCCACGTCGAAGTGACGTTCCGACAGCAGTTTCGCCGCCTCGATGTTGCGACCGCCCGCACCGATGGCGACCCCGGTGTCGGCCTGCTCAACTTCGGCGTAGGCCACCGTATCGTCGTTTTCGCTGATGGTGACGTGATGGACTTCCGCCGGAGCGAGCGCGTTTGCGACGAACGTCGCCGCGCTGTCAGCGTCTTCCACCAGTTCCACGTCCGCGTCGAGGCGATCTTCGACCGCCTGCACGCTCGCGCCGCCGGGGCCGATGGCTTGCGCCATTTCGCCCGGCTTGACGACGAAGATGATGCGAGTTGCATCATCACCATCGGTTGTTTCGTCCCCCTCGGTCAACACGACGCAGTCACGGGCCGTCGCGCCCGTCTCGTCCTCGAAGAGGGCGATGTACTGGCGTGCCGTATCGCTGAGCGTGATCGTCATCAGTCCGAAGGCTCTGCACCGCGACTGACCGAACCCATTCGGAGGTCGACGTCACCCGTGCCGAGTTTAATCGGTTTGCCGACGATGACGTTCTCGATGACGCCGTTCAGGTCGTCGATTTCGCCGTGGATGGCGGCATCGAGCAGGTGGTTCACCGTCACCTCGAACGCCGCACGCGCGAGGACGGATTCCTTGCTTCCGGAAATACCGTGGCGACCGATGGATTCGATGGTCCCCCGGTTGGTCATGATGTCCGAAACGAGCATCAGGTGTCGAACGTTCACGTCGTCGAGACCCTGCTCTTCCAGCGTGTCCATCGTCTCCTCGATGATGGCCTCGCGGGCCGCTTCGACGCCGAGATTGCGGTAAATCTCGTGGATGTTGTTCGACGTGGTTCGCGAGGCGTCAACGCCGTCGATTTCGATAACATCGCCGAACGCAGA
Source organism: Haladaptatus pallidirubidus (assembly GCF_020700235.1). Taxonomy (GTDB): domain Archaea; phylum Halobacteriota; class Halobacteria; order Halobacteriales; family Haladaptataceae; genus Haladaptatus; species Haladaptatus pallidirubidus. Next base: position 2,690,735 of record NZ_CP085301.1, on the reverse strand, counting down.
CCCTTCGGTGTAGAGGACGAACTCCTCGCCATCCTCGTCCGTTTTCTCCTTGCGGATGACGACGCGCGTGATGTCCTCGATACCCTTGAAGACGATTTCGCGGAGTTCTTCGACCAACTGGAGGAGTTTGCGGTAACTCGGCTGGTCGGGACCGAACTCGATGACCGTGCCCTGTTGGTTCGTTTCGACGCCGAGGCTGTCTTCGATAATGCCCGCGACCTCGTCGGGGGAAATCATCCGCTCTTCGAGCGTATCCTCGTTTAAGTTGATGGAGACGATCATGTCGGCGACGTTGGTCGATATGTCGCCGAGCGCCAGGATTTTCGTCGCCTCGATTTCCCAGACGACTTCGTGGGCGCGTTCGCGGTTGTCGGCGTACTCATCGTCCAAGAACACCGTCATCATCGGCGTGTCCGGCGTCTTCCGGGCGTCCACGAGTTCGATGAGTCGCGGAAGCCCTTGGGTCACGTCGATTTCCGCCACACCGGCGTAGTGGAACGTGTTCATCGTCATCTGCGTTCCCGGTTCCCCGATGGACTGGGCGCTCACCGTTCCGACGGGGTCGAGCGGATCGACCCGCGTGTTGAAGTAGCGAGTTTCGACGGCGCGTGCGATTTCGTCTGCCTGTTCAATGGAGACCGAATCACGCGATTCGATGGTCTCGTACACTTCGTCTTTGAGGCGTCGCGGAAGCTCCGTGTCCTCTACGATTGCCTCCATATCGTCCGTAACTTCAGTCATCTGATTCCACCTGCCGTGCGTCGGCGTGTTCGGAGAGGTTCGTCGGCGGTTGCCGTTCCCCGAGGAATTCGAGCTTGCGGTTCTCGCTGTCGAACTCTTCGTCTATGATTCTGTCCGCGATGCCTTCCACGTCTATCGGATTCTCCTCGTCGGAGGACACCCGAACCGGCGAGGTTCCGTCCTCACCGAACTCGAACTGGACGATGGTGTCGCTGGTGTCGCGCACTGTGCCGTCGTACTGCGTTTCGAGTTCGGACAGCGCGTTGATGAGACGGCGCTGGAGGTAGCCGGACTTGGAGGTACGAACCGCCGTGTCCACGAGTCCCTCTCGGCCACCCATCGCGTGGAAGAAGAACTCAAGCGGACTCAAGCCGCCGGTGTAGGAGTTTTCCACGAAGCCGTGAGCGTCCGCGGACAGGTCGTCCGCTTGGAAGTGGCTGAGCGTTCGGTCTTCGTATCCGCGGTTGATTCGCTCGCCCCGAACTGCCTGCTGGCCGACACAGCCGGCCATCTGGGTCAGGTTCAAAAGCGACCCACGCGCACCGGATTCGGCCATGATGACCGCCGGGTTATCGTCCGCGAAGTGATCTTCCGCGATGTCACCGGCCGAGTCACGGGCCTTGCCGAGCGTCTGCATGATTTTCATTTCGAGTGTCTCGTCCACCGTTCGGCCCGGTAGGGATTCGAGTTCGCCGTTCTCGTACGTCGTGATGAGGTTTTGGACGCGATCGTAGGCGTTGTCGATCGCCTCGTCGATTTGCTCTTGGGCCGCCGTCGGAATCGTCTCGTCGTCGATAGCGATGGAGAAACCAAAGTGCATGATGGCGCGCATCGCCAGCGTCGCGACTTCGTTGATGAAGTGGCGCGCGCGGGTTTCGCCGTACACCTTACAGATAGTGTCGACGATTTCCCCGCCGAAGGCACCGACCGCGTCCTCGTCAATCGTTCCGCTGACGAGTTGGCCGTTCTCGATGACGACGGTGTCGCCAGCCGAACTCGTAAATTCGAGTTCGAGTCCGTCGGGAAGGAGTTCCGAGAAAAGCGTCCGACCGGTCCAGTACGGCGTTCCGTCGTCTTCCTCCCCGTCCGGTTTCGGCAGTTCGTCGATTCGAGTCGCGCGGAGCAGGTCGAGCGCCTGCGTCTCGTTGAACTGTGGATTCTCGTGCGTGAGCAGATACGTTCCAGAGATGTGGTCTTGAATCGCGCCGATGATGTTCTCACCGAAGCGCGGGGATAGGATTTGTTCCTGCACGCGCATGAGCACGCGCGCCTCCGCGCGTGCCTCCTCGTTTTGGAGGGCGTGCATGTTCATCTCGTCCCCGTCGAAGTCCGCGTTGTACGGCGGACAAACGACGGTGTTCAGTCGGAACGTCTTGTACGGCATCACGACGACTTCGTGCGCCATGATGGACATCCGGTGCAGGGACGGCTGCCGGTTGAAGATGACGATGTCGCCGTCGACCAAGTGACGGTTGACTTCCCATCCAGGTTCGACCTTTTCCGACAGTTCCTCGCAGTTTTTCTCAGTCACTTTGAGACGTCGTCCGTCCGGTCGTTTGACGTAGTTCGCGCCGGGGTGACCCTCGGGTCCGTTTCGAACGTAGCGCTGGGCTTCCTCGATGTTGCGCGGCGTCACGTTCATCGTCTGGGTCATCTCGCGGGCGACGCGTTGTGGCACGCCGACTTCGTTTAGCGAGAGCGTCGGGTCGGGTGAGATGACGGTTCGCGCCGAGAAGTTCACGCGCTTTCCGGACAGCGAACCACGGAAGCGACCTTCCTTCCCTTTCAACCGCTGACTAAGCGTCTTCAGCGGACGCCCGGAGCGGTGACGGGCTGGCGGCGTGCCCGAAATCTCGTTGTCCATGAACGTCGTGACGTGGTACTGGAGCAGTTCCCACAAGTCCTCGATAATCAGTTGCGGGGCACCCGCCTCGCGGTTCTCCATGAACCGCTGGTTGATACGGATGATGTCCACCAGCTTGTGGGTGAGGTCGTCCTCGGAACGCTGACCGTTGTCCAGCGTAATCGACGGCCGAGCAGTGACCGGCGGCACCGGGAGGACGGTGAGAATCATCCACTCGGGCCGCGAGCGGTCGGAGTCGATACCGAGCGCTTCGATGTCGCTGTCTGGGATGTCCTCGAACCAATCGCGGATGTCCGAGGGCATCAGCTTGTTCATGTCCTCGGTGGTGAGGTCGATGTCCAGTGCTTTCTCGATGGCCTTGCGGTCTTCCTCCCGCGGACGGAATTCTCCCGAGACGATTTGGTTGATGCGCGAGAGGTCGATGCCCGTCTCTTCTGCGAGTTCCGGCGGGGCGATTGGGTCGCGGTCTTCGTCCTCCTCGCCTTCCTCATTTCGACCCTGCATCGCTGTTGCGATGCGCTCCGAATACTCGCTCGTGAGAACCTGTTGAACCTCGTAGTAGGTCGTCGGTTTCTCGTGGTTGATGTCGTACTGGACTTCGCCACAGTGCGGACAGCGGTCTTTCTTTCGAGCCTCTCGAATCGCCGCCTTCGTCACGTCGGTGATGTCATTGCCGAGTTCCTTCGTCCGCGTGAGCATCCCGTGATACTTTTCTTGTTCCTCCTCGGTTAGGAGAAGTCGAGAACAGTCGCGGCAGGTGCCGCGAAGGAGTCTTCGGATGAGTTTCGTGAAGCCGACGTGGATGACCGGTGCGGCGAGTTCGATGTGACCGAAGTGACCGTTGCACGACCCGGAGTGTTGCCCGCAGGTCTTACATTCCAGACCGGGGTCGATGACGCCCAGTCGGGGATCCATGAGTCCCATGTCGATTGGAAACCCGTCGTCGTCGTAGGTGTCGGCGGTGATGATTTTCGTCGCCGACATCTCGCGGTACTCCTCCGGATCCATCAAGCCGAAGCTGATGGAGCCGATTTCTTTGGGAGTTTGATTTGTTGCCATGTTAGACTGCGTCCTCCAGTTCGAGTCGCGGCGCGATTCCGAGCGCCTTCATCTCGTCGAGTAGGAGCTTGAACGCGTAGCTCATCTCGATTTCGTGGATGTCCGTCTCCTCCTCGCAATTCGGACAGTACACGCGGTTCTGGTCGATGTTCTCGACTGCGCTCATTCCACACTGACCGCAGACGTAAATCCACTCGCGGTCGGAAGAGTCGAGAAGTCGTTCTTTGAGCGCCAGCGCCGCACCGTGTCCGATGAGCACCTCGCGCTCCATCTCTCCGACACGAAGGCCACCCTCGCGGGCGCGCCCTTCGGTCGGTTGGCGGGTCAGCACCTGCACCGGTCCGCGCGACCGGGCGTGGAGCTTGTTCGATACCATGTGGTACAGCTTGTGGTACAGAATGGTGCCGACGAAGATTTCCGCCTCGATCTTCTCGCCCGTCACGCCGGAGTACATGATTTCCTTTCCCGAGGATTTGTACCCGCGCTCTTCGAGCGCCGAGCGGAGTTCTTCTTTGTCTTCGCCGGTGAACGCCGTTCCGTCCACGCGACGTCCTTCGAGCGCACCGACTTTGCCACCGATCATCTCCAAAACGTGCCCGACCGTCATGCGCGACGGGAGCGCGTGCGGGTTGACGATAAGGTCGGGGACGACACCCTCCTGCGTGAAGGGCATGTCCTCTTGGGGCGCGATGTGACCGACGACGCCTTTCTGTCCGTGCCGCGATGCGAATTTATCCCCGAGTTCCGGGATTCGCTCGTCACGAACGGACACCTTGGAGAGCTTCGAACCGTCTTCGCCCTCCATCAGCGTGACCGTGTCAACGACGCCGGATTCGCCCGAGCGCATCGTCACGCTCGTTTCGCGGCGTTTCTGCGGCGACAGACCGCCCATATCGTCCGGCTCTTCGAGGAATCGCGGCGGACTCGTCTTGCCGAGCAGAACGCTGTTTTCGTCGACGCGCGTCTCGGGGTTGACCAACCCGTCCTCGTCCAGATGCGTGTACGCGTCCTCGCCGCGGGCGCCGCGAACGTCGTCGCTCGGAATTTCGAATCGGTCTTCCTGACCGCCGGGGTAACGGCGTTCCTCGCCCTCGTAGGTGCGGAAGAAGTGCGACCGCGCGAGCGCGCGGTCGACCGAACCGCTGTTGAGGACGAGCGCGTCCTCGATGTTGAACCCCTCGTAGCTCATCACGGCGACGGTGAAATTCTGCGCCGCGGGACGGTCGTCGAAGCCGATTTGCTCCGTCGTCTGCGTCTTCACCATCGACAGCTGCGGATAGTGAAAGAGGTGCTGGCGCGTGTCCGGTCGAATTCGATAGTTCGCCGCGGGCAGACCGAGCGACTGCTTCATCATCCCCGATCCCATCGTAATGCGCGGACTGGCGTTGTGCTCGGGGTACGGAATCATCCCGGCACCGATGCCGAAGATGAGCTGCGGGTCGATTTCGAGGTGCGTGTGGTCTTCGTTGAGGTCACCCTCGTCAACCGCGACGTAGATGTCCTCTTCTTCCTCGGCGTCGATGAACTCGATTTTGCCGCGCTCGACGAGCTCCTCGAACGAGAAATTGCCCCCTTTGACGGCCTCGATTTCCTCTTCCGTGATGAGCGGCTCGCCGTCCTCGATGACGAGGAGCGGTCGGCGGGCACGCCCCGCGTCGGCGTTGATGATGACTTCGCGGGTACGGTCTTTGACCGAAACGTTCACCATCTCGCTCACGTCGCCGCGGCGGCGCGCCTCCCGTACTTGGTTTGCAAGCTGTTCCGGGTCGGGGTGTGTCCCGACCAAGCTCCCGTTGACGTACACTTTTGCTTCTCGTCCCTGACTCATGATTTAGTCTGCGCTCCCTTCGATGCTCTCGATTCCTGGAATGCCCTCGACGCCCATCGACGAGAGTTCCTGTTTCAGTTCCTGTTCGTCCTCGATGTTCTGGCTGAGCTCCATCGCTTGCGCGAAGTTCTTCACCAGCCCACAGTTCGGCCCTTCCGGCGTTTCGGAGGGACAAATGCGACCCCACTGGGTCGCGTGCAGGTCGCGCGCCTCGAAGTGCGGTTGGCTCCGCGAAAGCGGACTGCGCAGACGGCGAAGGTGCGACAGCACGCCCATGAAGTCTGTACGGTCGACCAACTGGGACACGCCGGAGCGACCACCGACCCAGTTCCCGGTCGCAATCGGATGTTCGAGTCGCTCGGTCAGCACGTCGGAACGAACGACGGTGTTCACCGACAGCTGACGATTACGCATGTTCGCGCGTTCGAGCTGGTACTTCACGTCACGCGCCAACTTGTTCAGCGCCGTGCGGAACAGATCTTTCATCAGGTCGCCGGACACCTTCAGTCGCTTGTTGGCGTAGTGGTCTTTGTCGTCCGAATCGCGTCGGCCCAGCGCGAGTTCGAAACACGCCTCGGCCATCCGAGCGAGGTAGTACGCCTTGTTGATGCGCACTTCCTCTTCCTCGACACCGTCTTCGTGGAGGTGCGGCAGAAGGTAGCGGTCGATGACGTAGTTCGCCCGTTTCAGCTGGTAGTTTTTGCCCTGTCCGGAGGCGACTCGCTTTCCGAGCGATTCGATTGCTTCCTCTTGGGTCTGGACTTCCGCAGCCTCCAGATTTTCCAGCATGAACTTCACGATTTCTGGGTCGTCGGAGACGCGGTGGACGATTTCCTCGTCCGACTCCAACCCCAGTGCGCGAACGAGCGTGACGAAGTTGACGCTTCCCGAAACAGACGGGAACGACACTTCGAGCAGGCCGTCACGGGTTCGCTCTACAAGCACCAGCGCGCGGTATCCGCGGCGCTGGCTAAACGTTTTCGCGACCTGAATCTCGTCGCCGTACTTCGTGTCGTACTCGGCGAGAATCTTGTTCGGCGCGAGGTCTTCCGAGGTCATCAGCACACGCTCGGAGCCGTTGACGATGAAGTAGCCGCCCGGATCCGCCGGGTCTTCACCGATTTCGACCAAATCCTCCTCTTCGAAGTTGGCGATGTTACATTTCTCGGAGCCGACCATAATCGGCATCCGGCCGACCTTCGTTTCGGTCGTATCGACGACTCGCTTGTCGTCGCCTTCGCCTTTGACGATGGTCATCTCCATGAACACCGGCGCGGCGTAAGTGATGTTGCGGAGGCGTGCTTCCTGCGGGTAGAGAAGCTCTTCGCTCCCGTCCGCCTCACGCACGCGCGGAGTGACGACTCGAACGTCGCCGAGTTCCACGAACACCGGTTCTTCGCCCTCCTTGTCGCCGATGTCCGTGTCGATAGTGCCTTTCTCGGTCACAACTTCCTGCATGCCGCGAGTCAGGAAGGAGTTAAACGAGCGGTAGTGATGCTCTGCGAGTCGTTCTTTCGAGAAATACTGTCTCGATAGTGCGCGTCGGTCTTCCTGTTGCATTATTCCACCACGAGTCGGTATACGACTGCCCTGTCAGTCGTCCGAGAGTCACGAACGATTTTGATAACGTCGCCGATTTCCGCGTCGTCAGGCAACGCAGGGTCCGTCCGCTTGATTTTTGGCAAGTCTGTACTCTTGATTTCGTATTCCTCGAGCACTTCATCGAGTTCGCCCTCATCGACGATGGAGTGCTCCGGAACCATCTTGTGTTGGCTTACGTCTACCATGTGTGCGCGATTTTCTGACCAGCGGGAGAAATGGCTATCACGAGATACTACAGGGTATTACTGGCGGCACTCATTTAAGGCTTGCTAAGTAGCGCGCACACGCCCGGCTATCGCACCCCACACCATGCGGGCAGTTCTCTAACGCCATTATCTACTTCGTTCTGGTATAAATTATTTTGGCATGGGGGGAGTCGTCTCGTATCACGGTTCGCTCCGACACGCTGCCTTTGTTTGGAAAGCCTTAAGCGTACAAGCCAGAAAGGATGAACTGCGTCACATGCCCGGGTGGTGTAGTGGCCCATCATACAACCCTGTCACGGTTGTGACGCGGGTTCAAATCCCGCCTCGGGCGTTTTCTAACGAAGTTACGATTGAGAAGTGACTTGTTTGGTGAGTACTCAATTGCTTCCAGATATATTCATAGAAAGCAACTTCTCAGAAGTAGCGTATTACTAGTAGAGGGTATATGACTATTATCGTCTATTTTGTCGTTAACGACTATATTTACAATCATCAATCCATAGTAATTTCACAGGGGAAAGTGTTCACAGTGAACACGAAAGACAAAGATGACGAAACAGAAGCAAAAATAATTCATGCACTAATTTCTCACGGATACAGCGTTTCAATTCCGATTGGAGACAACGATAAATACGACATTATAGTAGACGACAATGGGTCACTCTATCGAGTTCAGTGCAAAACGGCATGGACTAACAAAGAAGGGACAATGCAATTTAATACACATACTCAAATTACGAAAGAAAGAAAATATCACGAAAATACGCATCACGGAGAAGTAGATGCGTTCCTGGTTCGATACCCGGAAAATGAAGAACTCTGTTGGATACAGATCGAGGAGGCGACTGAACAAAAGATGGAACTCCGATTCAACGCCAAAATAAACCACCCTTCGATTAATTGGGCAGCGGATTACGAGTTTGATGGCAGAATATAGTCAGAGCGATGGCTTGTATCACATTGATGTGATAGATTGACAAAGGAGAAGTAAATCGACACCCCTTAATAATGGCGCGAAAAAGAGATAACTGCGTTAAAGGCCCGGGTGGTGTAGTGGCCCATCATACAACCCTGTCACGGTTGTGACGCGGGTTCAAATCCCGCCTCGGGCGCTTTTTCAAATTTCAACTCTTGAGCGAGGCGTTTGCGTCGAGTACCGTTCGAACAAACTCGTTACGCTCGCCACGGCTATCTCTCCTCGAAAATACGACGCTTGGGGTCAATCGTACGAAATGCTTCTCGTCCGAAATGAGCATCTGGACGACACGAACGACCGGAGAAATATCGAACGGGAGGCAAACCTATAGGAATCACCGCGACGTGACAGGAGAGGGGGAAGGGGGACAAATGACGCCAGATAGGGAACGGAGCGTACGGAAACGCTTCCTTCTCACGTCGAACAGCAGGTGGGGAGTGGAGCAACCGAAGCGACGGGTGACCTATCGAAGATGAATCGCGAGTCGCTCGTTCCGATTTTCGTCGCAATGCTGCTCGTTACGCAGGGTTCGGTCGTCGCGGGTGGGATCGCTACGGAAGGAACCCACTCCAACGCGGATATCGAACAGCAGACGCAACCGGCGGACGCGGAGGCAACCGCGGATTTCGAACTCGTCTCCGTCGCGTCGAACGTTCCGGTAGACGGAAGCGGCAACCTCTCGCTCACGTTCGAAAACACCGGGAAAGACATCTCGAACGCACGAATCGCCGTCCAGTCGCCGAACGAAAGCGTTCGGTTCGGCGAGGCACAGAACGCGAACCAGTCGGGCGGCAACTGGTCTACCGGGGAACGACGAACGGTTACGTACAGACTGCTCGCGGAGGAGTTCGCGGAGATACGGAACTATCCGTTTCAGGCTTTTATTTCGTACACGACCGCCAACGGTTCGCGGGAGCGAACAGGGCCGTACACGTTCGACGTTCAACCCACGGAGCCGATACGGTTGGAGCGGTTCGAGGTGATGGACATCTCCTCGAACGTGCAGGCGGGTGATACGGGAACCATCTCGCTCACACTTGAAAACACGGGACGCGACGTTAGCGACGCCGTCGTCTCTTTGCAGTCACAAAGCGACCAACTTCGACTCGGGGAGTCGGGGAACGCCAGCCAGTTCGTCAGCGAATGGGCGACGGGCGAGGACGTGCGGGTCGAATATCAGGTGACGGCGAGCAACGACACCGTCGGCGGCAGTTACCCCTTCAGCATCTCCGTATCCTACGGGGAAGACGGCTCGCGGAATCAAACCGAATCGCAACTCATCGGCGTCATCCCGGCTCCGGAGCAATCGTTTTCGCTCACCGACGTGAACAGCACGCTCCGCGTCGGCGACGAAGGAGTCGTCACCGGAAGCGTCACCAACGAAGGGCCGCAAGTCGCGGAGAACGCGGTACTCGTCCTTCGGTCGCAGGGCGAGAACGTCTTTCCGCGGGAGACGGAGTACGCCCTCGGAACGCTCGAATCCGGCGAATCGGAACCGATTCGCTATCGAGTAGATGTGAGCGACGACACCGACCGCGGGCCGCGGCAGTTCTCGTTCGTCGTGCGCTATCAGAACCAGGACGGGGATTCGCGCCAGAGCAAACCGCTCGAAACCATGGTGCGAGTCGCACCCCAGCGAGACGAGTTCGTCGTCGAACCGCGAACCGAGTCGGTCGAACAGGGGTCGAGTTCGACCGTCTCGCTCGTCGTCACGAACAACGACGACAGAACGCTCCGCAATATCGACGCCCGGGCGTTCGTCGATAGTCCGCTCACGCTCGAAGAAGACCAAGCGTTCATCGCGCGATTGGAACCGAACGAATCGGCAACGATTGCGTTCAGCCTGAGCGCGGAGGGGGGAGCGCTGGCCGGAACGTATCCCATGTCGATCGACTTCCAGTACGAGCGGCCCGACGGGGAGAGCCAGCTTTCGGACACCTACGAAGTTCCGGTGCGGGTGACCGAATCGGAAGGGAACGACCTCCTTTCGTTCCTGAGCGGCGGAATTTTACTTCCCCTGATTCTCGTCCTCGGAGTCGTCCTCGTGGGTGTCGGCGGATTCGTCGCACTCCGGAGGTGGCGGGGTGGGCGGGGTGGGCGTGGTGGTTGACTACCAAGCAGTCATCGACTGGGCCGACGAGTGGATCGTCGGTCGCTCGAAAACCGTCCTGCTGGCGTTTCTCGTCCTGACCGCCGTGTTCGGCGTCGGACTCACCCGCGTTTCGACCGAGGCCGGGACGAGTCAGTTCACCGAGGACAGTCCCGCGCTGGAAGCGTTCGAGAACGTAAACGAGGAATTTACGCAACCGTTCGAGGCCGAAAACGGAAGCACGCAACTCATCCAAAGCGGTCGCAACGTGCTGTCGAAACCCGAGCTGGTGGCGATGCTGACGGCGCAGTACCGACTCGAACAACGGGAGGAACTTCGCGTCGCGTCCACGGCGAGCGCCGCGGGAATCGTCGCCCAAACGCTCGACCCGAACGCGACGACGCTCGAAGACCAGATTCGCGTTCTGAATCGGGCGACGTCGACCGAAATCGAAATCGCGGTTCGCCAAGCCGCAACCAATCCCGGATTTCGGGCGCTGTTGAGCAAGGATTTCAATCGCCGGTCGGCATCCGCCTCGGCGACTATCGGCATCGTCGAACACGCGATTCCGCGCGGCGTGTCGCAAGAAGCGGGCGCGGAAGCGTCGCCGGAAACCGATCCGCTCGCCGCGATTCAGATTCGCTCGCAGTCCGTCGTCGGTTCCGTCGATAGCGACATTCGACTGTTCGGAAGCGGCATTCTCACGGACGAGTTGTCGAGCGTCACGTTCGATTCGCTCATCATCGTCATCCCCGCCGCCGGAATACTGATTTTCATCTTTCTGCTGTTCGCCTACCGCGACCCGGTAGACCTCGTTTTAGGCGTCGTCTCGCTGGTGATGACCATCGTCTGGACGCTTGGATTCATGGGAATCGTCGGCATCCCCTTCACGCAGCTGTTGGTCGCCGTGCCGCCGCTCCTGCTCGCCGTAGGAATCGACTACGGAATCCACACCATCAACCGCTACCGCGAGGAGCGGGTCACCGGAGCGGGCGTGAAACCGTCGATGCGCCGCGCGACGGATCAGCTGCTCGTCGCGTTTTTCATCGTCACCGGAACCACGGTTCTCGGGTTCGCGTCGAACGTAACGAGTCGCCTCCAACCGATTCAGGAGTTCGGGGTGGTCGCGGCCATCGGCATCGTCTTTACCTTCCTCATCTTCGGCATCTTCCTTCCGGCCGCGAAGGTCGTCACTGACGACCTTCGCATTCGATTCCATCTGCCGACGTTCGGCGAGCGACCGCTGGGGGAAGAGGGCTCGCTGTTGGGTCGAACCTTATCGAGCAGCGTTGTACTCGCTCGCCGGGGTGCCGCCGTCGTCGTCGCGATTGCAGTCGTCCTCACCGTCGTTTCGGGCATCTACGCAACCGGAATCGACACGACGTTTTCGAACGATGACTTCCTCCCGCCGGAGGAGACGCCCGCGTACCTCGAAGCACTTCCGGAACCGTTCGCGCCGGAAACGTACACCGTAACGGAACTCACGAACTTCTTGGAGGAGAAGTTCGCCTCCGCCGAGGACGACACCGTGACGATTTACGTCGAGGGGCCGTTACGGGAGGATTACGCCCTCGAATCGATTCAACACGCCAACCGAAATCCGCCGGATTCGTTCCTCTCATCCGGCCGACAGGCCGATTCGGAAAGTATCATCACGGTTATTCAGGGCTACAGCGAACAGTCCGCGGAGTTTCGGCGACTGGTCGAACGAAACGATATCAACGGTGACGGCGTGCCGGACGATAATTTGGCGTTGATTTACGACCGACTGCTCGACTCTCCCGCCCGGGAGCAAGCGCTCGAATTCATCTCGGAAGACCGCCGGAGCGCGCAGGTCATCTACTCCACGAAAAGCGGCGCTTCGCAGGACGCGATTACGCGGGATGCCCGCCTCGTCGCCGACCGTTATCGATTCGACGCGGTTGCGACCGGCGAGATAGTCGTCTTCCAGTCCATCGCGGCGACCATCTTCACCTCCGCGATTCGAAGTTTGGCGACGGCGCTTGCCGCGACGGCGATTTTCCTCGTGGTTCTCTATCGTATCCTCGTTGGACGCGTCGCATTCGGCGTTATCAACCTCTTCCCAATCGTCGTCGCGGTGTCCCTGCTCGCGGGGACGATGCGACTGCTCGGGATTCCGTTCAACGCTCTGACCGCGACCGTTCTCGCAATCGCACTGGGGTTGGGCGTGGACTATTCGGCCCACGTCGTCCACCGATTCACCGACGAGTACGATGAAAAGGCGAATGCACAGACTGATGGGGAATCGAACGAAGACGTGTTCGCCGCACTCACCCGAACCGTCCGCGGCACGGGCGGCGCGCTGACGGGGAGCATGCTCACCACGATTTCGGGAACCGGAATCCTCGTTCTCGCAATCACGCCGGTTCTCGGCCAGTTCGGCCTCGTAACCGCCCTGAGCATCTTCTACTCCTATCTCACCGCCATCTTCCTGACGCCCTCCGCTATCGTCCTGTGGAATCGATATGCGCGGCAGAATCCGACAATCAGAGCGAAATCACGGTGGCGGTGAGATTGCCCACTGCGACCGCCGCCAATGCGCCGACGAGGTTGAGTGTCGCATTGGCGACCGCTTCTCTGCGTTTCCCCCGCTCGTACAATCGAACCGTTTCGAACGCGAAACTGGAGAACGTGGTAAAGGCACCACAAAATCCGGTTCCGAACAGCGTGAGCAGTGCCGGGTCGGTCATCAAGCAAGCGGTCAGTGCGCCGAGAACGAAACTTCCGAGGACGTTCACCGCGAAGGTTCCGTGAGCTTGGCCTGACAATTTCTGCCCGACGAGATGGCGACTCAGCGCGCCGAACACTCCGCCAACGCCGACGAGAACGACGGGATTCACGAGACGACACCCCCGACGACTCGCCGACCAAGAAGCACGGCCAGAAACCCGAGGACGTAGTTCGCCCCCACGTTGAGCACCGCGAACATCGGCGACAATCCCGCGGTTTGCACCGCGAAGGTGCTGTAGGTGGTGAACGAAGAGAGAAAGCCGGTGCCGACGATCAGTCGGGTTTCGGGCGACAGCCTATCGGCCAGATGCGCTTCGTACAACAGCACGCCGAGCGCGAAACTCCCGGCGACGTTGACCGCGAGCGTCCCCCACGGAAATCCTCCGGGAAGCGCACCGCTCACCGCGTACCGCAGAGCAGCGCCGACGAAGCCGCCGGCTGCGATGAGAAAAACCGGTTCGAGGCGCTTCAGCGCACGTGAGTTGTGTACCGACATCGTGTCATCGTAGAACCCATCAGCCCGGAGGCAGTTCCCGACGTGTCGCCGGTAAGCGAGGTTCATCGCTCGTGTTCGACTGCAATCGACAGCGCAACCTATCTTTTTCGGAGTTCGTTTTCATCGGAACTACGTTCACTCGCACTCGGACTTCCACCGCCGTGCTCGACCCGCCGCTTCCGAATCCGCACCGCGTGAACGCTTTCGGTCGCATCGTCCACGACGACGGCAGAACCGGGAGTTTCCGGCATTCGGTCGGAAAACGACTCTCGCATGTAGGTCGGACGAGCGTGCGCGAGCGCATCTCGGTCGTGACGCGAGGTTAGCCGATGGGATCACGAGCAGGTCGGACTGCGAAATCGCAACCTCGGGAAGCACGGCGGGACGCTGCGTCGCAGCGACTAAACTAACACCGGGGTGTCGCCCTCGGGTAATGATGGTTCTGAGCGCGGAGTCGGCGATACCGCCGAAGAAGGTGTGTGCTTCGTCCACCACCAACCACGGTAGTTTTCCAATCGATTCGGCGATCCGGGCGCGGTACAACTCCTCCGCAACCGCCCGAATTACGGCGTTCATCGGCGCGCTGTCGTAACCCGAACAGTCGAGAACGACACCCAACTCCGGTTCGACGCATCGCTCCGCGGTGAGACCGTCCGGCGAGAAAGTATTCCACGACTCCGCGAGCGCGAGGTGATTTCGTGCGGCGCGACGGGTCGCCCGGTTTGCGTCGGTGTTCTCAACGTAGTCGTTCATTTCCGCGAGCGTCCTCGATTCGCCGACCGCCCGCCACACCAACGACCCGGTCGGACTTTCGCGGTCGAGGCCGAGCAACTCACACCACGCGCGCGGCGAAAGCGCGGCGGCGGAAACGCACGGCTCAGAAATGACCTCGAATCCCGAAACTTCGGCAAATGTCGTGAACGCACCCATCGGGTCGGCGACGACCGGCGCAATTCTCTCCGCATCGGCGAGTTCCTCCACCAGTACGCCGAGCGTGTACGATTTCCCGTAGCCTCGTTTGCCGACCACCAGCGCGACATGCGGACCGTCGAGGTCGATTTGTACCGATGCACCTGTACTACCGTCTGGCGCGGTAGTGGCCGAGCAATCCCGAAATTCCGCGGTCGTCGGTTCGCCCCAAAACCTCCGTCATGGCAGGGAGTGGTTCCGTCTTTTCGGATAAAGGCTCGCACGAATGTTTATATTCAAAACCGGAACCAGTCCGAACCATGTCCACACGTCAGCGGTTTCGGTCGGACGACCGCGCAATCGAAGGCCTGCCGATTCGACTGGTCATCGCACTCGTCGTCGGCGTCGCCAGTCTCTCGGTCATGATGAACATGATAAGATACGATTAATACATGAGAATCCTATATTTTTGCGCCAGTGAAAAAATGATTGTAATTCAATGAATGTAGATCGCCATCGGTCTGATTTGGATATCGGGATACCCAATCTTGAAATCCGAATCTCGGACATCTCGCTCAAGCATGTCCGAGAAAGCATCTGCCAGTCCTTTTATCGCTTTTCTCCGTTCTGTTCTGGCTTCACGGTCATTTCCTGGCATCATTTCAGCCAGATCTAATAGCCATTCTTCTTCTCCTTCTTCGAATACGTGTTCTATCCGTCCAAGAACTTGATATTCTGTGTATCTGGAGAGCGATTCCCCTAATTCATCTGAGTTCAGATAGAATACCAAATCAGAATCAAGGGAATCTGATGATTTGCTTACTCGATAAATATCCTCTCCAGAAGCAAGTTCATCAATGAACTCCATCACTTGGCTTAATGACATTTCCTCATCACTATCAATTTGCTCGTCTTCCATGCCAAACATCTCTATGTATGGCCAGAATTGCTCAATTTTCCCTTGCAGTTCGTTTATTGGCGATGAAGTGATTCGACCTTTCACTTGAACAAAGTCTCCATTGTTTAAATCATCTCGTTCTGCATTAGTTATGGTATCAAGGTATATTATGTCATCTTCATCTTTGAGAATACTATGAAGTATAGCAAATTTTCCGATGATATTCATTTGACGAATGCGTTCTGATTCCTCCTCTTCTCCGGAAGTACGATTAAACTGCATACTTATGATCTTCTTCAATCCTGCCCCTTTCGTTGTAGATTCGGATTCCAAAGATCGATCAACCACTTCTTGAATTTCGCCTTCGTTGAAGTAATCATACAATCTATTTATCAATTGATCGTTTGTATACACAATCTCGGGTACATCTGATAAGGATGTCATGTAAATATATTTATATTTATCCAATATAAATGTTTCCCATGCCCATATTACCAATTATTGAATTTTCGCTCAAACTTGAACTTAGGTGTATTAACCGGCTTAATACCAACGATTCCCTGAACGGCACTCATATTCTACACGGGATTTCATACTTAGTTGATATTCAATGAATTCATCAAAAAGCTATGGTTCTATAGTTCGAGGGTACAATAACACGAAGTGATCTATTGTAAAATATGGGTAAAACATCCATCCAGGTATCTGATGAACTCGCCGACGAATTATAAGACCGAAAGAAGGGCGGTGAATCGTACGAGGATGTTATCTGGCGACTTCTTGAAGACGATAAATAATCTCTAAGCTAAAAGCGCAAGCATCGCCGTCACGAACATCATAATCGCCCCGAACACCGCCCACTTCTCCCATCTCCCAATAATTGCCATCCCCACGAGGACGAAGATTGAGATACCAACCGCGACGAGGATCATGCTACCACCGATTTCTCTCATTTTTGACTTACAAATTATATATTGTGCGCCAGTCACTTAATTTGTGAGCTAAGATATTGCAGATCGAATTGCGAGCAAAAAAGTGTCAAAAATACAGCTACGAACTGGTAGGTCCTCGTATTGATGCAAAAATGCGTCCAGCTAGTCGCCATTTCGAAAGTCGATATCGAAAAAGCTCTGCGAAAAATATTGCACAAAAAATATATCGTCAAAAGATAGCCGAAATCGCCACGAATGAAGAAGAAGAGGGTTGAACAGGACCCTCCAAGAGATGACTTGGTTAGGCCTCCAAAATTTCTACTATTATGGAAGAAATCGCCGGAAGCGACTTACCTTCGATTTTCACGGGGGATAATCCCCGTGCTTATACTTTCGCACCACATCATATATAACTCTTTCGAAAGTATTATATACGAGTAATACTTATATTATAATAGAGTTTCGAATGAGGAGATTGGAATCTAATCTAAATGCGGAGAACAGGTCTGTCAAGCATGTGGTTGCTGGGAGTGACGGCGAATGAGCGTCGATCGGCAAATGGTCGAGCATCTTGTCGAAGAGATCAATAAGCATGACGTGGATCCTTCGGAATTGATTGTCGTCAAAAAGACTGCCCTTAAGAAGCTTCAAAAGGAGAACGAGGAACTTCGAGGGGAGATCGAGGGTGAAACGGAGGAGCTATCGAGTGGCGACAGTCGTAAGGCCGCTCTCAAGCTCATTAGGGATCACTTCGAGAATAAGGAGGATGACGAGGAAGACGACGAAGAGGAAATGACCGAGAGAGAAATCCTCGAACGGAGATTGCGTCACTATCGAGGCGATCGATCTGGTGCTTGGTCCACTGCTGCGGATCGAGTCGAGGAGGAGCTTGCCTCCCTCGATGACGAGGACAGAGAGGTCGAGGAGCTATCAGACCCATCCCCGAAAGCAATGGCACAGAGCCGCCAGGAGGCGCCCCAGGAGGACGACAGCGAGGATGAGATGACTCCTCGTGAAAAACTCGATGCCGCTCTCCGGAGAGACATCCACGACAACAAAACGGAAGATATGAGCAAGTCGCCCCTCGCCGAGGCACATCGATCCACTGGGGAGACCGAGGAATTGTCAGGAGGAATTGAGCAGGTGGACGGGAAAGGCGACGATGACGAAATGTCCGCTAAGGAGCGACTGGTCGAGGCACTACGACAGGACCGTGAGGCCCGGGAATGAGTGCATCTCAATCTATTTTTGAGGATTGGTCGGTGGACGAGAGTCCTCCCGAGTGTTATCGGGAGTGGTTGGGTGAAGACAACAGTGATCATGAGGCTGAGCCTCGATGTGCCTGTAGCGAGGAGGTTAGCCTCCAGTTCGCCCGAGTCTTCGGGGACAACGACAACGAGGTATTCGCGTGTCGCGCCTGCTCGTCGCTCTCGGAGCGTCAAAAGGTCATGCGGAGTTATCGCTGATCTCCGTGAACCATGCCAGTTATGCCACAAACTAAAGGCGACATCTTGCAAACTATCAAACAGAACATCAAGGATAAATCTGCAAGACTAACCAACTTTATCGAGGGGACATTCGATCGCATTTTTACCGAAGCTTTTGTGATTTAGCAAAAGACGCCGAATATCGTCGTCTTGCAGTGCAACTGTCGCCGTGAATGCTCACAAAAACGTAGTCAGTAGAGTGGTGGTTCGGCTTAGCAGTCATCTTCCGAATCGCTTTCGGACGACGATTCTTCCGATCCCGTGGACTCCGTTTCTTCGCTACTA
This sequence comes from Haladaptatus pallidirubidus, assembly GCF_020700235.1. GTDB lineage: Archaea > Halobacteriota > Halobacteria > Halobacteriales > Haladaptataceae > Haladaptatus > Haladaptatus pallidirubidus. The sequence continues at coordinate 2,672,612 of NZ_CP085301.1, read as the reverse complement.
TCGTCGGAGGATCCACCATTCGAATCACCATCGTCAGATCCATCAGTTGTAGTCTCGTCCGAAGTGGTATCTTCCGAGTCGTCGTTTCCACTTTCTTCAGTGGTGGTCTCCTCTGTGGTCGTAGTTTCCTCTGGAGTTTCTTCAGACGTGGCAACGACGTTCCCATCCGTATCGAGAAGCGCAATCACGTCTTCACGTTCGTTGTTGAGTACTTCACCTTCATATGGACGTTCGACTACTACCGCGCCACTGACTTCTTTCGCACCCGTGGCGACAGTCAATGTCTCATCCGCTGGAATTGTCGTCCCCTCGGGCAACTTACGTCGTTGGTTGTATTGTTTATTCGAATATTCGAAGGCAAGGGTGTACCCCCCAATGTCGACATTGCTATCTCCGTCATTCTTGAGGACAATGTATTCATCTTCAGCGTTAATTTCACTAATAATGATAGATATTTCTTCTCCATCAGCACCCATAACTTGAGTTGCGCCGACTCCAACCGCTGCCACTGCTGCCATTGATCCTAATATCTTTCTTCGGGTTGTTTTCATAACCAGATGAATTATTCAATTTAACTATAATAAACCTTTGCTAATAAATTTGCTTATCTGTGTTCATCCATACTTGTTCGAATCCGATTTGGACTATGACGCTAGATCTCGAAGGGCTTAAACCTTCCCTCAAGGATAATTTCTTTTCTAGACTCTACTGTGGCCTGCTAAGCCGTGATATATTAGTATTCATCTGCTCAACTTGCATCAGCCTCTTACCGGAACCAGGGCGGTCTCTGCCCCTCTTCCACACTTTTAAAATGATCTTCGCACAAAAGAGGTTCATCAGGGAGAGGAGTCATTTCGGATGGTTCCGGTTCCAGATCACGCATTTCCTCCGTTTTTCTGGTTGTGTAAACACCCTCATTTGAGCATGGATTATCTGACGTGTTATACCCACATCCAAATGCATCCGGGCGATTTTGCTTCAGCTTGCTAAAACAACGCTGACAGATGACTCCTACTCCTTCTGCTGGTTGTTCTCTGCGAACGAGTGAGCCCTCGAAAGTTCGATTCTTGCCACAAATAAGGCAGTTCATACTTTTGATTCGAATTGTTACTTTAAAAAGGTAATCAGTCTGGAGTGGAAGTGAATCGTATCTAATGTCCATACTAGCCTAATTAGGTCTGACCCATCTCCTCACAGAAGCCACAGCAGACTCATATAGCGATTCCTTGTTTTTGTGGCCAATAACACTCTAAGAGGATTCGACAGCGAGAGCGCTAGATAGGTTATTTCGGATTGCAATAGGATTGATGAGATATCTTATCGAAATCCATCGTCAAATCATCTTATCCAAAATTAGGAAAGGTATATAAAGAATCGCAAGAGGGGAGCTTTGTCTGGGTTGACGTAAGTATAGAAACTATCCTTCCTTAGTATACCGCATATTATACTATATTACAGTAGTACTAGTATACTGTACCTCTTCTTCCTCCATCTTACTAAGATAATCAGCACGTTGCTTCTTTAATTCTCCTTCAGTTATGTAATTCTCCAGAAACATTTCATGGATCGATCCACTGGTCGGGATATCTGTTTGCTTGATCCAGTATTCATATTGCCCCTGTCGTTGGTGTTTCAATATACCCACTTTCTCAAGATCTCGGAGCACCTTCACAACTTGATCCCTCTTCACACCAACTAAGCCATGATTCACAATCTCTTTCGTCCGAAACTTGTCGTCAAACGCTTTATCGGCGACCCATATGATGAAGGCAGCTTGTTTCTGGACGACTCCCCGGGTTGATTTGTCGTTTTGTCCTCCCTTGTAGCATTCCCCAATATCGAGAGTATATTTCATCGCAGCAGTAAGAACCGAGTCACGGTAAAAGTCGCCAGAGGTAGACCATCTCGGAGGACTCAGTTGGTTCATTACTTGCTGAACTGTATCTTCAGGGTTAGGAAAACTACCAAAGATCCACATCAGCTTTTGTGCCAGGGCTGTTTCGGCCTTCGACCGGTCTTTGCCAAATTCAAGGTCATGATCCCTCGGATAACCACCTTTCTCGGCAAAGGTGCATAGTCGGTCGAATTTCCCGTCCATCTCCCGACCTTTATCCAGCCAATCCTGCTCATCGACGTTCAACTCTCGCGTTTCGATCTCGACATTCTCGACCGGTTCGGGTGAGTTGTCATACTTCTCGATAAGCTCGATAAGGCCGTCCACGTCGTCCTCAGCGAGTCGGCAGATGGGTGTGGGGATTATTAGACTATACCGTCCCTCCCCCGCCTCCCCACAGTCGTGCCAGTCCTTAGAACAGCCTGTGAGTTCGGAACCAGGTGCCACGACTTGTTGTGTCGTAGCCCATTCAACCTCAACTGGGTCGATCGTGATTTTCGAACGGTTGTTAAACGCTTCTCGAAATCGTTCTTCAGTCCCTACAGGGACCCCGTAGAAAAGGCGTCCTCCGCCGTGAGGAGTTGTTCCCCCTGTTGTGGGATGCTTATCGAAAAAGGCCTGAATGTCGTCAGGAACACTTGGACTGCCGCCATAGTCGTCAATGTCGATATTCAGCAGTCCATTACCTGCCGTAACTCCGTAATTGCCGGATATCTCCTCCGGCTCGCGTTGATTCGTCGTCTGATTCCAACCTGTATCATAGGCTCCCTTCGAATCCGAACCCACCCGAACGCACCTATTAGTGGGTATGCCCGCATCCCGAAGCAATTCGATGAACTGCTGTTTGAGATTCCCAGCCTCGACGTGTGATACCAGAGTCGATGTCGAGATGCTCATCGTCTCACCCCAGTATCGAAGAATATGAGGGAATCATTCCTATTCAGTTTAAAATATTTACCGTATTTGGAATAAAATTTATATATCTTCGGTGCGAACGGTTATATGCATTTGGCTGATTCGAACTCATTTCAATCACTTGAGTGAGTCAAATCCGCATCCTTTCCTTCAGGTGCTCTAACACCTGATCCCTCATTCCGTTAGTAATATAATGTAATGGGAGATATATGAAATATGCGGAAAGACCTAAATACTACTATGAGTCAAGTATTATATATAAGTTCCGATTTTTTCAAAATTGATGTGAATCTCAAAATTGAGATAGGTGTTTACGCACACTGTCAATTCGAAAGCAATAATCTTTCGGGGTTTAAAATCGATAATCCTACGAAATCGGCAATCTCATGTGATCATATGTCCTGAATCGTCCTATACTACCCAGGCAAGTCTCGGGTCGTCCCGCTCGAATTGCTCTATCTGGAGCCTATTGTATACAGAGTTAGTTTTGTATATTAGTTGTGGGTAAGCAAAGATACACCATTTCGTCCGTATCTTGTATCAATTACTGCCACTACCCGAAAAATCATGCCACCGCATGTCGTGATAAATAATGTCGGGCCTTGTATCTCGCTAACACCGTTACGAGCCCGATGAAACGTGAACGTCCTACTTACGGACGAACCCACTAACTCTCCACGTTTCACAAATATCGTAACCCCGAATAACTACTAGCGAGAACACCAATCACCATCTGTTGGGCGATAGGTTAAGTCCATAATTCATCAGCCCGATATGGGAGACTCAATAGGTATCAATCCTCCCATGCTGATCACCACCGTTTTAGCGCGCCTGGCATTGTTGTCAGGCTTATTTTAATATAACCCACTAAGCGATTGTTCGACTGTTTCCTATAGAGCCCATGGCTTCGTGTGGACCCTACCTTGTTTCGGATTCGACCGATTCAGTTCCAGCTCCAAATTTGCGAACAGCATCTCTCACGTCGTCGTCGTTTAATCGGAGGTATTTTTTCGTGGTTTCCAAGTTTGAATGTCCTAAAACGCTCGAAAGCGTCCGGATATCCATTCTGTTCTTGAGAGATTGCACAGCGAACCCATGACGAAGAGCATGGCTCGTTATCTTGTGGCGAGAGTTTCCGGAGGCATCCTTATACATTGTCTCTTGGATTCCAGCCTTCCTTGCAGCGTCTTTAACGATGTCGTTTACGTAGTTCTTTTTTATGCTGGGAGCTTTGTAGGTCAAGAAAAGATAAGGGCTATCGCTAGCAGTAATATGAGAGGAACGATATCCCCCATCGATCCACTGATTCATCAGGAAATCGAGAGAGGATTGATAGTAGACCATACGATTTGAATACGTCTTTTCAGCCCTGATACGGATACTTCTCTCGTCCCGGTTGATATCGGATAGCTTGATTTCAGTCAACTCACCCTGGCGAATACCCGTCTGCCAAAGCAATCTGCATATGAGTGCATTTCGTAACTTGGGATTCGGGACATTTTCGGTGAGCAGTTCCTTTTGTTCGGGAGTCACATAGAAAATATCTTGCTTGAGAGCTTCTGCCTTCTTCGTCCCCGACATGATGTTCTTCAATTCGCTTGCATCGAAATCTTCGGTAGGATCTTCGTCAATCTCCTCGAAACGAGGATCATCCGATAATACACCATAAAATCGACAGAGCGCGTCATATCGTCCTCTGACAGTCTTGGGCGCTCTCCCACTTTCCGATAGGGATAGAAGATGATCCTCAATGTCGAAGGACGTGACTTGCGTGAGGTCCCCGTGACTCTCCTCCTGTAACCATTGCTCGAATTGAGTGAGGTTTGACTTTCGATGTTGGGTGGTTCGCTCCGATTTCTTGATTCGCTCTTTTCGTAGAAACCGCTCTATGAGGTCGACCATTAGTCCAGCCTCCAATAGAGTTCATTTCCGTTGATATTTTTGCTTTTAACGAGATTTGAATCCTCCATCAAGCGTTCCAAAGCCTTCTCGATGTTTCGTCGCGACTCATTCAGTTTGAACCCAATATCCTGTGGGTCTCCCGTCCAAACAGTCGCTTGATCCGGAGACCACGTTGATGCGTTGGCCTCCTGTTTGCGAGTTCCTATCTCAACATTGGGCAGGACCTCGAAAACGTCCTTCGTCAATTCATGAATCTCGGGGCGATGTTCGACTTCCCGCTCTATGGCTCTCGTCCTCGTCTCTAGCTCTTCGAGTCGTGTATCGATCCCTTGAACCACCTCAAGGACCTCATTGATCCGAGAGTCGCTTGTGCCGCTCTCTGGCGCTTGTGGTTCGTGTGCTCCGAGAATTTCTTTCTGGACGGACAAGCGAATCAGATGCGAGAGACTACTTACTTCCGGATGTTCTTCTGCGTAGTCTTCCCACTCCGCTTTCTGCTCTCCATCGATTACCAAGTTGATTTGCCTATTCTCGCTCATCCAATTACTCCATTAACAAGTTCGAGCCCGAAGTCTATAAGAATTATGTACCAAAAATGTGCTATGAACATGCTGTCCGGACTCAACGGCTTGGCCGTGAGCGAACTCGACGCGAAACCCGACCCCGAAGTTATCGGGGCAGAACAGCAGACGGTCGAAATCGGCGTCATCGACGCGGACGGGAATCCCGTAGCGGATGCGACCGTCGTGGTGAAAAGCGATTCGGCGAGATTGGGGAGTATCGAAACTGCGACGACGGGAAGCGACGGGCAAGCGCGCCTCTCGATAAACCCCGGACTCGGACCGAATCAGGACGACGGGACGCTCGAAATAGACATCAAACCACCTTCCGGAAGCGAGTTCGCGGACAAGCGTGAAAACACACGAATACTGGTCGTCAGCGAGTGAGAAGGACGAAAACGGTCTACCCGTAGCCGTCCCAATCTATCCACTCGTGTTCCCACCCGCGCCGAGTTTGGGCGTGGCGCTCCGCGAACTCGCGATCTTCGCGGTTGGTTCGGTTTCGCTCGATGGTATCGGACTGTTCGCCCTCCACGAGAAGCGGCGCGAAGGCGGTCTTTCCGAACTCCTCGACGGTTTCGGGCGCGCCGGAATCGGACGCTTCGACGGCGGCGAGTCGCTGGGTTCCGCTTCCGAGCGGAATGACGAGTCTGCCGTCGTCGGCGAGTTGCGAGACGAGCGTTCTCGGCGGTTCGATGGCCGCGGCTTCCACGAGGATTCGGTCGAACGGCGCGTATTCGGGCAGACCGTCGGCACCGTCACCGCAATCGACGAAGACGCCGCCGTAGCCCGCGGATTCGAGGTTTTCCCGAGCTTCGTAAACGATGGTTCGCGTGATATCGATGGCGTGAACGTTGCGTTCGTCGACGATTTCCGCCAGCACAGCGGAGGTGTAGCCGACGCCGGCACCGACCACGAGGACGGAATCGTTTTCCTGCACGTCGAGTGCTTCGAGAAGTCGGGCGACGATACTCGGGGCGAGGATTCGCGTTCCACGGTGGTCGAACGACTGGTCGGAGTACGCGCCCTCGTCGACGTCTATGGGCACGAACTCGTGGCGGGGCACGGTTCGAAGCGCCAGACCGACGTGGTCGCTTCGAACCAACCCTTTCATTTCGTGTTCCAAACTGGCGACCATATCGTCGCGCAGCACCGCCGGTTCCATACGCCGCGTTGGGTTCGAACGCTCTTCAATTGCGCGGCCTGTGACCGACGATCGCTTGCTGATTCGTGCCCGGAACGCCTCTGATTTCGACGTTCGCGAATCCCGCTCTCGCGAACCAGTCTTCGAACTGATTTGCGGTGTAGGTGTCGCCGTTGTCGGTTTGGGCGAGCATGTGCGCACCCATCACCGCGGCCCCCTCCGAACGGCCCCGAATCCGGTCGATGAGGACGGCGGCTCCACCGGGTTCGAGCGCGTCGAAGGAGTTTTCGATAAGGGTTCGGTTTTCGTTCGGACCGAGCGCGTGGGCGACCCGGGAGCAGAACAGAAGGTCGTATCCTGTGGGGAGAGCGTCGATTACGTCCTCGGAAACGAGTTCGATTGGTTCGCGTTCGAGGAACCGGCTGGCGATGTCGATAACGTCGGGTTTGTCAAGCAGCGTCACCTCGAATCCTCGTCGCGCGAACTCCTTGGCGAAGACGCCGGGGCCGCCGCCGACGTCGAGGACGCGCTCCGCGTCGGGATGTTCGTGCACCGCCTCGGTGACGCACGACCGAATCGTCGATTCGTCCACGGTGGCCATCGCGCCCATGTAATTACTCGTCCAATTTTCCGGCGTCTCGGGCGGTGAACCGGTTCGCATGGTTTCCGGCAGTTCGAACCACCGGACGAGACAGTCCATCTGGTGCGGAACGCTCCCAATCGAGCGAACGTCCGTCTTGGCGAATAAGCCGAGCGCGCGGTTGGTCGCTTCGTATTCCTCATCCAACCGTTCGAGAAAGCCCATCTCGACCATCGCTTCGAGCGTAATTCGGGCGGCGCGCTCGGTGACGCCGGTTTGCTCTGCGATCTCTTCTATCGTCCCCGCGTCGAACATGACTGTCTCGATGATTCCGGTTTCGCGGGCCGCCCACAGCAGACAGAGTTCGCGGTAGTCCATACCGACCGCTCGCCCGGGAGCCGAAAAAAGCTACGTCCTCTGCATCGGGACGAACCGGACGAATCCGTGCGATTCGCGGGAGAGTGAGCCGTCATCTCGCTTTTCCGCGAGAACGAGTTCCTGCGGGTCGTCTCCGAGTGGCGCGAGGAGACGGCCATCGGGGCGAACCTGTTCGACGACAGCAGGCGGGAAATCCGGTGCGGCGCAGGTCAGGTAGAGGGCGTCGTAGGGCGAATTTTCGGGCCAGCCGCCGTTTCCGTCGCCGACGCGAATCGAGATGTCGTCGTAGTCGAAACGGTCGGATTGCGCAAGCCGTCGAAATCGGTCGCGCGTCGCCTCCGCCAGCGACTCGTGGTACTCGACGCTGAAGACGTTTTTCGACCCGACGATTTCGGCGGTCACGGCGGCGTGATAGCCACAGCCGGTTCCGATTTCGAGTATTCGGTCGCCCCGCGACAGTTCCAACAAATCGGTCATAACGGCGACCATGTGCGGGGCGCTGATGGTTTGATTTTCGCCGATGGGAAGCGGGCGATCGTCGTACGCCTCCCGCCGTCGCTGCCGTGGGACGAACTCGTGGCGGGGAACAGAACGGAGGGCGTTCAGCGTCGTCTCGTGGCGAATTCGGTCGCGGTCGGCGAGTTGGGCCACGAGCGATTCTCGCTCGTCTTCGAACCCGTCGTTGCCGCGGTCGAACACGCTACCACGCCGACCAAGCGGTCGAACCCTCGTCCTCGGCGTAGATGCGCTTTACGTCCTTGGCGACGACGGTGTCGCCGTCGAAATCGAGTCGGTCGTGGTTGTAGCCGGTCGCATCGTCCGCGACGAGGATGCCGTCGATGGTGAACTCCTCGTCCGCGAGTTCCTCGATTTCGCCGACGACGAACTCGTAGTCGCCCGGGATGTTCACCTTGATTCCTCGGGAGTTGTCCCTGCGGCCGTCGTTCGGGTGAATCGTCACGTTGACCGAGACGTTGTCCACGGCGCGTGTCCAGATGGTTTCGACGTCTTCGGCGACGGATTCCTCGACGCGGCGGTTTTCGTCCTGTTCGAGGCTCGTGATTCGGACGACAAAGATGGCCTCGTCGGTTTCGAGGACGAACTCCTCGCCGACGGCCAGCGTTTCCTCGACCGGGACGTCCGCTTTTGCGGAGAACGACTCTCCCTCTTGGGAGACGATAACGTCGATTTCCTCGGTCTGGACGCGCTCGATTTTCGTCTTGTGGACGTGGCTGCACTCGGTACAGCGAACCGTGGCTTGGCCACCTGGTTTCAGCACCTCGTGGACGGTTTCGACATCGGGGGAACAGGATGGGCAAACCACTGCCACACGTTCCGCAGTTTCGCTCATATTCCGGTATAGGGACTCGGGCCGTAAAAGTGCGTGGAGTTCGGGAACGATTGGTAGGGCGCTACTTGTGGAACGTCTCTTCGTAGGCGACGCCGTCGCCGTCCTTGACGTGCCTGACGACGACGCGTGATAGGAGGTTCGATTCGAAGTCCACGGAGACGGTGTACGGAACAACGGCCAATTCAAGCGTGCAGAAATCATGATGGATGTAATCGTCGAAAACGACGACCGTAAGTGTGTCCGGCGATTCGTCGTAACGAATCGCCTCGATTTTCGTCTCCTTGCACGACCGACTGCCGCTTTTGAGCCACCCGAGTACACGAACGTGCTTTCCAACCGTATCAAATTCGACCATAGCGCGGTGCGCAAATCGCTCGTCGGGGTCGTAGCTCCCGTCGTCAAATCGGTCTTGGGCATCAAGCGGTTCGAAGTCGTGTCCCGTAATCGGTGGCGAAATGTGGATGGAAAATTCCTTGTCCCAACGATAGTCGAGTCGCTGGCCGACGACAGCAGTGCCGCCGACCAACGGAACAGCGAGTCAGACGAGAAGAGCGCGGCGATTCATATCAGCCACATTACCGTCGTAAATTAATGCTTTTGTGATAGGTGAAACGACCGCTGTACCTTTCGAGTCGAGTGTTCATTGTGTTGAGTGCGACCACTCGTACTCAGCCCTCGAAGTACAGATGATAGTGGTTCGCACACCCCGGGTTAAATGCTGTGCCGCAGTCGGGACACTGCGATTCACAACCCAAATACTCGGCAATCGTCAGTTCGGAACCGCAAGCCCCGCACAGCACCGCCTCCGCATCACGCCGGTTTTCGGGCCACGTTTCGCGCGAATGGCCTGCCACTTCGTCGTGGCACCGAAAACAAGGGTAGTATTCGTTACAGCACGGAAACCGAATCGCAATCACGTCTCGTTCCGTGTCGTAATGCGAGCATCGCGTCTCCGCGTCAACTTTGACGCCGCGAACTTCAGTTCCGTGGACGAACATGATTCTGTGTTCAGTTCAGGGTCGCGGCAGTTCGACTTCCTCCCCGTCCGCGTAGACGGTCGGGTCGCGGATGATGCCGTCCAAGTGAAGCGGGGCGTCCGTGTCGCCGCCGATTCCCGCGTCGTCGCCGATTGCGATGTGAACCGTGCCGCCCGCCTTCTCGTCCAAGAGGACGGAACCGACGAGTTCGGTGACCGCGACGTTCGTTCCGATGCCGAGTTCGGCGAGGTTGTAGGCGTCCCGCCCGACTTCCTCGGCCCCGGTTTCGACCTGCGCGCGGATTTCGTCGTCGCTGATTTCCGTGACGTAGCCGTCTTCGACCTCGAATTCGAGCGTCTGGCCGTCTTCGAGCAGTCCGTACGGGCGCATCGTTCCGTCCACGACGTAGCGTCCGTTCACGTCTTCGGGACTGACGAAGACTTCACCCGCGGGGAGATTGGTGAAATCGCCGGGGTCGTGACAGAGGCCGGTGTCGTCGTACCACTCACGGTCACCGGGTTCGAAGGTGATGTCGGTGCCTTTCTCGGTCGTCACGCGGATTTCCTGTGCGCCTTCAACCTGCGCGAGAACCTCCTGACAGTGCTGGTCGATGGTCTCGTAATCGGCTGAGAGGCCGATGACCATCACTTCCTCGGTGATTCCGGGGAGGGTCGCCGCTCGCGCTCCCGCGTCGTTCGCCTTGCCGCGGGCGCGAGTGTGGCTCAGACTTTTGGTGGTTGGCGCGAGAACCACGTCCGCACCGGCCATCGCCGCGGCGACGGGTTCCGGCGGTTCCTCGCCGTGCTGATTGCCGACCGGGTAGCGCGCGATGACCACGTCGTCCGTGATTTCGCGGGCCGCGTCGTACAGCGCCTTGCCGATGTCCCAACGTTTGTCGTCGGTGATGACCGCACAACTCTCGTCCGGCTGAAGCGCCATACACTGCTCCACGGCGGTCTTCGCCGCGTCGTCTAAACTCATGTTTCGTGGATTGCTTTCGGAGTGGTTAGATGTTCCCCTTCCGTCCGTTCCATCTTACTCGCGTGTGAGTTAGTTCCCGGGAAGAATGGCTCGAAACGGTTTTAATGGCGGACGTTGGACCTGCGGACGTACATGCTACAGGTCGGCATCAACGGGTACGGGACTATCGGGAAACGGGTCGCTGACGCTGTCCGGGCGCAACCGGACATGGAGGTCACAGGGGTCGCAAAAACCCGACCCAACTTCGAAGCCGAAGGAGCAGTCGAGAAGGGGTTTTCGCTCTACGCCGCAATCGAGGAGCGCGCGGAACTGTTCGACGAGGCGGGAATCGAACTCGCGGGAATGGTCGAGGACCTGGTCGAGAAGGTCGACGTCGTCGTAGACGCCTGCCCCTCCGGAATCGGCGCGGACAACAAATCGCTGTACGAGGAGTACGACACGCCCGCGTTGTACCAGGGCGGCGAGGATGCGGACGTTGCCGACGTGAGTTTCAACGCGCGCGCTAACTACGAGGAAGCTATCGACGCACAGCACGTCCGCGTCGTCTCGTGCAACACGACCGGACTGTCGCGCCTCATCGCGCCGCTCCGCGAGGAGTACGGCGTGGAAAAGGTTCGCGCGACGCTCGTCCGGCGCGGCGGCGACCCGGCCCAGACCGGTCGCGGCCCCATCAACGACATCGTGCCGAACCCGGTGAAACTGCCGTCGCACCACGGCCCGGACGTGAAAACCATCTTCCCCGACCTGTCGATCGACACGCTCGGGTTGAAGGTTCCGGCGACGCTGATGCACATGCACAGCGTCAACGTCTCGCTCGAATCCGAACCAGACGCGGAGGAGGTTCGCGACCTGCTCGAAAGTCAATCGCGCATCTTCGTCGTTCCGGAACGGATGGACATCGACGGCGCTGGCAAACTTAAGGAGTACGCCATGGACAGAGGTCGGCCGCGGGCCGACCTCTGGGAGAACTGCCTCTGGGGCGAGTCGGTTTCGATGGAAGGAAACGACCTCTACCTCTTCCAAGCGATTCACCAAGAGAGCGACGTGGTTCCGGAAAACGTCGATGCGATTCGAGCGGTGACGAACAGCGCGGACGCCCGCGAGAGCATCGAGACGACGAACGAGGCGCTCGAAATCGGGTTCTGAACTGGGTTTATTAGTCTCTTTTTGTCGCGGTTAACCGAACACACACCCGATATCGGATACGAGAACAATCCCGACTTAGGTTTCGAAACGGTTCCGTATAATCGTGTTTCGAGGTAGCATGCGGCATGCGGATTGTTGGTTATAACTCGTTAGTCGAGAATTCAGTCGTTCAAAATGGGAGAGAATAGCGCCGCGAAAACGGGCGTCGATAGTCGTTAGATTCACGGACGGTATCGGCTCTATACGGGAGTTTTCCACGTTACTCCCGTTCGGCGAGCGATTTGGCCGTTCGTAAAAACGGGCGAACGAATTCAACGATACCCGCCGTTCATTTACACCTCGGTAGATGGAGCGAGATGGGTGGGACGGGCACCGCGGAAGAAGTCCGCGGGGTTCGATACGCGATCTCTCCCGCCCGGAGAGATACAACCATGAAAAAAGCACTTCGAATCTCGCTCGCGATTGCGCTGGTTGCCAGCGTCCTCGTTGGCGGACTGGCCGGAACCGCGATGGCAGATACCGAACAAGAAGCCGAAGCAGAAGTCGAGCAGGAACAGGACGTTGAGCAGACCAACGTAAACGTCCAGGACGACAACACGGCAATCTCGGCGGCGGTTGGATGGAACGGCGGCGACGCTGAATCCGGTGACGCGTATGCTGTCCAGTACAGCGACCAAACGAACAACAACGCGCAGGTCGGCATCGCTAACGCCGAAAACGAAGCCGAGCAAAACCGCTGGTATTAATTACCAGATATAACCGACGTGTAGTTATTTTTTCGGACATCGGACGAGGAGCCTTTAATACACGGAATCGAAACGCGGTGTATCCAGCGGGCGTCCAAAACCTTTTGCCCGGGAGGGGCTTATTGTCCTGCATGCGACGAGACGACCGCGACGACCCCTTCGACGACCTCTTCCGCGAAATCGAGCGCATGATGAACGATATGATGGGCGGAAACGTCGATATGCAGGTCGATACCAGCACGACCGGACCCGGATTCGGGGCGGACACGCACGTCGATATTCACGAGGACGACGAACACGTCCGCGTCATCGCAGACCTCCCCGGCGTCGAAAAGGAAGACATCAACCTCAAATGCGACGGCGAGACGATGACCATCAGCGCCGTCAGCGACCACCGCGAATACGACGAGCGAATTTCGCTCCCCGCGCGCGTTGACGAACGCTCAGCCAACGCGACGTACAACAACGGCGTCCTCGAAGTCACCCTCGAAAAGACCGACGAATCGGCGAACATCAGCGTCGAATAATCCGACGAAATATTACCGGCGAGTCGCCCGAACGAGTCCGGCAAGACGGTCGTAAAACCCGTCTTCGTACTTCGTCTCCGCGTCGATAGTCGGACGGGCGTTCGTCTCGTTTACGACGATTCGGTCGCCCGTGTCGAGAATATCGACGCCGCAGAACGGAATGTCGAGTACTTTCGCCGTTCGCTCCGCGATTTTTCTGTGCTCGTCCGGAAGCGAGATTCCGCACGCCGCTGCTCCGCGATGAACGTTGTGTTTCCAACGACCCTCGGCCAGCGCGTCGTCCGGCAATCGCCGTTCGACCGCGCCGACGTAGTCGCCGTCGACCACCATCGCGCGGTAATCGGTCGCGCCTGGGAGATACTCCTGCACGAGAAACGATTTGTCGCCAGTCGCGCGGTAGTCGTGGACGAGGTTCAGGTAGTCCACGACGCCGAGGAAGGAGTCTACGTCGCCCACTTTTGCGATGCCAGTTCCGCGCGTGGTCGAGTTGGGTTTGATGACGACGGGGGAGTCGAATCGCGCGAAAATCTCGCGGAGGTCGCGCTCTTCGACAGGATTCGAAACCATCGCGGTCTTCGGAACCGGAACTCCCGCCTTCCCGAGTCGGGCGATGACCTCGGCTTTGTTCCGCGAGGTCAGCACCGCTTCGCGTCCGTTCACCCACGGAACCGAGAGCAGTGCATCGACCACGCCGCCCTCCATCATCCGGGAGGGGTAGATGAATCCCGCGTCGAACTCGTCCGCCGACCACGGCGGGTCAGCGAGGTCGAACGTCCGCGCCTCGTTCGGAACGTGACGGACGCGGATGCCACGCTCCGAGAACGGTTCGCGCATTCGTTCGAACGTCCGTTTTCGGTACGCGACCGCTAAATCGAGCATTTAGTGGAGGTTCTGGTTTGGGGTTAAAAAAGACTGCTCTCGTTTCTCGGTGTGGGGTCGGAGTAGTGAAAATCAGATTCAGAGTGATACTCCGGTGTGAGACGGACAGTTGAAAGCAAATTGTAGATGGAACTTCAGTGAAAGATGGATCATAAATTGCGTGAGGAAGTCACGGCTCGCCAACGACAGCCATCCAACAGGAGAGAGTGTGCAGACCTATTTTCAGGTGCGGTTTCATCGGAGACGACACTACCAAAGAAAAGCACTCAAATCCGACAATTTTAGAGAAACCAATCGCTCAGGACGAAACCAGCACGGCGAAAAATGTCGAGTGTTTGTTTAGCTAATGAGTTCTTTCTCACCACGCTCGACGACGATACGGCACGGCGGGGAGACCTTGTTGTACGCGCGGCGGAAGGCGTCTTTGACGGCGTCCGCGTCCTCGACTTCGCACCATGCGGTGAAGAGACGCTCGCCGTTCTGGATTCGGGCCGCGGTGCCGACCGGTTTCCCGAACGCCTGTCGCATTCCGTCGGAAACACGGTCTGCGCCCGCACCGGTCGCCTGTTTGTTCTCGCGCAGGACGTGGTGTGGGAACTTGCGCAGAATCATCTTGTAACCGGTTTCGCCGATGTTCTTCAGCAGGAAGCGGTTAGCCGAAAGGCGGGCGGCCTCCAGTGCGCCGTGGCGAATCTGGCACTCCTCTTCGAGGACGAGGGAAATTTGGACGGGATAGTTGTCCTCGTCCGCACCAACGTCGCCCATCTTGTGCTGTGCAATCTTCGAACCCGGGATACCCGTGATGTATTCGCGTCGCGTGTACGGGGGCTTTCGAATCTCCCGGTACATTGAGGCAGGTTTGTCGGACATAGTTACTACTGAAGTCTGATGGTCAGGCCGTGAATAAACCCTTCGAAGCGAGTTCGACGCTCACTATACGAAATCCCGAACGAACCGGTCGGGAATGTAGGCCAACATCGACGCCGGAATCCGCCCGACAAGCCACTCCGCCGCAATCACCATTTGCTTTCGAAGCAGGGCGTAAATGCCCGAGACGAGGACTGCGGCGATGACCAGCGTCTGAATCGTCCCGTCGTAGAGGACGAGACTTGGAAGCGCGGCGAAGACACCCAACGCGAAATCCTCGGGCGCGCCGTCGTACCGAATCCAGCGGCGAGGGGAAATCCACCGTCCGTGGAAGTGGTCGTACACTGCGCGCTCGGACTCGCCGAGCCACGGTTTTAGCTCCAATCCGCCGCCGAAGGCGTCAGAAACGGAGTGGATCGCGGCGGAAAGGAGGAAGACGGCGACAGCCACGGTCCAACCGGTCGGGACGACTACGGCAATCGCAACCGCCACCAGTCCAGCAACCGAGAAGTACACCGGAAAGTGGAGCGTCTTCCGGTGACCGGAGTAGAGGTCGAAATCCGGAAATAGCCCGCCGAAAAACCCCGCGAAGACCGCAACCGGAGCGAACTCCGGCGCGACGAGAAGGGTAATACTTGCGAGAAGCACGCCGATAAGGGCGTGCGTCGTTGCCATCATCGTGACCCCCGTAGGCGAGGTTCACGTAAACACCTATCGGGGAGTTCGCTGTTGGCACTCGGCAGGGATGGTATCGCGTTACTTCGTGCGAGCCGTCCCTCCTTCGGGATGGAAATGGAGGCTGGCACGCATCAGCGGGAACTCTTCCGAGCGACGCAGCTAGCCATCGTCAGCGTCGTCGTCCGCTTCGGAAACAGCGCGCTTTCGAGGGCGATAGAGACCCTCGTAGTGCGATTGTCGAAAAGTGAGAAGTGACGATTGTTCGATTACTCGTGAGAATAATCCCATCCGGTTACGTCGCTGGGGAGGATTTCTCCGTTGATGTTCCATTCTCGCGGTCGATAGGCGACGACGAGGATACCGATGTAGAAGGCAACGACGGTAGCGAGGACGATACCGCCGGGAACCCACGCGATTGCCGCACTGCTGGGCCACTGCCCGCCCGAAGTGTAGGCGGTCAGATGGAACACCCACGCCGCGAGCAGAACCAAAAAGAGCGGCACATACACGCGGCGCAGACGGTGCGCAAGCGCCTCTTCCAGCGACACTTTCACCTTCGGAAGACGATAATCCTCGCTTAGTTTCTGTCGCCAGCCTTCGTCCACGACCCCCGCCGAGTCGTCGAGTCCCAACGCAAACACGTTCTGCTGAAGCATGCGAACCCGCGACCGCCAGATATCGTATGCTCGGTATCGGCGAGCCTCGATGAAGAGAAAGATACTGACCGTGACGATGGGGAGCAGAACGATGTAATGGGGGTTGCTCCGACTCGAAAACGCCCACGTCAGAATGGCCGCCATCAACGTAATCGCCCAGTTGCTCGTTCTGTCGAGTCGCTCCCGCCAAAACTTCATGCGATGAATCTCGCCACGGTAGAGGTGGGCCAACGCCGAGCTCGGACCCATGTTCGTTTCGAGCAATCCCGCTCCGACCTCCGGGTCACACATTTCCGATGAATTTGGGTTTTTCCGGTCGCTCATAGCAATTCCAGGGATTCGTACCCTCTGTTCGTGACAATAGTATTGTGCTGTATGGTGAAAACCGTGGCGATTCGATAAGTTACCTCGGTGTGTCGAGTGGTGTCCGAACCCGTGTGGCAATTTGTATGTCAGAGACTGGTAGCGGTCGCACTGCTCCGCGTCCAATTGCTCGTCGAAGAAAGTGTGGTACTACTCGCTAAGCAGCAGTAACCGATTTACAGGCGCGTGACGTTCGTCGCGCGCGGTCCTTTTGGTGCCTGTTCGATGTCGAATTCGATTTCCGTTCCCTCTTCGAGGTCCTCGCCGCCAACGTCTTCCATGTGGAAGAAAACGTCCTCGTCCGCGTCCTCAGTCGAGATGAAACCGTAGCCGCCTGTGTCGTTGAAGAAATCAACTTTGCCTTTCGCCATTGCTTTTGGATAAACTGGTTCCCCACGGATAATACTTCCGAGAGAGGGTATACCATGGACGGCTCACAACACGGATTATCCACGCAGAATACTTTCACAGTAACCCTACGCAAGCGAGACGCAGCAACACCGCTATTCGAGCGCAAAATATTCGGCAGTAAAATTTCGATACGCTGTATTATCCGCGTTAGCGGACACGTATTCCGAAAATTACAGGCGCGTGACGTTCGTCGCGCGTGGTCCTTTTGGTGCCTGTTCGATGTCGAATTCGATTTCCGTTCCCTCTTCGAGGTCCTCGCCGCCAACGTCTTCCATGTGGAAGAAAACGTCGTCGTCCGCGTCCTCAGTCGAAATGAAACCGTAGCCGCCTGTGTCGTTGAAGAAATCAACGTTACCTTTTGCCATTGCTTCTGAACAAAATGCCTTGTACCGGATAAGGCTTGGGAAATCGTTGTGCTCGTTTCGGATTTCAGTTGACGATTTTTCGAAAGAATCCAATATTCCCAGCATATGGCCACCATGTGATTTTTAAACGCAGTTTACCATCGAATCGGTCGGCAATTAGAGTGAGAACTACCGCCATCGGCAGTTCCATTTTGGTACGCAGAACCGACCAACCCAAGAAAACCGTTCAATCGTCGGAGGCGGAGACGCCAGGGCGGAATCCTCGGCTGATTGCCTTCCACTTTCCGGTCGAAAATCGATAGTAGTTGATGGCCGCTGGCACCGTCGTCTCCGCTACGAACGACAGGTACAATCCCATAAGACCGAGCGATGTCGTGGCACCGAGGTAGGCGATGGGAATTGCACAGCCAAACATCCCCATTATCTGGCTGTAAAACGGCCAGCGGGTGTCGCCGCTCGCGTCGAGTGGCCCCGCGGCGGCACCTTTGACGCCTTGTGCCATGACCGCGACACAGGCCGCGTAGACGAGCGACACCGCGTACGGCACCGATGGGTCCGTCGAATCTCCGACGAACGAAACGACGATGGGTTCAGCAAGTGCGAAGACGATGACCGCCGCAACGGCGTAGGTTGCCACCGCAAAGAGAATCACATCTCGTGCGTACTCCTCCGCGGCGATTTCGTCACCGCCGCCGAGTTCCTGTCCGACGAGACTACTCGATGCTAGTCCAAATCCCCACCCGGGCGTGTTCATCAAGCCCCAGATGCGTCGGCTGATGACGTATGCGGCGACGACGTTTTGGCCGAACAGCGCGACGATGGCCAGCATCGGGAACTTGGCGACGGTCCACACCATGTTGCGGCCGACGACCGGCAGACCGATGTGAACCAGCTGCCGAATCGTATCGCCGTCAACGTACTTGGCGGCGGGGTTCACCTGTACCGACAGTTCACCGGCAATCGGGAGTCGGCCGGCGACCAGTCCGAGCGCGAACGTTGCGGTGACGACGACGTTCGCCAGCACGGTACCCCACGCCGCACCGGCGACGCCCCACTCAAGGGAAAAGACGAGCAGACCGCTCAACACGATGTTCGAAATTGCACCGCCCGAACGAACCAGCATCGGCGTCCACGAATCGTCCATACCGATGTAGATGCGACTCCCGATGAGGTTGAGTCCCGCAAACGGCACTCCAATGGCGAGAATTTGCAGGTAGGTTGCCCCCATTTCGACCGTCGTTTCGTTGTTAGTCATCAACGAGATGAGTTCCGTCGGGAACAGCCAGAAGAAGCAGGCGACCGGGAGCGTCACCGCGAGAACAAGCGCGACGCTCGACCGAATAGCCTGCCCGAGCTCGTCGAACGCTTCCGCGCCGTAGCGTTGCGACACGAGCGCGATGGTTCCCCCGGCGAATCCACCGCCGAGCGAAAACGCGATACCCCAGTACGGCGCGGCGAACCCGACTCCAGCAATCGCCAACGGGCCGACCGCAATCCCAACGAACGCCACGTCCACGGCGTTTTTCGACATACGGGCGAGCCCCGTAACGATACGCGGCCACGCCAAGTCCGTCGTCCTGCGAACGCGTTTGGGATTGGCGAGACCGAGGCGGGCGAGGGCGAGGCCGATTGCAAGGATGGTTAACCGGACGGGGTTCGGGAAACGGGGCACGGCTGTGTGTGGTATTTCGAATCGAAAGTAAAGTTTGTTTCATATGCGGTAAACGAGGGTGGGGTTTCGGCGAGCTTCGATCGATTCGCTCATTTCTGTCGGGGGATTTCGCACGGAGTTGCTTCGTTTTCGCAATCAGCTATTGATTTTATTTGATGATTCGGGTGATCGGTATGGAAGCGTGCGAAAAATCGATTTCTCAAACCACAGTTATATTCATGATTCTGCCGTGACTCGCGTTCGCCCGCAGGTCAGAGTCACAAAAATGCCGCCTCCCGAATTTGAACAACGCCCGAGAACCTGCGCTCCGCGCAGAATCTCGGTCTAATTAAAATCCGCTCGGATTCCAATTGCTCCGCGACTACTTCGTGAGCGGAGCAAGTGCCGCCTCCCGGATTTGAACCGGGGACAGCTCGATCTTCAGTCGAGTGCTCTCCCAGTCTGAGCTAAGGCGGCGCGTTTGGACGGAGGCGGATGGGACAAAAAAGGATTTCGAAATGCGCCGGAGGGCGATCGGAACGCGAAACCATACCGACAACGTCCCAGAATGCGGTCGAAAGCCATTTATTCCTCATCGTGCCAATAACACCCATGGGAGAGCGCGCTTGCTATTTAGAGTTCTGTCCCGCGTGCGATGCGCAGGTGACGACGGTGGACGAAGAGTGCCCCGACTGCGGAGCGTCGCTGGTCGGCGACGAGTAGTTTCCGCCGTTCTTGTTCCGACCGGGACGCAACGGATTACTTATGCTATTTTTTATCACGGTCGCTGTTGTCTCCGCGTTTTGGGGAGCAATGACCGATACAGAGTTTGCCAGCCACGAATGGTGGGAAAACTACAAGGAGACAGTGAACAGCGACCCGGAAATGCAAGTCCGGGGTCACGACAAATTCAGCGACAACTTCTACGTCGAAATCGGCGACGAGCGATTCCTCATCAAGATGCAAGAGGGGACGGTTCGTGAAATACTGCCGAACCCGGCGCTGAACAACCGCTGGTCGTTCGGCGTGGAAGGTGACCGCGAAGCGTGGGAGGAGTTCATACAGGAGACGCCACCGGCGTTCAACCACGAAATCGTCGCCTCGCACTATCGGAGCGCGGTCAGAAACGAGGACGGCCATCTGATGATGCGGGGAGACAACAAGAAAATCTTCCAGAACCTGCGACCGTTCCAGCGCGCGCTCGATTTGATGCGCGTGGCTAACAACAACGGAGGGAGCTAACATGGCCGAGTCAGGAACTATCGAACCGATTACGGGCAAGTACGTCCACGTCGAAATCGGCGGGGTAGACCACCGAATCTACTTCGAGGAGAACGGCCCGGAGGACGGGACGCCGATTCTCTGCCAGCACACCGCGGGCAACAACTGTCAGGAGTGGCGACACCTCCTCACCGACGAGGAGATAACCGATGAGTATCGCATCATCGCGCACGACTTACCGTACCACGGGAAGTCGGTTCCACCGACGAGCCAATCGTGGTGGGAGGAAGATTACAAGATGACCGGCAAGCAGTTCACGGAAACGCTGGTCGCCCTCGCCGACGCGCTCGAGCTCGAAGACCCGATTTACATGGGGTCGTCGATGGGTGGCAACATCACGCTGGAACTGGCCGACTGGTATCCCGACCGGTTCCAAGCCCTCATCGGATTGGAGTGCGGTGCCCACAGTCCGGGATTCTACATCGACTGGTTAGACCACCCGCACATCAACACGACCGAGGTGAACGCTTACTCCTGCTGGGGGCTGATGGCACCGCAGAGTCCGGAAGAAACCCGTCGGGAGACGATGTACCTCTACGAACAAGGGGCAACGGGCGTGTTCAAAGGCGACCTGTACTACTACTCGGTCGACCACGACTACCGGGACAAACTCGACCAGGTGAAGGCCGACGAATGTCCGCTGTACATCGTCAACGGCGAGTACGATTACCTCACGACGCCTGAGGATGGCAGGGAGACGGCGGAGGGCATCGGTGACGGTGCGGTTGCAGTCGAGATGGCCCAAATAGGTCACTTCCCGATGAGCGAGCATCCCGAACTGTTCAACGCCTACCTAAAGGAAATTCTCGGCGACATTACCGGCGATAGGGAGGGCGACCTTCCGAGCGTTCTCACGCCTGACGACGTCGGAATCGAACTCCAGCCGCCCGCACCAGCGCGGGAAAAATCAGCGGAGTAGTCGGCGGAATACCACGATACCTTTCCTTTCTCGAACGTCTATCAATTGACCGGTAAGCGGTGAATACCGCGACCGGGGGAAAGCTTATATCTTCACGGTTCTGCACTCCCGATATACCCGATGGTGCAAGAAAACACCGAAGAATGGGGCGATTGTTTGGAACGCGAAATCGACGGCGGTGTCGAGTTCTACAACCCTGAAAACGAAGAGGCGTGGATTTGGTCCGACGCCGGTATCGAACTCTCGTGGGAAGTATAGACGCTTTTGGGACCCCGATTAGATGCAGCGGCGATTAGTTAGGGGATGCGGAGAGAGCGCCGGACACCCCGAGACAGTTTTGACTCAGTCAAGTAGAATTCCCAAATGAGATGTCGTTTTCGTATTTTGCTCGATTGGTTATACAATTTATAAGAGAAAGTACTTAACCAATCAATTGATTCGAACGTACAGACGGCAGTACAGTCATCGGCACATCCAGTACGGATAGCTCGAACTGGCAGATGCTGTTCTCACTCCAATGCACGTACTTTCCTCGAAACGAGAGACGCTCGAATCCTCCACGTTCATCGTTCCGGCATTCCCCCTCCTTGGAATTTTCGAAACGATGAATCGATACATGCGGATACACTCCGGCGCACAACAGCCACACGTTGACGTGCGGTGTTGCTGGCGTCCACTGGCTGAAGCGGTACTCGCCGGAAAACCGATCTACGTCCGACCGGCGGTAGACAACAAGCCACCGCTGTTCGAACTGCTCAATGTCGCCGTTGCCGCGACCGGTCAGTATCTGCTCGTGTTTTTCGTCTTGGTCGGATTCGCAAACGCGGCCATCGCAATCCTCCTCTGGCGGATTTGCGCACAACGCGATGCCTCTCGCGTCGGTTTAGTGGCGGGACTGTTGTTCCTGACGAGCGTCCCCGCCGCCGGTGGAACCGTGGTGAACGTTCGCTCGTTCGCAATCGCGGCCATTCTCCTCTCGCTCTCGGTTAACGACCCGATAGCGCGCGGCGCGAGCATCGCGGTAGCGGGACTCTTTTCCCAACACGCGGTGTTCGCCATACCGGCACTCGCATACGACCGCCTCCGCGAACTCGACCGTGATTCGGGCATCCGATGGCTGGCGTCGTTCAGTTTCGCCGGAATCGGTGTCGTCGCCGTCACGTTCGCGTTCGTGTACGCGGTGTGGGGGCAGGCCTCGTTCCATGGTGCGGTTTACTGGTCGTTCGGGGCGGCGGAGAAGTACACGACGAATCCGGTCGTCCCGTCACTCATCGGCGACACGAACCGATGGATGAGCGCACTCTACCACGAAGCCCTCAAACACCTCATCCTCATCGTCCCCGCGACGATTGTCGTCCAGTTGGCGCTCTCAGATAGGGACACACGACGACCGACGCTCTCAACGAACGCCCCCGTGCTGACGAGCGCGCTCCTTGCGCTCTCTATGATGGCACCGCTGGTCGTGCGCGCATATCGTGCGTACTGGCTCTATCCGCTTCCGTTCCTCGCCCTGCTCGCGTCCGTGGGGTATCAGGAGTTCTTCAAGGCTACGACGGAGTGAATTTGGGCGGATCAGCAGGTGACTCGCTTCGCTCGTCACAGTGCATCGCGTAAAATTTCATGGGTTCGGGCGGATTCGAACCACCGACCTCGGCCTTGTAAAGGCCGCGTCATAACCAACTAGACCACGAACCCGTATCCGGGAAAAATCGCTCCGGGGGAATAACTGTTACTTTCTGGTTTCCGTAACGACTACCACACCCGGTAGCAAATCGCAGGTATGGACGACTCGCTCTCCGCGCTCGGCGAGCAAGACGGCTGGAAGGTTGATGAGTTCGCCGCCCGCGTTCACTACCGCGGCGCGGACGACTACTACAGCATCGAATACTACGAACCGAGCCACTGCGTGCTCTACTGGAAAGTGAAAGGCGACGGCGACGTGGCGGTACCGGTCGGAAGGGGAACGGTTCCACAACCCCTCCGCGAACGAGTTCGACAAGATTTGGATGCCGTCGGAATCGACCCCGAAGTCGAAGCCCGTGACCTCTGACGAAGTGAAACAGCCCAGAACATTTATTCACTCGGCAATTGCACAGTTGAAAACCGGATTTCCGTCCTTCTTCAGAAGGGTGTTTCGGTTCGTAGGAAACTCTTATCAATCCAGTGTCCCTTGAGAGAGAATAATGAGCATACACACGGACGAAGACGACCCGTTCGAAGAACAACGGGAAAACGCCGACAATCCGATGCGGCGTCTGTTCTTCGAATACGGGGGGGAAAATCGGTTCGCCTTCGTCGTCGGCGTCGTCTCCAGTATCTTTGCTCGTATTCTCAATCTCCTGCCGCCGATAATTCTCGGCGTCGCTATCGACGCGTTCTTCGCCGATAATACGATTCCGTATACTGAGGCTCTCAGTGGCCAACTCCCTCTCGTCTCCACGAGCCTGGCGTCCGGATTCGTCCCCGCCTCCCAAAGCGACCAATTTTGGTTCTCCGTCGTCGTCATCGGATTCGCGTTCGGATTGGGTGCGGCCTTTCACTGGAGTCGAAATTGGGGGTGGAACTCGTTCGCCCAGAACATCCAGCACTCGGTTCGTACCGACACCTACGACAAGATGCAGAGATTGGACATGGAGTTCTTCTCGGACAAACAGACCGGGGAGATGATGTCCATCCTCTCGAACGACGTGAACCGCTTGGAGCGATTTTTGAACGACGGGATGAATTCCGCGTTCCGTCTGGGCGTGATGGTCGTCGCCATCGCGGCCGTCTTACTCACCATCAACTGGCAACTCGCCCTCGTCGCACTGGTGCCGGTGCCGCTCATCGCGCTGTTCACGTACAAGTTCATCCAAATCATCCAACCGAAATATGCCGACGTGCGCTCTTCCGTCGGGAAGGTGAACTCCCGGTTGGAGAACAACCTCGGCGGCATTCAGGTCATCAAAACGAGCAACACGGAGTCGTTCGAATCCGACCGCGTGGACGACGTCTCACACGAATACTTCGGCGCGAACTGGGACGCTATCGTTACGCGAATCAAGTTCTTCCCAGCGCTCCAGATTCTCTCCGGGCTCGGCTTCGCGCTGACGTTCATCGTCGGCGGCCTGTGGGTGTTCAACGGCGAAGGGCCGTGGTTCTTCACGGGCAACCTCGAAGCTGGTGAGTTCGTCACGTTCATGCTCCTCACCCAGCGATTTATCTGGCCGATGGCGCAATTCGGTTCCATCATCAATATGTACCAACGCGCGTACGCGTCCAGCGCCCGCATCTTCGGCCTGATGGACGAACCGAGTCGCATCCGGGAGGATCCAGACGCGGAACATCTCGTGGTCGAGGAGGGTGAAGTCGTCTACGACGACGTGACGTTCGGCTACGACGAGAGCGAAACCATTGTGGAAGATATTTCGTTCACCGTCGAAGGCGGTGATACCCTCGCCCTGGTCGGGCCGACTGGAGCCGGGAAATCCACCGTCCTGAAACTCCTCCTTCGAATGTACGACGTGAACGAGGGTGCGATTCGAATCGACGGCACGGACATCCGCGATGTGAGCCTTCCGAGCATCCGCCAGAACATCGGCTACGTCAGCCAGAACACCTTCCTGTTCTATGGAACGGTAAAGGAGAACATCGAATACGGCACCTTTGACGCGAACGACGAGGATATCGAGGAAGCCGCGAAAGCCGCGGAAGCGCACGAGTTTATCACCAATCTACCGGAGGGCTACGACACCAAGGTCGGCGAACGCGGCGTCAAGCTTTCGGGCGGCCAGCGCCAGCGGGTTTCGATTGCCCGCGCAATCCTGAAAGATCCGGAAATTCTCATTTTGGACGAGGCGACCAGCGACGTGGATACCGAGACGGAGATGCTTATCCAGCGCAGTCTGGACAAACTCACAGAAAACCGCACCACGTTCGCCATCGCACACCGCCTCTCGACCATCAAGGACGCCGAGAAAATCGTCGTTCTCGAAGGCGGCAAAATCGTGGAGCGCGGTCCGCACGAGGAACTCCTGCAAAAAGACGGACTCTACGCGCACCTCTGGGGCGTTCAGGCCGGAGAAATAGACGAACTTCCGGAAGAGTTCATCAAGCGCGCCGCCCACAGAACCGCCCGCACCGACACGGGCGATTGAGGGTTGCGTCGAATACCGCCGAACCAGAAATAGAGGACAATCCCGGCTACCGCCAATTTCTCCGACCGCGCTGATACCGTTTTTTCGGTCGCCCTGCTCGTCGCTGGCCGAACGCAACGTCCATCGTCCGTTCGTTTCCTCGTCGTTCGGCTTTCTGTAACTGCCGTCGTCGCTTCCAGTCCGGGTCGCGCGGGCCGCCGTATTTTTTCAGTTCGCTCGGTTCCGACTCGCGCTGATTTTGCTGATTTTCGCTCCGACGTGGACGTGGTTCCTTCGATTTATCATCGGTCTCGCGCGGTTGTCCCTCCGCTTCGCGTTCGCGCACCCTGCTGCCGTAGCGGCCGCTGTACGATTTCTCGTCGGTTCGTCGTCCCTCGGTTTGTCGTTGACGAGGAGGACGCGACGGCGGTGAAGACTGTTGGGGAGGCTCCCCCGGAGAGGGGTGTTCCGGCGCACCCTCTGGCGGGCGTCCTTCCGGTTCCGGCGGATGCCGTTCTTCGGGTTCTGGTGGGCGTCGTTTACCTGCTTCTGGTGGCCCTCGCCCCACATCAGATTCCTCGTGTTCTACCTGTCGCTCTCGATGTTCGTTTCCGGGTTCCTCGTCGCTCGATTCGTCATC
Organism: Haladaptatus pallidirubidus; assembly: GCF_020700235.1. Taxonomy (GTDB): domain Archaea; phylum Halobacteriota; class Halobacteria; order Halobacteriales; family Haladaptataceae; genus Haladaptatus; species Haladaptatus pallidirubidus. The sequence continues at coordinate 2,646,686 of NZ_CP085301.1, read as the reverse complement.
GGACGTATGGGGATCGTCGTCTGTTTGCATGGTCTTTAGCGCGTGCTACTCGCAAGCGGAGAATAAACCGGCGCGACCGTTCAGACCGTTCTGTCACTTCCACAGGCGCTTTCGAGACGAGAAACGCGCGGTTTCGTCGGCCGAACGAAAGCCGTCGAACGCTACGGGAACCTCGTCATGGGTTTCGGGTTCCAGTCGAAAGCGATTTGCCGCCGAGAAACCCGACGCCGTACTCGACCAACCACGCGAGAACCGTTTGCACCGACGACGGGTTGGTGACGTGGTAGCCCGCGACGGTGGGCGGTTGCCGTCCGACTTTGACGCCGAGACCGGATTTCGGCAGAGTCTCGAACGCGTCCTCGTCGGTTCGATCGTCGCCGACGTAGAGAGGAAGCCACGTCTCGTCGTTCGGAACGTGGTGGTCGTACAGCCACCGAATCGCCCGCCCTTTGTGCCACTCCACGTCGGGTCGCAGTTCCAACACCTGCTTGCCCGACGTGACGCGAATGTCGTCCGACTCCCGCACCGCGTTCTCTACGGCCTTTTGAACGGCTGAAATCCCCTCTGCGTCTTCGACAAGTCGGTAGTGAACCGATGCCGTGACGCCTTTATTTTCCACGAACGCGCCGTCAACGTCCGCGAGTTCAGATTCGAGTTCGTCGGAGAGGGAGGTGATTTCGTCCTCAGAGTCTTTGGCGACCGGATGTACTTTTCGTTCGTCGTCGGTGTAAAGTTCCAAGCCGTGATTGCCAGCGTACGTGATGCCGTCGATGCCGACCCGCTCCCGAAGGTCGTTGAGACCGCGGCCGCTGACGACGCCGACTTCCACGTCCTCCGTTCCGCGAAGTTCTTCGAGCGCCGTTCGGGTCGCTGGCGGAAGTTCTACGTCCTCCGGTCGGTTTTCGATTGGTGCGAGCGACCCGTCAAAATCGAACATCGCGAGCAACCCGTCCGTATCGCGGAGTCGATTCACTAGCACGTACAGATTTGTTCGGAGTGATTCCGGAACCTGGTCAGTCATTGTCGTTGGATGGATTTTTTCGCAACGTCGCGTCCGTGTTGAATCGATTCTACCGTCCGGAATTGCTTCGTTATCCACGCATATACATCGTTCGAGTGAACCAGACGTTCGAGGTCGTTCATCCGACGCGCTCGCTCGGTTTCGGGGAGCGTTAGAGCGGTTTCGATGGCGTCCGCGAATCCCGGCGTGTCGTGTGGGTGAACCGAAATCGATTCGTCGCCGAGTTCGTCGTGTGCGCCGGTCAACTCGCTCAGCAGGAGAACGCCGGGGTCGTCCACCTGCGAGGCGACGAACTCCTTCGCCACGAGGTTCATGCCGTCTCGTCGAGGACTGACGATGCCGAGGTCAGCCTCACGGTACAGGGTCGCGAGACCGTCTTTCGAGAGGTACTCGTTGAGGTAGACGATTGGCGTCCAGTCGTCTGTTCCGAATCGGTCGTTGATTCGCTCGATTTCCGACTCAACGAAGTCCTGTATCGCTTGATACTCCGGAATCTGCGTTCGACTTTCGCTCGCCTTCTGGACGTACGTGAGTTCGCCCTGCCACTCGGGTCGCGTCTCCCAGAAATGTTCCAGGGCCGCCAGTCGCTCGGGAATCCCTTTAGTGTAGTCGAGGCGTTCGACACCGAGCGCGACCGTATCGCCGATATCGTGTTCGTCACGGAACTCGTTCCAGAACCGGGTGTCGGCGCTCGACAGCGCGAGGTGTCGCCTGTTTGTAGCATCGATGCCGAGCGGGAAGGGCCGAACGAAGGTTCGTCGTCCCTTGTAGACGACGCTCCGAGTTGCTCGGTCAACTCGGGTGTCGGGAAGCATAGCTGCGCAGTCGAGGAAGTTCTGGCAATACTGGCGGGTGTGGAAGCCGACGAGGTCGTTCGCGAGGAGTCCATCCAGCAGCTGCTCGTACTGCGGACACGTCTGTAAGGCGTCCCACGACGGCCACGTGATGTGCCAGAACTGCATGCAGAATACGTCCGAATTAGTTTCGCGGATCATTCGCGGGGCCAACGCGAGGTGGTAATCCTGCAACCAAACGAGGGAGTTGTCGTTCGTTTCGTCCGCAATGGCGTCTGCGAAGGCCCGATTCGCGTCGCGGTAGTGTTCCCAGAAATCCGCGCGGGCGTTCATTTTCGACGGGTCGATGTGGCAAATCGGCCAGAGAACTTGGTTGCTGTAGCCGTAGTAGTACCCTTCGACCTGTTCGTCGGAGAGCGAAACGCGTCGCAGGTCGTAGGCAGGGTCTTCCGGCGGGACGCCGACCCGTCCATCGGCGTCGGTGACGTCGTGGTCCGCGTCGCCGCTCGCCCACGCGACCCACGTTCCTCCGGCTGACTGTACGACAGGGTCGAGTGCGGACGTGAGGCCGCCGGCGGGTCGGTTGACAACGATTTCCCCGTCTTCGCGCTCGTGGCTGTACGGTTGGCGGTTCGAGGCGACGACGAGTTCGTCGTCGCCGAGGAGGGACGATACCGTCTCGGCGGTTGGGTGTTCATCAGTCATGGCTTCGTCTGCAGGCCCAGTGGAGACCTGCAAGTCTGTACTCACCTCTCATCAAGTGTCGATTCGTGCGGGACTGCGAGGAATAAAGGAGTCGTCCGTTCAACTCCGTTCGTCTCCGTGAACGGTAGTAACGGTAGCCTACTGCCGGAGTAACGAGTCCCTACAAAACGCTATTCGAAAAAACGGGGAATTTCGTCCGGCGCCGGAGCGTTAGAACGACTCTTGGTCGGGGTCTTCCTCGGGATTCTCCGCGGCACCGGCACCGCGGTCGGTGTATCGCTGGCGACCGACCGCCTCGCTGTCAACCATGTTGAATATCGACTGTCGAACGTCGTCCGCGGATTCGTACGTTTCGTTGAGCGGCCCGATTACCTCCTCGAACCGCTCGGAACCGTTCGGATATTCGATTTCGTAGTCGCCGTACTCCTCCACGAGGTCGTCCGACGACGCGGGATAGTCGTGCTCGTCAAGTTCGTCGCTCAGTTCGCCCAACTCCACGCCCATTTCGCGATCTCTATCGGCCATGGAGGAATCACACCCGTGGAACAGTAAGAACTTCTGGCTAGATTGGAGACAATTGCAAACGATTATGAAACTTACCGAGCGGCGTCCGGCGGGTACAAGAGCGTTCCCCGACACGAATCACATATGAATCTCTCGCGCGCGACGTGGACTGACGCGGACGACATCGAAACGAACCTCGCGCTCCTTCCCGTAGGAAGTACGGAACAGCACGGCCCGCATGCACCGCTCGGGACGGACTGGCTCAACGCCGAAGCAATCGCGGACGCGACTGCCGAGGCATACGACGGCGACGTAGTCGTCGCCCCACCGATTTCGGTCGGCGTGAGCGAGGAACACCGCCAGTTCACCGGGACGCTGTGGGTCAGCGAAGAAACGTTCCGCCGGTACGTTCGCGAGACGGTCGCAAGCCTCGCGGAACACGGCTGGAATCGCGTCGTCATCGTCAACGGCCACGGCGGAAACGTCGCCGCACTCCGCGAAGTCACGGGGAAAATTACGCGTCACGACGAAGCCTACGCGGTTCCGTTCACGTGGTTCGAAGCGGTCGGCGACCATCGCACGGACATGGGTCACGCCGGGCCGTTGGAAACGGCGTTTCTGCGCCACACCCGCGGTGAACTCGTCCGCGAGGACAGAATCGAACTGGCCAGAGAGGGCGCGAGCGACGGCTGGGGCGAATGGGTATCCTACACCAACCTCGCCTACGATAGCGCGGAGTTCACGGAAAACGGCGTCGTCGGCGACCCGACGGAAGGAAGCGAAGAACGAGGGGGAGAACTGCTCGAACTGGCGACGCAGTCGCTGGTGAAACTGCTCTCGGCGGTGGAATCGCGGGACGTTCGGCGGCCCGAACACCGATAGCGATTCCGGTTATTCTTCGGCTTCTTCCTCCTCTTCTTCGGCTTCAACTTCCTCGGCTTCCGCCTCGGACTCTGCCTCCGGCGCTTCTTCCTCGGATTCGTCGCCATCGTCTACCGCGTGTAAGTCCTCCAACACGCCTTTCAAACTCGGAATCGTACTCGCCAGTTCGCCGACTTGCTCGCGGGCGTCCTCAATGTCGCCGATTGCCGAGTCCAGTGTCTCGATTTCGGCTTCCAAATCGTCCGCGTCCTCGAAGGCGTCGGCGCGCTCGCCCATCGCGTACCACTTTTTCGCGTCGTGCAGGTGATCTTCGGCGTCCCCGACGTCGAGCGCGGAGCGAAGCGCGTTGAGCGCCCCGAGCGTGTTTTCGGCCTCGGTTTCCCAGACCGCTTCGACCGGGGGCAGTTCCTCGCGCGCAGCGGCGAGGTGTTCTTCGACATCCTCGCGCATCTCGTTCGCCGCCTCGCCGAACAGTTCTTCATCGAACGAAGATTGGCTCATAGCTGTCGATTCGGCGGGATTGCATTTAAAACGTGACCCGAAACTGAAAGTGAAAACCCACCTTTTGCTGCGTTCGCGCGGCATTGCCGCGCTCACTGGCAAAATCTGGACCAAAACCTCGGTGCTCCTTTCAGTCTGCGCCGAGTTCGCTCGTCACTTTCGTTCCTCGCTCGCGGTGAGCTGTCGGCTCTCTGCGGCGAATTCGATCGCCTATCGCACCTCGTTTCACTCGTCGCTCGGAGGGTTGGCGGACGAGTAGCAACGTGATGAGCCAGAACGGTCTTTATCGAACTCATCGATTTAACTGCTTGCGATGAACGAGACGAACACGGACGAAACAACTGGGAAACTCGTCGTAGGGGCATTCTTGACGCTCGATGGAGTGATGCAGGCACCGGGTGGCCCCGAAGAAGATCGTGACAGTGGGTTCGAACAGGGTGGCTGGTCGGTGAACTACTGGGACGAGCAGATGGGTCAAATCATGGACGAGCAGATGGCCGAGGGCGACGCACTGCTACTCGGGCGGAAGACGTATGAAATTTTCTCTACTCACTGGCCCAACGTCGACGCCGACGACGATCCGGTGGCTGCAAAGCTGAACAGCATGCCCAAGTACGTTGCCTCCCGAACGCTCGACAGTGTGGAGTGGAACAACTCATCGCTCCTTACGGGAGACATCGCAGAAGCCGTTGCGGAGATTAAAAAAGAGCGAGATGACGTGATTGTGGTGCAGGGCAGTCAGAATTTGCTTCAGTCACTGCTCCCTCACGATCTTATCGACGAGTTCTGGCTCTGGATATTCCCATTGGTGGTTGGGAACGGAAAGCGATTGTTCGAGGAGGGGGCGATCCCTGCGGCCCTCGAGCTAAAAACGGCGGAGACATCGAGTACAGGGGTACAAATGCTTCGATACGAGCGGTCGGGAGAGATCGAACTCGGCTCGTTCGCATTGGATGACGTAACGGAGTAATTCACCGTGCTGGCGCTCGCGTCCTAATTACTCATCCCCCACCGACTCGATTTTCATCAGCGGATACCCATCCTCCATCGCCATTCTCGTCACGACTTCGGTGCCCTCGTGCTCCACGACGATTTCGACTGCCATGAACTTCCCAGTCAGTTCTGTATATCCGTGGTCAATTTCCGCGGCCAACTTGTCGGTCAGGATGTCCACTTCGACCGATTCGCAGGAGGGCTGATTCTCGATGCTCTCCTCAATGGCGGTTTCGAGACTGGCCGCGCTGTCGGGACTGACGGGAGTTCCGGCGAATTGGTGATACAACGCACCGAATTTTATTCCCGCCTCGAAACAGGCCTCGTCTCGCGTGGTCGGCTCCATGACGGAGGTGAGGGATCCGAGGGTTAAAGTTCGTGATGACACGGAACACGGAGAACCTTTATGCGTCCAAAACCTGGCACGAGTATGGATTACGATTCAGCCCTCGACAGAGGCATGGACGCGGTTCCAGACCTCGAAACGAGTGACGAGCGGTTTAGTTTCCCGAACCCGGCGGTACAGAAAGACGGGTCGTTCACGCGACTGACGAATCTCGGCGATATCGCAGATTCCCTCTCGCGTGACGCGGAGCACGTCCACAGCGCGCTTCAGCGCGAACTCGGTACCAGCGGGAAATTCGAAGACGGACAGGCCCGCTACAGCGGGTCGTTCACGGAATCCGATTTCGACGCCGCACTGGACGAGTACGTGGAGGAGTTCGTCACCTGTTCCGAGTGTGGCCTGCCGGACACCCGCCTCGTCCGCGAAGACCGTAACCTCATGCTTCGCTGTGACGCCTGCGGTGCGTTCCGCCCCGTCACGAAACGAAGCACGTCGAGTCGAACCCACCAACAGGATGCGGTCGAGGAAGGCCGAACCTACGAAGTCAAAATTACTGGTACAGGCCGCAAAGGCGACGGTGTCGCGGAACGCGGCAAGTACACGATTTTCGTTCCCGGCGCGCAAGAAGGAGATGTCGTCACCATCTACGTCGAAAGCGTTCGCGGCAATCTCGCGTTCTCCCGTCTCGCGTAACTACTCTGTGTTTCCGGTTTCTACTCCGGTAAAATCCGCTCTTTCGCGTTATTCCGTCAGCGGGAGGAACATTCCGAACACGAACGGCGAGAGCAGTCCGAGCAGGATGCCGATGATTTCGAGGTCGGTGAAGAGCGCGTTTTCCCACGCCGGAAGCGGGCCGTAGAGCGCAGTTCCGGCGATTTCGCCGATTGCACCGATTGCGACCAGTGCGACGCCGAGGAAAAACCCCGTCTTCGTAAGTTTCGGATAATCCAAGTCTCCGTATCGTCCCATACTGTCGGTTCCGAGATAGTCCCAGAAAAACGTTCCGCCGAAGGCCAACGAAACGTTCTTTTACGCCACGTTCCGATAGAGGTGCATGTACGAACTACTGGTTGAAATCGGCGCGGTCTTACTGTACGCCCTCGGGTCTGTACTCCTAACGGCCCTCGGGTTGTTCGCGGAATACGACGGTTTCCAGACCGCCGCGTCGGGCGACAGCATCACCGCAATCTGGCTCGGCGTCATGGGTGCTGTCGCACTCATCGCCGGTGTCATGCTCGCGCGTGACAAGGTTCTCGGGCGCGTGCTGGCCTGAATTCTGGAACAACCCGATTTTTGGTAGCGAGTTGACCTGAGCGAAACCGCATGGTTCTTATCACCGTTGTGCCTCTAGCCGACTGAATGGACGACCCCGTTCTTCTCACGGGTGCTGAGGGTCGGGTCGGGTCGGCGATTCTCGCCGACCTCGAATCGAAATACGACTGGCGACTCCTCGACCGAGAACCACCGGCAGAAGAATCGTCGAGCGACTTTTTCGTCGCCGACATAACCGATTACGATGCCGTCTACGAGGCTGTCGATGGGGCGGGCGCAATCATCCACCTCGCGGGCGACCCTCGTCCCGAGGCACCATGGAACAGCGTCTTGAGCAACAACATAGACGGAACGCACAACATTCTACAGGCCGCGGTCGATTCGGAAAGTGTCGAAAAGTTCGTTTTCGCCTCCTCGAACCACGCCGTCGGCAACTACGAAACCGACGAGCGAAAGCCAGAACTCTACCGACCCCACGACGGGTTCCGTCTCGACGGCAACGAACTTCCACGGCCGAGCAATCTTTACGGCGTGAGCAAAGCAACGGGCGAAGTCCTCGGCCGCTACTACCACGACGAGTTCGGCCTGAGCGTGGCTAACGTTCGAATCGGCAACCTCACCGAGGGTCACCCGCCGAAAGATTACGAGCGCGGACAGGCGATGTGGCTTTCCTACCGCGATTGCGCCCATCTCTTCGACTGCTGTTTGCAGGCGGACTACGACTACGAAATCATCTACGGTATCTCGGACAACAACCGAAAATACTACTCCATCGACCGAGCGCGCGAGGTATTCGGTTACGACCCACAGGACAACTCCGCCCACTTCGACTAGCAGTTCTTTGGTTAGCTTTGTACTGTATTCTCGGTTTGCGTTTTCAAACGACGCTGCCGACTAGAAACATTGGACGAGCGTTCCGTTAGGTAATCCCAACTCCAACGAAACCGCACCGCCACCGCAGACCACATCATCCACAACCGGTTCCGTTCCGCTCCGGAAGAGAGCCCTTCGTCCTCTCGTTCATTCCTTCGTCGTTCGCATCGTTTTCCCTCTCGCGTGCGCGTCGGGAGGCATCGGGGCACTGCGTCCGAAGGCCGACAGATTGTCGCGCGAGGGATGAGCGAAACGAGCGCGAGGGATGAGCGAATCGGGTGGGGAAGGCGTGTGGCCACAGCAGTTGTGGTGCGGAGGCGGTTTTCACCGGGGGTCGGCACTCCCTAGTAGCACGGGAATCTCGATACGTGTCCACGAGGAAAATCAAGAGACATATCCTCGGAATCACTCAAACAAACCGTCAACGTCGCGCTCGCGGGAGTCTCGCCGTTCGACGTGGCTCCGAAGTCGCTGGAAAATCAAGCCCCGATTCTCCGCATCCCGCACGAAATCCATGACGAGGGTGATAAACGAACTTCCGTCGTCGCCGGATTCCAAGTCAGCCCGCGCGAACTCGACGGCCTTCTCTACTACCCATTCCTCGTAGCCGAACTCCTCCGCGAGAACGAGCGCCGCGACCCCCGAAGCCTCGAAACCGAGGTCGTCTGGAGTAAGAACGACGCCGTGGCGGGTCAGGCGCGGTGGGGGCGCTCGCTCGACGTGTTCGGGGTCGTCGCGAACTGCGTCGAGGTACGAACGAACAGCACCGAGGTTGATTCCGCGGTAGTCCGCCGGAAGTCCATCGAGGTAGGAGACGGAGCTTTCTGCCAATCCGCGAATCCCGTCCCAATTCGCGTCCTGTGCGTGGTACACGACGGCGGTGAACTGGATAAGGCCGTGAAGAAATCGCTCGTCCGCGGTGTCGCGGTCGAGGTTCAACCAGTGGTCTTCCCACGCGTCGTGGGCCGCGTGGAATTCACCTGCGTTGAAAATCGCCAGTCCAGCCCGAAGATAATCGTCCATACGGGACATTCCGGATGAATCCGAAAATCGCTTTGGATTGGTCAGTGGTAACATCCCACAATGATTATCCATGCCCGTCGCGTATTCCAGAGAGGCGATGTCGCAGGGAACTGTTGCTGACGAGGGGTCACTGAACAAAATCTTCCGACTGATGGCGAACGAACAGCGACGGTACGTACTCTACTATCTCCACGAGGTAGACACCGCTACTGAACTCGAAAACATCGCTCTGCAAATCACTGCGTGGAGGCGCGAGAAACCGACCGACGACGTGACGGAAATGGAACTCGAACAGACGATGGCGCGTTTGCGGAACGTAGACCTCCCTAAGTTGGCGAATGCGGGCGTCGTAGAGTACGATTCGAGAACAGAGATGGCGCGGTTTCGGGAACCGAGTCGACTGTTCGGTCTGTTCTTACTCCTCGCGGCGCGGGTGGAGCGGCCGCTGAGCGAGAACAGCAACTGAATCAGATACTAGTCGGAACTGGTCGTTCGCCTCGTCGCGCGGAAAAAGAGCGATTTACTTTGCAGCCGCCTTCTGCACAGCCCACTTCTTCAAATCCTGTACGAACAGCCGGTAGTTTTCTATTTTACTCATACACGAGTAAATACTTGGGCAGGCTTGAAAAGTGTCACGGTTAGAGGCATATTTGGCTTGTGAAACCATATCACGCGTTGCACGACATCCTCACACCTCGTCCAGACAAAATTGACCGAACACCAACCATCATACCACCAACAGTTGTAGCATCGATATGAACGACCTCAACCACAAACGGGCGACGACGACCTCCTTCGGCAACGTTGCCGGTTCCTACCTCGACAGCGACGTTCACCAGTCCGGCGTGGACTTGGAACTCCTCGCGTCGTGGTGCGACGGCGCGAATCGGGTACTCGACATCGCTTGCGGCGCGGGCCACACCGCCGCGGCACTCCAGAAAAACGCGAAAACCGTCCTCGCCGCCGATGCGACTCCCGAAATGGTCGAAACCGCAACCGAGGCGTTCGCCCTCCCCGGAACCGTCGCCGACGCGGAACGCCTCCCGTTCGCGGATGGCAGTTTCGACGCCGTCACCTGCCGAATCGCGGCCCACCACTTTCCGAATCCGCGCGCCTTCGTGAACGAAGGCGCCCGTATCCTCTCCCCCGGCGGCGTTTTCGCGTTCGAGGACAACGTCGCGCCCGAAGACGAGTTGACCGACTTCTACAACCGATTCGAACGCCTCCGCGACGCAACGCACGGCGAAGCCTATTCCGCCGCACAGTGGCTTGAATGGTTCCGCGAGGCCGGGTTCACTATCGACGAAGTCGCCACTATGCGCAAGGAACTTGAGTACGAATCGTGGGTCGAGCGCACGAATCCCGACGAAAGATCACGAGAAAAATTGGCCGAACTCGTGCGAAAGCCGGAAGCAGAGACTGTGTACGACGTTTCAATCGAAGACGGAACTGTTCGCGGATTCAGTAACGAGAAAGTGCTGATTCGGGCGGAGAAGTAGCACTGACTCGTTCCACTCGTCGGGACCGTGTTTTCGAAAACCGTCCTGACGGAGATTTGAACTCCGGTCCCTGGCTCCGCAAGCCAAGAGGATAGTCCACTACCCTACCAGGACTCATTCATTCCTTTCGCGGTTGCCTTAATAGGGGTTACGGTCTGGGTGTACTGTGGGTGTGCCACGCAGTCTCTCGAATATCTGCGAGCGGAATATGCGGATAACTCAAATCGCTATTTTCGCCTACGGGACTTCTTTTACGATGGGCACGGAGGTTATTGATATGCAACGACGAACCATCCTCAAGCAGGCGGGTGCGGCGATGACGGTTGGCGCGCTGGCCGGGTGCCTCAGCGACGGCGGTTCGCCCGGCGGAGCACCGGACGACACGAAGGACAAATCCACGCCGACCGAAGAAACGACAACTGAAACCACGACCGACGAGACGACTGAAGACACCACGACGGAATCCAAACCCTCCCTCCAAAATCGTTCGGTCGAAATTGTCAACGCCGGATGTGCGGACGAAAAATCCGAGGGGGCGTCGGTCGAGTTCAACGAGTCGGAATCGACCGTCGTCGTGACGGGTACCATCCGAACCAGCGACCCCTGCTACGTCCCGAAACTGGGGAACGTGAACTACGACCGAGAATCGGGAACGATGGACATTACCATCCGCGCGAAGAAAAAGGAAACCGAGGGCGCCAGCGCGTGCCAGCAGTGTATCGGCGCAATCGAATACGAATCGGAGTTCGCGTTCGATTCCGGCGTTCCGACGTCGGTGTCGGTTTCCCACGAGAGCCAAGGCGAAACGAAGGAAATAACCTCGGCGGGACACGGAAGCGGAGAGGCCACCGAGGAAACGTGAGAGGTTGGCCAACCACAGCATGAGAACGAATAACATTACGACCATCTGCGAGACGTAGGTTTATTTTGGAGGACGCAACCACTGTCTTCCATGAGTCAAAACGCGAGACAACCGCCTACGAGACGACCGTCCGCGAGACGATCGCCGGACGGCGTCGGTTGCCCGACACAAAGACAACGCTTAAGCGACGGCCAACCCTGCACCAGAGTACGATTATGGGCGTTATAGACGAGGTACATGGGGACCTCGACGCCGACATCTCTCTGGACGAGTTCCGGGACGCCGTCGAGGAAAAAGTCGAACAGATGGGCGGGCTCGCGGACGAGGAAACCGCCGCGATGCTCATTGCCCACGAACTAGATGAGGACGAAGTGAACGGGGTCGCCGACGTCGAACCCGGCATGGACGAAGTGAAGTTCATCGCCAAAGTCACCAGCGTCGGCGATGTTCGAACATTCGACCGCGACGGGGACGACGAGGACGGTCGCGTCCTGAACGCCGATGTCGCGGACGAAACCGGGTCGATTCGCATCTCTCTCTGGGACGAGCAGGCGGAAGCCGCGAAGGAGGAACTCGAACCCGGACAAGTGCTCCGGATCAAGGGTCGTCCGAAGGACGGCTACAACGGAACTGAAGTCAGCGTCGACCAAGCAGAACAGGACGAGGACGCGGAAATCGACGTACAAGTGCAGGACACCTACTCGATTTCCGACCTCTCGCTCGGTCTCTCCGACGTGAATTTGCAAGGTAAGCTGTTGGACACCAGCGCCGTCCGAACGTTCGACCGCGACGACGGTTCCGAAGGACGGGTCGCGAACTTGACCCTCGGCGACGAGACGGGCCGCCTGCGCGTCACGCTTTGGGACGAACAAGCGAATACCGCCGAAGAACTCTCGCCCGGTATCTCGGTCGAAGTGGTCGATGGCTACGTGCGCGAACGAAACGGGAACCTCGAACTCCACGTCGGAAACCGCGGTGCGGTCGAAACCATCGACGCGGACATCGACTACGTTCCCGAAAGCACGCCAATCGCGGAACTCCAAATCGGAGACACAGTGGACATCGCGGGCGTGATTCGCTCCGCCGACCCGAAACGAACGTTCGACCGCGACGACGGGTCGGAAGGACAGGTCAAAAACGTCCGCGTGCAGGACGAAACGGGCGACATCCGCGTCGCCCTCTGGGGCGAAAAAGCCGACCACGAACTCGCGCCGGGCGACAAAGCTCAGTTCGCGGACGTTGACGTGAAAGACGGCTGGGCCGACGACATCGAAGCCTCCGCGGGATGGCAGTCCACCATCACCGTCCTCGACAGCGGTTCGCCGACGGAATCCACCGAGTCGAGCGACGGCGAGACGACCGGCCTCGGCGCGTTCAGTGGCAACGACGATGCTGGCGATTCCGATTCAGTGGATGCCGACGGCACGGATACAACGAGTACGAACGAGACGGCCGACAGCACTGCTGGCGAGCAAGTCGAATTTACCGGCACGGTCGTTCAGGCCGGAAATCCAGTCGTTCTCGACGACGGTGAAGAAACGGTGAGCGTCGAAACAACCGCGGACGTTCACCTCGGACAGGAAGTTACCGCCCGAGGCGAACTCCGCGACGGGAAACTCGACGCGGAAGACGTATTTTAACTCTCGAACGGTTTTTCGTCGCGGTGGTTATCGACGTTCTGCTCGTCAGCCGCGGCGTCCTCGCGCGCTTCGTCGTGTTCGACTTCGGTTTCGTCTTCGAGTTCCTCTTCGCGGGCTTGTTCGGCCTCTTTCTTTCCTTCCGCTTCTTCTTCTTTCTCTTTGGCCAGCTTTCGGTCGCGTCCGCGTGGGTTATCGTCGCTCATCGTAACCGATGGTTCAACGTCATCGTTCTTATTCGTGCTGGCAGATTCGCTGGGCGACCTGCTATCTCACCGACGCCATTACCCCGTCCGGTTTGCCGCGAACGGCCGTAGGGAAAGATTAAGGACGACACACTCCCGCTGTTGGATTATGAGCGTTGAGCTTCCGTTTGCGCCGGTCGATACGATAATCCGACGAAACGCGGGATCCCTCCGCGTCAGTGCGGGGGCGGCAGAAGAACTCGCCCGTCGGATTCAAACGCACGGTGCGGATTTGGCGGCGGACGCGGCAAAGCAGGCGACGAAGGACGGACGGAAGACGTTGATGGCGGACGATTTCGGCGTTCAACAAGTCATCGATAAGGACGACCTCACCCTGCCAGTTGCTCCGGTTGACCGAATCGCTCGCCTCGATATTGACAACGATTATCGTGTCGCGATGGGTGCGCGCGTCGCACTGGCCGACATTCTCGAGGATTACGCGGACAACGTCGCGTCCGCGGCGTCGGTTCTCGCGCATCACGCGGATCGGCGAACGGTTAAGGCCGAGGACATCGAGACTTACTTCAGGCTGTTCGAATGAAATTCGGCTACAGCGAGGCTTGTTTAGCTCACGACACCGGCAAGCGCCATCCCGAAACGCCCGACCGCCTGCGCGCGATTCGACAGGCGCTCACGCGCAAGCACGGTGTCGAGTATATCAACCCCGCCCCGGCGACGGAATCCGAGGTGACCGCGGTTCACGACGCGGGCTACGTCGCGGAGTTCCGGGAGTTCTGTGCAGGCGGCGGCGGAAACTGGGATCCTGACACCGTCGCAGTCGAAGAAACGTGGGACGCCGCACTGCAAAGTGCCGGACTGTCGTGCTGGTCGGCAGAGCAGGCGTTGGCGGGTGACGACGGGCGGAACACGCCGTTCGCACTCGGCCGACCGCCGGGACACCATGCCGTTGGCGACGACGCCATGGGATTTTGTTTCTTCAACAACGCCGCAGTCGCGGCCCAATCGGTCATCGACAAGGGCGAAGCGGAACGCGTCGCCATCTTCGACTGGGACGTTCACCACGGAAACGGAACGCAGGACATCTTCTACGACGACGAGAACGTCTTTTACGCATCAATTCACGAAGAGGGTTTGTATCCGGGGACGGGCGAAATTCAAGAGGTCGGCGAAGGAGACGGAGAAGGAACGACCCTCAACGTCCCGCTCCCGGCGGGGTCGGGCGATCCGGAGTATCGAACGACGTTCGACGAACTCGTCGCGCCCGCGGTTACGGCGTTCGATCCCGACCTGCTGTTGGTGAGCGCGGGGTTCGACGCCCATCGTCACGACCCGATTTCTCGGATGCGCGTCTCAACGGAAGGGTACGGCATGCTCACGGCGCACGTTCGCGAGGTTACGGACGAAGTCGATTCTGCGCTCGGATTCGTTTTAGAGGGTGGCTACGGACTGGACACGCTCTCCGATGGGGTCGCAGTCGTCCACGAAGTGTTCGACGGGATGGAACCAGTCGTCCCCGAGGAAGAAGCAGACGAGGACGTGCTAGAATCCGTTTCGGAAGTTCGTTCGTCACATCCCCTATTGGATTCGGTGTAGCGTTTCTCAAACGGTGGAAGCCGGACGTCTCGAACACGAGGTTCCGAAAAGCGCGACCTTCATCGATACGACATTCCGAGAGAATATCCTGACGCGAGCGACGACACTCTGTCTCAAATCTGGCATGCAATTTATATCCGACTACGGTGTACCATTGCCAGACCCGATGGGGTGGGCCAATGAAGCAGGAACGACAGGGCGTTACTTCGGCGGTGTTGCACGACCGGTTTCCCGGCATGGGGGGCGGAGAACGGTTCGCCATCGAGACGGCGCGAGTGCTCGATGCGCCGATTTACACCGCGTACGTCGCGGAGGGTGTCAGTCCCCCGGAGGACGTGACTATCATCCCAATTCAACAGAAGAAGTACACTCGCGGCGTCTCCGGCCGATTCCTCGAATGGAAAAATGAGGGGATGAACCCGCTGGAAACGCTGTTGGTCGCGCTCGATTTGACGGACGCACACGACGAGCTGGTGAACTACGACGTGTTGGTGGAGAGCGCGCCGCTCTCGAAGTCCTACGTACCCCCCATCGAGCAGACGGTGCTTCACTATCCGCATAGTCCGCCGCGGTGGCTGTACGACCTCTACCGCGAGCGCCTGTCCGGGTTTGACTATCCCGGCGTCCGGTTCGCGCTGAAGGCGTACGCGAAGTGGTGGCGCACGCTGGACAAGGAGGCGAACGACTACGTCGACCAGTTCGTCGCCAACAGCGAACTGGTGCGCGACCGAATCCAGCGATACTACGACAGGGACGCCGTCGTCCTCTATCCACCGGTAACCGGCGACTGGTACGACGGCGGCGACGATGACTACTTCGTGACGTGGTCGCGCCTATCGCCCGAAAAGCGCATCGACCTCGTGGTCGATGCCTTTGCGGGATTGGACGAGCGTCTCGTCGTCGTCGGAGACGGCGAGGAGCGCGAAACGCTCGAACGAAAGGCGCGCGACTGCGACAACATCGAACTGCTCGGCTACGTGGACGACGTCGAGGACGTGGTCGCTCGTGCAACCGCAGTCGTCTACGCTCCCAAGGACGAGGATTTCGGCCTCGTCGGGGCGGAAGCGCTGTCGGCGGGAAAACCCCTCATCGGGGTGAACGAAGGCTACACCCGCCAACAGGTCGTGGACGGGGTAACCGGACTCCGATTCGAACCGAACGTGGCGTCACTGCGGGCCGCAGTCGAGCGGTTCGATCCCGACGATTTCGACGCCGACGAAATCCGACGGTTCGCAGAACGATACGACCGCGCGACGTTCGCAAAAGACCTCCTCGAACTCGTCAACAAAGCGCACGCGGAAGCCGCCTCGAAGCGCTCCGCAGTCAACACAGATGATACGAAAACCGTACACATCCACTGAGCCTCGCGTGTCGGTCGTGATTCCGACGCTTCCGGCGAACGACCACGAACAGGTGGTGACCGACCTCCGCAATCAGACGATGACGGCGTTCGAAGTGGTGGTGGTGGACGATGCGAAGCTGGACATCTGCGAGGCTCGAAACGCCGGTATCGAGGCCGCAACGGCCGACACGATAGCCCTCACCGACGACGATTGCCGACCACCGCACGACTGGGTTGCACAGGCCGACGAGGCGCTTTCGGATGGGGACGCGATTTGCATCGAAGGGAGCGTAGAGGGAGGGCGAACGTATCACGGCGAGGGACTGTACGTCGGCTGTAACCTCGTGTTCGACCGCGAAACGGCGCTTTCCGTCGGCGGATTCGACAGCGAGTACGCCGGATGGCGCGACGACACGGAGTTCGGATGGCGGATGGAATCGCACGGAACCTGTCGTTACGACCCGAATTTGCTGATGTACCACCCCGACAGGACGCGAGCGACCATCGACGACGAAAAGGAAGCGCGCCTTCGGCGCGAATATCCCGCTCGCTATCGCGAGCGAATCGTCCCGCACACGACCGTCGGGCGAGTCAACGACTGGCTTTGGCGGCGCGGGTTCTGGAACACGGTCGATAGGGTTCGGTACGTCGGAGGGAGGCGATGACGCTCGGAGACTGGATCGCGGAAAGCAGGAGTCGAGTTCGTGAGGACGGCTGGCGCGGTGTGGACAAATCAGCCTACGAATTGTACAAAGGCGTTCTCCGGAGAGTCGGTGACCGCCGAAACTACGGCGAGTCGATATACGACCACCCGTGGGACGCGCTCGTCGTCCTCGACGGCTGTCGGGTCGATTGCATGCGTGAGGTCGCGCCGGAGTTTCCGTTCATCGACCGAGTCAACCGATTCCAGTCGGCGGGAACGCGCTCCGACGAATGGATGCGCGCAAACTTTTCGGGACGGGACTGCGCAGACACGGTTCACGTCACAGCGAATCCGAACTCCGACGAGCACCTCGATTCTGCAAATTTCGCCCTGTTGGACGAAGTGTGGCGCGACGGTTGGGACGACGAACTCGGGACGGTTCCCGCCCGCGCCGTCACCGACCGCGCGATTTCGGCGGGGCGCGAACACGACCCGGAAAAACTCGTCGTCCACTACATGCAACCGCACTTTCCCTCGGTTCCCGACCCGATTCCGGGCGACGCCATGAGCCGGGACGAGTTCGGCGATCGGGTCGGCGTCTGGGAGCGCCTGCGCAGGGGCGACCTCACCCGGAATCGAGTCTGGGAATCCTACCGAAAAAACCTCCGGTACGTCCTCTCGGACGTGAACGTCCTCCTCAATAACCTCGATGCGCACCGGGTCGTGCTGACCGCCGACCACGGCAACGGGTTCGGCGAATGGTACGTCTACGGCCATCCGGACAGAGTGCCGATTCGCGTCCTGCGCGAGGTTCCGTGGGTCGTCACCACCGCGAACGATTCCGGGTCGCACGACCCGGAATCGTGGATGGAGACAACCGAAACGTCGGTCGCCAACCGTCTTTCGGCGTTGGGGTACCGATGAACGTCGCGCTCGTCGTCCTCGACACCCTCCGAAAGGACGCCTTCGACGCGCACTTCGACTGGCTTCCGGGCCAACGGTTCGAAAACGCCTATTCGACCTCGCACTGGACCGTCCCAGCCCACGCCTCTCTGTTCGCGGGAAAGTACGCGAGCGAACTCGGTGTGTACGCCGGGGCGCAACTGCTGGACTGCGAGGAGCCGGTTCTCGCGGAATCGTTCGGGGAAGCAGGGTACGCCACGCGGGCGTTCAGCGCAAACGTCAACGTCTCCCGACCGTTCGATTTCCACCGCGGATTCGACCAGTTTGAGGGCAGCTGGCGACTCGAAGCCCTTTCTGAGAACGTCTTCGACTGGGACGGATTCATCGCCGAAACACGGGAACAGGGCGCGGAACGCTATCTTCATGCTCTGCACGAGGTGCTGACCGGTGACTGTGACATGATTCCCTCGCTCAGGCGGGGCGCACTGTTAAAACTCCGCGATTTAGGGTGGGGCAAGGCGACCCGCGACGACGGTGCGACGGAGGCGCTCCAATTCGTCCGGGAAACCGATTTCGGCGAGAACGAATTTCTGTTCGTCAACCTGATGGAGGCCCACACGCCCTACGCCCCGCCGGAGGAGTACCGAACCGTCGAGCCGCCCGAACTGAACGGTTTGCGGGCGACGCTCGAAGGCCCGGAAGAGAACCCCGAAACGATTCTGCGAGCGTACGACGACAGCGTTCGGTACCTCTCGGATATGTATCGCGCCATCTTCGCGGAGCTCTGCGCGGAGTTCGATTACGTCATCACGCTGTCCGACCACGGCGAGGTTCTGGGCGAGTACGACGCGTGGGAACACCTCTGCGGACTGTATCCCGAGGTGACGCGGATTCCGCTCTGTATCTGGGAGAGGAAGCAGGACGAGCCGGGCGACTATCAAACCGACACTACCCGAAACGAGACGGTTAGCCTCCTCGACGTTCACCGGACGGTACTCGACGTGGCGAACATCGACGGTGAATCGCGAGGGCGCAGTTTGCTCGAAGAAACCGCCGAAAACGCCGGAGAAATAGAATTTCTGGCGGAGTACCACGGTTTGACGAATCGGCACCGAATTGCACTCGCACGGGATGGATTCGATACCGAACCGCTCGACGGAGAGATGCACGGACTAATCGCCCCCGGCTACTACGGATGGGAAGCACCGAACGGTTTTCACGAAGTGGGAGAAAAAGAGAAGCCACGGGAGCGAATCGAATCCCTCGTGAACGAACTCGATAGAAGAGTCGCCGAAGACGACGTGACCGTCTCGGAGGCGGTCGAAGCCCAACTCCACGATTTGGGCTACGCATGAGCGAAGCGGACGGAATCAGCCTCAGCAGGGAGACGCTCGGCGGAACCGCCGCCCAGTTCACCATGGCGGCCGTCGGTTTCGCCGGAACCGTCATTTTCGCCCGATGGCTCGGCCCCGCAACGTTCGGCGGCGTTTACCTGCTGTTCGCGGTGACGAAAATCGCGGACAGACCGATGAACGGCTGGTCGCTCGCGGCGAAAAAGCGCCTCTCCGAGTCCGACGCGCTTCGTCCGCCCGCGTTCGGAGCACAGTTGTTGTTCAACGCCTTTTGGGTCGCACTCGCCGTCGTCGCCGTTCTCGTCGCCGGTGACGCTCTGCGAGCGTACACCGGCCTCGCGCTCGCACCCGTTCTGCTCGTTCTTTTGCTGGCGACCGAGTCGATGTACGAAACAATCGAAAGTCTCGTCCAAGGCCGAGGGCGAATCAGCGCCGCGACGTGGAACGACACCCTTCGCTCGGCGCTCACCCTCCCTCTTCAACTCTGGTTCGTCGCGCTCCCCGGAATCGCCGGGGCGGGGATGGTGTACGGCCTCGTCGCCGCATCGGCACTCACGCTTCCGATAATCGCACTCTTCGTCTCCGCGCGACCCGCGATTCCGTCCCGGGCGTTCCTCCGAAGCCTGGTCGATTACGCCAGGTACAGCATTCCAACGACGATACTGGGAACGACGTACGACCGCCTCGACGTGCTTCTGCTCGGGTTTCTGCTCGGGTCGGCATCGGCTGGGTTCTACGAAGTGGCATGGAAACTCACGCTTCCAGCGGTGTTCGTCGCTGACGTTGCAGGACGCGGATTGATGTCGACGGTGAGTGCTCGCCGCGCTCGCGGGGGGGACGGCAGTGAGAACGGAAGTGGCGTCGGGCGCGACGTGTCGAACATCATCGCCTACGCTGGAATACTCGCGGTTCCGATTCTCTTCGGATCGCTCGCGCTCTCCGAACCACTCGTCGTGACCGTCTACGGCCCCGACTTTCGAAACGCCGCACCCCTGTTGGTCGGGCTCGCCGGATACCGAGTCGTCCGAAGCCAGAGCGGACCGCTGGTGCAGGCCGTCAACGGACTCGACAGGCCCGACGTGGCCATGCGACTGTCGGCGGTTGCAGTCGCGACAAATCTCGTTTTGGGCGTTCTGCTGACGCTCCGACTCGGCCCAATCGGCGTCGTGATCGCGACTATCGTCGCGGAAACGCTGGTCTATCTCGGCGGCCTCCACTTTCTCCGGCGAGCAGTTTCGGGACTCGTTCCGATTTCGCGCCCGATGGTCGAACAGGTCGGTGCGGGCCTCACCATGTTTGCCGTCGTTTCGACGGTGCACGCTTCGTTTCCCGTCGATTCGTGGATTGATCTGGCGGTACTCGTTTCGATCGGCGGCGGCGTCTACGTCGGCCTCCTTTTAGCTGTGAGTCCGGGCGTCAGACACACTCTGGAAGAAGCGGTTCGCGGGTCGTTCGCGTCGTTCTAATTCCTCGACTCGCTCTTTTAGCTTCTCGACGTTCTTTCCTTCGGCGATGAGCGTCTCCACCGCCTCCGATACCCCACCCCTCGGATGGGACGAACGAAATCCGACGTCGTGTTCGCGAGGTCAGGTTCGTCGTCAACCAGCAGGACGCGGATGGCCACCATCATACTCGGAAAATTCGCCAGACGGGTAAATTTGGCGTGTTGAATGGTATGTATAGTGATAGTCACCCGGAGCATGGTGGGAGCGAACAAGCCAGAAGGTATAACGGTGATTGGGGACGAACAGGACTGTGATGTCGCTCCTCGAAGTCAACATCGAAAAACCTGCACTCGTCGAAGAACGAGTGTACCCCAATGAGGACACTGCACCGGCGAGTGCGCGCACGAAGACCGAATCGTCGGAGCGGTCGGTCGTCTCGCTGATAAAACCGCTCGTCGGTCTTCTCGTCGTCGCCGCTGTCGCACTGTTCGCTCGAAAACTCCGCGCACCGTCCGACGAAACCGAGGACGACTCGGCGTCGCTCGAAACGGACGATTTTGAAACGGACGAGTTCAACGCGGAATCCGGACGCGGCAAAAGCGCCGCAGGCGTCGTCGGCGTGCTGGTCAGCCTCCTCGGCGTCATCGCCCTCGCGCGAAAAGTCCGTGGCGGATCGGTAGACGAATAGAAAATAGACGTTTTTCTGACGCTTATTTGGCGAATCGCGTCGCATCAAGAGTTAAATAGGCCTAGTAGATTGTATTCCAAATATCAGAATGACTATCAAACCCGCCGACTACGACCTGCGGGAACTTCGCAGGATGGCGGACGAGGGCGAGCTGCCGCTCGACCTCTCCGCGAGCGACGACGGCCAAACTGCAGAAGACATCTTTCGACTGAGCCAGCGAGAAGAACTGATGAAACTGCAAACGCAGTTTCTCGCGTCCGGGTCGCTTCCGGAAAAGCCCTACCTGACCCTGCTTCCGAGCAGATACGGTGCGGAGGTCATCGTCTTCGAATGGCTCGATTTCCTCATCGAGAAGGCCGGATTCGAAAACAGTTCGAACGCGCTCTCGTACTACGAGGAAATCGGTTGGTTGAGCGAACCGGCCTGTGAAGCCCTTCAGTCGTATATGTACGGCTTTTCTGAGGTAGACCGATTCGGCCCGGATGGACCCGCCGACTTCGACACGAACGATCACGTGTTGAGTTTGGTTTACATCGCCCGACTCGCCACCCTGTAGTTCGCTCGCCCGAATGTCGCCCGTCGTTCGTTTACTCCGCGTAACCGAGGTTCCGCAACCGATCTTCGATTACGTCGTCGGTCATCTCTTCGCGGACTTTCGGTGCTTCTGCCGTGACTTCACGGCGTTCCTCCGAGTCGATTTCCGCCCACGGAACTTCGATGAGTTCGCGTTTATGTAATCCGCCGGGGTGACCGAACGTTCGAATCGGAATCGGATACGTTCGCTCGCCGATGAGGTTACCGTGGTCCGCCGTGATAACCGATTTTCCGGGGAATTCGTCCACCAGTTCCTCGACGTGTGGAAGGGTCACGGTGAGATTTTCGACGTAGGCTTCGATTATCTCGGATTCGTTCTCCGCCTCGCCGTAGAGGAGGGCGTTCCACGGATGCGGTTCGCCGCTGTGGTCATCTGATGGCATCTCGATACCAGCGTGGCCGAACTTGCGACCCTTCTCGCCGATAAAGGGGAAGTGCGGTTGCATGAAATGCGTGATGATGCGTTTGTCGGGGTACTGTTCGAACGCGGAAACTGTCTGTTCGACCATCGTTTCCGGCATGACGGTTCGAAACGTATCGTCCCAATGGTCGTCCAGCAGGTTGACGACGGCGTGAAAGGTTCCGTCGGGAAGTTTGTAGGCGTGAGGGTTCGACGTGACGTACACCGTGTCGTGGAACTCCTTCCCGACGTAACTCTCCTGCATGAACTCCCAACTCTCGCTTCCCGGCGAGAGTTTGCTCGTCACTCGGTCGCCGATGTTCGCCCTCGCCGCGAACATATCGTATCGACAGGCGTCCAAGATGACGAGATTGTCCCAATCCTCCGCCATCACGTCCATACGCTCGTCGGTGTTCAACAACCGCGAAACGTAGGCGTTTGCGTTCAGTGCGTCCTTGCGGAGTCGCCGCGTTTCTCCTCGAAGGAGCGATGGGTTTTCCAGAACTCGGAGCGCGTTCTGGAGAGAGTACCGTTCCCAAATAGACATACTGCTGTCTTTGAGTTCTACTCAAATATATATGTCATCCCTAAGGTCGCGTACACTGAAAATCAACGATGATGTCACGTTATAATTTTATAATATACTGTCCGTTTACGACCGTTTTACTCCGGTCAAGAAGTTCAATACAGGCGTTTTCTGGGCTTTAACGGCGAAAAATAAAAACGAATTTACCGTTCCAAAATGTCGATGGCAGGACGACCGGGTTCGGCTTTCCGGGCGGTGTCGGCGGCGGCGTCCGAACTCGAAAGGACGTTCACCGGGGCGTCGAACTCGCGTTCGATTAGCCATGCCGTCTGCCGGAGCACCTCGTGCTCGCGTTCTGGCGTGAGTGTCGGATTCAGCGACTCCCGTGTCGCTTGCAGGTCTTGGCCATACGAGGCCGCGGCGTCGCCCTGTTCGCGGATTTCCTGCACCTGCATCAGTTCGGAGATGAGGTTCTCCGCGTCGCTGTCCATCGCCAGTTCGAGGGCGCGGTGTTTCCACTCCGGCGTAACCACCACGTCGATTCGCTCCGGGTCTTCGATTCCCGCGACGTCGATGATGTTGCGCACGTCCTCCCGAGTGTTCTCAATCAGTTGACGGCGTTCGACCGTATCCTCTGTTTCCGTCTCCAGAGTCGGCCAGTCCGCGTCGACGACGAACCCGTCGTTTCCGAGTTCGTCGTACAGTTCTTCCGCGATGTGTGGTGCGACCGGAGCCAAAAGCCGAGTCGCGACCGTCAACCCGCGTTCGAAGGTCGGGGCGTGAACATCGGTGTAATCCGCGTATGCACGCAGGGTATCCACGAGATCTTGTACTTCGCGCAGAGCAATGTTGAACATCAGCGCGTCGTACTGCTCGGTTGCGACGGCAACCGTGGCGTCGATTTCGTCGCGGACGTACTCCGCGACGGAGTCGTCCGCGCCGTCCGCCGTTTCGGAGGCGAACGTATCGACCGCGTCCTTGAACCGAGCGAGGAAGCGGTTCGTGGAACGAACGCCCTCCTCCGACCAGTCGAAGTCCCGTTTCGGCTGTGCGGCCTGCATCATGAACAGCCGCGCCGTGTCCGCGCCGTACTCCTCGGAGATCAGCTGCGGAGACACCGTGTTCCCCTTCGATTTGGACATCTTCTCGCCGTCGAGTTGCACCATTCCCTGCGCCAGCAGGTTCGTGAACGGTTCACGGTGTTCCAGCATCCCCAAATCGGCAATTGCTTTCGTGACGAACCGGGCGTACAGCAGGTGCATCACGGCGTGTTCGATGCCGCCGACGTACTGGTCAACCGGCATCCAGTCGTCCGCCTTCCCGCTCTCGAACGGCGCGTCCTCGTAGTCCGGCGAGATGTACCGTAGGAAGTACCACGAGGAGTCGACGAAAGTGTCCATCGTATCAGTCTCGCGGACGGCGTCCGCCCCACACTCGGGACACTCGACTCGCTTCCACTCCTCGGCGGCGTCCAGCGGGTTCCCCGTCGTGTTGATGAACTCCGGCAGTTCGACCGGGAGGTTTTCTTCGGGAACCATAACCGGACCGCAGTCGTCGCAGTGAATCGCCGGAATCGGCGTTCCCCAGTACCGCTGTCGGGAGATGAGCCAGTCGCGCAGTCGATACTGCGTGTGAGATTCCGCGGAGTCGATGTCCGCGGTCAGCGATTCGCGGGCCTCCGCGCTGGTCAGTCCGGAATATTCGTCGCTGTTCACCAAGACGCCGTCCTCGGTGTAGGCGCCCTCGCTCACGTCGGGTGCTTCGGGTTCGCCTTCCTCCGGTTCGGGGGCGACGACAGGTGTAATTTCAACGCCCATCTTCGAGGCGAAGACGTGGTCGCGATCGTCGTGTCCGGGGACGCCCATCAGCGCGCCCGTCCCGACGTCCGAGAGGACGAAGTCGGCGACGAACACCGGCAGTTCATCGCCCGTCGCGGGATTCGTCGCGGTCAGGTCGGTTTCGACGCCGTTCGGTTCGTCGCCGTCCGGGTCTGCATCTTCCTCGATGAAGCGGCGAACGGTATCGTCGTCTTCGGCCAGCTCCTTCGAAATGGAGTGGTCGGGGGCCAGCGCGAAGAACGCTGCACCGAATATCGTATCCACGCGAGTCGTGAACGCCTCCACGGGGCCGTGGCCCTCGACGGTGAACTCCAAGGAAGCGCCCTCCTGCTTGCCGATCCAGTTCCGTTGCATCTGGCGAACGCTGTTCGGCCAGCCGTCTAACTCGTCTATCGCTTCGAGCAGTTCGTCGGCGTACTCCGTAATGGCGAGCGTCCACTGGTCGAGTTCACGCTGTTCGACGAGCGTCTCACAGCGCCAACAGTGTTCATCCTCCCCTTCGACCTGCTCGTCGGCCAACACGGTTTCACAGGAGGGACACCAGTTAACTTCGGCACCGCGTCGGTCGACGAGGCCCGCGTCGTGGAACTGCTGGAACAGCCATTGGTTCCACCGGTAGTATTCGGGCTTGCAGGTCGTCACCTCGCGCTCCCAGTCGTAGCCGAACCCCATCGACTTCATCTGGTCGCGCATCGTGTCGATGCAGTCCATCGTCCACTCGCGTGGATCCGTGTCGCGCTCCTTCGCGGCGTTTTCGGCGGGAAGGCCGAAGGAATCCCACCCCATCGGATGTAGCACGTCGTCCCCCCGCATTCGGCGGTACCGGGCGTAAGAATCGGTTATCGTGTAGTTACGAACGTGACCCATGTGGAGCTTCCCGGACGGGTACGGAAACATTCCCAAGATATACGCGGGACTTTCCGCGTCGTCCGGCGTTCGATACGCGTTTTCCTCGCCCCACGCCGTTTGCCAGCGCTGTTCGATAGTCGCATGGTCGTATCCCTCCTCAGACATGTGTTCGTCTACTCGATATAGCGTTCAGCGTCTTCTAAGTGTTGCTATCAGACTCACAGACGAGCGGGCGCTATTCGGTAGAAAGGCGTCCTCTACGGAATGTCGCAGTCGAGAGGGGGCAGTACGACGTGCGTTTTTTACGTTGCTTCGCGACAGTGGTCGTAACGGATTCGCGTATCATGAACGACTCGACTCACCACCTATCCGCCAATTATTTCATCGAATGCATCGAGCAGGATAGCCACGACGAGGCTACGGAGTATCTAGAACGGGTCGAAACGGCATCGACCGAAAAGCGAAAAGCGACGGTACGCGCGCTCCGTCCGCTCGCGAACGACGATCCGTCCGCACTGAAACCACTCGTTTCGACGCTGACAGCATTTCTCGGCGACGACGAGCGGTCGATACGCCTGACCACGGCGAAACTGTTCGTTGCCATCGCCGAAACCGACCCGGACGCTGTCGTTCCAATGGTGCCCGCACTGGGCGAACGACTGGGCGACGACGAGGAGTTTTACTACGTTCGCGCACGCTCCGCGGAGGCGCTCGGATACGTCGCACGCGACCACCCCGGGACGGTTGCGTCTCCGGAAGTAGTGGCGGATTTGCAGGTCGGACTGTCGTTCGACGAACCGGAGGTAAAAGAGAAACTGGCGAAAGCACTCGAACACATCGCACTGGGCGACCCAACACGACTGAAACATCAGGTAGCGACGCTCGCGACCCACCTCGATGACGAAAGCGAACTCGTTCGGTATCACCTCTGTACGGTACTCGCGGTCGTCGGTTGCGAGTCCCCCGAAACGCTCACAGATGCGGACGGTGCGCTCGTGGCACGGTTGGACGACGAAAGCACCCACGTCCGCAGACGGGCCGCCGAAGCGCTCGGCTTGCTTATTCTTGCGACTACCGAGGAGAGTTCGATTCGGGAATCGATTCTTGACGATCTCAAAGAGCAGAAAGTAGACAGCGAATCGTTTTTTCGACGCCGAAAGCGGTTCGCACTTGGTGCAGTTAACGGGGCGGTAGGGTCGAGCGAGGTTGAAGCCGAAATAGGAACGGTCGAAGGGATTCGTGCGACGACTGGCGACGCCGTCGCAGAAATCACCTCTCCTGATGGCGAGTGTCCACACTGCGGGCTTGCACTTCCAGAAACATCGCCACCGATGTGTCCACGTTGCGGTGGGCCGCACTGAACGAATTGATTTTAGGGACGCCTAAAAATAGAAGAGGTTATTATATTTTAGGCAAGCCTAAACCACATGGCAAAGGATGCCTCGAAACGCGATACGTCGACACGGAGAGACTACGTCAAGTACGGCGGTGCGATACTCAGTGGAAGCCTTCTTGCCGGGTGTGCGAGCGACTCGGAGACGAAGGCGTCACCCGCGACGACCGACACGGAGGCATCGAACGACCAATCAACGAAAACGGAGAAAAGGTCCCACGCGGTTTCCATGGAACCGGTGGGTCGCATCACCTTCGACTCGGTTCCCGAGCGGTGGGTCGCGTATGGCGGCGGTTACGCCGACATGGGCGTCGCACTCGGCAAAGCGGATGGAATGACCGGTATCGGCGGAGCAGACCGCTACTACACTTCTGTGTACGACGAGTTACCCGGCGTGAGCGTTGACCGCCAGCGGCTCGAAAACAACGACTTGGGCGAAGCTGGCATGTCCAAGGAGATATTCTACGAACTCGACAACGACGTTCACGTGATCGACCCGCAGATGCTCGTCAACTGGTTCGAATGGAAGCAAAAAGACGTCGAAGAAATCACGACGAACGTCGGCCCGTTCGTCGGGAATCTTATTTTTCGCCGGGAAGACGATTGGCACGACTACCGATATTACACGCTCTATGAGGCTTTCGAGAAAGTCGCACAACTCTTCGGAGAACAAGAACGGTACCGAGCGTTCGAAACGCTTCACGACGACCTCATTGCGGACATTCAGCGTCAGCTTCCGCCAGCTGAAGAGCGTCCGAACGTACTGCTCGTCTACGAGGGGAGCAACGAACCGGTGAAGTTCTCGCCGTATCGGCTCAACGACAAGGGAACGAGCAAAAAACAGTGGCGCGACCTCGGCGTCAGCGACACGCTCGGCAGTACCGGTATCGACGGGATTAGCACTACCGACCGCGGTCGAATCGATTACGAGATGATGCTCGAAATCGACCCCGACGTGATACTGTTGCGCGCTCACGAGCGAAAAACACCGACCGAGTTCCGCGAAACGGTTCTCGAATTCATGCGGAGCCATCCGGTTGCGAGCCGATTGACGGCCGTCAAAAACGGACGCGTCTACCGGGGTGGCTATCTCTACCAAGGGCCGATTCACAACCTCTTTTTGACCGAACGGGGAGCAAAGCAGTTGTATCCAGACATCTTCGGGAAAGTTACGGAGGATAACCAGTTGTTCGACCGCCAACGGGTTGCAGACATCGTCAACGGGGAGTTCTGACGAAGACCGAAACCGAAAGAATCCTCCCCGGGCGGCATCTTGCTGATGCTCACGAACACAGTTCGCATCAGCAGATGGGCCCTGTCGGATTCGAACCGCGCCCGGACGTACTCACAATACGTTCCGTGCGCCGGTCTACCCCGAATCCGGAATCCATTTCTGCCGAACGCGGTCGCTCGCACGCGCTTCGCGGTACTCGCGGGAAATTCGGCAGAAATGGGCCCTATCGGATTCGAACCAATGACCACCCGGTTATGAGCCGAGCGCTCTAACCAGACTGAGCTAAGGGCCCTGTCGGCTATCGGTAATCTGTGACACCTCTTTAACGTACCGGGTTTTATGCGAACACCGTCCAATCGAAGACACAGCACTCACCCACCAACGAATAAATCGAGAGAAACGCCGCCGCCAGGGCTCGAACCTGGGACAACCTGGGTAACAACCAGGTGCTCTACCAACTGAGCTACGGCGGCTTCCGACTGCATTTCCACATACACGGAGTCCTTTGATAGGGCTTTCGTTTTCGGCCAGCAGCATCGATACGCTTTCACGCGTTCGTGGAAAACCATCCAACGATGGAACGCTTCGAGGGTGTCGTCGCGGGGGTTCGCGAACGGGTCGAACCTGACAGCGACGAACGCGAACGGCTTCAGCAGGTCGCCCGGTCGCTGGCCGAACGAACAGAAGATGCGATTACGAACCTGCCGGTCGAGGCCGACGTGGTACAGGTCGGAAGCACCGCCCGCGGGACGTGGACGAGCGGCGACCGGGACATCGACCTGTTCGTCCGATTTCCGCCGGAGCTCGACCGCGAAACGCTGGAATCGTACGGCTTAAAAATCGGCCACGAAGTCCTTCCAGACGGTCACGAAGAATTCGCGGAACACCCCTACGTCAAAGGCCAGTTCGACGGATTCGACGTGGATCTCGTTCCCTGCTACCGCGTCGAATCTGCGACGAACATCCAGTCGGCGGTCGACCGCACGCCGTTCCACACCCAGTACCTCGAAGCACGGCTGGACGACGACCTCGCACGCGAAGTCCTGCTGTTCAAGCAGTTTTTGAAGGGAATCGGCGCATACGGAAGCGACCTCCGCACGGAGGGGTTTTCGGGCTATCTGTCGGAACTGCTCGTCCTCGAATACGGCAGTTTCCGAGCACTACTCGGAGCGGCCGCGGACTGGCACCCGCCAGTTCGGTTCGACCCGGAAGACCACGGAACGGAGAAGTTCAGCGACCCGCTAGTGGTTATCGACCCGACCGACCCGGAGCGCAACGTCGCTGCCGTTCTCACCCCTGAGAATTTTGCTCGGGTTCAACATTACGCCCGCGACCTGCTCGACAATCCGCGCGAATCGCTCTTTTTCCCCGACTCCCCGAACCCGCTTACGCCCGAAGCCGTGGACGGTCGTATCGCTGACAGAGGAACCGCGCCCGTCGCCATTCGATTCGACGCTCCCGACGTGGTAGAAGACCAACTTTATCCGCAGCTTCAGAAATCGCTTTCCGGAATCGCCGACGCCCTCTCACGACGAGGATTCGACGTCCTCAGAGCCGACCTGTTCGCGGACGAAACCGCGGTGCTGTTTTTCGAACTGTCCGTTTCCGAGCGTCCAGCAATCGAACGGCACGACGGCCCGCCGGTTCACGTTCGCGCGCACGCGGCCGGATTTTACGAAAAGTACGCGGACGACGATTCGTACGGGCCGTTCATCGAGAACGACCGCTACGTCGTCGAGCGAAGACGGGAGTTCACGACGGCAACGAGGTTCCTCGAAAGCGAGACTGTCTTCGACTCTGCACTCGGTGTCCACGTCGAGCAAGCGATGCGGGAGGGTTACGAGGTGTTGTCGGGTGACGAAATCGGCGTGCTGGCCGCGGAGTTCGGACGCGAACTCGCGCGCTACTTCGACCCGAAACCGTAACCCGCGAATCAGCTTCGATTGATAAGCTACGAGGAGAACAACATACATAGGGCGAGAACATTCATCTATACTGGTGATCGATGCGATATGAAGCCGTCCGATCGAAATAGCGCGCCTTCCGACGAGGTGACGGTCGAGGACGCGGTGTTTCGGCGTCTCGTGCAGCAAACGACGGACGCCGTCGTTATCGCGGCGAACGACGGCACAATCTTGTTCGCAAACCAATCCGTGGAAGACGTGTTCGGCTACGCTCCAGGGGAGTTAGAAGGACGTCAGCTCTCGGCAATCATTCCCGAACGTCTCCGTCAACGCCATCAGGCCGCATTCGCGCGA
Organism: Haladaptatus pallidirubidus; assembly: GCF_020700235.1. Taxonomy (GTDB): domain Archaea; phylum Halobacteriota; class Halobacteria; order Halobacteriales; family Haladaptataceae; genus Haladaptatus; species Haladaptatus pallidirubidus. The sequence continues at coordinate 2,616,510 of NZ_CP085301.1, read as the reverse complement.
CACGTTCGAACCGGCGAACGGACGATTCCGTGGAACGCGATCGAACTCCTCGGCCGCTGTGCCGACGGTACGGAAGTCCCGCTCTCCGTGTCGTTCCACGAATCAACCGAAGCGGACAGTCAGCGGTTCATCGGCGTTATGCGCGACATTTCCGATCGGAAGCGCATCGAACATCGCTTGGACGAGAAGACCGACCACCTAGACGAAGTGTTCGACGCGAGTCCGGTTGCCCTCTCAATTCGATCGGCGGACGGTGAAATTCTCCAGACGAACGAACGCGCAGGCGAGCTAGTCGAAATCGTCAGAGACGCAGACGAGGCGACGAATGAGACGCAAATTTACGCTCCCGACGGCGAACTGCTCTCCGAAGCCGAATTTCCGTTCAATCGCGTGGTCGAATCCGGCGAGGCCGTGTACGATGTCGAGTTTTACGTCGAGGGGGCTGCCGGTGAACGACGCTGGTTCATCGTCAACGCGAAACCGGTGTACGCCGACGGCAGGGTGGCGCAAGTCATTTCGGCGGGGAAGGACATCACCGAGGTCAAACGCTTCCAGCGCGAACTCGAACGCCAGCGCGACGATTTGGAGCGAGAATTGGACGAAGTGTTCGACCGTATTGACGATGGATTCTACGCGCTCGACGAAGCGTGGAAATTTACCTACGTGAACGAACGGGCCGAGGAACTCCTCGGACGCGACGAATCGGAGTTGCTCGGTCGCGTCGTCTGGGATGTCTTTCCGGATACCAGCGAGACGATGGGATACGATGCGTTCCACCGGGCGGTCGAAACCCAAGAGCGAGTTACCTACGAGGAACATTGGGCATCCCTCGCCAGGTGGTTCGAAGTTCACGTGTATCCCTCCGAAAGCGGCGTCTCCGTCTACTTCCGCGACGTTACCGAGCGAAAGGAGCGCGAGCAAGAACTCAAACGTAACGAAGCGATGCTCGAAACCGTGGGTGATGGGGTGTACGCACTCGATACCGACGGGCGATTCGTCGCGGTGAATCAGACCTACATCGACATGACCGGCTACTCCCGCGCGGAACTGCTCGGGTCGAACGGGGCGATGGTGACCGGCGAAGATACCGCCAACGAACTCGAACGAGTACAGGCGAACCTCGAGAACGGCGGAGATGATGTCACCACGGTCGAGGCGACGCTCGAAACCGCCGACGGAAACCGAGTTCCAATCGAGGCACGTGTCTCGCTATTCCCCCTCGGCGACGAACAATACGGGAGAGCAGGCGTCGTCCGCGACGTTACCGAGCGAAGGGAACGCGAACGCGAGATTCGGAAGAAAAACGAACGATTGGAGAGTTTCGCCAGTATGCTCGCCCACGAATTGCGCAATCCACTGAGCATCGCGCAGGGGTATCTGGGATGGGCGTGGGAGGAACAGTCCGAGTCAGCCTACGAAGAGGTCGAGCGTGCGCACGACCGGATGGAGGAGATGATAGATATGTTGTTGTTCATGGCCCGCGGGAGTGCCCCGGTTGCCAACCGAGAGACGGTCGCTCTCTTCGATGCAGCGGCGGCGGCGTGGGACGCCATCGACGGCGAAACCACCGACGAGGTGACGGTGGAGATAGTAACCGACCGAGTCGTGCAGGCGGAGCCGACTCGCATTAAACAGCTTCTGGAGAATCTCTTTCGGAACGCCATCGAACACGGGGATGCTGTTACCATCCACGTCGGTGACATCGCAGACGACTCCGCCTGTGGGTTCTACGTCGCCGACGACGGACAGGGAGTCCCCGAATCGAAGCGCGAAACCGTATTCGAGGCGGGCTACACGACACAGCAAGACGGCATCGGTCTCGGACTCACATTCATCGCCCAAATTGCGGAGGGGTACGGCTGGACGTACACCGTCGCGGAAAGCGAGGAGGGCGGCGCTCGGTTCGAATTTACCGGTCTCGACGCCAACGAGTAACCGTCGAGACGAACTCCGTGGTCTGCCTGACCATCAGGATTATATGGTTGGTGTGCATTAGCATATCACGTATGGCTTCCGCACCGACCGGCAACGACGAGTCCGTGTTCGACCAGTTTCTCACCGACCGTGGTCACGAGACAGAACGAGTAGACTGGGAGCAGGAGTATAACAAAAAGCAGTGCCCGGAGTGCGGCGGACTCCACGAAATGGCCGCAACTGAATGCGGAGTTTGCGGATGGAACCCGTGATCAACGACCGATAGCAACCCGATAGCGACCGCGCTCACAGCGCGGTGATGATTCCAGCACCGACGACGACCAACATCGCGCCCGCGACGATTCCGCGGGTGACTCGTTCTACGTCGCGCAACAAAAAGTACGCAAAGAGCGTCGTGAACAGCGGTGCAGTCCCGGTTAGCGGGTCAACGATGGCGACCCGACCCTCAGGGAGCGCCAGCGCGGAAAACAGCGACAGCAGTGCGACCGCGGTTAGAAGACCGCTCACCGCGAACAGCCCATACGTCTTTCGCGGCGCGGACAGCACGTCGCGGTGATTTCGGGCGAGGGCGTAGCCCGCAAGCGCGACCAACGCCGCCGTTTCGTTCAGCGCGACCGCTTCGAGGGCGGTTGCTGGCGTCGTTTCCAATCCGAATCGTCGAACCACGTTTCCGACCGCGAACGCCGCCGCGGCGACGAGCGGAAACGACAATTCGCGGGGTTCCCACCCGCCGAGGTCGCCGCCCTTCGCCAGCGCGAGAATCGCGAGTCCGGCGACGAGGACGAGAACCCCGACAGCGGTTGCGAGGGAAAGCGGTTCGTCGAGGGCGAACACCGCCAGCGTCGCCGAAAAGAGCGGTCGCGCACTGACCCCGGCGTTGTTGACGCTCGCGCCGACGCGCCGGATACCGCCGAAGGCGGCCAGTCGGCCAACCGCGGTTCCGACGAATCCCGCGAACAGGAAGATGCCGATGGTCGATCGAGAGAGGTCGGCGAGCAGATTTCCACCCTCCAGCGCGACGAGCGCGACCCAAAAGACGGCGGAGTCTACGACGACCACGACCAGCGACGCTTGGAGGGAATCACCGCCTTTGGCCATCGCTCGCTTGGAAACGATGGGTTCGAATCCCCAAAGGAGGGCAGGAACGAGCGAAAGGAAGTACACCTCGGTGGGAATCGTCATTACAGAAGCGTTTCCACCTGTCGGCTTAACTTCCGCGCCCGAGCAGATGTCGTTAGAAATATAATATCATATAATGCACTACTAAACGAAAAGAAAAATGCCGGAGTGTCAAAATTGCGATTCGTTTGTGACGGCGACTTATGCACGCGTGTTCACGCCATCGGGGGTCGAAAATCCGCGTGTCTGCCCGAACTGCGAGGACAAGATTCGGGACGGTTCCGAGGTATGCGCGGCGCGTTCGCCGCGCAGCACCTGAGACGGCGAAATTCGTCGCTCCATTTCACGTCGTTTTATACGTCCCCAACACCTGTGGTGGTGTAATGACTATGCCAACGGCAGAGACTGACGCGAAAGTAACTCGGTTGTTCGGTGGACCGGGGAGCGGTAAAACCACCGAGTTGCTCGACCGAGTCGAGGACATCCTCTCACAGGATGGGGTCACGGTGAACGACCTTCTCGTCGTCTCCTACACCCGTGCGGCGGCAAACGAAGTTCGAGAGCGGCTCGCGGAACGACTCGATGTCGACCCACGCTCGCTCCAAGGAAACGTCTGTACGATGCACGCGAAAGCCTACGAACTTCTCAATCTCTCTCGCGGTGACGTCGTCGGCGAGAAACACAAAAAGGAGTTTTGCGAGGATTTCGGGCTGGAGTACGAAGACGAATACAGCGGGAAAGGTCGCCGAACCGCCCGTTCAACGACGCTCGGAAACAAGATTATCGCAACCTCCCAGTGGCTTCAGCGAACCCGCCGGGACGTCGCCGATTGGTACGACGTTCCGTTCCAGTGGGACGTCGAGACGGTTCGACTGCCCCCGGACATCGACCCGAACGCACAGGAGGGGAACAAATACACCCCGACGTGGCCGAGCAGCGACGACCGATTCGACGTTCCCGAGGCCATTCGAGGCTGGCGGAAGTACAAGGGCGACGAAGGACTCGTCGGGTTCGCCGACATGCTCGAACGCGTCAAACAGCGTTCTCTTCTGCCCAGCGTTGATTATCTCGTTATCGACGAGTTTCAGGACATCACCCGGCTCCAGTTCGACATCTACGAGGAGTGGAAGCCGCACATGGAAAACGTCCTCATCGCGGGCGACGACGACCAGGTCGTCTACGCGTGGCAGGGCGCGGATCCGAAACTACTGCTTCAAGAGGGCGGCGAGGACGTTATTCTCGACACCTCCTACCGTCTTCCCTCCCGCGTTCTCAAGGTCGTCCAACAGGAAGTAGACCACATCGAGGAGCGCCAAGAGAAGAACCTCAAACCACGAAAGGAGGGCGGTACGGTCGAGGCAGTCGAGAGTCCGTCGATGTTAGACCTCGTGCGGAACGTCAGGTACACGATAAGCGAGTTCGACGGCACCGCGATGGTTCTGTTCCGCGCCCGCTATCAGATGTTCCGGTTCATCGACGAGTTCATCGACGAAGGGATGCCGTTCCGCACCCTCACGGATCAACGGATGTGGACCGACCGACTGTGCCAGTACGTCGATGCAGTCGAGCAAATCGACGAGGACGAACCGATCGACGGTCTGCAAGCCCGCAGACTCGCGGATATGCTCGCGGATTCCACGTTCGGCACGAACGATCGCGACGAGATGTTCGACGCCATCGACGAGCGCAAGGAAGAAGAAGGCGTGGACGACCTCACCGAACTGGAATTCGACGGGGATTTCGTCCGGGACTTCGCGCCGTTCATGCCCGGCCCGGAATCGGCGTCCGATATGGTTCGAAAGGTAACCAGCTATCAGAAGCGGTCGATGGACGCCTACTTCACGGGCAAGTACCACGGGATGGAGCGCGACCGTATCCGAATCGGTACCATCCACAGTGCGAAAGGTCGAGAAGCAGACCACGTTTTCGTCGCCACCGATCTCACCGAAAAGGTTGTCGAGCAGATGGCGGCGACCGTGGAAAACGAGGGTATCGATCTTCCCGGTGTGGACGAATTTACGGCGAGCACCGACCCGGTTCCGGTTCTCACCGACAACGAGCGCCGCGTTTTCTACGTCGGTATGAGTCGTGCCCGTGAGCGCCTCGTACTCATGGAGAACCTCGTCAGCGGCGCGCCGACGCTCGGACTGGACGTGCTGTTGTTCAACGAACTGAACGAGAAATCGGTCGGGGACGTCCTCGACAACGAACTCGAAGCGCAGGAAGCGAAGTAGTCGGCGAGGAGGAGCGTTTCTCGCTTCCGTCGTTTCGTCCTTTCCGATACCCGTGCATTGATACCGTCTGACGGTGGATTAGATTCGCATGGCAACTTCTGAACACGAATCTCGCTCCACCTACGACGAACTCGAAGCGAGAATCAAACGAATTTCCAACGTCGGGAACGCAACCGGGGTTCTTTACTGGGATCAACAGACGAAGATGCCGGAAGGGGGGACTCCGGCGCGCGCAAAACAGCTTTCGGCGCTACAGTCGATTCAACACGAGTTACTGACCGAGGAGCGAACCGGCGAACTGCTTTCTGAACTCGAAAGCGGGGAATTGGACGACGAACAGGCAGCGGTCGTCCGCGAAATTCGACGGTGGTACGAACGAGCCATCGACGTTCCGAGCGAACTCGTCACGGAACTCGCGGAGACGAGTAGCGAGGCGCAACCGGCGTGGCAGGAGGCGAAGGCGGAAGACGAGTTCGAGACGTTCGAACCGTATCTCGACCGACTACGCGAACTCCAAATCGAGCGCGCCGAACAAATCGACCCCGACAAAGACCCCTACGAGGTCATGTTCGAGGACGGCGAGCCGTATCTGCCGCTTTCCACCGTCGAGCGGATTTTCGACGAACTCCGCGATGGACTGATTCCGCTCATCGAGGACATTCAGGAGAACGGCGCGGACATCGCGGACGACGCCTTCGCCGGAATCTACGACACCGAGACGCAGGAGGAAGTCGCGCGGGACGCGCTCGACGTGCTCGGCTACGACTGGAACCGAGGCCGACTCGACACCGCCCCGCATCCCTTCATGTCCGGGACGCAGTTCGACGCTCGGGTGACGACGCGGTACGACGAGAACGACCCCCTCGACTCGCTGACCGCGACGATTCACGAGTTCGGGCACGCCACCTACCAACTCGGTCTGCGCGACGACGCCTACGGAACGCCGCTCGGAGATTCGCGGAGTTCGGGCATCCACGAATCCCAGTCACGGTTCTGGGAGAATCACGTCGGGCGAACGAAGGCATTTTGGGAGTTGTTCCTGCCGACGTTCAAAGACCGATTCCCGCAGGCGGACGACGTGACGGTGGACGAGGCGTACAAGGCGATCAATCAGGTGTTCACGGACAATACCATCCGCGTGGAAGCCGACGAACTCACCTACCACATGCACATCATCCTCCGGTCGGAAATCGAGAAGGAGTTCGTTGCCGGGGAGTTGGACGTGGAAGAGATTCCAGCTCGCTGGAACGAACTCATGGACGACTACCTTGGCGTCGTCCCCGGGACGGATTCTGCGGGCTGCTTACAGGACATCCACTGGACGAGTCGGTTCGGCGGGTTCCAGAACTACACCGTCGGAAGCGTCTTTGCGGCCCAACTCTGGGCGACCATCGAAGAGGAACTCGACGAGCCGATGGAACGCATCCGGGAAGGCGACTTCGCCCCAATCCGCGACTGGTTGACCGAAAACATCCACCAACAGGGCCAGAGATACACGACGGACGAACTCATCGAGGAGGTGACCGGCGAACCCCTCACCGCCGACTACTTCCTGGACTACGTCACCGAGAAGTACGAAGCGATATACGAATTGGACTAGGACTCGGTTCTCCACGTGGTTCGATTTTTTGAGTTGGAGTTTGGAGATGCGGTTATCACCTCTCGGAGATCGTCAGCCGAACACCAACTTAAAATGTCGGTTGAGTCGATGGGGACTGCAGAGCACGTCTACAAGCCACGTCCTCGCCCCGTCAGTCACTCGTGGCTTCGCCACTCGTTCCCACCGGAAGAGTTTGGCTCTTCCGTGCTCTCGTTCGCTCCGCCGTCGCTAACCAGAATTCGGTCGCCCGTTGGCGCTGGAAAAGCAAGCGCTTCCAAGCCATCGAAAACGCAAGACGTTTTCAAGACACCAGGGACGCAGGGCGGGCGAGTGCATCGCACTCGCCCGCCCAGCGATTGATTGGCTTGCCACAGGATTCTGTAGAACGAGTTTCCGAGAAAACGGCTACCAAATTGGGTTAGGCGGGTACGGGCGAACGAGGAACGAGCGACTGCAAGGAGCGAGCGACGAGTGAAGGCGATTTGTAGGCGTGATTTGCAATTACTAGCGTCTCAAATTCGCCGTCTCCGACTCGCCGTAAAACAACAGCCGACGTAGCAAACCGAAAGCCAACTTCCTCAAAATAATCGCTTCATTCGTCGTTGTCGTCGTCGGTTTTGGCGACTGCACCGACCACCTTTTTTGCGGCACTCGCGGGCACATCTTCCGGGGTCGTCAGCCACTCGCGGAGGAACACCATCAACACGGCGATGGCAACGAACGCCCCGCCGAAAAGCGTCTGCCCGGCGATGAGGCGTTCGATACCGAGGAGTCCGATGGGGAGCGCGAACACCAACGTCGCGGCCAGACTCACGGTGTCGAGAATACCGAGGTTCATACCTCTCTTATCCGGCGACCGATTAAAAGTGCGACGCCACGACGTTGCAACGACGCGAAGCCGGGACAGCGACGCCGCGTTCCGGAACGGTTTTCAACCGTCCGGCGTCACAGTTTTGTTATGTTTACCGGAATTGTTGCGGAAGCTGGCGAGGTTCGTCGCGTAGCGGACGCGGATGGCGGACGGCGACTGACGATTGCGGGCGACAAAGCTCTCGCGGATGTCGAACGCGGCGCGAGCATCAGCGTGAACGGGGCCTGCTTGACGGTCGAGGAGTTCGACGCGGAGACGTTCGAGGTGTTTCTGGCCGAGGAGACGCTTTCGAAAACCTACCTCGGGGAGGTTAAAGAGGGAGACGTCGTCAATTTGGAGCGCGCGCTTCGGGCGGACGCGCGACTGGACGGCCACTTCGTACAGGGCCACGTCGATACGACGACCGAGGTCGTGGACGTTCGACAGGTCGGCGAGGACTGGGAGTACGAGTTCGCGATTCCGGACGGTTTCGGCCGGTACGTCGTAAACAAAGGGTCGGTCGCTGTGGACGGCATCAGCCTCACCGTCGCCGAAAAAAGCGAGAACACCTTTACGGTGGCTATCATTCCGACGACGCGCGACGTGACGAACCTCTCGGCGAAAGAATCCGGCGACCCGGTTCACATCGAGGTGGACGTGCTGGCGAAGTACGCGGAGCAACTGTTGGCGGAGTAGAAGAGAAAGAAGCTATTTCGAGTCGTACCCGAACGGGTCGTCGTCCCAAAGCGAGTCCGTTTCGTCCGAATCATCGACCTCGGAGTCGCGTTCCGAATCGTCGTTCTCCGCGTCACCGACCTCGGCGACTTCGCTTCCGCTGTTCGCCAGTCGTTCATCGTCTCCGAATCGTTCCGTATCGTCCAATTGCGCAGCGTCGCGCATCCCTCTCTTTTCGCCCATTCGTCCAGTTTCGGCGACTTGACTGCTGTCACCGACGCCGAACGTCACCGACTCGTGGCGGTCCGTCCGCTCGTACAGGTCGCGGTAGCGGTCGATTTTCCGGTAGAGCAGGTAGCCGAAAAAGCCGTCGTAGATGAACACGAAGACGATGTAAGCCATTGCGGGCGTGACCGACGGGTACACGAGCGAGGCCAATGCGGGAACGAACCCGACCAGCGTGTTGTACGTCGCGTGGATAGCCGCCGCGATGAGCAGGCCTTTGACGACGATTGGCCCGGCGTTTTCGCGATTGAACTTCGCCAATCCGAGATAGTAGCCCGCGAAGGCGGAGTAGATGACGTGACCCGGTCCGGCAAACAGCCGAAAAACGGCGGTCTGTCCGGCTTGCAGGAGGGGGTCGGTGCCCGAGGCGTTGAGCACCTCTTGGCTGATGTAGATGGCGTTTTCGATAGTTGCAAAGCCAAGCCCGGCCATCGCGCCGTAGACGGCACCGTCGATGACGGCGTCGAATCGGTCGCTCCGGAAGGCGTACAACCGCACTGCGAGCAATTTCACTGTTTCCTCGACCGGCCCGACGACGATGTAGAAAAACAGCGCCGACCCGACGAGCGGAATCCACGAGAACAGCGGTTGCGTGTAGGAGTTGAAAATCGCCGCGAATCCGGCGAACAGCACGCCGAGGAGAAACGTCCCGACGAGGAGCGGAAGCGGTTCGGACATGGTCACGTCCGCGTGCCAAATGTATGCCGCGAGAGCGAACGCGGGGACGACCGACAAAAGAACGAACAGTCCGACCCACGGGTCGGTTATCGCCGCCAATCCGCCGAGCGCGAACTGCAGGAGAAGAATCGCAATCGCGAGCAGGATGATGAACGCCCGCGCCGAAACCACGAGTATCCCGTAAAATTTGGCGGCGAACCAGTCCAGACGCGACCGTTCCTCCCACGTCGCAATGTCGTACAAATCGACCGACTCGTCGGTTCCGCGCGCGACCGGGTCTCGATTCTCGTCCATAGGCGGACGTTCGCAAGGAGGTGGAGTAAATCGTTCGGCGAAGAGAACCTTAAACACCTTATATGAAAATAAATACCATAAACAAATGTAGGGTCGCGCTTATTAGGGAGGACTCACGATTCGTGATACACGATGTCACCCACGAGTCACAGCCGAGGGATTATGTACTCGGCACCGCCGAAAGGAGCAACACGAAACGACACACGAGAAGAGAATACGGACGCAGTAGCGGTAGAAGACGACGACAAATGGGCCGACGAACAAATCACACCCGGCACCGACGCGAACTGGACGGGTGCCGTCCCCGCTGACGACTGAACGAGTCCGACGACGGCGGTTCTCGTGACGCGCAACCTCGTCACGCTGAAAACCCCCGCACACCAACCGGGAGGTATGACCAGCCAGCGCGACACGCTCGCCCCCCGTTCGACACGCGGTTTTAGCGTGACGACCGGCCGAACGCGGACTACTCAAGCCCCAACCGACCAACCGCCGTTCGGCCGACCACCGACCGCCCGTGTACCGACCATCCCCCGTTTTTCTGCTTGCCACCGATGAGCGTGGAGAGTCGAATCCGGGTTCGCGGCATCTACACCACCGCGCTCACGCATCTGCTGGGCGAACAGTTCGACGTAGTGCAGGCCTCGCCGCCCATCCAGCGACGGTTCGAGTGCGATTTCGAAACCGGTGAGTACGATGCGACGGTCGAAACGACCGACGACCGACAGGGAGTCGGCCTATTCGGTGAACGGGACGTCGTCGGAGCGGTCGGCGAGCGATTGGCGGAAATCGGCATCGACACCTTCCGCTGGGACGACCCGACTCCCCGCGGCGCCTTGTTCGACGGCGTCGTCAGCGAAACCCTCGGAAGCGGTGCGGTCGTCGACCTCGGCGAACGAGACGGTTTTCTCCCGTTCCGGAGTATCGACGGCAGAATCGACGAGGGCGACCACGTTCGGGTGCAGGTCCACACCCCGAAGCCGCCGTGGTCGCGCGACCGGCCCTTCCTCGGAACGGACGTGCAGGTGTTCGGCGGCGTGACTAGCCTCTCGAAGGGCGTGAACCGCGTCGTCGCCAGCGCGCCGGACGACGCCAGCAGGCGCGAACTCGCGCGGACGACCGAGATGCTTCCGACCGACGTGCCCACCGAATGGGGCGTTCGCTGGGAGTACGGCGCGAACGAGGCCGAAATCGGCGAAATGGATTCCGCGCTCTCCGATGCGGTTGAACGCGCGGAGACCATCGACGGTGCGCTCGATGACGCGGCAAACGCGGCGAGCGATGCGGACGCGCCACGGACGATTGCGGAACCAGACGCGACGGCGTGGCTCTGGTTCGGTCGAGAATCCCGGTTCGAACTGGACGACGCCCGTCGGGAAGTCACGACGACCCTGCCCGGCCACCATCGAATCAAGGCCGCGGACGACTCCGCCAGCAGGGCGGTCGATTTTGCGGAAGACCTCTACGAACCGCGCGACGAGGTCCCCATCGGCGCAACCCTTCGGCAGTTCGGCCCGGAGGAGGACGGCGAGGTGTTCATCGACCACGGGAAACCCGACGGACGCTGTTTCTCGCTCGGTAAAGGCGACGTGGTGGAGCGCGACACCGAAGCCGGAAAATACACTGTCCGCCGGGAAATGCGGGGTTCGGGAACCTACGACGCCATCGGTACCGACCGCGAAGCGGGCGACGTGGCCATCACCAAGTTCCGCGAGGGTCGCTGGTGGTACCCGACGGCCTACCGGAGCGAGGACGACGAATCGAAGGGAACCTACGTCAACGTCTGCACGCCGGTCGAGCTGTTCCCGCGCTCCGTGCGCTACGTCGATTTGCACGTCGATGTCGTGAAGCGCCCCGACGGAACTGTGAAGCGGGTTGACGACGACGAACTGGATTCCGCGGTCGAAGCGAGCCACATTTCGGCGGAACTGGCCGAGAAAGCGCGGACCGTGGCGGCGAGCGTCGAGAGGGTTCTGGAAAAATAGGGAAGCAGCCACGAGAATCGGCATTCGACATAACCGGGGAACCAGCATGCTCACCACGAATGAGGGGCGACAGCGACGAGTGGGCGCCAGCTTTTGATCCGTATTTTTCCAGAGACAGGACTGCCGCAGAAAAAGTGGCTTCTAGAAGTGTTCGTTGTCGGACGACGTGTTTAGCTTTCCGCCTCGGCCGCCCTCGCTTCGGTCGATTCCCATGACGCTCTCGGATTGGTCCGTTTTCCACTGGCTCGTGCCATCCTCGGCGATGCGCACCGTCACGTCTTCGACTTCCTCGAACTCTTTCAGGAGTTCGACTTCGATGTTTTGGGACGTGATAGGCGTGATGGAACAGCCGCTACATGCCCCGCCGAGTTCGATGACGACCTCGCCGTCGTCGGGGTCGGCCTTTCGAACCGCGCTCGTTCCGCCGTGCATCTGGATGACGGGCATCTGGGCGGTCAACCAGCGTTCGACCCGCGATTTGAGGTCCGAATCGGTGGCTTCCGTCTCGCTGGACTTGCTCATTGAGTAGTCGTAGGGGCTGGAGGTATGGGAATGTTGGGGTTCTCATTCGGGGTGTGGGTTGATTCAGGGAAGTACGTCGTTCTTTCGTGAATTCCGTGGGATGTGTGTTGGGTGAACAGATGGTGTTTTTCAAACGTACCGCTAGGTACTGCGGACTCCAATGAGACCGCCACCGTCCCGCATCGGCCCACACGCCTCCCAACCGACTCCCTCGTCCCGGAAGGGCAGAGCTCTTCCGTGCTCTCGCTCGCTTCGCTCACGAGAATAGGAGTCAGCTACAATCCCGAAGAAAATGGCAAATCCCAGATGATAAATATCACATTCTCGTCCCATCGCGCTAACCGAATAGAGACGGTGAGTGCTATTTACATGGTCCTTGGTAACAGTAAACTACGTCGCCAACAAACGGTTGGCTGGCGGACGGTCGGCACGGGTCGTTCTCGGAACGCAACGCCTACAATCGCGTTCGGTGAGTCACCACCGACCGTCTCCCATGTCACCGTGTCTCAATAGTTTTATGCTGATGGGGTGTTTCGATTCGTAACGATGATGAGCCAGTCAGAACGGGAGCAAATCGACGACCTACCACCGAGTGCAAAACTCGTGTTCAAGGTTCTCGAATATCAGGGATCGCTCACACAGAAACAGATCGTCGATGAGTCGATGCTGTCCGCACGAACGGTTCGTTACGCTCTCGAACGACTCGAAGACATCGGCGTGGTGACGGAAGACATCTACTTTGCAGACGCCCGACAGAACCTCTACGACATCGACTTCCCGACCGAAACGGACACGGAGCAGTCCGCAGACGCCCAGTGCGCTGAATAACCGAATTTCGTTTCGTCTGTTCTTCTCTTCCTTTTTCTCTCTCCCAATGTCAGGCAGTCGCGACCGTAATCTGGCGCTCCCGGTCGATTGCGCGCTCCAACTCCTCCGCAATCGCGCTTCCGCGGGAAACCTGAATGTCGCCGCCACGTCCGACCGTCGCGGTGAACAGGTACTCGCCGTCGGCCTGCACTTCGACCGTCTCTCCGGCGTGCCCGTCCAGCGGGATGATGACGTGCCGCGATGTGATTTCCGGGACGACAACTTCGCCGTACGATGCGGCCTGTGACCCGCCGTCTCCGACCGATGAGGGTTTGTCCTCGTGCGTTCGCACGTCGATGCTCATCCCGAGTCGGTTCTCGATGTCGTCGATTCGGCCGCCGCCCTTGCCGATGACGTAGGAGATGTCGTTTTCGTCCACGTAGACGACGGCGTTGTTCTGACCTTGGATTTCCACGTCAACTCGGCCGCGCGTGACGGATTGGATTTCGCGCTCGATTTCCTGCTTGGCGAGTTGGGAGACACCGCCCTCGTCGTGGTCGTTTTCTTGCAATGGGACGGTGACGACCTGTCGGTTGAAGGTGTAGATTTCGTACTCCGGCGTGCCGGTTTCGAACTCCTCGACCACGATAACCGGACGGGCGAGATCCTCTTCCATCATGCCCTCGGGTACCTTGACCTTCGTCGTCACGTCGTAGACTTTCTCGATTTGTCCGGCCTCGATGTAGACGACGGTGTCCACGATTTGCGGAATCATGCCGAGTTCGACGCGACCGATGAGTCGCTGGAGTGCGTCGATCGGCCGCGTGGCGTGAACAACGCCGACCATGCCGACACCCGCGAGGCGCATGTCCGCGAAGACTTCGAAGTCGTTCGTCTTGCGCACCTCGTCGTAGATTGTGTAGTCCGGACGCACCATCAGCAGGGAGTCGGCCGTTTTCTCCATCTCTCCGGCGAGTTCGGTGTACTGCGTAATCTCCGGCCCGACCTGCAAGTCGCGCGGTTTCTCCATCGTCTTCACGGCGAAATCGTTGTCGGCGAGGAACTCCGCGACGGCCTGCGCGAACGTCGATTTCCCGGCACCGGGTGCGCCGGAGATCAGGACTCCGCGCTGGCGTTCCAGCAGTCGGCCCTTGAGTTCGTCGGCGTGTTCGTAATCTTCCATCGAGGTTTTGACGATGGGACGAACCGCCGTGATTTCCCACGCGTCGGCGAACGGCGGTTCCGCGATTGCGATTCGGTAGTCGCGGAACTGGACGATGGTCATTCCGGGTTCGTCGATTTCGATGAACCCTTCCGTACTCTGTTTCGCGCTCTCGACGATTTCCTGCGTGTACTCCTTGAGGTCGTCCTCGGTCGAGATGTCGTCACGAATCTGCTGGTAGTGCATATCGCCGACCTCCCCGCGTTTCGCCATCGGCGGCACATCGACCCGCAGGTGGACGCTCATCGTCTGTTCGTCGAAGTAATCCTCGATACCGAGCCGGCCCACGTCGCGAATTTTGGGCGAAATGTACTCGACGTCCAGCCCTTTCGCTTTCGCGACCTCGCTCTGGACGAGGTCACTGGTGACGAAGGTGGCATCGTGCTCGTCCGCGAGTTCCCGAATCAGCGCATCGATTTCACCGCGGTGGGCGTAACCCTGCTGTTCGGGTTCGGGTCGAATCCCGACGTAATCGAGTTCGATGGCGTCGGAATCCGCGAGTTCCGCGAGTCGCTGGAGTTCCGACAGCCCGTTCCACCCGTTTTCCTCGCCGTTGTTCGCCTGCGATTCCAGTTCGCTGACGACGGCCTCGGGGATGAGTACCGTCGCCCCAGCAAACTCGCCGTCATCGACTTTCGCGGAGATGCGGCCATCGACGACGGCGCTCGTATCCGGCACTACGTTCATGCCTACAAATTCGTGTGGGGGACTCATAAGGGTTTCAGCGTCCGGAGGCACGCTTTTGCCATTCCATGACGTACCATGGTCGATGCGACACAACCATCTCGTCCTCACCATCGATAGTGAAACGCGCGAACGAATCGAAGCGGACTGCGCCGACGAAACCATCGACGAATGGCTGCTGGACGCCATCGACCGAAAACTCGCCCGCTACGGGGGATACGAATTCGTAGACGATTGTTCAATATGATGTAACTTGCCATCGCAAGCGCCATTATTAGAAGGTTAACGAAAGAAGCAGGAGTCAATGGAACTATCGAAGTCTACGAGACTCAACGCAGTGTTCAACGCCCTTTCGGACAGCGAGCGTCGTCGCGTGATACATTATCTCACGAAAACATCGGACGGGACTGCGACTGTTGACGAGCTCGCGACTCTCGGCAACGACTTTGCCGGTAATGAGGTTCGTCTTCGCCATATTCATCTCCCGCATCTCGACGGGACAAAACTCATCGAATACGACGAACGAACCGAAACGGTACGCTACCGTGACCACCCGTTTTTTGAGGATATTCTCGACCACTGTCTCGAGAACGATCCGGTGTTGTAGCGAATCGGAACTGCCCAATCGATTGCCGAGGACGGAGAGTACTAAACCACCGGGAGAAATGAAGGGGTATGGACGAACTGGTCGAGATAACCCGTGACCTCGTGTCGATTTCAAGCCACGAGGACGAGACGGAAGCTGGCGATTTTATCGAAGAGTGGCTTCGCACGGAGACGGACGCGGAGATAACCCGGGACGAGGTCGGAAACGTCATCGCTCGCCGAAACGCAAAAACGGAAACGGACGCCGAACTGGCGCTCGTCGGTCACCACGACGTCGTTCCCCCGGACGAATCGCAAGTCGAAGACGACCGGTACGTCGTGGAAGAGCGCGACGGCCGACTGTACGGGCGCGGAACCGCGGACATGAAAGGCTCCGTGGCGGCGTCCATGCTCGCGTTCCGCGACGCGGAGCCGACCTGTGAACTCGTCTTCGCCAGTTTCGTCGCCGAAGAGCTGGGCGGAGACGGCGCGCGCCACGCCGTCGAAAACGGCTTTTCGCCGGATTTCGCCATCGTCGCGGAAGGCTCCACGAACTACTCGAAGGACGGCGTCACGGACGTGGTCATCGCGCACAGAGGCCGACGCGCGAGTACCATCACGGCCCGCGGCTCCGCGGCCCACGCCAGCGAACCGGAGGCGGGCGAGAACGCTATCTATCGCGCTTGCGACGCGGTGGATATCGTTCGCGACTGCGAGGTGCCGACCGTCACTGTCCTCGATCACGATATTTCGGGAAGCGTCGTCGCCACCGAAATCGAGGGCGGAAGCGCGTGGAACGTGATTCCTGCGGGCTGTGAAATAACGATAGACGAGCGAACCGTCCCCGGCGAACGCGCCGACCTCGAAGCGGTCGAAGAAATCGAGGGCGTGACGTGGACCGTCGAACAGGATTTGCCGCCGATGGAGTGCAACGACCCCGACTTCGCGGATGCGGTTTTGGCCATGGCCACCGATGCGCAGGACGGCGAACCGAAACACGTCACGAAACCGCACGCGACCGACGCCGGATGGCTCTCGCAGGCCGGCGTTACGTGCGTGGTCTGTGGGGCCTCCGAACCCGGCGAGGCGCACACGAAAAACGAGAGCGTCGGAATCGACGTTCTGGAACGCTGTTATCGGATTTATCGGGATTCGGCGGAGCGACTTTGAGTATTTCGTTCCGAAACCCGTTCATTGATAATCGGTGACAGCAAACAATCGATGATGGCAACCGAAGTCGCCGCAGAAAACGCCGCGTATCAGGAGCTTCTCGACAACGTAAAACGAATTTCTAACGTCAAGAACGCCGCGGGAATACTCGGCTGGGACCAAGAGGTCGTGATGCCCGAAGGCGGCACGCCCGCCCGTTCACAACAACGTTCAGCCCTGTCCGCAATCGCTCACGAACTGCTCACCGACGACGAGATGGGCGAACTGCTTTTCGAACTCGAATCGCAGGAACTGGACGACGAACAGGCCGCCGTCGTGCGCGAAATTCGGCGCGAGTACGAGCGGGCGACCCGCGTCCCCGGCGAACTGGTCGAGGAGATTTCCCGTACCACGTCCGAAGCCCTCCCGCAATGGAAAGAGGCGAGAGCGGAGGACGATTTCTCGATTTTCGCTCCGACGTTGGAAAAGTTGGTCGAGCAAAAGCGCGAGTACGCGGAGCATATCGACCCCGATAAAGACCCCTACGAGGTTCTCTTCGCGGAGTACGAACCCTACCTCGGCATCGAGACGGCGGAGGAGACGCTGGCGCGCCTCCGCGACGAACTCGTTCCGCTCATCGACTCGATTCGGGAGAGCAACGTGGAACTCGCTACCCCCTTCGACGGCACCTACGACACGAACACGCAGGAACAGCTTTCGCGGGACATCCTCGACACATTGGGCTACGACTGGAACCGGGGTCGTCTCGACACCGCGCCGCACCCCTTCTCCAGCGGCACGCAGTTCGACGCCCGCGTGACGACGCGATTCGACGAGAGCGACCCGCTCGGCGCGATAATGAGCACCATCCACGAGTTCGGCCACGCGACCTACACGCAGGGGCTTCCGGACGAGGAGTACGGAACGCCACTCGGCCAATCCCGCGACCTAACCGCCCACGAGTCCCAATCTCGAATCTGGGAAAATCACGTCGGTCGGTCGCGAGCCTTCTGGGAGCGATTCCTGCCCGCACTTAAGGAGCGATTCCCGAACGTGGAAGACGCCTCCGTCGAGGACATCTACGAGGCGGTCAACCGCGTGTACGAGGACAACCTGATTCGCGTCGAGGCCGACGAACTCACCTACCACATGCACATCGTGGTGCGCTTCGAAATCGAAAAAGCGCTCATCCGCGGCGAAATCGAAGTCGAAGACGTGCCGGAACTCTGGAACGACAAGTACGAGGAGTACCTCGGCATCCGCCCCGACACCGACTCGGAGGGCTGTTTGCAGGACATCCACTGGAGCCACGGCAGTTTCGGCTACTTCCCGACTTACTCGCTCGGAAGCGTTCTCGCGGCCCAACTGTACGCGAAAGCCGAAGTGGACATTCCGGAGTTGGAAGACCAGATTCGAAACGGCGAGTTCGACGATTTCCACGACTGGCTCACGACGAACGTTCACCAGCACGGATGCCGGTACACCACTGACGAACTAATCAAACAGGCGACCGGCGAGGCGTTCACCGCCGACTACTTCTTAAACTACGTGGACGAGAAATACTCCGAACTGTACGATCTGGAGTAGTTTCGGATTTCGACTCGAATAGTCGCTCGTTTTCTGGTCGTTACGACCCGAACGGCTCCGTGACCAAATGCTCGAATCCGAAACTCCGCCATTTTATTTCATATATTATTCAAAAAATTTATCTTTTATAGTGACTATTATATTCTGTACTCATGTCGAACGGAGATAATTCGTCGCCCAATCGTACCGAGCGAAATTTAACCTCAGCATCACGGCGGAAGTTCCTGTTAGGGACGGGGGCGTTGGCGACGGTGGGGACGCTCGGCGCGTGCGAGGTGACGGCGCACGGCGACTACGGCAATCGCGTCGTCGGGTACTATCCTTCGTGGGCGAGGGATTACAGTCCGGCAGACGTACCTTACGACAAACTTACGCACCTGAACTACGCCTTCGTTGAACCACAGTCGGACGGGACGGTGGTCACGGGCGGCTCGTCGGAAGACAGCCTGCTCAGCGAGCTAGCGACCTACGACGACACGGGTACCGTGTTCCTCCTCTCCATCAGTTCCGGATGGTACTCCGGCAAGTTTTCGGACGCCGCGTCCACCGCCACGCGACGCCAGCGGTTCGCCAAGACCGCCGTCGACCTCATGCTTAAGTACAACTTCGACGGACTGGATTTGGACTGGGAGTATCCGGACGGAACGATTCGCGCCGAAGACCCGCACAACTTCACGCTCCTGCTGGAAGCGTGTCGCAACGAACTCGATTCGAGAGTCGGAACGTGGACTCATCTGACGATGGCCGGGTCGCCAAACCCCAACATCGTGGACGACGCCTACGAGGTCGGAACCATCAGCAACTACCTCGACCACGTCAACGTGATGACCTACGACTATCACGGCGACTGGAGCAACGTCACCAACTTCAACGCGCCGTTCGATTCACCACCGGAAGGCCCCAGCGCGCAGAGCTGGAACACCAGCAACCATATGCAACAGTGGGCCAGCAGGCCGATAGCGAAGGATAAACTCGTCATGGGGATGCCCTTCTACGGGCGCTCTTTCTCGGGCGTGTCGTCCACGAACGACGGTCTGTTCAACTCGTTCAGTTCGTCCACGTCGGAGACGTACTACGACATCGTCCAGAACATCAAGCCCCAGTCCGACTACGAGTACCACTGGCATCCCGACGCACAGGTTCCGTGGTTGTACTCTGCGGCCGAAAACACGTTCATCTCCTACGACAACGTGCGTTCCATCTCGAACAAGGCGAACTACGTTCGAACGAACGGTTTCGGCGGGGCGATGTGCTGGGAACTCTCCCAAGACCCCAGCAATACCCTCATCGAAGAGATGCACACCGCGCTCCACTCCTGATTCGAACGACCCCTCGAACCATCAGGTTCGTTTCAGAAGCTTGGTCAGATGCTCCGTCGAGAAGAAGGAACTCGGCCGATCCATATGAACGCCGATTTCTCCGGCCATCGACCTGAGTCCGACGGTTTGCATCGGTCCAGGGAGGGAGTACGCCCGCCGCACCCAGTGCCCCAGCCGAATCTCGTTTTTCAGCTCCGTGCGCCACGCGAACTCGTAGTCGGCCAGCGTTCCGGGGTCGTCGGGGTCGATAGTCCGAACCGCGTGATCCGCAGAAGTCATTCCATAAAGGATCCCCCCGCCGGTGAACGGTTTCGTCTGTGCGGCGGCATCGCCGATGAGAAACCCGCGGTGGGCGGTAACGCTTTTCGGTGGTCCGATGGGAATCATCCCGGCGCAGAACTCGTTCGTCTCGACGCTGTATTCGGCGGTAAAACGGTCGAACAAGGCGCGAGCGGTCGGTTGGGAGCCTGGCGGTGCAGCCAGTCCGAACTCAACGCCAGCATCGCCGCGAGGGATGCGCCACGCGAAGAATTTCGGCGCGGTGAGATGCACGTCCACGAAATTGCCGCTGTGAGCCTTCGGCGCGAATCCGAGAACTCCCTGTAGCTTTTCTTTCGGTTCCGGCAGGCCGAGTTCCCGACGCACGCGCGAAACGGGACCGTCACAGCCGACGACCATCTTTCCGCGGAAGGTTTCGGTGCCGTCGGGCGTGTTCGCCGTCACGTCCACGTACTCCCCGTGTTCGTTAACGTCGGTGACGCTGTGGTCTTCTCGCAGGTCGGCCCCTGCATCCTGGGCAGCACGAGCGAGCGCTTTGTCGAGTCCAACCCGGTCGATGACGTTCGAGATGACCTCGTCCTTGTAAAACGGATGCTCCGGAGAACGGGGGCCACCGACGTGGAATCGCGCACCGTAAATTTCGTTCTGGAGGAGGTGGTCACGCGCACCGTCCGGGGTGAACTCCCAGATATCGGTGCTCACGTGGCCGGAACAGGCGAGCGGCGTCCCCACCTGCCCTCGTTCGAGGACGAGGACATCGCGCCCCGCACGAACCGCCTGTCGCGCAAACCGCGACCCGGCGGGGCCTGCACCGACCACCACGAAATCGTACATTATCGTCGCCTACTGCCCGCCGATTCAAATACCTTCTTTCTCGTTTTAGTGGAGACGTTGCGGGCAGAAAAAGCGGCGTGGTCGGTCGCTACCGCGCCGACGGCGGGCGGTCTCCGGTGCTGAGTTGCCGTCGCCGCAGGTAATGAACCAATGCCGAGAGCGCGAACGCGGCAACGATGATGACACCCCAGATTTCGTCCGGAATGGCGGTAAACGGCGGAATACCGAGAAAGTCGGCGAGGACGAGAACCGCGCTAACGATGGCGAGTCCGAGGTAGTACCGAATCCACGGAAATTCGTCCTGCGGGCGCAGATATCCCTCCAACTGTGCGGCGTTGGCCGACAGTTCGACCACACCTCGGTTTTGGTTGTACTCCACGATTCCCGCGTCTGCGAGTTTCGGAAGGTGGGTTTGATAGAGCGAGGTGTAGACGGATTTTCGTTCGTTCGCGGAGAGTCCTTCCACCGTCGTGTCGTTCTCCCACGCCGCCACCTGCTCTGCGAGTTCGCTCAGTTCTACCGGGCGGCCCTGCTGTTTGAGGTAGTGAAGCGTGTACCGTCGCCGCCGATTTTTCAGAACGTCGAAGATGAGGTCTTCGGACAGTTCTTGTGGGGTTCCATCAGTCGAACTCATGCCACCAGTGACCCGCAATCCGTTGTTTCGTTATGCCATTGCCACCCGGACGTAACACGGATGCGAGATTACCGCGGACAACACTTTGTTATCCAGTGCTTAGCTGGTGTTAATTTTCAAATTAAGTATCATAGCGGTGTTTAGGCGCGCGGTTCTTCGCGGTAAGCCCGCCATTCCGACGGAGAGAACGTCTCTCTGATGGGTCTTAATCGTCCATCGCGGCAGGGGCAGGTCTGTCGGCACGCGGACCATCGAGTTCGACGCCGGGGAGTTTATCGCGGAGATATCGTCCGGTGTACGAATCGTCGTTCCACGCGACTTCCTCGGGCGTTCCCGTAGCGACGATTTCGCCGCCCTTTTCGCCGCCTTCCGGTCCGAGGTCGATGACGTGGTCTGCGTTCTTCACGAGGTCTAACTCGTGTTCGATGACGACGATGGAGTTCCCCTTCTCGGTGAGTCGTTGAAGCACCGAGATGAGTTTGCGCTCGTCCTCGTGATGGAGGCCGGTCGTCGGTTCGTCCAGCAGGTAGAGCGTGTCACCCGTGGATTTCTTGCCGAGTTCCTCGGCGAGTTTGATTCGCTGAGCTTCCCCGCCCGACAGCGTCGTGGACGGTTGGCCGAGTTTCATGTAGTCGAGTCCAACGTCCTTCAGCAGTTTCAGCCTGCGCCGAACCCGAGAGTCGTGTTCGAAGAAGTCGTGGGCGTCCTCGACGGACATATCGAGGACTTCGGCAATCGTCTTACCGCGGTAGGTCACGTCCAGCGTTTCATCGTTGTAGCGTGCGCCTTCGCACTCTTCACACGGGACGTACACGTCCGACAGGAAGTTCATCTCGATTTTGACTGTTCCCTGTCCGCCACACTCCTCACACCGTCCGCCCTTCACGTTGAACGAGAAGCGGCCCTTCTCGTAACCGCGCTGTTTGGCGAGTTTCGTCTCCGCGAACGCTTCCCGGACGTAGTCGAAGACGCCGGTGTACGTCGCCGGGTTCGACCGCGGGGTTCGACCGATGGGTGACTGGTCGATGAGCCGCACCTTCTCGATTTCGTCCATGCCGTCGATTGCGTCGTGATCACCGGGGTCGACGGACGTGTTGTCGTTCATCTCGCGGGCTAAACCTTTATACAGAATGTCGTGCATCAGCGTGGATTTGCCCGACCCGGAGACGCCCGTGATGGCCGTGAACGTCCCGACTGGAATATCCACATCGAGATTCTTCAGGTTGTGCTGGCGGGCGCCCCGAACCGTGAGATGAGTGTCGTGTTCCCGCCGCTCGTCCGGAACCGGGATTTCCTTGCGCCCGGCGAGATAGTCTCCCGTGATGCTTCCATCGTGAGCCATCACCTCTTCTACGTCGCCCTGCACGACGACTTCGCCGCCGCGCCTGCCGGGGCCGGGACCCATGTCGATGACGGTGTCCGCCCGGCGCATCGTCTCCTCGTCGTGTTCGACGACGATGAGGGTGTTGCCCAAATCGCGCAGTTCGCAGAGCGTGTTCAGCAGACGGTCGTTGTCGCGCTGGTGCAGACCGATGGAGGGTTCGTCCAACACGTACAGCACGCCGACTAGACCCGACCCGATTTGCGTCGCCAGCCGAATTCGCTGGCTTTCGCCGCCCGAGAGCGTCGAGGCTTCACGGTCGAGTGTGAGGTACTGTAAACCAACCTCCTCCATGAAGCCGAGGCGGGCGCGAATCTCTTTGAGAATCTCCTCGGCGATTCGATTCTGGCGGTCGGTCAGATTTGCTTCGAGGTTTTCGAAGTGAACCAGCGCGTCTCCGATGGACATCCGGTTGACATCCGAAATCGAGGTGCCATCGACGTACACCGAGCGACTCTGCGGTCGCAGTCGCGTGCCGTCGCAGGCGGGACACTCTGTCACCGCCATGTAGTCCTCGATGTGCTTTCGCGCCCGGTCGCTGTCGGTTTCGACGTAGCGACGTTCGAGGTTGTTCATCACGCCCTCAAACGGTTCTTCCTTCCGACGAATGCCGTTTTTCGTGTTCCACTTGAACAGCATGTCCTCGTCGGTGCCGTAGAGGAAGGCGTCTTGAATGGCTTCATCCAACTCCTCGAACGGCGTCGTCAACTCCACGTCGAAATGCCGAGCCACGGAATCGAGCTGTCGGCGATAGTACGTTCGCTGGTAGCCCCACGGTTCGAAGACGTGTTTCAACTGCTTGCTTGGATCTTGGACGACGAGGCCTTCGTCAACCTCCTTCGTCTCGCCGATTCCCTCACACTCCGGACACGCGCCGTGCGGACTGTTGAACGAAAAACTACGCGTCTCGATTTCGCGGAAGTCGATGCCGCAGTTCGTGCAGGCGAGGTCTTCGGAGAATTCCACCGCGAGTCGGTCGTCACCCTCACCGGCCAAATCGCCGGTCGAGCGCGACTCCGAACCCAAATCAACATCCTCCGGCGGGTTAGGAACGATGAGTTTCATCATGCCCTCCGCCTCCTCCAGCGCGGTTTCCACGCTGTCCGTGATGCGCGAGCGCGCTTCCTCGCTGACCTTCACCCTGTCTACGATAACGTCGATGGTGTGGTCGTAGTTCTTGTCGAGTTCCGGGCGGTCGAGCGTCAAATCGAACTCCTCACCGTCCACCTCGACGCGGGAATAGCCGTCCGAAACGAGGTCGTCGAATAAGTCCGCGAACGCGCCCTTCTGGTCGCGGACGACCGGCGCGGCGATTTTCGCTTTCGTGCCTTCCGGCAAGTCCAGCACTCGCCGAACCATGTTCTGGGCGCTCTGTTCACCGACTTCCTGCCCACACTGCGGACAGTGTGGTGTCCCCACGCGGGCGTAGAGCAGTCGCAGGTAGTCGTGCAGTTCGGTCACCGTCCCGACCGTCGAACGTGGGTTGTTCGCCGCGTTCTTCTGGTCGATTGAAATGGCGGGCGACAAGCCTTCGACGTTCTCGACCTGCGGTTTGTCCATCTGCCCGAGGAAGTTCCGGGCGTAGGCCGACAGGCTCTCGATGTACCGTCGCTGTCCTTCCGCGTACACCGTCTCGAAGGCGAGCGAGGACTTGCCCGACCCAGATAGGCCGGTCACGACGTTGAACTCCTCGCGCGGAATCGTCACGTCGAGGTTCTTGAGGTTGTGCTCCTCGGCCCCCCGCACTTCGATGTAGTCCTTGCTCATCTATCCACAGACAGCGACTGAATGAGGGTATGCCTGTCGGTTGCAGATGAAAGCGGAGTGAAAGTGAAACTAGGGAGGGATGGAGAGTTCGATGAAGGCCGATTCGAAGAATCAACGCTGAATCGGTTTGAGGAACTGATTCAAGCCATCAATACGTCGCTGAGTGACAATTCCGAGAACACGAATAAAGAAACAGAAGAAGTTGCGGCAGATGATTAGGTAGACGAAATTCGCCTCAGGTTTCGTTGGACGAGAGACGCAAATAGGTTTAAACAGTTTCTACATTGCTGCAACCATTAGAAACCACATCCAGTTTTCGATGAGAGAATGACAGCCAAATAAATATCAAGATAAATGATTCAAACTTTTTTCATCATAATGAAAACATCTAATACTGATTGACATATACAAATAATTGGAATGATAACTGATGAATTCCGAAACCGGAGGAATATCCTTAAAATAACGGGTGCCAGTATCGGCTTACTCGGCGGCGTATCGTCCACAGTCGCTGCCAGTG
This sequence comes from Haladaptatus pallidirubidus, assembly GCF_020700235.1. Lineage (GTDB taxonomy): Archaea > Halobacteriota > Halobacteria > Halobacteriales > Haladaptataceae > Haladaptatus > Haladaptatus pallidirubidus. The sequence continues at coordinate 2,591,565 of NZ_CP085301.1, read as the reverse complement.
GACCGGCTAGTAATGAAACAAACAATACCGAAGGTATTACATGGAAGGTGGTGAGAGAAACCGAGCAGTCTACTCTTGTGATGGTCGCGAACGTGGACGACCCTGAAACCAATGAGAAGGGTGTGTATCTCTTCCAAGTGGACAAAGAGAACCGTACTGTCTCCTTGGTCGACAAAGCAGCCAGTGAACAGGGACTAACGGCTCCTTCCAAAAACAGCGTCGGAATACAGACTCACGAGGCGTGGGTCGAGGATTGGGAGTTTGTTGTTAATGATGTCGGAAATTGCAGCGGATACGTATATAACGATCATCTCGTTGGTGGGCTTGCGATCGAAAGCGGCGAGTCCCTCAACACCCATCAGGGAGAACTCTCTGGTCTCATAGGAGCACTTGTCGGTGCCCGTGTCGGCGGAGTATGGGGTGCAGCGCTTGGTGGGCTGCTCGGGATTGGAATCAACTCGGCGTTCTTCAGTCACGTTGACCTTTCCGGGAGGTACATTACGCTCCTCATGTGGGACGACCACGTTGGCGTGCTCAACGAGGAAGCAGTACGGTATGGAGTCTTTCCTGGTTACCACGCCGGTGCCGCCCCTAGCTGGGCAGTCCACAGTAAGAAAGTTAGTGGACCACACATTGAAGTTGGCGAGGCCATCGTTGACTATCTCTAATCCAATCCTGAACACACCTGTCGCACTGCCCGCGCTCAAATCAGCTTGAGCGCTCTCAAACGGTCATTTGAAATCCATTGTCACCAACACTTATAAATGCGTATATAGATTATTACTAGTATGAGTAGTCAAGCTGAAAAGGTCCGTTCTCGCTTTGGCTTTTCGTGGTCAGGGTGGAATCACCCGTTACGAGCGCAGATAGCGGCAGCAATTCTGCTCATTGTCGGTACTGTAGCGAGCATCTATCTCCAGAGCGAACTAGTACATCAAGGAATCACGTTTTTCCAGCAGCATCAGTTCTACAGCACCATCGCATCTGTCGCGTTTATGCTAATCGTATGTACTGTCGGACTGGCCGCGTTAGCATTAGTCGATTAACAAGTGGAACTATTTTCACGTGCATCTGGTTTCGGCATGGCCGTCGTATTTAGCGCCCTACTCACTGCCAGAATTTCCCCCTGTCACGATAGGACTCCATCGAACACGAATGTTGCAGACGTACTTCTTGCAATTATTTTGATTTCGAATGCCGAGCAACTCTGCTCGACAGTACAAAATTGGTCAACCAGCCTTTGATACTTTCTTCTGCATACAGAATACGACTCTCGAATAGCTGTTCTACTGAACTGCCGCCTCAGCCTCGTCCGATTTTTTCTCCATCAGTTGCGGTTTGCCGAGTGGAAGCGACTCGAACAAGGCATAGTGGACAACGAACGAGACGCCGACGAGTGCGAGCAGGACGGTCAGCAAGCGTTTGATGCGAGCCATGTCTGGTAGGAGGTCGAGAAAATCATGAAAACTTCGATTGCATCCACTGAAACACACAAACCCACTGAACACCTAGAACCCTCCGACCTAGGTGATACTATTCAGCCTCTCCAACAAACTCCCTAACTCCTCAGAACTGACCACGGACAACCCAATGTGGCGACTGTACGCGGAGTACGGCAAGGGCCACGTCGCCGAGTTCACACTGGGAATCGTCGCCACGACGCTGTCGCGCCTGTCTGGACTGCTCCCGCCGTTCATCCTCGGCCTCGCCATCGACGCGATATTCCTGAATCAGCGAGAGTTTCACCTTCCCCTGTTCCCCGCAGAATGGATACCGCAAACTTCGACCGGCCAGCTGTGGCTCTCCATCGCCATCATCGCGCTCTCCTTTTTCGTCGGGGCGACCTTCTCGTGGTTGGAGGGATGGGGCTGGAATCGGTTCGCCCAAGGCGTTCAGCACGCGCTTCGGGTGGACACCTACGACAGGATGCAACTGCTCGATATGGGCTTTTTCGATGACAAGCAGACTGGCGAGCTGATGTCGATTCTGAACAACGACGTGAACCAGTTGGAGACGTTCCTTAACGACGGAATGAGTTCGGCGCTCCGAATCGTCGTGATGGTGGCCGGAATCGGTCTGCTCCTGTTCTGGCTGAATCCGGCGCTCGCGCTGGTCGCGCTCCTGCCGGTGCCGCTGCTCGCGCTGTTCACCTATTTGTTCGTCCGAATTATCCAGCCGAAATACGCCGCGATGCGGGCCAGCGTCGGTGCGCTCAACTCCCGACTGGAGAACAACCTCGGCGGGGTTCGCGTCATCAAAACCGAGACGGCGGAGGAGTACGAATCCGACCGCGTCGAGGATGCGTCGCAGGACTACTACGACGCCAACTGGGACGCCATCAGAACGCGGATTACGTTCTTTCCCGGGCTGAGCCTCCTCACCGGAATCGGCTTCGCGATCACGTTCGCGGTCGGCGGCTTCTGGCTCCTCTCCGGACCTCCCGGCCCGTTTTCGGGACCGCTCGAACCCGGCGAGTTCGTCACCTTCATCGTGCTGAGCCAGCAGTTCATCTGGCCGATGGCTCAGTTCGGCCAGATCATCAACATCTACCAGCGTGCGAAGGCGTCGAGCGTCCGTGTTTTCGACCTGATGAACGAGCGCGGCACGCTGGACGAGAGCGCGGGCGCGCCGGATTTAGTCGTGCCTGACGGAACGGTCAAGTACGACGACGTGAGTTTCGGCTACGGCGAAGAAACGGTCATCTCGAACGTCGATTTGCAGGCCGAACGCGGCGATACTATTGCGCTCGTCGGGCCAACCGGGGCGGGAAAATCGACCGTTTTGAAACTCCTGCTTCGGATGTACGACGTAGACGAAGGTGCGATTCGAATCGACGGCACCGACATCCGCGACGTGAACCTTCGGAGCCTTCGCCGGTCTATTGGCTACGTCAGTCAAGACCCCTTTCTGTTCTACGGGTCGGTGAAGGAGAACATCGCCTACGGAACCTTCGACGCGAGCGGGGAGGAAATCGTCTCCGCCGCGAAAGCCGCGGAAGCACACGAGTTCGTCGTCAACCTGCCGGACGGCTACGACACGATGGTCGGGGAGCGCGGGATGAAACTCTCGGGCGGCCAGCGTCAGCGACTCTCCATCGCGCGGACGATTCTCAAGAACCCGGCCATCCTGGTGTTGGACGAGGCGACGAGCCACGTCGATACCGAAACCGAGGCGCTCATCCAACGCAGCCTCGCCCGACTGGTTCGCGAAAAGACGACGTTCGCCATCGCCCACCGGCTTTCGACCATCAAGGAAGCCGACGAAATCGCGGTCTTGGACGAAGGCAGAATCGTCGAACGCGGAACCCACGACGACCTGCTCGCCCTGGACGGGCTCTACGCGAACCTCTGGCGGGTGCAAGCCGGGGAAATCGAATCGCTCCCGCGGGATTTCATCGAGCGCGCGATTCGGCGGCGGGCGCAAGTCGAGGGGGTCGAAGAAGTGGGCGGACGGTCGGAAAACGCGGACGCACAGGCGGACGGTGGCGAGTGACGGCGAACTGAAATCGGCCGTCCAACCTCAAATTTAAATAGCAGACAGTTACAAGCGATTGACAATGGAAGACCCCATACGGGAACAGAGCATCGGCGGCATCGTCCTCGACGACGACGAGTACACGGTCGAACAGAGTTATTTCCGGAACAAGTACAATGTGTACGACCCCGCCGGAGACCTCGTCCTGAAGTCGAAACAGAAGATGTTCAAGATGAAAGAGGAGTTCCCGTTTTTCGATTCGGATGGGAACGTCGTCTTCCACGTGAAGGCGAAGAACATCCTCGACGTGGCGGGCGATTACGTTCTAACCGAGGAAGGTTCCGACGAACCGGTTTTGATACTGAACAAGAACTTCACATTCTTCCACCACCGCTGGACGATAAAAAGTCCCGACGGAACCGAAATTGCGGAGGTTGCCTCGCGGAGCGCGATTCTCGAAGCACTTCGGTCCCTCATCGACTTCCTCTCGTTCCTTCCACACAAGTATTCGATCACGACGCCCGATGGCGATCCGATCGGAGAAATAGAGGGACACTTCTCGTTCCGCGATCGATACGATATTCGAATTCACGACACGGGGTCGGTGCCGAAAACCGCGCTCGTCGTCGGTGCAATCGCCATCGACGCGCTAGAAGGGAATTAAGCAGGAGCGACCGAATTAAACGATTTCCGGCAACCAACCGCCGTCAACTTCCACGTTCACGCCGCTCAGGTAGTCGCTGTTCTCGTCCAAGAAGAAGTGTACTGCTTGGGCCACATCCTCGAATTTCGCGGCCCGGCCACGGGGGAGGTCGTCCGGAAACACGTCCGAGTTCTCCACGACGTAGGGGGAAACCGCATTGACGGTGATGCCGTCGTCCTGCGTGTCGCCCGCTAGCATCCGGGTGAACATCAGGACGCCCGCCTTGGCGATGAAGTACGGTGCGTTTTCCGGATTGACGAGTCCCTTCTCCGAACTGGCGTATCCGACGTTGACGATTCGTCCGAACTCCGCCTCGCGCATCGCGGGGAGCGCCCGCTTCGAACAGAGGTAGGTTCCATTGATATTCCCGTGGAGCACCGCATTCCACGTTTCGAACGAGATGTTCTCCCAGTGGTCGGGCGCGAACGGCCCGACGTTGTTCACCAGTACGTCAACCGTACCGAGTTCGTCCTCGATGCTCGAAAAGAAGTCGTCCACGCTGTCCGGTTCGGTAACGTCCCCCTGCACCGAAATCGCGGTGACGCCGCGATTTCGGGCTTTCTCGGCGACTTCGCGTGCCGCTTCGTCGCTCGACCGATAGTGAACCGCCACGTCGGCTCCGCAGTCGGCCATCGACAGCAGGAGTTCCTCTCCGACGCCTTTTGAACTTCCGGTGACCAGTGCGACCTTGCCGTCTAATTCCGGCGCAATCATATTGCTCACTTCACGGAGCAGGATAAACTAAGTTGGCGTCCTGGTTTCTTCGATTCTGAGTTAACTCCCGCAGTTTTAAGCTTCTGCACGAAGAGCTAATACCATGGCAATCGAGACGATGCTGCTCGCCGTGGGACCGGGCGACGCAGACAGGACAGATAAACTCGCATCCGCCGTGGCCGACGTGGCGGGGCCGACTGGTGCGACGGTCGTACTTGCACACGTGTTTACCGACGACGAGTTCGACGACGTAATCGACCAACTCGATTACGACCCGTCCGGGAAACCGAACTCGGACGAGGTTGCGGCGCGTCACGCGACGATTCGATCGCTTTCGTCCGCACTGGACAGGGAAGACATCGGCTACTCGGTTCGCGGTGCTATCGGCGAGCACGGCGAAACCATCGTAAAACTCGCGGAGGACGTCAATGCGGACAGCATCTTCGTCGGCGGACGAAAACGCTCGCCGACCGGAAAAGCGGTGTTCGGAAGCACCGCACAGGAAGTGATGCTGTCGGCACCGTGTCCCGTGACGTTCGTACGAGACGACTGAGACGGCCGGAACGACCAATCTTAGTCCTTCGCGCGTTCTCGCCACCTGCGCTGCTGTCGGCGCTCCTTGACGTGGCGTTCCCCCGCGGCGATGTCCTCGCGGATAGCTTGTTCGAACGCGAGCACGTCGTGGAAAAACTCTTCTTCGAACGTTTCGAGCATATCGTAGGTCCACCTGTCGTCGCCGAGGACGCCACACGGGAGGATTTCGTCCCGAATGTGATCGGCGAACTCGTCGTGGCCCGCCTCGCGTAGATTCGACTCGGCGATTTGGAGGTGGTTCATCGCTCGGCCCGTCGCGTGATGAAAGTGAACGAGATAGCCGTGTGCCTTTCTGAGTCCTTCGATTCCCAGTTCGAGTTCGTGCAAGGCGGTTTCTTCGTCGTCGCCAAGTTGGGGAAGGTCGTCAGCCATGCTATCAGATAACGTCCTCCACGGAGTTAGCTTTAGTCGGTAGCATGAAACTCGCCTGCGAGTAAATGCCTGTAGTTAAATGGGTCGGGCGACTTCTGTTCATCTGAATGGCCTACTACGCGGGTGTAGACCTCGGGGCGACGAACGTCAGAGCGGCGGTCGCAGACGGGGACGGTAACGTCATCAGCGCGTACGACCGCGGCACGCCAGGGGGTTCAGCTGGCATCGCGGTCACGGAAGCGGTACTCGAATGTTTGCGCGAAGCGTGTGCCGACGCGGACATCGACCCGGCAGAAGTTCGTGCGGCGGGCATCGGCAGTATCGGCCCGCTCGACCTCGCTGAGGGCGTCGTGACGAACCCGGCCAACCTACCGGACACAATCGACCGAATCCCGCTGACCGGGCCGGTCGGTAATCTCATCCATAGCGACCGGGTGTTCCTCCACAACGACACCAACGCGGGCGTCATCGGGCAGCGATTTTACAGCGACCGCAACCCCGACGACATGGTATACATCACGATTTCGAGCGGTATCGGTGCCGGAGTCACGGTTGACGGCAACGTCCTCACGGGATGGGACGGCAACGCGGGCGAAGTCGGACACATGGTCGTCGACCCGCAGGGGAGACGAACCTGTGGCTGTGGTCACGACGGCCACTGGGAAGCTTACTGCTCGGGGAACAACATTCCGGAATTCGCCCGGATGCTAGCCGAAGAGGACGGCGGGGTCGAAACGTCCCTCCCGCTCGACGACCCGGATTTCTCCGCCAAGGACGTGTTCGAGAACGCCGGACTAGACGCCTTCGCGGACCACGTCATCGAGCAGGTCGCCCATTGGAACACGGTCGGCGTTACGAACGTCGTGCAGGCGTACGCACCCATCGTCGTCTATCTCGGCGGAGCAGTAGCGCTCAACAACGAAGAATTGGTTCTCGACCCGATTCGGGAACGAATCGAGGATGGCCTGCTCAACAACGTTCCGGATGTGCAGTTGACCACCCTCGGCGACGAAATCGTGCTGAAAGGCGCGGTTGCGAGCGCGCTGACCGAGGGAACCGGCGACGTGTCGCTGGCGCCGAACTAGTCCAGTTCGTCCGGTTCGCCCGATTCAGTTTCCGTACCCGCGCTTTTATTCCTCCCGCACCCGATGAGTTGGATATGCGACGGCGAGAGTTTCTCCGTACTGCCGCCGTGGGGGGCGGAACCGCGACTCTGCTCGCGTCCGGGGGCGTTACTGCACAAGAATCGCAAGACCCGTACCGGCCGCTCGGCACCGTGGCCGTCGAACAGGCGAAAGAAGCCGTCATCGGAAACGACGGAAAAACCGCGTTCGTCGCCGCGACGGACGGCTTTGCCACGGTGGATATCAGCGACCCCGAAAATCCAACGGTGCTGGCGGAGCGGCGCGGTTTACTCGCCGACAGGGACGGCGGCCCGCTATCTCAAATTTGGGACGCGAAAATCGACCGCGACCGACTGCTCGTCGCTGGGCCGGCCAACCCCGTCTCCAGCGATGTCGTGCAGGGATTCCTGCTCTACGACGTGAGCGACCCGTCGAATCCCGAACGAGTGGCTTTTCACGAAACCGACTACCCGATTCACAACGCGATGTTCGTGGACGGAATCGCGTACCTCACGGCCAACGACGGGAACGGAAATCCGCTCGTGATGGTCGATACGTCGAACGATTCACCGACGGAAGTCGGACGGTGGTCGATGCTCGATTACGATTCCGCGTGGTCGAACGTCGATTCGTGGGTTCGGTCGCTCCACGACGTGTGGGTGCAGGACGGCACGGCGTACCTCGCGCAGTGGGACGCCGGAACGTGGGTTGTGGATGTATCGAACCCGAAACAGCCCTCCCACGTCGCGCATTTCGGGGGGGAACCGCTGGACGAATTGTCGAAGATTCCGGACGAAGGGGAAAACGACGCCATCATCGGCCTCCCCGGAAACGACCATTACGTCAGGGCGAACGAGGACGGGTCGTTGGTCGTCGTCAACAAGGAAGCGTGGGCGACGAGCGAGGATAGTTCGGGAGGCAACGGCCCTGGCGGAATTGTTCTCTGGGATGTGTCCGATCCGCAGAATCCGGCGCAGTTAGCCGAAATTTCGGCACCGAAATCGGCCGACCCGACCTACGATTTGCAAGGGCCGTCGTTGTTCCACCAGTCGGTACTGAACCAATTCTCAGCCCTCTCTCCGGTCGGGGTCGCCTCGGCGCACGGAAAGTGTCACGATTGCACCGGCGACAGTGCCATCTCGGGGCAGTGGACCACGTCACACAACTTCGACGTGGTCGGCGACCGCCTCTACACATCGTGGTATCAGGGCGGCGTGAAGCTGTTCGACATCAGCGACCCCGAAAATCCCGAGGAACTCGTCTGGTGGCGCGACCCCGAAAGAACCGCGTTCTGGACCAGCCAGCACGTCTCGGACGAGTTTTTCGTCGGCGGAAGCATGGGAATGGACGGCAACGGGAAAGGGGCGCTCTACACCTTTCCGAACCGCGCCGGGGAGCAGGAGAATCCGCCACGACTGACCGCCGGTGGCGGGGGTGATACGGCTAAAGACGAATCGCGAACGACTTCGGAGCAACCCGGATTCGGGTTCGGCGCCACCGGAGTTTCGGTGCTCGGATTGGCCGCTTGGAATCGCCTTCGGAAGCGAGAGTAGGTTTTTCGAGTAGTTTGTATATTGTTAGCGACGGCGAATTGGAGTTTTTGAGGTAGAAATGGTTCAGTCGTCGCGCTAGGGGGTCGTGACGTGCGACGGCACTCAATCAAAAGAGTTGCCAACGACACCTACTCAAAGATTGAGCGTACCGCATCCTAGTTTCAAACCAACACGTATGAACACGAAACGCCCGCCAGGAACCCACCCCTCAAAACGCGAAACGAGATACACGCAAACGAACACCTTTTGAGGCCGGGTACCCGATTGACACTCATGGCGACTGAACAGGCAACGGAACAGCGGGAGGCCCATCTACGGAGTATCACCGTCACGGCGCTCGCTTCGCTGGCCGGAATTGCCGCCGGATTCGCCTCTGCTATAGTGGTAGGGACGGATGGCGCGGCGGCGACAGACCAGTTAGGACTGGCCATCATGCTCGGATTCGTAGTGGTACAACTGCCACTGCTCCGGCTGATTGGCTATGAACTCGATGGAGTCAAAGACCACCTCTTCGTGGCGTTCATGACCTTCTCGCTCTGGTTCATCACGTGGGGAATTTTGCTCACGAACCAGGTACAGGTGTAACCAATGGCAGAAGACAGCATCGCCGTCGTGGATTTGGAGCGCTGTTCGCCCGACAGGTGCAACTATGAGTGTAAAAATTACTGTCCGCCGAACCGAACCGGCAAGGAGTGCATCACGCTTCGCGGCGAGGACACGGAGGAGGGACAACCCGACCAGATTCACATCAGCGAAGAAATCTGTCTCGGCGAAACGTGCGGTATCTGCGTCGAGAAATGTCCCTTCGACGCAATCGAAATTATCAACCTGCCACAGGAGCTGCAGGACGACCCGACCCACCGGTACGGCGAAAACGCGTTCTCGCTGTACGGCCTACCGGTTCCTCAAGAAGGGCAGGTGACCGGCATTCTCGGCCCAAACGGGAGCGGGAAAACGACCGCGGTGAAGATTCTCGCGGGGGAACTCGCGCCGAACCTCGGCCAGTTCGAAGAGCCACCGGGATGGGAAGCGGTTCTCGACCGCTACCGCGGGACGGAACTCCAGAACTACCTTGAGGACGTGCGGGACGGCGACGTGACGGTCGCGCGAAAACCGCAGTACGTCGATAAGATTCCAGACCGCTTCGACGGCAGTACGGCAGAACTCCTCTCCCGAACCGACGAGCGCGGCGTTTTAGACGACCTGCTTGAACGGCTCGAAATCGAACACGTCATGGAACAGGACATCGACAGCCTCTCCGGCGGGGAACTCCAGCGCGTCGCACTGGTGGCCGCGCTCGCCCGCGACGCGGATTTCTACTTCCTCGACGAAATTACGCCGTACCTCGACATCAGCCAGCGCGTCAAAGTCGCACGCCTGATTCAGGAGATGGCGAACGAGCAGGGTCGCTCCATGCTCGTAGTCGAACACGACCTCGCGATTCTCGACTTGGTCGCGGACAACCTCCACGTCGCGTACGGCGAACCCGGCGCGTACGGTGTCATCACGACACCGAAATCGGTTCGCAACGGCATCAACGAGTACCTCGCAGGGTATCTCAACAACGAGAACATGCGGATTCGTCCGAACGCCATCGAGTTCGACGAACACGCGCCGCGCGAGACGACGACCGCGGACGCACTCGTAGAGTATCCCGGCCTCTCGAAATCCTACGGCGATGGCGAATTCTCGCTCGACGTGGAGGGCGGCACGATTTACGAGAACGAAGTGCTCGGTATCGTCGGCCCGAACGGAATCGGGAAATCGACGTTCGCCAAACTGCTCGCCGGACGACTTCAACCCGACGAGGGCGACGTCGACCTCAATCTCGAAATTTCCTACAAACCGCAGTACATCGAAATCGACCAACCGATGCGCGTAGACGTGTTCCTCTCGTCGCTGTCGGACGATTTCGGTTCCTCGTACTGGAACACCGAAATCGCCCAACCGCTCCTGCTCGAACGAATCATGGAGCAGAACTTGACCGACCTCTCCGGCGGCGAGCGCCAGCGCGTCGCCATCGCGGCCTGCCTGTCGAAGGACGCAGACCTCTACCTGCTGGACGAACCCTCGGCGTACCTCGACGTGGAACAGCGCGTTCGGGCAACGCGTGCGATTCGGCGCTACGCCGAGATGCAGGACGCGACGGTGTTGGTCATCGACCACGACACGTACATGATCGACCTGCTCTCCGACCGCCTGATGGTGTTCGACGGCGAACCCGCGGAACACGGTCACGCTGGACGCCCGAAGGGAATGCGAGAGGGGATGAACGATTTCCTCGCCAACCTCGACATCACCTTCCGCCGAGACGAGAACGTGGGTCGCCCGCGCATCAACAAACCCGGCAGCCAACTCGACCGGAAACAGAAAAGCGAAGGCGAATACTACTACAGCTAATCGGCTATCGACGTTTTTCCGGCAGTTGGAAGGCACATACGACAGTCAGCGAATGAAAAAATTCAGTTGCGGAACGAGAACCGAATCACCTTTTTTGCGACCCGACCAATCCCCGGATAGTGATTTCGACGCTCGCCGCGTGGCTCTCCCGCTCCGATAATCGCGCGAACCTGTTCGCCCTCCTCGCAGTTACTCTATTCGCCACTGCCGGTGTCGGCGCGTTTACCGCACCCGACCGGCCGCATTCGGCGGTGGAGACGGAACGACCCGAAAACAACACGCTCATCGCGCTTCAGGGGTACGAATCCGAGGGGCGAGTTATCGAGGTGAATCCCGAAGGCGACGTGGTTTGGGAGTACGACCGAGCGCACGACGTGTTCGACGTGGAAGCGCTCGGAGAAAATCGGGTTCAAATCGCGGTGGCCGACGAAGTGCCGGATGGGGAATGTCCGACGCGATTCCGCGACGACGGGCACGAAAACTGCGTTCGGAACGCGCTCCGCATCGTGGACAAGAAGACGAACGGAACGCTGTGGGAGTATTCGTGGTTCGACGCGAAACTCCACGCGCACGAACTGCACGACGCCGACCACTACACCGTAAACGGGAGCGACCGCTGGGTACTCGTGGATATGGGCAACGACCGCGTATTTACCGTGAACCGCGAAAAGGAGGTAGTTTGGCAGTGGAACGCGACCGACCGCTACGAACGGCCGGACGATATGGGACCGGAGGGCGACTGGACGCACGCGAACGACGTGGACAGGGTCGATCCGGGCGTTTTCCGTGTTAGCGTCCGTAACTTCGATACGGTGATCGATTTGCGGGTCAAGGAGGGGTCGTCCCGGGCCAACGATTCGATTCGCGTCGAACCCGTCGTCGGGCCGGATTCGTTCTCGGAACGGGGCGACATCCTCCACGAACAGCACAACCCCGACACGCTCGGCGACACCCTGCTCGTGGCGGACAGCGAGAACGACCGCGTGCTGGAAATCGAGGACGGCGAAATCGTCTGGGAGTACGGCGGAAGCGCAACGTTCGACTGGCCCCGAGACGCGGATCGACTCAAAAACGGCCACACGCTCATCACGGATTCGTACAACGACCGGGTGGTCGAGGTAGACGAGAACGGCGAATTGGTCTGGTCGGTAAAAACCGGGTCGCTTCCCTACGAGGCGGACCGACTGCCGGGCGAGGGGAGCGACGGCCCGACGGCGGACGAGAAGGGAATCCCATCCAAAACAGAGAACGCCTCGGTCGTCCGCGAACGCGGATCGTGGGCGATTTCTATGGTGAAATACGTCGCACCGGAGCGGTTGGCGGAACAGGCATTTTTCTTCCTATTCGGTCTGCTCGCGCTGGTCGGCGCGGGAATCGAGCGCCGACGTTAGCGTTTTCTCACCGTCATTTCGATCGGGTTCGTCGGTTCGAGCGTCGTTCCCATCCGCAAATCGAGGTCGGACGAGTGGCAGTCGAATTCGATTTCTCGCGCAATCGTCGCCAGCACGAGACGGATTTCGGCGTTGGCAAACCGCATTCCGATGCAATGGCGCGGGCCGCCGCCGAACGGGAAATACGCGTAATCGGGCAGCGACTCCTCGAACTCGGGCGTCCATCGCTCCGGTCGAAACGCTTTGGGGTCGTCGTACCAGCGGTCGTCCGTGTGAATCACGAACTGCGGGAGCGTCAGCGAGGTTCCGGCGGGAACTCTGTACCCCCCGATTTCCACGTCCTCCTTCGTTTGACGGAAGACGACGTAGGCGGGCGGATACAAACGAAGGGATTCTCTGACGACCTTATCCGTGTACTCCAACTCTCGCAGGTCGGTCATCGTCGGCGTGTCGCCGTCCAGCACGGAATCGAGTTCGTCGTTCAGTCTCCGCCGGACATCCGGATTTTCCGAGAGCAAGTGCCAGCAGTAGGTGAGCGCGAGCGAGGTCGTTTCGTGTCCCGCGAACAGAAACGTGGCCATCTCGTCGCGAAGCGCCTCGTCCGACATTTCTTCTCCGTTTTCGTCCGTCGCGTGGAGGAGAATCGAGAGGAAATCGTCGTCCGGCGGTTCGCCACGTCGTTCGTCGATGAGGGTTCCGATAACGTCGTCGAAGTGGTCGGTGGCGCGGCGAAATCGTCGGTTGGTCGCGGTCGGAATCCAGTCGGGGAGAAATGCATCGACCGACCCCGCATCGCCCTTGTCGTTGATTGCCTGCACGGCATCGCGAATCGCGGACTGTTGGTTTCGAATGTCGAGGTCGAACAGTGCCTTCGAGAGGATTCGGAGCGTGAGCCGTTTCATCGCCTCGTCCATTCGAATCGTTTCGCCGTCGTTCCACGATTTCGCGGCGCCCGCTGCGAAATCGACCATCGGTTCCGCGTAAGCCGCGATTCGTTCGCGGTAGAATGCAGGCTGAATGAGCGTTCGCTGGCGTCGCCAGAACTCGCCTTCGCTCGCGAACAGTCCGTTGCCGACGAATTTCTCACCGGCGACCTGAACGAACTCGCTCTTACCGAACCTGGATTCCTCCGTGACCAGTACTCGCTCGACGTGCGCGGGATGGAAAAGCGTACAGAACTCCTCACCTGCGACGGAGTACGACACCACGTCGCCGTACTTGCCGAGACCGTCGTAGAATTCGAACGGGTCGCGGAGAAAGCCGAGTGTATTTCCGACGACGGGATACGATTTCGGTCCCGGCGGAAGCGGGAGGTCGTCCGGTCGGTCAGTCGCGGTGGCTTCTGATACGATCATGTTTGAGTATTGACTCGTGAATCCGAAGCCAGTTCCGTCGAATCCACTAGGGCATTTATAACCGGAGCCGTATGCTCGCGTATGAAATACGTTCGGCTGACGCTTCGCCATCCGCCCGAACTTCGGAATCCGATGCGGTCGTTCATCATGGAACACGATGCGATGGAGCGTGCGGAGCTGCTGAACTGGAACCTCTCGCACGCCGACCGCGACTACGTTCTCTTTCGAATCGTCGGCGATACGGAGGCGTACGAAGATGCGATCGAAGGTGAGCCGTTGATTCTCGCATACGAACTGACGCCGCTTTCGGACGCCTCGTTCTACGCCTACATCGAACACGCGAAACGGGACGTGGACGACGAGTTCAGAACCGCGTTCGAGGGGACGAGCATCCTCGTGGTGCCACCCATCACCTACACCAGCGACGGCGCGATGCGGATGGAACTCGTCGGTAAGGCAAAGGACATGAACGTCGTACTGGAGGGACTGGACTCTGACATCGACATGGCGGTCGAGCAAATCGGCGAGTACGACACGCCGCAGACGAGACTCTGGTCGGAGTTGACGGAGCGCCAGCAGGAGGCACTAGGAATCGCCGTGGAAGTCGGCTACTACGACGTACCGCGAGAATCGGGCGTGGAAGCCGTGGCAGAAGAATTGGATTGCGCTGCGAGTACGGCCTCGACGCATTTACGAAATGCGGAATCGAAAATTGTCCGCGAACTCGTTTACAACACCTGACGTTGGCAGGTACCGCAGAGATTCTCTTCTTTCACGTCCACCTCGCGAACGGTCGGCGAGAAATTCATCACGCACCGACTGTTGTCGCAGTGTTCGAGACCCATCGTGTGTCCGATTTCGTGGACGACTTCCTTTCTGACGCGGTCCGAAAATACTTCGTCCGCGGGTTTCGTCGTGATGCCGCCGTCGGAGGAAAAGCCGTCAGAAGAGGGTTGTAGTCGGTACGTGGAGATGACGCTTCCCCTGCCGTCGAGGTAGGCGAGTCCGAAAACGTAGTTGCGCCTGCGGTAGAAGAGGTCTTGGGGCGTGATGGCGATGTTTTTCTCCCCCGTTCCGATGCGGCTCGCCAGTTCGATGAAATCCTCCGCTCGGTGCTGGTCGCGGTTCGGGTCGTGTGACCCTGACGGGATTTCCTGTCGCTCGTGCACCATCACGTCGCAGTCGTAAATCCGCCGAAGCGCCGAAGAAGCCTCTCGCTTGACCCGTCCCGTCACGTCCCCCACGGGGACGATGTCAATCAACATAGCAACCCCTATGGGGGGACGACCCATAAACATCCCGCCGTGAACCCGGAAACCCGCGACGAAATGGTTGCTCGACTCGCCGACTATCAGCGCGCTGTCGAAATCGGAATCGGCAATCGTCCCGACGTTGCGGGTGCGCTCGTCGATGCGGGAAGCGTCGTCACCGCGACTGACATTCGGCCCCGAAGCGTTCCCGCGGGCGTCCGGTTCGTACTGGACGACGTGACGAATCCGGACGCCAGCGTGTACGAAGATTGCGACGTGATTTACGCACTAAACATTCCGCCGGAACTCCACCGTCCCGCGCTCTCCGTGGCAAAGGAATGTGATTCCGTCTTCGTATTTACCACCTTGGGAGGCGACCAGCCCTCGATTCCAGTGCGCCGGGAGACGGTTTCAGGGGAAACGCTGTTTTGGGCACGGGAGTGATTAGTTGCGTTCGTCAAAAACAGCAGTGACACTCTCGATAGCCTCGGCGTCGTCATCGTGATGAAAGTGCTTCTACGAGCGTCGAGATAACGCCGTGTTTCGACGTTTCACGCGGTGAATTTCGGTCGATAGGATAAAAAGGCCTGTTAGGAGTGAAGCTCGTGTCCTCGGTGTTTCGCCGAACGTCCGTTTTTGTGCCTCGTAGCCGAGTTCGGTTATCGCTTGGCGGACGCGGTCGGCGGTTCCGGATTCGCCTCGAACGGTGACCTCGCCGGAGCAGGCATCGGGAGTTACGCTACTGACGCCACGGAGAGAAGTTACCGCGTCGCGGACCATGCTTTCACAGCTTTCACAACTCATGCCGGACACTTCGACGGTGTATTCTTCCATCTGCGCTCGAATAGAGGGTCGCTATTCAGTTAATACCACAATATTGAACGGATTTTTTGACTTTCAATCTGATTCGTTTTCGGCGGATTGAGACGGAAAATTCGCCAGCAATCACGTCTCGTGACTGCTGGCATGGTTCCACACCGTGGAGAAACCGAACGAAAATCTACGTTTCCGGCTTCCGCGCGACCAGCGTTTCCGCCGCGTGCTGGTGCGGTTCGCTCCCGGAATCGTCGTCGAAGATGAACTCGTTTTCCTCCACGACCTCCCAATCGTCGTAGTACCCCCGAAGTTCGCCTTGTTCGTAGAAGTACTCGTTGTCGCCCCAATCGGGCGCGGTAGGAATGTCGGGATGGTTCACGAAAGCGAACAGGACGTGAATACCGCCGTCGGTCGTCGAGGTTTTGAACTGCTCGAACTGCTCGGTTCGGTTCTCCGGGCGAAGATACTGAAGCACGCCGCAGGAGTACACCACGTCCATCGCCGGGAAATCGAGGTCGTTCACGTCCGCCTCCTGCGTTTGGATGACGACATCGCGTTCTTCGGCGAGTCGCTCGGCTTTTTCGAGTCCGTTGGGTATCGGATCGACTGCGAGGACGCCGTAGCCGTGTTCGGCGAGGTAGACCGCATCCCGGCCCTCTCCGGCACCGATATCGACCGCAGCGGGAGCCGTGCGCTCGGGCGCAAACTCCAGAACCACCTCGGCCAGCCCGTTCGGTTCCGTCCCCCAGTAGTAGTCGTCGTGACCGTAGAGTTGCTGGAGTTCGTCGTGCTGCATGAACCAATCATTACGCGCGATGACCATAGGCAATTCGGTAGACACATGGTTCCGGAAACGAAGCCGAGAACATGAATGCGGACGCTGTCGTGCTGGACATCGACGGGGTGCTCGTGGACGTGGCGGACTCCTACCGCAGGGCGATCATCGAATCCGTCTCGCGGGTGTACGGCGACACGATCCCGAAAGAGGATATACAGGCGTTCAAAGACGCGGGAGGGTTCAACAACGATTGGGAACTCACCTACGCCGTCGCATTGTACGTCCTCGCGTCTCGCGCCGGACTCGACCGCTCAATCGCCGAGTTCACCGACCGAATCGCCGAGGCGGGCGGCGGACTCGACGCCGCGGAGCAAGTCGTGGCCGCCGCCCTGTCGGAGGACGCCGTCGCCCGCGTCTTCGAAAAATGGGACCAGGAGAAACTGCACGCGGTGTTCCAGCAACTCTACCTTGGGGCGGAACTGTACGCCGAACTCGAAGGCGCGGAACCGACCCTCGATGCGAGAGGGTACATCAACGACGAACCCGTGCTGGTCGAACCGGAGACGATTGTCGAACTCACCGAAGCGTATCCAGTCGGCGTCGTGACCGGCAGGCCGTCGGAGGAGGCCGACATCGCGCTCTCCCGCGTCGAACTGGACGTTGCGGACGAACACCGATTCACCATGGACGACTGGGAACAGGGCAAACCGCACCCGCACGCGCTGACGACGCTCGCGGAGCGATTCGACGCCGAACGAATCGTTTTCGTCGGTGATACGTTGGACGACGTTCGAACCGCAACGAACGCGGCGGACGCCGATTCGTCGCGCGACTACTTCGGCGTCGGCGTTCTGACCGGGGGATTAACCGGGGAACAAGGCAGACGAAAGTACGAGGAGAACGGTTCCGAGGCGGTCATCGACTCGATCAACGACCTGCCCAAGCTGCTCGCGGAAAACTGATTGCTTACGAGATATCGAGCGAATTAGCTTTGGAGCGGTGATATTTTTCGGAGGGAAAAACTGCCATGGTCTCCACAGGCCGCGCCGTTTCGGCGCTCAAATACGGGACGGTTCTGGCGTTCGGTTTCGGCTTGGGAGTGGTGGTATTCGGGGGGCGCAGGTAGCGAATCTGCTGACCAGCGGGCACGTTGACTTTCTCGTTCGTCTCGCGTGGATTATAATCACACTCCCGATTGTCGCGTGGGTCGCGTACTTTCGTGAATCCGGCCGCGCACTCGAAGCAGGTGGCGCCTGAAAGACGGCAGAGAACCACAGGCGGAGCATAACAAAGGTTCAGGCGAACGGTTGCAGAACGATGAGTAATCGTACTGCACTGACCGCCTTCCTCCTCGGCACGCTCGTCGTTTCCACGTTTGGCACCGCCGTCGCACTTCCGCCACCCGGATTACCCGGTGACACGCTTCCCGACGCGCCCGCGTCGGAACACGACACCTACGCCGTCGAACAAGGCGGCACCTGCGTCGCGGTAGCCCCCATTCAGGGGGACGAAAATGCCGTCGAATTCTACGACTATCGGAACCCCTACACCGAACCGAGCGACTGGTCGTACAGTTCGTTCGCACCCGATTCGGTCACCCGAGAGAACGGAAGTACGATGTTCTTGTACGAAGCGCCGAACGGCGTGGTCAGCCTCGTCGTGCTTCACGACCAACTGCGAAAGGAACGAACCGGAGACGAACTTCCGATGAGCGCCGCGTCGTTCGGTTTCGACGGCCTTCCAGAATCGGGGCAGTGGGTGCTGATGGACGACACCTACGATGGCCGTGACGATCAATGGTCGCGCAACCAAATCGACTGGACGTGGACCGGGTCGCGAGTCGATGGAGGCGTTTTCCGCGGGTTGTCCGGCGAGTACGGAATAACCGTCACCCCGTCCTGGAACGAGGATGCGACCCTCCACGATTCGCGGTTCGAATCGGAACCGGTCACCTCGTGGGCGTTCCTGTCGGGGAACGCGAGCGACCCGGTGGAAACCCAACTCGATATGAATCAGTCCGTGACCGTCCGCCCCGGCGGCTGCGGGTCGCCGCCAGCGGCGACCCTCACCGCGAGTGATTCGGTACAAACGGGCCAGCAGGTAACCTTCGACGCGAGCGAAACGAGCGACCCCGACGACGACATCACGGAATATCGCTGGGATTTCGACGGGGATGGAAACGTCGATGAGGCGACCGAAAAACCGACTGCGACTCACACCTACGAAACCCCCGGAGAACGGACGGTGAACGTGACGGTCGTTGATAGCGAAAACGCCACCGACGCTGCGACTGCGACGGTGCAGGTGATCGCTTCGTCGGAAGATAGCGAGAACGATTCGTCGCTCGACCGAGAGTCGAGCGACGAATCGACACGAAATCAGCAGTCGGGCGAAGAGAACGCGCTACCGGGGTCGAATGCGCCGTTCGGTACGTACGGGTTGGGCGTTGTGGCGCTCGCGGCCATACTACTCGTGGGGGGAGTCATTGCCAAGCGCTGACGTGAGTAAACTGTGGTGCGAAAGTGGCGTGGAAAAAACGCGGCGGGCGCAAATCACCGCGGCAAAAACGCGGCGGTGACGAGGCGCTTTTATTCGTGCCCTCCATATCGCCCGCCAATGACGAAAATCCTCGTCGTGGACAACCACGGCCAGTTCACCCACCTCGAACACCGCGCGCTTCGAGACATGGGCATTGAAACCGACCTCATCGACAACGACACGCCCCCAGAAGACATCGACGCCGACGGACTCGTCCTTTCCGGCGGCCCGTCGATGGACGACATCGGAAACTGCGCGGAGTACCTCGAACTCGACGTTCCGGTTCTCGGCATCTGTCTCGGTATGCAGGTGATGGCGCACGTTTTGGACGGCGAAGTCGGCGGCGGCGAATACGGCGGTTACGCCGACGTGACGGTCGAAATCACCGAAGAGGACGACCCGCTCATCGGTTCGCTCGCGCCCGAAACGCGCGTGTGGGCGAGCCACGCCGACGAAGTGAAGCAGGTTCCGTCCGGCTTCGAGCGAACTGGCACGAGCGACGTGTGCGGCATCGAAGCCATGAGCGACACCGACCGCGACCTATACGGCGTCCAATGGCATCCGGAAGTAGCGCACACCGCGGAGGGCGAGGAAGTGTTCGAAAACTTCCGTTCCGTCTGTGAGTAGTATCCTTTAACTCTCCACGGCGTAGCCTTTCTCGCAATGACAGCGACCCAGAGTGACCTGGCGAGTCTGTCCCGCTACATCTTCCGCGCGCCGCGGTGGTACGCGAGCGTCATGTTCGCGCTGCTCATCGCGGCCCTCGCGGGTATCGGGGCGTTCGACTCCCAGTACATCCTTCAAGACGCGTGGGAGGGTGTGTTTTTCATCGGGGTTCCGACGGTCGTGGCGAGCGTACTGACGACGCCGGTTGACCGCCGTCTTGGCGGGCAACTGACTTACAACCGGTCGTCGCTGCTGGCGCTGACGTGCGAGATACTCGTCGTCACGGTGATGACGATTGCCGGAATCTTCGCCGCGTTCACGGGAATCGGCCAGCAGTTCGTCTTCGACGTGCTGCTCGTCAGCCTCGCGGCCATCTTCGCTCTGCGCCTGTTCGTCGTGATGGCTGTTTCGCGCACGTCGTTTTTCGTCTCGTCCGTCTCCGCGGGCATCCAGACCGGAACGGCCGCACTCCTGTTTTTCATCTACAGCGAGACGATTCGCGTGCTCGAAGTCGGCGGGCCGCTCGTGCAGAACGTCCTCGCGCGGGGGAACAAGGCACCGCCGGAACTGGGCGTCATCGCCCCTCGAGATTTCATCCTGCTCGCCCTCGTCTGCGGGGTGTACGCGCTCGGCGTGTACGTTTTTCTCGTCATTATCGACCGTCCGTGGCGGCGCAGCCTCGGCGTCAGCGTCCTTGATTTCGTCCGCGGATTCATCGGTCACATCGCGGAGGGTACCCGCGAGTTGGAGGATTTCTTCGAAAAGATGGGACAGAAAGCGGTCGTTCCGGTTACCGTCCTCTCGTTTCGAACCGACGAAGATACGGAAAAAGCGCGGTTCGTCCTGCCGATGATCCATCCCGGCCCGATGGGTGAAATCGGCGGCGGCAACCTCCCGCGGCGCGTGGCGAGTCAAGCCGACGGGCTCGCGTTCCCGCCGCACGCGACCGCCGGGCACGACTTCAACCTCGTCACCGAGCGCGAAGTGGACACCATCCTCGAAACCGCGGAGACGGCCTTCCAGCGAATCGAGTACGACGACACCGCAACCCAAAGCGTTCGCGCGCAAAACGGGGACGCAAAAATTGTCGGGCAGGGTTTCGGCGACGATGCACTGCTCGCCGCGACTTACTCCCCCGAGTTCGCCGACGACGTGGAGTATTCGGTCGGTCTCGCCGCCGCCGCGGAAGCCCGGTCGAACGGACTGGACGACGTGATGCTCGTGGACGCCCACAACTGCAACAACGGACTCCAAGGCGAAGATCTCGGCCACGTCTACCCCGGAAGCGAACGCTCGTTCCAGATGATTCAGGCCGCAAAGACCGTCGCGACCGAACTCGAAACCGCGAAGCGGGGGACGCCGAAACTCGGTGTCGCGTGGGACGAAACGGAGTGGACGCCAGCCGAAGGAATCGGCCCTCTCGGAATTCGGGTGTCCGTCATCGAAGTCGCGGGACAGCGAACGGCGTACGTCCTCGTGGACGGGAACAATATGGAACCAGGACTGCGAGACAGAATCGTCTCAGCTATCGATGCCGACGAAGTCGAGGTGATGACGACCGACACGCACATCGTGAACATGGTCGATTCCTCGAATCAGGTCGGTGCAGCCATCGACCACGGGGAACTCATCTCGTTAGTGAATCGACTGGTCGAAGAGGCGACAGCCGACCTCGAACCAGTCGAGGCAGGTATGGCGAGCGAGTACGCCGACGTCACCGTCTTCGGCAACGACCGCACCGAAATGCTGGCGAGTCACGCGAACGCGGTCATCGCGATGGGTGGCGCACTAGCGGGGGCGGTCATTCTCGCCGTGATGGCCATCAGCGTCCTCATCTTTTTCCTCGCCTGAACCTGTCCGCCGATTTCACAGACCAGTTTATTGACGTGCCAATCGAAGGTACGAGTGGTGGGGAAAATGGCAATAGAGACGGTCGAATCGACGGTTGAGGCGCTCAAATCCAAACTGAAAGGCGACCTCATCACGCCGGAAGACGAGGATGCATACGACGAGGCGCGCCGAGTGTGGAACGGAATGATAAACCGGCGACCGGCGATGGTCGCACGATGTGAGGGCGTCACGGACGTGCAGGCCGCGCTGAGATACGCCCGAGAACACGACCTTCCCGTCGCGGTGCGGGGCGGCGGTCACGGCGTCGCGGGACGAGCGACGGTGGACGACGGGGTGGTTATCGACCTCGAACCGATGCATTGGGTGCAGGTTGACCCCGAATCTCGGCGCGTCCGCGCCGGAGCGGGCGCGACGTGGGGTGACGTAGACCGCGAAACACAACAGTTCGGTTTGGCGGTTCCCGGCGGCGTCGTCTCCGTGACCGGCATCGCGGGATTAACGTTGGGCGGTGGCATGGGACACGTCCGCCGAAAGTACGGCCTGTCCTGCGACAACCTCGTTTCGGCGGACGTGGTAACCGCCGACGGCGAGTTCATCAGAGCCAGCGAGGACGACCACGAAGACCTGTTCTGGGCGCTTCGCGGCGGCGGCGGCAACTTCGGCATCGTCACCGCATTCGAGTACGAATGCCATCCGGTCGGGCCGGAGGTGGCCATGTGTTTCGTCTGGCACGAGGGAGACAAAGCCCACGACGCTCTCACATTCTTCAGGGAGTACACGGAGGACGCGCCGGACGAGGTGAGCCTTCTCCCGTTCTACGCGTGGGTGCCGGAACTGGAGGAGTTCCCCGAATCGTCGTGGGGTGATTCGGCCATCGCGTTCCTCGGATGCTACTCGGGCGACCCGAAGGAGGGGGAAGAAGTATTGCGCCCGATTCGGGAATTCGCCGACCCGGTTGCCGACTTGAGCGGCACGATACCCTACGTCGAACTTCAGTCGATGCTGGACGAGGATTATCCGGACGGGCGGTACTACTACTGGAAGTCGCTCTATCTGGACGAATTGAACGACGAGGTCATCGACAGCATCGTCGCCTGTTCGGAACGCTGTCCCGCGCCGCTTTCGACCGTGGACGTTTGGCAGGGCGGCGGTGCGATTTCGCGCGTCGATGCCGAGGAAACGGCGTTCCCGTACCGGGACGTTCCCTACGGACTCAACTTCGAGGCGAACTGGGACAACCCCAGAGAGACCGAGGCCGCCGTGGAGTGGGTGAGAGAAAGCGTTGCCGAAATGCGCGAGCATCCGGAAGCACGCGGCCAGTACGTCAACTTCCCCGGACTCGAAGAAGACCCATCGCAAGTACCGTTCGGCGACCATGCCGAGAGGCTCGCAAAAGTGAAGGCCAAGTACGACCCGGATGGCGTGTTCCGGGCACACGGAAATCTGAAAGCGGAGGAATGAACGACACTCGACGCAGGTAAAGACAGTGCGAAAGAGGCAAGCAGGGACGCGACTACCGAAACAGGTAGCTCTCGGCGTACACTGCGCCCTCGGTACGGTCTTAGAATGAAAACGCCGTGAATTTCGAACCGTCCTGTCTCCCCGGAAACCCCGCTCCCCGAACCTATCCAAAATCCTACCGCCCCGAAAACCGTTTACCCAGTTGTGACAGACCAGCAGACCCGGATGTGGCGACCAGTCGCAAACCGACTTCCCCCGATGTCTCCATCGGAGGTTTTCGGACCATCACGTTCCGACTGTTCCGGTGCGCAGTGAGTGCGTGCAGGTTCCGCGTTCTCCGCAGTGGGAGGGTGTTTCACCGCTCAGTGCGTTCTGGTTCGGCCGTGGAAATGAACCCGCCATCGATTGTGCCGATGGGTGACGGGCGGATCAGCCCGACGGACGCTGTTTCGCGGCGCACCGAGTCCGCCGTTCGACGGTCGTTCGCCGAGCGGGTCAGCGACGTGTCACGGATAAATTTAACAGAGTATGCAGATGTAGTATTTTGCCTTGCTAATTCAGGCACAGGATAAAAAAACGACGGACGACCGCTACGTCGGGGAATCGGCGAACAGTTCGTCCACCGCCGCGCGGGCCGCCAGCGCCGCATCGTTCGCGATTTTTTCCTCGTCCCGATTCGAGTTCGGGGCGTTGACGTACACATCCACGTCGAGGACGCCCTCCTCGAACGTGACGGTTACGTCGAAATCCTTCACTTGCGACTGCTTGACGCGCGAGAAAATTACGTCCTCGGCCGCTTCCGCGGCAGTCTGGACGACTTCTTCATCGCTGACCATCGCTTACGCGCCGCCAGCGCCGCCGGGTCCGGTCGGGCCGGACGGTCCCGCGCCGCCGCCGAGCATGTTCTGGAGTTCGGTCTGGAGCGATTCGAACTGCTCTTGCACTCGGCTCTCTTGCTTTTCGAGCGTCTCGACGCGGATTTCGAGGGTGTCAACTTTGTCGTCGAGGTTGGACTGTGCCTCGTCGTAGCCCGTTTTGACGAACAGTTCGCCGACTTCGCGAAACATTGTCGCGTCCTCGTCGATGTTCTCTAGTTCGTCGAGCGCGTTCTGCGCTTCGGTCAACTGCGTTTCCGCCTGATTCTTCTGAACGGCGACCTGCTGTGCCGTGTCCTGAAGGTCTTGCAGTTGTTCGAGTTTCTCCTGTGCTTCTGGTGGAAGATTGCCCTGCATAGTGGGAACGTCGTGGTCGGGACGGAAAAAGCCATGCTTTGCGACTCGTGAGAGGACGCTCGACAGTCAGATTGATTTTCACGAGAAGGAGGCCGTGAACACCTTCAATTTCGCCTTTCGGAGATGTTCCGCGGCGGTGCTGGGCGCGCAGTCCAACGCCGCCGCTACGTCTTCGTGACTCGCTCGTCGCGGCACGTCGTAGTAACCCAGTTCGACCGCGATTACCGCGGCCGCTCGCTGGCGCTCGCTTAGTCCTGCGGTGACGGCGCGCCCGAACGCGCCGTCACCGATTCGTTCGACACGGAGGTCGATTCCGGGCGGTGCGTCGGCTGTCGGGTCTTGAGGTTCGGCGGACGGGCCGACGACCGCAAACGTGGCTCGCCCGTCGTCGTGATATTCGATAGGCGAGATTTGCACCACGCTTTCGCGCGTGAACGCGGCGAACAGCGCGCCATCCACGGCGGTCGTCTCGTTGTGAATGTAGCAGTAAAACTCGTCGTCAGAGAGCCGTTTTACGTCGTATTCCAGCACCTGTTCGACGCCGTCGAGAATCGTTGTAAATCGCCCCACGTCACCCCGGATGTGAATGAGGTGCGTAGCGATGTCTCAAACGTTTCCGTGAAGGCCGTGTGCCCGGTCGATACAGTCGCCCCGAGTCAGAACGTCGTAAACCGGATGCACCGTCGTTTGACCGGGGTCGATCGATAGCCAACAGTATTTCATCGACGGTTGCTATTTCCCACATTCTTATAAATCGCCCAGAGAACTGCGACAGAACACCTATCGATAATCCGGCCAAATAGACAGGTATGACCGTCTTCGTCGCGGGAGCAACCGGCGTCCTCGGACGCGGACTCGTCGAGCAACTCGCAGAACGTAATCACCGCGTCGTCGGACTCACGCGCGATGCGCGAGGCGACAACCTCGTCACCGAGCGCGGCGGTGAACCCCGTCGTGGGGACATCCTCGACCGTGAATCACTCGCCGACGCAGCGGATGGGTGTGACGTGCTCGTTCACGCCGCAACCGCGATTCCGACGAGCAGGAAACCGACGGAGCAAGAGTGGGTGCTGAACGACAAGGTGCGCGTCGAAGGGGCACGAAACCTCGTCTCGGTCGGGGCTGAAATCGGTGCAGAATGCCTGCTTCAACAGAGTATCACGTGGCTCGCCCGCAGACCTGATGGTTCACCCTTCGACGAGGACGCACCGCCGAATCCCAACCGGGTGACCCGGTCTGCACTGGACGCAGAGCGAATCGTCCGACGAGGAGGCAAAGAACACGGCTTCGAAGTCGGCATCCTTCGCTGTGGCTGGTTCTACGCGCCCGATTCCGCCCACACTCGCCAGATGGGCGCAGGATTGCTGGACGGTCGATTCCCGGTTCTCGGCGGCGGTCTCCTCGGCAGACGGGATGCGACGCTCTCGATACTCCACGTTGAGGACGCGGCGCGTGCGTTCGTGACGGCAACTGAATCGAACGCAACCGGACTGTGGCACGTGACCGATAATCGACTAGTGACGCTTTCGACCCTTCTCCGGGACTTTGCCGACCAGCTTGATGCGCCCGAACCGCGACGAGTTCCGGGGTGGCTCGTGCGACCTATCGTCGGGAAGTCGTCGGTTCGTCTGCTGACGAACTCGGCCCCGACCTCGAACGCGCGATTCCGAGAGACGTTCGACTGGGAACCGAAGTATCCATCCTATCGGGAAGGCCTTCGGAATGTAGTCGAAACGTGGCGCGACGAGGGAACGCTCGTTGAGCGCCCGGAAGGATACGAATGGCGCGGAAACTGACGTCGATAGAGATGTGGTTGCGACAATCGACTTTGTCACTGATTGGTAGGTGGCAAAGAGTCGTCACCAATTTTGGAAACCCGCTCCGCGACCCCAACTAACGTTTGCCACGTGTTCATCGCGGCGCGAAGTGCGACGAGGTCGTCCGCGGAAACACGGACGATGACACGGTTTCCGTCCCGTTCGACGGTCGTTTGCGATCGATCGTCGTTTATTTCTCCGATTTCTTGTTCGACGCTTCGAAAAATCAACAGTGCACGCTCGTCGGATTCGTACTCGAATTCGAAAAGCGCGTCGTGAGACACGGGCGCTATCGGACGTGTACTTCCTTTATGTCCCTGCTCCGCTCTTTCAGCAAGACGCGGTGGCCGCAGTACGGACAGCGGACGCCGCCGTACTCGTCCAGTTCGACGTCTCGCTTACAACGCGAGCATTTGTAACTCATTATTCTTCGTCGGCGAGCGCGGCGCGGATGGAACGTTTGACAGTCGCGCCCGCGGGCGTCTCTGGGCGGTACGTACCGCCAGCGAACTTGTAGTCACAGCGACCGCACGCCCAGATGCCCGTCCCTTTCCGGTCGACGGAGTTGCTTCCGCAGTCCGGGCAGGTATGGTTCTCGTTCATGTTCGCTTCGATTTCGGAAATGCGCTTACGAGCGACGCGACCGTATCGCGCGCCGAACCGACCGGCACTACCGGTTCGTGATTTAGAGTCTTCGGCCATAGTACCGGAGATTTACCCGAGAGGACAGATAAAGCCTTTGAGTCAGACCGGCGGTCGGGCTAGCGCGTACCCGATGACAATCAGTGCACCGAGCAGTCCGAGCACCGTCAGCGGAAACGCCGTAAACTGCCCTGCCACGTATCCACCGCCCGATAGCGTCGGAATCGCCGCGAGCACCGCGTCGTAGCGAGAGGCCATGTAATTACATCTAATTATCCATCCTCAAAAGCGCTGGGGCGGACACTAAGTGGGGGCTGGAATAACGGGAAATCCCAAACCGAGTTACCGAAACCCAGTTTCCGCGAGCGCCTCGTTCAAATCGTCTCGGATTCGCTCACCGAGTTCCCTGTCCATCGCGGTTGTGACGACACGGTTTTCTTGAACGCTGGAGCCGTCGCGGAGTAGAAGTCGGACGTTCCCGTTTTCGTCCGCGCGGGTGGCTTTGGCCCGAACTCCAGAGTCCGAACTCGCGCCACCCGCGCTGATAGGGCCGGGAATAATTTTCTTGACGTGGGGGTGTCCCGCGATTTCCCGAATCACGCGCATCCCGTCTCGGTTTCCGATGAGCGTGGTGTGCGATCCGCCGAGTTTGTCGGCAGGAGCGGTTTCCACGACCTCCAACGAACGGTCGCCTCTGCGCGAGAGGACGTCCTCGACTGGATCTTCCGTTCCGACCCGATAGAAATCGTGGTGCAAATGCGCGCGAACCGCCCGAATCACGTCGCGGTCGCCCGCCGCGAACACCTCTTCCGGGCGTTTTCGCCGAACCTCGTCCGCGATTCGCCCTGCGAAGTTTCTGAGTTCGACCACCTCCGCGTCGCCGTCTTCGGGCGTCGTGCGCACGTCGGTCTTTCCGACGACCGTTTCCTCCACCAGCATCGTCAACTTTGCGTGATCGCGGTCGAGGGAACACACCACGGCGTCGGCGTTGTGCGTCCGGCAGACGAGGCAGTAGTCGCCGGGACGTTCGAGCGGGGACGCACACTGCCGACAGTCCATGTCCTCCCTTTCGAATCGTCGCGTTTAATCTCGGCGTTTCACGATCACGGCGGAAATCTGAGGGAAAGAAACATGTCTGATTAGAAATGATTAAAAATATGGAACGTTCCCGTCTCCGGACAATTGCCCTTATCGTCCTCGTTTTTCTCGTGGCGACGCCAACGATGGCGGCACCCCCGCCACAGGCGGTCTGCGATCCGTGTGGCGAAGGGTTCAGTGAGGCTGCGATGTGGTACGGCGAACGGAACGGCCTCGAAAACGAGACGGCGACGGGTGTCGAACACAGCACCGTCACGGTTCGCGTCTACGAGAACGAAACCGCCATCTGGACGGTGCGGAATCAGTTGACGAGCGAGCAGGCGGTTCAGTTCTTCTCGAAGAACCGAACCGCCTTCACCGAAATCGCCGAAAGCGCCGAAGGCTACGGCGATATACGCTTTCTCTCGGGCGAAATCGTTGGAAACGATACGGCCATCCTCCGCTACCGGAGCGACGAGCAGGTCACCGAAACGCGCGGCGACACACTCCGATTCGATGGCTTCCGTGAGATAGGTACGAGGAGGATTTCCGAATTAGGTGCCGACGAGATGACCGTTGTCGGGCCGTCCGGAACACACATCACCCGCGCACCGAGCGAAGCGACGGTGCGCGGGAACGAGTTGGAACTTACCACATACGACGGCGGCAGGGACAACGGCCCGTTCGTCACCTTCACGCAATCTGACGGCGTAGCCGGAGAATTTTGGAGTTTCGTCTCCGTTTCGGAAACGCTCGCTGACGACGTGATTCGAAACCTGCTCCTCAACGTTCTTTTGCCCGCGGTTTCCCTGCTGGTCGTCCTCCTCGGATTCGTCTGGGTCAGCGGGAAAACCGTGAAGCGGGACGAGCGGACGGCGAAATGGTTCGCGGGAATCGTCACGGCGCTCGGCGTCCTGACGCTTCTCTTCGGATTTCTCGGAATCGCGGACGGCGGTAGCTTCGCCTCAGGAATCGTTATCGCTGGCAGTGCGTACACCGTGCTGGCACTCCTGACCTTCGCAGATGTTCGCCCGACGCTTCCCCGCGTTGCAGGCGGCGTCCTTTTCGCGTGGGGAGCAGGCACAGTAATACTGTTTGCCAGCGCCATCGCCGTCGGTAGCTTCCTCGTGTCTCGACTGCTCGCGCTTGACTACTACGCCGTCAACAACTTCATGTTGGCCGCGTTTTCCAGCCTCTTTCTGCTCTCGATGGCAGTCGTGGGCTATGCCGTCAGCGACCCGCGATACCGGCGGGTCGCCGTCGCCCTTCCGCCGACAATACTGGCGGCGTCGCTTGCGATAGCCAGACCGGTCACGTCTGTCGGAACGCCGCTCTCTTTCATGTACTCGCTCCTGTTCGTCGGCCTGATTCTGGTTGCCGTCACCCTCTTTGGGGTTCCGGCGTTTCTGCTCGGCAGGACGATTCCGGCGAAAAAATCGCAATCACAACGCCGTCGAACCTACCCCATGTCGAGGGGGTCGGCTTTCAGAAACTCCCGCAAAAAGACGGTGGCGTACGATCCCGAGGGAAGCGAAAATTCGAACGACAGCGGGTCGTGGCCGACTGTGCAGTCGGTTCGAACCAAAATCGCCCGGCGGGTGCCGGTCGAGTGGAACTCTCCCGGCGAGTTGAAATCTGTCGGTTCGAGGTCGAGGTCTGCCAGAACTTCGCGCTCTATTTCTCCCTGTTCGCCCTCCGCGAGTTCGGTTTCCGTGCCGACGAGCGGCGCGGTGACGAACGCCCGTCCGCGCTCGCAGTGGCGCTCGATGGTTTTTACACGCTTTTCGGTGACCTTCTGTTCCCGGTTCATGTCCGGCATCAGGAAGCCATCGACCTCCTCGGCGAAACAGACCACATCACCGGCGACCGGTTTGCCGAACGGAAGTCCTCGTTCCAGTCGCTCGGTCAGGATTCGGTTGAAGATGTACGACTGGGCCGCGTTCACGAACAATCGCTGGAGGTTCGTCGGCAGGGACTCCAGCGCATCGCGGAAATCCACTGGTTCGGTGCCGCCGTTTTCAACGAGTCGGTGGGCCATCGAGCGTTCAAAACCCAGTCGCCGTGGGAGCGCATCAAGGACGGCATCCCAGTCCGGCGCGACTTCCTCGACCCGCTTTCTGGCGGTTTGGGTGTCCTCCGGTTCCGTCTCGAACGGATTACCCACGTAGGCCATCACCGCCGCTCTCCACTCGTCGCGAACGATGTGCAAACCGACTTCGTGCGTGATGGGCCGCAAACTACCGAATCGTTGCTGGCCGAAGTAGTTCGGAACCGCGACGCCGTCCGGGGAGCCGGCGAACGCCCGCAGTTCGTCCGCGATTGTATCCGCGTTTTCTGGACGTTCGGGTTCCGAAACGACGATTTCGAACTCGTTTCCCGCGAGGTCACCGAACTGGAGCGCCCGCCCCGCTCGCCCGAGGGGTTCCACGTTCGCGTTTCGAATCTCTGGTAGATTTTCGGGGTCTACCTTCCGAAGGCTGAACAACTGCGTCGTCACTGCGTACTTATCCTTCGTCCCGGCCCACGAGACGCGCTCCCTGCTGATGGCCAACTCGCTGGAAAGTCGCTTGGCGAAGTCGT
This sequence comes from Haladaptatus pallidirubidus, assembly GCF_020700235.1. Lineage (GTDB taxonomy): Archaea > Halobacteriota > Halobacteria > Halobacteriales > Haladaptataceae > Haladaptatus > Haladaptatus pallidirubidus. The sequence goes on along the minus strand of NZ_CP085301.1, from coordinate 2,561,177 downwards.
TCGTGTCCCACCCCCGTAAGGTGGCCCGAACGACGAGATGCGGAAACGAACCGTGGTCGGCATCGAGCGGTTCGAGGTCGAACCGCTCGATTTCCCGAACGCGAAAATCCTCGTCGGTGTCGCGGAGGTGACCGCCCACTCCGGCGGTGTCGCTGACGTAATACTCCATACCGACCGCAGTTTCGATGGGGTGTGCCTCGCGCATTCGTCCGGACAATGAACCGGACGGGACTAAAGTTCCGCGAGTTCGAGGTACTGGTGTGCCCCGTCGATTGCCTCGCCAGGTTCGACGATTCCCGCCGAGGCATCGTACGTCACCAGACCCACGTCCGCCATTTTCGGCAGGTGGACGTGATACAGGAGAATTTCGATTTCGTTCATCATCTCCGGGGTCACGTCCGTAGTCGCCCTCCCTTCCTCCGCAGCGGCGATGCACTCTGCGAGATCATCGATTCGCACGGGCGTCGGTGATTCCGAAAGGTTCGACAGGACGAATCGGCGACGTGAACTCCCCAGCACGTCGAAGAGCGTTTCGAACGATAGGTTCACCTCGTCGCCAGGGTGCCGCTCTTGCGTGTCTACTGTTGCCTGTCTTTCGCTCATTAGTTGAGTAGTGGAACGTCGTAACCAAGTACTGTGTACCTACGTGCGTTGGTAGTGAGAGCGAGCAGGCGAAAACGTCGTTTCACTCCCGTCTATCGGTGAAAAATGCGGACGCGAGTTTTTCCTCCGCTTTTCGCAGATGCTGATGAAGCGTCGCGGGCGCGATTCCCATGGTGTCGGCGATGTTCTCGGCCGTGCTTTTTCGCGGCCAGTCGTAATAGCCGGCCAGGTACGCGGCGCGGAAGGCGGCCCGTTGGCGATCAGTAAGGTCGGACGCGAACGATTGGCGAAAATCGCTTTGCGTCTCGACCGGTTTATCGACTTCCCGTTTTGCGATGAGTTCCACATCCGGGTGTGACGAGCGAATCGTATCCAGCAGCGTTCTGATGTCGGCGTCCGGTGATACCTCCACGACGATGTGTTTCTCGCCGTTTTCGGCTCTGGCGGTTCGAACCTTCGCACCGATTTCGACGAACAGGCTCACCAGCGATTCCGAGACGGTCAACACGAGCAATCCCGCGTCGGCGTGAGAGGAAACGACGTTCGATTCGTCCACCGAAGTGAGCGTTTCTGCGGCCTGCTTGACTTCTTCCGGAGTGACCCCTTCGGTACGCAAGTAGTAGAGAAAGTTTCCGCCGGATAGTGGGACGGTTCCTTCCAGGATGAGCGTCCCACCGGTTTGACGCGAAAGGGAAACGAGCACCGCATCCTCGTCCGCTACGTCGAACTCCAGTTCGACGATTGCACCGGCGGTCAGGAGTTTCTTGCTCTCGGTCGCGTTGATGGCGAACCCCACGAATTTTCCGAGGGCTTCGAACGCCTCCGCTTCGCGCTCGCTGAAGGCGTCGGTGCGATTCGCATAGACGACGAGAACGCCGTACATCGTCGGTCCGTTTGAGAGGGGAACCGCGATTCCCGAGCGAATCCCGCGGTCGATTCCTTCGCTCCTGAGGGCTGCTGTGAGCGTGGTCTCTTCGGAAATGTCACGAACGACGACGCTCTCACCGGTTCGGTAGACCGTCTCCGCGGGGCGTTCCCAATCGGCGTTCGCCCGCTCTCCGACCACTTCGTGGTATCTCTCGTCGTCCCCAGCAGTCGCCCGCGGGACGATGGCATTCTCGACGACATCGTAGTCGCCGACCCACGCGAACCGGTAGAAGTCGGAATCGACCAGATGGTCGCAGATGGTTTGTTCGACTTCCTCGCGTACCGCCGCCGAGACGAGTGCGTGGATGACCTCGCGAACGAGTTCGTTGATTCGGTTGAACGTCTTCAGTTCGTCGCGCTGTCGGCGAAGTTCGCGCTCGCGTTCGCGGCGCTCGGAAAGGTTTCGTCCCGTTCCGACGAATCCGCGAACCGTTCCATTCGCATCGATGACCCGCTGGGCGTTGAATTCGAAGGGAATTTTCTCGCCGTTCTTCGTCAACAGTGCGGACTGGCGTGTTTCCGTTTGGTCACCTGAGAGGACGCTGTGAATCGCTTCGGCGATCGTCCCTTCGTCCTCCTCCGGAATGAATTCCAAAGGCTCCATCCCCTCGATTTCCGAATCATCGTAGCCGGTGAGCGCCGTCAAGCGGTCGTTCCATTGCACGAGTGACCCATCCGCATCGAAGGCGTAGAATACGTCCGGGAGCGTGTCGAGAACTGCTCGAACAGTTCGTTCGTCCATTACCGTCCTCATGAGTCAATAGCTAGCACGACACATAGCGTATAGAAAGAATCAGTAACCGAGTCCCTAAAACGTTTCTAAATTGGTAACTTTTCGACGAGGACAGTTGTTAGTACAAAGAGAGGTCGCCGGTAACTCGGTCGACGAGGTCGTCGTCCGCCGGACCGACCGCGAGCGTCGTCACTGTTCCGGGGTCGAGTTGGGTGTGCCCTGCATCGCGGACGATGGCGTGCGGTAGGCCCTCCGTGCGCGCTTTTTCGGCGAGGCGGAAGATTTCCTCCTCCCCGCTCGCTTTCACGACGACTTTTTTCTGCCCGCTCCCCTTCCATCGTTTTCGTGCTTTGCGCCCTGTGTCTTCGTATGCGGAAAGGGACGCGTGTGCGACCTGTGCCGCGAGTTTTCCGCGACCCATCCCGATATCGGTGCGCGCGACGATGGTTTGTTTCATGAGCAGTGGTGGTAGCGATGGAGTAAAACGCTGGCTACTCGATTCCGTTCCCGAATTGACTCACAGTCCGAAATGCAGTTCGGAATCCCGACCGAATCTTCTTTACTCACCCACGCCCGTTCTATCGACATGATACTCTCCGATGTCGATATTCGCAGTCGCTTAGAATCGGGGTCGTTGGTCGTCGAACCGATAGACGAACCCGACCTCCAAATTCAACCGGCGAGCATCGACCTCCGACTCGGCGAGGAGTTTCTCGAATTTCAGCGCACCAACATTCCCTGTATCCACCCCGACAGCGAGGACGAAGTCGATAGCTACGTCACCGAAACAATCGTGGAGGACGGCGACGAGTTCATCCTCCATCCAGGCGATTTCGTCCTCGGGACGACGAAAGAGCGCGTCGAGATCCCGGCGGACTTGCTGGCGCACGTCGAAGGACGGTCGTCGCTCGGGCGACTCGCCGTCGTCGTCCACGCGACTGCGGGCGTCGTCGACCCGGGCTATCGAGGACAAATTACGCTCGAACTATCGAACCTCGGCACGGCACCTGTCGCGCTGAAACCGGATACGCGAATCTCACAGCTCATCTTCACGGAACTCAAAAATCCGGCGGAGCGACCGTACGGGTCGGAGCGCGGGTCGAAATACCAAGACCAGGACGGACCGCAGGCCTCCCGAATCGGAAGCGACCACGAGTTCGGCGGAAAGCAGGATTTCGCCGGAGGGAGTGATCGACCGTGAAATTTGCCGAAGAAATCGTCGTCGAGGAGTTTCTGCCCACGTTTCGCTCGATGCTCGCAGAAGACCTTCGGGAGCGCGGGTTAACCCAGAGCGAGGTGGCCGACGCGCTCGGTATCAGCCAGAGCGCCGTCTCGAAATACGCCCACGGAGAGGTGGCACAGAACGATAGGATACGGGACGATGAGCGCGTTATCCGCCTCGTGAACGAAATCGGCGAGGGACTGGCGACGGGAAGCATGAGTCAGGTGCAAGCACTCGTGGAAGTCGAAGTCCTCATCCGCCGATTGGAAGATCACGACCTCATCGCGCAGTTGCACGAGGAGGCGATGCCGGAGTTGGAAGGCCACGGCGGCGATTTCAACATCCACGACCCGGCGGACGAGCTTCGCGCGACGGAGCGCGTCCTCACCTCGATGCGTCGGGCGATACGTATCGTGGAACAGACGGGCGGCTTTTCGTCGCTCATTCCCGCCGTCGGGTCGAATCTCTGCGAATGTCTGCCCGACGCAGATACGATTGACGACGTTGCGGGGATTCCGGGGAGAATTTTCGACGTGAAAGGACGGGCGACGATTCCCGCGGAACCCGAGTTCGGCGTCAGCGAACACGTCGCCTCCATCCTGCTCTCGGCGCGCGAGAACGGCGTTACCGCCAGCGCCGCGCTCAACATTCGGTACGACCCCGACATCATCCGCAAACTCGACGAACTGGGCCACGAAACCGTGGAGTTCGACGCAACGTACGACAACCTCGGCGAAACGCTCGGAGACGCGCTGGCGGAGAAACCCGACGCGGCCGTCCTCTATCACACCGGAAGCTATGGCATCGAACCGATCACCTACATCCTCGGCGAGACGGCCGAAGAAACCGCCGAAATCGCGCGGAAAATAGCCTAATCCGCCACCGAAACCGAGTCCCCGACGCAATTCTCCTACACCGGCACTCGCTGGCTGCGTTTCACTTCCCGAATGATGTCTTGAGGAAGCATGTCGTCGCGCTCGTTTCGAAGGTCGGACACCGCCTCGGCGAGCGCCACGAGCGCGGCCACGGCCTGCTTTTTCGTATCGGCCTGTCCCACCGGCCGAATCGTCGTGTATCGGTTGCCGATGCTGTCCTCCATTTCGAGTTCCCACTCGTCCGCCCTCGTTGCGCGAACCGCCTTTACTGCGATATCTCCGTTCTGATGCCGGAGTTCGATTTCGTCGCCGCGGATGGGCGACTGTTCCCATCCGGCGGGGATATCACCAGTCTTAGGCAGTGGTTCCATGGTGTATTGTTTCTGTATCGTTCTCATTTCGTTTAGTTCTTGCCTACTTACGCAGGCCGTTTATGTTGCTCGATAGAACTGGCACACACAAAGTATATACCAGTTCAGTCTTACTCTTCAGTTACCTCGGGTAGGGGTACACGAGGTTATTTTTTAAGACACAGACAGCGTAGCTGTGGGTCTGTGAACCGATTTCCGCGTCTTCGTTGTTCTCGCCAGGTACTTCGAAGACGGGATATGTATTTTCGTCGTTTCCGTTTGGACTGAGAACACGATACTCGCCTGACTTGTTCTGTTAAATTCTTTATAAAATTGGCGTACAACAATGAATAATACGCCCGTACCTATCCAGCCCCATCTCTTTTATCGAAATCTATCGTACCGGTATTTATGTCCCAGCGCAGAACCACTGCCGCCCAGCAGTTCTACGGACGGTGGGCACGGCTCTACGACTTCCTCGCGTCGGCGGCGCCCGGACTCACCAAATTGCGTGGCCGAGTCGCCGACCAACTCGGCCTCGAACCCGGCGATACGGTGGTCGAAATGGGCTGTGGCACCGGGGCCAACTTCTCCCATCTGCGCGAGCGCGTCGGCTCTGACGGAACCGTCATCGGCGTCGATTTTACCCGCGGCATGCTCGAACGGGCCCGGTGGCGAATCGAGCGCGAAGGATGGGACAACGTCCATCTCGTGCAGGCCGACGCCGCTGCGTTCGAGCCCCGGAAGGAAGTTGACGCCGTCCTCGCCACCTTCGTCGTGGGGATGCTGGACGACCCTTACACCACGGTCGGGTACTGGCTCGATGGCATCAGCCCCGGCGGTGGACTCGCCCTGCTCGACGCGGGTCAAAGCACGCATCCGTACTCGTGGGCCGTGAATCAAGCCTTTCGCGGGTTGGTCGTCGCCTCGACGCCCGGCAGGGGAAAAAACTTCGAGGAACCGCCGTGGAGCGTGCTGGACGAACGGGTCGAGGAAGCGCGCCGGGCGCTGTCGGAGCGCGCGGTCGAGACGAACGACAGCGAACACGCGTTGGGCGTGATTCGAATTACCGGCGGGCGATTGGCAGAGTGATTCCACTCTCTACAAGAAGTCGTGCGTAATTCGCATTTCGATTGTCTATACGATAGCTGATACGTGACCGGATTTATTCGCCGCTTCCGAGAATTTCAGTTCAATAATAAGGTATTTATTTTTGCCATTCGATCGATGAGCAATGGCGTTTACAAATGTCCCACTCCGACGAGCAATTCCGGCGAGTGTATCTGCATTTCTCGTGCAGTACGCCGTGGTATTCGCTCTTTTCGGGTCACGAGTCTCGTCCCTCCTCCGGTCGAAAACAATCGAACCGGGATTCGGTATCGGTTCGAAATCGCTTTGGCCACTCATCGAACCGTCACCTGCACCGTGGAAGACGGTCGGGTGGATGCTCCACTCCGCGCATGGCACAGATTTGATCGTCCGTCTGCCGACGTACGGCATGTCCTCGGAGATCGACCTTGTGGCCCTCGCTGGCGGGTGGGTACGAGTGTTATACCTTCTTCCAGCTGTGGTGCTGTTCGCTACCGGTTATCTCGTCGCACAAACCAGTCGCACCTATGGCGCTCACGGCGAGGACTACGCAGGTGCGAGTATCGTTCTCGGATACGCGCTGTGCTACTTCGTTAGTGGCCTCGTCTTCGCCGTAAACGGTGATGGCGTCGGAGCGGAGCCGAACATGTTTACCGGCCTGTTCCTCGGTGGTCTCTTCTACCCAGTCGTTTTCGGTTGGCTCGGTGGACGAGTGGCGCGACTGCGGTCGAAACAAAGGACGAAAACGCCGAGTGCGTGAGTTAGTCGTCCGCGGGCGATACGGTTGATGACATATCGACATCTCCACCAACCTCCAACTCGTCCAGCGCGACCTGTGCCGCGCGTTTACCGGACAGGAGCATCGCACCGAACGTCGGTCCCATCCGAGTCAGGCCGTAGGTCGTCGCGGTCGCGAGACCGGTCGCTACGAGGCCGTCGTGAACCTTTCCGGCGTGTTCGACCACCTCGTCCTCGCTCTTTGCGACCCACATCGAATCGTGACCCGGCGAATCGTGTCCCGGTGCGCCGTACTGTCCCTCCTCGGTTTTGTCCATTCCCGTGTTGTACTCCTTCGCGTGGCTGAGGCCGGGCGCGTCGAGGACGCCGCGCTCTTGGAGTTTCGAGACGACCACGGCGTCGTGGCCCGTGGCGTCGATGACGAGATCTGATTCGACCGCGATGGGGTCGACGCAGGTGAGTTCGCGCGGCAGGGCGTGAACCGGCGTCCAGTTCATCACGACGCCGCCAACGCGGTGGCCCTCACGGACGACCACGTCGGTGAATTCGGTCATGTTCTGCATCTTCGCGCCCGCGGCGCAGGCCGATTCGATGAGGGCCGAGCAGGCGTGCGGTCCGTTCGCGACGTACAGTCCGCCGGCTTCGTCGGATTCCTCGTAAGGGACGTCCAATTCGTCCAACACGGCCTGCGAAGGGTCGCGAACCGTGACTTTGTTCATCAGGAAGCCGCCGAGCCAGAAACCGCCGCCGAGGTAGTTGTTTTTCTCCACGACCATCGTCTGCACCCCGCGTTCCGCGAGTTCCTTCGCGGCGACTAATCCGGACGGGCCACCGCCGACGATGATGACCTCGCTTTCGGAAAATTCGGTGAACTCGTCGCTCCACGCCGTGCCGATTGCTCGCGTAACTTCCGCCTCGCTAACGTCCGCGAATCCATCGAAGTCGTGCATACCACCTAGTGATATTACTAAGTTATTTAAAACTGTTTTCCTCTGTTCGTGAGGGGAAGACGGGAAAAGTAGATTGCTCGTCTGGCGCATTGGGTTTCGAATTTCTGTTCGTCGTCAGTGTCGCGGCAAGTCAGTACGCTCGGCCGAGCGTACTGACTTGCGGAAGCGAGCGACTGACGCGTTCGAAATCGGAGAAAAAGTCATCGCGGCATTTCAAATCAGTCGCATCATCTCGAACGTCGTGAATCGCTACGGTCGTCGTTCGAGACTTAATCGTTTCTCAGTCGTACTGCGGCACGCGCCCCGACGAATCGCTCCCTTCCACGAACGGGAGCGTCACCAGTTCCGCAGAACCGTCCTCGCCGTCGATTCGCACCGACAGGTCGGTTCCCGTTTCCACGTCGTAGTTCACGAGCGCCATCGCAATCGGTTCCTCGCGGGACGGACTGTCGATTGCGCGGGTGACTTCGCCGACGACTGCGTCGCCGTCGAAGACCGCCGCGCCCCGTTCGGGTACTGATTCGGGGCGCAGTCCGGCGAGTTTGCGACTCGGTTGCCCGCGGTTTTCGACGCGCGAGACGACTTCCTGTCCGACGAAACAGCCTTTCTCGAAGTCGAGCGCGTTGCGGACGCCGAGAACGTTTGGAATCTCGCCTTCGAGTTCGAACTCGAACAGCGGCGTTCCGGCCTCCAACGTCAGCGACTCCCACGTTTTTCTGCCGAATGGTGCGGCGTTCATGCCGTGCGTAATCAGCGCATCGAAGACGAGTTCGACGTTCGGACGGGGGCGACCGATTTCGTCCTCGGTTTCGCCGGTCGTGCAGACGACCTCGTATCCTTCCTCACCGGTCGGCGCATCGGTTCGGATGACCGTGACGCCCACGTCGGCCATCTTTCCACGAACGAACGTCAGTTGTTCGTCGGGGGTGCTCACGTTGTTCAACACGCTCGCGACTTTCTCGGTCGCGTGCGGGCCGTGGACGCCGAAAACGGCGAACTGGTCGGTCGCAACCGCGATTTCCACGTCCTGAATGAACACCTTCTCGCGCCACTCTTCAGCCAACGGAGTTGCCTTTCCGGGCGGTGTGAAGAGGAGGAGTTTGTCGCCCGCGCTGTAGACGTACATGTCCATCTCGATTTTGCCCTGCGGGTCGAGGAGCAACGCGTAAGTTCCCCGACCGTCTTCCGTCGGAATCGTGTTCGAGACGACGTTATCGACGTACTCGATCCGGTCGTCGCCGGTGATAACCAGAACGCTGTACGGCATCTCAGTGAGTCCGACGCCGTTTCTGACCGCGCGGTGCGTGCGCTCCGGTCGTCCGTAATCGCGGGGAACCCGTCGGTCGCCGACCGAGCAGAACGTCGCCCCGTGGTCGGCGTGCAGATCTTCTAGGTGCATGGTCGTAATCGTCGCCGTGGGCGGGTAAAAACGTCGGATGTGTTAGAGCGATAATCGCTCGATGATACGATCAACGATTGTCGGTTCTTCCACCGCTTCCTCCGGGTCGGGAACGACGCGCTCGTCGGGTTTGATGAGGGTTCGTCCGTCCGCTTTCTCTGCGTCGATGAGGCCGTCCTCTTTGAGGTTCCCCAGCGCATCCTCCAAGTCGTCGATATCGACATCAACTTGCGTCCGAAGTTCGAACACCGTCATCCCCTCCTCGTGCCGGTCTACGAGGGCGTCGAGTACCCGGACTTCGATGTTCGTGCGGCGTCGATACTCCCGCTTGGCCTTCATATCCGTCTCTATGTCTCCCCGGGTTTTAGCCTTACCTGCGATCCGATTCACGACCGAACTGACTCGTTATTTTTCGCCCACTTTCGCGCTCGCGTCCCGAAACAGTCCATCCAAAATTTCGGGCGTCGTCGGATGGTACGCCCTGTCCGGCACGTCTCGCACGTCCATCCCCCGCTCTACGACCACCTGCATCGTCTTCGCCATCACGTCGGCGTGGTAATGTAGCCCCTGATACCCCAAAACCGTGCCGTCGTCCGCATCCACGACGAGCTTCGCCAGTCCTTCCGCGGCTTGTTTCGTTTTGAACACGCCGTCGTCGCTCGCCTGCCGGGAAACCGCGACGTAGTTTCGACCCTCCGATTTCGCCGCCGCCTCCGAGAGGCCGACGCGGACGAACGGATACACGCCGGTCGCCGTGAAAATCACGTGATGGTGGACGTTCTCGTAGGGGTCGAGTTTTTCTCCGCGGGCGTGCGCGTGGATATTTTCGGCGGCTTTGAACCCCTGTTCTTTGGCGACGTGCAAAATCGGTTCCTTGCCGTTTGCGTCCCCGACGACGAACGTTCGGGGGTCGTCCGCGGCCTGCATGGTGTCCTCAACCCAACCCGGCCCCGAGACGAGATTCGTGTTCTCCAAACCGAGTCGGTCGAGGTTGGGTCGTCGGCCCGTAAACAAAAACAGGTCGTCGGCGTCAATCGCTCGCTCGTCACCGTCCCGTTCGACGTATAACCGAACGCCGTTCTCCGTGGCCTCGACCCGTCGTTCGTCCGTCTCGGTCAGAATTTCGACGCCGAAATCGTCGCGGTAGATGTCGAGCAGTTCGTCGCCGAACTCCGGGTCTGCCTCGTCGAGCGGTCGTGTGTCGTGTTCGATGACTGTGATATCCATCCCTGCCGCCTCCGTGAGGTAGGGCACGAGTTCGAGGCCGACGTAGCCGAATCCCATCACGACGCCCGAATCGGGAAACTGGGTTCTGTCGAGCACGTCCGCGCTAGTCGTAAACGACACGTCCTCGATGCCGGGCAGGTCGGGCACGTTCACGACCGACCCGGTGGCGAGGACGACGTAATCAGCCTCGATTTCCCGGGTACCGACTTCGATTGTGCGGTTGTCAACGAACCGAGCGGAGTCGTGGTGGAACTCGACGTCGTCGCGTTCCGCGAGGTCGTGAACTGCGGTTCGACGGTGTTCCGCAAAGTTGTGGATGTGTTCGTTTTTGATGTCCACCACCGATTCCAAATCCACCTCCGGCGTCCCCGACAGTCGCGGGTCGTGGCGAGCGTGGAACTTGTGCGCCGAGGCTGACAACACTTCTTTCGAGGGCATACATCCACGAAGGATGCACAGACCGCCGCCGGGTTCGCCATCGTCGATGAGAGTCAGCTCGACGTTTGGGTCGTCTGCGAGTTCATCAGCAACTGCGACCCCCGCACTTCCGTACGCGCCGACTATCGCCACGTGAATGGTCATGTGGTGGTAACGATGTGTGGAGGGGCATTATCGTTTGAGGTGCCGGTTCAGATGACGAGTAGTTTGGTTCGTTGAAGTGGAAACAAAAGAGTTTGTGAAGACTTGGTGCCACGAAGTTCGTGGAGACGTGGTGCAGAGGAGTTTGTGAAGACTTGGTACTAGATGATCATGACTCCAGTGAAAACCGCCACAGCACCGCAACGGTCCACGTACCTCCCCAACCGATTCCTTCCTTCGCTTCGCTCAGTCAGTCATCCCTCACGCGGAAATTGGCAGACCCTCGGCGGTGAACTCCTCGGGCCTGCCGACGCACGCGCCACGAGGTTTGCGTCGAATCGAGAGTTGTGACCAACCACATGGCGCGCGCTGGCGAGGCTTCGAGGAGTTCACCGCCGAGAAGTCTTGTGGAATCGTGCGAGGGATGACCGAAATGAGTGAAACGAAGGAAGGGACTCGGTTGGGGAGGCGTGTGGGCGGATACGGTGCGGAGGCGGTCATGTGTCACCGTGACTTGGAAATCGCCTCATCTCCACAGCCATTCCTTCGTACGGTGACGGTCTTGTTAGAGTCGTGACTACCTAGCGCAAACTCGACAACTCTTCAAAACATGATATTCACAAACGCGCGAAAATTCAGCCCGCAAAAAGCTATCTCGAAATTTCGTTCACGTCGGAATTGAGCACCCGTTCGACCTCCTCCCGCGTCACGACGACCACGTCGCCGGGAATCGTGCGCTTGAGCGCGGCGGTCGCAGAACCGTATTCGAGGGCGGTCTGCACGTCTGTCCCGTCGAGTCGGCAGGCGAGGAACGCGCCAACGAAGGCGTCCCCGGTTCCAATCGGGTCAACCGTCTTGGTGTCGAATGCGGACTGCTCGAAACGTTCGCCGTCGTGGAGCGCCAGCGAGCCCGCGGAACCGCGGGTCACGACCACGGTTTCGAACTCCCACTCGTCGGCGAGCCCGTGGGCAATGTCCTCGGCGTCGCCGGCGCGTCCGAGAACGTCGCGAGCGTCGCGCTCCGCCGTCACGAGCACGTCGATTGCCGGGAAGAGGTCGGTCAGGCAGTCGCGAGCCTCCGTGGGTGACCAGAGTTTCGACCGGTAGTTCACGTCGAAGGCGGTGGTGACTCCGGTGGCTTGTGCGTCCCGAAGCACCTCGCCAACGGTCGATTTGAGGGTGGAAGAAAGCGCAGGCGTGATACCAGAAGTGTAAAAAATATCGGCGTCCCGAATCGAACCCAGCGGAAGGTCATCAGGTTCGGTCGTCGTGACCGCGGCGTCGGCCCGGTCGTAGATAACGTTGGTTCCACGCGGTTCGGTGCCGTGTTCGAGGTAGTAGGTTCCCTGTCGGCCCTCGTCAGTCCACGCGATTTCGGTGTCGATGCCGAACTGACGAAGTCCGGCGACGACCCGTCGGCCGAGGGGCGAATCGGGGAGCTTCGACGCCCACGCTGCTTTCGCACCGAGTCGGTGTGCTGCAATAGCGACGTTGCTTTCCGCGCCTGCGACCCGGAATTCGAGGGTCGAACTGCTCTCGATTCGCTCACCGTCGGGTGGTGAGAGGCGCAACATGGTCTCGCCGAACGTCACGAGGTCGGTCATATGCGCGACATAGTTCGCGGAACTCATAGTTCACCCGGTAAGCCTGTCCTCCGAGCGACGCACACGGCGGGCTACTTCGACTGGCCGCGCGACAGCACCGCCGAGGACGTTGTCGACGCGCTCGGAATCTCGTCGGCGACGTTCCCAACACCTTCGAAAAGCGGAACAGAAGGTGTTCAATTCGTTTCTCGCGGAGTGATTACCACGGGGCGAAGTACGGGTCAACTTTGCGGCTCGTGCGGTCGATACCGTCGATTTTCGCCACGTCCTCGTCGTCAAGTTCGAGGTCGAGGGCGGCGAAGTTGTCTTCGATGTGGTCGTCGCCGGTCGCCTTCGGAATGGCGACGACGTTCTCCCTCTGCACGAGCCACGCGAGGCTGACCTGCGCTTCGCTGACGCCGTGTTTGTTCGCGATATCGCTCAGTTCGGGAACGTCAAACACTTCACCGCGGGCGAGCGGCGAGTAGGCGACGAGCTGGATGTCGTTTTCGATTGCGTAGTCGTGGAGTTCGTCCTGCCGGAGCAGCGGGTGCATCTCAACCTGGTTGGCGAAGACGGGCGCGTCGAGAACTGCTTGCGCTTCGTCGAGATGCTCGGGTTCGAAGTTGCTCACGCCGACGTGTTCGATTTTCCCCTCGTCGTACAGTTGGTCGAAGGCGGTGAGAGTTTCCTCGGCGTCGTACTCGCGGGCGGGCCAGTGGACGTAGAGTAAGTCTACGTAATCCGTCCCGAGTTTATCGAGGCTGGTTTCGGTGCTTTCCAGCACGTCGTCGTGTTCCAAATTGTCGATCCAGACCTTCGTGGCGAGGAAGAAGTCCTCGCGGTCAACGGACGAATCTTCGATTCCTTCGCCGACGTACTCCTCGTTGTCGTAGGCCTGCGCCGTGTCGATATGCTCGTAGCCGAGGTCGAGGGCGTATGTGACGCTGTGTGCGCAGTCCTCGCCGTCGGTGTTTTGCCACGTTCCGAGTCCGAGTTTCGGAATGCCGTCGCTACCATCGTATGACATCGTATTCACAGCAAGGGAGAGGAATACAAAAGCGATTGTGGCGGCGGAGATTCCGTCGAGATTCGAAACAAGTAGTTTGGAGTAGCGAGCGGGGGTTCGTGTTGGTTCTTGTAAGCGTACAACTATTCAAGGAGGGACGGAACAAGAAGTGAGACTCACTGTCAGCGACTACCGGCATACGCAACGACGGTCGCAGTTTCGGCGACCGACACGAGTGCAGACTTGCCGTTAGCAACTGCCGACTCCAATGAGACCCACCCACACGCCTCCCCAACCGACTCCCATCGATCGCCCCTCGCGCGGCTTCGGCTCGACTTCTCGGACGACCGCGTCCTCAAAGCCCCACCAGCGCGCGCCGCATCGCTCGACTAGCGACCTCCACCAAAACCGCGACAAAATCCACCACGAGAACGCCCCTTTCGCAGTACTTAACCCGATACCAAAAGACAACCCGGGTATGCGAATCGCACTCTTGGGCGGGACTGGCGACATCGGACAGGGACTCGCGCTCCGCTGGGCGTTCGACACCAATCACGAGGTCGTCATCGGGTCGCGCGACCCGGAGAAAGCTCGAACGAAGGCCGACGAGTACGAAACCGAACTCGGCAGCGTGAGCGTTTCGCGCTCGATCAACGGGTTCGCCAACGAGATGGCCGCCGAGCGCGCGGACGTCGTCGTGCTGGCGGTGCCGCCGTTCCACGTCCGGGACACGGTCGAGTCGGTGGCAGACCGGCTGGACGACGTGGACGTGCTCGTGACGCCCGCCGTCGGGATGAACCGCGACGAGGACGGATTTCACTACAAGCCGCCGAAAGCGGGGAGCGTGACGGAACTGGTAGCCGAAATCGCACCCGACGGCGTTCCCGTAGTCGGCGCGTTCCACGGCCTGTCGGCGGGACGACTCGCGGACCTCGAAACCGAGCTGTCACAGGATACGCTTCTCGTGGCCGACGATGAGGACGCGAAGGAGACGGTTCGACTGCTCGCCGACGGAATCGAGGGGCTTCGACCGCTGGACGCCGGTGACCTCGCCAACAGCGCGGAAGTCGAGAGCATGACGCCACTGCTCATCAACCTCGCGGTCAACAACGAGGGACTGCACGACGTGGGCGTCAGGTTCGAATAGCGCGTCTCCTCGATTCGACCGTGCAGTCGCTCACGAAGTAGCGAACCGAAAAGCTTCGACGTTCGATTTACGCGCCAGCTTCTTCGAGGACGCGCTCCAAGTCGTCGCGCTGGGTAACGCCGACGAACCGCTCAACGACGCCCTCGTCGTCTTCGATGACGATGGTCGGAATCGAGCGCACTTGATACTCGTTGGCAACGTCCTGATGCTCGTCTACATCCACCTTTTCGAACTCAACGTCGCCCCAGTCCTCCTGTAGGTCGTCAAGAATCGGGTCTTGTGTTTTGCACGGGCCACACCAATCTGCGTAGAAATCGAGTAACTTGACGGTCATCGTTTCTCTGTCCAAATTCCGTCGCCGCGTGCATAAGGGTTTCTCACTCCGCCAACTCTGCCGACTGTTTTCGCGGCGGCATGACTACCGCAGATGCGCGCATTACCGATTTTATCGTCCGACTGAGTCGCATTCGGTCGTCCAGTATCGTCACCACGTCGTGTAGCGTCCCCACCTCGGAGGTCAGAATCGTCAGTCGATTTCGGCAAGCCGTCGTTCCATCTCCCCGTCCATCCACTCCGCAAGCTCATCCGATGACTCGTCGAGAAACGCTGCCCATTTGTCGAACACTCCGGCGTGGGCGAGGAACCGAACCGCCGCATACACCGGTCGGCGCGCTTCGAATCCCGGTGGAAATCCGTCCGCCCGCTCACGATAGCCGTCGTAAAACGCGGATGCGATTTCCTCGGGGGCGTCGGCCCGGAGCGAACCGAACTGTAAATTCCGGGTGCGGTAGATGTTCCGAACTGGGTCGCCGACGTGCGCGATTTCCCAGTCGAGAAATCCGATTCCGTTTTCGGTTCCGAAACAGTTCGGCTTGGCGGGGTCGCCGTGAAGGAGTGCGGCAGGTGCCTCGTCCAACAGTTCTCGATTCGCTTCGACGGCGGAAACCACACCGTCAAAGTGGTGGTCGAAACGGTTCGAGGAGGCGATTTCCCGCATCTCGTAAATCGTATCGATGAGAACGTCCGTCCACGACCCTGTCTCAAGTTCGAGGCCGGTCGCACCGCCACCGCCGATGTGGCCGTGGTTTTCGAAGCGAAGAGCGTGGACGCTCGCCAGCGACTCCCCGACCTGCCGGGCGAGCGTGGCCCGCCGTGCCATGCTCGCGTCCGACCACAGGTGGAGGAAGTTCCGTCCGGACACCGATTCGGTGGCGAGATACGGGACATCGCCTTCGGTATCGGAGGCCACTACCCTCGGTACCGGCACCGAGCGTTTTTCGCCAACGTAGTCGATAGCCGCTCGCTCGCGGGCGATTCGGGAACCATCTCCGCCGTTCGACATCTTCAGGAATATCGTCTCACCGTCGGCGAAGTCGATGCCGACGGTTCGATTCTGGTCGTTCCAAGACGGGCCGGAGGGCTTTACCTCGGCAACGTCGCGTTCGGGGAACCTACGTTCCAGTACCGACGCGATTTGCTCGTCCATGGATGAATATTACGTGTGACCGATAAAGAAATACCGAGGATATTTTCGAGAACAGATAATGAGAGACGGATTTTAAATTACGACACCGCTCGTCCACAAACCACCAGTCGAACGACACTCGTTGCGAAAGGTTTACCCGACCCGCTATCGGAACCGAACGTATGAGCAGTGGTCAAAACTCCGGCGGGCTGATGTCCAGCGCCGGACTCGTGCGATATTTCGACGCAGAAGACCGGAACGCGATTCGAATCAATCCTAAAACCGTTTTCGCGTTCGGCATCCTCTTCGGCATCCTCATCATGGTGATGAACGTCCTCGCGATATAAACGAGTCCCTTTTGCCGACGTGTTTCTAACTCCCGGTATGAGTCTCAACGCTGGCGTTATCGCCGTCCAAGGCGACGTGAGCGAACACGCAGACGCGATTCGGCAGGCCGCCACCGACCGCGGTGAGACGGCCGAAATCACGGAAATCCGCCAGTCCGGCATCGTTCCGGACTGCGACCTGCTCTGTATGCCCGGCGGCGAATCGACCGCCATCTCGCGCCTGATCCAGTCGGAGGGTATCGCCCCCGAAATTCAGGCTCACGTCGAAGCGGGAAAACCGGTACTCGCCACCTGCGCCGGACTTATCGTCGCCGCCGAGGACGCCGGCGACGACCGCGTCGAAAATCTCGGTCTGTTGGACGTGACGGTCGAGCGCAACGCCTTCGGACGCCAAAAGGACAGTTTCGAAGTACCGCTTTCCGTAACCGGACTCGGCGAACCGTTCCCATCCGTGTTCATCCGGGCACCGCTCATCAGCGGCGTCGGTGACGCCGACGTTCTCGCGGAGTGGGACGGCAGGCCCGTCGCAGTGCAGAACGGTTCCGTGCTGGGGACGTCGTTCCATCCAGAACTGACGCCGGACAGTCGAATTCACGGTCTCGCGTTTTTCGGTGAGTGACGGCCGTACTCCCGTCCGCGATTGACGACAGTGAGCAAGAGTTTTTGGCGCTGGGTCGCTTCGGTTGGGTCATGAACGTTTCAATCGACGCGGTGCGCGTCGCCGCGACCGGAGACGGGCCGCTCCCGGTCGTCGTACTCGCACCGGACGATGGCGACGACGTCCTCCCTATTTTCATACGATTCGAGGAGGGCATCAGCATCGCCCGGGGGATGGAAGCCGAGGACATCGGGCGACCGCTGACACACGACCTTCTGCTCGACGTGATGGAGGAACTCGGCGGGCGCGTGGAGCGCGTCGTCGTCAGCGAACTCGACGACAGCACCTACATCGCCGACCTCCACATTCAGACGCCACGCGGACACGAAGTCATCGACGCTCGCCCGAGCGATTCGCTGGCGCTCGCATCGCGCACCAACGCGCCCATCGAAGTTGCAGACGAGGTGTTCCAACACGGCCAGCAGGAACGCGACCAGTTCGACGAACTACAAGATATCAGAGAAGTTGCTCAGATTGGACCATGAACGACGTGTTAGACGACCTTTTCAACATCATCGAAGACCGGAAGGAAACGCTCCCGGAGGACTCCTACACCGCATCACTGTTCACCCACGAAAAGGGTCAGAACGCCGTCCTCGAAAAACTCGGCGAGGAGACGACGGAACTCGTGTTGGCCGCGAAGGACAACGACCACGAGGAAATTGCCCACGAAAGTGCGGACATCGTGTACCATCTGCTCGTGCTGTTGGCGATGAAGGACATGGAATTGGATGATTTGCGGTCTGAACTCGCTGAACGACGATAGTAGTGAGAAAGTGGGTTTTTGGACGTTGTTTCGTGTGCAATTTCGATTGTTATTGTGAGAGTTCTGTCACCCGTCCGTTTTGAAGGAGGAGTGCTATCTGATGGTTTTCAAACAGTGGTTCTGTATAATCACGACCCTACACTCTTTCTCAGTGTGAAAGGTGTCCACGGTTCTGTATCGCTAGGTAATCACGACGCCACTGAAACCGCCGCACAACCACACGCCTCCCCAACCGACTGCGTTTCTCACTCACTTCGTTCGTTGCGATGCCTGCGGGCCGCGGCAGCAGGTCAGCAAGACGCTTCGCGTCTTGCAAGTCTCATCCCTCGCGTGATACTCGGCAGGGCCTCGGAGGTAAACTCCTCATCCCTGCCGACGCATACGCCACAGGGTTTGTGTTGGGTCGGGAAAGCTGATTTTCCATGTGGCGCGCGAAGGCGAACCGACAGGTTCGCCCGTGCGGGGGAGACTGAGCGACGAAGGCGCGAAGGAATCGGTTGGGGAGGGAGTGGCCGGTTACGGTGCAGAGGCGTATGATTGGAGTCGGCAACTGCTTACGACACAAATACAAAGTTATCTCGTCACCAATCTCCAAAATAACCCGGAAAAACGCCTCTCTCACTCCCGCGGCTCGAATCGATGCCGATAGACCGTCGCATCGTCGTCCCACTCGAAGTGGTCGTGGGCCCGATTCAGGCGCTCACGGTAGGCGTCCAAATCCGCCGACCCCTCGGCCTGCGCATCTTCGTCGGTCAAATCGCCCAGTTTTCGTTCGGTTACCTCGACGACTTCGAACGTCTCGTCGTCGATGTCGAAGGTGTCTCCTTCGTCGGCGTACTGGTCGCCGCGGTGCAACTGCGAAACGCGTCCGGAGGCGACCGCCTGTCGGATGTGCTCTGCCGGAAGAACCGCATCGGCGTCGATTTCGGCCATACCCGCCCTTCGACCCGCGAGGAAAAAATAGCTGGCATTTCAGCGGGTTCGACCTGCACGCTAATTTTTCAACAGCGACCCGACCATCCCGCCAATCGCGCTGTCGAGCGCCATGATGAGCGCGACGAGAAGCGCGGCGAGGAAGATGCCGATGCCGCCGAACAGCGACCCGACGGGACCGCCCGCTAAGCCGACGACGACGGTTCCGGCGAGGCCCAAAAAGAGGGCGACGACGATACCGCCGAGCGCTCCGGCGAGGAGGCCGTGCCAGAAGCCACGACCCAAACCGCCGCCTGCGACGTATCCCGCGGCGAATCCACCGATGAGTCCGGCACCGATGTGGCCGATTCCGGGGACGGCGAACGCGACTATGCCCGCGATAATCGAGACGACGAAGCCGACGAAAACGGCGTACCAATCAGTCATGATGCGTTCCGTAGGTGTCGGACGAGCAAAAGTCTCCCGCCGAAACGGGCTGAACGCGAAATGAAGTCGAACGACGCTATGGACGCCCTTTTAAGCAGGGAGTCCATACAGATGACCATGATTTTCGAGACCCTACCGACGACGCCCACGTCGGAGGAACTCATCGACAAGGCGTTTTCGCGGGCGGCACGGGCGGGCCGGGCCAAAAGCGGTATCCAAGCCCAACAGTCCATGCTCCAGACCGCCTCGAACGTCCTTTCGGACAACCTTCAGAACGTCGTCACCGAATGGCCGGATTTCCGCGAGGTAGACCCCTTCTACTACGAACTTGCGGACGCCGTCGTGGAGGTTGACGAGATACGAAAGAGTCTGTCGGAAATCCAGTGGGCTTCCAGAAAGACGAAAGAAATCGGCCGCGAGTACCAAGGGAAACTCCGCGGCGACATCAACTACACCCGAAAAGTTCGCAAGCAGGGATTCGCCCGCCTCGCAGACATCGTAGAAGAAGTCGAGGACGACTTAGACCGCGTCGGAAAAGCGCGCAACGACCTGCGGAAACTGCCCGAGATCAACCCCGACGACCCGACCGTGGTCGTCGCGGGCTATCCCAACGTCGGGAAGTCGTCGTTCGTCAACGACGTGACTCGCGCCCGGAACGAAATCGCGAAGTATCCCTTCACCACGAAAAGCGTCCGCGTCGGCCACTTCGAGCGCGACCACATCCGATACCAAATCGTAGACACACCGGGCCTACTCGACCGGCCCGAAGACGAGCGCAACGCCATCGAAAGACAGGCAGTGTCGGCGCTAACCCACGTCGCCGATTGCATCCTGTTCATGGTGGACGCCAGCGCGTACTGCGGCTACCCCCTCGACGCACAGCTCGAACTCCGCGATTCGGTGAAAGAACAGTTCAGCGACGTGCCGGTGCTCACGGTTTGCAACAAATCCGACCTCTCAACCGACGTTGAAGCCGATCTGTACATGAGCATCGAGGAGGACGACAACGTCACTGAAACCTTAGACGCCGCCGTGGAAGCAATCGGCTACGAACCCGAACTTCCGTTCGACGGCTAATCGGGACGAGGAGAGGCGACCTGGTACTCTTGGAATCGAACCCGAACTTCCGGTTCCTGGCCCGTCCGACTGACGACGCGCTGTTGAATACGCTCGGCGACGGCCGGATACGTTCTATCGGACGATTTGCTAAGCATGACCGTGACGGTTCGAGAGGAATCAAACGGTCGACCATCGTACTGGGTTCTGACTGCGACCACCTCCAATTCGTCGTAGGCCGGTCGGTCGATAACCTCCTCAACGCTCGTCGTCGCCTCGCGTTCGAACGAGAGTTGGACGAACGTTCCCGCTAGAGCGCCCGTAACCACGAGAGCGAGCAGGGCAACCGCGGCGAATCGTGGAGCAGTCCACGATGGAGGCGGCCCGACTTCACCCGAATCCGAATCGCGTTCGTCCGGGCGGTAGCCGAGATATCTGAGCGTGGCGATAACGGCGACGTTGATAAAAATGAGCGTCATCGCCAACAGGATGGACGAACCCAGCGCGACGATGAGTGCACCCCAGACGAGGGCGATACCGACCGTTGCGGCCGCGGGAAGCAGTGCCGCGGCAATCATCACGCCGACGAGCGCGGTCGGCCCTTTCGTCGTGAGCGCGAACGCGGCGGCGGATCCCGCGCCGAGACCGATAGCGACAGTAATCATCGTCGGCGCGAGGCGGACACTCACCAACTCTATCGAGGAGACTGCGAGGCCTGCTGGCGCGAACCCGGTTACGCGGAGAAACAAACTGAACACCGCCGACGTGACGATGGCGACGACGAGACCGACGGCTTGCAACTGAATGCTGTCCGAAATCATTTTCCGATCGTCGGTAACGACGCCGACGCCGGTCGTGAGAACCGGTCCGACGAGCGGCGCGATGACCATCGACCCGACGATGACCGCAGGCGAATCGACGAGCAGGCCGCCAGCGGCGATAATCGCGGAGACGGCCACCAGCCAGACGAACGAGTACAAATCGTACGACATATCCCGCGATTTCGACCGGAGCTCGGCCGTCGCCAACGGCGAAAAGTCGCTCGCGTAGCGATTTTGTAGTCGTTCCATCGTCCCCGTCGTTGCGGTTTCCGCGGAACCGACGACGACGTATGAATTCTCGTCCACCCCGACTTCGCGGAGCGAGTCGAGAACGTCGTTGACGCCGTCAGTGGGGAGTGGAAACTCCACCAGCGTTCCGCCGGTTGCGGCGCTCGATGCGCTGACCACGACGTACTCTATCTCCCCTTCTTCGAGCGCCTTGAAGACCGCTTCTTTCTGTTCCTCCGAGATGAAAACGTGAACCAGACGCACGAATGCATAACAAGACACCGAGACAAAAGCGTTCAGGCCGGTTTTCCGCTTTGCGTAGCATTCCCCCTCGTCTCGTTCCTCTTTTCCGCTTCGTTTCATTCCTCTTTTCGTTTCACTCCCTGCACCTCGTCTGTCGCGACCACCAACACGGAAACCGTCACAAAATCGGATTCGACGGTCGTGATGGCTGCACATCGCACGGCGAACGAGAGAGGAGGGGTGGAATCGGAAAGTTTAGTGAGACGGTGGCCAACAGTCAAGCAGACGTTTCGTCGATTTCGACGTACCGAATCTGCACCGCCACCTCTTTCCCGGTTTCGCGCTCGATTCGGTTTTGGAGGCGGGTCGTCAGATTCGAATACTGTTCACCCTGTGGTCGGCCAACCGTTACGATAACTCGACTCGGTTCCCGAAATGGCAACTCGCTCGTGTACGTGCGCTTCCCTATCGAAAACGCTTGCTGATACTGCACCTGCATGTTCAACCGTTCTGCTTGCTGGAACTGAGATTCAAACACCTTCGTCACCGCCGTATCCGCCCCCTCTTCGAACTGGGCGTCCTGATAGGTCGAGTAGGTCACGCCGCCGAGAAAGAGCGAGAGAACTGCGAGGGACAAAGCCAAAAATCCAATTCGTCGGACGGTTTCCTGCTGGGAACGCTCTGTTCTGAACCAACTGCGCGGCCGGTAGCCCATGTACTGAAGCGTCGCAATCGCAGAGAGGTTGATTGACAGGACGTTCACCATCACGAGGACGCCCGCCGCGAGTGCGACCATCGGTTCACCCCACGCGATACCGACGCCGACTGCGGCGGCGGGCGGGATGAGTGCCGCGGCAATCATCACGCCAACGAGTGCGACCGATACGCCTGCGGCGAGGCTGACGATACCTGCCGCACCGGCCCCGAGCGCGACGATAAGCGAGAGGAAATCCGGGGACAGTCTCCCGCTGATTTGCGAAATCGCGGTCACGTCCGTGTTCGGTGGAAAAAGGAACAGATTTCGGACGAGAAGAGCGAAGACGGTCGCGCTGGCGATTGCGGTGATGACGCCCAACAGTTGCAGTTTGACGCCGCGAACGAACAGGTCGCGTTCGCTGAGGACAGTGCCAACGCCCGTCGAAAGCGCCGGACCGACGAGCGGCGCGATGACCATCGACCCGACGACGACGGCGGGCGAATCGAGCAGGAGTCCCGCCGTCGCAACCACGGCGCTCACCACGGTCATGAAGACGAACGTTTGGAGTCGAGGCGATAGTTCGCGGGCTTTCGTGAGAATTTCGTCGCGGGCAATTCGGTCGCCGCCGTTCTCTGCATCGTACCGCTTTTCTAACTGCTCGAACTGGCGGGAGGTGTCCGTTTCGGCGTCGATGATGATCGTGTGTGCCTCGTCGCTCAACCCTTCGTCGTGGAGTTTGTCGAGAATCGGCTGAACGGCGTTCGACGGGAGCGGAAAGGTGGCGATTGCGGCGTACTTGCGGCCGCTCGTTTCGTCGGTGAGAAAGAAGTCGATTCCCTCGGCTTCGAGCGTCTGCACGACCGTTTCGCGCTCGCCCGTCGGGATAGAAACCTGTAGGAGTCGCATAGTTCCCGGTGGGGTTCGCAGATTGATATAATCGCTGGCTCGAACGCGAAAACACGGCGGTTAAGCCCCGTCGGAAAAAAGAGGACGTATGTTCGACAACCGACCCGACCGAAATGCCGAAATCATCTTCGTCGGGCGCTCGAACGTCGGGAAATCCACCCTGATGCGTGAACTGACGGGACACAAGTTCGAAACCGGTGGCAAACCCGGCGTCACTCGCAAACCGAACCATTTCGACTGGGCCAGCGAGGATTTCATGCTCACAGACCTGCCGGGATTCGGATTCATGTCCGGCGTCGGCGACGAGCACAGGGAGCAAATCAAGACCGACATCGTCCACTATATCGAGGACAACGCCGACAAGATTCTGCTCGGCGTCCTCGTCGTGGACGGTAAGAGCGTCATCGACATCATTGACCGCCACTCCGGCGAGGACGAAATCCCGCACGACGTGGAGATGTTCCATTTTCTTCAGGAAGTGGGTATCCCGGTCGTCGTCGCCGTGAACAAGATGGACAAGGTGGACGATAGGGACGACCGCCTGAACGATCTCTGCGACCGTCTCGGTCTGCACCCGCCGTGGAAGCAGTGGCAGGACACCATCGCGCCCATCACCGCCAAACGCGGGAGTATCGACGCGCTGAACGAGTCTGTCAAGGAACACCTGCACGGCCAAAAACGCGACGACTTGCTGAAATTCTTCTCATAGCAACCGCGCACGACGGGGAAACTTGGGCACCGAACACTTTCACGTTGACCGCATACTTTTGCGTTGCGTTCGGTCGGTCGCGGTGGAACCGGTTCGAAAAAAGAACGCCCGAAAGACGTCGGTCAGAACTTACGAATCTCGCTGACAGCGTAGCGTTTGTTCTTCGTGGTCGAATGCCCGGACGTGTAGACCCCGTAAGTCACTTGGAACGCGTCGTCTTCGATGGGTCAGCGAACCGACTCACGCACCGCACTAATTCGTGGAAACGATTTCCACGACAGACCGGTGGTCTAACTCGGTGCTCGAACCAATCTGACGCTTGCTTCGACAATCGATTCCATGCAAAAACCCGTCGCCGATGTCGCTGTGCAGGTGGTAGGCGAAGTCCTCCGCGGTCGAACCGCCGGGGAGGAGGAAGCAGTCGCGAAAGACGCCCTTCTCGCTGGCACTACCGTTCGCGGAACCGGGAAAGATAGCCATCAGATTCAGTTCGTCGAACAGCGCGGCCTCGATGGCCTTCTGGACGCCGGTGCCGTCGAACTCGGTGACGAACTCCCGAATCTGGGAGAGTCCTTCTTCTTGTTCGTCACTCACGTCGCCCGTTATTTCGAAGTCCTCGTCGCCAGCGTGGTAATCGATGACGTCCTGTTCCGCGGCATTTTTGAGGGCTTTCTCTGCGTGCGCGCTCGCCGGAACGATGGTCAGGTGGTCGTACTCCGGGTCGGACGTGATGTCGTCGTAGTTTTCCTGTGCCTCGGGTGTGTCCATCTTGTTCGCCGCGATGACCATCGGTTTGGTTCGTTTGCGAATTTCGCGCGCGAGGTCTTCGCGGTCACCTTCCTCCCATTCGTCGGGGTCGAGGGCGAGTCCGAGTGAGAGAATGATCTGCTTGATTTCGTCCTTGTTCGTTTTGAACGCGGACATCTGTTCGGCGAGATCGATTTCGACGTTCTTTTCGTCGCCGTCGTAGCCCGATCGGTAGCGCTCAATACCCTTCTCCAGAATCTCCAGATACCACATGTCGAGTTCGTTTTCCAAAAACGCGATGTCCTCGCGCGGGTCGTGACCCTCCGTGGATTCGCCCTCGATGTCCGTCGTGCCGGAGAAGTCCACCACGTGAACCAGCACGTTGGCCTCGTTCAGGTCGGTCAGGAACTGATTTCCGAGACCCTTTCCTTCGTGAGCACCGGGAATCAGTCCCGCCACGTCCACGAGTTTCGTCGGGACGTAGCGCGTGCCTTCCTGACAGAACCCGACGCTCGGGGTGCAGTTTTCGTCGAACTCCGGTGCGGCACACTCGACGCGGACGTAGGCCTCGCCGACGGAGGGGTCGATTGTGGTGAAGGGGTACGCGCCCTCCGGCACGTCGTTCATCGTCGCGGCGTTGAAGAACGTCGATTTGCCCACCGAGGGCTTCCCGACGAGTCCGATTTTGTAACTCATTAGGCCGGACTGGGCAACCCGCGGGTAAAGGAGTTTTCAAACGCTGACACGTCTGGTGCGTGGTAGCGAGTGGCGTGAAAAAGGGGAGAAAGTGAGCGGATAGTGCCGAGTGACTCTGTGAATCAGAACAATCGCGACCGCAGAAAACACGAGTCATAAGCCACGCCCGAACTCACGCAGTTACTCGCGGCAAAGTCGCTCGTTCCAGCGTTCGTTCGCCTCCGACTCGTGTTAGCAGAGAACCAAACTCGACCAACGTTAGTTCCAAAGCTAAACTCCATCACAATCAGTTTCAGCGCACGAAAGCGTGGCCGTCGTAGAAATCCAGTTCGCGCCCACCAAATCCAACATTCACCTCGAAACTACTCGGGTGTAATCCCGTGCCCCGGTCCGCCAAGCGCGATCTCCGGTCCTCGCTCCGTCGAAATTACGTCCTCGGCGAGCAACCGATTCCCGTCCAAATCGACGTGCGAGAACGATCCGATCCCGGCGACGAGGTGCGCGCTAGCGTGGATGCCGATTGCACTTTCGAGCATACAGCCGACCATCAATTCGACGTTCGCGGCTTCCGCAATCGACGCGATGTCCGCCGCAGCGAGCAATCCAGATTTGCCGAGTTTCACGTTGATAACGTCCGCGGCATCCTCCCGAATCACGCAAATCGCGTCCTCCGGCGTGAACACCACTTCGTCCGCGGCGACCGGAACGGAAACCGCGTCACGGGCACGAGCGAGTCCAACCACGTCGTCCGCCGGAACTGGCTGTTCGATGAGCGAGCAGTCGATGCCCTGCGATTCGAGTTCGTCCGCGAACCGAACGGTTTCTTTCGGCGTCCAACCTTGATTCGCATCAACCGCCAATTCCGCGTCCGGCGCGGCGTCGTGAACCGCCGCGACGCGCGCAACGTCCCGTTCGACCGTGGTTCCGGTTTTCACCTTCAGGGAATCGAACCCCTCCTCGACGGCGCGCGCGGCGCGGTCGTTCGCCTCCTCGGGCGGCAGAATCGAAATCGTGAGGTCGGTCGTGACTGGCCGAGGTGACCCGCCGAACAGTTCGGAGAGGGCCATTTCCCGATCCCGGCAGTAGGCGTCCAAAATCGCGGTTTCGACCGCGAACAGTGCGGATACCATCCCCGGAAACGTGGAACGAACGTCCGAAACGAGGTTCCGGTAGTTCGCGATATTTTTTCCCACCAGCAGTTCGACGGCGGCGCGAGCAGTCGCGAGCGCAGCGTCTTGGGTTTCTCCCGTGACTGGGGTGAGCGGCGAACCCTCGCCGTAGCCAGTGATGCTCTCGGTTTCGATCGTCACGAGCAGGTTGTTCGCGTGGTGTTGCGTCCCCGGTGAGATTTCGAACGGTTCGCGGAGCGGTAAATCGAGCGGCGAGACGGTCACCTGCTCGATAGGCGTTCCATTATTCTGTTTCCTGCTCATCTCACAGTACCTCTCGAACCGCGTCGAGCAGTTCTTTCGATCCGTTTTCGTGATACACGTTCGCAGCGGGGACAGGATACTCGACTGTTTCGGGGTCGGCCCACGTTGAAACTCCGGCGACCGTCGCGTCGGACAGTTCGGTGACGAGGCCGATTTCGCTCGCGACGTCCCCGACCGGCCACTGTTCGAAGTGGGTTCGCCGTTCGCGGTTCGGTTCATCGACCAGCACCACGGCGTTCGGCCACGCGCCGTGCAAAAGCGAGAGCGTGACGCCGGAGTAGGCGCGGTGGGTGAGCGCCGCCTGCCCCTCCACGAAAACGATGTCGTGGTCTTGTGCGGCGGCGAAAACGAGGTTTTCGACGACCCCGGCGGTAAAGTCGGCGGGTACGCGGTCGATGACGACGCCGCGGTGCGCGCCGACCATGATTCCGGTTTGGCCGGTGGCGACCCACCCCGCGTCCAGTCCGGCGCGTTTTGCGGCGCGGTAGAGTTCGAACGTCGTGGTTCGTTTGCCGACCGCGCAGTCGGTGCCGATGGTCAGGACGACATCCGCGTCCGCTTCATCGACCTTCCCGTCGCCGACTCGCAAGTTTTCTTCTTCCGGCGGTTTCCGCACGTCGAAGAGTCGCGTGTCGTGTTCGTCCGCGAGCGACTGCCACGAGGGTTGGTCGGAGAGAAACACGTGTAGGCCGGAAACGACATCCAGTCCGCCCCGAATAGCTTCCTCGATGTCCGCGACCCATTCATCCGGCAGTGCGCCGCCGGCGGGTGCGACACCGATGACGAGCGCCTCGGCGTCCGGCGCGCGTTCGATGGCTTCCTCGGTCGAAGCGACGATTGGGACGTCCACAACGTCTTTTCGCCCGAGAATTTCCCCCGCATCCTCCCCGGCGTGCGTCGAGTCGATGACCGCTTTCGCGTCGAACAGTTCACTGTGCATGACGACCCCGTTCGCCGTCTTTCCGTCCATGGTGCCGAAGGCTCCTTCCGCGAGGATAATCGCGGGAGCAGGGGCGTCGAAGGCCTCCCGAAGGTTCATGTGCTACACAGGCACAGAGCCCATGAAAGTTTTGCCCCCTTTCATGAAAGGGTACCCCGCGCTTGCTGTGGGTTTTTGAACAGGAAGTGGTTAGACCTCTAGAAGCTTGACTACACAGTCGCACGGTTGCGCCAGCGCAGGACTGCACTCATACCTCACTGTCGTTCGGCGCTCACGGCTTCGCCGTGAGCCAGCGAGGCGACACGGTCGCCTCGTCCCGTTCGTGCGAATGCGCTGGCGGGGAAGAGTGAGGACACTGGCGGTTGCGGTGCGGTCTCATCGGAGTCGGCAATTCCGAGCGGCACCTCCGAGTGGTACCTCGAAAACCCACCCTGGAAAAAGGCGATTTGTTGAACTAAGAACTCAGTTCGAACAGTTCAGAACAGATACCGGGAAAGTTGCTCAAAAAGAGACCCCGAAATCGCTCGCCAACCCTCAGTCTGCCGGTTCGATGTTCTGGTTCACGTGGAAGAAGTTGTCCGGGTCGTACTCCGCTTTGACTTCCCGCAATCGCTCGTAATTGTCGCCGTACGTGGCCTGAATCCGGTCTTCTCCCTCTTCCATCATGAAGTTGATGTACGAACCACCGACAGTGTGCGGATGGAGTTCGTGCCAGTAGTCACGCGCCCATTTGGTGATTTTTTCATCGTTCGCCGGGTCGGGGTCGACGCCCACGATGACCATCGACCAGTTGGCGTCACGGACGCTCCACGCGGTTTCGTCCGGTGCAACGTCGTGAACCGCTCCGTTGATAGGGTAGAGGTGCATCGTCGATTTCGGCGTCGGCACCTCGGCGTGGCGCTCGTGTACCTCGATGGCTTCGTCCGGCAGGTCGCGCACGAAGTCGCCCTTCCAGTACCACTGGTCACCCGGCGGGTAGAGGTCGTCGAACATGCTCTGGAGCGCAGGATACGTCATCTCTCCGACGTGTTCGAACAGCGGTTCGGCGACATCGCGGGCCGTTTGGAGCATTTCCTCGGTTTGTCTCTCCGACCCCAAACTGCACCACATCAGGCCGCAGACCTTCTCGCCGTGAAGTTCTGCGGGGAAGGGGTCACCCGGCACCTCGCCGACCAGATAGAACGCGTACACGTCCTCCGGCGCTTGGGGTAGCCACTCGCGGTACCAGCGCATCGTGGATTCGAGTTCCTCGATGGGCCAGAACAGCGGCCCGGCGACCACCGTGTCCACGGGGTGCAATTCGTACTCGAACGAGGCGACCACGCCGAAGTTGCCGCCGCCGCCGCGGAGCGCCCAGAACAAATCCGGATTCTCGTCCTCGCTCGCGTGCACTAGTCGTCCGTCGGCCAACACGACATCGGCGCTGAGCAGGTTGTCGATCGTCAGGCCGTATTTTCGAGTCAGATAACCGTGCCCGCCACCGAGCGTCAGGCCACTGACGCCGGTGGTGGAGATGATCCCGCTGACGGTTGCCAGTCCGAAAGCGTGAGTGGCGGAATCCACGTCGCCCCACGTGCAACCTGGTTCGACTCGCGCGGTTTTCGCGTCGGGGTCGACGCGGATGCCCGTCATGTCGGATAGGTCGATGACAAGCCCGTCGTCCGCGAGCGACAGGCCGGGACCGCTGTGGCCGCCGCTTCGTATCGCTGTTTCGATGTCGTTCTCCCGGGCGAAATTCACGGCCGCGATTACGTCACCGACATTGGCACACCGGACGATGAGTCCGGGATGTTTGTCTATCATTCCGTTGTAAATCGTGCGCGCGTCGTCGTACTCCGCATCGTCGGGTCGAACCAACGTTCCTCGAATGCCCTCCCGAAACTGTTCGATGACTGCGTCGTCGTCTTTTGCTGTCGTCGCCATAGTGTCCTCCGTCTGTCGCGCCCGTCCCGACACCGTTCGTTTCCAGTTCATCATCACGGAGAGCGCGAATGATGCTACGACACGAGTAATGTTAGATGTTACCAAATGACAATGGAACAAGTACGCCACGAAATCAACGATAATCAGATAATAACCGACAAAAATCGAAGCCAGTCAGAACCAGTTCAGCTCGGCTCAG
This sequence comes from Haladaptatus pallidirubidus, assembly GCF_020700235.1. Taxonomy (GTDB): domain Archaea; phylum Halobacteriota; class Halobacteria; order Halobacteriales; family Haladaptataceae; genus Haladaptatus; species Haladaptatus pallidirubidus. The sequence continues at coordinate 2,531,553 of NZ_CP085301.1, read as the reverse complement.
ACGACCCGATTCGTGAGTTCCTCATCTGCGTCGATGTGCTGGACGTTCTCCCGAACCAGTTCAGCGATGTGGTTGTAATAGTCGATTTCCGCCGCCGCGGCGTGGGGCGTCACGACCACGTCGTCCATCCCCCAGAGCGAGGAGTCCTCCGGAAGCGGTTCTTCCTCGAACACGTCCAAGGCCGCACCCGCGATTTCGCCGTCTTCCAGCGCAGAAATCAGCGCCTTCTCGTCGGCGCACTTTCCGCGGGCCACGTTGATGAAATAGGCGTCCTCACGCATGGCCTCGAACTCCGCCGTCCCCATCAACCCCACTGTCGCGTCGGTGAGGGGCGTGGCCAGTGCGACGAATCGCGCCTCCGAAATCGCCTGGTGCAGGTCGTCGTTCGCGTACACCTTACGGACGTGCGGCATCGATTCGGCGGAGCGTCGAACGCCCGTGACGTGCATTCCGATCGCGTCCGCCCGCTTTGCGATCCCCTGTCCTAACGTGCCGAGGCCGACGACGCAGAGCGGTTCGTGCTGGAGCGTGAACGGTTCGTCCCAATCGGGGCGATTCCACTCGCGGTCGGTCTGCTGGCACGAAAAGGCGTGTAATCGGCGCGAAAGGGAGAGCATCATTCCCAGCGCGGATTCGCCGACGCTGGTACCGTGGATGCCCGTGCTGTTCGTCAGAATGATACCGGCGTCTTCGAACTCGGCGAGCGGAAATCGGTCGTATCCGGCCTGAATCGAATGCACCCATTCGAGTCCGGAGTCGAGCAGTCCGTCGCGGTGGGCGAACGTGACCACGGCGTCGCACCCTGCAAGTTCATCCGGGTCGTCGCCGACGACCTCGACGTTCGGGTCGATAGAGAAGAGCGCTTCGCGCAACTGCTCGGGTGGGAAGACGGCATCGACCGAATCGTGGATTCCGAGGTGGGAAATCTGCATGCACGGGGATACCCATGGAACGGGAATGAATCTTCGGAAGGTGACATCGGTGGATGCGACGAGGCATCAGCAGGAATTACTATCGTCACGTTCGAATCGGCGGGCAATGCCAGCGCGCGACGAAATCGGTGACCTGCCGTTCGGGGACGAACCGTACACCGTCAAACGAAAGTTCCTTCGGGAGGAGTTTTGGGTTTCCGATTCGGACGGCAATCGCGTTCTCGACACCGGAAGAAACGTGTCGGAGGGCATGGCAACGTTTCCGTTTCGCGACGAAGACGGCGACGTCGCGTTTCGAGTGCGTTCGAAACGGGTTTTCGACAGTGCAGGAGAGTACGCTCTTCTCGTAGAGGGTGCTGACGAACCACTGTTCACCCTCTCGAAAGAACTCAGTTTCCGCCGCCACTACTGGGCTGTCGCGTCTCCGGACGGCGAAGAACTCGCCTCGGTAACTTCCCGGCGCGGACTCATCGGTGCGGTGAACACCGTCTCGCAGATGCTCTCGCCCCTCCCGCAGACATTTTCGATGGACGCACCGAACGGCGAGCACATCGGCGAAATCGCGGGCAGACTCCACCCGAGAACCGTTTACGACGTTCGTATCGAGCGTCCAGGGGCGACTTCGCAAGCGATTTTGAGCGCGGCTGGCGTGGCTATCGCGGTGCTTGAAAGCGTGTAGCCGAGCGCTGTCGTTTGGCGTTGAAAGGGCGGCTCGGGAAAAATCCTCGTCACAAGGGGCTCGGAGGGGGTAACTTTCGTCACCGCCGCCCAATCGTCCGTACCCGCCCGACCGGTTTGACTCTTGCGCGTTAGGAACGCCACCTCGACAGTTCCCGGAGTTTCTCGCTCACGTCCCAAACTTCCGCACTGCCGAGTGCGCCGCGCTCCGTCACGTACCCAGTGACGAACTCCGCGGGCGTTACGTCGAAGGTCGGATTAAGCGCCAACAGGTTCGCACCGCCATCGTACACCGCCGCCGGATCGCCCGATTCCAGCGCGGGTTCGTCGCGAAATTGCACCTTGTCGGTGGCCGTGACGACGAACACGGGCACGTCTTCGCGGTTGGCGGCCACGGCCGCCAACCGCGTTCCGGTTTTGTTCACGACATTCCCATTTGGGAGGACTGCATCTGCGCCGACGACCACGCAGTCAACGTCCTCCGTGGCCAACACGTGCGCCATCGCGGCGTCGGTGTGAACCGTCATGTCCGTCCCGTCCGCCAGTTCTTCAGCCACCCCGACACCTTCGCGCGCCGGTCGGGACTCGGCGACGAAGACGCGCTTCGCGACGCGAAGCGCGTCGAGGACGGTTCCGGAACGAGAGAGGGTGAGTACCGTCGAGCCATCTATTTTCTCCCGTGCGTTTTCGGTCGCCTCCTCGTCGATTCGGTAGGCGCGGTCGATACCGTCGATGGTGGATTGCTCGACGGTAGCCGGGGAATCGGTACCCGTCATCGCCCGATTGATTCGGTTTTCGAGAACCGCCATGCTCGGGCGAGCCGAGCGAAGTTCGGTCGCCAATTCGGCCAACTCATCCCAGTCGCCACTGCGAACCGCGAGCAGTCCGGCCCGGTCGCGGAGGGTTTCGAGAGCACGAACCGAGACGGACGCGGAACCGTGCTCCGTATCCCCGGCGACCGATTCGATGTTCGGCGCGACGCGTTCGTAGGATGTCCAGAGGTCGGGCACCGTCTCTCGGCGAAGGATTTCGGTCGGGGGAATCCACTCCGAATCCGTCGTCTCCCAATCCAGTTCGACTGCGCGAGTCGCGCAGTCGAACAGGTACGGATGGACTATCCACCGTTTTCCGAGGGCTTTGTCTTCCACGTCGAAGGGGTCGCCCGCTCGAACGAACGTACAGTCGTCCAACAGACCGGTTTCCTCCTCGATCTCTTCACGTGCGAGCGAATCGGGGTCACCCTCCGCATGTCCGGCGACTCCGCCCCACTTGCCCGCGTACGACCCGACCTGTTCGCTTCGACGGAGCAGCAACACGTCACCTCGGTTCCGCAGGAAGCAGGTGACGACGTGGGTTTCGTCCATGCGAAATCGTGGTTTCGAAGAATGGTGAATCTGTGGGCGAGGTCGTGACGTGTCGAACGAGAAGATGGTGGCGCGTCGGATCAACGGTCGTAGGCGACGATTGACGTATCGTCGCCGACGATGACCACGTCGTCGCGCAGAATGGGTTTCATCGTCGCCCGCTCGTTCAGTTCGTACTGCTCTTTCCGCGCACCGCCGACGCCGAAGACGGAGAGGCTATTTTCTAGCTTAGATTCTTCCTGCGTCGTTTCGACTCGTTCGACCGATTCGATTGCGACTTCCTGTTCGGTCACCGAAAGCGGCGTGCCGAACTTCGCCCGTTTTCGCCAGCGTTCCTCGCCGGTGTTTCGGTTGCACGCCACGATGTACGTCTCCATCGCAAACCGACTCCGATGATGATTCGAGTAGAACGAAAGGATGGCGTACACGCTCGAATCGTTCGCCTCGGGAAGCGTTCCGACCGACCCAATCCAGTCGCTTTCAGTGTGCCAGCGCACCGTTCCATCGGATGGGGTCAGTGCCGTTACGCCGTTCATCGAGGCGACGAAAACGGCATCGTCGTGATACGTGAGTACCGCATTTCGACCCGTTTTCCGCTTCCATAACGTCGTACCGTCCGCCGCGTCATACGCCCGTATCGTTCCTGTGGGAGAGGCCGCAAACACGCGGTCGCCGTCGGAGTCCGCCGACGACCGGACGTGACCGAACGGGTGAGTCCACTCAATTCGCCCCGTGTCGAGGTTCAGCGAGAACGTCGCGTACTTCTCGATGTCTTCGCTGTAGGCGACGCCGTACAGTCGTGACGATTCCGACGAAACCGCAGAGTACCGACCGAACGCCAGGTAGTCGGTTCGAAGTTCGGTCGGCTCATCGCCGTTCACCGAAATTTCGTGGATGATGCCGTCCGCCTCGACGAAGGCGCGGTTACCGATGAGAACCGGCGGGGCGGTAATCCGCGGGAGTTCAGCGAGCTGTTCGTACTCGCCGGAAAACCGAGCGAATCCGAGCTCGCCGTCCGGCTCAAGCGTAGTTGCGACGACGAATCCGGTATCGGTGACGTTCGACGCTCGTGCGGGGTAACCGTCCAATTTCACCGACCATCTGGTGTCGCCACCGTTCGCTTGGAGGGTGGAACATCCACTCGCAAACGCCAGCAAACTGGCACCTGTAGCGCTGAGAAATGCGCGACGACGGTACCCACAGGCCATAACTAAACCACCCGAACTGAGCAAAAAAGCGTTCCGGTGGAAACCGTCCTCGAACGCTTTTCTATCGGGGCGACGAATTGACGACCATGCTCCGGGTCGCCATCATCAGCGACACGCACATTCCCACCCGTGCGAACCGCCTTCCCGTTTGGGTTCGAATGCGGATCCAGCGCGCGGATTATACGATTCACGCGGGGGATTTCGATTCGGCGGACGCGTTGGTCTCCATCGGAGAACTGACCGACGGCAACCTCACCGCAGTCGCCGGAAATACCGACCCGCGGTCGCTCCGCCTGCCGGACGTTGCAACTCGGAGTCTCGGCGGCGTGAAATTCGTCGTGACGCACGGAACCGGGCCGAAACGAGGGTATCGAAACAGAGTTGCAAAAACCGTTCGTGAACATTCGGACGGAGCAGCCGACGAGTCGGTCATCGGCGTCTCCGGCCACACTCATCGAGTGATGGACGAGCAAGTCGACGGCGTTCGACTGCTCAATCCGGGGAGTGCGACGGGGGCGGCCCCCGCCCGAAACGCGACGATGGTCGTTGCGACCGTCGAAGAGGGGACGATTTCGGTGCAGGTTCACGAAAGCTAACCGTTCGAACGTCCGAAAGCTGACGCGATTTGCACCTTTCGGGCGGGTTTTTATCCGGGCGCGCGAACGTTCGGGCATGAACGTTTTCGCGGTTCCGGGAATTCCCGAGGTCGAACCCGGCGACGACATCGCCGAACTCGTGGAAGAACGAATCGACCTCGAACCCGGCGACGTACTGCTGGTCGCGAGCACAATCGTCTCGAAAGCCGAAGACCGTACCGCAAATCTCGCGGACTTTCCGGCGAGTCCGCGGGCGGAGGAACTCGCGGCACGGCTCGGCGAGATTTCGGGCGAGGAGAAAGACCCGCGATTCGCGCAGGCCGTCATAGAGGAGAGCACCGAGATAATCATGGACGCCCCCTTCCTGCTCACTTCGACGCGATTCGGCCACATCGGCGTCAATGCGGGAATCGACCGCTCCAACACCGGAGACGCAGACCTCCTGTTGCTCCCGAAGCGACCGAACGAGAGCGCCGACCGAATTCGGTCGGCGCTCTCGCAGGACGTGCCGGTCGTCGTCACCGACACCTGTGGAAGACCGTTTCGGCACGGCCAACGGGGGGTCGCGCTCGGATGGGCCGGAATGCCCGCCAGTCGGGACTGGCGGGGAGAGCGCGACAGGGACGGTCACGAACTCGAAGTGACGGTCGAATCGGTCGTAGACGAACTCGCATCCGCCGCCAACCTCGTGAGCGGAGAGGGTGACGACGGCCTGCCGGTCGTCGTCGTCCGCGATTGGGAGTTCGGCAATCACGAGGGAAGCGACAACCTCTTTCGGGCGGTCGATAGCGATTTCGTCCGGCAGGCGCTCCGGGGGTGGGAGTTTGCGCGGGATTGAACTCACGCCGGAAGATCCGGTTTCCGAACTTGTCGAACTCGGCGTGCTGGCCGAGAGCGAAGGGTTCGACACACTGTTCGCCAGCAGTCACTACAACAACCGCGACCCCTTCACCGTCCTCTCGCAAATCGCGGCCGGAACGGACGACATCCGACTCGGGCCGGGTGTCGTCAATCCCTACGAAACCCATCCTGTCACGCTCGCTTCGCAAGCTGCGACCATCCACGAAGCGAGCGACGGCCGAGGAGTTTGCGGACTCGGTGCGGGCGACCGTTCGACCCTGCAAAACCTCGGTATCGACCGCGACCGACCGCTTCGGCGGGTGCTGGAGACGATGAAAGTCTCGAAGCGACTCTGGGACGGCGAGCGCGTGACCCACGACGGAACCTTCGTCGCGGAGGACGCGGGGCTGAACTACGAGGTCGGCGAGATACCGGTGTACGTCGGCGCACAGGGGCCGCACATGCTCCGAATGAGCGCGAAACACGCGGACGGCGCGCTGGTCAACGCCTCGCATCCGCGCGATTTCGAGTGGGCGGACGGGCGAATCTCGGAAGGATTGGCCGACCGACCCGACCACCGGGGCGAGTTCGACTTCGCCGCCTACGCCAGCGTGAGCGTCGCGGAGGACGGCGACGAGGCGCGCGAGGCCGCCAGACCGCCGGTCGCGTTCATCGTCGGTGGCGCGGCGAAACCGGTGTTGGACAGGCACGGAATCGACCACGAGCGCGCGGGCGAAATCGGGAAGAAAATCGGAGGGGGGGAGTTTTCGGCCGCGTTTGAACTGGTGACGCCCGATATGATCGACGCCTTCTGCATCGCCGGAACGCCGGAGACGGCGGCCGATAGAATCGACGCGGTGCTCGACTACGCGGACAGTTTCGTCGCCGGGTCGCCGCTCGGTCCCGACAGAAAAGAGGCGATTACGCTCGTCGCTGCGGCCCTCGACCTGCCGTGTCAGGAACCATAGCGGCACCAATGCCGCCGAGCGCGAGGAAGCCGAAGACGAGCACCGAGACGCCAACGAGCAGTGCGCCGAAGAGGAGGAGAATTGTGGAACCGGGGAACGAAAGCGCAACTTCGGTGAACAGCCGAATCATCTCCGTGATGTTGTGCACGAGGTTTACCATACTCCAACGTCCGTACCGGGGGTACTTGGTTTCTCCGTCACGCTTACGACGTGGCGATTCGTAGACGAGAACGTGTCGCGGGATACGTCACTGGCCGACTTCGGGACGAGCGAGGGCGACGCGGAAGCCGAGTCCGAGGGAGAAGAATCGCCGGTCGAAGCCGAGTCGAGAACTGAAATCGGCGAGCAGGAGAACGCAGAAGTAGAATCGGGAGTCGAAGCGGAGTCAGAACGTGAACCACGTTCCGACTCCATTGGTGAAGCCGAGTCATCGGCCGATTCAGACGCGGACATCGAACCGGCCCTCGCGACTTACGACTGGACGCCTGGCGGAGTTGCTTGTGAGTGTTGCGGCGAATCGGTCGAACGACGGTGGCGGGACGAGGACGAGATGGTTTGTGCGAACTGCAAGAAGTGGTGATGCGTGGTTCGTGCGAAAAGAAAGATTATTGAGAAGACATATTCTATCTGATTTTATCGTTCAGTAATGGCTTCCAATCGTCGAACATTTCTCGCAAGCAGTGGCCTCGCGCTTACATCTCTCGCAGGGTGTGTGACACTTGACTCTCCCTCTACAGTAGGAACGTGGTCTCAACGGGCAATCGATAACGCACGTACCGGCTCTTCTCGAAGCAGCGGGCCAACGACTTCGCTCTACGAAGTGTGGCATCGCGACTGGAAAAATAGGGGCGTTGTAACGGTCTCACCCGTGGTTAAAGACGGACGTATCTATCACGGCTACTCTCGTGAGGCGACGAACGAAGAACGGGGAGGTGCATGGCTGGAAGCGTTTGACGCCAAAACTGGGAAGTCGCAGTGGAAGATCGAACTATGGCACACGGACGAATTCCACTACTTTTACGTGTCCGACTCGCTCGTCCTCCGCGGAAACCGTATTTTCGTGCAAACGAAACCGGGACTGAAAGCAGTGGGAATCGATGGGACGCCACGGTGGACGTTCGACAATCTCTACAGAGGCCAGCAAACACCCGATATCGTTTCGCCAATCGTGACGGACGATACTATCGTCACGGGAACATACAATACGTCTGTGGAGGAAACGGGGGAACCGGAGACAGTGTTCGGGATCGACCCGGACGATGGAAGCGAACGGTGGCAAACCGAATTTCCGGAGCTTTCGGGGATGTGGCAACAATCGGCCGCAGATGGGATCGTGTACGTGCCGTTTTCGGGAGATTGTCTCGTTGCGCTCGATATAACGAACGGGCAAGAATTGTGGCGGCGATACATCCCCGTACACGGAACACCGAGTATTGCGGACGGACAGTTGTTTGTCGGACTCACAAACGACAAAAGGGAGGAAAACGACATCGCCGTCGCCGCGTTCGACCGCGAAAGCGGGAGACAACAGTGGCGAAAATCAGCGGGGTATCGGTGGCCAGATTCCGGCCTTGCGGTGGCGAACGGATTGGTGTACCACGTCGGGAAGTTCGACCTTCAAGCCAGAAGGGTCGATACCGGTGAACGCGTGTGGGAATTCGGCGGACAGAAGAGCGAAAAGCGGCGAATCGAACTCAAGACGACTCCCGTGGTCGCAGGAGATTCGGTGTACGTGAACGGTAGTAAGCAGAAGGAGACCACGTTCGGCCAACTGTTCGTCGTCGATGCGAACACGGGAGAAAAACGCGGGCAATTCTCGATGGGAAGAAACCGGTATACGATGAGTGTCCCCGCAGTCACCGAGGAACTCGTTTTCGTCAGTACCAACGACGGTCGTCTGTCCGCAATCGCGGAGTGCAACACCAAACTATTCGGACACTGTCTCATCGGATGACCGAGAGGCGACAACACTGACAGAACCCGTGAGCAACGCGCGGAGAAAATACGTCCATCGACTTGTCCCAATCGAGTAAACACCAATACACAAAGTATTCAACAGTAAACCAAACAACTCTTTGAATAGCGACAAAAGTTACAAAGCTACGTCCCCATAGTACGCATAACGAGAGGGGACTTTTGCGTCTCCGACAGGTGCCATTCGAACCCGTCACGACCTAATACCGGCATTTAGAGCATGAAGGAAGCTAACAAAGACCCCGAGCCGACACATGTGGAACGACCGACAGACGAGCTTGCGGACCCACTCTCTATCGAAGATGCGGCGGATTTGACGCAGCGAATCATCGAAAATATCGAACACGTCATCGTCGGGCAACACGACGCGGCCGAGCACATTTTGACGACGATTCTCGCGGGCGGTCATCTGCTGTTGGAGGACGTTCCCGGCGTCGGAAAGACGATGTTGGCACGGTCGCTGGCGCGCTCCATCGACTGTTCGTTTAAGCGCGTGCAGTTCACGCCCGACCTCCTTCCGTCGGACGTGACCGGCGTCAACATCTTCAACCAGAAAACTCACGAGTTCGAGTTCCAGCCCGGCCCGATTTTCGGCAACGTCGTCCTCGCGGACGAAATCAACCGCGCGCCGCCGAAGACGCAGGCCGCTCTGCTGGAAGCAATGGAAGAAGAGCAGGTCACCATCGACGGAACCACGCACGACGTGCCGCGACCGTTCACCGTTATCGCCACGCAGAACGCCATCGAACAGGACAGAACCTACGAACTGCCGGTGGCGGAAATCGACCGTTTCATGAAAAAACTCTCGCTGGGCTATCCGAACCCGGAGGACGAATCCGAAGTGCTCCGCAGGGTCGTCGGCGAGCATCCGATTCGCCGACTCGACCCAGTTGCGAGCGCAAGCGATATCCGCCGAGCGCGGGCCACCGTGTCTCAGGTGACGGTTCGGGAACCCGTCCGCGAGTACGTCACGCGACTGGCGAACTACACCCGCGACCACGGGCAACTCGGCGTGAGTCCCCGCGGATCAATCGCCGTGCTTCGCGTGGCACAAGCGCGGGCAATCCTCGAAGGACGGGAGTACGTCGTCCCCGACGACGTAAAGTTGGAAGCCGAGACGGTGTTGAGTCACCGCGTCCGCGGCACCTCCGGCACGATGGGCGGCGAGGAAGGGAAGGCTGTCGTTCAAGCCGCCCTCGACAACGTTCCGGTGGAATGAGATGCTGACGCGACGCGGACAGGGATTCCTCGGCGTAGCTATCCTCGGGGTCGCGATGGCGTTTTTCTTCGGGGCACGATCGTTGAACGCTGTCGTCGGCCCGATTTTCGTCGCGCTGGTCGTCGGATACGTCCAACTGAAACGAACGAGCCATCCGAATCTCACCGTTTCGGCACCGAGCGTTGGGTTTCGTGAGGAGGAGGCGACCATCACGCTCGATTTTTCGGCACCCGACCCGTTCGCAGGACGGGTTTCGCTGGGGCTCGCGGACGGACTCGAATACGGGAACAAACCGGTCGAAACCAGCATCGGCGAGACGGAAATCGACTACGACGTTCGACTCGCAAAGCGCGGCGAGCAGTCGATCGGTCCGGTGCGAATCGTCGCCGAGGACGTGTTCGGCCTGTTTCGGCGGACGTTCACCCATCAGGTGCGCGAGTCGATACTCGTCTTTCCGCGGATTCATCCGGTCGATGGTATGAAAACCGTCTCCGCGCTCGAAGAGAGCCTCGGCGTCTCGGCGCGACGCGAATTCAACCAACTGCGCGAATACGAGCGCGGCGACCCCCTGCGAGACGTTCACTGGAAATCGAGCGCGAAACGACCGGCGGACGACTTGTTCATCAAGGAGTTCGAAACGGAAGAAGAGCGCCAGCAAATCGAAATCACGGCGGAGGCGGATGCTGGCCGCGTCGATGTCGTAGCGGACGCGGCGGCGAGCATCGCCGACGCGATGCTCGCTGCGGGAATTTCCGTCGGGCTGACGACGCCCGAAAGCCGGATACCGCCCGATTTCGGTGATTCACAGCAGACCGACGTTCTCACGCTGCTCGCACGCATGAAAAGCGGGCACGTTCACGAACGCGAACGAGGACAAGCGGACATCGTCGTCCGCGGACTGACCGCGCACGAAGGCGCGAAAATCCAGTTCGCCGGACGAACGTTGTCGTTCGATGATTTCGCGTCGAGTGGAGGAGGGTCGCCGCCGTCGGCGCGTGCCGACGGCGGCGTGAACGGCCGAATCGAGCGTAACAAAGGAGAGCCACGATGAGTACGATACAGGACGACCGTCTCCGGTTCGGTGGCGTAGCAATACCATATCACTGGCTCGCCGTCTGTTCGACGGCGGTACTCATCGGGTCGTATCTGAGCATTCTCTACCGTATTACGAACGTCGTCGGCGTCGCGGACGATCTGTTGTTGCTGGTCGCGGGGGCGCTCGTCGGAGCCACGGTGTTGGCGCGAAAGCTTCCGGCGTGGACCGCGTTCGTTCTCGGTGCGGTGTTGCTCGCCCTCGGACTGTTTAGTTATTACGCGACGGTTCCCGGTGCGTATCTCTCGTTGGAACAGGCGGACCGCATCATCGCGGACACCGTCGCGCTGTTGACCGGATTATCGGTCGAGATGATGCGCGAGATAGCGACGTGGGCGTTGAACGTCGCACCGGCCGCCGTCTTCGTCCCGTGGTATCTCGTCTTTCGGCGACGGTACGGCCTCGCCGCCGCGAGCGGCGGGGCAGTGCTCGGCTTTTTCGTCCTCACGGGCGACGCCGGGGCGTTCGTGACGCTCACCGGAATGGTCGGCGCACTCGGTATCGTCGCCTTCGGGACGATGTCCCGGTACGGCGGCACCATCGCACAGATGGACGTGCTGGCCGTAGCATTGGTCGCGATGGTACTGCTTTCGACGACGGTAAGCGTCGTTCCGGGCGGCAGTGTGAGTCCGATTCTTCCGAGCGGCGGCGGTGGTTCCGGAAAGGGCGGCGGCCTCATCAGTAACGAACAACGCGTTTCGATTCAGGGAAGCATCGAACTCTCGCCGAAGGTACAGTACACCGTGACGGCGAATCGTGGCGGCTATTGGAAGGTAGCCTCCTACGACAAATACACGGGCAGCGACTGGATCCGAACCGGTAGCAGTCGGCCGTACGAAGACCAGTCGCCACCACCCGGAAGTTCACACGAAGTTCGACAGACGTTCACCGTGAAAGCAGACCGCGCCAACGCGATGCCTGCGGCGTGGAAACCGATACGCGTGGCGGGCGGAATGGACGACCGAACCCGACTGAGTAGCGCTGGAAGTCTGTCGCCGAAGAGCGCGCTAACGAAAGGCGAAACGTACAGTGTACGCAGTCGTGTTCCAACCAAAGACCCCGAGACGTTGCGCGATGCGGGAACCGACTACCCATCCGAGCTAGAACGCCAGTACTCGCAACTTCCAGGGTCGACGTCGGATCGACTGAAACAGAAGACGAGTGAGATTACCGCAGACGCGGATAATCCGTACGAGAAGGCGGTTCTCATCGAGTCGTGGTTGGAGGAGAATAAGGAATACTCCCTCGACGTCAAGCGCCCAGACGGTAACATCGCGGATTCGTTCGTCTTCGAGATGGAAGAGGGCTACTGCGTGTACTACGCTACGTCGATGGTGACGATGCTCCGAACGCAAGGGGTTCCGGCGCGGTTCGTCACCGGCTACACGTCGGGACAGCGCGTTTCGGAGGACAAGTGGGTCGTCCGTGGCCTCGACTCGCACGCGTGGGTTGAAGTATACTTCCCGGACACCGGATGGGTTCGATTCGACCCGACGCCGAGCGACTCGCGCTCGGACGCGGAACAGGCGATTGTCGATGATGCGCGCGCGAACGGCGAAAGCGGCGTCGATACAGATGAAAGCGAGAACGGAACGTGGACACCGGAACCGACGACGACCACCACGACAACGACGACAACCACCACGACTGACGAGGACGATTCCACTAGCGATGGAGAGGATGGTCCTGAACCCGACCACGGTAACTCCGAAAATCCCAACCTCGGCGAGCTAACTAGTGCGGTGACGCCGACCGAAACAACGACGAACGCATCGACCGACGACGAGGGCGCGATTCCCGTCGGGCTACCGTCGAGGGGACAACTGCTGTACGGCGGCCTGCTGGCCATCGGAGTGTTGCTCACGGCCAGACGAAGCGGCATACTCCAACGGGCGTACCGGGCGGTGTGGGTTCGCTGGCAACCGCGTGATAAACCGGAGACGGACGTGAAGCGGGCGTTCGATCGACTGGAGTACCACCTGGCGCAGAAGCATCGTGTACGACGACGGGGAGAGACACCGCGCGAGTACATCTCTTCGCTCTCGCACGTTGGCGTGGACGACCGGGCACGACGTGTCGGCTCGCTGTACGAACAGGCGCGATATGCTGGCGATGTAAGTCGAGAACACGCAGACGAGGCGGTGTCGCTCGTAAATGACATCGTTCGCGGATCGAAACGTCGGAAACCAAGTGAATAAACACCATCCGATATGGCAACATACCCGACAGTGTTTAATAGGTTGCTTTCGTAGCCCCATGCGTAATGTCGGAAGTCTGCTCGACGTGCGGGCTGCCTCAGGAGCTTTGCGTCTGCGAAGACGTCGCAAAAGAATCCCAGCAGATCACCATTCGCATCGACGAGCGCCGTTACGGAAAAGAGGTAACGATTATCGAAGGATTCGACCCCAAAGACGTAGATTTGGACACCCTATCCTCAGACTTGAAATCCAAGTTCGCTTGCGGTGGCACGGTCGAGGAGGGGCAAATCGAACTTCAAGGTAACCACACCGGGCGCGTCGAGGATTTCCTCCGCGACAAAGGATTTAACGTCGCCTAACCGAATTTCACGGTCGTTTTTGAAATAGAAGCGAAAGACAGGACGGAGCTACGCCGCTATTTTTTCGAGACGGTCATTGAGAACTCGGTGGCGGAATTTCCAGCTTCGTTCGCTAAAAACGACGAGGACGACCTTCGTTTCGGGTAAAATACAAGACAGACAGATTGCCACAGGTTGTCGAATATCAACGTTACGCATGCTAACGGGCATCACGATTAGTTATGAAAAACACATTGATAAGCAGTAACGTATAGTTATATATCGTTGCCGAGGAAGAGACAGAATCAGAACGGTGCGTCGGATTCGACGCCATCGGCCGATTCGAGGTCGTGTTCCCAGTCGTTCAGTCCGCCCGCCATGCTTTCGACGCGGGTGTCTTCGGGGATTCCTTCGTATGAGTCGATGAGTCGGGCGGCCTGCACGCTCGATTTTCCGAGCGGACAGACGGTTACGACGCGGTCTGCATCCTCCAACTCCGAGACGCGCTGTGGAAGCGCGTGGAAGGGGATGTTTTCGCTCCCGGGGATGTGACCGCCGTCGAACTGCGACTCCGGTCGGATGTCGACGATTCGCACGTCGGCGTCTGACTCTACGAGTTCGTGAACGTCGTCTGTCGAGATTTCGGCGTCCATCGACACCTCGTATGGACGCCGACGGAATAAGCGACCCGGTCACCGCGGGGCGACGACCGGCATCTCGAAGCGACCGAACGTTTTTGTCGTTTGGTACCATTTGACGAATTCATGTCGAGAAAATCGATGGTCGTGACGGCGATTCCCAACCCCGGCCGAGAGGACAAACCGAAAGGAAAGAGTACGCCGGAACTTCGAGCGATTCGAGGACGGCGGGGGAACAAACGGAAACGAGCGAACGAGTAGAGACGAGGAGCGAGGCGAACCGACGGAGAAAATCAGAGTAGTCCTTCTTCCTGTGCGACCAGCAACGGCGGGAGCGACCAGCCACAAATCGGGCCAGCGTGAACCGCCTCGATTGCCTCCGCGACCGGAACGGTTCTGACCTCGATGAACTCGTCAGGTTCGAGGCGCTGATTCCCCGGCGTGAGATCTTCCGCGAAAACGATCCCGCGGCGCTTTCGCATTCCCGCCGTCGGATAGTAGGTTTCGAGTAATTGGACGTTCCCCGCCTCGTAGCCAGTTTCCTCACGGAGTTCCCGCTTTGCCGCCCGCTCGAACGACTCGCCGGAGTCGATTCGTCCCGCCGGACAGGACAGCATCGTCTTCCCGAGTCGGGGTCTGTACTCCTCGATAAGCACGAGATCGTCGCCCGCCCGCGCCACGATGGCAACCGAATCCGGCGGGTCGAACCACAGCCGACGGACGCGTTTCCCGTCGGGTCGTTCGATGGAATCGTAGCCGACGGCGTGACTGAACAACGACAGGCCCCGTCTCGCTCTGCGTTTCCAGTTCATCAGTCGATGAGACCGGCCTCGGTGGCGAGGAGCAGTGCTTCGATAGTCGCGTCGTTGGCGGGCGCCTCGCGTGCCGCATCCAAGGCGTCCTCAGCGGGAATCGACCGCACCGAGAGAAATTCGTTGTCGTCCAGATTTTGCTCGGTCGGTGTCAATCCCTCGGCGAAGACGATGCCGCGTTCGTGGCGCAGAACGCCGGTCGCAACCCAGAACGTTTCGAGCAGTGCGAGGCTGTTGGCTTCGAATCCCGTCTCCTCGCGGAGTTCTCGCGCTCCCGCAGTGGTGTAGGATTCGCCGTCCTCGACGATTCCGGCGGGACATTCCAGACAGGCTTCCCCAATCGCGGGGCGATACTGCTCCACGAAGACGATTTCGTCGCCCGCGAGCGCCAGCACGACCACCGCTGGCGGGAGTTCGGCCCAGTAGTATTTTTTCGTCGTTCCGTTGGGTTGCTCTACGAGATCGTAGCCGCCGGTGTACCAGCCGGTTTCGTATTCGACTTCGGATTCGAGCACCGGCCAGTCGTGGTCGCGCCAGTCGTCGGTCATACCTGTGGAATGTCGGGGACGGGGCTTAAAAGCGGGAGAATGGCAGTGGGGAGTAGGGAAGTGAATCAGTATCGGATGCGGAGAGAGTGAGAGTTCTGGCGACAGAACAATCGCCGAAATTGCGACTGCAAATCACGACTACAAATTACCGCAACCGCATACGGACGAGTGCGCCAGCGGTCGGCACACTCGCCCTTCTTCGCGCTCGGGGGTCGTCTCCCCGCTCGCAATCGAGGCAGACCGCTTCCCTCGTACTCCCCTCTCCTCCCCGGGCGTTCGGCCAGTTCGCGCGGCAGACGCGAACTGGCCTCACCGCGCGTCCAAAGTGGCTGGTCGGCTTGCCGTCGTTCGATGCAAATTATACAGCCGATAGAGGGCTAGTATTTCACCGCGAGCGAGGAGTGAAACGACGAGCGAGCGGGCCAAGCGACGACCATCGGGAGGAGCGCCGTGCTTTTAGTCCAGCTTTTACAGAGAGAGACCCGGATACTGGGCCTCTCCCGTCGTAAAAGGTGGTGATCTTGAGGGATGGATTTATGCCCGTCCTGCACACAGACCTAGGTGATGAGTGAGGTTTCCGCGAGCGTCGGGCGCTACCTCAGCACGATTCATCTCGTCAGCAAGAGCACCGGCCGCCCGGCAAAAACCGGAGAATTGGCGACTGCCCTCGATGTGAGCGCCGCCAGCGTCACGGAAATGCTAACGACGCTCGAATCGCGCGACCTCGCAACCTACGAAAAGTACAAGGGCGCGAAACTCACCGAAGAGGGCGAAGAGACGGCTCGCGAGGTGATGTGGAAGCACTGTCTCGCCGAGAACTTCCTCGAAGACGACCTCGAAATCGAAAGTCCCGAGGACGCACGCGAGATGGGCCAAGCCCTCTCGGATGAGGTCGCGACCCGACTCCGTGAACTAATCGACCACCCGTGCGCCGGGCAGTGCAGTGCGCCCCAAACCGAGTACAGCGAGTGCTGTGACGACGTTCGTGGCGAGGAACACGTCCCGAACTGAACGAAACCGCTCCCGACCGCAACTCGAACCTACTGCGACCCGGCGGACTCGAATCGAACAATTTTCTCGAACGCGTCCATCGAAAGTTGCTCACCGCTCTCGATTCCGCGGGGGAATGTAGCGCCGAAACTGTCGGTGATGAACTGCCGAGCAACCACTGATTTTCGGTCGCGTCCCTGCGCGAGCTCCCGGTCTGCTTCCGCGAGCAAGAGACCGGCGGTGTAGACGTCGAAGATGTACGCCGCGAGTTCCTTCGCGTGGAGTTGTGCGTAGTCGTCGTCGCTGGTCGCCAGCGAGGTCACCGCGCCCTCTAACTCGCCGAGTTCGCCGCGCGTCGTTTCCACGAGGTCGGCGAGGTCATCGTGTTTTACATCGTCGAGTCGTTCCCGAACGCGGTTTAGCGCCGGTTCGTGTGCGTTTTCCCGAGCCATCGACCGAAGCACGTCGAGCGAAAGAACGTTTGAGGTTCCCTCCCAAATCGGAAGCACCTGTGCATCCCGTAGAAGGCGGTGGGTTATGAAGTCGTTCACGTAGCCGTTTCCAGCTTGAATCTCCATCGCGTAAGACGCCACATCGACAGCCATGCGTCCGGTTCTCGACTTCGCAATCGGGACGAGCATACGCATCAACGCGAAGGCGTCCTCGTCGCCTCGATGGTAGCGTTCGAACTCCTTTCCGGCGTCGAACGTGAATGCCGTCGCCGCTTCGTGCGCGACGGCCATTTCCACCAAATCCCGGCGCATCAACGGATATCGGTCGATATGCTGGCCGAACGCCTCCCGGTTCGCGGCACGAACCTTGCTCTCCAACAGCGCCCGACCGATGAGTCCACACGAGGCAAAGGCGTTGGCGATTCGTTCGAGGTTGAGCATCTCGGACATGTATTTAAATCCGGACTCGGTTTCGCCGACGAGGTAGGCCTCCGTCCCTCGAAACTCGACTTCCGCAGTCGGGACGCTCACGGTGCCGAGTTTGTCCTTCAGGCGGCGGATGTAGTAGTCGTTTTGCTCGCCATCGCGTTTCGTTTCGGGAACGAGAAACAGAGAAAGTCCGGCAGTTCCTCCGCGTGCATCCGGTCGCCGGGCGAGCGTGAGTATCGCGCCGGAATCGACGTTCGAGCAGAACCATTTTTCCCCCGTGAGTCGCCAGCAGTCGTCCGCCTGCTCTGCGACGGTTTCGGTCGCTACCACGTCACTTCCGCCCTGGCGTTCGGTGAGGAACATCGCCCCTTGGAGAAGGTCGTCGTAGTCGCGGGTCGTCAATCGGTCGAAGAAATCGGACAGGGAACCGTCGTCGAAGCGTTCCAAGACGAGCGCGACACCGGCAGTCATGGCGACTGGGCAGGTCAAACCAACGTCCGCGTAGGCTAGCAAGTAGTCCATCGTCAAATGGTGGAGAATGGATTCGGGAGTGTCCCTACCAGGCGGCGACCGAAAGGAGTCGGAGACGATACCCGCACCGTACACCAGTTTCTCGTTCGTTAGCTGGGCCGGGTGGTATTCGATTTCGTTGACGAGCGTTCCGAATCGGTCGTAACGATGCAGTTCCGGGCTGTGACGGTCGATTACGTCCGAATTGTCGGCAATTTCTTTCCCGACGAGTGCGCCGAACTCCGCGAATCGGTTTTTCGCTCAGTCGCTCGCGCCGGTTCGGGTGACTTCGGAGCGAAGAACGGGATCGTACACCCAGTAGTTCATTCCGCGGCCGCTTTCGAACTGGGCGTAGTCGAGAGGGAAGGAATGGTCGATTTGTACGATGTTTGACGTAATACTACCGAACGAATCGGGCGCGAACTAATTAAACGATATCCCGGTAGACGCGACCGAAGGCGATTCGCTGGAGGGTCGCAATCGCCGCCGCTTCCTTTTCGTGGTAGGTCGCAGCGACGACGATTTCCGCGGCGGGTGCGACGTGCCACGCGGCGCGTTCTACGTTGTCGCTTCCCTCGACGCGAACGTCGAAATCGTCCGGAATCGCGTTCTCGAACTCATCTCGAGTTCCGGTCGTGACGGAGAGAAGCGAAGCAAATAGGGCGTCCCGTGCGGTTTCGACCACCTCGCTCGTCACGCGCTCGCCGTACTCTTCGCGGTCAAAGTCCATCGCTTTCGCCGTCTCCTTGACGACGGTCTGTGCCGACAGGCCGACGGATTCGTACTGTTCGCGCGCTGCGGCCTCGTCCTCGGGGGTGAAAATCCCGTGAGTTTCCATGTCCGGTGGTTCACAGGCCGGGAACTATTCGTTTTCGCCCTCGTCTTCGTCCTTCGAATCGTCGCTCGTGGCCTCGTCGTCGTCTTCCGTCTCGTCTCCCTTTAGCATCTCCTCGGTCATCCGGCGCGCCTCGTTCAAAATGGATTGGGTTTCCGAACCCGTGTTCGCATCTCGCCCGTAGCCGCCGGCTTGCTGCAGTTCGGTTTCGAAGGAGTGGCCCTGTTGTCCGTGCTGTTGGTCGTGGCCGTGTCGGTGGTTGTGACTCTGCTGACCGTGATGCTGGTGGCCATGGTCGTGAACCGTGTCCTCGAACACCTGCGGATACTCCTCCTCCGTGGCGTGTTCCGTGACGCGGGATGCGAGTTCGTCCGGACTCTGTTCGTTCCATCCCGGCGTATACTCGTTCAACCACGTTTCGTGGTCGTCGTCGCCGAGCATCGCGGCGAACGCGAGGTGATTGGCGAGGTGTTCCCCGTCGGACTGTGGCGTCTCGCAGACCGGGCACGCAAATCCCATATCGCCCCGTAGGAAACACAGACGGAAAAACGGTTCAGTTCGGAGGATTCACGTGCCGATTCGACTTAGTCGAGTTCGACTATCATCACGAGCGCACTTTCCCCGTCACCGTAGTAGCGCGGCACGGTTCGAAAGTAGTGAAAGCCGAACTCCTGATAGAGCGAAATCGCGGTTTCGTTGCTCTCTCGCACTTCCAGTTTGACGGAGTGAACACCCCGTACCCGAAGTCCGTTGAGCGCGCGCGCCAACAACACCCGTCCGATTCCTTCTCCTCTGCGGTCGGGATGTACCGCGAGGTCTTTGATGTGGCCGAGCGCCCGTCCGTGGTTCGGCACGATGTCCGCGACGACGTAGCCGAGGATTTTGGAGTTGCCCACGGCGACGAGAAACGTCGGCTCTCCGACGTATCGCTGAAACGCCGAAAACGGCCACGGTTGGCTAAACGACGCCTTCTCGATTCGGAAGACGGCGAGCAAGTCCGCGTCTTCGGCGGGACGAATCGTCGGTGCGTCCGCCTCGTTCGCGGTAGTTGTCACGGGTGGGGCTTCAACGTGCAAGACTAAACTTCTAACTACCACCTTTTACGACGGTGGCAGGCGCGCGAACCGACGGCGGCCGTCGGCCCGGAAAATCATCGATTTTCCGGTGAACAGATAGTACGCTGGCGGTTGTGGAAGTTGGTTACTTAGGGCAAATGTGGATTGTCGAGATGGTAGAGAAGCTCGTACTCACCGACATCTTCCACGTTTTCGGGCGTTTCCCGCATGACGTTCTCGTGTTCTCGGTCGATTTCGTGCGTCGAATTTTCGAACGATTCGTACACTTCGTGGTTGTTCTCCGCTTTCATGTAGTACACCAAGAAGTCGCCTTCGTCAGTTCGCTCGATGAAGGCGGATTCGGCGTGCATCCCCTCGTTTTGGAGCGTCACAATCGCTTCGTCTTTCTGCGCTCGGACTTCCTCGGACCACTCTTTCAGACGCTCCGTTTTTCCCGGCCTGATCTTCTGTTTTATCAGCACGACATCGGTCATATCGGACAAAGAGCAGGAGAGCAGACTTATAGCTATGCCAACTACTTGAAGCAACCATAATCAAAATCACAGTTACAGCAGGCCAACCAACCGCAGAAGCCAGCACACTCTCCGCGAGCAAGGAGCGACGAGCGAGCGGGCCGACGACTGAGTGGAGCCGAAAAGCCTCGCTTAGCGAGGCTTTTCGTGCGAAATGAAAGAGGAGTGACTTCATGAGTGAAGCGAGCGAATGGCTCGTCAGAGACAAGTTCTGACGGTGCTTTTGGTCCATCTTTTCCAAAGAAGCAGGCGAAGAGCGGCGTGATTCGCGCCGCTCTTCGTCTCTCGACCGTCGTAAAAGGTGGTAGCTGAAAGGTGGTTCTAGTCGTCAGCAGGTGCCGGGCTGTCGCCGGATTCGGCCTGCTTTTTCGTGTGCGAGAGCTTGCCACCGTCGGCGAGGATACGGCGTTCTCGCTCGGAGGCGTCCAGGGTTGCGGTGAGTTCCCAGTCGTTGTTCACGCGAACCGTGAACTCCTCCTGACCGGAGCGAACCGCCTCCGAAACGTCGTCAACGACTTCGATGTCGTCGCCTTGTTCGATCTTCTCGTAATCGTCCGCGTCGATTTCGAGGGGGAGCAGACCGAAGTTGAACAGGTTCGCCTTGTGGATGCGGGCGAAGCTCTGTGCGAGGACACCTTCGACACCGAGGAACATCGGGCACAGGGCCGCGTGTTCGCGGGAGCTACCCTGTCCGTAGTTCTCGCCAGCGACGAGGAAACCACCGTCGGCGTCAAGTGCGCGCTGTGCGAACGAGTCGTCGACGCGCGAGAGGGTGAACTCGGAGAGTTTCGGGATGTTCGACCGGTACATCAGGATGTCCTGCGTTGCCGGGATGATGTGGTCGGTCGTGATGTTGTCCTGCATCTTGAGCAGGGCCGGGCCTGCGAGTTCGGATTCGAGTTCGTCCTTCAGCGGGACATCGCCGATGTTCGGGCCTTTGATGAGGTCGTCGTCCACGGCCTCGTCGGGGGCGATGAGGTCGGGGTCGTCGGCGCTGGTACCGTATTTCTCGCCTATTTCGATGCCCGGTGCATCCATGTCGCCGAGTTCGTCGGCGAGGTCGCGTGGGTCGACGATTTCGCCTTTGAGTGCCGCCGCCGTGGCGACTTCCGGCGAACAGAGGTAGACCGAGTCGTCCTCGATACCGGAACGGCCCTCGAAGTTGCGGTTGAAGGTTCGCAGCGAGACGGAGTCGGACGCCGGAACGTGACCGATACCGATACAGGCACCGCAGGTCGCTTCGGAGAAGTTGACGCCGGCCGCCATCATCTCCGCGACCCAGCCCTCGCGGGCGAGCATCTCGGAGGCCTGTTTGGAACCGGGTGCGACGATGAGGTCGGTTTTCCGGTCGATCGTGCGACCTTCGAGCATCTTCGCGGCGGGGAGGATATCCTCGTAGCCACCGTTCGTACAGGAACCGAGGATGACTTGGTCAACCTTTTCACCGGCGACTTCGCGAACAGGAACGACGTTGTCCGGCATCGACGGCTTTGCGATGAGCGGTTCGAGGTCGGAGAGGTCGATGACGATTTCGTCGTCGTACTCCGCGTCGTCGTCAGGTTTGAGTTCAGCGTACTCGTCTTCGCGGCCGAGTCGGGAGAGCCAATCTTTCGTCTCCTCGTCGGTCGGGAAGATGGAGGTCGTCGCGCCGAGTTCCGTGCCCATGTTCGTGATGGTCGTTCGCTCGGGAACGGTGAGCGTTTCGACGCCCGGGCCGGTGTATTCGAAGATTTTGCCGACGCCGCCTTTTACGGAGAAACGACGGAGCATCTCGAGGATAACATCCTTGGCGGTTGCCCAGTCCGGGAGTTCGCCTTCGAGTCGGACGCTGACGATTTCGGGCATCTCGATGTAGTACGGACCGCCACCCATGGCAACCGCGACGTCGAGACCGCCAGAACCGATTGCGAGTTCGCCGAGACCGCCGGGAGTCGGCGTGTGGGAGTCCGAACCGAGCATCGTCTTGCCGGGTGCGGCGAAGTTCTCCTTGTGGACGTTGTGACAGATACCGTTGCCGGGACGGGAGTAGTGTGCGCCGAAGGTGCCCGCCGCCGAGCGAAGGAATCGGTGGTCGTCCGTGTTTTTGAAGTCGAACTGGTAGGTTTGGTGGTCGCAGTACTGGGCGGCGACTTCAGTCTGGACTTCGTCCATGTCGAGCGCCTCGAACTGGAGCCAAACGAGGGTTCCAGTCGTGTCCTGCGTGAGAACTTGGTCAATCTCGATTCCGATTTCTTCACCGGTTTCGAGTTCGCCCTCGACGAGGTGGTCGTCGAGAATCTTTTCCGTCAGTGTTTGTCCCATATCGGACGAATATCGGCCCTCCGGAGGTATAAATCCCGCGTGTTTACGTTTTCATCATTCGTGGTAAATTCGGCTCTTGTCCGGCAATTATCGCGAAAGAATGGAATGCGAGGTTCAGCTAAATTGAACATCGGTGACCGAAACGTCGGTCACGGTTGGTGTACCGTCGTCGGCACGCCCCCACGAGAGCGCCGGAATGACATCGTAGGTTTCGGTTCCGTTCTGTAACTCTAGTCGAACCGTTTCGCCTTGCGCGAGTCGTCGGTTCACTTGCGCCCGCTGGTCGTCGGCGAATCGGTTCGACGTCGCAGTATCCTTTCCGCGGCGAACCGCCACCACCTCGACGGAGAGGCCGTCGGCGCTCGATTCGAGATTCACGCGAAGTGGCACCCTTGCCTGCTCGTCGTCCAAGAACGGAAACGAGAGCATCGCATCTTCGGCGTCCTCCAATTGGTTGATTTCAACGTCGAGACCGCTGTGAATCCCGTGTATCGACTCTTCGACCGCGTGCATCGACTCCTGAACTGAACTCTCGATTTCCTGCCGAAGTCGTTCCCCGAAATCGGGATCGAACGGACTCGGGCGTTCCTGGCCGGAGTTGGGCGACCGGGGGGAATGACGCGAGTGCGACGAGCGGTGTGAGTGCGATGAGTGACCAACATGAGATGAATGTGGAGAATGGGAGGAATGGTCACTTCGGCGTGGCGACCCGGATTCGTAGCGGACGCGTTCCAATCCACGACGGAGCGCCTCCTCCCACGAGAGGTCGAGTTCCCGTTTTCGTCGCTTCAAGCGTTCGAACACTTCGTCGTCGTCGATGCTGATGCGTATCTCCCGACTCATGATAGTGCCTACCGGCGCGTCCGATATAACCCTTTGGGATAGAACACACATTGAACTCACAATAGACTCACAACTAGTGCATAGATTTATCAGGTAGGTCGCCGAACGCCGGTAGTGATGCAATCACACACCGGTCGAGATGAGCGAATCCGAGTTTCAGGCGTGACCGCCTTCGATGAAATCGATGCCGAACAACTGGACGTTTCGGGTGTTCTAACTGTCGAACGTGGCGTTCGCGTCGATATCGCGTCGTTTTCGGGAGCAGTAACCGCGCACGGTGACCTTCGCTGTGAGTCGGTCGAAGTGTCCGGTGCAACCGAAATTTCCGGAGATGCAACCGCGAATCACATCGCTGTATCCGGGTCGCTGTCGGTAGATGGGGTGACTCGCGCTGACGAGTTCGAATGTTCGGGATCGGTTCATCTCGAAGACGTGAAAGCGAACCAGTTCGAGGCAACCGGTGCAGTTACCCTGACAACGCTCGACGCGGACGCGATTCGGATTCAAGGAGCCATCGAGGCGGAGCAGGTCGAAGCGAACGAAATCGGGTTCGACCTCGTCTCCGACTCCGTCATCTCGCATCTCGTCGGTGAGTCGGTCGTCGTCACGCGACACCGACCCAATGGATTCCTCCGAGCGGAATTCATCGAGGGTGACGATGTCGCCCTCGATTACGTTGATGTTGGGACGGTCGTCGGCGACCAGGTCAGCCTCGGTTCCAACGCCAGCGTCGAAGTCGTTCGAGCCGAGGAAATTGACGTTGCGGATGGTGCAACCGTCGGGTCGATGGAGCGTATCGAGTGAGACTGGACGATTCGAGCGAGAGAGGTGGAGATACGGGCGGGCAAGAAAGATAGGCTTTTGCTTCCTCGTCTTCGTCATTGTATCATGTTCCGAAGTGGATCGTTCGTTGCAGAGCACATCGCGGAAACCACAGACGAGCAGATACAACCCAACGGGGTCGATTTGACGCTGGAGGCGGTGTACGAACAGCGCGATTCCGGTCGAATCGGTCGGGACGAGAAGGAAATCGGCGACCGACAGCGAATCGAATCCGAACAGGTCGGCGAAAACGTGCCGGAGACGTACTACCTTCCGAAGGGAGCCTACATCGTCCAGTACGCTGAAACGGTACGGATTCCCGGAAGTCACGTCGGCTACATCTACCCGCGCTCGTCCCTCATGCGAAACTCCTGTATGCTCAACACGGCGGTTTGGGACGCAGGCTACGAGGGCAAAGGTGAAGGATTGCTCCAGGTTCACCACGACATCGAACTCGAACGAGGGGCTCGAATCGCGCAACTCGTTTTCGGCGAAGCAAGCCACGAAACCACTTACGACGGCGACTATCAGGGCGAGAACATCGAACCGGTTCCGTAGAAATAAACGACAAATCAGTTGATCTACCGTCATTTTTCCGGAAATTACATGGTGGGAGATTTTTCAACTCTTGGCGGAAAATGTTTAGTTTATTTATTTCAGAGTTGAATTCGGGATGGTTGATACCCAACCACACGGACGGCGGCAATTTCTGAAAGCAACTGGCGCGGCGGCGGTCGCGTCGGCAATACCATTCAGCGGCACTGCGAGTGCGGGTGACGGGATTATCGACAGCGCGTTCGACCTCGCGACGAGCGCGCTACAGCAGTCCCTCGTCGTGTTCGATACCAACGACGATGTCGACCAGTTGGGCGCACTTGATCTCGTAAATGGCTACCACAAGTTCGAAGTACTTCCTATCGGTTACACCGAACTCTCGGTGAATCAATTGAAAACGCTGGCCGACTGGGACTCGGTTCAGTATATACAGAAGAACGTCGAACTCGACTACTACAACGAGGATACGCGGGAGGTGACGAACGTTTCCGAGGTGCAGTCGAGCGGCTACACCGGAGACAGCGTTCACACCGCAGTCATCGACTCGGGAGTAGACGGGAACCACCCCGACCTCGATTCGAGCCTCGTGGCGAACTGGCGGTGGGCGGGCAACCCGCTCGGCGAACCGACCCTCTGGGTTCCGGCCGGGGACTTAGACACCGACGACAACGGTCACGGAACTCACTGCTCTGGGACGGTCGCTGGTGACGGAACGGAAAGCGACGGTCAGCAGAGAGGGATGGCTCCCGACGCCGACCTCACCGTCTATTCAGCGGGGTTGGCACTGCTCATCGTGAAACCGGTGGCCGCGTTCGACCACCTGCTCGCGCGGCAGAAGGCGGGCGAGACGGACATCTCCATCGTCTCGAACTCCTACGGCTCCTCGAACGGCGAAGACTTCAACCCGGACGACGCGCTCAACGTCGCTACGTGGGAGGCCTGGAAGGAGGGCCTCTTGCCCGTGTTCGCGGCAGGCAACTCCGGCCCGGACACGAACACGCTCAATCAGTATGCAAAAGCACCCAACGTACTGGGTGTTGCCGCGACGAGGGACGACAAGACGGTTACGGACTTCTCCTCGCGCGGGCGCAAGGCGAGCACTAGCCCGAGCAACTGGGAGCGCAAGACTGCGCTCGATAATTTGGAGCAGTACCGCAACGGGGGGTCAGCATCCGGTCCACTCGGAATCTATCGACCGGGAATCGGTGCGCCCGGAAACGCCATCGTTAGCACGATGGCTCCGACGCATCCACTCAACCTACAGGGGGCCGACACTGACCTGTGGTACGCGACCATCAGCGGGACGAGCATGGCCTGTCCAGCGGTCGCCGGAATCGCCACCCTCGTCGTCGATGCCTATCGGCAAAACAACGGCGGATCGCCGACACCCGCAGAACTGCTGAACACGATTACGGCGGAGGCAGAAGACGCAGTAAGCGACTACAAACCGTGGAACGCTGGTTCCGGATTCGTAAACGCCCAGTCCGCCGTGACCCGTGCGGAGAACGGGAACATGGCGACGTACAGCGACGTGACCCTCGTGGACTACTGAGCTGGGATTTTCGGAATCAGAACCAGTCCGACACCGAAATCGACACGAATATTTTTATACAACTACCACAGTCGAATCGACTGATGTCTTCAGACGTATTGGAAAAATGTGACGAATGTGGAGAACAGGTGCTTGGAGTGTACCTCAAAGACGGACTTTGTTCGAACTGTCGTCAGAACGAGTGACCAGAAAGTCGGAAAATTCTGACTCGGTCTACTCTCCCAAGTCAAACATTTCGGCAGCCTGTTCCATGTCTTTGTCTCCTCTACCGCTCAGGTTGATGAGAATCACGTCGTCCTCGTTCTTGTCTTCAGCAATCTGCTTCGCCAGCGCGACGGCGTGGCTGGATTCGAGCGCGGGAATAATCCCCTCCAGTTCGCTCAATTCGCGGAAGGCTGCGAGTGCTTCATCGTCGGTGACGCCGTGGTACTCACAACGGCCGGATTCGCGGAACTGAGCGTGTTCCGGACCGACGCCGGGGTAATCCAGCCCCGCCGAAACGGAGTGAACGTCCACGTCATCGTTCAAGATTCGGGTTCGCATCCCGTGCAGGATATCGGTTTTTCCGCTGGCGAGCGGCGCGGCGTGGCGTTTCGAATCCGAACCCTCGCCGCCGCCTTCCGCGCCGTACAGTTCCACCGGGTCGTCACGGAAGGCGTGAAACAGCCCGATGGCGTTCGACCCGCCGCCGACGCAGGCGACGGCGGCGTCGGGGAGTCCGCCGGTTTTCTCCTGCATCTGCTTTCTCGCTTCCTCGCCGATGACCGACTGGAAGTCACGCACCATTCGCGGGAACGGGTCGGGGCCGACGACGCTCCCGACGAGATAGTGGGTATCCTCCATGTTCTGCGCGAAATCCTCCAACGCGGCGTCCACCGCGTCCGCGAGGCCTGAGTCGCCGTGGGTGACTTCGTTCACCTCGGCGCCCATCAGGCGCATGCGGAAGACGTTCATCTTCTGGCGTTCGGCGTCTTTTTTCCCCATGTAGATTTCTGTGGGGATGTCGAGCAGCGCGCCGACCATGGCGGATGCGGTGCCGTGCTGGCCCGCGCCGGTTTCCGCGATGAGACGCTCCTTCCCCGCTTTTTTCGCGAGCAGTGCCTGCCCGAGACAGTTGTTGATTTTGTGCGCCCCGCCGTGAAGCAGGTCTTCGCGTTTCAGATAGATTCGTGCGCCGTACTCCTCGGAGAGGCGCTTCGCGTGGTAAATGTGCGTCGGTCTGCCCGCGAAATCTGCCAGTAAGGAGCGAAAGTCGTCTTGGAACTCGTCGGAGTCGTAAATCTCGTCGAACGCCGCCGCGAGTCCTTCGAGCGGTTCTTCGAGCGCGTCGGGAACGTGTCGACCACCGAACGTTCCGAACTCGGTCGCATTTTTCTGGGACATGGGGAAATCGTTCCGCTCCCATGTATATAAATCTGCTTCGAAGTGCGGAGATAGACAAAGATGCCCACATTTATACTAAATCTATGGACGAATGCCGTTCGCACCACCAGTTGTGTAGCAATCCGGTAAATATTTTTATGACATCAGTATGTGATTTAATAATTTTCGTATCGATTCAACACAACCGAATCAGCTCGCAGAGACGCCTTATTTCTTTGGAAGGTCGCGAACTGCTGGCCCATCGAGGACTTTTCCGTCACAGTCGAACCGCGACCCGTGACACGGGCAGTCCCACGTTTTCTCCGCGTCGTTCCATGCGACGACGCATTTCAGGTGCGTACAAACCGCCGAAACGCGATGGAGTTCGCCGTCTTCGTCCCGATATTCAGCGATAGCACTTCCGTTTTTCCCGGTCACGCGCGCCTCCCCTCGCGGAAGTGATTCGTTCGATTCGCGCGTTACGTTCGGTTTCCGTACCCAGTCCTCGACGAATCGTTTTCCCGTGTTTGTGTTTTCTCGAACGAGCGGTTTCGCGTCCGACAGGGACGGCAACCGACCGGGGTCGAAGACATCCGACCACTCGCTTCCCGACCCGGCGATCTCGTCGGCGAGAATCCGACCCGCGGCGATACCGTTCGTCATTCCCCACCCGCCGAACCCGGTTGCGACGTAGATGTCGTCCATCCACGGCGCGATCGGGCCGACGAACGGGACGGAATCCACCGTTCGATAATCCTGCGTCGACCACCGGTAAACCACTTCCTCGACGTCGAACTGGTTTCTCGCCTCCCGCTCGACGGCGCGGTATCGGTCGGCGGTCGAGCCACCCTGACCCGTCTTGTGATTCTGACCGCCGACGAGGACGAACTCCTCGCCGCCGATTTCGTGCGGGCGAATCGAGAAGTACGGTTCGCCCGGGCGATAGTACATCCCTTCCGGTTGCGGGTCGGAGATTCGAGTCGCTAGCACGTACGAGCGCTTCGGAAACTGACGGGCGAAATATCCAGCCGGGTCGGAAAACGGGAAGTGAGTTGCAACGACGACGGCATCCGCGGTTACGGTTCCCCGTTCCGTGGTGACCATACACGGCGAACCGGAATCGAGGCCAGTCGCCTTCGTTTTCTCGAAAATATCGCATCCGTCGCCGGGAATCTCGTCGGCTAGCCCGAGGAGATACTTTCGCGGGTGGAACTGCGCTTGGTCGTCGAACCGAACCGCGGCCACCGCGTCCGACGGACCCGAAACATCCTCCGTAAAGGAGGCGGGCAAGCCGATCTTTCGTGCGGCGTTCACTTCCCGTCGAATCTGACCACGGTCTTTTTCGTCGGAAACGTAGGTGTAGGCGGGTCGGCGACGGAAATCACACTCCAAATCTTCCGCCCGTTCGGCGACGATTTCGATAGCGGTCTCGTTCGCCGCCGCGTACTGGCGAGCACGGTCGCGCCCGAACTGGGAGACGAGAGACTGATAGACGAGCCCGTGCTGACTCGTCAACTTGGCGGTCGTCCGCGCCGTCACTCCGGAGACGATTCTGTCGGATTCGAGTACTGAAACGGTTCGTCCGGCATCTTTGAGTTCCATCGCGGCGGAAAGACCCGCGATACCGCCGCCGACGACCACAACGTCTACTCGATGGTCGTCCTGAAGCGGTTCGAAATCGGTGGTATCGGTCGTTTCGAGCCAAAGTGAACTGTCCGTTCCGGGCAGGTCATCTGTTCCCGGTACTCCGTCCGTTTCCGGTGAGTCGTTCGTGTTCATGGAAACCCCTGAACACGTTCGGGAGCAAAGCGAATAAGGGGGATGGCCGCCTGTCGGATAGGCTCAACGATGGAATCGAATACGTCGATTCGAAACTACTGCATGTAGCCGAGGTCTGCCAGTCGCTCCTCGACGCCCGCTTCGTCTTCGCGATCCATCGAAACATCGTCGTCCTCGTCGTACTCCGGATAGCTCTGTGAGCCGATATCATCGACGACCGGAATCACGTCACCGTCCATTCGGTCGCTGTACGGAATTCCGAACGCGGACATGATGGTCGGCGCAACGTCGAAGAGATGGGCCTTCGTCGGCATTCCGTTCGGATCCATTCTCTGTCCCTTCGCGGCCACGATACCCTCTATTTTGTGATTCCACGGTTCGGTCGGCGGCGCGAAGTAATCGCCGAGCAGTTGCGCGGAGAGGAACTGTCCCATCTCGTTCGGAATCGTCACGATGTCCGGGGCGTTGTCGGCGTTTTTCCCGTGGAAGTACTTCTCTCGGGGCGCGACTTCGCCGAACACGGGTTCGCCGTCGGGCGTTTCGACCGCACTGAGCTTTTCTATTAGGGCGTTACGTACTTCGTCGTACTTGTCGGGGGGAACGATACCTTGTGGTTCACGGCCGCGCAAGTTGATTCGGACGCCCAACTCGGTTCGGGCGCGCATGTAGGCGGTCGATTTCGGGAAATCGACCTGCTCGTTGCCGGTTCGGGCGACGTTTTTCGGCGCGTACTGCTTTGCGATTTCCGCCAGCCCGACTTTTTCCAGCCCGGTTCTGATCCGGTGGGCGGTGAAACCGAACTCGGCCATCTTCGCCGCCATTCGCTCAAAGGTGCTCGGCTCCCACGTTTTCGTATCCTTCCCTTCGCGGAGTTCCTCCTGAATCGGATTCCACGACGGCATACCCTTTCCACCCTTCCGCGCCTTCACGTAGCCTTCGTCGCGCAGGAACTCGTTGACGCGGAACTCGTACTTGTCGTAGGGGCCCATTCCGTGATCGCTGGCGATGAGAACCGTGTTCGGGTCACACTCCGAAAGCAGTTTGCCGACCTGCTTGTCGGCCTCTTCGTAAACGGTTTTCACCTTCTCCCAATCGCCGTTGAACTCGTGAAAGACGGTATCCGTCTTCTGGAACTGGACGAACCCGAAGTCCGGTTCGTGTTTGTCGGTGAGATAGCGGAACGCCTCGCCGCGCATTCGGACGAGGTTCGTGTACTCGTCCATCTTTTCGTCGTCGGATAGTCGGGTGTCACCGCGAGTGTAGTTGGGGTACACCCGATACCCCCCGATTGCGTCACGAATCTCATCCAATAGCCCTTCCGGATAACACCGGGGGTCTTCCGGTCCGATGAATCCCGGAACAATCGCGCCATCGATTTCCTCCGGCGGGTGGGTGACGGGTACGTTGACGACGACGCTCGATTTACCGTGTTTGTCGAGCAGAGACCATATCGAATGCTCCTCGACATCGTTTCCGCTGACAACGTGGAAGTCGTAGCCCTCGTAGCCGACGAACCCGCAGACGCCGTGTTGTCCGGGGTTGACGCCCGTATAGAGCGACGGCCACGCACTCGGTGTCCACGGCGGCATCTGGGATTCGAGCGGGGCGGATGCACCATCCTCACAGATAGACCGGATGTTCGGAATAACGTCGTCTTCGTAGAGGCGTTCGAAAACTGGCAGACAACCCGCGTCGATACCGATAAGGAGAACATCTACGTTGCTCATCGTATCTCACCCGGGACGTAGTTTCGGCCAGCGTGTTTCGTTTCTTCCGTCGGACAGGAACTATATCGGACCTGTTCTGCGACGCTCGCCAGACTCATTGCTGACCCCTACCAGTTCTACTCATTTTATTATGGCACGCTTAAACCTCCAAGGCAGTAAATCAGTCGCCTTCGCCGTCGGTAACAACAGCACTGGTGTCGTCAATGACAGTGTTCTTCCACGTTCCGCGAGTGAACCAGAGCGCGGCGGCGATCGCACCGACGACGTTGCCAACGGCCATTCCGACCCAAACGCCGGTCGGCCCCATATCCCGAACGAAGGCGAGATAGTAGACGACGGGAACCCGACCGAGCCAGAGCGTCACCATCGAGAACGCCATTGCCGTCTTCGTGTTTCCGGCTCCGCGGTACGCGCCGAGCAACACCTGCAGCAGTGCCATAAACGCGAACTCGACCGAGCGAATCCGAAGATACTCGCTTCCGAATTCGATGGTCGCGGCGGCCTCCGGCGTTCCTGTGGCCATAAAGACGCCCACGATTGGGCCGGGGAATAGTGCTGCAACGATTGCAACGGCGAGCATAACGGCGGAACCGACCTTCGCCGCGAGCCAGACGGCCCGCTCCGCTCGATCGGGTTTTTCCGCCCCAAGGTTCTGTCCGACCATCGTGTTCGTCGCGCGACCCAACCCCATCGCCGGGAGAAACACGAGGGAGGCGAGACGATTACCAAGTCCGTAAGCGCTGACCACGGGCGGGGCGAACTGCACGACCATCGCCGTCAGCGTAATCATCGCCATCGCACTGGTTGACTGTTCGAGCGCGCTCGGCGTTCCGAGGCGAACGATGTCCCAGATGTATCCGAGATCCGGAACGAGGTCGCCGACTTGCACGTCCGGTCCGGCGTTCGTCCCAAACAGGATGTAAAGACCGAGGACGGTTGCAACCGCCCGAGCGGAGATGGTTGCGAGCGCGGCCCCTTGGATGCCCAGTCCTTCGAACGATCCCCAGCCGAAGATGAGCAGTGGGTCGAGAACGACGTTCACGACGACGCTGACGAACATGATTCGCATCGGCGTGCGGGTGTTGCCGTAGCCTCGCATCAGCGAACTGAAGACGAAAAAGCCGAAGAGGAACGGCAAGCCGAGGAAGAAAACCTCCATGTAGTCGCGGGCGAGCGGAACGACGTCCACCGTCGTCGCTCCCTGCGACGGCATCACCGCGAGCATCGGCTCGGTGAGGAAGTATCCAAGCGTTCCGAGGACGACCGAGAGGAGCGCCACGAACGACAAAATTTGACCCGCGACTTTCCCCGCAGACCCTTCACTGTCGGCTCCGGTGTACTGGGCGACGAGGATGCTCCCGGCAGTCGTGAACCCGCCCGCGATGGATATAAGGAAGAAGATGAGCGGGAACGCGATACTCATGGCGCCGACCGCATTGGCCGATAACCGACCCAGCCAGAAGGTGTCCGCGACGTTGTACATCACCTGTAGAAGCTGGATAACGACTATCGGCCACGCGAGTTCGAACATCGGTCGCACCAGCCCACCCTCCGTAATCGAACTGCTGGGCTGTGTGCTAGTCATCGTACTTTCGGAACGAAATAACACCGTTTCAATATTTCGACTCCGAATTCGGGTGGCAATATCTACCAATGCGCTCTTTTGCTGTCGTATACGCAGGAACTACAAAGGGCCTCCCGAGCGAAAAATTCAGTTTAAAAACACCCTAAACCCGTGGAAAGCGGGATTAAGCGCCGATGAAATTCGGTGATGCTCACCGCGACCAGACGAACGGAACACCCAAACCGAAGTACTCATGCCCGTCACGGCCACCGTTGGAAACGGTACGAAGCGACAGCTATGATACTGACTGGAACAGTCGTCGCCGACGCGACGACGATTATCGAAGATGGGGCGATCGTCGTTGTCGGTGAGACAATCAAAGCGGTCGGCGAGCGCGCCGAACTGCTCGACAATAACGCCGAACACGAGGTTGACGAGTACGACCTCCTCCTTCCGGGACTCGTCGGAGGACACATTCACTCGGTACAGAGCCTCGGACGGGGAATCGCGGACGACGCCGAACTGCTCGACTGGCTTTTCGAATACGTCCTTCCGATGGAGGCCAGTCTCGACGCGGAGGAGATGTACGCCGCCGCCCGACTGGGCTATCTCGAACTTATCGAGAGCGGGACGACCACCTGCATCGACCACCTTTCGGTTCGACACGCGAATCGGGCTTTCGACGCCGCCGAGGAGATGGGAATCCGCGGTCGAATCGGAAAGGTACTGATGGACCAACGCGCCCCGGACGGACTCCACGAAGACACCGAAACGGGGCTGGAAACGACGGAAGAACTCATTCGACGGTATCACGGCGCGAACGATGGCCGGATTCGCTACGCCGTAACGCCGCGATTCGCCGTCTCTTGCACCGAGGAGTGTCTCCGCGGTGCGCGCAGACTCGCCGACAAATACGATGGCGTCCGAATCCACACCCACGCGAGCGAAAACCGGGACGAAATCGTCACCGTGGAATCCGACACCGGCCACCGAAACATTCACTGGCTCGACGAAGTCGGGTTGACTGGCGAGGACGTCGTCCTCGCCCACTGCGTCTGGACGGACGAATCGGAGCGCGACGTGCTCGCCGAGACGGAAACGCACGTCACCTACTGCCCCTCTTCGAACATGAAACTCGCCAGCGGAATTGCGCCTGTCATCGACTATCTCGACCGGGGAATCAACGTCGCGCTCGGCAACGACGGACCGCCGTGCAACAACACGCTCGACCCCTTCACCGAGATGCGACAGGCGAGCCTCCTTCAGAAGGTGGACGCGCTCGATGCACAGGCGACCCCCGCGGGAACTATCTTCGAAATGGCGACCATAAACGGCGCTCGCGCCGCCGGGTTCGAGCGCGTCGGAAAACTCCGCGAAGGCTGGCAGGCCGATATCGTCGGCTTGACGACCGACGTAACCCGCGCGACGCCACTGTACGACCCGCTTTCGCACGCCGTTTTCGGGGCGCACGGCGACGACGTAGAGTTCACGATGGTCGCCGGAGACGTGCTTCAAGAAAACGGTGAGGTCGTCGTGGCCGACGCCGACGCGATTCGCGCGGAAGCAAACGAAATCGCGGCAGGGTTAGACGTGGCTCCGGAAACCGGTGTCTTCTGAGTCCCGTCGATTCGCCGTTATCTTTTCAATGCGGCGATTGCCGTCGCAGGCGTCGAACCGTGAGCAGACCGGCCGGTTGCGTCTTCCGCAATCCACTCGCCATCGGGTGTTTGTCGAACGGTTGCGAGGTCGGCAGGGTTTCGAACCGCGTATTCATCGTCGTGATGCTGGAGGAGCATGGATGGAAATTAGTAACACACCATGTTAACTAATATCCTGATAAGTATGTGGTAGGGAGCGCTTGAACCGCGGGTTTCGAACGATTCAGAAGGCGCGAGCGAGATGGCAGAGGAGATTATTCCGGCTTTCCATCGCTCCGGCTGGGAATCGACCACCCGTGTTCTTTGATGATTTTCGGCGCGCAATCTTCACAAAACGTGAACTCGCGGTCTTGTTCCCGCCCCCCGGGGCCGAACCGGAATAACGAGTGGGGTTTGACGGTGAGAAAGTCGCCACATTCGTCGCAAACGTATCCTTCTGGCATGGTAGTTTATTATAGATTTTACAATATACGTCTTTCTCAGTGGCTCGTCCGGCGAACGCGATGAGAGATTGATTCGAAGCGAATCGCGTGACCATCGAGAACGCCATCGCGTTTCCGTGTTTTCGGCCCTTTCGGTACCCATCCGTCGAGTAATCCATCCGAAGACAATCGACCACGCAAGCGCAACCAGCGGCCGCGAAAGACGCGCTTCGGTAATCACACCCTGCGTTTCCGTCACTAGTATTCGACTGTGTTTCGGAGAATTTCAGCGCTTTGAATCGCGAATTATGTGAGAAGAGTGAGACGAATGTCGCCAACAGGAGTTCGACGACCGATTACGGGGTTTCGTTCGTTTCGACGCTGATGTCGGCCTGTGGGTAAGCCGTACAGGACAGGAAGTATCCGTTGTCGAGTTCGTCGTCGCTCAGCGTGTCGTTGTTGCTGTGGATGACGTCATCCGGTTCTCCCTCGGCGATTTTCGCACCACAGGAGAGACACGACCCTTCGCGGCAGGAGTACGGGAGGTCCCAACCTTCGTCCTCGCCCGCTTCGAGAATCGTCTCGTTGCTGGCGACTTCGATGGTCGAACCCTCTTTGACGTACTCGACTTCGAAGTACTCGACTTCGTCCTCCGGAATCGCTTCGGGGTCGAAGCCCGCGTCTTCTTCCTCGCCTTCTTCGCCTTCGAGTTCGCCTTCCGCACCGGCACCGACGGCGACCCCACCGCCACCACCGATGGAGCGGTTCATCGGTTCGGGGAAGTCGGTTTCGGGGACACTCGCCGCGCGTCGGTCGAGCACTTCTTGGGAGATGTCGTCCGCAGTGCGCCACTTGGTTCCCTTAGTGAAGTGCAGAGCCACTACGGTGAGCGTGAGCAGTAGCCCGAGTCCCAGACCCAGTTCGTTTACCATATGGCGGAAGCTACGGAACGGTGGTTTAACAGCATTGTGATTGACGAGTGGAAGCGGAGCGGCGGTCGTTTAACCACTAACCGAATCGGTCCGTAGAATTAACAGTAATAGAAAGAGAAATGTTGAAAATGGCCAACCCAATCGAAGTTGTGAGCGTTCTGATAGCGCTCGAATTCGTCGTTATGTCCGTGGTATTGCTAGTCGTAGTTCCGCTCGAAGTTGCAGC
This sequence comes from Haladaptatus pallidirubidus, assembly GCF_020700235.1. Classification (GTDB taxonomy): domain Archaea; phylum Halobacteriota; class Halobacteria; order Halobacteriales; family Haladaptataceae; genus Haladaptatus; species Haladaptatus pallidirubidus. Next base: position 2,495,600 of record NZ_CP085301.1, on the reverse strand, counting down.
CCCGATTATCCCGCTTCTTTTAGTTTTCCTGATTGCGCTTCAGCTGTATCGCTCTTGAATCGCCCGCTGTCGTCACTGTCAACGGGAGATATTGGCCCATAGCGTAGTAGTAGAACGACCGACGGAAGTGAACGAGAACGGTGCTCGCAGGAATTACTCTCGCTTGACTTCGTGCCGACCAAAGCCGTACCGAAGTCGGTTGGCCAACCGCCGCGAAAACCGGTTCTCTGCTCGACTGTCGAATCGCTCGCCGAGCGCCTGATAGATGAGCGGGACCGGAACCTCCTGTTCCAGTGCTTCCTGTACCGTCCACGTTCCGGTCGACCCACCTGCGACGTGGTCGGCCACGTCGCCCAAATCGGTACCTTCCTCGCGGAACGCCTCTTCGCAGAGTTCGAGGAGCCACGAACGAATGACCGCGCCGTTGTTCCACGTTCGGGCGACGGCTTCCAAATCGAGGTCGTACCGACCCTCGTGGAGCAGTTCGAAACCCTCGCCGTAGGTCTGCATCAGTGCGTACTCGACACCGTTGTGAACCATCTTCACGTAGTGGCCCGACCCCGCTTTCCCCATTCTATCGTGGCCATCCGGGCTAGTCGCCACCGCGTCGAACACCGGCGTCAGTTCGTCGTAAGCCCACTGCGGCCCGCCGACCATCAGCGAAAATCCGAGTTCGGCACCGGCCGGGCCGCCGCTGGTTCCGCAGTCGAGGTACGCTGCAGACGTAGTTTCGGCGCGTCGAACCGAGTCCTCGAAATAGGAATTTCCGCCGTCGACGACCACGTCGTCCCCGTCGAGGAACGGTTCTAAATCCTCCAGCGCGGCGTCCACCGGTTCTCCGGCGGGCACCATCAACCAGATTCGTTTCTCGTCGCCGAGTGTTTCGGCGAGGTCGGCAACCGAATCGGCGGGTTCCGCACCTGCCTCCGCAGCGGATTTGACCGCGCCCTCGGCCACGTCGTAGGCCACGATGTCGTGCCCTGCGTCCAGCGTTCTGTCCACTACGATTCGACCCATACGTCCCAGTCCGATGACGCCCAGTTGCATGGCGATAGGTGAAGGTGGGGGAGAGGTAGTGGTTGCGGTTCAGGTCGGAGACTACGCGAGAGTGGTTTCCAACGCGTTCGTTACCCTATCCGCGTGCTGAATCAACAGCGTTCCGAGGATGCTCATGATGAGCACGTATCCGACGGTGAACGCGGGTATCAAATCGCCGAGCGCGCCGGTTCCGACGCTTACGGCGAGGGTCGATAACACCAGCGAGAACTCGCCGCGGGGAACCATCCCGAACCCGACACGGAACGAACGCGTTCGATCGAGGCCGTAGAAGCGTCCCGAAACGGTTCCGCTCGCGAACTTGCCGACCGTCGTAACGACCACCGCAACTCCCAACAGGAGGAGTACGTCCGCCAGCAGGGTGATGTCCGTGGCCAAGCCGATGGAGAAAAAGAAGATGGCGGCGAACAGGTCGCGAATCGGCGAAAGCACCTGCTCGATTCGGTGGACGTGGTCGGTCTGGCTGAACATCGTCCCGACGAAGAAGGCGGCGACTGCTTCGCTGATGCCCATCGCCAAGGCGGTTCCGGCGATGAGGACGGTGACTCCCGTCACCCGAAGGAGGAATAGCTCGTTCGATTCGGTTTGAAACAGTCGTTCGATGTACTCCGAACCGTACCACGCAACTGCGACGAGAATGGCGAGGAATACCACTGACACGCCGATGGAAATCGCGGCGTCGGTCGGCGTTCCCTCACCCAACGCGACCGCCGACAGCAGGGCCAAATACACCGCGATGAAGATGTCTTCGAAGACGAGCGTTCCGAGAATCGGTTCGCTTTCCGCGTTCGCAATCCAGCCCTGGTCGATGAGCGATTTCGTTATCACGGCGCTGGACGAGATGTAGACGATTCCCGCGAGGAAAAAGGATTCGAGCCACGAGAAGCCGAACAGGACGCCGAGTCCCAGACCGAGGAGAAAGTTGATTCCGAGGTCCACGAAACCGACTTTGATCAGTCGGTCGCGGTTCGAAACGAGTTGCTGAAGGCTGAACTCCAATCCGAGGAAAAACAGGAGGAAGACGATGCCGAGTTCCGCGAGGAGGTCGATGAACTCGCCGGTCTGGACGAGCCGGAGCGAGAGACCGCCGACGGACGTCGGTTCGTTGGGGCCGACGAGGATGCCGACGATGATGTACGCGGGAATGACGGAAAGTTGGATGCGAGACGCGAGCGCCCCGATGAGTGCTATAGCCGTCACTGCGATTCCGAACTGAACGAGGAGCGGGTCTGCCATCGGTTGTTTAGCTGCCCTCTTCGTCGGTAGTGAGTAAGTCCGAAAGCTCTGCCTGTTCCTCACGGGTACCAATGGCGACGAGGATGTCGCCCGAGTCGATAGTCGTGTTGGGGTTCGGGTTCGCGATCGTCTCGTCGCCGCGCTGAATTGCGATGACAGAGACGCCGGTTCGCTGCCGAATTCCCGCCTCTTGAAGCGTCTGACTGACCAGCGGAGACTCGTCTTTTACCTCCATCCATTCGATGATAGACTCCCCGAGCGGAACGTTCAACTCGTCCATTTCGACCGGCTGGAAGTACGCACCTTCGAGAATCGATCCGAGCTGGCGGGCTTTCTTGCCCGTCAGCGAGGCGAGTTTGACGCTATCCTCGTTCGGCGATGGACGGCGGTACAGTTCGCGCTTTCCATCGTGATGGATGATGACGACGAGTCGCTCCTCGCCGTCAAGTTCGAGTTCGAACTTGTGGCCGACGCCGGGAATTTCCGATTCGTAAACGGTCATATTGAAAGGGGAGTTGGAAAGGGCATAAATATCACGTTGAAGAAAACCACGGCGCCGGAGTCGAGTGCCCCTCTATTCGTCGAGGGCGCCTCGGAATCCTCCTTTCGACGTGTACGGAGACACGGAGTAACCGCAGTACGTTCTGTAGCGAAGCTGTGGCGAATCCGCTTTCTCATGAACGCTTTGAAAACGACAGGCGATAACGGTTAACGGAAGTCCCGCGTCGCGTACACCCGCTCTGCAACCGCGCGATGTCGCGACGTTCGGTGTCGAACGAGACGGCGTCAGGGCTCCGTTCCCTGCGAACCTCGGTAACGACCTGGTGATCTATCGTTCGACGGAATGTAGAGCGACGGCGCACCGCAAAGGATGGATTCTTTATCGTTAGTACGCGCGACTCGTCGCCCGACTTTCCGAGTCGGTATCGAGGAAGACGGTATCGCCGTCGTTGTTCCAAACGGCAGAGCTGCGACTCCAGTACACGTCACTGCTCGAATCGGAACCGCCTCCGGTATGGAGTGAGACTGTTTCGCCCGGTGCGATCGACGCATCCGAGAAGGTGTACGAGTGGCCCGCCGCGTCCGAAATCGTCCATCCGGAGAGCGAAATAGTGCTAGAACCGGTGTTTTCGAGGACGACGTACTCGTCGTTCAGATTGTCGTTGTCGTTCCCCGCAGCGTCGGCGTGAATCGTCTCGATGTCGATGTCGCCCGCACCGCCAGCGTTTCGGCACCGCCACAAGTCCCTACGTTCGCTCTGAGCACTCGATTCAGCGCTGTAGTAGCTGTCGCTTTTGGAAAACGTCGAATCGTACACTCGCGCCCGTCCGGAGTTAATGAGTTTGTCGTTGTAGTCCTCGCCGCCGTAGTAGACGTAAGCCAGCAGTCGCCCGTAGTAACCGCGTTTGTCCGATTCGGAATCGTATTTCAAGGTGACTTGCTTTCCTTCGAGTCGACTGGTCACGAAAGACGTGGCATCTTCACCTTCGTCGGCGAGACAGGCCTCACCTGCATCGTTGGTTGGAACTCCTTCGAACTCGTCGGGCGTGTTCCCGCCGTGCGTTTCAGGCGTATCGACGTCGAGGAGTCGGACGGTGTCCGTCGTTCCGTCCGAGTACCGAACGTCCAGCGTGTCACCATCCACGACCTCAGTGACAGTGACTCGGTCACTGCCGGTAACCGATGCATCAGCGGGCCCGACGACAACCGAACCAGCGAGACCGAATACATAAAACGCTCGTATTTCGAGTGAAAACCCGGCGGGGACGACGAAACATTTCAAATTTACAGACAATTTTTACTTCTGTATCCGGTACAATCAAATAACTAATCGGTGTAACGTATTGGAAATGAGCGACGACCGAATCGTTAGACGACTAAACATCATCATCGTCCTTCTGTCGGCCATTGCAATTCTGTTGGCGATACCATATTTCCTATTCATTTTTGAACACCTGACGAGATTGTTTCAGGCCGTTGCCGCCGCCCTGGGAACCATCGGCGTGTTCGCCCTCATTCACAGATATAGGACGGTTCAGAATTGATTCGGGACATCGTTGGACGGGAACCTTTATCAGCGAAGACGCGCACAGTCACAGATATGAGCGCGATGGTGTCGGTAGTACGTCTATAGTGCAGACGATAAGCCGGTCGTGTTTCTCACCGAATCACCATACAGCGACAGGAATTTGTATCCATGAGTGACGTTCCAACCGATTACGAACCCGAGCGTATAGAACCAAAGTGGCGAAAAGAGTGGCAAGACTCCGAGATATACACCCCGGATGGAAATCTGGAGTACGTCATCGACACACCGCCGCCGTACCCAACGGGGAATCTCCACATCGGACACGGACTCCAGTGGAGCTACATCGACTTTGCGGCGCGGTATCACCGTCTTCAGGGCGAACAAGTGCTGTTCCCGCAGGGGTGGGACTGCCACGGACTGCCCACGGAAGTGAAAGTCGAGGAAAACCACGACATCCACCGAACAGACGTTTCTCGGGAGAAATTCCGCAACCTCTGTATCGAACACACCGAGGAACAAATCGACTCGATGAAGGAGACGATGAACGAACTCGGCTTCTCCATCGACTGGAACGCGGAGTTCCGGACGATGGACGAGGAGTACTGGGCGAAAACCCAGCAGTCGTTCATCGAGATGGAAGAGTACGTCTACCGCGACGAACATCCCGTCAACTGGTGTCCGCGCTGTGAGACCGCAATCGCGGACGCGGAAGTCGAGAAGGAAGACCGGACGGGAACGCTCTACTACGTCACGTTCGACGGCGTCGAGAACGACGACATCGAGATTGCGACCACCCGCCCGGAACTGCTCTCGGCCTGCGTCGGCATGGCGGTCAATCCCGACGACGAACGCTACGCCGACCGAATCGGCGAGACGTTCGAGGTGCCGCTGTTCGGACAGGAGGTCGAACTCATCGACGACGACGACGTTGATGGCGACTTCGGAACCGGCGCCGTGATGATCTGTACGTTCGGTGACAAACAGGACGTGGACTGGTGGGCCGAACACGACTTAGACCTTCGCCCGGTGTTCACCGAGGACGGCCACCTAAACGAACTCGCAGGCGAGTTCGAGGGACTGACCATCAGCGAAGCGAAAGAAGAAATCGCCGAGACGCTCGACGAGGAGGGTTACCTCAACGATTCGGAACTGACCGAGCAGTCGGTTGGCGCGTGCTGGCGCTGTGATACGCCTATCGAGATTCTGTCGAAGGAGCAGTGGTTCGTGAAGGTGCAGTCGGACGAAATCCTAGAGAAGGCGGAGGAGGTCGAGTGGATTCCCGACCACATGCACTCGCGCCTCGAGGAGTGGGCGGAGGGCATGGACTGGGACTGGGTCATTTCCCGTCAGCGCGTGTTCGCTACCCCGATTCCGGCGTGGGAGTGCGAGGACTGCGGACATTGGCACCTCGCCGAAATCGACGAACTCCCCGTTGACCCGACCGAAACCGACCCCAAAATCGGCGACTGTCCGGAGTGTGGCGCGGACTCGTGGATCGGCGAAACTGACGTGATGGACACGTGGATGGACTCTTCCATCACGCCGCTCCACATCTCCGGGTGGCCGGACGACCTCGAACTGGACGAGTTCGAACCCGTCTCGCTCCGCCCGCAGGGACACGACATCATCCGAACGTGGGCATTCTACACGCTCCTCCGTGTCGGCGAACTCACGGACGAGCATCCGTGGGACACCGCCCTCATCAATGGAATGGTGTTCGGTCCGGACGGCAACAAGATGAGTAAATCACGGGGCAACGTCGTCACACCGAGGGAGGCCATCGACGAGTACGGTGCCGACTCGCTCCGGCAGGCGTTGGTTCTCGGTGGCCAACCCGGAAGCGACGTTCAGTTCCAACCGAAGGAGGCGACCTCCGCGTCGCGCTTCCTCACGAAGATTTGGAACATCTTCCAGTTCTCGCTGAACCACTTCGACGAGAGCACGCCGAAAATCAGCGACCCGGCCTACCGCGACGCAGATCGCTGGATTCTCTCGCGGTTGTCACAGACCGCCGATTCGGTCAGTGAAGACATGGAGGAATATCGGTACGACAGTGCGCTCCGTACGCTCCGCGAGTTCGTGTGGAACGACCTCGCGGACGACTACCTCGAACTCGTCAAAGGTCGTCTCTACGAAGGGCGTCCCGGCGAGCGAAACGCGGCGCAACACGCTCTGTACACGACGTTCTCCGCAATCATTCGGATGCTCTCGCCGTTCTCGCCGTTCTTCACCGAGGAAGTGTACAGCCACCTCCCCGGAACCGAGGGGAGCATCAGTCAGTCGCGGTGGCCGGACGTCGAAATGCACGACGACGAGGCCGAACTCGCGGGCGAAATCATCGCCGAAGTCGCGAGCGAAGTTCGGGCGTGGAAATCCGACGAGGGAATGGCACTCAACGCCGAGCTCGACCGCATCGAACTGTACAGCGATGCCGAACGAAAGCCGGACACCTACGACCTGAGCGAGGCCGTGAACGCCCCGGTGTATCTGGAAGAGGGAAGGCCGAACGTCGAACTCGCGCCGGTCGGCGTCTCGCCCGACCACTCCGAAATCGGGCCGAAATTCCGTGATAAAGCGGGCGCGGTCGTCGGCGCGCTGGAAACGACCGACCCCGCCGAACTCAAGGCCCAGTTGGACACTCACGGCGAACTCACGCTGGACGCCGCGGGCGAGGAGGTCACTCTCGACGGCGACTGGGTCGAAATCGAAGAGGAGTATCGCGCGGAAAGCGGCGAAGAAGTCGAAGTGCTCGAAACCGAGCACGCGACGGTTCTCGTCTTCCCGTAACGGTTACTCGACTCTCGTCGGGCTTTTTCGAGCGAAAATCACCAGTAAGAATGCGAACCAGTTGGTGGCGGTGCGTGCCACGAGCGACGTTTCTATCCAGAAGTGCTGCATCCCGCCAATCCCGTCGATCGACGGGATTGGCGGGACTGGCGGCACTGATTAACAACGTCTAATGCCACAATAGCAGAACTTATTAACTGGTGCTCCAAAATTGTTAATAGGATAATGACGAACATCACTCGAAGACGTGCTCTCAAGGCGGGGGGCGCGCTGTTTGCGAGCGGGACGATTGCCGGATGTCTCGGGTCTTCTTCCGGCGACGGGTCGGACGATTCGACCACGGTGCAAACGTCGTTTTTCGTCCTGACAGATTTCGCACGGAATATCACGGGCGACGCCGCAACCGTCGAAAGTTTGGTGCCAATCGGCCAGCACGGCCACGGTTGGGAACCGTCCGCACAGGTTCAACGGGACGCGATGCAATCCGATGCCGTCGTCTATATGGGCGAAGGATTCCAGCCGTGGGCCGACAGAATGGTGAAAAACGTCGAACAAGACCGTCCGGAAATCACAATCGTCGAGGCCAGACGCGGAGTTTCCCTCCTGTCCGCGCCGGGGCACGGAGATGGACACGAAGGTGAACACGAGGCCGGAAATCACGACGGAGACGGTCACGAAGAGGAAACCAACGAAAACCAAACCGACCACGGCCACGAGGAGGGCGACCATCACGACGGAAACGACCACGGAGGGGAAATCCACGGGAACGAAACCGACGGCGACCAGCACGACGAGAGCGAAAACGGTCACGACCACGGAACCAGCGACCCACATTTTTGGCTCGACCCGCAACGAGCAAAGCAGGCGGTTTCGACCATCGAAAGTGGACTGTCCGAGATGGACGGCGTTTCCGGCGAGACACTCGCCGGAAACGCGGACGACTTCCGAAACCGGTTGGACGAACTCGATTCGACGTTCGAATCCGAACTGGAATCGACGGAGCGAAACGCGGTGCTGGTCGCGGGACACAACGCCTTTCAGTACCTCGGCGAGCGATACGGATTCGAAATTCACGCCCTGACCGGACTCGCACCGGATTCGTCGCCGAGTCCGAAGGACGTCCAGCGCGCGCAAAAACTCATCGAGGAACACGACATCGAACACGTCCTTGCACCGGTGTTCGAATCCGATAGAGCCGCGAAACAGCTCGTCTCGGAAACAGACGCGAAAGACCACCTTTCGATTACGCCGATTCCGAGCGTCACGGAAGCGTGGAATGAAAAGGAGTGGGGCTATATCGAAATCATGGAAGAAGTTAATCTCCCGTCGCTGAAAACGGCACTCGGAGCGAAATGACGGTCGCGGAAATTGAAAACGCGACGTTCGGATACAGCGACCGACCGGTTCTTTCCGACGTTTCACTGACGGTCGAGGACGGCGAGTTCCTCGGGCTCGTCGGCCCGAACGGGTCGGGAAAGAGTACCCTCCTCGAACTCGTTCTCGGCTTGCAAACGCCGGACAAAGGGACGGTTCGCCTGTTCGGCGAACCGCCCCAAAAGGGGAGGAAGGGCGGACGCGTCGGCTACGTCGCACAGAATGTGACGGCGGTTTCCGGGATGCCCGTGACGGTCAGAGAAATCGTCACGGCGGGACGGAGTTCCCTCCTCGGGTTCGGATTCACCCGAGAAAAAGACAGAGAGGCCGTCGAGTACGCGATGGAAACCGTCGGAATCTCGAATCTGGCGAACCGCCGCGTTGCCCGGCTTTCCGGCGGCCAGCAACAACGGGCGTTCATCGCCCGCGCGTTGGCCGCCGACGCGGACGTGCTCGTGTTGGACGAACCGACGGTCGGCGTCGATGCCGAATCGCGGGAGGAGTTTTACAATCTCCTGCACGACCTGAACGAGGACGGTTTAGCCGTCATTCTCGTGGAACACGACATCGGCGTCGTCACCGAACGTGCCGACAGAATCGCCTGCTTGAATCGAAAGCTGTACTTCCACGGGGATACCGACGAGTTCGAGGCAAGCGAGGTGCTGGCCGAGGCTTACGGGGCGAACCAGCGGCAACTTCACCACGACCATGATTGATTTCGTGGAGATGCTGAGCTATCGGTTCATGCGCCTCGCCCTCATCGCGGGACTCTGCGTGGGCCTCGTCGCACCCCTCGTCGGATCGTTCCTCGTCCACCGAGGGATGGCGCTCATCGGAGACACGCTAGCCCATTCGGCGTTCGCGGGGGTCGCGGTGGGACTGTTCCTCGGGAGTTTGGACGTCGTCGTATCGCCATATCTCACCGCACTCGTAGTGTCGGTGTTCGCGGCGTTGGCGATACAGGCGCTCGCGGAACACACCGACGCTTACGGCGACGTGTCGATGGCAATCGTGCTGTCTGGCGGGTTCGCCCTCGGAAGCGTCCTCATCAGCCTCTCCGACGGCGGTATCGCGGTCAGCATCGACCAGTATCTGTTCGGCAGTCTGGCGACCGTGACGTCCGAAAACGTCTCCGTGATGGTCGCGCTGTCGGCGCTCGTCGTCGGCGTCGTCGGCGTCACGAGACGGCAACTGTTCGCCGTCACCTTCGACGAGACGGCGGCTCGCGTGTCCGGCATTCCGGTACGACGGTACAACCGCCTGCTGGTCGTGTTGACCGCGTTAGTCGTCGTCGCGTCCATGCAAATCATGGGCGTTATCCTCGTCGCCGCGATGCTCGTGGTTCCCGTCGCCGCTGCGTCACATGTTGCGCGGAGTTTCCGGCAGTCGCTCGTCATCGGCGTGATCATCGGGGAAATCGCCGTTATCTTCGGTATCGCGCTATCTTACGCCTACGGACTCGCGGCGGGAGGAACCATCGTGTTGGTTGCGATCGGTGCGTTCACGCTGGTCGCGGTCGTCTCTCGCTGATTGCGGTCGTTCTTTCGCCAATTGCAGTCGTCTTCGCTGCTAGCCATCGTCTTTCTGTGACTTCTCGTCGCTCCGTCCTCGGGGGGATACCAAGACAGTCAGCGATATTGCCGCGACCGATGTAGTTACTGCAACCGAAGACGCCACGCACGTGGAGATTGCGTAAACGATGTCCGACGAAGGCGTCGGATGTGTTCCAATCGTGGAGGATGAGGAATCAGTGGGTATCGTCACCGACCGGAAAATCGCGCTCTCGCTCGCGGACGTCATCGAGGAGCAGTCGCCGCGTCTGTAGATCACGATGGAAAAGCCGGTAGCAACACTGAATCAGGAGAACTTTTCTTCCGGTCTCCGATTGGCGAGTATGGACGAGCGAATCCACGAACACGCCGAGGTGCTGGTAGACTGGAGTGCACGGGTCGAAGCGGGTGACAACGTCGTGGTACTGGTTGACGACGGGGCGCACGAACTCGCCGTGGCGGTCGGCGAGAAACTGGGCGAACGAGGAGCGAACCTCCTGACGGTGTACAACTCCGACGAAGTCGAGCGGTCGTTCCTTCGAGGACACGAGGGCGACTTCGACGAAAATCCGAAACACGAACTGACGATGTACGAAAACGCCGACGTAGTGCTCCGACTCGCCGGAAGTACCAATACGACGGCGAAAGCCGACGTGCCGGGCGAAACGGAGCAAGCGTACAACAAAGCGCGAATGGGTATCCGCGAAAGCCGCATGGAAACCGACTGGGTTTCGACGCTCCATCCGACCCGCGCCCACGCACAGCAGGCGGGGATGGCCTACGAGGAGTATCGGGAGTTCGTCTACGACGCCGTCCTTCAGGACTGGGAGTCGCTCGCAGCGGAGATGGCGAGTATGAAGACGATTCTGGACGAAGGAACCGAGGTCAGAATCGTCAAGGAGGACACCGACCTCACGATGTCGGTGGAAGAGCGAACCGCGGTTAACAGTTGCGCGACGGTAGCCCACGATTCGCACAATCTGCCGAGCGGCGAGGTGTTCACCGCGCCGCACGCCACCGAAGGGGAGGTGTTTTTCGACGTTCCAATGACACATCACGGCAAGCGAATCCGAAACGTCCACCTCACGTTCGAAGGCGGCGAGGTAGTGGATTTCAGCGCCGAAGTCGGTGAGGACGTCCTCGCCGACATCCTGGACACGGACGAGGGTGCGCGCAGGCTCGGCGAGCTCGGTATCGGGATGAATCGCGGTATCGACCGCTTTACCGACAGCATCCTGTTCGACGAGAAGATGGGCGATACGGTTCACCTCGCGGTCGGACGCGCATACGACGCCTGCCTCCCCGAAGGCGAAACCGGTAACGACAGCGCGGTTCACATCGATATGATAACCGACATGAGTGACGATTCGCGGATGGAAGTTGACGGCGAAGTCGTTCAGCGGAACGGGACGTTCAGGTGGGAAGACGGTTTCGAGGGATAATTCGCGCTACGTCCACCACTCGCTCTGTCGCTCTCGTGCCGACGCATCCCGAAACGGCGGGGCAAGTTCCGACTCGTCGAGACCGAACCCGTGTCCCAACCAGTAGCCGACGTACCAACCGACAGCGTCGGTATCGACGCCCGAAACCGAGATGGTCAGTCTGTCGTACTCCTCCAGCGCGACGTCTTGGTCGGGGTCGGCTCCGCGGATACCGCCGCAGGAACCGCTCGAACCCGGATTGCACGGCAGTTCGTCGGGGGACTGCACGATGATGTCCGCGTTCGCCCGGTTGTCGGTGACGGTGAACGAAACGTTCGACGGGACGGTTCCCTCCGCTCCGTCGGCGTAGTAGTCGAGTGCATGCTGTACTTGGCCTCGAACTGCTTTTCTATCGCTCGTCTGGCCGAGGTACACCGTCAGTTCGGCGTCGGTCCACGGCAACTCTCGGTCAGTCGCGTCCGTCATGGGTCGGGAGGCGAGTGCCGACTGTGAGGACATTACCGACTGCGGGGCGGAACTGTGGTTCAGACCGAGCGTGTGGCCGAATTCGTGTTTCAGAATGTGAACCGTCGAATCGCTGGAAAACGAATCGTCCACCTCGATGTGCATGGGTCGGGAAATCTGGTTCGAATTCGTGATGTAGGGCGCACAGCCCGCGGCGTGCTCGACTCGCGGACAGCTTTCGACGTTCTCCACAAAATTAACCACGAGGTCGGGACTCTCCGCGTCGGGAACGAGTTCGTACTGAATCGCATAGCCCGCGTACCGTTCGCTGTTTTCCTCCCAATAGTCGAGCGCCTGCCGAACCTCCTCGCGGTACTCGCGGTCGGAGTTCGCGCTCGTGTTAATCGCCACCGTCACGACCGATTCGCCCCACGGGTTCGACCGGTCTGCGATGGCCCCCTCGGAAGCGGTTTGTCCCGTCCCCTGCGTCGATTCGTCCAATGTCGGCCCCGTCGTTCCGACCTGTTCTACTTCGGTCGGCATGTCGAACTGGATGCTAGCACAACCGGAGAGGACGAGACAGAGGACGAGCAGGAGGGCGCGCCGCGTCATTATCGTATAGACGGGCTGCGGTGGTATCAAGCCTTGGGATTTCGGAAAGTACAGTCGAAATCGAGGGTGTGGGTGTAGGACGCCGATTCGACCTGAATCGTCGCGTGGTCGATGCCGAACCGCTCGCCGAGTTCCATTTGACAGTGTCGGAGTACCGCGTCGGGGTCAACGCCTTCATCGATCACGACGTGCGCGGAAAGCGCGTACTGCGTCGAACTGAGCGACCAGACGTGAACGTCGTGGGCTTCCACGACGCCCGGCAGTTCGGCCAGATACGCACGAATTTCGTTCACGTCGATTCCGGACGGCGTCCCCTGAAGCAGGATGTTCAGGCTCTCGGCGAAGAGGTCTTTCGCGGAGTACAGCACCAACAGCGCGACGAAGACGGCGAACAGCGGGTCGAGAACGTACAAGTCGGTAAACACGAGCGCGATGCCGACGGCAATCGCCGCCACGCTCCCCAGTGCATCCGCGACGAGGTGGAGAAACGCGCCCTCGACGTTCAAAATCCCACGGTGTTCCGACAGCACCCACGCACCAGCGAGGTTTGCCAGGAGTCCGAGCGCGCCCACGACGACCACGAGTTCGGCGTCGATTGGCCGCGGATTGCCGAACCGGCGAAGCGAGTCGAACAGAACATAGCCGACCGCGACCAGCAAAAGGAGTCCGTTACCCAGCGCGCCGAGCACCTCGGCGCGCTGGTAGCCGTAGGTTCGCCGGGCGTCGGCGGGACGCGCGGAAATCCACGCCGCGAACAGCGCGAGGCCGAGGCTCGCGCTGTCGGCGAGCATGTGAACCGCGTCCGCCAGCAGGGTCACCGACCCGGAGTAGAGTGCGCCGACCAGTTCCACGACGAAGAATATCGTGTTGATAGCCAGTGCAATTGTCAGCGCGCGAAAACTGGTATCGGCTGTGGAATCGGCGGACTCCCCCGTGGTGTCGTGGTCGTGCGCCATCGGAAAGGGTACGGTCTGCAGGTTATCAGTCGTTGTGGGGAGCCGGTATCTCGAACTCTATTCGTCGTCCGGTTTAACCCCTGCCAGTCGCATCGCGTTGCTCGTCACGCCGAGGCTCATCCCCATGTCGCCGATGATGATGGCTTGAGCGACGCTCACCAGTCCGAACGGCGCGCCCACCGCGAGGACGGCTTTCACGGCGAGACTCGCCCAGATGTTCTGCCGGATGACGCCGTTCGCCTTTCGGGCGAGTTTGCGGAGGTACGGCAGTTTCGAGAGGTCGTCACTCATCAGGGCCACGTCGGCGGTTTCGATGGCGGTGTCGGTTCCGGCCGCGCCCATGGCAACTCCGACGGTTGCGGCGGCCATCGCGGGCGCGTCGTTGATACCGTCGCCGACCATGGCGACGCCGCCCTCGGTGAGCTCTTCGACGGCGGACACTTTCTCCTCGGGGAGGAGTTCGGCCCGGAACTCGTCCACGCCGACCTGTTCCGCGATTGCGCGGGCGGTGCCTTCGTTGTCCCCCGTGAGCATCACCACGCGTGAGACGCCGAGGTCGTGGAGTCGTTCGACGGCTCTTTTTGCGCCGGGACGAACTTCGTCCGTGACGGCGATGACGCCCTCCAGTTCCTCTTCGGTTCCGACGAGGACGATTGTCTTTCCTTCCTGTTCGAAGCGCGGGACGACCTCCGCGAGCAGGTCGAGGCAGTCCTCCCGACCGTCACAGATGCTTTCTGGTTCGAGCGATTCGACCGTCTCGCCCTGCTGGACGATCGCGCTGCCTCCATCAGTCGTCAGATGTGTGTGTTCGAGGTCGAAGCCCAATTCGGCGAACAGTGCAGGTTTTCCAGCGTAATGAGTCACGCCGTCCAAGTCGGCGCGGACGCCTTTTCCGGTCAGACTCTCGAAGTTGGACACCTCGCGCTCGCCGACGCCTCGCTCGTGCGCATGGTCGATGATGGCCTCGGCGATTGGGTGTTCGCTCCGGCGTTCGATGCTGTGGGCGCACTGGAGCACGTCGTCCGCGTTGTTTCCGTTGAGCGAGAGAACGTCCGTAACGGTCAGTTCGCCCTTGGTCAGCGTACCGGTTTTGTCGAAGGCGACCGAATCGAGTTCGCCCATCGCTTCGAGGTGGTCGCCGCCCTTGATGAGAACGCCGTTTCGCGCGGAACTGGTGATTCCGGAAACCACGCTGACGGGCGTGCTGATGACGAACGCACAGGGACAGGCCACCACGAGGAGCGTGAGTCCGCGGACGAACCACTCCTGAAACGGTGCATCGAAGAGAAGGGGCGGCACCGCGGCGGTGAGAATCGCCCCGACGACCACGACGGGGGTGTAGTAGCGCGCGAATCGATCGACGAATTGCTCGTGGTCGGTTTGATTGCCCTGCGCATCCTCGACCATCTCCACGATGTTCGAGATGGTCGAATCGCCCGCTTCAGCGGTCGTTTCGACTTCGAGATAGCCCTCCTCGTTCACCGTTCCGGCGAACACTTCGTCGCCGACTTCTTTCTCTACCGGAACGCTTTCGCCCGTGATTGGTGCTTGATTAACCGAACTCGTTCCCTCGCGCACGTCGCCATCGACCGGGATTTTCTCGCCGGGACGAACGACCACGGTGTTCCCGACGTGAACCTCTTCGACCGGAACCGTCTCTTCGTTTCCCTCGCGCCGAACCGTCGCCGTATCCGGCGAGAGATCCATCAGTTCGCGCAGGGAGTTTCGCGCTCTATCCATCGAAAACCGTTCGAGGAGTTCGGCGACGCTGAACAACACCGCAAGCGTCGCGGATTCGAAGTACAAACCGACGGCGAGCGCGCCGATGATTCCCGCGGACATCAGCAGGTCGATGTCGAGGCTGGCGTTTTTCGCGGAGTAGTAGCCGTTTCGGACGATTTCCTGCCCACCGATTGCGGTGGCCGCGAGGAAGCCGACGTCCGCCGCGGTGAACGGCGCGCCAACCGCGGAGAATAGTTCGGGGTTCAAAGCTGGGAATAGAAATTCGAACACCAGTCCGAACACGAGGAAAATGCCTCCGGTCCACGTTTTCAGGGCACGGGAACTCGTCCACACAGCGTGCGGAGAGTCGGCTGCCGAACCGTCGGAATCGGCGCCAGATATTTGTTCGACTTCGTAGCCCGCAGCTTCGACGGCCGCCACGAGGTCGTCGCGTGACGCGTCCGAAACGGTCGTGATAACGACTCGGCCCGACGTCGGTTGCGTGTCGTACTCCACGACGCCGGTTACGTCTGAAAGCGCGTTTTCGACCTTTCCGGCGCAGGACGGACAGTCCATGCTAGGAACCGAAAGCGTCTCGGTTCGCGTATCGTCCACCTCGTAGCCCGCGCTCTCGACAGCGGTTCGAATGGCATTCGTCTCGGTGCGGCTCGCGTCGAACGTGACGACCAATCGTCCCGAGGCGACCTGCGCGTCGGTTCCCTCGACGCCGTCGAGGGATTCGACGCTTTTCGTTACTTTCCCGGCGCAGGATGCACAATCCATACTGGGAACCGAGAGACGAAGCGTCTCAGCCTCGTTGTTGCTCATTACCGAACCGTAGTCACCGAAGAGTTATTAATTTCTCTGCCAGAAAACGGGGCCAGTTTAGGCCATTCTTATTAAATAATTTCCGGTTAGTTAATAACGAGACGCGCGACTGACGTTCGTTGCCCCGCGTTCCAGAGCGTTTCATCGGTACTTTTGGAGTGAAAAACACCGTTCAAAACCGTTCAATCCGTTAATAGACCATTGAAAACGGAAACGATTCGTAACCATCGTTCTCACTTATTGGGGTAGCCGTCCACCGCGTAACTGGGTGTAGTATGACGCACATCAAAGCAAGCGCCGCCCTGGCGATGGTCGCGGTTGAGGTACTCGCAGGGGTCGCACTACTGGCATTCGCGTTCGGCATCTGAAAATCGGCTGAGGGGAGTAAGCCCCCTTCTGTTCAGCTCGGCATTCGGCTAAGCGTCCGCACCGTGTGTCCGAGCTACCTGTGCGGTACGGACTTGCACCGGCAAGGATTCACCGTTCCATCCATTCTTCGTGATCCGCGCGTTGACAGAGTCAACACGACGTGGCGTGACGTTCGTCACGCGCCCTTAGTGGGTTAACTCCCTCCCCTCTCGGGTCGGTTCGCGCACTGCATCGGTCACACGAAGTGGTCTCGTTTCTGTTCCAGAGCCAGTGGTCTCCCACTCCGAACTTGCGTTCGGTTGCCTGCTCGGACGGTGGGGGGACTTTCCTCACGTGGGTTCCGGTAGTACGCCGGAACCGTTATCCGCGGGAACCGAGCTCCCTCTGCCGGGGAAAACTAGTTCATACTCGCGTTTAAGCCGTTCGGTCCTCGTAGTCATGGGGGCTTAAAGCCAGCCAGATTGAAGGGAAGCGTTGAAGATGCTTCTGTGCATAAGGAACTTGTATGTCTGAGGCACAGGCAGTAGCCCTCTCTTACGAGGATGGCACGCGCGCGGTAGAACTCGCACGGGAGGCAGTAAATTCGTATGTTATCAATGGACAACGAGAGCAACCGGGCAGTATGCGAGAAGCATTCTACGCCCGAACGGGCGTCTTCGTCCGGCTGGAGTCCACCCGTGGGCGTGGAAGTCTCCGTGGGTGCGCTGGTGCCTACGACACGAGCGAACAGTTAGGACACCAAATCGTCGATTCCGCCATCGCGGCGGCGAGCGGCGACTCCTGCGGGTCGGAAATCGAACCGGCCGAGTTGTCGAACCTCAACATCTCCGTGTTCATCGTCGAGAACACGATGTTGACGGACAACCCGACGCGAGACATAGAGCTGGGCCGCCACGGCGTCGCCGTCGAAGGCAACGGCAAGCACGCGTGGATGTATCCGACGCTCCCCACAGAACACAACTGGAGCGAGTTCGAATACCTCGACCGGGCGTGTCGGAAAGCCGGACTTCCCCACGGCGCGTGGGAAGAAGACGACGTGTTCGTCACCCTCATCGAAGGGCCAGTGTTCCGCGAGCGAAAACCAGAAGGGAGTATCGAACGGATTTAAAAATCGACTAATCGAACGAATTCAGAAGCTGACAAGCGAAGCGTCGTCGCGAGCGCGACGAGCGGCGGAATCTACGTCGAACTCTCGAACGATTTCACCGTCACGAATGAGCGGTTGCAGTAGCGGCTCACCGTCTGCATCAGCATCGTGACGCGCGAGTCCGACGTGATGCTCGCCCTCCGCGGTTCGATACGCTTGTTTTTTACCCGATAGTTTCCCCCGCTTCGCCACCGGTTCACCCTCTATTTCCACGATATCGAGTGCGAAATCAATCGGTTCCGCGCTAGTGATGTGACTGCCGACGCCGAAGCCGTCGGCCACGTCGCGGAGTTCGCGGAGTTCGTCGGAACCGAGTCCGCCGCTGGCGAAGATGTCCACGCCCTCGAAGCCGTGGGAATCAAGTTCCCAGCGCAGTTCGCGCAGGATGTGACGGAAGTCACCCCGGCGCGAGCCGGTGGTGTCGATTCGAACACTGTCGAGCGAATCGCCGAGCGCGTTCGCCGCGCGAAGCACCTCGTCTTTTTCGTCCGAGAAGGTGTCACAGAGCGCGATTCGGGGAACGTCGTCGCCGACCGCATCGTCGAAGGCGTGCCACGCTTCTTCCTGTTCGCCACTGCCGAAACAGATGAGGAGTGCGTGAGGCATCGTGCCGCTCGGTTCCTTGCCGAGGATTTCGCCCGCCGCGACGTGCGAAAATCCATCCAATCCAGCGATGAGGGCAGATCGTTCCACGACCGCCGCAATCGACGGGTGGACGTGTCGCGCGCCGAAACTCACGAGATGGGAGTTCGGCGCGGCGACGCGCGCTTCGAGCGCGTTCGTCGCCATTCCGGAGGCGTGGGATAGAAAGCCCAGAAGCGAGGTTTCGTGCCGAGCGAAATCGAGATATCGGCCTTCGATGGTACACACCGGTCCGCCGTCGAACAGTCGCCCCTCTTCCATCGCGTCCGCGTCGATGGGCAATCCCTCGAGGAGATGTGCCGCGTCTTTCAGACCGGCGAGAAGTTCGAACTCGCCGGTCGGGAACTGGTCGGCAGTTACCTCCGCGACGACGTGCGGGTTCTTTCCTGCGGCTTCGAGCGTCGTCTCGGTACGTAAAAAGTAGGCGTCCGTCGCGGTTCCGTCGCGAATCGCATCCTCGGAAACCACGTCGAATCGGTCGCTCACGCGCACCACCTGTTGCTCATACCGGGGATATTTCCCGCGACAGCGAAAAACCACCGGGTTTGTCGGGAGAGTGGATTTCGGAAAACGATATCGAGAAAGAGTCGGAGTTACGCCTGCGGCGCGGAACCGCTTCGAACGTCGGAGAGGTCGCTCACTTTCGGCGCGTTCACGATGACGACAGTGTCGCCGTTCTGCTGGACGTAGAAGGCGTCACCGAAACCGGTGCTGTCGGGCACCGTCCACGTGTTCTGTCGGCCATCGACTTGCTCAGCGTTGCGATAGTTGAGCAGTTTTTTGTAGGCGTCCACGAACTCGGTGGCATCCTGTTTCGAATCCCATTTTGTTTTAAAGACGTATCCGGTCTCGTTTCTCGGCGTATTGTCGTTCGTGTATGCGACGATTTTGTCGCCGTCCCAGCCTTCAGTCGGCGTACTTCGGTAGTTCAACGGGTTGAACTCCTGTGGGTTGCCCTCGCTGTCCCTGTTGATGAACTGATTGGGAGGGATGATGGGTGCGCCACCCTGACTCTCGTAGGCGGGATACATGAACATCGAGAAGATACCCGCTTCGCCGACTTCGCCGAAGTTCGGACGACCCTCCGGCTTCAAGCGTTCCCAGCCGTTGCTGGTTCTGTCCTGTACGGTAATTTGGGCTGGCTCGTCGGCCGGGTGCTTTTTGGGATGAATTATCTGTTCGGTGCTGGCCGGTGGATTCTCGTAAAGTGCGTTGACACCCTCCCAGCCCTGCTCTTGGTGGATTTGCTTCACGAATGGCGGGCCATCGCTGTACGGTTGGAATTTGAGTAGATACGGGCCGATGTTGGCGAGCTGGCCGGCACCACCGTTCTCGCTTTGATCGCGCATCAGGCACGTTCCCTTCCACGCGTTGTTACATCGCTGTTCGTAGAGATAATCGAGATAGTTGCCGTCGCCCTCGACGACACCGTCGATTGCGTTGTGGCGCTCGCGGGTGGATTGATCGAACGAGTCGAATCCGAATTTCTGGTCTTGGAGCGCGTGGAACAACTCCTGTGACAGCGTAATCTCGTTCATCTTGGGCGAACTCTGGTTGTTCGAAATGATAACGATGGACTCCTTTTCCGGGCTGTAGTAGCCGCCGACCGACGACCCGGAGTTTTTGGTCTGCACCGCGATTGAGTCGGTCGATTCGTCGATCATCATCAGCGCCTCGAATTTGACGTTGTCGAACAACGTCCGCTCCGGCGACGTCGTCTGTCGACTCTGTTCGCTCCGGAACTGGTCGCGCGAGATAACTTTCACTGGAACCTTTTTGTCGAACTCTAACCCTCGAATCTTCTCGACGCGGGCCATCGACCGACTGACAACGGCGTCAAGTTCCGAGTCGTTCAGTCCGTCGTCACGGGTGACGTTGACCGTCTCGTTGTACCAGTAACCGTCCTCCCATCCCAACACGTCGGACTCGGGGTCAGGCGGGTGAATCGCTTTTTTCTCGCCCGATGGCGTGTCGGGGGTTTGCGTCGTGTTCGTCACGTCGGGATCGCTCGTGGTCGTGTCCTCGGTGGGAGTCGATGAACACCCGGCCAAGACGAGCATGAGAGCGACCGCGACAACGGTGATCGTTCGCATTCCTGTAGGGGACAGGTAGGACTACTGTGTAAAAAAGGTCGTGAATGTGATGTGAGAAGATAGATCAGAGACTTCCGAAACGGTTTGGTTCGAACCGGCCATAGAATTCGACATGAACTTCGACCCCGATTCGACCGCCGTCATCGTCGTTGACATGCAAAACGGCTTCTGTCACCCGGACGGAAGCCTCTATGCGCCGGGAAGCGAGGACGTTATCAACCCGATTCAGAATCTGCTCGAACGCGCACGCGAGGCGGGTGCGTCGGTGGTGTTCACCCGCGACGTTCACCCGCCGGAACAGTTCGAGGACGCACACTACTACGACGAGTTCGACCGCTGGGGCGAACACGTCGTCGAAGGCTCGTGGGAGACGGAAATCGTAGACGAACTCGACGTGCGCGAAGACGACCACGTCGTCACGAAACACACCTACGACGCGTTCTATCAGACCGACCTCGAAGGCTATCTCGACACTCACGGTATCAAAGACCTGCTCATCTGCGGGACGCTGGCAAACGTCTGCGTCCTCCACACCGCCGGGAGCGCCGGACTGCGGGATTTCAAACCCGTCATCGTGGAGGACGCCGTGGGATACGTCGAGGAAGGCCACAAGGAGTACGCGGTGGAACACTCGGCGTGGTTGTTCGGAGAAGGCGTGGAGTTGGACGACGTGGAATTCGAATAAACTTCCCGAAATCAACGACTCGAAGGGAAAGGTAGGTCACGGCCTGCCCATCGCGTTAGCCGAACGAACCAACATCTCGGAACCCGAATCCGGAGCCAGTGCCAGAAGACGACGAATCGGAAAACGATAGTCCGGAAGACGACATTGACTACCGAAAACACCCCGAAAAGTACGTCGAAAAGTACGGAATCGACGGGAGCGAGAAAGGCGTGTTCAAAGCCGAACCGTACAAATCCGAACTGCTTCCGCACTGGTCGTACGCCGACTCCGAGTCAGCAGAGGAATCCGCAAGGAAACTCGGGAAGAAGTACGAAAGATACCGCGAAAACGGCGATTTCGTCGGAATGGATATGGCGCGGAAATACTGTCAGATGGGGTTCACTCGGGCGATGCGCTACGCGAAATATCCTTGCGAGAAGAAGTACATCGATGGTAAGGAGCGCGAACCGAAACGGTGGGCCGACCCGAAAAAGCGCGAAGCGGCGAAGGTTTTTAAACGAAGATGGGACGAGATGCGTCACGATGAAAAATACCAGACGTTGAAAGAAGAATACCGAAATCGCACGCAGTAGTTCGCATTCTTCGACGTTAGTGAAGGGTCACGGAAATCGAATCGCCGACCGAAAAGCCGTGGCCTGGGCAGACGAGCTTCGCGCCGAACTGTTCGCGCGCGGCGAACAGCGAGAGACCGGTAATCGGTGTTCCGTTCGCACGAATTTCAACGTCGTTCCACGTCACGGTTCGACCATCGGAAGAGCCGATGGTCGAACCGAAAAGCGAGACGGAATCCGAAACGGTAGGAAAGCCGTTCGCCAACGCGCCGCCGCCCTCGTAATGTGGAAATCCGCCGTCCAGCACGACGGTTTCTCCATCTGCAACGCCCGCGATTCCCACAAATCGCTCGCCCGGTGCTGGGTGCGTGGGTGAATCGAGGACGACGAAGGTGTCCCCGGTGGCGACCACGCGACCCGACCCGTCCCACACG
The DNA here is from genome assembly GCF_020700235.1 of Haladaptatus pallidirubidus. GTDB lineage: Archaea > Halobacteriota > Halobacteria > Halobacteriales > Haladaptataceae > Haladaptatus > Haladaptatus pallidirubidus. The sequence goes on along the minus strand of NZ_CP085301.1, from coordinate 2,473,643 downwards.
AGCGGTTCTATTTCGACCGGGCAGCCCATCGGAAGCGACCCGGAGGCCCGAACCGGATTCGAATCTCGCGGCCGGAATCCGAGATGGATGTGGTTTGCGACCCACGGCGCGAAGAATCCCGAGCGAATCATCTCGCCGAGCGAATCGCCGATTTCGACTCGCTGGCCCGGTTCGACATCCGGTTTCACGTGGAGCATCCGGGTCAGATAGTCGCCGGTATCGACCACGATGAGGTAGTCGTGTGCTACGGCGTAGGCTTTCCGCGGTGCGGTCACCGTCCGGGTTTCGACCACCTCGCCAGCGACGGGACTGGGCGCGCTCGTCTCGCGGGTCGCTTCGCTCCCCGCTCGGTCGACCGACGTCTGTGCGTCGCCGAGCCGTGAGTAACCACTGCCGGGATACAGGTCGATAGCACAGCCCTCGTCGTGTGCAGCGTAGGGAGAGTTGTAGAGCGAAAAGCGCGGATAGCGCGAAAGAACCTCCGGCGGAAGCCCGACCATGCAACTCACTCTAGACCGAGAGCGTTTACATACGTCGGGTCACAATGGAGTGCTATGCGCGTGCTTCGTGGCCGAGCCGAAACGCGAGACGAAGACCGGACGGTTACAGCCACGATGCTCTCCGAGACGGCAGACAGCGGCGAGGCCGCGGTTCGGGTGTGGACGCCACACCGTCAAATCGCATTCGGGCGACGGGACGCGCGCGCCGAGGGGTTTGACGTGGCGAAATCCGTCGCCGAAACCTGCGGGTTCGAACCCGTCGAGCGGAGCGTCGGCGGACGGGCGGTCGCCTATACGGGAACCACAGTCGCCTTCGCCCACACCGTCCCACTCGCGGATATGCGACGAGGGATGGAGGAACGGTACGCCGAGACGACCGAAGCGGTTCAACGCGCCTTCTGGCGACTCGGCGTACCGGCCCAGCGCGGCGAACCGCAACGGTCGTTCTGCCCGGGCGACTACTCGCTTCAATGGAACGGAAAGCTCGCGGGGGTCGCACAGCGCGTTCGAACCGGGGCGGCGCTCGTGTCCGGCGTCGTCGTCGTGGACGACCACGACGAAATCGCGAGCGTCCTCGATCCGATTTATGCGGCGCTCGACGTTCCCTTCGACCCGGATTCGGTCGGGAGCATCGCCAAGGCAGAGGGTGATTCAAACGTCGAGCTGGTCATCGAAACAATCGAAGATCTGCTGGTTGGCGAGGAAGAAACGACGGTCGAACACGTCGGCGACCGAGGGATTTAGGACGGTTCCCGAACCACTCGCGGGTATGCTTACTATTCGGAACGCGACGCTCGCCGACGGGAGCAAGCGAGACGTTCGCATCGACACCGACGCGGGGCGAATCTCCGCTATCGGGTCGTCGCTCACGGAATCCGGTAAATCCATAGACGCCACGGGAAAACTTCTTCTTCCGGGTGCAATCGACGCGCACGTTCACTTCCGCCAGCCCGGATTTTCGCACAAGGAGACGTGGGAAACGGGAAGCAAGAGCGCGGTGGCGGGCGGCGTCACGACTGTTGTCGATCAACCGAACACCAACCCGCCGACGATAGACGGCGAGTCTTTTGACGAGAAAGCGGAATTGGCCGCAAAATCCTACATCGACTACGGAATCAACGGCGGTGTGACGCCGGATTGGGAACCGGAATCGCTGTTCGACCGCCCGGTTCTCGCACTCGGCGAGGTGTTCCTCGCCGATTCGACGGGAAAGATGGGAATCGAGGAAGAGCTGTTTCGCGAGGCGGTCGAACGCGCCGCGGACGACTACCTCGTCGTAACGGTTCACGCAGAGGATGCGGATTTGTTCGACGAGGATGCGAGATCACGCGACGGAAACGATACGGACGCGTGGAGTGCCTACCGCACGGCGGAAGCCGAGGCCGCCGCCGTCGAGCGAGCCTGTGAAATCGGCGACGAACTCGGCGCGCGTCTGCACATCGCGCACACCAGCACGCCGGAGGGTATTGACGCGGCGCGTGAAATCGGCGCGACCTGCGAGGTGACGCCCCATCACCTGTTTCTCTCGCGTGACGACCTCGACGAACTCGGAACCTTCGGCCGGATGAATCCACCGCTCAGGAGCGAGAAACGGCGGGAGAAGGTGTTCGCTCGTGTTGCGGACGGAACGGTCGATATGATTGCGACCGACCACGCACCGCACACCCGCAAAGAAAAAGACGCGAACATCTGGGACGCGCCGAGCGGCGTCCCCGGCGTCGAGACGATGCTTCCGCTCCTTCTCGAACAGGCCCGCAAAGGGAACCTGAGCTACGACCGCGTAGCCGACTTGACTTCCCGTAACCCGTCGAAGGTGTTCGGCATGCCGCGAAAAGGCCGCATCGAGGAGGGCAGAATGGCCGACCTCGTGCTGGTTGACCCGGACGAAACCCGGGAAATTCGCGGCGACAACCTCCACTCGAAATGCGGCTGGACGCCGTTCGAGGGCTGGACGGGCGTCTTCCCCGAACTGACGATGGTTCGCGGGAACGTGGTGTTCGAGAACGGCGAGTTCGGCGAACCGGTCGGGGAGAACGTTCGGGCGTAGCCCGAAGAAATAGATAGAGACTCTGCAAAATGGTGCATGCATGCAAGCCGTCGTCCTCACCGCCGGAAAAGGAACGCGCCTCCGAGCGCTGACCGACGAGAAACCGAAGGCGTTGGTAGCGGTGGCCGGAAAGCCGATTCTCACCCACTGTTTCGAGGCGGTGCTCGAGCTCGATGCCGACGAGCTGGTCGTCGTTATCGGCTACGAGGGGGAGAAAATTCGAGAACGGTACGGCGATTCGTTCGCTGGCGTGCCGATAACCTACGTGTGGCAGGACGAGCAGCTGGGGATGGCACACGCGCTTTTGCAGGCCGAACCTCACGTGGAAGGAGATTTTATGTGCATCGACGGCGACTGCATCATCCAATCCGACCTTCAGCCGTTGGTTCGCCGCCAACGCGAAGACGGTGTTGATGCGGTTCAAAATGTCAAGTTCGTTTCGACGGCGGAAGCGCGCGTGAAAGCCATCTGTGATGTGAACGAGGATAACGAACTGCTTGGAATCGAAAAGGAACCGGAAAATCCGCCGAATCCCAGCCTCGTCGCGGCGGGATTCGCGATTTACAGTCGGGAGATGTTCGACGCCTGTGCCGACACGGAGCCGTCGGTTCGGGGGGAGTACGAACTTGCGGAGTCGATTCAACGATTCGTAGAGGAGAGGACAATACTGGCGATGACGACTGACGGATGGTCGGTGAACGTCAACACGCCCGAAGAACGGAAACTGGCGGAACGGAGACTCCGATAGGACGCTCACCTGCCGTCCAGCCGTCACAACTACTCACCGGCGTACCGAATAGTATCTCGTCATGCAATCGGGAGAGATGGCGATTTCGGTTGATGGGGTTCAACTGGAAGGAAATTTCGAAATTTCGCAAGACGCAACGGGAATCGTCCTGTTCGCACACGGCAGCGGAAGCAGTCGGAAGAGCCCGCGAAACAACTTCGTGGCCGAGCAGCTGCGCGAGTTCGGTCTGGGAACGCTGCTGTTCGACCTACTCACCGAGGACGAAGACACCGTTTACGAAAATCGGTTCGACATCGAACTGCTAACGGACAGACTCGTCGCGGTCACCGAGTGGGTCGAAGACCAAGCGAAAACAGACGAGTACCGACTCGGCTATTTCGGGAACTCGAAATCGTGGGAGATGCGGGTCACCTGTTTTCCGAACCGGGCGCACTAGAAACGGTTTTTGAAGTGATAAGTGAGCGGTTCGCGTCAAACCTGTAGTTACGGGAGGAAAAGCGGGACGATTATCAGCATCAAGCCGAGAAGGGTACAGAGCAGTCCGTAGACTTGGTATCGTGCAGTGCCGAGCTCGGTGAGTTCGCCCGCAGATACGACGGCAACACTATGTCGAATATTATATGTTTTCTGTGGTCTTGTCGCCACTGCAACCCCAATTCCCATGAGCAGAAGCCCCACAAGTGTCGATTCGAGGACGACCATACAACTCTTAACTATGATATTTGGACAAAAAGCTTACGGCCTAATATGCCGTACGCAAGACGAGCGTCATCACACTTACGCCGACCATCCAGCCAGCGCCGACACTACCGATGACCGTCATCGCACGGCGAGAATCGTCTTCCGTCCAGTCGGAGTTCGAATCGAGCCGTTCGTTCATGTTTTCGATAGCCGCACCCGCGAACACCGACCCGGACCAACCGAGCAAGCCGAGCGCGAACGCGAGCGCGCCAAGTGCAAAGACGTTTGCGCTGGCGAACCGCACTGAATCGCCCAACAGCACGGCGACGAGGAGACCGATACCGCCTAAAACAAACCCGAGAGCTCCGAATCGGGCGGCGAATCGAGCGCGCGAAAAGAGAGCCGCACCGAGGGGATCCATCAGTCTACCGTTTCACGCATGCGGGGGTCGAGTGCGTCGCGCATGCCGTCGCCGAGCAAGTTGAAGCCCAGCACGGTCACGGCGAGGAACAGACCGGGGAAGAACGACCACCACCACTCGCCGGTGAGTAGGCCGTTTTCGACGCCGTTCGAGAGCATCAGTCCCCACGACGGCGTTCCCGCCTGCGCACCGAAGCCGAGGAACGAGAGCGCCGCGAGGTCGATGATGGCCAGCCCGAAGTTGAGCGTACTCTGAACCGTGATGGGTGCGAGCGAGTTCGGCAGGATGTGTCGAACGAGCACCCGCGGGTCGGTCGCACCGAGCGCGACTGTCGCGTCGATGTACTCGTCTTCGAGCACCTTGAGCGCCGCACCGCGGACGACGCGGGCGAATCGCGGCGTGTACACGAGCGTCAGCGCGACGACCGCACGCCAGAGACCCCAGTCGTTCGGGAAGATGGCGACCAGCGCGAGCGCCAGCAGGAGCGCCGGGAACGCGAGCAGCACGTCCATCGTCCGCATGATGACGTTGTCTGCGAGGTCGCTGTAGTAGGCCGCGATGATGCCGAGTCCAACGCCGAGAACCGTCGAGGCACCGACCGTGATGGTTCCGTACTTCAGCGCCAGCCACGCGCCGTACATGACGCGGGGCAGAATATCACGACTTTGGATGTCGGTTCCGAAAAGGTACTCACAGGAACCGAGAGACCCCACTGATCCGGAGAGCGATTGGTGGCCGCACGGCCCTTCCATCGACGGGGCGCTGCCGAGTTGCGAGGTCGTGATGGCCCCGAGGTCGAGGAAAAATCTCGCGTAGAGGGCGATAGCCACCATCGAGAGGATGACGAACAGACCGGTCACGGCGAGACGATTCGACAGGAATTCGGAGAGGAACGGCGAGGCGCGGAGTCGTGCGACGACTCCGCGCGTCTGCTGTTCCTCGGATTGTGATTGCGTACTCATTGTTCGATCCTCGGGTCAAGGTAGGAGTATGTGATGTCAACGCCGAGATTGACCAGCGTGAACAGGAGCGCGAATACCAGCACGGTACCCTGCACGACCGGGTAGTCACCGGCGGTGATGGCATCCACCAGCAGTCGGCCGACGCCTGAGATACCGAACACGGTTTCGGTCAGCACCGCACCGCCGAGCAGTGACCCGAACTGGATACCGATGACCGTGATTACTGGAATGAGCGCGTTCCGAAGGCCGTGTTTCATCAGGGTTATCTTGCTTCCCTGCCCCTTGGCGCGCGCCGTTCGGATGTAATCCTGCCGGACGACTTCCAGCATCGACGAGCGCATCATCCGGGAAATGAGCGCCATCTGGTAGATGCCGAGAACGAGACACGGGAGGAGGAGATGCCGGAGCGCGGACTGGAACGCCTCGAAGTCGAGTACGAGCAGCGTGTCGAGCGTGATGAAACCGGTAATCGCTGGTATCGAGTGCTCGGTGGCGATGCGACCGCTCGTCGGAAGGATACCGAGCATCTGGGCAAACAAGAGGATGAGAAGCGGGCCGCTCCAGAAGATAGGCACGCTGATTCCCGTCAGTGCCCCGACTCGCGTGAAGTGATCCGTGAGCGAGTTCTGCTTGACCGCGCTGATAATCCCCAACGGAATACCGATAGAAACGCCGATTATCTGGCCGAGAACGGCCATCTCAATCGTGATCGGGAGTTTGTCGGCCAGAATCGTGGTCACTGGAACACCCCGCCGAATGTTGTACGACTGACCCAAGTCGAGTTTGAGAGTGTTGAAGAGGAACTCTCCATATTGCACCCATATCGGTTGGTCGAGTCCGAGATCACGTTCTATCTGGCGAACGAACTCCTCCGATGCGCGCTGACCGGCCATCGACCGCGCCGGGTTCCCCGGGGAAAGATGGAGAATTGCGAAAACGAACGTCGCAACACCCAACAAAACCGGGATCAGCAACAGAAGACGCTTCAGAAGAAAGCGCTTGCTAATCATTATCGAAACGCATGAAACCAGTCACCAAAAAAGATGCGTTATTCCGTTGTTATAGCTCGACCAAATTGAGGTATGGTCCGCTGATCGGCGCGAGCGTGAAGTTGCTCACCTCGTCGCTGACGCCGCGGAGTTCCTCGGTGTGGGTGACGTACACCCACGGCGCTTCGTCGTGTGCAATTTTCCCGGCTTCCTTGTACAGTTGCTTGCGCTCGCCGTCGCCGTACTTCTTCTGCCCTTCTTCGATGAGACTCATGAATTCGCTGTTCGCCCACGCGGCGTTGTTGCTCGTGTTGTTCATGTCCTCCCACGCCATCCAGTCTTGGTTTTCCGAGACCTCGGCGTCCTCTTTCGGCTGCGGGTGGAGCAGCGCGTAGTAGAAGTTGTCCGGGTCGCCGTTGTCGGTCATCCAGCCGAGGAAACACGCGTCGTGCTTACCCTCGGAAGTGTAGGTGAGGTACGGGTCCCAAACCTGTTCGTTGACGTTGACTTCGATGCCGATTTCTTGGAGGTTCGAACGAACCGTGTCCGCCGTCTGAACGGGGGACGGGAAGTACGGACGCGGATTGTTCATCGTCGCCAGTTCGAACGAGAAGCCGTCGGCGTAATCTGTCTGATTGAGGAGTTCTTGTGCTTTCTCCGGGTTGTGCGGGTACGGGTCAAGTTCTTTGTTGTAGCCCATGACTCCCGGCGGAATCGGCTGGCTCGACTGCACGGCGAGTCCCTCGTAGATGTTGTCCACGATGGCTTTCGTGTTGATCGCGTGGCTGATCGCCAATCGGACGTTCTTGTCGCGGAACGCTTCGACGCGCGACATGTTGAACGCCATGTAACCGACGTTCAGGCCTTCCGTCCGTTCGAGCGTGACGCCATCCTCACCGTCGATCTGCTTCGCCTGCTGAGCGCCGAGTCCGTCGACGATTTGGGACTCTCCGGCGAGCAATTTCTGTGCGCGGGTTCCGTTGTCCTGAACACCTTCGAAGACGACTTCGTCAACCTTGGGTGCGTCACCCCAGTAGTCGCCGTTCGGCGTCAGTCGGATTTTGCCTTGGTTCGTGTTCCAGGTATCCAATTCGAACGGGCCGGTACCGATCGGTTGATTGGCGATTTGGCCACCGTTTTCTTCGATCTGTTTCTTCGAAAGCACCGCGAGCGCGAACACGGCGAGGTTGGCGAGGAACGGCGCATATCGCTCACCGAGTTGGAAGGTCAGTGTGTAGTCTCCGTCGGCACTCACGTTATCGACCTTTCCGAGCAGGTAGTTGCCATAGATGGAGGCGTTTCCGTTGCCATCGTATTGGTTGTCGATGTAGTATTCGGAATCCTCGTTGAGGAACCGGTCGTACGTTGCGAGGAAATCGTCCGCGGTGAAGTCCTCGCCGTTGTGGAACTTTGCATCCTCGCGGAGTTGGAGCGTCGCGGTCTTTCCGTCGAGGTTGAACTCCTTCGCAAGACCCTCGGTGAGTGCGGTTTCTCCGGGCTTGAAGTGGATGAGGCGGTCGAAAATCTGGTTCATGACCTTCGCGTCCTCACCGCTGGTCGTCGCCTGCGGGTCGAGCGAACTGGAGTCGCTTCCGCGCGCATAGGAGAGTAGTCCGCCGTCGCCGCCGTTTCCGTCGCCGCCGTTTCCGTCGCCGCCGAGACAACCGGCAAGCGATGCGGCGGCGGCCGCCCCGCCTGCCGCCTTGAGGAAACTACGTCTGTCAGTTACATTGTTTCGTGACGCCATACGTCACTGTGTTTCTATGTTCCATATAAACATACCGAACCGAGAGTAGATAAAGCTCATATAAATCAACAAATATTCGAAGGACGAAGTGATCATCTGTCACCGATGTGCGCCCTGAGTCCGATATGAATCGGTTATATGGGAATTTTACCGATAAAATAAAGATTTTAAACCAGTGAAACGATTGTGAAGTTCAGTCGTAGATGAGTGGTGCAAACCGCCGCGTCGTTCGCCAGTTTAGGCCAACGACGGACAAAAAGGCCCAGATATCCACGAAAACAAGCTATTCGGGTTGGTCGTAGAGGTGACACGCCGAGGGGTGTGCGCTTTCCTGTAGGACCGGGCTTTCGTGTTCGCAGATGCTCGTGAAGTTTTCACGCAGGATCGATTCGGCGGATTCCCAATCACCGTTTTCGAGATAATCGAACGACCGTTCGACCAACTCACGGGGTTCGCCCCTCGGTTCGGTGTCGAACAAGCGACTCCAGAGGACGGCGCGGAAGGAACCGCTCGCCACCGCCCCGCCGTCGGTTGCGGTCGCTTCCTGTACCGGGGCATCGGCCTCCACGACTTGCTCGCGCACGGATTCGAGGTTGATGGCGCGATCTTCGACCCGCTCGCGGTAATCCATCACTTCGCGGAACGCCCGTTGGTCGATGTCCATTCCCTCCGGCGGAATAATTTTCGGACACCGGGTACGGAAGTGACAGCCCGAAGGCGGGTCGATTGGCGACGGAACGTCGCCTTCGAGGATAATTCGGTCGTCGGTGTCCGCCCGCGGGTCGGGTTCCGGAATCGCCGAAAGGAGCGCCTGCGTGTAGGGGTGTTTCGGGTCGGCGAACAGTTCGTCGGTGTCCGCGATTTCCACGATTTCGCCGAGGTACATCACCGCGATGCGGTCGGAGATGTGGCGAACCACGGAGAGGTCGTGGGCGATGAACAGGTAGGTCAGACCGAACTCTTCCTGCAAATCTTCGAGCAGGTTGATAATCTGGGCCTGCACGGACACGTCGAGCGCCGACACCGGTTCGTCGGCGACGATGAAGTCGGGGTCAACCGCGAGCGCGCGGGCGATGCCGACGCGCTGGCGCTGACCGCCCGAAATCTCGTGCGGATACCGGTCGCGTTGGCCGGGTTCCAGGCCGACGTTCTCCATCAGTTCGGTAACGCGTTCTTTGCGATTGCCTTTCGCGAGACCGTGAATCGAAAGCGGTTCGGCGATGGTTTGGCCGACCGTCATCCGGGGGTCGAGGCTAGACAGCGGGTCTTGGAAAATCATCTGCATGTCCTTTCGCGTCTCACGGAGACCAGTGCTGTCCAATCCGCCGAGGTCAGTTCCGGCGAACACGACGCGTCCGTCGGTCAACTGTTCGAGGCGCAGGAGCGAGCGACCGGCAGTCGATTTGCCACAACCGGACTCCCCGACGAGGCCGAGCGTCTCGCCCTCGTAGATGTCGAAGGAAATTCCATCGACCGCTTTCACGCTCTGGTTTTCCTTCGCGAGCCACTTGTCGAGGAAATCGTCCGCGCGGGAGTAATGTTTCTTCAGTTGGTCAACCGTCACCAACGACTCGCCCGTTTCGTGTCCCTCGGTCGAGATGCTCTCGTGTTCTTCGATGTACTCTCGCTTGTCGAAGTCTTCGAGGACGCATTTCGCGCGATGGTCAATGTCGTCGGGGCCGTGCTGGAGGTTCGGAATCTCGCCCTGCGTACACTCCGGTTTGGCCCACGGACACCGCGGCGCGAAGTGACATCCCTCGGGCATGTCGATAAGGTCGGGGACGTTGCCGTCGATCGGCGTCAAGCGCTCTCTGTCCTCGTGTGGGACGGATTCGAGCAGTGCGTAGGTGTACGGATGGCTCGGGTTGTGGAAAATTTCGTCCACCGGGCCGACCTCAACGAGGTCGCCCGCGTACATCACCGCGACGCGGTCGCAGGTTTCTGCGACGACCCCGAGGTCGTGCGTAATCATGAAGACGGACATGCCCAATTCGTCCTGCAAGTCGTTGATGAGGTCGAGAATCTGGGCCTGAATCGTCACGTCCAGCGCCGTCGTCGGTTCGTCGGCGATGAGTAGCTTCGGTTTGCAGGCGAGCGCGATGGCGATGAGGACGCGCTGGCGCATCCCGCCGGAGAACTCGTGAGGATACTCCTCCACTCGGGATTCGGGTTCGGAAATGCCGACCTCCTGCAATATATCGATGGTGTCCTGGAGGAGTTCTTCGTCCATGTCGTCGCCGAGCTTCGGCGCGATTTCTCGAACCGCGTTCCACCAGCTGTCCTTCCGCTTGCCGTCGTACTGGTGGAGGTGCAGACTCTCCGCGACTTGCTCGCCCACGGTCAGCGCGGGATTGAGCGAGGTCATCGGATCTTGGAAAATCATTCCCATTTCGCCGCCGCGGATGTCCCGCATGACGGCTTCGGGCGCGTTCATGAGGTCGATGTATCCCTCGTCGGGAAAGACGAACTCACCGACGCCGTTGGGGTACTTTTCGGCGAATTCCGTGGCGATATCGGCGTCCTGGAACTTGATGTCACCGGAGACGACATCTCCCGGGTCATCGATGAGTTGCATCGCGGAAAGCGCGGTGACGCTCTTTCCCGACCCCGATTCGCCGACGAGTCCGACCGTCTCACCCTCGCGGATGGTCAGTTCGAAATCGTCCACCGCCTTGACCGTTCCTCGCTCCGTGTGGAACTGCGTCTTGAGATTCGAGATGGACAGTAAATCGGTCACAGTTACGCGGGTATCCTGTTCCTGTTAGCAAAAATCGTTCGGTTGTATGTAGCACGCGGCACGCGAGGGAAAACGGCGACCGACTGGTTGCCTCGTCCCTCACAATCGCAGCACCATCTCCAACTCGAAACTCTCCGCGTCCGCGGTTTCGAACCCGACGTTTCGGTAGAGGTTCACGGCGGCGCGGTTCCAGCGTTCGACCGTGAGCCACACCTTATCGACGCCCTGCTGTCGTCCGTAGCCGAGCAGGGTTCGGATGAGGTGCGACCCGATTCCCGCGCGCTGATAGTCCTGATGGACGAAGATGGCGAGTTCGTAGGCGGAGTCGCCGTCCGGAACGAGGGTCGCGTGGCCCGCGATGCTGTCGCCGTGCCACGCGACCACGTTGTATCCGTCGCCGTCGGTCAGCGTTTCGACCCAATCGCGGACTCGCGGTTCCGTAGCCGGAGGAATCCCCTGCGCGCGGTCGGCGGGGTCGAAATCCACGTACATCGCCACGAGCGGCTCCACGTCCCCGTCTTCGAAGGGATGGATTTCTATCTCACGCTCCTCGCGGTCGTTGAACGAAAGCGGCGGTTCCGGAAACGGTCCCGCCGGTTCGTCCGGAAAGCGTCGATGGTCGTTCATCGTACCAGTTTCACCGACACGTGGGAGTTCAACAGGACGAATTCGGCGATGTGTCCGAGCCGAATCTTACCCATCGGGCTGCGCTGTCCACCGCCGAGAACGATTTGGTCGTATCCTTCGCTTTCGGCGATGTCGAGCAGGCGGCTTCCGGGGTCGCCCGACACGTCGCGGATGGTCGCGTCGAGGTCGGCGTCCGCGAGTACGTCTTCGACCTTCTCCCCGATTTCCTCTTTCGACCGGTCGCTCTCCGGATTGTCGAGGACGGCAACCGTCAGGTCGTCGTCCGCGAGCACCGCGCGCGATACCGTCTGTTCGAGCGCAGTGAAAGAGTCGTCGCTTCCACCGATTCCCAATAATACTTTCATACTACCCCCATACCCGGCATGTGCCAAAACAATTGGGTGCGATACGCTTTTGCACTCCGCTCGGTAACGACGGCGTATGTCGAACGACCCCTCCCCGCCGGAACACGAGATGGAGGATACGAACGAGAGTGACGAAACGGATGGAATGGATACACCAGGCGAGATCGGTGAAGTAGACGAAGCAAGCGAACCGAATGGAGACGAAATCGGCGAAACGGAGGAACCGTCGATGGGCGATTCAGCGTCCAAACGCGCCGATTCTGGCGCGTCGAGCGCTCCCGAACTCCCGGCGGACGTGCAGAAGTACGCGCGGTTCAAGAAGATGGACGGCGCGGAGTACGACCGCGTCAACGAGTTCCTTCGCGACCGAACCTACATCACCGCGCGCGAGTGGGCAATCGCTCGACTCTGTGCCGACTTCCGAACCGAGACGGGCGTCGAGATGACGAAAATCGGCAACAACCTGCCGTATCTCATCCCGTTTATGACCGACACCTACACCCCGCAAGCAGTCAATCAGGCTCGCTCCGCGTTCGAGGACAAAGTCCGAAAAGCGGGAGCGACGTTTCTCTACGGAGCGATGTCTGGCTTTTTCACCGCCGAGGAACTGGACGACGTGATGTACGAGGTGACCGAGGTCGCGAAGTTCCTCCTCGAAGTGGAGGGAGTCGACCTCTCCGTGGACGACGAACTCGCCGCAGAAGACCGAATTTCGAACGTCATGCGCGAGGTGCGCGAATCCAGCGAGGAGTTGCGCCACAACGAGATGGAGTGTCCGCACTGCGGCCGCGAAATCGGTGAGAAAGAGTAGTTACCCGTCGGTTGCGTTCGTGCCGTTAGGACTGCTCTCGGGGTTCGGTTCCGAAGCGGACTCTTCTGGTTCCGGCGGTTGGAACACTGCGGGGTCGTCGTGCGTGAACCGGACGCGGTCGTCGGTCAAGGTACGAACGTAGGAGTACATCACGCCCGCGTCCATCGCGTCCTGCAGCATCTGTTCTGCGCCCCGCACGTCGTAGTACGTCGGATAACAGACCGCGACTTCCTCGTCGTGGTCTTCCATGACGACGACGACGAAGACGATGGTGTCACCCATCGCGCGGAACGCCTCGAAGGCGTCGAACTCGATTCCCGAATCGAGCAGGTCAGAAACCGCGTCGAACTCGTCGTTCGGGACGAGCACGTCTAGTCCAAACTCGTCGTGGTCTTCGTTCCAGCGTGGCGTTACGTCGCCCGGATGGAGTTGCAGGACGTCCCATCCTGATTCTTCGTACTCCGCCGCCGTGGCTTCCATGTCGGCGAGAACGTCCTCCCAAAACGGCATCGCTCGTGAGTGCGCCGTGGTATTCGGCGTCGTCCCGTCCATACACCGATTCGGGGCTTTTTCGGGTAAAAACGTTGTGTCATCGCGGTTCAGAAATCAGGGGGAGTGAATCGGGCGGAAACGGAGAGTTAGACGGAAAGAACCGGTTGACTGGCGTACAACAGCACGTACTCTGCGGCTTTCTCCAGCACTTCCCCGGGTTCACCGGAGAGGGGTTCTCGCGGAATGACGAGAAAGTCCGCGTCGATTTCGTCCGCGCAGTCGAGGACGGCGCTGCCGGGATGCTGGAGTTTTCGCACGGTGGAGAAACCGAGCGCGATGGAGTTGCGAAGTTCGACGCCTGCGTCGTCCGCGACGGCGCGGGCGTTGTCGATGAACGATTCCGTTTCGACGACGACATCATCCTCTTCGACGGCGCCCGTTTCGACTGCGCGGGTCATCTCCTCGCCGAGGACGTAGAGCGCGTGGACGCGAGCGTCGTACTTCTCGGCGATAGCGACTGCGTACTCGATTGCACGTACCGATTCGTCGCTCCCGTCAACCGGAACGAGTACCGTATTCACTTCGACTGGCGACGCGGTCATATCCGTGGATGCGTGCAGGGAGGCAAAAAATCTTCTCTCACCGAGTTCGGAATCACCCCGACTCGCAGAATCAGTTATCGCGCGGGAGACGAACCGTTTCGATACCAACAAACCGCAATCAGATGTGATTGCGGTTTGGGTGCAACCTTGCCCCGTCGGGCGTCTTGATAACGTATGACATGATATTTAGCAGTTTGGGTTGACGCAATATACCATCTCATACTTTAACAACGCTGCAAACGGAAGGAGAAACCATGATAGACACCGTTGTTATCGCCACCGATGGCTCAGAGAGCGTGGAGCGTGCGGTTACAGTCGCACTCGACCTCGCATACCAGTTCGACGCTGAAGTTCATACGCTGTACGTCGTGGACGCTGGCGAGGTCGAATCTTCGCCGGAGACGCTCCGCGAGGAACTGCACGCTGCACTCGAGTCGCAGGGTGAAACCGCACTCGAATCGGTTCGCGAGCGCGCAGACCGCGATGTCGTTACCGCAGTCCGGGAGGGCAACCCCGCGGCAGAAATTCGCGAGTACGCCCGCGATCACGACGCCGACGTCGTTGCGACGGGAACCAGAGGACGCCACGGTGAGAATCGATTCCTCATCGGAAGCGTCGCGGAGCGCGTCGTCCGAAGCTGTCCAACGCCCGTAATGACGGTTCGACAACTCGATCCCAACGAGGCGTGAACAAAGTATATATCAGCCGATTACAATTTTTGCGGTATGTCCGCCATCGAATTGGACGGCGCTTCCAAGCGATTCGGGAGCGTCGTCGCTCTTCGAAATCTCTCCCTCACTGTTGAGAAAGGAGAAGTGTTCGGCTTCCTCGGCCCAAACGGTGCGGGGAAATCAACGACTATCGACATTCTCCTCGATTACGTCCGACCGACGAACGGAACCGCCCGCGTGTTCGGGCACGATGCCCAACGCGAAACACGACACGTTCACGAACGTATCGGCGTGCTTCCCGACGGCTATCGTACCTACGACCATTTGACCGCCCGCCAGCACCTCGAATTCATCATCGAATCCCGCGGTGCCGACGACGACCCGAACGAACTGCTTCGGCGGGTCGGCATTCTCGATGCCGCAGACCGGCGGGCGGAAGGGTTTTCGAAGGGGATGACCCAGAGACTCGTTCTCGGAATGGCACTCGTCGGTGACCCCGACCTCCTCATTCTGGATGAACCGACGACGGGACTTGACCCGAACGGCGCGCTCGCCATGCGCGAAATCATCCGCGAAGAGAAAGAACGGGGAACGACCGTCTTCTTCTCAAGCCACATTCTGGAACAGGTTGAAGCGGTCTGTGACCGGGTCGCCATCCTCCAAAACGGGGAGTTGGTGGCGGTGGACACCATCGACGGCCTCCGGCAGACGGCACAAACCGATGCAACGCTCGCCGTACAGGTAGACCGCTACTCCGCAGAAACTATCGGCAGAGTTCGGGAAATCGACGGTGTGGGGCGAGTCTCCGCCGACGGAACGATAATTGTGGTCGCGTGTAGTGACCACGTGAAGAAAACCGTCCTCGACACCATCGAAGCCACCGGCAGTACAATCGAGGATTTCGACACGGACGAGGCGTCACTGGAAGAACTGTTCGCCACCTACACCGCAGGGGTGTCGGCATGAACTGGCGCGTCTTGGCGAAGAAGGACTTTCTGGATGCCTATCGAGCGTGGTCGCTTGGAACCGCGGCGGTCGCCTTCGTCCTCTTTCTCGCCGTGCCGGTGTACATGGGAATGAGCAGGAACAACACACCCGGTGACGCCGATTTCTTCAGTGCAGTCGGCTTCGTCGTCTTCCTCGTTCCGTTGGCCGCGCTCATGATGAGCTACGATGCAATCGCCGGGGAGCGCGAGTTGGGAAGTCTCAAACTGCTCCTTGCACAGCCCTACACCCGTCGGGATGTCGTCGCGGGAATCGCCGTCGGGCGGACGATGGTCGTCGGGACGGCGACGTTTATCGGCGTTTTCGCCGCGACCGTCGTGTTTCTGGCGTTCGGCGGGGGATTCCCGATTACGAGTTACGTCGTGTTTCTCGTCCTCGTCTTTCTGCTCGCGGCGGCGTACTCGGGAGCCTCGGTCTGTTTCTCGGCGATGTCGCCGACGAGCAATCGTGCGATGGTGACGAGTATCGGCTTGTTCATGCTGACGGTTATCGGCTGGTCGGCGATTCCGCAACTGTTTCGATACGTGTTGAACGGCGTTTCGACGCCGCGTGGTGGACGCCCGGAGTGGGCAAGTTTTATCGACAGCCTCAGTCCGATTCAAGCGTATTCGACCGGAATCGATACCGTCGTCCATTCGAACGGTTCCGTCAGTTCGTTCTACAACACCGGCTGGTTCGCGATTCTCGTTCTCATCGCGTGGGCTGTCGTTCCAATCGCACTCGGCTATCTGAAATTCAATCAGGCAGGCCTCTAAGCGGAGATGACACCGACAGAGGTTTGGCAATTTTCGAGATGAACCATCGCTGATGATTCCAGAGTAAATGGAATACACCGTATTATTTGGAATAATACTTATTATTCATGAAAAAGCCATAAATGTGAGATAGCTATTGTTTAATTGCTAAATGGTTAGAGACAACCAAGCGGAAAATCTGACAATTCGAGATTCGAAACTAGCAGTTCGCGGCGAGACTTTATGCTGAAGTCGGGCGGAGCGCTCATGGCAACGGCGGCGGGATTCACCGGACTTGGCGCGGCGAGCGGAGAGCGTTCATCGTACACGATCCGGACGGGAACCGAAGAAGAAACCGAAGTGTACGTGACGAAATCCGGCGAACCCGGCCCGACGGCGGTAGTCGTCGGCGGGATTCACGGTAACGAAGAAAGCGGGTATCGCGCTGTGGACGACGTGGCGACGTGGTCAATCGACAGAGGTGAACTCGTGATGATTCCGCGGGCGAATCCGATTGCCATCAAGCGCGGAACGTATTCGAACGACAACGGCAACTTGAATCGGAAGTTCACACCCGGAAAGGAACCGAAAACCGCACTCGCCCGAGCGATTTGGAGCGCCATCGACAGACACAATCCGAAAACGGTGCTTAGCCTCCACAGTTCGAAAGGACTCTATCGCGAAGCGGAAGGGCCGGACGGCGACGGACAGGCGATTTACCCGACGCTTTCGGAAGGAGCGGACGAAGACGCGACGATGACTGCGAGGTACATGAATCAGTACCACCTCGACGACTCCCTCCCTGAATACTACGAGTTCAAGCGCGGCAACCTCATCGACGGCGACAGTCCGCTTCTGATTCACAAAGTCGGTGCGGACATGTATATTCCCGGCTACATCGTGGAAACGACGCGATACGGAACTTCCCTCAATACGCGTGTTAACTGGACGCTCAACATCGTTCGTCACCTCCTCCGTCGAAACGGAATGGACCGGACGTACGAGTAATCGAGAGGAAAAACGTTCCGCCCGCAGAACCGGGAACTCTTTGCGCCGCGCACCAGAGAGGAAGTATGAAAGATTGGGTTATCGACGACGAGAACCTCTCGCTGGAACGGAAATCGCTACTGCCCGGGGAGGGATTTTTCATCCCCGATTCGTTCGAGGAACACCGAGAGGAACAGGAGGCACAGGAGACCCTTTCCGGCGCAGAGGTTGCGGTCGTCGCCGACCCGGACGCGGACGGACTGGCCGCGACCGCACTCATCCGCGAAGCGTACAGGGAAGGCGCGCTCATCGACGCGGGACCGCACGACCTCGGTGACGCGCTCGAACGAGTCGTCTCCTACAGCGAACCCGGCGCGACCATTTTTGTCTGCGACCTCTGTCCCGACACCTACGAAGACATCGCGGAGGAGTTGGAAGTTCTCGTAGACGAGGCCGACGAAGTGTTCTGGTACGACCACCACCAGTGGAACGACGCCGTCGCCGACGCGGTTCGCGCCGAAGGTGTCGAACTCGTCGTCGGCGACTCCGACGAGGAGTGTACCGCGGACGTGGTCGCGCGATCACTCGATTACAAGTTCCCCGACTATCTGGTCGAACTGGCGGCTGTCACGCGCGACCACGACCTGTGGCTCCGCGAAGACCCGCGAAGCGACGACCTCGCAGACTACTCCTACTGGTCGGAACCCGAGGAGTACATGGACGTGATTCAGGAGCACGGCGCGGACTTCCCCGATGAAGTGCTCGCATTTCTCGCCGAACAACGCGTCGAAAAGGAAGCCCTCATCGGACGCGCGGTCGAACGCGCGGACATGAAAGAAATCGGCGACTGGACGGTCGGCGTCACCTACGGTCGCTGTTCGCAGAACGAAGTCGCCGAGGCGATGCGCGAACAGGGTGCTGACGCCTCCGTCGTCGTTAAACCCGCCGGAAGCGCGAGCATCCGGGGCACGGACGAATTCCAGCGATGCCACGAAGTCGCCCGGCAGGTCAACGGCGGCGGCCACCCGAAAGCCGCGGGATGCAAACCGAGCATCTACGACGACATGCTCGACTACGCCCACCACTGGACGACGCAGGGTGCAGTGGCAAAGCAGGTCATTCTGGAGGCGTTCTGGAACCTGGAACACGAAGACGACGAGTCGGAAGAAGACGAGACGAACGAGTAGAATCAAAAGCGACAGCGCAAATCCGAATCGCGATTAGGGTAGAAGCGCCCGCACGAGTGCTCTCTGCTGATTCGCAATCGTTTCGGGATCGTCGCCGTCCCCGTACCAGAGGTCGAACCACGCGAGCGGAGCAAGTTGCGTTACGAAACGATACGCCAGCTGTCGTTCCCGAAAGGCGTCGTCGCGCGTCAGTTCGTTGGTCTCCGCGTAGCCCGACAGAAGCGCCTCGTGGACGAGTCGTCGTCGGTCGGCATCGAGCGGTAAACGACCGCAGAGGTGGTGTTCCGTGACCGCGAGGTCGTATTCGCTGTGGCCCGTAAAGTGATTCCCCCAGTCGAGAACCGTCTGAACTACGCCCGAGTCGGGGTCAACGAACAAGTTGCCGAATCGGTAATCGTCGTGCAAAAGCACCGGGTCTGGCGCGTCGGGAACGACTTCGAGATGGGTGTCGAGTCCCGCGCGCAGTTCGTCCACCATGTCCGCGAACCGCGACTCCTCGATTCGGGACAACGACCCCTCCGCGAGGTCGTGAAGTTGCGACGACCAGTTTTCGGCGAAGTCGGCGACTACGAGGTCGCCGACAGGTGGATCGATATCGGCATCCAACCCTGCACGAAGCCATCCGTAGCCGGCGAACGACGCGGCGGACTGGAGTTCGCCGAGGTGGCGTCCCGCGTCGTGTGCAGTTCGTTCGAGCGCGTCGTCGGTGAGCGACTCCGGGCCCGAAACCTGCTCGCCGGGCGCGCGTTCCATCAGGAAGAACGGCGCGGGGAGGTCGGCGTGATCGTCCACGTAGCCGAGAACGTCCGGAACGGGAATTTCGGTTCGCCGACTCACGAGGTCGATGATTCGCGGTTCGACCCGAAACGCGGGGGGTTCAACGAACGAGCAGGCCTTCAGAACGCACTCCCGAGTGGAGTTTGGCATTTCGACAGTCACGAAGAAAACGTCGTCAGTTCCCCCTTCAGCCGGTTGTACGTCCACCACTTGCCGACCGCCAAGAATCTCTTCGACCATCCGAGGGACGACCTCGATATCCAAACTTGTACCCGTCATAGCAACCGTAGTTCGCTCGTCGCTACGGCGGTAGAAATCTTGTGGTGTCGAATCGCCAACAGCAAACGAACGTACGCGAGGAAACTCGGGTCGTTTAATTCGAGGGGCAACGACCATCCAGTATGAGCATTTTCAACACCGATGCCATCGTCGGCATGGTTCACTTGTCCGCCCTACCCGGTTCGCCCGGTTACGACGGCAATTTCGACGCCATCCGAACTCGCGCGCTCACCGACGCTCACACGCTCGAATCCGGCGGCGTGGACGGCATTATGGTCGAAAATTTCGGCGATTCGCCGTTCTACCGCGACGACGTGCCGAAGCACGTCGTCGCGTCGATGACCCAAATCGTGACCGAACTTCGACAGGCGGTTGACTGCCCGCTCGGCGTGAACGTCCTCCGAAACGACGCCGAATCCGCCCTGTCGATTGCGACGGCTGGCGGTGCTGATTTCATCCGCGTGAACGTCCATACCGGCGCGCGACTGACCGATCAAGGGATCATCGAAGGGAACGCACACGAGACGCTACGGCTTCGGGACGAAATCGATTCGGACGTGGAAATCCTTGCCGACATCGACGTGAAACACTCCGCGCCGCTGGCGGAGCGACCGCTGACCGAACTCGTGGACGAAACTCTCGGACGCGGACGCGCGGACGGACTGGTCGTCAGCGGCGTCGGAACTGGACACCAAGTCGATACCGACCTACTCGAATCGGTCGTTTCGGCTCGGGACGAAATCGGTTCGGACGCTCCCGTACTCGTCGGCAGTGGCACCACGACGGCGAACGTGGCGGACCTGTTGGAAATCGCGGATGGCGCAATCGTCGGGACCGCGTTGAAAGAAGGAGAGAAGACGACGAACGAGGTAGACGAGTCGCGGGTTGCGGAGCTCGTTCGTCAACTGTGATTCCAGAAAATTCGACGCGCGGAAGGCGGAACGTCCCGGCCGTCGAAAACTGATTCGCCGTCGGACGAAACGTCGCCTTCGTTTCAGGTGTACCGTTCGGGGTTCTCCTCGAACTTGTCTTTGCATCCCATCCCCTCACAGAAGACGTAGGTTTCGCCTTCGTACTCGGTTTGGGCTGGCGGGTCGTCGGCATCAACGTCCATTCCGCAGACGGGACATTCGGCCATTGTGATTCACCACGCCGAATCACACGGTGCTCGCAAAAGGCCATTTCGGCCGGGAAAGGGTCGTTGGAGTGCGCGTTAGAAACTTCCTTTCATCCGCCGGTCCACGACCCCGGACGTGTCGCGGCCCGTCACAACGCCCAGCCGTCGTCACGAATCAGGTGCAGTCGAATTCGGACGCGTTCTTCGGGGAGCCGACCAGACCGGTCGGCGGAAATGGACCGAGACACGCGTCCGCGTGCTGGTCGCACTTGCAACGTTCGAAAAAGGACGAGCGAATCGTCCGATTAGCCAACGCGCCGAATCTCACGGACGGCGAAGCGGTGTTCCGAATGACTGACGACGGAGTGAAACCGGAATACCGTCGCTCGAATCACGAATATAGCCGGTAAAAATACGATGCCGATGGCGAGTTTGTGGCCGCGTTGGGCGGCGAGAGGGTTCGCTTTCGACGGAAATTTCGTCCCTGACTCGACTATCGAGTCGTTAGCAGGAGTTCTGTTCTCTCTGTTTGTTTTTCCCACCGTCGTTGCTGCCGCCGGAGTTCCCGTTGCCCGCCTCCGCTTCGGCGACTTGCTCGTTCCGGTTGACCTGGTAGTTGAGCTGTTCCGCGATTGCGGTGCCGTCGTCCTCGGCGTACGCGACTGCGCTGTACTGCTCGTTGACGTTCAACTGCTCGACGTACTGCGCCTGCTCGATGTCGGCGAGGGCGGTTTGTTGATTGGACTGGCTGCCACCGTTGTCGTAGCTAACCGCCCACGAACCGTCACCCTTGGCGTCCTGACCGTTCAACACTCCGTTACCCATCCACTTTCCGACGTCGATGTTAGCCGCGGTCGCCTCGGCGATTTGCGCGTTGAAGTTTGCCTGGTGACTAGACTGCGTCGCGTACGAATCGCTCCTGTTCAGAGCGACGGCGACGGCTGCGTTCTGCAGGTTGATGTTCTGCTGGCTGACGTTCTGGAACTGGCTGACGGTCGCGGACGAGCCTTGTGCGTTCGACTGCTGCCCGTCGTTGTCCATTCGTTTCACGTTCGAGTCCGAGAAGTCACCCTGCATTCGGGCGGATGCGGCCGCCTCTTCGACCGACTGCGGGTCGAAGTTGATGGCCGCAGCGTTCGCAACCTGCTCGTTGATGTTGAGCTGAATACTCACCTGCCACGCCTTGGCGATGCTGTCCTCGCCTACCGAGATGGCGACGGCGACGCCCTGTTCGTTGACGTTCAGCTGGTCGACATCTTGCCACTGTTCGACTGACGAGTTGGCGTCTTGATCGTGGTCGTGACCGTGTTTGTGTTGCTTTTTGTGCTTGTGTTTGTGCTGTTTCTTATGATTGTGTTTGTGCTTCTTCTTGTGGCCATGGTTGTGACCATCGGCGATGTTCAGCGCCAAGGCTGCGGCTTCCTGCGCGTTCTGGTTCCGCTGATAACTCCGCTGGAAGGAGCGGGCGTAACTGCCGCCTTCCGCTATCGCGACGGCCGTACTCTGGCTGTTGTAGTTGACCTGGTCGACTTCCTGCTCCTGGTCTATCTCGGCGTTGGCGGTCTGTTCGCTCTTGTACGTGTGGTCGCTGACCACCCATCCCGAGAATTCGCGCGAATCCGTATCGCCCGCGAAGATGA
This sequence comes from Haladaptatus pallidirubidus, assembly GCF_020700235.1. GTDB lineage: Archaea > Halobacteriota > Halobacteria > Halobacteriales > Haladaptataceae > Haladaptatus > Haladaptatus pallidirubidus. The sequence goes on along the minus strand of NZ_CP085301.1, from coordinate 2,451,517 downwards.
TGTAAGCGTCTTTGACGCCCTTGAACGTGTGTTCTTTGTCTTCCTTTTTCGCGTTGATCGACTGTGCGTCACCGTCCTGCGTGTTCGCGTTGGTCTGATAGGCGCGCTGAATCGCGTCCGCTTGCCCACCGTCTATGGAGATTGCGACGGCGTTTTCCTGCTGATTGACGTTTAGCTGGTCGACGTCCTGATACTGGATGACTTCCGACGAGGAATCCTGCGAGCTCGACTTCGCGTCTCCGTTCTGATTTTCGAGCCACGATTCGAGGTCCTCTTCGGTGTCGACGCCGAACAGGAGGTAAACGTTCTGCCCGTCCGCGTCCGTCGTAGCGGCCGACGAGGCGGAAAGCACGGTTCCCGCTCCGAGTCCGGCGGCGGCGATGCCTTTCAAATATCCTCTTCGCTTAAGCTTGCTTTTCTGGTCGTTGTTTTTTGGCATGCGACGATATGATGGAAGACCGTCTCACACTTCGTTATGAGCTACTTGACCGGAATAATTACGCAGTAGAGACTACCTACAACGGCGCTAGGTGAAATCATTAGCGCGGTAATACATAGTTTGAAACAGTACGATATCGAACTTGTTAGCTTTCCGTTATATTATAATTGATAGAGGCGTGAAAATATACCGTTCGAACCGGAGAAACGAATGACGGTAGGTCGATGAACCCAGTGATTTCGGAGAAAATTGATGTCGATTGTGGCAAAATGCTACTCCTACACCGCCGTGAATAACGGGAAAAGTGAAGAAGGAACTGATTACGCACTACCAACACCAGATCGAGCCACGGTGCTACGGCCTGCGGAACACGTAGGTCACCCCGGCGCGCTCGATTCGAATCGCACCGGCGCTGTGGTCGAAGACAAGAGAATCGGCTCGCCCATCGAAATCGTGCAGTGGCATTCCCGCCGTAACGTGTCCGTCTCGGGTGATGGTGAATCGAGCAACCCCCATTCTAGCGATGAGTTTCGCCTCGTGTCTATCGACGTTCGGGGCGAATCGGTGAAGGTTGTCGGAGATTGCGTCCCAGTCGGAGGTGGGTACGCGCGTCGTCATGGGTGAACAGACGACATCGGAGGTAAAATCGGTATCGACGCTGAGGAAATCCAACTGACGACCGACTCACTGCTCTTGTGCGCATTCGACGCCGGAAAAACGAAAGCGCGCACCGCCGTCGGTTCCCTCCTCGATACCCATCGTCCACCCGTGCGAATCGGCGATTTCCTTGACGATACTCAGTCCGAGTCCGGTGCTGTCGGCGGTCGAATAGCCCGATTTAAGGACGTTCTGGTGCTGTGTTTCTGGAATTCCGGCACCGTCGTCTTCGATGTAAAACCCGTCCGTAGTGGTTCCGACCGAGATGACAACGTCGTTGCCGCCGTGTTCGACCGCGTTTCGAAAGAGGTTGGCGAACAGTTCGGTCAGGCGGTCGTAGTCCGCGACGATTCGAACGTCGGTGAAGCCGAGATAGAGCGTCGCTTCCTCGCTCTCGATGCCGTTCCAGATGTGTTCGGCGAAGTCGTGGAGATGGATAACTTCGCGGTTGAGTTCCTTCTGCCCCTCTCGGGCGAGTTCCAACAGGTCGGAAATGATGGCCTCGATGCGGTCTGCGGCGCGCTCGATTTCGTCGAAATGCTCCTTTTTGCCCGTCTTCCGAGCGACGTCGAGATAACCGTAGATGATGCTCAACGGACTGCGGAGGTCGTGTGAAACCTTGCTCGCGAACTCGTCCAAGCGTTCGTTTTCTCGTATGAGTTCTTCTTCGCGCTCCTTTCGGTCGGTTACGTCGCGGACGGCACAGACGTACTCGTTTTCCGCGACGGTCGAGATGGAAAAGGTCAGGGTGAGCGTACTGCCGTCGTGATGCTGCCCGGTGATTTCGCCCGTCCATTCCCCCTGTGAATCGACCGCCGGAACGATATCGGAGTGCAAACGCTCGACGGATTCGTCGGATATCGTCTCGGTCCACCCGAGGCCGATGAGGGTTTCTTGGTCGTAGCCGAACAGTTCCGCGTAGGCCTCGTTGACGTAGTTAAAATCGAAGGAGTTGGTGAGCAAGGCGATACCTTCGTTGGTCATCTCTATCGCTCGAAAGCCGCGACGAACCTCCCTTTCCGTTCGGCGGTGGGAAACTGCCTGCCGGATTTGCGAGATGAGGGAGAGAAATCTGGTGTCCGTCGTTCCCTTTTGCAGATAGTTGGTCGCGCCGCAGGACATGGCTCTGCTCGCCACGTCTTCGCTTCCGTTGCCGGTAAAGACGATGAACGGGAGGTTCGGCCACCGCTCTCTGACGGTGTCGAGCAGTTTCAATCCGGAACCCCATTCCAGGTCGTAGTCGCTGACGACGCAGTCGACGTCCGCACGATGCGCAGCGAGATAGTCGATAGCGTCTTCGTTGCTCGTAACGGGAACGACCGCCTCGATGTCGTTTTCGCGTTCGAGCGCTTCCCGGGATGCGTGCAGAACGTCATCGTCAGCGTCAACGTGGAGAACGCGAATCCCGATTGGTAGATTCCTTCTCGTCGATATATCCTCTACACCCGGCATGTAGTCATTGTTTCAAAAGCGGCCGTAAGATATATATTTACCTTATTCATTTCACGCGCCAAGATTGGAAATCAGGTTAAAACGACGAATCACGGTTCGGTTATCGTTCGCCAGCAACCCATTTGTGCGAAAACGCGGTTCCACACGCACAGTAGGCGTAGGCGTGAATCACGTCACCTTCGCCGTAGAGTCCGCCGACGTCCTCGTTCTGTTCTTCCGCGAACGCGAAGATGAACTCCACGTCGTGGTCGCCGTCGGGACAGTCGGCTTCGGAGAGGTCAGCCGCGATTTTCCCTTCGGTTCCCATCGCCTGTTTGGCGAACCCCATCGCCTCCATATCGGTCGCCTTCTGGAAGACGCTTCTGCCCGTGTCCCCCGAAACGACGAGGAGCGTCCCGCCGGGAACCGACTCGCCGTAGTCGGCAATCGACTCGTTCGAAACGAACGAATCCGCGAGAAAGAGCGCCACGTCGTCTGTGCGCTCGCCCGCCAAAAATTCTGCGCGTTCGTCCGTGCTCATTGGTCGTCCACCTGCTGAGCGATGTCGGCGAGACTCTCGTTCGGCGCTTCGGTCGCCTCGTAGACGGCGCGTTCGCCGGGGTGGCGAATGCCGTACTTGAATCCGTCCTCGACCACGTCAACGAGAACCGATCCGCCGAACTGGCGGTTGCTCTCGGCGAACCATTCGGTGAGTCGGTTCTCGCCCTCGCCCGGATTCCGGGCGATTCGCGGCGTGTCGTACAGGCCGCGAATCAGGCGACCGTCTCCGGTCAGGGGGCGCTCGATTCGTGCGCGATACTCGGATTCATCCGCGACGAACCGGACGATTTCGTCCGCCGGAAACGCGTCCGCTTCCTCAGCCGGAATTTCGATTCGTGGGCGGTTCGTCGCACCCGCTTGTGCCATCGTCGCCCGAACTGTTTCGGTCGTCTCGCTAGAAACCCGCTGGGTCATGGTGGTGAAAAGACAGTGTAGGTGTTTGAGTGCTCCGACGGATTACTCGTCGTCTTCTTCGTCGTCGCCCTCGCCGTACAGTTCGTCAACGGACTGGTCGCCGCGCTCCGAAATCGAGACGTTCAGCTGGGCGACCGACTCGCTGACTTCCTTGCCGCGAACGGAGATACGGCGTCGTTCGCCGTCTCGTTTCGGGTTGTAGCCAGTACCGCCTTCGAGAAGCACGTCCTTGAGATTCGGGCCGTTAACGTCGCCGCGCATCGGTCGGCCAGCGTTATCGGAACCGCCCGTGATTTCGACCGTGTAGCCGTCGAGGCCGACGGCGTCGCCGTCTACGTCCTCGCCGATGGATTTGCCGAGGAATCGGTTCGCGTCTTGTCCGTCAACTTCGCGCTGATGGGCCGCTCCGGAATCGGGGTCCGCAACGACGACCTGAAAGTTTGCCATACGGAAACGATGACGGTCGCTCCGTAAAAGGAATACGATTTTGGCTCCGTGCTCGTGCGACGTGCTGGTGGCCGAAACAGCGCTACGAACGGCAACGTTCGCCGAAACCCCTTTCGAGTGGGACGGCGTGTTCCTTGCGGGGAGCATGGCCGACGTCTACTACTTCGTCAGCGACCTTCACGTGGGGGGCGACGAGCAGTTACAAGAGTGCGAGTTCGAAACCGAGTTCGTCGAGTTCCTTCGAACGCTCGAATCGGCGGACGAGGACGCCGAACTAATAATCCTCGGTGACGCCTTCGGACTCTGGGAGTTCACCGAAACGAACGGGATAGAGAAGTTCGACGAACTCGTGGACCACCACCCGAAACTGTTCGAGCAGTTCCGCAAGACGGGTGAGAGCATCACCATCACGCTCATCCCGGGCAATCACGACGCCGAGCTTGCGGGCTATTCCGAATACATGGAGCGACTACGGGAGTTCAACGTCGAACTCGACCCGACCCTCTCGTTGGTCAGAACCGTCGCCGACCGAAAGATCTGGATAGAACACGGGATGCAGCAGGATTCGCACAACCGGATGCCCGAGTTCGGCAATCCGCGGGCGAACCCGCTCGGCTATTTCATCAATCGCCACATCACCAGCAAGGCCGGACAGCTTTCGGGTCGGGGGAGGTACAACTGGTTGAAAGACATCCAATCGCTGACGCCGCTCGAAGAGATACCGGACTGGATAGCGTCGAACTACTTTTACCGCGAAATGAGTCCCTTGCTCCGCTACGCCGCACTGCCGTTTCTGCTGTTGTTCAACGTGAGTCTCATTTATCTGGTCGTTCTCGTCGTCGGGGATAGTGGTTTGTTCGGGGCGAACGCGGCGACGAGGGCGACCGCGGAGATACTCCGGGAGTTGGGCTTAGTCGGCAGTATCATCGAGTTCGTCTTTCTCATCAACCTCGTGGTCGTCAGCCTTCTGTTCGTCATTTCGATTCCGCTTTACTTTTTCGTCCGTGACGTTCGGAAAACCCTGGAACGGTTCGACCTTGTCAGGTCGGATAAACCAACCGAACAACCAGACAAGCCCTACGTCGAAGCCGCACAGAACGTGTTCGAAGAATATCCCGACGTTGCGGCGTACATCTACGGCCACACCCATCGCGTCTCGCTCACGAACGTCGGCGAACGCGTCATCATCAACACCGGAACGTGGCTCAAGCGACTGCACCGAACCCCAACGTGGGTCGGGCTTCTCCCGCCGGTGTACTACCCCTCGTTTCGGCTGAACTACTTCCGAGTCGGCGAGGAGGACGGTAACGTACTCGTGGAGTACCACACCATCCAGAAGGACGCGCCGAACGAACTCACGCTGCTGCAACGACTGCTTTCGCGCAGACCGAAATCCGACCCGGAAATCCCTGACCGAACGGTTATCGAGGGGTCGGAAAAAACGGTGGTCGAATCGGCGTCGAAGGAGTAAAAGCCGACAGAGACTGGCTATCGCGCGCGGACGACCACGGTGTCGGCGGCGATATCACCGATTCGTTGCCGGTCGTCGTTGACGAGCATGACGACGAGCGCGAGGGCGTAGTGGAAAAGCGCGTCGATGATTCGAAGCACGTTTCGGACGACTGACGCGCCCATCGAACACGGGTCGCCGTTCTTCTTGACGACGATGATTCCGAGCAACCGTTTGCCGAGGGTCTGGCCGTACAGTCCTTCGAGGACGACGTGATAGCCGAGCAGAATGGCGAGAACCAAGAATATCGCGAGGGCGCTCGAACCCAGGAGACCGCCGACCACTCCGCCGACCAGCAAAGCGCAGACGAGCGCGATGATTTCGTCCAGTATCAGCGCGACGACGCGGCTGAGAATCACGTCTTCCTCCGTTCCCATCACTGGTTCTGGCATTGGCATCAGCGTCCGAGACGACCGGGATAAGTTTTCTGTTGTGTCGGATTCAACTACCTTTCGTTACTCGACCGGAAAGCAACCGAAAGGAGCGTCAGGAGAACCGGCTTTGCACGGTAGCCGACCGGCAAAACGACCGCGAGCGTCGCTGGCTACACAGCCGCCGGAAACGCCGGTTCGTCCATCGACATCCTGGTGGACTGAAAGGGCGAGCGTTCCCGGCGACCCCGACCCCGCAAGCACTGAAAAGTGCGACCGAAGGGCGTACTCGAAGCGCGCAGCGGGGGTCGTGAGAGTCGAGAACCGAGGGCTTTCTGCACGGTCGGTACGCTACCACCGAGTGAAGCGACAAAGGGGGAAAGAAACAACAGGTCAGGAAGTTCCGCCCTAGAAGGGATAGCGCCGCTGTTCGCGCTGAACAGAAATCCACTTCTCCTGCGTGAGTTCGTTCACGATGGCGTCGCCGTCGTACCGACCGATACCGGAGCCTTTCACGCCGCCGAACGGAACGTGGGGCTCCTCGTTGATGGGCTGGTCGTTGATGTGCACCATTCCAGCGTCGATTGCGTCGGCGAGGTCTTGCGCCCGTCCGAGGTCGCCTGCGTGAATCGAGGCGGCGAGGCCGTACTCGGTGTCGTTAGCGAGTTCGATAGCCTCCTCGTCGGAGGCAAACGGGATAACCGGCGCGGTCGGCCCGAACGTTTCGTTGCACGCGGCGGCCATGTCGTTCGTCGCGCCGGAGAGGACAGTCGGCGCGACGAACAGGCCTTCGTGGTGGCCGCCGGTTTCGAGGGTCGCGCCCTCTTCCACCGTCGATTCGATGTAGTCGAGAATCTGGTCGCGCTGGCCCTCGTCGATAATCGGGCCGATAACGTTGTCGCGGTCGGTCGGGTCGCCGATTGGCAGTTCCTCGGCGCGCTCGGTCAACTTCTCGACGTACTCGTCGTACACGTCCTCGTGAACGAGGTGACGGTTGATGGAGATACAGACCTGTCCTTGGTGGAGGAAGGAACCAAACACTGCGCTATCGATTGCCGCGTCGATATCGGCGTCCTCGGTGACGACGTGGGGGTTGTTTCCGCCGAGTTCCATCGCCGGGAGGGCGAGGTTTTCGGCGGCGAGGCTGGCGACTCGTTTGCCGACCTCAGTCGAACCGGTGAACGCCATCACGTCGAGTTCGGGGTGAGACGCCATTTCGTCGCCGATGTCCGACCCTTTCCCGGTGACGACGTTGAGCAGTCCGTCGGGGAGCCCGGCCTCCTCGAACAGTTTTGCGATAAGCAGGCCACCGGTGACGGGAGTGGGCGAAGCGGGCTTCAACACGACTGCGTTTCCGAGCGCCAACGCTGGGGCGACGGCGCGTATCGAGAGGTTGAACGGGAAGTTCCACGGCGAGATGACGCCGACGACGCCCATCGGGATGCGTTTGACCTGGTTTTCCTTGCCGGGAATCATCGAGCCTTTAAGGTCGCCGCCGACACGGAAGGGGAACTCCGCCGCCTGCTGGGTGATTCCGCGGGCGGTCTGCCACTCCGCGAACGCCTTCATGTTCGCGCTTCCGGATTCGGTTGCGAGCGCCCCGAGGATGTCGTTTCGGTGTTCGTCCAGCAAATCGACCGCCGATTCGATGACGTCGATTCGTTTCTGCGGCGGTTGGTCGGCCCACTCGTCCTGTGCCTCCGCAGCGACCTCGTAGGCGCGATTTACGTCCTCTTCTGTTCCCGCCGGAACCGTCGTAATCAGTTCCTGCGTCGCTGGGTTCGTCACTTCGATTTCGTCTCGGTCGCCACCCTCGACCCATTCGCCATCGATGTAGAGCGCATTCCAGTCTCCGTCTGCGGTGAAGTCTCTGTCCGACATTCATTTTCGACTCCGGTCTTGACACCGATAAAGAGTGGGAAAGCGGCGGGGTTGTAGCGATTACGTCGGTCGTGTCACATCGTTCGCTCGCGCACCAATTCGACTGCCTTCCCAACGCGTGTCGCACCGAAAGCGGACGTCAAAACCATCCGGCTGGAGCGAACCGACGAACGAAAAGGCCTCCAACGAATACTGTCCAGCAATGAATATTCAGTTTCTCGGCGGGGCGCGCGAAGTCGGGCGAAGCGCGATTCTCGTCAACGACTCCCTTTTGCTCGATTACGGGATGTTGACGGGGAACCCGCCGCAGTTTCCCGTCGGGAACGTGAACCCCGACGCCGTCGTCGTCTCGCACGGCCATTTAGACCACGTCGGGGTGCTTCCTTCCCTTCTTTCCGGCGACGACCGCCCGCCGATTCACTGGACGCCGCCGACCCGCGAGTTGGCCCACCTGCTCGCACGCGACACGCTGAAACTCCACGGCGGGAGCTACGACTGTCCGTTCACCGAGGCCGACCTGAAGCGACTCAGGCAGGTGTCGGTTCCGCACGGCTACCGCGAACCCTTCGAAACGGCGGGTCACGAAATCGCGTTCTTCGACGCGGGGCACATCCCCGGAAGCGCGCACGTCCTCGTGGACGACGGCGAGACGAGGCTGCTCTACACCGCGGATTTCCACACCGGCAATCAGCGACTGTTGTCGGGAACCACGGCGCGACCCGACGCGGACGTCGTCATCTGCGAAAGCACCTACTCCGACGTCGAACACGACCGGCGAAAGGAGGTCGAAGCGCGATTCGAGGAAAGCGTGAAAACGACGCTCTGGGAGGGCGGAAGCGTCGTCGTTCCGGCCTTCGCCATCGGACGGACACAGGAGATGCTACTGGTCTGCGAAGCCCACGACATCGACTGCTACGTCGATGGGATGGGCAAAGAAGTGACGCGGATGCTTCGACGAAATTCCGAGTTCGTCCGGGACGAGAAAGCCCTCAAACGCGCCATTTCGAACGCGCGATTCGTGACGGGCAAAAACGGTCAGCGAAAACGAATCGCCCGGAAAAACACGGTTATCGTGACGACCTCCGGGATGCTCTCGGGCGGCCCCGCGATGACCTACATTCCGGAAATCCGCGCTAATCCGACGAACAAAATCGCGATGACGGGCTATCAGGTCGAAGGGACACCCGGCAGGGAACTGCTGGATTCGGGCCGCGGCGAAATCGACGGACGAGTGATGCCCGTCAGCGCGCAGGTGGAGTCATACGACTTCTCGGCCCACGCAGACCGAGATGGCCTCCGCGACTTTCTGGAGTCGTATCGCGATTCGACGGTGCTCGTCAATCACGGCGACAGATGCGAGGCGTTCGCCGAGGAGCTGCGGGAGGACGGTTACGTGGCGAGCGCGCCGAAAGTTGGGGAAGGGTGGGTGAGTTCATGAAACGCTATCCGCCGATAGCGACCCCCGACGACGCGCCGAAATCGATGTTCGGCGGCGGTCACCTCTGGATTCAGGAGAAGGTGGACGGCGCGCACCTCCGATTTCAGTTACGAGAGTCGGGACTGCTACGGTTCGGCGACCGGAACCGCGTCCACGACGCCGACGCGGTTCCGACGCCCTACCAGCACGCCGTTCGGCACATCCGCGAGAATTTCGACCGGTCGGCGCTCCGCTCGGCGGTCGAAAACGTCGAATCGGTCGTCTTCTTCGGCGAAGCGATGCACCGACACATCATCGATTACGAATGGAGTCGAACGCCGTCGTTTTTGGGATTCGATATCTGGTCGGATAGCAGCGAACGATTTCTCTCGCCCGATCGGGTTGAGGCGATTTATCGACGTCTCGGTCTGAATCACGTGAACGCGTTCGAAAAGGAAGTTCGAGCGGTTGATTTCGACCCACACGACTACGAGATTCCGCGGTCGAACTGGTACGACGGCCCAGCGAAGGGCGTCGTCCTCCGGAACAAAACCGGCGACCGGGCCAAACTGCTCGATTCCGATTTCGACACCGATACCGGTTTTGCAGGGAGAAACGGCCCGAAAACGAGCAACAAATCACCGGAGGCGGTAGCCCGAGCGTACGCGACCGACCGTCGTTTCGAGCGAACCGCGAGTACCCTCGAAGCGAATCAGCAGGCGGTTACGGTGGACGCACTGTTCGAGCGAACGTTCGAAACGATCGTCCGTGAGGAACACGCACACCTGTTCGATGAAACGAACGATATCGACCTGCAGGCGTTTCGATCGGAACTGGCGTCGCTCGCCCAGCGATTCGTGTCGAACCGTCGGTGAAAACGGAGCGGAATCGGTTCCCGATTCCGCTTCGTCTTACCGTTCCGTCTCCGGCAGTCTGACGATATCCTCCGGATTTTGGTACGCGTAGATGACGATATCACCGTGATGACGTTGTTCTCGGAGCAGCTTTTCGCCTTCCTTTCTGTCCACGTCGGCCATGATTTCCAACGCGGTCAGGACGTCCGTTTGCGCGATTCCTCGTTCTCCCTCCGGAATCTCCTCGCCAGCCGCCTCTCGGCCGTCCAGCATCACTCGCACGTACTCGGCCAACTCGAGCGACCCGTCCAATCGTTCGTGCCACGAAAGCGGATAGACGCTGATTCCGTCTCCGATCCGATAGAAGACGTCGTCCGCAACCCACGTCATCGAATCGACGATGCGTCCCTCCAGCAGTTCCTCCGTTCGCTCTCGTTCGTAGCCGAGCGCGTCGGCGTATGCGTGGATAACCGGAAGCGGAACGCCCGTTTCGTCGCGAAGGTGGCGTTCGAGATACGTCACGAAATCCTCGATTCGGTAGTATCGGTCGTGTTTGGCGATGTCATCGACCAACTGTTCGTCAACGAGTGCCATACAGAACGGTTCGACCGCTGAAACGATAAGACTCTGCGGAACCGTTCTGAGAGGTTCCGCGTTAGTGCTACGCCGAGTCGTAACTGCTGTATCGGGAGGTCACGGCAACCCGAACGGTCTGAAAACAGTTATCGGAGCGGAACCGAAAGTTTCGGTCGAAATGATTGCGGACGCCCTCCATTCGCTTCGTTCGTCGCTCCGACGAATCGACCCGATTACGGTGAGCTATCTCGGAGTGCTGGGAATCCCGAGCTATTTCGTTGACTCGCTCGAACCGCTTCGCATATTTATGCTGTTCTGGCTGTTCGGCCTCTGGCCGTTGGTCAGTCTGTTGCTTCCGACCTCAGACGAGGAATCGGCGGTGGAGTTCGACGCCGATTGGCGCTGGCGGGGACGCTTTCTGGCGAGCAACCTTCTCGTGATGGTCAACCCGTTCATCCTCGCGCAGTCGATTGGACAACTCGTCGGCTACGTCCTCGTTCTTTCCACGTATCTAGGTCGGCCGCCGGCACCGGAACGATTCGACCAGCGAACCGACCTCACACTGCCCTTCTCCGGAACCTGGATGGTCGTCAACGGCGGCGTCAAGAAGGAGGATTCTCACTCGTGGGGCATCATTTCACAGCGATACGCCTACGACTTCGTCATTACGGAAGACGATGGACGCACCCACGAGGGGAGCGGTGCCACCGCGGAGGAGTACTTCTGTTACGGCGAACCGATGCTCGCTCCGGCGGACGGAACCGTCGTCGATACGAAAGACGGCCACCGAGATTCGCCGTATTTTCGCGGACTGTTAGATCCGCTGCAACGCGACTTGCGGGGGAACTACGCGACGATTCGCCACGCAGAAAACGAGTACAGCGTCCTCGCGCATTTACAGGCGGGGAGCGTCACGGTCGAGGAAGGAGAAAAAGTCGAACGAGGCGAGCAAATCGGTCGCTGTGGCCACTCCGGCAACTCGACGGAACCGCATCTGCATTTCCAACTCCAAGACCGGCCGAGTTTCTTCTTTTCGGCGGGACTGCCGATTACGTTCGACAACGTCGAAATCGAGGGCGAAAAAGGGCGAGAAGCCGACGGTGAGAGACGAGGAACTCGCACCTCGATCCGTGAGGGACAGCGCGTGACGGCGGCTGAATCGTCAGGAACCCGAATTTCAGAACGTCAAGTGTGACGAGGACGAGGGCATGCCCTCGTCCTCGTCGGTATCTTCTTCGATGCCGCCCTCGTGCAGGAACTCGCACGTTCTATCGGTTAGATAAATATTCCCAGCTTCGACCGTCACATCGACCGAAATCAGGGTCGAACCGTTCGCCTCTCCGTTGTCGCAGTGGCCGGAGCAGGCGTCGAACATCGACCCGTGTTTCGGACAGATGATTTCTCCGTCGCGCATCGCGGCCCCGAACCCGCGGTCGAGTCGTTGGTCGGTTTCGTGCTGGCAGAAGTTTCGCCACGCGGCGATACAGTCGCCGCCGTTGACTAGCACCACTTCCTCCTTCGACCCGTCGCGTTCGAGGACGGTGAACAGAAACGATTCGTTTTCGGGGAGCGCATCGACAGTCGTCAACTGCGCGGCATCGTCCGTGGCGACCATGCACAGTCGTCGTCTGCGTGATAGTTAAACTGTACTTCTCCGGACTGGGACGTTAGTCGTCCGCGGCTTTCGCGTGCGCAAAATCGTAGGAGATTCCGGTCATATCTTCCGAAACCGTCCAGAGGCGGTCGGCCATTCGTTCGTCGTACGACCGGTCGCTGGACGGTTGGACTTCGGGCAGTCCGCGCATGTTCATCAATCCGCCGGGACCGACGTACTCTCCGCCCACGACATCTTCGGCAGTTGCCGCGTAAAGCATGGGAAGCGCACCGCGTTCCGCGCTCTGGGCGATGACGGCGTTCGCGAGGTGAGCCATCCACAGTCGAAGCCGTGAGCCGTCCTGTTCCGGGCCGCGCCGCTGGAGGTTCGTACTCGCGTAACCCGGATGGCAGGCGAGGCTCAACACGTCGTCGATGCCCGCGTCGTCCAATCGCCGGTCGAGTTCGTAGGCGAACAGGACGTTCGCCAGTTTGCTCTGGGCGTACGCGTCCCATTTGTCGTACTCCCGCTCGCCGTGCAAATCCTCGAAATTAATATCCCCGCGCTCGTGGAGACCGCTGCTCTGGGTCACGACGCGCGTTTCTTCGGGGGTTTCGAGCAGTCGGTCGAACAGGAGGGCCGTCAGCGCGAAGTGGCCGAGATGGTTGACGCCGAACTGCAGTTCGAAACCGTCCTCGGTTTCCCGTCGGGGAATCGCCATCACGCCCGCGTTGTTACAGAGGACGTGCAGGCCGTCGTATCCGGCCTCGAAATCCTCGGCGAACGAGCGGATGGACTCCCGGTCTGCGAGGTCGAGTTCGCGAACGTCGAGAGTCGCGTCGGGGAGTTCCGTGAGAATCTTTCCTTTGACCGTCTTCGCGTGGTTCGTCCGTCGGCAGGCCATCACGACGGTTGCACCGTTTCGAGCGAGGGCGCGAGTTACCTCGTAACCGAGGCCGCTGTTCGCACCCGTGACGACCACGGTTTGTCCGGTCATGTCTGACATTTGTTCAGCAGTCCATCCGGTATCGGTCATGGAACTGGTGTACGGTCGCACGGTACAGAAAGCCACCGCCCGACGAAGCCGATATGAAATTGGGGGACGTTTTCGGTTCAGCTTACACACCCGCGCCCGTCGGTGCGTCGGGGAGTTCCACGGGTTCGACCGGAATACCGAGTTCTTCCAGCGCGGCTTCGAGGTGCTCCGCCTTGGCGTACTCCGACCCGTCCTCCTCGCGCAATCGCTGGGCAGTGGCGAGCACCTCGGCGCGTCTGTCGTCCGGAATGTCGAACTTATCAGTCGTTAGTTCGAGGGTCAGTCCGTTGTGGTCGCTGGTGTAGAGCGAATAGAAGATGCTCCGGTCGAAGACGTTGTATCGGTGGCCGTTCGCTTCGAGTCCTTCCTTGATCTCCTCCAAGCGTTCCGGTTCGAACCGGAACGCGAGGTGGTGAACCGCACCGATTCCGGTTCGCTGTGGCGCGGGGTTGGACCGTCGCCCTTCCTCGACGAAGAAGGTAATAACTCGTCCGTCGCCGGTGTCGAAGAACAAGTGCGTGACGTTCGGCGCGTCGAGGTTCGGCTGGCGGAGGATGAGCGGCATCCCGAGAATGTCGCGGTAGAACGCGACCGTATCCTCTTCGTTACTGCCGATGAGGGTGACGTGGTCGGTTCCGCTGAGGTGAAGCGCGCCTTCCGGTCGGTCTGCCGTAACGGGAATTTCCCCGTTCGAGTTCTCGTGGGACATGATTCGGTCGTATCCAGAGATTCGAACTGAACGGCAATATACTCTCGCGGACAGCGACGACACCACGTGACATCGATGCCAGTGGGAGGGAGAAACCTCGCCCGCCAGTGTTATGCTCTACCACTCCTCGCCTAACGACCGAATTTCCGGGTCGAGTTCCTCGAACGCCCGCCTGCGTCCGTCCCCATCTGCTCCCGATTTTTTCACGTAGGTCCGTTCCTCGCGGTCGAAGACGGCGGATTCGTCCAGTCCGCGCTCTTCCGCCAACTGTTTGAGCTTTTTCGTGTCGAAACTTCTCGCCGCGTCGGGGTCGATTCCGGCTCGTTCCAGTTCGGCGCGAATCACGTGTTCGTCCCGCTGATTCCGTCGTTGAGTGGTGTACCGCTTCACCGAACCGAAATCGGACGAGATTTGCCGGTCGTCCTGCAGAACGTCGAGAAGCACGTTACGAACCTCCTTTCGGGCGTCATCGGCCCCTCTGCCCACGTCGGATAGCAGGGTGTAGAGGTTCACCAGTCGGGAGGTGTCCAGCTCCACCAGCGAGTCCACGTCGTACCGACGGGCGAGGTCGAGCAGGACGAGCGCGTCCCGGGCGAATTCGAGGTCAAGCTGCGGGATTTCGTCGGGGTCGGGAGTATCGATTGGCTCATTTTCGGGAGATCTCGGTTTCGCGGACGAGATGTTTGGACTATTCGAGCCGTCGGTCGCCCCATCCTGCTGTCTGCGCTTTTCTCGGACGACAAAATCTTTGGCACCCTCGAAGACGAGGTTGTCCCACGAGTGGCGGTCGTCGTCCGTCGTGCTGATGTGCGCGGCAACTGATCGGATTGCGTTTTCGTAGTCACAGCCCGCTGCCGGGCACGTCGTCGGGTCGTACTCTTCGTCTCGCATGTGTCTGTTTGTGGCTTCTCGCGGTTCGTTGTTTGGCAGTGCGACCGTCGCCCCCGTCTCAACCGGAATTTTGGCGGCTTGGCATATAAAATTGCGCCAGTGACCGTGGGGTTCGGTGGTAGTTCGTGATCCAGAACCCGTCGCTAAGTAGTCCCAACTCGGTTAGTAGACGAGAGCGGCTCTGTTGAAACCCTCGGTAGCAGTTAGGAGTGATGTGCTGACGACAGGGCGCGCATCACTCACCGAGTTGATCGAGTTTCTCTTGATCGACTATATCCGCTAACTCGTGCAGTAAATAAACAGAGGTCCTCTGTGTCGGCCTGCTATCCATCTGAATCAAATAGTAGAACGCCCGAAAAATGCCGAAGCTGTGATTGTAACGGTCGTCAAGTAGATGGCTGTGAACTCTGACGGAACTAAATGGGAGATGAAATTCACACCAATTATGTGACTGATGGGGGAGAGTGACAAAGATAATCGAGCTAGCATAGCCGGGATGGATTTTTGAGAGGCTTATTGAAGGGAGGGTACTCTGGGACATACAGACACAACAGACAATAATTACGAGAAATTACTGATTTCACACATGAACGAGACACCATCTCTATTCAGCACGACTCCAGGCACCTATCGATAATTGATGATTTCAATAGAGTCACAAAATCACTAAATCACATCTGCCGCGAGGACGTCACGCCTCCAACGAAACCGCAACCGCACCGCGCGGGCCCACACGCCTCCCCAACCGACTGCGTGCTTCACTCACGCGCGTTCGTTCCAGCGTCCATCCTTTGTGCGGCCTCAAGGCGGTGTTTCAGGCGTAAAGTCTTCGGTTCCGCACCAGCGCGCGCCACGTCGCTTGATTACGCATCCTTGCGGCTGCGCCAGCGCGATTCGCGCGAGGGGAACAAGGCGACGCAGTCGCCTCGATAGCGAACGCCGAGCGCGGTCCCGTGCTGACGGGAAAGACTGCGGTTGCGGGGTGGTTATTTTGAAGTCGGCAACTGCTACCGACCCGGATGGAATCGGTGGAGACTGAAATGCTCGAAAATGCCACATACATCGGCCGAACGACGACGGATAATCACCACGAACGATCTCCACACAAAAAATTGACCGAGCAATTCCTTTTTGCCCCGTCGGGACAATCGACAAGCAATGACTGACGGCTTCGGGAGGGAACCGCCAGCAGACCGCGAATCGCCGGTCGGTGAACCCGTCATCCGCGGCGACAAGACGATTACCGGCGAACACGCGAATCAAGCCAAAGCGTTCGACCCCAATGACCCGGAAAGCGTCGCGGAGGCGGCCGAAACCGTCCGGGCGTTCGCGGACGAAAGCGCCGGGAGCGAGGACAGCGTCTACATGCTCCGCGGGGCCGCGGCCTGCGCCGCACTGGTTCGGGGCGTCGGGTCGTACAAAGGTGCCGCGGAGGAGGCGGGCGGCGAAACGACGGTGGCCTTTATCCGCAAATGGGCGCGGGTTCACGACTTGCCGCGGTCGATTCGCCGCCACGTCGCGCTGGGGAAAATCGCGCCGACCGCAGCGAAACACGTCGCGCGAGTGGGCGGGGACGCCCGGTACCAGCTCGCGTGGGCCATCCTCGACAATTCACTGACAGTTCGGGACGTTCGGGCAATCGTCAGCGAAATCAACGACGGAACGACGCCCGAGCGCGCGCTGAGCCGTCACGGAGTGACGCCGGGAGAGGTGACACTCTCGCTTCCGCCGGAGGTGTACCGGGAGCTCAGACGGCAGGCCGCGCTGGCAGGGGAAGAACCGGAAACGATGGTCGCGCGCGCGCTGGAACGCGAACTGGAGTGAGACGCGAGAGGAAAGGACGTAACTGCTATTTATCCGAGGAACTCGCGGGCCGCGTCAACTAGTACTGTACCAGCAGTCTCCACGTCCGGCCAGTGAATCGTCTCATTCGGAAAGTGCGCCTGCTCGATGGTTCCGGGGCCGAATATGACGGTCGGAATCTCCGCGTCGACGAAATGACGGGAATCCGCGCCATAGGTTGCCCCGCGGAGGGTCGTATCGAGGTCGTAGTCGGCCATCGCAGACTGGAGCGCACCGACCACGGGTTCGTCTGCATCCGTCTCCGCGGCCTCAAACTGGATGGAAAAGCGTTCGAACGTGGGCGGGTGTTCGGACAGCCATTCGCTTTCTTCGACCACTTCGGCCAGTCGTTCCTCGTAGGCGGCCTCGACTTCATCGACCGTCTCACCGGGGGCAACGCCGAGGCGCATTTCGGCGGTCAGATTCGCTGGGGTGGTGGACGACCACGTACCCGCTTCGACCGTGCCGATGACGATGGGCCACGGGACGGGGAACTCCTCGTACAACGGATGCGTCACCGACTCGCCGCGTTCGGATTCGAGGTCGTAAAACGCCTCTCGGATTCGCTCGAAGTGCGGTAGGACACTCTCACCGCGCCAGCGCGTTGCCGCGTGAGCCGAGCGTCCAGTGAGATGAAGTCGCTTCATGACGCTTCCCTCGGTGGCGATAATCGGCGTGAGGTCGGTCGGTTCGGCGACAATTGCCGCGTCGCGCTCGAACGGATACGGGTTGGAGAGCGCGGCCGCCGCCGCGCCGAGTCCACCTTCTTCTTCGCCGACGACGCTCTCGACGACGATTCTACCGTCGAGTTCCCCGTCAGCGGTTTCCGCGAGATGTTTCGCCGCGAAGATGCAAGACACGACACCGGATTTCATGTCCACCGAACCGCGAGCGGTGAAATTGTCCCCCGAATCGTCCCACGTCGGTTCGAAGGGGTTCGAGTCCCACGATTCGTGCGTAGCCGGAACCACGTCAATGTGGCCGTTCAGGACGAGTGTCGGCCCGTCGTCCGGGTTTCCGAATTCGAGTACCCCGCCAACGCTGGGGCGCTCCGCGAGACTCGGTCCGCCAGCGCTGGCCTCCGTATGTTCGATGTCCGCCGGATCGTCGGGAAACGACGGATGTTTGGCCAACCGCTCGGCGTCGGCGGTCCACTCGTAGGTCTCGAACCCCAAATCGGTGAGCTGGTCGGCGAGCCATTCCTGTGCGGAACCTTCTCGCCCACCAGTCGTGTCAAACGAGCAGAGTCGTTCGATAAATGTCCGAAGTTCGTCACCCTGTGCATCGGCAAACCTTGTCATGATTCGACAGAGGCAGGCCGGAATGTAAACCTTATCGACCCGATACCGGAAGAGAATGGTAAACGTTTAACCGTCGCAACTCCCACGACTGGATGAGGGCTGGTAGCTCAGTTAGGCAGAGCGTCTGGCTTTTAACCAGACGGCCAGGGGTTCAAATCCCTTCCAGCCCGTTTTACAACGAGCAAACATGAAGAGTAAAACGGCTCAAGGGATTTGAATTAGACCAAGGTTCTGCGCGTGCGCAGGTTCTTGGACGTTGTTCAAATCCCTTCCAGACCGTACTTCTCGCGGCTCACGAAGTAGCTCGCCGCGAGAGTGGTCAGTGGAAACGTAGTTCAAACTCCTACCCGTTTGTTTTCCGTCACGGATTTGCTCGCGAGTAGTACTGTTCGAAAGGGATTCACATTCACTCTTTTTAACCCCCATCATGTCATAAACGGCGCAAAAAGACCCTCGAAAGTCGATTCCGTCCCCGTGGTAAATGGTATCCATAGCATCCCATCACTTAACCATGTCCGGTACCATTACTGGATGTGAGTGAAGAAACAGAACGTCGAAATCTCCGAATGCCTAACAGCGACGAGATGTTCGGCGTCGTAACAGAACACAACGGCGGGAACCACGTTCGCGTCCGTTGTGAGGACGGAAAAGAACGAATGGGACGGATTCCCGGTCGAATGAAATACCGAACGTGGATTAACGAAGGCGACGTCGTCCTCGTCGAACCATGGGACTGGCAAGATGAAAAAGCCAACATCGAATGGCGCTACACGGGACAGGACGCAGACCAGCTTCGGCGCGAAGGCCACATCCAGTAATACTCTACGGCCGAGAGCAGACACCTATACTATCCTTATCGAACTCATCGCCGAGAGCCATCCGAACTCAGTTTCGCACGAACCACGACTTCGTTCAGTAGGTGTTATACGTTAGCCGAACACAGAACACCGATATGAACCGATTCGTCTCGGATCCACTCGAACCGCTCGGCATCGTCATGGGGACGCTGCTCGTCCTCATCGGAATCGCAACACTCGTCGGCACACCGTGGGCGAGCAAATCCGGAAGCGCTCTCATCATGATTGGCCAGATATTCGGAGCGCTCTCCGCAATCGGCATTGGCGCGGCGCTAGCGTGGGTTTCCCGGGCGTAAAAAGCAAATTTTTAGTTGACGTTCGATTACCCTTTGAACGGCAGGAAGGCGAACATGGCCAACAGCAGTGCCGCGAGGAAACTCAGGATGGAAATCCCCCAGAGACCCGCGATGCGCTCGTGGAAGTGGCTGATTTCTGCATTCTGGTCGTTGTACGCGTCCACGTTCGACGAAAGGACGACGTTTCCGCCCTGCCCGTGGGCGACAAAGGTTTGATTGTTCGGCCCGAGATCGGCCGTTTCACCGCTCGAAAGCGAGGTCGTCGTCGTTTTCGGTGCTTCCCACTGGAGGAGCACGGACTCCGTAGAGATGTTCGCTATCGTCGTCGAGTTGTTCTGGTATTGGAAGTTGTTTCCTTGTTGGAGCGTTCGCGTCTCCGGTTCGCCGAACTGCTGGCGTTTGTATTCGTCTACCGGAACGAGCGACTTGTTGGCGCTGTCGTTGTTACTTCCGTTGACCACGACGTAGGTTTCGTTACCCTGCTCAATCGTTTGTGTGTCCTCGCTCAAGTTCTGGACCTCGTTGAGTGTGGCCTGGTTCGGGTTCGACTGGTTCGGAATGAGGAGCCGGAACGTGGTGTTGTCCTGCTCCACCGTAGAGTTGTTTTCTAACTCAGCCGAGTAGGTTGCGGACTGGTTCGTCCACGCGACTTCCGCGGAACCGCCGCTAAGGGACGTGACGTTGTACTGTCGCCCGTCGATGCTGAATTTCTGTCCTTGGTTCGAGAGGGTCTGATCGGGGTTTTCGACCGAAACCGTCGGCTCCTGAGCGACTCCGATGAGTGAGTACGCTCCGGCAGCGATAACGAGAAAGACGGTGATGTAAACGCCCGCTGCTCTTCGTTGCATACCTTAGCACCAGTTCGCGTTATGCATAATGGTTACTTTTTATCGACACGGCTCGTCATTCAGCTCTCACACCTTTCATCCATCCTCACGCACGTTTGCGCGCACTGCACGGTCGAAAACGCGCCATCGGTGTCGATTTCGTAGATACAGCGAGACGCAAACCGATACTGCCACCGATGAAATCACACCGGCAACCAGTACGAAAAATAGAAAACGTGTTCGTTTCGAGCGCTGCCGGTCAGTTTTGGCACAAGGCTCCGTTTGTGAATCCGTCACCAACATGCGAAATGAGTAGTCATTCGGTTGTTACAAGGTGCCGATTTTTGTGTCAGATATGGGGTGCGAACATCGGCGTGAATATTACTCAGAGTAGTATCAACGGTGTACAAACAGTCGTTTTCGTATCATATTGGGCGCGAGCAAGCTGTCAGTCCGAAACTCAGTGCTCACGAATAGCACCGTTTGCCAGATACAACGTGATGAGCAACACCACCCAATCAATTTACGAATGCGACGCTCTACATTTGACCAAAATGAAAAGCCAAGGGCCGGATTTGAACCGGCGATGGGCGGCTCTGCAGGCCGCTGCGTTCGGCCGGACTCTGCCACCTTGGCGCAGTCACCCCTTTGTATTCTGGTGGTTTAAGTATAGCGGTCTCTGGTGGGCTGATATAAATAGCGAAAACCCACCGAGAGCTGCTGCTCGTCGATGGGTAATGAATGAGAGTATGAGTGGGAGGCGGCGAATCGAATTTCCCAGAGGCTCGCGCACTCCAGTACTGATCGAAACGCAGACAGGCTTAACTACCGTGTTCGGGATGGGTACGGGTGTGGCCCTGTCGCTGTGGCCGCCTTAACGTCAACTCACGGAATCGAACCGTGACGTGGATACCAATCGTTGATGGTTCATTTGAACCGTATGTAGTGTGTGCAATCCAGTTTGCGCCTGGACTCACACGCGTGTGCGTGTGAATTCCAATATGCGGTATGATTGTGTGGCATTGACCTGTTAGTTCTCGCGGACTGAACGCCTCGTTGCCTCGGCGCGTACATCCCGAGCCTATCGAACTCGTCTTTTACGAGTGGTCTCAGGTGGTATCTCTTTTCCAGGTGGGTTTCGAGCTTAGATGCATTCAGCTCTTACCCCGTGGTGCGTGGCTGCCCAGCACGCGCTCTTTCGAACGACTGGTACACCAGTGGCACCCATTCGTAGTTCCTCTCGTACTATACGAACGTTCCCGTCAGATACCGTAACACCCCCAATAGATAGCAGCCGACCTGTCTCACGACGGTCTAAACCCAGCTCACGACCTCCTTTAATAGGCGAACAACCTCACCCTTGCCCGATTCTGCACGGGCAGGATGGAGGGAACCGACATCGAGGTAGCAAGCCACCGGGTCGATATGTGCTCTTGCCGGTGACGACTCTGTTATCCCTAAGGTAGCTTTTCTGTCATCAATGGCCCGCATCAAGCAGGCTCATTGGTTCGCTAGACCACGCTTTCGCGTCAGCGTCCCTCGTTGTGTAGGACACTGTCAGACTTCCTTATGCTCTTGCGCTCTTCTCCGAGTCTCCGACTCGGGTGAGGAAATCTTGGGGCGCGCTCGATATCTTTTCGAGCGCGTACCGCCCCAGTCAAACTGCCTGGCTACCGGTGTCCTCCGCCAGGAGTGAGGGTCACAGTCACTACCGGGTAGTATTTCACTGATGCCTCGGTGGCCCGCTAGCGCGGGTACCTGTGTAATGGCTCCTACCTATGCTGCACAGTAGCGACCGTGTCCCAGCGACAGCCTGCAGTAAAGCTCTATAGGGTCTTCGCTTCCCCTTGGGGGTCTCCAGACTCCGCACTGGAACGTACAGTTCACCGGGCCCAACGTTGGGACAGTGACGCTCTCATTGATCCATTCATGCAAGCCGCTACTGAAGCGGCAAGGTACTACGCTACCTTAAGAGGGTCATAGTTACCCCCGCCGTTAACGGGTCCTTCGTCCCATTGTACTGGGTGTTCAGATACCCGCACTGGGCAGGATTCAGTGACCGTACGAGTCCTTACGGATTTGCGGTCACCTATGTTGTTACTAGACAGTTGGAGCGTCCGAGTCACTGCGGCCTGCCCTTATACAGGGCAGGCATCCCTTATCGCGAACTTACGGGACTAACTTGCCGAATTCCCTAACGTCGGTTGATCCCGACAGACCTTGGCTTTCACCGCCAGAGTACCTGTGTCGGATCTCGGTACGATTAACACACTCGTCTTTTCACGGGCCCCGGGTACCATCAACTTGCGCTATCTCAACATTCATCCGCTTCCTGCCATTACGGCTTCCACGGATTTTGATGATTCGACCGGGCGAAAGCCCGGCTTGATGTTTCCTGAGGCGTCGACTTTGAATGGTGTTAGCACTGGAATATTAACCAGTTTCCCTGTTGTCCCACTCGAATTGCGATGGGACTTAGGATCGGCTAACCCTCAGCTGATAAGCATTGCTGAGGAACCCTTACTCGTTAGGTCGTCGGGGTTCACACCCGACTAACGCTGCTACTATGGCCAGGATTTTCTATACTGAACGGTCCATACGAACTCTCGCCCGCACTTCCACCCATTCAGAATGCCAACCTACTGGATCACTCGATCAAGAGTGCCGCTAGGTCTCGGTAGTGAACTTGAGCCCCGATCATTTTCGGCGCCGCAAACCTCGGCCGGTAAGCTGTTACGCTATTCTTAGAGGGTAGCTGCTTCTAAGCTCACCTCCCGGCTGTTTAGGGCTTGCGACCACCTTCAATCGCACTTAGCTCACATTTGGGGACCTTAACCCAGCTCTGGGTTGTCTCCCTCACGGTACACAGGCTTACCCCGCGCACCGGATTCCCCGCGTCAACAACGTCCGTAAGTTTGGAGTTTGACAGGGAGGCCGACTCCTCTCGGAGGCGGCGTTCCCAATCGGTCGCTCTACCTCACGGACTATCTCTACGGAGGTCATGCTTCGACATGTTTCGGTTGGAACCAGCTGTTGCCGGATTCGATGGGCCTTTCACCCCTACACATAGGTCACGAGAGGGTATTGTAGGACACCAACTCTAGCAGGCCTCCACGTGGCTTTCGCCACGCTTCGCCTTGCCCATGCGTAGATCATCCGGTTTCGGGTCGTACCCCAATGACTCCCCGCCCTTGAAGACGGTGACCCTCGCGCAAAGCGCTGCGGTCGTATTGGTTTCCCTGTGCCTGCCCCGATACTCGGGTTAGGCTCGCCATTATGATACACTCCCTGGCTCGTTTTTCAAAACGTACGACAGAACATCGGCTCCCAACAGTTCCTACTGGGGGTTTGCACCCGGTTCGTTTTCTGTTGGGCCTTGTATGCCCTGTCGCTCCATCGCCACTTGATTTCAGGCCCTATTTCACCTCTCTTTTCGAGGTGCTTTTCAGCGTTCGCTCACGCTACTTGTTCGCTATCGGTCTCAAGACGTATTGAGTCTTCGCGGTCGATGCCCGCGATATTCACAAGGGATTTCCGACCCCTGCTACTCGGGAACTGACGCACAGCGTACTGGTCTATCGTACGGGATTGTCACCCTGTTTCATGCTCCGTTCCAGAAGACTTCTGATAGAGGTTCGACTGATGATTGTCAGTCCATACACCACATTGCCCGAAGGCTTCGGTTTGGACTGTGTCGGGTTCACTCGCCGTTACTAGCGACATCGCGTTTGCTTTCTTTTCCTGCCGATACTGAGATGTTTCAGTTCTCGGCGTTCCCCATTGCGCGAAGCAATTGCGGTGGGGATTCCCATTCGGAAATCTGCAGTTCTTAGTCTCCGTGCGACTCCCTGCAGCTTTTCGCAGCTTGGCACGTCCTTCGTCGGCGCTTGAGCCGAGCCATTCACCAAGTGGCACAGTAGCCACGTAATAATAATAATTGGATTGGATTCACTGTAATAACTCACACGTGTGTGAGTCCAGTGGACGCCTGGATTGCACGTACATACGGTTGTCATCGCACGACACAGTGGTCGCTGAGTGCGTGCGTCGAACCCTTCCCAACCACGTTTTCACGGGTTGGTGCATCGGTTGTAGGGATTGGTTCATTTCGCCCCCTTATACTTAAGGGACGCGATTCGAACCAATCCACGGAACGGCTCCCCACGGGAGTCGAACCCGAGTTCTGCTGCGGAACAGCAGCGCTCTCCAACGAGCGGAAGCTACCCTCTGTTGAGGGCGTGGAACAGCCTTGGTAGTTCAAAGGTGCCTCGTCGGGAGACGAGTGGTTTCTCGAAGTGAGTTGCCATCCGTCAGTAAAAACTGACGGGTTAAGGTGGGTTGGGTCGTCGACCCAATCCCGGTCGTTAGGAGGTGATCCAGCCGCAGATTCCCCTACGGCTACCTTGTTACGACTTAAGCCCCCTTGCGAAGCCCAGATTCGACCATCGCCTGATGGCCTCATCCGGACCTCACTCGGGTGCTTTGACGGGCGGTGTGTGCAAGGAGCAGGGACGTATTCACCGCGCTCTGCTGAAGCGCGATTACTACCGAATCCAGCTTCATGAGGGCGAGTTTCAGCCCTCAATCCGAACTACGACCGAGTTTCGGAGATTAGCGCCCCCTCTCGGGGTTGCAACCCATTGTCTCGGCCATTGTAGCCCGCGTGTAGCCCAGCACATTCGGGGCATGCTGACCTACCGTTGCCCGTTCCTTCCTCCGCTTTAGCAGCGGCAGTCTCCGTAATGTACCCAGCCACCACAAGGGTGCTGCTGGCAATTACGGACGCGGATCTCGCTCGTTGCCTGACTTAACAGGATGCCTCACGGTACGAGCTGACGGCGGCCATGCACCTCCTCTCAAAAGCTCTAGTAAGCTCATCAAACTGACCGTCACAGCTATTGTCGGTGCTGGTGAGATGTCCGGCGTTGAGTCCAATTAAACCGCAGGCTCCTCCGGTTGTAGTGCTCCCCCGCCAATTCCTTTAAGTTTCATCCTTGCAGACGTACTTCCCAGGCGGCTCGCTTACGTCTTCACTGTGGCACAGCACAGGCTCGTAGCCTGTGCCACACCTAGCGAGCATCGTTTACAGCTAGGACTACCCGGGTATCTAATCCGGTTCGTGACCCTAGCTTTCGTCCCTCACCGTCGGGTCCGTCCTCCCAAGGTGCTTTCGCGATCGGTGGTCCGTCTAGGATTACAGGATTTCACTCCTACCCCAGACGTACCCCTTGGGTCTTCCGGCCCCAAGCCAGCTGGTTTCCGCCGGACGCCTGCTCGTTGAGCGAGCAGATTTCCCGACGGACCTGTCTGGCAGGCTACGGACGCTTTAGGCCCAATAATATTGGCCATCACTTGAGCTGCCGGTATTACCGCGGCGGCTGGCACCGGTCTTGCCCAGCTCTTATTCGTGTACCACCTTACGATACACAAAAGCGAGGACTATATGCCCTCGCACTTGGAGTTCCCTTATCGCACTGTCGTGCAGTGTAAAGTTTTCGCGCCTGCTGCGCCCCGTAGGGCCTGGATTCTTGTCTCAGAATCCATCTCCGGGCTCTTGCTCTCACAACCCGTACCGATTATCGGCACGGTGGGCCGTTACCCCACCGTCTACCTAATCGGCCGCAATCACATCCTATAGCGCCGGAGCGTTTCCAGCTCCCGGTGTTCAAACGTAGGAGCGTTATCTGGTATTAGCCTCAGTTTCCCGAGGTTATTCCAGTCTATAGGGCAGTTTGATCACGTGTTACTGAGCTTTCCGCTACGAGTCTAAGCTCGTGCAACTAGCATGGCTAAATCGAACTCCAATAGCAATGGCCTCTGGCAGGATCAACCAGAATGCCGCTGGACGAATGTCCAGCATGTTAGGCGGAGACACTCTCAGAAGAGAGTGTATCACATATCACACGTTCGAGACACCACATCGGTAAACCGACAAGGTGTCACCGAACTACCAAGGCTAACATCAGATTCCATCGTGTACGGCTGACCGCAGGGGTGGAATCCTCATTTTCTTCGGACTTGATGAAAGGCGAGGAAGGGTATTAAACCCTTCGAACCTTTGTTGTCCGAGATTGCGAGACGGTTTGAACGCCTCGCAGATCGCGTGTTGAGTCTTTCTTCGCGTTCATATCCGAGGCCCCTGTTGTATTTAAGGGCGTCGGATTTCGCTCGCCCTTGGCGAGTGTCGCCGAGGGCGCGTGTCACATCCAATCCGAATCGCCTTGGTTACTTAAAGGCACCGGATTGGATGTGTTTTGGTCGTCCCGAACCGTGGGACGCCGTCGACATTACATCCGAATGCCCCCATACACTTAAGGGCGTTGGATTGGGTTTTCTTTCGCCCGACTCCGACTTTCAGCCACGAGGCGTGGGAGTCGAGCGGCCACCCGGTGGAGAACACCGTGCGACCTTCGCATTTGTACGAATGGCAGGTATACATTTAAGGCCGTCGAACGAGATGTTCTTTGGGAAGTCTCGACACGTCACACTCAGTAATCGTACAATAACGGCCACCGTATTTCGTTCGTAATGGGCACATACGCGTGCGAAAGTACTCTATAACGTTCTTCATCGAGAACAAATTGGTTCACGAATTTTTCTTTATTAAGGTTCGAAAACTGATTTTGTCCGAGAATAGTTACGACGAATGACCAGAAAACAATCATATATTATCAGGCAAACAACGATGGTGGCGGACGACAACCCGGACGCGCCTCAATGAGGAGTACAAAGCCACGAATCCGAGAATCGAGAGAATGTAGTATCATTTCGCAACCTGATTCGAGCCCGAACCAATATATAGATTCGCGGACATAGCCGTAATTGGAGTATTTGAATGTCATCAACATCGGCAGACCACGAGAAAAACGTCTGTTGCGTCGTCGAATCGTTCGAGCAAATCGGGTCGCAGTGGCGGCTCGTCGTCCTCCACGACCTCCAAGAGGGTGAAAAACGGTTCAACGAACTCAAACGCTCCACGGGAGCGAGTTCTCGGACACTGTCGCGCGTGCTGGACGACCTCGGCGAGATGGGCTTCGTCAGCCGCAGGACCGAAGCCGACGCACCGATTGCGACCTACTACAGTTTGAGTGACAAGGGTCGTTCACTCGCCCCCGTTTTCGAGGAAATCGGAACGTGGGCTGCGGAGTGGCTTTAGTTCGCCATCAACAACATGCAACAGTAGACGGTCGCTTCCGGCAGTGAACAAGGCACACCGTGGAAACGATTCTCGTTCCGCAAACGACAACTATTCGGCGCATCCGTCCTGAGAACCGATTATGACAACCGGCGTCGTTGTACTCAACTTCGGGGAACCGGCGGAACCGACGCGAGACAACGTTCTCGATTATCTGGAGCGCATCTTCATGAACAACGCCGATTTGGAAGGCGACACCACCGAAGCGGAAGCGCGCGAGCGTTCCCGACAGCTCGCCGAACGCCGCGTGTCGAGCCTCATCGAGGAGTACGAGAAAATCGGCGGCTCCCCTCTCGACCCGCAGGCGAAGGCGCAGACCGACGCGCTGCAGGCCGAACTCGACGAGCGGAACCTCGACGCGAAGACCTACGTCGGCATGCAGTTCACGGAACCGTTCATCGCCGACGCAGTGGAACAGGCCCACGAAGACGGCGTAGACGAACTCGTCGGTCTCCCAATTTATCCACTCTGTGGTGCATCCACCACGGTCGCTTCACTCGAAGAGCTGACTGATGCCGTCGTCGGACTGGACTGGGACGTGCCGATTCACGAGGTTACGGGCTGGCACAAACATCCGACCTACAATCGAATCCGGGCGAGCAACATCCGGCGGTACGCCGACGAGCAGGGGCTCAACATCGCGGCCGACGACACGGAACTGGTCTTTTCGGCACACGGAACGCCGACCCACTATCTGGACGAAGGCAGTCGATACGACACCTACGTGGACGAGTTCTGTACCGTGATGGCGAGCGAACTCGGCGTTGAATCTTACTCTCTCGGCTTCCAGAATCACGGCAACCGAAAAATTCCGTGGACGGAACCCGAGGTCGAAGACGCGGTCACCGAAGTGGACGCAGAGCGCGTCGTCGTCGAACCGATTAGCTTCATGCACGAACAGAGCGAGACGCTGTCGGAGTTGGACGACGAACTCCGCGAGGAGGCCGAAGCGATCGGCCTGGACTTCTACCGGGTTCCGGTTCCGCACGACGACGAGCGGTTTTCCGGTGTTCTCGCCGACCTCGTGGAACCGTTCGTCGCGGATTTCGACCCCTCCTACTATCAGTTCCGACAATGCCAGTGTAAGGACACGCCGGGCACGATGTGCCTGAACGCCCCGTTCGACCGATGACGGTCGGTATCGTCGGAGCGGGCATCACGGGCCTCGCGCTCGCCCATCACCTCGAAAAGGCGGACATAGAGTATGTCGTTCTCGAAGCCGATTCGGAACCCGGCGGCGTCATCCGAAGCGATCGGGTCGACGGCCATCTGCTGGAATGGGGACCACAGCGACTTCGCAGAACCGAACCGGTAGACGAACTCATCACCGACCTCGGAATGGACGACGAAGTCATCGAAGCTGGAGAAACGAAACTGTTCGTCTACGCCAACGGGAAACTCCGGCGAGCACCCTTCTCAATCGAGGAATTCGGCAAAACCGACCTCCTCTCGTGGCGCGGCAAACTCGACGTGCTGAAAGAGCCACAAACCGACCCGGCAGACCCCGATGAAACCGCCGCGGAACTGTTCACTCGAAAGTTCGGCGAGGAAGCCTACCGAAATCTCATCGGCCCGCTGTTCGGCGGCATTTACGGGTCGGAACCCGAACAGATGCCCGTCAAGCACGCACTCTCCGGCGTTCTCCTGATGGAGCAAAAGTACGGCGATCTGCTCACCCCGGTTCTCAAGCGTGCGATGGCGGGCGGAACGTCCGCGCCCGCGATTTCGTTCGAGGAGGGTATTCAGCGACTCCCGGAAGCGCTCTCCGACGCGCACGCCGAAAACGTCCACCTCGAAACCGCAATCAGCGAAATCCGACAGTCGGACGACGGCTACGTACTCGAAACCGACGGAGCAGAGTTCGCCGTGGACGATGTCGTCCTCACTACCGCCGCAGAAGCGAGCGCCGACCTCCTCGAAAATCTCACCGATTCGGCGGAGAGCCTCACCGAACTCAACTACAATCCCCTCGCGCTGGTTCACCTCCGTGCCGACTGCGACAGGGAAGGATTCGGCTATCAGGTACGCCACGACGAGGGACTCGAAACCCTCGGCGTTTCGTGGAATGCGAGCATGTTCGACAGGGACGGAGTTTATACGGTGTTCCTCGGCGGGATGAAAAACCCCAAACTGGTCGAGGAAAGCGACCAAACACTCGGCGAAACCGCCCGAACCGAGTTCAACGACGTGATGGACGCCGATGCGGATGTGGTGAGCGTCGCACGCCTCGGCCGTGGATTCCCGGCCTACGACGCTTCGTGGAACGCGCTGGACAGACTCGAAACGCCCGACGGAATCCATCTTGCAACGAACTACACCGCCAGAATGGGTGTTCCGAGTCGGATTCGGGAGGCCAAGGGGTTGGCGACGACGCTAGCCGAGTCGCACGCGACTCGGCCAGCAGATAGGGAGTAGTAAAGACAGACCTCCAAAAAGAGAAACGGACCGCAAGAAAGGTCGGCGTAGATTTATGAGGTAAAGCGAAACCAATTCCGGTCGGTGATTCAGATGAACTAGCCGTCGATTCCGAGCGCGTCCGACACGAGTGTCGATTCGGCCTTTCGGAGGTGTTCCGCGACCGTACTGGGAGCGATATCGAGAACGACAGCAACCTCGTCCTGCGTAGCTCGCCGCGGGTTCTCGTAGTATCCCATCTCGGCGGCCGTGCGGAGAGCGTCCCGCTGACGGTCGGTGAGTTGCTGGCGTCCCGAATTTCCAATCCATCCGTCGCCGATGGACAGCACGGTCACGTCCGCGAGATCTCCCGCCATCCTCACGGCCCGTTGGAGGTCGGTGCTCGTGCCGACGAGCGTAAATTCGACGTATCCCTCGTGGTGGAACTGTATCGGGAGCGTAGCGACTAGCGTGTCCTCGGTGAACACGTCCTGAAATCGCCGTTGATCGACCATTTCCTGTTCGGCTTCGCGGACGTACACGTAGGTCAAACCGTCTTCGACGGTCGTCACGTCGAACGACCGAATC
Source organism: Haladaptatus pallidirubidus (assembly GCF_020700235.1). Lineage (GTDB taxonomy): Archaea > Halobacteriota > Halobacteria > Halobacteriales > Haladaptataceae > Haladaptatus > Haladaptatus pallidirubidus. Next base: position 2,421,429 of record NZ_CP085301.1, on the reverse strand, counting down.
CCGTCGCGGGCGGCAAACGCCGACCGAATCGCCGCCTCGTCGCCAGCGATGGAAAACAACTCCGTCGGGTCGGTCGGGTCGATACCGCCAGACAGCAGAACCGCGGTGCCGAGTTCGGGTGTCGATTGAACCGCGCGGTGGACGGCATTGGTCAGTTCCATCGGAGGGTGAATTCGAAGGCGAGCGCGTTTCATCGGGAGGGTTGTGTCGGCTCCATATATAAACAGCCGTCCATACTCGGCGCGAGATTCGATTGGCCGCCGTGAGTATCTCCAGCCATGACAGACGCTCGTGAAGCGCCGTCACCCGATGGATTACCGCTCGTCGGCCACGCCTACGGATACACCCGCGATCCGCTCGGATTTGTGGAACGAACCGTCGAAAGCCACGGCGGAGTCGTCTCGCTTTCCATGCCCGGCTACGACGTCGTCCTGCTCGCGAACCCCACAGCAATCGAGCACGTGCTGGTTCACAATCACGAAAATTACTGCAAGGGCGAGTTCCAGCGCAAGGAGCTAGAAGGCCTTCTCGGCGACGGTATCCTCATCAGCGAAGGCGACCGCTGGAAAGAACAATACGAACGCATCCAACCGGCGTTCTATCCCGGTCAAATTGCGAAGTACACGGACGTAATGACGGAGCGAACCGAGGAGTACTTGAACCGATGGGAGAACCGCGATTCGCTCGTCCTCACCGAATCACTGCCGGAGTTAACCCTCGACATACTGGGGTTGGTGCTGTTCGACACCGACCTCCGGGAAGCGACGGAAGTTCGGGAGACGGCCATCGCCGTCACGGAACGATTCGAACCCGATCCACGAATTCCGGTTCACATTCCCGATTGGGTGCCAACGCCGCGAAATCGCCGCTACCTGCGGGCGGTTTCGCGGCTCGAATCGTTCGTCGTCGAACTCATCGAATCGCGCCGAACGCGAGACGACGGCGGAAAAACGGAAGAACGGAGAGACCTCCTTTCGGCGCTCGTCGAGTCGAAGATGTCCAATACAGAAATTCGTGATCAGTTGATAACGTTCCTCATCGCCGGACACGAGACGACGGCGCTCGCGCTCACCTACACGCTCTACCTTCTCGGGAACCACCGCGACGAACAGGCGCGGGTTGCGGAGGAAGTCAGCCAACTCGACGGGTTGGCTACTATCGGCGACGATCTCCCGCGAACCGACCGCACGATTCGGGAAGCGGTGCGACTCTATCCGCCGGTCTCCCTTCTGATGCGCGAGGCAATCAGGGACGACATCGTCGGAGGCTACGAGATTCCGGAAGGGGCGCTCGTCCTCTGTTCGCAGTGGGCGACGCATCGTCGGAGGAAATTCTACGACGACCCGGAATCATTCCGGCCAGCGCGGTGGACGGCCGACAAAAACCGACCGGACTACGCGTATTTCCCATTCGGCGGCGGCCAGCGCCAGTGTATCGGCCGCCGGTTTGCACTGCTGGAAGCGAGGCTGATTATGGCGAGCCTGGTCAAACGGTTTCGGGTTCGAACCATCTCGCCGAGGAAGTTGGATTTGGTCGCGGCGATGACGCTCGCACCTGCGACCCCCGTGGAAGTCGAACTGCGGAGTCGGATGAAATGAAAAATTCGGAGCCGAGAACCCGAAATTCGACGTAAAATTGAGCGTTAGCGGTCGATTTCCTTCGCGGCATCGACGAACGCTTTCGCGTTTTCGACGGGTGTCGTTCGGTCGATTCCGTGCCCGAGGTTCAGGATGTGCCCCGAATCGCCCGCTTTCTCGATGACTTCGTGGGTTCTCTCCCGGATGAATTTAGGGTCGGAGAGCAAGTACGACGGGTCGAGATTACCTTGAACCGGTGTAGCTCCCAGTTCGGCGCGAGCGTCGGCCATATCTATCGTCCAGTCTAATCCGACCACGTCGGCACCGGACTCTCGAAGCAGGTCGAGTTTGCCGCCGGGGTGACGCGCGAAGACGATGGAAGGCACGTCGATAGCGCCGAAAATTCGCTGGTGAAGCGGCAGGATGAACTCGCGGTAGTCGTCCGGCGTCAGTACACCCGCCCACGTGTCGAAGAGTTGGACGACATCCGCGCCGTGTTCGACCTGATACTCGACGTACTCGCAAACGACGTCGGTGAACGCCTCGAGCAGGTCACGGAAGGCGTCGGGATGGTTTGCTCGGAATCGGCGAATCGATTTTCGGGAGGTCGGTTCGTCGCCGACGACGTAGGACGCGAGGGTGTACGGCCCGCCAGCGAAACCGATGATGCTGGATTGGTCGCCGACGCTGTCCTGAAGGCGGGTAAGTAGTTTCCCGACGTAGTCGATTTCGCTGGCCACGTCGGCGGATTCCGTCGGCACGTCGTCGGGACTCGTGACCGGATTCGAGACGACGGGGCCGACCCCGCTTTCAATGTGATAGTCGAAGCCGAGCGGTTCGAGGACGGTGAGGATGTCCGAGAACATGACCAGTCCGTCGGGTTCAAACAGTTCCCACGGAAGCAACGTGATTCGCTCCGCGACTTCCGGCGTTTTGATTGCCTCCTTGAAACTGTACTGTTCGCGGATGTCGCGGTACTCGGGGATGTACCGGCCGGCCTGTCGCATCAGCCAAACCGGTGGGCGCTCGGTGCGTTCGCCGCGTGCCGCACGAACCAACAGGTCGCTCATGGGACGAGATTGGTCGGACGGCGTCTAAGCGTTTCGAAGGCCCGCAGGGACGAGTAACCGGTCGCTGGAAAGACCATCGACCGGTGGACGTAATTCCGTGCGTTGCGTAGTCGTCCCCCGTGGTTAACGCGTTCTGGCTCGACAGAAATCTCGAACAGACGGCGCGGTGGTTGGTCAATAGTCACGTCACGAGTAGCGTCTTCGAATGTTCGATGGTGCTGACGACCGCGGTACAGCTTCGCGGGTACGACGAAGAAGGACTGTCGTTCACCCATTCGAAGCACCCGCTAACGCAGTGGGCCGCCCGGGCGCTCGAAAATTGGGAGTATCTTCGGGAATACACGGCGTGCGCTCACGAAGAGTGGCGATACCGGTGGAATCACGGACTGGACGAATATCACGGTTCGTGGGCAGGCGTCCGCCGACTGAACGACGACCGAATCGCGGCGCTCGATTGGACGGGCAATCCCGGCGACCCGCCGCAGGTGGTCGGCGATTGGAGGACCGACGACTACGTGGACGCGTACCGCCTGTACTACGCCAACGAAAAGCGCCACCTCTTCGAATGGGCGAAAAACCGCCGCCCGCCACCGTGGCTGGACGAGTATCGACGCGAGTGAACCGCCTTCGTTCCGGATATTCGAAAATTCGAAATTCGGGGAAGGTGGAATGGACGTCGAGGAGCGTTATGTCGACGCGTCGTAGCCAGCGTCCTTGACGGTCGCGACGAGTTCGTCGGTATCTGTGTCGCCTTCGACGGTGGCCGTTCCCGCTTCGTGATCGGCGCTCGCGTCGGAAACGCCGGACAGGTCTTCCAGCGCCTCGACGACGCTCTGCTCGCAGTGGCCGCAGTTCATCCCATTCACTTGAATAGTGGTTGTCATACACGCTGCTCTTTTCTCGTGGCTTTTTTCAGTTTCGAAAGGCGTGGTACCGTCCGGAGTATTTAACGCTGGTTTCTAACGATGGATAATTCATTTATTAAATAAGTGGAAATTGCTTCGATAGGTAGAAATACACAAGTCAATCCGTCATCGACGCGTGATAACGAAAACTGTTTTTATTCTACCACTCTAAAGGGGGTGTAATGCGACAACTCGACGACACCGACCGGGAGATAATCCGGTTGCTGGTAGAGGACGCTCGCCGTCCGTACAACGAAATCGCCGAAACCGTCGGTCTGTCACCGCCGACCGTCTCCGACCGCGTCGAGCGACTGCAAGAAATTGGGGTCGTCCGCCGGTTCACCACGGATTTGAACCACGACATCCTCACCGACGGACTGTCTCTCCTCGTCACCGTCAACGCCAAACCCGGCCACGTCAGCGACATTCGGGAGTCACTCGCGTCGTTCGACGGCGTCGAACACGTCTTCGTCACTGCCGACGCCCACATTGTCTGCAAGGCGAACCTACAGGAGCGAGCAATCGAAACGCTGCTCTCGGACGCCATCGGCGAGGATGCAGTTCGAGAGTACGACGTGCAACTGCTCGTGGACGACGAGTGGAACCCACAACCCGGAACCATGGAGTTCGCGCCGGACTGCGTGGAGTGCGGAAACACCGTCACAACCGAGGGCGAATCAACTCGAATCGAGAACGAACTCTATCACTTCTGTTGTTCGTCCTGCAAGACGCAGTTCGCCGACCGATACGAACGCCTGCAGGAGGGCGCGACGAATTGACGTAAAAGATACAATAATTCGTTTCAGCGAACCGTTTTGGTGCCGTGTGACTATCTATCACCCATGGCCACAGACGAAGCGAGCGAATCGACGAAATCGAGCGACTCAAACGGAACCTTCGTCCATGTCGCGGACGCCGACAAACTCAAAGAGGAAGGCCGACTGCTGGTAAACCGAAACGGACGGGGACTGGCCCTGTTCTACCACGAAGGCGAATTTCGCGCGGTGGACAATCGCTGTCCGCATATGGGATTTCCGCTGACCGAAGGGAGCGTGGAGGACGGAATTTTGACCTGCCACTGGCACCACGCCCGGTTCGAACTCTCCTGCGGGGACACCTTCGACCCGTGGGCAGACGACGTGCAGGCGTTTCCAACGGAGGAGCGCGACGGCGACATCTACGTGAACCTCACGCCGAAGCGCGAGGAATCGCCGGAAGACCATTGGAAGGAGCGCCTCGAAACCGGCCTCGAAGAGAACCTTCGCCTCGTCGTGGCGAAATCGGTCATCGGCCTTTCGAACGCCGGCGTCCCGGACGCGGAACCGCTTCGAATCGGGGCCGAGTTCGGCGCCCGCTACCGCGAGCAGGGGTGGAGTTCGGGCTTGACGATTCACTCCTGCATGGCGAACGTCCTCCCCGACCTCCGGGACGACGACCGACCGCGGGCGCTCTACACCGGCCTACGACACGTCGCGTCGGACTGTCAGGGCGAATCGCCGCGGTTCGACCAACCGTCGTTCGAGACGGAGGCCGTGTCGGCGAACCGACTCGGAAAGTGGTTCCGCGACTGCGTCGAAGTGCGCGACCGTGACGGCGCGGAACGCTGTTTACAAACCGCGATTGCCACCCTCGACCCGGAACAGGTCGCGGAAATCCTGTACGCCGCGGCGACCGACCACCTCTATCTCGACGCCGGACACAGCTTCGATTTCATCAACAAAGCGCTCGAACTGTTGGACCACGTCGGTTGGGAACGCGCGGAAACCGTCCTGCCGAGTGTTATCCCGCGGCTCACCGACGCCCGACGGAGCGAGGAACTCTCCTCGTGGACACAGCCGATAGACCTCGCGGAACTGCTGTTCGATTGCTTCGACCAACTCGGCGAGTTGGTCGAAGCAGGAAAGGCGGAAAGGAAGAGCAAGGAAGAAGGAGAGGAAACGTGGGACGAACCGGACGACTTCACGGAAACGCTTCTTTCCGACGACCCGCACGCCATCCTCGACGCCCTCAAGGACGCAATCAGGGCGGGTGCGACCTGCGAGGAACTGGCGGACAGGGTTTCTTTCGTGTCCCTGATGCGGGTCGCCCAGTTCGGCACGGCGAACGAGTTCAGCGATTGGAACACCGTCCACCACACGCTCACCTATAATAACGCGGTTCAGCGGGCCGCGAAGCGAACGAGTTCGACCGCGCTCTATCGCGGCGTCCTCGCGGGCGCGATGAGCGTCTACCTCGACCGATTCCTGAACACCCCCCCGACGCCCGTGCCGAGCATCGATACGTCGGACGCCGACCCCGACGCCCTCCGCGAGGAGCTGCTGGAAACGTTCGACGAGGAGGGGAACGTCAACGCCGCCGGTGCAATCGTCGCGGAGCATTTCTCGGCGGACGGCGACCCCGCTGCCCTGAAAGAAACGCTCGGGCAGGCTCTCCTCCGCGAGGACGCCGGATTCCACACGCTCCAGAACCTGGAAGCCTCTTTCGCGCAGTTCGACCTGCGCGAGGACGGGGAGGAAAAGGAGTTGGCGCTGATTTCGCTGGCCCGTTACATGGCGGCCCATTTCCCGACGCGCCGGGAGGCGGAACAAACCTACGTCATCGCCGACCGACTGAACCGCGGCGAGAAGATTCACGAATCGAACTGAACGGAGGTCGGTTTGAACGAAGGCCGATTCGAGCGAGCGACTTTTCGTTCGACGCTTCGTGTCGGGGTTCGTCATTTCAATTCCACACGGAGGTGCGTGGAGAATCTACAAACGAGCATTAACACAGCCAACCAGCGTCCGTTTCATTTCAACAGAATTATTATCCAAGATTGGATTGAGTACCAACCCATGTCGAACCAGTCAGAATCCGAGACGGATGACCCAGCGAGGTGGTGGAACGAGGTGTACGAAAGTGAGACCGTCTCTCCGTGGAACACCGGTAAGCCACAGCCAGCTCTCGTAAACGCTGTCGGAAGTGATGGGTTATCAGGTCGTGTCCTTGACGTTGGATGCGGAACCGGAACGCACGCACTCTGGGCAGCAGCGGAGGGACATACAGCCGTGGGCATAGACTTCTCTAAAAAGGGAATCGAGCAAGCGCGGGAGAGGGTCGAAAAACGGGGTCTCGACGCGACGTTCCGGGTCGCAGACGCACTGGACGTTCCCACCGACATCGGAACGTTCGACATCGTGCTGGACAGTGGTTTGTTCCACGCGTTCCAGAACGAACAGCGCGAAGACTACGCTCGCGAACTTGCTGGTATCGTCTCGGTGGGAGGTCGTGTGTTCCTCGTCGGATTTGCTGAAGGTGCCCCGGAGGATGGGGGGCCGAATCCCCTCACTCCTAACGACGTATCTTCCGCCTTCACAACGGAGTGGAACGTCTTGGAAACGCAGGAAGTAGCGTTCGAGACGAACGAAACCTCGTTCCCCGGTTTACTCTCGGTTGTCGAACGAATCTGAGCGTTGGTGACCGATACCCAGTTCCAATCTATCGACGTGTTTAACCACTCCACTTTGAAACAAACTCTGTCCGTCGCTGACTGTATCCTCGATATTCAGTACACGATTCGTATCACCTACTGAGTATTTCGAGGGAGCCGAGAATCCAAATCCGTAATTCATTTTAGAGACGTGTATATCGGTTGTGCCACCTAATACAACTGTGATTGTACTATTCCAAGTTGATTGGGTAACCTTTATGGGCGCACAGTCAGACACCACATATTGCGGCTGAAGCACCGACACCCCACATATAGGGTTACAACACTGGAGGGCACGTAGTGACAACTATGAACTGCCCGGACTGCGGGAACGAGCGCACGCGAGTCATTGATACCGAAACGAGCGCCGACGGAATGTCGGTGCGACGACGGCGCGAGTGCCAACGGTGCTCGTTCCGATTCACCTCCTACGAGCGTCCGGAGTGGGACTCCCTCCAAGTGAAGAAACGCGACGGAAGCATCGAATCGTTCAGCGCCGAGAAACTCCGCGTTGGTATCGAGCGCGCCGTCGAGAAGCGCAGCGTGACCGAGGAGGACGTGACGAATCTCGTCGAAGCGGTCGAATCCGACCTGCAATCCCGCGAAACCCGTATCGTCTCGTCCAGCCTGGTTGGCGACCTCGTCTCCGAGCGATTACGCGAGGTAGACCAAGTCGCGTACATCCGATTCGTCTCGGTTTACAAGGCCTTCTCCGAACCCGAGGAGTTCCTCCGCGAACTCGACGCGGTTCTCGATTCCGAACTCGATGCGTCCGATTCGACCGACCAATCCGATAATACATGAGCCACCAATCTACTGCAACGACCACCGTCCGGTCGATTCTCGACCGAGCACGCACGGGCTACGAAACGACCCTCTCAGACGACGAGCGCGACGACCTGCGGACCGAAATCGAGCGTTCGCTGTACGACGGCGCATCGACCGACGAGATATATCAGGCCGTTCTACAGGCGCTCACCGCACGAGTCGAGCGCGAACCCGCGTTCAAACGTATCGCGGCGGGCGTCTTTCGGCAACGTTACTACCGCGAAGTCATGGGCGACGACCTGACGGGCTACGAACTCGACCGCGAGTACCGCGCGACTTTCGTCGCCAATCTCGAGCGTGCGGTCGAAATCGACCTGCTCGATGACCGACTCGTCGAACGGTTCGACCTCGAAGAACTCGCGGAGTATCTCGAACCGAGTCGCGACGAGAAATTCGAATATATGGCGATAGAGACACTATACCAGCGATACTTTCTCAAAACAGAGGAGAACGGGGAGCATCTCGAACTGCCCCAAGCGTTCTGGATGCGCGTCGCCATGGGACTGGCAATCGAGGAAGACGACCCGCAGCGACGGGCGAAGGAGTTCTACGACGTGCTTTCGAAACTGGAGTTCACCCCCTCGACGCCGACGCTCTTTCACAGCGGTTCGACCCACCCACAGCTCTCCTCGTGCTACCTGACGACGGTGCAGGACGACTTAGAGCACATCTTCGACTCGTACAAGCACCACGCGATGCTGTCGAAGTGGAGCGGCGGTCTCGGAAACGATTGGACGAACCTCCGAGCGGGCGGCGCGCTCATCGAGTCCACGGGCGTCGAATCGACCGGCGTCGTGCCGTTCCTCCGCATCAGCAACGACGTGACGGCGGCCATCAACCGCTCCGGAAAACGCCGCGGCGCGTCCTGCGGTTACCTCGCCTGCTGGCACATGGATTTCCCCGCCTTCATCGACCTGAAACGCAACACTGGCGACGAGCGTCGGCGCACGCCGGACATGAACACGGCGGCGTGGATTCCGGATTTGTTCATGAAGCGGGTCGAAAACGGCGAGGAGTGGACGCTGTTCAGTCCCGATGAGGTGCCCGACCTGCACGACCTATCTGGCGAAGCGTTCGAGGAGCGGTATTCGGAGTACGAACGAAAGGCCGAAGACGGGCAGTTCCGGCAGTACGAGCAGGTAGACGCCCAAGAGCTGTGGCGCAAGATGCTCACCCGCCTGTTCGAGACGGGCCATCCGTGGATAACGTTCAAAGACCCATGTAACGTCCGTTCGCCGCAAGACCACGTTGGGACGGTTCACTCCTCGAACCTCTGTACGGAGATTACCCTAAACACGAGCGAGGAGGAACACGCAGTCTGTAATCTAGGGAGCGTCAACTTCGCCACGCACGTCTCCGACGGGGAGAGCGCGGAACGGAGTTCCGCGGAGACCGAGCAGGCGGACTCGCCCGCGATGCTCGACCGCGAACATCTCGCGGAAACCATCGAAACCGCGATGCGGATGCTGGACAACGTCGTCGACCTCTGTTTCTACCCGACCGAACAGGCCGAACAGTCGAACATGCAACACCGACCGGTCGGACTCGGAACAATGGGCTTCCACGACGCCCTGATGGAACTAGACGTGCCGATGAACTCGGAAAAGGCGGTGGAAAAAGCGAACCGCTGGCAGGAGTTCGTCTCCTATCACGCGATTTTCAACTCCTCGAAACTCGCCGCCGAGCGCGGGACGTACCCCTCCTACGAGGGGTCGAAGTGGAACCGCGGGCTGCTCCCGCAGGACACCGTCGATTTGCTCGAATCCGAACGCGGACGAGCGATTCCGACCGACCGCGAGGAAACGCTCGATTGGTACGTCGTGCGCGAACACGTCGAGGAGCACGGGATGCGAAATTCGAACACGATGGCTATCGCGCCGACCGCCACGGTTTCGACCATCAACGGGACGACGCCCTCCATCGAACCGCTGTACTCGAACCTCTTTGTGAAATCGAACATGTCGGGCGGCTTTACCATCGTCAACGACCACCTCGTTGAGCGTCTCAAGCGAGAAGACCTCTGGGACGAGGAGATGATAGACCGAATCAAGTACCACGACGGTTCCGTACAAGAAATCGACGCCGTTCCGGACGATCTACAGGAGTTGTATCGCGGCGCGTTCGAAATTGATCCGCGACACCAACTCAGGTTGACCGCGCATCGCCAGACGTGGATTGACCAGTCGGTTTCGCACAACGTTTTTTTCCCATCGACGGACGGCACGCTCCTCGACGACATCTATAAAACCGCGTGGCAGTTGGGGCTGAAAACGACGTACTACCTCCGGACGCTCGGCGCGTCCCAGATAGAGAAATCGACGCTGGATATGGCCGAGTACGGAAAGAGTCAGCATCGAAACGCTCCGCAATCGGAATCGGCCGAAACCGACGGCGGGCGGCGAACCGGCGAACAACAAACCGGAGACGATGAACTCTGTACCGTCTCCGATCCGACCTGCGACGCCTGCCAGTAAAGCGAAAAGAAACGATTTTGCACACAACCCATGCCGATTATCAACAACAACGCGGAACACGACCCGAACAAGATACTGCCGATAAACTACGACTGGGCGCGCGAGTACTACGAAGCAGGCGTCAACAACAACTGGGTACCGCAGGAAATCCCGATGCAGGACGACGTCTCCCAGTGGAACGGAGACGCTCTCTCGGACGCCGAACGCCAACTCATCGAGTGGAACCTCGGTTTCTTCTCGACCGCCGAATCGCTCACCGCAAACAACATCGTCCTCGCGCTGTACGAGTACGTGACCGCCCCCGAATGCAGGCAGTACCTCCTTCGACAGGCCTACGAGGAGGCGATTCACACGGACACGTTCATCTACTGCTGTGATTCGCTCGGCTTCGAACCCGACCACCTCTACGGGATGTACGAACGGGTTCCCTCCATCGAGGAAAAAGACGAGTTCGTCGTGAACCTCACCCGTGCCATCAATCGGCCCGATTTCACCATCGAAACGGAGGAGGATATTCGCGAGTTCGTCCGCGACCTCGTCGGGTTCTACGTTATTATGGAGGGAATCTTCTTCTACGCCGGATTCGCCATGATGCTCGGTCTGAAACGCCAGAACAAGATGGTCGGAATCGGCCAGCAGTTCGAGTACATCATGCGCGACGAATCGCTTCACCTCGGATTCGGCATCGACCTCATTAACGAGATTCGAGCGGAGAATCCCGGTATCTGGACGGACGAGTTCGGCGGCGAGGTCATCGACCTCATTACGGAAGCCGTCGAATTGGAGAAAATCTACGCGTACGAGGCGTGTCCGAACGAGATACTCGGCATGAGCGCCGAGCAGTTCGCCGACTACGTCGAACACATCGCCGACCGCCGATTGGAACAGCTTGACCTCCCCGAACGGTACGGAACCAACAATCCGTTCCCGTGGATGTCCGAACAAACCGACCTGAACAAGGAAAAGAACTTCTTCGAAACCCAGGTCACGGAGTATCAGAGCGGCGGGTCGCTCGACTGGTCGTAGCGACCTGTCAAAGTGCGAATCTGTGGTTCGACCCGTTTAAACCGACGGTTCGGGCGAATCCGCGGATTCCAACGATTCCCTGCGTTTGTGACGGCGCCGGAGGGCGTCGTCGCGGAAGGTTTCTTGCTCGTCGGTCGGACAGCAGACCTCCGGAACCGACGCGGGTCGTTCGTCTTCGTCCAGCGCGACCATCGTGAAAAACGACGTCGCGGTATCCTGCGTTTCGTTCTCGCTCGGGCGTTCCGCTCGGACGTTGACCAACGCATCCATGCTCGTCCGCCCGGTTTCGAAGACGTACCCTTCGACGGTAACGATGTCGCCGAGGTCGATGGGACCGAGGAAATCGACGTGATCCATCGACGCCGTAACGACCTGCCGTCGGGAAAACCGACGGGACGCGATGGCGGCACAGATGTCCATCCAGTGGAGAACGGAGCCGCCGAGTGCCCGACCGAGGTTGTTCGCGTCGTTCGGCATCAGAATTTCACTCATCACGGTATGCGAATCCGAAAGCGGCGCAGTTTCGCGCATCGACGGCGTCTACGCGACCCGTGTGGATAAAACAACTAGATTTGTAATAGTGAAAGTTGAACTGTTGACACAGCCGTTCGACTTATCGGCAGAACGGTCGTCTGGGGTACAGGACAATGAGGGGGGAAACGGTATGAGTCGAAATTCAAGCGGAGGAAAAAGGACGATTTTGGCGGGCATACCAATCGGTATGTGGTTACTACTCGCACCGTTCGTCGTCTACGAGGTGATGTTCGCGTCGAACTTCTGGAACGACATGGTCGTCGGCGTCGCCGTCCTGCTCCTTGCTTTCTACGGGCTCGTCTGCTCGTGGCGGAACCGCCGGGTGAGCATCGCGGCTGGTGGCCTCCTCGGACTTCTCGGTCTCTGGCAGGTGACGCGGCCCTTCGTCGTTCCGACCGCCGGGCCCCTTCCTCTCTGGGGCGACGCAGTTGTCGGGGTCCTGCTGGCGGCGCTCGGCGGGCGCGTCATGCGAGAAGCGCGAACCGCGTCGCTGCCGGAGCAGGCGCAAGCGAGTCGGCGGTAAAATCCGTCCTATCACCGAGAACTGTTCCCTGTTTCCATTGCCTGTCCGTACCACGACGGCCGCGAGACGGTCGTTCGTCCGATGTCCGAAATTCGCATCGACTCCGTGATTCGCGCAGGTTGGTCGTCAGCCATTCCGGTCGCTTCGAACTGATACTGATGAATCAGTCCCCACGTATCCACGACGAAAACGAGCGAAGCGTTTGCCACCGATTCGAGATAGTGCGAAAGTGCGTCGCGATTCGCGAGTTCGGACGCCGTGACGCGATACCGCGGCGTTCCGGAGTCGGCGTCGATCCGCTTGACGCTCGTGACGTCGAACGCCAGCAAAAGCGACTGAAGTTGATTACGATTTTGGGAGTACAAGGGCGGATTATTTTGCGATGGGTTCAGATGGCCGACGGAACCTCGTCTGTACGTCGTGTTGTCGTTTCTCTCCTGCATCGAGAGTCTCAGGTCGCCGTTCGACCACACACCCTTTCGATAGGAACGAATCCGCGTCGAGGAGTTCGTCGTCTGACGGACGGCGAAATCGTGGTGGCTACCGTTCTCTCCGCGGCGTTCGGTCGCGTTGTACCGATACGAAACGTTTCCATCGAGTTTCCCGACGCTACGAACTCGCATCGTGTAGGAATCCTCCTGCAAAACGCGAGAGTGTGCATCGACGAGGTCGAACCGATTCGTCAGGCCGTCCGTGGAGAGACCAGGCACGAGTTCACTCGAAGGCGATGTAGTCGTCGTAGCTGGGTTCGAATCTGGATTCCGACCGTCGATACCGAGAAACGTACTGCATCCGGCGGTGGAGAGCAACAGCGAGAGGGCGATTGCGAGGAGGGCGCGACGCATCAGTCAAATTTGACTTCGTATTGACTTAAAAATCCACGGATAGATGGAGCGAATCGCGACGGAAAACGAATTTCAAGGAAATGAATTCGGAGACATGATTTGATTCGTTTTTCATCTCATTATCCAAGGTCTCTGTGGCTCGAATCGCTCGTTTCTAAAGGACAACGTGAATGAAGAAGCCTCCCCTAGACGAACGTAAGGAGACAATCGTGACGCAAAAAATGCACCTCGACATCCGCGGGATGAGTTGTTCGAACTGCTCGGGGACAGTCACCGAGGCGCTCGAATCGCTCGACGGGGTACAGGAGGCGAACGTCAATTTCGCCACCGACGAAGCCAACGTCGAGTACGACCCCGAGGAGATCTCACTGGCCGAAATCTACGCGGCCGTCGAGGACGCTGGCTACGACCCGGTTCGCGCGACGACGACGGTAGGAATCACCGACATGTCCTGTGCGAACTGCTCGGAATCGGTGGAGACAGCCCTCAACTCGGCACCCGGCGTCATCAGCGCCGACGCCAACTTCGCCACCGACGAGGCCAGCGTCGAGTACAATCCCGCCAAGGCGACCGTTTCAGATTTCTATGCAGCCATCGAGGATGCAGGGTACGCCCCGGTTCGTGAAGAGGGGCAGACTGAAACTGCTGATGGAAACGGCAGTGAAAATGGGAGCGAGGGCGACGCACGCCAAGCGGCCCGCGACGCCGAGATTCGCAAGCAGTTCCGACTGACGCTGTTCGGGGCCGTCCTCGCGCTTCCGCTTCTCGCCTTCATGTTCGAGCACCTGTTCTTCCCGGAACTGCTCGGCGAGACGCTGTTCGGCGTGGATATGCAGGTCGTCCAGTTCCTGCTGGCAACGCCCGTCCAAATCCTCCTGGGCAAGGAGTTCTACGAGAACTCGTATAAGGCACTCGTCAAGAACCGGACGGCGAACATGGACGTGCTCATCGCGCTGGGTTCGACCACGGCCTACCTCTACAGCGTCGCGGTCATGCTCGCGTTCGTTCCCGGCGGCACCTACTTCGACAGCGCGGTGCTCATCCTCGTATTCATCACGATGGGCAACTGGTTGGAGGCGCGCTCGAAGGGCAGGACCAGCGACGCCCTGCGCGAACTGCTCGAACTGGAAGCCGACACCGCAATCGTGGTCGAAAACGGGGAGGAGCGCGAAATACCGCTGGAGGAGGTCGAAGTCGGCAACCAACTTCGCGTCCGTCCCGGCGAGAAGATTCCGACCGACGGCGTCGTCGTGGACGGCGAAAGCGCGGTTGATGAGTCGATGGTAACCGGCGAGTCGGTGCCGGTCGAAAAAGAGGACGGCGACGAAGTCATCGGCGCGACCATCAACGAAAACGGAATGCTCACGGTTCGGGCGACGAGGGTCGGAGGCGAAACCGCCCTCCAGCAAATCGTCCAGATGGTGAAAGATGCCCAAGCCCGCCAACCCGAAATTCAGAACCTCGCGGACAGAATCAGCGCGTACTTCGTTCCGGCGGTCATCGCCAACGCGCTGTTCTGGGGCGCCGTCTGGTATCTCTTTCCCGAAGTTCTCGCCGGATTCGTGAACGCGCTTCCGCTCTGGAGTCCGGTTGCGGGCGGCCCGGAAATAGCTGGGGGAAGCGTCTCGGGATTCGAGTTCGCCGTCGTCGTCTTCGCCAGCGCGGTGCTCATCGCCTGCCCCTGCGCGCTGGGACTCGCGACCCCGACGGCCACGATGGTCGGCACCGCAATCGGTGCGCGAACCGGCGTCCTGTTCAAAGGTGGCGATGTGCTTGAGCGCGTGCGGGACACCGATACGGTCGTCTTCGACAAAACCGGCACCCTCACCGAAGGCAAAATGCACCTGACCGATGTGGTCGCCCTCGAACCGACGACTGATGGGGGAGTCGTAGACAGAACCACCGATGGCGGAACCGAAACGCTGGTGGACGAACTCGAACCCGAGGATGAACTCACCGAGGAGTTCGTCCTCGCCGCGGCGGCCAGCGCGGAACGCGGAAGCGAACACCCGCTCGCGCGCGCCATCGTGGACGGCGCGCGCGAGCGGGGTATCGAAGTCGTGGAACCGAGTTCGTTCGAAAACGTCCCCGGCCACGGGGTTCGCGCGAAGACGAGTCACGGCGAGGTCGTCGTCGGCAATCGGAAACTCATGCGCGACGAGGGAATCGACCCGACTCCCGCGAGCGACGCGATGGAGCGCCTCGAACACGAGGGGAAGACGGCCATGCTCGTCGCCGCGGACGGATACCTCGTCGGCGTCGTCGCGGACGCCGACGAGGTAAAAGAGAGCGCAGGGGAGGCCGTGAGCGACCTCAAAGCGCGGGGACTTGACGTACTCATGCTCACGGGCGACAACGAGCGAACCGCCGAAGCAGTGGCCGAGCGGGTCGGAATCGACCCCGGAAGCGTCCGCGCCGAAGTCTTACCCGACCAGAAAGCGGACGTCATCGAGGATGTGCAGTCGGAGGGCAAACGAGCGATGATGGTCGGCGACGGCGTGAACGACGCGCCCGCACTCGCGTCGGCATACGTCGGAACCGCCATCGGAAGCGGAACCGACGTGGCTATCGAAGCCGCGGACGTGACGCTCATGCGGGACGACCTGCGGGACGTCGTGAAAGCCATCCGCATCTCGGAGGGGACGCTCTCGAAAATCAAGCAAAATCTCTTCTGGGCGTTGGGATACAACACGGCGATGATTCCGCTAGCCTCGCTCGGACTCCTGCAGCCCGCGCTCGCGGCGGCCGCGATGGCCTTCTCCAGCGTGAGCGTGCTCGGAAACAGCCTGTTGTTCAGGAGATACGTTCCCGACCACGACTACGAACTCTTCGACATTCGCCGCTGAACAGCGGAAATGACGGGGTGGGTCACCGCATCGTCACTCGATTTTCGGTGATTCTCGGAGAATGAAAACGATGCCAGTAGTCGAACCAATTATGTATCGAGACGCGGAAGACGAATTCGAATGGTGCGGGATTTGGCAGACGACGCGCCCGAGTTGCAGGACGTACTCGCAGCTCTCGACGACCCCGCCTGCCGACGAATCATCATGGAGTTAAACGACCCGCAGACCGCGCGCGAACTCGCCGACGAAACCGACATTCCGCTCTCGACGCTCTACCGAAAACTGGATATGCTCACTGCGGCATCTCTCGTCAGGGAGTTGACCAAAATCCGCGAAGATGGCCATCATACGTCCAGATACCGACTCGCCGTCGAATCGGTGAACATCTCGCTGACGGACGACTGTGAGTTCGACGTAACGATAGAGCGCCCGCCGCGAACGACCGACGAGCGTCTCGAACGGCTGTGGTCGGAGGTACGAAAGGAAACATGAACGTCTCACCAATCGTCATCGTGCTCAAAACGCTCACGCTCGCCCTCGGAGGGGTGATAACGTACTTCGCGTTCAAGGCGTACCGCCGAACCGGGTCGCAAGCGCTTCGGTTACTGGCAATCGGGTTCGGCATCGTCACCCTCGGCGCGTTCCTCGCCGGAATCGCTGACCAAGCGTTCCAAATCGACCGCAACCTCGTCCTCGTCATCGAAAGCGCGCTCACCGCGATCGGCTTCGCCGCGATCGCCTACTCGCTCTACGCGGAGTGAGCGACCGCTCGTTCCGTACTGTTCCCCGCCCTATGTGGAATCAGCCTTGTAAGCTGGGTGAAAACTTATCCGATCCCAGAGTGAGGTAGAAGCAATGGACGAACTCCGCGGCACGGACGGGCCACCTGCGGAGCGATTCGGCGGACGCGTTCGGAGCGCCCTGGAACTGGTTACGGGAGATTTGCTTCGCGAGGCGGAAATCGACCCGCGACAGGCGTTCGACGCCGCGCTCGTCGGCGTGTTTCGCGCCCTCGTTTCGGGTTATTCCGCGGAGCGAGGACGGGACGACCCGCCGTTTGCGCAGGGAAACGAACTCGAACAACGGCGGAACCTGTTCGAGTCGCTGCCGCCGGAGACGGCGACGAGACTCGAATCCGTTCTCGGAGAAATCGAATACGAGACACTCACAACGCGTCATCTCGGCGGTATCTACGAACGACTACTCGACTGCGAACCGACCGTTTCCGACGGGAACGTTCGACTCACGGAGGACGCGACGCAACGGGCGTCCGTTGGCGCGTACTACACGCCCGAAAACGTGGTTCAGTACGCCGTGTCACGAGCAGTCGCCGGAAACCCGGACGCGACGGTTCTCGACCCGGCGATGGGAAGCGGCCATTTTCTGACCTGTGCAATCAACCGTCTGGCCGAACTGCGTGGCGACGAATCGGACGAGATGCGGAGAACGGTGGCCGAGAACTGCGTTTTCGGCGTGGATATCGACCCGCTGGCGGTGGAGCTGGCCCGGTCTGCGGTGTGGCTCGAAGTCGGATTGTGGCCCGCGGAAAATCTTCGTGTGGGCGATTCGCTGGCTGAGCTGTCAACCTGGCCCGGAGCGAGCCAGTTCGACGCCGAAAGGGACGATTTCGATGCGGTAGTCGGCAACCCCCCCTACGTCCGAAGTCGGCACATTTCGGACGAACGGAAAGCAGCGCTCAAATCGCAATTCGACACCGTGAAAGGAGCGTTCGACCTCTACGTTCCGTTCGTGGAGCGAATGGTCGAACTCGGCGAGCGGGTGTCCTGCGTCGTCCCGAACAAGTGGACGACGGCGCGGTACGGACGAACCCTCCGCGACCATCTGCTCGACCGGCATCGTCTGGTCGAACTGCTGGACGTCTCGGAGGTGTCCGTCTTCGCGGACGTCAGCGTCTATCCGCTCGTCGTCACCGTCGAGGCGGGTGCCGGGCCGACGGAGTCGATTCGGATTCGACAGGGCGAAACAATCGGAAAGACGGAAAGGACAGGAGCCGTCGAAAGCCACCTCTCGCGGTCGTTCGTGGACGAACTCGGCGGCCGAGTGATTCCGGTCGGAATCGACCCGACGTTCGTTTCGATTGCGGAACGACTCCGCCGCGAAAACGACGAACTGGGTTCGCACGTCAGCCAAACCGAGGGAATCCACACTGGAAACGTGCGGGACAAGCTCGTCGTTGACACTCCCCGCCCGGACTGCGAACGACTCGTGAGCGGCGGCGATGTCTCGCGGTACGGATTGGAGTGGGGCGGAAAGTGGATTCGATTCGACCCCTCCCTCATCGATGACGGCGAGTACGGTAGTTTGCGCGACCGGGACGTGTTCGAGGCCGAAAAGTTGCTCCTTCGGGACATCAGCGAGCGCCCCGTCGCGGCCTACGACGATGAGGGGTTGTACGCCCTGAACACCCTCTACAGCGTTCGTTCCGATTCCGACCTGCCGATTCGCTACCTCCTCGCAGTCATCAACTCGTCGGTGGCGACCTGCTGGTTCCAACAGGTGTACGGCGGCACTCACGTCAGCGGAGGATACCTGCGATTCAAACCGATGTTCGCGCGCCGACTGCCGGTTCCGGCAGAAATCGGCGAACCCGAGCGGGAGACGCTGGTCGCGCTCGCGGCGCGAATGAGCGATCTTCGACGCGAAAGAGAAACCATCGAAATTCGATTGCCGGACGGGGACGGCCCGCGATTGGGCGAATTGGCGCAGAAAGCCGGAACCGATTCGATGCTGTCCGAAACGAGCGAAACGCGGGATGGCCTTCGACTCGGAACCGTGTCGGTGGCGGAGAAAATTGTTCGTGAGGAGAGTCGCGAACTCGTTATTTCTGCGACGGCGCGATACCGACCCGACGACGGTTCGGAAAATAGAGCCGACAGGGCGTCTGAAACCGATTCGTGGGGGTTCACGGAAACCGACCCGATTCCGGCGTTGGTGTTCGAAGGGAACACGGAACGGCGCGATCTGCTCGCGCGGTACGTCCCTCAAGCTGCGGCGCGCGAGGGGTTCACCAATCGGGCGACGAAAACAATCTCCCCCCTCGACAGACTGAAATCACTCCGCGTTCCGGAACCCGATAGCGCCCGCGAGTTCATCGAGGCGAATCGGCGGGCGGAGGAGTTGGAGCGAAAAATAGCCCGAACTGATGCCGCCATCGACCGACTGGTGTATCGGGCCTACGGGCTTTCGGTCGATGAAATCGAGATGATAGAAGAGTTGGTGAGATGAGAGGAGATTCGGTGAGGCAAAGCGAAAGCGAGTTCGAGAAGATCTGTCTGGAAATACTGATTTTGTTGGTGTAGTCCCGTTTGACCTCGTTGAAATGCTCAATCAGTGATAATTTGATAGCGTGCTGAATAGCGGGCGCGTATCGGTCGATTTACTCTGGCCCGACGATCTCTACCTTGACACCTTCCGGGTCTTCACAATAGAGCGCATAATATCCACCTGCGTAGGGATGTTGGTCCTCATAGAGAACCGTCGAGTCATCTCTCTCACGAATACCTGTGGTCAGTTCATCAACCTGCTCACGAGAACTGGCGTGGAACGCGAGGTGATTCAATCCTGATGCCTCTCGGTCGAATGGATGTTCGGAGTCGACCGCTTGTTTAACGACGATATACGTCGGCTCCTTAATCCAAGAACGACCATTCTCCCAGTCGTTCTTCGGCGTGTATCCCAATTCACCCAACAACCATCCCCAAAAGCCAATCGATCCCTCCAGATTAGTGGTACACAGTTCAACGTGGTGCAGATTTCCGGCACAGTCCAGGTTTCCGTGACTGTAATTCATACAAGGAGATTGTATTGAACTACCAAAGGGATGCCCCATACCGCTGTGTTCACAATATCGCCTTGCTACCTACAATCTCTGTGCTCAGCACGCCATTCATATCATACCATTTCATTTAAATATGTCCTACCGTTTGCAACTGCAACCGTCCTCTCGCCACTACCAATCTCATTGTGAAACGGGCGTGGTGTCGGTATATTCAATCGCATCTATCAGATTTTCCGTTCATAGATAGCGCGGTGGGCGAGCGAAAACGCCGATTCCAAAGCTCACGCGTCAAACTGTTCGGAAATCTATCTTTGTGGAACGCTACAACCGACAGAAAAAACCGTTATCAGGGAACCATCCGTACAGCAAGCCATGTTGCAGGTCGGGGTTGCCGGAGTGACAACTGACATGCTTGTAGTGTTCGCTATCGTCTTCCTCGCGCTCGTTCTCTTCGCAACCGAACTCCTTCCCGTCGATGTGACCGCAATTCTGATAATGGTCACGCTGATGGTTCTGGAACCGTGGACGGGCATCGACCCGGCGACGGGAATTTCCGGCTTTTCCAACGAGGCGACCATCACCGTGCTGGCGATGCTCATCCTGAGTTCCGGAGTGAGCCAAACCGGAGTCGTCCAACTGTTCGGAAGCAAGCTGGCGGATTTCGCGGGCACCGACCTCAGAAAGCAGCTGTTCGCCACGATCGGCGTCGCCGGACCGGCCTCCGGATTCGTGAACAACACACCGGTCGTCGCAATTTTGGTTCCCGTCATCACCGACCTCGCCCACGAGGGGAAAACGTCACCCTCGAAGCTGCTGATTCCGCTCTCCTACGCCTCCATGCTCGGCGGGATGCTCACCCTCATCGGCACTTCCACCAACATCCTCGCCAGCAACGTGGCGGGGCGATTGGCCGCGACGACGCCCGATCCGCGACTTCACGCATTCTCCATGTTCGAGTTCACCGGACTCGGTGTCATCGTCCTCGTTACCGGCAGCCTTTATCTGCTACTCGTGGGGCATCGACTCCTGCCGGAGCGCGTTCCGCCGGAGGAAGATTACATCGAGGAGTACGAGATGGGAGAGTACCTGACCGAAATCGTCGTCAACGAGGGGTCGGCGCTCGTCGGGAAAACCGCCGATGAAGCCATCGATGCGGCGATTTTCGACGCCGACATCGTCCAAATCGTCCGCGACGACGAGACGTTCATCGAACCCATCGGCCAGAAAACGATTCGCGCGGGCGACGTGCTGAAACTTCGAACCGACCGTTCGACGCTTCGGTCGCTCGTGACGCTCGATGATTTAACGCTGGTCGGCACGCCGACGGACGAAACGTTCGACCCCGGCGAAGAACAAACGCTCGTCGAAGTCGTCATTCCGTCCGGTTCCGAACTCGTCGGGGAAACGCTTTCGAGTTCGACGTTCCGCCAAAACTACAGCGCGACGGTTCTCGCCTTCCGGAGTCACGGCGAACTCATCCACGAGCGGCTCGATCGGGTTCGGATTCGCGTCGGCGATACGCTGCTCATGCAGGCATCGGCGGATAATATCGACCGCCTCGCCGCGAACCGGGATTTTATCGTCGCACACGAAGTCGCCGACCCGGACTACCGAACGGAGAAGATTCCCGCGGCTCTCGCCATCATCGCTGGCGTTGTCCTCCTCGCCGCGCTCGGCGTCTACCCGGTTCTCGTGACCGCCCTGGCGGGCGTGGTGGCCATGGTCGCAACCGGCGTGCTGAAAGCCCACGAGCTGTACGACTCGGTGGAGTGGAACGTCATCTTCCTGCTCGCGGGGGTCATTCCGCTCGGCATCGCCCTCGAAGCGTCGGGCGGTGCGGAACTCCTCGGCGGACTCGTCGCCAGCAGCGCGGATTTCCTCCCCGTTATCGTCGTCCTCTGGGTGTTTTACATTGCTACCGGTCTCATCACCGAAGTCATCAGCAACAACGCCAGCGTCGTCGTGATGATTCCTGTCGCCGTCGAGGCGGCGCTCCGAATAGACGCCAATCCCTTCGCGTTCGTCCTCGCGGTGACGTTCGCCGCCTCGACGTCGTTCCTCGGGCCGGTCGGCTACCAGACGAACCTCTTCGTCTACGGCCCGGGCGGGTACAAGTTCACGGATTACTTTCGAATCGGTGCGCCGCTCCAACTGCTCCTGTCGGTCGTGACGGTTCTCGGTATCGCCGCGTTTTGGCCGCTCTGAATCGAATCCGGTGGAAAGAAATTATTTTGTCGAAGAGCGTGCAACCGAATCCGTGATGAAATAATTCGCGTAAGTTATTTGCCCTCGGCTGACGTACTATGCACAACGTTCGGTGGCATTCGATTTGCGTTGCGGGGGAATGGGTTATCGGTCACCGACCGGGGGTTGGGAAATGAAAATCGGAGTCGAAGCGGAATACTGGGTAATCGATGAATCGGGTGAGCTGGCGACCGAAACGGACGAACTGTTCGACGTAAGCGAGTACATCGTACCCGAGTTCGTCGCACCGTTGATAGAGATACAGACGCCGCCCGTTTCGGGGACGGAGGAACTACGCCGCGAGTTCGGACGAACGCTTCGAACCGTCTCCGATGCGGCGGAAGACAAGGGACAGTCACTGGTTCCACTCGGAACACCACTTACACGGGAATCGCTCGAAATTACGAGCGAACGCGGACGATTACTGAAGAGTATGTACGGCGACGACATGGAGTACGCGATGAACTGTGCGGGCACGCACGTCCATTTCGACCGCGGCAACGTAGTTCGGCAACTGAATCTGCTCACCGCACTCGATCCGGCGCTCGCCCTCGTCTGTTCCTCGCCGTACATCAGCGGAAACAGGGTGGCATGTTCGTCCCGCGCCGCGGTGTATCGCTACGAATCGCACACGACGTTCGCCCGCTACCGTGACCTGTGGGACTACGTCGAAAACGAAGACCAGTGGGAAGCCCGCATCGACGAGCAGTATCACACTCTACAAGTTCTCGCGCGGGAGAGCGGCATCGATCCGGAAACGTTCGGGAACTACTTCCACCGCGACGATACGGTGCTAACTCCGGTTCGACTTCGTCACAAATCGCCTACGGTGGAATGGCGTGCACCGGACACCGCGCTTCCGAGCCAAATCATTCGGCTCGTGAGCGAAATGTCGAACCTCCTCCAACAGACGGAGTACAAGGACGTAACCATCGGGGAAACCGGCGTTCGAACCGAGCAAATCGGGATACCGCCGTTCTCAGAACTGCGCGAACTCAGTGAGGAAGCCATCAAGGAGGGCGTCGCATCGCTCCGCGTGCAGGACTATCTGACTACCATGGGATTCGACGTGTCGCGCTACTATCCGATTTCACAGCGTATCGAAAACGGATGGACGCTTCCCCGCGAAGAGGCGCTTCGACTCCGACGCGAGTACGCGAACGAGTTCAAAAACGATGTGGAAATGCTGACCGGCGGCACGTGAAAAATCCCCCGAAACCGCCTCAGTTCGACTCCGACCGGAAGCCGCTGACCACGTCGAGCCACGAAACGAAGACGAACGCGCCGATGAGGGCGGTCGTGGTTCCCCCGAATAGGCTCGCCATCCGCTCGGTAATGTGTTCGCGTTCGCCGATTTCGATTCGGTACACGAGGTCGCTGGCGATGACGAACGAGTTTCGCAGTTGGTCGGGCAGTTCTTCTTCCATCTCGTAGGACTCTTGTAGCTTCGCGCGTCCGAACGCGAGCCGCGCCTCGTCGGAAAGGTCGCCGTACTGCACCGACGAAGAGCGCACGCCCGGTTCGTTTTCGCTCACCTGTTCGACGGTGAGAGTGTACGTCGTGGCGCTTTGCGGCGGCTGGAGGAGTGCGTAACCGGTGAGGACGAAACCGGCAACGAGCAGGAGCGTCGCGAGCAATTGAATGACGAGTCCGTCGGACCGCATCTGATGTTCGTTTTCGTGCAGTGCGGTGACTTAAAGGGTTTCCATCCGTCCGCCGGAGAAAGAAACGGGAGGAAAATAGATGGCAAAAACGCGGGAGCGTGAAAACGAAAAGTCGATTGATTATCGGTGCGACGGCAGTACGTCCTCTACGGGATAGAGGTCTTCACGGATGCCAGAGCCGTCACAATCCTCGTTCGGGCATCGATACCGCCAGCCGTCGTCGGTCGCCGTATCCGCTTCGAACCGCTCCCCACACTCGCGGCAGAACAGTCGGTCGATGTCAGTTGTGTGCTCCCGACTTGCAAGTTCAGGCTGCATACTTACCCATTCACAGTCCTCAATGATAGAACCTACGCTTTTTGGCGGGTGACATTCGTGACACCGGGTTACCTGTGCGTTAGCGAGCCGTTTAGTGGATGGCGTTCGTCGTCCAATTCATGGAAAAGCAGACCCTGACAAGCCTGTGTGACCTACCGCCGAGCGCGAAGCTCGTGTTCAAAGTGTTAGAGTACAGCGGTGCCCACACACAGAAAGAAATCGTCCAGCGGTCGCGGTTATCGGCGCGGACGGTCAGAAGCGCGTTGGAAAATCTGACGGAAGTCGGTGCCGTCACTGAAGAAGTGTACATTCCGGACGCTCGCCAGCGACTCTACCGATTGGACGACAGCCGCGATTGGGAACAGGTGAGCTGTCTGGAAAAAACGCCGGTGTAATTCCGAATCGGATAGATAACAGTTCTTCTACGCCCGTCTTCCGACAGAGGAGAGCCAGTTCGGTCTGTCGCCGGTTAGCAGATAGAGACCAACCCCGAACAGCGCGAGTGGGAGGACGACCGTGAGAAGCCACCCGACGAGTCCCGCCTCGGAAGCGAGCGCGTTCGCAATGAGGAAGAACGCGACACCCGGCGTCGCCAGCAACAGCAGACCGACGAGTACTGCACGGGCAAGAGTAAGGATAGTTCGGGAGCGCATACCGGATGGTACGAAGAATAATTATAAAATATTTCTTATTTTAAGTGTGTTGCGTATTTGACGAGGAGGGAAATTGGGGGGAGTGAGGTTCGACGGAGGGAAACGGTAATGAAGTAAGGGGGACAGTGCGCGAATACATGAACGCACGGCGGGTCAAAACGCTCCTCTTCGCCGCGTTCGGCGCGTTGTTCGTCGCCGTCGGCGGAGCCGTGCTGTCGCAATTCCAGACGGGTTCGGCACCGTACGGTCAACATGTTATCGTCATCGCGGGTATCATCTGTTGTTCGATGGGACTCACCTTCTTCGCGCTCTGTTTGGACGAGTATCGAGACGGCTAGTGCGAAAATTCGACGACTTCGATACCCGACGTTCTGAAGTCGCTCATCGCGTCGAGCCTATCAGGCACGTCGGCCAGCGAAACCGTCTTGGTGACCAATTTTCCGGGCGAAAGTGCGTCCCGGTCGAGCATCCGTAGCAGTTCGCCGTACCGCGATTGTGGCATCCCGCGCGAACCGAGAAACGTGATTTCACGCATCGTCATCGCGTCAGTCGGCAGGGACACTTCACCTCGTTCCGCGTCGGTGGTCAAACCGAGTTGGACGTGCTGACCACGCTTGCGGAGACAGTCGATGGAGTTGCGACAGGTTTCCGCGATGCCTAGCGCGTCTATCGAGACGTGCGCTCCGCCCTCACCGACGCGATTGCGGATTTCCGCCGGAACGTCGGGCGATTCGGCGGATACCGTCTCGTCCGCGCCCAGTTCTGTTGCCGTGTCGAATTTGTCGTCGTCCAAATCGACCGCGACGACGTTCGCCCCGAGGGCGTCCGCGACGTGAACCGCCGAGAGGCCGACGCCGCCACAGCCGTGTACCGCGACCCAGTCGCCCGGCGTGAGGTCGGCGCGGTGCGCGAGCGCGTGGTAGGCCGTCACGAACCGACAACCGAGTCCGGCCATTTCGACCGAGGAAACGTTTTCCGGCAGGTGAACCGCGTTGTAGTCGGCGTAGGGAACGTGCACCTGTTCGGCGAACGCGCCGGGCGCGTTCGTCTCGAAACCGAGCGAGATGCCGTTTTCACAGACGTTGCCGTGACCGTTCTGGCAAAACTCACAGTGGCCGCGACCGAGGTTGAACGGCACCGCGATTCGGTCGCCCTGTTCGATGCCGCGCACCTGCTCGCCGACCGAGACGACGGTGCCCGCTGGTTCGTGACCGAGAATCTGGCCGAGTGGCACTTGGTCGTCCGCCCATTCGCCGTGGCCCTGCCACGCGTGCCAGTCGCTCCGGCAGATGCCGCAGGCCTCGGTTTCGACGACGACGCCGTGCGGTTCCGGGTCGGGGTTCGGGACATCCTCTATCTCCAAGGGTTCGCCATAGGCTTTCAGCACTGCGGCGCGCATGTGTGATGGGTTCGAGTGGCACGGGATTAAATCGGCGGGGAGCGGCAAGACACGTTTTACCGGATTTACGTTCCTGCGTTGCAGTTCGTCGTCTGCCAGATGGAAACTCTTGGAGCGGACTCGTCGATATCTCCGACGAGAATCTGGAAGCCGATGCATTCCGTTTCGTACTCACTGAAATCGAGTTTTCGTCGCTGATCCTTCGATTGGTCGTCACGCCACGCATAGAGAACGTCGGCACCTGACTCTGCCGGATATGCTTCAAATTTACTCCCAGAAGGGTCGTCTGAACGACCAGCCTTCAGTCGAAGCGACTTCCGGTAGGCGGTTTCGCCATCTCTGCGGAGAAGTACGTGGACAGTGTGCGGTTCGTCGTCGAAATTCATGGTTCTGAAATCCACGATTCGCGGTGGGTCGGGTTCCGACCACGAAGCGAGACGAGAACAGCCAGCCACTCCGAAAGCGAGTGTCGTGGCACCGAGCAGGAGAACCGTACGACGGGAGAGCGAGGACATCTGACGTATCGTTATCATCACGACTCGGTGATAAATACTTTCTCCGGAAATGGTAGCATTCACGAACGAGTTATTTCGGCCGACAGCGGCGTGAAACAGGCGATTTCGACACAACTGTTTTTGTCGCTGAGAGTGAACAATACAGAGTACGGGGAACAGGAGATGCCAGACAAGCCACACCAGAACTTAGCGATTATCGGCCACGTAGACCACGGGAAATCGACGTTAGTCGGACGCCTCCTCTTCGAGACGGGAAGCGTCCCCGAGCACGTCATTGAACAGCACAAGAAAGAAGCGGAGGAGAAAGGTAAAGGCGGGTTCGAGTTCGCCTACGTAATGGACAACCTCGCGGAGGAGCGCGAACGCGGGGTCACCATCGACATCGCCCATCAGGAGTTCAACACGGACGAATACTATTTCACCATCGTCGATACGCCGGGGCACCGCGACTTCGTGAAGAACATGATCACCGGCGCGAGCCAAGCCGACAACGCGGTGCTCGTCGTCGGCGCGGACGACGGCGTCCAGCCGCAGACCCAGGAGCACGTTTTCCTCGCGCGAACGCTCGGCATCGGCGAACTCATCGTCGCCGTGAACAAGATGGACGCGGTCGATTACGACGAAGACCGCTATCGGGAGGTCGTCGCGGAGGTGAAAGACTTGCTGAATCAAGTGCGATTCAACACCGACGACGCCGAGTTCATCCCGATTTCGGCGCTGGAGGGCGACAACGTCGTGGAGGAAAGCGACAACACGCCGTGGTACGACGGACGAGTCATCCTCGAAGCCCTGAACAACCTGCCGGAACCGGAACCGCCGACCGACGCGCCGCTCCGCCTGCCGATTCAGGACGTGTACACGATTTCCGGAATCGGGACGGTGCCGGTCGGGCGCGTCGAAACGGGAATCCTGAACATCGGCGAATCGGTGTCGTTCCAACCGAGCGACGTGAGCGGGGAAGTGAAAACCATCGAGATGCACCACGAGGAGGTTCCGGAGGCCAAACCCGGAGACAACGTCGGGTTCAACGTCCGCGGAGTCGGCAAAAACGATATTCGCAGGGGTGACGTTGCAGGCCCAGCGGACGACCCGCCGAAGGTCGCGGAGACGTTCAAAGCCCAAATCGTCGTGATGCAACACCCCTCGGTTATCACCTCGGGGTACACGCCGGTTTTCCACGCGCACACGGCGCAGGTCGCCTGCACAATCGAGGCGATCGACCAGAAAATCAACCCCGCTAGCGGCGAGGTCGAAGAAGAACATCCCGACTTCATCCAGAGCGGTGACGCCGCCGTCGTGACCGTCAGGCCGCAGAAACCGCTCTCAATCGAACCCTCGTCCGAAATTCCCGAACTGGGTAGTTTCGCGGTGCGGGACATGGGCCAAACGATTGCGGCGGGACGGGTGCTGGAAGTGAACGAAAAGTAAATAGTTCGTTCAGTCCCAGTTCGTCCAGCCTCGTCCGGAACCGTACCGTCTTTAACCACCTCTATCCTACGAGATTCCGTGCAGAACGTCACGGACAGAATCAGCAATCCGTTCGGAATGCGTCCGCCCTGCCAGCACGAATGCGTCCCCGGCGGAACCTGCGCGGTGTTCGGCTACGGCGATGCGAACGCAGATTTTCACCTCGTCGGCGACCATCCGGGAGTGCACGGTGGCCACGAAACGAGCATCCCGTTCACGGGAAGCGAAGTGGGTGAGACGCTCCAGCCGGTGCTGAACGACGTCGGCCTGCTCGGCGACGCCTACAGCGACGAACCAGCCATCAGAAACCTGTTCATGAGCTACCTCCACATGTGCTGTCTGCCGGGAGAGAGAAATCCAACTCCAGCGGAGTACGCCGACATGGAGCGGTTTTTCGACGCCGAACTCCGGGCGATTGCGGCCCACATCTTGCTCCCGGTGGGCGAGAGGGCGACCGAGCACGTCTTCTGGGAGTTCACCGCGCAAGCCGGAAAGTACGGGTTTGACGGTGGAGTGCCTGATATGTCGGCGCTCCACGCCAGAGAAATCAAGGGACGAGGCTTTCTCGTCGTGCCGGTGCGTGACCCGCGCGAGTGGGGAGACGACGACGCCGAAAAACTTCGGGCGCGACTAGACGCGATCCTCTCGGGTGACTACCAGCAAACGGTGGATTTGGGTCGGTTCATGCCGGACGACGACCCCTACGAGGTTCGGTGAGTATCGAGACGATTGTGACCACGATTCCGGCGACGAGTTCGACTGCGAGCAGTGCCACCGGAAGGACGGCGAGCAAAAGTACGACGGCTCCGACGGCGGCACCCGCCGCGATTCCAACCTGCTTTGCGCGCGATTCGGGAAGCTGAGCGTCCATACGAAAGAGGTGCGCTCGGGGGTGCGTAAAGCCCGGAGAACGTTTCTATCGGATACGGAGATTACGGGGGGTAATCGACACCTTAGTCCAGAAACGGCCCCGTCCATTCGTCCAGACAGTCCTCGCTACAGAAATGAAGCGTCACTCGCTCTACGTCGTTGGCAGTCGCGCCGTGTTTGACGACGACCGTCGGATGATGGTCGGAGATATTGACTAGTTTGCCGCAGTTGGCGCAGGGTTGAAACTCCTCGTCCGAACTGTCAGCTTCGGTCATAATGAGGACACGACGGCACCGTGAGTAAATCTACTGCCCGGAATCGTCCCGCGCCTGTCGGTCGTGTGTTCACCTACTCCGGAAGTTCGCGCCGATTGTTCCGCAGTTCCGCGGAATTCGCATCGACAACCGTGTCTTCGACCACACGGCACACGTCCTGTGCGAGGACGGAGAGCGCCATGGCGCGGATATACACCTCGTAGTCGGCGTGCGTGTCGCTCCTGTCCTCGGCGACGACGTCGTTCACCACATCGATTTCCGGTTCCCGCTCGGACAGTTCGCAGATGCGAAGCGACACCTCGCGGTTCCAGAGGTCAAAAACGCACCCGCCGAGCGAGCGATACAGGGCGGAGCGCATACTCATTCCGGCACCCATTCGCTCGTGGACATCGCTCGCGAGTTGGCAGACGCCACGCCGGTACGAATCCCTGCTAAACCGTGCCATCGTCGTGGAAAGCTTCGATTTCCAAATATTAAAAGCCCGATGACTGTCCTGGACGAGCGATAATGTTCTGCTACTCGGTAGTACCATATCTAAATTATATATGAATTAGATCGTTCTCATTGACTCGAACCCAACACCTTTTTAAAATCTACCGAAGATATTGAATCACATGGCACGCGAGCAACGAAACGACCGATTACCGGGGCGATTGCAAATGCTGAGACGAACCAACGACGACAATCCCGGCTTGAACGACGCGAATCGAGGGGTAAGCGACAGATATCAGGACAAACGATGAGCGCGAGTAGCGACTCACCGCCGATAGACGAATTCGAAAACGAGGTCGAAGAACGACCGGAACCGCTATCGCGCGACAAAATCTTTCACATCCTCCAGACCCAACGCCGCCGGGACGCACTTCGCTACCTCAAGAGCACCGACGGTCCGATCGAAATGCGCGACCTCGCCGAACAGGTCGCCGCGTGGGAAAACGACACGACGGTACGGAAACTCTCCTCCAACGAGCGCCAGCGCGTTTATATCGCACTCTACCAGTCACACCTCCCCAAACTGGACAACGAGGGTATCATCGAGTACAACCAGAGTCGCGGTATCGTCGAACGCGGTCCGCTGGCGGACCAGTTCGACCCGTATCTCGACACCCCCGGCGAAATTGCAGATGAGAACGCGACCGACGCCAACGCGGTCGACGACTCGGACGCTGGGCTTCCGTGGCTTCGATACTACCGACGTCTCACCGCGATCGGAATCGCACTGGTTTCTTCGGCGTGGGTCGGCATTCGGCCATTTTCGCTCGTCCCCGACCTCGTTTGGGGCGCCCTCCTCGTTTCGGCGTTCGGAGCACTCTCGCTCGCTCAGATTCTGACAGACGACTCGTAACGCGATACGACGGTTCGTCGCCTATTTCGCGATGCACGAGTAGTCGTACCATTCAAGTGCGGAAACAAAAGTGACATCGATGTGATATATAGCCCTAGCTGTGGAACGAATTCGACTCGGAAACGCGGAGTTCGAGGGAGAAAACAGCGTCTACGTGCTCGGCACCGCGTCTGTCGAACCGACGACGCTCATCGGCACGAGCGTCAGAGCGACCGGAACGCTCGACACGCTTCGGTCGGGACTGGCCGTGGTCGGCCAGTCCCTCGCTGACGTAGAACAGGTCGTCACCTCGGCACCCTGACTACGCCCGACTCCCGGAACAGGAAAAAGCGGCGCGACGGTGCTCGTTCACGAGGGCGACGCGCTGTTCGGAGACGTTGCGGTGGTAAGTCCGTAGTCTGCGATTGCTTCGTTGTAGAGTATCTTCACGAGTGACGTGATTGATACAAAATATTTTATGCTACTCTGTTCGATAGATGAACATGTCTCGCCAGTCTGCAGCCACTGACGTCGCGTTCAACGGCATCGTTGGAACCATTCCCCTTTTCGTCGGTAGTATCTCGGCATCCGTACTCGTCGCCATGTTCAGCCCGTGGCTTGCCGCCATACCAGCACTACTCGTCTGGGGCGTCGTCGCCTTTTACGGATTCCAGCAGTTCGCCTACGGCTTTCACACTATCGTTGAGGATGCGACAAAAAGATAGACTTTCCCGTCTCCGTTCTGCACCGAGTTCGAGCCGAGTCTGACAGCATCAGTCTCGATTTTACCCTTCCATCCCGCCGAACGACAGGCCGCTCTCGATGTAGCGCTGGGCGAACAGATACACGAGCATGATGGGCGTGGCGAAGGTTAAGGCGAAGGTCGAGAACCGCGCCCACGGCGTCGAATACTTGCCGACGAGGCTGTAGAGTCCCACCGGAAGCGTGTACTTGTCCGCGTCGAGCAGGAGTTGCGCGACGATGAACTCAGTCCATCCCGCGAGGAAGCTAAACACGAGTACGGTCACCAGTCCGGCCTTCGACAGCGGCAGGATGACTTCCCAGACGATGCGCCACGAGGACGCGCCGTCCATCATCGCCGCCTCCTCGTAGGAGGTCGGGATGTTGTCCATGTACGTCTTCAACAGCCACGTGTTGAACGGCACAGCGGTCGCCGCGTAGTACGCCGACAGCGCGAGTTTGCTGTTGTCCAGTCCGACCTGGACGAACGTGGCGTAGAGCGCGATGAGCGCGGCGGGTGTACCGGAGTACCGCGACTGGTACGTCTGGAAAGCGGACGAAGAGACGGGAGAAAAACGCGCCCAACGCTACTTCAACTGGGAACAGATTCCGAACTTCAACTTCGATTCCCTCGCCGTGCGTCGGTTCCTCCTCGACGTGGTCGACGAGTGGGCCGGAATGGTCGATGGATTCCGATGCGACGTTGCGTGGGGCGTCCCGCACGAATTCTGGAAGGAAATCGCAAGCAGGGTTCCGGACGATTTCCTCCTGCTGGACGAGACGATTCCGCGAGATCCAGACTACCACGAAGGCGAATTTACGATGCACTACGACACGACGATGTACGGAACCCTGCGCGAAATCGGGCGGGGCGAGAAACCCGCCACCGCGATTTTCGATGCGTTGAAAGACGGGATACGGTCTGGTTTCCCCGACAGCGCAGTGCATCTGCGGTACGTCGAAAATCACGACGAATCGCGCTATCTGGACGACTGCGGCTACGACGCGCTCAAGGCCGCGACCGCCGCGACGTTCACGCTTCCCGGCGCGCCGATGATTTACTACGGCCAAGAGCGCGGCATGACCGACTATCGCGGAACGATGCGGTGGGAACACGGCGACGACGAGTTGACCGCGTTCCACCGCGCACTGAGCAGCACGCGCGACGAGCATCCCGTCCTTCGTGACGGGTCGGTGGAACGGGTCGAACTGGAAGCGAAAAACGGCTCTGAGAGTGTCGTCGCGTTCGCGCGCGAGTCCGCGGACTCGCGCGCAGTCGTGATCCTGAACTTCGGCGAATCGGCGCGAGAGGTAACGTTGAACGCGGAAATCGAGGATGAAAATATCGTGACGGGCGACCGGATTCCGGGCGCAGAAGAGAGCGACGGCGGAACGACTGTGGACGATGGCGGAACGAAACTCACGGTTGAGAGCGTCGTCGTCGCCCTCGTCACCGAGTGAGGTTTATACTTTCACGAAGAAGACCCGACAACGAATGGACGACCGCACGCTCTCCGACCTGCTTCGGCAGTTCGGTCTTTCGGAGAAGGAAGTCGACACATATCTCGCAATCTTGGAACAGGGCGAGGCGAAAGCCAGCACCATCGCGGATGACGCTGGCGTCTCGAAACGCTACGTCTACAGCACCAGCGAGAAGTTGGCAGAACGAGGTTTCGTGGACGTCAACGACCACGTGGTGCCCACGATGATTCGGGCGAATCCACCGGAACAGGTCATCGGGACGCTGTCCGACCGGATCGAAACGATGCGCCCGGCGCTGGACGAACGATTTTCCGCGACGACCAGCGACCCCGATCAATTCGAGGTCATCAAATCCCGCGTCACCGTCATCAAACGAATCGAAAATTGTCTGGCAGAGGCGAACGAGGAAATCACGCTCTCGATACCCTACGAACACCTTCCCGAGGTGGCAAACGAACTCGGGGCGGCAGTCGAGCGCGGTGTTCTCGTCCTGCTCGTCGTCAGCGGCGTCAACCCCGACGACATCGACGAATCGGAGTTCGAAGGCATCGCGAGCGCCGCGCGTGCGTGGCGCGAACCGATGCCGACGACGCTCACCGTCGATCAGCGATTCGGCCTCGTCGCACCGACCGAGATGATAGTTCGCTCGAACAGCGACAAGCAGTCGATTACGTTCGCACAGGAACAACTCGTTCCCGTCCTCGTCGGATCGTTTCTCGGCAACTACTGGCCGATGGCGAACGAAGTGTACGCAATCGCTCCGGCGGAACTTCCGCGGACGTTCCACGACTTTCGCCACGCAGTGTTACACGCGACGCTCCATCGTCGGGGAAATTATCCGGTTCGCGCGCGTGTTCACGCACGGCAAGTCGGCGGCGAAAACGGCCCGGTGACCATCGAGGGAACGATCGCCGCCGTGCGACAGGGACTCGTCGAACCGGCGTCCAATGCATTTCCGGTCGAAACCGCCCTCGTCCTCGAAACTGAGGATGGAGAGGTTAGTATCGGTGGTTCCGGGTCGTTCATCGAGGATTTCGAGGCGGAGGACGTGACGCTCGAACTCGATAATTAAATGTGTTTTTCGAGCAGTTTTCGGTTTCGAACGTTCGCCTTCCAACCGGCGTCGAACAGCGACCCGAGAAGTGGCACAGACCCGCCGAAGGTGTCGATGAGGATGTTCACCAGCATTCGGACGAGCGTGTGCCGAGGGACGCCCATCATATAGCCTTCGAGGACGATGTAGAGAGAAATCAAGGCGGACGCCACGTCGCCGCCGACAGGCAAAAGGCCCATCACTGGGTCGAGTCCGAACCGAAAGTTCGTTCCGGGGACGCGAAACGCTTCGTCGAGCAGAGTGCTTAGTTTTCGCACTCGTCGGATCGAACCACGTTTGTTTCGAGGGACATCAGAGAGGTCTGCATACTCTGTCATAGAGTAAATAAGCCGGTCGAACCGGTTATGCACTCTGCTTGCGTATTCGGCACGGTTCAAATCGGACGAACGACTCGGACGGACGTGTTGGCCAATTCGTTTACCCGTGTTACCAATGAGAAACAAGTCATGCGCGAAGTCGAAATCACGTCCATTCATCGGATGACCCCGCAGGTAAAGCAATTCGAACTCTCCGCCGCCGACGAGTTCGATTTCGAGCCCGGTCAACACACCCAGTTGCACTTCGAACAGAACGGCGACGAAGTGATTCGACCCTACACCGCGACGACGCGACCCGGAACGGACAGTATCACGCTGGCGATAAAGAAGTACAACGAGGGCACCGCGTCGGTGTACATGCACGAGCGAGAACCCGGAGACATCATCCAAATCGAAGAGTTGGACGGAAACCTCTATCTTCGGAATTTGGATTCGGACGTGGCGTTCGTCTCGACCGGAACCGGAATCACGCCGATGATGGCGATGGTGAAACAGTATCTCCGGGAAGGGACTGGCGAGGCGACGTTCCTCTACGGCGAGAAAACGCAGGAAGACGTTATGTTCCGTGAAACGCTCGACCAACTCGAATCGGCGCACGAGAACCTAACCGTAGTGTATTCACTCTCCGAGGAAGAATGGGCGGGGAAAACGGGACACGTTCAGCAGCATATCGAGGAAGTAGTTTCGTCACCGGAAGAAACGGATGTCTACGTCTGCGGCGTTCCGGGAATGGTCGTGGAAACGAGGGAGAAACTCGCGGACATCGGCGTTCCCGACGAACAGGTGTACAGCGAAGGATGGGAGGACGACGAAGTTGCAGAGGAGTAGTGTCGACAAAGTAGTTACCATTCAGCGTAGGTGAGATACTCAGCACCCTCGTACTCGATGAGCCACGTCCCATAGAACTCATCCACGTCTAATCCCTCGTACCCTCGGATGCGGTTAGTCACCGAGTTGAAGGCGTCGTTCGCTTCGAAATACCCTCCCTCAATTGCTTCCGTGACGACTGCACGTTCGGCGTCGGAAAGTTCCGTGAGTGTGAACAGGTTTTACTGTCGAATCTGCTCGGCGAATGTATCATCATCAGGAGCTATCTCCGTCACCTCGTATCGGTACTCAGCCTCGGAGGCAGTTCGGGAGTCGATTCCAACCCGCTACCGATTCTCGCCGCGAACGACGATGTCGTACTGTCGCTCCGGAACGAACACCGATTCGTTCCCCCACTTCTCCGGCAGTTTCGTAACTGAAGCCGATACCGAACCCGTCTTGACTAGCCGGAGTTTCCCCCGAAAAGAGGGAGTCGAGGCGTTGGCGATCCGTCTCCGGCAAGTTCTCGTATTCGATTTCGTCGAGTTTCGGCGTCGTATCTTCCGGTTCGAAATCGATGAGATCCTCGTAAACCGTCACTTCGCTACTCGTGAGTCGAGCCTCCGAAACTTCGTCGAAGGAATCGTCAACCCGGACGGCGTTAGTTCGGTCGAACAGTTCGTACAGTCCGCTCCGTGTAGCCGACCCATTCTCGCGGGGCGATGTGACGAGAGTATATTCTTCAGAACCGAGGTCGGCGGTCGTCGAAACTTCGTCGGCGATGTCGTCTGCTGTCGCGTCGTCCACACCGAGAACGACAGAGTGGTGGCCACATCCGGCGACAACGGCGGAAAGGAGGGCGGTTCCGGTTGCGAGAAACCAACAGCGTCGCATGCCAATTCAAACAGTTCGAATGAAAACTTTCTGATTCGTTTCGCGAGAAAATCGTATCAAATTCCCTCTTGGAAGTTCTCGCGTAGATGGTTACAGACGGAGACGCGAATGAAAAATCGTACGATGATCACGATAGTTCTCTGTTTAGAATTCCCAGTACGGATTCCACGCGACTTCCCAGAGGTGACCGTCCGGGTCGGCGAAGTAGCCGGAGTAACCGCCCCAATCCGCCTCCTGTGCCGGTTTCACGAGTTCGCCACCCGCCGAAACCGCCTCGTCGAGAACGTCGTCCACTGCATTCTGTGATTCGACGTTGTGCGCGAGCGTGATTCACGTCGAATTCACCGACCCCGGAGGAAACCGTCGCATCCTCGGCGAGCAGTTCGCGAGGGTAGAGCGAGAGTTTCATTCCCGACATTTCGAAGAAAGCAATCGAGGCGTCAGCGTCGCGTTCGTCCATCGGGAGCGAGAGGCCGTCTCGATAGAACTGAATGGGCTCGTCGAGGTCTGAAACGCCCAGCGTGACGATGCTAATTCGTGGTTCCATGTGGCGACTTCGCGGGGAGGTCGAATAAACGGCATTGGTAAACACCGTGCCGAGAGATTTTCTGTCGGTATCATTCCGAAACAGTGAATGGCTCTCCGAAGTGGTATGCCGCATGAACAAACCGCGAGTCACGGTGTGGAACGAATTTCGACACGAGCGAGAGGGAGGAGCGGCGGAGGAGTGCTATCCGGATGGAATCCACGCGATACTCGCGGAACTGTTCGAATCGCGTGGTTTCGACGTGACAACCGCCACGTTGGACGAACCGGAGCACGGTCTCACCGAAGCCGTGCTCGATGACACGGACGTACTGACGTGGTGGGGACATGCCGCCCACGAGGAGGTTGCAGACGAGGTCGTAGAACGAGTTCAAAAGCACGTTCTCGACGGTATGGGTCTTATCGTTCTCCATTCCGGTCATTTTTCGAAAATATTCAAACGACTCATGGGGACGACCTGCGACCTGAAATGGCGAAACGAGGGCGAACGGGAGCGACTCTGGACGGTGGAGCCGAACCATCCGATTGCGCGAGGAATCGGCGAGCAAGTCGTCGTGCCGAAGGCGGAGATGTACGGTGAACGATTCGACGTTCCCGCACCGGACGAACTGATCTTCGCGAGTTGGTTCGAGGGCGGCGAAGTGTTCCGAAGCGGTTGTTGTTACCGCCGCGGGTCAGGCCGGATTTTTTACTTTCGACCGGGACACGAGACGTATCCCATCTATCGGCAGTCGGAGATACGACAAATTCTCGGAAACGCCGTCGAATGGGCATCCCCGAAAAACACGAAAACACCATCGTTCGGTGAAGTTCCGGTCGGGCCGGAAGGGCGCGACTGACCGGAATCGGCAGATTTCGTGAGTCGAGAGGCCGCATAAAATCACTACACCGATGTTTAAACATAGATAATCCAACAAAACATACGACGATATATTTATATGATTGAGTGAAAAGGGGAGACCAGGATAAAGTTATTTATTGGTCACATACAAGACCAGTAGTAGAATGGAACGTCGCCCGATTCGGGTGCTTCACGTCGAGGACAACCAGTTCTTCGCAACGGTCGCGTCGGACATCCTCCAGCAGAAACTCGACGACGTGGAAGTTCACACCGAAAACGCCCCACACGACGCCCTCAATCGTCTGAAAGAGGAGCAGTTCGACTGCGTCGTTAGTGACTACGAGATGCCGGGGATGAACGGGCTGGAACTGTTAGATTCGGTTAGGGAGATACGTCCGGAACTGCCGTTTATCCTCATGACGGGTGGTGGAAGCGAAAACACCGCCAGCAGGGCTATTTCCGCAGGGGTAACTGACTATCTCCAAAAAGGCGACGGACGGCGACAGTTCGTTTCCCTCGCCAACCGAATCGAAAACGCGGTCTCCCACCGCCGTGCGGAGAAGGCGGTTCGACGACAGATAGCAATCAATGACCTTATTTGGGACGTGAGCCAGTCGCTTCTCGAAGCGTCCACGCGAGAGGACATCGAAAAATCCGTCTGCGAGCGCCTCGCCGACTCCCAATCCTATCTGTTCGCATGGGTAGGAAAAGAAGAGGATGGTTGCATCACACCGCGATTTTCCGCCGGAATCGAAGCGGGCTATCTCGACGCAGTGTTTCACACCGACACGAAAGAACACGAATCGAATTCGGTTTCCCGCGCGTTTGAAACCGGAGAGATACAGATTACGCAGGATATTGCGGACGGGAATTTTTCAGGAGAAGATTTTGCAGAAGTGGAGGTTTCCGTCGACAAGGAGATAGAGAGTACAGAAGGGACAAGTTGTACGGGGAAAGTAATTCACACAGAAGAGATAAACCCACCAGATTCGTCATTGGAGCACTGGCGGGAAAAAGCGCTCGAACGCGGGTATCACTCTAAGGCCGTCATACCGCTCCGGTACGAAACTTCACTCTACGGCGTTTTGAACGTCTATACCGACCATCCGCACGCATTTGATGAAACGGAGCGGCAGGTACTTTCGAAGTTCGGAAACAGCATCGCCTACGCGATAAATTCGGTTCGAACGCGACAGGAGTTGGTACGACGGGAACAGCGACTACAGGTGTTCAACCGTATCCTCCGACACAACCTCCGAAACGACTTGAACGTCGTACTCGGGCACGCGGACAACATCAAGGAAACCGTTCTAGAAACGGCGGAGAGCGTCGAAATCATAAAACGAAAAGCGGCCGAGCTAATCGACATCAGCGAGAAGGCCCGCGAAGTCGGAAAGACGCTCGACAGAAGCGGCAAAACGGAGACAGCCGTAGAAATTACGAGTATCATCGAACGCGCCTGTTCCGACCTTCAGAGGTCGTATCCAAACGTCGCTCTCTCGACCGAACTTCCCGATACCGCATGGGTCTACGGGGACAAAACGCTCGATACAGTCATCAACAAGGTCGTCGAGAACGCAATCGAGCACAACGATCGGGATGCTCCAGACGTAATGCTTTCAGTAACCACCGTCGATTTGGAGGAGGACAACTGGACGGAAATAATCGTCTTGGACGATGGACCGGGAATCCCGAAAGAGGAACAGTTGGTTCTCATCGATGGGAGGGAAACCGCGCTCCAACATGGAAGTGGGCTCGGTCTATGGCTGACGAACTGGGTCGTCGGCAAGTTCGGCGGCGAACTCACGTTCGGCACCAACGAACCACGCGGAAGCATCGTAACGATTCGGCTTCGAGGGGCGGAATCGCCAAGCGGATAGTTGAGAACAACGGTAGAAGCAAGCGACTGAATGCTGTTTTAGGGGTTGTGACTGATACTATTATAGAAGCTGTGGCTGCTATTTGTCAAAGTGGCAACTATATTCCATTGCCCGACGTCCGGCATTTTTAACCGCCATCAATCTATTTCAACAATAAGTATATAGTTATGAAGCAAAATAATAGAAACGAAATGAGTACGGAACTACCGGGATACGTCGACCGGTTCAGACAAACGGAATACGTAGGGGAAAACCGTTGTACCCCTTGCACGATTGTAAACGTGACAATCGCCGTGGTCGTCAGCACAGCGCTGACATTTGCGGCGATACCAGTCGGTATCGCGTTCTTTGTGTTCAGTATGGCGGCCATCTACCTCCGAGGTTATCTCGTCCCCGGAACGCCGACGTTAACGAAGACGTACTTCCCCGATTGGTTGCTCCGGATATTCGACAAGAGCGAGATAGGCGCGCCGACGGAGGCCCCCAAAGCGTCTGACCGCGAACCTGAAGAGGTGCTTACGGAAGCGAGCGTCATCGAAACCTGTGAAGAAATCGACGATCTCTGTCTCGACAACGAGTTTCAAACGGCGTGGCAGGAGAGCATGGAGCGCGTACTCGAAGACGGTGCCGAAAAAAGCGACTTGAGTCGCATCCTCGGTGCGGACGAAGAGGAACTTGAGTTCGAGGAACACGAGAGCGCCTTCCTCGCCCGAATTGACGGCCACCGACTCGGCCAATGGGAGTCCCACGCCGCGCTGGTCGCCGACCTCGCCGCGGCTCGCGAACTGTCCGACCGCTACGGCGACTGGGACGAACTCTCCGTGGACAATCAGAGCCGAATTCTGAGCGGGCTCCGAATCTTTCTCGAAACCTGTCCGGAATGTAGCGGTACGATTACCGCAGAACAGGAAACCGTCGAATCCTGCTGTCGCTCGATGGAAGTCGTGGCGGCGACCTGCGAGGACTGTGACGCCCGCATTCTGGAAGTCGAGCAAAACTAATCCAAGTCAAACGGCGACGAATAAGCCGGATAGCGACAGATCGGTACCTCCAGTTTTATACGGTGACACCGTTCCGATTGAGATGATAACACCGTTATTTCCGCTGTTCGTGTAGTACGTGGTTATATTTACTCCGGTTTACCAACATACTTCGATTTATCATCATTGAGACGAAACTATCCAGTGTAGAGATACTCGAAACTGACGGTTAGCAGATAAATGTCATTTTTCAACACTATTTTGTAGACACCACTATTTCCGCTGTTATCCGGCTTGATTATAGCGGAGCGATTCGCTCCAGTCCGTGTTGGAAGCACCCGGAACGAGGAGTTCTAACGTTCGTGAGAGTTCGCAAAATCACTCGAAGTTACGGTTGGGAAGACCGGCGACAACGAGATATTTTACTCGTTCGCTCGGTTCCGGGTTTGTCGAGCGAAGCTACTATATGAGTAAATTGGTGGACGCACGGACGCTACCAGAAGTATAGGGGGTGTAGTTGCTCTTTTAGAGACGCTAATTGTTCGACATCGTAGCAGTTCGCCGGAACAAATTCGCCAACCCCACGATTTCCGCTGTCCTCCGGACGAAGTCATTCCGTTTCAACACCATAGTTTCCGTTGTCACACATACAATGGAGGGAGGATAGGGAACGGCGGAAGGTGACCTACCCCGTAGTTTCCGTTGTTTGGTCAGCCAAAGAAAGAGTCAGAAAGAGTCGAACTCAGGACGAAGGAAAAGTCACAATAGACCATGTAGCATCAATTCTTAACCTCACATAAATCAGAATATTAATATTTCACCAGGTACGAGATTTTTAGTGTTAACATTTGACAATGACACCCACCCCATCATTTCCGTTGTTCTGTGGCGGA
Source organism: Haladaptatus pallidirubidus (assembly GCF_020700235.1). Classification (GTDB taxonomy): domain Archaea; phylum Halobacteriota; class Halobacteria; order Halobacteriales; family Haladaptataceae; genus Haladaptatus; species Haladaptatus pallidirubidus. The sequence continues at coordinate 2,380,309 of NZ_CP085301.1, read as the reverse complement.
GATGGGTCGGGGATGGCGAGTCAATCAGTAGTCGAACAGAGGACGAAATTACCAAGGCGAGAGCTAATATTCGCTAAATTTGGCTAATGTTCGGGTTACTGGTCGGAAAGAAGGTGGATGATCGGTTTTCTCGGTTGCAAGATTTAGTTTGACGTATTTATATTAGTAGACACGTATTCAGATATATTTAGCTAGTTATAGTCGGCCTCTAGACTATATATCCATTAAGCCATGTTTAGCTAAAATATAGTTTACACATTACGGGTATGGTTTCTTACCTATGGAGATAAAGTTGTCGGTTCTTCATACACCTTTCTACCCCATCCTCCTTCTGCCCAACTAGACACAGGAAATAGTGGGGTGGGTGTGTGTTTATAAATAAACCCGTGCTCTTTCAACGGATCTGTTTCCCGAGACGTTCGGATTCTACCGTTAGAGGCCTTATAGAACGCTATCCGACAAACGATTTCACTCGATACCTCCACTGTTTCCGCTGTTCTCCATGCAGTGTCCATACCACTCCTTGCTATCATTCCTGTTACTTGCTATCATCCTCTCTGGTATCTTCGGTGCTGATTAGGCTGGTGAACAAGAAAGCGTCTGACGACGGTGTCCAAATAATCAGCGTAGGTGTAGAAAACGTGACTCCCTCGGAGGAACGAAAAGCGCATAGAGCGGAATCCGCGAAAACAGCGTGAAGTGCGGAGACAATAGATGAATGTCGAGTCAAAGGCAGCAGCAAATAGAAAAATACAAAGATAAAAGCGGCTAAAATATAATAACAACAAAAATGAAATTGTGAACCGATCGTAACGGTCGGACGCAAATACGGAAACACCGGAAACAACACTCTCCGACGTAACCATTGGATATTTATATCCTGAAAAACAGAAGAAACAGCGGACGCCCCACTTTTATATGCTCTTCCGTAAAACCATCTGGTAATGTCATCGTTTAGTTTCGACCGGGATAACTCTCTCTACAAAAACCGGGACGCATTATTGGAGGAGTACACGCCCAATAATCTGGTCGGGCGCGACGACGAACTCGAAGAGTATCACGCCGCCCTCCAACCGATTATCAACGGGGAAGCGCCGTCGAACATTTTCCTCTACGGAAAAAGCGGCGTCGGGAAAACCGCCGCAACTCGATTTCTCTTGAACCAGCTCCAAGAGGATGCCGCCAGATACGACGACATTTCGCTTTCGGTCATCGAAATCAACTGTGACGGACTCAATTCTAGCTATCAAGTGGCAGTCCGACTCGTCAACACTCTCCGCGATCCAGCCGACCAAATCAGCAACACGGGCTATCCGCAGGCGCAGGTTTACAGTTTTCTCTGGGACGAACTCGACAAACTCGGGGGAACCATCATCATCGTTCTGGACGAGGTCGATCACATCAACGACAACTCCATTCTGTATCAGATTCCACGCGCCCGAAGTAACGGCTATCTCGAACACGCCAAAATCGGTCTCATCGGCATCAGCAACGACCTTTCGTTTCGCGACTCTCTCTCGGCGAAAGTTCGCTCCTCGCTCTGTGAGAAGGAGGTTTCGTTTCCGCCGTACAACGCCAGCGAACTCCAGAAGGTGCTTCATCAGCGTGACCAAGTCGCGTTTCACGAAAATGCCTTGGCGGACGACGTGATTCCACTCTGCGCGGCTTACGGTGCGCAAGACGCTGGTGACGCCCGGCAGGCACTCGACTTACTTCTCGAAGCGGGCGACCTCGCCCGAAAAGATGCGGCGGAACAGGTCGTCGATACGCACGTTCAGGAGGCTCGGCGGAAACTAGAACGCGACCGAATCATGGAAGGCGTTGCCGACCTCACCCAGCACGCGCGACTGATTCTGTACGCACTCACGTCCATCGAAGCTGAGGGTAACACCCCTGCCCGGTCGCGAGATATTCGTCCGCGCTACGAACAACTATGTAGTCACATCGGTACCGAGGCACTAACCAGCAGGCGAATGCGCGACCATCTCGCGGATTTGGCCATGCTCGGGGTCATCTCTTCGACCGAGAAAAACGAGGGAATGTCCGGTGGAAAGTATCGTGAACACGCGCTAAAACAAGACCTACAACTCGTCGTTAGTGCACTCGAGGAAACCATCGAACTCGCCGGAGTTCACGAAAGTATTCGGCCGTACTACCAGTCGCTTCTCGACGATCGAGAAACCTGACGAAACGGTTTCCGTTGGCGCTTACGAGATCTCGGATTTCATCCGCCCAACCCCACTATTTCCGCTGTTTCCGCGCTACCGATTGTTCGAATTAATGCCCGACCGAACGCCACTATTTCCGTTGTTCTCGTTCCCTCGCGTTTCTACTTCATTTCACGGTAATACCCACGGGCCCCTGGCCGGAACGTCTGGGCCGTTCACCGAGCGTCACCAGTTCGGTCATTCGGCTTCCTTCCCGAATCAATTCCACCTCGATCCGCTCTCCGGGATGGGCTTCGGTGATGAGGTACCGCATCAGTTCCTCGTGCGAATGAATCGACTGTCCATCGACGCCGACGATAACGTCCCCACCGACGGGCACTTCACGCCCGCGCAGTTCGCGAACCATTTCGCAGCCGATGAACGCGCCGCTTGCAGGGCCGAGACGCACGTCCACGACAAGGACGCCGTCTGTCTCCGCGAGTCCGTTTGCTTCGGCGACGAGCGGCGAAACGTCTATGGTTGATATTTTGAGATACGGATGGCGGTAGTGACCGTCCCTGACGAGGTCGGGAACGACCCGTGCGACGATAGCCGCTGAAATAGCGAATCCGATGCCGTCACCCTGTCGCGCGCGGTTGGCACCGACCACTTCGCCGTCGAGCGTCACGAGCGGGCCGCCGCTGTTCCCGGGATTGATGGCGGCGTCGGTCTGTACCGTATCGGGGATGGCAAACCCGTTTCCGGTCGGAAGCGAGCGGTTCGTTCCACTGACGATTCCCGCGGTAATCGTTCCATCCAACCCCATCGGATTACCGAGTGCGGCGACCCGCTGACCCGGTTTCGGTTCGCCGGTCGCGACCGGAAGCGGTTTTGCGTAGGATGGCAAGTCGGTGACCTGCACGACCGCGAGGTCGGTGTTTTCGTCCCGCCCGACGACCGTTCCCGTCCGCCAGTCCCCGTCGCTGAATCGAAGTTCCACTTCCCCCGCCCTCCCAACGACGTGTTGGTTGGTGACGACGTGCCCGTCGTAGTCGTACACGAATCCTGACCCTGCGCCGGTTCGCAACCCCTCCGCAACGTTTTGCGGCGTGACGTATATCGAAACGACCGACGGTATCGTTTCCTCGTACAACCGTTCGTATGTGTTCTGTTTGTTCATACTCCGTTCCGACCGACGAAACGAGTCCCGCCGCCGGATTCACCTAGCGTTAGGGTTGACCGCGGTTAAGTGTGTCACTCGTTTACATCCGAAATGCAGGTGTGGACGCGGTCGGAAACAAAACGGTCGGGCATACAAAATGGGTTCAGAGCGTCTGCGGTAGTCACTATTTGACAAATGGAAAACCGATTTGCCACTATCGATTCGGATTCACCAGATGGTGGAGAAGTTCAAAATCGTCTTCACCCCACGTATCGGGGTTTTCGAGAACGTCCGTGAGCATTGATTTTGTGTCGTCTACTTTATCCTCGATACCTGCTTTCGCTGGTTCGTCCCAAATTCCGCTGATACGGGTCGCGTCCTTGGCCTCAAAATACCACACGAGGTAATCGCCGTCGCTGGCCCGTTCGATGAAAATGGATTCGGTAAACACTCCTTCTACCTCCAGTATCTCTTCTATGTCGGAACTCGACTGATTCATCTGTTCCGCTAATAACTCCTTGCATCGTTCCGTCTCTCCCGGCTTGATTTTCTGTTTCAGGAGGAATACATCGGTCATACACGGATAGATAACCGCGTAAAATATGTGTTTTATGCTGATATATGTGCGAAATAGCCCTTCTCGTCACAGTACTATTTTCTCACCAATCCATCTCACCTGTTTCTTTCAAGTCGTCTTTTCCACGCAAACCGGCACGTGCTTGTAGGTCGGAATTTTCGACTCCGAGTCGAGTTCGTCGCCGGTCAGTCGGTTGACCAAACGCTCGGCGAAGTGGAACGTGAGAAAGACGACGTCGGGTCGAATCGACGGTGTGACTGCCGCTGACGCCTCAATTCGTCCGTGGTCGTTTTCCACGACAACGCGGTCTCCGTCCTCGATTCCTCTCTCTTCGGCGTCATCTGGATGGATTTGCAGGGCGTCCGTGCTTCGGAGATGCGTCAGCACGTCACTCCGTCTGGTGACGACACCACTGTTGAAATGTTCGACGACCCGCCCCGTCGTCAGAACGAGCGATTCGCTTTTCCGATTCTCCTCATCCACCGGCTCGACGTGTTCGACAGGAACGAGCGGTACGCGGCGCGCACCGCTCGCAAATCGCCCGCGATGGAGGACACCGGTTCCTCCGCTGTCTTCATCTGCACCCTTTGGAAATGGCCATCGTTGACTTCCGTCACCGATTCCGTCGTAACTCATACCCGCGTACTGCGGCGTCACTCGCACCAATTCCGAAAAAACAGCCTCCGGGCCGTCGTATTCGAACGATTCGCCCGTCAATCGTACACCCAACTCACAGAGGATTTCGAGGTCGGTGCGTGCGTTCCCGGACGGGTCGCCGGTCGGACGCATTCGCTGTACCTGCCTGTCGGTGTTCGTGACGGTTCCGGCTTTCTCGGCCCACGAACTCGCTGGCAGAACTACGTCCGCGTGCGCCGTCGTCTCGTTCGGAAAGATCTCCTGTACAGCGAGGCAGTCGAGCGAATCGAGCTCCCGCGAAACACGGTTCGAGTTCGGCTCCGTCGCTCCTATATTTTCGCCGAACACGAACGCGCCACGAATTTCGTCGCCGAATTCGTGAGTCATTTCGACTTCCGTGAGTCCGGGTTTGGCTGGCGGTTCGGCGCCCCAAACGTTCGCGATTTCTGTCCGAGTATCAGCATCTGTCACGGGGCGATAGCCGGGCAGTACGTCCGGCAAAGCACCCACGTCGCTCGCTCCCTGCACGTTGTTCTTCCCCCGAAGCGGATTGACGCCAGCACCGTGCTTGCCGACGTTTCCAGTCACGAGCGCGAGGTTGAGAAGGGCGTGAACGTTCGCCGTTCCGTATCGGTGTTGGCTCATTCCCATGCCGGTGAACGCCGCGGAGCGGTCGGCGCTGACGTATACTCTCGTCGCTTCTCGAAGGTCGTCCGGTTTTACTCCCGCGATCCTCGCACACTCGTCTATGTCAATCCCCGACACGAAGTCTCGAAACGCGGGAACGTTGGAGGTACGTTCTCGAAGGAACTCCTCGTCCTCCAAATTTTCCTCAAAAATCACGGCACACATTGCGTTCAACAGCGGAATATCGTACCCCGGTTTGACAGATAGGTGGTACTCCGCAAGCTCTGTCGTCCGATTTTCTCTGGGGTCGATGTGAATCAGAGTCGTCCCCCCGTTCACCGCTGGCGCGAGATACGAACTGAAAATAATCGGATGCTGTTCCGCCGGATTCGACCCGCAGACAAGAAAACAATCGGCATCGCGGATGTCGTCCAATGTGTTCGTCATCGCGCCCGCACCGAACCGCGACTGCATCGCGGCGATTGTGGAGGAGTGACAGAGTCTGGCGCAGTTATCCACGTTATTCGTCCCGAGAATGCGAGCCAGTTTTTGGAAGACGTAGTTCTCCTCGTTCGTGCACCCCGACGAGGCGAAAAATCCCAATGCGCTCGGCCCGTGGTCGTCTACGATACCTCCGAACTCCGTCTCGATTCGGGAAAACGCTTCGTCCCACGAGACGGCGACGAGTCTGCCATCTTTTCGAACCTGTGGCTTCGTCAGTCGGTCGTCGTGTCCCAACACGCCGTAGGCCGCGACCCCTTTCGGACAGAGTTCGCCACGGCGGTTCACCGCTCCTTTCCATCCTCGTCCCTTTCCGGACTCCGCCCGCAGGACGCCACATCCAACGCCGCAGAACGGACAGATGCTTTTCGGGCCGTCATCTCCACCCATACGTTTCGGTGCGACGGGTGTTTGCTAAGGCGTATCGGGGATGTACCCCGCACGGGGTTTCGGTTGCTGCCTGTGTTCAAACAATATCGCGAAATACGATTTATCCATTTGCCGACTGTCCGCTTCGAATAGATTTCCGCCTTCCCACTCCCTCCCGAATAAGCACTTGCCTCACGACACCCTGCCGGACTCGATGTCGCATTTTCAGCACGAGGCCACGAGAAGGAATGTTTCGGGACGCTCGGATTCGAATTCGATTTCGAACTCGGCGGTTTCCAGCATTTCGCGCGCTGCTTCGAGGTCGTACCGCTCGTCAACCGGTGGGCCGCTTTCGCCCCGACCCTCGGCAGACCAATCGGCGACCACGAACCTCCCCCTCGGCTTGAGGATGCGGGCGATCTCCGCGATTTGCTCGTCGCCCGCGAACTCGTGAAACGTCATGGTCGAAAATGCGGCGTCGAGTTCACCGTCAGAAAACGGCACGTCGGAGATGTCCGCCGTGACGAGCGAGACGTTTTCGGGAACTCCTTTCCCTCGATAGTGGTCGTGCATCGCGTCCTGCACGTCGACCGCAAACAGCTTCCCTACGAACGGTGCAACGTCGTCGGTGTAGAATCCGGTTCCGCTTCCGAGATCCGCAACGATTTCCTCGCCCGAGATGTCGAGGTTATCCACTAACTCCTCGCGGGAGACGTACCGGTATCGTTCCGCGTCTTCGAGCTTTTCGGCTTTTTCAGGATCGAACGTATGAAAGCCCATTTACCGTCCGACTCAACGAAGCGAAGAACAATGAACGTTGTTCAGGCGAATCGTTAGACGAGGTTCGTGAGCGCCGACTCGTCCTGCGCGCCGACCATCCGCGTTACTTGTTTCCCGTCCGATAATTGTCGCCCTGCCCCGAGTGACCGTCTCGATAGTTTTCTCGGCATTCTCTCTAGATACCTGGCCATATTTCTGTCTGTATATCTTTCTGCACATATCCTCGAATATCTATTCGGGAATCTATGTGGATGTCCAAACAGAACTACACGTGTATAACCGAATGACTGGGGCGGATTATCGTCGTCCGTACCCCCATTCCTTCATCACTCGTTGAACGTCGTTTGCGTTTTCTAATCCTGCACGAATGAGGGCTTCGCGCACGTCTAGTGCCATCACTTTGTCGCCGTCGAACTGTTGGCTCAGCTCCCGTTCGAGGTCGTTGATTTTCCCTGCAGTTGTGTCTTGTACGTACACAGGCATCGCCTCGCGGTCGGCTTTCACGGTTCGTCGTGCGAAAATGAACGGCAATGCGTCCGGTTCGGTGCTGCCGTTCGTTTCGACGTTCTCACCCGTATTCGATGATTCCGATTCCGAATCTTCTGCATTCGCTTCCGATTCCGCTTCTGCGGAATACTCCCCGTAGTCGTCGTCAGTTGCGCCGTATCGGTCGTCTTTGGTCATGCTTCTACCTCCACATCGACGGTTCCTTGTTCGACGATTCGGGCTAGCTGCTCGAAGTTCGAAAGCAGGTCTTTTTCGTACTCTCGCAGCTCACGGGTTTCGTCGCTTTCCGCGAATTCGAACAGGTTCATCTGTCCTTTCCACGCCTCTTTCAGCACGTCCCGCTTTCGCACGCCGAAGGGCGTTACCGGTTTTCCGCCGCTCTCCAGTTCGTCCCGCGTGTCGCGGTAGATGTTGGAGTCGCCGACTTCGTTCGGAACGACGGCGAGAATGCCGAGTTTGAAACTATCGTCGAACTTCTGAAATCCGCGTTCCATGCTATCGAGGGTGTCTTCCAGCCCTTCGATGGAGATGCTCCCTTTTCGCGTGAGTTCGATTGGAATCAGCACGTTTCGCGCCGCGACCAGCGCGTTGTCCACGAGGACGTTCAGGGTTGCGGGCGGGTCGATGATGAAGTAATCGTACTCGCTCGCGACCGTTTTCAGCGCGGAACGCAGTTGAAATTCCCGAAGCGAGGTGTTCCGGGCGGCCATCTCGCTTTCGATGTTTGCGAGTCCCTCGTGCGACGGAACGAGGTCGAAATCCGCGGTTTCGACGATGAGCGACCGAATATCTTTCTCGTCGTCCAGCAGAACGTGACCGAGATGATCGCGGTCGCCCGTCTTCAATTCTTGATAACCGACGTGGTCGGTCAAACTTCCCAATTGGGGGTCTAAATCGACCACGAGAACTCGTTCGTCCCGCCGTCCCAGCGCGGCGGCCACGTTGGTCGCCATGGTCGTCTTACCGACCCCGCCGGATTCGCTCCACAGTGTGATGGCTCGTTTCATACAGTCGATCGTTATACGCTTACCACTCATAAATTCTCGTCAGACAAGTGAGTCAAACTATACAGATGGTTATCTATATTTCTACCTATCCAGATATCTATCTAGAAAGCTAAACAGATAACCGTCATGGTGCGGCCGATTTACGTTCATTAGGGCTGAATTTGCGGTGCGGCTGTCCCGCTGAGAATCGAATAACAACCTGGATAACTATACAGAAACCTTCTCATATATCTCGTTTCGCCACGATTGTTTCCGACAGCTCAATACAGAATGCTGTCCATCTAACTCTACGGATGTCTCGCTAGATATCCATCGGGAAATCTCTACAGCTCGACTTCCTCGCCGATATTTCTCTCGCTCGCTCGTTCGTACACGTGCTCGCTTGCGGCGGCGTCCAGCACGGCGGTTCCGACGCTTTCAACCACGATGATCTCCGATTCGGATTCGCGCCCAGACCGTTTCTCAACCACGTCGGAAAACGGAATGAGGTCGTCTTTCGCGCAGTCGGTCGCTCGCAGGTCGCCGATTTCTATCACCTCCTCCGGCACGTCCGCGAAGATTCTGTCGGCGCGGTCTATCGTCGTCCGGTCGAGTTCGCGGGTTTCGGCGGTGTACGCACCGACGGCGACGACGACGACTCCTTCGTCGAGCGAACCGCCGGAGAACACGGGTTCGGTGGCGGTCGTCGCGGTGACGACGACGTTCGAACCCGAGACGGCATCGTCGGCCGACGCGACTGCTTCGGTTCGGATTCCGAGTTCGGATTCCAACGTGTGGGCACAGTCGCGTTTGGAATCGCTCGGCGAGTACACCCGGATCCGACGGAGATCTGTCGCGGCGGCGATACAGCGCGCCTGCCACCGCGCCTGCGTTCCGGCGCCGATGAGCGCGAGTTCGACGGGAGCTGTTGTGAGTTCGCTCACCGCGAGACCGCCGATGCAACCGGTTCTCGCGTTCGTGATTTTCGTCCCGGCGAGGAAGGCAGTTGGTCGGCCTGTTTCGGCCTCCGTGAGGGCGATCTGTGCGTTGACGGTCGGAAGTCCCCGTTCGGCGTTTTTCTCGTGTACGCCGACCAGTTTCGTGGCGTAGTAGGCTGCACCGTGGATGTACGCGGGCATGACGAGGCCGGTTCCGAGCGGGCCATCTGCGAGTCCGGCACCGACGGGAAAATGGGGGCGCTCCGGTCGCTCGACTTCGCCCCGACCTTGTTTGACGAACGCGTCCCGTACGACCGGGAGGAGGGAATTTACGTCGAGAACCGATTCCACGTCGTCGTCGGAGAGGATTCGAACCATACCGATGGTTCGTCCCGTATCCCCTTATTTTCCGTCGGTGGAACGATTATTACCCGGAAGATCGTACTCCGACCATGAAAATCGTCGTCATCGGCGGGGGAATCGTCGGTTGTTCGAGTGCCCACTATCTCGCCGAGCGAGGGGCTGATGTCGTGGTCTGTGAACGCTCGAATATCGGCGCGGGAAGCACCGAATGCTCCGCGGGCGGCATTAGAGATCAGTTTTCGACACCCGTCAACGTCGAACTCTCGCTGGCGAGCGTGCGAGTGTGAGAGCGATTCGAAGCGGAGTTCGGAACCGACATAGCGTATCGACGTCCGGGGTACCTCTTCCTCGCGTGGGAGGAGGAAACCGCCGGATCGTTCGCCGATACCCTCACTATGCTGAACGAACGTGGTGTTCCGAGCGAACTGGTCACGCCCGAAGACGTCCGCGAACACTGCCCCGGACTACAGAGCGAAGAATTTCGAGGTGCCACCTACTGTCCGACGGATGGCTTCGCGGATCCCCAGATCGCGCTACAGGGATTCGCCACGCGCGCGCCCGAGAGGCGGGGGTGGAGATTCGAACCGGTGCGGAAGTAGCCGACGTTGTTCGGAAGGGTGATTCCGTCGTTGGCGTCGAGACGACCGGCGGTCGTCTCGACGCGGATTACGTCGTCAACGCCAACGGGCCGTGGGCGGGCCGAATAGCGGAGATGGCCGGAATCCACCTGCCGGTCGCTCCCGAACGCCGTCAAATCGCCGTTGTCGAACCGGCGGCACCGATTCCGGAATCGGTGCCGCTGACAATCGACCTCGACACCGGGTCGTACTTTCGCCCGGAGCGCGAGGGCTCTGCCTTCGTCGGTGGCCATTTCGATTCCGCTTCCGATTCGTTCGCCGACCCGAACGCCTACGACCGAACCACCGGCCTCGATTGGACCGTCGAGGCGCTGGAACGCGCGGGTAACACGGCGACCTACTTCGCCCCGGATTCTCGCGTCAAACAGGGATGGGCGGGTCTGTACGCCGTCACCCCCGACCATCACCCCATTATCGAGAAGACGGTTCCGGGCTTTATCACCCCCGTCGGCTTTTCCGGCCACGGATTCAGCACGCACCAGCGACCGGAAAAAATCGTCTCGGAACTCGTTTTCGAGGGCGAGTCGTCGCTCGTGGACGTTTCCGGATTGGACAGCGAGCGGTTCGAAAACGGGGAAACGGTTTCCGAGCGAAACGTCGCCTGAGTCCTGCATCCGGCGTTTTCGCGTGTGACTTGCTGGCGAACGTACATCTATATGTCCGGACCGAGTTATGCCATCGATGACTGGGACGTTCGAAGCTAGCGATTTTTACGATTTGACGCTCGCGGCCGACCTCGCGCTGTCGCCCGACGGCGACCGACTCGCCTTCGTCGCGAGCGAGTTCGACCGCGACGAAGACGACCGACGAACCTCCTTGTTCGTCGTGCCGACGGACGGTAGCGACTCTCCCTACCGACTTTCTCGTGCATCCGACGCGGGGTCTCCGAAATGGTCGCCCGATGGGTCGAAGCTCGCGTTTTTGGCGGCGCGAGACGAGGACGCCGCGCTTTCGGTTCAAAATGGAGATTGTGATTCGGACGACGAGGAAGGAAGAGACGAGAACGACGAAATCGACGACGAACCGAAATCGCAGGTGTGGATGTTCGATCTCGCGCGCGGTGGCGACGCCCGACAGGTGACGACCCGCGAGGAGGGTGTCCGAGAATTCGATTGGGGGCCGGAGAGCGAACGGATCGTCGTCTCCGCGCGCGACCCGACCGACGAACAGGCGGCGTATCTTGCGGAACGTCGAGACGGCGGCCCGGTCGAGATTTCCCGGCTTCAGCACCGGTTCGACGGAAAAGGTCTCTTGGACGACGTGACGACCTATCTGTTCGTCGTGGACGTGGCGACGCGCGAGGAGCGTCGACTCGACGACGCCTACGGCGGCGGCGCGCACGAACCGGGGACGGGATTGCAACCCGCGTGGGGGCTGGAACGAATCGCATTCCTTTCGAACCGAACTGAGCGGCCGGACGACTCCGGTGCGGTAGACGTGTACACAATCGACCCCAACGGGGACAAACTCCGGCAGGTCACCGACACGAATCTCTACGCAAACGCACCCCGATGGAGCCCTGACGGTGACCACTTTGCCTTTACCGCCAGCGACGCAATCAACTGGCACATCCCGACGCAGGTGTTCGTCGCAGACGCAGAAACTGACGAGTATCGGTCGATTACCGACTCGCTCGACCGAACCGTGGCCCACGCGAACCGCGTCCGCTGGCTGGATGCGGAAACACTATTGGCTCCAATCGGCGACGAGGGAAGCACCCGACTCGCCCGTTGTTTCGCCGACGGGAGCGACCCGGAGTACACCTTCGAATCGCAGGGCGACTACCGAACGATTCGAACCTTCGACCACGCGGGCGAGACGATTGCACTCCTAACAACCGAACCGGAGACGGTCGGTGACCTGTACGCGCTGGATGCTGACGACCTCGAATCCGGCGAACCAACCCGACTCACGACTCTCAACGGGGCGTTCGAGGAGTCACACGCCATGCCCGGTTGTCGACGCGTCGTCTACGAGAACGATTCCGGCGACGATATCGAGGGTATCGTCTACCTGCCCGCGAATTTCGACCCGGAGGATTCCGACCCTCACCCCCTCATCGTCTCCATCCACGGCGGGCCGATTTCCTACGACACGCCGGAGTTCGCTTTCGACTACGCGTACTGGACCGACAAGGGGTACGTCGTCCTCTGTCCCAACTATCGCGGAAGCAGTTCCTACGGCCGGGAATTCAGCGAAGTCCTTCGCGGCGCGTGGGGGTCGTGCGAAGCCGAGGACGTGGTCTCTGGCGTCGAGCACCTCGTCGAACGAGGCTGGGTCGATACCGACCGCACGTTCGCCACGGGATTTTCCTACGGCGGCATCACGACCGGCTACCTCATCACGAACACGAATCGGTTTGCGGGTGCCGCGGCGGAACACGGCATCTACGATTTACGGTCGTGTTACGGCACCGACGACGCCCACAAATGGTGGGAGAACGATTTCGGCCTTCCGTGGGAAAATGCTGAAACCTACGGTTCCGCGTCCAGCATCACCGATGTCGGCAACGTCGAGACACCCCTGTTGGTTACGGCAGGCGGTGAAGATTGGCGGTGCCCGCCGTCGCAGTCCGAACAGCTCTACGTCAGCGTCAAAAAGCAAGACGTTCCCGCGAAACTCGTCGTGTATCCCGACGAACACCACAACATCGGCGACCCCGACCGGGCGATTCACCGCATCGAGCAGTTGACCGAGTGGTTCGAAACCTACGACCCTGGTCGTCTGTAAGGTTCAAAACAACTATTTGTGGCTGAAAAGTTACCGTTCGTCGCCCGTAATGGGCCATTAGTTCGTGAACGGTCGCTCGCTTTATTCGCTCGCTCACTCTATCTCGACACGGAGGGAAAACCATGAGTGAAACCGAAACGAGGGAACGGACGGCACGCACCACGGACACCAACACGTCGAACTTGAAGTGGTTGAGCGGCTTCGTATCGCTCGTCGGAGCGTGGATATTCATCTCGGCGTTCATCTATCCAACGATGTCGATAACGAGCTACTGGAACAACATCATCATCGGGGCTGCAATTTTCCTCGTCGCCGGATATAACTACTATCGCATGACGAAGGGACTTACCGCTAGCGTCGGAAGTTCGTCGTTCGTCGCGCTGTTAGGACTGTGGATGATTCTGGTTCCGTTCGCGATGACCGTGGGCGCGGCGTTTTGGAGCGACATCGTTTCTGGTGTCATCGTCGCCGTCATCGCGGGGTACAACGCCTACGCTGGCCGAAAAGCGAGAGCGGGCGCACCTGCTGGAACTGCCTAACCGGCAATGGCAGGCAAATCCGTTCGACTACTTTCGTTCTAGCTTATCCAGTCGGAAAGTGGCGAGATGATAGCGCGTGGCGAGCACCGCGAACGCGACCATGACGATCGCGAACAGAGCGTGGAACGAAACCGTCGTCCCGTGGACGAGGCCGTTCCACAACTGGGCTAGCCCGATTGCCACTGGCCCGAAACTGAACAGCCCGGTCTGAACCGGCAGCTCGCGGCACAGTTCGCGGAAGGAAACGGTTGCTTTGTTGGTCATCAATCGGCTCTTGACGCCACTCGCGGGCGCGTCATCAATACCGTTTCGAAACGTCTCGACTACTCGTCGGAATCGTGAGCTTCCGGTGCGTAGATATGAATTTCACCGTCACCGTGAACGACGATTTTACAGCCTCGGGCGGTAAAGACGACCTTTCCGTCCTCCCGGGAACCGCCGCTGTGTTTTTGGCTGAAAAGTGCGTCGAGTGCGTCCGGGTCGATGCTGTTGTAGAGCCACGTCCGTCGGTCGTCATCCTCCCCGACGATTTCTTCGACGCCGCGAATGACCCTCGTGCTTACCCTATCAACGTCACTGGTGATTCGGTAGGCGATACGTTCGTCCGTATCGTGCTTATTCATTCTTTCTGCCAGCTTCTCTCCTTTCATTGTCTCGTCACGACTCAGTTGGTTAGCAAGTCAGACTGGTTTCAAGGATAAAAGAATCCCGATTGACGATAAACAATTTCATATTTTAACTAGTTATAATATATGAAAATATTTTGTCCAATAGTATTGAAATCCGCAACAAAATTTAACTCTCTTAAAATTCGCACGAATACTCGCCTTATTATTCTTATTTGGAAACGCTTGATTCACCTCCTACCTCCGCCGCCGCCAGATGAGTACCGATAGAGCAACTGCGGCAATTGCTACTACGCCGGTAAATCCGGGTAAACTCGTGTTTCCGGTTCGTTCGTCTTCCGACTGTGCAGTCGGTGCGGACTCGTCCGTGTCGGTAGCTCCACCCGCCCCCGAACCGTCACCGTTCGTCGTCCCGTTTGAGTCCGACGTTCGTCCATCTAGTCCGAGATGAAGCACCCAACCATCCATTCCTTCGGCCCCGAATCCGCCCGTCTGTCCTGCCAAGAGATAGCCGCCGTTATGAGCTTTCACCGCGGGAAACGGCTTGTCCCACTGCGCGCTTCCGTAGGCGTTCTCCCACTGAACGGTGCCATCACCGCCGGTTTTCACCACGTATCCGTCCGCGCTGCCGATTCCGCCGGTCAGCGTTCCGCCGGTGAAGAGATAGCCCCCGTCGTCCGTTTTTATCGCCGAATCGAGCCAATCGACGTCGTCCTCGCCGTATCGGTTCTCCCACGCCAGCTCGCCGTTCGCGTCGTATTTCAACACCAATCCGTCTCGGGAGTCGCCGCTTTCGGACTCGCCGGAGAGGACGATTCCGTCGTCGCCGCCCGTCGCGGCCCAAATCGCCTCTCTGTCCGATCCGCCAGCTGTTTTCTGCCACCGTCGTTCGCCATCGTTCCCGATGCGCATCGCCCACGCATCCTGACTACTCCCTTCGACTTCGCCCGCGACGAAGTAGCCGTTCGACGCTGGAACGACTCCTTTGAACTGCCCGGACGAATACTCGCCCGGTGCGGCGTAGGTTTCCTCCCACGCTTTTTCACCCGACCCGTCGAGTTTTAACAGCCAACCCTTCGTGCCCGAATCGCTCGTCCACCCCGCGAGAACGTACCCGTTCTCGTCCCGTTCAAGTCCGTAAAACGCGCCCGTTCCGGGCGTTCGTTCGCTCTGCGTTTCGCCGTTCGAATCCAGTTCGACGATCCATCCTGTCGCACTTCCGCCCTGGTCTGTTCGCCCGGCGACCATCGCACCGCCGTCGTCGTCCGCTACGACCGAGTACAATCTATCGGTGCCCGGCCCCGATAAGGTTCGTTCCCACTCCTGTTTGCCGTCGTCGTCGATTTTCACGACCCAGCCGTCGATGCCGGTTCCGGAGTTTTCGATTTCTCCGACGAGGATGTATCCTCCGTCCTCGGTTCGCGCAACGTCGTTGAAGATGTCGTCGCCAGAACCGCCGTAGGTTTGATTCCAGCGTTCGGTTGGTTCCGGTTCCGTTTGAAGTTCCGCCGCGCCACTGGGGAACATCATCCCCGCGGCGACGACGACGGACAACACGAGTGTCGCGGTACGTATCATGCGCGAATGGTCGTGATTTCCACCGTTTGTTATGACCGTCCTACGCCGGAGACAGGCGCTTTCTGTCTATCTACAGCCGTTCGTTGATTTCAGTCGTACCCTCCTCTGTCCGTCGATAGCCACCTACTGACCGCCGACAGCCACCGCCTGAAACGCCGGAATGGGAAGCCATTCGTCCGTACGGTTCGTGGCCGAGTACATGGTTCGTACTGCAATTCTTTTCGCTCTGATCGGAATGATCGCGTGGGGAGTGTGGGCCGTGTTCGCCGACTACGCCACCCGAACCCTCGAACCGGAGGTGGCGATGGCGATTTCCTACGCCATCGGTGTCGGCGTCGCAACCCTCTACATTGCCTCGCAGTCGGGGCCGGTGACGCTCACCGATTCGGGGGTCGCGTTCGCAATCGTCGGCGGCCTGTTCTCCGGCGTCGGGTCGATAAGCTACTACGCCGCGATCAGTACGGAAACACGGCAATTGCGACGACCGTGACGGCGCTCTACTTCGTCGTCGCCGCCGTCCTCGGCGTCGTTTTCCTCGGCGAATCGGTAAGTGTGCGAGATATGGCGGGAATCGGTCTCGCAATCGGCGCGGTTGCGCTGTTGGCGACGTGAACCGAGGCTATAAACTCCATTTCAATATACTATCTCCGACGTGAGTTCCTACCGTTTCGTCTGGCCAAGACGGTTCGCTGATTACTGCGTCGTATGTTATTCTTTTTCGGTGGTGGCCAGTGTCGTTTTCACGAACCACTTCCGACGCACCCGTTTCGTAGCCGTAACGAATTCGCTAATCGGACGATACTATGAGAATTCTTACTTTCCTGCTATCGGAAGAAACCAATCCTTCGGGACCACGAAAACACGAAGGAGCCGTCCCGACAGTAGTTTTCTCCGGTAACTTCCTGAGGCGTTGGTGGTCCAATCTGGCTTCTCCGGCGACGCGCCGAGTGTAACGATTTCGTACTCGGCGTGGTTTTACCACTCCGCTCGACTCCCCGCCGACATCGACGACCTTCCCATCTGATTTTAGGCTAACCTAATTACCGAAACGCATTTAATGGTTTAGGCGAGCCTAAAAACCATGGTTCGGCAGACGATGAGAGACGAAACTCCGTACGCTACAACCCACCGAGTCCAAATCGGCGAATACGGTGGCTAAATTCCATGGTTGGAAGTACCCTCAGTAAACTCCGACGACACATCGAAGCCCTCGAAATCGATGGCGGTCGGTACTACCTCGTTTGCGGGCGCACGGGCGACCGACCGGTTCCCACCGTCGGAAGGCGGTTCGAAAGCCGCGAAACCGCGGATAGAGCTGTGCGCGCAACTGAACGGTATCGAAGTGCACTGCGGCGGTATGATCCGCAACTCCCGTACTACGATTTGATAGTCTGTGAAGAACCGGTCGAAAACGTTCCACGCGAATCGGACTCGGAACCGAGTTCGACGGCATCCGGACGACGACAGCTGATCGAGTTCTGTCACACCGTCGCAGGTGCGGTGTTCGAGATTATTTCCGAGTCGCCGCACGACGCCGTCGAGCGAGCGGTTATGGATACGTACCTCGATGCCGCGGAATCCATCGAAAGTCCCGACGAACTCTGCCTTCGACTGCTCGAAAGCATGAGCGTGGAACTGGAAAACCACCTAACGACGGAAGAACAAGCGGCCACCATTCGAATGGCCGCGGAGCGAATCTCATCACACAGGCCGTGCGAAGAACCGCTTTCGGAAACGCTTGCTCAACTGCACTCTGCCTCGTTAGTGTCGGATTATACGCTTCGTCCGTCTTCGACCGGTTCCTGCGACGACAGAATGTGGGACGTGACGATAACCGCATACGCACTCGACACGGTCGATGGCCGGATACCCACCCTTCCGATTATCGTCGAACTGTTCAGTCGGTGCCCCGATTCGACGCTCCAAATTTCGCATGCAGAACGGTTCGAGGCCGATGACTCACCGCTGACGTGGCGATTTTCCATGTCGATTGCCTCCGACGGAGCTCCCGCTGGCCTCGTCAGCGTCCCCGAGGTGTCCAACTGATGGTGGCCGATTCAACTCGTATAAACGCCGAAGAAGAACCGAAAACCCGCACCTTTTTATTTTAGGCCTGCCTAAATCAGTTCGATGCCTGCACGAACCGAGTTTCAGTCTGACGGAAGGGAGGTTTCGGATGCTCTCTCCCGTCCGGAAATTGCCGCCTGTAACAGTTGCCCCGAGAAGGTCGTCTTCCTCGAATCGGGCAACACCGACGGATGGATTTCGAGCGACCTGACTGTCGATTTGATTCGGTAACCGTCTTCATGAACTCTCCTTCCGACGAGTTTTCGTCGGCGCGCGACGTACACGAGTTCTATGTCGAACGACTCCGAAACCGGCTACGACCGAACGACGATTCGAACCGGACGGGACTTCGAACAGGAGTACCGCTTGAGCGCGAGCGAAGTGGGTGAGTTTCTCGTACAACTCGGCGAACAGCTACGCGACAACGACGAACTCACCGTCCTCACCGACGAGTGGGAACTTCCGTTCGCCTTCGGCGACCCCATCGAGCTGGAAATCGACTTCAGCGGCGTCGGGGAGCCGAAATTGGAAATAGAAGTGGAGATACCAGGGCGTCCCGGCGATGAAGCACCGGACGTTCGGTAATCACCGGTTACTTCGTCGCCGATTCGAGGACGAGCGTGTCGTCTTCGAGATAGTGGGCGATAACGTGGGCGTGTTCTTCGAGCGTTTCTAACTGTTCGCGGAGCATCTCGGACGTTGCGTAGTCGCCGAGCCCATCGGCGAGTTCGATGTGCTCGCGGTAGCTCTCGATGATGTCGCCGTACATTCCGAGGTCGTTTTCGAACGACGTTCGGATGTCGTACACGTCCTCGTCTTCCGGCTCCACGGTTGCGGCCTCGGAGAGCGCGGTCATGCTCGCGTGGGGAACCCCGCCGAGGGTTTGTGCCCGCTCCGCGAGCTCGTCGGCCGCTTCTTCTACGTCCTCGTAGGCATCCTGCAAGAACAGGTGAATTTGGAGGTGTTCGGCACCCTCGACGTTCCAGTGGTGTTTGTGGAGTTGGTGATACAGCACGTACGCGTCGGCGAGGTCCGTGTTGAGTGCATCGACTATCTGCTCCGCCTTCTCCCGGTCGAGTCGTACGGGGTTTTCCTCGACGGTACCTGCCTCTTGTCGAACGGTTTTCTGGGTACTCATTGCATCTCTAGAGAGGTTCTTCAGCATCTTATAAGTTGGCAAACCGTGAATAATTTTTCAGCCTACCTAAAAAT
This sequence comes from Haladaptatus pallidirubidus, assembly GCF_020700235.1. Taxonomy (GTDB): domain Archaea; phylum Halobacteriota; class Halobacteria; order Halobacteriales; family Haladaptataceae; genus Haladaptatus; species Haladaptatus pallidirubidus. The sequence goes on along the minus strand of NZ_CP085301.1, from coordinate 2,361,326 downwards.
CGATAGCGATTTACTCATTTTCAGTTCGCCTGGGAAAATTTCAACGACCATTCGAACATCTACGGCGTTCGCTGTTACTTTGCCCCCAAAACGTCAAATACCCAACTTAAAATACAATCAGCTAACACTTTTTATTATCACGAATGGATAGTTGTCACGAGAACGACGGGGACCTCCGACGTCCGAGAACTACATCGACAAACAATGGGATACACGAACTGGACATGTCCGTCGCCCGTCGTTCTGAAATACTACCTTTTTCAGGCGACGATGACGTTCGGGTTTTTTTGGCCCGTCTTCACGATTTTCCTCCTGAACCGCGACCTGAGCTACACGCAAATCGGCCTGTTGGGGAGTATCTCGGCTGGTTTTCTCGTCGTCGGCGAAATCCCGTCCGGATACGTCGGCGATTACATCGGTCGCCGTCGAAGTCTCCTGCTCGGAAATATACTGCTCGCACTCTCGGTACTGGGTTTCGTCGTCGCACAGACGTTCGCAGCGTTTGCCCTGCTTTGGATACTCTGGGCGCTCGGAATCGCATTTCAGTCCGGGAGTGGTGACGCGTGGCTGTACGATGCGCTCAAAGACCGACTCCGCGAGGAAGAGTACATCCGCGTTCGGGGGCGAGGCGGATCCGTGAACCAGTGGGTGAGTGCTGGCACCATGCTTGGCGCCGGATTCCTTTACAGCGCCGACCCTCGGTTGCCGTTCGTGGCTGGCGGACTTCTCCTCCTCTGTGGTGTTCCGGTGTTGCTTTCGTTGCCCGCATCGGGTCGCCACGCGAACGACGGTGACGACGATGGCGACGGTAGCGACGATACTGACCACAGTGACGACCGGTTCACGATTATGGAAGCGATTCCGGTCATCCGACAGAAGCTATCGGAACCCCCGCTTCGGTCGTTCGTTCTGTACACGGCGCTGTTTTTCGCGATTATTAACGCGGCAGACGAGTTTATTCAGCCAATCGCAACGAGACGACTTTCACTACCACAATCAAGACTTGGCCCGCTTTATACCGCGTTCAGCGTCGTGGCCGCCATCGCTAGCTACTACGCCGGTGCTATCGAGGATTACCTTTCGACCCGCTGGGCGGTTCTTCTCATCTCCGCTCTGGTCGGCATTTTCTTCGTTATCCCGATATTCTTTCCGCTCGTGGCGTTCCCGCTCTTTTTCGTGATGAAATCCGCGAACACGGTGATGAAACCGATTGCGAGCGGCTACGTCAACGAGCATACGGAATCCATCGGTCGGGCGACGGTGCTCAGCGCGGTTTCGATGATGTACGCTCTGGTTCGATTTCCGCTTAAACCGCTCAGCGGCGTTGTCGCCGATATTCGAACGCCGCTCGTCGCGCTCGCGGTGCTTGGCAGTCTGTTTCTCGTTTGCGGTATCGTTTTCTACACGCTCGAATCGCCTGTCGGTTCCGTCGAGAAGGGAACTGGCGTCTCGTCCGACTGAAAGAATTCAGACAAAAATAAAGAAGAAAATTCGGTACGAAGACGCTACGACTCGTCTTCCGTCTCGTCGTCTTTCATCTCGCCGAGTTTGGCGATGAGTTCGTCGCTGGAGGCGTCGCTGTCGAACGTGATTTCGCCCTTATGGTCGTTTTCGTGGACGTTGACTGCGCTCGACTCGTCCATGTTGGAATCCTGTTCTCGGTTCTGTTGTTCGGATTCGTCGTAGCTTCCAAAACCCATATTCGGATCTATCATCCGAACTCACTAAAGGCATGTGGTATTCATATTCAGACGCTCTTCGACTGTGTGGTCGGGTTGTATATCGACGAGATTTTCGTTCATCACGCTCCAACTTCCGACGATGAACCCGAACCGACATTCGAACGATATCCCCGCGGAGCCGATTTCAGTCCTCATTGTCGGTGACCCGCACTGGCGACAACGTCTCGTCTCCTGACTCTCGGAAACCGACGAAACGCTCGTCAACGAGGGCGTCTTCACCGAAGCCAGATTTCTCCGCTCGACCGAGGACGGCGATTTCCTTTTCTCCTTCATGGAAGCGGACAACATCGAAGCGTCGAAAGAAGCGGTCGAAGCCTCGGACTTCGATATCGACGACGACCACGCCCAGGTGATGGACGACGTGCTCGTATCGGGGAGTACGGAACTACTCGCGCCGCTGGACTACTTTTCGAATCCGGCGCGGCCGTAGAACAACGGAAACGATGGGGTGTGTTCGTCCCTTTACCTTTCTACCGTTTTCGTCGACTCCGTCGCGTCGTTTATTTCGTCGTCGGCGAACAGGAGGTCTTTGTACTCGAACGCGATGAACATCTCCAGTTGATCGTCGTAGTGCTCGTCCCTCGTTCCGTCGGGAGCGACGTATCCGGAGTTTCCCGGCGGAACGACGTTTTCCGCGCGTATTTCTTCACCCATCCGCACGACGTGATTCTCAGTTCCGCGGTTTAAAAAGGGCATACTGCCAGCATCGCCGATCCCAATCGGCATGCCGAACAGGGCCATGTTGTCGAGTTCATCGACTTCCGCGGGTTGCCGCCAGCTCGAAACGTCACACCCGTACGCATCTTCGAACGCGACGACCGTTTCGCGGAACGCGTTTCGAAACACGCATTTCGGTTGGCCGTCGAAATAATCGACCGCTGGTTCGAGTGCGGCTTCTTCGGGATGGAGCGCTCGCATCAGCGTCCCGCGGCCGTATCGATAGTCGAGGAAGTGGGTCGCCTGTTCGTACGCATCGCCGAACGCCGGACTGAAAGTCTTCTCCAGCAGACGCGGGAAGAACGCGTCGAACACGGTGAATCCAACCGGATACGACCCGCCGAACTTCGCTCCGTCTCCTTGGCGATAGTCGTTCCACTTCCGAAGCGCGTTCGCGGCGTCGCGTTCGGTTTTGGAAAGCGACGCCCCTTTCAGCGCATCGAGAAGTTTCCCTTTGTACCGAATCGCACGCAAATCGACGAACGAGATGTCGTAGACGATGTCTTTCACGTCCTCGTACCGGACGCCCCCACGCTCGATGTGACGTTCGACGAGATTGATGATGCGCTGAACGCGATGGTCGGTTCCCCACGAGTAACTCAGGTCGCCGTTGTCCCAGCCTGGTGCTGGTTTGTTGTTCCACTGCGCCGAATAGCCGGCGGGCGGGTTGATTGCGTAGGGAACTTCGCCGTCGGCCGCCCGGAGGTAGTCGTCGTCCGTCAGTTTGTGTTTCGTGCCGTCCGCCGGAAGTCTGGTGTCCCACGGAACGCTCTCCGCGTCGGGGTATCGGCCGAGGTGGAAGTATCCGATGTCGTCTCCACCGGCCCACACGAAGTTCAGGGCGTAATCGCATCGTTGGGCGGCCTCTCCGTACTCGTGAACGTTGCTCGCGAACTGCGCGTCGTAAAACGCTCTCCAACAGTTCATGTCGCGTCCTTCGAAGCCGCGTGTCTGTGCGAGCGCCTCCCCCGCATCCGGTCGGTACTGGGTGATGGTTCCGTGATGCGTCCACCGAAGCGTGACGGTTTCGTCCGACGCGTCGGCCACCGGTATCGTCTCCTCTCGCTCGTTGATATCGCGCAATTCTCTGCGGAATTCGTACTGGTCGGCGGCCTCGTCGCGCGGAACTATCGACTCCACGAACGTCTGAATCGAGTTGTCGATTCCCGCCGTACTCGTGAACGCTCCGTTCCCGTTGTGTCCGAACATCACGAACGGGTAGCCCGTAACCGTCGCACCGGAAACATCGAAATCGGGCCCGTGGAGACCGATTTCGTACATCACGGACGGCGTGGAAAATCCCATCTGCGGGCCGCCCATCAACAGCGGGTCGCCGCTTTCGGTGGCGTCGCCGTGAACCGCGAGCGCGTTACTCCCCAACTTGATGGGAAGGCCGAGCCCGTCCAGTCCCTGTGCGACGGTTCCGATTCTGTCCATCTCCGCTTCGTGTACCGCGGCGGCATCGTTCGGAATCTTGAAATCGCCGCCCGTGATTCGGTTGCTTCGACCCCCAACCGAATCGCCGCCCATCGAATCAGCCCCCCTCTGATGCTCATGCAGTGCGCCCGCTTTTTCGTACGGTGGCACGTAGCCCTCTCCCGACTGCTCCGTCGAAGTCGGCGCTCCGGGGTCGTCGCCCCACTGGAGGTCTCGAAAGAGCGCCATCGCTTCGCGCTCGGAGTGGGTTTCACGAAGTTGTTCGAGAACCGTCGCACCCAGCGTCTCCAACTGAAAGCCGGAAAAGTACGCCATCGTGCCGACGAAGACGCCCGCAACGTCTTCCATAACCCACCCGTCGGGTTCGAATCCGGCGTCCACGAAACCCTCGTGCCACTCTCGACCGCCATCTTTCACTTCTTCATTGTATCGATTGATGCCGTCGGTGAATGCCCTGATGACGGTTCGGTGTTCGTCGTCCAGTTGGGTCGTTATCTGCTCTTCGAGGGGCGTCTGGGTGAAATGCGTCTGCCGCGATGCTTTATCAAATTCGACCCAGTCGCTTCCGAGTACGGCCGAAACCGTCCCGCGGTAGAAACGCCGGGAGAGTTCGAGCTGGTACAGTCGGTCTTCGGCAGTTGCGTATCCGTACCCGAAAAACGTCGGTGCGGCATCGTTCGCCTCACGAGCGTAGACGTGCGCGACGCCGTATTCGTCACGCTGTATTGTCACTTCGTCCGTTTCAGCCCCGTCTCGTTCGTAGCCGAGCGTTTTCGTGCTGACGATGGTTCCCGCCGCGATTCCGCCCCCGATTTTCAGAATCGACCGTCTGGTAGTCATGGGTTCATATACCGTATATTATCATTGTAATTTATAATTACAGTATCCGGAAAAATGGGAATATGTTTCGAAAATCCGAGTGACGATTAGGAAATGAGCGGCTTGACTTCGTCGCCCAATCGCTCGATGCACTCGACCATCGCGTCGGTGCCGATGCCGGGGTGGTAGGTGCGGAAGATGAAATGGATGTCGTCACCCAGCGCGTCGCGGTATTCGTTCAACTCCGCCGCCACCTGCTCCGGCGTGCCGAAGATGGCCTGCTCTTTTAGTTCCTGCTTTCGCTCGTCGTCCAGTTCGTCCACCGATTCACCGGAGAAGATTTCGGCGTAGCGACGCTGGATGTAGAAGTATCCCGGTTTCATCGCCTCCCACGCCTCCTCCTTCGAGTCGGCGATAAAGCCGTGCTGGAGGACGTACACGGAGAAATCACCGTCGAGTCCTTCTTTCTCACGAACGCGTTCGATGTCCTCCTTGCGCTTGCGGACGCCTTCGACGGAAATCGAGGAGGGGGCACACCACGCGTCGGCGACCCGCGCGGCGCGCCGAACTGCGGGTTTGACCGATCCACCGAACATGACCGGAACGTCGGATTCGGGTTTCGGCGTCACGCTCACGTCGGGCGAGACGTCGTGGAACTCCGCGTCGTAGTCGAGTTCCCCCTCCGACCACGACGCTCGCAGGAGATTCGTTAGGTCGCTCAATCGCTCCACGCGCTCCTCTCGGGGGACGCCGAACGATTCGAATTCGCGCGGGTTCGACCCGATGGCCAACCCGAGCGTGAGTCGCCCGTTCGCGAGCAAATCGACCGTCGCGGCGTCCTCCGCCAGTCGAACGCCGTCGTAGAGGGGCGCGAGCGCGATGCACGTCCCGAGTTCGACGTTCTCGGTGCGGGCGGCCAGCGCCCCGAGTGAGGGCATCGTGGCCGGGAGGTAGCCGTCCTCGGCGAAGTGGTGTTCGGACACCCACATGCTGTCGAGACCGGCCGAGTCTATCGTCTCGCCGAGCTCTAGCATCTCGTCGTAAATCTCGGTCATCGAGCGATCGTCGTCCGGTCGTCGCTGGCAGGTGAACAGCCCTGTCCCGAGCTTCATGGTTGCAAATCGAAGGGTGGTACCTTAATCGTTTATAAGGACGTATTCGGGGCGGTATTCTATCCAATCGGATTTTTCACAAACAAGACTTATATTCAGGCTAGTTAGGATGAAATTATTGACGTTTCAATTACGAGTTCCGGCCCGAAGAACCCCGAGGATTCGATTCTCGACGCATCCAAACCAGTGCTGGTTCTCGTCGGGTTGTTGGCGTTGCTCTTTTTCGGGATGTACTTTCTCGGCTAGCAAGGGTAAGGTGATTTAGATTATTTTACGTTGTGAGCGACTTCTGTGTTTTCGGGTGTGTCGGTAGCACATTACGACTTCAACAACGAGGGTTACTACAGAACGATGTCTTCGGGAACGTCGCTAACAAATCACGACTCACTCACCCCGCTGTCGCTCGTTTCGGTCGCCCCTTGCGCAAACTCAGTCAGCTCCTCGGACGAGAGCCCTCGGGTCTGCCGACGCGCGCGCCACTGGGTTTGCGAGTATTCACGCGATACTCGGTTTTCACGACGGCGCGCAACGGCGACTTCAGTCGCCTGCGCGAGGGACGAGCGAACGTAATGAGTGAGTCGGTTGGGAGGGTGTGGCTCTCGCGGTGCGGGGCGGTTGCGGGTATGTGTTGTCGTGATTTGCTAACGGTATCTCAATAGCTAATCACCTGATCCAATGGTATTCTATCCGAGTTGCGGTCATTTATTGTCAGCAACAGCTAGTAACATTGCGAAAACTCGTTCCGGCACTATTAGAAAAATTCCAACACGCATACGAAAACAACTATAACATAAAACGTTTTCAAAAGAAAACAAAAACCACTCTTTCTCCACAGATCAGCGTTCGATTGTCGTAATCTCCTCCACGGGCCACTGGCTCAAAATTTCGACACCATTCTCCCGAACGACGACCATCTCCTCGACGCGCACACCTTGCCTGTCGGCGGGTTCCATCGTTTCGACGGCCATGGTCATCCCCTCTTCGATTTCGATGGGATGGTCGGGCGAGATGCCGCGCCAGATGAGGGGAACTTCGTACAGTTGTAGCCCCAATCCGTGCGCCCAGTGGTTCGTCGTCATCTGCCAGTGGTCGGTGGCGTCGTACCAGTCGGCGTGTTCGCCTTCCATGTCGGGGAAGCCCTGCGAAATCTCGTCCGTCGTCGCACTGGGTTCGATGCGCTCCAGCACGTCGTACAGGTTGTCGCGGGCGATTTCGTAGGCGTCCTGTTGGGCCTGCGTCGGTTCTCCCAAGCTGAACGTTCGGTAGTAACAAGAGCGATAGCCCATGAAACCGATATTGTAGAAGTCGGCGTATACGAGGTCGCCGGGGCGCATGATGCGGTCGGTCGTGTTCGCCTGATGCTTCGGCCACGTGTTCGGCCCGGAGGTGACGTAGCCGCCCTGCACCATCGCGCCGAGTCTCCAGAGTTCCCGCGTGGCTTCGCCCCACACCTCGGACTCGCGCTTGCCCGGTTTCGCCGTCTCGGTGATGCGTTGGAATCCGGCCTCACAGAGCGCGGCGACCATCCGCAGGCATTCGATTTCGTCGCGCGTTTTTACTTTGCGGGCGCTCTCCATGACGTTCGCGCACTCTTCGGTGCGCACGTCCACGCCGCGGTCTTCGAACTTCGAGATGAGCGCGCCGTTGCCGATGTCGATGCCCATCGGTTCTTTCGCCACGCCGTACTCCTCCATCGCCTCGTAGACGAGTCCGGCCATCTTGTCCTTCAGCCAGTCGCGGGCCGAATCACGTCCCGAAGCACGCGGGACGTTCCCCAATCCGGGGCAGGCGTAGCGAATGTCGGAGAGCCACGGGCAGTTGAATCGCTGGTTGCTCGCGTGGTCGGCCGTGTCCCAGTGGACGACGTCACCGTTTTCCGTGAACAGGGTGTAGTGGTCGGCTCCCGACCCGCCCGTCATGGCCAGTCCGGTCACGTACCGGACGTTCGGGTCGTTGATGAGGAGCATGCTCCCCAGTCCGGCCTCCTGCATTCGCGACAGGGCGCGCTCCTTTCGCTCCTCGCGCATCCGCTGCATATCGATTCGCTCCTCCCAATCGACGCCCATCGTACCGCGCGTTCCTTCCATGAAATCGCGTTGGTAGAATCCCATGATGGGGGCTACTCGGAGCGCCGTTATGAAATTTCCCGAAACGTCCGTGATGGATTCTCCGCCTACAGATTCAAGATGGCTCTTCACGTCTCCCCGACCAATGAACGCACGCGACACGCCAATTCGACACGGCACGCCAATCCGGGTAGACCACGTCGGCATCGCCGTCAAATCCATCGAGAACGCGGAACCCATCCTGTTCGCGCTCAGCTGTGAGCGCCTCACCGTTGAAACCGTCGAAGATAAGTTTCGCTGGGCGTATTACGAGCTGGGCGACGCCTCCAGGCTCGAACTCATCGAACCGATTTCGGACGACTCCTTTCTCACCGACTTTCTCGATCGGTACGGGCCGGGTCTCCACCACGTTACGCTCGAAGTCGCGGACATCGACGCCGTTATCGAGTCGCTCCGAGAAAACGACGTTCGCGTCATCGACCGGGCGGAGTTCGACACGTGGACGGAGGCGTTCGTCTCGCCGGGAAATCCGACCGGGACGCTGTTTCAACTGATGGAGTACCACGACGACTATCACGAGGAACGACTGCCGCCACGGGAGCTATTCGTCAACGAGAGCCGGGTCGGTGAACTGTTTCAGCAGTGATTGAACGGGGGTTGCGGACGAAGCGTAAGGAACTCCGGTTGAACTATCCGAACGCGAAAAATCGTCGAATGGTTCGATCTGAACGGGACAGTTTGTCTCCCTGTATTTTCTATTTTATTTGTCACTCGTTTCCTCAAATGCTTATCGTCCGTGAATATGTCGGCGACTTATTTGCTCGAGATGCCAGTATTAGATCGGTAAGGTTCCAATGCTCGACGACCAGCTACGAGTGTTGTCCAACGTTCGCAGGCGACGGCTGTTGCTCGCCTTACTGCAGGACAACCCACAGAACGACCGAACGATGGTTTCAAACGCTTCGGCGTCGACGGACGAAAAGCGAAGACGGGCGGTTGCGATGGGCCACGTTCATCTCCCTCAGTTGGACGACCACGGGTATATCGAGTGGAATCGCGAGGAACGAAGCGTGACGAAGGGTTCCCGGTTCGACGAGATCAAGCCGCTACTAACAGTGCTGGAACCGATGCAGGACGACGTTTCTGCCGATGAACTGCCGGAATAATATCGTTTAGTGAATCGTTTTTCTTCCCCTCTTCGTTAGGGACGTGATATCGATTCTCCCATCCTGCGTCAATCTTCTCATCCGAATCCATCGCGGCGTCCTGATTTTGTGGTCATCCAAGTGATACTATCCCGTACTCGATTTTTCGGTCGCAGAATCCGATTTCCTGCCGCTGATGAACCGTCACAATTTTCCCGTAAAAACTGCCGCGGAGGGCAGTTCCGGCACGGAGTACCGATTGGTTGGGACCCGCTCGAACTCCGTACCAGTTGGTGTTTCGCACTACCTTGGTATAACCTTACTGTGATTATCTGGGTGACTTCCTACTGCATGACAAATAGACAGAAATCCGGCGCCTCGCACCGAGCTTACATACCCGTGCCCTCGTAGTCGAACTCATGCCCCGAGTTGGACACCGTCGATAGGGGTATCTTGCACGTGCTACATTGGAACGGTTCGAAAGGAACTGACTTGTGAGTGCCCGCAGAACAACGGAGACGGTACCGGAATCGCCGGTAGCATGGTTGGGACCCATGAAAGAGTTATCTAATCGTCAACGAGCGGTCGAATTGCTCCAGAAGCTAGGTTTGAAAGAGTACGAAGCAAAATGCTTCGTGGCACTGTGGCGGCTCCCGAAGGGGACGGCCAAGGAAATCAGTGAAACGTCCGACGTTCCTCGAACGCGCGTTTACGACGCGATACAGGTGTTAGAAGCGAAAGGATTCGTTGAAGTTCAGCATTCGAATCCGCAACAGTTTCGGGCCGTTTCGGTCGATGAAGCGGCCGAGACGCTTCGGCAGAAGTACGAGTCTCGGACGGAGACGCTCATCGAGGCCATCGAGGATATCGAACCGGCGGCGTCGGACGCCGACGAAGAAGTGACCCACGAAGTCTGGTCGCTGTCGGGAGGGTCGGCGATTGCGAACCGGACACAGCAACTCATCGACAGCGCCAATCAGGAAATTATCTTCGTTGTCGCTCGCGAAGACGCGCTCACCGAAGAGTTGCTAGAATACCTGCGAACGGTTCAGCAAACGGGTATCAGTATTCTCATCGGAGCGGTAGATGAACCGTTACGAAGCCGAGTTCAAAACGAACTTCCCGACGTTCGAACGTTCGTTTCGGGGTTGGAGTGGTTGAACGGCTCCCCGCCAAATCAGTCGGACGAAGTGACGATTAGCCTGCTACTGCTGGTTGACCAGAACACCATCCTGGTCAGTTCGATACACGAGAAAAATAACAACGAGTCGGAAAAGGAACGGGCAGTGTTCGGCAGAGGGTTCGACAACGGTCTCGTCGTAATCGTCCGACGGCTGATGGCGACGGGATTGCAGTCGACGGACGACTCCTAGCTCTGCTCTCGGAGGGTTATCGACGGTTTTCACACACTGATGCCGAGGTGTTTGTCCATCAGTTCTCCGTCCGCTTCCAACTCCTCGGGCGTTCCCTCGAAGACGATTTTTCCTTGGTCCAGCAGATACACTCTGTCCGCCAAGGAAAGCGCGACGGCGACGTTCTGCTCCACGAGCAGCACCGTGATACCCTCCTCGTTCAGGTCGCGGATGAGGGCTTCGACTCGCTCCACAATGAGAGGGGCAAGTCCTTCGGTCGGTTCGTCCAACATGAGCAGTTCCGCGCCGCAGACCAGCGCCCGGGCGATGGACAGCATCTGCTGTTCGCCGCCCGAGAGGTCGATTCCGCGGCTGTTCTGCCGTTCCTGCAGATTCTCGAACGCTCCGGCGGATAACACTTCCTCGACCGTTTTTCGATGCGTGCTGTCGCTCCCGCCGAGACTTCCGACGGCGAGGTTCTCCCGCACCGACAGCCCGGGAAACACCCGGCGCTCTTCGGGCACCAGCGCGACGCCGCGCTGGACGGTTTCGACCGGCGAGAGTCCGGCGATGTCCTCGCCGTCGAACCGAATCTCCCCCGACGTCAGCGGGAGCGCGCCCGTGATGCTTCGAAGCGTCGTCGTCTTTCCGACGCCGTTTCGCCCGATGAGCGCGACCACTTCGCCCTTCGGAACGTCGAGGGAAACTCCCGACAACACTTCCGTTTCGCCGTATCCCGTGTGTAGATTTTCGATTGACAGCATTAGGGTCGAACACCTCCGAGGTACGCTTTTTGCACCTCGTCGTTTTCCGCGACCTCTTCGGGCGTTCCGGTCGCAAGTTCCCGCCCGCGATTCAACACCGTGATTCGGTCGGAGACGTTCATCACGAGGTCGATGTCGTGTTCGATGAGCAGGAGCGTCCGGTCGGCCAGCACGTCGTCGATGAGTGCCATCGTCGCCCGCGTCTCCTCCACGCTCATCCCGGCGGTCGGTTCGTCCAGCAGAACGACCCGCGGGTCGGTCGCTAGCACCAACCCGATTTCAAGTCGTCGCCGGTCGCCGTAGGCCAGCGCCGCCGCCTTTTCGTCCCCCCGCGCCTCGAGTCCGATTTGCGAAAGCACGTCCTCGACGCGCTCGTTGATTTCGGGGAAACTGTCTGCCGGACGGAACAGGCGATTGCCCGCAGTAATCGACTCACCGGCCACCGCCTGCGCGGAAAGTCGGACGTTCTCCCGAACCGAAAGGCCGCCGAAAACGGTCGTGATTTGGAACGACCGCCCGATTCCGCGCCGAACGCGCTCGTGCGGCGGGAGGTTCGATACTGCTTCGTCAGCGAATATGACGCGTCCCGAGGTCGGAAAGAGCGCGCCCGTAATCAGGTTGAATAGGGTCGTCTTCCCGGCCCCGTTCGGGCCGATGACGCTCCGGAACTCGCCCGCCTCGACGCCGAGATTCACGTTGTCTGTTGCGACGAGTTCGCCGAACTGACGGGTAAGGTTCTCGGTTTCGAGCAGCGCCATCAGTTGCTCACCTCCGAGTCGGCGTCAGCCACCGGTTCCGGGCCGCCGCCAGTCTCCTGGTTCGTGTACCGCGAGACCATCCCGGGAACCGAGACGAGACCCTGCGGGACGTAGATGACGAACAGGACGAAGATGAGTCCGAGGACGCCCTGCCACTGTGCGGTGAACGATTGCAGAACTTCCCGGAGGCCGAAAAAGACGCCCGCTCCAATCATCGGCCCGTACAGAGTTCCCATCCCGCCGAGGATGGTCATCACGATAACCTCGCCGGATTTTATCCACGCGAGAACCGAGGGCGACGCACCGCCAGTGTGTATCGCCGAAAGTCCTCCGGCGAGTCCCGCGAGGCCACCGCTGATGACGAACGCCCGCCGCTTGTAGGCGGTCACGTCGTAGCCGATGAACGAGGCGCGCTCTTCGCTCTCACGGATACCCTGAAGCACGCTCCCGAAGGGTGCGTTCATCATTCGCCGGGCGAATAGGTACGACCCGATGACGGCGGCGAGCACGAAGTAGTAGAACAGTTCGATATCGCCGAGCAAGGCGACGTCCCCGACTTCCGGCCCGCCCATGAGGCCGTACACCGGGTCGAACCCGGAGAATATGCCGTCACTGCCGCCGGTGAAACTCGATTTCTGCACGAGTTGGAAGAACAGCTCGGCGAAGCCGAGGGTAATCATTGAGAAGTACACCCCCGAAACGCGAATCGAGAGGTGGCCGACGACCCACGCGACCAGCGCCGCGACGAGGATACCGACCCCGAGCGCGACGAAGACGGACGGCATTCCGTTCTCGACCGTGAGAACCGTTCCGTATGCTCCCAGTCCGAAAAAGAGGACGTGACCGAGCGAGACGAGTCCGGCGTAGCCCATTACGAAGTCGAGGCTCAACGCGAACAGTGCCCAGACGAGGATGGTCAAGAGGAGCGAATTAACTTCGTAAGAGGTGTACAGCACCCCGATTCCGAGGGGTGCGAGCGCGAGCAGGCCGACAACGACCGCCCCGAGTCGGAACCGCGTTCGGTCGTCCAGCACGCCGCCGCCACCGCCGGTCAGCAGTTTGCCGCCGCCCTCCGAGTCCCACTCGGGGCTTCCGAACAAGCCTTGCGGTCGGACGAGCAGGACGCCTATCATCAGCAAGAAGACGACCAATCCTTCGAGATTTGGAAGCACCGCGCCGAGTCCGAACGGTGGGCTCCGGAAGAACGTCTCGATGATACCCACGCCGAATCCGCCGATGACCGCGCCGCGGAAACTTCCCAGACCGCCGAGAACGACGATGACGAACGCGGGAATGATGACGGAGTTGCCCATTCCGGGGTTGACGCTCTGTTTCGCGCCGAGGACGATTCCGGCCAGCGCCGCGAGGAACGCGCCGAAGGCGAAGACGAGCGTGTAGTAGCGGTCGATGTCGATGCCGAGGTGGCGAACCATCTCTCGGTCTTGCGCGCCTGCGCGGACGATGAGCCCGAACCGGGTGCGATTCAGCAGGAGCCACGTTCCGACGGCCATCACGACGCCGACGCCGATGATGAAGAAGCTGTACTTCGAGTAGCTGAAGCCGAGCACGTCCATGGGACCTCGAAGCAAGGGTGGCTGGGCGAACTGTCTGGGGTTGTCACCCCAGATGAACGAGATAGCATCCTTGAAGATGAGAACCAATCCGAACGTGAGCAGGATGTGATACAGCGGATTTCTGCCGTACAGCGGTCGGATGGTTCCCCGCTCGATTACCGCCGCGATGAGCGCGACGAGGAGCGGCGCGACGAGGAGCGCGATCCAGAATATCCCGCCGCCGGAACCGACGGCGACGATGGCGAACGCGAGGTACGCGCCGAGCGCGAAGAACTCGCCGTGAGCGAAATTGATGACGTCCATCACGCCGAAGATGATGGAAAGACCCGCGGCTAGCAGCACGTACACCGCCCCGATTGTCAGGCCGTTTAGTAGTTGTTCGAGAAGTGCACCCGCCATATCAGAGTTGACAACCGGTTTGGTCGCACGACGGGATGGCGTCGTCACCGTTGACCTCGGTGATGAGCTTCACGTCGGCCATCTCGCCGCCGTTGTAGACGTTCTGTCCGACCCACACCGGATTTTTGGCTTGGTGGTCGCAGCTTCGGAACTCGTTTTCCCCGAGGAGCGACTGCATCTTCAGTCCGGGAAGCGTCTCGATTACGTCGTCCGGGTCGGTGCTTCCGGCCTCTTTGATGCCGTTTGCGACCATCGTGATGGAGTCGTAGGCGACCCGCGCGAAACTGTCGGGTTCGCCGTCGTTCTCGTTCGTGTAGGCTTCGACGAACTCTTTGTTCGTGCCGGAGTCGAGTTGCGGCACGTATCGCGTTCCGCTGTAGATTCCGTCGGCCTTCTCGCCGAGCGCGCCGCGGACGACTTGGAACGACCCCGTCGTGGTCATGATTTCCTTCTGGTTGGAGAGTCCCTGCGCGCTCGCCTGATTGAGGAACTCGATGAGGTCGCCGCCGGTCGAACCGACGACGACCACGTCGGCGTCGGAGTTTTTCATCTGACTGATGAACGAGTCGAAATTCTTCGCGCCGAGTTGCGCCCGAGTGACGCCCGCTTCCGAAAAGTCCGCGTTAGATTCCTGCATGCGCGAACGCCATTCCCGAAGCACCGATTGCCCGTAGGCGTAATCCGCGATGTGGAACCAGACGTTACTTCCGAGGTTGTTCAGCGTCCACTCCGAACAGGCTTCCGCGATTTGTGCCGTGTTCGTTTCGCTTCGGAACACGTACTCGTTGCAGTTTTTGCCCGTAATTGGGATGGCCGCCGCGCCGGGGGAGTAGACGACGCTTTCCTCGCTTGCAAATTCGTTGAGACCCAGCGCGACGGAACTCGAAATCGCTCCCATCATGTACGACGCGCCGTGCTGTTCGACCATCTTTCTCGCTTCCTGCTGGCCGGTTTCGGCGTCCGCCTGCGTGTCGCCGTACTTGGCGTCGATAGTGAAATCGTAGTCGTCGCTCTCGTTTATCGTTTTCACCGCGAGTTTCGCGCCCTTTCTCTGCTCCTCGGCGAGTCCGGCGTACGGTCCCGTCATCGGGTTGAGCATCCCGTACTTCACCGTGTCGTCGCCACCGCCACCGCCGCCGATGTCGCCGAGACACCCCGAAACTCCCGCAAGTCCCCCCGCCCCGACCGCACTCAACACGGCGCGCCGAGTCATTTCGAATCTGTTCTCCTGCCCCGGATTTCTATCCGCCATGGCAACAAGGAACAAGGGGTGGATAATAAATGATTGTATATAATTGACTGACTGTTTTCATGTGAACAGAATTATCTGATTGTTTTTATTCGGATTTGAATATCTTGAACGTCGGGCGTTCCGCCGTTCTCCGGCCGTTGTTTCTCCTCTCTACGTTACTTTCCTCCACCGGACATCGGAAACGACGGTGTCCGTTTTCCCTATCGACGTTCGCTCCGCCGTCTACGTTCACTTGAATCGACATACTTCGCGTGTTTTATCACACGTCGAATCCTGCCTTCGGGTGGTATGTACAAGCACGTCGCGTTGCTGGTTCGCAAGGACGGGATGACGCACGACGAGTTCGTGGATTACTGGCAGACCAATCACACGAAAATCGCCCGCGAAATCGAAGGCGTCACGAAGTACTCGACCGTCCTCCCCGTCACGCCCGACGCCGCCGAATTCGACGGCCTCGCCGAGCTCTACTTCGAGGATTTGGACGCTCTGCACGACGCGCTGGGGAGCGAAGGCTCGCGTGACTACGATCCGGACAAGGGCAAGGCGAAGGAGGCCCGCGAGGACGTGAACAACTTCCTCGCACTCGAAGAACGCCCGCGATTTATCGGCGAAGTCGTCACGCAGAAAGACGAAGTGGACGGCGACACCGACGGGCTGTACAAACACTCCGCCTTCCTCGTTCGACAGGAGGGCATGTCCCACGAGGAGTTCGTGGACTACTGGCAGACCAATCACACGAAAATCGCCCGCGAAATCGAAGGCGTCACGAAGTACGACACCGTCCTTCCCGTAACCCCTGAGGAGTCCGAGTTCGATGGCATCGCCGAGCTCTACTTCGAGGATTTGGACGCTTTGCACGACGCGCTGGGGAGCGAAGGCTCGCGCGACTACGATCCGGACAAGGGCAAGGCGAAGGAGGCCCGCGAGGACGTGAACAACTTCCTCGCGCTGGAGGATAGGCCGCGGTTTATTGGAAAAGAGATAGTTCAGAAAGAGTAGCAACCGGGTTTTCGTTGATTCGTGTTTTTCTGTGTTGGTGCGTGTGTGGGTTCTCTTTTTGCGTCCGCGGTAGTTACTGACAGCACATGAGCACGACGACGAGGGAGCATTTATCGAGATGCTTGAAAATCTGTCAAAATCTCGGTAGCAAATCACGACTCCACTGAAACCGCTCCGCACCGCGACAGCTACACCCTCCCCAACCGACTGCGCTTCTCAGTCGCTCCGCTCATTGCGATGCCTGCGGGCCACGGCAGCAGGTCAGCAAGACGCGAAGCGTCTTGCAAGTCTCATCCCTCGCGCGGAAACTGGCAGATCCTCGGACGAGGTGTCCTCGGGTCTGCGGACGCACGCGCCAGTGCGTTTGCGAAGATCCACACAACACCACCTAGGTTTCCATGGCGCGCGAAGGCGAACCCCGGTTCGCCCGCGTGACGGATGACTGAGCGACGCAGGAGCGAAGGAATCGGTTGGGGAGGCACGTGGGCGGATGCGGGGCGGTTTCAGTGGAGTCGTGATTTGCTACCGATCCTCTCCCGCAAACACGGTTCTGTAGCACCTTTCCCGATTTCATCGCAATTATCGTCTTTCACCGCGAATGCACGAACCATTAGGTACCGGCCCACAAACAACTGAACATGACCGACACGCCGAACTACCGCGAACAGGTCGAAGACGCTTTTCCCGAACTTCAATCCATCGAGGACGACGAACTACGTACGAAAGTCGTCGAAGCGTGGGTTCTGGGCCTCGAACGCGGCGGATGGAAGGACATCGCGGACATCCCCTACGCGTGGAACATCCACGAGGTGACGAACGTGGAGCACGTGCGCGGGGTGACCCGAATCGCCATGCGGTCGGCGGACGAACAGCGCGAGTTCCACGGGGCCGACCCGGACGAGGACGTCATCATCGCGGCCTGTCTGCTCCACGACATCGGAAAGTGTTACGAGTACGTCGATTTCGTGGACGAAGAAACGTTGCTCGACCCCGACCCGACCTACGCCACCGAGGAAATCCCGCACTCCATTTCGGGGTACGCACTGGCCCACGAGGTTGGCTGTCCCCTCGCGGTTCAGCGCGCAATTCCACACTTCCTCGGCGAAGTGCCCAAACGTACCCTTGAAGCCGAACTGGTCAAAAGCGCGAACTCGGCCAGTTCGAACGCCATCACCCAGTCCGCGATGGGAATCACGCTGAAGGAGTGGGTGAGCGAGTACAGCCAGACGCAGAACTGAAAATTTTTCGCGGTTCCCGTTAGCCACAACGGCTATTGAACGCCCTGTCTCATCCCCGTCGGGGTGAGGGAAATGGAAGTCAA
Organism: Haladaptatus pallidirubidus; assembly: GCF_020700235.1. GTDB lineage: Archaea > Halobacteriota > Halobacteria > Halobacteriales > Haladaptataceae > Haladaptatus > Haladaptatus pallidirubidus. The sequence continues at coordinate 2,343,869 of NZ_CP085301.1, read as the reverse complement.
TTCACTGCACGACCTGTTCGTGTACGAACTGCAGGGGATGTACGACATCGAGAACAAACTCGTCGGTGCGCTCGACGAACTCGCGACGGAGACGAGCAACCAGGACATCAGTCGTGCGTTCGCGGAGCACCGCGAAGAGACGGAAGAACACGTCACGAGACTCGAAGAGTCATTCCGCGCGCTGGATGAAACTCCCGAACGGCAGGACAACGACGTCGTCAACGGGCTACTCTCCGAGCACGACCAGTTCCAGAGCATCGCCACCAACGAGGACGTTCGGGATATGTTCGCGCTCAACGCCGGAATGAAATCCGAGCGACTGGAAATCACCGGCTACGAGGGGCTGCTAATGCTTGCCGACCAACTCGACTTCGGCACCGACGTAACCGACCCGATCGAGTCGAACGTGAGCGACGAAAAACAGGCCCTGAGCGACCTGCAGGAGTTGGCCGGCGGCTCGAAACTCAAGTCGCTCGTGAGCAGGCTTACCGGATAACCGCTTTCCAACTCGATTTTTCCCGCCGCTCGATGCGTGACGCCGCGATTCCGAATTACCGATTGCTTCTCGGTAGCTCTCCAAACAGCTTTTCACATGGATTTCTGGATAGATTTCCACATAGATTCCCAAGAAATCCCGACTACCCGTCTAAACTTGGAGTTGGTACTCGTTCTTACATTTAGGAAAAACTACAAATCACCCCGAAACGCTCCGACGCTTCAGACCGTATCCAGTCCGTTTTCCTCCCGAAGCACGTTGATGTACTTCCGGAACCCGCTTTCCAAGTCGTACTGCGGTTCGTACCCCAGTTCCTCCCGAATCGCAGTCATGTCGAGTTTCTGGGTCCACGGGAGTTCGCCCTCGTCTGAAACCTCCACATTCGCATTGGGTATGATTTTCTCCACCGTTTCCGCGGCCTCCCGAATCGTCGCCACGGTTCCGCGAACGTTGTACACGCGCTGTTCGATGTCCCGTTCCGGCGCGAAGGCGGCGAGGCGGAACGCCTGTGCGATGTCCTCGACGTGTTGCCAGTCGATGACTTGGTCGCCGTACTCCACGCTAAAGGATTCGCCGAGCGCGGGCTTTTCGACGATGTTGGCGAGGAACGCGGATCCGCCGGTTTCGCGGTAGGGACCGTATGCGACCGTCGGGCGGAGGGCGACGTGCGAGAGGTCGTAATCTTCGAAGTACACCCGCGCTTGGTGTTCGTTGAACTCCTTCGTCGCGCCGTACAGCGTGTCGGGGTAGACGAGGTCGTCTTCAGTAACCCACCCGTCGTCGTATTTCGCTGGTGGGGCGAACACCGCCGCGCTGGATGCCCACGCCACGCGCTCGACTTGGTCAGAAAGGGTTCGCGCCGCCTCGAACACGTTGTTCGTTCCCTGAACGTTCACGTCGATTGCGAGCCGCGGATTCTCGCGCGCCGTGGTCGTGAGGAGCGCCGCGAGGTGGACGATTCGCGTCGCGCCAGTTTCTTTCACCGCACGGATTACGTCGGTCGGGTCGGAGAGGTCGCCGCGGCGGACGTCAACGTCGTCGTCGACGCCGAGTTTCTCCAAAATACGCGTGTCGGTCGAAAGGTCGTATGCGACCACGTCGTGCCCGTGTTCGACGAGGTCTTTTGCCGTGTACGACCCGATGAAGCCTGTCCCGCCAGTGACGAGTACCGTCTCGCGTTGCGCCATGGGTTTTCAGTCTCGGGGTGACAGGAAAAGGTTTTCTTCCCGTTATCGGGCGGTCGTCAGGAATCGCTGGTAAGCGATACGATCTCCCAGATCACTCGTGTAGCCCGCCGACTTCCGCGTAGAAGGACGACTGTAGTTGTTCGGCCATATCCTCCTCGCGGTCGATTCTGGCGTCGATGACGTACGGTAGGTTGCTTTCTTTCCCTCGTTTCAGCGCGTCGGCCAGTTCGTCTGGCGTCGTCGCTCTCGTTCCCTCGGCACCGAAGCCTTCGGCCACTTTCACGAAGTCGGTGTCGTGGAATTCGACACCCGCGATGTCGCCGTCTTCGTCCTGCATCTGGCGCACCATGCCGAGGCTGGTGTCGTTCAGCACGACGAAGGTCGGCGCGACGCCGTATTCGACGGCGACTTCCACGCTGGTCATCGTCATCGTGAATCCGCCGTCGCCCGCGACGCTGATAACGTCCTTGTCGGTCGAGAGCGCGGCGCTCACCGCGGCGGGGGCCGACCAGCCCATTCCGCCGACGCCGCCGCTGCCGAAGTACGTTCGGATTCCGGGCGTCTGCAGGTAGTTCAACAGCCAGAATCGGTTGTTGCCCGAGTCGGCCGTGACGATGGTATCCTCGTCAACCAGCGCCTCGATTTCTTTCACCGCGCGCTGGGGTTTGATGGGTGAAGCGTCGCTGTCGCATTTCTCGGTGAAGAAGGATTCGCGCGCTTTCTTCGCCCGTTCCCGTGCCCAATCGTTTTCCGCGCTTCCGGCGTTTGCCAGTGCTCGAAGACTCTCTTTCGCGTCGCCGATGAGTCCCGCGTCGGCGGGGTACACCCACCCCGCGTTTCGAGTATCGATGTCGGCGTGGATGATGGTCTGTTTCGCTGGGCGGATGAACGACGACGCCTGCCAGTTCGTGTCCATCGGATTCATCCGACACCCGACGACGAGGAGGGTGTCGGCCTCGCTGACGACCTGATTCGCCCCTTCGTGGCCGAACGACCCGATGACGCCAGCCGCGAGGGCGTGGGTCTCCGGAATCGTCGATTTGCCCAGATAGGAAGTTGCGACCACCGCGTCGTAGGTTTCCGCGACGTCCGTCAGTTGATCGTAGGCGTTCGCGGAGTGGACACCGTTTCCGGCGACGATGACGGGGCGCTCCGCGGATTCGAGCGCCTCTTTCGCCTTCGCCACGTCGCCGTCGGTCGGTTTCGACTCCCAGTTTCGAACTTGCTCTTTGCTCTTCCAAACCGGGGGCATTGGGTCGCTCGGAACGTCGTCGGTAATCGCGTTACCGTCCAAAATGACGGCGGTCGGTCCCGACCGGCCCGCCGTCGCGTGCTTGAACGCCAGTTGCACGCTTCGCACGGTTTCGGTCGGCGTTCGCGGGAACCAGTGTTCTTTCGTCACGCCGTCCAGAATTTTCGGCAGCGAGAGGCCGCCGTAATCGCCTCGGGACTGCTGGTACGGTGCGAGCGTCGAGTAATCACCGCGCTCGCTCGCCTCGGTCAGGACGACCATCGGCGAGGAAGCGAGGCGCGCCTCCATCTGTCCGATGACGCCGAGGCTTCCAATCCACGGCCCCTGTCCCGCGAGAACCGCGGGTTTTCCGTGCAATCGGCCGTACATCTCGGCCATGACGCTCCCCTCGCGTTCGTCGCGGGGTCGAACCACGTCCACGTTCGATTCCGGCAGGTCGTCCAACAGTTCGATGACCCGGCCGCCGGGGTAGCCAAAGACGTACTCCACGCCCAGCGATTCGAGTACGGAAACCAGCGATTCGCTCGTCGTCTCCCCGTCGGTGTCGTCAACACCTGTCATGCTAGTCGAAGGCATCCGCTCCCATCTCTTTGTTCTGTCGGTTACTTTCGGCTTGTTCGATTGTTTCGTCCTGTTGGCCCGTTCTCGTTTGCCGCTTTCCGGCGTTCCTCTCAGCACCCCGATTCGATTCGGGCGACCTTTTATAACCGATACCGAACCAACACCAACTGTGAACAGCAACGACCGAACCATCGTCGGACTCGTGATGCTCGCACACGCGATGGTTCACACCTACGAACTTTCCTTTCCCATCTTCCTCACCGTCTGGTTGACGGAGTTCAACGCCACGACGGGGACGTTGGGAATCGTCGTGGGCGTCGGCTACGCGCTGTTCGGACTCGGGGCGCTGCCGGGCGGCGTACTTTCTGATTCCTACGGTTCGCGTAGCCTTATCGTCCTCTGTCTGTTTGGGATGGCCGGGTCGTTTCTCCTGCTCTCGGTAGCGCCAACGCTCCCCGTGGTCGCGTTGGCGCTCTTTCTGTGGGGAATCTCCGCCAGCGTCTACCATCCCGCCGGACTCGCACTGCTCAGCAAAGGCGTCAGCGAACGCGGAAGCGCGTTCGCCTATCACGGAATGGCTGGAAACTTCGGTATCGCCTTCGGTCCGCTGGCCACGACGCTGCTCCTGCTCGTATTCGATTGGCGAACAGTCGTCGGCATCCTCGCCGTTCCGGCGCTCATCGCAGCGTTCCTCGCGTTCCGAACCAATATCGACGAATCCGCGGCGGTCGAAGGACAGGAAACTCGCGCCGACGGCGGCGTCTCCTCCCTCACCGAATTTTTCGGCACATCCAGAACTCTGTTCGCCGGATGGTTCGTCGCCGTCTTCGGCGTCGTCATGATGTCCGGACTGTACTACCGCGGCGTACTGACGTTCCTTCCCGACCTGCTCGGCGAACTGCCGATGTTTGCACCGGTCGATTTCGCAGGCGAATCGCTGGAACCGGCGCGGTATCTCTACGCCGGACTGCTGACGGTCGGCATGGCCGGGCAGTACGTCGGCGGAAAACTGACCGACAGGGTAGAAAACGCCCGCGCAATTGCGGTGTCGTTCGGCCTCTTGGCGGTCATCGCAATCGTCTTCGTGCCCGCCTCCAACGCCGGACTCGCGCCGCTGCTCGCGGTTAGTTTCGTCCTCGGATTCTGCCTGTTCGTCGTCCAACCGCTCTATCAGGCGACCGTCGCGGAGTACACGCCGCCTGAGGCGCGCGGGATTTCCTACGGCTACACCTATCTCGGCGTTTTCGGCGTTGGTGCGCTCGGTGCGACAATCGCCGGTGTCGTCCTCCAGTACTTTTCCCCGACTGTGCTGTTTACCGTCCTCGCCGGGTTCGCTGTTGTGGCGTCCCTGCTTGGCGCGGTTCTAGCGGTTCGTGGACCCAGTGCCAGTTGAGGAAAGATGCTGTCCGACTTCTTCCATCACTTTCCCCTCAGCGCGGGCGAGGTGCTCCCACGCCGTCGTCGAGGCGATACCGACCGTGGCGGCGATGCCCTCGATGCTCGTCTCTTTTTTCGGACGATAGTAGCCGAGTTCGATGGCAGTTCCGAGCACTTCGCGTTGTCTCCGGGTCAGTTCGGAGAGAACACGGGAGAACTCCAACTGCTCTTGTTCTCCCACGTGGTCAACTTCGATGTTCCTAACGAGGTCGGTTTCATTCCCCGCCCGTTCGAGGGAGGCAACGATCTCGTTCAAATCGTCCGTCTCGCCCAGAAACAGCGTCCAGCGCTCCCACCCTGCCGTGATAGTCGCCCCGGTTCGGTAGTGGACGCCCAAGTCGGTTAGCCGCTGTGAGATGCTATCCCACTGATAGCTGTCGATGGTGACGGCGACGAGAACGCGCGGAACGTCGAGCGGGGTCAGCGGGTCTACTTCCAGTACCGCCGGTGCGGCGGCGAAATCGTCGAGAAATCCTTCGATGGACGATTTCGGGCCAGTTATCTCGATGATGCGTTTTCGCTCGGCGGCGCTTCCGGTCATCGAGGAGACGGAGCGAATCGTAATCGTCGGATAGTCGGCACTGATGTCGCTCTCGGGTTCGCCGTGGTGGCGCACTCGGAGCGTCACTTCTCGCATGGCCGTAGTTTACGAAACCGACTGTGGTGAACCTTCGCATTAAACAAGTTAAAAATGTGTCTGGACGTGTTATTGGTGTATTATAATTCATCCGAGAAATTTTGAAAATCCGAATATATCCGGGTATATAACGAAGTGGGTTTGCTTGTGTGTACCAATGTACTATGAGAACTAGTGGCAAAATTTCGGACGAAGACATGAGCGGCCCGGTGGTCGACCGCCGGACGACGATGAAACTCCTCGGCGCGGCGGGAATCACCAGTTTGGCTGGTTGTACCGGAGGCGGCGGCGGAAGCGGTGACGGAAACGGCGACGGAACGACCGGCGCACCCTCCGAAGGACAGCGCGGTGGCCGACTCAGTGCCGGTTGGTTCACCGGCAGTATCGACGTGTTAGACCCCCCGTTCATCAGCGTCGGTCAGTATTTCCAAGTGGCCGCGAACGTGTTCAGCGGCCTCGTCACGCTGAAAAAGGACCTCACGATTCGAGGCGACCTCGCAAAGGACTGGGAGGTCAGTGACGACGGGTCGAAGTTTACGTTCAATCTCCGCGAGGGCGTGAAATTTCACGACGGGTCGGATTTCACCGCCGAGGACGTGAAATACACCATCAACCGGACGATTTCCGAGGAGGCTCCCGCGGCCTCGAAGCTGGAATCGCTCAAGTCGCTGGACGACGACGGCGTCGTCGTCCAAGACGAACACACCGTCGAACTCAATTTCTCGGAACCGATGGCCCCCGCACTCATCTATCTCACGCGGGGTCCCGGACGCGCGGCGACAATCGTCTGCAAGAACGCTATCGAAGAGATGGGTGCGGAAGCCTACAAGGCGAAACCGGTCGGCACGGGGCCGTTCAAGGTAACAGAACATCAAATAGGTTCCGGCGTCACGCTCGACGCCTTTGAGGATTACTTTGAGACGGACAGCGAGGGGAACGCACTTCCCTACTTGGACGGCATCGATATCAAACCAATTCCGGAACCCGCGACGCTCGTGAACGCGCTTCGGAGCGGCGACATCGATTTCGCCAACCTCGTCCCGCTTCAGAACGTGTCGAAAGTGGATCAGGCGAACGGCGTCGAAAAGCTCGACGCGCCGGGTATCAATTGGTACGGGTTCGCCATGAACCAGCGCCGCGATCCGTTCGGATCACAAAAAGCCCGCATGGGTATCGCCAAGTCTATCGACAACGAGGCCTTCGTGGACGCAGCCTACTTCGGCAACGCGCTTCCCGACACCGGGCCAATCAACAAGGCGACCAACTGGGTCTGGCGCGACGACAAACCGACCGACCAGCAGTACGACCCGGAGGCCGGGAAACGGCTCATCAAGGAGGCCGGTGCGGAAGGAGCGTCGTTCCACATCCTGACCGACCAAAGTAGCCTTCGCGGCGCGAAGGCGATGCGCCAGCAGTTGAACAAGGCCGGGTTCGACGTCAACATTGAGCAGGTGACGAGTTCGACCTACTGGGAGCGCTACGAAACCGGCGATTACGACACCACCATCAGCGGCAGCGTCGGCGACCCCGACCCCGATCAGTCGCTCTGGAACTTCTACCGTAAACCGGACGACGGCGGCGTCTGGAACTGGGTGAACTTCGAGAATCAGAAAGCACACGATTTGCTGGCCAAACAGCGCACGGCGCTCGACCGTGAGGAACGCAAGCAGGTGCTTCAGGAGTTAGAAGACCACCTCATCAAGCAGGTTCCGCACGCCTACCTGATGCATCAGGACGATATCGCCGCGAAACGCTCCTCCGTGAAGGGTTTCACCCACATCCCCTTCATGCGTAACTTCCACACGACGTGGGTCGAGGGGTAGATGCGCCAGTACATCGCAAAACGGGTGGTTCACGCTGGCTTCATCATGTGGCTAGTCGCGACCACGGTGTTTTTCGGCCTTCGCATGATTCCGGGCGGGCCGGTTCGAACCATGCTCGGACAAGAAGCGACGCCGCAGGCGGTTGCCGCTCTCCGCGCTGAACTCGGCCTCGATAGGCCGCTGTACATCCAGTATTTCGACTGGTTGCTCGACATGGCCACGCTGAACTTCGGACAGAGCCTCAGCACCGGCCAATCGGTTTCCACGCTCGTCGCACAGGCCGGGCCGAGGACGCTCTCCATCGGCGTCCTCGCCATCGTCGTCGGTCTCGGCGTCGCGGTTCCGACCGGCATCATCAGCGCGACCCGCAAGGGCGAAGGCGTCGATTACGTCGCCACGGTATCTGCCTTTCTCGGCGTCTCCATGCCAGCGTTCTTCGTCGGCATCTTATTGGCGTTGGTGTTTGGCGTCTGGTTTAGCGTGCTTCCAGTGTACGGATACACACCGTTTAGTGAGGGCGTTGTGCCGTGGTTTAAGCGTATCCTACTCCCCGGCATCGCAGTCGGACTTCCCTACGCCGCGGTCGTGATGCGGATGATGCGCTCGTCGCTTCTCGAGGTGCTGAACAAGCCGTACATGCGAACCGCACGCGCGAAAGGCGTCAGCGACCGCGTGATGCTGTACAAACACGCGCTTCAGAACGCGATGATTCCCGTGATTACTGTCGCTGGCATCCAACTCGCGCTGGTGCTCGTCGGTAGCGTTACGGTCGAACTCGTCTTCGGCATCCAAGGCCTCGGGCGTCTGCTCGTGGATTCGATGCTGGACAGGAACTACCCGGTGACGCAGGCGGTCATCCTCATCGTCGCCGCCGTGATGGTGTTCACGAACCTCGCGGTGGATCTCGTCTACACGGTTATCGACCCGCGTATCGGCTACGGAGGCTCCCAATGACGGAACACACCGAACCGGGCGTCGGCCCGAACACGCCCGCCGAATCCGGGCCGTCCGACGTCCCCCCCGAGTATCAGGAAGACGAACAGTACGAAGAGCACAAAACCACCCGCCAACGAGTCGTCGAAGGCGTACTGGGCGACAAGATGGCGCTGTTCGGTGCCATCGTCGTCGTCCTGTTCATCTTCACGGCGGTGTTCGCGCCCTACGTCGCACCCCACGATCCGGAAGCCACCTTCGGCTTCATGCAGGGGCCGAACAGCTATTCGGAAGGGAACTACGACGGAGATTCCAGTATCGACCGCGTCTGGCACCCGCTCGGAACCGATTCGTTCGGCCACGACGTCCTCTCGCGGATGGTGTACGGAGCGCGCGTTTCGCTCCTCGTGGCGCTGGCCACCGTCGCGGTCGCGTTCACGCTCGGCACGTCGATTGGCTTACTCGCCGGATTCTACGGCGGGTGGGTCGATAGCGTCCTGATGCGCTACGTGGACTTCCAGTGGGCGTTTCCCGAACTCATCCTCGGGGTCGGCATCATCGCCCTCTCCGGCGGGTTGGGCGTCACGAACGTCGTCATCGCGATCGGCATCGCGTACATCGACGACTTCGCCCGCCTCGTCAGGGGCGAAGTGCTGTCGCTTCGCGAAGAGGAATACGTCATGGCGGCCCGCGCAATTGGCATGAGCAACCGCAGAATCATGACCCGCGAAATCCTGCCGAACGCCGTCGCGCCGCTCATCGTGCAGGCGACGCTGATGATCCCGCTGGCAATCCTCGCGGAGGCGGGTCTGTCCTTCCTCGGACTCGGCGTCAAGCCGACGACTCCGACGTGGGGACTGCTCCTCTCGGACGGCCGCCAGTTCATCGACCAAGCGTGGTGGATTAGCGTCATGCCGGGCTTCGCAATCATGCTGACGGTGCTCGCCTTCAACATGCTCGGCGACGGCCTGCGCGACGTGTTCGACGTGAGCGAAGGGGAGGTCGAGAACAGATGAGCCTCCTCGAAGTCCAAAACCTTCACACGCGCTTCCCGACGCCGAGAGGCACGGTTGACGCCGTCAACGAGGTAGACCTGCGGATCGAATCCGGCGAAATCGTCGGCCTCGTCGGCGAGTCCGGTTCGGGAAAAAGCGTCCTCGCCGACACCATAATGGGAATCGTGGAGGAACCGGGCGAAATCGCGGGCGGCGACATCCGACTTCACGGCGATTCGCTGCTCGATTTACCCGAATCGGAGCGCCGCAAAATCCGCGGCGGATCGATTTCGATGGTGTTCCAAGACCCGATGAACAGCCTCAACCCGACGCTGACCGTCGGCGAACAGATCGCTGAGATGGTTCGGCTCCACCAACCGGTCGGCGAGTCGATTCGCCTCCCCGCCGAACTCAAGCGCAAACTTATCGGCTCGGCGAAAAACAGCGAAGCGTGGCGGAAAGCCATCGAAATGCTGGAAAGCGTCGAGATTCCAGAACCGGAAAGCCGGGCGACGGACTTCCCCCACGAGTTCTCCGGCGGAATGCGCCAGCGTGCGATGATCGCGATGGCGCTCGCCGCGGAACCCGACCTGCTCATCTGCGACGAACCGACGACGGCGCTCGACGTGACGATCCAGGCGCAAATCCTGGACGAACTCCGGGATTTGAAGGATGCCTTCGACACGGCCATCCTGCTCATCACGCACGATCTCGCCGTCGTCGCGGAGGTCTGTGACCGCGTGAACGTGATGTACGCCGGCCAGATCGTGGAGCGAGCGGAGACGAACGAATTATTCCGAAACCCTCAGCATCCCTACACACAGGGATTGATTGCGAGCACGCCCCGGCTCGACGCGCCGACGGAGGCACTGCAACCGATCGAGGGGAACGTTCCCGACCTCATCGACATTCAATTTGCGTGTCACTTTGCACCGCGCTGTCCGGAGGCGACGCGGGAGTGCTACGAAATCAAACCGGATTTCAGACCGGTCGGCGAGTCGGCGGAGAACGGAACGCAAACCGACGAGAACCACGTCGCGGCGTGTCTCCGACGCGGATCACAGGAGGAGCGAATATGAGCATGCAGACGACGAAATCCGAGAAACGAACCGGAAGCGAACCGCTCCTGACCGTGCGCGGACTGAAAAAGTACTTCGACCAGTCCAACGGCGTCCTCGACAGATTGGTCGGGGATACCGGCCACGTCCGGGCAGTCGATGGCGTCGACCTCACGGTTCACGAGGGCGAAACGCTCGCAATCGTCGGCGAATCGGGATGCGGAAAGAGTACCCTCGGTCGGACGGTTCTCAACCTCCATGACGCAACCGCGGGGTCGGTAACGTACCACGGCGAGGACATCACCGAACTGTCGGCGGGCGAGATGCGCCCACACCGCCGGAACCTCCAGATGATATTCCAAGACCCGCTGGCGTCGCTGAACCCGCGCCAGACGGTCGGCGAAATCCTCACCGCCCCGATGGAGGTTCACGGAATCGGGGCGGACGGCGAGGAGCGACTGGAGCGCGCGAAAGAACTCCTTGAGCGAGTCGGACTGAAACCGGCGCACATCGAACGCTATCCGAACCAGTTTTCTGGCGGTCAGCAACAGCGCGTCGGCATCGCCCGCGCGCTCTCGCTGGAACCCGAACTCATCATCGCGGACGAACCGGTGTCCGCGCTCGACGTGTCCGTGCAGGCCCAGATTCTCAATTTGCTCGACGAACTGCAGGACGAGTTCGGGTTGTCGCTGGTCTTCATCGCCCACAACCTGAGCGTGGTCCGCCACGTCGCAGACCGCGTCGCGGTGATGTATCTGGGTCAGATAGTGGAAACCGCGCCCGTTGCGGAACTGTACGACAACCCGCAACATCCCTACACGAAATCGCTGCTGTCGGCGGTGCCACGAATCGACCCCGGCGACCGCGACGAGCGAATTATCCTCGAAGGGACGGTTCCCTCGCCGTTGAATCCCCCCACGGGATGTCGATTCCACACGCGCTGTCCGATGGTAATTCCGCCGGACGACTGGAGCGGAAGCGAAGAGGATTTCCGGAGTGCGTTCACGTTCCGAAATCGCGTCCTGTCGGGCGAACTCGATCCCGACGCGGCGAAGACCCGACTTTCGGCGGAGGGGAGAAACACCGGCGACGAAACTGTCGCATCGTATCTCGTCGAGCAGTTGCTTCCCTGCGACCCGGTTAATTTGCCACCCAACGCGGAGGAAGCCGTTTGGGAGGCCGCAACCGCGCTGGCGACCGAACGGCGCGAACACGCGGAAGAGCTGGTGTCCGCGGCGTTTCCCTCGCCTTGCGAGCAGGAAACGCCGCGGACAGTGGAAGCGAGCGAGGATCACGTCGCGGCCTGTCATCGCGTCGAGTCCGGCGGCGGTTCGTAGTCGGTTTTCCGAATTGACGGAGTGCTCGACGGCACTTTTAGAAACACGATATTTAACGTTCTCACCGGTGTTATATCGGTGCGATATCGCCCTCTCGTCGCCTTCCGAAGCGAGTTCGCTTCACGTGGCCGCCGTCGGGTTTACGCTCGTGGTCGTCGGACTGACCGCGGTCGCAACGCCCGGTTTGCCGTTTTTGGCGGTGCTCGCACTTGCGGAACTGAATTTCGTCGCAAACTGCGTCGGTGCGGTTCGAGAACACGCGCTGTATCACGCCGTGAACACGCTCTTGGTTGCTGTGCTGTTCTCCTTCTCGTATCTGACTAGACGATCTCCGGTGGCGTTTCCCTTCGTCCTCGCAGCTCTCTTTGTCCTCGGATTCGGCGTCGAGTTGTACAACTACCGCCACGGAACCTCGTACCTGCGAATCGATTTCTACCGTTCGTTACTCCTCCGACCCGGTCGATTCCGCCTTGTCTTCCAACGAAACGACAGTCCCCCCGCACTCCGGACACTCCGATTTGGTCACGTAGAACCGCTTTTCGCAGTTCTCACACTCGTAGTTCGCCTCCTCGGCCGCCACGGCCTCGGAGGTTTTCTTGAACTCCTCGACTTTTCGACCGAGATTTTTGAACAGGCTCATCGCTAACACCCGAAAAGAAGCGTATCTACGGGATAAGTCTTGGGTGAAAATATCTCGTTTAACCGGCTTGCTTCGAAAAGCGTTGCTTGCAACTAAAACGCGTATCGGCGCCAGCCCCACCGACCCGAAAAGCGGCCCCTGTGGTGCAGTTCGCTGCCGGCGACGAGAGATTGGTAACGGCACGAGCGTACGAATTTGGTGTTCCGACGGGCGATTTTCAGTCGAAAATTCGTTCCTTCGAGGATTCGCTGAATCCATCGCTCGCCGATTTTGCCGTCTCGTATACACGTCTGAGTTCCGCAATCGGTTCGTCGTGCGCATCGACGCGCAAATCGTGGTGTGCCGTCGTTTGCGGCGCTTTTACCATCACCGCCGCGGAGGTGTGACCGCGTTTGTCGCCGCCCGCTTCCTTTCCGGCGGTCAGTGCGTCGATGAGTTGAGAAACGAGGTCGTCGCTCCCGTCCTCGCTCTCTCTGAAAGTTTCGACCAGTGCGTCAAGCGTTTCCTCGCCGACGAGCATGTTTCCGGCGACCGTGAGGCCGAGTTCCTCGTGAACCTGATGGCCGAACCATCCGTCACAGCCATCGCCGGAGTACGCGAAAGCGTTCCCCCGTGCGTCGAGTCCGTGAACCTGCCGGAGGTCGCTGTGGTCGTCCTGAGCGAGCAATCCCTCCAGCGCGTCGTTTACCGCGATATCCGGAAGGAGCGCGATGCCGCGCCGCCCGAGTCGCACGTTGACGAAGCTCTGCGTGCTGACGACCCCGTCGTGGCTGATGCAGGGTGCGAGCGCTCCCACTGCCGGTGCGTCGGTCGAAACGGCGACCCCGAAACTGGTTCCATCGTCGGATTCCTCGCGGACGCAAATCGAGAACGTCATACGATTTCGAACGCACCAGCGACTCCTAAGCCCGCCCCCGAAACTATTTGGTGGGTGCTTTAGGGCGACTTCCGAGTATGGCATGGTATGACGAAACCAGATTTAGATCGGTTCACGTCTCGACGTTCTACCGTCTACGCGCCGAACGGGATCGTAGCGACGAGCCAACCGCTCGCGGCGCAAGCAGGCGTTTCGATTCTTCGGGAGGGGGGCAACGCGTTCGACGCCGCGGTCGCCACCGCCGCGGCGCTCAACGTGGTCGAACCGACGAGCACCGGGCTCGGGGGCGACGTATTCGCGCTGTACCGAACCGCCGATGGCGAAGTGGGCGCGATGCGAAGTTGCGGCGGTGCGCCCGCCGACGCGACCATCGAAAATGTTCGCTCCGCCATCGAAGCCCGCGACGACCCGTCGGAGTGGTATCCCGAAAACCGCGGCTATGCCGTTGATGAAATGGACGACACCGACGACCTCGGAATGCCGTTTCTCGGCCCGCACGCGGTAACAGTCCCCGGAACAGCGCGGGGGTGGGAGGTCACCGTAAAAGAACTCGGAACCCTCTCGCTCGGCGATACGCTCCAACCCGCCATCGACTACGCAATCGGTGGCTATCCCGTCTCGGAAGTCATCGCATCTCATTGGACTGGCGCGGAGAGCCTCTTCACGTCCGACCACGCGCGGGAAGCCTACCTGAATGGCGGCGAGGCTCCCGGCGTCGGCGAAACGATGACGCTGCCCCGCCTCGGCGAGAGTCTCCGACGAATCGCGGAAGAGGGCGCGGACGTGTTGTACGAGGGCGACATCGCCGAGAAAATTGCGAATGAGATTCAATCGCAGGGCGGATTTCTAACGGTTAACGATCTCGCAGAGTTCGAACCCGAATTTATCGACCCGGTTTCGACGACCTACCGCGGGGCAGAGATTTTCGAACTTCCGCCCAACAATCAGGGCCTCATCGCCCTCGAAGCGCTCAACATCGCCGAGGAAATCGGCGCTGGCGACCATTCCCTCGACTCGCCCGAGCGCGTTCACTACTTCGCTGAGGCGATGAAACTCGCCTTCCACGACGGCCACCGATACATCACCGACCCCGAATACGAAGAAATTCCGCCGCTCGCCTCCGACTCGTGGGCGAAAAAGCGAGCCGAACGCATTGGAATCGACGCAAATCACGACGTCTCTTTCGGCGTTCCGGACGCCCACGCGGAGGACGCGGACACCGTCCTGCTCTGCGTCGCGGACGACGAGGGTAACGTCGTTTCCTACATCAACTCCCGATTCGCCGGATTTGGGTCGGGACTGGTCGCTGGCGACACCGGAATCGCGCTCCAAAATCGCGGCGCGTCGTTTTCGCTCGACCCCGACCACCCGAACTGTCTCGAACCCGGAAAGCGACCGTTCCACACGCTCGTTCCCGCACTCGCCAACTTCGGCGAGGACGACTGGGCCGCGTTCGGCGTGATGGGTGGCTACATGCAACCGCAGGGTCACGCGCAGGTCATCTCCAACATCGTGGATTACGACATGCCGCTACAGGCCGCGCTTGACTACCCGCGTTGGCGTTATCGGGAGGAGGGAACGCTCGCCGTGGAAGGGCGCACCGACGGTAATCTCTCCTCGAAACTCGTCCGGAAAGGTCACGACGTGCGCGTGCTTCCGCCGTCGCTCTTCGGCGGTGCGCAAATCGTACGAAACGAAAACGGCGTGCTTTCTGGCGCGACCGAACCGCGAAAAGACGGTGCTGCGATCGGGTACTGAGTTACGCTTCGTCGTCCGTGTCGTTCGATTCCGAATCTTCGTCCGCCGCGGAACTGTCCGACTCTTCGCTTTCGTCTTCTTCCTCGTCTTCCGTCTGGGCTTCGATTTCCTTTTCGGCTTCGTCCTCTTCGACGTCCCACTCTTCGTCCGTGTCCTCGTCTTCGTCCGCCGCGGAACTGTTGTCCATGTCCTCGATTTCTATCTCCATCGGCCCGCCGCTCCGTCCCAGCTCGCCGAGTTCCTCGTGTAGATTTGGCTTGCTGCCCTTACTCTTCGCGAAGAGATAGCCCGCGATGAACGAAAATCCGAGTAACAAAAGCATTTTGAGTCCCGACCCCGACTGCGCTGAACTCCCGTTCGATTCCTCGCCGTCTGCCTCTGTCGTGGCGTCAGCCATACTGTTCCGTTTGCGGGTGAGTGCCTTTTCCGTTGTGGTCGGTCGGCGAGGTTGCCGTCTTCGTACGGTCGTCACTCACCGTCGAACGTCCTCGAAAAACACCGTCGGGCCGGGTGTTCCCGGTCCCCCCGTATCCGTTTAAACGTCCGCGTCCGCTTCGACAGCCGTGTCGTTTTTCGTCTCGGTCGTCGTGTCGGACTCCTGCATCTCGCGGAGTTCGGTTTCGACTTCCTGTCGCCCTTTCTTGAACTCACCCATCGCTTCGCCCGTCGAGCGTGCGAGTTTTGGAATCTTGTTAGCACCGAATAGGAGGACTGCGATGAGCAGAATCACCGCGAGCTCCATCCCACCGGGAATCGGCCCGAACAGCGGAATCGTTTCAACTACCATCTGTGATAAACAATCACGTGCGGTTATTTATAGGCTTTTTGCCTACGTTAGATAATAACACACATATTGGCGGGCGCGGGAAATCGGGTATTCAGCTCGCGGTTTCTTCTACGAACGCAACCACTGCGTCGGTTCCCCGAAAGCCGTCGGCCATCCGCCCGACGAGGTTGCCATCCTCGAACAGAAGGAGCGTCGGAACGCTCCGTATATTGTATCTTTCCACCAGCGAGAGGTCGTTTCCAGGGTTGACCATCACGACCGTCGCGTCGGTCGCGCGGGCCACGTTGCCGACCACCGGTTCGATGGCCTGACAGAGGGTACAGCCGTTCGTATAACAATCGACCAGCACGAGGCCGTGGGCGGCGATAACCTCGTGGAGTTTGTCGGCGTTTTCCACTCGAAGCGGTTTTTCGGGGTTATCGCTCACGCTCGCAGGGACGGAGCGACCGCACTTGTCGCGTTCGTTTTCGAGACTGCCGCCGCCGTTTCCTCCGTTGGCGGTCATTTTCGGCGAATCTGGAGTGATACGAAATCGAGCGACTCAGGCGTGTCGCTCGATTTCGGTGCAGAGTTTCGATTCCATCCGACTCGCGCTCTCGTTCGTGAACGAAAGCTGTGTCCATCACTCGTCCATGTCCGCCATTTCGGAGAGGAGGCCGCCGCGACGGTCGATTTCTAGTTTCACTTCGAGCCTACCCTCGGTTTCCGTCGGAACGACTTCGAGTTCATCGAGTTTGCCGGAAAACGGGCCAGAGCGGGAAACGAACTCCAGCTCCTGAACGAACGCGCCCGAGAAAATGCTTCCCGGCGCCTTCTCGCACTCGGCGGTTCGGAGCGTGAAGCCGAGCAAATCGAGCGCGTCGAGGAACGTCGAAAGCTGTGGCCCCGGTTCGATTTGCACCGGGTCTTCGTCGTCGGGGTCAACCGCCCAGTCGATGTCGAGACCGGTTTCGAGCCAGACGTTCGTCCGACCGACCGTCACAGGGGTATCGACGGGCACGTCGATGGTAATCGGAAAGGTCTTTTCCTCGTCCGGGCCGATGGTGAACGGGTCGGCGACTTGGAACTTGTCGATGACGCCGGTTCGAGTGCTGTCGTCGGTTTTGTACCGAGTCAGCAGGGCGAAGTAGATCGCATCGACTTCCTGTTCCGCCGAGCCGCCTTCAACGTGGACTTCGGCTTCGACCGACTCACCGGCGGTGAGCGTCGTTTTGGGGAGGACCGTATCGACGCGAGCGGAACCGACTCCAACGCGGGAGAGAATTCGTTTCATTACATCGGCATTTCTGTCTATTTTCGGTATAAGTTTTCCTGATGCAGATAGCTATCGTCCGACACGGCTTTGTACTCCTGTGGCGCGTTCTCGAACAATGGTCGACCCGGAAATTGCCGTCCGAAAATACATCCTCGCGGAGCACGCGGAAACTGTCACGTTTCTCCTCCGCTGTGCGGATCGGGTCGCCGAGTCGTGGAACGACGAGGTGACTCCCGACCAAACGAGTGCGACAACCGACCCGAAGATGGTCGTAAAACCGTTTTCGCGCGAACTCCGCAAGGTTGGAATCGTAGCGACGTTCCCGACGATTCTCTCCGGGGCGGTATCCGCCGCCGAGTTCTCGATGCAAGCCAAACCGGTTCCCGCGCCGCCATACGTCGCCCTGACCAGTCGCGGGCCGGTTCTTCGGGCGACGGTTTCGGCAGGTCGATTAGTGATTTCGTTTCGCGTATTCGACGTAATCCGTAACGGTCGCACTCGGTACGTTCGCGGCGCGAGCGACCCGGAAACCGTGGTTTCGGCCGAACTCAAGTAGTTCGGTCGTCTGGACGGGTGCGACTATGTGTATATGTGTGTGACCGATTCCGGTAAGTATCAGTTACAACAGGCTTCGCTCTCGTCTCAAACAACTTTTCGTCAGGAAATTCTTCTAATTCACCTCAGCGTTACGCCGACTCTCCATTTTTCAGTTCGCCATCCGAAACGGCGGACAGAGCGTCCGTCATTCGCTCGGAATTTTTCCCCAACCCCACCAATTCTCGCTCCCGTTCGAACTTCACAACCCCAGCGTCCGCTAACCGCGGAATATGATTGTGATAGAGGCTCGAGTAGATTCGCAGTACTTCGTCCTCGTCAACTTTCGGCATCGAAGTGCCGTTTTCGCGTACCGTAACTTCCTTGGCTAAATCCGCTAGTGCGAGCGTCTGTTCGTTTTCCAGCAAGGAGTCGATGACCAGACGACGGCGTTGCTCAGTGAGAAGATTCAACGCCGTGGTCATCGATAGCTCGTCGGGTGGTTTGTTCGTCTGACTTCCATTTCGGGAATGCGCAACCATAGGTGTACTAACGACCCCTATCAGCAAAAGCTCGTTGCGGAATCCCCACTATGGGTCCTGCGGATACAACACCCATCGGACGATGCTGTACCAATTTTCCGTAACTCGTCGCCGCCGACCCGTTCCGTTTTTGCTGGCTGTTCGACGTGCGACACATCCGGTTGCACGGGTGCATTTTCGAAGACGGTCACCCCTCCGTCACATCTTTTCCGAAGTGGTCGAACGGTTGTACGCGTTCGGTTTTCACGATGTTGGTGCTTACGATGTCCAACCCCAGATCGTGCACCTGCTCGCTGATAGAATCCACCGTGCCGGAGTCCACGGCCACCGCTTCGAT
Source organism: Haladaptatus pallidirubidus (assembly GCF_020700235.1). Classification (GTDB taxonomy): domain Archaea; phylum Halobacteriota; class Halobacteria; order Halobacteriales; family Haladaptataceae; genus Haladaptatus; species Haladaptatus pallidirubidus. The sequence goes on along the minus strand of NZ_CP085301.1, from coordinate 2,325,423 downwards.
GTGTATGTTCTCCGTTCCGGTCAGCAGTTCTCTGATGGTGACGACGCCATCGATTCCCATCACCTCGTCGGCGAGCGCCGAACGTTCGTCGGGAGGTGCGCGACAGACGATGAGAACGTGCAACTGGAAGTTCGCTATCTCGTAGTCGATGTCCGGATTGTACCCCCGGATGACTCCCACCTCCTCCAACCGCTCGATGCGATTTCGGACGGTGCTTGCCGACACGCCGACTTTCTCTCCCATTCCCGCGGCGGTACTCTTCCTCGCATCGTTTTGAAGCGCGTGCAGTATTCCCCTATCAACGTCATCGAGCTGAATCGGTTCCATGCGCACAGCGTAGGTGGGTTTCACGGAAGAGGATTGCGCGGGTTGGGCAGGGGGAATCCCTTTTCTCGTTCGACATAATATCCATAAATAGAAGTAAAAATTAATGGCCAAAAATTTAATTCCGACTAGCCGTATTAATTCTCTTCGTGCCAAACAATACCAGACGTCAAGTTCTCGCCAGCGCGGGTGTCCTCCTTTCGGTCGGTGTCGTAACCGGTGACACGACCTCCCAAGGACACCCTAAATCGACTTCCCGAACTTCCCTCTCAAATAAAGGAGACAGTCAGTTCGCCCAGCAAACATCCGCAGTCGAGGCTGTCGCTACCGACCTCGAAGTTCCGTGGGGAACCGACTTCGCTCCCGACGGGACGTTTTATTTCACCGAGCGAACCGGCCGAGTCAATCGACTCAGCTCCGACGGCGTCGAAATCCTCGCCGAAATCGACGACACGAACGTCGTCGGTGAAGGGGGGTTGCTCGGACTCGCGCTCCATCCGGAGTTCCCGACCACGCCGTCCGTGTATCTCTTCCAAACGCACGAAGACGGTGGTATTTCACAGCGTATACTGCGCTACCGTCTCGCTGACGGCGAACTCGAACGCGAAGCCGTGATCTTTGACGGTATTCCCGGCGCACAGCGACACACGGGCGGGCGTCTCGCCTTCGGGCCGGACGGCTATCTCTACGCGACGGTCGGCGACGCCGACGAACCAGAGATGGCCCAGAACCCGGAGACGCTTCACGGCTCGATTCTACGACTCGAAGCCGACGGGTCGGTTCCCGACTGCGAGCGAGCGGTGTTGAGCTACGGCCACCGCAACCCCGAAGGACTCGCGTTCCATCAGGAAACCGGAGTCCTGTACGGCACCGAACACGGCCCCGACACGGATGACGAAATAAACCGTATCGAAGCGGGGAACAACTACGGCTGGCCAGTCGTCACTGGCGAAAGCGACGACCCGGCGTTCACCGACCCACTCGCGTCGTACACCCCGACCATCGCTCCCGCGAGCGCCGCGTTTTACGACGGTGCGTTCTACTTCGGAACGCTCGCGGGCGAACACCTGCATCGAGTTACGTTCGGTTCCGACGGGCGAACCGTCGAGTCCGACGAACGATTGTTCGAGGGCGAGTTCGGTCGCCTTCGAAGCGTCATCACCGGCCCTGACGGTCTTTACTTCGCTACAAGCAACCGAGACGGACGGGGGTCGCCAGCGGACGAAGACGATAGAATCCTCCGGTGGACGCCCTAAGTCGATTTAGCACAACGCTTTGAGGTGCTTCCTGCGATTCCGACTTCAGGTGTTAAGTTTCCCTCCGCCGTATCCGACGTATGGCGAAGGAACTCGCGACGGGGGTCTGGTTGCTCGAACTCGGCTTCCCCCTCTTCGGTGCGAACGCCTTTCTCGTGGACGACGGCGGGGTGACGCTCGTGGATGCGGGTCTGCCGTGGTTCGGCGTGCGCCGTGAACTCCGCGACGCGGGCTACGAAGTCGCAAATATCGACCGCGTACTGGTCACTCACTACGACATCGACCACGTCGGCGGCCTTCGAAACCTCCCCGACCTCGACGCGCCGGTGTTCGTCGGTCAGCGAGATGCCGACCTGCTGTCGGGGGTCTACGACCCGCCGTTCTTTCACCACAAGGGAGCGTTTCACCGCCTTGCCCGCGTACTCGTTCCGATTCCGGAACGGTTCGAAATACTGCCATTGGAAGACGGCGCGCAGCTCGGCGCGTTCACGGCCTACCACACGCCCGGCCACAATCCGGGCCACACCGCCTACGTTCACGACGGCCTCGGCGTCGGCTTGGTCGGCGACCTCGTCTGGGAACGCGACGGTGCGCTAACGCCGCCGAAGTGGTGGGATTCCTACGACACCCGCGAGATGCGGCGGAGCATCCGCCGATTTGCCGGATTGGTTCCGGCCATCGACGTGCTCTGTATGGGGCACGGAACGCCGATTCTGCGCGGCGGTTCGGACGCACTTTCGAGTCTCGTCCGTCGGCTGTAGCGAATCGCTTCGAAAAATGTAACGAGTCGTTTCGATTTACATTTAGAACGAATTTTTGGTGACTAAAATACCGATTTGAGCGTTCGTTGTCGCAGAATCGAAAAGCCCCATCCAAAAATAACAAATTACTTACACAAAGGTCACTACCCTCGAACCCGAATCGTACCCCGGAGAGTTGAATGGGGGTACGATATCTCGTCACAGGGGCGACCGGTGCATTGGGGGGCGCCGTCGTCGAACGACTGCTCGAATCGAACCCGGACGACCGAATCCGCGTTTTCGTCCGGAGCAAACGACGCTTTCGCGAGCGATTTCCGAATCCTCGCATCGAAATCGTCCGGGGGAACATCCTCATCCCGTTCAACGTTCGTCGAGCGGTACGAAACGTGGACGTGGTTTTTCACTGCATTAACTTCCCGCTCATGAACTACTATCACACCCTCGAATCGGCGCGTCTCCTAGTCGCCGTAATTGGAGATTCCCACACGCACGTCGTGTATCCCGGCAATACGTGGGTATTTGAGATTCAAGAACCCAGGTCAGGGAAACCACCGATTTCGCCCGAGACGACCATCGATCCGCCGTCTCGCGTGGCGAGAATTAAAGCCGAAGCCGACGCCGCACTGTCTCGTGCGCCGTTTCCCACGACGGTTGTTCATCTGCCGGATTTCTACGGCCCTGGCGTGACCAACGACCTCGTGCGTCCGCTGTTCGACCGACCCATCGCGGGGAAAAACGTCCTTTTTCCCGCACCTGTGGACGTGCCTCACGAATTCGTCTTCATCGAGGACGCGGCCCGCGCGTTGACTTCCGTGGCCGATTCACCCGGCGACCAATCGGCGGACTCGCGGGACGGCCGCCGATTCACGGTCGGAACGGAACCGACGACGGTTAACGCCTTCACCCGAAACGTCTACGATATGGCTGAAACGAACGGACGAATCAGAGGACTCCCGGCGTGGATGCTTCGGGGCGGCGCCCTGTTCAGCGAGCGAGTCGAGGTCGTTCGCGAAATCCTCCACGTCTTCACGCACGACACGACGATGACCGGGGATGTGATTCGCGAAGCGGTCGGATTCGAACCGCGAACCGATTACGAGGACGGTATCCGTCGAACCGTCGCGTGGTTTGAGGGGGCACGATGATGGAGCTGTGGAATCGACGTTCACGGGCACTGTTCGCCGCCGTCGGCCTCGGATTCGGTGGCTATGCGTTCGCAGTCATCCTCGTCTTACTCGCCGCGGGCGCGCTCCTCGCGCTCGGTGTTCCGGTTCTCGACCGCCCCTCGCTCACGGTGGCCGTTTCGATAGTCATGGGGCAGGGCGTCGCCTTCGGCCTGTTCGCGCTAGCGTATCTGCGATACACCGGTAGAGGGTTCGACTACATCAAGGTTCGCGTTCCGAATCTCAACGATTTCGGTTGGACCGTCGGTGGCTTCGTCGTCTTCTACGGCGGCCTCATCGCGGTGTCGGTCGTCCTCACAACGTTCGGCATCCAGTCGGCGCAGAACGAAATCGCCACGCTCGGGGAACAAGACCCGCGGGTCTTTCTTCTCCTGATTCCGCTCTCGTTCCTGCTCATCGGCCCGGGTGAGGAACTGCTCTATCGCGGAGTCGTTCAGGAACGACTCCGTGAATCGTTCGGTCGCTGGCCCGCCATCGCGCTGGCGAGTCTCATCTTCGCGTTCGTTCACGTCTTTTCACTGCAGGGTCAAGATACCGGTATCATCGTTTATCTCGGTATCCTCTTCGTTCTCTCGCCGATTCTCGGGGCAGCCTACGAATACACCAGAAACCTCGTCGTTCCAGCCTTGATTCACGGGGCGTTCAACGCCCTCCAGTTCGGACTGGCGTATCTGATGATGACCGGGCAGCTCCCCTCCTAATTTATCGTGTCGTTTATCGGTTCGTCCGTTCCCACCGAACGATGAGAAATTCCGTGTAGCCGCCGTATGCGATTCCCAACGACCCCATCCACCAGTTCCACTTTTCGGGAAGCGATTGTTCTTTCGGGGCGTCGCTCAGGTTCGAGATGATCGCCTCGGCGGTCAGTTCGACGCCCGCGTCCGCCCGGTAGTCGCCCGAATCGACGAGGTCGCGCGCCTCTCGAACGACCACCCGCCGCGCTCCCTCGGGCGGGTCGAACTCCTCACGCAGTCGTCGGTCGAGTTCCGTCGCGTCCATTTAATATCGTACTCCGCGTCGAACTACCTATGCCGACAGTTTTCGCAGTGGACGAATACGAGGCACAGGAGTACGACGCCGTACTCGTGCAAGAAAACGCCGTGGTCTGCCTTAACGATGACCCACCGCTCGCTCGCGTCATTCCCTTTCAGAAGGTGAACCACGTCGATGCGGATCCCGAACTGCTCTTAACGGACTCCGAAATTCCCGATTCTTTTTTCGGCGGTGCCGAGTACGCTTTCGTGGACATCTCGAAGTTCGAGCGAATCCGACGCCATCTGGAGGAGTTAGAACGAGAACAGTACTGATAACTCGGCCACACTACAACTGCGACCAAGCCGTCGTGATGTCGCGTTTCGGAACGTGCCACCGTTGTTCCGCGATCAGCGCGTCCCGTTTCCGGAGTTCGATACGCGCGTCGAACAAGGGGGATAGTTCCCGGACTATCGGCGACTCATCCGACAGACGAAGATGGACGTGTTCGATGCCGCGAACGCCGCGAACCAACGCCGAAAGATCCCGGAGAAACCGAACCGTTGCGGGACGGTTGTTGGCTCCCAGTATGGGTTCGAGTGAGTCGATACTGACTCTGAGTTCCCCCGGGCCGAGTCCGTCGGTAACGGTGTCGAAGTAGCTGGTTGCGTGCGCGAGTTCGTTCCGCAGGTGTTCGACTTCGCAGTCACGGGTATCGGTGGATTGGCTTTCTGACGGTGTCGAACGATAGGTTCCGCACGATTCGATGATTTGGGTGCTCTCGTCGTTCCGCCGCACATTCGGCGGAAGACTGTGCTCTACGTGTTCGGGTGACGCATCGGTAAACACGAGGAGTCGTTTTCGGTCACGGTGCGGGTCGCCGAGCAGTCGTTGCGTCGCTTGTGCGGTGACGCATTTCGGCACCGCTCCCGTCACCAACAGGGAACAGCCCCGTTGTTTCAACGCTTGTAACGCGGTGTCGAACTCGCGTCCGTTTCCGTTCCGCTATTTCTCCCGCACGAACGGCATCTATACTGATATTTAGACGAATAATAATACTTATAATTTATAAAATATATTATATTTAGAACGTGAAATAGCCGATATTATCGTCCTCTCTCAGACCGTTCCTCTACCGTTCTCTCGGTCAGTTTTCGCCGCTTTTTCCCGACTCTTCCTGTGACTCATCCTGGCTTTCCAGTTCCTCGACGTCTCCCTTTTCCTCGCCCGTCGTTTCACTTCCCTCCCCTTTTCTCCCTTCACCCGTTTCCAACGCTTCGTCTGCTACCGTCCCTTCCTCGGCCTCCGAGTCGGGCACCGAATACTCCGTCGGAGTCGGCTTCCCCTGTATCAGTTCCGGAAGCACGAGACGGTTGAACTGCACGAGTAGAACGAGCAGCAACGGCCCGATGAACAGTCCGTACCACCCGAACAGCAACGGGCCAAAGATATACGCGAACAGCATCAGACCGACGTGTAGATTTCTCCCCCCCGTGTACCGTCTGATGATCGTCTCGGTCGCGACATCCAACACGAGGACAATGCCCACGACGTACGCGAAGGGAAACCAGAGGGAAGCCAATCCGTCGCCGAGCGCACGAACGACGAGCAGTAACGCTATCGGGACGTAGACGAGTTTCGTTCCGATTTGCGGGACGAGGCTAGCAACTCCAGTCAGCAGTCCGAGTAGGGTCGGGAGAGGAATCGCCACCCCCGGCGGGGCAACGAGGTTGGCGAGGTTGTACGCAATCCCGGCGACGACCGCGACGACGAAGGCGTGGAGAATGCTTCCGAAGTACACCGTTTGGAGATCGTCATCAACCGCTTTTCCGTAGCTGTAGGCCGTGCTTCGTTCGTCGGCGATTCGACGGCGGAACCAGCGAACGAGCTTGTCGTCATCCCGCAGAAAGTAAAATGCGAACGCCAGCGCGACGAACAACTGCAAGAGCGTGAGTCCGAACGCGCTCACTGCGTCCGCGACGCCGCCGAGCAGTTCCGTCCCACCGAACCGGGTGAACACGCTTTGGTTCTCGCGCGCGAGGTCGAGTATCCGCTGTGGGCGAACCGTCAGCGATGACAGGTCGAGATACGGCTGGAGGACGCCCTCGTAGCCGGAAAGCGAACGACCTGCGATTTCCGCAACTTCCATCGCGCTGACGGCCACGGCGTAGGCAACCAGTAGGAGGATTGGTAGCGAAACCGCCAGCAGTGACGTGATTGCTGTCACGCCCGGATAGCCCAGTCGCGCTTCCAATCGGTCGTAAACGGGTCGCGCGGAGTAGTACATGAACAGCCCGAGGGCGAACGTCCCCGCGAAGACGTAGAAGACGAACAGCATCACCACTCCCAAAACGAGGCCGATAATCCACCACGCTAGACGTGCGCGCTCGCGCAGCTGCCCTTCCTCTCCGCTCATGCCCCAGAACTACGGTGCTCAACCGTATATGGATCAGGGTCGGTGGGGCAATTCTCTGTTCCGTCGAGTTCAGCGCGGTACTGGTCGCATTTGCCCCGGGTATTTCGCTGTAATCTTCCGTCAAAAACTGTGGGCACAGCGATGGCAGAGGAAATGCCGTCGAACCTTCACACGAACCGCCGAATAAGTGAGATTTTTACGCGCACCCCGCGACAGCATCACCCATGATGGACGCTTTCGCGAAGCGAACCCGTCGCTGTCAACAGCGACTCAGAACGGTCGGTGCCGACGCCGCCGTTCTGTTCCCGAGTACGAACCTCTTCTACGTCTCCGGATTCGAAGAACACCCCGGAGAGCGACACCTCTTCCTGTTCGTTCCGGTTTCCGGCGACCCCGTTTTCGTCGTTCCGGATATGTACGGCGAGCAAATCGCCGATGAGTCGTGGGTGTCTGACATTCGAACGTGGAGCGACGGGGACGACCCTCTCGAACTCGTCGGCGATGTCGTTGACGAGTTCGAGCTTCGTGGAGGACATCTGCTCGCAGACGACACGATGTGGGCACTGTTCACCCAAGACCTCCGGAGCGCGCTTCCGGACGCGACGTTCGGACTCGTCAGCGAAGTTCTCGAACCCCTCCGCATGCGCAAAGACGAAGCGGAAATCGAAGCGCTCCGACGCGCTGGTGAAGTCGCGGACGAGGTTTGCGTCGAGATCCGCGAACTCGGTGAGGAGGCAATCGGCATGACCGAGCGCGAACTGGCGCAGGAAATCGAATCTCGATTGAGCGGTGCGGGCGGCGACGAACCTGCGTTCGACACCATCGTCGGTTCCGGGCCGAACGGGGCGAAACCGCACCACGGTCACGGCGACCGCCAAATCGGGTACGGCGACCCCGTCGTCCTCGATTTCGGCGCGTTCGTGGACGGCTATCCGGGTGACCAGACCAGAACCGTCGTCTTCGCGGGAACGCCGCCCGAGGAGTTCGACCGAGTTCACCGCGCCGTCCGCGAGGCTCAGCAGGCGGGCGTCGAGGCGGTTGAACCCGGCGTCACAGCGGAATCCGTTGACACGGCGACCCGCGAGGTTATCGAATCCTACGGCTACGGCGAGCAGTTCATCCACCGAACCGGCCACGGCGTCGGATTGGACGTTCACGAAGGACCGTACATCGTTTCGGGGAACGACCTGGAACTTCAGTCCGGAATGGTGTTCAGTATCGAACCCGGCGTCTACATCCCCGGCGAGTTCGGCGTTCGAATCGAGGATTTGGTCGTCGTCACCGCGGACGGCTGTGAACGACTGAACGACTCTCCCCGGACGTGGCAGGGATTGTAGGGTACTTTCCAATTTGCTTCGGCGTGAGTTGCACTCCAGCGAGACTAATCCGAAAAATAGCGATGCTGTCTGAATCGGTCAGCAGTCGTTCGCTTCGTCCGTTCCGTCCTCGTCGGTGTTTTGTTCGTCGTCCGTCGAACCGTCGTTCGATTCGTCGTCCGACTCACTGCCGTCAGCGTCGTCTTCGGAATCTTCCGTTGTATCGTCTGATTCGTCTGTGTCTTCTTCAGTATCGTCGGAATCGCCACCGTCCTCCACGTTGTCGCCGTCACCCGTATCGGAATCGTTCGAATCGTCACTGTCACCCGATTCGTCCGTGTCGTCGGAGTCGTCGCTGTTATCCGATTCATCGGTACCGTCTGAGTCATCCGCGTCGTCGGAATCATCCGACTCGCCGTTTCCGGGTGCGGTCTCTCCTTCTTCTCTGTCGTCGCCGGTGCTTTGGCTCGCCGTTATGATGCCGTTTTCATCCCGAAGTTCGACGATGTCCGGTTCGCCGTTGTAGAGGACGTACCCGTCGTATTCGGCGTTGTAGTCGGCATCGATTGTCGTCTCGCTACCCGTTCCGACCGTTATCGACTCTCCCGGTTCGATGCTCGTTCCGCCTGGGAACGGAAACCGCTCGTAGGTGTCACCGAACGAAACTGTCAGTCCCGACAGGTCATACGCCTGTTCCCCCTTCGTTCTCGATAACGACGTACTCCTCTTCATCGTTGATCTCCGTGATGTCGAGGTCGAGTGCGGCGTCTTGTGCGCTTACGAGGTGGAATCCGACTGCGGACGTTAGCAACGCGAGTACCACTACGATTACTGCACCACGTCTTTTTGATTTCATTACTTACTTGTGTAAACGTGTCGGATATTTCAGTCAGATGACTGTAATTATTCTCTCCCGCGGTAATTCCGGCTCGTTCGTGCGATAATCATGCCGCTAATCATATTTATATAATATTGGATAAATATCAAATTATTTAAATTTGAAATATTATAATAATGAGGTGAATGAATTACTGAAATGATTTTCTTTCGAATTTGAATTTATACGGCGGAAACCGAACTTACAGCGGTCGTCGGGGAGTGACGACCGGCCCTTCCGGACCGATTCCGACCGTCGCCTCGACTCCGAATACGTCGGCCAGCAGTTCCTCCGTCACCACTTCGCTCGGTGGCCCCCAGTCGTATGGTTCGCCGTCGCGCAGGGCGACGAGGTTGTTGGCGTAGCGGGCCGCCTGCGAGATGTCGTGGAGAACGATGCCGATGGTCAGGTCTTCTTCGTGCGCGAGGGTTCGGACGACTTCCAGCACGCGAAGCTGATGGCGCAGGTCGAGGTAGGTGGTCGGTTCGTCTAGCAGGAGAACGTCCGTATCCTGTGCCAACACCATCGCAATCCACGCGAGTTGGCGCTGTCCGCCACTGAGACTGCCCATCTCCTCGTCTCTGAGGTGGGTAACCCCGGCGAGTTCCAGCGCGCGTTCTACCGCCTCGTGGTCTTCTTCCGTCTTTGACTCGAAAAAACCGCGGTGCGGATAGCGCCCGTGGTAGGCGAGGTTTTCGACGGTCAGGTTTCCGGGCGACTCGTTCTCCTGCGAGAGCAAGCCGAGTTTTCGGGCCAGCGTTTTGGTTCCGAGCGAATGGACGTCCTCGCCATCGAGCTGCACGACCCCTGATTCGGGGTGGAGTTCGCGGGACATCGCCTTGAGAAGCGTACTCTTTCCGCTTCCGTTCGGACCGACGAAGGCCGTGATTTCGCCCGCCGGGACGATGATGGACTCACATTCGACGATGATTCCTGAGTCGGGGTAGCCGATTTCCAAGTCGCCCCCGCGCAGTTCGCTCGCGGTCCCGGACTTTTGTCTGTCGTTCGTTTTTCCCTCGTTGTCTACTTCCCGCTCGTCTCGTTCTGTGACCATTCCACCGTCGGTCTTTCGCTCTCTGTCGTCGGCCGTTCGTTCGCTCATGGTTCGATTTCCTCCACGTGTTTTCGCACGAGCACTCGCCCGCGCTCCGCTCGCTTTGCTCGCTCCGCGTCGTCCAGCTCCAGCGCGACGTACTCCCGTTTGAGTCGCTCCTTCGTTCGCTTCTCGTCTTCCAGAGTCGCGTCCTCCGGCACGTTTTCCGCGACGAATTCGTCCAGCCACTCCCAGTTCGTCCCGCTGTAGCGACCCTCTTCGACGGTCCAATCGTAGTAGTGGTCGGCAACGTCTTCCCAGAGTCCTTCGTCCTCCTTTCGAACGTCGCGGACGAGCGCCAGCGCAGTCCGCGCGCCGTTGCCCGCGCTGACGATGGCTTGGTGTTCTGCCTCGCCGAGCCATCCCGTAACGTACAGTCCGGAAATTGCGGTTTTCCCGTCGGGTTCAACGTTCTCCAGCTCCGCTTCGAACGAAGACAGATACTCGTCGTCGTACACCGACGCTGCGATCAATCGATTCGCTTCGACCTCTCGCCCATCCTTCGTCGCCACGCGAAAACCGTCGTCGGTTTTCTCGGCGGCGACGACTAGTCCGTCCGTTATCTCCGCCCCCGCGAATTCTGCTTGTTCCTTGCTCAGCGCGAGGAACGTCTCCGGTGGAATGCCGCCGGGAAAGCCGAGGTAGTTCTCCAGATGCACGCACTGGCGAATTGCGGCGCTTCCGCCGTCTATCACCAGCGTATCGAGTCCGTATCGGGCGAGAAACACCGCGGCGGAGAGGCCCGATGCACCGCCTCCGACGACGACGACGTCCCGGGACGTCGTCGGTTTTTCCCCCTGCTCTTTTCCCACCATCAGAGCTCCCCCAGTTTTTGTCGTTTCCGCATGAGATAGAGGAAGTACGGTCCGCCGACCAGTCCGGTGACGATTCCGACCGGAACTTGAATCGGATTGAGCGCGAGTCGCGCGCCTACGTCCGCGCCGACGACCAGCGCGGGACCTGCAAACAGACAGCCGAGAACCAGTTTTCTGTAATCCGTCCCGACGATGTTCCGGACGATGTGCGGGACGATGAGGCCGACGAAGCTGACGATTCCGGCGACGGAAATGGCGGCACTCGCGGCGAGAATCGCCAAAGCGGAGAGCATGAATCGAACCCGCTCGACCGACATCCCGAGCGAGCGAGCGGTTCGCTCGCCGAGAAGGAGGAGGTTCAACTGGCGCGACACCACGAGGGAAACCGGGACGATGAACAGTGTCGGAATCAGGACTGTTCTGACTTGCTCCCAACCGGTTCCCGTGAGCGACCCCGTCGTCCACGCGAGCGCGGTCTGCACCACGCCGATGTCCGGCGCGAAAAAGAACAGGCCGCGCTGGAATGAGTAAAAAATCGTTCCGACGATGAACCCGGCCAGTACGAGCCGGACGGGACTGGTTCCGCCTTTCCACGCGATAGCGTAGACGATGATGAACGCGACGATGCCGCCCAGCGCGGCGAATATCGGGAGAAAGACCGATAGGCCGCTGAAGACGATGAGCGTGAGCAGGACGGCGAAGCCAGCGCCGTGGCTCACGCCGAGGATGTACGGACTCGCCAGTTCGTTGCGCGTTACGGCCTGAAAGATGGCCCCGGAGATGGCGAGATTTGCGCCGACCAGAATTCCGACGAGGACGCGCGGGAGTCGAAGGCTCCAGACGACGGTGGTTTCACTGCTCAAATCCACCGGAATCTCGTTTCCGAGGAGCAGTGCCAGCAACACGTCGGGATTCGTTATCACCTTCGGGTCGAACACCGCTCGCCACGCCTGTTCGAGCGACATCGTGAACGCGCCGAAACTCACTTGCACCAGTCCGCCAATCACGACGATGGCGATGCTGGCAACTACGAGTGCTGTCAGCGCCCCGTCGAACGTCTTGTTTATCTCCTTCTCGAAGTTCTCGCTCATGTATCCTCTCTGTTTGACTCGGCCGAATCGAGTGCCGTCGTTCGCGCACTTTCGATTTCGAGTTCTCGTTCCTGGTTTTAGGTCTCCCTAAACCCCGATAAGAGCTTTGGTTTTCCGCACCGCATCCGAATCCGCTTAATTTTTCGCCCTCGGAGGTAATTCTCCGCTTAATTCGAATTGGCAAGTCAGAAATTATATCAGTGGTCTCCTATCGGTTTCTCCTCGACGAGTACGGATTACGTCGGTCACCTACCCCGCGTTTATTTTTCATCGAGCGTTTGCGTGGTCGCGTCGCTCACTCTTTGCTGCGCAAAAATGGGAGTTGTTTATGATATGGGATGAACGCGAGTGCGATGCCCACCGTACTCGCGTCGTTTGACGTGCGATACACTGACTGCTTTACCGTCGGTTTCGCTTTAGCCGCTGACGATGTCGGCCACCTTCTCGCGGTCGAACAGCGGTTCCGAAACATCGTACACCTGTTTCGCTGCACGGTCGGTGATGACGAGGTTCGTAATCGGCCCCTGATAGAGCGGGCCGCCACGATACACGTCGCCGTTTTTGACTGCCGTGAGTTTGCTCGCCACGTTGTGGTCCTTCATGAACGAGACGACGGTGTTCTGGAACTCCTTCGCACTCTGTTGTTCGTGCCCACGGAGTAGGAGTACGTCGGGGTCGATTTCGAGTAGTGTCTCGTAATCGACCTTCCCGCGGTTGGCGTGGAAATCCTGAACTGAGGTGTTGGCGAGTGCGTCGCGGACTTTTAGGCTTCGCCACTGCTTGAAACTGGTTCCCTCTCCGATGAGGTAGGGAAGGAAGGATTTCGGCTGGTTGCCCGTCGCCCACATGATTGCGACCTCCGGGCGGTCTTCTTTCTTCTTCGGAACGACCGACTCGACGTTCGACTCGAACTCGTCGTGGAGCGACGCAAACTTCTCGTATCGGTCGGTTCGCTGGAACACCTTCGACAACTTCTCGAACGCTTCGTACAGTGAGTAGTACTTGTAATCTTTGTGGAAGTCGTAACTATGCGAGAAGATGCTGTTCCCGAAGAATGGGGCGACTTTCTTTTTGATTTCGTCGATGTCGGACTGGTTCCAGCCATCGAACCGGTTCATGAGGAAGTTCGGGTCGATGACGTGAATGTCGGCGTCCAACTCGTAGAACAACTCCTTGTTCACGCCGTCCGAAGAGAGGTCGCGCATGCCGCTTTTATCGACCGAGACACCCGGAATGTCGTCGTAGTACTGGGTGTGGTATCGACTCGTCAGCCACACCGCTTTCGGCGGTTCGAGCCCGAGCGCGACGCCCATGTCGGCCCAACTGCCGTTGTTGGCGACCCACGTTTTCGGAACGGACTCGAACTCCACTTTGCCGACTGGTTCCATCGATACCGAGTACGGGCCAGACTGCGTCGTCCCGTCACCCGTGCCAGTTCCGTCGGTACTCGTCTGTTTACCTTCGCCGTTACCGTCGGTACACCCGGCAAGCAGTGCCGCGCCAGCGACGCCGCTTCCCGCGATGAATCGTCGCCGGGTGACGGTTTTCGACTCGTCTGCTTCCATACTCATGTTTTAGGCTTACCTAAAGATACGTAAAACTTCCCATTTTTCGGCGGGCCTAAAATGCTCTCTGCGTTTTCCCGATGATTTTTCGTTTCTCCCGCTGAACTTGACGGTCGAATTTCAAATACTCCCCCGTCGTACTGCGTACCGAGAATGGGGAGACGACACGATGGAAAATCAAGGCGACAGAGAGCGACGGCCAGCGACGCGCTCGACGTTCGGCGGACGATTCAGGACCATGGGCAGACGACGCTTCGTTTCGACACTTCTCGGGGCCGGATTTGGTTCGATGGCGACGCTACTCACGCCGGACGACGTGAAAGCGGCGGGTCGGAACGAGGTTCCGCTCGTATACGCGCACGAAAACAACCTTAAGCCGCGAACGACGATGGTTTCAGCGGATTGGTTCGAAGACCTCCGCTCCGCCTTCGACGCCCACCGCAGACTCAACGTGGCTTCAACACCGGGCGTCGTCGGGAGCGCCGTCGTTCCGGGGGAGTTCGGCGGCCGAAACGCCGCGCTCTCGGTCGACGTAACCGGAAGCGAGGTCGGTGGCGCGGTTCCGGAGCACGTCGGCGACGTGGCTGTCGAACTGAACCGCGTCGGATCGACTCCGTCGGGAGCGACCCGCAACGACCGGTCGGATTCGTTCGGTGGGAAACTAGTTCCCGGTGGTGTCAAATGCGGCTCCCGAGACTCCGCCGGAACGCTCGCCCCCGCGATGTACGACGGAACGTCCCCGTTTTTCGCCACCTCAAACCACGTTTTCGGCGGCGATGCCGAACAGCACAGCGGCGAACCGTTCTTCGTCCACGGCGACGGCGATCCGCGGAAGATCGGCGAGGTTCGAAGAGGCTACCAACTCGACGATTTCGTCCGCATCGATCCCACGGGCGGATTTCGACCGACGAACGAGATTTTCGGTGCATCACCGTCCACCGTCGTCGGACAGTTCACGCGCGAGGGGCTTGCCGAACTCAAAGCGCGCGGTGAGAAACTGGAAAAAGTCGCGTTTCGGTCGGGCCACTCCGACGGACAACTCCACGCTATCGACGGACTGACCTGCGCCTACGGAAAGGTGTGCAAGCGCGGTCAACTGAAATGGGGGTCACAGTCGGATTTCACCGACGGCGACAGCGGAAGCGTCAACTACCATACCGACCCGGAAAATCCGGAATCTGGCGTTCTCGTCGGCGGGTTCAACAACGCCCGGACGTGGTGGCCCGGCGAGGATTACATCTGGGGAACGTCGGCCTACCGAATCACGAACCACTACGGTTTTACGTTCTCACCGTTGACCGCTGGCTCTCGGTGAACTCCACTTCGACTATCGTCTGTCCGTCGAGTCGCCCAGCAATTTCGCTCGCAAACCGTTCGGACAACTGCGGATATGGTTCGTTGGTCGGGCGACGGACGACGACGGTGATCTCCTGACTGTTGTCGAGAACTCCCATGTCGTCGAATTCGACCTGTATTTTGACGAGTTCAAGTTGCTGGTACCGGTCTTGTTCGAGTACGGACTGAACCTCCTCGTTGACGGCGTTTTCCGTCTGCATTTGCTTGGTCATCACCAGTCCCGACCCCGAAAGGGCGGCGAGCAGGACGACGGCGGCAACGAGGGTCGGGGCCGCCTTTCGAATCGTCGTTCCTTCGACCGGTCGATAGCCGAGTATATACAGCACGCCACCGCCTGCGGCGTTGATGGAAACCGTGTTCACGACCAGTAGGACGAACGCGCCGAGTGCGATAACTGGCGGCCCCCACGCGAGTCCGATTCCGACCGCTGCCGCCGCGGGGATGAGCGCCGCGGCGATCATGACACCGACGAGCGAAACCGGCAAGGCAGTTGCGAGGCCGAGCGCCCCTGCCGCCCCTGCACACAAACCGACCGCCACCGATAGAAAGCCGGGTGAAATGCGCTGACTTATCTGATTCACCGTCACCACGTTGAGCGACGGCGGGATGAACTGTGCCGATTTCAACGCCCATCCGAAAATCGTCGCGCTGACGATAGCGACGCCCAGCCCAAGAATCTGCGAGCGTAACCCGTCGATAATCATGTGGCGGTCGTTCAGCACGAGGCCGACGCTCGATGTCATCGCCGACCCGACTTGCGGCGCGATGACCATCGACCCGACCACGATGGCGGGCGAGTCGAGCAGGAGTCCGGCGGTGGCGACGATTGCCGAGAGAACGGTCATCGCATAGTACGTCACCGGACTCGGATTCATCCCGAGCGCTTTCGTGCGGATTTCGTCAGTGGCGATGCTGTCGTCCTCGTCGCCACCCTTGACGAACTTGTCCTCTAGTTCCTCGATGTTCGACGTCTGTGCCGTTTCCACGCTTCCGATGACGGTGTAATCGTCGGAGAGACCTGCATCTCGAAGCTCGGAGAGAACCCTGTCAACGGCCTGCGTCGGAAGCGGAAACTGGACGATGGCCGAGTTGTCGCCGTTGCTCTCTTCTCGCGTGAGGACGTAATCGATACGCTCGTCGTCTAAAACGGCGAGAACAGCGTCCCGGCAGTCGTCCGGAACGAGGGCCTGAATGAGACGCATGGCGAAACAACCGACCCGGTAATAAAAACTTCACCGATCGAAGAACGTTCCGAGCAGTTTCGACTGCGCACGTCGCAGATGTTGGTGAAACGTCGGCGGTGACACCCCCAGTGACGCCGCCACGTCTTCGCCCGTGCTGTTTCGCGGCCATTCGAAAAACCCGGCGAGATAGGCGGTCTCCAACGCCGCCCACTGACAGTCGGTCAGCGATTCGTCCAACGTCGTTCGGAACTCCGTCACGGTCGGTTCGGGCTTTTCCCGTTCGCGCTGTGCGACGACGCGCACGTCCGGATACATCTCCCGAATGGTTTCGACCGTCCCCCGAACGTTCGCGGTCGTCGGGAGTTCGACGACCGCCCGCCCGCCGTCCTCGTCTGCTTCCGCGCTCGCAATCGTCGCCCCCCTATCCGCCAGCGCCGTGACGAACGGCGCTCTTTCGTACCGGAGTTCGATGACGCACTCCATTTCGGTTTCGTGGAGAATTCGACTGTCCGCTATTTGCTCAAACTCGGACACCCAGTCGAGAACGTCCGAGGATTGCGCATCCGACACGGTTACGAAGCAAAGGAGCGAGCCGTCCGACGTGAGTGTGGTTCCGAGCAGGCCGAGCTCACATCCGACCTCCTGCGGTAGTTGGACGAAGAGATTGTCCGCGTCCTTCGATTCGATTTCCACCTCGACCACGCAGTCCGAGACGAGCGCCTTTCGACTCTCGATTCCGGCAATCGCGAGTCCGATGGTTTCGCCGAGTTCGGCCAGCACCGCCCGTTCACGCGAATCGAACGCGCCGGTTCGATTCGCGTGAACGACGAGAACGCCGTAACAGGTCTCGTCGTACCGAATCGGGATGGCAGCGAGCGACCGAAAACCCTTATCGAGTGACGCCTCCCGCCACGATTCGAACGTCGGGTCGGTGGCGGTGTCCGCAATGACGACGACGCTTCTCGTTTCTAAAGCCTTCGTCGCCGGTCCGCGACCCTCGTCGTCCGGTCTGATAACCGATTCGAGGTAGCGCTTTCCATCCTCGTCCCCGGCGTGTGCGACCGGATGAACGCTTTTCGAGTTGGCGTCGTACTCGCCGACCCACGTGAACTGATACGGTTCCACCGTCACTAACCGTTCCGCGACCGCGGATTCTATCTCTCCTCGATTCGTCGCTTGCACCAGCGTTCGGTCAACGTCGCGGATAACCGCGTTGATGCGGTTGAGTTCTTCTAACTCCTCGCGGTGCTTTGAGAGCGTCTCTTCGCGCTCGGCCCGGTCGAGTGCCGATTGCACGTTGGCCGCCAGGATTTCCGCTAAATCGTGGACGTGCTCGTCGAGTTCGGTTTCGAACACCGACCCGGCTAAGAAAACACCGTGGTCGGCCAGCGGCAGTATGAGTTCCGTTTCGACTGGCGTTTCCGGGTTGTATCCCCGTGGCTCGTCTTTCAGGTCTTCGAAGACGGTTGCTTCGCCGGATTCGAACACCGACCACGCCAGCGCGCGTTCGGCCTCGAATTCGGGTATTTCGTCCGGTATCTCCTCCGTTTGCTCCGTCACGACGGCGGGCCGAAGGACGCACTCCTCGGGGTCTACGAGATAGATGCCACAGAGCGAGAGGTCGAGTAATTCGCTCGCCGCCGACACCGCTATCTCGCAGATTTCTTCTTTCGTTTCCGCCCGCATCAGGTCGCGCGTCGCCGAGCGAAGCCTATCGAGGTTTCGCTCGCGCTCGTTTCGCTCCGATACGTCCTTAAAAATGGCGTGGAGCACCTGCTGGTCGCCGAACTCCGCTACGTTCGAACTGACTTCCACCGGAATCTCCGTTCCGTCCGGTCGGGCGATTTTGACGCCGGTCGCATCTTTCGTGACGCCGCCGCGTTCCGCGTGTTGGTCGAAGATATGTCGATAGAACGCGCGACGTTCGGCGGGGTGAATCTCCGAGTGGTGCATCCCCACGATTTCGTCCCGCGGGCGTCCGAGGAGGGTTTCGGCGGCCGGATTCGCTTCGACGATGGTGCCCGTTTCCGTGTCGGCGACGAGAAGCGCCTCCGGACTCGTCTCTATCACTTTTCGATAGCGCTCGCGCGACTGTTCGAGTTTCGCTTCGACCCGTTTTCGCTTCGAGATATCGCGGATGATTCCGGTAATCGCTCGCTCACCGTCGTACTCTCCCTCGCGGAACGACAGTGCGACCGGAATTTCGCCCCCGTTTCGATGTTGGGCGGTTGTCTCGACGTACTCCCAATCGACCTGTCGTTCGCCAGTTTCGACGTATCGAGCGAGCGATTTCCGGTATGTCGATTGCAGTCGCTTCGGTATCAGTTCCGTCAACGGGGATCCGACGAGGTCGTCCGGTGCGTAGCCGAAAATACGCTCGACGCCGTCGTTGGCGCACTTGATGATGCCATCCTCGCATATCCTGACGATAGCGTCCGGCATCCCTGCGAGTAGCGCCTCCGTCCGCGACCGCGCGTGTTGATCCCGATATTGCTCGATTGTGCGCTCGATTCGGTGGGTCAACAGCTCCGGTCTGTCGGGCCGAACGCAGTCGGTCGCATCCCCCGCGAGAACGTCAGCGATAACGGTTTCGTCGTCAGTGAGGACGAGAACTGGGAGGTTCGAATCGTGTTTACGAACCGTTTCGAGAGACGACCGCGCATCGTAGTCGGGCGGTGCGTGTTCACAGAGAATACAACCGACCGTTCCGAGGTTGTCGACGATTTCCCGTTCCCCTGTCGCTCGTTCGACATCTCCCGAATTCCCTATCTCGACGTGGCTATCGCCGATATGAAGGATTCGCGCTTCCAATTTGTATTCTGACCTAGAGGGCATAATATTATTATTCGACTCACCGTCTTTATCTTTCGGTCGAACGGGAATCGTTAATACCGACGGGTGTCAGCCGACAGGTATGAGGTTGGAGGATTACTGGGGCGTGGGACCGAAGACGAGCGACCTGCTAGAAACCGAACTCGGGGTCGAACGGGCGATTCAGGCCATCGAAGCGAGTAACGTCCGCGTTCTGTCGAATGCGGGGCTGTCGAGAGGTCGGGCGACTCGGATACTTCGACAGGCCAACGGCGGCGAGGGGATGGCCGTGCTGGCGACCCGGGACACCCGGTCGGTGTACAAATCGCTTCTCGACCTCGCCAGCGACTACGCGGTGACCCCCGACGCTGGCGACCGGATTCGTGTCATGACACCGGTTCGTTCCCCCGAAGAAGCGGCTGACCGACTCGATTCGGTGATGGACGCCGTCACGTCGTGGGACGACCTCTCCGACGTCGAGCGCGAATCGGTTCTCGCCGCGTTCGAACAGTACGACGGAAGCGAACGAACTGCCGTCGAGACAGCCCTCGCACTGCAGACGACCGGAACGACCGAGGGGGCGTTCGCCCCCGTCGCGGACATCGACTCCGACGCGCTCAACGCCGCGGTCGGTGCGGTCGGCAAACTCGACGGCGGCCGGGTTGCCGAGAGTGCGGACGACGAACTCGACCGCCGCCGCAAAGCGTTGACGGCGGTCGAACGACTCGAAAGCGGGGCGATAGACGTTCTCGAAGCGGTACAGTCAGGAAACGTACGAAATCCGGACGAGTTCCGGGAAAGCTACGTCGAACACGTCGCTCACGAAACCGACATTGATCCGCAGCGAATCCGCGATGCGACCGTCGGGGAGGCAAGCGACGCCACCGACTTCGTCGGCGGGTCGCTCCGCGAACTCGTCGCCAAACAGCGAACCGTCGTCGAGCAACGCGAATCGACGGTCGTGGCGGAACTCGAAACCAGAATCGAGGACGCCCGCGACTCCATCGACGCCGCGGTTTCCGCTGTCAACGACCTCGCTGTCTCGCTCTCGCTCGCCAGGTTCGCGGACGAATTTTCCCTCACGCGACCCGAGTTCGTGGACGAGGGATTCGCGGTCGAAGACGCGCGAAACCTGTTTCTCGTCACCGGGACCGGAGACGTTCAACCTGTCACCTACGGAATCGGTGAGCACGGCGTCGCCGGGCCGCCGAAAGGCGATCGGGTTACCGTCCTCACCGGCGCGAACAGCGGCGGGAAAACGACCCTGCTCGAAACGCTCTGTCAGGTCGCCCTGCTGGCCCAGATGGGGCTTCCCGTGCCCGCCGAGCGCGCACAGATTTCGATGTCGGACACCATCGTCTTCCACCGGAGACACGCCAGTTTCAACGCAGGGGTGCTAGAATCCACCCTTCGAAATATCGTCCCGCCGCTCACGAACGACGGACGAACCCTCATGCTCGTGGACGAGTTCGAGGCGATTACGGAGCCCGGAAGCGCGGCCAACCTCCTGCACGGACTCGTCAGCCTGTCGGTAGACCGCGGGGCGCTCGGCGTCTTCGTCACCCACCTCGCGGAGGATTTGAACCCGCTCCCCGACCAAGCCCGCAAGGACGGTATCTTCGCAGAGGGGCTAGACGACGACCTTGAACTGCTCGTGGACTACCAGCCGAGATTCGACACGGTCGGGAAATCGACACCCGAATTCATCGTCTCGCGCCTCATCGCCTCCGCGAACGACCGCAGCGAACGCGCCGGGTACGATATTCTCGGGCGGGCAGTCGGTGAGGCGGCGGTTCAGCAGACGCTGAGTTCGTGGGCCGAAGGGGAGTAGACGTGGTAAAAGTAGTCAAATCGGATTTCGGCTATTCTCGCTCCCGAAGGCGTTCGCGTTCCTCCGCACGAAACCGGTCTTCCACGTCCTCTATCGTTTCGGTTTCCATGAGCCGTTCCAGTTTGCGCTCGAACTGGTCGTCCGTGAGTTCACCGTGGGCGTATCGGTTTCTAAGCGTTTCGAGGGCGTCTCTGTTGTTCGGTTCGGTCGCTTCCGCGGAATCTTCGGACTTCGTCGATTTTCCACTCCCGCCCGACCAGTCCCACATGTCGTCCCACCAGTCGTCGTTCCACATCGCGTCCCACCAGCTTTCGTCCGCTTTCTCGTCCTCGAACAGGAGGGCGACCACCGGAACGATGACCATGTAGCCGAGGAGCATGGCCGCGAGCCACCAGTCTTGCCCGGTGATGAGAGCCACGAGCCAGAATCCCGTGACCACCGTGGACGTGATTTCCGTCGCTTTTTCGTAGAGGCGTTCACGGGGCGTGTCGCTCATGCGTGGTGGTTTACTGCTACTAGTTATAAAGTATCACCTTTGCTATGGTGCCGAACGACCGCGAGTGACAGGGTGGGCAGGCCGCTGGCCTGCCCGCCCGCCGCCACCTCCCCACAAACCTTTACCCCGAAACCCGCCGAAGCCAAACGCAACGTGGCCGAACTGGAAGATCCACTCGAAATCGCGGGCGTCGAACTACCGAATCGACTCTATCGCGCCCCGCTCCTCGAATGCGCTGGTAACGGTCCGGACGCGGTTGACGCCCTGATTCGGGAACTCACACCCGCGGCCGAGTCGGAAGTCGGGCTTATTTGTCAGGGTGCAACCATCGTTCGCGGGGAGGGTGGCTGTGCCGCGCCGGGGATGACGCGGGTTCACGACCCGGCGTTCGTCTCGAAACTAACCCGACTGACGGACGCGATTCACGACCGCGGAAGTCGAATCTTCGTCCAGTTGGAACACGGCGGTCTCCGGAGCATGGAGACGTGGCACGCGGGCTATCGCGCGGAAAATTCCGACTTGCGACAGCTCGCCGTCTCGCGCCCGCCGCCAGTGCTTCGGGCGCTCGACCGCGTTGGATTTCTTTCCTACGACGCGCACGTCCTCGGCACGGCGGAGGTGTACGACCTCGCCGAAGATTTCGGCAGAAGTGCCAGCTACGCCATCGATGCGGGCTACGACGGAATCCACATCGCCGGGGCG
Organism: Haladaptatus pallidirubidus; assembly: GCF_020700235.1. Taxonomy (GTDB): domain Archaea; phylum Halobacteriota; class Halobacteria; order Halobacteriales; family Haladaptataceae; genus Haladaptatus; species Haladaptatus pallidirubidus. The sequence goes on along the minus strand of NZ_CP085301.1, from coordinate 2,303,373 downwards.
AACATGGGCATCGTCCAGCAGTTTCTCTCGCCGTTTTACAACCGCCGAACCGACGAGTTCGGCGGGTCGCTGGCCGAACGAACTCGGTTTCTCGAACTCGTCCACGACGAGATTCGGAGGCGAGTCGGCCCGGACGTGCCGATTATGACGAAGGTGCCCGCCGAAACGACTGCGCCGCGGTTCGTCCGAAAGCACCTTTCGCTTTCCGATGGCGTTCGAATCTGCGATCGACTGACGGCGATCGGATTCGACGCGCTCGTTCCCGTACAGGCCTCCGTGTTCTGGGACGCGAGCATCGTCCGCGGTGCGTTCCCGGCTTGTGCGTGGCGCGACGAGCGATTCCGCGAGGGTTACGCTGACGCGTTCGGAAGCAAAACGCGGGCGGGAATGGTGGCTTTCCTCAACTGGTTTCAGTCCAAAAAGTACGACTTCGACTCGGCGTGGAACCGTCCGTTCACCAGTCGAGTCGCGAGTCGAGTTTCGGTACCGGTTCTCGCGGAAGGCGGCATTCGAAACCGAGACGAAATCGACCGGCTGCTCGGAGGCGGCGACTGCGACGCCGTGGGGATGGGTCGTCCGTTTTACGCGGAACCTCGGCTTCCGGCCCGAATTCTCGGCGAACGGAGCGAAGAATCGAAACGGTCGGCAATCTGTGAGAACTGCAACAACTGTACCGTCCCGCAGGCGACCGGTGCCCGCGGCGTCTGCCGAACCCCGAGCGTCCTCGAAAAACGCGGCGAACTGCGGAAAACGGGTGCTTACGGCGGCGAACAATCCGACGGCTGAGCCGTCCCGATGGGCAACTAGAGTCGTAACGGGTATTCCGCCGGGGAACCAACCGTGAGGCAGTGACCGACGAGGATTACGGAATTTCTGACGTGTACGACGCCGTCGAGGACATCGGGCGTCCGGTGCTCACCGCCGACGAAGTCGCTCGGGTGCTCGGCTGTTCACACGAGGAGGCAAATCGCGTGCTGGAACGCCTCGCCGACGAACGGGAGGTCGTCCGCCTCGACGTGGAACGCGATCCTGTCGTCTGGTTTCCGACCGAGTGGGAGCGGCTGGCCGACCGGGAACGAATCGTCGTCTTTCCGAAACGGCGGGAAATCGTCGCCGACCAGCCGCGACAATTCACGCGGGCGCAACTCTCTCAGTTCGCGCACCTGACGGATACAACCCGCGAGGGTGGCTACAGCTATCGAATTCGACAGGAGGACATCTGGTCTGCGCCCTACGACTCGCTCGACGATTTGATGCGAACCGTCCGGCAGGTGCTTCCGGAGCCATCGCCAGACATAGAGCAGTTCATCGAACAGCAGTGGAAACGCGCAAAGCAGTTCCGACTCTACACGCATGAGGACGATTACGTGGTTCTCGAAGCCGCGAGCGACGACCTGATGGGAAACGTCGCCCGGCAGAAACTGGACGACAGTCATCTGCGCGCCCCGCTTTCAGACGACGAGAGCTGGGTCGCCGAGGAGAAGGTCGCCGAGGTCAAACGAATCCTCTACGAGGCGGGGTACCCGGTGCAGGACGAGCGAGATTTGGAGACCGGCGACGAACTGGCCATCGACTGCTCGCTCTCCCTGCGCGACTATCAGCGCGAATGGGTTGAGGAGTTTATCGACCTGAAATCCGGCGTTCTCGTCGGCCCGCCGGGAAGCGGAAAGACGGTCGCCGCGATGGGCGTTATGGAAGCCGTTTCGGGTGAAACCCTGATTCTAGTGCCGAGCAGGGAACTCGCCGGACAGTGGCGCGACGAACTACTGGCTCACACTTCTCTCTCCCCCGAACAGGTCGGCGAGTACCACGGCGGCGAGAAAAACGTTCGCCCCGTGACGATTGCGACCTACCAAACCGCCGGGATGGACAGGCATCGCCAACTGTTCGACCAGCGACGGTGGGGACTCATCGTGTACGATGAATGTCAGCACATTCCCTCCCGGGTCTTTCGGCGGAGCGCGAACCTTCAGAGCAAGCATCGCTTGGGACTGTCAGCGACACCCGTCCGCGAAGATGACAAGGAAAAGGACATTTTCACGCTCATCGGGCCGCCCATCGGTACTGACTGGGACGCCCTGTTCGAGGCCGGTTTCGTCGCCGAACCCGAGGTCGAAATCCGGTACGTCGGCTGGGACGACGAGACGTATCACGGCGACTACGCCAACGCGGGCCAGCGCGGCAAGCGCCAGATAGCCGCGTCGAACCCCGCGAAGGTTGACGAAATCCGGTACCTGCTGGCCGAACACCCCGCCGCGAAAGCCCTGATATTCGTGGAGTATCTGGAACAGGGCGACGATATTTCCGACGCGCTCTCCGTTCCGTTCATCAGCGGCCAGATGCCGCATCCGGAGCGCGAACGACACCTGCAGGCGTTCCGTGACGGGCGTCTCGACACCCTCGTCGTCTCCCGCGTCGGCGACGAAGGAATCGACTTGCCCGATGCCGAACTCGCAATCGTCGCGTCGGGACTCGGCGGGTCGCGGCGGCAGGGCGCCCAGCGCGCAGGGCGAACCATGCGCCCCGCCGGACGCGCCCGAATGTACGTGCTGGCGACCCGCGGCACACGCGAGGAGGAGTTCGCTCGCCAACAGTTGCGTCACCTCGCGTCGAAGGGAATCCGGATTCAGGAATCGGTCGCTGAGGAGACGATTGTCGAGGAAAGAGCCGCTGAAGAAACTCTTTCCGAGGAGACGGTCACGGATAAAACGACTCTAGACGAATAATTCTCGGAACCTGATCCACGCCGAAGTTGAAGTGTCGAGGGCGACAATCCCGTCCATGGCCCGCGAAGTCAGACACACCGCGACCAGTCCGCGGATAATCGATGAGGACGATATCGACGCCGAGAAGGGTGACATCGCAATTTGTCTCTGCGGACTGTCGGCGGCGTATCCGTTCTGCGACGGGTCGCACCAAGCGACCCACGACGAGGAGTCCGGCAGAGTGTACCGCTACGAAGACGGTGAACGCCGCGAAATCGAGGAACTGGTTTTCGCCGACGAATAACGACGCCTTGCGACCGGCCGCACCCGAGCCAGCTACGCGTCCGAAACGAGCGACCGAACGCGTCCTGCGAGTTCGGAAAGCGGAACCGACCGCGGAGCAGTCGGCGATGCCGACTGCTCCCGGAACCCCGTCCCGGTTGCAACTGCGACGACGCGCTCGTCCTGCGAAATCTCTCCGGACTTCGAAAGGTGACGAATCCCCGCCAGTGTGGTCGCGGCGGCGGGTTCGACGCAGAGACCCGCACGGCGAGCGAACTGCCGTTTCGCGTCGAGAATCGCACCGTCGGACACTGACAGCACCGCACCGCCGATTTCACGAACCGCGGCGAGGACGCGGTTGCCGCTGGGAGGGTCGGAGTTGGCGATGGAGTACGCGATAGTGTCCCCGCCCTCGACGGAGCGAACTTCGTCGGCATCGGCACGAAACGCCCGCGCAATCGGGTCGCAGGCGGCGGCCTGCACGAAGTACAGTCGCGGAGCCGAGTCGAGTAGGTTCGCCTCGCGGAGTTCTCGGAGCGCCTTCCAGATGGCGCTGGCGTGACCGCCGCTGCTGACCGGCGCGACGATTGCGTCGGGAGAATCGGACGAATCCGCCGATTCGCCCGATTCCGAAACCTGAATTCCGGGGCCGGAGCCGTCGAACGGAGACCCCGCGGGGTCTCCGTGAGCGGTCGCAAACGCCTCGCAGATTTCGTACGCCGTGGTTTTCTGGCCCGCCACGCGATACGGCGTATCGGAGTTGACGAACCGAACGCCTGGCAGTTCCAAACTGTCGTAGTAAAGTTTCCCGTACGCTCCCTCGACCTGCACGAGTTCCGGGTCGTACTGGTCGATGTGTCCGAGGCGCTCCGTCGGAATGTCGTCGGGCACGAGCACGAGGCAGCTCACACCAGCGCTGGCCGACATCGCGGCCATGCTCATCGCCATATTTCCGTGCGAGACGGTGCCGACCCAACTGCCATTCGCATCTGCACCTACGCTCGATTCGAGGGTGTGGGCGACGCCCACCGCACTGCCGCGGTCTTTGAACGTCCCCGTCGGATTGGCGCTCTCGTCTTTGACCCACAACCTGCATCCGGCGTACTCGTCCAATCGCTCGGTTCGAGCGAGAGGTGTTCCGCCCACCGCCGCCCCGACGCCTGGTAGCGGTTCCGTCGGAAGCAAATCGGCGTAGCGCCAGAGTCCGGATGTTGGTTCCTGTTTCGGTTCCAATTCCGACTCCGATCTCGTCCGTACGAATGCTGGCCACGAAAAGCCGGTCGCGTCGGTTTTCAGCCACAGCGGTTCGCCACATGCGCAGCGCGCGCCGTTTTCCGTCTCGTTGCCGCACCGATAGCAGACGAGGGTCATCGAGGCAGTTCCTCGTACCCTTGCTTTGCGCGTTTTGCGCCGTCCATTAGATAGTCAGCGTCGATGCCGACGACCTGAAAGTCGAAGCCGATTTCAGCCCATTTCTCCACGTCTGTCGGGTCGAGTGCGATGGTTCCGACCGAGGTGTCGGATTCTCCGACGGCGTCCAAAACAGCGGAAATCTCGGTGTCGAGGGAGTCGGTTTCACCGAACCGTCCTATGGATGCGGAGAGGTCTGCCGGGCCGACGAACAAGGCATCGACGCCATCCACCGCCGCAATCGAACCGGCGTGTCCGACGCCTTTTGCGGATTCTATCTGCACCATCACGAGTAGTTCGTCGTTCGCGCGTTCGAAATACTCCTCCAGTTCGAGTCCGTACTTCGCGGCCCGCGACCCGGCGACGCCTCGCTCCCCTTCCGGCGGGTAGCGTGTCGCTCTGACCACTGCACGGGCCTGTTCCGCCGTTTCGATCATCGGAACGATAACACCGGAAACACCGGTGTCGAGAACGCGTTTGATTCGAGTCGGATCGTCATCGGGCAGGCGGACGACTGGTTTCGTTTCGCCGCTTGCCGCATCCACCGCCCGCGCCAGGTTTTCGACGGTTTCGAGCGACATGGAGGAGTGTTCGGCGTCGAGGACGACGAAGTCAAATCCGAGTTCGGCACTCATCTCCGCGACGGCCGGATGGCCGATTGTTACCCACGTCCCAACAACGGAGTCGCCCGCCCGCACTGCCTGCCTGAGTTCACTCATGCTTCATCGAATGCTCGGGAGACAAAAATAGCTATTCGGTTAGTGGTGTGGGTTTCGTCGGTGTTTCGCTCAGTCTCCTCCTGTCACGCTGTAAATGACGAACAGATAGCCAATCGTCGAAACGCCGTAGTTCACCGTCAACAGCATACGACTGTTCTCGAAATCGTACAGAAACGCGCTGAAGGTGGTCGCGATTGTCGCCGCCACGAGAATCGAAAAGCCAATTGAGAGGACGAGCATCGACTGGCGGTTAGTCTGCAAATACGCCGCATCGACAGTCCCACCATAGTAAGACCGGTTGCCGCGAGAACGACACTGAGTACGATATAGGTGATTTCGATAACTTGCATCTGGGAGTTGTCCCTCGGTGTACGTCACCTACAATTCAGGCAATAAATTTAAAATTATTCAATACTGCAGGTCAGTAGTTGGACTGGATGTGTAATTGATAATTTCGCCAGTGAATCGAGCTGTTCGACACACGATGCACCACTCGCGACGACGAGTCCGCGTGACACTTTTTCGACAGCAGATTCGTCAACGGAAACACTGCGGTCGTAATTGTTGGATTTGTAGCCGAAACTTCCGGCCATGCCACAGCACTCCACGTCGGTCGTTTCGACTCCGTAACCCAGCTGTTCGATGACGACGGCGATGTACGGTTCGAAGCCGAGTGTTCGCGCTTAACAGTGGTCGTGGGAGGTGACTCCCCGTTCAGATTCGGAACCTAACTCCGAGACCGTTTCATTCCCAATGCGGGTTCGTGATGGTTTAAGGGCACCTGCTCGAACTCAGCCATCGTCGTCCGGGTGAATCCGACATCGAGTTCCCGCAAGGAGTCCCGGAAACCGAGGCAGTGTCGGCAGACATGTCACAACGTGGCGCGTTCTCGAATAAATAGTTACGGACGATTGTGGGCAGTGGTGCTGGACGTCAGCGAGTTACGAGTGGTGTAGGGCCGCCGCGACTTTCTCGATTGGGTGCGGCGGACGCGTCCCGCGGCCTTCGAGTTGGGTTCGGCAGGATGCGCCGGGCGCGACGACGGTTTCGGCGTCGCTTTCGTCCACCTGTTCGAACAGGATTCTTCCGATTGCCTGCGAGAGGTCGTACTGTTCGGCCCGGTAGCCGAAACTTCCCGCCATACCACAGCATCCCGAATCAAGCGGGTCAACCTCGTAACCCGCACGCCGGAGGACGCCGACCGCGTGGTGGTCTTTGCGAATCGCTTTTTGGTTGCAGTGGCCGTGGTAGGCGAGCGACTCGCCTCTTTTTCGAAACCGAATTCCATCATCCAATCGCTTTATGTCGATAAACTCGCAGACACCGAAGGTGTTCTCCGCGACCGTTTCAACCGCCGAACCGGAAAGCAAATCGCGGTACTCATCCTGAAACATCACCGCGTCGGAGGGTTCCACGAACACCACCGACCAGCCGTCTTCGACGCGATTTTCGAGATCCGAAACGTTCGTTTCGGCCCGCTCGCGCGCGCTGTCGAGGAACCCCTCGGAGTATGCGGCCCTTCCACTCGGTTCGAGATCATCTGGAATTTGGATGTGAACCCCCGCAGCTTCGAGAACGCGAACCGCCGCCTTTCCGGGCTCCGGATAACTGTAGTTCGTGAACGTGTCGGGAACGAGTAAAACCCGTTCGACGGCGAATTCGGAGCTAATTCGCGGCCCCCGCGATTCGAACCAGTCAGTGAACGTTTCGCGGGTGAAGCGCGGTAGGTCGCGTTCTGCGGCGATTCCGAGCGTCTTTTCGGCGAGCAATCCGGCACCCGGAAGTTTCGTGGCCCAGTTCGAAATCGGCGCGAGCGCGCTTCCGAGGGCGGAAGCGCGCTCCGCCTCGGCGAAAAACCTGTCGCGTATGCTCGCACCTCGTTTCCGATGACTGGCGTGTTTCACTTCGGCTTTTAACTTTGCGAGATCGACGCCCGTCGGACAGTCGCGGGCGCAGCCCTTACAGCCCAGACAGAGGTCTAACACCTCCTCCTGAAATTTGTCGGAATACAGCTCTTCGGTCGGGATTTCGCCGCTGATGGCGGCTCGGAGGAGGTTCGCCCGCCCGCGCGTGGTCGTCATCTCGTCCTTCATTCCGCGGTAGGACGGACACATCGTTTCGCTCTCGGTCTGTCGACAGGTGCCACAGCCGTTGCAAAGTTCGACGAGGTGCGAGAAACCGCCCTCTTCCGAGAAATCCTGCACCGTCCTCGGTTCGATGGATGAGTATTCGGGGCCGTATCGGAGGTGTTCGCGCATATCCGCTTCATCGTCCTGAAAGACGACTTTTCCCGGATTCAGCCGCCACTCCGGGTCGAACGCGGTTTTGAGCTCCGTGAACGCCTCCCAGAGTTGCGAACCGTACAGTTTCGGGTTGAACTCGGTTCGGGCGAGGCCGTCTCCGTGTTCGCCCGAAAACGACCCGTGGTGGGAGAGAACGAGCGAGGTCACGTCCTCGGCGATTGCGTGCATCGTCTCGATACCGTCTCCCTCTTTCAGGTTCAAAATCGGTCGAATGTGGAGGGTTCCATTCCCGGCGTGGGCGAAGTAGGCCGCCGTGGTGTCGTGGTCGTCAAGAATCGCCATAAACTCCCGGACGTACTCGGCCAGTTCTTCGGGCGGAACCGAAGCATCCTCGATGAAGGGATACGGTTTCGGGTCGCCTTCCATGCTCATCAGGAGCGGAATCGCGGCCTTGCGGAGCTTCCAGAGGCGCGCTTGGTCGTTCTCGGAGTAGGCTTCCAGCACGTCGAAGGCGTCTCCGGCGTGGACGAACTGCGCGTTCGTCTCCGCGACGGCCGACTCGAAATCCGAGTGGAGTTCGGAATCGAACTCTAACATTAGTCCGGCCTCCGCCTCCTCCGGAATCGGTTCGGCGTACTCCGCGAATTCGGTCGATTCGCGGGCCAGACGAAACACCTCGTCGTCCATCAACTCGACTGCGCTCACGTCGAAATCGAGCGCGTCGGGAACTGCCGACAGCGCCGAAACGAGGTCGTCGTAGCAGTAGAGCGCGAGCGCGGTTTCTTCGGGCCGAGTCACCAAATCGAGCGTCGCTCGGACGACCACGCCCAGCGTGCCTTCCGACCCGACGAACAGTTTCGAGAGGTTGACATACGTCTCGCCGTCGCGTTCGTATACGACTTTGTGGAGATTGTAGCCGCTGACGGAGCGTTTGAGCGTCGGATAGCGCGATTCGATTTCCGCTTCGTTTTCTTCGACCAGTCTCCTGACGGTTCGGTACAGTTCGGCTTCCCTGTCGTCTCTTTGGATTATTTCGTTCCACTCCTCGCCATCGACCTCGATTTCCCGGGTGTGGATGAGCGACCCGTCCGCCAGTACCACCTCCAGTTCTGCTGTGTAGGCGTCGGTGATGCCGTATCGAACCGAGTGCGCGCCGGTCGAGTTGTTGCCGATGCCGCCGCCGATGGTCGCCCGATTCGAGGACGCCGGGTCGGGCGCGAACTTCAATCCCCACTGCGCGAGGTGGTCGTCCAAATCGTCCTGCACGACGCCGGGTTCTACGGTTGCCTGCTGGGATTCCGGGTCAACGTCCACGATGTCGTCCATGTTGCGTGAAAAATCGAGCACGATACATCCCTGCCCGACCGACTGTCCCGCGAGCGACGAACCGGCCCCCCGCGGGAGAATCGGTGTGTCGAACTCCGCGGCGATGCGAACCGCCGCTTGCACGTCCTCGACGCACGTCGGAAAGACGACGCCGACAGGTCGGGCTTGGTAGATGCTCCCGTCGGTGGCGTACAGCAGTTGCGTATACTCATCGAAGCGAACGTCGCCATCGACGACGGAGCGGAGGTCGGACGCGAGTTCGGGGTGGGCGTCCGCGCGGTCGTGGTTGAGCGACTTTCGGTACGTCTCGAAGTCGGGATTCTCGTCCCGTGTTGCCATGCTAGATAAAAACATACATAACGACATAAATCCGATGCAGATTCCGAGACGCGATATCCAAAATACTAAACATGAATTTTCTCAGATAATTTTCGTAGGTTTGTTCGGTAGATCGGCGTCAGACGGCCGTAGTCGTGGTGTCACCGGGCGACGCAATTCAAATTTCGCGAGGTTCACTCGCGAGATGTGACGGCCGGGAAACTATCTTCGCAGTTTGGATAGAGCAGCAAACAGTCGTTTATACAACAATTCTTACCGACGTGGAAGACAGGATGAGGGAGAGTACAAACCGCAAGCAAGCGGTCGGTTACCCTCGATTTGGCCATCACTCTTTTGTCTATTGCATGAATCTGTAGTATTAGGGAGAACCATGCACGACCTGACTGGTTTCCAGCGAGACCTGCTGTACGTCATCGCTGGACTAGACGAACCTCACGGACTCGCCATCAAAGAAGAACTCGAAGCCTACTACGAAAAGGAGATTCACCACGGGCGACTATACCCGAATCTCGACTCGCTAGTGGATAAAGGACTGGTGGAAAAGGGCCAGCGCGACCGCCGAACGAACTATTACACGCTCACTCGCCGCGGCGCGCGAGAAATCGAAGCGCGGCGGGAGTGGGAAGAACAGTACGTCGGCGAAGACGTTTCTCAAACCCAGACCGTTTAAGGAGAGAGCGCGGTGCCGATAACGGCCGCGTTTAACGCTTTAACGTTGCCGAAAACCGGATTTGCCTCATCGAGAACGTAGCTATTGCCGGATTCTACGAGTATACCGAGATTCGCGAGTCGTTCGACGTGCATCCACACCGATTTTTTGGACAAGCCGACGAGTTCGTGGAGGTCATCCTGCGTAATGTCTTCGTCTGCATCCATCGAGAGCAACGCGTCTAGCATCAAACGAACCGCCTCTGGACTGGCGATGTCGCGGAACCCGTCCTCCGCTCCGTGTTCGTCGGCGCTGACGCGCAGACGCTCCGCGGTCTGCGCGACGACGCTTTCCGAATTCGGACGGTACGCCTTGTTCTCTTCCCGAAATACCCCGAGTTGGACGAGGTCATCCAAACGTTGCTCGACGGTCTCCTCGCTCTGGTCGAGTTCGTGCGCGAGTTCTTCCGCCTCCCACTCACCGCCCGTCGCGGCGGCGAGGCGAACCAATCCTCGGGTGGCGGTGTCTCGGGTTAGAAAGAGCCATCCTGAGGGGTACGAAAGCCGTGCCTCCCGAACGCCATCTTCGTCTGCGAGCTCCCACATCTCGTCTTGATTGTGGGCGGTGCGGAGAGTCCAATCGTGGGCATCTGCGTGAAGCGCCATTGGTTTTCATCTGTGCGTAAGGGTATTTAATCTTGCACTCTCCTCGTCAGGTCGGCGTCGATTCGCACGAAACCGTCCACGTCAGGTCAGAGCAGTCGGTAAGCCGACGATACATGGCGAGTAAACCGGCTGAGCGCGTATCCGGGAGCACGTGCAATTCAACCGATTGGTACCTGACGACGACACGAAACGTCGTATCTCGGTCGTGGTCGCGGACGAGATACATCGGTACCGGTAGGTCGAACCAGTCGCCGTAGGTGTACGGGTCGGACTCCAGCGTCTCCTGTACGAGGGCGGTAAGGCGCTCCTCGGAGCAGTCCGAACCGGGCGACAGGCGAAAGATAGTTTCCCCCTCGTAACGGACGCCACCGCCGCGCGGATACGTCCGTCGCGGGCGGTGCGGAATCGAAAACGACGGGTCGCTATCGTCTACCATCTTCACGAAATATGCCGTCATTGGTTAAATAGTTCAGCCACGGGAGCGAACGAAAATCGCGCTTCCGGAGACGCATGTGACGGCGATGACGTGGCCGACGAGGGCGAAGACGAGCAAACCGTGGTCCCGGACGAACGGGACGAGGACGAGTTGAAGCAGTGAAAATCCGATAATCAACGCATCGACCTTCCGAAGTTGACTCCGAGTTTCGCGGTCGGTCGGACGACGAACAGCGACCCAGAATCCGGTGACGCTGGCCCACCACGCGGTTCCGATTCGGTAGCAGACGTCCCAAAGGATGAGCAGGGTGAGAAACACCGCTGGAATCGGTGGCTCGGTTCCGAGAATCGATTCGAGCAGCGGCGTACCTGATTGCCGAGGATTGTAGACGAACAGGTAGGTAACCAGTCCGACGTAGGACAGCAGGCCGAGAACGATCTCGATGCTCGACCCGAAAAGCAGTTTCCGGTACGTGGCTGGCGTCGACAACGTTCGAATCCGCCGCGCGATCGCGAGCATCAGCGCGCTTCCGGTAGTGGCCACGACGACCGCCGCGGTTCCTGCGGGGACGCCGTCCCAGAGGTCGTAGCGCAACGCGATGGCCAAGAGTAGCCCCTCGAAGAGGACGAACTGAATCGTCAGCGCGAGCCAGTCGGGAAGCGTGACGCCCGGAACCGCGTCCACGATGCTCTCGTACGTCCACTGGTACGGCCCCTGCTCGTCTTGGCTCGTCCGATTCGTCGGATTCGCCCGACTCATGCGACTGCCTGTCGGACTGCTTTCTCGACCGGCGTCAGTTCGACCGGGATGAGGGAACGAATCCGGTCGTCTTCGACCACCGTGCGCGTTTTCAGGCCGAGGATGAGCGGATGGGCGACATCCTTCGGCACGTCGGTCACGAGGTCAACCCAGTACGCCGACAGCTTCGGCGTCAGGACGGGAACCGGAACCATCGTCGCTTTCCTGTCGAGGATTTCACCCGTCATAAGCACCATCTCACCGTAAGTCAGCACGTCCGGACCGCCGATTTCGAACGTTTCGCCAGCCGTTTCCGGCGTGTCGAGAACGCCGAGGAGGTACGCGACGACGTCGTCGATGGCGATGGGTTGACACTCCGTTCTGACCCACTGCGGCGTAATCATTAGGGGTAGACGCTCCGCCAACTGCCGCACGATTCGAAAGCTCACGCTGTCCTCGCCGATGACAATGGCCGCCCGAAGAACGGTGATGTCGTAGTCGCCGTTTGCGAGGATGTGTTCCACCTCTCGCCGGGATGTGAGGTGGTCGGAAAGCGTCGTTCGCTCGCCGCCGAGTCCGCTGAGGTAGACAACGCGCGAAACACCGGTTCCGCGCGCCGCATCCACGAAATTTCTCGCCGCGCCGCGATCTCGTTGCATGAAATCGCCGTCCTCGCCCATGGAATGAACGAGGTAGTAGGCGGCGTCGATTCCCTCGAAAATTCCGTCAAGACTGTCACGGTCGTTCAAATCGCCTTTCACCACCGAGACGCCCATCGGCGGGTCGTAGGACGAGGGTTCGCGAACCAGTGCAGTCACGGCGTTGCCTTCCGCGACGAGTTCGGGCACGAGATGGCGTCCGACGAATCCAGTCGCACCGGCGACGAGTACCGTCATTGTCGATAGTCGGCACGCTATCGTTCAAAAGCTATCGGGCAACCCGTGAGGTTATGGCTTGCGAGTGTGATATTTTCGTATGGATTGGCTCTTCCTCGTTGCCGTCGCTCTGCTGTTCGCTGGCGTCCTCGGAAGCGTCCTGCCGCTTCTTCCGGCGGTTCCGCTGTCCCTCGGCGGAATCTACGTTTACTGGTGGGGGACGGGGTTTTCCGAACCGGGACTCCTGTTCGTCGCTGGCGCGACGATTGTGGGTGCCATCGCCTTCGTCGGGGAGCATACCGCGAGTGCCGTTTCGGCCAAAGCGAGCGGCGGGTCGCTCTGGAGTGCGGTCGCCGCAGGTGTCGTCGGCGTGGTCGCGCTGGTGGCCACCGGGCCGGTCGGAATGGTAATCGGCGTCGCGCTCGCTACCTTCACCGTCGAGTTTTATCGGACACAAGATGCGAAAAAGGGCGCGAAAACCGCAACATACGCAGTCGTTGGCCTGCTCGCGTCGGCGGTGTTTCAACTGCTCGTCACGGGGTCGCTCCTCGTTGGTTTCGTCGTCGCAGTGTCGGTTTGATGCAGGCGAAACACGACTCCAAGCGACACAAGGTTTCTTTGCTCACTTCGTCGTTTGACGGCCGGGGGATTCCATGACCGAGAAGCGCGAAACGACATTCGACAGGAGAACAGCCCTCAAAACGCTCGGCGGCGTTGGTGTTCTGGCCGGTGTCGGTGGAACTGCGACCGGACAGGAAACCGGTGGGGAGCCGTCCGACGGAGGACAATCGGACGGCGGGCAGTCCGTTCGAGGAACGCCGATTCTTCTCGTCGGCGAAATCGAACATTGGTACGGACTCGCTCCGTCGCAAATACACGGGGAAGAAAATCCGACGCTTTCGCTTCGACCCGGACAGCAGTACACCCTCGTCTGGATGAACGTCGATGGAAAAGAACACGAACTCATCATCGAGGATCCGGACGGAAACGAGATTACCGCGACGGAATCGACGTCGACGCCGGGAGCGACGCGCCAGGCAACGTTCACCGCCGCCGAGCGAATGAGCCAGTACTACTGCGAATACCACCCACAGCGGATGCGCGGGGACGTGTCGGTCGGTAATTCTTGAACGTCGAACGTCGGAATGGAACCGCTCTACACCGCGGATTTTTGTCGATTGGTCGCGTTCTTGCGGATATGCGCGTGACCCCCGCCCTGCTGGTCGCTTGTCTCGTCGTCTGCTCCGGCTGTATGGGCCTCGGAATCGACTCGGAGGGGACGATGCAGTCGAACGATCGGTCTGGCAACCAATCCGGCGACAGGTCGGTGACAGCCGGGACATCGACAACAGCGATGACCGACGCGAAAGAGAACGTCTCCGCCGCGTTCGTCGCGGACGGCGAGCGAACGAACGTGACGCTAGAAGTGGCAAATTCGCCGGACGAACGCTCACAGGGATTGATGCACCGGGAGTCGCTGCCGGAAAATCACGGCATGGTGTTCGTCTTCGATAAAGCCCAGCCACAGACGTTTTGGATGAAAAACACGGTTCTTCCGCTCGACATTATCTTTATCGCGGCGGACGGAACCGTCATCAACGTCGAACAGGCCGACCCGCAACCGAATGCGAGCGATTTGGAACTCGAACGCTATTCGAGCGATTCGCCCGCAAAATACGTGGTCGAGATGCGGCAAGGCTTCGCAAACCGAGAGGGTATCGAATCGGGAACCGAGTTCGTCTTCGAGGGAGAACGTCCAACGACCGAAAACTGAGCGACCGATTGAAAGCCGAGTTTACTTTCCCCAACTCTGTTGGTGATTCAGAACTGTTACCCCGGCGCATGGCGTATCCATTGTGGAGATGAACGGAATGGAGATTCGACCCGCGAACGAGGGGGATTTCGGCGCGATTCGGCGAATCGCACACCGTGCATGGGACGAAGCCTACGACGACATTCTGGACGAGGACACCATCACGGAAACGGTGTCGTCGTGGTACTCGAACGAATCGCTTTCTGATGCGCTCGACAAGCCCGGAACGGCGTTTCTCGTTGCAGTCACGGACGACGAACTCATCGGATTCTGTCACGCCGTGTTCTACGAAGACGAAGGCGACGTGCTCCGACTCTACGTAGACCCGGACGACTGGGGAAACGGCGTGGGAACCGCACTACACGAGCGTCTCCGCGAGGATTTCCACGACTTCAACACGAAACGGATGAAGGCGATGGTGCTCGCGGACAACGACATCGGCAACGAGTTTTACAAACGGTTGGGTTTCGAGAAAACCGACGAGGCATCGGTCGAACTGGGCGACGAAGAGTACGCAGAGAACGTCTACACGTACGCATTCTGAGTGAAACACGGTGAATCGAGAACACAAAGCATATACACCATGACCGACAAATCGCTGATACCTCGGGTACACGAGGCTTTCTTTCGGACTACACGGCCAGCGACCGCTGGTTTGACCGCGGTGACCATCACAACACGGGAGCGCAGCTCGCGGTTGCGGAGCTCCGCGAGTACTTCGTCGCCGGAAAGGCCGGTCGACGATCGAAGGGAACGACGCTCACCTCGTTGTCGAGCAGATCTAGCGCTTCGTGGCCTTCGTGGGCCCGCCGAACATCGAAAGAATCCTCTAACCACGCCGCATAGAGGTCCGTCATGTCTTTCGTGTCCAAGCTTTTCCAACGAGGGTAGTTTATTAATGAACGTTCGTCATAGTATCTTTATATCTTGTGGTTGCGGAATCCGAGAATAGCTAAATATATTTTGTACTCTGTGCATATTCTATGCGAATACTATTCACCGGAATAAATAACTGATTCGGGTTCGAAGCGGGAAATGGAATGTCGAAAACCAGTAGTCGCTTTTGCCGGACGCTCCGGCAATAACACAACCCCTCAGGAACGATTCGAACGTCTTCTCGAACTGCCACCGAGTGCGAAACTCGTTTATCGGGTTCTACAGGAGAATGCGCCCCAAACCCAGCGACAGGTGCGCAAAGAGGCGCTACTGCCCGCCCGAACGACGCGCGCTGACTGACGAAACTCAAACAACAGGAACTTGTAGAGGAACGTTTGTACGTTCCCGACGCGCGAAAGCGCCTCTACGCACCCCTTCCGACGACTCGACCGGACGACGCGTGACGTGCGGTTCGGTCTACTCGAAAATTGACCGTTCATTTTCATACTGTAATCGCGCAAAACGGTGACTGCATCTAATACGGCGATAATTGACATCCGACGCCGAATTCGCTCGACGGAACACGAAAGCGCACCGTGTCGGTGCGCAACCTGACTGGGCCTCGGTGACTCGCGCCAACCGCCACCCATTGAAAACCGTACACAACTGGCACTATTCGAAATTCGGCATTATCATGCAAGCACGTTATGTACGGGGTGCGACTATTTCGCCGACCGCTTCATAACCGGTCGTGTCATTTGTTTCGAATAGAACAATGCCGTCGGACGAACAACCGTGGTTGCAGAAGCGACGACCTCGCATCGACCCACCGTCCCACCGAACCGAACACGAACGGTCGAAGCAGTACGCTCAACTGCAGGCTGAATTGGAAACGCTTCGACAGCGCCTCGCTGAGACGGAGGCCAGATTGAAATCGCTCGAAATGGAGTGCGAACGCCGGGAACGACTCGTCAGGTCGTGCTCGATATGCGGACGCGTTAGCACCCACCGGGGGCCGGGAGCACTCTGTCCGTACTGCGACCACGGTACGCTTCACCGTGTGTGAGGGTGAATTCCCGATGCCAGTGGGTGTTCACAGAGCGAAAAACGGTCTCTCTACCGTGCCCCGGAGAGTCCGCTGACGTTCTGCTGGAGTCGAATCGTCGCCGTCAGCAAAAACGCGCCGATCGTCACGACGAAGACGCTTTCGACGCTCCGGATCACGAGCGACTCCACTCCCAAAAGGATGCCCAAATCCGCAAGACCGAGCAGACCGGAGCAGACGAGCACCGGAAGCAGGTGTCGGCGGAGCGTATCAACCGACGTTCCCTGCGTGAGCGATTCGAGTCGTTCACAGAAGACGACGCCGTAGGTGGCAAACGCAAGGCTTCCGCCGCCTTTGATGAGCGCAACCACGGAGCCACGGCCGATGAAGAGGACGATGAGCAATTCTACGACGAAGGCCAACTCGATTCGCCGGAGACGAGACAGCCGAATCCGTTGCTCGCTCTCCAAAGGCGCGAGCGCGCTATTGTAATACAGCTCGCGCATGGCGAATGCGAGAAATACCGTGCTGAAAAGCAGCGCCGTGTGACCGAGTGCGATTACCCACCGGCCGTCGGATATCGTCCGGCTATCCCCAACATTCCGTACACGAGACCGGCGATCCCGATAAAAACGAGATAGCACCAGAACGGTCGCTGAGACTCCAATCGTTCAGCTGGAGGTTTCGAAAGGCGTACAGCCCGAAAATACCGGCGGAGACCGCGAACAGTCTGGAACCGACGAACCGGACGATGCCCGCTCCGACGTCGGTGCCGACCTGTGCGAGTGGGATGGCCATCTGTCTATCGTGAACTAAACGTCTGTTTACCTGATTCTCTCGACCAGTCAGACAGAAACCACACCCGTGCACCGTTCGAGCGCGACTAGCAGGTCGTCCACGGTTTCGTATCGCGCCTGCTTTCGCTTCGCCAGCGAGCGGGAGAGCACGGTATCGACTTCTTCGGGGAGATTCGGATTTCGCTCCGTCGGGGTCGGCGGGTCGTCTGTCGTGACCTGCCCAGCGACGACGTGGGATTCGCCCGAAAACGGCGGTTGCCCGGTGAACAACCCGTACAGGAGCGTTCTGAGTCCGTACACGTCGGTCGAGTGGTCGATGGTGCCAAACGCTCCCGGGTCGAGATGCTCAGGCGCGGCGTAGGCGGGCGAAATCGGCGGTTGTCGTCCCATTGAGTGACTTCCAGGCAGTTCACGTTCGTCCATCACAACGACCGCGAGTCCCCAATCGCCAATTTTCGGCGCTGGCCACGTCGAACCGAGAGAGGTCGAAAACCTGACCGCTGGCGGGCACAGTCCGCCGTGAACGACGCCGAGTGCGTGTGCGTGCGAAACGGCCCGAACGAGGCCGTGGGCGAACCACTGCGATGCGTCGAGGTCGGCGTCGAAGTAGTCCGCGAGCGTTCCGCCGTCGGTGAACTCCGTCGCGGCCCACGGTTTCGGTGACTCCCCGTGCGCCTGGACGGCTAGAATGTGGTCGTGGGAATGATACTGTTCGCGCGCCATCAGCGATGAACAACGATCTGTCCAAATACCGCGACCGATGCGAATTGAGCCAGGGCGAACTTGCCGAAACGGTCGGCGTCACCCGACAGACCATCAACGCCATCGAACGCAAACGTTACAACCCGTCGCTGGAACTCGCGTTCGAGCTCGCTGACTACTTCGACTGCCGCATCGAAGACCTGTTTTCGCCGGAGTAGTTCACCTGTCGGGTGTTCGGTTTGTCCGGCCAGTCCGGAATCGACCGGGAGTTTTCGAACCGCAGGGTTGAATGTCGAACTTCTCATCGAATCCGAAGAAATCGTTATGCGCTACCGGGTCGTTGCTAGCATGGAACATGAAAAAGCTCATCAACGAACCGTCGGCCGTAGTCGACGAGATGTTGGACGGAATGGTTTCGGCTCACCCGGACGAACTCCGGCGACTGGCAGACACGAACGTCCTCGTCCGAAATGACGCCCCCGTTTCGGACAAGGTCGCGGTCGTCAGCGGTGGCGGAAGCGGCCACGAACCGACGCACGCCGGATACCTCGGGCCGGGAATGTTGGACGGAGCGGCGGCGGGCGAAGTGTTTACCTCGCCGACCGCCGACGAAATCAGCGAGATGATTCAGGCCTGCGATTCCGGTAAAGGGGTCTTGAACGTCGTCAAAAACTACGAGGGCGACGTGATGAACTTCGAAACCGCGGGCGAGTTGGCCGAGATGGAATCCGACGTAGAAGTCGCGGAGGTCGTCGTCAACGACGACGTGGCGGTCGAAGATTCGCTGTACACCTCCGGCCGGCGCGGCGTCTGTGGCACGATCCTGGTTCACAAGGTCGCCGGCGCGATGGCGGACAGGGGCGAAGAGTTAGACGAAGTAAAACGCGTCGCGGAGAAGGTAATCGACAACGTGGCGACGATGGGAACCGCCCTGACTTCCTGCGTCACGCCCGAGAAGGGCGAACCCACCTTCGACCTCGCCGAGGACGAAATCGAACTCGGCATCGGGATTCACGGCGAACCCGGCGTCGAGCGCGTGGAGATGATGTCGGCGGACGAGATTACCGAACGCCTGACCGAGAAAGTCTTTGACGATTTATCCCCCAGTTCCGGGGCGGAAGTCCTCACCATCGTCAACGGAATGGGCGGCACCCCGCTTTCGGAACTGTACGTTGTGAACCGGAAACTCCAGTCGATGATGGAGGAGCGCGATTTCATGACCTGGGACGCGTGGGTAGGCGACTACATGACCTCGCTCGACATGCAGGGCTGTTCCGTGACGGTGCTGGTGCTTGACGACGAACTGAAGGAGCTGTTAGCGCACCCGGCGGCAACGCCTGCATTGACGGTTCAATAGGTGTTCAGTGCCGGATTTTTTGTTTGAACTGGAGTACTAATCTCCGATCGGCGTTGGTCTTCTACGTGCCGGTTCGTATGATTCTTCTTCGTTTGTATTGCGCCCAGGAACTGACTCCGTGAGGGAGACACCAACCTCCCCATCGTGGGGCATACTTGGTTCGAGAAACGGAACATTCTGTCCACAGCCATTCGAATTAGTCGTCAACGTAACTCCTCCGATTCCTATCGTTGTGGCGGTAGCGAGCACGTGGCGACGAGTGAGTTCCGTGATTGCGATGATACAGTGAGGGGTGTATGCTTTCTGAAAATACTGACCTATCTCTCACGGCTGTGTTCGCCATTTCTAAATCTGGATAGCAACCACCAAAACTTCTCCTGCACTCGGGAGAAATCTTTACCCCTCCCGCCGCGTGCTATCTCAACATAGATGGGAACTACCGAACAAGAGGCAGTCCGCGCGGCGGTCGAACGCGTCGCGGATCGGATGGCCGACGAAAAGGAATACCTGACCGACCTCGATTCCGCCATCGGCGACGCCGACCACGGGGCGAACATGAACCGTGGCTTTCGGGCGGTTCACGAAAAAGTGAGCGAGATGGACGACGCGCCGCCCGACGAACTCGTCAAAACGGTCGGGATAACCCTCGTCTCCGAAGTCGGAGGGGCCGCCGGGCCGCTGTACGGCGGATCGTTCATGACCGCCAGCGCGGAACTCGGCGACGGAATCACGGCGGAATCGAGCGTGGCGTTCGCCGAGGTGTTTTTGGAGAAAGTAAAAGACCGCGGCGACGCACCGGTCGGTGCAAAGACGATGGTCGATGCCATCACGCCTGCGGTTCACACCTACAAGAAATCCATCGAGGAGGACGACCTCAAACCAGTAGAAGCACTGACGAAAGCGGTTGACGCCTGCGAGCGCGGCGTGAACTTCACGACGCCGATTCGGGCCACGAAAGGGCGAGCATCGTACCTCGGCTGGCGGTCGGTCGGCCACCAAGACCCCGGTGCGACCAGCACCCTGTTCATCGTGAAGTCGATTCGGGAAACCGCGGTCGAGTATCTGGGAGACGGCGACCTCGAACCGGATGCCACCTCGCCGACGGTGCCGGACGAAGACCCCGCAGAGGCGGAGGGCGATGAGGAAGAACAGGAAACCGAACAGGAGGAACCGTAGATGGTCGGACTCGTCGTCGTCTCACACAGCCTGAGGGCCGCGGAGGGCATCGAAGAAGTTGCCGCCGAAATGGCGGGCGACACGCAAATCGAGGCGGTCGGTGGCGACGGAGACGGCGGAATCGGAACCAGCGCGACGGATATTCAGGACGCGCTCGACTCGATTTCGGACGGGGAGGCGGTCGTGTTGGTCGACCTCGGAAGTGCGGTGATGAACGCCGAACTCGCCATCGAGATGTCGGATACCGACGCGAAAATCGCGGACGCGCCAGTTCTGGAAGGGGCGGTCAACGCAGCCGTTTCCGCGACCAGTCCGAAGGCAACCCTCGATTCCGTGCTGGAATCGGCGGAGGAGGCGGGCGAGATTTCGAAGGTGTAGATTCAACTTTCGACGTTCGAGATTACTCCAGCATCTTTAGCACTTCCTTCCGCGTTTCAGCAGAAAGTGCGCGCTCTGCGAGTTCTCTTGCTTCCTCCGAATCTACGCCCGTAATTCGCGATTTTACCCCCGGAATCGTCACGGCGCTCATGCTCAGTTCGTCCAGTCCGAGACCGACCAGCAGTTCTGTCACATCAGGGTCACCGGCCATCTCGCCGCACATGCCGACCCACGCGCCGCCGTCGTGGCCCGCAGACACCGTCCGGCGAATCGCCCGCAAAACGGGCGGGTGAAGCGGGTCGTGGAGGTCTGCGACATGTTCGTTTTCGCGGGAAACCGCCATCACGTACTGCGTGAGGTCGTTGGTACCGATGCTGAGGAAATCGACCCGCTCCGACATCGACTCCGCCATGAACACCGACCCCGGCGTCTCTATCATCACGCCGAGTTCCGGCATCTCGTACTCGATCCCATCCTCGTCCAACTCTTCGGCGACCTGCTCGACGCGGGCGAGCGCCGCGTCGAGTTCTTCCACGTGCGAGACGAGCGGGAACATCACGGCGAGGTTGCCTTCCGTTCCGGCACGAAGTAGGGCGCGCAGTTGGGTTTCGAACAGGTCGGCGTCGGTTCCGAGCGAGCGCCGAATCCCGCGGTCGCCCAAAAACGGGTTGTCCTCGTCCGGCGTGTCGAGGTACGGAATCGGTTTGTCGCCGCCGATGTCAAGCGTTCGGACTATGACTCGTTCGTTCGGGAAGGTGGACAACGCCTCGACGTATGTGTCGTACTGCTCATCCTCGTTCGGCGGGGATTCGCGGTCGAGAAACAGAAACTCCGTACGGAAGAGGCCGATACCGTCGGCACCCGCTTCGTCCGCCGGGTCGAGTTCGGCGAGGGTTCCGACGTTCGCGGCAACTTCGATTTCCGTCCCGTCCGCCGTCGAAACGTAGCGTTCGATGATTTCGGTTTCCTCGTCGGTTGCACGACTTCGGGCGGATTCGTCCGGATCGATGACCACGAGACCGTCCGTTCCATTGACCAGCACTGGCCGCCCGTCGGCTACTTGCGCCAGTTCGTCGCCGACGCCGACCACGGCGGGAATCCCGAGCGACCGGGCGAAAATCGCGGCGTGTGACGTTCGACCGCCGAACACGGTGGCGAATCCGGCGACTGTTTCAGGATCGAGTTGTGCTGTGTCGCTCGGCCCGAGTCGCTCTGCGAGGAGGACTGTGCCCTCGGGAAGGTCGCCGAGTTCGACTCGGCCGCGGTCGGTCAGAATCCTCAGCAGTCGGTCGCGGACGTCCCGAAGGTCGTCCGCTCGTTCGGACATCCGGCCCTCCAATCCCTCGAACTTCGCAATCGGGTCTTCGAACGCCTGCCGAACCGCGTGGGGGGCGGGAATCCCGTTTTCGATGGCGGTTTCGACGCCGCCGGTGATCGCAGGGTCGTCGAGGAAGGCTTTGTGCGCGTCGAAAATTTCCGCCTCGTCGTCGCCGACGCGCTCGCGCGCACGCTCGCGCTCGTCGTCTAGTTCCTCGTGGGCGCGTTCGCACGCCGATTCGAACCGTTCCAGTTCCGCGTCGGTATCGACGGTTTTCGGGTCGGGGAGGTCGGACAAATCCGTCGTTCCGCGGTACCAAATTACGTTGCCGAATCCGGTTCGAGGCGTCACGCCGACGCCCGAAAGTTCGACGGTCACAGCTCACCTTCCGGCGTCGTGAGAACCGTTTCGAGCGCGTCGAGGGCCGCTTCTTCGTCCTCTCCCTCGGCGACAAGGTGGACTTCGTCGCCCTGTCGAGCATCGAGTGTCGTAACGGAGATCATGCTCCGCGCGTTTACCGGGTCGTTGTCCGCGGTGGTGACCGTGATGTCGGCGTCGAACTCGTTCGCGGTGGCGACGAATCGCGCGGCAGGTCGAGCGTGGAGGCCGTCTTCTGGGACGATGGTTACTGTTCGCTCCATGTGGGTCTGCTATGAGTTGAACGGGAACCCGCTTCAGGCTATCGCTGATATCCTCGTTTCGGCATATCACCGTTTCCAACGTTTGAGACCCCACTGCGCCCGCGTATATCCGAGCGCGAACAGCACCGTTCCGACCAGCATAAGCGATCCGCCCAACATCGGGTTCTGAACCGGCGCACTCGGGTCGGAAATAGCGACCAGTACGATTCCGGCCGCGAGGACGGCCAGTCCGGCGAGGGTTATCGGGTCCAGAAATACCAGCCGAAGGTAGTCGCCGGTAGACCCTTTCGACTCATCGGAATCCGACACGGTGGACACCTAACTCCCCCCTGTCGGGCGTTCCTGTTCTTCGTCGTGAACCGCTGGTTCTTCCGGTTCGATGTCCTGTTCTTCGAGTCGCTTGACGTACCGTCGCGTTAGTACGTCGTACAGACCGCCACCGATGATGCCGCCAACGGTCGTTGACGTGGCCGGAAGCCACCATCCCCCGCGCGGGCCGGGGAAGGCGATTTCACCCCATCCGGCGATGAAGCCGAAGATTCGCGGGCCGAGGTCGCGGGCAGGATTCAACGCGGCCATGCTGATTGGCGCTTCGTACTGCACCAGCGCCGCGACGAGCAGACCGATGAGGGCCGCCGCGAGACCGGGCGTCGCTCGCGTCCCCATCGGATTCCAGTCATCCACGAGCGCGAAGATGACGGCGACGAGGATAGCCGTGATGACCACCTCGCTGAAGAACGCTTGCGGGAACGAGACGAGAAACGCCGCTTCCTGAAGCGTCTCGAAATCGCCGACTTTTACGCCTGCGAACGCAGGATTCGGAAAAAACGTCCAGAGCGTCATGCCCGTGATGGAACTTCCCGGTTCGCCTCGAACCACGTTATTCGCCTGACTGAACTGCTGATAGTAGCCAGACCACGTCACGAACAGCGTCGCGGCGGCCAGAAACGCCCCGACGATTTGCGAGGCGACGTAGCCCGGAACGTGTTTCCACGGAAAGTCTCGCCAGACGGCGTTCGCAATCGTCACCGCCGGGTTGATGTGGCCCTCCGAAACACCACCGACCCAGTAGACCGCGAACATCACCGCGAATCCCCAGAGTACGGCGACGCCGAACAGGTCGAATCCGCCCGTCAGCACGGAAACGACGACTGCACCGTCGCCGAGCAGAACGAGGATGAAGGTTCCGACGAGTTCGTTGACGTATTTCGCTCGCCAATACTCTTCCGCCATCTCACCCACCTCCTTCCTGTGCCCAGTCGAGGGAGCGCTCGACAGCATCGACCCAACGCTCGTGTTTTCTGTCCGCTTCCTCGCTCGGCATCGACGGTTCGAACTCGCGGTCGATCTGCCAGTTGTTCCTGAGTTCGTCCACGGTTTCCCAGTAGTCGACCGCGAGTCCGGCGGCGTAGGCCGACCCGAGCGCCGTCGTCTCGTCTACGACCGGGCGGACGATATCGGTGCCTAAAATGTCGGCTTGCAGTTGACAGAGGAAGTTGTTCTTCACCGCGCCGCCATCGACTTTCAGCGATTCGACTTCGATGCCGCTGTCGGCCTCCATCGCCTCGGCCACGTCGCGGGTTTGGAACGCGATGGATTCGAGCGTAGCCCGGACGACGTGTTCCTTTCGCGTGCCGCGGGTCATCCCTACGAGCGTCCCACGAGCGCGCTGGTTCCAGTGTGGCGCGCCGAGTCCGGTAAACGCGGGCACCATGAAGACGCCGTCCGTCGAATCGACGCTTCGTGCCATCGATTCCGTTTCCGCCGCGTCGTCGATAAAGCCGACATCGGCCAGCCACTCGATTGCCGCGCCCGTGACGAAAATCGCGCCTTCGAGGGCGTACTGCACCGGTTCGCCCGACCGCTGGAAACCGACTGTGGTGAGCAGGCCGTGTTCGCTCGCAACCGCTTCCTCGCCCGTGTTGAGCAGGAAGAAACTGCCTGTCCCGTAGGTGTTTTTCGCGTCTCCCGCGTCGAAGCAGGTCTGCCCGAACAGGGCGGCCTGCTGGTCGCCGAAGGCACCTGCGACGGGCACTTCTGCGCCGAGGAAGCCGTCCGGGTCGGTCGAACCGTAGGTATCGTCGTCGCTGGATGGCCGAACTTCCGGAAGCATCTCCCGCGGGACACGAAATTCCTCGCAGAGCTCGTCGTCCCACTCCATCTCGTGAATGTCGAACAGCATCGTCCGCGAAGCGTTCGTCACGTCCGTGATGTGTTCTCCCGTCAGGTTATAAATCAGCCACGAATCGATGGTGCCGAACAGGATTTCGCCCTCCTCCGCCCGTTCCCGAATATCCTGCGGTCGCGCGCGCTGGAGCTTTATCGGATCGGCGTTGTCGAGCAGCCACTCGGCTTTCGTCGCCGAGAAGTAGGCGTCCGGTTCGAGGCCCGTCTTCGACCGCACCATCTCGACTTTGCCCTCGTCCTCGATTCGCTCTATGCGGTCGGTGGTTCGTCTGTCCTGCCAGACGATTGCGTCGTGCACCGGCCGTCCCGAGTCTTTGTCCCACAACAGCGTCGTCTCGCGCTGATTGGTGATGCCGAGCGCTTCCAACTGGTCTGCGGAAACGTTGGCGTCGGAGAGCGCGCTCGTGACGACGCCCTGTGTGTTCTCCCAGATTTCGAGCGGATCGTGTTCGACCCATCCCGGTTCCGGGTAGTTCTGTTCGTGTTTTTCGTAGGCGCTGGCGACGACTCGACCGTCGTGGTCGAACAGCATGAACCGCGTGCCGGTCGTTCCCTGGTCTATCGCGCCGACGTATGTGTCCGTCATTGTTCCCCCATTCAGTGTACCGGGTTCTCCCCACTCCCGCACACCTCGTCACACAGACGGCACGAAGAATAATGATGTTTTCCCACCGATCTCGCCAGATTAGCTCGCGTCGGCAATTCGGTCGTACTGCTCCGCCGAAAGCTCAATATCGACGGCACCGACGTTTTCTTCCAACTGCTCGACGGTTCGCGCGCCGACGATTGGAATGCACGAAAAGTCGCGCTGTTGGATGAGCCACCGAAGCGCAACCTGCGCGGGCGTCGCGTCGAGGTCGTCCGCGATGGACCGAACTTCGTCCAACACCTTCCAGCCGTCTTCCGACATGTAGTAGTCCTCGAATCGGTCGGTGAGGTCGCCGCGCGACCCTTCCGGAACGTCGCCGTCGCGCTCGTACTTGCCCGTCAGGAACCCGCCCGCAAGCGGCGAGTAGGGGCACACTGCAACGTCTTGGTCGGCACAGACGTCGAGGTAGTCCTGCACGTCGTCGCCCGCCGCAGCGTGGTACATAGGCTGGGTCACGTCGAATCGCGCCAAATCGCTCACGTCGCTCTCCCAGAGCGCTTTCGTCAACTGCCACGCGGCCATCGAACTCGCGCCGAGGTAGTTCACCTTGCCGTTCGCCACGAGGCCGTTCAGGGTCGCGAGCGTCTCCTCGATTGGTGTCGTCTCGTCCCAGCGGTGGATGTAGTACAGGTCGAGGTAATCGGTTCCGAGCCTATCGAGCGTCCCCCGAATCTGATTTCGGATGTGCTTGCGCGAGAGGCCGCGTCCGTTTGGGTTGTCGCCGTCGAACGGGAAGTACACCTTCGAGGCGATGACGAAATCCTCGCGGTCGTGGTCGGAGAGCCAATCGCCTATCCACTCCTCGCTGGTTCCGTTCGGGTCGCCGTACACGTTGGCGGTGTCGATGAAGTTGATGCCGTTTTTCCACGCCGTATCGAGCAGGTCGTGGGCCGTCCCGCGGTCGGTTTCGACCGTGCCGTTGGATTCCTTGGCGAATCGCCACGTGCCGAAACAGAGTTCCGAGACTTTCGTACCGGTCGCACCGAGGGTTCTGTACTCCATGGGTGGGAGTCGTCGGGAAGGGAAGTAAAAGTCTGGAAAGCGGTGAGATTCTAATCGGATGTGCTTTTCCGTTATCCCGAATCTCTTTCTCACCTCGAGTACTCCTTTCGCAGTACCACGTCACCGTTCGCGTTCCGAACGATAATCGTGTCACCGCCGTTGTTCACACCGCCCCACCTGCCCCCAGTACAACTCCGACGCCGAATCCGAACCGCTTCCGGTGTAGAGCGTGACCGTTTCGCCCACCGCCAGCGAGACGCCCGACGGAACGCGGTAGGTGTGGCCGGAATCGTCCGAAATCGTCCACCCCGAAAGGGCAAGGGTGTCGGTTCTGCCGTTTTTCAGGACGACGTACTCGTCGTTCAAATTCTCGTGGTCGTTGCCCGCCGTGTCGGCGTGAATTTGGGGGACGGAAAGCCCGGTTGCGCCGTCACTGTTTTTCGTGGTTCGGGAACCACCCGAACCATCCCTGCACTTCCACAACCCGATTTTTCCTCGCTGGGCTGCCGACTCCGCGGAATAGAATCGCTCGTTCCTGACAAAATCGCTGTCGTAGACGCGAGCGTAACCCTGCTTCACCAACTGGTGGTTGAACGATTTTCCGTCGTCGCGGATGTACACCAGCAGTCGGTCGTATCTGTCTCGCGGGCTTTCGTTCGGGTCGAGGGAAATCGTCACCCGCTCGTCCGCGAGTACGCTTCGAGCAAACTCGCTCGCCTTGTGACCCCAGTTGCGAAGGCAGCCCGCGCCCGAATCGTCGTTCGGAACACCTTCGAATTCTTCCGGGTCGTTTGCCGTGTGAACCTCCGGCGTGTCCACGCCGAGCAATCGGACCGTCTCCTGCGTCCCGTTTCGGTATTCGAACTCCACGGTGTCGCCGTCCACGATTCTCGTGACGGTGACCGTCAACTCCTCGCCGTTCGTTTCGCCCTCCGCGGTCTGCGTCGTGCCAAACTGCGAGCATGAACATCCCGCGAGAACGACCGCCAAGACGACGAGCAAGACCAAAAGCGACGACCTGAGAGACACTATACTGTAACGGTGTTATTTCGGATTAAATTTATGTCTCTCCGCGCATTTCTTCCCGAGAACCATTTATCTGGTTGCACGACGTTCTTCCTCCTATGCGTTCCATTCGCATCGAGCGCGCCATCAGTCGCGCTCGTCACGCCGCAATCGGCGGGGCAATCGGTGGAGGTCTCGGGGGATTAATCAACAGCAGGGCGGCGAGTACCGGCGGTGCCATCGGCGCACTCGTCGGCGCGGTCATCGGCGAGAAACGACCCGTCGCGCGGGCCAAATTCGAACTCGCCAGAGAGCGGGGACAAAAGCGCGTCGAACGAGTTCGGCGATAGCTACCGCAGAACTCGCCGGATTTACCCTTTTTTCTCGCCGACGCCGAGGAATGCGAGTGCTGCACCCGCGAGCGCGACGTTTTTCAGGAAGTGATTTTTCTCGTTCTGTCGCTCCTGTCCCTCTCGCTCCCAGAAGTCGTGTATCGTCGGGGTGACGCCGACGAAGAACGCGACGATGGAACTGGCCGCCAGTGCGGGAAAGCGCCACAAACCGATGCCGAGGCCACCGAGAAGCAGGAGTCCATGCGATGATACGACCGACTCCTCCGGCATCGGAATCCCCTTCGATTCGGCGTAGGCGGCTTGTGCATCGATATTCCGAAGCCCGGAGATGGCGGTGAACACGATGATACCGCCGTACAGCAGTCGGGCGACCCTGAACGCGGTCGTTTTTGTAATGTCTTTCTCGGACGTGTCGTCTGTCGTCTCGGACATACTCACAACCAATACGGAAGCCAAGTTATAAACGACGGCTGCATGATTCGGTTACTCCCACGTCTCGTCCTGACATGCGCGTTACCTCGACGCTTCGTTTCCGGCTATCTCACTTCCACTTGATAGAACAACCCCGCGACGGGAGGAACTCCAAGTCCACGTCCTCGCCCGCCAGCACGGACTCGATTGCGTCGTGGATGTGGAACTCCGTGGGTACTTCGTCGGGATTCAGCGCGTCGTCCAGCCGCCCGTGATAAGCGAGGGTGAACGTATCGTCTCGCGACTCGCCGCCGTTCGACCGTTCTGAGGCGCTTTGTGCTTTCTTCCCTTCGTTTCGCAGGAGGAAGGGGTCGGGCGTACAGACCGCGCCGTATGCTTTTGCCACCCCCTGCGTCTCGTCGTGAAGGTAAGCGTCGTACCGGATTCGACCGTCTTCGACCCACTCCTGCATGGCTTCGAAGGAGTCGTCCGGGTACTCATCGGCGTCATTCGAGTTCACGCCGACGACAGCCGCCTCGTCGTACTCCTCTGCGATGTCGTTCAGCAGGTCTAATTTCGCCTGCGCGTAGGGACAGTGATTACAGGTGAACACCAGCAGGATCGCCTCGTACTCTGTGAAATCGTCGAGCGTGTAGGTTTCCTCGTCGGTACCGCGCAGTTCGAAGTTCGGCACCGGGTCGTCGCGCTCGATTTCGGCCTCGGACTCTTTCATTACCATACGAATAGATTGCTCATCGAGCCTAAAAATACGTTTTCCCGGTTTGGTTTCCGATTATTCGACTTCGATTTCGACGACGTCGTCACCGTCTCCGAAGCCTTCGCTTCCCGGTTCGTTCGCGAGGTCGGAAAGCACCAGTTCGAGGTTGCGCCTGTTCGCCTTCCACACAGCGTCCACGATGCCGCCGACTATCGGTATCGACCCGCCGACCACGTCGATAGCGATGTTCCCTATCATCCGCAGCAGCGTCGTGAACGAGACGCCCAACCACGCCGCTTCGAGGACGATGTACAGCGAGAGTCCGGCGCTGATCACGTCGCCAACCCCCGGAAGCGCCCCGAGAACCGGGTCGATTCCGACGCGGAAATCGGTTCCCGGGACGCGGACGAGGTCGTCGAACACTCTCGCAACGGTTCGCATCCGTTCGATTGCGGCCCGATTGACGGTGTCCGGAAGTTCGCCGTCGAAGTCGAACTCGTCCGTTAGGTCGTCTCTGTCGGTGTTCATGCAGGCTACAGTTTCCGAGATACAATAAATCCGACGGCGAGTGATTTCTCGCGCAACGACAGACGAACTTATACGAGATGGTTCGAAATACAGTGGCATGGCTTGGCATCTCGCACCCGACTTTCCCTCCTACGAGGAAGCCAGAAGCGAGTTCTCGTGGGACGCCATTCCCGACGACTACAACATCGCTCACGACCTGCTTCGGAAACACGACGACGGGAACGCAACTGCGCTGGAACAGTGCTACCCTGACGGTCGGCGCGAAACCTACTCCTTTCGTGATTTGGACGTTCGCTCGAACCGACTGGCAAACGGCCTCTCCGACCTCGGCGTCGAACGAGGCGACAGAGTCTCTGTCGTCGTTCCGCAGAAACCCGCGAATCCGCTGACCCATCTCGCCTGCTGGAAACTCGGCGCGATTTCGCTCCCGCTTTCGATTCTGTTCGGCGAGGACGCCCTG
The DNA here is from genome assembly GCF_020700235.1 of Haladaptatus pallidirubidus. Classification (GTDB taxonomy): domain Archaea; phylum Halobacteriota; class Halobacteria; order Halobacteriales; family Haladaptataceae; genus Haladaptatus; species Haladaptatus pallidirubidus. The sequence continues at coordinate 2,273,570 of NZ_CP085301.1, read as the reverse complement.
CGGTATCGACTGAACGACAGCGGTGCGAACGTGGCGGTCGTGGATTCCACCGTTCGATCGACGGTCGATACGGTTCGGGACGATTGCCCGGAGTTGGAACACGTCATCGAAGTTGACGGGAGTGCTTCCGTCGGCGACGGAAGCACTCTCGATGGCGACGAAAACCCCAGCGACCGCGACAGCTACGATTTCGAGGAATTCTGTTCGGGACGGTCGAATTCGTTCGACATCGCGGAAACGACCCGCGATACGCCCGCCATCATCATCTACACCAGCGGTTCGACCGGCCCGCCGAAGGGCGTCCTGCACACCCACGACCTTTGGCTCGGCCACTGTCCTGCGTTTCACATGTACTTCGAGCGAACTGCCGAATCGGCGGGTTCGCCCGCCGATTCGGTGTACTGGACGCCCGCGGATTGGGCGTGGATAGGCGCGCTGGGAGATTTGGTGTTTCCGGCGTGGCATTACGGCCAAACAGTCGTCGGATGTCCGATGGGCGGTTTCGACGTCGAAACCGCCTACGAACTGTTAGAACGGTTTTCCGTCACGGACACGTTCCTCCCACCCACTGCTATTCGGATGATGATGGGCATCGAGAATCCCGCACAAAAATACGAACTGTCGCTTCGAAGTATCTGCTCCGGAGGAGAACCGCTCCCCCCAGAAATCATGGACTGGGCCGAAACGGAACTGGACGGCGTTTCGGTCAACGAACTGTACGGCCAAACCGAAGCGAACCTCCTGGTGTCGAACTGTCGCGACTGGTTTCCGGTTCGCGCCGGGAGTATGGGAAAGCCGGTGCCGGGCCACGAGGTCGCCGTCATCGACCCCGTTTCCGGCGAGGAGAAACCCGTCGGCGACGTGGGAATGATTGCGGTCGAACGCGAAAACGACCCGATCGTCTTCACGGAGTACTGGAACCACCCGGAAAAAACGGCAACCACGACCCTCGACGGCTGGCATCTGACCGGCGACCTCGGCTGTCGCGATTCGGACGGTTATTTTTGGTTCAAATCCCGCGACGACGACGTGATTATCACGAGCGGCTACCGCGTCGGGCCGGGCGAAGTCGAAAGCTCGATACTGGAACATCCGGACGCGGAACAGGTCGGCGTCGTCGGGGTTCCGGACGAAACTCGCGGCGAAATAGTCAAGGCGTTCGTGCAACCGGTCGAATCCCGAGACGGGGGCGAATCATTCAGAGAGGAAATCCGCAGTCTCGTACGCCACAAACTGGCCAAATACGAGTATCCCCGCGAAATCGAGTTCGTTTCCGAACTGCCGAAGACGACGACCGGCAAGATTCAGCGGCGAAAACTCCGCGAGGGCAAGGACGAGAACGCGTGAGACCGACCGCTTAGAACGGCGAGGAAAGGTACCTCTTCGGAATCGAATTTCTGACCGTGACGAGCGGGTCAACCACCTGCGAGATTTCCAATCCGCCGACGAGACTCGAAAACAGGTGAGCGTCAGTCTCATCGAACCCGTGTTCAGTTGCGAGCAGGGCAATCGCGTCCTCGTTCGCCAACCGACACGCCGCTTTGAGGGTTTCCGCGCTCGCGATTGTTTTCCAGGCCTCCGCGGTTTCGACCACGGGCCGTGAGAGTTCGAACGCGGGATCCGACAACACCGTCACCGTGACGTCGATGTCCGTGCCGATTTCCGCCCCGGTTCCGCACATCTCCCCGTCGGCCATCGCCGCTTTCGAGTCGCCCATCGCGAGCATCGCACCCTCCTGAAACACCGGGAAGTAAGCGGTCGTTCCGCCGGTCATATCCGTCGTATCGAGGTTTCCGCCGTGGTCGTGCGGCACGAGCGTCGTGTACGATTCGTCCGCCGGAGCGACTCCAATCGTGCCGATGCAGGGTCGAATCGGTACGTCGATTTCGCCGAATCGAATCGAGTCGCTTTCTACCGGCGTCACTCTGGTTCTCGGTTCCTCGATGTCGGGGAATCGTGCAGGAGGCCGAACCCCGGAATCGTCAGCACTCGCCCGCGGTCTTCGGTGACCCGCACGTCCTCGATTTCGACTTTCAGCACGTCGCCCGGCTCCGCGCCTTCGACTGCAACCGGTCCGGTGGCGCCGTTGACTTCGGCGGGAACGTCGGCGACGAAGTCACTGTCCTCCTGTACCGCGCCGCCGAGACTGTCTACGGTTTCGACGGTCAGCGATTCGCCGCTTTCCGCAGTGTACACCGGTTCGATGTCGGGCGTAAATTCGTAAATGAGGCCGTCCTCGTCGTGGGACACCGTCTGTCGTGCCATGATATTCTTTAACAATCGAGATTCCAAAAAACCACGTTTGGGTGATGCTATTGCCGAAGTTCTTTCGGCGGCCCGCCTGCCAATCGCTCCCGGTCGTGTTCGTTCTCAAAGTCGAGTTCCGGCCCCTTCGGAACGATTTGTTTCGGATTGATGTCGGTGTGGCTCCGGTAGTAGTGTTCCTTGATGTGGTCCATTCGAACCGTCTCTGCGACACCCGGCAATTGGTACAACTCCTTCAGGTAGTTCCGCATATTCGGATAGTCCGTGATTCGTCGCAGGTTACATTTGAAATGCGTCGCGTACACCGCGTCGAATCGCACGAGTGTCGTGAACATCGCGAAATCGGCTTCCGTCAGTTTCTCCCCGACGAGATACCGCTGGTCGGCGAGGACGGTCTCCCAGTGGTCTAACGCGTCGAACAACTCGGTTACCGCCGTTTCGTACGCCGATTGGGTGTCCGCGAATCCCGCCCGATAGACGCCGTTGTTGACGGGTTCGTAAATCGCCTCGATGGTTTCGTCCACTTCACCGCGGTACGCCTCGGGATAGAACGTCACGTCCCGCTCCGCCACGCTGTCGAATGCGGTGTCCAACATCCGCATGATATCCGCCGACTCGTTGTTGACGATGGTTTCTTTCCGTTTGTCCCACAGCACCGGCACCGTCACGCGGCCCGTAAACTCCGGGTCTGCTTCGGTGTACACGTCCCGCAGATATTCCGTCCCGTTGACGGTGTCCGCGGTACATCCCGATCTTTCGGGCGAGAACTCCCATCCGTCGTCTCGCCGGTAGGGATCGACTATCGACACCGAAATCGCGTCTTCGAGTCCTTTCAGAGCTCTCGTGACCAGCGTCCGGTGCGCCCACGGACAGGCGTATGAGACGTAGAGATGGTATCGCCCCGACTCTGACGGAAATTCGGCGTCCTCGTCGGCTTCGACCCACTCCCGAAACGTCGTGGTCTGTCGCTCGAACTCGCCCTCGTCGTTCGTCGTTTCGTAGGCGTCCGTCTGCCACTCCCCGTCCACGAGGATTCTCATGGTTCGATGTAGGGTCGTTTCCGTCTTAGTCGTGCGGTTCCCCCGCGTTCCTTCCGGGTCTTTCATCGCACCGATGCACCGCGACTCGCCTTAAAACCGCTATCGCACCGTAATTCCGGCTGCGGAGAAAGAGAGTATTTTAGCTATCTCGGCTCTATTGCTTTCTGTCTATCTATATGGATAGATTTCTGGAAAGTTACCTGGATGGATTTCCAGAAATCCGCACGAATGGGACGGATTCCACCGCTTAATACGATCCAGCTCCCGTCGAATTTTCAGAGCAGGTAAAATACCGCGAAGCCGACGAACCCGCCGCCGAGGATGAGCGTCGCCGCTTGCACCCCGCGGACGAACAGCACGAAGGTCGCGACTGCGAGTGCGGCGGTGAGCGGGTCGATGATTGCCTCCCGTGCCAGCGAGACGGTCGCTCCCAAAATCGCACCGACGACAGCGGCGTTGATTCCGACCAGTGCAATCCTGACCTGCGGATTGTCGCGCACTTTCGCCACGTAAGGGAACATCGCCACGATGAATACGAACGAGGGTGCGAACGCCGCAAGTGCGGCGACGAATGCGCCGAGGACGGCCATCGGAACGCCCTGCGGAAGCAGTAACTCGTAGCCGACGAACGCGGTCGTCATCACCACCGGACCGGGGGTCAGTTGGCCGAGTGCGATGCCGTCCACGAACGTCGCGGTGTCCATCCACCCGAACTCGATGACGACGTACTTCTCGATAAAGGGGATGAGCACCAGTCCGCCGCCGTAGATGAACGACCCGGTGTAAAGCATGAACAGGACGAGTTTTAGCCACGTGTTCGCCCACAGCGTTCCGACGATGCTGGCGACTGTGCCGTACACGCCGGTTCGTCTGGCCCCAGAAGATGCGAGGTCAACGATTCTGTCGCGGGCGAGATACAGTCCTGTGAGTGAGAGGCTGACGATTGCCGCGAGCGACACGCGGTCGAGGTTCGACGCGACCCACTCACGGCGATAGACGAGGAGGGCAACTACGCCGGCCACCGCGAACTCCAGCACCGGATTCGGGTTGAACAGAACCGTCGCGACGAGTGCGGCGACGAGCAGGAAGAGCAGCTTCACGTCTATCGTCCACGAATCGCCGCCGATTTCGAACGCGAAATCGGCTTCCGCCTGCCCCAGCGCGCTTCGCGCCATCGAGTAGGCCGACCCGACGATAAGGCCGATGACGACGGGATTGACGGCGTAGAGCAGTCCGTTCTGTATCGCGGGCAGTTCCCCGTAGGCGAAATACAGGTACGAGAGCGCGATGATGATGGCGAAGGCCGGAAGCATGAAACACGACCCGGCGACGATCGCGCCGGGGGTTCCGCCGCGAACCCATCCCATGAATATCCCGAGCTGCGTCGAGGCCGGACCGGGAAGCATGTTGCAGATGGCGAGACCTTCCATGAACGTCGATTCGTCCGACCACTCCCGGCTGCTCTCGCCGACGAGTTCGTCCTCCATCATGGCGATGTGGACCAGCGGCCCGCCGAATCCCACGAACCCAATTTTCAGGAAAAATCGCGCTATTTCGCGGAGGTTCGCCGAGGAGGGGGAGCCCTTGTAACGATATTCGGGACTCCCGGTTTCGTCGACCATCGCCTTCGACTGCTTCGTTTTCGGCTATAAAGCTTCGCCTGGGTGGTCTCTGGAGATTGCGGGTGACAATTGGCGTCCTGTCGGTGTTTAATTGCGAGTGCCGTCTTGCGGTTTCAACCGTCTGCTTTCGGTGATAGTGAAATCTTCGTCAAGCGTGAGAGTAAGTTCGTCTCCCGCCTCTCGAATCGTCAGTCGTATCTCAGTCGGTTCTTCCGAAATCAGTTCTACTCCCGAGTCGCTCATACAGAAATCGAGCTTCCAGTGGGGAATCGTGGTGATGTCTTTGCCGTGGTCGTAGAAGAACGAAATCACGGCGGGGTGGTCGATGACGGTTTCCCCGACGGTCGTTTTCAAGAATCCGCCACAGCGATTGCAGGTGTGAACGATTCGAACGTCAGAATCCGTTTCATCTGCCGAGGATTCGCCGGAAAGTTCGTGGTTGACCGTACTCGCACACCACGGACAGACGCCATCGCGGAGATTCCCGACCATTCGGCGCGTCCAGCGATCGAACGCCCAGAGTCGTTCGTCGTCGGTTCGATTGCCGAGTCCGGCCGGGAGAAAGGGCGAACTAAACAGAGTTTCGTCGCAGGTCGAACAGCGTGCGTAGAAAACCTGATTCTCGTAGGTCAGTTGGAGCCGATTTTCACAGTTGGGGCAGGATTCATTGAGCGAAATCGGGTCAATTGACTCGGTTCCAGCCACACTCCCTAACATCGTTCGATACAGTGCAATTCCGCTAGCGAGATGAGTGTACCCGTCGTCGACTTGCCGGATGAAAGTTCCAGCGAGTTGGTTTAGATGGTACTGAAACTGGCCGCTGTCGCGCATCCCGACGGCGTCTTTCAGTTCCGTGAATGTCGCCGTCCACTCCGGCGCGTTCCAGAGCGCGAAGAGGATTTCCAGTCGGGTTTCGTCCGCCAGCAGTTGGAAGGCGTCTCGAACGTGTTCGTCGGCTGGTTCGACTGCCGCGGAATCCATCGACTGAAACGACGCGAAGAGCCGAACAAAAGCTACTGATTGGTGTCGGAGACGACTGTAAATCGTGTAATTTCGACAACTGAACTGATTTTCTACGAGCGATTATTACCCTCGTCTGCTTCTTCGATTACGAACACTACACTCGATGTCACAACACGCTCACGCATCCATCGATTCACTCGTCCTTCGGTTCTACGGCTATCGCGGCCTCACCTCCGGTGGATTCGTCTACCCGATTCTCACGGTGCACGCGCTCTCGCAAGGGCTCGACCTCGCTGGCGTCGGCCTCGCCGCCGGGATGTTCTTCGCCGGAACGCTCCTCGGCGAGATTCCGACCGGCTACGTTGGCGACCGAATCGGTCGCCGAAACAGCCTCTTCGTCGGTTCCGTCCTCATCTCCGTAACCCACTTCGGTTTCGCGTTCGTCGATTCTCTCGTCGGGTTCGTCTCCTTCTGGGGATTCTGGGGCGTCGCCGCCACCTTCCGATCGGGAAGCACCGACGCGTGGCTGTACGACATGCTAAACGACCACGACGCGACCGGTTCGTACACCCGCGTTCGCGGGAGAGCCACCGGCGTCTTCTACGCTTCCGCCGCGGTTTCCGCCTTGGTCGGTGGTGCGCTCTACGAACAGTGGTCGGCCCTACCGTTTTTGTTCGCAGGCGTGCTGACCGCGATTGGCGCGCTGGTCGTGCTGACGCTTCCGGAACCCGACGCCTCCCGTTCGGACGAGGGATTTTCGCTCGCAGAAGCGCGAACCGCACTCGTCTCGGTCGTTTCGAACCCGACGGTTCGGTCGTTCGTCATCCTCTCCGGAATCGTTCTCGCGGTACCGGAAACGGTCGAGGTGTTCGTTCAACCGGTGGCGCTGTCCATCGGATTTCGGCCGTCCACACTCGGCCCGCTGTACGCGGGCCTCATGCTCGCCGCGGCGGTCGGTTCCTCGACCGCCGCCGCGATCGGCCGCCGAATCGGCGTTAGGAGATGGTTTGTGGTGGGGCCGACGGCGAGCGCCGTCGGCCTCCTCGTCGCTAGTTCCGTTCCCGCCGTCGCCCTGCCCGTGTTCTTTCTTTCTCGCGGGGCTAACACGGTCACGGACACGCTCGGAAGCACGTTCGTCAACGACCGAGTCGCCTCCCGCGGACGAGCGACAACGCTCAGCGGCGTCTCGATGGTTCACGCGCTCGTCTTTCTGGTCGCCAGAACCGCTGGCGGCGCGATGGCGAACGTCACCTCGCCGCTGGTCACACTGGCCGGTTTCGGGTGTTTCGCAGTCGGCGCCGTCGCGGTTATCCGTGCGACGGCGAACCCGTTTTCGGCGCGTCCAACCGTGCGGCCCGAACGGGCCGATTGACCATCGTGACTGGTGGCGTCGAAGGGTCTTATTCACTGGAGCTTCCGGAGTCGTCATCGGGCCGCGGAAGCGCGACGAACGACGTTCGTTCGATACTGAACGGGTCGTACACCGACTGGTGGCACGGACAGTAAATCTCGTCCGCGGCACCGAACTTCGCACTTCCGGGGTCGCCCTTGAACAGCGGCACGCAGCAGAAATGCGTGCATTTGTCCATGATGGCAATGAAGCCGCTCTGCGTGCTTGCGCCCAACCACTGGTTGTTGTTGGCCATCTCCTCGACTCGTGTACTTCTGATGATTTGTACGGGAATCGTGCCGCTCGCGGGAACCTCCTGTGAGCGCCACGTCGCGACGGCGGGTTTTCCGAGTCCCGACTGCCCGATTTCGTTCCCCCACGACTCGTAATCTTCGAAATCGCTGACGTTGACGATGGCTCCACCCTCTACCTCCGACGACTGCCATTCGTACTGTGAGGACGGCGCGTAGCGGAAATAGTTATCTTGGTCTGCGTCCGGCGCGATGCCGGGATACGTCTGGACGCCGCAGTACTGGAACCACTCCGACGAGTACGTGACGCCGCCAATTTGCTGTTCGGCGACGGTTATCGTGCGACCTTCCTGTTGCTCCTCTTTTAACTCCGGCCAGAGACCTTTCACGTCTCCATTGTCCTCTACTTCGACCGGAATCTGCGGCATCGGTCGCGGTGCCGGTCCCGCGGTGTTTTCGACGCCGTAGTACTGAACGATACCACCCCCTGCGCCGGACGGTGCCGTCGCGGATTTTAGCGTTGCAACCGTTCCAGTCCCGATACCTGCCAACGCCGCGCTTCCGACGACCCCCTTGACGAAGCGACGACGTGACGTGTCTTCCGGATATTTATCCGCCTCTGACATCGTGTTGTTCACCCTGCGTGGTCCGTTGTGGGAACCTCGCGAAATCTACGAGATTCCCGCTCAGCGCTACCACGCAATCGTAGAAGATACGGATTCATCGCCCTTTGTTATTCGTCCCCCATCTGCTATTCCGGATCGCGTACTCCGAAGTCCGCCCGAGTAATGTTACATTTAATGATATATACAATTACGACGGATGCGTCGGATTTTCTCCGATATAGTATCTTTAGTTATAGATTTGTGCATCGAAATCGATTAAAGCGACGTAACGACTCCCTCTCCGCTATTTCTTCCTTTCACGCCCAATAGAGATATATGCGTATTACGGTGATTCTATACTAGGGTATGATCCACAGTCCACCAGAGCGAATATCGACGGGCGTGTCTGGACTGGACGAGATACTGCACAGTGGACTTATTCCAGGACGGAGTTATCTCGTTCGGGGCGACCCGGGAACAGGAAAGACGATTCTCGGAATGAACTACCTCACCGCCGGTGTCGAGGTCGATGAGACGGTTCTGTTTGTCAACTTAGAAGAATCAGAGGAGGACATCCGAGCGAACGCAGTAACGTTGGGAATCGACCTCTCCGACGTTCACTTTCTCGATTTGAGCCCGGATTCTGATATCTTCGTTGACGACCAATCATACGATATTTTCTCGCCGAGCGAAGTCGAACAGGAACCGCTTACCACGGCGATTACCGAGCGTGTCGAGTCGATAGCACCCGACCGGGTGTTCATCGACCCGCTGACGAAACTTCGTCATCTCACGTCGGATACCTATCAGTTCCGAAAGCAAGTCATGGCGTTCATGCGCTACCTGAAAGAACAAGGGGCGACGATACTGCTCACCTCGGAGAGTACGCCGGATTCACCCGACCACGACCTACAGTACATGACCGACGGCACCATCCAACTCGAACAGCCAGATATGAGCCGCGTCATTTCGGTGCCGAAATTTCGCGGGTCGTCCATCAGGGAAGGAAAACACTCGATGCGAATCGAACAGGGTGGTCTCGCCGTCTATCCGGAACTGACGACGGTCGGTCACGACGCCGAGTTCGTCGCCGAACCGATTCCGTCCGGCGTCACCGAAATCGACGACCTGCTTAACGGCGGTATCGAGCGCGGGACGGTCACGGTGTTGAGCGGCCCGACTGGGGTCGGCAAGACAACCGCCGGAACCCAGTTTATGAAGGAGGCCGCAAGCAGGGGCGAACGGTCGGTTATCTACATGTTCGAGGAAAGCACGGAGACGTTCATGCGCCGAAATGAGGCCATCGATATCCCCGTCGGGGAAATGATGGAACAAGGCGCGCTCGAAGTCGAAGAGGTCGAACCCTTAGACCACTCGGCGATGGAGTTCGCCCGCGAAGTTCGGAACGAAGTCAAGAAGAACGAGACGGACATCGTCATGATAGACGGCTTGCAGGGGTACAAGCTCTCGGTCAGCGGTGAGAACGACGAGATGCTCGTTAGAAAGCTTCACACGCTGTCGCGCTACCTCAAGGATATGGGCGTCTCCGTCATCCTCGTGGACGAAATCCAATCCGTCACCGGCGAGTTCCAAGCCACTGAAGCCGGAATCAGTTACCTCGCCGACAACATCGTCTTCTTGCGCCATCTCGAAATTGCTGGCGAGATGCGAAAAGCTATCGGCGTGTTGAAAAAGCGGACGAGCGATTTCGAGCGCACGCTCCGCGAGTTCAAAATCACCGACCACGGCCTCGAAGTCGGCGAACCGCTCACCGGGCTTCGGGGCGTTCTGTCGGGCGCGCCGGAGTGGACCGGACCCAAATCCGCCTCCACACTTGAAAATGGGCGGTAGCTCCGTTGTTCTCGTCCTTAGCAAGAACGAACAAAACCTCGAACTGCTCTCCAACCTCGTCGACCAAGAAGGTTGCACGGCGCGTCTCACGACCACCGTCGAGGAGTTCGACGCCGCTCTCTGCGAGGACGAATCGATCGAAATCGCCATCCTCGATATGGAGGGGTTTTCGGCGGACTTGTGGAAACGATGCGGCTATCTGCACGAACAAGGTGCTCAATCCGTTGTCTTCACCCCATCGACACCCGCGCACGTTCGACGCGAGGCGATCAGCCGCGGCGTTCGTTCCATCCTCGAAAAACCGGTCGATACAGTCGACCTTCGGGCGACGATTCGCGGGATGTTGATGCGGTGATCTAAAATTCTTCGCTCTTGATACTTCAGATGACTCCCCGATCAGGTTACATTCACCGTTCAATGAGACAAGAACGATAGATACTCCGGATTCGGGTTCGTCGTTGCTGTCACCTCGCTGGTTATTTTCGCCCGCAAGAGACAACGTCTTTAAGCCTCTCGTCAAATCATCCGGCAATGCGAATCGAGAACAGTTTCATTCCCGTCCGCGGGGTGGGCGAGAAGACGGAGCAGAAACTGTGGCAAAACGGGGCAACCGATTGGGACGAGTTCGATCCGTCGCTCGTCGGCAACGCGACGGGTGACAGAATCGAGTCGTTCATCGCCACGGCGAGCGAGCAACTGGACGACGGCAATTCGCGGTACTTCGCGTCCGAATTTCCGAGCGGCGAGAACTGGCGACTGTACGAGAACTTTCGGGAGAGCACCTGTTTTTTCGACATCGAAACGACCGGCCTGAGCAAGTATTCGAGCGTCGTCACGACCGTCAGTTTGCATCGAGGCGGCGAGACGAAGACGCTCGTTCGCGGCGACGACCTCACGACCGATGCCCTCCGGCACGAGTTTTCAGAATCCGACCTGCTCGTTTCGTTCAATGGCAAGCGGTTCGACCAACCGTTTTTGGAACACAACTTCGACCTGTCGATGGACGCCCCACACCTCGATTTGATGTATACCTGTAAGCGACTCGGCCTCTCCGGCGGCTTGAGCGCGGTGGAAAACGAACTCGGCGTCGGCCGCGGCGGCATGGATATCGGCGGGCGGGACGCGGTTCGACTCTGGCACCAGTACGAGGCGGGCGACGAGGAGGCGCTGGACACCCTCGTTCGGTACAACCAGTACGACACGCAGAATTTGAAAACCATTTTGAATACTGTTACGGAGACGCTTCACGACGACGTGTTCGCATGCCATCTGCCCTGAGCGCAACCGCGGGAGAGCCCCGTTTACGCTCAATACTCCGCAACCGCACGAATCGGCGCACCATCGGCATTCCGCACAGAAAGCGGCAATGCGGAGAGCGCGAACCGACGCGGCAATCCGTCGAGATTGGTCAGATTTTCCACGATGAGGTGGTCGGTTTCGAGCAGTTCGTGGTGGGCGGGAACGCCCGTCGGTTCGTCGGCGTCTTCAGGCCCCGGTTCGTCGGTCGCGTTTTCGCTTGGCGTCGGGTCGACGTTTAGCGCGTCGATGCCGACGTGGTAGTCGTGGTTTGCGCACCACCTCGCGGTTTCGGCTGTCAGATAGGGGTGGTTGAAATAGTCGTCAGTTCCCCAATGGGCGTCCCATCCGGTGTAAAAGACGAGCAGGTCGTCGTCGGTCGATTCGGGAAGGTCGGCGGGGCGAATCGGTTCGCGTGCCTCTTTCTCCCGACAGTCAACCAGCAGTGCGTCGAAAACGAACGTTTCGATAGGAAACGAATCGAGAGTTCGGCCCTCGGGTTCGGTGTGGCGAGGCGCATCGACGTGGGTTCCGCTGTGGGTTCCGAGTTCGAGGTCGGTGACCCGATAGCCGTCCGCCTTGTGGGTGGCGTGCGGCGTGCAGTTCACGGGCGGGTCGCCGGGGTACACCGTCGCGCCCGAGTGGAGCGAATGCGAACAATCGCGGTACATCCTCGTTTGTTCGAATGCGCCGTCGAAATAAAACTGCGCTGGTTGTTCGAATTTTATAAATCATTGAACGACTACCACACTTAGATGTTTTCGAGACTGCGCACTTCGGTAGAAATATACCGTTCCACTGAGCAGGTATAGCAACGCTGCGCATGAGTAACAGCCAACTGACAAAAATACCGACCGGAACATCGGGGCTCGACGAAATTTTGCGAGGGGGGTTCATTGCGAAACGAAGCTACCTTCTTCGAGGCGACCCGGGGACAGGAAAGACGATTCTCGGAATGAACTATCTCACCGCCGGCGTCGAGGCCGGTGAGACGGTTCTGTTCGTCAACCTTGAGGAAACCGCGGATGACATTCGGGACAACGCATCGACGCTCGACATCGACCTCTCGAACGTTCACTTTCTCGATTTGAGTCCGGATTCTGACGTGTTCGTCGATGAACAATCATACGATATTTTCAGACCGAGCGAAGTCGAACAGGAACCGCTTACGCGGGCAATTACGGAGCGGGTCGAATCCATCGACCCCGACCGGGTGTTCATTGACCCGCTCACCCGTCTGCGGCATCTGACCTCGGACGAGTATCAGTTCCGAAAGCAGGTCATCGCGTTTATGCACTATCTGAAAGAGCAGGGTGCGACGGTTCTCTTTACCTCCCAACACAGCGACGAATCATCTGACGACGACTTGCAGTACATGACCGACGGCACGATTGAACTGAAACATTCCACGCACGGGCGTACCATCAGCGTCCCGAAATTCCGCGGCTCGTCGGTCAACGAGGGCGACCACGCTATGCGAATTCAATCGGGGGGCCTCGCGGTGTATCCAAACATTTCACCGATCAACCACTCCCGAACGTTCGAAATCGAATCCGTCTCTTCGGGCGTTCCAGAAGTCGACCAACTGCTCCACGGCGGTCTCGAACGCGGGACCATCAGCATCTTTAGCGGCCCGACCGGCGTCGGGAAGACGACGGTCGGTACGCAGTTCATGAAAGAGGCCGCGGGCAGAGGTGAGCGGTCCGTCATGTATATGTTCGAGGAAACGCTGGAGACGTTCCGCCAACGGAGCGAAACCATCAACATCCCGGTCAAACAGATGCAAGAACAGGGGTCGCTCGAAGTGGAGGAGATGAAACCCCTCGACTGCTCCGCCACCGAGTTCGCCTACCGAGTTCGGAAAGACGTGGAGGAAAACGACACCAGCATCGTCATGATTGACGGTATCGACGGCTACAAGCTCTCCCTTCGGGAAGACAACGAACGCGTGTTGGTGAGAAAACTCCACTCGCTCTGTCGCTACCTCAAGAACATGGGCGTTACCGTCATCCTCGTGGACGAAATCGACACCATCACCGGCGAGTTCCAAGCCACGGAAGCCGGAATCAGCTATCTCGCGGACAATATAATCTTTCTGCGCCACCTCGAAGTTACGGGCGAGATGCGAAAGGCCATCGGCGTGTTGAAAAAGCGAACGAGCGACTTCGAGCGCACGCTCCGCGAGTTCGAAATCACCGAACATGGTCTCAAAGTTGGAGAACCACTCACCCAACTCAACAGCGTTCTCTCGGGTTCGCCGGAGATGGCCCAACAGTCATCGGAGACGCACGATGGGTGAGGCGGCACTCATCCTCGCTCTCGGGAAGCGCGAACGAAACCTCGAACTGCTCGCCGGATTACTCGAAAACGGCGGCTACGACGTCGAAATAGCGACGAGCATGGACGAGTTCGACGAACTGCTCTCCGTTCGGGACGACGTGGCGCTCGCCGTCCTCGACGTGGACGGCTTCACCGAGGACATCTGGAAGCGGTGCGAACAACTCAACAACCGCGACATTCCGATGCTTGTCCTCGCCGCGCAGATACCGCCAGCGATGCGTCAGAAGGCGGTCAGCAGGGGCGCACAAACGATTCTCGAAAAGCCGGTGGACAAGGCGGATTTGCAGGCGACGATACGCGGTCTGATGGAATACATTCGGATGAACGGATAGCGGTCGAGGTAACTCCGGCGGAGTGACCGAATTGGTACACTTCAGGCGAAGAGTCTACGGGCGTGCTAATTTTTTGTGGAGAAGTGATTTGCCGTGGGGCAAACCGATGACGAGTAGCGTCCGTCCGACGACGATTGATGGGGAGGGCCGAAGCGTCGGCGGGGATTCAGGGGTGGTCGTGGAGGTTCGGCGAACTGGACTCGGTTGTACCGGAGTCCAGCGAGGGTCGAAGTGGGGGGGAACCAACGCCCGGGTATCGTCGGGGACGCGTGGGGGAGGGCGCTACGTCGTCATCAACTACTGATTCGTTCGATACCTATTCAGTACTATCACAAAACTATCGATAGTATCAAAACTATTCATAATCTCATTACTTCGCATACTATTCTAACTAATAATTGCTTTCGAAGTGTCTATTCTCATTATAGTTTATGTCGAAACGCACGAAGCACGTCCCGGCCCGTTTCGGTCAGCGTCACCTGTTTTTGGCGGCCAACTTTTGAGACGTTCACGTAGCCATCTCCGGCGAGTGGGTCGACGATATTGGCGTTTAACAGTGCGAACTTCGCCTTGTCGTTCGCTGGGCTGCTCTCCGAGATGAACGACAACTCTGCGCTCTCGGCGTAGTTGATGATGTCCTTTTTCTTCGGTGTGTACACTTCCGTGTCTGCCTCCTCCAAGTAATCCATCACGGCGACTTGGTCGCGCGTCGGTGATTCGATTGGATATGTCGGGAGAACTTCTTCGCCGACGTAGCCGTAGCTTTGGCGTTCGTCCCGGTCTTGGTGCGCGTATCCTTCCGGTTCGACGTAGTACGCCGTGGCGTTCGTCGCCATGCAGGCGATTGCCGCGCCGACAGCGGAGAGCTTCGACCCGCTCGAAACGTTCACGCGCACGATGTCGTCCTCGTGGTCGGAGACGAGCGTCGTCACAACGCCGAGCACGTCGTAGATGTCGAGCAGATCGACGGCCTCGCTTCGAACGTCGATACCGTCGTTCGCCAGAACCGATTTCAGTTCGTCGTGATACACCGGGCGCTCGTTCGGCGGGCCGTCGTGTTCGAGAAGATAGAGGACATCGACACCGTGTTTTCGAACCGGTTCGACGATTCGGTCGTACTCGTACCCGAGCGGAGCGATGTGAACTTCGTCGATGGACTGCATTACTCGGTCGTTCACCCGCGACTCGTTAAATCCAATGGATGTTGGTGTCTATTGTTCGCTATTCCTCTTCGTTTCCAAGGACGAGTGCGAATGAGACGACCGACACGAGCAGTAATGCCAGTACGAAATAGCCGCACCACGTGCCCGTCGGAAGCGAGACGGGGGCGACGAACGACAGGGAGGCGTATGCTACAGCGCGCGACCGGGTCTATACTCCGTTGTCGATGTCCGTGCCGAGTGGAAGCTCGTAGCAGGCAGTTTCTTCCGCGAAATTCTCCGCGTCGGAAACACCATTTTCATTTCGGCACGGGTCGGCAGTTCGGACGGTCTCGTCGCATTGGATGCAGAGAGCGGGATTCCGCGCTGGGAATCCAACCGAGATTGGGTTCCTCTCGCCTGCATGGACAGCGTTTTCGTCGGAACCGGGGATTCGGGTTCAGTCGCTGGTGGTCTCGACGCGAAAACTGGCGACAAACTCTGGGAACTGTCCCGAACTGGATTCCCCGGTAACGCCCCCTCTCCTCTTCTCTCCGTCCCCACTATTGCAAACGGAACGCTCTACGGCGGCACCAAAACGCTCCATGCGGTGGACGTTCAGGACGGAACGGTAAAGTGGTCGGCTGATGCGGTCGGGTTCGTGGATGACGACCGACGGGGACGCCGTTTACCCCGCCCGAGACGGTCACATCGTCGCGCTCGACGCGTCCGATGGAACCACGCGATGGGACGCGTCGACCAACCTATTGACCGACGTTTCCGGCCTCGCAGTCACAAACGAGGCGATTTACGCCGGGGTCGATTCCGGTGTTGTCGCACTGGATTCCGAAACCGGTGAGCAACTGTTCGCGTTCAGTTCGGATTCGGCAGTCGGCGGCAGTCCGCCTGCCGTCGTCGGTGACAGGGTGTGCGTCGGCATTGGCGAAACGATGGTCGCACTGGAGGAAACAAGACTGACGAGGGCATGATAAGCGGTGCAGGTAAAAACCGTGCCATCCGGCGCATCAGAACCGCACTCGACAAACCACTTCGCATCCTCGGTGTCTGGTGGTGTCTGGCCATCTCCGTCAGTAGCTTTCTCACCATGTTTCTTAACGCGTGGTTCGTCCATCCACTTCCGCTCTCGCCATTGGATTTCGGGTCGATTGGAACGCTCTTCGTCGCCGTCCTTTTCGTCGCGTACCGTCCCAATGTCGGATTCGGAAAAACGTTCGCGTTCAGCATCGTCACGCTGGTCGTTTTCACTGTACTCAGTTTTGTTACCGCGGGTGAATTTTTCCTCGACTCCGATGTTTTCGGGTCGATGTACCCTGCTCTCGACATCGCGCTTCTCTCGATAGCCGCGGTTTTGTTCTGATACGCGCTGGTTTTGCGAACGATTGAGCCGTCGGAATGATTCAAAACGGATCATTTCGAAAGTGCGGTCGCACCGGCGAACAGTACCGAACCGGCCATCATGACCGCGAGCAGGCCGAACGCGACGGCGAATCCGGCCCCGTCAGCGATGACCCCGACGACCGCTGGCGCAATTGCGCCGACGCCCATCAGTAAGGTTCGAACGAGGCCGAGGCCGCCGCCGGCTACGTCGCCCGGAATCGTCGCTGAGAGGTAGGCACCGCGAATCGGGCGAAAGCCGTGACTCCCGAGTCCGAACGCGACGACGGTTGCCCCGAGGACGAGCGCGCTCGCTTGTCCGACGACGACTAACATTCCGAGTGAACCCGCCGCGACGGCGAGAACCGCGATGGTGAGCGGCAGTCGTCCGATTCGGTCGGAGAGGTCGCCGGTGACGATTTGGACGAAACTCACGGCGAACAGCGCGCTGTAGACGAGCGAGGCGGTTCCGTCGGTCAACCCCCGGTCGGTAAGGTAGAGGGGGAGGAACGCCACGACGCCGTTGTACGCGAAGCCGAAACAGAGCGTCACCCCGACGAACAGCGAGAGTCGACGGTTTTGGAACAGCGAGAGGTACCGCTTGAACGCGATGTTCGTCTCCGAGTTCGCTCCCGAATTCGTTTCGGAACCGGCGCGATTCGGGTTGTTCGCGCCGCCAGTGCCGTCGATGTCGGCGTCGTCACGCCCATCCGATGCCCGGCGCGGGACGTGTGAGAAAACGCCAGCAGCGAGCGCGACCCCCGTGATTGCGCCGACGAGAAAGAGCGCGTGCCAGTCTCCCGCATCCGTTACGACAACGACCGCGGTAGGTGCCGCGACTCCGCCAAACGTGCCGAGGGTGTCGAACAGGCCGAGAGCGCGCCCGGTTTTGTTCGGGTAGACGCGCGCTAGCAGTCTGATGGAAACCGTCTTGTGGACGCCCGTCCCGAAGCCGATGAGGAGCATTCCGCCGAGGAGGACGGCTAACGGCGCGGCAATTCCGAGAATCAGTGCGCCGCTTGCTGCGACCACCGAACCCGCCACGATGACCTGTACCGCCCCGAACCGATCGGCGAGGACTCCGCTTGGAAACTGCATAAGCGAGTAGCCTATCATCATCGCCGTGAACGCCGCTCCGAGAAATGCGTTCGAAACGCCGAACTCCGCCTGATAGACGGGAAACAGGGCCGGAAGGGCGTACCGGAGAAACTTCGCGAGAAACCAAATTCCGGCCGTCAGCAACAGTGTGTCGTAGTGGAAAACGCGCCAAAATCGGTCGGACACACCAGTTGCCATCACCCTACTGCTCTCTATGCGACCAATAAAAAGTGGACGGAAGCGGCGATACAGACCGCCCTGGAAGAATAACGAGTGATAGAACGTCTCTCGTATCTCTTCCTTGTCGCGAGAACTACTTAAACGGATCCGCCTGAATTCGGACGGGTGATTTCCGAAACGCACGCCGCGGGCCGACGAACTCACTTACCGACTGCGAAGGCGATTTCCTGTCGGCAACAGCGGTCCGAAACCGTTGAAACCGAGCCGTCGGGTTTCGATGCCGATATCGGATTCGACCCCCGAACCAACACCCTCATTCGAACGCTCGCACAACTGTCTCTTAATGCACCGTCGAACGTTTCTCCGCACCGGAACGGCACTTGCAGGAGGAACCGCCCTCACGGGTTGTCTCGAATCGCTTGGATTTCGGACGCAGTCCGCGTGGCGCGACCCGCCTATCGTCGAAAACCGCCCCGACGCCGTCTACTACCCCGCCTACATGGAGGGGATGGAAATGTACGGAATGGCCGAAGGCGGAGAGTTCTGCTTCGCCCTGATGTACTCCTATCCCCATCGGTTCTGGAACGTCGCCGGTCGGTCGAGCAACAAGGTCGTCGTCCAGTCGGACGACTCTCTCCATCTCATGCTTTCCCTCTGGGACGCGAAGACGAACACCGTCGTTCCCGCGGACATGCAGTTGACGATTACGAAAGGCGAGGAGACGGTCGATGACCGCGCTCCGTGGCCGATGCTGTCTCAGACTATGGGGTTTCACTACGGAGATAACGTCACGCTCGACGGCGACGGTTCGTACACCGCGACGATAGAGGTCGGGTCGATAGGGGCGCGCCGAACCGGAGAATACGCCTCCCGATTGGAAGACGGCGCGTCCGCGACCATCGACTTCGATTTCGACACCGAGCAGGTGTACGACGTGGAGTACCGAGAAACCGGCGACAAACAGGGTTCCCGTGATGCGCTCGAACCGATGATGGAGGACGTTCCCGCGGGTCGCGCGCCCGGCCCGCGGGAACTGCCGGGAACCGTCCTCGGAACGGAATCGTCTGGGGACGCGGATTTCGTCGCTACGATTATCGAACCGTCGAACCGATTCACCGACGGAAACAAACCTTATCTCGCGGTGTCGCCGCGGACGCCCTACAATCGAATCGTGCTCCCCCGGATGTCGCTTTCCGCGAAACTGGTTCGAAACGAAAAGACGGTTTCGAAGGCATCGCTCACTTCGGCGCTTGACCCGAAACTCGACAACCATTACGGAACCGCCGTCGAGGACATCCAATCCGGTGATACGCTACGACTCACGGTCGATTCGCCGCCGCAGGTCGCTCGTCACGACGGCTACGAGACGGCGTTCATGGGAATGGCGCCGATGGAGTTCACCGTCTGAGGTTCGCATTCGGTGTTCGGGAATTACGCGAACGCGAATCTACGACACGAATGCCGGGTCTACCGTCCGAAGCGAGATGAGCCACAAACTGACGACGGTATACGCAATCATCACGACGATAAACGGGTACTGACTTCGAACCGCTTGGATTCGGCTGGGAAACGTCGCGTAGGCTTCTGCGTGCGCGAGCCACACCGCGAGCACGTGACCGACGAGAATGAACGCGATGGTGAGGCCGCCGAACCACCCCGGTCGGGTCAACACGAGCGGATTCGCGGACGGCGAAAACGGCGAGACGACTGAACCGACGAACGACGGAAGCAAGGAGACGAAAAAGCCGAAGTAGTGCGCGAGGTGGTATCCCGCGGCGATGGCGAGTAGGGGCGGTGCAAATCGAACGGCCATCGTCCGCGGCGTAAGGTATGTTTCACCGGTTTTCCGGGCGAGTTGGGCCGCCAGCCAGAACGCCCCAAGGAAGAGGAGGTAGCCACCGACGAACAGCGCGCCGTAGACGACGAGCGGCGGAACTCCCCACCCGACGACTGCACTGATGAACTCGACGCCGGTTGTCGTGGTGACGAACCCGCTGAATGTGAGTTCCCATATCAGCGCGACGATAAACGCGATGTCGGCCGTCTTCGATACGATTCCCGATTCGGGAAGGTCGAATCCCGGCGGGCGAAGTGATACACCGTTTTCAGACCAGCGGAGCGGCCCGACGCTTCCGTAGAACCGGAACGTAACCGACAACGGGTCGGCGTTCGAAAACCACGATTTCGGCGTGTAAAAGAGCGCCCCGGCGAGCGTGACGATGGAATACGCACAAATCGCGGTCGCGAGCAGTGCGGGCTCCTTGTTGACGGGCGTAACCGTTTCCAGCCACACGAGGGCCAGCAGTCCGGCGACTGCTGGCCACCGTCCGAGACGGGCCGGATACCGACGACCGAGATTGGGCAGCAGTTCGGCTATCGTCCGCCACGGGTTCAGGGCGGGCCAGACGTTTCCGACGAGGTAGACGACCATCGTTAGCCCCGCGCGGACGCCCGCGAACACGAGGATAACGGCGGCGTTCGCGGTCGGAACTTGCGGGCCGACGAATCCTCGATAAACGATGATTACGAGTCCGGCAACGCCGACGAATCGGGCGAGGTATACGATTCCCTGCCGGAGCGGCAGCTGTGCCGAAACCGGTTTCCGCCAGTCGTGCACCGACCGAATGAACTCCCGGTCCGTGATGACGCTCGCTAAGAGGGCCGACGCGCCGATAACCGCCCCGCCGGTCGCCAAGTACAACCACTGTGGCACCGCGAGCGTCTCGCTCGAAGCGTCCGAAAGCCCGACGGCCGCGTTGCTCGCAATCACTACGTCGATGAGCGCGAGGCCGAAGAAACACCCGATTACGGCGGTTCCGAGCGACCGTACGGTCGCGTGCCAAGGAGGCTCGTTGGAGGCCATCGAATATCGATAGTTCGTGGCGCACTGCTGTTGTAGTTGTCGAAGGGATGTTTCTCCCTAACCTGCTCTCTTCCCGTTCCGCTACGGTCGGTCGTATTCCACCGTCAGCGTTCCGTTGACCTGCTCCTCGTCCCAAAGAACGCCGTCCGCTTTCGTCCGGAGTTCGGTAAGCGCTTCCGCATCATGCGTCGTCAAATCGATGCTCAGGAGCACACAGCCGAAATCATCGAACCGGCTCGCAGCCGAACCGATGAACGAGATGCCCGTTGAGGGTCGTATCTGTCAGAACACAGCACGGCGAGCGGTGTTTCCGAACTCTTTTTGAGACATTTGGGTAATTAGTAAGAGTGATGGATACGAACAGGCCGCCCTCTCTCTTTTCTTCTGCTGTTCCCGCGGCGGATTTCACAGCAACGACGATCCGCACTGACCCGGAGAGAGTGGTGTCACGAGAAGCCGAGTGGAAACGATGGTGAGGCCACTCCCGAGACGCCTGGACGAGGCCGCCGAGCGGATGTCCAATCGATTCCGGAGAGCGGTCGGCGGTCAGTACGTCGTCATCGGCGCGGTCATCGTCAGCACG
Organism: Haladaptatus pallidirubidus; assembly: GCF_020700235.1. Classification (GTDB taxonomy): domain Archaea; phylum Halobacteriota; class Halobacteria; order Halobacteriales; family Haladaptataceae; genus Haladaptatus; species Haladaptatus pallidirubidus. The sequence goes on along the minus strand of NZ_CP085301.1, from coordinate 2,252,357 downwards.
TTTTTCATCGGCTTCGGCGGCGGCGTGATTTTTCCGATCTTACCGAACCTCGGCGCTGTCCTCGGTATTTCCCCGTTCTTGGTCGGGATAATTCTGAGCGCAAATCGGTTTTCGCGGCTGTTCGCGAACGCACCGGCCGGTAGTCTCGTCGATCGAGTTGGAACGAGAAAACCGTTCGTCATCGGCATGTTCGTTCAGGGGTTCGCCACCTTCGGTTACGTGTTCGCCATGCTCGCCCCAATCCCCGAAGCTTGGTTTCTGGCTGCGCGGCTCCTCTGGGGCGTCGGGAGCGCGCTCGTCTTCGCGACCGCCTACACGATTGCCGCCGACGTTAGCGACGGCGGCTCGCGCGCGGCGAACATGGGACTCATCAGAGGAGGCGTTCTCTTCGGCTTTCCGACGGGCGTGGTGATGGGCGGTATCGTGAGCGAACTCTTTGGAACCGTCGTCGCCTTCGTCGTCGCCACCGTCTTCGCCTTTTTCGCCAGCGTCGTCGCGCACGTGACGGTTCCCGAAACGCACGTCGAAGGGGGAGTCGATAAGTCGGTCAAACCGTGGGACATCAACACGAGTCTCCCCGCCCTCACGGTCGGAATGGTGAATTTCTCGGTCTTGTTCGTCTACATCGGCGCGTTGTTCGCCACGCTCGTGGTGTTCCTCGACCAAAATCAGCTCAGCGTCTTTGGGTTCGACGCGCAGGGGTCGTCGGGCATTTTCATGGGTATCACTGTAATCGCCGCGGGGGTATCAATGTACTTCGGCGGCTACGTGAGCGACCGCAAACAGTCGCGTGTCCCGATACTCCTCTGCTTTCTGGGTGCCACGTCGCTCGGATTCGTTCTCCTCACCGCCGCGGATTCGATACCAACCCTGGTGGTCGCCTGCCTGTTCGTCGGTATCGGACAGGGAGGGACGAGCGGGCCGCTGATGGCGCTGTTAGGTGACCTCGTTCCCGACGGCGAGATGGGACGTGCCGTGGGAACAAACAACGTGTTTGGAGATATTGGCGGTGGATTCGGCCCGATAGTTACGCTCCCGCTGGTCGATAGCATCGGTTTCTGGCCCATTTATCTCTCCTGTGCGGCTCTTCCGCTGTTCGCGGCGATTATCCTCCTCGGCGGCGTCCGCCGAGAAACCGGTCGCTTTCTTCCGAGCGTCGAGCCGTAAGACCTCGTAGGTGGTACCCATTCGCTGCAATCTCGGAGTGCAGGAATCGCAACTGGTATCCTTTCGAAATCGACGTCGGTAGACGTTCGTTGTAGTCGGCCTTATCTGCGTCTTTATTTCCTTTCGATGGTCGTACCGTTCGATCGGTCTCCGTGCCTGATTTGGTGGCTCTACCGGCCTCGGGTACCAGTCGCATTCCAACCTCCAGGGCCGATGGCATATCCTGCCACTCACCGTACGCAATCAGTGATGCACCCCGGTGTACTGCTACCAGATACGATCCCGTCCACCGAGGTCGGAGACACGGTTCGATGCTCTCGAAGCGATTCCTGAACGATTCCTGTACATCGACCTCGCTCGCGCTCTTGCATCCGGGTGGAACGAGGATTCTCGGCGTTTTCTTGACGACGGACGCGGAACAGGATGTTGAGGCCTGCGATTGTTCGGAGCGGGCACCTTGATTCCGATACATTACACCGATTGCGAGGTGTTTTTGGTCGCCGCTATCCGACTTTCAGCGACCGGTCGGGAAAGCCGGTTCGGGTGACCGCGTCGCATACGTCGCGCACGGCGATACGTACACGTTCGAAATCTCCACAGACCGGCGGTAGGCTAGTCGCTCGGAAACCGATAATCCTTCACCGGAGAGACGGCAACAGCACCGGCGTTTTCGCTCCAAAATCTGCCAGAAGCGGGTTAAGGCTGTGGAACGACTACCGTTGCCATGCCCATCGAGGACATTGCCCAGTTCACAATCAAATCCGTACAGGTGCTCTCCGAAGAGGGTACCGTCGATGAAGACCTCGCCCCCTCGCTGACCGATGACCAACTACTGGAGATGTACGAACAGATGAAACGCTCCCGTCGCCTCGACGAGCGGGCCATCTCGCTACAGCGCCGTGGCGAACTGGGAACATACGCCCCCGCTATCGGACAGGAGGCGGCGCAGGTCGCCAGCGCATTTGCCTTGGCGGATGACGACTGGCTCGTCCCGTCCTTTCGCGAACAGGCCGCGCTCCTTGCTCGCGGTACCCCGCCGCATCAAATTCTCTGGTACGCACTGGGGATGGAAGAAGGAGCGGTGATTCCGGCGGGTAAACACGCGTTTCCGCCAGCTATTCCCGTCGGAACCCAGCCACTGCACGCCGTCGGAATCGGCTGGGGGGAGGCGTTACAGGGTCGGTCGAACGTCGCCATCACGTACTTCGGCGACGGTGCGACCAGCGAGGGAGACGTTTACGAAGCGCTCAATTTCGCCGGAGTTTACGGCGCTCAAACGGTCTTTATCTGCCAGAACAATCGATACGCCATCTCGACCCGACTTGCGAACCAAACAGCCGCGGAGACGCTTGCACAGAAAGCCGTCGCGGCGGGTATCGACGGCGTCCGCGTTGACGGTAACGACGTTCTGGCGGTCTACCGCGTCGCACGGAACGCCATCGAGAAGGCCCGAAATGGGGAACCGACGCTAATCGAGACTCTCACGTATCGTCGCTCGATGCACACGACTTCCGACGACCCGTCCGTCTACCGGGAGGCCCAGGAAGAAGAGGAGTGGGAGGCCCGCGACCCAATCGTTCGCTTCCAAGTGTTCCTCATGGAACGAGGGGTACTCGACGAGGAGACGAAATCCGAAATCGACGAGCGCATCGAAACAGAAATCGGCGATGCGATCGACCGAGCGAAGACGGGACGTGAGGAAATCGACCCGGCGGATATGTTTCGATTTGCCTATGGGGAGATGCCGCCGGAAGTCGAACGGCAGTTCGAAGCGTTCGAGGGTGGTATGCATGGCTGAACGGCTCAGAATGATCGAAGCCGTCCGCGAGACGTTGCGGTCGGAGTTGGAACGCGACGACGACGTTATCGTTTACGGGGAGGATGTCGGTCGCGCCGGTGGGGTGTTCCGAGCGACCGAAGGACTCATTCACGACTATCCGAACCGAGTGTTCGATGCACCGGTTGCGGAGGCTGGCATCGTCGGGGTCGGGGTCGGTCTCGCCGCCACGGGATTACGACCGGTTCCGGAAATCCAGTTCCAGAGCTTCCTGTACCAGGGATTCCACCAACTCGCTCAGCACGTCGCACGCATCCGAAGTCGAACTCGAGGGTCGGTCGAGTGTCCGATGACGATACGGACGCCCTACGGCGGTGGTATTCATGCGCTGGAGCTTCACTCCGAGAGCTTCGAAGCCGGATTCGCCCACATTCCCGGTTTGAAAGTAGTTTTTCCCTCGTCACCGGCGGAGACGAAAGGTCTGCTCACGGCTGCCATTCGACATCCTGACCCCGTTGTATTCATGGAGCCGACCCGTCTATACCGGTCGTTCCGCGAGGACGTCCCGGACGATTACGAAATCCTACTGGGCGAGGCACGGGTCGTTGAACCCGGCGACGACGTTACGGTCATCGCTTGGGGGTCGATGTTGCGCGAGACGCTCGACGCCGTCGAAACCATCGACGCCGACGTCGAGGTTATTGACCCTCGAACGCTGTATCCGCTCGATACGGAGACGATCGTTAACTCCGTAAAGAAAACGGGGCGGTGCGCCGTAGTCCACGAGGCACCGATGACTGCCGGAATGGGGGCGGAAATTACTGCCCGAATCACCGAAGAGGCGTTTCTCTATCTCGAAGCACCGACGGAGCGCGTAACCGGGTACGACGTACCGTTTCCGTTGTTCGCACGGGAAGACGACTACGTGCCCGACGCCGACCGCATCACGGAGGGAATCCGCCGAGTCATGGAATTCGGGTGATGCCCCCCTACTACGGCTGTCACTGTCGAAGCGGTCATCGAAGAGTAGGACGGATTGACCACCGCTGTTCTACTGTCTCAGGCGAGTTACTCGTCTATATCGAACCGATTGTGTCGTTCGTGGGTTTCATTAACGGGACTCGAACTAATCGAAATGCCCCGATCCGACGTACTCCGGGATTGATAGAACTCTCTCCGCCCTCAATTATCCGGACCGGGATTTATTATAGCAATATACGATTTATAAAAACGTAAAATACCGTTTTCAGCTGGTAGAGGGGATATTGTGGAGTATTTCACTGGAAGTAGTGGTGTGTGGGTTACTTCCGCCTTCGTTTGTAAGCGGAAGTGGAACTCGGCGGGTCGCTGCCCTCGGGGAAACATATTTCGTCCGTTCACAAGGTACATCTCTTCAGAATTTGGATTTCTGCCCTCAAGGCCATCCTAGGTGAGAAGGGAATGTTCGTCTTCGAATACCGCTGTTTTGGATAACCTCCTCTATGTCCACGGGGATAGTAATACTCTCGTCACTCCTGATAATCACCCGATGACCTGAGGCAGAAAACTTGATCACCAGATTTCCCTCTTCTTGACCAATTACCGCGGTATCGAACAATGTATCGAGCGCTTCGGGATCGATCGACTCGTAGAGTAACTTAAGTTCCGCTGGCGCAACCCCTTCGACCGCTGCAAGTGCCTGGACTACTGCCTTACTTGGTGGTTCGTCGCTGGAATATCGCGTGTGAAACGCGTTTTCGGAATCGTCTGGTGGTGAATCGTCCCCTCGGTCGGTCATTTTCACCTGAGTTCCTTGAACGAGTTACTGGGTCATGGTGGGCTATTTTGGGACAAGAGTTACTTTGTGATGCTTCCCGCATGAGGACTCTAGCGAAGAGACTCTGGAACCGGCTTAGTGGGTCGGATCAAACGGACTTTTACTTATGTGCAACGCACAATGGGTAGTCGAGATCGTTCGTCATCACGGGGTAAACCGTTTTATTGTAAATCGTGATGTGTCTGTTTCTGTTGATCGAATCTTTTTGATTGCCCTATTCCAACACCGTGCTATGAGTTCACCTGCTCCCTCACCCACCACCGTTCTCGACGTGTTCGACACCCTTGGTCCGCCTGGCACCCCGTTCACGACGCCGGAGGTCGCTGAGGAATTCGATTGCACTGACCGAACGATCTACAACAAACTCGACACGCTTGTTGAGGATGACATCCTCGAAACGAAGAAGGTGGGTGCTCGGGGACGGGTGTGGTGGCGGCCACCGAAGGAACGCAGCTCTGATGGTACTACGGCGGAAGCAGCAGCTACCGAAGCGACGTTTCGCGAACTGTTCGAGAACGTACCTGGGCTCTATCTCATCGTGAAACCGGACGACTACGAGATTGTCGCAGTGAGCGATGCTTACTTGGAAGCGACGATGACGAAGCGGGCAGAGATTATCGGCAAAACGTTGTTTGAGGTCTTTCCCCCTGACCCTAGCGATCCTGATCCTGAAGGAGTTCCCCGGTTGCGAGCGTCACTCGAACGGGTCAAAGCGGAGCGGGAAGCCGACGTGATGCCAGTTACCTACTATCCGATTCCCCGACGAAATTTCCAAGGTGGAGGGTTCGAGGATCGGTGGTGGAGTCCGACCAATTCACCCGTATTTAGCTCGACTGGGGAGATCGACTTTATTATTCACCGCGTCGAAGACGTCACGCCAGTCGTCCGGCAATTTCAGGCAGACGGTAAAGAAGAGCTGTTACAGGAACTGGATGCCACTGATTCACATCTCGCAGCAGACATTATCCTCCGTGGCGACGAACTCCAACAAGCGAAAGAGCGGGCATATGACCGCCTGCGCGAGAGCAAAGCACGGCTCGACGCATTCGTGACTGCTACCTCGGAGGTCATCTTTCGCATGAATCCCGACTGGACCGAAATGAACGAACTCGAAGGCCAGGAATTCATGGCTGATACCGACAAATCCCGGTCTAATTGGATCGACGAATACATCCCATCCGACGAGCAAGGGCGCGTCCAGGACGCTATCGACGAGGCCATCAAGACCAAGAGTACCTTCGAGTTGGAACACCAGGTCCTACAGGTTGATGGAACCCGAGGCTGGACGCACTCTCGGGCGGTGCCCATACTGGACGACGATGGCAAGATCACCGAGTGGTTCGGGACGGCGTCGGATATCACCGAGCGCAAACAGGCCGAGGCCGAACTCGAAGCCGAACTTTCGGCTACGCGAGAGTTACAGGAGATCAGTACCGAACTGATCGGCGAAGACAACATCGAGACGCTCTCCGATCGGGTGCTTGATGCCGCGATCGCTATCATGGACACCGACTTCGCGAGCGTGCAGCTCTACGATCCCGACCGAAATGATCTCGAACTCGTCGCCCACCGTGGATTCAACGGGGAGGCCGAATCGGCGTGGCAGCGAGTCACCCCCGAACATGGAAGCACGTGTGGCAAGGCCCTCCGGACCGGCGAGCGCGTTATAGCGCCGGACGTCGAAACGTGCGAGTTCATAGCCGGAACCGAGGATCTGGAGACCTACCGCCAGACCGGCATCCGGGCGGTTCAGACCACGCCGCTCGTCTCGCGGAGTGGGGACGTGCTCGGGATGTTTTCCACCCACTGGGAAACTCCACGCGACCTCTCTGAGTTTGATCTTGGCCGCCTCGATATCTTGGCCCGCCAGGCCGCCGATCTCATTGAGCACCAACAGACCACGGAAGCCCTGCGCGAGCGCGAGGAGCAATTGCGGCAGGCCAACGAGTCCCTCAAACGGCTCAATGCTGCGAGCAGGGAGCTAATAGACGCTGACACGGAGAGGGTCACTGACCATGTGGCTGAAGTCACACAGAATGTCCTCGATGTCGAATACACTGCGCTCTGGCGATACGACGAGGCGGCTGGCGAAATTCGAGAGTACAGCAGCCACATGGATCTGGAACCAGAGGCGGGTAGCGTTCGAGTCCCCGACGGCCTCTCCAAGGAGGTTTGGCAGACATTCGTCGCCAATGATGTTGATGTCGACAACGACCTCAACGGTTCGGAGAGCGGGGTTTCGGAGTCGCCATTGCGGAGTCGGGCGCTTATGCCGCTCGGAAGGCACGGCGTCATCTGTGCCGGCTCGACGCAGACCGACGCGTTCGACGACCAGACGGTCCACCTCGCGGAAACGGTCGCCGCAACCGTCGAGACCGCGTGGAACCGTGCCAACGGTGAAGCGGAGTTGGCACGGCAGAACGAAGAATTGACACGTCTTGACCGCCTCAACACGCTCATCCGAGACATCGACCAAGTGCTGGTGGAGGCTAAGACAGTCGATGCGATCGACGAGGCCGTCTGCGAGCAGTTGGCAAACTCTGCTCTCTTCGAGTTCGCCTGGATTGGCGAGTTCGATGCGGACGACAACGCGATGGAACCGCGAGCCTGGGCGGGTGTCGACAGTAGCTATTTGGACGAACTCACGACTGAAGTCGATGAATTGGTGGCAGAGAGGAGTCCGTTCATAGCTGCGATCCAAACCGGAGAGATGCAGGTCGTTGCGGACATCGCAACTGATGCACGGGCTACACCATGGCGTGAAGTCACGCTCAAACGAGGTGCGCGTTCATGTCTTAGTATTCCGCTTATGTACGATGAGTCCGTCTATGGCGTCCTGACAGTCTACGAAGGGACATTACAGGACATCGAACGCGATGCCGACAGACTGGCGGAACTGGGAGAGACGATCGCCCACGCAATTCATGCTATCGAGACCAGAGAAACTCTCCAGACGGACAGCAGCGTCGAACTCACGCTCCGATCGACGGCAGCGGAAACGCCACTATGTCGTCTTGCTCGAGAAATTGGTTGTGTGATCGAGTTCGAGGGGCTCGTTCCGGGAGCAGATGGTGACACGACCGTATTCTTCACTGCGACAGGTATCTCCCCGGATGAATTCGTGGCTGTTGGCGAGCAGTCGTTTGCCATTGAAGAACTACACTGTCTTGCCAATCGTGAGAAAAAAGCCCTGTTCAAGGCACAATTGGCCGACCCGACACTTGCCTCGCAGTTCCTCGACCGGGACGCGACGGTGCAAACACTCACCATCGATGCGGGGACTGCAACTGCCATCATTAATCTTCCTGAGACGGCTGCCGTCCGTGAGTTTATCAAAGGAGTTCAGCAAGCTGTTCCCGATCTCGAATTGCTCTCGCGTCGAGCGCTCACCCGAGCGCTCGAAACGGAACTGACATTCTTGGCGATGTTTGAAGATCGCCTCACATCCCGACAACAGGAGATCCTCCAATTTGCGTACCGGAGTGGATTCTTCGAATCACCACGTGTACAGACGGGCAATGAGCTCTCTGAAGCTCTCGATATCTCTCAGTCGACATTCACTCAACATCTGCGAGAGGCTCAACGCAGACTGTGTGTAATGGTGTTCGACAATAGCTAACCACGGTGGCTTTCCGCGAAAAACACACGCCTAACTATTACGCCCACATATATAACATCCAAATTAATCTCTGGATGGTAATCATTGGAAGCGGGGTTGTTCCCTCTCGGTTGGACAGAACCTCTACATCATCTGTACCCAATGCCAGTCACCTAGATATTTCGCCTTATCTCTCAACAGGGGGCGATATGTTCGGCACCACACTTTCACAGCGTCCCTCTCAACTACCCACCAATGAATTCCGATGTGAGAGATCATGAGACAACAGGCTCAGTTTCAACCGATGACCCGCTATCCCACGCGTCGTTGGATACTGTCCTCAATTCCCTCGCGAACTCGTATCGTCGCAGACTACTCTTTGCGCTGTTGGAGCACAATCCACAGGACGACGATTCACAGATTCCAGCCGACATCGAATATGAAAACGAGGATTTAGAATCGCTCAAGATTTGTATGACGCATACGCACTTGCCGAAGCTAGATGATACGGGGTTCATCAAATGGAATCGGGAGACGAACACAGTGCAAAAGGGACCGCGCTTTGACGAAATTCAGCCGCTCCTCAAATTGATGCACAACCATGCTGACGAACTCCCTGATAAGTGGCTCTAAGCCCGACGCTGCGATCAACCATTTCTCTCGGCCATGCAACTGATGAATATCGTGTAACGGCAACTACTTGTTTCGGGAGGAAATGGTTGTGTCTCTAAAATCATAAGCGGAAGTGGGATACCCCCAGTATCCCCATGTCGATCTATGTGCGGCTGCTACATCCGGTCGATCATGGCTTGGACAGCCGCTGTTAGCGCCTTCCACCAAACAGAATACAGCTGCCATCTACCCCAGATACTAAGCAGCGAAAGAACGTATCAACTTGGACTGATGGCCACGCTCGTTGAACTTTCTCTTCCTGCCAGTGACTTCGCGCTTGGCCGTTTACTCACAGCAGGAACAGAGATGCATATCGAATTCGAACGAATCGTGCCCGTTAACACAAACGTGGTCCCTCTGTTTTGGGTGTGGAATGGTGACGTAGATGCATTCGAGGAACGCATTCGCGCTAACGATCACGTCTCGGAACTTATTGAGATTGACCAGGTTGAGGATCGCCGCTTGTATCTCCTGAATTGGGATATTCCGGAGGGTGGCTTTTTTGAAGGGTTCACGGAGACAGAGGTGATCATCCGAAGTGCACATGGCTACGACGATGAGGCATGGGAGTTCGAATTGCTGTTTCCGTCACAAAAAGAACTCACCACGTTCCACAACTATTGTCGAGAAATCGATGTTCAGTACACGATTGGGAAAATGCACGTCCTCAGCGAAGCCGGGAGTGATCTCTTAGAGAGTGTCCTCACTGAAAAACAACGGGAGGCATTGTTGATCGCACTCCAACGAGGCTACTTTCAGACGCCCCGGGAAGTCACACTGTCTGAATTAGCAGCGGACTTCGACATTAGCCAACAGTCGCTCTCTGATCTGATCCGCCGGGGCAATGAAGCTCTCCTTGAACACGCCTTGCTTGGCGGCTCAGAAAATACACCATCAGGATAGCTGTTCTGTCTGGGCTTAGTTTAAATCGCCCCGTTTGAACAGCCCCAGAATTTATACAATTCGTTCTGGTAGACCCAACAGAATACCTCCTCGGGACGAGGGAGTACTGTACCATCTCAGCGCGGGAGACGGTATCACAGAGTTCTCCGGAATCCCAACATACCCATGACATCAGAACCTCACACTCTCGCGAACTCAGGTACAGGGGTTACAACGGCAGTCTCAGCGCTCACGACAGCCGGGTACGATGGATCACTCAACCTGCTATTCGACGCACTCAGCGACAAGCGTCGTCGCTATGCGCTGTATTGTCTCAACTATCATCAGACGCCGATGGCACTCGCTGACCTCGCGACCGAAATCGCGCGATATGAGTATGATGCTGACACACGGACAGAGATCCCGGATGGCGAAACCAAATCCATCTACACCACGTTACACCATAATCATCTCCCACGATTAGCCGAGGCAAACCTCGTCATGTACGACTCCACGACGCACACTGCTGAACTCACCCCCAACGTTCCTGAGTTGAACTGGGATGATCTCGTGTGATGGAGGTGTGAAACTACGAAACGTAGAAAAACCAGCGGTCACAGACCAGGAGAGTGCTGATACCGATTCGCCGATCGTTCAAGACAATGGCTACAAACCAAGATCTCACGAAGACAGTTGAACAGTGCAGCCACTGTGGTACACAAACACCTCATCGTGTGACTGTTGAGATTGTCACAGAGAGTACTGGTAACACGAATGCTGCCTTCTCACGAGAACCATACCGAATGAGCGAATGTACGCGGTGTGGGAATACAACCCGGAAGCGCATGAACAACGCCTGAGATCATTACTCACAACGATGCCAGACACACAATCACACCCGAGATCACTCGATGAGTCGTCTGCTGGCGAATATCGATGTTATAACTGTGGGGCGTTCGTCACGCAAGACTTTGCCCGTGTGTTTGGGAACAATGACAACGAGGTGTTTGGCTGTCTTGACTGCATGGATGCGACCGCCGTGAGAACCGGTGGAGCGCACCAATCACAGTAACTCGTATCGCTGGTGCAACGGACGTGACCTAGTTTGTGTTCGTTCGAAACGAAAAAGACTCAGTTCATTATGCGGTGGGTTGACGTCCAAGAGTTGGTCAGCGAGGTGTCCTCGGAATCTATCTTTTGGACAGTAGTTTCACAGACAGCCGCCGCCTTTTCTGACATCTCTTTCGACCTCAGTCAGCAGTCGCTCTCGGATTTGATTCGGCGTGGCAAAGAAGCGCTGCTTGAACATGCGCTCCTGGGGTCATCAAGCGAAACTGTATCGGACTAACCCGGTTCCACCTATTGGTATTTAAAAGCACCCTGTTTGAACGGCCACAGAAGTTAAGAACTATGTTGTGATCATTATCACAGGAATGCCTCGCAGAACACCACTCCCACCATCTTCCTTTCTCTCTATGCTGCCGTGGAGAAACGTGAGTCCCACGCACACCACATACTCCCAACCAATGAATCATCCACCACAAACCGGTCACCCATCGACGCGAGACCTCACACCCAGCATCGCCAGCAACGTGCTCGCGAATGCTACGTGCCGCACTGCCATCCAATACTTCAGTGCCACGGAAACAGATGTCACTGACCTTGATGAATTAGTTGACTACGTTCACGAGGAAGTTGCCACCATCACGGCCCCTGAACAGGCACGAATCGAGCTCGTCCACATCCACCTACCGAAACTCGCCGACTACGATGTCATTGAGTATGACGAGCGCAGTGAGGTGATTCGCTACCGTAGCTACCCGCAGCTCGAAGCGATACTCGACCTCACCACGCAAAGTGAGGGAGGTGACGAGGACGATGGCTAAGACGGACGACGATACGGAATCCACCGAGATCCTCGCTGTGTGCGCGAACTGTGGTGATTCGATGCTCGAAATCTACCTCGAAGACGGTTACTGTCCGGACTGTCGTGAAAGCTGATGTGTTTTGAAGTACTCTCGGTACTGGACACCCTTACAAGCGGTCCGCCAAGAACATCGACGCCAGGTTCTCTCGTATCTCGAGACAAAGGACAGTGACGTTGCCGAACTCGACGAGCTTGCCGAGCAGCTCTACGAGGAAGTCGACGGAATCACCTCGCCCGGCAAAGCACAGCTCACACTCTCCCATACGCACGTCCTGAAACTTGCCGAGCACGACGTCATCGAATACGACCTGCGGAGTGAGACCGTGCGTTATCGGGATGGTTCACACGTTGAAGCGATGCTCGCGGTTGTCGCTGCTCAGTGGAGACGCAGTCATGGTGGATTGGAACCTGTGGGAAGTGAAGCAACACATCAGCTCTACTATCCCTGGGTTATTTGAGGGTCGTTCCAGTAGAGCCGATCACACAGAATAGTGGATGAACCCGTCAAATATTGCATTCAGCGACACGATTCATAAGGAGGAGTGAACACGTGCAGTCAACCAATACCAATAACGAACCACCACCTACACCGCCTCGGTCACTCAGTACCAGCGTGGTGACCGTCGTCGCAGACGCACAGGGACAATCGGAAGATGACCTTACGCCGTTGTACGATGTGATTGATCCAGAGGCGCTTGATGCGCTGTTCGCACCACTCGTAGATGGGACGACACGGACACATGGGTCAGTTTCGTTCCACTATGCAGGGTACTGGGTCACTGTCTCGAGTGAGGGTGCGGTTGAGCTCAAGGCCGACGAGCAATAACCATCCCACGTCCGGCAGTGCTCGGCGGTTCTCACTTGATCACCCGATGGGAGTAAGATGCTGGCATTCGGGTCGGGGCTCAGCACAAAGCAGGGAGGTGCACTGATACTAGTGAATAGGCATCTGAGCCCTTTGTTCCATGAACAATATCTCTATGCCCAGACCAATATCGAGTAGATTGATTGTTACGTCCTATTGATGGCAAACTAAAGGATTATTCCATCTCACTGCGCACCACACCGTGAGATGCGCCCCTCAGATGAATCAGATGCACCAGAGACACATTCCGACGATAACCTCCTTGTCGACGGCATCGACGATCCGACGTTCTTCCAAACCCTAGTTAAAGACGCAGGCGAGGCTATTCTCACGCTCGACGCAGCGGGAATGATCGTTTCTGCAAATCCGGCTGCCGGACAGTTGTTTGGTTACGAGGTGGACGACCTCATTGGGGAGCATATGAGCCTCCTCTTCCCATCAGAGTATGTTCATTCTTACTGCGAGCAGTTTGAAGTGGCAGTTTCCACCTCCGAAGACGATTCAGAGTCAGTGCTTCAAACAACACTCGAACGAGTCGGCCTCCATGCTGATGGGGAGACGATTCTACTCCGGTTTTCGTTCACAGAGCAGACATACGACGGGCAACGGCTCTTTACTGCGATCATCCGGGATCTCACCGAGCAGCAAACGCACAAGCAAAAGCGTCGTGATAGCGAAGCGCGTTTCCGCCAGATTGCAGAGCAAATCGACAGCGTGCTCTGGATGGCGGATGCCGAAATGACCGAAATATCGTATGTAAATCCCGCTTATGAAGATGTATGGGGGCGCTCACGCGAATCGCTCTATCAGGATTTGCCGACGTTTGTGGACGCCGTCCATCCTGATGATTGTGAGCAAGTCGAGGAATTCCTCGACCACATCGTACACGATTCGCGAGCCAGGACACCGCAGAGAGAATACATCGCAGAGTATCGGGTTGTCCAGCCCGATGGGACGATTCGCTGGGTCTCTGATCGTGCCTTTCCAGTCTATAATGACGCGGAAGAGCTCCATCGAATTGTCGGGGTTGCCGAGGACATCACGGCACAGAAACAGCGGGAAGCAACCCTGCAGCGCCAACGCGAAATCCTCCAGACAATCTCCGAGATCAATACTGTCCTCAGGCAAGTCAACAAATCCATGGTTGAAGCGACGACACAGAGCGAGATCGAGGACATGGTTTGTGAACACCTTGTCGCCTCGGAGCTCTACCAAGCAGCACTCATCGGAGATCTCGAGCCTACAACTGAGGGGATTAGCATCCGTACTTCATACGGTACTGAAGAGACGTATCTCGAAGCCATTCGCGAGGCCAACCCAACGGATACGGAACAAGGAGCGGCGGCACAGGCTCTCGAAACAGGTGAGATCCACATCATCGACGATATAGAGACTGATCCAGCGTTTCCAGAGTCGGTTCGCGAGGCAGCTCTATCGCAAGAGTACCGCTCCGCTCTCTGTGTTCCGCTCGTCTATAACGAGACAACGTACGGTGTCCTCGTCGTGTATGGGACGCAGGCCGCCATGTTTAGTGAACACGAACAAGCGATTTTCGACGAGTTAGGTGAGACACTCGGCTATGCGATCTATGCGCTCAAAACCCAGCAACTGTTATTTACTGATCGCGTAGTCGAACTCGACTTTGATCTCACTGAGACGGACGGCTTTTTCGTGACTGTCTCTGAGGAGCTTGATTGTTCAATCACCCTTGATGGAATTGTCCAGACCAACGATGGCGATCTCCTGGAATACATTGAGGCAGAGGATGTAGCTCCAGAGCAAATTCTCGAGCGGGCTGACTGCTCTCCAGACGTCCGGCAAGCACGGTGCATCACCACGCATGAGGAGACGAGCAGGTTTGAATTTCTCTTTCAAAGTGAGACAACTACTTTGAACCGCCTCATCGAACAAGGCGCCACAATCAAAACAGCAACCGCCACGAATGGACACGGAACACTCACCGTCAAAGTACCGACTGCAACTGAACTGCGATCATTTGTCGATGCTGTCCAGACTGTCCATCCTAAGGCCACCCTCGCTGCTAAACGAGAACGTGAGCGCTCAAGTGATTCGCCCACTGGATTCCGTGAACAGGTACGCGACCAGCTAACTGATCGCCAGCACGAAATCCTGCAGACCGCCTACTATAGTGGCTACTTCGAGTCACCTCGTGAGAGTACTGGTGCTGAATTAGCCGACACACTTAGAATTTCAGGACCGACGTTTCACCAACACTTGCAGGCAGCTCACCGCAAGCTCTTGACGACGTTCTTCACACCACCAACCGCTGCCCAGTAACCGAGGACATGACCTCCGAGTGGTGTTCTGAGACTCTGCTCAATCAGAGCTCCCTAAGTGATAAGGTATTGTCTTTGTGATTACTGACTTCAACGCAACATAGTGATGAAACCCGTAAACACCGTACATCAGCCCCTCTCCGTCGACACGGCCTGCGCCCTCCTTGCTCATCAGCACCGACGAGTGATCCTTGAGCACCTCCAGAAGACAGAGCGTGGCACTGCAACACTCTCTGAATTGACGACGAGCATCCAGACGCAGGGAGATGAGATAGAGTCAGCGCAGCAGGGACGGTCAGTACTCCTCCATCAGCATCTGCCGAAGCTCGCTGACCATGGGCTCATCGACTATGACCACCGGAGTGAAACCGTCCGCTATCGCGATGATTCTCAGATCGAGAGGCTCCTTGAGCTTGGGAGATTCTACAAGTAAGCTTAGAGCACTGAATGCCTTCCTCGTGATGCGAATGGTTCTGCTTGCTGGTTGTTGCCACCCACGAATAGTCTGCCGACGCTAACTATACTTCGCTTGAAGGAGAGTGGATGACCGACCGGTGACGTATTCGTGGTGCTACTCGCCAGCCGCGTCGAGCGGGCTCACGTTTACGTCGCCTGTACTGTGTATAACAACCTCGTAGCCAGCATACGCAAACTGAACTCGGCCGTCAGTTCGTGTGCCACCCGTATAGGTCGGCGCAAAGAGGCTATCCAACGCGTCGGGATCGACGACTTCATAGAGGGGGGCGAGCTCTTGACGCGAACAATCGGCCGCATCGGCGACCGCCGTCACAATCCGCTCAGTAAGCAGTGTAGAGGGATGTGTTAGTGGATGGTCTAAGGCGTCAAGGCTGTCAGCTATCGCTCGTGAGGTATTGTGTGGAGTCATGGTGATTGTCGGTGTGGAAGCTGGAATAAAGGAGCCACATTATGGATGAGTGCTGTGCTATCTCATAGCAGAGTGGCCAATCATGATAACTATTTCGGATATTTATTCTATATATGCCGCCATAAAATCAGATGAGAACAGAATAGTGGCGTTTTGAGAAGCTGGTGAGAGACACATTAGTTCTACTGGGTGTTTCCCCCATGCCGATAGCTGAATACCCAAACGCTATTGCTATCGGGTGACCAAAAACTGATGAGTAATCATGGTAACATTGGATACTGTTTTCGACTTATTCAGTAAAGAACGGCGACGATACGTGTTGTAGTATCTTGACCAACAGGGAGGATCCGTTTCAGTGGATGAGGTTGTCGAACAAGTCGCCGACTGGGAGGCATCGTTATGACCGGAGCAGGCGATAACCTGCACTCCCAATAAGGATAGCACTACCAATCGCCATATATAAATATCAGCTCCGAGCAAACGCTGAATGTAGGAGATACCCACTCAGCGGTTCCGATACGAGTGTTTTGCCCCGAATTTGGTTACGTCTGACAATAAATGAGTCAAAGTATGTCCGTGCGTCCCCCTTTGGTGGTGAATCCAGAATCAGTCTGAACTTCGAACCTCGAAACTACTATCGAATTCTCTGTATTCGGAGTTGTACTTCATCGGAATAAGATCCTCTTATCGATCTAAATGTAGCGCCATGACAGATACAGCCGCGCTCAGTCCTGTGTTGCGATAGTTCTCGTACGTACTCGGTGAGAACGGTATTGCTAGGAGTTTTCCGAGTAGTCATGAACTGATCATTGATCCGTGTTGCGTGATTATCCAGAAACGTGCAACCAAAACAGCTGCCAACCCGCGAGACTACCGAAATCAGCCGATTCAAATTTCCGAAAGCGCCGTCCCCAACTTCCATATTGCATGAAAGTCATGACTAATACGCAATGAGAACGGAACGGAACAAAGACGGGACGTTCAATGTCTGGCTCAGTCGGAATAGTCATTGTCGGTGATCGCACTACAAACGGAAGGGGAATCGAACCACAGAGACTACAAAGTAGCCGCTATCGACAACACGTCGTTGGTGTTTTTCTACCAAGCAGTCCGTTCTCGCTCTGGACTTCCTCTTCTCAAAATGACAGTCATGTACTATTCACTCGGTGTTTTGTTGTTGCCCCGCACTCGTGGCATTCTGTGATGCGATATGGTTCCCGCGACAAGGCGGCGTTCTCTCTCTTCGTTTTCAGTCAGGAGTTCGATCTGAACCGAGTGAGATGTCTCTCGGTGGCAATGCAGACATCGTTCGATGATCTCTGTCAGTGAATCTGATGGAGAGCGCATTGGCGTGACTATCGGTCGCACGTTCTTTGAAGCTTACTCTCGAGTATTGATACTGAAAATAATAATACGAACCGAGACTGTTCAGTCGTCGTCGCTCGGTTGCGGACTCGGGGTGCCCTGACTCGCACTGCTCATCCATCCTTCGATATGATTGGCAACGTATTCCCTGCCACCCCAGCCGAACGAAACCCCGACACCAATCGCGACGGCGGCGGCGAGACCCCACGCGAGCGCTCGCGCAAACACGTACAGGATACCGACGTCGATTCCCATTGTGTCGAAACCGATGACGGTGGCAGTGAAGTACAGGAACATCCGCGTTCCCGTGGAGAACCATCGCGTGTACGCGGTGTGCGTCGCTGCACGGGTGCGCATAATCGCGTCCATGAGTATGACGTTGGACACGGCGTTTGACTGGCTTCCTCTACTGGGCTCGAACGTCGCAGGAACAGAGCAACACCGTCCCTTCCTTTGACGTTCGCAGGTTATCCGATGGCTGCAGTAGGTATTGTTATACGGCGCTTTCTGGTTACCGATCCAATACAAACATACTCCGACTGCTACTTGTCACTTGATAATACTCTCTGCTTCGATCCGCATCGGCTGTGATGCCTGTTGAAGAAGGAGGATGGATGCGTCAGCGGAGACGTCGTCATCTCATTCAGCGAATCGATGAATCACTGCACTCTCGGAGACAGCACTCGTCGTCCCTTTGGGTTCGGCCCCCTCACGTATCGATTCAACGTATGCGAGGAGCGATTCCGCCTGTGGATGGCTCGAGTACTGAATCTGCTGTGAATTGCTCTCATACGTGAGGAGCCCAACGTCCATGAGTTTCGGGAGATGAATGTGGTGCAATCGCTGTCGGAGTTGGCGCTCTGTGTACTCCGTTTCTGTGGGATGTGCCTGGAGGTGAGCAACGAGTTCGTCCACAGTACACTGAGAGTCAGCTGTGGACGAAAGGTACGAGAGGGTCTGGCGGCGGTGGTGGTTAGCGAGCGTTTGTAACACATCGTCGATGGTGACGGAGAGGGTGGGTTCGGTATCAGGCTCGCTCATTCTATCCGTCTTCTGATGCAATCTCCTTTGCAGACGGGCTTGCAAACGCAGGGTCTTTATGAAGAAGGTCTGTAAGGTACCACCGGTTGGACAATTCTGTTGTCTCTAATTATCCAGAAGGCGAGGAACTTTTGTCGGATCTTGTCCAATAGTTCAGCGGAGATATCCACGGGTTATAAAAAGACGCTTCCAGTACCACTCAGAGTACGGAATAACAGCCGAATCCAGCGTCTTTCCGGCTTCACACCGCTATTTAGCACGAGCAAGCAAATTATGCACTCATCAAATACCACCACCGGATCATCTGCCGCATCGCCACCATCACTAAGTACACGCGTGCTCACCGCCGTCGCAGATGCCAAGCAATGCGCGCCAGATGACCTCAACACATTGTATACTGTCATCAATCCGGAAGCCCTTGATGAACTCTTTGCGCCTAAAGCAGATGGCACCCCCCGAACAAACGGATCCGTTTCGTTTCAGTATGCTGGGTACCAAGTTACGGTCTCTAGTGAGGGCACTGTTGAACTCGAAGCTAGCAAACTGTAGACACACTACGTTTTCAAACACATTGTGTCGATTCCAAAGCACGAGGTAGTGGCTCGTTGAGGCTGATGTAGAACCGACGATTGGAAGGAGAGAATACACTCGAGAATCGTATTTTGGTACAGTGCGATACACGGATGTTTTATTGCACTATCCAAAAGTATTATTCTCGATGTGAAAATATCTAGGCAACCACTGTCATTACTGTCCTCATTGAAAATAACAGTGAGCCAATCGCAAGACTTAGCAGCGATGAGTTTGAATTAGTAAATGAAGTACTATATACTAGTAAGAAGCATTGGCCACCCCCACCTCACTGTACTATCAAATGCTCACTGTTCAGACTCACTTATGACTCGTAATCCATCCTCATCTACACTAGCACTTAGTACCGCGTTCAAATTGCTTGCTAACGTCTATCGCCGCCACATTCTCCACTATTTCTATGGTACCGAGGTTGAGAGTGCCACGCTCTCCGAGCTCAGCAGTCATGTCCAGACCACACTTGCTGAGGAATGTGAAGAGTATCGAATCCGGCTCCGATTACATCATCAGCATCTCCCGAAACTCGCCGATCATAACGTCATCGACTATGATCGCCGAAGTGAAACGGTTCGCTACTGGGGGAGCTCACAACTTGAAACACTGCTTTCACTTACCGCCTCCAACAATCATAGCTAATACCCATCTCCCAACCAGCATCTTCTCCGATCGGTCTCACGATTCACTACAGCTCTGATAGAGTGATCTGCGTTAAAGCGCTCGTGGTAGCAATCCGTAGGTTGCGTCGATGCTGTGGCGGTTTGGTAAAAGGAAGACGACGGAGAGATTGTCAGGCTGTCGGAGTATCCTGCTCGACATACTCGTGCTCCCAGTCCCACCGGGCGTCGATTTCTCGCTGGCCACGCTGAGTCAGCGTGTAGATGTTCGTCCGGCGATCTTTTTCGCCCTTTTCGACAAGACCTTTGTCGACTAGTGAATCCAGATTCGGATAGAGTCGCCCATGGTGAATTTCCTTGTCGTAGTAGTCTTCGAGTTCGCTTTTGATAGCGAGACCGTGCGGGTCGTCCAACCCGGCTACGACGTACAGCAGGTCACGTTGAAAGCCAGTCAAGTCATGCATTGGTACTCGATCAGAGATTGTCACTCTATTATTAAATTACTTGTGGTATGTTGGTCGGGGACAATGACTCTTTGTGAGCAAATGGTCTTCGGTGACAACGAGCATTTCGAATTGTAGGAAGAGGTGCGACCACTCGTGCAGATAGCCTGAATTCGCTACGAGCAGTTTTCCATCCTCGACGACACTAGACCTTCGTCAACTGATCTGATATTTAAACAATTTATGTGCTATTTCATAACAATTTATATCATCTGAAATACAGGAGACTCTGGCTGTGATGGCAAATGGAAAGCGTGGTAGTCAGCCATGACACATCCACGCTTGTATGCTGACTCAGACTCATCGAAGGCCAATAACGACCAAGTTAGACCTTCGACATGGGTGCTAAAATGTGGCATAATTGTATAGATTTTGGCTTTTAAATAGAAATATTGTATTCTCCAAGGTGTTATGATGGCTATTTCGACCTCGACTTAGAGTGATCAGCAGTAGTATCTGTGAATATGCATACAGAAATTATTTCGAGCGATGAATATTGATAAACGAACGGGGATGGATTCAAACCACCGAGGCTCTGAAGCCTCCATCAATGCAGTATCAATGGTACACTTTCCAAGAGGCAACCCGTTCTCACCCTGAATTTTCCCTCACCAAATATTTAGTTAGTATAGTTGTGCTGGTACTAGAGCACGACCATACTAGGTCAGGGCCGACGTAAACACGACACTGGTTTCCATTCCGGTGTTCGAACGTTGCGGAGGTAACTGGCAACCGAAGACCTCTCGCGACGCTCGCATTGCATTCAATGGCTGCACTGGGTATTGTTATGGGGTGCCTTCTATTGTCCTATGATAGAAGCATTCTGCAACGGGTAATACTATCCTTTAGTTAAACTTCTTCTTGAATATCTCTGTCACAGATGAGAAAGGATGGCGAATCGCCAGCAGGAATATACTTATATTATTCGTCGTATCTATTGATTGCAGTGTTGTGATGACGAATGACATTGTTCCTATTTCTACAACGGAAGGGCCGTTTATGCGAGCACAGTTGACAGATTCATCTGAAGACCTTGTACAGGTAACTGTCGACAAAGCGCACCCCGATGAGTGTCTCATTATCACTGAGGAAACCCATATTAACAGTAGTCCTACTGAGGATGAGAACCGTGAGAATCTCTGATCCTTCTCCTATATCCGGTGCAATTCGGCGGCCATCGTTGCTGCTCTGTAGTTAGCAACAGTTGTCAAGTTCCAAGTGCGGTTCTCACTTTACTGTTGAAGACACGCTCTCTGTGGGACTTAGACTGGTCAACTAGTCCGGAACAATCTGTGTTTTTAGCGAGTTTCTACAGATGCCGTGCATCGATTCATACCACCAATTGCAGAGTGTATGTTCTCGTGTTGCTGTGGCGTCCAGCATGGCGAGAACTCGCACTGGTGGACGTCGGTTATTTCTGTATTGGAACATTTGGAAGCGACCCTGGCTTGCCTATCTGAAACCCCGAAGAAATACCATTCGTGATGATGCGCCAGACATCGCCAGAACTCCCGTCACTTGATCCCGGCATTACACTGCTCGAAACCGACGAGCGCATGACTGGTTCACTCCAGTCGCTCGTTCTCGACCAGCTTCTCCTCAATCAGGGCTCAGCTATTTGGATCGATGCTCACGGGTACGGAACAACACACCCGCTGACGCGAATTACCCCCTCGATGCGAGTCCTTGACCGGATTCACATTGCTCGGGCGTTCACCCCGTGGCAACACCAAAGTCTCATGCAGGACCTTACTGGAGAGATTACGGACGAGACGACGATTGCCGTCCTCCCGGCGATCGACTGGTTCTACCGATCAGAGGATCTTCCCCGTGGTGATGATGAGCGCATGCTTTCGAACGTGGCTAAGCGGATCGACGCGCTTGCTGAGCGGTTTGAGATCCCGGTGCTGCTGACGTTGCAGACGGACGATACGCTAACAGCACCGATTCACGAGATTGCTGATCGGACGATTCGGTGTGAACAGACCCAGTTCGGCCCACGGTTCGCAGGTGAGGAGTACGAGACGTTGGTCTACCCGTTGGAGAATGGGTTAGTACAAACGACACTCGCGTATTGGAAACGTATTCTCGCCGATCGGCATCCGGCGACCGTTGATGCTGATGTTTCACCGGAGGTGCGCGCGAATGGGGCGTACTAACGCAACGTATCGTGATTTGCTCCGGGCGATGGAGTCGCGGTGGCAAGAGTATCGGCGGGCACTCCGGCATACTGACCAGGCTGTGTTCGATCGACTCTTCGAATATGCCCGCGCGCATGCTGATGCGAGTGGAGTTCAGAACCACCAGTTCATCGAGATTCCAGCGCTGGTTTCGATGGTCATCGAACAGCAAAAGCAGATCGATGATTTGGAAGAGCGACTCGATCACATAGAGGGCGATTTGACCGGGCAGAGATGAGACGATGGTGTACAAAATCGACTACGTCGACGGCGACGTGCTCAGATGGTCGGTAACTGAGACGGGGGTGGAGTGTGAAGTCGATGAGTCGTATACACCGACAATCTACGTGTCGGTGCATGGTGACGGCGATTTTTCGACAGCACGTGCCGCACTTCGTGACCATCCCGCCGCTGTTCGGGTTGCTGTGGTTGATGAACGCGTGAGCTTTCGGCACGATCCCGAACGAGTCCTCCAGGTGGATGTAGTTGACCTCAAGGCGGTGAACTCAGTGGCACGAATGGTGAGCAAGTGGGGTTCGCCTGGTGAGTATCGCTGCTACAACGTCGACTTCTCGCGAGAGTTCCGCTACTGTCTCGAAGAAGGAATTGACCCACTACCGGCCCACAAACTTTCCCAGATGCAGATTGCCGTCTCGGAGACAGAACTCGCGAGTGAGAGGGTTACTGAACTCACGGTCAACGATGAGACGATAGCTGGGAGTGGTGCGGACGTGTTAGCAACGCTATCGGATCGAGTAGAGTCGGTTGACCCCGACGTTCTGTTTCTGAATACGAGTGACCTCATACCGGTTCTCTTTCAACAGGCCGATCGGCTCGATGTGGAGTTCCAACTTGGACGACGGCCAGGTTGGCAGCAGTTGACGGGTAAATCGACATACGAAAGCTACGGGCAAGTCGGACACTCTCCAGCACGGTACAATCTCCCCGGGCGGGTGATCATCGACGGCTCGAATACGTTCATGTGGAATCAGACTAATCTCGATGGTTGTCTGTATCTCGTCGAGCAGTCAGGGAAGCCATTGCAGGAGTTAGCGTGGTCGTCGATCGGGAACATTCTGACAGGGGTTCAGATCCAGGAAGCACGAAGGCGGGACGTGCTTGTCCCGTGGCGTTCGTGGCGCCATGAGCAGTTCAAGACGATGTGCCAATTGCACGACGCCGACCGAGGTGGGTTCACGTTCGCGCCGGACGTCGGGCTGCACGAGGACGTTCACGAACTTGACTTCTCGTCGTTGTATCCGAACATCATCGTCACGCGGAACGTGAGTCCAGAGAAGATCCGCTGTGAGTGCCACGCCGATCGGGAGGACGTGCCGGATATCGGCTATTCAATTTGTGATGACCGAGGATATCTTCCGGACGTGCTTGAGCCGTTGATCAAGGACAGGGATGCGATCAAAGCCGAGATTCGAGAGACCGAGGAAGAGAAACCTGCTAGAAATCAAGTAATAGAGAGCACTGACCTGGTAGATGACTCCGCAAACGGTGAAAATAATTCAAAGGAGGCTGGAAATTGGCATTATGGTATCATCGGCATTCCATTAATTCTTGTTGGAGCTGTAGCAGGAAATGCGAGTGCACTAACTGGCTTACTAATCCTTTTACTCCCTATAGTGATGTATGTCGATATTCGTAAAGTGAGGAATGTCTCTAATTGGGAGCCACGAGCATGGCTCTACGTGATCTCTGCATTTCTCCTTTTCTTCATTTCCGTTCCTGTTTACCTCTATTACAGGAATAAAACAGTAGGGCTCTGATCACAGAACTCACGTCTCTAGCTATGGATCGCTGTTCCAACCGAATCTAAATCACCCAACGCGCTTCTGGCTTCTTCTTGCGAATCTCCCCTCTTCAGCAAGCCCGTTCAAAACCTCGTACGCCGTCCGACATGGCTATCCAAGCTCCTCTGCACTATCGCTGGTCAAAACTTGTAGAGTTAGCCGTCGACTATTATATAGTAACAATACTATTAACGATCGCAGTAACTCATACCAACAATATTTTAGTAACATTAATTGTAATCAAGTAACACCTCTCATCATAATGGTTAACGAGAAGTTCGAACCAAACGACCGCCAAGACGCTATTCTAGAAGTGCTCAAAGCAGGACGAGACACAACCTTGGGGGTATGCCAATCCAAAACGCCTCGAAGAACAGCTCGATACCCGTAGACAGCACATCAATCGGGATCTTCGCGGACTTGTCGATGCTGGATGGGTTGAAAAGGTCAATCGAGGTCTCTACCGCTTCGTCGCTGACGCACGCGAGGACTAACTAATCGATGAACGAATCTGAGATCACAGCGTACGTCGAACGGTCCCAATCTCTAATCGACCAAGCACCGCAAATGGATGAGGAAAATACGAAGGTAAAACTCATCCAGCCACTCATCAAGCTGCTTGGGTGGGATATGTTTTCACCAGAAGTCGAACTCGAATATCCGATGCAAATCGGTCGAGGGAACACCCGCGCAGATCACGCCCTGCTCATCGAAACCGCCCCCGTCGTATTCATCGAAGCGAAAGGTTGCGATAGTACACTCACTGATGCCGATCGTTGCCAATTAACGAGCTACATGCGACAGAAAGGGGTTGATTGGGGACTCCTAACGACCGGCAGTCAGTTTGAGATCTTCCGTCGTCGCAAAAACAGCTCTCGTCCTGATGAGGTCTCATTAGCACAGTTCTCGATTGCTGAGCTCGAAGACAATTGGCACGTCTTGAAACTCCTCTCAAAGAAGCTCGTCAAGACAGGCGAAGCAGATACCATTGCTCATCGTATTGAAGCACGACAACACGCCGTCGAAACACTCCAACAGCAAAAAGAAAGCCTCGCTGAGCGAGTGACGCAGCTCGTAATTGCAGAAATTGACGATTCACTAGCGCAGGAAATCGAACCAAAGTCAAAGGAGTACATTGATTCGCTGATTCACACGCTCGCAAACGGTGATGAAGCAGATCTCCCGGTCGTTGAAAATGGGGGAGAGATTGTGACTACTTCAGATGAAGTCGTCTCTGATACTTCTTCTACAGTCGATACAGCGTATATCGTCCATCTTTCTGCAAACGGGGATCGCGTGTGGTCATGCGCTGAGGAAAATCAATCAGATGCGATGGCAGAGACGGTTGATCTCCTGATCCAAGAGTACGATCTCATCGACCAGTTAGACTCGTTTCCCTATGTTCCTGGCTCCAAAAATGCGATCCTCAATTCAGAGCCGACTCATCCCACCGGAGAGCCAATGCGGAGGCAAAGAAACCTCTCCGATGAGTTTTTCTTATATGTCTCGTTGAATCAAGAGAGCAAGAAACGGTATCTGACGAAATTCTCCGAGCTGTGTGGTCTGACTGCCGAGTTTGGCGGCGGCTGGTGAAGATATATCCCACCCAAGTTCATTCGTTTCTCACCAGCGTCATTCCAATCTCTTTTGGATCCCTTCGCTACCGGCTTGTATTGGAATCTACGTGGTGAACATTGTCAGTATAGGCCAATGAATGGTTATAGGGATTAGCGAAAGAATCCAGCACTGGTTTTCTTTACTCACCAGTGTCTCTTAGAAAGGTCGTGCGAGATACACAGCGCGTATCAGTCAGGAAACAGGGGTAGGAATGTCGCAGTCCGATCGTTCGATAAAGAGTCTAGACTTATCTCCCTATCATACGTTTGTTAGTGTATGCCGTCCCTCCACAAGTGGCAGTCATCGCTTGGAGACTGGAAACGAGTCATCCTGAGTGGTGGCCTTGCCAGCATCGTCTACGCCGGTATCGTCTTCGCGTATAGTGCTCAATCGCCCGACATCCAAATCACGGAGTCATTCTGGTCATCATTCGGGTTGGCTACACTCTTCGCGTTCGGCACGATTGGTATCCCTATCCTGCTCTGGATGCGCTACGACATTCGTGGCCCATCCATACTCATGGCGCTCATTCTGCTGCTTTGGCACGTCGCCATTCATCTTCCCATTATTGGAAGTGAAGGGGGCGATGCGCCTGCCTTTGCTTTAGTACTCTTCTGGGCACCGATTTATCTCATCGCGTATGGCCTGCTCGCCGGAGGCGAGTATTGGCTCCGGGGACGAAACATCCCAGTCTTGACCTCCAGTGCATAACTGGGAAAGAGGTACGCCCAGAACGTCTACCGAAATTTGAACGCGTACCACACCAAGAATACCTGCTGAATACACGCTTTGTATCGGTCAACGCATTTTCAACCAGTCGAGAAACTGCTGCGATAGAGGGTATGAAAACTTCTGCGAATCACTATTAGCCATCGAATCACACGGATGTCCGATACCAATAAAAACTCACCATACAGAATACCGAGTAACGATGGAGGACGTGCCTCAACCAGCGAGCGACCCCTACCAACCAGGCGACAACGTACAGGTCTACGTGTCCGAGACTGATCCCGACAGTGAACACCATGGGAAAGAAGGCACCATCACGGACGTCCTGCAGGACAATCTCGGAGACGAGACTGGGCGTGAACTGGATTCTTACAGCTATTGCATCGAAACCAGTGGTGAGGGAATCGATGTCTGGTTCCGGCATCGCGCCTTGGTGCCTGTATCACAGTAACCAATCTCCGATACTCCACTGCAATGGGCGATAACAAAACCAACCCAACGTCCACAGATCCGAGATGCACTCGAAGTCAACGAGGATCGTCTTTGCAGTGCGTAGCTCACAGGAAGTTTTGTGAACCCGACGAAGGAAGTCACACGAGAGAGCGACGTGGATGTTGTCCTCGTATTCGAGACCCAGAAGGTTATAGACGAATTCGGCCTCCTTGAATCTCTCAATCGGTGATATGTTCCACAAGCCATGATGAATACATAGCGCGTATCTTGCAATCGGTTTGGGACTGATTCTCTTGAGAGTCACAATACTGGGTTAGGGTGGCATTCGCCCTGTATCCGAGAGATGGCGTTACCCATCAGCGTTAAATATGAATTATTTGAATAGTCACCCATGCGTATGTCTTCGCTCTCAGCGATCGCCGTCGTCGCCCTCCTGGTCTTCGCGGGATGTACTGGACTTTCAGGCACGGGCGGGAACGGGCCGTCGCCCGACGCGTCCCCCGACGAGTTCCCGAACGCGTCGGCCATCGACCAGTCGGTGTTTGACACCCATGCGACCGCGCTGGCGAACACGAGTTTCACGCTCTCAACCGAGAAAACCCGGAAGGACCGCGTTCTCCACCCTTCAGAGAAGAACTTCAAATACATGAACGAGACGGGCCGTTTTCTTGTCGAGTCCGGCGCCTCACAGTACCTCGGACACACCACTGGCTACTTTTCGGGGAACCGTTCCATCTACTCGAACGGAAGTACGGAGTACGCCCTGTCCCGGACGGAGAACGAGTCGGTAGTGAATCCTACCCGCGCCCCGGTGTTCAACGAGTCGGGCGAGCGGTATCTCTGGCGCGGATGGTTCAACAACAACAGCGGAAGCCAGCACGCGTTTGCTGCGATTGATGCCACCTACGAGCGCGAAGGCGTCGAGACGTTCCAGGGCGTTCCGGTGATGCGTTACGAGGCCACCGGCGTCGACGCGCTGTCCGATTCGTGGGCGGGAGGCGAGAACGCGAGTTCGTGGTACGAGGAGTTCTCAGCGACACTCCTGCTCGACGAAGACGGCGTCATCCGCCACTATGAATACGAATTCGTCTGGGCCGACTACCACACCCGGAGGATTACGAAGACATACACCCTGTCCGACGTGGGGAGCACTGACGTTGAGAAACCGGACTGGGCAGCGAACGTGACGGTGGGATTGTAACTACTCGGCTCGATACCGACCGGGTCGCCCGGTTGATCAATCCATTCTCTGTATTCAGTAGCACATTCTTCTCAGACTTACAACCAATTTCCCTCCTTGTGTGAAATGATGAGAGCTTGCTCCAAGTTATGGACGACACACTTGATGACGAGTTCACGGAATTGCTTCCACCAACGGTGTGACCGTGCGAACGCACCGAACTTCTGTTGAATTGTAGACGGATTGGGTTCCTATTCGAGTACAGTGTCTATTCCTCTGAAACCCACCAGATAACCACCCGCGGACTCAACTTCCCACGCTCCACCACACCATCCTCATGCAGCACCTCCAGCCGTCGATGCGCGGAGGGCCGCTCAATCTCAAGCGTATCCGCCACCCACCGAGCGGTCACCGCCGGAAACTCTGACTCGCACATCACTGTCAGAATATCGTCGTCAGTTGTTTCCTCTGTAAATTGACCACTAGTATTGCGTTCTCTCGTCTATCATCGTAGCTTACAGTTTATTGTCAAAACCAACCTGAGCAACATGCTGGTAGCCGATAGAGGCTCAACGACAATCCATAATCAAATCATAGGTACCAAGATACTGCACCCAGTCAAACGCCGGTTCTATGGTATCTATCACAGTTTCTGGGTCATCACCTTCAAAATCTGCATGAAAGACATAGTCTCCGAGTGCTTTCATCGAAGGACGTGCCTCGAAGCGCGTAAAGTCGATATCCGCATCTCCCAAGATGTCCAAAACATCGCTGGACAAGGCAGGAGCCTCTCGACCAGGATACAGAAGCAGCGTTGATTTTGTCCCCTCAGTCGCAGGTTCAGTCTCGAGGCGGACAAATCGAGTTACGTTATTCGATACGTTTTGAATATCTGTTGCAAGCAGCTCTAAACCATTGTTCTCCGCGAGATCAGGATGGGCTACCGCAGCAACTGACCTGTCCCTCGTAGCCAACTCAACGCTTGCGGAGGTGCTATCGACTTCATGGAACTCGGCATTCGGATACTCTCTGGAAAGATAGTCACTACTTTGTGCAAGTGCTTGCGGGTGACTTGCCACTTTCGTGAAATCGGGTGATTGGGCCATCAACGCATGCCGGATTTCAACGTTCACCTCTGCGGTAATATACAGATCACGATCTTCGAGAATATCCAGTGTATCGATAACTGCACCCTGGATTGAGTTCTCAATCGGAAGAATAGCTGCTTGCACTTCGCCCGACCTTACCGCATCTGCAGCGGCAAACATGGTCTCGTAGAATTTGACCTGATTATTAACTTGTAGAGCTGCACGATGGGAGTAACTTCCTGCTGGGCCAAGAGTGCCAACGGCCTGTTCTGTGGGTGTTTCCGCACTTTCGGCGATTCCCTGTTGAGATGCGACGGCACCAATTGCAACTACTGCACCAGTACGTGTTAAGAATTCACGCCTGTCAATGAACTCCATAGATATTATCGTTAGAAACAGGAACTTAAAACTATTCTCTGATAGAAGATATGAAATTGGCCAGTGCCCTCTGTAAATGTCTCGAATTGTATCGAGATGAAATTCCGACGACCCCGATTAGCATAGAGGGGAGCTGACGAGACGGCACAGAAACGCGCACAGGCCGACCAATTTTCCTTCGACGTCGATGGCCCCCGGAATGGTTGAAGTCACCACCGAGAGCCATGAGAATCCCGCAGACCACCAGTACACCGTCCCCATCAACGACGTGACTGAGGAACCGAGGCCTGCACGTGTCCGCATCACGTTCACCGCAATGCTTTCTGCAAGCACATGGCCGCCGTCGAAAACGCAACCGACGACGGAACACTCGACGCCTTCTCATCAGAAGACGATTTCAGTCACCGGCGATATCCAATACAACCTTGCCAGTGAGTCCGCTTCCTTCGATCATCTCGTGTGCCTTCGCCACCTCCTCCAAGGGGAGAACCGAATCGATAACCGGTTCGAGCTGACCACGTTCAGCGAGCTGTCGTAATCCTTCGAGTGGCCGTCGGCTACGTTCGAGGAATAGCATCTCAATTGTGAGGTTCTTCTGGTACGCATTCCCCCATTCACCCTCCGGTTCGAGAATGGTAACCAGTCGACCATGCGGCTTCGTAATGCCCGTACTTTCAACCAGCGTGTCACCCCCGACAGTGTCGAAGACGAGATCAACCGGCTCATCGAACTCTGACTCGATTACGTCAGCAAATTCCTCTGATTTGTAGTCGATTGCGCGAGTCGCACCGATATTTTCGGTCTGTTCAACCATTTCAGGGCTCGCTGTTGCGATGACCTGTGCTCCGGCAGCGTGCGCAATTTGTACGGCGTGGGCACCGACACCGCCGGTACCGTGGATCAGTGCCGTCTCACCAGCTGCCACATTGCCCCGCGTGATGATTGCCTCCCATGCCGTTCCACCAGCGAGCGGGAGCGCCGCTGCTTCGGTGTGGGAAAGATTTGTAGGCTTCTGAGCGACAATTGATTCATCGGCAACGTGGTATTCGGCGTAACTCCCCTGCTTGCCGAAAATCTCTGGTGTGTAGAACACTTCGTCACCAGGTTCGAAGTCCATGACAGCTTCGCCCACAGCTTCGACAACACCGGAGACATCGTACCCGATGACTGTTGGTGGGGAGATACCAGCCCATGATCCAGCTTGGCGAATCTTGTAGTCGACAGGATTGACTGACGACGCATGCACCCGAACCAAGACTTCGGTCGGTCCAGGAGATGGCTTCTCGACATCGCGGTGTTCGAATACGTCGGTACCACCGAAGTCTGCGATAACCATTGCGTCCATACCCAACAGTATGACCGCCACTGGAGTATAGATTGTGTCCACCTGGGTGGTACTGGGAAGCCCGAATTAAGCCGCAGATCGTTTTGCAGGGAGGCGAACCGCAATAAATCGTATCAATCAGAAGTAGCTACTATTTCAATCAACAGTCGATGATAACGCGTTTGGACGAGCATGTCTGTCCGAACAGAACCAGCACTGGTCTTCCTGAATAGATTGAAAGACCATGAGTACAAAACAATCCACTGCCCGTGAAGCTGACGAGACGGCACAGAAACGCGCACAGTGGGAACAGTTCCGGTTCCGCGTCGAGGCTCTCGGACAGGTCGAAGTCACCACCGAGAGCCACGAGAACCCCGCTGAGCACCAGTACACCGTCTCCATCGACGACGTAACCGAGAAACTGATGGCCTGCACGTGTCCGCACCACGTCCACCGCAACGCCTTCTGCAAGCGCATGGCCGCCGTCGAGCACGCGGCTGATGACGGGACGCTCGACGCCTTCCCTTTGGAGGATGACGACGATGTCAAACCCGAAGACTGCGACTGTGAGGGCCTCGGTGATTTCCCATGCTGGCCGTGTGTGCAAATGGGACGAAAGGAACTGCCGAACTAACCACCGCTTCAGTCTTTTTTATCCGTGGTACGCCAATTGACGATCTCGGAGATCACCGACCAGCGAACGTTGACGGAAAGCGCGAACGCTGTGACCGATGATACACCTGAGACACCGACAGTCCTCCTCGACCGAGCACAACGGCACGCAACGAGCGTCGCCAGCGAACACTTCCTGAATTTGCCACCCGACAAAGAAGTAATCCGGCTACGACTCCACCGATACGATATGAGCGGTGACATTCGAGTTGTCGATCCGACGGATAGAGATCGGACCGAACCGATGGCTGGCCTCATTGAGCAGACGCTGTTTCACGTTGCTGACTATCGGTTCGTGCTGCTTCGGATCGACGAGAATACGCCGTGGCACGTCCGGGAAGGAGCCATCTATGGATGGGTTCGCACTGGCCAAGGACGGATTGCACATAGCGAAGGTCAATCGACAGCCATTGAGACAGGCGACTTCCTCCACGTGCCTCCCACAACCGTTCACAGGTACATCGGCGGGGTTGATCAACTGGAGATCCTGGCAGTCGTTACTGGCGATTCTGACATTACGCAGGTCGCTGCACCGCCGACTACTGATATAGACTCCGAGCCGGCCATTGTCGGTCCCGACGACCTCGTGTCAACGGTCGAGAGTCCAAACCTGATTCGAGAGACACCGTTTCCTGAAGCTGCGGTCCTCATGATGCGTGTCCAAGCAGCCGGAGGGGCCGCCGCTGGTTGGCATCACCATGGAGAGAATGTCTATTTTGGCTATGCTGTTGACGGACCGAGCGAGACCGAGTATGGTCCAGCGGGCGAGAACAGTGCACGGATCGAAATCGGCGAGTGTTTCCATGTCCCGCCGGAGCTGATCCACCGCGATACGAATCCGACTGATACCGCCCACACGGGGATCATCTGGCTCTGCGGTGGCGAACCCTGGATCGTGAACGTCGAGGGTCCTGGGTAATGCCGTCTTCACTCGATTGCAAGGTGCGCTTGAGATACAGAGCAGAATCCCTTCTCTGTATTCGGCACGCGATTCGTATCGTCTATTGAGGGTTGCAACAGGGCAATGAATTCGACTATGACGGACGCTATCCGGAGACGATCGCGGTCGGTGGTATCACCCGAGCGTTAGATCTAATTATCGGTGGTCCTGAGAGCGATTATGATGATGGTGGGAGTAATATACTCACTACTCTTCTGGAATTTACCAGATAACCACCCGCGGACTCAATTTTCCACGCTCCAACTCACCCCTTTCATGCAACTCCTCAAACCGCTGATGCACTGGCCGTCGCTCCATCCCAACCGTATCTGCGACCCACCGAGCAGTCACCGCCGGAAACTCGGTCTCACGAATTACTCGAAGAATATTGTCATCAGTGAACCGAATTACTGGTCCTTTTTCAACCATTTCACCACTGGTCTTTTGTAGTATTATCCCGTCTGGGCGCTTGTATGGGCAATTTGATTGTCAAAGCGGCAGTGAAAGAACAGCTCGAAGACCAGAATGTGGCGAGTGACTTCTACGATGCACTTGACGAGGAAGTCGCAGCAGTCCTCGAGGACGCCTCTCGCCGAGCCGAGGAAAACGATCGCAAAACCGTCCAAGCGCGCGATTTGTAACGGTTCACCGCTTCACTGTAGTATCAACCTGGTTTTTGTCGCTACACAGAACTCAGTTCTCTAGCAGCTGACCGCTACTCCGTCCGAATCCAGATCACCCGCCGCTCCTCCGGCTTCTTCTTTCGAATTTCGTCGTTCTCATGCAGTCGAGTGAGAACGTTATAGGCCGACCGTCGTGACCACCCAAGTTCGTCCGCGATCTCGCTCGTCATGTAGGGTCCGAGAGGTTCCATGACGTCGAGGATATCCGCTGGCTTCCGTTGATGAACAAACTCGCCTCCCTCTCATTGTGATATTCCATTGTTATTTTGGAGATGACTCTCCCCAATGTCAGCCGTTCTGCTAGAGTCAATATTGGAAGACAAGTGTTCCAAACTGTCGGTGAATATCACTCACATCAATCGATCTATTAGCCCCAGTCAACTTACGAGAAATCTATTTGCCCACGAGATTGATTAATGTCGTTGGTCACTGATAATATTGTCTCTGCTTGTCAACCCCGGTCAATGACAGCACCACACATAATTATGTCCTATCCACAAATAATACAATCGAGTACCGATGGCGAAGATCGAACAATACACTGCGGTTGGTCTCTCTCCAACCGTCTGGGGTGCGACAGAACGTAGCGATATACAGAAGAATCTTGACCACATCCACGACAATCTCAAAGCGGCGACGTGGCTGAGTAGTCTCGAATTGCCAGTGAAGCTTGCCGTCATTCCCGAGGGGGCGCTTCAGGGATTCACTGATGAAGTCATGGACATGGATCACGCGACGTACGCAGACGAGATCGCGATAGACATTCCTGGTGACGAGACCAACACACTTGGTGAATATGCTACAGAATTCGAGACCTATATTGTCGCCTCAGCGAAGGAGAAAGCTGAACCGAAGTTTCCAAACAAGTTCTTTAATACTGCATTTATTATCAATCCAGACGGTGACATCATCCTAAAACACCGGAAGGTGACGCCACTCCTCCCCGTTGAACGATCGGTCAGCCCGCACGACGTCTGGGATGCGTGGGTCGCAGAATACGGCAGAGATTTAGACGCTTTTTTCCCAGTTGCAGACACGGATATCGGACGTCTTGGCATCTCATTGGCTATCGAAGGGGCCTATCCGGAATATGTTCGCGGCCTCGCGATGAATGGGGCAGAGGTTATTTGTCGGATTTCTTGTCCTGAACCTCTCGTTGCTAATGACGGATGGCGTATTCAAAATCGAGCCCGGGCACTCGATAACACTGCCTACCTTGTTGCACCAAATTTGGGTACCTACTATCTCACACCGGATGAAGAGACGCCCGTTGACACCTTCGGTGGTGGGTCGATGGTTGTTAACCATCGAGGTGACGTACTTGCTGAACACGACTATGGTGCCGGATCCTCATATGTCGGAGCTCCCATCGATATCGAAGGATTGCGTGAACACCGTACTCGATCGCCGCTGACAAATTGGTTGAAAGACCTTCGCACTGAGCTATGCCAGGTCATTTACGATCGGGAACTCTACCCAAAGAACCGTTATCTCGATGCACAACCACCTCGCCATGACAAGTATGCCGAAGAAGTCACGCAGGCGCGTATCGACTCCATGATCGAACAAGATATCTGGGTACCACCGTATCAAGATCGAGGCGAAGCTAACGAACCCATAGAGTAACCCTTTCGAACTGTTTTTCCACAATCAAAAACAGTGTCTAGCTAACGAGCAAGCACCTCTTGGAGGCGGGTCTCAGGCATCCAAGGTTCGTCCACACTCGCTCTCAAATCCGATCCTATTGAATGCTGGGTTGACGAACGCATCGCATGCAAACCCAACTGCAGCGCTTGAAGCTGACGAGACGGCCCAGAAACGCGCACAGGCCGACCAATTTTCCTTCGACGTCAATGCCCCCGGACTCATCGAAGTGACCAATGAGAGCCACGAGAACCCCGCTGACCACCAATACGTAGTGACGCTGGACGACGTGACCGACAACGTGATGGCGTGCACCTGCCCGCACCACGTCCACCGGAGCGCGTTCTGTAAGCACATGGCTGCCGTCGAAACTGCGACGGATGACGGAACGCTCACGGCGTTCCCATCGGACGACGACAAGACAGACGAAGACGACGCTGAACCTGAAGAGTGCGATTGTGATGGCCTGAATGGCTTCCCGTGCTGGCCGTGCGTCCGCGCACATCGTAAGGAACTGCCAAACTAATCATCTGTCACGTTATCTAATTTTATGGCGCAACAATCGAAACTATTGGATATGGTCGCCCAGCGAACGCTGACCGAGTGCGCGGCTAGTTCGACCGAATGCGCGGACGACACACCGACGACTGAACGGAACCTGCTCGACCGAGCACAAGCACACGCGGCGGACGTCGCCGCTGCGCATTTCTCTGACCTGCCGATTGATGCAATTGCGTGGGAGGTGTCCCAGCGACGACAGCGGTCGGCAGGGGCGACGAATAACGATCTCGCTCGCATGGGATGCATTCGAGCAACACGGTTGGGAACAATTCAGTTCGACCGTGTGCCATGAATTGATTCACGCATGGCAGTACCACGAGTTCGGGGAAGCGGACCACGGGCGAACGTTCACCCGTTGGACCGATACTCTCGACACAACCCAGCACTGCGAGCGGTTCACATCGCCGAACTGGTGGGTGATTTGCGAAGACTGTGACGGGCGACTCGCGCGTTATCGGCGCTCGAAGGTTGTGAAACACCCTGAGAAGTACAGTTGTGGCGACTGCGACGGGTCGCTGCGAGTTGAGGAGGTTACTGAATGAGTCCGAAGCGCTGCCCGGCGTGCGGGCAAACGGTGATGGTAGGTACGATTCGCGGCCCCTCGGCGGTCACGATCTATCCTTGCGGCCATGAGATCTACAGGGCGGCGTTGATCGACGCTCCGGCCCTCCCTCAGTCTTTCATTCGTTTGTTTTTCGAACGGTACAGACGCTAACGTAGGTTAGTAGGTTATACTAACGGTGTGTATTCACTCTCAGTCTGGCTGGCAATTCTTTACGGTGTGTTCTCGCGAAGCGTCTAGTATGCTCCGTGAGACGGCCCTCTTCGATGCGCTCCATAGCGAGCTTGCGATCGTCTTGGAGGAGACACGG
Source organism: Haladaptatus pallidirubidus (assembly GCF_020700235.1). Lineage (GTDB taxonomy): Archaea > Halobacteriota > Halobacteria > Halobacteriales > Haladaptataceae > Haladaptatus > Haladaptatus pallidirubidus. Next base: position 2,216,233 of record NZ_CP085301.1, on the reverse strand, counting down.
GACGACGGGATCGACACTGACCGACTTGCGACGCAACTGCTTGAAAATGATGGAGCTAGACGGCTGCTGATTGGCGTAACTGAGGATGCAACAGCGATTCTCACTTACAACCGACTGACGAACTCGATCACGCGAACGCCGATTGAGGCTGACGGATTGGATGGCAGCAGGAGTCGGCATATCGACCGGCAACGGACGGAAGGGCAAGTGCTTGAGTCAGTGCAACAGCTTGGACGTTTTTCGACTGAGTGCAATCGAAGATGATAGCATTGAGAAGCTCCTAACCCTATCGAGCGGTGATTGTAGCCTAGAAGAGCTCCGGAGGAATGGGGGGTGGATCGAGGGAGGTGGATCAGGAGTGATGGCGCCAGATCCGGTGATGTCAAAGCGCCCTCGACACATGATACCGTTTAGCACGAATTAATAAATACTTTGTGGTGATATGGAAAATAAAACAGAACATCTTATTCAATAAGAATGACACTACTCTCCTCTATTTAGGAAAGAACTCTCCGCAGGGATGGGATGATCGAACCAACAACAAGACCTTCAACGGCAAACAGCGGAATAATCATGAGGCCAACAACGACCGAGACATAGGCACCGATCGCCCCTGCAACGTTGAGACTTCCCGTCGAGAGAACGACATTGATCGCTCCTACTCCAACGATAACAACGAGAGTCAATATCCCGCCAATAAGCCCAGCAAGGCCACCGTCATAGAGGCCATCAGCCATTGTATTTGCTGACCACCCAGCAATCAGGCCGCCAAGAATCCCCCATGGGGCAAGACCACTACTGCCACTCAGGATGCCGATTACGCCACCAGCAATTGCTGTGCCTACTGCCCCGTGGTAAACGTTCTTGTTAACCATTATGGACTATCCATTGACATTAAATATAATACTTTCCACGAATATTCAGCCTTCAAATAGCACGCTCAGTTAGTGTCTCCTTGAATGTTCAGAGAGCACGGTTCAGTTGACTACACAATCAGGTAATCCACTAGGATCATATTACCGACCACTAACAGAGAAACTAATGGCTCGCAACTCGCTTGTCGCTGTGGTCGTTCTCTGCGCAATTGCAGGTGGTGCTCTCATCTTCGACGCCACACTCCTTGATACACCCTCTCAATCAGACGAGACCAAACTCACAGGAACACTCGCTCTTGGACTGACCGCTACGGGTCTCACAGATCCAGGCAAACTGACGGACGCCCATGATCGGATTCTGACGGATGAGTCGTTCACGTACCATGGGAAGACGGTTCTCCAGTATTCAAATGGCACTTTGGTGCGCCGCTCAAATACGACGATTCAGGCTGCACACAACAACACGCAGTTTCGATTTACAGAGGTCTATTCTGGCCACATTCCACAACTCTTTGGCGCAAAACAGGGTCAGTTTGAAACCTGGTCGAATGGTAACCGAACACTTGCTCTCTTCAAAACTCCCAGACAACACCAGTATCAGCAACTAAGAGACCATACAGACACCTTTGGTTCGTTAACGAACAACGACCGACTGTACGTCTTCTTTAATGGGTTTACGATAACATCAATTGAGAAGGTCAACAACTTAGAATCAACAACGCAGTTGTATCGGCTGCACTCAACCAACTTGAGTCGGCCATCGCTACTCACAGATCAATTTCTACCAGCGACAGTCGACAATGGAACGTTTTCTGCGGTTGTCGATTCATGGGGTATGGTTCATCGCTATCAAGTGACTGCCACCGGGGACTACATGGTGAGACTGTGCGCATCCAAGAATCTGGAACCTATTCTGCAATTGATGATACGCAGGTAACGCGACCCGCATGGTATGAAGCAGCGATCGCAAATACGACACAGAGGACTACCGTTGGCTAATTTCTACCCCTCTTTGGTGATTCTGTTTCTGGATGGTCTAGGAGTGTGATGAGTAGGGTTGAAGATTCTGCTAACTGTTGCAGGTGATGGATGGTCGCTCATTGTTTCTAAGAGGTGAGAAGATAGCTTACCGATATGCCTTGGCACCCACGACAACGAGTAGCGGTGCTCTGACTGCCGATACGACAACAGGGAGAGTAGTATCAAAGAGGTATTTCACTCATCACGAAGCTTATTCTCCAATAACCCCCTAAATAGGTATGAAGCGACGAACGACCCTCTCATTCCTCACCGCGGGACTCGTCTCCATAATTAGTGGGTGTCTCACCGGCAGTATCCGCGATGCAGTGACTCCTACATCGGCGAATGGCGCAATCGAAGCCACGTCGTTTCAAATCCTCGGGAACGATGCAAATCCGGGACAGTCAGGGAACCCACCCACCGTACGCTTCAATGGCGAAACGAAGCAAGTGATCATCACGGGTCGTCTCTACGTTGGTTCGATCGAATGCAATGAAGCCGTGTTACAGAACGTCACGTACAAACAATCCGAGAACCGGCTTTCTGTTGTCGTCACGCATGGAAAAAGTGATGCACATCCTGATAACCAGCTCTTCGGGTCTGGTGTATGTGATGCTGCGATGAGTTCAGATGCCTATCGAGCAGTAGTCACATTCCGAAAGAGGCTACCTAGACGTGTGCTGGCCACCGAGCGTGGCGCATTGGGGGACACTACCTCAGTAACTGCCACATACGATATGTAGCGAACTCGTTGAGATCCAATGATGTGTGTATTCAATAATTTCTCAACTGCGTGTATTTCATCGCTGTATAACCGCTGCTTAGTTCAGCTCTGCTGAACAATCGGGCAAAAGTCGTCTGTTTTCTAGGACTTCGACTCATTTCAAAATGCGTGATTGATTTGATAACCGAAGTAGAACATGCGGCGGCAGCGAGGTCGATTTCTTGAATTTGCCCAATTTAGGCGATTGACTTCCTGTGGGCAGTATGAGCGGCAGTACACCCTCCCCCAAAACTCCCAAATCAATCTGTACGCAGTTCATGGCGGGTATCTATTGGTTCGAAGCAGCGAGCAAAGATTACTGGACTATAATGAGCTCATCTAGACATCTGTCGACTGCCTGTTGATGAGGCAACTGTCTGGCGCTAAATCGATATGAATAGTTGTGCAAGAAAGATCGCTGTTATCACGAGCGCGAGACCGGCCATCCCATAGGCCAATGGCCCGTATTCCGTGGGTTTACGTTCCTCTTTCTCTGGCTTCCGCAATCTGATGAGGCCAGTAAATAAGATCGTCAGTCCTACGCCAGCACGAAGAACACTTTCTATGTTCAATTGAAATTGAGTGGCTACCAAAACTTGGGCTATCAAGACAGCCCCGCTATACAGAAGGCAATACGTCACAAACCGAGCTGGGCGCATTAACGACAGAATTGTTGTCTTTGGTACATATTCCTATCGGTGACTCCAAAGATAGACCCAATAAAGTCAATTTTTCACTCTATAACCTGGATAGTGAATTCACCCCCCACCGCGTCCTCGGGGAAGCGTGAAACCTTGTCTGCCATGAGAAGGGCTTCAGAAGACAGTTTTTGCCGTTCGAAATGGGAAAATAGCGATCTAGCAGATCTACATGTCGTACAATCACGGACGATCCGGATTGGCTAAATGGTACAGAGGTTCGATAATCTCCTCAGGTTGGTCTTCAGCCACGATTTCTCCAAGAAGTTGTTTGAATTCTTGATCGAGGTCATGCTGGGAAGACTCGAATACTTCATGAGCCATCTCGAGATCCTCGGCCTCCATGTAGAACATCACGTAATCCTCATCCTCTGTCGAGTTGAGAAATGCCGCCTCAGAAAAGACGCTTTCATCTTGCAATGTTTCGATGGCTTCGTCCCGTCGGGAATTCACTTCTTCTACCCATTCGCGGAGTCGCTCTATTCGCCCTGGTTTGAGTCGATATCGAAATAGCGTTGTCTCGGCCATTAGTTAGAAATTTGCTATATGAAATAAATACGTTTGGGATGGTGGGAAAACAATCGGGCCTATATGGAGAATATTTACTACTACTTTCAATTGTGTCAAGAAGTGTATCATCACGGGACCCGTCTCGGTCTGTGCGCAGTTCGCAGGGCGAAATTATCACGCCTCATGGACAGTTACGTCGTTATCGCCATCTGTAACTTCAACAGTCATCATCGTTGCTCTGCCGTCAGCTGGGCCGACACCCGTCGCACTCCCTGGATTGAGCACACGAATATCGTCGTGGGTTTCACTCTCGACGACGTGAGTGTGGCCGCCGACACCAATGACTAGGTCGTCTGGGTTAGCTCTCGCTCGTGCCGTATCGACAATCGCGTCGAGCCAGTCGTCGCGGTCGAAGACAATACCCTTTGAACTCGAAATCGCCTTCTTCACATGGTTCACACAAACTGGGAACCAATCGAACGCAAACGCAAGTCTCCCGATTGGAATCAACCCGCAGAGGTACGCGAAACACTTCGACAAGCGGGTCAATATCGCCAAGCAAGGCGCAGATAAGACGGGTAAGAAGGCGATTGACGACGTACTAGAGCAAGTAATCGACAGCGATACGGTCGTCTACTTCCCACCCGGTCGGTACAAATTGAATACGAACCACCGCCACGTCGGGCTGCAAAACCTCGGGATTATCGGCAATAACGCCGTTCTCACTCACGGAACAGTTGAAGCGATTGATGGCTTCGACATGACGAGCGGTGAGTATCACGGCCCAGCACAACACTTCAAAATCGGAGTCCCTGACAACCCGCACAAAGGCAAATTCGTGTTCGGTGGGTTCATCGCTAATTGGCGGGGGAAGAACGAAGGCATGCAGATCTTGAATCACCACACAAACGGCACGTCGGTGACCGAAAACATTCGCCAGCAAGGGATTCACAGCCTTGGCTGTCAAGGGCCATTTCGAATTGACGCTCACGGAGCGAATGCGAAAGCGATTGTCCGCGGGGTTGATCTGCGCTTCGGCGGTAAGAGCTACCAGTTCACGATTAATACGCGCCAAGAGCGATCAGGCGGTGGGACAGAGACAGGGAGGTCGTGGGCAACGAGCGGAATCACGACCCATCCCGAAGCGAAAGGCCATCCCCGGGTGCAGCAATCGATGTGTGGGGGCTAGCCCGACAACGGCTTTTATCTGGCCGGTGGTCCGAAGCAAACAGTAGAAATCGTCAACTGTGTTACGGCGAATTCCCATCCCTCGAATATTCGAATTGCGGGCACAGACTGCCGCATCAAGGGCTGTACTGTCGTGACTGGCTCGAATTTCAACAAGAACGGCTTCTACTTCGAACAGCGTCCGCTTCGGTTAGACGGTGGGACGTGTACAGTGTCGAATACGCAGATCAAACAGCTGCTCCCAACAGGATGGTCAGTAACGGTCCAGCACGCCATCGAGCAAGCAACGCTCAAGAACGTCTCCGTGGGGATTTACAAGCACCCACAGTTAGCGCTTGTCGTTGACGACGGTGTGGGTCGCTGTACGGTCAATGGATTCAATGTGAAAACGAACGGCTGGCAGGGAACACGCGGATCTCTGTTTCGTGGGTGGCCTGACGTCGCGAAGAATATCACCGTGAATGGCCGCGCAATCGCTTGAAGAGTCGACGACTGGATAACGGTGGTGGTACAAGATTTAGTGAGTGGCGCTGTAGATAAGATCAGATCTTTTCTCAATTATGGACGAAGGTGAAAAACTGGTATAAATACCGACGGGGAAATCCAGATGGCGCTCGTTTACGCTGGAGGTGGTGGATGACGGGTGAAGCATCCGATTGTTACGATTATCGCTCTGGTTGCCAGAGCAAGTATCGAATTCGCACAGTAGAACACAGCATTAAGTATGTTGCCCGTGTACTCTTAGATATCATGTGGGAACGGAAGGAAACGACAATTCCGAATCTCAATGTCGATCTCATTGTCGAGGTAATCGACGAAACTCCCGCAACCCTAACGATTCTGTATGGCTCCTATGCGCGGGGTGATGCCACTGTGACGAGCGATATTGACCTCGCCGTTGAGTTTGGAGAGTCGCTCTCGTCTAGTGAGCGAACGCAAGCACGTCTCGATCTTGTTGAACGATTAACGACCAAACTGAACACAGATGCTATCGATGTTGTTCCCCTATCACAGGTCCCACCAGCACTCCTAGAGGAGATCCTTACAGATGGAATTCTCATCTATGGATCGCCAATAGATGTCGAACGATATTCTGACCAAACAGTTAAGACAACTAGTCATCAGGAACGACTTGCTGAATTTGATGACCTGCTTGCGGACCTCGAACAGGTTGTCTAAGAATGGACGAACGAACAGAGAGCCGGATTCTCGAGAAGGCTCAATACATCAGTGAAGCACTGGCTGTCCTTGTGCAAAAACGTGAGTCGCTCTCTTTTGCAGACTACCGCGCACAGCGTGAACAACGAGACATTGTTGAACGAGAATTCGAAACAACAATCGAGGCATGCATTGATATCGGTAAAATGATTCTCAAAGCTGACGGTGAGACAATCCCACCAACTAACGTGCAGGTTTTTCACGAACTCGAGAGACAGGAGATCCTCGATACAAAAACTGCAAGAAAGATGGCACAAGCAGCTGGCTTCAGAAACATTCTCTCACACCAATATGGAAACGACATCAACGATGAAGATGTCTATAACTTCCTCCACCAAAACCTGCCACTCTTTCACGAGTACTTAGGACAAGTGCGTGATTTCCTCGATTAACTCACTGAATATGGTCGTGTACTCTTCTACAGTCGCGTGAACCGCGTTTTCGCCCATTTTCATGTCGTATATGCGTTCCCTATTAGTGACATCAGCACACAGGTGAACACTGCCCAAGTGATGCTTTGAGGGTTGGGAACGCGGGGATCGCTATTCCGTGGGTGGCCGGACGTCGCCAAGAATATCACCGTGAATGGCCGGTCTGTTACGTGACGTGGCGGTCACCCCAACAATCATTTTACAAACATGAATGGAGATTGTATATACACGACCATTGGAACGAATGCGACGAACTGCCAAGAACTGAGTACGGAACCCCTGCTGATCGTGCCGGGAGTACTCTTGCTCGTGACCAGCATCGTCGGTATGCAATCGCTGCTACCAACGCAAATGAATCATCTCATCCAACCGTTTCTGTTCCAATGGCGGTCATCGGTTTGCTGCTGACCGAGATCTCGTTGGCGAGTTTGGCCTACACAACCCGTTCTAGCGAGTAGTTCCGGGAACGAGATCCCAGACTTTCGCTGTCGCGACGTACTCGCTATCCTGCTCTTCGATATATCCTACTGCAAGAGCCTCGGCTATCGAATCATCGATATCGCCGTCAAAACGACCATGCTGGGTTGCAATTACACCGATGTGGTCGCGATCAATCGTCGGACGGTTGTTCCCACCCGTGTTGTGCTCGAAAATTCGTGCTACGATTGCGGCATTCTTGCTCATGTCAAGTGGTAGTGTCCGAACGGCGTTAAATCGGTGGACGATATTGGTTAGTATAAAATACTAACCTACAAGCAACTGATTGCAGGTGCACATTCTCGATCGACACACTCACCACGTCGATTGTAGAGCACAGATTATGACTCCTGCTTCGCATCCCTTGTTCCGCGAACGGTTGCTTTGACCGCCTCGATACCGGTCTCATGGAGCACATCGCCGACAATGACCGTATCAGCAACACTCGCCATCTCGTAGGTCGAATCGTAATCGTGAATCCCACCACCATAGAAAAGCTGCGCTTATGAGAGTACATCTCGTGTGGCAGCGATAACAGCTTGATCAGTCAGGGAAACTCCCGTGGCCATCACTGGTGCACCCCTGAATCCTGCTATCGTTTTCAGGAGGGATATTGCCGTGGGTGTAAGATGGTGGAGACACAAGCGGTGGAAAACAAAAAGTATACAAGTCAAATGAGAAAATCGAACAGTATGGACGTATCGTTGCTTGTTGATTGGATATTTCTACTTGTTGCAAGTGGGACTGCACTCTTTGCAGGGTACTTAGCTATCGGCAATGGGAATCATGCAAAAGCACTCCAGACTGGTGCGATCAGTATCTTATGGTTCAGTATAGTACTAATCGATGGATACTACAACACACTTGTTTCAATGATTGCTATTGGAACTCTCGCTTTGGTGTGGATACTCACACAAAATCGAAAAGCAGTTCACCGATCATAGATTCCTTTTAATTGAAATTTATGAGATGTCCCCGATCCCTTCCAATCCAAGTATCTGTTTTCTCCTTCTCAAAATCTCCGCATGTTAACAAACTCAGCACTATTTCTGCTAGATAAAGATGGTAGTAAATATTGAGGTTTAGCACAAGATAATATTGACGAACTGATAAGAAAATTGGGAAGAGCATGTATATATAACGCTATGACCATACGTTTTAACTCCGTATCATACTGGCTTGAGCGTCCTATTCATAGTCCACCTCTTGAGTCGATCAAGCCTGCTGAATTTCAAGACGTGTGATTCGTGCATCATCAACAGCAACAACCCGGAAACTGTAGCCATCCTGTTCGATCTGATCATTGACCTCAGGTGCTTGCCCCATATGGCTGAAGACGAATCCACCAATCGTCTCAACAGTTTCACTCTCGAAGTTAGTATCCAACCGGTCGTTTACCTCCTGGACAGGTACACTACCGTCAACGATGTATTTCCCATCGTTTTGGTCTTCAATAAAGGGATTTTGAGGTGCTGTATCGAATTCGTCTCGGATATCGCCCACAATCTCCTCGAGAATATCTTCAATAGTTACGATTCCCTCGAAGACCCCCCATTCGTCAATTACAACAGCCATCTGCCCGCCTCCGTGCAGCTGAAACTCGGCAAGGATTTCGTCGATCCGTCGTGTTTCCGGCACTACGAGGACGTCTCGCGCGAGCTCACCAGCAGTGAGTAAATCATCGTGATTCGTCGCTGTTTCGATTGCTCGGAGGATGTCCTTTGCGTGGACGAATCCAACCGGATGTTCTCCATCTTCGTCAAGCACGAGATAACGTGTATAGGTTCCATTGGCAGCAACTGACCGAAGCTCTGAGAGTGGCATCGAAGCAACCACGGTTTCTACGTCGGGGCGCGGAACCATGACCTCGCGAGCGATCGTATCTCCGAGTTCGAAGACACTTTCGATCATCTCGACTTCATCAAGATCGATATGTCCCGTCTCTTCCGATCGGGTGAGGATCATCAGAATCTCTTCCTCAGAATGCGTTTCCTCGCCTTCGGATGCCGGAGAGACGCCAACGAGGTGAGTGAAGTAGTTAGCAGTGCCGTTGAAAACGATGAGACCAGGCAAAAATGCATAGTAGAAAAATTTCATCAGTGGCGCAACGAGCAGCGAGATACGTGCAGCTTCCTGGATAGCGAATGTCTTCGGCACGAGTTCACCGAAGACCACATGCAGGAAGGTGATGAATCCAAACCCAAGCGCGAAAGCGATCAGGTGGAGCGTCCCGGAAGGTACAAACGATCCGAGTACGGGCTCAATGAGGGCTGCAACAGCCGGTTCGCCAATCCACCCAAGACCGAGAGACGAAAGCGTGATCCCCAATTGGCTGACGGCGAGATAATCATCTAAGTTCTCAATGGCATCTTGTACGAGGTCTGCTCCAGGCCTGTCTCGTTCAACAAGCGCGTTCACCTGTGTCGGCCTGACTTTGACAAATGCGAACTCCGCAGCCACAAACACTCCGTTCATAATCACAAGGAAGAATGCGAGGAGCAGTCCACCCACCGAAACCAGATCTACCATACCCTCTCATTGACGTGTGGGGGACTTGTAGGAAACGGAAATCGAGTCAGGCGATATGAATTGGCCTTCACCATGTTTGTCCTAACTACTCGAACGAACGAGATAGCAAAAATACTGGTTTGGATCCAATATATGGTCAAAGAGATGATCCGAGAATAAAAAGAGAAAAAGAGCCTACGCGAATCGACGGTTCAGGAACTCGGCGCGAAACTCGGAGGCGAGATTACTGAAGTGCCTGATGTTATAATTATTAACTATTCTGACGTATTTGATAAACGGCGCTTTTTCCACCACAATTTCACCGCGCCCCAAATAATCACCACTAAAAGGCCAACAAGTAGTGCACCGATCTCTAGTATGGTTACCATGCAATTAACAGAGTTCTCTCTGTCATTAGTAATAAGTAATAGGCTTTTCAATACATTATGTGATAATAGTGGCATTTTAGACTCTGGATTGCTATTTTGCCTCCTAGCGTAGATGTGATTTCGATTAACGAAGCAGATCTATCGAGAAAATGAAAAGAGATTCGATATGAGGTCAAAGAGTAAATACTTACTACTGACTCTCGCATACTCGTTGTGACTACGTCTCGATGAGAAGTGAGTTAATACGATATAGCCTTTTGGCCAGCTTCACTGACGGGCTTCATGTTGTTATCGAAACGGCAACTGACTGGCCAGGAATGGGCCTCGTGTTCATCTACTCGTTTCTTATTGCATTTATTCTACCAGGCCCAAGTGAAGTAGTATTAATTGCGCCATTGGATCTCGGATTTCCGCACTGGGCGCATTTAGCAATTATCATGCTCAGTAGTGCTTTTGGCAAGGCTCTTGGGAGCCTATTAGCATTTCATATTGGCCAGGAGGCGAAAAAAGCGGGGCCAATTGTTCGATGGTTGCGTCGTTCTCGGTTTGATGTCCTTGAGTGGTCTGAAAAACGGACAGTCAAGTTGGCACAAACCTACGGCTATTGGGGATTGGCAGGTGCTTTGTGTATCCCCTTTTTCCAAGATACGGTCTCGATCTATGTCTTCGCCATACTCGAAGAAGATTATTTTAAATTCGCTCTTGCTACGTTTCTCGGCAGTCTTGGCCGACTCTTGGTCACTGTTCTCTTTGTTGGAAGAGCGTTTACAATACTTTGACCATGAGTTGACATCCTCCCCGCTGCAAACGGCGAGGATTCCCCGAATTGGGATATTACGGTTCGCGGTTAACAACCTGTTCTCGTTGGGCGAAACAAGCTGGCTTAACTAGTGCCGGCGTATGTATCGTGTCGTCATTTAAAGCACGACCGATAGCTTACAATGGGATACCTCGCCGTTGTCTCGACTCCAAACACCGCGTAGAATGGATCTCAGATCAGAAGGATGCGAACGCATTAGCGCTTACATCCCTTCTTATAGCAACATGTGCAATGACATTCTTCTTCCCTTCGACGGAAGTGACGGCGCAATAGACGTGCTCCATCACGGCAGTGCTATTGCACAATGGGCAGATGCGACGATCCACGGCGCGAGTAGCGTGTAGTTGCAATGCCAGGTAGCTCGTGCGTCGGGAAGATTCGGATCGACAGAAAGACTGCCGACCAGATCCGCGACGGTCGGACTGTCTCTGGTCGACCCAACATAGCGGAGCGAGAATCGAAATTGGCTATCGTCATGGCTGTCAGCAGAATAGTCGGAGAAGTCATAGGACAAGTCCCACCGAAAATCAAACTCCGGTTCCGGACTCTTCTCTCGTTGCAGGACACTGGTGGGTACTTCTCCTCGGGATGGATATGCTGGCATACACTTTATCTCAAACTGATCGGAGTCACTCTGTGTCCGATGACGGTTGTGGTACGTTTCGTCCGCTGGAAGTGTACCGTCGATGTCCAACCACAAATACGACCGTGAGTAGGAGCATTACTACGCCAGCGATCTCGTAGGTAATGGCGAGGCTTACCCGTTCGATGATGGGTTGGCTGAGGATCGGTGAGAGAAACTGGCCGAGGAAAATCATACTTGAGACCCACCCCAGAGCACGTCCTCGCCTCGCCTGTGTGACCGTTTGTGACACCCATGTGTTTGTGGTCGGGATGAGGAGTCCCCACCCAAATCCGGCAATGAGGAGACCGATCACAATGCCGAGAGCCGCGCTGCTGAGGCTGATAATCACATACCCAGCACCCATCAGCCCAAACACGAGGGCAATGAGGAGTACAATACCGAACTGAGCTTTGAACCGTTGGAACTGCGACGAGAAAATCATGGCCGTCACATTATAACTCGCAAGGATAAAACCGGTGAGCGTGCCGCTGACAGCCGCCACTGTCTGCAAGTAAAACGGTAGCTGAATTGGAATCAAATAGAACAACATACTGCCGATGAGAGTGATCAGATATATCATTCCCAACATCACCACTGGGATTTCGGCGAGAAATCGACGCAACTCGGTGACATTCATAAGTGTGTTAGCCGTTGTGTCGGCGGAATCGATCGCTTGGCTCTTCGCCTTCTTGCATCTCTATAGGGAGCGTCTCCGGTGGTCCTCGAATGCCAATCGCTGCCATCGCCTCGATCGCATAGCCCGATGGAATGGAGAGGACTGCTGCTGCCTGTTCGTAATCGAAACCTTCCATCCCATGTACGACCAGCCCTCGCCTGGCTCCTTTGAGCGCGATGTTTTCCCACGCAGCTCCCGCATCAAACGAGTGTGTTTGGGAGGGTTCCCCATTAAAGTCGAACGTCGTTTTTGAGATCATAACGACAAGCACGGCTGCCTGTTTCGCCCACGTCCTGTTGCCGTCCGAAAGGAGGTCGAGATAGGCGTTCCAGTGGTCACCGTTTCTGGTAGCATAGAGGAAGCGCCACGGCTGGTTGTTGTACGATGAGGGGGCCCATTTCGCCGCCTCAAATAACGGCATGAATTCGTCTTCATTCAACGGATCACCAGTCATCGACCGCGGCGACCAACGGTTCACGAATAGCGGAGCGATGTCGTAGCTCGGGGACCGGTGTTCGCGTACGTCGTTGCGGATCTCTTCTTGTGGATTTCGTTCATCCATGTCAGAGGAGTAGACGAGAGACTGCCGTGGCTTCACGCGTAAGCATACGTATCCAATTAAATAGCCTGGCAGTTGATTGTGGAGTGAGATGCCTCACATACAGCTGAGGATCAAGGGGGCGGCAGTGGAGGATTGGTTGGCAGATATCTCAACCGAATTTCCGAACGCTGAGTTTAGAGTGCTAACAGCCCAGCCTAGAGATGATGGTGTGCTCTGAATTCTCGAAGTCACGACCCCCGACGGGGACGCACTTGTTCACCAGTTCGAGGACGCAACTGAGGTACGTTCGTACGAGGTTCTTCGTATCGATGAGGAGATAGTACTGATCCAGCTCAAAATCCCAATATCGGAGTCATGTGATGCCATCATTGCATCGGATAATCTTCCACAATATCCCGTTCGCCTTCATGATGGGTGGTTTTCTGCCGAGGTGACGGCCCCACACGAGCAGTTGGCGGCGTACACGGCTGAGTTAGCCGCAGCTAGCATTCCATACGAGATTATGTCGTTAACTCAATCACACGATTCAGGTGAACTGCTCACGGATCGCCAATGGGAGTTCATTATCGAGGCAGTCGAGCACGGCTACTACGATATGTCCCGAGACTGTACACTCACGGAACTGGCAGAAGTTCTTGACATCAATAATTCGGCGGCGAGCAAATTGCGTCATCGGGCTGAAAGTCGGATTATCAGGGAGTTTGTCGCTGAAGCAGCACTGTAGCCAAGACGAACGAACGAGCCACTCTGCCCGGGCTCCCACCTCACTGGTCATCCAGCCGTGAAGGCGGCAAATCCAAGCGATTATCTCTGATCTAGTTGTCTCCTGGAGTATATGGTCGAATGAGGGCGGTTAGGCTGTTGTCGTGGTGTTCTTCCACAGGCCGTAGCCGCCTTGCTTGGCCTCCTGTTGCTTCTGTTCAAATTCCGCTCGCTTGCTAAAATCGCCGTCTGCGACCCGTGCGTAGCCCGTTCGGAGTAACTGCGTGTTATACAGCCAATTGCCGGTATAGACGTAGGCCTGTCGGTGGCCGTCACTGTCACTCGCGACCTGTGGGTCAGTGACGACGGTGACGACACTGTACTCCAGTTGTGCTTTGGTGGTCTGGAGCACTCGTTTGTGAATAAGGCCGTTGTCGGGGACGCGTACGCCGATCAGATCAACGGTCTGGGTCTTGCCGTTGCGTTCGATTTTGACGGTCGTCGGATCGACGATCTTCGTCACGCGCGCTTGGAAGCGATTGCTGTTTTTCGGCGTGGTGACTCGGGCAGTCGTCGGAGTCCGCACATACGTTGTCACCGTTTGCGTGGCTGTTGTGGTCGTCGCTTCGGTCGTCGTTGCTGTGGTCGTACTGGTCGGCGTCTGTGTCGTCTCTGTGCTGGTCGGTGTCGCGGTAGTAGTTGGATTGTCGCTACTGCCGCCGAGTCCGAGGCCGCCGGTACAGCCTGCGAGCGCAACGACGGCGACAAGGGCGAGGAGGGGGAAGTGTGCGGGGCATATCTGTCCTCGTCACTCTGGTAAGTTCAACATTCGGGCTGGCGAACGATGTTCGGAGCCGGCGTTCTGGCTGTGTTTTTCTGTTGTAGCTAGGTAGTGGCGAATCGAAAGGGAGACGATACGTTCGTGGTGCGTGTTTATCGACTATTCTTGGTCACGTTTCCATGCATCTAATCCGCCCTCAAGGGCACTCGCGTCCCGTCCCTGGTCGTGAAGCATCCGGGCTGTTTCCGTCGAAGCAATTCCCGCATCACAAACCATTACGAGTTCCTCATCATCTGGTAGGTCGTCCAACTCGGCTAAGGCCGTCTCAACATCGCCCGACAGGAGTGCCTCTCGAATCGGGCGATTTTCACTTCCCTCGATGTGGCCATCCTCGTAGTCGTCTTCCGGTCGAATATCGACGACACACACGTCTTCGCCGTTCTCCAACTGTTCCCGAAGTGTTTCAGGGTCAACCGTAGTCATCGACTGGAACTTTTATATCGAAGTTCATGAGTCTCGTGGTTCAAACAACGAGAACTAACTCGCTCGAAACAAGGCCTATGATATGAGCCGCTTCCGGAATACACGTCAACCAGATTGGGACTAGTGGGAAGAATTATGGTCGAATCCAAAGGACACGCTCCAATCATGTGGGATCTCTCCCGGTTAGTCTGTCGCGGATATTGGGTCGGGAAACGGCTATTTTACAGTCCCCACCGCTGAGCTAGTCGATGGTGCGCCGGTTTACGCGATTGATGTTAATAAAGAGCTATTAGCTGAACTCTCAGCGACTGCGAAAACGCGAGGATTGACAAACATCAACGAGATCTACGGTGACGCTCGGAACCTAACTAACCTCCTTCCCGAGCCTGTTGACGTGGTGTTGATCGCAAATACCTTTCACGTCGTTGAAAATATGGGTGGACTCAAAAGGCAAGTATCTCAATCACTTCGTCCCGGTAGACGGTTCATCATCGTAAATTGGTGTGACCTGCCGAAAGAGGAAACTACCGTCGCTGGAACAGCACATGGCCCACCGGGGAAACTACGCATGTCAGTCACTGAAACAGACGAAATCATGGCAGAGGTATTTGACGATATTCACGAAGTTGATCTGCCGCCGTACCATTACGCGCTCATCGGGGAACGATAGACTGGTCTTCTGAATTGGCCAATCCACGCTCTCTATTCAGCAGGTGAATGCTGAACCGCCCCATCTACACAAGATTGCGCTGAACGGCCGCCGCTGCTGGCGAATGGTGGACAGTCGGCTAGCAACGATGAGACTGACAGTCCGTTTTCTCTTCGGAAGACACCAAATTTCCGGAGTAATCTGGCTGTTTTCAGTTGTTTCGGCGTCTCTAGTGTCCGTCGAACTCTGCACAAGGTGACAGTCGACGTGCAACGCTCCGGATGACAGTCCGTGTGAAACAGAGCTCGGTATTGACAGTCCATCGTAGCGTTGGTTGAAGTCCAGTCTTTCACTGATCTCAGCAAGACTGACAGTCCCCTGTTACAGTGGGCCGGCGCACACGGTACCATGTCGCTGGTAGACTGTCCCACGTGCTGTCCCCTCCCGCTGTAGCGGTCGCTGTCACTGAAACTGCGGTGTTTCGCAGGAGACAGTACCCCACTGGTGCGCTCAGGGTGGCACCCAGATGATGCTATCACACCGGCACCTGGACAGTGCGTGCTCCTGCTAGCACCCCACATCGTCGTTTCGCGACGTTTTCGCTCTGCTTCGGCAGGCCAGACTGTCCAGTGTCTTCGTCACCTGTTTTTCTACGGGAATCCCGGCCATTCTCGTCTATGCTGGCCGTCGCTCATCTCCCCGTGCTGCTGCGGGTGCGGTTGCTGTCGCTGTACTGTGCTGGTGCAGTCTTTCTGCTGTCCGGTCCCACTGCTCGGTGCTCTTCATGGCGGCTTGCCGCCAGTGCTGTCTCACAGTTCCTGTTGGTAGTCCGCTCTTCTTTGTGAGCCCGCTGGTCGCACTGGTTGACTGTCCTCTGTTCGTTAGTCTGTTCCCCGCTGGATCCGCCATGGCCTGACTGTCCTACTGTCTCGCTCTCTGTGTTCCTCGCGTGACCTCGGGTGGACTGTCCCATTGCTGTAGATCTGCTTTCCCGTGGTGGATCTTCTTGGTGGACTGTCCCATGCCATGTGTCGACGTGGTCTATCCGCCGTTTCTCGTCGGATCTGCTTGGGTCTGTGTCGCTCTCTGGGGTGCCCACTTGCATCGTCGGAATATACGTCTGTTTTGTGATATATTGAGGCTGCATTCTATGGTGCCCTGTTGGATGCCGCTCTGTCTCAGCACCGGCAGCATTCTCACCGGTAGCGCTATTTCTGATACCTGACATTTCTCGTGATCCACTCCAATTTTCTATTCGCCACCGATATTGTTCCCCCATGAGTGGGTTGTCGGGAGTGGCTTGTATAGCTATGTAGTGGATTAGTATTAAGGACTTTCAACCTTAATATGGCATTATGAACGGATATAATAAAACTGGAACATCCACTGGCTCACTCCCTACCTTCGCCGAGATGCGAGACCACCTCGGCGATGCTCGCCAGAACATTCTCACAGTCCTCCATGCAACTGATACATCTGGCGTGAACACCTCAGACCTCCGGGAGCAAGCAGGCATCCCCAGCGACAGCATGAGCCATCACATGCGGAAACTCCAACGGTGGAAACTGGTTGAGGAAATTGACCGTGAGTATGCGGGCCGTGGGTCACGCGCCTTCGTCTGGTCACTCACAGCACGTGGGCGCGAGTTCTGTGACGATGGCTTAGAATTACCCGATGATCTATTCGGGGAACCCGAGGATTTCGAAGCACTTCGGACTGAAGTCTCGGAGTTACGAAACGATGTTGAGGCAATGAAGAAGGCGATGGTTCAGATTGCCGTGAAAGCGGGCGGTGTCAAACAAGAGACTGCACAGGAATGGCTCTCAGACTAATAGGGATCAGCAAAAGAATCCATATATTCAGTAAGCAACTAGGTCAGAGATAATCGCTTGGATTGGGTGGCGACTGCACAGCGTATCGCGGAGTCCCAATTCGAAGGATTCCGCCTCTATCTCGATATTCTCCGTCGCGACGGCCCAGTTTAGACAGCTGGCTCGCCGAGGAAGTTCTTGATGATGCGGCCTTCAGCGCGGTGGAGAATGCCACTTGCTCCTCCTTTACTGACGTCTAGCGCAGCCGCGAGCTCGGTGAGCGTGCACTCGCGCGGGCTATCGTAGTACCCATGCTCGACCGCCGCGGTAATGAACCGTCGTTGGCGATCTGTCAGCAGGTCGGTTGGGTCGGTTGACTGTGTAACCGAGCCGATTTCATACGGGATGCCCTCAGCCTCGAACACGTCTTTGAGTTGGGACAGCTGCTCGTGTGAAGTAATCATGTCACTGATCGCCCACCCGTTTCGAAGGGTCAAGGGATACTGCAGGAGGTGTCCAGTGGAGAGGATTTCGCGATGCAATGCGGGGAGGAACTCGTGGGAGTACTGAATGAGCATCGTCCGCTCATCGGCATGCAGCACGTCGTAGGACGGCAAACACGGTGCTTCGTCGAGATGTCGAATGATGGCTGCGGTGTCAGTCGTCCGGGCTTCGAGAACTACTTGGATGCTATCTGCTGTCGGGAGGGCAGCTAGCATCCGGAACTCATCGTCCGGATGCTCGGTTGAGAGTGCGCCTGGCCCGTCAGAGAATTCGAATATGACCTGTGCACTGGGCATATACCGCTGTTTTCGACTCCCAGCCTTATCCGCATGACGTTGAACATGTTTACGCTAATCACCAAGCTGCATCCCCCCGTACTACATCTTGTGGTGAGACAAATGCAGCACGACAAACAGGCCACCAGAATCCGACAGTTGAACAGGGATACGGAGGATTCGCTATGAGTCAGTTCAGCGTCTTAGTCGTCGGAGCGACTGGCCGCCAGGGTGGGGCGGTTGCTAACCACCTATTATCCGGCGAATACGGTGACTTCGATGTCCATGCGTTGACGCGCAGTCCTGAGAGCGACCGCGCGCAGGCGCTTGCCAACCGGGGTGCGACGCTCGTTGAGGGAAACCTCCTGAATAAAGCCAGTCTCACGCCAGCGGTTGAGACCGTTGACGCGATATACTGCGTCACGATTGAGGTTGAGAGCGGCACGACACCTACTGAAGCAGGGATTGAGGCCGAGATCGAGCAAGGAACGAACATGGCGGAAGTCGCCGCCGAAATCGGCATCGAGCATTTCGTGTTTAGCTCTGTCGCCGGAGCCGAGCGCGACACCGGGATTCCTAACTTCGAGTCGAAGTACGACATCGAACAACGAGTTCACGATCTCGGACTTCCCGCAACGATTCTTCGACCCGTTACGATCATGCAGAACTACGAACGCCAGCGCGAAGTGATCCTGAACGGAAATCTTGTATCCCCCCTCGCCGAGGGTGCCTCGATGCAGATGGTCGATGTCGGAGACATCGGCGCGCTTGCCGCCACCGCGTTGGCGACCCCCGACAAGTACGTTGGTGAGTCTATTGAAGTGGCCGGCGATGAGCACACGCTCGAAAGTGCGGCCGAGGTTTTCACTGACGTGACAGGGACTGAAGTCGACGCCCAGCACGTCCCAATTGAGGCCGCCCGTGAGGAGATGGGGGAGGTGTTGGCAATGATGTTCGAGTGGATCAACAACTACGGATACGGTGTCGATATCGAGGCACTGGAGCGTGACCATAATATCAATCTTACTCGGCTTGAGACGTATCTCCGAGAGCATGACTGGAGCAGGGAATGACGCCTGACAAACATCTTCAGTGTGAGTAAGGACTTCGGCACCGCCGATTCAGTCGTTCTTCGTCGATGTTATCTGATACGGTTCGCCGGTTGGGGCCCGAAGATCATCGGGGGTCTCATCGGTGTCCTGCTCATTGTGGTCGCTGTCTGCTGATTCGCCGTTTGACGTGTCGTTGTTACGGAATAGGTTGTCGAACATTGTGAATCACCAACGCCTCGATGTCGGGCTTGCACCGACGTGGCGGCGTGGACCATCCGGGAGAGAGGGGAGGGCGCTGTTACTCACTACGCTGGCTGTCGGCTGGGACCTCGCCACCGCGTTGAGAGTAGCGCCAGTCGATTTTCGGCGTCTCAATCTCCTTGTTTGGGATATGTGCGGCACCGGCGAGCTCGCTCACCGAGAGAATCATCTCGCGGTCTTCCCATTCACGAGCATGGAATTTCTCGATGAACGCGCTCCGATCGCTGGCAGGAATAGGCTCGTCGGTAAAACCCTGCTCAGTCATCGTATTGTAGTAGTGGGTGAACATTCCCGCGACGCCTCGAGCGCGTGATTCAGCCTCGTACTTGTCCGGCGACACAACAAGAATCCGGATATTCGTATGAAAGCCGTACTGCCCGCGCTGCATTTCGACGACATCCGCCGCTTCGCGATCCTTCTTACTCGCATCGCGAGTACGGGGATTCAGTCAGCCGACGACGCGATCTAATCGAAGCCCTTCGGCAACGTTGTCCACACTCTCTCCCCGAGAGAGGAGCCCACCGTCGCCTTCCGTCCAATTGTTTTTCGCGGGGCGAAAGACGACTTGCACAACAACCCGTGTTTCTGGTGTTGAGAGCATCTCGCTCGTTACTTCGCCGTACGGATCCCGCTCGAAACCGTCGCCCTGGTGGTTACGAATCGGATAGTAGTAGTGACGGTTCAAGTCGAGCTCAGCACTCGCTACGTAGTCGTCAGCGCTGATCTGAGGGAACGCGTCGCCACCCTCCACCCGAAAAACCTGCGTGTTCGAGTAGCTGTTCGCGACGCGCCGAACCTGGCTGTTCATCTTGTACCGTCCGGGCGGAAAGTAGAGGAGCGTATCACTCTCAATTTCGCGCTGGATTATAGGGGGAGACGTCTTTCTCACCGGTCAGATCTGCACCGGCCTTCGCCATGTTCACGACGGTACGGAACTCCCATGCCACTGCTCGGGATTAATCGATTGGAAGTTACCGTTCGTCGCGTTTGTGCTGTTGTTTGTTGGACCTGCTGGCGGGATATTACCGCCACTCGCGCCCGTCGGTAAGAGGCAACCCGATAGAGCTGTCGCTCCGGCGCTTGCACCAGAAGCGAGAAACACCCGTCTGCTGTGCGATCCGCGGACATCTATGTCAGCGGGTGGAGTCGGTGTCATAGGGGGATTACTCGTGTTTCAGTACAGGCGTTGTTTCTAGAATATATGATTACACTCATCTAGATAAGTTTCTTGTAAGTTACTAAATGAATTTAAATAGGTTTTAAAAGTTTCAGACGCCTATGATAGAACCATATGCTAATAAGAAGGTCAAGAGAGATGGAGGATCAAGAAGGGTACGATTAAAATGCGTGAAGTAACATCTAAATAAAATGATACAACGAGATCTGAGATTATCTACAAAAGATGTTTGTCGTCCTAGAAGACGTATTTGAAGATGAATTGAGTGATAAAAGACGTCCAAGTGAATAGCACAAATCCTACTTCAATAGATGTAGGGATTCCTTCATGAAATATCATGAGTAGAATTATAACTCCAACAACCATAATTACTTATATGTTCTTGAAAATGTCCTTTGTCATCAATGATCGCCCATATAATCGCACAAATAAAACCACCACCGGTCGAAACAGCAAGGATTACTGCATCTGGTAATTGTGGGAGTCCACTACCCCAAAGTTCAACGAAAGCAACACAAGTGATCAAAATTAAAACCACTAATTCTAATACAAACGACTGCGACGATAGGTGCTCTTTATTAACAATCGACATTATACTATTCCTTCGTTTCATAATTATAAATAAATTTATAGAAGTATAATTTTTGAAGAATTATCAAATATACATCCGAATTAAGTCGAAAAAACCATTAACCTATGAGTGCCTCTCCTATAACTTGTGAACGTACGGGTTAGTATAAGATACTAACCTACAAACGATTGCTTGCAGGCGCACACTCTCGATCGACGCAATCACCACGTCGATTGTAGAGCGCAGGATTTTGAGTCGTACTTTGCATCCGTTGTTCCGCGAACGGTTGCCTCAACTGCCTCGATACCAGCCACATGGAGCATATCGCCGACAACAATTGTATCAGCGACATTTGCCATCTCATAGGCTGAGTTATAGTCGTGAATCCCGCCCTCATAGAAGAGCTGTGCTGATGAGAGTGCATCGATAATCGGTTGTACACGTGCTTCTGTGGCGTTCGTAGTACCCTCGACAATGATTGCAACCGTTCCTGTGTCGGCAATGCCAGCGTAGGTATCCTCGTCGTGGAGTGCCTTGTCTGGGTCGACTTTTGTCACGTGATTCCACTGCGCCCACGTAGCCACCAAATCTCACAGTAATGCGATGACATGCAAACCGCTTTCTCTCTGTCTATATTGGATCTACAGAACACTCATCACTGGGTTAAAAGGTCGTCAAGGTGATATTTGCCACTGTCGCGATCCCCGCCTTCTAACAACTCAATATCAACCCATAATGATCATAATGATTATTATTAAAAATATTAATTTAGCTGTATAACATTGATGCGCTCGATGATTCGATATCAGACCAGACGAGCATTACTCAAGACGATCGGTGGCACAGCGACTGCAGCTAGTTTCGTCGGTACCGTGGGCGGTCGACAGCAATCCAGACACGGAAAACAGGGTCGTGAGACACGCTACGCGGCGTTCGACGTAATCGAACTGGAAACAGAGCAGGTACAAGAGCAAGGGGATCCGCAGGCTGAAGCGGCCGCCCGAGTCGTCCAAGAGGTCCAGCCAGATGTCCTCGTCATCAACAACCTCCAGCAGTGCAAATACACCGACAAAGCGAACATCGACGCCTTTGTTGAGAACTATCTCAGCATCCCGCAACGGGACGACCTCGATGGAATCAACTACGAATACACGCTCCAGCCAAAGAGCAACACGGGCGTCCGTCCTGAACAGGACTACGACTTCAACAAGGACGGGACGTTCGGCGAACGCCCGGGTGACGCATTCGGATTCGGAGAATATCCGGGTCACTATGGGTTCGCGATCGCGAGCAAGTACCCGATCGACGAGTCAAGCGTTCGTTCTTTCCGGACGTTCAAGTGGGCAGACATGCCCGGGAATCTCATTCCGGTAGCGGGCGAAGAGTGCGTCGTCATGGACTCCGAGGATGACGAAATCGTGCTCTACCTCACGGAGGAGGAACTCAATGTCTATCGGCTCTCTTCGAAGACCCACATCGATATCCCGTTTGAGGTCGAGGGAGGGACAGTCCATGGCCTGTTTGCGCACCCGACGCCGCCTAGCTTCGACGGCGTGAACAACTTTAACGGGAAGTGGAATCACGACGAAGTCCGCTTCTTCGCGGATTACGTCGCTGGGGAAGACTACATCTATGACGACAGTGGCGTCTGCGGCGGTCTCGACGATGACGCCTCCTACGTCCTGATGGGCGACATGAATGCGGGCCCGGGTCTGGGTCGGGACGAGCGTCCGCTCCGTCCCTCCCAGAAGTTCTTACTCGACAACGACGACTTCTACACTGACCGCCTCCCAAAGAGTCCGGGCGGGGCGCAACGCGGTCTCCCCACCGCGACACGGTTTGGCGGTGATTTCGAGGGTGTCGTCGAACAGATCGACTATGTCCTCCCGTCCCCAGATCTCTCGCTTCACGCCTCGTCGGTTGTCTGGCCGAGCAAGAATGCAACGAAACGGGATCTCGGCGAGGACGTCAGTATGGCCTCGGACCACCGGCTCGTCTTGGCCGACATCGCGACGCATCCCCGCCACTGAATGGAATTCGGCTCTTCCACTCGTAATTCCCCTGTCGGCATAGACCACTGAATTCCGACACTTACAGCTGCGTATGATCTCTCGTCCCTCACTCTTTGACGAGGGACTGGTATGCATATTTTTGTGATCTACTTCGGGGTAGTCGCACTGCCGCTTATGATTTTAGGTGATAATAAACTTGGTCCACTTGTACATGAAGAGTGAATTGGTTAGATCCATTTGTATCACTACTCCATATGGGTGATGAAGCAGAAAACGGCTTCGAGCTGATTAGATAGCGCACCTTTCACACCCTAGTTTGTCGATGGATTTGGAGGACCCCGTTGACGTTGAAACACGAAAACACTGATTCCGATGAGAACAACGAGTATCCCGGGTATTAGATAGAAGAAGTTTGGATTGCAGGCTTGTATTATCCGTTTGTGTGGACACAGTATATTCTCTGGTTGAAGGAAAGCCAAATCAAGACACAACCACTAACGATACCGAGAATATGAATCGGCTTATTTCGGTACTTTCACGGGTTATCGGCTGTTTGATTTGCACGTTTATCCACAAACGTGCAATTCGGACAGTGGTGTATTCGCCAGTTCGCAGCGGGTGCGCGGGCTGGCGTGATCGGTGTGTTCGCGGAGCGGTTCATGTTTATCCTGCCAGCCCTCGTCACCTCCCCGTTGTGGCCATGCGGCACGAGTGCATATAGTGAGCGCCGGACGAGAACCGATAGATTACAGCGTGGAATTTCGACTACTCCTTACAGGACTTCAAGAAGCTGGTGAGCCAGTTTCCGAGGCATCGACACCATTGGCCAGTGACCGGTGTCTAGTTCGCGGAGTTCCCACTCCCGCTGGTCACACAGTTGCCGAATCGTATCAAGGATAGAGTCGTCCATCCCGTTCTGGGTGCAGAGGATGTAGCTTGTGGGTAACGCTGCTGCTACCGGATTGCCGACGTTCACCGGCTGTTTGAACGTGTTTAGTGGATGCGGGACAGCTTTTTCGCGTATCCACCGTGTGTCCACGTCCGAGATACCCACCCACCCCGGATGGTTATCTGGGAACGGCCAACCACCAGCATGGTCTTTTGCCGCTGCTTCCATCGCGTCCCACTCGTCCGGAGGATAGAACTCAGATGCCGAAACCGACTCGTCATCTATTGGAACCAGCGCATCCAAATAAACGACGTGTGCGAGCCGCTCAGGGACTCGTTCTGCCACGCCCGTCACTACAAGCCCTGCATAGCTATGCCCGAGGAGAACAACGTCCGTGAACTCGTTGTATTCGAGCACATTCACAATGTCAGTGATGTGTGTTTCTAGGTCAATCTCAGACCGCATGAGGTGTTCTCGTTCACCAAGTCCAGTGAGTGTCGGTGTATATACATCATGTCCCTTATCGCGGAGTAGCGGAGTGAGATACTTCCAGCACCAGCCACCGAGCCATGCTCCGGGGACGAGAACGGATTGTCGTGCCATGTTTCTCAGAACGGTTGTGAGCGTGATATAGCTCTCCGTAGCAGAGTAAAAGCGAACCGGAAACTCAGCTGAGCAGTTCCCCTGTAATGAAGCATTCCCCCCTGTTTACAGGATAGAACGGGCGATGTTGATCCGTGTTGCGTATTTATCCATAATCGTACAATAGGTGTGATAAATTGCAACAAGGAGGTGTTGAGATTGAAAATCAAGATAGTCTACCACATCAAATCACAGTTAGAGTCACTCGAATACAGTCAGATGAAATTTACAAATCAATGGTACTCAATGTTATCCCTGGCAAACGATATATCTACCCGGAGTCCATCACTAATGAGGACGCATATGAGGTTCGTGTGACTAACGAGCTTGGCCAGTCTCAAACAGTGCCACTGCGTTACCCCTCTCGGGGTGTGATTGAGGTCGAATTCCGAGAGATAGGGGAAATGAGTGTCGCTCAGGTCTCGCTGAACTACCGCTCTGTAGTCAACAAGTGCGTTCTCGTGTGTTAATATACTATCCTATTGGAGAGAATTCTTCATGATAAGCGGCAGGGGAGTCAATTACCACGACACTCTCTAGGATTGATATTCGTTCGCTCGTACAACTCATCACCTTTAAATTACCAATTTTCTCCTAATTTAGTCCGTAGCAAGAGCTCCTCGACGTGGCACTTTCCAAGCGCGATCGTGTCGTAACACGTTGATCAGTAATCCGTTCGCGGGCGTATGGTCCATCGAGTAGGAGTTCTACGAATTCGAATCCTTCGCCTGTGGCCCACTCAACAGCCTCATTGAATGGCATTTCGAGACCAACAGTAAAGCCGAGGTCTAGATTAATTCCTTTTTTTCTCTAGAGCTATTTGTTGACATAGAATGATCTCTTCATCCCACTCCCCATAGACATTCTGATTCCTTCGTACTGTACAAGTCACGGGCTGGTCAAAAATAGTAACGTCAATGACCGGGCTACAGCAGATTGGTCGTGAGCGACGTCAATCAACGCTTATATGTATACTAAATATAAAGGAAAATATGAACGTCAAATAGTTCAAGAGGACATAATATGACAATGAATAAGGAATTATTTGGAGTTTTCGGGGATATTACTGATTTTGAGGCTTTTCGATTGGAGCAGGAGTTTGATTCGATTATCAAATCTGAACAAATAACGGTTGGTATTCGAGATCCTGGTCTTAGCATTCCCGGTCGAAGTGCTTCATACTCCAATAACCAGGGTTCGTGTATGATTTGGGGTGAAGTTTACCCACAAGATCGGATACATTCTAATGCCGCTCGCTGGCTACTTGAACAATACGTAGAAAAGGGTAATAGTGCAATAGAAAACCTGAATGGATCATATATTGCAATTATCCAATATAGTGGCGATGCAATTGTCTTCATGGATCCGATCCGTTCATGGGAATGCTTTTACACAAATTGTGATGGTATCCGAGTGTTCGGTTCCGACGCGGGTAGGGTTGCCAAAGCAATCAAAAGCCCGACTGATAATAAACAGTCTATTAGAGAATTTTTGCATCTTGGTGTAATCTTAGGAGACAAGACATTATTCAACGAACTTCGCCGAGTACCATTTGATGGATTTTTAACTTCTAATAAGGTTGGCAAGCTTCGTCGGTTTGTCTATAACACACGAAATTTTGATTATGAAAAATCACTTGCAAATCGATTGAAACACGCAATTCAATTACGATCGAATCAGCCGGGTAAAAAAGGAGTTCTTCTTTCAGCAGGTTACGATTCAAGAACGATTTTGTCACAACTTCCTGAAATTGAACATTGTTACACAATTGGTAAACCAAACGTTTCTGAGGTACAAGCGTCACGAAAAATATCAACACAATATAACGCTAATCATACTACATTCACTACAAATGAAAAATATATACTTCCTGATGAACAGAAAGTGCGATACATGCAAGGGATTAAAGAATCTATTCATGCACACCACACCGGATATACTGAAAATATAAATGTCGATACTATGTATCATGCACTGTTGTTTGATACTATTTTGAAAGAATTTCCTCACAAGAATGCAGAAATGCAGATACTCGGTAAGACTGTACCCCTTAAAAGACTAGAAGAAAATATAGATCCAGCGGAGGCTTCGTTGAACAATTTTGGATATCATCCCGAACAAAGTCAGCGTTTATCCGAAAAACTTGCTGAGCATTCCACAACAGGTAATGAGTTCGTTCAACAGGCAATCGAAACCGAATTCGAACATTGTTGGGAACGTACAGATTCAATTCAAAATGCGTTAGCGCTTTTCAGTATCAGTAATCAGCCAACGATACCATCGCGAACGCATTTAGCAGATAACTTTTTTGAATCATTTATTGCGGCTGATAAAGGCCTGCTAGAATGGCATCTTCAAACCCCTCCCAAGTATCGTTGTTCGGAAACATTCGTTCGTGCGATGAAATTAATCGATGGAGAACTGCTTCGCCATCGACCGCCAGACCGTCCATTCTCTTCGACATTGCTCTCAGAGGTTGTCCAATTCGCCCGTCGACAGTTACCATATATAGACAGCGTGGAACCACCATGGCCTGATTTACATAGTGTCTATGACCAATATGACATAGATAAACGGTTGTCTTTCAAAGATAAGACAGAGCTAAAGGAAATATCACCCAAGCATAAATTAAGGGCAAATGATATAATTGCATGGTCTTTCCAATGCGCGGATTCACCAGTGGGCGTTTTAAATTGATGTGCGCTATACAGCATACCAACACTCCGCTGAATTGTACAAACAGCCCTCAAGTTCAAGAGATTTACTGTGGCTCGTTTCAGAATTCATTATGAATTGGGTCCCTCGTTCACAGAAATTCAGACTTCTCGATAACGCCGTCCCCAACCGCTATATTGCATGTAAGTCATGACTAACACGCAATGAGGACGGAACGGAACAAAGGCGGGACCCATAATGTCTGGCTCAGTCGGGAGGAATAGCGCGCAATCCCCCGCGCCGCCGGGGAAACAGACAACGACGATTATCGGCGCGTTTCGACTCACGACTCTCAACTTATATGCCGAAGCAAGGGATGCAAGTATTTTTCATCTTGAACCCCTGCTACGTTCATTAGTAAACATTCGATGACTAGTTGTAGCCGAGAATTTAGCTTTGCAAGATTCTCTATTGATGCATTTCCTTCATTCAAACCATGAGCGATTCGTGCCGTGTATCTCTGGCATTTCTTGCAGTCGAATTAATATCAATGAACTGATTTATTATTTGATCCATTTGATTATGTTCCATTACTTCCCGGAGCTGATCTCTAAGTGACCACATTGAAAGGATAAAAACATTAGTTAATAAAATCTTTAATAAACTAGTTTTTAATGTGGTAGTCGCGGCCGAATTAGATCAGAGGTTAAGGGCAGCAGCCACATCAAGGAGGCCAGCACCACTTTCAGTTGCTGCCAGTCCGATATCTTCGGCAGTGTCTATGAGTTGCTGGGATGTCTCTTCATGTGACAGTCCCGTGGCCATGAGTTGTGCCGCTGCACCCGAGACGTGTGGGGTAGCCATTGAGGTACCTGAGAGTTTGGAGTAGTTTCCGAGGTAGGTCGGATATGTTGAGCGAATATTCTTCCCAGGCGCAGCTAAATCGATTTCTGGCCCAGTTGGTTTCACAATCACACGGAGCAGTTCGAGATTCAGTTCACTTATCAGTCATGTGAGATCCGCTCTACCTTCGAATGCCAGCACGTGGTGGCTCTCCACGTTTCCGCTGTGCTCCAGTACTTCGACCGCTACAACGTTTCTTCGTGACTTTGTCCGGGTTACCAACACGAATCCGTTGTCACTGGACCGCGCCAGCGACCAACAACGGAAACACGAGCGTCACTTCCACTTCAATCTACATGTCATTGGTCTCGCTATCCTGATTGCCCCTATGGTACCATCTCATTTAGTGGTATGCTCAAAAGAGATTCGTCATAAGAGCATAGTATTTTGGCACGCGTCTGCCAAGATCCAATTACAGTGTTCTTTTCAAGTGAAGCCAGGTAATTTCAGGTTGTAATTACTATCTATTGAGTCTTATATCCTGGATAGGCGTCAATTTGATTCCAGTGGTGTATGTGCGTCGAAGAGTGACTGCGTCGTGTACAGTTGACTTCCACAGTAGATCGCCTTAGCGGTGTACTAGGATCGAAGCGCAACAGATAACGGCACTGGCGGCCGCTCTGTTCCACTTACCATTTGATTGGATGAGACGCCGTCGAGCATGGTTACTCGACAAATCGAAAATAAATATTGAACAACATAAAGGATCGCATCATCAAAAGATCACTTACAAAGAGCCATGAAGGAGGCTATTTGCTGTTAGCGAGTACACTTAGCAAGAGATACAGTAGTATTCGACGTCGTGAAATATCAGACTGAACCAAACCTTTCTAATCTTCAATGATCTTGTCCAGTGGTTACTAGATCACAATCCTTGCGGCTGAACTTTCAGCCGCAACGTCTGCCGCATACCGTTGTATACGATCGGGCAGTTTTCCGCTCAGTCGTCAGCGTATCATCGTCAATCACTATACCTGCACACAATCAGCGTTTACTGGATAGCTACGTCGGACAGCATCAGTTGGTGTGCCATCGAGTGGCTGAAACAGATTAGTTCGGGAGTCTCTTACGCTCAGTTCTCACGCATGGCCAGCACGGGAAGCCACCGAGGCCGCCACAATCGCACTCTGTCGACTCACTGCCCTCGTCGTCTGTTTCGCTATTCCTCCGAAGGGAAGGCCTCGAGCGTCCCATCGTCGGTTGCACTTTCGACGGCAGCCATGTGCTTGCAGTAGGTGTTGCGGTGGACGTGATGCGGGCAGGTACAAGACATCAATTCTTCGGTCACGTGGTTAACAACGGCACGAGATTACAGATATCTGTTACAGACAACAAAATCAGACGGTTTAGTCATCGCGTCGATGGAGACTGTGTACCGGTGGGCTGTGGGATTCTGTGGGCAGGTGCCTACGTGGTCGCATTCGTGGTGTACGCTCTCCTTTCAGCTATTCTCCCTGCGTTTTCGTCCGCTGCCGAGCTTGCACGCTTTCTGGTCCTTATCGGCACGGACATGGGGCGTCTCGAAGGGGCTGATGCAGCGACCGTGGTCTTCGTCGTCACCCGGGCCTGCATCCTTGCACCGATCGCTGAGGAGTTGCTCTTCTGTGGTGCATTGTTCGGCTGGCTTCGCGGTCATCTTCCGGCGTGGCCAACGATCGGGGTCGGATTCACGTATATCCATGGAATGATGACGATGACGATGGTTCCGCTCGCGCTCATCGTTGGCATCGCAGTAGGCTATGTCCGAGAGCGTACCGGCTCAGTCACGTCGCTCATTATCGTTCACATCATTTAGAATGTCGTTATCGTATTCGTCGGGGTTTGGTCGATGCAGTACATCGGATAATTTGGCGGTGAAGTTTCGGTGTATCGTGTGTTCACGTTGGCTGTGAGCGGCAATGATAACGAGGTGAAGTGGATTCACTCGATAGATAGCGATCGAATCCACTTCGGAACGTGTCCGAGCGTGGTCCACGCATCATTCTCGCGGACAATCACCCGTCCTTCAGTTGTTCCTGCGAGCACGCGTTCGTCGGCTGCCGCCCATGCATAGACGAATTCGTCCGGTGCGCCGGGATATGGCTTGCTCTCGAACGTGGTTCCGTCGTCCGTTGATTCGAACAGCGATGCATTCACGCTCCGTTTGTCATATCTGCTGCCCATCGGGAGGGTCGGTGGAAGCATTTGGGCAGCGGCGTACAGGATTCCCTGGTAGGAAAACGCCTCCTGAAAGTACGGCCCAGGCAACTCCGTGTCTAGTCGCGTCCATGAATGCCCGGCGTTAGTGGTTCGATAGAGTCCACCACCGCATGAGACGACGTATTCGTCAGCGGTTACCACTAATACATGGTGAACATCATATTGGAGATCATCCCCGCGTTCTAGCTCAAGACCCGCACGTCGCTCAGTCCAAGTCTTACCATTATCATCACTAATGTGGACTCCGCCGACTTCGACACCAGCAACTACCCGGTCGGGTGCATCGGCGTGTATATCGAGGCTACGGACGTGTGACTTCCCGCGATGACGAGGAGTATGCCACTGGTCACGAGAGGGAAGTTTCTGGAATTCCTCCAGTTCCGTCCATGTCCTGCCTTGATTAGTCGAGACGTATATGTGAGCCGGATGCGTGCCCGCATACAGACGACTGCCGTTGGGACTTACCGCGACGGCGTACATCTCCTCTTGTGGCACGCCAAGCCGGTCCCATGTTAATCCCTGATCTGCCGAGTGGAACAGGCCGGTTTTCGACGCGGCGAACGACCCGTGCTCTTCGAACGCATGGACGCCGAGCGTCACTCCCGAGTCAAGTACCCGTTCGACATCGTTGAGCTCACCGCTTTGCGAGCGGTAGACGCCGTCCTGCGTCCCGATGAGTAAAGTCATGGGACTTGATTACACCTCCTGAAGTTGCGCCGCCCGGGTTTCGACCGGTTCAATTGCTGCGTACTCGACAGCGCGGACACCGAGCGTCCGAACGCGCTCTCGGAGGTCCTCGTCTACGAATTCGTCATCGTCGAACGCGGTACGCGCCTGCGGAACCCCCGCCTGGTACGGGAGAACCCAGGCGTGTAGCGATCTACAGACATTGCGGAGGTGAGTGAGTGCCGGCGTGGGAAACGGCCCGCTCGAGACGACGAGGAGCCCGACAGTCGTGTTCTCGAACTCGTCGAATCCGCAGTAATCGAGCGCGTTCTTCAACACGCCCGAATACGAGCCGTGGTACATGGGCGTTCCGAGGATGACCGCATCGGCCTCACGGATCGTCCGTCTCACCACGTCGCCATCTCCTGCCCCATCGACGTCGGGATCGAGCGGCGGGAGATCCAATTCCGCGAGGTCGAGCAACTCGGTTGTGCTGCCAGCTGCTTCGACGCCGACCAGCGCCTCGTGGAGCGCTCGACGGGTGTAACTTGCTTCGCGTCGGCTTCCGCACACTGCGACGACGTGCGGCTGCCCCTTTCCCGATGATCGACCGGCGCGTCCGAGAGAGCTCATTAGGATTCGGCCTCCTGGTTCGTCGCCTGGGTCAAGACGGCAACGATGGTGACTGCGGCGGTCACGTGCATCACCGCGAGTATAGCAAAGACCCTCGGCGGAGCGCCGGACAGGTCGGGCGCGAGGAACGTCGTAAAGGAGAGCACCAGCGCCGCCCCTGCGATGATGGTGAACGTCCGGTTCGGTCGTGCCGCGTATCGCGTGACCACTCCGTACACGAGGGTCGCCCCGATGGCGGCAACGGCTGAATTAACGACAACCGGCCCCACCGCGAGTGGTCCGAACGCGCCGCCAACGAATTCAGCCGGGAATTCGACGATCGCTAGCCCGATGAACAGGACGAGGATGTTCACGATGCTCACGATGAGCAACGCTAAGAGGCCGTATTTTGCGAGTCGGAACGTGCCGACGGATCTGCTCAATTCCGAGTTGTTCATGGTGGTCATGGATGCCATGCTCAACAGTACAGTAGCTGTAGTAATATACTATTAAGTTAGAAGTTATGGAGCAACTCACCTCCTGTGTAGCTACTCACCAATTTCGAAGTAACAAATTATGTGACTTCAGAACCCATAGTTAGGCTATGGTCGAACCACCGCAGGCTGAAGAATTCATCGAGACAATCCTCTCCAATGAGACAGCGCGACCACCCGGCTCAGAACAAGCGAAGGATGACAATCGAACGATGGCTGCGCTCCTCAACCTCTTGGGAAAGAAACACACCATCGTGATCCTCCACCAGTTCGCAACTGGAGATGGGCCATTGCGATTCGGCGATCTTGAGGAGGCAGTCGATATTGCTCCAAACACGCTCTCGAATCGGCTCGAAGAACTCACAGAGGTCGGGTTATTGACGCGACAAGCGTACGACGAGATCCCACCGCGTGTTGAATACAACGCCACGGAGAAGGCAAAAGAACTAGCCCCTGTCTTCTGGTATCTCGGCGTCTGGACCGAGCGGCACGACCTCGAACCGATTGCCACCGATGACGATTGAGACGCGCTAAATCTCGGCAGAACAATTATCGATAACTCTTGCGATTCTCGACGCGTAATCTCCATCGATCGGCGTTCGCGTGATCGAGTTCGTCAATCGATTGTCGGTCAGGACCGCTGTTGCACCCTTGGTCAAACCGATCAGTAGCCGTTTGTCCCCGTCATTGTCGAGCATTCGCGTGGCAAGTCGATCAGCATCGATCTCGTCGTCTCGTGTCTCCTTCAGGACGATCGCAAGCTCGCTGTGGAGTGTATCGAACAGGACCGTCTCACGGAACATACACAGCGGTTTTGCTCCGAATCGGTGTAAACAGTCGCCAGCCAAAGCGAAAGTAGATATCCCAAGGTTAGTTTAGTCTACTAATATGACCTTGTTGAAACCCTCAAAAGGTGATCGAGTCTAGCGGTTGGACTGAATACACAGCGCATATCGGTCACGCGACTTCGCCAGCAGATAGTTAAGCCACGCATTGGAGAAACGCTAATTCAGGAGGGAATACAATGGATACCATGACGCTAGAAGTCCGGAACGCGACGGCTGAATACGTCTCCGTGTTGGTAAAGGTGTATCACACTGCATATCGGGAAAACAAACGGATGGGATTCCCATCGAGTGTCCTTGAGTGTGATACGGACGATGTTGCAGACTGGCTTCGCAACCGGACAGTGTTAGTTGCGAAACGCGAGGATGAGATAGTCGGTGTCGTTCAACTCATCCCACGCTCAGACTGGGACACGCCCGAGATTGGACGGCTCGCGGTTTCACCAGACTATCAAGGGGAAGGAATCGGACAACTGCTTCTCGAATCCGTCGAGGAGCACGCGAAGGCGGACGGTCAAGATTCGATTCATCTCCGTACGCTATCCAGACACCCGTTCCTTGAAGACTGGTATCGGCAAGAAGGGTACGAACGGATTGGGATTGAGCGACTCAGTAACCGCCCGTATGATGTGCCAATCATGGAGAAGGAATTGTAGCAGTACGGACGCTGTAACGATTTATCTGCAAACCACTGGTGCTGAATTCAGCCTCTCTATTCAGCACGCAATCTGTGACAGCAACTCGGCAACCTGATGAGCCGCTGCAAGAAACAAGGCGCGAATCTCGCAAAGTATTGCTCCTGGGTAGATTCACCTCGAGCTTGCGTACCTATCAGTACCGAGCGGCTAAATTACGAACTCAACCCAGTTGGCAGTGACGAATTTGTGGCGACATCCTTTGCAGAGATATATTTCGACGACTTGGCCCGTAGAAAGGTGAACATGGTACTGTCTGACCAGGTACTCCTCCTCTCCGCAGTTGCTGCATGTCACGAGTAGATCGTCCTGTCGGGTGCAAGAACTACAACTACCATCGATATAACTCTCACGCGCACCGTTCACAGTGCACATCTGATGGGTAAGGTCTGTTACCTCCCTTCCCTGATCATCCCGAACTGCTGAATAGATACTCTGTACTTATCATGAACCCGGGGGGCGATATTCGTTGAGCCGTCTCCCAATCTAGTCGTTATGTGAAGTTGTTTTTCGCCCGTACAGTGGATAGACGGATCACGCGTCATCAGATGGATCGTACGGGTGCGCGTCGTCGACTGATGGCGCCCCGATGGCGAGGATACGTGTGGCTGTTTCGGCGGTTTCGGGATTGAACGCTCGTTGCGGGCTCCCAGGATCGACGAAGAGGACGTGGTCGGATTCGACAACATACGTCTCGTCGGGGGTTTCGACGTGAAGTGTACCGTCGAGAACGTAGAATGCCTCGACTTGCTCGTCATGGGAGTGGTAGCTCAGCCCGGACTGCTCACCGGGAGCGAGTTCGTAGACCCGAAGACCGAGCTTCGAGTTTTGATAGTCGTATCCTGCTGCAACACTGAGCGACCGAACATCGGTCGGACGGTTGTCCCACTGGTCAAGGTCGTTCGGGTCAATGAGATGGTAACCCATATCTATCGCTATCGATGGAAGATGATTAAATGCTCGGACTAAGCAGCCTTCTACAGTCTGAACAGGCCGAGTACCTCGGGGCGTGATCCCGAGGTGGTTCACTGAACGTCACGTACAACACCCCCACGGTGCCGTCACAGCTCACCGACAGTTGGCAGGAGCGACTGCTGGATAAACACTCTCTATTCAGCACACCATTCCTGTTACGCTCTGAGAACTTCAGCAGAAGCGTGTAGGTTAGTATAAAGTCCACCCACAACTCCCGCTGAGCGGGGTTGATACGGAGCGAAATCCAGAAGGCGTTGCCACGTCCGGCCTGTGGAATGGGCCAGCAGAACTCGTGCGTTCGCTCCTCGGAATGGTCGATTCGGAATCCCCGGTTCGTGAATCGAACAGGGTGGTCGTCTTCGAGTTCCGAAGCATTGTACGTCCGGCGAAGTTGCGGGACGTACTTCTTGAGCGCGTCTTTGGCGTAGGACGTGAGGGTGTAGCCGCTGACGACATCATTGACCGCAGTCTGTGTATCCGCGCCACTCTCGAACGCTTCGCTGAGCGCACGGCGATACGTCGACACAGTACGCTGAAGTCGGTGCTCTTTGTGCGCCGTTGGTGGCGCAGGTTAGTGATTCAAGGCGCAAAGGCCTTGGATACCGACGGCCCATTCAAGTAGGACAGACAGCCGGGCGAAACACGTGTGAATGCCCAGCTAACCGAACGCGATTCCTCCCCGCTGTTCACGGCGGGGTTTCCTCGCTACCGCACAGATGAGTTCTTCTTTTCCAGTCGTTTGATGTCCCGAGCAACGTCAGACAAATCGTTGTTGAACTGATGTCCACCGGTATCATACTCGTGAATAGTTGCCTGCGGAAGTTTTTCCGCGTACAGCACGAGGTGGGAAAATGGTACTATTTCATCGTCTCGGTTGTGGTAAAAGAACATAGGTAGTTCACTTGGGAGCTTCGACGCAACGTTTTTCTCTAGTTCGTACTCGCTAACTTGCCACCCTTCGGTACCCCAGAAAGGCAATGCGATAAGGAATAGACCAGCGATAGGCACGTCCATCTTCTCCTCGGAAAGACATTTTAACAGAATCGAACCGCCCAAAGAGTGTCCGAGAAGAATCACCTCATCATCCAATGCAGCAAGTTCCGTTACGATCTGCTGTTTCCATGCCTCGTATCCGAGATGATCTTCATTTGGCATCCGTGGATACTGTACTTTGTATGCAGCCCCCAATACATCCTGTAGGTTCACTGCTAATTTTTTATCTTCTTCGTATCCTCCAGCACCATGAATGAACAGCACTTGTTGTTCCATAGTGTTCCTCTCTCTGGGTGTCTGTTCCACTCTAATCGACTTATAGATGCGCTGAACGGCGAATATGGACTAGCTCTCTTCTGTGATGGTTGGTCAATCATTGTCAGCTTAGGATTCTGGTCACTCTGTATCAACCTCCGAAGTAGCAATAAAAAGGGCTGAAGCGGTGGTTACTTCGGCAGTTCCTTTCGTCCCGTCCTCACACACGGCCAGCACGGGAAGCCGTTCAGGCTATCACAATCGCATTTTCTGGTTCAGCGTCGTCTTCGTCTGTCTCGTTGTTCTCGGACGGGAACGTCTCAAGTGTCCCATCGTCAGTTGCGTTTTCGACGGCAGGCATGTGCTCACAGAATGCGTACCGGTGAACGTGGTGCGGGCAGGTGCAGGCCATCGCATCGCCCATACCGTCGTCCAGCGTCACGACGTAGTGGTGGTCAGCGGGGTTCTCATGGCTTTCATTGGTCACTTCGACCATTCCGGGGGTGCCATGCGTGGATCAGTTCGTGACGCACCGTCGAACTATTTGGATTCAGATGGAATAGCAGTCACTCAGACCCAATTGAAACCCGCAGTGACCGATTACGATCTGCTTGCTCTGATCCGACGTTCGAATAAAAGCAGCACCAATACAGTCACGGCAAGGGCGGTCGGCATGAACTGGACTTGTGTGAACGGGGTCTGGTGGGGCGAGCCACACGCCTGTTCCCGTCGCTACAATACTACCGGCCGCCAGGATCCCTGCGATTCGTTCACGACGCGTCTCTTGGACATCTCGTTCGTGTGAGCGCCGATAGAAGAGGATATAATACACGCCAGTCGGAAGGAAAACCAACGTGCCGAAAGCCCAAGACAGTGCCGATGAACTGCCACGAGCAGTGGCATCAGTGAATATCCAGTAACCGAGGGATACCCACCCAACCGCGAACAGAACGAGCGTGAGAAAATATTCGAGATACAATGCCGGTGGCATAGGTATGACTGTTACTGAGTGTTGTCTTGCTATGAGCTTTCTGTTGACTCATAAGTCACTATTAGCAAGGTTATGGGTTTCATCCGAGGCCGAAATGGGGAGTTGTATAGGTTGCAAATAGCAGGCATCCGACGAAGATCGAAATCCCGCTAAGGAACGATATTCGTCGCGTGTAGAGACAACGCCCTGGTGCTCAGCGTGTTTTGTCTGTCTCAAATGTGTCTACAACATCGTTGAGGTCAAAAAGGTGGATGTCAGTACGATCGTCAGCAGCTTCTTCTACGGACGATTTGAATCCCGATCGGCTAAATAACGCGTATTCATATGACGGATTGCCGCCCGTCTTCGGTGTCCAGTCGATATACTCTACCGTCTCTTCGAGAGTGTTGAGGATATCATATCCGAGTGGAGCATTTGTGAACTTGGCTTCACCGACGAGAAGTTTTGGCCCGTCAGTCGGGGCGACGACATCGATTTCACGTCCTTTGTACCACCACTGACTCGGCACCCGTGTGAATGTACATTCGGGATACAATTCAGGGAGTGCGTCGTGGCAAAGTTCTTCAAACGTTTCGCTCACGAAGTCCGGCAACTCTGGTTCGATCAGATCCTCGTATGCATTTTCGCCATAGAGTTCATATTGTCCACCACGACCATACAGATACCGGAAGTAAAAACGAAAGACGGGATCTCGAATTTTGTAGCGTGTTCGTTTACTTCGAGTTGGGTCAGCGAGTGCTGGATGATGTTTTTCGATGATCTGAAGCGTTTCCAAGCGGTCGAAATAATAGGACGTGTTGGTGCTCTCAATACCGGCCCCCTGTGCGATTTCGTTTCGACTTCGATTTCCCCTCGCTATGGATTCTAATACCGAGAAATACGTGTTTACCTCACTGAGTTCCATTTGGAGCACTGTTTCGGGCTCGCTATGGAGTGGCCCATCCGGATCACACAATAGTCGTGTAATATTTTCCCCTAGTGATCGTGATGCATCGAGCGGATCTAGATAGCGCGGTGTGCCACCGAAGACACCATACACAAACACACGGTCCTCCGGGGTGTATCCCGGAACGAACTCTTGGACTGACCGGAAGGGGAGTTGTGTGAGCTCTATTCGACCATTCGGCGTCTGGGAAATACGTCCATAGAGTGGCGCACCGCCATCAAGCAAATAGGTGTGAATCATACCGACCGCTGACCCCGTAAGGATGAGCGTTGCTTGACTGTCGTCTACGCCGGTGTCCCACAGGTGTTGCACAATAGAGGGGAAACTCTTGTCTGATTCGATGAGGTAGGGAAATTCATCGAGAATGATGATTGCGTCTCTCTCAACGAGGTGTGTAAGAAGTGGTTCCCATTCTTCTTTGACGGACGTAATGCTGGGAAATGTTGAGGCAGCTGTTTCAACGAAGCGAGAAAGTTGGGTAGTGGGAGTTCCTTGGACTGCCTGATAGTAGACGACGTCGTTTCGATCAATAATGGATTGACGAACGAGTTCGCTCTTCCCGATCTGCCGACGCCCGTAGATGATCGCGAGTTCCGCCTGCTCGCTACCGTACAGCGCCTTGAGTCGGTTGAGTTCCTTAATTCGATTGACGAACTGTTCCATACGTACTGTAGAAATACAGGGTATGTATGTGCTTCGAAGTTAGTGGTGAGACTATTAGAGTTTGAGCTATAATAGTCTCATTCCTAATCTCTGTGTTCTATGAGCGTTCACTAGTCGGTGATATCCGAGAACGTCAATTGCCGTAACATGGATAAAAACAGCTGAAGCGGTGGTTAGTTTGGTAGTTCCTTTCGTCCCGTTTGCACGCACGGCCAGCACGGAAAGTCCCCGAGGCCATCGCATCGCCCGTACCGTCGTCCAGCGTGACGACGTAGTGGTGCTCAGTGGGATGGTCGTGATACTAAGTGATTTTGTTGATAAATACAGAGAATAAATATTAGAGTGAACCACTAGTTCAAACGTGGCTGAATGGTTGTGAGAGTCTTCTCTGAGCAAAAAGACGGCAGATTATTTACTGCCGATCATTTTTTTGACAGAACTCATTATATTAGTCGGATTCATGCGCTTTTCCATCTGTTTTTGGTTGAAGTAGCTCGCAAATGCGAGAAGTGTTGGTGGCCACAACCCGATGAATATCCCCCGAGTTCTGTTGCCACGGATGAAGAATTGATACCAGGACAGGCCAACGGATGCGAGAGCTGCGAGTACGATTGGATCCTGTGCGGATTCACCTGCTGCTTTTTGTTCTGGCTGTTCCCTCATTTCTTCTTGACTTTCACCCATCATTCCGAATATAGTGACTATCGACAGTTAGTTAACTATAGCGGCAATTTATTTCGCAATATTATTTAGATGATTTGTGAGCTATTATCGTTGAGATTCACGAAGGATAAGCGGACCAATAGCAAGCGTTCGTTTAGCAACAGGGGCAATCCGAAGAATGTAGGAGGTGAATAAAAGGAAGGGAATGAGTGTCACTGTAAACGCTCCGCTCACAACCCATGTAATAATGGGAATTGAAAGGAATGTACCGCTGAAAGTTTCCGCTCCAACGAAGGTCAGCATACCACCGGAAACGATGAGCGCTGGAATCGCTGCATAAAGAATATATTGGGAGAGGTTAACGAGCGCCCACTGGAAGTACAGCGTCTTAATGTGTTCTCGGGCGGGACCGAACATAGCCAGAGCTGTTTCCAGATCATCGAAGGCCAGTTGTTGGTTATCGCTCAGTGAATCGGCAAATTCGTCTACCATTCGTTCAACTTGGTAGATCTTCCATCCATAGTTGAAATTCAATGCCGAAAATAGAACATCAAAAGTTCCAAACTGGGACCCTTCAAGTTCGTCTTGGACTTCTTTCGCGTTTCCATGCAGACTATCGACGAACTCGGAAACTTGGCGGATTAGTTCCTCATCATCGCTCTCACCGATAAGCCGATCGAGAACCTCTGCTCGTCGCTCAGTTTCATTCACGAGTTGACCAAGAAATTTCGAAGGATCGGCTGGGACGACAGAGTTGAACAAGTCTTTGGTGTAGGTGCGAAAGTCCATCGCATCACTCATCCGCTTACGCTGGTCACCTAATGGCCCGTTTTCTTCTGAGAGAACAAGCTGGCTGATTGTAACGACCAACGTTGTTCCGGTGACGATGACACCGATCATCGCAGAAAAAATCGTTTCAATTGTATCGGTTGATTTGATTTCGCTTGGAAGCGATGGATTGAGCGTGAGACTGAATACAAGAAATGAGAGAAAGACAAGAAGAGCAAGCAATCCAGTAAGGAGAAATCTATTCATCCGAAAGAGAACCCATATTTTGAGCCGGCTCTCTTCTGACCGTCCTCGCATCGTATTCGCAGTCCCAATATCGCTTTCGTTGTTACTCATTCATTCCTCCGTATCAGCGTCCAGCGGTCGTTTTAGAACGAGGTACTTCGTGCCACCGCCCTCATACTCAATCGTTCCGACGAACTCCCATCCGTCAGCTCCAAGTTCGTTGAGTTGGTCTGTGGGATCACTCGCTTCCTTCTGTGTTTCCTCACGTGGTGGTCTAAGGCTGCGGTACTCCCAGTGAGTAGCGTTCTGGGCACACATTAGCATACTCTTCGATCTTTTATCATATTAGCTTCATTCAGAAGTCACCATCATGAAGAAGACCGTATTCAACAACGTAGGATAATATTATCAAATGGACAATTTATAAATTTCTCAATGTCTATAATAAAAATGAAAAAATGAAAGAACAACGATAAATGATCACGAGCCATTTTGCCACCTCCATTGACAGGCTAGCAACACCTCTTGCTCCGAGGACACCGGCGATGATTGCGAGGACGAAAAAGCGGTTGCAAGTTCTATGATTGCCATAGATAGTATATAAGATATCCAAGTAGTCAACCATCTCGCCAAGACTGAGAACAAGCGCCAATAGACATTAGAACGTGTATCATTCCAAAAGAGAGAGTGAGAGAGTAACTCGGTGAATCGCAGCACAGAAGATAGATGATTTCAGCAAGAACACTACGATTAGGTGCATATATTTGAATTCTGGTAACGCAAGGTTAAGCTAGTGAATAGCTTCTAGACGGATGTTATGGTGGAAGAAACAGACGAGTTTAAAACCAGAGGGGGAAGAAGAACCTGAAGTCGCTGAAGAGGCCGTATACGATCGCTCTGAGCTGCTTTCGTTACTTCTGCAGTATTACCGTGGCGAGATGTCTCAGTCAGCGACCTTTCTTGGCCGATTCGATTTAACTGCTGATTGGGCGGTTGCGGTTGTTACAGCGATTCTTGCATTATCATTTGAAAGTAGGGGTTCGTATCTACTTTTCATTGGAATGGTTGCGCTCTCTAAGTTTCTGATTTTGATGTACGCCGATATCGTATATACGATGTCTATCGGGCACGAGTCCGTCTTATCGAAGAAAACGTCCTTGCGAACGCATTCGACCCGGAAGGCTACCACTTACGAATTGGCGCGAAAAGATCGTTAAATGGGAATTACTCTGCGTGGAAGCCAACCATTCTCTATTATCTCATGATCATTCCGCTGCTCAATGTCCCGATTGCATGCCTCTATCAGTTCTATCGGCACCGGTACATCGGGATCCCGTAATATCGTTTACGCGATATCGTTTAAGGGACGTTCACAACAGGAATGTGAATACCGGGTAGGAACCGACAACCGCCAGCGAGGGCGTCAACACCCACATCGTAACGATACGCTTGGCCGCTGCTGGGTCGAAGAGGCTCCGCTGATCGAGATCCGCCGGCCCCTCCGCACCAACGTCAGGCACGTCTGGCAATTCTTCCGGCTTCTCTGCCGGTTCCTCGTAACGGGCAATATCGCCGATCGTTGGACTTGCAGGCATATCCTCAGCGCGGGAGGTGACCAGCGCTCCTGTCGCGACCTCTAAATCCGGATGTTCACGTTTCGGCGTCGCAAACTCTACGAGTGTCGCTGCTCGGCTTGCCCGACCCCATCCAAGTCCAATAATCGTCGATGTCGTACTTACTGCGAGACTCGCCGGGATTCCGAAGTAGGATAGAATCGTGATGATAGTGCCACCGACTATGGAGACAATCAGTGAAGCGAGAATTGGAAGCTCCGTAATATCATCTCCTACCGTCTCCAGCGTGCGACGGGCGATGGTGAAACTGCCTAGACCGAAGGCCACCACCGCGAGCAGGACGCCCTGGTTGACGGTGAGCGATCCCCCTTCGCCGACGAGGGGGGCCACAGCGTTCGCCGCGTTCGACGCTCCCGCCGAAAACGCCATGTAGCACGCAATGACGACTACCGAGAGTGATCCAATGATGTCCTGCCGTGTCGCGTTAGGATTTAGGTAGAGTCGGGGAATCGTCCCAGAACGGTCGAGTTGGATAAAGTGGAGATCGAACTTTGTGAACGCGACATAGCGATCCAGATACGGGTAGATGTAACGCCCGACCACTATTCCGATGCTGAGGCTGATCAGCGGCGCGACGATCCATGCTGAGACGATAGTAAACATCAGTGCCTGATTGAGTGTGTTCGACGCGAGGCCCAGTCCAACGATGGCGCCAACGGCCGTCATTGACGTCGAGGCTGGAACGCCGTAGAGATTCGAAATAAGGAGTGACATGCCGGTGAAGAACAAGACAGCGACGCTCGCGGCAGGTGTGAATTGGGTTGCCGGTACAATACTGCTGCTCATTGTCGCGATGACGTTCCGACCGACGGTCCATGCTCCGAGAAAGCCGAAGCCGACGAACAGGGCTGCTGCGGTCGCCTTCCGAAGGAGACGTGAGCCGACTGCCGGACCGAACGCTACACCCGTCGATGAGCCACCAATATTGAACCCAACGAATACGGCAACGACAACACCAGCGACGGTTAGCACTGATACCATTGTATTCTCTCTAAATCAACATTGCTGACACCTATATAAAATCACTGAAGCCAGTTCCGAGGTGTCGGTATCTTGAATATTCGAATTTCTTTGCGCTCAAATCATAGGAGAAGTGATTCATGAATGGCTTCCACAAGATAGTAGCCACAAATTCGATGCGGATACACAATATCTTCTCGAAGAATTACAGAGATTCAAGGAGAATGCCTGACCCTCGAATAGACCCAATCACCCACCAAGCAGACACAAGGGTAAAGAAGGGGTGGGTAGGGGTGTGCGCGTCGTAGGTTAGTAGTGTATACTAACCATTGCCAACAGGAGCAAACGCCCAGTAACTCCGAGCTTGCGGTTCGAGCAGAACCGCATACAGTCTAATGAAGAATCACGGTATAGGCTTTGTGCCCATGGCTGACGCACGTCTGACTGAATTACATTATGCTCCAGTTGGAGTGACACTGTATGCCGAATGTATCCGTCCGGATCGATGATGAACGCCGCGAGGAGTTAGATGAACTCGCGGATAATGCCAGGTTATCCCGTGCGGAGTACATCCGTGACGCACTCAGAGTTCGTGAGGAGTACTATGAAATCCGTGAGAAGTACAACGAACTCCAAGACGAGCACGAACTACTCCGCTCGAACAACGAAGAACTCCAAGATGAATACGCAGAACTCCACGAGGAGTACGACGAACTTCAATCGGAGTACGAGGAAGTGAAGCAAGAACTCGAACGTGTTCATCGGGAGAAGCGCCAGATCCTCGAACAGCGCGAGGAGAACACGGAGCTCGTCAAGTACGTTGAGGAGGAGCGAAGTCTCACCCGACAGAAAGCCGAGGCGGGTATCGCTACGCGGGCGAAATGGTGGCTCTTCGGAATGGAAAGATAGCAGTATTGGTTTCTGCACAACCGTGCAAAGCGAGTTGATGAGCTTAAACGAATACGTAATGAACGTGATGCATTGATGAGGTTATTACTCAAAAATGTCTCAGAAAGAGTGATAGATACATCGATGAAATCGTAATCAGATATATTATAGTATTAATCGTTAAACATCTTCTTTGTCTCCTATATCTCGAAACAAGAAGAGTAGAAAACCATTCTAGAAAACATAGTTTTATCTATTTCAACAATTTATAAACAACGTGATCTATTCGAAGGTACCTCTCGCGATTGCCCTTGCTCTAATACTTGTTATCGCAGGATGTAGTACTACTAGCGAAACAACAACATCGACAACGCCTGCAGTCGACACTACGCAGTCATCAGCGACAACGCAAATATCGACAACCGGAACTTCCACCGCAAAACAGACAACAACACTAGTAGCGGCATCTTCAACAGTAGCACAAACTAGTACGACCACAACACAAACCACGACAGCGCAACCGACAACAATCACAACATCAACACCAACACAATCCACAGCGTCGACTCCGACACCAACGCAGACAACTACACCAGAACCAACATCGACAACTCAAGCAGCTCGTGGGCCAGGGAGCGGGACTAAATGGACAGTTACCGTCACCCGGGTCGTCGATGGGGACACAATGGAAGTTGAGTTCCCGAACGGTGAAACTGACACACTCCGCCTTTTGGGAGTTGACACGCCGGAAACAACATTGAGCCGGACGAATCCCAGTGATTTCGAGGGAATCCCAGATTCGACGGCTGGACGCGACCATCTATATGAATGGGGGGAGCGGGCAAGTCAGTTTGCGGCGGACGAATTGGATGGGAAGACAGTTCGGATTGAAACGGATCCGGAAGCCGACCGCCGGGGGAGCTTTGGGCGGCTCTTGGTCTATATCTATGTCGATGGTGAGAACTTCAACCGACAGCTATTGACCGATGGCTATGCTCGGCTGTACGACAGTTCCTTCTCGAAACGGAGCGATTTCGAGACTGCCGAAGCGAACGCCCAGCAGAAGGAGGTTGGATTGTGGGATTTCGACGAGTCGACCTCGACACCAGAACCAACTCCGACGGCGACTGAAATGACCGAGGCGCCGTCTGATGGAGTGGATATCCCACCACTGCCGTCGGATGGCGACTACGATTGCAGTCACTTC
Source organism: Haladaptatus pallidirubidus (assembly GCF_020700235.1). Taxonomy (GTDB): domain Archaea; phylum Halobacteriota; class Halobacteria; order Halobacteriales; family Haladaptataceae; genus Haladaptatus; species Haladaptatus pallidirubidus. The sequence goes on along the minus strand of NZ_CP085301.1, from coordinate 2,171,406 downwards.
GAGACACACGAACAAGCGCAGGCCGTGCTTGAGCAGGATCCGAGCGACCCTCATCGGCTTGATGCTGATGATGACGGCGTTGCCTGCGAGTCGCTCTAAGCGATTCCGAAGTATTTTGACATCTCTGTGTATACTGATTTTTGGATCACGAGAACATGCCGAAACGTATGCGAGCCAATTGTCAGCAGGCAATGGGTCGCTGCTAGATGGGTGTCATAACGAGGGCAACTACGATAAGAATCGAGGATGGTCCCTCGGTATGACCCAACAGAACTATTTTGAATGATTCTCGAAGGGATAGGGATATGCTAATCTTAATCTCTCGTAATGTTTATTCAGAACACTATCCAATGTATTTGTATGACAGAAAACCCTACTCACTCATCTCCTTTTTCTCGAGAATTCTTATTCAACAAGCAGTGTCTGGCTTTTTCTGTTTTCGTCGGAATCATTGCTGTACTCGTCAATCTGCTCATCGACAATATTCACACAGTCAGTGATGCTCTCACGCCATTCCTTGGTGCCACGATCGCATTGTATCTCGTTCAGACCCCGGTTCGACGAATCCTCTCTTAGTAGAAAGCGTAGTCCTAATTATCATCTGAATACTTCTTAAGTGAGTAGACTACTGATTCAGAATCTGGAACCATTGCAAGTCTACATCGAAATGGCAGTGGCCATGATATGAGACCTCCCACTCAATCGCATCGACCGGTAAATTTGGGAAATGTTCAGCCGCGACGTCCGCCGCATGTGCTTGCGCCCAGTCGAGCAGGGCTCGCTCGGTTGTTGGTTTATCGTCGTCCTCATCGGGTGTATCTGTGCATTCGATCAGCGTTCACTGGGTGACATCTGACAGCGTCGTTTGTTGTGATCGACGTTACCGTACTTGTCGTAGCCGGTATGTGGACCACTGATACTCGTCTGCGTCGTCGTCCGATGGGAACGCCTCAAGCGTGCCTTTGTTTGTCGCGGTTTCGACGGCAGTCATGTGCTTACAAAACGGTGCGGTGGACGTGGTGCGGGCATGTATAGGCCATTAGCTCCTAATGACATTGTCGAGAGAAACCGATGGAGAATGGATTTTTACTTGCATAGTGTGACGATAGAGATGTATGGGAGAACATACCGTATATGCAGAATGGGATCGTCTCTCGGCTGTTCGGGTTCATACTCCTGGGATCGAGGTATGGGCTGGAACGCTCGACTATGAAACAAACCTCTTCGAACAGATGATTCCTCCAGAGCGAGCCCGTGCAGAACATGAGAAAATAAAGTCATGTCTTAAGGATACAGGTGTGGAAGTACACCAGCTCGCAGATGACCTCGAAACTGCAGGCGTTCTTGATGATCTGATCCATGAATCTATCTCGGAAATGGACAGCAACTCGTCAGCAGACGTAGGGACTATCAGTGAGACATTCAACTCCAGAGAGAAACTTCACCTTGCCTTAACACAAGTGTCGATGCAGCAACCGAGGGAGGAAGAAAGTATAAAATTATTGATAATAGATCAACCCCTTTCGAATATGTATTTTCAGCGAGATACAACGATTCTAGGGGATAAAGGGCCTATTTTATGTAATATGTTTGAGCCAGTACGGCAACGGGAAGTCCCAATCGTCCGCGATGCGTGGGAGGGAATTGGAGCCGATATCATCTACGAAATGGATGCGCACGTAGAAGGTGGAGAATTCCTTCCAGCCGGTGAGTTTGCACTCCTCGGAGTTTCCGCGGACCTTAACGGGAAAGAACACGTAATCCGAACAAGCTACGCAGCCGGTCAGGAGTTGATGAACAGTGGCGCGGTTGGGTACGAAGAATTTGTGCTTGTCCGTGCACCCCTGCAGGCCGATCGGGAGTTCCGAAAAGAACATGATACTGGCTCCCGGATAATGCACCTCTTAGGGTGGGTAAACATTGTCTCTGAAGATTTGATAGTTCTAGATGCAGATCTCGCACGTGCAGCCAACGTGGATGTCTATGAGAGACGTGGGAACGATTACACAAAGGATCATTCGAGCAACCTCTACGACTACCTGACCGAAGAGAAAGGGTTCGACATTGTCGATGTCTCCTGGTCCGAACGGTGGCCTACAAACTTCCTCACCATTGAGAGCGAAACGATTCTGCCGCTCTATGAACCGGACGCTGACGGAGAGTATCGCTCCGAAAATAATCCGACAATAGAGAAACTGAAGGAACTCGGTGTAGAGATCCTACCAGACGGGGCAGGAATTCCTCGAGACTCGTTGACGAACGGTGGGGGCGGTATCCATTGTATGACGACTCCCCTTTCGCGAGAATAGACAGAGTGATGTTAAGCGGGATAATTTGAATTTCCGGTCACAAGCAGTTTTTCTGTGGACCCTATCCTTCCACTTGGGTAGATCTCTCTACGTCCGCATCCTGTAGAATATTCGGATCGAAGGTGCTGTTGGGAACATCGTTGACGCTCACATTCGTGTATGTCGTCGTGATGGTCTTGTCGCCGAGATAAACCGCGTTCGGGTCATCATCAGACTCATTCATCGGGTCATTTGCACCGGGGTTTCTGAGTTCTGCCACATTTATATTTCTCATACTGTCGAGATGGGGCTTTTGTGCCGTTTGTTTCAGAACGAGTCCCGTTTCTGTATCGGCCCAGATGGTTTGTGCATCGTAGTACGCAAGGTTCCCGCCATTTAGATTGCCGTCGAGGTAGATGACATCGGCTTGTTGACTGTTGACTATATCAGTCCCGTTGTACTGGATTGCGTTTTCTTTTTTGATGGTTGGGAATGGGGTCTCGAAAAGACGATAGCTTCCCTTCTCGATCCGAGCATGTGGAAAGAAATGCTCCGAGTGACCCGTTGACTCTGTCCGTTCTTGAATCCGGTATTCATCCTCACTTGGGACGTATTGGACGGTCGCAGTCGCATTCTGGATCCAGAGACTCTTCGGTTCCGATGAATTGGGACTCCAAGATTCAACACGTGTGAGAACCCCGTTTTAGGATAACTTGACGGCGACATCCCACTTCTGAACGTAGGTGAGTTGACTCCCGTTCGAAAGCTGTGTAACCATCGTTTCAGTTATGGTGGCCTGATAACTAGTGATCTTGTCTTGTTTTGATCGGATACGTTCGAGGGCCTCCTTGGTTTGATCGCTAAGTGGGGGAATTTCTCCCATTGTCGGTGTTCCATTGACGCGTGTCGACTCGGATGTCGTTTGATCTGTCGGTGGGGTTTGATTCTGTTGGTCATTCTGAAGGGGTGTACCGCCGAGGCATCCGCTGAGGGCGACCATCAGCGTGATGATCGCAATGAATCCGATTGAGCGTGAACAGCGTATGGTTCATTATATCTGTTGTATGGTAAGTATTTTGTGGTGCCAAGAACAGATTTGAATAATATGGCACACTCTTAAACATCGCTTGTACTAGACACTACACTTTCTACTTTCAGTTTATTTAAAAATATTTATAATTATCTACATCACTGCTCGCCGGGTTGGTCTCTTACTTGGTCTTGGTGGAATTGCTCTCATTCCGCTGTTGTTAGGTAGTGGCGGTGGGACATTGCGCATGTGTCGGGAGTATATATCCGATTTCTGAGGGATTGACTTTACTCATGCCCGACTCATCGACCTTGATTTACACACAGTGACCCTCGTCTGGTATGATGGCTGTAGTTGGCATGGGTCGCAATTGCTTTCACTTCTTATTGCGCTTGCTCTTGCCGTTATTGGATTACTGCTAGTTGGTGGCTCAGCGTTTCGAACCAATAGGTGATGTAAGGTGTATCGTCAGAATAGGATAATACAGGAGTCATGGGAACGTTCAGGAACGAAGGCCAGCGGATGTATTCGAGATCATGGAACCGTTTGAACCCTATATGATGAGCGAGATTGCGGCGGGACTTGGATGGCCACGTCAGAGGAATATAGTGATTTGGCTACCAGTTAGAATATGGGTGTAGAGAGTTAACGCGGTAAAAATGGAGCGCGACAAATTGCCATATACAAATGAAGGTCTCCTTCAAGACGATGAATTAACAGAGTTGCTTGATCAGCTCGAAGATGCTGAGGAAACAATTGATTCACCCAATCAGCGTCAGGCACTCCGCCGAACACGCCGATTCCTCGCACATTTTCCTAACGTTCGACAATTCGGACTCGATGATATTGCCCAGCAAATCGTTGGTGGCTTTATTCTCTGTGCCGCGTTTGTCGTGACTGAAGAAGTGTGGATACTTGCAGCAAATATGAACCTCCTCCAAACAGCGATTACGATTTTCATGGTGTTCGCGATCGGCTATGGGACGTTATATCGCGCAGAAGATCGTGAGGCGGAGATGGAGCGATCGATTGCGGGGATTCCTCTCCGGTTCATTTCATTACTTATCGTCTCCTATACCTCTGTGACGATTCTGGCATTTGTTTTCGACGCGCCGGATACGTTTGGAGCCACACCGTCTACGACAGTCAAGGCTATCTGTATCGGAGCGATCTTTAGTGTAGTCGGCGCAGCCACCGCAGACAGTCTCTTTTAGACGTAGATTTCACCGGTCGATGCTATCCCTTGGATTCACCGTAATCAGATCTTATTTACTAATAAGAGACTCGTCATCAATTCAATCGGTATCATAACTCCGATTGAGCCAGGTGAGACGAGCACCCAGATATACGAAATTCGCGCTGACACTATGGGAATGATACCTGGTAACTACGATATATCTGGGACGCTCAGATCGCAGCTGGTTTGTGAACACAATCAGAGGCGGTTGAGTGGACGGTTGGGTTCACAATCAAGTCGATTGCTTGTAACGGGCTCTGAACAGTAGCGCGCCTTTGCGAGAAATCAATCGTCAAATCGTTCGTTGTGAATCGAATAGAACATCTATTTTTGGTAGTTTATAAATAAGGACAACCGTTGCACCCTCTGTCAAGCCGATGAGCAGCCACTTGTCCCCGTCATTGTCAATGAGGCGCGCAGCAAGCCGCTCCGCGTCGATCTCGTCGTCCCACGTGTCCTCTAAGACGTTTACACACTCACTGTGAAGTATATTGAACTAGGAGTTTCACGAGCCATAGGAGATGCTACCAAGTAAAGCGTCAAAAATAGTTGCCAAGCAGATAGAAATGGGAATACGAAAGTTGGTATAACCGACAAATCAGAACAGGCTCAAAGCCCGGAACACGGGTGATAAAATACACTCATACAGAACACAGCAGCCCGCGAAAATCTTCCTCATACCTAATCTTTATCGCGAGAATTACTTAAACGAGAATCGGTCAGTGGTCAAGAGAGATATCAACGTACTTCTCGAACTCGGTTTACAGGATTTCGACTCCATGTGATAGGAGCCATGTGCGTACCTTCGGGATTTCACAGGGACTACCGATGAGACGAACGGCATCATTCTCTTCAGAAATCGTTATCATGAAATTATGTTCAAGATGACTACGATGGTTGCTGGCCTCCTCTTTTGGAAGGACGATTTGTGTATGGTCACGGAATACGCTGGCGGCCACCATTAGTTGCATAAATCAGTGCGTCTAAAAAAGAGTGGGTTTTGGACGTAAAGATATGCGCAAAACAATGTCACTCGTTCTAAATTGTATCTCCAAAATAAATCTATGATTCAGAAATTCGAACAAATGGCAGAGAATGGTTCTCTCGGCAATCCATGCTAGATACTGCCCGAATTGGATCGTCATACATTCCCAGAGGCAATGAACGGGCCATCAGATTCGCCATCATCCCCATTGATACGCACATCACAAAGCCAGTCAGAATCGATTATTACAGCTATCGTCAGTGCAATTGAACAGATGGACAGAGACAAACCGGACACCCCACTGTACGAGGTTATTGAACCCGATGCACTCGAAGCACTCTATGAACATGGGAGACAACGAGTTGAGTTTCAGTATGCCGACTACCAGGTCACGGTTCAGCCCGATCAAACTATTCTCGTGTCCGAACTAAACACGTAGACTGCTGGGGATTGATTTCATTACGTAGCGTACATCAGAGTCACTCGAAACCAAGCCTGATCAGTGACCGTTGCCTCCTTGGTGCGAAATGATCCACTGCACTCACTACAGCAGTACTGTTTTAGGTTGCGGACGGTCTTCGAGCGCTGATACCGGGCAATCCGACCGCCACAGTCCTCACAGACGAGTCACCACTTCGGCGCAGCGAAGCGTTCGTAGTACTGGGAGGTATCGAGGGCGTCGGTCCAGCGGGTGAACGTTTGCCCATGATCGGCTTCGCTGAACTCGTCGTACTGCCATGCGTGAAAATTCGATTATGAGGATTGGTTTTGCCGAAAATGCACAACCTGGCCGATATTGATGAAATACATCGAATACATCCAACCAAGTACGAGGATGCCCCAAAAGCTGAGAAGTCGATACAGGAGAACGACTCCTCCAGCAGTTCCTGCATCCACGCCGGTCAACACGATAATCATCGCTCCCAAGATGACCTCAACACCACCAAGGCCACCAGGGAGTGGAACAACTCGTGCAACGCCACTCGCTGGGATCAAGAAAAGGGGAAGCAGTATCGAGACATGCTGATTAAGCGCGAGAAAACTCGCATAGAGTGGAAGGCAAAAACAGATCCACCCAATGACAGACCATCCAAGTGCGAGTGCGATCTGCCGGCGATTCTCCAGCACGAGATTTACTTCGGTCGAATACGAACGCACTCGTAATCGAAGGTACGTACGAATAAATCGAATGCGAGTCTGTACTAGACGGATTCGAAGGTGAAGACGCTGCGTCCGATTCTCACTTAGTGCACGCAGCAGTGAGAACATTCGAACCCCCACTACCGTTAGCGGATGTAAAAGCAGGTGCTTGTATCGATACAGCGTGGTCGTGGCGGCCAGAAATCCACCTGTGAGAAGGATCGCGATTTGGAGAGAAGGAACGGGGATAAACGCCGTAAGAGATTGACCTCGAAGAGCAAGGAAAACCAATCCGATAACCCCGAGACTGAGTGCTGCAGTGAGGTTCAATACCTCGATTACGAGTGCCACGCCGAGCGTTTGATCCCGATCTGTGCTCATTTCAGATGAGACGATGTGGGCGAGCAGAAACGGGCTGCTTGCGCGACCAATCGGGACGATTTGTTTGGCAAAAAAACTTGCGAGGTATGCGCCTCGAAACCGCCATCCTCCGATAGGGGTTTCCGAACAATCGAGGAGACAACGAACTGCCTCACTCCAGCAGAAAAGAGCGACTAAGACGATAGAGAAGCCGAGGACGAGAAACACTGAATTGGCGCTAGCGAGTTCTGCACGGATTTGGCTTCCACCGACAAAGTATCCGAGAAGACAGAGACTGAAGACTACGAACAGAAATCGAACTATTTTCTGATTCATATTATACTAATAATGAATTTCGATGATAATACATCGTATTGAGCCTACATAAAGATGTGGACGGTAATGAGTTCGCGAATAAGGATAAGTAACGAATATGCTCTCGATTAAGTGACTAGTACTGACGACCAGTGGAACGGTAGAGGGATCATACCACCCAGCACTCCAGAGATTACTTAATTGCGGAATTTCGTGCTGACCGAACCGGCCGTATATGGGAGTATCTGGGATGGAACTGATTAGGATCTGTTGAGGTGAGAATAGATGTCACTACCGAACAGAACTCACGAAGCGGTGAACAAGAGCAGAACACACCATATTCGACGAACGGGGGTGGAATTGAATCACCGGGGCCACAACGTGGCCGCCATCATGTCTCCGACCGATGGTGCTTCTACCAACAAGCAACCCGTTCTCGTGAAACGGTGCGTGGTCGTACCAGCAAAACCACGCATCAGGCGTGGGGCATCAGACGTGGCGTTTATTCGTTGACGATGTTCGAGCGTCGTAGGACATGACGACCTGACTGGTGTAGTACGACGCTCGTAGCTTTTCTAATGGGTGCGTTGGGTATTGTTATGTGGTGCTTGACGATGAGGTAAGTGATAATAGAACACAGCAATATTTACAGTGTATTAACTATTGAAGCATTTATGAATTATAGCGTATGAAAGTATTACATGCTGGAAACCTTCATTAGTTCTGAAGTCACCTCTTAATCCATGGGAAAGTTAGTAGCTATAACGACTGATAACAAGGAGATCGAATGTCACAATATAAAAGAAGGAGACAATGGATTACAACTTCGTAACGAAGAAAATGGTATTGTTGGATATATTCCCTACGACCGTCTCTGCTACGTAGAAACAACGTAAGCGAATCACGAGGATCACCCCGACAAGTTAGAAGGACTTCGTGTGCTCGTCTGTAAGGAAATGGACGAACAGCAAGTCGATCTTTTATCTGAGAACGCGACTGAAACCACTGTTGCTGGCGGATGAGTGAAAAGTCACTCGTCGTCTTGCAGAGCAGTTACAATCGCTTCTAACTCTGTTTTCCGAAATGGTTGTGAAGTCTGGTCTGGACTATCGTCGTCCAGTTCGCCGATTTTCCACAGGATACCAGCCCGCATCTGGGGTTTAGAAGGCAGATTGTTCGTGTCGATATCGTAGTTCACAGTCGTACAGAGGGCTGCAAGGGCTTCTTTGGTGAAAGCCGTCGATTCTATACGTTCGTATCTCCCGACAGTCTGTCGAATTTCATTGCGGAGTTCGTTGACGGTTTGTGTCATAGAGGCACTGATAATGGGAATTGTTGTGTAGGTTCTGGTTTCTTCTTTGATGAAATGATCCTTATTTCGTCTACAATGAGGTAGTCGTAGATTGCCACCGTACACGCCGTCTTACTGCCGACGTATATCGTTCATCCCTACTGCAGTCTTATTTGTTCTCGGGGGCACGCTAGAATTCACAGTAAGGAGCCAGTAGTCGTACCGAGACCAGACGTTAGCTGTTGGTGTGTCTGAAGCCCTGTCTGGAATCGCTGAATAATCTTCGACTGGTGTTCTGGACATGCGATGGGTACAATTGCTCCCTCTTGGACAGGGACTAGGGATTGGGCCGCAGTATACGATGCAAACCGACAGCCAGGACACGAGATACCACCAGCGGGGTGGTGATGGAGGAGCGTCGCTGTGTCGTTAGAGGTTAGTCCACAGATCGATGTGAACTGCTCAAGATGGTCATTACAACCGAGAACAGGGATTCGAAGGTGATCCAGAAGGAGAAATGACACGGCCTGCTGACTATCAGGGTAGAGAGCAGACTGGCATGCATCACAATCGATCGCCGGTTGATCGTCAGTACTCTCCGACTGTGATTGCTGAAAATCTTCGGGTAGCATTTATGTAGTGTGTCAGACTGCGATACGGATAAGTGATTGGGGCTTCCATTGTAATGAAGCTGAGCGGCAAGCTAACGGTTCGTTCGGGCGCGGCGACAAAATCAATTACAGCGGGGACATTCTAACGAGAAGTGCCACCAATGCAGTTGAAAGGGAAACCCATTTGCCGGGAGAGCCAGATGAAGAAACTGCCTTGGTAGCTCAGGTTGGCAGAGCAACTCCTTTGTAAGGAGTCGGTCGAGAGTTCAAATCTCTCCTAAGGCTTTCACTCCGGGTTTTCCGCTTCTAGAGAACGGGGAAAGTTTCGCGAGGATTGTCTGATGTTAGTATGAGTTACTAACCATGACGCCTTCTACATTTCAAACAAGGGCGATGGAAGTGGCTCAAGTAGAAAGCGATAGTCCGTGAAAACCTTCCTCGTATCTCCTCTTTGGCGCGAGAACTACGTAAACGGAATTCAGCCAGTGACTATTGCCTTCCCCGACACGAAGCAACCCACCACACTTGCTACAGCTGTACTGCTCCGGGTTGCACACCATCTTCGAGCGTTGATACCGAGCACTCCGACCGCCACAGTCCTCGCACACGAACTCCCACTTGGGTGCAGTGAAGCATTCGCAGTGCTGCGAGGTATCGAGGGCGTCCATTCAGCGGGTGAATGTTGCTCCGTGATTGGCTTCACCGAACTCGTGGTACTGCCAGGCGTGAATCATTTCATGGCGCGCGGTTGCTCTGAACTGGTCCCAGCCGTGTTGTTCATAGGCCTTCCAGGTCAGCGATTGCATTATCTAGTATATTCAACCAGCAATCATTCGTTGGTGACGCCAGACAGTGGCTTGGAACCGAACTACTCGCCCAAAACATCTAACCGAGTGATTTGAGATAGCTACTCACGATGTCTGAAAAAATACTCAACGAGGAGAAAATCTCGCGAGAAGAAGTCGCTGATCGATTGCAAGCAATTGCAGATGAATTTCGAGAAGGTGGAGACGCCAACATCGATGTCGGGAACAAAACGGTGACGCTCTCACCAGCAGACTCTGTGGCCTATGAAATCGGCACTCGAGAATTGTCATCCGTACTTCGCGGAAGTCGTGAATCAGTGACCATTAAACTGGACTGGAAACCCGAATAGCAGAGCGATTGTAGGGATGATTAAAATTGAAATAAAACATGACTATAATATAATTTTATCAGTTCAAAATAGTATATCGGTCGTCTAGTCAGTCTGAACCGAGATACAGCAAAAGCGCTTAACGTCTGTTCCTCTTGGTTACGTGGTTCTATTTCAGCAGATTAGTATTGCTCATTGGAGCAGTGCTGAACACCGCCCTTGCAGACCAAACGGAAACAGCAGGAACAGACAGAAACACGGCAACGATCACTCACTCGAGATGAGATGCTCAATATTTTCGACTCTTTCGTAAACGAGTATTCAGACACTATGAGCGAATGGAATCTATGGAAACACCAACCGATGAAGCATTCTTGAAGTCGATGACGGATCGACCTAATCAAGAAAACGACGACAACTGATGATGGCGAGCAGTACGAAATTTGAGTGCGGGGAACGAGAGTAATGAAAGGTCCGAAGAATAATGTGGGCAAAACGTTCATAAAACGGCTCTTCGATTGTTGATTCGAATCATGGTACTGAATTTAGTGTTGGATAGGGGTTCGATGATCCCACTGCAGGCAAGTAACACACTCTCAACTTCGTCTATTGTCAGTAATTATGTCATTCCCGCTGCACTGTTCCTCGTAACACTCGTTGTCGTGTACTTGATCGGGCGGAGCGTCCTCATTCCATTGATTAGCCGAGTGCTAAAAGAGCAAGGACATGACCCAGCTGTTCGGAGCCTCGCCGAGAATGTGGCTGGGGTTCTCGTTTGGGTCCTTGCCATTGCCCTCGCATTCACGGTCGCTGGCTTTGGTGGGGTGATTGCCGCATTTGGTGTATTTGCTGGTGCTATTGTCCTCGCGATCGGGTTTGCTGCACAGGAACTCCTTGGTAACTTTGTTGCTGGAATCTTTATCCTCAAAGACAGGCCATTCACGATTGGGGATTGGATCGAATGGAGTGACGGCGAGGGAGAGGTCGAGGATATCGACCTACGTGTGACCCGGGTGCGAACGTTCGATAATGAGCGAATTACGGTTCCAAACGATGATTTGGCGAATGATGCGGTGAAGAATCCAGTTGCCTATGACAAACTCCGGCAGAAATTCGTCTTTGGGATCGGCTACGATGATGATATCGATCACGCAAAAGACGTGATTCTCGACGAGGCACAAAAACACGAAGAGATTCTTGCAGACCCAACACCCGATATTCGGGTGACTGAACTCGCTGATTCGTATGTTGGATTGCAAACTCGGTTCTGGATTGGTGAACCGGGGCGAGGGAACTTCACGCGAATTCGGTCAGAATTAGTGCAGGCAGTGAAAGAGCGGCTTGATGCCGAGGCAATCGATATGCCGTATCCAGTCCGAACGCTCGAAGGATCGGTTGAGATCTCGGAGTAACTTGATACGACCTGACATCATTCTTCTAACAAAGAGTCTATTTTACTAGTTTTCGCCGATACATGATCGAAAATATCGATGACGAATTCATAGAAATATCTTAAAACAAATCACTACGTCCGGCAGCAATCACATCTGGAGCACAGGAAGACGATAGCAACTATCAAATGGTGAAATTACACTTCGTTTCGCTACCTACGCTCGATTATTGTGAACCACTCTGTCGTATATCCTGTTTGTGGAAGAATCCATCGTTGCTTGGGACCGCGTTCACTTACACGAAGCTCAATTACTGCGTCGAATATGGGTTCAATTTCATGTACTGCAAGCGAGTCCCGATCATGCGGAAGGGTGTAATAGCCAAGTCCCTCAACACCGCGAATAGCACGACCGATGGGAGTTAAAAACGACCCTATGTCGATCGATGTCGCTTCTATCACTGGCTGTAGTGAGTCGACGTAGACCTGTATATCAGTAGATCGATTATCTCTTATGAGATCATCCTGCATTGCTACTGATTGAATGAGGGTGTTTTGGAGATCGGTCAGAGTTCCACTGATCGGTGTAATTTGGACTTTTTCTTGTGGACTGCTTGTTGGCGCAGCTGTTGATCGTACTGCTGTTTGATAATCAAAGATCTCAATGTTGCTCGGCCCTGGCTGAACTGGTGTCGCTTGGCGTTGAAAGGCGGTCGGAGTGCGATCGAGTAAAGCAACTAAATCATGGCGGATCGAATCAGGATCGTTCATGAGATAGGCACGTTCAGCGTTGAAAACATCACTAGGAACGTCCCCGACGACCAAAATGTTCCCACCCTGCTCTTTGAGTTGTGCAAGTTCAGACTGGAGTGTAATCACTCCATCTCCTGAAACGGTGACGAAGTACCCCTCAAATCCGAACGAGACATAACCATCTGTTCGCGGAGTACCGTCAGCCAAAGGCTGGAAGAGCTCGTTGAGCGCATCTGTGTTGATCCGATCGGCGAGTCGTTCTGTCATCTCTTGAGAATTAATGCCAATCGCATTAGCAACAGTGAGGACAACCTCTGTCCCGAGATCATCGGTTGGTGCATACTCGTATGAGATCGCATCTGTTGATCCGAATGGGGCGCCAGCGAATTCAGTCGCCAATGGAAGATCTGCGTCAAGTTCTGGAACGAGTGGCTCGTTAGTAATGTAGATCTCATCTGGTTGTTGAATTCGGATCACATGATCTTGCCATGAGAAGATGACTTCAGTTGAGGATTGGTGAGAAGGATTAGAAGTAAATATTTCGTTGAGGGCTTCGGGGTTAATCACGTTGTAAAGTGGATCAAGTGTGCGTGGATCGGTATCCAGAACAGTTCCCATAGCTTCACTAAGCTGAATACTGAGGGTATCGGTGGTTCCTTCGGTCGAACTGAAGTGTTGACAATGCTTTGGCTGGAAGATCTCGCGTATCGTGTGCTGCTCGCTGGTCATAGGAGTATAGGTCTATCGCGTTGCACAATTGAAAGCTTGTTGGTGTGAGCTGTGGTATCTTGACTCTTTGTGGTACCTGAGTAAGTATTACCTTTAATAGACTTGGGATTTCCATACTGCATTTGCGATCCTTAGTGACGCTTGCATCAGTAGTTGGTCTCACTTCTCAAAATCATCTTGTGAACTACCCCGCCCTACACGCTTCGTGCGGCACGAACTGGGCTTCCTGTTTCCAAGACATGCTTGGCAGGAGCTAATTTTACTACTGTGGTTTTTATTCCCACGCTCGTATAATTCGATATTAGATAGAGTGATAAAAACAGGAAATGTCGAAGATATCCTCATTTCTTTCTCAATTGATGTCAAAGCCACCAGCAAGACAGGGACAAACTCCTACTGCAGCAACCCCTTGGGAGGTACCAGAGCCGTCGGCTGTATCCGGTCATCTGTGGATGTCTTAACGTTTTCACGGATGATGACAACGGAGGTATCGATATTGGTTTGGTGTTTAATTTACCGACGAAGTGCATTTGCAGCCCGGTCATTGTTCGTTGCGACTCGTAGCACAACTTGATCGGGATGGCGAGAGAACAGTTTCGTTTGACTCAACATCCATCGACAGGACGGTGAGTCCGCTTTCTTCGGCAGTTGTTTTGACCGTTGATTCAAATTTCGCATTCCGCTGGAGATCGACCGACGTGACCACCAGAAAGGAAGAGAGCACAATAACCCCCAGGGTTAGTACTGCAATTCGTTTGAGTGTAGTACGCCGAACAAGATCCTCTTCAAACCAGTGATCAGGGCGATAGCCACGTATCGAGAGCACAGCCAAACTGGCGAAGTTGATCGAGAGAATGTTGACCAACACGAGAATTCTAGCGCTTACGACAAGCACGGGATCACCATAGGCAATTCCGAGACCGACTACAGCAGCGGGTGGAATGAGAGTGGCTGCAATCATCACTCCAACCAATGGTGCACTTGCGCCGGCGATGAGAGCGCACTAGCTGCCCCTGAGCCAAGCGCAAGAACCTGCGGTGTTATCGGTTCGGGAAGATCGATCGGGGAACGTACGCCGAGACGACCCAATTCGGCTTATCGACGACCTCGTTGATTTTCAGGTCAACAATTGCTGAACATAATAGATATGCTTCCGTTCGTGTCAAGTCGTGGCGCTCGTGCAGATAAGTTATCATATGTCGAGTGGCCTTCTTTGTCGCGTCCATCAAATTGTCGCTGATACCAGTCGTCGCATACATACACTCGTCACCACCTGAGAAGGGTCCTGCCGTCTCAAACTGCGGCTGTTCGATGTTCATATCCGAGATGAGTCGGAGCCGCACGGTTACTGTCATCGACGCTTCGATACCCGTAACACAAACTTCGCCATCGCCTTGGGCAGCGTGGCAGTCGCCGATACTAAACAGTGCCTCATCAACTTCGATTGGTAGATAGAGCGTCGAACCTGCTGTGAGATGCTTTACATCGAGATTTCCCCCGACACGACGTGGTGGGATCGTGCTATGCTTCCCCTCTGCAGCGGGTGCAACGCCAAGATTGCCAGGAAACGGAGCGAGCGGGACTTCAATTCCGTTGGTAAACCGCCCGATATCGTCGTCGAGCTCCCAGACGTGCAGACCGGGGTCGGGGAAATCCTCGGGGAGCAATCCCAATTTCTCCTCACCGGGGTAAAAGTACGAAAAGCCAATCCCCTCGTGCTGGAATTCGAGAAGTTCGACCGCAAGTATATCTCCTGGCTGGGCATCAGCCACGGCGACAGGCCCAGTTAATGGGTGACCAGTGGAATCGTCTGCGAGGGAATACACGTCGGCAACAGTCGACGTTGCGTCCAACCGGTTGTTCGTTGCATCGCGGCATTCAAATGTCACAATATCATTGGACTCGATTGTTTGAACTGGTTCGTGATCACGACTCCAGGTTGTATGGATATGCTCATCTAATGATGTAATGTGGTGGTCGGAAGCCATTTGTACGGGTCGTGGTGTGTTCTCGACTAATATAAAATCGCAGTGAATAGTACTACCTATTGGTGCACTTTATAGCGCTCTCCCTTGTTGTCGGGGGTGAAAACGCACGCAAGGGATTCGGTCGTTACTCAAACGGTTCTTTGGTGCGATTGGTGCGCTTGCACTTCTCAGTCTAATCGTGCACACTTTCGTTGAGGGATTTCCGTTCATGGCTCAGACCGCAGCTGGTGGCCAACCGGAGCCAACTGGGTGGCCAACAGGGATTGCGTTCTTCATTGGTGGCTTTGTGGTTCTTCTAGCTCTTTGGTGGCAAGCATCCCAAGACTGAACGATGTGTTCGGTAAGCACAGAATCACGTGATGACTGAAAATCGATTTTCAGTCTCGCAAACATTCATCTTCTTTCTCGACGAGATACGGGTATGCTGTTTAGCGAAAGCCGATCGCTCACCACGGGTTCTGACCGACGAGATCACTTTCGGACCGTCCTCATTGCAATTGGACTGTTTGTGTGTTCTGCTGGGTTTCTCTCTGTGGTAAAATGGTTTGACTTGACTATATTCCATTTTCTTCGTTTAGAGTATTTTGCGATCGGTCTTCTTGTTGGCAGTGAGGTACTTGCTGCCAATGATCACAGTCTCCGGCGCGTCTGGATATTTTCCTTTGCGCTCGCAGCAGGGTTTGGCATCCATCTCGCTGGCATGGGAATCACTGGTGAAATGCCAGGCCTTCCGTTCCGGATTCTGTGGGCAATCAGTGTTGGATCCGTGGTTGCCGCTGTTCTTGGGACACTGGGTGGACTACTCGGGATGGGTCTTTTCCGGTTATCCACCAACGTCCCCTAGTGTTGGGCTGGTGGATTTGCCCATTGTCGGTATTTCCTATGGGCGCCAACCCTGACTCCAAGAAGAATCAGTATGAACGATACAACAATCAGGATGCTCTCTAAGTCAGTATAGGCAGCAATCACCATCAGCCAGATGCTTCCCGATAGCGAGACAGTGGCAATCCATTGCCATCGTTCCGTGATATCACGATCAGGAGTCAGTACATAGATCATAAGTGCAAAAATGAAGAGGTTCTGCCCATACTCAGCAGTATTCGGCCAGTAAGTTGTGCCGAGTAATTGATCGCTTATCACCAGACCGGTACCGATAGTGGCGACACCGACCGTTGCATAGAAGAAGATCCGGAGAGCCAGGGTGCCACGAACAGCCATTCGGGTATAGTCAATATAGTAAATAAATTATTCTCAAAACCAATGAGACGAACTCCCTCAGGTTACTGATTCAGAGGGATGACTCCATCCAAATTCACGCCGAAGTTGAGCCCACCCACGATTCCAGACGAGCCAATAGCCAGGAAGCAATCCGACTAGTAACGCGCCGAAATAAAACATTGGTCTGGACAGTTGCAACTGCGGAATTAATGTAACGATGAGAGCGGCAAAAACGTGGGCAGCGAGGTATGTGCCAAGAATGCGTTCGCGGCGGTTAGCTGGCTCAGGACGCCCTCCGATCTCACTGCGATGGAGCAGGTATCCAATAATCAACGGGAGAAATGCGGTACAACAGACGGCCCAAAGAAGAGCTGCGTCGCTACCCCGAATGGAGGCATCAAGATAGACCCAGTATCCTAGGAGTAGTGTACTGAGAGCAGGGAGCCAGAAAAACGTAAATCCAGTTATGAAGAGATTTGAATCCATATTCCAAATAAAAGTGGTAAGAATAAATAACTAGCGGGCGTCATATCGATGAGTGTTGCATAACATGATATGGCACCGGACCGCTCTCTTACTCACCTACCCTATTCACTTGGTCCAATTCGACTGACGGAAGTGTCGCTTATCTCGCTTCTTATCGGATTCCTCTTGGTGTTTATCGCGATCCAATTCTTCGCGTTTACGTTCCGTGCTGGCGCTTTGTGGGCGTCTATCCTCATTATATACTGGGACTCTCAATTCTTCTAAAAGGCGCTCAGTTTAGTGGAGTTCGCCTCCGATAAATCCGCACGGTGAACTCGTCACCTTACTTGTTCTCGTCTATTAAAGACACGGAACGTACGCATGTTGATAGTACTCCCACCCCATGTGTAACCTAGGTCATATAGTATGGTGAAATTCAATCAAACAAATAGGACGTCGTCAGAGTGGAAATACGCACTTAATGGTGGAATCATATCTATTCCACTGACTGTTGGATACAATTGGTTCTTTGAACCAGAGATCTACTCGCTCATAATGGCGACCATTGGGGGAATAATTGCAGGTTATCTGGCGAAACGTAACGCACTGAGGATATATCGTACGGGTATCGGTGCTGGAGCTATTGGTGCCACTCCAGCACTGTTGATGGCGTTCAATCCTCTCTCTACTATTGCCACCAAATGGCTTGGGTCTGGTGCAATTGTCTTTACGTTTATCGTCGTCCCCGTGGTTGCACTGGCTATCTTGGCCATCGGAGCTGTATTGGGTCTCATCGGAGGCGCAATCGGTGATTGGTTAGCTACGAAGTTTGGCAATCGAAACGCGTCACACCCTACTACGTAGTGCAGCTTATGGATCAACCGTCACTTTACCTGTTTGCTATCTATTCGAGAAAGAGATTGATGTGATATAGGTAAAAATGGAAGCGGTAGTTCGTTCGGCAGATCCTTTCGTCCTGTCCTCACGCACGACCAACACGGGAAGTCATCGAGGCCATCGCAGTCACAGTCTTCTGGTTCGGCATCGTCTTTGTCCTCCGACGGAAATGCGTTGGGCGTCTCGTCGTTAGTTGCGTTCTCGACAACAGCCAGGTGTTTGCAGTAGGCGTTGCGGTGGACGTGATGCAGGCACGTACAGGCCATCAGTTCCTCGGTCACATCGTCGGTGAAGACTATGAACTGGTGGTCTGTGGGCTTTTCGTGGTTTTCATTGGTGACGTCGACCAGACCGAGGGCTTCGACATCGAAGGAGAATTCGTCGGCCGGGGGGTATTAATAAACTGAGTAATCACACCCATAACTAGATTATATTACCAAGTTATATTGGCACGGGGAGCTCATCGCTAGCTATGAGCTTTACGAGTAATCTCGAGGAAGACGCCGACCCAATCTGGGATGCCATCCTGGAACATCCAATAGTCGAAGAGTTAGGGGCAGGGACCCTTGATAAAGAACCATTTAGATATTGGGTCAAACAAGACTATATTTACTTGATCGACTACGCGCGAGTATTCGCCCAGGGTGTGACGAAGGCACCCGACCTCGAACGGATGGGTACATTCGCCGAACTCCTCGATTCGACGATCAACACAGAGATGGACTTACATCGCGAGTATGCGGCTGAATTCGACATCTCAGAAGGGGAATTAGAAGCTACTGAACCGTCGCCCACTACAAGGGCGTATACTGACTTCCTCGTTCGTACCGCGTCGACAGGGACGTTCGGCGATCTCGTGGCTGCACTCTTGCCCTGTATGTGGGGCTTTAACGAGACAGGAAAGCGACTCGCAGAGGCGGGATTACCCAACGATGACCGGTATGCTGCGTGGATCGAGATGTACGCAGGCGATGAGTTCACGGAACTGACGACGTGGTGTATGGAGTTGATGGATGACGTGGCTGAGGACAAAAACGAGGCCGAGTGCGACCGCTTTCGGGATCTGTTTCGTACGTCTGGGCGCTACGAGTATCACTTCTGGGATGCCGCTTGGCGACAGGAGGAATGGTCAGTATGACTCGCCATGATACCGGGGCTGCGAATATTCCCGAGACCTTTAAAGAGTATACCAAGGTGCACGAGACACCTCGATTCACAGACTGGCTTCGTAAACGTGCGGAACCCAAGTGGTCAAATGCAACGACCCATCGTTTTACGCGTGAACTTGGAAGGGGAGATCTCGACGATGAAGTCTTCCAACAGTATCTCGTACAAGACTACGCCTTCGTCGAGACGCTTGTTGGCGTCTTCGGACACGCTGTTGGAGATGCACCGACTATGGAATCGAAGTCACGACTCGTCGACTTTCTTAAGATACTCACTGCCGACGAAAACGATTACTTCGAACGTTCTTTCAAGGCACTGGACGTCCCCAAAACTGAGTACGTCGATCCTGATTTGACGCCTACAACGCAGGCCTTCGAAGATCTCCTAAAGCGGGCGGCGAGAGAAAGCAGTTACGCCGAGACGCTTGCAGTTCTTGTTCCCGCGGAATGGACCTACTTGGAATGGGCCACCCATGTCAAAGATGATTCACCCGCACAGTTCTATCTCATGGAGTGGATTGACCTCCATGCTAACGAGGAATTCAGGGCCTTCGTTACGTGGCTCCGAAATGAACTCGATCGGGAAGGAAAAGCTGCATCACCTCGCCGTCAGCGACGGATAGAGCGGCTCTTCCAACGAATTGTGTCACTTGAAGTCGCCTTCTTCGAAACGGCGTACGAACAACGTAAACATGACTGAGACGCCAACTGATGTGACCGCCGTCGAAGGAGGGACGGTTCGCAATTATCTGAGCGAGATGGGACCGTCGTGGGTTGCGGGGTCAATCGCTGCAGGACCTGCAACGATGGCGAGCCTAATCGCCGCAGGTGCGCGTTTTGACTATGCCTTGCTGTGGGTCGTAGTTCTCTCCGCGGTCGCGGGTGCGCTCGCGCAGTATCTTGCGATGCGTCTGGGTCTCCTTTCCCAGCAAGGAATCGTCAATATCGTTGAGGAGTACCTTGGGAGATGGTGGTCTTGGGTCCTCGTTATCGATGTGGTGATCGCAGCTGGCGTCGCACAGCTCGTGATCATGAATACTGTCGCTTCCGTCTCCTCGACAATAACGGGAATCGATGCCAGGATATGGGGCGTAACCTGGGCGTTGATTCTCGCTATCGGTCTCGCAGGGCGAGGGTATCGCTTTATTGAATTCGTGGTGAAGCTCCTCATCACTGCGGTTGTCCTCACATTTGTCGCGTCACTGTACGTCGTCCCGCTTGACCTCGGGAATGCGGCTCGAGGACTCGTCCCATCACTTCCATCTGGTAGTGCGGTTGTGGCGGCGGGCATCCTAGGTGGTGCGGTTCATATCACATTGATCACAATGCACTCTTACACGATGCGAGTCCGCGGATGGACTGACCGTGAGTATGGCCTCGCAACCTTCGACATCGTTGCCTCGATGCTCATTGCGTTCGGTATCTACAGCGTTGCAATTTTTCTTGTCACTGCTAGCGTGATTACCGACCCCAACCTGACGACCGTGAGTGCGGCTCAGGCACTCGGTCCGCTCATTGGGTCGAGTGCAAAATGGCTCTTCTTATTTGGGCTCGGTGGTGCGGCGGTCTCAACGCTCGGTGGAAACACGATCGTTCCGCCGTTCCTCGTCGCAGACAAACTTGGCTGGGGGACAACGGTAGAAGATTCCCGGTATCGGGTTCTACTCGCCGCAGTCGCCTTGCTGTCTGCTCTCGGCGCATTCATTGGGGGAGAAGTCATCGGGCAGCTCGTGCTTGTGCTCGCGCTCGGAACGGTGGGGACGCCGTTCGCCATCGCTGTCGTCTTGTACCTCCTGAACTCCGAGGCAGTATCTGAATCAAACTCGGTTTTAGCCAACAGTGGGGGTATGGCATTACTTTTCGTCTCCGGGTCGCTCGCGGCGAACTTCGTCCGTGAACAGATTTCAGGTGGTATCAATTTGCTGTCGGGATTTGTTCTGGTATTCGCCATCGTCATCGGGATAGCGACAATTTTGCTGATCGGGAAGTATATGCACGAGGAGGCAGCCGTCACGTGACCGACGTCAACTTTCCACTCTCTGGTTCAACCCTAATTGTTGGCCCCTCTCAGGTCGGCAAGACTCGGCTCACCGCCTTGGCACTCAACGCTTGGATTGAAACTGAGAGTGTTGAGGGAGTCGTCGTTCTGGAATTTGCGCCGGAGGTCGAACACAATGGATGCCTGCTTGGCGGCAGGCTTGACCGCTATACGACGATCCCAGATGGGGTGTGGTGCGCCATCCTCGATGCGCACGCTCCTCGAACCGACAGCGAAACTGATGAGGAGTCGGTCGCACTAGCCCGCGACAATGCCGAGCGAGCGGAACGAATTCTCGATGAGGCTCCCAAACCTCGTGTAGTATTTGTCAATGATTCTACTATACCGTTTCAGCACGCGGGATCTGATCTTCAAAAGTTCACGACCTATTGTGCACACGCAGAATGCGTAGTGATGAACGCTTTTGAGAGCAATGAACTCGGAACAGACGACCCAGTCTCGCGTTGCGAACGTGAGGCTCTAGAAATTCTCCATGAATGGGCCGATCGAACGATTTCACTAGAGTAGATAGACAAGATCTCTCTCACAAGTTGGCCTGACCGCCTAATATGGAAGTTCCGGTCAGCTCGAAGGTTCAACATTGAAGCTGAAGAGTTCTCATTGTGCGCGTTGCTGTGCCGTCAGTCTTACGGGTTGCAGATGGATTGTACTTATGGATCCCAGGGATTGTCAGGAAGAGAATAAAAACAGCAAGAACCGAGAAATAGCACTACTACGCATCGAGAAAGTAGCCCGAGAGTTAATCTGTCTCTAGAACAGATTGTGTCTATGGTCACGCTTGAGGTAGCCTTGCCTGACCGTATCGAGAGTGACATTGATCGCCTTATCGAACAAGGTGATTTTCTGAATCGAGAACAAGCGATCGAAGAACTTCTCTCACTGGGGTTATCGGCCCAGGAAACCGGCGATGAATCCGAAGAGGAGTTGGATGAAGATCTGTTTACGCAAGCTGTCGATGAGCAACAGGATCCGGCCAATCAATACAACGATCCGCTCTAACCCTCCTCTCGGGAAGAGGAGCTAAGACTGCCTTCCATTTCGAGTTTAATGAGACGATCGAGTTTTTCGATTCAATTGTTTCGACTGACTGGTCTGGGGAGTACTCTGGTGCTACTTCCACCGCGTGCTGGTACGTACGGTCGAGCAGGTCGCGGTCAGTCGGCAGGGTGTCGTCGCGTATCCGGTCGAACTATCCACGCGTTCGCTAGGCAGTCACATCGGACAGCGTCGTTTGACGTGACATAAATGGAAGAGTAAATGGGTTAGCAGCAGTCGGAGAGTGCGCTCTCCCGTGTGGCTTCTGCGCCATATCCGTCACACTTCCAGTAATTGTAATCGACGTTTCCATACTTGTTGTAGCCAGTGTATGGGCTACTGATACGCTCGTCGTCCGATGGGAGTGAGGTGGATCGCAGAAGTCATTGAATCCAGTATATGGATATGTTCGAGGAAACTTCCCATTATATAGATTAATAAATTAAAAGTAAAATTCAGTATGGTTACTATCATGGGAGCATATTTAACGCATGAAAGATTAACAGTTTGGTATGCGAGATCATGCCAAAAGCCCGAATGTGGCGAAACGAATGTTTCTCAAACGTTCCGCCGGAGTAATTGGAACGGCAAGCCTGACGGGACTGGCTGGATGTTTCGGAAGCAAAAATGGAGCGAAAGGAAGTTCAAAGCAACCCGGAGCGAACGGGAAGATGGTAATGAAGACTGCCTCTGAAACGACGTCGGCTTACTCAATGAGCCAGGTCATTGCCTCGGCTGTCAGCCAAAATTCTAAGATATCGGTCGATGCCCGACCAAGTCAGGGAACAAATAGGAACGTCTCGGAAGTCATCAATGGGAAAACAGAAATCGCATACATCCAGAATTGGACGGCAAATAAGATACGCCAGAATGAAAAACCATTCAACAACCTCAAATACCAACCGCATCAGGTGTTCCACCTATACGACCTAGCGTGGTTTCTGGCGACGGCGAACAATGGCTGGAAGAGCGTGAAGGATATCAAGGTTAATTCGAACGTTTCGCCGACTCCAAATGGATCCGGAACTGCAGAGATGCTTGAACACGCACTGAGTTTTGTTTCAGACGACTACAAACGATCAAGTGTGAGCTACGGTGATCAGGCGAGTGCAATGAGTGAGGGGCGACTGGACGTCGGTGCCGCGACGTACGTGAATCTCTCTACCGAACCAGGATGGCTTCAGCAGATGAAAAGCACAGTTAATCTCCGCGTGCTTAATTGGCCGAAGAAAACCGTTGAGAAACTAGAGGCCGATCCGGCCATCGTTATTTCAGACATTGACATGAGCCAGTTTGACAACTACGCATACAAGCCTAAGACGCTCAGCACCCCGACGCTAGCATACAACTTCATTGTTCGTGAGGATCACGACTACGACACGCTCTATTCATTCCTTGAGACGCTCTGGACACAGCGCAAGAAGCTTCAAAAGCAGACTAAGCTCCTTACACCAATGGCCACACGCGATGCATGGGTAAAGAACGCGTACGCAGACTTCCCGTTCCACCCCGCCGCTGCAGATTTCTACGAGGAGAAGGGGCTCTGGTCGAAGGAGTTCGAACGGGGAAAAACCAATAAGAAGTCCTCACAGTAGAACACCTTCGTTCATCCAGTTATGACTGAAACTACCGACGATCCGACGACCTCGCCCCGTAGCCTGCAGGAGTCCTTCACTGCGCGTTCGACCCCAGAAAAGGCCTTATTGTCAGTTGTGGTTCTTCTCGCAGTTGGGTTGACAGCCTACACTATCTATTACGCTTGGGCCCGGCCTTTCACGCAAATTATTCACGGAATGATATTTCTTCACCTTGGACTCGCACTATATTACTTACACTTGGCTTTTGAGCGGCTGACAAAAGGCTCATCTGTGGTCGACGGTTCAATACTGAGTCGATTCAACGAGTCTATTCAACTACGCTACGTTCAGCTCGATATAATCATATGCCTCATAACGGCGATCATCACAGGAATCACAGGCTATTACTTCGTGACGGAGTACGGACGACTGACGGGCAACGCAATACTCCTCGGGTATTCGAACACCGATCTTACCCTAGGGCTCATCGTCGTCGTAATCGTTCTCGACGCCACACGTCGGGCCTACGGTTGGTCTATCGCATTAGTAGGTGTTTTCTCCATCATATACGCGCTGTATGGTGCGTATTTCCCTAGCTTTCTCAATCATACAGGTCTGGGGCTGCGAGACGTGACGCTGTACGGTGCAACCCAGATCGAGCGCTCCGGGGTGTACGGATTCATAACCCAGGCCGGTGCAAAGTACGTAGCCATTTTCATCATGTTCGCTGGGCTGGCTAGAGCCTACGGCATTCTAGACGTTATCCTTGAATTGAGTCAGCGACTCGGAAGACAGCTCCGCAGCGGCATTGTCCACGTCGCTGTCATCTCGTCGATGGCGATGGGTTCTATCACCGGCAGTGCAGCGGCTAACGCCGCGACAACCGGGAGCTTCACCATCCCGATGATGCAACGCCAAGGTGTACGAGAGGACTACACGGCCGCCATCGAAGCGGTCGCTTCGAGCGGCGGGCAGATCATGCCACCGGTCATGGGTGTCGCCGCGTTCCTGATGGCTGATTTCATTGGTGTTCCCTATCTCCGCATTATCCAGGCCGGACTCTTTCCCGCGCTCTTATTCTATTTCAGTGTGACTATTGCGGTTCAGTTCGCGGTTCTTCGTTATGAGTGGATTAGCGAAAAGGCCAATGGCACCGGTGGGTTGCTCAAGGTCATCTTCAGCAAGAGTGCGTTTCTGATTGCCACCTACTTCGCCCTCTCTGTCGGCGCTTTCTACCTGGCACGTCAGATTTTCGCTCTCTCGCTGCTCGTCGCTGGTGCCGTCACTCTAGTGGCGCTCCTCTTCGGTCGATACGTCCATAGCTTGACCTCCGGGTCAGATGAGGGTGGTTGGTCGGATCTACAGACCGCCGTTGCGGGGTTCTGCCACGGTCGATACTTCTTCATTCCAATGGCAGTCCTCGTGTACTCGCTGGCCGTCATGCAGTTGTCGGCACTAGCCACCGGTTTATATACTGTGGTGACACTTATCGTTGTCATGTACGTCCGTGACCTCACTCTCCTACTGATAGCCGGCACGTCCGACGATGACTGGGTGATCGCTGGCTACGACGGGGCGGTGAGTGACTCTAGCTCGCCTGTAACTACCGTCCCACGACAGCTGTTTGTAACGACAATAAAGACCCTCCGCGGATTCAAACAGGGTGCGCTCGACATGGCTCCGCTCGTTGGCGTGCTTGCAGCGATGGGGGTTATCATTAAGATGCTTACTCAGACCGGCCTATCCGGGAAAATCAGCCTCCGAATGGTTGCGCTGGCCGGCGGCCTTCTCGTCATTGCGCTGTTCCTCGCGATGTTTACGAGCATCCTCTTCGGGCTAGGGATGCCAACTCCGGCCGCCTACGTCCTGGTAGCAGCCTTATTAACCGCGCCGCTCCAGGAGCTCGGCGTCGCGAAGATAACGGCACACCTCTTTGTGTTCTACTTCGCGATGCTATCGGCGATCACGCCCCCGGTTGCCGTCGGGGTGGCCGTTGCCTCGCGCATCGCCAACAGCGGATTTCTCGTCTCTGCGAAACAGGCACTTCGAATCGGCGCCGCCGGATTTCTCATCCCATTTGCGCTTGTCGCGAACGATAGCCTCGTTACTTGGACACTGACCGGGACGCCGATAGCCGCATTCTGCGTCTTTATTGGAGTCGTCGCATTGACTGCCGTCACCATCGGGTTCGATGGTCGGCATGTGCTCCAGCTTCCGCATCGGCTCGTTTACCTCGCACTGGCGCTGGGATCAATGTACGGATCGGTACTCTCTCAATTTGTCGGCGGAGGCATCGCGACGACAGTACAGTTGGCAACGGCGGTGCTCGCCCTTTTAGGGCTGAGCCTCGCTCATATAGACCGACTCCCAAGTGCTGTCACACCCAGAGCAGAAGTTGGAGACCGCTGAGTATTTGTTCACCAACTAAACATTTTCTATTATTAAATTTCGTTTGTATTAAATCGGTTTATAACAAAACGACGGCCTATTCGGTAACGATCCACTCTCACCGTAAAATCGAAGCAACCAATCATTATGTTAGATGGTTAACGAGTATGAATTTGTTCGTTGGAAATTCTCGTTGACCTTGCATCGGCTGATTGCCGACTCCGCTGGAAAACCAACTGTGCAATTCTGTTTGAATAATCGGGGAATTTTTCTTCTGAGGCCGAGACTATTCGATACTGCCATGACAAACATTGTCACAACATTTGCAGAAACAGTTGAATCTACAGCTGACTCGGTGGCCATCTCGTTCGACGGTACTGAGTTCACGTATGGAACCCTCTGGAATCGAACTGGGCGGTTTGCGGCTGCCCTTTCTAACCAGGGGATTGGTGAAGATGACCGGATTGCGGTCTATCTTCCGAATCTGCCGCAATTTGTGACCGCGTTCTATGGCGCGCTCCGCAACGGGAGCATCGTCGTTCCGATGAACCCTCAGTACAAGGTACAGGAGATTCGTCATCTCCTCGCCGACAGCGGCGCGAAAGTCGTCGTGACGCTCTCCGGGAACGTTGAGGCGGTTACTGAAATTCAGCCAGATACTGACGTTGAAACGGTTGTTACCGTTGGGAAAATGGTCAACAATGGGACAGACTTCGAGTCGTTCTTGGCCGACGAGACGAAAGAGGTCGTTGAACGGAAAGACGACGATATCGCTGTCCAGCCCTATACGTCGGGAACCACAGGAGCTCCAAAAGGGGTTCTCCTATCCCACTATAATCTTACATCTAATACACGGTCGAATATGACATTACTTGATCCACCTATCAGCACAAATGACCGGCTGATTGGAACGCTTCCCCTGTTCCACATCTACGGAATGTCCGCTGTCATGAACGCTGCCGTGTTCACAGGTGCGACGTACTACCCAGTTGCCGAGTGGGATCCCCAGGTGGTTTTCGATTGCATTGAGACCAACCGCATTACCGTTATGTATGGTGTCCCAGCGATGTTCAATGACATGATCAACCAGCCCAACGCCGATGACGTTGACCTCTCGTCACTACGGTTCGTCAACTCTGGTGGTTCCAGCCTCCCGCTTGAGGTTCTCGAGCGGTTCGAGAACCTGTTTGGTGCTGAGTTGTTCGAGGGCTATGGTTTGACCGAGACCAGCCCGGTCACTCATGCAAACCAACCAGATGCCCGCCGGAAGGGTAGCATCGGCCAGCCGATCGAGACGGTTGACGCCAAGATTGTTAACAAACAATTTGAGGAACTTCCACGTGTCGCGGAAGGGCCGGTTGACGAGGATGTGGTCGCACTTGACGATGTGGTTGGCGAACTGGTTGTCTCCGGGCCAAACGTGATGGCTGGATACTACGAGTTGCCCGAAGCGAACGACCAAGTATTTACTGAAGCAGACGGAAAGCACTGGTTCCATACGGGGGATCTCGGCTACTGGGATAAGGACAACTACTTCTACATTGTCGACCGTGAGAAGCACCTGATTATCTCTGGCGGCTACAATGTCTACCCCCGCGAAGTAGAGGAGGTTCTCTATGAACATGAGGCAGTCGCTGACGCGGCAGTGATCGGTATAGAGGACGACCGCCGTGGTGAGACAGTCAAAGCACTCATTGTCCCAGCACCAGGGTATGAACCAGGTATCGACGTGACCAAAAACGAGATCCGCGAGTACGTTCTCGCCAACTTGGCCGAATATAAACACCCACGCATCCTAGAGTTCTGTGAGGAACTGACACGGACCACAACCGGCAAGGTTCAGAAGTACGCTCTCCGACAGAAGGAGTAAACGGCGTCCATCGTGCCGACGATCCTCGCTACCGTTGATCGCCAAGGATTGATCGCAGATGTCTTGTTTCTAATGTATCAGAATTTACTTTACAACGGAATTCGATCTTATTGATATGGCGTATCAGCTATCTGATGAACATCGTGCCATCCAACAAGCCGTTCGTGAGTTCGGCGAGAACGAAATCGCCCCAGTCGCAAAAGAACATGACGAGAAGGGAAGTTACCCTGAAGCAATCCGCAAGAAGGCAGCGAAGTACGACTTTGTCGCCCCGCATATCCCAATCAAGTACGGTGGTGCAGGGATGGGACTTCTATCGGCAGTGCTCGTGACCGAACAGCTTTGGCGAGCTGACCCAGGGATTGGAAGTGCTGTCGGGAGCGCCGGGTTTGGGACGAACATGATCATTAAGTACGGCGATGAGTGGATGAAGGAAGAATGGTTGCCGAAAATAGCAGCTGGCGAAGCAGTCTCGTACTCCGCTATCTCCGAACCAGCACATGGATCGAATGTTGCTGGTATCGAGACGGTCGCCGAGACCGACGGCGACAGTTATGTGCTCAACGGTAACAAAATGTGGATCACGAACGGAACCGTGGCCGATGTCGGTCTTGTGATGGCTAAAACCTCCCCAGACAAGGGCCATCGTGGTATCACCGCTTTCCTGATACCGACAGATCTTGACGGATTCTCTACCGAGAAGATAGATAATAAACTCGGTATCCGTGCCTCTGACCTCGCAGAGGTTATCCTCAACGATGTTCGGGTCTCTGAGGAGAATGTCATTGGAGAGGTGGATAAAGGGTTCTACCAGTTAATGGATTTTTTCTCACACGGTCGCACCCGCGTCGCATCTCAGGCAGTCGGAGCCGCTCAAGCAGCCCTTGATGCCGCATTGGACTACGCTGGTGAACGTGAGCAGTTTAATCAGCCCATTGGTGAGTTTCAGGCTATCCAGCACAAGCTTGCTGAGATGGCAACCAATGTTGAGGCAGCACGATCGTTAACGTATTGCGCCGCCTCCCAGGTTGAGAATGGTGATGATGACATCGCCGCTCGCTTTGCCAGCATGGCGAAACTCTTCGCTTCCGAACACGCCGTTGATGTCGCCGACGAGGCGATCCAAGTACACGGTGGTGCTGGGTTCGTCTCTGATCATCCAGTCGAACGGTACTACCGCGACGCTCGTATCACGAAAATATACGAAGGAACAAGCGAGATACAGAAAAATATTATAGCTGACCGCTTGCTGTAGGAATCTAATCCCTCACTGATCCGAAACGAAGCTATTGAAATGGAATTAGATTATGCAGTCTTTACAGCTCATTTTCACACGCTCCCACACGGGAAATCATTAAGATCGTCACAGTCACAATTCTCCGACGTTGTATCGTCTGCCATCTGTGCGTGTTGCTGTGCCGTCTCGTCAGCGTCACGGGCCGCAGATGGTTTTGTCCTCGCTATCGTTTCAGTTACTCACGCGTTTGAGCACACTCTCTGGTCGGTGGATACGGCCTGTTTATTAGGTGGTATGACAAATTGAAGCCCTATGTCTTCAGATCAAGATGAAAACAGATCAGAGAAGAAGATGGGAACTGGGATTGCAGTTGGGATCGCGCTCGGAGCCGGCATCGGAGTTGCGATGGATAACATACCAATGGGGATCGCAGTTGGGCTGGTTCTAGGAATTGCAATGGGATCAGCTTGGCGCTGAAAACAACATTACACTGGTGGTGGCAATTCCACCTATGGTATGCAGCATGGGTCGTCGGCCTCATTGAAGATATATATGACATACACAAAGACAATACGTACTGAGATCGAAATCGATGCATCACCAGCAACTGTCTGGAAGATTCTTACCAACCTCGATTCATATCAGGAATGGAACCCGCACATTACGGAGGCGAGTGGTGACCTCAAGGAACAGGCAACCATCGAGATTCACGTCCAGGGTACGGAATCATCGAGCAGAATGGTAACTATGACAGTCACCGTCACTGATATCGAACCAAGGCGTACGCTCCGATGGGTCGGCTCTTTGTACTTCTCGTGGATATTTGAAGGACGACACACGTTCCACCTTGAACCACTCGACGACGATTGCACCCGTTTCATTAACCATGAACGCCGCTCGGGAATACTCGCTCCCCTGGTCACTGACGATAATTCCTGGCGAGCCTATGAGGAGATGAACCGTGCGCTTGCTGAGCGCGCAGAGAAACACGCTTCCACCGACCACGATTCGACGCCGTAACGCTAAAATAGACAGATATTTCGTGCAAGCTATCCCTGAAAATTTAGAGATATGGAGAAACCACTTGGTAACGGTGTTCCATCGACCTATGCTGGATATATAGCTAGCGCGTGGATGATTGTGTTTGCTGCGGTGAGTTTCTACTGGGCATTCGGTGGCACGGCCGGAGTCGACACTGTCTCACTCGGTCAGGAACTCGCGGGTGAACCCTGGTTCATTACAATCCTTTGGCTTACTGGCATTCTGAAACTTGGTGGTGGTGTACTCGCACTTGCACTCGTTCAGTCATGGGGTCAGTTGCTTCCCCGCCGGCTGGTGCTTGTTACTGCATGGGGTGTGAGCGTACTGCTGGTCGTCCATGGAAGCGATTTCATCATTCACGGGGCACTCACCGAGAATGGTCTCATTGGTCTTCCCGCTCCTGCAGCGTGGACAACGGCTCATTGGCAGACATTTTTATGGGGTCCATGGTGGCTCCTCGGTGGTATTGCGTTCTGTGTGGCGACATGGAACTACCAGCGACGCTCCCGGTGACGAATCGAAATAATAGTCCGAAGTAGATGGTTAGTTCGGCAGTTCCTTCTGTCCCGTTTGCACGTACGGCCAGCAGTGGAAGCCGTCGAGGCCATCGCAGTTACAGTCTTCTGGTTGGGCATCGTCTCCTCCAAAGGGAACGCCTCAAGCGACCCGTCGTCAGTCGCGGTTTCGACGGCGGCCATGTGTTTGCAGTAGGCGTTGCGGTGGACGTGATGTGGACACGTACAGGCCATCAGTTTTTCAGTCACATCGTCGGTGGAGACTATGTACTGGTGGTCTGTGGGCTTCTCGTGGCTCTCATTGGTGACCTCGACCATTCTAGGGGCCTTAGGTCGGAGGAGAACTGTTCGGCCTGTGCGCGTTGCTGTGCCGTCTCGGCAGCTTCAGGGGCTGCGGATGGTTGTGTTCATTCGGTCATTCGAGCCTCGCAGATGAAAAGTCAGCATCGGGTGGTTTAGCATCCGACGTGGGTTTCCGATTAGCGGAGAACATGTGGGTGGGGTGGTGGAACGTGCTACGCTGAATCCACGGCTTGTTATGTGGTGAAGTTATGTATAATAGTCACAATGAGTACCTCAGTTAGCCAATTTAGGGTGTACTTTCCGTAGAAACATTCTCTTTTGGCATGGTGAACGATATGTATTCGTGGACTTTCTCATCGGCTAGTGAAGATCCCCCTGTGGTTGTCTATCTGACCGTCTTATTTTCGAACAGTAGCACAAAGCATTTACAAAACCTCACAAAGACCCAGTTGTAGCGCGGTTGCCTCTGATATCCTGAATGGGCTCCAACGTAGGTCTGGCGCCTTTGCTCCCGATCCATTTCTCACTCTGTGCTACTCTCCGTTCTGCTCACACGCGACCCATGGCTTGTCCAAGCAACGGTCCTACATTCATGTATTAGCAACCGCGAAGCGTCACAGCCGGTCACTGGAGCTCGCGATTATAATCCAGTATTCACGATAGACTTTTGCCCATAGTGTGGTATACATTTGAGTAACCCTTCCACAAAGGATAACCAAAGAGAGTCCACTACAGTGATTGATTTTAGGCCACGTGCTGAATCCGGATTGACGATCATCGATACCATCGAAAATCGACGATACGATCTCGATACATCGACGTCAGTCACTCCAATATCTGCTGATGAAACTCGGTTTTACTTCCCTGTTGACCAGGCGATCCGAATTTCAACGAATAAGTTGACCCTTGATAACCGGGCTGATGTTTTCGTCCGCGATACAACTGGTAACGCTCTTCTCGAAGTGGGTTCTGCTGTTGATGAAGAGCTTGGTCCAGGTACATACTCCATCGAGCTAAACGCACCGATCAAAGTCTATCTTCAAGTCGACGGGCCACTCTCAATAACAGCAGACATCAATGACGTCGTCTTTGGATTTGAGTCCCCTACAGTATATATCGGCGCTCGCTCGTATCATCGCCATCCATCCACGACAATCACCACAACAGAAGATCCGGAGAATATGATGGCAGCACTATCCGCACTCTCGTCGGCGTTGAAAACCACGACTTGTGAGCGATCGTATCCAACGCTCAGAGGTCATCCTCCAATGATCGAATATGGTGACAAACTACACATCCCTGATGAATTATCCCGGCCAGAAACCGGTATTCAACTCGAATTACCACCATCGTTGGAGAACGTATACGTTGCCGCGCCGCTGGCGTACTATCTCGGAGCCAAAATCGTTCCGGGCGATGAACCTCGTCTTGTTACAGAGAGCTTCGAACGTCTCCTCATCGATCTTCCATTTGAGCAGGAGATCGAAAAGCTCCTTAAACAAGTTTTTTTCCTTGACTGTCTCACACGAACTACTGGATACTATCAGATAGATTTGTACGAACGTGAGCAAGTTGATCTGAAGTTGGATTTCGAGAGACTGTATGACATGCCGATTGCCGAGCAACTTCCAGCCTATTTGTCAATCCCGTTTGAGAGAGTTCAACCCTTCCTGCCACGATGGCCACTCACTGCCCATCTTTCTCCAACTCCTAGCCGAGTTTCCGCGATTCCATTCGTTCTTCATGATCTCGGATTCATCCGAATTGCACGCGGGTCGCCCGTTTCGGCCGACAGCATCCCATCGTTCGTTTTAGAATCGTTTTTCGAAACAAGGGGAGACTCAATCCAGGATCAGTCGTTTATCCGCTTGGAAGCCAGTAACTCACTCGAACAAGCGTGGTTCGCAGATGGGATCCCGTTAAACGCAACAAAGGCGATACCGAAGGCATTCGAAAACAAACTAGAGCAAGAACCAACAACGGATGCCATCGAGATTGCAGTCGTTTGTAATGAACCTGAGATGGGAGCAAACGAAAACGTAGCAGAGGTGTATCAATCTCGTGAAAGTCTTGATCTCACCGCGACTACCTATGAGAATCTTTCAACGTCTGGTTTGCGCCTCGTTCTCGAATCTGATGTCGATTTCCTCCATTATATCGGGCATATCGACGAGGACGGATTCCGGTGTCAGGATGGATGGCTTGATGCCGAGACATTGGCGGAGGTCTCGATTCCGATCTTCTTGCTCAACGCGTGTCAATCGTACGACCAGGGAACCGCACTTATCGAGGCAGGTGCTGTCGGAGGGATTGTAACATTTAGTGAAGTTGTAAATGATGGTGCCGCGCACATCGGATACAATGTCGCACGGTTACTCAATTTGGGATTCCCACTCCGAGCAGCCCTTGCAATCACTCAGGGTGAGAGTATCGCCGGCGGTCATTATCTCATAATCGGTGATGGAAGTGCAGACGTAGTACAGGTTGAGCAAGGAGTCCCGATGCTTTGTGAGATCGAAACTACTGACGAACCGATCGATGTACTACTCCATTCGTATCCTTCACGAGAGGGCAAAATCGGGACGATGGTCTATCCGTACGTCGAACCGAACGATCAGTATTTCCTCACGCCAGGATCACTCCGAACGTTTCGTTTGACGACTGAGATGATACAGCAATACCCCCGCTGGCATCAAGTACCAGTGAGAAAAGACGGCAACCTCGTCTGGAATGATCCCTTTTAGCGGAGTTGAGCCGCTAAGTCAATTCCGCAGCCAGCTCCGACCGAGGGGAAGGCGCTAGCAGGGAAGAGATACAGCACCACATAATTCTCAAACCCTGTTCAGTAGTTTATCACGGCCCGTATATTGCCACTCCACCCGCTGAAACAGCTCCCACTTCTCCCAAAAGGATAAGGATCATGAACAAGACGCCGATCATTCGGGGATTCTCTGCCAGGTATGATTGGGGTGTTTTCTCACTCATCAAAGCTTGTAGCGACGGACAATACCTTTGGTATGAGCCAGTTGATACGATATAATCAGCGCCTACATCTTGATTGCCTGGAGCACACACGAGATTCTACTACCTTCGACTGTACCCAAAAGAACAATTAGAAATGTACTTTTAAAAGCTATGTTTATATAATTGATAGAAAAGATTTAATGTTGACAAAGTAGAGTTGAGACCAACAACAGATGGAAAATAAAAGTTCAACTTTGCCATCTCCTAATAATATTCAAATATCTAACCAGATCAGGCACAATTTTCTAATAATATCTGAAACTGGGAATCAAAGAATGGATCGAGCCAATATCGGCATTTCACAAATGACTTAAATAATGAAAGTATCATGTTGAAAATGATAAAACACAACACGATTCAGCGTCAACCCTTGCTTCATACTCTTCAGGAGCATCGAAGCTCACGGATCCAAATCCGACAGCGTCAAAATCCTCTTCAGCCACAACGGAATATGACTTATTCGACTCGATGGCTGTGGAGTAGTCTGCTGATTTGCACCCCTGAGCCCACGCATGGACTTGTTCTGGGGTGTATCCGTCCAGTCCGAGTTCAGTGATGGAGTCGAAGTGAACGTTCCGAATGGCCTCGCTATCTGACGAGGCTGCTTCTCGTATTCGCATAGTTAATCGTTGGCCTCTGTTTCAATAGAAGATCTGGTCTAGCAGATTGTGTGTACGATCGAGTGGCCTTTGTGTCGAGTTGTAGGTTTCAGTCCGACCGATGGATTGCAAACCGATTCAATTGGATAGTGTTCACTGTATTGCATTCTGACACTGCTCTTGCATTTTTGTGTATCGGTGTGCTCTAATATGTTGGCACGCTCCCTGTGAAGCATATTGAACTGGGGTGTCTCACAGGCCATAGGAGACCCTACCGAGCAAAACGTCAATGATAGTCGCCTGGCGGATAGAACTGGAAATATGCAAATTAGTATAATCTACTAACTAAAACAGGCTCAAAGCTCGGAACACGAGTGATAAAATACACCCATACAGAATACAGCAGCCCGCGAAAATCTTCCTCGTATCTACTCCTTGTCGCGAGAACTACTTAAACAAAGTAAGTGGCGACAGATGGAGACACCGATGGGATCCTCTAACTTGGTTTAGACTACTTTGACTTCATGCGAGATGAGCCATGTGCGTACCTTCGTGATTTCACTGGGACTACTAATGAGGTAGACTGTATCCTTCTCCTCGGTAATCGTGATCAGAAAGTTGTGTTCAAGGTGTTAACGATGGTCGCCCATTTCCTTCTTTGGAGCTGTGATATTAAGGACTTTACCAAACTCGAAGACCACCGAATATGGACGCGCATCCCGCTTGACGGTGGAACTGGCTTTTCGAGTGCGCTCAAGATGTTCGCGCCGTATCCGAACATCTTCGCAGGCTGTCTCGGTGGTATTGGATTCGATAGCAGTGACGAGACTCCAACGACGACTAGGACGAGCATGGAAACACAGACAATCTCGATCGCTAGTACGACCATAGCAACGGCAGAGCCAACGATTACGACCTCAACCACCACAAAACCCCAGTCGAAGTACTTGGTTGTGGCGTCGAGCATCTGCACAGCGTCAGATGTCGTCTCAGTTGGGGCAACGAGATCACGACGTGGCTGCTCGATCAGCTCTGCGTCGTTGAGGCGAGGCAAATGGTGATGGGAAAGTGCTAGAGCGAGCTGCTGGCGATCGGCGGGCGGTTGCTGGTCTAGCCGTTCACTCACGGCAGCAGCGATATCCGCAACAGGTTGGGGTTCCGTTATTTGCTCAAGGTACCAGAGGGTATGGCGACGGTATGGATGATTCACTGCTCGCAATATCACATCGAGTTCTGACCGTGACAAGGGGGTTACTCGTGGCTGGTTCGTCTCGTTGTCTGATGGCTGGTGACGTTCGGACATGGTGATTGTTGGGTGGTAGCACTTCCCAATATGATCTCCTGTAAGTGTTATTGTTCAATTGACAAAGTCCTTTTCTAGTATTATTTAACTAATAACTCTATAAGTTAAGAAGGTCCAGATATTGAAACGTTGCATAGGGGAGAGAATCACAGATCAACAGGTGAGACAGTACCTCTCTTCTCTGGTGTTCGAGATGCTCGTTTGGGAACTCAAGATCAGTCCGCTGGGCGAGTGTTGTCCGTGTGTAGACCTCTGTGTCGGTGCGGTCGCTCATTGATTTACCTCCATCTGAACCCACGTGTGGGATGTGCTCCGCTCTTTTGGCTAATCCCTCGAAAAGCCATCCCTGCTGTGGCTGTGATGGGGTCTGAGTAATACATTCCTCCATATCCAATAAGCAAGCACCTTTAGAACAGAGCAATTGTCTTCACGGCGAGACGGTTGAACAACGTTCGATGCCGTGCTTGAACTACTGTTCTATGAGTGCGACCAAATGAAAAATGCAGGGAGAGAGTGGACAGCATGCCCGGATTCTTTATTTCACTGGCTATGGTATCTCTTCAAATGGTACGGCACTTTCTTCGGTAATAGAAATCCACGGTGGATACACACCGGGGAAGGCATCAACAGGCTGAATATGAACATAGTCGGTTCCGGACATTGAGACGATAGTGTACTCAAGTTCGAACGTTGGCCACGCGTCGCGATCGTCATGATGATCCCGTTTAGTGTGTGACATTGGTGTTCTCTACTTGGAGCTTTGGCCCAAGTCTCCTAACGGCAGGGGTTGCCGATGCAAGCACCATTGAGTCATCTGTTTTGAAAAGAAGGCTCGAATGCGAGTGGAAGACAAGGGGGCTTGGTAAGAAAGGAGTTGACACCGAACACTACTCCTGTTGGTCAGATGGCTCTACGATATTCGCTAACGCCTCGCCCATAATAATGAGGTGAGTCAATTCCGACGCCAACCCAGGCAACAACTGAGGAAACAACGCAGCCCGGGGGAGCGGGCGAATCTGGAACCCAGACGCCTATTGAGACTGGAAACAAAATGGAGTGAGACGAAAGAATCATTCGCTCTGATGTCAGTTTCTTTTTAAGGATCGCAAATTATTAGACGAGATATAATCATCGCTGAAATGTATTATTGATTGCCAGTGAGTATCTCTACTATTTCTCTGGAAGCAGTGGGTTCTGTCGCGACAAGCAACTTCATCCCGGGCTTGAGCGTTGTCGCAGGGTTGACCACCATTTTTTCATCCATATCTACAACAATTGAGCATCCATCCGGCACTGCAATGTCTCGAATAGCTTTCTCAACAACCGGTGCATCCTCTGTTACCTGTATTTGCAAGAGGTCAATAATACCAGTGAGTTCATTCACAGCGTCCGGAAGGCTTCCTCCTGTAATCGCACTCACTGTTGCGAGTGCGCCTAGTCCTTCGGGGAAAATAACTTGGTCAACGAACTCTTCGTACTCATCTCGTGCGCTCGGTGAATCAACCCGGAGGACAGTTCTCACTCCTTCCATCTTCGAAGCGACCAAACAGACTGCTAAATTACTGCCAATGTCGTCAGTGAGACCAGCAATGACATCAGCAGAAGCTATGTCGGCATTTCCAAGGATTTCAGGATCGACAGCCTCTCCATGAAGAACCGTACCGAATCCAGCTTCAAGAAGCAAGTCACATCGTGTTTGATCGCGTTCAATGATGGTGAGATTGTGTCCCTGTTTAGCTAATTGTTCTGCGGTATAATATCCGACGTGCCCTCCCCCTAGAAGTACTATCTGAAGAGCGTCATTCGACATCTGTATCCCTCATAGATGTAATACAATTTGCATCAACAAATCAATCGACCATTAATACTCTAATATAGTCATGATCACGTTAGACACAATATACAATTATACAACTTTTTATCTGTGTAATGCTACCAACCTCAATTGTCTCCGAATAGCGTTCATTGTATTTGAACTCCTGTTACAAAGCATTGTACCGAAATAATCTTGCACTCGTTGCCAATCGAATTTGCGTATTTCCGATAGATATAGTGCAGAAGAAGGAGCCGAGTACTGGAGTAATTCATTGTCATTGTCACACCGTATTTAATAATCAGACCGTAATAAATATATAATAATTTGATCAAATTTAGCCAGCATGTCTAAATGCAATGAGAATAACAATAATAACGATGAATCGACGGACCCTTCTCAAAGCGACACTCCCCGCAGGTCTCTTACTGGCTGGTTGTACCTCTCAGTCAGATGAGTCCGAAACCACAAGCCCTTCCCAGATATCAACAACCGCAACAACAACGAATACGGTGTCAACAATAAAGACAACACGCTTGCAAACACAGACACCAACCACTCAACGAACAGAATCCACAATAGAACCAGAAACAACTAGCACAACGCAGTCTACAACAGAGCAGGAACCAACTACTACAACACCATCTACAACAGAACCAGAAACAACGACCACAGCCCCTTCCACAACTGAGCAAACGACTAGCACGACTCAATCCACGACAGAGCCTACAACTAGCACAACCCCTTCCACAACCGAACAAACGACTAGCACCAAACGAACAACCACAACGGTTGCTCACTCGGCACCGAACCACCCATCGACGAAGGGAATATTCGATGAACCAACGCGTGGACCGACGCCATTTAGTCCAGATGCAACTCTTATTGCATTCGAGGATCCGTCCTGCCATAATTGTGTTTATTTTGAAGAAAAAACATATCCAAACCTCAAACGTAATCACATTGATTCAGGAGAGCTTTCGTTCGTAGTACGAACGATCCCCGTCGTCGAGGAGTGGGGAACCCGTGCAATCTATGCACTTGAAGCGGCCCACGCTCGGAATGAGCAAGCGTTCTGGGATCTGAAGGCATACTACTTCAGTAATCAAGGTCAATTCAACAGCAGAAACGTACTCTCGAAAACGAAATCGTTTATCGATTATAACACACGGTTAAATGGACGAGTCATCGTTCGCGATGCAAAATCAAAGGCATATAACAAACAGGTCCGAGAAGACCGTTCTGTGGCGAAGACTGCGAACGTTCCTGGGACTCCGGTGTTTTTCGCATTCAGATCTGAAAAGTACGTAACAAAAATCGTTGGGACGCAAGGTTATAGCATTTTTAAAAATGTACTTGGACTCTAATAGTTATAATATTGATTGGCTGATTGATGTGATATTTAATTAGATACTTACAATAGAGATCATCCAATGCAATGGCTTGGAGTGCGTCAATACGGTAAATGAATGAACGGCGTCACGTCCGAATTGAGGGCGGCGAGGATCGTCTTTTCGGACCAAGGATGCGCTGGATAATCCCATCGATATCTGGGTGAGGCACTTCCTCGGGTTCATCTGACGGGTAATGTGGAACAGGCATGGGTCTTCATTTCCACTAGTAGTACGTCACCAATCATAATAATTATTCACATCTACAAGATAGGTTTTGAGCGAATTACTCATCGCCTTAACCTAAATGCCATAAATAGCATTGGGTCTCAAGAATGCAAAAAGTGAAAGTAATTTAGAAGTGCTCGTCGCGCTCGTCGTCGTCCGATGGGAATGCGTTGAGTGAGCCGTCATCAGTCGCGTTTTCGACGGCAACCATGTGTTTGCAGAACGCGCTCCGGTAAACGTGGTGCGGACAGGTACAAGCCATCGTATCGCCCATTACGTCGTCCAGCGTGACGACGTAGTGGTGGTCAGCGGGCTTGTCGTGGCTCTCATTGGTCACTTATGACATTCGTACGAATCTTTCACAAGTGGTAACTATTCAGTCAGGTTATTACCGAGAGATTGAGAATGATAAAAACGGTCGAATCCTCTTGATCGATTGTACAGAAACCGCCGAATAACAAAGACGTAAGCGTGAGTGGTGAACTTGATGAGAGGTGACTCATATCCACCGCGGACTACACGGCGAACGTTTCTTCAAAAAAGTGCTGTTGGACTCTCAACGATAGGTGTCATCGGG
The DNA here is from genome assembly GCF_020700235.1 of Haladaptatus pallidirubidus. Lineage (GTDB taxonomy): Archaea > Halobacteriota > Halobacteria > Halobacteriales > Haladaptataceae > Haladaptatus > Haladaptatus pallidirubidus. The sequence continues at coordinate 2,131,448 of NZ_CP085301.1, read as the reverse complement.
CATGCTAATGCCGCGGAATCTACTCTCGACGAAGACACGCTTCAAACAGGAAATGCATGGGCAAATCGCACCGAGGTGACGATGTGTGGGACGGTGACTGCGTTCCCGGAGAAAGACTATGTTTGGGCTGGTTTTGATTATAAAAAGAAAGGAACGATGAGTGGAAGTTATGGAGAAGAGGTAAAACTCTGGCATCCACGGGTGCAGCCAATGAACCCAGATTCAACGGATCAACACGGGCCGACGTTTACGTTGACCTTCGAATATGGCAAGGAAGGAGTCACACGGGAGAGCAATGAGTGGCGACTTCAATCAGGGAATACGTATACGTATCGAGCGACTCTTAGAATCCCACAGCAAAAGGGGTTCAAAATGACCACAGGGAGCGAACGGGACTTCACCATTCCACCCACGAAATGAAACATCTCGTTTTGGCGAGTATGAGCAGACAAATTGGTGAAGTTTCAAGAGAGCAGTAATTGGTATCGGAACCGGCCTCTCTGTTCTCTCACTTAATACATTGCGGCGAGCGTAACGTGGACTCATACAGACTATTAACTCTTCGGTCACAATTTTGATTGAGACCGCGTAGTGGTGGTCTATGGGGGGTTTTGTGGCTCTCATCGATCGTGCAATCACTTGTATTACTGGTTTATCAACGGGCAGAACATTGGTTGAACTTGTTGGAACCATGGGACTGTCATCCCACTATCGGCAGGAACAGACTGAATCCAGAGATGATCGAGAGAATTGTCCAGCGTGGAACTCCCTGCTGTGAAGAGGCTAGTTCAGTCCAACAGCCTGTCTTCCGTGGATCAGCAGACAGACTGTCAGTAGTAAGGAACCGGTTGGACTGAATACAGGGCGCGTATCGGTCATAGAGATTTATTGACCTTGGTGTCATATACAGTGTGCGTAGTTATTGTATTTGTTTCTCTCAGAAGTTGATGGAGATAATCGGCCCCCGACGAACACAGACTATCATGGTAATCGGTAACTATAAGCATACCCACTCGAAATTGGATACTCCAACTCGCACTGAGAACCGGTTTTCTTCACGTCGTATTAGACGGGTGGGTTGGGGAGAACACCATGACAGAAGAATGGATCATCACGGGCGATTACGTGGAAGCGTGTAACTGTGACGTCGCCTGCCAGTGTCTCTGGATGGAGCCCCCGGACGATAACCGCTGTACGTTCTCGAGTGTTTGGCACATTACGGACGGCCAGTACGGCGACGTCGATCTGAACGGACTCCACACGGCGCTGCTCGTCCGCAGCGAGGAGGGAGTCCTATTAGATCCGGGCACTGAGTGGCATGCGGTGCTCCTCACCGATGAAACGGCCGACGATGACCAACAGGCCGCCCTCGAAGATATCTACCTAGGTCGAGCTGGTGGCGTCTTTGCGGTCGCCGCCGATACGCACGTCGAAAGCGCCGAGGTTGCGACCGCCCCGTTCTCGTTCACTCGGGATGGTGCGGATTTCTCGGTCGAAATCGGCGACAGCGTCTCCATGGATGTGGTCGGAAAACGCGGCTTCAACGAGAAACTCGGAACGATCGCGCCGCATCCGTTCAACAAGAGCACGGAGATGAATGCTGGGAAATCCACTACCGCCACCGTATCGTACAATGACGAGTTCACGTGGGATGTCTCGGAAAACAACGCATTCCTCTGTGATTTCGAACTGGCGAACGCCTGACGTCGGTGGGATAATTTTCCAGTCGATCAACCATGTCCACACCCAAATCGTTCCCGGAACGATTTGACCTCCGCCGCCTCCCTGCTGTCGCACTCGTCACCTACGTGATCGCACTGCTCGCGTGGGTGGCGATCGTTGGCCGTTGGCTCCCGATGCCAGGAGGCGCGATGAATATGCAGATGTCCGACCCAGGGGTGCCGGAGGCGATGGCGCTCTCGAACGGAGTGGCAGGTGCCAGTTTCTATCTGCTCATGTGGGGCGTGATGATGATCGCGATGATGTATCCGTCGTCAGTGCCCCTCTTCCGGCTCTACTACAAGACGCTCGAAGGAACGTCAACCGCAGGCAAAGTCGCGCGGATCGGGGTAGTTTTGGGGACGTACGCGCTCGTATGGACGCTTACAGGGGTCGTTCCTCTCCTGGTCAACGCGGTGGTGCCAGTCGCACCTCTTGCAAACACTCACGGCGGGTTCCTATGGGGCGGAACGTTGGTGCTTCTGGCGGGATACCAGCTGTCGCCGTACAAAGACCGTTGTCTGCGGAACTGTCGGTCACCGCTCGGGTTCCTCATGAGTCACCATCGGCCGGGAATTCGGGGTGCCATCCGGATGAGCTGGAAGTACAGCATCTTTTGCATCGGGTGTTGTTGGGCGCTATTCGCGTTTATGGTTGTCGTGGGGTCGATGAACATCGTCTGGATGGCGCTCATCACGGTAGTACTGTCGCTCGAACGAACCGTAGTATGGGGCCGGCAGCTCGCCCATGTGGTCGGCACCCTCGCTGGTATCGCCGAGATTGCCGTCATTCTGATCACGATATTGTAGCGCATTGGAGTGAGATGAACCCTGTCACTATTTTGGAGGTCAGTTCGCACGGGAGTTTTACCGAAATCTGAACGAGTAGAATACTTGAACCGGCTGTTGACTACACCCTCTCTATTCAGCACACCATTCTTGTCACGCTCTGAGAGCTTCAGCAGAACCGTGTAGGTTAGTATAATTTACTAACCTGTGTTAGCGACTGTACCAACCAGAAACGAATGAAAGAGTGAAGGAGAGCCGAAAACGTCAGCAGGAGTCAGTTAGATTCAGCGAGGAAGTCCGTCACCCACACATCAGGGCGTGGTGAGTGCAGATCGCCCATTTCAAGCACTTCGTCGGGAGTGGCGACCCGATACCCGCACGGACTTAGGTAGACCCGCGACGGGCCAGCCGCCGTCATCGTCCCAACAAGCCGCTGACAGCGCGGACAGCGGTATTCGTGCCTCATTCGGTGGCCTCCTCGACGCGGAGCGATCCGCCGCAATCGCCGCAACTGTACTCCCCAAAGTGTTTCACGACGTTCGGGCGCAATTCGTCCGTCACAATCCTCGCAGATTACCCACCAGTTCGGGCTTTAAATCGTTCGAAGTACTTGCGTTGTGTCGAGGGCGTCGGTCCCACGAGCGAATGTTCGCCCGTGGCCTGCCTGGCCGAACTCGTGGAACTACCTTGCGTGGATCAACTCATGGCGCACCGTCGAACTGAATTGCTCCCAGCCGTGATTTTCTAAAGCGTCCCACGTGAGCATGATCGTGATTGCGTCCGTTACAGAGTTGTACTTCTCGACACCTCATCGCATGCTAGTTTATTGAATCGATTCTACTTACATTTCGAAGAGAGGAGTGGCGTTTGGCACCGGAGTTGATGTGCAATTGATCCGAGTGGCGCGGGGAATTCAGACAATGTCCGAAGAACTTCACAAACACCGAGTGCTCCCGTAACGAACGCACACGAGAGGTAGATCACAAGTCCGAGTGGTGGAACAACAATTAGGGAGAGTGGGAGCGTAAAGCCAGCCATAATGATGGAGTGGGTGATGAGGTGTGGGAGTGCAAGAATCGGTGGCCCTGCGAGAAGCGTGGTCACAACAATACTACCAAGGCGAGCATCCGAGAGTGGGTTGAAACCGACCTTTCGGGCGCTCCAGACATGGAAGATGAACATTGAGCCATAACCGATACTCGTTGCGATAGCTGCACCATGCATTCCATATCGGGGAATCAAGAGAACGTTGAGTCCAAGGTTAATTGCGGCAGCGGTGCCGGTCGCAAGGATGGGGAATGTAAACGTACCTTTGCCTTGACTGATTGCGAGAATAGGCCGAGCAATAGCGAATCCAAGTGCGCCCGGCAGTAAGAGGAGAAGTGGCGTTACCGCTGGCCGGAAGTCAGCACCGAGGTACACCGGTACTACATCGGTCGCTAGTGCAGCGAGTCCCAGCGCCATCACTACAGTTATGAGCAGTGCGTATCGGGTTGTGCGTGCAGAGAGAGTTGATATTTTGTCAATCCGGCCTTGCGCCCAGAGTTCTGAAGTGGAATGAACAAAGACGGTTTGGAGCGCAAGTGGAATAAACCAGAGAAATTCCGCTAATTCGAGTGCGCCTTTATAATATCCGACTTGCTCTGGGAAAGTCAAAATATTAAGCATCAGAAGGTCAATTTGGTAAAGCGATGTGAGAAAGAGGATGAGCACGATTGATTGCGAATTGAAAGTGAGCAACTCTCGCCGAGGAAACTGAGATGGTGAGAATTTGAAGATACTTTTCAAAGATATTTGTTGATTAATGAGAATGAGGCCGATAATGGCGACGACTGTGCTTGCGGTAATCTGGCCCGCAAGAGCGCCAGTAACACCGTACCCCGACTGAATGAGCGTGAGAGCAACACCAACGAATGTGACTTTCTGCAATATCAGCAAGGGTTCGGAATACCGTTCAAGACCAAATCCCATCAACGTCCGACGAGCGTATTCTCGGAACTGACTCGTAACGACAAGAAGCGCAAGCAGATAGAAGTATACCTCGTATCCGGGATCAAAAATGAGCGTGAGTACACCACTCCATGCTAGAAAGGTCACAACGGCCGCTCCAAGGAGTGCTAATCCGAGCGCTAATCGAAAGTAGAACCCAACGACGTGAGACGTCCAGCGCTGAACTGATCGATTCTCGGCGAGAAATTTGCGGACACCATCACTCACTCCAGAGCTAATGAAGATCATAAATAGCGAGAATGGCGCAAGGAGACCATAGTAGATGCCGATCTTTTCGACGCCAAGCCAGCGATACAGCAATGGGGTGGTTAAAAGACCAATGAAAAGTGTGAGTATCTTTGCCCCAGCGATAGACAAAAAGCCACTCAAAATACTTCGATCCATTATCTCAGTCTACTATAAACATAATAGTTTAAAAGTATTATTACCATTATCAGGTTTCAAACGGGAGGGAAACCGAGACTTCGTACTCTTAAAAGTAATCGAACAAACGATTAGCGTGTGAATCTTGACCACACTGGCTCAATTGTAACTGATGAGGATTTGCACTGAAACTAACTATCATCATCGCGCTCAGTTGTCGGTATGTCGTCCTCATTAGGTGGTTCTAACCACTCGGTGAGCGTTCGCTGGACGGCTACATCCATCAGTGTCGATTGGCGTGACATAAATGGAAGAAGTGAGTGGGTTAACAGCAGTCGGTGAGTGCGCCCTTCCGGGTGGCTTCCGCGCCACAGTCTTCACATGTCCAGTATTTGTGATCGACAGTGCCGTACTTGTCGTAGCCAGTGTATGGGCTACTGATACGCTCGTCTTAGTCGTCGTCCGATGGGAACGCCGACAGCGTGCCGTCGTTCGTCGCGGTTTCGACCGCAGTCAACAGCGGAACTCTAACATTAGGAACCACCGGGGGTGTCGATTCGTCGTCAGCCCTGCGTTCTACTGTTCTTTGCCTCGATTGAATCTGGTCTCATCCTAACTATCTTTGACTGCATCGGCGATACGCTAGGGATCTTGATGACGAGGCACAGGTGGCCACCTAAGTGATTTAGGTTGGGAAAGATACCAATTGCCCGATTCCCATATCACTGCTATCGGTTTAGAGAAATGTTTACATCACATGGTTATGTAATATGGAGTTCACGTCTCCGGAACCACTGCTGTTTGTTGGTGGTGTCCTCCACCAGAAAGAATACTCGTCACTTGGGGTCGTAAACAAGCGGCACGCATTCATTTGCCGGAGCTGTGGTGAATGGCATTTTGAGCAGAAGACAGGAATCATTGATAACGTCAACCGTTTACCTGTCTCAACGCCTTTATCGAGGCGTGACGGGAAGATAAGATACCGACCGAGGCTTGTGCGTTAGTCATTCACAGCACTTTGTGCTGAGTCGACATGCTGTCGTTCATCGGTGAGATCTGCCTCCCGCCAGGTACCCCGACTGAACCACAGAAACGCGATAACCGCACCAGTGACGTTCGAAACTGCAAACGAGAGCCAGATGCCCTCCGCTCCGAATGGACGGGAGGCGATCCAGGCAACCGGGAGGCGGATTACACCGAGCATCAATACCGAGATAACTGCGGCGGTCAACGTTTTGCCGGCTCCTCGGAAGCCACCGGTGTAGGCGCGGACGACACCGATGAACCCGAATGTTGGCGCAACATACCGCAAGAAGGTTGCACCCACGTCGATGACCGCGGGATTGGTGGTAAAGACGGCGACGACAGGGCGCGCACTCAGCCAGACGACGATGCCCGCAGCACCTAGAATCAAGAACATGGCCCGGGCTGCGAAATCATTCGTCGCTGCGACGCGGTCACGCTCGTCGGCACCGATGTTTTGTCCGGTCATTGTCTCGACACCGCGAGCGACTGCGATCGCCGGGAGAAAGATCACCGAGAAGACACGGACGCCGATTCCATACCCAGCGACGACCGTCGTCGGGAAGAGGCCGACGATAATCAAGAGCAAGTTGACCGAGAGTGCCCGCCCCGTGACTTCGACCGACGCCGGGACACCGATTCTGAGCATTTTCCGTAGATACGATAGATCAGGAGCCATCTGTCCAAGTCGGATTTGGAGTCCGTGAGACCCGTGGAACAGGATACTCAGTCCAACGACCATCGCAAGCATGCGTGCAAAGATCGTCGCGTATGCCGCACCTGCCACTCCCAGTCTGGGAAACGGCCCCCACCCGAAAATCAAGAACGGGTCAAGGACGATGTTGACGGCGACCGATCCGAACATAACGAGCATCGGCGTCACCGTATCGCCATAGCCTCGCATCAGCGCGACGAAAATCCAAAAGCCGAACATGAACACGAGTCCCAAGGAGATAACTCGCATATAGGATGTCGCAAGGGGCAATACGGCTGGTGAGGCACCAAGCAGTGCGAGAAAGTCCCCGACGACGAGGTATCCTCCGCTCCCAATCAGCAACGCTGCAACCACGGAGAAGACAACGGTCTGCGACGCCGCATAACCCGCCTGCCGTTGTTCGTCAGCGCCCGTATACTGAGCAACAAGGACGCTGCCAGCGACCGATAGTCCCATTCCGAGCGCGATGAGCAGAAACACCATGGGGAACGCGAAACTGATCGCGGCGAGCGCGTTTGTGCTGTACTGGCCGAGCCAAAATGTATCTGTGAGATTGTAAGCCGTTTGGAGCAGGTTTGTCACGACGATCGGTAACGAAAGATAGAACAACGGCCGGGCAATGCCGCCCGAGGTGAGGTCGAACTCTTCACGCGTTTTGAAAACGCTTCCAAGACGGTCGCGGACGCTCACCGCAATACCTCGTCCACGATCGACTGCTCTCGAATCGGTGTCGGAGAACTGATCGCTATGTACTCACATGGCTGATCGTGATCGATTCCTCTCTTTCTCGTATGAAGCGCCGTCGAAGTACCGTTCCATTCTCCGGTCATCCTCCTCTGGCAGGACATCACTGCCTCTCCCATGTCTCCCATCGCTGTTCGCTTCCGTCGTTGATACATATCTGTTAGTTTATTTTCGTTACTGTGCATTCGAGCACCCGTCATACGAACAATTCTGTATCACACTCTCTCCTCTTGGAACCGTTTGGTGACAGGGCGGGCGGGCTGAATTGGCTTCCGGCCGTCCTGTACAAATCCTTCGAGCACGAGGCTGGTGAGCGTGTGGTCGGTTATCGCTACGAAGGATGTGAATGTGCCCAAAGAGATGGGAGTACCTTAATCTCCTTCCAGCCGTCCCCCCGACTGATCTGTTTGACACGGATTGCGTCGAAATTATCGAGCACAGCATTGTGTTCTTGGGCGAGCAGCGGTCGGCAATAGTTCTCTTTCTCCCATACCGCATTGCCAGTTTCGGCATCGAAACGCGTGCCGCGGAGCGCAACGGTGAGTGCTGGTCCGGACAGGCGCGGTGGTTCAAGTTCTCCGTCCGATAGCTGATTATGCTGTTCCGGTGGCAGTCCAGCATCTGGAGGGGCACGAATGAGGTAGTAGGCCATGTATGAACGAACGTGATTACGCTATTTGAGAGTTCGCTGAAGACAGCTTTTGTAGTGGTTCTAATAACTACGTGCCCATTCTCGATAACTTTCTACAAATAACCGAGGCGAGTGCCTCAGGGCGTGTCCCCGCGGTACTTTATGCGAATATCACCCCTCCTTGATTACTCAACCGTTGTAGTCAGGGATCGAGGTGGGGTCGTCAACTTTCCCGCCGCCTAGCCAGAGATCGCCCGATCGTGTGATTAGGACGATGAATTGACGTGGGCTGTCCCTGATGTTGTCGCTGTTGGTGTTGAAGGCGGCGACTTCGTGACTCCCGTTACGTTCGGCGACAACAGCCAAGTGTTTGCAGTAGGCGTTGCAGTGGATATGATGCGGGCACGTGCAGGCCATCAGCTCGTCGGTCACGTCGTCGATGGAGACGGTGTACTGATGGTCTGCAGGGTTCTCGTGACTCTCGTTGGTCACGTCGACCATTCCGGGGACTTCAATGCTGTAGGAGAACTGTTCGGCCTGTGCGGGTTTCTGGGCCGTCTCGTCAGATTCAAGTCCTGCGCTCGGTTTCGTACTCATGGTCTTCTAGCCGTGGCATTTGGAAGACCGGTGCCGGGTGGTCCTAAGCACCCGGCGCGTTTCAACACGCCCGAGGGCACCGTTCTCTTTATGTTAAACTATACACTGGTCAGACTTTCGATTGTGGCGTTCACTGTCGTCGACAACGCTGATCATTCTCGATAGCTGCCCGAATTGCTTCTTCATACAGTGCCGCTCCGTCAGTAATTCCATAGAGATTCACCGCAGGATTGACATCAATAACATAGATATTTTTGTGAATGAGAATATCTAACTCGAACAGAGAGAGGTCGAACAAATTCTGGACCTGACCAACATAGCGAACAAGACTTGTAGTAACTGGTTGTTCAACAGGAAGACCGTCGCCGCGAGGCAGTCTAACGACTCGAACTTCATCGCCGATACCAAACAGTTTGTAGCTTCGATGTGGGACGACATACTTTTCGACCATTTGCTCGTCAGGGAAGTCATACGAACCGGCGAGATGGATCGTAAACTCGTGGCTATCAGAGTGGAACTCACTTCTGGATTTCACGATGGCAGGCGGTTGAAGTGTAATTGTTTTCGCTAGACCGTATTGGAATTCCGGGACGTAGACACCGCCTCGTCGAAGCGTCCGATAGCAATCGAGGCGGTCGGCCGTAATGTGTGCTCCTTCGTAGCTATTTAATGTTGGTACCCCTGCTGCACGAGCACGCTTGAGGTCTGCAAGCGTAGCCGGATTCCAGTGTGCCATATGATAGAAGTCGAGGTTGAGTTCATCCATATCGGGATGCTCAACTCTGGGATTCAGTAGTACGACTGTTGCCCACGACCGAAGCCTGTCGAGCAGTTCAAGTTTAACATCGTTTCCACGGTCTGGCCAATACGAGATCCCAATCCTTAGCCGGTTGGCTGAAGTCGTCATGGAACTGTATCTGGAGGCGGCTCAATCGTGTGGATTCTCATCGGCGGTGCGGTTTTGGAAAGCTCCATGTGGTACATATTATCCTGGTAGATATTGAAGAGTATCCCGAAACAGTCGGAACATATATAATATAATATAGACATTTTTGAGGGACATCTATAATAAGTGGGTAGAGTGCTTGGTAGTAAATGAGGGTGATACCTGCCCTCAACTCAAACCAATTGCCGACGAAGACGTTGACCGAGTGCTGAAAAAGGTGGCTCTGTTGAAACCCTGTTCTCCATATACAGCCCAGCTTGAAATGCCCGTTCAGTCGATATGCTTGAAATCCTCCCTGCCCTAAAGGGTGAGGATTCCTCGAAGAGGATATTCAGGTTGCGCGTTTCCTCGGTTCTCAAGTACGCTTTCGCGTGGGACGTCGAAGGTTGCCGTCCAGTTGTTACCAAGGACGTGCTTTCCAGCGCGTGTAGCCCTGGGTCGGCAATGTCGTCGTACACTTCAATGGGCGTGTACCACCATTGGGAGATACACGGGAAGCCGACGACGACTGTGCCGTTCTCGGTCGTGTCGATTTCCCAATTCTGGTTGTTGACGGCGAACGGGTGACTCTCTCGGTAGCGAACCTCTCCGTCCTTGTTGTGGTCGGATTTCGCCTCTCGGATGGCTTGGTTCTGAATGGCCGAGTAGAGGTCGTTGTCGATGCTGGCTGTGGTCACGGATTTCCCGAAGCCGCCGTTCTCCCATTCGTCGATACAGAACTGTTTGGTGTCACGGTAGAGACGAGTGGCGTGTTGCCACTCTTTCCGCCGTGAGAGGGATGGATTGTGGAACTTCGCGGTGACAGTCACCGTGACCATTACAACTGTAATTGGGTGCGATTGATTAGGTATCTGTTGGAATATCAGGCCATGCTATCGACGGTGGTCTGTGTCATCGTTTGTCGGATTCATCCCCGCCCTAAAGGGCGGGGCTTTCCCCTCGCACTTCCGTAATGAGCATATCGTTGAGAAACTTGGTTCGAAAAAGTGGTTCTCAGTATCGCTGCTCACCAGACCGATCGCGTTCTATCGGAACGGTATCGGGATGGCGCGCACTCCAGTCAGTGTCCTTGCCTACAATAAGTTCGAGCACTAAAACGGCAAGTGCAATTGGAACGAGCCCGAATACGACCCGTTCCAGTGTCCCCGAAGCACTGACGATAAACGCATCGCTAGCCCATGGTCCAGTGAAGAGCTGCTGAACGGTCTGAAAGGCCAGGTGAAAGCCTATACACGCCCAGGTGTCGTTGGTGATGGCTCGAATCATCCCGATCACGACCGCTACGAAAAAGAAGAATACAATGCGTTCAGTCGTGAGGAATGCCCCGATGGAGATCCCCCACAGGCTAAACAGAAGTGCCTGACCGCCGACAGATGTCCAGCAAGGAAGTGAGCCATTAAGGTTGCGATAGATGTACCCACGGAAGATGAGCTCCTCCAGAAGCGCCTCAGACAGGAACACGAGCGCGATGAGGCCGAGGAGGATCCCTGCTAGAGTAGTAAGAGACGTGGTGAGAGAGATATCAACCCAGCCGAGGGCGAGCGCTACACCCAGTCCAATACCGGCCGGAATCAGGTAACACCCTATGCCGATGCAAAATGAGCGCAATCCCGTCCGCAGCGGTGGAATCCCGAGTCCTCGCAACGGCCGCTTGTCGAGGAACCGTCGGGCAAGCACAACTGCTGGAACGGTTAGTGTGGTTAAGAGGAGGGCGCTTACCACGTGGCCAAGGCGGTCGTAGCCGGGGCCGAACACAACTCGGTTCACGTGTAGGATGAGGAGCCAGATGAGAATCACTACAAGGAATACAAAGGCGATTCGCCAAGCTAATCCCAATCGTCCGTTGCTTGGATCACGATGTCCGCCGTTGTCCGCAGTTGGATTCTTATGATTTGCACGAGTCACATATCATTCTATGTATAATCTTCTATATAAGGGGGTTGCTCACAGCGTTTTTCACTCTTCTACAGGCCGATATGTAGATCTGCGGATTGTTTCGTACTCATGGTCTTTCAACACTCTGCGCGAGAATGGAAAGGTTGAGCGGGGGAAATTAAGTCCGGGGTGGTTATCCGGTGGATTCCCGGAAACTAGCCAAGTAAGGATGGAAAATAGATCTTGATTACTACAGCACCGTCAATGGATCAATCAACCTAACGTTCTCTGCGACTCCGTGCCGGGCAGCGATATCCTGGACGATAGTACGAAGTTTCGTATCGGCGGTAATCAGATGGACGGTATCGTCAGTAGCGAGACCACAGGCAAGGGCTGGAATGTATTGATCGGCTTTGACGGTATATTCCGGGAGCGTATCGCCTGCAATGTGTTGACGTGCTTCGTCGATGACGCCGCTATATCTCTCAAAATCCGGTGTCCGAAGGACAAGAAATCCTTCGTCGACAAGGTCTTGGATTGCCTGTGCCGAGGCACGATGATTAGCAGGTGCATTGTCAGCCGCAAGCACGTCGTCAACGAGTTCTTGCTTGACCGATCGTGGAAGAATGAGCGTTGCTCCCTCTTCAACGGCGGTACGAACGCGATCCGGAAACGCTCGCCCATGCATGATAACCGCGTTTGCATCCAGTACCACGACAGTCATCGGTTGAACAACTCAAGTTCAGACGCCAGCCGAAGAAAATCGGCGTGCTGCATGTCAAGCATACCACTCGCTTCGCGATAGGTGAGCTCACCCGCATCGACACGCTCCCAGATATCGAGAAGTTCGTCGATGATGCCGTCTCCATACGTCGCAAGCATATAATCGATTGTTTCAGACTCTGTCTCGACAGCTGTTGCTATGGCATCCAGTGACAGTTGAATGTCGAACTCAACAGCACTGTAGGTTGCAGGCTTCATTTGCTCGCGATGTAGAAGGCCTGCTTGGTGCAACTCACGGCAATAGTCGTGCGCTGTCGTGTGTGGAATTCCGAGGTCGTCTTTGAGGGCCGTTACGGTAAACCACTCGTGATCGGCCGCGTAGCTGAGGATGTCGAGCTTTCGATCGTTTGCCAGTTGCTCAAACACGGTTTGAAGGCGTTTCCGTGAGATGGGGGTATCGTCTTTGATGCTCATACGGAGTTTACGAATATACGAATTCTTCGTATATTCCTAAACGTTTCGCATTGTCAGCGTTTAGGGAGATGATGTTGAACATCCTGTTATTGTTGCAGTGAACCGTCTCAGGGCTTGACCTCCGAGGCACTCGGTCTGTTCAGCCTGTAGACACCGTATTAGTATGTCCTCTTTTCATGAATCGGGACAGGGCTATCGTATCATACTGATGCAATAAAACTGTGGGTGAGGGACGATGAGCAGCTACAAATCGCGTGCTTGGACGGTCTTGCGATCGTTTTCTTCGGCTCGTCGGGCAGCGTTGTCGAGGACAGTTGCAACTTCCTCATCGAGTGCATCATAGAAATCACTCGCCACATTTTGTCCTTCGAGCTGTTCTTTCACTGCGGCTTTGACAATCAAATCAGCCATACAGCCATCCAGACGGAATAATACTACAAAAAGACAGCGGCAAAATAGCCGAGAAAAGATCATTAATTCGTACCATTGGCAGTAAAATTCTTAATATATCACTATAATCTAAGTTTCCGGCTGTGACCGCTCGGTGGGTTGCAGATGCGCTCGCGAGTGAGCGGCGACCAGTGGATCAGGGGCTCGAGGAGGTGCATAAGGGTGGAGCGGTTGAACGAGGGAAGCTCAGTCCACGGTGGTTATTTGATGGATTCCAGGAGAATACTTGATAGAAAAGGTTGTTCTAGGGATGAACCTTACCTATTCTAATCGAGACAGTGTAGACGATGAGAACGTTCAACCCAAAACAATATAGTGCCAAATGCGAACTAGTACCATGGAATCTGCACGCGATGAGATCGAATATCTCGTACGATCGCAGCACCGCATTGAGGTAATCAACGCACTAGCTGACGATCCGCACAGCCGGTCGGATCTATGGGCAGTAACCGGCGCATCGTCGTCCACGATCGGACGGATGCTGCGCGAGTTCGAAACGCAGGGCTGGATTGTCCGAGACGGTCATAAACACCGGGCGACATCAGCGGGCCAATTTATCGCGGAGGAGGTCACCACTTTGCTCACCCGAATGGAGACCGAGCGGAAACTCCGAGATGTCGCACAATGGCTTCCAACTAAAAGCCTCGGTATCACAATCGAGGCGTTTGCTGAGGCAGTCGTCACGGTCGTCGACTCCGAGGACCCCTACAAACCCGTGCATCGTTATGATGAGTTAATCGAAGATGCGGAGCAGATGCGGGCTTTTGGGACGGCAACACTCAAATCGGCCAACGCTGGTTCGTTGTTCCAGAACGTTCGTGCCGGCATGGAGACCGAGATCATCTACCCACCACCTATCGTCGAAGCTGTGCTTGAGTGGTCACCTGAGGCAGCCAAGAAAGGCCTCGCGAGTGGCAACCTTACCATCCTGCTGCACGACACGCTTCCGTGTGGGCTCACTATCTTTGACGACCGCATAGCCCTCACCGGCTATGACCCAGATACCGGTATGTTACGAGCGATTGTCGACACCGACGCCTCGAAGGTACGTGAGTGGGCGACCCCACTCTACGAGTCCTATCGCAATGAGGCTCGCTCTCTCAATATGGAAGCGATCGAAGCGTGACACCCTCATCGCCGTAAATGGCAAGGATTTAGCGCCCTACAAGCAGAAAAGACCGGAAGCTTCAGGCCGTGAAGCTATCGACAACCTCGGTTGGCCATAGCATTGGTCGTATTTGGGGTTCAGATCACGTTCGTTGACTCACGCATATCGAACCAGGGATTCGCCGAGCAATGGATTTCGTGCAACTAGTGCATCACTTGCACCGGCCGCAACGCTGGCATGCACTGGGTGAATTGCATCAGATAACAACGTATTGGTGTGTCTCGTCCACCTTCACGCAGGAGAGACGACTATGACAACAGACAATCGAACAGGACAAGACCAGATAAACGAAGAGAAGCTAGACGAACTCGTTGGAACAGCTATCAATGATCTTGGCGGGGCGTTTCAAGCCGCACTGGCTGAGATCGGCGACTGGCTCGGTCTCTATGCAGCATTGGCTGATGCAGGACCATTCACGTCGACCGAACTGGCCGAGCATACCGACACGCACGAACGCTACGTCCGCGAGTGGCTACGGTCACAGGCCGCCGGTGGGTATGTGACCTATGATCCCGAGACGGATCGTTACAGCCTCTCTCCCGAACAGAGACTCGTACTGGCCAACGAGGAGAGTCCCACATTTATGCTGGGAGGGTTTCAGGGAACTAACGCCATCATTGCAGAGGTCCAGGACGACATTGAAGCGGCATTCCAGACTGGCGACGGCGTCGGATGGCACGAACATCACCCGGAGCTGTTCTCAGCCACGGAGCGGTTCTACAAACCTGGGTACGCGGCGAGTCTGATAAGCGAGTGGATTCCCACCCTTGACGGGATGGAAACGAAGCTCGAAAACGGTGCACGCGTAGCCGACGTGGGCTGTGGCTACGGGGCAACAACGATCCTCATGGCCGAAGCGTACCCTGAGTCCACCTTTGTCGGTATCGACTACCACGACCACTCGATCGACATGGCACGCGAGCGTGCTGAGGAGGCCGGTATCGCAGAACGCGTCAGCTTCGAAGCGGCAACGGCCAAGTCGTATAATGGAGCAGAGTATGACCTCGTAACGATGTTCGACTGCTTTCACGACATGGGCGATCCGGTCGGCGTCGCAGCACATGTTCGGGAGACGCTTGCCGACGACGGCACGTGGATGCTGGTCGAGCCGTTCGCCAACGATCAGGTTGAGGACAACCTGAACCCGGTAGGACGGGTGTTCTATGCCTTCTCGACGATGATCTGTACACCGAATTCGCTTGATCAGGGCGGCAACCCTGCACTGGGTGCGCAGGCAGGAGCGGCTCGACTGCGTGAGGTTGCTACCGAGGGAGGGTTCACGCGCTTTCGACGAGCGACTGAGACGCCGGTCAACCTCGTACTCGAAGTGAAACCGTAGAGGTGACTGGCATGTCGCCTAAGCCACGTTCGACATCGTGGCAACGGCCGACCGTGCCGCGGTCAACACCTATGTAACACCCGACTATTTCAATCACCGGTCTGCCGACGAACCGATGGAAGCCCGTCAGCGCGGTCCAGAGGGGCCTAAAGCCACGATTCGATGGCTACACCGGGCATTCACCGACATGCGGTTCGAATTCCATGAAGTCGTTGTCGACAGAGACCACGTCGTCGCACGGGTGACCTGCATGGCCGCCAACATGGACCGTTTGTCGTCCACGATTCGCCCGACTGAGACGTGACGAACGTATTTCCGTCAAGGGGTCGTTCGTTCGCCATCAACCAGACACACTGGTATCGCATCGCCGACGGTGCCGTCACAGAACACGATGCTGTGCGCGATGATCTCGGCATGACCAAGCAACTCGGTCGGTTTCCACCGCAACCTAGCTACATCGTGCGAATGCTGCTTGGACGGCCGCGTGAACGTCGCGCACAACGCCACTCGGAACGAGTCGATGCAACTGCTCGAGATAAACGAAAGTCAGTGTGACAAGCACCAAAGACGCTAACTCGTGCTGATCTGAGATTGGTAATAGGTAAGCACAGTACATTTTCTTTTTTGCTGTTTCATCGTCGATAAAAGCGATGCACTGGTAGTCTACGAGCGTTTCGTGGCTTCCAGTGGTGACGTCGATCAATCCGGGGGCGTTGACACCGAGAGAGAATTGTTTCCGCTGTGCGTATTTCGTCTGTTCAACGAGGTGGTGCCATAACGGCTATCGTTACTGGAAGCGATCATATGACTAGCGATCCTTGCATTGAAGCGAGGGTAAAAGCGGAGTCGTAGCAACGAATCGCTATGGGGGGATACAATGGCAGACATCGAGGAGAACAAACAACTTGCGCGTCGTGTACCAGAAGACATCGCGACGGAGCGGAACGTCGATTTGATCGATAAACTATTTGCCGAGGACTTCGTCGAGCACGGCCCATTCGGCCAGCGAACGGAAGGACGGGAGGCAGCGAAAGAGGACATGGACAAATTCCTCGACGCATTTTCAGACTTTGAAGCAATCGTCAAGGATGCCGTTTCCGAGGGTGACACTGTGGCCATGCGCGTGACGCTTCGTGGAACTCACGACGGTGAATTCATGGGAATCGAACCAACTGGTGAGTCGTTCGAGGTCCCGAATATGGTGTTCACTCGAATCGAGAATGGAAAGATTGTGGAGCGATGGGTGCAACCCGAGACGTTAGGTATGCTCCAGCAACTCGGCGTCGCAGAGTCACCCATGTCCTGATCTGGTGTCGAGACAGGTGGACCGCAAATTTTTTCACAGCTTCACTATCACGATATTTTGCGTACAGATATTCTATGTATTCCGCCAGCATACCCAGAACAAGGATGTTCTTTCTTCAGTGACTTCGGATCATATCTAGTGGCGAGCAAGCAGAGTGAGTGGGACTAATTCGGTAGTTCCATCCGCTCTATCCTCACGCATGGCCAGCACGGGAAGTCACCGAGGCCGTCGCAATCACAGTCATCTGGCTCGGCATCGTCTCCCTCCTCCGAAGGGAACGCTGTCAGCGTGCCGTCGTCAGTCGTGTTCTTGACGGCAGCCATGTGTTTGCAGCAGGCGGTGCGGTGGACATGATGCGCACGCGTGCAGGCCATCAGTTACCCGGTTACGTCATCGAGTATGACCACATGCTGGTGGTCTGTGAGATTCTTGGTGCTCTTACTGTTGATTTCGATGAGAATAGATATCGAGATGGATAGAGAATTTCTAATACAAATACTTGACCTGTACTTATGTCCGTATTATTTCCTGATATAGTAAATTCATATTGAACACTCACAAAGCTTATCACGTTTACATTCGATCCAACACTCGTAACATGGACAACAATTCGCGCAGATTATTCCTGAAGACAGTAGGTCTTGCCGTTGGTTCTGTCGGAATCGCAGGTGCCAATGTTTCCAATACCTCCAAAGCAGTCACAAAGCAAAATTCTCAAATGACCGACATCACGGGCAATCTCCCGAACGAACTGAACGACTCGAACTGGGGGACGTTCCAGTTCGACGCCGGAAATACCGGTCACAATCCCAACGCACGTGCGGTTAGAGAAACACCGTGGATAGGATGGACCGAATATTTAGGACACGCCAACTCGCCGGAACTCTCGGCTCCGGCAATTGTCGATGGTGTAGCATACCTCGCGGCTGACGACGGCAAAGCCATCGCTTACGATGTTGAGGAACATGAGGTTCTGTGGCAAAACACGTACACCGACCGATTCGGTACGTTCGACGCTGCCCCCACCGTCACCGACGGGAAGATGTATATTAGCTATTGGTGGAAGGTGTTCGCATTGGATACCGAAACCGGCGCTTTGTTGTGGACATTCGAGAACCCGGCTTACGACCCACCTGCAGACGAGTGCGATGCGCCAGAGCTCGGCACATCCTCAACCACCGTAGTGGACGGAACCGTCTACGTCAAGATGCGAATCGATGGACAGGGCTATGCGTACGCTTTCTCGGCCGTGAACGGCGACGTCAAGTGGAGCGCTGAAATTTCTGGTGACGGTGACAAAGCGGCGGTCACGGCCGACGAGATCCCCGCAGTTGCTGATGACACCGCGTACTTCGTCGACCGCGGCACCGTCTACGCCTTCGACACAACCGACGGGACAAAACAGTGGGACGTCTCAGTGCACACGGGATCCAGAGCGACAGAGCCAGTACTTGAGGCACCGACGGTTGTCGACGGCACTGTCTACCTCACGAGCAATTATCAGGACGAGAGCGGTGATCACGGCGACAGCAGATCGTTCCTGACGGCCCTCTCCGCCGCCGACGGGAGTTCGCAGTGGCAGCACGAGCTGAATGGAAATATTCACCTCACCAGTCCGGTATTTTCCGATGACTCCGTCTACGTCGGTGAAGGCGAACTCCTCTGGGCGTTCGACGGTAAAAACGGGAACGTCCGCTGGAAATCCAGCGAATCCGACGAACTACGATACACCAATGTTGCTGAATTATCAGTTGCCGGTTCAACTGTCTACTATCCGCGTAAAGTCAAAGACGAGGACGTTCAGGAAGTCGCGGCGTTCAATGCCGGTGATGGATCCCTCCAATGGCAGGTTCCCCTCCGGACGGACGGAAACGCACCGACTGGATGCGCCCTCGTCGACGATACCGCGTACGTCGCGGGCGATGCGGGATTCCTCTACACCATTACCGGTCTAGCGGAGAACTGGCGGCAGATGCCGGAACTGGACAATGGAGAGACCTTCGAAGTGATCATCAGTGACGACACGTCGGTCTATGTGGCCACGAATTCTGAGCTTTTCGCGTTCGAACGGACCTCCGGAACTGAGCAATGGCGCGTGCCGTTTGATTCGGATGATACAATCTTCCGTCACGTTTGGGCGACGGTCACGAATGGAACGGTTTACTGTACCGTCGGCGGAGATGGTGGAAGCAGCATTAATTTCGCCTACGCGTTCGACGCCGCGAGCGGGACGAAACGTTGGGAGAAGCAGGTCGAGGACGGCACCGGCGTTCCCGTCGTCGTCAATAATGTCGTCTACTTCGGTAGCCAAAGTTCCCTCTACGGTTCCGCATACGTCTTCGCAGTCAACGCAGATAATGGCAACATTCTGTGGAACACCGAGATCGATTCGGATGACCCGAGTGATTCGGTCCGTGTGAACGGTGCCGTTACCGTGCAGGACGGTTTAGTTTATGCCCCGTCTAGCGAGGGCGCGTATGCCTTCGAGGCCGACGATGGGAACGAAAAGTGGATGTACGACGGAGAAACCTCGGCAGTAGCAGCGAACGACGAGACGGTGTTCGTGACGAACGAGGGACTCACCGCACTCAACTCAGCGGATGGAACGGAAGCGTGGTCCACCGACGTTGGCGGTGAGTTCCTTTCGAGCGTCAACGACACGCTGTTCGTCGTCAACAAAGACGACATCGGAGACACGGAGCGACTGTTCGCGCTTGACAACACGAATGGAACCGAACGGTGGTCGTTCGACACGAATGTTGAGTATGGCAATTACGACCGCGATGCGACGCTGACTAATCCCACCATCGTGGACGATACCGTCTACGTTGGCAGCGACGACCGCCGCGTGTACGTTCTCGACGCAGATGGGGGCGAAACACTTCAGCGGTTCGAACTGTTCGGAAACCCACAGGCGGCACCCGCAGTTCGTAACGATACCGTCTACGTCGTCACCGAAGGGCGTGTCTACTCGTTCGTCTAGGTACTATCATTTGGCCGTATATTCTGGAGTGTACTTTGTCACTCCTACCTGCTGTTTCGCGCGATATGAAGCTTCCACTCAATCACCTCAACCGGCAGATCGGGGAAATGCTCAGCCGCGACGTCCACCGCATGTGCTTGCGCCCGGTCGAGCAGATTGCGCTCAGTCGTCGGTGTGTTGTCGCGTTCGGTCGAACCAGCCGCGCACTCGGTTATCGTTCGCTGGGCAACATCAGCCAGCGTTGTTTGGCGTGACATAAATGGAAGAGGGAGACAAGAATGGGCTGGCGATTTTAGCTGAGAACCGCTCCGAAACGATCTACATAATTCTGTGCCGACCTCTGTGATGGGTTGTCTGAAGCCTCATGTGCTCGCTATCTCCAAACACCCGTTCAACACAATCTGCGGCGGATGTTGATCGTCCATCGATGCCCTCAAGAATTCGTCCCAGGGGGCAAAAGACAGATTGGAGAGCCCGTCTTCACCTATACCGGATGAATAGCATGCGAACGACTAACGAAGCGGTGGGTAGAGACGAACCAAATGGGGTTGTGATACCCGCTTCACGGTATCCACATGGGTATGCATCCGTTCGATCACTTACCCGGGCAGACATACGAACGATCGTCGCAGTCGCAGATAAACACCTTCCGGTTGCCGCATCCCGATTCTGCGACGAAGTCGTACGAGTTCCGCCCTCATACGAAATACTGGCGTACAAGGACGCACTTCTGGGAATCGCTGCCCGTTCGGACGTATACACGATTATTCCACATCGTCCGCAGGATACGTACGTTCTCTCGAAGTATCACGACGAATTCGATCAGTACGTTAGCCTAGTCGTCCCTCCACTTGAGACATTGAAGAGAGTCCATGATCGAAAGCAGCTGATGGATATTGCAGAACGCACAGAGGTACCGGTGCCGGAGACACGTCTACTGGACGAAGCCACCGAGTGGGACGTCGATCGGGTCGTCAAATCGCGATACAACCTGCTCGTCGACGAGTACATCGATTCGTATGAGCCATCCGAGTCGTCGATCGTCAAGTCGGTACAGCACGTTCCATCGAACGAGTCACTCAATATCGCAACAACGTGCGAAGCGATGGACCACGTCCCGATCGTCCAGGAGTACATCGATGGGACGGACGAGTACGTATTCGGCGCGCTCTACGACCACGGTGAACCGCTCGCGACGTTTCAGCATCGACAGATTCGCGGGGATTCGTATACCGGTGGTGGGGGTGTATACCGTGAATCAGTCGAGATTCCGAGCCTAGAAGCAGTGGGTCGGGCGGTCCTCGATGAACTCGAATGGCATGGACTCGCGTGTATCGAATACATCGAAGATGCGGCGACTGGCGAATTCAAACTCGTCGAAATCAATCCACGGATGTGGCAATCGCTTGCATGTGCGGCGGCTTCGGGTGCGGATTTCCCGTACTGGTACTGGCTTCAGGTGATCGGCAACTCCGACTCGATCGAACCGGGATACGAGGTCGGTGTCGGAACGCATTACATGATCGGCGAGCTGGAATATCTCACGAGCATCGTTCGCGACGATTCATCAATCGTCGGTCGTCCACCGCTTTCTGCAGCGATAAAGGAGGTTCTGCTTTCGTGTTTTGAGATGCCGAACTTCGATTACTGCCACGTAGACGATCCACTCCCAACAGTCCGTCTGGCACGATCGGAAGTTTCCCATGGGATCCGACGACGAATGACGTAGTGTCGGGCTACGCACTTTCTTCCGTTGTACTGGGCGAAAAGGAGTGCATTTGACTCACCATCGTCGCCTGCTTTATGATCGGCATCTCCAACAGGGTGAGAAGCGTGTACAGTTCCGCAGTCCTATTTTCACCGTTCTGATGCTTTCGATAGACAGTTTTTACCCCCTCCCAATCCAAGAACGGAAGTGCCCGAATCGTGGGCTCGTGCTTGCGAATGGCATCGATTACGAAGTCTTCGTGGCGAACAAACCTCGCATGATCCCGCCACGAATCTTGATTGAGGTGATATTTCGGTGGTTGGTGTCTCGGTAAGTGTTTGCGTCGGAAGCTGGCCACTTGTCGCCCGAGATACTGCACTGGATAAGACCGCGCGATCGGGACATCCGATGATGGATGTGGGATAGCCGCGAGTTCGGGAGCAAGCCGCTGGACGGCCCGATTGATGAGATCGCGTCGAAGGCGGTATTTCTTGGGTATTCGAAGGTGTAAATCTACAAGCCGGTTATCCAAGAAGGGGACGTGAGACGGACACAGCTGGCGGAGGCTTCGTAGATTGATCAACTCTGAATCGTTCGAGAGAGGATAGTACGTGCTACAGACGAGCAAGTCGTCCAACGAATCGTAGCGTATGCCGTGGTGGTCGATTTTCCCATCGTCCCGAACGACGTTCGCGGATAGGATTTCATGGAGGTCGTGAGACGTGGTGAGGTATTCCGGCGGCGAAGCGAGTGCTGTCCCGGCCGAAGAAATCCAGTACTCGAGGATATCCGCCAGTGAGTTCATCTCAACGCCGATCGGTAACGTGAGCGTTCCCAACGATCCGAGCGATTGTGAACGGGCTGGAATAGGGTAACTCTTGAACAGCGTATCGGCGTAGAGACCGGTGAATAGCGAATCAACCGACTCGGTGATTTCGTCCGCGAAGGGGGTGAGATAGCCTTGGAAGTAGTAGCCATCGAAATTGGAAAGCGACGCGTTCTTCGGTAACGTCTCGAGATACGTGGTATCCGTTCGGTGGAGGATTCGAAGGTCTGTGTTGCCGATTTCGGCGACCCGTTCGGCGATCCGTGCTTCTCGATTGTGCCACCCAGCGAGATGAAAGGCGGTAAGTTGACGGTTTGCGGCAGCCAAAATCAACCGTGAGTCGCTTCCGCCACTCAACATGAGACCGGGCTCACGATCCGAATCCAAACGCTCGTCGATAACGTCCTGGAAGACGTCAATGAACGTTTCGACGAAGTACTCGAACGGTTTGTCGTCCGGTTGATAGTGGGGGGTCCAGTAGACCTCCGACGTTATTTCGTGAGTGGAGAGATCGTAGGTCGTGACAGATGCCGGAGGGAGCTTTTCGATATCACGGAGTGGTGTTTTGGTCCCAAAAACCCTGCGAAGCGTGAGATATTCAAAGAGATACTCGTGTTCAAATCGACGGCTGATCTGTGAGAAGGAAGGGAGTAGTTGGATCTGTGTCGAAAACACAAGTATTCCATCGATTCGGGCGTAAAAAACCGGATGAGTGCCGAATCGGTCGAGGAAAATTGAGGCGGTCTCACTAACGTGATCGTAGACGATACCAACGAAATTACCGTTGAGACCAGTAAGGAATTCCCAGCCGAGCCGTTCGTATAGCGACGCGCAAAACTCAACGCTTGCCATTGAAGAGGGACGGAGAGTATACCTGGATTCGTCCTGGAAACCGTACACTTCACCCAGGAGCCACATTTGGACTTCGCCATCGCGGCACCATACTGGTTGACTATTATTTTCCCGTGAGTGAAACGACATATGGACAGTAGCGGACGTGGTTCTATAGGTATAGGTGGTAGGTTCCTCCGATCCGTGTAATGAGTTCTCGATTTTTGAAGTAGAATCGGAATAGTCACCAAGAATTCCAATCAACCCAACCATACAAACGACCCTCCCTCAATTTTATCTTTCCCACATAGTCGTGTATAAGAGCCGTCTACTGGTGGTAGCATGAAGTCAGAATGCTATCGGAGGCACTTTACATAATCTTATTGTTACTAATAACATTTGGACATTTTTTAGACGCGGTACTGAATGATTGAGCAATACGATCAGAATTAATCGCTAGAAATTGGATGCTCACGATAATCAGACATCGTCTAAGACCATCATTCATCCGCAGAAATTTCCCGGGATAAATCGGGAGTCGAAGTTTCCGACTGTAGCCGCTCGGTAGGTGGCGGATGCGGTCGGGATGGAGCGGCGATCAATGCATCAGCGGCTTGAGGAGCTTCATGAACGCGGTGAGTTGGAACGTGGGAAGCTCAGTCCATGAGTGGTTATCTGGTGGCTTTCAGAGGAATAGCGAAAACAATGAATAGTAGTACGCAGCGTGCTTTGTGAAATCAGACCAATTGAGGAAAGCAGGACAACCAATGAAACAATCTCTCAATACCTACAGAAGAATACCGATGAATATTGATAATTTCGGCGGAATAGCTGTGTGATCTTTCATTGACAATCCTCCGTAGGAACCATAACCTGGAATCAAAATCTACTTAAATTGACGGTGATCATTGAAATTCGGCATGGCACGCGAAACCGCGGACGATGAGTCACAACTAAACCGACGCTCGTATCTCAAGGCAGCTAGCGCAGCAGCTACGACCGGTGCACTAGTAGGACTTACAACTGCTTCTTCTACACAAAAGGCAACCGACGATGAGCGATCGACAGGGGTTACGAATGGAACACCTCTTGAGGAGATGACTTGGAAGGTTGACCGAACATGGCGTAATGTACTCCCTGACGAGTTTGGACTGATCGAAACGCCAGCACTTCCGTTATACAGGTGGGAAATGGACGCTCAACCATTTCGGAGTGCAGCCGAGGGCACCGGCAATATGATCGGAAAACACCTGCTTACTGGGAATGACATCGACCAAAGGATCAGTGCTGGTACGATGACCGTATCGAATAAGTCAGGGAACTTTGAAGCAATTGGTTTTGAGCCTCGATGTCATCCAATTGCACCGTTCTTTGGTGGGATGCTTCGTGTCGAGAAGTACAGTGGGAAGAGTGGAATGTCTAATGAAGCATCGAACGCTGGAATCGGACTAATTAAGGATGACGATAATTATCTGTGGGTCGGAAGTGACGTCGCTGCTAACAGCTTGCAGTTATTCGAGAAGTTAACTGATAGTAGCGGGACAACCCACACGAATACAGTAACATTCGACACAGAATACGCCCTACCAACGGCGCCATTCGACTTGTACGTGATCTTCCAGGGTGATCGTGTCTCCTGTTTGGCCCGTGAAGACGATGACTCTAAAGGGTGGAAGTATTACGGAGATGCCGATATTGGAAAGGCCGGGGGAACCAATCCGGTGTGTGATTTTTTCGATAAACAAGTCTGGGAAACATTCAACCCATATATTCATACGGAATGTGGAAAGGGTGAAAGTGTAATACTTAGTGACTTCGAGTTATTCTATTCGTATCAGCTCGGTGTCCGTGGTCCAATCCCAGTCACCTACAAGGATGGCGCACCACTCATTAAGGATGATAAACTCTACTGTGCGCTTACGCCAGCATCCGTTGATCATCGAGGATTTCAGTCGATAGCGACTATCGATCTAGAGACATTCGAGATTGATATGAAATCTGTTCTCTTCACCGAAGCAAAGACTGACTACATCTCAAATTATGTCGCTTCACACGTTATCTACGACGACGAGCAAGATAGGTTCACAATTATGTGGAGTGGGTTTGGGAACGGCCCGAATGATCCAAAACAAGATGACGATTTCCAACGAATTTGGGTAACGCACACAGTAGAGAACATTCTTCATGGTACACATTACTTGGAAGCAGTTGATTCGAACTTGCCGCGGAGCAGTGATTTAGGGAATGGAGGGTATCATGATTTTAACGGCATCTATGACGAGAGTGTTGGGAAATGGCGAGCCATTTATAACTCTGGTGGGATTGATGAGGTGTCGATTGCCGAGACAACCGACCAATCACTTACTAGCGGATGGAAAGTATTAGATACATATCAAGATTCGGCGAATCAAATTGAAGGAGGCCGAATCGTTCGAGTCAATGGAGAGTATCAGGTCTTATATGCTGATCCGAAAATGGCTGGCCAAATGGTGAGTTGTGACTACCCCACAGTTTCAACAAACCGAGCTGGCTTCAATCTCGATGTAAATACAAACGATGAGGCTCCGCATCCATCTGTTATTCCCGTCCCATACGATGGTGGGACGAAGTACAAACTGATCACAATGGACGAGACTAAAATCTACGACAAGGCGGAAACTTCTCACGGATCGTTGTGGATGTATGAGGCTATAGAGCAAGCTAACGAATACGAATTCCCAGAACGAATTGATTCAACATTAGAAATCTAACACTTGCCAGCAACTACTCTTCTCGGTATTGTTTGCCGGTCGGTCATAGCCGAGACTGTCTTGGCGCCATGGAAAAAGAACTGAAGCGGTGGTCAGTTTGGCAGTTCCTTCCAACTCGTGCGCACGCACTCCCAACATGGGAAGCCACCACCTCTGGTGATGTTGCCGATGCCCTTGAGTGTTCACGAGAGACCGCGGCGGAAGCTTGGACAGTTTGAAGACCAAGGACGTGTGAAAAGTCGCCAGACTGCCGGACGAGTCGTCTGGTGGCTTGTCGATGAAAGCCAGGGAGTATGGGCCGGTGTCCACCAGTCGATATGTGCTTTCAGACTTTGCGACGCTAATGCTGTGCCAGATTGGGCACACAGCAGCTGTGGAGGCGCTTTCGACGGTTCGTCGATCACAGACGTTCAATATCCTGCGGTGAGCAAACATTTGACGCAGCGTGTGAGGAGTTCGAGCGTTTTGACGACCAGCAGATTTCCTTTGTTGATCAGACGAGTGCAATGCTTGCTCGAGAGCACGAGATAGAGCATATGTTCGCCTTCGACAATGATCTTCGAACAATGGGGTTCGAGCGGGTGCCAGTCGATACAGAAGCGTAACTCTCCAGAATTCTTTTAGCTGAGCAGACCCTGTGTTCTGATATGTACCGCTCACATTCGTGCATCAGTACGACTATGCAGTCAATGAGCGGCATCTCTCTGTTTTCATAGCTGGTGGCAAGGGTCGTTGGATCGACCTCACGGAATTGCCAATCAACTACTCACAAGCCACCAGTATACAATGTCACAAACATACGATCTTCGCGAACAGATCGAGCAGCTCGAATCGCTCACCGGGGACGGTACTGAACTCGTCACCGTTACCGTACCCAACAGCAAGTCGCTGGGTTCGATCCGAGAGCGAATTGCCCAGGAATACGCCAGTGCCGAGAATATCAAATCCGATCAGACACGAGACCACGTTCAGCAAGCGCTCAAGCGCGTCCAGCGGATTCTTCGTCGATACGAAAGGACACCGGAGAATGGACTCGTGGTCTATGCGGGTGTCGTTGGAGGTGAGTTAATCTCGACTACCTTCGACGACCTGCCTACTCCAGTTGCCGAGTCGACGTACCGATGTGACGATCACTTCGATCTCTCTCCACTGAATGAAGCAGTTACGCCGAATGAGACCTTTGGACTCATCGTCATCGAGCGTGGTGGTGCTGCCATTGGACGACTCGTTGGAGAGCGCATTATCCCGATTCGGACGTTCGAAAGCCAAGTGATGGGTAAATCCAGGGCAGGTGGACAATCTGCCCAGCGGTTCGAGCGCGATCGCGAACGACAAGTCCACGAGTTCTTCCAACAGGTCGGTGATATCGCTACCGACGCGTTCACTGGTGACGAGGGAACGGTCACTGGGCTTGTCGTTGGGGAACACTTGCGACTGCGAAGCGGTTCGTCTCCGACGGCTACCTTAATCATCGGTTGCGCACCCGTCTGCTCGGAACGTACTCGGTTGAGTATGCGACCGTGCAAGGCCTCCATCAGCTTGTCGAGAAAGCGGATGAGCAACTTCTCGATGCCGAACAGCGAGAAGGACGCAAGCGGCTAGATGAGTTCTACTCGCGGCTTCGAGATGGCGATCTGGTTGCGTATAGTATTGAGGAGGTAGAGCAAGCGATCAGGTTCGGAGCGGTCGATACAGTCCTCATTGCATCGACAGTGCCACGAAATCAGCGGAAAGATCTTGAAACATCTGTGGAACAGCAAGGTGGTGACGATTATGTGATCGCCAGTGATACCGAACGTGGATCGCAGTTCGTGAATGCCTTCAGTGGTGTTGGAGCGCTACTTCGGTTTCCAGTGAAGTAAGACCGCTTTCAGTTTCTACTTGTACGATGTCACTCGGGGAGTCACTGACACTGACGGAAATGCACAGCAGTCGAAGTTAGTAGACATAAATATTTTCTGTGATCATACTTTCTATCTGTTGATGATTTATCAAATACAGTAGGCTATAATTATATTGTCTTTGAGAACCTTCTTTATACAGAGCCGTATGAAATGCGGTTCAGAGGAAACCAATGAATCTCAATGAATTTGTCAACACTCATGCACCGCAAGACCAGGGAAAAACCTTCGAACTAGAGAATTCAAAGCTGCTCGATGTATCGATGGACGGGAGCATCATGGCAAAAGCAGGAACCATGGTGGGTTATACTGGTGACATCTCATTCGAACGGAAATCAACCGGTGGGCTGAAAGGCATGTTGAAGAAGAAAGCCACTGGTGAGGGAGGCCTAATGATGCAAGCCACAGGGACGGGGCATCTGTACTTAGCTGACCAGGGCAAAGAGGTACAAATTCTGGAACTAAATGAGGAAGACGAAATCAGCGTCAATGGGAACGATGTACTGGCTTTTGATGAGAGTGTTAGTTGGGATATTAAGATGATGAAAAGTATTGCTGGTGCCTCTACAGGTGGGTTGTTCAATGTGTTTCTTGAGGGACCAGGACATGTGGCTATCACCACCCATGGAAAACCGCTTGTTATTCCGACACCTGTGAGTACGGACCCCAATGCGACTGTCGCTTGGAGTAGTAATGTGTCACCCACCTCGAAGCGAGACCTCAATCTCAAGAGTTTCCTTGGACGCTCCTCTGGAGAAACGTATCAGCTTCACTTCGCCGAGGAGGGTGGATTCGTCATCATTCAGCCGTACGAAGAACTGCAGCCTGAGCAATAATACAAAAGTGAGGATAATTTTCCTCTCTAATTATAATATCAATTGGGGCTGGGTAGACCCACAGAATCGTAAGTCGCTCAGAACCACTTTTGTGATTCATCCCGGCACACCATACTGGATCAATTTCAATCTCCAACCCGATGATTATGTTTTCCAACCTGGCCACCGCATCGGAATTGTTGTACTATCTAGCGACCATTACTTCACTAAACGACCGCCAGATAGTACAGGTGACACTGTTATCTCTGTTGATGTCAAAAAGATCACCATTCCAGTGCCAATTGTCGGAGGAGAGACAGCACTTGCTAACGCTCTTCCAGAGGAATAAAAGGAATAGATAGACGACGTACGGTACTAACAGTGGTAATGTTCGGGCGATACTGTGCGAAGAGGAGTTGGATGAAAATCTGTTTACGCAAGCTGTCGATGAGCAACAGGATCCGGCCGACCAATACAATGATCCACTCTAATCCTGATCTTAAAAAGATTAGCCAAGGCTGCCCTCCATTTCGAGTTCGATGAGGCGGTTGAGTTCGACCGCGTACTCGATTGGAAGCTCTTCCGTGATGGGTTCGATGAACCCGCTCACGATCATCTGTTTCGCGTCGTCGTCGTCCAATCCGCGGCTTTGGAGGTAGAACACGTCCTCGTCGCCGATTTTACCGACCGTTGCCTCGTGGGCGACGTCCACGCGGTCTTCGTTGATTTCCATGTACGGCATGGTGTCCGACGTGGATTCGTTGTCGAACATCAGCGCGTCGCACTCGACGGACGTACTCGAATCCACCGCGCCGTCGCTGATGTGGACGAGGCCGCGGTAGTTCGTGCGACCGCCGTCCTTGCTGATGGATTTCGACTCGATGGTGGAGTTGGTGCGGGGCGCGTTGTGGTACACCTTCGCGCCAGTGTCAATGTTCTGTCCCTTGCCAGCGAACGCAATAGAGATGTGGTTGGCGCTCGCGCCGCGACCCTTCAGGATTGAACACGGGTAGAGCATCGTTGCCTTCGATCCCATGCTACCAGACACCCACTCCATTCGGCCACCGGCTTCGACGATGGCGCGCTTGGTGTTCAGGTTGAAGGTGTTCTTCGACCAGTTCTGCACGGTCGAATACTGGACGTGAGCGTCTTCGTCCACAAACACTTCGACGCCGCCGGAGTGGAGGTTGTGGCTGCCGTACTTCGGTGCGGAACAGCCCTCGATATAATGGACTTCGGAGCCTTCCTCGGCAATGATGAGCGTGTGCTCGAACTGCCCCATCCCCTCGGAGTTCATGCGGAAGTACGCCTGAACGGGCATCTGCACCGTCACGTCCTCGGGGACGTAAACGAACGAGCCGCCCGACCAGACCGCACCGTGGAGCGCCGCGAACTTGTTGTCGCTCGGCGGCACGCACTTCGTCATGAAGTACTCCTTGACAAGGTTCTCATGCTCTTGGACGGCTTCATCCATGTTGCAGAAGACAACGCCCTTTTCCTCCCACTGCTCCTGCATGTTCTGGTAGACGACCTCGGACTCGTACTGGGCACCGACGCCGGAAAGCGCCTTGCGCTCCGCTTCCGGAATCCCCAGCTTCTCGAACGTGTCCTTGATGTCGTCCGGCAGGTCGTCCCAGCTGTCCGCCCCTTCACGCTTGTCGACGTCTGGGCGAATATAGGGAATAATCTCTTCGACATCAAGTTCTGTGAGGTCTGGCTGACCGGGCCAGTCCGTCGGGAGGGGCATGTTCTGGTAGTGTTCCAGTGCACGGAGACGCCGCTGGAGCATCCATTCCGGTTCGTCCTTGTCCTCGCTGATGAGGCGGACGACTTTTTCAGTCAGACCCTTGCCGGATGTGACTGCAGCCTGCTGTTCTTTTTTGAATCCGAATCGTTCTTCTGTATCTGTGTTACGCAAGTGATCCTGATCTGAACTCATATTTAAAAGTGAGTGCTCTAGCCTGATGAGGCTGGTGGGTACGTTAACGATAGATAGCGAGTGTATGTTGGGATCAACGAGAATCTGTTCCCTTCTGTCTTCATTTGACCAATTAGCCAATATTTTATTCTGGCTCGCGATCTACTACGTTCTTATGAGTGATGATCGACCTTCGGTTGAAGACCGAGCAGAAAGTGGCGAACTCGGTGAGTTCGATCAGGCCCTCGAAGAACAGGACTATCCACTAACAGGAGATGAGTTAGTTTCCGCATTTGGCGACTATGAGGTCGAATCAGTCGACGGCACACAATCCATCGAAGAAGTGCTTGGTTCAGCCGACGAGAAAACGTACAACTCTGCAGATGAAGTCCGAGACGACATATTAAATCAGTTAAACCGGCAAGAATAGAAGATGGGTCTCACAGTGTTGTTTGTTTTGATATAGAAACGGTCGAAGCAGGAGCGCAGCGAGTCGAGGAACGATGTCCAGTGTCCGACAATGTAAAAAACGAGATGGCAGTTCAGCTGTCGGTCGATCCTCGGTAGAACAATCATTCTTGAATTCGTTTCGATGCGAACGAGTTGATCCAGGGCTGTATACTCATCTCTTGAGAGAGACCGCGATGAATCTGCTTGTTCTATTCTTCATTTTCATCCGATCGGTAGTACTCCCACGCATCGTCAGGGATCTTCAACATGGTTCCACAGTAGGGGCACGTAGCCGTCTGTGCATCCGGTGCATCGAATGGTTCGCTACATCGTATGCACCTCCACTCAACACACCCTTCCTTTGTCATGCTACGAAAGCCTAGTTACTCACGAGGTGTATGAGTGGCGTGTGGTAGGTTACCTGCTATCGAGGCCATTTGATCTGGATTTCCTCATGTTTCACTATCAGGGAGACAATCGGCTGAGGAACCACCACTGTCGGCGATCGCAACTTGGAGAGCCTCGTCTGCTGTTCCGATATCGTATACCCGAATCGCAGTCCCAATGGACACCCGCCAATCTATGGAGATAATTGAGGAGTCAGAATAACTTTTATATTTTAACAAGAGATATTTTCAACCTTAGATGGAAATTGTCGACCGCAGGAGCAATCGTTATACTGTAATGTAGTGTTCCCTCGGTTCCCGCCAACCAACTAGCCGTCCTGTTCGACGAATGCCGTGAGGTAGTCGAGTGTCGATTTCATTCCTGCCTCGTGGTCCTCCGGCTGGATGCCTACTGGCACGTTCTCGGCGCGGACGGTCACAATCGCTCCACTGCCCGCGGGCTCGAACGTCCAGACCATACGCATGGTGCCCTCGAACGCCGGGTCGTCGCTCTCAAAGACGACTTCCTGCTCGATTCGATGGTTTGGTTCAAGTCGAGGTAAACGTACTTCCATCTCGTCGAATGCCTCCGATGTCTTGCCTTGCCCAGCTTGCTGGTCCTTGTAGGTGAGCCGCATTCGGTACGAGCCCCCTTCGTGGAAATCGAAGTCGAGCATTTCGCCGGTCATGTTGCTCGGAGGAAGCCAACGTTCCATGGCACCAGGTTCTGCAAACGCTTGGTAGATGGCTTCTGGAGAGGCCTGCATTCGTTTCCTCGCGGAATCTACTCTCTCAACCATGCATCCAGTAACAGGCCGAGGAGGATGGATATTGCGCCGTGCGCTTGTGCTCGGTCGAGCAGGGCGCTTTGTCGTCGGTACGTTGTCGCGTTCGGTCGAACCAGCCGCGCTTTCGCTGAGCATTCGCTGGGCAACATCGGACAGTGTTGTTTGGCGTGACATAAATGGAAAAAGGGAGACGGGGTTAGCAGCAGTCGGTGAGTGCGTCCTTTCGGGTGGCTTCCGCGCCACAGTCCTCACACTGCCAGTAGGTGCGATCTCCACTAACAGTCCACTGCGTTTCGGTGAGAATCAGCGTGCTCACGAGATGTTTGAATGAATCAGCGTTACGGGTTGTCGGAGAAGGCTGCCTCAAACGTGGAGAGAGCTTGTTCGAACCACAGTGGGGACGAGTAATGCCGAACACAGTACGAAACATCAGGTCCGCACCGAGCACCGCCGTTTGATGTTTCTACCTACTGCTTGCTGACTGGTCAGCGGACACAGAGAAAAATTGCCAATCTGAGATGTGACCGTAACTATCTGTTTTGTAACGAAATTCTAATTGTCCGTTTGTACCATCTTTGAAATGTATATTTGAATTATGAAAAGTATTTAAGATGTTGTGGGTCTACTATTAGGTATGGACTTCAAACTACGAGCCATCGTATACGGAATCGTCGCAACCATCATCGTCGGCCTCCTCAGTGGTGCCGTCATCCCATTCACGAATATGGCACTCCCCGTCACCGGTGCTTTAGTGACCGGCATCATCGGTGGTCTCGTGGCTGGCTACGTCGCCGGTACCAAACTCAATGACGGCGCACTAAACGGTGGTGTGGCAAGCGCGGCGGGGGCCATCGTTGCCCTCGTCGTTCTGACCGTCGCAGGATTGATGGCTGGCCCACTTCCGGCGATGGGACTGTTCGCCTTCGGCGTGCTGTTTGTTATCGTCGCCGCAATCCCTGGCGCTGTGGGTGGAGCGCTCGGGTCGTGGTTGCAGGGTCGCTCGACCAAACGCAAGGCAGGGCGCCCGGCCAGTCGCTGATCTGAACCGTTTTTTGCCCGGTTCGAACCGCATCGCTCCGAATTCTGTTTTTGAGGACCGGTCTGAAATCGACGATCCATTCAAACATTCTATGGATCATTCTTCGGCGCCAGTGTCTGTCCATTGACTAATAAATTAAAGGAGTGGTTAGTTCGGCAGTTCCTTCCGTCCTGTTCGCACGCATGGCCAGCACGGGAAGTCACCGAGGCCGTCGCAGTCACAGTCTTCGGCATCGTCTTCGTCCTCGGACGGGAAGGCGTCAAGCGTTCCGTCCTCAGTCGCGGTTTCGACAGCAGCCATGTGTTTGCAGAATGCGTTTCGGTGGACGTGATGCGGGCAGGTGCAGGCCATCAGGTCGTCAGTCACGTCGTCGATGGAGACGGTGTATTGGTGGGCTGCGGGGTTCTCGTGGCTCTCGTTGGTGACGTCGATGAGTCCGGGGGCATCGACGTCGAAAGAGAACTGTTCCCATTGTGCGCGTTTCTGTGCCGTCTCGTCAACTTCAAGGGCTGCGGATTGTTTTGTACTCATGGTCTTTCGCTGGAATTGGAAGACCGGTGCCGGGTGCTAGAACACCCGGCGCGTTTCTACACGCCCGAGGGCACCGTTCTTCCTACCAAGTACTATGTAGTACATGGTATTAAAACCATCGATGTACTACGTAGTGCATGGTTTTAAGATGGTGGATAATGAACTGAGAGCTACGATGACAAACGAGAGAGAACGCGATACTAGTGGTCAATTTGCAGAGGAAACGACTGATGACGATATTCTGACGGCGATGCACAAGTCAGAGTTTCCGGCAGTGACTGCTCGGTGGGTGGCGGATACGCTCGATATTAACCGGCCCTCCGCTCATCGACGGCTTGAAGCACTGCATGAGGAGGGAGAGGTTGAGCGGGGGAAGTTAAGTCCGCGGGTGGTTATCTGGTGGATTTCAGAGAAAAAGTAGGTCTACGAAGAACTCGAGAACGTAATTCGATCCAAACACGTGAACTTACTATTCTAAATCCGATTCTTCTAAGTCAAAATAGTCTAACAGCTTCTGAAAATGGTTCTTATCATACGGTGAGTAAATGTATTCATGATTGCCATCATACCAATCGAAGTAATCCCTGGGTGTCGATAGTTCGATTCCGCCTCAGCTGACGCAGTTTGACGCGTCTCTACCGCGGTCAATCAGGATCAGAACGTCTGGCAATGACGGTAGAATCCGACACCTCTCCATCCGTTTCCGATTCGGATTTCCGAAAGCCCGGTTCTCGACAGACAAGGCACCGAATGGGACTAGGTTAGTATACTATACTAACTGCAGACACAAGATATCAGCGGTGAATCGTATCAAACGTACTTGTTACCTATCAGTGAGGATTGGCCGGAGGTTTTTTCGCCCCCTGAGGGGTGCGGGGCGTTCCAGAACGAGCGTCTCGATGAGGAATGATTTCGATGACACTCAGCGACAGCTACGCAACAGGCTTTGACGAAGACGTACCGAGCGAACTAACCAACCAGTGTCCCAGATGCGGCGGCCTGGTCACTACCAACGTGATCGAAACATCCTGCGAAGACTGTGACCTCGTCATCGACGAACAACAGACCAATCACAGGCCGGAGTTCGCATGAAAGACCTCCTGATGCATCTCACTAGTCGATCGCGCAGCACTGTCATCGCTGAGTGTCGGCAGTGTGGAACCACAGTCGAGGTCGAAACGAGCGAGTGCCCGGAATGCGAGCACGATGGGATTGCGATTTACCGCTTCGACTAACTGACCTGTTCTCCTTTCGACTATTGCTACGAGAGAGTCCGTTCTGCACACGTCGAGATCGTGTTTTTATCGGCTTTGGATGCAGTTAGCAATATTCAGCCGTACGGTCGGTATCGGCACATAAGATTTACACCACTTGATTCGGTGAGCGTCGATCTCACTACGATTTCGATAGAACGATTTAGCTGTAGTGTTTCGATATAGATCGAACTACCCTCAACCTATATAAAGATTCAACCCATACGTACAGACATGGACAAGGATTCAGAGGAACCAGAAACAGGGCTCATGGAGCGTCAAACGACCGGTGAAGACCGTGTCCGGATGGTCGCTCGGCAAGTGTCAGAACCCCGTACCGTGAATTGGATTGCTTCGGAGGCAGAGTGGTCACACGAGCCGACCAAACGCGTCCTTGAGCGACTCGTGGACGATGGCGTGCTCCGCCGTGATGAGAGTGGTGCTCACACGACCTACTCTCCAGACTATCGTCGACAGGCAATGCAAGAGGCCGTCCGACTTCGCGATGGCCACCGGACAGTTGAAGAATTAACTGATCGACTGTCCGAGATGAAAGCCCAAATCCGGGACTGGGAAGAGACATTTGCAGTCGAGTCACCGAATCAATTGCGGGCGACGATTGCAGACGAAACCCTTAGCTCGGATGAAGAAGCGCAGCGACGGGCAATCGCTCGAGAGTGGGAGCATCTCCAACAGCGAATTCAGATCGTCGGATTTGCAATTCGTGAGTGGGACTTTTTGGCCCCCAGCGCAGACCGTGCCGAGGCCAGTAACTGACAGATGTCCGTCTCACATCCAGGCGGAAATCCGAATGCACAGTTATACGAGCAGCTGAAACGAGATGTCCTCGAACGCGTTCCCCATATCACAACGATCGAGTACGTTCCAGATGACGTTGCAGCCAAACAACTACAGGCAACCTTCGACCCGATCCGCATCGATCCACCCACCGGACCAGAGGCACCCGAACTCGTCATCGAGTGGTATCGCCAAACACCGCATGATTGGTTTCGTATTAACTATAGCGACCCGAACACAGGCTTCCATGCTGGGTGGCACCAGGACGGGGATCACGAAGATCTCGGACGAGCACATTTTCAGTACTCAATTGACGAGGAAACGACACATCAGCCAGTGACGTTTCAACACGAGACCCCATCGCTCATCCTCTGGGGAATTATTGAGAATCTTCTGGAGGAAATACTTCCGACCTACCACCGCTAATTATGCACACTCATATTCACTACCGACTCTACTATTCCCTCCGACAGCTCACGTATGAGAGCGATGGAGTCTAGAGAGATCTGCCTAGAGATCTGGGCATTGAGTTGAAAATCATCGTCGAGAACGTGTTTTTGTTGCCCCCGTGGGGTGCGGGGCACAACAGATGTGCCTCGTGGAGCGAGTATGTCCAGTAACAACGTCCTGTCCCAATTGACGTTCACGAAACGAGTTGCAAAGCGCGCCCAGTACGAAGCCCTCGAATGTTCACTCACAACGAGGGGTGTCCTCGTTCGGAATACGAGTCACGCGAATCCGGCCGATCATGAATATCTCGTCACCGTTCGCGACGGGATCCCCATCGCCTGTGAATGTCCTGCAGATACTCGGTACGAAGGAGCATGCAAACATCGGATTGGCGTCGCAATTCGAACCCCACTCCTGCAGGCAGCAACAGACCATTCCCTCGTCGCAGACGGTGGGACACAGATCGAGAAGGAAGCTGAAACCCATGTAGAAGACAGCGACAGTGACCAGCCAGCAGACTGTGACTGTGATGGACTCGGTGGTTTTCCGTGTTGGCCCTGTGTGCGATCCGGGCGTCGCGATCTCCCGGAAGAGTAGCACGAATCCAATGTGAATCTGCGCTTCTTGCAGAGTGATTTTATTGGCGCCGGCGATGGATGCCGGCGCAGGAATGAGGTGTTGTGTGATGGAGTTGTGTCGAACCAATGCGTCGGCGAGGTGACTAAAATGCACCAGGTAATTTACGCACTTGTGGAAGCATCGACCGAAGAGACTGCACTGGCATGCGGAAAAGCGGCGTTCGATCGGCTTGTTGGAGCTGGCCCCGACAATGCTGCTATCTTTGATTACTATGTTCTGTTCGATGACGAGCGGTCGTCCGTCGCAGGCAAGTCTCGGTGGGGCGAACTTCCGGTTGTCGCACCAGTCGACTCAGACGACGGCGAAAAACTCTTAGAACGTGGCTGGGAGGCAACCAGGCAAGAGTTCGAACGCAATCTCGAACGGGTAAGAACTGCGGTCAACGAGTTCAGTAACGATGAACTCATGCACGATAAAGATCTCGCCCGACACGCCTGTTACAATCTTGGCGCGTATCGTGGCCCGTCGCTTTACCTATACACCGAGTTCGGCGACGCGATTCGTAATCGTGAACACCTTGAGCATGTGCTCAATGCCGACGAGCAGGTGTGGATTATTCCAGCGGACGTCCATTACTAAGCAAACACTGCGAAGGAATTCTCCTACTCAGCGATTAACCAACAGAGCACCTATATTGCGATAGTGTCGGTTAATCACGGTGCTGTACCAAACACGAAAATCGAGTATCGAGATACTGAATTTTTCACGCCCTAAAGGGAGGGAGGCTCGATTCAGATGAGCAAGCGACCAGAAATATCGGTGCATCGGCAAACGGCTTTCAGCGACGATGGTCAACTTGAAGTCACAGAGACGAACATTGAAACCTCGCTTGAGGACTTCGGCGCGACAGTAGATCATCGCACCCGCGATTCGCGACGTGATCGGCCAACGGTCAGTCAGTTCGGTATCGACGACCGGCCAAAAGTAGAGCAATCTTCTGAGAGTGATCAGTCCACATTGTTCGCGGAGACGGCCGACGATCAGCAAACACTGTCAGGAGATAACGCGAACACCCGTTGTCTGTACCAGGAGTAACCAACAATTTGCTGTTCCTATAGCTGGCGGTGGGTACGTTGCACTCCCGCAGTTTTTTGGCCCCGAAAGGGTGCGGGGCAGTCCGAAGTGGAGTGCCCAGTACGAACTCATGGCAACGAGTGACTTCTCAGCGGTGTCGTTCGACGACTTCGACACCCGACGTGACGAGATGCACAGCACGATCGAACACTGGATCGACGACCTCACTGCCTTGACTGACGAGGCGAGAGCGAGTCAACAGTTCCAAGAGTGGCTAGATGTCCAGTCGAAATTCCATGACTACTCCCATCGGAACACGCTCTTGATCACGCTTCAATGTCCAAATGCGACGAAGGTCGCTGGGTACAACACCTGGCGGACCGAGTTCGACCGCCACGTCAAGGAAGGCGAAAGCGGAATCTGGATCTGGGCGCCGATCATCACAAAGCAGTGTCCCGACTGCGAGAACTCGCCCAAGTACCACGAGCAAAGTGAGTGTGAATATGACGAATTGCCGCCTGAAGCGTGGTCGAAAGGACTGGTCGGATTCAAACCCACGGCTGTTTTCGACGTGTCTCAGACGGAGGGTGAACCACTTCCCAAGCTCGAAACCGAAGCAACCGGAAATGCTGAAAATCTCGTGTCCCCCCTCCAAGATGCAGCTGATGAGCTCGGGGTGACGGTTCGTATCGTCGATGCTGACGACTGGGAACACGGCAAGGCGAAGGGCGTCTGCAAACAGCGGAGTCTGTACGACCTCCAGCCCATCGTCGAAGTGAAAGATCGAGTAAATCAGGCGGGTCTCGCCGTGACGCTCATCCACGAATACGCGCACGCACTGCTGCACTTCGATGTTGACGATGAGTGTGAGCGAGCGAAACGTGAGGTAGAAGCAGAGGCCGTCGCGTACATCGTTGGTCGATACGTTGGGTTGGACACGAGTGGCTCAGCATTCTACCTCGCAGCGTGGCAGGGTGATGATGCGGACATGATTCAAGATCGACTTGGACGAATCCAGACCACGGCAGCGAAGCTTATCGAGGTAGTCGAAACGAGTCGTGAGTAAGTGTAGGACCGTCGAATTCGAGCGCCGAATGCAGCTTTATCACCGAGCCAATGCTCGCTATTCAGGTCGATAATCAGTCAGCCGAATCTTTCCTTCGACTTCGTAGATGTGGCCTCGCATATAGAGGCGTTCAATGATATCTTCGGCCGCGGGCTGCTCTAGACCCTCGTAGTCCTTGAGGATCGCGTACGCTTGCTCGTACGTGAGTTCTCTTTCACTCGGCAGTTCGCTTGCAAGCGCATCGAGCGATTTTTGCGCAAGTGGTGTGAGTGGCGATTGCCGATTCGAAATCATCGATATGCTCAAAGACACTGACTACTGACGTAAATCCTCGGGACACAGCACACGCTCGTCCCGTTGGTGGTCTGATGATGCAAGGGGGAGCACACAGCGTGGCAGGATGGGTAGAGGCACAGAATCCACGCTGTGCGCTGGGTTACGACTGCAGTTCCTTCTTCGAAGGCTATTAATAAAGAGGTCAGCCAACCAGAGCGGAAGTGGTGGTACTGACCACCGCGTTTGTGGTCGGAACGCGTGGTGGTCTGAAGATATCTTGAATGGAGGATGAAAGTCCAGTATAGTTCACTGAAACGACGCCGTAGATAGCACCCAATTGTTTACCGAGACGTAAGCTGTGTCGGGCAGGCTGTTCTCTGACTACATGGTGATCTCTGAACCTACTGGACCCGAGGACTTGTGGGTATTATTTCAGGGATTTTGATTCAGCCCCCATACAATTATGTTGGCTACTCAATTTGGTAGTAGTACTATGAATTCCGATCCTATACGAGCGGTGAGTGAGGATCTGGCTGATGCGCTCGACGCCGAAGAGACAACTCAACGCAATGGGCTTCTCATGATCGCAAGCGAAAATCATGTGAGTCCAGCAGTTATGGCAGCTCAAGGAAGTGTCCTCACTAATCGAAATGCGCTCGGATATCCCGATGACCGGCTCTATCCTGCGTCGCAGGATATCGACACGGTAGAACAACTGGCAATTGATTATGCCAAAGAGCTATGGGGTGCAGATCATGTGAATGTCCAACCGCATTCTGGCTCGCTTGCCAATTTAGCGGTCTATCTTGCCGTGCTTGAACCCAACGATCGCATTCTAGCGCTCGATCCAATTGATGGAGGACACATCACACATGGTGATACGCGTCACATAAGTGGCAAACAACATGAGACAGAGTTCTACCATGCGAACCCCGAGACAGGCCGCGTGGACTATGACGATTTGCAGACCCGTGCAGAAGAATTCGACCCAGATTTGATTATCTCTGGTTACTCTGCGTATCCACGAGAAGTGAATTGGGAGCGTGTGCAAGCAGCTGCTGATGCTGTCGATGCATACCATCTTGCAGATATCGCCCATTTATCCGGACTCATCGCAGCAGATCAACTTGCTTCACCTGTTGGAATTGCGGATTTTGCAACGGGATCGACGTATAAGACCATTCGAGCAGGACGAGGTGGGGTTATTTTGTGTGATGAAATGTATGCTGATGCGATCGATGCAGCGGTGTTCCCTGGCTCTCAGGGTGGCGCTGCGATGCCAATGATCGCTGGGAAAGCTGCTGGGTTCGCTGAAGCCTTGACACCCGAATTTGACTCGTATGCAGAACAATTAGTTACAAATGCACGGACTCTCGCTCAAACTCTCGCTGAAAGAGGGATTCATGTTGTTTCTGGCGGTACTGATACCCATATCGTATTAATCGATCTTCGCCAGTCGCACCCCGATCTCACTGGCTCGGAGGCTGAAGCCAAGCTTGAAGCGGCCGGAATATACGTCACAAAAGCTACTGTCCCTGGTGAGACACGTCCGAACGAGGCGAGTGGGATCCGGATTGGGACACCAGCGCTAACAAGCCGTGGATTTGAGGAAGAGGAGATGAAGAAAGTTGCCGAGCTTATCAACCATGTTCTCAACGATGACGACCTGGAGAACGTTCAAACCGAAATTGCTGTCCTCTGTGAAGAAAATCCGCTGGACGAGTAATCTCAGTCCTCTATCCCACCATTAGGACACTGTTCAGTCTCCTTTCAACCACTGTTCAAGCAATTGTGTGAGTACTGCGGTTGCAGCTTCAACCTCGGAAAATCGGACGAATTCGCGTTCAGAGTGTGCAATTGGCGTTTCGTCATCAGCGATGAGCCCTGGGCCGAATACAACAGTTGGGATATCTGAAGCGAAGAACGCGGCTTCTGTTGCTGCATCAAAGGGTCGAATAGCTGGACGCTCACCAGTTACAGATAAGACATGGTTCTCTAGATCGGTTACAATATCTTCGGTTGGATCGGTTTCAAATGAGTCGAGCGAGGAACCATTATCGTAGAAATCAATATCGAACTCACAAGATAATCCAGCAAGCGCTCCTTCGATCGTTTCGAGCGCCTCTACTCGCGACTCAACTGGAAGCGTCCGATAGTCAACAACGAGGGTGGCAGAGTCAGGCACTTGATTCGGGCGGCTTCCAGCGCGTGCCATAGTTGGAGTAAAACTGTTCGATCCAAGATGGTCGTCTTTCAACTGCGAAAGTGATTCAATGCGGTCGACAGCGTCTGCCATGCAGACTGTTGCGTTTATTCCACTCTCCGGTGTTGCTCCATGCGCAGCTTGCCCGTAAAACGTGAGTTCGAGATCATAATGGCCTCGTGCCATCGGGCAGATATCAAGGCCGGTCGGTTCTCCAACGACGGCTGCATCCGCTTTAACACCCGTCTCAAGGTAGGTCGCAAGGCCACGTTGCGTTGTCTCCTCATCTGGCGAGATGAGTAACTGTACCGTCCCGATTGATGGGTCAATAGTATTAAATGCAGCAATCATTGGTACGAGACAGCCTTTTGCATCGCAAGCACCGCGCCCACGAATGATATCGCCATCTCGTTCGAAAGGCAGATGTGGTGAAACGACATCCATATGTGAATTAAGGATGATTTGTGGTCCAGCGTTGTCTCCTTCTTTCTGGGCACTGATGCACCCCGTCTCGTGTTTTACGGCATTTTCAATCTCCTCGAGGAGATATGATTGAATTTCAGCGATCGATTCATGACTTTCGATCCGTATAAGATCCTCCAAAAGACGATCAATGTCCACGATGGATATTAGTGTTGGATAGATATTCAACATACGGGATAATGAGAAATGGTCCTGTCAGAAGTAGAGTGAGTGGTATATCGGCATTCTTTGGTCACTTCGTTCGTTGAGATAGTTGTTCATAATAGATAGA
This sequence comes from Haladaptatus pallidirubidus, assembly GCF_020700235.1. Taxonomy (GTDB): domain Archaea; phylum Halobacteriota; class Halobacteria; order Halobacteriales; family Haladaptataceae; genus Haladaptatus; species Haladaptatus pallidirubidus. The sequence continues at coordinate 2,089,198 of NZ_CP085301.1, read as the reverse complement.
AAATCGAAGGAATGTGTATCCCATAGAATGATTTTTATAGATCTCTTGTAGAGGTAACGCATATGTGTGAGATGGTAGCATATGCCTGAAGATACGGACACATCAACTGATCGGTGGAATCCAATTCGAACGAATGGCCGCTGGAGTGAGCATCTCCGGACACATGGAACCGTACTCCTGATTGTTGCTATTACGGAGTTGATTGGGACTCAGACCTTCCCACTCGGCCCAGGACAAGTAGTTTTGCTTCCGATGCTCTTCGCAGTCGTGATTGGTATTCTGATTAGTTACAGCGTCCTTGGTCGGTATCTCGAACCGCTTCGGGAAGTCGTCTCCAAGGACGTTAGCAAAATCAGCTCCCCGCTTCTCATTGTGGCACTCATGCCGCTCGGAGTGAAGTATGGCACGTTAGTTGCACCATCGTTTAACGATCTCATCTCTGCTGGTCCCGCATTTCTCCTACAGGAATTGGGAAACCTTGGAACCATCTTCCTTGCATTACCACTTGCTCTCTTTCTCGGGCTCAAACGCGAAGCGATCGGTAGTGCGGTCAGCATTGCTCGTGAACCAACACTGGGTGTGGTTACAGACAAATACGGAATTGACTCGCCAGAGGGACGTGGCGTTCTCGGGACGTACATCACTGGGACTGTCTTAGGAACGATTTTCTTTGGGTTGTTAGGCGGCTTTGCCCCTGCGACCGGACTTCACCCTCTTGCACTCTCGATGGCCTGTGGGATGGGCAGCGCGAGCATGATGACTGCCTGTTCGAGTTCGTTAGCAGAGGCGACGACGTCCGTCCCGAAAGATCAAGTGTTATCGTTTGCAGCAACGAGCAACCTGCTTACTGGCATCACTGGGCTCTATGTCGTCATTTTTGTTGGGCTTCCGCTTATCAACGCTCTCTATGGATTTCTCACCTCAAAATTGGGAGGTGAAAACTGATGGAGCTTGATGAGTTCGCTACCGATTCGTTGAAGATGCTAATCATCGTTGGGGTTATCACGTTGGTTGGCAACAAAATCGGGTACGGAATTGGTATTGGAACGGCACTCCCAGGAATGGTCCTCATTATCGCAATTGGATTTGTCGCGATGCTGCTTGGTCGGTTAGTACCTCTTGAACTGCCCTCGTTTGCCTATGCGATGATCATTGCCTTCGTTCTGGCACTTCCATTTTCGCCCGTGCAGTCAACCGTACTCTCGCTAACAGAGCAGGTTGACTTCTTAGCAACCACAACGCCTATTCTCGCATATGCGGGACTCTCAATCGGACTTCAAACGACGCGTATGAAAGAAGTGAGCTGGAAACTGGTGACAGTAGCTGTCTTCGTTTTTTTCGGAACGTTCTTCGGATCTGCCATCATCGCTCAGATTATACTAACGTTCCAAGGGATTATCTAAAATGCCATCATTATAGTAGACAGATGTATTCTCAGTTCTATATTGAAGCGATTTTTTATGACAACCATACGTTTTTTGTGACCGGTCGGGCAACGTATTCGATAGTGAATGATACGCACAACCGAGCTACTAACACGCAATCCAAGTGATCGGATACAAGTATTGGACGCCGACGGTCACGTTGTTACACCAGAGCTCGTACCCGACCTCGACGATGAGACGTTTATAGCAATATACCGCGATATGCAGTTCTGTCGTCGATTCGATGAGCGCATCATCAGTTTACAGCGACAGGGTCGTCTTGGAACCTACTCGTCACTAGCTGGCCAAGAGGGTGCACAAATCGGCTCGACGTATGCACTGGCCGACGAGGATGTCATCTCATACCAATACCGCGAACACGGCGCTGTTGTCGCACGAGGGTTCCCATGGGAGTACTTACTGTACTGGGCAGGTGATGAACACGGGAACGCAGCACTCGCAGATAAAAACATTCTGCCACTCAATATCACTATTGGAGATCACCTCCCGCACGTGGTCGGGATGGCATGGGCGGCGAAATTAAAAAACGATGACCACGTGACGGTTGCCCACTTCGGTGACGGTGCTACGTCAGAAGGTGATTTCCACGAAGCACTCAATTTCGCTGGCGTGTTTGACGTTCCGGCGGTGTTCATTTGTAACAATAATCAATGGGCCATCTCTGTCCCCACCAAGCGCCAGACGGCCAGTGCAACCTTCGCACAGAAAGCGCATGCCTATGGTTTTGAAGGCGTACAGGTCGATGGCATGGATCCACTTGCGATGTATGCCGTAACGGATGCTGCTCGCAAGAAGGCAACCCAACCAACTGACGGTCGCCCACGGCCGACTCTGATCGAAGCAATTCAATACCGATTCGGCGCACACACGACTGCCGATGACCCCTCGGTGTACCGTGACCAAGCAGACGTCGAACGCTGGCGCCAGCGTGATCCACTGAGTCGGTTTGAATCATTCCTCCGCAACACAGATCGCCTCGACGACGACGAGATCAGCCGTATCGATTCTGAAATCGAGAATACCCTTGCAAATCTGATCGAACCAGTGGAGGAACACGATGCCAATCCGGATGAGATGTTCGATTATACGTTCGCTGAACCGACTGGTCGATTGCGGGATCAACGCGAGTATTTAGACTCACTTCGTACGACGTACGGCGATGAGGCGCTGCTACAAGAGAAATAATCGATCTAAAGGTCGATCTGTTCATATTTGTCTACTTCCCCCAACCAGTATGTGCACGAACATTGCTTCAGCATCCATAAGACCCAATTATCGAAGACGAGAGGAGGAAGACTACTACAATAGAAACGTTGACCAATACCCAAAGATATCAAATAGTGTAATTTGTCGTTGATAGTTATTATCTGACTCGTGTGTTTTCTGCCGATATGCTTCGACCACCGTAGAATTTTATCGTCCCCTGAAGGGTGCGGGGCGGTCCAGATGAAACGTCTCGATGAGTCACGATTTCAATGATACTCAGCGACAGCTATGCGACTGGCTTCGACGAAGATGTACCGAGCGAACCAACTACCCAGTGTCCCAAATGCAACGGCCTAGTCACCACCAACGTAATTGAAACAGTCTGCGAGGACTGTGGCCTCGTCATCCACGAACAACAAATCAATCACAGGCCGGAGTTCGCATGAAAGACCTCCTGACGCAGATCACTGGCCGATCATACAGCACCGTCATCGCCGAGTGTCGGCAGTGTGGAATCACGGTCGAGGTCGAAACGAGCGAGTGTCCGGAATGCAACCACGACGGGATCGCGATTTACTGATTCGATTAAGCGATAGTCGTTGATCTTGGTGTGGCCCGAAGTCAGACGATAGTACAGCGGTATGCGAAACAGATATACGCATTACAAACGAATATTTTGTAAGGAGAACAGACGATGTCGTACGAAGCAACAATCACCAGCAAGGGACAAATCACCATCCCAAAGAAAGTTCGAGAGCGACTCCAGCTCACAGAAGGGCAGAAAGTCCTCTTTCGGTTCGATGAGGACGGTGGAGTTCGAATGATCGGCGTTCCAAATGACCCGATGAACCGTCTCAAAACTGCTCGGAAGCGTGCTGCGCCGCTTGAACTCGACGCAGCGGAGTTGTTAGAGCGAGAACGTCGCGAGTGGAGCAGACACGTGTGATTTATCTCGACTCGTGGGTCTGGCTCGAATATGGTCTTGATGGGACGCTGTCGGATATCGCCGAAGAGATGATTCACGATGCGCGGGACGCTGGTGGCATCGTTTCAACGATCACCTTGACAGAGGTTGATTATATCCTCAATCGCGAGGTGGGGAGTGAAACAGCAGATCTTGTCACGAGTGCGATCGAGGATTTCGAGCAGATCCACGTCGTTCCTGTCACGAGTGAAATCGCATTATACGCATCACGGCTCCGCACGAAATACTATCAGCGCCGCGAGCGCGAGCTGTCGTATGCAGACGCGATTCACCTCGCAACAGCTGTTCTCACCAACTGTGAAACCCTCCAGACGGGAGATAGCGACTTTGAAGATCTCGACGAGCTCGAAACAGTTGTACATCGACCATCTAACTAGATAGTATTCGCGGCAAGTCAGTATCTCTAAGCGCTCGTTTTCGACCGGTCAAAAATAGTTGGGTAATCGACTGATAGACGCGTTTCTCGGCCACTACCAAGACGATTTTGGCGTGACGTAGATTACTGATTGCACTTATTGAACGGCCAACAATCCTGTATTTTGCGACCACAGGGGTGCGATCGATGTGATGACGTTCTCGATAGCACTAATTACAGAGGTGGAACATGAATATCATCGTCTGTTGAGTATACTCTCATATATGGGTTGCACAGAGCGACAGATTGAGGATTGAAGATATACAATCCGGGTTCGATTTTCACACAAGAGTTTCCTAGCGAGCCATTCGTATTCCGAGTATAAAAAGATCTATACCAATAGAAACACAGAGTTTCATGAATCGCAGAGGCATTCGTGCTTCTTCGCGGAGAGGTTAACGACGAAGAGATGCGTCTCAGAAGCGAGCTCATACATTTTCTCGGCACGTTCTTTGGCGGCCAATCCATCCTGGTAGTACGTTTTTGCGCGGTAGTTGCGCCACAAGTCTTTGAGATCTGCAGCGACAGACTCTGATAGAATCCCTCGGATCGCTGCTTCCCGATACACACCCGGATGCGTACCAGGGAGATCCCTGGGTTCGATACCGCTTTCGAGAAGTTTAAACTCGATAACGCGCTCAATCGCGACGAACGATGCTTCAATGACGATTGTGTAAAATCCGCTGTCCAGCAGTATCTCTGCGCCAGCAAGAAGCCGACAAGACTTTCGAAGTTGGAGGATATCTGCACTCTCCGTATCGAGTCCGGCTTCAATATCGGATGGTCTGCGATCGAAGGCTGCTTGTACGTCATCGACGAGCGACTCGATTCGATTACCGCTCATCCACGAGTACCTCCTTTCTGACTTGCTGGAACTCATTCCCGCCGTAAATGGTAATTCCCTCACGGAAGATCTCTCGGAGTTTCGTGCCAGCACGCCGTGCACTCTCTACGGATTCGATATACGATTCAAACTCGTAGCGATCACCGTCGAATTGTTCATCTCCCAGCTCAGCAGCAACCTCTGTGACGATTCGTCGAGCAACAGTTCGATCTCCCTCGACGAGGACGAAGAGATCGATGTCGCTCTTCCGATCTGCTTTGCCCCGTGCAACGCTTCCAAACACAAGGACGCCAATGATGTCCTGGACCTCATCAGTGTCACCGAGAGCATCTTGGATCCGTTGAACATACGTCCGAATCGGTTGATGATATTCTGGTTGTTCGATGGCGAGGATGGGCTCTGACTTCTCTATGTGCTCTGTATCGATGGAAACGTACTTTCGCTGTGTGGTCTCTCGGATCTGAATGATATCCAACTCAGTGAGCAACTCAAGTGCTCGCCAGACGGTTGATCGGGAATAGTCGGTTTCTCGACCAAGTTCTTTTAGTGTGAATTCTGTCTCATGAGCATCAATCAATATGCGAAGAATGTCGTCAGCGGCGCCGAGTCGGAAAATCCTGGAATCGTCGCCCGGATGAATTTGTATACATGCCCTTATACCTCGTTGCTCCTCATCAATCATTGTTCGATCCTATACAACAAGGTATAATAAGCGTTGTGTCATTCGATGAGTTTCCAACGATGAGAAGAGAGATATGACTCTCAGAGACGTTGTTTTCTGCCCCCAAGGGGTGCGGGGCGACTCAGATGTGCCTCGTGGAGCGAGTATGTCCAGTAACAACGTCTTATCCCACCTGACGTTCACGAACCGAGTTGCAAAGCGCGCCCAGTACGAAGCCCTCGAATTTTCACTCACGAGGGGTGTTTGCGTTCGCAATACCAGTCACGCAAATCCAGCTGATCACGAATATCTCGTCATCGTTTGTGAGGGAATACCGATCGCGTGCGAGTGCCCTGCGGACGACCGCTACTACGGTGCGTGCAAGCATCGAGTTGGCATTGCGATTCGAACGCCACTTCTGCAGGCAGCGACTGATCATTCCCTTGTTGCAGACGGTGGCACACAAATCGAATAAGAACCTGAAATCCGTACAGACAACAGCAACATGGACCACTTGGCGGACTGTGAGTGTGATGGCCTGGATGACTTTCCGTGGTGGCTGTGTGGGGGAACCAGGCGTCGAGAACTGACCGACGTTCCAGAATTTGGACCCGGCCTATCCGAGTTGGTCGAGGTCGTCACTCACCTGTTTTTGGTTTGTGATTGTAGCCTCGAATGTTCGGACGGTGCGCATTGGATTTTGTCTTCAGTTGTTTATCATCCAGTGCGAATCGCACCGTCCGTATGTTCGGACTTGGATCTGCATGACCAGACTACGAGTAGAGGACTCATATTTGTTCGGCGAGCTTATTGGCAGTATACAAGTGCTCGCGAGACCAACCTTCGTTCGATGCATGTACGATGTCACTTCTTCGGGCCGCTCCGAGAGGTGGTCGGCAAGAAGACCGTCGAACGCGAGGTTGCCCCGAAGACGACAGTTGATTATCTCCTCACGACGGTCGCTGACGACCATCCTGGACTCGAAGATTTGCTATTCGAGAACGAGGAGCTACGGGAATCGATGACGGTCACTCGGAACGGCACGCATGTAATCTACCAAAATGGGCCAGACACGGAACTAGAAACAGATGACGACATCCGCGTTACCCCATCGATTCAAGGTGGGTGATTAGTCGTCTGCGGTCACAAAGCCATCGACGTTGCTCTCGGGGACAGTTCCGTTATCATTCCAGCCCCGCAGCTCATAGTACTCCTGGATCGATTCCTGTAGATCCGGCAGATCATAGGGAAGACGGTCCTCATCCGCATCCATGCCGCGTTGATTGTTGAAGTGTCGCTCGAGTTCAATCACCCGCGAGCCCACCGTGAGCAACTCGTCATACTCGGCCTCAAAGATTGTCTCCTTTTGTTCTTTGGTGAAGTAGTCGCCCGAGAACGCACAGAAGATTCCACTATCACGGATTGCGTGATGGTTTTCTTGTTCGATGAGGACTTCCGCCTTGCCGGCAGTTCCTTCGGGGTTGATCTCACCATCGTACTCGAGACCGAGCATCGTCGAGTACATATGGTCGGCGCCGCGGTTCGCGACAGCGTATGAAAGACCCTGTCCGTGGATAGCACGGCCGTCGTGGGCTGCAAATTCCATGCCTTTTACCGTGAAGTTCTCCACACCAAGCTCATCGTGGGCCCGATTGACACCTTCTGCGAGTAAATCTCCCTCATCATTCCGGTAGGCGATCTTTTCAACCAATTCGTGAACACGTTCGGCGTTGCCGAATTCATCGTGGGCCGCGAGGTACGCAGCGACACTATTGCCACATGAAATGGTATCCATCCCATAGATGTCACATAGCTCATTGGACTGCATCACGTCGACGATGTCGCCGATACCGCAGTTCGACCCGAACGAGAACACCGTCTCGAACTCTGGACCCTCGGTCACAATGCCGCGATCCTCGTCCTTAGTTGGAAGCTTACAGGCGAATGCACAAACCGAGCAGGCTTCCTTTTTGAATTTTTTCTCCTCAACGGCATCTCCACCGATGTCCTCGACGTGTTCAAAAGATTGCTCGGAGAAGTACCGCGTCGGCAGTGAGAAGTTATCGTTAATGAACTCCGTCCCTGAAGTGGTTCCCTGTCGCTTCATCATATCGTCGGTGGTCGCTGCCTCCCTATGAAGCTTTGATTGGACGTCTTCATCGATCTCAACAGGCGGCTCTGAATCGCCACGGAAGGATATTGTCTTAACGTTTTTAGAACCGAGGACGGCACCGAGACCGCCGCGGCCGAACGCTCGGCTGTCATAGGTTATCGGACACGCGAACCGGACGAGATTCTCACCGGCAGGACCAATAGTGACGAGATTTTCACTCTGGAGTTTGTGGCGCTCGTTCATCGCGTCGGTGACTTCAGGCACGGTCGCTTGTGCAAGATCGGGAACTTCCTCGAACTCAACGCCCTCGTCAGTGATATGAATCGCGAGCAACTCATCGCTCGCGCCGATGATCTCGACGACGCTGTGGCCGGATCTGACAAAATTCCGCGAGAGGTAGCCGCCCGCGTTGGTAGACAGCAACCCATCGGTCAGTGGTGACAGCCCAGTCATATTCATCCGCCCGGTGAAACTCATCTGAGACTGCTGGAGCGGACCGGCCGAAATGTATACGCGGTTCTTCGGACCAAGCGGATCAGCGTCAAATGGGATGCGATCGTGGGCGAGTTTTGTTGCAATTCCTCGACCGCCGATGAACTGTGAGAGGACGCCCCCGATGTCGGTCGTCGATGTGGATCGATCGCTCACGTCGATGGTGAGGAGGGATCCTTTCGCGTGAAGCATTGCAAGATATAACGAACCACTATGACAAAAAATCATAGGTCGCCGTCTTTGATGCGAGATCACTGCAGATTTAGGCTCGATTATTCGAAGTGCATCTTCCGAAGTGCAGGGTGACCAACCACGTAAAATCACCAATATTGAAGAAATTACTAATAAAAATAATATAGCAACACGGATAGATGATTGAGTATTTTTATTAACCGAATAGTGCTTGGCATGGTCGCATATTACGGGGATCTCGAAGCCGAGTACAGTTATCTCGTCACTATTTATGTTAAGATGCTAATCTCCGCAATTGTCCTACGAATGACCACTATGATAGAGCATGCAAACATCATTTTGGTGTCAAAAAACAGACGCCATTACGACAGGCAACTGCAGATCACACTCTTGAACACCACAGTGAAACGCAGGCAGAAAGAGCGCAGATCCACAATGTGGTAAACAGCGACACTGGCCAACTGTCAGACTGCGAGTGTGATGGGCTTGGTGGCTTTCCCTGTTGGCCTTATATGCAATCCGGTCGTCGAGATTTCTCGAAGGAGTAGCGCGAATCAGGTGTGAATCTGTGCTTCTCGCAGGAGGATTTTATTGGCGCCGGCGATAGGTGCCGGCGCACAACTGAAGTGTTGCAGGATGTCGCTGTGTCGAACCAATGCGTCGGTGAGGTGATCGATATGCATCAGGTAATTTACGCACTCGTAGAAGCATCGACAGAAGATACTGCACTTGCATGCGGAAAAGCGGCGCTTGACCGGCTTGTCGGCGCTGGTCCCGACAACGCTGCTATCTTTGACTACTATGTCACGTTTGACGACGAGAGATCGTTCGTTGCAGGGAAGGCTCGATGGGGCGAACTCCCGGTCGTCGCACCAGTCGACTCTGACGAAGGAACAGAACTCTTAGAGCGTGGCTGGGAGGCAACCAAACAGGAGTTCGAACGGAATCTTGAGCGGGTGAGAACGGCAGTCACCGAGTTCAGTGATGACGAGCTCATGCACGACAAAGATCTCGCCCGCCACGCCTGCTACAATCTTGGGACGTATCGTGGTCCGTCGCTCTACCTATACACTGAATTTGGCGACGCGATTCGTAATCGTGAACACCTTGAGCATGTACTGAATGCCGACGAGCAGGTGTGGATCGTCCCGGCGGACGTCCACTACTGAGTGAGCTCACGAATTTTTCGCACTCAGTAATTTACTAACACTGCTCACAATACAGGAGCTATGTTGATTAATCTGAGTGCTGTATCAAGTACGAAATTCGAACAACGAGAGAATTTTTTGATGCATAAGGGCTACGAGACGACAGGGTCCCGCCGAAGATTCGATGTCGATTCTTGAATTTGCAGAGCCAGCAAGCAATAATACTGGAAAATTCACGTAGACGGATGACAGCGGAGTACGTTGCATTCATCCACCATGTTCCATGCGCCACCGACGCATTGTACATAGGACTTCGCTCTGGAGTTCAAGCAGATTGTACGTACCATCAACAACAGTTCACTGCCCTTGATTTGCCCATTAGGATGCTCGATACCGATTTCCGCTATCAGGATTACGACGGGAGTTAGGTAGCTAACTCAGTGAAGAGACTACCGACACTGCCGCAAACACAATTCTCATTGGGTAAAAGAGTAGACTAAACGTGTGTTGCGCTCAATCCGCCGGAGAATGTTCTCTGTCGCAAATCCCCGTGAAGTATGGCTCATCACAGTCGCCCACGCGGTCAATGAGTTCTATAGCGTCGCACTTCCACCAATTCTCCCATTATTGGTGAACGACTTCGCTATTTCCTATGGAGAAGCAGGAGCACTGCTCACGGTCTTTTTCGCCACATACTCGATCTTTCAGTTACCCGCGGGTGTCCTTGCAGATCGGATCGGCCAGCGATGGCTCCTTGCAGTCGGGATGGTCGTGTTAGCCGCAGGCATTCTCGTTGCTGCTGGAGCGCAGAACTATTGGACCCTTGTGGTCGCCGAAATCATTGCTGGCGTCGGCGGGAGCACCTACCATCCATCTGGGATGTCACTGATTAGTGACCTGGAGAATGATGATACCGAGGGGAAAGCCATGGGAATACACGGTTTCGGTGGCGTCGTGGGAACTGCTCTCGCCCCGGCCCTTGTCGGCGGCCTTGCCGCACTTGTTGACTGGCGACTTGCCCTCACAGTCAGCGCAGCCGTTGGTATTACCTATGCATTGGTATTCCTGACCTTGTTTCCCGATATCGGTTCCACTGAGGACACGCGTGCGATAGAATCTGACGGGGGAACTGATACGAATAAGGTCTCTGAGAAGACTACAGACGACTCAACGAGGCGATGGTCGAATCCGACCACGTTTATCTCAGTACCACTCGAGCGATGGGTTGCGGTATTGTTTCTTGCCAATCTTGCTATTGCGACCGAAATTGGCGCAGTTCGTACGTTCATCACCTCGTATCTCGTCGAACACATGGGACTGGCCGCCACTGTCGCCAACGGAATTTTCTTCATGATGCTTGTTGGTGCGGGTATCTCCTCGCTCGGTGCCGGTACTCTCGCAGATGCCGTAGATCGGCAGACACTCGGAGTTGTAGCGATGGGGATATCGACGGTTATCTTGGGCGCAACTGTCCTCATTCCACCAATACCGATTGCACTGTTCATATGGTTCTTTTTACTTGGCATTGTAATGTGGGCGGCTCTCCCAACGATGAATGCGATCACCTCGGAGTATTCCGAGCGATCGTTCAGTGGAAGCCTCTTCGGTGTAATGCTCACAGCGGGTTCGCTTGGCGGAGCGGTGGGACCGCTGCTATTCGGAGTCGTTGCCGAGCAGTTCGGCATGGGCATGGCATTTCCCTTTGTAGCCAGTGTGAGTACAGTCGGCACCGTCGCTTTTCTCGCGATGCGGTATGTATGATAGGACAAAATGCATTCCTGTAATAATCTATTGTCTATTTATGAGCCATAAAGTATAACATCCGCTACACTGGTGCGTTAGATATTAACAATGACACAGTGCAGAAATCAGTTATTCAACCGCACGTCACTGCCAAACGCAGAGCAACTCGCTAGAAACGAGGAATCCCAAGTTCAAACTGAAATCAACGCATTCGAAGACTTTCTGGACCGACTCAAAGAGATTCCACCACACTCCTATCGGGCTGATGGTGGTTCGCTCCATGGGCCAGTTCAATCTCGATCACAATCTTCACACAAGTTCTTAGGTGCGGTTCAAGAGGCCTACCGTGAAACTGTCCTTGCCGTAGACCATTGGGAGGACGAATATGGAGAGAAAACCGCCCTCGAAAGTATCAAAAATGAATTCGGACCCGAGGTCGCAGCCGGCCTGGCAGGTGGATCAGCAACGTGGTCACAACCATTGCGGGATCAACTTAACCGTGCGAGTGAGGAGGCTATCGAAACCCGCCAGCAATCATACTCGTTGATAACAAAAGAACGGCAGCGACTCAAGGAACTCCACAGTGTGCTTGCTGAAATTGATGAGGAGTTGAGTGCGATCGAACAACGTGAGTTCGCTTTTAATGAGTGCAGCGATCGACTCACGTCGATTCAACAGCATCTTGATGAGCTGACACACGATCAGCAATCGTATTTGCGCCAGCGCAAGCGATCGAATGAGAAACTGTTTACAACGTATCTCTATGCCGACCTCGACACCGAGTATCCAGGGTTGGCAGCCATCGCGACAACTCGCCAGCTACTTGATCGCATCAAACTTCGTCATTGGGCAAGCGCGAACTGATGTTTTGTCAGGAGTAACGAACCTTCGAATGGGTAATCGATTTTGCGATTATGACTGCGACCGATCTACTACCAACCAGTGTAATCGGTCACGGTCGATCCCACGTCGTAACGGATCACGAAATGTCGAATTCTACGGTTTCAGTCGGTTTACAGGTAGGGCACGGCTGTTCGGTTGTGTTGAGTGACGTCCCCAATGGCGACACTCGAGAATAACAGTTTCATCCAGAGAGAGCCACTACCGCACTATACCAGGGAGCGCCATCTCATCTGTCCTCTCTGACCCAACGCAATAAAAAATGTGTCCTCTCTCAATCTTATATCAAATCCACGGTGTGACAGAGTCGAAAGTAGCGTCTCAACAATTAGCCTGACTCAAACGACTCCATGGTCTTTTCGGCCCCCAAGGGGTGCGGGGCGCTCGATAGAAGCGTCCGTGTTCGAACATCAATGGCTCAGAGTACCACTTCTGCGGTGTCGTTCGACGAATCCGACACCCGACACAACGTGATGTACAGCACGACTGAACACTGGATCGATGACCTCACTGCGTTGACTGACAAGGCGAGAGCGACTCAACAGTTCCAGGACTGGTTGGAAGTTCAATCCAAATTCCACGATTACTCCTATCGAAACACGCTCTTGATCACACTCCAGTGTCCGAACGCGACGAAGGTCGCTGGGTACAACACCTGGCGGACCGAGTTCGACCGCCACGTCAAGGAAGGCGAAAGCGGAATCTGGATCTGGGCGCCGATCATCACAAAGCAGTGTCCCGACTGCGAGAACTCGCCCAAGTACCACGAGCAAAGTGAGTGTGAATATGACGAATTGCCGCCTGAAGCGTGGTCGAAAGGACTGGTCGGATTCAAACCCACTGCCGTCTTCGATATCTCTCAGACGGAGGGCGAGTCACTTCCCGAGCTCGAGACCGAAGCAACTGGGGATGCTGAAAATCTCGTGCCCACCCTCCAAGATGCAGCTGATGATCTCGGTGTGGTGGTTCGTATCGTCGACGCTGACGACTGGGAACACGGCAAGGCGAAGGGCGTCTGCAAACAGTGGAGTCTGTACGAACTCCAGCCAATCGTGGAGGTGAAAGATCGGGTAAATCAGGCGGATCTCGCTGTGACACTGATCCACGAATACGCTCATGCACTGCTACACTTCGATGTTGACGATGAGTGTGAGCGATCGAAACGTGAGGTAGAAGCAGAGGCCGTCGCGTACATCGTTGGTCGATACGTTGGGTTGGACACGAGTGGCTCAGCATTCTACCTCGCAGCGTGGCAGGGTGATGATGCGGACATGATTCAAGATCGGCTTGGACGAATGCGGACGACGGCAGCGGAGATTATCGAGGTAGTCGAAACGAGACGTGAGTAAGTCAGAAGCTGCCAATCTGAGCGCCGAATGTGGCTTTACCACTGAGACTGTCCTCGCTATTCAGGTCGGTAATCCGTCAGCCGAATCTTTCCTTCAACTTCGTAGATGTGGCCCCGCATGTAGAGACGTTCGATGATATCTTCGGCAGCGGGCTGCTCAAGCTCCTCCTGTTTTTCAAGGATCGCGTACGCTTGCTCGTGTGTGAGTTCTCCCTCACTCGGCAGTCCGCGTGCGAGTGCATCGAGTGCGTCTTGCGCAAGTGGTGTGAGTGGTGATCGCCGATTCGAAATCATATATATAAATAGGAACAATGACTACCAACGTAAATCCTCGGGACAAACTGCACGCACCCGTTATTGATCTGATGATGCAAGGGGGGTACACGGCGTAGCAGGATGGGTAAGGGCACTGGAACCACGCCGTGCTGGGTTATAGCGACTGAAGTCCTTCTTCGAAGGCGGCGAATAAAGAGGTCAGCCAACCAGAGCGGAAGTGCAAGAAGAACACACGTGAGTGCTATATTTGTCAATTGATGACCTCGAGATGGGGTTTGCCGTCGAGAACGAACCGACAGCTGCATTTGAAGATGTTAGTCGAACGGTGGAACTCTCGGGAGACGCGGACGTCCAAGTCGACCTGTGCGAAGAGCAAAGCGTCGGGAGGCTCCAGTTGTCAGGAGCGATACGTGACAGAGCAGAACAAATCTACATAGGAGCGTCCGTCCGAGCGTTCACACTCACAAAGAAATATGTTCCTGTTGAAGGGTGTTGCAGGGCGTGATTACGACCCAGATGATATGATGATCCGTACAGATATCTCGTTCGAAACAGTGCGTGAGAAATGCTCGCGAGCTGAGCTGCTTGCTATGCGGTGGCGCCACGAATTGGGGCACGGCAATGGGAAGCCGACGGACTCGGACGTATCGAAATCGATCCAGAGGTAGATCGCGATGACGAAGACTACCTTGAAGCAATTCAGTTCACGGTGGATGTGGAAGCCGACGCGAGCGGCGAGATGCTGCAGGCCGTCGTGAGTCGCGCGAACGCCCTCTGCCACGTCCACGATGCGGTTAGGGAGGAACTCCACGCGGACGTCAGTATTCGCGGTGACGCCTTCTGAGAACGGCAGAAGAAGACGGAAAAGCGTGGGTGGTCACACCTCCCCAGAGGCAAGCGTGGGTTCAAGGAGGGTTTGAATTATTATAATTATATATAAGATTACAATCATAATTGTTAATGGCCGATGAGGCAACTATAATATGGACAATGGTAGCAATTGACATCGAAACGCAAAACGGGCAAAAAGAAGCGTTACGTCGGATGCTAACTATTCGGGCATTCGACACGAAAGCGGGCGAGCTGTTCGGTGACGGGGAACTCCCGGGATTCGTACACCTCTACATCGGCGAGGAGGCGGTTGGCGTCGGTGCGTGTTCGGCGCTGGAAGAGGACGACTACATCACAAGTACGCACCGAGGCCACGGCCACTGTATCGCGAAAGGACTCGAATTAGAGGAGATGATGTCCGAGTTGTACGGCAAAGCGAACGGCTACTGTAACGGCAAAGGTGGTTCGATGCACATCGCGGACGTGGACGCGGGCATGTTGGGTGCGAATGGCATCGTCGGCGCCGGGCCGCCGCTTGCTACGGGTGCCGCTCTCACCTCACAGCTCAAAGGGGAAGATACCGTCGCATTGGCGTTTTTCGGCGACGGTGCCGTCGCACAGGGGCAGATTCACGAAGCCATCAACCTCGCCGCGACATGGGATCTTCCGGCGATATTCCTGGTTGAAAACAACCAATTCGGCGAGGGGACACCGGTTGAAAAACAGCACAACCTCCAGAACCTGAGTGAGACAGCGGAGGCGTACAACATTCCCGGATTCACGGTGGATGGGATGGACGTCACAGCTGTCTATGAAGCGGTGAAAGAAGCTCGCAAACGTGCGCTCGAACGGGACGGGCCGACGTTCATCGAAGCGGACACCTACCGCTATCGCGGTCACTTCGAAGGCGACCAACAACCGTACCGAACCGATGAGGACATCGCAATTTGGAAGGAGAATGACGCGATAGAGCGGTTCAGAGAACGGCTCATCGACGCCGGAACCATCACCGAATCGGAGTTCGACAAGATGGAATCGGAAATCAGCGAACAAGTAGAAGCAGCGGCAGAGACGGCCAAGGAAGCAGATTACCCAGACCCGAGTGAGGCATACGACGACATGTTCAACACGAGCGTACCCGAGATAAACGACTTTGCACAACAGATGCGAACCGACGGAGGTGAGAACCGATGAGTACCGAGAGCATGCCCTCTTCAGGACCGTCGGACACCGAGGAGATGACAGTTCGGGAGGCGATTCGCCTTGCGATGCGGGAGGAACTGACCAATGACGAGGATGTTTTCGTCATCGGCGAGGACGTCGGCGAGTTTGGCGGCGTCTTCGAAGTGACGAGCGGCCTCGTGGACGAATTCGGCGAGGACCGGGTTCGGGACACGCCGATAAGCGAAGCCGGATTCATGGGCGCGGCGGTCGGTGCCGCGGCGACTGGAACGCGGCCCGTCGTCGAAATCATGTTCGCAGACTTCCTCGGCGTCTGCTCGGAGCAGATAATCAACCAAATGGCGAAAAACCGCTACATGTTCGGCGGTAAGACCGAGATGCCAGTAACGGTTCGAACGACCGAGGGCGGCGGAATGGGTGCCGCGAGTCAGCATTCCGGCACGCTGCACACGTGGTTCGCACACTTCCCGGGCATCATCGCTGTCGCTCCTGGAACACCGCGGGCCGCGAAAGGCCTGTTGAAGTCGGCTATCCGTTCCGACGACCCGGTATTCGTCTTCGAGAACAAGGCGATGTACGAACAGACGGGCGATGTTCCACTTGACGAAGATTTCACCATCCCACTCGGGACGGCGAACGTCGAACGCAAGGGCGACGACGTGACCGTCGTCGCGACGCAACGGTTGGTCGGCGAATCGCTCGAACTCGCGAACGAACTCGCGGGCGAGACGAGCGTTGAGGTCATCGACCTCAGGTCGCTTTACCCACTCGACACTGACACGCTCGTCGAGAGCGTGGACAAGACGGGCCGTCTCGTTATCGCCGACGAAAGCCCACTCTCGTACGGAACCCACGCGGAAATCGCGACGCGCGTCATGGAGAACGCGTTCTTCAGCCTCGATGCGCCGATTCAGCGCGTTGGCGTCGCGGACGTACACATTCCGTTTAGTCCGACGTTGGAGGAGGAAGTCCTGCCGGACGCCGACGACGTGAAAGCGGCCATCAACCGCGTCGTATAAGTGTCCCCAACAGTGGGATTCATCGTCAACCCGGTCGCCGGCCGCGACATCCGACGACTGACGGGCGGTGCGAGCGTTAGTAGCAACTACGCGAAGCGCCGGACGGCAACCTGCGTCCTCGAAGGGCTGACGATGACAGACAACGCCGAGGTACTTGTCATGCCGGACAACGCCGGCCTCGCTGATCGAATCGTAGACGACGCACCGGAGAACTTAACGGTCGATCTGCTGAACATGACGGTCACGGCGTCCGGTGAAGACACACGTAACGCGGCGGAACGGTTCTCGAACGCCGCCGATGCCGTGGTCGTGCTCGGCGGCGACGGCACTAGTCGCGACGTCGCCCACGGAATCGGGGACGTTCCCGTCGTGAGCATTTCAACCGGAACGAACAACGTAGTACCCACCGCGGTCGATGGAACCGTCGCGGGTATCGCCACGGGACTCATCGCAAGCAAAGCAGTATCTGCCGATGAGACGACGGTTCGGCACGGAACTGTCAAAGCGGTTGTCGACGATGAGAGTGGCGAACGCCACATTCGAGGGCTCGCGACCCTCGGGGTTCTGGATCAGCAGTTCGTCGGAACCCGAGCCATTCTCGACCCGGAGGACGTCATCGGCGGCGTTGTCTCGCGGGCGTCACCAAACGAAATCGGACTTTCCGGCATCGCCGGTGGACTCGCGACTTGCCGTCCCGACGAACCCGGCGGTGTCGGCTTTCGACTGGGGAATACCAGCAAACCGCAACAGGTAGTACACGCGGTCACCGTGCCAGGCGTCCTCTCACATATCCCTGTCGAGGAGTACCGCGTACTCGACGACGGCGAAGCGTTCGCGTTCGACGTCACTACCGGCGTCGTCAGCGCCGACGGCGAACGCGAACTAGAAGTCCGTAATGCATTTGTCCGATTGCGGCCCGTAGATGACGGTCCACGACTCGTCCAAATCAATGCGGTGATAGAACGCGCCGCAGAAAAGGGGCTGTTCCGCACGGGGTGACGCGATTTCCGAAAGGAAACCTGTTTTCTGCGCTACTTTTCGTCCGCTGCGATCACAAGCGGCCACGGGTTTTCAACGTGTTCGACGAGCGTCCCGAGGAACCGTGCGGCGTCCGCGCCATCTACGATACGGTGGTCGAATGAGAGCGAAAAAGAGATACGCTTACGGACGGTGACATCGTCGTCATCGGTCGGAACCACTTCGCGTTTGATGGTGTTGACGCCGAGAATGGCAATCTGTGGCGGATTAATGACCGGGTCGAAGCGCTCCACGCCAAGGACACCAAGGTTCGAAACGGTTATAGTTCCACCCGTAAGGTCGTCCATCGTGTACTCACCGGAGAGCGCCCGGTCGGTCACTTCCCTGCGCTTTGCCGCGAGGTCGGAAACCGAGAGCGAATCCACGTCCGGGATGACGGGTGCGATGAGTCCGGCGTCAATGTCGACGGCAACGCAGATGTTGTGCTCTTTATGTAACCGATGAACGTCGTTCTCGAAGGTGGCATTGAACTCCGGATGGGCGTCGAGCGTCGCCGATAGTGCCGTCAACAGGATATCGGTTACAGACACGTCAGGAGAAAGTGCCTCGTCTGCGGCCGTCGCGGCGGCAAGGATTTCCTCTGCATCAGCCGACCGATGTTCAGTGACGTGGACCGCTTCGCGATTACTCTGTCCGAGACGCTCCGCGATGGTACTTCGCATCCCCGTCAATGGTCGTTCTTCTTCCCGCGTTCCGGGTACCGTCTCGCTTTCGTCACTCGTCATCCCCTCGGCTGCTATCCGAACGTCGGTTTCCGTAAGACGGTCATCGATTTCCGCTCCGACGGATTCGACATCGATGCCCAACTCACGCGCGAGTCGGCGAGCGCTTGGCGTAGCGAACACCCGTTCCGTGGGGATCTCGGTTTCGTCGGTGACTGCGGTAGTAGTCGCTTCCTCATCCGTCGATTTGGTTTTCGCCGCTTCGTCATCCATCGACTCCGCTACAGCCTCCACGTCGCCTTCAGTCACAGCTCCCTGCGGCCCAGTTCCCTCGACCGAATGGAGCACCACGTCCAACTCCGCTGCCCGACGTTTCGCTCGTGGTGTCGCCTTCACGTCGTCAGTCGGGTCAGCCGGTTCATCCTTGGCGGCTGCCTCGACGTCGCTTTCGGCGATGGCACCCTGTGGACCAGTGCCGTCGATGACCGTGAGGTCCACGTCGAGTTCCTCGGCCCGTCGCTTCGCTCGTGGCGTTGCCTTGATCTCGCTCACCGATGCAGTTGAACCGTCGGTAGCAGCCTGTGGGTCGCCCTCCTGTATGGCACTCGAACCCCCGGCATCGGCGGACGTCTCGGATAAGGATTCCGCAGATTCACCCTCAACTTTCGCGATCAAACCGTCAATATCCGCATCCGGTGCGGCGACGATGCCGAGCGGTGCCCCTGGGTCGGTCACGCCGCCCTCCTCGACGAAAACCCGTCGAAGCACGCCATCCTCGCGGGCGTCGATTTCGGCCGTCGTCTTCTCCGATTCGATTTCGGCAACAACGGCACCCTCTTCCACCGCATCGCCTTCGGAAACGGTCCAGACGTTGAGTGTCCCGGAGTCCATTTCCAGTCCCAATTTGGGCATCTTGACAATATATCCCATGACATAGAAAGACAGTCTCGGTTGTATTAAATCTCCACCGCCAGTTCAGGAACGTGTTTTCGGCTGATCGAAGCGGAGTGGTCGCGGGAGTTCGAACGAAATATTGAACGAGTGAGAACGGCAGTCACCGAGTTCAGTACCGACGAACTCATGCACGAAAAAGATCTTGTTTGCCATACCTGCTACACTCTCGGCGCATATCGTGGCCCGTCGCTCTACCTCTACACCGAAGTCGGCGACGCGATTCGTAATCGTGAACACCTTGAGCATGTGCTCGCTGCTGACGAGCAGACGTGGATCATCCCGACGGATGTTCACTACTAGAAAAACATCCTTTTGTTCGTTCGCACCACTCACCGGCCCTAAATCGAGGTTGCAAGTTCACTCAATACCATGTCGCTGCAGGACGCTATTCTCTTGCCTGGACGCCCTCTAGCGGAGAGCTTTGGCAGGTGCTTTCATGCCTTGGCCCTCGGCGCGATCTGGACCATGGAACCGGTCCGCCACCTTCAGGGTGACGAAGTAATCTGACGAAGTAATCCAGGCCGACCGCGCGGAGAGCGCGGCGGTGAACCGGTCGGCGAGGCGCGCGCCTCGAGGAGCGTCCGCCGCGGTACAACCTTCCTTAGTTCCATTGTTAGTCTCCTTTCTCCGGGGACCGTCTCATCCCTGCTCGGACAATGACGATCCCCACGAACAGGGCTATCGCGCCGATGACCGTCCACTGCATCGATCTTCCAGTGATCGGTTCGCAGTCTGCGACGCACAAAATTGGGCCTATCTGGATGATTCCGAGGCCTTGAACTAACCATAACATTCCGAGAAGCGCCACGATGGCGCCGAGGATTGTCAATACAGTTGTTTTCGTGTTCATGTTTCAGTACGACTCCTGTTATATATCCTCACTTGAGGATTCCAACACAGACGAAGAGACATGCTCTCTCCTATCGATTCGGCTGTCAGTCTCGGTACGGCTCACTGGCGTGGCAGTTCCGCGCACGAAGGGTCTGGACGGGCTAACACCGATACTTAGCGTTTCGATCTCGTTGAGAGCGAAGGGACCTGCTGCGATCCAGTCGTCTGTTCGTCGGTTGAGGTGGCAACCGTTGTCGATCCGTTTCCAGAGTGGTGTCACCCCATCCTGGACGTAGCCACGCCAACCGTCCGACCGAACGTGTTCGAGAAAGCGGAATACGCCATCCGACTTCACGACGCGATGGACTTCCTCGAGGGCCCGAGAAGGATCTTCTACCGTACAGAACACCGCGGAGGCGATGACCACGTCGAACGTATCGTCCGCATAGGGCAGGGATTCAGCCCGTCCTGATCGCAGCTGTATGTCCAGATCGTGCGTGCTGGCTGTTTGCTTCGCCTGCTCCCGCCTGTTGGGATCCGGTTCGATTGCATGCAGGTGGAGCGCTGGCTCGCGCTGGACTGCTGTTTGCAGGTACGGGATCATTGCACCGCTCCCCGCACCGAGATCCAGTACCACCCCTTCGAGATCGCGTGCGAGATACCGCCGATGCTCGGCAAGGTCAAAGCGCTCGGAGAGCGCGGCGACGATCGTCTGGCCGAGAGTTGGTGATTTCGTTTCAGTTCGGTTCGTGTTGTTTCTTTCAGCGTTTCTGCTCGGCATGCGTTGGTGATATGGACGATCCACCGAAGCATGCGAATAGCGCCGTACATCTGAGGCGGGTTTAAATACGCATACCGCATACTCTTTCTTTGATGCACCACCGTCCGCGACAGACGCAGTACATTCAACTCGGTACTAGACTGAGTGACCGAATACAGTTGTCCTAGGCACTATAGACACAGAGAACGAATCGATAGTATGAGATATATTACGTTCGTCATTCCTCGGATCGACGATGAACGCTGTTCTAACGGTGAGTACGCTACTGATCCAGCGGTGGAAGGTGAAGCGATTCACTACATCAACCTCTTGGATGACGGAACCGGCGTAGCACTCTATCAACTCCGTGGTGACCTCGAACAGAGTACGGAAGTACTAGAGGCGGATCCAGAGGTGCTGTCTGTCGAGCGTTCCGAGGCATCGGAAGGGCTCGTCTACCTCCACTTTCGAGCAAATGCCCTCATGACCGACCTCCTTAGTATATTCCGACGGTACGAGATCGTCGTGGACTGGCCGATGGAATACACCGATCAGGGTGGGCTTCGGGTAACCATGATTGGAGAGGACGAGAAGATCCGAGAGGTGATCACGGAAATTCCCGACGGGATTCAGATTACGCTCGAAGGGATCGGCGAGTACCACCCGGATATGCGCCAGCTCGCGTCCCTGCTGACGGATCGCCAGCAAGAACTGTTAGAACTAGCGATCGATGAAGGCTATTACGAGATACCGCGGCGCGCGACCCTCAGCGACCTTGCAGATCGAGTGAATATCTCTGCGGGGACGATCGGTGAGCACTTGCGGAAAATCGAAACGAAAGTCATCATGGAATTCGTGTGATAGCAGCAGTGTTCAACGAGACGGTCGTCTCAACTCGTAACCCACGATGCGACTGAAAATAGGCGGGGAGATCGGTTATCATCACGTCGTCAAGGAGGCTGATTTTAGTGAGAAAAGAATATCGCCTTTTCAGATCGACCAATACCCGCAGATCGAACAGATCTGTAGTCACCGGAGCGCTCGGAAGAACTCCCGCAGGTCATCGACGAGCAACTCGGGAACTTCTATGGCGGCAAAGTGGCCGCCACGATCGAACTCCGACCAGTGCACGATGTTGTTGGTCTGTTCGGCATAGCGTCGGATGGCGACGTCCTCGGCGAAGACTGCGACACCAGTAGGAACATCGGAGGGCTGGGGCCACTGGTCAGAGTGGGCATCCTCATAATAGAGACGGGCAGAAGAGCCGGCAGTGGCGGTGAGCCAATAGAGCATCACATTGGTAAGTAGCCGGTCGCGGTCGACCGCGTCTTCGGGGCGCTCGGTGCCATGGGTCCACTCCTGGAACTTTTCCACGATCCAAGCCAGGTGGCCCACTGGCGAATCAGTTAACCCGTAGGCCAAGGTTTGTGGCCGAGTGGATTGGATCTGTGCGTACCCGAACTGCTCGTTCATAAAGTGTTCAATTCTGTTCACACGGTCTTTCTCTCTGTCGGAGAGTTCGTCTAGTTCGGTGTCATCAAGCGGTGGGAATGGCATGAACCCAACGGTGGCGGCATTGACGTGGATTCCAACGACATGATTGGGAGCAACCCGTCCAAGGTCCGGGGAAACTCCGGCACCGACATCTCCGCCTTGAGCGCCGTACCGATCGTAGCCAAGTCGATCCATGAGTTCAGCAAAGGCAGCTGCGATGCGCTGTTGGGTCCATCCCGTCTCGTGGGTCGGCCCAGAAAACCCGAACCCAGGGATCGAGGGAACCACCACGTGGAAGGCATCGGCGGGGTCACCACTGTGCGCTTCCGGGTTGGTGAGGGGTCTAATGATATCCAGGAACTCCACGATCGAGCCAGGCCAGCCATGGGTGAGGATCAGCGGCATGGCATCGGGTTCTTCCGAACGGACGTGCAGGAAGTGGATGGTTTGTCCGTCGATGGTAGTGGTGAATTGGGGGAAGTCGTTGAGTGCCGTTTCGTGTTTGCGCCAATCGTAGTCCGTTTGCCAATACTCGGCTAACTCTTTCAGGTAGTCGAGGGGGACACCGTAATCCCATCCAACACCAGGAAGTTCATCGGGCCAGCGGGTACGAGCGAGTCGTTCGGACAGGTCGTCAAGTTCGTCCTGGTCGATTTCAATAGTGAATGGTTGAATGTCGGTGTGACTCATCAGTAGTGCTCCATGGTTCGCAGCTAGGTGACGCTGTATATCGTCTTAACCGTGCTGTCACCAGTCAACTCAACCAGTAAACGAATCAGATGTTTCGTCGGAACTGCTTCACCACTTCTCGAGTGAACCCAAATTTTGGGGGGCGATACGGTTATGGCTGACTCTAGCTTGAGGGGTGTATGATTGCTCGGATCTGGCACGGAAGAACACCGACAGAGAAGGCGGAGGAATATCTGGAATTTTTGAACCAGCGAGCAATTCCGGACTACGAGGCTATCAGCGGCAATCGGGGCTCGTATGTTCTTCGACGCCTCGAAGATGACGAGGCGCACTTTCTCACCCTTACTTTCTGGGAGTCAAAAGCTGCAGTCGAACGATTTGCTGGCTCAGATATTGAAACAGCAAAATATTATCCGGAAGATGAAAGCTTTCTCTTGGAATTCGAACCGGCAGTGAAGCACTACGAAGTGTTTCCCACAGAAGAGTAGAACCCCGTGCCACTCTCCTGATTGGTTTATCAGTAGGATCATCAACGAAGTCAAATGTTACTGGTGAGGTTTGCTCGCTATGTGGATTCCAGCGACGAATTCCGTGACTATCCGGTTTTCAGCCCGTTGCAACAATTTACTCGGTGACGACTTGTCGATGTCAAACGTCTCTGCACCTGGATTCTCCCGAGGAATTTTCTTTGAAGGAGTAGAGAAACCGGTTACGCTAGTCGCGTTGTGCGACTTACCGACGGAGACCAGTAGGGCTATCATTGTTGCTAGCATACTGCATCTGGTGCGTTCGCCACCAGAGTAACAGCACGAAACGATCGTGAATTGAAGCGCCGCGAAAACGCACCGAGGGAATCACTCTGGTTGGTCTCCGGGGGAATACGTATGGTACAATCGAGAAATACAACCAGTTTGCGGAAACGGCTCGAAAATGACGAAATTACGCTTGGGATGGCCGAAGACGCGTACTCTCCGACACTTATCGAACTGTACGGCGGTCTCGGACTCGATTTCGTCTGGATCGATTTCGAACACGCTGGCCCGAGTCCATGGGATGCAACGGCAGTGGAACAGTTACTCCGTGCGAGTGAGCTTACGGGGACGGAGCTGTTGGTTCGGGTACCGGTTACAGAGCCGGCGCTTGTCCGGAAAGCACTGGACGCTGGCGTAAGGAACGTGTTCCTCTCACACGTCGATACGGCGGACGAAGTCCGGGACATCGTACGCGCGGCGTACTTCCACTACGACGGTGAGCCAGGCGAACGTGGTCTCGCGATTCCACGAGCGAGCCGGTGGGGTCTGGATGACGACTACGCCGCTACCGAAGACGAAGACGTACTTATCGGGGTGACGATAGAGTCTCTCGAAGCAGTCGAGAATATCGACTCAATTCTGGATGTTCCTAGCCTCGGCTTCGTCTTCATCGGGCCGTTCGACCTTTCAGTCGCAGTTGGCCACCCCGGTGAACTTGACCATCCGGATGTGCAGGACGCTATCGAAACCGTTCGCTCGCGTAGTGTCGAGCGGGGCGTCCCCGTAGGAGGACTCGGCTTCGGAATGAGTGATGTCAACGAAAAGGCAAATAATGGATATCAGATGTTGAATATCGGCACGACAACCATCGCGATTCAAGAAATAGTTGCGGAGTGGCTGGATGAGTACGAACGGAGCTGAGTTCACAGACCCGGCCTATATTTTCTCGATAGCCAGTAGTTTCGATAGTTGATTCCGCTGTGGGTTCCATTGGGCGTTTACTCGAACTCCCCCCCCGAAGTGCTCTACCGGATCGCGTCTGCACGTCGTTCGTCGCTTCGATTGCGGGAAACGGTTCTACAAGCTGGTTCATGTTGCCAAAATCGCAATCATATTTTCGTAGTGGGTGTGCTAAACGGGGATGCCTGCATCGGCGAGCGCTTTCCTGTACGCGTAACGTTTTGTTTGAAGCGAGGATGATCGAAGGTTCGTCCCGTTGATAGTGTCGGAAAGATGGTAATTTCAGAACCAAACCATTCCCCGAGTCGTCGAGAAGTAATTGTCAGCATTTATCTCGTAAGAGGTTGTTTCCGACTCGTCGGTGGAACCGCAAATTGGTTACAAAAATCGTGTGTGCTATTACTTGTAATTGAACACAACACCAGTGGTGAATACAAAATCCGTTTATGTTCTCTATGAAATTCGTGGATAACTTATTTATAATCGTTTCACATGGTATGCCGTATGACGGCTGGGCCACCGATCGACCAACTTCACTACGAGGATGCACCGAACGTCGATACCGTCCCCGGACCGAACACGCGGGAATTACTGGAAAAACAACGCGAAATCGATAGCAGTGCTGTCGCCTACCCCGAGGACATCCCGATTGCGTTCGAAGCGGGTAAGGGTGCGACGGTTCGCGACGCCGACGGAAACACGTACATCGACATGTTTGCCGGTATCGGCGTACTGAACGTCGGGCACGCGAATCCGTACGTTCTCGACGCGGTGCACGAACAGGCGGATAAACTCGTTCACACCGTCGACTTTCCGACCGAGGCGCGTCTCGAACTCATCGAAAAACTCGACGAGATTGCCCCCGGACAACTTCGCGGAAACAATCGGGTTGTCTTCGGCGGGCCGACCGGTAGCGACGCCATCGAGGCGGCGATAAAGCTCGCCAAGTACAACACGGGCGGCGACGGTCTCATCGCCTTCCGCGGTGCGTACCACGGCGCGACCAGCGGTGCGATGAGCCTCACCGGAAACAAGGGCTTCAAGGGCCACTACACGCCGCTCCTCTCGGACGTCGTCCACGCTCCCTATCCCCATCCCTTTGGGCAGGACAAGACGCCGGAGGAAGCTGTCGATCGCGCGCTCGAAGAGGTTCGAGCGATTCTCGAAGACCCGTACGGCGGGCTGGCGAACCCGGCGGGTATCTTTGTCGAACCGATTCAGGGCGAGGGCGGCGTTATCACGCCGCCCGAGGGCTTCCTTGCGGGGCTGCGAGAAATCGCCGACGACAACGACGTGCTCCTCGTCTTCGACGAGATACAGAGTGGGCTCGGTCGCTCCGGCCAATGGTGGGCGAGCGAGTGGTACGACGTCACTCCGGACGCGATGACGACGGCCAAGGCGCTCGGCGGCGTCGGCTTCCCGCTCTCGGCGACGATGTACCACGAAGATCTCGACACGTGGGGGCCGGGCGACCACGCAGGAACGTACCGCGGGCACGTCGTGGCGATGCGTGCAGGCACGCGAGCCATCGAATACATTCAAGACCACGACCTGCTCGCTCACGGACGTGAACTCGGTACGTCCATCCGAAACCGCCTGCGCGACGTCGCGATGGAAACGGATAGAATCGGCGAGGTTCGAGGAAAAGGGCTGTTCATCGGTGCCGAGTTCGTTGACGCAGAGGGGAGCCCGGACAAAGAGACTGTCAAAGCCATCCAACGGTACTGTTACGAACGCGGCGTCCTCGTCTGGAAAGCCGGGCGACACGGGAACGTATTGCGACTCCTCCCGCCGCTCGTTCTCACCGAGGAGCTGGCCGAGACGGCGATGGACGTCATTGTCGAGGCCATCCAGCAGGTGACCGCCGAACAGCAGACCGCCTGAACCGCATTCCGACTTACCATACTGACCACCATACCCAAAATCGACTATGAGTAATACCAACCGAATCGTGACAGACGAAGCACCGCGCAACGACAATCCGTATTCGCAAGGCGTTCGCGCCGGAGACACGCTGTACGTCTCTGGTTACGGTCCCGTCGACCCCGAAACTGGCGACGACGTTGAGGGCGACATCCACGCCCAGACCGACCAAGTGCTGGACAACGTCGCCGCCGTCGTCGACGAAGCGGGGGGCGACGGACTCGACGACGTCGTCAAAGTGACCGTCTACCTGACGGAACTGGACGACTACGACGCGGTTAACGACGCCTACGGCGCACGATTCCCCGGCGACCCGCCTGCGAGAGTTTGTGTTGAGGTCGCGCGGCTACCAGGGGACGTGCGCGTCGAGATGGACGCGGTGGCGTACCTCGGCTGATCAGTGGCGACAATCAGTCGTTGAGTTCCTCTACTCGCTGGTCTCGCTGCTCCGTCGCTGCGTTGACCTTCTCGATGAACTCGCTCATCTGTTCTTTCATGTCTGAACGCATGGATGTCGCGGAGAAATCGTCGGATTCGGCGAGAAGGCGGACAAACGCGCGGAGTTCCTCGTCGGTAACTTCCTCGAAGTCACCGAATTCGAGTTTGTCGATGACCTCGTCCACGTCGATTCGTCCGACGGGATCGACGTTGAAGTCCACGGTTACCATGCGGTAGTCCGACCCGGCCAACTCCTGTTCTGCCTTGTTGACCCCCTGTGCGAGCATGTCCTTGAACGGTGTGTAGTAGCCCATCGTCCCGAGGTGAAGGAACGCGAGCATATCGGTGATTCCCTGCGTGTAGGCGTCTCGCGCGTCGTCGTCGGGATTGAAGACGGTTTCTCGGTCGCGGCCTTCGAGATGCTCGAAGAGAATCGTAAAGTCGAGGATGGCGTTGCGGAGGCGTCGGCGGATTCGATTTCGTTTCTGTTTCTTCGAGTGTTCGGTGTAGTCGGATTTCCGTCCGATTAGGTACTCCCTATCGCTCGGCGTGAGGATACCTCGGTCCCTGTCGGCGGAGTAGGCGAGTTCATTCGGGGAGTCAATTTCGTCGGCCTGATCACTCATATACAGATTTTGTGTATGGCCGTGATTAAGGGTTGCGGAGTTCCAAAATCGACCATCGTTCGAGCAGAAAACCACGATTGACCGACGCGCTGAATCGGCGTCGTCAACCGTGCGAGAGATACAAACGGATTTCGACAATCGTTTACGGTCGATTCAGAACGACTGCGCTAACTTCCTGAGATAAGTTTTCGTACTGCCCGATAGATAGTTTACCGACGAAGATGTAATTTATGCATACTGTAATAGAGGATCACAGGTAATGTCCGACACCAATTCTGTAAACGTAAATCGTATCCGCTGGTTTCAATAATCGTAACGTTTATCACGATATTTCACGACTGACTTGACGTACGTCATCAAACCGCACGGTTTGTGAGGAATCTTCCATGAACAATACCATACGAAATCGGCTCGGACGGAGCGTGATACCATCGGAAGAACGACTCGGAGTCCGGCTGAGGAGCATCTCGGTCGACCGCACCCTGAAACGGTCGGCAGTTCACGACCCCGAGCGAGGTGATCGCACGTGAGTAGTTCGGACGACTTGGGCGCGGTCGGTCGCTTCCGCGAGGAACTCGACCCGTTCATTTTCCTTTTCGGCGCTGGCCTGACGGTCGGTTTGATTGTCCTGTACTTCATCAGCCCGACCACGGTTCAGGACGGAATCGGCATCGCCAACAGCATAATGAATCAGTATCTCAACTGGGCGCTGCTGCTCATCGTCTTCCTCATCGTCATCTTCCTGCTGTTCCTGATCATCGGGCCGTGGGGAAAGATCAAGTTCGGCGACGAACCGCCGGAGTACAGTTTCCTCTCCTTCTTCGCAATGTTATACTCGGCAGGGTTCGCCGCCGGCGTCGTCTTCTGGGGTCCGACGGAGGCGTTGTTCTACTACGACAACCCCTCGCCCCTGTTCGACGTTCAGGCGCGGTCGGCCGAGGCGATGACCATCGCAGTTCAGCAGACGCTCTTCCACTGGGCGCTCCCGCAACTGGCCGTCTTCACCATCATGGGCATCGCCATTGGTTACTTCGCGTACAACTACGACGACGTCCCGCTCAGGGTCTCCTCGGCGCTCACGCCGGTTCTCGGCAAGGACAACCTTGACGGTCCGCTCGCGAAGATCATCGACGTCATCGCTGTGTTCGCGACCATCGGGGGCGTGGCGACGTCGCTCGGGTTCATTGGGAGCCAGTTCATCTCCGGACTCAACTTCCAGTGGGGTATCAACCTCGGCGACCTCGGCGTTATCGTCGTCGTAACGGTGATGACGCTGCTGTTCACCGTCTCGATGGTACTTGGGGTCGATCGCGGTATCCGCCGACTCTCGAACTTCAACATGGTGCTGTTTATACTCCTGCTGCTCACGACGTTCATCGTCGGCCCGTCGGTATTCCTTATGCTGCTTGGGACGCAGGCGCTCGGCGGGATGATCACTGACTTCGTCTCGATGAGCCTCTTTACCGGGGCGGGTGTCGACGGTGGAACGGAGTGGGCCAACAGTTGGACGGTGTTCTACTGGGCGTGGGCGCTCTCGTGGTCGCCGTTCGCCGGACTGTTCATCGCGCGCATCTCGAAGGGTCGGACCGTCCGCGAAGTCGCGTTCACCGGAATCGTCGCGACCTCGGCGGCGACCATTCCGTGGTTCACCGTCGTCGGCGGCTCCGCGGTCTGGGCCCAGCACAACGGTATCGCCGACTTCAGCCAGGTGCTGGCCGACGCCCCGCCCGGCGCGGAGGCCTCCGGCTTCATCCTCTTCGGCGCGTTCCCCTTCGGGACGGTGTTCATGCTGGCATTCATGTTGCTCGTGACGACGTTTTTCATCACGTCGGCGGACTCCTCGACGCTCGCGGTATCGATGATGACCACCGGCGGGAAGGCCCATCCGTCGAACATCAACCGGGTCTTCTGGGGCGTCGTCCTGGGGATGACCGCCGCCATCCTCATGACGATCGGCGGGGGGGCCATCGACACGCTCCAGCAGGCGGCCATCATCACGGGTACCCCGTTCGCCTTTGTCTGCTTCACCGCGATGCTCGGACTCATCAAGGAGTTCAGCTCGGAGTACGGCCGCGTGTTGCTCCAGGATCAGACTAAACTCATCGGTTCGTCCGACGCGACGGATCAACCGGAATCCCCCAAACAACCTCCGACTGCCGACGACTGACCACCCGCCGGTTTGTCCGGCGGCTGCCTACTCTCGCGGAATCGACAACAAGTTTTAATAACGGTATATACGAACTTTGTGTATGGATAGGGACACGGCAAACCCCGACGTGGGCGCGTTTCCCGGGGAAAATGCGCAAGAATGGATTGATTTTCATCACGAACACGCGGCACCGAGCGAGTTTTCACACGAGTTCGTCTGGGACGTGACAGGCGACGCGGACGGTCCGTTCGTCTCCGACGTGGACGGGAACGTCCTCCTCGATTTCACCTGTCACATCGGTGCGGCGCCGCTCGGATACAACAACGAGAAACTGCTCTCCAAACTGCGCGAATTTTCGCTGGTCGAACCGATGAAAATCGCCGGGCAGGACATGTACTTCGGCTCCGGGGAATCCCCGAAAACAGCCGATTTTCCGGCGTCGAGCCACCTCGTCGAGAAGCTCGTCGATGTCTCCGACCAGTACGGAATGGACACCGTCTTCCTCTCGAATTCGGGCGCCGAGGCGATGGAAAATGCGATGAAGATTACCCACGACCGTAACCCGACTGCCAAGTACTCCTACACCTTCGACGGGAGTTTTCACGGCCGAACGCTCGGCACTCTTTCCGTCACTCGTTCGAACGAAGTGTACACGCGCCACTACCCCGAAATAGCCGGCGTTCGCACGGTTCCGTTCTGCGACGACCGCGACGGCACCGCCGAAACCTGCGACTGCGGATTTTTTACGGGAGACGGTTCGCAACTCCGGAGCGCGCTCCAACCCGAGGGCGGCCACGTCAACCCCGAGGAGGTTGCGTTCGTCGTCATAGAGCCGATTCAAGGCGTTGGAGGTTATCGATTTCCGAGCACCGAGTTCATGGCCGAAGTGGGCGACGTCTGCGAGACGTACGACATTCCACTCGTCGTAGACGAAATCCAGTCCGGCGTGGGTCGAACCGGCGAGATGTGGGCGGCGGACCACTATCCCATCGAACCCGACGTCATCGCCAGCGCGAAAGCCCTCCGCGTCGGCGCGACCATCTCTCGCTCGGACGTCTTCCCGTCGGAGAAAAATCGCCTGGGCTCGACGTTCGGCGGCGGCGACCTCCTCTCGTCGATGCAGGGCGTGTTCACGCTGGAAGCCATCGAGGAACACGACTTACTCGCCAACGCGACCGAACGCGGTCGGCAAGCCAAAGAACTGCTCCGAGACGGCGCGTCCCCGAAAGTGGACGACGTGCGCGGAAAGGGGCTAATGCTCGCCGTGGAATTCGATACGGCGGAGCGGCGCGATGCGGTCGTTCAGGAGGCGCTGAAACGCGGGATGCTCACCCTCGGTTGCGGCGAGAAAACCATCCGTCTGCTCCCGCCGCTGGACTCGACCGAGCGCGAAATCGAACTCGGCATCTCCATTCTGAACGATGCTATCGACGCGGCGTGAACGCCCTTCGACGAGTTTTGACCGCGAAAACCGAATTCGAAGACGATTCAATCGAGGGTGTCATCTTCGACCGCGATTCCGTCTTGCCCGTCCAGGGCGTCCATCACGTCCGAAATATGCTCGGGCCCGCTACCCGCCACGCCGACGGTGACGGGCGTCCGATTCGGGTCGTCTGCGGCGGTTCGTCGCGCGCGCTCCAACACGTCGAGTTCCGCGCCGTGACGCTCGACCGTCGCCGTAAGGGAATCGAGACCGGTCGGCCAGTCGGCGACGCCGAGGCGCGCCTCGGCGTACCGCCCGAGCTCCATCCGCCCGGTTCGCGTGAGTTCGGCGTGCTCCGCGAGGTTCACGTTCCCCCCGGAGACGACGACGGCGACGTGTTCGCCTTCCGCATCCACCGCGCCGGAGAGCAGCGCCGCGAGCGGCGCTGCGCCCGCGGTCTCCGCGACGCTCTTTGCGCGTTCGGCGAGGAGCGTCACGGCGACGCTCATCTCCCGGTCGCTGACGCTGACCACGTCGTCCACGCGCTCGCTGACCACGGCGAAGGTCTTCTCCAACAGGCGCGCATCGGCGATGCCCTCCGCGACGGTGTCCACGTCCGGTAGCTCGTGGATTTCACCGCGTTCGAGCGATGGCTTGGCGTGGAATGCCCCCTCGGGTTGGACGCCGACAACGCGGATGTCCGGGTCGTGAGCCTTGAGTACGGTCGCGATACCGGAAATCAGCCCACCGCCGCCGATGGAGACGAGAACGGTATCCAGTTCGGGATACTGTTTGAGCAGTTCGATGCCGACGGTTCCCTGTCCCGCGATAATCTCCTCGTCGTCGAACGGGTGAACGAACGACAGTCCCTTCTCGTCGGCGAGGTCGAGGGCGTACTCGTAGGAGCGCTCGTAAGTGTCGCCCTCGACGACGACCTCGGCACCGTAGCCGCGAGTCGCTTCTCGCTTCGCCGAGGGGGTCACCTCAGGAACGACGACGGTCGTTTCGATGTCGAGCAACTGCCCCGCGAGGGCGACCCCCTGTGCGTGGTTGCCCGCGCTCGACGCGACGACGCCGCGCTCCACCGACGAAAGTTGGGACATCGCGTTGTACGCGCCGCGGATTTTGAACGAGCCGGTTCGCTGCATGTTCTCCAGTTTGAGTCCCACCGACGCCGCCCCGCTCCGTTCCGCGAACGTCGTCGAGCGGTCGAGCGGCGTTCGGTGCACCACCCCTTCAAGTCGGGTTTGGGCGTCTTCCACGTTGGCGAGCGCGACGACCTCCTCCGCGGTCGGCACCCCGTCGTTCGGTCGCTCGGAACTCATGGGTCGTCCGCCGCGACGGCGAGTATCGACTTCCGTAGAACCTCGACGCCGATACCGAGGCTTCGTTCGTCCACGTCGAATGTCGGGGTGTGGTGGCTCGTCGGGTGGTCGGTGCCGACGATGAGGTACGTCGCCAAACCGCCCCCTTCCTGCACTCGCTCCATCAGGAACGTCGCGTCTTCGCTGGCTCCGAAATCAGCCGCCGGGACGACCGAGTTCACGCCGTGGGTATCGTGGGCCGCGTCCGCGACGATTTCGGCGAGTTCGGCGTCGCTGTCGGCGCGCGGCGATTCGCTCACGACGTCAATATCTACGTCGCAGCCGTGCATCTCGGCGGCCGATTCGAGCGTTCTCGTGAGGCGGGATTTCATGTACTCCTTCAGCTCGGTCGTCTCGCCGCGCGCCTCCGCCGCGACGTGCGCGCGCTCGGCGATGACGTTGCTCGCGGTGCCCGCTTCCGCCCTCCCGAGGTTCACGCGGGTCATCCCCTCCGAGTGGCGCGGGATGGCGTAAGCGTTCTGGATTGCGGTTCCGAGCGCTTGCATCGCGTTATCTCCCTCTTCGGGCGCTTTGCCCGCGTGTGCGGACGTTCCTTCGAACGTCACATCGACGTGGCACATGGCGAGCGGTCGCTCGATACCGGCGACGACCTTGCCCGTCGGGTGGTCGAGACCGACGTGGACGGCGAAGAGGTAGTCGAGGTCGTCGGCGAACCTGCTCTCGGCCATCGGATGACCGCCGCCCGACACCTCCTCGGCGGGTTGGAAGAAGACGACGAGTTCCCCCTCGAAATCGCTCTCCTCAATGGCTTCGAGGACAGCGAGACCCCACGTCATGTGGGTGTCGTGCCCGCAGGCGTGCATCGTCCCGTCCCCCTCCGACCGGAATCCTTCCGCCGCGGGCGCGTGGTCGTCCGCCGTCGATTCCTCGATGAACAGGGCGTCGATATCGACTCGGAGACCAACCGTCGGCCCGGAGCCCTTGTCGAGGGCGGCGACGACACCCGTGTTTCCGCCCGCCATTGTATCGAGGAGGTCGGGGTCGGCACCGCGTTCGAGCGCTCGTTCGTACCACTGCTCGATTTCGTCGTCTTCGGGGACGGCCATCCGGTCGTCGCTGTCGTATGCCTCGGTTCCGACGGCGAGTTCGTCGACGCCGATTTCGCGTAGCTCTTCGACGAGTCGGTGGGTCGTGTGGAACTCGCACCACGCGGGCTCCGGATACCGGTGGAACTCGCGCCGAACGTCAGAGAGGCGGTCTCGTATCGACTCGGACATGTGTAGTACTGACACGCTCCGACTACTTAATTGTAAACACTTTTCGTTGACATCGACTACACAAAAGGACTAAGGTGGGCTGTCACAATGATTCGATTATCGATTCGCGTCGGGTGACGCGATGGTGAAAGAATGAGTGCAAACCCGGATATTGTCGTCCTCCGCGAGGGGACGGAAGGACTTTCGATGGAATCGTACGCCGAGGAGTTGCGCGAACGCCTTCCCGACCGGACGGTCGCGCTCGCTCGAACTCCGAAACAGGAGCGCGAACTCGTCGCCGACGCGCGAGTCGTCACCGGCATCACGGTCGAGGAAGACTTGCTCGACCGCGCCGAGCGCCTCGAACTGTTCGCGTGCACCTTCGCCGGAACCGACCACGTCCCGATGGACGCCGTCGCGGAACGCGGCGTCGCCGTGACGAACGCCGGCGGAATCCACGCCCCCGGCATTGCCGAGCAGGCCATCGGCAACGTGCTCGTCTTCGCGCGCCGCCTCCACGAGGGGTGGCGACGCAAACAACGCGCCGAGTGGAGACATTTCCAGTCTGGCGAACTCACCGACAGCACCGTCACGGTCATCGGGCTCGGCTCCATCGGGAAGGCGGTCGTCCAGCGTCTCCAGGGGTTCGACGTGGAGACCATCGGTGTTCGTTACTCGCCGGAGAAAGGCGGCCCGACGGGCGAAGTCGTCGGGTTCGAGGAGGACGCCGTCCACGAGGCTTTCTCGCGGAGCGAGTACGTCGTCGTCGCCTGTCCGCTCACCGAGACGACGCGCGGCCTCGTCGGGGAATCGGAATTCGCGACGCTACCGCCGGACGCCGTCCTCGTCAACGCCGCACGGGGGGGCATCGTCGATACGGACGCTCTCGTCTCCGCGCTCCGGTCGAACAAGATTCGCGGGGCGGCGCTCGACGTGACCGACCCCGAACCGCTTCCGGCCGACCATCCGCTCTGGAATCTCGAAAACTGTCTCATCACGCCCCACACCGGCGGACACACGCCGCGCCACTGGGAGCGGCTCGCCGACATCGTCGCGAAAAACGTCGAACGGCTCGACGCCGGGGAATCGTTGGAAAATCGAGTGCTCGCACCGGATTCCGCGTAACGAGACGATGGCATCGCAAGACCCCAGACCGTCCCGCCAACGCGCGGACGTAGACGCCGACACCGACTCGACCGTCGAACCAGCAAACGACTCGCGGGCCGATTACGACTACGTCGGCGGCGACGTCGCGCGCTCCGCCCTCGTGGCAGACCTCACCGACCGCATCGATGGTGAGGTTCGATTCGATGAGTACTCTCGACAGTTGTACGCCACCGACGCCAGCGCCTACGAGGTGACGCCCGTCGGCGTCGTCCTCCCGCAATCGACCGCGGATGTCGCCGCGGTCGTCGAGTACTGCGCCGAGCGCGGGATTCCGGTTCTTCCTCGGGGCGGCGGAACGAGCCTTGCCGGACAGGCGGTCAACGAGGCAGTCGTCCTCGATTTTACCGTCGCCATGGACGACGTCGTCGATATCGACGCCGACGAACGACGGGTGCGAGCGCAAGCCGGAACCGTCCTCGCGGAGTTAAACGGGGCGGTCTCCAGGCACGGGCTGAAGTTCGCGCCCGACCCCGCCGCCGGAAATCGGAGCACGCTCGGCGGCGCAATCGGCAACAACTCGACCGGCGCGCATTCGTTGAAATATGGCAAGACAGACGCCTACGTGGAGGAAATCGAAGTCGTCCTGTCGGACGGAACCGTGACGACGTTTGGCGAGCTGACCATCAACGAACTCCGGAACCGCGCCGACCCCGAAGGCGACCGCGAAGCGCAGATATACGACGCGGTTCGCCGCGTCATCGACGAGGAGTCGGACGCGGTTCGCGACGCCTATCCCCAACTCAAACGCAACGTCTCGGGATACAATCTCGACCGATTGATAGCAGAATCGCGCGGTGCGCGTCGCGCCTCGAACGACGTGAACAGCGAAGCCGTGAGCGAGGAAGGCGTAATCAACCTCGCTCGGCTCTTCGCCGGGAGTGAAGGGACGCTCGGCGTCATCACGGAGGCGACCGTTTCACTCGAATCGATTCCGGAAACGAAGTCCGTCGCCCTACTCGCGTACCGCGACCTTCTCGACGCGATGGTCGACGTGGACGCCATCGTGCGCAACCACGACCCGGCGGCCGTCGAGGCCATCGACGATGTACTGCTCGACCTCGCGCGGGAGACCGAAGAGTTCGCCGAGGTCGCCGCGCGTCTTCCGGACGGCACCGAGACGGCACTGCTGGTCGAATTCTACGCCGATTCGGACGACGAACGACGCGAGAAAGTCGCCGACCTCGTCGCCGACCGCGTCGGCGATGAACCCTCGACAAACGAGGCATCTGTCGAGGATTCGGTCGCTGACACAGCCGCCGATCGATCGGGTGCGTTCGCCGCTTTGGAAGCGTACGAGGACGCCGAGCGCGCACAACTGTGGAAACTCAGAAAGAGCGGGATGCCCATCCTGCTCTCCCGAACGTCCGACGCGAAGCACATCTCGTTCATCGAGGACACCGCGGTTCCGACCGAGCACCTCGGCGACTACGTCGCCGACTTCCAGCGCGTGCTCGAAGAGAACGATACCTTCGCCAGCTTTTACGCTCACGCTGGCCCCGGTTGCATGCACATGCGCCCGCTCGTGGACACGAAGAGTACGGCGGGGGTGAATCAGATGGAAGCCATCGCGGACGGCGTGACCGACCTCGTGGTCGAGTACGGCGGGAGCGTCTCGGGCGAACACGGCGACGGACGCGCAAGAACCCAGTGGAACCGAAAATTGTACGGCGAGCGCGTCTGGGAGGTGTTCCGCGACCTCAAATCCGCCTTCGACCCCGATTGGCTCCTCAACCCCGGACAGGTCTGCGGCGACGTGGATATGACCGAAAACCTCAGATTCTCGCCCGACTACGAGTTCGACTCGGGATTCGACCCGACCCTCAATTGGCAGAACGAGAACGGTTTTCAGGGGATGGTCGAACTCTGTCACGGCTGTGGCGGTTGTCGCGGCGGGCAGGAGACGACCGGCGGCGTGATGTGCCCGACCTACCGGGCCGCCGAAGAGGAGAGCCTCAGCACCCGGGGACGAGCCAATATGCTCCGCCAAGCCATGAGCGGCGAGTTTTCGAAAGACGAGCAGTTCGACGCGGAGTTCATGCGCGAGGTGATGGATCTCTGTATCGGCTGTAAGGGCTGCGCCCGCGACTGCCCCAGCGAGGTCGATATGGCGAAGCTCAAGGCGGAAGTCGAACACGAACATCACCAGCGAAACGGCGCGAGCATCCGCGACCAAATCTTTGCGAACATCGACCAGCTTTCGGCGCTCGGGAGTGCCCTTGCGCCGCTCTCGAACTGGGCCACGAAACTGCCGGGGTCGCGCACCATCGCCGAGAAAGTCTTCGGAATCGCCCGCGAGCGAACGCTACCGACGTTCCATCGCGAGAGTATGGAAGACTGGTTCGAGAGCCGCGGTGGCGCACGCGTCTCCGAGCAGGATGCGACGCGTCGCGTCCTGCTCTTTCCGGACACCTACACGAACTACAACCATCCCGACGCCGGAAAAGCCGCCGTCCGAGTGCTGGAGGCCGCGGGCGTTCACGTTCGGATTCCCGGCGATGTGACTGCGACGGGCCGTCCAGCCCACTCGAAGGGCTTTCTCGACATGTCCCGGGAACGCGCCGAACACAACGTTTCGGCGCTCGCGCCTCGCGTCGCCGACGGCTGGGACGTGGTATTAGTTGAACCATCTGACGCCGTGATGTTTCAGTCGGATTACTGCGACCTGCTCTCGGGGCAATCCGTCGAGCGCGTCGCGGCAAACGCCTACGGCGTCATGGAGTATTTCGACAGGTTCGACCAGACGGACGCCATCGATTTCGACGCCCCCGACGAGTGTCTCACGTACCACGGTCATTGCCACCAGAAGGCGACGAAGAAGGACGGACACGCCGCGAACGTCCTCCGTGCGGCGGGCTACGAGGTGGACGCGCTCGACTCGGGCTGTTGTGGCATGGCCGGGTCGTTCGGCTACGAATCCGAGCACTACTCGCTGAGTCGAGCAATCGGGGATATTCTCTTCGACCAAATCAACGCCAGCGACGGAGACAAGGTGGTCGCACCCGGCGCGTCGTGTCGAACCCAAATCGGGGATGACAGGCGAACGACCACCCCCGACCATCCGGTGGAAAAGCTGGGCGAAGCGCTGTCGCGCAGAGTTGGTCGAGAAAAGGAATTCCGCTTCGTTAGGCGGTGAAGAGTTCCCGCGGGAACTCGGCCAGCACTTCGGCACCGTTCGATGTGACGCGGAAGGTCTCGCTGAGTTCGACACCGAAGTCGTCGAACCAGAGTCCCGGAATCGTGTGGAACGTCATGTTCTCTTCGAGCACCGTCTCGTCGCCGGGGCGGAGACTGGCCGTGTGTTCGCCCCAGTCCGGCGGGTAGCCGAGTCCCATCGAGTAGCCGATACGGTCCTCTTTCACGATATCGTACTTTTCGATGACGTCGCGCCACGCTCGCTCGACAGATTCGGCGGTGACGCCGGGTTCGACGTGGTCGAGCGCCGCTTCGAGTCCTTCGACGACGATTTCTGCTCGGTGCCGCATCTCCTTGGGCGGGTCGCCGACGAAAGTGGTTCGCGCCAGCGGGGAGTGATACCGGTTCCGACAACCGGAGAGTTCGATGATGACTGGATCGCCGCGCTCGAAGGGGCGGTCAGTCCACGTGAGGTGCGGCGTTCCTGTGTGGTCGCCGGACGGCATCAGCGGAACGATGGAGGGGTAGTCGCCGCCGAACTCGTCGGTTCCCCGGATGAGGCTGTCGTAGATTTCTGCCGCCACTTCGTATTCGGGAACGCCCTCGCCGACCGCGTCGAGTCCGGCCTGCATCGCGTTTTCGGAGATGCGGGCGGCCTGACGCATAAGCTCTAGCTCCTGTTTGGATTTGATGACTCGAACCCAGTTGACGAGGAGCGTCGCGTCGTCGAGCTCGGCGTCGGGGAGGTTCTTCTGAAGTCGGGTGTACGACTTCGCGGTGAAGTAGTAGGCGTCCATCTCGAGGCCGATGCGGGCGTCTTCGGCGTCGAGCTCTTCCAATATCTCGGCGAAGAAATCCATCGGGTGGAGGTCGTACGGCGATTGAACGTGGTCGTCGCTGTACGAGCGGATACTCTCCTCGGCGAGCCACGTCGTCGCGCGTGCGCCGTTCGCGTCCATCTCCCGCCCGACCCAGACCGGTTCGTCGCGGTCGTGGGTTACGATGACGGCTTGATGGACGTAGAACGACCAGCCATCGTACCCCGTGAGATAGTTCATGTTTGCAGGGTCGGAGACGACAAGCGC
The DNA here is from genome assembly GCF_020700235.1 of Haladaptatus pallidirubidus. Classification (GTDB taxonomy): domain Archaea; phylum Halobacteriota; class Halobacteria; order Halobacteriales; family Haladaptataceae; genus Haladaptatus; species Haladaptatus pallidirubidus. Next base: position 2,049,733 of record NZ_CP085301.1, on the reverse strand, counting down.
GTCTAGCTCCGCCTCGCGCATTCGTTCTTTCGTCCGCGCTATCCGCCGTTCATATTCGCTTCTATCGAAGACGGCTTGTGGCATGACAACGTCACTCGATAGGTTGTTCGGATATCGTTTAAGTTTTTTGTGTACGATACAAACGGATTATGTGTACTTCTTCCACTCGGACCGTCCTCGAATCGTCGGGAAGCGTCGGTATCGCATCGCGACCGTCTAGCCGGTTCACCAAGCAAACGAAGAAAGGCTGGTTCATTCCCCCGCACGTTCTAAAAATAAATATTCGTCAGCGAGCTCTCACTAATTTGTCTTCGCTAATGAATTTCCACCTTGGATAGTCAGATTTCGTCTCGGTACTGCTCTCCCACCGATAGCCGACTTTCATCCCTCGAATAATTCGCCCGCATTTCTTCGGCGGCGATTAATATTGCATAACTATTCATGGCCATCTCTTTACTGGATGGTCGTTGTATGTATGACGATGCTCGCATCCTTCTATCAGTACCAGCACGAAGAGGTCACGGACGGGAATCGGACGGCGGGAGAGTCCCAAACGGAGGATTCAGTGAACAAGGATTCGGAGGAGTACTTCGGTACGAATATCGCAGACTTCGACGTCGAAACGTGGGAGACGGTCGAATACGACGGCGATCCGATTCAGCGACGAACCGTCACTTTGGACGAGGTTGTCGCTATCTCCGTTCCAGAAGAGCCGGCTGCTGATGACGACCCGAATTTGCCCGGTCGAACGATTCAGATTCGCACGGGTGGTGGCCAGAAATTCCTCTCGCAGGCCAAGGTAATCGAAGTGCAAGATGCGTCACCCGGTGAGACCTGACGTGCGGAGAGGGCGAGAATCCGACCGTGCTCGAGCTCCGACTGGGTCTATCGCCCGATCCTGCTGAAATACCGTCGCGTGTGGGACGGGTCATCGACGTGCCGGAGAACCAAGAGCAGTTTGAGTCGTGCTTTGTGAGTCGGGAGGTCGTCGCCGTGCATCGCTCCGTGGTTCGCGAGGGTTCGGCCACCTCCGCGCGTTCCGTACACCGGTGCCGTCGAACCGGCGTAACAGCGTGACGTGACGACGACGGGGACGCCAGTCGAAATTGCTTGCTCGATTGCATCTCCCACTGCTGCGGTCGTGTTCCCCAAACCGGTTCCTTCGACAACCAGTCCATCGACTCCCGTATCGAGCGCCGCTTCTATCTGGTCGCCACCGACGCCCGCCCCGGATTTGACCATTCGAACGTCGATGTCCGATAGGTCACCACTTCCATCCAGATTAGCAGAGTAACTTCTAGGTTCTCGGTAGCACCGAACTTCGTCTCGGGTGGTCACCGCTACCGGACCCTTCTCGGGGGACTCGAAGGTGTCGAGTTTGCGCGTATGTCGCTTCGTCGCGTCGCGGGCCGCGTGCAGCTCTTCGTCGAACGCGATGTAGACGCCGCCCGTGTTTCGAATCCGCTCGTCGGTGAACACCCGAACTGCCGTGACGAGATTCGAGGGGCCATCCGGACTCACCTCGTCGGGACGCCGCTGTGCGCCGGTGACGACGACCGGCACGCCGACGTCGAGCGCCAAATCGAGATAGTACGCCGACTCCTCCATCGTGTCTGTCCCGTGAGTGACGACAATGCCGTCGGCACCCCCCTCGACGGTCTCTCGTATCGCTCGCCGGAGTTCCTCCAGCGTTGGTATATCCATGTCGAAACTGGGTCGCTGGGCGACCTCGCGCACGTCGAGGGCCGCGTAGTCGGCGAGTTGCGGGACGGCCGTAACGAGCGCTTCGCTACTTTTGCTCGGTGTCGCTCCGTCCGCACCGTCGGTGCTTGCGATGGTGCCGCCGGTTCCGAGTATCGAAATCGTCGGGCGCATAAGTTACTCATCGCTCCGTTGTTTCAATACTCCTCGCCTTTTCACACCGCAGTACGAGCTAGACCCATAGCGGGGCATACTTCTAAGAACGTTCGAACCGTTATCTCCTCGACAATGAGTGATATTGACGTCGCAATCGGCATCGACGCTGACTGTGTGGCGGGGTGGCTCGGATCGTACGGCGGAGAAGACTCGCCCGCAGACCTCTCTCGAGGCATCTCGGCGGGGAAGGAAGGCATTCCTCGACTAGTCCAACTCTTCGAGGACGAAAACGTCGATACGTCGTGGTACATCCCCGGCCACACGATAGAAACGTTCCGCGACGAAGTCGAGGCCGTCGCGGCAGACGGACACGAAATCGGCGTTCACGGCTACTCCCACGAAAATCCGACGGATCTCGCCCGCGAACAGGAGGACGCGATCATCGAAGCCTCCATCGACCTCATCGAGGACGTAACGGGAGAGAAACCCGCCGGTCACCGCGCCAGTTGGTGGGAGTACAGCGAGAACACGCCCGACCTCGTGGAAAAGCACGATTTCCTCTACGACAGCAGTCTGATGGAAACGCAGTTCGAACCAACATGGATGCGGAAGGGCGATTCGTGGAAGAAGATCGAGTACGACAATTCCCCCGAGACGTGGATGGAACCCTACCAGTACGGGGAGGAAACGGACGTCGTCGAAATCCCCATCAGCTGGTATCGGGACGACATTCCGCCGATGCTGTTCGTCAAACAGCCGAACTACCACACGGGATACAAAGACCCCGCGATGATGTACGAACAGTACTACAAACGGCAGTTCGATTTCCTGTACAATCGGCGCGAGGCGGGAGTGTACACGCTGACGATCCACCCCGACCTCCACGGGCTTCCACACATGATACCGCACCTCGAGGAGTTCATCCAGTACGTAAAGGAACACGAAAACGTCGAAATTACGACGCTCGAAGATATCGCGCGGAAGTTCAAAGACGACCCGTCGGTGTACGAAAGCAAAGGTGAGTACGTCTAACCGAGTGTGCGAAACTCGTTGGAACGGTGGTCGCTATCGGCCGAGAATTGGCTCCTTCAGTGCGACGACTTCGGCCATAATCGCCTCGACATTGTCGTCCCCGACGCCGTTCTCTCGGAGCGCGGTTTCGAGATACCGCCCGACGGCGTCGAAGTGGTCTTCGTCGATATCGAGATGCGCGTGCGCTTCGCGCATGTTGTCTCCAGCATACTCGGTCGGACCACCGGCGACCGCACTGATGAACTGGACTTGATGGGTGTACAGTTCGTTCATGTCCATTCCATCGAAGTACGGCCGGAGTTGTTCGTCCGCCAACACCCGGTCGTAAAAATCATCGATGACCGCTTCGACCGCGTCTTGTCCGCCGATTTCCCGATAAATTGTTTGTGCCATTGCGTCGTTTCACTGTCGGCGTCGCGTCGGGATACGGACTGTTACTAGTATATCTGGGCTTATTTAAGTTAATGTGGCATGATAACAATTCACTCGATAAGTCGGTGTTTTCGAGAGCGTTCCTCGACGGAGCGAACGACAGGCGTTCTCCTCAATCCGCCAGTATCTGTTCCAACAGTTTCGTCTGAGCGACCGAGAGGTGTTCGACGAACGTGGCTACAGAGATTCCCAACTCGTCGGCAACTGCTTCGGAATTCGACTCCTTCGGCGACTCGAAATAGCCCATCTCGTGGGCGGTTCGGAGCACATCGTACTGTCGTTCTGTGAACGCACTCCGGTCTACGAACAACAACGACCGCGTATCGTCGAGGGAATCGGATCGCGTGAGGCGGCGAACCGTAACGCCAGCGCAACACGATTGCAGGTCCGAAACGACTTCTCGAAGCGTTTCGAGGTTCGGTGCAATGAAGGAGAAAACGAGTTGTCCGGCATCGACACGAAGGTCACGAATGGGACACCCGTGTTTCGGAACGCGCGCACACGGGCAGTCGCCGTTCGCGTGACTGTACCGGTACACCGATTTCGAATCGTCGGTGAATACTTCGTCCGCCTTCCGTAACTCCGTCTGCGCGTCACCAGCACTGTCTATTGTCAGCTCTCCGATAACCTTCGTCGTCTCCGGAGTTCCGTGTTGGCTGACCGTTACGGATTCGACCGCACATTCCTCGCTCACCAAAGATGCGGGACAGCCCTCCGCGCCGCGTACTTCGACTTGTGCGTGGACGCCAGAAGCCATACGCGAAAGAGACCCGCGCCCGAACCATAAGTCGATCCGTCTGTTCATAGAACCTCATCTCGAAAAGATACTGATAATTCACTACAGAAACGGCTCCACTTATCGAATAGCGTCCCCCGAAGCGTCGAGTTGATGGACTCTCGAATTTCCTGCTGAAGACACAAACTGTCTAGCAGTGACTCTCGGACGGGAACGTCCCCTTCTTCCTCCCGCACTGCGATGCGATTCGCTACGAATCGCGTCGATTACTCCAGCGCGTCCAGTGCGGCTTTCGTGTCGAGGTGGCCGTCGCCGTGGTAGGTCGGGTCGCGCGGCGTAGCCGTTTTTATCAGGTGTTCACGAACTTCCTGCGGCGACATTTCGGGTGCGAGACTGCGAATCAGCGCCGCGGTACCGGCGACCGCCGGGGCCGCCATGCTCGTCCCTGCTTTCCACGAATAGGTCGGCTCGAACGACGCGTCGATTTCGTCGAGCGCATCGAGATCGGCGTCGCCACCGGGTGCGCTGATATCGATCGTGTTCTCGCCGTAGTTCGTGTAGAACGCCGGCGACCACGTTTCGTCTTCGACGTGGTTCGACGCAGCGGGGTAGTTGCGCTTTTTCTGCGCGTTTCCGTCGCCAGGGTCGCCCCAGCGGTAGCCGATTGGACCGGTTGCGCTGATGCTCATGTAGTTCTTTATTTCGTTCGGGAGGCTGATGACGTCGCCGTCGGTGTCGAGGTTCGCACTGTCGTTGCCCGCGGCGGCGACGATACCCGCACTGTGGGTTCCGTGGTCGCTTCCGACCGGCGCGAAGGTGCCGTCGTCCGACGTGAAGTTCTTGGAGAGGACTTCGTTGAGCGACCCGAGGTCGGAGCGGCTCGGCAGGATACTCGAGTCGATGATGGCGACGCTGGTTCCTTCTCCGCGCGTTTTCAAGTGCACCGCCGGTATGTCCTGCGTTTGCTGGTCCCACTGGAGGTCGTACAGCGGGTCGTTCGTCTTCTTCTTTCCCCTTCCGAGATTTTCCGGAGGGCCACCGGCCTCGCTGTCGCGCTCGACTTTATTCTGGTACGATACTAATAATACACCGCGCAGCTACAATATTCACAAAAAGTCCGTTTCGGATCTATTCCGTCCGACACATACCTCATCGACGATTGCGTCCTCGCCCTCCTTCTATTGCGAATCGAAGTGCCCGAACTTCTTCAAGAACTTCGTTCCACTGCGCAAGCGTTCCGGGAATCGAAGCGGTCGTCGCCTGTCGGTCTATCGTCGCGCGAACGTCGCGCGGGCTTTCGATATTTTGGAACCGGAGACCGCCGCCGCCCGCTACTTCGATTCCAACGGTTCCGTAGTCGAACATCGTCCCGCGAATTCCCTGTCGGAAACGACTGTTCTGCACCCTGTTTATCGATAGCTGCCGGACGTTTCGCGAGAGAATGCCCGTTTTTCGGTAGAGCGCGCGGTCGGTCACGACGAATCGCGTGTTCGAGATGGTGAGATAGGAGAGAACAGGAAGTGTGATTCCGAGAGGAAATAGCAAAAACGCGATCGGCTCCCCCGCCGTCACCGCCACCGCAATCGACCCAACGACGAGGAACAGTCCGATGAGTAATGCGGGAAGAGCGCTCATCAGTCGTGGACGACCCTGCCACCGTATTTCCTCGTTGGCGTCCAATACGAGCCAGTCGGTTCCGTTCATGGTCTGTCGTTCCCGTTCATAGCCGGTCGTCTTCCGGTTCGCTCCAATCTCCGTCCGCGTTCGCGTTCGACGGCTCACCATCGTTTTCGACGGCGTCCCGAATAGCACGCAGTTCGGCCAAAATTTCTCCCAAGACGGCGTTTTTGTCGCCTTCGGTGTCGGTTCCCGTTCCTCGTTTCTTGTTTCGCTCGTTGATGAGCGACTGCAAATCCCGCGGCGCATCGACGTTGTCGAAGCTCATTTCGACGCCGCTTCCCCCGGCAGTGCTAATATCGACGGTTCCGTACCCGAACTGCGCGCCGAAAAAGCTCTGTCGATAAGAGGTGTCCTGTACCTTGTCAAACTCGATTCGCTGGACGTTCCGCGATAGTACGCCCGTTTTCTTGTAGAGCGCGTCGTTCGTCACCACGTAGTTCGTGTTCTGATAGGAGAGATACGCGGAAACCATGATGACGAGGCCGACGACAACGAGGGTAAGGGGAATTCCAACGACGAACGCCGGGACGAGACTGTACGGATGCTGTTTACCCGCCCAGATTACCTCCTCACCGTCATCCGGCGAAAACCAATCGAACGATTCGTCCATACTTTGGTGTCGAACCGACACGGGATAATGATTCCGTGCATCGGCGGTGAAAATTCGTTACTCAGCGCAGTTCGACGGCGTCGGCAGTGACGACGACGGTGTAGCTGTGGTAGTTGAAATGAACCTCAGTTCCGCTGTGTTGCCGTCCCGGATAGGGGCGAAAGAGGTCGTTCAGCGCGTCAGGGTCGATGTGGTCATACAGCGGGTCGTCCAACTGCAACTCGGTCGCGGTCGCCGTCGAAACTGCTCTGACGACTGCCTCGCTCACTCTCTCGTCCGGACGTATTGCGTAGCGTTGTGGCGATTTTGCGGCATCCGACTCCGTCTTGTTCCGTATTGTTGGTTGTCTTGGTTGCATGCTGACTCACTCTCGTTGTCCTGAAACTGTACGCAACGACGTTATATTTAAAACCCCGTCAGACGCATCCGTATTTCACGTTGACATTTAGATCATTTCTGATAACTCATCCAGATAGCTATTAAGCATACGCTTATATGCAACAAAGTTGCGATAGTGGTATGGTAACTGGACTCACCGACGACGATTTTCGACAAATCCAGAAGTTTGCACAGACGCCACGGCACCAACGAACCCCCGAATTGCTGTGTTCGACGCTCGAACGAGATGACGAGAATACGACGTCAGCACAGCCCAGTTCCGAAACGAGCGCCCGAGAAAATCAGACTGAAACCTAAGGAATTTTAGCTCGCGTCTTCACCGAGCGGTTCAGAGCGCTCCCGATACACGCCGTAAACCCGCTCAGCCCACTTGCGAGCGATGGCCGTCTCGGAGTCCACGAACACCTGCATCGTTCCGGTTCGCTCGTCGTAGCCGCCGATTCCGACTCGGTCGTCGAAGATGGCGAGTCCATAGGGAAGTGCTTCTCGCGTCCGCAGTTTGAGGTGGCCGCGTTCGAGCGCGGCGGTCGCGGGTTCCGGATACGTCTCGACCAGTTTCTCCACCGCGTCCGGGAGATAAATTATCTCCGTATCGATGTTTTCGAACAGTTGTTCGTGAAACGCGCCCAGCGAAAGTGGTACCATGTGCGTCGTGTTGAATCCGCGGAGCGTGTCCGATTTGTCGAGGAGCGTGAGGAATCGCTGAACCGGCCGATACGGATCCGCTGGCGATGCGACCGTGACGGTCGCGTCGCCGAACGGTTCGATGACGAACTCCTGGTGGCTCTGGCAGATGGATTCGAGCAGCGGTGCGAGTCGCTCCGCGGTTGCGAGATTTCGCTCGAATCGCCGAACCTCCTCCGTGACTACCTGGCCGTACCCCGTCAATCGGAACCGGCCGTCCACCTTCTCCGCGAGGTCGTGTTCGCCAAGCCATCGAGTGAACCGATGGCTCGTCGCCCGCGACACGCCCAACTCGGCCTCGATTTCGCGCCGGTCGAGCGGCGCATGAACGAGGGCTTCTAACACCGGCCCGTGCCGGACGAAATCGATTAACTGGTCGGTGTCGATTCGCCGTACCGTCTCGCCCGCGTCGTCCGTTCGTAGTTCGAGATTCGTCTGCAGCAGTTCGTCGAAGATACTGCCCTCGTCGCCCGTCGATTTTCGCTCGTCTCGACCCGCGTTTTGATCCTCTCGGTTAGCGTCCCGGTTTCGACCTCTGGGTTCCGCTCCGTGCTCGACCATACTGTATATTTGGTACCATATGGCATAGCAATATCGCGTCTCACATCGTGAGACAGGTCGCAGAACGTGAACAGTCATCTCAGGAACTGAAACCAATTTTGATGGGTGAGGCTAACCGGAATCCGGTCGTCCGTTCTATTGTGGTACGGGATACCAGCGAACAAGGATGCGAACCGATATGACTTCCACCGACACCGCTTCAAACTCATCGGCCGAATCGAAATTGACCTCACCGTGGCGCTCGCCGACAGTTCAAATCGTGCTCGCGGCGACGCTCCTCGCTCCGCTCGGCGTGCCGCTGGTTAGCCCGACTCTGCCCGCGTTTCGGGACGCCTTCGGTATCTCCGACGCGCAGGCGAGTCTACTCATCAGCACGTACTTCCTCGTCGGAATCGTGCTGTCGCCGTTCATCGGCATGCTCGCAGACAGAATCGGACGACGGACGGTTCTCATCAGCTGCCTCGTCGTCTTTAGCCTCTCGGGCGGGGCGATTGTCGTCGCTCCGAGTTACGAGGCCGTGCTCGCCCTTCGTATCGTCGGCGGCACCGCCGCGGCGGGCATCTTCATCACCACCGTGACGCTCATCGGCGACACGTTCGAGGGAACCCGACGGAACGCGGTTCTCGGGATGAACAATGCCGTCCTCTCGGCAGGGGCGGCGATTTTCCCGCTCGTCGGCGGTGCTCTCGCGACCGTCTCGTGGAATGTACCCTACTTCGTCTACTTGGCGGGACTTCCGCTCGCCTTTTACGCCGTTCGGCACCTCGAAGAACCGTCCCACGAGCGCGATTCGCAGGGGGTCGCCTATCTCCGGCGCGCGGTTCGCGTGCTGAGTGGCACCGACGCTCTCGTCCTCTACGGCGCGGCTTGCATGACCGAACTCCTGCTGTTCGGCGCGGTAATCACCATCATGCCGTTCCTCCTCGAAGGAAATTTCGGCATGTCCGCGCTTGCGATTGGCGTCGTCCTCGCGGTCTCGGAAACGTCGTCCGTCGTCGTCTCCGCGAAGAACGGCTGGTTCGCCCGCTACCTATCCAACTACGGCCTCATCGCCGTCGGATTCGCGTGCTACGCCGTGGGTTTGTTCGGCGCGTGGTTGGTTCCTACTCCGGTCGGTATCACGCTCGCGATGCTCGTCTTCGGTGCCGGACTTGGCCTTTCGATGCCCGCGGTCGATGCCGCAATCAGCGACCTCGTTTCGGTGGGCCTTCGCGGCGGCGCGCTGAGCCTTCGAAACAGTACCACGTTCCTCGGTCGGTCCGCCGGCCCGGTCTTGTTCGCCAGTATCGCCGCAGTTACAGGGTACTATCCGCTGTTCATCGCCAGCGCGGTCGTCGCCCTCGCCGTCGCGTTCTTCGTCCTCTCGATGAGCGTGATTCGAACGCGGCAAATCACGCACGCGGAAGAGCCGGCCTGAAAATCGGCACCGAATTTCCAATAGCAATAACGCTCTTTTCGTCGCCTGTCGTTGGTCACCCATGGCAACTGTAGTTGGAGTCGTCTGCCCCGAGGGAGTCGTTCTCGCTGGTGACCGACGACAGACAGCGGGCGGAACCGTCACCTCGGACTCGGTACAACGAGTGTTCGACTACGATTTCGCAGGTTGTGCAGTCGTGGGCGATCCTGGTTCAATTGGGAAATTTGACCGCACCTTCGACGCCGAACTCCGCACGTATCAAACCGAACGCGAGGAACCGGTGTCGTCTACCCGACTCGCACGAACGGCGGGCGAAATCGCCGAGGAAACGGGCGTCGATGCGCTCGTCGCGGGCAGGGACGAGGACGGTTCCGTCGTCCTCCACGAGGTCGGAAACGACGGACGAACCGTGGAAACCGAAGTCGCCGCGCTCGGAAGCGGTTCGCCGGTCGCGTTCGGACGACTCGAAGGTGGGAAGACGGCGGACGATTTAGATGCGGCGGAAGCGCTTGTTCGGGACACCCTCCGCGCTGTCGCGGAACGAACGACGGACGCGGGAACCGACATCGACGTGTTCCGACTCGAACGAACCGCGTAATTCGTGGGCACTAGGAAGCATTCCGTTCGTGGGCGGATTCGCGAGTTGTGCCGTCGTCGCCCCAGTTCATCCGGTGGCAATTGCTGTCTTTCTCGATTCTGCGGAACCAAATGAACCGAAACCGACGCCGTCAGATATGTTGTATTTATAACTATCACGCTAACCATTTCGACAGAATAGCGCGATTTATTTCTAAACCAACAGAATTGCACAGTTTTAGAACTACTCTAAAGCAACCCATTGGAAGCGGTGAAGGCGCTCGTTGGAAACGAGTTCGCTCACGAACTGGCGTTCACGCATCCGAGTCGGGACGAGAAGTGGCGGTGAGATGACGAACGTTTCCTCGCGAAACGAATCGTGCTACCGGCTCGTCCGGCGACGGACGGTCATCGGGATTTCTTTTTTCGGGCGAGCGGTAACCGTCGCCATCAAGTCTAGTTCCGTCTCCGGCGTCAGTTCGAGATGGAACTGCTGGTAGATGGTCGCAAGCAGGAGGCGGGCTTCCAGCATGGCGAATCGGTCGCCGATACAGCGCCGCGGCCCGGCCGCGAACGGGAAGTAGGCTAGTTTCGGGAGCGACCCTTCGAACTCCTTGGTCCAGCGTTCCGGTTGGAACGCGAGGGGGTCGTCGTACCATCGCGGGTCGCGGTGGACGACCCACTGATTCATCTGCACGGTGGAACCTGCGGGAATCTCGTAGCCGCCGATGATGTCGGGCTTGACGGGTTGGCGGATGATTCCCGGCACCGGGGGATAGAGGCGCATCGACTCTTTGACCACCTGCTCAGTGTAGGCTAACTCGGGAAGATCTGCCATCGTCGGCGAGCGTCCGTCGAGCACCTCGTCCAACTCCGCCACCAATTTCTCCTCGACTTTCGGATGCTCGCCGAGAACGTACATCGTGAGGGTAAGCGAGAGCGCGGTCGTTTCGTGTCCCGCGAGCAGAAGAGTCACCACTTCGTCCCGAATCTGCTCGTCGGTCATTCGGTGGCCGTCGTCGTCGGTTACGTCCAGAAGCGTCGAGAGAACGTCCTGCTCGGCCGGATTTTCGCGTCGTTGTTCAATGAGGTGATACACCACCCCATCGAGTTTCTTTCGGGCTTCTCGGATTTGAAGACGCGCCGGTGTCGGAATCCCCGGCGGAAGCACCATGTTCGCGAGGCTTTCCGTAGCCTCCATAAACTCCTCCAGCGATTCGGCAATGGGCTCGACGTAGTCGTCTATATCGACGCCGAACAGCGCCTGTGCGACAATTTTCAGCGTCAGCGTCATCATGTCGTCGTGAACCAATCGCGTTTCGCCATCTGCCCACGTTTCGAGCATCTCTTCGGTCAGCGTCGTCATCATCTCGGCGTAGGCTTCGATTCGACCCGGATGAAACGCGGGCTGGATGAGGTGCCGATTTCGACGCCAGACGGCGCCTTCGCTGTTCAAAATTCCGTTCCCCGTCATCGGGCCGAGGGTGCCTTGAAAAATATCTCCCTTGACGTAGTTCTGGTTGTTCTGCACGAGCACCTGCTCGATATAATCGGGATGGTTGAGTTGGTAGACGTTTCCGTGCGGTTCCTCCATGTACGCAATGTCGCCGTACTCGCGTGCAGTCCGCGTCATGAAACCGAACGGGTCGCGGAGGAAGGCTAGCCGGGTTCCGACTATCGGTAGGCCGTCGGGACCGGGCGGCATCTCTTTCGTGATTGGGGGTGTGTCGCTACTCATCCTTACTTGACTAGTGTTCCCCATTCCGTCTATCTCTGTAGCCGAGCATCCTAGGTGGATTTAAATATCGACGAACCTGACTTCGACCATGAGGTCAGCCACCGTCGTACTGAGGTGGGACGACGTGCAGGTTCACCCTATCGACGACCTGTTCGCGCAGAGTGACGACCTGACCGTCGAGGCGATTCGGTACGTGAGCCCCGTCCACGAGGGGATGTACGTTGAACTGCTCGAACTAAGGGGCGATTTGGAACGCGCCAGGACACTGCTCACGGAATCGCCCGACGCAATCGAGTTCGACGTCGTCGGAAGCGGCGGACGCGGTGTCGTCTACCTCCAGTGTCGAACCGCAGGACTCGTCGACAAACTGATCTCCCTCCTCCACGAACACGAACTGGTTCTTGACTGGCCGATGCGCTACATCGACACCACCGACTCACAAGGACTCCAACTGACCGTTCTCGGTACGGACGAGGCTATTCGAACCGCCGCCAGCGAACTTCCCAACGGGATTCACCTCCGACTCGAACGGCTTGGGGAGTACCGACCGAGCGCGGGACGACTCTCCTCGATGCTAACCGAACGGCAGTTGGAACTGTTCGAACTCGCCGTTCGCGAGGGTTACTACGAGGTGCCACGACGGACTACCCACCGAAACCTCGCCGAAACGCTCGACATCTCTACCGGAACCGTGAGCGAACATCTCCAGCGAATCGAGGCGAAACTCATCTCGGGATACCTCGGGTAGTCCGACGAATGCGAAACGCCGATTCTGGCGAAGGACAATTTATTTATCTTTTGTCTGTGGCAATATCTGGTATGAATAAAGCGCTCGCCGTCGTCGAAGCATCCAAATCAGCAAAAGCACTGGTCACAGAAGCCGGGAAACTCGCGGAAGGCATCGGGGCTACTCTCGTTTTGCTCCACGTCACGAGCGACGAAGAGTACGAAAAAACGCGGGGGTCGCTCGAAAGCATCCCGAATCTCGAAACGTCCTATACCGCGGGACAGGCGCTCGATGGCGCGCGCCAGTTCGCGGAGGATATCGGTCGGGAGGTCCTCGACGACATTAACATCGAGTACGATGCGGTGGGGCGCGTCGGCGACGAACGCGACGAAATTTTGGCCGCCGCCGAGGAGTTGGACTGCGACCACGTCTTTCTAGTGGGACGCAAGCGGTCGCCGACCGGGAAAGCCATCTTCGGTGATCGGACACAGTCGGTTATTCTCGATTTCGACGGCGCGGTCACCGTCGTCACCGAGTAGAACGTCGAATCGGAATCGGTAAGGTGATACTAAAATGATAATAAAATCGAATGTTGGGTCGATTACTTGGCAGTAATCCGGTTTCGAAGCCGATAGCTCTGTCAGCGGACGAACTATTCAATCTCTGCCGTGTGGAACGTCGCAGACACGCGATTTGTATCGTCTCCGAAGTGGACGCCCCGATACAGATGCGAATGCTGGTCGATGAGGTGACCGCCCGCGAGTTCGGTTCCGACGCCACGTCCAACCAGCGAACTACCGTCTACACGACGTTCTATCAGCGACACGTTTCGGTGTTGTAGGACGCGAACGTGATCTCCGCGCCCGACGGCCCGAGCAGGATACTCCATCCCGAGGAGAACGCGGAACCCCTCGCCGAACTACTTTCGTTCGTGGACGACGTTTCCGAGTGAGGTCGAAAACCACCGTCTATCCCCGATTCACCACTCGTCGTCGAGTTTTCTGCGCGAGACCAGATACCCCGCGTGAGTTCGCCAGCATCTCCCGCTTTCCACGTGTTCGACTCGATAGCGCGAACCACAGGCACCACATCGTCGTTCTGTCGGATGCTTAACCGCCTCCGATGCGCGATACCGGCGCGCATCCCAATCGCAGGACGAACAACGTAATCGAAGTCGAGCCTCCGAAAACGTTCGGCAGTGTCGCGGTGCGGCCAGTTCTCGTGCTTTCTCCGCAAACCGAGTCCCGTGCCCCGACTCGCCGAACTGCTGGAACTCCCACGCATGAACCAGTTCGTGTCGAATCGTTTCGGTGAACTCCTCCCAGCCGAAGGCGCGGTAGGCGCTCCACGTCAGTCGAATCGTGACTGCTTCGGTTCGAGGGTCGTAGAGACAGGCACCGGCACGACGCACTGCGCGCTCCGAACACTCCCAGTCGATTTGCGACAACTCGACCTCTATCGGAACCCCCTCCGCGTAACGTTTCGCGGCGGAGAGCAATTCGTCGCGCGTCGTCGGTTCCATTCGTCGTGGCATTCTCACCGAAAAACCATAACGCTCCCTCTCACATTTTCTCTCACACCTTTTCTTCCTCGACGACATACTCCGCGTATGAGAGAGGTACGAAACGAGCCGTCCCAATCGCGGGAGCGGCTGATACAATCGTTCTGGGAACGCCATTCGAACCCGAAAAGCGGCTGGTCGCGGGTGCTGTCGTATCCCGTGCTGATGATATCGCTCTACCGCCACGACTGGAAACTGCTAGGACTAACGATACTGTTCGTCATCGTCAATCCGGTTCTGTTCCCGAAACCCGACCCCGAAGCCGTGGCGGAGAGCTGGATGTTTAGAGGCGTTCTCGGCGAACAGCTCTGGCTCACACACGGCGGCAAATCCGGCTATCCGAACGTGCTGAACAGGCTTAACGTCCCGATTTTCCTGTACGGGCTGTATTCGGCGTACCAACGGAACCCTCGAAAAACGGCTATTTGTACCATTGTCTCCGCCGGACTCAAATTCTGGTTCGTCGCCGAGATGGCGCGGTATTACGACGCAAATCGCGAACAACTCGCCTAATTCGGTTCTCGCCGCGCTGTTCAGTCTAACCGTTCCATCTCGTCCGACGAAAGTTCGATCGAGGCCGATTTGACGTTCGCGTGGAGATGCTCCACGCTCGACGTGCCGGGAATCGGGAGCGTGACGGGCGAGTGGTGGAGCAACCACGACAGCGCGATTTGTCGCTGTGAAGCGCCGTGGTCGTTTGCAATCTCGCGCAGTGCGTCGGCTTTGTCGCCCAAATCGCCCGCGCCGAGCGGATACCACGGAATGAACCCGATACCGGCGTCCTCGCAGGCCGAGAGGACTTCTTCGTGTTCGCGATTGGCCACGTTGTACTGGTTCTGCACGGTCGCAACCTCCACGATGTCGCGGGCCGTTTCGAGTTGGTCTGTGTCCACGTTGCTCAGGCCGACGTGGTCGATTTTCCCCTCGTCCTTGAGTTCCGCGAGCGCGTGTACTGAGTCCGAAAACTCCACGTCCGGGTCGGGGCGGTGAAGTTGGTACAGGTCGATGCTGTCGGTTCCGAGGCGATCGAGACTACCCAAAATCGCGTTTCTGAGGTAGTCCGGGTCCCCATTGGGGAGCCAATCCCCGTCGTCGTTTCGCAGGAGCCCCCCTTTCGTCGCGACGACCAAATTATCGGGGTAGGGATGCAGGGCGTCCCCGATGAGTCGCTCGCTGACGCAGGGGCCGTAGGAGTCCGCCGTGTCGATGAAATCCACGCCGAGAGAAATCGCTTCGTGGAGGACGCGACGCGCCTCTTCCTCGCTGTCGGGCTTGCCGATGATATCCTCGCCGGTGAGCCGCATCGCACCATATCCCAGGCGATGAACGGTCATCTCGCCGCCGATGTCGAACGTGTCGCTCTCGTTTTCAAGTGCCATGCACGGACGATTGTGAGACAATGGGTAACCTCTTTTGGCAAACTGAATTGGTTAATCGAGGGAAACTGCGCTATCGAACCCCACCGCGTTGATTCCCGGTGAAATGGCAGTACTTATAAATCGCTTCCGCTCATGCCTGTTAGTATGTCACAGGAAGTCGCTGGATTCGACGATGAATCCGGCCTCCCACCCGCCGTTTGGGAGGCGCTCCAAACCCTCAAAGCGGGTATCGTAAGTACCGGCCTGATGTTGTTTATCTTCACCATCGCCGAGGCGGAAACCCGATTCGCACTCGGCGTCCCCGCCGCAGTCGCCGAGTTCGTTGGCATGCCAGGCCAACTGTACCTCGGATTCGCGGTGTTCGTCTTCGCTGGCGTTGTCGTTTGGCCCCTGTTGTTCGCGGCGATAGATGACAACCTGCGGGTGATTCCGGCCGGGGAGGACGTCGGAATCCGCGGCATCGTTTTCGCGCTGATTCTCTGGGCCGCGTTCCTCCTGTTGGGGTCGGCGGGCCTACAGCTCGAAGGGCCGTTTTTCGTCCTCTATCTGGTTTTTACTCTGCTCGCCCATCTCGCCTACGGTTATTCACTTGGTATTCTATATGCGCGATTTACGCACCAACCGACAACGCAGTAACAGTCTCTCTTCGAAGTGGTCGTTATACGCATCCCTGCACTGCATTGACATCGACCCGACACGTTCCTTGTCCCCCTGTTATAACATTCTGTAACGGTCTGCTGCTCGTCGGACGCGAACAAAGCTCTCAAAACGATCTTAACCAACATCTGAGAAGGAAACCCGTTTTGTTCGCCAGGTGCGTCTTCTTTCGGCCGGTTGCGTCACCTGTTCCGCTAAAAACGATCGTGTTTCCCGGCGTTCGGGACAGTCTCTTGTCGGATACCGAACGATATTCCACACAGTTGGGGAGAGTTGCCAAGCGAACTGCGAACGGGTTCGGAGATTACCCCGTTTCTCACTCTCCGCGCCGTCACTGAAACCGCACCCGTCACTATAAGCCACGATCCGCAGCTGAGCCGCCTGTTCGACACCGTCGTCCGCATCGAGGATGGAACGGTTCGAACCGCCGAGTGACCGCGACGAGGGGATACGGTTACTTGGCAGTCAGAGTATCACTCTCTCGCGAAAACAAGCAGTAACGTCGCTACTTCAACCGCTTCTCGAACCACTGCCATTCGCCGGTGAAGAAGCCGTACTCCTTTAAATTCCATACATCAGCATCCGTAACAATCGGCCCTTTTCGGTAGGACTGGAGCATGTTCCACATCCAGACCATCGTTCCGAGCGCGATGATGACCGCGCCGACCGTTGCGACCTGCTGGAGGGGTTCGAACCGCGGGAAGTACTCCGCGTATCTGCGCGGGAGGCCGAGCATCCCGAGAACGATGAGCGCGTTGAACGTTATCGTCACGCCGATGAACGTGAGCCAGAAGTGGATTCGCGCGAGCGTCTTGTTGAACATCCGCCCCGTAAACAGCGGGAACCAGTAGTAGACGGCGGCGAACATGGCGAACGGAATCAACCCCATGATGATGAGGTGGAAGTGGCCGACGACGTAGTAGGTGTCGTGAAGCACCAAATCGACGGGAATCGATGCGAGAAAGATTCCCGTCACGCCGCCGATGATGAACGTCGCGATCGACCCCACGCAGAACAGCATGGGAGCTTCCAGCCTGACGTTTCCGTTCCACATCGTCGAAATCCAGTTGAATACCTTCACCGCGCTCGGCACCGCGATCGCCAGCGAGATGGCCATGAAACTCGCCCGGATTCGCGGGTCGATGCCGGTCGTGAACATGTGGTGGGCCCAGACGCCGAACGAGAGGACGCCGATGGCGAGCGTCGAGTAGACGACGAACTTGAAGCCGAACAGTCGTCGTCCGGTAAACCGTGGAATGATGAGGCTAACCAGCCCCATCGGCGGGAGGACGAGGATGTACACCTCGGGGTGGCCGAAGAACCAGAACAAGTGTTGCCACAGAATCGGCCCACCGCCTTCGACCGCGAAGAAGGTGGTGCCGAAGTTGCGGTCGAGGAGGAGCATGATGAGGGCACTGCCAAGCAGTGGGAACGCGAACAGGATGAGTCCGGCCTGTGTGAGGAACGTCCACGACAGGATGTCCATCTCGGCCCACTCGACTTCCCGCTGCGTGAACGTCGTGGCGATGATGTTGATTGCCCCGATGGTGGTGCTAACCCCGGATAGGTGCAGGCCGAGGAGCATCAAGTTGATAGTCGGATTCGGCTGTTCGGCCGAAAGCGGCGTGTAAATCGTCCACCCGGTTTCGGGCGGCTTGAGTTCGAAAAACGGCTGTGCGGCGGCTTGCCCCAGAACGGGTTGGATGATGTGTCCTCCTACGTCGGAAATGAGGCCGAACCGAACCAACAGCAGCGCTGGCGGGAGGAGCCAGAACCCGATAGCGTTCAGTCTGGGGAACGCCATATCGTCGGCCCCGAGGAGCAGGGGGAGGAAGTAGTTCGCAAACCCGAACAGGACGGGCGTGGCGAAGAAGAACAGCATTGTGACGCCGTGCATCGTGAACAGGCCGTTGTAAGTTTCGGCGTTCCACACGTCCACCTGCGAGGTGAACAGTTCCGTCCGAATCATCATGGCGTCCGTGCCGCCCCAGAAGAACGCTACCGCGCCTAATAACAGGTAGAGCGCGCCGATATCCTTGTGGTCAACCGTCGTTATCCACCTGACGAGGCCGGCCGGCTTGCCATATCCAGATTCGAAACCAGTGGCGTATCCCCCGTCGGGTTTGGGATTTGAGACCTTCGTTTGCTCATCTATCGAACGAGACAGCCAGAGTGCGACCGCTACCAGTGCGATACCGAGTCCTGCACCAGCGGCGGCTTCACCGAAGAGGTTCATTTGTAGTCGGGTGCGCGATGTCGTCGAATGCTGGCGATGGTTGCCGCACGATACGGGTTATAGCCGGTGGTTGGGACGGACGTCTCTTAATCCTCCGGGCCATTCTCACGGAGTGAAAACGGAATCGGGTTGGAAATCCGAACCGAAACGGGAACAGACCGAAATCGGACGCCGTCTCAGTCAGGTTTCAGCGGAACACCAACGACCGGATGGTCCGTCTGCGTAAGCACGGATTGGGTGATACTGCCGAACAGCACCTTCTGGGCCGGACTTCGCTTTTGACTCAGCCCGATGATTATTTCGTCGGCGTCCTCTGCGTCCGCGAGCGTGAGGATGTCGTGCGCCGGGTCGCTGGCCGCCGTGTTCTGTTCCGTCTCGACGGTCGCGAGTTCCGCCAGTTGTTCCTCGAAGACCGACAGGGCTTCCTGTCCGTCCCTCACTTTCTCCTCGTCGTTACCACCGTGGAGCGAGTTGAGAACCGAGATGGACTCGTTCCCGTCGAGCCGCGACCGGAGATACGCACAGATTTTCTCGCTCGTCTCGGTGCTGTCGGTTCCGACGACGATGTGGGTCATGCGCGGAAAGAGAACCGGGGGTGATATAAAGTGGATGGCAGGGAAAAATGATGATACTTTTCCGCGTCGAACGCTCGCCGAAACTTCCACAGCTATTCAACTCCGCCGCTCCTGATACAGACGTATGGAACAGGTCGCACCCCTCGCGGCGAACGTCCGAGACGCCGAATCCGTCGTCGTGCTTACCGGTGCGGGTATAAGTACCGAATCGGGAATACCGGATTTTCGGAGCGACTCCGGCATCTGGAGCCGCTTCGACCCTGAGGATTTTCATTACCGCCGATTCCGCAACGACCCTGCGGGATTCTGGGAAGACCGCGTCGAACTTCACAAAACGATGTTCGGGGACGGAATCAAACCCAATCCCGCCCACGACGCACTCCGCGAACTCGCCGAGGGAAGCTACCTCCACGCGCTCGTCACGCAGAACACCGACGGTCTACACGAGAGCGCGGCCGCGACATCCGCCGAACTCATCGAACTGCACGGCAACGCCCACCACGTCGTCTGCGACTCCTGCGGTCGCCGAACCAACGCTGGCCCGGTTCGGGAACGCGTCGAATCGGGAGCGCGAGCGCCGCGCTGTCGGGATTGTGACGGAATTTTCAAACCGGACGTGGTGCTGTTCGGCGAGCAGTTAGGGAAAAACGACCTCCAACGCGCCCGCAAACTATCGCGGGAAGCGGACGTTTTCCTCGCAATCGGGTCGTCGCTCTCCGTCGAACCGGCGGCCTCACTGCCGCGAATCGCCGAGCGAAATAATGCGACGACCGCCGTCGTGAACTTCGACGAAACAACGTTCAGCGCGGTTGCCGACTTCGATATTCGCGGGAATGTGACCAATGTGCTCCCTGCACTGTGTGAGGAAGTAACCGACTGATCGCAGTTCACATTCCGCCGGGCGAATAGTTATGCGGTTGGAAGTCTAATGATAGATGATAACGTATGGCACCGTCGAGCTACTTCGTCAGCGCCTTCGTGATGGGATTCCTGCTCGTCCTGCTCGGTCTCGGACTGATTCGCGGGAGGGATTGGCAGCAGTACACCGCGTCGAAACGATCCGATGCGAATTGGAACGACGGCGAAGCCGAGTTCGAACTGCTTCGGTCGGTCGGCGCGAATCAGACCGTCTGGGTGCTCTGTTTTCTGTTCCTCACTCTCGGAATCGGCGCAGGGGCCATCCTGTTCGTCAGCGGAACGGCCGTTTCGGCGTCAGTGCGGCAAACCGCGTGGCTGGCGGTCGTTTCGCTCTCGATTGCGCTGTTCGCCGGATACGTCTTTTGGGGAACCTACCAATCCACCCGCTCTAGAGGGTTGGACAGCGCACAGGCGACGCTCGCGGCGCTGTGGGTGTGGGGCGTGCTGTTTATCGCGGTCGTGACGCTCAAACTCGTTACGGCGTGAATGTGCATCCACGTCACATAATCGAGTACGACGCCGCGAGCGTCAACGCTAGCGCCGCGAGCAGGCCGACCAGCACGATAAGCGAAATCGACCGCGGTTCGGATCGGAGATGCTGGTAGTAGCCCGCGACGAGCAGCGCTTTCGTGAACGACAGCGCGATGATTGCTGCGAAGGCAGTCCAGTACGTGAATCCCGCGAACTCGACGAGAACCTGTACGGTCGCCATCGCGAACAGCACGATGTAAATCGTCGTGTAGAGTTTTGCGTCGGTCATGGTTACAGGATGTAAAACAGGGGGAAGAGGAACAGCCAGACGATGTCCACGAAGTGCCAGTAGAGGCCGAAGTACTCCACCGGTCTCTCGTCGTCCAGATACGCCCCGTTCCACGCTCTGCCAACGAGGTACAACACGATGAACAGGCCGACAATGACGTGCGCGGCGTGCAGTCCCGTCGTGAGGTAGAACGTCGAAGTTCGGACGCTACTGGAAAACGTCAATCCCTCGTGGAACAACTCCTGCCATTCGAGGGCCTTGTTCACGAGGAAGGCAACTCCGAGGGCGAACGTGATGAGAAGGCTGGCGACGAGTCCGCGCTTGCTGTTTCGTTCCGCCGCGACGAGCGCCAGCACGATGCTGAAACTACTCGTGAGCAGGAGGTAGGTGTTCGCCAGTCCGGGCAGCGGGTCGTGGGGAACTGGTTCCCACTGCACCCACCCGCTCGCGACGCGGATGAACGCGTACGAACCGATGAACGCGCCGAACAGCACCACGTCGGAGGCGAGGAAAATCCACATCCCGAGTTTCGTGTTCTCCACGCCCGCGAAGGGCCAACTCTCGCCGAATGGCCCTTCCGGACCGCGGAATCGCTCTCTGGCCATCGAGACGAGCGCGAACCCGCCGAGCGCGAGTCCGCCGCCGAGTGCGACGAGATACGCGATTCCACCGGTGAGTTGGCCTTGCTCGAATCCCGACAGTCCAAGAAACGTGAAAAAGGCACCGACGCTGACGACGACGGGCCAGATGCTCGCGTGGTCTTCGTCGTGTCCGCCGCGGCCACTGCGAGTCGCCTGTGTTCGTGCGCTTTCGTATGCAACCATCCCCCCGTCGGTCGCTCCGTCCGCGACTCCGCTGTCTAACGCGGTTCGCTCCCCGCTCGTCTCGCGTGTAAATCGAAGCGTCCCGTCCGCGAAGCTCGGAACGCCGGGGAAATTTTCGAGCGGCGGTGGCGAGGGAATTGCCCATTCGGTCGTCGTCGAGTACGACCACGGATTGCCGTCTGCAGGGTCGCCCGCAACGAGACTTTTCGAGAGGTTGTAGAACATCACGAGGAACGATGTTCCGAGGATGAACGCGCCGACGGTGGACAGTTGGTGCCACGGGATAAACGCCGGGTCGTAGACGAAATCCCGTCGCGGTGTCTCCCACGCGATGAACATCGGGAAGTAGAGGAGGTTGAAGCCGACGAAGTACATCGCGAAGTGAACCTTACCGAGGAACTCGTCGTACATCTTCCCCGACATCTTCGGGAACCAGTAGTAGAGACCGCCGACGAGCGCCGTCACGCCGCCGACCATCACGTAGTGAAAGTGCGCGACGACCCAGTAAGTACCCCGAAACTCGTAGTCGAGGACGACTGCGCCGAGGAAAACACCCGTAACGCCGCCGAGAATGAACAGTAAAAGCGCGCCGAACGAGAACAGAAACGGAGTGACGAATCGAACGCGACCTTTAATCATCGTGTAGATGAGCGCGAATACCATCAGGTCGAAGGGAAGCGAGATACCGATGGTCGTCGCCATGAACAGAGTTTTGATTTGAAGGTTGATGCTTGTCAGGAACATGTGGTGCATCCAGACCATGAAACTCTGAATTGCCACGAGAATCATCGCCAAGATGAACCATTTTCGTCCGACGAGTCGCCTGCCGGTGAACGTCTGGAACGTTTCCGCCATCACGCCAACGGCCGGGAAAAAGACGATGTACACCTCGGGGTGGCCGAAAAACCAAAACAGGTGCGCCCAGAGAATCGACCCGCCCGCCTGTGCGGTGAAGTAGGTCGTCCCGAGCAGTCGGTCGGAGGCGAGGATGAGCAACGCCGCGAGAAGCGCCGCGAACGCGAACAGCATCATCCACACCGTGAGCAAAATCGTCCACGAAAACAGCGGCATCCGCCAGAGGGTCATCCCTTCCGCGCGCATTCGGTGCATCGTCGTCAGAAAGTTCACGGATGAAACCGTCACCGAGGCGACGAACAGTATCAGCGCCAGCACCGCCGTCGATGCCCCGATGTTTGGCGTGTAGACAGGAAGGTTCAGCGGCGCGTACATCGTCCACCCCCCGGCCAAACTCCCGCCTTGGAAGAAGGAGACGCCGAGCAGGATTCCAGAAAAGAGGTAGAGCCAGTACGACAGCGCGTTGAGTCGCGGAAACGCGAGGTCTTTCGCGCCGATTTGGAGCGGAACGACGTAGTTCGCGAAGCCGAACGCAAAGGGCGAGAGGAACCAGAAAATCATGATGAGCCCGTGGGTTGAGACGGCCTGATTGTACGACATCGAAGAGAGAATTCCGATTCCCGGCGTCCACAACTGAAGTCGCATCAACAGCGCCAGAATTCCGCCGAATACGAGGAAAAAGAGGGCGGTAATCGTGTAGAGGATACCCACATCTTTGTGGTTCGTCGTGACGAGCCATCGTCGGATGGAACTCGTCGGGGGAAATGCACCGTGGGCGTGGGTTTCATCGGTCATGCTGAGCTGGTTTCCATCTGATTTACAGAGCTGTTCGAAGGGTTGTTCACGGAGTTGCCCGTCGAATTGTTCGCCGAATCGTCGGTGTTTTCATACCACGATTGGTACTCACCACGCTCCATCACCACGACATCAGCGGTCATGTAGGAGTGGCCCGCGCCGCAGAGTTCGAAACACCGAACCTCGTAGGTTCCCGTCTCGTCCGCGACGAACCACGTATCGGTCTGCTGTCCCGGTATCGCGTCCGTCTTTACGCGTAGCTCGGGGACGCCGAACGTGTGGAACACGTCGGTGGACGTGACGGTGAGCCGAACCGTCTTCCCTTCCGGAACTCGGAGCGTGCTGGTCTCGTGTCCATTCGGATAGACGAACTCCCAGTTGAACTGCGAGCCGACGACTTCGACGTGCATCGCGTCCTGATTTTCGACCGACGTGTCGTCTTCGACGTAGAGGAGCGTTCCATAGGTCCAAAGAACGAGCGAAACGACTATGATGCCGCTCAGAGCGAACGAAAAGAGCAATTTTCGTCCGCCGTCGCTGCCGGTTGGAAGTTCGCCGAGTCTCGGCGGGTCGAACTCGTGCGTTCCGTTGCCGTCCCGATACGAATACGCCGTGTAGAGCATGTAGCCGATGACGACGACGCTTACGAGAATACCGAGGAGGAGGAACACGCCGAAAATTTGCTGGAACACCTCCGCACGCGTTCCGCGTGGAATGAGGCCGCTCGCACCGTCGTGAAGTGGGAAAAGGCGGATGTGCTCCAGCATCCCGTTATTATTAATGATCTTCCATTATCTTAGGAGTTTCGGAGCTTGGACCGAGAAGATTTTTGTCACTCGAAGTGGTACCATTCCACATGGCAGATAATGACACCCAACCCGTCGTGGACGTCGATGTGAGCGAGGGTACCGCCGAACCGGATTTCGACAGCCTCACCGGAATCGTCGTGGACGGCTTCATCGGCGCCGTCGGCGGTTTGGTCGGCACCGCGGTCATGACCGCGGTTCTCATGGTCGCGGCAACCCTGAACGCGTTCGATTTGAACTCGTTCGCGGTTCTCGCCGACCTCACCGGAACCGGGGTGCTATTTCCCGCGAATCCGGCGGCGGTCGGCTACCTCGTCTTCCTCGGCGGCGGAATGGTGACGTGGCCGCTTCTGTTCGCCTCCATCGGTTCGTACCTGCCGGGCGAAAAGTACGCCACGAAGGGCATCCCCTACGGGTTCGTCCTCTGGACCGGATTCGCCCTCGCGTTCTACGACGGCTACACCGGCTTCCTGCTCGTGCTGTATCTCGTGTTGACCCTGCTCTCTCACTTCGCCTACGGGTTCGCACTCGGGGCCGTCTTCGATTATCTGTCGAAACGCCCGACCACGTTGGTGTAAGCCCGACACTTTCGCGTCCATTCCCCTGACCTTTCTCATTCTACTCCCACGACGACTCGTTTTCGTTGCTCTCGTCGGGCGGTTGCATCGACGTCGAGTACACCTCTTCCGGTTCCTGTTTCTCTTGCTGAAACGTTTCGAGCAGGTCTTCGACGTCCTTCCCCGTCTGCATCTGGTATTCCGACAGTATCGAAACGAGACGGTTGATGTCGCTGTCACTGAGGTCGATGGTGGTCATCATACATAAAAACGGCGCTTACGGGTAAAAGGCTCCATGCTTGCATTGGCATGGTGGTGCTATTCGGGGGACGGAAGCCGATTCTCGGACGGTGTCACCCGACCCAAGTCACTTGTCGTATGGCCACCGACCGCCGAGTTTCAACTCCTCGACGTAGCCCTCGTCGATGCCGTCCCGAATCTGCTCGCGGGGTTTGTGCGGAATCTCGCGTTCTTCTTCCGCAGCCGCGACGACCGCGTTCGAGAGAACGAGCGCCATCGCCCGCAGGTCGCGGATGTCGAGTTTATCCAGCGTGTCGGCGTGCGTGTGGCCCCAGCCGCGTCCGCTTCCCCCCGAACGCGAGTAAGCCATTACGGATGGAACGCCTTCCTGCACGAACGCCCACTGATCGCCGTGCGGACTGATTCCGTCGTGCGTCGAATGCGGGACTTGCATGTCTTCGGTCACTTCTTCGAACGTTTCGCCGAGTTCGGCGAACCCGTTCGTTCCGACGCCGAGATTTCGGGAGTTTCCCGCGCCATCGATGTTGATGACGCACTTCACCGAATCGAGATCGTGCGTTTCGGTCCAGTGGTACGCGCCATAGAGGCCGATTTCCTCCGACCCAAAGGTGACGAGTCGAACCCGGGTATCCAGTTCGACCTGTCTCAGTATCCGCCCGATTTCGGCGACGAGCGCGCTTCCCGCCCCATTGTCGTTCGCGCCCTCGCTGATGTCGTGAGCATCGATGTGGGCGGTGACGAGCACTTCGTCGTCCGTGTCAGGGCCGACGACCGCCTCGACGTTTCTGGAACTCGTCGGCTCGTTTCGGCACTCGACGGAGACCGTCGCGTCATCATTTTCGTGCTCGCGGAGCAGTCGTGCCCCGACTTCGGCGGAGACGCCGACCGCCGGAATCGGACCGGGGCGGTTGTGGTAGCCGATTTCCCCCGTCGGGGGAAGACAACCATCGACGTGGTTTCGGAAGACGAATCCGACCGCACCCGCGTTCGCCGCACAGACGTATTTTTCCATCCGATGAATCCAGCGCCCGCGGTCCTCCGGCGTCTCGCTGGAGGCCATCACGATTTTGCCGTCCAAATCGTGTTTCTCGAAATCCTCGGCGAGCCCGTAGCCGACGTCCACGAGTTCGCCCGTCGCCTCGCCGCTCGGCGTTCCGGGGAGCGCGACGACCTCGTGATCTGCCGTGAGAGTCTCGCCACCGACCGAAAGCGAGGACGACCCGCGCCACCAACCGGGAATCTCGAACTCGTCGATTTCGACGGCGCGCACGCCGCCGCGCTCGAAGGTCGCCGCGATGATTTCCGCGCCCTCCGCTTCGCCCGACTGCCCCGCCATCCGGTTGCCGACGGAGACGAGCGCTTCGAGAGTGTCCCACGATTCCGTGCTCGTGACGGCGTCTCCGGCGACCGATTTTGGTATTCTTGGCATGGTAGTTCGTCCCGCGCAGGCACCAAGAACCTCCTGAACCCGGCACGCCTTACAGCAATCGGCCGCGCCACTCCTAACGACGGAATACGGAACGGCCCGCGGTCGATAACTGAACGGCTATCTTTCAGCGGAGACCAGACTCGGACGGCACGGCCGTCGAGCGGCTTGCCGACCCGACGTTCGACGTGGAAGTCGAAGGCGGACAGGCGTACACTGGCTTCGCCGAGGGGTATCTGACGCCCGATGACGAACCCGACTGTGATTCCTTCGATCTCGTCGTCGCACAAGACGCGACAACCGAATCGAACTAGCTGTTCGAACGATTGACCAATTGACCGAAGTAGACCAACTCAACCTCCTTTTTGTTGGCCTACCATTCGCCGAAGGTGCGGTCTAATTCCCCCGAAGGCGTCTCATAACAATATAGGCAGTGGTGAACCGTTTTGCTATGCCCGGCGTAACTGGTGGTACCGTCAGCAGTCGTGCTATCGGCGAGATGGTAGACGCGATGGACGACGAATCGTGGTATGGAACCGCCGAACTCTCGACTGGCGACTATCGTATCGGACTCGTTCACCACGGCGAGCGAGACGCACGCGGATGGACGACGTGGCGAGACGGCGACCGGATCGGCGTCCTTCACGGCGTGGTGTCGAATCGCGCCGAGTTGGGGCTTTCGACCGCCGAAATCTTCGAACGGGTGCTTGCCGACCCGGATCGCACGCTTCCGGAACTCAGTGGCCCGTTTCTGCTTGCAGTCGCTGACCGAACCTCTACCGTGGTCGCAACCGACAAAATCGGGACGCGACCGTGCTACTACTCGATGGTTAACGGATTCCTGTTCGGAAGCGGACTCAAATCGCTCGTCACGCAACTGCACGACCCGCGAGTGGACGAACGGGGGGTGAGCGACTTGCTCCACATGGGGTACGTGTACGGTCGAAAAACGCTCGTTTCGGACGTTCGTTCGCTTCGGCCCGCCACCTACCTACACCACGAAAATGGTAACGTCAAGACGCAGCGATACTGGGAACCCGACTTCGGCATCGCGCCACAGGAGGGGTACGTCGATGAGGCAGTTCGACGCTACCGCGAGGTCGTCGGCAACGTCGCGGACACTATCGATGGACGAGCGGGGGTGTGGCTCTCCGGCGGACTGGACAGCAGGACGCTCGCCGCCGCGCTGAAAGACGAAATCGGCCCCGTTCAGACGTTCACCTACGACAATTCTGCGACGCAGGAAGACCGAATCGGTGCGGAGCGCGTCGCCGACTCGCTCGAACTTCCGAACCAGTTTCACGACTACTCCGTCGAAGAGTTCGTGAACGCCATCGAACGCGGCGTGGACATCATGGACGGGATGTTACAGTGGTCGTTTTTCGTCAATCTCGCGCCCTCGTTGAACAGCGTCTCCGGACAGGTAGACGTGCTGTTCGAAGGAAGCAGTCAAGGCGAATTTTTCGGCGACGTGATGTATCGCTCGTATCTGACCGGAAAACAACCGGTTGACGCCCTCTCAGTCCTAAAAAGTCAGTTATCCCCCGCTGACGTGCAAACCCTCCTTTCCGCGGATGTTTCCCCAAACCAATCGCTCGGACGCGTGGTCGAAAGAAGCACACAGCCCCGACGAGAACACAGGACGCTCGACGCACTGTGGGAAATTTTTGCGGACTCCCACTTCCGGTCGAATCGCCTCTATCGAAGTCAAGCCGGAACTCGCGTCCCGTTCGCGGACGGGAAGTTCATGAACCACGTCGCGCGAATGCCGTACGATCGGTATCGAATCGGTTCGATTCCCGGCACTCGCGGCAAGGTTCCGTCCGCCGTCGCGCCGCTCAAACTAGAAGTCGCCCGTCGAGTCGCCGGAGCTGCGGCGAACGTACCGTACAACCGGACGAACCGCCCGCCGACCTCTCCGCTCGCGCTTCACGCGGCGGGATTCGTCACGGACAACGTGAAAAAGCGAGTTTTCGGCCAAACCACGTCGCAGATGGGCATTTGGTATCGGACGGATACCAAGATGCAAGCGTTCATCAACGACCTCCTCGACGACGCCTGCACCCGCGACATTTTCAATTCGGACGGGATACGCGACCTCCAGCGCGAGCATCTGGACGAACGAGGAGATTACATCAAGCCAATTTCAGCGCTAACGACCGTCGAACTCTGGTTGCAGAAGCACCTGGACACGCTCCGTCCGTCCGCGGGCCAAAGCGTACCAGCGTGATAGCGAGTATATTTAAATTATCCATGGTATAATGATCCCAGATAAGAAGTTCAAATACAGTTGATTTGACCATCATACTGCCGGGCATGCGGCACATCGGTATGCCAACTCTCTCGAGCGTGGCCACAACCAAAATAAAACATATATTCACTAAATTTTAATAATTATTGGTTTTCGGTCTATTTATCGCCGGTTCTACCGCTTTTCAGGCCTTCTGATAAAAATTTATAAACCACGGGGAAACAGTGGGAGACAGGCTGGTCACGAGTGGACCGACGAACAACAGACAAACGGACAAACGAAACAACCGAAAGCCGCCGGAATACACATATCCTCACCGTATTAGGCGTCTGCTGGCTAGCGTTTCTCGGATACTCCGAGCTGTACGGGGGCGGGGCGAACGTTGATCTCGTCGCCATGACGCTCGGCGCGGGACTGATGATTGCTGGCGCGATCCAGTTCCTTCGCACGACTGATTCCGTGGAACCGAAAGAACAAGGCTAACGCGACGCGTATTTCCTTTGATGAACGTCGGCGTGTTCCTCCTCATCGAACTCTTCGTCTTCGTCACGCTCCTTTCGGTGGGTGGCGTTCTCATCCGCCGATGCCGAGCGTCCGGCGAGTGGCAACCGCGAGGATTACGGGACGCGGAGCGCGACGTCGGAATCGAAGAGGAGTGGCGCTAGTTTCTCGTTGATTATTCGCGCCACTGTCCGTGTAGTTCAGTGTTGTGCGCTCGCTCGTCGGGGTCGTTGATAATCGAAACCATTCCCGACCGGTCGAGGGCGTACTGTCGGGAATCGTTACGCGTGACGAGCGACCGAGTTCTGAGTTCGGTGAGAAGACTCTGAATCTGTTCGACGGACGCCGTCACCTTGTCCGCGATTTCGTGAACCGTCATCAGGCCATCCGCCGCGAGCGTGGCGATAATATCCCACGTGTGATCGTCGTTGCAGAGCGATTCCCGTCGCGCCGCGTCGATGCGAACCACCACGGGGTCGGCATTGGCCAGTTCCACGAGCGACGCGGTTTCGGAAACGGATTTCCGAGAAACCGCCTTGCCGAGCTCGTAGCCGCGCTGGCGAAGCTGTTTTCGGTAGGCCTCGACGGGGTCGTCTTTCTCCGCGGTTGCACTTTCGTCGTCGGCTTCGGTTTCCGGAGTCGATGTTCCTTTTTTCACTGCTTCCTGCTCGGTGGGCGAGTCGGGAGAAGTCGTTTCTTCGTCTTCTCCCGTTTCGGTCGCTCGTTCTTTATCCGCTCGTTCGTCGTTCCCACCCGTCTCGAAAGCATTCAAGTCGGTCTGTTCGTTTTCCAGTTCGGCAACCCGTGCTTCGAGTTCGCGAATTCGCTCGTTTTTCTCTCGAAGTTGTTGGCCGAAATCCTCCGGGGCGCCAACCTCTCCGTGGGCGAGTGCGTTGGCCATCTTCCGTGCGGCGGCGGACACGTCGCGAGCGGTTTGGAGTTCGTCTTCCAGCGCCGCGATTCGCTCGCCTTTGCGTTCCAGTTGGGTTTCCAGTTCCGCAACTCGATTGTGTTCTTGCTCCTGAAGCTCCGTGATGTCCTCCAAATCACCCATCAGCGCATCGCTGACTGACTTCAGTTCGGGGCGCTCGAAGTCGTCCAACCCGGGGGTTGCGCCCGCGTCGAACGTCTGCTTGCGATTGAACTGTACCCGCCGAATCCCGCCGTCCGTCCAGTCCGTTTGGACGAATCCCTCTCCGGCGTTGAGATCTGGAACTGCGTCGCCGTACTCGTCGCCGACGATTCGGCTGACGACTTTCGTGTCGTTTTCCCACGTCAGGCGATGCCAGACTAGCCAGTTCGCCTGCGTGATGAAATCCTTTTTCACGTCGGCGGGGCGCTGGCTGATGCCCATCACGCCCAGTCCGTGTTTTCGTCCGCGCTTGCCAACCTTGATGAGCATTTTTCCAGTTTCGCCCATTCCACCGCCTTCGGGGATGTACTCGTGGCACTCCTCGACCACGAGCAAGAACGGTTTTTTCAACTTCTTTTCCTTGGCGAACAGGTGCCGCGCCGTTTCTCGGATGAGTTCGTCGGCCTCGTCCTCGTCGAGATAGCCTGACACGTCCACGATGATGGGAACGTTCTGTTCGAGCGCGAGCGACGCGATTTTCTCGGCGTGTTCCGCTCCGACTTGGATGTCACACTCCTCGTCAGCCCCGGCGTGGAGCAGTTCGTACTCCTCTTTTAAGCCGTAGTACTCGCCGTCAGCGTCGATGATGGCGACCGGATAGCCTGCATCCAGTAGTTGTTCGACGATGACCGACGCGGTGTTCGACTTCCCCGACCCCGATTTTCCGGTGACGAACCCGCGCCCCGTCAGGATTTCGACCACGGGAATCGAAACCTCGGTTTCGTCGGCGACGAGGTGGCCCACCGGCAGTTGCTGTTCATTGTCCATCTTCTTGCAAGCTGGATTCGACAGAGATTCCTTGAATTTTTGCATCACGCTTCGGACTGTTGACTATTAACGACCGGATGGTCGGCGAATGGTTGTGGTTCCGTCTTCGAATATAAACGTTCATCCGCCAAATCTGTTCGAAAACGGTGAAGGAATGTCGCCACAATCGCTTTCCTGCCAGCGACCGAACCGTCGGATAATGAATTTCTACGCTATTACTCGAATTGCTGGTCGAAACGGCCGTCGAGTACGAACCGGAGGCTCTACCGCGTGACTCACGTCGCAGTCGTTGGAGCGGGCGTCGCAGGACTCGGCGTCGCTTACGCTCTTCGAGATGAAGCATCCGTCACCTTGTTCGAGAAAAGCGGGCGCGTCGGCGGCCGCGCCGCCACACGCGAGCGGACCGACTGCGTCTACGATACGGGCGCGAACTACGTGAAAAGCGACGACGACCGCGTCTCGCGCGTTATCCGCGAACTTTCGAATGGTTTGGTCGATGTCGAGAAACCGGTTTGGACGTTCGACGCGGACGAAAATATTTCGGAGGGACGCGACGAAAATGCGGCGAAATGGACGTACCGGAGCGGAATCGGAACGCTCGGCGAGAAACTGCTGGATGCGAGCGGTGCAACTATCCGAACCGACACCCGAGTTGTGGGAATTCGGAAGGATGACGGTTGGTACGTGGAAGACGGAGACGGAAACGAATACGGTTCGTGCGACGAACTCGTGCTGACGCCGCCAGCGCCGTTGACCGCATCGCTGTTGGAGTTCGCGGAGTGGGACGACGACGAAACCGCGAGAGAGCTCCGCAGACACGTCGGGCACGTTCCGTACAGGACGATTCTCTCCGTCGCGCTTCATTATCCGTTCGAAATCGACCGGTCCTACTACGCGCTGGTGAACACGGACAAGGAACACGAAATCGGCTGGCTGGCTCGCGAATCCTGCAAACCGGGGCATATTCCTGACGGCGAAAGCCTGCTCATCGTTCAGATGGCTCCGAACTGGTCGGCGGAGCACTACGACCGCGAGGATTCGGAAATCGTCGCGGCGGCGGCCGACCGCGTTGCAGACCTTCTTTCCGACCACTCGCTTTCGGCCCCGAACTGGTTCGACGTGGTTCGCTGGCGCGATGCATTGCCCGACTCGGGTGCCGACCCGGGCGTTCTCCGGAGGGCGGAAGACGAAAATCTCCGGTTCGCCGGCGACTGGGTCAGCGGGGACGGTCGAGTACATCGCGCGCTCGGAAACGGACTCGATGTCGGCGAGCGAATCAGCAAACTCCGAACGTAATTACGACACAACGTCGGAGTTCGAATGCTCTACGAGCGGGGTCGCTTCCTCGTAATACCGCTCGTACAGTGATTCAGCCCACTCCCGAACGTCGGGGTTTGCCGTGTCCGCAAACACGCGGAGGATGCCTATCTCGTCGTAGCCACCGACGCCGATTCTGTCGTCAAACATCGCCAATCCGAACGGCAGTCGCTCGTGGACGAGCAATTCGAGGTGGCCGCCGTCGATGGCTTGCGTCGTCGCCTTTCGGTGGTCGGAGAGAATTTGATCGATAACCGTCGGGAGATAGATGATTTCGGTCTGCATGCCGTCGAAGATGTTTTCGCGGATTTCGTCCACGTACATCGGGGCAATGGTCGTCGTATCGAATCCACGAAGGGTTTTCGAATCGCGGAGAAGCGAGACGAACCGACGGACGGGTTGGTACGGATCGCCCGGTTTCTGCACCGTTATTGTCGCGTCGGTGAGCAGTTCGACGTCGATTCCGGTTCCGTCAAGTAACGGTAGGAGCGGTTCCAACTTGACTGCCAACTCAACCGTATCTTGCAGCGCTTTTACTTCGGTAGCGATGATTCGACCCAACGGGGTGAGTTCGTACGTGCCATCGATACGGCGAACGAGCGACTTTTCAGTCAAGTCGCGGACGATTCGGTGCGTCGTCGTCCGCGATACGCCGATGTCGGCTTGGAGTTCCGACCTCGTCAGTGGTCGGTCGCTGAGCGCTCGCAGAGTGTTCGCTCGCTTAACCGCAGTGACCACGATTTCTGAATCACTACTGCTGTTCATTGATTGTACTTGGCACTACCATGGTATAGTGTTTCACGCCCCGAAAACTGTAGCACGAGCCGGAAACTGTCCACCGTTCGAGATCGTTCCGCGTTCCGGGAAAATATCACTCAGTAACTACATTAGACAACCATCCCATTTCTATTCATGGCTGTCGAACCAAAAACGACGACCGAAGTAACGGAATCGACTAGTTCGAAAACCGGAACTGGATTGGACGAAAATCTCGCCGGGGCACTCGCGTACCTTTTGAGTCCGCTTACTGGCATCCTCTTTTTCGTCCTCGAAAGCGAAAACGAGTTCGTGAAATTCCACTCGGCACAGAGCATCGCATTCGGGATCGGACTGTTTCTCGTCTATGTGGCGATGACGTTCGTGCAGTTCGCACTGCTCTTTATTCCGAGAGTAGGAGGATTGTTCTCGCTCATGTTTTCGCTCGCCTATTTCGTCGTCGGATTCGCCGCATTCCTCGGGTGGTTATTCTTGATGTACAAAGCCTACTCGGGCGACACCCACCACATGCCTGTGTTCGGGAATGTTGCGGACAGAATTGCATAAAATGAAACGCACAGCAACGATTTTCGTCGTCTTCACGGTCGTTCTAACCGGTTGCGCCGGATTCGGTTCCAGCGCCCCGAACGCCGAGGATGTAATCGCGGGAGACGGCGTCGGTGGCGAAAACGACGGTGCGAACATTGCGGGTGACGGCGGAGGAGACGACGAGGCAAACGGTGCGAGCAACAGCGAGGGCGAGACGGGCGAAAATAGCTTTCAGCCGTTCCGGTTCGACCGGCCCGGAACGTACACCTTCGATGTGATGGACGCGAGGGAAGGCTCCGGGAAACTTGTCTGGGACATTCAAGCCATCGACGGCGAGAACGTCACCCTGAACAGCATCTTCGAGTTCGGCGGAGAGAAACACGAATCGTCCATGACCGTCAACCGTGACGACGCAATCATCGACCTCGCATTCGTTCCCGGCGGCCAGTATGCCGTCCAGACGATGTACGCGGGTGCGATGAGCAACGCCTACGGCAAAGACCTCCGGGTCGGCCAGTCGTGGAGTTTCACGACGCAGGACGGAACGATGGCCTACGAAGTGACCGAAAAACGAACCTACGCCGGAATCGAATGTTACTATTCCGAAGTGCGAATCGACGGCTCGGTCGCCAGAGTCGGGTGTTACTCGCCCGATCACGGCGTTGCGCCGTACTCCGCGTACTACGACGAGAATGGGGAAACCGTGCTGGAAGTGAAACTCGTGGAGTACGAGGCGAAGTAACGGTTTCATGTAATCTCGAGTTATTTTGCGTTAATCGTCTCTGCCGTTCGCCACCGTACACCCTTTACGAATCGCTCGGAACGAACGAACCAACCAATATACAATGACAAACGGTAATACAACACCGAGAATCGTCGCGAGAACCTGAACGAGAACGCATATATTTCCGGAAAGTTCAGTGGCGTAAATAATAATTTACTGACCAAAAACGCCGTCGATTACACCGTACGGTTTCAAACCGTTATCCGGCTGCCGTTATTTTGAAATTTCCCGGAGAATACTTACAGACGATAGAAGACAACAAATTACGGTTTCACTTTCACTCCGCTCTGGTGAACTATTTAGTTATCACCTTCGAATTGCGGGGCATGGGACTGATGCGACGACTCGGGGTACGTTCGGAGTCGAAATCCAATTCGAACGACCCATACGAATGTCGAGGATGTGAGGCCTCTTTTGCAGTTCTGTATCAAGTTTGTCCCGAATGCGGTGGCTACACCATCGAACGGGACGACTGGGACTAACGAACGACGAGTTCGTCGCCTGGCCGGACGTCGTCCGCGACACCTGCCGGAAATTCGAGCACGCCGTCTCCCCTCCCACGTGTGAACCCCGTCCACGGATTCAAACGGACAACTCGCGTCACCCGTCCGCGTTCAGTCCACACCACATCGAGCGCCAGCGGTGTGAGTAGCGTCGAAGCGTGACGCTCCGCGACCGAGTCGAAATCGAACGCGAGCGCGCAGTCATCGCGTCGAAGTAGGTGGATCAATCCGCGAATCCGAGAACCGAGCGAATCAACTCGGTATGCCCGTGAGGAAACCGTTTGTTCGACTCCGTCTCGTCTCCGAACGACGCGCATGGGATAGCTTTCGGCTCGTTCCCTTCGAACGTTTCGCCCACATCGTGGAAATCGACGAAACCACATAGAGGGATTAGCAGTGGGTTCTCAACGCGGGATGTTCCGTGGCGCTGTCGCACTCCATGGTCATCGCTACGCCGTTTCTTGTCGGTAATTTCGGCCCAGAAAGAACGTCACGAGGTGGAACGCCAGCAGTCCGGTGAATAGCGGAAAAATTCCCCATCTAGTTCATCGAAAACCAACGGGTTGTCGAACAATGGAAGGGTAATCGAGAGCCAAAAGTTTGCAATCTGGACGGGAGTGGCACCGAACTGGTGGCTGAGTGTGGCGGCGATTTCGACCTACGACATGGAAAATTATATTATATTTAATATTAATACTATTGATCGATTAATCGGTTTTAACTACCTGTTAAGCGGATTTCAAACCGTGACGTTCGACATCGTACTCCAACAATCGTCCTACTGCGTTTCGTCCCTCATTTTGCGTCTTCGAACATCAAAATCGCACGACTGCGGCGCGTATGACGGATGGGGGGTGATCGAGGAGGGCTCTTGCTTGCCTTTTTGCTGCTCGCGTATGACCACGACCGGTTTTTCGTCTGACAGGGGTTTATGATTTTTCAGGGTGTATGTGTGACGAACACGAGTCCCACACTCAGAAGGTGTCTCTAATGAGCAAATCAAACACATCCCAAGCGGAAGCGCCACCGACGACGTACCACACGACCCACGACTGGACGGACGCAGAATCACTCAGTACGACGGTCATGACAGCGGTTGCGGAAGCGATGGACAAAGATCCGACGGAAATCGGCCCGCTCTACGACCAGTTCGACCCGGACGCTTTGGACGGGCTGTTTTCCCCCCACAGGGGAGAAAAAATTCGAACGGACGGCCACCTCGGGTTCACGTTCGAGGAGCACTACATTTTCGTCCAGAGCGATGGCCTCATCGCGGTTCATCCGCCCGAGGAAGGGACGTAGATTTTTATCCCTCCCGGCCCCACGAAACGATAGATGCGATGATTCAGCTACCGATACGACGATGCTCCGCCTGCGGTTATCTCGGCCCGGTCGGACGGTTTGTGGGGGAAGAGCGAAAACTGACGTGTCCCCGATGTGGCACCGAACTCGGCGGGACGTTCGACCCGCGATTAGCATGACGGGAACGACGCTCAACTCGGCAATCGAGGAGTACCTCTCCAGCATCGAGGCCGGAAACTACCGCACCAACGCGGGTTCCGCGCTCACGCAGTGGGCGCAGTGGCTCGCACGGGAGCGAACCGTCACCCTACTGGAGGACGTGGAGGTCATCGACTGCCGCCGGTACGCCCGCCATCTCAAACGACAGGTGCGCGAGGACGAACTGAAATCCTCGACGGCTCACACCTACTACGCCTACGTTCGGGCGTTCCTCGGCTTCTGCGAGGCAGACGAACTTCTCTCCAAGAATCCCGCCGCCGTCTCGCGAGCGCAGGCCGAACTGCCGGAAAACACCGCCGACGCGAATCGTCAGTTCTGGACGCGACGCGACAGAAAAGCCATCCTCGCCTTCATGGACAAACGGGTGGAGAGGGTGTTGGAGGGCGACGATAGCGACGGAGTGTCGCGCGAACGCGCCTACCGCGACCGGGCGCTCGTTCGTCTGCTCGCGCTGTCAGGCGTTCGGGGTGCGGAAGTGTTCCGCGCCCCAGCGGACGACAAGCGACCCGGAATCGCGTGGAGAGACGTGGACATCGAAGGCGGTTCGCTCCGCGTGTTCGGCAAATCCCGCGAGTACGAATACGCGCAACTTCCGCGAAAAGCCGCGGAAGCGTTGGAGCGCTATCACCGCGTTTTCGATCCGCCAACACCACGGTTTCCGGTGTTTCCAACCGACCACGCGCCGTCGAAATATCGCGCCGTCCGCGAGGGGTTGGCGGGTGAATACACCGAAAGCCGAA
Organism: Haladaptatus pallidirubidus; assembly: GCF_020700235.1. Lineage (GTDB taxonomy): Archaea > Halobacteriota > Halobacteria > Halobacteriales > Haladaptataceae > Haladaptatus > Haladaptatus pallidirubidus. The sequence goes on along the minus strand of NZ_CP085301.1, from coordinate 2,012,852 downwards.
TCGAAACCATCCTCAATGAAAACGACATCGACGATGTTGTGCGCGAGTACGAAATCGTCATCCCCGCGATTTCGACCCGCGGCGCGCGCAATCTGATGAAACGCCTCTGCGGGGAGGCCGGACTGGACATCGACGGCGAGTATCTGAAACCCCACGGAGCGCGACGGGGACTGGGCCATCAATTATACAGTGAGGGCCATGCGGAACTGGCCCAATCTGCCCTCCGTCACGCCTCGATTGCGACGACGCACGAGAGCTATTCGAACATTCGGGCGAGCGAGACGGCGGAGCGCGTTGACGACGTGCTGGACGACTCGTGACGATCTGCTGGCGCCCAACCCTAGCTGACCTTCAACCCTAACAGTGCAGGGAACAAGAATTTATTACTACTGTCGTTAGCGGAACCAACGAGCCAGTGTAAATCGTACGACAGATCGGCGCAACTCGATACGATGTTCGACGTGCTTTCGAGCGACTACCGGCGACGAATCCTGTTCGAGTTGAAAGCGGAACGCCTCCGTGTTTCGGAGGCGTCCCACCGATGGGAGGCGGAGTATGGCGATGACCGCGATCGAATCGAACTGCTGCTGTGCACCATCCATTTATCGAAACTCGCCGATTTCGAGTTTGTCGAGTGGCACAGGGAGTCAGACGAAATTCGACAGGAGTCACGATTCGAGGAAGTCCGTCCGGTTCTCGACGGACTCTACTAACCCGTCGTGCTGACGAGAAGGAACGCTTTGGAATCGGCCATTCGAATCGCAGACCAACAACCCCTTTTTCCCGCACCACCGAGTTCGACTATGCGACTTCGCCGGACGCCCCTATTCGTCTTCATTTCATTATCGCTTTTTGCGGGCGTTGCATCCGCCCACGGAGTCACCACGCGGTTCGACGCGCCGATTCCGCTCACCTTGCTGTTCGGCGGTGCAGGGGCCACCGTCGCCCTTACGGCGCTCTTTCTGACCACCACGGTCGAGAGCGCGCCGACCGGAACGCGTCGGATTTCGTTTTCGGCGGACGCGGTCGTCATCCTTCGGCGCGCGACCCAGGTGCTGTTTCTCGCGGTTTTTCTGTTCGTCCTCGCCGTCGGCGCGGTCGGCCCGACCAACGCGCGGGACAATCCCGCAACTCTGTTTACGTGGTCTGTCTGGCTGAAAGGCGTTGGCTTGCTCGCGGTGCTGTTCGGCAGTCCGTGGCGCACACTCGCGCCGTGGCGGACGATTTACGATGGTCTGTCAAAAGTGGAAGGCAAAGAGTTGGCGTTGTTCGACTATCCGAATCAACTCGGCGATTGGCCCGCCCTCATTGGCTTTCTCGCCCTCGTCGGCGTCGCGGAGAACCTGACCCGAATTCCGGATTCTCCGCGGTTGACCGCCGTTCTTCTCGCGGGTTATGCCCTCATCATGCTGGTCGGCGGTGTGCTGTTCGGAACACCGTGGTTTCGACGCGCCGATCCGCTCGCGGTACTGTACCGTCTGTTCGGGCGAGTTGCGCCCATGAAAATCGACGGAAGTGGAATCGACCTCCGTCCGCCGTGGCGCGGGTGTCTTCCCCGGGTTCGGTCGCTCTCGCTCGCCGCGTTCGTCGTGGCGACCGTCTACACCGTCAGCTTCGACGGCTTCACCAAAACGCCGGAGTACCAGACGCTTCTGTTTTCGGTGCGGGAAGCGACGGGACTCGGGTCTGTCGTCTCGGTTCTCCTCTATCTCGGTGGTTTCCTCGCGTTTCTCGCCGTCTTCGCACTCGTGGCGATACTGACCCGACGAGTTTCGGTAATTGCGGAAACGTCGAGGAATTCAAAAACTAAGGAGTCGTGGCACGCAACGGCCCTCGCACTCGCGCCGACGGTGATTCCCATCGCGGTCGCCTACGAAGTGGCGCACAACTACCCCTTCGTGCTTCAGCAGTTGTCGCGTCTGTTGACAATACTCGGCGGGCCAGAAATTGAACTGCTCGGCTGGCTTTCGCTGTCTGCGTTCTGGGCCTCACAGGTGATACTCATCGTCGCGGGGCACCTCGCCGCGGTCGTCGCCGCCCACTACGTCGCGCTGGAGCGCACGAATCGCGTCGGCCGGGCACATCTCCCTCTGACCGCGCTGATGATTGCTTACACCGTCCTCTCGCTGTGGATAATTTCGCGTCCGGTCGCGACCTGAGCGGGTTTTATTCGGCGGTGGTTTCGACGGACGTACCAGAACTCCTTTTCTCGCGTGGTCGCTAAAGTCACTCAATGAGCGATTCGACGCGCGGAATCCCCCGACGCGAGTTCATGAAAGCGGCGGTCGCCATCGGCGGGTCGGCGGCCCTGTCGGCCTGCCTCGACCGGGGCGGGATGCCCGACGTGAAGCAGGGGCCGGACGACCTCTCCGGTCTCCCAAAGCGCCAGCACGCGTGGAATCGATTTCTGGCGACGGACGACCACGACAACGACGTCGCCGCCCGACATCAGGTACTCCTCTTTCTGAACTACGCCGGAGCGGACGACGCGACCCCGAGCCAAGCCGAGCGCGAAACCGTCGAATCGGCGTTTCGTAGCCTCGAACGCGCCTACCAGCGAAGCCACGACGGACTGCTGTTTTCGGTCGGTTACTCCCCCTCGTACTTCGCCCGGTTCGGCGCTGTCGACGTGCTCCCGAAACCGAAAGCTCTCGCGTCCTTCGAAGACCCGGAACTGGACGAACAGGACGCCATCGTCCACCTCGCCAGCGACCACGCGGAACTCGTACTCGCCGTCGAGGAAGCGCTGCTCGGCGACCGCGAGGAGTTGAACGGAGTTTCGGTGACAGGACTCTCCGATGTGTTCGAGAAGTCGAACCGCCGAACCGGATTCGTCGGCGACGGCCTCCCCGCTGAGCATCAGGACGTGAGCGGCATCCCCGACTCGAAACCCGTGCCAGAGGAGTCGCCGCTGTACATGGGTTTCAAATCCGGATTCCGGAAAAACCAGGCTAGCGAGGACAGGGTGACGATTCGGGACGGCCCCTTTGCTGGCGGCACCACCCAGCACGTCTCCAAAATCAGCCTGCATCTCGACCAGTGGTACGAACAGGATAGCCGCGACCAGCGCGTTGCCAAGATGTTCTGTCCGGTTCACGCCGAAGAGGGGCGAGTCGAGGGCGCGGGCGACAACCTCGGCGATTCCAGCGGGATGGACGACGACTGCATCGGGCAGGTCAAGGAACACGCCCGAAAACGCGGGATGGTCGGCCACTCCCAGAAATCCGCTTCCGCGCGAAAGGACGACTCGCCGCTCATCCTTCGACGGGATTTCGATTCGACTGATGGCGGCGAGGCGGGCCTGCACTTCGTCGCGGTTCAGCGCACAATTTCGAATTTCGAGGACACCAGAAAGGCTATGAACGGCGACGACCTCGCCGGAAACTCCTCTGTTGGCCAGCGCGTGAATAACGGCATCTTACAGTACATGACCGTCGAATGCCGGGGGAACTTTTTGGTGCCGCCGCGCTCGCTTCGCTCGCTTCCCGATCCGAATCGATAAGACGCGTTTATTTCGTTTGTATTTGGATTGTGAGTCGTGGAGTTTTGCTTTTGTGGGTTTCGAGTCGGGGAGTCCCAATTTTGAGAGTCACGAGATGATTTGCTGTCATCGTAGCTAGCTACTGCCGACTCCAATGAAAACCGCCACCGCACCGCAACCGCAGGCTACACACCTTCCCAGCCGATTGTGCTTCTCGGCTTTCTGTATGCGATGCTCATCCCTCGCGCGCTGTCAGCAAGACGGTTCGGACGTGAAGTCCTCATCGTCTTGCCAATGCACGCCACATGGCAAATTCGACATACGAAACCAGTCAAACTACGATAGCGCGTTGGTGTGAGCCGGAGGGCATCTCTCCCAGAGGCACGTCAGTGAAGCCGCGCGAGGGACGACCGGACGACTGCAAGGAGCGAATAGATCGATTGGGGGAGGATGTGGTCTGCGGTTAGGATGTGGTGGTAATTATTTGTTGTCAGTAACAGTCTACGAACACCAGAGAAACAACCATCATTTACAACCGGAAATATACACCACCGACAGACTGCCAAACGACGAAATCACCGCCTCCAAACACACCCCTTTCGACGGGTGTACCAGAACCTCTTTTCGGAGTCAATGACAAATTCCCTCCAATGAATCGTCGTAGGTTTTTGCAGACTTCGGGTTTCACAAGCGCAGTTGCGCTTGCGGGGTGTGCTGGACTGTTCGAAACACAAACCACGCCGAACGAACCCCCGTTGGTCGAAAACCGCCCAGACGCGGTGTACTATCCGACGCACACCGAGGGGATGGAGATGGCCGGAATGGCGAAACAGGGCCGCTGGCGACTCGGACTGATGTACTCGTTTCCCCACCGCTTTTGGCTGATGGGCGGTGGAACCGCGGAACAGCAGGAAAAAGTGACCATTGAAGACGGTGACGACGTGCACCTGATGGCGACGGTCTGGGACGCGGAAACGATGACGGTGCTTCCCGCCGGGGACGTGCGCATCGAACTCTCGAAGGGAGATTGGAGCGACACCAGAACGATGTGGCCGATGCTCTCGCAGAACATGGGATTTCACTTCGGCGACAACATGGGACTGGACGGCGACGGCACCTACACCGCCGATGTGCAGGTCAGCGGACTGAGCATCCGTCGAACCGGCGCGCTCGCGGGAGAGTTCGGTTCCGCCGCGACGCTCTCGACCGAGTTCGAAGTGACGCAGGAAAAACTGGAAAATCTGCCGTTCGAAGAGCTCGACCAAAAGAAAGGGTCGCAAGGTGCGGTGCCAACGGTTGAGATGGATATGATGCCAACGAGTACGGTGCCGCCGAAAGCCGACCTGCCGGGGCAATTTATCGGCGAGCAGACGAGCGGGGATGCGAAGTTTCTCGCAACTGCCGTGAAAGACACCAAGATGGCCGAAGAAACCTATCTCCTCGTCTCACCGCGGACGCCGTATCGGAGCTATCCAATCCCAATGATGTCACTCTCGACGAGCCTGAACCGCGGCGGCGAATCGGTCTTCGACGGAACGCTGAAACCGACGCTCGACCCCGAAATTGGATATCACTACGGCGCGAATGTTTCGGGTATCAAATCGGGCGACGAACTCCTCGTTTCGGTCGATTCGGTGCCGCAGGTCTCCCGACACGAGGGGTACGAAACGGCGTTCCTGAAGATGCCGAAGATGACGTTCTCGGTGTGAGAGCGACGGCGATCTCCGGGCGGCAGTGAAACGGGAGGGCGGTGGAGTACTGGGACGGCGAAACAGTGGGTCGGTATAGCAGTGGAGCGGTGAAACGATGGGACAACGGGTTAGTCTCGGATTAGAGACTGAAAAAGAGCGGCCACAGGAGTACGCCAATCCACAGGACTAGACCCGTTTTCACGAGCAGATTCCAGCGTTCATCTGCTTGCTGTCGCGCGCCACCAACTGCAAGCAGTCCGATGACAGCGAGAACGGTGAGGCGATGAAGGACGACCATAATCGGAAGGACTGTAACACCGATGCTCTGGTAGTCGAGCAGGAATCCGAGGCCGAGACCGAGGATTGCAACACCGAACCAATCGAGCGACTGATGGCCTTTGGGGAGGATAACGGCAGAAAGCGGTAAGCCGACGGCGAGAACGACGTACCCGATACCAGCGACAGCCTTTATCGGAATCGTCGGAACCGTCATCTCGACGGCGATACTCGCACCGCGCACGACAATTGGTAGACCGAGAAGCAAGAAACCGAGCGCAATGCCACGCTGGGTGGTTTCCGCCGACAACCAGGACAGCAACTCCCGAACGAACGAGAGCATTGATTCCTGCACGCCGACGGAACCGAGGAGGATCGCGACCCACAGGAGCGTTATCGGATACACATCAGTTGGCGCTCGTAACTCCACGACCGAAACCCATCCGTCAGTGTCGGCGATGCCACCGTTGGCAAAGCGTTCGCGGGAGACGTCCTCTACGTACCACTTTCCATAGAACTGGTTATCGAGGTAATACTGTGCGGCGGACAGCGACCCGACGGAGTGCCGCAGTCGAAACCAATCCCAATGTTCCTGATGTGCTTGGATGGCAGTCCACGTTTGCCCGCCCGTTCCGCCCTCGTACAGACGAAGATGGTAGCGCGACCCGAAATAGGAACCGTCGTGGATTTGCGCCGTTTCAGCGACCCAGCCGCCACGTGAACCGGGTGCATCGATGTAGGTATATCGCACCGCTCCCGTGGTGTTGTGCCATTCGATAGCGACGTCATCGCCGGCCGTCGGTTCGTCCTCGTGGCTGATTCCCTGCCACTCCTGCGTATCGTTTCGCCACTCCGCTGTCCGCCGATTTCTAAGGTGAGATACCACTCGTGAGGTGTGCCCTTGAACGACGGCGTTGATGGGGAGCGTCAGCGAATCGAACGATTTCCCACGACTCGTAAACGGCCACAGCTCTGCTTCGCTGTTCGGATGCGGTGAAACGAGCCGCACATCGTTGGGGCTTTTCCGCTCTTCGTCGTCCACTGAGTTCGGTACGAGAACCCCGGGGTGAGCGAAGAGGAGCGTACCGACTAAGAGAATTGCAAGAATCGTCGTGGCGTGACGACGGAACCCGATTCGTGGCTCGGGCATGTATAATCAGGGGCTACCGAACCGCAGAAAATCAATGTACCGGCCGTATGCTAGCAAAAAGAAAAGGATACAAGCGGCGGCTATCGCAGTTTAGGCGACTGCACGGCCGTCTTCCTCGGATTCGAGCAGTTCCTGATAGCGGTTGCGGATGGTGACTTCGCTCACGCTCGCGACTTCGCTCACCTCGGACTGGGTCACCTTCTCGTTGGTAAGCAGGGAACCGGCGTACACCGCGGCGGCGGCGAGTCCGACCGGACTCTTGCCGCTGTGGACGCCCTGCTTTTTCGCGGTTTCGAGCAGATCGTGCGCCCGGCGTTCGGATTCGTCGCTCACGTCGAGGTCGGAGGCGAACCGCGTCACGTAGCTCTGCGGGTCTGCGGGCTGGATTTCGAGGCCGAGTTCGCGGACGATGTAGCGGTAGGTGCGTTTGAACTCCATCCCTTCGATTCGGCTGACACTGGCTACCTCGTCCAAGCTGCGTGGAACGCCAGATTGGCGGGCCGCCGCGTACAGCGAGGCGGTCGCCACGCCCTCGATGGAACGACCCGGCAGGAGGTCTTCATCGAGCGCACGGCGATAGATGACGCTGGCCGTCTCCCGGACGTTTTTCGGGAGTCCAAGGGCACTGGCCATGCGGTCGATTTCGCCGAGCGCCTGCTTGAGGTTGCGCTCCTTGCTGTCGCGCGTGCGGAACCGTTCGTTCCACGTGCGGAGTCTCTGCATCTTCTCTCGCTGGCGGGAGCCGAGCGTGTTGCCGTAGGCATCTTTGTTCTGCCAGCCGATGTTGGTCGAAAGCCCCTTGTCGTGCATCATCTTCGTCGTCGGGGCACCGACGCGGGATTTTTCGTCTTTCTCAGTGGCGTCGAACGCGCGCCATTCCGGCCCGCGGTCGACGTTGTCCTCATCGACGACGAGACCACATTCGGCACAGACGATTTCGCCGTGGCCCTCGTCGGTGATGAGGTTGCCACCGCATTCGGGGCAGACGTTTTCCTGTTCCTGTTCGTCCTCGCTCTCGCGTTCTCGGTCGTGGGTCGCTACAGTGGACTCGTCGTAGCGTTGAATTTTTGTTGAAGTCATGGTTGGTGCGTTGGCGAAGGCTCCCGACAGGGTAATTCCTGAAAAAACCCGGAAGCTTACTTCCTAACTATCGGTTAGGTAGAAACGTACTTAAAGGTTTCGTGATATAGTGCGACATTCACCGTACCGTATTTCGAGTTAATGAAGCCTGTACTCCGAGTTAATCGCAGTTTAAGCGCCTAACATTCCGGGAGACGTGAGTCGAAACGGACAAAAATCTATTGGTTATCTCCTGGCGGTTGTGGTTCCGACTACCAGGTTGTTGTCACCTACATCCTCGCTACGAGGTCAGAAATGAGTAGAGGCGTTACTGTTCACACGCCGCAACGTTTCTCCACACATCTGCGTTGTGCTTTCGTACTTCTCCCCTATTTACTTGCGTTATTCACGCAAATAAGACCGTGCAACTTCATCCGGAACCTGCTCGAACACCCGATAAAACTGACCGACTGCGCCGAAATTCGGCGGGGTCTCGATACACACCACTTCGTCCGCTTCGCCGTGCAGTCGTTCAATTGAACCGGGCGACCCGACTGGAACCGCAAGGACGACGTACCTTGCGCCCGCGTTTTTCACCTGTCTGAGGCATGCAATAGTCGTCGCACCGGTCGCAACGCCGTCGTCCGTGACCACGACCTGCTTACCGTCGAGGTTCGGTATCGGCCCATTGCGACGGTATTGTGTCGCTTTCACACGGGCGTCCTCGGTTTTCCGTTCTCGTTCCTGTCCGACGTAGGCGTCGTCCGCTCCGATTCGGGAAATGAGCGCGTCGTTCAGCCACACGCTTCCGTCGGCACCGACGGCTCCAATCGCGAGTTCGGGATTGTGAGGAGCCCCTAACTTTTTTGCCACTACCACGTCGAGCGGTGCTGAAAGTGCATCGGCGACTGGTCGTCCGATCGGAAGTCCGCCGCGCGGAATCGCGAGTACGATGTCCGCGGTTATTCCTTCGCGCTGGACGAGTTCCGCGAGTTGTTCGCCTGCGTCCGTTCTATCTGTAAACATGGAATCTACCACTCTAGGGACGAGCGAAACGCGAATAAAGATGGACCCTTCCCCACACAGTTCAATTATAAACCAAAATCGACATTCATAACAATTATGGTAGTATAGCATGTCTATCGGGTAACCTGGGTAAAATGAGCGACACGTCTTCCAGCGCCGTCCTCCACGTCGCGAACAGCGTTTCGTCCTCCGAATCTGTCGTTGGCTTGTACATCGAAGACGATGCCCAGGGAATTCCCGACGCATTACACGAATCGGTGTTCGAAACGGGTTACTCCACCGCCGAAACCGGAACCGGATTCGGATTGACAATCGTTAAGCAAATTGCCGAGACGCACGGATGGGACGTGTCGGTTCGCGAGGATGAAACCGGCGGCACGCGATTTGAGTTCATCGAAGTCGAATTGGTGGAATGAATGACGCGCATTTCACAGGAACACGTCATCAAACGATGGCTTGGACTTGAATCCCGAAAGCCAGAAACACCCTCCGTGGACGTGTCATCGCTCACGGAGCGCGAGGCGCTCGACGAACTCTTGAACGCGAAGCCGGGTGCCGCGTCGTTTATCTGGCGCGAAGCACCGATCGAATGGCGACGGGTGACGCTTTCTCGACATGCATTCGAGCGATTGCGGGTTATCGACGGTCCCGAAACGCTATCGTGGCGAGCACTCTCGCCGGACGAAACCGTTCTCGGGGCGGCCCGACAGATTGCCCGCTGTGACGGTGAACAGTTAGACGATTTGACCGCGAAAACCGGAGTCGATGTTGGACAGGTGCTGTCGATTGCCGAAAACCCACCCGGTGAACCGCTGGTGTTGGTTGACCGTCGGAACTGTCACGCGCCGCGCGTCATGGACGGAAATTATCGAGCGACGGGACGGGCACTGAATCTCGTTAAAACCGACACCTATGACCCAGTGTCGGCGTATCTCGGAACTTCGTCTCGTCCGGTGTTGAAGCCGATTCGGAACGTCGTCTGCGAACTCGTTCGACACCGCCGTCGAATGTAGTAGCCGAAAGGAATTTCTTTAAATCCGTCGCATGGCACACGTGCCATCCACACGGACGGTCTACTTCACGGGGCCGCGCGAGCTCGACGTTCGCGTGGAAGGGATTTCCGAACCGGGACGGAACGAGGTGCTCGTTCGCGCCGAGGTGTCGGCGGTTAGTCCGGGCACCGAACTTCTCGTCTATCGGGGGGACGCGCCGACCGAACTGGCAACCGACGCGACGATAGACGCACTGTCGGGAACGTTGGAGTTTCCGCTTCAGTACGGGTACGCGACCGCGGGAAAGGTCGTTTCGACCGGCGAGAACGTTTCGAAGGGCTGGGTAGGCGAATCGGTATTTGCGTTCCATCCACACGCGAGTCATTTTCTCGCATCGCCTGCCGACCTCGTCCGGATTCCGGAGGAGTACACGCCGACAGAGGCAGTCTTTCTACCAACCGTCGAAACGGCGGTGAACTTCGTCCTCGACGGGACGCCGAGAATCGGCGAGCAGGCCGTCATTTTCGGGCAAGGTGTTGTCGGATTGATGACGACCGGCCTGCTGGCGAACTATCCGCTTTCGGATCTCGTGACGGTAGACCGTTATCCCGAGCGACGTGAACTCGCGAAAGCGATGGGTGCGGAATGCAGTTTGGATGCAACAGGAAACGTTCGCGAGGAAATCGAGGCCGAACTCTCGCGTGCAAAAACGCCCGCGGGAGCGGATTTGACCTACGAGCTTTCAGGCAATCCATCGGCGTTGGACGACGCGATTTCGGTGACCGGATACGACGGACGGGTGTTGGTCGGGTCGTGGTACGGCGAAAAGCGAGCCGAACTGAATCTGGGCGGGTCGTTTCACCGAAGTCGAATCGACATCGAAAGCACGCAAGTGAGTACGCTGTCGCCGGAACTACGGGGGCGGTGGGATTCGGACCGCCGACTCGCCGTGGCGTGGCGACGACTCTCGAATCTCGATGTGACATCTCTCGTCACCCACCGAGTTTCGATTGGGGACGCCCACGAAGCGTACCGACTGCTGGACGAATGCCCGAACGAGGCCGTCGCCGTGCTTCTGACGTATGACTGACCGACAGTTAATCCGAGACAGATACCGAACCATGTACGAAGTAACCGTTACCAAACCGTTCGTCGCACAGCATTACCTGACAGTTCCGAACCCCGGCCCGGAGGGAGAACTACATTCCCACCGGTACGGAGTGACGATTCATCTCCGGGGCGAATCGCTGAACGAGTTCGGCTATCTTGTGGACATCGACCGAGTGCGCGAGTCGTTGGACAACACGATAGCCCACTATCGAGACGAGACGCTGAACGACCTCCCGGAGTTCGAAGGGGTGAACCCCAGCGTCGAACATTTTTCGCGGCTGTTCTGTGACCGCGTTCTCGACGAAATCGACGCACCGGAAATCATCGAAATCGAAGTCGCAATACAGGAAGACAATGACGCGGGGGCTAGTTTCGAACGGTCAGTGTGATGCATCTCGGATTCGTCGTCTACGGTTCGCTTTCGGGGCGTTCTGGTGGGTTTCGGTACGACAGAAAACTGGTCGAAAAATTGCGTGAGCGAGGGCACACGATAGAAATCATCGGCCTTCCGTGGGAGTCGTACGGGCGTAGTCTCCTGCACAATTTTTCGCGAGGGCTTCCCTCTCGACTTTCGGGATTCGACGTACTTTTCCAAGACCACCTCTGCCATCCGTCGCTGATTCGGGCGAACCGTCGAATAGACGCCCCAATCGTCTCCATCGTCCACCATCTTCGGTCAGACGAACCGCGAGCAAGGTGGAAAAATTGCGGCTGTCGTGCGATTGAGCGCGACTACGTTCGACATCTCGATGGGGTCGTTTGCAACAGCGAGACGACGCGACGGTCCGTTTTCGAACTGCTCGATTCGTGGGAGGAAAACGACCGAAAGGCAGCAGTGGCACCTCCCGCAGGCGACAGATTCGAGCGGTTCGTGCCGGTGCAGTCGATTGATACGAATTTCGAGGGCACCCTTCGACTCGTTTTTCTCGGAAACATCATCCCCAGAAAGGGGCTGCACGTTCTGCTCGGAGGCCTTTCGTCCGTTTCCGGAAAGTGGCGCCTCATGGTTATCGGCGCGGAATCGAACGAAGAGTACGCGACCCGAGTTCGTCGTCTCCGCGACGAACTCGGACTGCGCGAGAGGGTGTCGTTTGCGGGCCGACTGTCGGACGAGGCAGTCGCCGGACAGCTCGCTCGGAGCCACGTTCTCGCAGTTCCGTCGCTGTACGAGGGCTTCGGTCTCGTCTACCTCGAGGGGATGGCGTTCGGTCTGCCCGCGATTGCGACGACGGCTGGCGGCGCGAGCGAAATCGTCTCGGACGACGAAAACGGGTTTTTGCTTCCACCCGACGACGCCGACGCGATTGCCGATGCAGTTCGCACGCTCCGGGACGATAGGTGCCGACTCGCACGAATGAGCATCTCGGCGCGTGAACGGTACGAACTTCAACCGGGATGGGACGACGCGGCCGAGTCGGTTGAACGGCTATTGAAAGAAATCGTGGAAAGTTGTGCCGTTTCACCCGAACAATGACGTTCCAACAGTATCTCGATACGAAACGAACGGTGGACGACCGGGCGCTGAATCGGCGGGTACTCCGCCGATTCGAGCGCGAACTTTCCGCGTTGATCGACTCCACCGAACCCGTTCGACTGCTCGAAATCGGGGCTGGAATCGGCACGATGGTAGAACGCCTTCGCTCATGGGACTGTTTGCCGAATCGGGTGCAGTACACCGTGTTGGATATAAGTTCGAAAAATATCCGAACCGCTCGCTCGCAGTTGCTCGCGAGCGGGTTCGAGCGAAATGGGGACAACCTCCAGTGCAAACAGAATGGCCGGTCGATGACGATTCGGTTCGAAGTCGCGGACGCAGTCGAATTTGCGTGGAAAACCGACAGACGGTGGGACGCCCTCGTCGGACACGCAGTCGCCGACTTGTTCGACCTCGAATCGGCGCTTCCGGCGTTCTGCTCGGTGCTCGACTCTGGCGGACTCTGCTATTTCCCCATCACGTTCGACGGAGGGACGATGTTCGACCCGGCGCACGAACTGGACGAGCGAGTCGCGGAGCTGTATCACCGGCACATCGACGACGGCGAAGGGACGAGCAGAGCGGGGCGGAAACTACTCGCCGAATTTCGACGGCGGGAGGCGGAACTGCTCGCCGTCGGGAGTTCCGACTGGGTGGTGTATCCGGAAAACGGGTCGTATCCCGCCGACGAGGGGATCTTTCTCCAACACATCCTCGGGATGATTGGGAGTTCCCTGGACGGCCATTCGGAAATCGACGCGGATGCGTTCTCGGACTGGTTGGGAACGCGCCACCGGCAAGTTGGAGGGGGTGAACTGACGTACATCGCACACCAGTTCGACGTGCTGGCGAGAGTGGTGTAGCACCGATTTATACTGATGAATGATCACTATTCCAACCTATTTAGAAAATGATTTCCTAACTGTTCACTTCGTCCCCGTCCCACGCCGCCGAAATCAGCGGTTAGAAAATGGTAACGAAAACACAAAATATACAAAGTGAAGGTTGCCCAGTATAGCTTATGGACTGGACGGAACGACTCCCGCCGCGGCCGTGGCTCGTGCGCGGAGTCGTCTTGTTGTTGGTCGTCTCTCTACTCGCGCCCTCCGCCGTCTCCGCGATAACCTACGACCAAGAGGAATCGAATCTGACCAAAGGAACCATCGAAGAACCCGCGAACGGAACGACAGTTATCAGCGTACAGGGATACCACTTTCAAGGACAAGGAAATAAGAAAAAACCCGCCCGACTCGTCGCCGTCGGCCCGAACGGAAACATCGAATGGGTTCACAACGGCTCGAAAGAGGGCGCGTCGTGGTTCTACGACGTCGACCCGCTGGACAACGGAAACCTGCTCGTCACCTCGACACAGCGCGGCGGTACGCTCGTCTACGAGTACAACCCCGAAACGAAAGAAAAGGAATGGGAGCAGTTCCTCGAAATCCACGACACCCACGACATCGACCTCATCAACAACGGCACGCAGTTGCTCGTCGCCAACATGCGCGCCTACAACGAGAGCACCGGTCAGAACGACGACCGATTGTTCGTCTACGATTTGGAGGACGACGAAATCACGTGGGAGTGGTACTTCCGCAGCCATTACGAGAAGAAAGACGGTGGCGACTACACCAACGACTGGACGCACGTCAACGACGTTGACAAAATCGGCCCCGGCAAGTACATGGCCGACCCGCGAAACATGGACGAAGTCATCGTCGTCGACCGCGAGTCGAAGGAAGTCACGATGAAACTCGGAGAGGACGGCAACTACGACACGCTTCAGGAACAGCACAACCCGGACTACCTCGAAAGCGAGTCCGGCGACCCGACCATCCTCGTCGCCGACTCCGAGAACCACCGCATCGTCGAGTACGAAAAACGCGGCAGCGACTGGGAATCGACGTGGGAGATGGGTTCCTCGGAGAAGTTCAACTGGCCTCGTGACGCAGACCGCCTACCGAACGGCAACACGCTCATCACCGATTCCTCGAACCACCGCGTCATCGAAGTGACGCCCGAAGGCGAAATCGTCTGGGAGTTCTACTCGCCGTGGCTTCCCTACGACGCCGAACGCGTCACCAGCGGCGACGGTTCGAATGGGCCGACGATGGCAGATCACGGAACGACCGGGGAGTATCAAGTGTCGGGAAGCGCGAACATCGATCCCGGAACCGGCGACCGCGTGAAGATGTCCGTCCTCCTCGGCAACACGTTCTCGGGAACGGCCATCGAGGACGACATGCGAGAGTACGGCGAGGTGTGGGATCAAGCGACGCCGTTCATCCGCCCCATCTGGATGAACGAGTACGCCTTCATCGCCGCCATATTCGCCATTCTGCTCGTTTTGGGATGGCTGGTCGGCGAGCTGGTGTACCAGCGCCGCCGGATTTACTACGGCGTGAAACACCGGTTCGCCTGATTACTGATAATCCACCGACCCCTCGCCTTCGCCTATCCACGCGCCCCTGTCGGGTTCGCGCGATTCGAGCGGGTCGATGTCTTTGTACCAGGGGACGTTCTTCAACTGTTCTTTGTTGTAGACGAGATCGTCTTTCGTATCTCCCGTGAACTCGAAGTTCTGGGTGAGCAAAATCGCGTCCACGGGGCAGACCTCCTCGCAGAGTCGGCAGTAGATGCATTGTCCGACGTGGAGGTTGTACTGCTCGCCGTTTCGCTGGTCGTCCATCACGATTTGGATGGTGTCGTTCGGACAGACGTTCTCGCACTGGCGACACCAGATACAGCGCTCCTGACTGAACTTGTGGATACCGCGGAAGCGCGGGCTGACCTCGGGCGGCACGTCGGGATATTCGACCGTGAACGTCTCACCGTCCAGCGCGTGTTTCATCGTCGTCGCCATCCCTTTGAGCAGGCCGATCATCGGTCGACACTCCCCAGGACGATGTCGAGGCTTCCCAACGACGCGATTAAATCCGGCACCATCTCGCCGTTCGACATCTCCGGAAGCGCGGAGAGGTTGTGGAAGCACGGACTTCGAATCTTGAATCGCGCTGGCTTGGAGGTGTTGTCGGAGCGGATGTACACCCCGAGTTCACCCTTCGCGGCTTCGACCGCCCGATACGTCTCCGCGTCCATCGGCGGTTTGAGTGTCCGGGGAACGTTCGACTGGAGTTCGCGGTCGTCTTCGGGCCAGTCGTCGAGCAGTTGAACGCACTGCTCGACGATGCGCGCCGACTGCTCGACTTCGCGGAGACGAACTAACACGCGCGAAAAATTGTCACATCCGGGTTCCGTGACGACGTCCCAGTCGAGTTGGTCGTAGTAGCCGTAGGGGTCGTCCCTGCGGATGTCGTAATCGACGCCCGAACCGCGAGCGACCGGACCGGTGACGCCGTACTGTTTCGCAACGTCGGGCTCGAGCACACCCGTACCGACGCACCGCAGTTGGAAGATTTCGTTGTTCGTGAGCAGGTCGTGGTACTCTTCGAGCGCCTGTGGCAGTTCGTCCACGAAATCCATCGTCTTGTCGAAAAACTCCTCGCGCGGTTCCGGAATATCCCAGATGACGCCACCGATGCGGAAGTAGTTAAACATCATGCGCTGGCCGGTCAAATCCTCCAGAATGTTCTGGGCCTTCTCGCGGTCGCGGAACGCGTACTGGAAGATGGCGGTGAAATCGCCGTACACGTCCAGCGCGAACGTTCCGAGGGCGAGGAAGTGGCCCGCCATCCGCGAGAGCTCGACGCCGAGCGTCCTGAGCACCTTCGCGTAATCGGGAACGTCGATATCCGCGAGGTCTTCGATGGCCCGCGCGTACGCCCACTCGTTGGTCATGTTCGCGGTGTAATCCCACCGGTCGGGGTACGGCATGATTTCGTGACGGTAGTTGCCCGACTGGGCCATCTGTTCCTCGCAGCGATGGAGATAGCCGACGTCGGGTTCGACGTCGAGCACCTGCTCGCCGTCGAGAACGGTTTTCAGATGGAGAACCCCGTGCGTGGCGGGGTGGTGCGGGCCGATGTTGATGAAGACGGTGTCGGCGTCGTCGCCGACATGGTCTTCCAACAGTGGGTTCTGGTGCTCTTCCAACGACACGACTTGCGGTTGGTTTTGGTCGTAATCGAGCGAGAGCGGGTGTCCCTGCCACGTTTCTGGTAACAGAATTCGACGCATGTCCGGATGGCCGTCGTACCTGATACCGACGAGGTCGTACGCCTCGCGTTCGTGCCAGTTCGCGGTCGTGTACACGGGCTCCGCCGTCTGGCTTATCGGTTCGTCCGAGGTGGTCGGGACGACGATGCTCACCTCCTGTCGGGGGTCGTCGTACTTTTTGAGGTGGTAGATGCTCTCGTACCGGTCGTCGTACTGCTGGGCCGTCAGGCACGAGAGGTGGTCGAATCCGGCCTCCTCGCGCAGGATGGTAAGTGCGTCTTGTACCTCGTCAGAACGGATGACGAACGCGGGCGCGTTCATATGGTCTTCGCGCCCGATTACGAGCTCGCCGAGTAGGTCGGCGAGTTCGTCGCCGTCTACCAGTTGTTCCTGTACGCTCACGGTGAATCAACCCAGTTGTAACGCATGACGAGGGTATCCTCGTCGATTTGGTCGGCGAGCGACTGCACCAGTTCGTCGCGTTCCAAATCCCCGAACTGTTCCAGTTCGTAGGGCTTCACGACGACCGGACTGGCCTCCCCGTGGGCGATTCGTTCCTGCAACTTGGCGACGCCGTAGATGAGCGCCTCGGGTCGCGGCGGACAGCCGGGAACGTGGATGTCGCACGGGATGACCTCCTCCGCCCCCTTGATGACGTTGTATCCCTCCTGAAACGGCCCACCGGAGCAGGTACACGACCCCATGCTGACGACGAACTTGGGTTCCGGCATCTGGTCGTAAATTCGTTTCATCCGTGGCGCGAACTTCGAGACGATGGTTCCCGGCACGATGATGACGTCGGCCTGTCGCGGCGACGCCCGCGGAACGCCCGCACCGAAGCGGTCTAAATCGTGTTTGACCGCGTAGGTGTGCATCATTTCGATGCTACAGCAGGCGATGCCGAACTGGAGCACGAACATGGACGACCCCCGAACCCAGTTCATGAACGCGTCGAACTTCGTCAGAATGAACGGCGACGTTCCGAGGGCGTCGCGCAGCTTCGAGTCGAACCGACTCGGAAGTTGGTCTTTCGCCTCCGAACGACTGGCTTGGCCGACCGGCCGCTGGTCTGGCGGACTATCCGTCTGCGTTGCTGACGGTGAATTGTGGCTCATATTCCCCTTCCCCGAAACCCGTGTTACCGGGCATCAAAGGCCGTAAGGGAGGGACAGTGATGAATATTTGGTGGGTATTTCAGGGAGGCGTTTCGAGAGGAGGCTCGAACCGCGACTACGCCGAAATCGCGTCAGCTTTCACCGTCGCCCGCTCGGCTATCGCCGAATTCGCGGCGAACTCGACCACGACTTCCTCGCTCTCGCTCGGATACCACACCGCCTCGACGCGAGCGTGGTCGTACAACCACGAGAGGAGCGACATCGTTTCACCCGTGTTGGGGAGCGTCAGTCGGTCGGTCTCCCACTCCGGAAGTTCGTCCGCGATTCGCTCCCGAAGCGCGTCGATACCGTCGTTTTCGGTCGTGCTCACGGCGACTGGGTTCAACGCGAGGTCGGATACGCCCGAAACTCGTTCGGCCAGTTCGGAATCGGAAACGCGATCCGCCTTGTTCAGAACCGTCACGATTCGCTCCGCGTCCCCGTCGAGCAAATCGAGCGAGGTATAGAGCTTCTCGCGCAGTTCCGTCAGCGGGTCGCTCACGTCCGCGACGAGAAGCACGAGGTCGGCCTCGTACGTCTCCGTGAACGTCGTTTCAAACGATTTGACCAACCAGTGAGGCAGGTCGCTGATAAAGCCGACCGTATCCGTGATGAGCGTTCTTCGGTCCTGAATCTCTGCTCGACGGGTCGTCGTTTCGAGCGTCTTGAACAGCCTGTCCTCGGCCGCTGCGCTCTCGTGAAGGTCGTCGTGAGTATTCGGGTCGAACGCCATATCGTCGGCCAGTCGCCGCAAAAGCGTCGATTTTCCGGCGTTGGTGTAGCCCGCGAGAGCGACGAGGTCGAACCCCTGATCCCTGCGTTTTTCCCGTCGCCGGTCGCCGACGTCGGAGAGGCTATCGAGTTTCGATTTGATGCGGTCGATACGGTCTTTGATGTCGGTGACGCGCCTGTCTTCTTTCTCGCCGGGTCCGTTCCGCGAGCGACGCTCGTTCGCAACTTCTTTTTCCAAGCGAATTTCGGCCCGCACCCGCGGGAGTTCGTACTGTAACCGCGCGAGTTCGACCTGTAGTTTCGCCCGGCGGGTTCCGGCCTGCTGACTAAATATTTCGAGAACGAGTCGGTAGCGGTCTACGATTTCGGTACCATCGGGACACAGTTCGCCGAGTTCGTAAGTCTGCTGTGGGGAAAGCGGGTTGTCAAAGATGACGTTCCCGGCGTCGCTCGTTTCCACTCGCTCCGCCAGCGTTTCGGCCTTGCCGCGTCCGAACTGGTACTTCGAATCCTCGACCCGATTCTGCGTGACCTCTCCGACTACGTCGTACCCTGCCGCGTCGGCGAGCGCCCGAATCTCCGCCGTATCTGACGTTTCGCCCTTCGCAGTTTTGTTGCCCATTGCTCCGCCGTTCGTCGTTGCCTCATCTGCTGTTCCGCTATCCGTCCGTTGTGCGATAATTGCTGAACCTGATTGCATACTTGATTTTTCGTCCGCACGTATTCTGATAAGACGAGCGTCGAACATCGACACTCGGCGCTATTCGACGTGAACAAAACCGGGAAGCAGGGACGACAGCCGCGGCTATCCGAAGATGAGCGCAGAACGGCCCCGTTACGGCCCGGTCAGTGAAGGAGAGAGGTGGTCATGATTCGACCTTGGTTCCCGATATGACGATGTCCATAAAAAGCTTTGTGGTGATGTCAACAACTAATAATATCCCCGCCAAAAGCCGGTTCGATCAAACGAACAGTTGGATATCCGCGTCGGCCATGTGTTCGAGGGCTGTTGCCGCGCCGACGCCGGAGACGACGCCGTCGTAGAACTCGTCTTCGTCGTACTCCATCAACTCCATCGTCATCTGGCAGGCTTGCAGTTCCACGCCGGACTCTACCGACACGTCGATGAGTTCCTCGATGGTCGCGGTTCCGTTCTGCTCGATTTTCTTTTTCACCATCTTCGTCGCCATGGAGTCCATGCCGGGAAGCGCGGCCAGCGCGTTCGGAATGGGCATGCTCGGATTGCCGACCGCGCTGAGCTTGAGATTCTTGGACTTCTCCTCGTGGAGGAT
This sequence comes from Haladaptatus pallidirubidus, assembly GCF_020700235.1. Classification (GTDB taxonomy): domain Archaea; phylum Halobacteriota; class Halobacteria; order Halobacteriales; family Haladaptataceae; genus Haladaptatus; species Haladaptatus pallidirubidus. Next base: position 1,993,299 of record NZ_CP085301.1, on the reverse strand, counting down.
GTCGAGTCCCCAGAACGTGTGAAAGACGACCACATCCCACCCGAACGCGGCGGCGGTGCTGGCGAGGATGAGCGGCGGGTACGCCATATCGAGCGTCCCTTTCGTGGCGATGACGGTCATCTTCTTCTGGTCGTCGGCGTTCGCTTTCAACTCGGCGAGTTCGCCCTCCAACTGTTCGATTCGCTCGCGGAGTGCGTCGTCGGTTTCGGCGTCGTCATCGTTTCCACCAGTTTGTGCGGAATGTTGCGGTTCGGTGCTCATACTTACACCGTTTTCCGGACGAAGTGGCGGTACACCGCTTCGCCACCAGATTCGTCTTCTTGCTGTTCGAGCAGTTCGACGCCGTCTGTCGTGTTCGCCCAGCCCTTCAGGTCGCTCATGCTCCCGGAGTCGGTTGCGACAACTTCCAGCACGTCGCCGTCGGTCAGTCCGTCGGTCGCCTGCTTCGTCTTGACGACCGGCATCGGGCAGTTCAGTCCTGTTACGTCGAGCGTCTCCGTGATGTCGAATTTCGAACTCATTGTGAAGTCACCAATGTGTTTTATTGGATCTATTGGACAATATTGTTCGAACCATTAAAAGAGTGTTGGATATTGTGCCTTACATGCACAACAGAATAACAGAGAAACACTGTTTAAGCACTCAAAACAGCCTACAAGAATCACATACCTCAATTTAGTATTGCAGATGATTTGGAATACTATGCGAACCCTTTTCTGTCTGTGTCCGATACCTACTGCTGTCCATGAGCGAATCACCGTTTCCGTCACCGACTGCCGAAGTCGAGACGGTAACCCCGAACGAACTGTACGAGCGAATCGACACGGGCGAATCCGTCACGCTACTCGACGTTCGCGCAACCGACGAGTACGAGAAGTGGAAAATCGACGGCGAAAACGTCGAGAGTAGCAACGTGCCCTATTTCGAATATCTCGCGGACGACCCGAACGACGAACTGTTCGACCCGGTTCCGAAGGACGAGGAAGTGACCGTCCTTTGTGCAAAGGGTGGGTCAAGCGAATACATCGCCGGACTGTTCGCGGAGCGCGGCTACAACGTGTATCACCTCGAAGACGGGATGAAAGGCTGGGCGCGGGTTCTCAAACTCCGCAAAATCGAAAGCGAAAACGAGAACAAAAACGCGGAGACGACGGTCATTCAGTATCAGCGACCCTCCAGCAGGTGTCTGTCTTATCTCGTCGTCTCCGACGACGAAGCGGCGGTCATCGACCCGCTTCGAGCGTTCGCAGACGAGTACGTCTCGAATGCAAAAGCACGCGGTGCCAAACTGAGATACGCCATCGACACGCACGTCCACGCAGACCACGTGAGCGGCGTCCGGAGCGTGGCGGAGTCGAGCAGTGCCGAAGCGGTCGTTCCCGCTCCCGCAGACGCCCGCGGTATCGGCTACGACGCGTCGTATCGAACGGTTGAAGACGGCGAGAAACTCCCGCTGGGGAACGTCGAAATCGACGTGATTCACACGCCCGGCCACACGTCGGGGATGACCTCCGATCGGGTCGGCGACGTACTGTTCACGGGTGATACCCTCTTCACCGAGAGCGTAGCCCGGCCCGACCTCGAAGAAGGTGACGAGGGTGCGCCGGAGGCCGCGAAAACGCTCTACGAAACGCTGCAAGAGCGGATTCTGTCGCTCGTCGACGAAACCGTGGTCGCGCCAGCGCATTTCAGCGATTCGGCGACCTCCGCCGATGACGGCACGTACACCGCGACGATCGGTGATTTGACCGAGTCGATGGACGCGCTCTCGATGAGCCGCGACGAGTTCGTGAATTTCATCACCTCGGACATGCCGCCGCGCCCCGCGAACTACGAGGACATCATCGCAACGAACTTGGGCGAACGGGACACAGACGACGAGGAAGCGTTCGAACTCGAACTCGGACCCAACAACTGCGCCGCGAGTCGCGACTCGCTCACGAGCGACTAACGCGGCGGGAGAGAACAGATGGAAATTCCGTCACTACTATCGGCACTCATGCCAGCACTCACGTTCGCAGAGCTGTTCCCGAACGGCGTCTCCCACTACGCCATCGGTGGCGTATTCATCGGACTCGGCGTCGCCGTCATCTACCTCGGCTCGGGAATTATCGCCGGAGCGAGTACGTTCTTGGAAACGACGCTCTCATACGTCTCCGACGTACCGCGGTTTCAGAAGGCGAAATATCTCGCCTCCCGCGATTGGCGCGTCGTCTTCACGCTCGGAGTGGTCGGCGGCGCGGTCATCTATCAGGCCGCCTTCCACGGCGAAATCTGGACGACCGACGTGGTGTGGTGGCGTCTCCTCGGCGGGGGTGTCCTCGTCGGCATCGGAACGCGTATCGGAAAGGGCTGCACGTCCGGCCACGGCGTCTGCGGCGTCGGGTCGGCGTCGTCCACCTCCATCGTCAACGTGGCGACGTTCATGACGATTGCAATTGGAACCGCACAGCTGATGCAGGCGGTTGGAATGGGGGTGTCGCCATGAGCGGGACGAAAAGCACGGGACGGAACGAACGCGGGCCGCTGTTCATGCTCCTGATACTGGGCGGCGGCGGCATCTTCGGATTCGGACTCGGCTTCAGCCAGATGGCCAAACCCGAAGTCGTCCTCCAGTTCCTCCAGTTCGACGATTTCGGCCTGCTGTTCGTCATGGGCGGTGCGGCGTTCGTCACCGGCACGACGTTCGCCGCCGCAACCCGCCTGTCGAGACGAGCGCCACTAACCGGTAAACCGTACGCCAGACGACTGAAATCGTTCGACAAAAACGTGCTCGGCGGCGGCGCCATCTTCGGCGTCGGGTGGGGTATCTCGGGCATCTGTCCAGGAGCAGCCTACGCCAGCGTCGGGTTAGGGAACTACCGCATCCTGTTCGGAATCAGCGGGATGTTCGTCGGTGCGTATCTCCAAGGGTTGTGGCGAAAACGCCGTTCAACGGCCGTGAACTCGATAACCAGCGGAGACTAATCGAACCAGAGCGCGTCCGTGGAACCCCCATCGATAGAGTGTTGTGAAAACCTTGCAAAATCCTTTTACGTCTCAGCGACCAACTTTCGCGTAGACAATGGCAAACTCGATGGCGGAGTATCTTCAGCAGGATATGGAGTGTGAAGGTCTGTTGGAGTGTATACACGGATTGAAAGAACTCGACAGGCATTGCTATCAGGTCGTCGTGGAGAGCGAAGAGTCGCTGACCATCGACGACATCGCGGAGCGAATCGAGCGCGAGCGTTCGACCGCCTACCGCTCCATCCAGCGTCTCCTTCAGGCCGGTTTTATCCAGAAAGAGCAGGTAAACTACGATCAAGGCGGCTACTATCACGTCTACCGACCGACCAACCCCGGCGAAGTGTCACACGAGATGCAGCGGATGCTGAACGAGTGGTACGCGAAGATGGGACAACTGATTCAGGAGTTCGAGGACAAGTACGACGAAACCGAACGACCCGGAAAACCCGTTTAGCCCGATTCGAACCGCCGCCACTGTTCGGAATCGACGGCTTAACTGCTGCAATACGACGGATTCTATCGTCTACTCTTCTATCACGGCTTTGACGCGATAGTATGGAAGCCATCGCAGTTCGGCATCGTGATAGGTTGCGAAGTGGGTCACGAAATCCTCTTCTTTGAACAGACCGTCGTCAGTGCCCAATTGAAGGAGCACTTCGTCTGCGTCGTCGAGCACGGTACTGCCGACCATCGCCGAGAACAGTTCCGCAGGCGTTACCGGCTTTCCGGCGTCGATGGAGTCCACCACGTCGGCCACTACAGTTTCAATTTCCGTTTCGACGTCGAACTGCACGTCAACGGAAACCGTCTGTCCGAGCGTGTCCGCGGCGTGAACCTCCTCCGCTTTGCGAACCGCCGGCTCCAGCGTGTGCGCGAACTCGACGCTACTTTCTCGCATTCCAATGTACGTAAACGAGAACATCGCCATCAAACCGTTCATGAACGCGTCGTCTTCCGCACTGCGGAAAATCTGTCTTCGGTCTTTCTTCTTCAGATGGTGAACGAGGATGGAAAAATCGAGGATACCATCGGTAACGCGTTGACGGATTCGCGCCTCCACGTTGCGCTTCGATTGATCGTGTTCCATCTCCGCCTCGCCGAGCAGATACGCTCTGTCAGCGGGCGATAAGACCTCACGCCCTCTGTCTGTTTTCGACATCATAATCGGAATCGGATTATACAGTATCGACTTCCATCCGAAGCTATTTGAGGAGTCTGTGACAACCTCCGGAAAATGGCACTAATCGACGTACTGATGCAGGTTTTACACACCGTTTTCGCTGGCGTCTGGGCCGGGTGGACGCTGTTCATGGCGGTCCTCGTAATTCCCGCGGCCCGGAAAGGCCATCTCGGCACCGACGGCCTCAGATGGCTCACCAAACGGTTCTCGCGGTTTTCCATGCTAGCTTCACTCGTCCTGTTTACCACCGGCGGACATCTCGCCGGGACGCGGTACACCGTCGAACTCCTCGGCGGGAGTTCGCGGGGTCACCTCGTCCTCACCATGGTCGCGCTCTGGTTCGTCCTGACCGGCCTGAGCCACGCCGCGAGTAGTCGCCTGATGAAAAATCTGGACGACGGCGCGATGCGCGCTGCCTCCGCCTACGCGACGTGGTTTTACGCCGCGGGCGTCGTGGCCGTCGGCCTCCTCATCGTCGCCGGAAGATTGTAATGGCCGAGGGAACCGGTTCGAATCACGCGCTGGCGACGGTGTTCGCGATCGTCTTCGTCGACCTACTCGGGTTCGGTATCCTGATTCCCATCATCCCGCTGTACGCCACGCAGTTCGGCGCGAACGAACTCGTCGTCGGCCTCCTTCTCGCCTCCTACTCGATTACGCAGTTCGTCTTTGCACCGATTCTCGGACGACTCTCCGACGAAAGTGGCAGACGACCCATTCTCCTCCTATCGCTGTTCGGAAGCGTCCTCGCGTGGACGCTGTTCGGATTGGCCGAAAGTCTCGCCGTCCTCTTTCTCGCGCGACTCTTCGCGGGCGCGATGGGCGGCAACATCGCAACCGCACAGGCCTACATCGCGGACGTCACGCCGCCGGAAGACCGCGCGAAGGGATTGGGCCTCATCGGTGCGGCGTTCGGATTGGGGTTCGTGTTCGGCCCGGCGCTCGGCGGACTCGCTTCGAGCGACGCCGCAATCGCATTCGTTCGCGGGTTGTCGCCCGAAATGGTTCCGATAAATCGGTTCTCGCTCCCGAGTTTCCTCGCCGCGGGAATCTGCGCGCTAAACCTCGCCGTCGCGTTTTTCGTCCTTCCGGAGACGCGAACCAAGCGCTCCGCGGAGAGGGAACCGTCCGGAATGCTCGAAACACCCAGACTCGCACGTTTGTTCGATTCGCTTTCCGACCCGGCGCTGTCGGGACTCGTCGTCTCGTTTTTCCTCCTCTCGCTCGCCTTCTCGGGGATGGAGAGCATGTTCGTGCTGTTCACGGAGCAGAAGTACGGCTACGGCACGACGATGAACGGCTACGTCCTCGCGTACGTCGGCGTCGTCATCGCCATCGTACAAGGGGGGCTCATCGGGCGGCTCACCGACCGATTCGGCGAGCGAACCATCGCGCTGATCGGCGTTTCGCTCGAACTCGTGACGCTGGCCGCCATTCCGTTTTCACCCGAAATCGGACGGCTATTTCCGACCATCGGTCCGCTTTCCGGCGGACTGCTCGCGCTGTTGTTCGTCCTCACGCCCCTCGCGGTCGGCAACGGATTTGCAAACGTATCGCTCAACACGCTGGTCTCGAAGAGCGCGTCCGCGGACGAACAGGGCGGCGCGTTCGGACTCACGCAGAGCGGGGGGAGTATCGCCAGAGCGGTCGGTCCCGTCGCGGCGGGCGGACTGTACGCCGCGGTGGCGTACTGGGTTCCGTTCGTTCTCGGTGGGCTACTGATGGTTCCCATCTGCTACATACTCTTGACTGCTGTGCAGGTGGGTAGACGCACGACTCCCGCTGACTGAGGTACAGATTACTGTCGCTAACCGGCGTGGTTTTATGTGCGGGGACGGACCAATCCGGGCTCCGTGAACGCCGCCAGTAATCATTTGCCGATAGGGAACGTGAAATAGATGCGATGTACGATCGAATCCTCCTGCCCACGGACGGGAGCGACGCGGCGGACAGAGCCGTCGAACAGGCCATCAATCTCGCGGACACCTACGACGCGCGACTGTACGTCATCTCGATAGTTGACCAAACCGCAATCCCGCCGGACGTTCGGGCGGACATGCTGTACGAGGAACTCCAGCAGGAGGGCGAGCAAGCGGTGGACGACATCGAACGGCGGGCGAGAGATGCGGGAATCGACGTTCGAACGTCGATTCCCCGCGGAACGCCGTACAGGACCATCCTCGATTTCGCCGACGACCACGACATCGACCTCATCGTGATGGGGACGCACGGCAGACGGGGCATCGATCGCTACCTCCTCGGGAGCGTAACGGAGAAAATCGTTCGACTTTCCGAACGACCGGTGCTGACGGTTCGAATGGACGAGCCGTCGTAAACCCGAATCGCCGATAATCTCGCGTTTCAAGCGTTTAAGCTAGCGTTTCCAGTCATAGACTTTTGACGGATGCTATCGTAGGTCGTGACGGGTAGTCGAGAGAATGAAAGACACGATGAACGATTGGGGCGGATGAACCTCTTCGAGAGCCTTCGAATCAGTTGGCGAAACATTCGCGAACACAAACTTCGCTCAACGCTGACGACGCTCGGCGTCATCATCGGCGTGGCCGCGGTCATCACGTTCGTCACGCTCGGCGCGAGTCTACAAGCGGACATCATCAGCACCGTCGCGGGAGGGAACGCGGCGACGATGTACGTATCAGCGCAGTCGCAGAGCGAAACCGGACTTCCGGACCTCGGAAGCGGAGGACAAACCGTTTTCACCGAACACGATATGGACGAAATTCGGTCGCTACAGGGCGTCGAGGCCGCCGTCCCGGAGAGCGGCGTCGCGGCTTCGGCCGTCGAGTTCAACAACTCGACGATCGGGCGGCAGTGGGTCGTGGTGACGACCCCGCCGTATTTCGACGTGAGAAATCAAGAGTTCGTCGCGGGCGGGTCGTTTCAGAGCGGCGAACGGGAAGTCGTCCTGAATCGCCCGGCGACGAGGATGTTTGGGGAAGAAAACGTCACCGTCGGGGACACCGTCTCCGTCACGCGCGCATCGGGAGGGGAACAGGTGAACGCGACGGTAGTCGGCATCGTCGAACCGACAGAACAGTCGGCACTCGGTATCAGCGACGAGGCGTCGCCGCAAATTTACGCGCCGACCGACCCGTTCTACCAGCGGACGGTGTACAGTCCTTCGGCGAACGAGAACCAGCGCGTCTACGGACGGGCGCTGGTGCTTGCGGAAAGTCCGTCGCAGGTTGATTCGGTGCAGGGTCGCGTATACACGTATCTCGGCGAACAGTCCGACGCACGGGAGCTAAAATCCGAGAGCTACCGGTTCAAGGTCACGACGCAGGACGAACTCGTCAATCAGGTCAGGCAGGTGAGCAACACGTTCACCGCGTACATCACCGGCATCGCACTCATCTCGCTGGTCGTCGGTGCCATCGGCATCGCCAACATCATGCTCGTCAGCGTCACGGAGCGAACCAAAGAAATCGGCATCATGAAAGCCGTCGGGGCGCGAAACAACGACGTTCTCCAGTTGTTCCTGCTCGAAGCGATTCTGCTCGGCCTTTTCGGATCGGCGGTCGGCGCACTCGTCGGACTGGCCGGTGGGTACGTCGCCGCCGAGATTATCGGCCTGCCGCTCGCGTTCCGCCCTGAATGGTTCGGTATCGCGGTCGCAGTGGGCGTGCTGGTCGGCGTCCTCGCAGGAATCTATCCCGCGTGGGATGCCGCGCAGACGGACCCCATCGATGCGCTGCGATACGAGTAACTATCGCTTTTTTGTGATTTCGGATCGCGACGGTCGCCGCAAGCCACCGTTACCGCGGCGTGAACGGACACCTACCATCACTCTGCGGTCAGTATTCGTCGGTATCCCACCAATAGCCACTGGATAACAAAGAGTGAATCCTGCGATGGTTTTTTCGAACGAGAACACCGCCGCCAGGCGCTCTTGAGCGGCCAGTCGATTTTACCCATGGCTAGTCATCAAACGGATTCAAAAACGACGCAGGAATCGCGGGGACTCGGATACGAACTGCCATGGCTCGTTCCGGGACTCCTTGCCGGAATTTGCATCTTCTATTTTTACGTGAGTTCGCATTCATATCCGTCGTTCGGTGCGGGGCTGTACCTCCACATCGCGGAACGCATCAGCGAAAACGGCTACGTCCTTCCAGAAACGATTCCTGGCTACACCGCGGAAGGGGTGCCGTTCGCGTATCCGCCGTTCATGTTTTACGTTTCTGCCGTGCTGCTCGACGTAACCGGACTCGACCCGTTCACCATCGCGCAGTATCTCCCCGGACTGGTCAGCATCGCGTACCTGATTCCGCTGTACTTTTTCACGCGCGATTTGCTAGGGTCACGACCACAGGCATCGTTGGCGACGCTCCTCGTCGCTGTCAGTCCGCCGGTTTTGCAGTGGCACATCTCGGCTGGAGGCATCGTTCGCGCCCCCGCTCTCCTGTTTTCGCTCGTCGGAATCTACGCCGGATTACAACTGTTCCGGGAGGCGGACACGAGATGGCTCGTTCCCGCGCTCGTCGCGTTCACGCTGACGATTCTCACCCACCCGATGTACACGATTTTCTTCGTGATGAGCTATCTCCTGCTGTACGTTCGGTTCGACCGGTCGTTCGACGGATTACTTCGGGGCTTGTTCGTCGGTCTCGGAGCAGTCCTGCTCACGACGCCGTGGTGGAGTTCGGTACTGATCGCGCACGGTTCGACCGTGTTCACCTCCGCGGCGGGAACTCACGGCGGAATCGGCAACACGATTCCGACGCTGGAGCGGTTGGTCGAACAGCAGTTCAACGAATCGCCGTTGCTGTCGATATGGCATCTGACCGCCGTCGTCGGCTGTATCTGGCTTCTATTGAAGCGCGAATATTTCCTCCCGGCGTGGCTGTTGCTCATCGCCGTGACGATCGAGGAAGCCCGCTTCGTATTCCTCATCGCGGCGTTCGTGAGCGCCCGGTTCGTCTTCGTTGGACTCATTCCGTGGCTTCGTCGTGAACCGTTCAGGATACTCGACAGAGAGGCGGTGGTGACGTTCTCGGTCGCACTGCTGGTGACCGTCAGCCTCAGCGGCGGCGCGTTGTACGCGACGGGCGGGATGAACGCTCACGCGGGAAGTCCGTCCCTCCCGCAGTTCGTGAACGACGGGGACGTCGAAGCGATGGAGTGGACGAAAAAGAACACCGAACCGTCGGCGGAGTTCGTCGTTCTCGGCGATGCCGCCGAATGGTTCCCACAGCAGACGGACAGAACGATGGTGGTAGCACCGTGGGGCGTCGAATGGAAGGGGCATCAGCAGTACAGCACCCAGTTACGGCAGTTCCGCCAACTATCGCGATGTCACAGTTCGAACTGCCTGACGGTGCGACTGATGCAGATGGACGTGCATCCGGATTACGTCTACATCCCGAAGGGCACCTACACGGTTCGCGGGATGCAACGCGAACAGCCGAAGGAAATGATGTCGAGGATGATGACATCGTCACAGTATCACCTCGCCTTCGAAAACGAGGAGGTCGCCATCTTCAAACTGGCCGACGGCTGGCATCCGTCGCGGTCGGGGACGATGGGACCGATACCGATGTAACTGCGGCGGGAACCGATCGTCGACCGTGGTTCACGTCTCGAATCCGGCCACCGATGAGGAGGGCTTTTGCCCGGCGACTGCCAACCGTAACCGATGCGCTTCGCAACCGGAGCAGTCCTCCTCGTCATCGTCGCCGTCCTCGCGGGCCTTGGCGCCGTCGCGTTCACGGGAGATGACGGCGGAAACCTCTCGGAACGCTGGGTTAGCGACACCGGCCGTGACATGAAAGGAAACCACCACGCACCGGCGGCGGCCACGATAGGGGACCGGTCGTTCGTTTTCGCGCCGATTAGCGACCGAGGAAACGGAACCGGATGCGGCCTGTTTGCACTCGATAGCGAAACCGGAAACACCGTCTGGAGACATCAGGTTCCGCCCGCGAACTGCACGATTCACGCCGTCGCCGACCCGACAGTTTCTGATTTCGACGGCGACGGCACGCCGGAAGTTCTCGCCGCGAGCACGGAAGAGAGAGTGACGGCCTACGACGCTCGCTCGGGAGACGAGGCGATGCGTCACGAACTCGAAGACTACGGCTACACACAACCGGTGGTTGCGAACCTATCACCGGACTCTGGTCGTGAAATCGCCGTCGTGGACGTGAACGGAAAGCTCTCGGTCGTTCGGGGGAACGGAACCGAAGCGTGGAGCCGCGCTCTCGGCGGACGCGTGTTAGCCCAACCGACCGCCGCCGATTTCGATACCGACGGCGACGCCGAACTAGCAGTTGGAATCGGCACCTTGGACGGTGGCCGAGTCGTCCTCACCGACGGGAACAACGAAACGGTGTGGCAGAACGACGACATCGATGACTCCATCCTTTGGATGGGTTCCGGACAGGCTGACGGCGACCAGCCAATCGAAATATCGGTCGCCACCTCGGGCGGCGAAATCGTCGTTCTCGACGGAGCTGACGGAAGCGTCGAATGGCGTCGGTCGGTCGGCGAGCTCGCCGCAGTAGGCGATATTTCTGACGGAGATGAGGATGGAAATCCGGAAGTGTACGCCGTCTCGAAAGAAGGAACGTTGTTCGCGCTCGACGCGACCGACGGGAGCGTCGAGTGGGAAACGTCGTTGACGACGAAAACACAGATGACCCCGCCGCCAATCGTTGGCGACGTAGACGGCGACGACGAGACGGAAATCGTGGCCGCCACGAACGACGGGAAAGTGACCGTCATCGGGCCGGATTCCGGCAACGTGCTGGCGACCTACGAGCGGTCGGTGACTATTTACACCCATCCGACACTCGCGGATTTGAACGGGGACGGTGCCGAGGAGATATACGTCATCTACGGCGACGGGCGGGTCGTCTCACTCTCGTACGAATCCTGAACGTCGAGCCGGTTTGCAATTTCATCCGAATCGTAACGGTTGCCACGAGGGCATGAATTAAGCCCCTCCCCGCTGTACGCTTGGACGGATTTTTGTCCTCGCACGGTGAAAATTATGTCAGGAACGACCACAAATCCCGAAAAACTCCGCGTCGGCGTTATCGGTGGCGGCTACATCGGAACGACAGTCGGAAGACAGTTCGAAGAAGACCCACGTTCGACGGTCGTCGCGATTGCGGACGTGAGCGAACCGCCGCGAGACGAGGCCGGAGATACCCTCTACGTCGGCCAAGGATCGCGGTACGAAGATTATGCCGAGATGCTAGACGCGGAGGAGTTGGACGCCGTTCTCATCGGAACTCCGCACGTTTTTCACTACGAGCAAACGATGGCCGCGCTGGACGAGGGGCTTCACGTCCTTTGTGACAAGCCGCTTACGACCGACCGCGAGAAAGCGCGCGAGCTCGCCGAGCGAAGCGAACAGGAAGACCAACTGCTGATGGTCGGCTACCAGCGACACCTCAATCAGGCGTTCATCCGAGCGCGGGAGCGGTGGGACGAGACGAATCTAACGCCGCGGTTCATCAGCGCCGAAATTACGCAGAACTGGATTTCCCGATTCGAGGAGACGTGGCGAACCGACCCCGACCTCTCCGGCGGCGGCAACCTCTACGACACCGGGAGCCACCTCATCGACGCGGTTCTGTGGACGACCGGACTAAAGCCGACCTCGGTGCAAGCAGACATGAAGTTCGCCGACGAGGAAAACCGGGTGGACGAACGAGCGCAACTCGTCGTTGAGTTCGAAGGTGGGGCATCTGCCAGCATTGCAGTTTACAGCGATGCGCCCTGCGTGCGTGAACACATCCACATCTGGGACGACGATGGAGCGCTCTATCTCGAAGGAAGACAGTGGGAACCGCGCCAGCTGACGGAGATAGAGGCAGACAGCACGACCGTCGTTCCGTTCATGGACAACCGACGCCACGAGAGCAAAGCCGGGTCGTTCATCGACTGCATCGAGAGCGGCAAGGAACCTCCGGCGACCGCCCGCGATGCGTTCGCCGTGACCGCGCTGACCGAGGCGGCCTACGAATCGGCGCGAACTGGGGAACGAATTTCGATAGATTTGGATTGAAAGAGCGAACGAAATTTTGCGTTCGACCGGTTCACCAGTCGCTATCTGACGTAGTGGGCCGCAATCCACGTCAGAAGACCGAGCAGGACGAAGGGGATGATGGTCAGCAGGTGGGACATCGCGAAAATCAACGGTTGACCCTCCCACGGCGTCCAGACGGCGAACAGAACGATGAAGAAGAGGAGGATGAACATCGGGACGAGGTTCACCGAAATGTCGAGCAGGGTTTCGCGGTCGAAGATTGGGTCGGAATCCGCGTCCGCTTCAGTCTCGGCCATCAGACATCATCCTCCGGTTTACGTTCGCGCTCGCTCCGATCGCGCTCACCGGCATCGGATTCTCGACTGTCCGCCCCGCCACCGTCGGCCAGCGCCGTCTCGCGCTTCTTCTCGAACCACGTCCACTCGGGCGACCCCATCCCTTCAGCTTTGAGATTCCACGGGTCGCTGTCTTCGACGACCGGCCCTTCGAGCCACGACTGGACGATGTTCCAAACGAAGATGAGTTGACCGACCGCGAGGATAACAGCCCCGAGGGTCGCGACCTGATGCCACGTCGTGAACTGTGGGAGGTAGGTCGCGTACCGTCGCGGCATGCCGCCGTAACCGAGGAATATCATGGCGAAGAAGGTGACGTTCGAACCGATCATCGTCAGCCAGAAATGCCAGTGAGCGAGCTTTTTCTGGTACATCTTCCCGGAGTAAATCGGGAACCAGTAGTAGAACCCGGCGAACAGGGCCACCGCGATCGCACCCATGACGATGAAGTGGAAGTGACCCACGACGTAGTAGGTGTCGTGAAGCACCAAATTGACGGGAATCGCCGCCAGAAAAACCCCGGTGACCCCACCGATGATGAAGTTCTGAATGAACCCGACGCTAAAGAGCATCGGCGCGGTCATCCGGAGGTTGCCGTTCCACATCGTCGTAATCCAGTTGAACACCTTCACCGCGCTCGGAATCGCGATTGCCATGGACACCGCCATGAAACTAACCCGAAGCCGCGGGTCGATGCCGGTGGAGAACATGTGGTGGGCCCAGACGCCGAACGAGAGGACGCCGATGGCGAGCGTCGAGTAGACGACGAACTTGTAGCCGAACAATTTTCGGCCCGCGAAACGGGGGAGAATGAGGCTGACCAGCCCCATCGGCGGGAGGACGATGATATACACCTCGGGGTGGCCGAAGAACCAGAACAGGTGTTGCCACAGAATCGGCCCGCCGCCACCTTCCGGTGCGAAGAAGGTGGTGCCGAAGTTGCGGTCGAGCAGGAGCATGATGAGGGCACTGCCGAGCAGCGGGAACGCGAACAGGATAAGCCCCGACTGCGTGAGCATCGTCCACGAAAACAGGTCGAGTTCGGGCCATTCGATGTCGCGTTCGGTGAAGATAGTGGCGATGAAGTTGATCGCCCCCATCGTCGTGCTGATGCCCGAGAGGTGCAGGCCGAGGAGCATCAGGTCGGTCGCCGGACTCGGCTGCTCCGCCGAGAGTGGCGTGTACATCGTCCACGCCGTCTGCGGTGCCGGGATGTCCGCTATCGATGCGAGCGGAAACCCGATCCAGATGAGAATCGCCGCGGGCGGGAGGAGCCAGAACGCGATGGCGTTGATGCGCGGGAACGCCATGTCGTCCGCGCCGATGAGGAGCGGGATGAAGTAGTTCGCGAACGCGGCTATCATCGGCGTCGTGAACAGAAACAGCATCGTGAGGCCGTGTGTGGTGAGAAGAGCGTTATAGAATCCGGCCTGCATGAGGTCAATGTCGGGCGCGACTAACTCGACGCGCATCAGGACGACGCCCAGTCCGGCCCAGATGAACGCGATGAGCGCGTACAGGCCGTACAGCATGCCGATGTCCTTGTGATCAACCGTCGTTAGCCAGCGGAGGATTCCACTCGGTTTCTCCGCGTATTCGACGCGTCGCTCTTCTACTTGCCCCAGCCCCCCTCCCGCAGGTGTGTACGACCGCCAGTCTTCGACCCGGAGGACGAAGAACAGAACGGCGAGTAAGAACCCACCCATCAGGACGGTAAGCACCAAGTCCATTGGTAGCGCTGCCATCGTACAGTAGTTGGGTGGAACAGGGTAATTCCTTTCGGTCATTTGTCATTTGTTTCGAGACAAGTATCGTCCAATCAATTACCTGACTTGAATGCGATAATACGCGTGCAAAATCCAGACTGGGAGCCGAGTTACAGAATTCCAGCGAGCTACGATGGCGTGCGCTGATACAGGCCTGAGGAGTTCACCTCCGAAGGTCTGTGCTGATAGCATGCGAGGGATGAGAACGAGCGACAACGAATGAACGAATCGGTTGGGGATGTGTGGGGCCTGCAGTCGCGGTGCGGGGCGGTTTCATTGGAGTCGTGATCCGCTTACTCCTGTTTGATTATATCGTGCTGTAGCAAATCACGACTCCCCACCGCCAGTCTCCCTGCTCCTCCCCCGCCAGCGTGGGACTGCACAAACGGTATTCGCTTCGCTCCCCTCGTGCGAACGCGCTGGCGCAACCTTCCGACAGATTTAGCATGTGAAAGTAGCAATAAATTGTTAGAAAAAGTACTCATCATGTTCGAATGGCAGTTTCCGAATTGATCACATCTTGCGTTTCTGACTGCGCTTGTCGGGGTGCGCGTTTTTCTCAATATAGCACTGACGGCGATTGTGGTCAAGTCCAGCAGTCCCACGTCGCGCTCTACGGTCGTAGCGACGGTTCTGACCGTTCTTTCGGCAATTATACTGGTGCTTCGGGGTGTTCTCGGGCTCAATGCTTCCTATCTCGAATTTCTCTTCCAAGTTTCATTCCTCGTTCTCGCTGGCTACAGCATCCATTCGAATCCCTCGAACGTGCGATTGCGAGTCGTCGGAGCTGTTTCCCTCGGTACAATCGCACTGCTTCTGATCACGATTCCCCTATATGGAGAGGCGACAGTCGCTCCGTGAGTTTACACTCACCACGAACACAAACTGAACCAATCACCGCGAGAAAAGTACCTGATTCACAGCGGCGACAAGGAACAGGCCAATGGTGATGTTCGCGCCGATAAACAGGACAAGCAGTGATGTGGTCGTCTCCGCTGGAAGCCCACTCGTTCATCTTCGCGGCGGCGAACAGATACAGCGTCACGCCTGCCCCGCTAAGAACTCCCAGCCATGCCGCCTCTTCGGCGCTCTACAGAAGACCCGTCAGTGCGGACGAGAGAGTGACGAACACCATCGCCCACAATTTCGAGTTTCGGGCGATATGTTCGTCCCATCCACGAGATTCGACGTTCATATCAGTTAGCTACGATTTAAGAGGTAATAAACTCACTTCGTCGGACTACCAAAATTTGAGGTTTCGCTTCACCGCCTCGCGCTTGAGTTCCTGAATGTGCTGAGTCAGGGGAATATCCTTCGGGCACACCTCGGTACAGGAAAACTGGGTCTGACAGCGCCAGACGCCGTGTTCTTGGTCCATGAGGTTGATACGGTGTTCGGTCGTCGCCTCGTCCTCGCGCTCGTCCATGGCGAACCGGTAGGCCGTGCTGATGGCCGCCGGACCGAGGTACTGGTTGTCCCCCGCGGCGATATTACACGAGGACATACAAGCACCGCACCAGATACAGCGCGTAGCCATTTTGATTTCCTCCCGATTTTCGCGCGACTGGCGCTGTTCTTTCAGTTCATCGTCAGGGAGCGAGTCGGTCTGGAAAAACGGCTCTATCGCGTGCATCTGGTCAAAAAAGTGTTCCATATCCACGACGAGGTCTTTGATGACGTCCTGATGCGGAAGCGGTTCGACCTGTATCGGTTCGTCCAGTTCGGTAACCTGCGTTTTGCAAGCGAGTTGCTGTCGACCGTTGATGAACACGGCGTCGCTCCCGCAGATGGCCTGCCGACAGGAGTGGCGCACCGTCAACGTCGAATCGAACGTGTCGCGGGCGTAGATGAGCGCATCCAAAACGGTCAGTCCGCGCTCGTATGGGACATGAAAGTGGTCGAATCGCGGCTTTTGCTTCTCGGGAACTTCCGGGTCGTACCGGAACACCTTGAGGTGAACCGTATCGGCCGACGTCTCCTCTTCCGTCCGAATTTCGGCTTCGCGCGCTTCCCGCCGTCGTTGCCGTTTTTCGGCCATGCGGCGTTCCTGCGGTGATTGACTGGCCCGAAACTCCTCTGCCTGCGCATCCTCCGTCGGTTCCTCCGCCCGCATCTGTCCCTCGGACTGCTCCGTTTCCTGTTCCTGGTGACTCACTGGAAACCCTTTCCGCGTGTATCTTGGGCTCGACGGCAATAAACATCTTCACCGTAATACACATTTTTGACGAATTTCGAGCGTGAAACTGTACAAAGGGAGGAAACGACGCGAACAAGTTGCTTAGGTCTCCATCACAGTCTGCCTCGTGGTCGAGGTGCCAACAAGAACTAATCGTCCTCCAACGTATTTCGGACGATGAAAGCATCCGATTTACTCGTCGAGTGTCTCGAAAACGAGGGAGTCGAGTACGTGTTCGGCATCCCCGGCGAGGAACTCGAAGACGTGCTGTTTTCGATTCGCGACTCCGACATCGAGTTCATTCCCGTGCGCCACGAACAGGGCGCGGCGTTTATGGCCGACGTTCATGGGCGCGTGACCGGTCGTGCGGGGGTCTGTCTCTCGACGCTCGGGCCGGGCGCGACGAACCTCCTCACCGGGGTTGCCGACGCCCATCTCGATAAAAGC
The DNA here is from genome assembly GCF_020700235.1 of Haladaptatus pallidirubidus. Classification (GTDB taxonomy): domain Archaea; phylum Halobacteriota; class Halobacteria; order Halobacteriales; family Haladaptataceae; genus Haladaptatus; species Haladaptatus pallidirubidus. The sequence goes on along the minus strand of NZ_CP085301.1, from coordinate 1,976,369 downwards.
CCACTCGTCGCAATCACGGGACAGGCCGGTCTCGAACGGCTCCACAAGGAGAGTCATCAGACGCTCGACATCGTCCACACCTACCGGTCGGTGACGAAGTGGAACGCGCAGTTGAGTGACCCGGAAATCATCAACGAATCGGTTCGCAAAGCCTTCAAGCTCGCAGAATACGAGAAACCCGGGGCGACCCACCTCGAATTTCCGGAAAACGTGGCGGGCGAGGAAACGGACTCCCAACCGCTCGAACCGCGGGAGCAAGTTCGGCGTCCCGCTCCCGACCAAAAATCCGTCGAGCGCGCGACTGAACTGTTGGAAAACGCAGAGCATCCGCTCGTCATCGCGGGCAACGGCGCGGTTCGAACGCGCTCCGCGAACAGCCTCCGCGAGTTCGTGTCCGAAACCGCGGTTCCGGTCGCGGGAACCTACATGGGGAAAGGGGCACTCTCGGACGAGAACGACCACTCGTTGTTTACGCTCGATTCGGGCGAAAACGGCGAATCGGCGGACGCACTCTCGCGGGCAGACTGCGTCCTCGCCGTCGGCTACGACATCGCGGAACACGACCCGGAAAAATGGAATCCGAACCTCGATAAGAAAATCATCCACCTCGACCACGAACCGGCCGAAGTGTACGAGCATTACAATCCGGACGTGGAAATTGTCTGCGACGTTTCCGCTGGACTCGACGCACTGCTCGGCGAAGTCGAATTTTCCTGTCCCGATGCGTGGTACCGCGACCAGCGCGAGGCATTGGTCGAACAGACGACGAGCACGCCGGACGAATCTGACCCAGTGACGGTTCGGAACATCATGCCTGTCCTCCGTGAAGCGATGGCCGACGAGGACGTGCTCATCTCCGACGTCGGAAGTCACAAGATGGCCATCGCACAGGCGTTCCCGACCTACGAGCCGAATTCGGTCATCATCTCGAACGGACTCGCCAGTATGGGAATCGCGGTTCCGGGCGGGATTTCGGCGGACCTCGCGGTCGATTCGAACGTCGTGGTCGCGACTGGAGACGGCGGATTTCTGATGAACGCAGCGGAAATCGAGACGGCGACGCGACTCGGCTGTGGGTACACGATAGTCGTGTTCAACGACTCCGAATACCGACTCATCACCGAAGAGCAGGAAGAAGACCGCAAGGAACACTACGGCACTGAACTGACGAATCCGGATTTCGTGGCATTCGCCGAAAGCTTCGGTATCGACGCGGTTCGCGCGGAATCGTGGGACGAAATTGGCGACACCCTGAATTCAGCGGTCGAAAGCGACGAGATGACGCTGGTCGAAATCCCGATGTAGAGGAGGTAGAAGGGAAGAACGACGAATCCGCTGGCGGAACGACTATCCGAATCCGCCCGTCACTCTCGCGCGCTGAACGACGAATCGGTACCCCTATTTGTCGATTAGTCGCAATTCCACTTCGTCGCCGTGTTTGAGGTCGGAGTCTCCGGGGAGGCAGAGAAGCGTCACGCTCACGCCAGCATTCACGAAACCGCGCGAACCGGCGAGCTAGAAACTGCCGCTTTGATGTCGTCGAGTCGGTCGATGACGTTCCATCGGAAATCGGCATCGGTGGATTCGGGTGAGAGCTCAGTTTCGACGCTATTCGTCCCATCCTCCACCGCCGTCTCTCTCCGCATCATTACTCTCGCGAATCGCCGGCCGTGAGTCGAACCGTCGGTCGAATCGCTCTACATCGATACCCTCCGCCCTGAGGTTAACGTAATCGTTGCGTTCGAGCGACACGGCATCCAAATTGTGCCCACCGAAATTCTCGAAGAGACTACCCCCCGTTCGCCTGCCACTCTTGTGCCCGAACCGCCCTCACCGCACCTTTGCTCAACCACGGCGGAGCGGACCATTGGCCGCCCTCGTACAGCGTGTACTCCTCGGCATCATCGTTTGCCCAGACGAACGTCGAATCGTACTTTCCTCGATATCGTTTGAGTCTCCGACGACTGGCGTGCACCGGAATGACGTTCGTCAGGTTCAGTTGGTCGATCAATTCATCGATGGTTTCCTCGGCGGGGTGATTTCGGAATTCATAGTCGTACACGGTACAGGAGGCGGTTTCGACCGGGGAAATCGCACCGCCGAGGAGTTGACCGGGCGTCGCCGTCGGAAAATCGAATCGCGAAGCCAGCAGCACCCAGAACGTGGCCCGCCGAAATCGGAGGAAGTTCGATTTTGCTCGTGACGGCGACCCAGTTGTCGATTCCGGTGACCGCATCGAAAACGTCTTCGATTCCACCGAGGCGGTAGTTTTTCTGCCCATCTCCCAGAACGCTTTCGAGCGTCGATGCGGTCGCCGGTGACGCGTATATCGGCACGCCGTCGCGGAGGGTGTCGCCGAGTGACAGATAGAGGGCGACGTGGGCGTGCGTGAGGACGATTGCATCGAAATAATCGTTCGCGCCGAGAAGCGTATCGAGATTAACGCCGTTACCCGAATCGACGAGGATACAGGCAGTTCGGTCGTCGTCGAAGCGCAGGAGTGTAGATCCGCCCCCTTTCGATGGGTTCGCGCGTTGAAAGCTGAATTGCAATATAACAGTCGTAATAAGAATTCGCGTCCGTTACGTAAACTATTTTCCCACGATGAATAGTGTATTATCTACTAATTTCTAGAAATGTGGGAAATTGTCAGCCGGGACTGATACGCATCCACTTTATGTTACCCGTGTGACTTTACTCGCCGTCCTCGTAGGACACCACTCGGCCCCACGAACTCTTCTTCCCCCACAGACCGGAGCGCATGCACTCCAACTCCACGATTTGGGAATTATCCACGAACAGGTTCACATCCGGCCCGAAGTTCTTGATGTACCACTCGAACACCTCGGGGTCTGCGGCCTCGAACACGCAGTTTTCGATGCCGACCTCGTTGGCGATTGCGAAGGCCACGTCGGTGCGCCACTCGCGCACCTGTTCAGTGATGCCCTCCGATTCGACCATGATTTTGTACGCCCCTGCGTCGAGGTGCCGATTGGCTTCCCGAATCGCGCTCGCCGGGTCGATCGCCTCCTCGCTTTCCAACTCCTCCACCGCCGAAGCTCCGCCAGCGCCGAACTGGACGTTGATTTCGGGTTTCGCCTTCAGGCCGTGATCTTGCACCAGTTCAGTCAGCGCCACGAGGTCGTCGGTGTTGATGGCAATGAATCCCGAGGAGATTTCGACAATGTCGAAGCCGAGGTTTCCGGCCTCCTCTACGTACTGTTCAACTTTGTCGTTGTCGCGCACGAGGACGTTTTCGATGAACCCGCCCGTGGAGACTTGGACATCGTAGTCGTGACACACTGAGATGAGTTCTTCTACCACGTCTTCGGGCATCAAGGCGAACGACCCACCCGAAAACTTGTAGATGTCCACGTACTCGCCCATCGTGTCGAGGATATCCTGCAACTCTCGCGGTCCCATCGGGTCGTAGTACGGTCCGCGCATCTCCGTGATTCCCTTTTCGCGTGGTTTCGATTCGCGCTCGTTTACGTGCAGAAAGTCGAATGCTCTGTCGGTCATGGAACCCCCGATTTCGGTACGACGAACAGCTACAAAAGGAGTTGGGGCGGACGCTCATTCTCGCGGTACAGACCGTTTTTTATCCTCGAGAAGCGGTGATGACTGCTGACGGCAGTACGGACTATCCGAATTGAACCGAAGTCATCGGCTCCAGCTCACGAACCCTGTGAGCGCGAATTCGTCTAGACGGGACGTCTACTGCTTCGCTCGCTTGAACACCCAGTGCCGTATCGCTCGAGATGCCACCGGAGGCTGTTACCCGTCTCGGGGACACAGGAATCCACGGATTCGCTCGGCGTATCGACTGCCGAAGTGCCGATCGCGCGGTTCGCGTTGCCTCCACCGACATTCGTTCTATCCGTTACGGCTATCGATGGTTCTGTCGTCGGGGGACTCTCGGCCGTCGTTCCCACGGCCGTACCCAGCACGACGGCGAACACCAACACGACTAGCAGTCCTGCACCGACGAACCAGTTCATCGCTCCGTTCCTCCTCGCGTAGCCCCGGAACGCATCGTTTGACTATCTGACGCTGACCCCCGGTCGGTCATACGCGCATAGAAGCAGCACTCGCCCTTTGTTATTCGGCGACCACGAAACCGGTACGCTTGATTACGGGTGTTCGATGGGGACACCGTTGACGAAGCCGAATGCGTGAGAAAGTGACCGCGGAAACGAGTTACGTACCTTTCGACACGGAAAGCCGTCGCTCTTCGGCGAAAGGCGCGAATAAAAACGCGATGCGATGGGGGAAGTTACCCCCGCTAATTCGGTGACGAGCGCGCACCGAAGTTGCAGTTAGTGCTCGTGTTCGTTTTCTGCTTCCGCTTCACCGTACTGCACGTTGTCGTTGTTCTGGTCGTTGTACTGGACGGCGATGGCGTCTCCGGATTCAGCTTCGCCATCATTCCATCCTACGGCCGCCGAGATCGCGTAGTTGTCCTCCTGATAGTTCACGTTCGCCTGTTCGACGTCCTGACCCTGATAAACCGTAGCGTCGGCTTTTTGATAAGTAACTTTCTTATCGTGTTTGTCCTTGTGGTAGTCGTTTGCTGCGGCCGAGCCGGCGAATCCTGCGGTGAACAGCGCGCCGACGATAGACAGTGCGATGAGTAGCCTGAGTGCTTTCTTCATAGTTCTAACCTCGGCCGACACCGGGACATCTTCGCGCCCTGCGTCAGCCAATTACTCGTGTTGCCGCGACTGTATTTCAACCCACAATACCGTTCAATTCAGCCGTCAGCGGTGACGGGTGGGGCTAACCACGTATAAGCAACCAAAACGCTCAAAGCGACCAATTTCGGAGAATAAAACGGGGAGGATTTGGAAACGCTTACCGAATATGGTCGTTCTACTATCCGATGTAATGACACTCAGATGTCAGCATTGTCAACCCATCCGCACTGTCATCTGATATCATATGACAGTGACTATTCGGGGTTAACGAGAGATTGGCGACGAAATCAGTCGAGTAGCGCCACGAGGTCAGCAATATCGTTATGTTCAAGTTGGAGCACGGTTTCCACGATTCGCTCCCGTCGAGAGTGGTCGTATCTCCCCTCGGCCATCCGTCCGAACTTCGCTTCTACCTGCTCCCACGACATCGAGTTGTTCGGATGGCCCTCGAAATCATCCTTTTCGACGCGGTGCGTCGTCCCATCCGCCATCGTTATCTCGATGACTGCAGGCATCTCGCCCGCCTCGAACCGGTCGGTCAGCTCGTCGTCCTCCGCCACCCCTACAGTGCGAAGCAGTTCTTGCACGTCGTCTCGCTTGATTCGCTCGGGGTCGTACTGCGCGTTCGTCATCTCTCGGTCGATGAGCGCCGCGGCCAGCATGTACGGTAGTGAGTGGTCGGCTTGCGCCTTCGTCTCCACTTCGTACCGACTTCCCTCGCCCCCGCCGATGATGAGTTTCGCGCCAGCGAAGGTGTCCAGGTGAATCGAATCTACGTCCTCGGGGTCGATCTCCTCAGCTTCAGCCAACTCGATGATTCCCTCGACGGCGGATTGAGCGTATGTCTCGGCAACGTACTGTTTCGTCATCACGTCGTGGACGTGCTCCCCCGGCGAAAAATCAACCTCGAAATCGCCGGAGACGATTTGTTTCCACCCTTTCCGGCCTTCAAACAGGTTCGTCGGTCCTTCGACGCCGTTTTTCGCCAACATGGCCGAGTAGACGCCGTTTCTGGCGGCGTTCGCGGAAGCGAGCCCTTTCCACTCCGAAATTCCCTCAGTTCGCGTCACCCGAAGGGCGTTGTGTGCGGTTCCCGCGATACCGATTGCGGACTGGATTTCGTCGTGGGTGAGTCCCAGCAGTTTCGCCGCCCCCGCGGTCGCCGAAATGACGGTGTGGGTGACGTGGTCCCACCCTCGGTCACGAACCGGCGCGTTCCACGCGAGTTCGGCCTGTACTTCGTAGGCGATTCCAACCGCGGTGAGCAGGTCTTTCCCCGAACGTCCTTCGTACTCTCCGGCGGCGATTATCCCCGCGATGTTGTCGCTCGGATGCGGCGTTTCCCCCGGCGCGAGAAACGAATCCATGTAATCGAGATACCGTACGTACGCGGCGTTCAGCATGGCCGCATCCGGTGGCGACGCCGTTCCACCGCCCCAGAGCGTACACCCCTCGCCGTTCATCTCCTCGACCGTCGCCCGAACTGCTTCAACCGGTTCTTCTCCCATCGCGCCCACCGCGATGCCAATCGAATCGAGAACGCGCTTTTTCAGTTCATCGACGGACTCCCCCGAGAGGTCGTCGAACTCCATTTCAGCGACAAACGCCGCTATTTCTGCTGTCGTCGTCATACGACACCCCTGCAACCGGGACGACCAAAAGCACCCGCGGGTGTTCAGCGCGGTTCGCGGCGGAAAGTCGCCGTTACCGGAGTGGCCAGAAACTGTTCTCACCGTGGTCGCCCTGCCACGCGAAAGTGAACGGTTTGCGGGCCGGAAGTCGCGTCAGTTTGGTCCGTCCTCTATTTTCCCGCCGCGCCGTACCGTCGCGTTCCGTCGGCGGAAACGTACGGTTCCTCTCGCGTTTGAAATTGTATTCAGGTTCTCGTAGACGTGAATCCTCGATTCCGAAACAATGACCGTCCATTGCGCTGACCGTCGTGACGATTCCGCGAGTCCAAGTCGCTGGCGGAAGAATGAATCCGACCGCTTTGCCGTCGAATTCGACGGCGTCCTATTCGAACCCGAATTCGGGATAGCTACGCTTGGGATGGCGTCGCGCCGAATCACCTGCGCGACGTTCGTAGTCGGGCAATACGAGAGAGAAGATAGAAAATCGAGGGGACGCTTCAGTGGTTATTTCGGGTACCGGACGTACGGACCGGGAAGCAGGGCGCGGAGCGAAAACGACCGACGACGGGATTTTTCGCCCGCCTCGTCGCGAGTCACCTCGGTCGGTTTCGTCTCAGCCGTTTTCTTTTCCGTGTCTATCATCACGTGTACAAAACATCTCATCGTACTTTATTATGAGTAGAATAACCACCGACAGGGTGCGTATGAATTGAGATACCGAGCCGACTAATCGGTTAATACGAACGTTCCAATGGGATGATTTCGAAGGCTCATCATCGGGTCGCTCGTCGCGGGGCGACGAGTAGGTGCGGACTATTTTCAGCGCCGCAGCATCTCCACCGATGAACCTCACTCCAACGGGATGGACGCCGTGGCGAACGATGCCCGGAGCGATTTCGACGCTGACGAAATTTACCCGGAAGGTCGGCGGTTTCACCGGATTGAACATCACCACACATATCTTGCCCGAGTGAAATGTAAACAGTATGAAGTTCAGTGACGCGAGTTCTTCGGTTCGGGCAATCCTCCTCTCCCGACCTGCAACGATACTCCCGGTATTTCTAGCCGGGACAAGCGCCAGCATGGTCGCACAGTCGGTCCCGATCGTCGGCGTCGTGTTGGCCTACCTGCTCCTTCTCGGAACCGATCGAATAGAATCGGTTTTCGCCGCGATTCAAGGCGTCGATTTCAGCCAATCGAACCCGACCGAGGCGGAGACCGAACGAATCGCAGAAGCGCTTATGCAGTTGTTCACGCCCAAAACAATCGCCATTCTCGTTCTCTCCGTTATCGGCGCACTCGTCGTCGGACTCATCGCCCGCGCCATCGCGGAAGCGGCGCAAGTTCACACGACGACGGCGGCGCTTCGAAACGAACCGGCACTCCCGTCGGGAGTCGCCGGTGCGAACAACGACTGGTGGACGTTTATCAAACTCTCAGTCGTTCGTGCACTCACTTTCCTCCTACTGCTGTCTCCCATCGGACTGTTGGCGTACTTTGCCACAACAGTCAACTCAATGCTTATCTTGCTGGTCTTCCTCGGCGGTTTCCTGTTGATCCCGGTCGGGTTCGTCGTTTACCTTCTCTTCATGTTCGTTCCGCAGGCCATCGTCATCGACGACGTCGGCGTTCGCACCGGAATCCGCCGGAGCGGAAGTTTCGTGTGGAACAACAAAGCCCGGGTCGGAGCCTACCTCGTCATCGTAATCGGTCTCGTCGGAGTACTCGGCTTCGTCTCGTTCTTCTTCCAACTCCTCGGCGTCGGTCAGCTCCTCGGAATTGCCGTCGCCTTTTTCCTAATACCGACGCTCGGCCTGTTGAAGACGGCGCTCTATCTCGACGAACAGCCCCTCGAACACGGAGCGCGCGGGTCGGTTCGCGGCGCATTCAGACGCGGACTCGGCGAACTCAAATCGTTCGTCTTTGGTCGCTTCGAACTCGTCATTGCTTCAACTGCCCTGTTCGCCGCCGGAACCGCTGGCGGCTGGTTCGCAACCAGCCAGTTCGCGCTCGAAAGCCTCCAGACGGACGTGTCCCAGAACGTGTTCGGTGCCATCCCCGTCGATACATTCGTCATGCTGACGGCGAACAACTGGCTTGTCTCCATCTCCGCCGCGTTTTCCGGCCTCGCGTTCGGCGCGCCGACGGTCGTCGCGCTCCTGTTCAATGGGCTCATCGTCGGCGCTGTCGTCGGACTCCTCCCGGACACGTCGATCGCCGTCGCTCTCATCGCACCGCACGGCATAATAGAAATTCCCGCACTGTCGATTGCAGGCGCGCTCGGTCTCCATCTCGGCGGTACCGCGTGGTCGTACATCCGCAGTTCCGCGACTGCAACCGACCTTGCAGGCGAACTCAGCCGGGCGTACTACATCCTGCTCGGACTCCTCCCGGTGTTCATTGTCGCGGCGTTCATCGAAGCGTTCGTGACGTGGTGGTTCGCCGCTGCCCTCACGTAAACGGCTAGTTTCGGTTCAACTGTCGAAACGACTACTCAAGAATCTCACTCGTCGGCGTACTGTTTCATTGCGCGAGTTCGGCGAACCGGTTCGTATCCTCGTCGGTTCCGGCGATGATGAGTTGGTCGTCCGACCGAACAGTAAACGTCGGGCCGAGGTCGGTGATAACCTTGCCGTTTCGTTGGACGGCGATGACGGTACATCCCGTTCGAGAACGAATTGCGGCGTCCCTGAGGTTCCGTCCCGCGAGGCGCGGCGCAGTCGTTCGGACGACTTCCACTTGTTTGTTCGGAGACATTATCTCCTCTTCATCGAGAATCGTCGAGGCGAGCATCCGACCGCTGACCGTTTCGAGCGCGAGTACGTAGTCCGCACCCGCGCTGTACAGTTTCCCGATGTTATCAGTCTCGTTCGCCCGGGCGACGATTTCGATGCCGGGAGCGAGTTCACGCGCAACGAGGGTAGTAAAAATCGTCATCGTATCGTCGCCAAGCGAAAGAATGAGTGCGTTTGCACGTTCGACGCCAGCATCGCGTAGAATGTTTTCCTCTGATACATCCCCAACCACATCGACGCCTGGTTTGTCCTCGATGTCGACCACGACGAGTCGCATGGCCGTCGATTGTAGTTCGTTTTCCACCGTCAAACCGACTTCTCCATATCCCGCGACGATGACTGACCTGCGTTCCGTGTCGAATTTATCGGAAAGGGTCATCTCCTTCAGCCGTTCGAGTTGGGCTTCTCGACCTGCCGCAAGCAAAATCGTGCTTTCGTCCAACGGGGTATCGGGAGATGGGGAGCTCTGAAACTCGCCGCGCCGCCAGAGGCCGATAATGTTCGCCCCAGTTCGTTCACGGATACCGCTCTCCGCAAGTTTCGTTTTCGAGACCTCACTGCCGCCCTGAATCGATATCTCGACGATTTCGAAATCCTCACCGATGGTGACTGTTTCGCCGAGGTCGGTGGAGACAGATGCGGTCACTTTCTCCGCGAGGCTGTGTCCAAGCAGATGACGCGGCGAAAACACTTGGTCTGCCCCCGCGTATTGGAGATAGCTGGTCAAGTTCGCCTCCTCTACGAGGGTGATAACCTGCACGTCGGAGGAGACTTCCCGAACTGCCAACGCGATGCTGGCGTTTTGTTCATCGGTTGCATCCGCGATGACCGTATCCGCCCGTTGGACGTGAACCAATTCTAGCGTCTCGGCAGATTCGGGGTCGCCGTGGACGACGTTGACGTTTCGTTCGTACAAGTCGAGGGCTTCCTCGCGGTCGCTGACGACGATAACATAGTCGCGGTTCCACGACTGGAGTTCGTCGATGAGCGTCTCCGCGCGCGGTGAGTAGCCACAGATGACGATGTGGTCGTCGATTTCGTCTATCGAGGTCGGTGGACTCGTGCGTATCATTTCCTGAATCCACGGCGCGACGAACAACGGGAGGGCCATGAAGATAAGCACTACCCCCGTCATCTGCATCACGATTATCAGCACGATCATCTGCGGCGAGTCCCACTGTCCGGCGTCCGTCCCGAATCCGGTCGTCGTGAACGTCTCAATGACGATGGCGAACGATTTAAGGAGACTTTTATCAATACCTTCGAAGGTCGCCATCGCCCACGAGTAAGCAAATGTGTACGCGACGAGAACCGTGATGAATGCACTAATGTAGAGTAGCGCTCGTCGCCGTTGTCGTTTCATCCTCATTTTTTGTGCTGTCATCCTGGCGTCTTTATCCTGCCGACAGAGATCGGTTCCGAAAGCGAGTGGTACGTACTCAGTTGAACACAATCGATTTTCAATTCATCGAAAATTACTATAAAAATAGTCGGTCGCTACTCGACTTCGTTGTAATTTTCGATGAGCCGAAACTGTGATTCCAACTCGGCCATCGCCTGCTCCGGTGTCGATACCCTCGAATACGCGGAAAAGACGTTTTGGGCGGTTTTCTGCGATTCCTGTACCCACGCGATGGTGACGGGGCGCGGAAGCGCGTTTTCGCCCGCAACGCGAAGCGAATCCAGATACCGACCCATCACCGGCACCTGCTTTGCCCGTTCCGAATCGAAGAGGGTTCTGTCCGGCGGCAACAGACCGAGGTTTCGAAGAAGCGTGAGCTGAAAGCGTTCCTGCGTCATCGCTTCGATCACTTGTAACGTTTCATTTAATTTGTTAGTGTTCGGATTGACGGCGACGTGCCACCCGCCGAGCGAAGCAGTCGGTCCCCCCGTCCCGGGATATTTCGCCTGTTGCTTGGTCACCGCGTACGGAATCGGCATCACCCCGAGGTCGGTGCCGAACGCACCTTCGTCACCGGCGCTGAGAATCGCGTACGGCCAATTCCGATGCATCACGGCGTCGCCGTTGAGAAACGGTGCGAGCGACGTATCCTCTATCCAAGATAAGACCGCACGGGGAACGATTTCACCCGCGTATCCCTCGAGTGCAGACTCGTCCCCCTGTCCGTACATGAACGCCCGAATCATCCGAATCGAATCTATCGTTGCTCGCGTGTTCACGGTTATCGGTCGCTTTCCGACAGGTCCGAAGAGATGTTCCCGTCCGCCGAAGTACGCACCACCCCAACTGGACATGAACTCGTTGAAGGTACAACACGGAAGGCCCTCGTACTGACTGCCCTGGAACGTGAATCCGTACTGAATGTCTCCGTTGCGGTCGAGTACGTCTCGCGTCACTCGGGAGAACTGTCTCCACTCGATGGAATCCGTCGCCCAATTTTCGCCGTCGGGGTCGTATCCGGCCTCCTCGACCAAGTCCTTCCGATACAGCATCGACGGAAAGTCGGGGTAGAGCGGCACCGCGTAGAGGTCATCGTTTGGCCCTTTAGCCGTCGAGAGACTCGTTTGAAAGTAGTCGGATTCGATTCGTCGTAGCAGTTCGTTCGGGAGGTGTTCGCTCAAATTGAGCAACTGTCTTTGGATGACGAGGTCGAGCGTCCACCCGCTATCCGTCATGAGGAGGTCGGGTTCGTTCAAATCGGCCGAGAGCCATCGTGTGTACTGTTGTTGTACTTCGTCGGTTTCGGCCGGTCCCGGGATGATTTCGAGCGAGATGTTTTTGTCCAATCCCGCCTCCCAAAGTGCGTTCTGAAACGTATCCGTCAGCTCCCAGAAATCTCGATTCGACGCCCACTGTATCGTCGTTCTCCCCTGAGCGCTACTGACCGATACAGAACTACCGGCGACCCCGAGTCCGCCCAGCGCGCCCGTCCATCGTGCAAATTCTCGTCGCGTTACGGCGCGTGCTGAACTGTTGTCACTGTTCGAGTCGTATGAACTCATTTTTCTCCCCCCAATACCGAATACTCCCGAACGAATATCAATAAGAGGGCGATTTTCCGCATCGCCGACTCGTTATCCGAAGACTGCTCGCGATCACCTCAACATTCCGTCCCGGACGGGAGAACGGACGGAAACGCAACCGGGATGCGTTTTAGCTCGCGCACATGCGGACTACTAAACTCCCCTCGGGACGTTTTTCGGTGCAATGGCGACCTATCGTGGTGCAATCGTGGATATGGACGGAACGTTAGTTCGAGGCGACGAACTCCTTTCCGGTACGGAAGCGGGTGTGCGGGCGCTCCGAGAGAACGGGATAAGCCTTCTCCTCTTTTCGAACAACCCGACACAGCCACCCGAGCGCTACGTCGAGCGACTCGGCGCACATGGCATCAGTATCGACGAGGAGCGAGTGCTTACGTCGGCGCTCGTCACCGCCGAGTTCCTCGAGGCCGAGTACGACGAACGCGACGCGTTCGTCGTCGGTGAAACGTATCTCCGCGACCTGCTGCGCGAACGAGGATTTACGGTGCGGAACGACCCAGATTCGGCGGAACTGGTCGTCGGTTCCATAGACCGCGAGTTCGATTACGACGAACTCGCGCGCGCTCTCTGGGCGCTCGAAGACGGTTCCCCGTTTATCGGCACCGACCCGGACGTGACGATACCGGCCCCGGAACGCCTCGTCCCCGGGTCGGGGGCCATCATCAACGCCATCGCGGGCGTCGCGGGAAGGGAACCAGCGCACATACTCGGAAAGCCGGCACCTCAGGCGGGGGCGGCGGCGCTCGAACGCCTCAGCGTCCCGGCTGAGGATTGTCTCGTCATCGGCGACCGATTGGACACCGACATCGCGCTCGGAGAGCACATCGGGGCGACGACGGTACTCGTCCGGTCAAGAGTGACAACACCGGATATACTCGAAGAATCGCCGATTCAGCCGGATTATATCCTCGATACTATCGGGGAGATTGGTGAACTGCTCGAGAACTGAACGTCTTGATACGAACGCCAAAAACGGATATCCAAAATCGGTCCGAACAGTGGTTAAACCAGCATCAGAGTCAGTATACTTACCAGAACGAGCACCACGAGGACGACGCTCATTCCGATACCCGCGCTGAGCCGAACGTGGTCGTGGCCGGTGAGCCGCCCGAGCGCGGAGTCTGGGTGTGTGACGACGTCGGTCGAGACGCGCGACACCTTCACCACTGCGCGGTCAACGCCAGCGTACAGATTCGTGGTGCCGACGACTACCGCGCGAGTTCCGTACAACGCGACCGGATTGTACAGGCTGTCGATGTCCGGAACGCGGCCGACTTTCTTGAGCGGCTTCTTTAAGAACACGTAACCGACGGCGGCGATAGCCGCCAGCGCAAGTCCTTCTTCGATGTGGCCGAGGGTGTAGGTCGTGTAATGGAACCCTTCGGTAGGAAGAATGGCGAACAGCGCCGATGGGAACAGTCCGTAGAACACGCACAGACCGGCGACGAGAATCATTCCGACCGACTGCCCCCGATTTGCGTCTTTTACCGAACTGTCGTACTCGCCCTCGACGAACGCGCCGTAGCCCAACTTGATGAACGAGAGGAACGTCCCAACACCGCCCGCCAGCAGGAGATACCAGAGAACATCGAGATGTTTCTTGTGCGCTGCGCTGAGAACCATTCCTTTCGAAACGAAGCCGTTGAATCCGGGGAATCCGGCGATGGAGAGCGCCGCGATGGTGAACGTGATGGTGGTAATCGGCATCTCCCGTGCGAGGCCGCCGACCTTTTTGAGATTCTCTTCACCTGTCCGGAAAATAATCACGCCGACGGTCATGAACAGCAGACTTTTGTAGAGGATGTGGTTGAAAACGTGGCCGAACGCACCGCCGGTCGCGAGCGCACCGCCGATACCGACGCCGGCGACCATGTATCCGACCTGCGACTGGATGTGGTAGGAGAGCAGTCGGCGCATATCGCTCTGCAGCAGCGCCATGCTCGCGCCGAAGACGGCCATGAGCGCACCCATGTACGCGATGGCGAGTTCACCGTCCGGGAACACCCGATACATCCCGTACACGCCGGTTTTGGTCGTGTAGACGCAGAGGAAAACGCTCGCGGCGATGTGCGGTCGGGGGTACGTGTCCGGAAGCCACGCGTGGAGGCCAACGAATCCGACGTTGACGCCGATACCGATGGCGGCGAGGATGGGTGCGATTTCGCCCGCCATTCCGCCGCTGGTCGCCGAGAATAGGAACGACCCGGCCTCGACGTAATGCCACACCACGGCGCCGAGCAGTAGCGTTCCGCCGACGCCGTGCAACAGCGCGTACCGGAATCCGGCGCGCACCGCGCGACCGCCGTAGTACCAGACGAGCAGGGTGCTCGTAACCGCCATCAGCTCCCAGAAGACGATGAGCGTGAGCCAGTCTCCGCCGAACACCGCTCCGAGGCTCGTGCCGACGTAGGAGAGCGCGAACGCGGTCTGAATCGAATCCGCGTTCGAGTACAACGAGTAGAGGACGGCGACCGCGCCGATAAAGCCGAAGATGAGGCCCATCAACGTGGAAAACCCATCCACGTTGTAGAGAACCGCGTCGAACCCGAACAGCGACACGGGGAGATGTTGGCCCTCCGGCGACAGCCAGACGTACGGAACGACGGCGGCCGTGGCGAGGATACCAAGCGCGTGGCCAATTTTCCGACCGACGAACGGTAGCAGTACGGCCGCGAGCAGGACGGGCAAGAACGGCGGAACGACGGGATCGACCATTAGACGGTCACCCCCGTCACGCCGGAAACGACGAGCCTAACAATTCGAAGGAAGACGGCGGCGTCGGGAACGATACCGAGAACGATAGACCCCGCCGCCGCGAAGAGAATCGGTCCCAGCATGAACCACGTGGATTCGTCGCCGTTCCATCTGCGATGTTCCCACGCGAGGCTATCGTCGTGGCCGTGTTCCGGCCGAATGTGTACTGCGGCCTCGCTACGGTCGATCGCTCCTTGCCCCTCGTGGTCGGGGGCGTATCCATGGTCGTCTCTCTCAACGTCGTCGTCGGGGGAACGACCGCCGTCGGTGGCCGTGTCGGTGGTTGCGTCGCGTTCGCCGTACCGACCGCCCAAAACGTTCTCGACGACCGGTTTCGGGTCGGCTTTTCCGGGTGATTCGAAGAATGCGGTGTAGACGACCGGCCAGAAGTACGCGATGTTGAGAACGCCCGAAACGAGCAGTGCGCCGGTGAACACGACGTCTCCGGCGGTAACGGTTCCGATAAGCAGGTAGTATTTGCTGACGAAGCCCGCAACCAGCGGAATCCCGGCCATACCCAACGACGCAATCGCGAAGGCAGACATCGTCAGCGGCATTCGCCTGCCGATACCCGCCATGTTGCTGATGTCGTCGGTGTGCGTCTCGACGTGGATTGCACCGGCGCAGAAGAACAGCGTGAGTTTCATGAACGCGTGCGCGGGGATGTGAAGGAGACCGCCGACGAGCGACATCGGGTTGAGCACCGCCAGTCCGAGGACGATGTACGAAAGCTGGCTCACCGTAGAAAACGCGAGTCGGCGTTTTAAGTTGTCCTGTCTGAGCGCGATGATGCTCGCGGTGACGAGCGTGAATGCCGCGACGCTCGCCAGCAGCAGACCGAGGCCGAGGTCTGCGACCAAATCGGGTCCGTACACGTCGAGGATGACGCGTGCGATTCCGAAGACGCCGGATTTGACGACCGCGACGGCGTGCAGGAGTCCGGACACCGGCGTCGGGGCGACCATCGCGTCGGGAAGCCACGAATGAAGTGGCATGAGCGCAGCCTTGACGCCGAATCCGGTCATCAACAGCGCGAACGCAGCGCGGGCGAACATCGGGTCGGCGGTCGCCAAATCGGCGATTCCACCGGGGGTAAACGTCGTCGTTCCGGTCATCCAGAACACAAGAATCGCGCCGGAGAGCACCGCGACGCCGCCGCTAAAGGTGTATGCGAGATACTTTCTCCCGGCGGCGCGCGCCTCTTCGGTTTCGTCGTGCGCGACGAGGGGATAGGTCGCCACCGTGAGCAGTTCGTAGAAGACGAACAGGACGAGGATGTTGGAGGCGAACGCGATTCCCATCGCCGCCGAAACGCTGGCCGCGAACGCCGCGAAGTACCGCGTCTGGTTGTGCTCGTCCAACCCGCGCATATAGCCGATGCTGTAAAAGCTCGTCACCAACCACAACAAACTCGCCAACAGGCCGAAGAGGATGCCGAGGGCGTCGGCCTGAAGGGAAAATTGCACGCCGGGAACGAACGTCCCGAAGTCGGTAACGTACACGTTCCCGTCGAGGACGCCCGGAACCATGCTCGCCACGATCCCGAGGTTCGCGACGGCCGCGAGGATGGTCCAAAACTCCCGAACGTTTGGCCGTCCTCGCGATGCGAGAATCGGGACGATAACGACTGCCGATACGAGCACTGCCGCGACCGGTCTGTAAGATGGTATTTCTATCATGCGAGAAGGCGTTCAATCGTTGGTTCGAGGAGCTCTCCATACCCGAAAGCGGCGAGACCGAGAGCGATGGCCAGCACCGCCGCCGTCAGAACCGTCGCCCGCATCCCCATCGAGACCGGTGCTAGTTCGGCATCGGTTCCGTTTCCGTCCGCGACGATGCTGGCGGCCGATTCGGTTTCCGCCGTTTCGACGGGTGAGGACGGCTTTGCGGGTTCGCGGAAGTACATCCGCTCGATAATCCGGACGAAGTAGGCCAGCGTCAGGAGCGTGCTCGCGAGGATAACCACCGCGAGCGGCCACGCCTCCGCCTCGACCGCACCCACCGCGATGTACCACTTCCCGACGAATCCGACCGCCGGGGGAACGCCGACCATCGCGAGCGCGAGAACGCCGAACACCCCCGCGCCCACGGGCGAGCGCTCGGCGAGTCCTTCGTAACTGTCGATGGTTCGGTCGCCGGTCGAGTTCGCAACCAATCCGGTTGTCAGGAACAGGCCGCCTTTCATGATGGCGTGCCCGACGAGATGAATCATCGCACCGGTTAGCGCGGAGACGTTTGCCACCGCGATGGCACCGACGACGAGGCCGAACTGCGAAACCGACGAGTACGCGAGCATCCGTTTGATGTCGGTCTGCGTGACCGCGAGAACACTCCCGAGGATGATGCTCACCACCGCACCGGCTACGAGGACGGTGCGAGCGAGCGAGTTTTCGAGCAAGAAATCCACGGTGAAAACCGTGAAGACGATTCGCATCAGCGCGTAGGCCGCGACTGTCGAGACGAGCGCGGAGATGAGCGCGCTCACCGAATCCGGTGCACCAGCGTACGCGGCCGGTTGCCACGTGTGAACCGGGAAGACGGCGACCTTGACGAAGAGGCCAGCTACGAGGAGGCCGAAGGACGCCTGCACGAGCGGCGACGTGTAACCGACCGCCGCGAGCTGATTGGAGAGATCGACCATGTTCAGCGTCCCCGTTGCGACGTACGCGTAGCCGATTCCCAACAGGAACAGCGACGCGCCGACGGTGCCGACGAGGAGATATTTCAGCGCCGCGAGAGCGGACTTTCCGCCTCTGCCGCTCGCGACCAGTGCGTACGCCGCCAGCCCCGTAATTTCGAGGAAAACGTACATGTTGAACACGTCGCCGGTGATACTCATTCCGGTCAGACCGGCGACGAGGAGCAGGTACGTCGCGTAAAACGAATTCGAACGCGGCCCCGCAACTCGCGCGTAGCCAAGGACGCCGAGCGCGACCACCGCGACGAGAACCGCCATCGTCGCGGAGAGGCCGTCGATGACGAGTTCGATGCCGTACGGGGCGGTGAATCCGCCGACGACGTACCGGACTGGCTGTTCGCCGAACGCTCGAACCGCGAGCGCCACCGCGGCACCGACTTGGACGAGCGATGCGAGCGCGGCAATCGACCAGCCGGATTTCGACCGGACGAGTCCGGCGAGAAACACCATGATGGATCCGAAGATTGGAATCGAAACCAACAGCGGAGCGAGGTCATTCATCGGCGGTCACCTTCCGGATGGCCTCCTCATTCAGAGTCCCGTACTCGTTGTAGATGCGAACGATGAGTCCGAGCGCGACGGCCGTGAGGCTCACGCCGACGACGATGGCGGTGAGTATCAGCACGTGCGGGAGCGGGCTGACGTGCGGTTCCGCGGCGGTCAGCAGCGGGGGGCTTCCTCCCTTGACGAACGCGGTGACGATGAAGAAGAGGAAAATCCCTGTCTGGAAGATGTTCATGCCGATAACTTTCTTCACGAGGTTCTGATTTCCGATCATCATGTACGTTCCAACACCTAACAGGGAGAACGCGACGAGGTAGTAGATTCGAGACGCAAGTAGCTCTATCATACCGTCTCACCTCCGCTGTTCCGCATCCCGGCCGCGATGACGAAAAAGAGGCCGGTGACGATTCCGGACACGATGAGACCGATGGCTAACTCGACAAACTCGATGCCGTATTTGGTGGCGTGGTGGATGCCGTAGGCGGAATATTCCAAAAATCCACCGCCGAGTATCACCGAACCGACGCCGGTCAACAAGAACGCGAGCACGCCGATACTGATGAGTGCGACGGGAAGCTTCGGGCCGACCCAGTCGCGCGTCGTCCCGATGCCGAACGCGATGCCAAGCATGAGGACGACCGTACCGACGATGACGCCGCCTTGGAAGCCGCCACCCGATGTGTCCGCACCGTGGAACATAATGAACAGCCCGAACGTGAACACGAACGGCGTGATGATCCGGACAGTCGCCATGATGATGGGACTTTCGACGTACGGCGTTTGTGACTCGTTCGTCGTGACCTCGTTCGTATCGTCGTTCATTCGAACGCCTCCTTATGAAGTACCAACAAGAGACCGACGCCCGCCGAATAGACGACGACGGCCTCGCCGAGGGTGTCAAACCCACGGTAGGCCGCGAGGACGGCGGTTACGCTGTTTTTTACCTCCGTTTCCTCGTAGGCGTTGTCGAGATAATACTTCGTCACGTCGTCGGTGGCGACCGCCGAATCGGCGGCACCGACCGGCGGGAGCGCGAATAGCGTCGTCGAAAGCACCGCGACGAGCGCGACCGCGACCCCCAACGCGCGGAAATCGACGTTTTCGAGGGCCCGTTCGTCGGACGGACGGACGGTTTTCGCAATGGTCAACAAGAACAACACCGTCATGACACCGGCACCGACTGCGGCCTCCGTGAGACCCACGTCGGGTGCCCGAAGGAACACCCAGACGATTGCGATGCCGAGGCTGTACGCGCTGAACGCGATAATCGAACCGAGAACGTCCCGAAGGAGTGCCGTCGCGAGCGCGCAGGAGAGGACGAACACCAGTAGCCCGATTTCTATCGCACTCATGATTCCTCCTCGTCCACGGTCCACGGTTCGATACCCTGTTCGGTTGCGGCACGGGTGATGGCGTGTGCAGCGGTTGGGTTCGTGATGAACATGAACAACAGGAGCAGGACGACTTTCAGCGTCGAGAGGTCGATGCCGAACGAGATTGCGACTGCAGAGAGCGTCAGAATCGCACCGAGCGTCTCGCTCTTTGAGGTACTATGCGCGCGCGTGTAGAGGTCCGGAAGACGAACGAGTCCGACGACGGCGACGACGGCGAAAAAGACACCGCCAGCGGCCAGTACGAGAACCGCAATTTCTCGTGGCGTCATCACAGAACACCCCCGCGTTCGACGGTGAACTTCGAGATGGCGATGCTCAACAGGAAGTTCAACAGCGCGTACACGAGTGCGATGTCGAGCGCGCCGGGTTCACCGATAGCCGCCGCCAACAGTGCGATGACGATGACGACGTTCGAACCGATAACGTTGATGGCGATGACGCGGTCGGGCATCGTCGGACCGCTGACGATGCGGTAGACGCCGACCAGTGAGGTAAACACGAATCCCGCGGCGGCCGCCATCAGGATATCGTTGACGAGCGTCACGAACTATCCTCCTCCTTCTTCCTGCGCTCAATTGGACTGGGAATTCGTGCGGCTGCCAGTCCGTAAAAAACGAATCGGACTGCTCGTTCGAGGGAGCCATCGAACAAATCGTCGCGCGAACTACCGGTGAGCGTGTGAACGGTAAAATGTCGTCGAGAAACGTCTACGGTAAGAGTACCGGGGGTGAGAGTGATACTGTTCGCGAGCGTCGTAACTGGCAGCGCCGACCACACGGCGGCGTCGAACTCCACCATCTTCGGGTCAATCGGGAGATCCGGATGGAGAACGACGCGAGCGATTTCGACGTTCGCTTTCGCGATTTGCCACAGCAGATACGGCACGTACAGCGCGAACCGTCCGAGGTGTTTGGTCGTCCGGATGGGGTGAACCGGGGTCGTAAGCGACACTCCCCACAGCGACACCGCGACGATACTCGCGGTGATTGCGCCCGTAGCGAGTTCGAACGGAGCGACGGAGCCCGCGAGCAGGAGGTAAAAGAAGTACGAGACGCTGAACAGGGAAAAGAACTGAGCGACCGTCCCGCGTTTCACTAGCAGCGGACTCCGCCGTTCTCGCTGGACAGGCGCTTCGGTAAGGTCGAGACCGGCTCTACGAACTTCGGCCTCCAGCGGCGGTAGTAGCGGCGTCGTTCCGAGCGGGTTGAATCCGGGATCGAACACCGCACGTTCGAGGTCGTGATCGCGAGCGTACCGGACGAAAACATCGGCGTAATCTGCGGGGCTGAACAAATATTCGCGAGTGCCGACCATCGTGGTTTCTATCGTCACGGCGTCAGCGTCGTCACCAAGGTCTTCTTCAGCCCAAACGGCCACTCGGTCGAGAAGCGTGTGAGCCGTCTTAGTCTCTTTCGTCTCCGTGTCGAATGTGAGACGCTCCGAAAGCGGGTAGACGAAGTGGATAGTCGCCGATGAACCGGTTTCTCTGGCACGTTCGAGAGCCTGCTGAACGACATACGCAACCGTATTCCGGAGGGAAAACGATTCCGAAACCGGAACCAGCAGCCGCGAGCTGGTCAGCGTGACCACCCCGCAGGAGAGGTTGTCGTCCGAACGAGAGTAGGTGTCATCGATGCTTCGCGTAACAATTTGACCACACAGTTTAAAGGGTTTCTTTATCGAGTTGATTTCGCCAATTCTCGCGGAATAATCTGCGGGCTAGTCAAATAATTACCACATTCTTCGACGAGACCGCGGTGAAATGGAGAATTAATTCCTACTTTCGTCAGTGCGGTGAACGACGCGCCGACTCGCAGACGAAGTCGGCACATCGCTGTCTACACCTATTCACGCATTCAACAGGCATATATTCCGCGGATTCGAGAACAGGTACATGACACTCGAAGGCATCGACGAACTGGATCAAACGATTCTTTATATGCTCCAGTGCGACGCACGGAAAACTACCTCTAACGACATCGCCGAAGCCGCGGGCGTTTCTGCGAGCACAGTTCGGAACCGCATCGAACGACT
Source organism: Haladaptatus pallidirubidus (assembly GCF_020700235.1). GTDB lineage: Archaea > Halobacteriota > Halobacteria > Halobacteriales > Haladaptataceae > Haladaptatus > Haladaptatus pallidirubidus. Next base: position 1,954,856 of record NZ_CP085301.1, on the reverse strand, counting down.
GGAGGAAAACGGGATTCTGCAGGGGTACGACGCCGACGTCAACTACGAACAGGCTGGCTATCAGCTTTACACGCTCATCATCTGTAGCGCGTCCGTCCGTAATCGCGAAGAACTCGCCGAAGCCGCGCTCGACGTTCCCGGCGTCGTTCGGGTCACGGAAGTGATGACCGGGGAGAATAACGTTCACGTCAGCGTCGTAGGGAACGATAGCGACGATTTGAGTCGCATCGGTCGCGAGCTCGACGAACTCGGATTGGAGGTGGTGGACGAAGACCTCATCAGGAACGAATATACCAGCCCGTCCGCTGATTTCAGATGCTGACGAGGACATAATAGTAAATTTTCCCCGTATTTTTCCGATAGACGCAGAAAATAAGCTAACTTTATATTCATCCATCTCTCAAAACAGTCTAAGGTGCTTCTCGTAGCCAAGCAAGCGAGAAGCATCGGAGTATGATACCTATGAGTCAACCATGGAAGGACACGATAAACGACGCACGGCAGACCGGAAATCCCGACACATGCATCATCGGGGGAGATTACGTCGGTCACGAGATTGCAAATAGACTCGTCAACAAGGGGGTGTCAGTTGCGCTCGTCGATACGATGCCTCCGAGCGACCCGCCCCCTGAACTGACGGTTCACTGCGGCGCATCGCTCGGTTTAACCGAACTACGTCGCGTGAATATCCACGAAGGGACGACGATTCTGTCGGTCTGTCCGGAAGATGGCGTAAATTTGTTGATGGCACAATTAGCCCGGACACAGTTCGGCGTAGACCGTGTTATCGCACGGGTGAACGACCCGCGCCGTGTGACCGCATTCAAAGACCTCAATATCGAGACAGTTGACGCCGCGGCCGCCCTCGGCCGTCTGATTACGGAGCGATGGTAATGGCTCGAAATGCCGTGCAGGTGCCACCGTACGTTGTCACTTTTGAATATATTAATAGGTTTTAGACACAATGGTGAAAACACTCGAACGAGACCTCGGAATCGGTGCGGTGTTCGCTATCAGTATCGGCGCGATGATCGGGAGCGGTATCTTCATCCTTCCCGCACTCGCACTCAAAATAGCAGGTCCCGCGGTGATTCTCGCGTACTTGCTCGCAGGGGTGTTGGTCGTTCCGGCCGCCCTCTCAAAATCCGAGATGGCGACTGCAATGCCCGAAGCGGGCGGCACGTACATCTACATCGAACGCGGAATGGGCCCTATTTTAGGGACGATTGCGGGTGTCGGAACGTGGTTTTCCCTCTCGTTCAAAAGTGCGCTCGCACTCGTCGGCGGAGTACCGTATCTCGTACTGCTGTTCGATCTGCCGGTGAAACCGGTCGCCATCGGATTGGCCGCGTTTCTCATTGTCGTGAATATGCTCGGCGCGAAACAGACCGGGCGACTCCAAGTCGGCATCGTCGTTGTCATGCTCGCGGCGCTCGGCTGGTTCGTCGCGGGAAGTGTCGGAAGCACTCAGACGGTGAACTACGAGCCGTTTTTCGTCGGAGGCTGGAGTGGTCTGCTGGCCGCAACCGGACTCGTGTTCGTCTCGTACGCCGGGGTCACGAAAGTCGCTAGCGTCGCGGAGGAAGTCGAAAATCCGGGGAAGAACATTCCGTTGGGGATTCTCGGGTCGCTGGCGTTCACGACGTTGCTGTACGTCGCAATCGTCGCGGTGATGGTCGGCGTAACCGAGGCAGGCAGTATCGCAGGTTCACTCACGCCGGTGGCAGTCGCCGCGGAAGCGACGCTTGGACGGACCGGCGTGTGGGCGGTCATCGGCGCAGCGATTCTCGCGCTCGTCTCGACCGCGAACGCTGGTATCCTTTCCTCGTCGCGTTACCCGTTTGCGATGAGTCGCGACAAACTCGTCCCACCCTCGTTTGCGACGATAAGCGACCGGTTCGGCACCCCGACTTCGTCAATCACGCTGACGGGAGTCGTCGTACTCCTGCTCATCGCCTTCGTTCCAATCCTCGAGATCGCCAAACTGGCGAGCGCGTTCCAGATTCTCGTGTTCGTACTGGTGAACCTCGCAGTCTTCGCTTTCCGTCAGGGGGCCGCCGATTACGAACCGGTGTTCGAGTCACCGCTCTATCCGTGGATGCAGGGCTTCGGCGTACTCAGCGGTCTCCTATTGCTCACGCAGATGGGGACAATCGCCCTCGCGGGGGCGGTCGTCATCATCGTCGGAAGTATCGTCTGGTACGTCGTCTACGCACGCCCGCGCATCCAGCGCGAGGGAGTCGCCACCGACGTTGTCCGCCGCCGAGTCGGCAAAAACGTACTCGCGGAGACCGAGACGCTGATGACGGCGGAATCAGTCACTGAACGGAACGGAAACGAAGTGCTGGTCGCGCTCACGCGCGACGTGAGTTTGGACCGCGAGCGGGCACTCCTGCGACTCGCCGCCGACCTCGCCAGACCGAACAACGGTCGTTTGGTCGTCGTTCGATTCGACGAGGTTCCCGACCAAGCGCCGCTCAACCACGCGGCGGAAGTCCAATCACCGGCGGACGTCCGATTCGAGGAGCAAACCGACACGCTCGTTGACGAACTAGACGTGGACGTCGATTACGGTGAAATCGTCAGTCACGACACGAAGCGCGCAATCGTCAATTTCGCGACCCAGCGCGACGTGTCCGCAGTCGTCGCCGAACACGAACGACTGCGTCTTCGGTCGCGGCTACTGGCCGACCCAATCGATTGGGTCGTCCGACACGCCCCGTGCGACGTGTTGTTGGTCGAAAACCGCGGCTACGACCGACCACAGCAGGTCGTTCTCGCCAGCGAGGGCGGGCCGTACGACCCGACGACGGTCGCGGTGGCCGACGCCATCGCCCGTGAGACCGGCGGTCAGGTCACCCTCCAGTTCAACATGGCGGACGGACAATCGAATCAGCGACGGCGAACGATAGAGGAGTACCAAACCGAACTCGCCGAACTGCTCTCTGCCTCGGTGTCCGCGAACGTCGTCCGGTTCGACGGCGGCGACTCCCTACCGAATCCGGATGTCGTCATTCGTCGCGGCGCCACCACCCGAATCTGGGGGGGAAGGGATTCACAGCAGCGCACCACGGTTGACTGCACCGAGGTGACGGTTTATCCGAACGAGTCCCGTCGTCCCGGACTCGTGCGTCGGCTGATTGACCGCCTCGTCTTCTAACCGTCGCGGTTTTCCGGTTTTGGGTTCAAATTTGGATAAGGAGGGACCGGAGAACGAAGTTTCCCGTCCGGTTGAAATACGCCCACCACCTTCTTCGCGGGTGTATCAACCATGATTTCGCAGAGCGACAAAGCGGCTGAAATCAATACGTCCTCGATGCCAATCGCCCTCCAAAGTCGGGAGGAGTCCTGCGACACACGAGACGGTGACTCTTAACTTTCCGGCCACGAGACGGACGGTATGGAACCGGACGACAACCATCGCAGTTGGGCCGAACGTTCGGGGGAGTTTTCGCCCGCGTACTACGCCCAAATCGGTTCGAACGAGGTGAGCGAAACTCTCACCAACGTGTTCGAGTACTACGTGGAAGAAGACGCAGAAATCCTCGAAGTCGGCTGTAGCTCCGGCCGCCACCTCGCCCACCTCCGCGACGACGGCTTTACGAACCTCACCGGAATCGACATCAACGACGAGTCGTTCGACGTGATGGACGACCGGTATCCGCGACTCGCGGAGACGGGGACGTTCCGAACCGGCGCGATAGAGGATGTACTTCCAGAATACCCCGACGATGCCTTCGACGTGGTCTACTCCGTGGAAACGCTCCAACACATCCATCCCGAAAACGAGTGGGTGTTCGAGGAGTTGATTCGCGTCACGAGCGACCTGCTAATAACCGCCGAAAACGAAGGGAACAGCCCACATCGCGGCCGGGACGGGTTCGAAGTAAGCTACGTTCACGACGATTTCCCGCTCTATCACCGCGATTGGAAGCGAGTGTTCTCCGACCTCGGCCTCGCCCAACTCGTCTGCGAACCGGGTAGTCGCGATACGGTTCGCGTCTTCCGGGCGCTCTGATAGGTATTGACCGAGAGAATAGCAACCGAAGAGATACCGACCGCAGGCTACGATTCGGCGTCGAGCGCGGACTCCAGCGACATGAAGAAGGCGAAGTAACCGACGACGCCGGCGAACAGTGTCAGGTGGTACGCCCAGGTTGGCCCCTGAAGCACGTCGAACAGGGCGGTGACGACCGCGACCCAAATCACGGCAAAGGCGAGATCCGCGACCATACCCGACCGGTGTTCTTTGACGTGGTCGAGGACGGTTCCGGCGAACTGCACGTTACTCACCTTCCTCCACTTTTTCCCGTTCGTCCACGACCAACACCGACCGATGGGTCGAGCGGAGGACGCGCTCGGTGACGCTTCCGAGGAGCATCCGTCGGACGCCGCTCCGACCGTGGCTTCCCATCACGATGAGGTCGATGTCGTAATCGTCGGCGAAGTCGGCGATAACTCGATGGGGTTGTCCGGCGCGGAAATGCTCTTCGACGGAGATATTTCGGCGTCGACCCTGCTCGACGACGTACCGAGTTGCCTCTCCCGCTCGGTCTTCGAGGTCGTCCATTTCGCCGAACCGACCGGCTCGAATGCGGTCGATTTGCTCAGTGCCGAGGCTCACGTCCATGGCGTCGGTATCGACGACGTAGAGCGTGTAAACGTCGGTATCGAACTTTTCGGCAATCTCGAGCGCCGATTCGACCGCCAGTTCCGCAGTTTTGCTCCCGTCCGTGGGAATGAGGATGCGTTCGTACATTGGTTGATAGTTTGGGATTCGTTGGTGGTCAATCGTCCGCCGGGCGGTGTCCGCCCTTCGCATCGACGATGTCCTCTGCGCTCTGCTGTTGCCCCATCGGTTCAGGGCTGTGGCACTGCCGAACGATTCGTTTGATGCGTTCCGGCGGTTCGCTGGTCGCCATCGAGACGCCGATGGTGACGGCGAACACGATGGGCGTTCCGACGAGTGCGGCCCCGACTGCGGGGAACACCTCGGCATAGGCAGGCACGAGTGGCCCGGATTCGGTGGCGAGGATGAGTTCGTTGAACACCGCGGCGGTCCAGATGAGGAGTCCAGTCGTCATCCCGGCGAGGGCACCCTGTCGGTTGGCGTTCTCCCACCACAAGCCGAGGAAGAACATCGGGAACAGCACGAGTCCGGCCAGCGAGAAGGCGAGCGCGACGAGTTCGCCGACCAACGCCGGCGGGTCGAGTGCGGTAACCGTCACGATGGCACCCAGCACGATGATGGTGGTGCGACCGATGAGCAGCTGTTGGCGCTGTGTCGCGTCGGGATTGATGATGTTCGTGTAGATGTCGTGCGCTGCGGCCGACGAGGCGGCGATGAACAGTCCCGCGGTCGTCGCGATTGCCGCGGCGATACCGCCCGCCGCGACGAGGCCCACGAACCACGTCGGGAGATTCGCGAGTTGCGACGCGAGGACGACGATAACGTCACCTTCCGCGCCGCTCATTCCGTTGGCTCCGTACACGGGACCGACCTCGTTTGCGTACAAATCGGTTCCGAACGCCGCGAACGCGGGGGCGCTCAGGTACAGCAAGCAGATGAAAAACAGACCCCAGACGGTCGACCAGCGGGCGGTTCGCTCACTCTCGACCGTGTAGAATCGAACTAACACGTGCGGAAGCCCGCAGGTGCCGACGATGAGCGAGAACGCCGTCGCGATCCACAGGAAGTAGCTGGTTCCGCTGAACGGTTCGGTGAACTCGGCGTTGAGCGACCCCAACAGCGCGCCGTACTCGATTTGCGGCAGGAAGGTCGAATAGCCCTGAGTGTAGCCGACGGCGTACAAGCCCGCCAGAAACGCCACGATGAGGATGACGTATTGGACGGCCATGTTTTTCGTCGCGCCGAGCATCCCCGACAGCGCGAGGTAGCCGACGGTGATTCCCATCATGAGAATCACCATGGTTGCGTAGTCGCCGCCGAACACGTAGATGCCGACCAGTCCCATGCCGCGTGCCTGTCCGACCGAGTAGACGAACCCGATGAGAATCGTTGTCAGTGCGCCGATTGCTCGCGCGGTGTCCGAATTAAACCGGTCGCCGACGAAGTCGGGCGCGGTGTACTTTCCGAACCGGCGCATCTGCGCGGCCATGAAGATGAGCAGGACGAAGTAGCCGGTCGACCAGCCGACCACGAATGCGAGTCCGTAGTAGCCAGACAGCGCGATGAGCGCTGCCATGCCGAGGTACGATGCCGCCGACATCCAGTTGGAGCCGATTGCCATCCCGTTTTCGACGTTACCGATCGAACGACCGGCGACCCACAGGTCCTCTGTATCGGCCACGCGGAACGCGTATCCGATGCCCAAAAAGAGCAACAGCATTGCCGAAACGATAGCAGCCGGAATAATTTTGAACGAAGCGTTGAGCGCGTCCGGCAGCAGTTGAAGGGGCGTGAGAATCATTGCTCGACGCCTCCGTCAGGTGCCACGGTGTCGGTATCCGGCGCGGCTTGTTTGGTGGAGTGGTCGATGCCGTACTTCTCGTCCAGTTGGTCTCGCTTGCGCGCGTAGATGAACGAGAGGATGAGGGCACCACTCGGCGCGCCCATCGCGGTCAGAAGATAGTGCAGTGGGAAGCCAAGGACGGTGATGCTCGTCATGACGTCGGGTGCGAGAAACGTCGCCGTTACCGGCCCGAAAACGATGACGGCCCACGCGACGAACATCGTCCAGACGATTTTGAGGTGGTCGCGCATGAACGGAGTCGCCGGTTTGAAGATGTTGATTTGCGCATCGAGATAGTTGACGTTCCGCCGACCGGTCTGGACGCCGCCGTCCGTCTCGATGTCGGGAGCTGTTCCGTCTGATTGTGCGTTATTGTCTGTCATTGTTGACTAATTTCGATGAGTTGTGGTCGTCCCGATTCGAGCGGCGTTCAGGCGTCTCCGACCGTTTGAGCGATATCCTCAACGACCTCCGGATTGCGCAGGGTCGAAGTGTCGCCCAACTCCTCGTCGTTGGCGATATCCTCCAATAACCGACGCATGATTTTCCCGGAGCGCGTCTTCGGCAGTTCCGGCGTGAACACGATTTCTTCGGGGCGCGCAATCGGACCGATAGCGTCCTCGACGCCTTCGACGATTCGGTCGTGCAGGTCTTCGTCTCCCTCGGAATCCTCCTCGGTGATGACGTAGGCGTACACTGCTTCACCTTTGATATCGTGGTGACCACCGACGACTGCGGACTCGGCGACGCCTTCGACACCGACGATGGCCGATTCGATTTCCATCGTTCCGAGGCGATGGCCCGAAACGTTGAGCACGTCGTCTACACGTCCGAGGACGGTGATGTAGCCGTCCTCGTCGAGCTTTGCACCGTCTTCGGGGAAGTACACCCAGTCGTCCGGGTCGTCGCTCTCGGTGTCCGAGTATTCGGCCCAGTACTCTGCGACGAAGCGCTCGTCGTTGTTGTAGAGCGTTCTCAGCATCCCCGGCCACGGCTTGTCGACGGTGAGGTATCCGGCCTTTCCGGGTTCGACTTCCTCGCCGCGCGTATCGACAACCCGAATGTCGATGCCGGGGAGTGGTGGGCCAGCACTGCCGGGCTTCATCGTCCCGATTCCGGGTAGGGTGGTGACCATCATGCCGCCGGTTTCGGTCTGCCACCACGTATCCACGATTGGACACTCTTCCTGCCCGATGTGTTTATAGTACCACTTCCACGCGCGCGGGTTGATGGGTTCGCCGACCGTCCCGAGCAATCGGAGTGAGGAGAGATCGTGTCGCTCCGGATATCGACTCCCCCACTTCATGAACGCGCGAATCGCCGTCGGCGCGGTGTACAGTTGGTCTACCGCGTATTCTTCGACGATTTCCCAAAGGCGGTCGCGGTCGGGATAATCCGGCGTCCCCTCGTACATCACACTCGTCGTTCCCAGCGCGAGCGGGCCATAGACGATGTAGGAATGGCCCGTAATCCAGCCGATATCGGCCGAACACCAGTACGTGTCCTCCGGCTTGACGTCCAGCACCGACTGCGTCGTCCACGCCGCATAGGACAGGTAGCCCGCCGTAGTGTGTTTGACGCCCTTGGGTTGTCCGGTCGTTCCGGACGTGTACATCAAAAAGAGCATATCCTCGGCGTCCCGCGACACCGGTTCGACCTCCGCACCTTCCTGCTCGGCCACGAGGTCGGCGTAATCCAACTCCCCGTTCTCCATCGGGTGGTCGTACTCATCGCCAAGTCGGTCTACCACGACGACGCTCTCTACGTCGTGGTCTACCCCCGAGAGCCCCTCGTCGGCCTTCTCTTTGTGCTGAAGCGGGTCGCCCCGGCGGTAGTAGCCATCACAGGTGACGAGATGTTCGGAGTCCGCGCTGTTCATACGGGTGGCGAGCGCGTCAGCGGAGAATCCGGCGAAGACGACGCTGTGCGGTGCGCCGATGCGCGCACACGCTAGCATCGCGATGGGAAGTTCCGGCACCATCGGCATGTAGAGGGTGACGACGTCGTCCTCCTTGACACCCTGCTCGCGGAGGGCCGCCGCGAACTCGTTGACCTCGCGGTGGAGAGCTTCGTAGGTGTACGCCCGGTCGTCCTCGTCGGTGGGTTCCCCAACCCACTCGATTGCGACCTCGTCGCCCCGGTCGTCGAGATGGCGGTCGAGGCAGTTCGCCGACGCGTTCAGCGAACCGCCCGTGAACCACTCGTAAAACGGTGGATCCGAATCATCGAGAACCGTTTCGTACTCGTTTTCCCAATCGAGCAAATCGGCCGCTTGTTTCCAACACTCCGGCCAGTTCCGCTCGAACTCATCGTAGATGGTGTCGTCCACGAGGTTCGCCTGCGCAACGAACGACTGAGGGGGTTCGAACCGCTCTCGGTTTTCGAGACGCGCTTCGAGTTCGACATCGTTATCTTCCGTCATGGGCCAGGTTCACAAGACTCACGATATTATATAAGTGGTGGAGCTAACTATACAAAACGGTCGATTTTCCAACACAGAGGCGTTCCTTGGGGTGTACAAGAATTCGCAACCGGCGAGGAAATGTTCCTCCGACACCAGCGCGCGGACGGAATTAAACAGTTAGTGTCCGCTGGCGTCGGTTTCCTGACGGTCTACGTCCTCGAACACCGTATCGAACACCTTTTGCTGGGCTTTTCGGAGGTGGTTGTGGAGCGTCGGCGACGAGACGTCCATCGAGGCCGCAAGCTCCTCGGCGGTACTCCCGCGAGGCCACTCGAAGTATCCCGCGAGATAGGCGGCCCGGAGAACCGTTTGCTGGCGTTCGGTCAGCCGGTCGTGTACCGTCCGTTGGACATCGACCGTACTCCGCGCGGGTTCGGAAACTTTGCGCTTCGAGCGCAAGTCCGTCGCCGGAAACGACTTTTCTACGGTCTCCACGACGCGGCGGATATCGACGTGTTCCGAGAAAACGCCGGAAACGTCGAGGACGCCGGATTCGACCGACAGTTCGCGGACGGTGCCGCCGCGTTCGACGAGAGTCGTCGCGAGCGAGTCGCCGGAAACGACGAACTCGAAAAGCGCGTCGTCCTCGTAGTCGCGGATGAGACGGGCATCCTGCACGGCGTCCGCGGCGGTTACCCTATCGAGGACATCGCCGACGGTGGCCCCGCTGGCCGTGACGAAGTAGAGCAACGAATGGTTCGCCGTCGGTACCACCCCTTCGAGCGCGAACTGACAGCCGAGTTCCTCGGAGGCCGAGACGAGAAAAACGTCGCTGTCGGTACTCCGCAGGGAGAGCACCACACCGGTATCTGCCAACAACAGGCGTTTGCGCGCAATCGACGTGAGAGTTCGACCGACTCGTCGGCCGATATCCGCGAGCAGCGTCCGATCCGTCGGCCGAAAGGAGTCAGTAGCGACGCAGAGCAATCCGTGGACGGTTTCGTTCGACTGGAGCGGCGCGACGGCGAACGAGCACCGGGACAGCGGCCCGATGAGCGGGCTATCAATCGACCCACCGACCGGCGCATCGACAGACCTACTGACCGACGACCCGTCGATCGACGGGTCGTCGGTTAGCCCTCCGCCGACTATCGTCACGTCGGGTATCTCTTCATCGAACACATCGACACCATCGAGGACGACACCGGGAACATCGCCGTCGCTATCGATTCCCGCGGGCACGGCGCTCGTCCGTGAGGAACCGTCCGCATCACAAATCCAAACGGCGCGGTAGATGCCGGAGAGATGGTCGCAAACGATGCGTTCTACATCTTCCGTCGTGGACGCCTCCGCGAGCGTTTCCCCCAACTCGTTCATGCATCGAAGAAGTTCGGGACGGCGGGAACCCGCGCAGCCGTCGTCTCTCCTGTGACCGTGGCGGCGGTCGGATCGACCGCCGTCACGTCTCGACTGCTGATTTCGACTTTCGAAGGCGTCGATGATTGCGTTCGTGGTCGGCGCGTCGAGATACGGGGCGAGGCTTTCGAGACTTTTCCACCCGCCGACGGTCTGCACCACCCGCGGGTCGATTTCTTCCTCGACGAGGCACCGCCACGCGAAATATTTTCGAAGGTCGCGGCAAGTCACGTCACGAAGACCGTCAACCCGGTCTGCCACGTCGCTAACCATCATTTGAACCCGGCGGGGCGACACCGCGATAAACTGGTCGTGGCGGGAGACGTCGTTCGCTTTGGCGAATTTGCGGAGGTCGTGGGCGACGTCGGGCGGAACGTATGCCTCCCTCGTTTCGCCGTCTCCGTCGGGAACGGAGAGGAAATAGAACCGTTTCCCGTCGCGTTCGCGCTCCCGCAGGTCGGCGGGGCAAATTCGAGTTAGTTCCGAGGGTCGGAGTCCAACCCGTCCAGCCAGCGCCACGACGAGGTCTTCGCGGTAGGTTTCGGTCCCACGACGGAGGTGCTCGTACTCCGTCGTCGTCAAGTGTTCCGTCGTTTCCTCGCCGCGCATATTTCGTATTTCTATGGAAAGACGAATAAATCTTCGGGAGCAGCGGGGGGTCTATCGCCTCGCTATTCGATGAAGGTGAATATCACCGCGTGAAATCGGGTGGTCGCGATTTCGTCTTTGCACGAAAAGGTGAAATCTACTCGTCGAGGAGCGATTCGAGTTCGCCGACGACCTCCGGATTTCGGAGCGCGCTCGTGTCGCCGAGGGTCTCTCCGTTCGCGATGGCTTTCAGGTATCGCCGGACGACTTTGCCCGACCGCGTTTTCGGTAAGGACGGCGTGAACGTAACGGAATCGGGTGCCGCAATCGACCCGATGGCCGATTCGACGGCCGACCGGACGCGCGTTCGAAGCGCCTCGTCGCCCGCAACGTTCGACTCGGGGCTGACGAACGCGTGGACTTTCGACCCTTTCATCGTGTCCGTCCCGCCGACGACGGCGGCTTCCGCGACGCCTTCGACACCGACGATGGCCGATTCGATTTCCGCCGTACTCAACCGACGACCCGAAACGTTGAGCACGTCGTCGGCCCGGCCGAGAAGGTGAAGATAGCCGTCCACGTCGCGGACGGCGTTGTCGCCGGTGTCGTACTGCCACTGATTCCTGACGGTGCTCGTTCGACGGGCGCCCCAGCCGGAGCCGTCGCAGAGCGACCGGGCCATTCCCGGCCACGGACGGGTGAGAACCAAGCGCCCCGATTCACCGGGGGCGACCTCTTCACCGACTTCGTTGACGACTGCCGCATCGATTCCGGGGAGCTCCCGACCGACGGCACCGGGGCGCATTCGGTCCGCACCGGGGAGCGTCGAAAGAACGACGCCGCCGGTTTCGGTCTGCCACCACGTGTCCACGATTGGACACTCGCCCCCGCCGACGTGTTCGCGGTACCAGCGCCACGCCGTTTCGTCGATGGGTTCGCCGACGGTACCAAGCAGTCGAAGGCTGGAGAGGTCGTGTTGCTCCGGATACTCGCTTCCCCACTTCATGAACGCCCGGATGGATGTCGGCGCGGTGTAAAAGACATCGACCTCGTTGCGCTCGATAACCTCCCAGAGACGGTTCTTTTCGGGGTGGTCGGGCGTCCCTTCGTACAGGACGGTCGCTGCCCCGAGCGCGAGAGGGCCGTAGACGGCGTACGAATGGCCGGTGATCCAGCCGACGTCGGCGGAACACCAGTGCGTGTCGTCCGGTCCGAGGTCGAACACCGCGTAACTCGTCCACGCGACGTGTGCGAGATATCCACCGGTCGTGTGGCCGACCAGCGTCGGTTCCCCGGTCGTTCCCGAGGTGTAGATGAGAAAGAGTAAATCGTCGGAATCGCGCTCGACGGGGTCGATTTCGGCTCCATCGTGGTCGGAAACGAGGTCTGCGTAGGAGTGGTGGTCGCCGGTCGAACGACCGTCGTCGAGACGATTGACGACTATCTGTTCGACGTCCTGTTCGACGGAGAGACAGGCGTTATCGGCCATGCTCTTGAGGTGGAGCGCGGTACCACGTCGATAGTAGCCGTCGCAGGTGACGAGGTACTCCGAATTCGCGCCAGTCAGTCGGGTGGCGAGCGCATCTGCGGAGAATCCGGCGAAGACGACGCTGTGCGGTGCGCCGATGCGTGCGCAGGCCAACATGGCGATGGGAAGTTCCGGCACCATCGGCATGTAGAGGGTGACGACGTCGTCCTCGCCAACGCCGAGGTCGCGGAGGGCCGCCGCGAACGCGTTTACCTCGTCTTCGAGCTGTCGGTAGGTGTAGGCTCGCGTCTCCCCGAGTTTCCCTTCCCAAATAATGGCAGCTTCGTCGCCGCGACCGCCTTCGACGTGGCGGTCGATGCAGTTGTACGAGGCGTTCAACCGACCGCCGGGGAACCAGCGCGTCGTGCCGTCGGTATCGAGCACCGCGTCGAACGGACGACACCAATCCAGTAGTTCGGCGGCACCCGACCAACACGTCGGCCAGCCTGCGTCGCGAAGTGCGTTGCGGTCGGCTGTGGTGACGTTCGCCCCGCTGACGAACGGCGGAGGCGGCGTTTTCCATCTACGTTCGCGGGGCGTCTCCTTTCTACTGCCGTGAACCATTCGTTTCGAGGTTCGTGCAAAAAGACAAAAATCGTTCGCCTACTCGGGGGTCGGCGGGCGTGAAAAGTGAAAAAATGGAAGAATAATCGCGTTTCCGTCGGTTCGGGTTACCGGAGTGCGAGCGCCCGGTCGAGCAGCTCCTCATCGTAGCGTTCCGTCGTCTGCTCGTCGTTCGTTTCGTGGACGATACTAACCGTCTCGACCGTGTTTTCGAAGTTCTTTAACGTCGCTTCGTCCACCATCTGTCCGTCGATTGCAACCGCACCCGTACCGGTTCCTTTCGCTTCGACGAACGTCTCGATTTTCGACACCGCAGTACGGAGTTCGTCGTCAGTCGGCAGGTGGATGCGATTCGCCTGCGCGGTCTGGTTGGGGTGGAGCGACCAACTGCCGTCGAGACCGACCCGCGCTTCGCGCTCGACGTGGTCTGCGTAGCCGTCGCCGTTGTAGAACGTAACCCCTGCGCGCTCGCGAAACAGGCGGTCGAACGGCCCGCCAATCGAGAGCAGGCCGTTCGCACTCGCTTCGTTCGACAGGGCTTCGTAGAGTCCCGACCACTGAGGGCGCTGGCCGACTTCGCGCCCGCCGAGTTCCGCGGTGTAATCGACCGGCCCGAACACGAGCGCGGTGAGGAGCGATTCGTGCCCAAACCCAGAAATTTCGCGGAGGTCGGAACGGGCTCGTGCGGATTCGACGATGACGGCCAGTTCGATATCTGCGCCAGTTTCGCGCGCCGCGGCGGCGACCGCCGATTCGGCGGCTCTTACATCTTCGAGCCGCCCGACCTTCGGAACGACGAATCCGTCAACGTGTTCGCCGACGGTTTCGGAGAGCGTCTCGATCTGCTCGACGCCGCGCTCGCGGAGCGATTCGCTGTCGTACCCCCACTCGACGCGCGGCCAGATTTCGCCGGGGAATTCGGGTGCGTACTCCGGAAGCAACTCCCGGACGTTTTCGAGCGCCTCGTCCTTCATGTCCGGCGCGGTGCCGTCTTCGAGGTCGGGCACCAACCAGTCCGGTGCTGCAAAGCCCTCGGCGGTGAGGCCGGAGCGGAGGTATTTCGCGCTGTCGTCCCGGGGGACGGCAGCGGGCGCGGTCTGGAACGTTCGGCAGAGTCTCGTTTTCGTCATTGGTAAGATCTAAGTTCGTTTCTGAATCAATGCGGTTCGGGTGCCGGAGTACACCGGTTCGTCGCACTGGTTGAACGCGTAGTGCTCGAACGTGACTGTACCCGCCTCCGGGTCGTCCGTCTCTTCGATATCGAGGACGCGCGTGAATCCGTACACAGTGTCGCCGACGGTTACGAAGTCGTGGAACCGTTCGTCACCGTACTCGATTTCGCGATACGTTCGCTCGTCCGAGCGAGCGTGGCCGAGGGCGACCGACCGGGTCACGTCGCCGTAGGCGACGATTTCGCCGGAGGGCGAGTCGGCCATGTAATCGTCGTTGTGGTGCTGTTTCGCGGTGTTGAGCGTCACGAGTGGAAGCGTCGCTACCATCACGTCGTCCATCGTCCGCCCGCGTTCGTGGCGATAGGCGACCGCCGCATCGCGGTTCGCCGTCCGCTCGTGAGCGTCGCGGAAATCCTCGAAGTAGGGGCCGTCGGGAGCGACGAATTCGCTCGGAAGGCCCGAACCGTCCGTTTCCGCGGACGGACGAGATTCCCCCGGACTCGCGGAACCGCCGTCCGCGGCCATGGGTTCCCGACGCGGAATCATGTTCGTCCGGGTGTACGACAGGAGGCGGTCGCCCGTCTTGGCGTCGAATCCGGCCGTCTCCCACGTCACGATGCCGTAGTCGGGCCGAGAACTCGATTCGCGTTTGGCTTCGACCGTCGATTCGACGCGAACCTCGGTACCCGGCGCGACCGCCGGGTCGTGAAGCGACACGGCGTCCCTGCCCAGGAAGTAGCCGCCTTTCTCGCTCAAATCCTCAACACTCGGTCCCATCACGCAGGCGAGCAGGTAATCGGGATGAACGGGACAGTCGTCGTATCCGACCGCTTGCGCGGCGTCAGACCGCCAGTACGCCGGGTCGTGATTGAGCGTCTGACTCATCCACAGTTCGTTCGCGTGCGCCGAGAGCGTGAGTCCCGGCGCGTGTTCGATAGTCTGTCCATCGCTGAAGTCTTCGAAGCAGTTCCCCTTTTCCAGCGTCACCGCTCGCTCCAGCGCGTTCGAAAACGTCCTTGAGTCTGTCCAGTCGGTCATTGTTGGTTACCGTTGTTCCTGTCGCCGTCTTTCATTTTCTCTCACCGTCGTTCGTGATTCGAGGCGCGAAATCGCCCGCCGCATCTCGTTTTCCATCACCATGTACCCCTCGTCGAAACCCATACCGGGTTTGGCGAGCGTCTGGGCCGCGTCGGTGGCGAGCGCGACGTGCGCGCACGCTCGCGCTGACGTGACCGTTTCGTTGCACGTCCCGCCGAGGTACGCACGGGTGTCGGTGCCGTCACAATACAGCACCGCTTCGGCGCTCCGCCCGATACCGCCGAGGTCGGGCGTCTTGATTTGGACGAGATCGGCCGCGCCCGTATCCACGAACGCCCGCACGTCCGCGAACGTGTTGCACCACTCATCGGCCACGATGTCCACGCCGACGCCCGCGTCGGCGAGTCCGTCGCGGAGTTCGACCATGGCGTAAATCTGTTCTTCCCGACCGCCTTCGTCCATCGGCCCCTCGACCTGTAGCGGGAACGGGGCCGCGGCCTCCCGAAGGTCGGCGAAGTAGTCCGTAAATTCCGCACGGTCGTATGGGGGCCCAAAGACCTCGCCGAGGACGCCGTACACGTCAACGTGGAATCGCGGGGTGTAACCCTCCGGGCCGAGTTCGACCGCCCGCTTCGAAAGCCAGTCCAGGTAGGCGACCAACCGTCCACCGTCCGAACCGACCTTCTCGACGCTGTTGAACAGACCGTGCGGGAGAACCGGCACGCCCTTCAACAGCATTTTTTCGGCGTTGCCGCGCCTATCGTCGCCCGACTGTCCGAAGACGGGAACCGGGTCGGTTGCGGGAACGGTTCCGTACGCGTCGGCGAGTACGTCGGTTTTAGTACCGCGGCGGGCGCTCGCGGCGGCGTCGAGCAGTGCCTGTGAGACGCCGTACCGGAGCGCGGTGTGAAGCCGTTCGCCGTCGGTGGTGAGTCCTTCGAGGACGTCCGTGTTGTCGCGGAACCGTTCCGCGGAGCGTCCGACGAGCGCGTCCGCGACGGTTCCTTCGACCACCGGCGCGAACTCCTCGGCGCGGAACAGCGAATCGCGGCCGCCCGCGCCCGAATACTGAACCGCGGCACAGTCGCCGCGAGCGACCGTGCCGTCGGAGAGTTCAAGCAGGACGCTGACCGCCTCTCCGGCCTGTCGAACGCGGTCGAATCCGGGCGTCACCGGGTCGCCGCGATAGGCGAATCCGTCCTGTTCCGCGCCCGCTTTGATGGCCCGTTGGTCGTCGAAGAAGAATCCGGAGACGGCGGGCACCGCGCGAACCGATTCGATGATTTTCGTGCGGCCTGATTCGACGGACGTCACGCTCGGTCACCTCCGCGCTGGTTGCTTTTGCTCCCGGTCTCCCCGCGACGGCCGATGAGTCGGCCGTCGCTGATGGCGTCCACGTCGTCGGCGACCATCTGAAACGAGGTGGTTCGGTTCTCCGCCCGTGCGCGGCGGTCGAGTCGGTTAGTGTGAACCGACATGAGTTCCGATTCGAGCGCGAGGTCGCCGAATTCGAGGATACGAACCCGACCGTCGTCGTCGCGGGCAGGTAACACCGCGCTCTGTGCGCTCTCGCTCGGGGCGAACGGAACGTCGATGTTGCCCGTCTCGAAGGCCGCGACGATTCCTCGCGCAACGTCTTCGTCACCGAGTTCGAGAACCGTCTCCATCAGCGACCGCACTGAGGCTTCGATGAACTCCCGTTCCTCTTCGATGCCGTCCACGTCGATGTCCTGCTCGCACATCATATCGATTATCTGCCTCGTAGTTCGGAGACCCGCGGCGTTGGCCTCCTTGGTCGGAACCCCGCCGAACTCCTGCGGTGATTTGGTGATGACCTTGTCCGGTTTCGCAATCGCTGCGGTGGCCGCGCCGAGTGCGATGACGCCGTTTGCGCGGGCCTCGTCGGGCGGAAATCCGCCCATCCACTCGTGGAAAACGGTGGTGACGGTCACGTCGTCGGGAAGGTACTCCTCGCCGAGTTCGCGGAGCGCTCGCAGGGCGGCGATGTCCTGCACGAGATTGCCGACCTGTCCGTAGCCGAGCGTGATGCTTCGAACGCCCTGTGTGGCGGCGAGCAGCCCTTCGACCACGCCGATGGCGATGGCGATGCACGGCGGAACGAGCGTGCCGGTTAGCGGCCCGAACGGTTCGCGGTTGATTTCGACGCCGCGTGCGGTGTAGGCACCGGCAAGGCGGTCAACATACTGCCAGTGTTCGATGGTCTGTGCGAGGTCTCGTTCTTTCGTGTACGGGATGTTGTACGAGATGGGGCCGCCCTCGAAGCTCTGGAAGCCGCCGGCGAAGGTGACGGCCGCGAGGAGGCGAGCGTCGGGAGTCCCGTGGCGCACTTCGATTGGAGCATCCACCCCCTCGATGAGTTTGCGACAGCCTTCGACGCCGTGGTTGACGGCTGGAAAGCCGTTGAGGGTGTCGGTGTCGCTTTCGCGGGCGTTTTCGAGGCCCTGTTGGGCTTTCTCGTACTCGTTGTCCCTCGTGTACGAGTCGATGGTCGTCGGGAGCAAATCCGCGCCCCCCGCGCCTTCGAGATGGCGAAGGAGGGCGATTTGGTCGTCCAGTCTCGGGACGCCAGCGCGAGGTTGGAGGAGCGGTCGGTCGGCGCTCTGGAGGACGCTCGCGAACCGTTTTTCCTCGGGGAGCGAGTCGTGGTAGGCGACCGCTTCCTCGAAATCGACCGCTTCGGTCGGCCAATCCTCCCGTATCTGGTCGTCGATTCGCGACAGGTTCTCCGCGGAAAGTCGTGTATCACGTAACATGTGGAAGAGGAAAACTCAGGACGTGAGCCTCGTTCGTTCGGCTTCGGACTCGGTGATATTCATGTCCGCTTTGAGGGCGGCGATGGCCTCCATCGGCTCCGTTTCGGAGTCGAAAACGCGGTCGAACCCCATCGCGCGGAAACGAGCTCTCGTCTGCTCGAAGTCGTCCTGACCGACAGCGAGGTTGCCGCCGATGTAAGTTATGAGGTCGAGACCGGCGGCCTCGATGGCCTCGTGAAAGCCACGACAATCCTGTTCGGCGTGGCCGTACAGCGAGGAGATGAGTACCGCATCACCCTCGTGTGCTTCCACCGCGCTGATGAAGTCTTCTTGGCTGGACTGGACGCCGATGTTGACGACATCGAAACCAGCCGTCGAAAGCGCTTGGTCGAGTATCGTGATGCCGACGGCGTGCGCGTCGGACCCGATAACACCGAGGATTATTGTAGCAGACATCGCACTGGTACATACAATGGACAGAACTTAAAGATAATGTTCTTTCATGATTAATGCCGTTAAGGCCATTTAGGGGACTAGTGTGTGCCTAATTCACAAACCACATTATTAATTGCGAAGGTTTTTGTTTCGGGTTGGCGACGAGTGGAGCGATGCCAGCGCTCGATGACCTGCGCGTTCTCGACCTCACACAGGTGCTCGCCGGACCGTACTGCACGATGCTCCTCGCAGACTTAGGGGCCGACGTCGTGAAAATCGAACGTCCCGGCGGCGACCTCATCAGACCGAATCCGCCGTTCGTCGGCGAGGGCGACGCCTACGGCGGCTACTTCCAGAGCATCAATCGTGGCAAGCGAAGCCTCGAACTCGACCTGACCGACGAGAATGACCGCGCGGACTTCCTCCGGTTGGCCGACGATGCCGACGTAGTCGTCGAAAACTTCCGCGCAGGGACGATGGAGAAGTTCGACCTCGAATACGAAACCCTCCGTGAACGTAACCCCGAACTCGTCTACGCGTCCATCCGTGGGTTCGGCGACCCGCGTACGGGCGAAACGAACCGACAAGGGCAACCGTCCTTCGACCTCATCGCCCAAGCCCTCGGCGGCGTGATGCAGATTACCGGCGACGAAGACGGCCCGCCGACGAAGGTCGGCCCCGGAATCGGCGACGTGTTCACCGCCACTTTGAACGCTATCGGCATCCTCGCCGCGCTCCACCACCGCGACCGAACCGGCGAGGGACAGTACGTCGATACCGCAATGTACGATTCGATGGTTTCGCTGTGCGAGCGAACCGTCTATCAGTACTCCTACACGGGCGAGGTTCCGAATCGACGCGGAAACTCCCATCCGACGCTGTTTCCCTACAACGCCTTCGAAACCGCAGACGGCCACGTTGTCATCGCCGCATTCGGCGACAATCACTGGACTGCGCTCTGCGAAGCGATGGGACGCCCCGACCTCGCCGCGGACTATCCCACGACAGCCGATCGACTGCGAAACCGCGAGTTGCTTCGCGAGGAACTCGGCGCATGGACGCGCGAGCGAACCGACGACGAGGTGTGTGCCGTCCTCGAAGGCTCGGTTCCCTGTGCCCCGGTGCAGGACGTGGCAGACGTGTTCGAAGACGACCACGTCGATGCCCGCGAAATGCTCGTGGACGTCGAGCAACCGGGAACGGACGAGTCGGTGACCATCGCGGGGTCGCCCATCAAGATGAGCGAAACACCGCCTGAACCCGGTACGCGCGCACCATTGCTAGACGAACACCGCGATGAACTGCTCGGCGAGGAAAAATCCGTCTGAAGTCGGAAGCGACGGTCGCAGGGTGAGAAGGCCCCGACAGTTATCCCTCGTGCCACCGTTTTCCGCCTATGGCGCTCTACGACGAAGTCGCGGACCTCCCGCTCTCCATCGAATCCTGCGAGTACGAAACTCACGAACGCGAAACGTCGAGCGAGTTCACGCGCGTCACGACCGAAATCGTCCTGCGGGGTGCCGGCGAAACCGGCAGAGGCGAGGACGTAACCTACGACGCCGACGACCAATACGCGCTGGCCGAAGCGGAGTTCGACCTGTCCGGCGAGCACACGTTCGCCGAGTTTTCCGCGACAGTCGCCGACCTCGATTTGTTTCCCAAAGCGCCATCGCGCGAGGATTTCCGCCACTACCGGCAGTGGGGTTTCGAGAGCGCGGCACTAGACTTGGCACTTCGACAGACCGACACCGACCTGCCGACCGCACTGGGTCGCAAGCCGTCTCCGGTATCGTTCGTGATGAGCACGCGGCTGGGCGACCCGCCGAGCGCGGAGCGCGTGACGCGATGGCTCGACATCGACCCGTCTCTGACCTTCAAACTCGATCCGACGCCGGAGTGGACCGCCGACCTGATTTCGGAGCTCGCCGACACCGAAACAGTCCGAATCGTGGATTTAAAATCCCAGTACGAGGACGCCGAAGTCGGCCAGTCGGCGGACCCGGACCTCTACCGTCGCGTTCGGGACGGGATCCCGGGCGCGATTATCGAAGACCCGGTGTACACCGACGAAACCGCGCCGATTCTCGACGCCGCTCGGCAGCGAATTTCGTGGGACGTTCCGATTACTGGCGTCGAGAGCGTGGAGTCGCTTCCGTTCGAACCGAACTGGTTGAACATCAAACCCTCGCGGTTCGGAAGCGTGAAATCGCTGTTCGACACGCTCGAACACTGTGACCGCCGCGGGATTCGAATGTACGGCGGCGGCCAGTTCGAGCTGAGCATCGGCCGTGAGCAGATTCAACTGCTCGCATCCCTGTTTTACCCGGATTCTCCGAACGACGTGGCTCCGCGCGGCTACAACGACCCAGAACCGACCGAAGGCCTTCCATCGAGTCCACTGGACGCGCCGAGCGTCGAAGGGTTTCGGTAGAAATAGAGTCACTCCGACCGAATGTGAAACCGCGCACCGCCGTCGTTCCCTTCGACTGCCGAAACCGACCAGCCGTGCGCTTCGGCGATGCCTTTCACGATTGACAGTCCCAACCCCGATCCGCTGTCCGCGATCGTGTGGCCGTGCTCGAACACCGCTTCGCGCTCGACGGGAGGGATTCCGTCGCCGTCGACTTCAACGTAGAACCCCGAAAAATCGTCGTCTTCAGCGTCCGCCGACCCACCGGGCGTCTCGCCGACGCGAACCGTCGTTTCACTCCCTGCGTGTTCGATGGCGTTGCGAAACAGGTTCTCGAACAGTTCTTGAAGTCACCCTCTGTCGGCCTCGATTTCGGCGGAGGTGTCGACGACGAGCGTGCTTTCTTCCGTTTCGACGTTCGCCCACGCCTGTCGGACGACGGTTTCCAACTCGACCGGTTCGGTGTCGCTAACGACCAATCCTTGTCGGGCCAGCGCCAGCAGATCGGCGATGAGACTGCCCATTCGGTCGAGGGCACTTCCCGCCTTCTCGAAGTGGGTTTCGTCGCCGCGCTCTCTGGCGAGTTCGAGATGGCCCTGCGCGACGTTCAGCGGGTTTCTGAGGTCGTGCGAGACGACGCTCGCGAACTCCTCCAACCGTTCGTTCTGGCGTTTGAGTTCCTGCTTTCGCTGTTTCCGCTCCGTCACGTCGCGGGCCGAACCGAGTTGCGCCGCCTCCCCCTCGTACGAGATCTCGCGCACGTTGAACTCCGCGTATCGAACGTCGCCGTCTTTCGTCACGACGCGCGCGTCGTAATGCGGCGGATGGTTGCCGCGACTGCGTTCCCTTGCGATGCGTTTGACCCGTTCGCGCTCGTCGGGGTGTATCAACTCCCAGAGATTCATTTCGGTGAGTTCGGTTCGGTCGTAACCGATGAGTTCACAAACCCGCCGGTTGACGAAGGCGAACTTGTCGTCGCGGTAGATGTAAATCGCGTCGTGACTCTGTTCGACCAACGTTCGGTACTTTTCCTCGCTCTCGCGGAGCGCGGTTTGCGAGTGGATTCGACGGAGCGCCTCCGTGGTGTGTGAAAGAAGCAATTCGACCAGTTCCGCATCGTCGCGGTCGAACGCGCCGACGTCCCGTGATCCTGCCTGAAATATCCCTTCCTCGCCTATCGAGGCGCTCAACAGCGACCGATATTCGGCCTGTACCGGGGCCGCGTCGGCCTCCTCACGCACGTCGTCCAACACGCACGTTTCGTGGTTCTGGTATGAGCGCCCCGCAACGCCCTGGTCGGTTCGGAGTTTGGTGTAGCCGTCGTCGGTCATCCCCGTCGAGATGGCCTTCGGAATGAAGTAGCCGTCTTCCGCGAGGTCGACACCGCAGATGTCGAATTTGAGAATGCTCTCGGCAGCATCGACAGTTAGTTCACAGATTTCATCTGCGGTTTGACACGCCATCATCTCCGAGGCGATTTCGTGAAGATCCTCGATTTTTCCCTTCTGCTCGCGGAGCGCCGTTTTGATTCGTTCGTGGTCTTCGATGCTCCGGAGGACGCCGACGGTGCCACGAAATTCGTTGCGATGTGTCAGCAGACCGATTCTGGCTTCGCATAGAATTCCCTTCCCGTCCGCGGTTTTGAGTTTCGATCGAAGTTTACCAACGTCCTCGTCACCCTGAAGCAGTCGTTTGATAAATCGGTTACCCCGCGAAACGTCCACGCCGTCTAAGAGGAGCGATATGTGTTCGCCGACGAGTTCGGTACGGTCGTACCGAGACATATCCAGCAGAGTATCGTTGACGGCAGTGACGTAGCCCTCGGTGTCCAGCGTGTAGACGCCGTCGCCCATCGCCTGTACGATGGACTGATAATGGTTGAATCGCTCGGGGGGACGGCGAGCGTCGGTGGTGACGCGCGTAATCGTCTCGGAAAGTTCGGTGGCGCGCGATTCGTCCGTTTCAGTCGGAACATAGCCGTCGATACCCGTTTCGAAGGCGGTACCCGCTATTTTCTCGGCTCCGGACGTGGTACAGAGAACGAACGGAATGTCCGGGAATCGGTTGCGCACTCGTTCCGACAGCGCGATTCCATCTCTGTAGCGCGCTGAACCGCAGTCCGCGAATCTTCCCATGGTGTGGAGATTCCGAAGTCGAGGGTCGCGACCCATCCCACAGGTAAAAACAGAAACGGTCTCCTGCCGTAGCTTTTTGCCCTCAGCACGCGAGAACCGAGGTATGGAGTACACGACGCTCGGAGACACGGGAATGGAGGTTAGTCGCATCTGTCTCGGTTGCATGAGTTTCGGGTCGAGCGACTGGCGCGAGTGGGTGTTAGACGAGGACGAAAGTATGCCGATACTCGAACGGGCAATCGACCTCGGCATCAACTTCTTCGACACCGCAAACATGTATTCGCGCGGCGAGAGCGAGCGAATCCTCGGAAAAGCGTTGGACGGTCGGCGAGGCGAGATGGTCGTCGCCACGAAGGGGTACTTCCAGATGGACGAAAACGACCCCAACTCGGGCGGTCTCTCGCGGAAGGCAATCGAGCAGGAACTCGATAAATCACTCTCTCGACTTGGGATGGACACCGTAGACCTGTATCAGACCCATCGCTGGGACGAGGAGACGCCGATCGAGGTAACTCTGCGAGCGTTGGACGACGCGATTCGACGCGAGAAAGTGCGATATTTCGGCGCAAGTTCGATGTGGGCACACCAGTTCACCGAGTCACTTCACGCGAGCGAACGCCTCGGACTCGACCGGTTCGCGACGATGCAGAATCACTACAACTTGGTCTACCGCGAGGAAGAACGCGAAATGCTCCCGCTCTGTGAAAAAGAGGGAATCGGCGTCATCCCGTGGAGTCCGCTCGCGCGAGGTTATCTCACCCGACCGAACGTAGAGTTCGAGGATACGACTCGTGGTAAAACGGACGATTACGCCCACGAGCATCCCTACGCCGACAACGGAGGCGCGGAAATCAACGAGCGCGTGCAGGAACTCGCCGCCGAAAAGGGCGTGACGATGGCGCAAATATCGTTGGCGTGGCTGTTCCACAAGGAGCGGGTGGACGCGCCAATCGTCGGCACGACCAGCATCGAACATCTGGAGGCTGCCGTCGAAGCGCTGGATATCGACCTCTCGTCGGGTGACATGGCGTATCTCGAAGAACCCTACGAACCAGTTCACGTTTCGGGACACCAGTAACGGCGTTCCGAAACAAACGTTCTGAACAGAATCGAACGCTGCCAGATTACCCCGATATATTTCAAATAGACCATAGCCTTGAAAGTGCTGAGGAACGACAGTGTTCTATGGGGGTATCATGGGTCACCTGACAGACCACGTATCACGACGACAGCTGCTCGCGGGGGGGACAGTCCTTTTCACGGGAGCAATCGCATCGGGAGTTGCACAGCGAACGACGAGTTCGACGGGAAACGGCTCGCAGTCTTCGACCGGAAACCGGCTTCTCGTGGAGAATCCGACGGAACAACCGCACCTATTCTCGCTCTCGGTGTCTAGCCGCCCGATTTCGACGTATCGGATAACGAACCGAGACGGAGAAACGGAGACGGTAGAACTCGGAGACGAGGAAGGAGGTTCTGACTTCCCGTTTTCGGTACTCGTGCAAGCCGAGGCAAGCCAAATCAAACCGGGGAGCAACGTGATTTTCGACCGCGAGTACACCATTCGGCCCGGTTCCGCACACTCGTTTCTGCTGGAGGGGACGCCTGAGCAGGGCGAGTTGCTCTACACGCTGAAAGAAAAGCCGGAATCGGCGGACGGAGCGACGGTCGTCGAATCGTGGGGACGGATGGGATGCAGTTCGCGCTTCGAGGTGTACTTTACACCGTCCGAAACACGGAGTTCGTGTGGAAGTCCGCTTTCCGATGTGGACGAACCGAGCGGAGCGAAGCGGCACACGATACGGTTGCAGGGCGCATCCCAGAACGGCTAGCGCTCTGCCATTTCCCAGCGAGAGCGACCCACGGCGTGAGTATCGAGGAATTACTGCAAACGCTCTCGCCGGGTTTCGAACTCCTCGTCCGAGATATCGCCGCGAGCGTACGCCACCCGCAGTTCGGAAAGCGCCGGGTCGCCACCAAATTCGTCGCCAGCGAGCTCCCGGTACGCGAGGTAGCCAAGCGCGACGATGACGACGAGAGGAATGAGCATCATGAACCATCCCCAGACGGGGACTCCTCCGGCGTATCCACCCGTCATCCATCCGCCCATCATCGGGAACGCGAAGGCCATCATCAGCATCGGAACCGCCAACAACACGACGAGTACGATCAACACGATTCGTGTCAGGGAGCTGTTGTTGTCTGTCGTGGCCATACTGAGAACTCCTACTTGCAGTAGGATAACCGTTGTTCAGCACCGAACCGAAAGCCGTTGCGTTCGCCCGTACGACTAACTTCGTTCCGAACCAACTCCGCATATCATGGCCTTCGATTCCGACCGCGTGACGACCCTCACGTTCGACTCCTACAGCACGCTGGTTGACGTTGACGCCGCCGAAAACGCCCTCGCGGAGCGCGTGGAAAATCCGGAGCCCGTCTCGAAACTCTGGCGGGCCCGGTCGCTCGAATACACCTTCGTCGCCAATCACACCGATTCCTATCAGCCGTTTTACGAGATGAACCGCGACGCCCTCCAGTACGCGCTGTCGGCCCACGACGCTGATATTTCGGAGGACGAGCGTGACGAAATCCTCGCCGTCTACCACGAACTCGACGTGTTCGACGACGTGCGCGACGGCATCGAACGACTCCGGGACGGCGGCTACGACTGCTACGTCCTTTCGAACGGCAATCCCGAAATGCTGGACTCGATGGTCGAACACGCCGACATCGGCGACCTCCTCGCGGACACCATCAGCGCGGACGAGATTGAGACGTTCAAACCCGACGCCGAACTCTACCGCCACGCCGCGGGGCGAACCGGAACCCCAATCGAAGAAATCGCGCACGTCACCGCCGGGTGGTTCGACGTACAGGGCGCGAAACACGCCGGAATGCAGGGCGTGTGGGTGAACCGGAAAGCCGCGCCGTGGGAGCCATTCGGTGAGGAGCCGGATTTGTCGATTCGATCGTTTTACGAACTGGCAGACGAGTTGGGAGTGTAAGGTTGGAGTCAAAAGATTTCGTTTCGTATTTTAGTTGAAAGATGATTCTAATACGAGAACCACAAATGCTAGCAATAGGCCACGCCTGTGAGAGACTCCGTCTTTCGCGGTACCGGAAAACCAGCGGCTTTTCGTCGATCGCAGACGCAAAGCGTTTGTTCACCCGTAATAATCAAAGATTTTCTCCGGACCTCGCTCGTCATTCGCTCCTTGCAGTCGCTCGCCCCCACGCTTCGTCCGTGGCTTACAGTCGGCGTCTGTAATAGTCTTGTCAACACAAACAATCCCATTCATGCAGTACATCGTCTGCACCGAATAGATACGAGATTCAGTTCGAATTACACGACAAAACCGTACAATCCGAAACCAACCGCTGACCTCGTTTCAGACGTGCGTTTCCAAAAATTTCCCGATGCGTTCGAACTCCTCGATTAGGTTCTCCCGCGAGGTCGTGTGATGGCCTTCGTCATCGAAAATACAGATCTCGACCGGAACGCCGCGTTCTCGAACCTTTTCGGCGATTTGTTCGGCCTCCCCGACCGGAACTCGGGGGTCGTTCGCGCCGTGTTGGATGAACAGCGGGCAGGAAATCCGGTCGGCTTTGTGAATCGGGCTGATTCGTTCGAGGAGTTCCGGGTCGTCTAACGAACCGTACTCCTGTGCGCGGTGCGAACGCCGCCACTCTCCTGTATTTTCGAGGAAGGTTTTGAAGTCCGCGATGCCGACGAAATCGACCGCGGCGGCCCACAGGTCGGGATACTCCGTAATCGCCGCGAGAACCATGAATCCGCCGTAAGAGCGACCATACGCGACGATTCGATCGGAATCCACCGCCTCGTGGTCGTGGAGCCACTCGACCGCGGATTCGATGTCGGCGACCGAATCCATCCGTTTTTCTACGTCGTCCAAATGCGTGTATTCCGTGCCGTAGCCCGACGACCCGCGGACGTTCGGCTCGAAAATTGCGTACCCCTGCTGGAGGAAGTACTGCTTCGTCGGGAAGAACCACGGTCTGCGCTGGTGTTCCGGCCCGCCATGAATATCCACGATAACGGGTGTGTCGCCGGGAGATGCGTTCTCGGGAAGCGTCCAGTAGGCGGGAATTTCCCGTCTGTCGAACGTCTCGTATCGAATCGTCTCCGGTTCGAGAAGGCTCTCTTTGGGGACACCGAGCGTTCCGGGATTCGTCCAGCGCTCCGATTCGCCAGTTTCGGCGTCAAGGACGAACACGCTTCTCGGGTCGTCGCTTCGGCTGAGCGAAAGCGTACACTGCTGGCCGTCCGGGCCGAAGGTCAGGTCATAAGCCACACCCTTCGGAAGGTCGAGGTTGTCGGAGTCGGACGGGTCGCCCGGGTCAGCGGGGTCTTCGAGTGGTTCGATTTCGCCGTCTACGAGGCGCCCGGCGTGAACCTCGGAGTAGCCGTCAACATTGCGACTCCACACGATTCGTCCCGTTTCCCCGTGGAGCGCAAACCCTTCGACGTTCCAGTCGCCGCCCGCCTGAATCGTTTCGTGCGTTCCGTCTTCGAGGTCGATTCGAGCGATACCGGCCGTGTCCGAGTCGTGGTTCGTCACGCAGTACAGTCGATCGTCAAATCCGAACCGGACGTTTCCGTAGCGTGTTTCAGTGCCGTCGCTCAATCGGCGGTGCTCTCCCGTTTCCGGCTTCAGCAAAAACAGATCGTAGTCGAAACTGGCGTGCGCTTTCGAGAGGACGATACCGGGTTCACCCCACGTTTCGATGCTGAGGAAACCACTTTCCCCCTCGTGGACGAGCGTCGCCTTCGCGTCGTTTCGACCTTGCACGTACACGTCGAAGGTGTCCGATTGGCGGCGATTCGCTGTGAAAGCGAACCGGTCGCCGTCGGGACTCCATCCGCCCCAGAGGTGAATCGAACTGAGGTCGTCCGTGAGCGGGATTTCGGCACCATCGTGCAGGTCGTACCGGAACAGTTGGTCGTGTTCGTTGCTCCCCTCGTCCATACCGAAAATGACCTCCGGACGGGTCGGCGAGGCCGAGACGAACGAAATCCGTTCGTCGTATGCGGTGAGCTGAGACGGATAGGCGCCCGGCGCGTCGAGTGACCAGACCTGCGGCGTACCGGTCGTGTCAGAAAGAAAGACGAGGTCGCCATCGACCGAAATCGTCGGCGACTCGGTGCTGTCGATACTCAAATAGCGTGCGACTGAATACCGTGGTTCGGACATGCTGTGGTCGAAGAACGGGGACGGCAAAAGGATTCGGCTGGGGTGCGTGTTTCCCCGGTACTCATCCGACGGAAGAAGGGAACGTGATTAGCGCGGATATCGTGATGACGGAATGTCGTTCACGTTGAGACTATTTCCATCGGCACAGCGTTGGGATCGACGCTCGAATTTTTCTCAAGAAACTCATCCATCTCGGCTTTGAATATTATTCTCTACTCGGCTCAGTTTAGCTCGATTTGGCCACTTTCGCGTCTGGTGATAGTCCGAATTACGGGATAGGCAACACATGGGCTGTAATCGGTGTTAAACCCACTTTCCGAGTTTCGTTTTCTTAACCACAACGACCGAAAGCATCGTTCCCTTAGCGTCCTCCATGAACGTCGTCCAAAATCTCGTGGATGCTGGAACCTTTCTCGGCGAGATGACGTGGAAGACGTGGTGGGCGTTGGTGCTAGGATTTACCATCGCGGGAGCAGTACAGGCGTTCGTCAGCGAAGAACGGATGACGAACTTGCTCGGCGGAAGGGGATTGAAGGAAGTCGGACTCGGCAGTGTTTTCGGCTTTCTTTCGTCCAGCTGTTCGTTCGGGGCGGTTGCGACGACGAAATCGTTGTTCAAAAAAGGAGCATCGCCGGAATCCTCGTTCGCTGGATTCCAGTTCGCCAGCACGAACCTCGTCATCGAAATCGGTCTGGTGATGTGGATTCTCCTCGGATGGCAGTTTGTCGCCGCCGACGTGTTCGGGGGAGTCTTAATGATTCTCTTGCTTGCAGGCATCACGAAGTATGCGATTCCCGACACGTGGTTCGAGGCGGCCCGCGAGCACGTGCAATCGGACGAGGGGAACGACGCAGTTCGAGACCCTATCTGCGGAATGGAAGTTGACCCTGATTCCTCGGACACTCTGAGCGTCGAGACGAATGGTGGAACCGAGCATTTCTGCTCGGAATCGTGCAAGGAGACCTACCTAAATCAACAAAAGAATCGGACGTGGAAAGACAAACTGTTCACTACTTCGGGGTGGAAAAACGCCTTCCGAAACGCAATCAGCGAGTGGGAAATGCTCTGGGACGACCTCGTCGCGGGATTTATCGTCGCCTCGCTCCTCGCCGCGTTCGTGCCCCGGTCGTGGTGGGCACAACTGTTCACACTCGCGCCAGAGGGAACCGTCGCGTGGGTCGTCCTCGGCTCCGCAATCGGCGTGTTCGTCGGCGTCATCACCTTCGTTTGCTCGGTGGCAAACGTCCCCTTCGCACTCGTGTTGTGGAACGCCGGAATCCCGTTTGGCGGTGTCATGTCGTTCATCTACGCTGACCTCATCGTTCCGCACATCGTAGATATGTACCGCAAATACTACGGCAAGCGACTGGCGGCGGCGTTGTTTTGCTCCATCTTCGCCGTGGCGACGTTGACCGGAATCGCCACCCACTTCGCGTGGAGCGCGGTTAACCTGATTCCGAACCAGGGACAAGCCGGTGGAACCGTACCAAACGCCTACACGACGGTTCTCAACGTCGTTTTCACTGCCGTTTTCGTCGCACAGGTGTATGTGACCTACTTCGAGTCGAGCGGTGAGCAGGAGGAAGCGACCGCCCACGCGGACTAAGCGAGGGGTAGTCGCTCACCAAATCATTCCGTTTGCGTCCACCTCGTTTAGTCAACCGAGTACCTCTCGACCGACGAGGAGTGACTGTCGGGCTCCTCGTTCCTGTCACACGTGTCGTCGGATTCGTTCACAAACAGCTAGTCGATTTTTATCCATATGTATTGTGTGAGATGAGCAATACAATCCCAAGTGTAATTACGGATGCACCGCTTCCAGTTGCAGTGTCGGTTTCAGCGCCCGATGGATGTTTGCATGAAACGACCTCAACTACTAACTACTCCCACCGTGTAGTTCGTGGCGATGGCCTACTACGACAAGCGACACGTCGATGGCGAGTTCGAGGAAGTCGTCGAAAAAACCACGGACGCCCTCAGCGACGAGGGATTCGGCATCCTAAGCGACATCGACGTGAGCGAAGCGTTCGAGGAAAAGCTTGATATCGAATCGTATCCCGAATACCGGATTCTCGGCGCGTGTAACCCGCTGCTAGCGAAGGAGGGATTGGACGCCGAAAACGACCTCGGCGTGCTCTTACCCTGTAACGTCGTGGTCTACGAAACCGACGACGGCGTCGTCGTCAGCATGGTCGATCCGGAAACGATGCTCTCGGTCGTGGACAACCCCGAGTTGGACGATATCGCGGGGGACGTTCGGGCGCGTTTCGACCGCGTCCTCGATACGCTTTCTGCGAGCTAGCCATTCGCTCGGCGCGGTTCGCTGGAGAGAGCACGAGGGAAGAGGAGGAGGGAGGATTTGTCTAAAAGCACAACAATACTATGTCCTTATGTATATGAGTGACCAATCTCCAAAGTGCGGTCGAATATGGAAGAGAGTGAAAAAATAGACACAGACGACTCGGGAGAGGACGCAGGGGGCGTCTTTGCAGACGAGTCACGCCGAACGTTCATGAAAAAGGGCGCGCTCGCAACAGGTGCGCTCGCGCTCGGTCTCGGGAGTGCTGGCACCGCTGCCGCGCAGGATACGGATAGCGTACTCGTCTACACGTACGCTTACCACCCCAACGTGCCGTTCCGCGTCACCAACGCGCTCGATCAGTCGACCACGGTGCGACTGCTTGAACGCCCCGGTGGCGGCAGCGTGGACGAAATCAGCCAACCGGACGACTACAGCGGATGGGTCATCCGCTACGACCTCGGTGGATCGGTCGCCGCAATCACGGCGATAATGTTCTCGCGGGACGCGAGTTTCAGTCAGGGCGACCGACGGCGGTTCTCGGGGGATGCAACCGTCTTCAGTAGCGAACTCAATCTGCTGAGTACTACGGTTCGAAGCCCAAACTAAAACGAGGGACGGAGAACGGATAGAAAACGATTTTCCATCCGTTTATCGTCTATTTTTCACACGCTTGTCAATCGAGGGAACGAGCAAAGGCTGTTGCGAACTCCTCGATATCATCTCAGTCCGTGTACTCATAATCGCGCGAGGAGTCCGTTCCACCGCCCATCTTCATTGCGACGTACTTCATCACGAGTTTCGTGAGCGTCCCGTATTGGCTGTATTTGAGCGCGCCCGGAACGACCGCCGTGCTATCGGGATGCCAGCCAGTATCCGCGAGAACCTCCGCGACCAGATTTTTGGCCGTCGCCTGCACCGCGTCGGTATCCTCCGCGGCGGTCAAACTCACCGAGATGAAGGCCGACGGCAGTCGATTCAACGCCTCTGCGTGGTTTCGAACGAACTGAGTGACGAACTGCTGATGGGTTCCCCTGTGAACCGACGCACCGACGACGGCGTCGTACTTCGACAGCCGGAATCCATCGGGAACGCGCTTGCCGTGAATCAGTGTCGGGGCGTGACCCGCGGAGTCCAGCATCTCGGTGATTCGCTCCGCGATGGTCGCGGTTTAGCCCTCGGTCGAACCGTAGAGTACGAGCACCGCGCCATCAGTCGTAACCCCCGAGACGTTCACGATTCGAACCGCGCCATAGCCACCGATTTCGACGTGGCTGGGTATCGTGTGCTACCATCGTTCCACCCCGAATCAGCATCGTCGGCTATCGACTAAAACGTCCGGCAGTCGAATCGCCGTGAGTTGTGAAAACGATTCAAAACCGAGAAATCACTGATAGCCGAGCGCCTTCAACTGGTTCGTCACGTCGGACGGTACTTCGCCCGATTCGTCGCCCTCGTCGGTTTCGATTCGTTCGATTCGCGTTTCGACCGAATCGTGAAGGCGGCTTGCGAGTTCGGATCCTTCATGGTCGTCCCATTGGTTCTCCTGTTCGGTCGGGTCGCGGCGTCTATCGTACAGTTCTCGATTTTCGGATTCGGTGTGGTAGATGTACGACCAGTCGGCGGTTCGGGCGCTCACGAGAAGTTCACCGTCGTCCAGGCGGCGCGGAATCGGTTGGCGGGTGACGTGCTCACCGCGAACCGCAACCGAGGTGACCGGCGCAGAGGCGAAATCGAACTCGGATTCGATGTCGAGTTGTAGTTCGGTTTCGCACTCGGGTTCGGATTCGATTTCCGACTCGGATTTCGATTCGACGGCGGTGTCGAGCAAACTAGGGGCGGAAAAGTCGTGCTCGACGCCCATTGCGTCGCAGATGGTCGCCGGGATCGACGCCAGACCGACCGCCTGCTTTACCCCGTTCTCATCGGAGGTTTGCTTCGTGTCGGTGTCGTCGCGCTCTGTCTCATCGTCTGTGTGCTGAACCATAAGCGGGACGTGGGTCAGTTCCTCGTACAGTTTCGGGTAATGCGCCAGATGGCCATGTTCCATGAACTCTTCGCCGTGGTCGCCCGCGAGGACGACGCAAGCATCGTCGCGAAATCCGCGTCGGTCGAGTGCTGACAGCACTCGACCGACGCTGGCGTCCACCTGCCGAACCGCGGCCCGGTACAGCGATTCGAGGTCGGAGAGCGTGTCGTCGCCGACTTCGCGCCCCAATCCGGCCCGGAGGTGGGCGCGAAGCATCTTCAACGACCCGACGTTCGCGCCAGTTTCGTCGCGGACGAACTTCGGGGCGGGGACATAAGGTGTGTGAACGTCCATGTAGTGAACCCAGAGGAAAAACGGCGGTTCCGCCCGTTCCACGAAGTCGATGGCTTTGCGTTCCAGATCGAGCATTCGTGAGAC
Organism: Haladaptatus pallidirubidus; assembly: GCF_020700235.1. Classification (GTDB taxonomy): domain Archaea; phylum Halobacteriota; class Halobacteria; order Halobacteriales; family Haladaptataceae; genus Haladaptatus; species Haladaptatus pallidirubidus. Next base: position 1,922,000 of record NZ_CP085301.1, on the reverse strand, counting down.
GTTTTGCGCGCCGCCCTCCTTCCCGAGGAGTCGCCGAACCGGCGACGCCGCGACTTGAAGCCACGCCTGCACGGTTGGATGGGCGGTGAGATATTTACTGTAGAGGCTGTCGCCCGTTCCGGAGGTGAACGTCTCGAACTCGTCGAATCCCCGGTCGTAGCCCCAATGTTCGGTTAAAAATCCGTTTGCACCGTTGAAACCAGCGGTCGAAACGCCCGCATCAGAGAGCGTTTCGGCCAGCGTCGGGGCATCGGCGACACCGATGTTCTGCGAATCGGTGAACACCGGTTTCGCACCGAGAATCGACGGAAACGAGAACGGCGTCCAGTTTCCATGAGCGAATGCGTTTTCGAAGACGGTTCCCCGTTCACCGAGAGTAGCGATGACACCGTCGGACGTGAAAGCGTCTGCTCGGAGTGAATCGACGGTGAACAGCACTGTCACGGATGTGTCGTTTACGCTCATTCTGTCGGACACGATGACTCCGCTACTCGAAAATTCGTCACGAGGGTGAAATACTTTTTGCGCAAACGATCAATATTATCGAAGGAGATTCAATAGGACGCTGTATTCCGCAATGCTCTAAAATAGAGCGTTTTCAACTGCTTTTACTACGAATCGGCGGCAGCGAAAACCGCTCGATGAGTCCCAATTGGCCAAACAGGAGTGTCACCACCGAAACAACTACGCCGAAAAACACGCCGAGGGCGACCGATCTGCTGTTAACGAACGGAAGCGAGGAAACGAAAAGTGAAAACAACAGCCATCCGGACGCCCACCACTTTCGACCGCATGGATAGCGAACGAATCCGGTAGCGAGGCTGACGGCAAGAACAAACCGAGTGTAACCTCGATACTGACGAGTTCAGAAACGATGAGAACCCCTAGGACGCTCATCGCAACGAATCCCAGATTATCGACCTCGTCCATCATTCTCTAGAAGAAAACACGTCCGGAACGTATAATCGTTTCTCCGCCTCTGTTAGTTTTTACTCGACCGGTTCGAGTTCCGCACTGAAGTGGCGAAGTTCCTCCATTTCCGGTTCGGAAACGACTGTTAGCCCCCTGAGTTCGTCGCGTCGCTCGGCGACCTTCTCGAACGATTCCGCGATGTGCTCCAGATGATCGCGGAAGTACGACCGACGCGGGAGACACAGACGAACGAGTTGTGGGCGGTCTTCGCCGGGGAAGGCGAACTCGCCGAGTTCGACGCCGCGAACGCCGCCTTCTCGATAGAGTTCGCAGGTCAGAACCTGCCCGGGGAACTGCTCGCGGGGGATTTCGGGGAGGAACTCCTCGGCATCCACGTACACCGCGTGGCCGCCCGTCGGGGCGAAAATCGGCACGTCCGCCTCCTGAAGCAGATTGCCGAGTTCCGCGACCTGTTCGACGCGGGATTCAATGTAGCTCTCGGTGACGGCTTCCCGAAGACCGACAGCCATGGCTTCCAAGTCGCGCCCGGCGAGTCCACCGTAGGTCGTGAACCCTTCGTAGAGGATGCCGCGCTGTTTGGTGGCCTCGAACAAGGAGTCGTCGCGCACGCCGACGAATCCGCCGATGTTCGACAGGGCGTCTTTCTTGCCGCTCATGACGATTGCGTCGGCGAAAGAGAGTTCCTCGCGGGCGATGTCGGCGACGCTCGCGTCCGAAAACTCGTCCTCTCGCTGTTGGACGAAGTACGCGTTCTCGGCGAATCGACAGGCGTCGATGACGAACGTGGCGTCGATTTCGTCGGCAACGTCGCGCGCCTCGCGGATGTTCTCGACGCTCACGGGTTGGCCAGCCATCGAGTTGTTCGTGACGGTGACGACGAGCACGGGGATATTTTCAGCGCCGACGTCGCCCGCCAAGTCCCGAACTTTGTCGGGGTCGAGGTTACCTTTGAACGGGTCGTCGTCGGCAACGTCTATCGGACAATCGACGGGTGTCCCGCCGTTGTTCACGATGTGCGCTCGGGTCGTGTCGAAATGCGTGTTGTTCGGGACGTAGTCGCCTTCGGAGATGAGGACGCCGTAGAGGACGTTTTCGGCACCGCGGCCCTGGTGAGCCGGGACGATTTTTTCGAAACCCATCACGTCACTAACGCTGTCTTGGAGGCGTTTGAAGCTATCACTGCCAGCGTACGCCTCGTCGCCGCGCATCATCGCGGCCCACTGCTCGTCGCTCATGGTCCCCGTCCCGCTGTCGGTCAGCAAGTCGATGAAAACGTCCTCCGAGTCGAGGTTGAACACGTTGTATCCCGCGGATTCGAGGTTGGCCTCGCGTTCGTCTCGGTCGGGAAGGTGAATCGGTTCGACGACTTTCGCCCGATAGGCTCGCATATCCACCAACGCGACGGCGTCGCTCTTAACCCTGCTGAGATAACGTCGGTGGAAAACGAGCGATTCCGGGCGTTAGGGGGCGGAATTGGCCATCGCTAGTAGGGGTAGTCCATCTGATTTTTGATAGCTTCGCGAGTTTCCTCGTCTTCCAGTTCTGAACAGAGCCACAAACCGAGGTCGATGCCCGACGTGACGCCGCCCGCTGTCGCCACCCGTCTATCGACGACGATTCGCTCCTCGACCACGTCGCAGTATTCCGCCAGTCGCTCGTAGGCGCCGGGATGCGTCGTCGCCCGCTTGCCGTCCAAAAATCCTGCCGAACCGAGCAGGAGCGACCCGGTACAGACCGAGGCAGTCCATTCCGCATCCGCCGTTGCCAACCACGGCATAAACTCGTCGTCCTCGGCGAGTTCACGGGCAACGAACCCGCCCGGCACGACCAACATGTCGTAGTTGGAAAGGGACTCGTCCACCACATCGGGAACGATTTCGAGTCCCGCGTTCGCGGTGACGCGCTCGGATCGGGCGCACACATCCCACGTCATGTCGTCGCGGAACCCCATCGTATCGAGTCTGGTCAGCGGGTCGTAAATACCGACGAAATCGAGCGCGGTCATGCCGTCGTACGCGACGAACGCGATGTCCATGAAGAAGCGTTCGTAAGGGGACTGCTTGACTGTTGGCGTCGGAATCCTCAAAACTGCTTATCACGCTTCTTCGACCCGACGCGGAGCCTCGATTTCCTCCACGCTCTCGATGGTACCGTCGAGGATGTGGACGATTCGCTCCGCGTGTTCCGCGATGTCGCGCTCGTGAGTCACCATCAACACGGTGTGGCCATCGTCGTTGAGTTCCTCGAACAGGCCCATGATTTGTTGGCCGGTTTCGCTGTCGAGGTTGCCCGTCGGTTCGTCGGCCAGAAGGATGGCAGGGTCGTTCGCCAGCGCTCGCGCGATGGCGACGCGCTGGCGTTGGCCGCCCGATAGTTCGTTCGGGCGGTGGTCTCCTCGGCCTCGAAGGCCGACTTTATAAAGAAGGTCGTCGGCCCGCTCCTGTCGCTCCGAGCGGGAAATCCCCTGAAAGACGAGCGGGAGGGAGATATTTTCCCGGGCGGTCAGTCGCGGCATGAGATTGAACGTCTGGAAGATGAATCCGATTTCCTCACCGCGAACCGACGTTCGCTCGCTCTCCGAAAGTCCGGTCACCTTCCGTCCGTTGACGTGAACTGTTCCCTCGGTCGGCGTGTCGAGACAGCCGATGAGGTTGAGTAGGGTGCTCTTTCCCGACCCGCTCGGTCCCATGACAGCGGAGTACGACCCTCGTGGAATCGACAGCGTCACGCCGTCCAGCGCATGTACCGGCTCTCCAAGATGGTACGTCTTCCGAACGTTGGTCAGTGTCACGGCGTCCCCCGGCCCCTCGTCGGACTTCGTCACCGAGTGACTGGCGGCCATACCCACAGGTACCACGTGAATCGCCTAAACCCTGCCCCATAGCACGACCGTCGGACGTCGGAAAATAAGCCGAAAGGGAGAGCGGTAACGCGCGGCAATCAACAGGCGGCAATCGGGAGTTCGTGGCCATTGGCAATCCGGAACCGCCACCCCGAACTTCTTGCCCTCGGCAGACCACCATTCACGCATGGAAATCAACGGCGAACGGCTGCGGGAGGACATCGAAGCGAACGCTGAGTTTGGGGCGCTCGACGTGGAGGGGAACGGACGAACCGTCATCACCGGAACGGAAGCGAACCGAAAGGCGCGCGAGTATTTCGTAGAGCGATTGGAAGACGCCGGACTCGACGTTCGCGTGGATGCGGTCGGCAACATCGCGGGGCGCTGGACGCCCGAGAGCGCGCCCCGCGATGCGAAGCCAGTGGCCGCCGGGAGCCACCTCGATTCGGTGCCGGAGGGCGGAATTTTCGACGGTCCGCTCGGCGTCTACTCGGCGCTCGAAGCGGTTCGGGCGATGCGAGGCTCCGGCGTCGAACCGAGTCGCCCGATAGAGGTCGTTTCGTTCACGGAGGAGGAAGGCCAGCGATTTGCCGACGGACTCCTCGGGTCGTCCGTCGCTGTCGGAGAACGGTCAGTCGAAGAGACGCTCGCGCTGACTGACGGCCGGACAACGCTCGCGGACGCGCTGGAAACGATGGGATTCGATGGCGAGGGAAGACTCGACGCGAGCGAGTGGGATTCGTGGCTCGAACTCCACGTCGAACAGGGCAAGCGACTCGAACGCACCGACCTCCCGGTCGGCACCGTGACCACGATTACCGGAATAACGCACTGCGCTGTCGAAGTGTTAGGCGAGGCGAACCACGCGGGAGCGACCCCGATGCCGGAACGAACCGACGCGCTGGTGGCCGCGAGCGAGTTCGTACGGGATGTCGAGGAGGGGGCGAACGAAGTTGGCGAAACCACCGTCGGCACAGTCGGCAAACTCAACGTTCGTCCCAACGCGACGAACGTCGTTCCGGGAACGGTCGAGATGGGCGTCGATATTCGTGATGTGTCCTACGATGCGATGGATGAACTCGTCTCGCTGGCGCGAGACTCTCTTTCCCGCCTCGAATCGGAGCGCGGCGTGGAGACGAGTTTCGCCCGCGAGTTCGACCTCGAGCCGACGGAGATGAGCGACCGCTGTCGGCGAGCGGTTCACGACGCCGGAGACGCGGCGAATATCGAACTCCTCGAAATGCACTCGGGAGCGGCTCACGACACGATGCACGTCGCGGATGTGACCGACGCGGCGATGCTTTTCGCGCGGTCGAGGGATGGCATTTCACACAATCCGGAAGAATGGACAACGTGGGAAGACTGCGCCGCCGCGACCCAGGTGTTAGCTGGCGCGCTCGCGTCGTTGGCACGGTGAATTCCGATTTGGTTTAAGTTTCAATTCTTCCGCTTGACGGCGTCGTAGCCCGTCAACTGCCGGAGTTCGTCTTCGGTGAGACCGTCCGCATCCGCGTTCATCTCGTCGAGTCCGACGCCGCTCGTCACGATTCCGCGGAACGCTTCTTCCAGCGTGAGGTCAACGTCCACGAGGTCGTCCTCGTGGACGTTGACGACGAATCCACCCATGACGGGATTCGGAGCCATCGGAAGGAAAACAGTCGTCATGGGGCCCTCGTCGAGCGCGCTTTGGATGCCGTCCGGCGTGTCCGCCGTCACGAACGCGAAGGTGTAGGTTCCGTCAGTCGGAAATTCGAGCAGTTTCACGTCGCGGAAATGGTCGGCGTCACTCTCGACCATGGCGTCACCCATTCGCCGGAAACTCCGGTAGATGGTTCCGAGTCCGGGAAGCTGGCTGATAGCTTGGTCGAAGCCGTCGATCGCTTGTTCGCCCATCGGCGAGTGGGCGATGAACCCGACGACGAGAATCAGCGCCGAAACGGTCGCCATGGTGACCCCACCCAAAACGTATATCGAATCGATAGAGACGTACGAAAGCAGCGGTCGGAGTACCGTTGCGACGAAATCGAGCAACACGACGAGCACGTACACCGTGATAAGCAATGGAACGACGACGGTGATGCCGGTCAGCGCCGCCTCCCGAAGTACAGCGAGTGGAGAGAGATTCTCGGAGTCATCCATCGTTCAGGGAACTCGGACGCTACATAAAGAGCGTATCGCCTGCTTACGCCAGCAGAGGTGCCAGCCTCCCGAGATGTCAATCAGATTCGCCAGCAGAGTCATCCGTGAGAAGGCCCTAAGACGGTGTATGAGTACAATCGCCATCATGCGACTCCCCGCCGACGGGTTCGCACTGCAGGCGACGCTCGAACGGGTTCCCGGAGCCACATTCGAAGTCGAGCGCGTCGTCGCCTCGGAAGCCAAGCGAGTGATGCCGTACATCTGGGCGGCGGCGGAACCGGAGAAGTTCGAATCCCTTCAAAGCGCACTCGAAGATGATCCGACGACCGAAGACGTAGAACTGCTCGTCGATTTGGACGAAGAATGGCTGTACCGAATGTCGTGGGTCGGCCAAACCACGTTCGCCATCCATATCCTCGTCGAGGAAAGCGGCACCATCATCGACGCGAACGGAAAGGACGACGAGTGGCAACTCAGAATCCTGTTTCCCAACCGAGACGCCCTCTCCGCGACCTACGAGTTCTGCGAAACGAACGACATTCCAATCGAAATAGAGCAGATATACCAGTTGGACGAATCCCCCCGACGAGGCCAGTACGGACTCACCGAAGAGCAGTACGAAACGCTCGTGGCCGCGCTCGAATCGGGATACTACGACATCCCGCGGGGAATTTCGGGCGAGGAATTGTCCGACGACCTCGGCATCTCGCATCAGGCGCTCTCGGAGCGCCTGCGACGAGCCTACAAAAATCTCATTTCGAACGCGCTCGTCGTCGGCGAAAACGAACTGCGATAGTTGTGGTGTGATTTTACGACACGAGCGCGACGCCGCGTCGTAAAATTATCATACAGTGGAATCGTCGCGTTCAGAACCATCGTGATCGCGTCCGTCACCTCTCGTTTCCCTGTCGTCGGAACCGTCGTCTCCGGAGTCGATTGTCCCCAACGAATCGTCCTCTTCTCCCATGTCGGGCGCGCCCGACGCGCCGGGGAGCATAGCCGGGAACACCACCCAGAGGAACTGGATGGCGACAACCATGATGAGCGGGCCGAGGAAGATGCCGTACCAGCCGAAAACCGGCGGTCCGAGAAGGTAAGCGAACATGATGAGTCCGGTGTGAAACATGCGGCCGGAGAGATACGGACGAACGTACGTTCGGATGACGTTGTCGAACACGAACCCCATGAGAACGTAGAACAGAATTGGAAACCAGAGTTGCGTCGGGTCGGTTCGCACCGCGATAACCGCGAGATAGAGGACGACGAAGAGGTAGACGATGGAGCGGCCGACGAGCGGAATCAGTGTCGCGAGTCCGGTCGCAACCGCGACGAGCATCGTCTGCGGGATGTCCATTCCCGGCGGCGCGATGAGATTCAGACCGTTGTAAAGTACTGCGGAGGTGACGACGATGACGAAGATGGTCAGCGTGTAGCCGAAAAAGACTGAATTCAGGCCGCGGTCAACCGCGTCGAGATACTCGTACGTCGTCGTTCCTCGCTCGGCCACCGTCGTTTGGAACCAACCCGAAATCCGGTCTTCGTCGCGCACCAGAAAAAAGACAAACACGAGCGCGAGAAAGAGGTTGTACGCCTGCGTCGCGAACGTTCCGACGAAGGCTCCGAACTGGCCGAGCAGGTTTCTGACCGACGGGTCGCGGAGCAACTGCGTGGCGGCGTCGTACAACCGCGATGGGTCGGTCGGAATCGCTCCAGTCTCGAAGCCGGGAAAGAGGGTTCGCGCGATCTGCTCGATGTCGGCGAGTCGTATTGCCGACAACTGCCCGACCGAGATGACGACGACGGCACCGAGCAGTCCCACGAACGGGAGGATGATGAGTGCGAGCGTGAGCAACGACGCGAGCCCGGGCGACGCGCCTCGGTTCCGAAGCCGTCTGGCAATCGGCCGGGCGACGTAGTACAGAAACAAACCGAACACTACCCAGCCGATATAGGTATCGAGCGAGGCGACGAGAACGACCGCTAGCGCGATTCCGAACAGCCACCAGCCGATTCCGACGCCGTCTGAATCGCGTTCGTCCCAGAGTTTCACTCCAAGTCCCCCCTCAGAAAAGACGGGTGGAACGAAGATAATGCATTCGGAGCAGAATGTGCATCACACGAGGGACGATTCCGGGTTGTCCGCAGGAGCGAGATATTCCGTTCCCCAATCGCGCATGGAGACGATGACCGGGCGAAGCGATTCACCGTGCTTCGTGAGCGAATATTCGACGCGAACCGGTTTTTCGTTGACGATTTCGCGCGACACGAGCTGTTTCGATTCGAGGTCTTCGAGGCTATCGGAAAGAACTTTGCTCGAAATGCCATCGACGGCCCGCTTCAACTCGTTGAACCCGCTCGGGCCGTATTCGAGCAGCCGGTGAATGATTACCGGGTGCCACTTCTTCCCGATGAGTGTCGTCGTGGAAGTAATCGGACACCACTCCTCGCCCTGACACCACACGTGGAGTTGGTTGAGCGTCTCTGTCATCCCACTCTGTCTGTAGTCGGCCGACGGGCATAGCAGTACCTTAGGTAACTCAATTTTGACTAGTAATCGGATATGTTCGTATCGAACGAGATGCGCGGGGATCACCCCGACGCAGTGGGTCGTTGATTCGTCGGGCGCAAATCCGGTAGGGGGGAACTACAGCCACACAATCCACATATACTCTTACCGCGGACGAACGTGATTCGAACTCGAACGTCGATGAATCGAAACACTATCGAAACCGAAAGCGAGCACCTGCCTCGCGGTCGGGAATCCTGCAAACGCTGTCGAAGCGACGCGATATTTCGGGTCGTTCGAACCGCAATAGACGGAGCCTCCCACCCGGTTCAAAAGCCCTCACCCGCCGCATCAACGCTGTGTCAGGACTGTTTCGCACAACTTCGTGCAGACCCGAACGAATCGTTCGCAACGCTGTTCGACAGGGAATTTCAGGCCGTGAATCAGTATATCAAAGTCAAACGACTGTAGGTGCTCGGCACGGTTCTTTCTTCCTCGAAGACACCGCAAAACGGAGTCTGCTACGCCGAGGGCGCTAAAAAAACGGTGTCAGTCCGTCGTCTGACGCGGTTTGAAAAGGGATGCGAACGTCAGTACCCGACGATGGCGCGAGGAGGTCGGCGGAATCGGGAATCGTTAGCGCACTGCTACGGGTCAGCCGTGGTGTCGTTTCGAAGTACCGGACGACCCAGAGTGAGCGTAGGGCAACTACTCGCGTGGAGTGTCGAGCGTTCGCCGATTCACTACAAAAAGGGCGATATGCGGCGCGATTACGGGTGGACAAGCGCCCTCCTTCGCACTGTTTGTTCGGTCAGCGCGGTGGGGCTGGGCGTTCGAGCGATACTGACTGCGCTGTTTGTTGCATTCGTAACCGCGGACATCGCGCTGGTGGTGTTGTTCAATCTCTGTTTGACGGCGTTCGTCGGCCGATTGCTTCTTTCGAGCGTGAAAATACATCCCAGAGACCGCCGCCAACGGCGGATACGAAACGGATGGACGCGAGCGGTGCGGACGGACACCCACCAGCGACGGTCACGCGATTCGCAAAGGGGAATCGACCGGTTGTAGAAATCGACCGCCGATGAGGAATTTGAAACGAGAACCGACGTTCGTATCCGTTTCGACAGTTACGCTTCCGTGAGCGTGTCGAACGATGCCGGATTCTCCCAGAGTTCGTCCAGCGTCGCGGCGGCCAGATAGCGCGTCGGTGCGGCGACCCACTCGGTCGTCACGCTAGAGTCAGGAGCGGGTGCCGCCGTCTCGAACCACCAAGCCACGTATCGGCCGTCTACGAGTTTCGCAGTCGGATACATCTGCCCATTTACCGAAACATCGACGCGGGAGTCAGCTTCGACGGCTGGGGCGTCCTCCGGCGAATCCGCGATTAGCACTTCAATGCAAACGCTTCGCTCGGTCATACAGGCTCACCAGCGACTGTCGCGTCCGCTGTGTCGGCCCCGAAAACGGGTGCGACAGGTACGAGTACCATATCACGACCCATGACATCCACCTACAAGAAAGTCAGTCAGGCGCGTGTCTGACGGCATTATTTTTCCATTTTTTCGGAATATATCCAACGAGTAATCTACCGGCGATATCCACTTTCGAAGCGCTATTGGAGAACTTCGACCGCCGTATCCGACAGCAACCACTCGTCGTCGGTTTCGTCGGGATTTCGAATCTCTATCCAGCCGGTTTCGGAAACGACCATTTCGCAGGTCGGCTCTTGCGTCATCAGACGGCCCCGTAGTGGTCACAGATGGTCGTGGGACAATTCTCAACTCCGTATCGTGCGTGGTTCACGGTGGACATGGGTTTTTCTTCACAGCGAAAAACGCTCGAAACCCACTTTGGTATGACCAGCCTTCCGTGGTGTAATCGACACCTACTCGTGGATATTCGGAAGGTATCGGGATTTTTCCCCGTCAATTTAAAACGCAATCGGACCCGAGAGAGGGGTATGAGCCTCATGATGGCCGTCGTCGTGTTCGTCGCCGGATTTATCTCCGGGACTGTGATACGCTGGTTTGCGGGAGTTGCCGCGTTCGTCGCGCTGATTCTCGTCGTCCTGCAGCTCACTCCCGACCCGGTTCTTCCGCTCGTGGACTACATCGTCCAGCGGTACTACGTCGGGAACGAACTCCTCTTCATCTCCGGATTTCTGTTCGGTATCGACGCGAAGAAGACGAAGGAAGTGGTCGTCGAGCGACGAGGAATGGCCGACTGAGCAACGAGTCCGCCAACCGAGAGCATCCTTTCGGATAGTGTTCGAGAAATTGAGGTTGTCGGGTTCGCGTGCGAACCCGACGTCGAATTCGTTCAGCTGCGACACTTTACCCAGAATTGGATGGCGACTCCTCTATCCACGGGAAGGACAAAAGATCGACAATAGACTCTATTTGATGAGTCGGAGTATATTCCGTGATATTATCACTGTCGGAAAGCCAGACGGAATCGAGTCCGGCAGCAGATGCACCAGCAATATATGTTTCCAGTGAATCACCGACGTGTACTGTGGTAGCGGATGTTGCGTTGAGTAACTGAATCGCTCGTTCAAACGGTTCTGGGTCGGGTTTCGGCGGTATATCGTGACCCGCAATAACAATCGCATCAACCCAACGTTCGAGATTCACAGCGTTGATCTTCTGCTGTTGTGCATTCGGTGCTCCGTTCGTCACGATCGCAAGCCGGTGCTCTTGGCTGAGCTCGTTCAAGACACGGGTGACTGATGGGAGTAACTTGACGTTTATCTGTCTGATCGCGAGCATCACTGAATGTATCCGCAACGTCTCGTCCACGCTGCTGTTCGTACCCGTTCTCATCAGCAAGCGCTGCGAAACATTCAGAGCGAAGTTTTTCCATGGATTCGCATTTCTCTGCGAACTCATCGTATCGGGCATAGTACTCCGCAACCGAGAAAAGTGGTTCACTGTCTAGGATTTCGAAGGACGACCGTAGCACCTCACCGGGAGATCTCTCATACTGCACTAACGTATCGTCGAGGTCAAACAGGATTGCCTCGATCTGTTCCAGATCATTATTTACCTGATGATTGTATTAGAACTCTTGCATTCACATGCAGAAAGCCATTACTATAGAATCTGCTCCGCTTTCCTCCGCCCATCATCTTTATTCTCGCTCTGGCCGTTTCGAGAGTCCATGCGAACGGAGAAACCGAAGACGAAGGCGGGTGAAGCGGAAACCGCACAACCGGCTGAAACGGCGGAAGCGGGCGTCCGAATGGTCTCTCTCTGGATACTGCTCACGATTGCACTGTTCGTCCTCGGAAGACGGGCACACAGATGACAGAGTCCCGAGTCCGCGGGATGATAGCTCAAAAAATGAAAGTCGTGTTCACAACCAAACACCGAACGTTAACCACACTGCCATCGTTTCGTAAGGTATGACGGACATCCTGCCGGAGGAGACGGAACGGTTTGTGCGCGCTGCACTCCCTGAAGCGAGCGAGACGCAGAAAGCGATGGAGGAACGTGGAGAAGGGTTTCCGACTGTTGGGCGCGAAGTCGGGCAGTTCCTGCGATTGCTCGCGCACGCCGTGGACGTGGAGCGAATCTTCGAATTCGGGTCGGGGTTCGGTTACTCGGCGTACTGGTTCGCCGATGCACTCCCGGAGGACGGCGAAATCGTCCTCACGGAGTACGACGCGGACGAACTGCACGAAGCCCGACAGTTCCTCGAATCTGCAGGAGTCGCAGACCGTGCCATCTTCGAAAACGGCGACGCCATGGACACGATCGAGCGCCACGACGGGCCGTTCGACGTCGTCCTCATCGACCACAACAAAGATGGCTATCCCGAGGCGCTGAAAGCAGTCCGCGACAAAGTCGCTCCCGGGGGCGTTATCGTTGCCGACAACGCGATGGTCAGCGGCATACAGGATTTCGACGCAATTCTCGCCGCGCTGGAGGGGGACGACCCCGAATTGGACGAAGACAGTCGCGGCATCGCGGAGTACCTGCTGACGATGCGCGAGGACGAGGCGTTCGAAACCTCGGTCATTCCTCTTGGAGAGGGAATCGCGGTGAGCTACCGACGGTGATTGGCAATTAGATAAATGAGCAATTTCGGAATATCCGTCCCCGTTTCGATGGAATTCTCAATATCATTGATATTTTTCCCCAATACTGATTTTTAGTTATAAATTTTATTTCTTTTCTCGTAGAATTAGTAAAATGGCCGAAACTGTTTTTCGGTGAGGAATGTATTACTCACATCAGTACAGTCGAGAGAAAAGCTATGAGCAGTGGAACGGAGGTCACGCACGATTCGGGACTGGGTCAGACCGAGAACCGTCTCGATTCCCTGCTTCAACTTTTGGATGACAACAACTCGCTCGCTATTGTTTGTCACGACAATCCCGACCCCGACACCATCAGTAGCGCACTCGCTCTCTCGACTATCGCAGACTCGGTCGGCGTCGAAGAAGTCACCCTCTACTACGGCGGCGAGATTACGCATCAACAGAACCGCGCGATGGTTAACGTTCTCGACGTAGACCTTCACCGATTCACCGAGGGGTGTCTCCGTGCCTCCTCGCTCGTCGCGTTCGTCGACCACGCTAAACCCGGCGTGAACAACTCAGTTCCAGAAGGGACGACGCCCGACATTGTCATCGACCATCACCCGGTTTCGGAGATAGATGCCCGATACATCGACCACAGGGTCGGTGTCGGTGCGACAGCATCCATCCTCGCCGACTATTTCACCTGCCTCGATATCGAACTCGACACCCGATTGGCGACGGCGCTCCTGTTCGGCATCCGCCGGGAAACGCTCGCGTTCACGCGGAGCGCCACTCCGGCGGAGTACACGAGCGCCCGATTTTTACATCCGCACGCAGACATCAACCTGCTCCGCGAACTCTCCGATTCGCTGTTCACGCACGAAATGCTCGATTCGCTCGGGGAAACGATTCAAAATCGGACGGTTCGAGGCTCCTATCTCGTAACCCATACGGGACGAACCGACGAACGAGATACCCTTCCGCAGGCGGCGGACTACCTCCTCAATCTGGAAGGCGTCACGACAACGTTCGTATTCGGAATCATCGATGATACGGTGCATTTGAGCGCCCGAACCCGCGACCCGCGGATTCACATCGGCGACGTACTGATCGCGGCGTTCGACGGATTCGGGAGCGCCGGGGGCCACCGAGATATGGCGGGTGGCGTCGTCCCACTCGGAGTTTTCGGCGAGTTGGACGACGACGACGAACTCGTCGCCCTGCTCGCCGACGCGCTCACGGAGCGATTTTTCGACTGCATCGCGGCGTAGTACGCACGTCGTCGGAAATTACGGAAGAAGAAGGGCAACTCCGGCCATGATGAGTACCCCGCCGAGTGCGAGCTTCAACCGTGCCGGTTCGATGTGGTGTGCGACTCGCCAACCGAGGACAACGCCGACGAGTTCGGGGACGCCGATGGCGACGGCCAGCGGAATCGACACTGCACCCTGCAGTAAGTACGTCGAGGCCGCAAACGCGGAGAGAAACACTGACTGCACCTGCGCGGCAGCCAGCGCGTTGAGCATCGAGACGCCCAACACGACGAGGAGTGGGACGGCGATCACCGGCCCGCCAACGCCGAGCAGGCCGCCCAAAACGCCGATGGCGAAGCCGAGCGTGCCGAAGGCGACCACGCCGACAGTCGAATCAGCGCGAAACGACCATTTCGAACCAATTCCCTGTCGTTCCCGATAGACGATGCTCGCGCCGACGACCATGGTGAACCCCGTCAGCATGAGTCCGAACAGGCCGTCGGAGAGAATCGTGTTAACGAGTGCCCCGACGACAGCGCCGACGACGCTCGGAACCGTTACGAGAATCGCGAGTCGTCGCCCCGACGACGAGCGGAGTTCGCCGGACTGGAGGTAGGTGAGACTTCCGAGTATGCCCGTGAAGACGAACGTCGTCATCGCGGTTCCAGCGACGACCGACGACGAAACGTCGGTGAGCGCAAAGAGGGCGACTGTAATGAAAATCCCACCCGGCCCAACGGCGGTGATTCCGATGCCGGACAAGAAGGCGATAACGATTAGTACCGCCAGTATCGTCGGTTCAGGGAGCATTTGTTTCGGCTATCAAAGCCCACCCGATGTCAGTGCATCGATGAACCCGGGGAGCGATGTCGCGGCGAGATACGTCGAAAGAACGATGAGCAGGAAGTTGAGCGCCATAAGCGCGATTCCGTTTCGGTGTTCGCCCATCGTATCCTTGTCGTTGACCGCCCAGAACAGTAGCACCGCCGTAATCGGCAGCCCCACGATGGCGTTGTACGCCGGAAACAGGAGTATCATGTCGATGACGCTCAGCCCTGCGAACTGGTGGACGAGCGGCGAAAGGCTTCCGATGCCGACGCCAACCGCGTAGATGATTTTGAACTCCTTGCTCGCGCTGTCTGCGACTCGGCCACGCGCGTTCTGGAACAGGTAGGCGGGCGTCCACATTATTGGAATGATGCTGTTGAACGCCGCCGCAAGGGTTCCAAGGAGGAAGACGACCATCGCCCACTCGCCGAACACGTCGGCAAGTGCCCGGCCCGGCGTGATGAACGACTCCAGTTCGGTGTACCCCGCGGGGCGCAGAACCGCCGCGGCGACGACCACGATTGCCACCGTCGTTAGGCCGCCGACGAGGTAGCCGATGCCGAGGTCACGCCGCATCTCAGAGACGCCCTCTTCATCGACCCACCCTTTCCGTGAGACGAGGTTCGATTCGAGGAAGAAGTTCGGCCACAGCGCAGTCGTCCCGATGATGGCGGCGGCGAGCGTCAGCGCGCCGCCAGCGGGAACCGAGGGAACGAACCCGCCCGCCACGTCGGCAATCGACGGGCTGCTCACACCCGCGACACCCATGTAGATGACGAGCAGGATGAGCATCATGGCAGTCATGATGCGCTCGACACCATCGTAGTTCAGCACGCCGATGAGGATTGCGAGCACGCCGGTAACCAGCGCCAGCGGTTGCCAGCCGATAGCTCCGTCGAGGAGAATCGAGACACCCTTTCCGACTGCGGCGGTAAGTTCGAGCGTCCACGCGACACACCCGATGGAGAGGAGCACGGCCAGTACCGTCGCCCCTGTCGAACCGATTTTTCGGCGCACGAACGTCATCAGCGATTCGCCGAAGATTCCGAGTCGGGCGCTCATATCCTGCGCCATGAACCCCAACAGCACCGCGCCGACGACGGCCCAGAGCAGGCTGTAGCCGTACCGAACCCCGGCGGAACTCGCGATGAACACCGACCCCGAACCGAAGTAGCTCGCAACCATCACGAACCCCAGCCCATACTTTTGGAAGAATCCGCTCGCGGTATCGCGGAGTCGACTTCCATACGAACTGTGCGCCGATTTCGTTTCCATTACTGTTTGTGCCATGGGGCGTTATGGGTTATTTTGGCATGGCTGTCTATGCAAGCTATTTTTATGATCAACAGTAATTTTAAAACTGTTGTGGCTGTTTCAGAATATAACTAGTTTGATGTCAGAAACGTCGGCAATAAGGGAGATAGCGATGAACTCGGAATAACATCAGTTGTCAAAAGCCCGACTTCCTACTCCCGCCGACTGCCGGGTTGCGGGTCAACGTGCGGTTTCGCCATCAAATCCGAAAATCGCGCGTCGTCCACCCAGTCGAGCAGTTTCACGAGTTGGTCGGTCGCCGCTTCGAAAATTTGTTCGCCTTTTTCCGACGTTGCGTCGGTTTGGTCGCCGAGAACCCCGTTTTCGGTGTTGTCTATCGCGTCGTAGTAGTTGCGCGCGCCGTGAATCGTGAAACTCCCGTCCCTGAGGTCGGGGAGTCCTCCGTCCCGAGCGTTGGCGAGTTGGTCAGAACTGACCAACTCGCCCGAGATGTGCATAATCATCGCTGTCTCCTTTGGCCCGCCGTGGGGTCCGTTGTACTCGAACAGGTCGTTTACGAGGTCGGGTATCGACTCGTCCCACATCCATTCCACCGCGAAGGTGACTTCATCCTCGCGAAGTCGCCGCCCCACTTCTCGGAGGTGGTGCATGTTCCCGCCGTGGGCGTTGACGTACACGATGCGGTCGATGCCGTGGTAGGTGAGATTTCGCGTGAAGCTTTCGACGTAGTCGCGGAAGGCCTGCGCGTTCACCCACATCGTCCCGTGGAACTGCTTGTGGTGGGGGCTGACGCCGATGTTTACCGTCGGCGTACAGAGGTAGCCCGCTCGATCCGCGGCCTCGCGGGCCAACGCCTCCGCGATGAGGTGGTCGGTCGCGAGCGGTAGGTGCGGCCCGTGCTGTTCGGTCGAACCCAGCGGAACGACGGCGACCGATTCTTCTGCGACGTAATCGCCCAGTTCCGGCCACGTCTCGTCGGCGAGGTACATGCTCAGGAGAGTGTGGGGGAGAGAGCATAAAATTCCACTCGGCGGAAATCGAATTTCGTTAGGAGAAGCAAGGCTCCGAGACGGCTACAATCTCTTCGTCATCCGATGTCGTTTGAATTCGAAGTCGTCCCGCAGGCACAGCGATTGTTCGATTTCGTTGGCGGCGTGAACGTCGAGCGAGAGGCACTCACAGCCCCAATTCCGCGCCTACGATTCGGCGCGTGAAAGCAGTCGGGTGGCGTTTACGCTTTCCCGGCGACTTCGAACGACATACAAGGCGCCGATGTATCCCCGCGGGCCGCGGACGAACACCGAGGAGAGGCCCGCTTTTCGACAGTTACGTGGCCGACCAATTCGTCCCCGTCGGCGGCGACGAACGTGACGGTGTCGTCGCCCGAGTGCCGGTCTTCGACGTACGAAAAAACGTTGGCACGGACGCCGCGGTCAGCGAGGGTGTCGAACTCGTCCAGTATCGCCATCTCGCGGGCGAAGGGCAACAAAAGGTCGTCCACGAAGGAGACGAATTCGGTCGCACGGAGTCGCCTGATTCGCATCAGCGAACTGCCTCGGCGTGTTCCGCGACGTACTGCTCGACTTTCGGACGCGCCGCCTCGCGCTTTTGTTGGTGGTCTCGCAGGAACTGTTCCAGTCGGTTTTTTGCAATTTGCTTCAACTCGCCCGAAAGCATCGCACCGGACTCGTACTCGGTTCGAATCCGGCGCAGTTCGTCGTCGTCCTCGACGAGGTGGTACGCAAGTAGTTCGAACACCGTGTCCTCCTCGACGTTCGCCCCCTTTTCGCGGTGTTCCTCGACGCTAACCCGGCCGCCGGTTTTCGCCTCGTCGATTTTGCGTTTGGCGTCCGCAATCGAATCGGTGAGGGCGATGTAGCTTTTCGGGTCGGACGAACTCATCTTCCCACCCTGCAATCCCCGCATGAATCGGTGATACGTACTCGCGGGCTTTAGGTACGGCGCATCGCGGTAGCGGGACGCCACGTCCCGCGTCAGCCTGACGTGCGGGTCTTGGTCGATGCCGACCGGAACGACGGTCGGTTTCGGACCGCCGCGTTCCGGCGACTGCGGGCGGAGGATGTCGGCATACTGGGTCAGCGCCGACACCATCTTTCCGGGGTCGGCGTTGCCGTAGGTCGCCTCGAACTCGCTTTGCGTGACGTGCCGGGCGAACAGCTTGCTCCGAACCTGATGGTCGTTGCCCGCCTGCGATTGGAAGTAAAAATCCGTCGAATCGAGGTCTAACCCCAGCGCGACGTAGTTGAGCAGGTACTCTTCGACCACCAGTTCGCGGGCGTCTTCGAGCGACATGTCTCGCGTCGCATAGGATTCGATGTCAGCCGCACAGAGCGTGAGCTGTGCGCCCATCTCCTGAAACATGAGCACCTGTTCGACCACCCCGAGGTGGCCGAAGTGAAAGACGCCAGAGGGCATGATGCCAGTCATCATGGCGAACGAATCGCCCTCGTCGCGGGCGTCCAGCACGGTGTTCAAATCGCGGTGCCCGAAGACGATACCCCGGCGGACGAGGCGGTTGTCCGGCAGTCGGTCTTCGAGGTCGGCAATCGGTTCGATGCCGAACTGCTCCATCGTCGCCTCGTAGTCGGTTATTTCGACGTCGCCCCACGGGTCGATTTTAGGCATCGCTCTCGCTCACCTCCCTGGTACTGCGCAGTTGCTCTATCGATACAGCAGAAGACGTCTTAGTGTGCCGCGGTCGGCCAAAATCGACCACCGGCAGTGGCAGATGGGTACATGCCGGTTTTCACTCCGGCGGTAGCGGACAAAAACGTTTCGTCCGGACGACAGCAGTCTGGTGAATCTGGTCAGCAGGTGTGGAGTCCGACTGAGTTCGGTTCGGCCGTCTGGACGGCCGAACCGAACATACGACTCGGTGACGGAGTGAAACCATGGCCACCGAGGAACCGAGTATCGAAACCGCGGACATCGTCGCCGCGATTCGAGACGCGCCAGCGCCGGTCGTGAACACGCGGTACCTCGCAGACGAGTTCGACACCTCGCTTGAACCGATGAAGAACCGACTCGCCGAACTGGTCGAGGAGGACGTCCTCGAACATACGGAGGCTCGTGACCGAGGGCATCTGTGGTGGCTCTCGGTCAAAACGGAAATGGAGGAGTGAAAACAGTGGGCGCTCTGCAATCCGCTGTAATCGGTTACACAATTAGTGTAAGAATCAAGCACCAATTACAGCCTACCGCCCTGCCGCGGTTCGACTGCTTCTGTGGTTGACGACGACCATTGCGAATACGCCGAGCGCGAACATGGTTCCGAGAACGCCAGCAGACCAGAATCCGATTACCTCGGCGATGATGTACAAGTCGGGAATGATAAGCAAGGTAAGGATGAGGTACTGTCGAAACCGTATTCGAGAAAGTTGGTTCTGGAGGTGAGACTCATCCATAGAAAACTGAATAGAAGGGAGATATTAAAAATCGTCTACATCTGTTGTGTTATGACTTTTCCGAAACTGAAGGGAATTTTGTAGTTATCCGCCAGCACCAGAATCGGGTTCTCTACTCGTTATCCGGAAGCATCGCGTACAACCCGAGCGCGACGGCCGATAGCCCCGCGAGCACGAGAAACGCGAAATCGAATCTGTCTGCATCCGCAAAATAGCCGACAAAGGTGGAACCGGTCGAACCCACCAGGAAAAATCCAGTTCGGAGGAATCCCCACGCAGACCCTTCGATGTGTTCCGGAAGCGCCCCGACGACGTACGCGTTCGTGACGGGGGCAATAGCCATCCGGGAGCCGAGGATGGCAACGACAATGGCGAGAACCACTGTTCCCGACGTGACCGTGAGAACAGCCGGAGTAACGACGCCGATTGTGGTGACGACAAGAAGCACGGGTTTGACGCCGAATCGGTCTGCGGCGCTTCCGGCGGCGACCTGCGAAATCGCACCTGCGATGAACATCACGCCGAACAGCAGGGCGGCGGTCTGCTGGCTCATTCCCTTCGTCTGGAGATACGTCGGCAGAAACGCGGTCAGACCCTGAAAGACGAACAGGAGGAGCGCCATGGCGACGACCGCGAGGAAAATCGAGCGGTCGGAAAGCGTTCGCACGATGTCGCGGAGCGCGCGACGGTCAAGAAGTTTTGTGGATTCGGAGCCAGAATTTCCGCCGTCAGTGGATTCTCGAGTTCCACCATCAATGGATTCAGATTTTCCGCGGGTCGTCCCCCGCTCGCGCTCGGGGATGACCCGCCACGCCAGCACCGCGACGACGAAGAAAGGAACCGAGAGACAGGCGAGAATAGGCCGCCACCCGACCGCATCAACCATGGAGGTTGCGAGGTTCGGTAGAACTGCCGAACCGATGCTTCCGACAGCGAGTGTGACGCCGAACGCCGCACCAGCGTTCCGCGTGTAGGTCCGCGAGAGGACGGTCCCGCGACTCGGCCCGTACAGCCCGGAACCGAGGCCGAACGCGGTGCTTCCGGCGAAGAAGACGACGAACACCGGGGAGAGTCCAATCAGGCACAGACTGATTCCCGAAAGACAGAGGCTCGTCGTCAGCAGCGTTCGCTCGCCGACGCGGTTGATGAGCACTCCGGCGGGAAACTGCATCAGGGCGTAACCGACCCAAAGCGCGGTGATGGCGAGTCCGGCGGTCGCGTTGGTGACTTCGAACGCCGATTTTATCTGTGGCAAAAGCGCGGGGACGAGAAATCGCAAGCCGAGGGTGAACGCCCACCCGAGGGCGACCGCAGTGAGAACCCAGCCGCGGCCGTCGCCGCGTAATCCGCGAACCGTGGTTTGCAAGTGACTCGTGACCGACCGGCGACTGGACGACATCGGATGGCTCGCACGATGTGTGGTGGGGTGTTAAACGAGTGGGTGCCACCCAATGTTTCCGGCAATCGTTCGCCTACGCGGATAGGTCGGCGTTCCGAAGTCGCTGGGCGTTGATTGCCACGATAACCGTGCTCGCGGACATGAACACCGCGCCGATCGCTGGCGAGAGCAGAATGCCAATCGGAGCGAGGATTCCGGCCGCCAACGGGAGCGCGAACACGTTGTAGCCGGTTGCCCACACCAAATTTTCCTGCATTTTTCGATAGCTCGCGCGGCTCAACTGAACGAGCTTCACCACGTCGAGCGGGTCATTTTCCACGAGAACGATGTCCGCGGACTCGATTGCGACGTCGGTGCCACTTCCGATTGCGATTCCCACGTCGGCGCGCGTCAGGGCGGGTGCGTCATTGACGCCGTCGCCGACCATGGCGACCAGTTTTCCCTGTTCTTGAAGTTCGATGACTTTTTCGTCCTTCTCGTCGGGAAGCACTTCGGCGAAGTAGGTGTCGATGGCGAGTTCGTCAGCGACGAATCGGGCGACTGCTTCACTGTCGCCCGTCAACATGGCGACTTCGATACCCATCCCGTGGAGGACGTCGATGGCTCGTTTGCTCGCCTCGCGGATGACATCCGCGAGGGCGAGCGCCGCGACGACGTCACCGTTGGAGACGAGGTAGACGACCGTCTGTCCATTCGACCCGGCTCTGTCGGCGAACCCCGAGAGGGTCGCCGGGAGGTCTGCATCGACGAGTTGGAGCAGGTTCGGCCCGCCGACGAACAGTTCGTGGCCTTCGACCGTCGCTCGAACGCCTCGACCTTAGATGGCCTCGAACTCGGTAACTTCGGGGAGGGAAACGCTCGTTTCGTCCGCTTCGCGGCGAATCGCCTGCGCGATTACGTGTTCCGAATCGCCCTCGACGCTGGCGGTGAGCGCGAGCGCGCGCTCGTCGTCCCAACCATCCACGGTTTCGATGCCGACGACGCCCTGTTCGCCGCGCGTTAGCGTCCCGGTTTTATCGAAAATTATCGTATCGAGGTGTCGGGCGTCCTCCATGGCGATTCGGTCGCGGACGAGGACGCCGTTTCGCGCCGCCATCGAGGTGTTGATGGAGACGACCAGCGGAACCGCCAACCCGAGCGCGTGCGGACAGGCGATGACGAGGACGGTGACGACTCGTTCGACGACCGCGATGTCGAATCCGGTCGCGAGAATCCACGCGACTCCCGTAATTCCGGCGACGGAGAGTGCGATGTAAAATAGCCACCCGGCGGCCCTGTCGGCCAGCACCTGCGTCCTGGATTTGCTCCCTTGGGCTTCCTCCACGAGCCGCATGATTCCGGCCAACGTCGTTTCTTCGCCGGTCGCGGTGATTCGGACGCGAAGGCTCCCGTCGCCGGAGTTGATGGTTCCGGCGATAACGTCGTCGTCGGGAGCTTTGTCCACCGGACGGGATTCGCCGGTAATCATCGATTCGTCCGCAGTCGAATCGCCCTCTTCGACCACGCCGTCCGCCGGAACGATCGCGCCCGGTCGGACGAGAACCCGGTCGCCCTCGCGGAGGGCGGTCGCAGAAACCTCCTCGACTGTCCCGTCCTCGGCGATTCGCTCCGCGGTGTCGGGCATCAGTTTCGCCAGTTCGGAAAGCGCGCCCGACGCTTGCCGAACGCTTCGCATCTCGAGCCAGTGGCCAAGGAGCATGATGTCGATGAGCGTCACCAGTTCCCAGAAGAAGCTCATCGTGCCGGGAAGGAAGAAAAACGCCCCGATACTGTAGACGAAGGCGACAGTGATGGCGAGCGAGATGAGCATCATCATCGCCGGTTCGCGGTTTTTCGCCTCCACGCGAGCCATGCGGAGGAACGGCACCCCACCGTAGCCGAAGATACCGACCGCGAAAATGGGCGTCACCCACGTACTGCCGGGAAACGAGATTGCCGTGTAGCCGAACGTTTCCTGAATAAATGAACTGAAGTACAGAACCGGAATCGAGAGAACGAGACAGACCCAAAATCGCCGCCGGAACATCGTTTCGTGTCCATGGTGGTCGACGTGGGCGCGATGGCCGTCTCCGTGCTCGGAGTCGTCTCGCTCGTGCGTAATCGGTCGTTTCGTGCGGTCGTAGCTCTCCTCGCGTGTATCGGTCATTCTCCCCAACCCGAACGTAGTAGGCGGGATAGACACTTCAGTCTGCTCTGCACGGTCGGACGGAAGGGATGGGAGAAACGGCGAATCGAGTACTCCTCGTGACCAGTGAACCGAGGAACAGCGTCCGGAAGGGTCGTGAAAGGGCTCTATTCGGCAAATACACCATTTTTTGAATATGTGGCCGTCATCGTTTTACCTCGGTTGTGTATTTGCAGTACTAATGCCCCCTGCTGAAAAAGACACAGAGACGTCCCCGCGAAACGTGGTCGTCGTCTGCCTCGATACGGTGCGTGCGGATTTCTTTGCGGAGTACGCGAAGCGACTCCAGCGTCTCGCGGACGTATCGTTCACGCGATGTCGGGCTGTGAGTTCGTGGACCGTCCCGAGTCACGCGAGTATGTTTACCGGAGAACTGCCGTCGGAACACGGCGTTCACACCCACAACCGGCGATTCGACAGCATCGAGCGCGAGGAAACGTTTCTCGCCGAGCTCGACGGCTACGCCACGTTCGGCGTGAGCGCGAACTCGTGGATAAATCCGACGTACGGGTTCGATTCGTGGTTCGACGAGTTCGACGTCGTCGAACCGAGACACCGTTATCCGGAAGCGACGAGTCTCAACGAAGTCAGTCGGGGGAGGGAGGGGACGGAGAAGTACGTCGAGTTCCTGCGGTCAGCGCTGAGAGACGACCATCCGCTCTTGAGTTTGAAGAACACGGCGTACGGCTACGCCAACGACCTCACGAACACGGGCCCGGTACCGAAACTGGTCGATGACGGGAGTGCCGGAGTGGTTCGGGCCGCGAAACGACAGGTGAAGGAGGCCGAGTCTCCGTACTTCGGCTTCTGTAATCTGATGGAAGCCCATACGCCGCTTCAGCGGTGTCTACAGTACGACGGCAACTTAGAGGACGTTCCACTCTCGTGGACATCGAACGAGTTCAACTTCTGGGAGTTGTTGGAAAACGAGCGGGGCGACTATGACGGCTATTGGCGAAACCGCGAGCAGGTGTACGGCGCGACCATCGACTATCTAGACCGGATTCTCGCGGAATTCATTCATTACGTTCTCGATGCCGCAGACAGAGAAACAACCATCGTTATTACCGCCGACCACGGCGAAAATCACGCTAACGAAGCCGATGAGTTCCTCGCAAACCACAAGAGCAGTCTCTCGGAAGGATTGATTCACGTTCCACTGTTGCTCATCAATCCGCCGGAAGGCTACGACAAGGAGGAAGACGAATACGTATCCCACCTCGACTTTGGAGACCTCGTCGTTGGACTGGCGAACGGGGAAACTCCGGACGTAATCCGCGACCGACTCCCCGCCGAACTGGTCGGGATGAGCGCCGGGCCGGAACCGCCATCCGAATGGGAGTACTGGGACAGAATGATTCGCTGCGTGTACGAGGGAACGACGAAGACGGTGTGGGATTCGCTCGGAACCCGAACCGAATACGAAATCGACCCGAGCCGGTTATCGTGGCAGAAGAAAGTCGAGACGGACGAGGGGACACCCGAAGTCGAAACCGACTTCTTCGACACGCCAATCGAGGAAGCAAAGGCGACTGCAGCGGCGAACGGAAGTGACGAAATACAGATAGATTCGGCGACCGAGTCTCGCCTCGAAGAGCTAGGGTACCTGTAACATCGCGTATTAATCCGGTTTCGTTCTGACGGATATTCAGTTCGTTCGTCCGACATTGTATTCGTCCGTGCGACACATGTGCTCGCATACAGGGATAAAAGCGCAAAAGATAATCGGCTCTAATCGTATAGCCCTACTCTAAGATAATGGCTGACCAATCGTCGGACTCATCGCTCCAATCCGTTTCTCGCGGTGCGTCTTTTTTCATGGCCGGAAAGGGTCTCGACAACGGCCTTCGATTCCTGCTGAACTGGGTGCTCGTTCGGGGACTCGGCGGGATGCTGTTCAGTGTCTACACGCTTGGGCTGGTTATTCTAACCTTCGCACAGGTGTTCACCAATCTCGGGACGAACCAAGCCATCATGAAGTTCGTTCCAAAGTACAACGACGACCCGCTGAAACGTCGGCGAATGCTCGGACTCTCCTATCTAACCTCGCTGGTCGGTGGAGTCACCGTCGGGGTGGGAATCTACATAGCTGCCCCGTGGATTACGCAGTTCGTCGACCCGGAGTACCAACCGTACTTCACCGATGTTCTGCGCGTATTCGCGTTTCTCCTCCCCCTCGATACGCTCATTAGCTGTTTCGGGAGCCTCTTCAAGAGTCTCGAAATGCCGGAGTATCAAGTCTTTATCCGGAACATCCTGACGCCACTCCTCCGCGTCGTCGGCGTCAGCGTCGCGCTTCTGCTCGGATTCGCCGTCATCGGAACGGTGGCCGCGACGGTCGTCGCTACGGTCATCGTGTTCTGTCTTGCCGTGTGGCTGATAGTAGAGAAAGCTGGCCTCAAACCGAAACTCGGCGCATCACGGAAGGAACTGGTCGAGTTTTACGACTTTTCACTGCCGCTCACCGCCACTCAAACCGGGCAGGTTCTTGCAAGCAAGGTTGACCTGCTGATGGTCGGATTTTTAGCGGGAGCGTACATCACGACCCAAGACGCGGTGGGTATTTACAAGATTGCTACCGTCCTCGCAGGAATACTCCTCCTTCCCCTGAGCGCGTTCAGCCAACTGTTTCCTCCCATCGCATCCCGATTATACAACAACGGGAAGATGGACGACCTCGAATCGTTGTACCGTCGAATCACCCGCTGGACGTTTACACTGGGACTGTTCCCGGCAATCGGTGCGACCATCTACGCGCACGAACTGCTGGTTCTGTTCAGCGACTCGTTCGCACAGGAAGGAACGTCCGTCTTGCTGTTGTTGGTCGTCGCCCAATTCGCGAACGCGAGCGTCGGGCCGTCCGGATACGTGCTGATGATGACCGACCACCACTATCTCACGCTCGTCAATCAATGGCTACTCGGCGTCTGTAACGTCGTCATGAACTACCTGCTCATTCAGCAGTTCGGACTCATCGGTGCCGCAATCGCAACTGCGACCACCATCGTCTCCATCAACGCTCTTCGAATCATCCAAGTCTGGTACACGGAACGGCTGTTTCCCTACTCCAGACGGTACTTCAAACCGGTGTTTGCCGGGGCCATCTCGGCGGCCGTAATGGTCGGCACGAAAACGGTTCTCGAAGGCTACGTTACTGGACTGGGTTCCAACGCGGTCGTCGCATTCATTCACGGTGCCGTCGGCGGCGTCCTCGGGCTCGCCGCGTTCGCCGGTGTGCTGTACCTCCTCGGAATCGAGCAGGAAGACCGGGACTTCTTCGCGGATAATCTTCCGACCTAAGGAATCGGACGATCCGAAGCGAAAACTGACTACCCCACCTCCCCGACTTTTTCGCCGACCGCCTCCTTCGCAACCGCTCGTCCACCCATCGCAGTTGCAACTATCGACAGACCGCTCGTTAAGAGGCCGACACCGAACAAAAGTCCGACCGCCCACAGGGCGGAGCTCGGATACTCTAGCCAGACGAACAGCGCCACGGCCAGCGAAACGACGCCGCTGACGACGACCCAGAGCCAGCCCCGCGCCGGACGCAGGCGGAGTCCCATACCAATTTCTACCAGCCCTTCCACGAGGAAAAAGGTGATTAGCAGCAGAGTCAACGCCGACAGTCCGACGAGAGGATTCAACAGGAACGCGATACCGGCCACGACGAAAACGAGCGCCAAAATCGTCTGGCCGATAACTCCCGTCCATCCCCGTCCGGAAAAGGCGTGAACGAAGTGTGCAACACCTCCGAGGACAAGATACGCTCCGAGCAAGAACGACAGCGCGATACCGGTAAACAGCGGCGTGAAAATGGCCGCCAATCCGACGACGGTGAGCACGACGCCGACGCCCATGAGCAGTCGCCACGTGTCCTGTACTGTGTTCGCTATCTCCTCATCGTCCCGCGTACTGACGGTACTCATTTCGATTTCTCCCCCGACACTCATGCAACACGGATGAGTATAACAGCAGTGGCAGGATGGCGGTATTTGCAGATGGAAGGCGCGAATTCGTCACGAATCGAACGTCTCCGACGCGAGCGCATCGGAGACGTTCGAGAGGTATCTCGCCCCCCAAACTGCGACGATGACGCCGCCGACGGTGTCGAACACCAAATCGAACATCGTGTTGTCGAGCGAATACTGCGCGAGGACGCTTTCGGTTCCGGTCATCGACGCAACCCCATCGAGTCCGAACTCCAGCAATTCCCACAGAACGCCGAACGCCAGCGTGAAAAGCAGGATGAAGACGAACATGAACTCCGCGGGGAGGTAGATGGAGTCCGCGTGAACGTCGAGCGCGCGAACAACCGTGTAGCCCGCCGCCGCAACGAGCGACGACGAGAGTGCGTGAGTTAACTGATCCCACAAGCCGATCGACTGGTACAGGCCGACCGTCCCGATTGCGTGCAAAAATACGGGAACGACTATCCAGAGCGTCAGTCGCGTATCCATCGGGAGGCCGTAGTTTCGTTCGAGCACGGCCGGAACCTCGGTCAGTGCGAGCGCGACCACCGTGTTGACGATAATGCCGACGTTCAGCTCGAATAGGCCGAAGAGCAGGACGCCGATGAGGACGAGTTGGAACCCCCGAACGATCCGTCGCTGGCGGGTTTCGGAGAGGTTCCGGCCGTCGGTCGCGCCTACGGCCGTCGTCTCCTCTCCTTGCTTTCGTCCGTCGCGGGGTCGGAAGCCGAACCGCGCGGTATCGACGCGTCGGAAGTACGCGGCGAACACAACCCCGGCGATGACGCCCGCCCCCGTCGCCGCGAGAAGCGACCACATCACGTCGTTGAGACTTCGGAGGTTTTGCGTGCCGAGCGTGCTGTCAGCGACCCACTGCACGACGGCCCACACTCCCGCGCTGGCCATCGTCGCGACGACGACGAACAACACCGCAAAGAACGGCGAAAGTTCGACTGCAGTGAACGTATCCAACTCGACGGCCAGCACGAGCGCCAGTCCGGCGACGGCGACGAACGTCGCGAGTGAGCGCGGAAGTAACGAACCGAGCGGGACGCTGATGAGACCGAGCGAAACCGCGAGGAGCGATTCCCACGGAACCATCGCGGTCGGTCGGCGAAAGGCAAACGTCGGAATCAGCGCAACGAGAATCGACGTGACGCCGAATCCCGCCCACAGGTAATCGCCGCGGAGCGCGCTGGTGAGAATTGCGATGGCCATGCTTGCGACGAGAACCCACGCGAGCAGCGCGTTTCGGTTTCGTTGCGTGGAGTTTCCGTCGGTCGTCTCCGCCCCGGGCATGGAAGGGGATACGCCGGGGAGCGGCTAAAATGTGAAGTGTGGTGGAAACCGGCTCGGTGCGTCGGACAGTGGATGTTACACGTCCGAAATATTTGCGCTGGGAATAAAGGAGAGAGACACCTGGTGGCGGACAGTGTGATATTATCGGCTTCTCTTCGGTTACTTCAAAGTCCTACCAGAAAGAGCCAGTCTCGGTAGCGCGAAACGAACGGCATCAACACTGGAACAGTACGAAAATTCAACGCGAGTTCGAAAAAGGGGACAGAACGATAACCTTCCTCGCCAGAGGTAGAGACAAGATGACGAACCGCATTACGGTGTCGCTTGACGACGACGCACAGACGGCGCTCGACAACCTCGTCAATCGGACCGGCAAGGCCCAGAGCGAACTCGTCAGGCAGGCGCTCACATTCTACGCGGCGAACTACGACGCCGCGACGGCGGACGCCGGGGAAAATCTGGAAGCCTACCACCAGATGCTATCGAGCGGCGAACACGTTCTGCTCGACGTGGATTTTCTCCACTGTTTTCTGGACTACGTGGAGGACGAGACGGGCGAACCGAATTCCGATTTTCTCGAGCTGGCCGACCAAGTGTCCGAATACCACGCTCGCGAGTACGAACGCCGGTTCGACAGCCTCGGCGAACTGCTCGATTGGCTGTCGCTGTGCGGATTTTTGACCGTTCGCGCGACGGAGGGCGACACCTACCACGTCGTCTTCCCGACCGAATCGGTGAAATGGTTCATGATGCGATTCATCGAGTTGAGCACGGCCCGGCTGCCGTTCGAACTGGAAGTAGAGGAAGGGGTTTCGAAGGTGCTTATTACGGAAATTCGAGACGACTGAGAGGGGAGTTTGAACGAGAGAAAGGAAGGGGGAAAAATTTGGTACCGTGTGAACACCACATACGGTTTCATACTACTTCATAACAACCACACAGTAGCGTAGAAAGCAGTACACGGCATTCTTAGGAGGGTTTTAAGTTCAAACCATGGGTTGTGGCGACATAGCACGTCAACAACCATGAACATTATAGATAGGATACAATCCATCGGCCCTGGCGCGATGGTCGCGGCGGCGTTCATCGGCCCTGGAACCGTGACGACCGCGAGCGTAACGGGTGCGGAGTTCGGCTACGCCCTCGTCTGGACCATCGTGTTTTCAATCGTCGCAACCATCGTGTTGCAGGAGATGAGCGCCCGTCTCGGCGTCGTATCGCGAAACGGACTCGGCGAGGCACTCAAAGACCAGTTCGACAACCCCGTTTTCTCGACGGTCAGCATCGCACTCGTTGTGAGCGCAATCGGAGTCGGAACCGCGGCCTACGAAACCGGGAACATCCTCGGCGGGGCCGCCGGGCTCGCCGGAATCACGGGTGTCAGCGCGAACGTTTGGGGACCGCTGATGGGAATCTGCGCCGGCGTACTGCTGTGGACCGGTCGGTACAAACTCATCGAGAAGTCCCTCGTCGGCCTCGTGGCGCTCATGGCCGTCGCGTTCGTCGCCAACGCAATAATCATCGGCCCCGACCTCGGCGCGCTGGCGATGGGATTCGTCCCCAGCGTTCCGGAGGGCTCCGTCTTCCTCATTACGGGTCTCATCGGAACCACCGTCGTCGGCTACAACCTCTTCTTGCACGCCGGGAGCGTCCAAGAGCGGTGGGCCGGGCCGGACGAGTTGCCGGAATCGCGCGCCGACACGATACTCTCGATTCTCATCGGCGGCGTAATTACCATCGCCATCCTCGTCACCGCCGCGGCGGTGTTCCCCGTCGGCACCGAAATCAGCGACGTGAGTACGATGGCGGAACAGATAGAACCGCTCGCGGGGACGCAGGCGACCGTTCTATTCAGCATCGGCCTATTTGCCGCCGGGTTCACGAGCGCGACGACCGCGCCGCTGGCCGGAGCCTACGCCACCGCCGGGGCGCTCGGTTGGGACACCGACCTCAAATCGACGAAGTTCCGCGCCGTCTGGGGTTCGATTCTGCTCGTCGGCATCGTCTTTTCCGCCCTCGGTTTCCAGCCCGTGCAGGCAATCGTCTTCGCGCAGGTCGCAAACGGAATCCTTCTTCCCATCGTCGCACTCTTCCTCATCTACGTGATGAACGACCGCGACATTCTCGGGGAGTACGTGAACAGCACCGCCCAGAACGTCATCGGCGTGGTCGTCACGCTCGTCGTCGTTTGGCTCGGATTCCGATCACTCTACGGCGTTGCGCAGAGTTTGGGGGTGTTCTGAATGGCCGGGAACACCCGCGTCGGCGTGGACGTTGGCGGAACGTTCACGGACGTGGTTCTCCTTCCGCCCGACGACGAACTCGTGACGGCGAAAGTTCCGAGCACGGACGACCAGAGCGTCGGCGTCATTTCCGGTATCGAAAAAGCCTGCGAGGAGGCCGGAATCGACCCGAGCGACGTAGACGCCTTCACCCACGCGATGACGGTTTCCGTCAACGCCCTGCTCGAAGAGAACGGGGCGAAAACGGCCCTCGTGACCACCGAGGGCTTCCGCGACGTGCTGGAAATCGGGCGACAGGCCCGCCCCGACCTGTACGACGTGAACGCGGACAAACCCGCGCCGCTCGTTCCGCGGCGGCGCAGGTTCGAAGTCGCGGAGCGAACCGCAATCGGCGGGGTTCGGGCTTCGCCCGACGAAAACGAGATTCGAAAGGTCGCGAAACGCATCCGCGACTGCGGCGCGGAAAGCGTCGCAGTCGCCCTTCTACACGCCTATCAGCATCCGGAAAACGAGCAGTTGGTTGCCGACACCCTCCGCGAGGAACTCGACGTTCCCGTCTCCGCGTCGCACGAAGTGCTCGCGGAGTTCCGTGAGTACGAACGAACATCGACGACGGTCGTGGACGCCTACGTCACTCCGGCCATCGACGCCTACATCGGTCGGTTGGAGGAGCGCGCCGAAACCCTCGGCGTGCCGGTGCCGCGAATCATGCAGGCGAACGGCGGCATCGCCCCGGCGAAAACCGTCCGCGAACACGCGGTGACGACGACGATGTCGGGTCCCGCCGGGGGCGTCGTCGGCGCGGCGGAAACGGCGAACCAGAGCAATCTCGACGGATTGGTCACCTTCGACATGGGCGGCACGTCGAGCGACGTGAGCCTCGTCCGGGACGGCGAGGTCGAGCGAACGACGAACGCCGAAATCAACGGCCGACCGATCAAAACCCCGATGGTCGACGTGAACACGGTCGGCGCTGGCGGAGGTTCAATCGCGTGGATTGACGCCGGAAACGCGCTCCGGGTCGGCCCGCAGTCGTCCGGCGCGAACCCCGGCCCGGCCTGCTACGGGCGCGGTGGAACAAAACCCACGGTCACCGACGCGAACGTCGTCCTCGGCTACATCGGCGGGAGTTCGGCTCTCGGCGGCGAGCTCGAACTGGACGTGCAGGCTGCCCACGACGCCCTCTCCCGACTCGCTGACGAGGCGGGACTCGAAAGCGCGCTCGACGCCGCGCGCGGCGTCTTCCGGGTCGCAAACGCGAACATGACGCGAGCGATTCGGGCCGTGACTGTCGAACGCGGTCACGACCCGCGCGGGTTCGGCCTCGTCGCGTTCGGCGGCGCAGGACCGATGCACGCCGCCGCGCTCGCTGAAAGTCTCGACATGAGCTCGGTCGTCGTCCCCCACGCCTGCGGCGTGCTGTCGGCCTACGGCCTCCTCGCCGCGGACGAGAAACACGATTCGGTCAAAACACTGCGAAGCCAGCTTTCTGGAATCACACTGGATTCGGTCGAATCGACCTACGACGAACTCACGGACGACGTGCTTTCCGACGTGGAAAAGCCCGAGACCGCGGCGGTTCGTCGGGCGGCGGATCTACGATACGTGGGCCAGAGCTTCGAACTCACGGTTTCCGCCGGAGAATCGTTCGACGCCGAGGCGGTCGCGGAGCGATTCCGTGAGGCGCACGAAAACGCCTACGGCTACACGATGGACGATCCGATAGAACTCGTGAATCTGCGAGCGACGGCGGTCGTCGAACGCGAATCGCCCGCCGTCTCCTACCGAACCGCGGGCGAAGCCAGAAAGGGATCCCGAGAGGTCTTTTTCGGCGATCAGCGCCACGAGACGCCGGTTTTCGACCGGGTCGGACTCGGTGAGGGTCGAACGGTCGAAGGTCCCGCAATTCTCGAACAGAAAGAAAGCACCGTCGTCGTCCCCCCGGCGTGGACGGGAACGGTGCAAGCGGATGGAACGCTCGTGCTGTCGGGAGGTGATGGAGAATGAGCGGAACTGAATCGGCGGCGGACATCGACCCGGTGACGCTCGAAATCATGCGCAATCAGTTCGAGAGCGTCGCCGAGGAGATGGGCCACGTGCTCATCACGTCGTCGTACTCGCCGAACATCAAGGAGCGCCGAGACTGCTCCACGGCCCTCTTCGACGCCGAGGGGCGACTCGTCGCGCAGGCCGAACACATCCCGGTTCACCTTGGTGCGATGCCCGCGGCGGTGACGACGGTGCTTTCGTACGACCCGGAACCCGGCGACGTGTTCGTGCTAAACGACCCGTTCGAAGGCGGAACCCACCTCCCCGACGTGACGATGGTATCACCGGTTTCTATCGACGGTGAGATTCTCGGCTACGCGGGTTCCCGCGCGCACCACGCCGACGTGGGCGGGATGACCCCTGGAAGCATGCCCGCCGGAGCGCGGGAAATCTATCAAGAGGGAATCCGACTGCCGCCGGTTCGACTTGTAACGGGCGGCGACGTGAACGACGACGTGATGAACCTCCTGCTCGCGAACGTCCGGAATCCCGGCGAACGCAAGGCGGACATCCGCGCGCAAATCGCGGCCAACGAACGGGCGGAAGAGCGACTCGGCGACCTCGTGGAAGAACACGGCGAAACCCGCGTCGTCTCTGCCTTCGACGCGGTGATGAACTACTCACGCGAACGCATCAGCGCGGAACTCGCCGACCTGCCGGACGGGGAGTTCCGCGCCCGCGACGTGATGGAGGGCGACGGCGTCACGGACGATGAGATTCCAATCGAGGTGTCGGTGACGGTCGACGGCGACCGAATCGAGGTCGATTTCGCCGGAACCGCGGAACAGGTCGCCGGAAACGTGAACGCGCCGCTGGCGGTCGCCAAAAGCGCGGTGTACTTCGTCATCCGGTGCGTGACCGACCCGGAAATTCCGCCGAATCAGGGCTGTTACGACCCGATTTCAGTGTCTGTTCCCGAGAGGTCGCTGCTGAATCCCCGGCCTCCCGCGGCGGTCGTCGGCGGCAACGTCGAAACCAGCCAGCGCGTAACCGACGTGGTGTTCACCGCGTTCGCGGAGGCGGCACCCGATCGCGTTCCCGCGCAGGGGCAGGGAACGATGAACAACCTCACCATCGGAAGTCGGGGCGGCGGCGACGACGGCTTTACCTATTACGAAACCATCGCCGGTGGATTCGGCGGCAGGCCGACGAAGGACGGCATGGACGGCGTGCAGGTCGGGATGACCAACACGCTGAACACGCCGGTCGAGGCGCTCGAAGCCGAATATCCGCTGTTCGTGGAGGAGTACGGGCTCCGCGAAAACAGCGGCGGGCGCGGCGAACACCGGGGCGGCCTCGGCGTCGTTCGTTCCGTTACGGTCGAAGCGGACGCAACGGTGTCCCTGCTGACCGAACGCCGTCGAGTCGCTCCGCGAGGCATCGCGGGCGGAGAGGACGGCGAGCCGGGCGAGAACCGCATTTCGGGCGAACTCGTTCCGGCGAAGACGACGCGCGACGTATCTTCCGGGACGACGATTACCGTCGCCACGCCGGGCGGCGGCGGCCACGGATTCGCCGACGAACGCGACCCGGCGGAGATCGAACGCGACCGTAAGGACGAAAAAATGGAGCGGGACGAATGAGCGAAAATCGGGAACGGAGGTGGCGATAATGTTCGGCTGGCGCGCCCGTCTCGGCGTCGTCGTCCCGTCCTCGAACACGACCGTCGAAGGCGAGTTTCGGCGGGCGCTCCCCGACGGCGTGAGCCTTCACGCGGCCCGGATGCCCCTCGAATCGGTGACCGTGGCGGAGCTGGATTCGATGGCGGACGATGCGGTCGCCTGCGCGGAGCGACTCGCCCACGCGAACGTGGACGTGGTGGCCTACGCCTGCACGACCGGAAGCCTCCTGCACGGAAGCGGATTCGACGGCGACCTCGAACGGTCGCTGTCGGAGACGGCGGAAGTGCCCGCGGTCGCCACCGCGCTGTCGGTCAAACGCGCGCTGCGGGCGCTCGACGCCGAACGAATCGCGGTCGTGACGCCGTACACCGACGAACTGAACGACCGCGAGGAATCGTACTTGAACGACGCCGGATTCGACGTGGTCGAACTGGACGGACGCGGAATCGAGGCGAACATCGGAATCGGGACGCTGCGACCCGAAGACACCTACCGACAGGTTCGGAAAGTCGTTTCGGAACTCGAACTAAATTCGGATTCGAGTTCCCGGTCGGAGTCGAGTTCAAAATCAGATTCTGAACCGACTTCGAACTCGAAGTCGGAGTCGGCAGGCGATTCGAAACCGCTCGCCGACTCCGTAGACGCCGTGTTCGTCTCCTGCACGAACTACCGGACGTTTCCGTCGATAGAAGCGCTCGAAGCCGACCTCGGAATTCCGGTCGTAACGAGCAATCAAGCGACGCTCTGGGACGCGCTTCGGCGACCCGGCGTCGCCGGAGGCGCGCCGGGTCGTTTGGGTACCATCGACTGAGCGGAGGCTCGGTTTCCGTCGGTTTTCCAACGATACCGCCCGACCGCGCTCACTTCGGTGGGCGCAGTCGGTAGTAGCGTCGGTTGAGTTCGAACATGTATCCCTCGCGCATCGATTTGAGAATCGCGTAGGTCATGAGCCCGCCGACGAACGGAAGGAGCATCGTGAGGTCGAAGAGCAAGTTCGCGTCGATGGGGACGAGGTTCTGTACCGCGAAGGCGCTAATCGTGATGGCGAAAATAACGCCGAACAC
This sequence comes from Haladaptatus pallidirubidus, assembly GCF_020700235.1. Taxonomy (GTDB): domain Archaea; phylum Halobacteriota; class Halobacteria; order Halobacteriales; family Haladaptataceae; genus Haladaptatus; species Haladaptatus pallidirubidus. The sequence goes on along the minus strand of NZ_CP085301.1, from coordinate 1,886,943 downwards.
GCCGACCGCGGCCCAGAACGGCTCTTCGACCGGTCGCCGGGCGCTTCCTTTGTTCAGGAACGGGACGATGGCGATGACGCCGACGACGACGATGTTCGCGATGACGCCGTAGGTTCGGTCGGCCATCAGCTTATCCCCGCCGAGGACGGTGAGCTCCGGGTTCAGCGGCCCGAGTTTTAGCAGGCCGAACGACCAGTACAGATACCAGTCGGGAAGGATGATGAGCGGCGTCGAACTCGGGTCGGCCGGTGGGCCGAGATGAGGCGGAAGCGTCGCGGAGAGAAACAGAATCATTCCGACGAAAAAGCTCACGATGGAGAGGTTGCGAATCATCTCGTGGGGCCACGTCGGAAACGCCAGCACGTCACGCTCGACGTAGCTGGAGTCCTGTCGCAACTGCTGGTCTTCGTAGCGCGCGTGCTCGAAATATTCGTAGGTTAGGCGAGCTAGTCCCTGCGTTCGTTGCTTGCGTTCGAGCCACGTTGGTGATTCATCGTCCGGCGGAACGATGATTGAACCATCTGTGCGAAGTGCGTCATCCGTGTCGTTTGAATCCTCCATGCTAACATCCCCCATTCAGTTCGCACTAGATTTGAGTCGCTGTTCGCGTATGAATCTTTTCGAGAAATGCCCTTCGCGGAACGATTATCTCAATCTCGACGGTGATGACCGAAACGTTCCGGCCGAATGTTTCGCGTCCTACCGGGAGCTTACCACCGCGACCGAGCAGGGCGCATTTTTCAGCACGTATTCGACGTGATAGCCGAAAAACGCGCGCTGTGAGAGCGACCGGAGTTCGCTTCCGAGAACGATGAGGTCGACCTCGTTCGTCGTCGCTCGGTTGATTATCGCGCGCTCCGGATGGTCGTCCATAAGCACGTCGGTCAGCACGTTCGCACCGAGTTGCCGACCGAGCATCGCTTCTCGATCGGCGATTTCAGTGCCGATTTCGACCGCCTCGGACACGTCCGCCTCGCCGACGAACAGTTCTTGGAGTCGCCTGAGGTCGATGACGTGCACGACTTCCACCAATGCGTTGCAGTCGAGCGCGATTTCGAAGGCGATTTCGGCGGCGTGACGGCTGAATTCGGTTCCGACCGTTGGGACGAGAATTCGTCGAATCGGAACCGAGTCGAGCGGCCCGTTTCCGCTATCGACGTTGGCGTTCACGGCCATAACGGGCGTCGATGTCGCTTGAAGCACGTCTTCGATACCGAGGTCGAACAGCGGTCGTCCGTTGCCATCCCCGGGTCTACGACCCGTTTCGCCATTCTCCGTTTTCATTCCACCGTCTCTTGTTTCGCGGCCGGCTTCGCCATTCTCGGTTCCCATCCCGAGCACCAAGAAGTCGTATCCTCGGTGGAGTTCCTGGGTGACGGTCTCGCCGACTGGCCCCCGTCTGGGACGAACGCGATTGTGAACCATCTCCTCGGAAAGCGATAGCTGTTGCGTGGCGATGTCGAGACAGTTCTCTGCGACGGCGTTTTCGGTGTGATTTCTAGCCGAGGAGCCACCATTACTCCGCGGATCGGGCGTATTCGAACCGTGTTTGGAGAGGCGTCGGCGTATTCGGCTGACTATCGAACTACCTTTCGATTCGCTCGCGCCGACGACGTACATGTTCGTCACTTCAATATCTCGATTTCGGCCGATGTGCCCCAGCAACTGTGCGGCGAGTTGGGCGTGGACGCTACAGCGCGTCGGGAGCAGGACACGCGAGACCGACCCCAAAAAGCTCTGTTCATCTCGTTGTTTGCGCTGTAACCGTCGCTCTTCTTCGCCCGAAAGTTCGATGTGATCGATGGCGAAGCGGAGAATCGGCGGCGCGAACAGCGAAGTAACGATGGCGATGACGACGATTATCGTATACATCGTCTCGGTTAACACGCCGAGGCTGAGGCCGACGGTTGCGACGATGATTTCCAGCGCACCGCGGGCGTTCAATCCCGCCCCGATTGCGATGCCTTCCCAGTTCGACAGTCCAGCACCGCGCGCACCGACGAACGCGCCGATGAACTTTCCGGCGATGGCGACGGCTAACACGACGGCACAGACGAGCAGTATCGACGGCGTCGTGAGGGCCGTCAAATCGACGCGGAGTCCCGCCGTGGCGAAAAATATTGGGGCGAAGATACCCAGCGTGATGACTTCGAAGACGTGACGAACCCCTTGGTCGAACCGATTCACCCGCCCGACGAGAACGCCGACGACGAACGCGCCGAGGACGGCCTCCAGCCTGAGCGCGTGCGTAAGCGTCCCGACGCCCAGCGCGAGAATCATAACCGTCGTGACGAGCGAGAGGTCGCTGTTGAACGTGCTATCGACCCAGCGAATGAGGCGGGAAACGAGGCGGAGGCCGACGGTAAACGACAACAGGAGGAAAATAGCGAGGGAGATAATCGTCGTCCCCGCGGTCGTTATCGCCGTTTCCTCGGTGCCGCGCGCGAGTCCGGCGACGACGGCGAGGAGAATCCAGCCGACAGTGTCATTTATCATCCCCGAGGCGATGGTCAACTGGCTGATTTCGCGCTCGATGATACCGAGGTCGAGGAGAATTTTTGCGATGACGGGAATCGCGGAGATGGAGAGCGCGGTCGCGATGAAGAGGCTGAACACGAACCGGTTTCCGTCCGCCGTGAGGAACGTCGACGGAAGCACCCACGCGATACCGAATCCGAGGACGAACGGGACAACGATGCTCGCGCTCGCAATCGAGGTGGCTCTGCGGGCCCGACTGGCGATGAGGTCGAGGTCGGTTTCGAAGCCGGTGACGACCAACAGCATGAGCAGCCCGAGCCACGAAACCGCTTCGATCAGGTGATACTGCGCTGGGTTGGGCGGAAACAACGCTACGAAAAGACCCGGAAAGAGCGCTCCGAGTATTGACGGTCCGAGGACAATACCCGCGAGCAGTTCGCCCAACACCGACGGAAAATCGAAGTATCTAGCTACTTCGCCAAGAACGCGGGCCGTGAATAGGAGAATGAACAACTGCCCGAACAGAAAGAGCAGCTCGTGGCCTGCGAGCGGTGGAACGACGCTACTCGAATCGATGATAAGCACTGACACCCCTCCCGATACCCTATTCGACAACCTGACTGAAATACTCTTGTGGGCATGACGGTCGATGGTGCTCGATTTTCTCGCTCGTGCGTCATCGGCCGTTCACTCGTTACTCACTCTCGCATCAACAAGGTCAATCCGAGGAGGCAGGCCAGCAGAACGACGATGACGATTCGCGTGTTCGTGATATGTGCCATCTCTGTCATCGTGTTGACGAACGTCGTAAGCATAGTGACAATCGTGAGCAATTCTTTGAGCAACTGTGGCGTAACTTTCATGGTGGAAGGCCGAAGGGGGGAAGAGACTGTTTTTGCGGCAGTTCAGGTCGGCAGGTCGGATGACTCAAATTCCTAACTCGGACGAATCGCATTGTCGTACTGTGTCGCTTTGTTTCGCCGTTTCTCTCGCGTCGTGTGTCGTTTCGTTTCTCTCGCGTCGTGTGTCGTTTCGTTTCTCTTGCGCCGGGATCGGCGCACTCGTGTATGTACTGGCAGGCCTTATCAGCACCATCGACCGTTTTCGGTTCACGAACAGTCGAAACGGGTTAGAAACCAGCTAAGACGGCGAAAAATGGGGATTTGATGGGTGAAACGCGATACCGGTTGCGACGCACGCGAACCGTCGATGAACGAAATGAATGGGTTACGTTCGTCCTAAATCGTGCGAATGTTCGGGACGTCATCAGGAACCCCCAGTCGGTAGCACGTGTCGAGCGGGTATCGTCGATTTCCAGCGAGAACAAAGTGTATCCCGATGGCCACCGCGAGCAGTCCGAAGTTCCAGAACGGCGAATCAAGTAGATAACGTCGATGATGACGGGGTCGCTGTACACCGGCCAGAACGGCGACAGCGGGCGGCGATGTCGGGTGCCGAAAGCAGGTCCGCAAAGATGTGGCTGATACCGCCCGTGAGGAGACCACTGGTTACGAAAACGAATACCGTTTCGGGCGGAATATCGGTGCTCGTATCCACCGATTTGCGTTCAACGGTGCGGTGAGAATGCGCGCGTTGGCCGCTCCGCCGAGGATACTTACGATTCCGACGAACAACAGCGTGTGCGTGATACCGTGGTGAGAGACCAGAAGAACGTGCCGAAGGGGCAAATCCATGTCCGGAAGCATCGCCGTCACCAGCGCGAAGGCCGTAAATCCGAGTGCCCCACGCCGACCCCAAACGATCCACGCTGGCCCGGCGAACAACAGTGCCATCCCAAAATGCCCACTTACATCAACCATGCGAAAATCGAACGAATTGAGCAGTGATACTTGTTCCGACTGTTTGGAATATCTCTTCCGGCGGTACAATATAGATTTCGAGACGAGAAAGTATTCCGCGCCGTTGTGATGTCGGTTACACTCCGGTGTGTCACGACCACACAGATTTCATCGATTCAACCCGAGGGAGCCGTCACCGAGGGACAGTTTGTTCATCTTCGAGCGTGAACGCAAGGTATGAGCAGACGAGTTGGTCGCCGTCAGTTTCTCGCCGGTGTCGGTGCGAGTGCTGGCGGACTCCCGACAATCACCGGAAGTACGATATTCGGGACCTCCACTTCGAACCGAACCGGAAACCAGAAGAATCGTCACGTCGCGGTCAACCTCCCGCCGGAAACCGACGCGCCAGTGGACGTTCGCGGCGCTATTTACATCCCCGCACGGGCGTTCAATCGATATCAGATGTGGCGGGATTACGACCCCGAAATCATCGAACGGGATTTGGGTTACGCCGACAGCGTCAACTTAAACGCCATTCGGACGTGGATGAGCTACGAATACTGGCTCGAACATCCCGACGAGCACTGGGAGGCGCTCGAACACTTCCTTTCCACCGCCGACAGCTATGGCATGCGCGTGCTGCTCGGCCTGTTCGACAGCGTAGGGCGCGAACCTACCTACGAAAATCTCATCAACGACGATCCGCGAACCGCGGTGCAGGCGTTCTCACCCTCGACGAGAACTATGGCGAGCAAATCACTGTGGGACGATCCGCGCGATTTTATTGTCGAGTTCATGGAGCGCTATCGCAACGACGAGCGACTGCTGGCCATCGAACTGACTAACGAACCCGGTTGGAATGAGAAAGACATTCGGTTTTTCCGGCAGATGTCAAAAACGCTCACCCTATATCAGGGCGAACTCCCGCTTTCGATGGGTTCGACCAGTTTGGCGAACAACGCCGACTATCTCGAATGGGGGATGGACATCCTCCAGTTCCACTACAACTTCGCCCGGACGACAGACCTCTATGAGGGCGTGTTGCGGCAGGCGAACCACATTCAGGACAAGATCGGTGCCCCGGTGTGGCTTTCCGAGTGGCAGCGAATCCGTCCCGGCGATACATTCTTCGCGGAGGTGTCTGGCGAGGCCGCGGTTCCCGACTATGCCTCACTCGCGCCGACGATTCAACGATCCGGCATTGGGAACTTCTTCTGGTCGCTTATGGTTAAACCGGCGTTCTCGCTCTACCTCCGCGAACACGGCGTTCTCAACGGATTGTTTCACGAAGATGGCGCAGTGTGGGATTTGGACGATGCGAGCAGTATCAAGGCCATGTCCGGCGACCCCGAGTACGAGGGCGAAGAGCGGAAGGAGTACCCGGATTGGGCGGATATCATCAAGAAAAAAGCGGAGCAGGCACCCGGAGAGGAACAGCCCGAGTAAAGAAATATCTTAAATAACGAAACGACCCGAGTGACGAAAGCAACTCGAATGGCGGCTACGTGCTACACTTCGCCCGTCCCACGCGTGCTGTTTGCGGCGGAGTTATCGCGATACCGAGCTGACGTGAGATTCACCTGCTGGCTTCGGTTGTCAACGACGACGCCGAACAGATTGCGGGCGATCCACGTGTTTTTCACCGTGACGCCGGTGCTGTTCCACACCGTGATTCCGGTCGCGCTCCGAACAGTGCTCGCGTTTCGAATCGTCACGTCCGAAGCGTTGCGGAGGTGAATCGCGCGATTCCACCGCTCGACCCGAACAGAATGAATCGTCACGTTCGAGACGCCGGATTTGTTATCGACCACGATTCCCGTGGAGTCGGTGACCCCCCTCCCCAACATGGTGTGTCCGGAGCCGTTTATCCGAACGTCGCTCGAATTGATGACGAGGCAACTGCTCGCCAATCCGGTCGTGCCGCCGAAATCGTCGGTGAGAACGTACTCACCGGGCTCGGAAATCGTTCGGCAGTGGTCGAGCGCGGTCGGTTCGGCCGATTTCTCGTCGAGGCCGTCGTTCCACGGTAGTTCGACGAAACCAACTGCGAGGGTCAGTGCAACGAGGAGAATCAACGGGGCGACGAGGAGGAGTTTTCGCCCGATAGACGACGAATCGATGGAGACCATTCCTACCGGTAGTGTTCTTCGCTCTACGTATTAAATATCGTCGGCTACGACCGGCATCGAAAGCTATTATGTCCTCCGAAAGCCGGAGGATATATGCAAAATTATCATGGTATTTCAGTGGTGTTTTTCGGGTCGGTGTGCACGCGCACCCGACCTCGACGACCGCGCAACCAAAACGAACCGATGCTGTCCGGATTGGCCTTCTTTTGACGAGGGAAATACTCCACCCCGGAAAGGATTACAATGCGAACGACTGCAAGGAGTGAGCGACGGCATGCCGCGTCCAGCACCATATCCACAGCACCACCAACCACCATAGCACTACTTACCGCAGTTCACGACAGCAACGCACCGACACTCGACAGCCTATTTCTCACTGATTGCTCTGAGTTGGCCATCGGACGCCCCAGTGAAAACGCGACCACCGGCAACCGCTGGAGACGAGTCCACGTATGGGTCGTCCTCGCGCTCGCCCTTGAAATTGAGTCGCCACGCGTTTTCGCCATCGACCGTCACTGCCGAAACGCCGTGTCTGCACCCGACGTAGACGACGCCGTCCGCGACCGTGGGCGACGATTCGACGCTGTTGCATTCGCCGAAATCGTCGTAGTGCCACAATTCGTCCCCGGTTTTCGCATCGAAAGCGAGCACAGCGCAGGCCTCGAACTGCTCTTCGTCCTCCGGGTCGGTGACGACGAGCGGACTGTCACCTACCGTCCCGACGAAAACCCGCCCGTCTGCGACGACCGGCGAGGACGAACTAAATCGGTGAGCGACATCGACCTTCCATCGCTTACTTCCGTTCGCGACGTCCACCGCGTAGAACCACTTTCCCCACATTCCGGCGTAGAGAATGCCATCGACGACGGCAGGTGCCGACGAGACGTACCCGTCGGTGTCGAACTTCCAGATTCGCTCGCCGGTGTTCGTATCGACCGCGCAGATACCGCCGTGGTCGCCCGTTTCCGTCGTGTAAACAACGTCGTCCACCAAGACCGGTGAACTGTTCATCGTCGGCGTTCCGGCGTCGAAAAATCATTCAACTCGCGGGTTTCGCGCGGGAGCGCTCGCAGTCGATGCCGAACCGTGATTTCCCGCATCGCGGCCGAAGCACGGCCACGAATCCCCCTCGCCCGTTGATTCGATGGTCGCGTCCCGCGTGGACGGAGACTACCCTAGTTTCGACTCGGTGAGACAGCCCGCAACCGTTACCATCCCACCGAGCGCCACGATTGCTCGACGGCGCGACCATCGCTCGCCGTTCGACGCTTTATCGTCGTTCATAGTTCTCGAGAGATGTGTTACGTGAAAAACATCACGAAGGATAAATAACCGCTGTACCGAAACGTCGGCGCGTCGGTGCGAAATTTCTCTCCGAAATTCGGGAGTATGCACGAGAGGTATAGTAATGACTGCTTGAAGCGGTGTGACAGCGTACAAAAATAACGAAATCCCAGCTTTCTATAGTTCTAATAAATAGCGAAAACCCACCGAGAGCTGCTGCTCATCGGTGGGTAATGAATGAGAGTATGAGTGGGAGGCGGCGAATCGAATTTCCCAGAGGCTCGCGCACTCCAGTACTGATCGAAACGCAGACAGGCTTAACTACCGTGTTCGGGATGGGTACGGGTGTGGCCCTGTCGCTGTGGCCGCCTTAACGTCAACTCACGGAATCGAACCGTGACGTGGATACCAATCGTTGATGGTTCATTTGAACCGTATGTAGTGTGTGCAATCCAGTTTGCGCCTGGACTCACACGCGTGTGCGTGTGAATTCCAATATGCGGTATGATTGTGTGGCATTGACCTGTTAGTTCTCGCGGACTGAACGCCTCGTTGCCTCGGCGCGTACATCCCGAGCCTATCGAACTCGTCTTTTACGAGTGGTCTCAGGTGGTATCTCTTTTCCAGGTGGGTTTCGAGCTTAGATGCATTCAGCTCTTACCCCGTGGTGCGTGGCTGCCCAGCACGCGCTCTTTCGAACGACTGGTACACCAGTGGCACCCATTCGTAGTTCCTCTCGTACTATACGAACGTTCCCGTCAGATACCGTAACACCCCCAATAGATAGCAGCCGACCTGTCTCACGACGGTCTAAACCCAGCTCACGACCTCCTTTAATAGGCGAACAACCTCACCCTTGCCCGATTCTGCACGGGCAGGATGGAGGGAACCGACATCGAGGTAGCAAGCCACCGGGTCGATATGTGCTCTTGCCGGTGACGACTCTGTTATCCCTAAGGTAGCTTTTCTGTCATCAATGGCCCGCATCAAGCAGGCTCATTGGTTCGCTAGACCACGCTTTCGCGTCAGCGTCCCTCGTTGTGTAGGACACTGTCAGACTTCCTTATGCTCTTGCGCTCTTCTCCGAGTCTCCGACTCGGGTGAGGAAATCTTGGGGCGCGCTCGATATCTTTTCGAGCGCGTACCGCCCCAGTCAAACTGCCTGGCTACCGGTGTCCTCCGCCAGGAGTGAGGGTCACAGTCACTACCGGGTAGTATTTCACTGATGCCTCGGTGGCCCGCTAGCGCGGGTACCTGTGTAATGGCTCCTACCTATGCTGCACAGTAGCGACCGTGTCCCAGCGACAGCCTGCAGTAAAGCTCTATAGGGTCTTCGCTTCCCCTTGGGGGTCTCCAGACTCCGCACTGGAACGTACAGTTCACCGGGCCCAACGTTGGGACAGTGACGCTCTCATTGATCCATTCATGCAAGCCGCTACTGAAGCGGCAAGGTACTACGCTACCTTAAGAGGGTCATAGTTACCCCCGCCGTTAACGGGTCCTTCGTCCCATTGTACTGGGTGTTCAGATACCCGCACTGGGCAGGATTCAGTGACCGTACGAGTCCTTACGGATTTGCGGTCACCTATGTTGTTACTAGACAGTTGGAGCGTCCGAGTCACTGCGGCCTGCCCTTATACAGGGCAGGCATCCCTTATCGCGAACTTACGGGACTAACTTGCCGAATTCCCTAACGTCGGTTGATCCCGACAGACCTTGGCTTTCACCGCCAGAGTACCTGTGTCGGATCTCGGTACGATTAACACACTCGTCTTTTCACGGGCCCCGGGTACCATCAACTTGCGCTATCTCAACATTCATCCGCTTCCTGCCATTACGGCTTCCACGGATTTTGATGATTCGACCGGGCGAAAGCCCGGCTTGATGTTTCCTGAGGCGTCGACTTTGAATGGTGTTAGCACTGGAATATTAACCAGTTTCCCTGTTGTCCCACTCGAATTGCGATGGGACTTAGGATCGGCTAACCCTCAGCTGATAAGCATTGCTGAGGAACCCTTACTCGTTAGGTCGTCGGGGTTCACACCCGACTAACGCTGCTACTATGGCCAGGATTTTCTATACTGAACGGTCCATACGAACTCTCGCCCGCACTTCCACCCATTCAGAATGCCAACCTACTGGATCACTCGATCAAGAGTGCCGCTAGGTCTCGGTAGTGAACTTGAGCCCCGATCATTTTCGGCGCCGCAAACCTCGGCCGGTAAGCTGTTACGCTATTCTTAGAGGGTAGCTGCTTCTAAGCTCACCTCCCGGCTGTTTAGGGCTTGCGACCACCTTCAATCGCACTTAGCTCACATTTGGGGACCTTAACCCAGCTCTGGGTTGTCTCCCTCACGGTACACAGGCTTACCCCGCGCACCGGATTCCCCGCGTCAACAACGTCCGTAAGTTTGGAGTTTGACAGGGAGGCCGACTCCTCTCGGAGGCGGCGTTCCCAATCGGTCGCTCTACCTCACGGACTATCTCTACGGAGGTCATGCTTCGACATGTTTCGGTTGGAACCAGCTGTTGCCGGATTCGATGGGCCTTTCACCCCTACACATAGGTCACGAGAGGGTATTGTAGGACACCAACTCTAGCAGGCCTCCACGTGGCTTTCGCCACGCTTCGCCTTGCCCATGCGTAGATCATCCGGTTTCGGGTCGTACCCCAATGACTCCCCGCCCTTGAAGACGGTGACCCTCGCGCAAAGCGCTGCGGTCGTATTGGTTTCCCTGTGCCTGCCCCGATACTCGGGTTAGGCTCGCCATTATGATACACTCCCTGGCTCGTTTTTCAAAACGTACGACAGAACATCGGCTCCCAACAGTTCCTACTGGGGGTTTGCACCCGGTTCGTTTTCTGTTGGGCCTTGTATGCCCTGTCGCTCCATCGCCACTTGATTTCAGGCCCTATTTCACCTCTCTTTTCGAGGTGCTTTTCAGCGTTCGCTCACGCTACTTGTTCGCTATCGGTCTCAAGACGTATTGAGTCTTCGCGGTCGATGCCCGCGATATTCACAAGGGATTTCCGACCCCTGCTACTCGGGAACTGACGCACAGCGTACTGGTCTATCGTACGGGATTGTCACCCTGTTTCATGCTCCGTTCCAGAAGACTTCTGATAGAGGTTCGACTGATGATTGTCAGTCCATACACCACATTGCCCGAAGGCTTCGGTTTGGACTGTGTCGGGTTCACTCGCCGTTACTAGCGACATCGCGTTTGCTTTCTTTTCCTGCCGATACTGAGATGTTTCAGTTCTCGGCGTTCCCCATTGCGCGAAGCAATTGCGGTGGGGATTCCCATTCGGAAATCTGCAGTTCTTAGTCTCCGTGCGACTCCCTGCAGCTTTTCGCAGCTTGGCACGTCCTTCGTCGGCGCTTGAGCCGAGCCATTCACCAAGTGGCACAGTAGCCACGTAATAATAATAATTGGATTGGATTCACTGTAATAACTCACACGTGTGTGAGTCCAGTGGACGCCTGGATTGCACGTACATACGGTTGTCATCGCACGACACAGTGGTCGCTGAGTGCGTGCGTCGAACCCTTCCCAACCACGTTTTCACGGGTTGGTGCATCGGTTGTAGGGATTGGTTCATTTCGCCCCCTTATACTTAAGGGACGCGATTCGAACCAATCCACGGAACGGCTCCCCACGGGAGTCGAACCCGAGTTCTGCTGCGGAACAGCAGCGCTCTCCAACGAGCGGAAGCTACCCTCTGTTGAGGGCGTGGAACAGCCTTGGTAGTTCAAAGGTGCCTCGTCGGGAGACGAGTGGTTTCTCGAAGTGAGTTGCCATCCGTCAGTAAAAACTGACGGGTTAAGGTGGGTTGGGTCGTCGACCCAATCCCGGTCGTTAGGAGGTGATCCAGCCGCAGATTCCCCTACGGCTACCTTGTTACGACTTAAGCCCCCTTGCGAAGCCCAGATTCGACCATCGCCTGATGGCCTCATCCGGACCTCACTCGGGTGCTTTGACGGGCGGTGTGTGCAAGGAGCAGGGACGTATTCACCGCGCTCTGCTGAAGCGCGATTACTACCGAATCCAGCTTCATGAGGGCGAGTTTCAGCCCTCAATCCGAACTACGACCGAGTTTCGGAGATTAGCGCCCCCTCTCGGGGTTGCAACCCATTGTCTCGGCCATTGTAGCCCGCGTGTAGCCCAGCACATTCGGGGCATGCTGACCTACCGTTGCCCGTTCCTTCCTCCGCTTTAGCAGCGGCAGTCTCCGTAATGTACCCAGCCACCACAAGGGTGCTGCTGGCAATTACGGACGCGGATCTCGCTCGTTGCCTGACTTAACAGGATGCCTCACGGTACGAGCTGACGGCGGCCATGCACCTCCTCTCAAAAGCTCTAGTAAGCTCATCAAACTGACCGTCACAGCTATTGTCGGTGCTGGTGAGATGTCCGGCGTTGAGTCCAATTAAACCGCAGGCTCCTCCGGTTGTAGTGCTCCCCCGCCAATTCCTTTAAGTTTCATCCTTGCAGACGTACTTCCCAGGCGGCTCGCTTACGTCTTCACTGTGGCACAGCACAGGCTCGTAGCCTGTGCCACACCTAGCGAGCATCGTTTACAGCTAGGACTACCCGGGTATCTAATCCGGTTCGTGACCCTAGCTTTCGTCCCTCACCGTCGGGTCCGTCCTCCCAAGGTGCTTTCGCGATCGGTGGTCCGTCTAGGATTACAGGATTTCACTCCTACCCCAGACGTACCCCTTGGGTCTTCCGGCCCCAAGCCAGCTGGTTTCCGCCGGACGCCTGCTCGTTGAGCGAGCAGATTTCCCGACGGACCTGTCTGGCAGGCTACGGACGCTTTAGGCCCAATAATATTGGCCATCACTTGAGCTGCCGGTATTACCGCGGCGGCTGGCACCGGTCTTGCCCAGCTCTTATTCGTGTACCACCTTACGATACACAAAAGCGAGGACTATATGCCCTCGCACTTGGAGTTCCCTTATCGCACTGTCGTGCAGTGTAAAGTTTTCGCGCCTGCTGCGCCCCGTAGGGCCTGGATTCTTGTCTCAGAATCCATCTCCGGGCTCTTGCTCTCACAACCCGTACCGATTATCGGCACGGTGGGCCGTTACCCCACCGTCTACCTAATCGGCCGCAATCACATCCTATAGCGCCGGAGCGTTTCCAGCTCCCGGTGTTCAAACGTAGGAGCGTTATCTGGTATTAGCCTCAGTTTCCCGAGGTTATTCCAGTCTATAGGGCAGTTTGATCACGTGTTACTGAGCTTTCCGCTACGAGTCTAAGCTCGTGCAACTAGCATGGCTAAATCGAACTCCAATAGCAATGGCCTCTGGCAGGATCAACCAGAATGCCGCTGGACGAATGTCCAGCATGTTAGGCGGAGACACTCTCAGAAGAGAGTGTATCACATATCACACGTTCGAGACACCACATCGGTAAACCGACAAGGTGTCACCGAACTACCAAGGCTAACATCAGATTCCATCGTGTACGGCTGACCGCAGGGGTGGAATCCTCATTTTCTTCGGACTTGATGAAAGGCGAGGAAGGGTATTAAACCCTTCGAACCTTTGTTGTCCGAGATTGCGAGACGGTTTGAACGCCTCGCAGATCGCGTGTTGAGTCTTTCTTCGCGTTCATATCCGAGGCCCCTGTTGTATTTAAGGGCGTCGGATTTCGCTCGCCCTTGGCGAGTGTCGCCGAGGGCGCGTGTCACATCCAATCCGAATCGCCTTGGTTACTTAAAGGCACCGGATTGGATGTGTTTTGGTCGTCCCGAACCGTGGGACGCCGTCGACATTACATCCGAATGCCCCCATACACTTAAGGGCGTTGGATTGGGTTTTCTTTCGCCCGACTCCGACTTTCAGCCACGAGGCGTGGGAGTCGAGCGGCCACCCGGTGGAGAACACCGTGCGACCTTCGCATTTGTACGAATGGCAGGTATACATTTAAGGCCGTCGAACGAGATGTTCTTTGGGAAGTCTCGACACGTCACACTCAGTAATCGTACAATAACGGCCACCGTATTTCGTTCGTAATGGGCACATACGCGTGCGAAAGTACTCTATAACGTTCTTCATCGAGAACAAATTGGTTCACGAATTTTTCTTTATTAAGGTTCGAAAACTGATTTTGTCCGAGAATAGTTACGACGAATGACCAGAAAACAATCATATATTATCAGGCAAACAACGATGGTGGCGGACGACAACCCGGACGCGCCTCAATGAGGAGTACAAAGCCACGAATCCGAGAATCGAGAGAATGTAGTATCATTTCGCAACCTGATTCGAGCCCGAACCAATATATAGATTCGCGGACATAGCCGTAATTGGAGTATTTGAATGTCATCAACATCGGCAGACCACGAGAAAAACGTCTGTTGCGTCGTCGAATCGTTCGAGCAAATCGGGTCGCAGTGGCGGCTCGTCGTCCTCCACGACCTCCAAGAGGGTGAAAAACGGTTCAACGAACTCAAACGCTCCACGGGAGCGAGTTCTCGGACACTGTCGCGCGTGCTGGACGACCTCGGCGAGATGGGCTTCGTCAGCCGCAGGACCGAAGCCGACGCACCGATTGCGACCTACTACAGTTTGAGTGACAAGGGTCGTTCACTCGCCCCCGTTTTCGAGGAAATCGGAACGTGGGCTGCGGAGTGGCTTTAGTTCGCCATCAACAACATGCAACAGTAGACGGTCGCTTCCGGCAGTGAACAAGGCACACCGTGGAAACGATTCTCGTTCCGCAAACGACAACTATTCGGCGCATCCGTCCTGAGAACCGATTATGACAACCGGCGTCGTTGTACTCAACTTCGGGGAACCGGCGGAACCGACGCGAGACAACGTTCTCGATTATCTGGAGCGCATCTTCATGAACAACGCCGATTTGGAAGGCGACACCACCGAAGCGGAAGCGCGCGAGCGTTCCCGACAGCTCGCCGAACGCCGCGTGTCGAGCCTCATCGAGGAGTACGAGAAAATCGGCGGCTCCCCTCTCGACCCGCAGGCGAAGGCGCAGACCGACGCGCTGCAGGCCGAACTCGACGAGCGGAACCTCGACGCGAAGACCTACGTCGGCATGCAGTTCACGGAACCGTTCATCGCCGACGCAGTGGAACAGGCCCACGAAGACGGCGTAGACGAACTCGTCGGTCTCCCAATTTATCCACTCTGTGGTGCATCCACCACGGTCGCTTCACTCGAAGAGCTGACTGATGCCGTCGTCGGACTGGACTGGGACGTGCCGATTCACGAGGTTACGGGCTGGCACAAACATCCGACCTACAATCGAATCCGGGCGAGCAACATCCGGCGGTACGCCGACGAGCAGGGGCTCAACATCGCGGCCGACGACACGGAACTGGTCTTTTCGGCACACGGAACGCCGACCCACTATCTGGACGAAGGCAGTCGATACGACACCTACGTGGACGAGTTCTGTACCGTGATGGCGAGCGAACTCGGCGTTGAATCTTACTCTCTCGGCTTCCAGAATCACGGCAACCGAAAAATTCCGTGGACGGAACCCGAGGTCGAAGACGCGGTCACCGAAGTGGACGCAGAGCGCGTCGTCGTCGAACCGATTAGCTTCATGCACGAACAGAGCGAGACGCTGTCGGAGTTGGACGACGAACTCCGCGAGGAGGCCGAAGCGATCGGCCTGGACTTCTACCGGGTTCCGGTTCCGCACGACGACGAGCGGTTTTCCGGTGTTCTCGCCGACCTCGTGGAACCGTTCGTCGCGGATTTCGACCCCTCCTACTATCAGTTCCGACAATGCCAGTGTAAGGACACGCCGGGCACGATGTGCCTGAACGCCCCGTTCGACCGATGACGGTCGGTATCGTCGGAGCGGGCATCACGGGCCTCGCGCTCGCCCATCACCTCGAAAAGGCGGACATAGAGTATGTCGTTCTCGAAGCCGATTCGGAACCCGGCGGCGTCATCCGAAGCGATCGGGTCGACGGCCATCTGCTGGAATGGGGACCACAGCGACTTCGCAGAACCGAACCGGTAGACGAACTCATCACCGACCTCGGAATGGACGACGAAGTCATCGAAGCTGGAGAAACGAAACTGTTCGTCTACGCCAACGGGAAACTCCGGCGAGCACCCTTCTCAATCGAGGAATTCGGCAAAACCGACCTCCTCTCGTGGCGCGGCAAACTCGACGTGCTGAAAGAGCCACAAACCGACCCGGCAGACCCCGATGAAACCGCCGCGGAACTGTTCACTCGAAAGTTCGGCGAGGAAGCCTACCGAAATCTCATCGGCCCGCTGTTCGGCGGCATTTACGGGTCGGAACCCGAACAGATGCCCGTCAAGCACGCACTCTCCGGCGTTCTCCTGATGGAGCAAAAGTACGGCGATCTGCTCACCCCGGTTCTCAAGCGTGCGATGGCGGGCGGAACGTCCGCGCCCGCGATTTCGTTCGAGGAGGGTATTCAGCGACTCCCGGAAGCGCTCTCCGACGCGCACGCCGAAAACGTCCACCTCGAAACCGCAATCAGCGAAATCCGACAGTCGGACGACGGCTACGTACTCGAAACCGACGGAGCAGAGTTCGCCGTGGACGATGTCGTCCTCACTACCGCCGCAGAAGCGAGCGCCGACCTCCTCGAAAATCTCACCGATTCGGCGGAGAGCCTCACCGAACTCAACTACAATCCCCTCGCGCTGGTTCACCTCCGTGCCGACTGCGACAGGGAAGGATTCGGCTATCAGGTACGCCACGACGAGGGACTCGAAACCCTCGGCGTTTCGTGGAATGCGAGCATGTTCGACAGGGACGGAGTTTATACGGTGTTCCTCGGCGGGATGAAAAACCCCAAACTGGTCGAGGAAAGCGACCAAACACTCGGCGAAACCGCCCGAACCGAGTTCAACGACGTGATGGACGCCGATGCGGATGTGGTGAGCGTCGCACGCCTCGGCCGTGGATTCCCGGCCTACGACGCTTCGTGGAACGCGCTGGACAGACTCGAAACGCCCGACGGAATCCATCTTGCAACGAACTACACCGCCAGAATGGGTGTTCCGAGTCGGATTCGGGAGGCCAAGGGGTTGGCGACGACGCTAGCCGAGTCGCACGCGACTCGGCCAGCAGATAGGGAGTAGTAAAGACAGACCTCCAAAAAGAGAAACGGACCGCAAGAAAGGTCGGCGTAGATTTATGAGGTAAAGCGAAACCAATTCCGGTCGGTGATTCAGATGAACTAGCCGTCGATTCCGAGCGCGTCCGACACGAGTGTCGATTCGGCCTTTCGGAGGTGTTCCGCGACCGTACTGGGAGCGATATCGAGAACGACAGCAACCTCGTCCTGCGTAGCTCGCCGCGGGTTCTCGTAGTATCCCATCTCGGCGGCCGTGCGGAGAGCGTCCCGCTGACGGTCGGTGAGTTGCTGGCGTCCCGAATTTCCAATCCATCCGTCGCCGATGGACAGCACGGTCACGTCCGCGAGATCTCCCGCCATCCTCACGGCCCGTTGGAGGTCGGTGCTCGTGCCGACGAGCGTAAATTCGACGTATCCCTCGTGGTGGAACTGTATCGGGAGCGTAGCGACTAGCGTGTCCTCGGTGAACACGTCCTGAAATCGCCGTTGATCGACCATTTCCTGTTCGGCTTCGCGGACGTACACGTAGGTCAAACCGTCTTCGACGGTCGTCACGTCGAACGACCGAATCCCGTCGCGGGCGGCAAACGCCGACCGAATCGCCGCCTCGTCGCCAGCGATGGAAAACAACTCCGTCGGGTCGGTCGGGTCGATACCGCCAGACAGCAGAACCGCGGTGCCGAGTTCGGGTGTCGATTGAACCGCGCGGTGGACGGCATTGGTCAGTTCCATCGGAGGGTGAATTCGAAGGCGAGCGCGTTTCATCGGGAGGGTTGTGTCGGCTCCATATATAAACAGCCGTCCATACTCGGCGCGAGATTCGATTGGCCGCCGTGAGTATCTCCAGCCATGACAGACGCTCGTGAAGCGCCGTCACCCGATGGATTACCGCTCGTCGGCCACGCCTACGGATACACCCGCGATCCGCTCGGATTTGTGGAACGAACCGTCGAAAGCCACGGCGGAGTCGTCTCGCTTTCCATGCCCGGCTACGACGTCGTCCTGCTCGCGAACCCCACAGCAATCGAGCACGTGCTGGTTCACAATCACGAAAATTACTGCAAGGGCGAGTTCCAGCGCAAGGAGCTAGAAGGCCTTCTCGGCGACGGTATCCTCATCAGCGAAGGCGACCGCTGGAAAGAACAATACGAACGCATCCAACCGGCGTTCTATCCCGGTCAAATTGCGAAGTACACGGACGTAATGACGGAGCGAACCGAGGAGTACTTGAACCGATGGGAGAACCGCGATTCGCTCGTCCTCACCGAATCACTGCCGGAGTTAACCCTCGACATACTGGGGTTGGTGCTGTTCGACACCGACCTCCGGGAAGCGACGGAAGTTCGGGAGACGGCCATCGCCGTCACGGAACGATTCGAACCCGATCCACGAATTCCGGTTCACATTCCCGATTGGGTGCCAACGCCGCGAAATCGCCGCTACCTGCGGGCGGTTTCGCGGCTCGAATCGTTCGTCGTCGAACTCATCGAATCGCGCCGAACGCGAGACGACGGCGGAAAAACGGAAGAACGGAGAGACCTCCTTTCGGCGCTCGTCGAGTCGAAGATGTCCAATACAGAAATTCGTGATCAGTTGATAACGTTCCTCATCGCCGGACACGAGACGACGGCGCTCGCGCTCACCTACACGCTCTACCTTCTCGGGAACCACCGCGACGAACAGGCGCGGGTTGCGGAGGAAGTCAGCCAACTCGACGGGTTGGCTACTATCGGCGACGATCTCCCGCGAACCGACCGCACGATTCGGGAAGCGGTGCGACTCTATCCGCCGGTCTCCCTTCTGATGCGCGAGGCAATCAGGGACGACATCGTCGGAGGCTACGAGATTCCGGAAGGGGCGCTCGTCCTCTGTTCGCAGTGGGCGACGCATCGTCGGAGGAAATTCTACGACGACCCGGAATCATTCCGGCCAGCGCGGTGGACGGCCGACAAAAACCGACCGGACTACGCGTATTTCCCATTCGGCGGCGGCCAGCGCCAGTGTATCGGCCGCCGGTTTGCACTGCTGGAAGCGAGGCTGATTATGGCGAGCCTGGTCAAACGGTTTCGGGTTCGAACCATCTCGCCGAGGAAGTTGGATTTGGTCGCGGCGATGACGCTCGCACCTGCGACCCCCGTGGAAGTCGAACTGCGGAGTCGGATGAAATGAAAAATTCGGAGCCGAGAACCCGAAATTCGACGTAAAATTGAGCGTTAGCGGTCGATTTCCTTCGCGGCATCGACGAACGCTTTCGCGTTTTCGACGGGTGTCGTTCGGTCGATTCCGTGCCCGAGGTTCAGGATGTGCCCCGAATCGCCCGCTTTCTCGATGACTTCGTGGGTTCTCTCCCGGATGAATTTAGGGTCGGAGAGCAAGTACGACGGGTCGAGATTACCTTGAACCGGTGTAGCTCCCAGTTCGGCGCGAGCGTCGGCCATATCTATCGTCCAGTCTAATCCGACCACGTCGGCACCGGACTCTCGAAGCAGGTCGAGTTTGCCGCCGGGGTGACGCGCGAAGACGATGGAAGGCACGTCGATAGCGCCGAAAATTCGCTGGTGAAGCGGCAGGATGAACTCGCGGTAGTCGTCCGGCGTCAGTACACCCGCCCACGTGTCGAAGAGTTGGACGACATCCGCGCCGTGTTCGACCTGATACTCGACGTACTCGCAAACGACGTCGGTGAACGCCTCGAGCAGGTCACGGAAGGCGTCGGGATGGTTTGCTCGGAATCGGCGAATCGATTTTCGGGAGGTCGGTTCGTCGCCGACGACGTAGGACGCGAGGGTGTACGGCCCGCCAGCGAAACCGATGATGCTGGATTGGTCGCCGACGCTGTCCTGAAGGCGGGTAAGTAGTTTCCCGACGTAGTCGATTTCGCTGGCCACGTCGGCGGATTCCGTCGGCACGTCGTCGGGACTCGTGACCGGATTCGAGACGACGGGGCCGACCCCGCTTTCAATGTGATAGTCGAAGCCGAGCGGTTCGAGGACGGTGAGGATGTCCGAGAACATGACCAGTCCGTCGGGTTCAAACAGTTCCCACGGAAGCAACGTGATTCGCTCCGCGACTTCCGGCGTTTTGATTGCCTCCTTGAAACTGTACTGTTCGCGGATGTCGCGGTACTCGGGGATGTACCGGCCGGCCTGTCGCATCAGCCAAACCGGTGGGCGCTCGGTGCGTTCGCCGCGTGCCGCACGAACCAACAGGTCGCTCATGGGACGAGATTGGTCGGACGGCGTCTAAGCGTTTCGAAGGCCCGCAGGGACGAGTAACCGGTCGCTGGAAAGACCATCGACCGGTGGACGTAATTCCGTGCGTTGCGTAGTCGTCCCCCGTGGTTAACGCGTTCTGGCTCGACAGAAATCTCGAACAGACGGCGCGGTGGTTGGTCAATAGTCACGTCACGAGTAGCGTCTTCGAATGTTCGATGGTGCTGACGACCGCGGTACAGCTTCGCGGGTACGACGAAGAAGGACTGTCGTTCACCCATTCGAAGCACCCGCTAACGCAGTGGGCCGCCCGGGCGCTCGAAAATTGGGAGTATCTTCGGGAATACACGGCGTGCGCTCACGAAGAGTGGCGATACCGGTGGAATCACGGACTGGACGAATATCACGGTTCGTGGGCAGGCGTCCGCCGACTGAACGACGACCGAATCGCGGCGCTCGATTGGACGGGCAATCCCGGCGACCCGCCGCAGGTGGTCGGCGATTGGAGGACCGACGACTACGTGGACGCGTACCGCCTGTACTACGCCAACGAAAAGCGCCACCTCTTCGAATGGGCGAAAAACCGCCGCCCGCCACCGTGGCTGGACGAGTATCGACGCGAGTGAACCGCCTTCGTTCCGGATATTCGAAAATTCGAAATTCGGGGAAGGTGGAATGGACGTCGAGGAGCGTTATGTCGACGCGTCGTAGCCAGCGTCCTTGACGGTCGCGACGAGTTCGTCGGTATCTGTGTCGCCTTCGACGGTGGCCGTTCCCGCTTCGTGATCGGCGCTCGCGTCGGAAACGCCGGACAGGTCTTCCAGCGCCTCGACGACGCTCTGCTCGCAGTGGCCGCAGTTCATCCCATTCACTTGAATAGTGGTTGTCATACACGCTGCTCTTTTCTCGTGGCTTTTTTCAGTTTCGAAAGGCGTGGTACCGTCCGGAGTATTTAACGCTGGTTTCTAACGATGGATAATTCATTTATTAAATAAGTGGAAATTGCTTCGATAGGTAGAAATACACAAGTCAATCCGTCATCGACGCGTGATAACGAAAACTGTTTTTATTCTACCACTCTAAAGGGGGTGTAATGCGACAACTCGACGACACCGACCGGGAGATAATCCGGTTGCTGGTAGAGGACGCTCGCCGTCCGTACAACGAAATCGCCGAAACCGTCGGTCTGTCACCGCCGACCGTCTCCGACCGCGTCGAGCGACTGCAAGAAATTGGGGTCGTCCGCCGGTTCACCACGGATTTGAACCACGACATCCTCACCGACGGACTGTCTCTCCTCGTCACCGTCAACGCCAAACCCGGCCACGTCAGCGACATTCGGGAGTCACTCGCGTCGTTCGACGGCGTCGAACACGTCTTCGTCACTGCCGACGCCCACATTGTCTGCAAGGCGAACCTACAGGAGCGAGCAATCGAAACGCTGCTCTCGGACGCCATCGGCGAGGATGCAGTTCGAGAGTACGACGTGCAACTGCTCGTGGACGACGAGTGGAACCCACAACCCGGAACCATGGAGTTCGCGCCGGACTGCGTGGAGTGCGGAAACACCGTCACAACCGAGGGCGAATCAACTCGAATCGAGAACGAACTCTATCACTTCTGTTGTTCGTCCTGCAAGACGCAGTTCGCCGACCGATACGAACGCCTGCAGGAGGGCGCGACGAATTGACGTAAAAGATACAATAATTCGTTTCAGCGAACCGTTTTGGTGCCGTGTGACTATCTATCACCCATGGCCACAGACGAAGCGAGCGAATCGACGAAATCGAGCGACTCAAACGGAACCTTCGTCCATGTCGCGGACGCCGACAAACTCAAAGAGGAAGGCCGACTGCTGGTAAACCGAAACGGACGGGGACTGGCCCTGTTCTACCACGAAGGCGAATTTCGCGCGGTGGACAATCGCTGTCCGCATATGGGATTTCCGCTGACCGAAGGGAGCGTGGAGGACGGAATTTTGACCTGCCACTGGCACCACGCCCGGTTCGAACTCTCCTGCGGGGACACCTTCGACCCGTGGGCAGACGACGTGCAGGCGTTTCCAACGGAGGAGCGCGACGGCGACATCTACGTGAACCTCACGCCGAAGCGCGAGGAATCGCCGGAAGACCATTGGAAGGAGCGCCTCGAAACCGGCCTCGAAGAGAACCTTCGCCTCGTCGTGGCGAAATCGGTCATCGGCCTTTCGAACGCCGGCGTCCCGGACGCGGAACCGCTTCGAATCGGGGCCGAGTTCGGCGCCCGCTACCGCGAGCAGGGGTGGAGTTCGGGCTTGACGATTCACTCCTGCATGGCGAACGTCCTCCCCGACCTCCGGGACGACGACCGACCGCGGGCGCTCTACACCGGCCTACGACACGTCGCGTCGGACTGTCAGGGCGAATCGCCGCGGTTCGACCAACCGTCGTTCGAGACGGAGGCCGTGTCGGCGAACCGACTCGGAAAGTGGTTCCGCGACTGCGTCGAAGTGCGCGACCGTGACGGCGCGGAACGCTGTTTACAAACCGCGATTGCCACCCTCGACCCGGAACAGGTCGCGGAAATCCTGTACGCCGCGGCGACCGACCACCTCTATCTCGACGCCGGACACAGCTTCGATTTCATCAACAAAGCGCTCGAACTGTTGGACCACGTCGGTTGGGAACGCGCGGAAACCGTCCTGCCGAGTGTTATCCCGCGGCTCACCGACGCCCGACGGAGCGAGGAACTCTCCTCGTGGACACAGCCGATAGACCTCGCGGAACTGCTGTTCGATTGCTTCGACCAACTCGGCGAGTTGGTCGAAGCAGGAAAGGCGGAAAGGAAGAGCAAGGAAGAAGGAGAGGAAACGTGGGACGAACCGGACGACTTCACGGAAACGCTTCTTTCCGACGACCCGCACGCCATCCTCGACGCCCTCAAGGACGCAATCAGGGCGGGTGCGACCTGCGAGGAACTGGCGGACAGGGTTTCTTTCGTGTCCCTGATGCGGGTCGCCCAGTTCGGCACGGCGAACGAGTTCAGCGATTGGAACACCGTCCACCACACGCTCACCTATAATAACGCGGTTCAGCGGGCCGCGAAGCGAACGAGTTCGACCGCGCTCTATCGCGGCGTCCTCGCGGGCGCGATGAGCGTCTACCTCGACCGATTCCTGAACACCCCCCCGACGCCCGTGCCGAGCATCGATACGTCGGACGCCGACCCCGACGCCCTCCGCGAGGAGCTGCTGGAAACGTTCGACGAGGAGGGGAACGTCAACGCCGCCGGTGCAATCGTCGCGGAGCATTTCTCGGCGGACGGCGACCCCGCTGCCCTGAAAGAAACGCTCGGGCAGGCTCTCCTCCGCGAGGACGCCGGATTCCACACGCTCCAGAACCTGGAAGCCTCTTTCGCGCAGTTCGACCTGCGCGAGGACGGGGAGGAAAAGGAGTTGGCGCTGATTTCGCTGGCCCGTTACATGGCGGCCCATTTCCCGACGCGCCGGGAGGCGGAACAAACCTACGTCATCGCCGACCGACTGAACCGCGGCGAGAAGATTCACGAATCGAACTGAACGGAGGTCGGTTTGAACGAAGGCCGATTCGAGCGAGCGACTTTTCGTTCGACGCTTCGTGTCGGGGTTCGTCATTTCAATTCCACACGGAGGTGCGTGGAGAATCTACAAACGAGCATTAACACAGCCAACCAGCGTCCGTTTCATTTCAACAGAATTATTATCCAAGATTGGATTGAGTACCAACCCATGTCGAACCAGTCAGAATCCGAGACGGATGACCCAGCGAGGTGGTGGAACGAGGTGTACGAAAGTGAGACCGTCTCTCCGTGGAACACCGGTAAGCCACAGCCAGCTCTCGTAAACGCTGTCGGAAGTGATGGGTTATCAGGTCGTGTCCTTGACGTTGGATGCGGAACCGGAACGCACGCACTCTGGGCAGCAGCGGAGGGACATACAGCCGTGGGCATAGACTTCTCTAAAAAGGGAATCGAGCAAGCGCGGGAGAGGGTCGAAAAACGGGGTCTCGACGCGACGTTCCGGGTCGCAGACGCACTGGACGTTCCCACCGACATCGGAACGTTCGACATCGTGCTGGACAGTGGTTTGTTCCACGCGTTCCAGAACGAACAGCGCGAAGACTACGCTCGCGAACTTGCTGGTATCGTCTCGGTGGGAGGTCGTGTGTTCCTCGTCGGATTTGCTGAAGGTGCCCCGGAGGATGGGGGGCCGAATCCCCTCACTCCTAACGACGTATCTTCCGCCTTCACAACGGAGTGGAACGTCTTGGAAACGCAGGAAGTAGCGTTCGAGACGAACGAAACCTCGTTCCCCGGTTTACTCTCGGTTGTCGAACGAATCTGAGCGTTGGTGACCGATACCCAGTTCCAATCTATCGACGTGTTTAACCACTCCACTTTGAAACAAACTCTGTCCGTCGCTGACTGTATCCTCGATATTCAGTACACGATTCGTATCACCTACTGAGTATTTCGAGGGAGCCGAGAATCCAAATCCGTAATTCATTTTAGAGACGTGTATATCGGTTGTGCCACCTAATACAACTGTGATTGTACTATTCCAAGTTGATTGGGTAACCTTTATGGGCGCACAGTCAGACACCACATATTGCGGCTGAAGCACCGACACCCCACATATAGGGTTACAACACTGGAGGGCACGTAGTGACAACTATGAACTGCCCGGACTGCGGGAACGAGCGCACGCGAGTCATTGATACCGAAACGAGCGCCGACGGAATGTCGGTGCGACGACGGCGCGAGTGCCAACGGTGCTCGTTCCGATTCACCTCCTACGAGCGTCCGGAGTGGGACTCCCTCCAAGTGAAGAAACGCGACGGAAGCATCGAATCGTTCAGCGCCGAGAAACTCCGCGTTGGTATCGAGCGCGCCGTCGAGAAGCGCAGCGTGACCGAGGAGGACGTGACGAATCTCGTCGAAGCGGTCGAATCCGACCTGCAATCCCGCGAAACCCGTATCGTCTCGTCCAGCCTGGTTGGCGACCTCGTCTCCGAGCGATTACGCGAGGTAGACCAAGTCGCGTACATCCGATTCGTCTCGGTTTACAAGGCCTTCTCCGAACCCGAGGAGTTCCTCCGCGAACTCGACGCGGTTCTCGATTCCGAACTCGATGCGTCCGATTCGACCGACCAATCCGATAATACATGAGCCACCAATCTACTGCAACGACCACCGTCCGGTCGATTCTCGACCGAGCACGCACGGGCTACGAAACGACCCTCTCAGACGACGAGCGCGACGACCTGCGGACCGAAATCGAGCGTTCGCTGTACGACGGCGCATCGACCGACGAGATATATCAGGCCGTTCTACAGGCGCTCACCGCACGAGTCGAGCGCGAACCCGCGTTCAAACGTATCGCGGCGGGCGTCTTTCGGCAACGTTACTACCGCGAAGTCATGGGCGACGACCTGACGGGCTACGAACTCGACCGCGAGTACCGCGCGACTTTCGTCGCCAATCTCGAGCGTGCGGTCGAAATCGACCTGCTCGATGACCGACTCGTCGAACGGTTCGACCTCGAAGAACTCGCGGAGTATCTCGAACCGAGTCGCGACGAGAAATTCGAATATATGGCGATAGAGACACTATACCAGCGATACTTTCTCAAAACAGAGGAGAACGGGGAGCATCTCGAACTGCCCCAAGCGTTCTGGATGCGCGTCGCCATGGGACTGGCAATCGAGGAAGACGACCCGCAGCGACGGGCGAAGGAGTTCTACGACGTGCTTTCGAAACTGGAGTTCACCCCCTCGACGCCGACGCTCTTTCACAGCGGTTCGACCCACCCACAGCTCTCCTCGTGCTACCTGACGACGGTGCAGGACGACTTAGAGCACATCTTCGACTCGTACAAGCACCACGCGATGCTGTCGAAGTGGAGCGGCGGTCTCGGAAACGATTGGACGAACCTCCGAGCGGGCGGCGCGCTCATCGAGTCCACGGGCGTCGAATCGACCGGCGTCGTGCCGTTCCTCCGCATCAGCAACGACGTGACGGCGGCCATCAACCGCTCCGGAAAACGCCGCGGCGCGTCCTGCGGTTACCTCGCCTGCTGGCACATGGATTTCCCCGCCTTCATCGACCTGAAACGCAACACTGGCGACGAGCGTCGGCGCACGCCGGACATGAACACGGCGGCGTGGATTCCGGATTTGTTCATGAAGCGGGTCGAAAACGGCGAGGAGTGGACGCTGTTCAGTCCCGATGAGGTGCCCGACCTGCACGACCTATCTGGCGAAGCGTTCGAGGAGCGGTATTCGGAGTACGAACGAAAGGCCGAAGACGGGCAGTTCCGGCAGTACGAGCAGGTAGACGCCCAAGAGCTGTGGCGCAAGATGCTCACCCGCCTGTTCGAGACGGGCCATCCGTGGATAACGTTCAAAGACCCATGTAACGTCCGTTCGCCGCAAGACCACGTTGGGACGGTTCACTCCTCGAACCTCTGTACGGAGATTACCCTAAACACGAGCGAGGAGGAACACGCAGTCTGTAATCTAGGGAGCGTCAACTTCGCCACGCACGTCTCCGACGGGGAGAGCGCGGAACGGAGTTCCGCGGAGACCGAGCAGGCGGACTCGCCCGCGATGCTCGACCGCGAACATCTCGCGGAAACCATCGAAACCGCGATGCGGATGCTGGACAACGTCGTCGACCTCTGTTTCTACCCGACCGAACAGGCCGAACAGTCGAACATGCAACACCGACCGGTCGGACTCGGAACAATGGGCTTCCACGACGCCCTGATGGAACTAGACGTGCCGATGAACTCGGAAAAGGCGGTGGAAAAAGCGAACCGCTGGCAGGAGTTCGTCTCCTATCACGCGATTTTCAACTCCTCGAAACTCGCCGCCGAGCGCGGGACGTACCCCTCCTACGAGGGGTCGAAGTGGAACCGCGGGCTGCTCCCGCAGGACACCGTCGATTTGCTCGAATCCGAACGCGGACGAGCGATTCCGACCGACCGCGAGGAAACGCTCGATTGGTACGTCGTGCGCGAACACGTCGAGGAGCACGGGATGCGAAATTCGAACACGATGGCTATCGCGCCGACCGCCACGGTTTCGACCATCAACGGGACGACGCCCTCCATCGAACCGCTGTACTCGAACCTCTTTGTGAAATCGAACATGTCGGGCGGCTTTACCATCGTCAACGACCACCTCGTTGAGCGTCTCAAGCGAGAAGACCTCTGGGACGAGGAGATGATAGACCGAATCAAGTACCACGACGGTTCCGTACAAGAAATCGACGCCGTTCCGGACGATCTACAGGAGTTGTATCGCGGCGCGTTCGAAATTGATCCGCGACACCAACTCAGGTTGACCGCGCATCGCCAGACGTGGATTGACCAGTCGGTTTCGCACAACGTTTTTTTCCCATCGACGGACGGCACGCTCCTCGACGACATCTATAAAACCGCGTGGCAGTTGGGGCTGAAAACGACGTACTACCTCCGGACGCTCGGCGCGTCCCAGATAGAGAAATCGACGCTGGATATGGCCGAGTACGGAAAGAGTCAGCATCGAAACGCTCCGCAATCGGAATCGGCCGAAACCGACGGCGGGCGGCGAACCGGCGAACAACAAACCGGAGACGATGAACTCTGTACCGTCTCCGATCCGACCTGCGACGCCTGCCAGTAAAGCGAAAAGAAACGATTTTGCACACAACCCATGCCGATTATCAACAACAACGCGGAACACGACCCGAACAAGATACTGCCGATAAACTACGACTGGGCGCGCGAGTACTACGAAGCAGGCGTCAACAACAACTGGGTACCGCAGGAAATCCCGATGCAGGACGACGTCTCCCAGTGGAACGGAGACGCTCTCTCGGACGCCGAACGCCAACTCATCGAGTGGAACCTCGGTTTCTTCTCGACCGCCGAATCGCTCACCGCAAACAACATCGTCCTCGCGCTGTACGAGTACGTGACCGCCCCCGAATGCAGGCAGTACCTCCTTCGACAGGCCTACGAGGAGGCGATTCACACGGACACGTTCATCTACTGCTGTGATTCGCTCGGCTTCGAACCCGACCACCTCTACGGGATGTACGAACGGGTTCCCTCCATCGAGGAAAAAGACGAGTTCGTCGTGAACCTCACCCGTGCCATCAATCGGCCCGATTTCACCATCGAAACGGAGGAGGATATTCGCGAGTTCGTCCGCGACCTCGTCGGGTTCTACGTTATTATGGAGGGAATCTTCTTCTACGCCGGATTCGCCATGATGCTCGGTCTGAAACGCCAGAACAAGATGGTCGGAATCGGCCAGCAGTTCGAGTACATCATGCGCGACGAATCGCTTCACCTCGGATTCGGCATCGACCTCATTAACGAGATTCGAGCGGAGAATCCCGGTATCTGGACGGACGAGTTCGGCGGCGAGGTCATCGACCTCATTACGGAAGCCGTCGAATTGGAGAAAATCTACGCGTACGAGGCGTGTCCGAACGAGATACTCGGCATGAGCGCCGAGCAGTTCGCCGACTACGTCGAACACATCGCCGACCGCCGATTGGAACAGCTTGACCTCCCCGAACGGTACGGAACCAACAATCCGTTCCCGTGGATGTCCGAACAAACCGACCTGAACAAGGAAAAGAACTTCTTCGAAACCCAGGTCACGGAGTATCAGAGCGGCGGGTCGCTCGACTGGTCGTAGCGACCTGTCAAAGTGCGAATCTGTGGTTCGACCCGTTTAAACCGACGGTTCGGGCGAATCCGCGGATTCCAACGATTCCCTGCGTTTGTGACGGCGCCGGAGGGCGTCGTCGCGGAAGGTTTCTTGCTCGTCGGTCGGACAGCAGACCTCCGGAACCGACGCGGGTCGTTCGTCTTCGTCCAGCGCGACCATCGTGAAAAACGACGTCGCGGTATCCTGCGTTTCGTTCTCGCTCGGGCGTTCCGCTCGGACGTTGACCAACGCATCCATGCTCGTCCGCCCGGTTTCGAAGACGTACCCTTCGACGGTAACGATGTCGCCGAGGTCGATGGGACCGAGGAAATCGACGTGATCCATCGACGCCGTAACGACCTGCCGTCGGGAAAACCGACGGGACGCGATGGCGGCACAGATGTCCATCCAGTGGAGAACGGAGCCGCCGAGTGCCCGACCGAGGTTGTTCGCGTCGTTCGGCATCAGAATTTCACTCATCACGGTATGCGAATCCGAAAGCGGCGCAGTTTCGCGCATCGACGGCGTCTACGCGACCCGTGTGGATAAAACAACTAGATTTGTAATAGTGAAAGTTGAACTGTTGACACAGCCGTTCGACTTATCGGCAGAACGGTCGTCTGGGGTACAGGACAATGAGGGGGGAAACGGTATGAGTCGAAATTCAAGCGGAGGAAAAAGGACGATTTTGGCGGGCATACCAATCGGTATGTGGTTACTACTCGCACCGTTCGTCGTCTACGAGGTGATGTTCGCGTCGAACTTCTGGAACGACATGGTCGTCGGCGTCGCCGTCCTGCTCCTTGCTTTCTACGGGCTCGTCTGCTCGTGGCGGAACCGCCGGGTGAGCATCGCGGCTGGTGGCCTCCTCGGACTTCTCGGTCTCTGGCAGGTGACGCGGCCCTTCGTCGTTCCGACCGCCGGGCCCCTTCCTCTCTGGGGCGACGCAGTTGTCGGGGTCCTGCTGGCGGCGCTCGGCGGGCGCGTCATGCGAGAAGCGCGAACCGCGTCGCTGCCGGAGCAGGCGCAAGCGAGTCGGCGGTAAAATCCGTCCTATCACCGAGAACTGTTCCCTGTTTCCATTGCCTGTCCGTACCACGACGGCCGCGAGACGGTCGTTCGTCCGATGTCCGAAATTCGCATCGACTCCGTGATTCGCGCAGGTTGGTCGTCAGCCATTCCGGTCGCTTCGAACTGATACTGATGAATCAGTCCCCACGTATCCACGACGAAAACGAGCGAAGCGTTTGCCACCGATTCGAGATAGTGCGAAAGTGCGTCGCGATTCGCGAGTTCGGACGCCGTGACGCGATACCGCGGCGTTCCGGAGTCGGCGTCGATCCGCTTGACGCTCGTGACGTCGAACGCCAGCAAAAGCGACTGAAGTTGATTACGATTTTGGGAGTACAAGGGCGGATTATTTTGCGATGGGTTCAGATGGCCGACGGAACCTCGTCTGTACGTCGTGTTGTCGTTTCTCTCCTGCATCGAGAGTCTCAGGTCGCCGTTCGACCACACACCCTTTCGATAGGAACGAATCCGCGTCGAGGAGTTCGTCGTCTGACGGACGGCGAAATCGTGGTGGCTACCGTTCTCTCCGCGGCGTTCGGTCGCGTTGTACCGATACGAAACGTTTCCATCGAGTTTCCCGACGCTACGAACTCGCATCGTGTAGGAATCCTCCTGCAAAACGCGAGAGTGTGCATCGACGAGGTCGAACCGATTCGTCAGGCCGTCCGTGGAGAGACCAGGCACGAGTTCACTCGAAGGCGATGTAGTCGTCGTAGCTGGGTTCGAATCTGGATTCCGACCGTCGATACCGAGAAACGTACTGCATCCGGCGGTGGAGAGCAACAGCGAGAGGGCGATTGCGAGGAGGGCGCGACGCATCAGTCAAATTTGACTTCGTATTGACTTAAAAATCCACGGATAGATGGAGCGAATCGCGACGGAAAACGAATTTCAAGGAAATGAATTCGGAGACATGATTTGATTCGTTTTTCATCTCATTATCCAAGGTCTCTGTGGCTCGAATCGCTCGTTTCTAAAGGACAACGTGAATGAAGAAGCCTCCCCTAGACGAACGTAAGGAGACAATCGTGACGCAAAAAATGCACCTCGACATCCGCGGGATGAGTTGTTCGAACTGCTCGGGGACAGTCACCGAGGCGCTCGAATCGCTCGACGGGGTACAGGAGGCGAACGTCAATTTCGCCACCGACGAAGCCAACGTCGAGTACGACCCCGAGGAGATCTCACTGGCCGAAATCTACGCGGCCGTCGAGGACGCTGGCTACGACCCGGTTCGCGCGACGACGACGGTAGGAATCACCGACATGTCCTGTGCGAACTGCTCGGAATCGGTGGAGACAGCCCTCAACTCGGCACCCGGCGTCATCAGCGCCGACGCCAACTTCGCCACCGACGAGGCCAGCGTCGAGTACAATCCCGCCAAGGCGACCGTTTCAGATTTCTATGCAGCCATCGAGGATGCAGGGTACGCCCCGGTTCGTGAAGAGGGGCAGACTGAAACTGCTGATGGAAACGGCAGTGAAAATGGGAGCGAGGGCGACGCACGCCAAGCGGCCCGCGACGCCGAGATTCGCAAGCAGTTCCGACTGACGCTGTTCGGGGCCGTCCTCGCGCTTCCGCTTCTCGCCTTCATGTTCGAGCACCTGTTCTTCCCGGAACTGCTCGGCGAGACGCTGTTCGGCGTGGATATGCAGGTCGTCCAGTTCCTGCTGGCAACGCCCGTCCAAATCCTCCTGGGCAAGGAGTTCTACGAGAACTCGTATAAGGCACTCGTCAAGAACCGGACGGCGAACATGGACGTGCTCATCGCGCTGGGTTCGACCACGGCCTACCTCTACAGCGTCGCGGTCATGCTCGCGTTCGTTCCCGGCGGCACCTACTTCGACAGCGCGGTGCTCATCCTCGTATTCATCACGATGGGCAACTGGTTGGAGGCGCGCTCGAAGGGCAGGACCAGCGACGCCCTGCGCGAACTGCTCGAACTGGAAGCCGACACCGCAATCGTGGTCGAAAACGGGGAGGAGCGCGAAATACCGCTGGAGGAGGTCGAAGTCGGCAACCAACTTCGCGTCCGTCCCGGCGAGAAGATTCCGACCGACGGCGTCGTCGTGGACGGCGAAAGCGCGGTTGATGAGTCGATGGTAACCGGCGAGTCGGTGCCGGTCGAAAAAGAGGACGGCGACGAAGTCATCGGCGCGACCATCAACGAAAACGGAATGCTCACGGTTCGGGCGACGAGGGTCGGAGGCGAAACCGCCCTCCAGCAAATCGTCCAGATGGTGAAAGATGCCCAAGCCCGCCAACCCGAAATTCAGAACCTCGCGGACAGAATCAGCGCGTACTTCGTTCCGGCGGTCATCGCCAACGCGCTGTTCTGGGGCGCCGTCTGGTATCTCTTTCCCGAAGTTCTCGCCGGATTCGTGAACGCGCTTCCGCTCTGGAGTCCGGTTGCGGGCGGCCCGGAAATAGCTGGGGGAAGCGTCTCGGGATTCGAGTTCGCCGTCGTCGTCTTCGCCAGCGCGGTGCTCATCGCCTGCCCCTGCGCGCTGGGACTCGCGACCCCGACGGCCACGATGGTCGGCACCGCAATCGGTGCGCGAACCGGCGTCCTGTTCAAAGGTGGCGATGTGCTTGAGCGCGTGCGGGACACCGATACGGTCGTCTTCGACAAAACCGGCACCCTCACCGAAGGCAAAATGCACCTGACCGATGTGGTCGCCCTCGAACCGACGACTGATGGGGGAGTCGTAGACAGAACCACCGATGGCGGAACCGAAACGCTGGTGGACGAACTCGAACCCGAGGATGAACTCACCGAGGAGTTCGTCCTCGCCGCGGCGGCCAGCGCGGAACGCGGAAGCGAACACCCGCTCGCGCGCGCCATCGTGGACGGCGCGCGCGAGCGGGGTATCGAAGTCGTGGAACCGAGTTCGTTCGAAAACGTCCCCGGCCACGGGGTTCGCGCGAAGACGAGTCACGGCGAGGTCGTCGTCGGCAATCGGAAACTCATGCGCGACGAGGGAATCGACCCGACTCCCGCGAGCGACGCGATGGAGCGCCTCGAACACGAGGGGAAGACGGCCATGCTCGTCGCCGCGGACGGATACCTCGTCGGCGTCGTCGCGGACGCCGACGAGGTAAAAGAGAGCGCAGGGGAGGCCGTGAGCGACCTCAAAGCGCGGGGACTTGACGTACTCATGCTCACGGGCGACAACGAGCGAACCGCCGAAGCAGTGGCCGAGCGGGTCGGAATCGACCCCGGAAGCGTCCGCGCCGAAGTCTTACCCGACCAGAAAGCGGACGTCATCGAGGATGTGCAGTCGGAGGGCAAACGAGCGATGATGGTCGGCGACGGCGTGAACGACGCGCCCGCACTCGCGTCGGCATACGTCGGAACCGCCATCGGAAGCGGAACCGACGTGGCTATCGAAGCCGCGGACGTGACGCTCATGCGGGACGACCTGCGGGACGTCGTGAAAGCCATCCGCATCTCGGAGGGGACGCTCTCGAAAATCAAGCAAAATCTCTTCTGGGCGTTGGGATACAACACGGCGATGATTCCGCTAGCCTCGCTCGGACTCCTGCAGCCCGCGCTCGCGGCGGCCGCGATGGCCTTCTCCAGCGTGAGCGTGCTCGGAAACAGCCTGTTGTTCAGGAGATACGTTCCCGACCACGACTACGAACTCTTCGACATTCGCCGCTGAACAGCGGAAATGACGGGGTGGGTCACCGCATCGTCACTCGATTTTCGGTGATTCTCGGAGAATGAAAACGATGCCAGTAGTCGAACCAATTATGTATCGAGACGCGGAAGACGAATTCGAATGGTGCGGGATTTGGCAGACGACGCGCCCGAGTTGCAGGACGTACTCGCAGCTCTCGACGACCCCGCCTGCCGACGAATCATCATGGAGTTAAACGACCCGCAGACCGCGCGCGAACTCGCCGACGAAACCGACATTCCGCTCTCGACGCTCTACCGAAAACTGGATATGCTCACTGCGGCATCTCTCGTCAGGGAGTTGACCAAAATCCGCGAAGATGGCCATCATACGTCCAGATACCGACTCGCCGTCGAATCGGTGAACATCTCGCTGACGGACGACTGTGAGTTCGACGTAACGATAGAGCGCCCGCCGCGAACGACCGACGAGCGTCTCGAACGGCTGTGGTCGGAGGTACGAAAGGAAACATGAACGTCTCACCAATCGTCATCGTGCTCAAAACGCTCACGCTCGCCCTCGGAGGGGTGATAACGTACTTCGCGTTCAAGGCGTACCGCCGAACCGGGTCGCAAGCGCTTCGGTTACTGGCAATCGGGTTCGGCATCGTCACCCTCGGCGCGTTCCTCGCCGGAATCGCTGACCAAGCGTTCCAAATCGACCGCAACCTCGTCCTCGTCATCGAAAGCGCGCTCACCGCGATCGGCTTCGCCGCGATCGCCTACTCGCTCTACGCGGAGTGAGCGACCGCTCGTTCCGTACTGTTCCCCGCCCTATGTGGAATCAGCCTTGTAAGCTGGGTGAAAACTTATCCGATCCCAGAGTGAGGTAGAAGCAATGGACGAACTCCGCGGCACGGACGGGCCACCTGCGGAGCGATTCGGCGGACGCGTTCGGAGCGCCCTGGAACTGGTTACGGGAGATTTGCTTCGCGAGGCGGAAATCGACCCGCGACAGGCGTTCGACGCCGCGCTCGTCGGCGTGTTTCGCGCCCTCGTTTCGGGTTATTCCGCGGAGCGAGGACGGGACGACCCGCCGTTTGCGCAGGGAAACGAACTCGAACAACGGCGGAACCTGTTCGAGTCGCTGCCGCCGGAGACGGCGACGAGACTCGAATCCGTTCTCGGAGAAATCGAATACGAGACACTCACAACGCGTCATCTCGGCGGTATCTACGAACGACTACTCGACTGCGAACCGACCGTTTCCGACGGGAACGTTCGACTCACGGAGGACGCGACGCAACGGGCGTCCGTTGGCGCGTACTACACGCCCGAAAACGTGGTTCAGTACGCCGTGTCACGAGCAGTCGCCGGAAACCCGGACGCGACGGTTCTCGACCCGGCGATGGGAAGCGGCCATTTTCTGACCTGTGCAATCAACCGTCTGGCCGAACTGCGTGGCGACGAATCGGACGAGATGCGGAGAACGGTGGCCGAGAACTGCGTTTTCGGCGTGGATATCGACCCGCTGGCGGTGGAGCTGGCCCGGTCTGCGGTGTGGCTCGAAGTCGGATTGTGGCCCGCGGAAAATCTTCGTGTGGGCGATTCGCTGGCTGAGCTGTCAACCTGGCCCGGAGCGAGCCAGTTCGACGCCGAAAGGGACGATTTCGATGCGGTAGTCGGCAACCCCCCCTACGTCCGAAGTCGGCACATTTCGGACGAACGGAAAGCAGCGCTCAAATCGCAATTCGACACCGTGAAAGGAGCGTTCGACCTCTACGTTCCGTTCGTGGAGCGAATGGTCGAACTCGGCGAGCGGGTGTCCTGCGTCGTCCCGAACAAGTGGACGACGGCGCGGTACGGACGAACCCTCCGCGACCATCTGCTCGACCGGCATCGTCTGGTCGAACTGCTGGACGTCTCGGAGGTGTCCGTCTTCGCGGACGTCAGCGTCTATCCGCTCGTCGTCACCGTCGAGGCGGGTGCCGGGCCGACGGAGTCGATTCGGATTCGACAGGGCGAAACAATCGGAAAGACGGAAAGGACAGGAGCCGTCGAAAGCCACCTCTCGCGGTCGTTCGTGGACGAACTCGGCGGCCGAGTGATTCCGGTCGGAATCGACCCGACGTTCGTTTCGATTGCGGAACGACTCCGCCGCGAAAACGACGAACTGGGTTCGCACGTCAGCCAAACCGAGGGAATCCACACTGGAAACGTGCGGGACAAGCTCGTCGTTGACACTCCCCGCCCGGACTGCGAACGACTCGTGAGCGGCGGCGATGTCTCGCGGTACGGATTGGAGTGGGGCGGAAAGTGGATTCGATTCGACCCCTCCCTCATCGATGACGGCGAGTACGGTAGTTTGCGCGACCGGGACGTGTTCGAGGCCGAAAAGTTGCTCCTTCGGGACATCAGCGAGCGCCCCGTCGCGGCCTACGACGATGAGGGGTTGTACGCCCTGAACACCCTCTACAGCGTTCGTTCCGATTCCGACCTGCCGATTCGCTACCTCCTCGCAGTCATCAACTCGTCGGTGGCGACCTGCTGGTTCCAACAGGTGTACGGCGGCACTCACGTCAGCGGAGGATACCTGCGATTCAAACCGATGTTCGCGCGCCGACTGCCGGTTCCGGCAGAAATCGGCGAACCCGAGCGGGAGACGCTGGTCGCGCTCGCGGCGCGAATGAGCGATCTTCGACGCGAAAGAGAAACCATCGAAATTCGATTGCCGGACGGGGACGGCCCGCGATTGGGCGAATTGGCGCAGAAAGCCGGAACCGATTCGATGCTGTCCGAAACGAGCGAAACGCGGGATGGCCTTCGACTCGGAACCGTGTCGGTGGCGGAGAAAATTGTTCGTGAGGAGAGTCGCGAACTCGTTATTTCTGCGACGGCGCGATACCGACCCGACGACGGTTCGGAAAATAGAGCCGACAGGGCGTCTGAAACCGATTCGTGGGGGTTCACGGAAACCGACCCGATTCCGGCGTTGGTGTTCGAAGGGAACACGGAACGGCGCGATCTGCTCGCGCGGTACGTCCCTCAAGCTGCGGCGCGCGAGGGGTTCACCAATCGGGCGACGAAAACAATCTCCCCCCTCGACAGACTGAAATCACTCCGCGTTCCGGAACCCGATAGCGCCCGCGAGTTCATCGAGGCGAATCGGCGGGCGGAGGAGTTGGAGCGAAAAATAGCCCGAACTGATGCCGCCATCGACCGACTGGTGTATCGGGCCTACGGGCTTTCGGTCGATGAAATCGAGATGATAGAAGAGTTGGTGAGATGAGAGGAGATTCGGTGAGGCAAAGCGAAAGCGAGTTCGAGAAGATCTGTCTGGAAATACTGATTTTGTTGGTGTAGTCCCGTTTGACCTCGTTGAAATGCTCAATCAGTGATAATTTGATAGCGTGCTGAATAGCGGGCGCGTATCGGTCGATTTACTCTGGCCCGACGATCTCTACCTTGACACCTTCCGGGTCTTCACAATAGAGCGCATAATATCCACCTGCGTAGGGATGTTGGTCCTCATAGAGAACCGTCGAGTCATCTCTCTCACGAATACCTGTGGTCAGTTCATCAACCTGCTCACGAGAACTGGCGTGGAACGCGAGGTGATTCAATCCTGATGCCTCTCGGTCGAATGGATGTTCGGAGTCGACCGCTTGTTTAACGACGATATACGTCGGCTCCTTAATCCAAGAACGACCATTCTCCCAGTCGTTCTTCGGCGTGTATCCCAATTCACCCAACAACCATCCCCAAAAGCCAATCGATCCCTCCAGATTAGTGGTACACAGTTCAACGTGGTGCAGATTTCCGGCACAGTCCAGGTTTCCGTGACTGTAATTCATACAAGGAGATTGTATTGAACTACCAAAGGGATGCCCCATACCGCTGTGTTCACAATATCGCCTTGCTACCTACAATCTCTGTGCTCAGCACGCCATTCATATCATACCATTTCATTTAAATATGTCCTACCGTTTGCAACTGCAACCGTCCTCTCGCCACTACCAATCTCATTGTGAAACGGGCGTGGTGTCGGTATATTCAATCGCATCTATCAGATTTTCCGTTCATAGATAGCGCGGTGGGCGAGCGAAAACGCCGATTCCAAAGCTCACGCGTCAAACTGTTCGGAAATCTATCTTTGTGGAACGCTACAACCGACAGAAAAAACCGTTATCAGGGAACCATCCGTACAGCAAGCCATGTTGCAGGTCGGGGTTGCCGGAGTGACAACTGACATGCTTGTAGTGTTCGCTATCGTCTTCCTCGCGCTCGTTCTCTTCGCAACCGAACTCCTTCCCGTCGATGTGACCGCAATTCTGATAATGGTCACGCTGATGGTTCTGGAACCGTGGACGGGCATCGACCCG
This sequence comes from Haladaptatus pallidirubidus, assembly GCF_020700235.1. GTDB lineage: Archaea > Halobacteriota > Halobacteria > Halobacteriales > Haladaptataceae > Haladaptatus > Haladaptatus pallidirubidus. The sequence goes on along the minus strand of NZ_CP085301.1, from coordinate 1,849,144 downwards.
GCGACGGGAATTTCCGGCTTTTCCAACGAGGCGACCATCACCGTGCTGGCGATGCTCATCCTGAGTTCCGGAGTGAGCCAAACCGGAGTCGTCCAACTGTTCGGAAGCAAGCTGGCGGATTTCGCGGGCACCGACCTCAGAAAGCAGCTGTTCGCCACGATCGGCGTCGCCGGACCGGCCTCCGGATTCGTGAACAACACACCGGTCGTCGCAATTTTGGTTCCCGTCATCACCGACCTCGCCCACGAGGGGAAAACGTCACCCTCGAAGCTGCTGATTCCGCTCTCCTACGCCTCCATGCTCGGCGGGATGCTCACCCTCATCGGCACTTCCACCAACATCCTCGCCAGCAACGTGGCGGGGCGATTGGCCGCGACGACGCCCGATCCGCGACTTCACGCATTCTCCATGTTCGAGTTCACCGGACTCGGTGTCATCGTCCTCGTTACCGGCAGCCTTTATCTGCTACTCGTGGGGCATCGACTCCTGCCGGAGCGCGTTCCGCCGGAGGAAGATTACATCGAGGAGTACGAGATGGGAGAGTACCTGACCGAAATCGTCGTCAACGAGGGGTCGGCGCTCGTCGGGAAAACCGCCGATGAAGCCATCGATGCGGCGATTTTCGACGCCGACATCGTCCAAATCGTCCGCGACGACGAGACGTTCATCGAACCCATCGGCCAGAAAACGATTCGCGCGGGCGACGTGCTGAAACTTCGAACCGACCGTTCGACGCTTCGGTCGCTCGTGACGCTCGATGATTTAACGCTGGTCGGCACGCCGACGGACGAAACGTTCGACCCCGGCGAAGAACAAACGCTCGTCGAAGTCGTCATTCCGTCCGGTTCCGAACTCGTCGGGGAAACGCTTTCGAGTTCGACGTTCCGCCAAAACTACAGCGCGACGGTTCTCGCCTTCCGGAGTCACGGCGAACTCATCCACGAGCGGCTCGATCGGGTTCGGATTCGCGTCGGCGATACGCTGCTCATGCAGGCATCGGCGGATAATATCGACCGCCTCGCCGCGAACCGGGATTTTATCGTCGCACACGAAGTCGCCGACCCGGACTACCGAACGGAGAAGATTCCCGCGGCTCTCGCCATCATCGCTGGCGTTGTCCTCCTCGCCGCGCTCGGCGTCTACCCGGTTCTCGTGACCGCCCTGGCGGGCGTGGTGGCCATGGTCGCAACCGGCGTGCTGAAAGCCCACGAGCTGTACGACTCGGTGGAGTGGAACGTCATCTTCCTGCTCGCGGGGGTCATTCCGCTCGGCATCGCCCTCGAAGCGTCGGGCGGTGCGGAACTCCTCGGCGGACTCGTCGCCAGCAGCGCGGATTTCCTCCCCGTTATCGTCGTCCTCTGGGTGTTTTACATTGCTACCGGTCTCATCACCGAAGTCATCAGCAACAACGCCAGCGTCGTCGTGATGATTCCTGTCGCCGTCGAGGCGGCGCTCCGAATAGACGCCAATCCCTTCGCGTTCGTCCTCGCGGTGACGTTCGCCGCCTCGACGTCGTTCCTCGGGCCGGTCGGCTACCAGACGAACCTCTTCGTCTACGGCCCGGGCGGGTACAAGTTCACGGATTACTTTCGAATCGGTGCGCCGCTCCAACTGCTCCTGTCGGTCGTGACGGTTCTCGGTATCGCCGCGTTTTGGCCGCTCTGAATCGAATCCGGTGGAAAGAAATTATTTTGTCGAAGAGCGTGCAACCGAATCCGTGATGAAATAATTCGCGTAAGTTATTTGCCCTCGGCTGACGTACTATGCACAACGTTCGGTGGCATTCGATTTGCGTTGCGGGGGAATGGGTTATCGGTCACCGACCGGGGGTTGGGAAATGAAAATCGGAGTCGAAGCGGAATACTGGGTAATCGATGAATCGGGTGAGCTGGCGACCGAAACGGACGAACTGTTCGACGTAAGCGAGTACATCGTACCCGAGTTCGTCGCACCGTTGATAGAGATACAGACGCCGCCCGTTTCGGGGACGGAGGAACTACGCCGCGAGTTCGGACGAACGCTTCGAACCGTCTCCGATGCGGCGGAAGACAAGGGACAGTCACTGGTTCCACTCGGAACACCACTTACACGGGAATCGCTCGAAATTACGAGCGAACGCGGACGATTACTGAAGAGTATGTACGGCGACGACATGGAGTACGCGATGAACTGTGCGGGCACGCACGTCCATTTCGACCGCGGCAACGTAGTTCGGCAACTGAATCTGCTCACCGCACTCGATCCGGCGCTCGCCCTCGTCTGTTCCTCGCCGTACATCAGCGGAAACAGGGTGGCATGTTCGTCCCGCGCCGCGGTGTATCGCTACGAATCGCACACGACGTTCGCCCGCTACCGTGACCTGTGGGACTACGTCGAAAACGAAGACCAGTGGGAAGCCCGCATCGACGAGCAGTATCACACTCTACAAGTTCTCGCGCGGGAGAGCGGCATCGATCCGGAAACGTTCGGGAACTACTTCCACCGCGACGATACGGTGCTAACTCCGGTTCGACTTCGTCACAAATCGCCTACGGTGGAATGGCGTGCACCGGACACCGCGCTTCCGAGCCAAATCATTCGGCTCGTGAGCGAAATGTCGAACCTCCTCCAACAGACGGAGTACAAGGACGTAACCATCGGGGAAACCGGCGTTCGAACCGAGCAAATCGGGATACCGCCGTTCTCAGAACTGCGCGAACTCAGTGAGGAAGCCATCAAGGAGGGCGTCGCATCGCTCCGCGTGCAGGACTATCTGACTACCATGGGATTCGACGTGTCGCGCTACTATCCGATTTCACAGCGTATCGAAAACGGATGGACGCTTCCCCGCGAAGAGGCGCTTCGACTCCGACGCGAGTACGCGAACGAGTTCAAAAACGATGTGGAAATGCTGACCGGCGGCACGTGAAAAATCCCCCGAAACCGCCTCAGTTCGACTCCGACCGGAAGCCGCTGACCACGTCGAGCCACGAAACGAAGACGAACGCGCCGATGAGGGCGGTCGTGGTTCCCCCGAATAGGCTCGCCATCCGCTCGGTAATGTGTTCGCGTTCGCCGATTTCGATTCGGTACACGAGGTCGCTGGCGATGACGAACGAGTTTCGCAGTTGGTCGGGCAGTTCTTCTTCCATCTCGTAGGACTCTTGTAGCTTCGCGCGTCCGAACGCGAGCCGCGCCTCGTCGGAAAGGTCGCCGTACTGCACCGACGAAGAGCGCACGCCCGGTTCGTTTTCGCTCACCTGTTCGACGGTGAGAGTGTACGTCGTGGCGCTTTGCGGCGGCTGGAGGAGTGCGTAACCGGTGAGGACGAAACCGGCAACGAGCAGGAGCGTCGCGAGCAATTGAATGACGAGTCCGTCGGACCGCATCTGATGTTCGTTTTCGTGCAGTGCGGTGACTTAAAGGGTTTCCATCCGTCCGCCGGAGAAAGAAACGGGAGGAAAATAGATGGCAAAAACGCGGGAGCGTGAAAACGAAAAGTCGATTGATTATCGGTGCGACGGCAGTACGTCCTCTACGGGATAGAGGTCTTCACGGATGCCAGAGCCGTCACAATCCTCGTTCGGGCATCGATACCGCCAGCCGTCGTCGGTCGCCGTATCCGCTTCGAACCGCTCCCCACACTCGCGGCAGAACAGTCGGTCGATGTCAGTTGTGTGCTCCCGACTTGCAAGTTCAGGCTGCATACTTACCCATTCACAGTCCTCAATGATAGAACCTACGCTTTTTGGCGGGTGACATTCGTGACACCGGGTTACCTGTGCGTTAGCGAGCCGTTTAGTGGATGGCGTTCGTCGTCCAATTCATGGAAAAGCAGACCCTGACAAGCCTGTGTGACCTACCGCCGAGCGCGAAGCTCGTGTTCAAAGTGTTAGAGTACAGCGGTGCCCACACACAGAAAGAAATCGTCCAGCGGTCGCGGTTATCGGCGCGGACGGTCAGAAGCGCGTTGGAAAATCTGACGGAAGTCGGTGCCGTCACTGAAGAAGTGTACATTCCGGACGCTCGCCAGCGACTCTACCGATTGGACGACAGCCGCGATTGGGAACAGGTGAGCTGTCTGGAAAAAACGCCGGTGTAATTCCGAATCGGATAGATAACAGTTCTTCTACGCCCGTCTTCCGACAGAGGAGAGCCAGTTCGGTCTGTCGCCGGTTAGCAGATAGAGACCAACCCCGAACAGCGCGAGTGGGAGGACGACCGTGAGAAGCCACCCGACGAGTCCCGCCTCGGAAGCGAGCGCGTTCGCAATGAGGAAGAACGCGACACCCGGCGTCGCCAGCAACAGCAGACCGACGAGTACTGCACGGGCAAGAGTAAGGATAGTTCGGGAGCGCATACCGGATGGTACGAAGAATAATTATAAAATATTTCTTATTTTAAGTGTGTTGCGTATTTGACGAGGAGGGAAATTGGGGGGAGTGAGGTTCGACGGAGGGAAACGGTAATGAAGTAAGGGGGACAGTGCGCGAATACATGAACGCACGGCGGGTCAAAACGCTCCTCTTCGCCGCGTTCGGCGCGTTGTTCGTCGCCGTCGGCGGAGCCGTGCTGTCGCAATTCCAGACGGGTTCGGCACCGTACGGTCAACATGTTATCGTCATCGCGGGTATCATCTGTTGTTCGATGGGACTCACCTTCTTCGCGCTCTGTTTGGACGAGTATCGAGACGGCTAGTGCGAAAATTCGACGACTTCGATACCCGACGTTCTGAAGTCGCTCATCGCGTCGAGCCTATCAGGCACGTCGGCCAGCGAAACCGTCTTGGTGACCAATTTTCCGGGCGAAAGTGCGTCCCGGTCGAGCATCCGTAGCAGTTCGCCGTACCGCGATTGTGGCATCCCGCGCGAACCGAGAAACGTGATTTCACGCATCGTCATCGCGTCAGTCGGCAGGGACACTTCACCTCGTTCCGCGTCGGTGGTCAAACCGAGTTGGACGTGCTGACCACGCTTGCGGAGACAGTCGATGGAGTTGCGACAGGTTTCCGCGATGCCTAGCGCGTCTATCGAGACGTGCGCTCCGCCCTCACCGACGCGATTGCGGATTTCCGCCGGAACGTCGGGCGATTCGGCGGATACCGTCTCGTCCGCGCCCAGTTCTGTTGCCGTGTCGAATTTGTCGTCGTCCAAATCGACCGCGACGACGTTCGCCCCGAGGGCGTCCGCGACGTGAACCGCCGAGAGGCCGACGCCGCCACAGCCGTGTACCGCGACCCAGTCGCCCGGCGTGAGGTCGGCGCGGTGCGCGAGCGCGTGGTAGGCCGTCACGAACCGACAACCGAGTCCGGCCATTTCGACCGAGGAAACGTTTTCCGGCAGGTGAACCGCGTTGTAGTCGGCGTAGGGAACGTGCACCTGTTCGGCGAACGCGCCGGGCGCGTTCGTCTCGAAACCGAGCGAGATGCCGTTTTCACAGACGTTGCCGTGACCGTTCTGGCAAAACTCACAGTGGCCGCGACCGAGGTTGAACGGCACCGCGATTCGGTCGCCCTGTTCGATGCCGCGCACCTGCTCGCCGACCGAGACGACGGTGCCCGCTGGTTCGTGACCGAGAATCTGGCCGAGTGGCACTTGGTCGTCCGCCCATTCGCCGTGGCCCTGCCACGCGTGCCAGTCGCTCCGGCAGATGCCGCAGGCCTCGGTTTCGACGACGACGCCGTGCGGTTCCGGGTCGGGGTTCGGGACATCCTCTATCTCCAAGGGTTCGCCATAGGCTTTCAGCACTGCGGCGCGCATGTGTGATGGGTTCGAGTGGCACGGGATTAAATCGGCGGGGAGCGGCAAGACACGTTTTACCGGATTTACGTTCCTGCGTTGCAGTTCGTCGTCTGCCAGATGGAAACTCTTGGAGCGGACTCGTCGATATCTCCGACGAGAATCTGGAAGCCGATGCATTCCGTTTCGTACTCACTGAAATCGAGTTTTCGTCGCTGATCCTTCGATTGGTCGTCACGCCACGCATAGAGAACGTCGGCACCTGACTCTGCCGGATATGCTTCAAATTTACTCCCAGAAGGGTCGTCTGAACGACCAGCCTTCAGTCGAAGCGACTTCCGGTAGGCGGTTTCGCCATCTCTGCGGAGAAGTACGTGGACAGTGTGCGGTTCGTCGTCGAAATTCATGGTTCTGAAATCCACGATTCGCGGTGGGTCGGGTTCCGACCACGAAGCGAGACGAGAACAGCCAGCCACTCCGAAAGCGAGTGTCGTGGCACCGAGCAGGAGAACCGTACGACGGGAGAGCGAGGACATCTGACGTATCGTTATCATCACGACTCGGTGATAAATACTTTCTCCGGAAATGGTAGCATTCACGAACGAGTTATTTCGGCCGACAGCGGCGTGAAACAGGCGATTTCGACACAACTGTTTTTGTCGCTGAGAGTGAACAATACAGAGTACGGGGAACAGGAGATGCCAGACAAGCCACACCAGAACTTAGCGATTATCGGCCACGTAGACCACGGGAAATCGACGTTAGTCGGACGCCTCCTCTTCGAGACGGGAAGCGTCCCCGAGCACGTCATTGAACAGCACAAGAAAGAAGCGGAGGAGAAAGGTAAAGGCGGGTTCGAGTTCGCCTACGTAATGGACAACCTCGCGGAGGAGCGCGAACGCGGGGTCACCATCGACATCGCCCATCAGGAGTTCAACACGGACGAATACTATTTCACCATCGTCGATACGCCGGGGCACCGCGACTTCGTGAAGAACATGATCACCGGCGCGAGCCAAGCCGACAACGCGGTGCTCGTCGTCGGCGCGGACGACGGCGTCCAGCCGCAGACCCAGGAGCACGTTTTCCTCGCGCGAACGCTCGGCATCGGCGAACTCATCGTCGCCGTGAACAAGATGGACGCGGTCGATTACGACGAAGACCGCTATCGGGAGGTCGTCGCGGAGGTGAAAGACTTGCTGAATCAAGTGCGATTCAACACCGACGACGCCGAGTTCATCCCGATTTCGGCGCTGGAGGGCGACAACGTCGTGGAGGAAAGCGACAACACGCCGTGGTACGACGGACGAGTCATCCTCGAAGCCCTGAACAACCTGCCGGAACCGGAACCGCCGACCGACGCGCCGCTCCGCCTGCCGATTCAGGACGTGTACACGATTTCCGGAATCGGGACGGTGCCGGTCGGGCGCGTCGAAACGGGAATCCTGAACATCGGCGAATCGGTGTCGTTCCAACCGAGCGACGTGAGCGGGGAAGTGAAAACCATCGAGATGCACCACGAGGAGGTTCCGGAGGCCAAACCCGGAGACAACGTCGGGTTCAACGTCCGCGGAGTCGGCAAAAACGATATTCGCAGGGGTGACGTTGCAGGCCCAGCGGACGACCCGCCGAAGGTCGCGGAGACGTTCAAAGCCCAAATCGTCGTGATGCAACACCCCTCGGTTATCACCTCGGGGTACACGCCGGTTTTCCACGCGCACACGGCGCAGGTCGCCTGCACAATCGAGGCGATCGACCAGAAAATCAACCCCGCTAGCGGCGAGGTCGAAGAAGAACATCCCGACTTCATCCAGAGCGGTGACGCCGCCGTCGTGACCGTCAGGCCGCAGAAACCGCTCTCAATCGAACCCTCGTCCGAAATTCCCGAACTGGGTAGTTTCGCGGTGCGGGACATGGGCCAAACGATTGCGGCGGGACGGGTGCTGGAAGTGAACGAAAAGTAAATAGTTCGTTCAGTCCCAGTTCGTCCAGCCTCGTCCGGAACCGTACCGTCTTTAACCACCTCTATCCTACGAGATTCCGTGCAGAACGTCACGGACAGAATCAGCAATCCGTTCGGAATGCGTCCGCCCTGCCAGCACGAATGCGTCCCCGGCGGAACCTGCGCGGTGTTCGGCTACGGCGATGCGAACGCAGATTTTCACCTCGTCGGCGACCATCCGGGAGTGCACGGTGGCCACGAAACGAGCATCCCGTTCACGGGAAGCGAAGTGGGTGAGACGCTCCAGCCGGTGCTGAACGACGTCGGCCTGCTCGGCGACGCCTACAGCGACGAACCAGCCATCAGAAACCTGTTCATGAGCTACCTCCACATGTGCTGTCTGCCGGGAGAGAGAAATCCAACTCCAGCGGAGTACGCCGACATGGAGCGGTTTTTCGACGCCGAACTCCGGGCGATTGCGGCCCACATCTTGCTCCCGGTGGGCGAGAGGGCGACCGAGCACGTCTTCTGGGAGTTCACCGCGCAAGCCGGAAAGTACGGGTTTGACGGTGGAGTGCCTGATATGTCGGCGCTCCACGCCAGAGAAATCAAGGGACGAGGCTTTCTCGTCGTGCCGGTGCGTGACCCGCGCGAGTGGGGAGACGACGACGCCGAAAAACTTCGGGCGCGACTAGACGCGATCCTCTCGGGTGACTACCAGCAAACGGTGGATTTGGGTCGGTTCATGCCGGACGACGACCCCTACGAGGTTCGGTGAGTATCGAGACGATTGTGACCACGATTCCGGCGACGAGTTCGACTGCGAGCAGTGCCACCGGAAGGACGGCGAGCAAAAGTACGACGGCTCCGACGGCGGCACCCGCCGCGATTCCAACCTGCTTTGCGCGCGATTCGGGAAGCTGAGCGTCCATACGAAAGAGGTGCGCTCGGGGGTGCGTAAAGCCCGGAGAACGTTTCTATCGGATACGGAGATTACGGGGGGTAATCGACACCTTAGTCCAGAAACGGCCCCGTCCATTCGTCCAGACAGTCCTCGCTACAGAAATGAAGCGTCACTCGCTCTACGTCGTTGGCAGTCGCGCCGTGTTTGACGACGACCGTCGGATGATGGTCGGAGATATTGACTAGTTTGCCGCAGTTGGCGCAGGGTTGAAACTCCTCGTCCGAACTGTCAGCTTCGGTCATAATGAGGACACGACGGCACCGTGAGTAAATCTACTGCCCGGAATCGTCCCGCGCCTGTCGGTCGTGTGTTCACCTACTCCGGAAGTTCGCGCCGATTGTTCCGCAGTTCCGCGGAATTCGCATCGACAACCGTGTCTTCGACCACACGGCACACGTCCTGTGCGAGGACGGAGAGCGCCATGGCGCGGATATACACCTCGTAGTCGGCGTGCGTGTCGCTCCTGTCCTCGGCGACGACGTCGTTCACCACATCGATTTCCGGTTCCCGCTCGGACAGTTCGCAGATGCGAAGCGACACCTCGCGGTTCCAGAGGTCAAAAACGCACCCGCCGAGCGAGCGATACAGGGCGGAGCGCATACTCATTCCGGCACCCATTCGCTCGTGGACATCGCTCGCGAGTTGGCAGACGCCACGCCGGTACGAATCCCTGCTAAACCGTGCCATCGTCGTGGAAAGCTTCGATTTCCAAATATTAAAAGCCCGATGACTGTCCTGGACGAGCGATAATGTTCTGCTACTCGGTAGTACCATATCTAAATTATATATGAATTAGATCGTTCTCATTGACTCGAACCCAACACCTTTTTAAAATCTACCGAAGATATTGAATCACATGGCACGCGAGCAACGAAACGACCGATTACCGGGGCGATTGCAAATGCTGAGACGAACCAACGACGACAATCCCGGCTTGAACGACGCGAATCGAGGGGTAAGCGACAGATATCAGGACAAACGATGAGCGCGAGTAGCGACTCACCGCCGATAGACGAATTCGAAAACGAGGTCGAAGAACGACCGGAACCGCTATCGCGCGACAAAATCTTTCACATCCTCCAGACCCAACGCCGCCGGGACGCACTTCGCTACCTCAAGAGCACCGACGGTCCGATCGAAATGCGCGACCTCGCCGAACAGGTCGCCGCGTGGGAAAACGACACGACGGTACGGAAACTCTCCTCCAACGAGCGCCAGCGCGTTTATATCGCACTCTACCAGTCACACCTCCCCAAACTGGACAACGAGGGTATCATCGAGTACAACCAGAGTCGCGGTATCGTCGAACGCGGTCCGCTGGCGGACCAGTTCGACCCGTATCTCGACACCCCCGGCGAAATTGCAGATGAGAACGCGACCGACGCCAACGCGGTCGACGACTCGGACGCTGGGCTTCCGTGGCTTCGATACTACCGACGTCTCACCGCGATCGGAATCGCACTGGTTTCTTCGGCGTGGGTCGGCATTCGGCCATTTTCGCTCGTCCCCGACCTCGTTTGGGGCGCCCTCCTCGTTTCGGCGTTCGGAGCACTCTCGCTCGCTCAGATTCTGACAGACGACTCGTAACGCGATACGACGGTTCGTCGCCTATTTCGCGATGCACGAGTAGTCGTACCATTCAAGTGCGGAAACAAAAGTGACATCGATGTGATATATAGCCCTAGCTGTGGAACGAATTCGACTCGGAAACGCGGAGTTCGAGGGAGAAAACAGCGTCTACGTGCTCGGCACCGCGTCTGTCGAACCGACGACGCTCATCGGCACGAGCGTCAGAGCGACCGGAACGCTCGACACGCTTCGGTCGGGACTGGCCGTGGTCGGCCAGTCCCTCGCTGACGTAGAACAGGTCGTCACCTCGGCACCCTGACTACGCCCGACTCCCGGAACAGGAAAAAGCGGCGCGACGGTGCTCGTTCACGAGGGCGACGCGCTGTTCGGAGACGTTGCGGTGGTAAGTCCGTAGTCTGCGATTGCTTCGTTGTAGAGTATCTTCACGAGTGACGTGATTGATACAAAATATTTTATGCTACTCTGTTCGATAGATGAACATGTCTCGCCAGTCTGCAGCCACTGACGTCGCGTTCAACGGCATCGTTGGAACCATTCCCCTTTTCGTCGGTAGTATCTCGGCATCCGTACTCGTCGCCATGTTCAGCCCGTGGCTTGCCGCCATACCAGCACTACTCGTCTGGGGCGTCGTCGCCTTTTACGGATTCCAGCAGTTCGCCTACGGCTTTCACACTATCGTTGAGGATGCGACAAAAAGATAGACTTTCCCGTCTCCGTTCTGCACCGAGTTCGAGCCGAGTCTGACAGCATCAGTCTCGATTTTACCCTTCCATCCCGCCGAACGACAGGCCGCTCTCGATGTAGCGCTGGGCGAACAGATACACGAGCATGATGGGCGTGGCGAAGGTTAAGGCGAAGGTCGAGAACCGCGCCCACGGCGTCGAATACTTGCCGACGAGGCTGTAGAGTCCCACCGGAAGCGTGTACTTGTCCGCGTCGAGCAGGAGTTGCGCGACGATGAACTCAGTCCATCCCGCGAGGAAGCTAAACACGAGTACGGTCACCAGTCCGGCCTTCGACAGCGGCAGGATGACTTCCCAGACGATGCGCCACGAGGACGCGCCGTCCATCATCGCCGCCTCCTCGTAGGAGGTCGGGATGTTGTCCATGTACGTCTTCAACAGCCACGTGTTGAACGGCACAGCGGTCGCCGCGTAGTACGCCGACAGCGCGAGTTTGCTGTTGTCCAGTCCGACCTGGACGAACGTGGCGTAGAGCGCGATGAGCGCGGCGGGTGTACCGGAGTACCGCGACTGGTACGTCTGGAAAGCGGACGAAGAGACGGGAGAAAAACGCGCCCAACGCTACTTCAACTGGGAACAGATTCCGAACTTCAACTTCGATTCCCTCGCCGTGCGTCGGTTCCTCCTCGACGTGGTCGACGAGTGGGCCGGAATGGTCGATGGATTCCGATGCGACGTTGCGTGGGGCGTCCCGCACGAATTCTGGAAGGAAATCGCAAGCAGGGTTCCGGACGATTTCCTCCTGCTGGACGAGACGATTCCGCGAGATCCAGACTACCACGAAGGCGAATTTACGATGCACTACGACACGACGATGTACGGAACCCTGCGCGAAATCGGGCGGGGCGAGAAACCCGCCACCGCGATTTTCGATGCGTTGAAAGACGGGATACGGTCTGGTTTCCCCGACAGCGCAGTGCATCTGCGGTACGTCGAAAATCACGACGAATCGCGCTATCTGGACGACTGCGGCTACGACGCGCTCAAGGCCGCGACCGCCGCGACGTTCACGCTTCCCGGCGCGCCGATGATTTACTACGGCCAAGAGCGCGGCATGACCGACTATCGCGGAACGATGCGGTGGGAACACGGCGACGACGAGTTGACCGCGTTCCACCGCGCACTGAGCAGCACGCGCGACGAGCATCCCGTCCTTCGTGACGGGTCGGTGGAACGGGTCGAACTGGAAGCGAAAAACGGCTCTGAGAGTGTCGTCGCGTTCGCGCGCGAGTCCGCGGACTCGCGCGCAGTCGTGATCCTGAACTTCGGCGAATCGGCGCGAGAGGTAACGTTGAACGCGGAAATCGAGGATGAAAATATCGTGACGGGCGACCGGATTCCGGGCGCAGAAGAGAGCGACGGCGGAACGACTGTGGACGATGGCGGAACGAAACTCACGGTTGAGAGCGTCGTCGTCGCCCTCGTCACCGAGTGAGGTTTATACTTTCACGAAGAAGACCCGACAACGAATGGACGACCGCACGCTCTCCGACCTGCTTCGGCAGTTCGGTCTTTCGGAGAAGGAAGTCGACACATATCTCGCAATCTTGGAACAGGGCGAGGCGAAAGCCAGCACCATCGCGGATGACGCTGGCGTCTCGAAACGCTACGTCTACAGCACCAGCGAGAAGTTGGCAGAACGAGGTTTCGTGGACGTCAACGACCACGTGGTGCCCACGATGATTCGGGCGAATCCACCGGAACAGGTCATCGGGACGCTGTCCGACCGGATCGAAACGATGCGCCCGGCGCTGGACGAACGATTTTCCGCGACGACCAGCGACCCCGATCAATTCGAGGTCATCAAATCCCGCGTCACCGTCATCAAACGAATCGAAAATTGTCTGGCAGAGGCGAACGAGGAAATCACGCTCTCGATACCCTACGAACACCTTCCCGAGGTGGCAAACGAACTCGGGGCGGCAGTCGAGCGCGGTGTTCTCGTCCTGCTCGTCGTCAGCGGCGTCAACCCCGACGACATCGACGAATCGGAGTTCGAAGGCATCGCGAGCGCCGCGCGTGCGTGGCGCGAACCGATGCCGACGACGCTCACCGTCGATCAGCGATTCGGCCTCGTCGCACCGACCGAGATGATAGTTCGCTCGAACAGCGACAAGCAGTCGATTACGTTCGCACAGGAACAACTCGTTCCCGTCCTCGTCGGATCGTTTCTCGGCAACTACTGGCCGATGGCGAACGAAGTGTACGCAATCGCTCCGGCGGAACTTCCGCGGACGTTCCACGACTTTCGCCACGCAGTGTTACACGCGACGCTCCATCGTCGGGGAAATTATCCGGTTCGCGCGCGTGTTCACGCACGGCAAGTCGGCGGCGAAAACGGCCCGGTGACCATCGAGGGAACGATCGCCGCCGTGCGACAGGGACTCGTCGAACCGGCGTCCAATGCATTTCCGGTCGAAACCGCCCTCGTCCTCGAAACTGAGGATGGAGAGGTTAGTATCGGTGGTTCCGGGTCGTTCATCGAGGATTTCGAGGCGGAGGACGTGACGCTCGAACTCGATAATTAAATGTGTTTTTCGAGCAGTTTTCGGTTTCGAACGTTCGCCTTCCAACCGGCGTCGAACAGCGACCCGAGAAGTGGCACAGACCCGCCGAAGGTGTCGATGAGGATGTTCACCAGCATTCGGACGAGCGTGTGCCGAGGGACGCCCATCATATAGCCTTCGAGGACGATGTAGAGAGAAATCAAGGCGGACGCCACGTCGCCGCCGACAGGCAAAAGGCCCATCACTGGGTCGAGTCCGAACCGAAAGTTCGTTCCGGGGACGCGAAACGCTTCGTCGAGCAGAGTGCTTAGTTTTCGCACTCGTCGGATCGAACCACGTTTGTTTCGAGGGACATCAGAGAGGTCTGCATACTCTGTCATAGAGTAAATAAGCCGGTCGAACCGGTTATGCACTCTGCTTGCGTATTCGGCACGGTTCAAATCGGACGAACGACTCGGACGGACGTGTTGGCCAATTCGTTTACCCGTGTTACCAATGAGAAACAAGTCATGCGCGAAGTCGAAATCACGTCCATTCATCGGATGACCCCGCAGGTAAAGCAATTCGAACTCTCCGCCGCCGACGAGTTCGATTTCGAGCCCGGTCAACACACCCAGTTGCACTTCGAACAGAACGGCGACGAAGTGATTCGACCCTACACCGCGACGACGCGACCCGGAACGGACAGTATCACGCTGGCGATAAAGAAGTACAACGAGGGCACCGCGTCGGTGTACATGCACGAGCGAGAACCCGGAGACATCATCCAAATCGAAGAGTTGGACGGAAACCTCTATCTTCGGAATTTGGATTCGGACGTGGCGTTCGTCTCGACCGGAACCGGAATCACGCCGATGATGGCGATGGTGAAACAGTATCTCCGGGAAGGGACTGGCGAGGCGACGTTCCTCTACGGCGAGAAAACGCAGGAAGACGTTATGTTCCGTGAAACGCTCGACCAACTCGAATCGGCGCACGAGAACCTAACCGTAGTGTATTCACTCTCCGAGGAAGAATGGGCGGGGAAAACGGGACACGTTCAGCAGCATATCGAGGAAGTAGTTTCGTCACCGGAAGAAACGGATGTCTACGTCTGCGGCGTTCCGGGAATGGTCGTGGAAACGAGGGAGAAACTCGCGGACATCGGCGTTCCCGACGAACAGGTGTACAGCGAAGGATGGGAGGACGACGAAGTTGCAGAGGAGTAGTGTCGACAAAGTAGTTACCATTCAGCGTAGGTGAGATACTCAGCACCCTCGTACTCGATGAGCCACGTCCCATAGAACTCATCCACGTCTAATCCCTCGTACCCTCGGATGCGGTTAGTCACCGAGTTGAAGGCGTCGTTCGCTTCGAAATACCCTCCCTCAATTGCTTCCGTGACGACTGCACGTTCGGCGTCGGAAAGTTCCGTGAGTGTGAACAGGTTTTACTGTCGAATCTGCTCGGCGAATGTATCATCATCAGGAGCTATCTCCGTCACCTCGTATCGGTACTCAGCCTCGGAGGCAGTTCGGGAGTCGATTCCAACCCGCTACCGATTCTCGCCGCGAACGACGATGTCGTACTGTCGCTCCGGAACGAACACCGATTCGTTCCCCCACTTCTCCGGCAGTTTCGTAACTGAAGCCGATACCGAACCCGTCTTGACTAGCCGGAGTTTCCCCCGAAAAGAGGGAGTCGAGGCGTTGGCGATCCGTCTCCGGCAAGTTCTCGTATTCGATTTCGTCGAGTTTCGGCGTCGTATCTTCCGGTTCGAAATCGATGAGATCCTCGTAAACCGTCACTTCGCTACTCGTGAGTCGAGCCTCCGAAACTTCGTCGAAGGAATCGTCAACCCGGACGGCGTTAGTTCGGTCGAACAGTTCGTACAGTCCGCTCCGTGTAGCCGACCCATTCTCGCGGGGCGATGTGACGAGAGTATATTCTTCAGAACCGAGGTCGGCGGTCGTCGAAACTTCGTCGGCGATGTCGTCTGCTGTCGCGTCGTCCACACCGAGAACGACAGAGTGGTGGCCACATCCGGCGACAACGGCGGAAAGGAGGGCGGTTCCGGTTGCGAGAAACCAACAGCGTCGCATGCCAATTCAAACAGTTCGAATGAAAACTTTCTGATTCGTTTCGCGAGAAAATCGTATCAAATTCCCTCTTGGAAGTTCTCGCGTAGATGGTTACAGACGGAGACGCGAATGAAAAATCGTACGATGATCACGATAGTTCTCTGTTTAGAATTCCCAGTACGGATTCCACGCGACTTCCCAGAGGTGACCGTCCGGGTCGGCGAAGTAGCCGGAGTAACCGCCCCAATCCGCCTCCTGTGCCGGTTTCACGAGTTCGCCACCCGCCGAAACCGCCTCGTCGAGAACGTCGTCCACTGCATTCTGTGATTCGACGTTGTGCGCGAGCGTGATTCACGTCGAATTCACCGACCCCGGAGGAAACCGTCGCATCCTCGGCGAGCAGTTCGCGAGGGTAGAGCGAGAGTTTCATTCCCGACATTTCGAAGAAAGCAATCGAGGCGTCAGCGTCGCGTTCGTCCATCGGGAGCGAGAGGCCGTCTCGATAGAACTGAATGGGCTCGTCGAGGTCTGAAACGCCCAGCGTGACGATGCTAATTCGTGGTTCCATGTGGCGACTTCGCGGGGAGGTCGAATAAACGGCATTGGTAAACACCGTGCCGAGAGATTTTCTGTCGGTATCATTCCGAAACAGTGAATGGCTCTCCGAAGTGGTATGCCGCATGAACAAACCGCGAGTCACGGTGTGGAACGAATTTCGACACGAGCGAGAGGGAGGAGCGGCGGAGGAGTGCTATCCGGATGGAATCCACGCGATACTCGCGGAACTGTTCGAATCGCGTGGTTTCGACGTGACAACCGCCACGTTGGACGAACCGGAGCACGGTCTCACCGAAGCCGTGCTCGATGACACGGACGTACTGACGTGGTGGGGACATGCCGCCCACGAGGAGGTTGCAGACGAGGTCGTAGAACGAGTTCAAAAGCACGTTCTCGACGGTATGGGTCTTATCGTTCTCCATTCCGGTCATTTTTCGAAAATATTCAAACGACTCATGGGGACGACCTGCGACCTGAAATGGCGAAACGAGGGCGAACGGGAGCGACTCTGGACGGTGGAGCCGAACCATCCGATTGCGCGAGGAATCGGCGAGCAAGTCGTCGTGCCGAAGGCGGAGATGTACGGTGAACGATTCGACGTTCCCGCACCGGACGAACTGATCTTCGCGAGTTGGTTCGAGGGCGGCGAAGTGTTCCGAAGCGGTTGTTGTTACCGCCGCGGGTCAGGCCGGATTTTTTACTTTCGACCGGGACACGAGACGTATCCCATCTATCGGCAGTCGGAGATACGACAAATTCTCGGAAACGCCGTCGAATGGGCATCCCCGAAAAACACGAAAACACCATCGTTCGGTGAAGTTCCGGTCGGGCCGGAAGGGCGCGACTGACCGGAATCGGCAGATTTCGTGAGTCGAGAGGCCGCATAAAATCACTACACCGATGTTTAAACATAGATAATCCAACAAAACATACGACGATATATTTATATGATTGAGTGAAAAGGGGAGACCAGGATAAAGTTATTTATTGGTCACATACAAGACCAGTAGTAGAATGGAACGTCGCCCGATTCGGGTGCTTCACGTCGAGGACAACCAGTTCTTCGCAACGGTCGCGTCGGACATCCTCCAGCAGAAACTCGACGACGTGGAAGTTCACACCGAAAACGCCCCACACGACGCCCTCAATCGTCTGAAAGAGGAGCAGTTCGACTGCGTCGTTAGTGACTACGAGATGCCGGGGATGAACGGGCTGGAACTGTTAGATTCGGTTAGGGAGATACGTCCGGAACTGCCGTTTATCCTCATGACGGGTGGTGGAAGCGAAAACACCGCCAGCAGGGCTATTTCCGCAGGGGTAACTGACTATCTCCAAAAAGGCGACGGACGGCGACAGTTCGTTTCCCTCGCCAACCGAATCGAAAACGCGGTCTCCCACCGCCGTGCGGAGAAGGCGGTTCGACGACAGATAGCAATCAATGACCTTATTTGGGACGTGAGCCAGTCGCTTCTCGAAGCGTCCACGCGAGAGGACATCGAAAAATCCGTCTGCGAGCGCCTCGCCGACTCCCAATCCTATCTGTTCGCATGGGTAGGAAAAGAAGAGGATGGTTGCATCACACCGCGATTTTCCGCCGGAATCGAAGCGGGCTATCTCGACGCAGTGTTTCACACCGACACGAAAGAACACGAATCGAATTCGGTTTCCCGCGCGTTTGAAACCGGAGAGATACAGATTACGCAGGATATTGCGGACGGGAATTTTTCAGGAGAAGATTTTGCAGAAGTGGAGGTTTCCGTCGACAAGGAGATAGAGAGTACAGAAGGGACAAGTTGTACGGGGAAAGTAATTCACACAGAAGAGATAAACCCACCAGATTCGTCATTGGAGCACTGGCGGGAAAAAGCGCTCGAACGCGGGTATCACTCTAAGGCCGTCATACCGCTCCGGTACGAAACTTCACTCTACGGCGTTTTGAACGTCTATACCGACCATCCGCACGCATTTGATGAAACGGAGCGGCAGGTACTTTCGAAGTTCGGAAACAGCATCGCCTACGCGATAAATTCGGTTCGAACGCGACAGGAGTTGGTACGACGGGAACAGCGACTACAGGTGTTCAACCGTATCCTCCGACACAACCTCCGAAACGACTTGAACGTCGTACTCGGGCACGCGGACAACATCAAGGAAACCGTTCTAGAAACGGCGGAGAGCGTCGAAATCATAAAACGAAAAGCGGCCGAGCTAATCGACATCAGCGAGAAGGCCCGCGAAGTCGGAAAGACGCTCGACAGAAGCGGCAAAACGGAGACAGCCGTAGAAATTACGAGTATCATCGAACGCGCCTGTTCCGACCTTCAGAGGTCGTATCCAAACGTCGCTCTCTCGACCGAACTTCCCGATACCGCATGGGTCTACGGGGACAAAACGCTCGATACAGTCATCAACAAGGTCGTCGAGAACGCAATCGAGCACAACGATCGGGATGCTCCAGACGTAATGCTTTCAGTAACCACCGTCGATTTGGAGGAGGACAACTGGACGGAAATAATCGTCTTGGACGATGGACCGGGAATCCCGAAAGAGGAACAGTTGGTTCTCATCGATGGGAGGGAAACCGCGCTCCAACATGGAAGTGGGCTCGGTCTATGGCTGACGAACTGGGTCGTCGGCAAGTTCGGCGGCGAACTCACGTTCGGCACCAACGAACCACGCGGAAGCATCGTAACGATTCGGCTTCGAGGGGCGGAATCGCCAAGCGGATAGTTGAGAACAACGGTAGAAGCAAGCGACTGAATGCTGTTTTAGGGGTTGTGACTGATACTATTATAGAAGCTGTGGCTGCTATTTGTCAAAGTGGCAACTATATTCCATTGCCCGACGTCCGGCATTTTTAACCGCCATCAATCTATTTCAACAATAAGTATATAGTTATGAAGCAAAATAATAGAAACGAAATGAGTACGGAACTACCGGGATACGTCGACCGGTTCAGACAAACGGAATACGTAGGGGAAAACCGTTGTACCCCTTGCACGATTGTAAACGTGACAATCGCCGTGGTCGTCAGCACAGCGCTGACATTTGCGGCGATACCAGTCGGTATCGCGTTCTTTGTGTTCAGTATGGCGGCCATCTACCTCCGAGGTTATCTCGTCCCCGGAACGCCGACGTTAACGAAGACGTACTTCCCCGATTGGTTGCTCCGGATATTCGACAAGAGCGAGATAGGCGCGCCGACGGAGGCCCCCAAAGCGTCTGACCGCGAACCTGAAGAGGTGCTTACGGAAGCGAGCGTCATCGAAACCTGTGAAGAAATCGACGATCTCTGTCTCGACAACGAGTTTCAAACGGCGTGGCAGGAGAGCATGGAGCGCGTACTCGAAGACGGTGCCGAAAAAAGCGACTTGAGTCGCATCCTCGGTGCGGACGAAGAGGAACTTGAGTTCGAGGAACACGAGAGCGCCTTCCTCGCCCGAATTGACGGCCACCGACTCGGCCAATGGGAGTCCCACGCCGCGCTGGTCGCCGACCTCGCCGCGGCTCGCGAACTGTCCGACCGCTACGGCGACTGGGACGAACTCTCCGTGGACAATCAGAGCCGAATTCTGAGCGGGCTCCGAATCTTTCTCGAAACCTGTCCGGAATGTAGCGGTACGATTACCGCAGAACAGGAAACCGTCGAATCCTGCTGTCGCTCGATGGAAGTCGTGGCGGCGACCTGCGAGGACTGTGACGCCCGCATTCTGGAAGTCGAGCAAAACTAATCCAAGTCAAACGGCGACGAATAAGCCGGATAGCGACAGATCGGTACCTCCAGTTTTATACGGTGACACCGTTCCGATTGAGATGATAACACCGTTATTTCCGCTGTTCGTGTAGTACGTGGTTATATTTACTCCGGTTTACCAACATACTTCGATTTATCATCATTGAGACGAAACTATCCAGTGTAGAGATACTCGAAACTGACGGTTAGCAGATAAATGTCATTTTTCAACACTATTTTGTAGACACCACTATTTCCGCTGTTATCCGGCTTGATTATAGCGGAGCGATTCGCTCCAGTCCGTGTTGGAAGCACCCGGAACGAGGAGTTCTAACGTTCGTGAGAGTTCGCAAAATCACTCGAAGTTACGGTTGGGAAGACCGGCGACAACGAGATATTTTACTCGTTCGCTCGGTTCCGGGTTTGTCGAGCGAAGCTACTATATGAGTAAATTGGTGGACGCACGGACGCTACCAGAAGTATAGGGGGTGTAGTTGCTCTTTTAGAGACGCTAATTGTTCGACATCGTAGCAGTTCGCCGGAACAAATTCGCCAACCCCACGATTTCCGCTGTCCTCCGGACGAAGTCATTCCGTTTCAACACCATAGTTTCCGTTGTCACACATACAATGGAGGGAGGATAGGGAACGGCGGAAGGTGACCTACCCCGTAGTTTCCGTTGTTTGGTCAGCCAAAGAAAGAGTCAGAAAGAGTCGAACTCAGGACGAAGGAAAAGTCACAATAGACCATGTAGCATCAATTCTTAACCTCACATAAATCAGAATATTAATATTTCACCAGGTACGAGATTTTTAGTGTTAACATTTGACAATGACACCCACCCCATCATTTCCGTTGTTCTGTGGCGGAGATGGGTCGGGGATGGCGAGTCAATCAGTAGTCGAACAGAGGACGAAATTACCAAGGCGAGAGCTAATATTCGCTAAATTTGGCTAATGTTCGGGTTACTGGTCGGAAAGAAGGTGGATGATCGGTTTTCTCGGTTGCAAGATTTAGTTTGACGTATTTATATTAGTAGACACGTATTCAGATATATTTAGCTAGTTATAGTCGGCCTCTAGACTATATATCCATTAAGCCATGTTTAGCTAAAATATAGTTTACACATTACGGGTATGGTTTCTTACCTATGGAGATAAAGTTGTCGGTTCTTCATACACCTTTCTACCCCATCCTCCTTCTGCCCAACTAGACACAGGAAATAGTGGGGTGGGTGTGTGTTTATAAATAAACCCGTGCTCTTTCAACGGATCTGTTTCCCGAGACGTTCGGATTCTACCGTTAGAGGCCTTATAGAACGCTATCCGACAAACGATTTCACTCGATACCTCCACTGTTTCCGCTGTTCTCCATGCAGTGTCCATACCACTCCTTGCTATCATTCCTGTTACTTGCTATCATCCTCTCTGGTATCTTCGGTGCTGATTAGGCTGGTGAACAAGAAAGCGTCTGACGACGGTGTCCAAATAATCAGCGTAGGTGTAGAAAACGTGACTCCCTCGGAGGAACGAAAAGCGCATAGAGCGGAATCCGCGAAAACAGCGTGAAGTGCGGAGACAATAGATGAATGTCGAGTCAAAGGCAGCAGCAAATAGAAAAATACAAAGATAAAAGCGGCTAAAATATAATAACAACAAAAATGAAATTGTGAACCGATCGTAACGGTCGGACGCAAATACGGAAACACCGGAAACAACACTCTCCGACGTAACCATTGGATATTTATATCCTGAAAAACAGAAGAAACAGCGGACGCCCCACTTTTATATGCTCTTCCGTAAAACCATCTGGTAATGTCATCGTTTAGTTTCGACCGGGATAACTCTCTCTACAAAAACCGGGACGCATTATTGGAGGAGTACACGCCCAATAATCTGGTCGGGCGCGACGACGAACTCGAAGAGTATCACGCCGCCCTCCAACCGATTATCAACGGGGAAGCGCCGTCGAACATTTTCCTCTACGGAAAAAGCGGCGTCGGGAAAACCGCCGCAACTCGATTTCTCTTGAACCAGCTCCAAGAGGATGCCGCCAGATACGACGACATTTCGCTTTCGGTCATCGAAATCAACTGTGACGGACTCAATTCTAGCTATCAAGTGGCAGTCCGACTCGTCAACACTCTCCGCGATCCAGCCGACCAAATCAGCAACACGGGCTATCCGCAGGCGCAGGTTTACAGTTTTCTCTGGGACGAACTCGACAAACTCGGGGGAACCATCATCATCGTTCTGGACGAGGTCGATCACATCAACGACAACTCCATTCTGTATCAGATTCCACGCGCCCGAAGTAACGGCTATCTCGAACACGCCAAAATCGGTCTCATCGGCATCAGCAACGACCTTTCGTTTCGCGACTCTCTCTCGGCGAAAGTTCGCTCCTCGCTCTGTGAGAAGGAGGTTTCGTTTCCGCCGTACAACGCCAGCGAACTCCAGAAGGTGCTTCATCAGCGTGACCAAGTCGCGTTTCACGAAAATGCCTTGGCGGACGACGTGATTCCACTCTGCGCGGCTTACGGTGCGCAAGACGCTGGTGACGCCCGGCAGGCACTCGACTTACTTCTCGAAGCGGGCGACCTCGCCCGAAAAGATGCGGCGGAACAGGTCGTCGATACGCACGTTCAGGAGGCTCGGCGGAAACTAGAACGCGACCGAATCATGGAAGGCGTTGCCGACCTCACCCAGCACGCGCGACTGATTCTGTACGCACTCACGTCCATCGAAGCTGAGGGTAACACCCCTGCCCGGTCGCGAGATATTCGTCCGCGCTACGAACAACTATGTAGTCACATCGGTACCGAGGCACTAACCAGCAGGCGAATGCGCGACCATCTCGCGGATTTGGCCATGCTCGGGGTCATCTCTTCGACCGAGAAAAACGAGGGAATGTCCGGTGGAAAGTATCGTGAACACGCGCTAAAACAAGACCTACAACTCGTCGTTAGTGCACTCGAGGAAACCATCGAACTCGCCGGAGTTCACGAAAGTATTCGGCCGTACTACCAGTCGCTTCTCGACGATCGAGAAACCTGACGAAACGGTTTCCGTTGGCGCTTACGAGATCTCGGATTTCATCCGCCCAACCCCACTATTTCCGCTGTTTCCGCGCTACCGATTGTTCGAATTAATGCCCGACCGAACGCCACTATTTCCGTTGTTCTCGTTCCCTCGCGTTTCTACTTCATTTCACGGTAATACCCACGGGCCCCTGGCCGGAACGTCTGGGCCGTTCACCGAGCGTCACCAGTTCGGTCATTCGGCTTCCTTCCCGAATCAATTCCACCTCGATCCGCTCTCCGGGATGGGCTTCGGTGATGAGGTACCGCATCAGTTCCTCGTGCGAATGAATCGACTGTCCATCGACGCCGACGATAACGTCCCCACCGACGGGCACTTCACGCCCGCGCAGTTCGCGAACCATTTCGCAGCCGATGAACGCGCCGCTTGCAGGGCCGAGACGCACGTCCACGACAAGGACGCCGTCTGTCTCCGCGAGTCCGTTTGCTTCGGCGACGAGCGGCGAAACGTCTATGGTTGATATTTTGAGATACGGATGGCGGTAGTGACCGTCCCTGACGAGGTCGGGAACGACCCGTGCGACGATAGCCGCTGAAATAGCGAATCCGATGCCGTCACCCTGTCGCGCGCGGTTGGCACCGACCACTTCGCCGTCGAGCGTCACGAGCGGGCCGCCGCTGTTCCCGGGATTGATGGCGGCGTCGGTCTGTACCGTATCGGGGATGGCAAACCCGTTTCCGGTCGGAAGCGAGCGGTTCGTTCCACTGACGATTCCCGCGGTAATCGTTCCATCCAACCCCATCGGATTACCGAGTGCGGCGACCCGCTGACCCGGTTTCGGTTCGCCGGTCGCGACCGGAAGCGGTTTTGCGTAGGATGGCAAGTCGGTGACCTGCACGACCGCGAGGTCGGTGTTTTCGTCCCGCCCGACGACCGTTCCCGTCCGCCAGTCCCCGTCGCTGAATCGAAGTTCCACTTCCCCCGCCCTCCCAACGACGTGTTGGTTGGTGACGACGTGCCCGTCGTAGTCGTACACGAATCCTGACCCTGCGCCGGTTCGCAACCCCTCCGCAACGTTTTGCGGCGTGACGTATATCGAAACGACCGACGGTATCGTTTCCTCGTACAACCGTTCGTATGTGTTCTGTTTGTTCATACTCCGTTCCGACCGACGAAACGAGTCCCGCCGCCGGATTCACCTAGCGTTAGGGTTGACCGCGGTTAAGTGTGTCACTCGTTTACATCCGAAATGCAGGTGTGGACGCGGTCGGAAACAAAACGGTCGGGCATACAAAATGGGTTCAGAGCGTCTGCGGTAGTCACTATTTGACAAATGGAAAACCGATTTGCCACTATCGATTCGGATTCACCAGATGGTGGAGAAGTTCAAAATCGTCTTCACCCCACGTATCGGGGTTTTCGAGAACGTCCGTGAGCATTGATTTTGTGTCGTCTACTTTATCCTCGATACCTGCTTTCGCTGGTTCGTCCCAAATTCCGCTGATACGGGTCGCGTCCTTGGCCTCAAAATACCACACGAGGTAATCGCCGTCGCTGGCCCGTTCGATGAAAATGGATTCGGTAAACACTCCTTCTACCTCCAGTATCTCTTCTATGTCGGAACTCGACTGATTCATCTGTTCCGCTAATAACTCCTTGCATCGTTCCGTCTCTCCCGGCTTGATTTTCTGTTTCAGGAGGAATACATCGGTCATACACGGATAGATAACCGCGTAAAATATGTGTTTTATGCTGATATATGTGCGAAATAGCCCTTCTCGTCACAGTACTATTTTCTCACCAATCCATCTCACCTGTTTCTTTCAAGTCGTCTTTTCCACGCAAACCGGCACGTGCTTGTAGGTCGGAATTTTCGACTCCGAGTCGAGTTCGTCGCCGGTCAGTCGGTTGACCAAACGCTCGGCGAAGTGGAACGTGAGAAAGACGACGTCGGGTCGAATCGACGGTGTGACTGCCGCTGACGCCTCAATTCGTCCGTGGTCGTTTTCCACGACAACGCGGTCTCCGTCCTCGATTCCTCTCTCTTCGGCGTCATCTGGATGGATTTGCAGGGCGTCCGTGCTTCGGAGATGCGTCAGCACGTCACTCCGTCTGGTGACGACACCACTGTTGAAATGTTCGACGACCCGCCCCGTCGTCAGAACGAGCGATTCGCTTTTCCGATTCTCCTCATCCACCGGCTCGACGTGTTCGACAGGAACGAGCGGTACGCGGCGCGCACCGCTCGCAAATCGCCCGCGATGGAGGACACCGGTTCCTCCGCTGTCTTCATCTGCACCCTTTGGAAATGGCCATCGTTGACTTCCGTCACCGATTCCGTCGTAACTCATACCCGCGTACTGCGGCGTCACTCGCACCAATTCCGAAAAAACAGCCTCCGGGCCGTCGTATTCGAACGATTCGCCCGTCAATCGTACACCCAACTCACAGAGGATTTCGAGGTCGGTGCGTGCGTTCCCGGACGGGTCGCCGGTCGGACGCATTCGCTGTACCTGCCTGTCGGTGTTCGTGACGGTTCCGGCTTTCTCGGCCCACGAACTCGCTGGCAGAACTACGTCCGCGTGCGCCGTCGTCTCGTTCGGAAAGATCTCCTGTACAGCGAGGCAGTCGAGCGAATCGAGCTCCCGCGAAACACGGTTCGAGTTCGGCTCCGTCGCTCCTATATTTTCGCCGAACACGAACGCGCCACGAATTTCGTCGCCGAATTCGTGAGTCATTTCGACTTCCGTGAGTCCGGGTTTGGCTGGCGGTTCGGCGCCCCAAACGTTCGCGATTTCTGTCCGAGTATCAGCATCTGTCACGGGGCGATAGCCGGGCAGTACGTCCGGCAAAGCACCCACGTCGCTCGCTCCCTGCACGTTGTTCTTCCCCCGAAGCGGATTGACGCCAGCACCGTGCTTGCCGACGTTTCCAGTCACGAGCGCGAGGTTGAGAAGGGCGTGAACGTTCGCCGTTCCGTATCGGTGTTGGCTCATTCCCATGCCGGTGAACGCCGCGGAGCGGTCGGCGCTGACGTATACTCTCGTCGCTTCTCGAAGGTCGTCCGGTTTTACTCCCGCGATCCTCGCACACTCGTCTATGTCAATCCCCGACACGAAGTCTCGAAACGCGGGAACGTTGGAGGTACGTTCTCGAAGGAACTCCTCGTCCTCCAAATTTTCCTCAAAAATCACGGCACACATTGCGTTCAACAGCGGAATATCGTACCCCGGTTTGACAGATAGGTGGTACTCCGCAAGCTCTGTCGTCCGATTTTCTCTGGGGTCGATGTGAATCAGAGTCGTCCCCCCGTTCACCGCTGGCGCGAGATACGAACTGAAAATAATCGGATGCTGTTCCGCCGGATTCGACCCGCAGACAAGAAAACAATCGGCATCGCGGATGTCGTCCAATGTGTTCGTCATCGCGCCCGCACCGAACCGCGACTGCATCGCGGCGATTGTGGAGGAGTGACAGAGTCTGGCGCAGTTATCCACGTTATTCGTCCCGAGAATGCGAGCCAGTTTTTGGAAGACGTAGTTCTCCTCGTTCGTGCACCCCGACGAGGCGAAAAATCCCAATGCGCTCGGCCCGTGGTCGTCTACGATACCTCCGAACTCCGTCTCGATTCGGGAAAACGCTTCGTCCCACGAGACGGCGACGAGTCTGCCATCTTTTCGAACCTGTGGCTTCGTCAGTCGGTCGTCGTGTCCCAACACGCCGTAGGCCGCGACCCCTTTCGGACAGAGTTCGCCACGGCGGTTCACCGCTCCTTTCCATCCTCGTCCCTTTCCGGACTCCGCCCGCAGGACGCCACATCCAACGCCGCAGAACGGACAGATGCTTTTCGGGCCGTCATCTCCACCCATACGTTTCGGTGCGACGGGTGTTTGCTAAGGCGTATCGGGGATGTACCCCGCACGGGGTTTCGGTTGCTGCCTGTGTTCAAACAATATCGCGAAATACGATTTATCCATTTGCCGACTGTCCGCTTCGAATAGATTTCCGCCTTCCCACTCCCTCCCGAATAAGCACTTGCCTCACGACACCCTGCCGGACTCGATGTCGCATTTTCAGCACGAGGCCACGAGAAGGAATGTTTCGGGACGCTCGGATTCGAATTCGATTTCGAACTCGGCGGTTTCCAGCATTTCGCGCGCTGCTTCGAGGTCGTACCGCTCGTCAACCGGTGGGCCGCTTTCGCCCCGACCCTCGGCAGACCAATCGGCGACCACGAACCTCCCCCTCGGCTTGAGGATGCGGGCGATCTCCGCGATTTGCTCGTCGCCCGCGAACTCGTGAAACGTCATGGTCGAAAATGCGGCGTCGAGTTCACCGTCAGAAAACGGCACGTCGGAGATGTCCGCCGTGACGAGCGAGACGTTTTCGGGAACTCCTTTCCCTCGATAGTGGTCGTGCATCGCGTCCTGCACGTCGACCGCAAACAGCTTCCCTACGAACGGTGCAACGTCGTCGGTGTAGAATCCGGTTCCGCTTCCGAGATCCGCAACGATTTCCTCGCCCGAGATGTCGAGGTTATCCACTAACTCCTCGCGGGAGACGTACCGGTATCGTTCCGCGTCTTCGAGCTTTTCGGCTTTTTCAGGATCGAACGTATGAAAGCCCATTTACCGTCCGACTCAACGAAGCGAAGAACAATGAACGTTGTTCAGGCGAATCGTTAGACGAGGTTCGTGAGCGCCGACTCGTCCTGCGCGCCGACCATCCGCGTTACTTGTTTCCCGTCCGATAATTGTCGCCCTGCCCCGAGTGACCGTCTCGATAGTTTTCTCGGCATTCTCTCTAGATACCTGGCCATATTTCTGTCTGTATATCTTTCTGCACATATCCTCGAATATCTATTCGGGAATCTATGTGGATGTCCAAACAGAACTACACGTGTATAACCGAATGACTGGGGCGGATTATCGTCGTCCGTACCCCCATTCCTTCATCACTCGTTGAACGTCGTTTGCGTTTTCTAATCCTGCACGAATGAGGGCTTCGCGCACGTCTAGTGCCATCACTTTGTCGCCGTCGAACTGTTGGCTCAGCTCCCGTTCGAGGTCGTTGATTTTCCCTGCAGTTGTGTCTTGTACGTACACAGGCATCGCCTCGCGGTCGGCTTTCACGGTTCGTCGTGCGAAAATGAACGGCAATGCGTCCGGTTCGGTGCTGCCGTTCGTTTCGACGTTCTCACCCGTATTCGATGATTCCGATTCCGAATCTTCTGCATTCGCTTCCGATTCCGCTTCTGCGGAATACTCCCCGTAGTCGTCGTCAGTTGCGCCGTATCGGTCGTCTTTGGTCATGCTTCTACCTCCACATCGACGGTTCCTTGTTCGACGATTCGGGCTAGCTGCTCGAAGTTCGAAAGCAGGTCTTTTTCGTACTCTCGCAGCTCACGGGTTTCGTCGCTTTCCGCGAATTCGAACAGGTTCATCTGTCCTTTCCACGCCTCTTTCAGCACGTCCCGCTTTCGCACGCCGAAGGGCGTTACCGGTTTTCCGCCGCTCTCCAGTTCGTCCCGCGTGTCGCGGTAGATGTTGGAGTCGCCGACTTCGTTCGGAACGACGGCGAGAATGCCGAGTTTGAAACTATCGTCGAACTTCTGAAATCCGCGTTCCATGCTATCGAGGGTGTCTTCCAGCCCTTCGATGGAGATGCTCCCTTTTCGCGTGAGTTCGATTGGAATCAGCACGTTTCGCGCCGCGACCAGCGCGTTGTCCACGAGGACGTTCAGGGTTGCGGGCGGGTCGATGATGAAGTAATCGTACTCGCTCGCGACCGTTTTCAGCGCGGAACGCAGTTGAAATTCCCGAAGCGAGGTGTTCCGGGCGGCCATCTCGCTTTCGATGTTTGCGAGTCCCTCGTGCGACGGAACGAGGTCGAAATCCGCGGTTTCGACGATGAGCGACCGAATATCTTTCTCGTCGTCCAGCAGAACGTGACCGAGATGATCGCGGTCGCCCGTCTTCAATTCTTGATAACCGACGTGGTCGGTCAAACTTCCCAATTGGGGGTCTAAATCGACCACGAGAACTCGTTCGTCCCGCCGTCCCAGCGCGGCGGCCACGTTGGTCGCCATGGTCGTCTTACCGACCCCGCCGGATTCGCTCCACAGTGTGATGGCTCGTTTCATACAGTCGATCGTTATACGCTTACCACTCATAAATTCTCGTCAGACAAGTGAGTCAAACTATACAGATGGTTATCTATATTTCTACCTATCCAGATATCTATCTAGAAAGCTAAACAGATAACCGTCATGGTGCGGCCGATTTACGTTCATTAGGGCTGAATTTGCGGTGCGGCTGTCCCGCTGAGAATCGAATAACAACCTGGATAACTATACAGAAACCTTCTCATATATCTCGTTTCGCCACGATTGTTTCCGACAGCTCAATACAGAATGCTGTCCATCTAACTCTACGGATGTCTCGCTAGATATCCATCGGGAAATCTCTACAGCTCGACTTCCTCGCCGATATTTCTCTCGCTCGCTCGTTCGTACACGTGCTCGCTTGCGGCGGCGTCCAGCACGGCGGTTCCGACGCTTTCAACCACGATGATCTCCGATTCGGATTCGCGCCCAGACCGTTTCTCAACCACGTCGGAAAACGGAATGAGGTCGTCTTTCGCGCAGTCGGTCGCTCGCAGGTCGCCGATTTCTATCACCTCCTCCGGCACGTCCGCGAAGATTCTGTCGGCGCGGTCTATCGTCGTCCGGTCGAGTTCGCGGGTTTCGGCGGTGTACGCACCGACGGCGACGACGACGACTCCTTCGTCGAGCGAACCGCCGGAGAACACGGGTTCGGTGGCGGTCGTCGCGGTGACGACGACGTTCGAACCCGAGACGGCATCGTCGGCCGACGCGACTGCTTCGGTTCGGATTCCGAGTTCGGATTCCAACGTGTGGGCACAGTCGCGTTTGGAATCGCTCGGCGAGTACACCCGGATCCGACGGAGATCTGTCGCGGCGGCGATACAGCGCGCCTGCCACCGCGCCTGCGTTCCGGCGCCGATGAGCGCGAGTTCGACGGGAGCTGTTGTGAGTTCGCTCACCGCGAGACCGCCGATGCAACCGGTTCTCGCGTTCGTGATTTTCGTCCCGGCGAGGAAGGCAGTTGGTCGGCCTGTTTCGGCCTCCGTGAGGGCGATCTGTGCGTTGACGGTCGGAAGTCCCCGTTCGGCGTTTTTCTCGTGTACGCCGACCAGTTTCGTGGCGTAGTAGGCTGCACCGTGGATGTACGCGGGCATGACGAGGCCGGTTCCGAGCGGGCCATCTGCGAGTCCGGCACCGACGGGAAAATGGGGGCGCTCCGGTCGCTCGACTTCGCCCCGACCTTGTTTGACGAACGCGTCCCGTACGACCGGGAGGAGGGAATTTACGTCGAGAACCGATTCCACGTCGTCGTCGGAGAGGATTCGAACCATACCGATGGTTCGTCCCGTATCCCCTTATTTTCCGTCGGTGGAACGATTATTACCCGGAAGATCGTACTCCGACCATGAAAATCGTCGTCATCGGCGGGGGAATCGTCGGTTGTTCGAGTGCCCACTATCTCGCCGAGCGAGGGGCTGATGTCGTGGTCTGTGAACGCTCGAATATCGGCGCGGGAAGCACCGAATGCTCCGCGGGCGGCATTAGAGATCAGTTTTCGACACCCGTCAACGTCGAACTCTCGCTGGCGAGCGTGCGAGTGTGAGAGCGATTCGAAGCGGAGTTCGGAACCGACATAGCGTATCGACGTCCGGGGTACCTCTTCCTCGCGTGGGAGGAGGAAACCGCCGGATCGTTCGCCGATACCCTCACTATGCTGAACGAACGTGGTGTTCCGAGCGAACTGGTCACGCCCGAAGACGTCCGCGAACACTGCCCCGGACTACAGAGCGAAGAATTTCGAGGTGCCACCTACTGTCCGACGGATGGCTTCGCGGATCCCCAGATCGCGCTACAGGGATTCGCCACGCGCGCGCCCGAGAGGCGGGGGTGGAGATTCGAACCGGTGCGGAAGTAGCCGACGTTGTTCGGAAGGGTGATTCCGTCGTTGGCGTCGAGACGACCGGCGGTCGTCTCGACGCGGATTACGTCGTCAACGCCAACGGGCCGTGGGCGGGCCGAATAGCGGAGATGGCCGGAATCCACCTGCCGGTCGCTCCCGAACGCCGTCAAATCGCCGTTGTCGAACCGGCGGCACCGATTCCGGAATCGGTGCCGCTGACAATCGACCTCGACACCGGGTCGTACTTTCGCCCGGAGCGCGAGGGCTCTGCCTTCGTCGGTGGCCATTTCGATTCCGCTTCCGATTCGTTCGCCGACCCGAACGCCTACGACCGAACCACCGGCCTCGATTGGACCGTCGAGGCGCTGGAACGCGCGGGTAACACGGCGACCTACTTCGCCCCGGATTCTCGCGTCAAACAGGGATGGGCGGGTCTGTACGCCGTCACCCCCGACCATCACCCCATTATCGAGAAGACGGTTCCGGGCTTTATCACCCCCGTCGGCTTTTCCGGCCACGGATTCAGCACGCACCAGCGACCGGAAAAAATCGTCTCGGAACTCGTTTTCGAGGGCGAGTCGTCGCTCGTGGACGTTTCCGGATTGGACAGCGAGCGGTTCGAAAACGGGGAAACGGTTTCCGAGCGAAACGTCGCCTGAGTCCTGCATCCGGCGTTTTCGCGTGTGACTTGCTGGCGAACGTACATCTATATGTCCGGACCGAGTTATGCCATCGATGACTGGGACGTTCGAAGCTAGCGATTTTTACGATTTGACGCTCGCGGCCGACCTCGCGCTGTCGCCCGACGGCGACCGACTCGCCTTCGTCGCGAGCGAGTTCGACCGCGACGAAGACGACCGACGAACCTCCTTGTTCGTCGTGCCGACGGACGGTAGCGACTCTCCCTACCGACTTTCTCGTGCATCCGACGCGGGGTCTCCGAAATGGTCGCCCGATGGGTCGAAGCTCGCGTTTTTGGCGGCGCGAGACGAGGACGCCGCGCTTTCGGTTCAAAATGGAGATTGTGATTCGGACGACGAGGAAGGAAGAGACGAGAACGACGAAATCGACGACGAACCGAAATCGCAGGTGTGGATGTTCGATCTCGCGCGCGGTGGCGACGCCCGACAGGTGACGACCCGCGAGGAGGGTGTCCGAGAATTCGATTGGGGGCCGGAGAGCGAACGGATCGTCGTCTCCGCGCGCGACCCGACCGACGAACAGGCGGCGTATCTTGCGGAACGTCGAGACGGCGGCCCGGTCGAGATTTCCCGGCTTCAGCACCGGTTCGACGGAAAAGGTCTCTTGGACGACGTGACGACCTATCTGTTCGTCGTGGACGTGGCGACGCGCGAGGAGCGTCGACTCGACGACGCCTACGGCGGCGGCGCGCACGAACCGGGGACGGGATTGCAACCCGCGTGGGGGCTGGAACGAATCGCATTCCTTTCGAACCGAACTGAGCGGCCGGACGACTCCGGTGCGGTAGACGTGTACACAATCGACCCCAACGGGGACAAACTCCGGCAGGTCACCGACACGAATCTCTACGCAAACGCACCCCGATGGAGCCCTGACGGTGACCACTTTGCCTTTACCGCCAGCGACGCAATCAACTGGCACATCCCGACGCAGGTGTTCGTCGCAGACGCAGAAACTGACGAGTATCGGTCGATTACCGACTCGCTCGACCGAACCGTGGCCCACGCGAACCGCGTCCGCTGGCTGGATGCGGAAACACTATTGGCTCCAATCGGCGACGAGGGAAGCACCCGACTCGCCCGTTGTTTCGCCGACGGGAGCGACCCGGAGTACACCTTCGAATCGCAGGGCGACTACCGAACGATTCGAACCTTCGACCACGCGGGCGAGACGATTGCACTCCTAACAACCGAACCGGAGACGGTCGGTGACCTGTACGCGCTGGATGCTGACGACCTCGAATCCGGCGAACCAACCCGACTCACGACTCTCAACGGGGCGTTCGAGGAGTCACACGCCATGCCCGGTTGTCGACGCGTCGTCTACGAGAACGATTCCGGCGACGATATCGAGGGTATCGTCTACCTGCCCGCGAATTTCGACCCGGAGGATTCCGACCCTCACCCCCTCATCGTCTCCATCCACGGCGGGCCGATTTCCTACGACACGCCGGAGTTCGCTTTCGACTACGCGTACTGGACCGACAAGGGGTACGTCGTCCTCTGTCCCAACTATCGCGGAAGCAGTTCCTACGGCCGGGAATTCAGCGAAGTCCTTCGCGGCGCGTGGGGGTCGTGCGAAGCCGAGGACGTGGTCTCTGGCGTCGAGCACCTCGTCGAACGAGGCTGGGTCGATACCGACCGCACGTTCGCCACGGGATTTTCCTACGGCGGCATCACGACCGGCTACCTCATCACGAACACGAATCGGTTTGCGGGTGCCGCGGCGGAACACGGCATCTACGATTTACGGTCGTGTTACGGCACCGACGACGCCCACAAATGGTGGGAGAACGATTTCGGCCTTCCGTGGGAAAATGCTGAAACCTACGGTTCCGCGTCCAGCATCACCGATGTCGGCAACGTCGAGACACCCCTGTTGGTTACGGCAGGCGGTGAAGATTGGCGGTGCCCGCCGTCGCAGTCCGAACAGCTCTACGTCAGCGTCAAAAAGCAAGACGTTCCCGCGAAACTCGTCGTGTATCCCGACGAACACCACAACATCGGCGACCCCGACCGGGCGATTCACCGCATCGAGCAGTTGACCGAGTGGTTCGAAACCTACGACCCTGGTCGTCTGTAAGGTTCAAAACAACTATTTGTGGCTGAAAAGTTACCGTTCGTCGCCCGTAATGGGCCATTAGTTCGTGAACGGTCGCTCGCTTTATTCGCTCGCTCACTCTATCTCGACACGGAGGGAAAACCATGAGTGAAACCGAAACGAGGGAACGGACGGCACGCACCACGGACACCAACACGTCGAACTTGAAGTGGTTGAGCGGCTTCGTATCGCTCGTCGGAGCGTGGATATTCATCTCGGCGTTCATCTATCCAACGATGTCGATAACGAGCTACTGGAACAACATCATCATCGGGGCTGCAATTTTCCTCGTCGCCGGATATAACTACTATCGCATGACGAAGGGACTTACCGCTAGCGTCGGAAGTTCGTCGTTCGTCGCGCTGTTAGGACTGTGGATGATTCTGGTTCCGTTCGCGATGACCGT
Source organism: Haladaptatus pallidirubidus (assembly GCF_020700235.1). Classification (GTDB taxonomy): domain Archaea; phylum Halobacteriota; class Halobacteria; order Halobacteriales; family Haladaptataceae; genus Haladaptatus; species Haladaptatus pallidirubidus. The sequence goes on along the minus strand of NZ_CP085301.1, from coordinate 1,815,075 downwards.
GGGCGCGGCGTTTTGGAGCGACATCGTTTCTGGTGTCATCGTCGCCGTCATCGCGGGGTACAACGCCTACGCTGGCCGAAAAGCGAGAGCGGGCGCACCTGCTGGAACTGCCTAACCGGCAATGGCAGGCAAATCCGTTCGACTACTTTCGTTCTAGCTTATCCAGTCGGAAAGTGGCGAGATGATAGCGCGTGGCGAGCACCGCGAACGCGACCATGACGATCGCGAACAGAGCGTGGAACGAAACCGTCGTCCCGTGGACGAGGCCGTTCCACAACTGGGCTAGCCCGATTGCCACTGGCCCGAAACTGAACAGCCCGGTCTGAACCGGCAGCTCGCGGCACAGTTCGCGGAAGGAAACGGTTGCTTTGTTGGTCATCAATCGGCTCTTGACGCCACTCGCGGGCGCGTCATCAATACCGTTTCGAAACGTCTCGACTACTCGTCGGAATCGTGAGCTTCCGGTGCGTAGATATGAATTTCACCGTCACCGTGAACGACGATTTTACAGCCTCGGGCGGTAAAGACGACCTTTCCGTCCTCCCGGGAACCGCCGCTGTGTTTTTGGCTGAAAAGTGCGTCGAGTGCGTCCGGGTCGATGCTGTTGTAGAGCCACGTCCGTCGGTCGTCATCCTCCCCGACGATTTCTTCGACGCCGCGAATGACCCTCGTGCTTACCCTATCAACGTCACTGGTGATTCGGTAGGCGATACGTTCGTCCGTATCGTGCTTATTCATTCTTTCTGCCAGCTTCTCTCCTTTCATTGTCTCGTCACGACTCAGTTGGTTAGCAAGTCAGACTGGTTTCAAGGATAAAAGAATCCCGATTGACGATAAACAATTTCATATTTTAACTAGTTATAATATATGAAAATATTTTGTCCAATAGTATTGAAATCCGCAACAAAATTTAACTCTCTTAAAATTCGCACGAATACTCGCCTTATTATTCTTATTTGGAAACGCTTGATTCACCTCCTACCTCCGCCGCCGCCAGATGAGTACCGATAGAGCAACTGCGGCAATTGCTACTACGCCGGTAAATCCGGGTAAACTCGTGTTTCCGGTTCGTTCGTCTTCCGACTGTGCAGTCGGTGCGGACTCGTCCGTGTCGGTAGCTCCACCCGCCCCCGAACCGTCACCGTTCGTCGTCCCGTTTGAGTCCGACGTTCGTCCATCTAGTCCGAGATGAAGCACCCAACCATCCATTCCTTCGGCCCCGAATCCGCCCGTCTGTCCTGCCAAGAGATAGCCGCCGTTATGAGCTTTCACCGCGGGAAACGGCTTGTCCCACTGCGCGCTTCCGTAGGCGTTCTCCCACTGAACGGTGCCATCACCGCCGGTTTTCACCACGTATCCGTCCGCGCTGCCGATTCCGCCGGTCAGCGTTCCGCCGGTGAAGAGATAGCCCCCGTCGTCCGTTTTTATCGCCGAATCGAGCCAATCGACGTCGTCCTCGCCGTATCGGTTCTCCCACGCCAGCTCGCCGTTCGCGTCGTATTTCAACACCAATCCGTCTCGGGAGTCGCCGCTTTCGGACTCGCCGGAGAGGACGATTCCGTCGTCGCCGCCCGTCGCGGCCCAAATCGCCTCTCTGTCCGATCCGCCAGCTGTTTTCTGCCACCGTCGTTCGCCATCGTTCCCGATGCGCATCGCCCACGCATCCTGACTACTCCCTTCGACTTCGCCCGCGACGAAGTAGCCGTTCGACGCTGGAACGACTCCTTTGAACTGCCCGGACGAATACTCGCCCGGTGCGGCGTAGGTTTCCTCCCACGCTTTTTCACCCGACCCGTCGAGTTTTAACAGCCAACCCTTCGTGCCCGAATCGCTCGTCCACCCCGCGAGAACGTACCCGTTCTCGTCCCGTTCAAGTCCGTAAAACGCGCCCGTTCCGGGCGTTCGTTCGCTCTGCGTTTCGCCGTTCGAATCCAGTTCGACGATCCATCCTGTCGCACTTCCGCCCTGGTCTGTTCGCCCGGCGACCATCGCACCGCCGTCGTCGTCCGCTACGACCGAGTACAATCTATCGGTGCCCGGCCCCGATAAGGTTCGTTCCCACTCCTGTTTGCCGTCGTCGTCGATTTTCACGACCCAGCCGTCGATGCCGGTTCCGGAGTTTTCGATTTCTCCGACGAGGATGTATCCTCCGTCCTCGGTTCGCGCAACGTCGTTGAAGATGTCGTCGCCAGAACCGCCGTAGGTTTGATTCCAGCGTTCGGTTGGTTCCGGTTCCGTTTGAAGTTCCGCCGCGCCACTGGGGAACATCATCCCCGCGGCGACGACGACGGACAACACGAGTGTCGCGGTACGTATCATGCGCGAATGGTCGTGATTTCCACCGTTTGTTATGACCGTCCTACGCCGGAGACAGGCGCTTTCTGTCTATCTACAGCCGTTCGTTGATTTCAGTCGTACCCTCCTCTGTCCGTCGATAGCCACCTACTGACCGCCGACAGCCACCGCCTGAAACGCCGGAATGGGAAGCCATTCGTCCGTACGGTTCGTGGCCGAGTACATGGTTCGTACTGCAATTCTTTTCGCTCTGATCGGAATGATCGCGTGGGGAGTGTGGGCCGTGTTCGCCGACTACGCCACCCGAACCCTCGAACCGGAGGTGGCGATGGCGATTTCCTACGCCATCGGTGTCGGCGTCGCAACCCTCTACATTGCCTCGCAGTCGGGGCCGGTGACGCTCACCGATTCGGGGGTCGCGTTCGCAATCGTCGGCGGCCTGTTCTCCGGCGTCGGGTCGATAAGCTACTACGCCGCGATCAGTACGGAAACACGGCAATTGCGACGACCGTGACGGCGCTCTACTTCGTCGTCGCCGCCGTCCTCGGCGTCGTTTTCCTCGGCGAATCGGTAAGTGTGCGAGATATGGCGGGAATCGGTCTCGCAATCGGCGCGGTTGCGCTGTTGGCGACGTGAACCGAGGCTATAAACTCCATTTCAATATACTATCTCCGACGTGAGTTCCTACCGTTTCGTCTGGCCAAGACGGTTCGCTGATTACTGCGTCGTATGTTATTCTTTTTCGGTGGTGGCCAGTGTCGTTTTCACGAACCACTTCCGACGCACCCGTTTCGTAGCCGTAACGAATTCGCTAATCGGACGATACTATGAGAATTCTTACTTTCCTGCTATCGGAAGAAACCAATCCTTCGGGACCACGAAAACACGAAGGAGCCGTCCCGACAGTAGTTTTCTCCGGTAACTTCCTGAGGCGTTGGTGGTCCAATCTGGCTTCTCCGGCGACGCGCCGAGTGTAACGATTTCGTACTCGGCGTGGTTTTACCACTCCGCTCGACTCCCCGCCGACATCGACGACCTTCCCATCTGATTTTAGGCTAACCTAATTACCGAAACGCATTTAATGGTTTAGGCGAGCCTAAAAACCATGGTTCGGCAGACGATGAGAGACGAAACTCCGTACGCTACAACCCACCGAGTCCAAATCGGCGAATACGGTGGCTAAATTCCATGGTTGGAAGTACCCTCAGTAAACTCCGACGACACATCGAAGCCCTCGAAATCGATGGCGGTCGGTACTACCTCGTTTGCGGGCGCACGGGCGACCGACCGGTTCCCACCGTCGGAAGGCGGTTCGAAAGCCGCGAAACCGCGGATAGAGCTGTGCGCGCAACTGAACGGTATCGAAGTGCACTGCGGCGGTATGATCCGCAACTCCCGTACTACGATTTGATAGTCTGTGAAGAACCGGTCGAAAACGTTCCACGCGAATCGGACTCGGAACCGAGTTCGACGGCATCCGGACGACGACAGCTGATCGAGTTCTGTCACACCGTCGCAGGTGCGGTGTTCGAGATTATTTCCGAGTCGCCGCACGACGCCGTCGAGCGAGCGGTTATGGATACGTACCTCGATGCCGCGGAATCCATCGAAAGTCCCGACGAACTCTGCCTTCGACTGCTCGAAAGCATGAGCGTGGAACTGGAAAACCACCTAACGACGGAAGAACAAGCGGCCACCATTCGAATGGCCGCGGAGCGAATCTCATCACACAGGCCGTGCGAAGAACCGCTTTCGGAAACGCTTGCTCAACTGCACTCTGCCTCGTTAGTGTCGGATTATACGCTTCGTCCGTCTTCGACCGGTTCCTGCGACGACAGAATGTGGGACGTGACGATAACCGCATACGCACTCGACACGGTCGATGGCCGGATACCCACCCTTCCGATTATCGTCGAACTGTTCAGTCGGTGCCCCGATTCGACGCTCCAAATTTCGCATGCAGAACGGTTCGAGGCCGATGACTCACCGCTGACGTGGCGATTTTCCATGTCGATTGCCTCCGACGGAGCTCCCGCTGGCCTCGTCAGCGTCCCCGAGGTGTCCAACTGATGGTGGCCGATTCAACTCGTATAAACGCCGAAGAAGAACCGAAAACCCGCACCTTTTTATTTTAGGCCTGCCTAAATCAGTTCGATGCCTGCACGAACCGAGTTTCAGTCTGACGGAAGGGAGGTTTCGGATGCTCTCTCCCGTCCGGAAATTGCCGCCTGTAACAGTTGCCCCGAGAAGGTCGTCTTCCTCGAATCGGGCAACACCGACGGATGGATTTCGAGCGACCTGACTGTCGATTTGATTCGGTAACCGTCTTCATGAACTCTCCTTCCGACGAGTTTTCGTCGGCGCGCGACGTACACGAGTTCTATGTCGAACGACTCCGAAACCGGCTACGACCGAACGACGATTCGAACCGGACGGGACTTCGAACAGGAGTACCGCTTGAGCGCGAGCGAAGTGGGTGAGTTTCTCGTACAACTCGGCGAACAGCTACGCGACAACGACGAACTCACCGTCCTCACCGACGAGTGGGAACTTCCGTTCGCCTTCGGCGACCCCATCGAGCTGGAAATCGACTTCAGCGGCGTCGGGGAGCCGAAATTGGAAATAGAAGTGGAGATACCAGGGCGTCCCGGCGATGAAGCACCGGACGTTCGGTAATCACCGGTTACTTCGTCGCCGATTCGAGGACGAGCGTGTCGTCTTCGAGATAGTGGGCGATAACGTGGGCGTGTTCTTCGAGCGTTTCTAACTGTTCGCGGAGCATCTCGGACGTTGCGTAGTCGCCGAGCCCATCGGCGAGTTCGATGTGCTCGCGGTAGCTCTCGATGATGTCGCCGTACATTCCGAGGTCGTTTTCGAACGACGTTCGGATGTCGTACACGTCCTCGTCTTCCGGCTCCACGGTTGCGGCCTCGGAGAGCGCGGTCATGCTCGCGTGGGGAACCCCGCCGAGGGTTTGTGCCCGCTCCGCGAGCTCGTCGGCCGCTTCTTCTACGTCCTCGTAGGCATCCTGCAAGAACAGGTGAATTTGGAGGTGTTCGGCACCCTCGACGTTCCAGTGGTGTTTGTGGAGTTGGTGATACAGCACGTACGCGTCGGCGAGGTCCGTGTTGAGTGCATCGACTATCTGCTCCGCCTTCTCCCGGTCGAGTCGTACGGGGTTTTCCTCGACGGTACCTGCCTCTTGTCGAACGGTTTTCTGGGTACTCATTGCATCTCTAGAGAGGTTCTTCAGCATCTTATAAGTTGGCAAACCGTGAATAATTTTTCAGCCTACCTAAAAATCGATAGCGATTTACTCATTTTCAGTTCGCCTGGGAAAATTTCAACGACCATTCGAACATCTACGGCGTTCGCTGTTACTTTGCCCCCAAAACGTCAAATACCCAACTTAAAATACAATCAGCTAACACTTTTTATTATCACGAATGGATAGTTGTCACGAGAACGACGGGGACCTCCGACGTCCGAGAACTACATCGACAAACAATGGGATACACGAACTGGACATGTCCGTCGCCCGTCGTTCTGAAATACTACCTTTTTCAGGCGACGATGACGTTCGGGTTTTTTTGGCCCGTCTTCACGATTTTCCTCCTGAACCGCGACCTGAGCTACACGCAAATCGGCCTGTTGGGGAGTATCTCGGCTGGTTTTCTCGTCGTCGGCGAAATCCCGTCCGGATACGTCGGCGATTACATCGGTCGCCGTCGAAGTCTCCTGCTCGGAAATATACTGCTCGCACTCTCGGTACTGGGTTTCGTCGTCGCACAGACGTTCGCAGCGTTTGCCCTGCTTTGGATACTCTGGGCGCTCGGAATCGCATTTCAGTCCGGGAGTGGTGACGCGTGGCTGTACGATGCGCTCAAAGACCGACTCCGCGAGGAAGAGTACATCCGCGTTCGGGGGCGAGGCGGATCCGTGAACCAGTGGGTGAGTGCTGGCACCATGCTTGGCGCCGGATTCCTTTACAGCGCCGACCCTCGGTTGCCGTTCGTGGCTGGCGGACTTCTCCTCCTCTGTGGTGTTCCGGTGTTGCTTTCGTTGCCCGCATCGGGTCGCCACGCGAACGACGGTGACGACGATGGCGACGGTAGCGACGATACTGACCACAGTGACGACCGGTTCACGATTATGGAAGCGATTCCGGTCATCCGACAGAAGCTATCGGAACCCCCGCTTCGGTCGTTCGTTCTGTACACGGCGCTGTTTTTCGCGATTATTAACGCGGCAGACGAGTTTATTCAGCCAATCGCAACGAGACGACTTTCACTACCACAATCAAGACTTGGCCCGCTTTATACCGCGTTCAGCGTCGTGGCCGCCATCGCTAGCTACTACGCCGGTGCTATCGAGGATTACCTTTCGACCCGCTGGGCGGTTCTTCTCATCTCCGCTCTGGTCGGCATTTTCTTCGTTATCCCGATATTCTTTCCGCTCGTGGCGTTCCCGCTCTTTTTCGTGATGAAATCCGCGAACACGGTGATGAAACCGATTGCGAGCGGCTACGTCAACGAGCATACGGAATCCATCGGTCGGGCGACGGTGCTCAGCGCGGTTTCGATGATGTACGCTCTGGTTCGATTTCCGCTTAAACCGCTCAGCGGCGTTGTCGCCGATATTCGAACGCCGCTCGTCGCGCTCGCGGTGCTTGGCAGTCTGTTTCTCGTTTGCGGTATCGTTTTCTACACGCTCGAATCGCCTGTCGGTTCCGTCGAGAAGGGAACTGGCGTCTCGTCCGACTGAAAGAATTCAGACAAAAATAAAGAAGAAAATTCGGTACGAAGACGCTACGACTCGTCTTCCGTCTCGTCGTCTTTCATCTCGCCGAGTTTGGCGATGAGTTCGTCGCTGGAGGCGTCGCTGTCGAACGTGATTTCGCCCTTATGGTCGTTTTCGTGGACGTTGACTGCGCTCGACTCGTCCATGTTGGAATCCTGTTCTCGGTTCTGTTGTTCGGATTCGTCGTAGCTTCCAAAACCCATATTCGGATCTATCATCCGAACTCACTAAAGGCATGTGGTATTCATATTCAGACGCTCTTCGACTGTGTGGTCGGGTTGTATATCGACGAGATTTTCGTTCATCACGCTCCAACTTCCGACGATGAACCCGAACCGACATTCGAACGATATCCCCGCGGAGCCGATTTCAGTCCTCATTGTCGGTGACCCGCACTGGCGACAACGTCTCGTCTCCTGACTCTCGGAAACCGACGAAACGCTCGTCAACGAGGGCGTCTTCACCGAAGCCAGATTTCTCCGCTCGACCGAGGACGGCGATTTCCTTTTCTCCTTCATGGAAGCGGACAACATCGAAGCGTCGAAAGAAGCGGTCGAAGCCTCGGACTTCGATATCGACGACGACCACGCCCAGGTGATGGACGACGTGCTCGTATCGGGGAGTACGGAACTACTCGCGCCGCTGGACTACTTTTCGAATCCGGCGCGGCCGTAGAACAACGGAAACGATGGGGTGTGTTCGTCCCTTTACCTTTCTACCGTTTTCGTCGACTCCGTCGCGTCGTTTATTTCGTCGTCGGCGAACAGGAGGTCTTTGTACTCGAACGCGATGAACATCTCCAGTTGATCGTCGTAGTGCTCGTCCCTCGTTCCGTCGGGAGCGACGTATCCGGAGTTTCCCGGCGGAACGACGTTTTCCGCGCGTATTTCTTCACCCATCCGCACGACGTGATTCTCAGTTCCGCGGTTTAAAAAGGGCATACTGCCAGCATCGCCGATCCCAATCGGCATGCCGAACAGGGCCATGTTGTCGAGTTCATCGACTTCCGCGGGTTGCCGCCAGCTCGAAACGTCACACCCGTACGCATCTTCGAACGCGACGACCGTTTCGCGGAACGCGTTTCGAAACACGCATTTCGGTTGGCCGTCGAAATAATCGACCGCTGGTTCGAGTGCGGCTTCTTCGGGATGGAGCGCTCGCATCAGCGTCCCGCGGCCGTATCGATAGTCGAGGAAGTGGGTCGCCTGTTCGTACGCATCGCCGAACGCCGGACTGAAAGTCTTCTCCAGCAGACGCGGGAAGAACGCGTCGAACACGGTGAATCCAACCGGATACGACCCGCCGAACTTCGCTCCGTCTCCTTGGCGATAGTCGTTCCACTTCCGAAGCGCGTTCGCGGCGTCGCGTTCGGTTTTGGAAAGCGACGCCCCTTTCAGCGCATCGAGAAGTTTCCCTTTGTACCGAATCGCACGCAAATCGACGAACGAGATGTCGTAGACGATGTCTTTCACGTCCTCGTACCGGACGCCCCCACGCTCGATGTGACGTTCGACGAGATTGATGATGCGCTGAACGCGATGGTCGGTTCCCCACGAGTAACTCAGGTCGCCGTTGTCCCAGCCTGGTGCTGGTTTGTTGTTCCACTGCGCCGAATAGCCGGCGGGCGGGTTGATTGCGTAGGGAACTTCGCCGTCGGCCGCCCGGAGGTAGTCGTCGTCCGTCAGTTTGTGTTTCGTGCCGTCCGCCGGAAGTCTGGTGTCCCACGGAACGCTCTCCGCGTCGGGGTATCGGCCGAGGTGGAAGTATCCGATGTCGTCTCCACCGGCCCACACGAAGTTCAGGGCGTAATCGCATCGTTGGGCGGCCTCTCCGTACTCGTGAACGTTGCTCGCGAACTGCGCGTCGTAAAACGCTCTCCAACAGTTCATGTCGCGTCCTTCGAAGCCGCGTGTCTGTGCGAGCGCCTCCCCCGCATCCGGTCGGTACTGGGTGATGGTTCCGTGATGCGTCCACCGAAGCGTGACGGTTTCGTCCGACGCGTCGGCCACCGGTATCGTCTCCTCTCGCTCGTTGATATCGCGCAATTCTCTGCGGAATTCGTACTGGTCGGCGGCCTCGTCGCGCGGAACTATCGACTCCACGAACGTCTGAATCGAGTTGTCGATTCCCGCCGTACTCGTGAACGCTCCGTTCCCGTTGTGTCCGAACATCACGAACGGGTAGCCCGTAACCGTCGCACCGGAAACATCGAAATCGGGCCCGTGGAGACCGATTTCGTACATCACGGACGGCGTGGAAAATCCCATCTGCGGGCCGCCCATCAACAGCGGGTCGCCGCTTTCGGTGGCGTCGCCGTGAACCGCGAGCGCGTTACTCCCCAACTTGATGGGAAGGCCGAGCCCGTCCAGTCCCTGTGCGACGGTTCCGATTCTGTCCATCTCCGCTTCGTGTACCGCGGCGGCATCGTTCGGAATCTTGAAATCGCCGCCCGTGATTCGGTTGCTTCGACCCCCAACCGAATCGCCGCCCATCGAATCAGCCCCCCTCTGATGCTCATGCAGTGCGCCCGCTTTTTCGTACGGTGGCACGTAGCCCTCTCCCGACTGCTCCGTCGAAGTCGGCGCTCCGGGGTCGTCGCCCCACTGGAGGTCTCGAAAGAGCGCCATCGCTTCGCGCTCGGAGTGGGTTTCACGAAGTTGTTCGAGAACCGTCGCACCCAGCGTCTCCAACTGAAAGCCGGAAAAGTACGCCATCGTGCCGACGAAGACGCCCGCAACGTCTTCCATAACCCACCCGTCGGGTTCGAATCCGGCGTCCACGAAACCCTCGTGCCACTCTCGACCGCCATCTTTCACTTCTTCATTGTATCGATTGATGCCGTCGGTGAATGCCCTGATGACGGTTCGGTGTTCGTCGTCCAGTTGGGTCGTTATCTGCTCTTCGAGGGGCGTCTGGGTGAAATGCGTCTGCCGCGATGCTTTATCAAATTCGACCCAGTCGCTTCCGAGTACGGCCGAAACCGTCCCGCGGTAGAAACGCCGGGAGAGTTCGAGCTGGTACAGTCGGTCTTCGGCAGTTGCGTATCCGTACCCGAAAAACGTCGGTGCGGCATCGTTCGCCTCACGAGCGTAGACGTGCGCGACGCCGTATTCGTCACGCTGTATTGTCACTTCGTCCGTTTCAGCCCCGTCTCGTTCGTAGCCGAGCGTTTTCGTGCTGACGATGGTTCCCGCCGCGATTCCGCCCCCGATTTTCAGAATCGACCGTCTGGTAGTCATGGGTTCATATACCGTATATTATCATTGTAATTTATAATTACAGTATCCGGAAAAATGGGAATATGTTTCGAAAATCCGAGTGACGATTAGGAAATGAGCGGCTTGACTTCGTCGCCCAATCGCTCGATGCACTCGACCATCGCGTCGGTGCCGATGCCGGGGTGGTAGGTGCGGAAGATGAAATGGATGTCGTCACCCAGCGCGTCGCGGTATTCGTTCAACTCCGCCGCCACCTGCTCCGGCGTGCCGAAGATGGCCTGCTCTTTTAGTTCCTGCTTTCGCTCGTCGTCCAGTTCGTCCACCGATTCACCGGAGAAGATTTCGGCGTAGCGACGCTGGATGTAGAAGTATCCCGGTTTCATCGCCTCCCACGCCTCCTCCTTCGAGTCGGCGATAAAGCCGTGCTGGAGGACGTACACGGAGAAATCACCGTCGAGTCCTTCTTTCTCACGAACGCGTTCGATGTCCTCCTTGCGCTTGCGGACGCCTTCGACGGAAATCGAGGAGGGGGCACACCACGCGTCGGCGACCCGCGCGGCGCGCCGAACTGCGGGTTTGACCGATCCACCGAACATGACCGGAACGTCGGATTCGGGTTTCGGCGTCACGCTCACGTCGGGCGAGACGTCGTGGAACTCCGCGTCGTAGTCGAGTTCCCCCTCCGACCACGACGCTCGCAGGAGATTCGTTAGGTCGCTCAATCGCTCCACGCGCTCCTCTCGGGGGACGCCGAACGATTCGAATTCGCGCGGGTTCGACCCGATGGCCAACCCGAGCGTGAGTCGCCCGTTCGCGAGCAAATCGACCGTCGCGGCGTCCTCCGCCAGTCGAACGCCGTCGTAGAGGGGCGCGAGCGCGATGCACGTCCCGAGTTCGACGTTCTCGGTGCGGGCGGCCAGCGCCCCGAGTGAGGGCATCGTGGCCGGGAGGTAGCCGTCCTCGGCGAAGTGGTGTTCGGACACCCACATGCTGTCGAGACCGGCCGAGTCTATCGTCTCGCCGAGCTCTAGCATCTCGTCGTAAATCTCGGTCATCGAGCGATCGTCGTCCGGTCGTCGCTGGCAGGTGAACAGCCCTGTCCCGAGCTTCATGGTTGCAAATCGAAGGGTGGTACCTTAATCGTTTATAAGGACGTATTCGGGGCGGTATTCTATCCAATCGGATTTTTCACAAACAAGACTTATATTCAGGCTAGTTAGGATGAAATTATTGACGTTTCAATTACGAGTTCCGGCCCGAAGAACCCCGAGGATTCGATTCTCGACGCATCCAAACCAGTGCTGGTTCTCGTCGGGTTGTTGGCGTTGCTCTTTTTCGGGATGTACTTTCTCGGCTAGCAAGGGTAAGGTGATTTAGATTATTTTACGTTGTGAGCGACTTCTGTGTTTTCGGGTGTGTCGGTAGCACATTACGACTTCAACAACGAGGGTTACTACAGAACGATGTCTTCGGGAACGTCGCTAACAAATCACGACTCACTCACCCCGCTGTCGCTCGTTTCGGTCGCCCCTTGCGCAAACTCAGTCAGCTCCTCGGACGAGAGCCCTCGGGTCTGCCGACGCGCGCGCCACTGGGTTTGCGAGTATTCACGCGATACTCGGTTTTCACGACGGCGCGCAACGGCGACTTCAGTCGCCTGCGCGAGGGACGAGCGAACGTAATGAGTGAGTCGGTTGGGAGGGTGTGGCTCTCGCGGTGCGGGGCGGTTGCGGGTATGTGTTGTCGTGATTTGCTAACGGTATCTCAATAGCTAATCACCTGATCCAATGGTATTCTATCCGAGTTGCGGTCATTTATTGTCAGCAACAGCTAGTAACATTGCGAAAACTCGTTCCGGCACTATTAGAAAAATTCCAACACGCATACGAAAACAACTATAACATAAAACGTTTTCAAAAGAAAACAAAAACCACTCTTTCTCCACAGATCAGCGTTCGATTGTCGTAATCTCCTCCACGGGCCACTGGCTCAAAATTTCGACACCATTCTCCCGAACGACGACCATCTCCTCGACGCGCACACCTTGCCTGTCGGCGGGTTCCATCGTTTCGACGGCCATGGTCATCCCCTCTTCGATTTCGATGGGATGGTCGGGCGAGATGCCGCGCCAGATGAGGGGAACTTCGTACAGTTGTAGCCCCAATCCGTGCGCCCAGTGGTTCGTCGTCATCTGCCAGTGGTCGGTGGCGTCGTACCAGTCGGCGTGTTCGCCTTCCATGTCGGGGAAGCCCTGCGAAATCTCGTCCGTCGTCGCACTGGGTTCGATGCGCTCCAGCACGTCGTACAGGTTGTCGCGGGCGATTTCGTAGGCGTCCTGTTGGGCCTGCGTCGGTTCTCCCAAGCTGAACGTTCGGTAGTAACAAGAGCGATAGCCCATGAAACCGATATTGTAGAAGTCGGCGTATACGAGGTCGCCGGGGCGCATGATGCGGTCGGTCGTGTTCGCCTGATGCTTCGGCCACGTGTTCGGCCCGGAGGTGACGTAGCCGCCCTGCACCATCGCGCCGAGTCTCCAGAGTTCCCGCGTGGCTTCGCCCCACACCTCGGACTCGCGCTTGCCCGGTTTCGCCGTCTCGGTGATGCGTTGGAATCCGGCCTCACAGAGCGCGGCGACCATCCGCAGGCATTCGATTTCGTCGCGCGTTTTTACTTTGCGGGCGCTCTCCATGACGTTCGCGCACTCTTCGGTGCGCACGTCCACGCCGCGGTCTTCGAACTTCGAGATGAGCGCGCCGTTGCCGATGTCGATGCCCATCGGTTCTTTCGCCACGCCGTACTCCTCCATCGCCTCGTAGACGAGTCCGGCCATCTTGTCCTTCAGCCAGTCGCGGGCCGAATCACGTCCCGAAGCACGCGGGACGTTCCCCAATCCGGGGCAGGCGTAGCGAATGTCGGAGAGCCACGGGCAGTTGAATCGCTGGTTGCTCGCGTGGTCGGCCGTGTCCCAGTGGACGACGTCACCGTTTTCCGTGAACAGGGTGTAGTGGTCGGCTCCCGACCCGCCCGTCATGGCCAGTCCGGTCACGTACCGGACGTTCGGGTCGTTGATGAGGAGCATGCTCCCCAGTCCGGCCTCCTGCATTCGCGACAGGGCGCGCTCCTTTCGCTCCTCGCGCATCCGCTGCATATCGATTCGCTCCTCCCAATCGACGCCCATCGTACCGCGCGTTCCTTCCATGAAATCGCGTTGGTAGAATCCCATGATGGGGGCTACTCGGAGCGCCGTTATGAAATTTCCCGAAACGTCCGTGATGGATTCTCCGCCTACAGATTCAAGATGGCTCTTCACGTCTCCCCGACCAATGAACGCACGCGACACGCCAATTCGACACGGCACGCCAATCCGGGTAGACCACGTCGGCATCGCCGTCAAATCCATCGAGAACGCGGAACCCATCCTGTTCGCGCTCAGCTGTGAGCGCCTCACCGTTGAAACCGTCGAAGATAAGTTTCGCTGGGCGTATTACGAGCTGGGCGACGCCTCCAGGCTCGAACTCATCGAACCGATTTCGGACGACTCCTTTCTCACCGACTTTCTCGATCGGTACGGGCCGGGTCTCCACCACGTTACGCTCGAAGTCGCGGACATCGACGCCGTTATCGAGTCGCTCCGAGAAAACGACGTTCGCGTCATCGACCGGGCGGAGTTCGACACGTGGACGGAGGCGTTCGTCTCGCCGGGAAATCCGACCGGGACGCTGTTTCAACTGATGGAGTACCACGACGACTATCACGAGGAACGACTGCCGCCACGGGAGCTATTCGTCAACGAGAGCCGGGTCGGTGAACTGTTTCAGCAGTGATTGAACGGGGGTTGCGGACGAAGCGTAAGGAACTCCGGTTGAACTATCCGAACGCGAAAAATCGTCGAATGGTTCGATCTGAACGGGACAGTTTGTCTCCCTGTATTTTCTATTTTATTTGTCACTCGTTTCCTCAAATGCTTATCGTCCGTGAATATGTCGGCGACTTATTTGCTCGAGATGCCAGTATTAGATCGGTAAGGTTCCAATGCTCGACGACCAGCTACGAGTGTTGTCCAACGTTCGCAGGCGACGGCTGTTGCTCGCCTTACTGCAGGACAACCCACAGAACGACCGAACGATGGTTTCAAACGCTTCGGCGTCGACGGACGAAAAGCGAAGACGGGCGGTTGCGATGGGCCACGTTCATCTCCCTCAGTTGGACGACCACGGGTATATCGAGTGGAATCGCGAGGAACGAAGCGTGACGAAGGGTTCCCGGTTCGACGAGATCAAGCCGCTACTAACAGTGCTGGAACCGATGCAGGACGACGTTTCTGCCGATGAACTGCCGGAATAATATCGTTTAGTGAATCGTTTTTCTTCCCCTCTTCGTTAGGGACGTGATATCGATTCTCCCATCCTGCGTCAATCTTCTCATCCGAATCCATCGCGGCGTCCTGATTTTGTGGTCATCCAAGTGATACTATCCCGTACTCGATTTTTCGGTCGCAGAATCCGATTTCCTGCCGCTGATGAACCGTCACAATTTTCCCGTAAAAACTGCCGCGGAGGGCAGTTCCGGCACGGAGTACCGATTGGTTGGGACCCGCTCGAACTCCGTACCAGTTGGTGTTTCGCACTACCTTGGTATAACCTTACTGTGATTATCTGGGTGACTTCCTACTGCATGACAAATAGACAGAAATCCGGCGCCTCGCACCGAGCTTACATACCCGTGCCCTCGTAGTCGAACTCATGCCCCGAGTTGGACACCGTCGATAGGGGTATCTTGCACGTGCTACATTGGAACGGTTCGAAAGGAACTGACTTGTGAGTGCCCGCAGAACAACGGAGACGGTACCGGAATCGCCGGTAGCATGGTTGGGACCCATGAAAGAGTTATCTAATCGTCAACGAGCGGTCGAATTGCTCCAGAAGCTAGGTTTGAAAGAGTACGAAGCAAAATGCTTCGTGGCACTGTGGCGGCTCCCGAAGGGGACGGCCAAGGAAATCAGTGAAACGTCCGACGTTCCTCGAACGCGCGTTTACGACGCGATACAGGTGTTAGAAGCGAAAGGATTCGTTGAAGTTCAGCATTCGAATCCGCAACAGTTTCGGGCCGTTTCGGTCGATGAAGCGGCCGAGACGCTTCGGCAGAAGTACGAGTCTCGGACGGAGACGCTCATCGAGGCCATCGAGGATAT
This sequence comes from Haladaptatus pallidirubidus, assembly GCF_020700235.1. Classification (GTDB taxonomy): domain Archaea; phylum Halobacteriota; class Halobacteria; order Halobacteriales; family Haladaptataceae; genus Haladaptatus; species Haladaptatus pallidirubidus. Next base: position 1,799,571 of record NZ_CP085301.1, on the reverse strand, counting down.
CGAACCGGCGGCGTCGGACGCCGACGAAGAAGTGACCCACGAAGTCTGGTCGCTGTCGGGAGGGTCGGCGATTGCGAACCGGACACAGCAACTCATCGACAGCGCCAATCAGGAAATTATCTTCGTTGTCGCTCGCGAAGACGCGCTCACCGAAGAGTTGCTAGAATACCTGCGAACGGTTCAGCAAACGGGTATCAGTATTCTCATCGGAGCGGTAGATGAACCGTTACGAAGCCGAGTTCAAAACGAACTTCCCGACGTTCGAACGTTCGTTTCGGGGTTGGAGTGGTTGAACGGCTCCCCGCCAAATCAGTCGGACGAAGTGACGATTAGCCTGCTACTGCTGGTTGACCAGAACACCATCCTGGTCAGTTCGATACACGAGAAAAATAACAACGAGTCGGAAAAGGAACGGGCAGTGTTCGGCAGAGGGTTCGACAACGGTCTCGTCGTAATCGTCCGACGGCTGATGGCGACGGGATTGCAGTCGACGGACGACTCCTAGCTCTGCTCTCGGAGGGTTATCGACGGTTTTCACACACTGATGCCGAGGTGTTTGTCCATCAGTTCTCCGTCCGCTTCCAACTCCTCGGGCGTTCCCTCGAAGACGATTTTTCCTTGGTCCAGCAGATACACTCTGTCCGCCAAGGAAAGCGCGACGGCGACGTTCTGCTCCACGAGCAGCACCGTGATACCCTCCTCGTTCAGGTCGCGGATGAGGGCTTCGACTCGCTCCACAATGAGAGGGGCAAGTCCTTCGGTCGGTTCGTCCAACATGAGCAGTTCCGCGCCGCAGACCAGCGCCCGGGCGATGGACAGCATCTGCTGTTCGCCGCCCGAGAGGTCGATTCCGCGGCTGTTCTGCCGTTCCTGCAGATTCTCGAACGCTCCGGCGGATAACACTTCCTCGACCGTTTTTCGATGCGTGCTGTCGCTCCCGCCGAGACTTCCGACGGCGAGGTTCTCCCGCACCGACAGCCCGGGAAACACCCGGCGCTCTTCGGGCACCAGCGCGACGCCGCGCTGGACGGTTTCGACCGGCGAGAGTCCGGCGATGTCCTCGCCGTCGAACCGAATCTCCCCCGACGTCAGCGGGAGCGCGCCCGTGATGCTTCGAAGCGTCGTCGTCTTTCCGACGCCGTTTCGCCCGATGAGCGCGACCACTTCGCCCTTCGGAACGTCGAGGGAAACTCCCGACAACACTTCCGTTTCGCCGTATCCCGTGTGTAGATTTTCGATTGACAGCATTAGGGTCGAACACCTCCGAGGTACGCTTTTTGCACCTCGTCGTTTTCCGCGACCTCTTCGGGCGTTCCGGTCGCAAGTTCCCGCCCGCGATTCAACACCGTGATTCGGTCGGAGACGTTCATCACGAGGTCGATGTCGTGTTCGATGAGCAGGAGCGTCCGGTCGGCCAGCACGTCGTCGATGAGTGCCATCGTCGCCCGCGTCTCCTCCACGCTCATCCCGGCGGTCGGTTCGTCCAGCAGAACGACCCGCGGGTCGGTCGCTAGCACCAACCCGATTTCAAGTCGTCGCCGGTCGCCGTAGGCCAGCGCCGCCGCCTTTTCGTCCCCCCGCGCCTCGAGTCCGATTTGCGAAAGCACGTCCTCGACGCGCTCGTTGATTTCGGGGAAACTGTCTGCCGGACGGAACAGGCGATTGCCCGCAGTAATCGACTCACCGGCCACCGCCTGCGCGGAAAGTCGGACGTTCTCCCGAACCGAAAGGCCGCCGAAAACGGTCGTGATTTGGAACGACCGCCCGATTCCGCGCCGAACGCGCTCGTGCGGCGGGAGGTTCGATACTGCTTCGTCAGCGAATATGACGCGTCCCGAGGTCGGAAAGAGCGCGCCCGTAATCAGGTTGAATAGGGTCGTCTTCCCGGCCCCGTTCGGGCCGATGACGCTCCGGAACTCGCCCGCCTCGACGCCGAGATTCACGTTGTCTGTTGCGACGAGTTCGCCGAACTGACGGGTAAGGTTCTCGGTTTCGAGCAGCGCCATCAGTTGCTCACCTCCGAGTCGGCGTCAGCCACCGGTTCCGGGCCGCCGCCAGTCTCCTGGTTCGTGTACCGCGAGACCATCCCGGGAACCGAGACGAGACCCTGCGGGACGTAGATGACGAACAGGACGAAGATGAGTCCGAGGACGCCCTGCCACTGTGCGGTGAACGATTGCAGAACTTCCCGGAGGCCGAAAAAGACGCCCGCTCCAATCATCGGCCCGTACAGAGTTCCCATCCCGCCGAGGATGGTCATCACGATAACCTCGCCGGATTTTATCCACGCGAGAACCGAGGGCGACGCACCGCCAGTGTGTATCGCCGAAAGTCCTCCGGCGAGTCCCGCGAGGCCACCGCTGATGACGAACGCCCGCCGCTTGTAGGCGGTCACGTCGTAGCCGATGAACGAGGCGCGCTCTTCGCTCTCACGGATACCCTGAAGCACGCTCCCGAAGGGTGCGTTCATCATTCGCCGGGCGAATAGGTACGACCCGATGACGGCGGCGAGCACGAAGTAGTAGAACAGTTCGATATCGCCGAGCAAGGCGACGTCCCCGACTTCCGGCCCGCCCATGAGGCCGTACACCGGGTCGAACCCGGAGAATATGCCGTCACTGCCGCCGGTGAAACTCGATTTCTGCACGAGTTGGAAGAACAGCTCGGCGAAGCCGAGGGTAATCATTGAGAAGTACACCCCCGAAACGCGAATCGAGAGGTGGCCGACGACCCACGCGACCAGCGCCGCGACGAGGATACCGACCCCGAGCGCGACGAAGACGGACGGCATTCCGTTCTCGACCGTGAGAACCGTTCCGTATGCTCCCAGTCCGAAAAAGAGGACGTGACCGAGCGAGACGAGTCCGGCGTAGCCCATTACGAAGTCGAGGCTCAACGCGAACAGTGCCCAGACGAGGATGGTCAAGAGGAGCGAATTAACTTCGTAAGAGGTGTACAGCACCCCGATTCCGAGGGGTGCGAGCGCGAGCAGGCCGACAACGACCGCCCCGAGTCGGAACCGCGTTCGGTCGTCCAGCACGCCGCCGCCACCGCCGGTCAGCAGTTTGCCGCCGCCCTCCGAGTCCCACTCGGGGCTTCCGAACAAGCCTTGCGGTCGGACGAGCAGGACGCCTATCATCAGCAAGAAGACGACCAATCCTTCGAGATTTGGAAGCACCGCGCCGAGTCCGAACGGTGGGCTCCGGAAGAACGTCTCGATGATACCCACGCCGAATCCGCCGATGACCGCGCCGCGGAAACTTCCCAGACCGCCGAGAACGACGATGACGAACGCGGGAATGATGACGGAGTTGCCCATTCCGGGGTTGACGCTCTGTTTCGCGCCGAGGACGATTCCGGCCAGCGCCGCGAGGAACGCGCCGAAGGCGAAGACGAGCGTGTAGTAGCGGTCGATGTCGATGCCGAGGTGGCGAACCATCTCTCGGTCTTGCGCGCCTGCGCGGACGATGAGCCCGAACCGGGTGCGATTCAGCAGGAGCCACGTTCCGACGGCCATCACGACGCCGACGCCGATGATGAAGAAGCTGTACTTCGAGTAGCTGAAGCCGAGCACGTCCATGGGACCTCGAAGCAAGGGTGGCTGGGCGAACTGTCTGGGGTTGTCACCCCAGATGAACGAGATAGCATCCTTGAAGATGAGAACCAATCCGAACGTGAGCAGGATGTGATACAGCGGATTTCTGCCGTACAGCGGTCGGATGGTTCCCCGCTCGATTACCGCCGCGATGAGCGCGACGAGGAGCGGCGCGACGAGGAGCGCGATCCAGAATATCCCGCCGCCGGAACCGACGGCGACGATGGCGAACGCGAGGTACGCGCCGAGCGCGAAGAACTCGCCGTGAGCGAAATTGATGACGTCCATCACGCCGAAGATGATGGAAAGACCCGCGGCTAGCAGCACGTACACCGCCCCGATTGTCAGGCCGTTTAGTAGTTGTTCGAGAAGTGCACCCGCCATATCAGAGTTGACAACCGGTTTGGTCGCACGACGGGATGGCGTCGTCACCGTTGACCTCGGTGATGAGCTTCACGTCGGCCATCTCGCCGCCGTTGTAGACGTTCTGTCCGACCCACACCGGATTTTTGGCTTGGTGGTCGCAGCTTCGGAACTCGTTTTCCCCGAGGAGCGACTGCATCTTCAGTCCGGGAAGCGTCTCGATTACGTCGTCCGGGTCGGTGCTTCCGGCCTCTTTGATGCCGTTTGCGACCATCGTGATGGAGTCGTAGGCGACCCGCGCGAAACTGTCGGGTTCGCCGTCGTTCTCGTTCGTGTAGGCTTCGACGAACTCTTTGTTCGTGCCGGAGTCGAGTTGCGGCACGTATCGCGTTCCGCTGTAGATTCCGTCGGCCTTCTCGCCGAGCGCGCCGCGGACGACTTGGAACGACCCCGTCGTGGTCATGATTTCCTTCTGGTTGGAGAGTCCCTGCGCGCTCGCCTGATTGAGGAACTCGATGAGGTCGCCGCCGGTCGAACCGACGACGACCACGTCGGCGTCGGAGTTTTTCATCTGACTGATGAACGAGTCGAAATTCTTCGCGCCGAGTTGCGCCCGAGTGACGCCCGCTTCCGAAAAGTCCGCGTTAGATTCCTGCATGCGCGAACGCCATTCCCGAAGCACCGATTGCCCGTAGGCGTAATCCGCGATGTGGAACCAGACGTTACTTCCGAGGTTGTTCAGCGTCCACTCCGAACAGGCTTCCGCGATTTGTGCCGTGTTCGTTTCGCTTCGGAACACGTACTCGTTGCAGTTTTTGCCCGTAATTGGGATGGCCGCCGCGCCGGGGGAGTAGACGACGCTTTCCTCGCTTGCAAATTCGTTGAGACCCAGCGCGACGGAACTCGAAATCGCTCCCATCATGTACGACGCGCCGTGCTGTTCGACCATCTTTCTCGCTTCCTGCTGGCCGGTTTCGGCGTCCGCCTGCGTGTCGCCGTACTTGGCGTCGATAGTGAAATCGTAGTCGTCGCTCTCGTTTATCGTTTTCACCGCGAGTTTCGCGCCCTTTCTCTGCTCCTCGGCGAGTCCGGCGTACGGTCCCGTCATCGGGTTGAGCATCCCGTACTTCACCGTGTCGTCGCCACCGCCACCGCCGCCGATGTCGCCGAGACACCCCGAAACTCCCGCAAGTCCCCCCGCCCCGACCGCACTCAACACGGCGCGCCGAGTCATTTCGAATCTGTTCTCCTGCCCCGGATTTCTATCCGCCATGGCAACAAGGAACAAGGGGTGGATAATAAATGATTGTATATAATTGACTGACTGTTTTCATGTGAACAGAATTATCTGATTGTTTTTATTCGGATTTGAATATCTTGAACGTCGGGCGTTCCGCCGTTCTCCGGCCGTTGTTTCTCCTCTCTACGTTACTTTCCTCCACCGGACATCGGAAACGACGGTGTCCGTTTTCCCTATCGACGTTCGCTCCGCCGTCTACGTTCACTTGAATCGACATACTTCGCGTGTTTTATCACACGTCGAATCCTGCCTTCGGGTGGTATGTACAAGCACGTCGCGTTGCTGGTTCGCAAGGACGGGATGACGCACGACGAGTTCGTGGATTACTGGCAGACCAATCACACGAAAATCGCCCGCGAAATCGAAGGCGTCACGAAGTACTCGACCGTCCTCCCCGTCACGCCCGACGCCGCCGAATTCGACGGCCTCGCCGAGCTCTACTTCGAGGATTTGGACGCTCTGCACGACGCGCTGGGGAGCGAAGGCTCGCGTGACTACGATCCGGACAAGGGCAAGGCGAAGGAGGCCCGCGAGGACGTGAACAACTTCCTCGCACTCGAAGAACGCCCGCGATTTATCGGCGAAGTCGTCACGCAGAAAGACGAAGTGGACGGCGACACCGACGGGCTGTACAAACACTCCGCCTTCCTCGTTCGACAGGAGGGCATGTCCCACGAGGAGTTCGTGGACTACTGGCAGACCAATCACACGAAAATCGCCCGCGAAATCGAAGGCGTCACGAAGTACGACACCGTCCTTCCCGTAACCCCTGAGGAGTCCGAGTTCGATGGCATCGCCGAGCTCTACTTCGAGGATTTGGACGCTTTGCACGACGCGCTGGGGAGCGAAGGCTCGCGCGACTACGATCCGGACAAGGGCAAGGCGAAGGAGGCCCGCGAGGACGTGAACAACTTCCTCGCGCTGGAGGATAGGCCGCGGTTTATTGGAAAAGAGATAGTTCAGAAAGAGTAGCAACCGGGTTTTCGTTGATTCGTGTTTTTCTGTGTTGGTGCGTGTGTGGGTTCTCTTTTTGCGTCCGCGGTAGTTACTGACAGCACATGAGCACGACGACGAGGGAGCATTTATCGAGATGCTTGAAAATCTGTCAAAATCTCGGTAGCAAATCACGACTCCACTGAAACCGCTCCGCACCGCGACAGCTACACCCTCCCCAACCGACTGCGCTTCTCAGTCGCTCCGCTCATTGCGATGCCTGCGGGCCACGGCAGCAGGTCAGCAAGACGCGAAGCGTCTTGCAAGTCTCATCCCTCGCGCGGAAACTGGCAGATCCTCGGACGAGGTGTCCTCGGGTCTGCGGACGCACGCGCCAGTGCGTTTGCGAAGATCCACACAACACCACCTAGGTTTCCATGGCGCGCGAAGGCGAACCCCGGTTCGCCCGCGTGACGGATGACTGAGCGACGCAGGAGCGAAGGAATCGGTTGGGGAGGCACGTGGGCGGATGCGGGGCGGTTTCAGTGGAGTCGTGATTTGCTACCGATCCTCTCCCGCAAACACGGTTCTGTAGCACCTTTCCCGATTTCATCGCAATTATCGTCTTTCACCGCGAATGCACGAACCATTAGGTACCGGCCCACAAACAACTGAACATGACCGACACGCCGAACTACCGCGAACAGGTCGAAGACGCTTTTCCCGAACTTCAATCCATCGAGGACGACGAACTACGTACGAAAGTCGTCGAAGCGTGGGTTCTGGGCCTCGAACGCGGCGGATGGAAGGACATCGCGGACATCCCCTACGCGTGGAACATCCACGAGGTGACGAACGTGGAGCACGTGCGCGGGGTGACCCGAATCGCCATGCGGTCGGCGGACGAACAGCGCGAGTTCCACGGGGCCGACCCGGACGAGGACGTCATCATCGCGGCCTGTCTGCTCCACGACATCGGAAAGTGTTACGAGTACGTCGATTTCGTGGACGAAGAAACGTTGCTCGACCCCGACCCGACCTACGCCACCGAGGAAATCCCGCACTCCATTTCGGGGTACGCACTGGCCCACGAGGTTGGCTGTCCCCTCGCGGTTCAGCGCGCAATTCCACACTTCCTCGGCGAAGTGCCCAAACGTACCCTTGAAGCCGAACTGGTCAAAAGCGCGAACTCGGCCAGTTCGAACGCCATCACCCAGTCCGCGATGGGAATCACGCTGAAGGAGTGGGTGAGCGAGTACAGCCAGACGCAGAACTGAAAATTTTTCGCGGTTCCCGTTAGCCACAACGGCTATTGAACGCCCTGTCTCATCCCCGTCGGGGTGAGGGAAATGGAAGTCAATTCACTGCACGACCTGTTCGTGTACGAACTGCAGGGGATGTACGACATCGAGAACAAACTCGTCGGTGCGCTCGACGAACTCGCGACGGAGACGAGCAACCAGGACATCAGTCGTGCGTTCGCGGAGCACCGCGAAGAGACGGAAGAACACGTCACGAGACTCGAAGAGTCATTCCGCGCGCTGGATGAAACTCCCGAACGGCAGGACAACGACGTCGTCAACGGGCTACTCTCCGAGCACGACCAGTTCCAGAGCATCGCCACCAACGAGGACGTTCGGGATATGTTCGCGCTCAACGCCGGAATGAAATCCGAGCGACTGGAAATCACCGGCTACGAGGGGCTGCTAATGCTTGCCGACCAACTCGACTTCGGCACCGACGTAACCGACCCGATCGAGTCGAACGTGAGCGACGAAAAACAGGCCCTGAGCGACCTGCAGGAGTTGGCCGGCGGCTCGAAACTCAAGTCGCTCGTGAGCAGGCTTACCGGATAACCGCTTTCCAACTCGATTTTTCCCGCCGCTCGATGCGTGACGCCGCGATTCCGAATTACCGATTGCTTCTCGGTAGCTCTCCAAACAGCTTTTCACATGGATTTCTGGATAGATTTCCACATAGATTCCCAAGAAATCCCGACTACCCGTCTAAACTTGGAGTTGGTACTCGTTCTTACATTTAGGAAAAACTACAAATCACCCCGAAACGCTCCGACGCTTCAGACCGTATCCAGTCCGTTTTCCTCCCGAAGCACGTTGATGTACTTCCGGAACCCGCTTTCCAAGTCGTACTGCGGTTCGTACCCCAGTTCCTCCCGAATCGCAGTCATGTCGAGTTTCTGGGTCCACGGGAGTTCGCCCTCGTCTGAAACCTCCACATTCGCATTGGGTATGATTTTCTCCACCGTTTCCGCGGCCTCCCGAATCGTCGCCACGGTTCCGCGAACGTTGTACACGCGCTGTTCGATGTCCCGTTCCGGCGCGAAGGCGGCGAGGCGGAACGCCTGTGCGATGTCCTCGACGTGTTGCCAGTCGATGACTTGGTCGCCGTACTCCACGCTAAAGGATTCGCCGAGCGCGGGCTTTTCGACGATGTTGGCGAGGAACGCGGATCCGCCGGTTTCGCGGTAGGGACCGTATGCGACCGTCGGGCGGAGGGCGACGTGCGAGAGGTCGTAATCTTCGAAGTACACCCGCGCTTGGTGTTCGTTGAACTCCTTCGTCGCGCCGTACAGCGTGTCGGGGTAGACGAGGTCGTCTTCAGTAACCCACCCGTCGTCGTATTTCGCTGGTGGGGCGAACACCGCCGCGCTGGATGCCCACGCCACGCGCTCGACTTGGTCAGAAAGGGTTCGCGCCGCCTCGAACACGTTGTTCGTTCCCTGAACGTTCACGTCGATTGCGAGCCGCGGATTCTCGCGCGCCGTGGTCGTGAGGAGCGCCGCGAGGTGGACGATTCGCGTCGCGCCAGTTTCTTTCACCGCACGGATTACGTCGGTCGGGTCGGAGAGGTCGCCGCGGCGGACGTCAACGTCGTCGTCGACGCCGAGTTTCTCCAAAATACGCGTGTCGGTCGAAAGGTCGTATGCGACCACGTCGTGCCCGTGTTCGACGAGGTCTTTTGCCGTGTACGACCCGATGAAGCCTGTCCCGCCAGTGACGAGTACCGTCTCGCGTTGCGCCATGGGTTTTCAGTCTCGGGGTGACAGGAAAAGGTTTTCTTCCCGTTATCGGGCGGTCGTCAGGAATCGCTGGTAAGCGATACGATCTCCCAGATCACTCGTGTAGCCCGCCGACTTCCGCGTAGAAGGACGACTGTAGTTGTTCGGCCATATCCTCCTCGCGGTCGATTCTGGCGTCGATGACGTACGGTAGGTTGCTTTCTTTCCCTCGTTTCAGCGCGTCGGCCAGTTCGTCTGGCGTCGTCGCTCTCGTTCCCTCGGCACCGAAGCCTTCGGCCACTTTCACGAAGTCGGTGTCGTGGAATTCGACACCCGCGATGTCGCCGTCTTCGTCCTGCATCTGGCGCACCATGCCGAGGCTGGTGTCGTTCAGCACGACGAAGGTCGGCGCGACGCCGTATTCGACGGCGACTTCCACGCTGGTCATCGTCATCGTGAATCCGCCGTCGCCCGCGACGCTGATAACGTCCTTGTCGGTCGAGAGCGCGGCGCTCACCGCGGCGGGGGCCGACCAGCCCATTCCGCCGACGCCGCCGCTGCCGAAGTACGTTCGGATTCCGGGCGTCTGCAGGTAGTTCAACAGCCAGAATCGGTTGTTGCCCGAGTCGGCCGTGACGATGGTATCCTCGTCAACCAGCGCCTCGATTTCTTTCACCGCGCGCTGGGGTTTGATGGGTGAAGCGTCGCTGTCGCATTTCTCGGTGAAGAAGGATTCGCGCGCTTTCTTCGCCCGTTCCCGTGCCCAATCGTTTTCCGCGCTTCCGGCGTTTGCCAGTGCTCGAAGACTCTCTTTCGCGTCGCCGATGAGTCCCGCGTCGGCGGGGTACACCCACCCCGCGTTTCGAGTATCGATGTCGGCGTGGATGATGGTCTGTTTCGCTGGGCGGATGAACGACGACGCCTGCCAGTTCGTGTCCATCGGATTCATCCGACACCCGACGACGAGGAGGGTGTCGGCCTCGCTGACGACCTGATTCGCCCCTTCGTGGCCGAACGACCCGATGACGCCAGCCGCGAGGGCGTGGGTCTCCGGAATCGTCGATTTGCCCAGATAGGAAGTTGCGACCACCGCGTCGTAGGTTTCCGCGACGTCCGTCAGTTGATCGTAGGCGTTCGCGGAGTGGACACCGTTTCCGGCGACGATGACGGGGCGCTCCGCGGATTCGAGCGCCTCTTTCGCCTTCGCCACGTCGCCGTCGGTCGGTTTCGACTCCCAGTTTCGAACTTGCTCTTTGCTCTTCCAAACCGGGGGCATTGGGTCGCTCGGAACGTCGTCGGTAATCGCGTTACCGTCCAAAATGACGGCGGTCGGTCCCGACCGGCCCGCCGTCGCGTGCTTGAACGCCAGTTGCACGCTTCGCACGGTTTCGGTCGGCGTTCGCGGGAACCAGTGTTCTTTCGTCACGCCGTCCAGAATTTTCGGCAGCGAGAGGCCGCCGTAATCGCCTCGGGACTGCTGGTACGGTGCGAGCGTCGAGTAATCACCGCGCTCGCTCGCCTCGGTCAGGACGACCATCGGCGAGGAAGCGAGGCGCGCCTCCATCTGTCCGATGACGCCGAGGCTTCCAATCCACGGCCCCTGTCCCGCGAGAACCGCGGGTTTTCCGTGCAATCGGCCGTACATCTCGGCCATGACGCTCCCCTCGCGTTCGTCGCGGGGTCGAACCACGTCCACGTTCGATTCCGGCAGGTCGTCCAACAGTTCGATGACCCGGCCGCCGGGGTAGCCAAAGACGTACTCCACGCCCAGCGATTCGAGTACGGAAACCAGCGATTCGCTCGTCGTCTCCCCGTCGGTGTCGTCAACACCTGTCATGCTAGTCGAAGGCATCCGCTCCCATCTCTTTGTTCTGTCGGTTACTTTCGGCTTGTTCGATTGTTTCGTCCTGTTGGCCCGTTCTCGTTTGCCGCTTTCCGGCGTTCCTCTCAGCACCCCGATTCGATTCGGGCGACCTTTTATAACCGATACCGAACCAACACCAACTGTGAACAGCAACGACCGAACCATCGTCGGACTCGTGATGCTCGCACACGCGATGGTTCACACCTACGAACTTTCCTTTCCCATCTTCCTCACCGTCTGGTTGACGGAGTTCAACGCCACGACGGGGACGTTGGGAATCGTCGTGGGCGTCGGCTACGCGCTGTTCGGACTCGGGGCGCTGCCGGGCGGCGTACTTTCTGATTCCTACGGTTCGCGTAGCCTTATCGTCCTCTGTCTGTTTGGGATGGCCGGGTCGTTTCTCCTGCTCTCGGTAGCGCCAACGCTCCCCGTGGTCGCGTTGGCGCTCTTTCTGTGGGGAATCTCCGCCAGCGTCTACCATCCCGCCGGACTCGCACTGCTCAGCAAAGGCGTCAGCGAACGCGGAAGCGCGTTCGCCTATCACGGAATGGCTGGAAACTTCGGTATCGCCTTCGGTCCGCTGGCCACGACGCTGCTCCTGCTCGTATTCGATTGGCGAACAGTCGTCGGCATCCTCGCCGTTCCGGCGCTCATCGCAGCGTTCCTCGCGTTCCGAACCAATATCGACGAATCCGCGGCGGTCGAAGGACAGGAAACTCGCGCCGACGGCGGCGTCTCCTCCCTCACCGAATTTTTCGGCACATCCAGAACTCTGTTCGCCGGATGGTTCGTCGCCGTCTTCGGCGTCGTCATGATGTCCGGACTGTACTACCGCGGCGTACTGACGTTCCTTCCCGACCTGCTCGGCGAACTGCCGATGTTTGCACCGGTCGATTTCGCAGGCGAATCGCTGGAACCGGCGCGGTATCTCTACGCCGGACTGCTGACGGTCGGCATGGCCGGGCAGTACGTCGGCGGAAAACTGACCGACAGGGTAGAAAACGCCCGCGCAATTGCGGTGTCGTTCGGCCTCTTGGCGGTCATCGCAATCGTCTTCGTGCCCGCCTCCAACGCCGGACTCGCGCCGCTGCTCGCGGTTAGTTTCGTCCTCGGATTCTGCCTGTTCGTCGTCCAACCGCTCTATCAGGCGACCGTCGCGGAGTACACGCCGCCTGAGGCGCGCGGGATTTCCTACGGCTACACCTATCTCGGCGTTTTCGGCGTTGGTGCGCTCGGTGCGACAATCGCCGGTGTCGTCCTCCAGTACTTTTCCCCGACTGTGCTGTTTACCGTCCTCGCCGGGTTCGCTGTTGTGGCGTCCCTGCTTGGCGCGGTTCTAGCGGTTCGTGGACCCAGTGCCAGTTGAGGAAAGATGCTGTCCGACTTCTTCCATCACTTTCCCCTCAGCGCGGGCGAGGTGCTCCCACGCCGTCGTCGAGGCGATACCGACCGTGGCGGCGATGCCCTCGATGCTCGTCTCTTTTTTCGGACGATAGTAGCCGAGTTCGATGGCAGTTCCGAGCACTTCGCGTTGTCTCCGGGTCAGTTCGGAGAGAACACGGGAGAACTCCAACTGCTCTTGTTCTCCCACGTGGTCAACTTCGATGTTCCTAACGAGGTCGGTTTCATTCCCCGCCCGTTCGAGGGAGGCAACGATCTCGTTCAAATCGTCCGTCTCGCCCAGAAACAGCGTCCAGCGCTCCCACCCTGCCGTGATAGTCGCCCCGGTTCGGTAGTGGACGCCCAAGTCGGTTAGCCGCTGTGAGATGCTATCCCACTGATAGCTGTCGATGGTGACGGCGACGAGAACGCGCGGAACGTCGAGCGGGGTCAGCGGGTCTACTTCCAGTACCGCCGGTGCGGCGGCGAAATCGTCGAGAAATCCTTCGATGGACGATTTCGGGCCAGTTATCTCGATGATGCGTTTTCGCTCGGCGGCGCTTCCGGTCATCGAGGAGACGGAGCGAATCGTAATCGTCGGATAGTCGGCACTGATGTCGCTCTCGGGTTCGCCGTGGTGGCGCACTCGGAGCGTCACTTCTCGCATGGCCGTAGTTTACGAAACCGACTGTGGTGAACCTTCGCATTAAACAAGTTAAAAATGTGTCTGGACGTGTTATTGGTGTATTATAATTCATCCGAGAAATTTTGAAAATCCGAATATATCCGGGTATATAACGAAGTGGGTTTGCTTGTGTGTACCAATGTACTATGAGAACTAGTGGCAAAATTTCGGACGAAGACATGAGCGGCCCGGTGGTCGACCGCCGGACGACGATGAAACTCCTCGGCGCGGCGGGAATCACCAGTTTGGCTGGTTGTACCGGAGGCGGCGGCGGAAGCGGTGACGGAAACGGCGACGGAACGACCGGCGCACCCTCCGAAGGACAGCGCGGTGGCCGACTCAGTGCCGGTTGGTTCACCGGCAGTATCGACGTGTTAGACCCCCCGTTCATCAGCGTCGGTCAGTATTTCCAAGTGGCCGCGAACGTGTTCAGCGGCCTCGTCACGCTGAAAAAGGACCTCACGATTCGAGGCGACCTCGCAAAGGACTGGGAGGTCAGTGACGACGGGTCGAAGTTTACGTTCAATCTCCGCGAGGGCGTGAAATTTCACGACGGGTCGGATTTCACCGCCGAGGACGTGAAATACACCATCAACCGGACGATTTCCGAGGAGGCTCCCGCGGCCTCGAAGCTGGAATCGCTCAAGTCGCTGGACGACGACGGCGTCGTCGTCCAAGACGAACACACCGTCGAACTCAATTTCTCGGAACCGATGGCCCCCGCACTCATCTATCTCACGCGGGGTCCCGGACGCGCGGCGACAATCGTCTGCAAGAACGCTATCGAAGAGATGGGTGCGGAAGCCTACAAGGCGAAACCGGTCGGCACGGGGCCGTTCAAGGTAACAGAACATCAAATAGGTTCCGGCGTCACGCTCGACGCCTTTGAGGATTACTTTGAGACGGACAGCGAGGGGAACGCACTTCCCTACTTGGACGGCATCGATATCAAACCAATTCCGGAACCCGCGACGCTCGTGAACGCGCTTCGGAGCGGCGACATCGATTTCGCCAACCTCGTCCCGCTTCAGAACGTGTCGAAAGTGGATCAGGCGAACGGCGTCGAAAAGCTCGACGCGCCGGGTATCAATTGGTACGGGTTCGCCATGAACCAGCGCCGCGATCCGTTCGGATCACAAAAAGCCCGCATGGGTATCGCCAAGTCTATCGACAACGAGGCCTTCGTGGACGCAGCCTACTTCGGCAACGCGCTTCCCGACACCGGGCCAATCAACAAGGCGACCAACTGGGTCTGGCGCGACGACAAACCGACCGACCAGCAGTACGACCCGGAGGCCGGGAAACGGCTCATCAAGGAGGCCGGTGCGGAAGGAGCGTCGTTCCACATCCTGACCGACCAAAGTAGCCTTCGCGGCGCGAAGGCGATGCGCCAGCAGTTGAACAAGGCCGGGTTCGACGTCAACATTGAGCAGGTGACGAGTTCGACCTACTGGGAGCGCTACGAAACCGGCGATTACGACACCACCATCAGCGGCAGCGTCGGCGACCCCGACCCCGATCAGTCGCTCTGGAACTTCTACCGTAAACCGGACGACGGCGGCGTCTGGAACTGGGTGAACTTCGAGAATCAGAAAGCACACGATTTGCTGGCCAAACAGCGCACGGCGCTCGACCGTGAGGAACGCAAGCAGGTGCTTCAGGAGTTAGAAGACCACCTCATCAAGCAGGTTCCGCACGCCTACCTGATGCATCAGGACGATATCGCCGCGAAACGCTCCTCCGTGAAGGGTTTCACCCACATCCCCTTCATGCGTAACTTCCACACGACGTGGGTCGAGGGGTAGATGCGCCAGTACATCGCAAAACGGGTGGTTCACGCTGGCTTCATCATGTGGCTAGTCGCGACCACGGTGTTTTTCGGCCTTCGCATGATTCCGGGCGGGCCGGTTCGAACCATGCTCGGACAAGAAGCGACGCCGCAGGCGGTTGCCGCTCTCCGCGCTGAACTCGGCCTCGATAGGCCGCTGTACATCCAGTATTTCGACTGGTTGCTCGACATGGCCACGCTGAACTTCGGACAGAGCCTCAGCACCGGCCAATCGGTTTCCACGCTCGTCGCACAGGCCGGGCCGAGGACGCTCTCCATCGGCGTCCTCGCCATCGTCGTCGGTCTCGGCGTCGCGGTTCCGACCGGCATCATCAGCGCGACCCGCAAGGGCGAAGGCGTCGATTACGTCGCCACGGTATCTGCCTTTCTCGGCGTCTCCATGCCAGCGTTCTTCGTCGGCATCTTATTGGCGTTGGTGTTTGGCGTCTGGTTTAGCGTGCTTCCAGTGTACGGATACACACCGTTTAGTGAGGGCGTTGTGCCGTGGTTTAAGCGTATCCTACTCCCCGGCATCGCAGTCGGACTTCCCTACGCCGCGGTCGTGATGCGGATGATGCGCTCGTCGCTTCTCGAGGTGCTGAACAAGCCGTACATGCGAACCGCACGCGCGAAAGGCGTCAGCGACCGCGTGATGCTGTACAAACACGCGCTTCAGAACGCGATGATTCCCGTGATTACTGTCGCTGGCATCCAACTCGCGCTGGTGCTCGTCGGTAGCGTTACGGTCGAACTCGTCTTCGGCATCCAAGGCCTCGGGCGTCTGCTCGTGGATTCGATGCTGGACAGGAACTACCCGGTGACGCAGGCGGTCATCCTCATCGTCGCCGCCGTGATGGTGTTCACGAACCTCGCGGTGGATCTCGTCTACACGGTTATCGACCCGCGTATCGGCTACGGAGGCTCCCAATGACGGAACACACCGAACCGGGCGTCGGCCCGAACACGCCCGCCGAATCCGGGCCGTCCGACGTCCCCCCCGAGTATCAGGAAGACGAACAGTACGAAGAGCACAAAACCACCCGCCAACGAGTCGTCGAAGGCGTACTGGGCGACAAGATGGCGCTGTTCGGTGCCATCGTCGTCGTCCTGTTCATCTTCACGGCGGTGTTCGCGCCCTACGTCGCACCCCACGATCCGGAAGCCACCTTCGGCTTCATGCAGGGGCCGAACAGCTATTCGGAAGGGAACTACGACGGAGATTCCAGTATCGACCGCGTCTGGCACCCGCTCGGAACCGATTCGTTCGGCCACGACGTCCTCTCGCGGATGGTGTACGGAGCGCGCGTTTCGCTCCTCGTGGCGCTGGCCACCGTCGCGGTCGCGTTCACGCTCGGCACGTCGATTGGCTTACTCGCCGGATTCTACGGCGGGTGGGTCGATAGCGTCCTGATGCGCTACGTGGACTTCCAGTGGGCGTTTCCCGAACTCATCCTCGGGGTCGGCATCATCGCCCTCTCCGGCGGGTTGGGCGTCACGAACGTCGTCATCGCGATCGGCATCGCGTACATCGACGACTTCGCCCGCCTCGTCAGGGGCGAAGTGCTGTCGCTTCGCGAAGAGGAATACGTCATGGCGGCCCGCGCAATTGGCATGAGCAACCGCAGAATCATGACCCGCGAAATCCTGCCGAACGCCGTCGCGCCGCTCATCGTGCAGGCGACGCTGATGATCCCGCTGGCAATCCTCGCGGAGGCGGGTCTGTCCTTCCTCGGACTCGGCGTCAAGCCGACGACTCCGACGTGGGGACTGCTCCTCTCGGACGGCCGCCAGTTCATCGACCAAGCGTGGTGGATTAGCGTCATGCCGGGCTTCGCAATCATGCTGACGGTGCTCGCCTTCAACATGCTCGGCGACGGCCTGCGCGACGTGTTCGACGTGAGCGAAGGGGAGGTCGAGAACAGATGAGCCTCCTCGAAGTCCAAAACCTTCACACGCGCTTCCCGACGCCGAGAGGCACGGTTGACGCCGTCAACGAGGTAGACCTGCGGATCGAATCCGGCGAAATCGTCGGCCTCGTCGGCGAGTCCGGTTCGGGAAAAAGCGTCCTCGCCGACACCATAATGGGAATCGTGGAGGAACCGGGCGAAATCGCGGGCGGCGACATCCGACTTCACGGCGATTCGCTGCTCGATTTACCCGAATCGGAGCGCCGCAAAATCCGCGGCGGATCGATTTCGATGGTGTTCCAAGACCCGATGAACAGCCTCAACCCGACGCTGACCGTCGGCGAACAGATCGCTGAGATGGTTCGGCTCCACCAACCGGTCGGCGAGTCGATTCGCCTCCCCGCCGAACTCAAGCGCAAACTTATCGGCTCGGCGAAAAACAGCGAAGCGTGGCGGAAAGCCATCGAAATGCTGGAAAGCGTCGAGATTCCAGAACCGGAAAGCCGGGCGACGGACTTCCCCCACGAGTTCTCCGGCGGAATGCGCCAGCGTGCGATGATCGCGATGGCGCTCGCCGCGGAACCCGACCTGCTCATCTGCGACGAACCGACGACGGCGCTCGACGTGACGATCCAGGCGCAAATCCTGGACGAACTCCGGGATTTGAAGGATGCCTTCGACACGGCCATCCTGCTCATCACGCACGATCTCGCCGTCGTCGCGGAGGTCTGTGACCGCGTGAACGTGATGTACGCCGGCCAGATCGTGGAGCGAGCGGAGACGAACGAATTATTCCGAAACCCTCAGCATCCCTACACACAGGGATTGATTGCGAGCACGCCCCGGCTCGACGCGCCGACGGAGGCACTGCAACCGATCGAGGGGAACGTTCCCGACCTCATCGACATTCAATTTGCGTGTCACTTTGCACCGCGCTGTCCGGAGGCGACGCGGGAGTGCTACGAAATCAAACCGGATTTCAGACCGGTCGGCGAGTCGGCGGAGAACGGAACGCAAACCGACGAGAACCACGTCGCGGCGTGTCTCCGACGCGGATCACAGGAGGAGCGAATATGAGCATGCAGACGACGAAATCCGAGAAACGAACCGGAAGCGAACCGCTCCTGACCGTGCGCGGACTGAAAAAGTACTTCGACCAGTCCAACGGCGTCCTCGACAGATTGGTCGGGGATACCGGCCACGTCCGGGCAGTCGATGGCGTCGACCTCACGGTTCACGAGGGCGAAACGCTCGCAATCGTCGGCGAATCGGGATGCGGAAAGAGTACCCTCGGTCGGACGGTTCTCAACCTCCATGACGCAACCGCGGGGTCGGTAACGTACCACGGCGAGGACATCACCGAACTGTCGGCGGGCGAGATGCGCCCACACCGCCGGAACCTCCAGATGATATTCCAAGACCCGCTGGCGTCGCTGAACCCGCGCCAGACGGTCGGCGAAATCCTCACCGCCCCGATGGAGGTTCACGGAATCGGGGCGGACGGCGAGGAGCGACTGGAGCGCGCGAAAGAACTCCTTGAGCGAGTCGGACTGAAACCGGCGCACATCGAACGCTATCCGAACCAGTTTTCTGGCGGTCAGCAACAGCGCGTCGGCATCGCCCGCGCGCTCTCGCTGGAACCCGAACTCATCATCGCGGACGAACCGGTGTCCGCGCTCGACGTGTCCGTGCAGGCCCAGATTCTCAATTTGCTCGACGAACTGCAGGACGAGTTCGGGTTGTCGCTGGTCTTCATCGCCCACAACCTGAGCGTGGTCCGCCACGTCGCAGACCGCGTCGCGGTGATGTATCTGGGTCAGATAGTGGAAACCGCGCCCGTTGCGGAACTGTACGACAACCCGCAACATCCCTACACGAAATCGCTGCTGTCGGCGGTGCCACGAATCGACCCCGGCGACCGCGACGAGCGAATTATCCTCGAAGGGACGGTTCCCTCGCCGTTGAATCCCCCCACGGGATGTCGATTCCACACGCGCTGTCCGATGGTAATTCCGCCGGACGACTGGAGCGGAAGCGAAGAGGATTTCCGGAGTGCGTTCACGTTCCGAAATCGCGTCCTGTCGGGCGAACTCGATCCCGACGCGGCGAAGACCCGACTTTCGGCGGAGGGGAGAAACACCGGCGACGAAACTGTCGCATCGTATCTCGTCGAGCAGTTGCTTCCCTGCGACCCGGTTAATTTGCCACCCAACGCGGAGGAAGCCGTTTGGGAGGCCGCAACCGCGCTGGCGACCGAACGGCGCGAACACGCGGAAGAGCTGGTGTCCGCGGCGTTTCCCTCGCCTTGCGAGCAGGAAACGCCGCGGACAGTGGAAGCGAGCGAGGATCACGTCGCGGCCTGTCATCGCGTCGAGTCCGGCGGCGGTTCGTAGTCGGTTTTCCGAATTGACGGAGTGCTCGACGGCACTTTTAGAAACACGATATTTAACGTTCTCACCGGTGTTATATCGGTGCGATATCGCCCTCTCGTCGCCTTCCGAAGCGAGTTCGCTTCACGTGGCCGCCGTCGGGTTTACGCTCGTGGTCGTCGGACTGACCGCGGTCGCAACGCCCGGTTTGCCGTTTTTGGCGGTGCTCGCACTTGCGGAACTGAATTTCGTCGCAAACTGCGTCGGTGCGGTTCGAGAACACGCGCTGTATCACGCCGTGAACACGCTCTTGGTTGCTGTGCTGTTCTCCTTCTCGTATCTGACTAGACGATCTCCGGTGGCGTTTCCCTTCGTCCTCGCAGCTCTCTTTGTCCTCGGATTCGGCGTCGAGTTGTACAACTACCGCCACGGAACCTCGTACCTGCGAATCGATTTCTACCGTTCGTTACTCCTCCGACCCGGTCGATTCCGCCTTGTCTTCCAACGAAACGACAGTCCCCCCGCACTCCGGACACTCCGATTTGGTCACGTAGAACCGCTTTTCGCAGTTCTCACACTCGTAGTTCGCCTCCTCGGCCGCCACGGCCTCGGAGGTTTTCTTGAACTCCTCGACTTTTCGACCGAGATTTTTGAACAGGCTCATCGCTAACACCCGAAAAGAAGCGTATCTACGGGATAAGTCTTGGGTGAAAATATCTCGTTTAACCGGCTTGCTTCGAAAAGCGTTGCTTGCAACTAAAACGCGTATCGGCGCCAGCCCCACCGACCCGAAAAGCGGCCCCTGTGGTGCAGTTCGCTGCCGGCGACGAGAGATTGGTAACGGCACGAGCGTACGAATTTGGTGTTCCGACGGGCGATTTTCAGTCGAAAATTCGTTCCTTCGAGGATTCGCTGAATCCATCGCTCGCCGATTTTGCCGTCTCGTATACACGTCTGAGTTCCGCAATCGGTTCGTCGTGCGCATCGACGCGCAAATCGTGGTGTGCCGTCGTTTGCGGCGCTTTTACCATCACCGCCGCGGAGGTGTGACCGCGTTTGTCGCCGCCCGCTTCCTTTCCGGCGGTCAGTGCGTCGATGAGTTGAGAAACGAGGTCGTCGCTCCCGTCCTCGCTCTCTCTGAAAGTTTCGACCAGTGCGTCAAGCGTTTCCTCGCCGACGAGCATGTTTCCGGCGACCGTGAGGCCGAGTTCCTCGTGAACCTGATGGCCGAACCATCCGTCACAGCCATCGCCGGAGTACGCGAAAGCGTTCCCCCGTGCGTCGAGTCCGTGAACCTGCCGGAGGTCGCTGTGGTCGTCCTGAGCGAGCAATCCCTCCAGCGCGTCGTTTACCGCGATATCCGGAAGGAGCGCGATGCCGCGCCGCCCGAGTCGCACGTTGACGAAGCTCTGCGTGCTGACGACCCCGTCGTGGCTGATGCAGGGTGCGAGCGCTCCCACTGCCGGTGCGTCGGTCGAAACGGCGACCCCGAAACTGGTTCCATCGTCGGATTCCTCGCGGACGCAAATCGAGAACGTCATACGATTTCGAACGCACCAGCGACTCCTAAGCCCGCCCCCGAAACTATTTGGTGGGTGCTTTAGGGCGACTTCCGAGTATGGCATGGTATGACGAAACCAGATTTAGATCGGTTCACGTCTCGACGTTCTACCGTCTACGCGCCGAACGGGATCGTAGCGACGAGCCAACCGCTCGCGGCGCAAGCAGGCGTTTCGATTCTTCGGGAGGGGGGCAACGCGTTCGACGCCGCGGTCGCCACCGCCGCGGCGCTCAACGTGGTCGAACCGACGAGCACCGGGCTCGGGGGCGACGTATTCGCGCTGTACCGAACCGCCGATGGCGAAGTGGGCGCGATGCGAAGTTGCGGCGGTGCGCCCGCCGACGCGACCATCGAAAATGTTCGCTCCGCCATCGAAGCCCGCGACGACCCGTCGGAGTGGTATCCCGAAAACCGCGGCTATGCCGTTGATGAAATGGACGACACCGACGACCTCGGAATGCCGTTTCTCGGCCCGCACGCGGTAACAGTCCCCGGAACAGCGCGGGGGTGGGAGGTCACCGTAAAAGAACTCGGAACCCTCTCGCTCGGCGATACGCTCCAACCCGCCATCGACTACGCAATCGGTGGCTATCCCGTCTCGGAAGTCATCGCATCTCATTGGACTGGCGCGGAGAGCCTCTTCACGTCCGACCACGCGCGGGAAGCCTACCTGAATGGCGGCGAGGCTCCCGGCGTCGGCGAAACGATGACGCTGCCCCGCCTCGGCGAGAGTCTCCGACGAATCGCGGAAGAGGGCGCGGACGTGTTGTACGAGGGCGACATCGCCGAGAAAATTGCGAATGAGATTCAATCGCAGGGCGGATTTCTAACGGTTAACGATCTCGCAGAGTTCGAACCCGAATTTATCGACCCGGTTTCGACGACCTACCGCGGGGCAGAGATTTTCGAACTTCCGCCCAACAATCAGGGCCTCATCGCCCTCGAAGCGCTCAACATCGCCGAGGAAATCGGCGCTGGCGACCATTCCCTCGACTCGCCCGAGCGCGTTCACTACTTCGCTGAGGCGATGAAACTCGCCTTCCACGACGGCCACCGATACATCACCGACCCCGAATACGAAGAAATTCCGCCGCTCGCCTCCGACTCGTGGGCGAAAAAGCGAGCCGAACGCATTGGAATCGACGCAAATCACGACGTCTCTTTCGGCGTTCCGGACGCCCACGCGGAGGACGCGGACACCGTCCTGCTCTGCGTCGCGGACGACGAGGGTAACGTCGTTTCCTACATCAACTCCCGATTCGCCGGATTTGGGTCGGGACTGGTCGCTGGCGACACCGGAATCGCGCTCCAAAATCGCGGCGCGTCGTTTTCGCTCGACCCCGACCACCCGAACTGTCTCGAACCCGGAAAGCGACCGTTCCACACGCTCGTTCCCGCACTCGCCAACTTCGGCGAGGACGACTGGGCCGCGTTCGGCGTGATGGGTGGCTACATGCAACCGCAGGGTCACGCGCAGGTCATCTCCAACATCGTGGATTACGACATGCCGCTACAGGCCGCGCTTGACTACCCGCGTTGGCGTTATCGGGAGGAGGGAACGCTCGCCGTGGAAGGGCGCACCGACGGTAATCTCTCCTCGAAACTCGTCCGGAAAGGTCACGACGTGCGCGTGCTTCCGCCGTCGCTCTTCGGCGGTGCGCAAATCGTACGAAACGAAAACGGCGTGCTTTCTGGCGCGACCGAACCGCGAAAAGACGGTGCTGCGATCGGGTACTGAGTTACGCTTCGTCGTCCGTGTCGTTCGATTCCGAATCTTCGTCCGCCGCGGAACTGTCCGACTCTTCGCTTTCGTCTTCTTCCTCGTCTTCCGTCTGGGCTTCGATTTCCTTTTCGGCTTCGTCCTCTTCGACGTCCCACTCTTCGTCCGTGTCCTCGTCTTCGTCCGCCGCGGAACTGTTGTCCATGTCCTCGATTTCTATCTCCATCGGCCCGCCGCTCCGTCCCAGCTCGCCGAGTTCCTCGTGTAGATTTGGCTTGCTGCCCTTACTCTTCGCGAAGAGATAGCCCGCGATGAACGAAAATCCGAGTAACAAAAGCATTTTGAGTCCCGACCCCGACTGCGCTGAACTCCCGTTCGATTCCTCGCCGTCTGCCTCTGTCGTGGCGTCAGCCATACTGTTCCGTTTGCGGGTGAGTGCCTTTTCCGTTGTGGTCGGTCGGCGAGGTTGCCGTCTTCGTACGGTCGTCACTCACCGTCGAACGTCCTCGAAAAACACCGTCGGGCCGGGTGTTCCCGGTCCCCCCGTATCCGTTTAAACGTCCGCGTCCGCTTCGACAGCCGTGTCGTTTTTCGTCTCGGTCGTCGTGTCGGACTCCTGCATCTCGCGGAGTTCGGTTTCGACTTCCTGTCGCCCTTTCTTGAACTCACCCATCGCTTCGCCCGTCGAGCGTGCGAGTTTTGGAATCTTGTTAGCACCGAATAGGAGGACTGCGATGAGCAGAATCACCGCGAGCTCCATCCCACCGGGAATCGGCCCGAACAGCGGAATCGTTTCAACTACCATCTGTGATAAACAATCACGTGCGGTTATTTATAGGCTTTTTGCCTACGTTAGATAATAACACACATATTGGCGGGCGCGGGAAATCGGGTATTCAGCTCGCGGTTTCTTCTACGAACGCAACCACTGCGTCGGTTCCCCGAAAGCCGTCGGCCATCCGCCCGACGAGGTTGCCATCCTCGAACAGAAGGAGCGTCGGAACGCTCCGTATATTGTATCTTTCCACCAGCGAGAGGTCGTTTCCAGGGTTGACCATCACGACCGTCGCGTCGGTCGCGCGGGCCACGTTGCCGACCACCGGTTCGATGGCCTGACAGAGGGTACAGCCGTTCGTATAACAATCGACCAGCACGAGGCCGTGGGCGGCGATAACCTCGTGGAGTTTGTCGGCGTTTTCCACTCGAAGCGGTTTTTCGGGGTTATCGCTCACGCTCGCAGGGACGGAGCGACCGCACTTGTCGCGTTCGTTTTCGAGACTGCCGCCGCCGTTTCCTCCGTTGGCGGTCATTTTCGGCGAATCTGGAGTGATACGAAATCGAGCGACTCAGGCGTGTCGCTCGATTTCGGTGCAGAGTTTCGATTCCATCCGACTCGCGCTCTCGTTCGTGAACGAAAGCTGTGTCCATCACTCGTCCATGTCCGCCATTTCGGAGAGGAGGCCGCCGCGACGGTCGATTTCTAGTTTCACTTCGAGCCTACCCTCGGTTTCCGTCGGAACGACTTCGAGTTCATCGAGTTTGCCGGAAAACGGGCCAGAGCGGGAAACGAACTCCAGCTCCTGAACGAACGCGCCCGAGAAAATGCTTCCCGGCGCCTTCTCGCACTCGGCGGTTCGGAGCGTGAAGCCGAGCAAATCGAGCGCGTCGAGGAACGTCGAAAGCTGTGGCCCCGGTTCGATTTGCACCGGGTCTTCGTCGTCGGGGTCAACCGCCCAGTCGATGTCGAGACCGGTTTCGAGCCAGACGTTCGTCCGACCGACCGTCACAGGGGTATCGACGGGCACGTCGATGGTAATCGGAAAGGTCTTTTCCTCGTCCGGGCCGATGGTGAACGGGTCGGCGACTTGGAACTTGTCGATGACGCCGGTTCGAGTGCTGTCGTCGGTTTTGTACCGAGTCAGCAGGGCGAAGTAGATCGCATCGACTTCCTGTTCCGCCGAGCCGCCTTCAACGTGGACTTCGGCTTCGACCGACTCACCGGCGGTGAGCGTCGTTTTGGGGAGGACCGTATCGACGCGAGCGGAACCGACTCCAACGCGGGAGAGAATTCGTTTCATTACATCGGCATTTCTGTCTATTTTCGGTATAAGTTTTCCTGATGCAGATAGCTATCGTCCGACACGGCTTTGTACTCCTGTGGCGCGTTCTCGAACAATGGTCGACCCGGAAATTGCCGTCCGAAAATACATCCTCGCGGAGCACGCGGAAACTGTCACGTTTCTCCTCCGCTGTGCGGATCGGGTCGCCGAGTCGTGGAACGACGAGGTGACTCCCGACCAAACGAGTGCGACAACCGACCCGAAGATGGTCGTAAAACCGTTTTCGCGCGAACTCCGCAAGGTTGGAATCGTAGCGACGTTCCCGACGATTCTCTCCGGGGCGGTATCCGCCGCCGAGTTCTCGATGCAAGCCAAACCGGTTCCCGCGCCGCCATACGTCGCCCTGACCAGTCGCGGGCCGGTTCTTCGGGCGACGGTTTCGGCAGGTCGATTAGTGATTTCGTTTCGCGTATTCGACGTAATCCGTAACGGTCGCACTCGGTACGTTCGCGGCGCGAGCGACCCGGAAACCGTGGTTTCGGCCGAACTCAAGTAGTTCGGTCGTCTGGACGGGTGCGACTATGTGTATATGTGTGTGACCGATTCCGGTAAGTATCAGTTACAACAGGCTTCGCTCTCGTCTCAAACAACTTTTCGTCAGGAAATTCTTCTAATTCACCTCAGCGTTACGCCGACTCTCCATTTTTCAGTTCGCCATCCGAAACGGCGGACAGAGCGTCCGTCATTCGCTCGGAATTTTTCCCCAACCCCACCAATTCTCGCTCCCGTTCGAACTTCACAACCCCAGCGTCCGCTAACCGCGGAATATGATTGTGATAGAGGCTCGAGTAGATTCGCAGTACTTCGTCCTCGTCAACTTTCGGCATCGAAGTGCCGTTTTCGCGTACCGTAACTTCCTTGGCTAAATCCGCTAGTGCGAGCGTCTGTTCGTTTTCCAGCAAGGAGTCGATGACCAGACGACGGCGTTGCTCAGTGAGAAGATTCAACGCCGTGGTCATCGATAGCTCGTCGGGTGGTTTGTTCGTCTGACTTCCATTTCGGGAATGCGCAACCATAGGTGTACTAACGACCCCTATCAGCAAAAGCTCGTTGCGGAATCCCCACTATGGGTCCTGCGGATACAACACCCATCGGACGATGCTGTACCAATTTTCCGTAACTCGTCGCCGCCGACCCGTTCCGTTTTTGCTGGCTGTTCGACGTGCGACACATCCGGTTGCACGGGTGCATTTTCGAAGACGGTCACCCCTCCGTCACATCTTTTC
The DNA here is from genome assembly GCF_020700235.1 of Haladaptatus pallidirubidus. Taxonomy (GTDB): domain Archaea; phylum Halobacteriota; class Halobacteria; order Halobacteriales; family Haladaptataceae; genus Haladaptatus; species Haladaptatus pallidirubidus. The sequence goes on along the minus strand of NZ_CP085301.1, from coordinate 1,773,701 downwards.
CGAAGTGGTCGAACGGTTGTACGCGTTCGGTTTTCACGATGTTGGTGCTTACGATGTCCAACCCCAGATCGTGCACCTGCTCGCTGATAGAATCCACCGTGCCGGAGTCCACGGCCACCGCTTCGATGTGTATGTTCTCCGTTCCGGTCAGCAGTTCTCTGATGGTGACGACGCCATCGATTCCCATCACCTCGTCGGCGAGCGCCGAACGTTCGTCGGGAGGTGCGCGACAGACGATGAGAACGTGCAACTGGAAGTTCGCTATCTCGTAGTCGATGTCCGGATTGTACCCCCGGATGACTCCCACCTCCTCCAACCGCTCGATGCGATTTCGGACGGTGCTTGCCGACACGCCGACTTTCTCTCCCATTCCCGCGGCGGTACTCTTCCTCGCATCGTTTTGAAGCGCGTGCAGTATTCCCCTATCAACGTCATCGAGCTGAATCGGTTCCATGCGCACAGCGTAGGTGGGTTTCACGGAAGAGGATTGCGCGGGTTGGGCAGGGGGAATCCCTTTTCTCGTTCGACATAATATCCATAAATAGAAGTAAAAATTAATGGCCAAAAATTTAATTCCGACTAGCCGTATTAATTCTCTTCGTGCCAAACAATACCAGACGTCAAGTTCTCGCCAGCGCGGGTGTCCTCCTTTCGGTCGGTGTCGTAACCGGTGACACGACCTCCCAAGGACACCCTAAATCGACTTCCCGAACTTCCCTCTCAAATAAAGGAGACAGTCAGTTCGCCCAGCAAACATCCGCAGTCGAGGCTGTCGCTACCGACCTCGAAGTTCCGTGGGGAACCGACTTCGCTCCCGACGGGACGTTTTATTTCACCGAGCGAACCGGCCGAGTCAATCGACTCAGCTCCGACGGCGTCGAAATCCTCGCCGAAATCGACGACACGAACGTCGTCGGTGAAGGGGGGTTGCTCGGACTCGCGCTCCATCCGGAGTTCCCGACCACGCCGTCCGTGTATCTCTTCCAAACGCACGAAGACGGTGGTATTTCACAGCGTATACTGCGCTACCGTCTCGCTGACGGCGAACTCGAACGCGAAGCCGTGATCTTTGACGGTATTCCCGGCGCACAGCGACACACGGGCGGGCGTCTCGCCTTCGGGCCGGACGGCTATCTCTACGCGACGGTCGGCGACGCCGACGAACCAGAGATGGCCCAGAACCCGGAGACGCTTCACGGCTCGATTCTACGACTCGAAGCCGACGGGTCGGTTCCCGACTGCGAGCGAGCGGTGTTGAGCTACGGCCACCGCAACCCCGAAGGACTCGCGTTCCATCAGGAAACCGGAGTCCTGTACGGCACCGAACACGGCCCCGACACGGATGACGAAATAAACCGTATCGAAGCGGGGAACAACTACGGCTGGCCAGTCGTCACTGGCGAAAGCGACGACCCGGCGTTCACCGACCCACTCGCGTCGTACACCCCGACCATCGCTCCCGCGAGCGCCGCGTTTTACGACGGTGCGTTCTACTTCGGAACGCTCGCGGGCGAACACCTGCATCGAGTTACGTTCGGTTCCGACGGGCGAACCGTCGAGTCCGACGAACGATTGTTCGAGGGCGAGTTCGGTCGCCTTCGAAGCGTCATCACCGGCCCTGACGGTCTTTACTTCGCTACAAGCAACCGAGACGGACGGGGGTCGCCAGCGGACGAAGACGATAGAATCCTCCGGTGGACGCCCTAAGTCGATTTAGCACAACGCTTTGAGGTGCTTCCTGCGATTCCGACTTCAGGTGTTAAGTTTCCCTCCGCCGTATCCGACGTATGGCGAAGGAACTCGCGACGGGGGTCTGGTTGCTCGAACTCGGCTTCCCCCTCTTCGGTGCGAACGCCTTTCTCGTGGACGACGGCGGGGTGACGCTCGTGGATGCGGGTCTGCCGTGGTTCGGCGTGCGCCGTGAACTCCGCGACGCGGGCTACGAAGTCGCAAATATCGACCGCGTACTGGTCACTCACTACGACATCGACCACGTCGGCGGCCTTCGAAACCTCCCCGACCTCGACGCGCCGGTGTTCGTCGGTCAGCGAGATGCCGACCTGCTGTCGGGGGTCTACGACCCGCCGTTCTTTCACCACAAGGGAGCGTTTCACCGCCTTGCCCGCGTACTCGTTCCGATTCCGGAACGGTTCGAAATACTGCCATTGGAAGACGGCGCGCAGCTCGGCGCGTTCACGGCCTACCACACGCCCGGCCACAATCCGGGCCACACCGCCTACGTTCACGACGGCCTCGGCGTCGGCTTGGTCGGCGACCTCGTCTGGGAACGCGACGGTGCGCTAACGCCGCCGAAGTGGTGGGATTCCTACGACACCCGCGAGATGCGGCGGAGCATCCGCCGATTTGCCGGATTGGTTCCGGCCATCGACGTGCTCTGTATGGGGCACGGAACGCCGATTCTGCGCGGCGGTTCGGACGCACTTTCGAGTCTCGTCCGTCGGCTGTAGCGAATCGCTTCGAAAAATGTAACGAGTCGTTTCGATTTACATTTAGAACGAATTTTTGGTGACTAAAATACCGATTTGAGCGTTCGTTGTCGCAGAATCGAAAAGCCCCATCCAAAAATAACAAATTACTTACACAAAGGTCACTACCCTCGAACCCGAATCGTACCCCGGAGAGTTGAATGGGGGTACGATATCTCGTCACAGGGGCGACCGGTGCATTGGGGGGCGCCGTCGTCGAACGACTGCTCGAATCGAACCCGGACGACCGAATCCGCGTTTTCGTCCGGAGCAAACGACGCTTTCGCGAGCGATTTCCGAATCCTCGCATCGAAATCGTCCGGGGGAACATCCTCATCCCGTTCAACGTTCGTCGAGCGGTACGAAACGTGGACGTGGTTTTTCACTGCATTAACTTCCCGCTCATGAACTACTATCACACCCTCGAATCGGCGCGTCTCCTAGTCGCCGTAATTGGAGATTCCCACACGCACGTCGTGTATCCCGGCAATACGTGGGTATTTGAGATTCAAGAACCCAGGTCAGGGAAACCACCGATTTCGCCCGAGACGACCATCGATCCGCCGTCTCGCGTGGCGAGAATTAAAGCCGAAGCCGACGCCGCACTGTCTCGTGCGCCGTTTCCCACGACGGTTGTTCATCTGCCGGATTTCTACGGCCCTGGCGTGACCAACGACCTCGTGCGTCCGCTGTTCGACCGACCCATCGCGGGGAAAAACGTCCTTTTTCCCGCACCTGTGGACGTGCCTCACGAATTCGTCTTCATCGAGGACGCGGCCCGCGCGTTGACTTCCGTGGCCGATTCACCCGGCGACCAATCGGCGGACTCGCGGGACGGCCGCCGATTCACGGTCGGAACGGAACCGACGACGGTTAACGCCTTCACCCGAAACGTCTACGATATGGCTGAAACGAACGGACGAATCAGAGGACTCCCGGCGTGGATGCTTCGGGGCGGCGCCCTGTTCAGCGAGCGAGTCGAGGTCGTTCGCGAAATCCTCCACGTCTTCACGCACGACACGACGATGACCGGGGATGTGATTCGCGAAGCGGTCGGATTCGAACCGCGAACCGATTACGAGGACGGTATCCGTCGAACCGTCGCGTGGTTTGAGGGGGCACGATGATGGAGCTGTGGAATCGACGTTCACGGGCACTGTTCGCCGCCGTCGGCCTCGGATTCGGTGGCTATGCGTTCGCAGTCATCCTCGTCTTACTCGCCGCGGGCGCGCTCCTCGCGCTCGGTGTTCCGGTTCTCGACCGCCCCTCGCTCACGGTGGCCGTTTCGATAGTCATGGGGCAGGGCGTCGCCTTCGGCCTGTTCGCGCTAGCGTATCTGCGATACACCGGTAGAGGGTTCGACTACATCAAGGTTCGCGTTCCGAATCTCAACGATTTCGGTTGGACCGTCGGTGGCTTCGTCGTCTTCTACGGCGGCCTCATCGCGGTGTCGGTCGTCCTCACAACGTTCGGCATCCAGTCGGCGCAGAACGAAATCGCCACGCTCGGGGAACAAGACCCGCGGGTCTTTCTTCTCCTGATTCCGCTCTCGTTCCTGCTCATCGGCCCGGGTGAGGAACTGCTCTATCGCGGAGTCGTTCAGGAACGACTCCGTGAATCGTTCGGTCGCTGGCCCGCCATCGCGCTGGCGAGTCTCATCTTCGCGTTCGTTCACGTCTTTTCACTGCAGGGTCAAGATACCGGTATCATCGTTTATCTCGGTATCCTCTTCGTTCTCTCGCCGATTCTCGGGGCAGCCTACGAATACACCAGAAACCTCGTCGTTCCAGCCTTGATTCACGGGGCGTTCAACGCCCTCCAGTTCGGACTGGCGTATCTGATGATGACCGGGCAGCTCCCCTCCTAATTTATCGTGTCGTTTATCGGTTCGTCCGTTCCCACCGAACGATGAGAAATTCCGTGTAGCCGCCGTATGCGATTCCCAACGACCCCATCCACCAGTTCCACTTTTCGGGAAGCGATTGTTCTTTCGGGGCGTCGCTCAGGTTCGAGATGATCGCCTCGGCGGTCAGTTCGACGCCCGCGTCCGCCCGGTAGTCGCCCGAATCGACGAGGTCGCGCGCCTCTCGAACGACCACCCGCCGCGCTCCCTCGGGCGGGTCGAACTCCTCACGCAGTCGTCGGTCGAGTTCCGTCGCGTCCATTTAATATCGTACTCCGCGTCGAACTACCTATGCCGACAGTTTTCGCAGTGGACGAATACGAGGCACAGGAGTACGACGCCGTACTCGTGCAAGAAAACGCCGTGGTCTGCCTTAACGATGACCCACCGCTCGCTCGCGTCATTCCCTTTCAGAAGGTGAACCACGTCGATGCGGATCCCGAACTGCTCTTAACGGACTCCGAAATTCCCGATTCTTTTTTCGGCGGTGCCGAGTACGCTTTCGTGGACATCTCGAAGTTCGAGCGAATCCGACGCCATCTGGAGGAGTTAGAACGAGAACAGTACTGATAACTCGGCCACACTACAACTGCGACCAAGCCGTCGTGATGTCGCGTTTCGGAACGTGCCACCGTTGTTCCGCGATCAGCGCGTCCCGTTTCCGGAGTTCGATACGCGCGTCGAACAAGGGGGATAGTTCCCGGACTATCGGCGACTCATCCGACAGACGAAGATGGACGTGTTCGATGCCGCGAACGCCGCGAACCAACGCCGAAAGATCCCGGAGAAACCGAACCGTTGCGGGACGGTTGTTGGCTCCCAGTATGGGTTCGAGTGAGTCGATACTGACTCTGAGTTCCCCCGGGCCGAGTCCGTCGGTAACGGTGTCGAAGTAGCTGGTTGCGTGCGCGAGTTCGTTCCGCAGGTGTTCGACTTCGCAGTCACGGGTATCGGTGGATTGGCTTTCTGACGGTGTCGAACGATAGGTTCCGCACGATTCGATGATTTGGGTGCTCTCGTCGTTCCGCCGCACATTCGGCGGAAGACTGTGCTCTACGTGTTCGGGTGACGCATCGGTAAACACGAGGAGTCGTTTTCGGTCACGGTGCGGGTCGCCGAGCAGTCGTTGCGTCGCTTGTGCGGTGACGCATTTCGGCACCGCTCCCGTCACCAACAGGGAACAGCCCCGTTGTTTCAACGCTTGTAACGCGGTGTCGAACTCGCGTCCGTTTCCGTTCCGCTATTTCTCCCGCACGAACGGCATCTATACTGATATTTAGACGAATAATAATACTTATAATTTATAAAATATATTATATTTAGAACGTGAAATAGCCGATATTATCGTCCTCTCTCAGACCGTTCCTCTACCGTTCTCTCGGTCAGTTTTCGCCGCTTTTTCCCGACTCTTCCTGTGACTCATCCTGGCTTTCCAGTTCCTCGACGTCTCCCTTTTCCTCGCCCGTCGTTTCACTTCCCTCCCCTTTTCTCCCTTCACCCGTTTCCAACGCTTCGTCTGCTACCGTCCCTTCCTCGGCCTCCGAGTCGGGCACCGAATACTCCGTCGGAGTCGGCTTCCCCTGTATCAGTTCCGGAAGCACGAGACGGTTGAACTGCACGAGTAGAACGAGCAGCAACGGCCCGATGAACAGTCCGTACCACCCGAACAGCAACGGGCCAAAGATATACGCGAACAGCATCAGACCGACGTGTAGATTTCTCCCCCCCGTGTACCGTCTGATGATCGTCTCGGTCGCGACATCCAACACGAGGACAATGCCCACGACGTACGCGAAGGGAAACCAGAGGGAAGCCAATCCGTCGCCGAGCGCACGAACGACGAGCAGTAACGCTATCGGGACGTAGACGAGTTTCGTTCCGATTTGCGGGACGAGGCTAGCAACTCCAGTCAGCAGTCCGAGTAGGGTCGGGAGAGGAATCGCCACCCCCGGCGGGGCAACGAGGTTGGCGAGGTTGTACGCAATCCCGGCGACGACCGCGACGACGAAGGCGTGGAGAATGCTTCCGAAGTACACCGTTTGGAGATCGTCATCAACCGCTTTTCCGTAGCTGTAGGCCGTGCTTCGTTCGTCGGCGATTCGACGGCGGAACCAGCGAACGAGCTTGTCGTCATCCCGCAGAAAGTAAAATGCGAACGCCAGCGCGACGAACAACTGCAAGAGCGTGAGTCCGAACGCGCTCACTGCGTCCGCGACGCCGCCGAGCAGTTCCGTCCCACCGAACCGGGTGAACACGCTTTGGTTCTCGCGCGCGAGGTCGAGTATCCGCTGTGGGCGAACCGTCAGCGATGACAGGTCGAGATACGGCTGGAGGACGCCCTCGTAGCCGGAAAGCGAACGACCTGCGATTTCCGCAACTTCCATCGCGCTGACGGCCACGGCGTAGGCAACCAGTAGGAGGATTGGTAGCGAAACCGCCAGCAGTGACGTGATTGCTGTCACGCCCGGATAGCCCAGTCGCGCTTCCAATCGGTCGTAAACGGGTCGCGCGGAGTAGTACATGAACAGCCCGAGGGCGAACGTCCCCGCGAAGACGTAGAAGACGAACAGCATCACCACTCCCAAAACGAGGCCGATAATCCACCACGCTAGACGTGCGCGCTCGCGCAGCTGCCCTTCCTCTCCGCTCATGCCCCAGAACTACGGTGCTCAACCGTATATGGATCAGGGTCGGTGGGGCAATTCTCTGTTCCGTCGAGTTCAGCGCGGTACTGGTCGCATTTGCCCCGGGTATTTCGCTGTAATCTTCCGTCAAAAACTGTGGGCACAGCGATGGCAGAGGAAATGCCGTCGAACCTTCACACGAACCGCCGAATAAGTGAGATTTTTACGCGCACCCCGCGACAGCATCACCCATGATGGACGCTTTCGCGAAGCGAACCCGTCGCTGTCAACAGCGACTCAGAACGGTCGGTGCCGACGCCGCCGTTCTGTTCCCGAGTACGAACCTCTTCTACGTCTCCGGATTCGAAGAACACCCCGGAGAGCGACACCTCTTCCTGTTCGTTCCGGTTTCCGGCGACCCCGTTTTCGTCGTTCCGGATATGTACGGCGAGCAAATCGCCGATGAGTCGTGGGTGTCTGACATTCGAACGTGGAGCGACGGGGACGACCCTCTCGAACTCGTCGGCGATGTCGTTGACGAGTTCGAGCTTCGTGGAGGACATCTGCTCGCAGACGACACGATGTGGGCACTGTTCACCCAAGACCTCCGGAGCGCGCTTCCGGACGCGACGTTCGGACTCGTCAGCGAAGTTCTCGAACCCCTCCGCATGCGCAAAGACGAAGCGGAAATCGAAGCGCTCCGACGCGCTGGTGAAGTCGCGGACGAGGTTTGCGTCGAGATCCGCGAACTCGGTGAGGAGGCAATCGGCATGACCGAGCGCGAACTGGCGCAGGAAATCGAATCTCGATTGAGCGGTGCGGGCGGCGACGAACCTGCGTTCGACACCATCGTCGGTTCCGGGCCGAACGGGGCGAAACCGCACCACGGTCACGGCGACCGCCAAATCGGGTACGGCGACCCCGTCGTCCTCGATTTCGGCGCGTTCGTGGACGGCTATCCGGGTGACCAGACCAGAACCGTCGTCTTCGCGGGAACGCCGCCCGAGGAGTTCGACCGAGTTCACCGCGCCGTCCGCGAGGCTCAGCAGGCGGGCGTCGAGGCGGTTGAACCCGGCGTCACAGCGGAATCCGTTGACACGGCGACCCGCGAGGTTATCGAATCCTACGGCTACGGCGAGCAGTTCATCCACCGAACCGGCCACGGCGTCGGATTGGACGTTCACGAAGGACCGTACATCGTTTCGGGGAACGACCTGGAACTTCAGTCCGGAATGGTGTTCAGTATCGAACCCGGCGTCTACATCCCCGGCGAGTTCGGCGTTCGAATCGAGGATTTGGTCGTCGTCACCGCGGACGGCTGTGAACGACTGAACGACTCTCCCCGGACGTGGCAGGGATTGTAGGGTACTTTCCAATTTGCTTCGGCGTGAGTTGCACTCCAGCGAGACTAATCCGAAAAATAGCGATGCTGTCTGAATCGGTCAGCAGTCGTTCGCTTCGTCCGTTCCGTCCTCGTCGGTGTTTTGTTCGTCGTCCGTCGAACCGTCGTTCGATTCGTCGTCCGACTCACTGCCGTCAGCGTCGTCTTCGGAATCTTCCGTTGTATCGTCTGATTCGTCTGTGTCTTCTTCAGTATCGTCGGAATCGCCACCGTCCTCCACGTTGTCGCCGTCACCCGTATCGGAATCGTTCGAATCGTCACTGTCACCCGATTCGTCCGTGTCGTCGGAGTCGTCGCTGTTATCCGATTCATCGGTACCGTCTGAGTCATCCGCGTCGTCGGAATCATCCGACTCGCCGTTTCCGGGTGCGGTCTCTCCTTCTTCTCTGTCGTCGCCGGTGCTTTGGCTCGCCGTTATGATGCCGTTTTCATCCCGAAGTTCGACGATGTCCGGTTCGCCGTTGTAGAGGACGTACCCGTCGTATTCGGCGTTGTAGTCGGCATCGATTGTCGTCTCGCTACCCGTTCCGACCGTTATCGACTCTCCCGGTTCGATGCTCGTTCCGCCTGGGAACGGAAACCGCTCGTAGGTGTCACCGAACGAAACTGTCAGTCCCGACAGGTCATACGCCTGTTCCCCCTTCGTTCTCGATAACGACGTACTCCTCTTCATCGTTGATCTCCGTGATGTCGAGGTCGAGTGCGGCGTCTTGTGCGCTTACGAGGTGGAATCCGACTGCGGACGTTAGCAACGCGAGTACCACTACGATTACTGCACCACGTCTTTTTGATTTCATTACTTACTTGTGTAAACGTGTCGGATATTTCAGTCAGATGACTGTAATTATTCTCTCCCGCGGTAATTCCGGCTCGTTCGTGCGATAATCATGCCGCTAATCATATTTATATAATATTGGATAAATATCAAATTATTTAAATTTGAAATATTATAATAATGAGGTGAATGAATTACTGAAATGATTTTCTTTCGAATTTGAATTTATACGGCGGAAACCGAACTTACAGCGGTCGTCGGGGAGTGACGACCGGCCCTTCCGGACCGATTCCGACCGTCGCCTCGACTCCGAATACGTCGGCCAGCAGTTCCTCCGTCACCACTTCGCTCGGTGGCCCCCAGTCGTATGGTTCGCCGTCGCGCAGGGCGACGAGGTTGTTGGCGTAGCGGGCCGCCTGCGAGATGTCGTGGAGAACGATGCCGATGGTCAGGTCTTCTTCGTGCGCGAGGGTTCGGACGACTTCCAGCACGCGAAGCTGATGGCGCAGGTCGAGGTAGGTGGTCGGTTCGTCTAGCAGGAGAACGTCCGTATCCTGTGCCAACACCATCGCAATCCACGCGAGTTGGCGCTGTCCGCCACTGAGACTGCCCATCTCCTCGTCTCTGAGGTGGGTAACCCCGGCGAGTTCCAGCGCGCGTTCTACCGCCTCGTGGTCTTCTTCCGTCTTTGACTCGAAAAAACCGCGGTGCGGATAGCGCCCGTGGTAGGCGAGGTTTTCGACGGTCAGGTTTCCGGGCGACTCGTTCTCCTGCGAGAGCAAGCCGAGTTTTCGGGCCAGCGTTTTGGTTCCGAGCGAATGGACGTCCTCGCCATCGAGCTGCACGACCCCTGATTCGGGGTGGAGTTCGCGGGACATCGCCTTGAGAAGCGTACTCTTTCCGCTTCCGTTCGGACCGACGAAGGCCGTGATTTCGCCCGCCGGGACGATGATGGACTCACATTCGACGATGATTCCTGAGTCGGGGTAGCCGATTTCCAAGTCGCCCCCGCGCAGTTCGCTCGCGGTCCCGGACTTTTGTCTGTCGTTCGTTTTTCCCTCGTTGTCTACTTCCCGCTCGTCTCGTTCTGTGACCATTCCACCGTCGGTCTTTCGCTCTCTGTCGTCGGCCGTTCGTTCGCTCATGGTTCGATTTCCTCCACGTGTTTTCGCACGAGCACTCGCCCGCGCTCCGCTCGCTTTGCTCGCTCCGCGTCGTCCAGCTCCAGCGCGACGTACTCCCGTTTGAGTCGCTCCTTCGTTCGCTTCTCGTCTTCCAGAGTCGCGTCCTCCGGCACGTTTTCCGCGACGAATTCGTCCAGCCACTCCCAGTTCGTCCCGCTGTAGCGACCCTCTTCGACGGTCCAATCGTAGTAGTGGTCGGCAACGTCTTCCCAGAGTCCTTCGTCCTCCTTTCGAACGTCGCGGACGAGCGCCAGCGCAGTCCGCGCGCCGTTGCCCGCGCTGACGATGGCTTGGTGTTCTGCCTCGCCGAGCCATCCCGTAACGTACAGTCCGGAAATTGCGGTTTTCCCGTCGGGTTCAACGTTCTCCAGCTCCGCTTCGAACGAAGACAGATACTCGTCGTCGTACACCGACGCTGCGATCAATCGATTCGCTTCGACCTCTCGCCCATCCTTCGTCGCCACGCGAAAACCGTCGTCGGTTTTCTCGGCGGCGACGACTAGTCCGTCCGTTATCTCCGCCCCCGCGAATTCTGCTTGTTCCTTGCTCAGCGCGAGGAACGTCTCCGGTGGAATGCCGCCGGGAAAGCCGAGGTAGTTCTCCAGATGCACGCACTGGCGAATTGCGGCGCTTCCGCCGTCTATCACCAGCGTATCGAGTCCGTATCGGGCGAGAAACACCGCGGCGGAGAGGCCCGATGCACCGCCTCCGACGACGACGACGTCCCGGGACGTCGTCGGTTTTTCCCCCTGCTCTTTTCCCACCATCAGAGCTCCCCCAGTTTTTGTCGTTTCCGCATGAGATAGAGGAAGTACGGTCCGCCGACCAGTCCGGTGACGATTCCGACCGGAACTTGAATCGGATTGAGCGCGAGTCGCGCGCCTACGTCCGCGCCGACGACCAGCGCGGGACCTGCAAACAGACAGCCGAGAACCAGTTTTCTGTAATCCGTCCCGACGATGTTCCGGACGATGTGCGGGACGATGAGGCCGACGAAGCTGACGATTCCGGCGACGGAAATGGCGGCACTCGCGGCGAGAATCGCCAAAGCGGAGAGCATGAATCGAACCCGCTCGACCGACATCCCGAGCGAGCGAGCGGTTCGCTCGCCGAGAAGGAGGAGGTTCAACTGGCGCGACACCACGAGGGAAACCGGGACGATGAACAGTGTCGGAATCAGGACTGTTCTGACTTGCTCCCAACCGGTTCCCGTGAGCGACCCCGTCGTCCACGCGAGCGCGGTCTGCACCACGCCGATGTCCGGCGCGAAAAAGAACAGGCCGCGCTGGAATGAGTAAAAAATCGTTCCGACGATGAACCCGGCCAGTACGAGCCGGACGGGACTGGTTCCGCCTTTCCACGCGATAGCGTAGACGATGATGAACGCGACGATGCCGCCCAGCGCGGCGAATATCGGGAGAAAGACCGATAGGCCGCTGAAGACGATGAGCGTGAGCAGGACGGCGAAGCCAGCGCCGTGGCTCACGCCGAGGATGTACGGACTCGCCAGTTCGTTGCGCGTTACGGCCTGAAAGATGGCCCCGGAGATGGCGAGATTTGCGCCGACCAGAATTCCGACGAGGACGCGCGGGAGTCGAAGGCTCCAGACGACGGTGGTTTCACTGCTCAAATCCACCGGAATCTCGTTTCCGAGGAGCAGTGCCAGCAACACGTCGGGATTCGTTATCACCTTCGGGTCGAACACCGCTCGCCACGCCTGTTCGAGCGACATCGTGAACGCGCCGAAACTCACTTGCACCAGTCCGCCAATCACGACGATGGCGATGCTGGCAACTACGAGTGCTGTCAGCGCCCCGTCGAACGTCTTGTTTATCTCCTTCTCGAAGTTCTCGCTCATGTATCCTCTCTGTTTGACTCGGCCGAATCGAGTGCCGTCGTTCGCGCACTTTCGATTTCGAGTTCTCGTTCCTGGTTTTAGGTCTCCCTAAACCCCGATAAGAGCTTTGGTTTTCCGCACCGCATCCGAATCCGCTTAATTTTTCGCCCTCGGAGGTAATTCTCCGCTTAATTCGAATTGGCAAGTCAGAAATTATATCAGTGGTCTCCTATCGGTTTCTCCTCGACGAGTACGGATTACGTCGGTCACCTACCCCGCGTTTATTTTTCATCGAGCGTTTGCGTGGTCGCGTCGCTCACTCTTTGCTGCGCAAAAATGGGAGTTGTTTATGATATGGGATGAACGCGAGTGCGATGCCCACCGTACTCGCGTCGTTTGACGTGCGATACACTGACTGCTTTACCGTCGGTTTCGCTTTAGCCGCTGACGATGTCGGCCACCTTCTCGCGGTCGAACAGCGGTTCCGAAACATCGTACACCTGTTTCGCTGCACGGTCGGTGATGACGAGGTTCGTAATCGGCCCCTGATAGAGCGGGCCGCCACGATACACGTCGCCGTTTTTGACTGCCGTGAGTTTGCTCGCCACGTTGTGGTCCTTCATGAACGAGACGACGGTGTTCTGGAACTCCTTCGCACTCTGTTGTTCGTGCCCACGGAGTAGGAGTACGTCGGGGTCGATTTCGAGTAGTGTCTCGTAATCGACCTTCCCGCGGTTGGCGTGGAAATCCTGAACTGAGGTGTTGGCGAGTGCGTCGCGGACTTTTAGGCTTCGCCACTGCTTGAAACTGGTTCCCTCTCCGATGAGGTAGGGAAGGAAGGATTTCGGCTGGTTGCCCGTCGCCCACATGATTGCGACCTCCGGGCGGTCTTCTTTCTTCTTCGGAACGACCGACTCGACGTTCGACTCGAACTCGTCGTGGAGCGACGCAAACTTCTCGTATCGGTCGGTTCGCTGGAACACCTTCGACAACTTCTCGAACGCTTCGTACAGTGAGTAGTACTTGTAATCTTTGTGGAAGTCGTAACTATGCGAGAAGATGCTGTTCCCGAAGAATGGGGCGACTTTCTTTTTGATTTCGTCGATGTCGGACTGGTTCCAGCCATCGAACCGGTTCATGAGGAAGTTCGGGTCGATGACGTGAATGTCGGCGTCCAACTCGTAGAACAACTCCTTGTTCACGCCGTCCGAAGAGAGGTCGCGCATGCCGCTTTTATCGACCGAGACACCCGGAATGTCGTCGTAGTACTGGGTGTGGTATCGACTCGTCAGCCACACCGCTTTCGGCGGTTCGAGCCCGAGCGCGACGCCCATGTCGGCCCAACTGCCGTTGTTGGCGACCCACGTTTTCGGAACGGACTCGAACTCCACTTTGCCGACTGGTTCCATCGATACCGAGTACGGGCCAGACTGCGTCGTCCCGTCACCCGTGCCAGTTCCGTCGGTACTCGTCTGTTTACCTTCGCCGTTACCGTCGGTACACCCGGCAAGCAGTGCCGCGCCAGCGACGCCGCTTCCCGCGATGAATCGTCGCCGGGTGACGGTTTTCGACTCGTCTGCTTCCATACTCATGTTTTAGGCTTACCTAAAGATACGTAAAACTTCCCATTTTTCGGCGGGCCTAAAATGCTCTCTGCGTTTTCCCGATGATTTTTCGTTTCTCCCGCTGAACTTGACGGTCGAATTTCAAATACTCCCCCGTCGTACTGCGTACCGAGAATGGGGAGACGACACGATGGAAAATCAAGGCGACAGAGAGCGACGGCCAGCGACGCGCTCGACGTTCGGCGGACGATTCAGGACCATGGGCAGACGACGCTTCGTTTCGACACTTCTCGGGGCCGGATTTGGTTCGATGGCGACGCTACTCACGCCGGACGACGTGAAAGCGGCGGGTCGGAACGAGGTTCCGCTCGTATACGCGCACGAAAACAACCTTAAGCCGCGAACGACGATGGTTTCAGCGGATTGGTTCGAAGACCTCCGCTCCGCCTTCGACGCCCACCGCAGACTCAACGTGGCTTCAACACCGGGCGTCGTCGGGAGCGCCGTCGTTCCGGGGGAGTTCGGCGGCCGAAACGCCGCGCTCTCGGTCGACGTAACCGGAAGCGAGGTCGGTGGCGCGGTTCCGGAGCACGTCGGCGACGTGGCTGTCGAACTGAACCGCGTCGGATCGACTCCGTCGGGAGCGACCCGCAACGACCGGTCGGATTCGTTCGGTGGGAAACTAGTTCCCGGTGGTGTCAAATGCGGCTCCCGAGACTCCGCCGGAACGCTCGCCCCCGCGATGTACGACGGAACGTCCCCGTTTTTCGCCACCTCAAACCACGTTTTCGGCGGCGATGCCGAACAGCACAGCGGCGAACCGTTCTTCGTCCACGGCGACGGCGATCCGCGGAAGATCGGCGAGGTTCGAAGAGGCTACCAACTCGACGATTTCGTCCGCATCGATCCCACGGGCGGATTTCGACCGACGAACGAGATTTTCGGTGCATCACCGTCCACCGTCGTCGGACAGTTCACGCGCGAGGGGCTTGCCGAACTCAAAGCGCGCGGTGAGAAACTGGAAAAAGTCGCGTTTCGGTCGGGCCACTCCGACGGACAACTCCACGCTATCGACGGACTGACCTGCGCCTACGGAAAGGTGTGCAAGCGCGGTCAACTGAAATGGGGGTCACAGTCGGATTTCACCGACGGCGACAGCGGAAGCGTCAACTACCATACCGACCCGGAAAATCCGGAATCTGGCGTTCTCGTCGGCGGGTTCAACAACGCCCGGACGTGGTGGCCCGGCGAGGATTACATCTGGGGAACGTCGGCCTACCGAATCACGAACCACTACGGTTTTACGTTCTCACCGTTGACCGCTGGCTCTCGGTGAACTCCACTTCGACTATCGTCTGTCCGTCGAGTCGCCCAGCAATTTCGCTCGCAAACCGTTCGGACAACTGCGGATATGGTTCGTTGGTCGGGCGACGGACGACGACGGTGATCTCCTGACTGTTGTCGAGAACTCCCATGTCGTCGAATTCGACCTGTATTTTGACGAGTTCAAGTTGCTGGTACCGGTCTTGTTCGAGTACGGACTGAACCTCCTCGTTGACGGCGTTTTCCGTCTGCATTTGCTTGGTCATCACCAGTCCCGACCCCGAAAGGGCGGCGAGCAGGACGACGGCGGCAACGAGGGTCGGGGCCGCCTTTCGAATCGTCGTTCCTTCGACCGGTCGATAGCCGAGTATATACAGCACGCCACCGCCTGCGGCGTTGATGGAAACCGTGTTCACGACCAGTAGGACGAACGCGCCGAGTGCGATAACTGGCGGCCCCCACGCGAGTCCGATTCCGACCGCTGCCGCCGCGGGGATGAGCGCCGCGGCGATCATGACACCGACGAGCGAAACCGGCAAGGCAGTTGCGAGGCCGAGCGCCCCTGCCGCCCCTGCACACAAACCGACCGCCACCGATAGAAAGCCGGGTGAAATGCGCTGACTTATCTGATTCACCGTCACCACGTTGAGCGACGGCGGGATGAACTGTGCCGATTTCAACGCCCATCCGAAAATCGTCGCGCTGACGATAGCGACGCCCAGCCCAAGAATCTGCGAGCGTAACCCGTCGATAATCATGTGGCGGTCGTTCAGCACGAGGCCGACGCTCGATGTCATCGCCGACCCGACTTGCGGCGCGATGACCATCGACCCGACCACGATGGCGGGCGAGTCGAGCAGGAGTCCGGCGGTGGCGACGATTGCCGAGAGAACGGTCATCGCATAGTACGTCACCGGACTCGGATTCATCCCGAGCGCTTTCGTGCGGATTTCGTCAGTGGCGATGCTGTCGTCCTCGTCGCCACCCTTGACGAACTTGTCCTCTAGTTCCTCGATGTTCGACGTCTGTGCCGTTTCCACGCTTCCGATGACGGTGTAATCGTCGGAGAGACCTGCATCTCGAAGCTCGGAGAGAACCCTGTCAACGGCCTGCGTCGGAAGCGGAAACTGGACGATGGCCGAGTTGTCGCCGTTGCTCTCTTCTCGCGTGAGGACGTAATCGATACGCTCGTCGTCTAAAACGGCGAGAACAGCGTCCCGGCAGTCGTCCGGAACGAGGGCCTGAATGAGACGCATGGCGAAACAACCGACCCGGTAATAAAAACTTCACCGATCGAAGAACGTTCCGAGCAGTTTCGACTGCGCACGTCGCAGATGTTGGTGAAACGTCGGCGGTGACACCCCCAGTGACGCCGCCACGTCTTCGCCCGTGCTGTTTCGCGGCCATTCGAAAAACCCGGCGAGATAGGCGGTCTCCAACGCCGCCCACTGACAGTCGGTCAGCGATTCGTCCAACGTCGTTCGGAACTCCGTCACGGTCGGTTCGGGCTTTTCCCGTTCGCGCTGTGCGACGACGCGCACGTCCGGATACATCTCCCGAATGGTTTCGACCGTCCCCCGAACGTTCGCGGTCGTCGGGAGTTCGACGACCGCCCGCCCGCCGTCCTCGTCTGCTTCCGCGCTCGCAATCGTCGCCCCCCTATCCGCCAGCGCCGTGACGAACGGCGCTCTTTCGTACCGGAGTTCGATGACGCACTCCATTTCGGTTTCGTGGAGAATTCGACTGTCCGCTATTTGCTCAAACTCGGACACCCAGTCGAGAACGTCCGAGGATTGCGCATCCGACACGGTTACGAAGCAAAGGAGCGAGCCGTCCGACGTGAGTGTGGTTCCGAGCAGGCCGAGCTCACATCCGACCTCCTGCGGTAGTTGGACGAAGAGATTGTCCGCGTCCTTCGATTCGATTTCCACCTCGACCACGCAGTCCGAGACGAGCGCCTTTCGACTCTCGATTCCGGCAATCGCGAGTCCGATGGTTTCGCCGAGTTCGGCCAGCACCGCCCGTTCACGCGAATCGAACGCGCCGGTTCGATTCGCGTGAACGACGAGAACGCCGTAACAGGTCTCGTCGTACCGAATCGGGATGGCAGCGAGCGACCGAAAACCCTTATCGAGTGACGCCTCCCGCCACGATTCGAACGTCGGGTCGGTGGCGGTGTCCGCAATGACGACGACGCTTCTCGTTTCTAAAGCCTTCGTCGCCGGTCCGCGACCCTCGTCGTCCGGTCTGATAACCGATTCGAGGTAGCGCTTTCCATCCTCGTCCCCGGCGTGTGCGACCGGATGAACGCTTTTCGAGTTGGCGTCGTACTCGCCGACCCACGTGAACTGATACGGTTCCACCGTCACTAACCGTTCCGCGACCGCGGATTCTATCTCTCCTCGATTCGTCGCTTGCACCAGCGTTCGGTCAACGTCGCGGATAACCGCGTTGATGCGGTTGAGTTCTTCTAACTCCTCGCGGTGCTTTGAGAGCGTCTCTTCGCGCTCGGCCCGGTCGAGTGCCGATTGCACGTTGGCCGCCAGGATTTCCGCTAAATCGTGGACGTGCTCGTCGAGTTCGGTTTCGAACACCGACCCGGCTAAGAAAACACCGTGGTCGGCCAGCGGCAGTATGAGTTCCGTTTCGACTGGCGTTTCCGGGTTGTATCCCCGTGGCTCGTCTTTCAGGTCTTCGAAGACGGTTGCTTCGCCGGATTCGAACACCGACCACGCCAGCGCGCGTTCGGCCTCGAATTCGGGTATTTCGTCCGGTATCTCCTCCGTTTGCTCCGTCACGACGGCGGGCCGAAGGACGCACTCCTCGGGGTCTACGAGATAGATGCCACAGAGCGAGAGGTCGAGTAATTCGCTCGCCGCCGACACCGCTATCTCGCAGATTTCTTCTTTCGTTTCCGCCCGCATCAGGTCGCGCGTCGCCGAGCGAAGCCTATCGAGGTTTCGCTCGCGCTCGTTTCGCTCCGATACGTCCTTAAAAATGGCGTGGAGCACCTGCTGGTCGCCGAACTCCGCTACGTTCGAACTGACTTCCACCGGAATCTCCGTTCCGTCCGGTCGGGCGATTTTGACGCCGGTCGCATCTTTCGTGACGCCGCCGCGTTCCGCGTGTTGGTCGAAGATATGTCGATAGAACGCGCGACGTTCGGCGGGGTGAATCTCCGAGTGGTGCATCCCCACGATTTCGTCCCGCGGGCGTCCGAGGAGGGTTTCGGCGGCCGGATTCGCTTCGACGATGGTGCCCGTTTCCGTGTCGGCGACGAGAAGCGCCTCCGGACTCGTCTCTATCACTTTTCGATAGCGCTCGCGCGACTGTTCGAGTTTCGCTTCGACCCGTTTTCGCTTCGAGATATCGCGGATGATTCCGGTAATCGCTCGCTCACCGTCGTACTCTCCCTCGCGGAACGACAGTGCGACCGGAATTTCGCCCCCGTTTCGATGTTGGGCGGTTGTCTCGACGTACTCCCAATCGACCTGTCGTTCGCCAGTTTCGACGTATCGAGCGAGCGATTTCCGGTATGTCGATTGCAGTCGCTTCGGTATCAGTTCCGTCAACGGGGATCCGACGAGGTCGTCCGGTGCGTAGCCGAAAATACGCTCGACGCCGTCGTTGGCGCACTTGATGATGCCATCCTCGCATATCCTGACGATAGCGTCCGGCATCCCTGCGAGTAGCGCCTCCGTCCGCGACCGCGCGTGTTGATCCCGATATTGCTCGATTGTGCGCTCGATTCGGTGGGTCAACAGCTCCGGTCTGTCGGGCCGAACGCAGTCGGTCGCATCCCCCGCGAGAACGTCAGCGATAACGGTTTCGTCGTCAGTGAGGACGAGAACTGGGAGGTTCGAATCGTGTTTACGAACCGTTTCGAGAGACGACCGCGCATCGTAGTCGGGCGGTGCGTGTTCACAGAGAATACAACCGACCGTTCCGAGGTTGTCGACGATTTCCCGTTCCCCTGTCGCTCGTTCGACATCTCCCGAATTCCCTATCTCGACGTGGCTATCGCCGATATGAAGGATTCGCGCTTCCAATTTGTATTCTGACCTAGAGGGCATAATATTATTATTCGACTCACCGTCTTTATCTTTCGGTCGAACGGGAATCGTTAATACCGACGGGTGTCAGCCGACAGGTATGAGGTTGGAGGATTACTGGGGCGTGGGACCGAAGACGAGCGACCTGCTAGAAACCGAACTCGGGGTCGAACGGGCGATTCAGGCCATCGAAGCGAGTAACGTCCGCGTTCTGTCGAATGCGGGGCTGTCGAGAGGTCGGGCGACTCGGATACTTCGACAGGCCAACGGCGGCGAGGGGATGGCCGTGCTGGCGACCCGGGACACCCGGTCGGTGTACAAATCGCTTCTCGACCTCGCCAGCGACTACGCGGTGACCCCCGACGCTGGCGACCGGATTCGTGTCATGACACCGGTTCGTTCCCCCGAAGAAGCGGCTGACCGACTCGATTCGGTGATGGACGCCGTCACGTCGTGGGACGACCTCTCCGACGTCGAGCGCGAATCGGTTCTCGCCGCGTTCGAACAGTACGACGGAAGCGAACGAACTGCCGTCGAGACAGCCCTCGCACTGCAGACGACCGGAACGACCGAGGGGGCGTTCGCCCCCGTCGCGGACATCGACTCCGACGCGCTCAACGCCGCGGTCGGTGCGGTCGGCAAACTCGACGGCGGCCGGGTTGCCGAGAGTGCGGACGACGAACTCGACCGCCGCCGCAAAGCGTTGACGGCGGTCGAACGACTCGAAAGCGGGGCGATAGACGTTCTCGAAGCGGTACAGTCAGGAAACGTACGAAATCCGGACGAGTTCCGGGAAAGCTACGTCGAACACGTCGCTCACGAAACCGACATTGATCCGCAGCGAATCCGCGATGCGACCGTCGGGGAGGCAAGCGACGCCACCGACTTCGTCGGCGGGTCGCTCCGCGAACTCGTCGCCAAACAGCGAACCGTCGTCGAGCAACGCGAATCGACGGTCGTGGCGGAACTCGAAACCAGAATCGAGGACGCCCGCGACTCCATCGACGCCGCGGTTTCCGCTGTCAACGACCTCGCTGTCTCGCTCTCGCTCGCCAGGTTCGCGGACGAATTTTCCCTCACGCGACCCGAGTTCGTGGACGAGGGATTCGCGGTCGAAGACGCGCGAAACCTGTTTCTCGTCACCGGGACCGGAGACGTTCAACCTGTCACCTACGGAATCGGTGAGCACGGCGTCGCCGGGCCGCCGAAAGGCGATCGGGTTACCGTCCTCACCGGCGCGAACAGCGGCGGGAAAACGACCCTGCTCGAAACGCTCTGTCAGGTCGCCCTGCTGGCCCAGATGGGGCTTCCCGTGCCCGCCGAGCGCGCACAGATTTCGATGTCGGACACCATCGTCTTCCACCGGAGACACGCCAGTTTCAACGCAGGGGTGCTAGAATCCACCCTTCGAAATATCGTCCCGCCGCTCACGAACGACGGACGAACCCTCATGCTCGTGGACGAGTTCGAGGCGATTACGGAGCCCGGAAGCGCGGCCAACCTCCTGCACGGACTCGTCAGCCTGTCGGTAGACCGCGGGGCGCTCGGCGTCTTCGTCACCCACCTCGCGGAGGATTTGAACCCGCTCCCCGACCAAGCCCGCAAGGACGGTATCTTCGCAGAGGGGCTAGACGACGACCTTGAACTGCTCGTGGACTACCAGCCGAGATTCGACACGGTCGGGAAATCGACACCCGAATTCATCGTCTCGCGCCTCATCGCCTCCGCGAACGACCGCAGCGAACGCGCCGGGTACGATATTCTCGGGCGGGCAGTCGGTGAGGCGGCGGTTCAGCAGACGCTGAGTTCGTGGGCCGAAGGGGAGTAGACGTGGTAAAAGTAGTCAAATCGGATTTCGGCTATTCTCGCTCCCGAAGGCGTTCGCGTTCCTCCGCACGAAACCGGTCTTCCACGTCCTCTATCGTTTCGGTTTCCATGAGCCGTTCCAGTTTGCGCTCGAACTGGTCGTCCGTGAGTTCACCGTGGGCGTATCGGTTTCTAAGCGTTTCGAGGGCGTCTCTGTTGTTCGGTTCGGTCGCTTCCGCGGAATCTTCGGACTTCGTCGATTTTCCACTCCCGCCCGACCAGTCCCACATGTCGTCCCACCAGTCGTCGTTCCACATCGCGTCCCACCAGCTTTCGTCCGCTTTCTCGTCCTCGAACAGGAGGGCGACCACCGGAACGATGACCATGTAGCCGAGGAGCATGGCCGCGAGCCACCAGTCTTGCCCGGTGATGAGAGCCACGAGCCAGAATCCCGTGACCACCGTGGACGTGATTTCCGTCGCTTTTTCGTAGAGGCGTTCACGGGGCGTGTCGCTCATGCGTGGTGGTTTACTGCTACTAGTTATAAAGTATCACCTTTGCTATGGTGCCGAACGACCGCGAGTGACAGGGTGGGCAGGCCGCTGGCCTGCCCGCCCGCCGCCACCTCCCCACAAACCTTTACCCCGAAACCCGCCGAAGCCAAACGCAACGTGGCCGAACTGGAAGATCCACTCGAAATCGCGGGCGTCGAACTACCGAATCGACTCTATCGCGCCCCGCTCCTCGAATGCGCTGGTAACGGTCCGGACGCGGTTGACGCCCTGATTCGGGAACTCACACCCGCGGCCGAGTCGGAAGTCGGGCTTATTTGTCAGGGTGCAACCATCGTTCGCGGGGAGGGTGGCTGTGCCGCGCCGGGGATGACGCGGGTTCACGACCCGGCGTTCGTCTCGAAACTAACCCGACTGACGGACGCGATTCACGACCGCGGAAGTCGAATCTTCGTCCAGTTGGAACACGGCGGTCTCCGGAGCATGGAGACGTGGCACGCGGGCTATCGCGCGGAAAATTCCGACTTGCGACAGCTCGCCGTCTCGCGCCCGCCGCCAGTGCTTCGGGCGCTCGACCGCGTTGGATTTCTTTCCTACGACGCGCACGTCCTCGGCACGGCGGAGGTGTACGACCTCGCCGAAGATTTCGGCAGAAGTGCCAGCTACGCCATCGATGCGGGCTACGACGGAATCCACATCGCCGGGGCGAACATGGGCATCGTCCAGCAGTTTCTCTCGCCGTTTTACAACCGCCGAACCGACGAGTTCGGCGGGTCGCTGGCCGAACGAACTCGGTTTCTCGAACTCGTCCACGACGAGATTCGGAGGCGAGTCGGCCCGGACGTGCCGATTATGACGAAGGTGCCCGCCGAAACGACTGCGCCGCGGTTCGTCCGAAAGCACCTTTCGCTTTCCGATGGCGTTCGAATCTGCGATCGACTGACGGCGATCGGATTCGACGCGCTCGTTCCCGTACAGGCCTCCGTGTTCTGGGACGCGAGCATCGTCCGCGGTGCGTTCCCGGCTTGTGCGTGGCGCGACGAGCGATTCCGCGAGGGTTACGCTGACGCGTTCGGAAGCAAAACGCGGGCGGGAATGGTGGCTTTCCTCAACTGGTTTCAGTCCAAAAAGTACGACTTCGACTCGGCGTGGAACCGTCCGTTCACCAGTCGAGTCGCGAGTCGAGTTTCGGTACCGGTTCTCGCGGAAGGCGGCATTCGAAACCGAGACGAAATCGACCGGCTGCTCGGAGGCGGCGACTGCGACGCCGTGGGGATGGGTCGTCCGTTTTACGCGGAACCTCGGCTTCCGGCCCGAATTCTCGGCGAACGGAGCGAAGAATCGAAACGGTCGGCAATCTGTGAGAACTGCAACAACTGTACCGTCCCGCAGGCGACCGGTGCCCGCGGCGTCTGCCGAACCCCGAGCGTCCTCGAAAAACGCGGCGAACTGCGGAAAACGGGTGCTTACGGCGGCGAACAATCCGACGGCTGAGCCGTCCCGATGGGCAACTAGAGTCGTAACGGGTATTCCGCCGGGGAACCAACCGTGAGGCAGTGACCGACGAGGATTACGGAATTTCTGACGTGTACGACGCCGTCGAGGACATCGGGCGTCCGGTGCTCACCGCCGACGAAGTCGCTCGGGTGCTCGGCTGTTCACACGAGGAGGCAAATCGCGTGCTGGAACGCCTCGCCGACGAACGGGAGGTCGTCCGCCTCGACGTGGAACGCGATCCTGTCGTCTGGTTTCCGACCGAGTGGGAGCGGCTGGCCGACCGGGAACGAATCGTCGTCTTTCCGAAACGGCGGGAAATCGTCGCCGACCAGCCGCGACAATTCACGCGGGCGCAACTCTCTCAGTTCGCGCACCTGACGGATACAACCCGCGAGGGTGGCTACAGCTATCGAATTCGACAGGAGGACATCTGGTCTGCGCCCTACGACTCGCTCGACGATTTGATGCGAACCGTCCGGCAGGTGCTTCCGGAGCCATCGCCAGACATAGAGCAGTTCATCGAACAGCAGTGGAAACGCGCAAAGCAGTTCCGACTCTACACGCATGAGGACGATTACGTGGTTCTCGAAGCCGCGAGCGACGACCTGATGGGAAACGTCGCCCGGCAGAAACTGGACGACAGTCATCTGCGCGCCCCGCTTTCAGACGACGAGAGCTGGGTCGCCGAGGAGAAGGTCGCCGAGGTCAAACGAATCCTCTACGAGGCGGGGTACCCGGTGCAGGACGAGCGAGATTTGGAGACCGGCGACGAACTGGCCATCGACTGCTCGCTCTCCCTGCGCGACTATCAGCGCGAATGGGTTGAGGAGTTTATCGACCTGAAATCCGGCGTTCTCGTCGGCCCGCCGGGAAGCGGAAAGACGGTCGCCGCGATGGGCGTTATGGAAGCCGTTTCGGGTGAAACCCTGATTCTAGTGCCGAGCAGGGAACTCGCCGGACAGTGGCGCGACGAACTACTGGCTCACACTTCTCTCTCCCCCGAACAGGTCGGCGAGTACCACGGCGGCGAGAAAAACGTTCGCCCCGTGACGATTGCGACCTACCAAACCGCCGGGATGGACAGGCATCGCCAACTGTTCGACCAGCGACGGTGGGGACTCATCGTGTACGATGAATGTCAGCACATTCCCTCCCGGGTCTTTCGGCGGAGCGCGAACCTTCAGAGCAAGCATCGCTTGGGACTGTCAGCGACACCCGTCCGCGAAGATGACAAGGAAAAGGACATTTTCACGCTCATCGGGCCGCCCATCGGTACTGACTGGGACGCCCTGTTCGAGGCCGGTTTCGTCGCCGAACCCGAGGTCGAAATCCGGTACGTCGGCTGGGACGACGAGACGTATCACGGCGACTACGCCAACGCGGGCCAGCGCGGCAAGCGCCAGATAGCCGCGTCGAACCCCGCGAAGGTTGACGAAATCCGGTACCTGCTGGCCGAACACCCCGCCGCGAAAGCCCTGATATTCGTGGAGTATCTGGAACAGGGCGACGATATTTCCGACGCGCTCTCCGTTCCGTTCATCAGCGGCCAGATGCCGCATCCGGAGCGCGAACGACACCTGCAGGCGTTCCGTGACGGGCGTCTCGACACCCTCGTCGTCTCCCGCGTCGGCGACGAAGGAATCGACTTGCCCGATGCCGAACTCGCAATCGTCGCGTCGGGACTCGGCGGGTCGCGGCGGCAGGGCGCCCAGCGCGCAGGGCGAACCATGCGCCCCGCCGGACGCGCCCGAATGTACGTGCTGGCGACCCGCGGCACACGCGAGGAGGAGTTCGCTCGCCAACAGTTGCGTCACCTCGCGTCGAAGGGAATCCGGATTCAGGAATCGGTCGCTGAGGAGACGATTGTCGAGGAAAGAGCCGCTGAAGAAACTCTTTCCGAGGAGACGGTCACGGATAAAACGACTCTAGACGAATAATTCTCGGAACCTGATCCACGCCGAAGTTGAAGTGTCGAGGGCGACAATCCCGTCCATGGCCCGCGAAGTCAGACACACCGCGACCAGTCCGCGGATAATCGATGAGGACGATATCGACGCCGAGAAGGGTGACATCGCAATTTGTCTCTGCGGACTGTCGGCGGCGTATCCGTTCTGCGACGGGTCGCACCAAGCGACCCACGACGAGGAGTCCGGCAGAGTGTACCGCTACGAAGACGGTGAACGCCGCGAAATCGAGGAACTGGTTTTCGCCGACGAATAACGACGCCTTGCGACCGGCCGCACCCGAGCCAGCTACGCGTCCGAAACGAGCGACCGAACGCGTCCTGCGAGTTCGGAAAGCGGAACCGACCGCGGAGCAGTCGGCGATGCCGACTGCTCCCGGAACCCCGTCCCGGTTGCAACTGCGACGACGCGCTCGTCCTGCGAAATCTCTCCGGACTTCGAAAGGTGACGAATCCCCGCCAGTGTGGTCGCGGCGGCGGGTTCGACGCAGAGACCCGCACGGCGAGCGAACTGCCGTTTCGCGTCGAGAATCGCACCGTCGGACACTGACAGCACCGCACCGCCGATTTCACGAACCGCGGCGAGGACGCGGTTGCCGCTGGGAGGGTCGGAGTTGGCGATGGAGTACGCGATAGTGTCCCCGCCCTCGACGGAGCGAACTTCGTCGGCATCGGCACGAAACGCCCGCGCAATCGGGTCGCAGGCGGCGGCCTGCACGAAGTACAGTCGCGGAGCCGAGTCGAGT
This sequence comes from Haladaptatus pallidirubidus, assembly GCF_020700235.1. Classification (GTDB taxonomy): domain Archaea; phylum Halobacteriota; class Halobacteria; order Halobacteriales; family Haladaptataceae; genus Haladaptatus; species Haladaptatus pallidirubidus. The sequence goes on along the minus strand of NZ_CP085301.1, from coordinate 1,748,026 downwards.
AGGTTCGCCTCGCGGAGTTCTCGGAGCGCCTTCCAGATGGCGCTGGCGTGACCGCCGCTGCTGACCGGCGCGACGATTGCGTCGGGAGAATCGGACGAATCCGCCGATTCGCCCGATTCCGAAACCTGAATTCCGGGGCCGGAGCCGTCGAACGGAGACCCCGCGGGGTCTCCGTGAGCGGTCGCAAACGCCTCGCAGATTTCGTACGCCGTGGTTTTCTGGCCCGCCACGCGATACGGCGTATCGGAGTTGACGAACCGAACGCCTGGCAGTTCCAAACTGTCGTAGTAAAGTTTCCCGTACGCTCCCTCGACCTGCACGAGTTCCGGGTCGTACTGGTCGATGTGTCCGAGGCGCTCCGTCGGAATGTCGTCGGGCACGAGCACGAGGCAGCTCACACCAGCGCTGGCCGACATCGCGGCCATGCTCATCGCCATATTTCCGTGCGAGACGGTGCCGACCCAACTGCCATTCGCATCTGCACCTACGCTCGATTCGAGGGTGTGGGCGACGCCCACCGCACTGCCGCGGTCTTTGAACGTCCCCGTCGGATTGGCGCTCTCGTCTTTGACCCACAACCTGCATCCGGCGTACTCGTCCAATCGCTCGGTTCGAGCGAGAGGTGTTCCGCCCACCGCCGCCCCGACGCCTGGTAGCGGTTCCGTCGGAAGCAAATCGGCGTAGCGCCAGAGTCCGGATGTTGGTTCCTGTTTCGGTTCCAATTCCGACTCCGATCTCGTCCGTACGAATGCTGGCCACGAAAAGCCGGTCGCGTCGGTTTTCAGCCACAGCGGTTCGCCACATGCGCAGCGCGCGCCGTTTTCCGTCTCGTTGCCGCACCGATAGCAGACGAGGGTCATCGAGGCAGTTCCTCGTACCCTTGCTTTGCGCGTTTTGCGCCGTCCATTAGATAGTCAGCGTCGATGCCGACGACCTGAAAGTCGAAGCCGATTTCAGCCCATTTCTCCACGTCTGTCGGGTCGAGTGCGATGGTTCCGACCGAGGTGTCGGATTCTCCGACGGCGTCCAAAACAGCGGAAATCTCGGTGTCGAGGGAGTCGGTTTCACCGAACCGTCCTATGGATGCGGAGAGGTCTGCCGGGCCGACGAACAAGGCATCGACGCCATCCACCGCCGCAATCGAACCGGCGTGTCCGACGCCTTTTGCGGATTCTATCTGCACCATCACGAGTAGTTCGTCGTTCGCGCGTTCGAAATACTCCTCCAGTTCGAGTCCGTACTTCGCGGCCCGCGACCCGGCGACGCCTCGCTCCCCTTCCGGCGGGTAGCGTGTCGCTCTGACCACTGCACGGGCCTGTTCCGCCGTTTCGATCATCGGAACGATAACACCGGAAACACCGGTGTCGAGAACGCGTTTGATTCGAGTCGGATCGTCATCGGGCAGGCGGACGACTGGTTTCGTTTCGCCGCTTGCCGCATCCACCGCCCGCGCCAGGTTTTCGACGGTTTCGAGCGACATGGAGGAGTGTTCGGCGTCGAGGACGACGAAGTCAAATCCGAGTTCGGCACTCATCTCCGCGACGGCCGGATGGCCGATTGTTACCCACGTCCCAACAACGGAGTCGCCCGCCCGCACTGCCTGCCTGAGTTCACTCATGCTTCATCGAATGCTCGGGAGACAAAAATAGCTATTCGGTTAGTGGTGTGGGTTTCGTCGGTGTTTCGCTCAGTCTCCTCCTGTCACGCTGTAAATGACGAACAGATAGCCAATCGTCGAAACGCCGTAGTTCACCGTCAACAGCATACGACTGTTCTCGAAATCGTACAGAAACGCGCTGAAGGTGGTCGCGATTGTCGCCGCCACGAGAATCGAAAAGCCAATTGAGAGGACGAGCATCGACTGGCGGTTAGTCTGCAAATACGCCGCATCGACAGTCCCACCATAGTAAGACCGGTTGCCGCGAGAACGACACTGAGTACGATATAGGTGATTTCGATAACTTGCATCTGGGAGTTGTCCCTCGGTGTACGTCACCTACAATTCAGGCAATAAATTTAAAATTATTCAATACTGCAGGTCAGTAGTTGGACTGGATGTGTAATTGATAATTTCGCCAGTGAATCGAGCTGTTCGACACACGATGCACCACTCGCGACGACGAGTCCGCGTGACACTTTTTCGACAGCAGATTCGTCAACGGAAACACTGCGGTCGTAATTGTTGGATTTGTAGCCGAAACTTCCGGCCATGCCACAGCACTCCACGTCGGTCGTTTCGACTCCGTAACCCAGCTGTTCGATGACGACGGCGATGTACGGTTCGAAGCCGAGTGTTCGCGCTTAACAGTGGTCGTGGGAGGTGACTCCCCGTTCAGATTCGGAACCTAACTCCGAGACCGTTTCATTCCCAATGCGGGTTCGTGATGGTTTAAGGGCACCTGCTCGAACTCAGCCATCGTCGTCCGGGTGAATCCGACATCGAGTTCCCGCAAGGAGTCCCGGAAACCGAGGCAGTGTCGGCAGACATGTCACAACGTGGCGCGTTCTCGAATAAATAGTTACGGACGATTGTGGGCAGTGGTGCTGGACGTCAGCGAGTTACGAGTGGTGTAGGGCCGCCGCGACTTTCTCGATTGGGTGCGGCGGACGCGTCCCGCGGCCTTCGAGTTGGGTTCGGCAGGATGCGCCGGGCGCGACGACGGTTTCGGCGTCGCTTTCGTCCACCTGTTCGAACAGGATTCTTCCGATTGCCTGCGAGAGGTCGTACTGTTCGGCCCGGTAGCCGAAACTTCCCGCCATACCACAGCATCCCGAATCAAGCGGGTCAACCTCGTAACCCGCACGCCGGAGGACGCCGACCGCGTGGTGGTCTTTGCGAATCGCTTTTTGGTTGCAGTGGCCGTGGTAGGCGAGCGACTCGCCTCTTTTTCGAAACCGAATTCCATCATCCAATCGCTTTATGTCGATAAACTCGCAGACACCGAAGGTGTTCTCCGCGACCGTTTCAACCGCCGAACCGGAAAGCAAATCGCGGTACTCATCCTGAAACATCACCGCGTCGGAGGGTTCCACGAACACCACCGACCAGCCGTCTTCGACGCGATTTTCGAGATCCGAAACGTTCGTTTCGGCCCGCTCGCGCGCGCTGTCGAGGAACCCCTCGGAGTATGCGGCCCTTCCACTCGGTTCGAGATCATCTGGAATTTGGATGTGAACCCCCGCAGCTTCGAGAACGCGAACCGCCGCCTTTCCGGGCTCCGGATAACTGTAGTTCGTGAACGTGTCGGGAACGAGTAAAACCCGTTCGACGGCGAATTCGGAGCTAATTCGCGGCCCCCGCGATTCGAACCAGTCAGTGAACGTTTCGCGGGTGAAGCGCGGTAGGTCGCGTTCTGCGGCGATTCCGAGCGTCTTTTCGGCGAGCAATCCGGCACCCGGAAGTTTCGTGGCCCAGTTCGAAATCGGCGCGAGCGCGCTTCCGAGGGCGGAAGCGCGCTCCGCCTCGGCGAAAAACCTGTCGCGTATGCTCGCACCTCGTTTCCGATGACTGGCGTGTTTCACTTCGGCTTTTAACTTTGCGAGATCGACGCCCGTCGGACAGTCGCGGGCGCAGCCCTTACAGCCCAGACAGAGGTCTAACACCTCCTCCTGAAATTTGTCGGAATACAGCTCTTCGGTCGGGATTTCGCCGCTGATGGCGGCTCGGAGGAGGTTCGCCCGCCCGCGCGTGGTCGTCATCTCGTCCTTCATTCCGCGGTAGGACGGACACATCGTTTCGCTCTCGGTCTGTCGACAGGTGCCACAGCCGTTGCAAAGTTCGACGAGGTGCGAGAAACCGCCCTCTTCCGAGAAATCCTGCACCGTCCTCGGTTCGATGGATGAGTATTCGGGGCCGTATCGGAGGTGTTCGCGCATATCCGCTTCATCGTCCTGAAAGACGACTTTTCCCGGATTCAGCCGCCACTCCGGGTCGAACGCGGTTTTGAGCTCCGTGAACGCCTCCCAGAGTTGCGAACCGTACAGTTTCGGGTTGAACTCGGTTCGGGCGAGGCCGTCTCCGTGTTCGCCCGAAAACGACCCGTGGTGGGAGAGAACGAGCGAGGTCACGTCCTCGGCGATTGCGTGCATCGTCTCGATACCGTCTCCCTCTTTCAGGTTCAAAATCGGTCGAATGTGGAGGGTTCCATTCCCGGCGTGGGCGAAGTAGGCCGCCGTGGTGTCGTGGTCGTCAAGAATCGCCATAAACTCCCGGACGTACTCGGCCAGTTCTTCGGGCGGAACCGAAGCATCCTCGATGAAGGGATACGGTTTCGGGTCGCCTTCCATGCTCATCAGGAGCGGAATCGCGGCCTTGCGGAGCTTCCAGAGGCGCGCTTGGTCGTTCTCGGAGTAGGCTTCCAGCACGTCGAAGGCGTCTCCGGCGTGGACGAACTGCGCGTTCGTCTCCGCGACGGCCGACTCGAAATCCGAGTGGAGTTCGGAATCGAACTCTAACATTAGTCCGGCCTCCGCCTCCTCCGGAATCGGTTCGGCGTACTCCGCGAATTCGGTCGATTCGCGGGCCAGACGAAACACCTCGTCGTCCATCAACTCGACTGCGCTCACGTCGAAATCGAGCGCGTCGGGAACTGCCGACAGCGCCGAAACGAGGTCGTCGTAGCAGTAGAGCGCGAGCGCGGTTTCTTCGGGCCGAGTCACCAAATCGAGCGTCGCTCGGACGACCACGCCCAGCGTGCCTTCCGACCCGACGAACAGTTTCGAGAGGTTGACATACGTCTCGCCGTCGCGTTCGTATACGACTTTGTGGAGATTGTAGCCGCTGACGGAGCGTTTGAGCGTCGGATAGCGCGATTCGATTTCCGCTTCGTTTTCTTCGACCAGTCTCCTGACGGTTCGGTACAGTTCGGCTTCCCTGTCGTCTCTTTGGATTATTTCGTTCCACTCCTCGCCATCGACCTCGATTTCCCGGGTGTGGATGAGCGACCCGTCCGCCAGTACCACCTCCAGTTCTGCTGTGTAGGCGTCGGTGATGCCGTATCGAACCGAGTGCGCGCCGGTCGAGTTGTTGCCGATGCCGCCGCCGATGGTCGCCCGATTCGAGGACGCCGGGTCGGGCGCGAACTTCAATCCCCACTGCGCGAGGTGGTCGTCCAAATCGTCCTGCACGACGCCGGGTTCTACGGTTGCCTGCTGGGATTCCGGGTCAACGTCCACGATGTCGTCCATGTTGCGTGAAAAATCGAGCACGATACATCCCTGCCCGACCGACTGTCCCGCGAGCGACGAACCGGCCCCCCGCGGGAGAATCGGTGTGTCGAACTCCGCGGCGATGCGAACCGCCGCTTGCACGTCCTCGACGCACGTCGGAAAGACGACGCCGACAGGTCGGGCTTGGTAGATGCTCCCGTCGGTGGCGTACAGCAGTTGCGTATACTCATCGAAGCGAACGTCGCCATCGACGACGGAGCGGAGGTCGGACGCGAGTTCGGGGTGGGCGTCCGCGCGGTCGTGGTTGAGCGACTTTCGGTACGTCTCGAAGTCGGGATTCTCGTCCCGTGTTGCCATGCTAGATAAAAACATACATAACGACATAAATCCGATGCAGATTCCGAGACGCGATATCCAAAATACTAAACATGAATTTTCTCAGATAATTTTCGTAGGTTTGTTCGGTAGATCGGCGTCAGACGGCCGTAGTCGTGGTGTCACCGGGCGACGCAATTCAAATTTCGCGAGGTTCACTCGCGAGATGTGACGGCCGGGAAACTATCTTCGCAGTTTGGATAGAGCAGCAAACAGTCGTTTATACAACAATTCTTACCGACGTGGAAGACAGGATGAGGGAGAGTACAAACCGCAAGCAAGCGGTCGGTTACCCTCGATTTGGCCATCACTCTTTTGTCTATTGCATGAATCTGTAGTATTAGGGAGAACCATGCACGACCTGACTGGTTTCCAGCGAGACCTGCTGTACGTCATCGCTGGACTAGACGAACCTCACGGACTCGCCATCAAAGAAGAACTCGAAGCCTACTACGAAAAGGAGATTCACCACGGGCGACTATACCCGAATCTCGACTCGCTAGTGGATAAAGGACTGGTGGAAAAGGGCCAGCGCGACCGCCGAACGAACTATTACACGCTCACTCGCCGCGGCGCGCGAGAAATCGAAGCGCGGCGGGAGTGGGAAGAACAGTACGTCGGCGAAGACGTTTCTCAAACCCAGACCGTTTAAGGAGAGAGCGCGGTGCCGATAACGGCCGCGTTTAACGCTTTAACGTTGCCGAAAACCGGATTTGCCTCATCGAGAACGTAGCTATTGCCGGATTCTACGAGTATACCGAGATTCGCGAGTCGTTCGACGTGCATCCACACCGATTTTTTGGACAAGCCGACGAGTTCGTGGAGGTCATCCTGCGTAATGTCTTCGTCTGCATCCATCGAGAGCAACGCGTCTAGCATCAAACGAACCGCCTCTGGACTGGCGATGTCGCGGAACCCGTCCTCCGCTCCGTGTTCGTCGGCGCTGACGCGCAGACGCTCCGCGGTCTGCGCGACGACGCTTTCCGAATTCGGACGGTACGCCTTGTTCTCTTCCCGAAATACCCCGAGTTGGACGAGGTCATCCAAACGTTGCTCGACGGTCTCCTCGCTCTGGTCGAGTTCGTGCGCGAGTTCTTCCGCCTCCCACTCACCGCCCGTCGCGGCGGCGAGGCGAACCAATCCTCGGGTGGCGGTGTCTCGGGTTAGAAAGAGCCATCCTGAGGGGTACGAAAGCCGTGCCTCCCGAACGCCATCTTCGTCTGCGAGCTCCCACATCTCGTCTTGATTGTGGGCGGTGCGGAGAGTCCAATCGTGGGCATCTGCGTGAAGCGCCATTGGTTTTCATCTGTGCGTAAGGGTATTTAATCTTGCACTCTCCTCGTCAGGTCGGCGTCGATTCGCACGAAACCGTCCACGTCAGGTCAGAGCAGTCGGTAAGCCGACGATACATGGCGAGTAAACCGGCTGAGCGCGTATCCGGGAGCACGTGCAATTCAACCGATTGGTACCTGACGACGACACGAAACGTCGTATCTCGGTCGTGGTCGCGGACGAGATACATCGGTACCGGTAGGTCGAACCAGTCGCCGTAGGTGTACGGGTCGGACTCCAGCGTCTCCTGTACGAGGGCGGTAAGGCGCTCCTCGGAGCAGTCCGAACCGGGCGACAGGCGAAAGATAGTTTCCCCCTCGTAACGGACGCCACCGCCGCGCGGATACGTCCGTCGCGGGCGGTGCGGAATCGAAAACGACGGGTCGCTATCGTCTACCATCTTCACGAAATATGCCGTCATTGGTTAAATAGTTCAGCCACGGGAGCGAACGAAAATCGCGCTTCCGGAGACGCATGTGACGGCGATGACGTGGCCGACGAGGGCGAAGACGAGCAAACCGTGGTCCCGGACGAACGGGACGAGGACGAGTTGAAGCAGTGAAAATCCGATAATCAACGCATCGACCTTCCGAAGTTGACTCCGAGTTTCGCGGTCGGTCGGACGACGAACAGCGACCCAGAATCCGGTGACGCTGGCCCACCACGCGGTTCCGATTCGGTAGCAGACGTCCCAAAGGATGAGCAGGGTGAGAAACACCGCTGGAATCGGTGGCTCGGTTCCGAGAATCGATTCGAGCAGCGGCGTACCTGATTGCCGAGGATTGTAGACGAACAGGTAGGTAACCAGTCCGACGTAGGACAGCAGGCCGAGAACGATCTCGATGCTCGACCCGAAAAGCAGTTTCCGGTACGTGGCTGGCGTCGACAACGTTCGAATCCGCCGCGCGATCGCGAGCATCAGCGCGCTTCCGGTAGTGGCCACGACGACCGCCGCGGTTCCTGCGGGGACGCCGTCCCAGAGGTCGTAGCGCAACGCGATGGCCAAGAGTAGCCCCTCGAAGAGGACGAACTGAATCGTCAGCGCGAGCCAGTCGGGAAGCGTGACGCCCGGAACCGCGTCCACGATGCTCTCGTACGTCCACTGGTACGGCCCCTGCTCGTCTTGGCTCGTCCGATTCGTCGGATTCGCCCGACTCATGCGACTGCCTGTCGGACTGCTTTCTCGACCGGCGTCAGTTCGACCGGGATGAGGGAACGAATCCGGTCGTCTTCGACCACCGTGCGCGTTTTCAGGCCGAGGATGAGCGGATGGGCGACATCCTTCGGCACGTCGGTCACGAGGTCAACCCAGTACGCCGACAGCTTCGGCGTCAGGACGGGAACCGGAACCATCGTCGCTTTCCTGTCGAGGATTTCACCCGTCATAAGCACCATCTCACCGTAAGTCAGCACGTCCGGACCGCCGATTTCGAACGTTTCGCCAGCCGTTTCCGGCGTGTCGAGAACGCCGAGGAGGTACGCGACGACGTCGTCGATGGCGATGGGTTGACACTCCGTTCTGACCCACTGCGGCGTAATCATTAGGGGTAGACGCTCCGCCAACTGCCGCACGATTCGAAAGCTCACGCTGTCCTCGCCGATGACAATGGCCGCCCGAAGAACGGTGATGTCGTAGTCGCCGTTTGCGAGGATGTGTTCCACCTCTCGCCGGGATGTGAGGTGGTCGGAAAGCGTCGTTCGCTCGCCGCCGAGTCCGCTGAGGTAGACAACGCGCGAAACACCGGTTCCGCGCGCCGCATCCACGAAATTTCTCGCCGCGCCGCGATCTCGTTGCATGAAATCGCCGTCCTCGCCCATGGAATGAACGAGGTAGTAGGCGGCGTCGATTCCCTCGAAAATTCCGTCAAGACTGTCACGGTCGTTCAAATCGCCTTTCACCACCGAGACGCCCATCGGCGGGTCGTAGGACGAGGGTTCGCGAACCAGTGCAGTCACGGCGTTGCCTTCCGCGACGAGTTCGGGCACGAGATGGCGTCCGACGAATCCAGTCGCACCGGCGACGAGTACCGTCATTGTCGATAGTCGGCACGCTATCGTTCAAAAGCTATCGGGCAACCCGTGAGGTTATGGCTTGCGAGTGTGATATTTTCGTATGGATTGGCTCTTCCTCGTTGCCGTCGCTCTGCTGTTCGCTGGCGTCCTCGGAAGCGTCCTGCCGCTTCTTCCGGCGGTTCCGCTGTCCCTCGGCGGAATCTACGTTTACTGGTGGGGGACGGGGTTTTCCGAACCGGGACTCCTGTTCGTCGCTGGCGCGACGATTGTGGGTGCCATCGCCTTCGTCGGGGAGCATACCGCGAGTGCCGTTTCGGCCAAAGCGAGCGGCGGGTCGCTCTGGAGTGCGGTCGCCGCAGGTGTCGTCGGCGTGGTCGCGCTGGTGGCCACCGGGCCGGTCGGAATGGTAATCGGCGTCGCGCTCGCTACCTTCACCGTCGAGTTTTATCGGACACAAGATGCGAAAAAGGGCGCGAAAACCGCAACATACGCAGTCGTTGGCCTGCTCGCGTCGGCGGTGTTTCAACTGCTCGTCACGGGGTCGCTCCTCGTTGGTTTCGTCGTCGCAGTGTCGGTTTGATGCAGGCGAAACACGACTCCAAGCGACACAAGGTTTCTTTGCTCACTTCGTCGTTTGACGGCCGGGGGATTCCATGACCGAGAAGCGCGAAACGACATTCGACAGGAGAACAGCCCTCAAAACGCTCGGCGGCGTTGGTGTTCTGGCCGGTGTCGGTGGAACTGCGACCGGACAGGAAACCGGTGGGGAGCCGTCCGACGGAGGACAATCGGACGGCGGGCAGTCCGTTCGAGGAACGCCGATTCTTCTCGTCGGCGAAATCGAACATTGGTACGGACTCGCTCCGTCGCAAATACACGGGGAAGAAAATCCGACGCTTTCGCTTCGACCCGGACAGCAGTACACCCTCGTCTGGATGAACGTCGATGGAAAAGAACACGAACTCATCATCGAGGATCCGGACGGAAACGAGATTACCGCGACGGAATCGACGTCGACGCCGGGAGCGACGCGCCAGGCAACGTTCACCGCCGCCGAGCGAATGAGCCAGTACTACTGCGAATACCACCCACAGCGGATGCGCGGGGACGTGTCGGTCGGTAATTCTTGAACGTCGAACGTCGGAATGGAACCGCTCTACACCGCGGATTTTTGTCGATTGGTCGCGTTCTTGCGGATATGCGCGTGACCCCCGCCCTGCTGGTCGCTTGTCTCGTCGTCTGCTCCGGCTGTATGGGCCTCGGAATCGACTCGGAGGGGACGATGCAGTCGAACGATCGGTCTGGCAACCAATCCGGCGACAGGTCGGTGACAGCCGGGACATCGACAACAGCGATGACCGACGCGAAAGAGAACGTCTCCGCCGCGTTCGTCGCGGACGGCGAGCGAACGAACGTGACGCTAGAAGTGGCAAATTCGCCGGACGAACGCTCACAGGGATTGATGCACCGGGAGTCGCTGCCGGAAAATCACGGCATGGTGTTCGTCTTCGATAAAGCCCAGCCACAGACGTTTTGGATGAAAAACACGGTTCTTCCGCTCGACATTATCTTTATCGCGGCGGACGGAACCGTCATCAACGTCGAACAGGCCGACCCGCAACCGAATGCGAGCGATTTGGAACTCGAACGCTATTCGAGCGATTCGCCCGCAAAATACGTGGTCGAGATGCGGCAAGGCTTCGCAAACCGAGAGGGTATCGAATCGGGAACCGAGTTCGTCTTCGAGGGAGAACGTCCAACGACCGAAAACTGAGCGACCGATTGAAAGCCGAGTTTACTTTCCCCAACTCTGTTGGTGATTCAGAACTGTTACCCCGGCGCATGGCGTATCCATTGTGGAGATGAACGGAATGGAGATTCGACCCGCGAACGAGGGGGATTTCGGCGCGATTCGGCGAATCGCACACCGTGCATGGGACGAAGCCTACGACGACATTCTGGACGAGGACACCATCACGGAAACGGTGTCGTCGTGGTACTCGAACGAATCGCTTTCTGATGCGCTCGACAAGCCCGGAACGGCGTTTCTCGTTGCAGTCACGGACGACGAACTCATCGGATTCTGTCACGCCGTGTTCTACGAAGACGAAGGCGACGTGCTCCGACTCTACGTAGACCCGGACGACTGGGGAAACGGCGTGGGAACCGCACTACACGAGCGTCTCCGCGAGGATTTCCACGACTTCAACACGAAACGGATGAAGGCGATGGTGCTCGCGGACAACGACATCGGCAACGAGTTTTACAAACGGTTGGGTTTCGAGAAAACCGACGAGGCATCGGTCGAACTGGGCGACGAAGAGTACGCAGAGAACGTCTACACGTACGCATTCTGAGTGAAACACGGTGAATCGAGAACACAAAGCATATACACCATGACCGACAAATCGCTGATACCTCGGGTACACGAGGCTTTCTTTCGGACTACACGGCCAGCGACCGCTGGTTTGACCGCGGTGACCATCACAACACGGGAGCGCAGCTCGCGGTTGCGGAGCTCCGCGAGTACTTCGTCGCCGGAAAGGCCGGTCGACGATCGAAGGGAACGACGCTCACCTCGTTGTCGAGCAGATCTAGCGCTTCGTGGCCTTCGTGGGCCCGCCGAACATCGAAAGAATCCTCTAACCACGCCGCATAGAGGTCCGTCATGTCTTTCGTGTCCAAGCTTTTCCAACGAGGGTAGTTTATTAATGAACGTTCGTCATAGTATCTTTATATCTTGTGGTTGCGGAATCCGAGAATAGCTAAATATATTTTGTACTCTGTGCATATTCTATGCGAATACTATTCACCGGAATAAATAACTGATTCGGGTTCGAAGCGGGAAATGGAATGTCGAAAACCAGTAGTCGCTTTTGCCGGACGCTCCGGCAATAACACAACCCCTCAGGAACGATTCGAACGTCTTCTCGAACTGCCACCGAGTGCGAAACTCGTTTATCGGGTTCTACAGGAGAATGCGCCCCAAACCCAGCGACAGGTGCGCAAAGAGGCGCTACTGCCCGCCCGAACGACGCGCGCTGACTGACGAAACTCAAACAACAGGAACTTGTAGAGGAACGTTTGTACGTTCCCGACGCGCGAAAGCGCCTCTACGCACCCCTTCCGACGACTCGACCGGACGACGCGTGACGTGCGGTTCGGTCTACTCGAAAATTGACCGTTCATTTTCATACTGTAATCGCGCAAAACGGTGACTGCATCTAATACGGCGATAATTGACATCCGACGCCGAATTCGCTCGACGGAACACGAAAGCGCACCGTGTCGGTGCGCAACCTGACTGGGCCTCGGTGACTCGCGCCAACCGCCACCCATTGAAAACCGTACACAACTGGCACTATTCGAAATTCGGCATTATCATGCAAGCACGTTATGTACGGGGTGCGACTATTTCGCCGACCGCTTCATAACCGGTCGTGTCATTTGTTTCGAATAGAACAATGCCGTCGGACGAACAACCGTGGTTGCAGAAGCGACGACCTCGCATCGACCCACCGTCCCACCGAACCGAACACGAACGGTCGAAGCAGTACGCTCAACTGCAGGCTGAATTGGAAACGCTTCGACAGCGCCTCGCTGAGACGGAGGCCAGATTGAAATCGCTCGAAATGGAGTGCGAACGCCGGGAACGACTCGTCAGGTCGTGCTCGATATGCGGACGCGTTAGCACCCACCGGGGGCCGGGAGCACTCTGTCCGTACTGCGACCACGGTACGCTTCACCGTGTGTGAGGGTGAATTCCCGATGCCAGTGGGTGTTCACAGAGCGAAAAACGGTCTCTCTACCGTGCCCCGGAGAGTCCGCTGACGTTCTGCTGGAGTCGAATCGTCGCCGTCAGCAAAAACGCGCCGATCGTCACGACGAAGACGCTTTCGACGCTCCGGATCACGAGCGACTCCACTCCCAAAAGGATGCCCAAATCCGCAAGACCGAGCAGACCGGAGCAGACGAGCACCGGAAGCAGGTGTCGGCGGAGCGTATCAACCGACGTTCCCTGCGTGAGCGATTCGAGTCGTTCACAGAAGACGACGCCGTAGGTGGCAAACGCAAGGCTTCCGCCGCCTTTGATGAGCGCAACCACGGAGCCACGGCCGATGAAGAGGACGATGAGCAATTCTACGACGAAGGCCAACTCGATTCGCCGGAGACGAGACAGCCGAATCCGTTGCTCGCTCTCCAAAGGCGCGAGCGCGCTATTGTAATACAGCTCGCGCATGGCGAATGCGAGAAATACCGTGCTGAAAAGCAGCGCCGTGTGACCGAGTGCGATTACCCACCGGCCGTCGGATATCGTCCGGCTATCCCCAACATTCCGTACACGAGACCGGCGATCCCGATAAAAACGAGATAGCACCAGAACGGTCGCTGAGACTCCAATCGTTCAGCTGGAGGTTTCGAAAGGCGTACAGCCCGAAAATACCGGCGGAGACCGCGAACAGTCTGGAACCGACGAACCGGACGATGCCCGCTCCGACGTCGGTGCCGACCTGTGCGAGTGGGATGGCCATCTGTCTATCGTGAACTAAACGTCTGTTTACCTGATTCTCTCGACCAGTCAGACAGAAACCACACCCGTGCACCGTTCGAGCGCGACTAGCAGGTCGTCCACGGTTTCGTATCGCGCCTGCTTTCGCTTCGCCAGCGAGCGGGAGAGCACGGTATCGACTTCTTCGGGGAGATTCGGATTTCGCTCCGTCGGGGTCGGCGGGTCGTCTGTCGTGACCTGCCCAGCGACGACGTGGGATTCGCCCGAAAACGGCGGTTGCCCGGTGAACAACCCGTACAGGAGCGTTCTGAGTCCGTACACGTCGGTCGAGTGGTCGATGGTGCCAAACGCTCCCGGGTCGAGATGCTCAGGCGCGGCGTAGGCGGGCGAAATCGGCGGTTGTCGTCCCATTGAGTGACTTCCAGGCAGTTCACGTTCGTCCATCACAACGACCGCGAGTCCCCAATCGCCAATTTTCGGCGCTGGCCACGTCGAACCGAGAGAGGTCGAAAACCTGACCGCTGGCGGGCACAGTCCGCCGTGAACGACGCCGAGTGCGTGTGCGTGCGAAACGGCCCGAACGAGGCCGTGGGCGAACCACTGCGATGCGTCGAGGTCGGCGTCGAAGTAGTCCGCGAGCGTTCCGCCGTCGGTGAACTCCGTCGCGGCCCACGGTTTCGGTGACTCCCCGTGCGCCTGGACGGCTAGAATGTGGTCGTGGGAATGATACTGTTCGCGCGCCATCAGCGATGAACAACGATCTGTCCAAATACCGCGACCGATGCGAATTGAGCCAGGGCGAACTTGCCGAAACGGTCGGCGTCACCCGACAGACCATCAACGCCATCGAACGCAAACGTTACAACCCGTCGCTGGAACTCGCGTTCGAGCTCGCTGACTACTTCGACTGCCGCATCGAAGACCTGTTTTCGCCGGAGTAGTTCACCTGTCGGGTGTTCGGTTTGTCCGGCCAGTCCGGAATCGACCGGGAGTTTTCGAACCGCAGGGTTGAATGTCGAACTTCTCATCGAATCCGAAGAAATCGTTATGCGCTACCGGGTCGTTGCTAGCATGGAACATGAAAAAGCTCATCAACGAACCGTCGGCCGTAGTCGACGAGATGTTGGACGGAATGGTTTCGGCTCACCCGGACGAACTCCGGCGACTGGCAGACACGAACGTCCTCGTCCGAAATGACGCCCCCGTTTCGGACAAGGTCGCGGTCGTCAGCGGTGGCGGAAGCGGCCACGAACCGACGCACGCCGGATACCTCGGGCCGGGAATGTTGGACGGAGCGGCGGCGGGCGAAGTGTTTACCTCGCCGACCGCCGACGAAATCAGCGAGATGATTCAGGCCTGCGATTCCGGTAAAGGGGTCTTGAACGTCGTCAAAAACTACGAGGGCGACGTGATGAACTTCGAAACCGCGGGCGAGTTGGCCGAGATGGAATCCGACGTAGAAGTCGCGGAGGTCGTCGTCAACGACGACGTGGCGGTCGAAGATTCGCTGTACACCTCCGGCCGGCGCGGCGTCTGTGGCACGATCCTGGTTCACAAGGTCGCCGGCGCGATGGCGGACAGGGGCGAAGAGTTAGACGAAGTAAAACGCGTCGCGGAGAAGGTAATCGACAACGTGGCGACGATGGGAACCGCCCTGACTTCCTGCGTCACGCCCGAGAAGGGCGAACCCACCTTCGACCTCGCCGAGGACGAAATCGAACTCGGCATCGGGATTCACGGCGAACCCGGCGTCGAGCGCGTGGAGATGATGTCGGCGGACGAGATTACCGAACGCCTGACCGAGAAAGTCTTTGACGATTTATCCCCCAGTTCCGGGGCGGAAGTCCTCACCATCGTCAACGGAATGGGCGGCACCCCGCTTTCGGAACTGTACGTTGTGAACCGGAAACTCCAGTCGATGATGGAGGAGCGCGATTTCATGACCTGGGACGCGTGGGTAGGCGACTACATGACCTCGCTCGACATGCAGGGCTGTTCCGTGACGGTGCTGGTGCTTGACGACGAACTGAAGGAGCTGTTAGCGCACCCGGCGGCAACGCCTGCATTGACGGTTCAATAGGTGTTCAGTGCCGGATTTTTTGTTTGAACTGGAGTACTAATCTCCGATCGGCGTTGGTCTTCTACGTGCCGGTTCGTATGATTCTTCTTCGTTTGTATTGCGCCCAGGAACTGACTCCGTGAGGGAGACACCAACCTCCCCATCGTGGGGCATACTTGGTTCGAGAAACGGAACATTCTGTCCACAGCCATTCGAATTAGTCGTCAACGTAACTCCTCCGATTCCTATCGTTGTGGCGGTAGCGAGCACGTGGCGACGAGTGAGTTCCGTGATTGCGATGATACAGTGAGGGGTGTATGCTTTCTGAAAATACTGACCTATCTCTCACGGCTGTGTTCGCCATTTCTAAATCTGGATAGCAACCACCAAAACTTCTCCTGCACTCGGGAGAAATCTTTACCCCTCCCGCCGCGTGCTATCTCAACATAGATGGGAACTACCGAACAAGAGGCAGTCCGCGCGGCGGTCGAACGCGTCGCGGATCGGATGGCCGACGAAAAGGAATACCTGACCGACCTCGATTCCGCCATCGGCGACGCCGACCACGGGGCGAACATGAACCGTGGCTTTCGGGCGGTTCACGAAAAAGTGAGCGAGATGGACGACGCGCCGCCCGACGAACTCGTCAAAACGGTCGGGATAACCCTCGTCTCCGAAGTCGGAGGGGCCGCCGGGCCGCTGTACGGCGGATCGTTCATGACCGCCAGCGCGGAACTCGGCGACGGAATCACGGCGGAATCGAGCGTGGCGTTCGCCGAGGTGTTTTTGGAGAAAGTAAAAGACCGCGGCGACGCACCGGTCGGTGCAAAGACGATGGTCGATGCCATCACGCCTGCGGTTCACACCTACAAGAAATCCATCGAGGAGGACGACCTCAAACCAGTAGAAGCACTGACGAAAGCGGTTGACGCCTGCGAGCGCGGCGTGAACTTCACGACGCCGATTCGGGCCACGAAAGGGCGAGCATCGTACCTCGGCTGGCGGTCGGTCGGCCACCAAGACCCCGGTGCGACCAGCACCCTGTTCATCGTGAAGTCGATTCGGGAAACCGCGGTCGAGTATCTGGGAGACGGCGACCTCGAACCGGATGCCACCTCGCCGACGGTGCCGGACGAAGACCCCGCAGAGGCGGAGGGCGATGAGGAAGAACAGGAAACCGAACAGGAGGAACCGTAGATGGTCGGACTCGTCGTCGTCTCACACAGCCTGAGGGCCGCGGAGGGCATCGAAGAAGTTGCCGCCGAAATGGCGGGCGACACGCAAATCGAGGCGGTCGGTGGCGACGGAGACGGCGGAATCGGAACCAGCGCGACGGATATTCAGGACGCGCTCGACTCGATTTCGGACGGGGAGGCGGTCGTGTTGGTCGACCTCGGAAGTGCGGTGATGAACGCCGAACTCGCCATCGAGATGTCGGATACCGACGCGAAAATCGCGGACGCGCCAGTTCTGGAAGGGGCGGTCAACGCAGCCGTTTCCGCGACCAGTCCGAAGGCAACCCTCGATTCCGTGCTGGAATCGGCGGAGGAGGCGGGCGAGATTTCGAAGGTGTAGATTCAACTTTCGACGTTCGAGATTACTCCAGCATCTTTAGCACTTCCTTCCGCGTTTCAGCAGAAAGTGCGCGCTCTGCGAGTTCTCTTGCTTCCTCCGAATCTACGCCCGTAATTCGCGATTTTACCCCCGGAATCGTCACGGCGCTCATGCTCAGTTCGTCCAGTCCGAGACCGACCAGCAGTTCTGTCACATCAGGGTCACCGGCCATCTCGCCGCACATGCCGACCCACGCGCCGCCGTCGTGGCCCGCAGACACCGTCCGGCGAATCGCCCGCAAAACGGGCGGGTGAAGCGGGTCGTGGAGGTCTGCGACATGTTCGTTTTCGCGGGAAACCGCCATCACGTACTGCGTGAGGTCGTTGGTACCGATGCTGAGGAAATCGACCCGCTCCGACATCGACTCCGCCATGAACACCGACCCCGGCGTCTCTATCATCACGCCGAGTTCCGGCATCTCGTACTCGATCCCATCCTCGTCCAACTCTTCGGCGACCTGCTCGACGCGGGCGAGCGCCGCGTCGAGTTCTTCCACGTGCGAGACGAGCGGGAACATCACGGCGAGGTTGCCTTCCGTTCCGGCACGAAGTAGGGCGCGCAGTTGGGTTTCGAACAGGTCGGCGTCGGTTCCGAGCGAGCGCCGAATCCCGCGGTCGCCCAAAAACGGGTTGTCCTCGTCCGGCGTGTCGAGGTACGGAATCGGTTTGTCGCCGCCGATGTCAAGCGTTCGGACTATGACTCGTTCGTTCGGGAAGGTGGACAACGCCTCGACGTATGTGTCGTACTGCTCATCCTCGTTCGGCGGGGATTCGCGGTCGAGAAACAGAAACTCCGTACGGAAGAGGCCGATACCGTCGGCACCCGCTTCGTCCGCCGGGTCGAGTTCGGCGAGGGTTCCGACGTTCGCGGCAACTTCGATTTCCGTCCCGTCCGCCGTCGAAACGTAGCGTTCGATGATTTCGGTTTCCTCGTCGGTTGCACGACTTCGGGCGGATTCGTCCGGATCGATGACCACGAGACCGTCCGTTCCATTGACCAGCACTGGCCGCCCGTCGGCTACTTGCGCCAGTTCGTCGCCGACGCCGACCACGGCGGGAATCCCGAGCGACCGGGCGAAAATCGCGGCGTGTGACGTTCGACCGCCGAACACGGTGGCGAATCCGGCGACTGTTTCAGGATCGAGTTGTGCTGTGTCGCTCGGCCCGAGTCGCTCTGCGAGGAGGACTGTGCCCTCGGGAAGGTCGCCGAGTTCGACTCGGCCGCGGTCGGTCAGAATCCTCAGCAGTCGGTCGCGGACGTCCCGAAGGTCGTCCGCTCGTTCGGACATCCGGCCCTCCAATCCCTCGAACTTCGCAATCGGGTCTTCGAACGCCTGCCGAACCGCGTGGGGGGCGGGAATCCCGTTTTCGATGGCGGTTTCGACGCCGCCGGTGATCGCAGGGTCGTCGAGGAAGGCTTTGTGCGCGTCGAAAATTTCCGCCTCGTCGTCGCCGACGCGCTCGCGCGCACGCTCGCGCTCGTCGTCTAGTTCCTCGTGGGCGCGTTCGCACGCCGATTCGAACCGTTCCAGTTCCGCGTCGGTATCGACGGTTTTCGGGTCGGGGAGGTCGGACAAATCCGTCGTTCCGCGGTACCAAATTACGTTGCCGAATCCGGTTCGAGGCGTCACGCCGACGCCCGAAAGTTCGACGGTCACAGCTCACCTTCCGGCGTCGTGAGAACCGTTTCGAGCGCGTCGAGGGCCGCTTCTTCGTCCTCTCCCTCGGCGACAAGGTGGACTTCGTCGCCCTGTCGAGCATCGAGTGTCGTAACGGAGATCATGCTCCGCGCGTTTACCGGGTCGTTGTCCGCGGTGGTGACCGTGATGTCGGCGTCGAACTCGTTCGCGGTGGCGACGAATCGCGCGGCAGGTCGAGCGTGGAGGCCGTCTTCTGGGACGATGGTTACTGTTCGCTCCATGTGGGTCTGCTATGAGTTGAACGGGAACCCGCTTCAGGCTATCGCTGATATCCTCGTTTCGGCATATCACCGTTTCCAACGTTTGAGACCCCACTGCGCCCGCGTATATCCGAGCGCGAACAGCACCGTTCCGACCAGCATAAGCGATCCGCCCAACATCGGGTTCTGAACCGGCGCACTCGGGTCGGAAATAGCGACCAGTACGATTCCGGCCGCGAGGACGGCCAGTCCGGCGAGGGTTATCGGGTCCAGAAATACCAGCCGAAGGTAGTCGCCGGTAGACCCTTTCGACTCATCGGAATCCGACACGGTGGACACCTAACTCCCCCCTGTCGGGCGTTCCTGTTCTTCGTCGTGAACCGCTGGTTCTTCCGGTTCGATGTCCTGTTCTTCGAGTCGCTTGACGTACCGTCGCGTTAGTACGTCGTACAGACCGCCACCGATGATGCCGCCAACGGTCGTTGACGTGGCCGGAAGCCACCATCCCCCGCGCGGGCCGGGGAAGGCGATTTCACCCCATCCGGCGATGAAGCCGAAGATTCGCGGGCCGAGGTCGCGGGCAGGATTCAACGCGGCCATGCTGATTGGCGCTTCGTACTGCACCAGCGCCGCGACGAGCAGACCGATGAGGGCCGCCGCGAGACCGGGCGTCGCTCGCGTCCCCATCGGATTCCAGTCATCCACGAGCGCGAAGATGACGGCGACGAGGATAGCCGTGATGACCACCTCGCTGAAGAACGCTTGCGGGAACGAGACGAGAAACGCCGCTTCCTGAAGCGTCTCGAAATCGCCGACTTTTACGCCTGCGAACGCAGGATTCGGAAAAAACGTCCAGAGCGTCATGCCCGTGATGGAACTTCCCGGTTCGCCTCGAACCACGTTATTCGCCTGACTGAACTGCTGATAGTAGCCAGACCACGTCACGAACAGCGTCGCGGCGGCCAGAAACGCCCCGACGATTTGCGAGGCGACGTAGCCCGGAACGTGTTTCCACGGAAAGTCTCGCCAGACGGCGTTCGCAATCGTCACCGCCGGGTTGATGTGGCCCTCCGAAACACCACCGACCCAGTAGACCGCGAACATCACCGCGAATCCCCAGAGTACGGCGACGCCGAACAGGTCGAATCCGCCCGTCAGCACGGAAACGACGACTGCACCGTCGCCGAGCAGAACGAGGATGAAGGTTCCGACGAGTTCGTTGACGTATTTCGCTCGCCAATACTCTTCCGCCATCTCACCCACCTCCTTCCTGTGCCCAGTCGAGGGAGCGCTCGACAGCATCGACCCAACGCTCGTGTTTTCTGTCCGCTTCCTCGCTCGGCATCGACGGTTCGAACTCGCGGTCGATCTGCCAGTTGTTCCTGAGTTCGTCCACGGTTTCCCAGTAGTCGACCGCGAGTCCGGCGGCGTAGGCCGACCCGAGCGCCGTCGTCTCGTCTACGACCGGGCGGACGATATCGGTGCCTAAAATGTCGGCTTGCAGTTGACAGAGGAAGTTGTTCTTCACCGCGCCGCCATCGACTTTCAGCGATTCGACTTCGATGCCGCTGTCGGCCTCCATCGCCTCGGCCACGTCGCGGGTTTGGAACGCGATGGATTCGAGCGTAGCCCGGACGACGTGTTCCTTTCGCGTGCCGCGGGTCATCCCTACGAGCGTCCCACGAGCGCGCTGGTTCCAGTGTGGCGCGCCGAGTCCGGTAAACGCGGGCACCATGAAGACGCCGTCCGTCGAATCGACGCTTCGTGCCATCGATTCCGTTTCCGCCGCGTCGTCGATAAAGCCGACATCGGCCAGCCACTCGATTGCCGCGCCCGTGACGAAAATCGCGCCTTCGAGGGCGTACTGCACCGGTTCGCCCGACCGCTGGAAACCGACTGTGGTGAGCAGGCCGTGTTCGCTCGCAACCGCTTCCTCGCCCGTGTTGAGCAGGAAGAAACTGCCTGTCCCGTAGGTGTTTTTCGCGTCTCCCGCGTCGAAGCAGGTCTGCCCGAACAGGGCGGCCTGCTGGTCGCCGAAGGCACCTGCGACGGGCACTTCTGCGCCGAGGAAGCCGTCCGGGTCGGTCGAACCGTAGGTATCGTCGTCGCTGGATGGCCGAACTTCCGGAAGCATCTCCCGCGGGACACGAAATTCCTCGCAGAGCTCGTCGTCCCACTCCATCTCGTGAATGTCGAACAGCATCGTCCGCGAAGCGTTCGTCACGTCCGTGATGTGTTCTCCCGTCAGGTTATAAATCAGCCACGAATCGATGGTGCCGAACAGGATTTCGCCCTCCTCCGCCCGTTCCCGAATATCCTGCGGTCGCGCGCGCTGGAGCTTTATCGGATCGGCGTTGTCGAGCAGCCACTCGGCTTTCGTCGCCGAGAAGTAGGCGTCCGGTTCGAGGCCCGTCTTCGACCGCACCATCTCGACTTTGCCCTCGTCCTCGATTCGCTCTATGCGGTCGGTGGTTCGTCTGTCCTGCCAGACGATTGCGTCGTGCACCGGCCGTCCCGAGTCTTTGTCCCACAACAGCGTCGTCTCGCGCTGATTGGTGATGCCGAGCGCTTCCAACTGGTCTGCGGAAACGTTGGCGTCGGAGAGCGCGCTCGTGACGACGCCCTGTGTGTTCTCCCAGATTTCGAGCGGATCGTGTTCGACCCATCCCGGTTCCGGGTAGTTCTGTTCGTGTTTTTCGTAGGCGCTGGCGACGACTCGACCGTCGTGGTCGAACAGCATGAACCGCGTGCCGGTCGTTCCCTGGTCTATCGCGCCGACGTATGTGTCCGTCATTGTTCCCCCATTCAGTGTACCGGGTTCTCCCCACTCCCGCACACCTCGTCACACAGACGGCACGAAGAATAATGATGTTTTCCCACCGATCTCGCCAGATTAGCTCGCGTCGGCAATTCGGTCGTACTGCTCCGCCGAAAGCTCAATATCGACGGCACCGACGTTTTCTTCCAACTGCTCGACGGTTCGCGCGCCGACGATTGGAATGCACGAAAAGTCGCGCTGTTGGATGAGCCACCGAAGCGCAACCTGCGCGGGCGTCGCGTCGAGGTCGTCCGCGATGGACCGAACTTCGTCCAACACCTTCCAGCCGTCTTCCGACATGTAGTAGTCCTCGAATCGGTCGGTGAGGTCGCCGCGCGACCCTTCCGGAACGTCGCCGTCGCGCTCGTACTTGCCCGTCAGGAACCCGCCCGCAAGCGGCGAGTAGGGGCACACTGCAACGTCTTGGTCGGCACAGACGTCGAGGTAGTCCTGCACGTCGTCGCCCGCCGCAGCGTGGTACATAGGCTGGGTCACGTCGAATCGCGCCAAATCGCTCACGTCGCTCTCCCAGAGCGCTTTCGTCAACTGCCACGCGGCCATCGAACTCGCGCCGAGGTAGTTCACCTTGCCGTTCGCCACGAGGCCGTTCAGGGTCGCGAGCGTCTCCTCGATTGGTGTCGTCTCGTCCCAGCGGTGGATGTAGTACAGGTCGAGGTAATCGGTTCCGAGCCTATCGAGCGTCCCCCGAATCTGATTTCGGATGTGCTTGCGCGAGAGGCCGCGTCCGTTTGGGTTGTCGCCGTCGAACGGGAAGTACACCTTCGAGGCGATGACGAAATCCTCGCGGTCGTGGTCGGAGAGCCAATCGCCTATCCACTCCTCGCTGGTTCCGTTCGGGTCGCCGTACACGTTGGCGGTGTCGATGAAGTTGATGCCGTTTTTCCACGCCGTATCGAGCAGGTCGTGGGCCGTCCCGCGGTCGGTTTCGACCGTGCCGTTGGATTCCTTGGCGAATCGCCACGTGCCGAAACAGAGTTCCGAGACTTTCGTACCGGTCGCACCGAGGGTTCTGTACTCCATGGGTGGGAGTCGTCGGGAAGGGAAGTAAAAGTCTGGAAAGCGGTGAGATTCTAATCGGATGTGCTTTTCCGTTATCCCGAATCTCTTTCTCACCTCGAGTACTCCTTTCGCAGTACCACGTCACCGTTCGCGTTCCGAACGATAATCGTGTCACCGCCGTTGTTCACACCGCCCCACCTGCCCCCAGTACAACTCCGACGCCGAATCCGAACCGCTTCCGGTGTAGAGCGTGACCGTTTCGCCCACCGCCAGCGAGACGCCCGACGGAACGCGGTAGGTGTGGCCGGAATCGTCCGAAATCGTCCACCCCGAAAGGGCAAGGGTGTCGGTTCTGCCGTTTTTCAGGACGACGTACTCGTCGTTCAAATTCTCGTGGTCGTTGCCCGCCGTGTCGGCGTGAATTTGGGGGACGGAAAGCCCGGTTGCGCCGTCACTGTTTTTCGTGGTTCGGGAACCACCCGAACCATCCCTGCACTTCCACAACCCGATTTTTCCTCGCTGGGCTGCCGACTCCGCGGAATAGAATCGCTCGTTCCTGACAAAATCGCTGTCGTAGACGCGAGCGTAACCCTGCTTCACCAACTGGTGGTTGAACGATTTTCCGTCGTCGCGGATGTACACCAGCAGTCGGTCGTATCTGTCTCGCGGGCTTTCGTTCGGGTCGAGGGAAATCGTCACCCGCTCGTCCGCGAGTACGCTTCGAGCAAACTCGCTCGCCTTGTGACCCCAGTTGCGAAGGCAGCCCGCGCCCGAATCGTCGTTCGGAACACCTTCGAATTCTTCCGGGTCGTTTGCCGTGTGAACCTCCGGCGTGTCCACGCCGAGCAATCGGACCGTCTCCTGCGTCCCGTTTCGGTATTCGAACTCCACGGTGTCGCCGTCCACGATTCTCGTGACGGTGACCGTCAACTCCTCGCCGTTCGTTTCGCCCTCCGCGGTCTGCGTCGTGCCAAACTGCGAGCATGAACATCCCGCGAGAACGACCGCCAAGACGACGAGCAAGACCAAAAGCGACGACCTGAGAGACACTATACTGTAACGGTGTTATTTCGGATTAAATTTATGTCTCTCCGCGCATTTCTTCCCGAGAACCATTTATCTGGTTGCACGACGTTCTTCCTCCTATGCGTTCCATTCGCATCGAGCGCGCCATCAGTCGCGCTCGTCACGCCGCAATCGGCGGGGCAATCGGTGGAGGTCTCGGGGGATTAATCAACAGCAGGGCGGCGAGTACCGGCGGTGCCATCGGCGCACTCGTCGGCGCGGTCATCGGCGAGAAACGACCCGTCGCGCGGGCCAAATTCGAACTCGCCAGAGAGCGGGGACAAAAGCGCGTCGAACGAGTTCGGCGATAGCTACCGCAGAACTCGCCGGATTTACCCTTTTTTCTCGCCGACGCCGAGGAATGCGAGTGCTGCACCCGCGAGCGCGACGTTTTTCAGGAAGTGATTTTTCTCGTTCTGTCGCTCCTGTCCCTCTCGCTCCCAGAAGTCGTGTATCGTCGGGGTGACGCCGACGAAGAACGCGACGATGGAACTGGCCGCCAGTGCGGGAAAGCGCCACAAACCGATGCCGAGGCCACCGAGAAGCAGGAGTCCATGCGATGATACGACCGACTCCTCCGGCATCGGAATCCCCTTCGATTCGGCGTAGGCGGCTTGTGCATCGATATTCCGAAGCCCGGAGATGGCGGTGAACACGATGATACCGCCGTACAGCAGTCGGGCGACCCTGAACGCGGTCGTTTTTGTAATGTCTTTCTCGGACGTGTCGTCTGTCGTCTCGGACATACTCACAACCAATACGGAAGCCAAGTTATAAACGACGGCTGCATGATTCGGTTACTCCCACGTCTCGTCCTGACATGCGCGTTACCTCGACGCTTCGTTTCCGGCTATCTCACTTCCACTTGATAGAACAACCCCGCGACGGGAGGAACTCCAAGTCCACGTCCTCGCCCGCCAGCACGGACTCGATTGCGTCGTGGATGTGGAACTCCGTGGGTACTTCGTCGGGATTCAGCGCGTCGTCCAGCCGCCCGTGATAAGCGAGGGTGAACGTATCGTCTCGCGACTCGCCGCCGTTCGACCGTTCTGAGGCGCTTTGTGCTTTCTTCCCTTCGTTTCGCAGGAGGAAGGGGTCGGGCGTACAGACCGCGCCGTATGCTTTTGCCACCCCCTGCGTCTCGTCGTGAAGGTAAGCGTCGTACCGGATTCGACCGTCTTCGACCCACTCCTGCATGGCTTCGAAGGAGTCGTCCGGGTACTCATCGGCGTCATTCGAGTTCACGCCGACGACAGCCGCCTCGTCGTACTCCTCTGCGATGTCGTTCAGCAGGTCTAATTTCGCCTGCGCGTAGGGACAGTGATTACAGGTGAACACCAGCAGGATCGCCTCGTACTCTGTGAAATCGTCGAGCGTGTAGGTTTCCTCGTCGGTACCGCGCAGTTCGAAGTTCGGCACCGGGTCGTCGCGCTCGATTTCGGCCTCGGACTCTTTCATTACCATACGAATAGATTGCTCATCGAGCCTAAAAATACGTTTTCCCGGTTTGGTTTCCGATTATTCGACTTCGATTTCGACGACGTCGTCACCGTCTCCGAAGCCTTCGCTTCCCGGTTCGTTCGCGAGGTCGGAAAGCACCAGTTCGAGGTTGCGCCTGTTCGCCTTCCACACAGCGTCCACGATGCCGCCGACTATCGGTATCGACCCGCCGACCACGTCGATAGCGATGTTCCCTATCATCCGCAGCAGCGTCGTGAACGAGACGCCCAACCACGCCGCTTCGAGGACGATGTACAGCGAGAGTCCGGCGCTGATCACGTCGCCAACCCCCGGAAGCGCCCCGAGAACCGGGTCGATTCCGACGCGGAAATCGGTTCCCGGGACGCGGACGAGGTCGTCGAACACTCTCGCAACGGTTCGCATCCGTTCGATTGCGGCCCGATTGACGGTGTCCGGAAGTTCGCCGTCGAAGTCGAACTCGTCCGTTAGGTCGTCTCTGTCGGTGTTCATGCAGGCTACAGTTTCCGAGATACAATAAATCCGACGGCGAGTGATTTCTCGCGCAACGACAGACGAACTTATACGAGATGGTTCGAAATACAGTGGCATGGCTTGGCATCTCGCACCCGACTTTCCCTCCTACGAGGAAGCCAGAAGCGAGTTCTCGTGGGACGCCATTCCCGACGACTACAACATCGCTCACGACCTGCTTCGGAAACACGACGACGGGAACGCAACTGCGCTGGAACAGTGCTACCCTGACGGTCGGCGCGAAACCTACTCCTTTCGTGATTTGGACGTTCGCTCGAACCGACTGGCAAACGGCCTCTCCGACCTCGGCGTCGAACGAGGCGACAGAGTCTCTGTCGTCGTTCCGCAGAAACCCGCGAATCCGCTGACCCATCTCGCCTGCTGGAAACTCGGCGCGATTTCGCTCCCGCTTTCGATTCTGTTCGGCGAGGACGCCCTGCGGTATCGACTGAACGACAGCGGTGCGAACGTGGCGGTCGTGGATTCCACCGTTCGATCGACGGTCGATACGGTTCGGGACGATTGCCCGGAGTTGGAACACGTCATCGAAGTTGACGGGAGTGCTTCCGTCGGCGACGGAAGCACTCTCGATGGCGACGAAAACCCCAGCGACCGCGACAGCTACGATTTCGAGGAATTCTGTTCGGGACGGTCGAATTCGTTCGACATCGCGGAAACGACCCGCGATACGCCCGCCATCATCATCTACACCAGCGGTTCGACCGGCCCGCCGAAGGGCGTCCTGCACACCCACGACCTTTGGCTCGGCCACTGTCCTGCGTTTCACATGTACTTCGAGCGAACTGCCGAATCGGCGGGTTCGCCCGCCGATTCGGTGTACTGGACGCCCGCGGATTGGGCGTGGATAGGCGCGCTGGGAGATTTGGTGTTTCCGGCGTGGCATTACGGCCAAACAGTCGTCGGATGTCCGATGGGCGGTTTCGACGTCGAAACCGCCTACGAACTGTTAGAACGGTTTTCCGTCACGGACACGTTCCTCCCACCCACTGCTATTCGGATGATGATGGGCATCGAGAATCCCGCACAAAAATACGAACTGTCGCTTCGAAGTATCTGCTCCGGAGGAGAACCGCTCCCCCCAGAAATCATGGACTGGGCCGAAACGGAACTGGACGGCGTTTCGGTCAACGAACTGTACGGCCAAACCGAAGCGAACCTCCTGGTGTCGAACTGTCGCGACTGGTTTCCGGTTCGCGCCGGGAGTATGGGAAAGCCGGTGCCGGGCCACGAGGTCGCCGTCATCGACCCCGTTTCCGGCGAGGAGAAACCCGTCGGCGACGTGGGAATGATTGCGGTCGAACGCGAAAACGACCCGATCGTCTTCACGGAGTACTGGAACCACCCGGAAAAAACGGCAACCACGACCCTCGACGGCTGGCATCTGACCGGCGACCTCGGCTGTCGCGATTCGGACGGTTATTTTTGGTTCAAATCCCGCGACGACGACGTGATTATCACGAGCGGCTACCGCGTCGGGCCGGGCGAAGTCGAAAGCTCGATACTGGAACATCCGGACGCGGAACAGGTCGGCGTCGTCGGGGTTCCGGACGAAACTCGCGGCGAAATAGTCAAGGCGTTCGTGCAACCGGTCGAATCCCGAGACGGGGGCGAATCATTCAGAGAGGAAATCCGCAGTCTCGTACGCCACAAACTGGCCAAATACGAGTATCCCCGCGAAATCGAGTTCGTTTCCGAACTGCCGAAGACGACGACCGGCAAGATTCAGCGGCGAAAACTCCGCGAGGGCAAGGACGAGAACGCGTGAGACCGACCGCTTAGAACGGCGAGGAAAGGTACCTCTTCGGAATCGAATTTCTGACCGTGACGAGCGGGTCAACCACCTGCGAGATTTCCAATCCGCCGACGAGACTCGAAAACAGGTGAGCGTCAGTCTCATCGAACCCGTGTTCAGTTGCGAGCAGGGCAATCGCGTCCTCGTTCGCCAACCGACACGCCGCTTTGAGGGTTTCCGCGCTCGCGATTGTTTTCCAGGCCTCCGCGGTTTCGACCACGGGCCGTGAGAGTTCGAACGCGGGATCCGACAACACCGTCACCGTGACGTCGATGTCCGTGCCGATTTCCGCCCCGGTTCCGCACATCTCCCCGTCGGCCATCGCCGCTTTCGAGTCGCCCATCGCGAGCATCGCACCCTCCTGAAACACCGGGAAGTAAGCGGTCGTTCCGCCGGTCATATCCGTCGTATCGAGGTTTCCGCCGTGGTCGTGCGGCACGAGCGTCGTGTACGATTCGTCCGCCGGAGCGACTCCAATCGTGCCGATGCAGGGTCGAATCGGTACGTCGATTTCGCCGAATCGAATCGAGTCGCTTTCTACCGGCGTCACTCTGGTTCTCGGTTCCTCGATGTCGGGGAATCGTGCAGGAGGCCGAACCCCGGAATCGTCAGCACTCGCCCGCGGTCTTCGGTGACCCGCACGTCCTCGATTTCGACTTTCAGCACGTCGCCCGGCTCCGCGCCTTCGACTGCAACCGGTCCGGTGGCGCCGTTGACTTCGGCGGGAACGTCGGCGACGAAGTCACTGTCCTCCTGTACCGCGCCGCCGAGACTGTCTACGGTTTCGACGGTCAGCGATTCGCCGCTTTCCGCAGTGTACACCGGTTCGATGTCGGGCGTAAATTCGTAAATGAGGCCGTCCTCGTCGTGGGACACCGTCTGTCGTGCCATGATATTCTTTAACAATCGAGATTCCAAAAAACCACGTTTGGGTGATGCTATTGCCGAAGTTCTTTCGGCGGCCCGCCTGCCAATCGCTCCCGGTCGTGTTCGTTCTCAAAGTCGAGTTCCGGCCCCTTCGGAACGATTTGTTTCGGATTGATGTCGGTGTGGCTCCGGTAGTAGTGTTCCTTGATGTGGTCCATTCGAACCGTCTCTGCGACACCCGGCAATTGGTACAACTCCTTCAGGTAGTTCCGCATATTCGGATAGTCCGTGATTCGTCGCAGGTTACATTTGAAATGCGTCGCGTACACCGCGTCGAATCGCACGAGTGTCGTGAACATCGCGAAATCGGCTTCCGTCAGTTTCTCCCCGACGAGATACCGCTGGTCGGCGAGGACGGTCTCCCAGTGGTCTAACGCGTCGAACAACTCGGTTACCGCCGTTTCGTACGCCGATTGGGTGTCCGCGAATCCCGCCCGATAGACGCCGTTGTTGACGGGTTCGTAAATCGCCTCGATGGTTTCGTCCACTTCACCGCGGTACGCCTCGGGATAGAACGTCACGTCCCGCTCCGCCACGCTGTCGAATGCGGTGTCCAACATCCGCATGATATCCGCCGACTCGTTGTTGACGATGGTTTCTTTCCGTTTGTCCCACAGCACCGGCACCGTCACGCGGCCCGTAAACTCCGGGTCTGCTTCGGTGTACACGTCCCGCAGATATTCCGTCCCGTTGACGGTGTCCGCGGTACATCCCGATCTTTCGGGCGAGAACTCCCATCCGTCGTCTCGCCGGTAGGGATCGACTATCGACACCGAAATCGCGTCTTCGAGTCCTTTCAGAGCTCTCGTGACCAGCGTCCGGTGCGCCCACGGACAGGCGTATGAGACGTAGAGATGGTATCGCCCCGACTCTGACGGAAATTCGGCGTCCTCGTCGGCTTCGACCCACTCCCGAAACGTCGTGGTCTGTCGCTCGAACTCGCCCTCGTCGTTCGTCGTTTCGTAGGCGTCCGTCTGCCACTCCCCGTCCACGAGGATTCTCATGGTTCGATGTAGGGTCGTTTCCGTCTTAGTCGTGCGGTTCCCCCGCGTTCCTTCCGGGTCTTTCATCGCACCGATGCACCGCGACTCGCCTTAAAACCGCTATCGCACCGTAATTCCGGCTGCGGAGAAAGAGAGTATTTTAGCTATCTCGGCTCTATTGCTTTCTGTCTATCTATATGGATAGATTTCTGGAAAGTTACCTGGATGGATTTCCAGAAATCCGCACGAATGGGACGGATTCCACCGCTTAATACGATCCAGCTCCCGTCGAATTTTCAGAGCAGGTAAAATACCGCGAAGCCGACGAACCCGCCGCCGAGGATGAGCGTCGCCGCTTGCACCCCGCGGACGAACAGCACGAAGGTCGCGACTGCGAGTGCGGCGGTGAGCGGGTCGATGATTGCCTCCCGTGCCAGCGAGACGGTCGCTCCCAAAATCGCACCGACGACAGCGGCGTTGATTCCGACCAGTGCAATCCTGACCTGCGGATTGTCGCGCACTTTCGCCACGTAAGGGAACATCGCCACGATGAATACGAACGAGGGTGCGAACGCCGCAAGTGCGGCGACGAATGCGCCGAGGACGGCCATCGGAACGCCCTGCGGAAGCAGTAACTCGTAGCCGACGAACGCGGTCGTCATCACCACCGGACCGGGGGTCAGTTGGCCGAGTGCGATGCCGTCCACGAACGTCGCGGTGTCCATCCACCCGAACTCGATGACGACGTACTTCTCGATAAAGGGGATGAGCACCAGTCCGCCGCCGTAGATGAACGACCCGGTGTAAAGCATGAACAGGACGAGTTTTAGCCACGTGTTCGCCCACAGCGTTCCGACGATGCTGGCGACTGTGCCGTACACGCCGGTTCGTCTGGCCCCAGAAGATGCGAGGTCAACGATTCTGTCGCGGGCGAGATACAGTCCTGTGAGTGAGAGGCTGACGATTGCCGCGAGCGACACGCGGTCGAGGTTCGACGCGACCCACTCACGGCGATAGACGAGGAGGGCAACTACGCCGGCCACCGCGAACTCCAGCACCGGATTCGGGTTGAACAGAACCGTCGCGACGAGTGCGGCGACGAGCAGGAAGAGCAGCTTCACGTCTATCGTCCACGAATCGCCGCCGATTTCGAACGCGAAATCGGCTTCCGCCTGCCCCAGCGCGCTTCGCGCCATCGAGTAGGCCGACCCGACGATAAGGCCGATGACGACGGGATTGACGGCGTAGAGCAGTCCGTTCTGTATCGCGGGCAGTTCCCCGTAGGCGAAATACAGGTACGAGAGCGCGATGATGATGGCGAAGGCCGGAAGCATGAAACACGACCCGGCGACGATCGCGCCGGGGGTTCCGCCGCGAACCCATCCCATGAATATCCCGAGCTGCGTCGAGGCCGGACCGGGAAGCATGTTGCAGATGGCGAGACCTTCCATGAACGTCGATTCGTCCGACCACTCCCGGCTGCTCTCGCCGACGAGTTCGTCCTCCATCATGGCGATGTGGACCAGCGGCCCGCCGAATCCCACGAACCCAATTTTCAGGAAAAATCGCGCTATTTCGCGGAGGTTCGCCGAGGAGGGGGAGCCCTTGTAACGATATTCGGGACTCCCGGTTTCGTCGACCATCGCCTTCGACTGCTTCGTTTTCGGCTATAAAGCTTCGCCTGGGTGGTCTCTGGAGATTGCGGGTGACAATTGGCGTCCTGTCGGTGTTTAATTGCGAGTGCCGTCTTGCGGTTTCAACCGTCTGCTTTCGGTGATAGTGAAATCTTCGTCAAGCGTGAGAGTAAGTTCGTCTCCCGCCTCTCGAATCGTCAGTCGTATCTCAGTCGGTTCTTCCGAAATCAGTTCTACTCCCGAGTCGCTCATACAGAAATCGAGCTTCCAGTGGGGAATCGTGGTGATGTCTTTGCCGTGGTCGTAGAAGAACGAAATCACGGCGGGGTGGTCGATGACGGTTTCCCCGACGGTCGTTTTCAAGAATCCGCCACAGCGATTGCAGGTGTGAACGATTCGAACGTCAGAATCCGTTTCATCTGCCGAGGATTCGCCGGAAAGTTCGTGGTTGACCGTACTCGCACACCACGGACAGACGCCATCGCGGAGATTCCCGACCATTCGGCGCGTCCAGCGATCGAACGCCCAGAGTCGTTCGTCGTCGGTTCGATTGCCGAGTCCGGCCGGGAGAAAGGGCGAACTAAACAGAGTTTCGTCGCAGGTCGAACAGCGTGCGTAGAAAACCTGATTCTCGTAGGTCAGTTGGAGCCGATTTTCACAGTTGGGGCAGGATTCATTGAGCGAAATCGGGTCAATTGACTCGGTTCCAGCCACACTCCCTAACATCGTTCGATACAGTGCAATTCCGCTAGCGAGATGAGTGTACCCGTCGTCGACTTGCCGGATGAAAGTTCCAGCGAGTTGGTTTAGATGGTACTGAAACTGGCCGCTGTCGCGCATCCCGACGGCGTCTTTCAGTTCCGTGAATGTCGCCGTCCACTCCGGCGCGTTCCAGAGCGCGAAGAGGATTTCCAGTCGGGTTTCGTCCGCCAGCAGTTGGAAGGCGTCTCGAACGTGTTCGTCGGCTGGTTCGACTGCCGCGGAATCCATCGACTGAAACGACGCGAAGAGCCGAACAAAAGCTACTGATTGGTGTCGGAGACGACTGTAAATCGTGTAATTTCGACAACTGAACTGATTTTCTACGAGCGATTATTACCCTCGTCTGCTTCTTCGATTACGAACACTACACTCGATGTCACAACACGCTCACGCATCCATCGATTCACTCGTCCTTCGGTTCTACGGCTATCGCGGCCTCACCTCCGGTGGATTCGTCTACCCGATTCTCACGGTGCACGCGCTCTCGCAAGGGCTCGACCTCGCTGGCGTCGGCCTCGCCGCCGGGATGTTCTTCGCCGGAACGCTCCTCGGCGAGATTCCGACCGGCTACGTTGGCGACCGAATCGGTCGCCGAAACAGCCTCTTCGTCGGTTCCGTCCTCATCTCCGTAACCCACTTCGGTTTCGCGTTCGTCGATTCTCTCGTCGGGTTCGTCTCCTTCTGGGGATTCTGGGGCGTCGCCGCCACCTTCCGATCGGGAAGCACCGACGCGTGGCTGTACGACATGCTAAACGACCACGACGCGACCGGTTCGTACACCCGCGTTCGCGGGAGAGCCACCGGCGTCTTCTACGCTTCCGCCGCGGTTTCCGCCTTGGTCGGTGGTGCGCTCTACGAACAGTGGTCGGCCCTACCGTTTTTGTTCGCAGGCGTGCTGACCGCGATTGGCGCGCTGGTCGTGCTGACGCTTCCGGAACCCGACGCCTCCCGTTCGGACGAGGGATTTTCGCTCGCAGAAGCGCGAACCGCACTCGTCTCGGTCGTTTCGAACCCGACGGTTCGGTCGTTCGTCATCCTCTCCGGAATCGTTCTCGCGGTACCGGAAACGGTCGAGGTGTTCGTTCAACCGGTGGCGCTGTCCATCGGATTTCGGCCGTCCACACTCGGCCCGCTGTACGCGGGCCTCATGCTCGCCGCGGCGGTCGGTTCCTCGACCGCCGCCGCGATCGGCCGCCGAATCGGCGTTAGGAGATGGTTTGTGGTGGGGCCGACGGCGAGCGCCGTCGGCCTCCTCGTCGCTAGTTCCGTTCCCGCCGTCGCCCTGCCCGTGTTCTTTCTTTCTCGCGGGGCTAACACGGTCACGGACACGCTCGGAAGCACGTTCGTCAACGACCGAGTCGCCTCCCGCGGACGAGCGACAACGCTCAGCGGCGTCTCGATGGTTCACGCGCTCGTCTTTCTGGTCGCCAGAACCGCTGGCGGCGCGATGGCGAACGTCACCTCGCCGCTGGTCACACTGGCCGGTTTCGGGTGTTTCGCAGTCGGCGCCGTCGCGGTTATCCGTGCGACGGCGAACCCGTTTTCGGCGCGTCCAACCGTGCGGCCCGAACGGGCCGATTGACCATCGTGACTGGTGGCGTCGAAGGGTCTTATTCACTGGAGCTTCCGGAGTCGTCATCGGGCCGCGGAAGCGCGACGAACGACGTTCGTTCGATACTGAACGGGTCGTACACCGACTGGTGGCACGGACAGTAAATCTCGTCCGCGGCACCGAACTTCGCACTTCCGGGGTCGCCCTTGAACAGCGGCACGCAGCAGAAATGCGTGCATTTGTCCATGATGGCAATGAAGCCGCTCTGCGTGCTTGCGCCCAACCACTGGTTGTTGTTGGCCATCTCCTCGACTCGTGTACTTCTGATGATTTGTACGGGAATCGTGCCGCTCGCGGGAACCTCCTGTGAGCGCCACGTCGCGACGGCGGGTTTTCCGAGTCCCGACTGCCCGATTTCGTTCCCCCACGACTCGTAATCTTCGAAATCGCTGACGTTGACGATGGCTCCACCCTCTACCTCCGACGACTGCCATTCGTACTGTGAGGACGGCGCGTAGCGGAAATAGTTATCTTGGTCTGCGTCCGGCGCGATGCCGGGATACGTCTGGACGCCGCAGTACTGGAACCACTCCGACGAGTACGTGACGCCGCCAATTTGCTGTTCGGCGACGGTTATCGTGCGACCTTCCTGTTGCTCCTCTTTTAACTCCGGCCAGAGACCTTTCACGTCTCCATTGTCCTCTACTTCGACCGGAATCTGCGGCATCGGTCGCGGTGCCGGTCCCGCGGTGTTTTCGACGCCGTAGTACTGAACGATACCACCCCCTGCGCCGGACGGTGCCGTCGCGGATTTTAGCGTTGCAACCGTTCCAGTCCCGATACCTGCCAACGCCGCGCTTCCGACGACCCCCTTGACGAAGCGACGACGTGACGTGTCTTCCGGATATTTATCCGCCTCTGACATCGTGTTGTTCACCCTGCGTGGTCCGTTGTGGGAACCTCGCGAAATCTACGAGATTCCCGCTCAGCGCTACCACGCAATCGTAGAAGATACGGATTCATCGCCCTTTGTTATTCGTCCCCCATCTGCTATTCCGGATCGCGTACTCCGAAGTCCGCCCGAGTAATGTTACATTTAATGATATATACAATTACGACGGATGCGTCGGATTTTCTCCGATATAGTATCTTTAGTTATAGATTTGTGCATCGAAATCGATTAAAGCGACGTAACGACTCCCTCTCCGCTATTTCTTCCTTTCACGCCCAATAGAGATATATGCGTATTACGGTGATTCTATACTAGGGTATGATCCACAGTCCACCAGAGCGAATATCGACGGGCGTGTCTGGACTGGACGAGATACTGCACAGTGGACTTATTCCAGGACGGAGTTATCTCGTTCGGGGCGACCCGGGAACAGGAAAGACGATTCTCGGAATGAACTACCTCACCGCCGGTGTCGAGGTCGATGAGACGGTTCTGTTTGTCAACTTAGAAGAATCAGAGGAGGACATCCGAGCGAACGCAGTAACGTTGGGAATCGACCTCTCCGACGTTCACTTTCTCGATTTGAGCCCGGATTCTGATATCTTCGTTGACGACCAATCATACGATATTTTCTCGCCGAGCGAAGTCGAACAGGAACCGCTTACCACGGCGATTACCGAGCGTGTCGAGTCGATAGCACCCGACCGGGTGTTCATCGACCCGCTGACGAAACTTCGTCATCTCACGTCGGATACCTATCAGTTCCGAAAGCAAGTCATGGCGTTCATGCGCTACCTGAAAGAACAAGGGGCGACGATACTGCTCACCTCGGAGAGTACGCCGGATTCACCCGACCACGACCTACAGTACATGACCGACGGCACCA
The DNA here is from genome assembly GCF_020700235.1 of Haladaptatus pallidirubidus. Lineage (GTDB taxonomy): Archaea > Halobacteriota > Halobacteria > Halobacteriales > Haladaptataceae > Haladaptatus > Haladaptatus pallidirubidus. The sequence continues at coordinate 1,712,651 of NZ_CP085301.1, read as the reverse complement.
TCCAACTCGAACAGCCAGATATGAGCCGCGTCATTTCGGTGCCGAAATTTCGCGGGTCGTCCATCAGGGAAGGAAAACACTCGATGCGAATCGAACAGGGTGGTCTCGCCGTCTATCCGGAACTGACGACGGTCGGTCACGACGCCGAGTTCGTCGCCGAACCGATTCCGTCCGGCGTCACCGAAATCGACGACCTGCTTAACGGCGGTATCGAGCGCGGGACGGTCACGGTGTTGAGCGGCCCGACTGGGGTCGGCAAGACAACCGCCGGAACCCAGTTTATGAAGGAGGCCGCAAGCAGGGGCGAACGGTCGGTTATCTACATGTTCGAGGAAAGCACGGAGACGTTCATGCGCCGAAATGAGGCCATCGATATCCCCGTCGGGGAAATGATGGAACAAGGCGCGCTCGAAGTCGAAGAGGTCGAACCCTTAGACCACTCGGCGATGGAGTTCGCCCGCGAAGTTCGGAACGAAGTCAAGAAGAACGAGACGGACATCGTCATGATAGACGGCTTGCAGGGGTACAAGCTCTCGGTCAGCGGTGAGAACGACGAGATGCTCGTTAGAAAGCTTCACACGCTGTCGCGCTACCTCAAGGATATGGGCGTCTCCGTCATCCTCGTGGACGAAATCCAATCCGTCACCGGCGAGTTCCAAGCCACTGAAGCCGGAATCAGTTACCTCGCCGACAACATCGTCTTCTTGCGCCATCTCGAAATTGCTGGCGAGATGCGAAAAGCTATCGGCGTGTTGAAAAAGCGGACGAGCGATTTCGAGCGCACGCTCCGCGAGTTCAAAATCACCGACCACGGCCTCGAAGTCGGCGAACCGCTCACCGGGCTTCGGGGCGTTCTGTCGGGCGCGCCGGAGTGGACCGGACCCAAATCCGCCTCCACACTTGAAAATGGGCGGTAGCTCCGTTGTTCTCGTCCTTAGCAAGAACGAACAAAACCTCGAACTGCTCTCCAACCTCGTCGACCAAGAAGGTTGCACGGCGCGTCTCACGACCACCGTCGAGGAGTTCGACGCCGCTCTCTGCGAGGACGAATCGATCGAAATCGCCATCCTCGATATGGAGGGGTTTTCGGCGGACTTGTGGAAACGATGCGGCTATCTGCACGAACAAGGTGCTCAATCCGTTGTCTTCACCCCATCGACACCCGCGCACGTTCGACGCGAGGCGATCAGCCGCGGCGTTCGTTCCATCCTCGAAAAACCGGTCGATACAGTCGACCTTCGGGCGACGATTCGCGGGATGTTGATGCGGTGATCTAAAATTCTTCGCTCTTGATACTTCAGATGACTCCCCGATCAGGTTACATTCACCGTTCAATGAGACAAGAACGATAGATACTCCGGATTCGGGTTCGTCGTTGCTGTCACCTCGCTGGTTATTTTCGCCCGCAAGAGACAACGTCTTTAAGCCTCTCGTCAAATCATCCGGCAATGCGAATCGAGAACAGTTTCATTCCCGTCCGCGGGGTGGGCGAGAAGACGGAGCAGAAACTGTGGCAAAACGGGGCAACCGATTGGGACGAGTTCGATCCGTCGCTCGTCGGCAACGCGACGGGTGACAGAATCGAGTCGTTCATCGCCACGGCGAGCGAGCAACTGGACGACGGCAATTCGCGGTACTTCGCGTCCGAATTTCCGAGCGGCGAGAACTGGCGACTGTACGAGAACTTTCGGGAGAGCACCTGTTTTTTCGACATCGAAACGACCGGCCTGAGCAAGTATTCGAGCGTCGTCACGACCGTCAGTTTGCATCGAGGCGGCGAGACGAAGACGCTCGTTCGCGGCGACGACCTCACGACCGATGCCCTCCGGCACGAGTTTTCAGAATCCGACCTGCTCGTTTCGTTCAATGGCAAGCGGTTCGACCAACCGTTTTTGGAACACAACTTCGACCTGTCGATGGACGCCCCACACCTCGATTTGATGTATACCTGTAAGCGACTCGGCCTCTCCGGCGGCTTGAGCGCGGTGGAAAACGAACTCGGCGTCGGCCGCGGCGGCATGGATATCGGCGGGCGGGACGCGGTTCGACTCTGGCACCAGTACGAGGCGGGCGACGAGGAGGCGCTGGACACCCTCGTTCGGTACAACCAGTACGACACGCAGAATTTGAAAACCATTTTGAATACTGTTACGGAGACGCTTCACGACGACGTGTTCGCATGCCATCTGCCCTGAGCGCAACCGCGGGAGAGCCCCGTTTACGCTCAATACTCCGCAACCGCACGAATCGGCGCACCATCGGCATTCCGCACAGAAAGCGGCAATGCGGAGAGCGCGAACCGACGCGGCAATCCGTCGAGATTGGTCAGATTTTCCACGATGAGGTGGTCGGTTTCGAGCAGTTCGTGGTGGGCGGGAACGCCCGTCGGTTCGTCGGCGTCTTCAGGCCCCGGTTCGTCGGTCGCGTTTTCGCTTGGCGTCGGGTCGACGTTTAGCGCGTCGATGCCGACGTGGTAGTCGTGGTTTGCGCACCACCTCGCGGTTTCGGCTGTCAGATAGGGGTGGTTGAAATAGTCGTCAGTTCCCCAATGGGCGTCCCATCCGGTGTAAAAGACGAGCAGGTCGTCGTCGGTCGATTCGGGAAGGTCGGCGGGGCGAATCGGTTCGCGTGCCTCTTTCTCCCGACAGTCAACCAGCAGTGCGTCGAAAACGAACGTTTCGATAGGAAACGAATCGAGAGTTCGGCCCTCGGGTTCGGTGTGGCGAGGCGCATCGACGTGGGTTCCGCTGTGGGTTCCGAGTTCGAGGTCGGTGACCCGATAGCCGTCCGCCTTGTGGGTGGCGTGCGGCGTGCAGTTCACGGGCGGGTCGCCGGGGTACACCGTCGCGCCCGAGTGGAGCGAATGCGAACAATCGCGGTACATCCTCGTTTGTTCGAATGCGCCGTCGAAATAAAACTGCGCTGGTTGTTCGAATTTTATAAATCATTGAACGACTACCACACTTAGATGTTTTCGAGACTGCGCACTTCGGTAGAAATATACCGTTCCACTGAGCAGGTATAGCAACGCTGCGCATGAGTAACAGCCAACTGACAAAAATACCGACCGGAACATCGGGGCTCGACGAAATTTTGCGAGGGGGGTTCATTGCGAAACGAAGCTACCTTCTTCGAGGCGACCCGGGGACAGGAAAGACGATTCTCGGAATGAACTATCTCACCGCCGGCGTCGAGGCCGGTGAGACGGTTCTGTTCGTCAACCTTGAGGAAACCGCGGATGACATTCGGGACAACGCATCGACGCTCGACATCGACCTCTCGAACGTTCACTTTCTCGATTTGAGTCCGGATTCTGACGTGTTCGTCGATGAACAATCATACGATATTTTCAGACCGAGCGAAGTCGAACAGGAACCGCTTACGCGGGCAATTACGGAGCGGGTCGAATCCATCGACCCCGACCGGGTGTTCATTGACCCGCTCACCCGTCTGCGGCATCTGACCTCGGACGAGTATCAGTTCCGAAAGCAGGTCATCGCGTTTATGCACTATCTGAAAGAGCAGGGTGCGACGGTTCTCTTTACCTCCCAACACAGCGACGAATCATCTGACGACGACTTGCAGTACATGACCGACGGCACGATTGAACTGAAACATTCCACGCACGGGCGTACCATCAGCGTCCCGAAATTCCGCGGCTCGTCGGTCAACGAGGGCGACCACGCTATGCGAATTCAATCGGGGGGCCTCGCGGTGTATCCAAACATTTCACCGATCAACCACTCCCGAACGTTCGAAATCGAATCCGTCTCTTCGGGCGTTCCAGAAGTCGACCAACTGCTCCACGGCGGTCTCGAACGCGGGACCATCAGCATCTTTAGCGGCCCGACCGGCGTCGGGAAGACGACGGTCGGTACGCAGTTCATGAAAGAGGCCGCGGGCAGAGGTGAGCGGTCCGTCATGTATATGTTCGAGGAAACGCTGGAGACGTTCCGCCAACGGAGCGAAACCATCAACATCCCGGTCAAACAGATGCAAGAACAGGGGTCGCTCGAAGTGGAGGAGATGAAACCCCTCGACTGCTCCGCCACCGAGTTCGCCTACCGAGTTCGGAAAGACGTGGAGGAAAACGACACCAGCATCGTCATGATTGACGGTATCGACGGCTACAAGCTCTCCCTTCGGGAAGACAACGAACGCGTGTTGGTGAGAAAACTCCACTCGCTCTGTCGCTACCTCAAGAACATGGGCGTTACCGTCATCCTCGTGGACGAAATCGACACCATCACCGGCGAGTTCCAAGCCACGGAAGCCGGAATCAGCTATCTCGCGGACAATATAATCTTTCTGCGCCACCTCGAAGTTACGGGCGAGATGCGAAAGGCCATCGGCGTGTTGAAAAAGCGAACGAGCGACTTCGAGCGCACGCTCCGCGAGTTCGAAATCACCGAACATGGTCTCAAAGTTGGAGAACCACTCACCCAACTCAACAGCGTTCTCTCGGGTTCGCCGGAGATGGCCCAACAGTCATCGGAGACGCACGATGGGTGAGGCGGCACTCATCCTCGCTCTCGGGAAGCGCGAACGAAACCTCGAACTGCTCGCCGGATTACTCGAAAACGGCGGCTACGACGTCGAAATAGCGACGAGCATGGACGAGTTCGACGAACTGCTCTCCGTTCGGGACGACGTGGCGCTCGCCGTCCTCGACGTGGACGGCTTCACCGAGGACATCTGGAAGCGGTGCGAACAACTCAACAACCGCGACATTCCGATGCTTGTCCTCGCCGCGCAGATACCGCCAGCGATGCGTCAGAAGGCGGTCAGCAGGGGCGCACAAACGATTCTCGAAAAGCCGGTGGACAAGGCGGATTTGCAGGCGACGATACGCGGTCTGATGGAATACATTCGGATGAACGGATAGCGGTCGAGGTAACTCCGGCGGAGTGACCGAATTGGTACACTTCAGGCGAAGAGTCTACGGGCGTGCTAATTTTTTGTGGAGAAGTGATTTGCCGTGGGGCAAACCGATGACGAGTAGCGTCCGTCCGACGACGATTGATGGGGAGGGCCGAAGCGTCGGCGGGGATTCAGGGGTGGTCGTGGAGGTTCGGCGAACTGGACTCGGTTGTACCGGAGTCCAGCGAGGGTCGAAGTGGGGGGGAACCAACGCCCGGGTATCGTCGGGGACGCGTGGGGGAGGGCGCTACGTCGTCATCAACTACTGATTCGTTCGATACCTATTCAGTACTATCACAAAACTATCGATAGTATCAAAACTATTCATAATCTCATTACTTCGCATACTATTCTAACTAATAATTGCTTTCGAAGTGTCTATTCTCATTATAGTTTATGTCGAAACGCACGAAGCACGTCCCGGCCCGTTTCGGTCAGCGTCACCTGTTTTTGGCGGCCAACTTTTGAGACGTTCACGTAGCCATCTCCGGCGAGTGGGTCGACGATATTGGCGTTTAACAGTGCGAACTTCGCCTTGTCGTTCGCTGGGCTGCTCTCCGAGATGAACGACAACTCTGCGCTCTCGGCGTAGTTGATGATGTCCTTTTTCTTCGGTGTGTACACTTCCGTGTCTGCCTCCTCCAAGTAATCCATCACGGCGACTTGGTCGCGCGTCGGTGATTCGATTGGATATGTCGGGAGAACTTCTTCGCCGACGTAGCCGTAGCTTTGGCGTTCGTCCCGGTCTTGGTGCGCGTATCCTTCCGGTTCGACGTAGTACGCCGTGGCGTTCGTCGCCATGCAGGCGATTGCCGCGCCGACAGCGGAGAGCTTCGACCCGCTCGAAACGTTCACGCGCACGATGTCGTCCTCGTGGTCGGAGACGAGCGTCGTCACAACGCCGAGCACGTCGTAGATGTCGAGCAGATCGACGGCCTCGCTTCGAACGTCGATACCGTCGTTCGCCAGAACCGATTTCAGTTCGTCGTGATACACCGGGCGCTCGTTCGGCGGGCCGTCGTGTTCGAGAAGATAGAGGACATCGACACCGTGTTTTCGAACCGGTTCGACGATTCGGTCGTACTCGTACCCGAGCGGAGCGATGTGAACTTCGTCGATGGACTGCATTACTCGGTCGTTCACCCGCGACTCGTTAAATCCAATGGATGTTGGTGTCTATTGTTCGCTATTCCTCTTCGTTTCCAAGGACGAGTGCGAATGAGACGACCGACACGAGCAGTAATGCCAGTACGAAATAGCCGCACCACGTGCCCGTCGGAAGCGAGACGGGGGCGACGAACGACAGGGAGGCGTATGCTACAGCGCGCGACCGGGTCTATACTCCGTTGTCGATGTCCGTGCCGAGTGGAAGCTCGTAGCAGGCAGTTTCTTCCGCGAAATTCTCCGCGTCGGAAACACCATTTTCATTTCGGCACGGGTCGGCAGTTCGGACGGTCTCGTCGCATTGGATGCAGAGAGCGGGATTCCGCGCTGGGAATCCAACCGAGATTGGGTTCCTCTCGCCTGCATGGACAGCGTTTTCGTCGGAACCGGGGATTCGGGTTCAGTCGCTGGTGGTCTCGACGCGAAAACTGGCGACAAACTCTGGGAACTGTCCCGAACTGGATTCCCCGGTAACGCCCCCTCTCCTCTTCTCTCCGTCCCCACTATTGCAAACGGAACGCTCTACGGCGGCACCAAAACGCTCCATGCGGTGGACGTTCAGGACGGAACGGTAAAGTGGTCGGCTGATGCGGTCGGGTTCGTGGATGACGACCGACGGGGACGCCGTTTACCCCGCCCGAGACGGTCACATCGTCGCGCTCGACGCGTCCGATGGAACCACGCGATGGGACGCGTCGACCAACCTATTGACCGACGTTTCCGGCCTCGCAGTCACAAACGAGGCGATTTACGCCGGGGTCGATTCCGGTGTTGTCGCACTGGATTCCGAAACCGGTGAGCAACTGTTCGCGTTCAGTTCGGATTCGGCAGTCGGCGGCAGTCCGCCTGCCGTCGTCGGTGACAGGGTGTGCGTCGGCATTGGCGAAACGATGGTCGCACTGGAGGAAACAAGACTGACGAGGGCATGATAAGCGGTGCAGGTAAAAACCGTGCCATCCGGCGCATCAGAACCGCACTCGACAAACCACTTCGCATCCTCGGTGTCTGGTGGTGTCTGGCCATCTCCGTCAGTAGCTTTCTCACCATGTTTCTTAACGCGTGGTTCGTCCATCCACTTCCGCTCTCGCCATTGGATTTCGGGTCGATTGGAACGCTCTTCGTCGCCGTCCTTTTCGTCGCGTACCGTCCCAATGTCGGATTCGGAAAAACGTTCGCGTTCAGCATCGTCACGCTGGTCGTTTTCACTGTACTCAGTTTTGTTACCGCGGGTGAATTTTTCCTCGACTCCGATGTTTTCGGGTCGATGTACCCTGCTCTCGACATCGCGCTTCTCTCGATAGCCGCGGTTTTGTTCTGATACGCGCTGGTTTTGCGAACGATTGAGCCGTCGGAATGATTCAAAACGGATCATTTCGAAAGTGCGGTCGCACCGGCGAACAGTACCGAACCGGCCATCATGACCGCGAGCAGGCCGAACGCGACGGCGAATCCGGCCCCGTCAGCGATGACCCCGACGACCGCTGGCGCAATTGCGCCGACGCCCATCAGTAAGGTTCGAACGAGGCCGAGGCCGCCGCCGGCTACGTCGCCCGGAATCGTCGCTGAGAGGTAGGCACCGCGAATCGGGCGAAAGCCGTGACTCCCGAGTCCGAACGCGACGACGGTTGCCCCGAGGACGAGCGCGCTCGCTTGTCCGACGACGACTAACATTCCGAGTGAACCCGCCGCGACGGCGAGAACCGCGATGGTGAGCGGCAGTCGTCCGATTCGGTCGGAGAGGTCGCCGGTGACGATTTGGACGAAACTCACGGCGAACAGCGCGCTGTAGACGAGCGAGGCGGTTCCGTCGGTCAACCCCCGGTCGGTAAGGTAGAGGGGGAGGAACGCCACGACGCCGTTGTACGCGAAGCCGAAACAGAGCGTCACCCCGACGAACAGCGAGAGTCGACGGTTTTGGAACAGCGAGAGGTACCGCTTGAACGCGATGTTCGTCTCCGAGTTCGCTCCCGAATTCGTTTCGGAACCGGCGCGATTCGGGTTGTTCGCGCCGCCAGTGCCGTCGATGTCGGCGTCGTCACGCCCATCCGATGCCCGGCGCGGGACGTGTGAGAAAACGCCAGCAGCGAGCGCGACCCCCGTGATTGCGCCGACGAGAAAGAGCGCGTGCCAGTCTCCCGCATCCGTTACGACAACGACCGCGGTAGGTGCCGCGACTCCGCCAAACGTGCCGAGGGTGTCGAACAGGCCGAGAGCGCGCCCGGTTTTGTTCGGGTAGACGCGCGCTAGCAGTCTGATGGAAACCGTCTTGTGGACGCCCGTCCCGAAGCCGATGAGGAGCATTCCGCCGAGGAGGACGGCTAACGGCGCGGCAATTCCGAGAATCAGTGCGCCGCTTGCTGCGACCACCGAACCCGCCACGATGACCTGTACCGCCCCGAACCGATCGGCGAGGACTCCGCTTGGAAACTGCATAAGCGAGTAGCCTATCATCATCGCCGTGAACGCCGCTCCGAGAAATGCGTTCGAAACGCCGAACTCCGCCTGATAGACGGGAAACAGGGCCGGAAGGGCGTACCGGAGAAACTTCGCGAGAAACCAAATTCCGGCCGTCAGCAACAGTGTGTCGTAGTGGAAAACGCGCCAAAATCGGTCGGACACACCAGTTGCCATCACCCTACTGCTCTCTATGCGACCAATAAAAAGTGGACGGAAGCGGCGATACAGACCGCCCTGGAAGAATAACGAGTGATAGAACGTCTCTCGTATCTCTTCCTTGTCGCGAGAACTACTTAAACGGATCCGCCTGAATTCGGACGGGTGATTTCCGAAACGCACGCCGCGGGCCGACGAACTCACTTACCGACTGCGAAGGCGATTTCCTGTCGGCAACAGCGGTCCGAAACCGTTGAAACCGAGCCGTCGGGTTTCGATGCCGATATCGGATTCGACCCCCGAACCAACACCCTCATTCGAACGCTCGCACAACTGTCTCTTAATGCACCGTCGAACGTTTCTCCGCACCGGAACGGCACTTGCAGGAGGAACCGCCCTCACGGGTTGTCTCGAATCGCTTGGATTTCGGACGCAGTCCGCGTGGCGCGACCCGCCTATCGTCGAAAACCGCCCCGACGCCGTCTACTACCCCGCCTACATGGAGGGGATGGAAATGTACGGAATGGCCGAAGGCGGAGAGTTCTGCTTCGCCCTGATGTACTCCTATCCCCATCGGTTCTGGAACGTCGCCGGTCGGTCGAGCAACAAGGTCGTCGTCCAGTCGGACGACTCTCTCCATCTCATGCTTTCCCTCTGGGACGCGAAGACGAACACCGTCGTTCCCGCGGACATGCAGTTGACGATTACGAAAGGCGAGGAGACGGTCGATGACCGCGCTCCGTGGCCGATGCTGTCTCAGACTATGGGGTTTCACTACGGAGATAACGTCACGCTCGACGGCGACGGTTCGTACACCGCGACGATAGAGGTCGGGTCGATAGGGGCGCGCCGAACCGGAGAATACGCCTCCCGATTGGAAGACGGCGCGTCCGCGACCATCGACTTCGATTTCGACACCGAGCAGGTGTACGACGTGGAGTACCGAGAAACCGGCGACAAACAGGGTTCCCGTGATGCGCTCGAACCGATGATGGAGGACGTTCCCGCGGGTCGCGCGCCCGGCCCGCGGGAACTGCCGGGAACCGTCCTCGGAACGGAATCGTCTGGGGACGCGGATTTCGTCGCTACGATTATCGAACCGTCGAACCGATTCACCGACGGAAACAAACCTTATCTCGCGGTGTCGCCGCGGACGCCCTACAATCGAATCGTGCTCCCCCGGATGTCGCTTTCCGCGAAACTGGTTCGAAACGAAAAGACGGTTTCGAAGGCATCGCTCACTTCGGCGCTTGACCCGAAACTCGACAACCATTACGGAACCGCCGTCGAGGACATCCAATCCGGTGATACGCTACGACTCACGGTCGATTCGCCGCCGCAGGTCGCTCGTCACGACGGCTACGAGACGGCGTTCATGGGAATGGCGCCGATGGAGTTCACCGTCTGAGGTTCGCATTCGGTGTTCGGGAATTACGCGAACGCGAATCTACGACACGAATGCCGGGTCTACCGTCCGAAGCGAGATGAGCCACAAACTGACGACGGTATACGCAATCATCACGACGATAAACGGGTACTGACTTCGAACCGCTTGGATTCGGCTGGGAAACGTCGCGTAGGCTTCTGCGTGCGCGAGCCACACCGCGAGCACGTGACCGACGAGAATGAACGCGATGGTGAGGCCGCCGAACCACCCCGGTCGGGTCAACACGAGCGGATTCGCGGACGGCGAAAACGGCGAGACGACTGAACCGACGAACGACGGAAGCAAGGAGACGAAAAAGCCGAAGTAGTGCGCGAGGTGGTATCCCGCGGCGATGGCGAGTAGGGGCGGTGCAAATCGAACGGCCATCGTCCGCGGCGTAAGGTATGTTTCACCGGTTTTCCGGGCGAGTTGGGCCGCCAGCCAGAACGCCCCAAGGAAGAGGAGGTAGCCACCGACGAACAGCGCGCCGTAGACGACGAGCGGCGGAACTCCCCACCCGACGACTGCACTGATGAACTCGACGCCGGTTGTCGTGGTGACGAACCCGCTGAATGTGAGTTCCCATATCAGCGCGACGATAAACGCGATGTCGGCCGTCTTCGATACGATTCCCGATTCGGGAAGGTCGAATCCCGGCGGGCGAAGTGATACACCGTTTTCAGACCAGCGGAGCGGCCCGACGCTTCCGTAGAACCGGAACGTAACCGACAACGGGTCGGCGTTCGAAAACCACGATTTCGGCGTGTAAAAGAGCGCCCCGGCGAGCGTGACGATGGAATACGCACAAATCGCGGTCGCGAGCAGTGCGGGCTCCTTGTTGACGGGCGTAACCGTTTCCAGCCACACGAGGGCCAGCAGTCCGGCGACTGCTGGCCACCGTCCGAGACGGGCCGGATACCGACGACCGAGATTGGGCAGCAGTTCGGCTATCGTCCGCCACGGGTTCAGGGCGGGCCAGACGTTTCCGACGAGGTAGACGACCATCGTTAGCCCCGCGCGGACGCCCGCGAACACGAGGATAACGGCGGCGTTCGCGGTCGGAACTTGCGGGCCGACGAATCCTCGATAAACGATGATTACGAGTCCGGCAACGCCGACGAATCGGGCGAGGTATACGATTCCCTGCCGGAGCGGCAGCTGTGCCGAAACCGGTTTCCGCCAGTCGTGCACCGACCGAATGAACTCCCGGTCCGTGATGACGCTCGCTAAGAGGGCCGACGCGCCGATAACCGCCCCGCCGGTCGCCAAGTACAACCACTGTGGCACCGCGAGCGTCTCGCTCGAAGCGTCCGAAAGCCCGACGGCCGCGTTGCTCGCAATCACTACGTCGATGAGCGCGAGGCCGAAGAAACACCCGATTACGGCGGTTCCGAGCGACCGTACGGTCGCGTGCCAAGGAGGCTCGTTGGAGGCCATCGAATATCGATAGTTCGTGGCGCACTGCTGTTGTAGTTGTCGAAGGGATGTTTCTCCCTAACCTGCTCTCTTCCCGTTCCGCTACGGTCGGTCGTATTCCACCGTCAGCGTTCCGTTGACCTGCTCCTCGTCCCAAAGAACGCCGTCCGCTTTCGTCCGGAGTTCGGTAAGCGCTTCCGCATCATGCGTCGTCAAATCGATGCTCAGGAGCACACAGCCGAAATCATCGAACCGGCTCGCAGCCGAACCGATGAACGAGATGCCCGTTGAGGGTCGTATCTGTCAGAACACAGCACGGCGAGCGGTGTTTCCGAACTCTTTTTGAGACATTTGGGTAATTAGTAAGAGTGATGGATACGAACAGGCCGCCCTCTCTCTTTTCTTCTGCTGTTCCCGCGGCGGATTTCACAGCAACGACGATCCGCACTGACCCGGAGAGAGTGGTGTCACGAGAAGCCGAGTGGAAACGATGGTGAGGCCACTCCCGAGACGCCTGGACGAGGCCGCCGAGCGGATGTCCAATCGATTCCGGAGAGCGGTCGGCGGTCAGTACGTCGTCATCGGCGCGGTCATCGTCAGCACGTTTTTCATCGGCTTCGGCGGCGGCGTGATTTTTCCGATCTTACCGAACCTCGGCGCTGTCCTCGGTATTTCCCCGTTCTTGGTCGGGATAATTCTGAGCGCAAATCGGTTTTCGCGGCTGTTCGCGAACGCACCGGCCGGTAGTCTCGTCGATCGAGTTGGAACGAGAAAACCGTTCGTCATCGGCATGTTCGTTCAGGGGTTCGCCACCTTCGGTTACGTGTTCGCCATGCTCGCCCCAATCCCCGAAGCTTGGTTTCTGGCTGCGCGGCTCCTCTGGGGCGTCGGGAGCGCGCTCGTCTTCGCGACCGCCTACACGATTGCCGCCGACGTTAGCGACGGCGGCTCGCGCGCGGCGAACATGGGACTCATCAGAGGAGGCGTTCTCTTCGGCTTTCCGACGGGCGTGGTGATGGGCGGTATCGTGAGCGAACTCTTTGGAACCGTCGTCGCCTTCGTCGTCGCCACCGTCTTCGCCTTTTTCGCCAGCGTCGTCGCGCACGTGACGGTTCCCGAAACGCACGTCGAAGGGGGAGTCGATAAGTCGGTCAAACCGTGGGACATCAACACGAGTCTCCCCGCCCTCACGGTCGGAATGGTGAATTTCTCGGTCTTGTTCGTCTACATCGGCGCGTTGTTCGCCACGCTCGTGGTGTTCCTCGACCAAAATCAGCTCAGCGTCTTTGGGTTCGACGCGCAGGGGTCGTCGGGCATTTTCATGGGTATCACTGTAATCGCCGCGGGGGTATCAATGTACTTCGGCGGCTACGTGAGCGACCGCAAACAGTCGCGTGTCCCGATACTCCTCTGCTTTCTGGGTGCCACGTCGCTCGGATTCGTTCTCCTCACCGCCGCGGATTCGATACCAACCCTGGTGGTCGCCTGCCTGTTCGTCGGTATCGGACAGGGAGGGACGAGCGGGCCGCTGATGGCGCTGTTAGGTGACCTCGTTCCCGACGGCGAGATGGGACGTGCCGTGGGAACAAACAACGTGTTTGGAGATATTGGCGGTGGATTCGGCCCGATAGTTACGCTCCCGCTGGTCGATAGCATCGGTTTCTGGCCCATTTATCTCTCCTGTGCGGCTCTTCCGCTGTTCGCGGCGATTATCCTCCTCGGCGGCGTCCGCCGAGAAACCGGTCGCTTTCTTCCGAGCGTCGAGCCGTAAGACCTCGTAGGTGGTACCCATTCGCTGCAATCTCGGAGTGCAGGAATCGCAACTGGTATCCTTTCGAAATCGACGTCGGTAGACGTTCGTTGTAGTCGGCCTTATCTGCGTCTTTATTTCCTTTCGATGGTCGTACCGTTCGATCGGTCTCCGTGCCTGATTTGGTGGCTCTACCGGCCTCGGGTACCAGTCGCATTCCAACCTCCAGGGCCGATGGCATATCCTGCCACTCACCGTACGCAATCAGTGATGCACCCCGGTGTACTGCTACCAGATACGATCCCGTCCACCGAGGTCGGAGACACGGTTCGATGCTCTCGAAGCGATTCCTGAACGATTCCTGTACATCGACCTCGCTCGCGCTCTTGCATCCGGGTGGAACGAGGATTCTCGGCGTTTTCTTGACGACGGACGCGGAACAGGATGTTGAGGCCTGCGATTGTTCGGAGCGGGCACCTTGATTCCGATACATTACACCGATTGCGAGGTGTTTTTGGTCGCCGCTATCCGACTTTCAGCGACCGGTCGGGAAAGCCGGTTCGGGTGACCGCGTCGCATACGTCGCGCACGGCGATACGTACACGTTCGAAATCTCCACAGACCGGCGGTAGGCTAGTCGCTCGGAAACCGATAATCCTTCACCGGAGAGACGGCAACAGCACCGGCGTTTTCGCTCCAAAATCTGCCAGAAGCGGGTTAAGGCTGTGGAACGACTACCGTTGCCATGCCCATCGAGGACATTGCCCAGTTCACAATCAAATCCGTACAGGTGCTCTCCGAAGAGGGTACCGTCGATGAAGACCTCGCCCCCTCGCTGACCGATGACCAACTACTGGAGATGTACGAACAGATGAAACGCTCCCGTCGCCTCGACGAGCGGGCCATCTCGCTACAGCGCCGTGGCGAACTGGGAACATACGCCCCCGCTATCGGACAGGAGGCGGCGCAGGTCGCCAGCGCATTTGCCTTGGCGGATGACGACTGGCTCGTCCCGTCCTTTCGCGAACAGGCCGCGCTCCTTGCTCGCGGTACCCCGCCGCATCAAATTCTCTGGTACGCACTGGGGATGGAAGAAGGAGCGGTGATTCCGGCGGGTAAACACGCGTTTCCGCCAGCTATTCCCGTCGGAACCCAGCCACTGCACGCCGTCGGAATCGGCTGGGGGGAGGCGTTACAGGGTCGGTCGAACGTCGCCATCACGTACTTCGGCGACGGTGCGACCAGCGAGGGAGACGTTTACGAAGCGCTCAATTTCGCCGGAGTTTACGGCGCTCAAACGGTCTTTATCTGCCAGAACAATCGATACGCCATCTCGACCCGACTTGCGAACCAAACAGCCGCGGAGACGCTTGCACAGAAAGCCGTCGCGGCGGGTATCGACGGCGTCCGCGTTGACGGTAACGACGTTCTGGCGGTCTACCGCGTCGCACGGAACGCCATCGAGAAGGCCCGAAATGGGGAACCGACGCTAATCGAGACTCTCACGTATCGTCGCTCGATGCACACGACTTCCGACGACCCGTCCGTCTACCGGGAGGCCCAGGAAGAAGAGGAGTGGGAGGCCCGCGACCCAATCGTTCGCTTCCAAGTGTTCCTCATGGAACGAGGGGTACTCGACGAGGAGACGAAATCCGAAATCGACGAGCGCATCGAAACAGAAATCGGCGATGCGATCGACCGAGCGAAGACGGGACGTGAGGAAATCGACCCGGCGGATATGTTTCGATTTGCCTATGGGGAGATGCCGCCGGAAGTCGAACGGCAGTTCGAAGCGTTCGAGGGTGGTATGCATGGCTGAACGGCTCAGAATGATCGAAGCCGTCCGCGAGACGTTGCGGTCGGAGTTGGAACGCGACGACGACGTTATCGTTTACGGGGAGGATGTCGGTCGCGCCGGTGGGGTGTTCCGAGCGACCGAAGGACTCATTCACGACTATCCGAACCGAGTGTTCGATGCACCGGTTGCGGAGGCTGGCATCGTCGGGGTCGGGGTCGGTCTCGCCGCCACGGGATTACGACCGGTTCCGGAAATCCAGTTCCAGAGCTTCCTGTACCAGGGATTCCACCAACTCGCTCAGCACGTCGCACGCATCCGAAGTCGAACTCGAGGGTCGGTCGAGTGTCCGATGACGATACGGACGCCCTACGGCGGTGGTATTCATGCGCTGGAGCTTCACTCCGAGAGCTTCGAAGCCGGATTCGCCCACATTCCCGGTTTGAAAGTAGTTTTTCCCTCGTCACCGGCGGAGACGAAAGGTCTGCTCACGGCTGCCATTCGACATCCTGACCCCGTTGTATTCATGGAGCCGACCCGTCTATACCGGTCGTTCCGCGAGGACGTCCCGGACGATTACGAAATCCTACTGGGCGAGGCACGGGTCGTTGAACCCGGCGACGACGTTACGGTCATCGCTTGGGGGTCGATGTTGCGCGAGACGCTCGACGCCGTCGAAACCATCGACGCCGACGTCGAGGTTATTGACCCTCGAACGCTGTATCCGCTCGATACGGAGACGATCGTTAACTCCGTAAAGAAAACGGGGCGGTGCGCCGTAGTCCACGAGGCACCGATGACTGCCGGAATGGGGGCGGAAATTACTGCCCGAATCACCGAAGAGGCGTTTCTCTATCTCGAAGCACCGACGGAGCGCGTAACCGGGTACGACGTACCGTTTCCGTTGTTCGCACGGGAAGACGACTACGTGCCCGACGCCGACCGCATCACGGAGGGAATCCGCCGAGTCATGGAATTCGGGTGATGCCCCCCTACTACGGCTGTCACTGTCGAAGCGGTCATCGAAGAGTAGGACGGATTGACCACCGCTGTTCTACTGTCTCAGGCGAGTTACTCGTCTATATCGAACCGATTGTGTCGTTCGTGGGTTTCATTAACGGGACTCGAACTAATCG
Organism: Haladaptatus pallidirubidus; assembly: GCF_020700235.1. Lineage (GTDB taxonomy): Archaea > Halobacteriota > Halobacteria > Halobacteriales > Haladaptataceae > Haladaptatus > Haladaptatus pallidirubidus. Next base: position 1,696,431 of record NZ_CP085301.1, on the reverse strand, counting down.
AAATGCCCCGATCCGACGTACTCCGGGATTGATAGAACTCTCTCCGCCCTCAATTATCCGGACCGGGATTTATTATAGCAATATACGATTTATAAAAACGTAAAATACCGTTTTCAGCTGGTAGAGGGGATATTGTGGAGTATTTCACTGGAAGTAGTGGTGTGTGGGTTACTTCCGCCTTCGTTTGTAAGCGGAAGTGGAACTCGGCGGGTCGCTGCCCTCGGGGAAACATATTTCGTCCGTTCACAAGGTACATCTCTTCAGAATTTGGATTTCTGCCCTCAAGGCCATCCTAGGTGAGAAGGGAATGTTCGTCTTCGAATACCGCTGTTTTGGATAACCTCCTCTATGTCCACGGGGATAGTAATACTCTCGTCACTCCTGATAATCACCCGATGACCTGAGGCAGAAAACTTGATCACCAGATTTCCCTCTTCTTGACCAATTACCGCGGTATCGAACAATGTATCGAGCGCTTCGGGATCGATCGACTCGTAGAGTAACTTAAGTTCCGCTGGCGCAACCCCTTCGACCGCTGCAAGTGCCTGGACTACTGCCTTACTTGGTGGTTCGTCGCTGGAATATCGCGTGTGAAACGCGTTTTCGGAATCGTCTGGTGGTGAATCGTCCCCTCGGTCGGTCATTTTCACCTGAGTTCCTTGAACGAGTTACTGGGTCATGGTGGGCTATTTTGGGACAAGAGTTACTTTGTGATGCTTCCCGCATGAGGACTCTAGCGAAGAGACTCTGGAACCGGCTTAGTGGGTCGGATCAAACGGACTTTTACTTATGTGCAACGCACAATGGGTAGTCGAGATCGTTCGTCATCACGGGGTAAACCGTTTTATTGTAAATCGTGATGTGTCTGTTTCTGTTGATCGAATCTTTTTGATTGCCCTATTCCAACACCGTGCTATGAGTTCACCTGCTCCCTCACCCACCACCGTTCTCGACGTGTTCGACACCCTTGGTCCGCCTGGCACCCCGTTCACGACGCCGGAGGTCGCTGAGGAATTCGATTGCACTGACCGAACGATCTACAACAAACTCGACACGCTTGTTGAGGATGACATCCTCGAAACGAAGAAGGTGGGTGCTCGGGGACGGGTGTGGTGGCGGCCACCGAAGGAACGCAGCTCTGATGGTACTACGGCGGAAGCAGCAGCTACCGAAGCGACGTTTCGCGAACTGTTCGAGAACGTACCTGGGCTCTATCTCATCGTGAAACCGGACGACTACGAGATTGTCGCAGTGAGCGATGCTTACTTGGAAGCGACGATGACGAAGCGGGCAGAGATTATCGGCAAAACGTTGTTTGAGGTCTTTCCCCCTGACCCTAGCGATCCTGATCCTGAAGGAGTTCCCCGGTTGCGAGCGTCACTCGAACGGGTCAAAGCGGAGCGGGAAGCCGACGTGATGCCAGTTACCTACTATCCGATTCCCCGACGAAATTTCCAAGGTGGAGGGTTCGAGGATCGGTGGTGGAGTCCGACCAATTCACCCGTATTTAGCTCGACTGGGGAGATCGACTTTATTATTCACCGCGTCGAAGACGTCACGCCAGTCGTCCGGCAATTTCAGGCAGACGGTAAAGAAGAGCTGTTACAGGAACTGGATGCCACTGATTCACATCTCGCAGCAGACATTATCCTCCGTGGCGACGAACTCCAACAAGCGAAAGAGCGGGCATATGACCGCCTGCGCGAGAGCAAAGCACGGCTCGACGCATTCGTGACTGCTACCTCGGAGGTCATCTTTCGCATGAATCCCGACTGGACCGAAATGAACGAACTCGAAGGCCAGGAATTCATGGCTGATACCGACAAATCCCGGTCTAATTGGATCGACGAATACATCCCATCCGACGAGCAAGGGCGCGTCCAGGACGCTATCGACGAGGCCATCAAGACCAAGAGTACCTTCGAGTTGGAACACCAGGTCCTACAGGTTGATGGAACCCGAGGCTGGACGCACTCTCGGGCGGTGCCCATACTGGACGACGATGGCAAGATCACCGAGTGGTTCGGGACGGCGTCGGATATCACCGAGCGCAAACAGGCCGAGGCCGAACTCGAAGCCGAACTTTCGGCTACGCGAGAGTTACAGGAGATCAGTACCGAACTGATCGGCGAAGACAACATCGAGACGCTCTCCGATCGGGTGCTTGATGCCGCGATCGCTATCATGGACACCGACTTCGCGAGCGTGCAGCTCTACGATCCCGACCGAAATGATCTCGAACTCGTCGCCCACCGTGGATTCAACGGGGAGGCCGAATCGGCGTGGCAGCGAGTCACCCCCGAACATGGAAGCACGTGTGGCAAGGCCCTCCGGACCGGCGAGCGCGTTATAGCGCCGGACGTCGAAACGTGCGAGTTCATAGCCGGAACCGAGGATCTGGAGACCTACCGCCAGACCGGCATCCGGGCGGTTCAGACCACGCCGCTCGTCTCGCGGAGTGGGGACGTGCTCGGGATGTTTTCCACCCACTGGGAAACTCCACGCGACCTCTCTGAGTTTGATCTTGGCCGCCTCGATATCTTGGCCCGCCAGGCCGCCGATCTCATTGAGCACCAACAGACCACGGAAGCCCTGCGCGAGCGCGAGGAGCAATTGCGGCAGGCCAACGAGTCCCTCAAACGGCTCAATGCTGCGAGCAGGGAGCTAATAGACGCTGACACGGAGAGGGTCACTGACCATGTGGCTGAAGTCACACAGAATGTCCTCGATGTCGAATACACTGCGCTCTGGCGATACGACGAGGCGGCTGGCGAAATTCGAGAGTACAGCAGCCACATGGATCTGGAACCAGAGGCGGGTAGCGTTCGAGTCCCCGACGGCCTCTCCAAGGAGGTTTGGCAGACATTCGTCGCCAATGATGTTGATGTCGACAACGACCTCAACGGTTCGGAGAGCGGGGTTTCGGAGTCGCCATTGCGGAGTCGGGCGCTTATGCCGCTCGGAAGGCACGGCGTCATCTGTGCCGGCTCGACGCAGACCGACGCGTTCGACGACCAGACGGTCCACCTCGCGGAAACGGTCGCCGCAACCGTCGAGACCGCGTGGAACCGTGCCAACGGTGAAGCGGAGTTGGCACGGCAGAACGAAGAATTGACACGTCTTGACCGCCTCAACACGCTCATCCGAGACATCGACCAAGTGCTGGTGGAGGCTAAGACAGTCGATGCGATCGACGAGGCCGTCTGCGAGCAGTTGGCAAACTCTGCTCTCTTCGAGTTCGCCTGGATTGGCGAGTTCGATGCGGACGACAACGCGATGGAACCGCGAGCCTGGGCGGGTGTCGACAGTAGCTATTTGGACGAACTCACGACTGAAGTCGATGAATTGGTGGCAGAGAGGAGTCCGTTCATAGCTGCGATCCAAACCGGAGAGATGCAGGTCGTTGCGGACATCGCAACTGATGCACGGGCTACACCATGGCGTGAAGTCACGCTCAAACGAGGTGCGCGTTCATGTCTTAGTATTCCGCTTATGTACGATGAGTCCGTCTATGGCGTCCTGACAGTCTACGAAGGGACATTACAGGACATCGAACGCGATGCCGACAGACTGGCGGAACTGGGAGAGACGATCGCCCACGCAATTCATGCTATCGAGACCAGAGAAACTCTCCAGACGGACAGCAGCGTCGAACTCACGCTCCGATCGACGGCAGCGGAAACGCCACTATGTCGTCTTGCTCGAGAAATTGGTTGTGTGATCGAGTTCGAGGGGCTCGTTCCGGGAGCAGATGGTGACACGACCGTATTCTTCACTGCGACAGGTATCTCCCCGGATGAATTCGTGGCTGTTGGCGAGCAGTCGTTTGCCATTGAAGAACTACACTGTCTTGCCAATCGTGAGAAAAAAGCCCTGTTCAAGGCACAATTGGCCGACCCGACACTTGCCTCGCAGTTCCTCGACCGGGACGCGACGGTGCAAACACTCACCATCGATGCGGGGACTGCAACTGCCATCATTAATCTTCCTGAGACGGCTGCCGTCCGTGAGTTTATCAAAGGAGTTCAGCAAGCTGTTCCCGATCTCGAATTGCTCTCGCGTCGAGCGCTCACCCGAGCGCTCGAAACGGAACTGACATTCTTGGCGATGTTTGAAGATCGCCTCACATCCCGACAACAGGAGATCCTCCAATTTGCGTACCGGAGTGGATTCTTCGAATCACCACGTGTACAGACGGGCAATGAGCTCTCTGAAGCTCTCGATATCTCTCAGTCGACATTCACTCAACATCTGCGAGAGGCTCAACGCAGACTGTGTGTAATGGTGTTCGACAATAGCTAACCACGGTGGCTTTCCGCGAAAAACACACGCCTAACTATTACGCCCACATATATAACATCCAAATTAATCTCTGGATGGTAATCATTGGAAGCGGGGTTGTTCCCTCTCGGTTGGACAGAACCTCTACATCATCTGTACCCAATGCCAGTCACCTAGATATTTCGCCTTATCTCTCAACAGGGGGCGATATGTTCGGCACCACACTTTCACAGCGTCCCTCTCAACTACCCACCAATGAATTCCGATGTGAGAGATCATGAGACAACAGGCTCAGTTTCAACCGATGACCCGCTATCCCACGCGTCGTTGGATACTGTCCTCAATTCCCTCGCGAACTCGTATCGTCGCAGACTACTCTTTGCGCTGTTGGAGCACAATCCACAGGACGACGATTCACAGATTCCAGCCGACATCGAATATGAAAACGAGGATTTAGAATCGCTCAAGATTTGTATGACGCATACGCACTTGCCGAAGCTAGATGATACGGGGTTCATCAAATGGAATCGGGAGACGAACACAGTGCAAAAGGGACCGCGCTTTGACGAAATTCAGCCGCTCCTCAAATTGATGCACAACCATGCTGACGAACTCCCTGATAAGTGGCTCTAAGCCCGACGCTGCGATCAACCATTTCTCTCGGCCATGCAACTGATGAATATCGTGTAACGGCAACTACTTGTTTCGGGAGGAAATGGTTGTGTCTCTAAAATCATAAGCGGAAGTGGGATACCCCCAGTATCCCCATGTCGATCTATGTGCGGCTGCTACATCCGGTCGATCATGGCTTGGACAGCCGCTGTTAGCGCCTTCCACCAAACAGAATACAGCTGCCATCTACCCCAGATACTAAGCAGCGAAAGAACGTATCAACTTGGACTGATGGCCACGCTCGTTGAACTTTCTCTTCCTGCCAGTGACTTCGCGCTTGGCCGTTTACTCACAGCAGGAACAGAGATGCATATCGAATTCGAACGAATCGTGCCCGTTAACACAAACGTGGTCCCTCTGTTTTGGGTGTGGAATGGTGACGTAGATGCATTCGAGGAACGCATTCGCGCTAACGATCACGTCTCGGAACTTATTGAGATTGACCAGGTTGAGGATCGCCGCTTGTATCTCCTGAATTGGGATATTCCGGAGGGTGGCTTTTTTGAAGGGTTCACGGAGACAGAGGTGATCATCCGAAGTGCACATGGCTACGACGATGAGGCATGGGAGTTCGAATTGCTGTTTCCGTCACAAAAAGAACTCACCACGTTCCACAACTATTGTCGAGAAATCGATGTTCAGTACACGATTGGGAAAATGCACGTCCTCAGCGAAGCCGGGAGTGATCTCTTAGAGAGTGTCCTCACTGAAAAACAACGGGAGGCATTGTTGATCGCACTCCAACGAGGCTACTTTCAGACGCCCCGGGAAGTCACACTGTCTGAATTAGCAGCGGACTTCGACATTAGCCAACAGTCGCTCTCTGATCTGATCCGCCGGGGCAATGAAGCTCTCCTTGAACACGCCTTGCTTGGCGGCTCAGAAAATACACCATCAGGATAGCTGTTCTGTCTGGGCTTAGTTTAAATCGCCCCGTTTGAACAGCCCCAGAATTTATACAATTCGTTCTGGTAGACCCAACAGAATACCTCCTCGGGACGAGGGAGTACTGTACCATCTCAGCGCGGGAGACGGTATCACAGAGTTCTCCGGAATCCCAACATACCCATGACATCAGAACCTCACACTCTCGCGAACTCAGGTACAGGGGTTACAACGGCAGTCTCAGCGCTCACGACAGCCGGGTACGATGGATCACTCAACCTGCTATTCGACGCACTCAGCGACAAGCGTCGTCGCTATGCGCTGTATTGTCTCAACTATCATCAGACGCCGATGGCACTCGCTGACCTCGCGACCGAAATCGCGCGATATGAGTATGATGCTGACACACGGACAGAGATCCCGGATGGCGAAACCAAATCCATCTACACCACGTTACACCATAATCATCTCCCACGATTAGCCGAGGCAAACCTCGTCATGTACGACTCCACGACGCACACTGCTGAACTCACCCCCAACGTTCCTGAGTTGAACTGGGATGATCTCGTGTGATGGAGGTGTGAAACTACGAAACGTAGAAAAACCAGCGGTCACAGACCAGGAGAGTGCTGATACCGATTCGCCGATCGTTCAAGACAATGGCTACAAACCAAGATCTCACGAAGACAGTTGAACAGTGCAGCCACTGTGGTACACAAACACCTCATCGTGTGACTGTTGAGATTGTCACAGAGAGTACTGGTAACACGAATGCTGCCTTCTCACGAGAACCATACCGAATGAGCGAATGTACGCGGTGTGGGAATACAACCCGGAAGCGCATGAACAACGCCTGAGATCATTACTCACAACGATGCCAGACACACAATCACACCCGAGATCACTCGATGAGTCGTCTGCTGGCGAATATCGATGTTATAACTGTGGGGCGTTCGTCACGCAAGACTTTGCCCGTGTGTTTGGGAACAATGACAACGAGGTGTTTGGCTGTCTTGACTGCATGGATGCGACCGCCGTGAGAACCGGTGGAGCGCACCAATCACAGTAACTCGTATCGCTGGTGCAACGGACGTGACCTAGTTTGTGTTCGTTCGAAACGAAAAAGACTCAGTTCATTATGCGGTGGGTTGACGTCCAAGAGTTGGTCAGCGAGGTGTCCTCGGAATCTATCTTTTGGACAGTAGTTTCACAGACAGCCGCCGCCTTTTCTGACATCTCTTTCGACCTCAGTCAGCAGTCGCTCTCGGATTTGATTCGGCGTGGCAAAGAAGCGCTGCTTGAACATGCGCTCCTGGGGTCATCAAGCGAAACTGTATCGGACTAACCCGGTTCCACCTATTGGTATTTAAAAGCACCCTGTTTGAACGGCCACAGAAGTTAAGAACTATGTTGTGATCATTATCACAGGAATGCCTCGCAGAACACCACTCCCACCATCTTCCTTTCTCTCTATGCTGCCGTGGAGAAACGTGAGTCCCACGCACACCACATACTCCCAACCAATGAATCATCCACCACAAACCGGTCACCCATCGACGCGAGACCTCACACCCAGCATCGCCAGCAACGTGCTCGCGAATGCTACGTGCCGCACTGCCATCCAATACTTCAGTGCCACGGAAACAGATGTCACTGACCTTGATGAATTAGTTGACTACGTTCACGAGGAAGTTGCCACCATCACGGCCCCTGAACAGGCACGAATCGAGCTCGTCCACATCCACCTACCGAAACTCGCCGACTACGATGTCATTGAGTATGACGAGCGCAGTGAGGTGATTCGCTACCGTAGCTACCCGCAGCTCGAAGCGATACTCGACCTCACCACGCAAAGTGAGGGAGGTGACGAGGACGATGGCTAAGACGGACGACGATACGGAATCCACCGAGATCCTCGCTGTGTGCGCGAACTGTGGTGATTCGATGCTCGAAATCTACCTCGAAGACGGTTACTGTCCGGACTGTCGTGAAAGCTGATGTGTTTTGAAGTACTCTCGGTACTGGACACCCTTACAAGCGGTCCGCCAAGAACATCGACGCCAGGTTCTCTCGTATCTCGAGACAAAGGACAGTGACGTTGCCGAACTCGACGAGCTTGCCGAGCAGCTCTACGAGGAAGTCGACGGAATCACCTCGCCCGGCAAAGCACAGCTCACACTCTCCCATACGCACGTCCTGAAACTTGCCGAGCACGACGTCATCGAATACGACCTGCGGAGTGAGACCGTGCGTTATCGGGATGGTTCACACGTTGAAGCGATGCTCGCGGTTGTCGCTGCTCAGTGGAGACGCAGTCATGGTGGATTGGAACCTGTGGGAAGTGAAGCAACACATCAGCTCTACTATCCCTGGGTTATTTGAGGGTCGTTCCAGTAGAGCCGATCACACAGAATAGTGGATGAACCCGTCAAATATTGCATTCAGCGACACGATTCATAAGGAGGAGTGAACACGTGCAGTCAACCAATACCAATAACGAACCACCACCTACACCGCCTCGGTCACTCAGTACCAGCGTGGTGACCGTCGTCGCAGACGCACAGGGACAATCGGAAGATGACCTTACGCCGTTGTACGATGTGATTGATCCAGAGGCGCTTGATGCGCTGTTCGCACCACTCGTAGATGGGACGACACGGACACATGGGTCAGTTTCGTTCCACTATGCAGGGTACTGGGTCACTGTCTCGAGTGAGGGTGCGGTTGAGCTCAAGGCCGACGAGCAATAACCATCCCACGTCCGGCAGTGCTCGGCGGTTCTCACTTGATCACCCGATGGGAGTAAGATGCTGGCATTCGGGTCGGGGCTCAGCACAAAGCAGGGAGGTGCACTGATACTAGTGAATAGGCATCTGAGCCCTTTGTTCCATGAACAATATCTCTATGCCCAGACCAATATCGAGTAGATTGATTGTTACGTCCTATTGATGGCAAACTAAAGGATTATTCCATCTCACTGCGCACCACACCGTGAGATGCGCCCCTCAGATGAATCAGATGCACCAGAGACACATTCCGACGATAACCTCCTTGTCGACGGCATCGACGATCCGACGTTCTTCCAAACCCTAGTTAAAGACGCAGGCGAGGCTATTCTCACGCTCGACGCAGCGGGAATGATCGTTTCTGCAAATCCGGCTGCCGGACAGTTGTTTGGTTACGAGGTGGACGACCTCATTGGGGAGCATATGAGCCTCCTCTTCCCATCAGAGTATGTTCATTCTTACTGCGAGCAGTTTGAAGTGGCAGTTTCCACCTCCGAAGACGATTCAGAGTCAGTGCTTCAAACAACACTCGAACGAGTCGGCCTCCATGCTGATGGGGAGACGATTCTACTCCGGTTTTCGTTCACAGAGCAGACATACGACGGGCAACGGCTCTTTACTGCGATCATCCGGGATCTCACCGAGCAGCAAACGCACAAGCAAAAGCGTCGTGATAGCGAAGCGCGTTTCCGCCAGATTGCAGAGCAAATCGACAGCGTGCTCTGGATGGCGGATGCCGAAATGACCGAAATATCGTATGTAAATCCCGCTTATGAAGATGTATGGGGGCGCTCACGCGAATCGCTCTATCAGGATTTGCCGACGTTTGTGGACGCCGTCCATCCTGATGATTGTGAGCAAGTCGAGGAATTCCTCGACCACATCGTACACGATTCGCGAGCCAGGACACCGCAGAGAGAATACATCGCAGAGTATCGGGTTGTCCAGCCCGATGGGACGATTCGCTGGGTCTCTGATCGTGCCTTTCCAGTCTATAATGACGCGGAAGAGCTCCATCGAATTGTCGGGGTTGCCGAGGACATCACGGCACAGAAACAGCGGGAAGCAACCCTGCAGCGCCAACGCGAAATCCTCCAGACAATCTCCGAGATCAATACTGTCCTCAGGCAAGTCAACAAATCCATGGTTGAAGCGACGACACAGAGCGAGATCGAGGACATGGTTTGTGAACACCTTGTCGCCTCGGAGCTCTACCAAGCAGCACTCATCGGAGATCTCGAGCCTACAACTGAGGGGATTAGCATCCGTACTTCATACGGTACTGAAGAGACGTATCTCGAAGCCATTCGCGAGGCCAACCCAACGGATACGGAACAAGGAGCGGCGGCACAGGCTCTCGAAACAGGTGAGATCCACATCATCGACGATATAGAGACTGATCCAGCGTTTCCAGAGTCGGTTCGCGAGGCAGCTCTATCGCAAGAGTACCGCTCCGCTCTCTGTGTTCCGCTCGTCTATAACGAGACAACGTACGGTGTCCTCGTCGTGTATGGGACGCAGGCCGCCATGTTTAGTGAACACGAACAAGCGATTTTCGACGAGTTAGGTGAGACACTCGGCTATGCGATCTATGCGCTCAAAACCCAGCAACTGTTATTTACTGATCGCGTAGTCGAACTCGACTTTGATCTCACTGAGACGGACGGCTTTTTCGTGACTGTCTCTGAGGAGCTTGATTGTTCAATCACCCTTGATGGAATTGTCCAGACCAACGATGGCGATCTCCTGGAATACATTGAGGCAGAGGATGTAGCTCCAGAGCAAATTCTCGAGCGGGCTGACTGCTCTCCAGACGTCCGGCAAGCACGGTGCATCACCACGCATGAGGAGACGAGCAGGTTTGAATTTCTCTTTCAAAGTGAGACAACTACTTTGAACCGCCTCATCGAACAAGGCGCCACAATCAAAACAGCAACCGCCACGAATGGACACGGAACACTCACCGTCAAAGTACCGACTGCAACTGAACTGCGATCATTTGTCGATGCTGTCCAGACTGTCCATCCTAAGGCCACCCTCGCTGCTAAACGAGAACGTGAGCGCTCAAGTGATTCGCCCACTGGATTCCGTGAACAGGTACGCGACCAGCTAACTGATCGCCAGCACGAAATCCTGCAGACCGCCTACTATAGTGGCTACTTCGAGTCACCTCGTGAGAGTACTGGTGCTGAATTAGCCGACACACTTAGAATTTCAGGACCGACGTTTCACCAACACTTGCAGGCAGCTCACCGCAAGCTCTTGACGACGTTCTTCACACCACCAACCGCTGCCCAGTAACCGAGGACATGACCTCCGAGTGGTGTTCTGAGACTCTGCTCAATCAGAGCTCCCTAAGTGATAAGGTATTGTCTTTGTGATTACTGACTTCAACGCAACATAGTGATGAAACCCGTAAACACCGTACATCAGCCCCTCTCCGTCGACACGGCCTGCGCCCTCCTTGCTCATCAGCACCGACGAGTGATCCTTGAGCACCTCCAGAAGACAGAGCGTGGCACTGCAACACTCTCTGAATTGACGACGAGCATCCAGACGCAGGGAGATGAGATAGAGTCAGCGCAGCAGGGACGGTCAGTACTCCTCCATCAGCATCTGCCGAAGCTCGCTGACCATGGGCTCATCGACTATGACCACCGGAGTGAAACCGTCCGCTATCGCGATGATTCTCAGATCGAGAGGCTCCTTGAGCTTGGGAGATTCTACAAGTAAGCTTAGAGCACTGAATGCCTTCCTCGTGATGCGAATGGTTCTGCTTGCTGGTTGTTGCCACCCACGAATAGTCTGCCGACGCTAACTATACTTCGCTTGAAGGAGAGTGGATGACCGACCGGTGACGTATTCGTGGTGCTACTCGCCAGCCGCGTCGAGCGGGCTCACGTTTACGTCGCCTGTACTGTGTATAACAACCTCGTAGCCAGCATACGCAAACTGAACTCGGCCGTCAGTTCGTGTGCCACCCGTATAGGTCGGCGCAAAGAGGCTATCCAACGCGTCGGGATCGACGACTTCATAGAGGGGGGCGAGCTCTTGACGCGAACAATCGGCCGCATCGGCGACCGCCGTCACAATCCGCTCAGTAAGCAGTGTAGAGGGATGTGTTAGTGGATGGTCTAAGGCGTCAAGGCTGTCAGCTATCGCTCGTGAGGTATTGTGTGGAGTCATGGTGATTGTCGGTGTGGAAGCTGGAATAAAGGAGCCACATTATGGATGAGTGCTGTGCTATCTCATAGCAGAGTGGCCAATCATGATAACTATTTCGGATATTTATTCTATATATGCCGCCATAAAATCAGATGAGAACAGAATAGTGGCGTTTTGAGAAGCTGGTGAGAGACACATTAGTTCTACTGGGTGTTTCCCCCATGCCGATAGCTGAATACCCAAACGCTATTGCTATCGGGTGACCAAAAACTGATGAGTAATCATGGTAACATTGGATACTGTTTTCGACTTATTCAGTAAAGAACGGCGACGATACGTGTTGTAGTATCTTGACCAACAGGGAGGATCCGTTTCAGTGGATGAGGTTGTCGAACAAGTCGCCGACTGGGAGGCATCGTTATGACCGGAGCAGGCGATAACCTGCACTCCCAATAAGGATAGCACTACCAATCGCCATATATAAATATCAGCTCCGAGCAAACGCTGAATGTAGGAGATACCCACTCAGCGGTTCCGATACGAGTGTTTTGCCCCGAATTTGGTTACGTCTGACAATAAATGAGTCAAAGTATGTCCGTGCGTCCCCCTTTGGTGGTGAATCCAGAATCAGTCTGAACTTCGAACCTCGAAACTACTATCGAATTCTCTGTATTCGGAGTTGTACTTCATCGGAATAAGATCCTCTTATCGATCTAAATGTAGCGCCATGACAGATACAGCCGCGCTCAGTCCTGTGTTGCGATAGTTCTCGTACGTACTCGGTGAGAACGGTATTGCTAGGAGTTTTCCGAGTAGTCATGAACTGATCATTGATCCGTGTTGCGTGATTATCCAGAAACGTGCAACCAAAACAGCTGCCAACCCGCGAGACTACCGAAATCAGCCGATTCAAATTTCCGAAAGCGCCGTCCCCAACTTCCATATTGCATGAAAGTCATGACTAATACGCAATGAGAACGGAACGGAACAAAGACGGGACGTTCAATGTCTGGCTCAGTCGGAATAGTCATTGTCGGTGATCGCACTACAAACGGAAGGGGAATCGAACCACAGAGACTACAAAGTAGCCGCTATCGACAACACGTCGTTGGTGTTTTTCTACCAAGCAGTCCGTTCTCGCTCTGGACTTCCTCTTCTCAAAATGACAGTCATGTACTATTCACTCGGTGTTTTGTTGTTGCCCCGCACTCGTGGCATTCTGTGATGCGATATGGTTCCCGCGACAAGGCGGCGTTCTCTCTCTTCGTTTTCAGTCAGGAGTTCGATCTGAACCGAGTGAGATGTCTCTCGGTGGCAATGCAGACATCGTTCGATGATCTCTGTCAGTGAATCTGATGGAGAGCGCATTGGCGTGACTATCGGTCGCACGTTCTTTGAAGCTTACTCTCGAGTATTGATACTGAAAATAATAATACGAACCGAGACTGTTCAGTCGTCGTCGCTCGGTTGCGGACTCGGGGTGCCCTGACTCGCACTGCTCATCCATCCTTCGATATGATTGGCAACGTATTCCCTGCCACCCCAGCCGAACGAAACCCCGACACCAATCGCGACGGCGGCGGCGAGACCCCACGCGAGCGCTCGCGCAAACACGTACAGGATACCGACGTCGATTCCCATTGTGTCGAAACCGATGACGGTGGCAGTGAAGTACAGGAACATCCGCGTTCCCGTGGAGAACCATCGCGTGTACGCGGTGTGCGTCGCTGCACGGGTGCGCATAATCGCGTCCATGAGTATGACGTTGGACACGGCGTTTGACTGGCTTCCTCTACTGGGCTCGAACGTCGCAGGAACAGAGCAACACCGTCCCTTCCTTTGACGTTCGCAGGTTATCCGATGGCTGCAGTAGGTATTGTTATACGGCGCTTTCTGGTTACCGATCCAATACAAACATACTCCGACTGCTACTTGTCACTTGATAATACTCTCTGCTTCGATCCGCATCGGCTGTGATGCCTGTTGAAGAAGGAGGATGGATGCGTCAGCGGAGACGTCGTCATCTCATTCAGCGAATCGATGAATCACTGCACTCTCGGAGACAGCACTCGTCGTCCCTTTGGGTTCGGCCCCCTCACGTATCGATTCAACGTATGCGAGGAGCGATTCCGCCTGTGGATGGCTCGAGTACTGAATCTGCTGTGAATTGCTCTCATACGTGAGGAGCCCAACGTCCATGAGTTTCGGGAGATGAATGTGGTGCAATCGCTGTCGGAGTTGGCGCTCTGTGTACTCCGTTTCTGTGGGATGTGCCTGGAGGTGAGCAACGAGTTCGTCCACAGTACACTGAGAGTCAGCTGTGGACGAAAGGTACGAGAGGGTCTGGCGGCGGTGGTGGTTAGCGAGCGTTTGTAACACATCGTCGATGGTGACGGAGAGGGTGGGTTCGGTATCAGGCTCGCTCATTCTATCCGTCTTCTGATGCAATCTCCTTTGCAGACGGGCTTGCAAACGCAGGGTCTTTATGAAGAAGGTCTGTAAGGTACCACCGGTTGGACAATTCTGTTGTCTCTAATTATCCAGAAGGCGAGGAACTTTTGTCGGATCTTGTCCAATAGTTCAGCGGAGATATCCACGGGTTATAAAAAGACGCTTCCAGTACCACTCAGAGTACGGAATAACAGCCGAATCCAGCGTCTTTCCGGCTTCACACCGCTATTTAGCACGAGCAAGCAAATTATGCACTCATCAAATACCACCACCGGATCATCTGCCGCATCGCCACCATCACTAAGTACACGCGTGCTCACCGCCGTCGCAGATGCCAAGCAATGCGCGCCAGATGACCTCAACACATTGTATACTGTCATCAATCCGGAAGCCCTTGATGAACTCTTTGCGCCTAAAGCAGATGGCACCCCCCGAACAAACGGATCCGTTTCGTTTCAGTATGCTGGGTACCAAGTTACGGTCTCTAGTGAGGGCACTGTTGAACTCGAAGCTAGCAAACTGTAGACACACTACGTTTTCAAACACATTGTGTCGATTCCAAAGCACGAGGTAGTGGCTCGTTGAGGCTGATGTAGAACCGACGATTGGAAGGAGAGAATACACTCGAGAATCGTATTTTGGTACAGTGCGATACACGGATGTTTTATTGCACTATCCAAAAGTATTATTCTCGATGTGAAAATATCTAGGCAACCACTGTCATTACTGTCCTCATTGAAAATAACAGTGAGCCAATCGCAAGACTTAGCAGCGATGAGTTTGAATTAGTAAATGAAGTACTATATACTAGTAAGAAGCATTGGCCACCCCCACCTCACTGTACTATCAAATGCTCACTGTTCAGACTCACTTATGACTCGTAATCCATCCTCATCTACACTAGCACTTAGTACCGCGTTCAAATTGCTTGCTAACGTCTATCGCCGCCACATTCTCCACTATTTCTATGGTACCGAGGTTGAGAGTGCCACGCTCTCCGAGCTCAGCAGTCATGTCCAGACCACACTTGCTGAGGAATGTGAAGAGTATCGAATCCGGCTCCGATTACATCATCAGCATCTCCCGAAACTCGCCGATCATAACGTCATCGACTATGATCGCCGAAGTGAAACGGTTCGCTACTGGGGGAGCTCACAACTTGAAACACTGCTTTCACTTACCGCCTCCAACAATCATAGCTAATACCCATCTCCCAACCAGCATCTTCTCCGATCGGTCTCACGATTCACTACAGCTCTGATAGAGTGATCTGCGTTAAAGCGCTCGTGGTAGCAATCCGTAGGTTGCGTCGATGCTGTGGCGGTTTGGTAAAAGGAAGACGACGGAGAGATTGTCAGGCTGTCGGAGTATCCTGCTCGACATACTCGTGCTCCCAGTCCCACCGGGCGTCGATTTCTCGCTGGCCACGCTGAGTCAGCGTGTAGATGTTCGTCCGGCGATCTTTTTCGCCCTTTTCGACAAGACCTTTGTCGACTAGTGAATCCAGATTCGGATAGAGTCGCCCATGGTGAATTTCCTTGTCGTAGTAGTCTTCGAGTTCGCTTTTGATAGCGAGACCGTGCGGGTCGTCCAACCCGGCTACGACGTACAGCAGGTCACGTTGAAAGCCAGTCAAGTCATGCATTGGTACTCGATCAGAGATTGTCACTCTATTATTAAATTACTTGTGGTATGTTGGTCGGGGACAATGACTCTTTGTGAGCAAATGGTCTTCGGTGACAACGAGCATTTCGAATTGTAGGAAGAGGTGCGACCACTCGTGCAGATAGCCTGAATTCGCTACGAGCAGTTTTCCATCCTCGACGACACTAGACCTTCGTCAACTGATCTGATATTTAAACAATTTATGTGCTATTTCATAACAATTTATATCATCTGAAATACAGGAGACTCTGGCTGTGATGGCAAATGGAAAGCGTGGTAGTCAGCCATGACACATCCACGCTTGTATGCTGACTCAGACTCATCGAAGGCCAATAACGACCAAGTTAGACCTTCGACATGGGTGCTAAAATGTGGCATAATTGTATAGATTTTGGCTTTTAAATAGAAATATTGTATTCTCCAAGGTGTTATGATGGCTATTTCGACCTCGACTTAGAGTGATCAGCAGTAGTATCTGTGAATATGCATACAGAAATTATTTCGAGCGATGAATATTGATAAACGAACGGGGATGGATTCAAACCACCGAGGCTCTGAAGCCTCCATCAATGCAGTATCAATGGTACACTTTCCAAGAGGCAACCCGTTCTCACCCTGAATTTTCCCTCACCAAATATTTAGTTAGTATAGTTGTGCTGGTACTAGAGCACGACCATACTAGGTCAGGGCCGACGTAAACACGACACTGGTTTCCATTCCGGTGTTCGAACGTTGCGGAGGTAACTGGCAACCGAAGACCTCTCGCGACGCTCGCATTGCATTCAATGGCTGCACTGGGTATTGTTATGGGGTGCCTTCTATTGTCCTATGATAGAAGCATTCTGCAACGGGTAATACTATCCTTTAGTTAAACTTCTTCTTGAATATCTCTGTCACAGATGAGAAAGGATGGCGAATCGCCAGCAGGAATATACTTATATTATTCGTCGTATCTATTGATTGCAGTGTTGTGATGACGAATGACATTGTTCCTATTTCTACAACGGAAGGGCCGTTTATGCGAGCACAGTTGACAGATTCATCTGAAGACCTTGTACAGGTAACTGTCGACAAAGCGCACCCCGATGAGTGTCTCATTATCACTGAGGAAACCCATATTAACAGTAGTCCTACTGAGGATGAGAACCGTGAGAATCTCTGATCCTTCTCCTATATCCGGTGCAATTCGGCGGCCATCGTTGCTGCTCTGTAGTTAGCAACAGTTGTCAAGTTCCAAGTGCGGTTCTCACTTTACTGTTGAAGACACGCTCTCTGTGGGACTTAGACTGGTCAACTAGTCCGGAACAATCTGTGTTTTTAGCGAGTTTCTACAGATGCCGTGCATCGATTCATACCACCAATTGCAGAGTGTATGTTCTCGTGTTGCTGTGGCGTCCAGCATGGCGAGAACTCGCACTGGTGGACGTCGGTTATTTCTGTATTGGAACATTTGGAAGCGACCCTGGCTTGCCTATCTGAAACCCCGAAGAAATACCATTCGTGATGATGCGCCAGACATCGCCAGAACTCCCGTCACTTGATCCCGGCATTACACTGCTCGAAACCGACGAGCGCATGACTGGTTCACTCCAGTCGCTCGTTCTCGACCAGCTTCTCCTCAATCAGGGCTCAGCTATTTGGATCGATGCTCACGGGTACGGAACAACACACCCGCTGACGCGAATTACCCCCTCGATGCGAGTCCTTGACCGGATTCACATTGCTCGGGCGTTCACCCCGTGGCAACACCAAAGTCTCATGCAGGACCTTACTGGAGAGATTACGGACGAGACGACGATTGCCGTCCTCCCGGCGATCGACTGGTTCTACCGATCAGAGGATCTTCCCCGTGGTGATGATGAGCGCATGCTTTCGAACGTGGCTAAGCGGATCGACGCGCTTGCTGAGCGGTTTGAGATCCCGGTGCTGCTGACGTTGCAGACGGACGATACGCTAACAGCACCGATTCACGAGATTGCTGATCGGACGATTCGGTGTGAACAGACCCAGTTCGGCCCACGGTTCGCAGGTGAGGAGTACGAGACGTTGGTCTACCCGTTGGAGAATGGGTTAGTACAAACGACACTCGCGTATTGGAAACGTATTCTCGCCGATCGGCATCCGGCGACCGTTGATGCTGATGTTTCACCGGAGGTGCGCGCGAATGGGGCGTACTAACGCAACGTATCGTGATTTGCTCCGGGCGATGGAGTCGCGGTGGCAAGAGTATCGGCGGGCACTCCGGCATACTGACCAGGCTGTGTTCGATCGACTCTTCGAATATGCCCGCGCGCATGCTGATGCGAGTGGAGTTCAGAACCACCAGTTCATCGAGATTCCAGCGCTGGTTTCGATGGTCATCGAACAGCAAAAGCAGATCGATGATTTGGAAGAGCGACTCGATCACATAGAGGGCGATTTGACCGGGCAGAGATGAGACGATGGTGTACAAAATCGACTACGTCGACGGCGACGTGCTCAGATGGTCGGTAACTGAGACGGGGGTGGAGTGTGAAGTCGATGAGTCGTATACACCGACAATCTACGTGTCGGTGCATGGTGACGGCGATTTTTCGACAGCACGTGCCGCACTTCGTGACCATCCCGCCGCTGTTCGGGTTGCTGTGGTTGATGAACGCGTGAGCTTTCGGCACGATCCCGAACGAGTCCTCCAGGTGGATGTAGTTGACCTCAAGGCGGTGAACTCAGTGGCACGAATGGTGAGCAAGTGGGGTTCGCCTGGTGAGTATCGCTGCTACAACGTCGACTTCTCGCGAGAGTTCCGCTACTGTCTCGAAGAAGGAATTGACCCACTACCGGCCCACAAACTTTCCCAGATGCAGATTGCCGTCTCGGAGACAGAACTCGCGAGTGAGAGGGTTACTGAACTCACGGTCAACGATGAGACGATAGCTGGGAGTGGTGCGGACGTGTTAGCAACGCTATCGGATCGAGTAGAGTCGGTTGACCCCGACGTTCTGTTTCTGAATACGAGTGACCTCATACCGGTTCTCTTTCAACAGGCCGATCGGCTCGATGTGGAGTTCCAACTTGGACGACGGCCAGGTTGGCAGCAGTTGACGGGTAAATCGACATACGAAAGCTACGGGCAAGTCGGACACTCTCCAGCACGGTACAATCTCCCCGGGCGGGTGATCATCGACGGCTCGAATACGTTCATGTGGAATCAGACTAATCTCGATGGTTGTCTGTATCTCGTCGAGCAGTCAGGGAAGCCATTGCAGGAGTTAGCGTGGTCGTCGATCGGGAACATTCTGACAGGGGTTCAGATCCAGGAAGCACGAAGGCGGGACGTGCTTGTCCCGTGGCGTTCGTGGCGCCATGAGCAGTTCAAGACGATGTGCCAATTGCACGACGCCGACCGAGGTGGGTTCACGTTCGCGCCGGACGTCGGGCTGCACGAGGACGTTCACGAACTTGACTTCTCGTCGTTGTATCCGAACATCATCGTCACGCGGAACGTGAGTCCAGAGAAGATCCGCTGTGAGTGCCACGCCGATCGGGAGGACGTGCCGGATATCGGCTATTCAATTTGTGATGACCGAGGATATCTTCCGGACGTGCTTGAGCCGTTGATCAAGGACAGGGATGCGATCAAAGCCGAGATTCGAGAGACCGAGGAAGAGAAACCTGCTAGAAATCAAGTAATAGAGAGCACTGACCTGGTAGATGACTCCGCAAACGGTGAAAATAATTCAAAGGAGGCTGGAAATTGGCATTATGGTATCATCGGCATTCCATTAATTCTTGTTGGAGCTGTAGCAGGAAATGCGAGTGCACTAACTGGCTTACTAATCCTTTTACTCCCTATAGTGATGTATGTCGATATTCGTAAAGTGAGGAATGTCTCTAATTGGGAGCCACGAGCATGGCTCTACGTGATCTCTGCATTTCTCCTTTTCTTCATTTCCGTTCCTGTTTACCTCTATTACAGGAATAAAACAGTAGGGCTCTGATCACAGAACTCACGTCTCTAGCTATGGATCGCTGTTCCAACCGAATCTAAATCACCCAACGCGCTTCTGGCTTCTTCTTGCGAATCTCCCCTCTTCAGCAAGCCCGTTCAAAACCTCGTACGCCGTCCGACATGGCTATCCAAGCTCCTCTGCACTATCGCTGGTCAAAACTTGTAGAGTTAGCCGTCGACTATTATATAGTAACAATACTATTAACGATCGCAGTAACTCATACCAACAATATTTTAGTAACATTAATTGTAATCAAGTAACACCTCTCATCATAATGGTTAACGAGAAGTTCGAACCAAACGACCGCCAAGACGCTATTCTAGAAGTGCTCAAAGCAGGACGAGACACAACCTTGGGGGTATGCCAATCCAAAACGCCTCGAAGAACAGCTCGATACCCGTAGACAGCACATCAATCGGGATCTTCGCGGACTTGTCGATGCTGGATGGGTTGAAAAGGTCAATCGAGGTCTCTACCGCTTCGTCGCTGACGCACGCGAGGACTAACTAATCGATGAACGAATCTGAGATCACAGCGTACGTCGAACGGTCCCAATCTCTAATCGACCAAGCACCGCAAATGGATGAGGAAAATACGAAGGTAAAACTCATCCAGCCACTCATCAAGCTGCTTGGGTGGGATATGTTTTCACCAGAAGTCGAACTCGAATATCCGATGCAAATCGGTCGAGGGAACACCCGCGCAGATCACGCCCTGCTCATCGAAACCGCCCCCGTCGTATTCATCGAAGCGAAAGGTTGCGATAGTACACTCACTGATGCCGATCGTTGCCAATTAACGAGCTACATGCGACAGAAAGGGGTTGATTGGGGACTCCTAACGACCGGCAGTCAGTTTGAGATCTTCCGTCGTCGCAAAAACAGCTCTCGTCCTGATGAGGTCTCATTAGCACAGTTCTCGATTGCTGAGCTCGAAGACAATTGGCACGTCTTGAAACTCCTCTCAAAGAAGCTCGTCAAGACAGGCGAAGCAGATACCATTGCTCATCGTATTGAAGCACGACAACACGCCGTCGAAACACTCCAACAGCAAAAAGAAAGCCTCGCTGAGCGAGTGACGCAGCTCGTAATTGCAGAAATTGACGATTCACTAGCGCAGGAAATCGAACCAAAGTCAAAGGAGTACATTGATTCGCTGATTCACACGCTCGCAAACGGTGATGAAGCAGATCTCCCGGTCGTTGAAAATGGGGGAGAGATTGTGACTACTTCAGATGAAGTCGTCTCTGATACTTCTTCTACAGTCGATACAGCGTATATCGTCCATCTTTCTGCAAACGGGGATCGCGTGTGGTCATGCGCTGAGGAAAATCAATCAGATGCGATGGCAGAGACGGTTGATCTCCTGATCCAAGAGTACGATCTCATCGACCAGTTAGACTCGTTTCCCTATGTTCCTGGCTCCAAAAATGCGATCCTCAATTCAGAGCCGACTCATCCCACCGGAGAGCCAATGCGGAGGCAAAGAAACCTCTCCGATGAGTTTTTCTTATATGTCTCGTTGAATCAAGAGAGCAAGAAACGGTATCTGACGAAATTCTCCGAGCTGTGTGGTCTGACTGCCGAGTTTGGCGGCGGCTGGTGAAGA
This sequence comes from Haladaptatus pallidirubidus, assembly GCF_020700235.1. GTDB lineage: Archaea > Halobacteriota > Halobacteria > Halobacteriales > Haladaptataceae > Haladaptatus > Haladaptatus pallidirubidus. The sequence goes on along the minus strand of NZ_CP085301.1, from coordinate 1,674,929 downwards.
TATATCCCACCCAAGTTCATTCGTTTCTCACCAGCGTCATTCCAATCTCTTTTGGATCCCTTCGCTACCGGCTTGTATTGGAATCTACGTGGTGAACATTGTCAGTATAGGCCAATGAATGGTTATAGGGATTAGCGAAAGAATCCAGCACTGGTTTTCTTTACTCACCAGTGTCTCTTAGAAAGGTCGTGCGAGATACACAGCGCGTATCAGTCAGGAAACAGGGGTAGGAATGTCGCAGTCCGATCGTTCGATAAAGAGTCTAGACTTATCTCCCTATCATACGTTTGTTAGTGTATGCCGTCCCTCCACAAGTGGCAGTCATCGCTTGGAGACTGGAAACGAGTCATCCTGAGTGGTGGCCTTGCCAGCATCGTCTACGCCGGTATCGTCTTCGCGTATAGTGCTCAATCGCCCGACATCCAAATCACGGAGTCATTCTGGTCATCATTCGGGTTGGCTACACTCTTCGCGTTCGGCACGATTGGTATCCCTATCCTGCTCTGGATGCGCTACGACATTCGTGGCCCATCCATACTCATGGCGCTCATTCTGCTGCTTTGGCACGTCGCCATTCATCTTCCCATTATTGGAAGTGAAGGGGGCGATGCGCCTGCCTTTGCTTTAGTACTCTTCTGGGCACCGATTTATCTCATCGCGTATGGCCTGCTCGCCGGAGGCGAGTATTGGCTCCGGGGACGAAACATCCCAGTCTTGACCTCCAGTGCATAACTGGGAAAGAGGTACGCCCAGAACGTCTACCGAAATTTGAACGCGTACCACACCAAGAATACCTGCTGAATACACGCTTTGTATCGGTCAACGCATTTTCAACCAGTCGAGAAACTGCTGCGATAGAGGGTATGAAAACTTCTGCGAATCACTATTAGCCATCGAATCACACGGATGTCCGATACCAATAAAAACTCACCATACAGAATACCGAGTAACGATGGAGGACGTGCCTCAACCAGCGAGCGACCCCTACCAACCAGGCGACAACGTACAGGTCTACGTGTCCGAGACTGATCCCGACAGTGAACACCATGGGAAAGAAGGCACCATCACGGACGTCCTGCAGGACAATCTCGGAGACGAGACTGGGCGTGAACTGGATTCTTACAGCTATTGCATCGAAACCAGTGGTGAGGGAATCGATGTCTGGTTCCGGCATCGCGCCTTGGTGCCTGTATCACAGTAACCAATCTCCGATACTCCACTGCAATGGGCGATAACAAAACCAACCCAACGTCCACAGATCCGAGATGCACTCGAAGTCAACGAGGATCGTCTTTGCAGTGCGTAGCTCACAGGAAGTTTTGTGAACCCGACGAAGGAAGTCACACGAGAGAGCGACGTGGATGTTGTCCTCGTATTCGAGACCCAGAAGGTTATAGACGAATTCGGCCTCCTTGAATCTCTCAATCGGTGATATGTTCCACAAGCCATGATGAATACATAGCGCGTATCTTGCAATCGGTTTGGGACTGATTCTCTTGAGAGTCACAATACTGGGTTAGGGTGGCATTCGCCCTGTATCCGAGAGATGGCGTTACCCATCAGCGTTAAATATGAATTATTTGAATAGTCACCCATGCGTATGTCTTCGCTCTCAGCGATCGCCGTCGTCGCCCTCCTGGTCTTCGCGGGATGTACTGGACTTTCAGGCACGGGCGGGAACGGGCCGTCGCCCGACGCGTCCCCCGACGAGTTCCCGAACGCGTCGGCCATCGACCAGTCGGTGTTTGACACCCATGCGACCGCGCTGGCGAACACGAGTTTCACGCTCTCAACCGAGAAAACCCGGAAGGACCGCGTTCTCCACCCTTCAGAGAAGAACTTCAAATACATGAACGAGACGGGCCGTTTTCTTGTCGAGTCCGGCGCCTCACAGTACCTCGGACACACCACTGGCTACTTTTCGGGGAACCGTTCCATCTACTCGAACGGAAGTACGGAGTACGCCCTGTCCCGGACGGAGAACGAGTCGGTAGTGAATCCTACCCGCGCCCCGGTGTTCAACGAGTCGGGCGAGCGGTATCTCTGGCGCGGATGGTTCAACAACAACAGCGGAAGCCAGCACGCGTTTGCTGCGATTGATGCCACCTACGAGCGCGAAGGCGTCGAGACGTTCCAGGGCGTTCCGGTGATGCGTTACGAGGCCACCGGCGTCGACGCGCTGTCCGATTCGTGGGCGGGAGGCGAGAACGCGAGTTCGTGGTACGAGGAGTTCTCAGCGACACTCCTGCTCGACGAAGACGGCGTCATCCGCCACTATGAATACGAATTCGTCTGGGCCGACTACCACACCCGGAGGATTACGAAGACATACACCCTGTCCGACGTGGGGAGCACTGACGTTGAGAAACCGGACTGGGCAGCGAACGTGACGGTGGGATTGTAACTACTCGGCTCGATACCGACCGGGTCGCCCGGTTGATCAATCCATTCTCTGTATTCAGTAGCACATTCTTCTCAGACTTACAACCAATTTCCCTCCTTGTGTGAAATGATGAGAGCTTGCTCCAAGTTATGGACGACACACTTGATGACGAGTTCACGGAATTGCTTCCACCAACGGTGTGACCGTGCGAACGCACCGAACTTCTGTTGAATTGTAGACGGATTGGGTTCCTATTCGAGTACAGTGTCTATTCCTCTGAAACCCACCAGATAACCACCCGCGGACTCAACTTCCCACGCTCCACCACACCATCCTCATGCAGCACCTCCAGCCGTCGATGCGCGGAGGGCCGCTCAATCTCAAGCGTATCCGCCACCCACCGAGCGGTCACCGCCGGAAACTCTGACTCGCACATCACTGTCAGAATATCGTCGTCAGTTGTTTCCTCTGTAAATTGACCACTAGTATTGCGTTCTCTCGTCTATCATCGTAGCTTACAGTTTATTGTCAAAACCAACCTGAGCAACATGCTGGTAGCCGATAGAGGCTCAACGACAATCCATAATCAAATCATAGGTACCAAGATACTGCACCCAGTCAAACGCCGGTTCTATGGTATCTATCACAGTTTCTGGGTCATCACCTTCAAAATCTGCATGAAAGACATAGTCTCCGAGTGCTTTCATCGAAGGACGTGCCTCGAAGCGCGTAAAGTCGATATCCGCATCTCCCAAGATGTCCAAAACATCGCTGGACAAGGCAGGAGCCTCTCGACCAGGATACAGAAGCAGCGTTGATTTTGTCCCCTCAGTCGCAGGTTCAGTCTCGAGGCGGACAAATCGAGTTACGTTATTCGATACGTTTTGAATATCTGTTGCAAGCAGCTCTAAACCATTGTTCTCCGCGAGATCAGGATGGGCTACCGCAGCAACTGACCTGTCCCTCGTAGCCAACTCAACGCTTGCGGAGGTGCTATCGACTTCATGGAACTCGGCATTCGGATACTCTCTGGAAAGATAGTCACTACTTTGTGCAAGTGCTTGCGGGTGACTTGCCACTTTCGTGAAATCGGGTGATTGGGCCATCAACGCATGCCGGATTTCAACGTTCACCTCTGCGGTAATATACAGATCACGATCTTCGAGAATATCCAGTGTATCGATAACTGCACCCTGGATTGAGTTCTCAATCGGAAGAATAGCTGCTTGCACTTCGCCCGACCTTACCGCATCTGCAGCGGCAAACATGGTCTCGTAGAATTTGACCTGATTATTAACTTGTAGAGCTGCACGATGGGAGTAACTTCCTGCTGGGCCAAGAGTGCCAACGGCCTGTTCTGTGGGTGTTTCCGCACTTTCGGCGATTCCCTGTTGAGATGCGACGGCACCAATTGCAACTACTGCACCAGTACGTGTTAAGAATTCACGCCTGTCAATGAACTCCATAGATATTATCGTTAGAAACAGGAACTTAAAACTATTCTCTGATAGAAGATATGAAATTGGCCAGTGCCCTCTGTAAATGTCTCGAATTGTATCGAGATGAAATTCCGACGACCCCGATTAGCATAGAGGGGAGCTGACGAGACGGCACAGAAACGCGCACAGGCCGACCAATTTTCCTTCGACGTCGATGGCCCCCGGAATGGTTGAAGTCACCACCGAGAGCCATGAGAATCCCGCAGACCACCAGTACACCGTCCCCATCAACGACGTGACTGAGGAACCGAGGCCTGCACGTGTCCGCATCACGTTCACCGCAATGCTTTCTGCAAGCACATGGCCGCCGTCGAAAACGCAACCGACGACGGAACACTCGACGCCTTCTCATCAGAAGACGATTTCAGTCACCGGCGATATCCAATACAACCTTGCCAGTGAGTCCGCTTCCTTCGATCATCTCGTGTGCCTTCGCCACCTCCTCCAAGGGGAGAACCGAATCGATAACCGGTTCGAGCTGACCACGTTCAGCGAGCTGTCGTAATCCTTCGAGTGGCCGTCGGCTACGTTCGAGGAATAGCATCTCAATTGTGAGGTTCTTCTGGTACGCATTCCCCCATTCACCCTCCGGTTCGAGAATGGTAACCAGTCGACCATGCGGCTTCGTAATGCCCGTACTTTCAACCAGCGTGTCACCCCCGACAGTGTCGAAGACGAGATCAACCGGCTCATCGAACTCTGACTCGATTACGTCAGCAAATTCCTCTGATTTGTAGTCGATTGCGCGAGTCGCACCGATATTTTCGGTCTGTTCAACCATTTCAGGGCTCGCTGTTGCGATGACCTGTGCTCCGGCAGCGTGCGCAATTTGTACGGCGTGGGCACCGACACCGCCGGTACCGTGGATCAGTGCCGTCTCACCAGCTGCCACATTGCCCCGCGTGATGATTGCCTCCCATGCCGTTCCACCAGCGAGCGGGAGCGCCGCTGCTTCGGTGTGGGAAAGATTTGTAGGCTTCTGAGCGACAATTGATTCATCGGCAACGTGGTATTCGGCGTAACTCCCCTGCTTGCCGAAAATCTCTGGTGTGTAGAACACTTCGTCACCAGGTTCGAAGTCCATGACAGCTTCGCCCACAGCTTCGACAACACCGGAGACATCGTACCCGATGACTGTTGGTGGGGAGATACCAGCCCATGATCCAGCTTGGCGAATCTTGTAGTCGACAGGATTGACTGACGACGCATGCACCCGAACCAAGACTTCGGTCGGTCCAGGAGATGGCTTCTCGACATCGCGGTGTTCGAATACGTCGGTACCACCGAAGTCTGCGATAACCATTGCGTCCATACCCAACAGTATGACCGCCACTGGAGTATAGATTGTGTCCACCTGGGTGGTACTGGGAAGCCCGAATTAAGCCGCAGATCGTTTTGCAGGGAGGCGAACCGCAATAAATCGTATCAATCAGAAGTAGCTACTATTTCAATCAACAGTCGATGATAACGCGTTTGGACGAGCATGTCTGTCCGAACAGAACCAGCACTGGTCTTCCTGAATAGATTGAAAGACCATGAGTACAAAACAATCCACTGCCCGTGAAGCTGACGAGACGGCACAGAAACGCGCACAGTGGGAACAGTTCCGGTTCCGCGTCGAGGCTCTCGGACAGGTCGAAGTCACCACCGAGAGCCACGAGAACCCCGCTGAGCACCAGTACACCGTCTCCATCGACGACGTAACCGAGAAACTGATGGCCTGCACGTGTCCGCACCACGTCCACCGCAACGCCTTCTGCAAGCGCATGGCCGCCGTCGAGCACGCGGCTGATGACGGGACGCTCGACGCCTTCCCTTTGGAGGATGACGACGATGTCAAACCCGAAGACTGCGACTGTGAGGGCCTCGGTGATTTCCCATGCTGGCCGTGTGTGCAAATGGGACGAAAGGAACTGCCGAACTAACCACCGCTTCAGTCTTTTTTATCCGTGGTACGCCAATTGACGATCTCGGAGATCACCGACCAGCGAACGTTGACGGAAAGCGCGAACGCTGTGACCGATGATACACCTGAGACACCGACAGTCCTCCTCGACCGAGCACAACGGCACGCAACGAGCGTCGCCAGCGAACACTTCCTGAATTTGCCACCCGACAAAGAAGTAATCCGGCTACGACTCCACCGATACGATATGAGCGGTGACATTCGAGTTGTCGATCCGACGGATAGAGATCGGACCGAACCGATGGCTGGCCTCATTGAGCAGACGCTGTTTCACGTTGCTGACTATCGGTTCGTGCTGCTTCGGATCGACGAGAATACGCCGTGGCACGTCCGGGAAGGAGCCATCTATGGATGGGTTCGCACTGGCCAAGGACGGATTGCACATAGCGAAGGTCAATCGACAGCCATTGAGACAGGCGACTTCCTCCACGTGCCTCCCACAACCGTTCACAGGTACATCGGCGGGGTTGATCAACTGGAGATCCTGGCAGTCGTTACTGGCGATTCTGACATTACGCAGGTCGCTGCACCGCCGACTACTGATATAGACTCCGAGCCGGCCATTGTCGGTCCCGACGACCTCGTGTCAACGGTCGAGAGTCCAAACCTGATTCGAGAGACACCGTTTCCTGAAGCTGCGGTCCTCATGATGCGTGTCCAAGCAGCCGGAGGGGCCGCCGCTGGTTGGCATCACCATGGAGAGAATGTCTATTTTGGCTATGCTGTTGACGGACCGAGCGAGACCGAGTATGGTCCAGCGGGCGAGAACAGTGCACGGATCGAAATCGGCGAGTGTTTCCATGTCCCGCCGGAGCTGATCCACCGCGATACGAATCCGACTGATACCGCCCACACGGGGATCATCTGGCTCTGCGGTGGCGAACCCTGGATCGTGAACGTCGAGGGTCCTGGGTAATGCCGTCTTCACTCGATTGCAAGGTGCGCTTGAGATACAGAGCAGAATCCCTTCTCTGTATTCGGCACGCGATTCGTATCGTCTATTGAGGGTTGCAACAGGGCAATGAATTCGACTATGACGGACGCTATCCGGAGACGATCGCGGTCGGTGGTATCACCCGAGCGTTAGATCTAATTATCGGTGGTCCTGAGAGCGATTATGATGATGGTGGGAGTAATATACTCACTACTCTTCTGGAATTTACCAGATAACCACCCGCGGACTCAATTTTCCACGCTCCAACTCACCCCTTTCATGCAACTCCTCAAACCGCTGATGCACTGGCCGTCGCTCCATCCCAACCGTATCTGCGACCCACCGAGCAGTCACCGCCGGAAACTCGGTCTCACGAATTACTCGAAGAATATTGTCATCAGTGAACCGAATTACTGGTCCTTTTTCAACCATTTCACCACTGGTCTTTTGTAGTATTATCCCGTCTGGGCGCTTGTATGGGCAATTTGATTGTCAAAGCGGCAGTGAAAGAACAGCTCGAAGACCAGAATGTGGCGAGTGACTTCTACGATGCACTTGACGAGGAAGTCGCAGCAGTCCTCGAGGACGCCTCTCGCCGAGCCGAGGAAAACGATCGCAAAACCGTCCAAGCGCGCGATTTGTAACGGTTCACCGCTTCACTGTAGTATCAACCTGGTTTTTGTCGCTACACAGAACTCAGTTCTCTAGCAGCTGACCGCTACTCCGTCCGAATCCAGATCACCCGCCGCTCCTCCGGCTTCTTCTTTCGAATTTCGTCGTTCTCATGCAGTCGAGTGAGAACGTTATAGGCCGACCGTCGTGACCACCCAAGTTCGTCCGCGATCTCGCTCGTCATGTAGGGTCCGAGAGGTTCCATGACGTCGAGGATATCCGCTGGCTTCCGTTGATGAACAAACTCGCCTCCCTCTCATTGTGATATTCCATTGTTATTTTGGAGATGACTCTCCCCAATGTCAGCCGTTCTGCTAGAGTCAATATTGGAAGACAAGTGTTCCAAACTGTCGGTGAATATCACTCACATCAATCGATCTATTAGCCCCAGTCAACTTACGAGAAATCTATTTGCCCACGAGATTGATTAATGTCGTTGGTCACTGATAATATTGTCTCTGCTTGTCAACCCCGGTCAATGACAGCACCACACATAATTATGTCCTATCCACAAATAATACAATCGAGTACCGATGGCGAAGATCGAACAATACACTGCGGTTGGTCTCTCTCCAACCGTCTGGGGTGCGACAGAACGTAGCGATATACAGAAGAATCTTGACCACATCCACGACAATCTCAAAGCGGCGACGTGGCTGAGTAGTCTCGAATTGCCAGTGAAGCTTGCCGTCATTCCCGAGGGGGCGCTTCAGGGATTCACTGATGAAGTCATGGACATGGATCACGCGACGTACGCAGACGAGATCGCGATAGACATTCCTGGTGACGAGACCAACACACTTGGTGAATATGCTACAGAATTCGAGACCTATATTGTCGCCTCAGCGAAGGAGAAAGCTGAACCGAAGTTTCCAAACAAGTTCTTTAATACTGCATTTATTATCAATCCAGACGGTGACATCATCCTAAAACACCGGAAGGTGACGCCACTCCTCCCCGTTGAACGATCGGTCAGCCCGCACGACGTCTGGGATGCGTGGGTCGCAGAATACGGCAGAGATTTAGACGCTTTTTTCCCAGTTGCAGACACGGATATCGGACGTCTTGGCATCTCATTGGCTATCGAAGGGGCCTATCCGGAATATGTTCGCGGCCTCGCGATGAATGGGGCAGAGGTTATTTGTCGGATTTCTTGTCCTGAACCTCTCGTTGCTAATGACGGATGGCGTATTCAAAATCGAGCCCGGGCACTCGATAACACTGCCTACCTTGTTGCACCAAATTTGGGTACCTACTATCTCACACCGGATGAAGAGACGCCCGTTGACACCTTCGGTGGTGGGTCGATGGTTGTTAACCATCGAGGTGACGTACTTGCTGAACACGACTATGGTGCCGGATCCTCATATGTCGGAGCTCCCATCGATATCGAAGGATTGCGTGAACACCGTACTCGATCGCCGCTGACAAATTGGTTGAAAGACCTTCGCACTGAGCTATGCCAGGTCATTTACGATCGGGAACTCTACCCAAAGAACCGTTATCTCGATGCACAACCACCTCGCCATGACAAGTATGCCGAAGAAGTCACGCAGGCGCGTATCGACTCCATGATCGAACAAGATATCTGGGTACCACCGTATCAAGATCGAGGCGAAGCTAACGAACCCATAGAGTAACCCTTTCGAACTGTTTTTCCACAATCAAAAACAGTGTCTAGCTAACGAGCAAGCACCTCTTGGAGGCGGGTCTCAGGCATCCAAGGTTCGTCCACACTCGCTCTCAAATCCGATCCTATTGAATGCTGGGTTGACGAACGCATCGCATGCAAACCCAACTGCAGCGCTTGAAGCTGACGAGACGGCCCAGAAACGCGCACAGGCCGACCAATTTTCCTTCGACGTCAATGCCCCCGGACTCATCGAAGTGACCAATGAGAGCCACGAGAACCCCGCTGACCACCAATACGTAGTGACGCTGGACGACGTGACCGACAACGTGATGGCGTGCACCTGCCCGCACCACGTCCACCGGAGCGCGTTCTGTAAGCACATGGCTGCCGTCGAAACTGCGACGGATGACGGAACGCTCACGGCGTTCCCATCGGACGACGACAAGACAGACGAAGACGACGCTGAACCTGAAGAGTGCGATTGTGATGGCCTGAATGGCTTCCCGTGCTGGCCGTGCGTCCGCGCACATCGTAAGGAACTGCCAAACTAATCATCTGTCACGTTATCTAATTTTATGGCGCAACAATCGAAACTATTGGATATGGTCGCCCAGCGAACGCTGACCGAGTGCGCGGCTAGTTCGACCGAATGCGCGGACGACACACCGACGACTGAACGGAACCTGCTCGACCGAGCACAAGCACACGCGGCGGACGTCGCCGCTGCGCATTTCTCTGACCTGCCGATTGATGCAATTGCGTGGGAGGTGTCCCAGCGACGACAGCGGTCGGCAGGGGCGACGAATAACGATCTCGCTCGCATGGGATGCATTCGAGCAACACGGTTGGGAACAATTCAGTTCGACCGTGTGCCATGAATTGATTCACGCATGGCAGTACCACGAGTTCGGGGAAGCGGACCACGGGCGAACGTTCACCCGTTGGACCGATACTCTCGACACAACCCAGCACTGCGAGCGGTTCACATCGCCGAACTGGTGGGTGATTTGCGAAGACTGTGACGGGCGACTCGCGCGTTATCGGCGCTCGAAGGTTGTGAAACACCCTGAGAAGTACAGTTGTGGCGACTGCGACGGGTCGCTGCGAGTTGAGGAGGTTACTGAATGAGTCCGAAGCGCTGCCCGGCGTGCGGGCAAACGGTGATGGTAGGTACGATTCGCGGCCCCTCGGCGGTCACGATCTATCCTTGCGGCCATGAGATCTACAGGGCGGCGTTGATCGACGCTCCGGCCCTCCCTCAGTCTTTCATTCGTTTGTTTTTCGAACGGTACAGACGCTAACGTAGGTTAGTAGGTTATACTAACGGTGTGTATTCACTCTCAGTCTGGCTGGCAATTCTTTACGGTGTGTTCTCGCGAAGCGTCTAGTATGCTCCGTGAGACGGCCCTCTTCGATGCGCTCCATAGCGAGCTTGCGATCGTCTTGGAGGAGACACGGGACGACGGGATCGACACTGACCGACTTGCGACGCAACTGCTTGAAAATGATGGAGCTAGACGGCTGCTGATTGGCGTAACTGAGGATGCAACAGCGATTCTCACTTACAACCGACTGACGAACTCGATCACGCGAACGCCGATTGAGGCTGACGGATTGGATGGCAGCAGGAGTCGGCATATCGACCGGCAACGGACGGAAGGGCAAGTGCTTGAGTCAGTGCAACAGCTTGGACGTTTTTCGACTGAGTGCAATCGAAGATGATAGCATTGAGAAGCTCCTAACCCTATCGAGCGGTGATTGTAGCCTAGAAGAGCTCCGGAGGAATGGGGGGTGGATCGAGGGAGGTGGATCAGGAGTGATGGCGCCAGATCCGGTGATGTCAAAGCGCCCTCGACACATGATACCGTTTAGCACGAATTAATAAATACTTTGTGGTGATATGGAAAATAAAACAGAACATCTTATTCAATAAGAATGACACTACTCTCCTCTATTTAGGAAAGAACTCTCCGCAGGGATGGGATGATCGAACCAACAACAAGACCTTCAACGGCAAACAGCGGAATAATCATGAGGCCAACAACGACCGAGACATAGGCACCGATCGCCCCTGCAACGTTGAGACTTCCCGTCGAGAGAACGACATTGATCGCTCCTACTCCAACGATAACAACGAGAGTCAATATCCCGCCAATAAGCCCAGCAAGGCCACCGTCATAGAGGCCATCAGCCATTGTATTTGCTGACCACCCAGCAATCAGGCCGCCAAGAATCCCCCATGGGGCAAGACCACTACTGCCACTCAGGATGCCGATTACGCCACCAGCAATTGCTGTGCCTACTGCCCCGTGGTAAACGTTCTTGTTAACCATTATGGACTATCCATTGACATTAAATATAATACTTTCCACGAATATTCAGCCTTCAAATAGCACGCTCAGTTAGTGTCTCCTTGAATGTTCAGAGAGCACGGTTCAGTTGACTACACAATCAGGTAATCCACTAGGATCATATTACCGACCACTAACAGAGAAACTAATGGCTCGCAACTCGCTTGTCGCTGTGGTCGTTCTCTGCGCAATTGCAGGTGGTGCTCTCATCTTCGACGCCACACTCCTTGATACACCCTCTCAATCAGACGAGACCAAACTCACAGGAACACTCGCTCTTGGACTGACCGCTACGGGTCTCACAGATCCAGGCAAACTGACGGACGCCCATGATCGGATTCTGACGGATGAGTCGTTCACGTACCATGGGAAGACGGTTCTCCAGTATTCAAATGGCACTTTGGTGCGCCGCTCAAATACGACGATTCAGGCTGCACACAACAACACGCAGTTTCGATTTACAGAGGTCTATTCTGGCCACATTCCACAACTCTTTGGCGCAAAACAGGGTCAGTTTGAAACCTGGTCGAATGGTAACCGAACACTTGCTCTCTTCAAAACTCCCAGACAACACCAGTATCAGCAACTAAGAGACCATACAGACACCTTTGGTTCGTTAACGAACAACGACCGACTGTACGTCTTCTTTAATGGGTTTACGATAACATCAATTGAGAAGGTCAACAACTTAGAATCAACAACGCAGTTGTATCGGCTGCACTCAACCAACTTGAGTCGGCCATCGCTACTCACAGATCAATTTCTACCAGCGACAGTCGACAATGGAACGTTTTCTGCGGTTGTCGATTCATGGGGTATGGTTCATCGCTATCAAGTGACTGCCACCGGGGACTACATGGTGAGACTGTGCGCATCCAAGAATCTGGAACCTATTCTGCAATTGATGATACGCAGGTAACGCGACCCGCATGGTATGAAGCAGCGATCGCAAATACGACACAGAGGACTACCGTTGGCTAATTTCTACCCCTCTTTGGTGATTCTGTTTCTGGATGGTCTAGGAGTGTGATGAGTAGGGTTGAAGATTCTGCTAACTGTTGCAGGTGATGGATGGTCGCTCATTGTTTCTAAGAGGTGAGAAGATAGCTTACCGATATGCCTTGGCACCCACGACAACGAGTAGCGGTGCTCTGACTGCCGATACGACAACAGGGAGAGTAGTATCAAAGAGGTATTTCACTCATCACGAAGCTTATTCTCCAATAACCCCCTAAATAGGTATGAAGCGACGAACGACCCTCTCATTCCTCACCGCGGGACTCGTCTCCATAATTAGTGGGTGTCTCACCGGCAGTATCCGCGATGCAGTGACTCCTACATCGGCGAATGGCGCAATCGAAGCCACGTCGTTTCAAATCCTCGGGAACGATGCAAATCCGGGACAGTCAGGGAACCCACCCACCGTACGCTTCAATGGCGAAACGAAGCAAGTGATCATCACGGGTCGTCTCTACGTTGGTTCGATCGAATGCAATGAAGCCGTGTTACAGAACGTCACGTACAAACAATCCGAGAACCGGCTTTCTGTTGTCGTCACGCATGGAAAAAGTGATGCACATCCTGATAACCAGCTCTTCGGGTCTGGTGTATGTGATGCTGCGATGAGTTCAGATGCCTATCGAGCAGTAGTCACATTCCGAAAGAGGCTACCTAGACGTGTGCTGGCCACCGAGCGTGGCGCATTGGGGGACACTACCTCAGTAACTGCCACATACGATATGTAGCGAACTCGTTGAGATCCAATGATGTGTGTATTCAATAATTTCTCAACTGCGTGTATTTCATCGCTGTATAACCGCTGCTTAGTTCAGCTCTGCTGAACAATCGGGCAAAAGTCGTCTGTTTTCTAGGACTTCGACTCATTTCAAAATGCGTGATTGATTTGATAACCGAAGTAGAACATGCGGCGGCAGCGAGGTCGATTTCTTGAATTTGCCCAATTTAGGCGATTGACTTCCTGTGGGCAGTATGAGCGGCAGTACACCCTCCCCCAAAACTCCCAAATCAATCTGTACGCAGTTCATGGCGGGTATCTATTGGTTCGAAGCAGCGAGCAAAGATTACTGGACTATAATGAGCTCATCTAGACATCTGTCGACTGCCTGTTGATGAGGCAACTGTCTGGCGCTAAATCGATATGAATAGTTGTGCAAGAAAGATCGCTGTTATCACGAGCGCGAGACCGGCCATCCCATAGGCCAATGGCCCGTATTCCGTGGGTTTACGTTCCTCTTTCTCTGGCTTCCGCAATCTGATGAGGCCAGTAAATAAGATCGTCAGTCCTACGCCAGCACGAAGAACACTTTCTATGTTCAATTGAAATTGAGTGGCTACCAAAACTTGGGCTATCAAGACAGCCCCGCTATACAGAAGGCAATACGTCACAAACCGAGCTGGGCGCATTAACGACAGAATTGTTGTCTTTGGTACATATTCCTATCGGTGACTCCAAAGATAGACCCAATAAAGTCAATTTTTCACTCTATAACCTGGATAGTGAATTCACCCCCCACCGCGTCCTCGGGGAAGCGTGAAACCTTGTCTGCCATGAGAAGGGCTTCAGAAGACAGTTTTTGCCGTTCGAAATGGGAAAATAGCGATCTAGCAGATCTACATGTCGTACAATCACGGACGATCCGGATTGGCTAAATGGTACAGAGGTTCGATAATCTCCTCAGGTTGGTCTTCAGCCACGATTTCTCCAAGAAGTTGTTTGAATTCTTGATCGAGGTCATGCTGGGAAGACTCGAATACTTCATGAGCCATCTCGAGATCCTCGGCCTCCATGTAGAACATCACGTAATCCTCATCCTCTGTCGAGTTGAGAAATGCCGCCTCAGAAAAGACGCTTTCATCTTGCAATGTTTCGATGGCTTCGTCCCGTCGGGAATTCACTTCTTCTACCCATTCGCGGAGTCGCTCTATTCGCCCTGGTTTGAGTCGATATCGAAATAGCGTTGTCTCGGCCATTAGTTAGAAATTTGCTATATGAAATAAATACGTTTGGGATGGTGGGAAAACAATCGGGCCTATATGGAGAATATTTACTACTACTTTCAATTGTGTCAAGAAGTGTATCATCACGGGACCCGTCTCGGTCTGTGCGCAGTTCGCAGGGCGAAATTATCACGCCTCATGGACAGTTACGTCGTTATCGCCATCTGTAACTTCAACAGTCATCATCGTTGCTCTGCCGTCAGCTGGGCCGACACCCGTCGCACTCCCTGGATTGAGCACACGAATATCGTCGTGGGTTTCACTCTCGACGACGTGAGTGTGGCCGCCGACACCAATGACTAGGTCGTCTGGGTTAGCTCTCGCTCGTGCCGTATCGACAATCGCGTCGAGCCAGTCGTCGCGGTCGAAGACAATACCCTTTGAACTCGAAATCGCCTTCTTCACATGGTTCACACAAACTGGGAACCAATCGAACGCAAACGCAAGTCTCCCGATTGGAATCAACCCGCAGAGGTACGCGAAACACTTCGACAAGCGGGTCAATATCGCCAAGCAAGGCGCAGATAAGACGGGTAAGAAGGCGATTGACGACGTACTAGAGCAAGTAATCGACAGCGATACGGTCGTCTACTTCCCACCCGGTCGGTACAAATTGAATACGAACCACCGCCACGTCGGGCTGCAAAACCTCGGGATTATCGGCAATAACGCCGTTCTCACTCACGGAACAGTTGAAGCGATTGATGGCTTCGACATGACGAGCGGTGAGTATCACGGCCCAGCACAACACTTCAAAATCGGAGTCCCTGACAACCCGCACAAAGGCAAATTCGTGTTCGGTGGGTTCATCGCTAATTGGCGGGGGAAGAACGAAGGCATGCAGATCTTGAATCACCACACAAACGGCACGTCGGTGACCGAAAACATTCGCCAGCAAGGGATTCACAGCCTTGGCTGTCAAGGGCCATTTCGAATTGACGCTCACGGAGCGAATGCGAAAGCGATTGTCCGCGGGGTTGATCTGCGCTTCGGCGGTAAGAGCTACCAGTTCACGATTAATACGCGCCAAGAGCGATCAGGCGGTGGGACAGAGACAGGGAGGTCGTGGGCAACGAGCGGAATCACGACCCATCCCGAAGCGAAAGGCCATCCCCGGGTGCAGCAATCGATGTGTGGGGGCTAGCCCGACAACGGCTTTTATCTGGCCGGTGGTCCGAAGCAAACAGTAGAAATCGTCAACTGTGTTACGGCGAATTCCCATCCCTCGAATATTCGAATTGCGGGCACAGACTGCCGCATCAAGGGCTGTACTGTCGTGACTGGCTCGAATTTCAACAAGAACGGCTTCTACTTCGAACAGCGTCCGCTTCGGTTAGACGGTGGGACGTGTACAGTGTCGAATACGCAGATCAAACAGCTGCTCCCAACAGGATGGTCAGTAACGGTCCAGCACGCCATCGAGCAAGCAACGCTCAAGAACGTCTCCGTGGGGATTTACAAGCACCCACAGTTAGCGCTTGTCGTTGACGACGGTGTGGGTCGCTGTACGGTCAATGGATTCAATGTGAAAACGAACGGCTGGCAGGGAACACGCGGATCTCTGTTTCGTGGGTGGCCTGACGTCGCGAAGAATATCACCGTGAATGGCCGCGCAATCGCTTGAAGAGTCGACGACTGGATAACGGTGGTGGTACAAGATTTAGTGAGTGGCGCTGTAGATAAGATCAGATCTTTTCTCAATTATGGACGAAGGTGAAAAACTGGTATAAATACCGACGGGGAAATCCAGATGGCGCTCGTTTACGCTGGAGGTGGTGGATGACGGGTGAAGCATCCGATTGTTACGATTATCGCTCTGGTTGCCAGAGCAAGTATCGAATTCGCACAGTAGAACACAGCATTAAGTATGTTGCCCGTGTACTCTTAGATATCATGTGGGAACGGAAGGAAACGACAATTCCGAATCTCAATGTCGATCTCATTGTCGAGGTAATCGACGAAACTCCCGCAACCCTAACGATTCTGTATGGCTCCTATGCGCGGGGTGATGCCACTGTGACGAGCGATATTGACCTCGCCGTTGAGTTTGGAGAGTCGCTCTCGTCTAGTGAGCGAACGCAAGCACGTCTCGATCTTGTTGAACGATTAACGACCAAACTGAACACAGATGCTATCGATGTTGTTCCCCTATCACAGGTCCCACCAGCACTCCTAGAGGAGATCCTTACAGATGGAATTCTCATCTATGGATCGCCAATAGATGTCGAACGATATTCTGACCAAACAGTTAAGACAACTAGTCATCAGGAACGACTTGCTGAATTTGATGACCTGCTTGCGGACCTCGAACAGGTTGTCTAAGAATGGACGAACGAACAGAGAGCCGGATTCTCGAGAAGGCTCAATACATCAGTGAAGCACTGGCTGTCCTTGTGCAAAAACGTGAGTCGCTCTCTTTTGCAGACTACCGCGCACAGCGTGAACAACGAGACATTGTTGAACGAGAATTCGAAACAACAATCGAGGCATGCATTGATATCGGTAAAATGATTCTCAAAGCTGACGGTGAGACAATCCCACCAACTAACGTGCAGGTTTTTCACGAACTCGAGAGACAGGAGATCCTCGATACAAAAACTGCAAGAAAGATGGCACAAGCAGCTGGCTTCAGAAACATTCTCTCACACCAATATGGAAACGACATCAACGATGAAGATGTCTATAACTTCCTCCACCAAAACCTGCCACTCTTTCACGAGTACTTAGGACAAGTGCGTGATTTCCTCGATTAACTCACTGAATATGGTCGTGTACTCTTCTACAGTCGCGTGAACCGCGTTTTCGCCCATTTTCATGTCGTATATGCGTTCCCTATTAGTGACATCAGCACACAGGTGAACACTGCCCAAGTGATGCTTTGAGGGTTGGGAACGCGGGGATCGCTATTCCGTGGGTGGCCGGACGTCGCCAAGAATATCACCGTGAATGGCCGGTCTGTTACGTGACGTGGCGGTCACCCCAACAATCATTTTACAAACATGAATGGAGATTGTATATACACGACCATTGGAACGAATGCGACGAACTGCCAAGAACTGAGTACGGAACCCCTGCTGATCGTGCCGGGAGTACTCTTGCTCGTGACCAGCATCGTCGGTATGCAATCGCTGCTACCAACGCAAATGAATCATCTCATCCAACCGTTTCTGTTCCAATGGCGGTCATCGGTTTGCTGCTGACCGAGATCTCGTTGGCGAGTTTGGCCTACACAACCCGTTCTAGCGAGTAGTTCCGGGAACGAGATCCCAGACTTTCGCTGTCGCGACGTACTCGCTATCCTGCTCTTCGATATATCCTACTGCAAGAGCCTCGGCTATCGAATCATCGATATCGCCGTCAAAACGACCATGCTGGGTTGCAATTACACCGATGTGGTCGCGATCAATCGTCGGACGGTTGTTCCCACCCGTGTTGTGCTCGAAAATTCGTGCTACGATTGCGGCATTCTTGCTCATGTCAAGTGGTAGTGTCCGAACGGCGTTAAATCGGTGGACGATATTGGTTAGTATAAAATACTAACCTACAAGCAACTGATTGCAGGTGCACATTCTCGATCGACACACTCACCACGTCGATTGTAGAGCACAGATTATGACTCCTGCTTCGCATCCCTTGTTCCGCGAACGGTTGCTTTGACCGCCTCGATACCGGTCTCATGGAGCACATCGCCGACAATGACCGTATCAGCAACACTCGCCATCTCGTAGGTCGAATCGTAATCGTGAATCCCACCACCATAGAAAAGCTGCGCTTATGAGAGTACATCTCGTGTGGCAGCGATAACAGCTTGATCAGTCAGGGAAACTCCCGTGGCCATCACTGGTGCACCCCTGAATCCTGCTATCGTTTTCAGGAGGGATATTGCCGTGGGTGTAAGATGGTGGAGACACAAGCGGTGGAAAACAAAAAGTATACAAGTCAAATGAGAAAATCGAACAGTATGGACGTATCGTTGCTTGTTGATTGGATATTTCTACTTGTTGCAAGTGGGACTGCACTCTTTGCAGGGTACTTAGCTATCGGCAATGGGAATCATGCAAAAGCACTCCAGACTGGTGCGATCAGTATCTTATGGTTCAGTATAGTACTAATCGATGGATACTACAACACACTTGTTTCAATGATTGCTATTGGAACTCTCGCTTTGGTGTGGATACTCACACAAAATCGAAAAGCAGTTCACCGATCATAGATTCCTTTTAATTGAAATTTATGAGATGTCCCCGATCCCTTCCAATCCAAGTATCTGTTTTCTCCTTCTCAAAATCTCCGCATGTTAACAAACTCAGCACTATTTCTGCTAGATAAAGATGGTAGTAAATATTGAGGTTTAGCACAAGATAATATTGACGAACTGATAAGAAAATTGGGAAGAGCATGTATATATAACGCTATGACCATACGTTTTAACTCCGTATCATACTGGCTTGAGCGTCCTATTCATAGTCCACCTCTTGAGTCGATCAAGCCTGCTGAATTTCAAGACGTGTGATTCGTGCATCATCAACAGCAACAACCCGGAAACTGTAGCCATCCTGTTCGATCTGATCATTGACCTCAGGTGCTTGCCCCATATGGCTGAAGACGAATCCACCAATCGTCTCAACAGTTTCACTCTCGAAGTTAGTATCCAACCGGTCGTTTACCTCCTGGACAGGTACACTACCGTCAACGATGTATTTCCCATCGTTTTGGTCTTCAATAAAGGGATTTTGAGGTGCTGTATCGAATTCGTCTCGGATATCGCCCACAATCTCCTCGAGAATATCTTCAATAGTTACGATTCCCTCGAAGACCCCCCATTCGTCAATTACAACAGCCATCTGCCCGCCTCCGTGCAGCTGAAACTCGGCAAGGATTTCGTCGATCCGTCGTGTTTCCGGCACTACGAGGACGTCTCGCGCGAGCTCACCAGCAGTGAGTAAATCATCGTGATTCGTCGCTGTTTCGATTGCTCGGAGGATGTCCTTTGCGTGGACGAATCCAACCGGATGTTCTCCATCTTCGTCAAGCACGAGATAACGTGTATAGGTTCCATTGGCAGCAACTGACCGAAGCTCTGAGAGTGGCATCGAAGCAACCACGGTTTCTACGTCGGGGCGCGGAACCATGACCTCGCGAGCGATCGTATCTCCGAGTTCGAAGACACTTTCGATCATCTCGACTTCATCAAGATCGATATGTCCCGTCTCTTCCGATCGGGTGAGGATCATCAGAATCTCTTCCTCAGAATGCGTTTCCTCGCCTTCGGATGCCGGAGAGACGCCAACGAGGTGAGTGAAGTAGTTAGCAGTGCCGTTGAAAACGATGAGACCAGGCAAAAATGCATAGTAGAAAAATTTCATCAGTGGCGCAACGAGCAGCGAGATACGTGCAGCTTCCTGGATAGCGAATGTCTTCGGCACGAGTTCACCGAAGACCACATGCAGGAAGGTGATGAATCCAAACCCAAGCGCGAAAGCGATCAGGTGGAGCGTCCCGGAAGGTACAAACGATCCGAGTACGGGCTCAATGAGGGCTGCAACAGCCGGTTCGCCAATCCACCCAAGACCGAGAGACGAAAGCGTGATCCCCAATTGGCTGACGGCGAGATAATCATCTAAGTTCTCAATGGCATCTTGTACGAGGTCTGCTCCAGGCCTGTCTCGTTCAACAAGCGCGTTCACCTGTGTCGGCCTGACTTTGACAAATGCGAACTCCGCAGCCACAAACACTCCGTTCATAATCACAAGGAAGAATGCGAGGAGCAGTCCACCCACCGAAACCAGATCTACCATACCCTCTCATTGACGTGTGGGGGACTTGTAGGAAACGGAAATCGAGTCAGGCGATATGAATTGGCCTTCACCATGTTTGTCCTAACTACTCGAACGAACGAGATAGCAAAAATACTGGTTTGGATCCAATATATGGTCAAAGAGATGATCCGAGAATAAAAAGAGAAAAAGAGCCTACGCGAATCGACGGTTCAGGAACTCGGCGCGAAACTCGGAGGCGAGATTACTGAAGTGCCTGATGTTATAATTATTAACTATTCTGACGTATTTGATAAACGGCGCTTTTTCCACCACAATTTCACCGCGCCCCAAATAATCACCACTAAAAGGCCAACAAGTAGTGCACCGATCTCTAGTATGGTTACCATGCAATTAACAGAGTTCTCTCTGTCATTAGTAATAAGTAATAGGCTTTTCAATACATTATGTGATAATAGTGGCATTTTAGACTCTGGATTGCTATTTTGCCTCCTAGCGTAGATGTGATTTCGATTAACGAAGCAGATCTATCGAGAAAATGAAAAGAGATTCGATATGAGGTCAAAGAGTAAATACTTACTACTGACTCTCGCATACTCGTTGTGACTACGTCTCGATGAGAAGTGAGTTAATACGATATAGCCTTTTGGCCAGCTTCACTGACGGGCTTCATGTTGTTATCGAAACGGCAACTGACTGGCCAGGAATGGGCCTCGTGTTCATCTACTCGTTTCTTATTGCATTTATTCTACCAGGCCCAAGTGAAGTAGTATTAATTGCGCCATTGGATCTCGGATTTCCGCACTGGGCGCATTTAGCAATTATCATGCTCAGTAGTGCTTTTGGCAAGGCTCTTGGGAGCCTATTAGCATTTCATATTGGCCAGGAGGCGAAAAAAGCGGGGCCAATTGTTCGATGGTTGCGTCGTTCTCGGTTTGATGTCCTTGAGTGGTCTGAAAAACGGACAGTCAAGTTGGCACAAACCTACGGCTATTGGGGATTGGCAGGTGCTTTGTGTATCCCCTTTTTCCAAGATACGGTCTCGATCTATGTCTTCGCCATACTCGAAGAAGATTATTTTAAATTCGCTCTTGCTACGTTTCTCGGCAGTCTTGGCCGACTCTTGGTCACTGTTCTCTTTGTTGGAAGAGCGTTTACAATACTTTGACCATGAGTTGACATCCTCCCCGCTGCAAACGGCGAGGATTCCCCGAATTGGGATATTACGGTTCGCGGTTAACAACCTGTTCTCGTTGGGCGAAACAAGCTGGCTTAACTAGTGCCGGCGTATGTATCGTGTCGTCATTTAAAGCACGACCGATAGCTTACAATGGGATACCTCGCCGTTGTCTCGACTCCAAACACCGCGTAGAATGGATCTCAGATCAGAAGGATGCGAACGCATTAGCGCTTACATCCCTTCTTATAGCAACATGTGCAATGACATTCTTCTTCCCTTCGACGGAAGTGACGGCGCAATAGACGTGCTCCATCACGGCAGTGCTATTGCACAATGGGCAGATGCGACGATCCACGGCGCGAGTAGCGTGTAGTTGCAATGCCAGGTAGCTCGTGCGTCGGGAAGATTCGGATCGACAGAAAGACTGCCGACCAGATCCGCGACGGTCGGACTGTCTCTGGTCGACCCAACATAGCGGAGCGAGAATCGAAATTGGCTATCGTCATGGCTGTCAGCAGAATAGTCGGAGAAGTCATAGGACAAGTCCCACCGAAAATCAAACTCCGGTTCCGGACTCTTCTCTCGTTGCAGGACACTGGTGGGTACTTCTCCTCGGGATGGATATGCTGGCATACACTTTATCTCAAACTGATCGGAGTCACTCTGTGTCCGATGACGGTTGTGGTACGTTTCGTCCGCTGGAAGTGTACCGTCGATGTCCAACCACAAATACGACCGTGAGTAGGAGCATTACTACGCCAGCGATCTCGTAGGTAATGGCGAGGCTTACCCGTTCGATGATGGGTTGGCTGAGGATCGGTGAGAGAAACTGGCCGAGGAAAATCATACTTGAGACCCACCCCAGAGCACGTCCTCGCCTCGCCTGTGTGACCGTTTGTGACACCCATGTGTTTGTGGTCGGGATGAGGAGTCCCCACCCAAATCCGGCAATGAGGAGACCGATCACAATGCCGAGAGCCGCGCTGCTGAGGCTGATAATCAC
The DNA here is from genome assembly GCF_020700235.1 of Haladaptatus pallidirubidus. GTDB lineage: Archaea > Halobacteriota > Halobacteria > Halobacteriales > Haladaptataceae > Haladaptatus > Haladaptatus pallidirubidus. Next base: position 1,652,513 of record NZ_CP085301.1, on the reverse strand, counting down.
ATACCCAGCACCCATCAGCCCAAACACGAGGGCAATGAGGAGTACAATACCGAACTGAGCTTTGAACCGTTGGAACTGCGACGAGAAAATCATGGCCGTCACATTATAACTCGCAAGGATAAAACCGGTGAGCGTGCCGCTGACAGCCGCCACTGTCTGCAAGTAAAACGGTAGCTGAATTGGAATCAAATAGAACAACATACTGCCGATGAGAGTGATCAGATATATCATTCCCAACATCACCACTGGGATTTCGGCGAGAAATCGACGCAACTCGGTGACATTCATAAGTGTGTTAGCCGTTGTGTCGGCGGAATCGATCGCTTGGCTCTTCGCCTTCTTGCATCTCTATAGGGAGCGTCTCCGGTGGTCCTCGAATGCCAATCGCTGCCATCGCCTCGATCGCATAGCCCGATGGAATGGAGAGGACTGCTGCTGCCTGTTCGTAATCGAAACCTTCCATCCCATGTACGACCAGCCCTCGCCTGGCTCCTTTGAGCGCGATGTTTTCCCACGCAGCTCCCGCATCAAACGAGTGTGTTTGGGAGGGTTCCCCATTAAAGTCGAACGTCGTTTTTGAGATCATAACGACAAGCACGGCTGCCTGTTTCGCCCACGTCCTGTTGCCGTCCGAAAGGAGGTCGAGATAGGCGTTCCAGTGGTCACCGTTTCTGGTAGCATAGAGGAAGCGCCACGGCTGGTTGTTGTACGATGAGGGGGCCCATTTCGCCGCCTCAAATAACGGCATGAATTCGTCTTCATTCAACGGATCACCAGTCATCGACCGCGGCGACCAACGGTTCACGAATAGCGGAGCGATGTCGTAGCTCGGGGACCGGTGTTCGCGTACGTCGTTGCGGATCTCTTCTTGTGGATTTCGTTCATCCATGTCAGAGGAGTAGACGAGAGACTGCCGTGGCTTCACGCGTAAGCATACGTATCCAATTAAATAGCCTGGCAGTTGATTGTGGAGTGAGATGCCTCACATACAGCTGAGGATCAAGGGGGCGGCAGTGGAGGATTGGTTGGCAGATATCTCAACCGAATTTCCGAACGCTGAGTTTAGAGTGCTAACAGCCCAGCCTAGAGATGATGGTGTGCTCTGAATTCTCGAAGTCACGACCCCCGACGGGGACGCACTTGTTCACCAGTTCGAGGACGCAACTGAGGTACGTTCGTACGAGGTTCTTCGTATCGATGAGGAGATAGTACTGATCCAGCTCAAAATCCCAATATCGGAGTCATGTGATGCCATCATTGCATCGGATAATCTTCCACAATATCCCGTTCGCCTTCATGATGGGTGGTTTTCTGCCGAGGTGACGGCCCCACACGAGCAGTTGGCGGCGTACACGGCTGAGTTAGCCGCAGCTAGCATTCCATACGAGATTATGTCGTTAACTCAATCACACGATTCAGGTGAACTGCTCACGGATCGCCAATGGGAGTTCATTATCGAGGCAGTCGAGCACGGCTACTACGATATGTCCCGAGACTGTACACTCACGGAACTGGCAGAAGTTCTTGACATCAATAATTCGGCGGCGAGCAAATTGCGTCATCGGGCTGAAAGTCGGATTATCAGGGAGTTTGTCGCTGAAGCAGCACTGTAGCCAAGACGAACGAACGAGCCACTCTGCCCGGGCTCCCACCTCACTGGTCATCCAGCCGTGAAGGCGGCAAATCCAAGCGATTATCTCTGATCTAGTTGTCTCCTGGAGTATATGGTCGAATGAGGGCGGTTAGGCTGTTGTCGTGGTGTTCTTCCACAGGCCGTAGCCGCCTTGCTTGGCCTCCTGTTGCTTCTGTTCAAATTCCGCTCGCTTGCTAAAATCGCCGTCTGCGACCCGTGCGTAGCCCGTTCGGAGTAACTGCGTGTTATACAGCCAATTGCCGGTATAGACGTAGGCCTGTCGGTGGCCGTCACTGTCACTCGCGACCTGTGGGTCAGTGACGACGGTGACGACACTGTACTCCAGTTGTGCTTTGGTGGTCTGGAGCACTCGTTTGTGAATAAGGCCGTTGTCGGGGACGCGTACGCCGATCAGATCAACGGTCTGGGTCTTGCCGTTGCGTTCGATTTTGACGGTCGTCGGATCGACGATCTTCGTCACGCGCGCTTGGAAGCGATTGCTGTTTTTCGGCGTGGTGACTCGGGCAGTCGTCGGAGTCCGCACATACGTTGTCACCGTTTGCGTGGCTGTTGTGGTCGTCGCTTCGGTCGTCGTTGCTGTGGTCGTACTGGTCGGCGTCTGTGTCGTCTCTGTGCTGGTCGGTGTCGCGGTAGTAGTTGGATTGTCGCTACTGCCGCCGAGTCCGAGGCCGCCGGTACAGCCTGCGAGCGCAACGACGGCGACAAGGGCGAGGAGGGGGAAGTGTGCGGGGCATATCTGTCCTCGTCACTCTGGTAAGTTCAACATTCGGGCTGGCGAACGATGTTCGGAGCCGGCGTTCTGGCTGTGTTTTTCTGTTGTAGCTAGGTAGTGGCGAATCGAAAGGGAGACGATACGTTCGTGGTGCGTGTTTATCGACTATTCTTGGTCACGTTTCCATGCATCTAATCCGCCCTCAAGGGCACTCGCGTCCCGTCCCTGGTCGTGAAGCATCCGGGCTGTTTCCGTCGAAGCAATTCCCGCATCACAAACCATTACGAGTTCCTCATCATCTGGTAGGTCGTCCAACTCGGCTAAGGCCGTCTCAACATCGCCCGACAGGAGTGCCTCTCGAATCGGGCGATTTTCACTTCCCTCGATGTGGCCATCCTCGTAGTCGTCTTCCGGTCGAATATCGACGACACACACGTCTTCGCCGTTCTCCAACTGTTCCCGAAGTGTTTCAGGGTCAACCGTAGTCATCGACTGGAACTTTTATATCGAAGTTCATGAGTCTCGTGGTTCAAACAACGAGAACTAACTCGCTCGAAACAAGGCCTATGATATGAGCCGCTTCCGGAATACACGTCAACCAGATTGGGACTAGTGGGAAGAATTATGGTCGAATCCAAAGGACACGCTCCAATCATGTGGGATCTCTCCCGGTTAGTCTGTCGCGGATATTGGGTCGGGAAACGGCTATTTTACAGTCCCCACCGCTGAGCTAGTCGATGGTGCGCCGGTTTACGCGATTGATGTTAATAAAGAGCTATTAGCTGAACTCTCAGCGACTGCGAAAACGCGAGGATTGACAAACATCAACGAGATCTACGGTGACGCTCGGAACCTAACTAACCTCCTTCCCGAGCCTGTTGACGTGGTGTTGATCGCAAATACCTTTCACGTCGTTGAAAATATGGGTGGACTCAAAAGGCAAGTATCTCAATCACTTCGTCCCGGTAGACGGTTCATCATCGTAAATTGGTGTGACCTGCCGAAAGAGGAAACTACCGTCGCTGGAACAGCACATGGCCCACCGGGGAAACTACGCATGTCAGTCACTGAAACAGACGAAATCATGGCAGAGGTATTTGACGATATTCACGAAGTTGATCTGCCGCCGTACCATTACGCGCTCATCGGGGAACGATAGACTGGTCTTCTGAATTGGCCAATCCACGCTCTCTATTCAGCAGGTGAATGCTGAACCGCCCCATCTACACAAGATTGCGCTGAACGGCCGCCGCTGCTGGCGAATGGTGGACAGTCGGCTAGCAACGATGAGACTGACAGTCCGTTTTCTCTTCGGAAGACACCAAATTTCCGGAGTAATCTGGCTGTTTTCAGTTGTTTCGGCGTCTCTAGTGTCCGTCGAACTCTGCACAAGGTGACAGTCGACGTGCAACGCTCCGGATGACAGTCCGTGTGAAACAGAGCTCGGTATTGACAGTCCATCGTAGCGTTGGTTGAAGTCCAGTCTTTCACTGATCTCAGCAAGACTGACAGTCCCCTGTTACAGTGGGCCGGCGCACACGGTACCATGTCGCTGGTAGACTGTCCCACGTGCTGTCCCCTCCCGCTGTAGCGGTCGCTGTCACTGAAACTGCGGTGTTTCGCAGGAGACAGTACCCCACTGGTGCGCTCAGGGTGGCACCCAGATGATGCTATCACACCGGCACCTGGACAGTGCGTGCTCCTGCTAGCACCCCACATCGTCGTTTCGCGACGTTTTCGCTCTGCTTCGGCAGGCCAGACTGTCCAGTGTCTTCGTCACCTGTTTTTCTACGGGAATCCCGGCCATTCTCGTCTATGCTGGCCGTCGCTCATCTCCCCGTGCTGCTGCGGGTGCGGTTGCTGTCGCTGTACTGTGCTGGTGCAGTCTTTCTGCTGTCCGGTCCCACTGCTCGGTGCTCTTCATGGCGGCTTGCCGCCAGTGCTGTCTCACAGTTCCTGTTGGTAGTCCGCTCTTCTTTGTGAGCCCGCTGGTCGCACTGGTTGACTGTCCTCTGTTCGTTAGTCTGTTCCCCGCTGGATCCGCCATGGCCTGACTGTCCTACTGTCTCGCTCTCTGTGTTCCTCGCGTGACCTCGGGTGGACTGTCCCATTGCTGTAGATCTGCTTTCCCGTGGTGGATCTTCTTGGTGGACTGTCCCATGCCATGTGTCGACGTGGTCTATCCGCCGTTTCTCGTCGGATCTGCTTGGGTCTGTGTCGCTCTCTGGGGTGCCCACTTGCATCGTCGGAATATACGTCTGTTTTGTGATATATTGAGGCTGCATTCTATGGTGCCCTGTTGGATGCCGCTCTGTCTCAGCACCGGCAGCATTCTCACCGGTAGCGCTATTTCTGATACCTGACATTTCTCGTGATCCACTCCAATTTTCTATTCGCCACCGATATTGTTCCCCCATGAGTGGGTTGTCGGGAGTGGCTTGTATAGCTATGTAGTGGATTAGTATTAAGGACTTTCAACCTTAATATGGCATTATGAACGGATATAATAAAACTGGAACATCCACTGGCTCACTCCCTACCTTCGCCGAGATGCGAGACCACCTCGGCGATGCTCGCCAGAACATTCTCACAGTCCTCCATGCAACTGATACATCTGGCGTGAACACCTCAGACCTCCGGGAGCAAGCAGGCATCCCCAGCGACAGCATGAGCCATCACATGCGGAAACTCCAACGGTGGAAACTGGTTGAGGAAATTGACCGTGAGTATGCGGGCCGTGGGTCACGCGCCTTCGTCTGGTCACTCACAGCACGTGGGCGCGAGTTCTGTGACGATGGCTTAGAATTACCCGATGATCTATTCGGGGAACCCGAGGATTTCGAAGCACTTCGGACTGAAGTCTCGGAGTTACGAAACGATGTTGAGGCAATGAAGAAGGCGATGGTTCAGATTGCCGTGAAAGCGGGCGGTGTCAAACAAGAGACTGCACAGGAATGGCTCTCAGACTAATAGGGATCAGCAAAAGAATCCATATATTCAGTAAGCAACTAGGTCAGAGATAATCGCTTGGATTGGGTGGCGACTGCACAGCGTATCGCGGAGTCCCAATTCGAAGGATTCCGCCTCTATCTCGATATTCTCCGTCGCGACGGCCCAGTTTAGACAGCTGGCTCGCCGAGGAAGTTCTTGATGATGCGGCCTTCAGCGCGGTGGAGAATGCCACTTGCTCCTCCTTTACTGACGTCTAGCGCAGCCGCGAGCTCGGTGAGCGTGCACTCGCGCGGGCTATCGTAGTACCCATGCTCGACCGCCGCGGTAATGAACCGTCGTTGGCGATCTGTCAGCAGGTCGGTTGGGTCGGTTGACTGTGTAACCGAGCCGATTTCATACGGGATGCCCTCAGCCTCGAACACGTCTTTGAGTTGGGACAGCTGCTCGTGTGAAGTAATCATGTCACTGATCGCCCACCCGTTTCGAAGGGTCAAGGGATACTGCAGGAGGTGTCCAGTGGAGAGGATTTCGCGATGCAATGCGGGGAGGAACTCGTGGGAGTACTGAATGAGCATCGTCCGCTCATCGGCATGCAGCACGTCGTAGGACGGCAAACACGGTGCTTCGTCGAGATGTCGAATGATGGCTGCGGTGTCAGTCGTCCGGGCTTCGAGAACTACTTGGATGCTATCTGCTGTCGGGAGGGCAGCTAGCATCCGGAACTCATCGTCCGGATGCTCGGTTGAGAGTGCGCCTGGCCCGTCAGAGAATTCGAATATGACCTGTGCACTGGGCATATACCGCTGTTTTCGACTCCCAGCCTTATCCGCATGACGTTGAACATGTTTACGCTAATCACCAAGCTGCATCCCCCCGTACTACATCTTGTGGTGAGACAAATGCAGCACGACAAACAGGCCACCAGAATCCGACAGTTGAACAGGGATACGGAGGATTCGCTATGAGTCAGTTCAGCGTCTTAGTCGTCGGAGCGACTGGCCGCCAGGGTGGGGCGGTTGCTAACCACCTATTATCCGGCGAATACGGTGACTTCGATGTCCATGCGTTGACGCGCAGTCCTGAGAGCGACCGCGCGCAGGCGCTTGCCAACCGGGGTGCGACGCTCGTTGAGGGAAACCTCCTGAATAAAGCCAGTCTCACGCCAGCGGTTGAGACCGTTGACGCGATATACTGCGTCACGATTGAGGTTGAGAGCGGCACGACACCTACTGAAGCAGGGATTGAGGCCGAGATCGAGCAAGGAACGAACATGGCGGAAGTCGCCGCCGAAATCGGCATCGAGCATTTCGTGTTTAGCTCTGTCGCCGGAGCCGAGCGCGACACCGGGATTCCTAACTTCGAGTCGAAGTACGACATCGAACAACGAGTTCACGATCTCGGACTTCCCGCAACGATTCTTCGACCCGTTACGATCATGCAGAACTACGAACGCCAGCGCGAAGTGATCCTGAACGGAAATCTTGTATCCCCCCTCGCCGAGGGTGCCTCGATGCAGATGGTCGATGTCGGAGACATCGGCGCGCTTGCCGCCACCGCGTTGGCGACCCCCGACAAGTACGTTGGTGAGTCTATTGAAGTGGCCGGCGATGAGCACACGCTCGAAAGTGCGGCCGAGGTTTTCACTGACGTGACAGGGACTGAAGTCGACGCCCAGCACGTCCCAATTGAGGCCGCCCGTGAGGAGATGGGGGAGGTGTTGGCAATGATGTTCGAGTGGATCAACAACTACGGATACGGTGTCGATATCGAGGCACTGGAGCGTGACCATAATATCAATCTTACTCGGCTTGAGACGTATCTCCGAGAGCATGACTGGAGCAGGGAATGACGCCTGACAAACATCTTCAGTGTGAGTAAGGACTTCGGCACCGCCGATTCAGTCGTTCTTCGTCGATGTTATCTGATACGGTTCGCCGGTTGGGGCCCGAAGATCATCGGGGGTCTCATCGGTGTCCTGCTCATTGTGGTCGCTGTCTGCTGATTCGCCGTTTGACGTGTCGTTGTTACGGAATAGGTTGTCGAACATTGTGAATCACCAACGCCTCGATGTCGGGCTTGCACCGACGTGGCGGCGTGGACCATCCGGGAGAGAGGGGAGGGCGCTGTTACTCACTACGCTGGCTGTCGGCTGGGACCTCGCCACCGCGTTGAGAGTAGCGCCAGTCGATTTTCGGCGTCTCAATCTCCTTGTTTGGGATATGTGCGGCACCGGCGAGCTCGCTCACCGAGAGAATCATCTCGCGGTCTTCCCATTCACGAGCATGGAATTTCTCGATGAACGCGCTCCGATCGCTGGCAGGAATAGGCTCGTCGGTAAAACCCTGCTCAGTCATCGTATTGTAGTAGTGGGTGAACATTCCCGCGACGCCTCGAGCGCGTGATTCAGCCTCGTACTTGTCCGGCGACACAACAAGAATCCGGATATTCGTATGAAAGCCGTACTGCCCGCGCTGCATTTCGACGACATCCGCCGCTTCGCGATCCTTCTTACTCGCATCGCGAGTACGGGGATTCAGTCAGCCGACGACGCGATCTAATCGAAGCCCTTCGGCAACGTTGTCCACACTCTCTCCCCGAGAGAGGAGCCCACCGTCGCCTTCCGTCCAATTGTTTTTCGCGGGGCGAAAGACGACTTGCACAACAACCCGTGTTTCTGGTGTTGAGAGCATCTCGCTCGTTACTTCGCCGTACGGATCCCGCTCGAAACCGTCGCCCTGGTGGTTACGAATCGGATAGTAGTAGTGACGGTTCAAGTCGAGCTCAGCACTCGCTACGTAGTCGTCAGCGCTGATCTGAGGGAACGCGTCGCCACCCTCCACCCGAAAAACCTGCGTGTTCGAGTAGCTGTTCGCGACGCGCCGAACCTGGCTGTTCATCTTGTACCGTCCGGGCGGAAAGTAGAGGAGCGTATCACTCTCAATTTCGCGCTGGATTATAGGGGGAGACGTCTTTCTCACCGGTCAGATCTGCACCGGCCTTCGCCATGTTCACGACGGTACGGAACTCCCATGCCACTGCTCGGGATTAATCGATTGGAAGTTACCGTTCGTCGCGTTTGTGCTGTTGTTTGTTGGACCTGCTGGCGGGATATTACCGCCACTCGCGCCCGTCGGTAAGAGGCAACCCGATAGAGCTGTCGCTCCGGCGCTTGCACCAGAAGCGAGAAACACCCGTCTGCTGTGCGATCCGCGGACATCTATGTCAGCGGGTGGAGTCGGTGTCATAGGGGGATTACTCGTGTTTCAGTACAGGCGTTGTTTCTAGAATATATGATTACACTCATCTAGATAAGTTTCTTGTAAGTTACTAAATGAATTTAAATAGGTTTTAAAAGTTTCAGACGCCTATGATAGAACCATATGCTAATAAGAAGGTCAAGAGAGATGGAGGATCAAGAAGGGTACGATTAAAATGCGTGAAGTAACATCTAAATAAAATGATACAACGAGATCTGAGATTATCTACAAAAGATGTTTGTCGTCCTAGAAGACGTATTTGAAGATGAATTGAGTGATAAAAGACGTCCAAGTGAATAGCACAAATCCTACTTCAATAGATGTAGGGATTCCTTCATGAAATATCATGAGTAGAATTATAACTCCAACAACCATAATTACTTATATGTTCTTGAAAATGTCCTTTGTCATCAATGATCGCCCATATAATCGCACAAATAAAACCACCACCGGTCGAAACAGCAAGGATTACTGCATCTGGTAATTGTGGGAGTCCACTACCCCAAAGTTCAACGAAAGCAACACAAGTGATCAAAATTAAAACCACTAATTCTAATACAAACGACTGCGACGATAGGTGCTCTTTATTAACAATCGACATTATACTATTCCTTCGTTTCATAATTATAAATAAATTTATAGAAGTATAATTTTTGAAGAATTATCAAATATACATCCGAATTAAGTCGAAAAAACCATTAACCTATGAGTGCCTCTCCTATAACTTGTGAACGTACGGGTTAGTATAAGATACTAACCTACAAACGATTGCTTGCAGGCGCACACTCTCGATCGACGCAATCACCACGTCGATTGTAGAGCGCAGGATTTTGAGTCGTACTTTGCATCCGTTGTTCCGCGAACGGTTGCCTCAACTGCCTCGATACCAGCCACATGGAGCATATCGCCGACAACAATTGTATCAGCGACATTTGCCATCTCATAGGCTGAGTTATAGTCGTGAATCCCGCCCTCATAGAAGAGCTGTGCTGATGAGAGTGCATCGATAATCGGTTGTACACGTGCTTCTGTGGCGTTCGTAGTACCCTCGACAATGATTGCAACCGTTCCTGTGTCGGCAATGCCAGCGTAGGTATCCTCGTCGTGGAGTGCCTTGTCTGGGTCGACTTTTGTCACGTGATTCCACTGCGCCCACGTAGCCACCAAATCTCACAGTAATGCGATGACATGCAAACCGCTTTCTCTCTGTCTATATTGGATCTACAGAACACTCATCACTGGGTTAAAAGGTCGTCAAGGTGATATTTGCCACTGTCGCGATCCCCGCCTTCTAACAACTCAATATCAACCCATAATGATCATAATGATTATTATTAAAAATATTAATTTAGCTGTATAACATTGATGCGCTCGATGATTCGATATCAGACCAGACGAGCATTACTCAAGACGATCGGTGGCACAGCGACTGCAGCTAGTTTCGTCGGTACCGTGGGCGGTCGACAGCAATCCAGACACGGAAAACAGGGTCGTGAGACACGCTACGCGGCGTTCGACGTAATCGAACTGGAAACAGAGCAGGTACAAGAGCAAGGGGATCCGCAGGCTGAAGCGGCCGCCCGAGTCGTCCAAGAGGTCCAGCCAGATGTCCTCGTCATCAACAACCTCCAGCAGTGCAAATACACCGACAAAGCGAACATCGACGCCTTTGTTGAGAACTATCTCAGCATCCCGCAACGGGACGACCTCGATGGAATCAACTACGAATACACGCTCCAGCCAAAGAGCAACACGGGCGTCCGTCCTGAACAGGACTACGACTTCAACAAGGACGGGACGTTCGGCGAACGCCCGGGTGACGCATTCGGATTCGGAGAATATCCGGGTCACTATGGGTTCGCGATCGCGAGCAAGTACCCGATCGACGAGTCAAGCGTTCGTTCTTTCCGGACGTTCAAGTGGGCAGACATGCCCGGGAATCTCATTCCGGTAGCGGGCGAAGAGTGCGTCGTCATGGACTCCGAGGATGACGAAATCGTGCTCTACCTCACGGAGGAGGAACTCAATGTCTATCGGCTCTCTTCGAAGACCCACATCGATATCCCGTTTGAGGTCGAGGGAGGGACAGTCCATGGCCTGTTTGCGCACCCGACGCCGCCTAGCTTCGACGGCGTGAACAACTTTAACGGGAAGTGGAATCACGACGAAGTCCGCTTCTTCGCGGATTACGTCGCTGGGGAAGACTACATCTATGACGACAGTGGCGTCTGCGGCGGTCTCGACGATGACGCCTCCTACGTCCTGATGGGCGACATGAATGCGGGCCCGGGTCTGGGTCGGGACGAGCGTCCGCTCCGTCCCTCCCAGAAGTTCTTACTCGACAACGACGACTTCTACACTGACCGCCTCCCAAAGAGTCCGGGCGGGGCGCAACGCGGTCTCCCCACCGCGACACGGTTTGGCGGTGATTTCGAGGGTGTCGTCGAACAGATCGACTATGTCCTCCCGTCCCCAGATCTCTCGCTTCACGCCTCGTCGGTTGTCTGGCCGAGCAAGAATGCAACGAAACGGGATCTCGGCGAGGACGTCAGTATGGCCTCGGACCACCGGCTCGTCTTGGCCGACATCGCGACGCATCCCCGCCACTGAATGGAATTCGGCTCTTCCACTCGTAATTCCCCTGTCGGCATAGACCACTGAATTCCGACACTTACAGCTGCGTATGATCTCTCGTCCCTCACTCTTTGACGAGGGACTGGTATGCATATTTTTGTGATCTACTTCGGGGTAGTCGCACTGCCGCTTATGATTTTAGGTGATAATAAACTTGGTCCACTTGTACATGAAGAGTGAATTGGTTAGATCCATTTGTATCACTACTCCATATGGGTGATGAAGCAGAAAACGGCTTCGAGCTGATTAGATAGCGCACCTTTCACACCCTAGTTTGTCGATGGATTTGGAGGACCCCGTTGACGTTGAAACACGAAAACACTGATTCCGATGAGAACAACGAGTATCCCGGGTATTAGATAGAAGAAGTTTGGATTGCAGGCTTGTATTATCCGTTTGTGTGGACACAGTATATTCTCTGGTTGAAGGAAAGCCAAATCAAGACACAACCACTAACGATACCGAGAATATGAATCGGCTTATTTCGGTACTTTCACGGGTTATCGGCTGTTTGATTTGCACGTTTATCCACAAACGTGCAATTCGGACAGTGGTGTATTCGCCAGTTCGCAGCGGGTGCGCGGGCTGGCGTGATCGGTGTGTTCGCGGAGCGGTTCATGTTTATCCTGCCAGCCCTCGTCACCTCCCCGTTGTGGCCATGCGGCACGAGTGCATATAGTGAGCGCCGGACGAGAACCGATAGATTACAGCGTGGAATTTCGACTACTCCTTACAGGACTTCAAGAAGCTGGTGAGCCAGTTTCCGAGGCATCGACACCATTGGCCAGTGACCGGTGTCTAGTTCGCGGAGTTCCCACTCCCGCTGGTCACACAGTTGCCGAATCGTATCAAGGATAGAGTCGTCCATCCCGTTCTGGGTGCAGAGGATGTAGCTTGTGGGTAACGCTGCTGCTACCGGATTGCCGACGTTCACCGGCTGTTTGAACGTGTTTAGTGGATGCGGGACAGCTTTTTCGCGTATCCACCGTGTGTCCACGTCCGAGATACCCACCCACCCCGGATGGTTATCTGGGAACGGCCAACCACCAGCATGGTCTTTTGCCGCTGCTTCCATCGCGTCCCACTCGTCCGGAGGATAGAACTCAGATGCCGAAACCGACTCGTCATCTATTGGAACCAGCGCATCCAAATAAACGACGTGTGCGAGCCGCTCAGGGACTCGTTCTGCCACGCCCGTCACTACAAGCCCTGCATAGCTATGCCCGAGGAGAACAACGTCCGTGAACTCGTTGTATTCGAGCACATTCACAATGTCAGTGATGTGTGTTTCTAGGTCAATCTCAGACCGCATGAGGTGTTCTCGTTCACCAAGTCCAGTGAGTGTCGGTGTATATACATCATGTCCCTTATCGCGGAGTAGCGGAGTGAGATACTTCCAGCACCAGCCACCGAGCCATGCTCCGGGGACGAGAACGGATTGTCGTGCCATGTTTCTCAGAACGGTTGTGAGCGTGATATAGCTCTCCGTAGCAGAGTAAAAGCGAACCGGAAACTCAGCTGAGCAGTTCCCCTGTAATGAAGCATTCCCCCCTGTTTACAGGATAGAACGGGCGATGTTGATCCGTGTTGCGTATTTATCCATAATCGTACAATAGGTGTGATAAATTGCAACAAGGAGGTGTTGAGATTGAAAATCAAGATAGTCTACCACATCAAATCACAGTTAGAGTCACTCGAATACAGTCAGATGAAATTTACAAATCAATGGTACTCAATGTTATCCCTGGCAAACGATATATCTACCCGGAGTCCATCACTAATGAGGACGCATATGAGGTTCGTGTGACTAACGAGCTTGGCCAGTCTCAAACAGTGCCACTGCGTTACCCCTCTCGGGGTGTGATTGAGGTCGAATTCCGAGAGATAGGGGAAATGAGTGTCGCTCAGGTCTCGCTGAACTACCGCTCTGTAGTCAACAAGTGCGTTCTCGTGTGTTAATATACTATCCTATTGGAGAGAATTCTTCATGATAAGCGGCAGGGGAGTCAATTACCACGACACTCTCTAGGATTGATATTCGTTCGCTCGTACAACTCATCACCTTTAAATTACCAATTTTCTCCTAATTTAGTCCGTAGCAAGAGCTCCTCGACGTGGCACTTTCCAAGCGCGATCGTGTCGTAACACGTTGATCAGTAATCCGTTCGCGGGCGTATGGTCCATCGAGTAGGAGTTCTACGAATTCGAATCCTTCGCCTGTGGCCCACTCAACAGCCTCATTGAATGGCATTTCGAGACCAACAGTAAAGCCGAGGTCTAGATTAATTCCTTTTTTTCTCTAGAGCTATTTGTTGACATAGAATGATCTCTTCATCCCACTCCCCATAGACATTCTGATTCCTTCGTACTGTACAAGTCACGGGCTGGTCAAAAATAGTAACGTCAATGACCGGGCTACAGCAGATTGGTCGTGAGCGACGTCAATCAACGCTTATATGTATACTAAATATAAAGGAAAATATGAACGTCAAATAGTTCAAGAGGACATAATATGACAATGAATAAGGAATTATTTGGAGTTTTCGGGGATATTACTGATTTTGAGGCTTTTCGATTGGAGCAGGAGTTTGATTCGATTATCAAATCTGAACAAATAACGGTTGGTATTCGAGATCCTGGTCTTAGCATTCCCGGTCGAAGTGCTTCATACTCCAATAACCAGGGTTCGTGTATGATTTGGGGTGAAGTTTACCCACAAGATCGGATACATTCTAATGCCGCTCGCTGGCTACTTGAACAATACGTAGAAAAGGGTAATAGTGCAATAGAAAACCTGAATGGATCATATATTGCAATTATCCAATATAGTGGCGATGCAATTGTCTTCATGGATCCGATCCGTTCATGGGAATGCTTTTACACAAATTGTGATGGTATCCGAGTGTTCGGTTCCGACGCGGGTAGGGTTGCCAAAGCAATCAAAAGCCCGACTGATAATAAACAGTCTATTAGAGAATTTTTGCATCTTGGTGTAATCTTAGGAGACAAGACATTATTCAACGAACTTCGCCGAGTACCATTTGATGGATTTTTAACTTCTAATAAGGTTGGCAAGCTTCGTCGGTTTGTCTATAACACACGAAATTTTGATTATGAAAAATCACTTGCAAATCGATTGAAACACGCAATTCAATTACGATCGAATCAGCCGGGTAAAAAAGGAGTTCTTCTTTCAGCAGGTTACGATTCAAGAACGATTTTGTCACAACTTCCTGAAATTGAACATTGTTACACAATTGGTAAACCAAACGTTTCTGAGGTACAAGCGTCACGAAAAATATCAACACAATATAACGCTAATCATACTACATTCACTACAAATGAAAAATATATACTTCCTGATGAACAGAAAGTGCGATACATGCAAGGGATTAAAGAATCTATTCATGCACACCACACCGGATATACTGAAAATATAAATGTCGATACTATGTATCATGCACTGTTGTTTGATACTATTTTGAAAGAATTTCCTCACAAGAATGCAGAAATGCAGATACTCGGTAAGACTGTACCCCTTAAAAGACTAGAAGAAAATATAGATCCAGCGGAGGCTTCGTTGAACAATTTTGGATATCATCCCGAACAAAGTCAGCGTTTATCCGAAAAACTTGCTGAGCATTCCACAACAGGTAATGAGTTCGTTCAACAGGCAATCGAAACCGAATTCGAACATTGTTGGGAACGTACAGATTCAATTCAAAATGCGTTAGCGCTTTTCAGTATCAGTAATCAGCCAACGATACCATCGCGAACGCATTTAGCAGATAACTTTTTTGAATCATTTATTGCGGCTGATAAAGGCCTGCTAGAATGGCATCTTCAAACCCCTCCCAAGTATCGTTGTTCGGAAACATTCGTTCGTGCGATGAAATTAATCGATGGAGAACTGCTTCGCCATCGACCGCCAGACCGTCCATTCTCTTCGACATTGCTCTCAGAGGTTGTCCAATTCGCCCGTCGACAGTTACCATATATAGACAGCGTGGAACCACCATGGCCTGATTTACATAGTGTCTATGACCAATATGACATAGATAAACGGTTGTCTTTCAAAGATAAGACAGAGCTAAAGGAAATATCACCCAAGCATAAATTAAGGGCAAATGATATAATTGCATGGTCTTTCCAATGCGCGGATTCACCAGTGGGCGTTTTAAATTGATGTGCGCTATACAGCATACCAACACTCCGCTGAATTGTACAAACAGCCCTCAAGTTCAAGAGATTTACTGTGGCTCGTTTCAGAATTCATTATGAATTGGGTCCCTCGTTCACAGAAATTCAGACTTCTCGATAACGCCGTCCCCAACCGCTATATTGCATGTAAGTCATGACTAACACGCAATGAGGACGGAACGGAACAAAGGCGGGACCCATAATGTCTGGCTCAGTCGGGAGGAATAGCGCGCAATCCCCCGCGCCGCCGGGGAAACAGACAACGACGATTATCGGCGCGTTTCGACTCACGACTCTCAACTTATATGCCGAAGCAAGGGATGCAAGTATTTTTCATCTTGAACCCCTGCTACGTTCATTAGTAAACATTCGATGACTAGTTGTAGCCGAGAATTTAGCTTTGCAAGATTCTCTATTGATGCATTTCCTTCATTCAAACCATGAGCGATTCGTGCCGTGTATCTCTGGCATTTCTTGCAGTCGAATTAATATCAATGAACTGATTTATTATTTGATCCATTTGATTATGTTCCATTACTTCCCGGAGCTGATCTCTAAGTGACCACATTGAAAGGATAAAAACATTAGTTAATAAAATCTTTAATAAACTAGTTTTTAATGTGGTAGTCGCGGCCGAATTAGATCAGAGGTTAAGGGCAGCAGCCACATCAAGGAGGCCAGCACCACTTTCAGTTGCTGCCAGTCCGATATCTTCGGCAGTGTCTATGAGTTGCTGGGATGTCTCTTCATGTGACAGTCCCGTGGCCATGAGTTGTGCCGCTGCACCCGAGACGTGTGGGGTAGCCATTGAGGTACCTGAGAGTTTGGAGTAGTTTCCGAGGTAGGTCGGATATGTTGAGCGAATATTCTTCCCAGGCGCAGCTAAATCGATTTCTGGCCCAGTTGGTTTCACAATCACACGGAGCAGTTCGAGATTCAGTTCACTTATCAGTCATGTGAGATCCGCTCTACCTTCGAATGCCAGCACGTGGTGGCTCTCCACGTTTCCGCTGTGCTCCAGTACTTCGACCGCTACAACGTTTCTTCGTGACTTTGTCCGGGTTACCAACACGAATCCGTTGTCACTGGACCGCGCCAGCGACCAACAACGGAAACACGAGCGTCACTTCCACTTCAATCTACATGTCATTGGTCTCGCTATCCTGATTGCCCCTATGGTACCATCTCATTTAGTGGTATGCTCAAAAGAGATTCGTCATAAGAGCATAGTATTTTGGCACGCGTCTGCCAAGATCCAATTACAGTGTTCTTTTCAAGTGAAGCCAGGTAATTTCAGGTTGTAATTACTATCTATTGAGTCTTATATCCTGGATAGGCGTCAATTTGATTCCAGTGGTGTATGTGCGTCGAAGAGTGACTGCGTCGTGTACAGTTGACTTCCACAGTAGATCGCCTTAGCGGTGTACTAGGATCGAAGCGCAACAGATAACGGCACTGGCGGCCGCTCTGTTCCACTTACCATTTGATTGGATGAGACGCCGTCGAGCATGGTTACTCGACAAATCGAAAATAAATATTGAACAACATAAAGGATCGCATCATCAAAAGATCACTTACAAAGAGCCATGAAGGAGGCTATTTGCTGTTAGCGAGTACACTTAGCAAGAGATACAGTAGTATTCGACGTCGTGAAATATCAGACTGAACCAAACCTTTCTAATCTTCAATGATCTTGTCCAGTGGTTACTAGATCACAATCCTTGCGGCTGAACTTTCAGCCGCAACGTCTGCCGCATACCGTTGTATACGATCGGGCAGTTTTCCGCTCAGTCGTCAGCGTATCATCGTCAATCACTATACCTGCACACAATCAGCGTTTACTGGATAGCTACGTCGGACAGCATCAGTTGGTGTGCCATCGAGTGGCTGAAACAGATTAGTTCGGGAGTCTCTTACGCTCAGTTCTCACGCATGGCCAGCACGGGAAGCCACCGAGGCCGCCACAATCGCACTCTGTCGACTCACTGCCCTCGTCGTCTGTTTCGCTATTCCTCCGAAGGGAAGGCCTCGAGCGTCCCATCGTCGGTTGCACTTTCGACGGCAGCCATGTGCTTGCAGTAGGTGTTGCGGTGGACGTGATGCGGGCAGGTACAAGACATCAATTCTTCGGTCACGTGGTTAACAACGGCACGAGATTACAGATATCTGTTACAGACAACAAAATCAGACGGTTTAGTCATCGCGTCGATGGAGACTGTGTACCGGTGGGCTGTGGGATTCTGTGGGCAGGTGCCTACGTGGTCGCATTCGTGGTGTACGCTCTCCTTTCAGCTATTCTCCCTGCGTTTTCGTCCGCTGCCGAGCTTGCACGCTTTCTGGTCCTTATCGGCACGGACATGGGGCGTCTCGAAGGGGCTGATGCAGCGACCGTGGTCTTCGTCGTCACCCGGGCCTGCATCCTTGCACCGATCGCTGAGGAGTTGCTCTTCTGTGGTGCATTGTTCGGCTGGCTTCGCGGTCATCTTCCGGCGTGGCCAACGATCGGGGTCGGATTCACGTATATCCATGGAATGATGACGATGACGATGGTTCCGCTCGCGCTCATCGTTGGCATCGCAGTAGGCTATGTCCGAGAGCGTACCGGCTCAGTCACGTCGCTCATTATCGTTCACATCATTTAGAATGTCGTTATCGTATTCGTCGGGGTTTGGTCGATGCAGTACATCGGATAATTTGGCGGTGAAGTTTCGGTGTATCGTGTGTTCACGTTGGCTGTGAGCGGCAATGATAACGAGGTGAAGTGGATTCACTCGATAGATAGCGATCGAATCCACTTCGGAACGTGTCCGAGCGTGGTCCACGCATCATTCTCGCGGACAATCACCCGTCCTTCAGTTGTTCCTGCGAGCACGCGTTCGTCGGCTGCCGCCCATGCATAGACGAATTCGTCCGGTGCGCCGGGATATGGCTTGCTCTCGAACGTGGTTCCGTCGTCCGTTGATTCGAACAGCGATGCATTCACGCTCCGTTTGTCATATCTGCTGCCCATCGGGAGGGTCGGTGGAAGCATTTGGGCAGCGGCGTACAGGATTCCCTGGTAGGAAAACGCCTCCTGAAAGTACGGCCCAGGCAACTCCGTGTCTAGTCGCGTCCATGAATGCCCGGCGTTAGTGGTTCGATAGAGTCCACCACCGCATGAGACGACGTATTCGTCAGCGGTTACCACTAATACATGGTGAACATCATATTGGAGATCATCCCCGCGTTCTAGCTCAAGACCCGCACGTCGCTCAGTCCAAGTCTTACCATTATCATCACTAATGTGGACTCCGCCGACTTCGACACCAGCAACTACCCGGTCGGGTGCATCGGCGTGTATATCGAGGCTACGGACGTGTGACTTCCCGCGATGACGAGGAGTATGCCACTGGTCACGAGAGGGAAGTTTCTGGAATTCCTCCAGTTCCGTCCATGTCCTGCCTTGATTAGTCGAGACGTATATGTGAGCCGGATGCGTGCCCGCATACAGACGACTGCCGTTGGGACTTACCGCGACGGCGTACATCTCCTCTTGTGGCACGCCAAGCCGGTCCCATGTTAATCCCTGATCTGCCGAGTGGAACAGGCCGGTTTTCGACGCGGCGAACGACCCGTGCTCTTCGAACGCATGGACGCCGAGCGTCACTCCCGAGTCAAGTACCCGTTCGACATCGTTGAGCTCACCGCTTTGCGAGCGGTAGACGCCGTCCTGCGTCCCGATGAGTAAAGTCATGGGACTTGATTACACCTCCTGAAGTTGCGCCGCCCGGGTTTCGACCGGTTCAATTGCTGCGTACTCGACAGCGCGGACACCGAGCGTCCGAACGCGCTCTCGGAGGTCCTCGTCTACGAATTCGTCATCGTCGAACGCGGTACGCGCCTGCGGAACCCCCGCCTGGTACGGGAGAACCCAGGCGTGTAGCGATCTACAGACATTGCGGAGGTGAGTGAGTGCCGGCGTGGGAAACGGCCCGCTCGAGACGACGAGGAGCCCGACAGTCGTGTTCTCGAACTCGTCGAATCCGCAGTAATCGAGCGCGTTCTTCAACACGCCCGAATACGAGCCGTGGTACATGGGCGTTCCGAGGATGACCGCATCGGCCTCACGGATCGTCCGTCTCACCACGTCGCCATCTCCTGCCCCATCGACGTCGGGATCGAGCGGCGGGAGATCCAATTCCGCGAGGTCGAGCAACTCGGTTGTGCTGCCAGCTGCTTCGACGCCGACCAGCGCCTCGTGGAGCGCTCGACGGGTGTAACTTGCTTCGCGTCGGCTTCCGCACACTGCGACGACGTGCGGCTGCCCCTTTCCCGATGATCGACCGGCGCGTCCGAGAGAGCTCATTAGGATTCGGCCTCCTGGTTCGTCGCCTGGGTCAAGACGGCAACGATGGTGACTGCGGCGGTCACGTGCATCACCGCGAGTATAGCAAAGACCCTCGGCGGAGCGCCGGACAGGTCGGGCGCGAGGAACGTCGTAAAGGAGAGCACCAGCGCCGCCCCTGCGATGATGGTGAACGTCCGGTTCGGTCGTGCCGCGTATCGCGTGACCACTCCGTACACGAGGGTCGCCCCGATGGCGGCAACGGCTGAATTAACGACAACCGGCCCCACCGCGAGTGGTCCGAACGCGCCGCCAACGAATTCAGCCGGGAATTCGACGATCGCTAGCCCGATGAACAGGACGAGGATGTTCACGATGCTCACGATGAGCAACGCTAAGAGGCCGTATTTTGCGAGTCGGAACGTGCCGACGGATCTGCTCAATTCCGAGTTGTTCATGGTGGTCATGGATGCCATGCTCAACAGTACAGTAGCTGTAGTAATATACTATTAAGTTAGAAGTTATGGAGCAACTCACCTCCTGTGTAGCTACTCACCAATTTCGAAGTAACAAATTATGTGACTTCAGAACCCATAGTTAGGCTATGGTCGAACCACCGCAGGCTGAAGAATTCATCGAGACAATCCTCTCCAATGAGACAGCGCGACCACCCGGCTCAGAACAAGCGAAGGATGACAATCGAACGATGGCTGCGCTCCTCAACCTCTTGGGAAAGAAACACACCATCGTGATCCTCCACCAGTTCGCAACTGGAGATGGGCCATTGCGATTCGGCGATCTTGAGGAGGCAGTCGATATTGCTCCAAACACGCTCTCGAATCGGCTCGAAGAACTCACAGAGGTCGGGTTATTGACGCGACAAGCGTACGACGAGATCCCACCGCGTGTTGAATACAACGCCACGGAGAAGGCAAAAGAACTAGCCCCTGTCTTCTGGTATCTCGGCGTCTGGACCGAGCGGCACGACCTCGAACCGATTGCCACCGATGACGATTGAGACGCGCTAAATCTCGGCAGAACAATTATCGATAACTCTTGCGATTCTCGACGCGTAATCTCCATCGATCGGCGTTCGCGTGATCGAGTTCGTCAATCGATTGTCGGTCAGGACCGCTGTTGCACCCTTGGTCAAACCGATCAGTAGCCGTTTGTCCCCGTCATTGTCGAGCATTCGCGTGGCAAGTCGATCAGCATCGATCTCGTCGTCTCGTGTCTCCTTCAGGACGATCGCAAGCTCGCTGTGGAGTGTATCGAACAGGACCGTCTCACGGAACATACACAGCGGTTTTGCTCCGAATCGGTGTAAACAGTCGCCAGCCAAAGCGAAAGTAGATATCCCAAGGTTAGTTTAGTCTACTAATATGACCTTGTTGAAACCCTCAAAAGGTGATCGAGTCTAGCGGTTGGACTGAATACACAGCGCATATCGGTCACGCGACTTCGCCAGCAGATAGTTAAGCCACGCATTGGAGAAACGCTAATTCAGGAGGGAATACAATGGATACCATGACGCTAGAAGTCCGGAACGCGACGGCTGAATACGTCTCCGTGTTGGTAAAGGTGTATCACACTGCATATCGGGAAAACAAACGGATGGGATTCCCATCGAGTGTCCTTGAGTGTGATACGGACGATGTTGCAGACTGGCTTCGCAACCGGACAGTGTTAGTTGCGAAACGCGAGGATGAGATAGTCGGTGTCGTTCAACTCATCCCACGCTCAGACTGGGACACGCCCGAGATTGGACGGCTCGCGGTTTCACCAGACTATCAAGGGGAAGGAATCGGACAACTGCTTCTCGAATCCGTCGAGGAGCACGCGAAGGCGGACGGTCAAGATTCGATTCATCTCCGTACGCTATCCAGACACCCGTTCCTTGAAGACTGGTATCGGCAAGAAGGGTACGAACGGATTGGGATTGAGCGACTCAGTAACCGCCCGTATGATGTGCCAATCATGGAGAAGGAATTGTAGCAGTACGGACGCTGTAACGATTTATCTGCAAACCACTGGTGCTGAATTCAGCCTCTCTATTCAGCACGCAATCTGTGACAGCAACTCGGCAACCTGATGAGCCGCTGCAAGAAACAAGGCGCGAATCTCGCAAAGTATTGCTCCTGGGTAGATTCACCTCGAGCTTGCGTACCTATCAGTACCGAGCGGCTAAATTACGAACTCAACCCAGTTGGCAGTGACGAATTTGTGGCGACATCCTTTGCAGAGATATATTTCGACGACTTGGCCCGTAGAAAGGTGAACATGGTACTGTCTGACCAGGTACTCCTCCTCTCCGCAGTTGCTGCATGTCACGAGTAGATCGTCCTGTCGGGTGCAAGAACTACAACTACCATCGATATAACTCTCACGCGCACCGTTCACAGTGCACATCTGATGGGTAAGGTCTGTTACCTCCCTTCCCTGATCATCCCGAACTGCTGAATAGATACTCTGTACTTATCATGAACCCGGGGGGCGATATTCGTTGAGCCGTCTCCCAATCTAGTCGTTATGTGAAGTTGTTTTTCGCCCGTACAGTGGATAGACGGATCACGCGTCATCAGATGGATCGTACGGGTGCGCGTCGTCGACTGATGGCGCCCCGATGGCGAGGATACGTGTGGCTGTTTCGGCGGTTTCGGGATTGAACGCTCGTTGCGGGCTCCCAGGATCGACGAAGAGGACGTGGTCGGATTCGACAACATACGTCTCGTCGGGGGTTTCGACGTGAAGTGTACCGTCGAGAACGTAGAATGCCTCGACTTGCTCGTCATGGGAGTGGTAGCTCAGCCCGGACTGCTCACCGGGAGCGAGTTCGTAGACCCGAAGACCGAGCTTCGAGTTTTGATAGTCGTATCCTGCTGCAACACTGAGCGACCGAACATCGGTCGGACGGTTGTCCCACTGGTCAAGGTCGTTCGGGTCAATGAGATGGTAACCCATATCTATCGCTATCGATGGAAGATGATTAAATGCTCGGACTAAGCAGCCTTCTACAGTCTGAACAGGCCGAGTACCTCGGGGCGTGATCCCGAGGTGGTTCACTGAACGTCACGTACAACACCCCCACGGTGCCGTCACAGCTCACCGACAGTTGGCAGGAGCGACTGCTGGATAAACACTCTCTATTCAGCACACCATTCCTGTTACGCTCTGAGAACTTCAGCAGAAGCGTGTAGGTTAGTATAAAGTCCACCCACAACTCCCGCTGAGCGGGGTTGATACGGAGCGAAATCCAGAAGGCGTTGCCACGTCCGGCCTGTGGAATGGGCCAGCAGAACTCGTGCGTTCGCTCCTCGGAATGGTCGATTCGGAATCCCCGGTTCGTGAATCGAACAGGGTGGTCGTCTTCGAGTTCCGAAGCATTGTACGTCCGGCGAAGTTGCGGGACGTACTTCTTGAGCGCGTCTTTGGCGTAGGACGTGAGGGTGTAGCCGCTGACGACATCATTGACCGCAGTCTGTGTATCCGCGCCACTCTCGAACGCTTCGCTGAGCGCACGGCGATACGTCGACACAGTACGCTGAAGTCGGTGCTCTTTGTGCGCCGTTGGTGGCGCAGGTTAGTGATTCAAGGCGCAAAGGCCTTGGATACCGACGGCCCATTCAAGTAGGACAGACAGCCGGGCGAAACACGTGTGAATGCCCAGCTAACCGAACGCGATTCCTCCCCGCTGTTCACGGCGGGGTTTCCTCGCTACCGCACAGATGAGTTCTTCTTTTCCAGTCGTTTGATGTCCCGAGCAACGTCAGACAAATCGTTGTTGAACTGATGTCCACCGGTATCATACTCGTGAATAGTTGCCTGCGGAAGTTTTTCCGCGTACAGCACGAGGTGGGAAAATGGTACTATTTCATCGTCTCGGTTGTGGTAAAAGAACATAGGTAGTTCACTTGGGAGCTTCGACGCAACGTTTTTCTCTAGTTCGTACTCGCTAACTTGCCACCCTTCGGTACCCCAGAAAGGCAATGCGATAAGGAATAGACCAGCGATAGGCACGTCCATCTTCTCCTCGGAAAGACATTTTAACAGAATCGAACCGCCCAAAGAGTGTCCGAGAAGAATCACCTCATCATCCAATGCAGCAAGTTCCGTTACGATCTGCTGTTTCCATGCCTCGTATCCGAGATGATCTTCATTTGGCATCCGTGGATACTGTACTTTGTATGCAGCCCCCAATACATCCTGTAGGTTCACTGCTAATTTTTTATCTTCTTCGTATCCTCCAGCACCATGAATGAACAGCACTTGTTGTTCCATAGTGTTCCTCTCTCTGGGTGTCTGTTCCACTCTAATCGACTTATAGATGCGCTGAACGGCGAATATGGACTAGCTCTCTTCTGTGATGGTTGGTCAATCATTGTCAGCTTAGGATTCTGGTCACTCTGTATCAACCTCCGAAGTAGCAATAAAAAGGGCTGAAGCGGTGGTTACTTCGGCAGTTCCTTTCGTCCCGTCCTCACACACGGCCAGCACGGGAAGCCGTTCAGGCTATCACAATCGCATTTTCTGGTTCAGCGTCGTCTTCGTCTGTCTCGTTGTTCTCGGACGGGAACGTCTCAAGTGTCCCATCGTCAGTTGCGTTTTCGACGGCAGGCATGTGCTCACAGAATGCGTACCGGTGAACGTGGTGCGGGCAGGTGCAGGCCATCGCATCGCCCATACCGTCGTCCAGCGTCACGACGTAGTGGTGGTCAGCGGGGTTCTCATGGCTTTCATTGGTCACTTCGACCATTCCGGGGGTGCCATGCGTGGATCAGTTCGTGACGCACCGTCGAACTATTTGGATTCAGATGGAATAGCAGTCACTCAGACCCAATTGAAACCCGCAGTGACCGATTACGATCTGCTTGCTCTGATCCGACGTTCGAATAAAAGCAGCACCAATACAGTCACGGCAAGGGCGGTCGGCATGAACTGGACTTGTGTGAACGGGGTCTGGTGGGGCGAGCCACACGCCTGTTCCCGTCGCTACAATACTACCGGCCGCCAGGATCCCTGCGATTCGTTCACGACGCGTCTCTTGGACATCTCGTTCGTGTGAGCGCCGATAGAAGAGGATATAATACACGCCAGTCGGAAGGAAAACCAACGTGCCGAAAGCCCAAGACAGTGCCGATGAACTGCCACGAGCAGTGGCATCAGTGAATATCCAGTAACCGAGGGATACCCACCCAACCGCGAACAGAACGAGCGTGAGAAAATATTCGAGATACAATGCCGGTGGCATAGGTATGACTGTTACTGAGTGTTGTCTTGCTATGAGCTTTCTGTTGACTCATAAGTCACTATTAGCAAGGTTATGGGTTTCATCCGAGGCCGAAATGGGGAGTTGTATAGGTTGCAAATAGCAGGCATCCGACGAAGATCGAAATCCCGCTAAGGAACGATATTCGTCGCGTGTAGAGACAACGCCCTGGTGCTCAGCGTGTTTTGTCTGTCTCAAATGTGTCTACAACATCGTTGAGGTCAAAAAGGTGGATGTCAGTACGATCGTCAGCAGCTTCTTCTACGGACGATTTGAATCCCGATCGGCTAAATAACGCGTATTCATATGACGGATTGCCGCCCGTCTTCGGTGTCCAGTCGATATACTCTACCGTCTCTTCGAGAGTGTTGAGGATATCATATCCGAGTGGAGCATTTGTGAACTTGGCTTCACCGACGAGAAGTTTTGGCCCGTCAGTCGGGGCGACGACATCGATTTCACGTCCTTTGTACCACCACTGACTCGGCACCCGTGTGAATGTACATTCGGGATACAATTCAGGGAGTGCGTCGTGGCAAAGTTCTTCAAACGTTTCGCTCACGAAGTCCGGCAACTCTGGTTCGATCAGATCCTCGTATGCATTTTCGCCATAGAGTTCATATTGTCCACCACGACCATACAGATACCGGAAGTAAAAACGAAAGACGGGATCTCGAATTTTGTAGCGTGTTCGTTTACTTCGAGTTGGGTCAGCGAGTGCTGGATGATGTTTTTCGATGATCTGAAGCGTTTCCAAGCGGTCGAAATAATAGGACGTGTTGGTGCTCTCAATACCGGCCCCCTGTGCGATTTCGTTTCGACTTCGATTTCCCCTCGCTATGGATTCTAATACCGAGAAATACGTGTTTACCTCACTGAGTTCCATTTGGAGCACTGTTTCGGGCTCGCTATGGAGTGGCCCATCCGGATCACACAATAGTCGTGTAATATTTTCCCCTAGTGATCGTGATGCATCGAGCGGATCTAGATAGCGCGGTGTGCCACCGAAGACACCATACACAAACACACGGTCCTCCGGGGTGTATCCCGGAACGAACTCTTGGACTGACCGGAAGGGGAGTTGTGTGAGCTCTATTCGACCATTCGGCGTCTGGGAAATACGTCCATAGAGTGGCGCACCGCCATCAAGCAAATAGGTGTGAATCATACCGACCGCTGACCCCGTAAGGATGAGCGTTGCTTGACTGTCGTCTACGCCGGTGTCCCACAGGTGTTGCACAATAGAGGGGAAACTCTTGTCTGATTCGATGAGGTAGGGAAATTCATCGAGAATGATGATTGCGTCTCTCTCAACGAGGTGTGTAAGAAGTGGTTCCCATTCTTCTTTGACGGACGTAATGCTGGGAAATGTTGAGGCAGCTGTTTCAACGAAGCGAGAAAGTTGGGTAGTGGGAGTTCCTTGGACTGCCTGATAGTAGACGACGTCGTTTCGATCAATAATGGATTGACGAACGAGTTCGCTCTTCCCGATCTGCCGACGCCCGTAGATGATCGCGAGTTCCGCCTGCTCGCTACCGTACAGCGCCTTGAGTCGGTTGAGTTCCTTAATTCGATTGACGAACTGTTCCATACGTACTGTAGAAATACAGGGTATGTATGTGCTTCGAAGTTAGTGGTGAGACTATTAGAGTTTGAGCTATAATAGTCTCATTCCTAATCTCTGTGTTCTATGAGCGTTCACTAGTCGGTGATATCCGAGAACGTCAATTGCCGTAACATGGATAAAAACAGCTGAAGCGGTGGTTAGTTTGGTAGTTCCTTTCGTCCCGTTTGCACGCACGGCCAGCACGGAAAGTCCCCGAGGCCATCGCATCGCCCGTACCGTCGTCCAGCGTGACGACGTAGTGGTGCTCAGTGGGATGGTCGTGATACTAAGTGATTTTGTTGATAAATACAGAGAATAAATATTAGAGTGAACCACTAGTTCAAACGTGGCTGAATGGTTGTGAGAGTCTTCTCTGAGCAAAAAGACGGCAGATTATTTACTGCCGATCATTTTTTTGACAGAACTCATTATATTAGTCGGATTCATGCGCTTTTCCATCTGTTTTTGGTTGAAGTAGCTCGCAAATGCGAGAAGTGTTGGTGGCCACAACCCGATGAATATCCCCCGAGTTCTGTTGCCACGGATGAAGAATTGATACCAGGACAGGCCAACGGATGCGAGAGCTGCGAGTACGATTGGATCCTGTGCGGATTCACCTGCTGCTTTTTGTTCTGGCTGTTCCCTCATTTCTTCTTGACTTTCACCCATCATTCCGAATATAGTGACTATCGACAGTTAGTTAACTATAGCGGCAATTTATTTCGCAATATTATTTAGATGATTTGTGAGCTATTATCGTTGAGATTCACGAAGGATAAGCGGACCAATAGCAAGCGTTCGTTTAGCAACAGGGGCAATCCGAAGAATGTAGGAGGTGAATAAAAGGAAGGGAATGAGTGTCACTGTAAACGCTCCGCTCACAACCCATGTAATAATGGGAATTGAAAGGAATGTACCGCTGAAAGTTTCCGCTCCAACGAAGGTCAGCATACCACCGGAAACGATGAGCGCTGGAATCGCTGCATAAAGAATATATTGGGAGAGGTTAACGAGCGCCCACTGGAAGTACAGCGTCTTAATGTGTTCTCGGGCGGGACCGAACATAGCCAGAGCTGTTTCCAGATCATCGAAGGCCAGTTGTTGGTTATCGCTCAGTGAATCGGCAAATTCGTCTACCATTCGTTCAACTTGGTAGATCTTCCATCCATAGTTGAAATTCAATGCCGAAAATAGAACATCAAAAGTTCCAAACTGGGACCCTTCAAGTTCGTCTTGGACTTCTTTCGCGTTTCCATGCAGACTATCGACGAACTCGGAAACTTGGCGGATTAGTTCCTCATCATCGCTCTCACCGATAAGCCGATCGAGAACCTCTGCTCGTCGCTCAGTTTCATTCACGAGTTGACCAAGAAATTTCGAAGGATCGGCTGGGACGACAGAGTTGAACAAGTCTTTGGTGTAGGTGCGAAAGTCCATCGCATCACTCATCCGCTTACGCTGGTCACCTAATGGCCCGTTTTCTTCTGAGAGAACAAGCTGGCTGATTGTAACGACCAACGTTGTTCCGGTGACGATGACACCGATCATCGCAGAAAAAATCGTTTCAATTGTATCGGTTGATTTGATTTCGCTTGGAAGCGATGGATTGAGCGTGAGACTGAATACAAGAAATGAGAGAAAGACAAGAAGAGCAAGCAATCCAGTAAGGAGAAATCTATTCATCCGAAAGAGAACCCATATTTTGAGCCGGCTCTCTTCTGACCGTCCTCGCATCGTATTCGCAGTCCCAATATCGCTTTCGTTGTTACTCATTCATTCCTCCGTATCAGCGTCCAGCGGTCGTTTTAGAACGAGGTACTTCGTGCCACCGCCCTCATACTCAATCGTTCCGACGAACTCCCATCCGTCAGCTCCAAGTTCGTTGAGTTGGTCTGTGGGATCACTCGCTTCCTTCTGTGTTTCCTCACGTGGTGGTCTAAGGCTGCGGTACTCCCAGTGAGTAGCGTTCTGGGCACACATTAGCATACTCTTCGATCTTTTATCATATTAGCTTCATTCAGAAGTCACCATCATGAAGAAGACCGTATTCAACAACGTAGGATAATATTATCAAATGGACAATTTATAAATTTCTCAATGTCTATAATAAAAATGAAAAAATGAAAGAACAACGATAAATGATCACGAGCCATTTTGCCACCTCCATTGACAGGCTAGCAACACCTCTTGCTCCGAGGACACCGGCGATGATTGCGAGGACGAAAAAGCGGTTGCAAGTTCTATGATTGCCATAGATAGTATATAAGATATCCAAGTAGTCAACCATCTCGCCAAGACTGAGAACAAGCGCCAATAGACATTAGAACGTGTATCATTCCAAAAGAGAGAGTGAGAGAGTAACTCGGTGAATCGCAGCACAGAAGATAGATGATTTCAGCAAGAACACTACGATTAGGTGCATATATTTGAATTCTGGTAACGCAAGGTTAAGCTAGTGAATAGCTTCTAGACGGATGTTATGGTGGAAGAAACAGACGAGTTTAAAACCAGAGGGGGAAGAAGAACCTGAAGTCGCTGAAGAGGCCGTATACGATCGCTCTGAGCTGCTTTCGTTACTTCTGCAGTATTACCGTGGCGAGATGTCTCAGTCAGCGACCTTTCTTGGCCGATTCGATTTAACTGCTGATTGGGCGGTTGCGGTTGTTACAGCGATTCTTGCATTATCATTTGAAAGTAGGGGTTCGTATCTACTTTTCATTGGAATGGTTGCGCTCTCTAAGTTTCTGATTTTGATGTACGCCGATATCGTATATACGATGTCTATCGGGCACGAGTCCGTCTTATCGAAGAAAACGTCCTTGCGAACGCATTCGACCCGGAAGGCTACCACTTACGAATTGGCGCGAAAAGATCGTTAAATGGGAATTACTCTGCGTGGAAGCCAACCATTCTCTATTATCTCATGATCATTCCGCTGCTCAATGTCCCGATTGCATGCCTCTATCAGTTCTATCGGCACCGGTACATCGGGATCCCGTAATATCGTTTACGCGATATCGTTTAAGGGACGTTCACAACAGGAATGTGAATACCGGGTAGGAACCGACAACCGCCAGCGAGGGCGTCAACACCCACATCGTAACGATACGCTTGGCCGCTGCTGGGTCGAAGAGGCTCCGCTGATCGAGATCCGCCGGCCCCTCCGCACCAACGTCAGGCACGTCTGGCAATTCTTCCGGCTTCTCTGCCGGTTCCTCGTAACGGGCAATATCGCCGATCGTTGGACTTGCAGGCATATCCTCAGCGCGGGAGGTGACCAGCGCTCCTGTCGCGACCTCTAAATCCGGATGTTCACGTTTCGGCGTCGCAAACTCTACGAGTGTCGCTGCTCGGCTTGCCCGACCCCATCCAAGTCCAATAATCGTCGATGTCGTACTTACTGCGAGACTCGCCGGGATTCCGAAGTAGGATAGAATCGTGATGATAGTGCCACCGACTATGGAGACAATCAGTGAAGCGAGAATTGGAAGCTCCGTAATATCATCTCCTACCGTCTCCAGCGTGCGACGGGCGATGGTGAAACTGCCTAGACCGAAGGCCACCACCGCGAGCAGGACGCCCTGGTTGACGGTGAGCGATCCCCCTTCGCCGACGAGGGGGGCCACAGCGTTCGCCGCGTTCGACGCTCCCGCCGAAAACGCCATGTAGCACGCAATGACGACTACCGAGAGTGATCCAATGATGTCCTGCCGTGTCGCGTTAGGATTTAGGTAGAGTCGGGGAATCGTCCCAGAACGGTCGAGTTGGATAAAGTGGAGATCGAACTTTGTGAACGCGACATAGCGATCCAGATACGGGTAGATGTAACGCCCGACCACTATTCCGATGCTGAGGCTGATCAGCGGCGCGACGATCCATGCTGAGACGATAGTAAACATCAGTGCCTGATTGAGTGTGTTCGACGCGAGGCCCAGTCCAACGATGGCGCCAACGGCCGTCATTGACGTCGAGGCTGGAACGCCGTAGAGATTCGAAATAAGGAGTGACATGCCGGTGAAGAACAAGACAGCGACGCTCGCGGCAGGTGTGAATTGGGTTGCCGGTACAATACTGCTGCTCATTGTCGCGATGACGTTCCGACCGACGGTCCATGCTCCGAGAAAGCCGAAGCCGACGAACAGGGCTGCTGCGGTCGCCTTCCGAAGGAGACGTGAGCCGACTGCCGGACCGAACGCTACACCCGTCGATGAGCCACCAATATTGAACCCAACGAATACGGCAACGACAACACCAGCGACGGTTAGCACTGATACCATTGTATTCTCTCTAAATCAACATTGCTGACACCTATATAAAATCACTGAAGCCAGTTCCGAGGTGTCGGTATCTTGAATATTCGAATTTCTTTGCGCTCAAATCATAGGAGAAGTGATTCATGAATGGCTTCCACAAGATAGTAGCCACAAATTCGATGCGGATACACAATATCTTCTCGAAGAATTACAGAGATTCAAGGAGAATGCCTGACCCTCGAATAGACCCAATCACCCACCAAGCAGACACAAGGGTAAAGAAGGGGTGGGTAGGGGTGTGCGCGTCGTAGGTTAGTAGTGTATACTAACCATTGCCAACAGGAGCAAACGCCCAGTAACTCCGAGCTTGCGGTTCGAGCAGAACCGCATACAGTCTAATGAAGAATCACGGTATAGGCTTTGTGCCCATGGCTGACGCACGTCTGACTGAATTACATTATGCTCCAGTTGGAGTGACACTGTATGCCGAATGTATCCGTCCGGATCGATGATGAACGCCGCGAGGAGTTAGATGAACTCGCGGATAATGCCAGGTTATCCCGTGCGGAGTACATCCGTGACGCACTCAGAGTTCGTGAGGAGTACTATGAAATCCGTGAGAAGTACAACGAACTCCAAGACGAGCACGAACTACTCCGCTCGAACAACGAAGAACTCCAAGATGAATACGCAGAACTCCACGAGGAGTACGACGAACTTCAATCGGAGTACGAGGAAGTGAAGCAAGAACTCGAACGTGTTCATCGGGAGAAGCGCCAGATCCTCGAACAGCGCGAGGAGAACACGGAGCTCGTCAAGTACGTTGAGGAGGAGCGAAGTCTCACCCGACAGAAAGCCGAGGCGGGTATCGCTACGCGGGCGAAATGGTGGCTCTTCGGAATGGAAAGATAGCAGTATTGGTTTCTGCACAACCGTGCAAAGCGAGTTGATGAGCTTAAACGAATACGTAATGAACGTGATGCATTGATGAGGTTATTACTCAAAAATGTCTCAGAAAGAGTGATAGATACATCGATGAAATCGTAATCAGATATATTATAGTATTAATCGTTAAACATCTTCTTTGTCTCCTATATCTCGAAACAAGAAGAGTAGAAAACCATTCTAGAAAACATAGTTTTATCTATTTCAACAATTTATAAACAACGTGATCTATTCGAAGGTACCTCTCGCGATTGCCCTTGCTCTAATACTTGTTATCGCAGGATGTAGTACTACTAGCGAAACAACAACATCGACAACGCCTGCAGTCGACACTACGCAGTCATCAGCGACAACGCAAATATCGACAACCGGAACTTCCACCGCAAAACAGACAACAACACTAGTAGCGGCATCTTCAACAGTAGCACAAACTAGTACGACCACAACACAAACCACGACAGCGCAACCGACAACAATCACAACATCAACACCAACACAATCCACAGCGTCGACTCCGACACCAACGCAGACAACTACACCAGAACCAACATCGACAACTCAAGCAGCTCGTGGGCCAGGGAGCGGGACTAAATGGACAGTTACCGTCACCCGGGTCGTCGATGGGGACACAATGGAAGTTGAGTTCCCGAACGGTGAAACTGACACACTCCGCCTTTTGGGAGTTGACACGCCGGAAACAACATTGAGCCGGACGAATCCCAGTGATTTCGAGGGAATCCCAGATTCGACGGCTGGACGCGACCATCTATATGAATGGGGGGAGCGGGCAAGTCAGTTTGCGGCGGACGAATTGGATGGGAAGACAGTTCGGATTGAAACGGATCCGGAAGCCGACCGCCGGGGGAGCTTTGGGCGGCTCTTGGTCTATATCTATGTCGATGGTGAGAACTTCAACCGACAGCTATTGACCGATGGCTATGCTCGGCTGTACGACAGTTCCTTCTCGAAACGGAGCGATTTCGAGACTGCCGAAGCGAACGCCCAGCAGAAGGAGGTTGGATTGTGGGATTTCGACGAGTCGACCTCGACACCAGAACCAACTCCGACGGCGACTGAAATGACCGAGGCGCCGTCTGATGGAGTGGATATCCCACCACTGCCGTCGGATGGCGACTACGATTGCAGTCACTTCGAGACACACGAACAAGCGCAGGCCGTGCTTGAGCAGGATCCGAGCGACCCTCATCGGCTTGATGCTGATGATGACGGCGTTGCCTGCGAGTCGCTCTAAGCGATTCCGAAGTATTTTGACATCTCTGTGTATACTGATTTTTGGATCACGAGAACATGCCGAAACGTATGCGAGCCAATTGTCAGCAGGCAATGGGTCGCTGCTAGATGGGTGTCATAACGAGGGCAACTACGATAAGAATCGAGGATGGTCCCTCGGTATGACCCAACAGAACTATTTTGAATGATTCTCGAAGGGATAGGGATATGCTAATCTTAATCTCTCGTAATGTTTATTCAGAACACTATCCAATGTATTTGTATGACAGAAAACCCTACTCACTCATCTCCTTTTTCTCGAGAATTCTTATTCAACAAGCAGTGTCTGGCTTTTTCTGTTTTCGTCGGAATCATTGCTGTACTCGTCAATCTGCTCATCGACAATATTCACACAGTCAGTGATGCTCTCACGCCATTCCTTGGTGCCACGATCGCATTGTATCTCGTTCAGACCCCGGTTCGACGAATCCTCTCTTAGTAGAAAGCGTAGTCCTAATTATCATCTGAATACTTCTTAAGTGAGTAGACTACTGATTCAGAATCTGGAACCATTGCAAGTCTACATCGAAATGGCAGTGGCCATGATATGAGACCTCCCACTCAATCGCATCGACCGGTAAATTTGGGAAATGTTCAGCCGCGACGTCCGCCGCATGTGCTTGCGCCCAGTCGAGCAGGGCTCGCTCGGTTGTTGGTTTATCGTCGTCCTCATCGGGTGTATCTGTGCATTCGATCAGCGTTCACTGGGTGACATCTGACAGCGTCGTTTGTTGTGATCGACGTTACCGTACTTGTCGTAGCCGGTATGTGGACCACTGATACTCGTCTGCGTCGTCGTCCGATGGGAACGCCTCAAGCGTGCCTTTGTTTGTCGCGGTTTCGACGGCAGTCATGTGCTTACAAAACGGTGCGGTGGACGTGGTGCGGGCATGTATAGGCCATTAGCTCCTAATGACATTGTCGAGAGAAACCGATGGAGAATGGATTTTTACTTGCATAGTGTGACGATAGAGATGTATGGGAGAACATACCGTATATGCAGAATGGGATCGTCTCTCGGCTGTTCGGGTTCATACTCCTGGGATCGAGGTATGGGCTGGAACGCTCGACTATGAAACAAACCTCTTCGAACAGATGATTCCTCCAGAGCGAGCCCGTGCAGAACATGAGAAAATAAAGTCATGTCTTAAGGATACAGGTGTGGAAGTACACCAGCTCGCAGATGACCTCGAAACTGCAGGCGTTCTTGATGATCTGATCCATGAATCTATCTCGGAAATGGACAGCAACTCGTCAGCAGACGTAGGGACTATCAGTGAGACATTCAACTCCAGAGAGAAACTTCACCTTGCCTTAACACAAGTGTCGATGCAGCAACCGAGGGAGGAAGAAAGTATAAAATTATTGATAATAGATCAACCCCTTTCGAATATGTATTTTCAGCGAGATACAACGATTCTAGGGGATAAAGGGCCTATTTTATGTAATATGTTTGAGCCAGTACGGCAACGGGAAGTCCCAATCGTCCGCGATGCGTGGGAGGGAATTGGAGCCGATATCATCTACGAAATGGATGCGCACGTAGAAGGTGGAGAATTCCTTCCAGCCGGTGAGTTTGCACTCCTCGGAGTTTCCGCGGACCTTAACGGGAAAGAACACGTAATCCGAACAAGCTACGCAGCCGGTCAGGAGTTGATGAACAGTGGCGCGGTTGGGTACGAAGAATTTGTGCTTGTCCGTGCACCCCTGCAGGCCGATCGGGAGTTCCGAAAAGAACATGATACTGGCTCCCGGATAATGCACCTCTTAGGGTGGGTAAACATTGTCTCTGAAGATTTGATAGTTCTAGATGCAGATCTCGCACGTGCAGCCAACGTGGATGTCTATGAGAGACGTGGGAACGATTACACAAAGGATCATTCGAGCAACCTCTACGACTACCTGACCGAAGAGAAAGGGTTCGACATTGTCGATGTCTCCTGGTCCGAACGGTGGCCTACAAACTTCCTCACCATTGAGAGCGAAACGATTCTGCCGCTCTATGAACCGGACGCTGACGGAGAGTATCGCTCCGAAAATAATCCGACAATAGAGAAACTGAAGGAACTCGGTGTAGAGATCCTACCAGACGGGGCAGGAATTCCTCGAGACTCGTTGACGAACGGTGGGGGCGGTATCCATTGTATGACGACTCCCCTTTCGCGAGAATAGACAGAGTGATGTTAAGCGGGATAATTTGAATTTCCGGTCACAAGCAGTTTTTCTGTGGACCCTATCCTTCCACTTGGGTAGATCTCTCTACGTCCGCATCCTGTAGAATATTCGGATCGAAGGTGCTGTTGGGAACATCGTTGACGCTCACATTCGTGTATGTCGTCGTGATGGTCTTGTCGCCGAGATAAACCGCGTTCGGGTCATCATCAGACTCATTCATCGGGTCATTTGCACCGGGGTTTCTGAGTTCTGCCACATTTATATTTCTCATACTGTCGAGATGGGGCTTTTGTGCCGTTTGTTTCAGAACGAGTCCCGTTTCTGTATCGGCCCAGATGGTTTGTGCATCGTAGTACGCAAGGTTCCCGCCATTTAGATTGCCGTCGAGGTAGATGACATCGGCTTGTTGACTGTTGACTATATCAGTCCCGTTGTACTGGATTGCGTTTTCTTTTTTGATGGTTGGGAATGGGGTCTCGAAAAGACGATAGCTTCCCTTCTCGATCCGAGCATGTGGAAAGAAATGCTCCGAGTGACCCGTTGACTCTGTCCGTTCTTGAATCCGGTATTCATCCTCACTTGGGACGTATTGGACGGTCGCAGTCGCATTCTGGATCCAGAGACTCTTCGGTTCCGATGAATTGGGACTCCAAGATTCAACACGTGTGAGAACCCCGTTTTAGGATAACTTGACGGCGACATCCCACTTCTGAACGTAGGTGAGTTGACTCCCGTTCGAAAGCTGTGTAACCATCGTTTCAGTTATGGTGGCCTGATAACTAGTGATCTTGTCTTGTTTTGATCGGATACGTTCGAGGGCCTCCTTGGTTTGATCGCTAAGTGGGGGAATTTCTCCCATTGTCGGTGTTCCATTGACGCGTGTCGACTCGGATGTCGTTTGATCTGTCGGTGGGGTTTGATTCTGTTGGTCATTCTGAAGGGGTGTACCGCCGAGGCATCCGCTGAGGGCGACCATCAGCGTGATGATCGCAATGAATCCGATTGAGCGTGAACAGCGTATGGTTCATTATATCTGTTGTATGGTAAGTATTTTGTGGTGCCAAGAACAGATTTGAATAATATGGCACACTCTTAAACATCGCTTGTACTAGACACTACACTTTCTACTTTCAGTTTATTTAAAAATATTTATAATTATCTACATCACTGCTCGCCGGGTTGGTCTCTTACTTGGTCTTGGTGGAATTGCTCTCATTCCGCTGTTGTTAGGTAGTGGCGGTGGGACATTGCGCATGTGTCGGGAGTATATATCCGATTTCTGAGGGATTGACTTTACTCATGCCCGACTCATCGACCTTGATTTACACACAGTGACCCTCGTCTGGTATGATGGCTGTAGTTGGCATGGGTCGCAATTGCTTTCACTTCTTATTGCGCTTGCTCTTGCCGTTATTGGATTACTGCTAGTTGGTGGCTCAGCGTTTCGAACCAATAGGTGATGTAAGGTGTATCGTCAGAATAGGATAATACAGGAGTCATGGGAACGTTCAGGAACGAAGGCCAGCGGATGTATTCGAGATCATGGAACCGTTTGAACCCTATATGATGAGCGAGATTGCGGCGGGACTTGGATGGCCACGTCAGAGGAATATAGTGATTTGGCTACCAGTTAGAATATGGGTGTAGAGAGTTAACGCGGTAAAAATGGAGCGCGACAAATTGCCATATACAAATGAAGGTCTCCTTCAAGACGATGAATTAACAGAGTTGCTTGATCAGCTCGAAGATGCTGAGGAAACAATTGATTCACCCAATCAGCGTCAGGCACTCCGCCGAACACGCCGATTCCTCGCACATTTTCCTAACGTTCGACAATTCGGACTCGATGATATTGCCCAGCAAATCGTTGGTGGCTTTATTCTCTGTGCCGCGTTTGTCGTGACTGAAGAAGTGTGGATACTTGCAGCAAATATGAACCTCCTCCAAACAGCGATTACGATTTTCATGGTGTTCGCGATCGGCTATGGGACGTTATATCGCGCAGAAGATCGTGAGGCGGAGATGGAGCGATCGATTGCGGGGATTCCTCTCCGGTTCATTTCATTACTTATCGTCTCCTATACCTCTGTGACGATTCTGGCATTTGTTTTCGACGCGCCGGATACGTTTGGAGCCACACCGTCTACGACAGTCAAGGCTATCTGTATCGGAGCGATCTTTAGTGTAGTCGGCGCAGCCACCGCAGACAGTCTCTTTTAGACGTAGATTTCACCGGTCGATGCTATCCCTTGGATTCACCGTAATCAGATCTTATTTACTAATAAGAGACTCGTCATCAATTCAATCGGTATCATAACTCCGATTGAGCCAGGTGAGACGAGCACCCAGATATACGAAATTCGCGCTGACACTATGGGAATGATACCTGGTAACTACGATATATCTGGGACGCTCAGATCGCAGCTGGTTTGTGAACACAATCAGAGGCGGTTGAGTGGACGGTTGGGTTCACAATCAAGTCGATTGCTTGTAACGGGCTCTGAACAGTAGCGCGCCTTTGCGAGAAATCAATCGTCAAATCGTTCGTTGTGAATCGAATAGAACATCTATTTTTGGTAGTTTATAAATAAGGACAACCGTTGCACCCTCTGTCAAGCCGATGAGCAGCCACTTGTCCCCGTCATTGTCAATGAGGCGCGCAGCAAGCCGCTCCGCGTCGATCTCGTCGTCCCACGTGTCCTCTAAGACGTTTACACACTCACTGTGAAGTATATTGAACTAGGAGTTTCACGAGCCATAGGAGATGCTACCAAGTAAAGCGTCAAAAATAGTTGCCAAGCAGATAGAAATGGGAATACGAAAGTTGGTATAACCGACAAATCAGAACAGGCTCAAAGCCCGGAACACGGGTGATAAAATACACTCATACAGAACACAGCAGCCCGCGAAAATCTTCCTCATACCTAATCTTTATCGCGAGAATTACTTAAACGAGAATCGGTCAGTGGTCAAGAGAGATATCAACGTACTTCTCGAACTCGGTTTACAGGATTTCGACTCCATGTGATAGGAGCCATGTGCGTACCTTCGGGATTTCACAGGGACTACCGATGAGACGAACGGCATCATTCTCTTCAGAAATCGTTATCATGAAATTATGTTCAAGATGACTACGATGGTTGCTGGCCTCCTCTTTTGGAAGGACGATTTGTGTATGGTCACGGAATACGCTGGCGGCCACCATTAGTTGCATAAATCAGTGCGTCTAAAAAAGAGTGGGTTTTGGACGTAAAGATATGCGCAAAACAATGTCACTCGTTCTAAATTGTATCTCCAAAATAAATCTATGATTCAGAAATTCGAACAAATGGCAGAGAATGGTTCTCTCGGCAATCCATGCTAGATACTGCCCGAATTGGATCGTCATACATTCCCAGAGGCAATGAACGGGCCATCAGATTCGCCATCATCCCCATTGATACGCACATCACAAAGCCAGTCAGAATCGATTATTACAGCTATCGTCAGTGCAATTGAACAGATGGACAGAGACAAACCGGACACCCCACTGTACGAGGTTATTGAACCCGATGCACTCGAAGCACTCTATGAACATGGGAGACAACGAGTTGAGTTTCAGTATGCCGACTACCAGGTCACGGTTCAGCCCGATCAAACTATTCTCGTGTCCGAACTAAACACGTAGACTGCTGGGGATTGATTTCATTACGTAGCGTACATCAGAGTCACTCGAAACCAAGCCTGATCAGTGACCGTTGCCTCCTTGGTGCGAAATGATCCACTGCACTCACTACAGCAGTACTGTTTTAGGTTGCGGACGGTCTTCGAGCGCTGATACCGGGCAATCCGACCGCCACAGTCCTCACAGACGAGTCACCACTTCGGCGCAGCGAAGCGTTCGTAGTACTGGGAGGTATCGAGGGCGTCGGTCCAGCGGGTGAACGTTTGCCCATGATCGGCTTCGCTGAACTCGTCGTACTGCCATGCGTGAAAATTCGATTATGAGGATTGGTTTTGCCGAAAATGCACAACCTGGCCGATATTGATGAAATACATCGAATACATCCAACCAAGTACGAGGATGCCCCAAAAGCTGAGAAGTCGATACAGGAGAACGACTCCTCCAGCAGTTCCTGCATCCACGCCGGTCAACACGATAATCATCGCTCCCAAGATGACCTCAACACCACCAAGGCCACCAGGGAGTGGAACAACTCGTGCAACGCCACTCGCTGGGATCAAGAAAAGGGGAAGCAGTATCGAGACATGCTGATTAAGCGCGAGAAAACTCGCATAGAGTGGAAGGCAAAAACAGATCCACCCAATGACAGACCATCCAAGTGCGAGTGCGATCTGCCGGCGATTCTCCAGCACGAGATTTACTTCGGTCGAATACGAACGCACTCGTAATCGAAGGTACGTACGAATAAATCGAATGCGAGTCTGTACTAGACGGATTCGAAGGTGAAGACGCTGCGTCCGATTCTCACTTAGTGCACGCAGCAGTGAGAACATTCGAACCCCCACTACCGTTAGCGGATGTAAAAGCAGGTGCTTGTATCGATACAGCGTGGTCGTGGCGGCCAGAAATCCACCTGTGAGAAGGATCGCGATTTGGAGAGAAGGAACGGGGATAAACGCCGTAAGAGATTGACCTCGAAGAGCAAGGAAAACCAATCCGATAACCCCGAGACTGAGTGCTGCAGTGAGGTTCAATACCTCGATTACGAGTGCCACGCCGAGCGTTTGATCCCGATCTGTGCTCATTTCAGATGAGACGATGTGGGCGAGCAGAAACGGGCTGCTTGCGCGACCAATCGGGACGATTTGTTTGGCAAAAAAACTTGCGAGGTATGCGCCTCGAAACCGCCATCCTCCGATAGGGGTTTCCGAACAATCGAGGAGACAACGAACTGCCTCACTCCAGCAGAAAAGAGCGACTAAGACGATAGAGAAGCCGAGGACGAGAAACACTGAATTGGCGCTAGCGAGTTCTGCACGGATTTGGCTTCCACCGACAAAGTATCCGAGAAGACAGAGACTGAAGACTACGAACAGAAATCGAACTATTTTCTGATTCATATTATACTAATAATGAATTTCGATGATAATACATCGTATTGAGCCTACATAAAGATGTGGACGGTAATGAGTTCGCGAATAAGGATAAGTAACGAATATGCTCTCGATTAAGTGACTAGTACTGACGACCAGTGGAACGGTAGAGGGATCATACCACCCAGCACTCCAGAGATTACTTAATTGCGGAATTTCGTGCTGACCGAACCGGCCGTATATGGGAGTATCTGGGATGGAACTGATTAGGATCTGTTGAGGTGAGAATAGATGTCACTACCGAACAGAACTCACGAAGCGGTGAACAAGAGCAGAACACACCATATTCGACGAACGGGGGTGGAATTGAATCACCGGGGCCACAACGTGGCCGCCATCATGTCTCCGACCGATGGTGCTTCTACCAACAAGCAACCCGTTCTCGTGAAACGGTGCGTGGTCGTACCAGCAAAACCACGCATCAGGCGTGGGGCATCAGACGTGGCGTTTATTCGTTGACGATGTTCGAGCGTCGTAGGACATGACGACCTGACTGGTGTAGTACGACGCTCGTAGCTTTTCTAATGGGTGCGTTGGGTATTGTTATGTGGTGCTTGACGATGAGGTAAGTGATAATAGAACACAGCAATATTTACAGTGTATTAACTATTGAAGCATTTATGAATTATAGCGTATGAAAGTATTACATGCTGGAAACCTTCATTAGTTCTGAAGTCACCTCTTAATCCATGGGAAAGTTAGTAGCTATAACGACTGATAACAAGGAGATCGAATGTCACAATATAAAAGAAGGAGACAATGGATTACAACTTCGTAACGAAGAAAATGGTATTGTTGGATATATTCCCTACGACCGTCTCTGCTACGTAGAAACAACGTAAGCGAATCACGAGGATCACCCCGACAAGTTAGAAGGACTTCGTGTGCTCGTCTGTAAGGAAATGGACGAACAGCAAGTCGATCTTTTATCTGAGAACGCGACTGAAACCACTGTTGCTGGCGGATGAGTGAAAAGTCACTCGTCGTCTTGCAGAGCAGTTACAATCGCTTCTAACTCTGTTTTCCGAAATGGTTGTGAAGTCTGGTCTGGACTATCGTCGTCCAGTTCGCCGATTTTCCACAGGATACCAGCCCGCATCTGGGGTTTAGAAGGCAGATTGTTCGTGTCGATATCGTAGTTCACAGTCGTACAGAGGGCTGCAAGGGCTTCTTTGGTGAAAGCCGTCGATTCTATACGTTCGTATCTCCCGACAGTCTGTCGAATTTCATTGCGGAGTTCGTTGACGGTTTGTGTCATAGAGGCACTGATAATGGGAATTGTTGTGTAGGTTCTGGTTTCTTCTTTGATGAAATGATCCTTATTTCGTCTACAATGAGGTAGTCGTAGATTGCCACCGTACACGCCGTCTTACTGCCGACGTATATCGTTCATCCCTACTGCAGTCTTATTTGTTCTCGGGGGCACGCTAGAATTCACAGTAAGGAGCCAGTAGTCGTACCGAGACCAGACGTTAGCTGTTGGTGTGTCTGAAGCCCTGTCTGGAATCGCTGAATAATCTTCGACTGGTGTTCTGGACATGCGATGGGTACAATTGCTCCCTCTTGGACAGGGACTAGGGATTGGGCCGCAGTATACGATGCAAACCGACAGCCAGGACACGAGATACCACCAGCGGGGTGGTGATGGAGGAGCGTCGCTGTGTCGTTAGAGGTTAGTCCACAGATCGATGTGAACTGCTCAAGATGGTCATTACAACCGAGAACAGGGATTCGAAGGTGATCCAGAAGGAGAAATGACACGGCCTGCTGACTATCAGGGTAGAGAGCAGACTGGCATGCATCACAATCGATCGCCGGTTGATCGTCAGTACTCTCCGACTGTGATTGCTGAAAATCTTCGGGTAGCATTTATGTAGTGTGTCAGACTGCGATACGGATAAGTGATTGGGGCTTCCATTGTAATGAAGCTGAGCGGCAAGCTAACGGTTCGTTCGGGCGCGGCGACAAAATCAATTACAGCGGGGACATTCTAACGAGAAGTGCCACCAATGCAGTTGAAAGGGAAACCCATTTGCCGGGAGAGCCAGATGAAGAAACTGCCTTGGTAGCTCAGGTTGGCAGAGCAACTCCTTTGTAAGGAGTCGGTCGAGAGTTCAAATCTCTCCTAAGGCTTTCACTCCGGGTTTTCCGCTTCTAGAGAACGGGGAAAGTTTCGCGAGGATTGTCTGA
Organism: Haladaptatus pallidirubidus; assembly: GCF_020700235.1. Taxonomy (GTDB): domain Archaea; phylum Halobacteriota; class Halobacteria; order Halobacteriales; family Haladaptataceae; genus Haladaptatus; species Haladaptatus pallidirubidus. Next base: position 1,609,958 of record NZ_CP085301.1, on the reverse strand, counting down.
TGTTAGTATGAGTTACTAACCATGACGCCTTCTACATTTCAAACAAGGGCGATGGAAGTGGCTCAAGTAGAAAGCGATAGTCCGTGAAAACCTTCCTCGTATCTCCTCTTTGGCGCGAGAACTACGTAAACGGAATTCAGCCAGTGACTATTGCCTTCCCCGACACGAAGCAACCCACCACACTTGCTACAGCTGTACTGCTCCGGGTTGCACACCATCTTCGAGCGTTGATACCGAGCACTCCGACCGCCACAGTCCTCGCACACGAACTCCCACTTGGGTGCAGTGAAGCATTCGCAGTGCTGCGAGGTATCGAGGGCGTCCATTCAGCGGGTGAATGTTGCTCCGTGATTGGCTTCACCGAACTCGTGGTACTGCCAGGCGTGAATCATTTCATGGCGCGCGGTTGCTCTGAACTGGTCCCAGCCGTGTTGTTCATAGGCCTTCCAGGTCAGCGATTGCATTATCTAGTATATTCAACCAGCAATCATTCGTTGGTGACGCCAGACAGTGGCTTGGAACCGAACTACTCGCCCAAAACATCTAACCGAGTGATTTGAGATAGCTACTCACGATGTCTGAAAAAATACTCAACGAGGAGAAAATCTCGCGAGAAGAAGTCGCTGATCGATTGCAAGCAATTGCAGATGAATTTCGAGAAGGTGGAGACGCCAACATCGATGTCGGGAACAAAACGGTGACGCTCTCACCAGCAGACTCTGTGGCCTATGAAATCGGCACTCGAGAATTGTCATCCGTACTTCGCGGAAGTCGTGAATCAGTGACCATTAAACTGGACTGGAAACCCGAATAGCAGAGCGATTGTAGGGATGATTAAAATTGAAATAAAACATGACTATAATATAATTTTATCAGTTCAAAATAGTATATCGGTCGTCTAGTCAGTCTGAACCGAGATACAGCAAAAGCGCTTAACGTCTGTTCCTCTTGGTTACGTGGTTCTATTTCAGCAGATTAGTATTGCTCATTGGAGCAGTGCTGAACACCGCCCTTGCAGACCAAACGGAAACAGCAGGAACAGACAGAAACACGGCAACGATCACTCACTCGAGATGAGATGCTCAATATTTTCGACTCTTTCGTAAACGAGTATTCAGACACTATGAGCGAATGGAATCTATGGAAACACCAACCGATGAAGCATTCTTGAAGTCGATGACGGATCGACCTAATCAAGAAAACGACGACAACTGATGATGGCGAGCAGTACGAAATTTGAGTGCGGGGAACGAGAGTAATGAAAGGTCCGAAGAATAATGTGGGCAAAACGTTCATAAAACGGCTCTTCGATTGTTGATTCGAATCATGGTACTGAATTTAGTGTTGGATAGGGGTTCGATGATCCCACTGCAGGCAAGTAACACACTCTCAACTTCGTCTATTGTCAGTAATTATGTCATTCCCGCTGCACTGTTCCTCGTAACACTCGTTGTCGTGTACTTGATCGGGCGGAGCGTCCTCATTCCATTGATTAGCCGAGTGCTAAAAGAGCAAGGACATGACCCAGCTGTTCGGAGCCTCGCCGAGAATGTGGCTGGGGTTCTCGTTTGGGTCCTTGCCATTGCCCTCGCATTCACGGTCGCTGGCTTTGGTGGGGTGATTGCCGCATTTGGTGTATTTGCTGGTGCTATTGTCCTCGCGATCGGGTTTGCTGCACAGGAACTCCTTGGTAACTTTGTTGCTGGAATCTTTATCCTCAAAGACAGGCCATTCACGATTGGGGATTGGATCGAATGGAGTGACGGCGAGGGAGAGGTCGAGGATATCGACCTACGTGTGACCCGGGTGCGAACGTTCGATAATGAGCGAATTACGGTTCCAAACGATGATTTGGCGAATGATGCGGTGAAGAATCCAGTTGCCTATGACAAACTCCGGCAGAAATTCGTCTTTGGGATCGGCTACGATGATGATATCGATCACGCAAAAGACGTGATTCTCGACGAGGCACAAAAACACGAAGAGATTCTTGCAGACCCAACACCCGATATTCGGGTGACTGAACTCGCTGATTCGTATGTTGGATTGCAAACTCGGTTCTGGATTGGTGAACCGGGGCGAGGGAACTTCACGCGAATTCGGTCAGAATTAGTGCAGGCAGTGAAAGAGCGGCTTGATGCCGAGGCAATCGATATGCCGTATCCAGTCCGAACGCTCGAAGGATCGGTTGAGATCTCGGAGTAACTTGATACGACCTGACATCATTCTTCTAACAAAGAGTCTATTTTACTAGTTTTCGCCGATACATGATCGAAAATATCGATGACGAATTCATAGAAATATCTTAAAACAAATCACTACGTCCGGCAGCAATCACATCTGGAGCACAGGAAGACGATAGCAACTATCAAATGGTGAAATTACACTTCGTTTCGCTACCTACGCTCGATTATTGTGAACCACTCTGTCGTATATCCTGTTTGTGGAAGAATCCATCGTTGCTTGGGACCGCGTTCACTTACACGAAGCTCAATTACTGCGTCGAATATGGGTTCAATTTCATGTACTGCAAGCGAGTCCCGATCATGCGGAAGGGTGTAATAGCCAAGTCCCTCAACACCGCGAATAGCACGACCGATGGGAGTTAAAAACGACCCTATGTCGATCGATGTCGCTTCTATCACTGGCTGTAGTGAGTCGACGTAGACCTGTATATCAGTAGATCGATTATCTCTTATGAGATCATCCTGCATTGCTACTGATTGAATGAGGGTGTTTTGGAGATCGGTCAGAGTTCCACTGATCGGTGTAATTTGGACTTTTTCTTGTGGACTGCTTGTTGGCGCAGCTGTTGATCGTACTGCTGTTTGATAATCAAAGATCTCAATGTTGCTCGGCCCTGGCTGAACTGGTGTCGCTTGGCGTTGAAAGGCGGTCGGAGTGCGATCGAGTAAAGCAACTAAATCATGGCGGATCGAATCAGGATCGTTCATGAGATAGGCACGTTCAGCGTTGAAAACATCACTAGGAACGTCCCCGACGACCAAAATGTTCCCACCCTGCTCTTTGAGTTGTGCAAGTTCAGACTGGAGTGTAATCACTCCATCTCCTGAAACGGTGACGAAGTACCCCTCAAATCCGAACGAGACATAACCATCTGTTCGCGGAGTACCGTCAGCCAAAGGCTGGAAGAGCTCGTTGAGCGCATCTGTGTTGATCCGATCGGCGAGTCGTTCTGTCATCTCTTGAGAATTAATGCCAATCGCATTAGCAACAGTGAGGACAACCTCTGTCCCGAGATCATCGGTTGGTGCATACTCGTATGAGATCGCATCTGTTGATCCGAATGGGGCGCCAGCGAATTCAGTCGCCAATGGAAGATCTGCGTCAAGTTCTGGAACGAGTGGCTCGTTAGTAATGTAGATCTCATCTGGTTGTTGAATTCGGATCACATGATCTTGCCATGAGAAGATGACTTCAGTTGAGGATTGGTGAGAAGGATTAGAAGTAAATATTTCGTTGAGGGCTTCGGGGTTAATCACGTTGTAAAGTGGATCAAGTGTGCGTGGATCGGTATCCAGAACAGTTCCCATAGCTTCACTAAGCTGAATACTGAGGGTATCGGTGGTTCCTTCGGTCGAACTGAAGTGTTGACAATGCTTTGGCTGGAAGATCTCGCGTATCGTGTGCTGCTCGCTGGTCATAGGAGTATAGGTCTATCGCGTTGCACAATTGAAAGCTTGTTGGTGTGAGCTGTGGTATCTTGACTCTTTGTGGTACCTGAGTAAGTATTACCTTTAATAGACTTGGGATTTCCATACTGCATTTGCGATCCTTAGTGACGCTTGCATCAGTAGTTGGTCTCACTTCTCAAAATCATCTTGTGAACTACCCCGCCCTACACGCTTCGTGCGGCACGAACTGGGCTTCCTGTTTCCAAGACATGCTTGGCAGGAGCTAATTTTACTACTGTGGTTTTTATTCCCACGCTCGTATAATTCGATATTAGATAGAGTGATAAAAACAGGAAATGTCGAAGATATCCTCATTTCTTTCTCAATTGATGTCAAAGCCACCAGCAAGACAGGGACAAACTCCTACTGCAGCAACCCCTTGGGAGGTACCAGAGCCGTCGGCTGTATCCGGTCATCTGTGGATGTCTTAACGTTTTCACGGATGATGACAACGGAGGTATCGATATTGGTTTGGTGTTTAATTTACCGACGAAGTGCATTTGCAGCCCGGTCATTGTTCGTTGCGACTCGTAGCACAACTTGATCGGGATGGCGAGAGAACAGTTTCGTTTGACTCAACATCCATCGACAGGACGGTGAGTCCGCTTTCTTCGGCAGTTGTTTTGACCGTTGATTCAAATTTCGCATTCCGCTGGAGATCGACCGACGTGACCACCAGAAAGGAAGAGAGCACAATAACCCCCAGGGTTAGTACTGCAATTCGTTTGAGTGTAGTACGCCGAACAAGATCCTCTTCAAACCAGTGATCAGGGCGATAGCCACGTATCGAGAGCACAGCCAAACTGGCGAAGTTGATCGAGAGAATGTTGACCAACACGAGAATTCTAGCGCTTACGACAAGCACGGGATCACCATAGGCAATTCCGAGACCGACTACAGCAGCGGGTGGAATGAGAGTGGCTGCAATCATCACTCCAACCAATGGTGCACTTGCGCCGGCGATGAGAGCGCACTAGCTGCCCCTGAGCCAAGCGCAAGAACCTGCGGTGTTATCGGTTCGGGAAGATCGATCGGGGAACGTACGCCGAGACGACCCAATTCGGCTTATCGACGACCTCGTTGATTTTCAGGTCAACAATTGCTGAACATAATAGATATGCTTCCGTTCGTGTCAAGTCGTGGCGCTCGTGCAGATAAGTTATCATATGTCGAGTGGCCTTCTTTGTCGCGTCCATCAAATTGTCGCTGATACCAGTCGTCGCATACATACACTCGTCACCACCTGAGAAGGGTCCTGCCGTCTCAAACTGCGGCTGTTCGATGTTCATATCCGAGATGAGTCGGAGCCGCACGGTTACTGTCATCGACGCTTCGATACCCGTAACACAAACTTCGCCATCGCCTTGGGCAGCGTGGCAGTCGCCGATACTAAACAGTGCCTCATCAACTTCGATTGGTAGATAGAGCGTCGAACCTGCTGTGAGATGCTTTACATCGAGATTTCCCCCGACACGACGTGGTGGGATCGTGCTATGCTTCCCCTCTGCAGCGGGTGCAACGCCAAGATTGCCAGGAAACGGAGCGAGCGGGACTTCAATTCCGTTGGTAAACCGCCCGATATCGTCGTCGAGCTCCCAGACGTGCAGACCGGGGTCGGGGAAATCCTCGGGGAGCAATCCCAATTTCTCCTCACCGGGGTAAAAGTACGAAAAGCCAATCCCCTCGTGCTGGAATTCGAGAAGTTCGACCGCAAGTATATCTCCTGGCTGGGCATCAGCCACGGCGACAGGCCCAGTTAATGGGTGACCAGTGGAATCGTCTGCGAGGGAATACACGTCGGCAACAGTCGACGTTGCGTCCAACCGGTTGTTCGTTGCATCGCGGCATTCAAATGTCACAATATCATTGGACTCGATTGTTTGAACTGGTTCGTGATCACGACTCCAGGTTGTATGGATATGCTCATCTAATGATGTAATGTGGTGGTCGGAAGCCATTTGTACGGGTCGTGGTGTGTTCTCGACTAATATAAAATCGCAGTGAATAGTACTACCTATTGGTGCACTTTATAGCGCTCTCCCTTGTTGTCGGGGGTGAAAACGCACGCAAGGGATTCGGTCGTTACTCAAACGGTTCTTTGGTGCGATTGGTGCGCTTGCACTTCTCAGTCTAATCGTGCACACTTTCGTTGAGGGATTTCCGTTCATGGCTCAGACCGCAGCTGGTGGCCAACCGGAGCCAACTGGGTGGCCAACAGGGATTGCGTTCTTCATTGGTGGCTTTGTGGTTCTTCTAGCTCTTTGGTGGCAAGCATCCCAAGACTGAACGATGTGTTCGGTAAGCACAGAATCACGTGATGACTGAAAATCGATTTTCAGTCTCGCAAACATTCATCTTCTTTCTCGACGAGATACGGGTATGCTGTTTAGCGAAAGCCGATCGCTCACCACGGGTTCTGACCGACGAGATCACTTTCGGACCGTCCTCATTGCAATTGGACTGTTTGTGTGTTCTGCTGGGTTTCTCTCTGTGGTAAAATGGTTTGACTTGACTATATTCCATTTTCTTCGTTTAGAGTATTTTGCGATCGGTCTTCTTGTTGGCAGTGAGGTACTTGCTGCCAATGATCACAGTCTCCGGCGCGTCTGGATATTTTCCTTTGCGCTCGCAGCAGGGTTTGGCATCCATCTCGCTGGCATGGGAATCACTGGTGAAATGCCAGGCCTTCCGTTCCGGATTCTGTGGGCAATCAGTGTTGGATCCGTGGTTGCCGCTGTTCTTGGGACACTGGGTGGACTACTCGGGATGGGTCTTTTCCGGTTATCCACCAACGTCCCCTAGTGTTGGGCTGGTGGATTTGCCCATTGTCGGTATTTCCTATGGGCGCCAACCCTGACTCCAAGAAGAATCAGTATGAACGATACAACAATCAGGATGCTCTCTAAGTCAGTATAGGCAGCAATCACCATCAGCCAGATGCTTCCCGATAGCGAGACAGTGGCAATCCATTGCCATCGTTCCGTGATATCACGATCAGGAGTCAGTACATAGATCATAAGTGCAAAAATGAAGAGGTTCTGCCCATACTCAGCAGTATTCGGCCAGTAAGTTGTGCCGAGTAATTGATCGCTTATCACCAGACCGGTACCGATAGTGGCGACACCGACCGTTGCATAGAAGAAGATCCGGAGAGCCAGGGTGCCACGAACAGCCATTCGGGTATAGTCAATATAGTAAATAAATTATTCTCAAAACCAATGAGACGAACTCCCTCAGGTTACTGATTCAGAGGGATGACTCCATCCAAATTCACGCCGAAGTTGAGCCCACCCACGATTCCAGACGAGCCAATAGCCAGGAAGCAATCCGACTAGTAACGCGCCGAAATAAAACATTGGTCTGGACAGTTGCAACTGCGGAATTAATGTAACGATGAGAGCGGCAAAAACGTGGGCAGCGAGGTATGTGCCAAGAATGCGTTCGCGGCGGTTAGCTGGCTCAGGACGCCCTCCGATCTCACTGCGATGGAGCAGGTATCCAATAATCAACGGGAGAAATGCGGTACAACAGACGGCCCAAAGAAGAGCTGCGTCGCTACCCCGAATGGAGGCATCAAGATAGACCCAGTATCCTAGGAGTAGTGTACTGAGAGCAGGGAGCCAGAAAAACGTAAATCCAGTTATGAAGAGATTTGAATCCATATTCCAAATAAAAGTGGTAAGAATAAATAACTAGCGGGCGTCATATCGATGAGTGTTGCATAACATGATATGGCACCGGACCGCTCTCTTACTCACCTACCCTATTCACTTGGTCCAATTCGACTGACGGAAGTGTCGCTTATCTCGCTTCTTATCGGATTCCTCTTGGTGTTTATCGCGATCCAATTCTTCGCGTTTACGTTCCGTGCTGGCGCTTTGTGGGCGTCTATCCTCATTATATACTGGGACTCTCAATTCTTCTAAAAGGCGCTCAGTTTAGTGGAGTTCGCCTCCGATAAATCCGCACGGTGAACTCGTCACCTTACTTGTTCTCGTCTATTAAAGACACGGAACGTACGCATGTTGATAGTACTCCCACCCCATGTGTAACCTAGGTCATATAGTATGGTGAAATTCAATCAAACAAATAGGACGTCGTCAGAGTGGAAATACGCACTTAATGGTGGAATCATATCTATTCCACTGACTGTTGGATACAATTGGTTCTTTGAACCAGAGATCTACTCGCTCATAATGGCGACCATTGGGGGAATAATTGCAGGTTATCTGGCGAAACGTAACGCACTGAGGATATATCGTACGGGTATCGGTGCTGGAGCTATTGGTGCCACTCCAGCACTGTTGATGGCGTTCAATCCTCTCTCTACTATTGCCACCAAATGGCTTGGGTCTGGTGCAATTGTCTTTACGTTTATCGTCGTCCCCGTGGTTGCACTGGCTATCTTGGCCATCGGAGCTGTATTGGGTCTCATCGGAGGCGCAATCGGTGATTGGTTAGCTACGAAGTTTGGCAATCGAAACGCGTCACACCCTACTACGTAGTGCAGCTTATGGATCAACCGTCACTTTACCTGTTTGCTATCTATTCGAGAAAGAGATTGATGTGATATAGGTAAAAATGGAAGCGGTAGTTCGTTCGGCAGATCCTTTCGTCCTGTCCTCACGCACGACCAACACGGGAAGTCATCGAGGCCATCGCAGTCACAGTCTTCTGGTTCGGCATCGTCTTTGTCCTCCGACGGAAATGCGTTGGGCGTCTCGTCGTTAGTTGCGTTCTCGACAACAGCCAGGTGTTTGCAGTAGGCGTTGCGGTGGACGTGATGCAGGCACGTACAGGCCATCAGTTCCTCGGTCACATCGTCGGTGAAGACTATGAACTGGTGGTCTGTGGGCTTTTCGTGGTTTTCATTGGTGACGTCGACCAGACCGAGGGCTTCGACATCGAAGGAGAATTCGTCGGCCGGGGGGTATTAATAAACTGAGTAATCACACCCATAACTAGATTATATTACCAAGTTATATTGGCACGGGGAGCTCATCGCTAGCTATGAGCTTTACGAGTAATCTCGAGGAAGACGCCGACCCAATCTGGGATGCCATCCTGGAACATCCAATAGTCGAAGAGTTAGGGGCAGGGACCCTTGATAAAGAACCATTTAGATATTGGGTCAAACAAGACTATATTTACTTGATCGACTACGCGCGAGTATTCGCCCAGGGTGTGACGAAGGCACCCGACCTCGAACGGATGGGTACATTCGCCGAACTCCTCGATTCGACGATCAACACAGAGATGGACTTACATCGCGAGTATGCGGCTGAATTCGACATCTCAGAAGGGGAATTAGAAGCTACTGAACCGTCGCCCACTACAAGGGCGTATACTGACTTCCTCGTTCGTACCGCGTCGACAGGGACGTTCGGCGATCTCGTGGCTGCACTCTTGCCCTGTATGTGGGGCTTTAACGAGACAGGAAAGCGACTCGCAGAGGCGGGATTACCCAACGATGACCGGTATGCTGCGTGGATCGAGATGTACGCAGGCGATGAGTTCACGGAACTGACGACGTGGTGTATGGAGTTGATGGATGACGTGGCTGAGGACAAAAACGAGGCCGAGTGCGACCGCTTTCGGGATCTGTTTCGTACGTCTGGGCGCTACGAGTATCACTTCTGGGATGCCGCTTGGCGACAGGAGGAATGGTCAGTATGACTCGCCATGATACCGGGGCTGCGAATATTCCCGAGACCTTTAAAGAGTATACCAAGGTGCACGAGACACCTCGATTCACAGACTGGCTTCGTAAACGTGCGGAACCCAAGTGGTCAAATGCAACGACCCATCGTTTTACGCGTGAACTTGGAAGGGGAGATCTCGACGATGAAGTCTTCCAACAGTATCTCGTACAAGACTACGCCTTCGTCGAGACGCTTGTTGGCGTCTTCGGACACGCTGTTGGAGATGCACCGACTATGGAATCGAAGTCACGACTCGTCGACTTTCTTAAGATACTCACTGCCGACGAAAACGATTACTTCGAACGTTCTTTCAAGGCACTGGACGTCCCCAAAACTGAGTACGTCGATCCTGATTTGACGCCTACAACGCAGGCCTTCGAAGATCTCCTAAAGCGGGCGGCGAGAGAAAGCAGTTACGCCGAGACGCTTGCAGTTCTTGTTCCCGCGGAATGGACCTACTTGGAATGGGCCACCCATGTCAAAGATGATTCACCCGCACAGTTCTATCTCATGGAGTGGATTGACCTCCATGCTAACGAGGAATTCAGGGCCTTCGTTACGTGGCTCCGAAATGAACTCGATCGGGAAGGAAAAGCTGCATCACCTCGCCGTCAGCGACGGATAGAGCGGCTCTTCCAACGAATTGTGTCACTTGAAGTCGCCTTCTTCGAAACGGCGTACGAACAACGTAAACATGACTGAGACGCCAACTGATGTGACCGCCGTCGAAGGAGGGACGGTTCGCAATTATCTGAGCGAGATGGGACCGTCGTGGGTTGCGGGGTCAATCGCTGCAGGACCTGCAACGATGGCGAGCCTAATCGCCGCAGGTGCGCGTTTTGACTATGCCTTGCTGTGGGTCGTAGTTCTCTCCGCGGTCGCGGGTGCGCTCGCGCAGTATCTTGCGATGCGTCTGGGTCTCCTTTCCCAGCAAGGAATCGTCAATATCGTTGAGGAGTACCTTGGGAGATGGTGGTCTTGGGTCCTCGTTATCGATGTGGTGATCGCAGCTGGCGTCGCACAGCTCGTGATCATGAATACTGTCGCTTCCGTCTCCTCGACAATAACGGGAATCGATGCCAGGATATGGGGCGTAACCTGGGCGTTGATTCTCGCTATCGGTCTCGCAGGGCGAGGGTATCGCTTTATTGAATTCGTGGTGAAGCTCCTCATCACTGCGGTTGTCCTCACATTTGTCGCGTCACTGTACGTCGTCCCGCTTGACCTCGGGAATGCGGCTCGAGGACTCGTCCCATCACTTCCATCTGGTAGTGCGGTTGTGGCGGCGGGCATCCTAGGTGGTGCGGTTCATATCACATTGATCACAATGCACTCTTACACGATGCGAGTCCGCGGATGGACTGACCGTGAGTATGGCCTCGCAACCTTCGACATCGTTGCCTCGATGCTCATTGCGTTCGGTATCTACAGCGTTGCAATTTTTCTTGTCACTGCTAGCGTGATTACCGACCCCAACCTGACGACCGTGAGTGCGGCTCAGGCACTCGGTCCGCTCATTGGGTCGAGTGCAAAATGGCTCTTCTTATTTGGGCTCGGTGGTGCGGCGGTCTCAACGCTCGGTGGAAACACGATCGTTCCGCCGTTCCTCGTCGCAGACAAACTTGGCTGGGGGACAACGGTAGAAGATTCCCGGTATCGGGTTCTACTCGCCGCAGTCGCCTTGCTGTCTGCTCTCGGCGCATTCATTGGGGGAGAAGTCATCGGGCAGCTCGTGCTTGTGCTCGCGCTCGGAACGGTGGGGACGCCGTTCGCCATCGCTGTCGTCTTGTACCTCCTGAACTCCGAGGCAGTATCTGAATCAAACTCGGTTTTAGCCAACAGTGGGGGTATGGCATTACTTTTCGTCTCCGGGTCGCTCGCGGCGAACTTCGTCCGTGAACAGATTTCAGGTGGTATCAATTTGCTGTCGGGATTTGTTCTGGTATTCGCCATCGTCATCGGGATAGCGACAATTTTGCTGATCGGGAAGTATATGCACGAGGAGGCAGCCGTCACGTGACCGACGTCAACTTTCCACTCTCTGGTTCAACCCTAATTGTTGGCCCCTCTCAGGTCGGCAAGACTCGGCTCACCGCCTTGGCACTCAACGCTTGGATTGAAACTGAGAGTGTTGAGGGAGTCGTCGTTCTGGAATTTGCGCCGGAGGTCGAACACAATGGATGCCTGCTTGGCGGCAGGCTTGACCGCTATACGACGATCCCAGATGGGGTGTGGTGCGCCATCCTCGATGCGCACGCTCCTCGAACCGACAGCGAAACTGATGAGGAGTCGGTCGCACTAGCCCGCGACAATGCCGAGCGAGCGGAACGAATTCTCGATGAGGCTCCCAAACCTCGTGTAGTATTTGTCAATGATTCTACTATACCGTTTCAGCACGCGGGATCTGATCTTCAAAAGTTCACGACCTATTGTGCACACGCAGAATGCGTAGTGATGAACGCTTTTGAGAGCAATGAACTCGGAACAGACGACCCAGTCTCGCGTTGCGAACGTGAGGCTCTAGAAATTCTCCATGAATGGGCCGATCGAACGATTTCACTAGAGTAGATAGACAAGATCTCTCTCACAAGTTGGCCTGACCGCCTAATATGGAAGTTCCGGTCAGCTCGAAGGTTCAACATTGAAGCTGAAGAGTTCTCATTGTGCGCGTTGCTGTGCCGTCAGTCTTACGGGTTGCAGATGGATTGTACTTATGGATCCCAGGGATTGTCAGGAAGAGAATAAAAACAGCAAGAACCGAGAAATAGCACTACTACGCATCGAGAAAGTAGCCCGAGAGTTAATCTGTCTCTAGAACAGATTGTGTCTATGGTCACGCTTGAGGTAGCCTTGCCTGACCGTATCGAGAGTGACATTGATCGCCTTATCGAACAAGGTGATTTTCTGAATCGAGAACAAGCGATCGAAGAACTTCTCTCACTGGGGTTATCGGCCCAGGAAACCGGCGATGAATCCGAAGAGGAGTTGGATGAAGATCTGTTTACGCAAGCTGTCGATGAGCAACAGGATCCGGCCAATCAATACAACGATCCGCTCTAACCCTCCTCTCGGGAAGAGGAGCTAAGACTGCCTTCCATTTCGAGTTTAATGAGACGATCGAGTTTTTCGATTCAATTGTTTCGACTGACTGGTCTGGGGAGTACTCTGGTGCTACTTCCACCGCGTGCTGGTACGTACGGTCGAGCAGGTCGCGGTCAGTCGGCAGGGTGTCGTCGCGTATCCGGTCGAACTATCCACGCGTTCGCTAGGCAGTCACATCGGACAGCGTCGTTTGACGTGACATAAATGGAAGAGTAAATGGGTTAGCAGCAGTCGGAGAGTGCGCTCTCCCGTGTGGCTTCTGCGCCATATCCGTCACACTTCCAGTAATTGTAATCGACGTTTCCATACTTGTTGTAGCCAGTGTATGGGCTACTGATACGCTCGTCGTCCGATGGGAGTGAGGTGGATCGCAGAAGTCATTGAATCCAGTATATGGATATGTTCGAGGAAACTTCCCATTATATAGATTAATAAATTAAAAGTAAAATTCAGTATGGTTACTATCATGGGAGCATATTTAACGCATGAAAGATTAACAGTTTGGTATGCGAGATCATGCCAAAAGCCCGAATGTGGCGAAACGAATGTTTCTCAAACGTTCCGCCGGAGTAATTGGAACGGCAAGCCTGACGGGACTGGCTGGATGTTTCGGAAGCAAAAATGGAGCGAAAGGAAGTTCAAAGCAACCCGGAGCGAACGGGAAGATGGTAATGAAGACTGCCTCTGAAACGACGTCGGCTTACTCAATGAGCCAGGTCATTGCCTCGGCTGTCAGCCAAAATTCTAAGATATCGGTCGATGCCCGACCAAGTCAGGGAACAAATAGGAACGTCTCGGAAGTCATCAATGGGAAAACAGAAATCGCATACATCCAGAATTGGACGGCAAATAAGATACGCCAGAATGAAAAACCATTCAACAACCTCAAATACCAACCGCATCAGGTGTTCCACCTATACGACCTAGCGTGGTTTCTGGCGACGGCGAACAATGGCTGGAAGAGCGTGAAGGATATCAAGGTTAATTCGAACGTTTCGCCGACTCCAAATGGATCCGGAACTGCAGAGATGCTTGAACACGCACTGAGTTTTGTTTCAGACGACTACAAACGATCAAGTGTGAGCTACGGTGATCAGGCGAGTGCAATGAGTGAGGGGCGACTGGACGTCGGTGCCGCGACGTACGTGAATCTCTCTACCGAACCAGGATGGCTTCAGCAGATGAAAAGCACAGTTAATCTCCGCGTGCTTAATTGGCCGAAGAAAACCGTTGAGAAACTAGAGGCCGATCCGGCCATCGTTATTTCAGACATTGACATGAGCCAGTTTGACAACTACGCATACAAGCCTAAGACGCTCAGCACCCCGACGCTAGCATACAACTTCATTGTTCGTGAGGATCACGACTACGACACGCTCTATTCATTCCTTGAGACGCTCTGGACACAGCGCAAGAAGCTTCAAAAGCAGACTAAGCTCCTTACACCAATGGCCACACGCGATGCATGGGTAAAGAACGCGTACGCAGACTTCCCGTTCCACCCCGCCGCTGCAGATTTCTACGAGGAGAAGGGGCTCTGGTCGAAGGAGTTCGAACGGGGAAAAACCAATAAGAAGTCCTCACAGTAGAACACCTTCGTTCATCCAGTTATGACTGAAACTACCGACGATCCGACGACCTCGCCCCGTAGCCTGCAGGAGTCCTTCACTGCGCGTTCGACCCCAGAAAAGGCCTTATTGTCAGTTGTGGTTCTTCTCGCAGTTGGGTTGACAGCCTACACTATCTATTACGCTTGGGCCCGGCCTTTCACGCAAATTATTCACGGAATGATATTTCTTCACCTTGGACTCGCACTATATTACTTACACTTGGCTTTTGAGCGGCTGACAAAAGGCTCATCTGTGGTCGACGGTTCAATACTGAGTCGATTCAACGAGTCTATTCAACTACGCTACGTTCAGCTCGATATAATCATATGCCTCATAACGGCGATCATCACAGGAATCACAGGCTATTACTTCGTGACGGAGTACGGACGACTGACGGGCAACGCAATACTCCTCGGGTATTCGAACACCGATCTTACCCTAGGGCTCATCGTCGTCGTAATCGTTCTCGACGCCACACGTCGGGCCTACGGTTGGTCTATCGCATTAGTAGGTGTTTTCTCCATCATATACGCGCTGTATGGTGCGTATTTCCCTAGCTTTCTCAATCATACAGGTCTGGGGCTGCGAGACGTGACGCTGTACGGTGCAACCCAGATCGAGCGCTCCGGGGTGTACGGATTCATAACCCAGGCCGGTGCAAAGTACGTAGCCATTTTCATCATGTTCGCTGGGCTGGCTAGAGCCTACGGCATTCTAGACGTTATCCTTGAATTGAGTCAGCGACTCGGAAGACAGCTCCGCAGCGGCATTGTCCACGTCGCTGTCATCTCGTCGATGGCGATGGGTTCTATCACCGGCAGTGCAGCGGCTAACGCCGCGACAACCGGGAGCTTCACCATCCCGATGATGCAACGCCAAGGTGTACGAGAGGACTACACGGCCGCCATCGAAGCGGTCGCTTCGAGCGGCGGGCAGATCATGCCACCGGTCATGGGTGTCGCCGCGTTCCTGATGGCTGATTTCATTGGTGTTCCCTATCTCCGCATTATCCAGGCCGGACTCTTTCCCGCGCTCTTATTCTATTTCAGTGTGACTATTGCGGTTCAGTTCGCGGTTCTTCGTTATGAGTGGATTAGCGAAAAGGCCAATGGCACCGGTGGGTTGCTCAAGGTCATCTTCAGCAAGAGTGCGTTTCTGATTGCCACCTACTTCGCCCTCTCTGTCGGCGCTTTCTACCTGGCACGTCAGATTTTCGCTCTCTCGCTGCTCGTCGCTGGTGCCGTCACTCTAGTGGCGCTCCTCTTCGGTCGATACGTCCATAGCTTGACCTCCGGGTCAGATGAGGGTGGTTGGTCGGATCTACAGACCGCCGTTGCGGGGTTCTGCCACGGTCGATACTTCTTCATTCCAATGGCAGTCCTCGTGTACTCGCTGGCCGTCATGCAGTTGTCGGCACTAGCCACCGGTTTATATACTGTGGTGACACTTATCGTTGTCATGTACGTCCGTGACCTCACTCTCCTACTGATAGCCGGCACGTCCGACGATGACTGGGTGATCGCTGGCTACGACGGGGCGGTGAGTGACTCTAGCTCGCCTGTAACTACCGTCCCACGACAGCTGTTTGTAACGACAATAAAGACCCTCCGCGGATTCAAACAGGGTGCGCTCGACATGGCTCCGCTCGTTGGCGTGCTTGCAGCGATGGGGGTTATCATTAAGATGCTTACTCAGACCGGCCTATCCGGGAAAATCAGCCTCCGAATGGTTGCGCTGGCCGGCGGCCTTCTCGTCATTGCGCTGTTCCTCGCGATGTTTACGAGCATCCTCTTCGGGCTAGGGATGCCAACTCCGGCCGCCTACGTCCTGGTAGCAGCCTTATTAACCGCGCCGCTCCAGGAGCTCGGCGTCGCGAAGATAACGGCACACCTCTTTGTGTTCTACTTCGCGATGCTATCGGCGATCACGCCCCCGGTTGCCGTCGGGGTGGCCGTTGCCTCGCGCATCGCCAACAGCGGATTTCTCGTCTCTGCGAAACAGGCACTTCGAATCGGCGCCGCCGGATTTCTCATCCCATTTGCGCTTGTCGCGAACGATAGCCTCGTTACTTGGACACTGACCGGGACGCCGATAGCCGCATTCTGCGTCTTTATTGGAGTCGTCGCATTGACTGCCGTCACCATCGGGTTCGATGGTCGGCATGTGCTCCAGCTTCCGCATCGGCTCGTTTACCTCGCACTGGCGCTGGGATCAATGTACGGATCGGTACTCTCTCAATTTGTCGGCGGAGGCATCGCGACGACAGTACAGTTGGCAACGGCGGTGCTCGCCCTTTTAGGGCTGAGCCTCGCTCATATAGACCGACTCCCAAGTGCTGTCACACCCAGAGCAGAAGTTGGAGACCGCTGAGTATTTGTTCACCAACTAAACATTTTCTATTATTAAATTTCGTTTGTATTAAATCGGTTTATAACAAAACGACGGCCTATTCGGTAACGATCCACTCTCACCGTAAAATCGAAGCAACCAATCATTATGTTAGATGGTTAACGAGTATGAATTTGTTCGTTGGAAATTCTCGTTGACCTTGCATCGGCTGATTGCCGACTCCGCTGGAAAACCAACTGTGCAATTCTGTTTGAATAATCGGGGAATTTTTCTTCTGAGGCCGAGACTATTCGATACTGCCATGACAAACATTGTCACAACATTTGCAGAAACAGTTGAATCTACAGCTGACTCGGTGGCCATCTCGTTCGACGGTACTGAGTTCACGTATGGAACCCTCTGGAATCGAACTGGGCGGTTTGCGGCTGCCCTTTCTAACCAGGGGATTGGTGAAGATGACCGGATTGCGGTCTATCTTCCGAATCTGCCGCAATTTGTGACCGCGTTCTATGGCGCGCTCCGCAACGGGAGCATCGTCGTTCCGATGAACCCTCAGTACAAGGTACAGGAGATTCGTCATCTCCTCGCCGACAGCGGCGCGAAAGTCGTCGTGACGCTCTCCGGGAACGTTGAGGCGGTTACTGAAATTCAGCCAGATACTGACGTTGAAACGGTTGTTACCGTTGGGAAAATGGTCAACAATGGGACAGACTTCGAGTCGTTCTTGGCCGACGAGACGAAAGAGGTCGTTGAACGGAAAGACGACGATATCGCTGTCCAGCCCTATACGTCGGGAACCACAGGAGCTCCAAAAGGGGTTCTCCTATCCCACTATAATCTTACATCTAATACACGGTCGAATATGACATTACTTGATCCACCTATCAGCACAAATGACCGGCTGATTGGAACGCTTCCCCTGTTCCACATCTACGGAATGTCCGCTGTCATGAACGCTGCCGTGTTCACAGGTGCGACGTACTACCCAGTTGCCGAGTGGGATCCCCAGGTGGTTTTCGATTGCATTGAGACCAACCGCATTACCGTTATGTATGGTGTCCCAGCGATGTTCAATGACATGATCAACCAGCCCAACGCCGATGACGTTGACCTCTCGTCACTACGGTTCGTCAACTCTGGTGGTTCCAGCCTCCCGCTTGAGGTTCTCGAGCGGTTCGAGAACCTGTTTGGTGCTGAGTTGTTCGAGGGCTATGGTTTGACCGAGACCAGCCCGGTCACTCATGCAAACCAACCAGATGCCCGCCGGAAGGGTAGCATCGGCCAGCCGATCGAGACGGTTGACGCCAAGATTGTTAACAAACAATTTGAGGAACTTCCACGTGTCGCGGAAGGGCCGGTTGACGAGGATGTGGTCGCACTTGACGATGTGGTTGGCGAACTGGTTGTCTCCGGGCCAAACGTGATGGCTGGATACTACGAGTTGCCCGAAGCGAACGACCAAGTATTTACTGAAGCAGACGGAAAGCACTGGTTCCATACGGGGGATCTCGGCTACTGGGATAAGGACAACTACTTCTACATTGTCGACCGTGAGAAGCACCTGATTATCTCTGGCGGCTACAATGTCTACCCCCGCGAAGTAGAGGAGGTTCTCTATGAACATGAGGCAGTCGCTGACGCGGCAGTGATCGGTATAGAGGACGACCGCCGTGGTGAGACAGTCAAAGCACTCATTGTCCCAGCACCAGGGTATGAACCAGGTATCGACGTGACCAAAAACGAGATCCGCGAGTACGTTCTCGCCAACTTGGCCGAATATAAACACCCACGCATCCTAGAGTTCTGTGAGGAACTGACACGGACCACAACCGGCAAGGTTCAGAAGTACGCTCTCCGACAGAAGGAGTAAACGGCGTCCATCGTGCCGACGATCCTCGCTACCGTTGATCGCCAAGGATTGATCGCAGATGTCTTGTTTCTAATGTATCAGAATTTACTTTACAACGGAATTCGATCTTATTGATATGGCGTATCAGCTATCTGATGAACATCGTGCCATCCAACAAGCCGTTCGTGAGTTCGGCGAGAACGAAATCGCCCCAGTCGCAAAAGAACATGACGAGAAGGGAAGTTACCCTGAAGCAATCCGCAAGAAGGCAGCGAAGTACGACTTTGTCGCCCCGCATATCCCAATCAAGTACGGTGGTGCAGGGATGGGACTTCTATCGGCAGTGCTCGTGACCGAACAGCTTTGGCGAGCTGACCCAGGGATTGGAAGTGCTGTCGGGAGCGCCGGGTTTGGGACGAACATGATCATTAAGTACGGCGATGAGTGGATGAAGGAAGAATGGTTGCCGAAAATAGCAGCTGGCGAAGCAGTCTCGTACTCCGCTATCTCCGAACCAGCACATGGATCGAATGTTGCTGGTATCGAGACGGTCGCCGAGACCGACGGCGACAGTTATGTGCTCAACGGTAACAAAATGTGGATCACGAACGGAACCGTGGCCGATGTCGGTCTTGTGATGGCTAAAACCTCCCCAGACAAGGGCCATCGTGGTATCACCGCTTTCCTGATACCGACAGATCTTGACGGATTCTCTACCGAGAAGATAGATAATAAACTCGGTATCCGTGCCTCTGACCTCGCAGAGGTTATCCTCAACGATGTTCGGGTCTCTGAGGAGAATGTCATTGGAGAGGTGGATAAAGGGTTCTACCAGTTAATGGATTTTTTCTCACACGGTCGCACCCGCGTCGCATCTCAGGCAGTCGGAGCCGCTCAAGCAGCCCTTGATGCCGCATTGGACTACGCTGGTGAACGTGAGCAGTTTAATCAGCCCATTGGTGAGTTTCAGGCTATCCAGCACAAGCTTGCTGAGATGGCAACCAATGTTGAGGCAGCACGATCGTTAACGTATTGCGCCGCCTCCCAGGTTGAGAATGGTGATGATGACATCGCCGCTCGCTTTGCCAGCATGGCGAAACTCTTCGCTTCCGAACACGCCGTTGATGTCGCCGACGAGGCGATCCAAGTACACGGTGGTGCTGGGTTCGTCTCTGATCATCCAGTCGAACGGTACTACCGCGACGCTCGTATCACGAAAATATACGAAGGAACAAGCGAGATACAGAAAAATATTATAGCTGACCGCTTGCTGTAGGAATCTAATCCCTCACTGATCCGAAACGAAGCTATTGAAATGGAATTAGATTATGCAGTCTTTACAGCTCATTTTCACACGCTCCCACACGGGAAATCATTAAGATCGTCACAGTCACAATTCTCCGACGTTGTATCGTCTGCCATCTGTGCGTGTTGCTGTGCCGTCTCGTCAGCGTCACGGGCCGCAGATGGTTTTGTCCTCGCTATCGTTTCAGTTACTCACGCGTTTGAGCACACTCTCTGGTCGGTGGATACGGCCTGTTTATTAGGTGGTATGACAAATTGAAGCCCTATGTCTTCAGATCAAGATGAAAACAGATCAGAGAAGAAGATGGGAACTGGGATTGCAGTTGGGATCGCGCTCGGAGCCGGCATCGGAGTTGCGATGGATAACATACCAATGGGGATCGCAGTTGGGCTGGTTCTAGGAATTGCAATGGGATCAGCTTGGCGCTGAAAACAACATTACACTGGTGGTGGCAATTCCACCTATGGTATGCAGCATGGGTCGTCGGCCTCATTGAAGATATATATGACATACACAAAGACAATACGTACTGAGATCGAAATCGATGCATCACCAGCAACTGTCTGGAAGATTCTTACCAACCTCGATTCATATCAGGAATGGAACCCGCACATTACGGAGGCGAGTGGTGACCTCAAGGAACAGGCAACCATCGAGATTCACGTCCAGGGTACGGAATCATCGAGCAGAATGGTAACTATGACAGTCACCGTCACTGATATCGAACCAAGGCGTACGCTCCGATGGGTCGGCTCTTTGTACTTCTCGTGGATATTTGAAGGACGACACACGTTCCACCTTGAACCACTCGACGACGATTGCACCCGTTTCATTAACCATGAACGCCGCTCGGGAATACTCGCTCCCCTGGTCACTGACGATAATTCCTGGCGAGCCTATGAGGAGATGAACCGTGCGCTTGCTGAGCGCGCAGAGAAACACGCTTCCACCGACCACGATTCGACGCCGTAACGCTAAAATAGACAGATATTTCGTGCAAGCTATCCCTGAAAATTTAGAGATATGGAGAAACCACTTGGTAACGGTGTTCCATCGACCTATGCTGGATATATAGCTAGCGCGTGGATGATTGTGTTTGCTGCGGTGAGTTTCTACTGGGCATTCGGTGGCACGGCCGGAGTCGACACTGTCTCACTCGGTCAGGAACTCGCGGGTGAACCCTGGTTCATTACAATCCTTTGGCTTACTGGCATTCTGAAACTTGGTGGTGGTGTACTCGCACTTGCACTCGTTCAGTCATGGGGTCAGTTGCTTCCCCGCCGGCTGGTGCTTGTTACTGCATGGGGTGTGAGCGTACTGCTGGTCGTCCATGGAAGCGATTTCATCATTCACGGGGCACTCACCGAGAATGGTCTCATTGGTCTTCCCGCTCCTGCAGCGTGGACAACGGCTCATTGGCAGACATTTTTATGGGGTCCATGGTGGCTCCTCGGTGGTATTGCGTTCTGTGTGGCGACATGGAACTACCAGCGACGCTCCCGGTGACGAATCGAAATAATAGTCCGAAGTAGATGGTTAGTTCGGCAGTTCCTTCTGTCCCGTTTGCACGTACGGCCAGCAGTGGAAGCCGTCGAGGCCATCGCAGTTACAGTCTTCTGGTTGGGCATCGTCTCCTCCAAAGGGAACGCCTCAAGCGACCCGTCGTCAGTCGCGGTTTCGACGGCGGCCATGTGTTTGCAGTAGGCGTTGCGGTGGACGTGATGTGGACACGTACAGGCCATCAGTTTTTCAGTCACATCGTCGGTGGAGACTATGTACTGGTGGTCTGTGGGCTTCTCGTGGCTCTCATTGGTGACCTCGACCATTCTAGGGGCCTTAGGTCGGAGGAGAACTGTTCGGCCTGTGCGCGTTGCTGTGCCGTCTCGGCAGCTTCAGGGGCTGCGGATGGTTGTGTTCATTCGGTCATTCGAGCCTCGCAGATGAAAAGTCAGCATCGGGTGGTTTAGCATCCGACGTGGGTTTCCGATTAGCGGAGAACATGTGGGTGGGGTGGTGGAACGTGCTACGCTGAATCCACGGCTTGTTATGTGGTGAAGTTATGTATAATAGTCACAATGAGTACCTCAGTTAGCCAATTTAGGGTGTACTTTCCGTAGAAACATTCTCTTTTGGCATGGTGAACGATATGTATTCGTGGACTTTCTCATCGGCTAGTGAAGATCCCCCTGTGGTTGTCTATCTGACCGTCTTATTTTCGAACAGTAGCACAAAGCATTTACAAAACCTCACAAAGACCCAGTTGTAGCGCGGTTGCCTCTGATATCCTGAATGGGCTCCAACGTAGGTCTGGCGCCTTTGCTCCCGATCCATTTCTCACTCTGTGCTACTCTCCGTTCTGCTCACACGCGACCCATGGCTTGTCCAAGCAACGGTCCTACATTCATGTATTAGCAACCGCGAAGCGTCACAGCCGGTCACTGGAGCTCGCGATTATAATCCAGTATTCACGATAGACTTTTGCCCATAGTGTGGTATACATTTGAGTAACCCTTCCACAAAGGATAACCAAAGAGAGTCCACTACAGTGATTGATTTTAGGCCACGTGCTGAATCCGGATTGACGATCATCGATACCATCGAAAATCGACGATACGATCTCGATACATCGACGTCAGTCACTCCAATATCTGCTGATGAAACTCGGTTTTACTTCCCTGTTGACCAGGCGATCCGAATTTCAACGAATAAGTTGACCCTTGATAACCGGGCTGATGTTTTCGTCCGCGATACAACTGGTAACGCTCTTCTCGAAGTGGGTTCTGCTGTTGATGAAGAGCTTGGTCCAGGTACATACTCCATCGAGCTAAACGCACCGATCAAAGTCTATCTTCAAGTCGACGGGCCACTCTCAATAACAGCAGACATCAATGACGTCGTCTTTGGATTTGAGTCCCCTACAGTATATATCGGCGCTCGCTCGTATCATCGCCATCCATCCACGACAATCACCACAACAGAAGATCCGGAGAATATGATGGCAGCACTATCCGCACTCTCGTCGGCGTTGAAAACCACGACTTGTGAGCGATCGTATCCAACGCTCAGAGGTCATCCTCCAATGATCGAATATGGTGACAAACTACACATCCCTGATGAATTATCCCGGCCAGAAACCGGTATTCAACTCGAATTACCACCATCGTTGGAGAACGTATACGTTGCCGCGCCGCTGGCGTACTATCTCGGAGCCAAAATCGTTCCGGGCGATGAACCTCGTCTTGTTACAGAGAGCTTCGAACGTCTCCTCATCGATCTTCCATTTGAGCAGGAGATCGAAAAGCTCCTTAAACAAGTTTTTTTCCTTGACTGTCTCACACGAACTACTGGATACTATCAGATAGATTTGTACGAACGTGAGCAAGTTGATCTGAAGTTGGATTTCGAGAGACTGTATGACATGCCGATTGCCGAGCAACTTCCAGCCTATTTGTCAATCCCGTTTGAGAGAGTTCAACCCTTCCTGCCACGATGGCCACTCACTGCCCATCTTTCTCCAACTCCTAGCCGAGTTTCCGCGATTCCATTCGTTCTTCATGATCTCGGATTCATCCGAATTGCACGCGGGTCGCCCGTTTCGGCCGACAGCATCCCATCGTTCGTTTTAGAATCGTTTTTCGAAACAAGGGGAGACTCAATCCAGGATCAGTCGTTTATCCGCTTGGAAGCCAGTAACTCACTCGAACAAGCGTGGTTCGCAGATGGGATCCCGTTAAACGCAACAAAGGCGATACCGAAGGCATTCGAAAACAAACTAGAGCAAGAACCAACAACGGATGCCATCGAGATTGCAGTCGTTTGTAATGAACCTGAGATGGGAGCAAACGAAAACGTAGCAGAGGTGTATCAATCTCGTGAAAGTCTTGATCTCACCGCGACTACCTATGAGAATCTTTCAACGTCTGGTTTGCGCCTCGTTCTCGAATCTGATGTCGATTTCCTCCATTATATCGGGCATATCGACGAGGACGGATTCCGGTGTCAGGATGGATGGCTTGATGCCGAGACATTGGCGGAGGTCTCGATTCCGATCTTCTTGCTCAACGCGTGTCAATCGTACGACCAGGGAACCGCACTTATCGAGGCAGGTGCTGTCGGAGGGATTGTAACATTTAGTGAAGTTGTAAATGATGGTGCCGCGCACATCGGATACAATGTCGCACGGTTACTCAATTTGGGATTCCCACTCCGAGCAGCCCTTGCAATCACTCAGGGTGAGAGTATCGCCGGCGGTCATTATCTCATAATCGGTGATGGAAGTGCAGACGTAGTACAGGTTGAGCAAGGAGTCCCGATGCTTTGTGAGATCGAAACTACTGACGAACCGATCGATGTACTACTCCATTCGTATCCTTCACGAGAGGGCAAAATCGGGACGATGGTCTATCCGTACGTCGAACCGAACGATCAGTATTTCCTCACGCCAGGATCACTCCGAACGTTTCGTTTGACGACTGAGATGATACAGCAATACCCCCGCTGGCATCAAGTACCAGTGAGAAAAGACGGCAACCTCGTCTGGAATGATCCCTTTTAGCGGAGTTGAGCCGCTAAGTCAATTCCGCAGCCAGCTCCGACCGAGGGGAAGGCGCTAGCAGGGAAGAGATACAGCACCACATAATTCTCAAACCCTGTTCAGTAGTTTATCACGGCCCGTATATTGCCACTCCACCCGCTGAAACAGCTCCCACTTCTCCCAAAAGGATAAGGATCATGAACAAGACGCCGATCATTCGGGGATTCTCTGCCAGGTATGATTGGGGTGTTTTCTCACTCATCAAAGCTTGTAGCGACGGACAATACCTTTGGTATGAGCCAGTTGATACGATATAATCAGCGCCTACATCTTGATTGCCTGGAGCACACACGAGATTCTACTACCTTCGACTGTACCCAAAAGAACAATTAGAAATGTACTTTTAAAAGCTATGTTTATATAATTGATAGAAAAGATTTAATGTTGACAAAGTAGAGTTGAGACCAACAACAGATGGAAAATAAAAGTTCAACTTTGCCATCTCCTAATAATATTCAAATATCTAACCAGATCAGGCACAATTTTCTAATAATATCTGAAACTGGGAATCAAAGAATGGATCGAGCCAATATCGGCATTTCACAAATGACTTAAATAATGAAAGTATCATGTTGAAAATGATAAAACACAACACGATTCAGCGTCAACCCTTGCTTCATACTCTTCAGGAGCATCGAAGCTCACGGATCCAAATCCGACAGCGTCAAAATCCTCTTCAGCCACAACGGAATATGACTTATTCGACTCGATGGCTGTGGAGTAGTCTGCTGATTTGCACCCCTGAGCCCACGCATGGACTTGTTCTGGGGTGTATCCGTCCAGTCCGAGTTCAGTGATGGAGTCGAAGTGAACGTTCCGAATGGCCTCGCTATCTGACGAGGCTGCTTCTCGTATTCGCATAGTTAATCGTTGGCCTCTGTTTCAATAGAAGATCTGGTCTAGCAGATTGTGTGTACGATCGAGTGGCCTTTGTGTCGAGTTGTAGGTTTCAGTCCGACCGATGGATTGCAAACCGATTCAATTGGATAGTGTTCACTGTATTGCATTCTGACACTGCTCTTGCATTTTTGTGTATCGGTGTGCTCTAATATGTTGGCACGCTCCCTGTGAAGCATATTGAACTGGGGTGTCTCACAGGCCATAGGAGACCCTACCGAGCAAAACGTCAATGATAGTCGCCTGGCGGATAGAACTGGAAATATGCAAATTAGTATAATCTACTAACTAAAACAGGCTCAAAGCTCGGAACACGAGTGATAAAATACACCCATACAGAATACAGCAGCCCGCGAAAATCTTCCTCGTATCTACTCCTTGTCGCGAGAACTACTTAAACAAAGTAAGTGGCGACAGATGGAGACACCGATGGGATCCTCTAACTTGGTTTAGACTACTTTGACTTCATGCGAGATGAGCCATGTGCGTACCTTCGTGATTTCACTGGGACTACTAATGAGGTAGACTGTATCCTTCTCCTCGGTAATCGTGATCAGAAAGTTGTGTTCAAGGTGTTAACGATGGTCGCCCATTTCCTTCTTTGGAGCTGTGATATTAAGGACTTTACCAAACTCGAAGACCACCGAATATGGACGCGCATCCCGCTTGACGGTGGAACTGGCTTTTCGAGTGCGCTCAAGATGTTCGCGCCGTATCCGAACATCTTCGCAGGCTGTCTCGGTGGTATTGGATTCGATAGCAGTGACGAGACTCCAACGACGACTAGGACGAGCATGGAAACACAGACAATCTCGATCGCTAGTACGACCATAGCAACGGCAGAGCCAACGATTACGACCTCAACCACCACAAAACCCCAGTCGAAGTACTTGGTTGTGGCGTCGAGCATCTGCACAGCGTCAGATGTCGTCTCAGTTGGGGCAACGAGATCACGACGTGGCTGCTCGATCAGCTCTGCGTCGTTGAGGCGAGGCAAATGGTGATGGGAAAGTGCTAGAGCGAGCTGCTGGCGATCGGCGGGCGGTTGCTGGTCTAGCCGTTCACTCACGGCAGCAGCGATATCCGCAACAGGTTGGGGTTCCGTTATTTGCTCAAGGTACCAGAGGGTATGGCGACGGTATGGATGATTCACTGCTCGCAATATCACATCGAGTTCTGACCGTGACAAGGGGGTTACTCGTGGCTGGTTCGTCTCGTTGTCTGATGGCTGGTGACGTTCGGACATGGTGATTGTTGGGTGGTAGCACTTCCCAATATGATCTCCTGTAAGTGTTATTGTTCAATTGACAAAGTCCTTTTCTAGTATTATTTAACTAATAACTCTATAAGTTAAGAAGGTCCAGATATTGAAACGTTGCATAGGGGAGAGAATCACAGATCAACAGGTGAGACAGTACCTCTCTTCTCTGGTGTTCGAGATGCTCGTTTGGGAACTCAAGATCAGTCCGCTGGGCGAGTGTTGTCCGTGTGTAGACCTCTGTGTCGGTGCGGTCGCTCATTGATTTACCTCCATCTGAACCCACGTGTGGGATGTGCTCCGCTCTTTTGGCTAATCCCTCGAAAAGCCATCCCTGCTGTGGCTGTGATGGGGTCTGAGTAATACATTCCTCCATATCCAATAAGCAAGCACCTTTAGAACAGAGCAATTGTCTTCACGGCGAGACGGTTGAACAACGTTCGATGCCGTGCTTGAACTACTGTTCTATGAGTGCGACCAAATGAAAAATGCAGGGAGAGAGTGGACAGCATGCCCGGATTCTTTATTTCACTGGCTATGGTATCTCTTCAAATGGTACGGCACTTTCTTCGGTAATAGAAATCCACGGTGGATACACACCGGGGAAGGCATCAACAGGCTGAATATGAACATAGTCGGTTCCGGACATTGAGACGATAGTGTACTCAAGTTCGAACGTTGGCCACGCGTCGCGATCGTCATGATGATCCCGTTTAGTGTGTGACATTGGTGTTCTCTACTTGGAGCTTTGGCCCAAGTCTCCTAACGGCAGGGGTTGCCGATGCAAGCACCATTGAGTCATCTGTTTTGAAAAGAAGGCTCGAATGCGAGTGGAAGACAAGGGGGCTTGGTAAGAAAGGAGTTGACACCGAACACTACTCCTGTTGGTCAGATGGCTCTACGATATTCGCTAACGCCTCGCCCATAATAATGAGGTGAGTCAATTCCGACGCCAACCCAGGCAACAACTGAGGAAACAACGCAGCCCGGGGGAGCGGGCGAATCTGGAACCCAGACGCCTATTGAGACTGGAAACAAAATGGAGTGAGACGAAAGAATCATTCGCTCTGATGTCAGTTTCTTTTTAAGGATCGCAAATTATTAGACGAGATATAATCATCGCTGAAATGTATTATTGATTGCCAGTGAGTATCTCTACTATTTCTCTGGAAGCAGTGGGTTCTGTCGCGACAAGCAACTTCATCCCGGGCTTGAGCGTTGTCGCAGGGTTGACCACCATTTTTTCATCCATATCTACAACAATTGAGCATCCATCCGGCACTGCAATGTCTCGAATAGCTTTCTCAACAACCGGTGCATCCTCTGTTACCTGTATTTGCAAGAGGTCAATAATACCAGTGAGTTCATTCACAGCGTCCGGAAGGCTTCCTCCTGTAATCGCACTCACTGTTGCGAGTGCGCCTAGTCCTTCGGGGAAAATAACTTGGTCAACGAACTCTTCGTACTCATCTCGTGCGCTCGGTGAATCAACCCGGAGGACAGTTCTCACTCCTTCCATCTTCGAAGCGACCAAACAGACTGCTAAATTACTGCCAATGTCGTCAGTGAGACCAGCAATGACATCAGCAGAAGCTATGTCGGCATTTCCAAGGATTTCAGGATCGACAGCCTCTCCATGAAGAACCGTACCGAATCCAGCTTCAAGAAGCAAGTCACATCGTGTTTGATCGCGTTCAATGATGGTGAGATTGTGTCCCTGTTTAGCTAATTGTTCTGCGGTATAATATCCGACGTGCCCTCCCCCTAGAAGTACTATCTGAAGAGCGTCATTCGACATCTGTATCCCTCATAGATGTAATACAATTTGCATCAACAAATCAATCGACCATTAATACTCTAATATAGTCATGATCACGTTAGACACAATATACAATTATACAACTTTTTATCTGTGTAATGCTACCAACCTCAATTGTCTCCGAATAGCGTTCATTGTATTTGAACTCCTGTTACAAAGCATTGTACCGAAATAATCTTGCACTCGTTGCCAATCGAATTTGCGTATTTCCGATAGATATAGTGCAGAAGAAGGAGCCGAGTACTGGAGTAATTCATTGTCATTGTCACACCGTATTTAATAATCAGACCGTAATAAATATATAATAATTTGATCAAATTTAGCCAGCATGTCTAAATGCAATGAGAATAACAATAATAACGATGAATCGACGGACCCTTCTCAAAGCGACACTCCCCGCAGGTCTCTTACTGGCTGGTTGTACCTCTCAGTCAGATGAGTCCGAAACCACAAGCCCTTCCCAGATATCAACAACCGCAACAACAACGAATACGGTGTCAACAATAAAGACAACACGCTTGCAAACACAGACACCAACCACTCAACGAACAGAATCCACAATAGAACCAGAAACAACTAGCACAACGCAGTCTACAACAGAGCAGGAACCAACTACTACAACACCATCTACAACAGAACCAGAAACAACGACCACAGCCCCTTCCACAACTGAGCAAACGACTAGCACGACTCAATCCACGACAGAGCCTACAACTAGCACAACCCCTTCCACAACCGAACAAACGACTAGCACCAAACGAACAACCACAACGGTTGCTCACTCGGCACCGAACCACCCATCGACGAAGGGAATATTCGATGAACCAACGCGTGGACCGACGCCATTTAGTCCAGATGCAACTCTTATTGCATTCGAGGATCCGTCCTGCCATAATTGTGTTTATTTTGAAGAAAAAACATATCCAAACCTCAAACGTAATCACATTGATTCAGGAGAGCTTTCGTTCGTAGTACGAACGATCCCCGTCGTCGAGGAGTGGGGAACCCGTGCAATCTATGCACTTGAAGCGGCCCACGCTCGGAATGAGCAAGCGTTCTGGGATCTGAAGGCATACTACTTCAGTAATCAAGGTCAATTCAACAGCAGAAACGTACTCTCGAAAACGAAATCGTTTATCGATTATAACACACGGTTAAATGGACGAGTCATCGTTCGCGATGCAAAATCAAAGGCATATAACAAACAGGTCCGAGAAGACCGTTCTGTGGCGAAGACTGCGAACGTTCCTGGGACTCCGGTGTTTTTCGCATTCAGATCTGAAAAGTACGTAACAAAAATCGTTGGGACGCAAGGTTATAGCATTTTTAAAAATGTACTTGGACTCTAATAGTTATAATATTGATTGGCTGATTGATGTGATATTTAATTAGATACTTACAATAGAGATCATCCAATGCAATGGCTTGGAGTGCGTCAATACGGTAAATGAATGAACGGCGTCACGTCCGAATTGAGGGCGGCGAGGATCGTCTTTTCGGACCAAGGATGCGCTGGATAATCCCATCGATATCTGGGTGAGGCACTTCCTCGGGTTCATCTGACGGGTAATGTGGAACAGGCATGGGTCTTCATTTCCACTAGTAGTACGTCACCAATCATAATAATTATTCACATCTACAAGATAGGTTTTGAGCGAATTACTCATCGCCTTAACCTAAATGCCATAAATAGCATTGGGTCTCAAGAATGCAAAAAGTGAAAGTAATTTAGAAGTGCTCGTCGCGCTCGTCGTCGTCCGATGGGAATGCGTTGAGTGAGCCGTCATCAGTCGCGTTTTCGACGGCAACCATGTGTTTGCAGAACGCGCTCCGGTAAACGTGGTGCGGACAGGTACAAGCCATCGTATCGCCCATTACGTCGTCCAGCGTGACGACGTAGTGGTGGTCAGCGGGCTTGTCGTGGCTCTCATTGGTCACTTATGACATTCGTACGAATCTTTCACAAGTGGTAACTATTCAGTCAGGTTATTACCGAGAGATTGAGAATGATAAAAACGGTCGAATCCTCTTGATCGATTGTACAGAAACCGCCGAATAACAAAGACGTAAGCGTGAGTGGTGAACTTGATGAGAGGTGACTCATATCCACCGCGGACTACACGGCGAACGTTTCTTCAAAAAAGTGCTGTTGGACTCTCAACGATAGGTGTCATCGGGCATGCTAATGCCGCGGAATCTACTCTCGACGAAGACACGCTTCAAACAGGAAATGCATGGGCAAATCGCACCGAGGTGACGATGTGTGGGACGGTGACTGCGTTCCCGGAGAAAGACTATGTTTGGGCTGGTTTTGATTATAAAAAGAAAGGAACGATGAGTGGAAGTTATGGAGAAGAGGTAAAACTCTGGCATCCACGGGTGCAGCCAATGAACCCAGATTCAACGGATCAACACGGGCCGACGTTTACGTTGACCTTCGAATATGGCAAGGAAGGAGTCACACGGGAGAGCAATGAGTGGCGACTTCAATCAGGGAATACGTATACGTATCGAGCGACTCTTAGAATCCCACAGCAAAAGGGGTTCAAAATGACCACAGGGAGCGAACGGGACTTCACCATTCCACCCACGAAATGAAACATCTCGTTTTGGCGAGTATGAGCAGACAAATTGGTGAAGTTTCAAGAGAGCAGTAATTGGTATCGGAACCGGCCTCTCTGTTCTCTCACTTAATACATTGCGGCGAGCGTAACGTGGACTCATACAGACTATTAACTCTTCGGTCACAATTTTGATTGAGACCGCGTAGTGGTGGTCTATGGGGGGTTTTGTGGCTCTCATCGATCGTGCAATCACTTGTATTACTGGTTTATCAACGGGCAGAACATTGGTTGAACTTGTTGGAACCATGGGACTGTCATCCCACTATCGGCAGGAACAGACTGAATCCAGAGATGATCGAGAGAATTGTCCAGCGTGGAACTCCCTGCTGTGAAGAGGCTAGTTCAGTCCAACAGCCTGTCTTCCGTGGATCAGCAGACAGACTGTCAGTAGTAAGGAACCGGTTGGACTGAATACAGGGCGCGTATCGGTCATAGAGATTTATTGACCTTGGTGTCATATACAGTGTGCGTAGTTATTGTATTTGTTTCTCTCAGAAGTTGATGGAGATAATCGGCCCCCGACGAACACAGACTATCATGGTAATCGGTAACTATAAGCATACCCACTCGAAATTGGATACTCCAACTCGCACTGAGAACCGGTTTTCTTCACGTCGTATTAGACGGGTGGGTTGGGGAGAACACCATGACAGAAGAATGGATCATCACGGGCGATTACGTGGAAGCGTGTAACTGTGACGTCGCCTGCCAGTGTCTCTGGATGGAGCCCCCGGACGATAACCGCTGTACGTTCTCGAGTGTTTGGCACATTACGGACGGCCAGTACGGCGACGTCGATCTGAACGGACTCCACACGGCGCTGCTCGTCCGCAGCGAGGAGGGAGTCCTATTAGATCCGGGCACTGAGTGGCATGCGGTGCTCCTCACCGATGAAACGGCCGACGATGACCAACAGGCCGCCCTCGAAGATATCTACCTAGGTCGAGCTGGTGGCGTCTTTGCGGTCGCCGCCGATACGCACGTCGAAAGCGCCGAGGTTGCGACCGCCCCGTTCTCGTTCACTCGGGATGGTGCGGATTTCTCGGTCGAAATCGGCGACAGCGTCTCCATGGATGTGGTCGGAAAACGCGGCTTCAACGAGAAACTCGGAACGATCGCGCCGCATCCGTTCAACAAGAGCACGGAGATGAATGCTGGGAAATCCACTACCGCCACCGTATCGTACAATGACGAGTTCACGTGGGATGTCTCGGAAAACAACGCATTCCTCTGTGATTTCGAACTGGCGAACGCCTGACGTCGGTGGGATAATTTTCCAGTCGATCAACCATGTCCACACCCAAATCGTTCCCGGAACGATTTGACCTCCGCCGCCTCCCTGCTGTCGCACTCGTCACCTACGTGATCGCACTGCTCGCGTGGGTGGCGATCGTTGGCCGTTGGCTCCCGATGCCAGGAGGCGCGATGAATATGCAGATGTCCGACCCAGGGGTGCCGGAGGCGATGGCGCTCTCGAACGGAGTGGCAGGTGCCAGTTTCTATCTGCTCATGTGGGGCGTGATGATGATCGCGATGATGTATCCGTCGTCAGTGCCCCTCTTCCGGCTCTACTACAAGACGCTCGAAGGAACGTCAACCGCAGGCAAAGTCGCGCGGATCGGGGTAGTTTTGGGGACGTACGCGCTCGTATGGACGCTTACAGGGGTCGTTCCTCTCCTGGTCAACGCGGTGGTGCCAGTCGCACCTCTTGCAAACACTCACGGCGGGTTCCTATGGGGCGGAACGTTGGTGCTTCTGGCGGGATACCAGCTGTCGCCGTACAAAGACCGTTGTCTGCGGAACTGTCGGTCACCGCTCGGGTTCCTCATGAGTCACCATCGGCCGGGAATTCGGGGTGCCATCCGGATGAGCTGGAAGTACAGCATCTTTTGCATCGGGTGTTGTTGGGCGCTATTCGCGTTTATGGTTGTCGTGGGGTCGATGAACATCGTCTGGATGGCGCTCATCACGGTAGTACTGTCGCTCGAACGAACCGTAGTATGGGGCCGGCAGCTCGCCCATGTGGTCGGCACCCTCGCTGGTATCGCCGAGATTGCCGTCATTCTGATCACGATATTGTAGCGCATTGGAGTGAGATGAACCCTGTCACTATTTTGGAGGTCAGTTCGCACGGGAGTTTTACCGAAATCTGAACGAGTAGAATACTTGAACCGGCTGTTGACTACACCCTCTCTATTCAGCACACCATTCTTGTCACGCTCTGAGAGCTTCAGCAGAACCGTGTAGGTTAGTATAATTTACTAACCTGTGTTAGCGACTGTACCAACCAGAAACGAATGAAAGAGTGAAGGAGAGCCGAAAACGTCAGCAGGAGTCAGTTAGATTCAGCGAGGAAGTCCGTCACCCACACATCAGGGCGTGGTGAGTGCAGATCGCCCATTTCAAGCACTTCGTCGGGAGTGGCGACCCGATACCCGCACGGACTTAGGTAGACCCGCGACGGGCCAGCCGCCGTCATCGTCCCAACAAGCCGCTGACAGCGCGGACAGCGGTATTCGTGCCTCATTCGGTGGCCTCCTCGACGCGGAGCGATCCGCCGCAATCGCCGCAACTGTACTCCCCAAAGTGTTTCACGACGTTCGGGCGCAATTCGTCCGTCACAATCCTCGCAGATTACCCACCAGTTCGGGCTTTAAATCGTTCGAAGTACTTGCGTTGTGTCGAGGGCGTCGGTCCCACGAGCGAATGTTCGCCCGTGGCCTGCCTGGCCGAACTCGTGGAACTACCTTGCGTGGATCAACTCATGGCGCACCGTCGAACTGAATTGCTCCCAGCCGTGATTTTCTAAAGCGTCCCACGTGAGCATGATCGTGATTGCGTCCGTTACAGAGTTGTACTTCTCGACACCTCATCGCATGCTAGTTTATTGAATCGATTCTACTTACATTTCGAAGAGAGGAGTGGCGTTTGGCACCGGAGTTGATGTGCAATTGATCCGAGTGGCGCGGGGAATTCAGACAATGTCCGAAGAACTTCACAAACACCGAGTGCTCCCGTAACGAACGCACACGAGAGGTAGATCACAAGTCCGAGTGGTGGAACAACAATTAGGGAGAGTGGGAGCGTAAAGCCAGCCATAATGATGGAGTGGGTGATGAGGTGTGGGAGTGCAAGAATCGGTGGCCCTGCGAGAAGCGTGGTCACAACAATACTACCAAGGCGAGCATCCGAGAGTGGGTTGAAACCGACCTTTCGGGCGCTCCAGACATGGAAGATGAACATTGAGCCATAACCGATACTCGTTGCGATAGCTGCACCATGCATTCCATATCGGGGAATCAAGAGAACGTTGAGTCCAAGGTTAATTGCGGCAGCGGTGCCGGTCGCAAGGATGGGGAATGTAAACGTACCTTTGCCTTGACTGATTGCGAGAATAGGCCGAGCAATAGCGAATCCAAGTGCGCCCGGCAGTAAGAGGAGAAGTGGCGTTACCGCTGGCCGGAAGTCAGCACCGAGGTACACCGGTACTACATCGGTCGCTAGTGCAGCGAGTCCCAGCGCCATCACTACAGTTATGAGCAGTGCGTATCGGGTTGTGCGTGCAGAGAGAGTTGATATTTTGTCAATCCGGCCTTGCGCCCAGAGTTCTGAAGTGGAATGAACAAAGACGGTTTGGAGCGCAAGTGGAATAAACCAGAGAAATTCCGCTAATTCGAGTGCGCCTTTATAATATCCGACTTGCTCTGGGAAAGTCAAAATATTAAGCATCAGAAGGTCAATTTGGTAAAGCGATGTGAGAAAGAGGATGAGCACGATTGATTGCGAATTGAAAGTGAGCAACTCTCGCCGAGGAAACTGAGATGGTGAGAATTTGAAGATACTTTTCAAAGATATTTGTTGATTAATGAGAATGAGGCCGATAATGGCGACGACTGTGCTTGCGGTAATCTGGCCCGCAAGAGCGCCAGTAACACCGTACCCCGACTGAATGAGCGTGAGAGCAACACCAACGAATGTGACTTTCTGCAATATCAGCAAGGGTTCGGAATACCGTTCAAGACCAAATCCCATCAACGTCCGACGAGCGTATTCTCGGAACTGACTCGTAACGACAAGAAGCGCAAGCAGATAGAAGTATACCTCGTATCCGGGATCAAAAATGAGCGTGAGTACACCACTCCATGCTAGAAAGGTCACAACGGCCGCTCCAAGGAGTGCTAATCCGAGCGCTAATCGAAAGTAGAACCCAACGACGTGAGACGTCCAGCGCTGAACTGATCGATTCTCGGCGAGAAATTTGCGGACACCATCACTCACTCCAGAGCTAATGAAGATCATAAATAGCGAGAATGGCGCAAGGAGACCATAGTAGATGCCGATCTTTTCGACGCCAAGCCAGCGATACAGCAATGGGGTGGTTAAAAGACCAATGAAAAGTGTGAGTATCTTTGCCCCAGCGATAGACAAAAAGCCACTCAAAATACTTCGATCCATTATCTCAGTCTACTATAAACATAATAGTTTAAAAGTATTATTACCATTATCAGGTTTCAAACGGGAGGGAAACCGAGACTTCGTACTCTTAAAAGTAATCGAACAAACGATTAGCGTGTGA
Organism: Haladaptatus pallidirubidus; assembly: GCF_020700235.1. GTDB lineage: Archaea > Halobacteriota > Halobacteria > Halobacteriales > Haladaptataceae > Haladaptatus > Haladaptatus pallidirubidus. Next base: position 1,574,577 of record NZ_CP085301.1, on the reverse strand, counting down.
ATCTTGACCACACTGGCTCAATTGTAACTGATGAGGATTTGCACTGAAACTAACTATCATCATCGCGCTCAGTTGTCGGTATGTCGTCCTCATTAGGTGGTTCTAACCACTCGGTGAGCGTTCGCTGGACGGCTACATCCATCAGTGTCGATTGGCGTGACATAAATGGAAGAAGTGAGTGGGTTAACAGCAGTCGGTGAGTGCGCCCTTCCGGGTGGCTTCCGCGCCACAGTCTTCACATGTCCAGTATTTGTGATCGACAGTGCCGTACTTGTCGTAGCCAGTGTATGGGCTACTGATACGCTCGTCTTAGTCGTCGTCCGATGGGAACGCCGACAGCGTGCCGTCGTTCGTCGCGGTTTCGACCGCAGTCAACAGCGGAACTCTAACATTAGGAACCACCGGGGGTGTCGATTCGTCGTCAGCCCTGCGTTCTACTGTTCTTTGCCTCGATTGAATCTGGTCTCATCCTAACTATCTTTGACTGCATCGGCGATACGCTAGGGATCTTGATGACGAGGCACAGGTGGCCACCTAAGTGATTTAGGTTGGGAAAGATACCAATTGCCCGATTCCCATATCACTGCTATCGGTTTAGAGAAATGTTTACATCACATGGTTATGTAATATGGAGTTCACGTCTCCGGAACCACTGCTGTTTGTTGGTGGTGTCCTCCACCAGAAAGAATACTCGTCACTTGGGGTCGTAAACAAGCGGCACGCATTCATTTGCCGGAGCTGTGGTGAATGGCATTTTGAGCAGAAGACAGGAATCATTGATAACGTCAACCGTTTACCTGTCTCAACGCCTTTATCGAGGCGTGACGGGAAGATAAGATACCGACCGAGGCTTGTGCGTTAGTCATTCACAGCACTTTGTGCTGAGTCGACATGCTGTCGTTCATCGGTGAGATCTGCCTCCCGCCAGGTACCCCGACTGAACCACAGAAACGCGATAACCGCACCAGTGACGTTCGAAACTGCAAACGAGAGCCAGATGCCCTCCGCTCCGAATGGACGGGAGGCGATCCAGGCAACCGGGAGGCGGATTACACCGAGCATCAATACCGAGATAACTGCGGCGGTCAACGTTTTGCCGGCTCCTCGGAAGCCACCGGTGTAGGCGCGGACGACACCGATGAACCCGAATGTTGGCGCAACATACCGCAAGAAGGTTGCACCCACGTCGATGACCGCGGGATTGGTGGTAAAGACGGCGACGACAGGGCGCGCACTCAGCCAGACGACGATGCCCGCAGCACCTAGAATCAAGAACATGGCCCGGGCTGCGAAATCATTCGTCGCTGCGACGCGGTCACGCTCGTCGGCACCGATGTTTTGTCCGGTCATTGTCTCGACACCGCGAGCGACTGCGATCGCCGGGAGAAAGATCACCGAGAAGACACGGACGCCGATTCCATACCCAGCGACGACCGTCGTCGGGAAGAGGCCGACGATAATCAAGAGCAAGTTGACCGAGAGTGCCCGCCCCGTGACTTCGACCGACGCCGGGACACCGATTCTGAGCATTTTCCGTAGATACGATAGATCAGGAGCCATCTGTCCAAGTCGGATTTGGAGTCCGTGAGACCCGTGGAACAGGATACTCAGTCCAACGACCATCGCAAGCATGCGTGCAAAGATCGTCGCGTATGCCGCACCTGCCACTCCCAGTCTGGGAAACGGCCCCCACCCGAAAATCAAGAACGGGTCAAGGACGATGTTGACGGCGACCGATCCGAACATAACGAGCATCGGCGTCACCGTATCGCCATAGCCTCGCATCAGCGCGACGAAAATCCAAAAGCCGAACATGAACACGAGTCCCAAGGAGATAACTCGCATATAGGATGTCGCAAGGGGCAATACGGCTGGTGAGGCACCAAGCAGTGCGAGAAAGTCCCCGACGACGAGGTATCCTCCGCTCCCAATCAGCAACGCTGCAACCACGGAGAAGACAACGGTCTGCGACGCCGCATAACCCGCCTGCCGTTGTTCGTCAGCGCCCGTATACTGAGCAACAAGGACGCTGCCAGCGACCGATAGTCCCATTCCGAGCGCGATGAGCAGAAACACCATGGGGAACGCGAAACTGATCGCGGCGAGCGCGTTTGTGCTGTACTGGCCGAGCCAAAATGTATCTGTGAGATTGTAAGCCGTTTGGAGCAGGTTTGTCACGACGATCGGTAACGAAAGATAGAACAACGGCCGGGCAATGCCGCCCGAGGTGAGGTCGAACTCTTCACGCGTTTTGAAAACGCTTCCAAGACGGTCGCGGACGCTCACCGCAATACCTCGTCCACGATCGACTGCTCTCGAATCGGTGTCGGAGAACTGATCGCTATGTACTCACATGGCTGATCGTGATCGATTCCTCTCTTTCTCGTATGAAGCGCCGTCGAAGTACCGTTCCATTCTCCGGTCATCCTCCTCTGGCAGGACATCACTGCCTCTCCCATGTCTCCCATCGCTGTTCGCTTCCGTCGTTGATACATATCTGTTAGTTTATTTTCGTTACTGTGCATTCGAGCACCCGTCATACGAACAATTCTGTATCACACTCTCTCCTCTTGGAACCGTTTGGTGACAGGGCGGGCGGGCTGAATTGGCTTCCGGCCGTCCTGTACAAATCCTTCGAGCACGAGGCTGGTGAGCGTGTGGTCGGTTATCGCTACGAAGGATGTGAATGTGCCCAAAGAGATGGGAGTACCTTAATCTCCTTCCAGCCGTCCCCCCGACTGATCTGTTTGACACGGATTGCGTCGAAATTATCGAGCACAGCATTGTGTTCTTGGGCGAGCAGCGGTCGGCAATAGTTCTCTTTCTCCCATACCGCATTGCCAGTTTCGGCATCGAAACGCGTGCCGCGGAGCGCAACGGTGAGTGCTGGTCCGGACAGGCGCGGTGGTTCAAGTTCTCCGTCCGATAGCTGATTATGCTGTTCCGGTGGCAGTCCAGCATCTGGAGGGGCACGAATGAGGTAGTAGGCCATGTATGAACGAACGTGATTACGCTATTTGAGAGTTCGCTGAAGACAGCTTTTGTAGTGGTTCTAATAACTACGTGCCCATTCTCGATAACTTTCTACAAATAACCGAGGCGAGTGCCTCAGGGCGTGTCCCCGCGGTACTTTATGCGAATATCACCCCTCCTTGATTACTCAACCGTTGTAGTCAGGGATCGAGGTGGGGTCGTCAACTTTCCCGCCGCCTAGCCAGAGATCGCCCGATCGTGTGATTAGGACGATGAATTGACGTGGGCTGTCCCTGATGTTGTCGCTGTTGGTGTTGAAGGCGGCGACTTCGTGACTCCCGTTACGTTCGGCGACAACAGCCAAGTGTTTGCAGTAGGCGTTGCAGTGGATATGATGCGGGCACGTGCAGGCCATCAGCTCGTCGGTCACGTCGTCGATGGAGACGGTGTACTGATGGTCTGCAGGGTTCTCGTGACTCTCGTTGGTCACGTCGACCATTCCGGGGACTTCAATGCTGTAGGAGAACTGTTCGGCCTGTGCGGGTTTCTGGGCCGTCTCGTCAGATTCAAGTCCTGCGCTCGGTTTCGTACTCATGGTCTTCTAGCCGTGGCATTTGGAAGACCGGTGCCGGGTGGTCCTAAGCACCCGGCGCGTTTCAACACGCCCGAGGGCACCGTTCTCTTTATGTTAAACTATACACTGGTCAGACTTTCGATTGTGGCGTTCACTGTCGTCGACAACGCTGATCATTCTCGATAGCTGCCCGAATTGCTTCTTCATACAGTGCCGCTCCGTCAGTAATTCCATAGAGATTCACCGCAGGATTGACATCAATAACATAGATATTTTTGTGAATGAGAATATCTAACTCGAACAGAGAGAGGTCGAACAAATTCTGGACCTGACCAACATAGCGAACAAGACTTGTAGTAACTGGTTGTTCAACAGGAAGACCGTCGCCGCGAGGCAGTCTAACGACTCGAACTTCATCGCCGATACCAAACAGTTTGTAGCTTCGATGTGGGACGACATACTTTTCGACCATTTGCTCGTCAGGGAAGTCATACGAACCGGCGAGATGGATCGTAAACTCGTGGCTATCAGAGTGGAACTCACTTCTGGATTTCACGATGGCAGGCGGTTGAAGTGTAATTGTTTTCGCTAGACCGTATTGGAATTCCGGGACGTAGACACCGCCTCGTCGAAGCGTCCGATAGCAATCGAGGCGGTCGGCCGTAATGTGTGCTCCTTCGTAGCTATTTAATGTTGGTACCCCTGCTGCACGAGCACGCTTGAGGTCTGCAAGCGTAGCCGGATTCCAGTGTGCCATATGATAGAAGTCGAGGTTGAGTTCATCCATATCGGGATGCTCAACTCTGGGATTCAGTAGTACGACTGTTGCCCACGACCGAAGCCTGTCGAGCAGTTCAAGTTTAACATCGTTTCCACGGTCTGGCCAATACGAGATCCCAATCCTTAGCCGGTTGGCTGAAGTCGTCATGGAACTGTATCTGGAGGCGGCTCAATCGTGTGGATTCTCATCGGCGGTGCGGTTTTGGAAAGCTCCATGTGGTACATATTATCCTGGTAGATATTGAAGAGTATCCCGAAACAGTCGGAACATATATAATATAATATAGACATTTTTGAGGGACATCTATAATAAGTGGGTAGAGTGCTTGGTAGTAAATGAGGGTGATACCTGCCCTCAACTCAAACCAATTGCCGACGAAGACGTTGACCGAGTGCTGAAAAAGGTGGCTCTGTTGAAACCCTGTTCTCCATATACAGCCCAGCTTGAAATGCCCGTTCAGTCGATATGCTTGAAATCCTCCCTGCCCTAAAGGGTGAGGATTCCTCGAAGAGGATATTCAGGTTGCGCGTTTCCTCGGTTCTCAAGTACGCTTTCGCGTGGGACGTCGAAGGTTGCCGTCCAGTTGTTACCAAGGACGTGCTTTCCAGCGCGTGTAGCCCTGGGTCGGCAATGTCGTCGTACACTTCAATGGGCGTGTACCACCATTGGGAGATACACGGGAAGCCGACGACGACTGTGCCGTTCTCGGTCGTGTCGATTTCCCAATTCTGGTTGTTGACGGCGAACGGGTGACTCTCTCGGTAGCGAACCTCTCCGTCCTTGTTGTGGTCGGATTTCGCCTCTCGGATGGCTTGGTTCTGAATGGCCGAGTAGAGGTCGTTGTCGATGCTGGCTGTGGTCACGGATTTCCCGAAGCCGCCGTTCTCCCATTCGTCGATACAGAACTGTTTGGTGTCACGGTAGAGACGAGTGGCGTGTTGCCACTCTTTCCGCCGTGAGAGGGATGGATTGTGGAACTTCGCGGTGACAGTCACCGTGACCATTACAACTGTAATTGGGTGCGATTGATTAGGTATCTGTTGGAATATCAGGCCATGCTATCGACGGTGGTCTGTGTCATCGTTTGTCGGATTCATCCCCGCCCTAAAGGGCGGGGCTTTCCCCTCGCACTTCCGTAATGAGCATATCGTTGAGAAACTTGGTTCGAAAAAGTGGTTCTCAGTATCGCTGCTCACCAGACCGATCGCGTTCTATCGGAACGGTATCGGGATGGCGCGCACTCCAGTCAGTGTCCTTGCCTACAATAAGTTCGAGCACTAAAACGGCAAGTGCAATTGGAACGAGCCCGAATACGACCCGTTCCAGTGTCCCCGAAGCACTGACGATAAACGCATCGCTAGCCCATGGTCCAGTGAAGAGCTGCTGAACGGTCTGAAAGGCCAGGTGAAAGCCTATACACGCCCAGGTGTCGTTGGTGATGGCTCGAATCATCCCGATCACGACCGCTACGAAAAAGAAGAATACAATGCGTTCAGTCGTGAGGAATGCCCCGATGGAGATCCCCCACAGGCTAAACAGAAGTGCCTGACCGCCGACAGATGTCCAGCAAGGAAGTGAGCCATTAAGGTTGCGATAGATGTACCCACGGAAGATGAGCTCCTCCAGAAGCGCCTCAGACAGGAACACGAGCGCGATGAGGCCGAGGAGGATCCCTGCTAGAGTAGTAAGAGACGTGGTGAGAGAGATATCAACCCAGCCGAGGGCGAGCGCTACACCCAGTCCAATACCGGCCGGAATCAGGTAACACCCTATGCCGATGCAAAATGAGCGCAATCCCGTCCGCAGCGGTGGAATCCCGAGTCCTCGCAACGGCCGCTTGTCGAGGAACCGTCGGGCAAGCACAACTGCTGGAACGGTTAGTGTGGTTAAGAGGAGGGCGCTTACCACGTGGCCAAGGCGGTCGTAGCCGGGGCCGAACACAACTCGGTTCACGTGTAGGATGAGGAGCCAGATGAGAATCACTACAAGGAATACAAAGGCGATTCGCCAAGCTAATCCCAATCGTCCGTTGCTTGGATCACGATGTCCGCCGTTGTCCGCAGTTGGATTCTTATGATTTGCACGAGTCACATATCATTCTATGTATAATCTTCTATATAAGGGGGTTGCTCACAGCGTTTTTCACTCTTCTACAGGCCGATATGTAGATCTGCGGATTGTTTCGTACTCATGGTCTTTCAACACTCTGCGCGAGAATGGAAAGGTTGAGCGGGGGAAATTAAGTCCGGGGTGGTTATCCGGTGGATTCCCGGAAACTAGCCAAGTAAGGATGGAAAATAGATCTTGATTACTACAGCACCGTCAATGGATCAATCAACCTAACGTTCTCTGCGACTCCGTGCCGGGCAGCGATATCCTGGACGATAGTACGAAGTTTCGTATCGGCGGTAATCAGATGGACGGTATCGTCAGTAGCGAGACCACAGGCAAGGGCTGGAATGTATTGATCGGCTTTGACGGTATATTCCGGGAGCGTATCGCCTGCAATGTGTTGACGTGCTTCGTCGATGACGCCGCTATATCTCTCAAAATCCGGTGTCCGAAGGACAAGAAATCCTTCGTCGACAAGGTCTTGGATTGCCTGTGCCGAGGCACGATGATTAGCAGGTGCATTGTCAGCCGCAAGCACGTCGTCAACGAGTTCTTGCTTGACCGATCGTGGAAGAATGAGCGTTGCTCCCTCTTCAACGGCGGTACGAACGCGATCCGGAAACGCTCGCCCATGCATGATAACCGCGTTTGCATCCAGTACCACGACAGTCATCGGTTGAACAACTCAAGTTCAGACGCCAGCCGAAGAAAATCGGCGTGCTGCATGTCAAGCATACCACTCGCTTCGCGATAGGTGAGCTCACCCGCATCGACACGCTCCCAGATATCGAGAAGTTCGTCGATGATGCCGTCTCCATACGTCGCAAGCATATAATCGATTGTTTCAGACTCTGTCTCGACAGCTGTTGCTATGGCATCCAGTGACAGTTGAATGTCGAACTCAACAGCACTGTAGGTTGCAGGCTTCATTTGCTCGCGATGTAGAAGGCCTGCTTGGTGCAACTCACGGCAATAGTCGTGCGCTGTCGTGTGTGGAATTCCGAGGTCGTCTTTGAGGGCCGTTACGGTAAACCACTCGTGATCGGCCGCGTAGCTGAGGATGTCGAGCTTTCGATCGTTTGCCAGTTGCTCAAACACGGTTTGAAGGCGTTTCCGTGAGATGGGGGTATCGTCTTTGATGCTCATACGGAGTTTACGAATATACGAATTCTTCGTATATTCCTAAACGTTTCGCATTGTCAGCGTTTAGGGAGATGATGTTGAACATCCTGTTATTGTTGCAGTGAACCGTCTCAGGGCTTGACCTCCGAGGCACTCGGTCTGTTCAGCCTGTAGACACCGTATTAGTATGTCCTCTTTTCATGAATCGGGACAGGGCTATCGTATCATACTGATGCAATAAAACTGTGGGTGAGGGACGATGAGCAGCTACAAATCGCGTGCTTGGACGGTCTTGCGATCGTTTTCTTCGGCTCGTCGGGCAGCGTTGTCGAGGACAGTTGCAACTTCCTCATCGAGTGCATCATAGAAATCACTCGCCACATTTTGTCCTTCGAGCTGTTCTTTCACTGCGGCTTTGACAATCAAATCAGCCATACAGCCATCCAGACGGAATAATACTACAAAAAGACAGCGGCAAAATAGCCGAGAAAAGATCATTAATTCGTACCATTGGCAGTAAAATTCTTAATATATCACTATAATCTAAGTTTCCGGCTGTGACCGCTCGGTGGGTTGCAGATGCGCTCGCGAGTGAGCGGCGACCAGTGGATCAGGGGCTCGAGGAGGTGCATAAGGGTGGAGCGGTTGAACGAGGGAAGCTCAGTCCACGGTGGTTATTTGATGGATTCCAGGAGAATACTTGATAGAAAAGGTTGTTCTAGGGATGAACCTTACCTATTCTAATCGAGACAGTGTAGACGATGAGAACGTTCAACCCAAAACAATATAGTGCCAAATGCGAACTAGTACCATGGAATCTGCACGCGATGAGATCGAATATCTCGTACGATCGCAGCACCGCATTGAGGTAATCAACGCACTAGCTGACGATCCGCACAGCCGGTCGGATCTATGGGCAGTAACCGGCGCATCGTCGTCCACGATCGGACGGATGCTGCGCGAGTTCGAAACGCAGGGCTGGATTGTCCGAGACGGTCATAAACACCGGGCGACATCAGCGGGCCAATTTATCGCGGAGGAGGTCACCACTTTGCTCACCCGAATGGAGACCGAGCGGAAACTCCGAGATGTCGCACAATGGCTTCCAACTAAAAGCCTCGGTATCACAATCGAGGCGTTTGCTGAGGCAGTCGTCACGGTCGTCGACTCCGAGGACCCCTACAAACCCGTGCATCGTTATGATGAGTTAATCGAAGATGCGGAGCAGATGCGGGCTTTTGGGACGGCAACACTCAAATCGGCCAACGCTGGTTCGTTGTTCCAGAACGTTCGTGCCGGCATGGAGACCGAGATCATCTACCCACCACCTATCGTCGAAGCTGTGCTTGAGTGGTCACCTGAGGCAGCCAAGAAAGGCCTCGCGAGTGGCAACCTTACCATCCTGCTGCACGACACGCTTCCGTGTGGGCTCACTATCTTTGACGACCGCATAGCCCTCACCGGCTATGACCCAGATACCGGTATGTTACGAGCGATTGTCGACACCGACGCCTCGAAGGTACGTGAGTGGGCGACCCCACTCTACGAGTCCTATCGCAATGAGGCTCGCTCTCTCAATATGGAAGCGATCGAAGCGTGACACCCTCATCGCCGTAAATGGCAAGGATTTAGCGCCCTACAAGCAGAAAAGACCGGAAGCTTCAGGCCGTGAAGCTATCGACAACCTCGGTTGGCCATAGCATTGGTCGTATTTGGGGTTCAGATCACGTTCGTTGACTCACGCATATCGAACCAGGGATTCGCCGAGCAATGGATTTCGTGCAACTAGTGCATCACTTGCACCGGCCGCAACGCTGGCATGCACTGGGTGAATTGCATCAGATAACAACGTATTGGTGTGTCTCGTCCACCTTCACGCAGGAGAGACGACTATGACAACAGACAATCGAACAGGACAAGACCAGATAAACGAAGAGAAGCTAGACGAACTCGTTGGAACAGCTATCAATGATCTTGGCGGGGCGTTTCAAGCCGCACTGGCTGAGATCGGCGACTGGCTCGGTCTCTATGCAGCATTGGCTGATGCAGGACCATTCACGTCGACCGAACTGGCCGAGCATACCGACACGCACGAACGCTACGTCCGCGAGTGGCTACGGTCACAGGCCGCCGGTGGGTATGTGACCTATGATCCCGAGACGGATCGTTACAGCCTCTCTCCCGAACAGAGACTCGTACTGGCCAACGAGGAGAGTCCCACATTTATGCTGGGAGGGTTTCAGGGAACTAACGCCATCATTGCAGAGGTCCAGGACGACATTGAAGCGGCATTCCAGACTGGCGACGGCGTCGGATGGCACGAACATCACCCGGAGCTGTTCTCAGCCACGGAGCGGTTCTACAAACCTGGGTACGCGGCGAGTCTGATAAGCGAGTGGATTCCCACCCTTGACGGGATGGAAACGAAGCTCGAAAACGGTGCACGCGTAGCCGACGTGGGCTGTGGCTACGGGGCAACAACGATCCTCATGGCCGAAGCGTACCCTGAGTCCACCTTTGTCGGTATCGACTACCACGACCACTCGATCGACATGGCACGCGAGCGTGCTGAGGAGGCCGGTATCGCAGAACGCGTCAGCTTCGAAGCGGCAACGGCCAAGTCGTATAATGGAGCAGAGTATGACCTCGTAACGATGTTCGACTGCTTTCACGACATGGGCGATCCGGTCGGCGTCGCAGCACATGTTCGGGAGACGCTTGCCGACGACGGCACGTGGATGCTGGTCGAGCCGTTCGCCAACGATCAGGTTGAGGACAACCTGAACCCGGTAGGACGGGTGTTCTATGCCTTCTCGACGATGATCTGTACACCGAATTCGCTTGATCAGGGCGGCAACCCTGCACTGGGTGCGCAGGCAGGAGCGGCTCGACTGCGTGAGGTTGCTACCGAGGGAGGGTTCACGCGCTTTCGACGAGCGACTGAGACGCCGGTCAACCTCGTACTCGAAGTGAAACCGTAGAGGTGACTGGCATGTCGCCTAAGCCACGTTCGACATCGTGGCAACGGCCGACCGTGCCGCGGTCAACACCTATGTAACACCCGACTATTTCAATCACCGGTCTGCCGACGAACCGATGGAAGCCCGTCAGCGCGGTCCAGAGGGGCCTAAAGCCACGATTCGATGGCTACACCGGGCATTCACCGACATGCGGTTCGAATTCCATGAAGTCGTTGTCGACAGAGACCACGTCGTCGCACGGGTGACCTGCATGGCCGCCAACATGGACCGTTTGTCGTCCACGATTCGCCCGACTGAGACGTGACGAACGTATTTCCGTCAAGGGGTCGTTCGTTCGCCATCAACCAGACACACTGGTATCGCATCGCCGACGGTGCCGTCACAGAACACGATGCTGTGCGCGATGATCTCGGCATGACCAAGCAACTCGGTCGGTTTCCACCGCAACCTAGCTACATCGTGCGAATGCTGCTTGGACGGCCGCGTGAACGTCGCGCACAACGCCACTCGGAACGAGTCGATGCAACTGCTCGAGATAAACGAAAGTCAGTGTGACAAGCACCAAAGACGCTAACTCGTGCTGATCTGAGATTGGTAATAGGTAAGCACAGTACATTTTCTTTTTTGCTGTTTCATCGTCGATAAAAGCGATGCACTGGTAGTCTACGAGCGTTTCGTGGCTTCCAGTGGTGACGTCGATCAATCCGGGGGCGTTGACACCGAGAGAGAATTGTTTCCGCTGTGCGTATTTCGTCTGTTCAACGAGGTGGTGCCATAACGGCTATCGTTACTGGAAGCGATCATATGACTAGCGATCCTTGCATTGAAGCGAGGGTAAAAGCGGAGTCGTAGCAACGAATCGCTATGGGGGGATACAATGGCAGACATCGAGGAGAACAAACAACTTGCGCGTCGTGTACCAGAAGACATCGCGACGGAGCGGAACGTCGATTTGATCGATAAACTATTTGCCGAGGACTTCGTCGAGCACGGCCCATTCGGCCAGCGAACGGAAGGACGGGAGGCAGCGAAAGAGGACATGGACAAATTCCTCGACGCATTTTCAGACTTTGAAGCAATCGTCAAGGATGCCGTTTCCGAGGGTGACACTGTGGCCATGCGCGTGACGCTTCGTGGAACTCACGACGGTGAATTCATGGGAATCGAACCAACTGGTGAGTCGTTCGAGGTCCCGAATATGGTGTTCACTCGAATCGAGAATGGAAAGATTGTGGAGCGATGGGTGCAACCCGAGACGTTAGGTATGCTCCAGCAACTCGGCGTCGCAGAGTCACCCATGTCCTGATCTGGTGTCGAGACAGGTGGACCGCAAATTTTTTCACAGCTTCACTATCACGATATTTTGCGTACAGATATTCTATGTATTCCGCCAGCATACCCAGAACAAGGATGTTCTTTCTTCAGTGACTTCGGATCATATCTAGTGGCGAGCAAGCAGAGTGAGTGGGACTAATTCGGTAGTTCCATCCGCTCTATCCTCACGCATGGCCAGCACGGGAAGTCACCGAGGCCGTCGCAATCACAGTCATCTGGCTCGGCATCGTCTCCCTCCTCCGAAGGGAACGCTGTCAGCGTGCCGTCGTCAGTCGTGTTCTTGACGGCAGCCATGTGTTTGCAGCAGGCGGTGCGGTGGACATGATGCGCACGCGTGCAGGCCATCAGTTACCCGGTTACGTCATCGAGTATGACCACATGCTGGTGGTCTGTGAGATTCTTGGTGCTCTTACTGTTGATTTCGATGAGAATAGATATCGAGATGGATAGAGAATTTCTAATACAAATACTTGACCTGTACTTATGTCCGTATTATTTCCTGATATAGTAAATTCATATTGAACACTCACAAAGCTTATCACGTTTACATTCGATCCAACACTCGTAACATGGACAACAATTCGCGCAGATTATTCCTGAAGACAGTAGGTCTTGCCGTTGGTTCTGTCGGAATCGCAGGTGCCAATGTTTCCAATACCTCCAAAGCAGTCACAAAGCAAAATTCTCAAATGACCGACATCACGGGCAATCTCCCGAACGAACTGAACGACTCGAACTGGGGGACGTTCCAGTTCGACGCCGGAAATACCGGTCACAATCCCAACGCACGTGCGGTTAGAGAAACACCGTGGATAGGATGGACCGAATATTTAGGACACGCCAACTCGCCGGAACTCTCGGCTCCGGCAATTGTCGATGGTGTAGCATACCTCGCGGCTGACGACGGCAAAGCCATCGCTTACGATGTTGAGGAACATGAGGTTCTGTGGCAAAACACGTACACCGACCGATTCGGTACGTTCGACGCTGCCCCCACCGTCACCGACGGGAAGATGTATATTAGCTATTGGTGGAAGGTGTTCGCATTGGATACCGAAACCGGCGCTTTGTTGTGGACATTCGAGAACCCGGCTTACGACCCACCTGCAGACGAGTGCGATGCGCCAGAGCTCGGCACATCCTCAACCACCGTAGTGGACGGAACCGTCTACGTCAAGATGCGAATCGATGGACAGGGCTATGCGTACGCTTTCTCGGCCGTGAACGGCGACGTCAAGTGGAGCGCTGAAATTTCTGGTGACGGTGACAAAGCGGCGGTCACGGCCGACGAGATCCCCGCAGTTGCTGATGACACCGCGTACTTCGTCGACCGCGGCACCGTCTACGCCTTCGACACAACCGACGGGACAAAACAGTGGGACGTCTCAGTGCACACGGGATCCAGAGCGACAGAGCCAGTACTTGAGGCACCGACGGTTGTCGACGGCACTGTCTACCTCACGAGCAATTATCAGGACGAGAGCGGTGATCACGGCGACAGCAGATCGTTCCTGACGGCCCTCTCCGCCGCCGACGGGAGTTCGCAGTGGCAGCACGAGCTGAATGGAAATATTCACCTCACCAGTCCGGTATTTTCCGATGACTCCGTCTACGTCGGTGAAGGCGAACTCCTCTGGGCGTTCGACGGTAAAAACGGGAACGTCCGCTGGAAATCCAGCGAATCCGACGAACTACGATACACCAATGTTGCTGAATTATCAGTTGCCGGTTCAACTGTCTACTATCCGCGTAAAGTCAAAGACGAGGACGTTCAGGAAGTCGCGGCGTTCAATGCCGGTGATGGATCCCTCCAATGGCAGGTTCCCCTCCGGACGGACGGAAACGCACCGACTGGATGCGCCCTCGTCGACGATACCGCGTACGTCGCGGGCGATGCGGGATTCCTCTACACCATTACCGGTCTAGCGGAGAACTGGCGGCAGATGCCGGAACTGGACAATGGAGAGACCTTCGAAGTGATCATCAGTGACGACACGTCGGTCTATGTGGCCACGAATTCTGAGCTTTTCGCGTTCGAACGGACCTCCGGAACTGAGCAATGGCGCGTGCCGTTTGATTCGGATGATACAATCTTCCGTCACGTTTGGGCGACGGTCACGAATGGAACGGTTTACTGTACCGTCGGCGGAGATGGTGGAAGCAGCATTAATTTCGCCTACGCGTTCGACGCCGCGAGCGGGACGAAACGTTGGGAGAAGCAGGTCGAGGACGGCACCGGCGTTCCCGTCGTCGTCAATAATGTCGTCTACTTCGGTAGCCAAAGTTCCCTCTACGGTTCCGCATACGTCTTCGCAGTCAACGCAGATAATGGCAACATTCTGTGGAACACCGAGATCGATTCGGATGACCCGAGTGATTCGGTCCGTGTGAACGGTGCCGTTACCGTGCAGGACGGTTTAGTTTATGCCCCGTCTAGCGAGGGCGCGTATGCCTTCGAGGCCGACGATGGGAACGAAAAGTGGATGTACGACGGAGAAACCTCGGCAGTAGCAGCGAACGACGAGACGGTGTTCGTGACGAACGAGGGACTCACCGCACTCAACTCAGCGGATGGAACGGAAGCGTGGTCCACCGACGTTGGCGGTGAGTTCCTTTCGAGCGTCAACGACACGCTGTTCGTCGTCAACAAAGACGACATCGGAGACACGGAGCGACTGTTCGCGCTTGACAACACGAATGGAACCGAACGGTGGTCGTTCGACACGAATGTTGAGTATGGCAATTACGACCGCGATGCGACGCTGACTAATCCCACCATCGTGGACGATACCGTCTACGTTGGCAGCGACGACCGCCGCGTGTACGTTCTCGACGCAGATGGGGGCGAAACACTTCAGCGGTTCGAACTGTTCGGAAACCCACAGGCGGCACCCGCAGTTCGTAACGATACCGTCTACGTCGTCACCGAAGGGCGTGTCTACTCGTTCGTCTAGGTACTATCATTTGGCCGTATATTCTGGAGTGTACTTTGTCACTCCTACCTGCTGTTTCGCGCGATATGAAGCTTCCACTCAATCACCTCAACCGGCAGATCGGGGAAATGCTCAGCCGCGACGTCCACCGCATGTGCTTGCGCCCGGTCGAGCAGATTGCGCTCAGTCGTCGGTGTGTTGTCGCGTTCGGTCGAACCAGCCGCGCACTCGGTTATCGTTCGCTGGGCAACATCAGCCAGCGTTGTTTGGCGTGACATAAATGGAAGAGGGAGACAAGAATGGGCTGGCGATTTTAGCTGAGAACCGCTCCGAAACGATCTACATAATTCTGTGCCGACCTCTGTGATGGGTTGTCTGAAGCCTCATGTGCTCGCTATCTCCAAACACCCGTTCAACACAATCTGCGGCGGATGTTGATCGTCCATCGATGCCCTCAAGAATTCGTCCCAGGGGGCAAAAGACAGATTGGAGAGCCCGTCTTCACCTATACCGGATGAATAGCATGCGAACGACTAACGAAGCGGTGGGTAGAGACGAACCAAATGGGGTTGTGATACCCGCTTCACGGTATCCACATGGGTATGCATCCGTTCGATCACTTACCCGGGCAGACATACGAACGATCGTCGCAGTCGCAGATAAACACCTTCCGGTTGCCGCATCCCGATTCTGCGACGAAGTCGTACGAGTTCCGCCCTCATACGAAATACTGGCGTACAAGGACGCACTTCTGGGAATCGCTGCCCGTTCGGACGTATACACGATTATTCCACATCGTCCGCAGGATACGTACGTTCTCTCGAAGTATCACGACGAATTCGATCAGTACGTTAGCCTAGTCGTCCCTCCACTTGAGACATTGAAGAGAGTCCATGATCGAAAGCAGCTGATGGATATTGCAGAACGCACAGAGGTACCGGTGCCGGAGACACGTCTACTGGACGAAGCCACCGAGTGGGACGTCGATCGGGTCGTCAAATCGCGATACAACCTGCTCGTCGACGAGTACATCGATTCGTATGAGCCATCCGAGTCGTCGATCGTCAAGTCGGTACAGCACGTTCCATCGAACGAGTCACTCAATATCGCAACAACGTGCGAAGCGATGGACCACGTCCCGATCGTCCAGGAGTACATCGATGGGACGGACGAGTACGTATTCGGCGCGCTCTACGACCACGGTGAACCGCTCGCGACGTTTCAGCATCGACAGATTCGCGGGGATTCGTATACCGGTGGTGGGGGTGTATACCGTGAATCAGTCGAGATTCCGAGCCTAGAAGCAGTGGGTCGGGCGGTCCTCGATGAACTCGAATGGCATGGACTCGCGTGTATCGAATACATCGAAGATGCGGCGACTGGCGAATTCAAACTCGTCGAAATCAATCCACGGATGTGGCAATCGCTTGCATGTGCGGCGGCTTCGGGTGCGGATTTCCCGTACTGGTACTGGCTTCAGGTGATCGGCAACTCCGACTCGATCGAACCGGGATACGAGGTCGGTGTCGGAACGCATTACATGATCGGCGAGCTGGAATATCTCACGAGCATCGTTCGCGACGATTCATCAATCGTCGGTCGTCCACCGCTTTCTGCAGCGATAAAGGAGGTTCTGCTTTCGTGTTTTGAGATGCCGAACTTCGATTACTGCCACGTAGACGATCCACTCCCAACAGTCCGTCTGGCACGATCGGAAGTTTCCCATGGGATCCGACGACGAATGACGTAGTGTCGGGCTACGCACTTTCTTCCGTTGTACTGGGCGAAAAGGAGTGCATTTGACTCACCATCGTCGCCTGCTTTATGATCGGCATCTCCAACAGGGTGAGAAGCGTGTACAGTTCCGCAGTCCTATTTTCACCGTTCTGATGCTTTCGATAGACAGTTTTTACCCCCTCCCAATCCAAGAACGGAAGTGCCCGAATCGTGGGCTCGTGCTTGCGAATGGCATCGATTACGAAGTCTTCGTGGCGAACAAACCTCGCATGATCCCGCCACGAATCTTGATTGAGGTGATATTTCGGTGGTTGGTGTCTCGGTAAGTGTTTGCGTCGGAAGCTGGCCACTTGTCGCCCGAGATACTGCACTGGATAAGACCGCGCGATCGGGACATCCGATGATGGATGTGGGATAGCCGCGAGTTCGGGAGCAAGCCGCTGGACGGCCCGATTGATGAGATCGCGTCGAAGGCGGTATTTCTTGGGTATTCGAAGGTGTAAATCTACAAGCCGGTTATCCAAGAAGGGGACGTGAGACGGACACAGCTGGCGGAGGCTTCGTAGATTGATCAACTCTGAATCGTTCGAGAGAGGATAGTACGTGCTACAGACGAGCAAGTCGTCCAACGAATCGTAGCGTATGCCGTGGTGGTCGATTTTCCCATCGTCCCGAACGACGTTCGCGGATAGGATTTCATGGAGGTCGTGAGACGTGGTGAGGTATTCCGGCGGCGAAGCGAGTGCTGTCCCGGCCGAAGAAATCCAGTACTCGAGGATATCCGCCAGTGAGTTCATCTCAACGCCGATCGGTAACGTGAGCGTTCCCAACGATCCGAGCGATTGTGAACGGGCTGGAATAGGGTAACTCTTGAACAGCGTATCGGCGTAGAGACCGGTGAATAGCGAATCAACCGACTCGGTGATTTCGTCCGCGAAGGGGGTGAGATAGCCTTGGAAGTAGTAGCCATCGAAATTGGAAAGCGACGCGTTCTTCGGTAACGTCTCGAGATACGTGGTATCCGTTCGGTGGAGGATTCGAAGGTCTGTGTTGCCGATTTCGGCGACCCGTTCGGCGATCCGTGCTTCTCGATTGTGCCACCCAGCGAGATGAAAGGCGGTAAGTTGACGGTTTGCGGCAGCCAAAATCAACCGTGAGTCGCTTCCGCCACTCAACATGAGACCGGGCTCACGATCCGAATCCAAACGCTCGTCGATAACGTCCTGGAAGACGTCAATGAACGTTTCGACGAAGTACTCGAACGGTTTGTCGTCCGGTTGATAGTGGGGGGTCCAGTAGACCTCCGACGTTATTTCGTGAGTGGAGAGATCGTAGGTCGTGACAGATGCCGGAGGGAGCTTTTCGATATCACGGAGTGGTGTTTTGGTCCCAAAAACCCTGCGAAGCGTGAGATATTCAAAGAGATACTCGTGTTCAAATCGACGGCTGATCTGTGAGAAGGAAGGGAGTAGTTGGATCTGTGTCGAAAACACAAGTATTCCATCGATTCGGGCGTAAAAAACCGGATGAGTGCCGAATCGGTCGAGGAAAATTGAGGCGGTCTCACTAACGTGATCGTAGACGATACCAACGAAATTACCGTTGAGACCAGTAAGGAATTCCCAGCCGAGCCGTTCGTATAGCGACGCGCAAAACTCAACGCTTGCCATTGAAGAGGGACGGAGAGTATACCTGGATTCGTCCTGGAAACCGTACACTTCACCCAGGAGCCACATTTGGACTTCGCCATCGCGGCACCATACTGGTTGACTATTATTTTCCCGTGAGTGAAACGACATATGGACAGTAGCGGACGTGGTTCTATAGGTATAGGTGGTAGGTTCCTCCGATCCGTGTAATGAGTTCTCGATTTTTGAAGTAGAATCGGAATAGTCACCAAGAATTCCAATCAACCCAACCATACAAACGACCCTCCCTCAATTTTATCTTTCCCACATAGTCGTGTATAAGAGCCGTCTACTGGTGGTAGCATGAAGTCAGAATGCTATCGGAGGCACTTTACATAATCTTATTGTTACTAATAACATTTGGACATTTTTTAGACGCGGTACTGAATGATTGAGCAATACGATCAGAATTAATCGCTAGAAATTGGATGCTCACGATAATCAGACATCGTCTAAGACCATCATTCATCCGCAGAAATTTCCCGGGATAAATCGGGAGTCGAAGTTTCCGACTGTAGCCGCTCGGTAGGTGGCGGATGCGGTCGGGATGGAGCGGCGATCAATGCATCAGCGGCTTGAGGAGCTTCATGAACGCGGTGAGTTGGAACGTGGGAAGCTCAGTCCATGAGTGGTTATCTGGTGGCTTTCAGAGGAATAGCGAAAACAATGAATAGTAGTACGCAGCGTGCTTTGTGAAATCAGACCAATTGAGGAAAGCAGGACAACCAATGAAACAATCTCTCAATACCTACAGAAGAATACCGATGAATATTGATAATTTCGGCGGAATAGCTGTGTGATCTTTCATTGACAATCCTCCGTAGGAACCATAACCTGGAATCAAAATCTACTTAAATTGACGGTGATCATTGAAATTCGGCATGGCACGCGAAACCGCGGACGATGAGTCACAACTAAACCGACGCTCGTATCTCAAGGCAGCTAGCGCAGCAGCTACGACCGGTGCACTAGTAGGACTTACAACTGCTTCTTCTACACAAAAGGCAACCGACGATGAGCGATCGACAGGGGTTACGAATGGAACACCTCTTGAGGAGATGACTTGGAAGGTTGACCGAACATGGCGTAATGTACTCCCTGACGAGTTTGGACTGATCGAAACGCCAGCACTTCCGTTATACAGGTGGGAAATGGACGCTCAACCATTTCGGAGTGCAGCCGAGGGCACCGGCAATATGATCGGAAAACACCTGCTTACTGGGAATGACATCGACCAAAGGATCAGTGCTGGTACGATGACCGTATCGAATAAGTCAGGGAACTTTGAAGCAATTGGTTTTGAGCCTCGATGTCATCCAATTGCACCGTTCTTTGGTGGGATGCTTCGTGTCGAGAAGTACAGTGGGAAGAGTGGAATGTCTAATGAAGCATCGAACGCTGGAATCGGACTAATTAAGGATGACGATAATTATCTGTGGGTCGGAAGTGACGTCGCTGCTAACAGCTTGCAGTTATTCGAGAAGTTAACTGATAGTAGCGGGACAACCCACACGAATACAGTAACATTCGACACAGAATACGCCCTACCAACGGCGCCATTCGACTTGTACGTGATCTTCCAGGGTGATCGTGTCTCCTGTTTGGCCCGTGAAGACGATGACTCTAAAGGGTGGAAGTATTACGGAGATGCCGATATTGGAAAGGCCGGGGGAACCAATCCGGTGTGTGATTTTTTCGATAAACAAGTCTGGGAAACATTCAACCCATATATTCATACGGAATGTGGAAAGGGTGAAAGTGTAATACTTAGTGACTTCGAGTTATTCTATTCGTATCAGCTCGGTGTCCGTGGTCCAATCCCAGTCACCTACAAGGATGGCGCACCACTCATTAAGGATGATAAACTCTACTGTGCGCTTACGCCAGCATCCGTTGATCATCGAGGATTTCAGTCGATAGCGACTATCGATCTAGAGACATTCGAGATTGATATGAAATCTGTTCTCTTCACCGAAGCAAAGACTGACTACATCTCAAATTATGTCGCTTCACACGTTATCTACGACGACGAGCAAGATAGGTTCACAATTATGTGGAGTGGGTTTGGGAACGGCCCGAATGATCCAAAACAAGATGACGATTTCCAACGAATTTGGGTAACGCACACAGTAGAGAACATTCTTCATGGTACACATTACTTGGAAGCAGTTGATTCGAACTTGCCGCGGAGCAGTGATTTAGGGAATGGAGGGTATCATGATTTTAACGGCATCTATGACGAGAGTGTTGGGAAATGGCGAGCCATTTATAACTCTGGTGGGATTGATGAGGTGTCGATTGCCGAGACAACCGACCAATCACTTACTAGCGGATGGAAAGTATTAGATACATATCAAGATTCGGCGAATCAAATTGAAGGAGGCCGAATCGTTCGAGTCAATGGAGAGTATCAGGTCTTATATGCTGATCCGAAAATGGCTGGCCAAATGGTGAGTTGTGACTACCCCACAGTTTCAACAAACCGAGCTGGCTTCAATCTCGATGTAAATACAAACGATGAGGCTCCGCATCCATCTGTTATTCCCGTCCCATACGATGGTGGGACGAAGTACAAACTGATCACAATGGACGAGACTAAAATCTACGACAAGGCGGAAACTTCTCACGGATCGTTGTGGATGTATGAGGCTATAGAGCAAGCTAACGAATACGAATTCCCAGAACGAATTGATTCAACATTAGAAATCTAACACTTGCCAGCAACTACTCTTCTCGGTATTGTTTGCCGGTCGGTCATAGCCGAGACTGTCTTGGCGCCATGGAAAAAGAACTGAAGCGGTGGTCAGTTTGGCAGTTCCTTCCAACTCGTGCGCACGCACTCCCAACATGGGAAGCCACCACCTCTGGTGATGTTGCCGATGCCCTTGAGTGTTCACGAGAGACCGCGGCGGAAGCTTGGACAGTTTGAAGACCAAGGACGTGTGAAAAGTCGCCAGACTGCCGGACGAGTCGTCTGGTGGCTTGTCGATGAAAGCCAGGGAGTATGGGCCGGTGTCCACCAGTCGATATGTGCTTTCAGACTTTGCGACGCTAATGCTGTGCCAGATTGGGCACACAGCAGCTGTGGAGGCGCTTTCGACGGTTCGTCGATCACAGACGTTCAATATCCTGCGGTGAGCAAACATTTGACGCAGCGTGTGAGGAGTTCGAGCGTTTTGACGACCAGCAGATTTCCTTTGTTGATCAGACGAGTGCAATGCTTGCTCGAGAGCACGAGATAGAGCATATGTTCGCCTTCGACAATGATCTTCGAACAATGGGGTTCGAGCGGGTGCCAGTCGATACAGAAGCGTAACTCTCCAGAATTCTTTTAGCTGAGCAGACCCTGTGTTCTGATATGTACCGCTCACATTCGTGCATCAGTACGACTATGCAGTCAATGAGCGGCATCTCTCTGTTTTCATAGCTGGTGGCAAGGGTCGTTGGATCGACCTCACGGAATTGCCAATCAACTACTCACAAGCCACCAGTATACAATGTCACAAACATACGATCTTCGCGAACAGATCGAGCAGCTCGAATCGCTCACCGGGGACGGTACTGAACTCGTCACCGTTACCGTACCCAACAGCAAGTCGCTGGGTTCGATCCGAGAGCGAATTGCCCAGGAATACGCCAGTGCCGAGAATATCAAATCCGATCAGACACGAGACCACGTTCAGCAAGCGCTCAAGCGCGTCCAGCGGATTCTTCGTCGATACGAAAGGACACCGGAGAATGGACTCGTGGTCTATGCGGGTGTCGTTGGAGGTGAGTTAATCTCGACTACCTTCGACGACCTGCCTACTCCAGTTGCCGAGTCGACGTACCGATGTGACGATCACTTCGATCTCTCTCCACTGAATGAAGCAGTTACGCCGAATGAGACCTTTGGACTCATCGTCATCGAGCGTGGTGGTGCTGCCATTGGACGACTCGTTGGAGAGCGCATTATCCCGATTCGGACGTTCGAAAGCCAAGTGATGGGTAAATCCAGGGCAGGTGGACAATCTGCCCAGCGGTTCGAGCGCGATCGCGAACGACAAGTCCACGAGTTCTTCCAACAGGTCGGTGATATCGCTACCGACGCGTTCACTGGTGACGAGGGAACGGTCACTGGGCTTGTCGTTGGGGAACACTTGCGACTGCGAAGCGGTTCGTCTCCGACGGCTACCTTAATCATCGGTTGCGCACCCGTCTGCTCGGAACGTACTCGGTTGAGTATGCGACCGTGCAAGGCCTCCATCAGCTTGTCGAGAAAGCGGATGAGCAACTTCTCGATGCCGAACAGCGAGAAGGACGCAAGCGGCTAGATGAGTTCTACTCGCGGCTTCGAGATGGCGATCTGGTTGCGTATAGTATTGAGGAGGTAGAGCAAGCGATCAGGTTCGGAGCGGTCGATACAGTCCTCATTGCATCGACAGTGCCACGAAATCAGCGGAAAGATCTTGAAACATCTGTGGAACAGCAAGGTGGTGACGATTATGTGATCGCCAGTGATACCGAACGTGGATCGCAGTTCGTGAATGCCTTCAGTGGTGTTGGAGCGCTACTTCGGTTTCCAGTGAAGTAAGACCGCTTTCAGTTTCTACTTGTACGATGTCACTCGGGGAGTCACTGACACTGACGGAAATGCACAGCAGTCGAAGTTAGTAGACATAAATATTTTCTGTGATCATACTTTCTATCTGTTGATGATTTATCAAATACAGTAGGCTATAATTATATTGTCTTTGAGAACCTTCTTTATACAGAGCCGTATGAAATGCGGTTCAGAGGAAACCAATGAATCTCAATGAATTTGTCAACACTCATGCACCGCAAGACCAGGGAAAAACCTTCGAACTAGAGAATTCAAAGCTGCTCGATGTATCGATGGACGGGAGCATCATGGCAAAAGCAGGAACCATGGTGGGTTATACTGGTGACATCTCATTCGAACGGAAATCAACCGGTGGGCTGAAAGGCATGTTGAAGAAGAAAGCCACTGGTGAGGGAGGCCTAATGATGCAAGCCACAGGGACGGGGCATCTGTACTTAGCTGACCAGGGCAAAGAGGTACAAATTCTGGAACTAAATGAGGAAGACGAAATCAGCGTCAATGGGAACGATGTACTGGCTTTTGATGAGAGTGTTAGTTGGGATATTAAGATGATGAAAAGTATTGCTGGTGCCTCTACAGGTGGGTTGTTCAATGTGTTTCTTGAGGGACCAGGACATGTGGCTATCACCACCCATGGAAAACCGCTTGTTATTCCGACACCTGTGAGTACGGACCCCAATGCGACTGTCGCTTGGAGTAGTAATGTGTCACCCACCTCGAAGCGAGACCTCAATCTCAAGAGTTTCCTTGGACGCTCCTCTGGAGAAACGTATCAGCTTCACTTCGCCGAGGAGGGTGGATTCGTCATCATTCAGCCGTACGAAGAACTGCAGCCTGAGCAATAATACAAAAGTGAGGATAATTTTCCTCTCTAATTATAATATCAATTGGGGCTGGGTAGACCCACAGAATCGTAAGTCGCTCAGAACCACTTTTGTGATTCATCCCGGCACACCATACTGGATCAATTTCAATCTCCAACCCGATGATTATGTTTTCCAACCTGGCCACCGCATCGGAATTGTTGTACTATCTAGCGACCATTACTTCACTAAACGACCGCCAGATAGTACAGGTGACACTGTTATCTCTGTTGATGTCAAAAAGATCACCATTCCAGTGCCAATTGTCGGAGGAGAGACAGCACTTGCTAACGCTCTTCCAGAGGAATAAAAGGAATAGATAGACGACGTACGGTACTAACAGTGGTAATGTTCGGGCGATACTGTGCGAAGAGGAGTTGGATGAAAATCTGTTTACGCAAGCTGTCGATGAGCAACAGGATCCGGCCGACCAATACAATGATCCACTCTAATCCTGATCTTAAAAAGATTAGCCAAGGCTGCCCTCCATTTCGAGTTCGATGAGGCGGTTGAGTTCGACCGCGTACTCGATTGGAAGCTCTTCCGTGATGGGTTCGATGAACCCGCTCACGATCATCTGTTTCGCGTCGTCGTCGTCCAATCCGCGGCTTTGGAGGTAGAACACGTCCTCGTCGCCGATTTTACCGACCGTTGCCTCGTGGGCGACGTCCACGCGGTCTTCGTTGATTTCCATGTACGGCATGGTGTCCGACGTGGATTCGTTGTCGAACATCAGCGCGTCGCACTCGACGGACGTACTCGAATCCACCGCGCCGTCGCTGATGTGGACGAGGCCGCGGTAGTTCGTGCGACCGCCGTCCTTGCTGATGGATTTCGACTCGATGGTGGAGTTGGTGCGGGGCGCGTTGTGGTACACCTTCGCGCCAGTGTCAATGTTCTGTCCCTTGCCAGCGAACGCAATAGAGATGTGGTTGGCGCTCGCGCCGCGACCCTTCAGGATTGAACACGGGTAGAGCATCGTTGCCTTCGATCCCATGCTACCAGACACCCACTCCATTCGGCCACCGGCTTCGACGATGGCGCGCTTGGTGTTCAGGTTGAAGGTGTTCTTCGACCAGTTCTGCACGGTCGAATACTGGACGTGAGCGTCTTCGTCCACAAACACTTCGACGCCGCCGGAGTGGAGGTTGTGGCTGCCGTACTTCGGTGCGGAACAGCCCTCGATATAATGGACTTCGGAGCCTTCCTCGGCAATGATGAGCGTGTGCTCGAACTGCCCCATCCCCTCGGAGTTCATGCGGAAGTACGCCTGAACGGGCATCTGCACCGTCACGTCCTCGGGGACGTAAACGAACGAGCCGCCCGACCAGACCGCACCGTGGAGCGCCGCGAACTTGTTGTCGCTCGGCGGCACGCACTTCGTCATGAAGTACTCCTTGACAAGGTTCTCATGCTCTTGGACGGCTTCATCCATGTTGCAGAAGACAACGCCCTTTTCCTCCCACTGCTCCTGCATGTTCTGGTAGACGACCTCGGACTCGTACTGGGCACCGACGCCGGAAAGCGCCTTGCGCTCCGCTTCCGGAATCCCCAGCTTCTCGAACGTGTCCTTGATGTCGTCCGGCAGGTCGTCCCAGCTGTCCGCCCCTTCACGCTTGTCGACGTCTGGGCGAATATAGGGAATAATCTCTTCGACATCAAGTTCTGTGAGGTCTGGCTGACCGGGCCAGTCCGTCGGGAGGGGCATGTTCTGGTAGTGTTCCAGTGCACGGAGACGCCGCTGGAGCATCCATTCCGGTTCGTCCTTGTCCTCGCTGATGAGGCGGACGACTTTTTCAGTCAGACCCTTGCCGGATGTGACTGCAGCCTGCTGTTCTTTTTTGAATCCGAATCGTTCTTCTGTATCTGTGTTACGCAAGTGATCCTGATCTGAACTCATATTTAAAAGTGAGTGCTCTAGCCTGATGAGGCTGGTGGGTACGTTAACGATAGATAGCGAGTGTATGTTGGGATCAACGAGAATCTGTTCCCTTCTGTCTTCATTTGACCAATTAGCCAATATTTTATTCTGGCTCGCGATCTACTACGTTCTTATGAGTGATGATCGACCTTCGGTTGAAGACCGAGCAGAAAGTGGCGAACTCGGTGAGTTCGATCAGGCCCTCGAAGAACAGGACTATCCACTAACAGGAGATGAGTTAGTTTCCGCATTTGGCGACTATGAGGTCGAATCAGTCGACGGCACACAATCCATCGAAGAAGTGCTTGGTTCAGCCGACGAGAAAACGTACAACTCTGCAGATGAAGTCCGAGACGACATATTAAATCAGTTAAACCGGCAAGAATAGAAGATGGGTCTCACAGTGTTGTTTGTTTTGATATAGAAACGGTCGAAGCAGGAGCGCAGCGAGTCGAGGAACGATGTCCAGTGTCCGACAATGTAAAAAACGAGATGGCAGTTCAGCTGTCGGTCGATCCTCGGTAGAACAATCATTCTTGAATTCGTTTCGATGCGAACGAGTTGATCCAGGGCTGTATACTCATCTCTTGAGAGAGACCGCGATGAATCTGCTTGTTCTATTCTTCATTTTCATCCGATCGGTAGTACTCCCACGCATCGTCAGGGATCTTCAACATGGTTCCACAGTAGGGGCACGTAGCCGTCTGTGCATCCGGTGCATCGAATGGTTCGCTACATCGTATGCACCTCCACTCAACACACCCTTCCTTTGTCATGCTACGAAAGCCTAGTTACTCACGAGGTGTATGAGTGGCGTGTGGTAGGTTACCTGCTATCGAGGCCATTTGATCTGGATTTCCTCATGTTTCACTATCAGGGAGACAATCGGCTGAGGAACCACCACTGTCGGCGATCGCAACTTGGAGAGCCTCGTCTGCTGTTCCGATATCGTATACCCGAATCGCAGTCCCAATGGACACCCGCCAATCTATGGAGATAATTGAGGAGTCAGAATAACTTTTATATTTTAACAAGAGATATTTTCAACCTTAGATGGAAATTGTCGACCGCAGGAGCAATCGTTATACTGTAATGTAGTGTTCCCTCGGTTCCCGCCAACCAACTAGCCGTCCTGTTCGACGAATGCCGTGAGGTAGTCGAGTGTCGATTTCATTCCTGCCTCGTGGTCCTCCGGCTGGATGCCTACTGGCACGTTCTCGGCGCGGACGGTCACAATCGCTCCACTGCCCGCGGGCTCGAACGTCCAGACCATACGCATGGTGCCCTCGAACGCCGGGTCGTCGCTCTCAAAGACGACTTCCTGCTCGATTCGATGGTTTGGTTCAAGTCGAGGTAAACGTACTTCCATCTCGTCGAATGCCTCCGATGTCTTGCCTTGCCCAGCTTGCTGGTCCTTGTAGGTGAGCCGCATTCGGTACGAGCCCCCTTCGTGGAAATCGAAGTCGAGCATTTCGCCGGTCATGTTGCTCGGAGGAAGCCAACGTTCCATGGCACCAGGTTCTGCAAACGCTTGGTAGATGGCTTCTGGAGAGGCCTGCATTCGTTTCCTCGCGGAATCTACTCTCTCAACCATGCATCCAGTAACAGGCCGAGGAGGATGGATATTGCGCCGTGCGCTTGTGCTCGGTCGAGCAGGGCGCTTTGTCGTCGGTACGTTGTCGCGTTCGGTCGAACCAGCCGCGCTTTCGCTGAGCATTCGCTGGGCAACATCGGACAGTGTTGTTTGGCGTGACATAAATGGAAAAAGGGAGACGGGGTTAGCAGCAGTCGGTGAGTGCGTCCTTTCGGGTGGCTTCCGCGCCACAGTCCTCACACTGCCAGTAGGTGCGATCTCCACTAACAGTCCACTGCGTTTCGGTGAGAATCAGCGTGCTCACGAGATGTTTGAATGAATCAGCGTTACGGGTTGTCGGAGAAGGCTGCCTCAAACGTGGAGAGAGCTTGTTCGAACCACAGTGGGGACGAGTAATGCCGAACACAGTACGAAACATCAGGTCCGCACCGAGCACCGCCGTTTGATGTTTCTACCTACTGCTTGCTGA
The DNA here is from genome assembly GCF_020700235.1 of Haladaptatus pallidirubidus. GTDB lineage: Archaea > Halobacteriota > Halobacteria > Halobacteriales > Haladaptataceae > Haladaptatus > Haladaptatus pallidirubidus. The sequence continues at coordinate 1,546,891 of NZ_CP085301.1, read as the reverse complement.
CTGGTCAGCGGACACAGAGAAAAATTGCCAATCTGAGATGTGACCGTAACTATCTGTTTTGTAACGAAATTCTAATTGTCCGTTTGTACCATCTTTGAAATGTATATTTGAATTATGAAAAGTATTTAAGATGTTGTGGGTCTACTATTAGGTATGGACTTCAAACTACGAGCCATCGTATACGGAATCGTCGCAACCATCATCGTCGGCCTCCTCAGTGGTGCCGTCATCCCATTCACGAATATGGCACTCCCCGTCACCGGTGCTTTAGTGACCGGCATCATCGGTGGTCTCGTGGCTGGCTACGTCGCCGGTACCAAACTCAATGACGGCGCACTAAACGGTGGTGTGGCAAGCGCGGCGGGGGCCATCGTTGCCCTCGTCGTTCTGACCGTCGCAGGATTGATGGCTGGCCCACTTCCGGCGATGGGACTGTTCGCCTTCGGCGTGCTGTTTGTTATCGTCGCCGCAATCCCTGGCGCTGTGGGTGGAGCGCTCGGGTCGTGGTTGCAGGGTCGCTCGACCAAACGCAAGGCAGGGCGCCCGGCCAGTCGCTGATCTGAACCGTTTTTTGCCCGGTTCGAACCGCATCGCTCCGAATTCTGTTTTTGAGGACCGGTCTGAAATCGACGATCCATTCAAACATTCTATGGATCATTCTTCGGCGCCAGTGTCTGTCCATTGACTAATAAATTAAAGGAGTGGTTAGTTCGGCAGTTCCTTCCGTCCTGTTCGCACGCATGGCCAGCACGGGAAGTCACCGAGGCCGTCGCAGTCACAGTCTTCGGCATCGTCTTCGTCCTCGGACGGGAAGGCGTCAAGCGTTCCGTCCTCAGTCGCGGTTTCGACAGCAGCCATGTGTTTGCAGAATGCGTTTCGGTGGACGTGATGCGGGCAGGTGCAGGCCATCAGGTCGTCAGTCACGTCGTCGATGGAGACGGTGTATTGGTGGGCTGCGGGGTTCTCGTGGCTCTCGTTGGTGACGTCGATGAGTCCGGGGGCATCGACGTCGAAAGAGAACTGTTCCCATTGTGCGCGTTTCTGTGCCGTCTCGTCAACTTCAAGGGCTGCGGATTGTTTTGTACTCATGGTCTTTCGCTGGAATTGGAAGACCGGTGCCGGGTGCTAGAACACCCGGCGCGTTTCTACACGCCCGAGGGCACCGTTCTTCCTACCAAGTACTATGTAGTACATGGTATTAAAACCATCGATGTACTACGTAGTGCATGGTTTTAAGATGGTGGATAATGAACTGAGAGCTACGATGACAAACGAGAGAGAACGCGATACTAGTGGTCAATTTGCAGAGGAAACGACTGATGACGATATTCTGACGGCGATGCACAAGTCAGAGTTTCCGGCAGTGACTGCTCGGTGGGTGGCGGATACGCTCGATATTAACCGGCCCTCCGCTCATCGACGGCTTGAAGCACTGCATGAGGAGGGAGAGGTTGAGCGGGGGAAGTTAAGTCCGCGGGTGGTTATCTGGTGGATTTCAGAGAAAAAGTAGGTCTACGAAGAACTCGAGAACGTAATTCGATCCAAACACGTGAACTTACTATTCTAAATCCGATTCTTCTAAGTCAAAATAGTCTAACAGCTTCTGAAAATGGTTCTTATCATACGGTGAGTAAATGTATTCATGATTGCCATCATACCAATCGAAGTAATCCCTGGGTGTCGATAGTTCGATTCCGCCTCAGCTGACGCAGTTTGACGCGTCTCTACCGCGGTCAATCAGGATCAGAACGTCTGGCAATGACGGTAGAATCCGACACCTCTCCATCCGTTTCCGATTCGGATTTCCGAAAGCCCGGTTCTCGACAGACAAGGCACCGAATGGGACTAGGTTAGTATACTATACTAACTGCAGACACAAGATATCAGCGGTGAATCGTATCAAACGTACTTGTTACCTATCAGTGAGGATTGGCCGGAGGTTTTTTCGCCCCCTGAGGGGTGCGGGGCGTTCCAGAACGAGCGTCTCGATGAGGAATGATTTCGATGACACTCAGCGACAGCTACGCAACAGGCTTTGACGAAGACGTACCGAGCGAACTAACCAACCAGTGTCCCAGATGCGGCGGCCTGGTCACTACCAACGTGATCGAAACATCCTGCGAAGACTGTGACCTCGTCATCGACGAACAACAGACCAATCACAGGCCGGAGTTCGCATGAAAGACCTCCTGATGCATCTCACTAGTCGATCGCGCAGCACTGTCATCGCTGAGTGTCGGCAGTGTGGAACCACAGTCGAGGTCGAAACGAGCGAGTGCCCGGAATGCGAGCACGATGGGATTGCGATTTACCGCTTCGACTAACTGACCTGTTCTCCTTTCGACTATTGCTACGAGAGAGTCCGTTCTGCACACGTCGAGATCGTGTTTTTATCGGCTTTGGATGCAGTTAGCAATATTCAGCCGTACGGTCGGTATCGGCACATAAGATTTACACCACTTGATTCGGTGAGCGTCGATCTCACTACGATTTCGATAGAACGATTTAGCTGTAGTGTTTCGATATAGATCGAACTACCCTCAACCTATATAAAGATTCAACCCATACGTACAGACATGGACAAGGATTCAGAGGAACCAGAAACAGGGCTCATGGAGCGTCAAACGACCGGTGAAGACCGTGTCCGGATGGTCGCTCGGCAAGTGTCAGAACCCCGTACCGTGAATTGGATTGCTTCGGAGGCAGAGTGGTCACACGAGCCGACCAAACGCGTCCTTGAGCGACTCGTGGACGATGGCGTGCTCCGCCGTGATGAGAGTGGTGCTCACACGACCTACTCTCCAGACTATCGTCGACAGGCAATGCAAGAGGCCGTCCGACTTCGCGATGGCCACCGGACAGTTGAAGAATTAACTGATCGACTGTCCGAGATGAAAGCCCAAATCCGGGACTGGGAAGAGACATTTGCAGTCGAGTCACCGAATCAATTGCGGGCGACGATTGCAGACGAAACCCTTAGCTCGGATGAAGAAGCGCAGCGACGGGCAATCGCTCGAGAGTGGGAGCATCTCCAACAGCGAATTCAGATCGTCGGATTTGCAATTCGTGAGTGGGACTTTTTGGCCCCCAGCGCAGACCGTGCCGAGGCCAGTAACTGACAGATGTCCGTCTCACATCCAGGCGGAAATCCGAATGCACAGTTATACGAGCAGCTGAAACGAGATGTCCTCGAACGCGTTCCCCATATCACAACGATCGAGTACGTTCCAGATGACGTTGCAGCCAAACAACTACAGGCAACCTTCGACCCGATCCGCATCGATCCACCCACCGGACCAGAGGCACCCGAACTCGTCATCGAGTGGTATCGCCAAACACCGCATGATTGGTTTCGTATTAACTATAGCGACCCGAACACAGGCTTCCATGCTGGGTGGCACCAGGACGGGGATCACGAAGATCTCGGACGAGCACATTTTCAGTACTCAATTGACGAGGAAACGACACATCAGCCAGTGACGTTTCAACACGAGACCCCATCGCTCATCCTCTGGGGAATTATTGAGAATCTTCTGGAGGAAATACTTCCGACCTACCACCGCTAATTATGCACACTCATATTCACTACCGACTCTACTATTCCCTCCGACAGCTCACGTATGAGAGCGATGGAGTCTAGAGAGATCTGCCTAGAGATCTGGGCATTGAGTTGAAAATCATCGTCGAGAACGTGTTTTTGTTGCCCCCGTGGGGTGCGGGGCACAACAGATGTGCCTCGTGGAGCGAGTATGTCCAGTAACAACGTCCTGTCCCAATTGACGTTCACGAAACGAGTTGCAAAGCGCGCCCAGTACGAAGCCCTCGAATGTTCACTCACAACGAGGGGTGTCCTCGTTCGGAATACGAGTCACGCGAATCCGGCCGATCATGAATATCTCGTCACCGTTCGCGACGGGATCCCCATCGCCTGTGAATGTCCTGCAGATACTCGGTACGAAGGAGCATGCAAACATCGGATTGGCGTCGCAATTCGAACCCCACTCCTGCAGGCAGCAACAGACCATTCCCTCGTCGCAGACGGTGGGACACAGATCGAGAAGGAAGCTGAAACCCATGTAGAAGACAGCGACAGTGACCAGCCAGCAGACTGTGACTGTGATGGACTCGGTGGTTTTCCGTGTTGGCCCTGTGTGCGATCCGGGCGTCGCGATCTCCCGGAAGAGTAGCACGAATCCAATGTGAATCTGCGCTTCTTGCAGAGTGATTTTATTGGCGCCGGCGATGGATGCCGGCGCAGGAATGAGGTGTTGTGTGATGGAGTTGTGTCGAACCAATGCGTCGGCGAGGTGACTAAAATGCACCAGGTAATTTACGCACTTGTGGAAGCATCGACCGAAGAGACTGCACTGGCATGCGGAAAAGCGGCGTTCGATCGGCTTGTTGGAGCTGGCCCCGACAATGCTGCTATCTTTGATTACTATGTTCTGTTCGATGACGAGCGGTCGTCCGTCGCAGGCAAGTCTCGGTGGGGCGAACTTCCGGTTGTCGCACCAGTCGACTCAGACGACGGCGAAAAACTCTTAGAACGTGGCTGGGAGGCAACCAGGCAAGAGTTCGAACGCAATCTCGAACGGGTAAGAACTGCGGTCAACGAGTTCAGTAACGATGAACTCATGCACGATAAAGATCTCGCCCGACACGCCTGTTACAATCTTGGCGCGTATCGTGGCCCGTCGCTTTACCTATACACCGAGTTCGGCGACGCGATTCGTAATCGTGAACACCTTGAGCATGTGCTCAATGCCGACGAGCAGGTGTGGATTATTCCAGCGGACGTCCATTACTAAGCAAACACTGCGAAGGAATTCTCCTACTCAGCGATTAACCAACAGAGCACCTATATTGCGATAGTGTCGGTTAATCACGGTGCTGTACCAAACACGAAAATCGAGTATCGAGATACTGAATTTTTCACGCCCTAAAGGGAGGGAGGCTCGATTCAGATGAGCAAGCGACCAGAAATATCGGTGCATCGGCAAACGGCTTTCAGCGACGATGGTCAACTTGAAGTCACAGAGACGAACATTGAAACCTCGCTTGAGGACTTCGGCGCGACAGTAGATCATCGCACCCGCGATTCGCGACGTGATCGGCCAACGGTCAGTCAGTTCGGTATCGACGACCGGCCAAAAGTAGAGCAATCTTCTGAGAGTGATCAGTCCACATTGTTCGCGGAGACGGCCGACGATCAGCAAACACTGTCAGGAGATAACGCGAACACCCGTTGTCTGTACCAGGAGTAACCAACAATTTGCTGTTCCTATAGCTGGCGGTGGGTACGTTGCACTCCCGCAGTTTTTTGGCCCCGAAAGGGTGCGGGGCAGTCCGAAGTGGAGTGCCCAGTACGAACTCATGGCAACGAGTGACTTCTCAGCGGTGTCGTTCGACGACTTCGACACCCGACGTGACGAGATGCACAGCACGATCGAACACTGGATCGACGACCTCACTGCCTTGACTGACGAGGCGAGAGCGAGTCAACAGTTCCAAGAGTGGCTAGATGTCCAGTCGAAATTCCATGACTACTCCCATCGGAACACGCTCTTGATCACGCTTCAATGTCCAAATGCGACGAAGGTCGCTGGGTACAACACCTGGCGGACCGAGTTCGACCGCCACGTCAAGGAAGGCGAAAGCGGAATCTGGATCTGGGCGCCGATCATCACAAAGCAGTGTCCCGACTGCGAGAACTCGCCCAAGTACCACGAGCAAAGTGAGTGTGAATATGACGAATTGCCGCCTGAAGCGTGGTCGAAAGGACTGGTCGGATTCAAACCCACGGCTGTTTTCGACGTGTCTCAGACGGAGGGTGAACCACTTCCCAAGCTCGAAACCGAAGCAACCGGAAATGCTGAAAATCTCGTGTCCCCCCTCCAAGATGCAGCTGATGAGCTCGGGGTGACGGTTCGTATCGTCGATGCTGACGACTGGGAACACGGCAAGGCGAAGGGCGTCTGCAAACAGCGGAGTCTGTACGACCTCCAGCCCATCGTCGAAGTGAAAGATCGAGTAAATCAGGCGGGTCTCGCCGTGACGCTCATCCACGAATACGCGCACGCACTGCTGCACTTCGATGTTGACGATGAGTGTGAGCGAGCGAAACGTGAGGTAGAAGCAGAGGCCGTCGCGTACATCGTTGGTCGATACGTTGGGTTGGACACGAGTGGCTCAGCATTCTACCTCGCAGCGTGGCAGGGTGATGATGCGGACATGATTCAAGATCGACTTGGACGAATCCAGACCACGGCAGCGAAGCTTATCGAGGTAGTCGAAACGAGTCGTGAGTAAGTGTAGGACCGTCGAATTCGAGCGCCGAATGCAGCTTTATCACCGAGCCAATGCTCGCTATTCAGGTCGATAATCAGTCAGCCGAATCTTTCCTTCGACTTCGTAGATGTGGCCTCGCATATAGAGGCGTTCAATGATATCTTCGGCCGCGGGCTGCTCTAGACCCTCGTAGTCCTTGAGGATCGCGTACGCTTGCTCGTACGTGAGTTCTCTTTCACTCGGCAGTTCGCTTGCAAGCGCATCGAGCGATTTTTGCGCAAGTGGTGTGAGTGGCGATTGCCGATTCGAAATCATCGATATGCTCAAAGACACTGACTACTGACGTAAATCCTCGGGACACAGCACACGCTCGTCCCGTTGGTGGTCTGATGATGCAAGGGGGAGCACACAGCGTGGCAGGATGGGTAGAGGCACAGAATCCACGCTGTGCGCTGGGTTACGACTGCAGTTCCTTCTTCGAAGGCTATTAATAAAGAGGTCAGCCAACCAGAGCGGAAGTGGTGGTACTGACCACCGCGTTTGTGGTCGGAACGCGTGGTGGTCTGAAGATATCTTGAATGGAGGATGAAAGTCCAGTATAGTTCACTGAAACGACGCCGTAGATAGCACCCAATTGTTTACCGAGACGTAAGCTGTGTCGGGCAGGCTGTTCTCTGACTACATGGTGATCTCTGAACCTACTGGACCCGAGGACTTGTGGGTATTATTTCAGGGATTTTGATTCAGCCCCCATACAATTATGTTGGCTACTCAATTTGGTAGTAGTACTATGAATTCCGATCCTATACGAGCGGTGAGTGAGGATCTGGCTGATGCGCTCGACGCCGAAGAGACAACTCAACGCAATGGGCTTCTCATGATCGCAAGCGAAAATCATGTGAGTCCAGCAGTTATGGCAGCTCAAGGAAGTGTCCTCACTAATCGAAATGCGCTCGGATATCCCGATGACCGGCTCTATCCTGCGTCGCAGGATATCGACACGGTAGAACAACTGGCAATTGATTATGCCAAAGAGCTATGGGGTGCAGATCATGTGAATGTCCAACCGCATTCTGGCTCGCTTGCCAATTTAGCGGTCTATCTTGCCGTGCTTGAACCCAACGATCGCATTCTAGCGCTCGATCCAATTGATGGAGGACACATCACACATGGTGATACGCGTCACATAAGTGGCAAACAACATGAGACAGAGTTCTACCATGCGAACCCCGAGACAGGCCGCGTGGACTATGACGATTTGCAGACCCGTGCAGAAGAATTCGACCCAGATTTGATTATCTCTGGTTACTCTGCGTATCCACGAGAAGTGAATTGGGAGCGTGTGCAAGCAGCTGCTGATGCTGTCGATGCATACCATCTTGCAGATATCGCCCATTTATCCGGACTCATCGCAGCAGATCAACTTGCTTCACCTGTTGGAATTGCGGATTTTGCAACGGGATCGACGTATAAGACCATTCGAGCAGGACGAGGTGGGGTTATTTTGTGTGATGAAATGTATGCTGATGCGATCGATGCAGCGGTGTTCCCTGGCTCTCAGGGTGGCGCTGCGATGCCAATGATCGCTGGGAAAGCTGCTGGGTTCGCTGAAGCCTTGACACCCGAATTTGACTCGTATGCAGAACAATTAGTTACAAATGCACGGACTCTCGCTCAAACTCTCGCTGAAAGAGGGATTCATGTTGTTTCTGGCGGTACTGATACCCATATCGTATTAATCGATCTTCGCCAGTCGCACCCCGATCTCACTGGCTCGGAGGCTGAAGCCAAGCTTGAAGCGGCCGGAATATACGTCACAAAAGCTACTGTCCCTGGTGAGACACGTCCGAACGAGGCGAGTGGGATCCGGATTGGGACACCAGCGCTAACAAGCCGTGGATTTGAGGAAGAGGAGATGAAGAAAGTTGCCGAGCTTATCAACCATGTTCTCAACGATGACGACCTGGAGAACGTTCAAACCGAAATTGCTGTCCTCTGTGAAGAAAATCCGCTGGACGAGTAATCTCAGTCCTCTATCCCACCATTAGGACACTGTTCAGTCTCCTTTCAACCACTGTTCAAGCAATTGTGTGAGTACTGCGGTTGCAGCTTCAACCTCGGAAAATCGGACGAATTCGCGTTCAGAGTGTGCAATTGGCGTTTCGTCATCAGCGATGAGCCCTGGGCCGAATACAACAGTTGGGATATCTGAAGCGAAGAACGCGGCTTCTGTTGCTGCATCAAAGGGTCGAATAGCTGGACGCTCACCAGTTACAGATAAGACATGGTTCTCTAGATCGGTTACAATATCTTCGGTTGGATCGGTTTCAAATGAGTCGAGCGAGGAACCATTATCGTAGAAATCAATATCGAACTCACAAGATAATCCAGCAAGCGCTCCTTCGATCGTTTCGAGCGCCTCTACTCGCGACTCAACTGGAAGCGTCCGATAGTCAACAACGAGGGTGGCAGAGTCAGGCACTTGATTCGGGCGGCTTCCAGCGCGTGCCATAGTTGGAGTAAAACTGTTCGATCCAAGATGGTCGTCTTTCAACTGCGAAAGTGATTCAATGCGGTCGACAGCGTCTGCCATGCAGACTGTTGCGTTTATTCCACTCTCCGGTGTTGCTCCATGCGCAGCTTGCCCGTAAAACGTGAGTTCGAGATCATAATGGCCTCGTGCCATCGGGCAGATATCAAGGCCGGTCGGTTCTCCAACGACGGCTGCATCCGCTTTAACACCCGTCTCAAGGTAGGTCGCAAGGCCACGTTGCGTTGTCTCCTCATCTGGCGAGATGAGTAACTGTACCGTCCCGATTGATGGGTCAATAGTATTAAATGCAGCAATCATTGGTACGAGACAGCCTTTTGCATCGCAAGCACCGCGCCCACGAATGATATCGCCATCTCGTTCGAAAGGCAGATGTGGTGAAACGACATCCATATGTGAATTAAGGATGATTTGTGGTCCAGCGTTGTCTCCTTCTTTCTGGGCACTGATGCACCCCGTCTCGTGTTTTACGGCATTTTCAATCTCCTCGAGGAGATATGATTGAATTTCAGCGATCGATTCATGACTTTCGATCCGTATAAGATCCTCCAAAAGACGATCAATGTCCACGATGGATATTAGTGTTGGATAGATATTCAACATACGGGATAATGAGAAATGGTCCTGTCAGAAGTAGAGTGAGTGGTATATCGGCATTCTTTGGTCACTTCGTTCGTTGAGATAGTTGTTCATAATAGATAGAAAATCGAAGGAATGTGTATCCCATAGAATGATTTTTATAGATCTCTTGTAGAGGTAACGCATATGTGTGAGATGGTAGCATATGCCTGAAGATACGGACACATCAACTGATCGGTGGAATCCAATTCGAACGAATGGCCGCTGGAGTGAGCATCTCCGGACACATGGAACCGTACTCCTGATTGTTGCTATTACGGAGTTGATTGGGACTCAGACCTTCCCACTCGGCCCAGGACAAGTAGTTTTGCTTCCGATGCTCTTCGCAGTCGTGATTGGTATTCTGATTAGTTACAGCGTCCTTGGTCGGTATCTCGAACCGCTTCGGGAAGTCGTCTCCAAGGACGTTAGCAAAATCAGCTCCCCGCTTCTCATTGTGGCACTCATGCCGCTCGGAGTGAAGTATGGCACGTTAGTTGCACCATCGTTTAACGATCTCATCTCTGCTGGTCCCGCATTTCTCCTACAGGAATTGGGAAACCTTGGAACCATCTTCCTTGCATTACCACTTGCTCTCTTTCTCGGGCTCAAACGCGAAGCGATCGGTAGTGCGGTCAGCATTGCTCGTGAACCAACACTGGGTGTGGTTACAGACAAATACGGAATTGACTCGCCAGAGGGACGTGGCGTTCTCGGGACGTACATCACTGGGACTGTCTTAGGAACGATTTTCTTTGGGTTGTTAGGCGGCTTTGCCCCTGCGACCGGACTTCACCCTCTTGCACTCTCGATGGCCTGTGGGATGGGCAGCGCGAGCATGATGACTGCCTGTTCGAGTTCGTTAGCAGAGGCGACGACGTCCGTCCCGAAAGATCAAGTGTTATCGTTTGCAGCAACGAGCAACCTGCTTACTGGCATCACTGGGCTCTATGTCGTCATTTTTGTTGGGCTTCCGCTTATCAACGCTCTCTATGGATTTCTCACCTCAAAATTGGGAGGTGAAAACTGATGGAGCTTGATGAGTTCGCTACCGATTCGTTGAAGATGCTAATCATCGTTGGGGTTATCACGTTGGTTGGCAACAAAATCGGGTACGGAATTGGTATTGGAACGGCACTCCCAGGAATGGTCCTCATTATCGCAATTGGATTTGTCGCGATGCTGCTTGGTCGGTTAGTACCTCTTGAACTGCCCTCGTTTGCCTATGCGATGATCATTGCCTTCGTTCTGGCACTTCCATTTTCGCCCGTGCAGTCAACCGTACTCTCGCTAACAGAGCAGGTTGACTTCTTAGCAACCACAACGCCTATTCTCGCATATGCGGGACTCTCAATCGGACTTCAAACGACGCGTATGAAAGAAGTGAGCTGGAAACTGGTGACAGTAGCTGTCTTCGTTTTTTTCGGAACGTTCTTCGGATCTGCCATCATCGCTCAGATTATACTAACGTTCCAAGGGATTATCTAAAATGCCATCATTATAGTAGACAGATGTATTCTCAGTTCTATATTGAAGCGATTTTTTATGACAACCATACGTTTTTTGTGACCGGTCGGGCAACGTATTCGATAGTGAATGATACGCACAACCGAGCTACTAACACGCAATCCAAGTGATCGGATACAAGTATTGGACGCCGACGGTCACGTTGTTACACCAGAGCTCGTACCCGACCTCGACGATGAGACGTTTATAGCAATATACCGCGATATGCAGTTCTGTCGTCGATTCGATGAGCGCATCATCAGTTTACAGCGACAGGGTCGTCTTGGAACCTACTCGTCACTAGCTGGCCAAGAGGGTGCACAAATCGGCTCGACGTATGCACTGGCCGACGAGGATGTCATCTCATACCAATACCGCGAACACGGCGCTGTTGTCGCACGAGGGTTCCCATGGGAGTACTTACTGTACTGGGCAGGTGATGAACACGGGAACGCAGCACTCGCAGATAAAAACATTCTGCCACTCAATATCACTATTGGAGATCACCTCCCGCACGTGGTCGGGATGGCATGGGCGGCGAAATTAAAAAACGATGACCACGTGACGGTTGCCCACTTCGGTGACGGTGCTACGTCAGAAGGTGATTTCCACGAAGCACTCAATTTCGCTGGCGTGTTTGACGTTCCGGCGGTGTTCATTTGTAACAATAATCAATGGGCCATCTCTGTCCCCACCAAGCGCCAGACGGCCAGTGCAACCTTCGCACAGAAAGCGCATGCCTATGGTTTTGAAGGCGTACAGGTCGATGGCATGGATCCACTTGCGATGTATGCCGTAACGGATGCTGCTCGCAAGAAGGCAACCCAACCAACTGACGGTCGCCCACGGCCGACTCTGATCGAAGCAATTCAATACCGATTCGGCGCACACACGACTGCCGATGACCCCTCGGTGTACCGTGACCAAGCAGACGTCGAACGCTGGCGCCAGCGTGATCCACTGAGTCGGTTTGAATCATTCCTCCGCAACACAGATCGCCTCGACGACGACGAGATCAGCCGTATCGATTCTGAAATCGAGAATACCCTTGCAAATCTGATCGAACCAGTGGAGGAACACGATGCCAATCCGGATGAGATGTTCGATTATACGTTCGCTGAACCGACTGGTCGATTGCGGGATCAACGCGAGTATTTAGACTCACTTCGTACGACGTACGGCGATGAGGCGCTGCTACAAGAGAAATAATCGATCTAAAGGTCGATCTGTTCATATTTGTCTACTTCCCCCAACCAGTATGTGCACGAACATTGCTTCAGCATCCATAAGACCCAATTATCGAAGACGAGAGGAGGAAGACTACTACAATAGAAACGTTGACCAATACCCAAAGATATCAAATAGTGTAATTTGTCGTTGATAGTTATTATCTGACTCGTGTGTTTTCTGCCGATATGCTTCGACCACCGTAGAATTTTATCGTCCCCTGAAGGGTGCGGGGCGGTCCAGATGAAACGTCTCGATGAGTCACGATTTCAATGATACTCAGCGACAGCTATGCGACTGGCTTCGACGAAGATGTACCGAGCGAACCAACTACCCAGTGTCCCAAATGCAACGGCCTAGTCACCACCAACGTAATTGAAACAGTCTGCGAGGACTGTGGCCTCGTCATCCACGAACAACAAATCAATCACAGGCCGGAGTTCGCATGAAAGACCTCCTGACGCAGATCACTGGCCGATCATACAGCACCGTCATCGCCGAGTGTCGGCAGTGTGGAATCACGGTCGAGGTCGAAACGAGCGAGTGTCCGGAATGCAACCACGACGGGATCGCGATTTACTGATTCGATTAAGCGATAGTCGTTGATCTTGGTGTGGCCCGAAGTCAGACGATAGTACAGCGGTATGCGAAACAGATATACGCATTACAAACGAATATTTTGTAAGGAGAACAGACGATGTCGTACGAAGCAACAATCACCAGCAAGGGACAAATCACCATCCCAAAGAAAGTTCGAGAGCGACTCCAGCTCACAGAAGGGCAGAAAGTCCTCTTTCGGTTCGATGAGGACGGTGGAGTTCGAATGATCGGCGTTCCAAATGACCCGATGAACCGTCTCAAAACTGCTCGGAAGCGTGCTGCGCCGCTTGAACTCGACGCAGCGGAGTTGTTAGAGCGAGAACGTCGCGAGTGGAGCAGACACGTGTGATTTATCTCGACTCGTGGGTCTGGCTCGAATATGGTCTTGATGGGACGCTGTCGGATATCGCCGAAGAGATGATTCACGATGCGCGGGACGCTGGTGGCATCGTTTCAACGATCACCTTGACAGAGGTTGATTATATCCTCAATCGCGAGGTGGGGAGTGAAACAGCAGATCTTGTCACGAGTGCGATCGAGGATTTCGAGCAGATCCACGTCGTTCCTGTCACGAGTGAAATCGCATTATACGCATCACGGCTCCGCACGAAATACTATCAGCGCCGCGAGCGCGAGCTGTCGTATGCAGACGCGATTCACCTCGCAACAGCTGTTCTCACCAACTGTGAAACCCTCCAGACGGGAGATAGCGACTTTGAAGATCTCGACGAGCTCGAAACAGTTGTACATCGACCATCTAACTAGATAGTATTCGCGGCAAGTCAGTATCTCTAAGCGCTCGTTTTCGACCGGTCAAAAATAGTTGGGTAATCGACTGATAGACGCGTTTCTCGGCCACTACCAAGACGATTTTGGCGTGACGTAGATTACTGATTGCACTTATTGAACGGCCAACAATCCTGTATTTTGCGACCACAGGGGTGCGATCGATGTGATGACGTTCTCGATAGCACTAATTACAGAGGTGGAACATGAATATCATCGTCTGTTGAGTATACTCTCATATATGGGTTGCACAGAGCGACAGATTGAGGATTGAAGATATACAATCCGGGTTCGATTTTCACACAAGAGTTTCCTAGCGAGCCATTCGTATTCCGAGTATAAAAAGATCTATACCAATAGAAACACAGAGTTTCATGAATCGCAGAGGCATTCGTGCTTCTTCGCGGAGAGGTTAACGACGAAGAGATGCGTCTCAGAAGCGAGCTCATACATTTTCTCGGCACGTTCTTTGGCGGCCAATCCATCCTGGTAGTACGTTTTTGCGCGGTAGTTGCGCCACAAGTCTTTGAGATCTGCAGCGACAGACTCTGATAGAATCCCTCGGATCGCTGCTTCCCGATACACACCCGGATGCGTACCAGGGAGATCCCTGGGTTCGATACCGCTTTCGAGAAGTTTAAACTCGATAACGCGCTCAATCGCGACGAACGATGCTTCAATGACGATTGTGTAAAATCCGCTGTCCAGCAGTATCTCTGCGCCAGCAAGAAGCCGACAAGACTTTCGAAGTTGGAGGATATCTGCACTCTCCGTATCGAGTCCGGCTTCAATATCGGATGGTCTGCGATCGAAGGCTGCTTGTACGTCATCGACGAGCGACTCGATTCGATTACCGCTCATCCACGAGTACCTCCTTTCTGACTTGCTGGAACTCATTCCCGCCGTAAATGGTAATTCCCTCACGGAAGATCTCTCGGAGTTTCGTGCCAGCACGCCGTGCACTCTCTACGGATTCGATATACGATTCAAACTCGTAGCGATCACCGTCGAATTGTTCATCTCCCAGCTCAGCAGCAACCTCTGTGACGATTCGTCGAGCAACAGTTCGATCTCCCTCGACGAGGACGAAGAGATCGATGTCGCTCTTCCGATCTGCTTTGCCCCGTGCAACGCTTCCAAACACAAGGACGCCAATGATGTCCTGGACCTCATCAGTGTCACCGAGAGCATCTTGGATCCGTTGAACATACGTCCGAATCGGTTGATGATATTCTGGTTGTTCGATGGCGAGGATGGGCTCTGACTTCTCTATGTGCTCTGTATCGATGGAAACGTACTTTCGCTGTGTGGTCTCTCGGATCTGAATGATATCCAACTCAGTGAGCAACTCAAGTGCTCGCCAGACGGTTGATCGGGAATAGTCGGTTTCTCGACCAAGTTCTTTTAGTGTGAATTCTGTCTCATGAGCATCAATCAATATGCGAAGAATGTCGTCAGCGGCGCCGAGTCGGAAAATCCTGGAATCGTCGCCCGGATGAATTTGTATACATGCCCTTATACCTCGTTGCTCCTCATCAATCATTGTTCGATCCTATACAACAAGGTATAATAAGCGTTGTGTCATTCGATGAGTTTCCAACGATGAGAAGAGAGATATGACTCTCAGAGACGTTGTTTTCTGCCCCCAAGGGGTGCGGGGCGACTCAGATGTGCCTCGTGGAGCGAGTATGTCCAGTAACAACGTCTTATCCCACCTGACGTTCACGAACCGAGTTGCAAAGCGCGCCCAGTACGAAGCCCTCGAATTTTCACTCACGAGGGGTGTTTGCGTTCGCAATACCAGTCACGCAAATCCAGCTGATCACGAATATCTCGTCATCGTTTGTGAGGGAATACCGATCGCGTGCGAGTGCCCTGCGGACGACCGCTACTACGGTGCGTGCAAGCATCGAGTTGGCATTGCGATTCGAACGCCACTTCTGCAGGCAGCGACTGATCATTCCCTTGTTGCAGACGGTGGCACACAAATCGAATAAGAACCTGAAATCCGTACAGACAACAGCAACATGGACCACTTGGCGGACTGTGAGTGTGATGGCCTGGATGACTTTCCGTGGTGGCTGTGTGGGGGAACCAGGCGTCGAGAACTGACCGACGTTCCAGAATTTGGACCCGGCCTATCCGAGTTGGTCGAGGTCGTCACTCACCTGTTTTTGGTTTGTGATTGTAGCCTCGAATGTTCGGACGGTGCGCATTGGATTTTGTCTTCAGTTGTTTATCATCCAGTGCGAATCGCACCGTCCGTATGTTCGGACTTGGATCTGCATGACCAGACTACGAGTAGAGGACTCATATTTGTTCGGCGAGCTTATTGGCAGTATACAAGTGCTCGCGAGACCAACCTTCGTTCGATGCATGTACGATGTCACTTCTTCGGGCCGC
The DNA here is from genome assembly GCF_020700235.1 of Haladaptatus pallidirubidus. Classification (GTDB taxonomy): domain Archaea; phylum Halobacteriota; class Halobacteria; order Halobacteriales; family Haladaptataceae; genus Haladaptatus; species Haladaptatus pallidirubidus. Next base: position 1,530,912 of record NZ_CP085301.1, on the reverse strand, counting down.
TCCGAGAGGTGGTCGGCAAGAAGACCGTCGAACGCGAGGTTGCCCCGAAGACGACAGTTGATTATCTCCTCACGACGGTCGCTGACGACCATCCTGGACTCGAAGATTTGCTATTCGAGAACGAGGAGCTACGGGAATCGATGACGGTCACTCGGAACGGCACGCATGTAATCTACCAAAATGGGCCAGACACGGAACTAGAAACAGATGACGACATCCGCGTTACCCCATCGATTCAAGGTGGGTGATTAGTCGTCTGCGGTCACAAAGCCATCGACGTTGCTCTCGGGGACAGTTCCGTTATCATTCCAGCCCCGCAGCTCATAGTACTCCTGGATCGATTCCTGTAGATCCGGCAGATCATAGGGAAGACGGTCCTCATCCGCATCCATGCCGCGTTGATTGTTGAAGTGTCGCTCGAGTTCAATCACCCGCGAGCCCACCGTGAGCAACTCGTCATACTCGGCCTCAAAGATTGTCTCCTTTTGTTCTTTGGTGAAGTAGTCGCCCGAGAACGCACAGAAGATTCCACTATCACGGATTGCGTGATGGTTTTCTTGTTCGATGAGGACTTCCGCCTTGCCGGCAGTTCCTTCGGGGTTGATCTCACCATCGTACTCGAGACCGAGCATCGTCGAGTACATATGGTCGGCGCCGCGGTTCGCGACAGCGTATGAAAGACCCTGTCCGTGGATAGCACGGCCGTCGTGGGCTGCAAATTCCATGCCTTTTACCGTGAAGTTCTCCACACCAAGCTCATCGTGGGCCCGATTGACACCTTCTGCGAGTAAATCTCCCTCATCATTCCGGTAGGCGATCTTTTCAACCAATTCGTGAACACGTTCGGCGTTGCCGAATTCATCGTGGGCCGCGAGGTACGCAGCGACACTATTGCCACATGAAATGGTATCCATCCCATAGATGTCACATAGCTCATTGGACTGCATCACGTCGACGATGTCGCCGATACCGCAGTTCGACCCGAACGAGAACACCGTCTCGAACTCTGGACCCTCGGTCACAATGCCGCGATCCTCGTCCTTAGTTGGAAGCTTACAGGCGAATGCACAAACCGAGCAGGCTTCCTTTTTGAATTTTTTCTCCTCAACGGCATCTCCACCGATGTCCTCGACGTGTTCAAAAGATTGCTCGGAGAAGTACCGCGTCGGCAGTGAGAAGTTATCGTTAATGAACTCCGTCCCTGAAGTGGTTCCCTGTCGCTTCATCATATCGTCGGTGGTCGCTGCCTCCCTATGAAGCTTTGATTGGACGTCTTCATCGATCTCAACAGGCGGCTCTGAATCGCCACGGAAGGATATTGTCTTAACGTTTTTAGAACCGAGGACGGCACCGAGACCGCCGCGGCCGAACGCTCGGCTGTCATAGGTTATCGGACACGCGAACCGGACGAGATTCTCACCGGCAGGACCAATAGTGACGAGATTTTCACTCTGGAGTTTGTGGCGCTCGTTCATCGCGTCGGTGACTTCAGGCACGGTCGCTTGTGCAAGATCGGGAACTTCCTCGAACTCAACGCCCTCGTCAGTGATATGAATCGCGAGCAACTCATCGCTCGCGCCGATGATCTCGACGACGCTGTGGCCGGATCTGACAAAATTCCGCGAGAGGTAGCCGCCCGCGTTGGTAGACAGCAACCCATCGGTCAGTGGTGACAGCCCAGTCATATTCATCCGCCCGGTGAAACTCATCTGAGACTGCTGGAGCGGACCGGCCGAAATGTATACGCGGTTCTTCGGACCAAGCGGATCAGCGTCAAATGGGATGCGATCGTGGGCGAGTTTTGTTGCAATTCCTCGACCGCCGATGAACTGTGAGAGGACGCCCCCGATGTCGGTCGTCGATGTGGATCGATCGCTCACGTCGATGGTGAGGAGGGATCCTTTCGCGTGAAGCATTGCAAGATATAACGAACCACTATGACAAAAAATCATAGGTCGCCGTCTTTGATGCGAGATCACTGCAGATTTAGGCTCGATTATTCGAAGTGCATCTTCCGAAGTGCAGGGTGACCAACCACGTAAAATCACCAATATTGAAGAAATTACTAATAAAAATAATATAGCAACACGGATAGATGATTGAGTATTTTTATTAACCGAATAGTGCTTGGCATGGTCGCATATTACGGGGATCTCGAAGCCGAGTACAGTTATCTCGTCACTATTTATGTTAAGATGCTAATCTCCGCAATTGTCCTACGAATGACCACTATGATAGAGCATGCAAACATCATTTTGGTGTCAAAAAACAGACGCCATTACGACAGGCAACTGCAGATCACACTCTTGAACACCACAGTGAAACGCAGGCAGAAAGAGCGCAGATCCACAATGTGGTAAACAGCGACACTGGCCAACTGTCAGACTGCGAGTGTGATGGGCTTGGTGGCTTTCCCTGTTGGCCTTATATGCAATCCGGTCGTCGAGATTTCTCGAAGGAGTAGCGCGAATCAGGTGTGAATCTGTGCTTCTCGCAGGAGGATTTTATTGGCGCCGGCGATAGGTGCCGGCGCACAACTGAAGTGTTGCAGGATGTCGCTGTGTCGAACCAATGCGTCGGTGAGGTGATCGATATGCATCAGGTAATTTACGCACTCGTAGAAGCATCGACAGAAGATACTGCACTTGCATGCGGAAAAGCGGCGCTTGACCGGCTTGTCGGCGCTGGTCCCGACAACGCTGCTATCTTTGACTACTATGTCACGTTTGACGACGAGAGATCGTTCGTTGCAGGGAAGGCTCGATGGGGCGAACTCCCGGTCGTCGCACCAGTCGACTCTGACGAAGGAACAGAACTCTTAGAGCGTGGCTGGGAGGCAACCAAACAGGAGTTCGAACGGAATCTTGAGCGGGTGAGAACGGCAGTCACCGAGTTCAGTGATGACGAGCTCATGCACGACAAAGATCTCGCCCGCCACGCCTGCTACAATCTTGGGACGTATCGTGGTCCGTCGCTCTACCTATACACTGAATTTGGCGACGCGATTCGTAATCGTGAACACCTTGAGCATGTACTGAATGCCGACGAGCAGGTGTGGATCGTCCCGGCGGACGTCCACTACTGAGTGAGCTCACGAATTTTTCGCACTCAGTAATTTACTAACACTGCTCACAATACAGGAGCTATGTTGATTAATCTGAGTGCTGTATCAAGTACGAAATTCGAACAACGAGAGAATTTTTTGATGCATAAGGGCTACGAGACGACAGGGTCCCGCCGAAGATTCGATGTCGATTCTTGAATTTGCAGAGCCAGCAAGCAATAATACTGGAAAATTCACGTAGACGGATGACAGCGGAGTACGTTGCATTCATCCACCATGTTCCATGCGCCACCGACGCATTGTACATAGGACTTCGCTCTGGAGTTCAAGCAGATTGTACGTACCATCAACAACAGTTCACTGCCCTTGATTTGCCCATTAGGATGCTCGATACCGATTTCCGCTATCAGGATTACGACGGGAGTTAGGTAGCTAACTCAGTGAAGAGACTACCGACACTGCCGCAAACACAATTCTCATTGGGTAAAAGAGTAGACTAAACGTGTGTTGCGCTCAATCCGCCGGAGAATGTTCTCTGTCGCAAATCCCCGTGAAGTATGGCTCATCACAGTCGCCCACGCGGTCAATGAGTTCTATAGCGTCGCACTTCCACCAATTCTCCCATTATTGGTGAACGACTTCGCTATTTCCTATGGAGAAGCAGGAGCACTGCTCACGGTCTTTTTCGCCACATACTCGATCTTTCAGTTACCCGCGGGTGTCCTTGCAGATCGGATCGGCCAGCGATGGCTCCTTGCAGTCGGGATGGTCGTGTTAGCCGCAGGCATTCTCGTTGCTGCTGGAGCGCAGAACTATTGGACCCTTGTGGTCGCCGAAATCATTGCTGGCGTCGGCGGGAGCACCTACCATCCATCTGGGATGTCACTGATTAGTGACCTGGAGAATGATGATACCGAGGGGAAAGCCATGGGAATACACGGTTTCGGTGGCGTCGTGGGAACTGCTCTCGCCCCGGCCCTTGTCGGCGGCCTTGCCGCACTTGTTGACTGGCGACTTGCCCTCACAGTCAGCGCAGCCGTTGGTATTACCTATGCATTGGTATTCCTGACCTTGTTTCCCGATATCGGTTCCACTGAGGACACGCGTGCGATAGAATCTGACGGGGGAACTGATACGAATAAGGTCTCTGAGAAGACTACAGACGACTCAACGAGGCGATGGTCGAATCCGACCACGTTTATCTCAGTACCACTCGAGCGATGGGTTGCGGTATTGTTTCTTGCCAATCTTGCTATTGCGACCGAAATTGGCGCAGTTCGTACGTTCATCACCTCGTATCTCGTCGAACACATGGGACTGGCCGCCACTGTCGCCAACGGAATTTTCTTCATGATGCTTGTTGGTGCGGGTATCTCCTCGCTCGGTGCCGGTACTCTCGCAGATGCCGTAGATCGGCAGACACTCGGAGTTGTAGCGATGGGGATATCGACGGTTATCTTGGGCGCAACTGTCCTCATTCCACCAATACCGATTGCACTGTTCATATGGTTCTTTTTACTTGGCATTGTAATGTGGGCGGCTCTCCCAACGATGAATGCGATCACCTCGGAGTATTCCGAGCGATCGTTCAGTGGAAGCCTCTTCGGTGTAATGCTCACAGCGGGTTCGCTTGGCGGAGCGGTGGGACCGCTGCTATTCGGAGTCGTTGCCGAGCAGTTCGGCATGGGCATGGCATTTCCCTTTGTAGCCAGTGTGAGTACAGTCGGCACCGTCGCTTTTCTCGCGATGCGGTATGTATGATAGGACAAAATGCATTCCTGTAATAATCTATTGTCTATTTATGAGCCATAAAGTATAACATCCGCTACACTGGTGCGTTAGATATTAACAATGACACAGTGCAGAAATCAGTTATTCAACCGCACGTCACTGCCAAACGCAGAGCAACTCGCTAGAAACGAGGAATCCCAAGTTCAAACTGAAATCAACGCATTCGAAGACTTTCTGGACCGACTCAAAGAGATTCCACCACACTCCTATCGGGCTGATGGTGGTTCGCTCCATGGGCCAGTTCAATCTCGATCACAATCTTCACACAAGTTCTTAGGTGCGGTTCAAGAGGCCTACCGTGAAACTGTCCTTGCCGTAGACCATTGGGAGGACGAATATGGAGAGAAAACCGCCCTCGAAAGTATCAAAAATGAATTCGGACCCGAGGTCGCAGCCGGCCTGGCAGGTGGATCAGCAACGTGGTCACAACCATTGCGGGATCAACTTAACCGTGCGAGTGAGGAGGCTATCGAAACCCGCCAGCAATCATACTCGTTGATAACAAAAGAACGGCAGCGACTCAAGGAACTCCACAGTGTGCTTGCTGAAATTGATGAGGAGTTGAGTGCGATCGAACAACGTGAGTTCGCTTTTAATGAGTGCAGCGATCGACTCACGTCGATTCAACAGCATCTTGATGAGCTGACACACGATCAGCAATCGTATTTGCGCCAGCGCAAGCGATCGAATGAGAAACTGTTTACAACGTATCTCTATGCCGACCTCGACACCGAGTATCCAGGGTTGGCAGCCATCGCGACAACTCGCCAGCTACTTGATCGCATCAAACTTCGTCATTGGGCAAGCGCGAACTGATGTTTTGTCAGGAGTAACGAACCTTCGAATGGGTAATCGATTTTGCGATTATGACTGCGACCGATCTACTACCAACCAGTGTAATCGGTCACGGTCGATCCCACGTCGTAACGGATCACGAAATGTCGAATTCTACGGTTTCAGTCGGTTTACAGGTAGGGCACGGCTGTTCGGTTGTGTTGAGTGACGTCCCCAATGGCGACACTCGAGAATAACAGTTTCATCCAGAGAGAGCCACTACCGCACTATACCAGGGAGCGCCATCTCATCTGTCCTCTCTGACCCAACGCAATAAAAAATGTGTCCTCTCTCAATCTTATATCAAATCCACGGTGTGACAGAGTCGAAAGTAGCGTCTCAACAATTAGCCTGACTCAAACGACTCCATGGTCTTTTCGGCCCCCAAGGGGTGCGGGGCGCTCGATAGAAGCGTCCGTGTTCGAACATCAATGGCTCAGAGTACCACTTCTGCGGTGTCGTTCGACGAATCCGACACCCGACACAACGTGATGTACAGCACGACTGAACACTGGATCGATGACCTCACTGCGTTGACTGACAAGGCGAGAGCGACTCAACAGTTCCAGGACTGGTTGGAAGTTCAATCCAAATTCCACGATTACTCCTATCGAAACACGCTCTTGATCACACTCCAGTGTCCGAACGCGACGAAGGTCGCTGGGTACAACACCTGGCGGACCGAGTTCGACCGCCACGTCAAGGAAGGCGAAAGCGGAATCTGGATCTGGGCGCCGATCATCACAAAGCAGTGTCCCGACTGCGAGAACTCGCCCAAGTACCACGAGCAAAGTGAGTGTGAATATGACGAATTGCCGCCTGAAGCGTGGTCGAAAGGACTGGTCGGATTCAAACCCACTGCCGTCTTCGATATCTCTCAGACGGAGGGCGAGTCACTTCCCGAGCTCGAGACCGAAGCAACTGGGGATGCTGAAAATCTCGTGCCCACCCTCCAAGATGCAGCTGATGATCTCGGTGTGGTGGTTCGTATCGTCGACGCTGACGACTGGGAACACGGCAAGGCGAAGGGCGTCTGCAAACAGTGGAGTCTGTACGAACTCCAGCCAATCGTGGAGGTGAAAGATCGGGTAAATCAGGCGGATCTCGCTGTGACACTGATCCACGAATACGCTCATGCACTGCTACACTTCGATGTTGACGATGAGTGTGAGCGATCGAAACGTGAGGTAGAAGCAGAGGCCGTCGCGTACATCGTTGGTCGATACGTTGGGTTGGACACGAGTGGCTCAGCATTCTACCTCGCAGCGTGGCAGGGTGATGATGCGGACATGATTCAAGATCGGCTTGGACGAATGCGGACGACGGCAGCGGAGATTATCGAGGTAGTCGAAACGAGACGTGAGTAAGTCAGAAGCTGCCAATCTGAGCGCCGAATGTGGCTTTACCACTGAGACTGTCCTCGCTATTCAGGTCGGTAATCCGTCAGCCGAATCTTTCCTTCAACTTCGTAGATGTGGCCCCGCATGTAGAGACGTTCGATGATATCTTCGGCAGCGGGCTGCTCAAGCTCCTCCTGTTTTTCAAGGATCGCGTACGCTTGCTCGTGTGTGAGTTCTCCCTCACTCGGCAGTCCGCGTGCGAGTGCATCGAGTGCGTCTTGCGCAAGTGGTGTGAGTGGTGATCGCCGATTCGAAATCATATATATAAATAGGAACAATGACTACCAACGTAAATCCTCGGGACAAACTGCACGCACCCGTTATTGATCTGATGATGCAAGGGGGGTACACGGCGTAGCAGGATGGGTAAGGGCACTGGAACCACGCCGTGCTGGGTTATAGCGACTGAAGTCCTTCTTCGAAGGCGGCGAATAAAGAGGTCAGCCAACCAGAGCGGAAGTGCAAGAAGAACACACGTGAGTGCTATATTTGTCAATTGATGACCTCGAGATGGGGTTTGCCGTCGAGAACGAACCGACAGCTGCATTTGAAGATGTTAGTCGAACGGTGGAACTCTCGGGAGACGCGGACGTCCAAGTCGACCTGTGCGAAGAGCAAAGCGTCGGGAGGCTCCAGTTGTCAGGAGCGATACGTGACAGAGCAGAACAAATCTACATAGGAGCGTCCGTCCGAGCGTTCACACTCACAAAGAAATATGTTCCTGTTGAAGGGTGTTGCAGGGCGTGATTACGACCCAGATGATATGATGATCCGTACAGATATCTCGTTCGAAACAGTGCGTGAGAAATGCTCGCGAGCTGAGCTGCTTGCTATGCGGTGGCGCCACGAATTGGGGCACGGCAATGGGAAGCCGACGGACTCGGACGTATCGAAATCGATCCAGAGGTAGATCGCGATGACGAAGACTACCTTGAAGCAATTCAGTTCACGGTGGATGTGGAAGCCGACGCGAGCGGCGAGATGCTGCAGGCCGTCGTGAGTCGCGCGAACGCCCTCTGCCACGTCCACGATGCGGTTAGGGAGGAACTCCACGCGGACGTCAGTATTCGCGGTGACGCCTTCTGAGAACGGCAGAAGAAGACGGAAAAGCGTGGGTGGTCACACCTCCCCAGAGGCAAGCGTGGGTTCAAGGAGGGTTTGAATTATTATAATTATATATAAGATTACAATCATAATTGTTAATGGCCGATGAGGCAACTATAATATGGACAATGGTAGCAATTGACATCGAAACGCAAAACGGGCAAAAAGAAGCGTTACGTCGGATGCTAACTATTCGGGCATTCGACACGAAAGCGGGCGAGCTGTTCGGTGACGGGGAACTCCCGGGATTCGTACACCTCTACATCGGCGAGGAGGCGGTTGGCGTCGGTGCGTGTTCGGCGCTGGAAGAGGACGACTACATCACAAGTACGCACCGAGGCCACGGCCACTGTATCGCGAAAGGACTCGAATTAGAGGAGATGATGTCCGAGTTGTACGGCAAAGCGAACGGCTACTGTAACGGCAAAGGTGGTTCGATGCACATCGCGGACGTGGACGCGGGCATGTTGGGTGCGAATGGCATCGTCGGCGCCGGGCCGCCGCTTGCTACGGGTGCCGCTCTCACCTCACAGCTCAAAGGGGAAGATACCGTCGCATTGGCGTTTTTCGGCGACGGTGCCGTCGCACAGGGGCAGATTCACGAAGCCATCAACCTCGCCGCGACATGGGATCTTCCGGCGATATTCCTGGTTGAAAACAACCAATTCGGCGAGGGGACACCGGTTGAAAAACAGCACAACCTCCAGAACCTGAGTGAGACAGCGGAGGCGTACAACATTCCCGGATTCACGGTGGATGGGATGGACGTCACAGCTGTCTATGAAGCGGTGAAAGAAGCTCGCAAACGTGCGCTCGAACGGGACGGGCCGACGTTCATCGAAGCGGACACCTACCGCTATCGCGGTCACTTCGAAGGCGACCAACAACCGTACCGAACCGATGAGGACATCGCAATTTGGAAGGAGAATGACGCGATAGAGCGGTTCAGAGAACGGCTCATCGACGCCGGAACCATCACCGAATCGGAGTTCGACAAGATGGAATCGGAAATCAGCGAACAAGTAGAAGCAGCGGCAGAGACGGCCAAGGAAGCAGATTACCCAGACCCGAGTGAGGCATACGACGACATGTTCAACACGAGCGTACCCGAGATAAACGACTTTGCACAACAGATGCGAACCGACGGAGGTGAGAACCGATGAGTACCGAGAGCATGCCCTCTTCAGGACCGTCGGACACCGAGGAGATGACAGTTCGGGAGGCGATTCGCCTTGCGATGCGGGAGGAACTGACCAATGACGAGGATGTTTTCGTCATCGGCGAGGACGTCGGCGAGTTTGGCGGCGTCTTCGAAGTGACGAGCGGCCTCGTGGACGAATTCGGCGAGGACCGGGTTCGGGACACGCCGATAAGCGAAGCCGGATTCATGGGCGCGGCGGTCGGTGCCGCGGCGACTGGAACGCGGCCCGTCGTCGAAATCATGTTCGCAGACTTCCTCGGCGTCTGCTCGGAGCAGATAATCAACCAAATGGCGAAAAACCGCTACATGTTCGGCGGTAAGACCGAGATGCCAGTAACGGTTCGAACGACCGAGGGCGGCGGAATGGGTGCCGCGAGTCAGCATTCCGGCACGCTGCACACGTGGTTCGCACACTTCCCGGGCATCATCGCTGTCGCTCCTGGAACACCGCGGGCCGCGAAAGGCCTGTTGAAGTCGGCTATCCGTTCCGACGACCCGGTATTCGTCTTCGAGAACAAGGCGATGTACGAACAGACGGGCGATGTTCCACTTGACGAAGATTTCACCATCCCACTCGGGACGGCGAACGTCGAACGCAAGGGCGACGACGTGACCGTCGTCGCGACGCAACGGTTGGTCGGCGAATCGCTCGAACTCGCGAACGAACTCGCGGGCGAGACGAGCGTTGAGGTCATCGACCTCAGGTCGCTTTACCCACTCGACACTGACACGCTCGTCGAGAGCGTGGACAAGACGGGCCGTCTCGTTATCGCCGACGAAAGCCCACTCTCGTACGGAACCCACGCGGAAATCGCGACGCGCGTCATGGAGAACGCGTTCTTCAGCCTCGATGCGCCGATTCAGCGCGTTGGCGTCGCGGACGTACACATTCCGTTTAGTCCGACGTTGGAGGAGGAAGTCCTGCCGGACGCCGACGACGTGAAAGCGGCCATCAACCGCGTCGTATAAGTGTCCCCAACAGTGGGATTCATCGTCAACCCGGTCGCCGGCCGCGACATCCGACGACTGACGGGCGGTGCGAGCGTTAGTAGCAACTACGCGAAGCGCCGGACGGCAACCTGCGTCCTCGAAGGGCTGACGATGACAGACAACGCCGAGGTACTTGTCATGCCGGACAACGCCGGCCTCGCTGATCGAATCGTAGACGACGCACCGGAGAACTTAACGGTCGATCTGCTGAACATGACGGTCACGGCGTCCGGTGAAGACACACGTAACGCGGCGGAACGGTTCTCGAACGCCGCCGATGCCGTGGTCGTGCTCGGCGGCGACGGCACTAGTCGCGACGTCGCCCACGGAATCGGGGACGTTCCCGTCGTGAGCATTTCAACCGGAACGAACAACGTAGTACCCACCGCGGTCGATGGAACCGTCGCGGGTATCGCCACGGGACTCATCGCAAGCAAAGCAGTATCTGCCGATGAGACGACGGTTCGGCACGGAACTGTCAAAGCGGTTGTCGACGATGAGAGTGGCGAACGCCACATTCGAGGGCTCGCGACCCTCGGGGTTCTGGATCAGCAGTTCGTCGGAACCCGAGCCATTCTCGACCCGGAGGACGTCATCGGCGGCGTTGTCTCGCGGGCGTCACCAAACGAAATCGGACTTTCCGGCATCGCCGGTGGACTCGCGACTTGCCGTCCCGACGAACCCGGCGGTGTCGGCTTTCGACTGGGGAATACCAGCAAACCGCAACAGGTAGTACACGCGGTCACCGTGCCAGGCGTCCTCTCACATATCCCTGTCGAGGAGTACCGCGTACTCGACGACGGCGAAGCGTTCGCGTTCGACGTCACTACCGGCGTCGTCAGCGCCGACGGCGAACGCGAACTAGAAGTCCGTAATGCATTTGTCCGATTGCGGCCCGTAGATGACGGTCCACGACTCGTCCAAATCAATGCGGTGATAGAACGCGCCGCAGAAAAGGGGCTGTTCCGCACGGGGTGACGCGATTTCCGAAAGGAAACCTGTTTTCTGCGCTACTTTTCGTCCGCTGCGATCACAAGCGGCCACGGGTTTTCAACGTGTTCGACGAGCGTCCCGAGGAACCGTGCGGCGTCCGCGCCATCTACGATACGGTGGTCGAATGAGAGCGAAAAAGAGATACGCTTACGGACGGTGACATCGTCGTCATCGGTCGGAACCACTTCGCGTTTGATGGTGTTGACGCCGAGAATGGCAATCTGTGGCGGATTAATGACCGGGTCGAAGCGCTCCACGCCAAGGACACCAAGGTTCGAAACGGTTATAGTTCCACCCGTAAGGTCGTCCATCGTGTACTCACCGGAGAGCGCCCGGTCGGTCACTTCCCTGCGCTTTGCCGCGAGGTCGGAAACCGAGAGCGAATCCACGTCCGGGATGACGGGTGCGATGAGTCCGGCGTCAATGTCGACGGCAACGCAGATGTTGTGCTCTTTATGTAACCGATGAACGTCGTTCTCGAAGGTGGCATTGAACTCCGGATGGGCGTCGAGCGTCGCCGATAGTGCCGTCAACAGGATATCGGTTACAGACACGTCAGGAGAAAGTGCCTCGTCTGCGGCCGTCGCGGCGGCAAGGATTTCCTCTGCATCAGCCGACCGATGTTCAGTGACGTGGACCGCTTCGCGATTACTCTGTCCGAGACGCTCCGCGATGGTACTTCGCATCCCCGTCAATGGTCGTTCTTCTTCCCGCGTTCCGGGTACCGTCTCGCTTTCGTCACTCGTCATCCCCTCGGCTGCTATCCGAACGTCGGTTTCCGTAAGACGGTCATCGATTTCCGCTCCGACGGATTCGACATCGATGCCCAACTCACGCGCGAGTCGGCGAGCGCTTGGCGTAGCGAACACCCGTTCCGTGGGGATCTCGGTTTCGTCGGTGACTGCGGTAGTAGTCGCTTCCTCATCCGTCGATTTGGTTTTCGCCGCTTCGTCATCCATCGACTCCGCTACAGCCTCCACGTCGCCTTCAGTCACAGCTCCCTGCGGCCCAGTTCCCTCGACCGAATGGAGCACCACGTCCAACTCCGCTGCCCGACGTTTCGCTCGTGGTGTCGCCTTCACGTCGTCAGTCGGGTCAGCCGGTTCATCCTTGGCGGCTGCCTCGACGTCGCTTTCGGCGATGGCACCCTGTGGACCAGTGCCGTCGATGACCGTGAGGTCCACGTCGAGTTCCTCGGCCCGTCGCTTCGCTCGTGGCGTTGCCTTGATCTCGCTCACCGATGCAGTTGAACCGTCGGTAGCAGCCTGTGGGTCGCCCTCCTGTATGGCACTCGAACCCCCGGCATCGGCGGACGTCTCGGATAAGGATTCCGCAGATTCACCCTCAACTTTCGCGATCAAACCGTCAATATCCGCATCCGGTGCGGCGACGATGCCGAGCGGTGCCCCTGGGTCGGTCACGCCGCCCTCCTCGACGAAAACCCGTCGAAGCACGCCATCCTCGCGGGCGTCGATTTCGGCCGTCGTCTTCTCCGATTCGATTTCGGCAACAACGGCACCCTCTTCCACCGCATCGCCTTCGGAAACGGTCCAGACGTTGAGTGTCCCGGAGTCCATTTCCAGTCCCAATTTGGGCATCTTGACAATATATCCCATGACATAGAAAGACAGTCTCGGTTGTATTAAATCTCCACCGCCAGTTCAGGAACGTGTTTTCGGCTGATCGAAGCGGAGTGGTCGCGGGAGTTCGAACGAAATATTGAACGAGTGAGAACGGCAGTCACCGAGTTCAGTACCGACGAACTCATGCACGAAAAAGATCTTGTTTGCCATACCTGCTACACTCTCGGCGCATATCGTGGCCCGTCGCTCTACCTCTACACCGAAGTCGGCGACGCGATTCGTAATCGTGAACACCTTGAGCATGTGCTCGCTGCTGACGAGCAGACGTGGATCATCCCGACGGATGTTCACTACTAGAAAAACATCCTTTTGTTCGTTCGCACCACTCACCGGCCCTAAATCGAGGTTGCAAGTTCACTCAATACCATGTCGCTGCAGGACGCTATTCTCTTGCCTGGACGCCCTCTAGCGGAGAGCTTTGGCAGGTGCTTTCATGCCTTGGCCCTCGGCGCGATCTGGACCATGGAACCGGTCCGCCACCTTCAGGGTGACGAAGTAATCTGACGAAGTAATCCAGGCCGACCGCGCGGAGAGCGCGGCGGTGAACCGGTCGGCGAGGCGCGCGCCTCGAGGAGCGTCCGCCGCGGTACAACCTTCCTTAGTTCCATTGTTAGTCTCCTTTCTCCGGGGACCGTCTCATCCCTGCTCGGACAATGACGATCCCCACGAACAGGGCTATCGCGCCGATGACCGTCCACTGCATCGATCTTCCAGTGATCGGTTCGCAGTCTGCGACGCACAAAATTGGGCCTATCTGGATGATTCCGAGGCCTTGAACTAACCATAACATTCCGAGAAGCGCCACGATGGCGCCGAGGATTGTCAATACAGTTGTTTTCGTGTTCATGTTTCAGTACGACTCCTGTTATATATCCTCACTTGAGGATTCCAACACAGACGAAGAGACATGCTCTCTCCTATCGATTCGGCTGTCAGTCTCGGTACGGCTCACTGGCGTGGCAGTTCCGCGCACGAAGGGTCTGGACGGGCTAACACCGATACTTAGCGTTTCGATCTCGTTGAGAGCGAAGGGACCTGCTGCGATCCAGTCGTCTGTTCGTCGGTTGAGGTGGCAACCGTTGTCGATCCGTTTCCAGAGTGGTGTCACCCCATCCTGGACGTAGCCACGCCAACCGTCCGACCGAACGTGTTCGAGAAAGCGGAATACGCCATCCGACTTCACGACGCGATGGACTTCCTCGAGGGCCCGAGAAGGATCTTCTACCGTACAGAACACCGCGGAGGCGATGACCACGTCGAACGTATCGTCCGCATAGGGCAGGGATTCAGCCCGTCCTGATCGCAGCTGTATGTCCAGATCGTGCGTGCTGGCTGTTTGCTTCGCCTGCTCCCGCCTGTTGGGATCCGGTTCGATTGCATGCAGGTGGAGCGCTGGCTCGCGCTGGACTGCTGTTTGCAGGTACGGGATCATTGCACCGCTCCCCGCACCGAGATCCAGTACCACCCCTTCGAGATCGCGTGCGAGATACCGCCGATGCTCGGCAAGGTCAAAGCGCTCGGAGAGCGCGGCGACGATCGTCTGGCCGAGAGTTGGTGATTTCGTTTCAGTTCGGTTCGTGTTGTTTCTTTCAGCGTTTCTGCTCGGCATGCGTTGGTGATATGGACGATCCACCGAAGCATGCGAATAGCGCCGTACATCTGAGGCGGGTTTAAATACGCATACCGCATACTCTTTCTTTGATGCACCACCGTCCGCGACAGACGCAGTACATTCAACTCGGTACTAGACTGAGTGACCGAATACAGTTGTCCTAGGCACTATAGACACAGAGAACGAATCGATAGTATGAGATATATTACGTTCGTCATTCCTCGGATCGACGATGAACGCTGTTCTAACGGTGAGTACGCTACTGATCCAGCGGTGGAAGGTGAAGCGATTCACTACATCAACCTCTTGGATGACGGAACCGGCGTAGCACTCTATCAACTCCGTGGTGACCTCGAACAGAGTACGGAAGTACTAGAGGCGGATCCAGAGGTGCTGTCTGTCGAGCGTTCCGAGGCATCGGAAGGGCTCGTCTACCTCCACTTTCGAGCAAATGCCCTCATGACCGACCTCCTTAGTATATTCCGACGGTACGAGATCGTCGTGGACTGGCCGATGGAATACACCGATCAGGGTGGGCTTCGGGTAACCATGATTGGAGAGGACGAGAAGATCCGAGAGGTGATCACGGAAATTCCCGACGGGATTCAGATTACGCTCGAAGGGATCGGCGAGTACCACCCGGATATGCGCCAGCTCGCGTCCCTGCTGACGGATCGCCAGCAAGAACTGTTAGAACTAGCGATCGATGAAGGCTATTACGAGATACCGCGGCGCGCGACCCTCAGCGACCTTGCAGATCGAGTGAATATCTCTGCGGGGACGATCGGTGAGCACTTGCGGAAAATCGAAACGAAAGTCATCATGGAATTCGTGTGATAGCAGCAGTGTTCAACGAGACGGTCGTCTCAACTCGTAACCCACGATGCGACTGAAAATAGGCGGGGAGATCGGTTATCATCACGTCGTCAAGGAGGCTGATTTTAGTGAGAAAAGAATATCGCCTTTTCAGATCGACCAATACCCGCAGATCGAACAGATCTGTAGTCACCGGAGCGCTCGGAAGAACTCCCGCAGGTCATCGACGAGCAACTCGGGAACTTCTATGGCGGCAAAGTGGCCGCCACGATCGAACTCCGACCAGTGCACGATGTTGTTGGTCTGTTCGGCATAGCGTCGGATGGCGACGTCCTCGGCGAAGACTGCGACACCAGTAGGAACATCGGAGGGCTGGGGCCACTGGTCAGAGTGGGCATCCTCATAATAGAGACGGGCAGAAGAGCCGGCAGTGGCGGTGAGCCAATAGAGCATCACATTGGTAAGTAGCCGGTCGCGGTCGACCGCGTCTTCGGGGCGCTCGGTGCCATGGGTCCACTCCTGGAACTTTTCCACGATCCAAGCCAGGTGGCCCACTGGCGAATCAGTTAACCCGTAGGCCAAGGTTTGTGGCCGAGTGGATTGGATCTGTGCGTACCCGAACTGCTCGTTCATAAAGTGTTCAATTCTGTTCACACGGTCTTTCTCTCTGTCGGAGAGTTCGTCTAGTTCGGTGTCATCAAGCGGTGGGAATGGCATGAACCCAACGGTGGCGGCATTGACGTGGATTCCAACGACATGATTGGGAGCAACCCGTCCAAGGTCCGGGGAAACTCCGGCACCGACATCTCCGCCTTGAGCGCCGTACCGATCGTAGCCAAGTCGATCCATGAGTTCAGCAAAGGCAGCTGCGATGCGCTGTTGGGTCCATCCCGTCTCGTGGGTCGGCCCAGAAAACCCGAACCCAGGGATCGAGGGAACCACCACGTGGAAGGCATCGGCGGGGTCACCACTGTGCGCTTCCGGGTTGGTGAGGGGTCTAATGATATCCAGGAACTCCACGATCGAGCCAGGCCAGCCATGGGTGAGGATCAGCGGCATGGCATCGGGTTCTTCCGAACGGACGTGCAGGAAGTGGATGGTTTGTCCGTCGATGGTAGTGGTGAATTGGGGGAAGTCGTTGAGTGCCGTTTCGTGTTTGCGCCAATCGTAGTCCGTTTGCCAATACTCGGCTAACTCTTTCAGGTAGTCGAGGGGGACACCGTAATCCCATCCAACACCAGGAAGTTCATCGGGCCAGCGGGTACGAGCGAGTCGTTCGGACAGGTCGTCAAGTTCGTCCTGGTCGATTTCAATAGTGAATGGTTGAATGTCGGTGTGACTCATCAGTAGTGCTCCATGGTTCGCAGCTAGGTGACGCTGTATATCGTCTTAACCGTGCTGTCACCAGTCAACTCAACCAGTAAACGAATCAGATGTTTCGTCGGAACTGCTTCACCACTTCTCGAGTGAACCCAAATTTTGGGGGGCGATACGGTTATGGCTGACTCTAGCTTGAGGGGTGTATGATTGCTCGGATCTGGCACGGAAGAACACCGACAGAGAAGGCGGAGGAATATCTGGAATTTTTGAACCAGCGAGCAATTCCGGACTACGAGGCTATCAGCGGCAATCGGGGCTCGTATGTTCTTCGACGCCTCGAAGATGACGAGGCGCACTTTCTCACCCTTACTTTCTGGGAGTCAAAAGCTGCAGTCGAACGATTTGCTGGCTCAGATATTGAAACAGCAAAATATTATCCGGAAGATGAAAGCTTTCTCTTGGAATTCGAACCGGCAGTGAAGCACTACGAAGTGTTTCCCACAGAAGAGTAGAACCCCGTGCCACTCTCCTGATTGGTTTATCAGTAGGATCATCAACGAAGTCAAATGTTACTGGTGAGGTTTGCTCGCTATGTGGATTCCAGCGACGAATTCCGTGACTATCCGGTTTTCAGCCCGTTGCAACAATTTACTCGGTGACGACTTGTCGATGTCAAACGTCTCTGCACCTGGATTCTCCCGAGGAATTTTCTTTGAAGGAGTAGAGAAACCGGTTACGCTAGTCGCGTTGTGCGACTTACCGACGGAGACCAGTAGGGCTATCATTGTTGCTAGCATACTGCATCTGGTGCGTTCGCCACCAGAGTAACAGCACGAAACGATCGTGAATTGAAGCGCCGCGAAAACGCACCGAGGGAATCACTCTGGTTGGTCTCCGGGGGAATACGTATGGTACAATCGAGAAATACAACCAGTTTGCGGAAACGGCTCGAAAATGACGAAATTACGCTTGGGATGGCCGAAGACGCGTACTCTCCGACACTTATCGAACTGTACGGCGGTCTCGGACTCGATTTCGTCTGGATCGATTTCGAACACGCTGGCCCGAGTCCATGGGATGCAACGGCAGTGGAACAGTTACTCCGTGCGAGTGAGCTTACGGGGACGGAGCTGTTGGTTCGGGTACCGGTTACAGAGCCGGCGCTTGTCCGGAAAGCACTGGACGCTGGCGTAAGGAACGTGTTCCTCTCACACGTCGATACGGCGGACGAAGTCCGGGACATCGTACGCGCGGCGTACTTCCACTACGACGGTGAGCCAGGCGAACGTGGTCTCGCGATTCCACGAGCGAGCCGGTGGGGTCTGGATGACGACTACGCCGCTACCGAAGACGAAGACGTACTTATCGGGGTGACGATAGAGTCTCTCGAAGCAGTCGAGAATATCGACTCAATTCTGGATGTTCCTAGCCTCGGCTTCGTCTTCATCGGGCCGTTCGACCTTTCAGTCGCAGTTGGCCACCCCGGTGAACTTGACCATCCGGATGTGCAGGACGCTATCGAAACCGTTCGCTCGCGTAGTGTCGAGCGGGGCGTCCCCGTAGGAGGACTCGGCTTCGGAATGAGTGATGTCAACGAAAAGGCAAATAATGGATATCAGATGTTGAATATCGGCACGACAACCATCGCGATTCAAGAAATAGTTGCGGAGTGGCTGGATGAGTACGAACGGAGCTGAGTTCACAGACCCGGCCTATATTTTCTCGATAGCCAGTAGTTTCGATAGTTGATTCCGCTGTGGGTTCCATTGGGCGTTTACTCGAACTCCCCCCCCGAAGTGCTCTACCGGATCGCGTCTGCACGTCGTTCGTCGCTTCGATTGCGGGAAACGGTTCTACAAGCTGGTTCATGTTGCCAAAATCGCAATCATATTTTCGTAGTGGGTGTGCTAAACGGGGATGCCTGCATCGGCGAGCGCTTTCCTGTACGCGTAACGTTTTGTTTGAAGCGAGGATGATCGAAGGTTCGTCCCGTTGATAGTGTCGGAAAGATGGTAATTTCAGAACCAAACCATTCCCCGAGTCGTCGAGAAGTAATTGTCAGCATTTATCTCGTAAGAGGTTGTTTCCGACTCGTCGGTGGAACCGCAAATTGGTTACAAAAATCGTGTGTGCTATTACTTGTAATTGAACACAACACCAGTGGTGAATACAAAATCCGTTTATGTTCTCTATGAAATTCGTGGATAACTTATTTATAATCGTTTCACATGGTATGCCGTATGACGGCTGGGCCACCGATCGACCAACTTCACTACGAGGATGCACCGAACGTCGATACCGTCCCCGGACCGAACACGCGGGAATTACTGGAAAAACAACGCGAAATCGATAGCAGTGCTGTCGCCTACCCCGAGGACATCCCGATTGCGTTCGAAGCGGGTAAGGGTGCGACGGTTCGCGACGCCGACGGAAACACGTACATCGACATGTTTGCCGGTATCGGCGTACTGAACGTCGGGCACGCGAATCCGTACGTTCTCGACGCGGTGCACGAACAGGCGGATAAACTCGTTCACACCGTCGACTTTCCGACCGAGGCGCGTCTCGAACTCATCGAAAAACTCGACGAGATTGCCCCCGGACAACTTCGCGGAAACAATCGGGTTGTCTTCGGCGGGCCGACCGGTAGCGACGCCATCGAGGCGGCGATAAAGCTCGCCAAGTACAACACGGGCGGCGACGGTCTCATCGCCTTCCGCGGTGCGTACCACGGCGCGACCAGCGGTGCGATGAGCCTCACCGGAAACAAGGGCTTCAAGGGCCACTACACGCCGCTCCTCTCGGACGTCGTCCACGCTCCCTATCCCCATCCCTTTGGGCAGGACAAGACGCCGGAGGAAGCTGTCGATCGCGCGCTCGAAGAGGTTCGAGCGATTCTCGAAGACCCGTACGGCGGGCTGGCGAACCCGGCGGGTATCTTTGTCGAACCGATTCAGGGCGAGGGCGGCGTTATCACGCCGCCCGAGGGCTTCCTTGCGGGGCTGCGAGAAATCGCCGACGACAACGACGTGCTCCTCGTCTTCGACGAGATACAGAGTGGGCTCGGTCGCTCCGGCCAATGGTGGGCGAGCGAGTGGTACGACGTCACTCCGGACGCGATGACGACGGCCAAGGCGCTCGGCGGCGTCGGCTTCCCGCTCTCGGCGACGATGTACCACGAAGATCTCGACACGTGGGGGCCGGGCGACCACGCAGGAACGTACCGCGGGCACGTCGTGGCGATGCGTGCAGGCACGCGAGCCATCGAATACATTCAAGACCACGACCTGCTCGCTCACGGACGTGAACTCGGTACGTCCATCCGAAACCGCCTGCGCGACGTCGCGATGGAAACGGATAGAATCGGCGAGGTTCGAGGAAAAGGGCTGTTCATCGGTGCCGAGTTCGTTGACGCAGAGGGGAGCCCGGACAAAGAGACTGTCAAAGCCATCCAACGGTACTGTTACGAACGCGGCGTCCTCGTCTGGAAAGCCGGGCGACACGGGAACGTATTGCGACTCCTCCCGCCGCTCGTTCTCACCGAGGAGCTGGCCGAGACGGCGATGGACGTCATTGTCGAGGCCATCCAGCAGGTGACCGCCGAACAGCAGACCGCCTGAACCGCATTCCGACTTACCATACTGACCACCATACCCAAAATCGACTATGAGTAATACCAACCGAATCGTGACAGACGAAGCACCGCGCAACGACAATCCGTATTCGCAAGGCGTTCGCGCCGGAGACACGCTGTACGTCTCTGGTTACGGTCCCGTCGACCCCGAAACTGGCGACGACGTTGAGGGCGACATCCACGCCCAGACCGACCAAGTGCTGGACAACGTCGCCGCCGTCGTCGACGAAGCGGGGGGCGACGGACTCGACGACGTCGTCAAAGTGACCGTCTACCTGACGGAACTGGACGACTACGACGCGGTTAACGACGCCTACGGCGCACGATTCCCCGGCGACCCGCCTGCGAGAGTTTGTGTTGAGGTCGCGCGGCTACCAGGGGACGTGCGCGTCGAGATGGACGCGGTGGCGTACCTCGGCTGATCAGTGGCGACAATCAGTCGTTGAGTTCCTCTACTCGCTGGTCTCGCTGCTCCGTCGCTGCGTTGACCTTCTCGATGAACTCGCTCATCTGTTCTTTCATGTCTGAACGCATGGATGTCGCGGAGAAATCGTCGGATTCGGCGAGAAGGCGGACAAACGCGCGGAGTTCCTCGTCGGTAACTTCCTCGAAGTCACCGAATTCGAGTTTGTCGATGACCTCGTCCACGTCGATTCGTCCGACGGGATCGACGTTGAAGTCCACGGTTACCATGCGGTAGTCCGACCCGGCCAACTCCTGTTCTGCCTTGTTGACCCCCTGTGCGAGCATGTCCTTGAACGGTGTGTAGTAGCCCATCGTCCCGAGGTGAAGGAACGCGAGCATATCGGTGATTCCCTGCGTGTAGGCGTCTCGCGCGTCGTCGTCGGGATTGAAGACGGTTTCTCGGTCGCGGCCTTCGAGATGCTCGAAGAGAATCGTAAAGTCGAGGATGGCGTTGCGGAGGCGTCGGCGGATTCGATTTCGTTTCTGTTTCTTCGAGTGTTCGGTGTAGTCGGATTTCCGTCCGATTAGGTACTCCCTATCGCTCGGCGTGAGGATACCTCGGTCCCTGTCGGCGGAGTAGGCGAGTTCATTCGGGGAGTCAATTTCGTCGGCCTGATCACTCATATACAGATTTTGTGTATGGCCGTGATTAAGGGTTGCGGAGTTCCAAAATCGACCATCGTTCGAGCAGAAAACCACGATTGACCGACGCGCTGAATCGGCGTCGTCAACCGTGCGAGAGATACAAACGGATTTCGACAATCGTTTACGGTCGATTCAGAACGACTGCGCTAACTTCCTGAGATAAGTTTTCGTACTGCCCGATAGATAGTTTACCGACGAAGATGTAATTTATGCATACTGTAATAGAGGATCACAGGTAATGTCCGACACCAATTCTGTAAACGTAAATCGTATCCGCTGGTTTCAATAATCGTAACGTTTATCACGATATTTCACGACTGACTTGACGTACGTCATCAAACCGCACGGTTTGTGAGGAATCTTCCATGAACAATACCATACGAAATCGGCTCGGACGGAGCGTGATACCATCGGAAGAACGACTCGGAGTCCGGCTGAGGAGCATCTCGGTCGACCGCACCCTGAAACGGTCGGCAGTTCACGACCCCGAGCGAGGTGATCGCACGTGAGTAGTTCGGACGACTTGGGCGCGGTCGGTCGCTTCCGCGAGGAACTCGACCCGTTCATTTTCCTTTTCGGCGCTGGCCTGACGGTCGGTTTGATTGTCCTGTACTTCATCAGCCCGACCACGGTTCAGGACGGAATCGGCATCGCCAACAGCATAATGAATCAGTATCTCAACTGGGCGCTGCTGCTCATCGTCTTCCTCATCGTCATCTTCCTGCTGTTCCTGATCATCGGGCCGTGGGGAAAGATCAAGTTCGGCGACGAACCGCCGGAGTACAGTTTCCTCTCCTTCTTCGCAATGTTATACTCGGCAGGGTTCGCCGCCGGCGTCGTCTTCTGGGGTCCGACGGAGGCGTTGTTCTACTACGACAACCCCTCGCCCCTGTTCGACGTTCAGGCGCGGTCGGCCGAGGCGATGACCATCGCAGTTCAGCAGACGCTCTTCCACTGGGCGCTCCCGCAACTGGCCGTCTTCACCATCATGGGCATCGCCATTGGTTACTTCGCGTACAACTACGACGACGTCCCGCTCAGGGTCTCCTCGGCGCTCACGCCGGTTCTCGGCAAGGACAACCTTGACGGTCCGCTCGCGAAGATCATCGACGTCATCGCTGTGTTCGCGACCATCGGGGGCGTGGCGACGTCGCTCGGGTTCATTGGGAGCCAGTTCATCTCCGGACTCAACTTCCAGTGGGGTATCAACCTCGGCGACCTCGGCGTTATCGTCGTCGTAACGGTGATGACGCTGCTGTTCACCGTCTCGATGGTACTTGGGGTCGATCGCGGTATCCGCCGACTCTCGAACTTCAACATGGTGCTGTTTATACTCCTGCTGCTCACGACGTTCATCGTCGGCCCGTCGGTATTCCTTATGCTGCTTGGGACGCAGGCGCTCGGCGGGATGATCACTGACTTCGTCTCGATGAGCCTCTTTACCGGGGCGGGTGTCGACGGTGGAACGGAGTGGGCCAACAGTTGGACGGTGTTCTACTGGGCGTGGGCGCTCTCGTGGTCGCCGTTCGCCGGACTGTTCATCGCGCGCATCTCGAAGGGTCGGACCGTCCGCGAAGTCGCGTTCACCGGAATCGTCGCGACCTCGGCGGCGACCATTCCGTGGTTCACCGTCGTCGGCGGCTCCGCGGTCTGGGCCCAGCACAACGGTATCGCCGACTTCAGCCAGGTGCTGGCCGACGCCCCGCCCGGCGCGGAGGCCTCCGGCTTCATCCTCTTCGGCGCGTTCCCCTTCGGGACGGTGTTCATGCTGGCATTCATGTTGCTCGTGACGACGTTTTTCATCACGTCGGCGGACTCCTCGACGCTCGCGGTATCGATGATGACCACCGGCGGGAAGGCCCATCCGTCGAACATCAACCGGGTCTTCTGGGGCGTCGTCCTGGGGATGACCGCCGCCATCCTCATGACGATCGGCGGGGGGGCCATCGACACGCTCCAGCAGGCGGCCATCATCACGGGTACCCCGTTCGCCTTTGTCTGCTTCACCGCGATGCTCGGACTCATCAAGGAGTTCAGCTCGGAGTACGGCCGCGTGTTGCTCCAGGATCAGACTAAACTCATCGGTTCGTCCGACGCGACGGATCAACCGGAATCCCCCAAACAACCTCCGACTGCCGACGACTGACCACCCGCCGGTTTGTCCGGCGGCTGCCTACTCTCGCGGAATCGACAACAAGTTTTAATAACGGTATATACGAACTTTGTGTATGGATAGGGACACGGCAAACCCCGACGTGGGCGCGTTTCCCGGGGAAAATGCGCAAGAATGGATTGATTTTCATCACGAACACGCGGCACCGAGCGAGTTTTCACACGAGTTCGTCTGGGACGTGACAGGCGACGCGGACGGTCCGTTCGTCTCCGACGTGGACGGGAACGTCCTCCTCGATTTCACCTGTCACATCGGTGCGGCGCCGCTCGGATACAACAACGAGAAACTGCTCTCCAAACTGCGCGAATTTTCGCTGGTCGAACCGATGAAAATCGCCGGGCAGGACATGTACTTCGGCTCCGGGGAATCCCCGAAAACAGCCGATTTTCCGGCGTCGAGCCACCTCGTCGAGAAGCTCGTCGATGTCTCCGACCAGTACGGAATGGACACCGTCTTCCTCTCGAATTCGGGCGCCGAGGCGATGGAAAATGCGATGAAGATTACCCACGACCGTAACCCGACTGCCAAGTACTCCTACACCTTCGACGGGAGTTTTCACGGCCGAACGCTCGGCACTCTTTCCGTCACTCGTTCGAACGAAGTGTACACGCGCCACTACCCCGAAATAGCCGGCGTTCGCACGGTTCCGTTCTGCGACGACCGCGACGGCACCGCCGAAACCTGCGACTGCGGATTTTTTACGGGAGACGGTTCGCAACTCCGGAGCGCGCTCCAACCCGAGGGCGGCCACGTCAACCCCGAGGAGGTTGCGTTCGTCGTCATAGAGCCGATTCAAGGCGTTGGAGGTTATCGATTTCCGAGCACCGAGTTCATGGCCGAAGTGGGCGACGTCTGCGAGACGTACGACATTCCACTCGTCGTAGACGAAATCCAGTCCGGCGTGGGTCGAACCGGCGAGATGTGGGCGGCGGACCACTATCCCATCGAACCCGACGTCATCGCCAGCGCGAAAGCCCTCCGCGTCGGCGCGACCATCTCTCGCTCGGACGTCTTCCCGTCGGAGAAAAATCGCCTGGGCTCGACGTTCGGCGGCGGCGACCTCCTCTCGTCGATGCAGGGCGTGTTCACGCTGGAAGCCATCGAGGAACACGACTTACTCGCCAACGCGACCGAACGCGGTCGGCAAGCCAAAGAACTGCTCCGAGACGGCGCGTCCCCGAAAGTGGACGACGTGCGCGGAAAGGGGCTAATGCTCGCCGTGGAATTCGATACGGCGGAGCGGCGCGATGCGGTCGTTCAGGAGGCGCTGAAACGCGGGATGCTCACCCTCGGTTGCGGCGAGAAAACCATCCGTCTGCTCCCGCCGCTGGACTCGACCGAGCGCGAAATCGAACTCGGCATCTCCATTCTGAACGATGCTATCGACGCGGCGTGAACGCCCTTCGACGAGTTTTGACCGCGAAAACCGAATTCGAAGACGATTCAATCGAGGGTGTCATCTTCGACCGCGATTCCGTCTTGCCCGTCCAGGGCGTCCATCACGTCCGAAATATGCTCGGGCCCGCTACCCGCCACGCCGACGGTGACGGGCGTCCGATTCGGGTCGTCTGCGGCGGTTCGTCGCGCGCGCTCCAACACGTCGAGTTCCGCGCCGTGACGCTCGACCGTCGCCGTAAGGGAATCGAGACCGGTCGGCCAGTCGGCGACGCCGAGGCGCGCCTCGGCGTACCGCCCGAGCTCCATCCGCCCGGTTCGCGTGAGTTCGGCGTGCTCCGCGAGGTTCACGTTCCCCCCGGAGACGACGACGGCGACGTGTTCGCCTTCCGCATCCACCGCGCCGGAGAGCAGCGCCGCGAGCGGCGCTGCGCCCGCGGTCTCCGCGACGCTCTTTGCGCGTTCGGCGAGGAGCGTCACGGCGACGCTCATCTCCCGGTCGCTGACGCTGACCACGTCGTCCACGCGCTCGCTGACCACGGCGAAGGTCTTCTCCAACAGGCGCGCATCGGCGATGCCCTCCGCGACGGTGTCCACGTCCGGTAGCTCGTGGATTTCACCGCGTTCGAGCGATGGCTTGGCGTGGAATGCCCCCTCGGGTTGGACGCCGACAACGCGGATGTCCGGGTCGTGAGCCTTGAGTACGGTCGCGATACCGGAAATCAGCCCACCGCCGCCGATGGAGACGAGAACGGTATCCAGTTCGGGATACTGTTTGAGCAGTTCGATGCCGACGGTTCCCTGTCCCGCGATAATCTCCTCGTCGTCGAACGGGTGAACGAACGACAGTCCCTTCTCGTCGGCGAGGTCGAGGGCGTACTCGTAGGAGCGCTCGTAAGTGTCGCCCTCGACGACGACCTCGGCACCGTAGCCGCGAGTCGCTTCTCGCTTCGCCGAGGGGGTCACCTCAGGAACGACGACGGTCGTTTCGATGTCGAGCAACTGCCCCGCGAGGGCGACCCCCTGTGCGTGGTTGCCCGCGCTCGACGCGACGACGCCGCGCTCCACCGACGAAAGTTGGGACATCGCGTTGTACGCGCCGCGGATTTTGAACGAGCCGGTTCGCTGCATGTTCTCCAGTTTGAGTCCCACCGACGCCGCCCCGCTCCGTTCCGCGAACGTCGTCGAGCGGTCGAGCGGCGTTCGGTGCACCACCCCTTCAAGTCGGGTTTGGGCGTCTTCCACGTTGGCGAGCGCGACGACCTCCTCCGCGGTCGGCACCCCGTCGTTCGGTCGCTCGGAACTCATGGGTCGTCCGCCGCGACGGCGAGTATCGACTTCCGTAGAACCTCGACGCCGATACCGAGGCTTCGTTCGTCCACGTCGAATGTCGGGGTGTGGTGGCTCGTCGGGTGGTCGGTGCCGACGATGAGGTACGTCGCCAAACCGCCCCCTTCCTGCACTCGCTCCATCAGGAACGTCGCGTCTTCGCTGGCTCCGAAATCAGCCGCCGGGACGACCGAGTTCACGCCGTGGGTATCGTGGGCCGCGTCCGCGACGATTTCGGCGAGTTCGGCGTCGCTGTCGGCGCGCGGCGATTCGCTCACGACGTCAATATCTACGTCGCAGCCGTGCATCTCGGCGGCCGATTCGAGCGTTCTCGTGAGGCGGGATTTCATGTACTCCTTCAGCTCGGTCGTCTCGCCGCGCGCCTCCGCCGCGACGTGCGCGCGCTCGGCGATGACGTTGCTCGCGGTGCCCGCTTCCGCCCTCCCGAGGTTCACGCGGGTCATCCCCTCCGAGTGGCGCGGGATGGCGTAAGCGTTCTGGATTGCGGTTCCGAGCGCTTGCATCGCGTTATCTCCCTCTTCGGGCGCTTTGCCCGCGTGTGCGGACGTTCCTTCGAACGTCACATCGACGTGGCACATGGCGAGCGGTCGCTCGATACCGGCGACGACCTTGCCCGTCGGGTGGTCGAGACCGACGTGGACGGCGAAGAGGTAGTCGAGGTCGTCGGCGAACCTGCTCTCGGCCATCGGATGACCGCCGCCCGACACCTCCTCGGCGGGTTGGAAGAAGACGACGAGTTCCCCCTCGAAATCGCTCTCCTCAATGGCTTCGAGGACAGCGAGACCCCACGTCATGTGGGTGTCGTGCCCGCAGGCGTGCATCGTCCCGTCCCCCTCCGACCGGAATCCTTCCGCCGCGGGCGCGTGGTCGTCCGCCGTCGATTCCTCGATGAACAGGGCGTCGATATCGACTCGGAGACCAACCGTCGGCCCGGAGCCCTTGTCGAGGGCGGCGACGACACCCGTGTTTCCGCCCGCCATTGTATCGAGGAGGTCGGGGTCGGCACCGCGTTCGAGCGCTCGTTCGTACCACTGCTCGATTTCGTCGTCTTCGGGGACGGCCATCCGGTCGTCGCTGTCGTATGCCTCGGTTCCGACGGCGAGTTCGTCGACGCCGATTTCGCGTAGCTCTTCGACGAGTCGGTGGGTCGTGTGGAACTCGCACCACGCGGGCTCCGGATACCGGTGGAACTCGCGCCGAACGTCAGAGAGGCGGTCTCGTATCGACTCGGACATGTGTAGTACTGACACGCTCCGACTACTTAATTGTAAACACTTTTCGTTGACATCGACTACACAAAAGGACTAAGGTGGGCTGTCACAATGATTCGATTATCGATTCGCGTCGGGTGACGCGATGGTGAAAGAATGAGTGCAAACCCGGATATTGTCGTCCTCCGCGAGGGGACGGAAGGACTTTCGATGGAATCGTACGCCGAGGAGTTGCGCGAACGCCTTCCCGACCGGACGGTCGCGCTCGCTCGAACTCCGAAACAGGAGCGCGAACTCGTCGCCGACGCGCGAGTCGTCACCGGCATCACGGTCGAGGAAGACTTGCTCGACCGCGCCGAGCGCCTCGAACTGTTCGCGTGCACCTTCGCCGGAACCGACCACGTCCCGATGGACGCCGTCGCGGAACGCGGCGTCGCCGTGACGAACGCCGGCGGAATCCACGCCCCCGGCATTGCCGAGCAGGCCATCGGCAACGTGCTCGTCTTCGCGCGCCGCCTCCACGAGGGGTGGCGACGCAAACAACGCGCCGAGTGGAGACATTTCCAGTCTGGCGAACTCACCGACAGCACCGTCACGGTCATCGGGCTCGGCTCCATCGGGAAGGCGGTCGTCCAGCGTCTCCAGGGGTTCGACGTGGAGACCATCGGTGTTCGTTACTCGCCGGAGAAAGGCGGCCCGACGGGCGAAGTCGTCGGGTTCGAGGAGGACGCCGTCCACGAGGCTTTCTCGCGGAGCGAGTACGTCGTCGTCGCCTGTCCGCTCACCGAGACGACGCGCGGCCTCGTCGGGGAATCGGAATTCGCGACGCTACCGCCGGACGCCGTCCTCGTCAACGCCGCACGGGGGGGCATCGTCGATACGGACGCTCTCGTCTCCGCGCTCCGGTCGAACAAGATTCGCGGGGCGGCGCTCGACGTGACCGACCCCGAACCGCTTCCGGCCGACCATCCGCTCTGGAATCTCGAAAACTGTCTCATCACGCCCCACACCGGCGGACACACGCCGCGCCACTGGGAGCGGCTCGCCGACATCGTCGCGAAAAACGTCGAACGGCTCGACGCCGGGGAATCGTTGGAAAATCGAGTGCTCGCACCGGATTCCGCGTAACGAGACGATGGCATCGCAAGACCCCAGACCGTCCCGCCAACGCGCGGACGTAGACGCCGACACCGACTCGACCGTCGAACCAGCAAACGACTCGCGGGCCGATTACGACTACGTCGGCGGCGACGTCGCGCGCTCCGCCCTCGTGGCAGACCTCACCGACCGCATCGATGGTGAGGTTCGATTCGATGAGTACTCTCGACAGTTGTACGCCACCGACGCCAGCGCCTACGAGGTGACGCCCGTCGGCGTCGTCCTCCCGCAATCGACCGCGGATGTCGCCGCGGTCGTCGAGTACTGCGCCGAGCGCGGGATTCCGGTTCTTCCTCGGGGCGGCGGAACGAGCCTTGCCGGACAGGCGGTCAACGAGGCAGTCGTCCTCGATTTTACCGTCGCCATGGACGACGTCGTCGATATCGACGCCGACGAACGACGGGTGCGAGCGCAAGCCGGAACCGTCCTCGCGGAGTTAAACGGGGCGGTCTCCAGGCACGGGCTGAAGTTCGCGCCCGACCCCGCCGCCGGAAATCGGAGCACGCTCGGCGGCGCAATCGGCAACAACTCGACCGGCGCGCATTCGTTGAAATATGGCAAGACAGACGCCTACGTGGAGGAAATCGAAGTCGTCCTGTCGGACGGAACCGTGACGACGTTTGGCGAGCTGACCATCAACGAACTCCGGAACCGCGCCGACCCCGAAGGCGACCGCGAAGCGCAGATATACGACGCGGTTCGCCGCGTCATCGACGAGGAGTCGGACGCGGTTCGCGACGCCTATCCCCAACTCAAACGCAACGTCTCGGGATACAATCTCGACCGATTGATAGCAGAATCGCGCGGTGCGCGTCGCGCCTCGAACGACGTGAACAGCGAAGCCGTGAGCGAGGAAGGCGTAATCAACCTCGCTCGGCTCTTCGCCGGGAGTGAAGGGACGCTCGGCGTCATCACGGAGGCGACCGTTTCACTCGAATCGATTCCGGAAACGAAGTCCGTCGCCCTACTCGCGTACCGCGACCTTCTCGACGCGATGGTCGACGTGGACGCCATCGTGCGCAACCACGACCCGGCGGCCGTCGAGGCCATCGACGATGTACTGCTCGACCTCGCGCGGGAGACCGAAGAGTTCGCCGAGGTCGCCGCGCGTCTTCCGGACGGCACCGAGACGGCACTGCTGGTCGAATTCTACGCCGATTCGGACGACGAACGACGCGAGAAAGTCGCCGACCTCGTCGCCGACCGCGTCGGCGATGAACCCTCGACAAACGAGGCATCTGTCGAGGATTCGGTCGCTGACACAGCCGCCGATCGATCGGGTGCGTTCGCCGCTTTGGAAGCGTACGAGGACGCCGAGCGCGCACAACTGTGGAAACTCAGAAAGAGCGGGATGCCCATCCTGCTCTCCCGAACGTCCGACGCGAAGCACATCTCGTTCATCGAGGACACCGCGGTTCCGACCGAGCACCTCGGCGACTACGTCGCCGACTTCCAGCGCGTGCTCGAAGAGAACGATACCTTCGCCAGCTTTTACGCTCACGCTGGCCCCGGTTGCATGCACATGCGCCCGCTCGTGGACACGAAGAGTACGGCGGGGGTGAATCAGATGGAAGCCATCGCGGACGGCGTGACCGACCTCGTGGTCGAGTACGGCGGGAGCGTCTCGGGCGAACACGGCGACGGACGCGCAAGAACCCAGTGGAACCGAAAATTGTACGGCGAGCGCGTCTGGGAGGTGTTCCGCGACCTCAAATCCGCCTTCGACCCCGATTGGCTCCTCAACCCCGGACAGGTCTGCGGCGACGTGGATATGACCGAAAACCTCAGATTCTCGCCCGACTACGAGTTCGACTCGGGATTCGACCCGACCCTCAATTGGCAGAACGAGAACGGTTTTCAGGGGATGGTCGAACTCTGTCACGGCTGTGGCGGTTGTCGCGGCGGGCAGGAGACGACCGGCGGCGTGATGTGCCCGACCTACCGGGCCGCCGAAGAGGAGAGCCTCAGCACCCGGGGACGAGCCAATATGCTCCGCCAAGCCATGAGCGGCGAGTTTTCGAAAGACGAGCAGTTCGACGCGGAGTTCATGCGCGAGGTGATGGATCTCTGTATCGGCTGTAAGGGCTGCGCCCGCGACTGCCCCAGCGAGGTCGATATGGCGAAGCTCAAGGCGGAAGTCGAACACGAACATCACCAGCGAAACGGCGCGAGCATCCGCGACCAAATCTTTGCGAACATCGACCAGCTTTCGGCGCTCGGGAGTGCCCTTGCGCCGCTCTCGAACTGGGCCACGAAACTGCCGGGGTCGCGCACCATCGCCGAGAAAGTCTTCGGAATCGCCCGCGAGCGAACGCTACCGACGTTCCATCGCGAGAGTATGGAAGACTGGTTCGAGAGCCGCGGTGGCGCACGCGTCTCCGAGCAGGATGCGACGCGTCGCGTCCTGCTCTTTCCGGACACCTACACGAACTACAACCATCCCGACGCCGGAAAAGCCGCCGTCCGAGTGCTGGAGGCCGCGGGCGTTCACGTTCGGATTCCCGGCGATGTGACTGCGACGGGCCGTCCAGCCCACTCGAAGGGCTTTCTCGACATGTCCCGGGAACGCGCCGAACACAACGTTTCGGCGCTCGCGCCTCGCGTCGCCGACGGCTGGGACGTGGTATTAGTTGAACCATCTGACGCCGTGATGTTTCAGTCGGATTACTGCGACCTGCTCTCGGGGCAATCCGTCGAGCGCGTCGCGGCAAACGCCTACGGCGTCATGGAGTATTTCGACAGGTTCGACCAGACGGACGCCATCGATTTCGACGCCCCCGACGAGTGTCTCACGTACCACGGTCATTGCCACCAGAAGGCGACGAAGAAGGACGGACACGCCGCGAACGTCCTCCGTGCGGCGGGCTACGAGGTGGACGCGCTCGACTCGGGCTGTTGTGGCATGGCCGGGTCGTTCGGCTACGAATCCGAGCACTACTCGCTGAGTCGAGCAATCGGGGATATTCTCTTCGACCAAATCAACGCCAGCGACGGAGACAAGGTGGTCGCACCCGGCGCGTCGTGTCGAACCCAAATCGGGGATGACAGGCGAACGACCACCCCCGACCATCCGGTGGAAAAGCTGGGCGAAGCGCTGTCGCGCAGAGTTGGTCGAGAAAAGGAATTCCGCTTCGTTAGGCGGTGAAGAGTTCCCGCGGGAACTCGGCCAGCACTTCGGCACCGTTCGATGTGACGCGGAAGGTCTCGCTGAGTTCGACACCGAAGTCGTCGAACCAGAGTCCCGGAATCGTGTGGAACGTCATGTTCTCTTCGAGCACCGTCTCGTCGCCGGGGCGGAGACTGGCCGTGTGTTCGCCCCAGTCCGGCGGGTAGCCGAGTCCCATCGAGTAGCCGATACGGTCCTCTTTCACGATATCGTACTTTTCGATGACGTCGCGCCACGCTCGCTCGACAGATTCGGCGGTGACGCCGGGTTCGACGTGGTCGAGCGCCGCTTCGAGTCCTTCGACGACGATTTCTGCTCGGTGCCGCATCTCCTTGGGCGGGTCGCCGACGAAAGTGGTTCGCGCCAGCGGGGAGTGATACCGGTTCCGACAACCGGAGAGTTCGATGATGACTGGATCGCCGCGCTCGAAGGGGCGGTCAGTCCACGTGAGGTGCGGCGTTCCTGTGTGGTCGCCGGACGGCATCAGCGGAACGATGGAGGGGTAGTCGCCGCCGAACTCGTCGGTTCCCCGGATGAGGCTGTCGTAGATTTCTGCCGCCACTTCGTATTCGGGAACGCCCTCGCCGACCGCGTCGAGTCCGGCCTGCATCGCGTTTTCGGAGATGCGGGCGGCCTGACGCATAAGCTCTAGCTCCTGTTTGGATTTGATGACTCGAACCCAGTTGACGAGGAGCGTCGCGTCGTCGAGCTCGGCGTCGGGGAGGTTCTTCTGAAGTCGGGTGTACGACTTCGCGGTGAAGTAGTAGGCGTCCATCTCGAGGCCGATGCG
Source organism: Haladaptatus pallidirubidus (assembly GCF_020700235.1). Taxonomy (GTDB): domain Archaea; phylum Halobacteriota; class Halobacteria; order Halobacteriales; family Haladaptataceae; genus Haladaptatus; species Haladaptatus pallidirubidus. Next base: position 1,498,157 of record NZ_CP085301.1, on the reverse strand, counting down.
GGCGTCTTCGGCGTCGAGCTCTTCCAATATCTCGGCGAAGAAATCCATCGGGTGGAGGTCGTACGGCGATTGAACGTGGTCGTCGCTGTACGAGCGGATACTCTCCTCGGCGAGCCACGTCGTCGCGCGTGCGCCGTTCGCGTCCATCTCCCGCCCGACCCAGACCGGTTCGTCGCGGTCGTGGGTTACGATGACGGCTTGATGGACGTAGAACGACCAGCCATCGTACCCCGTGAGATAGTTCATGTTTGCAGGGTCGGAGACGACAAGCGCGTCTAGCTCCGCCTCGCGCATTCGTTCTTTCGTCCGCGCTATCCGCCGTTCATATTCGCTTCTATCGAAGACGGCTTGTGGCATGACAACGTCACTCGATAGGTTGTTCGGATATCGTTTAAGTTTTTTGTGTACGATACAAACGGATTATGTGTACTTCTTCCACTCGGACCGTCCTCGAATCGTCGGGAAGCGTCGGTATCGCATCGCGACCGTCTAGCCGGTTCACCAAGCAAACGAAGAAAGGCTGGTTCATTCCCCCGCACGTTCTAAAAATAAATATTCGTCAGCGAGCTCTCACTAATTTGTCTTCGCTAATGAATTTCCACCTTGGATAGTCAGATTTCGTCTCGGTACTGCTCTCCCACCGATAGCCGACTTTCATCCCTCGAATAATTCGCCCGCATTTCTTCGGCGGCGATTAATATTGCATAACTATTCATGGCCATCTCTTTACTGGATGGTCGTTGTATGTATGACGATGCTCGCATCCTTCTATCAGTACCAGCACGAAGAGGTCACGGACGGGAATCGGACGGCGGGAGAGTCCCAAACGGAGGATTCAGTGAACAAGGATTCGGAGGAGTACTTCGGTACGAATATCGCAGACTTCGACGTCGAAACGTGGGAGACGGTCGAATACGACGGCGATCCGATTCAGCGACGAACCGTCACTTTGGACGAGGTTGTCGCTATCTCCGTTCCAGAAGAGCCGGCTGCTGATGACGACCCGAATTTGCCCGGTCGAACGATTCAGATTCGCACGGGTGGTGGCCAGAAATTCCTCTCGCAGGCCAAGGTAATCGAAGTGCAAGATGCGTCACCCGGTGAGACCTGACGTGCGGAGAGGGCGAGAATCCGACCGTGCTCGAGCTCCGACTGGGTCTATCGCCCGATCCTGCTGAAATACCGTCGCGTGTGGGACGGGTCATCGACGTGCCGGAGAACCAAGAGCAGTTTGAGTCGTGCTTTGTGAGTCGGGAGGTCGTCGCCGTGCATCGCTCCGTGGTTCGCGAGGGTTCGGCCACCTCCGCGCGTTCCGTACACCGGTGCCGTCGAACCGGCGTAACAGCGTGACGTGACGACGACGGGGACGCCAGTCGAAATTGCTTGCTCGATTGCATCTCCCACTGCTGCGGTCGTGTTCCCCAAACCGGTTCCTTCGACAACCAGTCCATCGACTCCCGTATCGAGCGCCGCTTCTATCTGGTCGCCACCGACGCCCGCCCCGGATTTGACCATTCGAACGTCGATGTCCGATAGGTCACCACTTCCATCCAGATTAGCAGAGTAACTTCTAGGTTCTCGGTAGCACCGAACTTCGTCTCGGGTGGTCACCGCTACCGGACCCTTCTCGGGGGACTCGAAGGTGTCGAGTTTGCGCGTATGTCGCTTCGTCGCGTCGCGGGCCGCGTGCAGCTCTTCGTCGAACGCGATGTAGACGCCGCCCGTGTTTCGAATCCGCTCGTCGGTGAACACCCGAACTGCCGTGACGAGATTCGAGGGGCCATCCGGACTCACCTCGTCGGGACGCCGCTGTGCGCCGGTGACGACGACCGGCACGCCGACGTCGAGCGCCAAATCGAGATAGTACGCCGACTCCTCCATCGTGTCTGTCCCGTGAGTGACGACAATGCCGTCGGCACCCCCCTCGACGGTCTCTCGTATCGCTCGCCGGAGTTCCTCCAGCGTTGGTATATCCATGTCGAAACTGGGTCGCTGGGCGACCTCGCGCACGTCGAGGGCCGCGTAGTCGGCGAGTTGCGGGACGGCCGTAACGAGCGCTTCGCTACTTTTGCTCGGTGTCGCTCCGTCCGCACCGTCGGTGCTTGCGATGGTGCCGCCGGTTCCGAGTATCGAAATCGTCGGGCGCATAAGTTACTCATCGCTCCGTTGTTTCAATACTCCTCGCCTTTTCACACCGCAGTACGAGCTAGACCCATAGCGGGGCATACTTCTAAGAACGTTCGAACCGTTATCTCCTCGACAATGAGTGATATTGACGTCGCAATCGGCATCGACGCTGACTGTGTGGCGGGGTGGCTCGGATCGTACGGCGGAGAAGACTCGCCCGCAGACCTCTCTCGAGGCATCTCGGCGGGGAAGGAAGGCATTCCTCGACTAGTCCAACTCTTCGAGGACGAAAACGTCGATACGTCGTGGTACATCCCCGGCCACACGATAGAAACGTTCCGCGACGAAGTCGAGGCCGTCGCGGCAGACGGACACGAAATCGGCGTTCACGGCTACTCCCACGAAAATCCGACGGATCTCGCCCGCGAACAGGAGGACGCGATCATCGAAGCCTCCATCGACCTCATCGAGGACGTAACGGGAGAGAAACCCGCCGGTCACCGCGCCAGTTGGTGGGAGTACAGCGAGAACACGCCCGACCTCGTGGAAAAGCACGATTTCCTCTACGACAGCAGTCTGATGGAAACGCAGTTCGAACCAACATGGATGCGGAAGGGCGATTCGTGGAAGAAGATCGAGTACGACAATTCCCCCGAGACGTGGATGGAACCCTACCAGTACGGGGAGGAAACGGACGTCGTCGAAATCCCCATCAGCTGGTATCGGGACGACATTCCGCCGATGCTGTTCGTCAAACAGCCGAACTACCACACGGGATACAAAGACCCCGCGATGATGTACGAACAGTACTACAAACGGCAGTTCGATTTCCTGTACAATCGGCGCGAGGCGGGAGTGTACACGCTGACGATCCACCCCGACCTCCACGGGCTTCCACACATGATACCGCACCTCGAGGAGTTCATCCAGTACGTAAAGGAACACGAAAACGTCGAAATTACGACGCTCGAAGATATCGCGCGGAAGTTCAAAGACGACCCGTCGGTGTACGAAAGCAAAGGTGAGTACGTCTAACCGAGTGTGCGAAACTCGTTGGAACGGTGGTCGCTATCGGCCGAGAATTGGCTCCTTCAGTGCGACGACTTCGGCCATAATCGCCTCGACATTGTCGTCCCCGACGCCGTTCTCTCGGAGCGCGGTTTCGAGATACCGCCCGACGGCGTCGAAGTGGTCTTCGTCGATATCGAGATGCGCGTGCGCTTCGCGCATGTTGTCTCCAGCATACTCGGTCGGACCACCGGCGACCGCACTGATGAACTGGACTTGATGGGTGTACAGTTCGTTCATGTCCATTCCATCGAAGTACGGCCGGAGTTGTTCGTCCGCCAACACCCGGTCGTAAAAATCATCGATGACCGCTTCGACCGCGTCTTGTCCGCCGATTTCCCGATAAATTGTTTGTGCCATTGCGTCGTTTCACTGTCGGCGTCGCGTCGGGATACGGACTGTTACTAGTATATCTGGGCTTATTTAAGTTAATGTGGCATGATAACAATTCACTCGATAAGTCGGTGTTTTCGAGAGCGTTCCTCGACGGAGCGAACGACAGGCGTTCTCCTCAATCCGCCAGTATCTGTTCCAACAGTTTCGTCTGAGCGACCGAGAGGTGTTCGACGAACGTGGCTACAGAGATTCCCAACTCGTCGGCAACTGCTTCGGAATTCGACTCCTTCGGCGACTCGAAATAGCCCATCTCGTGGGCGGTTCGGAGCACATCGTACTGTCGTTCTGTGAACGCACTCCGGTCTACGAACAACAACGACCGCGTATCGTCGAGGGAATCGGATCGCGTGAGGCGGCGAACCGTAACGCCAGCGCAACACGATTGCAGGTCCGAAACGACTTCTCGAAGCGTTTCGAGGTTCGGTGCAATGAAGGAGAAAACGAGTTGTCCGGCATCGACACGAAGGTCACGAATGGGACACCCGTGTTTCGGAACGCGCGCACACGGGCAGTCGCCGTTCGCGTGACTGTACCGGTACACCGATTTCGAATCGTCGGTGAATACTTCGTCCGCCTTCCGTAACTCCGTCTGCGCGTCACCAGCACTGTCTATTGTCAGCTCTCCGATAACCTTCGTCGTCTCCGGAGTTCCGTGTTGGCTGACCGTTACGGATTCGACCGCACATTCCTCGCTCACCAAAGATGCGGGACAGCCCTCCGCGCCGCGTACTTCGACTTGTGCGTGGACGCCAGAAGCCATACGCGAAAGAGACCCGCGCCCGAACCATAAGTCGATCCGTCTGTTCATAGAACCTCATCTCGAAAAGATACTGATAATTCACTACAGAAACGGCTCCACTTATCGAATAGCGTCCCCCGAAGCGTCGAGTTGATGGACTCTCGAATTTCCTGCTGAAGACACAAACTGTCTAGCAGTGACTCTCGGACGGGAACGTCCCCTTCTTCCTCCCGCACTGCGATGCGATTCGCTACGAATCGCGTCGATTACTCCAGCGCGTCCAGTGCGGCTTTCGTGTCGAGGTGGCCGTCGCCGTGGTAGGTCGGGTCGCGCGGCGTAGCCGTTTTTATCAGGTGTTCACGAACTTCCTGCGGCGACATTTCGGGTGCGAGACTGCGAATCAGCGCCGCGGTACCGGCGACCGCCGGGGCCGCCATGCTCGTCCCTGCTTTCCACGAATAGGTCGGCTCGAACGACGCGTCGATTTCGTCGAGCGCATCGAGATCGGCGTCGCCACCGGGTGCGCTGATATCGATCGTGTTCTCGCCGTAGTTCGTGTAGAACGCCGGCGACCACGTTTCGTCTTCGACGTGGTTCGACGCAGCGGGGTAGTTGCGCTTTTTCTGCGCGTTTCCGTCGCCAGGGTCGCCCCAGCGGTAGCCGATTGGACCGGTTGCGCTGATGCTCATGTAGTTCTTTATTTCGTTCGGGAGGCTGATGACGTCGCCGTCGGTGTCGAGGTTCGCACTGTCGTTGCCCGCGGCGGCGACGATACCCGCACTGTGGGTTCCGTGGTCGCTTCCGACCGGCGCGAAGGTGCCGTCGTCCGACGTGAAGTTCTTGGAGAGGACTTCGTTGAGCGACCCGAGGTCGGAGCGGCTCGGCAGGATACTCGAGTCGATGATGGCGACGCTGGTTCCTTCTCCGCGCGTTTTCAAGTGCACCGCCGGTATGTCCTGCGTTTGCTGGTCCCACTGGAGGTCGTACAGCGGGTCGTTCGTCTTCTTCTTTCCCCTTCCGAGATTTTCCGGAGGGCCACCGGCCTCGCTGTCGCGCTCGACTTTATTCTGGTACGATACTAATAATACACCGCGCAGCTACAATATTCACAAAAAGTCCGTTTCGGATCTATTCCGTCCGACACATACCTCATCGACGATTGCGTCCTCGCCCTCCTTCTATTGCGAATCGAAGTGCCCGAACTTCTTCAAGAACTTCGTTCCACTGCGCAAGCGTTCCGGGAATCGAAGCGGTCGTCGCCTGTCGGTCTATCGTCGCGCGAACGTCGCGCGGGCTTTCGATATTTTGGAACCGGAGACCGCCGCCGCCCGCTACTTCGATTCCAACGGTTCCGTAGTCGAACATCGTCCCGCGAATTCCCTGTCGGAAACGACTGTTCTGCACCCTGTTTATCGATAGCTGCCGGACGTTTCGCGAGAGAATGCCCGTTTTTCGGTAGAGCGCGCGGTCGGTCACGACGAATCGCGTGTTCGAGATGGTGAGATAGGAGAGAACAGGAAGTGTGATTCCGAGAGGAAATAGCAAAAACGCGATCGGCTCCCCCGCCGTCACCGCCACCGCAATCGACCCAACGACGAGGAACAGTCCGATGAGTAATGCGGGAAGAGCGCTCATCAGTCGTGGACGACCCTGCCACCGTATTTCCTCGTTGGCGTCCAATACGAGCCAGTCGGTTCCGTTCATGGTCTGTCGTTCCCGTTCATAGCCGGTCGTCTTCCGGTTCGCTCCAATCTCCGTCCGCGTTCGCGTTCGACGGCTCACCATCGTTTTCGACGGCGTCCCGAATAGCACGCAGTTCGGCCAAAATTTCTCCCAAGACGGCGTTTTTGTCGCCTTCGGTGTCGGTTCCCGTTCCTCGTTTCTTGTTTCGCTCGTTGATGAGCGACTGCAAATCCCGCGGCGCATCGACGTTGTCGAAGCTCATTTCGACGCCGCTTCCCCCGGCAGTGCTAATATCGACGGTTCCGTACCCGAACTGCGCGCCGAAAAAGCTCTGTCGATAAGAGGTGTCCTGTACCTTGTCAAACTCGATTCGCTGGACGTTCCGCGATAGTACGCCCGTTTTCTTGTAGAGCGCGTCGTTCGTCACCACGTAGTTCGTGTTCTGATAGGAGAGATACGCGGAAACCATGATGACGAGGCCGACGACAACGAGGGTAAGGGGAATTCCAACGACGAACGCCGGGACGAGACTGTACGGATGCTGTTTACCCGCCCAGATTACCTCCTCACCGTCATCCGGCGAAAACCAATCGAACGATTCGTCCATACTTTGGTGTCGAACCGACACGGGATAATGATTCCGTGCATCGGCGGTGAAAATTCGTTACTCAGCGCAGTTCGACGGCGTCGGCAGTGACGACGACGGTGTAGCTGTGGTAGTTGAAATGAACCTCAGTTCCGCTGTGTTGCCGTCCCGGATAGGGGCGAAAGAGGTCGTTCAGCGCGTCAGGGTCGATGTGGTCATACAGCGGGTCGTCCAACTGCAACTCGGTCGCGGTCGCCGTCGAAACTGCTCTGACGACTGCCTCGCTCACTCTCTCGTCCGGACGTATTGCGTAGCGTTGTGGCGATTTTGCGGCATCCGACTCCGTCTTGTTCCGTATTGTTGGTTGTCTTGGTTGCATGCTGACTCACTCTCGTTGTCCTGAAACTGTACGCAACGACGTTATATTTAAAACCCCGTCAGACGCATCCGTATTTCACGTTGACATTTAGATCATTTCTGATAACTCATCCAGATAGCTATTAAGCATACGCTTATATGCAACAAAGTTGCGATAGTGGTATGGTAACTGGACTCACCGACGACGATTTTCGACAAATCCAGAAGTTTGCACAGACGCCACGGCACCAACGAACCCCCGAATTGCTGTGTTCGACGCTCGAACGAGATGACGAGAATACGACGTCAGCACAGCCCAGTTCCGAAACGAGCGCCCGAGAAAATCAGACTGAAACCTAAGGAATTTTAGCTCGCGTCTTCACCGAGCGGTTCAGAGCGCTCCCGATACACGCCGTAAACCCGCTCAGCCCACTTGCGAGCGATGGCCGTCTCGGAGTCCACGAACACCTGCATCGTTCCGGTTCGCTCGTCGTAGCCGCCGATTCCGACTCGGTCGTCGAAGATGGCGAGTCCATAGGGAAGTGCTTCTCGCGTCCGCAGTTTGAGGTGGCCGCGTTCGAGCGCGGCGGTCGCGGGTTCCGGATACGTCTCGACCAGTTTCTCCACCGCGTCCGGGAGATAAATTATCTCCGTATCGATGTTTTCGAACAGTTGTTCGTGAAACGCGCCCAGCGAAAGTGGTACCATGTGCGTCGTGTTGAATCCGCGGAGCGTGTCCGATTTGTCGAGGAGCGTGAGGAATCGCTGAACCGGCCGATACGGATCCGCTGGCGATGCGACCGTGACGGTCGCGTCGCCGAACGGTTCGATGACGAACTCCTGGTGGCTCTGGCAGATGGATTCGAGCAGCGGTGCGAGTCGCTCCGCGGTTGCGAGATTTCGCTCGAATCGCCGAACCTCCTCCGTGACTACCTGGCCGTACCCCGTCAATCGGAACCGGCCGTCCACCTTCTCCGCGAGGTCGTGTTCGCCAAGCCATCGAGTGAACCGATGGCTCGTCGCCCGCGACACGCCCAACTCGGCCTCGATTTCGCGCCGGTCGAGCGGCGCATGAACGAGGGCTTCTAACACCGGCCCGTGCCGGACGAAATCGATTAACTGGTCGGTGTCGATTCGCCGTACCGTCTCGCCCGCGTCGTCCGTTCGTAGTTCGAGATTCGTCTGCAGCAGTTCGTCGAAGATACTGCCCTCGTCGCCCGTCGATTTTCGCTCGTCTCGACCCGCGTTTTGATCCTCTCGGTTAGCGTCCCGGTTTCGACCTCTGGGTTCCGCTCCGTGCTCGACCATACTGTATATTTGGTACCATATGGCATAGCAATATCGCGTCTCACATCGTGAGACAGGTCGCAGAACGTGAACAGTCATCTCAGGAACTGAAACCAATTTTGATGGGTGAGGCTAACCGGAATCCGGTCGTCCGTTCTATTGTGGTACGGGATACCAGCGAACAAGGATGCGAACCGATATGACTTCCACCGACACCGCTTCAAACTCATCGGCCGAATCGAAATTGACCTCACCGTGGCGCTCGCCGACAGTTCAAATCGTGCTCGCGGCGACGCTCCTCGCTCCGCTCGGCGTGCCGCTGGTTAGCCCGACTCTGCCCGCGTTTCGGGACGCCTTCGGTATCTCCGACGCGCAGGCGAGTCTACTCATCAGCACGTACTTCCTCGTCGGAATCGTGCTGTCGCCGTTCATCGGCATGCTCGCAGACAGAATCGGACGACGGACGGTTCTCATCAGCTGCCTCGTCGTCTTTAGCCTCTCGGGCGGGGCGATTGTCGTCGCTCCGAGTTACGAGGCCGTGCTCGCCCTTCGTATCGTCGGCGGCACCGCCGCGGCGGGCATCTTCATCACCACCGTGACGCTCATCGGCGACACGTTCGAGGGAACCCGACGGAACGCGGTTCTCGGGATGAACAATGCCGTCCTCTCGGCAGGGGCGGCGATTTTCCCGCTCGTCGGCGGTGCTCTCGCGACCGTCTCGTGGAATGTACCCTACTTCGTCTACTTGGCGGGACTTCCGCTCGCCTTTTACGCCGTTCGGCACCTCGAAGAACCGTCCCACGAGCGCGATTCGCAGGGGGTCGCCTATCTCCGGCGCGCGGTTCGCGTGCTGAGTGGCACCGACGCTCTCGTCCTCTACGGCGCGGCTTGCATGACCGAACTCCTGCTGTTCGGCGCGGTAATCACCATCATGCCGTTCCTCCTCGAAGGAAATTTCGGCATGTCCGCGCTTGCGATTGGCGTCGTCCTCGCGGTCTCGGAAACGTCGTCCGTCGTCGTCTCCGCGAAGAACGGCTGGTTCGCCCGCTACCTATCCAACTACGGCCTCATCGCCGTCGGATTCGCGTGCTACGCCGTGGGTTTGTTCGGCGCGTGGTTGGTTCCTACTCCGGTCGGTATCACGCTCGCGATGCTCGTCTTCGGTGCCGGACTTGGCCTTTCGATGCCCGCGGTCGATGCCGCAATCAGCGACCTCGTTTCGGTGGGCCTTCGCGGCGGCGCGCTGAGCCTTCGAAACAGTACCACGTTCCTCGGTCGGTCCGCCGGCCCGGTCTTGTTCGCCAGTATCGCCGCAGTTACAGGGTACTATCCGCTGTTCATCGCCAGCGCGGTCGTCGCCCTCGCCGTCGCGTTCTTCGTCCTCTCGATGAGCGTGATTCGAACGCGGCAAATCACGCACGCGGAAGAGCCGGCCTGAAAATCGGCACCGAATTTCCAATAGCAATAACGCTCTTTTCGTCGCCTGTCGTTGGTCACCCATGGCAACTGTAGTTGGAGTCGTCTGCCCCGAGGGAGTCGTTCTCGCTGGTGACCGACGACAGACAGCGGGCGGAACCGTCACCTCGGACTCGGTACAACGAGTGTTCGACTACGATTTCGCAGGTTGTGCAGTCGTGGGCGATCCTGGTTCAATTGGGAAATTTGACCGCACCTTCGACGCCGAACTCCGCACGTATCAAACCGAACGCGAGGAACCGGTGTCGTCTACCCGACTCGCACGAACGGCGGGCGAAATCGCCGAGGAAACGGGCGTCGATGCGCTCGTCGCGGGCAGGGACGAGGACGGTTCCGTCGTCCTCCACGAGGTCGGAAACGACGGACGAACCGTGGAAACCGAAGTCGCCGCGCTCGGAAGCGGTTCGCCGGTCGCGTTCGGACGACTCGAAGGTGGGAAGACGGCGGACGATTTAGATGCGGCGGAAGCGCTTGTTCGGGACACCCTCCGCGCTGTCGCGGAACGAACGACGGACGCGGGAACCGACATCGACGTGTTCCGACTCGAACGAACCGCGTAATTCGTGGGCACTAGGAAGCATTCCGTTCGTGGGCGGATTCGCGAGTTGTGCCGTCGTCGCCCCAGTTCATCCGGTGGCAATTGCTGTCTTTCTCGATTCTGCGGAACCAAATGAACCGAAACCGACGCCGTCAGATATGTTGTATTTATAACTATCACGCTAACCATTTCGACAGAATAGCGCGATTTATTTCTAAACCAACAGAATTGCACAGTTTTAGAACTACTCTAAAGCAACCCATTGGAAGCGGTGAAGGCGCTCGTTGGAAACGAGTTCGCTCACGAACTGGCGTTCACGCATCCGAGTCGGGACGAGAAGTGGCGGTGAGATGACGAACGTTTCCTCGCGAAACGAATCGTGCTACCGGCTCGTCCGGCGACGGACGGTCATCGGGATTTCTTTTTTCGGGCGAGCGGTAACCGTCGCCATCAAGTCTAGTTCCGTCTCCGGCGTCAGTTCGAGATGGAACTGCTGGTAGATGGTCGCAAGCAGGAGGCGGGCTTCCAGCATGGCGAATCGGTCGCCGATACAGCGCCGCGGCCCGGCCGCGAACGGGAAGTAGGCTAGTTTCGGGAGCGACCCTTCGAACTCCTTGGTCCAGCGTTCCGGTTGGAACGCGAGGGGGTCGTCGTACCATCGCGGGTCGCGGTGGACGACCCACTGATTCATCTGCACGGTGGAACCTGCGGGAATCTCGTAGCCGCCGATGATGTCGGGCTTGACGGGTTGGCGGATGATTCCCGGCACCGGGGGATAGAGGCGCATCGACTCTTTGACCACCTGCTCAGTGTAGGCTAACTCGGGAAGATCTGCCATCGTCGGCGAGCGTCCGTCGAGCACCTCGTCCAACTCCGCCACCAATTTCTCCTCGACTTTCGGATGCTCGCCGAGAACGTACATCGTGAGGGTAAGCGAGAGCGCGGTCGTTTCGTGTCCCGCGAGCAGAAGAGTCACCACTTCGTCCCGAATCTGCTCGTCGGTCATTCGGTGGCCGTCGTCGTCGGTTACGTCCAGAAGCGTCGAGAGAACGTCCTGCTCGGCCGGATTTTCGCGTCGTTGTTCAATGAGGTGATACACCACCCCATCGAGTTTCTTTCGGGCTTCTCGGATTTGAAGACGCGCCGGTGTCGGAATCCCCGGCGGAAGCACCATGTTCGCGAGGCTTTCCGTAGCCTCCATAAACTCCTCCAGCGATTCGGCAATGGGCTCGACGTAGTCGTCTATATCGACGCCGAACAGCGCCTGTGCGACAATTTTCAGCGTCAGCGTCATCATGTCGTCGTGAACCAATCGCGTTTCGCCATCTGCCCACGTTTCGAGCATCTCTTCGGTCAGCGTCGTCATCATCTCGGCGTAGGCTTCGATTCGACCCGGATGAAACGCGGGCTGGATGAGGTGCCGATTTCGACGCCAGACGGCGCCTTCGCTGTTCAAAATTCCGTTCCCCGTCATCGGGCCGAGGGTGCCTTGAAAAATATCTCCCTTGACGTAGTTCTGGTTGTTCTGCACGAGCACCTGCTCGATATAATCGGGATGGTTGAGTTGGTAGACGTTTCCGTGCGGTTCCTCCATGTACGCAATGTCGCCGTACTCGCGTGCAGTCCGCGTCATGAAACCGAACGGGTCGCGGAGGAAGGCTAGCCGGGTTCCGACTATCGGTAGGCCGTCGGGACCGGGCGGCATCTCTTTCGTGATTGGGGGTGTGTCGCTACTCATCCTTACTTGACTAGTGTTCCCCATTCCGTCTATCTCTGTAGCCGAGCATCCTAGGTGGATTTAAATATCGACGAACCTGACTTCGACCATGAGGTCAGCCACCGTCGTACTGAGGTGGGACGACGTGCAGGTTCACCCTATCGACGACCTGTTCGCGCAGAGTGACGACCTGACCGTCGAGGCGATTCGGTACGTGAGCCCCGTCCACGAGGGGATGTACGTTGAACTGCTCGAACTAAGGGGCGATTTGGAACGCGCCAGGACACTGCTCACGGAATCGCCCGACGCAATCGAGTTCGACGTCGTCGGAAGCGGCGGACGCGGTGTCGTCTACCTCCAGTGTCGAACCGCAGGACTCGTCGACAAACTGATCTCCCTCCTCCACGAACACGAACTGGTTCTTGACTGGCCGATGCGCTACATCGACACCACCGACTCACAAGGACTCCAACTGACCGTTCTCGGTACGGACGAGGCTATTCGAACCGCCGCCAGCGAACTTCCCAACGGGATTCACCTCCGACTCGAACGGCTTGGGGAGTACCGACCGAGCGCGGGACGACTCTCCTCGATGCTAACCGAACGGCAGTTGGAACTGTTCGAACTCGCCGTTCGCGAGGGTTACTACGAGGTGCCACGACGGACTACCCACCGAAACCTCGCCGAAACGCTCGACATCTCTACCGGAACCGTGAGCGAACATCTCCAGCGAATCGAGGCGAAACTCATCTCGGGATACCTCGGGTAGTCCGACGAATGCGAAACGCCGATTCTGGCGAAGGACAATTTATTTATCTTTTGTCTGTGGCAATATCTGGTATGAATAAAGCGCTCGCCGTCGTCGAAGCATCCAAATCAGCAAAAGCACTGGTCACAGAAGCCGGGAAACTCGCGGAAGGCATCGGGGCTACTCTCGTTTTGCTCCACGTCACGAGCGACGAAGAGTACGAAAAAACGCGGGGGTCGCTCGAAAGCATCCCGAATCTCGAAACGTCCTATACCGCGGGACAGGCGCTCGATGGCGCGCGCCAGTTCGCGGAGGATATCGGTCGGGAGGTCCTCGACGACATTAACATCGAGTACGATGCGGTGGGGCGCGTCGGCGACGAACGCGACGAAATTTTGGCCGCCGCCGAGGAGTTGGACTGCGACCACGTCTTTCTAGTGGGACGCAAGCGGTCGCCGACCGGGAAAGCCATCTTCGGTGATCGGACACAGTCGGTTATTCTCGATTTCGACGGCGCGGTCACCGTCGTCACCGAGTAGAACGTCGAATCGGAATCGGTAAGGTGATACTAAAATGATAATAAAATCGAATGTTGGGTCGATTACTTGGCAGTAATCCGGTTTCGAAGCCGATAGCTCTGTCAGCGGACGAACTATTCAATCTCTGCCGTGTGGAACGTCGCAGACACGCGATTTGTATCGTCTCCGAAGTGGACGCCCCGATACAGATGCGAATGCTGGTCGATGAGGTGACCGCCCGCGAGTTCGGTTCCGACGCCACGTCCAACCAGCGAACTACCGTCTACACGACGTTCTATCAGCGACACGTTTCGGTGTTGTAGGACGCGAACGTGATCTCCGCGCCCGACGGCCCGAGCAGGATACTCCATCCCGAGGAGAACGCGGAACCCCTCGCCGAACTACTTTCGTTCGTGGACGACGTTTCCGAGTGAGGTCGAAAACCACCGTCTATCCCCGATTCACCACTCGTCGTCGAGTTTTCTGCGCGAGACCAGATACCCCGCGTGAGTTCGCCAGCATCTCCCGCTTTCCACGTGTTCGACTCGATAGCGCGAACCACAGGCACCACATCGTCGTTCTGTCGGATGCTTAACCGCCTCCGATGCGCGATACCGGCGCGCATCCCAATCGCAGGACGAACAACGTAATCGAAGTCGAGCCTCCGAAAACGTTCGGCAGTGTCGCGGTGCGGCCAGTTCTCGTGCTTTCTCCGCAAACCGAGTCCCGTGCCCCGACTCGCCGAACTGCTGGAACTCCCACGCATGAACCAGTTCGTGTCGAATCGTTTCGGTGAACTCCTCCCAGCCGAAGGCGCGGTAGGCGCTCCACGTCAGTCGAATCGTGACTGCTTCGGTTCGAGGGTCGTAGAGACAGGCACCGGCACGACGCACTGCGCGCTCCGAACACTCCCAGTCGATTTGCGACAACTCGACCTCTATCGGAACCCCCTCCGCGTAACGTTTCGCGGCGGAGAGCAATTCGTCGCGCGTCGTCGGTTCCATTCGTCGTGGCATTCTCACCGAAAAACCATAACGCTCCCTCTCACATTTTCTCTCACACCTTTTCTTCCTCGACGACATACTCCGCGTATGAGAGAGGTACGAAACGAGCCGTCCCAATCGCGGGAGCGGCTGATACAATCGTTCTGGGAACGCCATTCGAACCCGAAAAGCGGCTGGTCGCGGGTGCTGTCGTATCCCGTGCTGATGATATCGCTCTACCGCCACGACTGGAAACTGCTAGGACTAACGATACTGTTCGTCATCGTCAATCCGGTTCTGTTCCCGAAACCCGACCCCGAAGCCGTGGCGGAGAGCTGGATGTTTAGAGGCGTTCTCGGCGAACAGCTCTGGCTCACACACGGCGGCAAATCCGGCTATCCGAACGTGCTGAACAGGCTTAACGTCCCGATTTTCCTGTACGGGCTGTATTCGGCGTACCAACGGAACCCTCGAAAAACGGCTATTTGTACCATTGTCTCCGCCGGACTCAAATTCTGGTTCGTCGCCGAGATGGCGCGGTATTACGACGCAAATCGCGAACAACTCGCCTAATTCGGTTCTCGCCGCGCTGTTCAGTCTAACCGTTCCATCTCGTCCGACGAAAGTTCGATCGAGGCCGATTTGACGTTCGCGTGGAGATGCTCCACGCTCGACGTGCCGGGAATCGGGAGCGTGACGGGCGAGTGGTGGAGCAACCACGACAGCGCGATTTGTCGCTGTGAAGCGCCGTGGTCGTTTGCAATCTCGCGCAGTGCGTCGGCTTTGTCGCCCAAATCGCCCGCGCCGAGCGGATACCACGGAATGAACCCGATACCGGCGTCCTCGCAGGCCGAGAGGACTTCTTCGTGTTCGCGATTGGCCACGTTGTACTGGTTCTGCACGGTCGCAACCTCCACGATGTCGCGGGCCGTTTCGAGTTGGTCTGTGTCCACGTTGCTCAGGCCGACGTGGTCGATTTTCCCCTCGTCCTTGAGTTCCGCGAGCGCGTGTACTGAGTCCGAAAACTCCACGTCCGGGTCGGGGCGGTGAAGTTGGTACAGGTCGATGCTGTCGGTTCCGAGGCGATCGAGACTACCCAAAATCGCGTTTCTGAGGTAGTCCGGGTCCCCATTGGGGAGCCAATCCCCGTCGTCGTTTCGCAGGAGCCCCCCTTTCGTCGCGACGACCAAATTATCGGGGTAGGGATGCAGGGCGTCCCCGATGAGTCGCTCGCTGACGCAGGGGCCGTAGGAGTCCGCCGTGTCGATGAAATCCACGCCGAGAGAAATCGCTTCGTGGAGGACGCGACGCGCCTCTTCCTCGCTGTCGGGCTTGCCGATGATATCCTCGCCGGTGAGCCGCATCGCACCATATCCCAGGCGATGAACGGTCATCTCGCCGCCGATGTCGAACGTGTCGCTCTCGTTTTCAAGTGCCATGCACGGACGATTGTGAGACAATGGGTAACCTCTTTTGGCAAACTGAATTGGTTAATCGAGGGAAACTGCGCTATCGAACCCCACCGCGTTGATTCCCGGTGAAATGGCAGTACTTATAAATCGCTTCCGCTCATGCCTGTTAGTATGTCACAGGAAGTCGCTGGATTCGACGATGAATCCGGCCTCCCACCCGCCGTTTGGGAGGCGCTCCAAACCCTCAAAGCGGGTATCGTAAGTACCGGCCTGATGTTGTTTATCTTCACCATCGCCGAGGCGGAAACCCGATTCGCACTCGGCGTCCCCGCCGCAGTCGCCGAGTTCGTTGGCATGCCAGGCCAACTGTACCTCGGATTCGCGGTGTTCGTCTTCGCTGGCGTTGTCGTTTGGCCCCTGTTGTTCGCGGCGATAGATGACAACCTGCGGGTGATTCCGGCCGGGGAGGACGTCGGAATCCGCGGCATCGTTTTCGCGCTGATTCTCTGGGCCGCGTTCCTCCTGTTGGGGTCGGCGGGCCTACAGCTCGAAGGGCCGTTTTTCGTCCTCTATCTGGTTTTTACTCTGCTCGCCCATCTCGCCTACGGTTATTCACTTGGTATTCTATATGCGCGATTTACGCACCAACCGACAACGCAGTAACAGTCTCTCTTCGAAGTGGTCGTTATACGCATCCCTGCACTGCATTGACATCGACCCGACACGTTCCTTGTCCCCCTGTTATAACATTCTGTAACGGTCTGCTGCTCGTCGGACGCGAACAAAGCTCTCAAAACGATCTTAACCAACATCTGAGAAGGAAACCCGTTTTGTTCGCCAGGTGCGTCTTCTTTCGGCCGGTTGCGTCACCTGTTCCGCTAAAAACGATCGTGTTTCCCGGCGTTCGGGACAGTCTCTTGTCGGATACCGAACGATATTCCACACAGTTGGGGAGAGTTGCCAAGCGAACTGCGAACGGGTTCGGAGATTACCCCGTTTCTCACTCTCCGCGCCGTCACTGAAACCGCACCCGTCACTATAAGCCACGATCCGCAGCTGAGCCGCCTGTTCGACACCGTCGTCCGCATCGAGGATGGAACGGTTCGAACCGCCGAGTGACCGCGACGAGGGGATACGGTTACTTGGCAGTCAGAGTATCACTCTCTCGCGAAAACAAGCAGTAACGTCGCTACTTCAACCGCTTCTCGAACCACTGCCATTCGCCGGTGAAGAAGCCGTACTCCTTTAAATTCCATACATCAGCATCCGTAACAATCGGCCCTTTTCGGTAGGACTGGAGCATGTTCCACATCCAGACCATCGTTCCGAGCGCGATGATGACCGCGCCGACCGTTGCGACCTGCTGGAGGGGTTCGAACCGCGGGAAGTACTCCGCGTATCTGCGCGGGAGGCCGAGCATCCCGAGAACGATGAGCGCGTTGAACGTTATCGTCACGCCGATGAACGTGAGCCAGAAGTGGATTCGCGCGAGCGTCTTGTTGAACATCCGCCCCGTAAACAGCGGGAACCAGTAGTAGACGGCGGCGAACATGGCGAACGGAATCAACCCCATGATGATGAGGTGGAAGTGGCCGACGACGTAGTAGGTGTCGTGAAGCACCAAATCGACGGGAATCGATGCGAGAAAGATTCCCGTCACGCCGCCGATGATGAACGTCGCGATCGACCCCACGCAGAACAGCATGGGAGCTTCCAGCCTGACGTTTCCGTTCCACATCGTCGAAATCCAGTTGAATACCTTCACCGCGCTCGGCACCGCGATCGCCAGCGAGATGGCCATGAAACTCGCCCGGATTCGCGGGTCGATGCCGGTCGTGAACATGTGGTGGGCCCAGACGCCGAACGAGAGGACGCCGATGGCGAGCGTCGAGTAGACGACGAACTTGAAGCCGAACAGTCGTCGTCCGGTAAACCGTGGAATGATGAGGCTAACCAGCCCCATCGGCGGGAGGACGAGGATGTACACCTCGGGGTGGCCGAAGAACCAGAACAAGTGTTGCCACAGAATCGGCCCACCGCCTTCGACCGCGAAGAAGGTGGTGCCGAAGTTGCGGTCGAGGAGGAGCATGATGAGGGCACTGCCAAGCAGTGGGAACGCGAACAGGATGAGTCCGGCCTGTGTGAGGAACGTCCACGACAGGATGTCCATCTCGGCCCACTCGACTTCCCGCTGCGTGAACGTCGTGGCGATGATGTTGATTGCCCCGATGGTGGTGCTAACCCCGGATAGGTGCAGGCCGAGGAGCATCAAGTTGATAGTCGGATTCGGCTGTTCGGCCGAAAGCGGCGTGTAAATCGTCCACCCGGTTTCGGGCGGCTTGAGTTCGAAAAACGGCTGTGCGGCGGCTTGCCCCAGAACGGGTTGGATGATGTGTCCTCCTACGTCGGAAATGAGGCCGAACCGAACCAACAGCAGCGCTGGCGGGAGGAGCCAGAACCCGATAGCGTTCAGTCTGGGGAACGCCATATCGTCGGCCCCGAGGAGCAGGGGGAGGAAGTAGTTCGCAAACCCGAACAGGACGGGCGTGGCGAAGAAGAACAGCATTGTGACGCCGTGCATCGTGAACAGGCCGTTGTAAGTTTCGGCGTTCCACACGTCCACCTGCGAGGTGAACAGTTCCGTCCGAATCATCATGGCGTCCGTGCCGCCCCAGAAGAACGCTACCGCGCCTAATAACAGGTAGAGCGCGCCGATATCCTTGTGGTCAACCGTCGTTATCCACCTGACGAGGCCGGCCGGCTTGCCATATCCAGATTCGAAACCAGTGGCGTATCCCCCGTCGGGTTTGGGATTTGAGACCTTCGTTTGCTCATCTATCGAACGAGACAGCCAGAGTGCGACCGCTACCAGTGCGATACCGAGTCCTGCACCAGCGGCGGCTTCACCGAAGAGGTTCATTTGTAGTCGGGTGCGCGATGTCGTCGAATGCTGGCGATGGTTGCCGCACGATACGGGTTATAGCCGGTGGTTGGGACGGACGTCTCTTAATCCTCCGGGCCATTCTCACGGAGTGAAAACGGAATCGGGTTGGAAATCCGAACCGAAACGGGAACAGACCGAAATCGGACGCCGTCTCAGTCAGGTTTCAGCGGAACACCAACGACCGGATGGTCCGTCTGCGTAAGCACGGATTGGGTGATACTGCCGAACAGCACCTTCTGGGCCGGACTTCGCTTTTGACTCAGCCCGATGATTATTTCGTCGGCGTCCTCTGCGTCCGCGAGCGTGAGGATGTCGTGCGCCGGGTCGCTGGCCGCCGTGTTCTGTTCCGTCTCGACGGTCGCGAGTTCCGCCAGTTGTTCCTCGAAGACCGACAGGGCTTCCTGTCCGTCCCTCACTTTCTCCTCGTCGTTACCACCGTGGAGCGAGTTGAGAACCGAGATGGACTCGTTCCCGTCGAGCCGCGACCGGAGATACGCACAGATTTTCTCGCTCGTCTCGGTGCTGTCGGTTCCGACGACGATGTGGGTCATGCGCGGAAAGAGAACCGGGGGTGATATAAAGTGGATGGCAGGGAAAAATGATGATACTTTTCCGCGTCGAACGCTCGCCGAAACTTCCACAGCTATTCAACTCCGCCGCTCCTGATACAGACGTATGGAACAGGTCGCACCCCTCGCGGCGAACGTCCGAGACGCCGAATCCGTCGTCGTGCTTACCGGTGCGGGTATAAGTACCGAATCGGGAATACCGGATTTTCGGAGCGACTCCGGCATCTGGAGCCGCTTCGACCCTGAGGATTTTCATTACCGCCGATTCCGCAACGACCCTGCGGGATTCTGGGAAGACCGCGTCGAACTTCACAAAACGATGTTCGGGGACGGAATCAAACCCAATCCCGCCCACGACGCACTCCGCGAACTCGCCGAGGGAAGCTACCTCCACGCGCTCGTCACGCAGAACACCGACGGTCTACACGAGAGCGCGGCCGCGACATCCGCCGAACTCATCGAACTGCACGGCAACGCCCACCACGTCGTCTGCGACTCCTGCGGTCGCCGAACCAACGCTGGCCCGGTTCGGGAACGCGTCGAATCGGGAGCGCGAGCGCCGCGCTGTCGGGATTGTGACGGAATTTTCAAACCGGACGTGGTGCTGTTCGGCGAGCAGTTAGGGAAAAACGACCTCCAACGCGCCCGCAAACTATCGCGGGAAGCGGACGTTTTCCTCGCAATCGGGTCGTCGCTCTCCGTCGAACCGGCGGCCTCACTGCCGCGAATCGCCGAGCGAAATAATGCGACGACCGCCGTCGTGAACTTCGACGAAACAACGTTCAGCGCGGTTGCCGACTTCGATATTCGCGGGAATGTGACCAATGTGCTCCCTGCACTGTGTGAGGAAGTAACCGACTGATCGCAGTTCACATTCCGCCGGGCGAATAGTTATGCGGTTGGAAGTCTAATGATAGATGATAACGTATGGCACCGTCGAGCTACTTCGTCAGCGCCTTCGTGATGGGATTCCTGCTCGTCCTGCTCGGTCTCGGACTGATTCGCGGGAGGGATTGGCAGCAGTACACCGCGTCGAAACGATCCGATGCGAATTGGAACGACGGCGAAGCCGAGTTCGAACTGCTTCGGTCGGTCGGCGCGAATCAGACCGTCTGGGTGCTCTGTTTTCTGTTCCTCACTCTCGGAATCGGCGCAGGGGCCATCCTGTTCGTCAGCGGAACGGCCGTTTCGGCGTCAGTGCGGCAAACCGCGTGGCTGGCGGTCGTTTCGCTCTCGATTGCGCTGTTCGCCGGATACGTCTTTTGGGGAACCTACCAATCCACCCGCTCTAGAGGGTTGGACAGCGCACAGGCGACGCTCGCGGCGCTGTGGGTGTGGGGCGTGCTGTTTATCGCGGTCGTGACGCTCAAACTCGTTACGGCGTGAATGTGCATCCACGTCACATAATCGAGTACGACGCCGCGAGCGTCAACGCTAGCGCCGCGAGCAGGCCGACCAGCACGATAAGCGAAATCGACCGCGGTTCGGATCGGAGATGCTGGTAGTAGCCCGCGACGAGCAGCGCTTTCGTGAACGACAGCGCGATGATTGCTGCGAAGGCAGTCCAGTACGTGAATCCCGCGAACTCGACGAGAACCTGTACGGTCGCCATCGCGAACAGCACGATGTAAATCGTCGTGTAGAGTTTTGCGTCGGTCATGGTTACAGGATGTAAAACAGGGGGAAGAGGAACAGCCAGACGATGTCCACGAAGTGCCAGTAGAGGCCGAAGTACTCCACCGGTCTCTCGTCGTCCAGATACGCCCCGTTCCACGCTCTGCCAACGAGGTACAACACGATGAACAGGCCGACAATGACGTGCGCGGCGTGCAGTCCCGTCGTGAGGTAGAACGTCGAAGTTCGGACGCTACTGGAAAACGTCAATCCCTCGTGGAACAACTCCTGCCATTCGAGGGCCTTGTTCACGAGGAAGGCAACTCCGAGGGCGAACGTGATGAGAAGGCTGGCGACGAGTCCGCGCTTGCTGTTTCGTTCCGCCGCGACGAGCGCCAGCACGATGCTGAAACTACTCGTGAGCAGGAGGTAGGTGTTCGCCAGTCCGGGCAGCGGGTCGTGGGGAACTGGTTCCCACTGCACCCACCCGCTCGCGACGCGGATGAACGCGTACGAACCGATGAACGCGCCGAACAGCACCACGTCGGAGGCGAGGAAAATCCACATCCCGAGTTTCGTGTTCTCCACGCCCGCGAAGGGCCAACTCTCGCCGAATGGCCCTTCCGGACCGCGGAATCGCTCTCTGGCCATCGAGACGAGCGCGAACCCGCCGAGCGCGAGTCCGCCGCCGAGTGCGACGAGATACGCGATTCCACCGGTGAGTTGGCCTTGCTCGAATCCCGACAGTCCAAGAAACGTGAAAAAGGCACCGACGCTGACGACGACGGGCCAGATGCTCGCGTGGTCTTCGTCGTGTCCGCCGCGGCCACTGCGAGTCGCCTGTGTTCGTGCGCTTTCGTATGCAACCATCCCCCCGTCGGTCGCTCCGTCCGCGACTCCGCTGTCTAACGCGGTTCGCTCCCCGCTCGTCTCGCGTGTAAATCGAAGCGTCCCGTCCGCGAAGCTCGGAACGCCGGGGAAATTTTCGAGCGGCGGTGGCGAGGGAATTGCCCATTCGGTCGTCGTCGAGTACGACCACGGATTGCCGTCTGCAGGGTCGCCCGCAACGAGACTTTTCGAGAGGTTGTAGAACATCACGAGGAACGATGTTCCGAGGATGAACGCGCCGACGGTGGACAGTTGGTGCCACGGGATAAACGCCGGGTCGTAGACGAAATCCCGTCGCGGTGTCTCCCACGCGATGAACATCGGGAAGTAGAGGAGGTTGAAGCCGACGAAGTACATCGCGAAGTGAACCTTACCGAGGAACTCGTCGTACATCTTCCCCGACATCTTCGGGAACCAGTAGTAGAGACCGCCGACGAGCGCCGTCACGCCGCCGACCATCACGTAGTGAAAGTGCGCGACGACCCAGTAAGTACCCCGAAACTCGTAGTCGAGGACGACTGCGCCGAGGAAAACACCCGTAACGCCGCCGAGAATGAACAGTAAAAGCGCGCCGAACGAGAACAGAAACGGAGTGACGAATCGAACGCGACCTTTAATCATCGTGTAGATGAGCGCGAATACCATCAGGTCGAAGGGAAGCGAGATACCGATGGTCGTCGCCATGAACAGAGTTTTGATTTGAAGGTTGATGCTTGTCAGGAACATGTGGTGCATCCAGACCATGAAACTCTGAATTGCCACGAGAATCATCGCCAAGATGAACCATTTTCGTCCGACGAGTCGCCTGCCGGTGAACGTCTGGAACGTTTCCGCCATCACGCCAACGGCCGGGAAAAAGACGATGTACACCTCGGGGTGGCCGAAAAACCAAAACAGGTGCGCCCAGAGAATCGACCCGCCCGCCTGTGCGGTGAAGTAGGTCGTCCCGAGCAGTCGGTCGGAGGCGAGGATGAGCAACGCCGCGAGAAGCGCCGCGAACGCGAACAGCATCATCCACACCGTGAGCAAAATCGTCCACGAAAACAGCGGCATCCGCCAGAGGGTCATCCCTTCCGCGCGCATTCGGTGCATCGTCGTCAGAAAGTTCACGGATGAAACCGTCACCGAGGCGACGAACAGTATCAGCGCCAGCACCGCCGTCGATGCCCCGATGTTTGGCGTGTAGACAGGAAGGTTCAGCGGCGCGTACATCGTCCACCCCCCGGCCAAACTCCCGCCTTGGAAGAAGGAGACGCCGAGCAGGATTCCAGAAAAGAGGTAGAGCCAGTACGACAGCGCGTTGAGTCGCGGAAACGCGAGGTCTTTCGCGCCGATTTGGAGCGGAACGACGTAGTTCGCGAAGCCGAACGCAAAGGGCGAGAGGAACCAGAAAATCATGATGAGCCCGTGGGTTGAGACGGCCTGATTGTACGACATCGAAGAGAGAATTCCGATTCCCGGCGTCCACAACTGAAGTCGCATCAACAGCGCCAGAATTCCGCCGAATACGAGGAAAAAGAGGGCGGTAATCGTGTAGAGGATACCCACATCTTTGTGGTTCGTCGTGACGAGCCATCGTCGGATGGAACTCGTCGGGGGAAATGCACCGTGGGCGTGGGTTTCATCGGTCATGCTGAGCTGGTTTCCATCTGATTTACAGAGCTGTTCGAAGGGTTGTTCACGGAGTTGCCCGTCGAATTGTTCGCCGAATCGTCGGTGTTTTCATACCACGATTGGTACTCACCACGCTCCATCACCACGACATCAGCGGTCATGTAGGAGTGGCCCGCGCCGCAGAGTTCGAAACACCGAACCTCGTAGGTTCCCGTCTCGTCCGCGACGAACCACGTATCGGTCTGCTGTCCCGGTATCGCGTCCGTCTTTACGCGTAGCTCGGGGACGCCGAACGTGTGGAACACGTCGGTGGACGTGACGGTGAGCCGAACCGTCTTCCCTTCCGGAACTCGGAGCGTGCTGGTCTCGTGTCCATTCGGATAGACGAACTCCCAGTTGAACTGCGAGCCGACGACTTCGACGTGCATCGCGTCCTGATTTTCGACCGACGTGTCGTCTTCGACGTAGAGGAGCGTTCCATAGGTCCAAAGAACGAGCGAAACGACTATGATGCCGCTCAGAGCGAACGAAAAGAGCAATTTTCGTCCGCCGTCGCTGCCGGTTGGAAGTTCGCCGAGTCTCGGCGGGTCGAACTCGTGCGTTCCGTTGCCGTCCCGATACGAATACGCCGTGTAGAGCATGTAGCCGATGACGACGACGCTTACGAGAATACCGAGGAGGAGGAACACGCCGAAAATTTGCTGGAACACCTCCGCACGCGTTCCGCGTGGAATGAGGCCGCTCGCACCGTCGTGAAGTGGGAAAAGGCGGATGTGCTCCAGCATCCCGTTATTATTAATGATCTTCCATTATCTTAGGAGTTTCGGAGCTTGGACCGAGAAGATTTTTGTCACTCGAAGTGGTACCATTCCACATGGCAGATAATGACACCCAACCCGTCGTGGACGTCGATGTGAGCGAGGGTACCGCCGAACCGGATTTCGACAGCCTCACCGGAATCGTCGTGGACGGCTTCATCGGCGCCGTCGGCGGTTTGGTCGGCACCGCGGTCATGACCGCGGTTCTCATGGTCGCGGCAACCCTGAACGCGTTCGATTTGAACTCGTTCGCGGTTCTCGCCGACCTCACCGGAACCGGGGTGCTATTTCCCGCGAATCCGGCGGCGGTCGGCTACCTCGTCTTCCTCGGCGGCGGAATGGTGACGTGGCCGCTTCTGTTCGCCTCCATCGGTTCGTACCTGCCGGGCGAAAAGTACGCCACGAAGGGCATCCCCTACGGGTTCGTCCTCTGGACCGGATTCGCCCTCGCGTTCTACGACGGCTACACCGGCTTCCTGCTCGTGCTGTATCTCGTGTTGACCCTGCTCTCTCACTTCGCCTACGGGTTCGCACTCGGGGCCGTCTTCGATTATCTGTCGAAACGCCCGACCACGTTGGTGTAAGCCCGACACTTTCGCGTCCATTCCCCTGACCTTTCTCATTCTACTCCCACGACGACTCGTTTTCGTTGCTCTCGTCGGGCGGTTGCATCGACGTCGAGTACACCTCTTCCGGTTCCTGTTTCTCTTGCTGAAACGTTTCGAGCAGGTCTTCGACGTCCTTCCCCGTCTGCATCTGGTATTCCGACAGTATCGAAACGAGACGGTTGATGTCGCTGTCACTGAGGTCGATGGTGGTCATCATACATAAAAACGGCGCTTACGGGTAAAAGGCTCCATGCTTGCATTGGCATGGTGGTGCTATTCGGGGGACGGAAGCCGATTCTCGGACGGTGTCACCCGACCCAAGTCACTTGTCGTATGGCCACCGACCGCCGAGTTTCAACTCCTCGACGTAGCCCTCGTCGATGCCGTCCCGAATCTGCTCGCGGGGTTTGTGCGGAATCTCGCGTTCTTCTTCCGCAGCCGCGACGACCGCGTTCGAGAGAACGAGCGCCATCGCCCGCAGGTCGCGGATGTCGAGTTTATCCAGCGTGTCGGCGTGCGTGTGGCCCCAGCCGCGTCCGCTTCCCCCCGAACGCGAGTAAGCCATTACGGATGGAACGCCTTCCTGCACGAACGCCCACTGATCGCCGTGCGGACTGATTCCGTCGTGCGTCGAATGCGGGACTTGCATGTCTTCGGTCACTTCTTCGAACGTTTCGCCGAGTTCGGCGAACCCGTTCGTTCCGACGCCGAGATTTCGGGAGTTTCCCGCGCCATCGATGTTGATGACGCACTTCACCGAATCGAGATCGTGCGTTTCGGTCCAGTGGTACGCGCCATAGAGGCCGATTTCCTCCGACCCAAAGGTGACGAGTCGAACCCGGGTATCCAGTTCGACCTGTCTCAGTATCCGCCCGATTTCGGCGACGAGCGCGCTTCCCGCCCCATTGTCGTTCGCGCCCTCGCTGATGTCGTGAGCATCGATGTGGGCGGTGACGAGCACTTCGTCGTCCGTGTCAGGGCCGACGACCGCCTCGACGTTTCTGGAACTCGTCGGCTCGTTTCGGCACTCGACGGAGACCGTCGCGTCATCATTTTCGTGCTCGCGGAGCAGTCGTGCCCCGACTTCGGCGGAGACGCCGACCGCCGGAATCGGACCGGGGCGGTTGTGGTAGCCGATTTCCCCCGTCGGGGGAAGACAACCATCGACGTGGTTTCGGAAGACGAATCCGACCGCACCCGCGTTCGCCGCACAGACGTATTTTTCCATCCGATGAATCCAGCGCCCGCGGTCCTCCGGCGTCTCGCTGGAGGCCATCACGATTTTGCCGTCCAAATCGTGTTTCTCGAAATCCTCGGCGAGCCCGTAGCCGACGTCCACGAGTTCGCCCGTCGCCTCGCCGCTCGGCGTTCCGGGGAGCGCGACGACCTCGTGATCTGCCGTGAGAGTCTCGCCACCGACCGAAAGCGAGGACGACCCGCGCCACCAACCGGGAATCTCGAACTCGTCGATTTCGACGGCGCGCACGCCGCCGCGCTCGAAGGTCGCCGCGATGATTTCCGCGCCCTCCGCTTCGCCCGACTGCCCCGCCATCCGGTTGCCGACGGAGACGAGCGCTTCGAGAGTGTCCCACGATTCCGTGCTCGTGACGGCGTCTCCGGCGACCGATTTTGGTATTCTTGGCATGGTAGTTCGTCCCGCGCAGGCACCAAGAACCTCCTGAACCCGGCACGCCTTACAGCAATCGGCCGCGCCACTCCTAACGACGGAATACGGAACGGCCCGCGGTCGATAACTGAACGGCTATCTTTCAGCGGAGACCAGACTCGGACGGCACGGCCGTCGAGCGGCTTGCCGACCCGACGTTCGACGTGGAAGTCGAAGGCGGACAGGCGTACACTGGCTTCGCCGAGGGGTATCTGACGCCCGATGACGAACCCGACTGTGATTCCTTCGATCTCGTCGTCGCACAAGACGCGACAACCGAATCGAACTAGCTGTTCGAACGATTGACCAATTGACCGAAGTAGACCAACTCAACCTCCTTTTTGTTGGCCTACCATTCGCCGAAGGTGCGGTCTAATTCCCCCGAAGGCGTCTCATAACAATATAGGCAGTGGTGAACCGTTTTGCTATGCCCGGCGTAACTGGTGGTACCGTCAGCAGTCGTGCTATCGGCGAGATGGTAGACGCGATGGACGACGAATCGTGGTATGGAACCGCCGAACTCTCGACTGGCGACTATCGTATCGGACTCGTTCACCACGGCGAGCGAGACGCACGCGGATGGACGACGTGGCGAGACGGCGACCGGATCGGCGTCCTTCACGGCGTGGTGTCGAATCGCGCCGAGTTGGGGCTTTCGACCGCCGAAATCTTCGAACGGGTGCTTGCCGACCCGGATCGCACGCTTCCGGAACTCAGTGGCCCGTTTCTGCTTGCAGTCGCTGACCGAACCTCTACCGTGGTCGCAACCGACAAAATCGGGACGCGACCGTGCTACTACTCGATGGTTAACGGATTCCTGTTCGGAAGCGGACTCAAATCGCTCGTCACGCAACTGCACGACCCGCGAGTGGACGAACGGGGGGTGAGCGACTTGCTCCACATGGGGTACGTGTACGGTCGAAAAACGCTCGTTTCGGACGTTCGTTCGCTTCGGCCCGCCACCTACCTACACCACGAAAATGGTAACGTCAAGACGCAGCGATACTGGGAACCCGACTTCGGCATCGCGCCACAGGAGGGGTACGTCGATGAGGCAG
Source organism: Haladaptatus pallidirubidus (assembly GCF_020700235.1). Taxonomy (GTDB): domain Archaea; phylum Halobacteriota; class Halobacteria; order Halobacteriales; family Haladaptataceae; genus Haladaptatus; species Haladaptatus pallidirubidus. The sequence goes on along the minus strand of NZ_CP085301.1, from coordinate 1,470,743 downwards.
TTCGACGCTACCGCGAGGTCGTCGGCAACGTCGCGGACACTATCGATGGACGAGCGGGGGTGTGGCTCTCCGGCGGACTGGACAGCAGGACGCTCGCCGCCGCGCTGAAAGACGAAATCGGCCCCGTTCAGACGTTCACCTACGACAATTCTGCGACGCAGGAAGACCGAATCGGTGCGGAGCGCGTCGCCGACTCGCTCGAACTTCCGAACCAGTTTCACGACTACTCCGTCGAAGAGTTCGTGAACGCCATCGAACGCGGCGTGGACATCATGGACGGGATGTTACAGTGGTCGTTTTTCGTCAATCTCGCGCCCTCGTTGAACAGCGTCTCCGGACAGGTAGACGTGCTGTTCGAAGGAAGCAGTCAAGGCGAATTTTTCGGCGACGTGATGTATCGCTCGTATCTGACCGGAAAACAACCGGTTGACGCCCTCTCAGTCCTAAAAAGTCAGTTATCCCCCGCTGACGTGCAAACCCTCCTTTCCGCGGATGTTTCCCCAAACCAATCGCTCGGACGCGTGGTCGAAAGAAGCACACAGCCCCGACGAGAACACAGGACGCTCGACGCACTGTGGGAAATTTTTGCGGACTCCCACTTCCGGTCGAATCGCCTCTATCGAAGTCAAGCCGGAACTCGCGTCCCGTTCGCGGACGGGAAGTTCATGAACCACGTCGCGCGAATGCCGTACGATCGGTATCGAATCGGTTCGATTCCCGGCACTCGCGGCAAGGTTCCGTCCGCCGTCGCGCCGCTCAAACTAGAAGTCGCCCGTCGAGTCGCCGGAGCTGCGGCGAACGTACCGTACAACCGGACGAACCGCCCGCCGACCTCTCCGCTCGCGCTTCACGCGGCGGGATTCGTCACGGACAACGTGAAAAAGCGAGTTTTCGGCCAAACCACGTCGCAGATGGGCATTTGGTATCGGACGGATACCAAGATGCAAGCGTTCATCAACGACCTCCTCGACGACGCCTGCACCCGCGACATTTTCAATTCGGACGGGATACGCGACCTCCAGCGCGAGCATCTGGACGAACGAGGAGATTACATCAAGCCAATTTCAGCGCTAACGACCGTCGAACTCTGGTTGCAGAAGCACCTGGACACGCTCCGTCCGTCCGCGGGCCAAAGCGTACCAGCGTGATAGCGAGTATATTTAAATTATCCATGGTATAATGATCCCAGATAAGAAGTTCAAATACAGTTGATTTGACCATCATACTGCCGGGCATGCGGCACATCGGTATGCCAACTCTCTCGAGCGTGGCCACAACCAAAATAAAACATATATTCACTAAATTTTAATAATTATTGGTTTTCGGTCTATTTATCGCCGGTTCTACCGCTTTTCAGGCCTTCTGATAAAAATTTATAAACCACGGGGAAACAGTGGGAGACAGGCTGGTCACGAGTGGACCGACGAACAACAGACAAACGGACAAACGAAACAACCGAAAGCCGCCGGAATACACATATCCTCACCGTATTAGGCGTCTGCTGGCTAGCGTTTCTCGGATACTCCGAGCTGTACGGGGGCGGGGCGAACGTTGATCTCGTCGCCATGACGCTCGGCGCGGGACTGATGATTGCTGGCGCGATCCAGTTCCTTCGCACGACTGATTCCGTGGAACCGAAAGAACAAGGCTAACGCGACGCGTATTTCCTTTGATGAACGTCGGCGTGTTCCTCCTCATCGAACTCTTCGTCTTCGTCACGCTCCTTTCGGTGGGTGGCGTTCTCATCCGCCGATGCCGAGCGTCCGGCGAGTGGCAACCGCGAGGATTACGGGACGCGGAGCGCGACGTCGGAATCGAAGAGGAGTGGCGCTAGTTTCTCGTTGATTATTCGCGCCACTGTCCGTGTAGTTCAGTGTTGTGCGCTCGCTCGTCGGGGTCGTTGATAATCGAAACCATTCCCGACCGGTCGAGGGCGTACTGTCGGGAATCGTTACGCGTGACGAGCGACCGAGTTCTGAGTTCGGTGAGAAGACTCTGAATCTGTTCGACGGACGCCGTCACCTTGTCCGCGATTTCGTGAACCGTCATCAGGCCATCCGCCGCGAGCGTGGCGATAATATCCCACGTGTGATCGTCGTTGCAGAGCGATTCCCGTCGCGCCGCGTCGATGCGAACCACCACGGGGTCGGCATTGGCCAGTTCCACGAGCGACGCGGTTTCGGAAACGGATTTCCGAGAAACCGCCTTGCCGAGCTCGTAGCCGCGCTGGCGAAGCTGTTTTCGGTAGGCCTCGACGGGGTCGTCTTTCTCCGCGGTTGCACTTTCGTCGTCGGCTTCGGTTTCCGGAGTCGATGTTCCTTTTTTCACTGCTTCCTGCTCGGTGGGCGAGTCGGGAGAAGTCGTTTCTTCGTCTTCTCCCGTTTCGGTCGCTCGTTCTTTATCCGCTCGTTCGTCGTTCCCACCCGTCTCGAAAGCATTCAAGTCGGTCTGTTCGTTTTCCAGTTCGGCAACCCGTGCTTCGAGTTCGCGAATTCGCTCGTTTTTCTCTCGAAGTTGTTGGCCGAAATCCTCCGGGGCGCCAACCTCTCCGTGGGCGAGTGCGTTGGCCATCTTCCGTGCGGCGGCGGACACGTCGCGAGCGGTTTGGAGTTCGTCTTCCAGCGCCGCGATTCGCTCGCCTTTGCGTTCCAGTTGGGTTTCCAGTTCCGCAACTCGATTGTGTTCTTGCTCCTGAAGCTCCGTGATGTCCTCCAAATCACCCATCAGCGCATCGCTGACTGACTTCAGTTCGGGGCGCTCGAAGTCGTCCAACCCGGGGGTTGCGCCCGCGTCGAACGTCTGCTTGCGATTGAACTGTACCCGCCGAATCCCGCCGTCCGTCCAGTCCGTTTGGACGAATCCCTCTCCGGCGTTGAGATCTGGAACTGCGTCGCCGTACTCGTCGCCGACGATTCGGCTGACGACTTTCGTGTCGTTTTCCCACGTCAGGCGATGCCAGACTAGCCAGTTCGCCTGCGTGATGAAATCCTTTTTCACGTCGGCGGGGCGCTGGCTGATGCCCATCACGCCCAGTCCGTGTTTTCGTCCGCGCTTGCCAACCTTGATGAGCATTTTTCCAGTTTCGCCCATTCCACCGCCTTCGGGGATGTACTCGTGGCACTCCTCGACCACGAGCAAGAACGGTTTTTTCAACTTCTTTTCCTTGGCGAACAGGTGCCGCGCCGTTTCTCGGATGAGTTCGTCGGCCTCGTCCTCGTCGAGATAGCCTGACACGTCCACGATGATGGGAACGTTCTGTTCGAGCGCGAGCGACGCGATTTTCTCGGCGTGTTCCGCTCCGACTTGGATGTCACACTCCTCGTCAGCCCCGGCGTGGAGCAGTTCGTACTCCTCTTTTAAGCCGTAGTACTCGCCGTCAGCGTCGATGATGGCGACCGGATAGCCTGCATCCAGTAGTTGTTCGACGATGACCGACGCGGTGTTCGACTTCCCCGACCCCGATTTTCCGGTGACGAACCCGCGCCCCGTCAGGATTTCGACCACGGGAATCGAAACCTCGGTTTCGTCGGCGACGAGGTGGCCCACCGGCAGTTGCTGTTCATTGTCCATCTTCTTGCAAGCTGGATTCGACAGAGATTCCTTGAATTTTTGCATCACGCTTCGGACTGTTGACTATTAACGACCGGATGGTCGGCGAATGGTTGTGGTTCCGTCTTCGAATATAAACGTTCATCCGCCAAATCTGTTCGAAAACGGTGAAGGAATGTCGCCACAATCGCTTTCCTGCCAGCGACCGAACCGTCGGATAATGAATTTCTACGCTATTACTCGAATTGCTGGTCGAAACGGCCGTCGAGTACGAACCGGAGGCTCTACCGCGTGACTCACGTCGCAGTCGTTGGAGCGGGCGTCGCAGGACTCGGCGTCGCTTACGCTCTTCGAGATGAAGCATCCGTCACCTTGTTCGAGAAAAGCGGGCGCGTCGGCGGCCGCGCCGCCACACGCGAGCGGACCGACTGCGTCTACGATACGGGCGCGAACTACGTGAAAAGCGACGACGACCGCGTCTCGCGCGTTATCCGCGAACTTTCGAATGGTTTGGTCGATGTCGAGAAACCGGTTTGGACGTTCGACGCGGACGAAAATATTTCGGAGGGACGCGACGAAAATGCGGCGAAATGGACGTACCGGAGCGGAATCGGAACGCTCGGCGAGAAACTGCTGGATGCGAGCGGTGCAACTATCCGAACCGACACCCGAGTTGTGGGAATTCGGAAGGATGACGGTTGGTACGTGGAAGACGGAGACGGAAACGAATACGGTTCGTGCGACGAACTCGTGCTGACGCCGCCAGCGCCGTTGACCGCATCGCTGTTGGAGTTCGCGGAGTGGGACGACGACGAAACCGCGAGAGAGCTCCGCAGACACGTCGGGCACGTTCCGTACAGGACGATTCTCTCCGTCGCGCTTCATTATCCGTTCGAAATCGACCGGTCCTACTACGCGCTGGTGAACACGGACAAGGAACACGAAATCGGCTGGCTGGCTCGCGAATCCTGCAAACCGGGGCATATTCCTGACGGCGAAAGCCTGCTCATCGTTCAGATGGCTCCGAACTGGTCGGCGGAGCACTACGACCGCGAGGATTCGGAAATCGTCGCGGCGGCGGCCGACCGCGTTGCAGACCTTCTTTCCGACCACTCGCTTTCGGCCCCGAACTGGTTCGACGTGGTTCGCTGGCGCGATGCATTGCCCGACTCGGGTGCCGACCCGGGCGTTCTCCGGAGGGCGGAAGACGAAAATCTCCGGTTCGCCGGCGACTGGGTCAGCGGGGACGGTCGAGTACATCGCGCGCTCGGAAACGGACTCGATGTCGGCGAGCGAATCAGCAAACTCCGAACGTAATTACGACACAACGTCGGAGTTCGAATGCTCTACGAGCGGGGTCGCTTCCTCGTAATACCGCTCGTACAGTGATTCAGCCCACTCCCGAACGTCGGGGTTTGCCGTGTCCGCAAACACGCGGAGGATGCCTATCTCGTCGTAGCCACCGACGCCGATTCTGTCGTCAAACATCGCCAATCCGAACGGCAGTCGCTCGTGGACGAGCAATTCGAGGTGGCCGCCGTCGATGGCTTGCGTCGTCGCCTTTCGGTGGTCGGAGAGAATTTGATCGATAACCGTCGGGAGATAGATGATTTCGGTCTGCATGCCGTCGAAGATGTTTTCGCGGATTTCGTCCACGTACATCGGGGCAATGGTCGTCGTATCGAATCCACGAAGGGTTTTCGAATCGCGGAGAAGCGAGACGAACCGACGGACGGGTTGGTACGGATCGCCCGGTTTCTGCACCGTTATTGTCGCGTCGGTGAGCAGTTCGACGTCGATTCCGGTTCCGTCAAGTAACGGTAGGAGCGGTTCCAACTTGACTGCCAACTCAACCGTATCTTGCAGCGCTTTTACTTCGGTAGCGATGATTCGACCCAACGGGGTGAGTTCGTACGTGCCATCGATACGGCGAACGAGCGACTTTTCAGTCAAGTCGCGGACGATTCGGTGCGTCGTCGTCCGCGATACGCCGATGTCGGCTTGGAGTTCCGACCTCGTCAGTGGTCGGTCGCTGAGCGCTCGCAGAGTGTTCGCTCGCTTAACCGCAGTGACCACGATTTCTGAATCACTACTGCTGTTCATTGATTGTACTTGGCACTACCATGGTATAGTGTTTCACGCCCCGAAAACTGTAGCACGAGCCGGAAACTGTCCACCGTTCGAGATCGTTCCGCGTTCCGGGAAAATATCACTCAGTAACTACATTAGACAACCATCCCATTTCTATTCATGGCTGTCGAACCAAAAACGACGACCGAAGTAACGGAATCGACTAGTTCGAAAACCGGAACTGGATTGGACGAAAATCTCGCCGGGGCACTCGCGTACCTTTTGAGTCCGCTTACTGGCATCCTCTTTTTCGTCCTCGAAAGCGAAAACGAGTTCGTGAAATTCCACTCGGCACAGAGCATCGCATTCGGGATCGGACTGTTTCTCGTCTATGTGGCGATGACGTTCGTGCAGTTCGCACTGCTCTTTATTCCGAGAGTAGGAGGATTGTTCTCGCTCATGTTTTCGCTCGCCTATTTCGTCGTCGGATTCGCCGCATTCCTCGGGTGGTTATTCTTGATGTACAAAGCCTACTCGGGCGACACCCACCACATGCCTGTGTTCGGGAATGTTGCGGACAGAATTGCATAAAATGAAACGCACAGCAACGATTTTCGTCGTCTTCACGGTCGTTCTAACCGGTTGCGCCGGATTCGGTTCCAGCGCCCCGAACGCCGAGGATGTAATCGCGGGAGACGGCGTCGGTGGCGAAAACGACGGTGCGAACATTGCGGGTGACGGCGGAGGAGACGACGAGGCAAACGGTGCGAGCAACAGCGAGGGCGAGACGGGCGAAAATAGCTTTCAGCCGTTCCGGTTCGACCGGCCCGGAACGTACACCTTCGATGTGATGGACGCGAGGGAAGGCTCCGGGAAACTTGTCTGGGACATTCAAGCCATCGACGGCGAGAACGTCACCCTGAACAGCATCTTCGAGTTCGGCGGAGAGAAACACGAATCGTCCATGACCGTCAACCGTGACGACGCAATCATCGACCTCGCATTCGTTCCCGGCGGCCAGTATGCCGTCCAGACGATGTACGCGGGTGCGATGAGCAACGCCTACGGCAAAGACCTCCGGGTCGGCCAGTCGTGGAGTTTCACGACGCAGGACGGAACGATGGCCTACGAAGTGACCGAAAAACGAACCTACGCCGGAATCGAATGTTACTATTCCGAAGTGCGAATCGACGGCTCGGTCGCCAGAGTCGGGTGTTACTCGCCCGATCACGGCGTTGCGCCGTACTCCGCGTACTACGACGAGAATGGGGAAACCGTGCTGGAAGTGAAACTCGTGGAGTACGAGGCGAAGTAACGGTTTCATGTAATCTCGAGTTATTTTGCGTTAATCGTCTCTGCCGTTCGCCACCGTACACCCTTTACGAATCGCTCGGAACGAACGAACCAACCAATATACAATGACAAACGGTAATACAACACCGAGAATCGTCGCGAGAACCTGAACGAGAACGCATATATTTCCGGAAAGTTCAGTGGCGTAAATAATAATTTACTGACCAAAAACGCCGTCGATTACACCGTACGGTTTCAAACCGTTATCCGGCTGCCGTTATTTTGAAATTTCCCGGAGAATACTTACAGACGATAGAAGACAACAAATTACGGTTTCACTTTCACTCCGCTCTGGTGAACTATTTAGTTATCACCTTCGAATTGCGGGGCATGGGACTGATGCGACGACTCGGGGTACGTTCGGAGTCGAAATCCAATTCGAACGACCCATACGAATGTCGAGGATGTGAGGCCTCTTTTGCAGTTCTGTATCAAGTTTGTCCCGAATGCGGTGGCTACACCATCGAACGGGACGACTGGGACTAACGAACGACGAGTTCGTCGCCTGGCCGGACGTCGTCCGCGACACCTGCCGGAAATTCGAGCACGCCGTCTCCCCTCCCACGTGTGAACCCCGTCCACGGATTCAAACGGACAACTCGCGTCACCCGTCCGCGTTCAGTCCACACCACATCGAGCGCCAGCGGTGTGAGTAGCGTCGAAGCGTGACGCTCCGCGACCGAGTCGAAATCGAACGCGAGCGCGCAGTCATCGCGTCGAAGTAGGTGGATCAATCCGCGAATCCGAGAACCGAGCGAATCAACTCGGTATGCCCGTGAGGAAACCGTTTGTTCGACTCCGTCTCGTCTCCGAACGACGCGCATGGGATAGCTTTCGGCTCGTTCCCTTCGAACGTTTCGCCCACATCGTGGAAATCGACGAAACCACATAGAGGGATTAGCAGTGGGTTCTCAACGCGGGATGTTCCGTGGCGCTGTCGCACTCCATGGTCATCGCTACGCCGTTTCTTGTCGGTAATTTCGGCCCAGAAAGAACGTCACGAGGTGGAACGCCAGCAGTCCGGTGAATAGCGGAAAAATTCCCCATCTAGTTCATCGAAAACCAACGGGTTGTCGAACAATGGAAGGGTAATCGAGAGCCAAAAGTTTGCAATCTGGACGGGAGTGGCACCGAACTGGTGGCTGAGTGTGGCGGCGATTTCGACCTACGACATGGAAAATTATATTATATTTAATATTAATACTATTGATCGATTAATCGGTTTTAACTACCTGTTAAGCGGATTTCAAACCGTGACGTTCGACATCGTACTCCAACAATCGTCCTACTGCGTTTCGTCCCTCATTTTGCGTCTTCGAACATCAAAATCGCACGACTGCGGCGCGTATGACGGATGGGGGGTGATCGAGGAGGGCTCTTGCTTGCCTTTTTGCTGCTCGCGTATGACCACGACCGGTTTTTCGTCTGACAGGGGTTTATGATTTTTCAGGGTGTATGTGTGACGAACACGAGTCCCACACTCAGAAGGTGTCTCTAATGAGCAAATCAAACACATCCCAAGCGGAAGCGCCACCGACGACGTACCACACGACCCACGACTGGACGGACGCAGAATCACTCAGTACGACGGTCATGACAGCGGTTGCGGAAGCGATGGACAAAGATCCGACGGAAATCGGCCCGCTCTACGACCAGTTCGACCCGGACGCTTTGGACGGGCTGTTTTCCCCCCACAGGGGAGAAAAAATTCGAACGGACGGCCACCTCGGGTTCACGTTCGAGGAGCACTACATTTTCGTCCAGAGCGATGGCCTCATCGCGGTTCATCCGCCCGAGGAAGGGACGTAGATTTTTATCCCTCCCGGCCCCACGAAACGATAGATGCGATGATTCAGCTACCGATACGACGATGCTCCGCCTGCGGTTATCTCGGCCCGGTCGGACGGTTTGTGGGGGAAGAGCGAAAACTGACGTGTCCCCGATGTGGCACCGAACTCGGCGGGACGTTCGACCCGCGATTAGCATGACGGGAACGACGCTCAACTCGGCAATCGAGGAGTACCTCTCCAGCATCGAGGCCGGAAACTACCGCACCAACGCGGGTTCCGCGCTCACGCAGTGGGCGCAGTGGCTCGCACGGGAGCGAACCGTCACCCTACTGGAGGACGTGGAGGTCATCGACTGCCGCCGGTACGCCCGCCATCTCAAACGACAGGTGCGCGAGGACGAACTGAAATCCTCGACGGCTCACACCTACTACGCCTACGTTCGGGCGTTCCTCGGCTTCTGCGAGGCAGACGAACTTCTCTCCAAGAATCCCGCCGCCGTCTCGCGAGCGCAGGCCGAACTGCCGGAAAACACCGCCGACGCGAATCGTCAGTTCTGGACGCGACGCGACAGAAAAGCCATCCTCGCCTTCATGGACAAACGGGTGGAGAGGGTGTTGGAGGGCGACGATAGCGACGGAGTGTCGCGCGAACGCGCCTACCGCGACCGGGCGCTCGTTCGTCTGCTCGCGCTGTCAGGCGTTCGGGGTGCGGAAGTGTTCCGCGCCCCAGCGGACGACAAGCGACCCGGAATCGCGTGGAGAGACGTGGACATCGAAGGCGGTTCGCTCCGCGTGTTCGGCAAATCCCGCGAGTACGAATACGCGCAACTTCCGCGAAAAGCCGCGGAAGCGTTGGAGCGCTATCACCGCGTTTTCGATCCGCCAACACCACGGTTTCCGGTGTTTCCAACCGACCACGCGCCGTCGAAATATCGCGCCGTCCGCGAGGGGTTGGCGGGTGAATACACCGAAAGCCGAATCGAAACCATCCTCAATGAAAACGACATCGACGATGTTGTGCGCGAGTACGAAATCGTCATCCCCGCGATTTCGACCCGCGGCGCGCGCAATCTGATGAAACGCCTCTGCGGGGAGGCCGGACTGGACATCGACGGCGAGTATCTGAAACCCCACGGAGCGCGACGGGGACTGGGCCATCAATTATACAGTGAGGGCCATGCGGAACTGGCCCAATCTGCCCTCCGTCACGCCTCGATTGCGACGACGCACGAGAGCTATTCGAACATTCGGGCGAGCGAGACGGCGGAGCGCGTTGACGACGTGCTGGACGACTCGTGACGATCTGCTGGCGCCCAACCCTAGCTGACCTTCAACCCTAACAGTGCAGGGAACAAGAATTTATTACTACTGTCGTTAGCGGAACCAACGAGCCAGTGTAAATCGTACGACAGATCGGCGCAACTCGATACGATGTTCGACGTGCTTTCGAGCGACTACCGGCGACGAATCCTGTTCGAGTTGAAAGCGGAACGCCTCCGTGTTTCGGAGGCGTCCCACCGATGGGAGGCGGAGTATGGCGATGACCGCGATCGAATCGAACTGCTGCTGTGCACCATCCATTTATCGAAACTCGCCGATTTCGAGTTTGTCGAGTGGCACAGGGAGTCAGACGAAATTCGACAGGAGTCACGATTCGAGGAAGTCCGTCCGGTTCTCGACGGACTCTACTAACCCGTCGTGCTGACGAGAAGGAACGCTTTGGAATCGGCCATTCGAATCGCAGACCAACAACCCCTTTTTCCCGCACCACCGAGTTCGACTATGCGACTTCGCCGGACGCCCCTATTCGTCTTCATTTCATTATCGCTTTTTGCGGGCGTTGCATCCGCCCACGGAGTCACCACGCGGTTCGACGCGCCGATTCCGCTCACCTTGCTGTTCGGCGGTGCAGGGGCCACCGTCGCCCTTACGGCGCTCTTTCTGACCACCACGGTCGAGAGCGCGCCGACCGGAACGCGTCGGATTTCGTTTTCGGCGGACGCGGTCGTCATCCTTCGGCGCGCGACCCAGGTGCTGTTTCTCGCGGTTTTTCTGTTCGTCCTCGCCGTCGGCGCGGTCGGCCCGACCAACGCGCGGGACAATCCCGCAACTCTGTTTACGTGGTCTGTCTGGCTGAAAGGCGTTGGCTTGCTCGCGGTGCTGTTCGGCAGTCCGTGGCGCACACTCGCGCCGTGGCGGACGATTTACGATGGTCTGTCAAAAGTGGAAGGCAAAGAGTTGGCGTTGTTCGACTATCCGAATCAACTCGGCGATTGGCCCGCCCTCATTGGCTTTCTCGCCCTCGTCGGCGTCGCGGAGAACCTGACCCGAATTCCGGATTCTCCGCGGTTGACCGCCGTTCTTCTCGCGGGTTATGCCCTCATCATGCTGGTCGGCGGTGTGCTGTTCGGAACACCGTGGTTTCGACGCGCCGATCCGCTCGCGGTACTGTACCGTCTGTTCGGGCGAGTTGCGCCCATGAAAATCGACGGAAGTGGAATCGACCTCCGTCCGCCGTGGCGCGGGTGTCTTCCCCGGGTTCGGTCGCTCTCGCTCGCCGCGTTCGTCGTGGCGACCGTCTACACCGTCAGCTTCGACGGCTTCACCAAAACGCCGGAGTACCAGACGCTTCTGTTTTCGGTGCGGGAAGCGACGGGACTCGGGTCTGTCGTCTCGGTTCTCCTCTATCTCGGTGGTTTCCTCGCGTTTCTCGCCGTCTTCGCACTCGTGGCGATACTGACCCGACGAGTTTCGGTAATTGCGGAAACGTCGAGGAATTCAAAAACTAAGGAGTCGTGGCACGCAACGGCCCTCGCACTCGCGCCGACGGTGATTCCCATCGCGGTCGCCTACGAAGTGGCGCACAACTACCCCTTCGTGCTTCAGCAGTTGTCGCGTCTGTTGACAATACTCGGCGGGCCAGAAATTGAACTGCTCGGCTGGCTTTCGCTGTCTGCGTTCTGGGCCTCACAGGTGATACTCATCGTCGCGGGGCACCTCGCCGCGGTCGTCGCCGCCCACTACGTCGCGCTGGAGCGCACGAATCGCGTCGGCCGGGCACATCTCCCTCTGACCGCGCTGATGATTGCTTACACCGTCCTCTCGCTGTGGATAATTTCGCGTCCGGTCGCGACCTGAGCGGGTTTTATTCGGCGGTGGTTTCGACGGACGTACCAGAACTCCTTTTCTCGCGTGGTCGCTAAAGTCACTCAATGAGCGATTCGACGCGCGGAATCCCCCGACGCGAGTTCATGAAAGCGGCGGTCGCCATCGGCGGGTCGGCGGCCCTGTCGGCCTGCCTCGACCGGGGCGGGATGCCCGACGTGAAGCAGGGGCCGGACGACCTCTCCGGTCTCCCAAAGCGCCAGCACGCGTGGAATCGATTTCTGGCGACGGACGACCACGACAACGACGTCGCCGCCCGACATCAGGTACTCCTCTTTCTGAACTACGCCGGAGCGGACGACGCGACCCCGAGCCAAGCCGAGCGCGAAACCGTCGAATCGGCGTTTCGTAGCCTCGAACGCGCCTACCAGCGAAGCCACGACGGACTGCTGTTTTCGGTCGGTTACTCCCCCTCGTACTTCGCCCGGTTCGGCGCTGTCGACGTGCTCCCGAAACCGAAAGCTCTCGCGTCCTTCGAAGACCCGGAACTGGACGAACAGGACGCCATCGTCCACCTCGCCAGCGACCACGCGGAACTCGTACTCGCCGTCGAGGAAGCGCTGCTCGGCGACCGCGAGGAGTTGAACGGAGTTTCGGTGACAGGACTCTCCGATGTGTTCGAGAAGTCGAACCGCCGAACCGGATTCGTCGGCGACGGCCTCCCCGCTGAGCATCAGGACGTGAGCGGCATCCCCGACTCGAAACCCGTGCCAGAGGAGTCGCCGCTGTACATGGGTTTCAAATCCGGATTCCGGAAAAACCAGGCTAGCGAGGACAGGGTGACGATTCGGGACGGCCCCTTTGCTGGCGGCACCACCCAGCACGTCTCCAAAATCAGCCTGCATCTCGACCAGTGGTACGAACAGGATAGCCGCGACCAGCGCGTTGCCAAGATGTTCTGTCCGGTTCACGCCGAAGAGGGGCGAGTCGAGGGCGCGGGCGACAACCTCGGCGATTCCAGCGGGATGGACGACGACTGCATCGGGCAGGTCAAGGAACACGCCCGAAAACGCGGGATGGTCGGCCACTCCCAGAAATCCGCTTCCGCGCGAAAGGACGACTCGCCGCTCATCCTTCGACGGGATTTCGATTCGACTGATGGCGGCGAGGCGGGCCTGCACTTCGTCGCGGTTCAGCGCACAATTTCGAATTTCGAGGACACCAGAAAGGCTATGAACGGCGACGACCTCGCCGGAAACTCCTCTGTTGGCCAGCGCGTGAATAACGGCATCTTACAGTACATGACCGTCGAATGCCGGGGGAACTTTTTGGTGCCGCCGCGCTCGCTTCGCTCGCTTCCCGATCCGAATCGATAAGACGCGTTTATTTCGTTTGTATTTGGATTGTGAGTCGTGGAGTTTTGCTTTTGTGGGTTTCGAGTCGGGGAGTCCCAATTTTGAGAGTCACGAGATGATTTGCTGTCATCGTAGCTAGCTACTGCCGACTCCAATGAAAACCGCCACCGCACCGCAACCGCAGGCTACACACCTTCCCAGCCGATTGTGCTTCTCGGCTTTCTGTATGCGATGCTCATCCCTCGCGCGCTGTCAGCAAGACGGTTCGGACGTGAAGTCCTCATCGTCTTGCCAATGCACGCCACATGGCAAATTCGACATACGAAACCAGTCAAACTACGATAGCGCGTTGGTGTGAGCCGGAGGGCATCTCTCCCAGAGGCACGTCAGTGAAGCCGCGCGAGGGACGACCGGACGACTGCAAGGAGCGAATAGATCGATTGGGGGAGGATGTGGTCTGCGGTTAGGATGTGGTGGTAATTATTTGTTGTCAGTAACAGTCTACGAACACCAGAGAAACAACCATCATTTACAACCGGAAATATACACCACCGACAGACTGCCAAACGACGAAATCACCGCCTCCAAACACACCCCTTTCGACGGGTGTACCAGAACCTCTTTTCGGAGTCAATGACAAATTCCCTCCAATGAATCGTCGTAGGTTTTTGCAGACTTCGGGTTTCACAAGCGCAGTTGCGCTTGCGGGGTGTGCTGGACTGTTCGAAACACAAACCACGCCGAACGAACCCCCGTTGGTCGAAAACCGCCCAGACGCGGTGTACTATCCGACGCACACCGAGGGGATGGAGATGGCCGGAATGGCGAAACAGGGCCGCTGGCGACTCGGACTGATGTACTCGTTTCCCCACCGCTTTTGGCTGATGGGCGGTGGAACCGCGGAACAGCAGGAAAAAGTGACCATTGAAGACGGTGACGACGTGCACCTGATGGCGACGGTCTGGGACGCGGAAACGATGACGGTGCTTCCCGCCGGGGACGTGCGCATCGAACTCTCGAAGGGAGATTGGAGCGACACCAGAACGATGTGGCCGATGCTCTCGCAGAACATGGGATTTCACTTCGGCGACAACATGGGACTGGACGGCGACGGCACCTACACCGCCGATGTGCAGGTCAGCGGACTGAGCATCCGTCGAACCGGCGCGCTCGCGGGAGAGTTCGGTTCCGCCGCGACGCTCTCGACCGAGTTCGAAGTGACGCAGGAAAAACTGGAAAATCTGCCGTTCGAAGAGCTCGACCAAAAGAAAGGGTCGCAAGGTGCGGTGCCAACGGTTGAGATGGATATGATGCCAACGAGTACGGTGCCGCCGAAAGCCGACCTGCCGGGGCAATTTATCGGCGAGCAGACGAGCGGGGATGCGAAGTTTCTCGCAACTGCCGTGAAAGACACCAAGATGGCCGAAGAAACCTATCTCCTCGTCTCACCGCGGACGCCGTATCGGAGCTATCCAATCCCAATGATGTCACTCTCGACGAGCCTGAACCGCGGCGGCGAATCGGTCTTCGACGGAACGCTGAAACCGACGCTCGACCCCGAAATTGGATATCACTACGGCGCGAATGTTTCGGGTATCAAATCGGGCGACGAACTCCTCGTTTCGGTCGATTCGGTGCCGCAGGTCTCCCGACACGAGGGGTACGAAACGGCGTTCCTGAAGATGCCGAAGATGACGTTCTCGGTGTGAGAGCGACGGCGATCTCCGGGCGGCAGTGAAACGGGAGGGCGGTGGAGTACTGGGACGGCGAAACAGTGGGTCGGTATAGCAGTGGAGCGGTGAAACGATGGGACAACGGGTTAGTCTCGGATTAGAGACTGAAAAAGAGCGGCCACAGGAGTACGCCAATCCACAGGACTAGACCCGTTTTCACGAGCAGATTCCAGCGTTCATCTGCTTGCTGTCGCGCGCCACCAACTGCAAGCAGTCCGATGACAGCGAGAACGGTGAGGCGATGAAGGACGACCATAATCGGAAGGACTGTAACACCGATGCTCTGGTAGTCGAGCAGGAATCCGAGGCCGAGACCGAGGATTGCAACACCGAACCAATCGAGCGACTGATGGCCTTTGGGGAGGATAACGGCAGAAAGCGGTAAGCCGACGGCGAGAACGACGTACCCGATACCAGCGACAGCCTTTATCGGAATCGTCGGAACCGTCATCTCGACGGCGATACTCGCACCGCGCACGACAATTGGTAGACCGAGAAGCAAGAAACCGAGCGCAATGCCACGCTGGGTGGTTTCCGCCGACAACCAGGACAGCAACTCCCGAACGAACGAGAGCATTGATTCCTGCACGCCGACGGAACCGAGGAGGATCGCGACCCACAGGAGCGTTATCGGATACACATCAGTTGGCGCTCGTAACTCCACGACCGAAACCCATCCGTCAGTGTCGGCGATGCCACCGTTGGCAAAGCGTTCGCGGGAGACGTCCTCTACGTACCACTTTCCATAGAACTGGTTATCGAGGTAATACTGTGCGGCGGACAGCGACCCGACGGAGTGCCGCAGTCGAAACCAATCCCAATGTTCCTGATGTGCTTGGATGGCAGTCCACGTTTGCCCGCCCGTTCCGCCCTCGTACAGACGAAGATGGTAGCGCGACCCGAAATAGGAACCGTCGTGGATTTGCGCCGTTTCAGCGACCCAGCCGCCACGTGAACCGGGTGCATCGATGTAGGTATATCGCACCGCTCCCGTGGTGTTGTGCCATTCGATAGCGACGTCATCGCCGGCCGTCGGTTCGTCCTCGTGGCTGATTCCCTGCCACTCCTGCGTATCGTTTCGCCACTCCGCTGTCCGCCGATTTCTAAGGTGAGATACCACTCGTGAGGTGTGCCCTTGAACGACGGCGTTGATGGGGAGCGTCAGCGAATCGAACGATTTCCCACGACTCGTAAACGGCCACAGCTCTGCTTCGCTGTTCGGATGCGGTGAAACGAGCCGCACATCGTTGGGGCTTTTCCGCTCTTCGTCGTCCACTGAGTTCGGTACGAGAACCCCGGGGTGAGCGAAGAGGAGCGTACCGACTAAGAGAATTGCAAGAATCGTCGTGGCGTGACGACGGAACCCGATTCGTGGCTCGGGCATGTATAATCAGGGGCTACCGAACCGCAGAAAATCAATGTACCGGCCGTATGCTAGCAAAAAGAAAAGGATACAAGCGGCGGCTATCGCAGTTTAGGCGACTGCACGGCCGTCTTCCTCGGATTCGAGCAGTTCCTGATAGCGGTTGCGGATGGTGACTTCGCTCACGCTCGCGACTTCGCTCACCTCGGACTGGGTCACCTTCTCGTTGGTAAGCAGGGAACCGGCGTACACCGCGGCGGCGGCGAGTCCGACCGGACTCTTGCCGCTGTGGACGCCCTGCTTTTTCGCGGTTTCGAGCAGATCGTGCGCCCGGCGTTCGGATTCGTCGCTCACGTCGAGGTCGGAGGCGAACCGCGTCACGTAGCTCTGCGGGTCTGCGGGCTGGATTTCGAGGCCGAGTTCGCGGACGATGTAGCGGTAGGTGCGTTTGAACTCCATCCCTTCGATTCGGCTGACACTGGCTACCTCGTCCAAGCTGCGTGGAACGCCAGATTGGCGGGCCGCCGCGTACAGCGAGGCGGTCGCCACGCCCTCGATGGAACGACCCGGCAGGAGGTCTTCATCGAGCGCACGGCGATAGATGACGCTGGCCGTCTCCCGGACGTTTTTCGGGAGTCCAAGGGCACTGGCCATGCGGTCGATTTCGCCGAGCGCCTGCTTGAGGTTGCGCTCCTTGCTGTCGCGCGTGCGGAACCGTTCGTTCCACGTGCGGAGTCTCTGCATCTTCTCTCGCTGGCGGGAGCCGAGCGTGTTGCCGTAGGCATCTTTGTTCTGCCAGCCGATGTTGGTCGAAAGCCCCTTGTCGTGCATCATCTTCGTCGTCGGGGCACCGACGCGGGATTTTTCGTCTTTCTCAGTGGCGTCGAACGCGCGCCATTCCGGCCCGCGGTCGACGTTGTCCTCATCGACGACGAGACCACATTCGGCACAGACGATTTCGCCGTGGCCCTCGTCGGTGATGAGGTTGCCACCGCATTCGGGGCAGACGTTTTCCTGTTCCTGTTCGTCCTCGCTCTCGCGTTCTCGGTCGTGGGTCGCTACAGTGGACTCGTCGTAGCGTTGAATTTTTGTTGAAGTCATGGTTGGTGCGTTGGCGAAGGCTCCCGACAGGGTAATTCCTGAAAAAACCCGGAAGCTTACTTCCTAACTATCGGTTAGGTAGAAACGTACTTAAAGGTTTCGTGATATAGTGCGACATTCACCGTACCGTATTTCGAGTTAATGAAGCCTGTACTCCGAGTTAATCGCAGTTTAAGCGCCTAACATTCCGGGAGACGTGAGTCGAAACGGACAAAAATCTATTGGTTATCTCCTGGCGGTTGTGGTTCCGACTACCAGGTTGTTGTCACCTACATCCTCGCTACGAGGTCAGAAATGAGTAGAGGCGTTACTGTTCACACGCCGCAACGTTTCTCCACACATCTGCGTTGTGCTTTCGTACTTCTCCCCTATTTACTTGCGTTATTCACGCAAATAAGACCGTGCAACTTCATCCGGAACCTGCTCGAACACCCGATAAAACTGACCGACTGCGCCGAAATTCGGCGGGGTCTCGATACACACCACTTCGTCCGCTTCGCCGTGCAGTCGTTCAATTGAACCGGGCGACCCGACTGGAACCGCAAGGACGACGTACCTTGCGCCCGCGTTTTTCACCTGTCTGAGGCATGCAATAGTCGTCGCACCGGTCGCAACGCCGTCGTCCGTGACCACGACCTGCTTACCGTCGAGGTTCGGTATCGGCCCATTGCGACGGTATTGTGTCGCTTTCACACGGGCGTCCTCGGTTTTCCGTTCTCGTTCCTGTCCGACGTAGGCGTCGTCCGCTCCGATTCGGGAAATGAGCGCGTCGTTCAGCCACACGCTTCCGTCGGCACCGACGGCTCCAATCGCGAGTTCGGGATTGTGAGGAGCCCCTAACTTTTTTGCCACTACCACGTCGAGCGGTGCTGAAAGTGCATCGGCGACTGGTCGTCCGATCGGAAGTCCGCCGCGCGGAATCGCGAGTACGATGTCCGCGGTTATTCCTTCGCGCTGGACGAGTTCCGCGAGTTGTTCGCCTGCGTCCGTTCTATCTGTAAACATGGAATCTACCACTCTAGGGACGAGCGAAACGCGAATAAAGATGGACCCTTCCCCACACAGTTCAATTATAAACCAAAATCGACATTCATAACAATTATGGTAGTATAGCATGTCTATCGGGTAACCTGGGTAAAATGAGCGACACGTCTTCCAGCGCCGTCCTCCACGTCGCGAACAGCGTTTCGTCCTCCGAATCTGTCGTTGGCTTGTACATCGAAGACGATGCCCAGGGAATTCCCGACGCATTACACGAATCGGTGTTCGAAACGGGTTACTCCACCGCCGAAACCGGAACCGGATTCGGATTGACAATCGTTAAGCAAATTGCCGAGACGCACGGATGGGACGTGTCGGTTCGCGAGGATGAAACCGGCGGCACGCGATTTGAGTTCATCGAAGTCGAATTGGTGGAATGAATGACGCGCATTTCACAGGAACACGTCATCAAACGATGGCTTGGACTTGAATCCCGAAAGCCAGAAACACCCTCCGTGGACGTGTCATCGCTCACGGAGCGCGAGGCGCTCGACGAACTCTTGAACGCGAAGCCGGGTGCCGCGTCGTTTATCTGGCGCGAAGCACCGATCGAATGGCGACGGGTGACGCTTTCTCGACATGCATTCGAGCGATTGCGGGTTATCGACGGTCCCGAAACGCTATCGTGGCGAGCACTCTCGCCGGACGAAACCGTTCTCGGGGCGGCCCGACAGATTGCCCGCTGTGACGGTGAACAGTTAGACGATTTGACCGCGAAAACCGGAGTCGATGTTGGACAGGTGCTGTCGATTGCCGAAAACCCACCCGGTGAACCGCTGGTGTTGGTTGACCGTCGGAACTGTCACGCGCCGCGCGTCATGGACGGAAATTATCGAGCGACGGGACGGGCACTGAATCTCGTTAAAACCGACACCTATGACCCAGTGTCGGCGTATCTCGGAACTTCGTCTCGTCCGGTGTTGAAGCCGATTCGGAACGTCGTCTGCGAACTCGTTCGACACCGCCGTCGAATGTAGTAGCCGAAAGGAATTTCTTTAAATCCGTCGCATGGCACACGTGCCATCCACACGGACGGTCTACTTCACGGGGCCGCGCGAGCTCGACGTTCGCGTGGAAGGGATTTCCGAACCGGGACGGAACGAGGTGCTCGTTCGCGCCGAGGTGTCGGCGGTTAGTCCGGGCACCGAACTTCTCGTCTATCGGGGGGACGCGCCGACCGAACTGGCAACCGACGCGACGATAGACGCACTGTCGGGAACGTTGGAGTTTCCGCTTCAGTACGGGTACGCGACCGCGGGAAAGGTCGTTTCGACCGGC
This sequence comes from Haladaptatus pallidirubidus, assembly GCF_020700235.1. Lineage (GTDB taxonomy): Archaea > Halobacteriota > Halobacteria > Halobacteriales > Haladaptataceae > Haladaptatus > Haladaptatus pallidirubidus. The sequence goes on along the minus strand of NZ_CP085301.1, from coordinate 1,451,006 downwards.
GAGAACGTTTCGAAGGGCTGGGTAGGCGAATCGGTATTTGCGTTCCATCCACACGCGAGTCATTTTCTCGCATCGCCTGCCGACCTCGTCCGGATTCCGGAGGAGTACACGCCGACAGAGGCAGTCTTTCTACCAACCGTCGAAACGGCGGTGAACTTCGTCCTCGACGGGACGCCGAGAATCGGCGAGCAGGCCGTCATTTTCGGGCAAGGTGTTGTCGGATTGATGACGACCGGCCTGCTGGCGAACTATCCGCTTTCGGATCTCGTGACGGTAGACCGTTATCCCGAGCGACGTGAACTCGCGAAAGCGATGGGTGCGGAATGCAGTTTGGATGCAACAGGAAACGTTCGCGAGGAAATCGAGGCCGAACTCTCGCGTGCAAAAACGCCCGCGGGAGCGGATTTGACCTACGAGCTTTCAGGCAATCCATCGGCGTTGGACGACGCGATTTCGGTGACCGGATACGACGGACGGGTGTTGGTCGGGTCGTGGTACGGCGAAAAGCGAGCCGAACTGAATCTGGGCGGGTCGTTTCACCGAAGTCGAATCGACATCGAAAGCACGCAAGTGAGTACGCTGTCGCCGGAACTACGGGGGCGGTGGGATTCGGACCGCCGACTCGCCGTGGCGTGGCGACGACTCTCGAATCTCGATGTGACATCTCTCGTCACCCACCGAGTTTCGATTGGGGACGCCCACGAAGCGTACCGACTGCTGGACGAATGCCCGAACGAGGCCGTCGCCGTGCTTCTGACGTATGACTGACCGACAGTTAATCCGAGACAGATACCGAACCATGTACGAAGTAACCGTTACCAAACCGTTCGTCGCACAGCATTACCTGACAGTTCCGAACCCCGGCCCGGAGGGAGAACTACATTCCCACCGGTACGGAGTGACGATTCATCTCCGGGGCGAATCGCTGAACGAGTTCGGCTATCTTGTGGACATCGACCGAGTGCGCGAGTCGTTGGACAACACGATAGCCCACTATCGAGACGAGACGCTGAACGACCTCCCGGAGTTCGAAGGGGTGAACCCCAGCGTCGAACATTTTTCGCGGCTGTTCTGTGACCGCGTTCTCGACGAAATCGACGCACCGGAAATCATCGAAATCGAAGTCGCAATACAGGAAGACAATGACGCGGGGGCTAGTTTCGAACGGTCAGTGTGATGCATCTCGGATTCGTCGTCTACGGTTCGCTTTCGGGGCGTTCTGGTGGGTTTCGGTACGACAGAAAACTGGTCGAAAAATTGCGTGAGCGAGGGCACACGATAGAAATCATCGGCCTTCCGTGGGAGTCGTACGGGCGTAGTCTCCTGCACAATTTTTCGCGAGGGCTTCCCTCTCGACTTTCGGGATTCGACGTACTTTTCCAAGACCACCTCTGCCATCCGTCGCTGATTCGGGCGAACCGTCGAATAGACGCCCCAATCGTCTCCATCGTCCACCATCTTCGGTCAGACGAACCGCGAGCAAGGTGGAAAAATTGCGGCTGTCGTGCGATTGAGCGCGACTACGTTCGACATCTCGATGGGGTCGTTTGCAACAGCGAGACGACGCGACGGTCCGTTTTCGAACTGCTCGATTCGTGGGAGGAAAACGACCGAAAGGCAGCAGTGGCACCTCCCGCAGGCGACAGATTCGAGCGGTTCGTGCCGGTGCAGTCGATTGATACGAATTTCGAGGGCACCCTTCGACTCGTTTTTCTCGGAAACATCATCCCCAGAAAGGGGCTGCACGTTCTGCTCGGAGGCCTTTCGTCCGTTTCCGGAAAGTGGCGCCTCATGGTTATCGGCGCGGAATCGAACGAAGAGTACGCGACCCGAGTTCGTCGTCTCCGCGACGAACTCGGACTGCGCGAGAGGGTGTCGTTTGCGGGCCGACTGTCGGACGAGGCAGTCGCCGGACAGCTCGCTCGGAGCCACGTTCTCGCAGTTCCGTCGCTGTACGAGGGCTTCGGTCTCGTCTACCTCGAGGGGATGGCGTTCGGTCTGCCCGCGATTGCGACGACGGCTGGCGGCGCGAGCGAAATCGTCTCGGACGACGAAAACGGGTTTTTGCTTCCACCCGACGACGCCGACGCGATTGCCGATGCAGTTCGCACGCTCCGGGACGATAGGTGCCGACTCGCACGAATGAGCATCTCGGCGCGTGAACGGTACGAACTTCAACCGGGATGGGACGACGCGGCCGAGTCGGTTGAACGGCTATTGAAAGAAATCGTGGAAAGTTGTGCCGTTTCACCCGAACAATGACGTTCCAACAGTATCTCGATACGAAACGAACGGTGGACGACCGGGCGCTGAATCGGCGGGTACTCCGCCGATTCGAGCGCGAACTTTCCGCGTTGATCGACTCCACCGAACCCGTTCGACTGCTCGAAATCGGGGCTGGAATCGGCACGATGGTAGAACGCCTTCGCTCATGGGACTGTTTGCCGAATCGGGTGCAGTACACCGTGTTGGATATAAGTTCGAAAAATATCCGAACCGCTCGCTCGCAGTTGCTCGCGAGCGGGTTCGAGCGAAATGGGGACAACCTCCAGTGCAAACAGAATGGCCGGTCGATGACGATTCGGTTCGAAGTCGCGGACGCAGTCGAATTTGCGTGGAAAACCGACAGACGGTGGGACGCCCTCGTCGGACACGCAGTCGCCGACTTGTTCGACCTCGAATCGGCGCTTCCGGCGTTCTGCTCGGTGCTCGACTCTGGCGGACTCTGCTATTTCCCCATCACGTTCGACGGAGGGACGATGTTCGACCCGGCGCACGAACTGGACGAGCGAGTCGCGGAGCTGTATCACCGGCACATCGACGACGGCGAAGGGACGAGCAGAGCGGGGCGGAAACTACTCGCCGAATTTCGACGGCGGGAGGCGGAACTGCTCGCCGTCGGGAGTTCCGACTGGGTGGTGTATCCGGAAAACGGGTCGTATCCCGCCGACGAGGGGATCTTTCTCCAACACATCCTCGGGATGATTGGGAGTTCCCTGGACGGCCATTCGGAAATCGACGCGGATGCGTTCTCGGACTGGTTGGGAACGCGCCACCGGCAAGTTGGAGGGGGTGAACTGACGTACATCGCACACCAGTTCGACGTGCTGGCGAGAGTGGTGTAGCACCGATTTATACTGATGAATGATCACTATTCCAACCTATTTAGAAAATGATTTCCTAACTGTTCACTTCGTCCCCGTCCCACGCCGCCGAAATCAGCGGTTAGAAAATGGTAACGAAAACACAAAATATACAAAGTGAAGGTTGCCCAGTATAGCTTATGGACTGGACGGAACGACTCCCGCCGCGGCCGTGGCTCGTGCGCGGAGTCGTCTTGTTGTTGGTCGTCTCTCTACTCGCGCCCTCCGCCGTCTCCGCGATAACCTACGACCAAGAGGAATCGAATCTGACCAAAGGAACCATCGAAGAACCCGCGAACGGAACGACAGTTATCAGCGTACAGGGATACCACTTTCAAGGACAAGGAAATAAGAAAAAACCCGCCCGACTCGTCGCCGTCGGCCCGAACGGAAACATCGAATGGGTTCACAACGGCTCGAAAGAGGGCGCGTCGTGGTTCTACGACGTCGACCCGCTGGACAACGGAAACCTGCTCGTCACCTCGACACAGCGCGGCGGTACGCTCGTCTACGAGTACAACCCCGAAACGAAAGAAAAGGAATGGGAGCAGTTCCTCGAAATCCACGACACCCACGACATCGACCTCATCAACAACGGCACGCAGTTGCTCGTCGCCAACATGCGCGCCTACAACGAGAGCACCGGTCAGAACGACGACCGATTGTTCGTCTACGATTTGGAGGACGACGAAATCACGTGGGAGTGGTACTTCCGCAGCCATTACGAGAAGAAAGACGGTGGCGACTACACCAACGACTGGACGCACGTCAACGACGTTGACAAAATCGGCCCCGGCAAGTACATGGCCGACCCGCGAAACATGGACGAAGTCATCGTCGTCGACCGCGAGTCGAAGGAAGTCACGATGAAACTCGGAGAGGACGGCAACTACGACACGCTTCAGGAACAGCACAACCCGGACTACCTCGAAAGCGAGTCCGGCGACCCGACCATCCTCGTCGCCGACTCCGAGAACCACCGCATCGTCGAGTACGAAAAACGCGGCAGCGACTGGGAATCGACGTGGGAGATGGGTTCCTCGGAGAAGTTCAACTGGCCTCGTGACGCAGACCGCCTACCGAACGGCAACACGCTCATCACCGATTCCTCGAACCACCGCGTCATCGAAGTGACGCCCGAAGGCGAAATCGTCTGGGAGTTCTACTCGCCGTGGCTTCCCTACGACGCCGAACGCGTCACCAGCGGCGACGGTTCGAATGGGCCGACGATGGCAGATCACGGAACGACCGGGGAGTATCAAGTGTCGGGAAGCGCGAACATCGATCCCGGAACCGGCGACCGCGTGAAGATGTCCGTCCTCCTCGGCAACACGTTCTCGGGAACGGCCATCGAGGACGACATGCGAGAGTACGGCGAGGTGTGGGATCAAGCGACGCCGTTCATCCGCCCCATCTGGATGAACGAGTACGCCTTCATCGCCGCCATATTCGCCATTCTGCTCGTTTTGGGATGGCTGGTCGGCGAGCTGGTGTACCAGCGCCGCCGGATTTACTACGGCGTGAAACACCGGTTCGCCTGATTACTGATAATCCACCGACCCCTCGCCTTCGCCTATCCACGCGCCCCTGTCGGGTTCGCGCGATTCGAGCGGGTCGATGTCTTTGTACCAGGGGACGTTCTTCAACTGTTCTTTGTTGTAGACGAGATCGTCTTTCGTATCTCCCGTGAACTCGAAGTTCTGGGTGAGCAAAATCGCGTCCACGGGGCAGACCTCCTCGCAGAGTCGGCAGTAGATGCATTGTCCGACGTGGAGGTTGTACTGCTCGCCGTTTCGCTGGTCGTCCATCACGATTTGGATGGTGTCGTTCGGACAGACGTTCTCGCACTGGCGACACCAGATACAGCGCTCCTGACTGAACTTGTGGATACCGCGGAAGCGCGGGCTGACCTCGGGCGGCACGTCGGGATATTCGACCGTGAACGTCTCACCGTCCAGCGCGTGTTTCATCGTCGTCGCCATCCCTTTGAGCAGGCCGATCATCGGTCGACACTCCCCAGGACGATGTCGAGGCTTCCCAACGACGCGATTAAATCCGGCACCATCTCGCCGTTCGACATCTCCGGAAGCGCGGAGAGGTTGTGGAAGCACGGACTTCGAATCTTGAATCGCGCTGGCTTGGAGGTGTTGTCGGAGCGGATGTACACCCCGAGTTCACCCTTCGCGGCTTCGACCGCCCGATACGTCTCCGCGTCCATCGGCGGTTTGAGTGTCCGGGGAACGTTCGACTGGAGTTCGCGGTCGTCTTCGGGCCAGTCGTCGAGCAGTTGAACGCACTGCTCGACGATGCGCGCCGACTGCTCGACTTCGCGGAGACGAACTAACACGCGCGAAAAATTGTCACATCCGGGTTCCGTGACGACGTCCCAGTCGAGTTGGTCGTAGTAGCCGTAGGGGTCGTCCCTGCGGATGTCGTAATCGACGCCCGAACCGCGAGCGACCGGACCGGTGACGCCGTACTGTTTCGCAACGTCGGGCTCGAGCACACCCGTACCGACGCACCGCAGTTGGAAGATTTCGTTGTTCGTGAGCAGGTCGTGGTACTCTTCGAGCGCCTGTGGCAGTTCGTCCACGAAATCCATCGTCTTGTCGAAAAACTCCTCGCGCGGTTCCGGAATATCCCAGATGACGCCACCGATGCGGAAGTAGTTAAACATCATGCGCTGGCCGGTCAAATCCTCCAGAATGTTCTGGGCCTTCTCGCGGTCGCGGAACGCGTACTGGAAGATGGCGGTGAAATCGCCGTACACGTCCAGCGCGAACGTTCCGAGGGCGAGGAAGTGGCCCGCCATCCGCGAGAGCTCGACGCCGAGCGTCCTGAGCACCTTCGCGTAATCGGGAACGTCGATATCCGCGAGGTCTTCGATGGCCCGCGCGTACGCCCACTCGTTGGTCATGTTCGCGGTGTAATCCCACCGGTCGGGGTACGGCATGATTTCGTGACGGTAGTTGCCCGACTGGGCCATCTGTTCCTCGCAGCGATGGAGATAGCCGACGTCGGGTTCGACGTCGAGCACCTGCTCGCCGTCGAGAACGGTTTTCAGATGGAGAACCCCGTGCGTGGCGGGGTGGTGCGGGCCGATGTTGATGAAGACGGTGTCGGCGTCGTCGCCGACATGGTCTTCCAACAGTGGGTTCTGGTGCTCTTCCAACGACACGACTTGCGGTTGGTTTTGGTCGTAATCGAGCGAGAGCGGGTGTCCCTGCCACGTTTCTGGTAACAGAATTCGACGCATGTCCGGATGGCCGTCGTACCTGATACCGACGAGGTCGTACGCCTCGCGTTCGTGCCAGTTCGCGGTCGTGTACACGGGCTCCGCCGTCTGGCTTATCGGTTCGTCCGAGGTGGTCGGGACGACGATGCTCACCTCCTGTCGGGGGTCGTCGTACTTTTTGAGGTGGTAGATGCTCTCGTACCGGTCGTCGTACTGCTGGGCCGTCAGGCACGAGAGGTGGTCGAATCCGGCCTCCTCGCGCAGGATGGTAAGTGCGTCTTGTACCTCGTCAGAACGGATGACGAACGCGGGCGCGTTCATATGGTCTTCGCGCCCGATTACGAGCTCGCCGAGTAGGTCGGCGAGTTCGTCGCCGTCTACCAGTTGTTCCTGTACGCTCACGGTGAATCAACCCAGTTGTAACGCATGACGAGGGTATCCTCGTCGATTTGGTCGGCGAGCGACTGCACCAGTTCGTCGCGTTCCAAATCCCCGAACTGTTCCAGTTCGTAGGGCTTCACGACGACCGGACTGGCCTCCCCGTGGGCGATTCGTTCCTGCAACTTGGCGACGCCGTAGATGAGCGCCTCGGGTCGCGGCGGACAGCCGGGAACGTGGATGTCGCACGGGATGACCTCCTCCGCCCCCTTGATGACGTTGTATCCCTCCTGAAACGGCCCACCGGAGCAGGTACACGACCCCATGCTGACGACGAACTTGGGTTCCGGCATCTGGTCGTAAATTCGTTTCATCCGTGGCGCGAACTTCGAGACGATGGTTCCCGGCACGATGATGACGTCGGCCTGTCGCGGCGACGCCCGCGGAACGCCCGCACCGAAGCGGTCTAAATCGTGTTTGACCGCGTAGGTGTGCATCATTTCGATGCTACAGCAGGCGATGCCGAACTGGAGCACGAACATGGACGACCCCCGAACCCAGTTCATGAACGCGTCGAACTTCGTCAGAATGAACGGCGACGTTCCGAGGGCGTCGCGCAGCTTCGAGTCGAACCGACTCGGAAGTTGGTCTTTCGCCTCCGAACGACTGGCTTGGCCGACCGGCCGCTGGTCTGGCGGACTATCCGTCTGCGTTGCTGACGGTGAATTGTGGCTCATATTCCCCTTCCCCGAAACCCGTGTTACCGGGCATCAAAGGCCGTAAGGGAGGGACAGTGATGAATATTTGGTGGGTATTTCAGGGAGGCGTTTCGAGAGGAGGCTCGAACCGCGACTACGCCGAAATCGCGTCAGCTTTCACCGTCGCCCGCTCGGCTATCGCCGAATTCGCGGCGAACTCGACCACGACTTCCTCGCTCTCGCTCGGATACCACACCGCCTCGACGCGAGCGTGGTCGTACAACCACGAGAGGAGCGACATCGTTTCACCCGTGTTGGGGAGCGTCAGTCGGTCGGTCTCCCACTCCGGAAGTTCGTCCGCGATTCGCTCCCGAAGCGCGTCGATACCGTCGTTTTCGGTCGTGCTCACGGCGACTGGGTTCAACGCGAGGTCGGATACGCCCGAAACTCGTTCGGCCAGTTCGGAATCGGAAACGCGATCCGCCTTGTTCAGAACCGTCACGATTCGCTCCGCGTCCCCGTCGAGCAAATCGAGCGAGGTATAGAGCTTCTCGCGCAGTTCCGTCAGCGGGTCGCTCACGTCCGCGACGAGAAGCACGAGGTCGGCCTCGTACGTCTCCGTGAACGTCGTTTCAAACGATTTGACCAACCAGTGAGGCAGGTCGCTGATAAAGCCGACCGTATCCGTGATGAGCGTTCTTCGGTCCTGAATCTCTGCTCGACGGGTCGTCGTTTCGAGCGTCTTGAACAGCCTGTCCTCGGCCGCTGCGCTCTCGTGAAGGTCGTCGTGAGTATTCGGGTCGAACGCCATATCGTCGGCCAGTCGCCGCAAAAGCGTCGATTTTCCGGCGTTGGTGTAGCCCGCGAGAGCGACGAGGTCGAACCCCTGATCCCTGCGTTTTTCCCGTCGCCGGTCGCCGACGTCGGAGAGGCTATCGAGTTTCGATTTGATGCGGTCGATACGGTCTTTGATGTCGGTGACGCGCCTGTCTTCTTTCTCGCCGGGTCCGTTCCGCGAGCGACGCTCGTTCGCAACTTCTTTTTCCAAGCGAATTTCGGCCCGCACCCGCGGGAGTTCGTACTGTAACCGCGCGAGTTCGACCTGTAGTTTCGCCCGGCGGGTTCCGGCCTGCTGACTAAATATTTCGAGAACGAGTCGGTAGCGGTCTACGATTTCGGTACCATCGGGACACAGTTCGCCGAGTTCGTAAGTCTGCTGTGGGGAAAGCGGGTTGTCAAAGATGACGTTCCCGGCGTCGCTCGTTTCCACTCGCTCCGCCAGCGTTTCGGCCTTGCCGCGTCCGAACTGGTACTTCGAATCCTCGACCCGATTCTGCGTGACCTCTCCGACTACGTCGTACCCTGCCGCGTCGGCGAGCGCCCGAATCTCCGCCGTATCTGACGTTTCGCCCTTCGCAGTTTTGTTGCCCATTGCTCCGCCGTTCGTCGTTGCCTCATCTGCTGTTCCGCTATCCGTCCGTTGTGCGATAATTGCTGAACCTGATTGCATACTTGATTTTTCGTCCGCACGTATTCTGATAAGACGAGCGTCGAACATCGACACTCGGCGCTATTCGACGTGAACAAAACCGGGAAGCAGGGACGACAGCCGCGGCTATCCGAAGATGAGCGCAGAACGGCCCCGTTACGGCCCGGTCAGTGAAGGAGAGAGGTGGTCATGATTCGACCTTGGTTCCCGATATGACGATGTCCATAAAAAGCTTTGTGGTGATGTCAACAACTAATAATATCCCCGCCAAAAGCCGGTTCGATCAAACGAACAGTTGGATATCCGCGTCGGCCATGTGTTCGAGGGCTGTTGCCGCGCCGACGCCGGAGACGACGCCGTCGTAGAACTCGTCTTCGTCGTACTCCATCAACTCCATCGTCATCTGGCAGGCTTGCAGTTCCACGCCGGACTCTACCGACACGTCGATGAGTTCCTCGATGGTCGCGGTTCCGTTCTGCTCGATTTTCTTTTTCACCATCTTCGTCGCCATGGAGTCCATGCCGGGAAGCGCGGCCAGCGCGTTCGGAATGGGCATGCTCGGATTGCCGACCGCGCTGAGCTTGAGATTCTTGGACTTCTCCTCGTGGAGGATGTCGAGTCCCCAGAACGTGTGAAAGACGACCACATCCCACCCGAACGCGGCGGCGGTGCTGGCGAGGATGAGCGGCGGGTACGCCATATCGAGCGTCCCTTTCGTGGCGATGACGGTCATCTTCTTCTGGTCGTCGGCGTTCGCTTTCAACTCGGCGAGTTCGCCCTCCAACTGTTCGATTCGCTCGCGGAGTGCGTCGTCGGTTTCGGCGTCGTCATCGTTTCCACCAGTTTGTGCGGAATGTTGCGGTTCGGTGCTCATACTTACACCGTTTTCCGGACGAAGTGGCGGTACACCGCTTCGCCACCAGATTCGTCTTCTTGCTGTTCGAGCAGTTCGACGCCGTCTGTCGTGTTCGCCCAGCCCTTCAGGTCGCTCATGCTCCCGGAGTCGGTTGCGACAACTTCCAGCACGTCGCCGTCGGTCAGTCCGTCGGTCGCCTGCTTCGTCTTGACGACCGGCATCGGGCAGTTCAGTCCTGTTACGTCGAGCGTCTCCGTGATGTCGAATTTCGAACTCATTGTGAAGTCACCAATGTGTTTTATTGGATCTATTGGACAATATTGTTCGAACCATTAAAAGAGTGTTGGATATTGTGCCTTACATGCACAACAGAATAACAGAGAAACACTGTTTAAGCACTCAAAACAGCCTACAAGAATCACATACCTCAATTTAGTATTGCAGATGATTTGGAATACTATGCGAACCCTTTTCTGTCTGTGTCCGATACCTACTGCTGTCCATGAGCGAATCACCGTTTCCGTCACCGACTGCCGAAGTCGAGACGGTAACCCCGAACGAACTGTACGAGCGAATCGACACGGGCGAATCCGTCACGCTACTCGACGTTCGCGCAACCGACGAGTACGAGAAGTGGAAAATCGACGGCGAAAACGTCGAGAGTAGCAACGTGCCCTATTTCGAATATCTCGCGGACGACCCGAACGACGAACTGTTCGACCCGGTTCCGAAGGACGAGGAAGTGACCGTCCTTTGTGCAAAGGGTGGGTCAAGCGAATACATCGCCGGACTGTTCGCGGAGCGCGGCTACAACGTGTATCACCTCGAAGACGGGATGAAAGGCTGGGCGCGGGTTCTCAAACTCCGCAAAATCGAAAGCGAAAACGAGAACAAAAACGCGGAGACGACGGTCATTCAGTATCAGCGACCCTCCAGCAGGTGTCTGTCTTATCTCGTCGTCTCCGACGACGAAGCGGCGGTCATCGACCCGCTTCGAGCGTTCGCAGACGAGTACGTCTCGAATGCAAAAGCACGCGGTGCCAAACTGAGATACGCCATCGACACGCACGTCCACGCAGACCACGTGAGCGGCGTCCGGAGCGTGGCGGAGTCGAGCAGTGCCGAAGCGGTCGTTCCCGCTCCCGCAGACGCCCGCGGTATCGGCTACGACGCGTCGTATCGAACGGTTGAAGACGGCGAGAAACTCCCGCTGGGGAACGTCGAAATCGACGTGATTCACACGCCCGGCCACACGTCGGGGATGACCTCCGATCGGGTCGGCGACGTACTGTTCACGGGTGATACCCTCTTCACCGAGAGCGTAGCCCGGCCCGACCTCGAAGAAGGTGACGAGGGTGCGCCGGAGGCCGCGAAAACGCTCTACGAAACGCTGCAAGAGCGGATTCTGTCGCTCGTCGACGAAACCGTGGTCGCGCCAGCGCATTTCAGCGATTCGGCGACCTCCGCCGATGACGGCACGTACACCGCGACGATCGGTGATTTGACCGAGTCGATGGACGCGCTCTCGATGAGCCGCGACGAGTTCGTGAATTTCATCACCTCGGACATGCCGCCGCGCCCCGCGAACTACGAGGACATCATCGCAACGAACTTGGGCGAACGGGACACAGACGACGAGGAAGCGTTCGAACTCGAACTCGGACCCAACAACTGCGCCGCGAGTCGCGACTCGCTCACGAGCGACTAACGCGGCGGGAGAGAACAGATGGAAATTCCGTCACTACTATCGGCACTCATGCCAGCACTCACGTTCGCAGAGCTGTTCCCGAACGGCGTCTCCCACTACGCCATCGGTGGCGTATTCATCGGACTCGGCGTCGCCGTCATCTACCTCGGCTCGGGAATTATCGCCGGAGCGAGTACGTTCTTGGAAACGACGCTCTCATACGTCTCCGACGTACCGCGGTTTCAGAAGGCGAAATATCTCGCCTCCCGCGATTGGCGCGTCGTCTTCACGCTCGGAGTGGTCGGCGGCGCGGTCATCTATCAGGCCGCCTTCCACGGCGAAATCTGGACGACCGACGTGGTGTGGTGGCGTCTCCTCGGCGGGGGTGTCCTCGTCGGCATCGGAACGCGTATCGGAAAGGGCTGCACGTCCGGCCACGGCGTCTGCGGCGTCGGGTCGGCGTCGTCCACCTCCATCGTCAACGTGGCGACGTTCATGACGATTGCAATTGGAACCGCACAGCTGATGCAGGCGGTTGGAATGGGGGTGTCGCCATGAGCGGGACGAAAAGCACGGGACGGAACGAACGCGGGCCGCTGTTCATGCTCCTGATACTGGGCGGCGGCGGCATCTTCGGATTCGGACTCGGCTTCAGCCAGATGGCCAAACCCGAAGTCGTCCTCCAGTTCCTCCAGTTCGACGATTTCGGCCTGCTGTTCGTCATGGGCGGTGCGGCGTTCGTCACCGGCACGACGTTCGCCGCCGCAACCCGCCTGTCGAGACGAGCGCCACTAACCGGTAAACCGTACGCCAGACGACTGAAATCGTTCGACAAAAACGTGCTCGGCGGCGGCGCCATCTTCGGCGTCGGGTGGGGTATCTCGGGCATCTGTCCAGGAGCAGCCTACGCCAGCGTCGGGTTAGGGAACTACCGCATCCTGTTCGGAATCAGCGGGATGTTCGTCGGTGCGTATCTCCAAGGGTTGTGGCGAAAACGCCGTTCAACGGCCGTGAACTCGATAACCAGCGGAGACTAATCGAACCAGAGCGCGTCCGTGGAACCCCCATCGATAGAGTGTTGTGAAAACCTTGCAAAATCCTTTTACGTCTCAGCGACCAACTTTCGCGTAGACAATGGCAAACTCGATGGCGGAGTATCTTCAGCAGGATATGGAGTGTGAAGGTCTGTTGGAGTGTATACACGGATTGAAAGAACTCGACAGGCATTGCTATCAGGTCGTCGTGGAGAGCGAAGAGTCGCTGACCATCGACGACATCGCGGAGCGAATCGAGCGCGAGCGTTCGACCGCCTACCGCTCCATCCAGCGTCTCCTTCAGGCCGGTTTTATCCAGAAAGAGCAGGTAAACTACGATCAAGGCGGCTACTATCACGTCTACCGACCGACCAACCCCGGCGAAGTGTCACACGAGATGCAGCGGATGCTGAACGAGTGGTACGCGAAGATGGGACAACTGATTCAGGAGTTCGAGGACAAGTACGACGAAACCGAACGACCCGGAAAACCCGTTTAGCCCGATTCGAACCGCCGCCACTGTTCGGAATCGACGGCTTAACTGCTGCAATACGACGGATTCTATCGTCTACTCTTCTATCACGGCTTTGACGCGATAGTATGGAAGCCATCGCAGTTCGGCATCGTGATAGGTTGCGAAGTGGGTCACGAAATCCTCTTCTTTGAACAGACCGTCGTCAGTGCCCAATTGAAGGAGCACTTCGTCTGCGTCGTCGAGCACGGTACTGCCGACCATCGCCGAGAACAGTTCCGCAGGCGTTACCGGCTTTCCGGCGTCGATGGAGTCCACCACGTCGGCCACTACAGTTTCAATTTCCGTTTCGACGTCGAACTGCACGTCAACGGAAACCGTCTGTCCGAGCGTGTCCGCGGCGTGAACCTCCTCCGCTTTGCGAACCGCCGGCTCCAGCGTGTGCGCGAACTCGACGCTACTTTCTCGCATTCCAATGTACGTAAACGAGAACATCGCCATCAAACCGTTCATGAACGCGTCGTCTTCCGCACTGCGGAAAATCTGTCTTCGGTCTTTCTTCTTCAGATGGTGAACGAGGATGGAAAAATCGAGGATACCATCGGTAACGCGTTGACGGATTCGCGCCTCCACGTTGCGCTTCGATTGATCGTGTTCCATCTCCGCCTCGCCGAGCAGATACGCTCTGTCAGCGGGCGATAAGACCTCACGCCCTCTGTCTGTTTTCGACATCATAATCGGAATCGGATTATACAGTATCGACTTCCATCCGAAGCTATTTGAGGAGTCTGTGACAACCTCCGGAAAATGGCACTAATCGACGTACTGATGCAGGTTTTACACACCGTTTTCGCTGGCGTCTGGGCCGGGTGGACGCTGTTCATGGCGGTCCTCGTAATTCCCGCGGCCCGGAAAGGCCATCTCGGCACCGACGGCCTCAGATGGCTCACCAAACGGTTCTCGCGGTTTTCCATGCTAGCTTCACTCGTCCTGTTTACCACCGGCGGACATCTCGCCGGGACGCGGTACACCGTCGAACTCCTCGGCGGGAGTTCGCGGGGTCACCTCGTCCTCACCATGGTCGCGCTCTGGTTCGTCCTGACCGGCCTGAGCCACGCCGCGAGTAGTCGCCTGATGAAAAATCTGGACGACGGCGCGATGCGCGCTGCCTCCGCCTACGCGACGTGGTTTTACGCCGCGGGCGTCGTGGCCGTCGGCCTCCTCATCGTCGCCGGAAGATTGTAATGGCCGAGGGAACCGGTTCGAATCACGCGCTGGCGACGGTGTTCGCGATCGTCTTCGTCGACCTACTCGGGTTCGGTATCCTGATTCCCATCATCCCGCTGTACGCCACGCAGTTCGGCGCGAACGAACTCGTCGTCGGCCTCCTTCTCGCCTCCTACTCGATTACGCAGTTCGTCTTTGCACCGATTCTCGGACGACTCTCCGACGAAAGTGGCAGACGACCCATTCTCCTCCTATCGCTGTTCGGAAGCGTCCTCGCGTGGACGCTGTTCGGATTGGCCGAAAGTCTCGCCGTCCTCTTTCTCGCGCGACTCTTCGCGGGCGCGATGGGCGGCAACATCGCAACCGCACAGGCCTACATCGCGGACGTCACGCCGCCGGAAGACCGCGCGAAGGGATTGGGCCTCATCGGTGCGGCGTTCGGATTGGGGTTCGTGTTCGGCCCGGCGCTCGGCGGACTCGCTTCGAGCGACGCCGCAATCGCATTCGTTCGCGGGTTGTCGCCCGAAATGGTTCCGATAAATCGGTTCTCGCTCCCGAGTTTCCTCGCCGCGGGAATCTGCGCGCTAAACCTCGCCGTCGCGTTTTTCGTCCTTCCGGAGACGCGAACCAAGCGCTCCGCGGAGAGGGAACCGTCCGGAATGCTCGAAACACCCAGACTCGCACGTTTGTTCGATTCGCTTTCCGACCCGGCGCTGTCGGGACTCGTCGTCTCGTTTTTCCTCCTCTCGCTCGCCTTCTCGGGGATGGAGAGCATGTTCGTGCTGTTCACGGAGCAGAAGTACGGCTACGGCACGACGATGAACGGCTACGTCCTCGCGTACGTCGGCGTCGTCATCGCCATCGTACAAGGGGGGCTCATCGGGCGGCTCACCGACCGATTCGGCGAGCGAACCATCGCGCTGATCGGCGTTTCGCTCGAACTCGTGACGCTGGCCGCCATTCCGTTTTCACCCGAAATCGGACGGCTATTTCCGACCATCGGTCCGCTTTCCGGCGGACTGCTCGCGCTGTTGTTCGTCCTCACGCCCCTCGCGGTCGGCAACGGATTTGCAAACGTATCGCTCAACACGCTGGTCTCGAAGAGCGCGTCCGCGGACGAACAGGGCGGCGCGTTCGGACTCACGCAGAGCGGGGGGAGTATCGCCAGAGCGGTCGGTCCCGTCGCGGCGGGCGGACTGTACGCCGCGGTGGCGTACTGGGTTCCGTTCGTTCTCGGTGGGCTACTGATGGTTCCCATCTGCTACATACTCTTGACTGCTGTGCAGGTGGGTAGACGCACGACTCCCGCTGACTGAGGTACAGATTACTGTCGCTAACCGGCGTGGTTTTATGTGCGGGGACGGACCAATCCGGGCTCCGTGAACGCCGCCAGTAATCATTTGCCGATAGGGAACGTGAAATAGATGCGATGTACGATCGAATCCTCCTGCCCACGGACGGGAGCGACGCGGCGGACAGAGCCGTCGAACAGGCCATCAATCTCGCGGACACCTACGACGCGCGACTGTACGTCATCTCGATAGTTGACCAAACCGCAATCCCGCCGGACGTTCGGGCGGACATGCTGTACGAGGAACTCCAGCAGGAGGGCGAGCAAGCGGTGGACGACATCGAACGGCGGGCGAGAGATGCGGGAATCGACGTTCGAACGTCGATTCCCCGCGGAACGCCGTACAGGACCATCCTCGATTTCGCCGACGACCACGACATCGACCTCATCGTGATGGGGACGCACGGCAGACGGGGCATCGATCGCTACCTCCTCGGGAGCGTAACGGAGAAAATCGTTCGACTTTCCGAACGACCGGTGCTGACGGTTCGAATGGACGAGCCGTCGTAAACCCGAATCGCCGATAATCTCGCGTTTCAAGCGTTTAAGCTAGCGTTTCCAGTCATAGACTTTTGACGGATGCTATCGTAGGTCGTGACGGGTAGTCGAGAGAATGAAAGACACGATGAACGATTGGGGCGGATGAACCTCTTCGAGAGCCTTCGAATCAGTTGGCGAAACATTCGCGAACACAAACTTCGCTCAACGCTGACGACGCTCGGCGTCATCATCGGCGTGGCCGCGGTCATCACGTTCGTCACGCTCGGCGCGAGTCTACAAGCGGACATCATCAGCACCGTCGCGGGAGGGAACGCGGCGACGATGTACGTATCAGCGCAGTCGCAGAGCGAAACCGGACTTCCGGACCTCGGAAGCGGAGGACAAACCGTTTTCACCGAACACGATATGGACGAAATTCGGTCGCTACAGGGCGTCGAGGCCGCCGTCCCGGAGAGCGGCGTCGCGGCTTCGGCCGTCGAGTTCAACAACTCGACGATCGGGCGGCAGTGGGTCGTGGTGACGACCCCGCCGTATTTCGACGTGAGAAATCAAGAGTTCGTCGCGGGCGGGTCGTTTCAGAGCGGCGAACGGGAAGTCGTCCTGAATCGCCCGGCGACGAGGATGTTTGGGGAAGAAAACGTCACCGTCGGGGACACCGTCTCCGTCACGCGCGCATCGGGAGGGGAACAGGTGAACGCGACGGTAGTCGGCATCGTCGAACCGACAGAACAGTCGGCACTCGGTATCAGCGACGAGGCGTCGCCGCAAATTTACGCGCCGACCGACCCGTTCTACCAGCGGACGGTGTACAGTCCTTCGGCGAACGAGAACCAGCGCGTCTACGGACGGGCGCTGGTGCTTGCGGAAAGTCCGTCGCAGGTTGATTCGGTGCAGGGTCGCGTATACACGTATCTCGGCGAACAGTCCGACGCACGGGAGCTAAAATCCGAGAGCTACCGGTTCAAGGTCACGACGCAGGACGAACTCGTCAATCAGGTCAGGCAGGTGAGCAACACGTTCACCGCGTACATCACCGGCATCGCACTCATCTCGCTGGTCGTCGGTGCCATCGGCATCGCCAACAT
The DNA here is from genome assembly GCF_020700235.1 of Haladaptatus pallidirubidus. GTDB lineage: Archaea > Halobacteriota > Halobacteria > Halobacteriales > Haladaptataceae > Haladaptatus > Haladaptatus pallidirubidus. The sequence continues at coordinate 1,433,850 of NZ_CP085301.1, read as the reverse complement.
CATGCTCGTCAGCGTCACGGAGCGAACCAAAGAAATCGGCATCATGAAAGCCGTCGGGGCGCGAAACAACGACGTTCTCCAGTTGTTCCTGCTCGAAGCGATTCTGCTCGGCCTTTTCGGATCGGCGGTCGGCGCACTCGTCGGACTGGCCGGTGGGTACGTCGCCGCCGAGATTATCGGCCTGCCGCTCGCGTTCCGCCCTGAATGGTTCGGTATCGCGGTCGCAGTGGGCGTGCTGGTCGGCGTCCTCGCAGGAATCTATCCCGCGTGGGATGCCGCGCAGACGGACCCCATCGATGCGCTGCGATACGAGTAACTATCGCTTTTTTGTGATTTCGGATCGCGACGGTCGCCGCAAGCCACCGTTACCGCGGCGTGAACGGACACCTACCATCACTCTGCGGTCAGTATTCGTCGGTATCCCACCAATAGCCACTGGATAACAAAGAGTGAATCCTGCGATGGTTTTTTCGAACGAGAACACCGCCGCCAGGCGCTCTTGAGCGGCCAGTCGATTTTACCCATGGCTAGTCATCAAACGGATTCAAAAACGACGCAGGAATCGCGGGGACTCGGATACGAACTGCCATGGCTCGTTCCGGGACTCCTTGCCGGAATTTGCATCTTCTATTTTTACGTGAGTTCGCATTCATATCCGTCGTTCGGTGCGGGGCTGTACCTCCACATCGCGGAACGCATCAGCGAAAACGGCTACGTCCTTCCAGAAACGATTCCTGGCTACACCGCGGAAGGGGTGCCGTTCGCGTATCCGCCGTTCATGTTTTACGTTTCTGCCGTGCTGCTCGACGTAACCGGACTCGACCCGTTCACCATCGCGCAGTATCTCCCCGGACTGGTCAGCATCGCGTACCTGATTCCGCTGTACTTTTTCACGCGCGATTTGCTAGGGTCACGACCACAGGCATCGTTGGCGACGCTCCTCGTCGCTGTCAGTCCGCCGGTTTTGCAGTGGCACATCTCGGCTGGAGGCATCGTTCGCGCCCCCGCTCTCCTGTTTTCGCTCGTCGGAATCTACGCCGGATTACAACTGTTCCGGGAGGCGGACACGAGATGGCTCGTTCCCGCGCTCGTCGCGTTCACGCTGACGATTCTCACCCACCCGATGTACACGATTTTCTTCGTGATGAGCTATCTCCTGCTGTACGTTCGGTTCGACCGGTCGTTCGACGGATTACTTCGGGGCTTGTTCGTCGGTCTCGGAGCAGTCCTGCTCACGACGCCGTGGTGGAGTTCGGTACTGATCGCGCACGGTTCGACCGTGTTCACCTCCGCGGCGGGAACTCACGGCGGAATCGGCAACACGATTCCGACGCTGGAGCGGTTGGTCGAACAGCAGTTCAACGAATCGCCGTTGCTGTCGATATGGCATCTGACCGCCGTCGTCGGCTGTATCTGGCTTCTATTGAAGCGCGAATATTTCCTCCCGGCGTGGCTGTTGCTCATCGCCGTGACGATCGAGGAAGCCCGCTTCGTATTCCTCATCGCGGCGTTCGTGAGCGCCCGGTTCGTCTTCGTTGGACTCATTCCGTGGCTTCGTCGTGAACCGTTCAGGATACTCGACAGAGAGGCGGTGGTGACGTTCTCGGTCGCACTGCTGGTGACCGTCAGCCTCAGCGGCGGCGCGTTGTACGCGACGGGCGGGATGAACGCTCACGCGGGAAGTCCGTCCCTCCCGCAGTTCGTGAACGACGGGGACGTCGAAGCGATGGAGTGGACGAAAAAGAACACCGAACCGTCGGCGGAGTTCGTCGTTCTCGGCGATGCCGCCGAATGGTTCCCACAGCAGACGGACAGAACGATGGTGGTAGCACCGTGGGGCGTCGAATGGAAGGGGCATCAGCAGTACAGCACCCAGTTACGGCAGTTCCGCCAACTATCGCGATGTCACAGTTCGAACTGCCTGACGGTGCGACTGATGCAGATGGACGTGCATCCGGATTACGTCTACATCCCGAAGGGCACCTACACGGTTCGCGGGATGCAACGCGAACAGCCGAAGGAAATGATGTCGAGGATGATGACATCGTCACAGTATCACCTCGCCTTCGAAAACGAGGAGGTCGCCATCTTCAAACTGGCCGACGGCTGGCATCCGTCGCGGTCGGGGACGATGGGACCGATACCGATGTAACTGCGGCGGGAACCGATCGTCGACCGTGGTTCACGTCTCGAATCCGGCCACCGATGAGGAGGGCTTTTGCCCGGCGACTGCCAACCGTAACCGATGCGCTTCGCAACCGGAGCAGTCCTCCTCGTCATCGTCGCCGTCCTCGCGGGCCTTGGCGCCGTCGCGTTCACGGGAGATGACGGCGGAAACCTCTCGGAACGCTGGGTTAGCGACACCGGCCGTGACATGAAAGGAAACCACCACGCACCGGCGGCGGCCACGATAGGGGACCGGTCGTTCGTTTTCGCGCCGATTAGCGACCGAGGAAACGGAACCGGATGCGGCCTGTTTGCACTCGATAGCGAAACCGGAAACACCGTCTGGAGACATCAGGTTCCGCCCGCGAACTGCACGATTCACGCCGTCGCCGACCCGACAGTTTCTGATTTCGACGGCGACGGCACGCCGGAAGTTCTCGCCGCGAGCACGGAAGAGAGAGTGACGGCCTACGACGCTCGCTCGGGAGACGAGGCGATGCGTCACGAACTCGAAGACTACGGCTACACACAACCGGTGGTTGCGAACCTATCACCGGACTCTGGTCGTGAAATCGCCGTCGTGGACGTGAACGGAAAGCTCTCGGTCGTTCGGGGGAACGGAACCGAAGCGTGGAGCCGCGCTCTCGGCGGACGCGTGTTAGCCCAACCGACCGCCGCCGATTTCGATACCGACGGCGACGCCGAACTAGCAGTTGGAATCGGCACCTTGGACGGTGGCCGAGTCGTCCTCACCGACGGGAACAACGAAACGGTGTGGCAGAACGACGACATCGATGACTCCATCCTTTGGATGGGTTCCGGACAGGCTGACGGCGACCAGCCAATCGAAATATCGGTCGCCACCTCGGGCGGCGAAATCGTCGTTCTCGACGGAGCTGACGGAAGCGTCGAATGGCGTCGGTCGGTCGGCGAGCTCGCCGCAGTAGGCGATATTTCTGACGGAGATGAGGATGGAAATCCGGAAGTGTACGCCGTCTCGAAAGAAGGAACGTTGTTCGCGCTCGACGCGACCGACGGGAGCGTCGAGTGGGAAACGTCGTTGACGACGAAAACACAGATGACCCCGCCGCCAATCGTTGGCGACGTAGACGGCGACGACGAGACGGAAATCGTGGCCGCCACGAACGACGGGAAAGTGACCGTCATCGGGCCGGATTCCGGCAACGTGCTGGCGACCTACGAGCGGTCGGTGACTATTTACACCCATCCGACACTCGCGGATTTGAACGGGGACGGTGCCGAGGAGATATACGTCATCTACGGCGACGGGCGGGTCGTCTCACTCTCGTACGAATCCTGAACGTCGAGCCGGTTTGCAATTTCATCCGAATCGTAACGGTTGCCACGAGGGCATGAATTAAGCCCCTCCCCGCTGTACGCTTGGACGGATTTTTGTCCTCGCACGGTGAAAATTATGTCAGGAACGACCACAAATCCCGAAAAACTCCGCGTCGGCGTTATCGGTGGCGGCTACATCGGAACGACAGTCGGAAGACAGTTCGAAGAAGACCCACGTTCGACGGTCGTCGCGATTGCGGACGTGAGCGAACCGCCGCGAGACGAGGCCGGAGATACCCTCTACGTCGGCCAAGGATCGCGGTACGAAGATTATGCCGAGATGCTAGACGCGGAGGAGTTGGACGCCGTTCTCATCGGAACTCCGCACGTTTTTCACTACGAGCAAACGATGGCCGCGCTGGACGAGGGGCTTCACGTCCTTTGTGACAAGCCGCTTACGACCGACCGCGAGAAAGCGCGCGAGCTCGCCGAGCGAAGCGAACAGGAAGACCAACTGCTGATGGTCGGCTACCAGCGACACCTCAATCAGGCGTTCATCCGAGCGCGGGAGCGGTGGGACGAGACGAATCTAACGCCGCGGTTCATCAGCGCCGAAATTACGCAGAACTGGATTTCCCGATTCGAGGAGACGTGGCGAACCGACCCCGACCTCTCCGGCGGCGGCAACCTCTACGACACCGGGAGCCACCTCATCGACGCGGTTCTGTGGACGACCGGACTAAAGCCGACCTCGGTGCAAGCAGACATGAAGTTCGCCGACGAGGAAAACCGGGTGGACGAACGAGCGCAACTCGTCGTTGAGTTCGAAGGTGGGGCATCTGCCAGCATTGCAGTTTACAGCGATGCGCCCTGCGTGCGTGAACACATCCACATCTGGGACGACGATGGAGCGCTCTATCTCGAAGGAAGACAGTGGGAACCGCGCCAGCTGACGGAGATAGAGGCAGACAGCACGACCGTCGTTCCGTTCATGGACAACCGACGCCACGAGAGCAAAGCCGGGTCGTTCATCGACTGCATCGAGAGCGGCAAGGAACCTCCGGCGACCGCCCGCGATGCGTTCGCCGTGACCGCGCTGACCGAGGCGGCCTACGAATCGGCGCGAACTGGGGAACGAATTTCGATAGATTTGGATTGAAAGAGCGAACGAAATTTTGCGTTCGACCGGTTCACCAGTCGCTATCTGACGTAGTGGGCCGCAATCCACGTCAGAAGACCGAGCAGGACGAAGGGGATGATGGTCAGCAGGTGGGACATCGCGAAAATCAACGGTTGACCCTCCCACGGCGTCCAGACGGCGAACAGAACGATGAAGAAGAGGAGGATGAACATCGGGACGAGGTTCACCGAAATGTCGAGCAGGGTTTCGCGGTCGAAGATTGGGTCGGAATCCGCGTCCGCTTCAGTCTCGGCCATCAGACATCATCCTCCGGTTTACGTTCGCGCTCGCTCCGATCGCGCTCACCGGCATCGGATTCTCGACTGTCCGCCCCGCCACCGTCGGCCAGCGCCGTCTCGCGCTTCTTCTCGAACCACGTCCACTCGGGCGACCCCATCCCTTCAGCTTTGAGATTCCACGGGTCGCTGTCTTCGACGACCGGCCCTTCGAGCCACGACTGGACGATGTTCCAAACGAAGATGAGTTGACCGACCGCGAGGATAACAGCCCCGAGGGTCGCGACCTGATGCCACGTCGTGAACTGTGGGAGGTAGGTCGCGTACCGTCGCGGCATGCCGCCGTAACCGAGGAATATCATGGCGAAGAAGGTGACGTTCGAACCGATCATCGTCAGCCAGAAATGCCAGTGAGCGAGCTTTTTCTGGTACATCTTCCCGGAGTAAATCGGGAACCAGTAGTAGAACCCGGCGAACAGGGCCACCGCGATCGCACCCATGACGATGAAGTGGAAGTGACCCACGACGTAGTAGGTGTCGTGAAGCACCAAATTGACGGGAATCGCCGCCAGAAAAACCCCGGTGACCCCACCGATGATGAAGTTCTGAATGAACCCGACGCTAAAGAGCATCGGCGCGGTCATCCGGAGGTTGCCGTTCCACATCGTCGTAATCCAGTTGAACACCTTCACCGCGCTCGGAATCGCGATTGCCATGGACACCGCCATGAAACTAACCCGAAGCCGCGGGTCGATGCCGGTGGAGAACATGTGGTGGGCCCAGACGCCGAACGAGAGGACGCCGATGGCGAGCGTCGAGTAGACGACGAACTTGTAGCCGAACAATTTTCGGCCCGCGAAACGGGGGAGAATGAGGCTGACCAGCCCCATCGGCGGGAGGACGATGATATACACCTCGGGGTGGCCGAAGAACCAGAACAGGTGTTGCCACAGAATCGGCCCGCCGCCACCTTCCGGTGCGAAGAAGGTGGTGCCGAAGTTGCGGTCGAGCAGGAGCATGATGAGGGCACTGCCGAGCAGCGGGAACGCGAACAGGATAAGCCCCGACTGCGTGAGCATCGTCCACGAAAACAGGTCGAGTTCGGGCCATTCGATGTCGCGTTCGGTGAAGATAGTGGCGATGAAGTTGATCGCCCCCATCGTCGTGCTGATGCCCGAGAGGTGCAGGCCGAGGAGCATCAGGTCGGTCGCCGGACTCGGCTGCTCCGCCGAGAGTGGCGTGTACATCGTCCACGCCGTCTGCGGTGCCGGGATGTCCGCTATCGATGCGAGCGGAAACCCGATCCAGATGAGAATCGCCGCGGGCGGGAGGAGCCAGAACGCGATGGCGTTGATGCGCGGGAACGCCATGTCGTCCGCGCCGATGAGGAGCGGGATGAAGTAGTTCGCGAACGCGGCTATCATCGGCGTCGTGAACAGAAACAGCATCGTGAGGCCGTGTGTGGTGAGAAGAGCGTTATAGAATCCGGCCTGCATGAGGTCAATGTCGGGCGCGACTAACTCGACGCGCATCAGGACGACGCCCAGTCCGGCCCAGATGAACGCGATGAGCGCGTACAGGCCGTACAGCATGCCGATGTCCTTGTGATCAACCGTCGTTAGCCAGCGGAGGATTCCACTCGGTTTCTCCGCGTATTCGACGCGTCGCTCTTCTACTTGCCCCAGCCCCCCTCCCGCAGGTGTGTACGACCGCCAGTCTTCGACCCGGAGGACGAAGAACAGAACGGCGAGTAAGAACCCACCCATCAGGACGGTAAGCACCAAGTCCATTGGTAGCGCTGCCATCGTACAGTAGTTGGGTGGAACAGGGTAATTCCTTTCGGTCATTTGTCATTTGTTTCGAGACAAGTATCGTCCAATCAATTACCTGACTTGAATGCGATAATACGCGTGCAAAATCCAGACTGGGAGCCGAGTTACAGAATTCCAGCGAGCTACGATGGCGTGCGCTGATACAGGCCTGAGGAGTTCACCTCCGAAGGTCTGTGCTGATAGCATGCGAGGGATGAGAACGAGCGACAACGAATGAACGAATCGGTTGGGGATGTGTGGGGCCTGCAGTCGCGGTGCGGGGCGGTTTCATTGGAGTCGTGATCCGCTTACTCCTGTTTGATTATATCGTGCTGTAGCAAATCACGACTCCCCACCGCCAGTCTCCCTGCTCCTCCCCCGCCAGCGTGGGACTGCACAAACGGTATTCGCTTCGCTCCCCTCGTGCGAACGCGCTGGCGCAACCTTCCGACAGATTTAGCATGTGAAAGTAGCAATAAATTGTTAGAAAAAGTACTCATCATGTTCGAATGGCAGTTTCCGAATTGATCACATCTTGCGTTTCTGACTGCGCTTGTCGGGGTGCGCGTTTTTCTCAATATAGCACTGACGGCGATTGTGGTCAAGTCCAGCAGTCCCACGTCGCGCTCTACGGTCGTAGCGACGGTTCTGACCGTTCTTTCGGCAATTATACTGGTGCTTCGGGGTGTTCTCGGGCTCAATGCTTCCTATCTCGAATTTCTCTTCCAAGTTTCATTCCTCGTTCTCGCTGGCTACAGCATCCATTCGAATCCCTCGAACGTGCGATTGCGAGTCGTCGGAGCTGTTTCCCTCGGTACAATCGCACTGCTTCTGATCACGATTCCCCTATATGGAGAGGCGACAGTCGCTCCGTGAGTTTACACTCACCACGAACACAAACTGAACCAATCACCGCGAGAAAAGTACCTGATTCACAGCGGCGACAAGGAACAGGCCAATGGTGATGTTCGCGCCGATAAACAGGACAAGCAGTGATGTGGTCGTCTCCGCTGGAAGCCCACTCGTTCATCTTCGCGGCGGCGAACAGATACAGCGTCACGCCTGCCCCGCTAAGAACTCCCAGCCATGCCGCCTCTTCGGCGCTCTACAGAAGACCCGTCAGTGCGGACGAGAGAGTGACGAACACCATCGCCCACAATTTCGAGTTTCGGGCGATATGTTCGTCCCATCCACGAGATTCGACGTTCATATCAGTTAGCTACGATTTAAGAGGTAATAAACTCACTTCGTCGGACTACCAAAATTTGAGGTTTCGCTTCACCGCCTCGCGCTTGAGTTCCTGAATGTGCTGAGTCAGGGGAATATCCTTCGGGCACACCTCGGTACAGGAAAACTGGGTCTGACAGCGCCAGACGCCGTGTTCTTGGTCCATGAGGTTGATACGGTGTTCGGTCGTCGCCTCGTCCTCGCGCTCGTCCATGGCGAACCGGTAGGCCGTGCTGATGGCCGCCGGACCGAGGTACTGGTTGTCCCCCGCGGCGATATTACACGAGGACATACAAGCACCGCACCAGATACAGCGCGTAGCCATTTTGATTTCCTCCCGATTTTCGCGCGACTGGCGCTGTTCTTTCAGTTCATCGTCAGGGAGCGAGTCGGTCTGGAAAAACGGCTCTATCGCGTGCATCTGGTCAAAAAAGTGTTCCATATCCACGACGAGGTCTTTGATGACGTCCTGATGCGGAAGCGGTTCGACCTGTATCGGTTCGTCCAGTTCGGTAACCTGCGTTTTGCAAGCGAGTTGCTGTCGACCGTTGATGAACACGGCGTCGCTCCCGCAGATGGCCTGCCGACAGGAGTGGCGCACCGTCAACGTCGAATCGAACGTGTCGCGGGCGTAGATGAGCGCATCCAAAACGGTCAGTCCGCGCTCGTATGGGACATGAAAGTGGTCGAATCGCGGCTTTTGCTTCTCGGGAACTTCCGGGTCGTACCGGAACACCTTGAGGTGAACCGTATCGGCCGACGTCTCCTCTTCCGTCCGAATTTCGGCTTCGCGCGCTTCCCGCCGTCGTTGCCGTTTTTCGGCCATGCGGCGTTCCTGCGGTGATTGACTGGCCCGAAACTCCTCTGCCTGCGCATCCTCCGTCGGTTCCTCCGCCCGCATCTGTCCCTCGGACTGCTCCGTTTCCTGTTCCTGGTGACTCACTGGAAACCCTTTCCGCGTGTATCTTGGGCTCGACGGCAATAAACATCTTCACCGTAATACACATTTTTGACGAATTTCGAGCGTGAAACTGTACAAAGGGAGGAAACGACGCGAACAAGTTGCTTAGGTCTCCATCACAGTCTGCCTCGTGGTCGAGGTGCCAACAAGAACTAATCGTCCTCCAACGTATTTCGGACGATGAAAGCATCCGATTTACTCGTCGAGTGTCTCGAAAACGAGGGAGTCGAGTACGTGTTCGGCATCCCCGGCGAGGAACTCGAAGACGTGCTGTTTTCGATTCGCGACTCCGACATCGAGTTCATTCCCGTGCGCCACGAACAGGGCGCGGCGTTTATGGCCGACGTTCATGGGCGCGTGACCGGTCGTGCGGGGGTCTGTCTCTCGACGCTCGGGCCGGGCGCGACGAACCTCCTCACCGGGGTTGCCGACGCCCATCTCGATAAAAGCCCACTCGTCGCAATCACGGGACAGGCCGGTCTCGAACGGCTCCACAAGGAGAGTCATCAGACGCTCGACATCGTCCACACCTACCGGTCGGTGACGAAGTGGAACGCGCAGTTGAGTGACCCGGAAATCATCAACGAATCGGTTCGCAAAGCCTTCAAGCTCGCAGAATACGAGAAACCCGGGGCGACCCACCTCGAATTTCCGGAAAACGTGGCGGGCGAGGAAACGGACTCCCAACCGCTCGAACCGCGGGAGCAAGTTCGGCGTCCCGCTCCCGACCAAAAATCCGTCGAGCGCGCGACTGAACTGTTGGAAAACGCAGAGCATCCGCTCGTCATCGCGGGCAACGGCGCGGTTCGAACGCGCTCCGCGAACAGCCTCCGCGAGTTCGTGTCCGAAACCGCGGTTCCGGTCGCGGGAACCTACATGGGGAAAGGGGCACTCTCGGACGAGAACGACCACTCGTTGTTTACGCTCGATTCGGGCGAAAACGGCGAATCGGCGGACGCACTCTCGCGGGCAGACTGCGTCCTCGCCGTCGGCTACGACATCGCGGAACACGACCCGGAAAAATGGAATCCGAACCTCGATAAGAAAATCATCCACCTCGACCACGAACCGGCCGAAGTGTACGAGCATTACAATCCGGACGTGGAAATTGTCTGCGACGTTTCCGCTGGACTCGACGCACTGCTCGGCGAAGTCGAATTTTCCTGTCCCGATGCGTGGTACCGCGACCAGCGCGAGGCATTGGTCGAACAGACGACGAGCACGCCGGACGAATCTGACCCAGTGACGGTTCGGAACATCATGCCTGTCCTCCGTGAAGCGATGGCCGACGAGGACGTGCTCATCTCCGACGTCGGAAGTCACAAGATGGCCATCGCACAGGCGTTCCCGACCTACGAGCCGAATTCGGTCATCATCTCGAACGGACTCGCCAGTATGGGAATCGCGGTTCCGGGCGGGATTTCGGCGGACCTCGCGGTCGATTCGAACGTCGTGGTCGCGACTGGAGACGGCGGATTTCTGATGAACGCAGCGGAAATCGAGACGGCGACGCGACTCGGCTGTGGGTACACGATAGTCGTGTTCAACGACTCCGAATACCGACTCATCACCGAAGAGCAGGAAGAAGACCGCAAGGAACACTACGGCACTGAACTGACGAATCCGGATTTCGTGGCATTCGCCGAAAGCTTCGGTATCGACGCGGTTCGCGCGGAATCGTGGGACGAAATTGGCGACACCCTGAATTCAGCGGTCGAAAGCGACGAGATGACGCTGGTCGAAATCCCGATGTAGAGGAGGTAGAAGGGAAGAACGACGAATCCGCTGGCGGAACGACTATCCGAATCCGCCCGTCACTCTCGCGCGCTGAACGACGAATCGGTACCCCTATTTGTCGATTAGTCGCAATTCCACTTCGTCGCCGTGTTTGAGGTCGGAGTCTCCGGGGAGGCAGAGAAGCGTCACGCTCACGCCAGCATTCACGAAACCGCGCGAACCGGCGAGCTAGAAACTGCCGCTTTGATGTCGTCGAGTCGGTCGATGACGTTCCATCGGAAATCGGCATCGGTGGATTCGGGTGAGAGCTCAGTTTCGACGCTATTCGTCCCATCCTCCACCGCCGTCTCTCTCCGCATCATTACTCTCGCGAATCGCCGGCCGTGAGTCGAACCGTCGGTCGAATCGCTCTACATCGATACCCTCCGCCCTGAGGTTAACGTAATCGTTGCGTTCGAGCGACACGGCATCCAAATTGTGCCCACCGAAATTCTCGAAGAGACTACCCCCCGTTCGCCTGCCACTCTTGTGCCCGAACCGCCCTCACCGCACCTTTGCTCAACCACGGCGGAGCGGACCATTGGCCGCCCTCGTACAGCGTGTACTCCTCGGCATCATCGTTTGCCCAGACGAACGTCGAATCGTACTTTCCTCGATATCGTTTGAGTCTCCGACGACTGGCGTGCACCGGAATGACGTTCGTCAGGTTCAGTTGGTCGATCAATTCATCGATGGTTTCCTCGGCGGGGTGATTTCGGAATTCATAGTCGTACACGGTACAGGAGGCGGTTTCGACCGGGGAAATCGCACCGCCGAGGAGTTGACCGGGCGTCGCCGTCGGAAAATCGAATCGCGAAGCCAGCAGCACCCAGAACGTGGCCCGCCGAAATCGGAGGAAGTTCGATTTTGCTCGTGACGGCGACCCAGTTGTCGATTCCGGTGACCGCATCGAAAACGTCTTCGATTCCACCGAGGCGGTAGTTTTTCTGCCCATCTCCCAGAACGCTTTCGAGCGTCGATGCGGTCGCCGGTGACGCGTATATCGGCACGCCGTCGCGGAGGGTGTCGCCGAGTGACAGATAGAGGGCGACGTGGGCGTGCGTGAGGACGATTGCATCGAAATAATCGTTCGCGCCGAGAAGCGTATCGAGATTAACGCCGTTACCCGAATCGACGAGGATACAGGCAGTTCGGTCGTCGTCGAAGCGCAGGAGTGTAGATCCGCCCCCTTTCGATGGGTTCGCGCGTTGAAAGCTGAATTGCAATATAACAGTCGTAATAAGAATTCGCGTCCGTTACGTAAACTATTTTCCCACGATGAATAGTGTATTATCTACTAATTTCTAGAAATGTGGGAAATTGTCAGCCGGGACTGATACGCATCCACTTTATGTTACCCGTGTGACTTTACTCGCCGTCCTCGTAGGACACCACTCGGCCCCACGAACTCTTCTTCCCCCACAGACCGGAGCGCATGCACTCCAACTCCACGATTTGGGAATTATCCACGAACAGGTTCACATCCGGCCCGAAGTTCTTGATGTACCACTCGAACACCTCGGGGTCTGCGGCCTCGAACACGCAGTTTTCGATGCCGACCTCGTTGGCGATTGCGAAGGCCACGTCGGTGCGCCACTCGCGCACCTGTTCAGTGATGCCCTCCGATTCGACCATGATTTTGTACGCCCCTGCGTCGAGGTGCCGATTGGCTTCCCGAATCGCGCTCGCCGGGTCGATCGCCTCCTCGCTTTCCAACTCCTCCACCGCCGAAGCTCCGCCAGCGCCGAACTGGACGTTGATTTCGGGTTTCGCCTTCAGGCCGTGATCTTGCACCAGTTCAGTCAGCGCCACGAGGTCGTCGGTGTTGATGGCAATGAATCCCGAGGAGATTTCGACAATGTCGAAGCCGAGGTTTCCGGCCTCCTCTACGTACTGTTCAACTTTGTCGTTGTCGCGCACGAGGACGTTTTCGATGAACCCGCCCGTGGAGACTTGGACATCGTAGTCGTGACACACTGAGATGAGTTCTTCTACCACGTCTTCGGGCATCAAGGCGAACGACCCACCCGAAAACTTGTAGATGTCCACGTACTCGCCCATCGTGTCGAGGATATCCTGCAACTCTCGCGGTCCCATCGGGTCGTAGTACGGTCCGCGCATCTCCGTGATTCCCTTTTCGCGTGGTTTCGATTCGCGCTCGTTTACGTGCAGAAAGTCGAATGCTCTGTCGGTCATGGAACCCCCGATTTCGGTACGACGAACAGCTACAAAAGGAGTTGGGGCGGACGCTCATTCTCGCGGTACAGACCGTTTTTTATCCTCGAGAAGCGGTGATGACTGCTGACGGCAGTACGGACTATCCGAATTGAACCGAAGTCATCGGCTCCAGCTCACGAACCCTGTGAGCGCGAATTCGTCTAGACGGGACGTCTACTGCTTCGCTCGCTTGAACACCCAGTGCCGTATCGCTCGAGATGCCACCGGAGGCTGTTACCCGTCTCGGGGACACAGGAATCCACGGATTCGCTCGGCGTATCGACTGCCGAAGTGCCGATCGCGCGGTTCGCGTTGCCTCCACCGACATTCGTTCTATCCGTTACGGCTATCGATGGTTCTGTCGTCGGGGGACTCTCGGCCGTCGTTCCCACGGCCGTACCCAGCACGACGGCGAACACCAACACGACTAGCAGTCCTGCACCGACGAACCAGTTCATCGCTCCGTTCCTCCTCGCGTAGCCCCGGAACGCATCGTTTGACTATCTGACGCTGACCCCCGGTCGGTCATACGCGCATAGAAGCAGCACTCGCCCTTTGTTATTCGGCGACCACGAAACCGGTACGCTTGATTACGGGTGTTCGATGGGGACACCGTTGACGAAGCCGAATGCGTGAGAAAGTGACCGCGGAAACGAGTTACGTACCTTTCGACACGGAAAGCCGTCGCTCTTCGGCGAAAGGCGCGAATAAAAACGCGATGCGATGGGGGAAGTTACCCCCGCTAATTCGGTGACGAGCGCGCACCGAAGTTGCAGTTAGTGCTCGTGTTCGTTTTCTGCTTCCGCTTCACCGTACTGCACGTTGTCGTTGTTCTGGTCGTTGTACTGGACGGCGATGGCGTCTCCGGATTCAGCTTCGCCATCATTCCATCCTACGGCCGCCGAGATCGCGTAGTTGTCCTCCTGATAGTTCACGTTCGCCTGTTCGACGTCCTGACCCTGATAAACCGTAGCGTCGGCTTTTTGATAAGTAACTTTCTTATCGTGTTTGTCCTTGTGGTAGTCGTTTGCTGCGGCCGAGCCGGCGAATCCTGCGGTGAACAGCGCGCCGACGATAGACAGTGCGATGAGTAGCCTGAGTGCTTTCTTCATAGTTCTAACCTCGGCCGACACCGGGACATCTTCGCGCCCTGCGTCAGCCAATTACTCGTGTTGCCGCGACTGTATTTCAACCCACAATACCGTTCAATTCAGCCGTCAGCGGTGACGGGTGGGGCTAACCACGTATAAGCAACCAAAACGCTCAAAGCGACCAATTTCGGAGAATAAAACGGGGAGGATTTGGAAACGCTTACCGAATATGGTCGTTCTACTATCCGATGTAATGACACTCAGATGTCAGCATTGTCAACCCATCCGCACTGTCATCTGATATCATATGACAGTGACTATTCGGGGTTAACGAGAGATTGGCGACGAAATCAGTCGAGTAGCGCCACGAGGTCAGCAATATCGTTATGTTCAAGTTGGAGCACGGTTTCCACGATTCGCTCCCGTCGAGAGTGGTCGTATCTCCCCTCGGCCATCCGTCCGAACTTCGCTTCTACCTGCTCCCACGACATCGAGTTGTTCGGATGGCCCTCGAAATCATCCTTTTCGACGCGGTGCGTCGTCCCATCCGCCATCGTTATCTCGATGACTGCAGGCATCTCGCCCGCCTCGAACCGGTCGGTCAGCTCGTCGTCCTCCGCCACCCCTACAGTGCGAAGCAGTTCTTGCACGTCGTCTCGCTTGATTCGCTCGGGGTCGTACTGCGCGTTCGTCATCTCTCGGTCGATGAGCGCCGCGGCCAGCATGTACGGTAGTGAGTGGTCGGCTTGCGCCTTCGTCTCCACTTCGTACCGACTTCCCTCGCCCCCGCCGATGATGAGTTTCGCGCCAGCGAAGGTGTCCAGGTGAATCGAATCTACGTCCTCGGGGTCGATCTCCTCAGCTTCAGCCAACTCGATGATTCCCTCGACGGCGGATTGAGCGTATGTCTCGGCAACGTACTGTTTCGTCATCACGTCGTGGACGTGCTCCCCCGGCGAAAAATCAACCTCGAAATCGCCGGAGACGATTTGTTTCCACCCTTTCCGGCCTTCAAACAGGTTCGTCGGTCCTTCGACGCCGTTTTTCGCCAACATGGCCGAGTAGACGCCGTTTCTGGCGGCGTTCGCGGAAGCGAGCCCTTTCCACTCCGAAATTCCCTCAGTTCGCGTCACCCGAAGGGCGTTGTGTGCGGTTCCCGCGATACCGATTGCGGACTGGATTTCGTCGTGGGTGAGTCCCAGCAGTTTCGCCGCCCCCGCGGTCGCCGAAATGACGGTGTGGGTGACGTGGTCCCACCCTCGGTCACGAACCGGCGCGTTCCACGCGAGTTCGGCCTGTACTTCGTAGGCGATTCCAACCGCGGTGAGCAGGTCTTTCCCCGAACGTCCTTCGTACTCTCCGGCGGCGATTATCCCCGCGATGTTGTCGCTCGGATGCGGCGTTTCCCCCGGCGCGAGAAACGAATCCATGTAATCGAGATACCGTACGTACGCGGCGTTCAGCATGGCCGCATCCGGTGGCGACGCCGTTCCACCGCCCCAGAGCGTACACCCCTCGCCGTTCATCTCCTCGACCGTCGCCCGAACTGCTTCAACCGGTTCTTCTCCCATCGCGCCCACCGCGATGCCAATCGAATCGAGAACGCGCTTTTTCAGTTCATCGACGGACTCCCCCGAGAGGTCGTCGAACTCCATTTCAGCGACAAACGCCGCTATTTCTGCTGTCGTCGTCATACGACACCCCTGCAACCGGGACGACCAAAAGCACCCGCGGGTGTTCAGCGCGGTTCGCGGCGGAAAGTCGCCGTTACCGGAGTGGCCAGAAACTGTTCTCACCGTGGTCGCCCTGCCACGCGAAAGTGAACGGTTTGCGGGCCGGAAGTCGCGTCAGTTTGGTCCGTCCTCTATTTTCCCGCCGCGCCGTACCGTCGCGTTCCGTCGGCGGAAACGTACGGTTCCTCTCGCGTTTGAAATTGTATTCAGGTTCTCGTAGACGTGAATCCTCGATTCCGAAACAATGACCGTCCATTGCGCTGACCGTCGTGACGATTCCGCGAGTCCAAGTCGCTGGCGGAAGAATGAATCCGACCGCTTTGCCGTCGAATTCGACGGCGTCCTATTCGAACCCGAATTCGGGATAGCTACGCTTGGGATGGCGTCGCGCCGAATCACCTGCGCGACGTTCGTAGTCGGGCAATACGAGAGAGAAGATAGAAAATCGAGGGGACGCTTCAGTGGTTATTTCGGGTACCGGACGTACGGACCGGGAAGCAGGGCGCGGAGCGAAAACGACCGACGACGGGATTTTTCGCCCGCCTCGTCGCGAGTCACCTCGGTCGGTTTCGTCTCAGCCGTTTTCTTTTCCGTGTCTATCATCACGTGTACAAAACATCTCATCGTACTTTATTATGAGTAGAATAACCACCGACAGGGTGCGTATGAATTGAGATACCGAGCCGACTAATCGGTTAATACGAACGTTCCAATGGGATGATTTCGAAGGCTCATCATCGGGTCGCTCGTCGCGGGGCGACGAGTAGGTGCGGACTATTTTCAGCGCCGCAGCATCTCCACCGATGAACCTCACTCCAACGGGATGGACGCCGTGGCGAACGATGCCCGGAGCGATTTCGACGCTGACGAAATTTACCCGGAAGGTCGGCGGTTTCACCGGATTGAACATCACCACACATATCTTGCCCGAGTGAAATGTAAACAGTATGAAGTTCAGTGACGCGAGTTCTTCGGTTCGGGCAATCCTCCTCTCCCGACCTGCAACGATACTCCCGGTATTTCTAGCCGGGACAAGCGCCAGCATGGTCGCACAGTCGGTCCCGATCGTCGGCGTCGTGTTGGCCTACCTGCTCCTTCTCGGAACCGATCGAATAGAATCGGTTTTCGCCGCGATTCAAGGCGTCGATTTCAGCCAATCGAACCCGACCGAGGCGGAGACCGAACGAATCGCAGAAGCGCTTATGCAGTTGTTCACGCCCAAAACAATCGCCATTCTCGTTCTCTCCGTTATCGGCGCACTCGTCGTCGGACTCATCGCCCGCGCCATCGCGGAAGCGGCGCAAGTTCACACGACGACGGCGGCGCTTCGAAACGAACCGGCACTCCCGTCGGGAGTCGCCGGTGCGAACAACGACTGGTGGACGTTTATCAAACTCTCAGTCGTTCGTGCACTCACTTTCCTCCTACTGCTGTCTCCCATCGGACTGTTGGCGTACTTTGCCACAACAGTCAACTCAATGCTTATCTTGCTGGTCTTCCTCGGCGGTTTCCTGTTGATCCCGGTCGGGTTCGTCGTTTACCTTCTCTTCATGTTCGTTCCGCAGGCCATCGTCATCGACGACGTCGGCGTTCGCACCGGAATCCGCCGGAGCGGAAGTTTCGTGTGGAACAACAAAGCCCGGGTCGGAGCCTACCTCGTCATCGTAATCGGTCTCGTCGGAGTACTCGGCTTCGTCTCGTTCTTCTTCCAACTCCTCGGCGTCGGTCAGCTCCTCGGAATTGCCGTCGCCTTTTTCCTAATACCGACGCTCGGCCTGTTGAAGACGGCGCTCTATCTCGACGAACAGCCCCTCGAACACGGAGCGCGCGGGTCGGTTCGCGGCGCATTCAGACGCGGACTCGGCGAACTCAAATCGTTCGTCTTTGGTCGCTTCGAACTCGTCATTGCTTCAACTGCCCTGTTCGCCGCCGGAACCGCTGGCGGCTGGTTCGCAACCAGCCAGTTCGCGCTCGAAAGCCTCCAGACGGACGTGTCCCAGAACGTGTTCGGTGCCATCCCCGTCGATACATTCGTCATGCTGACGGCGAACAACTGGCTTGTCTCCATCTCCGCCGCGTTTTCCGGCCTCGCGTTCGGCGCGCCGACGGTCGTCGCGCTCCTGTTCAATGGGCTCATCGTCGGCGCTGTCGTCGGACTCCTCCCGGACACGTCGATCGCCGTCGCTCTCATCGCACCGCACGGCATAATAGAAATTCCCGCACTGTCGATTGCAGGCGCGCTCGGTCTCCATCTCGGCGGTACCGCGTGGTCGTACATCCGCAGTTCCGCGACTGCAACCGACCTTGCAGGCGAACTCAGCCGGGCGTACTACATCCTGCTCGGACTCCTCCCGGTGTTCATTGTCGCGGCGTTCATCGAAGCGTTCGTGACGTGGTGGTTCGCCGCTGCCCTCACGTAAACGGCTAGTTTCGGTTCAACTGTCGAAACGACTACTCAAGAATCTCACTCGTCGGCGTACTGTTTCATTGCGCGAGTTCGGCGAACCGGTTCGTATCCTCGTCGGTTCCGGCGATGATGAGTTGGTCGTCCGACCGAACAGTAAACGTCGGGCCGAGGTCGGTGATAACCTTGCCGTTTCGTTGGACGGCGATGACGGTACATCCCGTTCGAGAACGAATTGCGGCGTCCCTGAGGTTCCGTCCCGCGAGGCGCGGCGCAGTCGTTCGGACGACTTCCACTTGTTTGTTCGGAGACATTATCTCCTCTTCATCGAGAATCGTCGAGGCGAGCATCCGACCGCTGACCGTTTCGAGCGCGAGTACGTAGTCCGCACCCGCGCTGTACAGTTTCCCGATGTTATCAGTCTCGTTCGCCCGGGCGACGATTTCGATGCCGGGAGCGAGTTCACGCGCAACGAGGGTAGTAAAAATCGTCATCGTATCGTCGCCAAGCGAAAGAATGAGTGCGTTTGCACGTTCGACGCCAGCATCGCGTAGAATGTTTTCCTCTGATACATCCCCAACCACATCGACGCCTGGTTTGTCCTCGATGTCGACCACGACGAGTCGCATGGCCGTCGATTGTAGTTCGTTTTCCACCGTCAAACCGACTTCTCCATATCCCGCGACGATGACTGACCTGCGTTCCGTGTCGAATTTATCGGAAAGGGTCATCTCCTTCAGCCGTTCGAGTTGGGCTTCTCGACCTGCCGCAAGCAAAATCGTGCTTTCGTCCAACGGGGTATCGGGAGATGGGGAGCTCTGAAACTCGCCGCGCCGCCAGAGGCCGATAATGTTCGCCCCAGTTCGTTCACGGATACCGCTCTCCGCAAGTTTCGTTTTCGAGACCTCACTGCCGCCCTGAATCGATATCTCGACGATTTCGAAATCCTCACCGATGGTGACTGTTTCGCCGAGGTCGGTGGAGACAGATGCGGTCACTTTCTCCGCGAGGCTGTGTCCAAGCAGATGACGCGGCGAAAACACTTGGTCTGCCCCCGCGTATTGGAGATAGCTGGTCAAGTTCGCCTCCTCTACGAGGGTGATAACCTGCACGTCGGAGGAGACTTCCCGAACTGCCAACGCGATGCTGGCGTTTTGTTCATCGGTTGCATCCGCGATGACCGTATCCGCCCGTTGGACGTGAACCAATTCTAGCGTCTCGGCAGATTCGGGGTCGCCGTGGACGACGTTGACGTTTCGTTCGTACAAGTCGAGGGCTTCCTCGCGGTCGCTGACGACGATAACATAGTCGCGGTTCCACGACTGGAGTTCGTCGATGAGCGTCTCCGCGCGCGGTGAGTAGCCACAGATGACGATGTGGTCGTCGATTTCGTCTATCGAGGTCGGTGGACTCGTGCGTATCATTTCCTGAATCCACGGCGCGACGAACAACGGGAGGGCCATGAAGATAAGCACTACCCCCGTCATCTGCATCACGATTATCAGCACGATCATCTGCGGCGAGTCCCACTGTCCGGCGTCCGTCCCGAATCCGGTCGTCGTGAACGTCTCAATGACGATGGCGAACGATTTAAGGAGACTTTTATCAATACCTTCGAAGGTCGCCATCGCCCACGAGTAAGCAAATGTGTACGCGACGAGAACCGTGATGAATGCACTAATGTAGAGTAGCGCTCGTCGCCGTTGTCGTTTCATCCTCATTTTTTGTGCTGTCATCCTGGCGTCTTTATCCTGCCGACAGAGATCGGTTCCGAAAGCGAGTGGTACGTACTCAGTTGAACACAATCGATTTTCAATTCATCGAAAATTACTATAAAAATAGTCGGTCGCTACTCGACTTCGTTGTAATTTTCGATGAGCCGAAACTGTGATTCCAACTCGGCCATCGCCTGCTCCGGTGTCGATACCCTCGAATACGCGGAAAAGACGTTTTGGGCGGTTTTCTGCGATTCCTGTACCCACGCGATGGTGACGGGGCGCGGAAGCGCGTTTTCGCCCGCAACGCGAAGCGAATCCAGATACCGACCCATCACCGGCACCTGCTTTGCCCGTTCCGAATCGAAGAGGGTTCTGTCCGGCGGCAACAGACCGAGGTTTCGAAGAAGCGTGAGCTGAAAGCGTTCCTGCGTCATCGCTTCGATCACTTGTAACGTTTCATTTAATTTGTTAGTGTTCGGATTGACGGCGACGTGCCACCCGCCGAGCGAAGCAGTCGGTCCCCCCGTCCCGGGATATTTCGCCTGTTGCTTGGTCACCGCGTACGGAATCGGCATCACCCCGAGGTCGGTGCCGAACGCACCTTCGTCACCGGCGCTGAGAATCGCGTACGGCCAATTCCGATGCATCACGGCGTCGCCGTTGAGAAACGGTGCGAGCGACGTATCCTCTATCCAAGATAAGACCGCACGGGGAACGATTTCACCCGCGTATCCCTCGAGTGCAGACTCGTCCCCCTGTCCGTACATGAACGCCCGAATCATCCGAATCGAATCTATCGTTGCTCGCGTGTTCACGGTTATCGGTCGCTTTCCGACAGGTCCGAAGAGATGTTCCCGTCCGCCGAAGTACGCACCACCCCAACTGGACATGAACTCGTTGAAGGTACAACACGGAAGGCCCTCGTACTGACTGCCCTGGAACGTGAATCCGTACTGAATGTCTCCGTTGCGGTCGAGTACGTCTCGCGTCACTCGGGAGAACTGTCTCCACTCGATGGAATCCGTCGCCCAATTTTCGCCGTCGGGGTCGTATCCGGCCTCCTCGACCAAGTCCTTCCGATACAGCATCGACGGAAAGTCGGGGTAGAGCGGCACCGCGTAGAGGTCATCGTTTGGCCCTTTAGCCGTCGAGAGACTCGTTTGAAAGTAGTCGGATTCGATTCGTCGTAGCAGTTCGTTCGGGAGGTGTTCGCTCAAATTGAGCAACTGTCTTTGGATGACGAGGTCGAGCGTCCACCCGCTATCCGTCATGAGGAGGTCGGGTTCGTTCAAATCGGCCGAGAGCCATCGTGTGTACTGTTGTTGTACTTCGTCGGTTTCGGCCGGTCCCGGGATGATTTCGAGCGAGATGTTTTTGTCCAATCCCGCCTCCCAAAGTGCGTTCTGAAACGTATCCGTCAGCTCCCAGAAATCTCGATTCGACGCCCACTGTATCGTCGTTCTCCCCTGAGCGCTACTGACCGATACAGAACTACCGGCGACCCCGAGTCCGCCCAGCGCGCCCGTCCATCGTGCAAATTCTCGTCGCGTTACGGCGCGTGCTGAACTGTTGTCACTGTTCGAGTCGTATGAACTCATTTTTCTCCCCCCAATACCGAATACTCCCGAACGAATATCAATAAGAGGGCGATTTTCCGCATCGCCGACTCGTTATCCGAAGACTGCTCGCGATCACCTCAACATTCCGTCCCGGACGGGAGAACGGACGGAAACGCAACCGGGATGCGTTTTAGCTCGCGCACATGCGGACTACTAAACTCCCCTCGGGACGTTTTTCGGTGCAATGGCGACCTATCGTGGTGCAATCGTGGATATGGACGGAACGTTAGTTCGAGGCGACGAACTCCTTTCCGGTACGGAAGCGGGTGTGCGGGCGCTCCGAGAGAACGGGATAAGCCTTCTCCTCTTTTCGAACAACCCGACACAGCCACCCGAGCGCTACGTCGAGCGACTCGGCGCACATGGCATCAGTATCGACGAGGAGCGAGTGCTTACGTCGGCGCTCGTCACCGCCGAGTTCCTCGAGGCCGAGTACGACGAACGCGACGCGTTCGTCGTCGGTGAAACGTATCTCCGCGACCTGCTGCGCGAACGAGGATTTACGGTGCGGAACGACCCAGATTCGGCGGAACTGGTCGTCGGTTCCATAGACCGCGAGTTCGATTACGACGAACTCGCGCGCGCTCTCTGGGCGCTCGAAGACGGTTCCCCGTTTATCGGCACCGACCCGGACGTGACGATACCGGCCCCGGAACGCCTCGTCCCCGGGTCGGGGGCCATCATCAACGCCATCGCGGGCGTCGCGGGAAGGGAACCAGCGCACATACTCGGAAAGCCGGCACCTCAGGCGGGGGCGGCGGCGCTCGAACGCCTCAGCGTCCCGGCTGAGGATTGTCTCGTCATCGGCGACCGATTGGACACCGACATCGCGCTCGGAGAGCACATCGGGGCGACGACGGTACTCGTCCGGTCAAGAGTGACAACACCGGATATACTCGAAGAATCGCCGATTCAGCCGGATTATATCCTCGATACTATCGGGGAGATTGGTGAACTGCTCGAGAACTGAACGTCTTGATACGAACGCCAAAAACGGATATCCAAAATCGGTCCGAACAGTGGTTAAACCAGCATCAGAGTCAGTATACTTACCAGAACGAGCACCACGAGGACGACGCTCATTCCGATACCCGCGCTGAGCCGAACGTGGTCGTGGCCGGTGAGCCGCCCGAGCGCGGAGTCTGGGTGTGTGACGACGTCGGTCGAGACGCGCGACACCTTCACCACTGCGCGGTCAACGCCAGCGTACAGATTCGTGGTGCCGACGACTACCGCGCGAGTTCCGTACAACGCGACCGGATTGTACAGGCTGTCGATGTCCGGAACGCGGCCGACTTTCTTGAGCGGCTTCTTTAAGAACACGTAACCGACGGCGGCGATAGCCGCCAGCGCAAGTCCTTCTTCGATGTGGCCGAGGGTGTAGGTCGTGTAATGGAACCCTTCGGTAGGAAGAATGGCGAACAGCGCCGATGGGAACAGTCCGTAGAACACGCACAGACCGGCGACGAGAATCATTCCGACCGACTGCCCCCGATTTGCGTCTTTTACCGAACTGTCGTACTCGCCCTCGACGAACGCGCCGTAGCCCAACTTGATGAACGAGAGGAACGTCCCAACACCGCCCGCCAGCAGGAGATACCAGAGAACATCGAGATGTTTCTTGTGCGCTGCGCTGAGAACCATTCCTTTCGAAACGAAGCCGTTGAATCCGGGGAATCCGGCGATGGAGAGCGCCGCGATGGTGAACGTGATGGTGGTAATCGGCATCTCCCGTGCGAGGCCGCCGACCTTTTTGAGATTCTCTTCACCTGTCCGGAAAATAATCACGCCGACGGTCATGAACAGCAGACTTTTGTAGAGGATGTGGTTGAAAACGTGGCCGAACGCACCGCCGGTCGCGAGCGCACCGCCGATACCGACGCCGGCGACCATGTATCCGACCTGCGACTGGATGTGGTAGGAGAGCAGTCGGCGCATATCGCTCTGCAGCAGCGCCATGCTCGCGCCGAAGACGGCCATGAGCGCACCCATGTACGCGATGGCGAGTTCACCGTCCGGGAACACCCGATACATCCCGTACACGCCGGTTTTGGTCGTGTAGACGCAGAGGAAAACGCTCGCGGCGATGTGCGGTCGGGGGTACGTGTCCGGAAGCCACGCGTGGAGGCCAACGAATCCGACGTTGACGCCGATACCGATGGCGGCGAGGATGGGTGCGATTTCGCCCGCCATTCCGCCGCTGGTCGCCGAGAATAGGAACGACCCGGCCTCGACGTAATGCCACACCACGGCGCCGAGCAGTAGCGTTCCGCCGACGCCGTGCAACAGCGCGTACCGGAATCCGGCGCGCACCGCGCGACCGCCGTAGTACCAGACGAGCAGGGTGCTCGTAACCGCCATCAGCTCCCAGAAGACGATGAGCGTGAGCCAGTCTCCGCCGAACACCGCTCCGAGGCTCGTGCCGACGTAGGAGAGCGCGAACGCGGTCTGAATCGAATCCGCGTTCGAGTACAACGAGTAGAGGACGGCGACCGCGCCGATAAAGCCGAAGATGAGGCCCATCAACGTGGAAAACCCATCCACGTTGTAGAGAACCGCGTCGAACCCGAACAGCGACACGGGGAGATGTTGGCCCTCCGGCGACAGCCAGACGTACGGAACGACGGCGGCCGTGGCGAGGATACCAAGCGCGTGGCCAATTTTCCGACCGACGAACGGTAGCAGTACGGCCGCGAGCAGGACGGGCAAGAACGGCGGAACGACGGGATCGACCATTAGACGGTCACCCCCGTCACGCCGGAAACGACGAGCCTAACAATTCGAAGGAAGACGGCGGCGTCGGGAACGATACCGAGAACGATAGACCCCGCCGCCGCGAAGAGAATCGGTCCCAGCATGAACCACGTGGATTCGTCGCCGTTCCATCTGCGATGTTCCCACGCGAGGCTATCGTCGTGGCCGTGTTCCGGCCGAATGTGTACTGCGGCCTCGCTACGGTCGATCGCTCCTTGCCCCTCGTGGTCGGGGGCGTATCCATGGTCGTCTCTCTCAACGTCGTCGTCGGGGGAACGACCGCCGTCGGTGGCCGTGTCGGTGGTTGCGTCGCGTTCGCCGTACCGACCGCCCAAAACGTTCTCGACGACCGGTTTCGGGTCGGCTTTTCCGGGTGATTCGAAGAATGCGGTGTAGACGACCGGCCAGAAGTACGCGATGTTGAGAACGCCCGAAACGAGCAGTGCGCCGGTGAACACGACGTCTCCGGCGGTAACGGTTCCGATAAGCAGGTAGTATTTGCTGACGAAGCCCGCAACCAGCGGAATCCCGGCCATACCCAACGACGCAATCGCGAAGGCAGACATCGTCAGCGGCATTCGCCTGCCGATACCCGCCATGTTGCTGATGTCGTCGGTGTGCGTCTCGACGTGGATTGCACCGGCGCAGAAGAACAGCGTGAGTTTCATGAACGCGTGCGCGGGGATGTGAAGGAGACCGCCGACGAGCGACATCGGGTTGAGCACCGCCAGTCCGAGGACGATGTACGAAAGCTGGCTCACCGTAGAAAACGCGAGTCGGCGTTTTAAGTTGTCCTGTCTGAGCGCGATGATGCTCGCGGTGACGAGCGTGAATGCCGCGACGCTCGCCAGCAGCAGACCGAGGCCGAGGTCTGCGACCAAATCGGGTCCGTACACGTCGAGGATGACGCGTGCGATTCCGAAGACGCCGGATTTGACGACCGCGACGGCGTGCAGGAGTCCGGACACCGGCGTCGGGGCGACCATCGCGTCGGGAAGCCACGAATGAAGTGGCATGAGCGCAGCCTTGACGCCGAATCCGGTCATCAACAGCGCGAACGCAGCGCGGGCGAACATCGGGTCGGCGGTCGCCAAATCGGCGATTCCACCGGGGGTAAACGTCGTCGTTCCGGTCATCCAGAACACAAGAATCGCGCCGGAGAGCACCGCGACGCCGCCGCTAAAGGTGTATGCGAGATACTTTCTCCCGGCGGCGCGCGCCTCTTCGGTTTCGTCGTGCGCGACGAGGGGATAGGTCGCCACCGTGAGCAGTTCGTAGAAGACGAACAGGACGAGGATGTTGGAGGCGAACGCGATTCCCATCGCCGCCGAAACGCTGGCCGCGAACGCCGCGAAGTACCGCGTCTGGTTGTGCTCGTCCAACCCGCGCATATAGCCGATGCTGTAAAAGCTCGTCACCAACCACAACAAACTCGCCAACAGGCCGAAGAGGATGCCGAGGGCGTCGGCCTGAAGGGAAAATTGCACGCCGGGAACGAACGTCCCGAAGTCGGTAACGTACACGTTCCCGTCGAGGACGCCCGGAACCATGCTCGCCACGATCCCGAGGTTCGCGACGGCCGCGAGGATGGTCCAAAACTCCCGAACGTTTGGCCGTCCTCGCGATGCGAGAATCGGGACGATAACGACTGCCGATACGAGCACTGCCGCGACCGGTCTGTAAGATGGTATTTCTATCATGCGAGAAGGCGTTCAATCGTTGGTTCGAGGAGCTCTCCATACCCGAAAGCGGCGAGACCGAGAGCGATGGCCAGCACCGCCGCCGTCAGAACCGTCGCCCGCATCCCCATCGAGACCGGTGCTAGTTCGGCATCGGTTCCGTTTCCGTCCGCGACGATGCTGGCGGCCGATTCGGTTTCCGCCGTTTCGACGGGTGAGGACGGCTTTGCGGGTTCGCGGAAGTACATCCGCTCGATAATCCGGACGAAGTAGGCCAGCGTCAGGAGCGTGCTCGCGAGGATAACCACCGCGAGCGGCCACGCCTCCGCCTCGACCGCACCCACCGCGATGTACCACTTCCCGACGAATCCGACCGCCGGGGGAACGCCGACCATCGCGAGCGCGAGAACGCCGAACACCCCCGCGCCCACGGGCGAGCGCTCGGCGAGTCCTTCGTAACTGTCGATGGTTCGGTCGCCGGTCGAGTTCGCAACCAATCCGGTTGTCAGGAACAGGCCGCCTTTCATGATGGCGTGCCCGACGAGATGAATCATCGCACCGGTTAGCGCGGAGACGTTTGCCACCGCGATGGCACCGACGACGAGGCCGAACTGCGAAACCGACGAGTACGCGAGCATCCGTTTGATGTCGGTCTGCGTGACCGCGAGAACACTCCCGAGGATGATGCTCACCACCGCACCGGCTACGAGGACGGTGCGAGCGAGCGAGTTTTCGAGCAAGAAATCCACGGTGAAAACCGTGAAGACGATTCGCATCAGCGCGTAGGCCGCGACTGTCGAGACGAGCGCGGAGATGAGCGCGCTCACCGAATCCGGTGCACCAGCGTACGCGGCCGGTTGCCACGTGTGAACCGGGAAGACGGCGACCTTGACGAAGAGGCCAGCTACGAGGAGGCCGAAGGACGCCTGCACGAGCGGCGACGTGTAACCGACCGCCGCGAGCTGATTGGAGAGATCGACCATGTTCAGCGTCCCCGTTGCGACGTACGCGTAGCCGATTCCCAACAGGAACAGCGACGCGCCGACGGTGCCGACGAGGAGATATTTCAGCGCCGCGAGAGCGGACTTTCCGCCTCTGCCGCTCGCGACCAGTGCGTACGCCGCCAGCCCCGTAATTTCGAGGAAAACGTACATGTTGAACACGTCGCCGGTGATACTCATTCCGGTCAGACCGGCGACGAGGAGCAGGTACGTCGCGTAAAACGAATTCGAACGCGGCCCCGCAACTCGCGCGTAGCCAAGGACGCCGAGCGCGACCACCGCGACGAGAACCGCCATCGTCGCGGAGAGGCCGTCGATGACGAGTTCGATGCCGTACGGGGCGGTGAATCCGCCGACGACGTACCGGACTGGCTGTTCGCCGAACGCTCGAACCGCGAGCGCCACCGCGGCACCGACTTGGACGAGCGATGCGAGCGCGGCAATCGACCAGCCGGATTTCGACCGGACGAGTCCGGCGAGAAACACCATGATGGATCCGAAGATTGGAATCGAAACCAACAGCGGAGCGAGGTCATTCATCGGCGGTCACCTTCCGGATGGCCTCCTCATTCAGAGTCCCGTACTCGTTGTAGATGCGAACGATGAGTCCGAGCGCGACGGCCGTGAGGCTCACGCCGACGACGATGGCGGTGAGTATCAGCACGTGCGGGAGCGGGCTGACGTGCGGTTCCGCGGCGGTCAGCAGCGGGGGGCTTCCTCCCTTGACGAACGCGGTGACGATGAAGAAGAGGAAAATCCCTGTCTGGAAGATGTTCATGCCGATAACTTTCTTCACGAGGTTCTGATTTCCGATCATCATGTACGTTCCAACACCTAACAGGGAGAACGCGACGAGGTAGTAGATTCGAGACGCAAGTAGCTCTATCATACCGTCTCACCTCCGCTGTTCCGCATCCCGGCCGCGATGACGAAAAAGAGGCCGGTGACGATTCCGGACACGATGAGACCGATGGCTAACTCGACAAACTCGATGCCGTATTTGGTGGCGTGGTGGATGCCGTAGGCGGAATATTCCAAAAATCCACCGCCGAGTATCACCGAACCGACGCCGGTCAACAAGAACGCGAGCACGCCGATACTGATGAGTGCGACGGGAAGCTTCGGGCCGACCCAGTCGCGCGTCGTCCCGATGCCGAACGCGATGCCAAGCATGAGGACGACCGTACCGACGATGACGCCGCCTTGGAAGCCGCCACCCGATGTGTCCGCACCGTGGAACATAATGAACAGCCCGAACGTGAACACGAACGGCGTGATGATCCGGACAGTCGCCATGATGATGGGACTTTCGACGTACGGCGTTTGTGACTCGTTCGTCGTGACCTCGTTCGTATCGTCGTTCATTCGAACGCCTCCTTATGAAGTACCAACAAGAGACCGACGCCCGCCGAATAGACGACGACGGCCTCGCCGAGGGTGTCAAACCCACGGTAGGCCGCGAGGACGGCGGTTACGCTGTTTTTTACCTCCGTTTCCTCGTAGGCGTTGTCGAGATAATACTTCGTCACGTCGTCGGTGGCGACCGCCGAATCGGCGGCACCGACCGGCGGGAGCGCGAATAGCGTCGTCGAAAGCACCGCGACGAGCGCGACCGCGACCCCCAACGCGCGGAAATCGACGTTTTCGAGGGCCCGTTCGTCGGACGGACGGACGGTTTTCGCAATGGTCAACAAGAACAACACCGTCATGACACCGGCACCGACTGCGGCCTCCGTGAGACCCACGTCGGGTGCCCGAAGGAACACCCAGACGATTGCGATGCCGAGGCTGTACGCGCTGAACGCGATAATCGAACCGAGAACGTCCCGAAGGAGTGCCGTCGCGAGCGCGCAGGAGAGGACGAACACCAGTAGCCCGATTTCTATCGCACTCATGATTCCTCCTCGTCCACGGTCCACGGTTCGATACCCTGTTCGGTTGCGGCACGGGTGATGGCGTGTGCAGCGGTTGGGTTCGTGATGAACATGAACAACAGGAGCAGGACGACTTTCAGCGTCGAGAGGTCGATGCCGAACGAGATTGCGACTGCAGAGAGCGTCAGAATCGCACCGAGCGTCTCGCTCTTTGAGGTACTATGCGCGCGCGTGTAGAGGTCCGGAAGACGAACGAGTCCGACGACGGCGACGACGGCGAAAAAGACACCGCCAGCGGCCAGTACGAGAACCGCAATTTCTCGTGGCGTCATCACAGAACACCCCCGCGTTCGACGGTGAACTTCGAGATGGCGATGCTCAACAGGAAGTTCAACAGCGCGTACACGAGTGCGATGTCGAGCGCGCCGGGTTCACCGATAGCCGCCGCCAACAGTGCGATGACGATGACGACGTTCGAACCGATAACGTTGATGGCGATGACGCGGTCGGGCATCGTCGGACCGCTGACGATGCGGTAGACGCCGACCAGTGAGGTAAACACGAATCCCGCGGCGGCCGCCATCAGGATATCGTTGACGAGCGTCACGAACTATCCTCCTCCTTCTTCCTGCGCTCAATTGGACTGGGAATTCGTGCGGCTGCCAGTCCGTAAAAAACGAATCGGACTGCTCGTTCGAGGGAGCCATCGAACAAATCGTCGCGCGAACTACCGGTGAGCGTGTGAACGGTAAAATGTCGTCGAGAAACGTCTACGGTAAGAGTACCGGGGGTGAGAGTGATACTGTTCGCGAGCGTCGTAACTGGCAGCGCCGACCACACGGCGGCGTCGAACTCCACCATCTTCGGGTCAATCGGGAGATCCGGATGGAGAACGACGCGAGCGATTTCGACGTTCGCTTTCGCGATTTGCCACAGCAGATACGGCACGTACAGCGCGAACCGTCCGAGGTGTTTGGTCGTCCGGATGGGGTGAACCGGGGTCGTAAGCGACACTCCCCACAGCGACACCGCGACGATACTCGCGGTGATTGCGCCCGTAGCGAGTTCGAACGGAGCGACGGAGCCCGCGAGCAGGAGGTAAAAGAAGTACGAGACGCTGAACAGGGAAAAGAACTGAGCGACCGTCCCGCGTTTCACTAGCAGCGGACTCCGCCGTTCTCGCTGGACAGGCGCTTCGGTAAGGTCGAGACCGGCTCTACGAACTTCGGCCTCCAGCGGCGGTAGTAGCGGCGTCGTTCCGAGCGGGTTGAATCCGGGATCGAACACCGCACGTTCGAGGTCGTGATCGCGAGCGTACCGGACGAAAACATCGGCGTAATCTGCGGGGCTGAACAAATATTCGCGAGTGCCGACCATCGTGGTTTCTATCGTCACGGCGTCAGCGTCGTCACCAAGGTCTTCTTCAGCCCAAACGGCCACTCGGTCGAGAAGCGTGTGAGCCGTCTTAGTCTCTTTCGTCTCCGTGTCGAATGTGAGACGCTCCGAAAGCGGGTAGACGAAGTGGATAGTCGCCGATGAACCGGTTTCTCTGGCACGTTCGAGAGCCTGCTGAACGACATACGCAACCGTATTCCGGAGGGAAAACGATTCCGAAACCGGAACCAGCAGCCGCGAGCTGGTCAGCGTGACCACCCCGCAGGAGAGGTTGTCGTCCGAACGAGAGTAGGTGTCATCGATGCTTCGCGTAACAATTTGACCACACAGTTTAAAGGGTTTCTTTATCGAGTTGATTTCGCCAATTCTCGCGGAATAATCTGCGGGCTAGTCAAATAATTACCACATTCTTCGACGAGACCGCGGTGAAATGGAGAATTAATTCCTACTTTCGTCAGTGCGGTGAACGACGCGCCGACTCGCAGACGAAGTCGGCACATCGCTGTCTACACCTATTCACGCATTCAACAGGCATATATTCCGCGGATTCGAGAACAGGTACATGACACTCGAAGGCATCGACGAACTGGATCAAACGATTCTTTATATGCTCCAGTGCGACGCACGGAAAACTACCTCTAACGACATCGCCGAAGCCGCGGGCGTTTCTGCGAGCACAGTTCGGAACCGCATCGAACGACTGGAGGAAAACGGGATTCTGCAGGGGTACGACGCCGACGTCAACTACGAACAGGCTGGCTATCAGCTTTACACGCTCATCATCTGTAGCGCGTCCGTCCGTAATCGCGAAGAACTCGCCGAAGCCGCGCTCGACGTTCCCGGCGTCGTTCGGGTCACGGAAGTGATGACCGGGGAGAATAACGTTCACGTCAGCGTCGTAGGGAACGATAGCGACGATTTGAGTCGCATCGGTCGCGAGCTCGACGAACTCGGATTGGAGGTGGTGGACGAAGACCTCATCAGGAACGAATATACCAGCCCGTCCGCTGATTTCAGATGCTGACGAGGACATAATAGTAAATTTTCCCCGTATTTTTCCGATAGACGCAGAAAATAAGCTAACTTTATATTCATCCATCTCTCAAAACAGTCTAAGGTGCTTCTCGTAGCCAAGCAAGCGAGAAGCATCGGAGTATGATACCTATGAGTCAACCATGGAAGGACACGATAAACGACGCACGGCAGACCGGAAATCCCGACACATGCATCATCGGGGGAGATTACGTCGGTCACGAGATTGCAAATAGACTCGTCAACAAGGGGGTGTCAGTTGCGCTCGTCGATACGATGCCTCCGAGCGACCCGCCCCCTGAACTGACGGTTCACTGCGGCGCATCGCTCGGTTTAACCGAACTACGTCGCGTGAATATCCACGAAGGGACGACGATTCTGTCGGTCTGTCCGGAAGATGGCGTAAATTTGTTGATGGCACAATTAGCCCGGACACAGTTCGGCGTAGACCGTGTTATCGCACGGGTGAACGACCCGCGCCGTGTGACCGCATTCAAAGACCTCAATATCGAGACAGTTGACGCCGCGGCCGCCCTCGGCCGTCTGATTACGGAGCGATGGTAATGGCTCGAAATGCCGTGCAGGTGCCACCGTACGTTGTCACTTTTGAATATATTAATAGGTTTTAGACACAATGGTGAAAACACTCGAACGAGACCTCGGAATCGGTGCGGTGTTCGCTATCAGTATCGGCGCGATGATCGGGAGCGGTATCTTCATCCTTCCCGCACTCGCACTCAAAATAGCAGGTCCCGCGGTGATTCTCGCGTACTTGCTCGCAGGGGTGTTGGTCGTTCCGGCCGCCCTCTCAAAATCCGAGATGGCGACTGCAATGCCCGAAGCGGGCGGCACGTACATCTACATCGAACGCGGAATGGGCCCTATTTTAGGGACGATTGCGGGTGTCGGAACGTGGTTTTCCCTCTCGTTCAAAAGTGCGCTCGCACTCGTCGGCGGAGTACCGTATCTCGTACTGCTGTTCGATCTGCCGGTGAAACCGGTCGCCATCGGATTGGCCGCGTTTCTCATTGTCGTGAATATGCTCGGCGCGAAACAGACCGGGCGACTCCAAGTCGGCATCGTCGTTGTCATGCTCGCGGCGCTCGGCTGGTTCGTCGCGGGAAGTGTCGGAAGCACTCAGACGGTGAACTACGAGCCGTTTTTCGTCGGAGGCTGGAGTGGTCTGCTGGCCGCAACCGGACTCGTGTTCGTCTCGTACGCCGGGGTCACGAAAGTCGCTAGCGTCGCGGAGGAAGTCGAAAATCCGGGGAAGAACATTCCGTTGGGGATTCTCGGGTCGCTGGCGTTCACGACGTTGCTGTACGTCGCAATCGTCGCGGTGATGGTCGGCGTAACCGAGGCAGGCAGTATCGCAGGTTCACTCACGCCGGTGGCAGTCGCCGCGGAAGCGACGCTTGGACGGACCGGCGTGTGGGCGGTCATCGGCGCAGCGATTCTCGCGCTCGTCTCGACCGCGAACGCTGGTATCCTTTCCTCGTCGCGTTACCCGTTTGCGATGAGTCGCGACAAACTCGTCCCACCCTCGTTTGCGACGATAAGCGACCGGTTCGGCACCCCGACTTCGTCAATCACGCTGACGGGAGTCGTCGTACTCCTGCTCATCGCCTTCGTTCCAATCCTCGAGATCGCCAAACTGGCGAGCGCGTTCCAGATTCTCGTGTTCGTACTGGTGAACCTCGCAGTCTTCGCTTTCCGTCAGGGGGCCGCCGATTACGAACCGGTGTTCGAGTCACCGCTCTATCCGTGGATGCAGGGCTTCGGCGTACTCAGCGGTCTCCTATTGCTCACGCAGATGGGGACAATCGCCCTCGCGGGGGCGGTCGTCATCATCGTCGGAAGTATCGTCTGGTACGTCGTCTACGCACGCCCGCGCATCCAGCGCGAGGGAGTCGCCACCGACGTTGTCCGCCGCCGAGTCGGCAAAAACGTACTCGCGGAGACCGAGACGCTGATGACGGCGGAATCAGTCACTGAACGGAACGGAAACGAAGTGCTGGTCGCGCTCACGCGCGACGTGAGTTTGGACCGCGAGCGGGCACTCCTGCGACTCGCCGCCGACCTCGCCAGACCGAACAACGGTCGTTTGGTCGTCGTTCGATTCGACGAGGTTCCCGACCAAGCGCCGCTCAACCACGCGGCGGAAGTCCAATCACCGGCGGACGTCCGATTCGAGGAGCAAACCGACACGCTCGTTGACGAACTAGACGTGGACGTCGATTACGGTGAAATCGTCAGTCACGACACGAAGCGCGCAATCGTCAATTTCGCGACCCAGCGCGACGTGTCCGCAGTCGTCGCCGAACACGAACGACTGCGTCTTCGGTCGCGGCTACTGGCCGACCCAATCGATTGGGTCGTCCGACACGCCCCGTGCGACGTGTTGTTGGTCGAAAACCGCGGCTACGACCGACCACAGCAGGTCGTTCTCGCCAGCGAGGGCGGGCCGTACGACCCGACGACGGTCGCGGTGGCCGACGCCATCGCCCGTGAGACCGGCGGTCAGGTCACCCTCCAGTTCAACATGGCGGACGGACAATCGAATCAGCGACGGCGAACGATAGAGGAGTACCAAACCGAACTCGCCGAACTGCTCTCTGCCTCGGTGTCCGCGAACGTCGTCCGGTTCGACGGCGGCGACTCCCTACCGAATCCGGATGTCGTCATTCGTCGCGGCGCCACCACCCGAATCTGGGGGGGAAGGGATTCACAGCAGCGCACCACGGTTGACTGCACCGAGGTGACGGTTTATCCGAACGAGTCCCGTCGTCCCGGACTCGTGCGTCGGCTGATTGACCGCCTCGTCTTCTAACCGTCGCGGTTTTCCGGTTTTGGGTTCAAATTTGGATAAGGAGGGACCGGAGAACGAAGTTTCCCGTCCGGTTGAAATACGCCCACCACCTTCTTCGCGGGTGTATCAACCATGATTTCGCAGAGCGACAAAGCGGCTGAAATCAATACGTCCTCGATGCCAATCGCCCTCCAAAGTCGGGAGGAGTCCTGCGACACACGAGACGGTGACTCTTAACTTTCCGGCCACGAGACGGACGGTATGGAACCGGACGACAACCATCGCAGTTGGGCCGAACGTTCGGGGGAGTTTTCGCCCGCGTACTACGCCCAAATCGGTTCGAACGAGGTGAGCGAAACTCTCACCAACGTGTTCGAGTACTACGTGGAAGAAGACGCAGAAATCCTCGAAGTCGGCTGTAGCTCCGGCCGCCACCTCGCCCACCTCCGCGACGACGGCTTTACGAACCTCACCGGAATCGACATCAACGACGAGTCGTTCGACGTGATGGACGACCGGTATCCGCGACTCGCGGAGACGGGGACGTTCCGAACCGGCGCGATAGAGGATGTACTTCCAGAATACCCCGACGATGCCTTCGACGTGGTCTACTCCGTGGAAACGCTCCAACACATCCATCCCGAAAACGAGTGGGTGTTCGAGGAGTTGATTCGCGTCACGAGCGACCTGCTAATAACCGCCGAAAACGAAGGGAACAGCCCACATCGCGGCCGGGACGGGTTCGAAGTAAGCTACGTTCACGACGATTTCCCGCTCTATCACCGCGATTGGAAGCGAGTGTTCTCCGACCTCGGCCTCGCCCAACTCGTCTGCGAACCGGGTAGTCGCGATACGGTTCGCGTCTTCCGGGCGCTCTGATAGGTATTGACCGAGAGAATAGCAACCGAAGAGATACCGACCGCAGGCTACGATTCGGCGTCGAGCGCGGACTCCAGCGACATGAAGAAGGCGAAGTAACCGACGACGCCGGCGAACAGTGTCAGGTGGTACGCCCAGGTTGGCCCCTGAAGCACGTCGAACAGGGCGGTGACGACCGCGACCCAAATCACGGCAAAGGCGAGATCCGCGACCATACCCGACCGGTGTTCTTTGACGTGGTCGAGGACGGTTCCGGCGAACTGCACGTTACTCACCTTCCTCCACTTTTTCCCGTTCGTCCACGACCAACACCGACCGATGGGTCGAGCGGAGGACGCGCTCGGTGACGCTTCCGAGGAGCATCCGTCGGACGCCGCTCCGACCGTGGCTTCCCATCACGATGAGGTCGATGTCGTAATCGTCGGCGAAGTCGGCGATAACTCGATGGGGTTGTCCGGCGCGGAAATGCTCTTCGACGGAGATATTTCGGCGTCGACCCTGCTCGACGACGTACCGAGTTGCCTCTCCCGCTCGGTCTTCGAGGTCGTCCATTTCGCCGAACCGACCGGCTCGAATGCGGTCGATTTGCTCAGTGCCGAGGCTCACGTCCATGGCGTCGGTATCGACGACGTAGAGCGTGTAAACGTCGGTATCGAACTTTTCGGCAATCTCGAGCGCCGATTCGACCGCCAGTTCCGCAGTTTTGCTCCCGTCCGTGGGAATGAGGATGCGTTCGTACATTGGTTGATAGTTTGGGATTCGTTGGTGGTCAATCGTCCGCCGGGCGGTGTCCGCCCTTCGCATCGACGATGTCCTCTGCGCTCTGCTGTTGCCCCATCGGTTCAGGGCTGTGGCACTGCCGAACGATTCGTTTGATGCGTTCCGGCGGTTCGCTGGTCGCCATCGAGACGCCGATGGTGACGGCGAACACGATGGGCGTTCCGACGAGTGCGGCCCCGACTGCGGGGAACACCTCGGCATAGGCAGGCACGAGTGGCCCGGATTCGGTGGCGAGGATGAGTTCGTTGAACACCGCGGCGGTCCAGATGAGGAGTCCAGTCGTCATCCCGGCGAGGGCACCCTGTCGGTTGGCGTTCTCCCACCACAAGCCGAGGAAGAACATCGGGAACAGCACGAGTCCGGCCAGCGAGAAGGCGAGCGCGACGAGTTCGCCGACCAACGCCGGCGGGTCGAGTGCGGTAACCGTCACGATGGCACCCAGCACGATGATGGTGGTGCGACCGATGAGCAGCTGTTGGCGCTGTGTCGCGTCGGGATTGATGATGTTCGTGTAGATGTCGTGCGCTGCGGCCGACGAGGCGGCGATGAACAGTCCCGCGGTCGTCGCGATTGCCGCGGCGATACCGCCCGCCGCGACGAGGCCCACGAACCACGTCGGGAGATTCGCGAGTTGCGACGCGAGGACGACGATAACGTCACCTTCCGCGCCGCTCATTCCGTTGGCTCCGTACACGGGACCGACCTCGTTTGCGTACAAATCGGTTCCGAACGCCGCGAACGCGGGGGCGCTCAGGTACAGCAAGCAGATGAAAAACAGACCCCAGACGGTCGACCAGCGGGCGGTTCGCTCACTCTCGACCGTGTAGAATCGAACTAACACGTGCGGAAGCCCGCAGGTGCCGACGATGAGCGAGAACGCCGTCGCGATCCACAGGAAGTAGCTGGTTCCGCTGAACGGTTCGGTGAACTCGGCGTTGAGCGACCCCAACAGCGCGCCGTACTCGATTTGCGGCAGGAAGGTCGAATAGCCCTGAGTGTAGCCGACGGCGTACAAGCCCGCCAGAAACGCCACGATGAGGATGACGTATTGGACGGCCATGTTTTTCGTCGCGCCGAGCATCCCCGACAGCGCGAG
This sequence comes from Haladaptatus pallidirubidus, assembly GCF_020700235.1. Classification (GTDB taxonomy): domain Archaea; phylum Halobacteriota; class Halobacteria; order Halobacteriales; family Haladaptataceae; genus Haladaptatus; species Haladaptatus pallidirubidus. The sequence goes on along the minus strand of NZ_CP085301.1, from coordinate 1,397,113 downwards.
GTAGCCGACGGTGATTCCCATCATGAGAATCACCATGGTTGCGTAGTCGCCGCCGAACACGTAGATGCCGACCAGTCCCATGCCGCGTGCCTGTCCGACCGAGTAGACGAACCCGATGAGAATCGTTGTCAGTGCGCCGATTGCTCGCGCGGTGTCCGAATTAAACCGGTCGCCGACGAAGTCGGGCGCGGTGTACTTTCCGAACCGGCGCATCTGCGCGGCCATGAAGATGAGCAGGACGAAGTAGCCGGTCGACCAGCCGACCACGAATGCGAGTCCGTAGTAGCCAGACAGCGCGATGAGCGCTGCCATGCCGAGGTACGATGCCGCCGACATCCAGTTGGAGCCGATTGCCATCCCGTTTTCGACGTTACCGATCGAACGACCGGCGACCCACAGGTCCTCTGTATCGGCCACGCGGAACGCGTATCCGATGCCCAAAAAGAGCAACAGCATTGCCGAAACGATAGCAGCCGGAATAATTTTGAACGAAGCGTTGAGCGCGTCCGGCAGCAGTTGAAGGGGCGTGAGAATCATTGCTCGACGCCTCCGTCAGGTGCCACGGTGTCGGTATCCGGCGCGGCTTGTTTGGTGGAGTGGTCGATGCCGTACTTCTCGTCCAGTTGGTCTCGCTTGCGCGCGTAGATGAACGAGAGGATGAGGGCACCACTCGGCGCGCCCATCGCGGTCAGAAGATAGTGCAGTGGGAAGCCAAGGACGGTGATGCTCGTCATGACGTCGGGTGCGAGAAACGTCGCCGTTACCGGCCCGAAAACGATGACGGCCCACGCGACGAACATCGTCCAGACGATTTTGAGGTGGTCGCGCATGAACGGAGTCGCCGGTTTGAAGATGTTGATTTGCGCATCGAGATAGTTGACGTTCCGCCGACCGGTCTGGACGCCGCCGTCCGTCTCGATGTCGGGAGCTGTTCCGTCTGATTGTGCGTTATTGTCTGTCATTGTTGACTAATTTCGATGAGTTGTGGTCGTCCCGATTCGAGCGGCGTTCAGGCGTCTCCGACCGTTTGAGCGATATCCTCAACGACCTCCGGATTGCGCAGGGTCGAAGTGTCGCCCAACTCCTCGTCGTTGGCGATATCCTCCAATAACCGACGCATGATTTTCCCGGAGCGCGTCTTCGGCAGTTCCGGCGTGAACACGATTTCTTCGGGGCGCGCAATCGGACCGATAGCGTCCTCGACGCCTTCGACGATTCGGTCGTGCAGGTCTTCGTCTCCCTCGGAATCCTCCTCGGTGATGACGTAGGCGTACACTGCTTCACCTTTGATATCGTGGTGACCACCGACGACTGCGGACTCGGCGACGCCTTCGACACCGACGATGGCCGATTCGATTTCCATCGTTCCGAGGCGATGGCCCGAAACGTTGAGCACGTCGTCTACACGTCCGAGGACGGTGATGTAGCCGTCCTCGTCGAGCTTTGCACCGTCTTCGGGGAAGTACACCCAGTCGTCCGGGTCGTCGCTCTCGGTGTCCGAGTATTCGGCCCAGTACTCTGCGACGAAGCGCTCGTCGTTGTTGTAGAGCGTTCTCAGCATCCCCGGCCACGGCTTGTCGACGGTGAGGTATCCGGCCTTTCCGGGTTCGACTTCCTCGCCGCGCGTATCGACAACCCGAATGTCGATGCCGGGGAGTGGTGGGCCAGCACTGCCGGGCTTCATCGTCCCGATTCCGGGTAGGGTGGTGACCATCATGCCGCCGGTTTCGGTCTGCCACCACGTATCCACGATTGGACACTCTTCCTGCCCGATGTGTTTATAGTACCACTTCCACGCGCGCGGGTTGATGGGTTCGCCGACCGTCCCGAGCAATCGGAGTGAGGAGAGATCGTGTCGCTCCGGATATCGACTCCCCCACTTCATGAACGCGCGAATCGCCGTCGGCGCGGTGTACAGTTGGTCTACCGCGTATTCTTCGACGATTTCCCAAAGGCGGTCGCGGTCGGGATAATCCGGCGTCCCCTCGTACATCACACTCGTCGTTCCCAGCGCGAGCGGGCCATAGACGATGTAGGAATGGCCCGTAATCCAGCCGATATCGGCCGAACACCAGTACGTGTCCTCCGGCTTGACGTCCAGCACCGACTGCGTCGTCCACGCCGCATAGGACAGGTAGCCCGCCGTAGTGTGTTTGACGCCCTTGGGTTGTCCGGTCGTTCCGGACGTGTACATCAAAAAGAGCATATCCTCGGCGTCCCGCGACACCGGTTCGACCTCCGCACCTTCCTGCTCGGCCACGAGGTCGGCGTAATCCAACTCCCCGTTCTCCATCGGGTGGTCGTACTCATCGCCAAGTCGGTCTACCACGACGACGCTCTCTACGTCGTGGTCTACCCCCGAGAGCCCCTCGTCGGCCTTCTCTTTGTGCTGAAGCGGGTCGCCCCGGCGGTAGTAGCCATCACAGGTGACGAGATGTTCGGAGTCCGCGCTGTTCATACGGGTGGCGAGCGCGTCAGCGGAGAATCCGGCGAAGACGACGCTGTGCGGTGCGCCGATGCGCGCACACGCTAGCATCGCGATGGGAAGTTCCGGCACCATCGGCATGTAGAGGGTGACGACGTCGTCCTCCTTGACACCCTGCTCGCGGAGGGCCGCCGCGAACTCGTTGACCTCGCGGTGGAGAGCTTCGTAGGTGTACGCCCGGTCGTCCTCGTCGGTGGGTTCCCCAACCCACTCGATTGCGACCTCGTCGCCCCGGTCGTCGAGATGGCGGTCGAGGCAGTTCGCCGACGCGTTCAGCGAACCGCCCGTGAACCACTCGTAAAACGGTGGATCCGAATCATCGAGAACCGTTTCGTACTCGTTTTCCCAATCGAGCAAATCGGCCGCTTGTTTCCAACACTCCGGCCAGTTCCGCTCGAACTCATCGTAGATGGTGTCGTCCACGAGGTTCGCCTGCGCAACGAACGACTGAGGGGGTTCGAACCGCTCTCGGTTTTCGAGACGCGCTTCGAGTTCGACATCGTTATCTTCCGTCATGGGCCAGGTTCACAAGACTCACGATATTATATAAGTGGTGGAGCTAACTATACAAAACGGTCGATTTTCCAACACAGAGGCGTTCCTTGGGGTGTACAAGAATTCGCAACCGGCGAGGAAATGTTCCTCCGACACCAGCGCGCGGACGGAATTAAACAGTTAGTGTCCGCTGGCGTCGGTTTCCTGACGGTCTACGTCCTCGAACACCGTATCGAACACCTTTTGCTGGGCTTTTCGGAGGTGGTTGTGGAGCGTCGGCGACGAGACGTCCATCGAGGCCGCAAGCTCCTCGGCGGTACTCCCGCGAGGCCACTCGAAGTATCCCGCGAGATAGGCGGCCCGGAGAACCGTTTGCTGGCGTTCGGTCAGCCGGTCGTGTACCGTCCGTTGGACATCGACCGTACTCCGCGCGGGTTCGGAAACTTTGCGCTTCGAGCGCAAGTCCGTCGCCGGAAACGACTTTTCTACGGTCTCCACGACGCGGCGGATATCGACGTGTTCCGAGAAAACGCCGGAAACGTCGAGGACGCCGGATTCGACCGACAGTTCGCGGACGGTGCCGCCGCGTTCGACGAGAGTCGTCGCGAGCGAGTCGCCGGAAACGACGAACTCGAAAAGCGCGTCGTCCTCGTAGTCGCGGATGAGACGGGCATCCTGCACGGCGTCCGCGGCGGTTACCCTATCGAGGACATCGCCGACGGTGGCCCCGCTGGCCGTGACGAAGTAGAGCAACGAATGGTTCGCCGTCGGTACCACCCCTTCGAGCGCGAACTGACAGCCGAGTTCCTCGGAGGCCGAGACGAGAAAAACGTCGCTGTCGGTACTCCGCAGGGAGAGCACCACACCGGTATCTGCCAACAACAGGCGTTTGCGCGCAATCGACGTGAGAGTTCGACCGACTCGTCGGCCGATATCCGCGAGCAGCGTCCGATCCGTCGGCCGAAAGGAGTCAGTAGCGACGCAGAGCAATCCGTGGACGGTTTCGTTCGACTGGAGCGGCGCGACGGCGAACGAGCACCGGGACAGCGGCCCGATGAGCGGGCTATCAATCGACCCACCGACCGGCGCATCGACAGACCTACTGACCGACGACCCGTCGATCGACGGGTCGTCGGTTAGCCCTCCGCCGACTATCGTCACGTCGGGTATCTCTTCATCGAACACATCGACACCATCGAGGACGACACCGGGAACATCGCCGTCGCTATCGATTCCCGCGGGCACGGCGCTCGTCCGTGAGGAACCGTCCGCATCACAAATCCAAACGGCGCGGTAGATGCCGGAGAGATGGTCGCAAACGATGCGTTCTACATCTTCCGTCGTGGACGCCTCCGCGAGCGTTTCCCCCAACTCGTTCATGCATCGAAGAAGTTCGGGACGGCGGGAACCCGCGCAGCCGTCGTCTCTCCTGTGACCGTGGCGGCGGTCGGATCGACCGCCGTCACGTCTCGACTGCTGATTTCGACTTTCGAAGGCGTCGATGATTGCGTTCGTGGTCGGCGCGTCGAGATACGGGGCGAGGCTTTCGAGACTTTTCCACCCGCCGACGGTCTGCACCACCCGCGGGTCGATTTCTTCCTCGACGAGGCACCGCCACGCGAAATATTTTCGAAGGTCGCGGCAAGTCACGTCACGAAGACCGTCAACCCGGTCTGCCACGTCGCTAACCATCATTTGAACCCGGCGGGGCGACACCGCGATAAACTGGTCGTGGCGGGAGACGTCGTTCGCTTTGGCGAATTTGCGGAGGTCGTGGGCGACGTCGGGCGGAACGTATGCCTCCCTCGTTTCGCCGTCTCCGTCGGGAACGGAGAGGAAATAGAACCGTTTCCCGTCGCGTTCGCGCTCCCGCAGGTCGGCGGGGCAAATTCGAGTTAGTTCCGAGGGTCGGAGTCCAACCCGTCCAGCCAGCGCCACGACGAGGTCTTCGCGGTAGGTTTCGGTCCCACGACGGAGGTGCTCGTACTCCGTCGTCGTCAAGTGTTCCGTCGTTTCCTCGCCGCGCATATTTCGTATTTCTATGGAAAGACGAATAAATCTTCGGGAGCAGCGGGGGGTCTATCGCCTCGCTATTCGATGAAGGTGAATATCACCGCGTGAAATCGGGTGGTCGCGATTTCGTCTTTGCACGAAAAGGTGAAATCTACTCGTCGAGGAGCGATTCGAGTTCGCCGACGACCTCCGGATTTCGGAGCGCGCTCGTGTCGCCGAGGGTCTCTCCGTTCGCGATGGCTTTCAGGTATCGCCGGACGACTTTGCCCGACCGCGTTTTCGGTAAGGACGGCGTGAACGTAACGGAATCGGGTGCCGCAATCGACCCGATGGCCGATTCGACGGCCGACCGGACGCGCGTTCGAAGCGCCTCGTCGCCCGCAACGTTCGACTCGGGGCTGACGAACGCGTGGACTTTCGACCCTTTCATCGTGTCCGTCCCGCCGACGACGGCGGCTTCCGCGACGCCTTCGACACCGACGATGGCCGATTCGATTTCCGCCGTACTCAACCGACGACCCGAAACGTTGAGCACGTCGTCGGCCCGGCCGAGAAGGTGAAGATAGCCGTCCACGTCGCGGACGGCGTTGTCGCCGGTGTCGTACTGCCACTGATTCCTGACGGTGCTCGTTCGACGGGCGCCCCAGCCGGAGCCGTCGCAGAGCGACCGGGCCATTCCCGGCCACGGACGGGTGAGAACCAAGCGCCCCGATTCACCGGGGGCGACCTCTTCACCGACTTCGTTGACGACTGCCGCATCGATTCCGGGGAGCTCCCGACCGACGGCACCGGGGCGCATTCGGTCCGCACCGGGGAGCGTCGAAAGAACGACGCCGCCGGTTTCGGTCTGCCACCACGTGTCCACGATTGGACACTCGCCCCCGCCGACGTGTTCGCGGTACCAGCGCCACGCCGTTTCGTCGATGGGTTCGCCGACGGTACCAAGCAGTCGAAGGCTGGAGAGGTCGTGTTGCTCCGGATACTCGCTTCCCCACTTCATGAACGCCCGGATGGATGTCGGCGCGGTGTAAAAGACATCGACCTCGTTGCGCTCGATAACCTCCCAGAGACGGTTCTTTTCGGGGTGGTCGGGCGTCCCTTCGTACAGGACGGTCGCTGCCCCGAGCGCGAGAGGGCCGTAGACGGCGTACGAATGGCCGGTGATCCAGCCGACGTCGGCGGAACACCAGTGCGTGTCGTCCGGTCCGAGGTCGAACACCGCGTAACTCGTCCACGCGACGTGTGCGAGATATCCACCGGTCGTGTGGCCGACCAGCGTCGGTTCCCCGGTCGTTCCCGAGGTGTAGATGAGAAAGAGTAAATCGTCGGAATCGCGCTCGACGGGGTCGATTTCGGCTCCATCGTGGTCGGAAACGAGGTCTGCGTAGGAGTGGTGGTCGCCGGTCGAACGACCGTCGTCGAGACGATTGACGACTATCTGTTCGACGTCCTGTTCGACGGAGAGACAGGCGTTATCGGCCATGCTCTTGAGGTGGAGCGCGGTACCACGTCGATAGTAGCCGTCGCAGGTGACGAGGTACTCCGAATTCGCGCCAGTCAGTCGGGTGGCGAGCGCATCTGCGGAGAATCCGGCGAAGACGACGCTGTGCGGTGCGCCGATGCGTGCGCAGGCCAACATGGCGATGGGAAGTTCCGGCACCATCGGCATGTAGAGGGTGACGACGTCGTCCTCGCCAACGCCGAGGTCGCGGAGGGCCGCCGCGAACGCGTTTACCTCGTCTTCGAGCTGTCGGTAGGTGTAGGCTCGCGTCTCCCCGAGTTTCCCTTCCCAAATAATGGCAGCTTCGTCGCCGCGACCGCCTTCGACGTGGCGGTCGATGCAGTTGTACGAGGCGTTCAACCGACCGCCGGGGAACCAGCGCGTCGTGCCGTCGGTATCGAGCACCGCGTCGAACGGACGACACCAATCCAGTAGTTCGGCGGCACCCGACCAACACGTCGGCCAGCCTGCGTCGCGAAGTGCGTTGCGGTCGGCTGTGGTGACGTTCGCCCCGCTGACGAACGGCGGAGGCGGCGTTTTCCATCTACGTTCGCGGGGCGTCTCCTTTCTACTGCCGTGAACCATTCGTTTCGAGGTTCGTGCAAAAAGACAAAAATCGTTCGCCTACTCGGGGGTCGGCGGGCGTGAAAAGTGAAAAAATGGAAGAATAATCGCGTTTCCGTCGGTTCGGGTTACCGGAGTGCGAGCGCCCGGTCGAGCAGCTCCTCATCGTAGCGTTCCGTCGTCTGCTCGTCGTTCGTTTCGTGGACGATACTAACCGTCTCGACCGTGTTTTCGAAGTTCTTTAACGTCGCTTCGTCCACCATCTGTCCGTCGATTGCAACCGCACCCGTACCGGTTCCTTTCGCTTCGACGAACGTCTCGATTTTCGACACCGCAGTACGGAGTTCGTCGTCAGTCGGCAGGTGGATGCGATTCGCCTGCGCGGTCTGGTTGGGGTGGAGCGACCAACTGCCGTCGAGACCGACCCGCGCTTCGCGCTCGACGTGGTCTGCGTAGCCGTCGCCGTTGTAGAACGTAACCCCTGCGCGCTCGCGAAACAGGCGGTCGAACGGCCCGCCAATCGAGAGCAGGCCGTTCGCACTCGCTTCGTTCGACAGGGCTTCGTAGAGTCCCGACCACTGAGGGCGCTGGCCGACTTCGCGCCCGCCGAGTTCCGCGGTGTAATCGACCGGCCCGAACACGAGCGCGGTGAGGAGCGATTCGTGCCCAAACCCAGAAATTTCGCGGAGGTCGGAACGGGCTCGTGCGGATTCGACGATGACGGCCAGTTCGATATCTGCGCCAGTTTCGCGCGCCGCGGCGGCGACCGCCGATTCGGCGGCTCTTACATCTTCGAGCCGCCCGACCTTCGGAACGACGAATCCGTCAACGTGTTCGCCGACGGTTTCGGAGAGCGTCTCGATCTGCTCGACGCCGCGCTCGCGGAGCGATTCGCTGTCGTACCCCCACTCGACGCGCGGCCAGATTTCGCCGGGGAATTCGGGTGCGTACTCCGGAAGCAACTCCCGGACGTTTTCGAGCGCCTCGTCCTTCATGTCCGGCGCGGTGCCGTCTTCGAGGTCGGGCACCAACCAGTCCGGTGCTGCAAAGCCCTCGGCGGTGAGGCCGGAGCGGAGGTATTTCGCGCTGTCGTCCCGGGGGACGGCAGCGGGCGCGGTCTGGAACGTTCGGCAGAGTCTCGTTTTCGTCATTGGTAAGATCTAAGTTCGTTTCTGAATCAATGCGGTTCGGGTGCCGGAGTACACCGGTTCGTCGCACTGGTTGAACGCGTAGTGCTCGAACGTGACTGTACCCGCCTCCGGGTCGTCCGTCTCTTCGATATCGAGGACGCGCGTGAATCCGTACACAGTGTCGCCGACGGTTACGAAGTCGTGGAACCGTTCGTCACCGTACTCGATTTCGCGATACGTTCGCTCGTCCGAGCGAGCGTGGCCGAGGGCGACCGACCGGGTCACGTCGCCGTAGGCGACGATTTCGCCGGAGGGCGAGTCGGCCATGTAATCGTCGTTGTGGTGCTGTTTCGCGGTGTTGAGCGTCACGAGTGGAAGCGTCGCTACCATCACGTCGTCCATCGTCCGCCCGCGTTCGTGGCGATAGGCGACCGCCGCATCGCGGTTCGCCGTCCGCTCGTGAGCGTCGCGGAAATCCTCGAAGTAGGGGCCGTCGGGAGCGACGAATTCGCTCGGAAGGCCCGAACCGTCCGTTTCCGCGGACGGACGAGATTCCCCCGGACTCGCGGAACCGCCGTCCGCGGCCATGGGTTCCCGACGCGGAATCATGTTCGTCCGGGTGTACGACAGGAGGCGGTCGCCCGTCTTGGCGTCGAATCCGGCCGTCTCCCACGTCACGATGCCGTAGTCGGGCCGAGAACTCGATTCGCGTTTGGCTTCGACCGTCGATTCGACGCGAACCTCGGTACCCGGCGCGACCGCCGGGTCGTGAAGCGACACGGCGTCCCTGCCCAGGAAGTAGCCGCCTTTCTCGCTCAAATCCTCAACACTCGGTCCCATCACGCAGGCGAGCAGGTAATCGGGATGAACGGGACAGTCGTCGTATCCGACCGCTTGCGCGGCGTCAGACCGCCAGTACGCCGGGTCGTGATTGAGCGTCTGACTCATCCACAGTTCGTTCGCGTGCGCCGAGAGCGTGAGTCCCGGCGCGTGTTCGATAGTCTGTCCATCGCTGAAGTCTTCGAAGCAGTTCCCCTTTTCCAGCGTCACCGCTCGCTCCAGCGCGTTCGAAAACGTCCTTGAGTCTGTCCAGTCGGTCATTGTTGGTTACCGTTGTTCCTGTCGCCGTCTTTCATTTTCTCTCACCGTCGTTCGTGATTCGAGGCGCGAAATCGCCCGCCGCATCTCGTTTTCCATCACCATGTACCCCTCGTCGAAACCCATACCGGGTTTGGCGAGCGTCTGGGCCGCGTCGGTGGCGAGCGCGACGTGCGCGCACGCTCGCGCTGACGTGACCGTTTCGTTGCACGTCCCGCCGAGGTACGCACGGGTGTCGGTGCCGTCACAATACAGCACCGCTTCGGCGCTCCGCCCGATACCGCCGAGGTCGGGCGTCTTGATTTGGACGAGATCGGCCGCGCCCGTATCCACGAACGCCCGCACGTCCGCGAACGTGTTGCACCACTCATCGGCCACGATGTCCACGCCGACGCCCGCGTCGGCGAGTCCGTCGCGGAGTTCGACCATGGCGTAAATCTGTTCTTCCCGACCGCCTTCGTCCATCGGCCCCTCGACCTGTAGCGGGAACGGGGCCGCGGCCTCCCGAAGGTCGGCGAAGTAGTCCGTAAATTCCGCACGGTCGTATGGGGGCCCAAAGACCTCGCCGAGGACGCCGTACACGTCAACGTGGAATCGCGGGGTGTAACCCTCCGGGCCGAGTTCGACCGCCCGCTTCGAAAGCCAGTCCAGGTAGGCGACCAACCGTCCACCGTCCGAACCGACCTTCTCGACGCTGTTGAACAGACCGTGCGGGAGAACCGGCACGCCCTTCAACAGCATTTTTTCGGCGTTGCCGCGCCTATCGTCGCCCGACTGTCCGAAGACGGGAACCGGGTCGGTTGCGGGAACGGTTCCGTACGCGTCGGCGAGTACGTCGGTTTTAGTACCGCGGCGGGCGCTCGCGGCGGCGTCGAGCAGTGCCTGTGAGACGCCGTACCGGAGCGCGGTGTGAAGCCGTTCGCCGTCGGTGGTGAGTCCTTCGAGGACGTCCGTGTTGTCGCGGAACCGTTCCGCGGAGCGTCCGACGAGCGCGTCCGCGACGGTTCCTTCGACCACCGGCGCGAACTCCTCGGCGCGGAACAGCGAATCGCGGCCGCCCGCGCCCGAATACTGAACCGCGGCACAGTCGCCGCGAGCGACCGTGCCGTCGGAGAGTTCAAGCAGGACGCTGACCGCCTCTCCGGCCTGTCGAACGCGGTCGAATCCGGGCGTCACCGGGTCGCCGCGATAGGCGAATCCGTCCTGTTCCGCGCCCGCTTTGATGGCCCGTTGGTCGTCGAAGAAGAATCCGGAGACGGCGGGCACCGCGCGAACCGATTCGATGATTTTCGTGCGGCCTGATTCGACGGACGTCACGCTCGGTCACCTCCGCGCTGGTTGCTTTTGCTCCCGGTCTCCCCGCGACGGCCGATGAGTCGGCCGTCGCTGATGGCGTCCACGTCGTCGGCGACCATCTGAAACGAGGTGGTTCGGTTCTCCGCCCGTGCGCGGCGGTCGAGTCGGTTAGTGTGAACCGACATGAGTTCCGATTCGAGCGCGAGGTCGCCGAATTCGAGGATACGAACCCGACCGTCGTCGTCGCGGGCAGGTAACACCGCGCTCTGTGCGCTCTCGCTCGGGGCGAACGGAACGTCGATGTTGCCCGTCTCGAAGGCCGCGACGATTCCTCGCGCAACGTCTTCGTCACCGAGTTCGAGAACCGTCTCCATCAGCGACCGCACTGAGGCTTCGATGAACTCCCGTTCCTCTTCGATGCCGTCCACGTCGATGTCCTGCTCGCACATCATATCGATTATCTGCCTCGTAGTTCGGAGACCCGCGGCGTTGGCCTCCTTGGTCGGAACCCCGCCGAACTCCTGCGGTGATTTGGTGATGACCTTGTCCGGTTTCGCAATCGCTGCGGTGGCCGCGCCGAGTGCGATGACGCCGTTTGCGCGGGCCTCGTCGGGCGGAAATCCGCCCATCCACTCGTGGAAAACGGTGGTGACGGTCACGTCGTCGGGAAGGTACTCCTCGCCGAGTTCGCGGAGCGCTCGCAGGGCGGCGATGTCCTGCACGAGATTGCCGACCTGTCCGTAGCCGAGCGTGATGCTTCGAACGCCCTGTGTGGCGGCGAGCAGCCCTTCGACCACGCCGATGGCGATGGCGATGCACGGCGGAACGAGCGTGCCGGTTAGCGGCCCGAACGGTTCGCGGTTGATTTCGACGCCGCGTGCGGTGTAGGCACCGGCAAGGCGGTCAACATACTGCCAGTGTTCGATGGTCTGTGCGAGGTCTCGTTCTTTCGTGTACGGGATGTTGTACGAGATGGGGCCGCCCTCGAAGCTCTGGAAGCCGCCGGCGAAGGTGACGGCCGCGAGGAGGCGAGCGTCGGGAGTCCCGTGGCGCACTTCGATTGGAGCATCCACCCCCTCGATGAGTTTGCGACAGCCTTCGACGCCGTGGTTGACGGCTGGAAAGCCGTTGAGGGTGTCGGTGTCGCTTTCGCGGGCGTTTTCGAGGCCCTGTTGGGCTTTCTCGTACTCGTTGTCCCTCGTGTACGAGTCGATGGTCGTCGGGAGCAAATCCGCGCCCCCCGCGCCTTCGAGATGGCGAAGGAGGGCGATTTGGTCGTCCAGTCTCGGGACGCCAGCGCGAGGTTGGAGGAGCGGTCGGTCGGCGCTCTGGAGGACGCTCGCGAACCGTTTTTCCTCGGGGAGCGAGTCGTGGTAGGCGACCGCTTCCTCGAAATCGACCGCTTCGGTCGGCCAATCCTCCCGTATCTGGTCGTCGATTCGCGACAGGTTCTCCGCGGAAAGTCGTGTATCACGTAACATGTGGAAGAGGAAAACTCAGGACGTGAGCCTCGTTCGTTCGGCTTCGGACTCGGTGATATTCATGTCCGCTTTGAGGGCGGCGATGGCCTCCATCGGCTCCGTTTCGGAGTCGAAAACGCGGTCGAACCCCATCGCGCGGAAACGAGCTCTCGTCTGCTCGAAGTCGTCCTGACCGACAGCGAGGTTGCCGCCGATGTAAGTTATGAGGTCGAGACCGGCGGCCTCGATGGCCTCGTGAAAGCCACGACAATCCTGTTCGGCGTGGCCGTACAGCGAGGAGATGAGTACCGCATCACCCTCGTGTGCTTCCACCGCGCTGATGAAGTCTTCTTGGCTGGACTGGACGCCGATGTTGACGACATCGAAACCAGCCGTCGAAAGCGCTTGGTCGAGTATCGTGATGCCGACGGCGTGCGCGTCGGACCCGATAACACCGAGGATTATTGTAGCAGACATCGCACTGGTACATACAATGGACAGAACTTAAAGATAATGTTCTTTCATGATTAATGCCGTTAAGGCCATTTAGGGGACTAGTGTGTGCCTAATTCACAAACCACATTATTAATTGCGAAGGTTTTTGTTTCGGGTTGGCGACGAGTGGAGCGATGCCAGCGCTCGATGACCTGCGCGTTCTCGACCTCACACAGGTGCTCGCCGGACCGTACTGCACGATGCTCCTCGCAGACTTAGGGGCCGACGTCGTGAAAATCGAACGTCCCGGCGGCGACCTCATCAGACCGAATCCGCCGTTCGTCGGCGAGGGCGACGCCTACGGCGGCTACTTCCAGAGCATCAATCGTGGCAAGCGAAGCCTCGAACTCGACCTGACCGACGAGAATGACCGCGCGGACTTCCTCCGGTTGGCCGACGATGCCGACGTAGTCGTCGAAAACTTCCGCGCAGGGACGATGGAGAAGTTCGACCTCGAATACGAAACCCTCCGTGAACGTAACCCCGAACTCGTCTACGCGTCCATCCGTGGGTTCGGCGACCCGCGTACGGGCGAAACGAACCGACAAGGGCAACCGTCCTTCGACCTCATCGCCCAAGCCCTCGGCGGCGTGATGCAGATTACCGGCGACGAAGACGGCCCGCCGACGAAGGTCGGCCCCGGAATCGGCGACGTGTTCACCGCCACTTTGAACGCTATCGGCATCCTCGCCGCGCTCCACCACCGCGACCGAACCGGCGAGGGACAGTACGTCGATACCGCAATGTACGATTCGATGGTTTCGCTGTGCGAGCGAACCGTCTATCAGTACTCCTACACGGGCGAGGTTCCGAATCGACGCGGAAACTCCCATCCGACGCTGTTTCCCTACAACGCCTTCGAAACCGCAGACGGCCACGTTGTCATCGCCGCATTCGGCGACAATCACTGGACTGCGCTCTGCGAAGCGATGGGACGCCCCGACCTCGCCGCGGACTATCCCACGACAGCCGATCGACTGCGAAACCGCGAGTTGCTTCGCGAGGAACTCGGCGCATGGACGCGCGAGCGAACCGACGACGAGGTGTGTGCCGTCCTCGAAGGCTCGGTTCCCTGTGCCCCGGTGCAGGACGTGGCAGACGTGTTCGAAGACGACCACGTCGATGCCCGCGAAATGCTCGTGGACGTCGAGCAACCGGGAACGGACGAGTCGGTGACCATCGCGGGGTCGCCCATCAAGATGAGCGAAACACCGCCTGAACCCGGTACGCGCGCACCATTGCTAGACGAACACCGCGATGAACTGCTCGGCGAGGAAAAATCCGTCTGAAGTCGGAAGCGACGGTCGCAGGGTGAGAAGGCCCCGACAGTTATCCCTCGTGCCACCGTTTTCCGCCTATGGCGCTCTACGACGAAGTCGCGGACCTCCCGCTCTCCATCGAATCCTGCGAGTACGAAACTCACGAACGCGAAACGTCGAGCGAGTTCACGCGCGTCACGACCGAAATCGTCCTGCGGGGTGCCGGCGAAACCGGCAGAGGCGAGGACGTAACCTACGACGCCGACGACCAATACGCGCTGGCCGAAGCGGAGTTCGACCTGTCCGGCGAGCACACGTTCGCCGAGTTTTCCGCGACAGTCGCCGACCTCGATTTGTTTCCCAAAGCGCCATCGCGCGAGGATTTCCGCCACTACCGGCAGTGGGGTTTCGAGAGCGCGGCACTAGACTTGGCACTTCGACAGACCGACACCGACCTGCCGACCGCACTGGGTCGCAAGCCGTCTCCGGTATCGTTCGTGATGAGCACGCGGCTGGGCGACCCGCCGAGCGCGGAGCGCGTGACGCGATGGCTCGACATCGACCCGTCTCTGACCTTCAAACTCGATCCGACGCCGGAGTGGACCGCCGACCTGATTTCGGAGCTCGCCGACACCGAAACAGTCCGAATCGTGGATTTAAAATCCCAGTACGAGGACGCCGAAGTCGGCCAGTCGGCGGACCCGGACCTCTACCGTCGCGTTCGGGACGGGATCCCGGGCGCGATTATCGAAGACCCGGTGTACACCGACGAAACCGCGCCGATTCTCGACGCCGCTCGGCAGCGAATTTCGTGGGACGTTCCGATTACTGGCGTCGAGAGCGTGGAGTCGCTTCCGTTCGAACCGAACTGGTTGAACATCAAACCCTCGCGGTTCGGAAGCGTGAAATCGCTGTTCGACACGCTCGAACACTGTGACCGCCGCGGGATTCGAATGTACGGCGGCGGCCAGTTCGAGCTGAGCATCGGCCGTGAGCAGATTCAACTGCTCGCATCCCTGTTTTACCCGGATTCTCCGAACGACGTGGCTCCGCGCGGCTACAACGACCCAGAACCGACCGAAGGCCTTCCATCGAGTCCACTGGACGCGCCGAGCGTCGAAGGGTTTCGGTAGAAATAGAGTCACTCCGACCGAATGTGAAACCGCGCACCGCCGTCGTTCCCTTCGACTGCCGAAACCGACCAGCCGTGCGCTTCGGCGATGCCTTTCACGATTGACAGTCCCAACCCCGATCCGCTGTCCGCGATCGTGTGGCCGTGCTCGAACACCGCTTCGCGCTCGACGGGAGGGATTCCGTCGCCGTCGACTTCAACGTAGAACCCCGAAAAATCGTCGTCTTCAGCGTCCGCCGACCCACCGGGCGTCTCGCCGACGCGAACCGTCGTTTCACTCCCTGCGTGTTCGATGGCGTTGCGAAACAGGTTCTCGAACAGTTCTTGAAGTCACCCTCTGTCGGCCTCGATTTCGGCGGAGGTGTCGACGACGAGCGTGCTTTCTTCCGTTTCGACGTTCGCCCACGCCTGTCGGACGACGGTTTCCAACTCGACCGGTTCGGTGTCGCTAACGACCAATCCTTGTCGGGCCAGCGCCAGCAGATCGGCGATGAGACTGCCCATTCGGTCGAGGGCACTTCCCGCCTTCTCGAAGTGGGTTTCGTCGCCGCGCTCTCTGGCGAGTTCGAGATGGCCCTGCGCGACGTTCAGCGGGTTTCTGAGGTCGTGCGAGACGACGCTCGCGAACTCCTCCAACCGTTCGTTCTGGCGTTTGAGTTCCTGCTTTCGCTGTTTCCGCTCCGTCACGTCGCGGGCCGAACCGAGTTGCGCCGCCTCCCCCTCGTACGAGATCTCGCGCACGTTGAACTCCGCGTATCGAACGTCGCCGTCTTTCGTCACGACGCGCGCGTCGTAATGCGGCGGATGGTTGCCGCGACTGCGTTCCCTTGCGATGCGTTTGACCCGTTCGCGCTCGTCGGGGTGTATCAACTCCCAGAGATTCATTTCGGTGAGTTCGGTTCGGTCGTAACCGATGAGTTCACAAACCCGCCGGTTGACGAAGGCGAACTTGTCGTCGCGGTAGATGTAAATCGCGTCGTGACTCTGTTCGACCAACGTTCGGTACTTTTCCTCGCTCTCGCGGAGCGCGGTTTGCGAGTGGATTCGACGGAGCGCCTCCGTGGTGTGTGAAAGAAGCAATTCGACCAGTTCCGCATCGTCGCGGTCGAACGCGCCGACGTCCCGTGATCCTGCCTGAAATATCCCTTCCTCGCCTATCGAGGCGCTCAACAGCGACCGATATTCGGCCTGTACCGGGGCCGCGTCGGCCTCCTCACGCACGTCGTCCAACACGCACGTTTCGTGGTTCTGGTATGAGCGCCCCGCAACGCCCTGGTCGGTTCGGAGTTTGGTGTAGCCGTCGTCGGTCATCCCCGTCGAGATGGCCTTCGGAATGAAGTAGCCGTCTTCCGCGAGGTCGACACCGCAGATGTCGAATTTGAGAATGCTCTCGGCAGCATCGACAGTTAGTTCACAGATTTCATCTGCGGTTTGACACGCCATCATCTCCGAGGCGATTTCGTGAAGATCCTCGATTTTTCCCTTCTGCTCGCGGAGCGCCGTTTTGATTCGTTCGTGGTCTTCGATGCTCCGGAGGACGCCGACGGTGCCACGAAATTCGTTGCGATGTGTCAGCAGACCGATTCTGGCTTCGCATAGAATTCCCTTCCCGTCCGCGGTTTTGAGTTTCGATCGAAGTTTACCAACGTCCTCGTCACCCTGAAGCAGTCGTTTGATAAATCGGTTACCCCGCGAAACGTCCACGCCGTCTAAGAGGAGCGATATGTGTTCGCCGACGAGTTCGGTACGGTCGTACCGAGACATATCCAGCAGAGTATCGTTGACGGCAGTGACGTAGCCCTCGGTGTCCAGCGTGTAGACGCCGTCGCCCATCGCCTGTACGATGGACTGATAATGGTTGAATCGCTCGGGGGGACGGCGAGCGTCGGTGGTGACGCGCGTAATCGTCTCGGAAAGTTCGGTGGCGCGCGATTCGTCCGTTTCAGTCGGAACATAGCCGTCGATACCCGTTTCGAAGGCGGTACCCGCTATTTTCTCGGCTCCGGACGTGGTACAGAGAACGAACGGAATGTCCGGGAATCGGTTGCGCACTCGTTCCGACAGCGCGATTCCATCTCTGTAGCGCGCTGAACCGCAGTCCGCGAATCTTCCCATGGTGTGGAGATTCCGAAGTCGAGGGTCGCGACCCATCCCACAGGTAAAAACAGAAACGGTCTCCTGCCGTAGCTTTTTGCCCTCAGCACGCGAGAACCGAGGTATGGAGTACACGACGCTCGGAGACACGGGAATGGAGGTTAGTCGCATCTGTCTCGGTTGCATGAGTTTCGGGTCGAGCGACTGGCGCGAGTGGGTGTTAGACGAGGACGAAAGTATGCCGATACTCGAACGGGCAATCGACCTCGGCATCAACTTCTTCGACACCGCAAACATGTATTCGCGCGGCGAGAGCGAGCGAATCCTCGGAAAAGCGTTGGACGGTCGGCGAGGCGAGATGGTCGTCGCCACGAAGGGGTACTTCCAGATGGACGAAAACGACCCCAACTCGGGCGGTCTCTCGCGGAAGGCAATCGAGCAGGAACTCGATAAATCACTCTCTCGACTTGGGATGGACACCGTAGACCTGTATCAGACCCATCGCTGGGACGAGGAGACGCCGATCGAGGTAACTCTGCGAGCGTTGGACGACGCGATTCGACGCGAGAAAGTGCGATATTTCGGCGCAAGTTCGATGTGGGCACACCAGTTCACCGAGTCACTTCACGCGAGCGAACGCCTCGGACTCGACCGGTTCGCGACGATGCAGAATCACTACAACTTGGTCTACCGCGAGGAAGAACGCGAAATGCTCCCGCTCTGTGAAAAAGAGGGAATCGGCGTCATCCCGTGGAGTCCGCTCGCGCGAGGTTATCTCACCCGACCGAACGTAGAGTTCGAGGATACGACTCGTGGTAAAACGGACGATTACGCCCACGAGCATCCCTACGCCGACAACGGAGGCGCGGAAATCAACGAGCGCGTGCAGGAACTCGCCGCCGAAAAGGGCGTGACGATGGCGCAAATATCGTTGGCGTGGCTGTTCCACAAGGAGCGGGTGGACGCGCCAATCGTCGGCACGACCAGCATCGAACATCTGGAGGCTGCCGTCGAAGCGCTGGATATCGACCTCTCGTCGGGTGACATGGCGTATCTCGAAGAACCCTACGAACCAGTTCACGTTTCGGGACACCAGTAACGGCGTTCCGAAACAAACGTTCTGAACAGAATCGAACGCTGCCAGATTACCCCGATATATTTCAAATAGACCATAGCCTTGAAAGTGCTGAGGAACGACAGTGTTCTATGGGGGTATCATGGGTCACCTGACAGACCACGTATCACGACGACAGCTGCTCGCGGGGGGGACAGTCCTTTTCACGGGAGCAATCGCATCGGGAGTTGCACAGCGAACGACGAGTTCGACGGGAAACGGCTCGCAGTCTTCGACCGGAAACCGGCTTCTCGTGGAGAATCCGACGGAACAACCGCACCTATTCTCGCTCTCGGTGTCTAGCCGCCCGATTTCGACGTATCGGATAACGAACCGAGACGGAGAAACGGAGACGGTAGAACTCGGAGACGAGGAAGGAGGTTCTGACTTCCCGTTTTCGGTACTCGTGCAAGCCGAGGCAAGCCAAATCAAACCGGGGAGCAACGTGATTTTCGACCGCGAGTACACCATTCGGCCCGGTTCCGCACACTCGTTTCTGCTGGAGGGGACGCCTGAGCAGGGCGAGTTGCTCTACACGCTGAAAGAAAAGCCGGAATCGGCGGACGGAGCGACGGTCGTCGAATCGTGGGGACGGATGGGATGCAGTTCGCGCTTCGAGGTGTACTTTACACCGTCCGAAACACGGAGTTCGTGTGGAAGTCCGCTTTCCGATGTGGACGAACCGAGCGGAGCGAAGCGGCACACGATACGGTTGCAGGGCGCATCCCAGAACGGCTAGCGCTCTGCCATTTCCCAGCGAGAGCGACCCACGGCGTGAGTATCGAGGAATTACTGCAAACGCTCTCGCCGGGTTTCGAACTCCTCGTCCGAGATATCGCCGCGAGCGTACGCCACCCGCAGTTCGGAAAGCGCCGGGTCGCCACCAAATTCGTCGCCAGCGAGCTCCCGGTACGCGAGGTAGCCAAGCGCGACGATGACGACGAGAGGAATGAGCATCATGAACCATCCCCAGACGGGGACTCCTCCGGCGTATCCACCCGTCATCCATCCGCCCATCATCGGGAACGCGAAGGCCATCATCAGCATCGGAACCGCCAACAACACGACGAGTACGATCAACACGATTCGTGTCAGGGAGCTGTTGTTGTCTGTCGTGGCCATACTGAGAACTCCTACTTGCAGTAGGATAACCGTTGTTCAGCACCGAACCGAAAGCCGTTGCGTTCGCCCGTACGACTAACTTCGTTCCGAACCAACTCCGCATATCATGGCCTTCGATTCCGACCGCGTGACGACCCTCACGTTCGACTCCTACAGCACGCTGGTTGACGTTGACGCCGCCGAAAACGCCCTCGCGGAGCGCGTGGAAAATCCGGAGCCCGTCTCGAAACTCTGGCGGGCCCGGTCGCTCGAATACACCTTCGTCGCCAATCACACCGATTCCTATCAGCCGTTTTACGAGATGAACCGCGACGCCCTCCAGTACGCGCTGTCGGCCCACGACGCTGATATTTCGGAGGACGAGCGTGACGAAATCCTCGCCGTCTACCACGAACTCGACGTGTTCGACGACGTGCGCGACGGCATCGAACGACTCCGGGACGGCGGCTACGACTGCTACGTCCTTTCGAACGGCAATCCCGAAATGCTGGACTCGATGGTCGAACACGCCGACATCGGCGACCTCCTCGCGGACACCATCAGCGCGGACGAGATTGAGACGTTCAAACCCGACGCCGAACTCTACCGCCACGCCGCGGGGCGAACCGGAACCCCAATCGAAGAAATCGCGCACGTCACCGCCGGGTGGTTCGACGTACAGGGCGCGAAACACGCCGGAATGCAGGGCGTGTGGGTGAACCGGAAAGCCGCGCCGTGGGAGCCATTCGGTGAGGAGCCGGATTTGTCGATTCGATCGTTTTACGAACTGGCAGACGAGTTGGGAGTGTAAGGTTGGAGTCAAAAGATTTCGTTTCGTATTTTAGTTGAAAGATGATTCTAATACGAGAACCACAAATGCTAGCAATAGGCCACGCCTGTGAGAGACTCCGTCTTTCGCGGTACCGGAAAACCAGCGGCTTTTCGTCGATCGCAGACGCAAAGCGTTTGTTCACCCGTAATAATCAAAGATTTTCTCCGGACCTCGCTCGTCATTCGCTCCTTGCAGTCGCTCGCCCCCACGCTTCGTCCGTGGCTTACAGTCGGCGTCTGTAATAGTCTTGTCAACACAAACAATCCCATTCATGCAGTACATCGTCTGCACCGAATAGATACGAGATTCAGTTCGAATTACACGACAAAACCGTACAATCCGAAACCAACCGCTGACCTCGTTTCAGACGTGCGTTTCCAAAAATTTCCCGATGCGTTCGAACTCCTCGATTAGGTTCTCCCGCGAGGTCGTGTGATGGCCTTCGTCATCGAAAATACAGATCTCGACCGGAACGCCGCGTTCTCGAACCTTTTCGGCGATTTGTTCGGCCTCCCCGACCGGAACTCGGGGGTCGTTCGCGCCGTGTTGGATGAACAGCGGGCAGGAAATCCGGTCGGCTTTGTGAATCGGGCTGATTCGTTCGAGGAGTTCCGGGTCGTCTAACGAACCGTACTCCTGTGCGCGGTGCGAACGCCGCCACTCTCCTGTATTTTCGAGGAAGGTTTTGAAGTCCGCGATGCCGACGAAATCGACCGCGGCGGCCCACAGGTCGGGATACTCCGTAATCGCCGCGAGAACCATGAATCCGCCGTAAGAGCGACCATACGCGACGATTCGATCGGAATCCACCGCCTCGTGGTCGTGGAGCCACTCGACCGCGGATTCGATGTCGGCGACCGAATCCATCCGTTTTTCTACGTCGTCCAAATGCGTGTATTCCGTGCCGTAGCCCGACGACCCGCGGACGTTCGGCTCGAAAATTGCGTACCCCTGCTGGAGGAAGTACTGCTTCGTCGGGAAGAACCACGGTCTGCGCTGGTGTTCCGGCCCGCCATGAATATCCACGATAACGGGTGTGTCGCCGGGAGATGCGTTCTCGGGAAGCGTCCAGTAGGCGGGAATTTCCCGTCTGTCGAACGTCTCGTATCGAATCGTCTCCGGTTCGAGAAGGCTCTCTTTGGGGACACCGAGCGTTCCGGGATTCGTCCAGCGCTCCGATTCGCCAGTTTCGGCGTCAAGGACGAACACGCTTCTCGGGTCGTCGCTTCGGCTGAGCGAAAGCGTACACTGCTGGCCGTCCGGGCCGAAGGTCAGGTCATAAGCCACACCCTTCGGAAGGTCGAGGTTGTCGGAGTCGGACGGGTCGCCCGGGTCAGCGGGGTCTTCGAGTGGTTCGATTTCGCCGTCTACGAGGCGCCCGGCGTGAACCTCGGAGTAGCCGTCAACATTGCGACTCCACACGATTCGTCCCGTTTCCCCGTGGAGCGCAAACCCTTCGACGTTCCAGTCGCCGCCCGCCTGAATCGTTTCGTGCGTTCCGTCTTCGAGGTCGATTCGAGCGATACCGGCCGTGTCCGAGTCGTGGTTCGTCACGCAGTACAGTCGATCGTCAAATCCGAACCGGACGTTTCCGTAGCGTGTTTCAGTGCCGTCGCTCAATCGGCGGTGCTCTCCCGTTTCCGGCTTCAGCAAAAACAGATCGTAGTCGAAACTGGCGTGCGCTTTCGAGAGGACGATACCGGGTTCACCCCACGTTTCGATGCTGAGGAAACCACTTTCCCCCTCGTGGACGAGCGTCGCCTTCGCGTCGTTTCGACCTTGCACGTACACGTCGAAGGTGTCCGATTGGCGGCGATTCGCTGTGAAAGCGAACCGGTCGCCGTCGGGACTCCATCCGCCCCAGAGGTGAATCGAACTGAGGTCGTCCGTGAGCGGGATTTCGGCACCATCGTGCAGGTCGTACCGGAACAGTTGGTCGTGTTCGTTGCTCCCCTCGTCCATACCGAAAATGACCTCCGGACGGGTCGGCGAGGCCGAGACGAACGAAATCCGTTCGTCGTATGCGGTGAGCTGAGACGGATAGGCGCCCGGCGCGTCGAGTGACCAGACCTGCGGCGTACCGGTCGTGTCAGAAAGAAAGACGAGGTCGCCATCGACCGAAATCGTCGGCGACTCGGTGCTGTCGATACTCAAATAGCGTGCGACTGAATACCGTGGTTCGGACATGCTGTGGTCGAAGAACGGGGACGGCAAAAGGATTCGGCTGGGGTGCGTGTTTCCCCGGTACTCATCCGACGGAAGAAGGGAACGTGATTAGCGCGGATATCGTGATGACGGAATGTCGTTCACGTTGAGACTATTTCCATCGGCACAGCGTTGGGATCGACGCTCGAATTTTTCTCAAGAAACTCATCCATCTCGGCTTTGAATATTATTCTCTACTCGGCTCAGTTTAGCTCGATTTGGCCACTTTCGCGTCTGGTGATAGTCCGAATTACGGGATAGGCAACACATGGGCTGTAATCGGTGTTAAACCCACTTTCCGAGTTTCGTTTTCTTAACCACAACGACCGAAAGCATCGTTCCCTTAGCGTCCTCCATGAACGTCGTCCAAAATCTCGTGGATGCTGGAACCTTTCTCGGCGAGATGACGTGGAAGACGTGGTGGGCGTTGGTGCTAGGATTTACCATCGCGGGAGCAGTACAGGCGTTCGTCAGCGAAGAACGGATGACGAACTTGCTCGGCGGAAGGGGATTGAAGGAAGTCGGACTCGGCAGTGTTTTCGGCTTTCTTTCGTCCAGCTGTTCGTTCGGGGCGGTTGCGACGACGAAATCGTTGTTCAAAAAAGGAGCATCGCCGGAATCCTCGTTCGCTGGATTCCAGTTCGCCAGCACGAACCTCGTCATCGAAATCGGTCTGGTGATGTGGATTCTCCTCGGATGGCAGTTTGTCGCCGCCGACGTGTTCGGGGGAGTCTTAATGATTCTCTTGCTTGCAGGCATCACGAAGTATGCGATTCCCGACACGTGGTTCGAGGCGGCCCGCGAGCACGTGCAATCGGACGAGGGGAACGACGCAGTTCGAGACCCTATCTGCGGAATGGAAGTTGACCCTGATTCCTCGGACACTCTGAGCGTCGAGACGAATGGTGGAACCGAGCATTTCTGCTCGGAATCGTGCAAGGAGACCTACCTAAATCAACAAAAGAATCGGACGTGGAAAGACAAACTGTTCACTACTTCGGGGTGGAAAAACGCCTTCCGAAACGCAATCAGCGAGTGGGAAATGCTCTGGGACGACCTCGTCGCGGGATTTATCGTCGCCTCGCTCCTCGCCGCGTTCGTGCCCCGGTCGTGGTGGGCACAACTGTTCACACTCGCGCCAGAGGGAACCGTCGCGTGGGTCGTCCTCGGCTCCGCAATCGGCGTGTTCGTCGGCGTCATCACCTTCGTTTGCTCGGTGGCAAACGTCCCCTTCGCACTCGTGTTGTGGAACGCCGGAATCCCGTTTGGCGGTGTCATGTCGTTCATCTACGCTGACCTCATCGTTCCGCACATCGTAGATATGTACCGCAAATACTACGGCAAGCGACTGGCGGCGGCGTTGTTTTGCTCCATCTTCGCCGTGGCGACGTTGACCGGAATCGCCACCCACTTCGCGTGGAGCGCGGTTAACCTGATTCCGAACCAGGGACAAGCCGGTGGAACCGTACCAAACGCCTACACGACGGTTCTCAACGTCGTTTTCACTGCCGTTTTCGTCGCACAGGTGTATGTGACCTACTTCGAGTCGAGCGGTGAGCAGGAGGAAGCGACCGCCCACGCGGACTAAGCGAGGGGTAGTCGCTCACCAAATCATTCCGTTTGCGTCCACCTCGTTTAGTCAACCGAGTACCTCTCGACCGACGAGGAGTGACTGTCGGGCTCCTCGTTCCTGTCACACGTGTCGTCGGATTCGTTCACAAACAGCTAGTCGATTTTTATCCATATGTATTGTGTGAGATGAGCAATACAATCCCAAGTGTAATTACGGATGCACCGCTTCCAGTTGCAGTGTCGGTTTCAGCGCCCGATGGATGTTTGCATGAAACGACCTCAACTACTAACTACTCCCACCGTGTAGTTCGTGGCGATGGCCTACTACGACAAGCGACACGTCGATGGCGAGTTCGAGGAAGTCGTCGAAAAAACCACGGACGCCCTCAGCGACGAGGGATTCGGCATCCTAAGCGACATCGACGTGAGCGAAGCGTTCGAGGAAAAGCTTGATATCGAATCGTATCCCGAATACCGGATTCTCGGCGCGTGTAACCCGCTGCTAGCGAAGGAGGGATTGGACGCCGAAAACGACCTCGGCGTGCTCTTACCCTGTAACGTCGTGGTCTACGAAACCGACGACGGCGTCGTCGTCAGCATGGTCGATCCGGAAACGATGCTCTCGGTCGTGGACAACCCCGAGTTGGACGATATCGCGGGGGACGTTCGGGCGCGTTTCGACCGCGTCCTCGATACGCTTTCTGCGAGCTAGCCATTCGCTCGGCGCGGTTCGCTGGAGAGAGCACGAGGGAAGAGGAGGAGGGAGGATTTGTCTAAAAGCACAACAATACTATGTCCTTATGTATATGAGTGACCAATCTCCAAAGTGCGGTCGAATATGGAAGAGAGTGAAAAAATAGACACAGACGACTCGGGAGAGGACGCAGGGGGCGTCTTTGCAGACGAGTCACGCCGAACGTTCATGAAAAAGGGCGCGCTCGCAACAGGTGCGCTCGCGCTCGGTCTCGGGAGTGCTGGCACCGCTGCCGCGCAGGATACGGATAGCGTACTCGTCTACACGTACGCTTACCACCCCAACGTGCCGTTCCGCGTCACCAACGCGCTCGATCAGTCGACCACGGTGCGACTGCTTGAACGCCCCGGTGGCGGCAGCGTGGACGAAATCAGCCAACCGGACGACTACAGCGGATGGGTCATCCGCTACGACCTCGGTGGATCGGTCGCCGCAATCACGGCGATAATGTTCTCGCGGGACGCGAGTTTCAGTCAGGGCGACCGACGGCGGTTCTCGGGGGATGCAACCGTCTTCAGTAGCGAACTCAATCTGCTGAGTACTACGGTTCGAAGCCCAAACTAAAACGAGGGACGGAGAACGGATAGAAAACGATTTTCCATCCGTTTATCGTCTATTTTTCACACGCTTGTCAATCGAGGGAACGAGCAAAGGCTGTTGCGAACTCCTCGATATCATCTCAGTCCGTGTACTCATAATCGCGCGAGGAGTCCGTTCCACCGCCCATCTTCATTGCGACGTACTTCATCACGAGTTTCGTGAGCGTCCCGTATTGGCTGTATTTGAGCGCGCCCGGAACGACCGCCGTGCTATCGGGATGCCAGCCAGTATCCGCGAGAACCTCCGCGACCAGATTTTTGGCCGTCGCCTGCACCGCGTCGGTATCCTCCGCGGCGGTCAAACTCACCGAGATGAAGGCCGACGGCAGTCGATTCAACGCCTCTGCGTGGTTTCGAACGAACTGAGTGACGAACTGCTGATGGGTTCCCCTGTGAACCGACGCACCGACGACGGCGTCGTACTTCGACAGCCGGAATCCATCGGGAACGCGCTTGCCGTGAATCAGTGTCGGGGCGTGACCCGCGGAGTCCAGCATCTCGGTGATTCGCTCCGCGATGGTCGCGGTTTAGCCCTCGGTCGAACCGTAGAGTACGAGCACCGCGCCATCAGTCGTAACCCCCGAGACGTTCACGATTCGAACCGCGCCATAGCCACCGATTTCGACGTGGCTGGGTATCGTGTGCTACCATCGTTCCACCCCGAA
Source organism: Haladaptatus pallidirubidus (assembly GCF_020700235.1). GTDB lineage: Archaea > Halobacteriota > Halobacteria > Halobacteriales > Haladaptataceae > Haladaptatus > Haladaptatus pallidirubidus. Next base: position 1,371,249 of record NZ_CP085301.1, on the reverse strand, counting down.
TCAGCATCGTCGGCTATCGACTAAAACGTCCGGCAGTCGAATCGCCGTGAGTTGTGAAAACGATTCAAAACCGAGAAATCACTGATAGCCGAGCGCCTTCAACTGGTTCGTCACGTCGGACGGTACTTCGCCCGATTCGTCGCCCTCGTCGGTTTCGATTCGTTCGATTCGCGTTTCGACCGAATCGTGAAGGCGGCTTGCGAGTTCGGATCCTTCATGGTCGTCCCATTGGTTCTCCTGTTCGGTCGGGTCGCGGCGTCTATCGTACAGTTCTCGATTTTCGGATTCGGTGTGGTAGATGTACGACCAGTCGGCGGTTCGGGCGCTCACGAGAAGTTCACCGTCGTCCAGGCGGCGCGGAATCGGTTGGCGGGTGACGTGCTCACCGCGAACCGCAACCGAGGTGACCGGCGCAGAGGCGAAATCGAACTCGGATTCGATGTCGAGTTGTAGTTCGGTTTCGCACTCGGGTTCGGATTCGATTTCCGACTCGGATTTCGATTCGACGGCGGTGTCGAGCAAACTAGGGGCGGAAAAGTCGTGCTCGACGCCCATTGCGTCGCAGATGGTCGCCGGGATCGACGCCAGACCGACCGCCTGCTTTACCCCGTTCTCATCGGAGGTTTGCTTCGTGTCGGTGTCGTCGCGCTCTGTCTCATCGTCTGTGTGCTGAACCATAAGCGGGACGTGGGTCAGTTCCTCGTACAGTTTCGGGTAATGCGCCAGATGGCCATGTTCCATGAACTCTTCGCCGTGGTCGCCCGCGAGGACGACGCAAGCATCGTCGCGAAATCCGCGTCGGTCGAGTGCTGACAGCACTCGACCGACGCTGGCGTCCACCTGCCGAACCGCGGCCCGGTACAGCGATTCGAGGTCGGAGAGCGTGTCGTCGCCGACTTCGCGCCCCAATCCGGCCCGGAGGTGGGCGCGAAGCATCTTCAACGACCCGACGTTCGCGCCAGTTTCGTCGCGGACGAACTTCGGGGCGGGGACATAAGGTGTGTGAACGTCCATGTAGTGAACCCAGAGGAAAAACGGCGGTTCCGCCCGTTCCACGAAGTCGATGGCTTTGCGTTCCAGATCGAGCATTCGTGAGACGTTTTGCGCGCCGCCCTCCTTCCCGAGGAGTCGCCGAACCGGCGACGCCGCGACTTGAAGCCACGCCTGCACGGTTGGATGGGCGGTGAGATATTTACTGTAGAGGCTGTCGCCCGTTCCGGAGGTGAACGTCTCGAACTCGTCGAATCCCCGGTCGTAGCCCCAATGTTCGGTTAAAAATCCGTTTGCACCGTTGAAACCAGCGGTCGAAACGCCCGCATCAGAGAGCGTTTCGGCCAGCGTCGGGGCATCGGCGACACCGATGTTCTGCGAATCGGTGAACACCGGTTTCGCACCGAGAATCGACGGAAACGAGAACGGCGTCCAGTTTCCATGAGCGAATGCGTTTTCGAAGACGGTTCCCCGTTCACCGAGAGTAGCGATGACACCGTCGGACGTGAAAGCGTCTGCTCGGAGTGAATCGACGGTGAACAGCACTGTCACGGATGTGTCGTTTACGCTCATTCTGTCGGACACGATGACTCCGCTACTCGAAAATTCGTCACGAGGGTGAAATACTTTTTGCGCAAACGATCAATATTATCGAAGGAGATTCAATAGGACGCTGTATTCCGCAATGCTCTAAAATAGAGCGTTTTCAACTGCTTTTACTACGAATCGGCGGCAGCGAAAACCGCTCGATGAGTCCCAATTGGCCAAACAGGAGTGTCACCACCGAAACAACTACGCCGAAAAACACGCCGAGGGCGACCGATCTGCTGTTAACGAACGGAAGCGAGGAAACGAAAAGTGAAAACAACAGCCATCCGGACGCCCACCACTTTCGACCGCATGGATAGCGAACGAATCCGGTAGCGAGGCTGACGGCAAGAACAAACCGAGTGTAACCTCGATACTGACGAGTTCAGAAACGATGAGAACCCCTAGGACGCTCATCGCAACGAATCCCAGATTATCGACCTCGTCCATCATTCTCTAGAAGAAAACACGTCCGGAACGTATAATCGTTTCTCCGCCTCTGTTAGTTTTTACTCGACCGGTTCGAGTTCCGCACTGAAGTGGCGAAGTTCCTCCATTTCCGGTTCGGAAACGACTGTTAGCCCCCTGAGTTCGTCGCGTCGCTCGGCGACCTTCTCGAACGATTCCGCGATGTGCTCCAGATGATCGCGGAAGTACGACCGACGCGGGAGACACAGACGAACGAGTTGTGGGCGGTCTTCGCCGGGGAAGGCGAACTCGCCGAGTTCGACGCCGCGAACGCCGCCTTCTCGATAGAGTTCGCAGGTCAGAACCTGCCCGGGGAACTGCTCGCGGGGGATTTCGGGGAGGAACTCCTCGGCATCCACGTACACCGCGTGGCCGCCCGTCGGGGCGAAAATCGGCACGTCCGCCTCCTGAAGCAGATTGCCGAGTTCCGCGACCTGTTCGACGCGGGATTCAATGTAGCTCTCGGTGACGGCTTCCCGAAGACCGACAGCCATGGCTTCCAAGTCGCGCCCGGCGAGTCCACCGTAGGTCGTGAACCCTTCGTAGAGGATGCCGCGCTGTTTGGTGGCCTCGAACAAGGAGTCGTCGCGCACGCCGACGAATCCGCCGATGTTCGACAGGGCGTCTTTCTTGCCGCTCATGACGATTGCGTCGGCGAAAGAGAGTTCCTCGCGGGCGATGTCGGCGACGCTCGCGTCCGAAAACTCGTCCTCTCGCTGTTGGACGAAGTACGCGTTCTCGGCGAATCGACAGGCGTCGATGACGAACGTGGCGTCGATTTCGTCGGCAACGTCGCGCGCCTCGCGGATGTTCTCGACGCTCACGGGTTGGCCAGCCATCGAGTTGTTCGTGACGGTGACGACGAGCACGGGGATATTTTCAGCGCCGACGTCGCCCGCCAAGTCCCGAACTTTGTCGGGGTCGAGGTTACCTTTGAACGGGTCGTCGTCGGCAACGTCTATCGGACAATCGACGGGTGTCCCGCCGTTGTTCACGATGTGCGCTCGGGTCGTGTCGAAATGCGTGTTGTTCGGGACGTAGTCGCCTTCGGAGATGAGGACGCCGTAGAGGACGTTTTCGGCACCGCGGCCCTGGTGAGCCGGGACGATTTTTTCGAAACCCATCACGTCACTAACGCTGTCTTGGAGGCGTTTGAAGCTATCACTGCCAGCGTACGCCTCGTCGCCGCGCATCATCGCGGCCCACTGCTCGTCGCTCATGGTCCCCGTCCCGCTGTCGGTCAGCAAGTCGATGAAAACGTCCTCCGAGTCGAGGTTGAACACGTTGTATCCCGCGGATTCGAGGTTGGCCTCGCGTTCGTCTCGGTCGGGAAGGTGAATCGGTTCGACGACTTTCGCCCGATAGGCTCGCATATCCACCAACGCGACGGCGTCGCTCTTAACCCTGCTGAGATAACGTCGGTGGAAAACGAGCGATTCCGGGCGTTAGGGGGCGGAATTGGCCATCGCTAGTAGGGGTAGTCCATCTGATTTTTGATAGCTTCGCGAGTTTCCTCGTCTTCCAGTTCTGAACAGAGCCACAAACCGAGGTCGATGCCCGACGTGACGCCGCCCGCTGTCGCCACCCGTCTATCGACGACGATTCGCTCCTCGACCACGTCGCAGTATTCCGCCAGTCGCTCGTAGGCGCCGGGATGCGTCGTCGCCCGCTTGCCGTCCAAAAATCCTGCCGAACCGAGCAGGAGCGACCCGGTACAGACCGAGGCAGTCCATTCCGCATCCGCCGTTGCCAACCACGGCATAAACTCGTCGTCCTCGGCGAGTTCACGGGCAACGAACCCGCCCGGCACGACCAACATGTCGTAGTTGGAAAGGGACTCGTCCACCACATCGGGAACGATTTCGAGTCCCGCGTTCGCGGTGACGCGCTCGGATCGGGCGCACACATCCCACGTCATGTCGTCGCGGAACCCCATCGTATCGAGTCTGGTCAGCGGGTCGTAAATACCGACGAAATCGAGCGCGGTCATGCCGTCGTACGCGACGAACGCGATGTCCATGAAGAAGCGTTCGTAAGGGGACTGCTTGACTGTTGGCGTCGGAATCCTCAAAACTGCTTATCACGCTTCTTCGACCCGACGCGGAGCCTCGATTTCCTCCACGCTCTCGATGGTACCGTCGAGGATGTGGACGATTCGCTCCGCGTGTTCCGCGATGTCGCGCTCGTGAGTCACCATCAACACGGTGTGGCCATCGTCGTTGAGTTCCTCGAACAGGCCCATGATTTGTTGGCCGGTTTCGCTGTCGAGGTTGCCCGTCGGTTCGTCGGCCAGAAGGATGGCAGGGTCGTTCGCCAGCGCTCGCGCGATGGCGACGCGCTGGCGTTGGCCGCCCGATAGTTCGTTCGGGCGGTGGTCTCCTCGGCCTCGAAGGCCGACTTTATAAAGAAGGTCGTCGGCCCGCTCCTGTCGCTCCGAGCGGGAAATCCCCTGAAAGACGAGCGGGAGGGAGATATTTTCCCGGGCGGTCAGTCGCGGCATGAGATTGAACGTCTGGAAGATGAATCCGATTTCCTCACCGCGAACCGACGTTCGCTCGCTCTCCGAAAGTCCGGTCACCTTCCGTCCGTTGACGTGAACTGTTCCCTCGGTCGGCGTGTCGAGACAGCCGATGAGGTTGAGTAGGGTGCTCTTTCCCGACCCGCTCGGTCCCATGACAGCGGAGTACGACCCTCGTGGAATCGACAGCGTCACGCCGTCCAGCGCATGTACCGGCTCTCCAAGATGGTACGTCTTCCGAACGTTGGTCAGTGTCACGGCGTCCCCCGGCCCCTCGTCGGACTTCGTCACCGAGTGACTGGCGGCCATACCCACAGGTACCACGTGAATCGCCTAAACCCTGCCCCATAGCACGACCGTCGGACGTCGGAAAATAAGCCGAAAGGGAGAGCGGTAACGCGCGGCAATCAACAGGCGGCAATCGGGAGTTCGTGGCCATTGGCAATCCGGAACCGCCACCCCGAACTTCTTGCCCTCGGCAGACCACCATTCACGCATGGAAATCAACGGCGAACGGCTGCGGGAGGACATCGAAGCGAACGCTGAGTTTGGGGCGCTCGACGTGGAGGGGAACGGACGAACCGTCATCACCGGAACGGAAGCGAACCGAAAGGCGCGCGAGTATTTCGTAGAGCGATTGGAAGACGCCGGACTCGACGTTCGCGTGGATGCGGTCGGCAACATCGCGGGGCGCTGGACGCCCGAGAGCGCGCCCCGCGATGCGAAGCCAGTGGCCGCCGGGAGCCACCTCGATTCGGTGCCGGAGGGCGGAATTTTCGACGGTCCGCTCGGCGTCTACTCGGCGCTCGAAGCGGTTCGGGCGATGCGAGGCTCCGGCGTCGAACCGAGTCGCCCGATAGAGGTCGTTTCGTTCACGGAGGAGGAAGGCCAGCGATTTGCCGACGGACTCCTCGGGTCGTCCGTCGCTGTCGGAGAACGGTCAGTCGAAGAGACGCTCGCGCTGACTGACGGCCGGACAACGCTCGCGGACGCGCTGGAAACGATGGGATTCGATGGCGAGGGAAGACTCGACGCGAGCGAGTGGGATTCGTGGCTCGAACTCCACGTCGAACAGGGCAAGCGACTCGAACGCACCGACCTCCCGGTCGGCACCGTGACCACGATTACCGGAATAACGCACTGCGCTGTCGAAGTGTTAGGCGAGGCGAACCACGCGGGAGCGACCCCGATGCCGGAACGAACCGACGCGCTGGTGGCCGCGAGCGAGTTCGTACGGGATGTCGAGGAGGGGGCGAACGAAGTTGGCGAAACCACCGTCGGCACAGTCGGCAAACTCAACGTTCGTCCCAACGCGACGAACGTCGTTCCGGGAACGGTCGAGATGGGCGTCGATATTCGTGATGTGTCCTACGATGCGATGGATGAACTCGTCTCGCTGGCGCGAGACTCTCTTTCCCGCCTCGAATCGGAGCGCGGCGTGGAGACGAGTTTCGCCCGCGAGTTCGACCTCGAGCCGACGGAGATGAGCGACCGCTGTCGGCGAGCGGTTCACGACGCCGGAGACGCGGCGAATATCGAACTCCTCGAAATGCACTCGGGAGCGGCTCACGACACGATGCACGTCGCGGATGTGACCGACGCGGCGATGCTTTTCGCGCGGTCGAGGGATGGCATTTCACACAATCCGGAAGAATGGACAACGTGGGAAGACTGCGCCGCCGCGACCCAGGTGTTAGCTGGCGCGCTCGCGTCGTTGGCACGGTGAATTCCGATTTGGTTTAAGTTTCAATTCTTCCGCTTGACGGCGTCGTAGCCCGTCAACTGCCGGAGTTCGTCTTCGGTGAGACCGTCCGCATCCGCGTTCATCTCGTCGAGTCCGACGCCGCTCGTCACGATTCCGCGGAACGCTTCTTCCAGCGTGAGGTCAACGTCCACGAGGTCGTCCTCGTGGACGTTGACGACGAATCCACCCATGACGGGATTCGGAGCCATCGGAAGGAAAACAGTCGTCATGGGGCCCTCGTCGAGCGCGCTTTGGATGCCGTCCGGCGTGTCCGCCGTCACGAACGCGAAGGTGTAGGTTCCGTCAGTCGGAAATTCGAGCAGTTTCACGTCGCGGAAATGGTCGGCGTCACTCTCGACCATGGCGTCACCCATTCGCCGGAAACTCCGGTAGATGGTTCCGAGTCCGGGAAGCTGGCTGATAGCTTGGTCGAAGCCGTCGATCGCTTGTTCGCCCATCGGCGAGTGGGCGATGAACCCGACGACGAGAATCAGCGCCGAAACGGTCGCCATGGTGACCCCACCCAAAACGTATATCGAATCGATAGAGACGTACGAAAGCAGCGGTCGGAGTACCGTTGCGACGAAATCGAGCAACACGACGAGCACGTACACCGTGATAAGCAATGGAACGACGACGGTGATGCCGGTCAGCGCCGCCTCCCGAAGTACAGCGAGTGGAGAGAGATTCTCGGAGTCATCCATCGTTCAGGGAACTCGGACGCTACATAAAGAGCGTATCGCCTGCTTACGCCAGCAGAGGTGCCAGCCTCCCGAGATGTCAATCAGATTCGCCAGCAGAGTCATCCGTGAGAAGGCCCTAAGACGGTGTATGAGTACAATCGCCATCATGCGACTCCCCGCCGACGGGTTCGCACTGCAGGCGACGCTCGAACGGGTTCCCGGAGCCACATTCGAAGTCGAGCGCGTCGTCGCCTCGGAAGCCAAGCGAGTGATGCCGTACATCTGGGCGGCGGCGGAACCGGAGAAGTTCGAATCCCTTCAAAGCGCACTCGAAGATGATCCGACGACCGAAGACGTAGAACTGCTCGTCGATTTGGACGAAGAATGGCTGTACCGAATGTCGTGGGTCGGCCAAACCACGTTCGCCATCCATATCCTCGTCGAGGAAAGCGGCACCATCATCGACGCGAACGGAAAGGACGACGAGTGGCAACTCAGAATCCTGTTTCCCAACCGAGACGCCCTCTCCGCGACCTACGAGTTCTGCGAAACGAACGACATTCCAATCGAAATAGAGCAGATATACCAGTTGGACGAATCCCCCCGACGAGGCCAGTACGGACTCACCGAAGAGCAGTACGAAACGCTCGTGGCCGCGCTCGAATCGGGATACTACGACATCCCGCGGGGAATTTCGGGCGAGGAATTGTCCGACGACCTCGGCATCTCGCATCAGGCGCTCTCGGAGCGCCTGCGACGAGCCTACAAAAATCTCATTTCGAACGCGCTCGTCGTCGGCGAAAACGAACTGCGATAGTTGTGGTGTGATTTTACGACACGAGCGCGACGCCGCGTCGTAAAATTATCATACAGTGGAATCGTCGCGTTCAGAACCATCGTGATCGCGTCCGTCACCTCTCGTTTCCCTGTCGTCGGAACCGTCGTCTCCGGAGTCGATTGTCCCCAACGAATCGTCCTCTTCTCCCATGTCGGGCGCGCCCGACGCGCCGGGGAGCATAGCCGGGAACACCACCCAGAGGAACTGGATGGCGACAACCATGATGAGCGGGCCGAGGAAGATGCCGTACCAGCCGAAAACCGGCGGTCCGAGAAGGTAAGCGAACATGATGAGTCCGGTGTGAAACATGCGGCCGGAGAGATACGGACGAACGTACGTTCGGATGACGTTGTCGAACACGAACCCCATGAGAACGTAGAACAGAATTGGAAACCAGAGTTGCGTCGGGTCGGTTCGCACCGCGATAACCGCGAGATAGAGGACGACGAAGAGGTAGACGATGGAGCGGCCGACGAGCGGAATCAGTGTCGCGAGTCCGGTCGCAACCGCGACGAGCATCGTCTGCGGGATGTCCATTCCCGGCGGCGCGATGAGATTCAGACCGTTGTAAAGTACTGCGGAGGTGACGACGATGACGAAGATGGTCAGCGTGTAGCCGAAAAAGACTGAATTCAGGCCGCGGTCAACCGCGTCGAGATACTCGTACGTCGTCGTTCCTCGCTCGGCCACCGTCGTTTGGAACCAACCCGAAATCCGGTCTTCGTCGCGCACCAGAAAAAAGACAAACACGAGCGCGAGAAAGAGGTTGTACGCCTGCGTCGCGAACGTTCCGACGAAGGCTCCGAACTGGCCGAGCAGGTTTCTGACCGACGGGTCGCGGAGCAACTGCGTGGCGGCGTCGTACAACCGCGATGGGTCGGTCGGAATCGCTCCAGTCTCGAAGCCGGGAAAGAGGGTTCGCGCGATCTGCTCGATGTCGGCGAGTCGTATTGCCGACAACTGCCCGACCGAGATGACGACGACGGCACCGAGCAGTCCCACGAACGGGAGGATGATGAGTGCGAGCGTGAGCAACGACGCGAGCCCGGGCGACGCGCCTCGGTTCCGAAGCCGTCTGGCAATCGGCCGGGCGACGTAGTACAGAAACAAACCGAACACTACCCAGCCGATATAGGTATCGAGCGAGGCGACGAGAACGACCGCTAGCGCGATTCCGAACAGCCACCAGCCGATTCCGACGCCGTCTGAATCGCGTTCGTCCCAGAGTTTCACTCCAAGTCCCCCCTCAGAAAAGACGGGTGGAACGAAGATAATGCATTCGGAGCAGAATGTGCATCACACGAGGGACGATTCCGGGTTGTCCGCAGGAGCGAGATATTCCGTTCCCCAATCGCGCATGGAGACGATGACCGGGCGAAGCGATTCACCGTGCTTCGTGAGCGAATATTCGACGCGAACCGGTTTTTCGTTGACGATTTCGCGCGACACGAGCTGTTTCGATTCGAGGTCTTCGAGGCTATCGGAAAGAACTTTGCTCGAAATGCCATCGACGGCCCGCTTCAACTCGTTGAACCCGCTCGGGCCGTATTCGAGCAGCCGGTGAATGATTACCGGGTGCCACTTCTTCCCGATGAGTGTCGTCGTGGAAGTAATCGGACACCACTCCTCGCCCTGACACCACACGTGGAGTTGGTTGAGCGTCTCTGTCATCCCACTCTGTCTGTAGTCGGCCGACGGGCATAGCAGTACCTTAGGTAACTCAATTTTGACTAGTAATCGGATATGTTCGTATCGAACGAGATGCGCGGGGATCACCCCGACGCAGTGGGTCGTTGATTCGTCGGGCGCAAATCCGGTAGGGGGGAACTACAGCCACACAATCCACATATACTCTTACCGCGGACGAACGTGATTCGAACTCGAACGTCGATGAATCGAAACACTATCGAAACCGAAAGCGAGCACCTGCCTCGCGGTCGGGAATCCTGCAAACGCTGTCGAAGCGACGCGATATTTCGGGTCGTTCGAACCGCAATAGACGGAGCCTCCCACCCGGTTCAAAAGCCCTCACCCGCCGCATCAACGCTGTGTCAGGACTGTTTCGCACAACTTCGTGCAGACCCGAACGAATCGTTCGCAACGCTGTTCGACAGGGAATTTCAGGCCGTGAATCAGTATATCAAAGTCAAACGACTGTAGGTGCTCGGCACGGTTCTTTCTTCCTCGAAGACACCGCAAAACGGAGTCTGCTACGCCGAGGGCGCTAAAAAAACGGTGTCAGTCCGTCGTCTGACGCGGTTTGAAAAGGGATGCGAACGTCAGTACCCGACGATGGCGCGAGGAGGTCGGCGGAATCGGGAATCGTTAGCGCACTGCTACGGGTCAGCCGTGGTGTCGTTTCGAAGTACCGGACGACCCAGAGTGAGCGTAGGGCAACTACTCGCGTGGAGTGTCGAGCGTTCGCCGATTCACTACAAAAAGGGCGATATGCGGCGCGATTACGGGTGGACAAGCGCCCTCCTTCGCACTGTTTGTTCGGTCAGCGCGGTGGGGCTGGGCGTTCGAGCGATACTGACTGCGCTGTTTGTTGCATTCGTAACCGCGGACATCGCGCTGGTGGTGTTGTTCAATCTCTGTTTGACGGCGTTCGTCGGCCGATTGCTTCTTTCGAGCGTGAAAATACATCCCAGAGACCGCCGCCAACGGCGGATACGAAACGGATGGACGCGAGCGGTGCGGACGGACACCCACCAGCGACGGTCACGCGATTCGCAAAGGGGAATCGACCGGTTGTAGAAATCGACCGCCGATGAGGAATTTGAAACGAGAACCGACGTTCGTATCCGTTTCGACAGTTACGCTTCCGTGAGCGTGTCGAACGATGCCGGATTCTCCCAGAGTTCGTCCAGCGTCGCGGCGGCCAGATAGCGCGTCGGTGCGGCGACCCACTCGGTCGTCACGCTAGAGTCAGGAGCGGGTGCCGCCGTCTCGAACCACCAAGCCACGTATCGGCCGTCTACGAGTTTCGCAGTCGGATACATCTGCCCATTTACCGAAACATCGACGCGGGAGTCAGCTTCGACGGCTGGGGCGTCCTCCGGCGAATCCGCGATTAGCACTTCAATGCAAACGCTTCGCTCGGTCATACAGGCTCACCAGCGACTGTCGCGTCCGCTGTGTCGGCCCCGAAAACGGGTGCGACAGGTACGAGTACCATATCACGACCCATGACATCCACCTACAAGAAAGTCAGTCAGGCGCGTGTCTGACGGCATTATTTTTCCATTTTTTCGGAATATATCCAACGAGTAATCTACCGGCGATATCCACTTTCGAAGCGCTATTGGAGAACTTCGACCGCCGTATCCGACAGCAACCACTCGTCGTCGGTTTCGTCGGGATTTCGAATCTCTATCCAGCCGGTTTCGGAAACGACCATTTCGCAGGTCGGCTCTTGCGTCATCAGACGGCCCCGTAGTGGTCACAGATGGTCGTGGGACAATTCTCAACTCCGTATCGTGCGTGGTTCACGGTGGACATGGGTTTTTCTTCACAGCGAAAAACGCTCGAAACCCACTTTGGTATGACCAGCCTTCCGTGGTGTAATCGACACCTACTCGTGGATATTCGGAAGGTATCGGGATTTTTCCCCGTCAATTTAAAACGCAATCGGACCCGAGAGAGGGGTATGAGCCTCATGATGGCCGTCGTCGTGTTCGTCGCCGGATTTATCTCCGGGACTGTGATACGCTGGTTTGCGGGAGTTGCCGCGTTCGTCGCGCTGATTCTCGTCGTCCTGCAGCTCACTCCCGACCCGGTTCTTCCGCTCGTGGACTACATCGTCCAGCGGTACTACGTCGGGAACGAACTCCTCTTCATCTCCGGATTTCTGTTCGGTATCGACGCGAAGAAGACGAAGGAAGTGGTCGTCGAGCGACGAGGAATGGCCGACTGAGCAACGAGTCCGCCAACCGAGAGCATCCTTTCGGATAGTGTTCGAGAAATTGAGGTTGTCGGGTTCGCGTGCGAACCCGACGTCGAATTCGTTCAGCTGCGACACTTTACCCAGAATTGGATGGCGACTCCTCTATCCACGGGAAGGACAAAAGATCGACAATAGACTCTATTTGATGAGTCGGAGTATATTCCGTGATATTATCACTGTCGGAAAGCCAGACGGAATCGAGTCCGGCAGCAGATGCACCAGCAATATATGTTTCCAGTGAATCACCGACGTGTACTGTGGTAGCGGATGTTGCGTTGAGTAACTGAATCGCTCGTTCAAACGGTTCTGGGTCGGGTTTCGGCGGTATATCGTGACCCGCAATAACAATCGCATCAACCCAACGTTCGAGATTCACAGCGTTGATCTTCTGCTGTTGTGCATTCGGTGCTCCGTTCGTCACGATCGCAAGCCGGTGCTCTTGGCTGAGCTCGTTCAAGACACGGGTGACTGATGGGAGTAACTTGACGTTTATCTGTCTGATCGCGAGCATCACTGAATGTATCCGCAACGTCTCGTCCACGCTGCTGTTCGTACCCGTTCTCATCAGCAAGCGCTGCGAAACATTCAGAGCGAAGTTTTTCCATGGATTCGCATTTCTCTGCGAACTCATCGTATCGGGCATAGTACTCCGCAACCGAGAAAAGTGGTTCACTGTCTAGGATTTCGAAGGACGACCGTAGCACCTCACCGGGAGATCTCTCATACTGCACTAACGTATCGTCGAGGTCAAACAGGATTGCCTCGATCTGTTCCAGATCATTATTTACCTGATGATTGTATTAGAACTCTTGCATTCACATGCAGAAAGCCATTACTATAGAATCTGCTCCGCTTTCCTCCGCCCATCATCTTTATTCTCGCTCTGGCCGTTTCGAGAGTCCATGCGAACGGAGAAACCGAAGACGAAGGCGGGTGAAGCGGAAACCGCACAACCGGCTGAAACGGCGGAAGCGGGCGTCCGAATGGTCTCTCTCTGGATACTGCTCACGATTGCACTGTTCGTCCTCGGAAGACGGGCACACAGATGACAGAGTCCCGAGTCCGCGGGATGATAGCTCAAAAAATGAAAGTCGTGTTCACAACCAAACACCGAACGTTAACCACACTGCCATCGTTTCGTAAGGTATGACGGACATCCTGCCGGAGGAGACGGAACGGTTTGTGCGCGCTGCACTCCCTGAAGCGAGCGAGACGCAGAAAGCGATGGAGGAACGTGGAGAAGGGTTTCCGACTGTTGGGCGCGAAGTCGGGCAGTTCCTGCGATTGCTCGCGCACGCCGTGGACGTGGAGCGAATCTTCGAATTCGGGTCGGGGTTCGGTTACTCGGCGTACTGGTTCGCCGATGCACTCCCGGAGGACGGCGAAATCGTCCTCACGGAGTACGACGCGGACGAACTGCACGAAGCCCGACAGTTCCTCGAATCTGCAGGAGTCGCAGACCGTGCCATCTTCGAAAACGGCGACGCCATGGACACGATCGAGCGCCACGACGGGCCGTTCGACGTCGTCCTCATCGACCACAACAAAGATGGCTATCCCGAGGCGCTGAAAGCAGTCCGCGACAAAGTCGCTCCCGGGGGCGTTATCGTTGCCGACAACGCGATGGTCAGCGGCATACAGGATTTCGACGCAATTCTCGCCGCGCTGGAGGGGGACGACCCCGAATTGGACGAAGACAGTCGCGGCATCGCGGAGTACCTGCTGACGATGCGCGAGGACGAGGCGTTCGAAACCTCGGTCATTCCTCTTGGAGAGGGAATCGCGGTGAGCTACCGACGGTGATTGGCAATTAGATAAATGAGCAATTTCGGAATATCCGTCCCCGTTTCGATGGAATTCTCAATATCATTGATATTTTTCCCCAATACTGATTTTTAGTTATAAATTTTATTTCTTTTCTCGTAGAATTAGTAAAATGGCCGAAACTGTTTTTCGGTGAGGAATGTATTACTCACATCAGTACAGTCGAGAGAAAAGCTATGAGCAGTGGAACGGAGGTCACGCACGATTCGGGACTGGGTCAGACCGAGAACCGTCTCGATTCCCTGCTTCAACTTTTGGATGACAACAACTCGCTCGCTATTGTTTGTCACGACAATCCCGACCCCGACACCATCAGTAGCGCACTCGCTCTCTCGACTATCGCAGACTCGGTCGGCGTCGAAGAAGTCACCCTCTACTACGGCGGCGAGATTACGCATCAACAGAACCGCGCGATGGTTAACGTTCTCGACGTAGACCTTCACCGATTCACCGAGGGGTGTCTCCGTGCCTCCTCGCTCGTCGCGTTCGTCGACCACGCTAAACCCGGCGTGAACAACTCAGTTCCAGAAGGGACGACGCCCGACATTGTCATCGACCATCACCCGGTTTCGGAGATAGATGCCCGATACATCGACCACAGGGTCGGTGTCGGTGCGACAGCATCCATCCTCGCCGACTATTTCACCTGCCTCGATATCGAACTCGACACCCGATTGGCGACGGCGCTCCTGTTCGGCATCCGCCGGGAAACGCTCGCGTTCACGCGGAGCGCCACTCCGGCGGAGTACACGAGCGCCCGATTTTTACATCCGCACGCAGACATCAACCTGCTCCGCGAACTCTCCGATTCGCTGTTCACGCACGAAATGCTCGATTCGCTCGGGGAAACGATTCAAAATCGGACGGTTCGAGGCTCCTATCTCGTAACCCATACGGGACGAACCGACGAACGAGATACCCTTCCGCAGGCGGCGGACTACCTCCTCAATCTGGAAGGCGTCACGACAACGTTCGTATTCGGAATCATCGATGATACGGTGCATTTGAGCGCCCGAACCCGCGACCCGCGGATTCACATCGGCGACGTACTGATCGCGGCGTTCGACGGATTCGGGAGCGCCGGGGGCCACCGAGATATGGCGGGTGGCGTCGTCCCACTCGGAGTTTTCGGCGAGTTGGACGACGACGACGAACTCGTCGCCCTGCTCGCCGACGCGCTCACGGAGCGATTTTTCGACTGCATCGCGGCGTAGTACGCACGTCGTCGGAAATTACGGAAGAAGAAGGGCAACTCCGGCCATGATGAGTACCCCGCCGAGTGCGAGCTTCAACCGTGCCGGTTCGATGTGGTGTGCGACTCGCCAACCGAGGACAACGCCGACGAGTTCGGGGACGCCGATGGCGACGGCCAGCGGAATCGACACTGCACCCTGCAGTAAGTACGTCGAGGCCGCAAACGCGGAGAGAAACACTGACTGCACCTGCGCGGCAGCCAGCGCGTTGAGCATCGAGACGCCCAACACGACGAGGAGTGGGACGGCGATCACCGGCCCGCCAACGCCGAGCAGGCCGCCCAAAACGCCGATGGCGAAGCCGAGCGTGCCGAAGGCGACCACGCCGACAGTCGAATCAGCGCGAAACGACCATTTCGAACCAATTCCCTGTCGTTCCCGATAGACGATGCTCGCGCCGACGACCATGGTGAACCCCGTCAGCATGAGTCCGAACAGGCCGTCGGAGAGAATCGTGTTAACGAGTGCCCCGACGACAGCGCCGACGACGCTCGGAACCGTTACGAGAATCGCGAGTCGTCGCCCCGACGACGAGCGGAGTTCGCCGGACTGGAGGTAGGTGAGACTTCCGAGTATGCCCGTGAAGACGAACGTCGTCATCGCGGTTCCAGCGACGACCGACGACGAAACGTCGGTGAGCGCAAAGAGGGCGACTGTAATGAAAATCCCACCCGGCCCAACGGCGGTGATTCCGATGCCGGACAAGAAGGCGATAACGATTAGTACCGCCAGTATCGTCGGTTCAGGGAGCATTTGTTTCGGCTATCAAAGCCCACCCGATGTCAGTGCATCGATGAACCCGGGGAGCGATGTCGCGGCGAGATACGTCGAAAGAACGATGAGCAGGAAGTTGAGCGCCATAAGCGCGATTCCGTTTCGGTGTTCGCCCATCGTATCCTTGTCGTTGACCGCCCAGAACAGTAGCACCGCCGTAATCGGCAGCCCCACGATGGCGTTGTACGCCGGAAACAGGAGTATCATGTCGATGACGCTCAGCCCTGCGAACTGGTGGACGAGCGGCGAAAGGCTTCCGATGCCGACGCCAACCGCGTAGATGATTTTGAACTCCTTGCTCGCGCTGTCTGCGACTCGGCCACGCGCGTTCTGGAACAGGTAGGCGGGCGTCCACATTATTGGAATGATGCTGTTGAACGCCGCCGCAAGGGTTCCAAGGAGGAAGACGACCATCGCCCACTCGCCGAACACGTCGGCAAGTGCCCGGCCCGGCGTGATGAACGACTCCAGTTCGGTGTACCCCGCGGGGCGCAGAACCGCCGCGGCGACGACCACGATTGCCACCGTCGTTAGGCCGCCGACGAGGTAGCCGATGCCGAGGTCACGCCGCATCTCAGAGACGCCCTCTTCATCGACCCACCCTTTCCGTGAGACGAGGTTCGATTCGAGGAAGAAGTTCGGCCACAGCGCAGTCGTCCCGATGATGGCGGCGGCGAGCGTCAGCGCGCCGCCAGCGGGAACCGAGGGAACGAACCCGCCCGCCACGTCGGCAATCGACGGGCTGCTCACACCCGCGACACCCATGTAGATGACGAGCAGGATGAGCATCATGGCAGTCATGATGCGCTCGACACCATCGTAGTTCAGCACGCCGATGAGGATTGCGAGCACGCCGGTAACCAGCGCCAGCGGTTGCCAGCCGATAGCTCCGTCGAGGAGAATCGAGACACCCTTTCCGACTGCGGCGGTAAGTTCGAGCGTCCACGCGACACACCCGATGGAGAGGAGCACGGCCAGTACCGTCGCCCCTGTCGAACCGATTTTTCGGCGCACGAACGTCATCAGCGATTCGCCGAAGATTCCGAGTCGGGCGCTCATATCCTGCGCCATGAACCCCAACAGCACCGCGCCGACGACGGCCCAGAGCAGGCTGTAGCCGTACCGAACCCCGGCGGAACTCGCGATGAACACCGACCCCGAACCGAAGTAGCTCGCAACCATCACGAACCCCAGCCCATACTTTTGGAAGAATCCGCTCGCGGTATCGCGGAGTCGACTTCCATACGAACTGTGCGCCGATTTCGTTTCCATTACTGTTTGTGCCATGGGGCGTTATGGGTTATTTTGGCATGGCTGTCTATGCAAGCTATTTTTATGATCAACAGTAATTTTAAAACTGTTGTGGCTGTTTCAGAATATAACTAGTTTGATGTCAGAAACGTCGGCAATAAGGGAGATAGCGATGAACTCGGAATAACATCAGTTGTCAAAAGCCCGACTTCCTACTCCCGCCGACTGCCGGGTTGCGGGTCAACGTGCGGTTTCGCCATCAAATCCGAAAATCGCGCGTCGTCCACCCAGTCGAGCAGTTTCACGAGTTGGTCGGTCGCCGCTTCGAAAATTTGTTCGCCTTTTTCCGACGTTGCGTCGGTTTGGTCGCCGAGAACCCCGTTTTCGGTGTTGTCTATCGCGTCGTAGTAGTTGCGCGCGCCGTGAATCGTGAAACTCCCGTCCCTGAGGTCGGGGAGTCCTCCGTCCCGAGCGTTGGCGAGTTGGTCAGAACTGACCAACTCGCCCGAGATGTGCATAATCATCGCTGTCTCCTTTGGCCCGCCGTGGGGTCCGTTGTACTCGAACAGGTCGTTTACGAGGTCGGGTATCGACTCGTCCCACATCCATTCCACCGCGAAGGTGACTTCATCCTCGCGAAGTCGCCGCCCCACTTCTCGGAGGTGGTGCATGTTCCCGCCGTGGGCGTTGACGTACACGATGCGGTCGATGCCGTGGTAGGTGAGATTTCGCGTGAAGCTTTCGACGTAGTCGCGGAAGGCCTGCGCGTTCACCCACATCGTCCCGTGGAACTGCTTGTGGTGGGGGCTGACGCCGATGTTTACCGTCGGCGTACAGAGGTAGCCCGCTCGATCCGCGGCCTCGCGGGCCAACGCCTCCGCGATGAGGTGGTCGGTCGCGAGCGGTAGGTGCGGCCCGTGCTGTTCGGTCGAACCCAGCGGAACGACGGCGACCGATTCTTCTGCGACGTAATCGCCCAGTTCCGGCCACGTCTCGTCGGCGAGGTACATGCTCAGGAGAGTGTGGGGGAGAGAGCATAAAATTCCACTCGGCGGAAATCGAATTTCGTTAGGAGAAGCAAGGCTCCGAGACGGCTACAATCTCTTCGTCATCCGATGTCGTTTGAATTCGAAGTCGTCCCGCAGGCACAGCGATTGTTCGATTTCGTTGGCGGCGTGAACGTCGAGCGAGAGGCACTCACAGCCCCAATTCCGCGCCTACGATTCGGCGCGTGAAAGCAGTCGGGTGGCGTTTACGCTTTCCCGGCGACTTCGAACGACATACAAGGCGCCGATGTATCCCCGCGGGCCGCGGACGAACACCGAGGAGAGGCCCGCTTTTCGACAGTTACGTGGCCGACCAATTCGTCCCCGTCGGCGGCGACGAACGTGACGGTGTCGTCGCCCGAGTGCCGGTCTTCGACGTACGAAAAAACGTTGGCACGGACGCCGCGGTCAGCGAGGGTGTCGAACTCGTCCAGTATCGCCATCTCGCGGGCGAAGGGCAACAAAAGGTCGTCCACGAAGGAGACGAATTCGGTCGCACGGAGTCGCCTGATTCGCATCAGCGAACTGCCTCGGCGTGTTCCGCGACGTACTGCTCGACTTTCGGACGCGCCGCCTCGCGCTTTTGTTGGTGGTCTCGCAGGAACTGTTCCAGTCGGTTTTTTGCAATTTGCTTCAACTCGCCCGAAAGCATCGCACCGGACTCGTACTCGGTTCGAATCCGGCGCAGTTCGTCGTCGTCCTCGACGAGGTGGTACGCAAGTAGTTCGAACACCGTGTCCTCCTCGACGTTCGCCCCCTTTTCGCGGTGTTCCTCGACGCTAACCCGGCCGCCGGTTTTCGCCTCGTCGATTTTGCGTTTGGCGTCCGCAATCGAATCGGTGAGGGCGATGTAGCTTTTCGGGTCGGACGAACTCATCTTCCCACCCTGCAATCCCCGCATGAATCGGTGATACGTACTCGCGGGCTTTAGGTACGGCGCATCGCGGTAGCGGGACGCCACGTCCCGCGTCAGCCTGACGTGCGGGTCTTGGTCGATGCCGACCGGAACGACGGTCGGTTTCGGACCGCCGCGTTCCGGCGACTGCGGGCGGAGGATGTCGGCATACTGGGTCAGCGCCGACACCATCTTTCCGGGGTCGGCGTTGCCGTAGGTCGCCTCGAACTCGCTTTGCGTGACGTGCCGGGCGAACAGCTTGCTCCGAACCTGATGGTCGTTGCCCGCCTGCGATTGGAAGTAAAAATCCGTCGAATCGAGGTCTAACCCCAGCGCGACGTAGTTGAGCAGGTACTCTTCGACCACCAGTTCGCGGGCGTCTTCGAGCGACATGTCTCGCGTCGCATAGGATTCGATGTCAGCCGCACAGAGCGTGAGCTGTGCGCCCATCTCCTGAAACATGAGCACCTGTTCGACCACCCCGAGGTGGCCGAAGTGAAAGACGCCAGAGGGCATGATGCCAGTCATCATGGCGAACGAATCGCCCTCGTCGCGGGCGTCCAGCACGGTGTTCAAATCGCGGTGCCCGAAGACGATACCCCGGCGGACGAGGCGGTTGTCCGGCAGTCGGTCTTCGAGGTCGGCAATCGGTTCGATGCCGAACTGCTCCATCGTCGCCTCGTAGTCGGTTATTTCGACGTCGCCCCACGGGTCGATTTTAGGCATCGCTCTCGCTCACCTCCCTGGTACTGCGCAGTTGCTCTATCGATACAGCAGAAGACGTCTTAGTGTGCCGCGGTCGGCCAAAATCGACCACCGGCAGTGGCAGATGGGTACATGCCGGTTTTCACTCCGGCGGTAGCGGACAAAAACGTTTCGTCCGGACGACAGCAGTCTGGTGAATCTGGTCAGCAGGTGTGGAGTCCGACTGAGTTCGGTTCGGCCGTCTGGACGGCCGAACCGAACATACGACTCGGTGACGGAGTGAAACCATGGCCACCGAGGAACCGAGTATCGAAACCGCGGACATCGTCGCCGCGATTCGAGACGCGCCAGCGCCGGTCGTGAACACGCGGTACCTCGCAGACGAGTTCGACACCTCGCTTGAACCGATGAAGAACCGACTCGCCGAACTGGTCGAGGAGGACGTCCTCGAACATACGGAGGCTCGTGACCGAGGGCATCTGTGGTGGCTCTCGGTCAAAACGGAAATGGAGGAGTGAAAACAGTGGGCGCTCTGCAATCCGCTGTAATCGGTTACACAATTAGTGTAAGAATCAAGCACCAATTACAGCCTACCGCCCTGCCGCGGTTCGACTGCTTCTGTGGTTGACGACGACCATTGCGAATACGCCGAGCGCGAACATGGTTCCGAGAACGCCAGCAGACCAGAATCCGATTACCTCGGCGATGATGTACAAGTCGGGAATGATAAGCAAGGTAAGGATGAGGTACTGTCGAAACCGTATTCGAGAAAGTTGGTTCTGGAGGTGAGACTCATCCATAGAAAACTGAATAGAAGGGAGATATTAAAAATCGTCTACATCTGTTGTGTTATGACTTTTCCGAAACTGAAGGGAATTTTGTAGTTATCCGCCAGCACCAGAATCGGGTTCTCTACTCGTTATCCGGAAGCATCGCGTACAACCCGAGCGCGACGGCCGATAGCCCCGCGAGCACGAGAAACGCGAAATCGAATCTGTCTGCATCCGCAAAATAGCCGACAAAGGTGGAACCGGTCGAACCCACCAGGAAAAATCCAGTTCGGAGGAATCCCCACGCAGACCCTTCGATGTGTTCCGGAAGCGCCCCGACGACGTACGCGTTCGTGACGGGGGCAATAGCCATCCGGGAGCCGAGGATGGCAACGACAATGGCGAGAACCACTGTTCCCGACGTGACCGTGAGAACAGCCGGAGTAACGACGCCGATTGTGGTGACGACAAGAAGCACGGGTTTGACGCCGAATCGGTCTGCGGCGCTTCCGGCGGCGACCTGCGAAATCGCACCTGCGATGAACATCACGCCGAACAGCAGGGCGGCGGTCTGCTGGCTCATTCCCTTCGTCTGGAGATACGTCGGCAGAAACGCGGTCAGACCCTGAAAGACGAACAGGAGGAGCGCCATGGCGACGACCGCGAGGAAAATCGAGCGGTCGGAAAGCGTTCGCACGATGTCGCGGAGCGCGCGACGGTCAAGAAGTTTTGTGGATTCGGAGCCAGAATTTCCGCCGTCAGTGGATTCTCGAGTTCCACCATCAATGGATTCAGATTTTCCGCGGGTCGTCCCCCGCTCGCGCTCGGGGATGACCCGCCACGCCAGCACCGCGACGACGAAGAAAGGAACCGAGAGACAGGCGAGAATAGGCCGCCACCCGACCGCATCAACCATGGAGGTTGCGAGGTTCGGTAGAACTGCCGAACCGATGCTTCCGACAGCGAGTGTGACGCCGAACGCCGCACCAGCGTTCCGCGTGTAGGTCCGCGAGAGGACGGTCCCGCGACTCGGCCCGTACAGCCCGGAACCGAGGCCGAACGCGGTGCTTCCGGCGAAGAAGACGACGAACACCGGGGAGAGTCCAATCAGGCACAGACTGATTCCCGAAAGACAGAGGCTCGTCGTCAGCAGCGTTCGCTCGCCGACGCGGTTGATGAGCACTCCGGCGGGAAACTGCATCAGGGCGTAACCGACCCAAAGCGCGGTGATGGCGAGTCCGGCGGTCGCGTTGGTGACTTCGAACGCCGATTTTATCTGTGGCAAAAGCGCGGGGACGAGAAATCGCAAGCCGAGGGTGAACGCCCACCCGAGGGCGACCGCAGTGAGAACCCAGCCGCGGCCGTCGCCGCGTAATCCGCGAACCGTGGTTTGCAAGTGACTCGTGACCGACCGGCGACTGGACGACATCGGATGGCTCGCACGATGTGTGGTGGGGTGTTAAACGAGTGGGTGCCACCCAATGTTTCCGGCAATCGTTCGCCTACGCGGATAGGTCGGCGTTCCGAAGTCGCTGGGCGTTGATTGCCACGATAACCGTGCTCGCGGACATGAACACCGCGCCGATCGCTGGCGAGAGCAGAATGCCAATCGGAGCGAGGATTCCGGCCGCCAACGGGAGCGCGAACACGTTGTAGCCGGTTGCCCACACCAAATTTTCCTGCATTTTTCGATAGCTCGCGCGGCTCAACTGAACGAGCTTCACCACGTCGAGCGGGTCATTTTCCACGAGAACGATGTCCGCGGACTCGATTGCGACGTCGGTGCCACTTCCGATTGCGATTCCCACGTCGGCGCGCGTCAGGGCGGGTGCGTCATTGACGCCGTCGCCGACCATGGCGACCAGTTTTCCCTGTTCTTGAAGTTCGATGACTTTTTCGTCCTTCTCGTCGGGAAGCACTTCGGCGAAGTAGGTGTCGATGGCGAGTTCGTCAGCGACGAATCGGGCGACTGCTTCACTGTCGCCCGTCAACATGGCGACTTCGATACCCATCCCGTGGAGGACGTCGATGGCTCGTTTGCTCGCCTCGCGGATGACATCCGCGAGGGCGAGCGCCGCGACGACGTCACCGTTGGAGACGAGGTAGACGACCGTCTGTCCATTCGACCCGGCTCTGTCGGCGAACCCCGAGAGGGTCGCCGGGAGGTCTGCATCGACGAGTTGGAGCAGGTTCGGCCCGCCGACGAACAGTTCGTGGCCTTCGACCGTCGCTCGAACGCCTCGACCTTAGATGGCCTCGAACTCGGTAACTTCGGGGAGGGAAACGCTCGTTTCGTCCGCTTCGCGGCGAATCGCCTGCGCGATTACGTGTTCCGAATCGCCCTCGACGCTGGCGGTGAGCGCGAGCGCGCGCTCGTCGTCCCAACCATCCACGGTTTCGATGCCGACGACGCCCTGTTCGCCGCGCGTTAGCGTCCCGGTTTTATCGAAAATTATCGTATCGAGGTGTCGGGCGTCCTCCATGGCGATTCGGTCGCGGACGAGGACGCCGTTTCGCGCCGCCATCGAGGTGTTGATGGAGACGACCAGCGGAACCGCCAACCCGAGCGCGTGCGGACAGGCGATGACGAGGACGGTGACGACTCGTTCGACGACCGCGATGTCGAATCCGGTCGCGAGAATCCACGCGACTCCCGTAATTCCGGCGACGGAGAGTGCGATGTAAAATAGCCACCCGGCGGCCCTGTCGGCCAGCACCTGCGTCCTGGATTTGCTCCCTTGGGCTTCCTCCACGAGCCGCATGATTCCGGCCAACGTCGTTTCTTCGCCGGTCGCGGTGATTCGGACGCGAAGGCTCCCGTCGCCGGAGTTGATGGTTCCGGCGATAACGTCGTCGTCGGGAGCTTTGTCCACCGGACGGGATTCGCCGGTAATCATCGATTCGTCCGCAGTCGAATCGCCCTCTTCGACCACGCCGTCCGCCGGAACGATCGCGCCCGGTCGGACGAGAACCCGGTCGCCCTCGCGGAGGGCGGTCGCAGAAACCTCCTCGACTGTCCCGTCCTCGGCGATTCGCTCCGCGGTGTCGGGCATCAGTTTCGCCAGTTCGGAAAGCGCGCCCGACGCTTGCCGAACGCTTCGCATCTCGAGCCAGTGGCCAAGGAGCATGATGTCGATGAGCGTCACCAGTTCCCAGAAGAAGCTCATCGTGCCGGGAAGGAAGAAAAACGCCCCGATACTGTAGACGAAGGCGACAGTGATGGCGAGCGAGATGAGCATCATCATCGCCGGTTCGCGGTTTTTCGCCTCCACGCGAGCCATGCGGAGGAACGGCACCCCACCGTAGCCGAAGATACCGACCGCGAAAATGGGCGTCACCCACGTACTGCCGGGAAACGAGATTGCCGTGTAGCCGAACGTTTCCTGAATAAATGAACTGAAGTACAGAACCGGAATCGAGAGAACGAGACAGACCCAAAATCGCCGCCGGAACATCGTTTCGTGTCCATGGTGGTCGACGTGGGCGCGATGGCCGTCTCCGTGCTCGGAGTCGTCTCGCTCGTGCGTAATCGGTCGTTTCGTGCGGTCGTAGCTCTCCTCGCGTGTATCGGTCATTCTCCCCAACCCGAACGTAGTAGGCGGGATAGACACTTCAGTCTGCTCTGCACGGTCGGACGGAAGGGATGGGAGAAACGGCGAATCGAGTACTCCTCGTGACCAGTGAACCGAGGAACAGCGTCCGGAAGGGTCGTGAAAGGGCTCTATTCGGCAAATACACCATTTTTTGAATATGTGGCCGTCATCGTTTTACCTCGGTTGTGTATTTGCAGTACTAATGCCCCCTGCTGAAAAAGACACAGAGACGTCCCCGCGAAACGTGGTCGTCGTCTGCCTCGATACGGTGCGTGCGGATTTCTTTGCGGAGTACGCGAAGCGACTCCAGCGTCTCGCGGACGTATCGTTCACGCGATGTCGGGCTGTGAGTTCGTGGACCGTCCCGAGTCACGCGAGTATGTTTACCGGAGAACTGCCGTCGGAACACGGCGTTCACACCCACAACCGGCGATTCGACAGCATCGAGCGCGAGGAAACGTTTCTCGCCGAGCTCGACGGCTACGCCACGTTCGGCGTGAGCGCGAACTCGTGGATAAATCCGACGTACGGGTTCGATTCGTGGTTCGACGAGTTCGACGTCGTCGAACCGAGACACCGTTATCCGGAAGCGACGAGTCTCAACGAAGTCAGTCGGGGGAGGGAGGGGACGGAGAAGTACGTCGAGTTCCTGCGGTCAGCGCTGAGAGACGACCATCCGCTCTTGAGTTTGAAGAACACGGCGTACGGCTACGCCAACGACCTCACGAACACGGGCCCGGTACCGAAACTGGTCGATGACGGGAGTGCCGGAGTGGTTCGGGCCGCGAAACGACAGGTGAAGGAGGCCGAGTCTCCGTACTTCGGCTTCTGTAATCTGATGGAAGCCCATACGCCGCTTCAGCGGTGTCTACAGTACGACGGCAACTTAGAGGACGTTCCACTCTCGTGGACATCGAACGAGTTCAACTTCTGGGAGTTGTTGGAAAACGAGCGGGGCGACTATGACGGCTATTGGCGAAACCGCGAGCAGGTGTACGGCGCGACCATCGACTATCTAGACCGGATTCTCGCGGAATTCATTCATTACGTTCTCGATGCCGCAGACAGAGAAACAACCATCGTTATTACCGCCGACCACGGCGAAAATCACGCTAACGAAGCCGATGAGTTCCTCGCAAACCACAAGAGCAGTCTCTCGGAAGGATTGATTCACGTTCCACTGTTGCTCATCAATCCGCCGGAAGGCTACGACAAGGAGGAAGACGAATACGTATCCCACCTCGACTTTGGAGACCTCGTCGTTGGACTGGCGAACGGGGAAACTCCGGACGTAATCCGCGACCGACTCCCCGCCGAACTGGTCGGGATGAGCGCCGGGCCGGAACCGCCATCCGAATGGGAGTACTGGGACAGAATGATTCGCTGCGTGTACGAGGGAACGACGAAGACGGTGTGGGATTCGCTCGGAACCCGAACCGAATACGAAATCGACCCGAGCCGGTTATCGTGGCAGAAGAAAGTCGAGACGGACGAGGGGACACCCGAAGTCGAAACCGACTTCTTCGACACGCCAATCGAGGAAGCAAAGGCGACTGCAGCGGCGAACGGAAGTGACGAAATACAGATAGATTCGGCGACCGAGTCTCGCCTCGAAGAGCTAGGGTACCTGTAACATCGCGTATTAATCCGGTTTCGTTCTGACGGATATTCAGTTCGTTCGTCCGACATTGTATTCGTCCGTGCGACACATGTGCTCGCATACAGGGATAAAAGCGCAAAAGATAATCGGCTCTAATCGTATAGCCCTACTCTAAGATAATGGCTGACCAATCGTCGGACTCATCGCTCCAATCCGTTTCTCGCGGTGCGTCTTTTTTCATGGCCGGAAAGGGTCTCGACAACGGCCTTCGATTCCTGCTGAACTGGGTGCTCGTTCGGGGACTCGGCGGGATGCTGTTCAGTGTCTACACGCTTGGGCTGGTTATTCTAACCTTCGCACAGGTGTTCACCAATCTCGGGACGAACCAAGCCATCATGAAGTTCGTTCCAAAGTACAACGACGACCCGCTGAAACGTCGGCGAATGCTCGGACTCTCCTATCTAACCTCGCTGGTCGGTGGAGTCACCGTCGGGGTGGGAATCTACATAGCTGCCCCGTGGATTACGCAGTTCGTCGACCCGGAGTACCAACCGTACTTCACCGATGTTCTGCGCGTATTCGCGTTTCTCCTCCCCCTCGATACGCTCATTAGCTGTTTCGGGAGCCTCTTCAAGAGTCTCGAAATGCCGGAGTATCAAGTCTTTATCCGGAACATCCTGACGCCACTCCTCCGCGTCGTCGGCGTCAGCGTCGCGCTTCTGCTCGGATTCGCCGTCATCGGAACGGTGGCCGCGACGGTCGTCGCTACGGTCATCGTGTTCTGTCTTGCCGTGTGGCTGATAGTAGAGAAAGCTGGCCTCAAACCGAAACTCGGCGCATCACGGAAGGAACTGGTCGAGTTTTACGACTTTTCACTGCCGCTCACCGCCACTCAAACCGGGCAGGTTCTTGCAAGCAAGGTTGACCTGCTGATGGTCGGATTTTTAGCGGGAGCGTACATCACGACCCAAGACGCGGTGGGTATTTACAAGATTGCTACCGTCCTCGCAGGAATACTCCTCCTTCCCCTGAGCGCGTTCAGCCAACTGTTTCCTCCCATCGCATCCCGATTATACAACAACGGGAAGATGGACGACCTCGAATCGTTGTACCGTCGAATCACCCGCTGGACGTTTACACTGGGACTGTTCCCGGCAATCGGTGCGACCATCTACGCGCACGAACTGCTGGTTCTGTTCAGCGACTCGTTCGCACAGGAAGGAACGTCCGTCTTGCTGTTGTTGGTCGTCGCCCAATTCGCGAACGCGAGCGTCGGGCCGTCCGGATACGTGCTGATGATGACCGACCACCACTATCTCACGCTCGTCAATCAATGGCTACTCGGCGTCTGTAACGTCGTCATGAACTACCTGCTCATTCAGCAGTTCGGACTCATCGGTGCCGCAATCGCAACTGCGACCACCATCGTCTCCATCAACGCTCTTCGAATCATCCAAGTCTGGTACACGGAACGGCTGTTTCCCTACTCCAGACGGTACTTCAAACCGGTGTTTGCCGGGGCCATCTCGGCGGCCGTAATGGTCGGCACGAAAACGGTTCTCGAAGGCTACGTTACTGGACTGGGTTCCAACGCGGTCGTCGCATTCATTCACGGTGCCGTCGGCGGCGTCCTCGGGCTCGCCGCGTTCGCCGGTGTGCTGTACCTCCTCGGAATCGAGCAGGAAGACCGGGACTTCTTCGCGGATAATCTTCCGACCTAAGGAATCGGACGATCCGAAGCGAAAACTGACTACCCCACCTCCCCGACTTTTTCGCCGACCGCCTCCTTCGCAACCGCTCGTCCACCCATCGCAGTTGCAACTATCGACAGACCGCTCGTTAAGAGGCCGACACCGAACAAAAGTCCGACCGCCCACAGGGCGGAGCTCGGATACTCTAGCCAGACGAACAGCGCCACGGCCAGCGAAACGACGCCGCTGACGACGACCCAGAGCCAGCCCCGCGCCGGACGCAGGCGGAGTCCCATACCAATTTCTACCAGCCCTTCCACGAGGAAAAAGGTGATTAGCAGCAGAGTCAACGCCGACAGTCCGACGAGAGGATTCAACAGGAACGCGATACCGGCCACGACGAAAACGAGCGCCAAAATCGTCTGGCCGATAACTCCCGTCCATCCCCGTCCGGAAAAGGCGTGAACGAAGTGTGCAACACCTCCGAGGACAAGATACGCTCCGAGCAAGAACGACAGCGCGATACCGGTAAACAGCGGCGTGAAAATGGCCGCCAATCCGACGACGGTGAGCACGACGCCGACGCCCATGAGCAGTCGCCACGTGTCCTGTACTGTGTTCGCTATCTCCTCATCGTCCCGCGTACTGACGGTACTCATTTCGATTTCTCCCCCGACACTCATGCAACACGGATGAGTATAACAGCAGTGGCAGGATGGCGGTATTTGCAGATGGAAGGCGCGAATTCGTCACGAATCGAACGTCTCCGACGCGAGCGCATCGGAGACGTTCGAGAGGTATCTCGCCCCCCAAACTGCGACGATGACGCCGCCGACGGTGTCGAACACCAAATCGAACATCGTGTTGTCGAGCGAATACTGCGCGAGGACGCTTTCGGTTCCGGTCATCGACGCAACCCCATCGAGTCCGAACTCCAGCAATTCCCACAGAACGCCGAACGCCAGCGTGAAAAGCAGGATGAAGACGAACATGAACTCCGCGGGGAGGTAGATGGAGTCCGCGTGAACGTCGAGCGCGCGAACAACCGTGTAGCCCGCCGCCGCAACGAGCGACGACGAGAGTGCGTGAGTTAACTGATCCCACAAGCCGATCGACTGGTACAGGCCGACCGTCCCGATTGCGTGCAAAAATACGGGAACGACTATCCAGAGCGTCAGTCGCGTATCCATCGGGAGGCCGTAGTTTCGTTCGAGCACGGCCGGAACCTCGGTCAGTGCGAGCGCGACCACCGTGTTGACGATAATGCCGACGTTCAGCTCGAATAGGCCGAAGAGCAGGACGCCGATGAGGACGAGTTGGAACCCCCGAACGATCCGTCGCTGGCGGGTTTCGGAGAGGTTCCGGCCGTCGGTCGCGCCTACGGCCGTCGTCTCCTCTCCTTGCTTTCGTCCGTCGCGGGGTCGGAAGCCGAACCGCGCGGTATCGACGCGTCGGAAGTACGCGGCGAACACAACCCCGGCGATGACGCCCGCCCCCGTCGCCGCGAGAAGCGACCACATCACGTCGTTGAGACTTCGGAGGTTTTGCGTGCCGAGCGTGCTGTCAGCGACCCACTGCACGACGGCCCACACTCCCGCGCTGGCCATCGTCGCGACGACGACGAACAACACCGCAAAGAACGGCGAAAGTTCGACTGCAGTGAACGTATCCAACTCGACGGCCAGCACGAGCGCCAGTCCGGCGACGGCGACGAACGTCGCGAGTGAGCGCGGAAGTAACGAACCGAGCGGGACGCTGATGAGACCGAGCGAAACCGCGAGGAGCGATTCCCACGGAACCATCGCGGTCGGTCGGCGAAAGGCAAACGTCGGAATCAGCGCAACGAGAATCGACGTGACGCCGAATCCCGCCCACAGGTAATCGCCGCGGAGCGCGCTGGTGAGAATTGCGATGGCCATGCTTGCGACGAGAACCCACGCGAGCAGCGCGTTTCGGTTTCGTTGCGTGGAGTTTCCGTCGGTCGTCTCCGCCCCGGGCATGGAAGGGGATACGCCGGGGAGCGGCTAAAATGTGAAGTGTGGTGGAAACCGGCTCGGTGCGTCGGACAGTGGATGTTACACGTCCGAAATATTTGCGCTGGGAATAAAGGAGAGAGACACCTGGTGGCGGACAGTGTGATATTATCGGCTTCTCTTCGGTTACTTCAAAGTCCTACCAGAAAGAGCCAGTCTCGGTAGCGCGAAACGAACGGCATCAACACTGGAACAGTACGAAAATTCAACGCGAGTTCGAAAAAGGGGACAGAACGATAACCTTCCTCGCCAGAGGTAGAGACAAGATGACGAACCGCATTACGGTGTCGCTTGACGACGACGCACAGACGGCGCTCGACAACCTCGTCAATCGGACCGGCAAGGCCCAGAGCGAACTCGTCAGGCAGGCGCTCACATTCTACGCGGCGAACTACGACGCCGCGACGGCGGACGCCGGGGAAAATCTGGAAGCCTACCACCAGATGCTATCGAGCGGCGAACACGTTCTGCTCGACGTGGATTTTCTCCACTGTTTTCTGGACTACGTGGAGGACGAGACGGGCGAACCGAATTCCGATTTTCTCGAGCTGGCCGACCAAGTGTCCGAATACCACGCTCGCGAGTACGAACGCCGGTTCGACAGCCTCGGCGAACTGCTCGATTGGCTGTCGCTGTGCGGATTTTTGACCGTTCGCGCGACGGAGGGCGACACCTACCACGTCGTCTTCCCGACCGAATCGGTGAAATGGTTCATGATGCGATTCATCGAGTTGAGCACGGCCCGGCTGCCGTTCGAACTGGAAGTAGAGGAAGGGGTTTCGAAGGTGCTTATTACGGAAATTCGAGACGACTGAGAGGGGAGTTTGAACGAGAGAAAGGAAGGGGGAAAAATTTGGTACCGTGTGAACACCACATACGGTTTCATACTACTTCATAACAACCACACAGTAGCGTAGAAAGCAGTACACGGCATTCTTAGGAGGGTTTTAAGTTCAAACCATGGGTTGTGGCGACATAGCACGTCAACAACCATGAACATTATAGATAGGATACAATCCATCGGCCCTGGCGCGATGGTCGCGGCGGCGTTCATCGGCCCTGGAACCGTGACGACCGCGAGCGTAACGGGTGCGGAGTTCGGCTACGCCCTCGTCTGGACCATCGTGTTTTCAATCGTCGCAACCATCGTGTTGCAGGAGATGAGCGCCCGTCTCGGCGTCGTATCGCGAAACGGACTCGGCGAGGCACTCAAAGACCAGTTCGACAACCCCGTTTTCTCGACGGTCAGCATCGCACTCGTTGTGAGCGCAATCGGAGTCGGAACCGCGGCCTACGAAACCGGGAACATCCTCGGCGGGGCCGCCGGGCTCGCCGGAATCACGGGTGTCAGCGCGAACGTTTGGGGACCGCTGATGGGAATCTGCGCCGGCGTACTGCTGTGGACCGGTCGGTACAAACTCATCGAGAAGTCCCTCGTCGGCCTCGTGGCGCTCATGGCCGTCGCGTTCGTCGCCAACGCAATAATCATCGGCCCCGACCTCGGCGCGCTGGCGATGGGATTCGTCCCCAGCGTTCCGGAGGGCTCCGTCTTCCTCATTACGGGTCTCATCGGAACCACCGTCGTCGGCTACAACCTCTTCTTGCACGCCGGGAGCGTCCAAGAGCGGTGGGCCGGGCCGGACGAGTTGCCGGAATCGCGCGCCGACACGATACTCTCGATTCTCATCGGCGGCGTAATTACCATCGCCATCCTCGTCACCGCCGCGGCGGTGTTCCCCGTCGGCACCGAAATCAGCGACGTGAGTACGATGGCGGAACAGATAGAACCGCTCGCGGGGACGCAGGCGACCGTTCTATTCAGCATCGGCCTATTTGCCGCCGGGTTCACGAGCGCGACGACCGCGCCGCTGGCCGGAGCCTACGCCACCGCCGGGGCGCTCGGTTGGGACACCGACCTCAAATCGACGAAGTTCCGCGCCGTCTGGGGTTCGATTCTGCTCGTCGGCATCGTCTTTTCCGCCCTCGGTTTCCAGCCCGTGCAGGCAATCGTCTTCGCGCAGGTCGCAAACGGAATCCTTCTTCCCATCGTCGCACTCTTCCTCATCTACGTGATGAACGACCGCGACATTCTCGGGGAGTACGTGAACAGCACCGCCCAGAACGTCATCGGCGTGGTCGTCACGCTCGTCGTCGTTTGGCTCGGATTCCGATCACTCTACGGCGTTGCGCAGAGTTTGGGGGTGTTCTGAATGGCCGGGAACACCCGCGTCGGCGTGGACGTTGGCGGAACGTTCACGGACGTGGTTCTCCTTCCGCCCGACGACGAACTCGTGACGGCGAAAGTTCCGAGCACGGACGACCAGAGCGTCGGCGTCATTTCCGGTATCGAAAAAGCCTGCGAGGAGGCCGGAATCGACCCGAGCGACGTAGACGCCTTCACCCACGCGATGACGGTTTCCGTCAACGCCCTGCTCGAAGAGAACGGGGCGAAAACGGCCCTCGTGACCACCGAGGGCTTCCGCGACGTGCTGGAAATCGGGCGACAGGCCCGCCCCGACCTGTACGACGTGAACGCGGACAAACCCGCGCCGCTCGTTCCGCGGCGGCGCAGGTTCGAAGTCGCGGAGCGAACCGCAATCGGCGGGGTTCGGGCTTCGCCCGACGAAAACGAGATTCGAAAGGTCGCGAAACGCATCCGCGACTGCGGCGCGGAAAGCGTCGCAGTCGCCCTTCTACACGCCTATCAGCATCCGGAAAACGAGCAGTTGGTTGCCGACACCCTCCGCGAGGAACTCGACGTTCCCGTCTCCGCGTCGCACGAAGTGCTCGCGGAGTTCCGTGAGTACGAACGAACATCGACGACGGTCGTGGACGCCTACGTCACTCCGGCCATCGACGCCTACATCGGTCGGTTGGAGGAGCGCGCCGAAACCCTCGGCGTGCCGGTGCCGCGAATCATGCAGGCGAACGGCGGCATCGCCCCGGCGAAAACCGTCCGCGAACACGCGGTGACGACGACGATGTCGGGTCCCGCCGGGGGCGTCGTCGGCGCGGCGGAAACGGCGAACCAGAGCAATCTCGACGGATTGGTCACCTTCGACATGGGCGGCACGTCGAGCGACGTGAGCCTCGTCCGGGACGGCGAGGTCGAGCGAACGACGAACGCCGAAATCAACGGCCGACCGATCAAAACCCCGATGGTCGACGTGAACACGGTCGGCGCTGGCGGAGGTTCAATCGCGTGGATTGACGCCGGAAACGCGCTCCGGGTCGGCCCGCAGTCGTCCGGCGCGAACCCCGGCCCGGCCTGCTACGGGCGCGGTGGAACAAAACCCACGGTCACCGACGCGAACGTCGTCCTCGGCTACATCGGCGGGAGTTCGGCTCTCGGCGGCGAGCTCGAACTGGACGTGCAGGCTGCCCACGACGCCCTCTCCCGACTCGCTGACGAGGCGGGACTCGAAAGCGCGCTCGACGCCGCGCGCGGCGTCTTCCGGGTCGCAAACGCGAACATGACGCGAGCGATTCGGGCCGTGACTGTCGAACGCGGTCACGACCCGCGCGGGTTCGGCCTCGTCGCGTTCGGCGGCGCAGGACCGATGCACGCCGCCGCGCTCGCTGAAAGTCTCGACATGAGCTCGGTCGTCGTCCCCCACGCCTGCGGCGTGCTGTCGGCCTACGGCCTCCTCGCCGCGGACGAGAAACACGATTCGGTCAAAACACTGCGAAGCCAGCTTTCTGGAATCACACTGGATTCGGTCGAATCGACCTACGACGAACTCACGGACGACGTGCTTTCCGACGTGGAAAAGCCCGAGACCGCGGCGGTTCGTCGGGCGGCGGATCTACGATACGTGGGCCAGAGCTTCGAACTCACGGTTTCCGCCGGAGAATCGTTCGACGCCGAGGCGGTCGCGGAGCGATTCCGTGAGGCGCACGAAAACGCCTACGGCTACACGATGGACGATCCGATAGAACTCGTGAATCTGCGAGCGACGGCGGTCGTCGAACGCGAATCGCCCGCCGTCTCCTACCGAACCGCGGGCGAAGCCAGAAAGGGATCCCGAGAGGTCTTTTTCGGCGATCAGCGCCACGAGACGCCGGTTTTCGACCGGGTCGGACTCGGTGAGGGTCGAACGGTCGAAGGTCCCGCAATTCTCGAACAGAAAGAAAGCACCGTCGTCGTCCCCCCGGCGTGGACGGGAACGGTGCAAGCGGATGGAACGCTCGTGCTGTCGGGAGGTGATGGAGAATGAGCGGAACTGAATCGGCGGCGGACATCGACCCGGTGACGCTCGAAATCATGCGCAATCAGTTCGAGAGCGTCGCCGAGGAGATGGGCCACGTGCTCATCACGTCGTCGTACTCGCCGAACATCAAGGAGCGCCGAGACTGCTCCACGGCCCTCTTCGACGCCGAGGGGCGACTCGTCGCGCAGGCCGAACACATCCCGGTTCACCTTGGTGCGATGCCCGCGGCGGTGACGACGGTGCTTTCGTACGACCCGGAACCCGGCGACGTGTTCGTGCTAAACGACCCGTTCGAAGGCGGAACCCACCTCCCCGACGTGACGATGGTATCACCGGTTTCTATCGACGGTGAGATTCTCGGCTACGCGGGTTCCCGCGCGCACCACGCCGACGTGGGCGGGATGACCCCTGGAAGCATGCCCGCCGGAGCGCGGGAAATCTATCAAGAGGGAATCCGACTGCCGCCGGTTCGACTTGTAACGGGCGGCGACGTGAACGACGACGTGATGAACCTCCTGCTCGCGAACGTCCGGAATCCCGGCGAACGCAAGGCGGACATCCGCGCGCAAATCGCGGCCAACGAACGGGCGGAAGAGCGACTCGGCGACCTCGTGGAAGAACACGGCGAAACCCGCGTCGTCTCTGCCTTCGACGCGGTGATGAACTACTCACGCGAACGCATCAGCGCGGAACTCGCCGACCTGCCGGACGGGGAGTTCCGCGCCCGCGACGTGATGGAGGGCGACGGCGTCACGGACGATGAGATTCCAATCGAGGTGTCGGTGACGGTCGACGGCGACCGAATCGAGGTCGATTTCGCCGGAACCGCGGAACAGGTCGCCGGAAACGTGAACGCGCCGCTGGCGGTCGCCAAAAGCGCGGTGTACTTCGTCATCCGGTGCGTGACCGACCCGGAAATTCCGCCGAATCAGGGCTGTTACGACCCGATTTCAGTGTCTGTTCCCGAGAGGTCGCTGCTGAATCCCCGGCCTCCCGCGGCGGTCGTCGGCGGCAACGTCGAAACCAGCCAGCGCGTAACCGACGTGGTGTTCACCGCGTTCGCGGAGGCGGCACCCGATCGCGTTCCCGCGCAGGGGCAGGGAACGATGAACAACCTCACCATCGGAAGTCGGGGCGGCGGCGACGACGGCTTTACCTATTACGAAACCATCGCCGGTGGATTCGGCGGCAGGCCGACGAAGGACGGCATGGACGGCGTGCAGGTCGGGATGACCAACACGCTGAACACGCCGGTCGAGGCGCTCGAAGCCGAATATCCGCTGTTCGTGGAGGAGTACGGGCTCCGCGAAAACAGCGGCGGGCGCGGCGAACACCGGGGCGGCCTCGGCGTCGTTCGTTCCGTTACGGTCGAAGCGGACGCAACGGTGTCCCTGCTGACCGAACGCCGTCGAGTCGCTCCGCGAGGCATCGCGGGCGGAGAGGACGGCGAGCCGGGCGAGAACCGCATTTCGGGCGAACTCGTTCCGGCGAAGACGACGCGCGACGTATCTTCCGGGACGACGATTACCGTCGCCACGCCGGGCGGCGGCGGCCACGGATTCGCCGACGAACGCGACCCGGCGGAGATCGAACGCGACCGTAAGGACGAAAAAATGGAGCGGGACGAATGAGCGAAAATCGGGAACGGAGGTGGCGATAATGTTCGGCTGGCGCGCCCGTCTCGGCGTCGTCGTCCCGTCCTCGAACACGACCGTCGAAGGCGAGTTTCGGCGGGCGCTCCCCGACGGCGTGAGCCTTCACGCGGCCCGGATGCCCCTCGAATCGGTGACCGTGGCGGAGCTGGATTCGATGGCGGACGATGCGGTCGCCTGCGCGGAGCGACTCGCCCACGCGAACGTGGACGTGGTGGCCTACGCCTGCACGACCGGAAGCCTCCTGCACGGAAGCGGATTCGACGGCGACCTCGAACGGTCGCTGTCGGAGACGGCGGAAGTGCCCGCGGTCGCCACCGCGCTGTCGGTCAAACGCGCGCTGCGGGCGCTCGACGCCGAACGAATCGCGGTCGTGACGCCGTACACCGACGAACTGAACGACCGCGAGGAATCGTACTTGAACGACGCCGGATTCGACGTGGTCGAACTGGACGGACGCGGAATCGAGGCGAACATCGGAATCGGGACGCTGCGACCCGAAGACACCTACCGACAGGTTCGGAAAGTCGTTTCGGAACTCGAACTAAATTCGGATTCGAGTTCCCGGTCGGAGTCGAGTTCAAAATCAGATTCTGAACCGACTTCGAACTCGAAGTCGGAGTCGGCAGGCGATTCGAAACCGCTCGCCGACTCCGTAGACGCCGTGTTCGTCTCCTGCACGAACTACCGGACGTTTCCGTCGATAGAAGCGCTCGAAGCCGACCTCGGAATTCCGGTCGTAACGAGCAATCAAGCGACGCTCTGGGACGCGCTTCGGCGACCCGGCGTCGCCGGAGGCGCGCCGGGTCGTTTGGGTACCATCGACTGAGCGGAGGCTCGGTTTCCGTCGGTTTTCCAACGATACCGCCCGACCGCGCTCACTTCGGTGGGCGCAGTCGGTAGTAGCGTCGGTTGAGTTCGAACATGTATCCCTCGCGCATCGATTTGAGAATCGCGTAGGTCATGAGCCCGCCGACGAACGGAAGGAGCATCGTGAGGTCGAAGAGCAAGTTCGCGTCGATGGGGACGAGGTTCTGTACCGCGAAGGCGCTAATCGTGATGGCGAAAATAACGCCGAACACGCCGACCGCGGCCCAGAACGGCTCTTCGACCGGTCGCCGGGCGCTTCCTTTGTTCAGGAACGGGACGATGGCGATGACGCCGACGACGACGATGTTCGCGATGACGCCGTAGGTTCGGTCGGCCATCAGCTTATCCCCGCCGAGGACGGTGAGCTCCGGGTTCAGCGGCCCGAGTTTTAGCAGGCCGAACGACCAGTACAGATACCAGTCGGGAAGGATGATGAGCGGCGTCGAACTCGGGTCGGCCGGTGGGCCGAGATGAGGCGGAAGCGTCGCGGAGAGAAACAGAATCATTCCGACGAAAAAGCTCACGATGGAGAGGTTGCGAATCATCTCGTGGGGCCACGTCGGAAACGCCAGCACGTCACGCTCGACGTAGCTGGAGTCCTGTCGCAACTGCTGGTCTTCGTAGCGCGCGTGCTCGAAATATTCGTAGGTTAGGCGAGCTAGTCCCTGCGTTCGTTGCTTGCGTTCGAGCCACGTTGGTGATTCATCGTCCGGCGGAACGATGATTGAACCATCTGTGCGAAGTGCGTCATCCGTGTCGTTTGAATCCTCCATGCTAACATCCCCCATTCAGTTCGCACTAGATTTGAGTCGCTGTTCGCGTATGAATCTTTTCGAGAAATGCCCTTCGCGGAACGATTATCTCAATCTCGACGGTGATGACCGAAACGTTCCGGCCGAATGTTTCGCGTCCTACCGGGAGCTTACCACCGCGACCGAGCAGGGCGCATTTTTCAGCACGTATTCGACGTGATAGCCGAAAAACGCGCGCTGTGAGAGCGACCGGAGTTCGCTTCCGAGAACGATGAGGTCGACCTCGTTCGTCGTCGCTCGGTTGATTATCGCGCGCTCCGGATGGTCGTCCATAAGCACGTCGGTCAGCACGTTCGCACCGAGTTGCCGACCGAGCATCGCTTCTCGATCGGCGATTTCAGTGCCGATTTCGACCGCCTCGGACACGTCCGCCTCGCCGACGAACAGTTCTTGGAGTCGCCTGAGGTCGATGACGTGCACGACTTCCACCAATGCGTTGCAGTCGAGCGCGATTTCGAAGGCGATTTCGGCGGCGTGACGGCTGAATTCGGTTCCGACCGTTGGGACGAGAATTCGTCGAATCGGAACCGAGTCGAGCGGCCCGTTTCCGCTATCGACGTTGGCGTTCACGGCCATAACGGGCGTCGATGTCGCTTGAAGCACGTCTTCGATACCGAGGTCGAACAGCGGTCGTCCGTTGCCATCCCCGGGTCTACGACCCGTTTCGCCATTCTCCGTTTTCATTCCACCGTCTCTTGTTTCGCGGCCGGCTTCGCCATTCTCGGTTCCCATCCCGAGCACCAAGAAGTCGTATCCTCGGTGGAGTTCCTGGGTGACGGTCTCGCCGACTGGCCCCCGTCTGGGACGAACGCGATTGTGAACCATCTCCTCGGAAAGCGATAGCTGTTGCGTGGCGATGTCGAGACAGTTCTCTGCGACGGCGTTTTCGGTGTGATTTCTAGCCGAGGAGCCACCATTACTCCGCGGATCGGGCGTATTCGAACCGTGTTTGGAGAGGCGTCGGCGTATTCGGCTGACTATCGAACTACCTTTCGATTCGCTCGCGCCGACGACGTACATGTTCGTCACTTCAATATCTCGATTTCGGCCGATGTGCCCCAGCAACTGTGCGGCGAGTTGGGCGTGGACGCTACAGCGCGTCGGGAGCAGGACACGCGAGACCGACCCCAAAAAGCTCTGTTCATCTCGTTGTTTGCGCTGTAACCGTCGCTCTTCTTCGCCCGAAAGTTCGATGTGATCGATGGCGAAGCGGAGA
Source organism: Haladaptatus pallidirubidus (assembly GCF_020700235.1). GTDB lineage: Archaea > Halobacteriota > Halobacteria > Halobacteriales > Haladaptataceae > Haladaptatus > Haladaptatus pallidirubidus. The sequence goes on along the minus strand of NZ_CP085301.1, from coordinate 1,333,278 downwards.
ATCGGCGGCGCGAACAGCGAAGTAACGATGGCGATGACGACGATTATCGTATACATCGTCTCGGTTAACACGCCGAGGCTGAGGCCGACGGTTGCGACGATGATTTCCAGCGCACCGCGGGCGTTCAATCCCGCCCCGATTGCGATGCCTTCCCAGTTCGACAGTCCAGCACCGCGCGCACCGACGAACGCGCCGATGAACTTTCCGGCGATGGCGACGGCTAACACGACGGCACAGACGAGCAGTATCGACGGCGTCGTGAGGGCCGTCAAATCGACGCGGAGTCCCGCCGTGGCGAAAAATATTGGGGCGAAGATACCCAGCGTGATGACTTCGAAGACGTGACGAACCCCTTGGTCGAACCGATTCACCCGCCCGACGAGAACGCCGACGACGAACGCGCCGAGGACGGCCTCCAGCCTGAGCGCGTGCGTAAGCGTCCCGACGCCCAGCGCGAGAATCATAACCGTCGTGACGAGCGAGAGGTCGCTGTTGAACGTGCTATCGACCCAGCGAATGAGGCGGGAAACGAGGCGGAGGCCGACGGTAAACGACAACAGGAGGAAAATAGCGAGGGAGATAATCGTCGTCCCCGCGGTCGTTATCGCCGTTTCCTCGGTGCCGCGCGCGAGTCCGGCGACGACGGCGAGGAGAATCCAGCCGACAGTGTCATTTATCATCCCCGAGGCGATGGTCAACTGGCTGATTTCGCGCTCGATGATACCGAGGTCGAGGAGAATTTTTGCGATGACGGGAATCGCGGAGATGGAGAGCGCGGTCGCGATGAAGAGGCTGAACACGAACCGGTTTCCGTCCGCCGTGAGGAACGTCGACGGAAGCACCCACGCGATACCGAATCCGAGGACGAACGGGACAACGATGCTCGCGCTCGCAATCGAGGTGGCTCTGCGGGCCCGACTGGCGATGAGGTCGAGGTCGGTTTCGAAGCCGGTGACGACCAACAGCATGAGCAGCCCGAGCCACGAAACCGCTTCGATCAGGTGATACTGCGCTGGGTTGGGCGGAAACAACGCTACGAAAAGACCCGGAAAGAGCGCTCCGAGTATTGACGGTCCGAGGACAATACCCGCGAGCAGTTCGCCCAACACCGACGGAAAATCGAAGTATCTAGCTACTTCGCCAAGAACGCGGGCCGTGAATAGGAGAATGAACAACTGCCCGAACAGAAAGAGCAGCTCGTGGCCTGCGAGCGGTGGAACGACGCTACTCGAATCGATGATAAGCACTGACACCCCTCCCGATACCCTATTCGACAACCTGACTGAAATACTCTTGTGGGCATGACGGTCGATGGTGCTCGATTTTCTCGCTCGTGCGTCATCGGCCGTTCACTCGTTACTCACTCTCGCATCAACAAGGTCAATCCGAGGAGGCAGGCCAGCAGAACGACGATGACGATTCGCGTGTTCGTGATATGTGCCATCTCTGTCATCGTGTTGACGAACGTCGTAAGCATAGTGACAATCGTGAGCAATTCTTTGAGCAACTGTGGCGTAACTTTCATGGTGGAAGGCCGAAGGGGGGAAGAGACTGTTTTTGCGGCAGTTCAGGTCGGCAGGTCGGATGACTCAAATTCCTAACTCGGACGAATCGCATTGTCGTACTGTGTCGCTTTGTTTCGCCGTTTCTCTCGCGTCGTGTGTCGTTTCGTTTCTCTCGCGTCGTGTGTCGTTTCGTTTCTCTTGCGCCGGGATCGGCGCACTCGTGTATGTACTGGCAGGCCTTATCAGCACCATCGACCGTTTTCGGTTCACGAACAGTCGAAACGGGTTAGAAACCAGCTAAGACGGCGAAAAATGGGGATTTGATGGGTGAAACGCGATACCGGTTGCGACGCACGCGAACCGTCGATGAACGAAATGAATGGGTTACGTTCGTCCTAAATCGTGCGAATGTTCGGGACGTCATCAGGAACCCCCAGTCGGTAGCACGTGTCGAGCGGGTATCGTCGATTTCCAGCGAGAACAAAGTGTATCCCGATGGCCACCGCGAGCAGTCCGAAGTTCCAGAACGGCGAATCAAGTAGATAACGTCGATGATGACGGGGTCGCTGTACACCGGCCAGAACGGCGACAGCGGGCGGCGATGTCGGGTGCCGAAAGCAGGTCCGCAAAGATGTGGCTGATACCGCCCGTGAGGAGACCACTGGTTACGAAAACGAATACCGTTTCGGGCGGAATATCGGTGCTCGTATCCACCGATTTGCGTTCAACGGTGCGGTGAGAATGCGCGCGTTGGCCGCTCCGCCGAGGATACTTACGATTCCGACGAACAACAGCGTGTGCGTGATACCGTGGTGAGAGACCAGAAGAACGTGCCGAAGGGGCAAATCCATGTCCGGAAGCATCGCCGTCACCAGCGCGAAGGCCGTAAATCCGAGTGCCCCACGCCGACCCCAAACGATCCACGCTGGCCCGGCGAACAACAGTGCCATCCCAAAATGCCCACTTACATCAACCATGCGAAAATCGAACGAATTGAGCAGTGATACTTGTTCCGACTGTTTGGAATATCTCTTCCGGCGGTACAATATAGATTTCGAGACGAGAAAGTATTCCGCGCCGTTGTGATGTCGGTTACACTCCGGTGTGTCACGACCACACAGATTTCATCGATTCAACCCGAGGGAGCCGTCACCGAGGGACAGTTTGTTCATCTTCGAGCGTGAACGCAAGGTATGAGCAGACGAGTTGGTCGCCGTCAGTTTCTCGCCGGTGTCGGTGCGAGTGCTGGCGGACTCCCGACAATCACCGGAAGTACGATATTCGGGACCTCCACTTCGAACCGAACCGGAAACCAGAAGAATCGTCACGTCGCGGTCAACCTCCCGCCGGAAACCGACGCGCCAGTGGACGTTCGCGGCGCTATTTACATCCCCGCACGGGCGTTCAATCGATATCAGATGTGGCGGGATTACGACCCCGAAATCATCGAACGGGATTTGGGTTACGCCGACAGCGTCAACTTAAACGCCATTCGGACGTGGATGAGCTACGAATACTGGCTCGAACATCCCGACGAGCACTGGGAGGCGCTCGAACACTTCCTTTCCACCGCCGACAGCTATGGCATGCGCGTGCTGCTCGGCCTGTTCGACAGCGTAGGGCGCGAACCTACCTACGAAAATCTCATCAACGACGATCCGCGAACCGCGGTGCAGGCGTTCTCACCCTCGACGAGAACTATGGCGAGCAAATCACTGTGGGACGATCCGCGCGATTTTATTGTCGAGTTCATGGAGCGCTATCGCAACGACGAGCGACTGCTGGCCATCGAACTGACTAACGAACCCGGTTGGAATGAGAAAGACATTCGGTTTTTCCGGCAGATGTCAAAAACGCTCACCCTATATCAGGGCGAACTCCCGCTTTCGATGGGTTCGACCAGTTTGGCGAACAACGCCGACTATCTCGAATGGGGGATGGACATCCTCCAGTTCCACTACAACTTCGCCCGGACGACAGACCTCTATGAGGGCGTGTTGCGGCAGGCGAACCACATTCAGGACAAGATCGGTGCCCCGGTGTGGCTTTCCGAGTGGCAGCGAATCCGTCCCGGCGATACATTCTTCGCGGAGGTGTCTGGCGAGGCCGCGGTTCCCGACTATGCCTCACTCGCGCCGACGATTCAACGATCCGGCATTGGGAACTTCTTCTGGTCGCTTATGGTTAAACCGGCGTTCTCGCTCTACCTCCGCGAACACGGCGTTCTCAACGGATTGTTTCACGAAGATGGCGCAGTGTGGGATTTGGACGATGCGAGCAGTATCAAGGCCATGTCCGGCGACCCCGAGTACGAGGGCGAAGAGCGGAAGGAGTACCCGGATTGGGCGGATATCATCAAGAAAAAAGCGGAGCAGGCACCCGGAGAGGAACAGCCCGAGTAAAGAAATATCTTAAATAACGAAACGACCCGAGTGACGAAAGCAACTCGAATGGCGGCTACGTGCTACACTTCGCCCGTCCCACGCGTGCTGTTTGCGGCGGAGTTATCGCGATACCGAGCTGACGTGAGATTCACCTGCTGGCTTCGGTTGTCAACGACGACGCCGAACAGATTGCGGGCGATCCACGTGTTTTTCACCGTGACGCCGGTGCTGTTCCACACCGTGATTCCGGTCGCGCTCCGAACAGTGCTCGCGTTTCGAATCGTCACGTCCGAAGCGTTGCGGAGGTGAATCGCGCGATTCCACCGCTCGACCCGAACAGAATGAATCGTCACGTTCGAGACGCCGGATTTGTTATCGACCACGATTCCCGTGGAGTCGGTGACCCCCCTCCCCAACATGGTGTGTCCGGAGCCGTTTATCCGAACGTCGCTCGAATTGATGACGAGGCAACTGCTCGCCAATCCGGTCGTGCCGCCGAAATCGTCGGTGAGAACGTACTCACCGGGCTCGGAAATCGTTCGGCAGTGGTCGAGCGCGGTCGGTTCGGCCGATTTCTCGTCGAGGCCGTCGTTCCACGGTAGTTCGACGAAACCAACTGCGAGGGTCAGTGCAACGAGGAGAATCAACGGGGCGACGAGGAGGAGTTTTCGCCCGATAGACGACGAATCGATGGAGACCATTCCTACCGGTAGTGTTCTTCGCTCTACGTATTAAATATCGTCGGCTACGACCGGCATCGAAAGCTATTATGTCCTCCGAAAGCCGGAGGATATATGCAAAATTATCATGGTATTTCAGTGGTGTTTTTCGGGTCGGTGTGCACGCGCACCCGACCTCGACGACCGCGCAACCAAAACGAACCGATGCTGTCCGGATTGGCCTTCTTTTGACGAGGGAAATACTCCACCCCGGAAAGGATTACAATGCGAACGACTGCAAGGAGTGAGCGACGGCATGCCGCGTCCAGCACCATATCCACAGCACCACCAACCACCATAGCACTACTTACCGCAGTTCACGACAGCAACGCACCGACACTCGACAGCCTATTTCTCACTGATTGCTCTGAGTTGGCCATCGGACGCCCCAGTGAAAACGCGACCACCGGCAACCGCTGGAGACGAGTCCACGTATGGGTCGTCCTCGCGCTCGCCCTTGAAATTGAGTCGCCACGCGTTTTCGCCATCGACCGTCACTGCCGAAACGCCGTGTCTGCACCCGACGTAGACGACGCCGTCCGCGACCGTGGGCGACGATTCGACGCTGTTGCATTCGCCGAAATCGTCGTAGTGCCACAATTCGTCCCCGGTTTTCGCATCGAAAGCGAGCACAGCGCAGGCCTCGAACTGCTCTTCGTCCTCCGGGTCGGTGACGACGAGCGGACTGTCACCTACCGTCCCGACGAAAACCCGCCCGTCTGCGACGACCGGCGAGGACGAACTAAATCGGTGAGCGACATCGACCTTCCATCGCTTACTTCCGTTCGCGACGTCCACCGCGTAGAACCACTTTCCCCACATTCCGGCGTAGAGAATGCCATCGACGACGGCAGGTGCCGACGAGACGTACCCGTCGGTGTCGAACTTCCAGATTCGCTCGCCGGTGTTCGTATCGACCGCGCAGATACCGCCGTGGTCGCCCGTTTCCGTCGTGTAAACAACGTCGTCCACCAAGACCGGTGAACTGTTCATCGTCGGCGTTCCGGCGTCGAAAAATCATTCAACTCGCGGGTTTCGCGCGGGAGCGCTCGCAGTCGATGCCGAACCGTGATTTCCCGCATCGCGGCCGAAGCACGGCCACGAATCCCCCTCGCCCGTTGATTCGATGGTCGCGTCCCGCGTGGACGGAGACTACCCTAGTTTCGACTCGGTGAGACAGCCCGCAACCGTTACCATCCCACCGAGCGCCACGATTGCTCGACGGCGCGACCATCGCTCGCCGTTCGACGCTTTATCGTCGTTCATAGTTCTCGAGAGATGTGTTACGTGAAAAACATCACGAAGGATAAATAACCGCTGTACCGAAACGTCGGCGCGTCGGTGCGAAATTTCTCTCCGAAATTCGGGAGTATGCACGAGAGGTATAGTAATGACTGCTTGAAGCGGTGTGACAGCGTACAAAAATAACGAAATCCCAGCTTTCTATAGTTCTAATAAATAGCGAAAACCCACCGAGAGCTGCTGCTCATCGGTGGGTAATGAATGAGAGTATGAGTGGGAGGCGGCGAATCGAATTTCCCAGAGGCTCGCGCACTCCAGTACTGATCGAAACGCAGACAGGCTTAACTACCGTGTTCGGGATGGGTACGGGTGTGGCCCTGTCGCTGTGGCCGCCTTAACGTCAACTCACGGAATCGAACCGTGACGTGGATACCAATCGTTGATGGTTCATTTGAACCGTATGTAGTGTGTGCAATCCAGTTTGCGCCTGGACTCACACGCGTGTGCGTGTGAATTCCAATATGCGGTATGATTGTGTGGCATTGACCTGTTAGTTCTCGCGGACTGAACGCCTCGTTGCCTCGGCGCGTACATCCCGAGCCTATCGAACTCGTCTTTTACGAGTGGTCTCAGGTGGTATCTCTTTTCCAGGTGGGTTTCGAGCTTAGATGCATTCAGCTCTTACCCCGTGGTGCGTGGCTGCCCAGCACGCGCTCTTTCGAACGACTGGTACACCAGTGGCACCCATTCGTAGTTCCTCTCGTACTATACGAACGTTCCCGTCAGATACCGTAACACCCCCAATAGATAGCAGCCGACCTGTCTCACGACGGTCTAAACCCAGCTCACGACCTCCTTTAATAGGCGAACAACCTCACCCTTGCCCGATTCTGCACGGGCAGGATGGAGGGAACCGACATCGAGGTAGCAAGCCACCGGGTCGATATGTGCTCTTGCCGGTGACGACTCTGTTATCCCTAAGGTAGCTTTTCTGTCATCAATGGCCCGCATCAAGCAGGCTCATTGGTTCGCTAGACCACGCTTTCGCGTCAGCGTCCCTCGTTGTGTAGGACACTGTCAGACTTCCTTATGCTCTTGCGCTCTTCTCCGAGTCTCCGACTCGGGTGAGGAAATCTTGGGGCGCGCTCGATATCTTTTCGAGCGCGTACCGCCCCAGTCAAACTGCCTGGCTACCGGTGTCCTCCGCCAGGAGTGAGGGTCACAGTCACTACCGGGTAGTATTTCACTGATGCCTCGGTGGCCCGCTAGCGCGGGTACCTGTGTAATGGCTCCTACCTATGCTGCACAGTAGCGACCGTGTCCCAGCGACAGCCTGCAGTAAAGCTCTATAGGGTCTTCGCTTCCCCTTGGGGGTCTCCAGACTCCGCACTGGAACGTACAGTTCACCGGGCCCAACGTTGGGACAGTGACGCTCTCATTGATCCATTCATGCAAGCCGCTACTGAAGCGGCAAGGTACTACGCTACCTTAAGAGGGTCATAGTTACCCCCGCCGTTAACGGGTCCTTCGTCCCATTGTACTGGGTGTTCAGATACCCGCACTGGGCAGGATTCAGTGACCGTACGAGTCCTTACGGATTTGCGGTCACCTATGTTGTTACTAGACAGTTGGAGCGTCCGAGTCACTGCGGCCTGCCCTTATACAGGGCAGGCATCCCTTATCGCGAACTTACGGGACTAACTTGCCGAATTCCCTAACGTCGGTTGATCCCGACAGACCTTGGCTTTCACCGCCAGAGTACCTGTGTCGGATCTCGGTACGATTAACACACTCGTCTTTTCACGGGCCCCGGGTACCATCAACTTGCGCTATCTCAACATTCATCCGCTTCCTGCCATTACGGCTTCCACGGATTTTGATGATTCGACCGGGCGAAAGCCCGGCTTGATGTTTCCTGAGGCGTCGACTTTGAATGGTGTTAGCACTGGAATATTAACCAGTTTCCCTGTTGTCCCACTCGAATTGCGATGGGACTTAGGATCGGCTAACCCTCAGCTGATAAGCATTGCTGAGGAACCCTTACTCGTTAGGTCGTCGGGGTTCACACCCGACTAACGCTGCTACTATGGCCAGGATTTTCTATACTGAACGGTCCATACGAACTCTCGCCCGCACTTCCACCCATTCAGAATGCCAACCTACTGGATCACTCGATCAAGAGTGCCGCTAGGTCTCGGTAGTGAACTTGAGCCCCGATCATTTTCGGCGCCGCAAACCTCGGCCGGTAAGCTGTTACGCTATTCTTAGAGGGTAGCTGCTTCTAAGCTCACCTCCCGGCTGTTTAGGGCTTGCGACCACCTTCAATCGCACTTAGCTCACATTTGGGGACCTTAACCCAGCTCTGGGTTGTCTCCCTCACGGTACACAGGCTTACCCCGCGCACCGGATTCCCCGCGTCAACAACGTCCGTAAGTTTGGAGTTTGACAGGGAGGCCGACTCCTCTCGGAGGCGGCGTTCCCAATCGGTCGCTCTACCTCACGGACTATCTCTACGGAGGTCATGCTTCGACATGTTTCGGTTGGAACCAGCTGTTGCCGGATTCGATGGGCCTTTCACCCCTACACATAGGTCACGAGAGGGTATTGTAGGACACCAACTCTAGCAGGCCTCCACGTGGCTTTCGCCACGCTTCGCCTTGCCCATGCGTAGATCATCCGGTTTCGGGTCGTACCCCAATGACTCCCCGCCCTTGAAGACGGTGACCCTCGCGCAAAGCGCTGCGGTCGTATTGGTTTCCCTGTGCCTGCCCCGATACTCGGGTTAGGCTCGCCATTATGATACACTCCCTGGCTCGTTTTTCAAAACGTACGACAGAACATCGGCTCCCAGCAATTCCTACTGGGGGTTTGCACCCGGTTCGTTTTTTGCTGGGCCTTGTATGCCCTGTCGCTCCATCGCCACTTGATTTCAGGCCCTATTTCACCTCTCTTTTCGAGGTGCTTTTCAGCGTTCGCTCACGCTACTTGTTCGCTATCGGTCTCAAGACGTATTGAGTCTTCGCGGTCGATGCCCGCGATATTCACGAGGGATTTCCGACCCCCGCTACTCGGGAACTGACGCACAGCGTACTGGTCTATCGTACGGGATTGTCACCCTGTTTCATGCTCCGTTCCAGAAGACTTCTGATAGAGGTTCGACTGATGAATGTCAGTCCATACACCACATTGCCCGAAGGCTTCGGTTTGGACTGTGTCGGGTTCACTCGCCGTTACTAGCGACATCGCGTTTGCTTTCTTTTCCTGCCGATACTGAGATGTTTCAGTTCTCGGCGTTCCCCATTGCGCGAAGCAATTGCGGTGGGGATTCCCATTCGGAAATCTGCAGTTCTTAGTCTCCGTGCGACTCCCTGCAGCTTTTCGCAGCTTGGCACGTCCTTCGTCGGCGCTTGAGCCGAGCCATTCACCAAGTGGCACAGTAGCCACGTAATAATAATTGGATTGGATTCACTGTAATAACTCACACGTGTGTGAGTCCAGTGGACGCCTGGATTGCACGTACATACGGTTGTCATCGCACGACACAGTGGTCGCTGAGTGCGTACGTCGAACCCTTCCCAACCACGTTTTCACGGGTTGGTGCATCGGTTGTAGGGATTAGTTCGTTTCGCCCCCTTATACTTAAGGGACGCGATTCGAACCAATCCGTGAAATGGACCCACAGGGATTCGAACCCTGGGCATCCTCCTTGCAAAGGAGGCACTCTACCACTGAGCTATGGGCCCACCTCGCCAGATGGCGAGGGACTTTATTAACCCTGGTAGTTCAAAGGTGCCCGACCAGAAATGTGGTCGAGGTCGTCGAAAAACCCTAATGTGAGCCAGGCCATCGGCCTGGTCTCGTTCGTTAGGAGGTGATCCAGCCGCAGATTCCCCTACGGCTACCTTGTTACGACTTAAGCCCCCTTGCGAAGCCCAGATTCGACCATCGCCTGATGGCCTCATCCGGACCTCACTCGGGTGCTTTGACGGGCGGTGTGTGCAAGGAGCAGGGACGTATTCACCGCGCTCTGCTGAAGCGCGATTACTACCGAATCCAGCTTCATGAGGGCGAGTTTCAGCCCTCAATCCGAACTACGACCGAGTTTCGGAGATTAGCGCCCCCTCTCGGGGTTGCAACCCATTGTCTCGGCCATTGTAGCCCGCGTGTAGCCCAGCACATTCGGGGCATGCTGACCTACCGTTGCCCGTTCCTTCCTCCGCTTTAGCAGCGGCAGTCCTCCTAATGTACCCAGCCACCACAAGGGTGCTGCTGGCAATTAGGAGTGCGGGTCTCGCTCGTTGCCTGACTTAACAGGACGCCTCACGGTACGAGCTGACGGCGGCCATGCACCTCCTCTCAAAAGCTCTAGTAAGCTCATCAAACTGACCGTCACAGCTATTGTCGGTGCTGGTGAGATGTCCGGCGTTGAGTCCAATTAAACCGCAGGCTCCTCCGGTTGTAGTGCTCCCCCGCCAATTCCTTTAAGTTTCATCCTTGCAGACGTACTTCCCAGGCGGCTCGCTTCTCGGCTTCCCTACGGCACAGCACAGGCTCGTAGCCTGTGCCACACCTAGCGAGCATCGTTTACAGCTAGGACTACCCGGGTATCTAATCCGGTTCGTGACCCTAGCTTTCGTCCCTCACCGTCGGATCCGTCTTCCCGAGGCGCTTTCGCCACCGGCGGTCCGTCTAGGATTACAGGATTTCACTCCTACCCCAGACGTACCCCTCGGGTCTTCCGGTCCCAAGCCGACTGGTTTCCGTCGGACGCCTGCTCGTTGAGCGAGCAGATTTCCCGACGGACCTGTTCGGCCGGCTACGGACGCTTTAGGCCCAATAATATTGGCCATCACTTGAGCTGCCGGTATTACCGCGGCGGCTGGCACCGGTCTTGCCCAGCTCTTATTCGTGTACCACCTTACGATACACAAAAGCGAGGACTATATGCCCTCGCACTTGGAGTTCCCTTATCGCACTGTCGTGCAGTGTAAAGTTTTCGCGCCTGCTGCGCCCCGTAGGGCCTGGATTCTTGTCTCAGAATCCATCTCCGGGCTCTTGCTCTCACAACCCGTACCGATTATCGGCACGGTGGGCCGTTACCCCACCGTCTACCTAATCGGCCGCAGCCACATCCTATAGCGCCGGAGCGTTTCCGGCCCCCCGTGTTCAAACGTGGGGGCGTTATCCGGTATTGTCCTCAGTTTCCCGAGGTTATTCCAGTCTATAGGGTAGTTTGACCACGTGTTACTGAGCTTTCCGCTACGAGTCTAAGCTCGTGCAACTAGCATGGCTAAATCGAACTCCAATAGCAATGGCCTCCGGCAGGATCAACCGGAATGGTTTCCGAGCATAAAGCTCGGTGGGTCTGGCGGAGACACTATGCGTAATGCATTGTGTGCTATGTGTCCGTCGTTCGACGACCCCGAACCAACTATCTGGACGGGTGTCACCGAACTACCAGGGCTAACATCAGATTCCATCGTGTACGGCTGACCGCAGGGGTGGAATCCTCATTTCCTTCGGACTTGACGAAAGGTACGAGAGAGTATTAAACCCTTCGAACCTTTGTTGTCCGAGATTGCGAGACGGTTTGAACGCCTCGCAGATCGCGTGTTGAGTCTTTCTTCGCGTTCATATCCGAGGCCCCTGTTGTATTTAAGGGCGTCGGATTTCGCTCGCCCTTGGCGAGTATCGCCGAGGGCGCGTGTTACATCCAATCCGAATCGCCGTAGTTATTTAAAGGCACCGGATTGAGTGTGTTTTGGTCGTCCCGAACCGTGGGACGCCGTCGACATTACATCCGAATGCCCCCATACACTTAAGGGCGTTGGATTGGGTTTTCTTTCGCCCGACTCCGACTTTCAGCCGCGAGGCGTGGGAGTCGAGCGGCCACCCGGTGGAGAACACCGTGCGACCTTCGCATTTGTACGAATGGCAGGCATACATTTAAGGCCGTCGAACGACAACCTCATTGGGGAATATTCACTAGCATTAGGGGAGGAACGAGCCGACTGCTCGTCGAAATTAAAGTATCGCGCGAGTGGAGGCCGAGCCGTCATCCCACGCATCGTGCGTTCAGTCCGGTCGGATGTGCCGCGCGCGTCCGTAACATTACAGGGGGGAAGCAAAAATCTTTGTAGCTGTGTTCGCGTGCGTGCGAAGAATTGTATTTTACTTGTGAATGCCTCGTAAAAGGCACAAATATCAAAACGAGAACGGTTCACCCGTCCAAGTGTTCGATACCCTGCTTGGAAACGTTTGCTTCAGTGATTTCTCCCGGCATCCAGTCGGGTTTGTCGTCGGGAGCGTCCTCGTGCCACGCCCACCCTTCGTAGATGTGGACTTTGTCGGTTCCTTTCTCTCGAAGGCGCAGTTCTACTCGATCTGCTGCGTCCTCGGAACTTCCGGGGTCGAGCCGTCTCGCCGCTTTGAGCGCGGCCTGTCGCGGGGTGTTGCCCGAGAAGACACTCGATTCATCTCCATCCGTTTGGCGCAGTGCAAAGTTTCGCTTACCATCGTCACGTACCATGGTTTTCTCCTCCATGCCAACCCAGCACAGGGGCCACTATAAATATATCGCCGATATGAGCGGTTTTCGTCGATAGATATATATACCATGTTTCGCCGTCGCGTGGTTTTCGAGCGAAGGAACGAAGGCCGAGCAAGGTAAGTGGCTTCAGTGCATATGGAATCGATGAGAGCGGCGAATCAGAACAGTACGGTAGAAAACACTTAAGTAGATGCTACGGCGAAGGACTGCATAAGATACCGCGATGGTACGGAAAAAGAAGCTCAGCCCGAGTGGCGCGAAAGACGAAGACGGCGAATACCACAACGTCCACGTCAACCTTCACGAAGATGAACTGGCCGTTGCTGGCATGGAAATCGGTGATGAGGTCTTCGTCCGGGTCCGAGAAGACAAGATTATTATTCAAAAAGCGGACAAAGACGAGGTCGAACACGAGTTCTAACTCGCCGCGGGGAAACCGCAGGCAATTTCCTTCTCAACCGGTAAAACGATGTACGGATACGACGCCGTCAGACCACTATTGTTTCAGTTGCCCGCAGAGACCGCTCACGGAACCGTTCACTCGTTGCTCAAAGAAGTGCAGGGGACGCCGGTTGAGCGACTGCTCCGCGCGAAATACCGAGTCGACGACCCCGAACTGGCCGTCACTGCGTTCGGCCAGTCGTTCCCAAACCCGGTGGGTGTCGCCGCGGGATTCGACAAAAACGCACAAATACCGTCCATACTCGCCAGCCTCGGCTTCGGCCACGTCGAAATCGGCGGCGTAACCGCAGAAGCACAGGACGGGAACCCGAAGCCGCGGATGTTCCGCCTCCGCGAGGACGAAGGTATCATCAACCGCATGGGGTTCAACAACCACGGAGCAGATAGAATCGGCGCGCGCATGGCCACACAGTCGCTCCCCGACGTTCCGGTCGGAGCGAACATCGGGAAATCAAAAAGCACGCCCCTCGAACACGCCGAGGAGGATTACCTGTATTCCTACGAGCGAGTGTCCGCCCACGCGGACTACTTCGTCGTGAACGTCTCCAGTCCGAACACACCCGGCCTCCGTGAACTCCAGAACCGCGAAAATCTCGAACGAATTCTAACGACGCTTCAGGACGCGGGCGCGAGTCCTCTCCTCGTGAAACTCTCGCCCGACCTTCCGGAACCCACAATCGAAAACGCGCTTTCTCTCGTGAACGAACTCGGTCTTAACGGCGTTATCGCCACGAACACGACGACCGAACGTCCTGACAACCTCCGCAGTCAGTACCGCGACGAAGAGGGTGGGCTGTCGGGGCGACCCATCCAGTCGCGCGCTACGGAGATGATTCGGTTCACCGCCGAACACGTGGACGTACCGGTCGTCGGTGTGGGGGGTATCTTCACCGCCGAGGACGCCTACCGGAAGATTCGCGCCGGGGCGCACGTCGTTCAGTTGTACACCGGACTCGTCTATCGAGGCCCGGCAATCGCCCGTGAAATCAACGAAGGCCTGCTCGAACTGCTCGACCGCGACGGGTTCGACACCATCGAGGACGCCATCGGCGCAGACCTCGACTAAGTACTGTAGTTTTTGTAGCAGCCGAATCCAATTTTTCCACATCGCTCAGAGATATTTTTCGTGCGGCGCGCGCTGGTGTGGCGTCGAGGACTTCACGTCCGAGACGCCATCACTGAAGCCGCGCGAGGAACGAGGCTTGCAAGACGCGACGCGTCTTGCTGACCTGCGGCCGTGGCCCGCAGGTATCGCAACAAAGTGAGGAACGGAATCGGGTGGGGAGACGGAGAATTGTTGCGGTTCCTTGGTGGATGGAGGGCGAGTAAGCAAACCAACGTGTTTGCGCAGTATCGGAAAACCGCCGGTTTTCCGATACTGCGCAAAACTCCGTCTTCCGCAGGCTTCGTTTGGAGTCGTGATTTGCTCGCGGACAAAAGTTTCTCACCTCCCGCTTTTGCCCCACGGATACACCCGAAAGTCGCAGTGCCTTTGACGGCCCGCGTTACACAGTGTGTATGAACGGACGCCTACGCGATGACGAGGTAGTAGTCGGCGGCGACGCCCGCCAGCGCTACTACGATTCGCGGGGATACGGCAGACCGCTCGACGGAAACGAAATCGCTCTCTCGCGGGTCGAAGCCGCCCACCTCCTGCTTCGCGGCGACCTCGATTCGGTTGCGGAAATGAACTTCCACGAGTTCCTACAGGAGGCAACCGGCGACGGGTTCGCCGCGCGATTCCTCGTCTACGCCGACTTGCGAGAACGCGGATTCTACCTCTCGCCAGACCGGTCGGAGTGGGTGACCGACCCGCTCGCAGATTCCGATTTCGTCGTCTATCCGCGAGGAAGCGGGCCGTGGGACGACGAAGTCCTGTACCGCCTTCGAGTGGCAAGCGAGCGGGAAACGATTCCGGCGTCGCGCCTCGGCGACGTGGTGCTCGCAATCGTGGACGAAGAGAGCGAAATTACCTACTTCGAAACCGACCGCACCGAGATTTCGGGTACCACCAATCACGACGCGCCGACCAACATTTCGGGGTCGCTTCTCGCCGACCGAGTGCTGGTGTGGGATGCGCCGGACGAACTGCATCGCGAATCGTTTTACGGTCAACCGATGGGCGGCCGCAACCCGGCGGGAGTGTTGCAGCTGTCGCTGGTCGAGGCGGCACATCTCGTCGCGGAAGGGAACCTCTCCGTTTCTGGAGGATACGACGAAATCGTCACCCGCGGACGAGACGTGGAGGGCGAGCGATTCGACCGCCGACTGTACGTCTATCGCAAACTTCGGGAACAAAACGTGGTTCCGAAAACGGGATTCAAATTCGGCGCGGATTTCCGAACCTACGCGGACGTGGAGTCGGTGGACGAGTTGGGCCACTCCGAGTTTTTGATTCGCGTGGTTCGGGGCGGACACGCGTTCTCCCCCCGTGACCTCGCGCTGGACGTGCGGTTGGCCCACGGGGTACGAAAGAAAATGATTTTTGCGCTCGTCGCGGAAAACGAACGAATAACAGACTGGCTTTCGGTCACCCGACTCACACCATGACACGAGACGATACAGACGACAGTGACGATTCTAGCACCGAGTTTGATACGCCTGCGCTCCTGTCCGACGGTGGAACGGCCGCGGGCGAGGACGACGTCGCGCTCGATCCGTGGGGATCCGCGACGGTCTCCGACTACCGCAAACTGTTCGAGGAGTTCGGCATCGAGGAGTTCGACGGCGTGCTTCCGTCGGTTCCGAACCCGCATTACCTGATGCGCAGGGGGGTCATCTTCGGCAACCGCGGCTATCGCCGGGTCGCCGAGGCGATGCGGAACGGCGAACCGTTCGCCGCGCTCTCGGGGTTCATGCCGACAGGCGAACCGCACATCGGACACAAACTGGTGTTCGACGAACTCATCTGGCACCAACAGCAGGGCGGGGATACTTACGGTCTTATCGCCGACCTCGAAGCCCACAGCGCGCGCGGCCTGTCGTGGGCGGAGATAGACCAACACTCGCGCGATTATCTGCTCTCGCTTCTCGCGCTCGGATTCGACGCCGAGGAGGGAACGCTGTATCGTCAGTCCGAAAACCGCGAACTCCAAGACCTTTCCTTCGAACTCGGGTCGAAAGCCAACTTCTCGGAGTTTCAGTCCATCTACGGCTTCGACGGGGAAACCAACGTTTCGCACGTCCAGAGCGTCGTCACGCAGATGGCCGACATCCTCTATCCCCAACTGGACGAACCGAAACCGACCGTCATCCCCGTCGGCCCCGACCAAGACCCGCACGTCAGATTGGCCCGCGACTTGGCGGTCAGAATGCGGTTTTTCGGCGTGACCAAAGCATACGCGAGTTTCGAACTCGACGAAGAAGAACGAGAACTCGTCGCCGAACTGTACCGGACGCTCGACCCGGCGGATTTCGACGACGATTCGCTTCGTTGCGTCCACGTCGCGCAGGCGCTCGACGGAATGACGCCGGACGAACTCGGTGTTGACGCCGAAACCGTCGCCTCCGCGAAGGCGAAACTCGACGAAGCGGGGATGGAACCGGTTCGCCCCCGAGTTCGGTTCCTGGACCGAAACGCAACGGAGGAAGCCTTTGACGCCCTCATCGGGGCCATCGACGGCGAAAAGCGCGTCTTCGACGAGCACATCGACGCCTTCGACCTCACGCGCGAGGAAGCCGAGGAACTGGCTCGCGAAGTCGAGATGGAAAACGACGGCTACGGGTTCATCATGCCCTCCTCGATTTACCACCGGTTCATGACCGGCCTGACGGGCGGGAAGATGTCCTCGTCGGTTCCGGCGAGTCACATCAGTCTGATGGACGATCCCGAGGATGGCTACGACAAAGTCAAATCCGCAACGACTGGCGGACGCGAAACCGCCGAACTCCAGCGCGAGAAGGGTGGCAAAGCCGACGAATGTCCGGTGTACGAACTGTACGCCTACTTGCTTTCGGGCGACGACGACGAGTTCGCCACGAAGGTGTACGAAGAGTGCGTCGGCGGGGAGCGACTCTGCGGCGGGTGCAAGGAGCAGGCGGCGGAGTTGATGAAGGAGTTCCTCGAAGAGCATCAGGAAAAGCGCGAGGAGGCGGAGGAGTTGTTAGAAGAGTTGGACATTCAGCTGAAATCGTCGCGGCGATAAGTCGGTTCGCGCTCTATTCGATCACTGTTCGAAAAAGAGAGAACAGATATTACGGTGGCTAGCTATCCGTGTCGGTGTCCGTATCGGTTCCATCAGAATCAGTATCACCGTCGTCGCTATCGGAATCCGTGTCCCCGTCGTCACTGTCCGAGTCAATGTCTCCATCAGAATCGGTATCTCCATCGCCGCCGTCCGAATCAGTATCCCCGTCGCTTCTCTCCGAGTTGGTGCTCGCATTGGTCTCCGTGCCTCTTGCCGGGACGGGTCGGTCGGTAGCGATTTCCCGCGCATCGGATTCCCTCCCGATGTCGGAACCGATGCTGTAGAGGATGAGCGGTGGGGCGATGTACGCGATAATCGCTAATACTACGAACAGTCGGTCGATAAAGATGAGCAGACCGAACGCGGTGAGCGCCGCCGCCGAGGCGGCGTGAACCGCGGTGTGTGTGTACTCTCGGTAGTAGTTCCACAGTCCGCGGAGCCACCGCGTCGTTGCCGACACGACTTCGCTTTCGGTTGCGATGGAGGCCATTCAGAATGACTACGGTTCCAACACGCAAAAACCCGTAACTCCGAATTTCACATTTCACTTTTCCACGACGACGCACGGCGTCGCGGAATCCACGAACTCCTCGTCCTCGACCAGTTCCCAGTAGTTCCGCGTCTCGGCACCAGTCACCTCCCGCACCACATCTTCGCTAATCAGGTTCGCGCCGGTCAGTACTAACTCGAAGGACTCGCGCTTTCGACCCTCGAACTCTCTATCGAACTGCTTCCGACTGGTTTCGTTTGGGTAGTTCAGTACGAGGTGGCCACCATCCCGCACGTGGGAGTACAAACTCTCGATTGCACGTCGCGGTTCCTCCACGAAGTAGAGCGTGGCGACGCAGTACACCACGTCGAATTTTTGGTCGGTGTCGAGGCCGGGAAGCGAATCCACCGCGAAGTGTAGGTTGTCGAGTCCCTGTACGTCGGCTTTTTCCGCGTTGTCCCGAACCACCGTCTCCGAGAGGTCGAAGCCGAAAACCTCCGTTTCGGGGTGGCGTTCCGCGAGGAGAAAGGGAACGACTGCCGGGCCACATCCCACTGACGCGAAATCGTCGGGTACGCCCCGCCACTCGAAAAATCGCTCCGCGAGGTCGGCCATCCGTTCGCCCCCGATGTAGGCACAGCGGTCGTAGTCGGCGCGGCGGTAGAACCGCTCCCAATCCATCATATCGAAGAATTCGATGACGAGGGGAGAAATCGCTTCGGAATCTTACTGCCAAGGCTGTAAAAGAATTAACTAATCGAGATAGTCTTTTATTAACTACCGAGTATCAAAATACGCTTAATTAGAGCATGAAGAAGTCCCTCAATACAACAAGGTCCCTCCAGAGCAGTAGAATCTCGGATAACGCCAGAAGTTGTCGTCAATTCCTTCGGAAAATCGGTGTCGCAATCACAACTGTCGGAATGACCTCACTAGCCGGCTGTGGCGGAATTCTCCGCTCATCAACCGAAACTACCAGTGAAAAAAGAATCGACTCCAGTACGCCTTCGCTGTCGAAAAGCGAACTGGGCGCGTTCGTGTCGGACAAAGTAAAATTGTACGGTAACTCCGGTATCTGGGTACATCTCGGACGGACCCGATCACGGTCTCGACTACGTCGGTAGTTGGAACGTGAGCAAATCCATCCCCGAGAATAACGATGAGCAAGGTATACGGCCACTCTCGACGGTGTTGTGATTCTGTACCGTATTTCGAACAAAGTAAGCGAGGATGGTCGTCAGCACTACCAATTCTGGCTCTGGGCGGCAGCACGGCCTCCGCGGTCTGGGTCAAGCGGACAGAAAGACGCACCTTCGTTCGACCATCTGGACGCCCGGATCGGGTTCGACGATGACGACTACGAAATGTTAGCATAGTCACCGAACAGCGACACGTCATCTAGCCCCGTTTCCGTCTCCGCACAGTCGCCCGACGTTAATAATCTTGCAACGAAATTCCACTCAATCAGGGACGCATCCGATTCGACTCTGACTCGAAGGTCGGTGCTAGTGGCACGTATGGGGTTCAATGGGACGGAAGCTACGCGGGAACGCAGTCGGTCAACGCGACCTGCGAGACGAGTTGGTCATCCGACCGGAAACGAAAGTTTAGTTGGAAGCTTCGCCTCACAGCAGGTGATTCCTTCCGCTAACGACGCAAACTAAGTCCGAATCGCGTACTGACCGCTCCGGAACCGATTCGGCCGATTCTCCGGAACGTTTTTGTCGATTCTGGGCCATCCTTCACCCATGCCATCCGAATCCCAGCGTGGCAGTATCGCAGTCGAGTCACGACCAGCGACGGGATTCGGCTTTTTTACCGCGGCGTGAGTGCACGGCGGACTCCCCCGCGATGGAAGGACGAAACCGCACGCAGTCGTCCGACGGTCTTCAGAAGGGCTAAACCGGCGGACGGGGACATACGACCAACGACTACCGAGTGGAGATGAAAGTACCAGAATCACAGGTCGCGGTGTTGAAAGCCGCGAGCGCGAACGACGCACAGACTATCGAGGAATTGGCCGAGGAGGCGGGTCTAAAACCCGAGACGACGACGGGTGCGGTTTTCGAACTCGAAGACGAAGGCTTGCTCTCCGTCGAGGAACGAATCGACGAATCCGTCTCGCTGACCGGAGAGGGCAAAGAGTACGCCGAGAACGGTCTGCCTGAAATCGAACTCTACGAGGCGGCCCTGGCCGCGGGCGGGGACGAGAACTCGGTCGAGATGGGACGAGCCATCGGCCAGTCCGGCCTCGGAGGCCCGCAGGTGAACATCGCCCTCTCGAACTACGCCCGGAAGGGCTACGGGAGTATCGACGGCGGCGAAATCGTCGCCGACCCGGACGCCGACCCCGAAAACGACGCGGAGGCGAACGCACTGGCCGCGCTCGCTTCCGGCAAACCGGTCGAGGACGCCGACACGCTCGACCAATTGGAGAGTCGCGGCCTCGTCGAGCGAACCGAAGCGACGGTTCGCTCGGTGACGCTCACCGACGACGGCGTGACGGCGCTGATGGAGGGCGTCGAGGCCGCCGAGACGGTCGGCCAGTTGACGCCCGAAATGCTCACGACGGGTGAGTGGCGCGACGTGGAGTTCGCGGAGTACAACGTTTCCGCCGACGCGGAGCGAATCGACGGCGGAAAGGTTCACATTCTGCGTCAGACGGCGAACCGAGTGAAGGACGTGCTCGTCGGCATGGGCTTCGAAGAGATGGACGGCCCGCACGCGGACGCGGACTTTTGGATTAACGACTGCCTGTTCATGCCCCAAGACCACCCGGCGCGAACTCACTGGGACAGGTTCGCCCTGTCGAATCCGACGGAAATCGACGACCTGCCCGAGGAGTTGGTGGAGAAAGTTCGTCGGGCGCACCTCGACGGAATCGGCGAGGACAGCGACGGCTACCATTCCCCGTGGGACGAGGAGTTCGCTCGCGCAATCGCGCTTCGCGGACACACCACGTCGCTGTCGATGCGGTACCTCTCCGGCAACGCAGTTGGGGAACTGGAACCGCCGCAGCGATTCTTCAGCGTCGAGAAAGTGTACCGCAACGACACGCTCGACCCGACGCACCTGCTCGAATTCTTCCAAATCGAGGGCTGGGTGATGGCCGAAGACCTCTCGGTGCGCGATTTGATGGGTACCTTCGAGGAGTTCTACGAACAGTTCGGCATCACGGACATCCAGTTCAAACCGCACTACAATCCGTACACGGAGCCGAGCTTCGAGCTGTTCGGCCGCCACCCCGAAACGAACGAACTCATCGAAATCGGCAACAGTGGGATGTTCCGGCCCGAAGTGTTGGAACCGCTGGGTGTCGAATGTGACGTGATGGCGTGGGGGCTCGCCCTCGAACGCCTGCTGATGCTGATGTACGGCTTCGAGGACATCCGCGACGTTCACGGGACGCTGTGTGACCTCGAACTGCTCCGCGACGTAGAGGTGATTCACTGATGCCAACCGTAGACGTTTCCCCCGACGAACTGCGCCGACTGACCGGCCACGACGAAAAGGACGACGAGGAACTCAAAGACGACATGTTCGCGCTCGGCTTGGAGTACGAGGGCGAAACGGAGGAGGGCGACATGCAGTTGGAGTTCGCCCCTGACCGCCTCGACCGACTCTCCATCGAGGGCGTGGCGCGGTCACTCCGCTACCAGTACGGCGACGACCGTGGGATTTACGTCCCGAAACCGAACGACCCCGATTGGTCCATCGAAGTAGACGAGAGCGTTCCCGACGAGCGACCATACGTCACCGGCGCGATTGCGCGCGGCGTGAACCTCAGCGAGGAAGCGCTCGACTCGCTCATCCAACTGCAGGAGAAACTCCACGCGACGATGGGTCGAAAGCGCGCGAAAGGCGCAATCGGAATTCACGACCTGACGATGCTGAAAGGGTCGTCGGCGACCGAGGAAGGTGGGAACAGCATCCAGTACGTCGGCGTCGACCCCGACGGCGACCGATTCGTTCCGCTCGATTCGGACGCCGAGATGACGCCCGAAGAGGTTCTGCGCGCGCATCCGACCGGGGAGAAGTACGCCGACCTCGTTTCCGATGACGAGCGATACCCGGCCATCTACGACGACATTGGCCTGTTTTCGTTCCCGCCGGTGATCAACGGTCGTCGAACCGAGGTAACGTCGGACTCGCGCGACCTGTTCATCGAACTCACCGGCACCGACCAATGGACCATCGACAAGATGTGTACCATCATCTGCTACGCGTTGGACGCCCGAGGCGCGACTATCGAGGAGGTCGAAGTTAACTACGACGACCGAACGCTGGTTCGTCCCGACTTGGAAGTGACGACGAAAGCCGTCACGCACGACCGAATCGAGACGCTGCTGGGTATCGACCTCGCGCCGGACGAAGTGCTCGACCTGCTGGCGCGCTCCGGCCTGTCGGGCGGTGCGAGCGAGGAAGGCGATTCGGTCGTTTACGAGGTCGAGATTCCGCCCTACCGCGTGGACGTGCTTCACCCGGTGGACATCGTGGACGACATCGGGCGCGCCTATGGATTCAACGACCTCTCGCCGCGCTACCCCGACGTGGGGACGGTCGGCGGGCGACACGAACGCTCGCAGCTCGAAGACGCGGCCCGGGAAGTGCTGGTCGGTCTGGGCTTCGAAGACCTGCTCAACTTCCACATGATTAGCGAGGAGGAGAACTTCGAACGCATGCGTGTGGAACCCGAAACCGACGTTGTCGGCGGCGGTACTTCGGCTGCCATCAAAAATCCTTACAGCGAGGATTACACCATGCTCCGGACGTGGGCGCTCCCCTCGCTGCTGATGGTGCTGGAGAACAACACCCATCGTTCGTACCCGCAAGACCTCGCGGAAATCGGTCTGGCAGCGAAGGTGGACGAGTCGGAGAACACGGGCCTCGCGGAACACCGCACCGTGGCTAGCGTCCTCGCGCGCCACGACGCATCCTACGAGGACGCGAAGGCGCGCCTGCAAGCCATCGTCCGGAACTTCGACGTAAGCCTCGAAACGCCGCCGACGGAGCATCCGGCGTTCATCTCGGGGCGCGTGGCAGATGTGGTTTTGGACGGTGAGACTGCGGGTGTCATCGGCGAAGTCCACCCCGAAGTGCTGGTCGAGCACGACTTGGAACTGCCCGTCGCCGGGTTTGAGTTCCGACTTGAAGCGTTAGAATAGGCACACCGGAATCGAAACGACCGAGGGTCTCTTTCTCGACTTTCGGGCATGGAGTACGAATTTTCATCGTTCACTGCCGACGATGTGGACGGCATCGTCTCGTGGCACTACGACCCGCCCTACGATTTCTACGATATGAAGAGCGATCCGGAGGATTTGGCGCTGTTCACGAACCCGAACAATTGGGATAACAAGTACGCAGTCTTCGATTCGTCGGGGGAGCGCGTCGGTTTCTTCTCGTTCAACTTGGATGACAGTGAAACGCTCGAAATCGGGCTAGGTATGCATCCGGAGCTAACCGGCAACGGCCACGGGAAGTCGTTCGTCGAGGCTGGATTGAAATTTGCAAAGGAGGAGTACGACCCTGATACGTTCTCACTGGCCGTGGCGACGTTCAACGAGCGCGCGATTTCCGTGTACGAGGACGTTGGATTTGAGCCTCAAGAGACGTTCATGCAGGAGACGAACGGTGGGAAGTACGAATTCCTCCGCATGACCCTCTCTCGCTCTTTGTACTGACCAACCACACGGGTGCGCCAGCGCACCCGCGCGAGTGACGAACGACAGTGAGACGCGAGTGCAGTTCTGCGCTGGCGGGAAGGAGTGGGGACTCCGGCGGTCGTTGTCCTTGGTGTCCTCGCAAACGAAGTTCTCGTGAGCGAGGGCTCGTCAGAGCTTGCTCTGACAGTGGATAAAGGGCAAGCGGCCAGCGGGAGCGAGGGCCGGGGTAATCTTCGATTACCTCTGCCTCGGAAGAGCTTCGCTCTTCCGGTGGCTTCGTTTGGAGTCAGCAACTGCTACTTGCTTCTTGCTAACCACCTCGTCGTTAGCAGTTGCCGACTCCACTCATACGTTGGGTAGTCTGCTGATTCAGTGATTGAATCACTGCCCACAGACCCCGAGAAATACATTTATTCCTCCAAATCGCTGTTTTCAAACTGCTCGCAGTTAGTGTTCAAACAGCGCCGCCCAGTCCGTGTCCGAAACACGGGAAGTCCACAAACACACGAATCCACGATTCGTCCGTTGGGAACCCCGAACCCGGTTTCACAGTCGGGATAGCGCTCACAGCCCGCGAGGATTCCACCCCTGCGCAAAATTCGAAGGTCGGCACCGCACTCCAGACAATGCCATTCGCGGTCGAATCGCTTGCGAACTGCGTCGAGGACGGTGCCACAGCTTCGGTCGAGACAGAGTTCGAACTCCTCGCCGCGTTCGACGCGCATGGTCGGCAGACCGCAGTCACAAGAATCTCCGACGACGCTGGCACTGCGGGGGATGCTGTACTCCCGGCGACAGCCGAGACAGGAGACGCTCCCTTTCGTCCGCGTGAGCGCGCCGTCGCAGTGCGGACAGGTGCCGACCGGAATCCCGGCTTTTGAACCTGGATACCGGGAAATCCGTAGCTGGTGTGACAGTCCACTCGAACTCTGCGGTCGCTGGTCGCCGCGACGAGGGTGAAGGAATCGCCGTCGAGACTCGCGTGGGCGGTTTCTGCGCGAGTTAACCACTCGACCGGCTGATAGCCGTCCACGTCGTGAACGAGCAGCGTATCGTCGGGCTTCAGGATGGCGACCATTTCACCGCGTCGTCTCTGTTTCGTGTCGCCGTCCGTGGTAATCGTGCAATCGCCTGCGAACACGCGAATCGTCTCGGACATGGCCTGGGATGGTCGTGGTTTCGGATTTAAACGTTCGGGCGAAGGGTTTTGGGGGAAACGGGAGAAGTAGGGGAAAATGGACGGAACAAAACCGAACGGCGAAACACCGAACGCAGTGCTGTTCGACATGGACGGCGTCATCGTGAACTCGGAGGATTTTTGGGTCGAACTCGAAGAGGAAACCATCTTCCCCGAAGTGGTCGAAGAGGACGTAACAGCGGACGAAATCACGGGGATGAACTACCGCGAAATCTACGACTACCTCGATTCGGAGTACCAAACGACCGCGACCAAAGAGGAGTTCGTCGCCATATACGACGAGGCCGCAAAGCAACTTTACGGCGAGCACGTCTCGCTGATGGACGGCTTCCACGACCTTCTCGCCGACCTTCGCACAGACGGAATCGAAATCGCCCTCGTTTCTTCATCCCCGCACCACTGGATAGACATCGTTCTCGACCGTTTCGACCTCGATTTCGAAGAAGTCGTCAGCGCCGAGGACATCGACGCACCCGGTAAACCGGAACCTGCGATTTTCGAACACGCCGCTGGCTTGCTCGGGAAACACGCCGACGAATGCGCCGCAGTGGAGGATTCCGAAAATGGCGTCGAATCGGCGGTTCGCGCGGGAACGTACTGCATCGGCTATCCGAACGGTGCAAAAGAGCTGGATTTGTCGGCGGCGGACGTTGTCGTCTCGTCACCCGCCAAACTTCGAGAAGAACTGCTTAACTAAGCAATTGACCTGCGGTGAATTATCTTCTTCTCACTCCACCCGCACGGTTCGAGAACCGGTAATCGGAACCAGCGGAAGGTCGGGGAACGCGACCCGAACAACGAACTCCATCTCGTCGTCGGTGCCGCCGAAGACGCCGACGGGAATCGTCGCGTCGGTGTCGATATAGGTCGATTTCGTCGTCATCTCGATACCGTTGACGGTGACTTCGACGGCGGCCTGCTCGCCCGCCCCGTGATTTCGGAGGGTGACTTTTCGCATGTCGTTTTTCCCGCGAGCGATTCGGGCGGGGAAGTCGCCCCATTCGATCTCGACGTTCGGAAGTTCGCGGGCGCTCTTTTCGATTCGCTCGGCGACGCCCTCGGAGAGGCCGGCG
Source organism: Haladaptatus pallidirubidus (assembly GCF_020700235.1). Taxonomy (GTDB): domain Archaea; phylum Halobacteriota; class Halobacteria; order Halobacteriales; family Haladaptataceae; genus Haladaptatus; species Haladaptatus pallidirubidus. The sequence goes on along the minus strand of NZ_CP085301.1, from coordinate 1,307,802 downwards.
TCGATGAGACCATCGACGCCGGCCTCGCACACGTCTGCGGGCGTTTCCAGTCCATCCTTGGCCAGTTTGCTCGCCCGACCAGCGCCCACGCCGTCGATTGCGGTCAGACCGACGGCGCTCTCGCCGACGCCGTTTTCCAGTCGCGCTTCGACGCGGGTTGCAAGATTCGCGGCGACCGGGCCGTCGAGTCGTTTTAAGAATGCGCGGAGCGCGGCGAGGAGACGAACCGCGTTCTGCTGGATGACCCACGCGTCGCTTCGCAGTTCGCCCGGCGTCGAACCAGTCATGCTGGAACGAAGGATGGCCAGCACTTTTCGTCCGCCGCCTTCCAGGTCGCCCGAATCCTGTCCCACGAGAACCGAATTGATGGCGTCGCGCTCCGATTGGCGGGCGTTCACGCTGTCGAATTCGGCGGCCCCGGCGACCGCTTCGAGGATGGCGGGCGTGTCGATTTTCTCTTTTTGGGCGAGTTTGCGGAATCGTTCCGCCGTGTCGAGGTCGAGGTAGAACTTCGAGGTCAGCATGGCGAGGGCGGTGCCGTCGATGGAAAGGTCGTCCCCTCGCTCCACGAATCCTCTGGAGACGAGGCGTTTGAGCGTGGTTCGAACGCGTTCACGAATATCTTCGAAATCGTACTCCTCGGGCTTGCTCTGCGCCCGAACGTAGTAGAACGTCGTTTCGAGCCACGACATCACGTCCTCCAAATCCGAGATGGTTCCCATAGCGATTTCGGCGTTCAGATGGGCGTCCAAATCCTCCGCGAGGCGGGATTCGATTTCCTTCCCCTCGCGGAGCAGTTTTCGGTACTTGTCAGCGTCCGCGTAGTCACACACGACCCACCCGTAGCCCACATCGTCGTATCCCGGCCTGCCCGCACGTCCGAGCATCTGGAGCACGTCGAGGGGACTCATATCCACCTCGCCCTCGAGAGGGTCGTGGAGTTTAGTATCCCGCAGGACGACGCATCTGGCGGGGAGGTTGACCCCCCACGCGAGCGTGGAGGTCGAAAAGAGGATTTGGATCTTTCCGGATTTGAACCATTCCTCCACCATGTCGCGGTCGTTTTTCGACAGTCCGGCGTGGTGGAAGGCGACCCCGTCGAGGACGGAGTTTCGCAGGGTATCGTTCCGGAGGTCTTGCGTTTCGGTGTGGAAATCATAATCGCCGCGCGCCCCGATCGGAATGTCCCGCTCCGCGATTTCGTCGCGGGTTTTCTTCGCGGCTTGCACCGTGTCCTGGCGGGAGGAGACGAACACGAGCGCTTGCCCGTCATCGCGGACGTGCGGTTCCGCGAGGTCGAGCGCGCGGTAGAGTCTGCGATACTTGTCCGCGAAGGAGTTGTCGCCGTGGGTGTACGTTTTCACGTCGGCGTGCAAATCCACCGGTCGGTAGTCGTCGCCGAATTCGAAGGTGGTCTCCGGGGGTGCATCCAACCAGTTCGCCACATCCTTCACGTTCGGCATCGTCGCGGAGAGCGCGACGATGCGGGGGTCACAGAGTCTACGCAGGCGCGAGATGGTCACTTCGAGGACGCTCCCGCGCTTGTCGGAATCGAGCAGGTGAACCTCGTCGATGACGCAACAGTCCACGTTCGTGATGAATGAGTAGCGTGCGGAGTCGTGTTTCCGGGTCGCAGAATCGGTTTTCTCCGGCGTCATCACGAGGATGTCGGCGCGTTTCGCCCGCCGCGGGTTCAAATCGCGCTCGCCTGTGACGACGTACACCGAATAGCCGAGTTCCTCGAAGCGTTCCCATTCGGTCTCCTTTTCGTTCGTCAGCGCGCGCATCGGCGCGATGAACAGCGCGGTGCCGCCGTCGCGGAGCGCCTTGCAAATCGCCAGTTCCGCGAGGGCGGTTTTTCCGCTCGCCGTCGGCGCGCTGGCGACCACGTTCTCCCCGCTGTCGAGCAGTGCGGGGAGCATCTCTCTCTGCATCCGGTTGAACTTCTCGAAGGCGAACGCCTCCGCGAACTCGGGAACCGCCTCGGAGACCTGCATCATTTCGTAGGCGGGGTGGGGGGCAGAAAGGCGTTTCTGTACTCACTCGCGACGGTGGTTTTGTTCTTCCAGTTAACGCGAAGGGACGGACATCCACCGTGAAAGACGTTCGCTCCGTGAGAACGCTTATCATTTTCGCAGTTCTTTACAATACTATGAGTCAGGGGAATTCGGGGACGGAACCAGTAAAAGAAGCATTCCGAACGGTAACGCCGCCGTATCACGGTCATTCGGACAGCGAAATGAACGCCATCGGCATCGCCATGTTTCTCGGATTGCTCGTGCTGATGGTGCCGCTGTTGCCGTTTTTGGTCATCGTGTGGGCGATCTCGAAACTGACCGAGGCGCTCGCGCAGAAGGCACCGATAGGCGAAGAAGAGTAACAATCGATCGCTGAAACCCGGCCGCTAAAAACGATTACTGGACGCCGAGGAGGTCGAACGGATAGCCGTTGTCGTTCTCGTTCGCGTGTTCGTAGACGACGTGAGCGGCGGCGACGTCCTGAATGGCCAGTCCGGTGCTGTCGAAGACGGTGACGCCGTCGTCCTCTGTGCGTCCGGAGAGATCACCGACGACGATGTCGCCGATATCGCCGTGGATGTCGTTGTCCGAGAGGACGCCCTCGTTGTACGGGACGTTGATTTCGCCGGAGTGGGTCGTCTGCGCGTGGTCGTCGATGACGAGTTTCGCGTCCAGCAGAATTTCGTCTGCGAGTTCGTGTTTGCCTTCGGCGTCCGCGCCCATGGCGTTGACGTGCGTGTGTTCGCCGAGATTCTCGGCGGACACGATCGGGCTTTCGACGGGTGTGACCGTCGAGAGGACGTCGCAGGACGCGGCCTCGGAAATCGAACCGGCGCGAACGTCGAACTCGTCGTCGAAGTAGTCGATGAAGTCCGCGACCGCTTCCTCGTTCAGGTCGCTGATAACGACTTCCTCGATTGGGCGAATCTCCGAGATGGCTTCCAACTGCGTGTAGGACTGGACACCCGCGCCGATGAGGCCCATGCTGGTCGCGTTCTCGACGGCGAGGTAGTCGGTTGCGACCGCCGCCGCTGCGCCCGTACGCTTCATCGTCAGTTCGGTGCCGTCCATGATGGCTAGCGGGAACGCGGTTTCGGGATCGCTGTACACCATCGTCCCCATGACGGTCGGCAGGTCGAACTCCTCGGGGTTGTCGGGGTGGACGTTCACCCATTTGATTCCCGCGGCGTCCCAGTCGTCCGCGTCGAGGTAGGCAGGCATCGACCGGAAGTCGCCATTGTACTGCGGCAGGTCGATGTAGGATTTCGCGGGCATCTGTGCGTCTCCGGTCGCGTACGCCGCGAAGGCGTCCTCGATGGCCCGGATGAGCTCGGGCATCTGCGTGTTCTCGTCTACGGCGTCCTGATTGAGCAGGAGTGTTTCCATGTTCTTTCGGAAACGTGGTTCCCACTTAGTTCCATCTTTTGCGGTTTTCGCGCCACTTTCGCGGCGAGTCGTGGCGTTTCGAGTATTTTCCGAGAATCGTTTGCTGGATGTCGTGCGGCGAAAGCCGCGACTGCCCCAGCGTTATTCGGCCGCCGAGAAAGAACGCAAAATTGTCTATCGAGATTTGATATTTTGAACGATGAACGGCTAACATCCCCATCTGGGTTCCAGTGCCTATCGACCCGGCATGGCGCTCCGATTATTCGAACATTCGTTTGCTTATCATCGACGCTAGCAGTACGTATCCCCGTTGGGCCGTCCGTTCTACCTCGCTTCTTACTGTAGGTATCGTTCTCGCTGTCATCGGTGCGTTCATCGAAATCAGTCGAGCGATACGATAAATCGCGGAAGAAGGAGAAAAACGTCTCAGGCGTGTTTGCGGACTCTCAGCACTCGTTTTCGTCTTTCCGTCCGTCTTCGTGCTGGTGCCCACTCTCACCCGTATTCATCGAATCGCCGTCTCCGTCGTGTTCGCGGTCACCTCCCACAATCGTCACGGAATCGCGTCCGGAAAGACCGTGTTCGCCGGAATCGTCCTTTTCCCAGCGAAGTTCGGCTTCCGTCGCTCCTTCTTCGAATCCGGCGTCCTTAATTCGGAAGTGGAAAAGCAACTCGTCGCTACCATCTCCATCGAAATCTTTTGCGTGTCCCTCGTGAATCGGGCACGCTCCGCCGCCGTCGGCAACGGTGGCGGGTGAACCGAATCGGTAGCGAACCGCCTCGCTGGTCGGGTCAAATTCGTCGGTTTGGTGAACTACGACGGGAACGACGCCGCGACTGCCGAGATTGATTTCGTTCGAATCGTCGTCCGGTTTCACGTCGATGTCGAGTTCGTTCGGGAAGTGTGCGATTGCGGTACTGCTGAGCGTTGGAATCGCGAGGGAAACCACGGCGACTCCGGCACTGGCTTTGAGGAGGTTGCGGCGACTGGTTCGGTGTGAATGCATCTCGTCCGAATCGTCCGAGGTGTCTTTCTGGGAAGGCACAGCAATCGAAAATCATCACGGCGCGAGGATAGCGATTCTGGCGCGATTCTCGAAAAGAACTGTTAGTATTGACGACTGTACTGAAAGCGTACCGCTATCCGTTGAGTCTTCAAAAAACGATGTGAATTAGCTGGACAACGATTCGTCGGACTGGGCGTGGAAGTCAGGTTACTCCTAACTTCACATCGCGCCGCCCATACCGCCCATGCCACCCATGCCGCCTGCGGGTGGGCCGCCTGCGCCCTCGTCGCCACCCTTGTCGGTGGAGAGGTCGCCTGCGGAGATGATGTCGTCGATTTTGAGGACGAGGTTCGCGGCCTCGGTGGCACTGGACAGTGCCTGTTCTTTTGCGTGGGCCGGTTCGACGATACCAGCCTCGAAGGTGTCCTCAACGTCGCTGCTGAAGACGTTCAGGCCAGCGCGTTTCTCGCCGTCTTCGTGTGCGGCGCGGAGGTCGACCAGCGTGTCGATGGAGTCGAGTCCGGCGTTCTCTGCGAGAACGCGCGGGACGAGTTCGAGCGAGTCGGCGAACGCTTCGACCGCGAGCTGTTCGCGGCCTTCGACGCTGTCGGAGTAGTCGCGGAGTCGGGAGGCGAGTTCGACTTCGATGGCGCCGCCGCCGGAGACGACGCGACCGTCGCTGACGGTCTGGGCCACGACGTCGAGGGCGTCCGTGATGCCGCGTTCGAGTTCGTCAACGACGTGGTCGGTGGAACCGCGCAGCAGGAGGGTCACACCGTGGGCGTCGTCGCCGCCGGAGACGTAGAACAGTTCGTCGCTGTCGTCCCGGGTGATGCTACCGGAGCCGAGGTCGTCCTCGGAGGCGCTGTCGAGGTCGGAGACGATGTCCGTGCCGAGGACTTCGCGGAGGAACTGAATGTCGCTCTTTTTGACGCGGCGGACGGCGAGGATTCCTTCCTTGGCGAGGTAGTGCTGGGCGAGGTCGTCGATACCTTTCTGACAGAGGACGACGTTCGCGCCCGTTTCCTTGATTTGCTCGACCTTCTCTTTCAGCTGTGCTTCCTCGCGGTCGAGGAAGTTTTTGAGCTGGTCGGGATCGTTGATGGAGATTTCGGTGTCCACGTCGGTTTCCTCGACTTCGACAGCTTCGTTGAGGAGGAGAACTTCGGCGTCCTCGACCGATTTCGGCATGTTGTCGTGGACGGGGTCTTTGTCGATGACCGCGCCTTCGAGGAGTTCGGACTCACCCGCGGAGCGGCCGGTCTGCGTCTCGATGTTGATGAACTCGAGGTCGACGGTGTCCTCGATGGTAACCGCCTGCACGGCGTCAACGATAATTTGGCTGAGAGCTTCCTTGTTGAGTTCGGCTCCCTTGCCGGTCATGCTGGTCTCCGCGACCTTGCGGAGGAGCTCTTCGTCGTCGGTGTCGACGTTTTCCGCGATGTTGTCGACTTCCTCGCGGGCTTTCTCGCTCGCGAGGTGGAATCCCTTGATGACCGCCGTCGGGTGGATGTCCTGTTCGAGGAGGTTCTGGGCGTTTTTGAGGAGTTCGCCGGTAACCGCGACGGCTGTCGTGGTGCCGTCTCCCGCTTCGTCCTCTTGGGTTTCGGCGACTTCGATGATCATCTCAGCCGTCGGGTTGTCGATGTCCATCTCTTTCAAGATGGTGACGCCGTCGTTCGTGATGGTCACGTCACCCATCGAATCGACGAGCATCTTGTCCATCCCTTTCGGTCCGAGCGTGGAGCGTACGGCGTCCGCGACCGCCCGCGCCGCGGTGATGTTGTGCTCCTGCGCGTCTTTATCTTTGACGCGCTGGGAATCCTCGGACATTACGATCATCGGCTGACCTTGCATGCGCTGACTCATAGTACAGAAGCGACTATGATTGTGATTCTATATAAATCTTTATTTCATGTGTATGGATGACACTGTAAGTCGGTACCCAAGAACGCGGTGAATCGCAAGACTGCGGTGATGTATATACATTCCATGACGCTAGTTAACACGAATCTCTGTTACGACTTATCGGGCTGGAACGAGGATTTATATACCAGATTGATCGATGGTTCCCACTTTTCACGTCGAACCACATAGCCCCACCCAATGCATTCGCTCGACGGGTCGTCCGGCGGTGGGCAACTTCTTCGCTCCGCAGTGTCGCTGTCTACCCTTTCCGGGGAACCGTTTCGAATGACCGGGATTCGAGCGGCCCGCTCGAATCCCGGTCTCAGGCCGCAGCATCTCGCTGCCCTGCACGCCGTCGCCCGTGCCTGCAATGCGGAACTGTACGGAAATACGATCGGGTCTGAAACGCTAACCTTCCGACCGAAAACTGCCGACGGCGGTTGGTTCTCGATTGATGTCGGAAGCGCCGGAAGCGTGACGCTGGTTTTTGACGCGCTGTTACCGCTCGCAGTGTCGCTCGACGAACCGCTTTCCGTAACCGTCACCGGCGGCACGGACGTTCGCTGGTCGCCGACGATAGACTACTTTCGCGAGGTGAAACTCCCGCTCTGTCGCCGGTTCGGACTGTTGGCCGGTGTCGATGTCGCTCGAACCGGCTACTATCCCGCAGGCGGCGGGGAAGCAACGCTCTGGGTCGCGCCTTCCTCGCTGTCGGAGATAGACCTCGCGGAACGCGGGGAACTCACCGGCGTCCGAATTTACTCGAAAGCATCCACGTCGCTTGCCGAGCAAAACGTCGCGGAGCGGCAGTTGAAAACCTCCTACGACCGGCTCAGTTCCGCGGGCCATTCCGTCCTCGAACGCCGGACGACCTACGCGAAGTCGCACTCCACGGGAAGCAGTTTACTCGTCCGTGCCGAATACGGAAATTCCGGAACTTCCGTCGTTGGATTCGACGGACTCGGTGAGCGAGGCGTACCAGCGGAAGAAATATCACAGAGCGTCGTCAGCGCGTTTTCCGCGTTTCACGACGGAGTGGGCGTCGTGGACGAACACATGGCCGACCAGCTGTTGGTTTTTCTCGCCCTCGCGGGCGGGCGCGTGGCGATTCCAGAAGTGACGGCGCACATCGAAACGAGCCTCGAACTGCTGTCCGCGTTCGGCTACGACGTTTCGCTGGTCCGTGAACCGAATCCGATGCTGGTCGGTGAATAGTACTAAAATGGTTTTAGACTGGGTTCAGCCCTGTTCAGGAACTTCCGTGTGCCCGCGATGGAGGTTCCGATGATAATACACGTTGACTGCACCGGAGAGCGTGACCAACAGTGCGAGTCCGAGCGCCCAGCCGAAATCCGGAACGAGTCCGAGCGGCCCGGCGTCCAACCACGCGCCGGTGACCAGGGCGAGGCTGACACACCCGAGGACGAAGTAGTACTGTGACCACGGCAGGTCGTTGTCGGGAACGAGCTCCAGATACACCGTCAGTTTTTCGGCTTTCTCGGTCAGCGAAATGTTTCCGTGAGCGGGATCGTATTCCACGAAACCGGTTTCGTCGAGTTTCGGAAGATGCGCCTGTTGAAGGGTGTTGTACACCCGTTTTCGCTGTTGAGAGCTTACGTCGGAAATGGAAACGTCATTTTCCCACGCCGCGATTTGTGTGGCCAGTTCGCCGATTTCGACCGATCGATCGTGCTGGCGAAGATGATGAAGCGTGTATCGCCGTCGTTGATTACTCAGTATTTGGAACACAACGTCTCTGGACAGCGATTCATCGACCTGCTCTAATTCACCGGTCTGGCATCCCATCTGTCGTTATTCCCCGAAAGAATGTTCTTTCCAGAAACGTTTCACCACAAGTATTTAATTTTTTGTGCTATCCTAACAGAAATTCTGAGTGGCGAAGATGCGCTCGCTTTCGGCGTAGTAGACACCGATTCCCTCCCGTTCCCAGTTTTCTGAGAGAAGATTTTCCCGATGGCTCGGGGAGTTCATCCACTGCGTGACGATTCCGCGGGCGAGTTCGTCAGCGGTTCGATAGCGAACGACGCTGCCGTTTTCGGTTCGCACCTGGCGGTCGAAGTAGGTGTAGGCGATGTTTTCGCCCGAACCCCGGAGACAGTGATAATCGGCTTTTCGATAGCGGTCATTCGGGCTTTCCCCGGATGGAGACACGTGTGAGAAGTAGCCCTCACGACCCATCTCCTCGCTGTGATTGCGCGCGATGTCGCGGAGCGCGGTATCGAATTCGACGGGTTGTAACCCGTGGTTGGTTCGCTCCTCGTTCACGTAGCGATGGATGTAGAATTCGACCCAGCGGCGGAACTCGGGGTCGGTCGGTTCGGTCACCGTTTCGGGATTGTCGTCGGGAACTTCGATTACCTCCGCCCCTTGAAACGAATCGAGCGTATCCGCGCCGGGAACCGGATAGCCGACGAAGTAGGCGCCGAAAAACAACAGTACCGCGAAGGCAAGGATTGGAGGGACGAGCGAACGCATTCACTTTCTCTTCGACCCGGGGAAAGATGAACCCCATGCCCGATTTCAGTTTCAAGTCGAACTGGACACACGATCGAAGACGCAATGAATTGGAAATCTTGATTGAAATTGAGAACTCGATAGCTCGATAGTCCAGAAATCTGGCAGAAAACCGGGTATTACGTCGATTGCGGCCGTATCTTCGGTCGCCGATGAGCAAAGCAACCTTCGAATTGTATCAAGACGCCCGTGAGGAATGGCGCTGGAGACTAGTTCACGACAACGGTAACATCATTGCGGACAGCGGAGAGGGATACCAACGGCAGGCGACCGCGGAGCAAGGGATCGAGAGCGTGAAGGAGAACGCGCCGGATTCCGACATTAGCGTTGTGGAGTAGTCAGCGGTACCGACTTTCGAGTAGTCGGCCGCAACCGATTCACGGGTCGATGACGGCGTAGACGATGTCTTGGAGGAGATTTCCGCAGGAACAGTGGGCGACGTTGCGAGTGCGAACGAGCGATTGCGCGGTGAGGTTTTGACGGTCTGTGAGCGCGAAAATCCGCAAGAGCAGGCGACCGGGCAGGCCGCCGTGCGGCCTGCATCTTCACGACGGTGCGGAAGTGGCCGAAGAGCGGAACTGGGTTTCGGTGAACTGAATCGACCGTGGAAGCCGAACTTTCGTCCGTAGTCGCGAAGGCTATGCTGGTTGCAAACGTCTAGTTAGGAGGGAGAAGTACGATGGTCACCGCATACGTTCTCATCAAAGCAAATGTGCCAGCAGTAGATCAAATACGCGATGCGATCACGGAAATCGACGGCGTCGTTACCACCAATATCGTCGCCGGAGATGTCGATATTATCGCAAAAATCGACGTTGAGACGCCCGCCGATGTCAGAGAGATCGTCACGTCCGGCGTTCTGACGGTTAACGGCGTCGAAAACACGCACACCTACATGGCTATGGAGTAGACTTCGTCGGCGTGAAGTAGGTGGCGCGGCGAGCGGTCGTTCGGCCGATTGTCGCTAAAAGTTCTAAGACGCGAGGAATCGAACGTCATCAGGGGAGTGCAATGGCATCAAAACGGACGAAACGGGCGGTATTGGAGGAACTCGAACGGGCGTATCCGGGGCCGGTCACCAGTCGGTCGCTGGTTTCGCTCGTGAGGGGCGATTCGCGGGACACGGTCGAAGGTGCGCTGAGCGAGTTGGTGGTCGAACAGCGCGTGGAACGACGGCGAGAGAAGGGGATGACGAAATATCGATTGAAAGAATAGCTTATTCCGGTTTCGGCGATTATCCATTTAGACTGGCGTGAGCACACGCTCTACGGTGCTCACAGTTTAGTTCGCGAAAATACGCCGGGACTGGGATTTGAACCCAGAATCCCATAAGGGAACACGCTTTCCAGGCGTGCGCTTTGCCATTCGGCCATCCCGGCCTACCAATTTGTAACCGGGTGGAGTTTTTAAAGCCTTCTGTTCTAATCGAGAAACTCGTCGGCGGCGTAGGTGAGAGCCACCGTTCCGACCCCGACGAGGAGCGTCGTTCCGACCTTCAGTCCGATGGAGTACCGATACTCGGTGAGGAGTTCGTACCCCTGCAAGAGAACGAGAAACGAGAGGACGCCGACGACGCCCCACAGGAGACTCGCCTTGACACGGGGGTTCATCGCTTACTCGGTGCTGGCGATGGCTTCGATTTCGACGCCGACGCCTTTCGGCAGGTTGGCGACTTCGACGGCGCTCCGGGCCGGTGGATTGTCCTGGAAATACTCCTTGTAGGAGTCGTTCATCTCGTCGAAATCCTCGATGTCGTCCATGAAGACGGTCACCTTCAGCACGTTCTGCATCGTCAGTCCTTCCTCTTCGAGGATGCCCTTGACGTTCTCCAAACTTTGGCGGGTCTGAACTGTGATGTCCTCGTCGTCGAGCAGGTCGCCGTCCGGCGTCATCGGAATCTGTCCGGCGGTGAACAGGATGTTGCCGTTCGTGGTTGCCTGACTGTACGCGCCGACCGCCTCGGGAGCGTCCTGCGTGCTAATAACGCGCTTCATGTCGGTGTGTTCGCCCGCCACAACTTAAACCTACGTCAAAAGGAGACGAAAGACAGTCGAAGACAACCGGAAAATCAGGCTAAAGTGTAAACGAAAGAGGGGAGTAAAACGCGGTCGAGATTAAACGAGAACTTCCACGTCGAAGCCACTTTCCCGAAGCGATTCGAGCAGGCCTTCGACGTGTTCCTGTCCGCGCGTTTCGAGGTCGAGTTCGACTTCCGTCGCGTTCATCGCGATGTCGCGGGAGGTGCGGTCGTGCTGGATGGCGTAGATGTTCGCCTGCGATTCTTCGATGACGTCGAGCAGTTGGCGGAGCGACCCCGGACGGTCTTTGAGAACGGTTTTGATTTTCAGGTAGCGCCCCGTTTCGACCAGTCCGCGCATGATGACCGTGGTGAGCATGTTCATGTCGATGTTCCCCCCACTCAGGACTGGAACCACGACTTCGTTCTCATCGAAGTCGAACTTCTCTTCGAGCGTCGCCGCGAGGGTGACTGCACCCGCACCCTCCACGAGCGTTTTTCCCCGTTCGAGGAGGTACGCGAGTGCGACCGCGGTTTCCGAATCCGAGACGGTGACGACCTCGTCCACGCGGGATTCGATGATGTCAAAGTTCTTCTGCCCGACGCTCCGGGTAGCGATTCCGTCCGCGATGGTGTCCACGCTGTCGAGGGTCTGCACCGCCCCCTTCTGGAGCGAATCGGCGACGCTGGACGCGCCCTCGGACTGCACCCCGACTATTCGAACGTCCGGGTTATGGCCCTTGACTGCGGTGGCGATGCCGCTGATGAGGCCGCCGCCGCCGATTGGAACGACCACGGTGTCCACCTTCGGCAGGTCGTCCACGATTTCCAACCCGATGGTTCCCTGTCCGGCCATCACCATCTCGTCGTCGAAGGCGTGGACGTAGGTTCGGCCCTCCGATTCCTCGATTTCGTGGGCGCGCTCCGCGGCCTCGTCGTAATCCTCGCCGTGGAGGACGGTTTCTGCGCCGTAGTTTTCGGTGGCCCGAACCTTCGAAATCGGCGCGTGTTCGGGCATGACGATTTTCGAATCCACGCCGCTTCGGGTGGCCGCGAGTGCGACTCCCTGCGCGTGATTGCCCGCGCTGGCAGTGACGACGCCCGCCGCTTTTTCCTCCTCCGAGAGCGTCGTGATTCGGTTCGTGGCGCCGCGGATTTTGAACGACCCCGTTCGCTGGAACGTTTCCAGTTTCAGGTGTACTTCTGCGCCCGTCATCCGAGAGAAAGTGTGTGAGTAGTCGAGTGGCGTGTGCCGAGAGGTTTCGGCGACGCGCTCGCGCGCCTCCTGCACGTCCTCTAGTTCTAGCATGGTGGTCGGTAGTTTTCGGGTCGCTTTATCGTTTGGGAAGAACACCGGTAAAATCGGTCGTAGTTTTCGGGAGAGAACCCTATTTCGAGTAAATATCCCCGGAAAAGAACGCAAGAAAGTGAAAGAAACAGGGTCAACGGACAGCAATTCAGCGGCGTCGAGGAAACCGGCACCACGACAGCGGCGAAGTAAACGCGCTACCGCAGTCGCTCACCGGTGACTTCGGTTATGGAGTTCGAATCCGAGTCCGACATCGCACGCTCCCCTGCGGCGAGGAGGTCACAAAAGAGCGTGATGACGGCACAAACACCAGCCGAAAGCGCGATGTACACCGGGATTTTGAGGGCAAGCAGGTTCCGTGTCGGGAGGTAGTACATGCCGCCAAATGCGATTCCGATAAGTGCGAGGCTAAAAAGTCGGTATGCGGACGTGGCCGCAATCGACCTGATTCGGTGGAGCATTGGAGGGCACCTGCTCGGTTGTTAGTTCTCCAACCGCATAGAGATTAACAAAAGCGGGGTCGATACAACGAACGTCCGTAGTGTCGAAAACCCACGGTGTATTTTACTCCAAGTAGATCGCAGGCCGCAGCGGTGTCGCGTGCCGAGCTTTGTCGGCGGGGTCGTATGCGTTAGTACCCTCACGAGAAATTTCGATTTCCGCGTCGAACTCCTGTTCGAAAAAGTTCCGAGCATCTTCGTACACCGATAGTTCGTCCACCTCGGACAACACGTCCACTTCATCGTTCGGTCGCTCGCGCACATCCTCGACCAGTTTCTGCACGAGTTGGTTCACTTCGTTGCCTTTCTCGCGCAGTTCCTCGTCCCGCATGATGCTTCTCATCGCTGCACCCACGTCCGGGCCGGTTTCTGTGACTTTGGCGAGTACCCTACTCTTCCAGTCCGCCGCGACGTACACCCGGATCGTTTCCGGATTGACGTCCGTCACGGCCACGATATCGCGGATGTCTTCGGTCAGTCCCCCGACCAGCGATTCCTCGGCTTCCGTGAGTACGCTCTCGAACTCGGGATTCGATTTCGGCCACGACGCGGAAGAGATTGGCTCGCTCGTCAACTGCTCGCGCAGTTCACTCGCCATGAACGGGACGAACGGAGCTAACAGGCGCAATCGAACGTCCAAAACTTCGCGCAGAGTCCACCGCGCGCCCGGCCGATCGGTGTCGGTTCGCTTGCGATACCATTTTATGTGTTCTTCGAATCCGTAGAAGACGGCCTGACTGGCGGTTCGCGTTTCGAACCGATCCATCGCCTTAGTGGCATCTCGCACCGTTTCTTGCAGTTTCGACAGCAACCAGTGGTCAATTCGGTGCAGGTCGCGTTTGCCGTCATCGACTTCGTCGGACTCGATTACCTCGGTCGCGCGGTTCCAGAACCGCCGCAGTTGGTTCCGGGTGCTTTCGACATGGTCGCTCCGCCAGTCGTAATCCTGCCACGGTTCGGCGCTGTTCATCAGGAAAAAACGCACCGTGTCCGCGCCGTACTGTTCGATGGCTTCCTCCGGCAGGACGACGTGCCCCTTCGAGGAGGACATCTTCTCACCCTCCAACAGTCCCAGACCCATCACCGTGATTCCCCGCGGCCAGTTTTCCGGTTCGAACAACTCCGCGTGGTGGAACAGGAAGAACGTCAGGTGGTTGCTGACCAAATCGTTGGCGGAACAACGGTAATCGACCGGATACCAGTACTCCCACTCCTCGCGCAGGGAGCGGGCGATTTCGTCGTCACCGTCGTCGAAAAACATCGTATCGAAGAACTCCCTGTCCATCTCCTCGGGCGGAATATCGGACAGACGGTGCGCGAAGGTGTAGTAGGCCATGTAGATGGTCGAATCCGATAGCGGTTCGATGACGAATCGGTCGTCCCACGGCAGTCGAGTCCCCAGTCCGTAGTTGCGGATACACGGCCACTCGTTCAGCCAATCGACGGTGTGGTCGTACTGCTCGCGGGTGGCCTCCGGAATCGCATTCAATTCGGCAACCGCCTCGTGCGCTTTTCGCTTCCACTCCTCGTCGTCGTACCGGAGAAACCACGTTTCCTGTTCTGCAACTTCGACGGCGCCACCGCAGCGACAAACGACGTTCTCGGTAAACTCGTACATCGCGTCGAACGACCCCCGCTTTTGAAACTCGGCTTTCAATCCATCGCGCACGTCTTCGACGATTTCGCCGGAGTAGCCGCCGTACATCTCGCGCAGCGTTCCGTCGTGAAACTCGCGGGTGTAGATTTCCTGCGTTGCGTCTTTCAGCGCCGAATCGGCGGAATCCTCGATACCGTACTCTTCCACGGCGTCCTTCGCGGGGAACTCGCCGTAGCCCCCTACGTCGATGACGGCTTTCGGTTCGATGGCGTCGATTTCCGCGGGGTCGATGCCGTACTGCTCCATTCTGTCGTCTTCTTCTTTTGCTTCTCGCAGGGCAACCCAATCGTCGGGACTGTGCGCCGGAACCGACATCACGACTCCGGTGGCGTTGTCGGCGTCCACGAAATTCGCGGGCAAGACCGGCACGTCGTCGCCCGTAGTCGGATTTTTGACACGCTCGCCGACCAATCGTTCGCCCGAAAAGCGGTCGCGGATTCGGACATCGCGAGCCTGCAGTTCCAGTTTCTCGGCGGCGGATTCGGAGACGACCCACCGTTCGCCGTCCACGTCGGCCTCGACGTATTCGGCTTCCGGGTCGATGTAGGCGTTCGTCACGCCGTGTACCGTCTCCGGTCGCAGGGTTGCCATCGGAACCGTCGCGTTCTCACCGTCCGCATTCCAACCGAATTTGACCAGCGTGTACTCCTGAAACTCGGCCGCTTCTCCTTCGAGCAGGTCGTGGGTCGTCACCGGATTTTTCTCGTTCGTGCAAAATTTAACGGGATGTAGGCCCTTCTCCAGCAGGCCGCGCTCGTTCAGCGTCTCGTACTGCCACGTGATAAATTTCGAGTAGGCCTCGTCGTTGGTCGTGAACTCGCGCCGCCAGTCCACCGAGAGACCGAGCGACTGCATGTTCTTCTTGTAGCTGTTTTCGATGAAATACCGGGCGTACTCCATCGGCGTCTCCATCCGCGCCAAATCTTCGTCGGAGACGTTGTAGGAGTCCTGTAGAACCGATAGCTGTTTTTCCTCGCGGTTTTCCAGGCGTTCGACCGCGCCGACGATGGGCGTTCCCGTGACGTGCCACGCGATGGGAAACAGGACGTTGTCGCCCTGCGAACGACGGTACCGCGCCCACACGTCGGGAACGGTGTAGGTTCGCGCGTGGCCGATGTGCATTCCGCCGCTCGGATAGGGGTACGGCACCGTGACGAAGGTTGCCGCCTCGTCGGATGGGGAAACCTCGTACTGGCCGTCTTCCGCCCACCGGGACTGCCACTTGGATTCGATTTCCCGCGGGTTGTACTCCATACGCTTCTTCCGCTCTCGTTGGGCAAAGAGCTAGCAGACCAGACTGTTCGGTCTGTCAGGTTGTGGCAATTGTTGCAACTAGTCGAAAGGCTGATTTGACGGAGGTGAGTTGGGCCAGCTCGTGGGCACGTTCGCCGAAGCCGCGCGCGACCGCATCCGCGATACGCTCGCCGAGCGTCTGTCGCGGTTCGTCTGGGAGACTGAACACCGCATTCGGCGAACGCCGGTGGACGTAGTCGGTCACACCGACGACCAGTTCGTCGCGGTCGAACTGGAGTGGCGCAGGGCCGACCCGGTGAATAACACCGCGAAACTGCTCTACTACGTGGACGAGGGAAAATTGGACGAGTACGAGCGAGTATCGGTGTTTCAGGTATTTACGGGATATTACGATTTGGCTTCGGGTGGAGTGTCGTCGAAGCGCGAAATCGCCGAGTTCGTTGGCGACCTGGCCGCGGACTCCTTCGAGCACGTGTCGTTTTCGCCGGTAACCTTCGGACTCGAACCGCCGAAACGCGGCGGCGAGTGGCCCGAGGAGTGGGAAGCAGTTGCGGAGGAGACGGCGATGAAGATTGTTCGGAGAGTTTGATGAGGCGGGATTTTCGGGCGACGTGGGGGAGTTATTTTTTCGTTCGGGATAGATTTCCGAGGGATTATTTTGTACCGTGCAACTAGCCGTTGCTGTCGGTGCGATTACTGTGAAGAGGTCTATTGCCAGTATTAGAACCCGATTAAAACAACGTTCAGGAAATCGCCCCTACTCCAAAACCACGAGTTCGTCGTCGAGCATATCCGACAGCACTTCCCGAGCGTGTCCGTCCGGATCGACGCTGCCGTAAACCGCTTCCACCTCACCGTCGGCGAGAACGAACGTTGTCCTCGGGGTAAAGTCGTTCTCGACTTCCACGCCGAAGGCATCGGCAATCTCACCGTCGGGGTCGGCCAACAGGTCGAATCCGAGGTCGAACTTCTCGGCGAAGGCTTCGTGGCTTTCCACGTCGTCGGTCGAAACGCCGTACACCGTCGCGCCTGCATCGCGGTACGACTCCAGTTCCGCGTCGAACTGCTTCGCTTCGACGGTGCACCCCGGCGTGTCGTCGCGGGGATAAAAGTACACGACGGTAGGCGCTTCGAAATCGGGCGAAAGCGTCTCGCCGTGCTGATTGTTCGCGGTCACCGCGGGCGCGTTGTCACCTGCTTCGAGCGTCATATCCGGCGATTACGCTCGAAGCGGCAAGCCGTTTGTGGTTGTCTGTCGCCGAAATCATGGGGGGTTACAATCGCGGTCTGCGGAGTCGAGATTAGTTGACTTCGATGTTGTGCGAATCGTCGCTTTCGCCGATTTTCGGGAGACTCACCGTCAGCACGCCGTTTCGGTACTCGGCAGAAACGTTCGATTCGTCCACCGGGTCGGGGAGCGAGACGGTGCGACTGACCGACCGCTGACTTCGTTCCTGCCGGAGATACTCCTCGCTCTCCTCCTCGATTTCCGATTCGTGTTCAGCAGAGATTCGAAGGCGATTCTCCTGAAGCGTGATGTCGAGGTCGTCTTTTTCGAATCCGGGCAGGTCGGCGGTGACGACGTACTCGTCGTCGTTATCGACCACATCGACGGAGACGCCGCCGGTTTGCCAGTTCATTCCGCCGCTGAACTGTCCGCCCATCTCATCGAACTGCCTGCTCATTCGCTCGAACATCTCCTCTAATTCATCGAACGGGTTTTTTCGTCGTGACATACTCTCACCTGTGAATCCATTCAACGCGCTAACGCTTAAAAATTCACGCCGAGTCGAACGGCGAGACGACTTGAACAGCGCCCGACCGAACGGTCACTCGGAACCGAACAGGACGTGTTCCGTGTCGTAGGAGCCGAGTTTTCGAACCCAGCCGCGTTCGGCGAGCGCTTCGACTTCCGCGAGCGCCTCTTCGGTTCGGCTCTCGTACAGTCCCGCTTCGAAATCGACGTGGAAAACGTAATCCCCGAGACGTTCGCCGCTCGGACGCGATTCGACGCGAGTAAGATTGATGTCGCGTTCCGCGAACGGTTCGAGGAGCGAGAGGAGAAGTCCGGGATAGTTCGCGCTGGGGTAGACAACGAGCGAGGTTTTGCCACCTGCACGCGAGCGTTCGCTTTCGGGTGCGACGACGAAAAACCGGGTCGAGTTCGAAGTTCGTTCCTGAATGTCCTCTGCGAGAACGGTTAGCTCCTCGGCGTTGTCCGGGTGGGCAATCGCCGCCACGGAGGAGTCTTCGCGGGCGCGTTCGACGCCGCGAGCGGTGCTGGCGACCGCCTCCCGATTCGCGTCAGGGTGCTCCGATTCGAGGTAGGCCCGACACTGCGCGAGCGCTTGTGCGTGGCTGGCGACCGTCTCGAAGTCGCCGGTTTGAGAAATCAAGGCGTGACGAATCGGCGTCACGAGCTCGCGGACGACGGCGACGTCGTTTTCAGCGAGGGCGTCGAGCGTGGTCGTGACGCTTCCTTCGATGCTGTTCTCGATTGGGACGACGCCGCGGAAATACTCGCCGTCGGCGACCGATTCCACGATAGATGTGACCGATTCGCGGAACGAAACGTCGTCCGCGACTGCGCGGGCGGCACGATGTGAGTAGGTTCCCGCCGGGCCGAGTGTAACTGCCTTCATGCGGAGGAATCTCTGTTCAGCGGGCAAAAGCGCGTCGGGGGCGGCAAATCAAGCGTGTTCTCTAGCCGTCGTTCTATCGACGAGTTTGTAAAAGCGACCTGCATCGCCGTCGGCGGTTCGTTCCTGATAGGCGAACGCGAAGTCGCCGGATTCGAACGCGTCGAACCACCGCCTCCACGAAACCGGCGATTTGTCGCTTTCGCTACTCGCACTGTCCGGAGAGTTTTCATCGGTCGAATCGCCTGGAAACAGAATACGAGGGATGGTAATGCCCTTCCCTCCCGGTTTTTCCACGGCGGGACTGCCGTCGTTTTTCTCGACCCACTGCCTGATAGTCCGGTGGTTCGTCGTCACTCGACTGTGTTCCGTATCGAGATTGGCATCCGTCATATTCTTCTGGCAATAATCCGTTAGAGAAACGCGTGCCTGAGCCTGATGCTTGCCAATGCAAGCAGATGTGGACAATTGCGGTTGACGTGGATCGTTTCGGTTAACGTGAACTATGAGGGCCGTCGTGTATGTTTCGGGTGCGGGATAGAGAACAGAGCTTTCAGTGCTGAATATTGTACGGCGGTCGGATTTAAGACGAAGAACGACGATTTATTCCACATGGTGAGCGATTCTGGCGAGCGGCCGGACGAGGAAACGGACATCGAAAAAATCGAACTCGGGCAGGATATTTACGATAGTGAGGGAGCCAAACTCGGAACCATCCGCGGCTTCGACGAAGGGGGTTTTTACGTTACGATGCGGGAGGGATACGAAGCCCTCTCCGTCAGTCACGCGCGTTCCGGACACGAGTTCGGCGAAGCGGAGTTGATGTGGCGTTGCGCGAACTGCGGCGAGATGGGTGATTTGGACGACGGTCTCCCCGACAACTGCCCGAACTGCGGCGTGCAGAAAGAAGACCTCTACTACTGGACAGAAGACTGAATCCTCGACGAAAGAGTACTGAACAGAAGACTGAGTTTTTCATCTCCCACCACTTCGGTCGGATATGGAAATCGTCGTGTTCGGTGCGGGAAGTCTCGGAAGTCTCATCGGCGGTTTGCTCGCCCGAGAACACAGGGTTACCTTCGTCGCCCGCGACCCTCACGCGACGGAGGTACGCGAATCCGGCCTTCGGGTCGGCGGTGCGTTCGATTTTCGAGTCCATCCGAGCGCGACCGGTGACGAGCGCGAACTGCGGGCCAATTGCGCCATCGTGACCGTCAAAGCGTTTCAAACGGAAACCGCAGGCCGACAGTTGGCGACCGGCGAGTTCGACGCCGTGCTCTCGCTCCAGAACGGGATGGGTAACGAAGATGTTCTCGCCGACTATCTCGACTGCCCGATTCTCGCCGGAACGGCGAGCTACGGCGCGGTGCTGACCGAGCCCGGAACGGTCGAATGCACGGGAGTCGGTGAAATCGCCCTCGGGGCGAGAGAGGGCGGCGACTCCGAGACAGCACGAACAATCGGAGAAGCGTTCACGACCGCCGGAATCGAGACGGAAATCGCAGACGACATGCCGCGACGGCTGTGGGAAAAACTCGCGGTGAACGCCGGAATCAACCCGGTAACTGCTCTCTCTCGGGTGGAAAACGGTACCGTGCTTTCCGGTGACGCCAGCGAAATCGCCGCGACTGCGGCCCGCGAAACAGCGCGCGTTGCTCGCGCGGACGGCGTCGAGCTCACCGACGAGGATACCGTTTCTGCCGTCGAGACGGTCGCGTCTGCGACCGTCTCGAACGTCTCGTCCATGCATCAAGACGTCGAAGCTGGTCGGAAAACGGAAATCGAAGCGATAAACGGCTACGTCGTCGCTCGGGGAGAGAGATACGGTGTCGAAACGCCGGTGAACCGAACGCTGTCGGGACTCGTGAAAACGTGGGAACGGACGAACGGATGAGAGAGTAGGACGTCAAGACCGCATGATGACGAACAGCGCCGCGAGACCGCCGATTACGAGAACGAACCAGTAACTCGCAAAACGGTAGATGAGGGTCGCCGCGACCGCCGACCCGGTCGTAATCGGCGCGAGTCCGACGATGAGGACGACCAGCGCCGCTTCGACACCCGCCAGTCCGCCCGGCGTCGGCGTCAATCCGGCCAGCGTGCTGGCCGGAACGATGAACAGCACCAGTAGGAGGCTGAGCGGCAATCCGAGCGACCGCCCGGCGAAGTACAGCGGCAGGGCAAAGAAAACCCATCCGGTGTAGGAAAACACGAGCGCGAACAGCAGTTCGCGTGGTTCGTCCGCGATTCGCTCCAATGACGCGTAGAATCGCTCGATTCGAGCCCGAATGCCGTCGACCGTGATGCGGTTCGTGCGAGTGGCGAACGGACGGGCAAGCCGAAGGACGAGCGTTTCGACGCGCTCGCGGAAACGCCATCCTGCGTAGGCTATCGCCGGAACGCCGAACGCCAGCACGACGAGACCTTGCGCGAGCGTCTTCGCATTGTCAGGGAGCGACGCCTGCAACAGGAGATAGCTCAAGCCGAGCGCCGCGAAGTTGAAAAACGGTAGGAGGTTGAGTAAGTCTGCCGTCACGACGCTGGCGAGGCTATCCTCGTAGCTCGCTTCCGTATCCCGCGACAGGATATAGGCGATGAACGGCTCGCCGCCCGCTTGTCCGAGCGGCGTGACGTAGTTGGCGAACGTCGCCGCGAAGTACGTCACGACGAGACGTTTGAACTTCACTTCGATGTCGAGCACTGCGAGAACGATTTGCCACGCTTTTCCCCACGCGGCCAACCCGACGATTGTGGAGACGCAGGCAATCCAAACCCACGTGTAATCCGCCCCTTGGAGAGCAGAGATGACGCGTCGCCACCCGGCGACGACGACGAGCAGGTACAGAAGAATACCCGCGGCGATGAACCCCAGCAGTAGCTTTCCGGTACTCAAGCGTTGCGAAAGACCTTCGGACAGCGCTTCGCCGCCGTCCGGTGCCGACTCGTCAGTCACGTTAGTCGATGTAACCGAGGTCTTGTAATCGGTCTTTTGCGTCGTCGCTCATGTCACCCAATACGTCGTCGTCGGAGACCTCGTTCCACTCGCCGCCGACGGTTTCTTCGAACTCGGAGAGCGCCGATTCGAGTTCGGCTTCCTCGTCGCTCCCCTCGCCGCGAGCGTTGTGGAGTTCGTCGGGGTCTTCGCCCAAGTGGTAGAATTCGTCCGCGATTCGCTCGTTACGGATGTACTTGGCGTCGGGACGGCGGGCGGCACGCATTCGCGAGTAGAATCGCGAATCCTTGTCGAGGGTGATATTCGCGCGCTTGGCTTTCTCTTCGAGTTGTTTCAGCTCCACGACGGGGCGGTAGTACTCCACGAAGGCACACTCCCCGTCGCCGGGCACGTCCTCCGCGAAGGAGCGATAGTCTTGGTTAAGGAGCGACCGCGCTTCGTCGAGCGGTCGGGTCGAGTGTGATCCGGAAACGCCCGCATGGTCGAGGACGGTGTGGTACAGGTCGATGAGTTCGACCTGTTCGTCGCTCACGTCGGCGTCCAGTTCCGGATGTTTGACCATCAGCGGCACGTTGATGAGCGGATCGTAGATACAGAACTCGTGGCCGTACAGGTCGTGTTCGTCGTGGAGTTCGCCGTGATCCGCGCAGACGACGACCATCGTGTCGTCCCACTCGTTGTTCGCTTGCATCCACGAGAACAGTCGCTGGAGTTGGTCGTCGATGTGGCGGATTTCCGCGTCGTAGAGGCCGCGAATCGCGTCCCATTCCTTGTCGCTGATGTCGCGCGCGCCACAGTTGAACTCCTTCGAGTTCTGGCACACCTTGGTCGAATCGACGTTCGGCGCGAACTGCTGGCGGTACTCCTTCGGTGGATGATACGGCAGATGGGCGTCCATCAGGTTGATGAACGAGAAGTACGGCCCGTCGGAGTTGTCGATGAACTCGATGGTCTGATCGATGACTTGCGGCGTCTTCGAGTCCGCGCCCTCGCCGCTCGCGAGGTACTCGTGTGCGACGTTGCCGAGACTGACGAGTTTGTCCGCGACGGTGCGGAGTTTCTCGTTGTCGTTCATCAGCTTCCACGCCTTCGCCATCGGCCCGGAGAGGAAATCGCCGGGCATCACTTCGAAGAAGTTGTCCTGGTCGTCGAAGCCATCCGTAAGATGGGTGTACGGCGTTATCCACGCGTTCGAGGAATAACAGGAGGTGTCGTATCCGGCGGAAGAGAGCGTTTCTGCGAGCGTCGTCGCACCCTCGAGATATGGATTTTCCTGACTCGCGCCGTGTTCGCTGGGATACATACCAGTGAACAGCGAGGCGTGAACCGGCAGAGTCCAAGGGGCGGGGGCAACTGCCTGCTCGAAGACGGTCGCGTCCTCCGCAAACCGTTCGAGGCCCGGCGTCGTCGGTTTGTCGTATCCGTAGACGGACAGGTGATCTTTACGCACCGTATCCATCACAACGAATACCACGTTCTTCGCCGTGGCGTCGTCGTTCGTCATACTGTCGCCTGCTACAGCGTCCGGTGGGATAAATATCGTGATTCCATACGTGGAATCGGCCGAAAACTAAAAATACTGGTGTTAGAACGGAGCCTGCGGCCCTTCGTCGTCGTCGCCGTCGTCGCTTGTTTCGCCGGGGAACGATGGACTCATTCCGCCACCGCCGCCGCCGCCGCCCATTCCGGTGTCGGCGTTGACCTTCTCGATTTCGGGAATCTCTTTGACCATTCGGCTTTTGATGGCCTGAATCGTCATCGGGGAGATGCCACAACCACTGCACGCGCCGCCGAGCATGATGGTTACTTCGCCGGTTTCACGGTCTAAGTGCTGAATGGCGGCACTGCCTCCGTGCATCTGAATCTGCGGGAAGTTACGGCGCAGGAAGTTGCTGACCCGCTCTTCGAGGTCGTCGCCGTCTTCCTGAGTTTCGGTGCTCATATAGCGTGGTATGGTTCCAGCCTCCTTAGGCCTTTCCACTGTCCACGAATCGGATTCGGCGATTTTCGCCGGTCGTTCCGCGTCTTCGCATCGTTTGCCGCAACCGTTAGTCGCTCGATTGAAGACCGAACACGAGGGTGAGTTCCGATTCGATTCGCTCGACGTAGATATCGAGGAGTTCTTCCAATTTCTCGTCGTCAACGAGAACCCCCTGCACGCGGTCAACTGGCTCGTCGGGCAGTTCGACGCGGAAATCGCCGTTTCCCTCGTAGAACGGTTCGCTCTCGTTCAACACCTGCTGGTCGATGGCGTGGATGATTTGCGAGTCGTACTCCTCGTTCATGTGGTTGAAGGCGTTTTTGTACGCTCGCTGGAGTTCGTTGAAGTAATGAACGTACTTGTCTTCAAACTTCTCGGGGTCGAACTCGGTCATGGGAGAAACGTGGAGAGGGGCGGGTAAAAATGGGACTATTCGGAAGCAAAATCCCCCGTCACAGTGGGTGGAACGCTGACACGACTCGTTGGCCGCCACGAAAGGGAATATATTCGTGGCGGTACGAATTGGGTACACAATAGTTAGACGACCGTGAAGGACACAGATACATGATTCGAGTGTTTACAGCACTACAGCAGTGGGTCGCGAGTCTCGACCGGGACTGGCAAGCAGTACTCGTCAGCCTCTTTTTTCTCTGTTTCGTGCTAGCAGGCGGGACGATTCCGTGGTAAAACGATGAGAAACGGAAGCAATCTCTTTCTCGGCGTCCTCCTTCTCTTTGCAATCGGCGTCCTCGGACGAACGATTTCCCTCGCCCTCCCGTTTCTCGATTATCTCATCGCAACGATTTTGGTCGGCGTCCTCGTCGGAAACACGATCGGGAAACCGGAGTGGGCGAAATCGGGAATCGAGACCCACAAACTGTGGTTGGAGGCGGGAATCGTCCTGATGGGTGCTAGCGTCGCCTTCGACCGCGTCGTCAGCGCCGGGGCGACTCTCCTTTTACTCGTCGTTGGAACGGTCGTCATCGCCGTCTTCTCGGTCGAACTGCTCGCGCGCCACTGTTTTGGTATCACCGAGAAAACAGGGTCACTGCTCGCCGCCGGGTCGAGCATTTGCGGCGTATCGGCGGTCGTCGCGGTTGCTGGCAGTATCGACGCCAACGAAAACCAAATCGCCTACGCCGCCGGAACCGTCCTTCTGTTCGACACTCTGACGCTCATCGCCTATCCCGCGTTCGGGCACGCGCTTTCCATCCCCGACAAGGTGTTCGGAATTTGGGCGGGACTGACTATGTTCAGCACCGGGCCAGCAACCGCGGTCGGATTTTCGATTTCGGATACGGCGGGGGAGTGGGCGGTATTGGTCAAACTGGCCCGAAACGCGCTCATCGGCATCGCCGCGACCGGATACGCCTTGTACTATCTGCGAAATTCCACCGCCGGAGCGACAACGGGAAGAGCGAACCATCTCTGGCAAACTTTTCCGAAGTTCGTCTTCGGCTTTTTGTTCGTGATGATTCTGGCCAACGTCGGCGTCGTCGATGCAACTCACGTCACATCGCTGAAACACGCTTCGAACTGGCTGTTCATGCTCGCATTCGCCGGATTGGGGTTGGAACTCCGACTCGATGAGCTGCGTACCACCGGATTCGAACCGATTGCCGTCGTGCTGGTGAGTTTCGTGGTCGTTAGTGGGAGCGTACTCGCACTGCTCTACATCGTCTTGTGACTGTGAGCGGAACGGCACAAAACCGCCTACGCAACCGAAACCATCTACTCCAACTGCTCGCCGACGATTTCATCGGCACGCTCGATAAACGCCGATTCCGTTCCCTTCGGCACCGTCGCTCCGGCGGCGACGTTGTGACCGCCTCCATCGCCGCCGACTGCGCGAGATGCCTCTTTCATCACGACCGAGAGGTCGAGTCCCTCGCGCGTGAGTCCCGGCGTCCCTCGCCCGGACACTTTTACTTCATCCTCGTTTTTGTCGGCGAAGGCAAAGATGGGCGTTCCGCGGTCGATACCGTCCGCTCCGACCGCCATTCCGGCGACGATGCCGACGATGGTTTCGCGGACGCGGTCTTCGGCGTGGAACCACTGAACGTTCTCTTCTCGCGTGACGCCTTCGGTTTGCACCCAATTGATTGCCTCCGAGAGGTTGCGTCGGTGGTTCGTCAACAATGTTCGCGCGCGCTCCAGTGCATCGCCGCGGTCGCCGAGACAAACGGCGAGTCCGACGTCGGCCCGTTCGTACCGCGCGGTTGCGTTGAGCAGGGTCGAAAATTCGCTCACGTCGCGGAGTTCGGTTCCTTTCTCCTCGGCCGCAAGGGTATAGGACGTACCGACTAGCCCTTCGATTTTTGCTGCGGGAACACCTTTCCGCATCGCGCGCTTGACCAGTGCGCTGGCGACGATTTGGCGCTCCTCGTCGGTTAAATCGACCCACCGCCGCCAGTCGCCATTCTCCATCAAGTCGATGCCAACGCCGTCGAGAAACCGAAGGACGCCGTTTTTGTTGTTCGAAATGCCGGGAATGTACACGTCGGTCGCGTATTCGAGCAGTTTAGGGAGCGGTCTCGTCTGTTTTCCGTACAGCGCGAGATCGGTTCCGGTTTCGACAACGCCAGCCTCGATGCCTTCTTCGACGATTCCAATGTTCGCGCCCACGAGTTCGCCGTCCGAGATTTGCATGTCGCCGACAGCGCCGACGACCGCGAGTGCCGCGAGGTCTCGATTATCGGTATTGTCGGTGTTTTCGGATTCGAGTGCCCGCGCGAGGACGTAACTCGCGCCTGCACCCGAGAGTTCGGAAGAACCGTCGAGACCGAACAACAGAGGGTTGAGATGAAATTTGGTGTCCGCGTCCGCCGGTTGGTGGTGATCGGCGATAACGGGCGTAAAATCGCCGGCGGATTCGTGTTCCGCGATGATGTCGAGTTGTCCGCTCCCGAAGTCGGTGAAAAGAACCGTTTCGTACTCAGTGGCCGCGATGGACGCTATTTCCTCGACGTCAAGTTGCTTACTGAACACTGTCTCGAACGGAATTCCGGCGCGCGCGAGAGCGGACGAGGCGATCGCGGCGCTCGTCAACCCGTCGGCGTCGATGTGTGAAGCGAGAAGAACTTCGTCAGCATCGCATAATCTGTCCGCACAGGCCGTCGCACGCTCTCTCAGTTCCGGAACCGGGGCACTCATCGGTACATCTTTGACTCGTCTTCCCGTTTAAATTTCCGCCTTGTCAGTCGCGCCGGTAATTCGTTCGACCGTTTCGCGCGCCAGTCGGTCGAAGGAGGCCGTTTCAGGGACGACATCGACCCGAATCCCGTGGTCGCGGGCCGCATCGTGTGTCGGCCCACCAATCGCACCGACGGTCACGCCGTCGAGATTGTCCAGCGTCTGGTCTCGAATCCCGCGCTCTTCTGCGACCTCTAAAAAGTGTTCGACGGTGAGCGGCGAGGTGAACAGAGCGGCGTCGAGGCCGCCTTTCGCGGCGAGTTCGGCGGATTCTCCCGACCCCCTCGGTCGGACGAGTTCGTAAAGTATCGTTTCGTGTACCTCCGCACCGGCGTCTTCGAGGCCGTCGGTCAGAACGTCGCTCCCGTGGTCGCTTCGCGCGACCTCGACGTGCTGTCCGTCAACGCGGTCGGCGAGTACCGCGACCAGTCCCCGCGAGGAGAACTGGTCGGGAACGATATCGACCTCGTAGTCGTGTTCGCGGAGGATTGCGGCGGTGCCCTCGCCGATGGCGCACACCGTAGCGTCGCCGGGATCCCAACCAGCCTCGTACGCCAGTTCGACGCCCGTCTTGCTCGTCAGGACGACGAAGTCCGCGTGGTTCGGTTTCTTCCCGGTCGGGTGTATCGCAAGCATCGGGTCGGGAACCGGCTTTGTATCGAGTGATTCGAGTAGTTCGACCGCGTCCTCCAATCGCTCGTCATTCGGCCGGAAAACCGCGACATTCATTTTCCCTCACCGTCCTTTTGTGCGCTCTCTTCCGTCGTTGACCCCTCGGTTTCCTTGCGAGCTTCGGCGATGAGTTCACGGGCACCCTTGTCCGCGAGTTCTTCTGCGACTTTCTTCGCACCCGTAACGTGGGTTTGAATCGGAACGTCGCGTTTCAGCGAAATCAGTTCCGAACCGTCCTGACTGAACACCTGCACTTCGACGTGGACGTTCTCGCCTTGGATGATGGCGTGAACGCCAATCGGGGCGATACAACCGCCGTTCAGTTTGCGGAGAATCGTCCGCTCGACGGTCGTTTCGACTCGCGTCCGCGGGTGGTCTAACACCGTGTTGATGTCCCGAGAAAGCTCGTTGTCGAGCGTCGTGACCGCCAACGCACCTTGTCCGGGCGCGGGAACGAACTGGCTCTGTGGCAGCCGGTCGTATTCGACGTGGTGGGCGAGCCCGCTTCGTTGGAGTCCCGCCTCGGCGAGGACGATTGCGTCGTACTCCGTCTCGACGTCGCGTTCGAGCGCCCGGCGTTTGACCTCGGAAAGGTCGTCGAACCACTCCTCGACTCGTTTGTCGTAGGGGAATTCGTAGCTGTCTTTCTTCCCGGAGTGAGCCTTTCGCTCCTTTTCCTCCTCGGTGCGTTCCTCGTGTTCCGCCTGCAACACCGGGGCGAGCAGTTTCTCGATTCGCGTATCGACGTTTCCGCGCAGGGGTTCGACAGTCAGGTCGGGGCGATGGTTCAGCAGCTGTGCCTTCCGGCGAAGGCTGGACGTGCCAACGACGGCACCCTCCGGAAGTGCGTCGATGGGCTTCCCATCCGGCGTGATGAGCACGTCGTTCGCGCTCGCGCGCTCGGGGACGCCCGCGACGATGAGTTCGCTCGGATGTTCCGTCGGCATATCCTTCATCGAGTGAATCGCACCGTCAACTTCCCCGTCCAGCACCCGTTGGTCTAAATCGCGGACGAACGCGCCCGTCTTACCGAGTTCCGTGATGAGCGCGTCGTCCAGTTTGTCACCCGTCGTTGCCACTTCGACCAGTTCGACCGAAAATCGGCGGTCTTCCAGCGCCGCCTTTACCTCCCCCGACTGTTGGATGGCGAGGTCAGACCCCCGCGTCGCCAATGTAATCTCCTTTCCGCGATTGCTCATATCCATCTCTGCGTACCGGACGGTAAAACCATCTTCGACACCCACCTTTTGCTGCGTTCGCGCGGCACTACCGCACTCACTGGCAGAATCTGGACCCAAAGCACCGGAAGATGCCCGCATGCGATTTTTTGGAGCCAACAGGTCCGGCGGCGCTGTGAACTACCCTCCGAGAACGAACCATCGAGAACGGAGAAGCCAGACAGTCTCACAAACGTCCCACCTTCACGGAACGCCGAGTTTCCGGTGACGTTCCCGGAGATAGTACAGCGCGAAGGGAACGCTCAGGGCGAATCCGGCGACGAGGGCGAGCGAGATGTCGATAGTGAAGATTCCGACGAGAACCGCGGAAACGAGCCCGAGTAAACCCGCGAGGGCGAAGCTCTGGCTCGATGGCTCCCATCCCGTTTCGGCGCGGTTGATGGCGACCGTATCCTGAAACACCGCCAGCGGGAAAATAGCGATGAGGACGGCGAAGGGAATCCCCATTGCGGCCATCGAGACGAGCATCGCGTGTTCGAGCGGATTATCCGGGCCGAACAGCAACTCCGGTTCCATCGAGATGGCGAAGGTGACCCACGCGACGGTCACCAGCCAAAAGCCGAAGACGATGGGCACCGCCGCAATCCAGTACCACCAGCGCGACTGCACCCGGCCGCCGGAAAGCTGTGGACGTCTCATTACGTCCCTGTTAGCACGGGGGGATAAAACGAATGTCGCCTGCGGAACAGCAGGGCTAGCCCGATACCGGTACCCGGATTTCGCGGTAGAACGCGACCGAATACGTCGTCATGAATCCGCCGAAAAGGCCGGAAATGACGACGAACAGGGCCGCGAGTGCGAGAAGAATCCCGAGCGAAGGTTCGGGGAGCGCAATCGGCATCTCGGCGGATGGGGAGGAGGGGTTCGTGAGGATGGACGTAACTGCACCGACGACGCCGAAGATAGAACCGACGACAGTTGCGAGAATGACGTAGCCGAACGTACTCAGGAGGTGACTGCGGACGCATCGGTAACTGTGTTTCAATCCGTCGATGGCACCGACGTTTTCGATAACGATGGCCTGCACGTAGAATTGAAGGAAGAAGAACATGAGGAAGAATACGGCGAAAACGAGCAGCGCGAGGAATCCGAAGACGCCGAGCACTGCGAGACTCGGTTCTCCGTTGGTAGCGAGTACCGTGCCAAATCCGACGAAGGCCGCAAAGACGAACATGATACCGACCACGAAGCTCACGGCCATGATGAGCAAATAAACGCCGAACACCGACACGTAGTGGTCTTTGCCCTCCGAGATGAGCGTCCCGAGGCGTGTCTTCCCTTCTATTCCCTCGTTCACCATGCCGATGAGACCGGCTTGGAAGAACGGGGTGACGAATATCATGAGGAAGCTGATAACGAGCGACAACAGGCCTGCAATAACCGGACTAATAGTCTGCGCGAGCAGTTGTGGGAGTCGAATCAGCCCGAAGAGGGCGGTAACGAGGAGGATAACGGGGTTCCGGAGGACTGTTCCACCGGCAGTGCGAAATGCGCTGATGACGGCCATACGTCATTCTTCCCAAATCAAACTAATTAACCTTCTGACTCTTTTTGGAGTGTTCTCGTGTTACTTTCAATTGATAGTTAGGATAGATTCGTTATCTACAGCGCTTCTTTGTACGCTTCTAACGTTTCCTCGATATCCTCCTCGGTGTGGGCGTAGCTGATAAACTGGGATTCGAACTGATTCGCCGTGAGGAAGACTCCCTGTTCCACCATGGCGGGCCAAAAAAGGCGTTCCCAGCGTTCGGTTTCCGCCCGGTCAACGTCGGTTTTATCCTTCGGGCAGTAGTCGAATCGTGGACAGTCCGGATTCTGCTGGCATCCGGCCTCGCATTGACCTTTCAAGTCGCGTGGTCCGTCCCGGGTGAAGATAACTTTGAACATGCTGTCCTGTCCGACCACGGTGTACTCCGGCGCGCGGTCGGCGAGAATGTCGGTCAGTCCGGAGCGGAGTTTCTCCCCGAGGCCGTTGACGTGGTCGTACACGTCGTTTTTCGCCGCGAATCGAAGCATCTCCAGTCCGGCGGTCAGCGAAAGCGGGTGGCCTGAGTAGGTACCCGCCTGAAACACGTTTCCGGTCGGCGCGAACTGTTCGATGATGTCCGCGCGGCCGCCGACCGCACCGACGGGGAAGCCGCCGCCGATAATTTTGGCGAACGTCGTCACGTCGGGCGTGACGCCGAACTTGCCCTGCGCGCACTGTAAGCCACCGATTCGGAATCCCGTCATCACCTCGTCGAAAACGAGAAGCGAGCCGTGTTCCTCGGTCAGTTCGCGCAGGGTTTCCAGATAGCCGTCCACCGGCGGGACACTGGCGTAGTTTCCGAGAATCGGTTCCGTCATCATGCAGGCGATTTCGTCGCCGCGCTCCTCGAACAGTTCGCGCGCTGCCTCGGCGTCGTTGAACGGGAGCGTGATGGTCTCCTCCGCGAACGCCGACGGAATCCCGCTGGAACTCGGTTCCGAGGTTCGGCCGGACGCACCCTGCACCAGCGTCGATTCCTGTGCGCCGTGGTAGCCGCCCTGCATGACGACGATTTTATCGCGTCCGGTGTAGCCTCGGGCGAGACGAACCGCGGATGCGGTCGCTTCAGTCCCGCTGTTAACGAATCGAATCATCTCGACGCTCGGAACGTGACGGGTAACGAACTCCGCGAGTTCGACCTCCACTTCGGCCGGTGCGCCGTACATCGGGCCGTCCGCGAGTTGGGACTGAAGCGCCGACTGAACGGATTGCGGTAGATCGTGACCCAACAGAAGCGGCCCGTAGCCGCCTACGTAGTCCAGATAGCGGTTTCCGTCGGCGTCGATGACGTGCGCGCCGTCGCCCCGTTTCACGAAGAACGGGTACGGTCGAACTGCTCGGACGGGGGAGTTGACGCCGCCCGGCGTCACTGATAGCGCACGGTCGTACAGGTTTCGAGAGCACTCGCGGTTCATAGTCGGCCGGTTCGGACTGCCGGGTAAAGTTTGTGTCGAGAAAAGCGTGGGACGGAGTAGAACAAATCCTCGGTACGAAACCGGAATATGTCGTTGGTTTGAACTGGATTTTATGACAACAGTTTCCGCCCGCGACGCCCTCCTGTACGCGACGAACGACGCGATGCTGAAACTCTACAGGGTTCTCATCGGCTCGTGGATTTTGGTGTTTTTCTCCCAGTTCGTGTTGCAAACATCGATACAACCGATTGTGCAGTTCGGTGCAGTCGTCCTCCTCCTCGCAAGCGGTGTCGCATTCATCACTGGAGTTGTCGCAATTGCGCACAAAGTGCTGGCCGAGAGTTGATCGAGGGTAGAAATAAAAAAGCGGTCTGCGAACTGAATCGCCCTACTGCTGGAAGTGGTCTTGGAGAATTTCCAGTGTCTTCTCGCGGTCGTCCCAATCAACGAACAGCGCGACGCTGGTCGCGCTGGTGATCATGTCGTGGATGTTGATGTGGGCGTCCGCGACCGGTTGAACGAGTTCGTGGATGATGCCGGGTTGGTTGGGGAGTTCTCCACCGGTCACTCGAATCACCGCGATTGGGTCATCCACGGTGACGCTGGAAAGCGAATCCTCACCGATAACTTCCTGATGGAGGATGTTCTCGGCGCGTTCGGCGTACTCGGTATCGACGTAGAACGTGATGCTGTCCATTCCGCTGGCCACGGCGTCGATGTTGATTTCGCTGTCGCCGAGCGCGGTGGAGAGGTCGGCGAGGATACCGGGGCGGTTTCGAATCGCGCGCCCGGCCACCGTCATGCAGGCGAGCGGAGACTCCCGCATGTCGATTAAGTTCTCGAACTTGCCGGTGACGCTGGTTCCGCCGGCGAGCAGGTCGCCGTGCTGGTAGTGAACGACGCGGACGTGCAAATCGTCGTCCTTGTACGAAAGGGCCGACGGAGCGACGACTTCCGCCCCGCGGAACGAGAGATTCCTGAGTTCGTCCACCGTGATTTGCCCGACGTTTCTCGCACCCTCCACGACGCTCGGGTCGCCGGTCATGACGCCTTCTACGTCGGTCACGATGACGACCTCGTCGGCGTCCATGTAGGTTCCGAGCATTACGGCGGTCGTGTCGCTTCCGCCACGCCCGAGGGTGGTGACGCCACCCTCCTCGTTTTCGGCGAGGAAGCCCGTGATGACCGGGACGGTACCGTCCATCTTTTCGGCGAGTTCGGTGGCGCGCGCTCTGGTTTTCTCGGCGTTCACTTCACCGCGCGAGTCGGTGACGATGGGCCAACCGTCGCGCTCAGGTTCGACAAACAGGGCGTCCACGCCGCGCGCGGAAAGAGCGGCTTTGAGCATTCGGACGCTGGTTCGCTCGCCCATGCTGACGATTTCCGCGCGGTCGGGTTCGTCCGCGTCGAATTTGATTTCGTCCAGCAGTTCGTCGGTGGTGTTACCCATCGCGCTGGCGACGACAGCAATTTCGTGTCCCGCCGCTACTGCGGCGGCGACGGAGTCCGCGGCCCGGTTGATGCGGTCACCGCTTCCGAGGCTGGTGCCTCCGAACTTGGCGACTACGCGCACCGAACCACCGTCCGTGGTCGGCAATTCATGCGCAGGCATAGCAACGGTGGCAAGATAACTGCTTTCATGTCCGGAATTTCTGCCAGTTGTTCGTCGCGGAACGAATTCGGCGAAGAAAAACGCGATGCGGTACCGAACGTCGGTTCGAGAGGGGAAATCAGTTCGGCGAGACGGAAACGCTCGTGGTGTCGGTGTCGCCGTTCGAATCGGTAACTCTGAGTCCAACCGTCATCGAATCGAAGGTCGGAACGGTGACACTGACCGTACTTCCGGTCTCCTCGTATCGACCGTCGCCGTCGATGTCCCACTCGTATCGGAGGTCGCTTCTCGTCGAACAGGAGGCGATGAGTTGGATGACGTCTCCGGCGTTAAGGTCGCTCCAATCGACGTCCGAAATCGCCTCGATACACGCCTCCAAGTCAGGAGCGTCGTCTCCGCAGTCCGATTCGTCCTCTTCTGGAAGTCGGTGGTCTTCGTCCGGTTGCACGGCGCACGAGTCGAGGACGAAGAAATTGGAGTAGTAGACGTACTGATAGTCCAACGTCGAACCTGCTGGGTACGTCGCGACGTACATCTTTCCGTCCGCCACGACGGGCGCTCCGGCGGCAGGGGGGTCCTCCGGCGACGTTTCGAGGCCGCTGCTGCCGAGCAAGTACGACCACAGTTGATCGCCGGTCGCATCGTCGAGCGCGTGGATGAGGGCTCGACCCGCCGAAGGATCGGATTCCGGAACGTACTGACCACCGAGGTACACCGTCCCGTTACCCACGACTGGACTGCTGAAAGACGTTCCTCGTATCATCGTCGCCCACACCGTCTCTCCCGTCGTCGAATCGAG
The DNA here is from genome assembly GCF_020700235.1 of Haladaptatus pallidirubidus. GTDB lineage: Archaea > Halobacteriota > Halobacteria > Halobacteriales > Haladaptataceae > Haladaptatus > Haladaptatus pallidirubidus. The sequence goes on along the minus strand of NZ_CP085301.1, from coordinate 1,274,182 downwards.
AGCCGTTACGATCGACTCTCCGTCGCTCGAATTGACGAAAAGGACGTGGTTTTCGGTGATCGCCGGTCGCCCGTCCCACGCGTTTCCGTCCTCTCGATGCACCCACTCGACCTCCCCGGTTTCCGCCGACCGCGCCTGCACCTTGACTCGGTCGTCATCCCCGACGATGTGCTCGGTTTGGGTGTAGTAGATCATCCCGTTGTGAACCGCCGGATTTCCAAGCGTGCACTCGTCGGAGGACACCGCCCACTTCGTCGAACCGTCTTCTGCGTCCAGTGCGGTTCCGTCGCTGACGAAGAGCGTTCCGTCGGTGTAACTCAACGCGTCGCCGACATCGTCCGAGAACCCGCTGACGCCGCCCGCTTTCCAGATCGTGTCCCCGGTCTCGCGGTGGAGCGCGAACGTCGCGTCACGATTCGACGTGTATATTTTGTTTTCCGTGACGATCGGGTGAGACCAATGGTTGTGATCCGTTCGGTTCCACACTGTGTCGCCGCTATCGGCGTCGAGTGCATGAAATCCGATATCGTCGGAGTCAGGGGTTTCAGGAACCTGTGTGGAAAAATAAATCGTTTGGTCGTCGATTGCGGGCGTTTTCGGAGCGGGGAGGTCGGGACGCTTCCACTGCTCGTCACCGGTTTCGGCGTCGTACGCCCCGATGTATCCGCCGTACTCTCCCGGAGTGTTGTTCGTCGTGACGGAAAGGTAGAGCGTCTCATCCGCGACCACGGGGTCGGTGTCGTACATGCTTCCGTCCAAGTCAATCCGCCAGTCGGTCACGGCGTACGGCGTCGGGCCGTTTTGGTCGGTGACGCCTGTTCTACTCGGCCCCGCCCGGGGGGCGATCCAGCCGCCCGGTCGTTTCCAGTCGAGACCGTTCGCATTTCGGGCGATGGAAATGCTGCTGCCGTAGCTCGTCGCACCCATTGCGATACCGATGGTTTTCAAGAACGTTCGCCGGGAGTTCCCCTCCTTCGATGTGCGATGGTTTTTCACTCATGCCTCGTCGATAAAATCACCATCCAAGAGTATTGTTATGGTGCGCCCGAATATATTATTTTACATCCAGGCTATGAATAACAATGGTCGAAACGGTGTTTGCAAGAAGTATGCGGCGAGAGAAATTAACGAAGCAGCGGGAACGAACCAAGCGCCTTATCGGCGCAAACACCGATGTCAACGAATTGGCCGACGTACAACGTCAACCGAAAGGGGGTATCTGAATGCCCACCTACAACATCGTCGAGGAAGGTGCGAACAACACCGGAGAAACTGCCATTGATCCCGTCCTCGGCGACCTCGTCGGCAGCAACACGACCATTATTTTCCCGTCGGGAACCTACAGACTTAACGAACTCGTCGTTCCGTCGGGGACGAACGACCTCGAACTCATCGCACCGGACAGCGCGCGCCTTGTCCCCGGACAGTCGGGTGACAGCATCCGATGGATAGACGTGTATTCGAGAGGATTCGTGTTGGACGGCTTTGAGCTCGACATGCGAAATACGGCGGTGCCGCCGTTCGTGCGGATGAACACCAGTTCGGGGAACTGGGAACTCAAACGACTCTTCACCCGCGGCAAGGTTCGGGCGGCCACGGATGGCAACGTCGGGTCGAACAGCTCGGGAGAGGCACGAACGTATTTCCGGTTGTCCTCTGCCGAGGGTACGCGCGGGCTCTTACAGGACTGCTACTTCCACGAAGGGTCATGCGCCCCGAGCGAAGCGAGCAACCGCCGCGCGATACTGGTCGAATCCGGAAGCGGACAGCTCTATTTCAATCGCTGTTGGTTCGAGCTGTGGGGAGAGAACACGATATACGCGAAGAAACCGCAGGGAGCGATGAAACTATACAACTGCTTCTTCCGCAATACGCAAAACGGCATGCGTCTCGGCGGCAATTCCGAGGTGAACAACTGCGTCTCGATAAAGAACGCCCAACATCCGCGACAAACGTGGTCGAACGGATCGCTCCAGCGGGGCGTGAACGTGGAAGCCAACGCGCCGACGAATATTGAGCAAGAAATCGACAGTTACAACGGAACGTTGACCGTCACAAACAGCGACTTCTATCACCGATACAACGATTCGAGCTGTGGCGGAGCGATTACGGCACCGGCTCCCTGTCGCCACATAATTGTGGCGAACACCCGTATCAGCTACACCTCCACGAAGAATCACGACGCAATCTACACCTATGAAGGGACGATGAACGATGGTACTCCCGTGAATCTCGAAACACTGCGTCTTGACGGTGTCCACGTCCGCAACGACCACAATTCGGAGTACGCCGTGTTCATCGGACAGGAACCGGACACGTGGGGGCCAGTCTCGGGCGTCCTCGGCGGGAGCGGGCCCCAAACCAACTCCTCGTACGTCAGCAACAGAATGACCACCAATGGAAATCCAACCGCGCCGATTACGACGCCGCCGCTACCGAGTCCTCCGTCGCTCGGTACCGTCCCGATGCAATCCGCGCAGGTCGTTCGTATCGACAACACCGGCAACAGTTCGGCGTCTAGTTACACGATCAGGGGAGGAACGCACGTTCTCCCCGGCGGAGACGACGGGGCAACCATCGCCATGGGTTGGGCACTGACGATTTCGGCGAGACGACCGCCGAACTCGACGCGCGCCAGCGGAACGGTTCCGGCGGGGCAATCTCACGTCTTCTACGTAAGCGGCGGAATCATCGAAACATCGGGGAGCGGACCGGCGACATGGACGGTCGATGGGGAGGTATACGAACCGGGAAGCGAGCAAGCACTACTGGTGAACAGCATCGACAGTAGCTCACAGCCAACCAAGGAACGTGGAGACGAGCCGAGTCGGTCGTGCCACCGAACGGCGTCGTCGTTGCAAAGCCCCCGAACTGGGACGGCAACCAGCCCGTGCACGTTCGCATCAGAGACGTCACCGACGGTGGCTTCGAGTATCAACTCGAAGAATGGGAGTATCTGGACGGTCTGCACGTCAGCGAGAACTATCATACGCTCGCCGCGAAACCGGGTGAACGCCAGCTACGGCTCGGAGATGGGTCTCCGTATCAGGTGAAATCCGGGCAGGTATCGACGTCCACCGCTGGAACGACCGTTTCGTTGGATTCCTTCTTCGGAAACCAGCCGGTGGTTATGGCACAATCTCAGACGTACAACGGCAACGACCCAATCGTCACGCGAGTGTCGAACGTCTCGACCCAGTTGTTCGACGTGCTGCTTCAGGAGGAAGAGGCGAACAGTGAACACGTGACTGAATCGGTCGGTTACATCGCGCTCCAACAAGCAACGGGAGAACTCAACGGGCAACCGTTCGAAGTACAGCAAACCGGAAACTCGATTACCGACGAGTGGACTCGTCTCACGTTCGAACAACAGTACGACGACCCACAGTTCGTTGCGGATATGCAAACGTTCAACGGTGATGATACGGCAAGCCTCCGGTACCGAAACCTGACCAGTACCGGCGTCGACATCCAAGTGCAGAGGAGCAAAGCGCCGATACGGAAACCGCCCACACCACGGAAGTGGTTGGGTATGGTGTCTTCGAAGGCTCCACCTAAACAGACGGCCACAGCATCGCCCATTCCGTCGGGTCAGTCACTCAGGCGCATCGATCTTCGAGGACTCGTCCGCGGCAGGGCGGCCGTCGTCGGGCGGGGATTCGGACCGTGTTCCGAGCATCTCTTCCGACTTTTCGAGCTCTTCGAGCGGGTCGAACGAAACCAACCCATCCCCGCCGGTGTACTCGTAAGCGACCCACTCGGGAATGGTGAGGACGCCGTTCATCTTCCGGATTCGAATCCGTTTGACGAGCACGTCCTCGATGACCGACCCGTTCAACTGCAAGTCGATGAGGTCGTCCATGACGTAAGCCATATCGTGCGGGAAAACGGCCTCGTCCCCGGCGAAGGTGGCACCCGCAAACACCGGGACGAAGCGGCCTTTGCACACGTCCGCTCGCACGTCCTTCACGAAATCGTACGCTTGCACCGGTTGTACCAGCGTTCCGAACTCCGTCAACGAGTCTATGACGACGACTCCGGAGTCGCTCATCGACAACGATTCGAGGCAGTTGTCGAGTTTGTTCTGGAGTTCGCTCGTGTCGCTCGGGTCGCGCACCGTGGTCGTCGCGGAACTGGTGATGCGATGGAGAAACTGGTTCCAGTCATCCATTCGGGCAAACATCCGCTTACGGTCGTTGACCCGGTAGGTAAAGCAGTCGATGATGTGCAGTTGGCCCGCTTCGAGATACGGCAGAACGTTCCACTCCAACGAGAGAAACTGCTCGACCACGGACACAGGCGGTTCGGTGAAACTGAGGATGACTGCGGATTCGTCGCGGCCGAGGGTTCGCCAGACGAGTTCGGCCTGAATCGCACTGTTCCGCGTGCCGCCTTCGCCCGACACGAGGACGAAAGAATTCCGCGGCAACCCCTGTGGAAGATGGTCGTCCAATCCCGAAACGCCCGTAGCGACCTGTCGAAATCCGTGATATTCGGTGAACACTCGATCGTTTTCCGCCATCTCGTCTCGACATGTCTCCGAACAAAATTCGTAGGTATCCGAATCGTACTTCGACAGTACTGGATCCTGCGGACACGGGAGACGACAGAAATCACACCAATTTTGCTCTGTTTCCTCGGGTGTGCCATCCATACACAAGCATTAGAACGCGAACGAAATGAAGCTACTCCCGGTTTTAATGCGCGGGAACGAGAACTCCACCTATGCGCGTCCGAGATGCAGTGGAAGCGGACGGGGGACGCCTCGCGGCACTCGCCGAGGTTCCGGCCGAAGTAATGACCGACGTGGTACATGACCGAACCGTTTCCGTAGCCGAAGCAGACCAGAAAATCGAAGGCTTCGTCGGCTTCGAAGCCGACGAGGAGACAGTTTACGTTACGCATCTGTTTGGAACGAAATCGGCCTGCAAACGCCTCATGGACGAACCGATTCGCTTCGCCGAACGCGAATCCATGCCGGTCGAGATACTGTTACCGGAACCCGAGGAAGACACCGCGGAGGTTGTGGAAAATGTCGGATTCGAAGAATCCGACTCCGGCCCGTGGTTCGACGGTCAGCGAACCCGTCGATTTCGACTGGAGAACCCGGAGAAAGAAAAGTGAGTCCTGTTCGCACGGTAGAGACAATCACAGTACACGCCCACTTTCGAAACGTATTTTAATCTCACCGGGTAACCACGATATGCGTGTCCGGGTTGGGGTAGTGGACTATCCTCCAGCCTTGTGGAGGCTGGGACGCGGGTTCGATTCTCGCACCTGGACCTTTCTTCCGTGAACAGGTCGGCGAGCACCGTGTAGCGTGTGCTCGCGTCAGAGCTGTTATGCCAGAAATTATGAACGAACCGGCTCGCCGGTTCGAAAAGTTAGAGCGGTTCGTCCCGCTGGCTGGCCGGGTCGTGTTGGTCATCGACGGCCTGCGTAAACAAGTCATCGTCCATCGTGTTGTCGGTGTCGTCAGTCACACCGTAGGACGAGATACCGAGCGTGAGGAGATCCTCGACCGCTTTCTCTCGATTCAGGAAATCACCTTGGTCAACGAGACGGTCGATGTCGCTGTCGATACGATCCGGTATCGTCACCTCGAATTTTACCATACACTCGCTCCGTGCCAGAGCCGGATTAAATATCAGGGTTCGATACGAGCGTCAGCGACCACGCGAGAAATGCTATCGCAGCCCTCTTCTGCACTGTTAGTAAGTTACGTCCCAGAAAATATTCGATTTCGAATCCGTCGAGACTGCCGAGCGCTTACTCCTCGGGGGAGTATTTGACGGTAACCCTGCTGACGCCGTAGATGTCGTCCCAGTCTTTGTCTTCGTCCATCAGCAGAACCAGTAGCGTGACCTCACCGTCTGCTCCCGCCTCTTCGAGGCCGCCGGGACGAACGTCGATGACGAACTCGCCGTTCTCGTCGTGGGAGACCTGTTTTCGCTCGATGAGGGTGCCGTTGGTGTAGCTGAAGCGCGATTGGTTGTCGAGCGAGCCGTCAGCGTAAACGAGGAAGTACGGTTCGCCCCGCACGGTACCGTGTTCCGCCGGGTCAACGTCATCCATCAGCGTATCGGCGTTGATTTTCAGGTTGAAGTCCGAATAGCCGCCACCGCTCGCCTCAGTCGTGTCCACGGCCTCGACGCTCTTGATTCGAGGTTCATCCCTGTCTTCCGAATCCATGTTGTTCTGGAGCGGCGTGTTCGGGGACGAAGGTTTCGACCACGATTCCGAGTCCGATTCGGTGGTCGTCGCGGTCGTTGACGCAGACGTGGTCGTTGCGGTCGTTGACGCAGACGTGGTCGTCGTGGAGGAGTCCGAACTCTCCGTCGTCGTTGTCTGTTCAGCCGGGGGGGTCCCCGTAGTCGTCGTCTCCGTTGTGGTGGTGTCGGTGGATCCGAAACCACTACAGCCAGCCAACAAGACGGTGAAAACGACTGCTATCGTGAGAAATCCGTTACGTCTCATCCGTTCGCATGAAAACGTCGTGGTGGGATTATTATGTACTCCGTAATAAGCGGATTATGTGTTTCGTAAGTACTAGAGAAGCACGCTCGACGGAGCACGGTACGGCCGCGCGAGATTCGGGAGCGACGATGAAATAGGTTTCTCGGCCATTCGGGAATCGGTTAATTGAAATCCTCCAAACCGGTCTGTAAATCCTCATCCGCTACCACTTCCTCGACCAACTCCGGCAAATCGTTTTTCGGGCTGTTAACCCGTTTCGAGACGGGGTAGACCCGCATCTCGTTTCCGGGGAAGGTACCTAACACCGATTCCCGCTCCTCCTCGTCGCCGTGAAGCCACTGCGGTTCTTCGTTCTCCGCCAGGGTCTCCGCGCGACGTTGATGTGACCGTCCCTGAATTCGTCGGCTCAGTGAGGGACGAAACCCCACGTCGGAAAGTGCATTTCGTCGAGTGCGTCGTTTCGAACGACCGGGTGTCTTGACCCGGCGCGATGTTGTACCGGGGTCGAATCGGACGGGTCGGTTTCGCGTCGAACCACTCTGTAAGGTCGGCTTCGGGAGCGAACAGTGATATACGACCGCACATAAGAATACGAATCCGATTTACCATCGAGAATAGCTGATACTCGTCCGCAGTCCGGGCACGATTCTCGTGTACGAACCGGAGTGACGGCGGCAGACCAGCGAGTAGGTGGGCAACTGTGATTGGAACTTCACAGACGAGACTGGAGTTCACAGAGAGATGTCGTCGAAAAACTCGTTGAAACAGGGTCTTACAAGCAAATTTTCAAGAGAGCAAAATTAGAGAACATATACCAAACAAAGAATGAACAGTGGTCGTGAAAATCGAAGCAAAGCGTCGGGTAGCGACATTCGTTACCGAAATTGATGTCTCGTTTCTGGAAACAAAGAGTACTGAATAAGCTTGCACAGATAGCCAGAACGTCTTAGTGGTAACCATACTATTTAAAAGCAAGTTGGTTACTATGATAGAGAAAGCCGAGCGTAGCGATTCGTACTGCCACGAACAGCGCGACACCGATTCCGCCAACGGCGACATCACGGACGATTCGAACAGGAACCGGTTGTTAACGGACGGTGGCGAGGAAGAGGAATCAGAAGAAGAGAGCGCGTCGGAGGAGACCGAGGAGACGACTGACGAGCAAAACGACGAGGAGTCGTCGGAAGAACAGACGGAAGGAGAAACAGAGGGAGAAGCGGAGACAGCCGAAGAGGGCGAGGGGTCAGAGGAGTACGGCTATCGAGAGGAAGGGGAGACGACGGTGTTGTACCTCGACCTCGAAGGGCTATTTCTCGACCTGCTCGGTCTCGAAGTCGACCTCAACGAAGTCGAGTTGGACGTGACGGCGGTAAGCGGTCCCGGTCGGCTACTGGGGAACCTGCTCTCCGGGGTCGGGAACCTGCTCGGAAGTGGCTCGGGCGGACTGCTGGGGAATCTGTTCTCCGGGAGTCTCTTCGAGGGTCTGTTCGGCGGCTCCGACGAGGACTCCGAGGACTCCGATGCCAGTCCGCTCTCGTCGGCGGTTGACTCCGCCCGCGACTCGGTGAGCGACGCGCTGTCGGACGTTCCGCTCGACGAACTGCTGACGACGGTTCTCAAGGAACTCGTCGACGAAATGTTCGGCGACGAGTCCACGGACGGAGCAGAGTCCGAAGCATGAGCAACGATACGCCGCTCGACTTCGGAGAGGCGGTTCGGAACATCGATTTCGAAGCGGTGTTCGCGGACACGCCGCTCAACGGGGAGTTCGACGACGAAACGTCGGTGGAGTCACTCGGCGAGACAATCGGAGCGTTCGTCGGGCGGAACCTCGGTGGGTGGCTCGGCGGCCTCCTCGGTGTCCTGCTGTTGGACTCCCTCCTCGATTCCGCATCGGACGCGGAAGGGGAGAACGACGATGGAGACGACGGCGAAGACGGGGCGAGCGAAGGAGATTCGACCAATAGCGAGGACGAAACCGACGAGGGTGAGAACGCATGACCGACACACCCGACCCGAAAGAAGCGGTTACGGACGAACTCACCGAGCAGTTAGATGTCAGCTCGCTGGTGGCCGGCGACAGCGTGACCGAGCAGGTCGATGGGGCGTCGCTCGGGCGGGCGTTCGGCGAGGCGGTTGGCGCGCTCGCCGGACGCCAACTCGGTCGAGTCGCGGTTGACCGCGCCGCTTCCAAAGTACCGTTCAAGAGTAGCGACGAGGAGGGCGACCGGTCACTGCTTCACCGCCTCGGAAGGGCGCTCGTCGTGGCGGTCGGTCGGACGCTGCGCCAACCGCAATTTCGGGAACCCATCGAGGATGCGCTTCGTGGGTACGTTGAACAGCGGGAGAAGGCGCTGGACGACGCGAAGGAGACCGCCGAAGAAACCACGGAAAAAGCCGCCGAAACCGTCAAAGAAGGAGCGAGTGAGGCGAGCGACACCGCACAAGAAACTGCCGAGGAAGCGGTGACGGAGACGAACGAGGCCGACGACGAGGCGACCAGCGCGGCGTCCAGCATCGACGCGAGCGACCTCAGCGCCGACGACGTGCAGACTATCCGGGAGGAGACGTACCGCGACCTGCTCGAAACGATGGACTACTCGGAGCTTCAGTCCATCGCAAAGGAGGTTGGCGTGAAGGCAAACTTACAGCGAGACGAGATGGTCGATGCCGTCGTCGAGGAATTCAATGACGGTTCGGAGACGGACGACGGAGGGAATTCCGATGGCGAATAGAACGTACAACGTCCATCACTGTTCGACCCACACACACCGATTCGAACGATGAGTACCGACGATTCAGACCTCTACCAACTCCTCGGCGAGGGGATGGAACGTATCCGGACGGCGCTCGACGCCGTCGAAGACGACGAACTGTCGGACGGGGAGGCCGACTCCGTGCGCGAAACCGCCGACGCCGTCGCCGAGGAAGTGGCCGACGCATCGCTCGACGAACTGCTCGCGGCCACCGGATTCGAGGATGTATCGGATGATGTCGCACCACCTGACATTCCGATACTGATTCAGGAGGCCGACCCCGACGCAGTGCTCGGTCTTCGACACCTGTTGGAGATGGCAGACCTTTCGGAGGAGTGGCCGGAGCTCGACGCGGGCGAGCGCATCGACCGACTCGAACGCATCGCAGGCGACGAAACGTCGGGCGAGGACGACCGAAGTATGAGCGACCTGCTATCGGCGGTGTTGTCGAGCGAGAATTCCGACGAAGCGACGACCGAGGAAGAGACAGAAAGTGAAGACGACGCAGGAAACGAGGACGACGAGGCCGAAAGCGACGAGACGGGAAGCGAGGGAGACGAAGCGACCGAGAAAGAAGACGAATCCTCGGCGGTCGAAGAAACCCTGACGGAACTTCGCTCGCTATTTAAAGAGGCTGGCAGCGGAGACGGGGACGAAGAAACGGCAGAAGCGGCGGCAGAACCCGATGAGGGGAGCGGACGCGGGAGAGGTGGTGGCCGCCAACGAGCGACGACGAGAACGTCCACGATGCCGTCCTCGCGGTCGGACATGGGTGGCTCCTCCCGCCACTCTACGATGCCGGATAAGAACTGAGTCGGCGAAACAGCAGGCCTCCGTCCGGTATTTTTATTCAAAGTCGCCTAATCCGGTTTGTGCGTCCTCGTCCGTGACGGCGAGGAGAGCGACGGGAGAGTGCGGCAATCAGTCATAAACTTCGTCGCAATGCCCTCTTCCACAGCAACAACGAGGGGCTGACGAACGGAACCCACTACCGCGACGAGAGCCTGATGGAGGACATCGAGAACGCGCGGCAGACGGCGAACCACGAGAAACGCAAACAGCTGTACGAAAAGAGCATCAAGACCGTCCTCGAACAGCGCGTTCACTTCCCGGCGTACACTCTGCACAACAGTTTCGGCGTGAAGAATCGAGTGTCCGGGTTCCGTCCACATCCAGTCTCACAACTCACCCCCGACTCGTGGATCCGAATGGGTCGATATCGCTGGACGAGTAGGAGCGACGAACGACACTACGATGGCTGTTCGCGGCGAGACAGTTCTTCCTCGGAACGACCACTGCTTTTGATGATATCGAACGCCGTCATCAGGTCGGTTCGAGAAATGATACCCGCAATATTTCCGTCGGCGTCGATAACCGGCAGCCGACCGATGCCGTGTTGCTGGATGGTTTCGAGAGCATCCAAGGCATCGTTGTCGGCGGGAATCGTCTTCACGTCGGTGGACATCACTTCCCGCACCGTGTAGGCGTCGCGTTCGACCGGTCGAACGCTCCGCGCGTCGTCCAAGGTTATCATCCCGACGAGTTCGCCGTTATCCACCACCGGATAGCCGGTGTGGCGCTGTTGGAACATCGTCTCCAGCAAGTCGGCGATAGAGGTGTCCGACGAAACGGTTTCTAAGTCTTCTTCGTGCGTCATCACGTCGCGGACGAGTACCCCACTGAAAGCGGCTGAAAGCACTGTCTGTTGCGCTTCGCCGGTCGCTCCAATGTAGATGAAAAAGGCGATGCCGATGAGGATGATGTTGCCACCAATCAGGCCGAACAGGCCGAGTAGGATAGCGAACAGCTTTCCGACTTCGGCGGCGGTCTGAGTCGCTTCAGCAAACGGTCGAGTTCGCGCGAGCAGTGCGCGCAAGACACGTCCGCCGTCCATCGGAAAACCTGGCAGGAGGTTGAACGCCGCCAGCACGATATTCATCAGTGCGAGATAGCCGACGACGAACCGAGCCGATTCCATCTGTACCGGAATTACGAACAGCGCGAGATAGGAGCCGACGCCGAGGACGATGCTGACGATGGGACCCGCGATGGCGATGAGCAGTTCTTCGAGCCAGTTCTCTGGTTGGTCGGTAAGGCGAGCGATACCGCCGAAAATCCACAGGGTAATGGAGTCTATCGGGAAGCCGAATCGCATCGCGACGACCGAATGGCCGAGTTCGTGCAGGACGACACCAGCAAACAGGCCGATTGCGGCGGCGGCACCGAGAATCCACGGCATCATCCCGGCCGTAAGCGGTTCGGTTGTCAATCCGAGTCCCAACAGCGGATTCATTATTTCGACCCAGTAGCCGACCTGTGTTCCGATGAGCCACGCGAACACGGGCAGGATGAGCAGGAAGGTGAGGTCAAGTTTAATCGGGATGCCGAACACGCTCCCGATTCTGAAGCTACGCATGGGAACATCTAGCGTCGGAAACGCCTTAAACTTCGTCGCGCTCAGACCATCTCCGAAGTATTCAAGGGGGCGCTCCGGGGAGAAAATAACGTGAGCGGTTCCGAATATTTCAAGCGGACAGCAGTAACTCGCCTCGCAGTCGATTCGGACGGCCACGAGCGCCTGCTGGCGATGGTGCGCGAGTGGAAACGGGGATGTCAAATAGCGGTCAACACCGCATGGGGGAACTGCCATACGCGGAGCGAGGTACAGCAACTCGCCTACGATGTCCTCCGCGAGCGAACGGAGCTCGGCAGTCAGCACGCCGTTCTCGCCACCCATCGGGCCGCAGAAGCGGTAAAAGGCGTTCTGGAGAGGAACGACGGAACCGCCGAGAGCGCCGAAAAACCGACCTTCACCAGTCCGACGGTCGTCTACGACACGCGAACGATGACGCTGTTCGACGACAAGGCAGTCAGTTTGACGACGACCGAGGACCGCGTCCGTTGTGACCTCGTCTTTCCGGATGACGGCTATCAGACGCAGTACGTGGACGACGACCGGTGGGAACCGGCGAAAAGCAACCTTTGTTACCGCGACGGACAGTTCGATTTGCACATCGGATTTCGGGCGGAACGCCCGGGAGCTGACGCGTCCAGTGAGGCCGGCTCGAAGGAGAAAGAAGACGCCACGGTTCTCGGAGTCGCGCTCGGCGTCGAGAACGTGGCGGTGACGAGCACCGCCCGATTCTTTTCGGGCGAGAAACTCGACCATCACCACCGCGAATTCGCGGAACTACGCGCGGATCTCCGCGAGACGGAGACTCGGAGTGCGCTCCGAACGCTTCGACAAGCGGGCGGCAGAAACGACAATTTCGTGCGAGATACTCTCCACACCGTCGCAAGGGGAATCGTCGAGGAAGCCGAAAAACACGGTTGTTCCGTCATTGCGTTCGGCGAACTCGAAACGATACAGGAACTGCTTCCGAAGGTCGACGAATTCCACGCGTGGGTGTTCGAGCGGCTGTTCGACTTCGTCGCGTACCGCGCTGAGGCGCGCGGAATTACGGTCGTACAGGTAAATCCGGAGTATACGAGCCAGCGATGTACGGCCTGCGGGTTCACGCACCCGCAAAACCGCGATATCGAGCGCACTCATTTCGAATGTCTAAAATGCGGTAACGAGGCGAACGACCACTACAACGCGGCGAAAAACGTCGGGTTCAGATGCATCCGCCGCGGCCCGCTCTCGTCGCGCGGCGTCGGCGCGCAGTACTGCGCGCTCGGTTCGGGACGGGTGACGCCGGACGGCGATTTCATTCCGAACGAGGAACTTGCAGAAGTGCAAAAACCTTAGCCCCACCGCCGTGAAAGGGAGGGTATGGCCGATCCGATCGTGCGGAAGGGAGACGAGATAGAGTACGAAGCAGTCGGGGCTGCAGAGGGGATGGAAAAAGGCGTCCTTATCAGCGACGAACAGGGAGCGCCCAATTTTGCGATTCGACGGTTTACGTTGGAACCCGGGGCGAAAGTTCCGGAACACACGAACGAAGTCGAACACGAACAGTACGTTTTGGAGGGCGAGTACACCGTCGGCATCGAAGACGAAGCGTACGAAGTCAGCGCTGGTGACTCGTTGCTCATCCCCGCCGGTGCCGTTCACTGGTACCGAAACGAGAGCGACGAACCGGGTGCGTTCCTCTGTGCGGTGCCGAACGGGGACGACGAAATCAACCTCGTTTAGCGGTGTTCCGAGAGCGAAATCACGGAGTCGATAGACGCGGACACCCACGCTTCATTCGCCCGCGTATCGCACATTCGAATCAGTGGTCGCTCCCTGTCCGAACCGTCTTCTATTTCCAAGATAATCTTATCGTCGAATCGCCGTGGGAGTTCTTCTTCTTGCGTGCCTTCCATTCGTTCTGCCACCTTGAGTAGCGCTACTGCGCACTGACGCTAGCGGGTGAACCGGCTTTGTTATGAGCCGGTTGCAAAACGGTATTCCCGGAATACCGTCCGTGAGAGTTCGTTATTCCATCATTGACGATTCTTAATGCATGATTTCCAAGACAGTTGGCACCACCTAACACGCGCGAAAAGCGCTATTCGGAACGATGACGGGATTCAACCAGTCCGAATCGCTAAAATAGCTTCAGCGTGTAGCACTCGCCGTGTCGAAGCAGGCTCAGCAGGTGGAGACGCTCTTCTGCCACGAGACGGACCGCGGCTATCGAGTCGTCGCTCAACAGGGCGGAAAGCGACTGTTTCAGGCGATTCTCGAACTCAAGGAAACGAGTGCCGGGCCTCGTCCGGGGCGATTTCTGCTGAAGGACGGGTCGAGCGAAAAACCACGCAGTCCGGACGAGTTCATCGAGCTGGCCCGGGGTGCAAATCGCATTCGAATCTCACAGCAGACTTCGCCCGAGGGGCGGGCGGAGCTGAAGGAGATGTTGTCCGGCTATCAACTCGATGTGACGGCAGTTCGAACCTGCCGACTCTGTGCGAACAAGGGAGAGTACTCGCCAATCAGCAGCGAGACGGCGATTAATACCGGCGAAGAGTACATCTGTCCCGACTGCGCGACGGAGGAACTCGAGCGCGAACTCTCCTTCAGGGGCAACCTAACGGGATCCGCCCAAGACAGACTCGAAGACCTGCTGTTAGAAGTACAGGATTTACAGCGAATCACGAACCTGCTCAAGGGGCGACTCGACCCGGATTTGACGAAGTTCGACGAAATCAGCGCGAACGTCGAGGATGTGGAACTACAGCAGGTAGATTCGTTGAACCTCCACCCCGGCGTGCAGAACCTACTCGAATCGCGGTTCGATACCCTGCTTCCTGTCCAGAGCCTCGCGGTACAGAACGGACTGCTCGACGGCGACGACCAACTCGTCGTCAGCGCGACCGCGACTGGGAAAACCCTCGTAGGGGAGATGACCGGATTAGACCGCGTGTTGAACGGACAAGGAAAGATGCTCTTTCTGGTTCCGCTGGTCGCGCTGGCGAACCAGAAGCACGAGGATTTCAAAGACGAGTACGGCGACCTCGCAAACGTGACCATCCGAGTCGGCGCGAGTCGCGTGCGTGACGACGGTAACCGATTCGACCCGAACGCGGACATCATCGTCGGCACCTACGAGGGAATCGACCACGCGCTCCGAACCGGGCGCGATTTAGGCGACATCGGAACCGTCGTAATCGACGAAGTACACACCCTGCAAGAACAGGAGCGCGGCCACCGACTCGACGGTCTCATCTCGCGGTTGAAATACTACTGTGAGGAGCGTGCGAAGAGAAAACAGAACTACGGCGGCGCACAATGGGTGTATCTCTCCGCGACGGTCGGCAACCCGCGAGACCTCGCGCAGGCGCTCGAAGCAAACCTCGTGGAGTTCGAGGAGCGACCGGTCGCGCTGGAACGCCACGTCACCTTCGCCAGCGGGCAGGAAAAGCCGAACATCGAAAACAAACTCGTCAAGCGCGAGTTCGACCGCGAATCGTCGAAAGGGTATCGCGGCCAAACCATCATCTTCACCAACTCGCGGCGGCGCTGTCACGAGATTTCCAGAAAGCTGGAGTACAATGCCGCACCCTACCACGCCGGACTGGACTACGGGCGACGCAAGAAAGTCGAGCGCATGTTTGCCGAGCAAGAGCTGTCGGCGGTCGTGACCACCGCCGCGCTCGCTGCCGGGGTCGATTTCCCCGCCTCGCAAGTCATCTTCGACTCACTTGCGATGGGTATCGAGTGGCTCACCGTCCAAGAGTTCCACCAGATGCTCGGACGCGCCGGGCGGCCGGACTACCACGACCGCGGGAAGGTGTACGTCCTCGTGGAACCCGACGGAAGTTATCACAACAGCATGGAGATGTCGGAAGACGAGGTCGCGTTTAAACTCCTCAAGGGCGAGATGGAGGACGTGCGCACGCTCTACGACGAGAGCGCCGCAATCGAGGAAACGCTGGCGAACGTCACGGTCGGCGGCAAGGCCGCAAAGCGCCTGAACAACCGCATGATCGGCGACGTGCCGACGAAACACGCAATCGGCAAACTGCTCGAATACGAGTTCATCGACGGTTTTTCGCCGACTCATCTAGGTCGTGTCATCACCAGCCACTTCCTCGCACCGGACGAAGCCTTCCGAATCGTGGACGGCATCAGGAAGGATAAACATCCGTTCGACATCGTCGCCGACCTCGAACTGTTCGGTGAGGACGAGTAGCAATCCCGGGTGCGAAACGAAACGCTTTACAGTGCAAGTGCGCTACTCGTGAGTACGGGATCGTGGGGTAGCTTGGTATCCTTTCGGCCTTGGGTGCCGATAACCCCGGTTCAAATCCGGGCGATCCCATTCTTGGTTTATTAGTCCGTGAGCGACGCTGGTCGGCTGATTTGGCTCGGTTGTTTGTTTGAAAAAGGAAAGTGGTGCGGCTACGTCGGTTACTGACTCTGTTCCGCCTGCGATTCGGATTCTTCGGTATCCTCGTTTTCGTCCGCCGTGGTCTGGTCACCACCCACCATCGCCTTGATTTTTCGCTTGACGGCGAAATAGCCGCCAACCGCGATGGCGCCGAACGCGATCGCCCCGACTTTGCCGAATTTTCGGTAGCCGAACTTTGTGGCCTTTTTCCCGACCGTCAGTGGTCCAACCATAGACAATGAATTGGTGCCCTGCGGAGAAGGCGATGGGGTTGCAATCGCAAGGGAATTATTATGCATCGGCAATCGTCGCCGTAATCATTGGCTGAAAAGCATGAACAGCGACGTTCCGACGTAACCGCAACCGAATTTATCAAAAGTAGTAGCTGGACAGACGTAGTAGAATAACTTATCCCCTCGTAATCCATAATCAATAATCATGGTTTGGGTCACGATACGAAGACGGTTGAGTGGTGAGGCTATCGGCAGGTGGATTAAACGCGCGCGGTTGAGAAACAACACCGAGGCGAGAGCGACCGCCCGACAGCTCGAAATTAGCGAATCGAAAACCGCACGAGGAGCAGAGTTCGAATCGAAGCCGAAGCAGATATCCATGACCGATTTCGCGTTCGAGAGCGGGTTGACGCCAGAGGTGCACATCGTGCAATTGCTCAAAGGGCGCAGGGGCAGTTTGCACCAGCAGGAACTCATCGCGGAGACCGGATGGTCGCGCTCGACCGTGAGCAGACTGCTCGGCGAGATGGAGGTACGGGGCGAGATTATTCGTGTTCGTCTGGGGAACGAAAACGTGGTCTACCTCCCCGATTCTATGCCCGCTTTTGTTCAACGAATCGAACCTGTTCCAATCTTGGACCGCTGACGAATTTTGCGAAAGTTCTTACGTAATCGGCGACCAAGAGTTGATGAATGGCTCGCGCGGAAAATACGGAATTGGTAGACCGATTCGAGCAGTTCTACCGGCGATACTACAGCGACCAAGTCGGGGAGCTCGCTCAACAGTACCCGAACGAAAAGCGGTCGCTGTACATCGACTGGAACGACCTGTATCGGTACGACGCGGACATCGCAGACGACTACCTCGCGCAACCGCAACAGTTGCAAGAGTACGCGGAAGAGGCGCTTCGCCTGTACGACCTCCCTGTTGACGTAAGCCTCGGGCAGGCTCACGTCCGCCTTCAAGACCTGCCGGATCACACGGACATCCGCGCGATTCGTGCCCGGCACGTCAACACGATGGTCAGCGTGCAGGGAATCGTTCGGAAAGCGACCGGCGTTCGGCCCAAAATCCAGGAGGCCGCTTTCGAGTGTCAACGCTGTGGAACACTGACGCTTATCCCACAGTCCGGTGGCGATTTTCAGGAACCGCACGAATGTCAGGGCTGTGAAAGACAGGGACCGTTCCAAATCAACTTCGACCAGTCCGAGTTCATCGACTCTCAGAAACTTCGCGTGCAGGAGAGTCCGGAAGGACTCCGCGGCGGTGAGACGCCCCAGAGCATCGATATCCACATCGAGGACGATATCACCGGCAACGTCTCTCCCGGTGACCACGTGACGGTGACCGGAATCCTCCACCTCGAACAGCAAGGAAGCGGGCAGGAGAAGTCCGCCGTTTTCGACGTGTACATGGACGGCGTATCGGTCGTTATCGAGGACGAGGAGTTCGAGGACATGGATATCACGGACGAGGACAAAGAGGAAATCATCGAACTCTCGAACGAGTCCGATATCTACGAGCAGATGGTGGACTCCATCGCACCCGCCATCTACGGCTACGAGGAGGAGAAGTTAGCGATGATTCTCCAACTATTCTCCGGCGTAACCAAACACCTCCCGGACGGGTCGCGGATTCGCGGTGACCTGCATATGCTCCTCATCGGTGACCCCGGAACCGGTAAATCGCAGATGCTATCATACATCCAACAAATTGCGCCGCGCTCCGTCTACACCTCCGGTAAGGGTTCGTCCTCAGCGGGTCTCACCGCCGCGGCAGTCCGCGACGATTTCGGTGATGGGCAACAGTGGACGCTCGAAGCGGGTGCGCTCGTCCTCGCCGACAAAGGAATCGCGGCCGTGGACGAACTGGATAAAATGAATCCGGACGACCGCTCCGCCATGCACGAGGGGCTCGAACAGCAGAAAATCAGCGTGAGCAAGGCCGGAATTAATGCGACGTTGAAATCCCGCTGTTCGCTCCTCGGCGCAGCGAACCCGAAATACGGGCGGTTCGACCAATACGAATCCATCGCCGAGCAAATTAATCTCGAACCCGCGCTCATCTCGCGGTTCGACCTCATCTTCACGGTGACGGACAAACCCGATCCGGATCACGATTCGCGGCTCGCAGAACACATCCTGCAAACCAACTTTGCAGGGGAGCTGAACACCCAACGAACCGAAATCAACGCTCCGAATATCAGCGAAGAGCAGGTTCGAAGTCAGACGGAAGAAGTCGCTCCGGCCATCGAGGCAGAGCTCCTTCGCAAATACATCGCCTACGCGAAATCGAACATCTATCCGACGATGAAAACGGAGGCCCGCGAAGCGATACGGGACTTTTACGTCGATTTGCGTTCGAAAGGCACCGACGAGGACGCACCAATTCCGGTGACGGCCCGAAAACTAGAAGCGCTGGTTCGACTGGCGGAGGCCAGCGCCCGAGTTCGCCTCTCGGATACGGTGGAACAGGAGGATGCGAATCGCGTCATCGAAATCGTCCGATCGTGTCTACAGGATATCGGCGTCGATCCGGAGACGGGGCAGTTCGACGCGGACATGGTCGAGACGGGAACGTCCAAAACCCAGCGCGACCGTATTATGAGTATAAGGGCACTTATTGCAGATATAGAAGATGATTACGAAGAGGGCGCACCTGTCGAAGAGGTACTTGAGCGCGCTGAAGAGATGGGCACTGAACGTACGAAGGCCGAACACGAAATCGAACAATTAAAACAAAAGGGAGAACTTTACGAGCCTAATACTGACCACCTACGGACGACGTAATATGGACAGAATCTCCGCACTCCGGAACATCGAGGATGCACTTTCCTCGTTCGAATCCGGCGAGAACGACCTGCAAACCACGGAACAGCGAGTGCTGGCGGTACTCAGGACGTACGCAACCGAGTTCGAGAGTGAGAGCGGTGTGTCGGCATATCGGGCACGAGGAGACCACCGGGCGGACGGTATCGTCGTCGTCGCGGAGTCGGAGGAATCTGCACGAACGCGGGTGTACGAACTACTCGGTGATCGGGATACCGACTTTAGGATAGATATCATATAGTGGCTGTCAAAATTTGAAATGTGGAAAAATAAACATGCTCTGAAAACAGGAAAGGCATAGAACTGCGTTCGCAGGTGTGTCAAATGCGACAGCGTCGACAAAGATTTAGGGACTTATCGAGCCCAGAATAATGCAGGTGGCCGAACGATACACACTGGATGCCACGGGACGGATCACACAAAGAGCGAACGCGGTATCGCCGGAGGCAACATAGTATGGGCGGTGTTTCGGCGAATACGGACGGCGAATCCAGTACTCTCGTTCTCGCACCGTCGATGAGCGCCTCGTTCAGTTCACCCTCGTCAAATTCGATTTTGCCGTCGGTCAAAAGCGCGGTGAGGTCGTTGCCGATACGACCGGGAACGTGACGGGCCAAGCCTTGCGTGGCAAACGCGGCGTCGAGAATTGCCACGTCACGGCCAGCGTGTGCGAGCATGGCCCCGAGTTCGATACAGAGTCTCGTCGTCCCGGCTCCGCCGGTTGCACCGACGAGTGCAGCAGTTCTTTTCACGGTTCTACCGCGGAATAGTTTCGTGCTGGTATAAAAATCCGCGGCTTATCGAGCGTCGGCGATGTCGTCCGCGATTTCGTCCAGTTCTTCGTCGGAGAGGTCGGGCGTGCTTCCCGCAATGGCGTGAATCGGGTTACCACCGTCGCCGTCGAATCGAGGGATGATGTGCGCGTGAACGTGCGGAACTTCCTGTCCCGCCGCCTCGCCGTTGTTGAACGCAACGTTGCTCGCATCGGCGTCAACCGCGTCCTCGACTGCGGGCGTGAGTCGATGGAGGGCCGAAAACAGTTCGCTGGCGGTGTCTTCGGGCACGTCAGAAAGCGTTTCGTGATGGTTCTTCGGAATAACGAGCGTGTGGCCCGGCGCGAGCGGATTCACGTCGAGGAACGCGAATACGGCGTCGTCCTCGTAGACGGTTTTACTTGGAATGTCTCCCGCGACGATTTGGCAAAAGATGCAATCGTTGGCCATGCTCGTCTAGTTGTGAGACGGCGTGATGAAAGTTGAGGCTTTGGGAGAACCATAGGGGAGAAAGTCGCTTCACTCTCGCAGTTGGAGCAACTGCCGACGCCGCGATTCGATGTCGAAGTTGGGTTCGAGCTCCGGGTCGTCCGCGAGTCTGTCGAGGACGAGCAGAGGGTCAACACCGGCCGCTTCCACTCGGTCGAGAAGAGCGTCGATATGTTGGCGATGGAGAGCCAGCGACGACAGGAGTGCGGCGGCGAGCGCCATCGCGGCGGCGGTATCCTCGTCTTTGGGAAGCGCGTCGCTTAACGTGGTAAAATCGGTGAATTCCGTATTTGGGTCTTCGACCGGTTCGAGTTGAAGACAGTGTGGACAGAGAAGTACCGAAATCGGTTCCCCGGGCACATCTTCGCGGAGTTCGGACGGGACGACGAACGAAAGTCGTTCCTCTCCGCAGTCAGGGCAAGTCATGGGTGAACGGAGAACCGCACTGTTCAAAAATATACCAGTTTTCGCTCTGAGACTACCGGGTCGGCGGAGGCGTCTTAGTGGTGTCTTCTCCCTCGTCGGTCACATTGATGGGAATCCCGCTTTCGCTGTTCTCACCGAACCCGGCGCTCAGGACGCGGGTAAGGGCATCCTCGACGGATTCGTCGGTTTCGGTGAACTGGTCGGGTTCGACTTCCACGACGAATCCGGTCGTGATGTTCGGCGCGGTGGGTAAAAATAGGAGTTCGCGGCCGTCGTCGGTCGTCTTTCCGGTTTTGAAGGCGGTCATTCGCATTCCCTCCCACGTCTCGATTTTGACTGGTTTCTGGAGTCGATTGGTGTCAGAAAGCGCGGTTTCCGCGGCCATCTTGGAAGCATTGTAGACGATTCGGAGACCAGGCAGTTGGTTCATCGCGCCGTCGATGGCGTTTTCGACGATGCCGCCGACGGTCGTCCGCATGAGATAACCTATGCTGAGCACGAGCATCGAAAACACCGTAAGAACGATGCCGACGCGAATAAGACTCCCGGGAATAGTCAATAGACCGTCGATGACGGTGTAATCCGATATTTCCACCAAAAACGGCAACCCGGCGATTTTGAGGAACATCCAAGCGACGATGTACGCGGTGACCAGTAAGGGGGCGAGGACGATGAGACCGCTTCCGGCGTCACGCTTCCACGAAGACATTTGTGTGTAGCATACGAGTGCAGGAATATAAACCAGTTGCAACGTTTCCGTTATCGACCGAGAACCGCGCGGGCCGCAAACAGCAGGTTTTCCTTGCGTTCCATGACGCGACGATAGAAGTACGACATCCATTTCCCGCCGTAGGGAACGTACTGCCAGACTTCGTACTCCTCCGCGAGTTCGTACTGGACGTCCTCGCGCACGCCCATCAGCATCTGGATTTCGAAATCCGTACCGTACTCCTCGTGGAGTTCTTTTGCGTACTTTATCATCGCCGGGTCGTGGCTGCCGACCGCGATACCGCCCTCGAACTCCTGAAACATAAATTCGAGATACTCGCGGTACACCGCATCGACGCGCTCTTTTTCCTTGTACGCGATTTCTCCCGGTTCGTCGTACGCCCCTTTGACCAGACGAACCTTACCGGGAAGGTCGGCGAGTCGTTCGAGGTCGTCTTCGGTTCGTTTGAGGTTCGCTTGGATGCAGACGCCGATTCCGCCGTCGTGTTCGCGGGTCAACTGCTCGAACACGTCCAAAGTCGCGTCCGTCGTCTCGTGGTCTTCCATATCTATCCAGACGAACGTGTCGTTCGCGGCGTCCGCGATGCGCTCCATGTTCTCCCGAAAAACGTGCGTACCGACGTCGAGGCCGACTTGCGAGGGTTTGACCGAAACGCACGCAGAAAGGTCGGAGCGTTCGATGTCTTCGAGTAGTCGAATATAGACTTCGGCGTCCTCGTCCGCCGGTTTCCGGTCGTGATAATGTTCGCCGAGAAGGTTGAGAATGACGCTGACGTTTCGCTGGTTTAGCTCCTGCGTATGTTCGAGCGCCTCCCCCGGCGTTTCACCTGCGACGAATCGACTGGCAATCGGAGGTATCATATCCCGGGATTTGCACCCCCGTGCCTTAGGGTTATATATGCCCGCGCCAGACCGTCGGTTCTTAAGACCCGGGGAGTTTCTGTCTCGATATGGATATACTCGGCGTGGATATTTTCGACGTTCTTATCGTCGCGGTGTGGGCGATGTTGCCCGCATACGTGCCGAACAACGTGGCAGTGATTGCAGGTGGCGGCGCGCCGATTGACGGCGGCAGGACGTGGAACGGAGAGCGAATCCTTGGCGACGGAAAAACGTGGCGCGGAACCATCGCCGGAGTCACAGCTGGCACGCTGCTGGCAGCCGGAATGAACGCGATGAGCGCGACTGCATCGGACGTTTTTAGCGTCTCACTACCGGATTTTCCCGCAATCGTCATGGTCGCAATGCCGCTCGGTGCGATGCTCGGCGACATGGGAGCATCTTTCCTGAAACGTCGAACCGGACGACGGCGCGGGGCGGCGTTCCCGGGCGTCGACCAATTGGATTTCGTCGTGATGGCGCTCTTGCTCACGTCGATTACCGCACCTAAGTGGACGCTCGAAACCTTTACGCTTCCAGTGCTTACCGTGGTCGTCGTCGTTACGCCGTTCTTACATCTGACGACGAACATGCTCGCGTACATGCTCGGATTGAAGAACGAACCGTGGTAGCGACCGCAAAAAACTACTTTTAACCACCCTCCCCGCCCGTTGTCGCACATGGCGAATCAGGAACTCATCGAGGCCCTGCGCGCGGCGGATGCCGTCCAGTACGGCGAATTCGAACTCTCACACGGCGGAACGAGCAGTTACTACGTGGACAAATATCTGTTCGAAACCGACCCGCACTGTCTCGAACTCATCGCGGAGGCGTTCGCGGAGCGACTCGGGAAGACGAAACTCGCGGGTGTCGCCCTCGGTGCGGTTCCCCTAGTGGCGGTTACGAGCGTCGAGACGGGCAATTCCTACGTCATCGCGCGCAAGCAGAAAAAGGAGTACGGCACCGCGAATCTCGTTGAAGGCCGACTCGAAGAGGGCGAGGAAGTCGTCGTCCTCGAAGACATCGTAACGACGGGACAGAGCGCGGTGGACGCCGTGGACGCCCTGCGAGAGGCGGGTGCGAAGGTGAACAAAATCCTCGTCGTCGTGGATAGGGAAGAAGGCGGCAGGGAGAATCTGGAAGACGCAGGTGTCGAGATGGAGGCACTCCTTTCCGCTTCGGATTTACTCGAAGGGGAATAGCGGAACCGAGAGTGGTTTTGGCACGCTCTCGGAATGTGAGTGTACTCTTTTAGCGCGCAAAGGCGACGGTAGTCGCCCGCGCGAGGGATGAAGTAAGAAACGCAATCGGTTGGGGAGGACGTGGCTTGCGGTGCGGTGGCGGTCTGATTGGGAGTCGTGATTTGCTATCGACAACCCACACCGATGTAAATCTCGTATCGCTTGCTTCATCGTGGCGGTCATTTGGAGTCAAGATTTGCTGGCAGCACCGAAAAACCAACAGCAAACGACGAAGCGCAATCAGCACGAAACAATACCCAAGTTCGCACAAGGTATATATACGATACCGAGACTACTATCTCGATAAGCAACACGATGTTGGGTGACTGCTTTACACGCCGGGTTTCCGCCCGCTAATCTAGTCACCACCATCGTCGTTTTCCCGCCTGCTTCTGACGCGCCGAGCGATGCATCTCCGCCTAAGTCCGTAGATGTTCCTTCTCTCTCGTGTCCGGGTGTTCGTTGCGCACTCGAATGGAAAGCAGGGCAGTCAAAAAATTCACACCAGTGACAACCATGAGTCAACAATCACAGTCAGCAGTCGTCGTATCGCTTCCGGAGGGATCGAACCGCGAGTTCGACCAACCGGTACCAGTACAGGATGTCGCCTTCGACATCGGGCCGGGACTTGGCGCGGACTGCGTCGCCGGAGTCGTCGATGGCGACCTCGTCGCGCCGGAGTATCGAATCAAATCCGACGCGAATGTACGAATCGTTACGCCGGATTCGAAGGAGTACGTTCGCGTCCTGCGCCACTCCGCGGCGCACGTCCTCGCACAAGCGGTTCTCCGCCACTTGCCGGATGCCGAACTCGCTATCGGCCCGCCGACGGATGACGGGTTTTACTACGATTTCGACGGCGCCGAACTCGACAGCGACGACATCGCCGAAATCGAAGCCGAGATGCGGGACATCGTGGCCGAGGATTATGACATCGTGCGCGAGGAGGTATCGCTCGAAGAGGCACGCGAGCGACTCGCAGACCAACCGTACAAACTCGAACTATTGGCGGAAATCGAAGAGGCGGGCGAACCGGTGACGTTCTACCGGCAGGGCGAGTTCGAAGACCTCTGTAAGGGGCCACACGTCGAATCGACGGGCGAAATCGGCGCACTCTCACTGCTCGAAATCGCGGGCGCGTACTGGCGCGGCGACGAGGACGGAGCTATGTTGACGCGGGTGTACGGCACGGCTTTCGGCCGCGAATCGGAGTTAGAAGAATTTATCGAACGAAGGGAGGAGGCCGAAAAGCGCGACCATCGCAAAATCGGTTCGGAGATGGAACTGTTCTCGGTTCCCGACCACTCGCCGGGGTGCGTGCATTTCCACCCCAACGGGATGGCACTGCGCCGGGAGTTAGAGGAGTTCGTGCGCGACAAAAACGCCGAATTGGGCTACGAGGAGGTGAAGACGCCGGAACTCAACCGGGCCGAGCTGTGGAAGAAATCGGGCCACTACGAGCATTTCAAGGAGGAAGGTGAGATGTTCGCGTGGGAGCAGGACGGTCACGAGTACGGTCTCAAACCGATGAACTGCGCGAATCACGCCTATCTCTACGAGCACGACAGACGGTCGTACCGCGACCTCCCGCTCCGGTTTTCGGAGTTCGGCATGTGCTACCGGAACGAGCAATCGGGCGAGCTTTCGGGCATGTTGCGGGTTCGGGGATTCACGCAAGACGACGGTCACGCCTTCGTCCGACCCGATCAGGTTCAAGGTGAAATCGCCCGAACGCTGGCGGTTATCCGCGAGATGTATGCCGTCTTCGGGCTGGATGTGCTTCTGAAACTGGAGACGAAACCCGACGACGCAATCGGTGACGACGAACTCTGGGAGCGCGCACACGATGCCCTCCGAAACGCGCTTTCGGACGAGGAACTCGAATACGAAGTTGCCGAGGGAGAAGGTGCGTTTTACGGCCCGAAAATCGCGATTAATGCGGAGGACGCTATCGGACGAGAGTGGACGATCGGAACGGTGCAGTTGGATTTCGTTCAACCCGACCGACTCGGTATCAGTTACGTCAGCGAGGACAACGAAGAACACCGGCCAGTGATGATTCATCGCGCCCTGCTCGGGTCGCTGGAACGATTCATGGGCGTGTGTATCGAGCATTTCGCGGGTGATTTCCCGCTTTGGCTGGCACCCGAGCAGATTCGCGTGCTTCCTATCACGGACGACGATATGGAGTACGCGGCGGAAGTCGCCGAGTTCGTCGGCGACTTCCGAGTCGAAGTGGACGAACGCGATTGGACGCTCGGGAAGAAGATTCGCGCGGGCCACGACGACAACGTTCCATACATGGTCATCGTCGGCGATGACGAGGTCGAATCGGGGACAATTTCGGTTCGAGATAGAGACGAACGCCAGCAGGGGGACGTCGAACTTCCGGCGTTTCGCGCGCATCTCGAAGGGGAGTACGAGGAGAAACGACGGGAACCCGATTTCCTCGACAGAGGTGTGCGTGAATAGCGAGGGGGAGAAAAGAAGGGTCGAAGAAGTTGGGCAAGAAATAGCACAGTTGTGCCCATACACTCTCCATTCTTCATCGAAGTGTTCAAGGTTGCACGATGATGAGTATGAAGGTATGAATCGAGCAGAGAAAGCTACTCTCCAGCTACAGGCGGTCTCCGTTCTGCGGATGTTGAAAGAGACGCGAACCTACGACGAGCTCGCGGACGTAACCGGTCTCCCTGCGGGCGATTTGAACCGCTACGTGAACGGCCACGTCCTGCCGAGCACCGACCGCGCGGAGGCGGTCGTCGAAGGAGTCGGCAGAGAAGAACTCGCGGAAGAACTACAAGCCAGAACTCGCCTCGACACCGAGGGCTACGTGGACAACTCCGGCGTCGTTTTCGACCAGTCGTTTCTCGACCTCGTCGCACCGGTCGCCGCGGAAACGTTCGATTTCGAGCACCCCGACGTGGTGCTGACCGCCGCAACCGACGGCATTACGCTCGCCGCCGCGATGGCGAGTTACTTCGGCGCGCGTTGTGCCTACGCGAAGAAATCCAAGGAAACCGCCGTCGAAGAGTTCATCGAGGCTCGTCAGCGGCTCGCTTCCGGTATTGAACTCACCTACTATCTTCCCTCCTCCGCCATCGGGTCGGGCGAAACCGTGCTCGTCGTAGACGACCTGATTCGCTCCGGCGAAACCCAAGAACTGCTTTTGGAAATCGCCAACGACGCGGACGCGAACGTCGGCGGCGTCTTCGCCCTCATCGCGGCGGGCAACGAGGGTATCGAGCGTGCGGAAATGCGCACCGACGCGCCCGTCGGTGCGCTGGCATCGTTCGACTGAGGATACGTCGTACTTCAATTCCGAAATTATAGGCACATCTATGCGAAATTAGACGATTGAATTCGTCTATTCGGAGAGAGTATACACGATTGCGTACAATTGCCCAGAATCAATGGGAACTGTTAAGTACGATATCACGGATATGCTCACTCGTGCATTATGGGGACGAGTGATACAACAGACACCGCCGCCAATTCGGGGATGGTCGGCACCTTCGCCGACTACTTCGGCTTCGAAGAGCACGGCACAGATTTACGAACGGAAGTCGTCGCAGGGATAACGACGTTCCTGACGATGAGCTACATCGTCGTCGTCAATCCGAGCATCCTCGCTGACAGCCCGGAGATTCCGATTCAGGACGGCATCCAATTAGCCAACTACTCCTACGGCCAGACGGTTTCGATGCTCGCCGTCGTGACTATCATTGCGGCGGCGGTCGCAACGCTGACGATGGCGTTCTACGCGAACCGACCGTTCGCACAGGCACCCGGCCTCGGTCTGAACGCCTTCTTCGCGTTCACGGTCGTCGGCGCTCTTGGAATTTCGTGGCAAACCGCGCTGGCCGCGGTGTTCGTGGAAGGACTCATCTTCATCGCGCTGACAGCAATCGGCGCGCGCAAGTACGTCATTCGCCTGTTTCCCGAACCGGTAAAGTTCGCCGTCGGAACCGGTATCGGGCTATTCCTCGCCATCATCGGCTTGCAGGCGATGAACGTCGTCGTTCCCGACGACGCGACCTACGTCACGCTCGGCCCGGTCGCCTCTGACCCCGTGGCGATTCTCTCCGTGTTCGGCCTTTTTCTCACCTTCGCGCTGTACGCCCGCGGTATTCCGGGGTCGATTATCGTCGGTATCGCCCTGACGACGATCAGCGGCTACGCCGCGGAGTGGTTCGGTCTCGTCGCACCGGGCACACTCACCCCCACGATGGTGAGTGCGACCTACGACATCACCCCCGTCGCCGGAGCGTTCATTTCGGGACTCGGCGGCATCGAGGCCTTCTCGTTCGCGCTCGTCGTGTTCACGTTCTTCTTCGTGGACTTCTTCGACACCGCCGGAACCCTCGTCGGCGTCGGACAAGTCGGCGGCTTCCTCAACGACGAGGGCAACCTTCCGGACATCGACAAACCACTCATGGCCGACGCGGTCGGAACGACCGTCGGCGGCATGCTCGGAACCTCGACGGTGACGACCTACATCGAATCCGCCTCGGGTGTCGAAGAGGGTGGCCGAACCGGAATGACGGCGCTCGTCGTCGGCCTGCTGTTTCTGGCCTCGCTGGCCTTCGTCCCCGTCGCCGCCGCGATTCCGCAG
This sequence comes from Haladaptatus pallidirubidus, assembly GCF_020700235.1. GTDB lineage: Archaea > Halobacteriota > Halobacteria > Halobacteriales > Haladaptataceae > Haladaptatus > Haladaptatus pallidirubidus. Next base: position 1,245,917 of record NZ_CP085301.1, on the reverse strand, counting down.
TACGCTTCCCACATCGCGCTGGTCGTCATCGGCGTCGTGATGCTCGGCAACGTTGTGGACATCGCGTGGGACGATATCACCAACACCGTTCCGGCGGGCATGACCATCCTCATCATGCCGTTCACGTTCTCCATCGCCTACGGCATCGCCGCGGGTATCGTCTCTTACCCCATCGTCAAACTCGCGGCAGGCGAGTTGGATGATACCCGTCCCGGCCACTGGGCGCTCGCGGTCGCCTTCGTCATCTACTTTTTCGTCCGAACGAGCGGCGTTCTCCAAGGCAACATTTAGTCACGAATTTTCTCGTCAGTGGGAGACAAACCGCATCTTCCTTTCCTCGCAAATTCGGTGGATTTGCTCAGTTCCACCACACTCTTATTTCAGTCGCCCCTATTCGCGACCATGTCCACCCTCGAACTGTACGAACTCGAAGGATGCCCGTTCTGCGCCAAAGTGACGACAAAATTGGACGAACTCGACCTCGATTACGAATCCCACTTCGTCCCGCGCGCACACAGCGAGCGAACCGAGGTGAAAGAAATCAGCGGCCAAACCGGCGTTCCGGTGCTGGTCGATAAAGAACACGGCGTGGAAGGAATGCCGGAAAGCGACGACATCGTACAGTTTCTCGAAGAAACGTACGGCGCTTAAAACCGCTTCAAATTGTAAGCCAGAGGCCGATCCGGAATACGTTCATTCGCACACCACGACGGAACCGTCGGCATTCGCGACGAAAAAGTACAGACGTATTAATCGGCAACCAACGGAGTCAGAAAACACAGTCCGATGCCATCGTTCCTCCATCGGGAACACGGTTTTTCATCGCTTAGCCGTTCGATTTACTGCTTAGCGGTAACTTCGGGACGGTATGACGACGAGAAGAAAACTGCTGACCGCGGGTGGACTGCTCATCGTCGGATTTGCAGGATGTACGGGGCCGGGCGAGGACGGCGGCGAAGGTGGCGGCGAGGGAGAAAACGGCGGCGGCGAAGACGGTGGTGAAAACGGCGAAAACGAGGACTGAAACCTACGCTTCCGCTCGTTCCCGAATCAGCTTTCGGAGTTCGTCGGCGTCGTCGATTCCTTCGACTTCCTCGCGTTCGACCAGCGCAGTGTCTTCGACGGTTTCGCGCCGCGCTTCGTCAACGAAGTAAACCGACCGAGTGCGCGCAACGCGGCTGATCGAACTCATGATTCGCGCGCGCTTTTCGGCAGTTCGAGTGAACGCCGAGTGACTCGTCAGCACGCGATCTTCGTAATCGTCCTCGCTCACCGTCTTGAACGGCGCGCGAGTCGTCGGATGGACGGTAAAGCCGACCCGGGTGAGCGTGGTGAACATGTGCTCGTCTTCCGGTTCGGTTTCGGATTCGTCCAGTTCGTCCTCTTCGGTGAGTTCGTCCGCGCCGTCGAACACTTCGACCGGGCTCGTCAATTCGCCCTCAAACAGATCTTCGAGTTCGATTGCCACCTCGACACTGGCGTTCATACCGTCTTCGTACTTCGAAACGGTTCGGCGGGAGACGCCGAGTTCGGAGGCGAGTTGGCCGAGACTCCAGCCGCGACCCTTGCGCTCGTCTTTCAACACGTCACCGTCGATGTTGACGTACAGGCCGCCGGGTGCGGCGTACACGAGCGGCGGCACGCCTTCGACGAACAAATCGACGGCGGTGTCGGGGTTGAACACCGGTACGCCGTGCCGGAAGTACACCACGCCGGGTTCGAGGTCCTGGTTTCTCGTCCGTAGACCGATTACGAGCGGTGTCGCATCGAGATACGTTCCGAGTCGTCGCATCTCCATGCCAGTTTGCGAATCAAACGCGTCGATGTTACCAAGAATTTTCAACAGTAGCAGGTCTGGTCCGCGGCGCGCCGCTACATCGAAACTCTTTGGTCGGATAGCACACCGGTCACTAACCACGAATCCCGCGTCTTCGAGCATCGTGGTTACGTTACCGACCAGTGCAGACCGGGACATGGTCTGGGGTAAGTGAGTCTGGTATAAATATGTTTTGGCTGAATACAGTACCGCTGTCTTGCGATTTTCCTACTTGTCGGCGATAGATTCATATAGTACAAGGGAGGTTCGAAACCCGTTAGTTCACCACGCGACAACGCCTCTGTGTGACGGTTATCGGTTTGGACGACACCGACTCCCGAGAACGCGGGATGTGTACGACTTACCTCGCCACGCGCATCGCAGACCGCGTCCGAGATGCGCGTGGCGACGTGGAGCGACTGCTTCTGGTTCGGCTTAACCCCGCGGTGAAGCACAAAACGCGGGGGAACGCCGCACTCGCGATTCACACCGACCTCGACCCGGTACCGGCGTTCGAACTCGCGCGGGAGGAGCTCGAAACCACCGCGGAGACGGGCGACCCCGACACGAACCCCGGTCTCGTGGTCGCGCCGCACGAACCCGAAGATATCCCGGACGAAATTTCCGAGTTCGCGCGCCTCGCGGTGCAAAATCTTCTCACCCGCGAAGAGGCCGAACGACGCATCGAATCGGCGGGCTATCGTTCCGCCGGGTGGAAAAACGCTCGCGGAAAAATCGGCGCGCTCGCGGCGGTCGGAAGTTGGAACGCGTTCTCAGAGTGGACCTACGAACACATTTCCTACCGCGAATCGGAGCGGTGGGGAACACCCCGCGACGTGGATTTCGATTCGGTGTTCGAGGCCGCGGACGACCACTACCCGGCGATCTGGGACACGGTAGACCGTGGAACCGGCGAGGCGGTCTGTATGCCCCACACACCCTGTCCCATTCTATACGGGATTCGCGGCGACGACCCGGACGCAGTCCGGCGAGTCGCCGCTAAAATCGAGGGTGAACCAGTCGTTCGAACAGCTCTATTTGTGACGAATCAGGGCACCGACGCCCACCTTCGGGATGCGAATCTCGGGGAGGCAGAAGACGATCGCGCCTACAGAGTCGGCGGAATCGTGGCTTCCGAACCCGAAACTCGCCGAGGAGGACACGTCTTTTTCACGCTCTCGGAAGGTTCAGATACCAAATCGAAATCCGAGTCCGAATCCTCCGACACCCTCCCCTGCGCCGCGTTCGAACCGACCAAACGCTTCCGCGACCACGTCAGAAATCTCCGACCGGGCGACGAAATCACGGTCTGCGGGGAAGTTTCTCGCGGAACGTTGAAGCTCGAAAAGTTCGCGATTCGAAGCCTCAACGCGACGGAACTCGTGACGCCGAACTGCCCGAAGTGCAGTCAGTCGATGAAGAGCGCGGGAGCGGGACAGGGCTATCGCTGTCGGGAATGCAAAACGCGCGCGGACGGCAAAAGAGAGCGGGAAATCGACCGAGAGTTGGAATCGGGATGGTACGAAGTTCCACCGGAAGCACGGCGACACATCGCCAAACCGCTCGTTCGCGGTGGGTTCGATGGACGGACGCATCCTGAACGATAGTCGAAATGCACCGTAAAATCGGACACCGGGTGGAACGCTACTCCTACTGATTCTCTCGAACCTCTATTCGTATCTGTTCAAGCGGTCCACGACCCGTCGCCGTACATGTGATATTTGTACGTGTCGTCGCCGTACCAGTGGTCGTCGCGGAAGAACCAGTCCGCTTCGTAGGAGTAGTTCGCCGTGTTTGTCCCGTTCGCAGGGTCAACCCGATAGCCGGGATAGGCGTTGAACGTCGTTTCCGAAACGTTTTCCCCGAATGTCAGGTCGTATTTGTGCGTGGCTTTCTCCTCGACGAGGTCGATAGTCTCCTCGATGTTGGTGTGCGAATGGGTAGTTGACCATCCCCAACCGAGGCTACCGCCGATATCCGGGCCGCTGGCCGAGACGCCGACATCGACGCCGACGCTGAACGAACTCGTGCTGGAACCGCTCGTGGACGGTGGCCCGTGTTTTGCGAGTTCGTCCTCGAAATCCACGGTTCGTAAGATGTAGTCGTTCATCCAGTCCGACCGTCCGAGAGCTTTGCCGGGCGTCATGCTTAGCTTGGTCTTCCACGAGAAGTAGTCGTGATACGGGTCGGTTTCGTTGGTGGCTTTCGCGCCCCAGACGAACTTCTCTATCTGTCCGTGTTCGGCCAAATCTTTCTCTTCGTGGCTTCGGCCGAGGCAGTTCCACCCGTCCTCCGAATCCGGACAGGTGTAAGCCGTCGCTCCGACGTCGCTCGCTCCCGCATCGGTCGTCGTCAAACTGCCCGTCGTCGCGTCGTTGAGCGCGAACGTCCGATCGATTTTGGATAGAACGTACTCGTTCGACGGGTTATCGGTACTGAACTGGTGCGTGTCGATGGTGGAACCGCGCGGCCACGCGACTGCGACCGAGGCCCGACTGTTACGGTCGTACTCGACGCCGAAACTTGCCGAGAGGTCGGAGGGCTTTTCGAGCGAGGACGTTCGTGCCGCATCCGCGACTCCCGACGGTTGCACATCGTAGAGGAAAGAGGCGAGTGCGTCGTCGGCGCCGTCCCCAACGAACGTTATTGGTGCGCCACGTGTGAGAGAACTCACCAGTCGGCCGCGAGGAACGGTGGTATTCGCCGAAACGACCAACACGTCGGCGGCGGCAAGACGGCCCGTTCGTTCGACACTGGCAGGCAGGTTGAGGCCGAGCGTCGATTCGAGGAAAATCCGTCGTTTGGCCAGACTACGTCCATTCTCGGTCGGTTTGCCGCTTGCAGGCACGGAAAGGGCCGTCGTCCCTACCGCGAGTCCTTTCAAAACTGTTCTCCGCGTCTGAGTATTTTTGTCATTCATCGTGTATTATAATACATTATAATACAATGAAATAAATTTTTCCACAGTAGAGAAATTCCTGAAAATATCGCTCAAAAAAGAGCTACGACGATTTCAGGCCGCTTCCGGTGAGCGGAACGACCACGTCCGCATCCTCCGAGAGCGTTCCCCGTTCGCGGTACGCCGACAATCCGGCGACAGCGACTGCACTCGTCGGTTCGACGTAAAATCCGGTTCGATGGAGTTTATCGAGCGCATCCTGCGTCGCCTCCGCGTCGAGTGCAATCGCGTCGCCGTCGGTTCCCTCGATGGCATCCACAATCTGATTCTTGCGGACGGGGTGAGTGATTTGGATACCGTCAGCAACGTCGTTTCTCTCGTCGCCGTCTTCCTCGCTAACTCCTTGTAGTTCGTTTGCAATCGGTGCGACACCTTCGGCCTGCACGCCGAGCAGGCGAGGCATTTCGTCCGTCCATCCCGACTCGAGAAGAGCGCGGAACCCGCGGTACATGCCGAGAAAGAGTGTTCCGTGACCGAGCGGCGAGACGACGGCATCCGGCACCGCCCAGTCGCGCTGGGCGGCCAGTTCCAGCGCGAACGTCATCGTCCCCGCGAAGAACGACGGATTCCACGCGTGGCTGGCGTACCAGCCGTCGCCCGCCTCGACCGCGTCGATACAGGTGTCAGTCACGTCCTGTCTGCTTCCTTCGACGCGTATCGGGGTCGCACCAGCGCGCTCGATGGCCGTCAGTTTTGCCTCCTTTACGCCCGCCGGAACGTAGATTTCGGCGTCTATACCGGCTCGAGCCGCGTACTGGGAAATTGCCGCACCGGCGTTTCCGGAAGAATCTTCGAGGACGGTTTCGACTCCGAGTTCCGCCGCACGCGAGAGGGTCGCCGTCGCACCGCGGTCTTTGAAACTCCCCGAAGGGAACACGCAGTCGAGTTTGAACTGGGCGTCCCACTCGTCCGCGTCTGCGAGCGGCGTGAAGCCCTCGCCGAGCGAAACGACCCGTCGAACCGGAAGGAACTCCTCGAACGCCCACAGCCCGTCCCGGGTGTCGATTTCCGAGAAATTCGGCGGGTGGTCGGTATCAGGAAGCGGTCGTTCCGCAAAATCCAGCGGATGGCCGCAGTCACAGCGCCACGGTTCGTCCGGCCCGGCGGAGTACTCTCGGTCGCACGCGGAACAAATGAGATCGGTTTGCATTAGTAGTAGTAGTTTGCGTCAGTATTCGTCGATGTCGATGCCGACTGAGCAGACGTACTCGCCAGTGGCAACTTGCGGCAGTCTGCGCGAACGCCAGAAGATGCCGGAGCGGTCGGCGGTCACTTCGGCCTTCAGCGTTCCGAATACGTCGGTTACTTCGAACAGCGTTTCGCCCGGAGACACTTCCTCCCCGAGGTCTTTTTTGAACGTCACGATACCGCCGTTCGGCGCGCCGTATCGGTCGAATCCGGTTGCTCTCGTCTGGGGTTCGACCTGGACGACCCCGTCGAGGAATCCGTAGTAGCGAAGGACGTTGAACACGCCATCGACGCCGTACTGGATGCTCTCTTCGTCCCAACCGACACACCCGCCGAGTTCCGGGTCGATGGTCGGAATTCCCTCGTCCGGGGCAGCACGGGCGAGTTGCCCGTCAGGTCCTTTCTGGTCGAGAATGTGGCCGCATCCGAACACCTTGGCGAGTTCCAGACAGTCGTCGTGCAGGCGGTGGCGCTTGCCACAGCGGACGCGAGTTTCATTTATCATCCGACTGGTCGAACCCTGATGCAGGTCGAGAATAAGGTCGGCCCGCGAGGCCGCTTCGAAAACCGCCGCCGCGATTCGCTCGCTCGACGTTCCCGACTCGTTGCCGGGGAACGCTCGATTCATCTTCGTGTCGTCGATAGGACTGCGATGCTCGGCCACTTGGAAAGCGTGATAGTTGACCAGACCGGCGACGAGAATCGTGCCCGAAAGCTCCTCCGGGGCGAGTTGTGGGACGACTCGTTTGATTACACCGAGTCCGTTAAGTTCGTCACCGTCACTTACGGCCTGCATATACAGCGTCTCTCCTTCGTTCGCACCGTTTATCACGGCGACGGGGAGACCGAACTGGCTCCCATCGCGGGTCTCTCCCACCGCGAGTCGGCCCGTGTCGATTTCTCCGGGGGCCGCGCTCGCCGTACCGAGCGTTGTCATTACAGATACACCGTTTCCGAACTCCCTTAGCAGTTCGGTATTTCCAGCGCTTAGCGGTTCAGTAGTCCCGTTGCCACGTCCAGTGAAATTATGAGTAATCGGCCGAATCACTCGCGTGTGGCAACCGAAGACGAATCGGTAGACGTTCTCGAACCGTTCCGACAGTACGTCTCGTTGGAACGCGACGTACTCGTGCTGTCCGTGGCGATGTTCGCCTTCAGTCTCGGATTTCAGATGACGGGACGGTACATGGGTCGCTACCTCTCTCTGCTCGGAGCGACCAGCCTCGTCATCGGACTATACGGGAGTTTCGGCAACCTCATCGGAGCGGTCTATCCCTATCCCGGCGGGGCGCTGTCGGACAGAATCGGGTCACGAACCGCACTGACTCTGTTCGGTTTTTGCTCGACAATCGGGTTTCTTTTCTGGGTCGGTGCGCCCGACCTACCGTCGTTTTCGGGCGTTCCGACGTGGGCGTGGATTTTCGTCGGTCTGCTGTTGGTGCAGGCGTGGAAATCGTTCGGCCTGGGTGCGACGTTCGCTATCGTCAAACAGAGCGTCCCGCCTTCCAAATTCGCGCAGGGATTCGCCAGCACCGAAACGTTCCGCCGAACCGCCTTTTTGATCGGTCCGCTCGTCGCCGCGAGCCTCATCGCGGCCTACGAGTTCGAACTCGGCTTCCGGTACGTCCTCGCGGTCGGTGCCGTCTTCGCGCTGCTAGCAACCCTCGCACAACACGTCCTGTACGAGGCGAGCGAAGATTCGCTCGGCAAATCCTTCGCAGGAGTTTCGCAAATCGCGGACGACCTCAAAGGAATGCCCGCGCCACTCCGTCCCCTCCTCGTGGGCGACACCATGGTTCGATTCGCCAACGGAATGGTGTACGTCTTCGTCGTGCTCGCAGTGACGGAATATCTGCAAGTCGATGCGACGCTCCCGTTCGTCGGCTATCTCGGTCCGGAGGCCTTCTTCGGCGTTCTCCTCGCAATCGAAATGGCGGTTGCCCTCCTGACGATGCTTCCCGTCTCGAAGCTCGCGGAGCGAATCGGCCTGAAACCGGTCGTCGGCATCGGATTCGTCGTGTACGCCATCTTTCCCGCGCTGCTGGTCAACGCCCCCGCCAACGCGGGAATCGTCGCCCTGTTGTTCGCCTTCTCTGGGCTTCGATTCGCGGGGTTGCCCGCGCACAAAGCCTTGATTGTCGGCCCCGCCGGAGAGAACGCTGGCGGGCGCGTCGTTGGCTCGTACTATCTGGTCAGAAACACGATTACGATTCCGAGCGCCGCGTTCGGCGGGTGGCTGTACGGAATCGAATCCACACCGCTGTTCGGATTCGCCGCCGTAAACGGCCCGATACTGGCGTTCGGATTGGCGACCGTCGTCGGTATCGCCGGAACCGCCTACTTCCTCGTCTTTGGGCAGGAACTCGACGCCTACGCCTGAGGCGGTGATGGATTTTTGCGCTCGTTCGTCGTACTGTGAGCATGACCCGTGAAACCATCTCCAGCGGAACCGAGTGGGAAGACCGCGTTGGCTACTCGCGCGCAGTCCGCGTCGGAAACGAAGTCCGTGTGTCCGGAACGACGGCTACCGACGAGAACGGAGAAGTCGTCGGCGTGGACGACCCCTACGCACAAACAAAGCAAACGCTCGAAAACATCGAATCGGCGCTTGAATCGGCAGGTACAGGCCTCGAAGACGTGGTTCGGACACGAATGTACGTGACGAACATCGAAAATTGGGAAGCCATCGGTGACGCCCACGCTGAGTTCTTCGGAAATGTTCGACCCGCGACGAGCATGGTCGAAGTGAATAAACTGATTGCCACGGAAATGCTGGTCGAAATCGAAGCCAACGCTATTATCGATCAGTGACCGACGACTCTTTTATCCGCGCGTTCCAACCGGGGAGCGTGCAGGAGGAGATTCCCGACCGCCCCGGAGTGGCGAACCTCATCGAGGCGTTGAACGTCCGCCGGAACGCGATTATCGGCTTCGCAATGAGCGCTCTGTTCACCGCGCTCGTGTACGCCTACCGCGTCGTATTTATCGGTGAAATGCAAGGGCAAGCCGGAACTCCACTTTCGTTTCTCGCGCTCGCCGTCGTACTGGCGCTCACGCTCGGTGCACTCTTCACCGCGGTGTTGACACTCTTTTCGGCGCGCAAACTCGCTCGCGGCCTCGATTGAGTTCGGTGCTAGTTTGAGGTATTTACGCTACTCCGGTTCGACCACGCCGGCCAGTTCTTCGAGTCGTTCCGCGCCCGACCGAGTTCCCTTGGCCAGTAGGACGTCGCCAGCTTGAATTTCCGTCGCCGGGCCGGGCGAGATGACCCAGTCGTCGTGCGGTCTGCGAACCGCGATAACCCGCATCCCGGTTTCGGTTTCCACCTGTTCGTTTCCGAGCGTGACTCCGTCAAAATCACTCCTTTCCGCGACGGTCACCCGGACGATGACCTCGTCGCTTTCCTGAACGGCGTGTTCGACGACGGGGTGGGTACCGAGTCCGTGGAGCACCCCTTCGCTGATTTCGACCGCCGCATCGCTAATGACCTCCGTGCTGTTCGCGAGGTGAACGAGTCCGCGCAGTGAAACCGGGTCGTCGGCGCGGCTTGCGGCCTGTAGCACCCACGCCTCGAAGCGCGACTGGAGGGCGTCAACCTCGGCTTCGAGTTCGACGACTTCCTCCGCCACGTCCGTACTGTCGAAGAGAACGCTTCCGTAAGCGAGGTCAACCGCGAGTTCGCTCATGTTTTTCATCAGCACGATAGAATCGACCGCGCGTTCGAGGTCGGTATCGTAGGCCTCCGGCGGTTCCGGTGGTTCGTATTTCTCGCCGGTTGCTTGCTCGTACACCGACCCGATACCTTCGTCGGGGCCGCGCAAGAGAAGTCTGTCGTCCACTCGGAGGTCGGTGTCTCTGTCAGGGTTCATAATCCAATCCCCTCCGCGATGAATAGCGATGACCCGAACCCCGGTTTCGGTTTCGAGGTTTAGCCGCCCCAACGTCTGGCTCGCGAGCGGCGAGGATTCTCCGATCGAAACGCGAACGAGCGTTTCGATCGCCTCCGGGAGCGCCGCACGCATGGTCTGGGGCAAGCCGATGTCCTCCAAGACGACCTTGGCGATGTCGCCCGCGGCGTCGCTGATTTTCTCCGCGGCCCCGACGACGCCGAGGACTGGCGCGAGTTCCTCCGCGTCCTCCGTGCTTCGGGCGGCCATGAGCAGGCTCATTCGGGCTTGCAGTTCCAGCACGTCCATCTTCCCTTCGAGGGCGAGCACCTCGGACGCGATGTCGTCGCTTCCGTGGAACACGGCCGAAAAGGAGAGGTCGATGAGCAGTTCGGCAGTGTCTTTCATCTCCGCCAAAACCTCCTTTACGCTCCGTGGTTCGTACTCCACCTCGCCGCTCGCGGGTTCCATAGTTCGAGGTTGGTCGTTCTCCCGTAAAAACGTTCGTAGAAAATGGAAAGATGGCGCGAAAGCCGGTTTACGGCGGAGAGAGTTCGACAAACCCACGCTAGAAAACAAGTCCCGGCAGAACGACCACGAAAGATAATCCTTTTGCGGGTACCCCGTGAATTGTCGTGGTATGGCAGACGAGGTCAAAAAAGGCTTAGAGGGCGTGGTCGTCGCGGAGTCAGCACTCAGCCACATCGACGGAGACGCGGGAAAACTCGTTTATCGAGGATATACGATAGAAGACCTCGCGCGTGGTGCGAGTTACGAGGAAGTGGTGTATCTCCTCTGGCACGGCAATCTTCCGAATCGTGAGGAACTGGAATCGTTCAACGAGTCGATGGCGGAAGAGCGCGCAGTGGACGACGGCGTCATGGACACCGTTCGCGAACTCGCCGAATCGGATTCGAATCCGATGGCGGCGCTCCGAACCGCCGTCTCGATGCTCGCGACCTACGACCCGGACGACTCGGAATCCGACCCCGCAGACCACGAGGCAAACCTCCGGAAGGGCCGACGAATCACCGCGAAGATGCCGACGATTCTCGCTGCGTTCACGCGCATCCGGAACGGTGACGACCCAGTGGAACCGCGAACCGACCTCGGACACGCCGAGAACTTCCTCTACATGCTCAACGACGAGGAACCCGACGACGTGCTCGCCGACGTGTTCGACCAGGCGCTCGTCCTGCACGCAGACCACGGGCTGAACGCCTCAACGTTCTCCGCGATGGTGACGGCGAGCACCCTCGCCGACCTCCACAGCGCGGTTACGAGCGCAATCGGTACACTGTCCGGTTCGCTCCACGGCGGCGCGAACGCCAACGTCATGCGGATGTTGGAAGAAGTGGACGACGCGAACCAAGACCCGGTCGAATGGGTTCAAGAGGCACTCGACGAGGGACGCCGCGTCGCCGGGTTCGGCCACCGAGTCTACAACGTGAAAGACCCGCGCGCAAAGATTCTCGGCGAACAGAGCGAGGAACTCGGCGAGGCCACGGGCGACACGAAGTGGTACGAAATGTCCGTCGCCATCGAGGAGTACATCAAAGAAGAGAAGGGACTCGCGCCGAACGTGGACTTCTATTCGGCCTCGACGTACTACCAGATGGGTATCCCAATCGACATCTACACGCCCATTTTCGCCGTCTCGCGCGTCGGCGGTTGGATCGCACACGTACTGGAGCAGTACGACGACAACCGCCTGATTCGCCCCCGTGCGAAGTATGTCGGTGAGAAAGACGCCGACCTCGTACCGCTCAACGAGCGATAAAGAACCCTTCGGCGACCGGTTTACGAACTCATATCTCTCTTTTCGAGATACGTTATCTCGACCATCAAATCCGGACGGTCGGAGAACTGGAATCGCCACGAGCGGTCGAAAGCTATCCGACCATCCTGCGCCTTCACGAGCAGTTCTCTGAGCATCGACTCGAATTGGCATATTGAGGAAGAAGCTTCGCACGCGGGTGAGAGGCTGTCATCCTCGGCTCGGAAGGAAAAAGGTGCGTGATTTCGACCATCAAATCAGGATAGTGACTATCTAGATACCGAAACGTCCACGCCCGGTCGGACGCCTCTGAGGAGTCATAATGAAGGCCGAGTAACAGCTTCAGTATTGACCGGAACTCTTCCGGCGAAGCAACCCACGAAGAGGAATCGCGAGGGTAACTCATACCGCGTGATTTTCTACGAGCTACATAAGCCGGGTCAATGCTCCCTCTCTGTTCCAAAATGTCGCCACGCGAATGAACGATTCAAACCGAGATGAACGGTTGTAAATGGTCGAATTTGGCGTTTTTCAGCGTCTTTCAGAATCCATCAGTCCGTCTATCATTTCACTGACGTGGTCGATTTCCTCCGGGATGACGCCGTGACCCATACCTTCGAAGATTTGTTCGGTTACGTCGCCGTCGAGTTCGCGAAGCACCTCCCTCGTTTCGTGGACGCGCTTAACCGGAATGTGCGGATCTCGGTCGCTACATCCGAGATAGACGGGCGTCCCGTCGAGCGATCCCTCGTACTCTCGGGGCGTCCCATCCGGGCCGATGAGACCTCCGCTGAATCCGGCGACACCGCCGTACCGCGTCGCGTTTCGTGCGACAAACTCGGTCGTCAGGCAGGCACCCTGCGAAAAACCGAGCAGGAAGGTTCGATCCGGCGCAATCCCCACGGTTTCGAGGGCGAAGAGAATCGTTTCGAGCAGTGCCAACGCGGACGAGAGGGACGGTTGGTTCGTCTCCACCGGCGCGAGGAACGGCTGCGGATACCACGTGTTTCCGGACGCTTGCGGCGCGAGATAGGCGATTTCCGGGTGTTGAAATTCTTGGGAAAGTTCGAGGATGCTTTCGGCGGTCGCACCCCGCCCGTGAATGAGAACCATCGCGGTGTCAGCGTCGTCGATAGTCGCACCCGTGGTTGCGACCGGCTGTCCGGCGTGTGGGCCGTCGATGTCGTCCGTAGTGAATTGGGTGTCCGTCATCGATCATCAAATAGTGCTCCGACATCCTACCGTTTTCTGCACCCGAGTTTTCTGCCGTTGGGTGTCGGACCCTCTCAGGTCTCCCCCGCACTCCCGCGTTCTTCCATCATCGCCGCGGCGCGGGACGCCCAGCCGCCCCAGTAAAATCCGGCCCCGACGATTGCCATCGACCAAACGTAATGGAGCAGGATTCCGGCGTAGACGCCCATCACACCGTAGTCCATCCGCACCCCGACCACCCACGAAAAGCCGACCATGAACAGGAACATACCCGATGTCCGTGCGAAGAAGGGCGTTTTCGTGTCGCTTCCGCCTTGCAATGAGCCGGCGAGGACGACGAACGAGACGAGGAACGGGGCGGCCAACCCGTACACCCGGGCGAAATCCGCGGCGTATTGGAGGGTCGGCGGATCCGAGGTGAAGAGCCGAACCAGCGGGTCGGCGACGAGGAAGAGCAGACCGCCGATTCCCCCGACCGTCAGGAGTCCGAGGGCGGTAGTTGCCCATCCCTCGAAACGTGCTCTGTCGGGGTCGCCACTGCCGAGGGCTTGCCCGACGACGACGCTTGAGGCGACACTGTAGCCTCTGGAGAGTGGCCCGGTCACCTGCTGGTACACCCGACGACCGATTTGATAGGCCGCGTTGACTTCCGTTCCGAAGGCGAGCAAAATCGCGTTGAACGGGAACTCCGCAATCGTCGCGGCGATTCCTTCGCCGATTCTCGGCGCGCTGACGGCGAGCAGTTGCTTCGTGATGGTTCGATTTCGCGGCCGCACGAACGATGCCTGCGTCCAGTTCATGCGCATCGCAAGCAGAAGTACCGTCGCGGTGAACAGGTTGCCGATGGCGGTGGCGATACCGACGCCGACTATTTCCAAGTTCGGGAACGGTCCGATGCCGAGTCCGAGCGCCACGGTTCCGCCGATGTTGAGCAAGTTGGAGACGACGTTGATGTACATCGGCGTTTTCGTGTCGCCGGTGCCCTGCAAAGAGCGGGCGGCGACCAGCGCGACGTGTCGCGCCGGGGCGGTGAGGAAGATGATGAGGAGATAGGTTCCGCCCATCCGAGCGACGTTTTCCGGCGCGCCGAGGATGGCGATTGCGGGTTTGGCGAACAACAGACCGAACAGCACGAACGGAATCCCGGCGACCGCACCGACCAGAATTGCCTGCGTAATAGCCTCGTCGCGGTTCGCGGTCGCACCGCCGCCGGTGTCCTGGCTGGAAAGCGCAATCGCCCCGCCGCCGAGTCCGAGACCGATTCTGAGCGGAAGACGCGCGTAGAGGTCTGCGAGACCGATCGCCGCGACCGCGGCGGGCGAGAACAAGGCGGTAACGATGATGTCGGTCGTCCGCATCAGCGTTCGTAGCACTTGCTCCGCCATCACCGGCCACGAGAGCGCAAGTACTCGTCGCCAGACGGCAATCGTTCGCACGCGAAGCGTCACAGGAACGTGATTTCCCCCGACGGGGTTTGGCTGTACCGGAACGGGCAACTGACGCGAAATGGGCGAAATGCGATTAACCGACCTTCGGCATCCCCCGCCCTTCAGGGCAGGGTTTTCGCCTTGTGATTTCCATAATTGGTCTATAATCGGTCTATAACTATACCGTCTATCGAGGTAGGTTCCAACAATCAACGATGAGGACGCTCGCAATCGTCAACGGAAGCGAGGAACAGTGCGGTGGATGGCGACCAGCGCGCGAGCAGTATGCTTCGTCACAGTTCAGATCGAAAGCGAACTACGCGGAAACGTGCGATGATTGGCGACTCGTCTCCGAAAAGCACGGACTGTTCTCCCCCGACGCCAGAATCGGTCCCGACGACGTGACGCTCGATTCGCTGACGCCATCCGGACGAAACGACTGGGCACGAAAAGTGCGGATCGAAATCAAGCAACTCGTCGTGGGCGGAGAAAGCTACGACGAACTGATTGCGCTCCTCGACTCGGAGTACGTCCGTTGTCTGTCACCGTTCTGGAAGGAATTAGAAAGGTGTAATATTTCGGTGACTATCGAACACATGCCGAGCGGAGGGGCGAAGAAAACGGAAGAGACCGCATGATAGTGTTCGTCTACGGAACGCTTACCGACCCGACCCACGTTGGTAGCGTGATCGATACGTTCGACTTCGTCGGAGATGCGGTACTGTCGGGACTCCATCGCGTCGATGGACAGTACCCGACGCTGGCACCGGGTGGCGAAACGGAAGGACGATTGCTCGAAACGCCGGATATGGCTATGCTGGACGCATACGAAGGTGTCGGGCGGGGATTGTACGTCAGAGTTGTAGTTCCGATGGGGGAGACGGAGGTCGCGGTGTACGTCGGCGACCCCACTCGGTTGGGCGTGAAAAAGCCCGTTTCGTGGCCCGGCGATGGGACGTTCGAACAGCGCGTCCGTCGATACGTCCACGAGGAGGCAGTTTGCGCAAACCCGGCCGAATGATTTATGTATGACACTCGTCAGACAGCGGTGTCTGCCTTCCGTCAGACACGCTTTTTTATCCGGGCTTGCTTGCGATTTCACTTTCACTCCACCCTCCGTGGCTTTATATACACAGAAATTCACCCTCCGGACGCGGTTACACGCTCCGCGCTCTCCATTCTTCCCCCTTTCCCCACTTAACCAGTCGCGACGTTAGTCGGCGGGACTCGACGCGACTTCGATTGCCCGTTCCAGCATCCCGTTATGGGTCGTATGATAGTAGTACAGACCGGCACCGACCGCTGCGACGCAGTTGGAAATCGTGACTGCCCAGAACACGGCGGACACGCCGTAGTCAAGCCACATGACGCCGATTGCCGCGATGGGAAGTCGAAGTCCCCAGTATTTCACCAGATCGACAACCAAACTAACTTTCGTCCGGCGCGCGCCGTTGAATCCTGCGTTGAATAGATATATCGCGCCGATGCCCCAGTAACCGTACACCAGAATCCGGAGATATTCGACCGTCCGGGCGAAACCTTGGGAGGTCATATCCGGAACGAACGTTCTCACCAGCAGTTCGGGAGCGACCCATTGGAAGACGCCAATCAGGGTCAAACCGGCGGCGGCGATAGCCGCGCCCATCCACGTAGTGCGGCGTGCACGCGCCGGTTTTTTTGCGCCGAGATTCTGACCGATGACGCTCTGTGCGGCCTGTGCGAGGCCACTGGCGGGGATGAACGCGACACTAGCGATACGGGCACCGACGGTGTAGGCTGCCAGGGCTGCAGAACCGCCGGCGGCGGCGACAACCCCGACGATGATCAGACGAACTGACTGACCGGCGGCACGTTGGCCGCAGAGAGGAAGGCCAATATCGACGATTTCACGGTAGTCGTTTATTTCGAACGTCATCACTTCTCTCGTGAGTGATAAGCCACTTCGTCCGCGAAGCATCATTCCGAGAGCGAACAGTGACGAAATGCCGTAGCCGAGGGCGGTTGCGAGAGCGGCACCGGCAATTTCGAACCCGGTGAATCCCGGAATTCCGTAACCGAAGATGAGAATCGGGTCGAGGATAATGTTGATGGCGACCGCGGTGACGTTGATGTAGAGGGCCGCGCGCGAATCACCCCACCCGATGAATCCCATTTCGATAGCGTCACCCATCCCCATGAGTGGGAGACCGAAAGCGAACGTGGTGAGATAGATAACAGTCAGCGACGCGACTTCCGGGTCGGCGCCGAACAAGGATATGGCGTCGCCGCCGAAAATCACCACGAGGAGGGTAAGCGCCAAACCGAGGACGAACGCGAGGGTGATACCGTGAAACACTGCGCGCCGCGCGAGCGAGTCCTCTTCGGCTCCGGCGCGCTGGGAGACGAGAACCTGCGTTCCGACGGTTGTCATCAGAAGAACGGCGAACAAAAGCGCAGTCAACGGGAAACTAAGCCCCACCGCGGCAACCGCATCTTCGCCGAGTCGACCGACCCAGAACGTATCGACGACCTGCTGAGCGACCTGTACGAAGTTCTGCATGACGAGCGGGGCTGCAAGAATCAGAAGAGAACGTATCAGTGACCCGTCCGTTATTTCCTCTCGTGACACATCGACCATGGTTTTTCAGTTATACAGATTATAAAATCCTGATAGTATTTATAAGTACCTCAGTGAAAATATGTGAATAGTTATCTCGTGACACTGGTTTTCGACGTCGAATTGAAAAGTAGCTATTCGGTTTGCTGTACCGGCTGGCGGGTCGTCCGGCGACTCGCCCGCCTTATTTTATAGCTGGTGTAGATGAAATACAGCCCAGCTAACCCGACGAGAACGTAAATGAGGTTCGTGAGAATTTGTGCCACATCGGGGAGGAACAACAAACCTACCGCTTGCCGGACGACGTTCACTTGCCCGCCGATGAGGCTCGTTATACCGACGATTCCCCAGTTGAGTGCGCCGATGACGACGAGGAGGATACTGAACCAGTCCAATCCGTTGGTTTCCATCGTTCCACTCGTCCTCGCGCTAGTGTCGGTAGCCATGACCTGTGAGTAAACGAAGGAGTGACATTGTTATTTGGCAGTTGCCCGCCGTCGAACGAGGGTATTTTGAGATTTCCACGTAGCAACGCCGAACTATACATCGGTTGGAAACGGAGCGAGCAACCCCCGCTTCGCCAATACCCTATCCTTTTGTCGTCCCGGCCCAAAAGCGTGAGCAATGAGTGGGCGGCGTAAACCCGATTGGCTGAAGATGCGGCCCCCGTCGGGTCAGGAGTTTACGGGAATCAAACAGACGCTCCGCGAACACGACTTGAACACCGTCTGTGAGGAAGCGAACTGTCCGAACCTCGGCGAATGTTGGAGCGGTCGTGGTTCGGACGGCGGTGGCACGGCCACGTTCATGCTGATGGGCCACAAATGTACCCGCAATTGTGGATTTTGCGACGTGGATACGGGCGGCGGCGAACCGCTCGACCCGGACGAACCGGCGAACGTGGCGAGCGCCATCGCGGAAATCGGCCTCGATTACGTGGTTCTCACGTCGGTTGACCGAGACGATCTCGAAGGGCAGGGTGCGGATCACTTCGCACAGACGATTCGAGAAATCAAAAAGCGCCACCCCGGCATCCTCGTGGAAGTGTTGATTCCGGATTTCCAAGGCGAGGAACAGCTGGTTCAGAAAATTATCGACGCGGAGCCGGACGTTATCGCGCACAACGTCGAAACGGTCGAGCGACTTCAGCGTCCGGTTCGTGACCCGCGTGCGGGGTACGAACAGAGTCTCGGCGTCCTCGAACAGGTCAAGCGCGAGTCGGACATCTACACGAAAACGAGTTTGATGCTGGGTCTCGGCGAGTACGACCACGAAGTGTACCAGGCGCTTTCCGACCTTCGGGAGACGGACGTGGACATCGTCACGCTCGGGCAGTATCTCCAACCGTCGCGGACGCACCTCGACGTGGAGGAGTACGTCCACCCGTCGAAATTCGAGACGTGGCGACAGGTCGCGGAAGACGAATTGTCCTTCCTCTACTGCGCCAGCGGGGCGATGGTTCGCTCGTCGTACAAAGCCGGCGAACTGTTCGTGGATGCTATTCTTCGAGACGGAAAGAGCGTGGAACAGGCAAGGAAAGAGGCCCGTCGAGCCTCCGTCTGAAAACGGTGTCGCCGCGAGGGAGGCGACCCGGTGAATTCCGCACAACGGGATGGAAAGAACAACCTGCGAACATGGGAACCCAATAAATTCGACGAATTCGACACAAATTGAAGAGACGAGAGATAGTCCGAGAAAGGAATCTATCCATCATTCTACTCACATTCGACGGGGAATTTTAAATGTAGAAATTAATTCGGCCCTCAAAGAACAATCTCATAGAAATGGCAGACTGAGCAATCTCTATGGGAAGTTAATTACGAAAACCCTATAACCTGCGCCAGAGTTCTTTCGTACATGTCAGGATGGGTTCGACCGTGAGCATCGTACACCAAGACCCCCAGGAACGAGTACAGATACTGGACGAAGACGGAACGGTGTTGGACGGTGCGGAAGTGCCGGACCTCTCCGATGAGGAACTGGTGGATATGTACCACCAGATGCGCCTCGCCCGTCATTTCGACGAACGAGCAGTCAGCCTCCAGCGTCAAGGGCGAATGGGAACGTACCCACCGCTTTCGGGCCAAGAAGGCGCCCAAATCGGCAGTGTCTACGCACTCGCCGAGGACGATTGGATGTATCCGAGTTACCGCGAACATGGGGCCGCACTCGTCCGCGGTCTCTCGCTGACCCAGACCATGCTCTACTGGATGGGTCACGAAGCGGGCAACGAGATTGCGGAAGATTCCAACATTTTCACCGTCTCGGTCCCAATCGCAACGCAAATCCTTCACGCGACGGGTGGGGCGTGGGCGTCCCGCCTGAAAGGCGAAGAAAAGGCGTTCATGTGCTACTTCGGAGACGGTGCGACCAGCGAGGGCGACTTCCACGAAGGGCTGAACTTCGCTGGCGTCTTCGACGTACCCGCCGTTTTCTTCTGTAACAACAACCAGTGGGCGATTTCGGTGCCACGGGAGCGCCAAACCGCCTCGAAGACCATCGCTCAGAAAGCAACCGCATACGGCTTCGAAGGCGTGCAGGTTGACGGAATGGATCCGCTCGCAGTGTACCAAGTGACGAAGAAGGCCGTTGACAAAGCCAAGAATCCCGACGAAGGCGAACTGCGTCCGACGCTTATCGAGGCAGTGCAGTACCGCTTTGGTGCACACACGACCGCCGACGACCCGACCGTCTACCGTGACGACGAGGAGGTACAGAAGTGGAAGAAAAAGGATCCGATTCCGCGCATGGAAAAGTTCCTGCTCAACACGGGACGGTTGGACGAGGACGGCGTTGAGGAAATCGAAGCGGACATCAAACAACAGGTCGCCGATGCCATCGACGAGGCCGAAGCAGTCGAGCGACCGGAACTCGAGGAAATCTTCAACCACGTGTACGCGGACATGCCGCGACGACTCCGCGAACAGATGGAATCGTTCGAGCAACTCCGCGAACAGTACGGGGACGAAGCGCTGCTGGAGGAGTAAATCATGAGTCAGGCAACTACCGAATCCGAGAATCTCACGCTCGTGCAGGCGGTCCGCGACGGACTGTACACTGAAATGCAACAGGACGACGACGTCATCGTCATGGGCGAGGACGTCGGCAAGAACGGCGGCGTGTTCCGCGCCACGGAGGGACTCTACGAGGAGTTCGGCGACGACCGCGTCATCGATACCCCGCTGGCGGAGTCCGGCATCGTCGGCACGGCCATCGGGATGGCTGCCTACGGTCTGAAGCCCGTTCCGGAGATGCAGTTCTCCGGCTTCATGTACCCGGCGTTCGACCAAATCGTCTCGCACGCGGCGCGACTTCGTACGCGAAGTCGCGGGCGTTTCACCTGTCCGATGGTCGTCCGTGCGCCGTACGGCGGTGGAATCCGCGCGCCGGAACACCACTCCGAATCGATGGAAGCGTTTTACGTCCACCAACCCGGTCTCAAGGTCGTCATGCCGAGTACGCCCTACGACACGAAGGGTCTGCTCACGGCCGCAATCCGCGACCCTGACCCGGTTATTTTCCTCGAACCGAAACTCATCTACCGCGCGTTCCGCGGCGAAGTGCCGACGGAATCCTACGAAGTACCGCTCGGCGAGGCCGCAGTCCGCCGCGAAGGGTCGGACATCTCCGTCTTCACGTGGGGTGCGATGACCCGGCCGACGATGGAAGCCGCGGAGGAACTTGACGGCGAAATCGACGTGGAAGTCGTCGACCTCAGGACGGTGTCGCCGCTCGACGAGGATACCATCATCGAATCGTTCAAGAAGACCGGACGCGCCGCGGTCGTCCACGAGGCGCCGAAGACGGGCGGACTGGCCGGAGAAATCGCGGCGACGATTCAGGAAGAAGCGCTCCTATATCAGGAAGCCCCGGTCGAACGAATCACCGGCTTCGACACGCCGTTCCCGCTCTACAGCCTCGAAGACTACTACCTGCCAGAACCGGCACGCATCAAGGAAGGCATTCGCGACGCGGTGAACTTCTAACATGGTACGCGAATTCAAACTCCCGGACGTCGGCGAAGGTGTCGCAGAGGGCGAACTCGTCAGTTGGCTGGTTGAGGAGGGTGACGAGGTCAGCGAAGACCAACCCGTCGCGGAAGTCGAGACGGACAAGGCAATCGTGGAGGTTCCCTCCCCGGTCAACGGGAGCGTCCGCGAACTTCGCGCGGAGGAAGGCGAAGTCGTTCCCGTCGGCAACGTCATCATCACGTTCAACGTGGAAGGCGAGGACGACGAATCGACCACCGAAAGCGCCGACTCCGAAGAACCGACCGAATCACAGGAGGAAGTCGCGGAAGAGCCGGAAGTTTCGGAGGAAACCGAAACGCCCGAAGGTCGCGTCTTCGCGGCACCGAGCGCACGTCGGCTCGCGCGCGAGCTCGGCGTGGATATTGTAGCCGTCGAAGGCACCGGCCCGAGCGGTCGCGTGACGGAACACGACGTTCGCACGGCGGCAGAGAGCGGTGCGGATGAAGTCGAGGAAGAAGTCGGCAAAATTCAACCCGACGACGACCTCGAAATCCAACCCGAAAACGGCGGTATGGGTGCCGGCGGTCCGGAATCGAAGACAGTGGATACGATGGATCGCGAACGGACACTGGCCGCACCCGCAACGCGACGGCTCGCCGACGAACAGGGTGTCAATCTCAATGCCGTACCCGCCGTCGAAGAACGCGACGGGCAGGCGTTCGTCACGCCGGAAGCAGTGAGGGAATACGCCGAGACACAACAGCAAGCGCAGGCCGCGGACGCCGCCGCAGTCGCGGCGGGTGAAACCGGCCCGCGCGAAGAACGGATTCCGTATCGCGGCATTCGGCGCACCATCGGCAAGCAGATGCAGAAATCGAAGTTCACCGCGCCGCACGTTACCCACCACGATTCCATCGACGTGACGGAACTGGTGGAAACGCGCGCCGAGCTCAAGGAAATAGCCGAGGAACGCGGTATCAGGCTGACCTACATGCCGTTCGTGCTGAAGGCAATCGTGGCGGCGCTCAAGGATTACCCGTACCTCAACAGTGCGCTGGACGAGGAGAACGGGGAAATCGTCGTCAAGAACTACTACAACATCGGTATCGCGGTGGCGACCGACGACGGTCTGATGGTTCCTGTCCTGAAGGATGTGGATAAAAAGGACATGCTCCAGATTTCCTCGGAGATGAACGAACTAGTGGAGAAGGCCCGCGACCGCACCATTTCGCGCGAGGAGATGCAAGGCGGCACGTTCACCATCACGAATTTCGGCGCAATCGGCGGCGAGTACGCGACGCCAATTATCAACCACCCCGAGGTCGGCATCCTCGGACTCGGCGAACTCAAAAAGCGCCCGGTTGTCGTGGACGACGAGGTCGAAGCGCGCTACACGCTCCCGATTTCGATGTCCATCGACCACCGCATCATCGACGGCGCGGTCGTGGCGTCATTCGCCAACCAGTTGCTCGAATATCTGCACAACCCGCGACTGCTCCTGCTGGAGTAGTTGGGTAGTCGAAAACTATCGATTTTCGTTTTTTCGATCCGAAGAGCTACGACGACTCTCGCCCGTGTTCGAACGCGATTCTACTCGCAAAGCCGAAAATGGCGAGACCGTACCAGACCGAATACAAAGTCGTGATAATTGCCAACACACGTCCACTTGCCGGTTCGTAATCCACCTGATTTTTTACCCGGTAGCTACTTTATTCGGGTAATGGTCGTCGGAGACATCTCGACAGGAACGGACGTGCTCGTTATCGGCGCAGGACCGGGCGGCTACGTCGCCGCCATCCGCGCCGGGCAACTGGGTCTAGACGTAACGCTCGTCGAAAAGGACGCCTACGGGGGAACCTGCCTGAACTACGGCTGCATCCCATCGAAGGCGATGATTACGGCGTCCGACTTGGCCTACGATGCGAACAACGCCGAGGACATGGGAATTTACACGAAACTCGACGTGAACTACGGCGAGATGGTCGAGTGGAAGGACGGCGTCGTCTCCCAACTGACCGGGGGCGTCGAAAAGCTCTGCAAGGCGAACGGCGTCTCGCTGATGGAAGGCCGCGCCGAGTTCGCGGACGACAAGTCGGTTCGCGTCGTCCACGGCGGCGAAGGCCAGGGGTCGGAAACCGTCGAGTTCGAAAACGCAATCGTTTCGACCGGAAGCCGACCCATCGAGATTCCCGGCTTCGAATTCGACGGCGAGCACATCCTGAGTTCGCGGCAGGCGCTCGCGCTGGACGAGGTTCCGGAGAGTATCGTCATCGTCGGCGCGGGCTACATCGGCATGGAACTGGCTGGCGTTTTCGCCAAACTCGGTTCCGACGTGACCGTCGTCGAGATGCTCGATTCGGTACTTCCGGGCTACGAGGACGACCTCGCACGACCGGTCAAAAAGAAAGCCGACGAGTTGGGAATCGGCTTCCACTTCGGGCAGGCCGCAAAGGAGTGGGAAGAGTCGGGGCGCGGTATCACCGTCGTGACCGAGGATGAGGACGGCGAAGTTTCGGAGTTCGGTGCCGAAAAGGCGCTCGTGGCGGTCGGTCGCCAACCCGTGGCTGACACGCTCGAACTCGAAAACGCGGGCATCGAAACCGACGAGAAGGGATTCATCCAGACGGACGACCGCGCGCGAACCGAGCAGGAACACATCTTCGCAATCGGCGACGTGGCGGGCGAACCGATGCTGGCGCACAAAGCGAGCAAGGAAGGACAGGTCGCCGCGGAAGTTATCGCGGGCGAACCCTCGGCGCTCGACTATCAGGCCATGCCCGCCGCGGTGTTCACCGATCCCGAAATCGGCACTGTCGGCATGACGCAGGAAGAAGCCGAAGCACAAGGCTTCGAACCGGTCGTCGGCAAGTTCCCGTTCCAAGCCAGCGGTCGCGCACTGACCACGGGCCACGCCGAAGGATTCGTTCGAATCGTTGCGGATGAGCCAAGCGGCTTCGTCCTTGGCGCTCAGATTGTGGGGCCAGAAGCCTCGGAACTGATTGCTGAACTCGGATTGGCAATCGAGATGGGCGCGACGTTAGAAGACCTCGCTGCCACGGTTCACACCCACCCGACCCTCTCGGAGGCCGTGATGGAGTGTGCCGAAAACGCGCTCGGACACGCGATTCACACGCTAAATCGATAGAATTCAACGGTCTACTTCGGAGAATCGCAACCTTATCAAAGTTTTTGAGCATACGAGATAGAAAACAACCCCCTCATTTCAACTGGAAAAATGGTCGCAGAGGGCGATCTTTTCGACTCAGGCAAACTTCCGAACCGTCACATCGAGGGTATCCAAATCAACAATCGGGGCGAATCCAGAGTCGGGGTTGATGTTCACGCTCTTCTGGAAATCCGTCTGGGACTGCCAACAACCGGAATTCATTGCGAGGACGTTGTGGTACTTGCCGAACCCGAGTTTGTGGACGTGGCCGGTGTGGAAGATGTCGGGCACTTCGTCGATGACGAGGTAGTCCTTTTCCTCCGGCGCGACGCGGGTGTGGCCGCCGTACTGCGGCGCGACATGGCGCTTTTTGAGGAGTTGGTACATCGCCTTGTGTGGTTCTTCGTAGCTCGCCTTCTCCTCGGGCATCTCCGCGATGACCTCGTCCAGCGAGACGCCGTGGTACATCAGCACCGAGACGTTCTCGATCGTAACCGTCGACGGGTTACCCGTGATTCGGGCGTCGTGAACGTCCATGATGTCGCGGAGTTCCTCGTCGAATCCCGGTTGCGGTT
Organism: Haladaptatus pallidirubidus; assembly: GCF_020700235.1. GTDB lineage: Archaea > Halobacteriota > Halobacteria > Halobacteriales > Haladaptataceae > Haladaptatus > Haladaptatus pallidirubidus. The sequence goes on along the minus strand of NZ_CP085301.1, from coordinate 1,221,343 downwards.
CGGCGAGTCGAACCGCGTCGTGGTTGCCGGGAATCATGACGATTTCCAGGTCACCGGGAACTTCCTTCAGATATTCCGAGAACTTTTCGTACTGCTCGAAAATGTCGATGATGTCGAGTTCCTCGTCCTGATTCGGATAAATCCCGACGCCCTCCACCATGTCGCCCGCGATGAGGAGGTACTCGACGTGTTCCGCCTCGTCGGTGTGAAGCCAACTGGTGAACCGCGACCACGCATCGGCCATGAACTCCTGACTGCCGACGTGAACGTCGCTGATGAGCGCGGCCTGTACGTGGCGGTCGGCGGTCGATGGTTTGTAGGTTCGCGGAACATCGGGGAAATGAATCGAATCCACGAAGAGGATACCTGCGTCGCTCGAAAGCGTTCCTTCGACGGCAATCGTCTCGTCCAACAGTAGTTCGTTCACGACGCCCGCAAACTCCTTGTCCTTCATGATGAGGCACGGGAACGTTCCGTTCGTGTCTTCGAGTTCGACTAGCCAATGTCCGCTTGCCGTTGAGCGAATGTCGCTTATCATCCCGACCATGGCGGCGTCGCTTCCGCTCGGCATGCTGGCGACCGCGTTCGTTGGGCGAGCGTTAACTCGGCCGCGGAGTTGCCCCGAAAGCCGCTGGAAACGGTCGCGGAACACGGTGACGAAATCGTCGTATTCTCCGGTTCCGGTGCTCTGTCCGGTCACGTCGCCGTCGATACCGACCGACTGAAGGGCATCGTTCCGCGACACAGACCCCCCGGTTTCGACTGGAGTAGTTACTCCCTCCACGGAGGATTCTGTATTTTTCGTTCCAGTGGAAATTGAGGTGTTGTCGGGAGCAAAATCGTCTTCGTTCTCCGACGGGGACGAATCGAGAACGTTCCTGACGTGTTCGACTGAGATTTTCAGTGCGTGTTCGGGCGCGGATTCGACCGCCTCGTCGAGCGCGCCGTCGGGGTCGGGCGCATTTGCGAGAAGCGTCACGGCCTCCCGGTCGGCGTTGTACCCGCGACTCGTTAGTTCTCTGACAATTCGAGCCGGGGTTTCTAACGGCACGAATCGGTAAAGGAGCGGGCGGGCAAAAAATATAGCGAACTAACCCAGAAGGTTGACAACCCGTGGCAGTTTAGAGAACCGTAATGAGTCCCCCAGACGAGTCGTCGTCAGACGACGTACGGGACACCGGCCCGGAGGGGTCAGGGCTGGTCTCGTGGCTTCGTTGGTTCCGACACACCGACAACGGGACAGTGGTGTTCGTCCGAGAAATGCTGGAGAGCGCCGCCGTCGTCGCCGCAATCGGCCTCGTCCTCTTTGCTATTAGCGGCGTCTGGCCGCCGATGGTCGCCGTCGAAAGCGGAAGTATGGAACCGCAGATGGAGCGCGGTGACCTCATCTTCATCATGGACGAGAGTCGCTTCGTTCCGGATGTCGCACAGGACGGAACAGGCGTCGTCACGTACCAACAAGGACAGAAAAGCGGTTACAACAGCTTCAACCAAGCCGGAGACGTGATAATCTACCGTCCCGACGGAAGTGAATACCAAACGCCAATTATTCACCGAGCGCGGTTCTGGGTCGACGGAGGTGAGAACTGGTACGACAGGGGGAATCCCCGATACATGAACGGTGCGGACAGCTGTCAAGAACTGCTGAACTGTCCCGCGCCACATGCCGGATTCATCACCAAGGGTGACGCAAATGACGCCTACGATCAAGTCGTGCCTATCAGCGAACCAGTCAAGCCGAGTTGGATTCGTGGCACCGCCGAAGTGAAAATACCGTGGCTCGGTCACGTTCGCCTGTTCTTCGCCAGCACGAGCGTCCCCGTAGATGTGCAGTACCAAACACAATCCCCGCAGGTAGCACCGAACGAAACCCAGTACGCGCCGCCAGCGTAACCGTCGTTGCTCTCCCGATACCCAACGAGTTTTATATATCCTGCGTCACATTGACCGCGCATGAGCGACGAATCCGAACCCGAGCTGTGTGACGACTGTCAAGAACCGCTGACAGACGCCCTCGCCAGAACGGTTCGACTGACGGTTGACCGTTCGCAAATCGACAGTCAACGGCTGTGTCCCGAATGTTTTGCCGACTGGATAGACCGCTACGAAAACGAGATGCAACCGACGCCCGAATCGGAGAACACCGGTTCTGAAATCATCGTGGATTGAACCCCCTTCTTTCGAGTCGAAAAACGGACGCAGGCACCGGGTAGAAGTCGATTTTTGGTACTAGTGAAATAGACCGCAGAACAGTACAGCGACCTCGGTAGCGCCGTAGAGTGTGAGTAGAAAAATCGACCGAAGGAAGGTCGTGACGGATGCGAGCGTCAGTATCGGTTCGCTAGAAGATCCGAAGATACCGGTAGAAGACCTCACAGCAGCGAGAAGAATCCGAGCGGAATTGCGAGAGCGAAACCGTACGACAAGACGGAATCGTACCACATTACACTCTGTTCGAGGGGAATCATCGGCGAAAGCACAATGCACAAGATTATATTCGTTTTCCAACTGGCTAATGGAAGAGATTTCGAATGGATCGAACCCCTTCGTTTCGGGTGAAAAATCGCCCGCGTGCGGGCGATTTTTCGGCATCGGAACCGCGAACGAAACGTACCACCGTATGCCAACAGTTGTCGCTATTCGCTCCAGCTGACGGGGTTCGCCGCGTCCGTTTTTCGGCCGTCTGCTTCCACACCGCCTTCGTCGTCTTCTTCATCCTCCTGCGCCGCGGACAGTCCACCGTCGCCGCGCTCTAGTGCTTTCGGCACTTCGTGGTAGTCGGAATAGCCGTCGAACCAACGGACGATGCGCTCCAGCCGGTCGACGACGTGACCGGGTTCTCCGCTTCGTGACAGTTCGTGGCCCTCGCGTGGATAGCGCACGAGGCGCGTTTCCACGTCGTTTTTCTTGAGAAGCAAGTAGAGCATCTCCGCGTTGTTCACTGGGACGCGGAAGTCGTTGTCGCTGTGAATGACGAGCGTCGGCGTGGTTACGTTCTGAACGTGAGCCATCGGCGAGCGTCCCCACAGGAACTCCGATTCCTCCCACGGCGTCGTGTCGAAATCCCACTCGATAAGTTTGAACGCGTCCGTCGAACCGTAAAAACTGTTGAGTTCGTACACGCCGCGTTGCGTGACCGCACCTTTGAATCGGTCGGTCTGGCCCACAATCCACGACGTTAGGTAACCACCGTAGCTGCCGCCCGTGACGAACATGTTATCCGTATCCACGTAATCGCGCTCCGCGACGGTGTCGGTTCCCGCCATCACGTCCTCGTAATCGACGGTTCCCCAGCCACGTTCGATGGCGGCCATGTGTTCCTCGCCGTAGCCGGTGGAACCGCGCGGGTTGCACCAGAAGACGACGTATCCCCGTGCCGCGAGCGTCTGGAACTCGTGCCACATCGTGCCGGTGGTAGACCACATCGAGTGTGGCCCGCCGTGAATCTCCACGACGAGCGGATACCGCTTGTCCGAATCGAAATCCGGCGGCGTCAGCACCCAGCCCTGAATTTCCGTGCCGTCATCGGATTCGAACCACAGTTCCTCCGGTTGGCCGACCGCCCTCTCGTCCAGATACCCGGAATTGAGGCGGGTGAGTCGCCGGGTTTCGGCCCCGCCAGGCGTCGAGACGAACACGTCTCCGGGATGGTCCCATTCGGATTTTACGTACGCGATGGCGTCGGCACCAACCGAGAACTCCGTGATGTGCCCGTCGACGGCGACCTGCTGGGGTTCGTCGCTTCCGTCACCCGCAACTCGCCAGACGACGTAGTCGCCCTCATCGGGCGTCCCGAAGTAGACGCGCTCTTCGTTCGCGTCCCACTGCGGCGGGTTCGAAAGTGTCCTGTCGAGCGAGTCGGTGAGCGTCACCGTTTTTTCGGTTGCGCGGTCGAACACCTTGATCTCGTTTTGGCGGAGTGTCGCGTTCTCTTCCGGACTGTAGACGTAGGCGATTCGTCCGTCTTCGGTCGCCGCCATGAATGGACTCCACGCGCTCGTTTGGAAGAGCGTTTCTTCCTCCTCGGCATCGGTGTCGTAGGCCACAATATCGGCAATGATGTTGTCGTCCGGGTCGTCGGTTCGCTTGACGCCGTAGTACAGCGTCCTCTCGTCGCCCCACTCCGGCGCGGAAAAGTCGAAATCGCCGTCCGTGAGTCGGGAGACGGAATCGTCTTCGAGGGCTACGAGATAGACGTGACTCCGCTTGCCGTCGAAGTACTGCTGGCCCGCTCGATAGATTTTTCGGTCGATAACGCGCGGATCGGGCGTTTCAGGTTCGTACTCCTCGCCGTCGGGTGAGATATCGCGCTCCTCGTCGCGGTCGTCTTCGGTACTCTGCTGGACGAACGCGATTCGCGTTCCGTCGGGTGACCACGCGAGTTGCGATACGCCACCGGCAACGTCCGTCACCTGCCGTGCCTCGCCACCTGTGGTCGGAAGCACCCACAACTGCGGTCGGTCGTCGTCCGTGCTGCGAGTGCTCACGAAGGCGAGGCGGTCACCGCTGGGACTCCACCGCGGACTGCTGTCCACTCCTTCGCTAATAGTGAACTGCGTGGGGTCGCCGCCGCCGAGCGGAACGACGTAGACGGTCGATTCGTACCCTTCGTCGTCCTCCGGGACGGAACGGACGAAGGCCACTCGCTCGCCATCCGGAGCGACCCGCGGGTCGCTGGCCTTGACTATATCGTGATATTCGTTGGCACGTATCGTTTCCATACGCCTTCTCTCGGATGGGAAGCAAAATATACTTTCGATTCGAAATATACCGATTACGGAATCGTTTCCCATCAATATTCCACGTTACTGCCTGGTATTGGGAAATTTCAATCCGGTAGCGTAGGATTTCGGTTTCGAAGCGTCGATTGGCTATATGAACATTCACGGAGAGGTCAGAATCATGGTGGGGGAACTCAACCGACGCAAATTCGTGAAAACCGTGGGAGCAGCGGGGCTTCTCGGATTTTCGGGGAATGCACTGGCACAACAACAGCGATTAACGTGGTTCGCGGGCGGAACCGGCGGGACATACTTCCCGCTTTCGAACCAGTTCAAGACGATTATCGAGAACAACACCGACTACACCGTACAGGTGCAGTCGACGGGTGCGAGCGTCGAAAACGTCGGCGGACTCGCGCAAGGAAACGCCGACTTCGCGCTCATCCAGAACGACGTCGCCTACTTCGCGTACAACGGGACGGGTATCGAGGAGTTCCAAGGAACGAGAATTCAGAGCTTGCGGGGCGTGGCAACGCTGTATCCCGAGACGATTCACATCGTAACGCTTCAAGGGAACAACGTCGAGACGTTAGAAGACCTGCAAGGGGCGACGATCAATACGGGCGACCTCGGAAGCGGCACGCAGATAAACGCGCTTCAAATTCTGGAATCGGTCGGCATCCAACAGAACGACTTCACGGAGCAGAACACCGGTTTCTCGCAGGCGGCAGACCAACTTCGAAATGGCGACATCGACGCTGCGTTCGTCGTCGGCGGGTGGCCAGTCGGCGCAATCGAGGAGCTGGCGACGACGAACGACATCGCGTTCGTGAACATTTCCGGGGAGGCGCGCCAAAGTATCCGACAAGAGGCCGAGTGGTTCGCCGACGATACGATTCCGCCGGAAACGTACAGCGGGCAGAACGAACCGGTTCAAACCGTCGCGGTGCAGGCGATGATTGCGACGACACAAGACCAACCGAACGCTGCGGTGAGAGGCGTGACGGAATCTATCTTCAACAACACCGGCCAGTTGAGCCTGAAACAGCAGTTCATCAATCGCGAAAGCGCGCTCGACGGAATGTCCATTCCGCTTCATCCCGCCGCGCGAGAAATCTTCGGCCCGGCCACGACGCAGGGAGGAGGTGGTAACCAGACCGGCGGGAATCAGTCAGGCGGAAATCAGACAGGAGGCAATGACTCCGGTGGGAACGACGGTTCGTAAGACTGCCCGAATATCGCTCGCCCTGTGCGCTATTCTCCTGCTCGCGGTTCCGGCGGGAGCCGGAATGAGGGCAGGAACCGGAGCAGGGTTCGATTCACAGAGCGACAAACAAGGAGAACGCGTCCTCGTCGTCGCCGACGCCGAGACGGGCGAACCGATGCTGGTTACACCGGTCGAAAACGGAACGCGAGTCACGCTCGCGTACACGCACAGCGTCGAAAAGACGCCAGTGCATGACGTGTACGCAGTGGACGGGAACGAGTTAGAAATGGTCGAAATGCGGTTCCAATCCTACGGGGCCGGACTTCCCGCCAACGCGGACGTAACGATGGAGGAGGGCTGGTTCGTTTTCGACCCGCCGGGTCGATACGCGCAGGTTCCTGTTACGCCCGGTGACGTGGCGAAGCACGAACTACGAGTGAAAGACGAACAGTACGACCTCGCGGCGCTCTCGGGCGGTGAATCGGTCGAACTGTTCGTCATCGAACGGTGTCCGACATGAGCGACGCGCTAAGCGAGCAAGAGCAGGAAGAACTCGTCCAAGAACTCGAACACAGACGAAACCTTCGAGGGACGGTTGCCGTCGTTACCTCGGCCATCGCCGTCGCGTTTTCTGCGTTTCAGATCTGGCTCGCGGCGCGCGGGTTCGTTTTTCAACTGACGCTTCCCGCCATCGGGAACGTGCAACTCGCCGCGCTTCAACTGCTGCAGGTGAACGCGGTTCACGTCACGTTCGCCTTATTGCTGTCGTTTTTGCTGTTTCCGACGACGACTGGAAACGGGTTTTTCTCGCGCCGTCTCGGCCGAATCGTTCCCGTAATGCGGGAACGATTCGGCGACGAAAATCCGCTAACGCGAGTCGCCGTAGGGCTACGTCGAGGCGTTCGCTGGGCGGCGGTTGACGCTGACAGAAATCGGGTGACGCCGGTCGATTTCGTGATGATGGCGATAGCGCTGTTAGCCGTCTGGTACATGCTGGCCGATTTCGACGAAATTCGCGGAATGCGTGCGCTCGGACTCGGATTCGGACGAACGATTTCGGAGGTGTATCCGTTCCTTTCACCCGTCGTAGATGTCCTTTCAGCGGTCGGAATCCCGCTTTCTGAGGTGTCGTACGCGTTCGTCCTCGGTGCGCTCGGTGTCCTCCTCGTCCTCGAAGCGACCCGCCGAGTGCTCGGTCTGTATCTCATGATTATTGTCGCGTCGTTCATCGTCTACGCGCGCTGGGGCTACCTGATTCCCATCGACGCCCCCATCGTCGGCGTCCTCTCGATTCCACCGCTCGATTGGAGTTCCATCATTCAGAACCTCTGGTACAACACGGAAAACGGCGTGTTCGGGATTCCCGTCACGGTGAGTGTCCGATTCATCTTCATCTTCATCCTGTTCGGCGCGTTTTTGGAGATGAGCGGCGCCGGGCAGTGGTTCATCGAACTGGCGTACGCCGCGACGGGACAGCGAAAGGGCGGCCCCGCCAAAGCCTCGATTCTCGCCTCGGGATTCATGGGCACCATCAGCGGGTCGTCGATTGCGAACACGGTGACGACCGGGGCCTTTACGATTCCGCTGATGAAACGCTCCGGTTATCGGCCCGAGTTTGCGGGAGCGGTCGAAGCTTCCGCCTCTTCCGGCGGCCAGATTCTTCCGCCGGTCATGGGAGCGGCGGCGTTTCTCATCGTGGAGTACACGCTAACACCGTTCCGCGACGTGATCATCGCGGCGGCGATTCCGGCGATCGTCTTCTTCTTCGGCGTCTGGGTGATGGTGCATCTCGAAGCGTCGAAGGAGAACATCGGCGGGTTGGCAGATTCGGAAATCGTCAGTTTTCGGCCGCACCTCCTTCGTGGCTGGTTCTACCTCGTCCCCCTCATCCTGCTCCTTTATTACCTCATCATCGAACGACTCTCTATCGAGCGAGCGGCGTGGTACACTCTCGTCGCCATCGCCGCGCTCATCGCGCTCGTTGCGGCCTACAACCGGAGTTCGAGGGTGCCGCTCGTCGGAACGATTCTCGGTCTTTGTGCGCTCCAGTTCGCCTCCTTTGCGACGGCGGGCGTCGGTATCGTTTCCCTGCTCACGGGCGGGGGCGCAGGGACGGGGCTCGCACCGATCGCCGCACTCGGCGTAGTGGCGGGCCAACTCGGATGGATAATCCTCGCCGTGAGTCTCGTTACGCTTTTGCTTCGCCCGCACGCAGACGCGCCGCTTCTCGATTTCGACGGGCAGGTCGATGACGCGGTGGCGAAAGGAGCAAGCGTCCTTCGACGGCCCGCACTCACGGACAACCGCGGGTTCCAGTACGGCGAGTTCGTCCTCACCTCGATGGATTCGGGCGCACGAACCGCGACGACGGTCGTCATCGCGGTTGCGGCGGCGGGCGTCATTCCCGGCGTCATCAGCGTCAGCGGACTCGGGCCGAATCTCACCGCGCTCATTCAAACAGTCAGCGGAGGTTCGATAGTCGCGCTGTTGGTTCTCACGGCGATTTCGTCCATTATTCTCGGAATGGGGATGCCAACGACGGTGACCTACATCATCCTCGTCTCGATGCTCGGCGACGCCATCGCCGGATTCGGAATCCCGATTCTGTCCGCACACCTCTTCATCCTCTATTTCGGCGTCATCGCCGATATCACGCCGCCGGTGGCAGTTGCGGCTTACGCGGCCTCCGGAATCGCGAAATCCGACCAGTTCCAGACGGGCGTCGAGGCGTTCTCGCTCTCGCTGAACAAGGCCATCGTACCGTTCGCGTTCGTGCTGACGCCTGGCATCTTGTTATTGCGCGGGGTTGGAACCGGACAAGAGGTTCGCGTCATCGGACTGAACGACGTGACCAATCTCGGCTACTTCGTCCCCGACGTGCTGATTCCGGTGGCGGGAGTCTTCGTCGGCGTCATCGCGCTCGGTGCGACCGTCATCGGCTACCTCTACGCCGACGTAAGCAGGGGAGACCGGGCGTGGTTCGCGCTAGCCGCGCTTTTGCTCATGGCGCCGCTCTTGCTGTTCAACACGGTAACGAGTCTGCTCGGACTGGTCGGCCTCCCGACCGTCGAACCGGGATCGTTCGACCTTCTACTTCGAGCGGTCGGTGCCGTCGCTTTCGGCGCGTTGGCACTCAAAAACCGGCGGCGGGCCGACAGAGAGGCCGCCGAAGAACGCGGCACGACGGAGGCGGCCTGACGCCGAACAGAATCTTCTCAGTTTTCGAGTGTGCGAGAGCATATCCACTACAGAGTGCGTTTTTCGAAAGGATGCGTCCGCGCGGCGCTCATGGCATGGCACGCGACAAACGGCACGCGGACGCATTACGAAGGTACGCTTTCGGGAGTGTTAGGTCTATCGCTGTGGTAAAATCAAGACAATTTCAGCGTCGAATGGATGGCGTCGGTGAGTTTTCGACCAGCCCCCGACTGTCAGCGAAAAGTGAAGACGGTGTCAGATCAGTGGAACGTTAGAACGGGGAGACGAGGGGAAGTTCAGAACGGGAGGAAATCGAGCAGACCGAGTTCGATGGTGTAAATCGCGAAGGCCGCGAGCCACGACTGAAAAATCAGCGTTCCAATCGCCGAGAGGACGATGAACTCCCAGTCGCGCATCTCCGCGAAACCGGCGGGAACGGTGAGCATCCCGCGGGTGAACAGGAGAGCGTTACTGACCGGAACGACGATGCGGCCCCAGCGGTCGAACCAGCCGTCGAATCGGTCGAGCGAATCCTCGCTGATTCGGAACCACGGCTTTTCGAGGAGATACTCTCGACCGCCGCGTTTCGCCAGCGAGAACAGCGCGTACTGGCCAATCGTCGCGCCAATGACGGCGACGAGAATGATGGCGGCGATAGCTTGAATGTCGTCGGGAGAGGCGAGAACCGTAACCGAGAACGGAACGAGGCTCTCGCTCGGCGCAAAGTACAGCAACATCGCACCTTCCAGAATGAGGATGAGGAAGAGCGCGATGAGTCCGTACTGGTCGAGCCACTGTTTTGCGAGTTCCTCGTCCCCGGTGAGAAAGAGGTAGATTCCGACGACGGCGGCAACCGCGACACCGGCCACGAGGAAGATGATTCCGTAATCCGAGAGAAACTGCCGGAGGGAGTTCGAACCGGAACCGAACGAGAGGAGCGCCAAACCGAACATCGAGAGCGCGAACAGACCGACGAGGGGAGTCGTCTCGACTGCGACGAGCGAGGCGAATTGCATCTGCTACGGCTATTGACGTGATGTACTAAATGCGTTATGACCTGCGCCCGGAGCGACGCGGTTTTGGCCGTTCCGCGGGTAGCACCGGTATGAACCCAATCGAACGCCCGCGTCGTCTCCGCCGGGACGGACTCCGGAAACTGGTTAGTGAAAATCAATTGACCGCAAGTGACCTCATTGCCCCCGTTTTCGTAGACGCAACCACGGACGAACGAGTCGGGATAGAAACGATGCCCGGCCACGAGCGCGTCCCCATCGAGGAGAGCGTCGCCCGAGTCGAGGAAGTGCTGGAAACCGGCGTCGAAGCCGTAATGCTGTTCGGGATTCCCGAATCGAAGGACGAACGCGGTAGTCGCGCGTGGGCCGAGGACGGCGTGGTGCAGGAAGCGACGCGCCGAATCGCGAGCGAGACGAACGCCACGGTCATCACAGACGTGTGCCTCTGTGAGTACACCGAACACGGACACTGCGGCGTGCTGGAAAACGAAGCCGCGGACGACCCGCGACTCACGGTCAAAAACGACGAAACGCTCGACCTGCTTCGAAAAATCGCCGTCTCGCATGCCGAGGCGGGGGCGGAAATGGTCGCCCCCAGCGGCATGATGGACGGGATGGTCGGCGCGATTCGGGAGGCGCTGGACGACGCGGATTACGCCGACGTGCCTATCATGAGCTACGCCGCGAAGTACGAAAGTGCATTTTACGGGCCGTTCCGCGACGCTGCTGACGGCGCGCCCGCGTTCGGAAACCGACGACACTATCAGATGGATCCGGCCAACTCGCGCGAAGCCATGCGCGAAGTCGAACTCGACGTGGAGCAGGGCGCGGACGTGCTGATGGTGAAACCCGCACTGCCGTACCTCGACATCGTCCGCGACATCCGCGAGGAGTTCGACCAACCCGTCGCCGCCTACAACGTTTCCGGCGAGTACGCCATGCTCCACGCCGCGAGCGAAAAAGGGTGGCTCGATTTGCAAGAAACGGCGCTTGAATCCCTCTTGTCGATTAAACGGGCGGGAGCGGACCTCATTCTCACCTACTTCGCGGAGGATATTGCCGACGAACTCGCTTGAGCGAGTTCGTCGGCCACCGTAGTCGAACGAAGACCACTGCAGCTAAACGAGATAACGATTCTATTTCGCCCAAATCGACGGGTACGCAATGGTTTGGGAATGAATCTCGTGCGCATCGAATCCAGAGTGTTGAGTACCATTATCTGACTACGCCCGATTTTGCGGTGGACAATCGTCCAGATACGAGTTCCCGGATGGTCGTTTTTCGACCACATTACAACCTTAAGGGGATAGTATCCGATAATAAACTGGCCGTTCGGCCATCGAACCGGCAATAAAAATGAATATCTCAACGATTATCCTTATAAGCATGAATCCTGTTTCGTCATACCGTGATGCAGGAAACAAACAAAGTAGAATATTCGATATTCGTGGACAGCTGTCCAGATGATATCGTTGCGATAGACACGAAGGGGGACGACGAATGAGCGAGTTGACCCTCCTCGCGCAAGGCGCGAGCGACCTCGAAGTGCTTGCGGAGGGCGTCAACTTGCTGTGGGTGTTGGTCGTAACGTTCCTCATCTTCTTCATGCACGCCGGGTTCGCCATGTTGGAGGCCGGACAAGTGCGTTCGAAGAACGTCGCCAACCAGTTGACGAAGAATTTGCTGACGTGGAGCGTCGGCGTTCTCGCCTTCTTTCTCGTCGGGGCGGCGCTTTCGAGCATCGTCGGTTATCTCACCGGTGCAACCGGTACGTGGTCGGTCGCCGGAGAGTTCGCGGCTATCCTCGAACCCAGCGGCGTGAACGACTGGGTCGATTGGTTGTTCGGCGCGGTGTTCGCAATGACCGCCGCAACTATTGTCAGCGGGGCCGTCGCGGGGCGCTGTAAACTCCGCACCTACGTGACGTACACCGTCCTGCTCGCGGCCGTCATCTACCCCGTCGTCGTCGGATTTACATGGGCCGGCGGTATCCTCGCGACGATTGGCTTCCACGATTTCGCGGGCGGAATGGTCGTTCACGGAATGGGCGGCATCGCCGGACTGACCGCCGCGTGGGTGGTCGGGCCGCGTCTCGGTCGCTTCGACGAGAACGGAACCGCGAACGTCATTCCCGGCCACTCCGTAACCTTTGCCGTTCTCGGTACGCTCATCCTCGCGTTCGGCTGGTACGGATTCAACGTCGGCACCGCGGCCACGGTGTTCGCAGCCGAGGGCGGGGCGCTCTCGTTGGACGCGTTCGCGACGGTCGGTCGAGTCGCCCTCGTTACGACCCTTGGGATGGCGACGGGCGCAATTGGTGCGAGCGTCGTTTCGCTGGTTCGCACCGGGAAAGTCGATACCCTCTATGTCGCTAACGGCCTGCTCGCCGGACTCGTCGGCGTCACGGGAATCGCCGACGACATCGTCTGGCCCGGTGCGCTCGCGGTCGGTCTGCTGGCAGGCGCACAACTCCCGTTCGTGTTCGAATTCGTGGAGAAACGCCTCAATATCGACGACGTGTGCGCCGTGTTTCCGGTTCACGGCTCCGCCGGAATTCTCGGAGGGCTGGCATACCCGTTCGTCGCGGTCGGAACGTGGCAGGGGGCAGGAATCGGTTCGGTGCTTTCGGGACTGGCAGTTCAGTCGGCGGGCATCCTGCTCATCGGTTTGTGGACCGTCGTCACGACCGGTTTGGTGTTCGGCGCCGCTCGCGCACTCGGACAAGCCCGTGTCTCGCCCGCCAACGAGCGCGAAGGACTCGACGTGGCGGAACACGGCGTCGAGACCTACCCCGAGTTCGGTGTCGGCGACACCGCGGAAATTCCCGCCGACCACCTACGCGCGGACGGTGGAACCTTGCCCAACGACGGGGGACTAAAACTCGTCACCGCAGTCGTGCGTCCGGACAGGCTGACCAACGTAAAGCGAGCATTGGCGGACATCGGCGCACCGAGTCTCACCGTGACGAACGTGAGCGGTCGTGGCAGTCAACCCGCAAAACTCGGTCAGTGGCGCGGCGAGGAGTACGTCGTTGATTTACATCAAAAGGTGAAAGTCGAGTGCGTCGTCGCGGACATCCCCGCGGACGACGTTATCGAGGCGATTCGCGACGCCGCAAACACCGGCGAACCCGGCGACGGGAAGATATTCGTTGTTCCCATCGAGGACGCCTGTCAGGTGAGAACTGGGAAACGAGGAACGGAGGCTGTCTGAGCGAATAGGGGCAAACAGAAACTCACGAATCTCTCCTCTTGCAACCTTTGCCCCACTACTCGGTATTTAGTGTTTTTTCGGCCCATTTGATTGCGTAATCGACGCCGTGGTGGCGGTACGCCTGCGTATCGAGTGCGGAGAACGGCGCCGGGGGTTCGATGTCGTGTTTGATAGCGCTACAGGCGAACTCGGTGGCGTCCGAGAAATCCGTTCGACCGGTGGCGACTTCTCGGGTGATTCCTCCCAATCGTGGTTCGATTCGTTCGCCAGCGTCCTGCCATGCCTCGAACAGACGGGGATACGATTCGCGCCACTCCGAAAATACTTCTCGCGTATGAAGACCCTTGTAGGCGTCACAGAGTGCGACAGCGAGTTGGTACGTGCTTCCGGAATCCAGCGGAACCACCTCGTCGAACTCTCCGTAACGGTCTCCGAAAAATTCGAGGAACTGTTCGGGCAAGTTGAGTCCGATTTCGACCAGCGCCTCCGCAAGTAGGAAGTCGATGAACTCCTCGGGCGACCCTTCTACTCGCGCTTTGACGAAGACGACGGGCGGTGACGTCTGGTGCGTCCACGCCACGCTTCCGTCGCCCGGCATTCCGACCACGAGGTCGGTTCCGGCGAATCGGCGCAGAAGTTCGGGGACGTCGTCGGGTAGCCACTCGTCGGATGCGGAGAACGGACGAATTTCGTCCGTCAGGAGCGCGAGGTCGTCCCGCGCCGGAACCGGGAGCGTCTCGAAATCCCGATTACAGTCGAGGACGAGCGCGTCGGATGCGTGTTCGTCTCGAACCGCCGCTACATCCTCGGGGAGCGTTCGTTGGCTGAACATCGCGCTCAAGCGACGAGCCAGAGATTGAGGATGACCGCGACCACGGCCAACGCCGTCAGTCCAACAGTGCCGATAACGATTTTCGTCGGAGTGCTCATACCCGACCGTTTCCACTCGAACGCTTAAAATCTGCCGAGTCCGGGTGGAACCCCTTCGTTTCCACTCCAAAATTACGAATCAACATAGCGTGAGCTTACGATAGCCAATATCACGAACTTACGCTCCCATGGTCAACCCGAGCAGTGACGGGCAACGCCATTCCCGAAGAGCAACAACAGATTGTAGATAAGCGTCCCTGAAATCCAACGACGAAAACCGCCCAACTCGCCGAAAACCTGGATTGAGAGCGATGAGAATGCCATAGCTCTGAAGGATATTGCCGAACGCGACGACAATATGAACTATCGAGGCCGCGATGAGCCTCCCGTCGGGGTTCGTATCGGTATCTTCGAACAGGTCATCGAAACAGAGCTGTTGTGAAGGCCATCGAGGAAAAAATCTTCAGAAATGGATTAGTTGTCTTCGGAACCGGCCCACGAATCGGGGACTTGGATGACGTATCGACCGTTCTCCTTGAGCGCGATGATGTACTCGTCGCGTTCATACAGTTCCATCAGGTTAAGTTCGTACTGTCCGGGTTCGACCACCTTGATGCTCTCGAACTGACTGTTGAGTTCCTCCCGCAGTTCGTCAAGGCTCGGCTGGTTGTCGTTTGGTGCCTCCACGACGGTTCCAGTCCCCTCATCAGTTTGTTTTTCCGGGAGTTCATCCTCGGGGACAATTTCCGATCGCGCGCTTGCCTGCGCGCGATCTTCTCCAGCAGAGTCGGCTGGAGAGTCGCCCTTCGAATCGGCGGGTGACTTTGCTTCGGCGGCCTCGGTGGTTCGCGGTGCAGATGAATCGCTCTGGGACCCATCCGTTGGCTTTCGCGTCCGATTTACATTGCGATTATCGGGCGATTTCTCATCACCGGTGGGTTTTGGCCGTCCTTCAGCTCTGCGTGCAGACGCTTGGCCGCTCTTCGGTTTCGCCTGCTGGCTCCGCGAAGCCTTTGTTTGCTCGTCGAGAGAGCCACCGGACTGAATGTCTTTCGCGGGGTCGTTTGAACCGACCCAGCCCCGAACGGTGGAGGCAGCGCGGCCGACTGCACCAGAGCTCGATGCGTTATCAGGGGCTTCGTTTTTCTTCTCCGCAGTCGCGCTGGCCGACCCGGAGGCCGTCGTTTCGTTTGGAGACGACCCTGACGGACGGAACTGAAACTTGTTGCCGCCGCAGTCCGGACACCCCGAAAGCATCTCCTTCGACCCATCGGCGAACGCGCGCCCACAGTTCGTACACTTGTGCGGCATTATTTACGGGAGATGAGGGCGCTGATGAGATTTTCGTCCTTGTGGAGCGTTTCGATTTGGTTTGCGGGGCCGATGACCGTGAGTTTCGAACTGCTGGACTCGCGTCCCATCAAACGACCCAAAAGCCCATTATCGGAAGTCTTCGAGCGCGGGTAGGTTTCGATTTCGATGCCACTAAACTCGTCGGGGCTGATTTCGGCCATCGTTACCTCGATGAGTTTACTCTCCTCGTCCGGCGACAGACCCTCCTCCAAGATGACGATATTCCCATCGTGGACGCCGTCTAATATCATCCGAATCTTTTCCATGCTGGTCTTCCCGGCCATTCGTTCACCACCGATGAGGTCGATTTGAACGCCGTCGTCAGATTTTTTCACTTCCGGCATGGGATCACCCAAAGTACTCCGCGATTTTCGTGTACACTTCGTCCATGTTCTCCCCTTCGAGTGCCGAGAGCGGAATCGTCTCGTGCTGTGGGTAGGCGTTTCGAATACGCTGGACGCTCGAATCTTCGAGGTCTGTTTTGTTGGCGAGGATCAGGACGGGGAGGTCTTGACTCTCGATGATGCCGATGAGCATCGTGTTGACCTGCGTGAACGGGTCGGTCGAACTGTCGAGGACGTAAATAACGCCGTCTACGTCCTCTCGAAGCCAGTGCATCGCTTCCGCGACACCTTCGGTGGCCTCACGAGAACGACGAACCGCGTCCTCTTTTTCCATGTCGTGGTCGAGGAACTCCTCGTAATCGACTTTCGTCGTGACACCCGGCGTGTCCACGATGTCTATGGTGACAGTTCTTCCGTCTCGCTCGATTTCGACGTTCTCTTTTCTCCGTGCGCGCCGTGTTTCGTGTGGAACGTGGCTTTCCGGACCGATTGCGTCGCCAGTCCAATCACGGGCAATTCGGTTGGCGAGCGTCGTTTTACCAGCGTTTGGCGGGCCGTAAATTCCGATTCGTTTCGGCTCTTCGGATGTGAAGAGCTTATCTGTAACTCGTCTAACACTTTGTTTGAGACCTGTAAACAATCCCATCCTTTTTCTCCCAGGCCCCGGCTGTCGGCACCCTCACTATATATATCTGCTATCGAGGGGTTACTCGTCGTTGAGCAACCGAGTGATTGTACCCGGACGCGGGGCTGTTGCGCGTACAACTTTACGCCATTCACTTAAACCTACGTCAGACAACTGTTGACACAAATTACCAGCTTGTTTGCAGAAGATGGGTGCTAGTTTGCAGGAGAAATAAGATGAAACGAGGACAGAGGGTACGGTTTTGAAGGTTGGAAATATGACGACATAACTGTCGGCTGTTCGAAGCCAAAGCTCCCCCTGTGAAGGTTCCACTCGAAATGGAGGGGTCGTCGTGGCTCGAGGGGGAGTTATCGTAGTCTACGGGCAAACTGTCGTAACGAATTGTCGTCGGGAATTGTCGACGTTTGTGGACGAATAGACGAACGATCGGATAAACGGGTGAACGGATGATTGAACGAGTGGACGTGATAGCTTTTGGCACGAGACTGCGGCTCTGTCGAACCGCGTCGAAGTTATGGTTGGACGGTAGAACGCAGTCGGGAGATGCAAGGGGTCACAATTCGACAAGTGCGTCGATTGCTGCCACAGCTCACGATTCGGGGGTATCGAACGACCCCCACCCCTTCGTTTCAGGTGGAACCGAAGGAGAAGGGGGATGAGGGATGACGGTACCAGGTAACTTACAGACCACAACTCCTTCTAGAAAACGGATTGCCCTAGTTTGTGGATATTGTTTAAATCGTGTTGCAATAAAGGTTCGTGTTCTAAATATTGTCGTACCCCCTACCGTCTCTTTCTCGCGTTCCACCTGAAACGAAGGGGTGGGGGGGACGGAATGTTCATTGCTATCGTCCAACATACTACGGTTTTCGACGACCCTTGAGGGAGTCTCTGTTACTCTGCGTCACATTGGACGTTTTTCGGCGTAACTTCGTGTTCCACCCGAAACGAGGGGGTTGACAAATGACGGGGTTCGAAACTGTCGTCGTTCGACTTCATCCGAAACGGAGGAGGTGTTAAACCGATTTTTCACGGAACGCGAAACGACCCGTCAGGCAGGGTACCGATGCAAACTATCATCTCGAATATGGTATTGTTGTTCAAAATTTTCTTTGCCGTTACCGAGTCGTCGATTTCATTGTCGATCTTCGAAAATCCACTTCTTCACTGATTTATTACATAAATTCTGGTGGGAGTCGTCTTTCGAGCAAATTCGAACTCGACTTGAAACGGTGCTGTTTCGGACGAATACCGCTGAAAACCCGTATTTCACCCGTCACGACACCAATAAGAAAGATTTTAATACTGTGCTGCACCTCTTGTTCATCTGCATCAACTGGACGCGCTGTCGTTTCTGTGGGAAACGAAACCGGGTGTTCTTCCCGGTGTTTTCCCGTCTCTCTCCGCAGGGCGCGATAACTCCAGTGGAAACGAAGGGGTCCGTAGCCGACATATGTCAGACGAGAACACCAACCCATCGGACGAACGAACCGGCCACGGGAGTCGTGGCTTCGAGGGCGTCGATTTGGACGAGGTTGTGTTGGACGACACAGCCGAGGGCAACCAAGGGTTGTTCGACGACCTTCTCAGCGGCGAACCGATTTTTGAGAACAAAGAAGTTCTTCGACCCTCGTACACGCCGCACGAACTCCCGCACAGAAAAGAACAAATCAACCGAATGGCGACCATCCTCGTCGCCGCACTCCGAGGCGAGACGCCGTCGAATATTCTCATTTACGGGAAGACGGGTACCGGCAAGACCGCGAGCGCAAAATTCGTCAGCCAGGAACTCGAACGTACCTCGCTAAAGTATGAGGTTCCGTGTGAGGTCGAATACATCAACTGCGAAGTGACCGATACGCAGTATCGCGTACTCGCGCAACTCGCCAACAAGTTCATCGAAAACAATCAAATCGAGATAGAGGAACGAATCTCGGAGCTCCAAGATATTCGTGACGGCGTCGCCGCTGAATCTGATCAACTCAAAAACACGGAATTTTCCTCGCTCGATGCAATCGAAGACCGAATTGAGGAACTGGAAGACGACGCAGACGAGATGGAGGCCGTCCCGATGACCGGGTGGCCGACCGACCGCGTGTACAACACGTTTTTCGAAGCCGTCGATTATCAGGAGCGGGTCGTCGTCATCATGCTGGACGAAATCGACAAACTGGTCGAAAAATCCGGCGACGACACACTCTACAATCTCTCGCGAATGAACTCCGAACTCGAAAATTCGCGGGTGTCAATCATGGGCATCAGCAACGACCTGAAGTTCACTGACTTCCTCGACCCCCGCGTCAAATCCAGTCTCGGAGAGGAAGAAATCGTCTTCCCGCCGTATGACGCGAACCAACTTCGCGATATCCTTCAGCATCGGGCGGACGTCGCGTTCAAAGAAGACGCTCTCTCGGACGACGTGATTCCGCTGTGTGCTGCGTTCGCCGCGCAGGAACACGGGGATGCTCGCCGCGCACTCGACCTACTTCGAACTGCAGGCGAACTCGCCGAACGTGACCAGAAAGAGCGCATCGAGGAAGGTCACGTTCGCAAAGCGCAGGACAAGATCGAACTCGACCGCGTGGTGGAGGTCGTTCGAACGCTTCCGACGCAGTCGAAACTCGTCCTCTTTTCGACCATCTCGCTCGAAAAGAACGGCGTCCACAACATCAACACGGGCGAGGTGTACAACGTCTACAAACATCTCTGCGAGGAAATCGATGCCGACATCCTCACCCAGCGCCGCGTCACCGACCTCATCAGCGAACTCGACATGCTCGGCATCGTCAACGCCGTCGTCGTCTCGAAGGGTCGCTACGGCCGCACGAAAGAAATCAGTATCTCCGTTCCAATCGACGAAACCGAGGCCGTCCTCCAGTCGGACTCGCGGCTCAGCGACATCGACGACATTCAACCGTTCATGCAACAGGCGCGATTTGACAGCTAACTCTTCCCACGGCTAACCCTACGATTCAGCAACCTATTTTATGACTTACCGCGCTTCACTCCGGCGGTTTCCACCCGAAACGGTACCCTTTCCACTCCAGTCGAAACGGTATTCTTCGAAGGGGTAAAAGAATTACTTAGACGATTTGCTCGCCGTCGTCGTCGTATACCTTGATGGCATCGACGGGGCAGACGCGGGCCGCCATCTCGGCGTCGAACTCCTCGCCTTCCGGCACTTCGCGCACGAAGATTCCGTCTTCGGCTTCCTCGCTTTCCAGCAGGTCGGCTTTGCCTTCCTCGCGGTTCTCCACGAACTCGTCCCACTCGGCGGTGCACTGATACATTCCCGTGCAGGTGTTTCGGTCGTATTCGATTTTCATACGTAACACTCCGATATGTGCCTTCAAATGAGTGACGGAGATGATGCAGTGGGCGACTTAAAACGACGAAGCGCTATGAGATGTAGGTTCGAAGTGCCTCGATAGTCGGGTCGAGCATCGTTGGAAGCGAACACGGCTCATCCGCGTTCGGTTCCCACTCGTCCGTCGTGAGATAGTCACCGACTTCATGAACGACGGCGGCATCGACGCGGCGGTAGGCGGCAACCGCGAGTAGAGCTGATTCGGCCATGCCGAGGGAGAGAATACCTTTGCTTGCGTAATGGTCGATTTCGGGAATCGTCTCGCGGTACATCGCCCCCATCGACCACGTCGGCCCGCGGTGGGTTCCGATTCCACTCTCCGTGAGCGCGGAATCGAGACGATCCGTCAGCTTCGGGGTCGTTTCCACCTTCTCTCCCTCCGGAAGGTAATGATGCGAAACTCCTTCGTCGCGGATGGCGCGCGTCGGAAGAATGGCCTCGTCCAACCCAATATCTTTCTGCAAACTGGCACAGCCACAGAGGAGACAGACGACCTCCGCACCCGCCGCGATGACGTTTTCCGCGATGATCGCGGTGACTGTCGGCCCGATACCGAAATCACCGACGAATCCCACGCTTTCGTCGAGCAGTTGCAACTCCTGATTCCGAACGTAGTTTACGCTGTCCGTTGCGCGTTCGTTCACCGCTTCGAACAGTTCGTCCTCGAATCCGAGGATAACGACTGGTGGCATTTCCGGCACCTTTCCACCGTGAGCCTCTACCGCGTCTTCAGGTGAAAAGAGCGCAGGCAAATCGTATTTGTCGCCAAATTTTGGAATAGGCATACTCACACCTTACAGCACGATGAAAAGTATCTTCTCCCACGAATCGACCAGATGCCATCTTCTCCCGCGTCCACCCGACAGTTTAAACGGGAAGACGCGCCAATCGGAGGTAATGACCGGATTCACACCGCGCACGCAGGGTGAGCGTGCGTGAACGTCGCCGATTTGACGGGGTTACCCGACGGCGTCCCAGAACACTTCCAATCACAGGGTATCGAGGAACTGTACCCGCCACAAGCGGAAGCAGTCGAGGCTGGAATCACCGACGGCGAGAGTATCGTCGCCAGCATTCCGACCGCGAGCGGGAAGACGTTCATCGCAGAGTTGGCGATGCTTTCGAGTGTCGCCCGCGGGGGGAAAGCGCTCTACATCGTCCCGCTTCGCGCCCTCGCCAGCGAGAAAAAAGAGGAGTTCGAGGAGTTCGAACAGTACGGGATCTCGGTCGGGGTCTCCACCGGAAATTACGACAGCGACGGCGATTGGCTGGCGACGAAGGACATCATCGTCGCCACGAGCGAAAAGGTTGACTCGCTCGTGCGAAACGGCGCAAAATGGGTTGATGACCTATCTTGCGTCGTCGCCGACGAAGTCCACCTCGTCAATGACGCACATCGCGGTCCGACGCTGGAAGTCACGCTCGCGAAACTTCGGCGCGTGAATCCGAATCTCCAGACCGTCGCGCTCTCCGCGACGGTCGGGAACGCCGACGAGATGGCCGAATGGCTCGACGCCACTCTCGTCGATTCCTCGTGGCGGCCAATCGACCTTCGGAAGGGCGTTCTCTACGGCCAAGCCCTCCATTTTGACGACGGCACGCAACAGGAACTTCAGCGCGGAAAACAAAAGGAAACGGCCGCGCTGGTCGAGGACACGCTCGGTGACGAGGGGTCGTCGCTCGTGTTCGTCAACTCGCGCCGAAACGCGGAGGCCGCTGCGAAGCGACTCGCGGACGTGACGAAAGGCTATCTCACCGACGAAGAACGGCGCAAGCTCCGCGACGTCGGCGATGAAATTCGGGACGTGAGCGACACCGAAACGAGCGAGGATCTCGCGAACGCGGTGGAAAAGGGCTCGGCGTTCCACCACGCCGGACTCGCGAGCGAACATCGCTCAATCGTGGAGGACGTGTTCCGCGACCGGCTCGTGAAAGTCATCAGCGCGACGCCGACGCTCGCCGCGGGGGTGAACACCCCGAGCAGACGCGTCATCGTCCGCGACTGGCGGCGGTACGACGGCGACATCGGCGGGATGCAACCCCTCGACGTGTTAGAAATACACCAAATGTTCGGGCGGGCGGGACGGCCGGGTCTCGATCCCTACGGCGAGGCGGTGCTCATCGCCAAAAGCCACGAGGAACTGCAAGAGTTGTTCGACCAGTACGTCTGGGCGGATCCAGAAGCGGTTCACTCGAAACTTGCTGCGGAACCCGCGCTGCGAACGCACATCCTCGCCACCGTCGCCTCGGGATTCGCGGGAACGGAGGAAGAACTGCTCGATTTCCTCGAACGGACGCTGTACGCGACCCAAACCGACGAAACCGGTCGTCTCGAAACGGTCACCCAACGAGTGTTGGACTATCTCGAACGAAACGGATTCCTCGAGCGCGACGACCGATTGCGGGCCACCGGATTGGGCCACCGCGTCTCGCAACTCTATCTCGACCCGATGAGCGCCGCCGAAATCATCGACGGCCTGCGGGCCGCGGAAGACGACCCGACTGCGTTGGGTTTGTACCACCTCGTCTCGCGCACGCCGGACATGTATCAACTCTACCTTCGGTCGGGTGACCGTGAACGCTACACCGAAATCGCCTACGAACGGGAACCGGAGTTCCTCGGGCCGATGCCTTCGGAGTTCGAAGACCACGCCTTCGAGGATTGGCTGTCGGCGCTGAAAACCGCTCGACTCCTCGAAGATTGGGCGAGCGAACTGGACGAAGACCGAATTACGGAGCGCTACGCAATCGGCCCCGGCGACATTCGCGGCAAAGTCGATACGGCGGAGTGGTTGCTGAACGCGGCGGAACGACTCGCCAGCGAACTCCAGCGGAGCGACGAGGAAAGTCTTCCACCAGCAACAACGACAGCAGTCCGCGAGGCGCGAAAACGTGTCGAGTACGGCGTCGAGGAGGAACTGCTCGACCTCGCAGGTGTGCGAAATGTCGGGCGAAAACGTGCCCGTCGGTTGTACGCTGCCGGAATCGAATCCCGGGCAGACCTCCGTGAAGCGGACAAATCGGTGGTTCTCGGTGCACTCCGCGGCAGACGAAAAACGACAGAAACCATCCTCGAAAACGTCGGTCGGAAAGACCCCTCGCTGGACGGCGTCGAAGCTGATGCGGAAGCAAAAGCCAGCGCGACCAAAACCGCGAACGAAGCGGCCGAAAACGGCGGCCAGCAGAGTCTCGGTGATTTCGAATGAAGTTGGTCGAAGGCGAAATCACCATCGACGACCTCGACGAATTTCTCTCCCGCGTCGGAGCCATCGACGATGAATCTAACTGCGCGATACAGGCGTTCGACGCGCGCTTCGTCGCCGGACGCGACCATCTCGAATCGGCGGTCGAACACGCGAACCGCGCGTTCGACCGGGGAGAGAATGTCGCCCGCGATCCGGCAGTCGAGATTCTGCTGTACGCCGCGGGCCGCCGCCAAATCAATCAGGCGCTCGAAATGGGCGTTTCAGAGGGTGAACAGGAAGTGATTGTGGTAGTCGATGGTGAGGAAAACGGAAACGAAAGGGCGGCCGTGGAGGCCGTTTCCAAACTGTTAGAATCCGCCGATACGCTCGGAAACCCGAACCACGAGACGCTTTTCGATTTCTTCGATATTTCCGAGCGAGAACTGGATGCTACCAGCACGAATCTTTCCGACCTCGTTTGCGAGCGCGTTGCCCTGCTCGAAGTCGAAAAATAGATTGATTCTCACGGCTCGTCGGTGGCCGGTACGAATTTCCGATACCTCGACGTACTTCCGACACCATGCCTGAAGACGACCACGATACAGGAGACGTGCAGGACAGTGCACGCGAACGACAGCGTGAACGCGCGGAGAGCGTCGAGGATATGCTGGGCGAGGCTGGTCGGATACTCGGCGAACACAAATATCCGACGACGAGCGAGGAGTTGGCGACTGAGTACGGTGACCAGCAACTCGATTTACCGAACGAAACGGAATCGCTGGGGAGCGTGTTCGACCGTCTCGTGGACGAACGGTTCGAATCCGCCGAAGAAGCGCGGGAAGCGGTGTACAACGAAGTCACCGGTGAGGCCGGTGGAATGGAGGAGTACAACGATGAACGGGCATTGGGAGAAATCGATTCTACGGAGTCGGACGAGAAATCGAATACGAACTAACAGTAATCTCCAGTTGAAACGAAGGGGTTCCCATCGATAGTCTCCGAGGTATCATCGCAAAAACACAGAAACGAAGGCATAGTCCCACACGGATTCGAACCGCGGTCGAAGCCCCCAGAAGGCTTCAGGATTGGCCACTACCCCATGGGACTTGGCTTGCTGCAGAATACCGTACTGGCCGCTTGCTTGTAAGCGTTGCGCGTTTGGATTACGTATGTTACTAAAACTCACCCCGTAACCATGCACAAACCACTACCTATATCCTCTGCCGTTGCGCATCCTTGTGTATGTACATCGGACGCTTCATCGTGATTGGCCCGGACGTGGGCGCATACCGAGTTTCTTCGCGGTCGTTCCCGAACCGGAAAGCAGTTGCACGCGACGACGCCGTAACCATCGCGCCGACGGAGGACGCGCCGGAAACGGACAACCCCTACATCTCCTATAACTGCGCGCGGATCGTCGGCGACGCCGCGGTCATCGGAAACGGGTCGCAGGTGGATCCTATCGCGGAAAAAATCGAACTCGGCTATCCCGTGCGGGACGCGCTCGCCGAAACTCTGCTGGCGTTGGATTACGAGAAGGACGACTACGACACGCCGCGAATCGCGGGCACGATTGGCGAGGAGTCGTACATCGGTATCGTCCGTCGGGATGCCCTATTGATTGAGCAAGTGACGGAACCCGCGCTCGTCGCAACCTACGAGAAGAACACGCCAGAACCGTTCGCGTTCAGAGTGGAAAGCGCAGAGGAGGCGGCGATCGCGGCCTACGAACTCGATTTCGAACATCCGGTTTGTTCAGTTGGAGTGGCGCGAAACGGAAGAGACGCGAGCGACGTAGAAGGTGACGCAAGCGATTCGGATGCTAGCGATACGTTCTCCTTCGCAATCAAGAACGGGAATTAAGTCTTCGGCGAACGTATCGTTCCACATGAAAGTCGGTGTAATTTCGGACGTGCACGCGAACCGAGTCGCGCTCGACGCTGTGTTGGACGACATGCCAGCGGTCGATGCACTGCTCTGTGCGGGCGACGTGGTCGGCTACAATCCGTGGCCCGCCGAGTGCGTCGATATTCTTCGTGACCGGGTGGCGGCCAGCGTGATGGGCAACCACGACCGCGCCGTCGTTTCGGGAGCGGTGTTCAGTTTCAACAGCATGGCCAGCGCGGGCGTCGAGTACGCCCGCGACGAACTAAACGACCTCCAGCGCGAGTGGTTGGCGAACCGCCCGACCAGCACGATCGCGTGCGACGGCCGGGTACGAATCGTCCACGGCCATCCGGACGACCCCGACTACTACACCTATCCGGACGAATTTTCGTCGGAACTATTGGGCGACGAGGACGTGCTCGTCATGGGCCACACCCACGTTCAGCACCACGACGTGTACGACGAGGGCATCGTGATGAATCCGGGGAGCGTCGGCCAACCCCGAGATGGTGATTCTCGGGCGGCCTACGCGATTCTCGATGGTGATGAGCTGACCGTCGAGGAACATCGCGTGAATTACAACATCGAATCCGTACAGGAGGCGGTTCGAAAGGCCGGATTGCCCGAGCGAATCGGTTCGAGATTAGTGGAAGGACGGTAGCAACGCAGTCGCTGGCGCTTTTTAGCAACTGACATCTGTCTCGTACTCGTTTCTGCGTCGGTCGTTTCTGTGTTGCTAGTTACTGCTGACTCCTATCATACCGCACCCACCACCGCACCGGCCCACATCCTCCCCAACCGACTCCCTCAGCTCCTTTCAGTCGTTTCGGTCGTCCCTCGCACGCTATCGGCCCGAACCTCCGGGCGGTTTGCCCTCCGGTTCGGGCCAGCGCGCGCCATATGGAAAGGCGAGTATCGCGCGAATTGTCGCAAACATCCTCGCGCGCGACGTGGTTCGCGTCAGCGAACCGCCCGCGCGATGGTCTCGCGAACGACTATCGGGAGCGAGAACTCGGACGAGGTTCGATCGTCCGAAGTGCGGGAGGGGGTTGAGGGGCGAGGTGCGGGATTGGGAGTCGGCAACAGCTAGTATGACCGAAAAGGAATTACTCGCGTTCTCCCTCACTGCTCATGAAAAATCCACTCTCGAAACGAACGTCAATCCGAAAAAACGATCCAATTCTACAACCCGAAAAACGCGCTCTTACGCGATTTTGTCGTACTGCTCCGCCAACTTGTCGGCCGCCTCGCCGAGCTGTTCGCGCTCGAATTCGGTGAGGTCCCATTCGACGACTTCTTCGATGCCGTTCTTGCCGAGTTTCACGGGAACGCCGAGCGCCACGTCGTCGTGGCCGTACTCGCCGTCGAGTTTGACCGAACCGGGGAGAACTTCGCCCGTGTCGCGCAGGACTGCTTCGACCATGTGGCCGACGCCCGTCGCCGGACCCCACTGTGTCGCACCCTTCTTCTCGATGACGTTCATCGCGCTTTCTTTGAGTTCGCCGAGGATTTCTTGCTTTTCGTCGTCGGAAAACTCGGGGTCCGCACCGTTGACACGGACTTTGGAGAACGCGGGAACCTGCGCGTCGCCGTGCTCGCCGAGGATGGTCGCTTCGACGTTTTGCACCGGTGCGTCGAATCGCTGGCTCAGAACGTAGCGGAATCGGGCACTGTCGAGGCGGCCGCCGAAGCCGATAACTTTCTCCCGTGCACGGTCGCCGACCTCGTAGAGGTGGCGGTTGAGCAGATCAACCGGGTTCGACGTCGTGATGGTCACGAAGTCGTCGTTGTGCTCTGCGAGCGAGGAGCCGATGTCCTCCATGATGGGCGCGTTGTCGCCCGCGAGGTCGATACGGGTCTGCCCCGGCTGTCGCGGGATACCTGCCGTGATGACAACGACGTCGGATCCGGCGGTGTCCTCGTAGGTGCCCTGTCGAACGACGGTGTTCGAATCGTAGGCGGCCCCGTGGTTCACGTCCGCGGCCTGCCCAATCGTTTTGTCTTCCATGTCCGGGATGTCCACGAAAACGAGCTCGTCCGCGATGCCACGTAGCGCGATGTTGTAGCCTGCAGCGGCCCCGACCGTGCCTGCCGCGCCGACTACGCTTACTTTCGCCATATCACGTAGAAGACGCCCTGCGATTTGGTTAAATCCTCCGGAAAAACGACGGCGGGGAGCGGCAATTTCCGCCGAAACAATGCAATCGAAACCCAGTTTGCCGGTATACTCCACTCGAAACGAAGGGGTTCAGGTCGAAACGCCGACCGTGAGAAGCGTTCCGAATTCGCGGTAGCGTTCGACCATGGCATCCTGAGTGTCCCAACTATCGGTCGGAAACGCCGCCGAATCGGGGATTTCCGTCTCCCTGTCCGGAATATTGTCCTGCTCCGCGACGTAGAGACCAGCATCGCGGAACGCTTCGCGATACTCGTTCCCGCTCCAGCGTGTCATCTCGACCGAGATGGAGTCCTGCCACTCGTGGGAATGAATGTTCTCCTCATAGTAGTTCACCGCGCAGAAGAGCGTTCCACCGGGACGAAGGATGCGCCGAACTTCCCGAAGCGTCTCGTGCGGGTCGTTCGCGTAGTAGAACGCCTCCATCGTAAACACGTGGTCGATGCTGCCGTCCTCGAACGGTAGGTGGTCGAAGTCCCCGACGAGGTACGAAACGGCAGAATCGTCGGTATAACCCCGCGCGTTGTGGGCCATTTCCGGCGACCCGTCGAGTCCGTAGACGCGCCCTGCGTTTTTGGTGTCGCGGAGCGCACGCCCGGCATACCCGCTTCCGCATCCCAAATCGAGGACGGTGTCGCCCGCCTCCACCGGCATTCTGGCGAGCACGTACTTCGCCGTGTGCCAGTGGCGCTCTTCCATTCCTTTATCCCGGCCGTCTTCCGCCCATTCGTTGAACTCCTCGCGCACGCTCATGGCGGGTGAGATGAACGCCGGAGACAAAACGAGTTCGAAACCCGTTCCGGAGTTCGAACTTCGGGTTCTGAATTCCAAATTCGCCGTGACGGGCTTCGGAATCGCAGGACGGAATCGGAAATCGCGGGGACTTTACATTCTCTCGGTTCCTCACTGCGGTTATGGTCGGTTCAAAAAAGCGATTCGCCCTCGCCGACACGGCTCAGCAGGTCGTCGGCGGCTTTCTCCTCGCCGGGCCGTTCGTCGTCACCGAAGAAGTGTGGCGATTGGCGGAAAATATGTCGGTCTTTCACGGCGTCGTCACCGTCTGCATCGTCTTCGCTATCGGATACGGCGCATTGTACAAAGCGGACCACGATCGAAATCCCGACCGGGAAGCGGACGTTGCCGGTATCCCTACGCGATTCATCTCGTTGATGATCGTTGCTTTCGGGTCGGTTGCCATCTTGGCTGTCGTCTTCGCCGCGCCGGAGACGTTCTACCAAGACGGTCTCCTCGACGGCTTCGGCTCCCGAGAAGTATTGACGAACACGCTGAAAGCTATCAGCGTCGGCGCAATCTTCAGTGTCGTCGGGGCGGCCACCGCCGACAGCGTCTTCTGACCGGGATTCCCGTATATTTTAAGTCGATGCCACTGGATACCGGACGATATGGATTACCAACTCGCTATCGAGAACACACCGGACACCGTCCCGGGCGGTACCGGAATCCTTCTCCTGCACCCGAGTACGGGTGAAACCGACCGAATCGACACCGATTTTTTGAAAACTGATACTGACCGCTTTCTCGTTATTTCAACCCGTACAACCGCCCGCGAGGTGAAACAGAAACTCGACCATTATGACGTGGACGAGAGCAAAGCCGACATTCTCGACACGCTGTCCATCGAACGCGGCTACTCCCGACGAAGTACGAGCGACGTTCATTACGTCTCCGCGCCCGACGACCTCGAAGGCATTCTCTCCGTGACCGAGAAATTCCTCGCGGAAACAGACGGGAAGCGACGAATCAGCTTCGATTCCATCACCGAGATGGCGTACTACGCCGACGAGCAGCGCGTTTACGAGGCGATTTCACAAATTCTCGAACTCCTTTCCGCACACGACGCAGTCGGCCTGTTTCACCTCTCAAAAGGCGTCCACGACGAGGTTCAAATCGAGCGATTCCTGGGCTTGTTTGAGGCCGTCGTCGATTTAGACCGGGACGGGAACGTCGATACCGATTTCCCGGAAACGGAATAGCAGCAGACGTTTGTCCGCCCGAACCCTGCCGTCCGGACTGGCGAGTATTTTTTCCTCCTCGTTCAGCCAGCCCTTTTCCGCCGGAACCGATTTCCTCCCGACGGTGGGCGAAACGTGAGCGTCTCCGAACTACGACCAGTATCCGGCGAAAATAGCGACTGACCGCCGTTGAGAGCTGTTGGAGCGGTTTGATTCATATTTCCGAATGCGATTTTCAGACCGAAAAGCTGTATAGAAGCCAATACTTTTGCCCGTAGACCTCGTACTACCGGTGATGGGGGGAACGAGCGACAACCGAGTTGCTGTCGCGGTTGCAGACCCGGCCCACGCCCCGCAGTTGACCCGAACTGCGGTTGACATCGCCCGCGAGCGGGACGGTGACGTCATCGTCCTAAGCGTCCTCGTGACGGAACGCGAATCCCCGTTCTCGTTGTTCACCGACGACGTAATTATCCGCGAGTTCGGCGGCGAACAGCAGGAAATCCTCGACCAAGTGGTCGAAACGGCGCAGGGAACGGTTCCCGTCCGCGGACAACTGCTCGTCTCCTACGATATCGTTCGCGCACTCACGGATGCCGTCGTCAAGTTCGACTGCGATACGCTTGTCATCGGGTGGCACGAGCGCGAACGACCGACAGAAATCGTTCTGGGAAGCAACGCCGATAGAATCGTCGCCCGCGCTCCGTGCGACGTTCTCGTGGAAAAAATCGGCCCGGCGGACGGCGTCGAGTCGATTCTCGTTCCCATTGCCGAAGGTCCGCACGCGAAACTCGCGGCGGACGTCGCCCGTGCAATCGCGCTGGAGAACGACGCCCACGTACACCTGCTTCGAGTGGTCAGCGACGGGAAGATCGAAGCGGAAGGACTGCTTCCGGAGATAGCGGACCGAATCGAACCCGTACAGGTCTGGACGGAGGTTCGAACCGGAAACGCCATCAAAGCCGTCGTGGACGAAGCGTCGAAACACGATATAACCGTCCTCGGTTCGACTCGACGCGGAATGCTTCGCCGACAACTCGTCGGAACCGTTCCACAGGCGGTCGGTCGGCAGTCGGAGACGACCGTCATCATCGCTCGTCGAGCAGTCGGTATTCGCCCTCGACTGAACCGACTGATTCGAGAAACGCTGTGACGACCGGAACGATAGCCGTCGTTTTGGTGGCGATGCTCGCCAGTTTCTTTATGGCGTGGGCGCTCGGCGCATCGAGCAATTCGCCGCCGTTCGCCCCCGCAGTCGGCGCGAACGCGATTCCGACGATGCGAGCGGCGTTTTTCATCGGTGTGTTCGCGGCGCTCGGCGCAATCGCACAGGGAGGAAGCATCTCGGAAACCGTTGGTACTGGGCTGATTGACGACGTTTCGATTTCACCGCTCGGGGCCGCCGCGGGATTGTTTACCGCTGCGCTGTTCATCGCACTCGGTGTTTCGACCGGCTACCCGGTTCCGGCGGCGTTCGCAACCACCGGCGCGATGGTCGGTGTCGGATTGGCTCTCGGCGGCAATCCGGCGTGGGACACCTATCAGCGAATCGGAACCTTCTGGGTGTCCGTCCCGTTCGTTTCGGCGACCATCGCGTACACTACCGCGTCGCTCCTACGAAACGACTCTATTCCTGAAACGGTCAGTGTCCCGTTTCTCGGCGGTTTCGTCGGATTCGTGCTGGCGAACGTCGACATCGCAATCTTTCCCGGGTCAACCGGCCAACGAACCCTCGCCCGATTCGTTTCGGTACAAGTCGGAATGACGCCGACGCTGTTTGGAACCATCGACGTAACGATGATTTTGACGAGCTTTATTAGCGGCGTCGTGGTTTTCGTCGTTCTCCGCCGTTCGATGGAACGCTCCGTTGACGCCGGAATCCGGCAGTTTCTCGTCGGACTCGGTGGAGTCGTCGCCTTTTCCAGCGGCGGCAGTCAGGTCGGGTTGGCCACCGGCCCGCTCGAACCACTCTTTACGACCTTCGACGTGCCGAATATCGTCCTCCTCGTCCTCGGTGGCGTCGGTATCTTGCTCGGCGCGTGGATGGGCTCGCCACGGCTGCTTCAAGCGGTTTCCCGTGAATATTCGAAACTCGGTGTTCGGCGTTCGATTGCCGCGTTGGTGCCCGGATTCCTCATCGCACAGGCGGCCATCGCACTGGGTATCCCTATCTCGTTCAACAATATCATCATCTCCAGCGTTATCGGAAGCGGCCTCGTCGTCGGGTCCGGGGGCGTTTCCGGTCGGAAAATAGCGTTCACGCTCAGCGCGTGGATCGTTTCACTTTTCGGTGCCGGACTTCTCGGCTACGGCATCTACACCGCGCTCACGACGCTCACCGGAATCAAATAGCGCCAACACGATGTACTACGTTGCTGATTAGATGCGCGGTGGCTAAATCGCGACGATACCCAGCGCACCGAGAAGCCCCGAAAGCAGGTCACCGTAACCGAACGCGACGAGTAACCCGGCGAACATCGGGACGATGAACGGGATGCCAGGCGACACCCACACTTCGTCTTCGGCGACCAGCACTTCCAACCCTTCGCGCAGTTGCGTCGGCGTCGTTCCGTACGCGCCGTGGTCGATCTCCGCTAAAAACCGGGCCGCACCCCATGGGTCTTCGTAGCTCGAGTCGTTCGACTCTCGTGATTTTTCCACGACTTTTCCGCCGTCCGTTACGGTTTTGCTGCCGATACTTTTGGCACCGACTGCGCCGTCCGTCGGTGGATTCGGTTCCGCGGGCAACGTTGTCGGATCGCGCAACTCGCTCGCTCGCTTCCGGAGGGCTGCCAGCGAAACGCCTCGCCAGCGGAGATACATCCGAATCGCGTCCAAATCCGCACCGTTTCGACTGGTTCCGTCCGGTGTTTCGAGCAATCGGCCGTGGGAGTCCGGAATTTCGTTCCACGGGACGACCCGCCCGACGAACATCACCGAATCGAATCGGCCCGCAATCAGATTTCGCACAAACAGTGCGAGCGGATACAGCGCCGCGAGCAGTACCGCGTTCGTCAGAATAGTCAGCGAAAAGACGCCGAGGACTGTTCCCTGAACGGGAAACACCGTCCCCCCGAAGTGGTAGAACGGATACGTTGGAAGCAGTGCGGCGATGACGAGGAACGCCTTTGCGTCCGCGCCGCCGAACGCTCGAAACCACCAGAATGCGAGCACTAACGGTGCGACGAATCCGAGGCTCACGGCGATGTAGAAAAAGTACCATTCGCTGACGGCGACCTGTAGACCCATCCATTCGCGAGAGAAAGGCGGTCCGCTCCACGCTACCCAACTCTCGGTGAGTAAGAGTACGACCGCGAGCGCGGCCAGCGGGTACCACGTCGCGTTCGACACTCGGCGCGTCTGTACGTCGCGCCATGCGGCCCACGCGAAGACGGGCAGTACGAGCAGTCGTAGGAGATCAGGTATCGGAATATGCACCACGCGGAATCGCTCAGGGAGGGATGTTAGGTTTTGCGGTCTATGAAAAGTGAAAAATAAAACACGCGCTAATTTTATCGCTTAGCAATTCGTACCATACGTATGCGTCAGCAGGAAGTCGAACTCGTGAAGCTACGCGCCGCTACATTCATCCCGTCGGCGTGGATTCCAAATTCACGAGAGTCGGAACAAATCGCGCAGTTCCGCGGCGATAACCGAGAATTTACGCCACATGCGGTCAATACGGGCCGTTCCCGAGTCGAACAGGAAGCGGTCGTAGACTTTTCACGAGAAACGTTCACCCAGTACGGCGACACTGGAACTTCGATCGAACGAACGTTCGGAGAAGACGGAACTGAAGACGTCCGCACCGGAAAAGCGTCTGCTGACGGCATTTTCTGTACCGAACCCGTGTGGTCCGACGACCGGGTCGAGTTCGAGATGCACGCCAGCGCGAGCAATCCACTGGTTCCGCACCCGTCGCCGGTCGATTACGTCCTCGAAGCCACGGTACGGCGTGACGGCGTCGAAGTTCACGGGCAACACGACGGATTTCCGTGTTTCGAATTTTACGTGCAAATCGGCTTCGGCCCGTTCGAGACCCTCTATCGCCACGATTTTCGCGAAACTGGCGACGAATCAGTCGCTTTGGCTGGGCCGATGGAGTACGAATTCGAAGCGCGCACGTAAGCGAAGCGACCGCTGATTGTCCATCGCAGAACCGAATTCCCAACGTATCGTTCCCGGAGTGGAGTCTCCGACTCCGACGTATTTGTGGTTCGTTCCCGTAAGATGTGTAAGGGACAGCTATGACCGAACGGGATTCAGCACTGGGTGAGCAGGAACGGCCATTGGACGCGGAGCGAACGATAGGGAGAGACGAGGCGGCGAAAGGACCTCCGGCAATCGAGACGGACGGGTTGGAACTGACTTATTCCGATGGAACGCAGGCGGTAAAGAATGTGTCGCTGACGGTGCCGAGAGGGGAGTTCTTCGGCTTTCTCGGTCCAAACGGGGCCGGGAAGACGACGGCAATCAAAGTGTTGGCGACTCTCCTCCGACCTACTTCGGGAGAGGTACGAGTGAACGGCTTCGACGTCCAAACCGAACCGCGGAAGGTGCGGGAATCTATCGGTTACATGGCCCAAGAGACGAGCGTCGACCTCGAAATGACGGCCCGCGAAAATATTCAGTTCGCGTGTGAAGCGTACGGTGTCCCTCGGAACGAGCGGTTGCGCCGAATCGACGAACTCCTCGACCTTGCGGATTTGGCGGACGTGGCCGACAAACGAGCCGAGGACTTTTCGGGCGGGATGAAAAAACGACTCGACACGGCGACCGCCCTCGTGCATCGACCGCCGCTTGTCTTCTTGGACGAACCGACGACCGGTCTCGACCCGAAAGCGCGACTGCGACTGTGGGACTACTTCAGAAGGATAAACGACGAGGGAACGACGATCTTCCTCACGACGCAGTATCTAGAGGAGGCGGATCAACTCTGCGACCGAATCGGAGTCATTCTCGACGGCGAAATCGTCGCAATGGGGTCGCCCGAAGAGCTGAAACGGCGCGTCGGCGGCGAGATTCTCGACCTCGAATTAGACGACGACGGTTCCCGCGAACGTGCCGCCGAAGTTGCCCGCGAATCTGGACTCTTCGACTCGGATGCCACGATAGACCGCACCGACGACGGAATCAGCGTGACGGCCCAGTCCGCACGGGCGAACGGTACCGACCTCCTCGTCGCACTCCGCGATGCCGGGCTGACCGTTACCGGGTTCAACGTCCGCGCGCCCACGTTGGACGACGTGTTCCTCGCGATTACGGGCGAACACGTCGAGGAAGCAGAACCGATGGCCGATTCGGTACAGGGGGGCGACGGATGAGTTCCTCTTCAGCGCCGAAAAAATCATCGAACGAGGCGATTCGCCGGTCGAGTAACTCTTTTCTCGGCGACGTGTGGGTGAACTTCAAACGTTGGAATCTCAAGGCGGTTCGAAATCCGTTCGTTCTCGTCGTCTCGCTCGTCCAACCGATAATTTTCCTCGTGCTGTTCACGCAGGTGTTCGGGCAGGTTGCAACCGGCGCGGTCAATCGCGGCGGGTCGAGTATTTCCTACGAAACGTATCTCGTTCCAGCCATCTGCATTCAGGTTGCCCTCGCGGCGGCCGCGACTTCCGGGGTCGGATTGGTGAACGACATCGAGAACGGGATGTTCGAAAAGGTGCTGGTGACGCCTATGAACCGAACCGCCGTCTTCGTCGGCAAAACCGCTGCCGAGGTGCTTCGGATTGCGATACAAATTTCCATTATCATCGGTCTCGGCACGCTTCTCGGTGCCGAAGTCGCAACTGGAGTGGTCGGTGCAGTCGGTATCGTCGCAGTCGGCGTTCTCTTCTCGCTCTGGTTCACATCGCTGTCGAACACCCTCGCCGTGCTGACGAAAGACCAAGAATCGACCATCATCGGCGCGAACCTGCTCCAGTTCCCGCTACTGTTCGTTTCGACTGCGTTCTTGCCGCTGGACGTGCTTCCCGATTGGATTCGAACGGTCGCTAAATACAACCCGATCACCTACGGTGTGGACGCCGCGAGAGCGATTATGCTCGATGCGGACGTGATGGAGGTCGTTCAAGTCACCCAGTTTGACGGCCTGTGGAACGCGGTTATTCCGGGCGTCGTCGTCCTCGGCGCACTGGATTTGGTGTTGGGTTCGATTGCCGTCTACATGCTCAGGCGCGCGTCGAGTTCGAACGTGCAGTAGTCGCTGTCTAGTAGGGATGTCGCTCGCCAATAAAAGGAAAACCCCTAAAATTCGTTGGGGGTTTATATAACGCGGTTCTGCAGGTAGTCGAGGTGCTTTGCGTTGTAGACGATTTTGACCTCGTCCGTCGCCGCACTGCCGATACAGGTCAGGCGAACGTTTTTGTCGTCGACTTCCTCGTCGCTGAGAATCTGCTGCATGTCCATGTCAATTTCGCCTTCCTTGATGATGGCGGCACAGTTCGCACAGGCACCTGCACGGCACGAGAAGGGCCAGTCGTAGCCTTGTGCCTCTGCGGCTTCGAGGATGTACTCGCCTTCGTTGACGTCGAGCGTGCCGTAGTCTTCGGCGTCGAGGCCGGCGTCAGCGGCAGTGTTGAACAGGTCATCGTCGTTCAAGTCCCAGCCTTGGTCGTCCAGCACTTCGTAGTTAAGGTATTCTACGGTGGGCATCACCCGTGGATTCGTCGGGGGGATGGTTAGTAGTTGTTGTTTCGATTGTCCCTATTATGAATCAGGAACGACTCACGCGGAGAGCGGAACGAACGAAAACAGGAGATAGGACGCGATCGCGGAAATCGACGGGGTAAGTATCCACAGTCCGACGACGCGAGCGGTCGTGGACGGGTCGAACAGATCGCTGGCATCGAGGGTATCCGGGTCTTCTTCACCAATTTTGGTCACCTCTTTCTGCTTGGCGGTTAGCGCGTTGACCGACATTTCGGGCCGCTTTTCCTCATCCTTTCCCCGTCCGCGAACCGCGACCGCGGCGGCGTCGGAAATCCGGACTGTCCGTGTCGCCCGACCCCAGCCGAGTCCGACGATACACATCGTTGCACTCACCGCGAGACTGGCCGGAATTCCGATGAACGAGAGGAAGGTGATGAGACTCGCGCTGACGACTTCTACGATGAGCGCCGCGAGGAGGGGTAGGTCGGTCAAATCGTTACCCACCGTGTCGAGGGTTCGTCGAGCGATGGTGAACGCACCCACTCCGATTGCGCCCGCGGCGAGCAGGACGCCCTCGCTTTCCCCAATTGCACCGCTCCCGACGAGGGGCGCGACGGCGTTGGCGACGTTCGACGCCCCGGCGGAGAACGCCATGTAACAGCCGATACCGACGACGAGAACGGTGACGAACAGTTCCTTTTGTGTCGCGTTCGCCGACACGGTCGGATACGGCATTGACCCGACGCGATTGAACTCGAACAGCGGCCCGTCCGACTGTTCGAGTTTGAACCACACGTCGAGATACGGGTAGAGATACCGTCCGATGACCGCGCAAAGCCAGAACGCGAGGACCGGGGCAATGAGCCACCATGATACGATTTCGAACATCACGTCCTCGTTGAGCGTTCCGGTTGCGACCCCCAGCCCGGCAATCGCGCCGACTGCGGTCATCGACGTGGATGCGGGCACGCCGAAGAGGTTGGAAATGAGCAGGGCCATCCCGACGAAAAAGAGGACGCCCACGCTCATACCGAGGGTAAACTGCATACTGACGATTTCTCCACCCATCGTCTCGATGACGTTTCGTCCGACGGTCCACCCCCCGAGGAGGGCGAATCCGGACATCAGCCCGGCTGCGCCGAGTTTCGTGATAGTCTGGCTCCCAACCGCGGGACCGAACGCAACACCAGTCGAGGAGCCACCAATATTAAATCCGACAAATACCGCGACGGCGAGACCGACGACCAGCAAAAGTTCGACCATATTCGTACATTCTCCCCTACCTCTTAAACGGTACCGACTCGTTGGGTTTAGACCACTCCCCGCCTAACGATAGCGTATGTTCCCGACGTTCGAGGTCGTTCCCGCGGTGGATATGCAAGACGGAGAAGTCGTCCAACTCGTGCAAGGCGAGAAAGGCACAGAGACGACGTACGGCGACCCGGTGAAGGCCGCGGAAGAATGGATAGCACAGGGTGCAGAAACGCTCCACCTCGTTGATTTGGACGGCGCGTTCGACGGCGAGCGAAAAAACGCCGATGCCGTCGATGCAATTTTGAACTCCGTCGATGTGGATATTCAACTCGGCGGCGGTATCCGAACCGCGGACGATGCATTTTCCCTCCTTTCCCGCGGCGTAGACCGCGTCATCCTTGGTACCGCCGCAATCGAGAATCCGGACATCGTCGCGGAAATCAGCCAGGAGTATCCGGGGTCGGTGATGGTGAGCCTCGACGCCAAAGACGGCGAAGTCCTCGTCTCCGGATGGACGGAATCTACCGGCCTCGACCCGGCGGAGGCCGTGACGAGATACGAGGAACTCGGCGCTGGCGCGATTCTGTTCACCGACGTTGACGTGGAGGGACAGATGGACGGCGTTCGAACTGACCCTGTCCGACGAGTCGCCGATGCCGTCGAAATCCCCGTCGTGGCGAGCGGCGGCGTCACCACCGTCGAAGACGTGGTAACGCTCCGCGAGACGGGTGCCGCCGCAGTCGTCGTCGGGAGTGCGCTCTATCAGGGGGCGTTTACGCTGTCGGACGCGCGGAACGCGCTCGAATAATCGCTTACTGTCTGGCCAGCAATCGATTCTATTTCTACCTATTCCAAACGATTCTATCGGGTTTGTTCGCCGAGTTGGCGGAGCATATCGGTCTGTGACCCGACTCGTGGCTCCGCAAGGCAGTACGCACCGAGCGCGGCCATCGGTGCACCGATGACGATACCCGGAACCGTTCCGCACAGCAGGACGCCGATACTCACCATCAGCGCGCTCAAGACATCACGCTTCATTACAAACTCTAATTAGCGCGCGATGTAAATATAGTTGCGTCAGACGCATGTCTAGCGCGCAAAACGGAAATCGCCTTGTAGCCGCGGACGAATAACCGACTATGAGCGACCGAACCGCCGCCGTGACCCGTGAAACGGCGGAAACGACCATCGAAGTGACGCTCGACGTGGACGGCGACGGTGACGCTACCATCGAAACGGGAATCGGCTTTTTCGACCACATGCTCGACAGCTTCGCCCGTCACGGCTTGTTCGACCTGACGGTGCGAGCAGACGGCGATCTGCACATCGACGACCACCACACGGTCGAGGACGTTGCCATTACTCTCGGACAGGCGTTCGACGAAGCGCTCGACGACCGCCGGGCAATCCACCGCTTCGCCGACCGAAAGGTTCCGCTGGACGAGGCGGTCGCCGACATCGTCGTGGACGTGAGCGGCCGCCCGCTGTTCGAGTTCGAGGGCGAGTTCTCGCAGGGTAGGGTCGGCGACCTGACCAGCCACATGGCGAAACACTTCCTCCGCTCGCTGGCGATGAACGCCGGGTTGACGCTTCACGCGGGCGTTACGGGGGAGAACGCGCATCACGAAATTGAAGCCCTGTTCAAGGGATTGGCGCGCGCGCTGGACGACGCGACGATGATCGACGAGCGGCGGGGCGACGTGGCGAGCACGAAAGAGTCGCTGTAACGGTCGCTGGTACCGATTTCTTCGTTCACCTTGTGCGTTCCGATTCGATACCAGCGCCAGTCCGGACGGAACCGGCGTCGCGGACGCCGGAACGTGTTCGCAACCGAATGCTAGCGGCGGTACGAGCCTATGACAAACTCGTCGGTGGGAACCTACCGACGATTGCACCCGAGTACGAATTCGTCACTTACACTGGGTTTACAGGCCGAAAGCAGAAACACATGAAATCATCCATGTAGGCTAGTACTTTCTCTGGTTTACGCGCTGTCAGTAGTATTTGTTCTACACTTGACAAACGTCGAGGCCGCAGCGAACTTCGGAGTGGATTTGAAACTATCGTCGGTGTTTTACACAATACCTTCTGCAACCCCAGAACGAACGGATTAGTGACCGTTGAGATAAATTTGTCCATGTTTGGGTAGCGAACTCTCAAGCCATGTCGTCAACCATCTTGGCGAACTCCTCGCCCGTGAATCCTCGAAGCGTCTCGGCTGTCGCGTTCCCCTCCTCTAGTACGCTTAACACCGCTTGCGCCGCAGTTTGATCGTCCGGGAAGTCACAGATCGATACGGAGTCGTACTGCCCCATCAACAGGTAGTACTCGCGGAGTTCGCCGCCCAGTTCTTGGAACCGATCGGCGACACGGTCAAGGTTCGATGGGCTGTCCTGCACCGTTTTGGCGCCCTCTGGGGTGAAATTCCAGAGCGTGACGTATGTTGGCATCGCACATGATAGGACGGCGGCGGTAGTGATAACTCTAGTGTAATAACATTCAACTTGTAAATCAGACGGTTTCACATTATCAAACCCAGCTAGGCACTTTTACTGCATAGTGTAAACTCTCTGACTATCCGATCTCCTCTTCGTTTTCGCGGAGGGTACCGAGCGATTACCGTATTCCAGGATCCGTGCTTGCCCGTTGAAGGAACGGAATATCTTCTTCAACGGTTCGGAGCGTGGGTCGCTCGCCACTCCTACTACGCGTCTGGTATGTTGTTAGTGAAAATTATACCACGGTCGTGTCCAATCGCGGATCCATGGTTCCTTCAGCAGGGGTGCGGTTATTACGTGTGCGATCCGGTTGTTACGTACTATCATAGACGAAGGTGAACGAGCCGCGTTTAGTGAAACCCAATACGCATCGCAAGCGTTTAGAACCGCTTTTCGATCGTGTTTCGCTCAACGTGGTCAAGGTGACCGTCGAGATCACTCCGAGCGAGGATGGTCAAATCCCTCCTCCCATCGACAACAAACGCCGTCTCGGAGAGTCGCGTCGTACCCCTTTTCCGGGTCGGCCCGATCGTTTGAATCACCACGGATATCCGTCAACCGAACGGTTGTAACGATTCGTGATAGCGTTTCTCCGGAAGCCCACCAATCAGTCGACGAGACTGGTATTGCAGCCGAAAGCTATACAAATACACTCTCCAGCTGGTGGTCGCGTGGACTCGATCTTGAGACACGAGAAACCGATATCGAATCCCACTCTACGGATGGACGCGCCGAAACAGGCCGGGATAATCCAGCACGAGTCCATCGGAATCAACCGGCAACTCCGCGGTAAACTCACTGTCCACACTCTCGTACCGGAACAGTCCACCGGACGAATCCAGCGGCTCGAGACAGGTGTACCGTTGTTCCACTGCTTCCGCGGTCATCGCGGATACGTTGAGATAGACGACCGAAATCGTCGCGCTCTCGCCGGGATTCCAGTCGAGACGCCGGATCGGAATCGCGTTCGTGAAGGGCGTCACCGCGATATCCACGTCGCGGCACCCCTCGAGTTCCGGCGCGGACTCTCCGTTTTTCGTCCAGTCGCCTCCGCCGTCGTGTTCGAGTTCGATTCCGGCCTCCTCTCCGAGAGAATCGATTTCGACCCGCTGAACCGCCCAGGATTCGTCGCACGTCACACGGTAGCGAACTCGGAACGGTTCCGTTGTCTCTTCCACGACTCCCACGACGACCCCATCCGCGCGGATGGGGTCGTCGAACTCGACGGTGAGGTGTTCAGTACCGATTCCGTCGATCGTTTCCCAGACCACACGTCGTTCCATGCATCTCCCACGAAGCGCAACGTGATGAAGCCTCCCGAACCCCACATGACTAAATCGTCGGGCGCGCCTACCATCGACAAGGATGTTCGACAGAATCATGCAGAAGTTCGAGGGAAGTCCGAGCCAACAGCAGGTCATCCGTCTGCTCCTCGAACGCGGCTTTTCGGTGAGCGACGAGGGGCGCGTCGTTTCGGGCGCTATCGAGATTCCGAACACGCAAATCGCTCGCGAAATCGGGGTCGACCGCCGAGTCGTCGATTCGACCACCGACGCGATTCTCGCGGATGAGGAACTCCGACGCATCTTCCAAAACATCTCCTCGATTCCGAGTTTGATGGATTTGGCACCCGTCCTGGATTTGTCGGTGCTGACCATCGAGGTCATGGACGCCGACGAACCCGGAATCGTCGCCACGGTTACGTCCCTGTTGGCCGACAACGACATCTCGATTCGCCAGACGATAAGCGAAGACCCGGAGTTCACCGACGACCCGCGACTGTATCTCGTCACCGACGAAGACTTGCCGGGTGACGTGCTGAACGAACTGAAAAACCTCGATTTTGTCCGGCAGATTCAACTGAGCTAATCACGGATTTCCGAGTTAGTTTGTTTTGGGCGGAGTCCGAAATCCACGCTTTTTCGGTGTTCGACCCCAAACGTTGTGCAAATGGGTGGCACAACGTACCGAACTGTGGCGGGACACGGCGAATCCGTCTTCGAGGTTCGGGGGTCTGAGTTCATCGGTTACGTCGCGCCAGTCGAGAGCGCCGAAACCGCGGAGGCGTTCGTCGAGCGAATCGACGAACGACATTCAGATGCGACTCACAACGTGCCCGCCTACCGCGTTCGGGCGGGCGGGGCCGACCGAGCTACCAACGGATTTCTTCGCGAGTATTCGAGCGACGACGGCGAACCCTCCGGAAGCGCCGGGAAACCGACGTTGAACGTCCTTCAGCAACGCGACGTGGAGAACGTCGTCGCCGTCGTCACGCGCTACTACGGCGGAACCAACCTCGGCGTCGGCGGCTTGGTGCGGTCGTACTCCCGCGCCGTCAAGGAAGCGGTGGATGACGCGGAAATCGTGGAAGAACGACCGCACGAACGGCTCGAAATCGCGGTCATCTACGACGATTCGGGAACGGTTCGCGGAATTATCGAAAGCGAGGATGTCGAATTCGTGGCGGAGTACGGCGAAGACGTTCGATTCTCGGTTCGAGTACCAATCGAAGAGGCCGGTGGACTCTGCGACCGTCTTCGGAGCGCGACCAGTGGCCGGGCCGAAATCGAGACGACCGATTGAGCGACCGATTCAGAAAATCGCTTGAACCACGATGAACACGCCGTAAGAGACACCCAGCGCGAGTGCGAGCGAGAGAATCCACGCGAGTACCGTGTAAACCATTTTCTTCGCGCTGACGCCGCCGTCACCGGCGGCGTATCCACTTCCGATGATGGTGCTGACGATAATTTCGTTGAACGAGACGGGGATACCGAAGAAGACGGCGGCTTGCGCGATTGCAAACGCCGGAATCAGCGCGGAAATCGATCGACGCGGTCCGAGCGCCGAGTAATCCTGTGCGAGCGCTTTTATCATTCGGGGGGCACCAGTCCACGACCCGAGCAGAAGGCCAAGTCCACCGCCAACGAGCACGGCCACCACGGGAATCGAGAACGGGTCTAACAACGGGATAAGCGGTCCGATTGCGAGTCCGACCTGACTGCCACCTGCTGAAAACGCAACGAGTCCGCCGAGCGCGAGGAGGAACCGACGCTGACCGCGAGTCATGTCTACGACGAGTTCCCGACGAAGTGTGACCCCGACCACCCCGGCGATGACGAGCGATGTGAGGACGATTCCCGAATCGAACCCGCCGACCGTAGGAAGTGAAACTCTCCCGGCGACGGCTTCTGCAATCGACGCGCTCATTCCGGCAGGTCCGAGAAAGACGAAACCGATATTAGCGACGATGAGCCCGACGACGCCACCGAGAATCGGAATCGCGATTTTTTCGGAAACATCCTCGTGCCGAAGCGTTCGGGCGGTTGCGTAGGCGACTCCACCGCCGACGAAGGGAGTGAGCACCCAAAGCAAGACGATTTGCTGATATTTCGCCCAGGCGGGGGCTCCACCGAGTGCCAATCCCACTCCGACGATTGCTCCCGTAACCGTGAACGCGGTCGCTATGGGATAGCCGGTAAAAACACCGATTGCGACCAGTATCGCCGCCGTGAGCAGTCCAGTGGTTGCGGCGAGCGGCGACAGTTGGACGCCCAGAATCAACTCCCTTCCGACCGCCTCGGAAACGTTCGCGCCTTGGAGGGCGGCGCCGAGAAATCCGAGAATACCGACGAGAAATCCGGCGCGCATCACGGAAAGGGCGTTCGCTCCGACGGCGGGGGCAAATGGAGTTGACCCGCTCGACCCGGCACCGATGGCCCACGCCATGAACAGGCTTGCGAATCCGGCGATAATCAACGTCAACAACCCGCCATCCATGTCTGGCCAGTATTCCCCCGTAGGTCAATAGTGTACCGACTCAATAATGTATGATATTTTATGTCGTATCGGCTCGCGGGCCGTCACCCTGTTTCGGGGCTTCGACGCCTTCCGCGGCCTCGACGGTTTCCGTTTGTTTTTCGACATCGACGTGCCAGCGGTCGATTTCGTCCTCGTAGGTGGTGAGCAGGTCCGAAACCCGCTCTTTGAGTTCGTCGTCGTTGACGTTCACCTCGAAGATAAAGCCTTCCTCGCCGTCTTCCATCCGACTCGTCTGCTGAATGTTCGCGCTGACGAGGTCGTTGTCGAAGTAGTAGGGAGCGAGTTGCGTCATCACTCGCTGGTACACCGTGTCCTCGACTTTTCGAAGCGCCTTCCTGCTCGCCGAGTCCGCGGCGCGGGCGACGTAGTTCACCGAGTCTTGCCACCTATCCATCGCGCCTTCCGTGTCGTCGTCCTCTAGTTTTTCGTACGATTCGGTTAGTTTTTCTCCCGCTGTTCGGAGGTCGTCGTCCGGCGATTCACCCGCCTGTTCACCCTTCCCTTCGCCGACGTGCGCCTGCTCTGCGGTCTTCTCGGAAACATCCTCGCCGAGTCGCTCGTGCGATTTCGGTCGCCACTCGTCCCACTCTTCGAACGCTGCGCCAGAAACGTCTGCCTCGCGAAGGGCCTGCGTGATTCGCTCGCCGTGCTCAACGATGTCTCCCCAGCTACCGCGGAGTTTGAAGCCAGAGATACTCTCTTCCATTCAGTCGCTGGGTGGTATGTCACGCAGGGTTTTATCTCTTGCCGCCATCCGGCCGCGAATGACCGTTTCACAGTTCAAAATGAGGATTTGGCGATTTCAGAAGCGGGATTATTTGCCTCGAACGGTTCCGTATGCAATTCGCTCCGCGAGCGCGTTCAGCTTACTTTTTGCCTTGCCGAGGAGTTCCGTGTGTCTGCTGACCGCCCGCATCTCAGATTCGGCGACCTCGATTCGCTCGTCGCCGTATATGTCGCGTTCGTTCCCCTCCGAGGCGGCATCCACGACGGACGACAGGCCACATCTCCCGCACGCTTCCGTTCGCTTTTCGCCCATGTACCGTGAATACGGATGCCAGCGTGTTATGTGTTATCCTTAACCTTCTTCTCTTCTGTCGCTCGTTCGGCCTCCTTACGCAGAACTGCCCGATAGTAAACACCGTT
The DNA here is from genome assembly GCF_020700235.1 of Haladaptatus pallidirubidus. Classification (GTDB taxonomy): domain Archaea; phylum Halobacteriota; class Halobacteria; order Halobacteriales; family Haladaptataceae; genus Haladaptatus; species Haladaptatus pallidirubidus. The sequence continues at coordinate 1,176,819 of NZ_CP085301.1, read as the reverse complement.
GGCGCGCACTTTCGCGACGCACCACGGCGTTCCGACGGCCGCGTCCCGCAGTCTGTCGGGTGAAAAGAGGACGAAATGGAGGTTCCGTCCGACTTCGCGCTCGCCGTCGCGGACGTACTCGACGTGAAAGGTTCGATGCGCAACACCGCGCCGCGGATCTGGTCGGTGGCCGAAGAGCTTCTCGGGATCGAGTTTCGTCGGGTCGTAGTTGTCCACGATGGCCACGCCGTTTTCGTCCGTAATTCGTGCGAGGCTGGACAGAAAATCGCGAGCGCCGGCGAGCGACTGCGCCAGCCCGATTTGGGTTCCGTTGACGAGCGCGGAGCGGAATCTGTCCCGCGGAACCTCCAATCCGAACATGTCCATTACACGAGTGTCTTCGACGCCGCGCTCGCTGGCGGCCTCGACTGCATCAGGACTGACGTCGATTGCGACGACCTCGCCCGACGCTTGCAGAAACTCCGCGTGCTGTCCCGAACCGCACCCGACATCTACGATAGGATTGTCGAGCGAGTCGAAGCGGGTTTTCCACTCGTCGCTCCACTCCTCACTCGGTGTGAAGTAGTTCTCGTGGATATGGCCGCCTTGACTGTCCGCACCATCGCGGTACTTGCAGTCGCCGCGCAATCCGCCTCGCTGGTAGTCGAGTATCGCGCTGCCAAGCGGATCTGCATTCATCACAGTGTGTCACACATCATCATTTAAAATAAAAGTGTGATGAGTTTCGGTACCGACTCACGTCCCAGCAGTGGATATTTATCGCTCCCGACCAATCGACTGAGCATGGATGGCGGTATCGAGTCACACGACTCGGCTCGAACGCACGACAGTTCCGAAATAACGGACGAACTCGACGTGCCCGACTGGGACGACGAGTACGTGGACAGGGTGAGCGACCGCCTGTTCGTCAACTACGATTTGAAGAAATCCCATTCCGTTCGCGGGAAGCAGTTTACACTCTACGGCCAACTGCTGATGGAGAATCGGAAGCATTTCTTCCACGAGTCGCTCAACTACGCCAATCACGCCTCGGTCGAACATCTATTCGTCCGTCGAACCGATTCGGTTCGAATCGCCGACCTCGAAACGCTCGGCGAGTTCGGCCACGAACTCGCTGACGAGTGGATAGAAGCGGACGAAGAACACTTCGGCACTGACTTCACGTTCGTCGTGATTGTCCCAGAAATCCCCGACGAAGTGCGCGAATTCGTTTCGGGATTCCGCGACCGAACACTGCTCAAATACGGCTACTACGGGCGCTACGAAATCAATCTCGTCGTCGTTGCTCCCGACCGGGAGGACATCGTCGCCAGCGCGAACGCCGACGTGGGTCAGGCGTTCGTACTGTGGCAACGAATCGAACCGCAAAAATCTGGACTGTTTTCGCGCATCGTACGCCGATTCAGGTAAAATTCAAACTCATCTTTCAGTCGTCGGACTCACCCCCGTCCGTGACCGGCGTTCTGGAGTGTTCCCGTCGAACCGACGAAATATTCTTGTACCCTTTCCAGACGAGCGAGAGCGCGAGGCCGATGAGGGTGAGCGCGATGGCCGTCTGCAACCCTGCGGATACCATGCTTCCGACCGTTGCACCGCCGTCACCCCAGTTACCCTGCACGAACTTCTGGATCACGTTCTGATAGAGCGCGAGGTAGAGGAGACCGCAGATGGTGACGACCGTCATCACCACCATCGGAACGCCGGTACTGAGCAGTTGTTTGTTCTTGCTCCAGTTTGCCAGCCAGACCGTCGCCGTCAGGAGCGCGAGCGCGGCGAGCAGTTGGTTCGCGCCGCCGAACAGCGGCCACAGGTCTTCCCACGTGCCGGTTGCGACGAGTCCGAACGCGATGACACACTGGAATCCGGCGTTGACGTACCGGTTCGACGTGGTGTTCTGGACGGTCGTTTCCGGGGTCCCGACGATTTCCTCGAACATGTACCGGCCGAGGCGAAGTGCCGTGTCAGTGGACGTGAGCAGGAAACTCACCATTACGAGCGCCATGAACGGTTCACCGTAGCTCTGCGGCAGACCAAAACTGGTGAGCATGATGCCGCCACCTTGCGCGAAGTTCGGCAGCGCTTGACCGACGCCGCCACCCTCCGACGTAAAGCCGACCAGTGCGACGGTCGAGAGTGCGAGAACCGCGAGCAGTCCTTCGCCGAGCATGCCTCCGTAGCCGATGACTCGGGCGTCGGATTCGCGGTTGAGTTGCTTCGCCGTCGTTCCCGAGGAAACGAGTGAGTGGAACCCGCTGATGGTACCGCACGCGATGGTGATGAACAGCACCGGGAACAGCGGTTGGCCGGTCACGCCCATGAATCCGCTGTAGGCGTCTAAATTGACGGTTAGCGGTTGGCTCGGCGTAATTGCGCTGATACTGAGTGCGCTTCCGACCGTGCCGACGATGACCGCGAGAAGCGCGCCGCCGACACCCGCGTACAGGAGGAACGACGATAGGTAGTCGCGCGGTTGCAGGAGCGTCCAAACGGGGAGGACGCTCGCGATGAACGCGTACACGAGGACGATTGGAACCCACGTGGTCGCGGCGAGCTGAATGGGATACAGAATCCCGACGTACACGCTGGCGAACACCGCCGCGACGAAGACGATGGTTCCCGGGATGAACGGTAAGTCGAGTTGGTACAGGTACACCCCGAAAATCATCGCGAGGGCGATGTACAGGATGCTCGCCGTCGCGGCACTCGGATACACCTCGAAGACGACGCCGACGACGAACGCGAACACGCCGACGACGAGGATGATGGTCAGGAACGCGAACCACAACAGCATGTTCTTGCCGCCCTCCCCGACGTACTCCCCGATGATGTAGCCGATGGACTTCCCTTCGTGTCGAAGACTGCTCGACAGGGAAATGAAGTCGTGAACCGCGCCCATCAGGGGATTGCCGATTGCAATCCACAGCAGGGCGGGCACCCATCCCCAAATGACGCCTGCCGTAATCGGGCCGACGATAGGCGCGCCGCCCGCGATGCTCGAATAGTGATGTCCTAACAGTACTGGTTTCTTCGCTGGAACGTACTCCTGACCGTCTTCGTACTTGTGTGCCGGTGTATCTCGGCTGTCGTCCAAATCGACAAACCGTGCGAGATATCGCGAATAGCCGACGTATCCGACTGTGAAAAGCACCAAAACAGCGAGTACTAGCCATATGATTGCGGTCGCCATGGTATTATGCCTCATGGCTCAAAATATGACGAATGGTAATAAGTGTTCTTTTAGTTTTTTGCAGTATGATGGATCCGCCCCTCAATTTTCCCGACAATGTCCTCTTTCGCTCGACAGCTAACCGGCGGATTTCGCCGTCGCCTTCACAGTCACATCTAAACATTTTGCCACGTCTGCGAGCAACGATCCTTTCACCTCTTCGACGCGAGATTCGATGACCGCGACGACCGGTTCCTCGAACGACTCGCGAATATGCTCGATTCGCTCTCGTTCCGTTCGACAGCGGTCCCGGAGATAGTTCGCTCCCCTGCCGGACTCGTCCTCGTCCGGTTCCGGCGTGACCTTGTTGATTACGAGTCCGGAGACGGCGAGGTCGTACTCGGTCAACTCCTCCACCGCGCGGCCCGTTTCGCGGATGGATAGTTCGTCCGGATTGAGAACGAGGAAGTACGCCGACTCGGTACGAAGCACCTCGCCGGCGAATTCGAACATCTCCTTTCGTTCCTGAAGACGGGCGATGATGGGGTCGCCCTCCGCCATTCGTCGCGGTTCCCGTCCACCGATAGCCGCCTTCTCGTACAGGTCGATGCTTCGCTTGCGCTTGTGAAGCAGACGTTCTATCCAACCCTCGAGGAACTCCGGCAGTGAGAGCAGTCGAAGCGTCCCGCCGGTGGGAGATGTATCAAACACAACTCGGTCGTACTCCTCGGAATGTCGCATCACGTCTACGAACCGGTCGAACAATGCGGATTCGTGCGCGCCGGGAGTCTGGTGTGACATCTCTATTTGCCGGTCGATGGCGTTGACCATCCCCGGACTCACTTGGTCGCCCATCGCCCGTTTTATCTCCATCAGGTGATTTTCGACCTCCTGCTCGGGGTCTATTTCCATCGCCCAGAGGTTGTCGTGGTCATCGACCGGCGCTGGTTCGTCGCCGAATTGTTGGTCGAACACGTCGGAGGTGCTGTGCGCCGGGTCGGTCGAAACGACGAGGGTTTTCAACCCCTCGTTCGCGCTTTTCAGGCCATATGCGCAGGAAACTGTCGTTTTGCCGACGCCGCCCTTACCGCCGAAGAAAACGAACTTCTTCATGTTAGAAGTTGAACCCATTGTGCTAGAAGTGATACTGCTGGCCCTTGCGTTCGATGAGCGACTCGCGGTCCCACATCCGGCGTTCCCACGCCTCGAACTCGTCGGTCAAGTACGGGAGCAGTTCGGCGGTGTAGTACGAAATCGGGTTCGGGACGCCGAACACATCGGGAAAGCACGCGAGCATGAACTCGTCTTCCACGTCCTCGGCTTCTTTCTCTATCAACTCGTACGCCGGGTGCGAAATCATCCCGTGATAGAGGCCGCGAAGCCATTCCGAGACGTACCGACGGTACGTCTCAATCCTGTCCGCTAGTGACATACTACCACAGTATCGTCCTCGCTATTTAAGCAACTGGTTCGGTTTTCCGTCATGCGGTTTCGAATCTTCTCCCTCGCCGACCTCCGGATACGTTTAAGACGCTCCGGTTCGTGCGACGCGGTAGCAAATGAGTCAGGATCGAATCCCGGTCACGATTCTAAGCGGCAGTCTCGGTGCTGGCAAGACGACGACGCTCAACCACCTGTTGAACGAGAGTAACGACAGGGACATCGCGGTGCTCGTCAACGATATGGGGACGATAAACGTCGATGCCGAACTGATTCAAGACGGAACCGAACTCACCGCCGAAAACGGCGTCGCGGAACTTTCGAATGGCTGTATCTGTTGTGAGTTACAGGACGACCTACGAACTGAAGTCAGCCGACTCGCCCGCGAGTGGAAGTTCGACACCCTCGTCGTCGAATCCTCCGGAATCAGCGAACCCGCCCCCGTCGCTCGACTGTTCACCACCGAATCGCGCGCCGCCGCCCGCTACGACGTGGATACGACCGTCACCCTCGTCAGCGCGCGCCAGTTCCGTGACTTCTTCGACGGCGAACAACCGGTCGAGCGAACCGAGACGGAGGATGGAGAAACGCGCCCCCTCTCCGACCTCGTCATCAAACAAATCGAGTTTTGCGACGCGCTCGTCCTCAACAAATGCGACCTCGTGGACGACGACGAACTGGTCGAAATCAAGGCGACTCTTCGCGCACTCCAACCCCGAGCGGAACTGATTCGAACCGAACACGGGCGCGTTTCTCCGGATGCTGTACTTCAACGGGGGCTGTTCGACCGCGACACTGTGGCCGACTCCGCCGGGTGGAAACGCGCGATGGTAGACGTTGACGAACACGCAGAGGGTGGGAATGGTCGTGGTCACGACCATTCCCACGAAGGAGACGACCACAGTAACACCCCTCACGACCACCGCCATCCGGAGGAAATCTACGGCGTTTCGTCGGTCGCGTACCGCCGTCGAAGACCGTTCCGTCCCGAACGCCTCGCGAACTTCTTCGAATCGCTTCCCGACGGAATCGTTCGAGCGAAAGGAACGTTTTGGCTCGCGTCGGACGACGAGTGGGTGATGGAGTACGGTCAAGCCGGGTCGTCCGCCCGCGTCGAAACAGCGGGTCGCTGGATTGCGAGCCTCCCCGAAATCGACCAGAAACTCTACCGCGACAACCGTTCCGACCTCCGGTGGGACGAGGAGTGGGGCGACCGCGAGACGAAACTCGTCTTCATCGGAGCGGATTTTGACAAAGAATCAATCGTCGCCGCACTGGACGACTGCGTGCTAACCGACGCGGAGATGGATGCCGACTGGGCCACGTTCGAAAATCCGTTTCCCCAATCCGAAGACGGTCTGCTGACCGTCGGCGAGTAGTCGAAGTCGCGCTCTCCTCATCCCGTGTCAGAACCTCCCGATGCTTCGCTCGTATCGTTAGCTTATAGCCACTCGCTGCGCACGAATCGCATATGACTATCGAGCAGCGAGGTGACGCCCACCTCATCACGCACGCGATGGCGAAGGACACGCTATCAAAGATTCGGGACGAGAACACGGAACAGGTCGGTTTCCGCAAAGGACTCGTCAAACTCGGTCGAATCTGCGGCTACGAAATCATCGACGGCGCGATGGACACGGAGTACGTTTCAATCAACACGCCACTGACCGAGACGACCGGCGAGCGCGTCAAAGGGCTGGACAACGTGGTCATCATCAACGTTCTTCGCGCCGCGACGCCGTTCGTGGAAGGCCTGCTCAAGGCGTTCCCCCGCGCCAAGCAGGGCGTCATCAGCGCCGGTCGAAACGAGGACGCCGGAATGAACGAAAACGGCGAGTTCCCCATCACCATCGACTACGTGAAACTGCCCGAAATCACGGAGAAGGACACGGTTATCGTGGCCGACCCGATGCTCGCCACCGGTAGCACGATGTGCGCGGTTCTCGAGGAAGTTCTCAACGAGCAACCCAACCCCGAAAATTTCTTCGTCCTCTCGGCGGTCAGCGCCCCTGACGGCCTCCTCAACGTCCACGAGAAGTTCCCGGAAGCAGACCTCCTGACGGTGAGCATCGACGACCGACTCAACGACGACGGCTTCATCGTTCCCGGACTAGGCGACGCAGGCGACCGCGCGTTCCGCACGACGTAACTCTCTCGCTATCCGATTTCCCCTCGCTAATCCAACCATCAGCGACGACTCACGAATGAGATAGAGATATTTCATTTTCGGTCGTCTCCGTTTTCGACCTCTGGAAAACACAGTTCGATTGGATGGACGAGAACGTGGAAAACGGAATCTTCACCCTCGCTATGCACCCGCAGGTCATCGAACAACCACCGCGAACGAGACGGTTGGAGGAGCTAATTCAGCACATGCAGACCCAACCCGACGTCGAATTTGCGGACGTGGATACGGTCGTAACCGAAACTCAGGGTGACGAGCGCGACGTTTTCGAAGTGGGGGGAAACGGAAACAACTTGGGTGCAGTGTCCCTGAGCGAAAAAGCCTATTCCGCACCACTTCCTTCGCTCAACTATGACCGAGGAAGCCGCGTTCGCGTTCGATGACTCCGACCTGCTCCCCGCAATCGCCCAAGACGTCGATTCGGGCGACGTACTCATGCTGGCCTACGTTTCTCCCGAGGCGGTCGAGCAAACGGTCGAAACCGGTCTCGCACACTACTACTCCAGAAGTCGGGATGAACTCTGGAAGAAAGGCGACACCAGCGGCCACGTTCAACACGTCCAAGAGGTCCGTGTCGATTGCGACGGCGACGCGTTTCTCTATCTCGTCAAACAGGAAGGCGGAGCGTGTCACACGGGCTACGAATCCTGTTTCTACCGTCAAATCGAGGAATTGAACGAGGATTCGACCGCCGAAACCCAAATCGTCGCGGAAAAAGTGTTCGACCCCGAGGAAGCCTACGAGTAACGACGCGCTATGAGTGACTTACTCACCGACCTTCGGGACGCGGACGAAGCATGCCGAGAGGCCGAAACCGCAGTTTCGGAGCACGGAAAAACCAGAATCGAAGCGGTCGCCGACGCCCACGACCGCGCGATGAAACTCCTCAGTCGGTACGAAGGAAAAGCCACCGGAACCGGGGATTTCAAGGCGTTCGTGGAGTTTCAGGGCCAATTTGCCGATTTGGTCGAGAACCTTCCCGACGACCTGCCCGCCCGCGAATCGTTCGAGCGGGCGGAGGACATCAGCGACAAACGACGCCTCAGCGAGGACGATTTCGACCGGATTCGAACGACGCTCGAACCCGCCGACAAAATCGCGTCCCGCCTCGACGAACGTCGAGAAGCCAACAAGCGATACCGCGACGTGCGTCGCTCTGTTGCCGACAAAATTACCGAACTAGATGAACGGCTCGACGATTTGGAACGGTTGCGAGAGTTGGGCGAAGCCAATTTGGACGCCCCGACCCAGGAACTTCGGGAACCGATAGAAACCGCAGACCAAGCGATTTCGTCGGCCTTCGTCGCATTCAAACGCAATTCGAGCGCCCGCGAGGTGATTCAGTTTCTCACCGCGACCGAACAATATCCGCTGGTCGAGTTCGATTCGCCGCCGGACGAACTTCGAACCTACCTGCTCGAAAACGAAGTGGGTGAGAAGCCGATTCCCGACCTCCTCGAACTCGCTCGCTACTCCCGATCGAAACTCGACCATTACGTCGCCGACCCCGGCGAGCTGAAACGTACCGTCTCTACGAACGAAACGTATCTCGACCGGCTCGACGCAGACCCTCTTCGAATCGGCTGGCCGCCAGCTCCCGCCAACGAGCTCCGATGGTGGTGCGAGGAGGCGATTCGAGTTGCAGACCGCTTCGCGCCCGCGGAGGCGGTCGCTCGCCTCCGTGAAGTTCAGCGATTCACGCACGATTCACGGTTCGACACGCTGCGAACCGCGGCACAAGCACGCGCGGAGTTGACCGACGAAGAACGCGACCGACTCGCTCGCGGCGCTGTCGAAGATGAGCTTCAGCAAATTCGTGAGCGAAAAACGGAACTGAACGATGCGCTTTCGGACTTTCCGGAGCGCTAAAGCCGACGATTCGAAAAATTCAGGGGATTCGTCTCCTCGACTTATAGAATTATTTTCGTTCCGCCTCGATTCGACCTTAGACGCTCGCTTTTGCGGTTCTCAGTGCGTCTTCCATCTCCCTTGAAAGCTCTTCTGCGCGGTGTCGTTCGCGCGCCTCGGCGTAGATTCGAACCATCGGTTCGGTTCCGCTGGGTCGCGCGAGCACCCACGCATCGCCGAAGTCGAGACGGTAACCGTCTCGGGTGTTCAGCTCCGCGTCGGACTCTTTCGCCGCCTGCTCGGCGGCTGACAGCAGGGCGTCGTGTTCGGCATCCGTCGTGTACGAGATGTTCGTCCGAATGTTGTAATAGCCGCTGTACGGTTCCACGACTTCGCTGGCGGTTCGGTCAACCAGCAGTTCGAGAAATTTCGCGGCGGTGTACGCGCCGTCGCGGGTCAGTCGGTAGTTCGGGAAGAAGATGCCGCCGTTGCCCTCGCCAGCGACCGGAACGGAGACGTTTCGGTCTTGCAATCCGCGGATTCGGGTGATGATGTTCGTACTACCAATCGGTGTCAGTTCGAGCGTCGAACCGGTTTCGCGGGCCACGTCAACGAGGCGCTGGGAGACGTTGACCGCGGAGACGACGGCGTCACCGGGTTCCAATTGTGCGGCGGCGAGTGCGGCCAGCGTTGCATCGCCCTCGATGTAGTCGCCGTTTTCGTCGTAGAAGATGGCCCGGTCCGCGTCCCCGTCGTGCGCGATTCCGACGTCCGCGCCGGTCGATTCGACTAACCGACCGAGGTCGCGGAGGTTCTTTGGAACCGGTTCCGGGTTGCGCCCGGGAAAATGACCGTCCGGTTGGCTGTTCGCCGTGATGACTTCACAGCCGAGTCTCCGGAAGAATTCGGGAGAGGTAAGCGATCCCGCACCGTGTCCGGGGTCGATTGCGACGGTCATGTTCGTGTCGGCGATCGTTTCCGTGTCGATGTGTTCGAGCAGTTGTGAGACGTACCAGTCGCGGGCGTCTTCGATGTGGTGGCTGTGTCCGGTCTCGCTCCAGCGAACCTCTTCGAACGCTTCCGTCAGGAATTTTTCTTCGATGCGCTCCAAACTTCCGACGGCGAGTTCGATGCCGTCCTCGCCGATGAGTTTCACGCCGTTGTACTCCGGCGGGTTGTGGCTCGCGGTTATCATCAGCGCCGGAATGCCCTCACGTTCCGCGTAGGCCTGTGCCCCCGGCGTCGGTACGATACCGAGACGGTCTACGTCTGCCCCGATACTGGCCAACCCGCTGGCGGCGGCGTCGGCGAGCATGTCGCCGGTGGCCCGCGTATCTCGGGCGAGGGCGACCCGGTCGGAGCGCCACACCGTCCCTGCCGCCTTCGCAATCTTGAGTACGAACTCGGGGGTCAACTCGTCGTTTGCGACCCCTCGCGTTCCACTCGACCCGAACACCTTCATATGCGGTTCTCCGGATTCTGTGTTCAAAGAGATTCCGAATACCGGTGCTACTCCGCCTCTGTCCGGCGTCCCGTAACCGATTTAACCGGCGATTCCCACGCGAGAACGATGAACGACCCGATTATCAGCACCCCCCCAGCGACCGCGAGCGCAGTGAGGGGCGATGTCACGTCCGAAATCACGCCGCTACCGAGTTGGAACGGAATAACCGTCACGGAACTCACCATAGCCAGCGAAGAAAGCACGGTTGCCCGTCCGAGGGTGTCGATTCGGTCGTTGACATACTGGGATGCCAGCGAGCGCGTCGTCTCGGAAATTCCACGAGCGAACAGGAACGCCGGAATCGCCAGAACCGGCATCATCCAAAGCGCAACGAGTCCGATGCCGACGACGAACGGAATCACGAGAAACCATCGTCGAAGCCCGATACGATCTCGAATCGTGCCCGTGTGATAGCTTAATCCCGCCGAGAGGAGGCTGACAGCCGCGTAGAACCAGCCCAGAAGCGGTTCGACTTCTCCCTGCGGAATTCCGACTTGCGGGAGCACAGTTTCGAGAATCGGTTGGACGTACATAAAAACGAGATATGAAACCGCCGAGAACAGGACGAAGTAGTAGACCACGAACGAACGAAGTCGAGGATGTGAGAGCGTCTCGCTGATCACGCCGACCGCTTCCCGTAACCCCAATTCGTCGGCGTCGCTTTCTTCGTAACTCGTCGGTTCCTCCAAACTCAACAGAATCGGTATCCCCGTACCGGCCACTCCCGAAGCAACCAGGAACGGATAAGAGAGGTCGATATTCCCGAGATAACCGCCAGCAACACTACCCACGACGCCGACCAGTAGAGCGACAGACTGTCCGCGCCCTCGAATGTGCGCAAACTGGTCTGTCGACAGTTCGTCCGTGAGCGTGTCGTAGAGCCACGCGTCGTCGCTTCCCGACCGGAAATTGTATCCCATCGACCAACAGGCGTACAGCACCGAGAGTTCGAGGAGCGTCTCCGCGAAGCCGATTCCGACGAGCGTAACCGTGATAATCACCGTTCCGACGAGCAGGCTGTTTCTGCGTCCGATTCGGTCGCCGACGTAGCCCGTCGGAACTTCCCCCAAAACGGTCGTGACGTTGTAAACTCCTTCGAGAAGCGCGATGGCCGTAAAATTCAATCCGAGCGAGAGGAAGTAGAGATACATTATCGGGCGGTAGAACTCGACCGCCTTTGTCGCCTTGTAGGCGTAGTAGAGACCGATATTCCGACTCAAATCCCACACGAACAAACGAAGGTACCAGCGCCCTGAAACCGTTCTGCGCAGACGATTACACATAGAGCGCTGACATCTTTTCGGGAGAGATATACACCCGACTGCCGAACAGTTCTGCATGGACGACTCTCGTCCAGACCCCGCCGACGCGCTCGCCGTCATCGGTAACGAGCGTCGGGTGGCGATAATCTACGAACTCCAGCGGGCGTTTCGAGAGGGAAAGGACACGCTCGCTTACGCCGAACTCAAACGACGCGTCGGCGTTCGCGACAGCGGGAACTTCAACTACCATCTACAGCGTTTGGTCGGACAGTACGTCCGGAAAACCGACGTGGGTTACGCGCTCACCTACGCCGGGCGAAAAGTCGCCAGCGCGTTGACCGCCGGAATCTTCACCGAACAGGCGGACGGAACGACGGTTCTCGCCTCCGGAACCTGCTACAACTGTCACGCTGAATCTCTTACTGCGCGGTACGAACGCGAACGAATCTGCATCGCCTGCGACGATTGCGACGAGGAAATCCTCCACAATCCGTTTCCGCCCGCCCCGACCACCCGCAGGGAAGACCTTCTTTTCGCCTTCGACGCGTGGACTCGCCGCTGGAACGCCCTCGCGTCCGCGGGAACGTGCCCGGAATGTGGTTCCCGGATGGACGGAAAATTGACCGACTCAAATTCCGCTCTGAGCGTCGGCGACGTACCGTATCGCCTTCACGTGACCTGCCGGGAGTGCTGGGCGATGTCGAACCTTCCTCTCGGCCTCCTCGTCCGCGACCATCCGCAGGTCGTCGGGCTTCATACGGCCCGCGACGTCGATATCGGGTCTACTCCATCGTGGGATATCGATTGGGCGCTCCACCGCGATTACCTCGCCGTCGTTTCTGACGACCCGCTTACGCTTCAACTGCGAATTCCGCTGGACGACGAGGAACTGCAACTGACGTTCGACGACGAAGGAACCGTCGTTTCGACCGAAATCACCCATTAATCGAAGACGAGGGGGTAGAACCCGAACGTTTTCCTCGATTCGCATCCCTCACTCGGATATGACCAGCATCGACGAAAAACGGGTTTACAGCGACCGGGAGGGGACGACGACCGTCTTCGTCGCCGCGGAACTCGGCGTTGCCCGTGTCGAAGTATCCGAAGACATCGTCGGCGAGTTCGAAATCGCGCATCGCTGTGTCGCCCGTGACGTGACGGTGGCGGACGATTCTCTCGCAATCGCGACCGACGAGGACGTTCTTGACGGGGATTTCTCGCCGCTCGATTTCGGCCCCGCAGTCGCAGTCGGATTCGACGGCGACAACTGTATCGCCGCAAAAGAGGACGGGACGTTGGCGCGCTACGACGGCGACTGGCACGAACTGGCGTCGGTTCCGGAGGTGCGAGCTATCGACGGCGCTCTGGTGGCGACTGCGGAAGGGATCTACCAAATCGTAGACCACGGTGCCCGGTACGTCGGTCTGGATGACGTTCGAGACGTTTCTACCGCCGGGGTCCCCTTGGCCGCAACCGCAGACGGTTTGTACTGGCTCGGCAACGGCTGGATGGACACCATGGCGGGCGATTTCCGCGTCGTAAGCGCAACCGATGACCCCGTCGAGACCGCTTACGCCGGGACTCCCAACGCGCTGTTTGCAAAGTCGGACGGCGAGTGGCGCGAGAGCGCCGAATGGGAGCAAATCGAACTTCCGGTCGATGAACCCGTCGCGGACATCGGATTCGGCGACGGTGTGTACGTCGCAACCGAATCGGGGACATTCCTTTCGACCGTCGGCGACGGCTGGCGAAGTCGCCACCTCGGATTGACCGGTGTTCGTGCACTCGCGGTTCGCTAATCAGCATTTGCCGTCAGCATCCGCAATCGACATCAAGCGTGCTGATTCGTATCGAGTTCGTACAGTCCTCGGTGTACTTTTCGAACGAGTCCGAGGCGGGTGAGATCCCGGAGGCGGTTTTTGACGCACTCTTGAGTGACGTCGAGTTCCTGTGCGAGGTACGCCGGTATCGCCCGCCCCTCCGCGAGGAGGTTGAGAACGCCCCGTTCGCTCGGCGTAAACTCGTCGTCCCCGAACGGAACGTCGATGAGGAGCGTTTCCGTTGTTCTGTATCTCGAGCTATCGGCATTTTCGGGGTTCTCAAGTCGAAGTTCGTACAAACCGCGGTAGGGTTTCGCCACGAGTCCGAGTTTTCGTAATCCATCGAGCGTCTTTCTGGCCGTGTTTGCTCCGACTGCGAGTTGGGTAGCGACGTACGCGGGCGTACACCGACCTTCGGCGAGTAAGTTCAAAATACCCGTCTCGGCGGGCGTGAGGTTGGATTCATCCACCGAACGCGGTACGTCGATACTGAGCCGGGTTACCGAAACCATTGTTCGACAGTACTACTTTACTCCATAAATAATATGATCTTCTATTTATATATAAAGTAATGGAAATCACAGTGGAATATATTCGCTGGACGACCTCGTGATTCGGAGCGGATTCGCGACTCCTCGTTCCGAGTGAAAACGGGTTTAAGCGGGGGTATCCAGTCTTCTCGTATGATACTCAGTGGGTCTGCCTCCCAGTCGTTGGCGGCCACACTCGCCGACGAAACGGACGAACCGCTCGCGTCCGTGGAGTATCGGTCGTTTCCGGACGGCGAACTACTCGCCAGTGCGCCCGGATTCGAAGATACTCGTGCCGTTATCGTCGCTTCGACGGTTTCCAGCGACACTCACCTCGAACTGCTTCAACTGCAGGACGCCGCCCGCGAATGGGGTGCCGAGGAGGTCGTCACCGTCCTTCCGTACATGGGCTACGCTCGGCAGGATAAAACGTTCGAACGCGGCCAACCGATTTCGTCTCGTGCGCTCGCCCGCGCCATCAGCACCGGAACCGACCGCGTGCTGACGGTCAACCCACACGAAACCGCCGTTTGTGACTTTTTCGATGTTCCAGCAGAACCCGTGAACGCCGCGGGCCGCCTCGCTGACCCACTGCCGGACGATTTGACGGAACCCGTTTTCCTCTCACCGGACGAGGGCGCACTCGACATCGCCGACACGGTGCAGAATACGTATGGTCGGGGTGTCACGGACTACTTCGAGAAAAAACGACTCTCCGGCACGGAGGTCGAGATGACGCCGAGCGACACCGACGTAACCGGGAGAGATATCGTTATCACCGACGACATCATCGCCACCGGTTCGACCATGAGCGAGGCTGTTTCCCTCCTTCAGAAACGGAATGTCGGTCGCGTGTTCGTCACCTGCGTTCACCCAATGTTAGCACTGAACGCTCGGACGAAACTCGCAAAGGCGGGCGTGGAGGAAGTCTACGGCACGGACACTATCGAGCGAGCGGTGAGTCAGGTGTCCGTCGCTCCCGATATTGCCGACGCGTTATAATCGTCTTCTACAGTAATTTTGCCACGTCCTTTGCCGATATTTCGTCGCTCCAGTGCAGGTCGCCGTTGATTTCGACCGGCATCGGCTCCTCGTCGAAGAACCCGTTTAACTCGGCGGCGGAGAGTTCGAATGTCGGAATTTCAGCCAATAATGCGTAGTATCTTGGTCTATTTTCCGCCGACAGCTCAACTATTGGGCTAAATTGGAACCGATCGGAGAGATACATTTCGACATCCACGTAAAATTTTCCGGAACGTGCTTGTTCAACATGTAGACAATGCACAAGCCCACTCATGCTCTGGCAAAGTGATACCTTACCATCACCGAGTGCGATGTATCTATACCCCGCTAGAGAGTGACGATGAATCACCGTTAGAGCATTTCGAACCGAAAATCCGGTACTCAGGAGGCGAACGAACGATTGGCCGATGTTCGTCGCAAGTTCGTTGCCAACTCTGGAGAGCGTAGCAACGCCCGAACGCGCACCACGCTCTATCAGCGCTGCTCCCTGTTCGTACGAACTACAGGCGTTCAAGAGGAACGTCGTGATATTTACTTCCGAAAGGGTTCGTACGTCGAGATATCCATCGGCACACCTGATGCCGTCCTCGGAAATATGACCGATGTAGTGGAGAAAATCGGACGAGGTGGTGAGGCGGTCGGCCAATTTAGCCACTGTTAATTGGTGGTGAGTCGATACTTCAAACTCGGGTAGTTCTCGAAGGTGGTAGTAGTTCCGAACCGCACTCTCATCTTCCATCGAGGGGTCGTTGCAGATAATGTCCACCTCGATGGTTGCATCCTGCTTTGTTTGTCTTTCCCGTGCAAATCGCGCAGAGACAGTCTCCGGTGTCAGCTTGTTAACGCCGAACGGATACCCCGGACCGACCCACGCCCGTTCTCTCGTTTCTGCATGGATTTTTTTTCTCAATTTCGAACACCGGATTTACCGGTAGATCGGGAACGTTGCTCTCTGGCAACTCCGGTGATGACGTACGATAGAACGCTTCTAATCGTTCCGGGTTAGCTGCTTCCGTTTTTGCGGTCGATACAGGTGATTCGGCGATTCGAACCAGTGCGAGGTCGTTCGCAAGTAATGGCAACACTTCGTCACTTTTCACGGACGGAACCACATCAGCCGAGAAGTTCCACGACGAAATTGCTGGCTCGATAGCTCGGAACGGCACGTCGAGGTACGCTGTGAGACGGTCCGCTAAGGGGGCATCGAACAAGCGGGCAAAGTCAAGTTCCACTCGTGGCTCTATCAATTCCCGCTCGTAGAGGCAGACAGGATACAGTCCTTCGGTTCGAGCGACACAGTCCAAGAGAAACACTTGCTGGAGCGTGCGCTCGACCGTCGTTTCGTACCGCCTTCGATCAAGCTCGTACTCACTATCCCCAACAATTAATCGCGGTTCTTTCCCCGGTTCTATCGTTGTCCCGAGATAGTAGGCCAGTGAGGTTGCCGGATAGAGGAACTCGCGTTTCGGGGGGAGGACGAGTTTCACGCCTGTCGATGGCCGTTCGATGTTTGATGGAACGTGGAACTCATCACCATGTTGAATAAGTGGTGGAGAGCCACGAAGAGTCGAAAAGGCCCGTTCCGGACTCGTCGTTTTCAGCGACGACCCGAAAAACGACAGCGCCCGCATCACGTCTTCCGCATCGTCGGTCACGGTTATCGTCCCGGGTGCAGTTTGATGCTGTGATCGAGCGCCGATCACGACATTCCGTTGCCCGTCTAATCCGAGATTTATGCCATTTGAGCGTCGTCTAACTGTGATCGAACTCGAAATGGAGATATACAGTTTGACCGACACTCCACCCATTTCGAGGATATACTCGTCGTCCGGAAGGTGTTTCCTATCCTTTTCGGCACTCTCAAATACGAACTCTCCACCCGAAGTTCGAACGAATAAGCCTCTATTCTTGGGTAGCGTAACCGTAGACGTGCGAACTTCGACTGCCTTCTCGACCGGAAAAGAGAGTTCCGCTGTCTCCACTTGCGTCGGCGAAACGGCTGTTGGCGTGTGTATTTCGAACCGTCCTTTTGTCGCCGGGTCGGCAATTTCGATCCCGAGTTGATTCGAAAGCGTCTGGATGTTTATCATTGTGGTCTCCCTGTATGCGGTTCATCCGGACTGACTATCTTCTGCCGACGAGATTTCTTTTGTATCCCACCGATAGGTGTGTACCTATACCGTCTCACGCATTCCTCTCACTTAATATCGCTCCTTTTCCAATCCTATCTCAGTCAGCGCCGCGGGAAAATAATACGCTTTTACGGGATACTCGCGGTCAATTCTACACTTCTGCTTCCGCCAGCGGCACTATCGCAATCGTCATCGTCACGCCTTCGACATCCCACTCCTTGCGGTGACCGTCTTCGACTTCGCCGACGCTTTCGGCGCGAACCTCCTCTTTCACGAGTTCCATGTGGCCCTCCACGAAGTCGGCCACTCGTTCGTCGTGGACGTCGAGTTCGAGGCGAATTTCCTCCTCGATGTCGAGATCCATCTCCTTTCGCATCTCCTGTACGCGGCGGATGACCTCGCGGGCATACCCCTCGCTCTCGATGTCGTCCGTGAGCTTCGTATCGACGTAGACGACGCCGAGTTGGTCGCCGTTCACGTCGAATGATGTACCGCTCACGTCGTCCGGCGTCCGGGTGACGAACTCGACCATCTCGTCGTCCAGTTCGACAGCCTCGCCGAGTTCGTCTTCGACCGCCGATTCGAGTTCCGAGAGGTCTGCGTCGGAGACGCGTGCCTCGTTGAGCGCGTTCATCACTCTGCCCGCATCGCCGCCGAAGGCCGGACCGAGCACGCTCATGTCCGCTTCGGCGCTGTAGGCCAGTTCGCCCCACCCCTCGTCAGGCGAGACGAGCTCGACATTGCGGGCGTTCAGACGGTCTGCTAGCAGGCTTGCGTGGTTTTCGACTGCACGGACGACGGCATCGTCCCCCGCGTCTACGACGATTCGGGAAACTGGCCAGCGAAGTTTTCGCTCTGCCTGCTGGCGGGCGTTCGCGCCTGCTTCCTCGACGGCGCGAAGCACCGCCACATCTGCTTCCATCTCCTCGTCGTGCCAGAACTCATCAACCTCAGGCAAGTCGAGCATGTGGACGCTCTCCTCGCCCTCGTCGCCCGTGAGGTTCTGGTAGATTTTCTCGCTGACGAAGGGCGCGAACGGCGAGAGCAGGGCGACCACCGTTTTCAGAACGTGGTAGAACGTCGCGTAGGCGGCCTGCTTGCTCGCGCTGTCCTCTTCCTCCCACATTCGCTCGCGGACGACCTGAATGTAGAACCGCGACACGTCCTCCACGACGAAGTCGAGCAGTGCGCGAAGCGCCCGGTCTTGGCGGTACTCGTCCCACTGCTCGGTCATCTCGGCGGTCACGGTCTGAAGGCGCGAGAGCACCCATTCGTCTACGAGTTCGGTTTCGATGTCTTTGACATCAACCGAATCCGGATCGAAGTCGTCCAACCGCATGTACGGCAGTGGGAATCGGAACACGTTCCAGAGGATGTTGAGGCTCCGCTGCATGTTCTGCATTTCGTCCCACGAGAAGCGCATATCCTCGCCCTGCGGGTTCTGCGAGAGCAGGAAGAGACGCATCGGGTCGGCTCCGTGGCGCTCGATTGCCTCCTCGGGCGCGACGATGTTGCCGATGGATTTCGACATCTTGCGTCCGTCTTCCGCGAGCGCCCAACCGTGCATCAGCACGTCGTCGTACGGCACTTCACCGAGCGCTGCGGTGCCCATACCGAGTTGCGACCAGAACCAGCCGCGGGTCTGGTCGTGGGCCTCCATGATGAGGTCGGCAGGCCACAGTTCCTCGAAATCTTCCTCGCTACCGGGGTAGTCGAGCGTCCCCCACGATGCGACGGAGGAGTCGAGCCACACGTCGAACACGTCCGGAACGCGGGTGTAGGCCGTACCGTCTTTCGTGATGGTTAGGTCGTCCACCGTCGGTCGGTGGAGGTCTACCTCCTCGGGGTTCACGTCTTGGTCAACCGCTTCGGCCAACTCCTCGCGGGTGCCGACGACGACCACGTCGGCCATGTTTCCGTCCCACTCTTCCGGCGTCCAGATTGGGATTGGTACGCCCCAGTATCGCTGGCGCGAAACGTTCCAATCCGGCGAGTTCTCCACGAAGTTGTAGAATCGCTCGTCGCGGGCCTCCTGCGGATGCCACTCGCTGTCCTCGATGTTGTCGAGGAGTTCGTCCTTGATGTCCGTCACCGTGATGAACCACTGGTCAGTGACGATTTGCAGGATTCCCGTGTCGCACCGCCAACAGTGCCCGTAACTGTGGTTTACGGTGCCGGAGGCGAGGAGGTGGTCGTTCGAATCGAGGTCGGACATGATGTTCTCGTCTGCCTCCTTGACGAACTGTCCCTCGTATTTGCCGCCCGCTTCGCGGTAGACGCCGTCGCCGCCGACGGGGCAGAACACGTCCAGACCGAGTTCCGTTCCGCGGTTGAAGTCTTCCTCACCGTGACCGGGTGCGGAGTGGACGAGACCGGTACCGTCGCCATCGACTTCGACGTAATCCGCTTCGTACACTCGGAGCGTTCCTTCACCGCTCGGGTGGTCTGGTACTTCGTCGTCGAGCGGGTGGTCGTACTCCCAGCCGAGCAGTTCTTCGCCCAGCAGTTCGGAAACGACTTCGTAATCGTCGTAGCGACCTTCCTTCAGCACTTCCTCGACCTTGGGTTCGCCGACGTAGAGTGTTTCCGTCTCGCCGTCTTTGGTGGCTCGAACTTCGGCGTAGGTACCCTCCGAATCGACGGCGACGAAGGTGTTCGCCGGAACCGTCCACGGCGTCGTTGTCCAGATGACGAGGCTTCCCTCGCGGTCGCGGATCGGGAACTTCACGTAGATGGACGGGTCGTCCACGTCCTCGTACTCGACTTCGTTGTTGGCGATGGCGGTTTCACAGCGCGGACACTGGCTGATGGAGCGTTTGCCCTGCTCGACAAGGCCGCGTTCGTGAGCGCGCTGAAAGCCCCACCACGCGGCTTCCATGTACTCGGGGGTAACCGTCTTGTAGGGATTTTCCCAGTCCATCCAAACCCCGAAGGATTTGAAGTCGTTCTGGAGGCCGTCGAGTTGGTCGTCGGCGAACTCCTTGCACTCTTCGATGAAGTTCTCCATCCCGAACTCCTCGATGTCCTTCTTGTTCTCGAAGCCCATCCGTTCCTCCACTTTCGTCTCGATGGGCAGACCGTGCATGTCGTAGCCCGGCCGGTCGGTCACGTCGTAGCCGGACATCCGCAGGTAGCGGATATAGGCGTCTTTCAGCGATTTGTTCCACGTCGTTCCCATGTGTGCCGCGCCGGAGGTGTATGGCGGACCGTCCACGAAGAAGAATCGTTCCGCGCCCTCTCGGTTCGCCTTGGTTTTCTTGTAGGCGTTCACCTCGTCCCAGTAGTCGAACACCCGGTCTTCTACCGAGTGCGGTTCGTACTGGTCGTTTACTTCCGCAAATCTGCTCATGTGCGATGTGAGTGCCCCCGACAATAAAGTGGGTTCGGTTGTGCAGTTGACCTGTACTCCGCGACGCGGGCAGGTTCGAGCACACAGAAACTACTTACTCCGGCGACTGAAATTTCCTCCCATGCTTTCCCCCTCTCTCCCTTTTGTCGTAGCCTTCCTCACGTTCGTCGTAACGTTGGTTCCCTTGAGCTACTGGGTCTACTCCGACGCCATCGCCCGTGGAAGCTCATTTCCCTCGTTCTGGGGCGTCACGGCGGTTCTCTTCTGGCCCGCTGGACTGTACTACCTCATCAGGTATCGTCACTTACACGAGCGACGACACCCTCCGACGCGCGGAAATCGTATCGCCTTCATAGTCGCACTCAGCAGTTTTTCTGCGATGTTTGCCGGGCCGTTTCTCGCACCACCTGACACCCATTCACGCAGATATTCTACTGGGTCGCCGTCTTCGCGGCGACGCTTCCGGTCACATACCTGCTCGTCTATCGGCGTCAGTCCAAACGAGCGGTGGAGAATGCGTAGCGACCGGTCGCAATCCTCGAATCCCTCGACCGACTCCACTTTCTACTGATTCGTCGTCAGCTCGATTCTGACCGCTGTCTGAGTTGTTCTTGCAGGTCAGTCGCAAGCGACTGGAGTTCCTCATCGGACATCTCGTCGAGGGACGGACCTTCTTCTTCTCCTTCTTCCTCTTCACCTTCTTCCTCTTCGCTTTCCTCCGACTCCTCTTCTTCCTCTTCGCTTTCCTCCGACTCCTCTTCTTCCTCTTCGCTTTCCTCCGACTCCTCTTCCTCGCCTTCGTCTCCGTTTGCCCCACCCGAGCTCGATTCGGACAACAGATTCCCGACTTTTATTCCGATTCGTTTTCCGATGACGGCACCGAGGCGACGACCCAATTTCTCCCCGAGTGAGCCCAGTTTGTCCGTTCCGGGCGACGGTGTCGGAACTGAATCGAGGAGTTCGGAATCGTCGTCATCGTCGCCATCGCCTCCGAGTCCCAACTGGTTGGTCAATTTCGAGAGGTTCTCCTGCGTTTTTTCCTTTTCGCTCATGAATTATTCGCCTCCTCGTCCGCCGATTCGTCCTCTCCGAGCGCTTCGAGTAGCATATCCAGCAGTTCGTTTATCATTCCGTAGACCATATTGGATATTCCATCTCCATCCCCGACACTCGGCAGAAGGTCTGATACCGACGGAAGTTCGAACTCGGGCAGCGACGGAAGTTCGAGACCGGATATCGCATCGCTCAGGCGAGTCAACGGTCCTTTGTCCAGTAGTCCTGCGACTCCCGAAAGCAGATTACCGAGTAGTCCGCCGGGACGGGACATCGCGGAGATGTCCAGTTCGACCTCGTTTAAGTCCACTTCGAGACCTAAAAGATTGAGAAACAGCCCCTCCAAATCGAGGTAGAGAACCGTCGTTCCCTCCTCGCCGTCTTCGGCTTCCTCTTCGCTTGCCGCCTCATTCTCCTCGTCTTCGGGTTCCGCTTCTCCTTCAGATTCCTCATCCGACGCTTCCTCTTCTCCCTCAACTTCTTCAGTTTCTGCCGACTCCTCCGTGGTGGATTCCTCGTCGTCTTCTTCCTCCGCGGACGCTGATTCTTCTTCGGTCTCACCACCGTCCGTCAGCAATCGGTGTGGTCCCGAGAACGATAGCTCTGTAATCGCTTCATCCCGCCGTTGCTCCCCCCTCATCCGTGTACACCCTGTCAACCTTCTCGTGTATATAACTAGGTAGGCGCTTGCGACCCCATCGGTCGCTCACTCCGTCGCATCGATACCCAACTCATCGGCGACGTTTTTGACCATCTCCTCTTTCTTCGTGTTCGCTTTGACGCCGACCTCCTTCGCGAGTTGTTGGAGTTCCCTGTACGACAGCTCTTCTAGCTCTTTCCGACTGTTCGGCGTTTCGGATACGGTTTCGGTGTTCGCCTCGTCGGACGGTACGTCGCTATCCTGCTCGGAGACGCTTCTGTCCCCGTCATCCTCGCGGATGAGTTGTTGCCCCATCCACTCACCGAGTGCACGACCGATTTTCCCTCCGATTTCTCGGCCGATTCGCTCGCCCGTCGATTCCCATTCGCTCATTTCCTGGGACAACGACTTCGCCACTCATTAACATCAACTATTTTTGAATACCTGCGCGAATCTAATATTACGATCGGTCTAGAGGAACTGCGCACGTACCTACCGAGCCGCGCCGTTCCGTGACGTTCTCTATTCCAAAATATCCGAACGAGAATTTTGGAAATCTGCCCGAAGATACGCTGCGCCGGAATTCGGCAGGGACGAGATGGGCTTCAAGACCAGCAATCAATTTATATTCGTCTATCTCGTCCCTCCGTAGACGGACTCATGTGTGACTCCGGATACATATCCGCAATTTCGAACGCAACTGGTCGTCCGGAACCCGCATCGAGACTCCCTGAAATCGCGTGATCACGATGTCCAACGAACAACTCAACGAAGTCGCCGACGAGTTAGAACAGTCACTGACAGAGTTCGAGAGCAAACAGCCCGCCGCGGACGAAACCGACGATAGCTCGTTCGCGGAATTTACGGAACGAGTGCAGACCGCCGTCGAACGTTTCGAAACGGTTTTCGAATCCGCGGATTCGTTCGATGAGGTGACGGCCGCGGCAGACGACCTCTGGTCGGTTCTCGACGACGGAGAGGACGTGCTCGATTCGTTCGATTCGGAAGCGTTTCTGGAAACGGTAGACGTTTCGGACCTGCCCGACGTCGTCGAACTCTCCAACGTGCCGGAGGCGGTTGAAAGCGGTGAATTTCGGAAAGCAATCGATTACAAGGCGCTGATGAAAGCCATCGATTTCCGCGAGTTCTGGAGCTCCGAGGAGATGCAAAGCTTGTGGGAGGAGGGAAAGGAGCTCTCGGACGTTTTCGGCGGTGACGATTCCGACGGTGACGAGGATTCGGGACTCGTCGAATCGACCGAGGACAAGGCCGAAATGGCGTCGGAGGTCACCGAAGGCAAACTCCAGTCCGAACTGACGGAGAACGCGGAGGAGTTCCAGGAGAAAATTGGGGAGGCTCGCGATCAACTCCAAGAGCAAATAGAACAGAGCGAGTTGGGTTCCGGCGGCGAGGGAGAATCTGCGGCCCAAAGCGTTACCGCCGGTTCGACCATGCCGGAAAACCGTCCGGATATGGAAGTCAGCACCGCGTTCTCTACGATGCAGAGTGATAGGCCGGACATCGACGTGACGATGAACTACTCCACGATGCCGAAGAGAAGGCGATCGGACGACGAGTAGTCGAAACGGAAATAGAATGCGAAGGCAGAAGGACGAACCGGCTTACACGCCGGTCGAGTAGCGAAGGATGCCAGCGACGCCGCCGAAGGCGTTCAGTAGTTGTTCGCCTTTCTCGAAGTCCGTGCTGATAAATTTCGTTTCCGTGCCGCGCTGTTCGGCGAGGGTCATCAGATACTCGATGGCGTCCTCGCGCTCCACCAGTTCGGCTTCCGACCCATCGTCGCAGGTGTATTCTGGCGTGTTCTTCCGCCGATCGATGAACTCGTACTCCTCCTTCTCGCCGCAGTCGAAGACGACGACGTCTCTGCGCAGGTCTTCGGAGAGAAGCAGGCGGTCTACCGACCCCATCATGAGATTCTTCCGCGTCGGTTCGAATCCGTAAGTTGCGAGGTTGCCTTCGTGGAGTTCCTTGAAGAACGTCTCCATCTCCTGTTTGTCCTTCATTACCTCCGCGTCGGCTAGTGTGTCAGACGCGGCGTCTACGATGTCGTAGAGGCCAGATTCGTCGGTGTAGGAGACGTCGAACTTCCCGAGAACCATATCCTGCAGTTCGTGGTGTAGGTAGCCGCCGTCCAAGAACTCGTCTTTCGTCGGCGAGGGACCGCCGACGAGGATGCCGTCCATCTCGTGTCGTTTCGGAACGAACAGGTCGTTCGCCATTCCCGCGACCTCCTGATAGAAGTTATCGATGGCTTCTAACCGGAGACGGGCGAAACGCTGGGCGGACTGCCCACCTTTTCTCTGTTTACCCGGCACGAGCGACGAGGCGGATTTGACGGGCTCGACGCGTTTACCTTTCAGCCACCCGACGTTGGCCTCGCGTCGGTCGAGGACGACCAGCCCGTACAGGCCTTTGTCGCCGAGCATCTCCTCCAGCGGTTCCGTGAGGAATTCGGAGTCACAGTGGTATCGGAACGATTCGACCGGTTCCGGCGGGTCTTCCAACGCTTTGGTGACCATGGTGGTTTGACCGCCGCCAGAGTTAATCGCCCCGCTGAAGATGACGATACCGTTGTCCGGTGGAAACGTATCGTAGTAGCGCAGTCGGTCTTTGATGGACGTGAGCGCGTCCTGAACGTTTGTCCGCGTCTGCTTTGACTTGATGTTGCTCGCTTCGCTGTGCTCCTGCGTGACGTGCGCGACCACGTCGCTGATTTGCTTGTCCGATGGAATGTAGATGGTAACGAGCTGCGTCCCAGAGCCCTCGTACTGTTTTAGGTCTTCGATGACCTTCTGGAACTCGTATCGTTTCCTATCGGACTGTCCTTCCTCCTGCTGGCTCATTACTCCCTTCTAGCCGCCCCAACTGGTAAGTAACCTTTGACCTTGCGTGCGAGTCGCTACCGATGGTTCAGCCTATTCTACCGTTTCTGACTCCTCTGGTAGTTCAGTCCACTACGTTCAATATTTCCTCGGTATCCGCAATCGTGGCGAATTCGTTTCGGAGGTGTGCGAGTGCGACCTGATGGTTCGTTTCGGCGTCTATTTCGCTTCCGTTCGGCGCGATGCGGTTGAACGTCGCGGTTGCGTCCGACACAACGATCGGCCGAAATCCGATATTTTCGGCCATTCTGGTGCTCGTCGAAACGCAGTGGTCGGTGGTCAATCCGACGACGACGAGGGTTTCGTATTCCCGTTCGCGGAGCCACGATTCGAGATTTGTGCCGATGAAGGCGCTGTTGACCTGTTTTTCGAACGTCTGCTCGTCGGCTTTCGGTTCCATCTCCGGAAGGAACGCGAATCCGTCGGTGTCCCCGCGGAGTGGTGAATCTTCCTCCTGCGAATCGTGGCGGACGTGAACGACGGGGCGGCCGGATGCCCGCCACGCGACGAGCAGTTCGTTTGCCCGACTCTCCGCATCGGGGTTGTTACGGGCTCCCCACACTGGGTCTCGAAATCCTTGCTGGAAGTCGATGGCGAGCAGAACGGCATCGGAGAGGTCGTCATCTGTCGACAGTTCGAGGCTCATGCGTCGGTGAGGAGGATACTTTTCGGGTGTTCACGACTGATTCGAATCGGACATTCGTCCGGTGCTTTTTCCGCGTCCTCCGAGAATAGATACTACGCCCATTCGCGGTCGCCTTCGACGCCCCAATCACCGGGGTTGGCATGCGGACAGACGCCGTCGTACTCTTCGAGTCGCTCCTGAATCACTTCCCGGGCGGTTTGTCCGGCGTTCGTATCTGCAGTTACGCCCTCGAACACCGAACGCGGTTGGAACGTAATTTCTAACCCGACCGGGCAGTATCGGCTTTTTCTGTCCTCGTAAAACGGTGCCCGACAGGTCGGAAACATTGGTTCGCCGCTAAAGCAGAACTCCCAGCGCTCGTTGTCCGGGTCGGTCGGAATTCCCTCCGGCCACGGCTTCGGGTCGTGGACGTGCAGAAATTGCAGGATGTGCCAGAGCGATTCGTGATAGTCTGACTCGTCTAACGACTCCTCCGGCGGTTCGAAAAACACCGTTAACGGCGCGCGCTCGCTGTAATCTTCGTACACGTCAAGATATTCGACGATGGTGTCCCCGAGCGCGAGAAGCGCGTTTTTGTCTGTCATCGAGGAACAGAAGGTGTACAAACCGTCACCCTCCCGTTCGGTTTCGATGCCAAAATAACACGGAAACGGCGCGTCGTTTCGCTCGCCGAGCAGGCCATCCCGAAAGCTCTCGTAATGTGCGACGCCCCAGTCGAGTACTACACCCGAGTCGATACGACGCTGAACCGTCGTCTGAGTCATCAACACGTCGACACCCGGTTCGTTCATACATCGCCTTACGGCCGAGTATCCCTATTTCTTTTCTCTCGACCGGTCGATACCGTTCGACGTACCATCGTCTCCGCTCCCCGACTTATTTTCGAATCGGCCAATTAGATTTTAATGTTCGAGCAGATATTTTTCGGCGGTGGTACAGAATATGAACGACGAAAATAAAGCGACGCCATTACCTGCCGCCTCTCGCCGGTCGTTCCTTCAAGCGACCGGAGTCACCGCTGGACTCGTCGGCATCGGCGCGCCCACTGCTATCGCGGACACGAACGACGAAGCTGCAACAACGACCATGACATACGAACTCCCTCCGCTCCCGTACGAGTACGACGCACTAGAACCGAGTATCGACGCGCGAATCATGGAACTACACCATGACAAACACCACCAAGGGTACGTCGATGGCGCGAACGCGGCCCTCGAATCGCTAGCCGAGATGCGCCAGTCGGGGAACTTCGACGACGTGAAGTCGGTTAAGCGCGACCTGTCGTTCAACTTGTCGGGCCACGTCAACCACTCCGTGTTCTGGCAGAACATGTCGCCGGACGGCGGTGGGGAACCCGACGGTACACTCGCCGACGCTATCGATGAGCATTTCGGCTCATTCGACGGTTTTAAGCAGGATTTCTCCGCGGCGGCGAAGAACGTCGAAGGCTCCGGATGGGGGATGCTAGTTTACGACCACGTCGCGGACAAACCAATTGTTATTCAGGCCGAAAATCACAACGACATCGGGGTTCAAGGCTCGACGCCACTCCTCGTCCTCGACGTCTGGGAACACGCGTATTACCTCCAGTACGAGAACAGCCGGGGCGAGTACGTCGATAACTTCTGGAACGTCGTGAACTGGGACGACGTAGCGGAACGGTACGAGGTGGCGCGCGAAGCGAACGTTTTCGGTGAGTGCTAATCGAAGACGCTTCCGTCTGCCATCGTCTTCGCCTGTATTTCTCGCCACGCCAACGGACTAGGTTTATATACGTGTTGTTGTTCGGTTTGACGTAACAAACATGACCGGGACAGTATACGCGGTTGCGAGCGGGAAAGGAGGTGTGGGGAAGACGACGACCGCAATCAATCTCGGCGCGATGCTCGCGTCGGCGGAACACGAGGTAATCGTCGTGGACACCGACCTCGGGATGGCGAACGTCGAGGGCTACCTCGATTTCGAGCCGACGGATTCGACGCTCCACGAGGTGCTCGCGGGTGAGACGACGGTCGAGGATTCGATTTACGAAGCGCCGGGAGACATCCACGTGCTTCCGAGTAGCACCGACATTCATGCCTTCGCACAGTCGCAGACGGCGAAGCTACAGCGTGTCGTCGCCCAACTGCGCGAAGAGTACGAGTACGTCCTGCTAGACACCGGCGCGGGCATCAGCTACGATACGATTCTTCCGCTCTCGCTCGCGGACGGCGTCCTCCTCGTCACCACGCCGGACGTTGCCGCGGTGCGCGACACCGCCAAAACTGCGGAACTCACGGCCCGCGTCGAAGGAACCGTTCGCGGTGCGGTTCTCACCCACCGGAGCAACGACATCTTGAACGCGGACGACGTGGAGGGAACGCTCGATACCGACGTTCTCACCGTGGTTCCCGACGACGAGACGGTCCCGATGGGAATCGACGCAGGTCGACCGTTGGCCGTGTTCGCACCGAACTCCCCCGCCGCGACTGCGTACCGCGAACTCGCCGACATCCTCACCGGCGAGACGGACACGCCGGAACTCTCCGGCGAACCTAACCCGACGAAATTCTCCGAATCGATGTTCGAAGACGGGGATTTGATGCAGTCTAAATCCGACCGTGCTAAATCTGAACGGAACGACCCCGACCCCGCGGAGTCCAAGCAGTCCGGTTCGCCACCAACCGCTGAGCAAGCCGATTCCGACCCAGACAGGGATTCCGCGCCCGGAACCGACCCGGTTCATGACCTCATCGACAGACGCGTCATCAAAACCGGCGACCAAACCGCCGACGGCGAGCCGACTGTCGAAGCGGTACCCGACGACGCTTCTGCGACCGCCGAGACGCCGGTGAACCCCGACGACGAACCGGAGTTCGAGAAGAGCTTTGACGAACTAAAAGAGGCTCCCGAGGACGAATTTTCGGCACCGCTCGAAGCGGAGGAATCCGAAGACGGGGCGATTCCTGATTCCGATGTGCGGGACGAAAACGAGTCCAGCACCGTTCTCTCCGACTCCGCAGAAGAACCTGAAAAATCGAGTCAACAATCGGCTGACGATGCCGATTCGATGGCGGAAGACTCCGATTCGACTGCAAACGAATCCGCACCGTCTGCGAACGGGTCTATTCCAACTGCGGGGAACGCCGACTCAAACGCTGACTTTTCGGACGAAACTCCGGAGGAATCCCCCGACTTACCGGACGGAATCGTGGAAGCGGAACCCGAAAACGAGGAAGATATCGACGCGGTTCCGTTTCAGGACGAACCTGTTCGGCCGCACCTAAACGACGAAGATGAAGCGGGTTCGGAGGCGGACGACGAGAAGAATGGTCTGTTCGGCCGAATCGGTTCTCTGTTCCGATAACGCGGACAATAACAAAGTGTCCTGCCGTGGTCTACGGATACGGAATGGCGGAAGAGGGTTCGGTTCCGTTCTGGTGGATAGTGCTGTTCGTACTGCTCACGCTCGGGTTCGGAGCGGGCGCGATACTGTTCGTCGGCGGTGATTTGTTCGGGAGCCTCCGGTTTCTCTACATCGACTCCGGCGCTTCGATGCCGATGACGTTCAGTGCGTTCGCGATGGTATGTTTCGACGCCGCCACGAGCGCGAGGCGGGCGCCGCGCAGGTCGTCGTCCGCGGTGAGAACCGGGCATTCGCGATAGAACGTGTTGAACGTCTCCGCGAACTGGCGGGTGTACGTGGCGACGGCGTGCGGTTCGAGGTCGTCTGCAGCCTCCTCGATGACGTGCGGGAAACGAGCGATGACTTCGATGAGTTCCCGCTCTTCCTCGGTGGCGAGCAATGAGGGGTCGATTTCAGTCGGAACCTCCCCACCTACCTCCTCGATAATTCCACAGGTTCGCGCGTGAACGTACTGGACGTATGGTGCGCTCTGAGCCTCGAAATTCAGTGCGCGCTCCCATTCGAATGTGATGGTTTTCGTCGGTTGTTTCGAGATGATGTCGTAGCGCACCGCGCCGATACCGACCTGTCGGGCGATGCGGTCGATATCTGCCTCGGTGAGGTCGTCGTCGCGGATGCGGGTGTCCATGCGCTTTTCGACTTCTTCACGGGCGCGCTTTTCGGCCTCGTCGAGCAGGTCGTCCATGTCGATGCCGGTTCCTTCGCGGGTGCTCATCCCGCCTTCGGGGAGATTGACCCAAGAGTAGTGGAACGCGGTCAGTTTTTCGGTGTCGTTGCCGAGAATTTCGAGCGCCTGCGCGAGTTGTTCGGCTTGCAACTTGTGGTCTTCGCCGACGACCGTCACGGCGCGGTCGTAGTTGTCCAGTTTCCACTCGTGGTGGGCCAAATCGCGGGTCGTGTAGAGGCTCGTGTCGTCGGAGCGCAGGAAGACGAGGTTCTTTTCGAAACCGAACTCGGAGAGGTCGAGTTGCCACGCGTCCTCCTCGTACACCGACTGTTCGCTCTCTTTGAGGCGCGTAACTACGTCGTCTGTGCTCCCGTCGAACATGAACCGGGTTTCCTTGACGAACTCGTCGAACTCCGCGGGAAGGCGATCTAGCGTGACGCGCATGCCCGACAGGACGGTATCGACCACTTCGCTGACGCGCTCGTAGGTCGATTCGTCGCCCTCTTCGAGTCCCTGCAAAATGGACTGAATCTCGGTTTCGGCCTCCTCCACGCCTTCGGGGTCGGCCTCTTCGAGGTAGCTGTTTCCTTTGCGGTAGTAGCGCACGAGGTCGTAGTCGGCGCGCTCGCGCTCCGGTTTTGGCAGGTCGTCCTCGTCGAAGGTTTCGTAGGCCCACGTAAACACGGCAATCTGACGGCCCGCGTCGTTGACGTAGTAGTGGCGGTCAACGTCGTTACCCGCGAAATCCAGAATTCGAGCGACGGCGTCGCCCGTAATCGGGTTGCGGGCGCGGCCGACGTGAACCGGGCCGGTCGGGTTCGCACTGGTGTGTTCGACCACGACGCTTTCGCCGGTCGATTCGAGGCGACCGTACTCTTCGTCCTGCCCCGCGGTGACTGTCTCGTCGTAGTACGCTTCGCTCGGCAGGAAGTTGACGTACGGGCCTTGCGGCGTCGTCTCTGTGATGTAGTCGAACTCGCTGGCGTCGATTTCCTCCGCGATGTCGGCCGCGATTTTCGGTGGCGGTGCACCGACCTCCCCGGCGAGTCGGAACGCCGCGCTGGATGCGAGGACGGCGTCTACACCCTCCGGGGGCGTTTCGATTCCGAGGTCGTCGGTCGGGAGGTCGAGGGACGAGAGCGTCTCGCGGAGGACGGCCTCGACTTCCTCCCTGAACGTCAGGAACATACCCGTCCGTTCCGGGGCTGCCGGTAAATGGGTTTCTGAATTTGGCGACGCTCAGGTGGTCGCCCGAACCAACCGCTCGCCGAGCGAATCGACCCAGAGAACGCTGAGTCCGACACCATAGGCCAATATAATCGCGAATCCCACGCCGACCATTAACAGCACGCCACCCGGAAGGAGCGAGGACGCGACCAGCACGCCGACGGCGACCTGTCGCCAGTAGGTTCGCATCGTTCGATACCGGACGACTCCGGAGTGATGGAACAACAGCATCGTCACCGGAACTTCAATCCAGAGGCCGACGCCGACCGTCGTGGCGAAGACCAACCAGAAGAACGCGGCGGTGCGGTATGCGATTATCATGTTCGCGCCCAGCGCGTCGGCGACCAGGTAAGAAACCACGGTCGGCGCGACGAACCGATATCCGACGAAACTTCCGGCGAGGAGTCCGAGGGCGAGGACGCCCGCCCAGACGAAAAACACGTTTCGGTTGGCGCGAGCGAGTTCCCGCGTTTCGATGGCCGGCCACGCGTAGTACAGCACGAGGGGAAGCACCGCTACGACGCCGACAAGGAGGCTGACTTTCATTTCGAACGCGAGCGCTTCGACCGGGTGCAAGAGGACGATATTCACTTCGCTCGTGGGCGTCCCCGCCGGAAGGTGAATCAGGAAATCACGCTTGATCTCGCCGATGCCGCCTTGATAGAGGTAGGTGAACACCAGCGCGACCACGGCCATGAAGACGCCGATGATGCGGAACGATTTGCTCCGTAGGCTTCCGACGACGAACCGAAGGTCGTAGTAGTAGCCGCCGATGTCGTCTTCAGTCGTCTCCTCCTCGGCGAACGCCGCGGCCATTCTGCTTGCTGTTCGTTCGACTGTACCCGATACGTCCCCGCTGCTTCCGTTTTTTCCCTCTTGGTCGTTTTGTGAATCATTCGCGACGAGGCCGTCGGACTCGGCGCGCGCCTCGAATCGGTCGAGAATCGCAGCGGCCTTTTCGGAGTCGCCCGCATCGAGCGCTCTGTCGGCTATTTCCAGCGCTTCGTGTTCCGTGAGGGTGGCGAAGGCCTCCGGTGGTGCGGCGCGAATCCCCTTTGCATCGAGATTTTGGAGATCGATTTCGGCAGGGACGCCACTCCGAGAACGACGTCCCCGTGAATTACCGCTGGCTCGTCTGACGACCTTCGCGGTACCCAGTCCGACGAAGTACAGGGCCGTCATCGGAATCGCCACGAGGGACATCGAGAACGGGTCGGGCGAACCGTTCACCATCGAACTGATGACGACGATGGCGAAAACGGCGTGTCGCCAGTACTCCCGAAACAGGTCGGGGGAGACGATGTCGGCGTACACCAATCCGCCCATAATCAGCGGGAGTTCGGCGGTTAGGCCGAGTACGAGAACCAGCAAAAAGACGAACTGCGTCCAGTCCACGATGGAGTAGGTCGGTTGGAACCCCGCGGTAACCGCGTTGCTGATGAGAAACGCGAACAGGAGCGGGAGGAAAACGTAGTAGGCATAAACGACGCCGCCAGCGAACAGGGCGATGGCCAGTGCTCCGACGAAAAAGTGCGTTCGTCGCCGTCCTGGAAACGACGCGCCGCGCCCCCTGAGCGGTTCCCGAGAGCGGTACAGAATCCAGCCGCTGGCGAACAGCAGACCAGCAAACAGCCCGATTTTCGCCTGCAAAAGAACGACATCGAACGGCGTAACCGCGACGACCACCGCTTTCGTTCCGAGCAATTGCCCTTCCAGTTCCGGCCAGATGAACAACCGGAGGGCGTAAAACGTAGCGAGAAATCCGACGACCCCTACGACGAACGCAATCCGCAGTTCAGACCGCACGCTCCTGAGTGCAGTACCCAACACTCCCTCTAATCGAAGTTTCTCTCCCCCCATTTGAACCCCTGCGTAATCGCGGTACGTAGTATCGTTCCGCTACGCTATCAACTTTCCTCGTCTACGACTCTTCGCCTCTACTGCCCCTCGGTTATCGTTTCGATTACTCGCTCCGAAAAATCCACTTCAGATAGTTCGCCGTTTTCGAGTTCCCGAAGCCACTCGGCTTTCGCCCGCCAGTTCCCCACCTGTTCGCCGTCGAGGTCGGTGACTTCTCCGCGGACGCCTCTCGGCGACTCGGTCAGGTCGCGAACCACGTTGATGACGCGGCCGACTTCCCTGTGAGGAACCGCGCCCGTGTTCCCCGCTTTAATCGACTCGTACTCGATTTCGATTCGTTCCCCGTCGGTATCGAGCGACGTAACGTAGACGCCGTGGCTCATCAATCGCGCTTCGAGTTGGTCGGGGTCGAGAGTCATGGCGGAAAGGGCGTAGCCTATGGGTAAAGGAGTTGCGTGAAGGTAGCACTTCGAACCCAATTAGCTCACGAATTTTTTACGCTTCTCGTGGACTTCTGCCGTTCGAATTTTCCCTTATTTGCGCATCACTGATATTGTTGGAAAAACAAGGATTCGATATGCGCCCTCGCCCTCCTCGGTTGCAGGCATTCAGCATCGCGCTCGGCATTGTCACCGGGACTGCTATCTCTCTCTCTCGCTTCTGTGGTTGTATTCTTCTCCACTACACTACGTCTTCGGAATCGGCTTCCTCGTCGCACTGCTTGGCTGGATAGCCGCTGAACAGGTTCCAGACCGACTCGATTGGACAGTCGTTTCCCGCTTCCACTGGTTGCTCACGCTCGCTGGCATTCTCCCTTTTGTCGGTATTTTCGGAGCAACGGTTCTCGCTGAGTACACTCCCTCGGATGAAATCGTTATGTATTCAGTTATCTTCGCGCTCGTTGCCATCGTCGGGACTGCTTGTGGTTCCCGGCGGAGCGCGAAGATTCAGCACCGAACACAGACGATTCACGCCGCAGTCAGTGCCACCAAGTTACGCCGGTATTACATCCCACTCACGCTTGTTCCCAGTGTCGTTGGGATTGGTTTGGTTCACCTCGCACTCAGTGGGGGCCTTTCCGACGGAACGTTCGTCGGCCAAATCATCGGTACATTCATCGGGATGACGATTGGGTACTCGGTGTTCGACGACAGAACGGTCACACTTACGATACTCGACGATAGCTTTCTCGTCGGCACGGATGGAATAGTCGCTGACAGTGCCGTACCGTGGCGGCGAGTCCGTGATGTCAGCGTCGAGGGTAACACCCTGCGAGTCGCACGTAGCTTGCCGTGGCCGATGGTGTACGAAGTGAACCTCTCGGAGGTTCCGAACCGTGATTCTGTTCTCGAAGCGTTTCGTCCCGGATTGCGGTGACGGTTCACTCCCAGACCCCTACATCTTTTGACGCCACGACGCTTAGGCCGCCCCAATGAGCGAGTCCGACGGGCCGAAACAGGTAGACAACCCGAACTACCACAGCGAGAACCACACCGCCGCCCAAACCTGCGGGTGGACGGCCAACGCCCTGCGCGGCGAGGGAAAATGCTACAAAAACATCTGGTACGGAATCGAGTCCCATCGCTGTATCCAGATGACGCCGGTGGTGAAATGCAACGAGCGCTGCGTCTTCTGCTGGCGCGACCATCGCGGGCATTCCTACGAACTCGGTGACGTGGAGTGGGACGACCCCGAGGCAGTCGTCGACGCGAGCATTCGTCTCCAGCGAAAACTCCTGTCGGGATTCGGCGGCAACGACGAAGTTCCCCGCGAAATCTTCGAGGAGTCGATGGAACCGCGCCACGTCGCAATCAGTCTCGACGGGGAACCGACGCTGTATCCCTACCTGCCGGAACTCATCGAGGCGTTCCACGACCGGGACATCACCACGTTCCTCGTGAGCAACGGAACGAACCCGGAGATGTTGGCGGAGTGTGACCCGACGCAACTCTACGTCAGCGTGGACGCACCGGATCGAGCCACTTTCGACCGCGTAGTTCGTGCGGTGGACGACGACGCGTGGGAGAACCTCATCGATACGATGGACGTACTCGCGGAAAAAGACGACACTCGAACCGTCCTCCGAACCACGCTCGTCGGCGGCGAGAACGTGGAAAATCCGGATTGGTACGCCGCGTTTTACGAGCGCGCCGACCCGGACTTCGTGGAACTCAAAGCCTACATGCACGTCGGCCACTCCCGCGGCCGTCTCGACCGCGATGCGATGTTAGACCACGAGGAGGTCGTAGCGTTCTCCGAGAAAGTGCGGGAACACATGCCGAAACACGGCGTACTGAAGGAAGTGCCCGCTTCGCGGGTCGCGCTGCTCTCGAAGACCGACAATACGTGGGTTCCGAAATTGAAGAAAAACAGCGAGTTTTGGGCGCGAGATTCGGTGAATGGTGAGTGGAAAAAGACTAACTGACTGTATCTAACTCAGTACGGCGCGTAGAACACCCAATCCTCCGCAGGTACCGTTACATCGACCCACCCGTTTCCGTCGGTCGTGATGTCGCCGCCCGTCCCGCTGTAATCTTTGAGCGTCGTATTCGTCCACGAGGTGTACACCGACTGCGTGCGTGAACTGCCGCCGTTGTTGATGCCGACGAGAAGGTTGTTGTATCGCTCGTAGACGCCGAGGTCACCGTCTGTGTGCCGCCAGTAAGTTTCTCCCCCTGCGAGGTTTTTCTTCACCCAGACCATGTTGTTGACCTCACCGTCGTCCAAGATGGCGTTCGGGTAGAGGTTGTAAATCATCGGGGTACCCTCAGTGGTGAGGACAAAGGCGTGCGCGAGGTGGTACTGGGACGGCGCACCTTCGTCGTGATTCTGAACGAATGGACGTGCGTGCCACGGGTCTTGGGCCACGACACCTGCGCCTTGAAGTCGCCTCACGTCGCCGCCGGAAAACACGTCCTTGAGGACGTAGTACAGGGGATAGTCGAAGACGTCCATTCCGGCGTCGATGTAGCCTTGGACGTAATCGACGCTTCCGTCGAACACTTCGCCGACGCGTTTCATGCCGAGTTCGTCGGCTTTGGGGTTCGCGTAGTCGCGCCAGAACTTTTCTTCGACGTGTTTGACCGCGTCGTATCGGTAGCCGTCCGCGCCGAAGGAGGCGACTTTCTCCATGTAGTTCATCAACTCTCCGCGGACGTAATCGGAAGTTGATGATTCGTACTGTGCAAGGTCGGGGAGGCCGAGGAGTTCGCCGTGTTCAACCTGATGGTCGTCGTTCCAGTCGTCGATAGAACCAACGTCGTGGTGGAAATCGTCGTAGGAGAATCGCGGGAAATCGTAGTCGTAGCCGACCGCCATGTGGTTCATCACGCAATCGACGTACACCTCCAACCCTTGGTCGTGCGCTTCGTCGATGAGCGCTTGTAAGTCGGCTTCCGTCCCGAACTCGCTGTCGAACGTCGTGAAATCCACCGGTTGATAGCCGAGCGGCGGGTCGTTGCGTCCGCTCTGATCTTCCCACGTCAGGCCGCTTTTTTGAGGTGCCTGTATCCAAATCGCGTCGTAGCCTCGGTCGGCGACTTTCGGGAGGTTGTTCGTGATGGTCGGCCAGGTCTCGTGAAAGTACTGGAAATGAACCGGTTCGCCCGCGGCTTCCGCTTGCTTTGAAAATCTGGACAAACCGGCGCCGAGTCCCACGACGGAGAGTCCGCCGACGAATACACGCCGCGTCAGGTCTGTACATCGTGAGTCGATCGTATCGGATTTCTCTGCACTGTCACGGCTTGTTCCTCGTTGTTTCCGGACGCCGTCGCAACGTTGTGTGTTATTCTCCATCATACATCTATGATGTACTATCACTACACACATTAATCTAGTTCTCAAAAAATCAAATTTCGAATTACGATGGATAAAATATGGTGTACAGGGTGTCGCGGACGTTCACTCCCCACCGAAACCAGCAAATTTAGATGTGATGGCGGGTTAGGTGCTATCCCGCTGCGGATATTACGCTATCTTCTATCTCATTTCTGCTACGCGTACCATTTCCGGTATGCTTAAACGACCGAAGCACTGACTGCTGAGTATGCCAGCGACATCGCTCGTGGTCGGATACGACGAACTCGCCGCGCTCAAACTGCTCGCTCTCGACGGGGCGCTCGAAAGCGAGGTCAAAGTGTCGTGTGCCGATCTCGCAAACCGCCTCGATGCCTCCAATCAGACGGCGTCACGCCGCCTCCAACGACTCGATGATGCGGGTCTCGTCACCCGCGAGATAGTCAGTAACGGTCAGTGGATCGCCATCACCGACGACGGCGCGTGGGAACTCAAACGCGAATACGAGGATTATCGACGAATCTTCGAAAACCTCTCTGGCGTTGACCTCTCGGGTACGGTTACGGGCGGAATGGGCGAGGGTCGCCACTACATCTCGCTGCCGGGCTATATGGCACAGTTCACGGAGCGATTGGGGTACGAACCGTTCCCCGGGACGCTGAACATCGAATTGACCGCCGAAAGCGTCCGCGCCCGCTCCGCGATGGAAGCGCTCGAACCGATTCCGATCGACGGCTGGGAAGATGGCGACCGAACGTACGGTCCTGCTGTTTGCTATCCTGCCACCGTGGAAACGGCGGACGGTGACTCCTACGAACAAGCTCACGTCATCGCGCCCGAACGAACCCACCACGACGAAGACCAAGTCGAACTCATCGCTCCCGCGAAACTCCGTGACGAACTCGGACTGGACGACGACGACCACGTCACAGTTCACGTCGAGGAGGCACCATGAGTCAAACGACTTCCGCGACGGTTGCGAAAGCAACCGAAGCGTTTCAGAAAGGTTCACCCCTACTCGTCCACGACGCCGAAGACCGTGAGGGCGAAACCGACCTCATCTACCCCGCGCAAGCAGTCACTCCGGAAGCCGTTTCTCGACTTCGTAACGACGCAGGCGGCCTGATTTGCGTCGCACTTTCCCACGACGTCGCGCAAGCGTTCGGCCTCGCGTACATGGACGAGATAATCGACCACCCCGCGAGCGAGGGGCACGAACTCGGTTACGACTCCCGGTCATCGTTCTCGCTGACGGTGAACCACCGTGACACGTACACCGGAATCACCGACGACGACCGCGCGCTGACGATCACCGAGCTGGCACACGCGGCGAGTCTGGCGGACGAACTCGACTTCGCCGACGAGTTCCGCGCGCCTGGACACGTTCACCTCCTGCGGGCCGCTCCCGGATTGCTTTCCGAACGACAGGGCCACACCGAACTCGGCGTCGCGCTGGCGAACGCCGCGGAACTACCCCCCGCCGTCGTCGTCTGCGAAATGCTGGACGACCAAACGGGTGGTGCGCTCTCACCCGACAACGCACGAGCATACGCAGAGCGCCACGACTTTCCGTATCTCGAAGGCGCACAGATTATCGAGACGCTGGGTTGAGTCGTCTTATCCCGTTCCGACGGGAGCGCAACCTGTTATAGCTGTAACGAAATTTCTGGTGTTCGATTGCGGTAATGACCGAATACGTATCGCAATTATGAAAAATGTTCATGATACTTCAAACCCATATTACATGTATGGACTTCAAACTCAGAGCAGTCGTGTACGGAATCGTTGCAACCATCATCGTCGCCCTGTTCAGCGGGGCCGCCATCCCGTTTACCGACATGACGCTCCCCATCGTCGGTGCGGGATTGACCGGCATTATCGGTGGTGTCGTGGCCGGCTACGTCGCCGGGAGCAGACTCGGTGACGGCGCGCTCAACGGCGGTGTGGCGACTGCCGCAGGGGCAATCGTGGCGCTCCTCTTGCTAACCTTCGCGGGACTGATGGCCGGACCGATTCCGGCCATGGGACTGTTCGCCTTCGGCGTGCTATTCGTCGTCGTCGCCGCAATCCCCGGCATCATCGGTGGTGCGGTGGGTTCGTGGCTAAAGGGCCGCTCTACTGGTCGCGCTACTGGGCGGCCTGCGGGTCGCTGAACCGATTTTTACCGTCCCGATTTTTCGAACCGATTTGCGCCCATTCCGTTTTCGTGTCGTGAGTGTGATGCTACGGGCGTCCGCCACGCATCGCAGGTTCGTATGTGAGGGCCGTAACCTGTTCTTCGGATTATTTCTTTCCGAGTAATTCTGACCAATCGTCCGGGGACAATCGCCAAAACTGATTACCTTGGCCTTCATTGGGGAGACCGTATGAGCTTTGACGAGATGGATGTGGATACGATCTGGATGAACGGCGAGTTCGTCGATTGGGACGACGCGAAAGTCCACGTCCTCACGCATG
Organism: Haladaptatus pallidirubidus; assembly: GCF_020700235.1. Classification (GTDB taxonomy): domain Archaea; phylum Halobacteriota; class Halobacteria; order Halobacteriales; family Haladaptataceae; genus Haladaptatus; species Haladaptatus pallidirubidus. The sequence goes on along the minus strand of NZ_CP085301.1, from coordinate 1,137,906 downwards.
GACTACATTACGGAACCGGCGTCTTTGAAGGTGTGCGGTGCTACGACACGGAAAACGGCCCTGCAATCTTCCGCTGGGAAGAACACCTCCAGCGCCTCTACGACTCGTGTAAACCCTACGATATGGAAATCGAGTACGAACCGGAAGAACTCACCGAGGCTACCCTCGAACTCATCGACCGACAAGACCTTCATTCGTGCTACATCCGACCTATCGCCTACTACGGCTACGACAGCCTCGGCGTCAGTCCCGGCGATTGCCCGACCGACGTGACCATCGCCGCGTGGCCGTGGGGCGCGTACCTCGGCGACGAGGCCCTCGAAAATGGCGTGAAGGTGATGGTTTCTTCGTGGCGCAAACACTCCTCCAGCCAGATTCCGACGAACGCCAAGACGACCGGCCTGTACGTTAACAGCCTCCTCGCCGGTGAGGAAGCCCGACGGAACGGCTTCGTCGAAGCAATCGTCTTGAACAAGGAAGGTAACGTCGCGGAAGGCCCCGGCGAGAACATCTTCCTCGTGCGCGACGACGAGATTTACACGCCCGGTCTCTCTCAGAGTATCCTCGACGGTATCACCCGCGACAGTGTCATCACAGTGGCGCGCGAGATGGGCTACACCGTCAACGACGACGCCACCATCAGTCGCGGCGAACTCAACACCGCCGACGAACTGTTCTTCACCGGCAGTGCGGCGGAAGTCACTCCCATTCGGCAAGTTGACAACGTCGAAATCGGCAACGGAAGCCGCGGCCCCGTGACCGAAGAGATTCAGTCGAAATTCTTCGACCTAGTCAACCGGCGCATCGACGACCACGAAGAGTGGTTCACGTACATCTAAGAACCCCCTTTTTGCGGCGGCGGGCGTCCTCGCTCACGAGACGCGAAGCGTCGCCGTTCGCTGTTTTATCTTGTCATTTATAATCCCGGCTACTGCTAAAAGAGAAAACGAAAAATCCGCAGAGTTTAGCTCGTGACGGCGACTTCGCCCTCGACAGGTTCCGGCTCGCTGGCCTCTTTCTCGGCCTTCTCTTCCTCTTCTTTCTTTGCCTTGATTTTCTTCATTCGGAAGATTTCCTCGCGTTCCTGCTCTTCGAGTTTCTGCTCGATGTAGTCCTGCGCCTCGCGCAGTTCGGGAAGCAGTTTGAACTCAAGTGCGTTAACGCGGCGTTTGGTCGTCTCGATTTCGGTGAGCATCTTCTTCATCGCCGTTTCGACTTCGGCTGCGAGGATGATGCTTTCGAGCAGTTCCTCGTAAGCGTCCGCAGTTTCGTCGATGCGGGCGCTCGTGCCGAGGACACCGTACCCGCGCTCGTCGAGCGACTTCTTAACTTTCGAGGACTCGATTTGCGGGACGACGACACCCATGATATTTTTCGATTCGGTCGTAATCTCCGGGTGTTCCTGCAGTGCAGCGGCGGCCCCACGAACCGCCACGTCACCCTCCATCGCGCGAGCCATGTTGATGGTCTGCTGTGCGCGCTGGTAATCCTCGTCCAGACCGGAGCGCACGTCCTGCGCTTGGTCGAGGATGTCCATGAACTCCATGATGAGGCCGTCACGCTTCTTTTCCAACGTGTCGTGGCCCCGCTCGGAGAGGTCGATGCGATCCTCAATCGCCATGAGGTTCTTCCGAGTGGGTTTGACGTCCTTAGCCATCTTGGTTGACCATAAAAACTCGAAGGGGATAATACTTTACAGTCGAGATTTGTTGCGCCGAGCTAGCAGAGATCGGAGCGGCGTTCGAATATGTGAGCGATGGTCGCCCCTTCATGCATTGTGATCAAAAATCCGAGGAGAATAGTACCGATTCAGTCAGCCGCGACTTCTTCGGCCTGCTCTTCCGGATAGTACTTCTCGATGAACTCTTCGTCGATACGGTTGAGTTCCTCTTTTGGAAGCATCGACAGGAGATCCCAGCCGATGGTCAGCGTCTCTTCGATGGTTCGGTTCGTCTCGAAGCCCTGGTCGATGAACTCCTTCTCGAAGCGGTCGGCGAAGTCGAGGTACTGGTTGTCACGTTCGCTCAGCGCTTCACGACCGACAATGTTCACGAGGTCACGAAGGTCTTCACCTTGTGCGTACGCGGCGTACATCTGGTCGGACACACCGGAGTGGTCTTCGCGGGTCAGCCCCTCGCCGATACCGTCGTCCATCAGGCGCGACAGCGACGGAAGCGGGTTGATCGGCGGCTGAATACCCTGCGAGTTCAGGTCACGGTCGATGTAAATCTGACCCTCGGTGATGTAGCCGGTCAGGTCGGGAATCGGGTGCGTGTCGTCGTCGCCCGGCATCGTGAGAATCGGAATCTGCGTGACAGACCCCTCACGGCCTTCGATACGACCTGCACGTTCGTACAACTGCGCAAGGTCGGTGTACATGTATCCGGGGTAGCCACGACGGCCTGGCACCTCTTCACGCGCGGCACCGATCTCTCGCAGTGCCTCGCAGTAGTTGGTCATGTCCGTCAGGATCACCAGCACGTGGTAATCCTTGTCGAACGCGAGGTACTCCGCCGTGGTGAGCGCGAGGCGCGGCGTGACCGTCCGCTCGACTGCGGGGTCGTCCGCGAGATTCATGAAGACGACGGAGCGCTCCAGCGCACCGGTTCGCTCGAAGTCCTCCATGAACTCGTTCGCCTCTTCGGCGGTGATTCCCATCGCGCCGAATACCACTGCGAACTCGCTTCCTTCGCCGTCGCCGCCCTCGTCTTCTTCCGGCACGCTCGCCTGTCGCGCAATCTGGAGCGCGAGCTCGTTATGCGGCAGACCGGACGCCGAAAAGATAGGCAGTTTTTGCCCACGAACCAGCGTGTTCATGCCGTCGATGGCGGACACGCCGGACTGGATGAATTCTTCGGGGTACTCGCGGGCGTACGGGTTGATAGCCGCACCGACGATGTCACGTCGCTCGTCCGGAACGATTTCCGGACCGCCGTCGATCGGGTTGCCGGAACCGTCGAGAACGCGCCCGAGAAGTTCCTCCGTGACGGGCATCTTCATCGTCTCGCCGAGGAACCGAACCGACGATTTGCGGTCGATACCTTCGGTTCCCTCGAACACCTGAATCGAGACGAGACCTTCGCTCGATTCGAGCACTTGTCCGCGCAGCGTGTCGCCGTCAGGTGTCTCGATCTCGACGATTTCGTCGTATCCGATCGGCTCGTCAACCTCGGCGAACACCAGCGGACCGCTGATTTCCGTAATTGTCTGGTATTCTTTCATTAATATTTCTCCCTGAGCTGTTCGCTGATTTCCGCTTCGACTTCACTGATGAAGTCCTGCCACTCCTCCGCCGTTCCCATTCGGTTCAGGCGCGGTGCGGCGTCGATAGCCGTAATTTCCTCGACGGGGACGCCCGCTTCGAGTGCGGTGAACGCTTCCTCGTTGAACGTCTGGATCGCTTCGAGCATCCGGTACGTCTTCTCTGGCGAGCAGAACATGTCCACGTCGTGGAACGCGTTCTGCTGGAGCCATCCCTCACGCAGGTAGCGCGCGACTTCGAGCGTGAGTTGCTGGTCTTCCGGAAGCGCGTCCTTCCCGACGAGTTGAACGATTTCTTGGAGCTCGTCCTCTTCGTCCAGCACGTCGACCGCCCACTGGCGCTTTTCCGGGAAGTCCGGCTCGACGTTCTGTTCGTACCACGGGTCGAGTTGGTCCTTGTAGAGCGAGTACGACTCGTTCCAGTTGATCGACGGGAAGTGCCGACGTTCCGCGAGGTCGGCGTCCAGCGCCCAGAACGTTTTCACGATACGCAGGGTGTTCTGCGTAACCGGCTCGGAGAAGTCGCCGCCGGGCGGCGACACTGCACCGATAACCGACACCGAACCCTCCGTGCCGTTGATGTTCTCGAACTTCCCTGCGCGCTCGTAGAACTCGGCGAGACGGGCAGCGAGGTACGCCGGGTATCCCTCTTCGCCGGGCATCTCTTCGAGGCGCGAGGAAATCTCACGCATCGCCTCCGCCCACCGCGAGGTGGAGTCAGCCATCAGCGCGACGTCGTATCCCATGTCACGGTAGTACTCCGCGATGGTGACTCCCGTGTAAATGCACGACTCTCGTGCGGCCACGGGCATATTCGACGTGTTCGCAATGAGGCACGTCCTCGACATCAGAGGTTTGCCGGTTCGTGGGTCTTCGAGTTCCGGGAAGTCCTCGATAACTTCCGTCATCTCGTTTCCGCGCTCACCACAGCCGACGTAGACGACGATGTCCGCGTCCGCCCACTTCGCGAGCGAATGCTGGGTCACCGTTTTTCCGGAGCCGAACGGACCCGGAATCGCGGCCGTTCCGCCCTTTGCGATGGGGAACAGGCCGTCGAGGATACGCTGACCGGACACGAGTGGTGTTCGTGGCGTCTGTTTGTCGACGGATGGGCGCGGTTCACGAACCGGCCACTCCTGTTGCATCTGGATTTCTTCGCCGTTGTCGAGTTCGACGATGGTGTCCGTGACGGCGTAGTTTCCTTCCTTCGTATCGACGACCTCGCCACCTTCGTAATCCGGAGGCACCATCACCTTGTGGTCGATGCTCTCGGTTTCGGGGACGATTCCGACGACATCGCCGGGCTCGACTTCGTCACCGACTTCGACTTCGGGGTTGAATTCCCAGGTTTTCTCTTGGTCGATACCGGGTGCGTCGACACCACGGTCGAGGAACGCGCCCATCTTGTCTTCGAGCACGTCCAGCGGGCGCTGAACACCGTCGTAGATGGAGTACAGCATTCCTGGCCCGAGATCCACGGAGAGCGGTTCGCCCGTGTTCTCGACGGGTTCCCCGGGAGCGACGTTCGAGGTTTCTTCGTACACCTGAATCGTCGTTTGGTTGCCTTCGATTTCGATAACCTCGCCCATGAGCCCTTCTTCACCGACGTACACAACGTCGTTCATCCGGGCACCGAGGTCCGTGGCGGTCACGACCGGACCACTCACGCTCTGAATGACGCCGTCCTCACGGACGACGTCGCTGTCTGTTGCCTGGCTCATTCGTTATCACCTTGTTCGTCTTCGTCCATAAGGTCGATACCGATTGCGCGCTTGATTTTGTCGCGGAGTCCGCCGCTTCCCGCGCCACCACCCAGCGTCACGAGGGTGGGTTCCACGCTCGTCTCGACGTCGTTTCTGACGTTTCGAGAGAGGTGTGCAAGGTCGTCGTCGTGCATCACGATGATACCTACGTCGTCGTCGGTCAGTATCTGAGAAACAGCGTCGTCTAACTCCGCGTCCTTTTCGTCGTCCGGAACGTTTGCGAACTTCCGAACTCCCGCGAGCCGGAATCCGGTCGTAAAGTCCGGACTTCCGATAACGGCGATTTCCTGGCTCATAGCATCACCAGTTCGTCTTCGATTTCGTCTTCGGACAGTCCTGCTTCGCGTCCGCGTGCGATGGCACGGATGTTATCCACTTCCTTCTGCTTTGCGAGTATGTACGCAAGCACCGGACACACCGACAGCGGGAACACGTACGAAAGATGTTCGGAATATTCGAGCAGTGCCGCGTCGAGGGCGTGCTCGAATCCGATGAGGCTGTCGGCGCGCTCCAGTTCGTCGAGTGCCTCGTCCAAGTCGTTCCCGTACGTGCTCTCTCTAACTTGGCTGATTAGCTCGTCCGTGTTCCCGGCGAGCTGTGACAGCTCCGCGGCCTTGAACAGCCTCCCACCCGAAATAAAGTATTCCGAGGGGTCGATATCTGCACCGCTTCGGCTAATTCGGAGCGCGTTTCGGATGTTCCGGAAGTCGATTTCCGCCTGCAGGAACTCGACGTACAACTGGGTTGCACGGTTTTCGGTCTGCGTAACGCCTTCCATCAACCCTTCGTAGTACGCTCGGTCAACCGCGTTTTCCAACGGAATCAACAGTCCGGTGGACTCGTAATCCCCGTGTGCAGCTTCGAGGTGGTCGCCGAAAATCGTCCCGTGAAGCATTTCGACGACGTCCTCGATTGCTCCCGCGTCGGCCAATCGGTCGAGGAACGACCGTTCGAACTCACCCGCGTGAATCAGGTCGTCACGAACCGACTGGCTGTCGGCGTCCGCATAGATACCACGCAGTACCGTCTTGACGTTCCACGCGTCGAACTTTCTCAGGTACCGCGCGATAAGCGTGTACAGCTTCCCGCCGGACCAATCCAGCATGTCGTCGAAGTGTTTGGCAAGGTTGCGATTGAGTGCGTATTCGACGAGGTCGACGCCGTCGTAGCGCGCTCCGAGTGCGTTGATTTCGGATTCGTACTCCGTCTCCTCCATGTAGCGGGCGATTTCGCCCGGACCCATCCGAAGGAGTTTTCGATAATCCTCGTCGTCGAACAGCGCGGCTCGTCGTGCCCGCACGCGGGCGTTGACGTACTCGTAGTTCGATGTGCCGTCTGCCGTACTCATTGCTCGAACAACCGTGAACTGATTGCTTGGAGGTTATCCTCCCACACGTCTTCGAGTATCGAATCGAACGTGTTGTTCACGCGAACGCGGGACGCCTCGCTCTCGGCGACGATGCCGCCGAGGCAGTCGTATTCGCCCGCGTACTCGAAGCCGTCGTAGTCCGTAACGACGTCGGTGAGCAGTTCCTCGTCGTCGGCCCGTCCGTAGATTCGGACGGTGTTGCCGGACTCGAACTCCTCCGCTGCCGCGTCAAGCAGTGTGCGCGTCAGTTCTTCGCGGTCGTCACCGCCAAGGGTTGCAATTTCTTCTTCCACGTCGGAACGAACTTCCTGCAGTACGTCCCGGCGGGCTTCCAACCGCTTCTGCTTGGCTTCGAGCTTCGCGCTGGAAAGCTTCTGCTCTCGCTCTCGCTCGATTTGGCTCTCGATTTCGCGCTCTTTCGCCGCGAGAATCTCCTCGGCATCCGACTCCGCCTCGGCGATTATCTTGTCCGCACGGGTTTCTCCGTCCGCACGAATCTGTTCCGCACGCTCGCGGGCCTCGTTTCGAATATCCTCAACTACCGTTTCCAGGCTCATTGATAAGAGGGAATGGGTGTGTTTAGACGAACACGACGACGAGCGCCAGAATGACGAGCGTCTCCGGCAAAACTGTCAGGATGAGTCCCGTACCGAACAGGTCCTGGTCTTCCGTGACGGCGCCGACCGCGGCGGCACCGATACCGCGCTCTGCGTATCCCGCGCCGAGTGCGGCGAGACCGACTGCGAGTGCGGAGGCGGCGTCTGCTGGAATAGCCGGTGCATTGCCACCTTGGGCAGTTCCGTCCTGTGCGAGCAGTACAGCTGCGTCAACGAACGCGAGTATGAATTCGAACATTGGTTTAGTCCTTTGTGGCTCTATGGCCTAACAGGTCGTAGTTCGAGTCACTGGATTCTTAAAACTTCCCAAAGCGTTCCGTCGGATTCGCTCGTATCGCGGGCTGTACCTGCTAAATCATGGTAGCAAGTACCAGTGTCGAGGGATGATCGAGGTCGAGTTGGTCGCGAAAAAACGGAAAACGGGTTTTGGAGTCAGTCCTGCGTCGTGTGCGTCCGCTCGTAGCCGAACGGCTCGTATTTCTCTCCGCCGCCTTCGTAGAACTTCCCGAAGAACTCGACGTATTCGAGACGCACCGCCTGCAGACCCGCGCTCGTGACACCGAGCGCCAGCACCAGCAAGTGACCGAGTACCAGGACGAGCAGCCCTCCGACGACCCCCGCGATACCGGAATGGACGAGGCCGGGGAACATGATACTCGTCACTTCGTGGCCGTGCGACATCTCATTGACGTGCGGCATGTGACCGATACCGAAGTGCCATGCTTCGTGACCTTCATGGCCGGTCACGTAGACGCCGAAGAACAGCATGTTGACCACGAACGCCATCGCGGCCTTCGCGAGCAACACGGCCGCAAGACGAGTGTACGAGAGCACGTTCACCAGCACGTTGAGGAACTCGACGGCCTCGATCGGTTCGCCCACGACGAGGAGGACGAGACCAATGAAGAACACCCCGAGCCACAACGAGAACGGGAAGCCGAGTACCGGTATCGTGAACAAGTCGAACGATGGGAGACCGGAGAATCCGAACGAGAACGGATTACCGTTGAACACGCTTCCGGAACCGTAGAGAAGGTCGGGTGCGCTTCCGCCTGCTCCAGCGAAAATCCACGCCCACAGACCGAACATCATTATAATCCACGAACCGCTCTCGGTCATCGCATCCTTGAACCCGTGATTCAAGTTCTCGATGAAATCGAACGTCCAACCGATGGTGAGGTGAACGATACCCGCCAGCAGACTCAGTACGAGCCAGCCGGTTGCGTAATAGCTGTTCACGGGCTGAAGTCCCTTCTTAATCGGCGGCCCGGCGTCACCGAACACCACATCTCCGAGAATGTGTAATCCGAATATTTCGCCGTATAAGACGCCGAACAACGCGGTGAATCCACCTGCCCACATTGCGATGCCGCCGAGACTCTTGACGGCGGCGCTATCGAATTTCGCGTAGATTGCGTAGCCGATCGCGAGGTACAACAGTCCGTATCCGAGGTCGCCAATCATGAACCCGAAGAACAACGGGAACGTGAGGAACAGAGCGACCGTTGGGTCGAACTCGGAGTATTTCGGTCGGTTGATGGTTTCGACCAGCACCTCGAACGGTTTGACCGAGCCGGGGTTGTTCTGGATGACCGGCGGGTTGTCGTTGCTGACCGCGTGACCACCGTCCGTCGCAATCCCGGTTTCCTCCGCTTTTTCGAGAGGCGCGTGATGGTCTCCGTGGGACTCATAGGATGCGCGTTCTATTTCGTCCACTTCGGCGTGGTCGCCGACCGTTGCATTGAGGTCACTCGCCAGCTTGTTGTACTTCTCCGTCGGAATCCATCCTTCGGCGATGAAGGCGTTTTCCGTCGTCGCGAACTGAAGCGGCGCCTCCGCCTTCTGCACCTCGATGCTGAGTTTCTCTTCCGCGGCGAGAAGGAACCCGGCGGCGTCGAGTTTCACGTCGTGCAGTTCGTTTTCGACGCCGTCGAGTTTCGATTCGAGCTTCTGGCGTTCGTGTCGAAGCTCCGAAACGTACTCCTCCGGACTGCCCGATGCGTCTGGAACGTCGAGCGATGCGAAATCGACGCCAACGAGCGCGTCGTCAAGCGCGTCCTCGTCCGCATCGTCCGTGGGATACGCGAAGATGGCGACGGTTCTGCCGCCGGTGAACAGTTCGAACTCCTGGATGTCATCCGCGTCGCGCAGCGTGCGCTCGATTTCCTCCGTGTCCCCTTCACCGACCGCGACTTGGAGGCTGTCGTAGCCCGACAGCAGGTCTAAGTCGATGCCGAGTTCCGCGAGCGGCTCCATCGAGTCGATACGGTCTTCGACGGCCCGAAGTTCGTTCTGTAGTTCGGCCTGCCTGTCATCGAGCGTGTTGACCTTCGTTCGGATCTCTTCCAGTTCGTCGTCCAGCGCGTCGTCGGTGACGATTCGCTGTGGCCCCGCATCCTCGTCCTGCACATCGAGAATGCTCTCGATGGAACGAATCGTGACGAGTTTGTCGGACACCTCTTCTGCGCCCTCGGTTGGGTTGCCGGGTTCGAACCCCTCCCACGAACCGTCGTAGTTCGACAGGTGAACGAGGTTCAGTTCGTGAATCGTCTCGATGACCTCCGGCATAACGTCCCGTGACCCCGTCACCGAGACCTTGCTCATTTGCTCAGGTCTGAGCATGCACCGCCTCCTTGAACCGGTCGAGGACGAACTCCATCGTGTCCTCTACGTTCCCTTGCGCGCTCGATTCGAGTTCCTCGCGCTCCTGCTCGCCCGCCGCGAGCAGCTCCTCGCGCTCGGCTTCGATTTCCGCGCGCGCCTCTTCCAAGCGTTTTTCTTCCAATTCTGTGGCCTCTTTTTCGGCTTCTTCGCGGATTTCCTCAGCCGTCTTCCGTGCCTCAGAAATCCGCTCCTCGCGGTCTTCTTTGGCTTCCGCGACGATGTCGTCAGCCTCCTTTTCGGCCTCCGTTATTCGTTCGAGAACCTCTGGCCTCGGCATATACTGTAATCACGCGAAAGGTTGCGCTAGCGGCTATAAACTACTTGCGGAACCAAGCGAACGACGAGTGAAACGAGTCGTGAACGATATGCAGGCCGGTTAACCGCGGATCTTCAACCCAAACAATCCGTCCGAATTGGCAGGCCAATCAACCGCTAGAGGCCAGCACGCTCTCCGCAAAGGAGGAACGAAGTGACGACTGAACAGGCCGACGAACCCCCGAAGGAGCGTCGGAGACGCGACTGAGGGGGTGAGGAGACTTTTGATCCTCCTTTTTTAGGGAGTTCGACCGAGAGGTAGTGCAATTTGCGCCACCTCTCAGCTCACGACCGCAGAAAAAGGTGGGGATTCATCATTACGCAGTCCCAAGCGCCGCCTAATGGGTATCCTCGAAAACAAACGTCGCGCACGAATCTTCTACAAATATCTCTCGAAGGTGTACGACACGGTCAATCCGTTCATCTGGAATGAGGAGATGCGAACCGAAGCGCTGTCGATGCTCGACATCGACGAAGATGACCACGTCCTCGACGTCGGCTGTGGAACCGGCTTCGGAACCGAGGGACTGCTCGAACACACGGACAACGTCCACGGCCTCGACCAGAGCGTCCATCAGCTCCAGAAGGCGTGGACGAAAATCGGCAAGTACGATCCCGTAAACTTCTATCGCGGCGATGCAGAACGACTGCCGTTCAAAAACGACTCTTTCGACGTGGTTTGGTCGTCGGGTTCCATCGAGTATTGGCCCGATCCGGTCGAAACACTTCGAGATATTCGCCGGGTGACGAAACCTGGCGGCCAAGTACTCATCGTCGGCCCGAACTACCCTCGAACCGGCGTCATGCAGAAAGTCGCGGACTCGATTATGCTCTTTTACGACCGCGAAGAAGCCGATCGAATGTTTCGCGAAGCGGGCTACGAAGATATCCGCCACCGCGAAATGGGGCCGCAGTACGACCCCGATATCGCCATCACGACCGTCGCGCGCGCGCCCGAGGAATGAAAAATATAGTTGACAAACTGGCTGTCGCTCCCAATTAACCGTCGCTTCTATTCCGCCGTCGTTTCTATTTCCGTCACGACCGTGCCATCTACGACGATTCGAACGACAACTCTGTCTCCAGTTTCGAAAAGCGGTGCGTTCGTCCCCGCAACTCCGAGACTCGCGGTCTCGCCAGCATCCCATGTCTCGTTCGTCGCGCTGTTGAACGCTCCGGTCGGACCGGGTTGGAATCCGCGTGCGGAAAAGAACGGAATCGGCGGTTGCTGTTCCAGCGGCGTCCCATCGACGAGTATGTGGACGGAGAGCGATTCGACCGCGAGCGAATCTCCCGCCCGATGAACGAACGTCAAACGGTCGGTGGTGGCGTCAGCCGAAACGTCGATAACGACGTATGTCGGCTCTCAAAACGACGCTGATTGTACCGTAACTGCTCCGATCGTTCCCGCGAGGACGAGCGTGACGAGGAGCAAAAGAACCGTTGCGACGACGGGTGAAAGGGCTCGGTTCGACACGACCCCGAATGGGCCCGCTTTGCTATTTCAACTTTCGGGTGCGTCGAACGATTGTGGTGTCTCTTCCGATTGGTTCGACTGCGATAGTCCGTACGGGGTGACGGTGACGTTGAGAGTCGTCGTCCCGTGCGTGCTGGAGACGGTAGAGGTTCGTCTCGGAGCGATAGTCCACAGGACGCCGTCGCTTCCGGTTTTCCCGATTTCTCGGTCGCCAATCGTGATGCGGCTATCGACCGCATTGCCGTTTCCGTCGGTGACGTTTATTCGAAGCGGGCCACCCGGATACGTTCGGTTGACAGTGAGTTGGTGGTCCGTCGTGTTGTTCTGAACCACCTCACCGTAGGGAATGTGGCTGTCGCCGGTGAGATAGCCGTACTGCGTTTCGCGGAATATCTTCTCCGTCTTTCCGTCGAGAACGGCTTTGACGACTCCCTGCTCGTGCGGGAGCGTGGTCACGAATATGCCTGTCCCAAATCTGGAGTTAGTGCTTATCTCTCCGTTGTTGTTCTCTTTTGCCCACGGATACTGCGTCTCGGTAATGTTTTGGGCTTCCTGAGCGAGCAATTGGTTCGTGCCGTTAATGTTCCTGTTCTCGGAGAGGTACGCCTCTCTCACGTACTGATTGCCGCTTATACTCGATAGAACGACACCGGTGTCCGTCGTCGCCACGTATATCGTGCGCGATTCGGTCTGTCCGGTGTACTGGTTGATAGCGGACTCCCGAATTGCCCCCTTTAAGGGAATGAGCTCCGCCTTGAGTGTCCACGCCCTTGGCGTGAACTGTGGAACATCTTGTCCGCGCGCTTCCATGTACTGTATCGACCGTTCAACGTTTTCCGATTTGGCATGAAGCACCGCGAGCCGTCGGAGATACTCCTCGCTGGATATTTCGCCGTCGTTGAACTTCGTTCGAATCTCCTGTTCCGTGTACTTCAACGACGAGAGTCGCGATCCGATTTCGAATCTGTACTGTCTCAGTTCGTAATGTCTCTCCTGGTCGTTGTTCGTGTTTGATAACTTTTCGTCGAGTTCGTATATCCGACTCTGCGTCTCTACCTCGTTTCTATTCATCTCCAACGCCGCACCGAGGCTGGTTGATGGTGCATCCGTTCCGGTGCGGTCGGGAGTTCCGAGACTCAACTGTGCAGTCGTGTTGTTGACTCCCGGCGGCGTCACTACGCTATCCGTGTCCGCTTCGGTTTGCATCGAGGTTGCAGACCCAGTTTCGAACGCAGCAGTAGGAGCGGTGAGGGCGAGGAATACTGCTAATACGACGGGGAACGCCCGGGTCATGTGAGTGGTGTACGTATCTCCGCATTAAAATACGTACGGAATTTCGGTGCAGTTGTATGAACGTCTGAGATAGACGAAAATCATTCAAATCGACCGCTGATGTTTTATCGCATGGATGGAAAGTATTTTCTTGCCCGATTGACCACACAAGGGTATGCGGTTACATTCCGCCCTCCTCGTGGTCTTCCTTACCATCCTCGTCGTGGGTTCCGCTGTTTCTGCGGCGGATACGCGACGGGCATCCCCGACTAGCCTCGATACACCGGACAGTGTCGATGGTGCGGTCGCAAGCCAATCAGCGGCCGACGAGACGACCGCGAACGGAACCACGATTCGAATTACGCCACAACCGGATGGCGATGCTCGGTGGAATGTCTCGATGGAGTTCGTCACCAAAACGGAGAACGAAACTGCCGCCTTCGAAAAACTCGGTGATGATTTCGAAAATGGTCGCGCAAACGTCGGCCCATCACAGGAGTTGTTCATCCGAATTGCCGACCAAATGGAGTCGGAGACGAGGCGCGAAATGAAAATACTTGACGTTGAGCTGAAATATACGTCGGGAAATACAACTCACACGCTGTCCCTCTCATTCGTTTGGACGAACTTCGCACAGGTGGAAGGGGACAAAATCGTTTTGCGGGACGCGTTTTTGGTGGACGACGGCTCATCGACGTGGCTCGGTTCGCTCACGGCCGACCAGCGACTCGTCATCGACTCGCCGAACGGGTATCGGATTCAGAACTCGCCGAACTACGGACACAGCAACGGAACGATAACGTTGGAAGGACCGAAGTCGCTGAATCCCGAAAACGGTGAGATAGACGTGACCTATTCGAAGACTGGAACCGGAAATGAGGAACCGTTTCTCTCCACGACGAACATCGTGCTGCTCTTACTCGTCGTCAGTTCCGGAGTTGTCGGTCTGTACGTTCTGATGCAACGACGCGACAACGAACCGGCGGATGATTCTCCCGCGGACGACCCGCCTGCGACGGTTTCAGAACCCGGGCGCGATTCGGTTGGGGAAGTCGCTCCCGGTTCCGAACCGGAGGACAATGAACCTAGTGTCGAACTGCTGTCCGACGAGGAGCGCGTCGAACGCTTGTTGAAACGAAACGGTGGCCGGATGAAGCAGGCGAAAATCGTCGCCGAGACGAACTGGTCGAACGCGAAAGTGTCACAACTCCTTTCGTCGATGGACAACGAGGGTCGCGTAGATAAACTTCGAATCGGCCGTGAAAACCTCATCACGCTTCCGGACGAGGATATCGCCGACTTCGACAGCGAGTAACTCCCGCAAATTCGATTCTAACGAGTAAGAAAACCGAATAGTACTGTTCGTGCATTGTCCGCCGTTTCGAAAACGTTTACCCGCTACCCGGAAAGGAATTGATTATGAAGGTCCTTGTAACCGTAAAAGAAGTCGCCGAACTCGCGGATGACTTCGAAGTCGAAGGGACGGAGGTAGACGACCGCTACCTCGAATACGACCTCAACGAGTGGGACGACTACGCTGTCGAAGAAGGCGTCCAAATGAACGAGGAGGGCATCGCCGACGAAGTCGTCACCGTCACCATCGGCCCCGAGCGCTCGGAGGAAACGATTCGGATGGCGCTCGCCAAAGGCGCGGATCGCTCGATTCGCGTCTGGGACGAGTCGTTCGAGGACGTTGACCTGCTCGACATCGAGGCAAAGGCGCAGATTTTCTCCGCCGTCGTCGCGGAAGAAGAACCCGACGTCGTGCTGACCGGCGTGCAGGCAGGCGACGACGCATTCGGTGCGACCGGTGTCGCGCTCGCGGACGCCATCGACTTCGAGTGGGCGGCAGTCGTGAACGCCCTCGATATGGATGCCGACGAAGGTGTCGCGCACGTCCGCCGAGAATTGGAAGGCGGTGTCGAGGAGTTAACCGACGTGGAACTTCCCGCGGTGCTCACCATTCAGACCGGTATCAACGAACCCCGATACGCCAGTCTGCGCGGTATTCGACAGGCCCAATCGAAAGAAATCGCACCTAAAACGCTCGACGACCTCGGTCTCAACGCCGACACCTTAGAGAGCGACCTGACGCTGACCGACATGTACGAACCAGAAAGCGAGAGCGACGCGGAAATATTCGAGGGAGACGCCGGAGAAACTGCCGGAAAACTGGCTGAAGTGCTCCGCGAGAAGGGGGTGGCAGAATGAGCGACGTTCTCGCCATTACGGAACACCGCCGCGGCGAACTCCGCGACGAGAGCTTCGAAATCATCTCCGCCGGGCGCGAACTGGCCGACGACGCGGGTGGCGAACTCCACCTCGCGGTTATCAGCGGTAACGTGGACTCCTTCGCGGACAGCCTGAACCGTGAGGGCGTGGACGCGGTTCACACCGTCGAAAACGGCGAAGAGTTCAACCACGACGTGTACGTGCAGGCCGTCGAGGCGCTGTACAACGACCTCGCACCGACGTTCGTCCTCATGCCGAACAGCGTGAACGGACTGGACTACGCGCCCGCGGTTGCAAATCGACTCGACCTGCCGCTCGTCACTGACGTTATCGGCTTCGAGTACGACGAAACGCTGACGACGACCCGCGAAATGTACGGCTCGAAAGTCGAGATGACCGTGGAAGTCGAGGGCGACCAGTTCGCCGTCACCACCCGTGGCGCAGAATGGCCGGAAGCCGAAGGCGTCGGCGACGCCGAGATTTCCGCGTTCGACTTCGAAGTCGACGAGTCCGACGTTCGCTCGACTGTCACCGGCTTCGAGGAAGTCGGCAGCGGTGACGTGGACATTAGCGAAGCTGAATTCATCGTCAGCATCGGCCGCGGTATCGAGGAGGAAGAGAATCTTCCGCTCATCGAAGACCTTGTGGAGGCAACGGGTGCGACCCTCGCGTCTTCCCGCCCAATCGTGGACAACGGCTGGCTCCCGAAGAATCGTCAGGTCGGTCAGTCGGGTGCACAAGTGACGCCGCAGGTGTACCTCGCAATCGGTATCTCCGGCGCGGTTCAGCACGTCGCCGGAATGAAAGGTGCCGAAACCATCATCGCGGTCAACACCGACCCGAACGCGCCTATCTTCGACATCGCCGATTACGGTGTCGTCGGCGACCTGTTCGAAGTCGTTCCGGAACTTATCGAGCAGTTCAGCTAGAGACTTCCGATTAGCGACCTTTTTCACCGTTCTTGCCGACAAGGAATTGTGACCGACGAACGAAAGCGACCGCTGGCCCTCTCGGCCTACGAGCAGTTGGCTGACGACTACGCCGAGCGCGCGCCGACGAAACCGTTTAACGCCGACCTCGAACGTCCGACGACGCAGGGATTGCTTCCGGATGTTTCGGGAATGGACGTATTAGACGTCGGATGCGGGCCGGGAATCACGACCGAATATCTGCTTGACGAAGACGCGGCGGTGACCGGTATCGACGCGAGCCCGTCGATGCTTTCTCACGCACGCGAGCACGCACCGGGTGCGGAGTTTCTGCGATGCGACTTCGGCGAGGGTCTCCCCTTCGAGTCGAACCGGTTCGACCTCGTCTACAGCTCGTTGGCGTTCGATTACGTTTCGGACTGGGACTCGCTTTTCTCGGAATTGGCTCGCGTACTCCGCGCTGACGCCCCCCTCGTCTTCTCGTGCGGCCACCCCATCGGGGATTTCCTCCATTTCGATCCGGAGAACTACTTCGAGACGGAGATCGTGAGCGAGGTCTGGACGAGTTTCGGCGATCCGGTCGAGGTTCCGACGTACCGGCGGCCGCTTTCGGCGATACTGAATCCCCTGCTCGGTGCGGGCTTTCACCTCGACCGCATCGAAGAAAGCCGGCCGACGGAAGCGTTCCGCGAGAAGGCTCCGGAAACCTTCGAACGCGTGTCACGCGAACCCACGTTTCTATCCGTTCGCGCCGTGATGACAGCAAACTGAACCCGTCACGTATTTGCGTGCCCCGTCCTGAAGCACAGATGAATGGAGTACCTGATGGCCCGCAGGACGCTCGTCGAAGACCGATTGGAGGAGGTCGTAGCGCGGGTCGAGCCACGCGAACTGTCGGAACAACTTGCACACACGGCGCTTTCGGGTGGAAAGCGCGTTCGACCGACGGTTGCGATGCTGGTCTGCGAGGCGGCGGGTGGCGACGCCGAAGACGCCGTGGATTTTGGCGTCGGCGTCGAACTCGTCCACGACGCGTCGCTCGTCGTGGACGACATCATCGACCGCTCGGACGTGCGTCGGGGAACGAAGAGCGCGTGGGCCGAATACGGGTACGGTCCGGCCCTCATCGCCAGCGACGGAATGCTTGGTGAGGCGTTCGAACTGTTTTCCACCCAGCCTCGCGCGATGGAAGTCGTCGCCGAGTCGATGATAGAACTCGGCATGGGCGAGGCCTCGGAACTCGTCGATTTGCCCTCGAACCGGTCGGAGTACATGGAACTCGCGCGTCGAAAAACGGGAGCCTTGTTCCGCGCCGCCGCCGAACTCGGCGCGTTGGCGGCGGACTCCGACCCCGAAACCGTCGATGCCTTCGGCGAGTACGCAGAACGGGTCGGCGTCGCGTTCCAGATTCGTGACGACGTGTTGGACGAGACGGCAGACCCGGACGACCTCGGAAAGCCGACGGGGCAGGACGAAGAAATCGGTCGTCCCTCAATCGTGCAAGTCACCGACCTCAGCGCGGACGAGGCGAACGAGCTGGCCTACAAGCAATCCGATGCAGCCCTCGCCGCACTCGACCGGGTTGACGCGCCGGATTCCGAGGCGCTGGACTACCTCCGCGATTTCGCGGAGTTCGTCGTCACGCGCGAACGCTGACTTTCGATTTTCGAACAGCGCCTACAGTTTTCTATATATGGTACTTCCGAGGAAGAGGAGGATTTTGGTGACTATGTTAGCAAGCGCGAACATAATCCCGTGAACCGGGTGAATCGAGAGGAGAGCTATATACAGTCCGTAAACTCCGACAATCGCCGTGGTTCGGTAGGTGAACGTCCGTCCGAGTTGCCTGAACCGCTCTCGGGTGTAATGGAGATAGTTCACCCGCGTCCGAGCAGGATGCCGAGAAACACCGCGACCCAAATCACGACGGCATTTGCAGTCTGCGAACCGTCGAATGATGTAATTCCAAACGAGTCAGCGAGAGTCAGCAGGAAGATGTAGAGCACAATTTGAAGCCCTATCTGCCATAGCCCGCCGAAAAACCCTTTTACTGTCGAAGGGTCTTCCTAGTCGTCGGAAAAGCGACTAAACCATCGCTCGAAGAGACTTACCATTGTTCTCGCTACTCTTGCAAACTATTTGGTTACAATGGTTTCTGACCTCGCTATTGATTCCTCGAATTTTCATATCCGGATTGAGGCCGCGCGGTGAGGGCAGTTCGCGCGGAGTGCGCGAACTGCCAGAGCGACCGGGGAGGTCAGGGGACGCCGAGGGCGAGTGCGCCAGCGGTCGGCGCACTCGCCCGCATGCGGTTGCGGTCATTTGGAGTCGGGAATTGCAGTATCGACAGGAAATCAACATTCAGACAGTTGCAGTCCCGGTAGGAGAATCGGCATCCAAAGTTCTCTAACAGCCGTCAGTTTCGGATCGACACTTCAACCTCGAAAACGCATTTGTCGGTACTTCCCGAACCGACTGCTATGAAGAAAGTCGCAATCGACGTGGACAACCCCGACAAAACCGATAGCGACGAAACCGACATCGACCACCACAAACTGTCCGAACCGCTGGGAACGACCGACCTCGCACTGAACTACTACCGACTCGCACCCGGCGAAGCACTCCCCGGCGGACTCCACGCGCACGGCGATCAAGAAGAAGTGTTCGTCGTCATCGAGGGAAAGGCGACGTTCGAGACCTACGTACCTCACGACCCGAATCACGAAACCGGCGAAATCACGGTCGAAGCGGGCGAGACCATCCGATTCGCGCCTAGCGAGTTCCAGTCGGGAAAGAACGACTCCGAGAGCGAACTCATGATACTTGCGCTCGGGGCACCCCGCGACAGCGAAGACGTGAGATTTCCCTTGACCTGCCCCGACTGTGATCACGACGAGACGCGCTTGGAAACCGACGCGGGCGAGCCGACACTCGTCTGCCCGGACTGCGGTGCCGAGCGCGCTCCGAAAGGCTGTCCCGACTGCGACCACGACGAACTGCGCGTCGCTCTTGAGGAAGGTGACGAACTAGTCGTTCGCTGTCCGGACTGTGGTTCCGAGTTCGAGAATCCACCTCTCGGTTCGTAGTTCGACTCTCGGTTCCCGTTGACGACACGCTTATCCGGCAGAACCGAATACAAACCCACTACGCGTGGCTATCACGGACAAAATCTACGTCAAAAACCATCGCCAAATCTCCTCGCAGTTGGAGACGAACATCCCGAAAGGGGCGTTCAAGGGTGCGACGCTGGACATCCTGTTTCAGGGCGACGGCATGCAAAAACTGGACGGAGCGACAAGAGACCGAGTGCTCGATTTCGCCGAGGACTTCCTCGACTGCGACTGCCAGAGCAACCCCTACTGTGGCTGTCCGGAACGGAAGTTCATGCGCTACTTGCTCGAACTACGGGAAGGTGGTCTCGGCCCTGACGCCATCGTGGACGTAATGTCCGACGATTACATGGTGTACGCATACTCGGGCGACATACTGTCCTTTTTGGACAACTCGGTGCGGACGCTAGAAGCCGTCGAGGAACTCGCCAACGTGGAGGGCGACGATTCGGCGGAGGCGCTCGCTCGCCGGAAAAAACATTCGTTGTCGGGATAGTCTACTCCGTCGGATACTCACACCGTGTCGGGCTAATCGAACTGTACTGGTCGCTGTCGAGGCGGTTCGACCGACTCAGCCGAGTCGGAACGGCTCGTCGTTTTCCAGTTCGTCGTCCAGTTCCTCCAACTGGATAACTTCCTCTTCGTCGTCATCGTCCACTTTCGCCTTGAGATGGCGGACGTACTGCTTGTGTTCTTGCAGTTGGTCGCGGAGGTGGTCGGCCTCCAGTTCGAGGCGCTCGTGCTCGCGAACGAAACTCTTCGGTACCTCGACTTTCGGCGGGAACGAAGTGTCGCCGGTCTCTTCGACCTGATTCTCGGGCACCACTTGCACTTTTCCGCCGTGGGCGACCAGCATATCAACGTAATCGCGGAACACCGCCGACAGCGAAATATCGCGCTTTTCCGCAATCTCCCGCAGGGTTTCGAAGGCATCCTCGTTGACCCGGAAGGAGATAGTTTTGTTTTTGTTGCCCATCGTTGTGTATATTAGCGATGTACCACTACTTAAGGTTTCGCCAGACGGTTGAGAGCCACAACTCTAAGGTGTGCTTCGTTCATCGGCAATAGACGTGCAGGCAGGTGTCGTCGCCCGGCTTCAGTCGTCATTCGGAGCGTCGCTCGACAACGCGGAACTGCTCGATAAAATCCCGGAGTACATCGGGGGATGTGGCGGTCTTCGTCGCTTCGCTCGCCGTCGTCTACGTCTTCGGCCGACTCGTGCTGGAACCGTTGGCCGAGCGCGCGCTCCGGATTCGAAACGTCAATCTCACCATTCGGGGAGCGATACTGCGCGTCTTTCGCGCGGCCATCTGGTTTGCAGGGATACTGTTGGCGCTCGACCTCGCCGGGCTCGACGTTTTCGGCGCGTCCGCGACGCTCGCGGCCGCGTTGACTATTGCGGTCGGGTTCGCAACCCGCGACATCGCATCGAACCTCGTTGCAGGCGTTTTCATAGTCACCGATCCACGGTTCAACATCGGCGACTGGATCGAGTGGACGGGAAACGAAGGTGTCATCGAGGATATCACGTTCCGCGTGACGCGCGTTCGAACCTTCGACAACGAACTCATCACGGTGCCAAACTCCGTGCTCGCGACCGACGCGGTGAAAAATCCGGTTGCCGGCGACACACTCCGAATCAGCCACGAGTTCACCGTCGGATACGAAGCGGATGTCGATGCGGTGAGCGAAATTCTGTTAGAGGAGGCCGAGTACCACGACGAGGTCTCGAACGACCCCGAACCGTCTATTCGAATCGTCGATATGACCGACTCCGGTGTTAGTGTCCAGGTGCGATTCTGGATAGATAACCCTGATCACGCGGAGTTCGTGGCGGCCCGCTCCGAGTTCTTCAGCAGGGTCAACCGCCGCTTCGACGAAGAGGTATTTCACTCTCGGAGTGACTTCAGTAGAAGGCAACCATACCATCGACCAGTTTGTTCTCCGCCCGTCGAAGGTGTTCTTCCAGCGTTCGGCGCTCGACGCCCATTTCGTCGGCGATTTCGGCGGTCGTCGCCCCACGCGGAATTCGATAGTAACCCATCTCGTGCGCGGTGACGAGCGCTTCTTGCTGACGAGAAGATAGGTCGGAAATCGCCGTTTCCGGTGTGAGAAGCGGTCTGTCGCCGGGAATCGCGGCAATCTCGCGCTTCGACTCGACTGTTACCGAAAATTCGTCCACTAAATCGCGGTATAGTTCGGTCAAGTTACCCGAATCGAGCGCGAGTACCCGACACCACTTCTCGCCGTCTGCGTATCGCAAGGGTGGCACCAGCAGGCAACTGTGCCGAGTGAGAAACGATTCGATGGTGTCCGTCTCGCGGTCTTTCAGACATGTCTCGGTCATCGCCAACCGTTCGTCATCTTCGACCAACAGCTCCTGCACGCCGACGAGTTCTTCGAGCTGTACCAGTGTTTCTGCGCCTGCTCGCCCGCTAACGTGCAGGAGATCACAGTGGTCGTTACACCACAGTTCGATGGTTGTCTCGGTTCCGCGGGTCGCCTCGGCGCACGCGCTGTCTCCGTCGATTCGAAGTACGACCTCGTGCATCGTTTTCCGATTCCTGCTCGGGATATTTAAAGAAACCTCCATACGCAGGGACTGAGGTATTTGCGGTTCGCGCGCGTATGATATACAATGAGCGAGCAACCCGAAACGAACGAACGAGCCGAGACGCACAGCGTGGGAGAACCGAGCGCTCAGTGGCGCGAGTATCAGGGTGCACCGACCGGAACCGACATCGAATGTAAGGGTTGGCGACAGGAGGCGGCCCTCCGCATGCTGAACAACAACCTCGACCCGGATGTCGGCGAGAAACCGGAAGACCTCGTGGTTTACGGCGGCACCGGACGGGCGGCCCGTAGTTGGGACGCCTACGAGGCGATTCTGGCAGAGCTGCGCGAGCTGGACGACGACGAAACCCTGCTGGTTCAGTCGGGCAAACCCGTCGGGAGATTCACGACGCACGAACGTGCCCCTCGCGTCCTCATCGCCAACTCGAACCTCGTCGGCAAGTGGGACGATTGGGAGCATTTCCACGAACTCGAAGCGAAGGGTCTCATCATGTACGGGCAGATGACCGCCGGGTCGTGGGCGTACATCGGTACGCAGGGCATCATCCAAGGAACGTACGAAACGTTGGCCGCGCTCGCGGACGAACACTTTTCCGGCGACCTGCGCGGCAAAATCGTCGTCACAGGCGGACTCGGCGGAATGGGCGGCGCACAACCGCTTTCCGTGACGATGAACCACGGCGTCTGTATCGCGGCGGAAGTGGACGAATCCCGAATCGACCGTCGCATTGAGACCGGATACTGCATGGAGAAAACAGACGATTTGGACGAAGCTATCGAAAACGCAAGAGAGGCCGCAAAAGCGGGCGAACCGTACTCGGTCGGCGTCCACATCAACGCCGCCGACATGCTGGAGGGCATGCTCGACAGGGAGTTCGTTCCGGACGTTATCACCGACCAGACGAGCGCGCACGACGAATTGGAAGGCTACTATCCGTCGGGATACTCCGTCTCCGAGGCCGACGAACTCCGCGACGAAACCCCCGAGAAATACGTCGCGGAGAGTTTGGACACGATGGAACGCCACGTTCGGGGGATTCTCGATATGCAGAACGCGGGCGCAATCGCCTTCGAGTACGGCAACAACATCCGCGGGCAGGTGAAAGAACACCGGGAAATGCAGAACGCCTTCGACTTCCCCGGATTCGTTCCGGCGTACATCCGGCCACTCTTCTGCCAAGGGAAGGGGCCGTTCCGCTGGGCCGCGCTCTCGGGCAATCCGGAGGACATCCACCGAACCGACGAGGCGGTAGTCGAACTCTTCCCGGAAAAAGAGCAACTCCACCGCTGGATTGACCTCGCACAGGATCAAGTCGAGTTTCAGGGACTTCCGTCGCGGGTTTGCTGGCTTGGATACGACACCGACGATGGCGGCCTTACAGAGCGCGCTCGATTCGCACTCCGAATCAACGAACTCGTCGCGGACGGCGAAATCGAGGCTCCAATCGTCGTCACTCGCGACCACCTCGATGCGGGGTCAGTTGCTAGCCCGAACCGCGAAACGGAAGCCATGCGCGACGACTCCGACGCGGTCGCGGACTGGCCGATTCTCAACGCCCTGCTCAACTGCGCGGCGGGTGCGGACATCGTCTCCGTCCACGACGGCGGCGGCGTCGGTATCGGCAACGCGCTTCACACCAACAACCACGTGGTTCTGGACGGTTCCGACCCCGCGGCTGAAAAAGCTCGTCGCGTTTTCACGACCGACCCCGGCATGGGTGTGATTCGACACGCCGACGCGGGCTACGACGTTGCACTCGACCAAGCGGAAAAATCAAACGTCTCGATTCCGATGCGTGATAGCGAATGAGCGAATTTACTCACGCCTTCGACTGGGAGGGTACGTCCGCCGACCCGAACGACGAGCAGTTCGGCGACGTGGTCGAGCGAACCGACCTCGACACCGTAGATGAGTTTGACGCCGTCATCGTCGGCGAACCTTACGACGGCGCGGTTATCGGCAGGAGGGGCGCAAGCGAGGGGCCGTCGGCGCTCCGCGAGCAACTCGCCGCAATCAAGACCCACCACTTCGACGCCGGGCCAATCCGGTCGGTCGGCGACCTCGGCGACGTCGCCAATCTCGAAGACGCCGAATGGGTCGAAGAAGCCCAGTCGCTCGCCCACACCGCGGCCAGCGCGATTCACGACGAATCCACGTTCCCCGTCTTCCTCGGCGGCGACAACTCGCTCACCTACGCCAACGCGGTGCATCTGCTCACCGAGGAATCCTCGCTCGGCGTCATTAATTTCGACGCACACCTCGACGTGCGCGAAATTCGGGACTCTCCGACCAGCGGAACGCCCTATCGCCAACTGTTCGACTCCGAACTCGGCGACGGTCTCGACGTCTACGCCTGCGTCGGCGCTCGTCATTTCGAGACGAGCGCCGACTACGCCGCGTTCGTCCGCGAGGAAGGCGGCGAAATCGTCACCGCGGAGGAGGTCGGCGAGGATTCCGTTTCGGCCATCGACACCGCGCTGGAGTCGATGAGGGACGTCGATACCATCTACGTCAGCGTCGATTTGGACGTTCTCGACGCCGCGTTTGCACCCGGCGTTAGCGCGCCCACGCCGGGCGGAATCACGACCAGGGAACTGTTTCGGATGCTCCGACTGGTCGCCAGCGACTCGCGAGTCGCTGGCTTCGAAGTCGTCGAATGCGCGCCGTCGCTGGACGAGAACGAACTGACGGCGAAGGCGGGTGCGCGGGCAATCGCGCATTTCCTCTCCACGCTCGGAGGTGGCGAATGAGCACCCGAGATTCGGAATACGGCGGCAACGACTCCGAACTCACGGCAGTCGTTCACGACGCGGCGGAAATCGTGACCGTCGAAGAAGATGGCTCGCTCGGCATTTACGAAGACGCCGCAGTCGCCGTGGTCGATGGGAAAGTCGCAAGAATCGGCGCGACCGGCCCCGTAACCCGTGAATACCCGCCCGAGGATGCCAGGCTTTCGGTTGACGCCAGCGGGAAAGCCGTGATTCCGGGTTTCATCGACTCGCACACCCACGCCCTGTTCGCGGGCGACCGCTCGGACGAGTTCGAGGCGAAACTGCGGGGTAAGACGTATCAGGAAATTCTCTCTGAAGGCGGCGGAATTCTCCGAACCGTCCGCGCAGTACGCGAGGCGAGCGACGAAGAACTGCTGTCGAACCTGGTCTCGCAGCTCGACACCATGCTCGCCCACGGGACGACTACCGTGGAGATAAAATCGGGCTACGGACTCGACACCGAGACCGAACTCCGGATGCTGAAGGTCATCGCCCGCGCCGACGACCGGCACGCGGTGGACGTGATTCCCACGTTCATGGGCGCGCACGCCATCCCGGAGAATCGGGACGCGGACGACTACGTTGACGAGGTCGTCGAAGAACAGATTCCGGCGGTCGCAGAGCAGGGCATCGCGCAGTTCTGCGACGTGTTCTGCGAGGAAGGCGTCTTCTCCGTCGAACAGTCTCGGCGCGTGCTAAGGGCAGGCAAAGAATACGGTATGACGCCGAAAGTTCACGCCGAGGAACTCGCGCACATCGGCGGGACGCAACTCGCCGCGGAATTGGGAGCGACGAGCGCCGACCACCTGCTCTATGCGACGGAGGAGGACGTCGAGGCGGTCGTCGAGTCGAGCGTCGTTCCGGTGTTGCTTCCGGGAACCGCCTTCGGGTTGGGTGCCGAGTTCGCCGACGCTCGTGCGTTCCTCGACGCCGGTGCGCCCGTCGCGGTCGCCACGGATTTCAACCCCAACTGCTACTCACAGAGCATGGGATTCGCCGCATCCTTGTCCTGCGTCGAAATGGGAATGACGCCCGCGGAAGCGTTGGTCGCGGGAACGAAACACGCCGGGATGGCGCTGGATATGGAGGACGGGTCGGGGACGCTTCAGCCCGGAACGTCGGGCGATATCGCCGTTCTCGATGCTCCCAGCTACGTCCACGTTCCGTACAACTTCGGCGTGAACGCGGTGGAGACGGTGCTGAAAGGCGGCGAGGTGGTACATCGTGTGTAAGAATCGGATTGGAGGGAGTGGAATCGGATTTGGAGTTGGTTCGTCTGTCGTTGACTCCGCGTTCGATTTATCGAGGATTGTTGCCGACTCCAATGAAACCGCCGCCCCGCGACAGCCCACGCGCCTCCCCAACCGACTGCGCGCTTCACTCACGGGCGTTCGCTCCAGTGCTCACCCACCTCGTGAGCGAGGTTTCTCGCGCAGGCCGGTTCACGCGAGCATAGCACGCGAGGGCTTTCGGGGTCACTGTATCTGCGTTCAGTTACCCACGACAGCTACAACAGCCAAGAACTCCGCAAAGGAGCTGATGACGAAATGACCGAAATTCGAGTAGACGGTGAATCGCTCACGCCGGAAGACGTCGAAAAAGTCGCGCGGGACGACGCGACCGTCTTCGTCTCCGGGGACGCCAGAGAGCGCGTTCGAACCGCCCGGAAGCGCGTCGAACAGGTGGTCGAAAGCGGCGAGGCGGTGTACGGCGTCAACACCGGATTCGGCGAACTCGTTGACGAACGAATTCCACAGGAAGACATTGAGACGCTTCAATCCAACCTCGTCCGGAGCCACGCCGCGGGCGCGGGCCGGGAACTGACCCGCGAGGAAGTTCGCGCCATGATGCTCGGGCGAATCAACGCGCTCGTCAAGGGCTACTCCGGCATCCGCGAACTCGTGATTGACCAGCTTGTGACGATGCTGAACGAGGGCGTTCACCCCGTCGTCAAATCACGCGGAAGCCTCGGCGCGAGCGGTGACCTCGCCCCCCTCGCACACCTCGCGCTGGTGCTGATGGGCGAGGGAACCGCAACCGCGGATGGAACGGAGATGTCCGGCGCGGACGCCCTCGAAACCGTCGGTCTCGAACCGGTGACGCTCGCGGCCAAGGAGGGCTTGGCGCTCATCAACGGAACCCAACTCTCGGTCGGACTCGCCGCCCTCGCGGTTCGGGACGCGGAGCGCGCGATTCGAGCGGCGGACGTTGCGGGAGCACTGACGACCGAAGTGACGATGGGAACCACCGCCTCCGCAGACCCCGCTATCGTGGATATTCGCCCGCACGACGGGCACGCGAAAACCGCGCGGAACGTCAAGCGACTCACCCACAATTCGGAAATCGTCGAATCGCACCGCAACTGCGACCGGGTGCAAGACGCCTACTCGATTCGTTGTCTCCCGCAAGTTCACGGTGCGGTTCGGGACGCGGTCGCCCACCTCCGCGAAGCGGTCGAAATCGAACTCAACAGCGCGACGGACAACCCGCTCATCTTCCCCGCCGACGCGGTGAACAGCCGTGCCAGCGGTGCGGGTGACGCCGCGGTTCTGTCGGGCGGCAACTTCCACGGCGACCCGCTCGCGCTTCCGCTGGATTACCTGACGAACGCCGTCACGGAACTCGCAGCCATCTCGGAGCGCCGCGTTGACCGCATGCTCAACCCGAACGTACAGGAATCACACCTTCCGCCGTTCCTCACCGAACACAGCGGTCTGCGTTCGGGATACATGATTGCCCAGTACACCGCCGCGGCGCTGCTGAACGAAAATCGATCGATTGGTCGCGCCTCGATGGACAACACGCCCGTCAGCGGCAATCAGGAAGACCACGTCAGCATGAGCGCCCAGAGCGCGTACAATGCTCGCCGGGCCGTCGAAAACGCGCTCGCCGTCGTCGGTATCGAGCTCCTCTGCGGCGTGCAGGCGAGCGAATTTATCGACGACGACCTCTCACACGGCGTCGGAACCGGCGCGGCCTACGACGCGGTTCGCGAGGTTGTGCCGCCGTTGACCGACGACCGACCGATTCACGAGGATATCTCGACCGCCGAAACGCTCGTCCATTCCGGCCTCCTCGAAGCGCGCGTCGAAGACGCGCTGGGCGAATCGCTGGAATAGGTTCGACTCGTCTCAGTCGTTCGAGGCGACATCCGCCTCTTTGTCCGCTACCTCGCCCGGAACTCCACCGCGAGTGACGTCAACGTCGTCCCAAGACACCCTGTGGAACCAAAGGTAGGCGATGATTCCACCGGCGACGTTCGAGACGGCGAACGCCATCCAGATACCTTCCGACCCGACCATGTCCGCGCCGAACCACGCGACGGGAAAGCGAATCACGCCGAGCATGAGAATCGAGATGACGGCCGCAATCATCGTTTTCCCCGCGCCGCGGAATCCGCCGCTGTACGAGCGCATGACGCCGATGAAACCGAACGTCAACGCCGTGTAGCGCATGAATGTCACACCGACTTCGATTACGTCTTGGTCGGTCGTAAACACGGAGACGATAGGTTCGGCCGCGACGAGGACGACAACTCCGAAAGCAGTCAGCGTTATCAACATCACCTTCGCGCCGAAGTGGTTCGTCCGTTTTGCGCGGTCAACTTTTCCGGCACCGATGTTCTGCCCCGTCATCGTTTCGACGCCCTGCGAGAACGCGATGGCCGGGAGGAAGATGACAGAGAACACCCGCGTCCCGATTCCGTACGCCGCGACGACCGTCTCCGGAAACGCCGCGATGATGAACAGGAGTAGGTTGACGGACAGCGCGCGGCCGGTTCCTTCGATGGAAGCCGGAATGCCAATGTCCACGATTCGCTTCGCGTATCCGAAATCGGGCGTCATCTGGCTGAGTCGAATTCGAACGCCTCGGTTGCCGCGGAACATGATGACGAGTCCGACGGCGAGTGCCAGAAACCGCGAGAAGACGGTCGCTATCGCGGCTCCTTCGATACCGGAACCGGTGTACGCCGTGAGTTCGAGCATCGTCGTTTCGAGGCCGCGAAGACCGAGATAGCCGAACAGCGGGTTGCTTTCGAAGCCGAAGATGAGGAACGGGTCGAGGACGATATTCAACACGACGGAACCGAACATGACGAGCATCGGCGTCACGGTGTCGCCGTAACCGCGCATCAGCGCGATGAACACCGCAAATCCGAACACGGCGACTAATCCCGCCGAGAACACCTGCATGTACGACGTCGCAAGCGGAGCGACCGCTTCGCTCGCTCCGAGTAAATCGAGGAACTCATCTACGAATACGTATCCGATGGCCCCGAGGCCGAGCGAGGCTACTATCGAAAACGTGACCGTCTGCGATGCCGCGTATTCGGCCTTCCGCTCCTGTCCTGCACCGACGTTCTGCGCGACCAACACGCTCCCGGCAACCGACAGCCCGAGCGCGAGCGCGATGAGCAAGAACACCATCGGAAACGCGAAGGAAATCGCCGCGAGTGCGCTCGTGCTGTACTGACCGAGCCAGAAGGTGTCCGCGAGATTGTACGCCGTCTGGAAGAGATTCGTGATGACGATTGGAAAGGAAAGATAGAGCAGGGGCTTTCCTATTTCTCCCGACGTGAGGTCGAGTTCGTCCGACGACTTGAACAACGCGCTCAACCGATTGCGGAGACTCATCCCGGGATCCCCTCCGTCGCACCATCGGCGAGCAGTTGCTCGGTGATGTACTGGACGAGCATTCGTTTGGTTCGACCGACATCGTGATTCACCGAAACGTGTCGGGTTTGTGCTCCGTTGATGACGGTGACGACGAAATCCGCGATGTCGTCTGCGCTGGCTGTCGTCAGAAAGACACCCTCTTTCTGTCCCGACTCCACGATTGCTTGAATGCTGTCGTGGAGCAGTCGGTCGAATTTTTCGAGCTTTTCGCGGTACGTGTCGTCGTACGGCCCCTGCGCCTTGACTTCGAGGATGGCCGTTCGAAACTCACGCTGACTGTCCGAATCGTCCCGTTCGAATAGTAGTTCGATGAGTTCGAACAACTGTTCATCGGGTGCCTCGTCTTCGTCCGCCTCGATACGCTCGGCGAAGGACTCGTACAGATAGTCGAGAAATTCGCTTAGTAACTCGTGTTTACTGTCGTAGTAGTAGTGGAGCGTCGCCTTACTTTTCGAGGATTCGTCCGCAATATCCTGCATTCGGAGCGATGCGTAGCCGTTCTTACAGAGGGCGCTGTAGGTGGCCTGCATCAGTTCGTCTTCTGTTTCACTGTTCACTTCCGATATTCACCGTGCATTGACTGACTGGTTAGTCAGTAAAAGGTATTTCGAGACGAAGTGTGTCACACTCTCAATCACCAACTAATCGGCTTCGAATCGTTTCCTCCCTATCGTGCTCCGTCCCGGGTGAGGATTTCCTCCCCTGTCGAGTGCCCACACACCGTGTTCCTCGCACTCGAACACGCGTTGAAAAACGCGATTTGATTCGCTTCCACAGGTAGGACATGGATTGGCCGGACTTTCGGCGGACGTATCCGTCTCCATCGCGTCGTACACCTCCTTCCACCCACTGCTCGGTGATGTCCGCTCGTCTGGCATATTTTCCTGTAAGGTTCTGCGGTTGGCGGTTTCGAGCACTAAACTGCTCGGTAGACGGTTCCCTGTTCGACAAAATCTTCGCCCGACTACTTTCGAAAGATAGACGGCGTCTTGCTACTGAACCGGCGTTTCGCTTTCTCCGTCCGCTTCCTCGCTCGTTCCGCCGTCGCTCATCTCGGTTTCCCTATCGCTCGATCCTCCACCCGTATCGAGACTTTCGAGCGCCCGAATGGCGTTTTCTCGGTATGATTCGACCGGTCGGTCGTACTCCTCTCGCGCCATGGCAGCGTAGCGATTCGCTTCGTCGTCGAACGTCGAAATACGCTCGAGGGTTCGCTCGGCGGTTTCGACCACCCAACGGTCGCGCGTCGCGTCGTCAACCACGGTGATGGATTCCGGTCGGAGCGAGACGTTTACGGTTCCGTCGTCCATCTCGTACGTTCGCGGTTTTCCGGCGATGGCGACGTACTCCGGGGCTTCGAGTTCGCGGAGCATTGCCGCGGCGTCGGGTTGGTACTGTCCAGCGTAGACGAAGAACGTGTCGCCGTTCGGGTCAACGACCCGGCCGCGCCAGTATTCGCTGTCTTCGCCGACGTCTTCTTTCTCGGTCAGCGTTCCGACGACGAAAACGCGGTTCGCTCGTTCGCCCGTGGGGAGGAGCAAGTAGACCGGCGCGCGCTCGTCGTCCGATTCTTTGAACGTGTAACTCGCGTCGTTGAACTCCGCCGCGAACGCCCTGCGTGCGACTTCTCTGGTAGGTGCTCCACTCATGTTACATCGACCTCGCTTTGATTAGCGCCGCTTCCGCATCCACCGGCCCGGATAGTTGCTCGACATCGTTCGCCAGCACGTATCGGCCCATGGTCGGGCCAGATACGCGGTAGTAGTAACCGAGCGTTTTTTCTCGCATTTCGTCGGCTACGACGGTCGTGTCGAGTGCGTCCATCGCCATCTGTTTGGCTTCTTCCAGTTCGATACCGGTCAGGTTCTCGGTCGCTTCCTCGTTGAAGATGACCTCGTGAACGTCCATTCCGTCGTCCACGACGCCCTTGATTCTGAGGTCGAACTCGCCTTCCTGTTCGCCGTGTTCGGAACAGCGCCCGTTCTGGAGAACGCGGGTGCAGTCCTCTTTCGGACATCGCTTGATGAGGCCGCTGCCGGATTGGATGTCCACCAGCGCGCCTTGGATTTCGGTCGCGTTGTCGCCGACTTCGATGTCGGTGTCGAGTTCCTCGACAGTCGTAGTACGGTTGAGTTTCACCGAGTATCGGCCCTGGTACTCGTCCGTGACGACGTTGCCGAGTCGGTAGACGGTACCCTCTTCGAGTTCGGGCAGGTCGGATTTGGCCCACTTCGTGAACTTGATGGTGCCCGTCTCGTCGCCGAGGAGACCGACTTGGCCGACCGAATCGCTACGCGGTTCCCAGAGGTCAACGACCTTGGCCGTGAGGTTCACCCATTGCTCGTCGGTTTCGATGTCTTCGACTTGCACATCGCTGGTACCGCCGGTTCGGATGTCGTCGCGTTCGAGTCCGGCCTCGTCCAAATAGTGGCTGGTAACGCTTCGTCGTGCCTCTTCCATGGGCACTTTGTACTCGTTGACGAGGCTGTCGAGACGCGACGCTACGTCGTCTACGGTCACGTCGAGATGGTCGGAGAACTGTTCGTGTATTTCTTCCGCATGCTGTCGCACATCGGTCATGGTTGTTCCGTCTCCACTTCGTTTTCTATGGGAGACATACGGTGGTTGGTTCGCGATAGTATAAAAGGTTACGCGGGGGCAGAGCGGAAGTGAAAAACGAGGCTGAAGCCCGTTGGCTGGCTGTTATCGCCATAACAGAATTCGGATCGCTGAACCTCACTTCTGATATGATTCTCCCGGTTTACGCTGATGATTCCGTGCGAACTGCGTCGGGGAAACCTTTCATTCCTTCACCACCAACGTGCGGTATGGACGACCGTCTCGAACGCTTCCTTCGTATCAAACTCAGGGAAGTGGGCAAGAAGTATGCCGAAACGCGGGAGTCGGCAGACCAGCAGATGGAGGAGGCGAGGGAAGCCTACCGGAATGCCCGAGATACTACGCTCGCGGACTTGCCACAGGACGAACACGGACGGGCGAAAATCGTCTGTCGGCGATACGCCGAACGTCGGGCGGCGCGACTTGACAAGGAAGGTCGTCCGGCATGTTTCGATGCCGAACATCCCGCCTGTGAAGGGTGTGTGGAGGATATACGAGAGCGAACAATCGAGACGTGGTAACCGTGGAACTAATAACAGAAATATGATTTTTACTACCGTGATGCAAATCGAGCGACGACAGTGCATTCTGGAAACTTGATCGAACAATTTGTTATAAAATACACATCTATGTAATAATTCATATAAAATAATTTACTATAAAGGGCGTTTCGTATTTCGAGAGATGGAGCTGCTCTCAGGGGAAAAAACTCCCGAGAACGGTTCGATCTCGGGAACTTTCTTCAAATGGCTAACATTATTTATATCGTTGGCTAGCATATCCAATAGTCGGGGAAAATAACAATGAGCACAAAAGTAGAGAGCGGTGCTGAAATGGTATCAAGTACCGCGAAGAAATCCTGGCGAACTGCAATGATAGCCGGCGGAATCATCGCCGTAATTGGCGTCCTCGCCATCCTTTCGCCGTTTGTGGCGGGAGTGTCGTTGTCGATTCTGCTCGGAGCGTTACTGATCGTCGGGGCGCTCGTTCACGTGGCACACGCCTTCTCGGGTGGATGGAAGCGATTCGTCGTTCAAGCCCTACTCGCGGTCGTCTACGCAATCGCCGGTGTCGCACTGCTGTCGAATCCAGTTCTCGGATTGACGACGCTGACCATCCTCGTGGTGGCGTTCCTGCTCGCGGAAGGCGTCCTCGAAATAGTCATGGGATTCCAAGCTCGTGGTGAAAAAGGGTGGAGTGCGATCGTCGTGAGCGGCGTTCTCGCGCTCGTGATCGCTGGAATCATCTGGGCTGGATTCCCGTCCAGCGCGCTGTGGGCTGTCGGACTGCTCTTCGGAGTGAACCTGCTCGTCAGCGGCGTGTCGATGATGTTCATGGCACAGGGAACTCGAACCGCGGCCCGCGAGGAAACTGCTCCCTCCGAAACGGAAGCACGCGGTGCCTGAGCCACATCCGTTTTTGTCCGCCGATTAGGTGAGAGCCAGATAGACCGATTTTTGAGACTACCAATCGTCGCTTTTCTACATGACTCGCCCGCTCGTCGCCCTCATCATGGCCGGGGGAACCGGAACGCGACTGTATCCCGCGAGCAGAAGCGACCGTCCGAAGCAGTTCCTTTCACTTCTCGGAGACGATTCTCTGCTATGCGAAACCGTCGAACGCGCCGGTTTCGCCGACGAAATATTCGTTTGCACCGGAAAAGAACACGCAGACCTCGTGCGTAAACACGTTCCCGAAGTCGGTGTATTGGTCGAACCCGAACCGAAGGATACCGGTCCGGCCCTCGCCTACGCCACCCACCGAATACGCGAGCAGGTCGGCGACTGCGTTTTGCTGTGCCTGCCGAGCGACCACCACATCGCGGGCGACTTCGAAACCACCGCCCGTCGCGCCGCGTTGGTTGCAGTGGAAACCGAGGGGGTCGTGACTGTCGGTATTGAACCAACCCGCTCCGCAACCGGATACGGCTACATCGAACCCGGAGCGGACTACGGAGGTCACTTCGATGTGGCTCAATTCCGGGAAAAACCCGACGCCGGAACCGCAGAGCAGTTCGTAAAGGACGGCTTCTACTGGAACGCCGGACTGTTCGCGTGGACGCCTAGCGCTTTCCTTCGAGAGGCTCGCGATTCACCGCTCTCTCCTCTCGTCTCGGCACTCGAAGACGGCGCGCCAACTCTCGGATTCGACCGCGTTGAATCCGTGAGCGTCGATTACGCCGTGATGGAGCGAACGAACGATGCCTACGTCGTTCCCGCCAAATTCGAGTGGGACGATTTGGGGTCGTGGGATGCACTCGAACGGCTCGTCTCCGGTGAAAACACCGTTCTCGGCGACGCACTGACTATCGACGCGACCGGTAATGTCGTCGCCAGCGACAAACACGTAAGCCTCGTCGGGGTGGACGATTTAGTCGTCGCATCGTACGACGACCGCGTCCTCGTCGTTCCGAAGTCGGATGCCCAACGCGTGCGCGAAGTAGTTTCAAAATTACGGGCGGAAGACAGATTCTGAGCGACGTTGATTAGCCACTACTTTTCTTACGCTCCTTCCCGAACTACTGATACAATGACCGATATGCCAGACATCCAATCGGTCGAAACGGAAGACGAGTATATCCACGTCCGATTCCGCGACCCCGACGAGTTCGACACGATTCGGACGCCCGACTGGGCGGAACACGCCGCCCGAGACGTGTCCGAGGGTGCGGAGGTCAGAACCGGAAAGCGAAAGGAAAGCGACGATTGGGAGGTTCAAAGCGTCCTCATCAAAAAGCAGGCCGGAGAGGATACGGCCCGCGACGAGGCGAAACAGATACTCGAGAAAATCGAATCGGAGTGAATCGTGCGTGTGAATCGAACTGGCGCGGTGCGCGCCAGTTCGATTCGTTTCGGTTTTCACAAACGACACAGTTCTACCGCAAATCGCAGTAGTGGAACTCGCCGTCGCCCACTTCGCGCGTGACGACCTCGCCGGTTTCGGTCGAAACCGGCGAGTCGAAAATCGGGCCGTCCCAAACGAACGTGTGAAACTCACCGTTCTCACCGCACGGGTCGATTGATTCCGGCGCATCGGCGAGAAACGTCGAATCGAGTTCCCGGCCCGCGAACGAGGAATCGAACAGCGATCCGTCCACCGTTACGACCGTCGCGCGAAATCCGACGTCGAGAAACGCCCGAATCTGTTCGTCCGTGTCCCGATTCCAGAGCGGCCAAATTCCCTCGATATTCGTTTCGGCGAGCCTGCTTTCCCGATAGTTCCTCACGTCCTCTAGAAAGAGATCGGCGAAGGCAATTCGCTTTATTCCGCGAGATTCGTACTCCGCCATCACGCTCGCCATCCGTGATTCGTACTCCTCGTTCACGCATTCCTGCGGAATTTCCACAAATTGAATCGGCAGACCGAGACTCTCGGCTTGTTTCGCGTACAACTCCCGGCGCACGCCGTGCATGCTACTTCGACCGTTTTCCGAAATCGTCGTCAGCAGCTCGGTCACTTCGTCCGTCCCCAGTGCGTACAGGGCGTGTGCGGCATCCTTCCCGCCGCTCCACGAGAGAACGGTCGCCGATTCCGTCGGTGCGCTTTGCTCCGTCATTAGCTTCGGAGTCTGCCGCCGTCTACCGGGAGCGAAACGCCGTTGATGAAACTCGCCCGGTCGCTGGAGAGGAAGGCAACTGCGTCGCCGAGTTCCATCGGGTCGCCGACTCGACTCATCGGAATGTCGCTCGCCCAGTCAGCGAGTCCGTCCTCGTAGCTGTCGTATTCGCCGCGTTCGAGGGCGGCCTCCACGAGTTCCTGAATTCGCGGCGTCTCGTGTGCGCCCGGCAGAACCGCGTTAACTCGCACGTCGGGCGCAAATTCACGGGCTTGGGTTTTCATCAGGCCGATGACTCCCCGGCGAACTGCGTTCGAGAGAACGAGCCCGTCGATTGCCTCCCGAACGCTGGTCGAAGTGATGTTCACGACGGTTCCGGCGTCGCTGGCGACGAGATGCGGATGTGCGCGCTTCGTCAACCAGACGGCGCTCATCACGAGCAAATCGTAGGCGGCGTACCAATCGCGCTCCGTCGTGTCGAGAAACGGCCCGCTCGGTGGTCCGCCCGCCGAGGTGACGAGGTGGTCGAGTCCGCCGAACTCCTCGACGGTCGCCTCGACCAGCGCCTCGATTTCGTCCGGGTCGGTGATATCCGTCGGCACGGAGAGAACGTCGCCGCCGTCCATCGCCTCGATTTCGCGTTCGGCTTCGGATAATCCGTTCTCACTGCGAGCGCAAATAACGACGTTCGCCCCTTCTCGGGCCAACGCTTTCGCACTCGCCAATCCCAATCCGCTCGAACTCGCCGTTACCAGCGCCGTGTTGTCCTCCAAATCGAGGTTCATACTTCGAACTTCTCGGGAAACGCTAAAACTCCTCGGGGGACGGTTGCCGAACCGTCACTTCGCCGTCGTGTGTCACACCGATGAGCAGGGGCGTGCGAACCGCCCGTCCTTCGATGGCGTCACCAGCCTCGTCGCTGATCCGTTTCATCAGTTCGGGAGCGGCGTGGTTCACCTTCACTCCGGCCTCGTCGCAAGCGTCGTAGACCCGCGACGGCACGTCGTAAAGGTCGGTTTCCGGTTCGAGCTCGATTCGAACTGGTGCCCGGAGGGCTTCCGCGAACGCCACCGTCTCTTGTGCCTTACTGACGTTTTCGCGCGCACTGGCTTCGACGCTGGAGACGTTCGCCCGCGAGGTACCCAGTCGGTCTGCAATTTCCGCTTGTGCGGCTCCTCGCTCGCGGAGTACCAACACCTCTGCCTGTCGTTGGGTGAGGACGCTCGTCTCCGCGGAGAATCCTGCTCGGCGAAGAATCTCGTCTACGTCGGTTTCATCGCTCATATCGCTTTTCCTCCGACTTCTTCCGGCATGCCTGTGCGTACATGCCCGACCCGCAAAGGACTGTCCACTCGGCGGGTTATCCGCCCCAGAAGTTGTCCCGACTTCCGAGGCGCTCGCGACGTTCTCGCTTGTTGTCGCGAGTCGTTTCCGACGCTTCCGTGTCGTCCTCGTTCTCGCCTTCGCCTTCGCCTTCGTCCTCCGGTTCCATCGGAAGACGTTCGATGGGGTCGGCGGTCGCGTGGTTGCCCTTGACGTTCGTGATTTTCACCTTCGCGCGGGCGTCGGGGAGGATGCCGTCCACGAGGACGATAAATCCATTGTCAGTTCGACCGACGCCGGAACCGCTCTCGTGAATGTCGTCAATTTCTACGACGATTTCCTCGCCCGGTTGGACGGGTGCGGTTTTCAGTTCGCGGATTGGCTGGTTGTAGTGGTTGCACCACTCCGCGCCCCCGCGGTCGCCGTAGTGGTGACAGCCCATCCCACTGATTCGTTCTTCGAAACTGGGGCAGC
Organism: Haladaptatus pallidirubidus; assembly: GCF_020700235.1. Classification (GTDB taxonomy): domain Archaea; phylum Halobacteriota; class Halobacteria; order Halobacteriales; family Haladaptataceae; genus Haladaptatus; species Haladaptatus pallidirubidus. The sequence continues at coordinate 1,100,903 of NZ_CP085301.1, read as the reverse complement.
TATCTGCCAGTGGACAGTCCGGCATGAGTGAGAATTTTGTGGCACTCACCTAAACACTTCCGCAACCTTTTCCTGTGGGAGCGCCTCCGGCGTGCCCCCTGGCAAACGGCTTCCTCGTGAACGAAGTGAACGAGGGCTCGTCAGAGCAAGCTCTGACGGTAGATCAAATGCCTCTTCTCCCTTCGGTCGGTCGTCGGTCCGCTCGCTCGTCGATACTGTCGATTGCAATCTCGCGTGGTTCGTGTCGTCTGCCAAAATTCGGTGGTTGTTCCCCGGCTACCGCTTCCTCGGAACGCGACGCGTTTCTTTACTCGTTTCTTATCGTACAGGAGATACTTCTCGGAGTGGGTCTCTCCCTCACACTCGCCGAACTGCTTTGCGTCTACTATGCTTTTCGTCAGAATTCGGAAGATAAAAATGTCGAAGATGGGAGTGATACCCAATGAACCGAATCGTCGCCGTTGTCGGCCTGTTCGTGCTTTCCGGCCTGCTCATTGCTATCGGGGTCGTTAGCTTACTCGTCGGATTCGCGCTCGCACCTGAATTTATCATTTTTGGCGCACTGTTAGCACTGCTTAGCACCATTCTCGGGGCAATCGTCTTCGTGTTGGAAGAGACGTAACGAGACGAAAATCGAATAGAGTAGATCTTACGCCAACGGATCTGCTCGAACCTGCCACAACCACCTTTTTACTTCCTCGGGTGTTCTCGCTCACGAGACGCGAAAATCTGGACCAAAAACCTCTCGCTCCTCCGTCGCTCGCGGCGTATTTTACGCCAACGGCGTCCGTTCCACGACTTGTCCGTCGTAAGTCGGATACTGCTCCACGATTTCGCCTTTGTCCACGTCGCCCTCTTCTATCATCTCTTCTAGCAACCACCACGCGACTTCGATGTGGTCGGATTTGACGGTGTAAAACTCCTCGGGAACTCCCAGTTCGGCGAATCGCTCCTCCGCGGTCCACGTCTTGCCGTAGATGAGCGTGCCGTCGTCGGTTACGTCGTCGAACTCCCGGCGAATCTGGCGGGCCATTCGTTTCAGGCGATTTCGGTGCTGGGCGGCGTCCTTGAACACCGAGGTGCAAAAATAGACGCGCTCGTGGTCGCCCATCACGTCCAGAATTTCCTCCTTCGAGCCATCGACGGCGGACATGTGGCCCTCTTGCAGTTCGTACCCCTCTTCTTGCATCCGACGGTAGTTCCCCTGACTCATCTCGAACTCGTTGACGTTGCAGAACTCCGCCGCGCCTTCGTCTAAAAATTCGAGAAACTCCTCTTCGGCGCGGATGCCCGGAATTTCGAATGACGGCGTGATGCCCTCCTCGCGGGCGATGTAGAGAATTTCTTCCCACTCGGTTCCGTGCATGTCGCCCCACAGTTCGTACGGCGGGTGGAAACGAATCTCGTCCAGTCCGGCTTCCGCGAGTCGGCGCATGTTCTCCCGACCACCCGTGATGCCGGTGTAGAGGTGCGTGTGGTGGTCGTCGCCGAACTCGTCCTTTAATATCGAGATGTACCGACAGGTCTTCGCCATCGCTTCCTGCGGTTCGCCGCCCGTGATGGAGGTACCGAGGGCGTCCATCCGCTTCGCCTCGGTGATGATGTCCTCGTCGTTCTCGATTTTCCGCTCGTTGGCGTACACGTCGGTGACGTTCTTCCGATTCTCCCCGAGCGGGCAGTAAAAGCAGTCGCGCTGGTCGCAGTAGCCGTATACGAAGAGCACCATCTTGCCCCCCATGGCGCACTGTTCACAGCCCTTGGAAATCATTGGTTATCCCGTTTTACCCGCGGAGCCTCAAAAAGCGTGCGAATCACGCCACTCTCGGTGTGCTACTCTCTGCACACCATCCTCGACCACTGTCTGTCCTAACCCTCGGTCTGCCCTCAGCCACACACCGTGCTTAGCAGCCCGCCCAGTAGCGACTTCATCTCGTTTTTGTTAGCTTCGAAGACTTGCTGGCCGTGTGCTCCTCCCGTAACCTTCTCGTGGCGTTTGGGGTTCGACGCGTTCTGGTGCATCTGCTTCGTCGTCTGCACGTACTGGTTTTCGTCGCCGCTGCTCACGACGAACAGCTTCCATCCCTGCATCCGACTCGCCACGTCAGCATTCTTTCCCGGAGCGAGTACGAGCGTTCCGTTGATGGTTCCACTTCCCGCTTGGGCATTTGCGCGAACCACCGCGTTCGCACCGGCACCAGCGCCGACGAGCACGACGTTTTCCACGCCGACCCGCTGACGAAGATACCGAACCGCCGCGAGAACGTACTCTGGTGTCGTGCTTTCGTCGTCCAGATTCAGGTCGATGGCGAGGCAGGTGTACCCCTTTCCGGCGAACGTTTTCATCTGCGGATTCCATCCGCCGCGGTCGAAACCGCTATCGTGAGCGAACACGATACCGCACGACCCATCGCCGAGAAGCGTCCCCCGTACCGTCGCACCCCCGCTGGTTCCAAACTGCACGTTACCACCGCCTTCCGGCGGTTCCGTCCCCGTCGTGGTGTCCTTGCTCGTCTCCTCTTTGGTTGTTTCCTCTGGCGTACTTTCGGTGGTTTCGTCGGTTGTTTCACCTGCTGTCTCGGTTTCGGTACCTCCGCCTGTAGTCGCTCCCCTCGTCGCGGAATCCGTCGTTCCGTTCGTGGCTCCCTGCCCGGTGGTCGTCCCATCGTCGTCATCGGACGAACAGCCGGCGAGGCTGACCGCCGTGGCGGCCCCAACCGCCCGAAGCAGGCGGCGGCGTGTCGGTGTTTGCGTCATGGTCGGGGAACGTGCGCATACCAGTATTATTATACACACCCTAATGTTGCGCGAGCAACTCTCTCTGTATCGTTCATGCTGTTTTCATTTCTTCACGGATGGTCTTGTTCGCTCGCGGTTCGCTGTCGCTCACCGCCCGCTATTCCGAGGCCGAACGTTCTCCTCGTCTTCCGCGGTTCGTTGCTGCTCACTCCTCTCCATTTCGAGGCGGAACGCTCGCCCCGTTTCTCGCGGATCGTTCCTCCCCCGCTCGACTTGCAAGCCGTCTTCGTCCCGTCTCTCCCGAAAACAGTTAACCATCCCCCACGTACGTACGGGCAATGCTGCTGGTGCTGTGTGTCGACCTCGACGACGACCTCGGCCGAAAGACGGACTTCGAAACTCCGGTCATCGGCCGAGACGAAGTCGAGGCCGCCGCGGTCGCGCTCGCCACCGCAGACCCCGAGGATAGCGACGTGAACGTCATGTTCGAGGGCGCCCACCTGTACGATCGAATCGACGCCGACGAAAGCGTCGAAGTCGCGGTCGTCACCGGAAACGAGGGAAGCGACATTAGCGCGAATCGGGAAGTCGGCGAGGAAGTGGACACCGTCCTCGCGAGCATCAGCACGAGCGAGGAGATTACGACCGTCATCGTCACCGACGGCGCGCAGGACGAGAGCGTCGTCCCTGTTATCCGCTCCCGGATTCCCGTCGATGGCGTCCGCCGAGTCGTCGTTCGGCAGGCGCAGGATTTGGAGTCGATGTACTACACCATCAAACAGGTGTTGAACGACCCCGAAACGCGCGGGACGCTTCTGGTTCCGCTCGGTATCCTCCTGCTTATCTACCCGCTCGCGCTCCTCGCAGACCGGATTGGAATGCCGGGGGCCGTTCTCGGCGGCACCTCCGCGCTGCTCGGTTTATACATTCTGTTCCGCGGACTCGGACTCGAACGTCTCGTTGACCACGTCGCGGAGAGGACTAGAAACAGCCTGTACTCCGGCCGGGTGACGCTCATCACCTACGTCGTGGCCGCGGCCCTGCTCGTCGTGGGCGGCGTCAGCGGCGTCGAAACCCTCGAAATGGTTCGAGCGGAACGCGGCGGTGCCGACCTCGGCGCGCTCAGGGTGCTCGCCTCCCTCGTTTACGGCGCAGTCATCTGGTTCTCGGCGGCGGGCATCACCTCCAGCCTTGGCCAAATCACGGACGAGTACCTCGACGACGAGTTCGAATGGCGGTACCTCAACGCGCCGTTCTACGTCCTCTCCATCGGCGGGGTTCTGTACGCCGTTAGCGCCTACTTCCTGAGCCGAGTTTCGCTGGAGTTCCTCGCCGGAATGCTGACCGCGGGAACCCTGCTCGGACTCACCAGCACGCTCATTTTCGCCATCGCGGAATCGCGGTACTCCCGCTCCGGGCGGGCGCGAGTGAGTTAAGCTTCGGGCACCCCGAACTTCTCGTTCGACGGTGAGCATCAGTGGTCGTGTTGAATACAGGACGCGTAGTCAGCACGCTCTGAGCTACGTTCTTGAGGAAGCGTCCCTGACATGGGAATGGAATGCTGTCCATATGGGCTTCTGTCACCACAGGTGATTCCAGTAGCCTTCAGCGGGGGTTGCGACGGGATTGGTGAGTGGTGTGGACACCATCGTCTGGACCGCCTGCCGCCAGATGATCGAATTCCTTCGTCGGAACGGTGCCGTCGGCCCAGGCCAACAGACCCTCTGTTTCAACATCGAGTCCATCGTACGCACCGAACCGTCTGGACTCCGATTCGATGTGATCCGTCAGCTCTCCGCTCTCCGCCGTCTCGGTGTCGGGGTAGGTGTTTGCAAATGTAAGGTGGGTTGTCTCGGTTCCGAATCGCCACGATTTGAGCTCTCCCGTGATGATGTCCTTTCGGAAGCCACGCGATGTTGATCCGTCTATCGCCTCCGGGTAGCACCAGAGTGCGTGGGTTTCGTCAACGACTCCAATCATCCCCGCCACATACTCGTTGCCGTCGGCGTACTGGTTCGTCTCCCCAGTTGGCGCGTCGATGACAGCTTTCGTGTACTCCACCACGTTGTCCTTCTGCCATGGTGACACCACCATCATGACGTCCTCCGAGACAGCGTAGACGTACTCCGTGCCGTAGAGGTCGAATCCGCGGTAGCGTTTCGGCTCCGGCCGGGTGGTTCGCGTCGCTGTCGTAGAACTCCGCGTCGATGTGGTTGTCGATGACTGCCTGTCACTAGTAATTTTCTCGCCAATTTCCTCCGGATCGAACGACCCGAGGGCCAACCGCACATCATCGAACTGCATTGCGGTATCGACGGCAGTTTCATCGACGTACTCGTTGGGAACGGGGCGCAACATCTGGTCTTTGAGTCGGGAGTAAGCGTTCTCGTGAATGGAATCCTGATGCGAACGGATGCCTGTGATGTCGAAATACTGGATCCCGTAGCCATCTTGTACTAGGGTGGTCGCTGGATCCGGGAGCCACTGTGTGAAATCCGTCGCTGCGGTTCCTTTCGATGGGTTCGGTGTGGTCGATTCATCTGGACTACTATCGCTGCCAGTCGACGGGTTCGGTGTGGATGATTCATTTGGACCACTACCGCTGTCAGTCGATGGGTCGCCGAGACACCCGGCAATCGACGCGAGCGTCCCGCTACTGAGTGCGAGGCCTGTCGTTTTGAGGAGGGTTCGTCGTTAGCGGGGCATAGGACGTACTTGTTGACGCAGTGGCATAAATTTTCTCGTCTAGTTAAAATATAAAATATAGTGTATTTATTTATAATATCTCACTACATTCATTCATGGAACTCACATAAAGTCCGCAATCCCGGACTGCTTGTTCTTGTCGTTTTCGAACACGCTTTCCAGCGACCTGTCCAGAATTTGGAGTCGCTGTTTCGTGTACTCTCGACAATCGTACTCGTCGGCCACCTGAATCGCGGTGTCCATGTACTTGTTCACCGACCCCTGATGCACCGTCAGGTTTACTCGACCGCCGCACTCCCGGCAGTCGCCGGAAAGGGGCATCCTACGGTATTTCACGCCGCAATCCAGACACCGCGTTTCCTGCCGCGAGAACGCGCGCAGATTTCCGATGAGATCGGGCAGGAAGTGCCCCTCGATGACGCGCTCTGCAACGTCGGTCTGGTCTACCGCCCGCGTCTTCCGGGCCAGTTCCAACTGCGCGTTCATCTTGTCCATCATCGACCCGAGGGTTTTGTACGCGGAGAGGTCGGGGCCGAGCGCGATGTTCGAGGTGTCGTGGGTGTGCCGGAAGTTGGTGTACTCCTCGTCGGTGCCGAGGTAGTCTTCCGCGATGGTGATATCCACGTCCTCCGGGTCGGCCATCTCCAAGGTGGCCTCGTAGAACTCGCGTGGATACTGGTCGACGATGTCCATGTTGTGCGCCTCGTCGTCGATTTCCGTGGGGTCGATACGCGAGGACATCACCAGCGGGGCGTCCATCTGACCACCGCGTTTGTCCGGCAGGAACTCCTTCGAGAAGTTAAGCAGGCCGTCCATGAGGAGCATTACGCAATCTTCGTCCCCATCGCAATTTCTTCGTTTCGCTGCGTGAAAATACGGATGCGCATATCCGACCGCGGCGCTCGTGAAACCGATTATCCGTCCGACGACCGCGGCGGAGGTGTGGGGTGCCATCCCGAAGACGAGTTCGCCGACCAGTTCCTCGCGCTCTTCCATCTCGTAAAACGGGTCGAGGCCGTAGTAGTCGGTGAGGAGATTGTCCACGAAATCGGCGGTTTTGAGCAGGTGCTTTGCCGCCCCGTCGGAGAGGACAATGTCCTGTACCCGCAGTTCGACGAGTTGATCATCGTGCCGGAACGGCTCGCCGTGGACGTCCTCGTCGTACCCAAGCGCACGGAGTCGGTCGGCGCTCACGTCCAGTTCCGCCGGACGAACCGAGGTCACGGGCAGGTCAGTCATGTCGTAGCGAATCGTCCCGTCCTTGAACGCGCTGACGCCGTGTTTCGCGCGAAGGATTCCTTTTTCGATTGGTTCTGGCGTTTTGTGCGCCGAGGTCAGCCCTTTCACGCCTTTGAGCGTGTCGAAGACGTTTTCGCGCTCCCCTACCGATTCGAGCGCATTTCGGTACTCTTCGTTCAGGTTGACCGTCTGCGGTTCGACACTCGTCGCGAGGATTTCACAGCGCGGGCACTCCGCGCGTCCGGACTGATCCGGTTCGACCGTCGTGCCGCAGTCGGGACATTCGTAATCCGGGTAGGTGTTGTCGCCGCAGTCCGGACATTTACATTTGAACGTGAGGGAGCCACACGCCTCACACTCCCGGCGACCGATTCGCAGTTCGGCTTGCCCGCGCACGCCCGACATGCCTTCGGTGTGTTTCGCTGCCTTCGCCACGTCGCGCTGGTCGCCCCCCGCTTCGCCCAGCGGAAACAGGGTATGAACCGCGGGACTGAGTTCGCGTTTTTCCGACTTTTCGGGCCGACCCATCCGATTCCCGATTCGCGTCGGTGCGCGCTCTCGAACCGTAAACGGCGCGACTTCGTTCACCGCTTCGATCGCATTGGTACCGCTCTCGTCTTCGTTTTCGTCCCCGACCTTCCCCCATTCGCGTGCTTTTCGAGAGAGGTCGTCAATGCCGTCCCACTTCCTGTTCAAATCGTCGTCGAACCCGAGCGCGCGAACAAACGGCTTCCACGCGGAAATCTCGATTTCCTCGCCCTGCCAGTGTTCGAGGAGCAGATGTTCGAGCGCGATTCGAACGTCGTCCGCGTTCTCGATATGAAGTCGTCCGTCCCGAACTTCGCCCGCCTCCACGGCGTCGGCGAGCAGCGCGAATTCGGCGACCGAAATATCGTGCCAAAGGTAGGTGTAGTTCGGATGGAGCGGTGCATCGTACTCGACTGCCCAATCGAGCGCTTCCTCGATGCTCGGGTCTTCGAGATCGACGTGCGGGTTGTCCTGCATCGCTTGCACGTTTGCCCCCGAGTGTTCGAAGTCTTGTACCCACCATTCGAACGTGTACGAGGCGGGTGCGAGCGGATGGTTGTTCTCCACGAATTCGCCGTAGTTGACGAGATATTCGCCGAGGTCGAGAATTTTTTTGACGCCGTTTCTCACTTCGAGGGCTTCCTCGACGTCGTCGATTCGGCGAACGTCACCGTTTGCGAGTCGTACCGTCGGCCCCTCGATGGTGTCCACCGGGATGACGCCCGCCGCCTTTCCGGGGCGCTCGGTTTTTATTTGTGTCCCCGTCGCGAGGAAATCGTCCACGAGGTGCATCGTCGCGGGGTGGACGCCCGCGGTTGCGAATCCGTGGTTTCGCGCTCTTCCGTATCTGAGACGGAAGCCGCCCGCTTCGCTCGGATGGGTAAACACGGGCCGTCCGGCGATGAGATCGCGTAGGAATTTCGTCGCGGGTTTGACGCGAAGTGGCCCGTCCGGTTCGTCGCTTTCGGCTTCTTCCTCAGCTTTATCGCCCTCGTCACCTCCTTCGGAATCGTCGGCTTCCGCCTCCGATTCCTCTGTGCCGTCGTCCTTTCCGATGGTGCCGTCGATGAGATCCTGTAACCACGGCCAGTCGATTTCGTCCAAATTTCGCGTGTATCGCTGGATTTTGGGTGCCTTGAGCGCGATACCTTCCGCGAGAACGAGACACATTCCGCCTCTGGTGCTGTTGGTATCGACGCGCTCCAAGTCACGGAACCCGGATACTTCCTCGTCGCCGGTCGCTTCACCGTCCAGCATAACCGGGATATTTTCCGCGATGAATTTCGACTCCTTGTCCTTCGGCGAGTACTGCAAACCGGTTTCTGAATCGTAGAGATTGATCTCTTCGGCGTACCGCTCTATTTCGTCGTTTCTGGCTTTGTACTCGTCTACTCCGATGAGCGCGCGGGTGTAGTCGGCGACGAGTACCGACAGCGCTTGTGCCGTCCCACCCGCCGAGCGAATCGGTCCGGCGTAGTAGACGTTGACGAACTCGGTTCCGTCGTCATTCGTGAGGATTTCCACGCGGTCGATTCCCTCGATAGGGGCGGCGACCACACCTTCCGTCAACAGGGCGACCGCGGTTCGAACTGCACCTTCGACCTTTCCGTCGCGGCTATCGTAATCCCCGACGTTGCCCTCTGCGAAATCCTTCGCCAGTTCGAGGGCGGCCTCCTCGCGGGACATCTGTCCTTCGAGCTCGCGGACGCGCTCCGCGACGCCTTCGATGCCGAGGATGTTCTCCACGCGGTCGGCCATGTCCTTGGCTACCGGAATCTCGACCTCCGGTTGCGGATCGCCGCTATTTTCGCGTGCGGCTTCGGCAACGTCGAACGCCTCGTCCAACTGCGACTCCAGCCGCTCGAAATACTGGCGGTCTTCCTCGCGCATGTTAGAGCCAGAGGTCCAACTCGGTTGCCTCGTCGCGTTCGCGAACGAGCGGCTCCTCGAAGGTTCGCATGTACAACTCACCGGCGAAGACCGTGGCGGAATCGAGGTGTCCCGCGATCGCCTGTCCCGACCGGCGCGAAAGCACCGCGTGCGTGTGAGCGAACGGTTCCCCGTCGAGGAGCGAAACGTTGCCGACGCAGGAGGCGACTTCGAGCGGTTCGTCGAAGCTCACCTCTCGGTACTCCTTCTCGTCTTGGTCGTAAAACCACACGTCCGCATCCTGCACTGCGCCCATGGCGACGAACCACGCCGAATCGACGTCTTCGTCTTCCGCGAGCGATTCGATTTCAGCGCGCCAATCCGCTCCGTGCCCGAGTCGGGCGACGAACTCCTGTTCCCCGGTGACCTCCCGATAGTTCATGTCTGCATTGAACCGCACCAAGGACAAAAAAGGTTCAGTATTGCGTTGTTTCCCGAGCCGTCGTGTTCGGTAGGGTGAGCGTTCCCGCGATGGTTCCCATTTCCAGTCACAATTCGAACAGGAAGGCGTGGTAACTTCTCGAACGTGAAAGAAAGGAGAATGTGGTGGGGGGCTGTTCGGGGAGCGAAACGAGCTATCGGGGACTACTGCCAGTCCGGTAGCGAGGTTGTGTCTTTTACGTGCATGGATATCCATGCGTCCTCACATGAGATGTCTGCGATGACGAGTCGCTTCGTCTCTCCGTCATCGTCCACTGAGGCCATAACCTCGGTGTCATCTGCAACCGACACCGACACTGCTGCCGTATCCGGCGTCATACTTTGAGAATGTATACCAAGGAATATAAGCGCACCGAAACGCTGGCACGTAGTCTAGATACTGATAGTATTTCACGCGGGGGTCGGTAAAATCCCCGGGAAATGTCGAATTTCTCGGGAGTATCGTCTCGCTTCCCGACTGACATTTCTTTCCTCCATTTACCATTTTTCAATCATTCGTTTCGTCATAATCACTAAACTACTTCGTTGTCAATAGATTCCTAAATCCACCTCTCGTTGCAATTAAAACCCCGTTTAAGACCGTAACGGTGCCAATCCTAAGCGGTAAGTTTATCCGCTGTGACACACAACCGGTTGATGGATGACAGATACTGACAACCTGACCCGTCGGCGTTTTTTGAAAGCAACCGGAGGTGCGGCAACTGCCGCCGCACTCGCTGGCTGTACTGGTGACGGCGATGGCGACGGTAACGGAAACGGCAACAGCAGTGGGAAGACGCTCCAGCTCATCAACTCGACGATGACCACGCTGGATCCGGTCAAGGCGACTGACACGGCCTCCGGAACGGTTATTCAGCAGATTTTCGACCCGCTGATGAACTATCCGAACGCAGAAATTGCCGTTGAAAACCTACTCGTCGAGAATCACGAGGTTTCCGACGACCAACGGACGTACACCTTCAAACTCAAGGAAGGCGTCAAGTTCCACAACGGAGACGAAGTGACGGCAAGCGACGTCGTCTACTCGTGGCGACGCCTCGCCGAATCGACGAACTCCCGTCGTTCGTACTTCATCCTCGACTCTATCGGTGTCGAGCACGAGACGACCACGAAAACGTACACGAACGAAGACGGTGAGGAAGAAGAACTGACCGTCGCAAAGACCAACTCGCTGTCGCTCGAAGCGACCGGCGACTACGAGCTTGAAATGACGCTCGTCGAGCCGTTCCACTCCACGCTGGAGATGCTCGCTTATACCTCCTTCGCGGTCATTCCGGAGGGAATCATCGGCGACATCGAAGGCTACGACGGTAAAGTCAAACACGGCCAGTTCGCCACGAAAGAACCCGTCGGTGCCGGACCGTTCAAGTTCAAGTCGTGGACGAGTGACGACTCCGCGGAAGTCACGAAATACAAGAATTACCACGGCGAGAAGGCGAAGGTCGACGGTATCCACTGGATGATTTCGTCCGACGCCGACGCCCAGCACACCTACGGTTTCATCAATAAGAACGCGGACATCCTCTACGCCGGAAACCTCCCAACCTCCAAATACAGTCAGGACAAGGTCAAGGACACCAGCACGGACGACCAGGGCCGTATCGTCGGCAAGTACGGTTCGACCGCGGGCGGTGCGACGATGGATTACCTCGGTGTCTCTACCATCAGTTCATACTACATGGGATTCAACACGGAAGCCGTCCCAAAAGCCGTTCGACAGGCCTGTGCGTACCTGATGAATCAGGAGCGCCTCGTCAACGACGTGTTCAAGGGTCGCGGCGAAGCGTCCCACCACTTCACCCCACCGATGATTTACCCCGGCGGTGCGAACAAGTACAAATCGCACGCGGAGAACAACTATCCATACGGCTACAACGAATCCCAACTCGAAAAAGCGGAGCAGGTGTTGAAGGACGCTGGCTACGGCCCAGGTAACGAGAGCTTTAGCTTCACGTTCACGGTCTACCAGTCTTCAACCACGTGGCCCAAAGTGGGCAACATCCTCCGTGACCAACTCAAATCGGTCAACGTCAACATGGAAGTCAACAACGCACCGTTTAACACGCTCCTCTCGCGTGGCCGTAACGGAAACCTCGAAGCGTACTCGCTCGGCTGGGTTATGGACTGGCCAGCACCGGACAACTTCCTCGGCCTGCTCTACCCGCCGCTGACGGACACCTCAAAGTCCTCGCCGCAGTCGTACACGAACTGGTCGGGTACCGACGCCGCGAACCAGGCGACGAGCGCGTGGGAGAAAATCCAAAGCAACCGTGGCCCAACGGATGAAGCACAATCCGCCCGCAACGAGGCCTACGTCACCATGGAAGAGGCCAACTGGGAAGACGTCGTGTTCCTCCCGACCTACCACAACCTAGAAGAGCGGTTCTCCTACGAATGGGTTGACGTGCCCAAGTACGGTGGCGCTGGCTACAGTCGCCAGATGTACAACAACGTCGAAATCGGCGAACGTAAATAATAACGGTTGCTCACCGTTAAATATCATCTCAGATGACCTGACAGAGATGTATCTGTCCAAAATTACGATGATGTTATCGCAAGACATAATGAGTGGAGCGCAAAATACGGGTGTGTATCAGCCATGAACGCGGTTATCACAGGGTGCAACCTACCGCACGACACGCTTGAGAGAAATCGGGAGGTGAGCGGAGAATCATGAGTCGATGGCGCTACTTCGCTCGTCGCCTACTACTGTCCATTCCCGTTTTGCTACTCGGGACGACGATAACGTTCATCGTTATTCGGATGGGACCGCTTGACCCCGTCGCGGCAATTCTTGGCCCAACGGGCGACCCCCAAGCGTACAACCAAATCGAAGATCAACTCGGACTGAATCAACCACTCTGGCAACAGTACACCGACTACATGACCAACATGCTTACCCTGCAGTTGGGTAATTCGTGGGTGCTTCAGCCAGACACCAGCGTGTATTCGATGATAATGCAATACGCCCCAGTTACGCTGTGGCTGGGATTCTGGTCTGTGCTCATCGCCCTTTTCATCGGTATTCCGCTCGGTTTTTACGCCGGGCTTAACCCGAACACGTGGAGCGACTATACCGCCTCGTTCGGCGGTATCGTCTGGCGTGCCATGCCAAACTTCTGGTTGGCAGTGATTCTGACGCAGGTTCTCTCTCAGTCGGAGGGACTGCTATTTGGATTCGACTGGCAGAACTGGATAGTTCCGGTTGGCGTGATTGGTCGTCCGGATTTGACCAATTTGACGAACTTAGACCAGTTCCTCGCCGCACTCAAGAAAATCGCACCGGCGGCGCTCGTTCTCGGTTCCGCGTCGATGGGTAACGAGATGCGTATCGGACGAACCGCCGTGTTGGAGACAGTCAACTCCAACTTCATAGAGACTGCACGAGCGAAGGGGGTTCCGCCTCGTTCGCTCGTCTGGAAGCATATCTTTCGGAACGCACTCATCCCGCTCGTCCCGATTATTACGGGTGAGGCGTACCTGCTCATCGGTGGTTCCGTGCTCGTTGAGACGGTGTTCAGCCTCAATGGAATCGGCTACCTGTTCTTCACCGCAGTCATGCAGGGGGATTTGCCGTTAGTCGGTTCTTTGATGTTCGTGTTCATCCTCCTCGTCGTGATAATAAATATCTTACAGGACTTCCTGTACACCATCATCGACCCCCGTGTCGGATACGATGGAGGTGCCTGAAATGAGTCGTACTCCTGACGCTGAAGACGAACGACCGATCCGCGAACGTATCGCAGACAACCCGCGTCCGGCGATGCTTTGGTTCACCGGATTCGCCCTTCTCGTCGCGCTCGAATTTGGTGCGCTAGCGAATACCGTGATGGCGATGCCGTGGGAGTTGCTGATGGACAAACTGCCGTCGTTCCTGACATCCATCGCCGCGCCGTTCGCCACTGTCGGTGACGCACTCGCAAATATTCCAACGCTACTGTCGAGGGATATCTTCGACAACTCTGGATGGCGACAGCCCGGTGGCGGATGGGGCGGAACGTTCCTCGGACTGTCTCCGGCAATCATCTGGGCGCTTCGCGTCGTACTCGTCTACGCATATGCCCTCGTCTTCCTGTACTGGCTCTGGCGGGGCTACCTGACCTTCCGCGAGCACTACCGCTACGCGGATTGGACGCCGCGTGACGACATGGTCAATCGATTCCGCGGTCACTCGTGGGGACTGTTCGGCTTCATCGTCGTTTTCATGTTCGTCGTGATGGCAGTTTTCGCCCCGGCGCTCGGCACGACGACGGTGGAACGAACCATCGAAAATCCGTTCTCCTACGAAACCAAATATTTGGATACGGAAACGGGGCAAGTCGAGACTACCCTCATCGGTGAGGCAAACCGCGGGTCGGGCTCGGAAGGTGCCGGTAGCAACGTCGCCCCGATGACCTACGACGAGTTCGACCGATGGCATCCGTTCGGCACCATGCCGTCCGGTAAAGACATGTTCACATTCATGGTACACGGCGCGCGCGTATCGCTGTTCATCGGCGTTGTCGCTATCGGCCTGAGTGGATTCGTCGCGGCGGGACTCGCCCTGTTGACGGCGTACTACAAAGGTCTGGCCGACCTCGCCGTCGTCGTCGTCGGTGACTCCATCATGTCGCTTCCGCGGCTGTTGTTCCTCATCTTACTATCTTTCGTTCTCCAGGGTACGTGGATAGCGGGCGTCTACAACGGTGGTTTCCTCTTAGCATTGCTGTTCGCCGCAACCGGGTGGCCGTTCTTGTGGCGCGCCGTCCGCGGTCCCGCGTTTCAAGTGTCCGAACAGGAATGGATTGATGCGGCGAGAAGCTTCGGACAGAAACCACGCGTAACAATGCAAAAACACATGGCACCGTACATCCTCGGCTACCTGCTCGTGTACGCGTCGATGACGCTCGGTGGTATCATCATCGCCGTCGCAGGACTGTCGTTCCTCGGACTCGGTGTCAACGCACCAACCCCCGAATGGGGTCGTGCAGTGAACGTCGGACAGACATACGTTGCGACGCAATCGTGGCACATTTCGTTCATTCCGGGTGTACTCATCGTGCTTGTCGTAACCGCATTCAACGCGCTCGGTGACGGCATCCGTGACGCCATCGACCCACAGAGCGACTCCGGTGAAGACGGCAGTGCCGAAGTCGCCGCGGCAGGAGGGAGTGGTGCATAATGGCGCCGAGTGAATACTCCACGTCGAAAACCAGCGAGGAGGCAATCTTGCAGGTGGAGAACCTCCAGACCGCGTTCTTCACCGACAAGGAAGTCATCCGCGCCTGCGACGGCGTCTCGTTCGATATCGAGCGCGGTGAGACGGTCGGCATCGTCGGCGAGTCGGGTTCCGGAAAGAGCGTGACAGCACGCTCCATCATGGGTCTCATCAAGTCACCGGGACGGATTCTCGGCGGCAGTATCAAGTTCGACGGCGAGGAGCTGACCTCGAAGTCGGAAAAGCAGTACCGCAAACTTCGTGGCGGGGACATCGCCATGGTGTTCCAAGACCCGCTGACGAGTCTGAACCCCGTCTACTCCGTCGGGAACCAAATCAAAGAGGCGCTGAAGCTTCATCAAAACCTTCGCGGAGCGGAGGCGACGAAGGAAGCCATTAGTCTACTCGAAGCAGTTGGGATTCCGGACGCTTCCCGACGGGTCAAAGAGTATCCACACGAGTTTTCGGGCGGAATGCGTCAGCGTGCCGTCATTGCGATGGCACTCGCCTGTGACCCTGAACTGCTCATCTGCGACGAACCGACGACCGCACTGGACGTGACGATTCAGGCGCAAATTCTCGAACTTCTAGACGAACTTCAAGAAGAGCGCGACCTCGCAATCATGTTCATCACGCACGACATGGGCGTCATCGCAGAAATTGCGGACCGTGTCAACGTGATGTACGCAGGTGAAATCGTCGAAAGTGCCCCCGTCGTCGAACTGTTCGAGAATCCACGTCATCCCTACACGCAGGGTCTCTTGCGGAGTATCCCGGGGAACAACCCGGACGTAACTCGCCTCGAAACTATCGAGGGCGACGTGCCGACGCCGAACGAACCGGCGACGTACTGCCGGTTCGCACCTCGGTGTCCCAAAGCGTTCGCAGAATGTGACAAAGTTCATCCCGTGCCCCTCTCCGTCAACGAGGACGCGGAAGACCACACGTCCGCGTGCCTGCTGTATCCCGAAGACGTGACGCAGTCGGAAGCTATCCAGATGCATCGAGACGCCGAAACAGAAAGTGAGGAGGAACTATGAGCAAGGTACAGCAAACCGAATCTGAATCGGTCGACGTCTTGGAAGGCGAGACGCTCGTACAGGTCAACAATTTAAAGACCTACTACGGTGAGGGCGGACTCGTTGATTCGAACCCCGTCAAAGCCGTTGACGGCGTTTCGTTGAACATCAAACGCGGCGAAACGCTCGGATTGGTCGGCGAATCGGGCTGCGGGAAATCGACACTCGGTCGAACGCTCATCCAACTGGAGAGCGCAACCGACGGCGAGGTGCTGTTCGACGGCACCGATATCACCGAACTCTCCGGCACCGAACTCAAAAACTGGCGGCGGAACAGCCAGATGGTGTTCCAAGACCCGGAATCCAGCCTCAACGACCGGATGACGGTCGGCGAAATCATCCGCGAACCGCTGGACGTTCACGATTGGAAGACGCCGCGGGAGCGCAGACAGCACGTCCGCGAACTGTTGGACGTTGTCGGACTTCAACCGGAACACTACTACCGCTATCCGCACCAGTTCTCCGGCGGTCAGCGTCAGCGTATCGGCATCGCCCGCGCGCTCGCACTCGAACCCGAGTTCATCGTCCTCGACGAACCGGTGTCGGCGCTCGACGTATCCGTGCAGGCCCAGATTCTCAACCTGCTCGAAGACTTGCAGGAGGAGTTCGGTCTGACCTATCTGTTCATCGCCCACGACCTCTCCGTGGTTCGCCACATCTGTGACCGCGTCGCGGTGATGTATCTCGGTCACATCATGGAACTCGGTGAAGCAGAAGAACTGTTCGAGAACCCGAAAAACCCGTACACGATTTCCCTGTTGTCGGCGATTCCCGACCCCGACCCAACGTCGAAGGGCGACCGAATCACGCTCCGCGGAACGCCGCCGAGCCCGCGCGACCCGCCGAAAGGGTGTCCGTTCAGCACGCGCTGTCCGATGAAGATTCGCCCGGAGGAGTTCCAGCAAATCGACGACGATCTCTGGATTGCCGTCGAAGTGTTCCGCGAAGTCGTGCGCGAACGCTCGCGCGCCGAGCGGTCGATGACAGACCAAGTGAAGGAGATTCTCGGGATGGAGACGCGCTTCTCCGACATCGGCGAGATTCGCCAAGAGCTGTTCGGCGAGTTCGACGTGCCGCGAGAGATCGAAAAACACATCGACGAAGCCGCGGGGTACATCGAAAACAACGACGACAAACAGGCTCGTAACTACCTCCGCGACGTGTTCGGGAGCGTCTGTGACGCCGAAAATCCGGATGACAACGTCGTGAGCGATACCGGTCGATTCAGTCACTGTCACCGACACCTGGACGATTACGAAGAGCCGGACGAGTTCACACCCTACACGATGCGGTAATGGTCGATGCGAACCAGTCTCCACGCCGGGTTCGACAGGCGCTCGACGCGCTCGTCTACGCAGTCGCGGTGGCTGGCTTCGCGTTCCTCGTCGGCGTCGTGGTTAGCTTCTCGCTCGGTTCCGCCCTCGTCGGAGTGAAATACTTCCTCTTTCTCATCGGATTTGCGATTTTCGGCTACGCGACGTTCTTGATGCTCCCGTCGGCACCGTGGGACGTCAACAAAACCGACGACGGCGGCGTCGAAATCGTGCGAAACGACGAGAGGGGTGACGTTATCGGCTCGCGCGAGGAGACGCGGTTCCAAGCGGCGGTACAGCGTATTCCGCCGCTGTCTCACTACTCGATCCCGCCCGAAGAACGACTGTCTCCCGCAACGAAACTGCTCATCGCCAGTATCGCGGTTCTCGCGACGTCCTACATCATGGAAACCGCGTTCGGCGTGGGAATGTAACAACAGTTTTTACCGCTTCGACGCCTGACATGGCTGTATGCCAGAAATCGGCGACGAGAATATCGACTACGCAGACCGCATCGCGGCCAACGCGGACGTAGAGAAAGGGGCGTGGCAGCGGACGCTCGACGACATGGAAGCGATGGCGGACGAACTCGAAGAAGAGGGATGGAACGTCATCGACATTCCGGCCAGTCACACCGCGCCCGAAAACCCGGACGCGGGGCAAACTGACCGGTTCGGATTCGTCTACGTCATTCCCGACAACTACGCCGACGAGTTCAGCGAAGCGGTCGAGGCTGGTGCGTTCCCCTCGTATCGGGTGTTCCGCCAAGAGATGTCTTCTCGCGTATTCATGCTTACGCAGTATCTCGACCCCGATACGGAAACCGCGATTCTCATCGCCGGTTCCTACGAGATGATGCACGCACCGGCGCTCGTGAAAGCCGCAATGCGGGAAGACGAGATGTTCAGCCACGTTCAGACCATCGACGGAACGGTTCTCGGGTCGTTCCACCACGACGATTACACGAAATTCTTCCCGAACCCGGAGAAGTACGAAAACTACGTCGCCGAACCGAACGTCGGCGACCACCACGACGAGGAGTAATTTTCTCGCTCGCTGATTTCCGTTCGTTCGGCCGAACCTGCTGGTCTGTTCTTCTTGCTTAGTCTCTTCTGCTGGTCGGTTCCGATTCGATTTCACTCCCAGTATATATACCCCGGTGTCGATAGCACTGAACGCTTCGCAGGGTACAAGAAGGGTGAAACCGTATCCGGCGCGTATGAACGTTGCCGAAGCGATGACGCCCCGGTCAGACGTGGTTACCGTCGAGCTTCCGGGCACGCGCGACGACGTGCTCGAATACCTCCAAGAACGCTCGTTTTCTTCAGTTCCGGTCGTCAAACAGACCGACGACGGCGAGCAGTACCGTGGCCTCATCTCACGCGATGACCTCATCGAAAACCCCGACGAAGACCAACTCGCGCTTTTGATGCGCGATGTAGGGACGACGACGCAGGACGCGACCATCGAGGACGTTGCCACGCTGATGCTAGACGAAGGTACTCGCCGCGTTCCGGTCGTTGACGGCGAACTTGAAGGAATCGTCACCGTCACGGACGTTGTTCGGGCAATCGCAAAAGGAGAAGCCGACGGCGACACCGAAGTCGGCACGCTGGCCAACGAGGACGTGAACACCTGTTACGTTGACTCGCCGCTGACCGTCGCCGAGCGCGAGATTTTCTACGCCAACGTCCCTTACGCGGTCGTCCTCGATGCCGAAGGTGATATGGACGGTATCATCACCGAAGTCGATATCATCGAGGTCGCCCGCGTTGTCGAAGGCGAGGATGACACCGGCGGCAGCATCGCCAACGAGGACGACGACTGGATGTGGGAAGGTATCAAATCGGTCGGCAACAGTTACATCCCGACCCGAAACGTCGAGATTCCGTCAGCGCCGGTTCGGGAGTTCATGACCGAAACCGTCGTGAACGTCACGAAACGAAAAACCGCCCGCGAAGTTGCACAGATGATGCTGAACAACGACATCGAGCAGGTTCCCCTCGTCAGCGGCGACAAACTCGTCGGCATCGTTCGAGACGTGAACCTGCTGGAGGCGCTCAAATGAGCGACGAACTGGTCGAACTCGCCAAACGACGCGGCTTTTTCTTTCAAGCCGCGGAACCCTACGGCGGCGTTTCGGGTTTCTACGTCTACGGCCCGCAAGGCGCGACGCTGAAACGTAACATCGAGGACTCGTGGCGCGACCGCTTCCAAGTGGAGGAGGGCCACCGCGAAATCGACGCGCCGACCATCATGCCGGAACCCGTGTTCGAAGCCTCGGGCCACCTCGACACCTTCGACGACATGTTGGTCGAATGCCCTGAGTGCGGCGAGAGCCACCGCGCCGACCACCTCATCGAGGACAACACGGGTATCGAGGACGCCGAAAGCTTCCCGCTGGACGAAGTCGGCGACCTCATCGCCGACCACGACCTGCACTGTCCGAACTGCGACACCCCGCTTGCGGGCGAACCGGTCGAGGATTTCAATCTCATGTTCGAGACGGACATCGGCCCCGGTTCGGGTCAACCGGGCTACCTTCGTCCGGAGACGGCACAGGGTATTTTCGTGGAGTTCCCGCGACTCAAGGAGTACGCGCGCAACAGCCTTCCGTTCGGCACCACACAGATCGGCAAAGCCTACCGGAACGAAATTAGCCCCCGGAAATCCATCGTCCGTGTCCGTGAGCTCACGCAGGCGGAGCTGGAACATTTCATCGACCCCGAGGAGGACGAACCGCCGATCGAACGGGTCGAAGACGTGGAAGTGAGGCTGTACCCGACCCCCGAACAAAACGCGGACGAGGGTGAGTACATCGTCACCACGATTGGCGAAGCGGTCGAAGAAGGCATCATCGCAAGCGACTGGGTCGCCTACTACGTCGGTGTCGCCCAGGAGTGGTACGAGCGAATCGGTATCGACATGAATCGGTTCCGATTCCGTCAACACCTCGCGGGCGAGCGGTCACACTACGCGAGCGACTGCTGGGACGCCGAGGGCGAAATCGACGGCGATTGGGTTGAACTCGCCGGTATTTCCGACCGAAGCGATTACGACCTCTCGAAACACGGCGAGTACTCCGACGACGATTTCACCGTCTTCCGGCAGTACGACGAACCGAAGGTGGTCGAACGCGCGACCGTCGAACCGGACATGAGCTACCTCGGTCCGGAGTTCGGCGGCGCGGCGGGCGATATCACCGACGCACTGCAAACCCTCGCGGAGCGCGACCGCTCTGCGTTCGACGGCGACGAAGTCACCGTCGAGGCCGACGGCGAATCGTACACGATTCCTATCGAGAAAACAGGCTTCAGCGTCGATGAGGTCAAAGAATCCGGCGAACACATCACGCCGCACGTCATCGAACCCTCCATCGGTGTTGACCGCGCTCTCTACACCGTCCTCGTCCACTCCTACGAGCAGGACGACGTCGAGGACGAGACGCGCACCCGACTGGCGCTCGAACCCGAACTCGCCCCGACCACGGTCGGCGTCTTCCCGCTCATGGACAAGGACGGCATGGGCGAAACCGCACGCGACATCGCCGCCGACTTGCGTGCGAACGGTTTCGACGTGACCTACGACGACTCGGGCAACATCGGTCGGCGCTACCGACGCCAAGACGAAGTCGGGACGCCGTTCTGCGTGACCGTAGACTACGAAGGTCTCGAAGACGACACCGTGACGCTCCGCGAACGCGATTCGACCGAACAGGTACGCGTCGCAGTTTCCGACCTCGACGATATCCTCGCCGACCTTCGAAGCGGCGACCGCGCATTCAGCAACCTGTAACCGTGTCGGGCGAAATCAAGCGTCGATTGGTGCACGTCAGCGGAACCGGATTTCCGGCGCTCTACCTACTGGATTTGGTCACGTGGCACCACCTGCGCTTGTTGCTCGTTCTCGGATCGCTCGCCGCGCTCGTCCTCGAAATCATCCGCCTGTACGTCGGTCTCGATTGGCGGATTTACGACGAACTCACGCGGGAGTACGAACAGGATAATCTCGCGGGCTACGCACTCTACTTCTTCGGGATGACCGTCACCGCATGGGTGTTCCAGCCGTACGTTGCGATTCCGGCGATGCTCATGCTGACCATCGCCGACCCAATCAGCGGTCTGCTCGGCTCGGGCGAACTGGGTATCAAGGCGATTCACACCCTGCTCGCGACGTTCGGTGTCTGCGTCGCCATCGCCTCTATTTTCGGCTTACCGATTCCGGCGGCGATTCTCGGCGCAGTCGCCGCGACGCTCGCAGACGGTGTCAAACCGGTCATCGCGGGCTACGTCATCGACGACAACCTCACGATACCAATCGGTGCGGGAGTGGCGATTTTCATCGGATTGCAGTACACTCCGGCGATTGTCTGATGGGATATCTTCGAACCTCGATTTACCGACGTTGGTCCCGCTTTTGCGTATAAATCTTCGCCGTTCACTTTCACTCCGCCACACGAACCCTTTAACCGAATGACGACGAAACCATACGACGAATGGCGACCACGGACGCTGAAACGAACTACGTGGAACATCCCTATCTCGCGCAGAAGTTCATCGAGCGACGACTCTACCAGATTCAACTCGCGGGCACCGCACGCAACGACCACACGCTGGTCTGTCTCCCGACGGGACTGGGTAAGACGACGGTCAGTTTGCTCGTCACGGCGGAGCGACTGAACGAAGTCGGCGGGAAATCGCTTCTGCTCGCGCCGACGAAACCGCTGGTCAACCAGCACGCCGACTTCTACCGGGAGGCGCTCTCTGTTCCGGACGAGGAAATCGTCGTGTTCACCGGTGAAGTGCGCCCCGCCGAACGGTCGAAACTGTGGGAATCCTCGACGGTCATCATCGCGACGCCGCAGGTCGTGGAAAACGATTTGGTGGGCGGGCGTATCGACCTCGGGCCGGTTACGCACATCACGTTCGACGAGTGCCACCGGGCGACCGGCGATTACGCCTACAACTACATCGCCGAGCGGTATCATACGGATGCCCACGACCCACTTGTGACCGGAATGAGCGCGTCTCCCGGCGGCGACAATGAGTCGATTATGGAGGTGTGTGAGAACCTCGGCCTGCACGAAGTCGAGGTGATGACCGAGGAGGACAGCGACGTTTCGACCTACACCCACGACACCGATGTCGAATGGGTTCGCGTCCAACTTCCCGACGAAATCTTGGAGATTCGGGACGCGCTGAACGAGGTCATCTCCGACCGACTGGAGCGACTGAAACAGCTCGGCGTCGTCAACACGACGCGCCCGGACATCTCTCAAAAGGACTTGAACAAGGTTCGGGGGCAGTTGCAGAAACTCATCGACAACGACCAGTCGGAAGGGTACAAAGGCATGTCCGCGCACGCAGAAGTGATGAAACTTCGACGCGCGGTCGAACTCGCAGAAACCCAGAGCGTCGAATCCCTCCGTCGATATTTCGAACGCCAGCGCAACTCCGCTCGGTCGTCGGGGGCATCCAAAGCTAGTCAACGCATGGTTTCGGAACCGAAAGTGCAAGAGGCGATGCGGAAGGCGGTGCAGTTTGATGACCGCCACCCCAAGTTTAGAAAGGCCCACACCTTCGTCGCGCAGACGCTTGTGGACGGCGGCGAGCGAATCATCGTGTTCACCGAATCGCGCGACACGGCGGAGACGTTGACGGAATTTTTCGGTCAGCACTTCGACGCTCGGCGGTTCGTCGGGCAGGGCGATAAGGACGGAAGCGACGGTATGACCCAGAAAGAACAGCAGGAGGCGCTCGACAACTTCCGCGCTGGCGAGTTCGAAGTGCTGGTTTCCACCTCTGTTGCGGAGGAGGGTCTGGACGTCCCGGAAGTCGATTTGGTGCTGTTTTACGAACCGGTTCCGACCGCGGTTCGCTCGATTCAGCGTAAGGGACGAACCGGGCGGCAGGCACAAGGACAGGTCATGGTTTTGCTCGCGGAGGACACGCGCGACGAGGCGTACTTCTGGATTTCGAAGCGTCGTGAGGACGAGATGGAGTCCGAGTTGCGGAAACTGAAGGGCATCGCGATGGAGGTGGAAGAAGAACTCGACAGATCACAGCAGACCTTGGGCGATTTCGACGCTGACGGTTCCGACGAAGTCAGCCACGGTTTGCAGGAATTCGACGCGAAAGCGGGGGATTCGAAGGAGAAACGTGCAGACGAGTCGGACGGGGTCGTGGCGACCGCCCGCAAACGCGACAACAGCGAGAGCGTCGAAATCGTCGCCGACCAGCGCGAACTCGACGCGAACATCGCGCGCGACCTTTCGGCCCGCGAAGGTGTGGACGTTCGCCTCGAAACACTCGCGGTGGGCGACTACGTCCTCAGTGACCGCGTCGTCGTGGAACGAAAATCGGTGAGCGACTTCCTCGACACACTGGTCGGCGGCGACCGGTCGGTGTTCGAGCAGGTCGGCGACATGAACCGGCATTACGCTCGACCAATCGTCATCATCGAGGGCGACGGACTGTACGAACAACGAAACGTCCATCCCAACGCGATTCGCGGCGCGCTGTCGTCGCTGGCGGTCGATTTCGGCGCGAGTATCCTTCGGACGGAAGATGAAAAGGACACCACGGATTTGCTCGAAGTTATCGCCACGCGCGAACAGGAGGTGAGCGACCGCGAGGTTTCGGTTCACGGCGACAAGCACGCGAAGACGCTTCCGGAGCAACAGGAGTACGTCGTCGGTTCCATCGCGGATATCGGTCCCGTGACTGCTCGTTCCTTGTTGGAGACGTTTGGAACGGTTCAATCGGTGATGACTGCGGAGAAAGACGAACTTATGGACGCACAGGGAGTCGGCGAGGTCACCGCTGACCGAATCCGCGAAGTCGTCGCTGAGGAGTACGACCCGTAAGCACTGCTTACCGGGGGACGGAAACGAGGTTCGATTCCGCCAGTATCGTATCCAGTTATTTTAGCCTAACAGGGATTTGCGCTTCGAGGTATGGGTAGGATGAACCGGTGTAAACGGCGTGAACGGTCAATCCACATTAAAGGCTTCCCGGCGATGTACCGAGCAGAGAAAGCCATGTTATCCCGGCCCACCATGCAGGACGACGACGGGTTGGTCATAGAGAAGTTATACGGCAAACCACAGCACGAAATCCCCGCAGAGGCAAGTGAGCAGGAACTGTACGGCGAACCGCAGCACGACACTTCCGACCGCTTTCCGTCGGATTTCGACCCGGATTTCGGGCACGCGATGAACTGGTTCGACTACCCGAAGGAGACCGCATCCCGCCTTCGCCGGGAGTTGTTACACACGAAACGATAGTTACGGCCATTTTTCAGCTCAAACACTGTCGTGACGTACTTGATGTTTTTCGCGGTTGAGCCGTTCTAAATTATCGCTTCGCTTGGTCTAGCGCCGCCAATGCTTCCGCCCCTTCCCGCGTCGCGGCCAGTAGTTCGCGCGCACGTCCGACGTCGTCCGTCTGCTCCGCCTCCGTCGCAAGCCGCGTTAACTTTCGAATCAGCGCATTTCGTGCTTCGGTGAGGTCGCCCGTTCCTCCACGTTCGCTCTGCTCAACCCTCGTTCTGGGTTCCGCGTTTCGTTCGTTCGACGCACCCATCCGACTCGGTGGCGCGCGTCGAGGCTGGTTCGATGGCTCCGTGGAATGGCCGGATGGGGGTGATTGCCCGGTCGTTTCTGCACTCGTTTCTTCGACTTCGATATTCGCCGCATCCGTGGAAATTCCTTCCGGGGATTCGGTTTCTCCCGATTGTGGTTCTTGCTCTGCGTTCTGCGTTGCCTCCGCTTCGGCAGGTGATTCACCCGCCGACCGTTGCTGTTGGCAGGTCGGACAGAACTCGGTTCCGTTCTGGCGGAAAATGGGGTCACCGCAGTCGTCGCAGTGTTTCCCCGTCATGGTTGCCCCTTGCAATAGCAACTCGCTCATCCGCTGGGTCGCCTTTCGTTCCTCCTTTTCCGCCTCGTACTGCTGGCGGAGTTTCTCCCGCTCAGCCTCCTTATCGAAGTCGCTCATGTGCGAACAGAGTCCGTCCAGACTCTTGCCCCTTTTGCTGTTTTCCCGTGCGACACGCCCTGAGATTTATATACGATACCGCGGCCAAAACCGCCGTGCCGAAAATTCCGTTCAGCGAACTCGCAACCGCGACGTACTGTCCGCGCAAACTGTACTATCAGCGTCGGGACGACATCGAAATTCCCGACCTCGTAACCGAACGACGAGCACTCGCGTTCGAGTACGACGAACTTCTCGCCGCAGATTCGGCCGACCTGACTGCCCGCCCGATTGCAGTTTCTCCCGGCCAGTTACGTTCGAATCTCGACCTCGCGACCGACTTCGATGCGTGGCCCGAACTCGTCTCTCCTTCCGACCGCGAACGACTCACCGAGGGAAAAGAATGCCGCGGAATCGTTCACAAAGTCCTCGATTTGGAAACGCCCGTTCCGTCGATGATTTTCACCGGAGCACCTCCCGAACACGGCGTTTGGGAGGCACAAACCGTCCGCACCGTCGCCGCGGCGAAGGCGCTCTCGTGGGAACACGAACGAATGGTAGAGCGCGCGTTCGTCGAATACCCTGCCTACGGTGTCGTCCGAGAGATTCGGCTCGGTACCCGTCGCAAAGCCGCGTATCGCCGCGCCGTTCGCACCGCTCGGGCTATCGACGGGCCACCACCGCGACTGAACAATCGGTCGAAATGTGAGGCGTGTGAGTACCGCGCCGAGTGCGGCGTCAAAACCCGTTCTCTTCGCTCACTCCTCGGGAGTCTCGGCGGTTAACCATGCCTCGATTCCGTCGGCGAGTTCGCCGCGCCGAACGATTTCGCCACGTTCGACGTTCACGACTGTGCTCCCGGTTCCGCCGGTTTCCCCACCGTCGATTGCGACGGCTGTGGCGTCCCTGATTTCCTCATCGAGGTCGGCGACGCGCGTCACGCTCGCTCGCCCGCTCACGTTCGCGCTCGTGCTGGTAATCGGCGCGACGTGTTCGAGCAGTTCCAACGCTCGGTCGTGGTCGGGAATCCGAACGCCGACGCGGGATTTACCGGCGGTAAGTACGTCCGGAACGACGTCCCGCTTTTCGCAGAGGACGGTAACGGGCCCCGGTAAAAAATCCCGCATAAACTCTCGTTCGCGCTCCGTGGGGCGAATGTAGGAAAGCGCGGACTCCACGTCCGGAACGGCGAGCGAAATCGGTTTCTCTCGCGCCCGCCGTTTCGCCTCGAACACTCGCTCGATGGCGTCTGGATTGAGGGCGTCCGCTCCGAGGCCGTACACCGTTTCGGTCGGATAGACGGCGAGGTTCCCGTCTCGAATGGCACGCACTGCTTGCTCTATCTCGTCCACGTTCGCTTTTCTACGGTGGGGGGAAAAAACGTAGCGTCACACCGTTGCCGCTTTCCTAACAGTTTCCGATGCCCGGAACTTGGTGTTGCTTCAAACAGAACCCTTCTTTAAAACGCTTTGAGTGTAGATTATCGTTTTTCGATGGCCGCTTCGACTTCGTCGTACTTCGGAAACTCCGGCCACTCCGTTGCGACCCACGCGTATTCGATCGTTCTCTCTTCGTCCAGCAGAAACACCGCGGGCCGCGGTTCGCTGATACCGGACATCCCGTCCATCTCGAAGTCGATGCCGTACTCCTCCGCGACTTCGTTCGCCGGGTCGCTGAACAGTCGGAAATCCATTTTGCGCTCCTCGATGAGCGTCTTGTGTTCGTACGGCGTCGAAATGGACAGGCCGACGATTTGCACGTTGTTGTCCTCGTCCCACGCGCGTTCGCGCAGTTCGTTCCAGACGTAGGTCGCCGGGAATCCGCCGTCCATGGTGTAGAACACGAGGAGTGTTGGTCCGTCGGCGGTTACGTCCGAAAGCGAGACATCCTCCCAGAACTCTTCGTTGACGAGCGGCCTCGTGAAATCGGGGGCCGTCTCACCGACTTCCGGATACTCCGCCTCGCCGAGTTCAACGACGTCGAACTCGACCATCAATTCTCTCCTCCGTAGGTTCCTTCGAGGTACGCCACGATGTTCGCGCTCTCGCTCATCGTTACGCCCGTACTTTCGTCCACGATGGCGGGGACGGTTCGCTTCCCGCTGATTCGCTTGACGACGTTCCGGTCGGAGTGCATCGGTTCGACGAACCGCGACTGGTAGGGCAGATCGTACTCCTGTAGCTTCCGAACCACGCGCTCGCAGTAGGGGCACGCTTGTAATCGATACAGCGTGATGGTCGGGTCTGCTGTCTTGGCACTCATGGACAACGTTTGGAACGAAATACCCGTAAGGGCTTCGCTCGCGGCAGTTTCACCCGTCACATCAGTCAGCAAAAGAATAAAGAGTTAATCCCACCCACGCTCAAGGTGGGTTATTGAATGACACTCTCTCCGAAACTGGTCATCCTCGCGCAAACCGCTCCGCCCGATAGTATGTTTGGTGTTACAATCACCGATTCGGTTATCCAGTGGGGTGGATTGGCCGCCATCGTCATCTTGCTTGGTCTCTCCGCCTTTTTCTCTTCGTCCGAGATTGCGATGTTCTCGCTCGCAAAACATCGAGTTGAAGCACTGGTCGAAGACGGTGTCGAAGGCGCAAAAACGGTTGATTCGCTGAAAAACGACCCGCACCGTCTGCTCGTCACGATCCTTGTCGGAAACAACATCGTCAACATCGCGATGTCCTCGCTCTCGACTGCTATCGTCGGTATCTACTTCAACCCCGGCCCAGCAGTGCTCATCTCGACGTTCGGTATCACGTCGCTCGTCCTGCTGTTCGGCGAGAGCGCGCCGAAATCCTACGCCGTCGAAAATACGGAGTCGTGGGCACTCAGGATTGCAAAACCGCTCAAATACTCCGAATACATTCTTCTCCCGCTCGTCATCACGTTCGACTATCTCACGCGCGTCATCAACCGCGTCACGGGTGGTCGCTCGGCAATCGAGACCTCGTACGTCACGCGCGACGAGATTCAGGACATGATTCAGACGGGCGAGCGCGAGGGCGTCATCGAGGAGGACGAACGCGAGATGCTCGACCGCATCTTCCGGTTCAACAACACCATCGCCAAGGAGGTGATGACGCCCCGCCTCGACATGACCGCCGTACCGCAGGACGCCGAGGTGGACGAAGCAATCGAAACGCTCGTTCAAGCGGGCCACGAGCGCGTTCCGGTGTACGAGGGTAGTCTGGACAACGTCATCGGTATCGTCACGGTTCGTGACCTCGTGCGCGAGAAATCCTACGGCGAGGCTGGCGACAGTCTCAAACTCAACAATCTGATTCAACCGACGCTTCACGTTCCGGAAAGCAAAAACGTGGACGAACTGCTGACCGAAATGCGCGAAAACCGGATGCAGATGGTCATCGTCATCGACGAGTTCGGGACGACGGAGGGACTCGTAACTATGGAGGACATGGTCGAGGAAATCGTCGGCGAAATCCTCGACGGCGAGGAAGAAGAGCCAATCGAATACATCGACGACGATACGGTCATCGTCCGCGGTGAGGTCAACATCGACGAAGTGAACGACGCGATGGACATCGAACTACCGGAGGGCGAGGAGTTCGAGACGATTGCCGGGTTCATCTTCAACCGCGCGGGAAGACTCGTGGAGGAGGGCGAAGATATCGACTACGAAGGTGTCCGCCTCCACGTCGAACAGGTGGAAAACACTCGCATCATGAAGGCCCGAATCACCCGTCTCGACGACGCGGAAATCGAAACCCCAACCGTCGAAGAAGGCGTCGAATCCGGCGCTGAGTGACGTCCGGTTCGATCTTCTTCAACTACCAGTTTCGTGAGAACCCGACGTTCTCGTTTTCAGCAGAATCAACATCCGAACCATCGATTAGAGATATTCTTCCACCGTGAATAGCACGCTGGTTCCACCACCATGCGACAGCAGACGATCCAATCGCCGGAAATCGGTAGGCGAAACAACTTTCGGAAATCGGCCCATTACCCATTCGCCAGAATCAGCCCAGTGTCTGTCCGCTGGCATCCGCATTCTCCGCAACCGGAGGAATTAGCCACTCTCTGCGAGCGAGGAATGAATTAACGAGCGAGCGGGCCGAGCGACGACCGAAGGAAGGAGCGAAGGCTTTTGGTCCAGATTTTTCCAGAGAGGTAGGCGAAAACCAGCGCCGTACGGCGCTGGTTTTCGCTCCCGACCGCAGAAAAAAGTGGTTTTAGAAGGAAACGTTCGACTCCATTCCCTCGGTCGCGTCCTCCAATCCGTCCTGTTGTATATCCTGCGTCATCCGGTCTGATAGCTCGCGGTCTTGGAGGATGTTTTCGAACTCGTTGGTGTACTGCTGATTGACCGACCGCGCTTCGTCTTTGGCTTCGATGATGCGTTGGTAGCGCCGAACCGTGGATTCGCTCGTATCGAGTTGGTCGGCGCAGTCGGCGACCGACATCTCGGAGACGAGACAATCCTTGAGGTCTGCGATGTCGAACGGTGCATCGGTGTCCGATTCCCGAAAGAGGTGGAGGTCGATTCGCGCGCGGAAGACGGTCTCACCGAGCGACGCATCGCCGAGTTCGTCCGCGATTTCGTTGTCCTCCTTGCCCGCCGAGAACTGTCGAACGACGGTGGCCAACTCGTCGTCGGAGAGGGACGTTCCGAAGTCGTAACGCCCGCGCATCTCCTCTATAACATCGCGCAGTCGCTCGTTAACCTTCTCTTCTGAGCCGAGAGAGCCGTGCGTCTCCGCTTGTTTCTCCGTAACTGTTTCCTCGTCGGTTACATCCATGAAGATGTCACGAAGTTCCTCGGTTTTCTTATCCATGGCGCGTACCTGATGCTGCGATAATATAAAAACCTGTTGGGCGACTAGTGGAATTTTGTCCAATTTTCGGAGTCTGTTCGCATGTTAGTATATTTAATACTCTCCTTGTCAACCGAAGCTATATTACTGGTTGACGAGCGATAATTGACCATGTCAACTGAAACCGGTTCGGTCGAACTTGTCGGCGAGCAAATGGTCGGAAATATCGCACGTACGGCGCTGTTCGCGG
Organism: Haladaptatus pallidirubidus; assembly: GCF_020700235.1. Taxonomy (GTDB): domain Archaea; phylum Halobacteriota; class Halobacteria; order Halobacteriales; family Haladaptataceae; genus Haladaptatus; species Haladaptatus pallidirubidus. The sequence goes on along the minus strand of NZ_CP085301.1, from coordinate 1,070,735 downwards.
CGGTTATCGGCGCATTTGCACAAGTTTCGTTTCCCAACCCCCTTGCACCGGCGATTCCCGTCACACTGCAAGTCCTCGGCGTCTTCCTCGCCGGAATCTTCCTCGGGCCGCTTTGGGGGTCTGCCTCCACGGTACTCTACCTCGTCGCAGGGTCGGCCGGCGCGCCGATTTTTGCCAATGGCTCCGCCGGAGTCGCTGAACTGGTCGGACTCACCGGCGGCTACCTGCTTTCGTACCCCGTCGCCGCGTTCGTCATCGGCATCATCGTCCACGGCGGTTTGACGCTCCACGACCCGAAACGAGTCGGTGTCGTTCGACTCGTCGCCGGGATGGCTGCCGGAACCGCCGTCATCTACGTGCTCGGAACGGTCGGCTTCTCGTACTTCGGTAACTACGCGCTGGTCGAGGCGTTCACGCTTTCGGCATTGGCGTTCGTTCCCTTCGAAGCGTTCAAAATCACCGCCGCGGTCGGTATCGTTCGGAGCGACCGCGTCACCGCCGAATGATAACGACGCGAAACCTGGTTCACCGATTCGGTGAAACGGTCGCGCTCGACGGCGTCTCGCTGACGATTTCCGACGGACAGTTCGTCGTCCTCGCCGGGCCGAACGGGAGCGGCAAGACGACGCTTGTCCGGCATTTCAACGGCCTGCTCACGCCCGACGAGGGTGAGGTACTGGTCGATGGAACGCCGGTCGAAGACGACCTCGTGGCCGCGCGAACGCGCGTCGGAATGGTGTTTCAACATCCGCGAGACACTTTCGTCTCGGCGACTGTCGGCGCGGACGTGTCGTTCGGCCCCGAAAACCTCGGTCTTTCCCACGAGGAAATCGACCGCCGGGTGGAAACCTCGCTTTCCGCGGTCGGAATGGCTGACCGGAAAAACGACCGAATCGACTCCCTCTCCGGCGGCGAGTGCCAGCGCGTCGCTATCGCGGGCGCGCTGGCGATGGAACCGGCACACCTCGTGCTGGACGAACCGTTTACCGGATTGGACGCTCCGGCGCGCGATTCCGTGATCACCCACCTCGAACGCTGTTCGGACAAGGGAACCGGATTCGTCGTCGTCACGCACGACCTGCGTGACGTGTGGCCGCTCGCCGACAGAGTTGTCACACTCCAGGACGGACGGGTTGCAGTCGATGGAAAACCGAACGATGTGGCGTCGGAAATCGCCGATTTCGGCATCCACGTCCCATGACGCTTTCGCATCGTTCAATGGGGGCCTTTTCGGAACGACTCGACCCCCGGGTGAAGCTGTTTTTTCAGGCCGTCTTCGCCTTCGCCGCGCTCGCACACACGACGCCGCGCGGTCTTGCATTGCTAAGCGTGCTTGTCGGAGTCGTTCTTATCTCTGCGGAGACGTCGCCCCTCTGGGTGCTCCGCGAGTTTCGATCCGTCTTTCCGTTTTTGCTCGGCGGGCCGCTGTTCGCGTCCCTGACGCTCGGGTCGCCGTGGTTCGTTCCGGCAGACGCGATTCCGCCCGCGCTGGCCAGCTATCGCGTGATTCTCATCCTTTGTGTGAGCGCCGCGTACATCCGGACGACGCCGGTTCGGGAGTCGCGCGCGGCGATTCAGTGGCTCGTCCCCGGTCGCCCCGGTCAATTTTTAGGGATGGGTGTCGCCTTCGTTTTTCGCTTTCTTCCGGTCTTACAGGCCGATTTACGGGCGATTCGAGAAGCTATCGCCGCCCGACTCGGAACGGAGCGGTCGCTCGCGGAGCGAATGCAGCTCGTCGGGGCAGCGGGGGTGGCGCGCGTGTTCTCCCGCGCGGATACGTTTTCGCTCGCACTCCGCGTTCGCTGTTTCGCGTGGAACCCAACCCTTCCCCCGCTGGCGATTTCGCGCCGCGACGTTCCGGCGATTTGTCTCATCTGCGCGCTCGTCGGCTGGGTATTCGTATAAATTACAAATTTGTTTTTTATTCTCGCAAGACAGCGGGAGGATGGACGGGAAGCAAGATTTAAGCAATTCGTCTCCACCTGATAAAACATGGAAATCTTCGCGCTTGCACAGGCGTCGGGCACGACGCGTCCGACGTTCTGGAGAATCGGGCTTATCGGCGAGGCGATATTTTATTTCCTCGCCGCAGTTGCCGTCTTCTTCTTCCTGTTCGGCGTTTACAACCGCTTCGCGCGGTACGCAAACGGGGAAGACGACTGGTTCGAGCGACTGAACGGCCTTCCGGGTCGAATCACGCACGCGGCGAAAGTTGTGCTTTCGAACGAGAAACAGTTCAACCGCGACCTGTACGGCGGCTTGATGCACTCGTTCATCTTATGGGGATTTTTGACCCTCCTCATCGGTACGACAATTCTCGCCATCGATATGGATATTTACCAGAAGTTCACCCACTACGTCCTCGGCAGTGAGGATTCGTTTTTCGCCGGTAACTTCTACCTCGCCTACTCGCTCGTGATGGACGCGATGGGCCTGCTGTTCGTCGTCGGCGTCGGCATGGCCATCTACCGACGCTACTGGGTCCGAAACCACCGTCTTTGGGGGAAACACACCAGTAGAGAGGACGACCTGTTCATCTGGACGCTGTTCGTGCTCGGCGTCGGCGGCTACATCACCGAAGGGTTCCGAATTCTCGGAACCGGCTTTCCTGACTTCGAAACCGTCAGTTTTGTCGGCTGGTTCGTAGCCGACGTGCTCAAAATCGCGGGCGTCTCTGAAACTGCCGCAGTGGCATGGTATCCGGTCGTTTGGTGGGCGCACGCGATTCCAGCGCTCGTCTTCGTTGCGGCGATTCCCTACGCCAAACCGTTCCACATGCTCTCGTCGTTCGCCAACGTCGTCACGCGCGACGAGAAAGCGGGCAAACGGCTTCCGGGCGTCCCGTCCGACGCCAGCCCCGATGAAATCGGCGCGACGAGTATCGACGACTTCTCGTGGCGGCAGCTGCTCGACCAGGACGCCTGTACGAAATGCGGCCGCTGTTCGTCGGTCTGTCCGGCAAAGGCCTCCGGTCGGCCGCTCGACCCCCGAGATGTGATTCTCGACCTGAAACAGTACCGCGAGAATCTGGACGCCGGAACGACCGACGAGAAGCCAATCATCGCGGACGGGGGTTCCAGCGTCATCGACAGCAGGACCATGGAATCCTGCATGTCCTGCATGGCGTGCATGGACGCCTGTCCGGTTGACATCGAACACCTCACGTCGTTCAGCGACATGAACCGCAGACTGACCGAATCCGGCCAGATGGACGCGAACGTGCAGGACGCGATGATGAACGTCTTCCAGAACGGGAACGCCTTCGGCGACCCCGAACGCCGTCGTCCCGAGTGGACGGAGGAACTCGACTTCGAAATTCCCGATGCCCGCGACGAGGACGTGGAGTTCCTCTGGTACGTCGGCGACTATCCGTCCTACGACGAGCGAAATCGCCGCGTTGCGCGCTCGCTGGCTACCATCCTCCACGAGACGGGCGTCTCCTACGGCATCCTCTACGAGGAGGAGCGAAACGACGGAAACGACGTTCGCAGGGTCGGCGAGGAAGGCCTGTACGAGATGCTCGTTGAGGACAACGTCGCCGCGTTCGAGAAATGCGATTTCGACAAAATTGTCTGTACCGACCCGCACAGCTACAACACGTTCAAAAACGAGTATCCGGAGATGGCGGAGGAGTTCGACGCACCGGTCTATCACTACACGCAGGTCGTGGAAGAACTGTTCCGCTCGGGCCGCACGGGTCTGTCCGGGAACGAACTCGACTACACCGTCACCTACCACGACCCGTGTCACCTCGGGCGGTACAACGACGAGTACGAGGCACCCCGCGAAATCGTCAAAGGTACCGGTTGTACGCTAGACGAGATGCCGCGCAACCGCGCCAACTCGTTCTGCTGTGGCGGCGGCGGCGGCGGCCTCTGGATGGATTTCGAGGAAGACCCCAAACCGAGCGAGGAGCGCATCCGGGAGGCGCTGGAGGACACGGACGCCGCCTCGGGCGTCGAGAAGTTCGTCGTCGCCTGCCCGATGTGCATGACGATGTACGAGGACGGACGGAAAACGGGTGGATACGAAGAGGACATCGAAGTCGTGGACGTTGCCGAACTGGTGGTCGAAGCGTTGGGCGCTGAAGACAAAATCAAAGTCTCGGCGTGACCACTCGCTGATTTTCGTTTCTCCCACGATTTCGACGACTGCTCATCCGATAGAACCGTTCGTAGCACAACGATTATATCGGAGAAAAACGACCGTACAGAAAATGCGTCTCCTTCTCATTGGTCTCGCGGTAGTGAGTTTCGTCGCCCAACTCGTCATGCTCTACGGTCGGTACATCCAGGATAAACCGCGAATCGTTCTCGTCACTGATACCGGGTACGCGCTCTTCTGGGCGTACCTTGCCGCTGTCGGGTTCTTCGAACTGCATTTCGCTACCATTGGTTTCGCCGTCCTGCTGGCGATTCTTCTCCCGCTTACGGTGGTCAGTTTCCGACGTCAACGGCAAGACACTCGAACGCAGTCCGCCTGAACGACACCCCTGAACTACTCTCGACTTTTCGCTCCCATCATCATTCCTTCGCCGAATCTATCGCTCGCGCTATCAACCCTGCCTGTGCACCCGCCACGAATCCAGCGTCGATGTTCACGGTCGAAAGGACGGTACAGGACTGCAACATCCCCGAGAGCGCGGATTTTCCCTGTCCGGCGTGGCCGTAGCCGTTCGAAACCGGCAGGCCGATGACGGGCGTATCGACTAACCCCGCGATTACCGTGGGGAGCGCCCCCTCGCGTCCGGCGGCGACGACGAGCACGTCGAGGTCGCGGAGCGCATCTACTTCGTCCAGCACGCGCACGAGGGACGCCACGCCCACGTCGTGAATCTCTTCGGTGGTTGCGCCCATCTCTTCCGCGACGGCGACCGCCTCTCCGGCGGGAATCGCGTCGCTCGTGCCCGCGCTGACGACGCCCACCGTGGCGTCGAGTTCTGGTTTGTCGAATCCGACTGCGTGCGCGACGAGAATGTTTGCTCGCTCGCGGACTCGGACGTTCGCGTCCGGATGCTCCTCCGCGAGGCGTGCGCGGACTGCTCGTATCTGCTCGTCGTTGGCCCGCGTGACCAGCGCTCGCCCCGCCGTTTCGACGGCCGCCGTAGCGAGGGTTGCTACCTCGGTGGGCATTTTCCCGTCGCAGAGAATCGCCTCCGGGACGCCTCTGCGCGTCTCTCTGGCGGCGTCGAAGCGTCCGGCCTCCGTCGTCGCGTAGCCCGACAGTCTTGACTCGGCTTCGGTGACGCTCAGTTCTCCCGCGGCGACCGCTTCGAGTAATTCCCGCATATATGCCTCTCTGTGTTCCTCCTACTCCCGTCTATCGTCCCACGCCTGTCTACTTTTCTCAACTTAAAAGTTTTGGCCCAGTTGGTAGAGTCGGGCGGATTCTTCTACTCGTGGGGCTTAACCGCATAATTTGGGAAGCTTTATTAACTGGGCTACGGAACGTCAATCCTGTATGGCAGACCTTATTGTCAAAGCCGCTGTGAAGGAAGCGCTCGACGACAAAAACGTTGCGTCGGACTTTTACGATGCACTCGACAAAGAAGTCGCTGCGCTCCTCGATGACGCCGCCCGACGTGCCGAGGAAAACGACCGGAAGACGGTCCAACCTCGCGACCTGTAAAACACGAAACTTTCTTCCATTTATTTTTCGCCCGCCCAGCGACTGCTGAACGTTCTCCGACCCTCCGACTACCGAATTTCCGCGCCGTCGTCGGTGCCGACGTGAATCTCGTCCGCCATCCCGACGAATAGGCCGTGTTCCACCACGCCGGGAATCGACGCGAGACTCCTCGTGAGCTCCCGGGGCGAGTGAATCTCACCGAACGAACAGTCGAGAACGAGATTTCCGTTGTCGGTGACGACCGGACCGTCCTTTCGTTCCGCTTCGCGCAAGGTGGGTTCCCCGCCCAACTCCCGGATATCCGCGGCTACCGTGGTTCGAGCGGGGGGAAGCACTTCGACTGGGACTGGGTGATCCAGTCGTTCCGCTTCCTTGCTCGGGTCTGCCACGACGAGGAACCGTTTCGCCGCACTGTCTACCACTTTTTCGCGGGCGTGGGCCGCCCCGCCGCCCTTGATGAGACTTCCTCCGGCGAACTGGTCTGTCCCGTCGATTGCGAGGTCGATTTCCGACACCGAATCGAGGTCGGTCAGCGGAATCCCTTCCTTACGGGCTAGTTGGCGCGACTGGAACGAAGTCGGAACTCCCCGTATATCCATTCCGGCGTCCACCGCGCGCCCAATCGCGCGAATCGCGTGAGCCGCCGTGCTTCCCGTTCCCAGTCCGACGACCATCCCGTCTTTGACCGCCTCTGCCGCGCTCTCGCCCGCGTTTCGCTTCGCCTCGTCGCTTCCACCCGTCGATTTCATATACGATGTGGTTTTTCGCCTCGGTTCGAAAAAGGTTTGCGAGGACGTTTGGATAGGTGGAGTTACGAATTTCGCTTTATTTCCTGTGGCGCGCTGAGACAGGCCTGAGGACATATCGTCCGAAGGCCTGTCTTGATAGCGTGCGAGGTCTTCGTGAGCGACGGCGGAGTTCTCGTGAGCGACGCGAACGAGAGCAGGGGAAACCGTGTCTCTTCCCGTGCGAGCGAATGGCTCATCAGAGCGTACCACTGATGGTGGATGACCAGAACGAACGCAGTGAGCAAAGGAATCGGCTGGGGTGGGTGTGACCAAGGCGGTTCCGTGGCGGATGAAGGGCGAGGGCGGAGCGAGTGAAACGAGCGAAGTTCGAGGGCTTCGTTTGTTGTCGTGATTTGCCAAAACGTAGTATCGTCAAATAGTAGTGAGCAAATCACGACAATAAATAACTGCCACCGCAACCGCCACATCCTTCCCAACCGATTCGCTCCCTCGCCTGCGCTCGGTTGCTCATCCCTCGCGAGATAATCGACGGGTCTTCGTTGCTCGCGGTTGCACCGCTCGCGTCCGAGATTTTTGCGAAACCTCGTTCTCCTCAGACCCGCCGATGCGCGCGCCACGTTGTCCATGTGGTTTTCGACCCAACCCAACTCGCGTCGGCGGTAGGATTTTGACGATATACTCCGTTCACGTTTGTATGGCTGCGGCGCGCACGACCGAAAACCACGGAGAACACGACTGATGGACGCGCGCGAAGTGTTCCGAATGAGTTGGCGCTCCATCCGGGGTCACAAACTCCGCTCGTCGTTGACGACGCTCGGCGTGATAATCGGGGTTGCGGCGGTCATCGCGCTCGCAACTCTCGGTGCAAGCGTACAGGCGTCCATCATCGGCGACGTTGGCGGCGAGGAAGCCCAACAAATCTACGTCTGGACCGGCCCCGAGGGAGAGCAGGGTGCGCCCGGCGCGGGCGCACAACCCGTGTTCTCAGAGCGCGATATAACCCGAATCGAGGGCATCGACACCGTCGAAAGCGTCATCCCGCGCGGGAGCGTTCCGACCTCGGGGCTCAGGTACGGCAACGACACGGTGGCCAGAAGCGATGTCGTCGCCATCACGCCCGGGTACTTCGACGGCGCGGAATTCGAATCCGGCAGCGCGTTCTCGAGCGGCGCGAACGAAGTCGTCCTGAACACCGCCGCGGCGACCCAATTCGACGAAAACGTCTCGGTCGGCGACTCCATCGCCATCCTCCGCGCGAACGGTTCGGGCGTCAACGCTACCGTGGTCGGCATTCTGAATGGTTCCGAAAGTCAGGGGCCGTTCGAGGGTTTTGCCTCCCAACCGCGGGTCTACACGCCGACCGACCCGTTCTACGAGACGAGCGTGTCGATTGACGGCGAGAATCGCCGCGTGTATCCGCTGCTCACGGTCGTTGCGACCGACCCGGACGCGGTTGAACCCGCCCGCGACGAGATGCTCCGCTATCTCGAAGCTGATTCGGATGCAGCTTCGCTCATGCCGACGGAGTACGACTTTTCTGCCCGGACGAATGAGGAACTGCTCCAGCAGGTGCAAGACCTGCTCAACACGCTCACCGGCTTCGTGACGGGTATCGCCGTCATCTCGCTGGTCGTCGGTTCCATCGGTATCGCCAACATCATGCTTGTCAGCGTTACGGAGCGAACCAAGGAAATCGGTATCATGAAAGCCGTCGGCGCACAGCGCCGGGACGTTATTCAGTTGTTCCTCGTGGAAGCCGTCATGCTCGGCCTGCTCGGTGCACTGCTGGGAACGCCGCTTGGCGTCGGCGCGGCGTACCTCGTCGCGGGCTACATCGACGTGTCGCTCACTTTCCCGCTGGAGTGGTTCGCCATCGCAATCGCGGTCGGCGTTCTCGTCGGCGTGGTCGCCGGACTGTATCCGGCGTGGAGCGCGGCCCGAACCGACCCCATCGACGCGCTTCGATACGAATAAAAAAGCTGGACGTTCGAAGCACTATTTACACATTACTCGACTATCAACAATGAGTGAATGCGGTCACCCCCGCATTCTGGGGGGATGGGGGAATTCCTGCTCACCCCTATAATCGGCAACCGTGCTGCGACACGCGATGCCCGAGTCAATTTTCGAATGGGCAATCTGGGAGGGTTTTGGGGTTTCCGCGATTCCCCTTCACCGGTCGTTCGCGTTCGAATTCTGCCGAATATCTCCCGGTTGAGGAGCGGCGATACTTCCGTTTCGGATGCGATTCCGCACCCATTTTTGCACGCGCCCATAGCACTATTTTCCTTCCCGTCGTAGTCCCGGCCATGCCACGAGAAGAACTGGTGCAAGCCGCAGAGGAACTGAAACACGCTAGCACGAATGTTTCCGGCGACGTAAAAGACCGACTCGAATCGCAAGCCGATACGCTAAGCGACCTCGCGGAAGCAGACCACGGTCCCGACCACGGCCGACTCGACCGAATCATGCACTCGCTGTCGGAACTCAAATCCGACGTTGACGAGGAGACGGAAGAACGAATCGAGAGCGCTTACGACCACGTCAAAGCACACCGCGAAACCGTAAGCGGCGTCTGAACTTCGCGGTGGACTTCACTCAGCAGACTGGTTTCGGATTGACGCCCATCGACTCCAATGATTCCGTGTACTCTTCGTACGCCGCGGTAATCGCGCCGTTAGCGGCCTCTTTTGCCTGCTCCCACTCTTCGTCGGAATTGCAACGTTCGGCGAGCAGCTCGACCGCTCCGTCCAACTGTTCTTCGAGGTCGCCTTTCAAATCGCGGAACAGACTCGCCGATTTGGGGTCCGCCTGCCCGGTGAAAAAACCAGTCAACTGCGTCTTCGATTTTTCGCTCGCGAGCGTGCGCCCGACGAATCCACCCAGTCGTTCGCGGGTGTCGTCCAGTCCGCGGAGATACTCGTGCAGTGCAGGAATATCGCCCGGTTCGTGGTCGTCCATTTTCCCCGAAACCGTCTCGTAATGCTTCGTCTCCGTCTCGGCGTTGCTCGCAAACAGGTCGCTCGCATCCTCGTCGTCTTCCGAATCGGCCCACCGAGTGAACGTCTCGGATGCCGCATGCTCGGAGTCGGCGGCGGCCCGAAACACTTCGTCGGGTTCCAGTTCGCCTCCGGTTGCCGCGTACAGGGATTTCGATGAACCGAGCCGCGAGAGGGCGGTTTCGTTCTCCTTACGGACTGCTTCGACAAATTCGTCCGAATCCATGCGCCACGGTACGCAGGCGACCCGCTTGTATTCTCCGACGGCGGAAAGAAAACGGACGAACGAAGGACGAACCGCGAGCAGGCTACGGACTAACACATCTCGTCAAGCGGAACGAACGCATCCGCGTCGGCGGTCATCCAGTTCGCCATTCGCTGGAGGCGGGTCGCTTCGGTCGGATAAATAGTACATCTGTCCGGTTCGCCATTGTACTCGACCACGACGGACGACAACTCCAACGATCGCCCGTCGGTGGCTCTCGGTTTCGGTTCGGCCAATTTGTCGATTGTATCGAAACTACCGGTCATGTGTGATCTCGTGAAGCGTCCGGAAGACGCGTCAGTATCGAGATTCGGTCGCTTCTCTATAACCCCTGCTAGTAGGTCTCTGTATAGATACGTACCTCTGACGTGTTGCTCTTATCGAACCTCCTCGACCACTTTCATCGATAGAAAATACTGATTTATCGACCGCTTTGCGACTAGTTTCCGCTTCCGGTCTCGATAGGTGCGTCGACGAGGTTGCCCCATTCGGTCCACGACCCGTCGTAGTTGACGACGTTGTCGTAGCCGAGCAGCTCCGATAGCGCGAACCACGCAATCGAGGAGCGTTCGCCGATTCGGCAGTAGGCGACGACCTCCTGGTCGTTCGTTACGCCTTCGCTCTCGTACAGTTCGCGGAGTTCATCGGGGCTTTTGAACGTGCCGTCGTCGCTGACCGTGGCCGCCCACGAGACGTTCGACGCGCCGGGAATGTGGCCGCCGCGCTGTGCGGTTTCTTGGAGTCCTGGCGGGGCGAGCACTTCGCCACTGAACTCTTCTGGCGAGCGAACGTCCACGAGTGGAACGCCGCGGTCGATCGCCTTCTCCACGTCGTCGCGGTAGGCGCGGATTCCCTCGAACGGCCCGCGGGCGTTGTACTCGACTCCGGAGAATTCCGGCTCTTCGTCCGTGGTCGGATAGTCGTTTTCGACCCAGTAGTCGCGGCCGCCGTCCAGCAGGCGCACGTCGCGGTGGCCGTAGTATTTGAACTGCCAGTAGGTGTAGGCCGCGAACCAATTGGAATTGTCACCGTACAAGACGACGGTGGAATCTTCGGTGATACCGTGGTTTCCGAGCAGGTCTGCGAAGTCCTCTTTTTCGAGGATGTCCCGCTTCGTCTGGTCTTGTAGTTGGGTTTCCCAGTTGAACCCGATTGCGCCGGGGGCGTGGGCGTCGTCGTACGCCTCGGTGTCCACGTCCACCTCTACTAGGCGGTATTCGGGATCATCGCTCTCGAACTTATCCAAGTTGTCCTCGACCCAGTCCGCGGTCACGAGCACGTCTTTTGCGTAATCACTGTTACTCATGCACGTCTATCTTTCTGCGCCCCGATTATATCGTTGTTACTGCCGGAAGGTTCCGCCTTCTGTCGAGTCTTCCGGCGTATATTGCCGCAAAATACGCCCGATTTCACCGCAAAGCGTTGTCGTCGGATACACTGGCGGAAATCAACCACAAACATCCGGAAATTATTTCCGGATTCTCCGGTCTTCCGCTCGATTCGACGGAACCCGGGTGGCTAAGACGTTGGCGTCGCTAGGTCGATTTGATGCAGGATACCGTCGTCGTTTCCGCGGACTGGCTCGCAGCACGACTGGACGAGGTACACGTCGTCGATGTGCGCGACGAATGGGAGTTCGAGGGAATCGGCCACCTATCGACTGCGGTCAACATTCCGTTCGATGAATTTCGCTCCGCCGACGCGGACGACGCGGGAATGCTCCCCGGGGCCGAAACGTGGGCCGACCTCCTCGGAAATGCCGGAATCACCGAAAACGACACCATCGTCGCCTACGACGACATGCACGGCGTGTTCGCGGCACGATTCCTCGTCACCGCCGAACTGTACGGCCACGAAAACCTCCACCTCCTCGATGGAGATTTCAGTTCGTGGCAAGGAACCCACGAAACGACGTCCAACACAGTAGACCCGGATGCGGTGACGTATCGGGTTCGAGAACCCGAGGAAAATCCACTTATCGGACGCGAAGAAGTCGAATCGGCAATCGACGACCCGGATGCCGTGCTGGTCGATACCCGCGACCCCCAGGAGTTTGCCGAGGGACATCTACCGAGTGCGATCAACGTCGATTGGCTCGACCTCGTGGATGACGATACCCGCGGTCTCAAATCGTCGGACGAACTCCGCGACATCCTCGATTCGAACGGCGTGACACCCGACAAGCGGGTAGTTCTCTACTGCAACACTGCCCGACGAATCAGCCACACCTACGTCGTCCTCTCGCATCTGGGCTACGACGACATCGGGTTTTACGAGGGGAGTCTTACCGAGTGGACTGGTTCCGACGGTGAACTCGAAACGGCGTAGTCGGGGAGCAATTCACACGCGCTCGGTCGTAACGGCTCTTTTCCGTCCGCTCGCTCCGATACGCCGTCGGCGATTCGCGTTGCTCGATGGAATCACCTCACGACGATGGCGTGGTTTTCGTCATTACCACCCGGAAACGGCCTCAGGCGACTCGGTAACGGAAAAGAGGGTTCGAATGTTAACTGTTCGAGTCGATTGCTGGTGTGAACCTAACGAGGATAGTTTTTCATTGGCCTGCAAAACGGTGGAAGCCCTTTATCGTAGGTTCCGGCCTATAGCCTGTCACCCCGGGAGGGGAAAAGGGATGACCGAGAAGAAACAAACAGACACAGAAAACGTCGAATCGGCAGAACGACGCTCGTTTATGAAGAAGGGCGCGCTCGCAACGGGTGCGCTTGCGTTGGGTCTCGGTAGTGCCGGAACCGCCGCAGCGCAGGACAGTGAGGTGTTGGTCTACACATACGACTACCACCCGAACGTTCCATTCCGCGTCACGAACGCCTTGGAGCAATCGACTACGGTGCGACTGCTCGAACGACCCGGTGGCGGTGACGTGCCCGAAATCAGCCAGCCCGACGACTACAGCGGCTACGTGATTCGTTACAACCTTGGGGGCCAAAACGCGGCGATAACCACGATGATGTTCTCAAGGTCTGCGAGTCTCAGTTCGGGCGACCGACGACGGTTCTCTGGCGACGCCACCATCTTCAGCAGCGAACTCAACCTGCTGAGCACCAACCTCCAAGGCGGAGGCGGCAACTAAGTAGTCCGCTGTTGTGTTGGTTGAAGAACAACGAGATTTCGCGTTCATTTTTCGAATACGACAGAGAGAAGAGTGGGTACCAAACCGTCCGTTTCCGTACTCCAAAATGACTGAACTGGTATGAAAGACGACCGTGAACGAGCGAACGAACCATCGGAACTCATCGACGCCACTTCAGTCGGTCCCCCTTCGCTCGAATCCGTTTTTAACGTCCTCACCCGCCAGACCGGTGAACGTCCGCCGATTGGTACCGCATTGCTGTTCACCCGCGATTATCACCCTCACGTTCCGTTTCGCGTCCTCGGAAATCTTCCCGCCACGATAACCGTCGCCATCCTCGATGAACCGCCCGACGGCGTGCAGGTACTTTCGCAACCGGACGATTATAACGGATACGTCATCACCTACGAAATCTACGGGACGCCCATCTACACGTTCCTGTTCACGCGCCAATTTCTGCCGACCGGTGACCGTCTTCGACTCGGAGAGGACGCCACGTACTTCAGCACGAATCTCAATCTACTCGAAGTTTCCATTCTGCAAGCGTGATACCATCCTCGGCATATTTCATATAGCGATATTTAATTTACACTCCCTCCTGTCCACTTCTCTCCACGGGCCGAACATCATGCCGGTTAAGTATCACCGACTACAACCACTGGGTAATGAAACGTCGAACATTCCTCACGGCGGGAAGCGCCGCCCTCGCAGGGCTCGCCGGTTGTCTCGACAATTCCGGTTCGGAACCGACGGACTCCGGTGCTTCGGGAACGTCCGCTAAGACGACCGCTCAAGCCGAGCTCGGTGGCACGCTGAAAGTTGCCACGTACAGCGCGCTTGTTGATTCGCCGAGTTCCTCGCCCGGCCAGTGGCTGAAAACGGAGTTCGAAAAGGAATATCCGCAGGCCACGCTCGAATGGCAGACGCCCGAAAACGAGGTGAATCATTTCATTCAGCGAAAAGCGCAGGGCGTCACCATCGACACCGACGTGTACGTCGGTTTGAACGTCGACCATCTCATCACGATCGACGACAAAATCGGCGGTAAACGGTTGTTCGCTCCGGTTGCAGATTCGCTGTCGAACTACGGCCACGTCAAAGACGATCTGAAGTTCGACCCGAAACGGCGGGCGGTTCCGTACGACACGGGTTACATCAGCCTCGTTTACGACGCACACCAAGTGGACGAACCCGCCTCATTCGACGCGCTGACGAAATCGAAGTTCCGGAGCACGCTCATCACCCAAAACGCCCAGCAGGCGGTTACCGGGCGCGCATTTCTGCTCTGGTCGATTCACGAGAAGGGCCCCGACGCATATCTCGATTATTGGAAGCAGTTGATGCAAAACGATACCCAAATTCTCGGGTCGTGGGATGCGGCCTACACGGCCTACTCGAACGGCGAACGGCCGATTGTCGTCTCCTACTCCACCGACCAGGTGTACGCAAACCGCTCCGGCGCGGATATGCAAAAACACCAAATCGGCTTCCTGAACGGACAGGGCTACGCGAACCCCGAAGGGATGGCGAAGTTCGCCGACACGGACAACCCGCAGTTGGCCGACGTCTTCCTCGACTTCGTGCTCTCGAAGAAAGCCCAGTCGAAGATTCCGACGCTCAACGTCCAGTTCCCGGCGACCGACTGGGCCGACCCCGGAAAGGAGTTCGACGAGTACGCCAAAGCGCCCGACCAACCGGTGACCTACTCCTACGACGATCTGAAGGGCAACGTCGAAGGATGGGTTGACAAGTGGGCGCGGCAAATCGCAACCAACTGAATGGAAGTTCGGCAGTGGCTGGAACGGCACGCGCTCCCCCTTCTCGGAGTCGCAACCACTGCCGTCCTCGCCGTGCTATTCTATTTTCCGGTTGCCATCGTCTTTGCGGATGCGGGCAGTCTGGACGCCTTCCTGAACGTTCTAACCGACCAGTTTTATATCAACGAAATCTTCGGCTTTACGGCGTGGCAAGCGCTTCTCTCCACGCTCGCCAGCGTCGCCATCGGATTGCCGGGTGCGTACATTCTCTCGCGTTACGAGTTCCCCGGCAGACGGATGATTCGGTCGCTGACCATCATCCCGTTCGTCATGCCCTCGATTCTCGTCGCCATCGGTTTTGTGGCGATGTTCGGCCAGCGAGGCCTGCTAAACGACGCGCTCGGAATCGTGGGACTGGGACCGTATTCCTTACTCTACAATCTGCCAGCAATCGTGGTCGCTCACGCGTTTTACAACGCGCCGTTGGTCGCCAGAATAACGAACGCAGCGTGGGAGAGCGTGGACGCGCGCGAAGTCGAAACCGCCCGCAGCCTCGGCGCAGGGCGGTTTCGAGCGTTCCGCGACGTGCTCCTTCCGCAACTCCTCCCCGCGATTCTGACCGGTACGCTTCTCGCGTTCATCTTCACGTTCATGTCGTTTCCCATCGTGCTCGCGCTGGGTGGCTTCCAGTTCCAGACCGTCGAGGTGTGGATATACGACCTCGTCCGAAGGCTCGACTATTCGGAAGCCGCGGTTCTCGCCGTTCTCGAAACCACCCTCTCACTGGGGCTGACCTACGCATACCTCAGGTACGAAGCGCGACAGACTTCAGCAACCCGAGCGAGTCGGCCACTTGCCCGAAAACGGCTGTTTTCGGGCGTTCGCGGGCTATCGGAGTCGCTCGAACGCGCGGGCGTGCTGGTCTACGTCCTCGTCGTCGGCGTCCTTTTCGTCGGCCCCCTCGTCAGCACCGTCCTCGAAAGCCTGACCGGGCCGAACGGATTCACCCTGCGGTACTACGAATTTCTCGTCACCCGGCAGGTTTCGGGGGCAACTTTTCAGACGAAACCCGGCGTCGCAGTCCAGAACTCGTTGTTCTTCGGCGTCGGCACGCTCCTCATCGCGCTCCCGATAGGCGTCGTCATTGCGGTGGTTTCCAGAGCGCGCGGTGGCCGACTCGTGGAGGCGATTGCGATGGCTCCCTTCGCGGTTAGCGGCGTGATGGTCGGTCTCGGCATGCTTCGCGGACTCGTCTTCGGCGTTCCGGTCGCCGGAACCAGAATCCAAGTCGGCGGCGCGGTCGCCATCGTCGCGGCTCACGCCGTCGCGGCCTACCCCTTCGTCACGCGAAACGTCGCCCCGATGCTTTCCGGTATCGACCCCCGAATGGTCGAATCCGCGCGAGCGCTCGGAGCGACCCGATTCCGGTCGTTGGTGGACATCGAACTCCCACTCGTCGCGGCCGGACTCGCCGCCGGGGCCGCCTTCGCCTTCGCGATCAGCATCGGCGAATTCGACTCGACAGTTATTCTTGCCACGGGCAGTAGCAGTTACACGATGCCCGTCGCCGTCGAACGCTACCTCGGCAACCGAACGCTTGGCCCAGCGACCGCGATGGGAACCGTTCTGCTCGCGGTTACCGCGGTCAGTTTCGTCGTCATCGATCGCCTCGGCGGAAGGTGGGAGAATGGATAGACTGTCCTTCGGAGGTGGGCGGATGGACGCAACGAGGTGGAAAAATGGTTGACGTTCGTCTCTCCGGCGTGCGCAAGGAGTACGACGGCGTGACCGCCCTCGAAGAACTCTCGATTCACGTCGAAAACGGCGAATTCTTCACCCTCGTCGGCCCGTCCGGATGCGGCAAGACGACCACGCTCCGCGCGATTGCCGGATTCGAGGAACCGACCGCAGGAACAGTCCAGTTCGGAACACGCGAAATGACTGGCGTGCCGCCGGAAGACCGCGACGTGGGAATCGTCTTCCAGAACTACGCGCTGTTTCCCCACATGAGCGTCGCGGAAAACGTCGGATACGGCCTCCGTTTCCGCGACCCGCCCGGAACGGTGACGCGAGACGAGCGCGTTCAATCACTCCTCGAATTGGTCGATTTGGCCGACTTCGGCGACCGTAATCCCGACGAACTCTCCGGCGGCCAGCAACAGCGCGTTGCCCTCGCTCGCGCCCTCGCCCCCGGCCCGGACGTGCTTCTTTTGGACGAACCGATGAGCGCCCTCGACGCGCGCCTCCGGGACGACCTTCGAACGCAAGTCTCCAGAATCCAGTCCGACCTCGGCATTACGACCATCTACGTCACCCACGACCAAGAGGAGGCGCTGGCGATAAGCGACCGCGTGGCCGTCATGCACGACGGTCGAATCGAGCAGATCGGTTCCCCAGAGGATGTGTATCGCAGACCCAAATCACGATTCGTCGCGGAGTTCGTCGGTGAAAACAACGTTTTCTCGGGCGAGACGGCTGCACACGAAACGGGGGGGTCGCTGGTCGCGGTCGACGACCACGAGTTTAGAGTTGCAGACGCGACGGACGGCAACGTGACGTTCTGCGTTCGCCCCGAAGCACTTCGATTGGGCGGTGGCGAAAATACGTTCTCGGCGACCGTCGAGACGGTCGAGTTTCTCGGCGAAGCGTTCCGCGTACACCTGGACTGGAACGGCAAACCGGTCATACTTCGGGTTTCGGAGGCACCGGAAAACGACCGGGTTCGCGTCGGGTTCGACGCCCGAGACGCTCACGTCGTCGAAGGTGGTACGCCTGAACTGGTCGAACAGCGATAAAAAAAGCGACCGAGGTCGTTACGATTCGTTACTTGCCGCGCAGCTCGGCGCTACCGGTGCCGACACTACCGTCGTCGTCCGTGACGCGCAGTGTAACTTCGAGGATTTCACAGTCGGGCACCGTTACTTCGGCAGTCGTACCGGTCGTTTCGAACTCACCGTCACCGTCGAGGTCCCATTCGTAGGAGACGATTTCGCCGTCCGAATCTGTCGAGTTCGAGGCATCGAGCGAGACGGTCTCGCCGCCTTCGAACTCCTTCTCGTCGGCGTTCGGTGGTTCCGTCTCTATCGTCTCGGTTGGCCGCGAGTTTTGTTCGTACAGCGAATCGTCAGCCAACCGTTCGTCTGAGTTCGGTCGTTCGTCGCTCGATGTGAGCGCGAAGAGTTCACCCGACGGGTAGTACGTGGCGTCGTCGTCGGTCCACGCGTATACGTCGCCGTTGGCGACCGCGATACCGCGAACTCTCTTGTCGTTAGTGTACCGCGACACAGCGTAACTCCAGCTCTCGTCGCCGGAATCGGCATCCAGTGCGTACACTACGTTGCTCGAATACACCGTTCCAACCAGGTCAGAGGGGTGATCGGAGTACTCGGATTCGTCCTCCCAGGCGTCTTGGCTGGCGTATTCGCCACCGATGTAGACCTGTCCGTCGGCAACCGTGGGCGGCCCTTGGATGTCGGCGGCGGTTTCGAAGCGCCAGACTTCCTCGCCAGTTTGGCCGCCGAAGGCGTGTACGGCACCCATCTCTTCGCTGTTCTCCGGCTTGTTCCACTCGTAATCGTCATCGGTGCCGACGTACACGACGCCGTTCGCTACGGCGGGAGCACTAATCTCGTCAATCGTGCTGTCCGCCATGCTGTGCTCTGCAGTTTTCGTCCACAGCGCACTGCCGTCGTCAGCCGAGAGGGCGTACACCGTGTCCGGGTTGGCGGTCAGGTAGATGACGCCGTTCGAGATTGCGTATCCCGAAACGTCATCCTCGTCGACCGGAAGCGTGGTATTCCACTGTTCCGTCCCCGCATCGGCATCCAGCGAGATTATCCGACCTTCGGTGTCATTGAGCACGTAGACGCTTCCGTCCGCGACGCTCATCGACCCTCTCACGTCTGGTGCCGTCCAGACGGTCACTCCGCTCTGCGGGTTGACCGCCTCGGTTCCGTCTCCGTTGCCACGTAGAGGTGGTCGTCAGCGTACACTGGTCTGTTACCGTCTCGGTGCCACTTGGTCTCGCCTGTTTCCGTATCGAGTGCGAACAGTCCCGCAGTTCCGGTGTCATCACAGTCCAACTGTTTCGACAACTGCACTCAGGAGATGTTGGAGTAATATTATAATCCGAATAAAATTAATAGCGATGTTTACAAAACCGCTAACCGTTCTTCTAAGTTACATTCTTTAACTATATTTTGTCGATTGGCTCGCTACACATTGAACGATAATATGATACCTTTCTATCATATTATCTGGCTTTTTCGCTTGTTTCTTTGAAAACCGGTTCACCCCCACCGAATCTCCGATGAATCGTCCACGAAGTTATTTGGAAAATATCGCGACCAGCGATAGAAACTCCGCTTAGTAGTTGCTCGTGGTATCGGTAGTGTCGGTTCTTTCGGTTGTGTCGGTGAAATCGTCCGTCGTTTCGGTCGTAAACCGTTCGGTCGTGCCCGTGTTGAACGTCCCTTCGGTCGTATCTGTCGTAAACGTCCCATCGGTCGTATCGGTGAAGTCATCGACGGTCGTTTCCTCCGTCGTGAACGTTCCTTCCGTCCCCGTTCCGAAATCACCCGACCGGACGATATTGCCCTGCATGCTATTCGGATGATACCGACAGCGATAGCGCCGCACACGGTCGGTCGCGCGGAACGACATCGCGCGCGTTTCCCCCCTGCGGGATGACGCTCCGGTTTCCCTCAACACGTTCCCCGAATCTCCGTTTTCTTCGCCGAGTATCTGTAACCGGTGTCTTGCACCGTCCAAGTTCACCCAGACGATTCGATAGCGTTCGCCTGGAACCAACCCTATCGTCGGATTGTCCGCACGCTCGATGACGCCCGGCGCCAACCCGAGCCAAGCGTCGGTTCGTGCGCCGAGGACGATAACCCGCTCACCTCCAGTCGTCGTTTCGGTACCACCGTCCGTGGTTTCAGTCGTATTGCCTCCATTGGTCGTGTCCGTCGTCTCCGTCTGGTTGTTCTGCGCCATCGCGATGCGTCCGAGAACTCCGACTCCGGCAACACCCCCTGCCGTCTTCAAAAACGCTCGACGCTGTGATTTCGGTGACCCCGTCATTTTGTTCCTCTGAACGGGGGACGCCTGCGCCGAGTAAAAACCGGTCACACTGTTCGGTTCCGTAACCGCGAATTGTGTGCGAGATGTCCGCGTTATCCCCGTTTCGACCGTCGGAAACAATCCACTAGTCGTCACGCCCACTCGGGCCGAAAGGTCGTCATTTACGGACTCGCTCCGCGATTCGCCGGTTAGGCCAGCAGTTCGTGTCGTCGTCCTGCCGTCTCAGTGCGTCTGCCAAAATCGTTCCAGTCCGAGCGAGAGCATGTCGGGGCTGACTGGTTGAAACTCTTCCCGTTCGGCTTCCGGGAAAAACTCCCTGACGCCATCCCACGACTCGCGGGCGTATCGGCTGTCCACCAGCACGCGGATTCCCGTCTCGTCCGTCCCGCGAATTACTCGCCCTAGTGCCTGCCGTGCCTTTCTGACCGCTGGAACCGTGAGTGCGTAGGTAAATCCGTCGCCGAATTTTCGTTCGTAAGCGGTTCGAACCGCACGCGTTCGCGGGCTTGCCGTGTTGATGATTGGAACGCCACAGACGACCGCGGCTTTGAGCCGGTCGCCTCGATAATCGACGCCCTCCGTGAGAGTTCCTCGAAGACTCGTGACGAGGACTTTCGCCTCTCCGCCGAAAAATTCGTCTTTTAAGTCCTCTGTGGCGTCGTCCGCACTGCTCTCGTCCAGCAAAACCGGCTTGTCAACAACCTTGCGCAGATGCTCCGCGGCCCACGTCGCTTCCGCGTAATTCGGCATTCCGACGAGGACGTTGCCGGGTGACTGTGCCACGTCCCGAATCGCGTCAGCGTACACCTGTCGTTCCCTTGTCTCGTCGCCCGGCGCGCCGCGGTTGCTGTAGGTGAACTTCGGCGCGTCCACCGCGAAACTCTCGCGGTTCGATTTCGGGAAGTTCAGGCCGAAGGTTCGTTCCACGACCGGTCTGCCGTCGTTTTCGAGGTGAACCAGTCCCGACACCTCCTGAAAGATTTCGAGCGGTTCGAGTGTCGCGCTCATCAAAATTCCCCCGCCGAATTCGCCGAGCTGTTCGCCGATGGCGTCGCTCGGAACGCAGTTCTGCATGGCGAGTTGGGCGTTGTACGCTCGCCGCCACGAATCGCCGGGTTCGCGGTCGTTCCACGTTCGTTCGAGGACGATTTCGCGGAAATACTCCTCGTGGTCGTTGCGATACCACTCGCCGAGTGCCCTGCCCGCGGGCAGGGCACTCCGCTCTCTGTCTTCCTCCTCTGCCTCGTTGAGGATTTTGGCGACGACCGCCCCGACCTTTTCGGCGCGCGCCCACGTTCCTCCGTCGTAGCCCTCCTGCTCCGCCCACTTCGAAATCTCGTCCGATTGCGGGACGGTCGGGTCGCGGAGCGGAATTTCCGCGTCAGGCAGATCGGTGAGATTCGCCTTCCACCCGCGATGTTCGCGTTCGAGGTAGGCGGTCACTCGTCGATCAACTTCCTCGCGGAGGTCGCGGACGAAATCGCGCGTTTGCTCCAGTTCCCGTAGGCTCACGCTCGCATCTTCGAGTTCGGAACGAACGAGGTTCGCATCGGCGGTGGTGTGCGTCGAATCCTTGTCGTCGAACTTCACGGGTTGGATGACGCGCGTAAGTTCGGCTTCCGCGTCACGCAGGGTTTTGTCGCCAACCGACTGACTCACGAGGTCGCGGACTCGGGGTTCCAGCATGTGCGCCTCGTCGCAGACGAGAAACGTCGAATCGTCCACGAGCGCGCCCGTGAACGTCGCCGTCGTCACTTCGTCGAAGGCGTGGTAGTAGTTTCCGACGACGACCTCGACGTGGTTCAACAGCGCGCCCATCATCGAGTGCGGACAGGTGCCCCACTGAACCGAATGCGCGACGAGATCGCTCGGTTCGATGAGGCCCATGCTGTCGAAATCGAACGGAACCGATTCGATCGGGTCGCCGTCCTCGGGCATGTCCTCCAAAAACTGCGCGTAGAAGGGACAGTACTCCACATCGCCGTACTCCGGCATCTCTGGCGGATAGGGCGACGGTTCACCCGCCGTTTCGAGGTAGGACGCGCCTCCCGATTGACTGCCGCTGTCCGCCAATCCCATCTGCTGGCTTCTGGCCCGTGAGGCGAGATTTTGAGCGGTCGTGGCACCGCTTTCGCCGGTTATATCGCGGGTTCGCTCCCGTAGCCCTTCACAGCGGTCGTAGACGTTCGAGTCGTCGATGCCGCCCGCGTTTTCGCGGTTGTACGGACATACGTCGGCTTTCCCGATCAGCGTCAGGGCCGAAATCGGATTCCAATCGTCCGGCAGGTTCGCGTTTATCATCTTCAGGTCGGTTTCGAACTGGCGGAGTTGCTGTTTCACGCTGGTCAGAACGAACACGCGCTCGTACTGGCTATCGGGGTCGCGGACGAGGTGTAGACCCGCCGTCAGCGCCAGCATGGTCTTGCCAGTTCCGCAAGCTCCTTCGATGACCGAAAAGCCATCGTCGCGGGCGGTTTCGATGGCCGTCTCGATGCCATCCTCTTGCTCGTCGTAGGGTTCGTCGTGACCGAATATGGTCCGCCAGTCCGCCATCATAGTTTCTCTGTCTGCCCCGTGCTTAGGGCTGTTGAACTGGAGTGGTTCCGTTTCGGTATTTAAATCTGCGCGTGTAGTGGTGAGGTTCGCGTGCGGTCTTCGTGATGATCGAAGCGAACGAATGGCTCGTCAGAGCTTCGCTCTGAAAGCGGATGACCGAGCGAACAAAGCGAGTGAGGGAATCAGTTGGGGAGGCGTGTGGCTGTCGCGGTGCGGTTGCAGTTATTTGTAGTCGGTATCCGTAAACACCACTCCGAACGAAGCAATAAATATATTTTATTTATCAGATGGGCCGATCCGAGTCTGAGCTATCGACCGCCAAAATAGAGAAAACAGAATCAAGAACGGCTGAAAGTCGATTTTCATCGATTTAAAACCCAATGTCAAAAATCATCTATAAATTTGATACAGCGATATTAAATCGACAAAACCGCACCGAAACTGCTCGACAACTCCGGCGAACCGAGCATGCCCGAATTCTCCAGCCGAGTGGTCGTCAACAGCGAGGTTCATCGGCTTGCAAACCAGTCATCCGCTGGTGCAGGTGGTTGCCGGCGTTCCAACGAACGCAATTACGATTCGGCATGTACGCCTCGGAAGAACGAACTGACGCCGTCGAAAAAGCGGCGGTGCGGCTTTGGGATTCACTCCTTGAGCGCGCCCGCGGTGAGACCGCTGACGATTTTTTCCTGTGCGATGACGACGAGAACCGCAACCGGCAGAACGCCGACGACACTCGCGGCGGCCATCAGGTTGTAGAACGCCTGAAACTGGCCCTGATAGTTGAGAATCCCCCACACGATAGGTGCCCAGTGTTGGGGTTGGCCGTCGGTCATGAGGAACGAGAAGAAAAACTCGTTGTAGACGGAAATGAACGTCAGCACTCCCGCCGTGGCGACGCCCGGTGCCGAAAGCGGCATGATGATGCGAAACAGCGCCCCGATTCGCGTCGAACCCTCGACGCGGGCAGCGTCCTCCAACCCGTCCGGAATTTGTCCGTAAAACGTCGTCAGAATAAAAATCGTCAAGGGCATGTAGAGTCCGCTGAACGGCGTGACTAGCGCACCCGGCGTGTTGAACCAGTTCGGACTCGACACGCCCAGCACGGAGACGTTTCCGGTGAAGAAGTTGAACAGGGGTAAAATGAACGCCGCGGGCGGAAAGTACGAGACGGCGAGTAAGGTGACCAGAAGGATTCCTTTCCCGCGGAAGTTCAGGCGACCGAAGGCGTACCCCGCGAAACTGCCGATGAGAAGGACGATGAACGTCGTCACGAGTCCGATGACGATGCTGTTGAACATGTACTGGTGGAACGGGATGAACTGAAACATCTCGATGAATGCCGACGGGTTGAATCCCTTCGGAACGAGACCCATGTTGACGATTCGGTCGAGCGGCGTCAGCGCGAGGACGAGCAACCAGTAGAACGGAAACAGCGTCGTGACGATGAAGAAGATGGCCGCGACGTAGAACATCGCGCGGTACACTCGCCTCGGATTTCGAATCGCTCCCTGCACCCAGCGCGTGTACGGCCCCTCGAATTTCTCCGTCGTGGTATCGCCTCCGTTCATCGTATCACGCCCCGCCACGATTCACCCCATATCCGCGTAACGAACGATGTACACCAGCGCGACCACGCCGACGATTGCCGCCGTGATGAACGCCACCGCTGCCGACGTTCCGTACCGTCCCGCGGTAAACGTGGTGACGACGAGGCACGACAGCGTCGGAATCGTCGAACAATCCGAGACGGTTTCCACGATACCGAACACGCGCATCGCATCGATGGTGCGAAACAACATAGCGACGAGTAGCGTCGGTAGCACGAGCGGGAAGGTGATGTATTTGAACTGTTGCCATCGCGACGCACCCGAAACCTGTCCGACTTTATACAGCGTTCGGTCGATACTTTGGAGTCCGGCGAGGATGAGCAACGCCATGAACGCCGAGGTTTTCCACACGTCCGCGATGATGATGATGATGAGCGAATCGACGCTGTTGATGAGCGGCGTCGCCGTGAACACGCCGAGGTCTTGCATCAATCTGGCGCCGAAGCCGATACCGGGCTGGAAGATGAGGTAAAATATCATGCCCTGGATGGCGATTGGAACCGCCCACGGGATGATGATTGCCACGCGCACCCAGCGTCGGCCGCGGAAATCTTGGTCTAAGACGAGTGCCTGTCCGAACCCGACAATCGTTTCGAGCGACACGGACACAATCGTAAAAATGAGGGTGACGATTACTGCACTTTCGAACGGTTGTCCGAGGCTGATGAACGGACTACCGAGGATGCTGTCGCGCGCCCCGGATAGGAGCGCGACGTAGTTCTCGAACCCGACAAATTCGCCGACGTACCCGCCGCCGAAGAGGTTGTCCTCGTGGAGCGATAGCTGAAACGTTCGAACGAGGGGCCAAAACGCCATCGTCCCCACTAGTAAAAACGACGGGAGGAGGAGCAGATACGCGAACTGCTCTTCACCCAATCGTTCCGTCCAACTCGCCGGACGCGCCAACAATCGTCGAGTTCGGGAGTAACTCATCAGGTCAGACGCTCCCCTCTATGTCCTGAAGCGTGCTATTGAGCGACGACATCGCCTGTTGCGGTGCCTGCTGTTGTGCGAGTGTCCCGTTCACGCTTTCAGCGATGGCCGCCGATTCGTCCGGCCAGACGACGGTGACGGGTCGCGGAATCGCCGACTCACCCGCGATTCGAAGCGTGTCGATGTAGTCGCCCCAGATATCCACCTGCTGGGCTCTGTTGCTTTCCAAGTACGAGGCGTCCGAGGGGAGGTATCCGAGCGACGTGAACTCGAAGTTGCGGAACGACGGTTGGGAAACCGCTTCGACCACCTGCACCGCAGCCTGTTGATTCTGCGAATTCGGATTGACTGCGAGGTTCCACCCGCCGAGCGCCGCTGCAGTTCCACCGGTTCCCTCGTACTCCGCTTCGTTCGGTTGGACGCCGTACGGAATCGGCATGACGCCGAGTTGGTCGCCGTACTCCTGTGCTGCATCGTAGAGACCGGACGGCCACCAGCGCATCGCCACGGCGTTGCCGTTCATAAACGCCGATTGAACCGGCCCTTCCGTCCACTGGAGCGTCGCCTGCGGCGAGGTTTGTTGGTAACCTTCCAAGGATGACTGGTCACCCTGCCCGTGAATGAGCGTCCTCCCCATCCGAAGAGCCTGAATGACGGGCTGTTCGTTGACCGTGATCGGTCGCTCGCCGACCGGTCCGAAGAGATTTTCTCGACCGCCGAAGTACGCGCCGCCCCACGTCGTCATGAGTTCGTTGAACGTACAACACGATAGCCCTTCGTAGTTCGAACCTTGCCACGCGTAGCCGTACTGCGCGTTCGATTGATTCTGTGTCTGTGCGATGACCTCTGAAAACCGCTGCCACGATATCGGCTCCGTCGCCCAATTCTCTCCCTCCGGGTCGAATCCGGCATCGGTCACCCAATCTTTCCGATACTGGATGGTCGGTAGGTCGGTGAAGTACGGCACCGCGTAGAGGTCGCCATTCGGTGCCGACGCGCTGTTGACGCTGGCCGTGAAGTTATCCTGTTTGATGCGGTTCACCGCGTCCTGCGACATGGCCTGATTCAGATTGAGTATCTCGTTGCGCGCGATGAATGGAATCGTCCACCCGCTGTCCATGCGGAGGATGTCCGGTTGACTCCGCCCCGCGGAAAGCCACTGGCGGTACTGCTGCTGTACGTCCTCGGAGACTTCCGACGTAACGATAATTTCGATTTCGATGTCGTTCGGGAGGCCCGCCTCCTGAAGCGCCTGATTAATTTGCCCGACGTTCTGGTTGTCCACCTGATTCCCCGCCCACTGAATCGTGGTCGTTCCCTGTCTCGCGGATGCAGTGAAACCGGTGAGTCCCGAAAACGCCCCGGTTGCCCCCACCGTCCGAATGAACTGTCGCCGAGTCGATTGTGTCATTTGTTTCCAACCCACACAACATACTACGGATATCTGCAAAGGTATTCCCCATCTGTAGACATTGGAAGTGGCATAATAGTTCCATATTTTTAGATTAGTTAAATAATGCGGGAAAGGGCGTAGAGGTTCTGCATTCGTGAAAATAAACGGAATCTCACTCGGTTATAAATCGGATAATTTTGTTTATGTGACGAATAGTCTTCAATAAGAACGTTGTGGATACTGACATGTATGTGATAGAATTGGTCAGCACGCTCGTCGTACAGGTCGTTGTTTTCCCGCTTCAGTTCGTCAGTTTTTGGGCTTCCGTGTCGCTTCCACTGCTCTACGTTCCGCTCCTTTTCGCCGGATTCAAACCGGGCATCAGAATCTTCGTCACCTTGCTCGCGATACACGCCGTCTCACTACTACTCGGTCACAGATACGGACGTGAAGAAGTAACATCAGAAGTCGAACCCGACCGCGAACGTCCAACCGACGTATAGACGGGTCGAGAACCACTTTCAGCGAGGACACCGATTTCTACCGCTGATTTCTATATATCTTATTTTGCTATATCAAATGTGTTCCTCGTTTCCAATCGTTCGATTCTACCGTTCTGCGCCGACGGCGTCATCATCATATTAATGGCTATTGAACAGTCTCACGCATAATGTCTCCCGTCTCGCTCTACTCACCGATTTCGAGGACGAACGCTGTCGATTCGACCACTACTGGCCTCGTCTTCGGAATCTCGACGTTCCCGTTCCGAAAACGACGTTCGTCCCGCTCGAATCGGACGGTGACTCCTATCGCTGGGACACCAACGAAATTCTGGCCTTCATGGAGCGAAACGGGTACGACCGAGCGTTCGTCCGAACGCAAGTTAAGGCGGCCACGGTTCGACTCCGCGAAGGGTCGTTCATCCACCGGCCCGACGCGACGGTGGTCGATAGAACGATAGCGTCTCTGCTCAACCAGAACGACCAACAGTCGTGGCCCCACGGCGGCGGACTGGTCGTGCGCGAGTGGCTCGATTTCGACTTCTGCCCCCACCCGACGCACACCTGTCACCCATCAGTTCGCTTCTTCATCGACGACGGCGAGGTTCTCGGCCACACTCCGACAACTGCTGAAAAAGCATCGCACGTCTGCACGGACGGCTACGTCTATCTCGAATCGCTGGTTGCGGACGTAGACCTCTCCGCTCCGCGTCGCTACGCCGAACGAGTTGCGGACGAACTTTCGGAGACGACGTGGGGTATTGATTTCATCATGAGCACGAACGGGGAGTGGTACTGCGTGGAATGCAACTTCAACGGCGTCTACTGGAATCGGGAGGAAAAGCGGTGGTGGAACATGTGCGGGCAGGGGGAGTTCGAACCGTGGAGTCCGGTTGAACTCCATTCGGCGGCGCTCCGCGGCGTGAAACCCTCTGCGGACGACAGAGTGGGAAGATGGTGGTGAGTGCGTACCCACACACGATTTACCGCTGACTCACGGGCCGTCGCGGCCCGTGAATCACATCAGATGTTTCCGTTGATTACGTCCGAAAGGGTCTGTCGGTCGAATAACTGTTCTTCTTTCGGAATTTCCGGGTACGGCTCGCCGGTGACGTAACCCGGCCACTCGCCGAACTGCTCGGGGTACAACTGCTTCGCCGTCATCTCCAACTGGAATAAGTTCATAATCGGGCCTTGATAGCGCATTCCAGCGCTGTAGAAGCGGTCGTTCTGAATCGCGGAGAGTTGTTGTCCGGCGGCGTGGTTCTCGATCTTCTTTTGAATCTCATCGAGGTAGTATCCAGGCGAGATGCCCCAGAGGTGGAGGATAACGTCCGGGTCGGCTTCGAGCATCGTCTCGAAATCGACGGTTCCCCACAGGCTTCCCCAATCTTGTTCAGCGAAGGCGTCCGTCGCACCCAGTGGGCGGGTATCCGCCAACCAGTAGCCGGGTTTGTTGAGGTGGTAGGTGTAAAACGTCCCGTCGCTGTAGGTGACGCGCACCGCCGTCGGTCGCTCGCTTTTCGGCGGTAGACTGTCCTCTATCGTCGCGAGCGCGGTGTCGTGAATTTCTTTGAGCGCCTGATAGCGTTCTCGTTCTCGGAAGACCCCAGCGACCTTCTCGAACATCTCCCACAGTCCGTAGTACTGATACCCGTCGCGGTAGCCTTCCGGCGGGTCGTCGTGGGTGCCGCTGTAGAAGTTCCCGAACCACGGGCCGATGTTGTTCTGGATATCTTCGATGTCGGACTGCGACCAGTTGTTCTGTGTGGTGACGTAGGCCGGGTCGATGAAGTGAACGTCGCTGTCGAGCTGGTAGAGGAGTTCCTTGCTCAATCCGTTCTCCAGCGGGTCTGGAAGTCCATCCCACTCGAAGGAGACGCCGTCGAGTCGCTCGTAGTAGGTGTTCATCGTCTTGCCGGACATCTCGGGGACGTAAATCGAATTTATCGCGTCCCCGTGTCCGAGCGCGACCGCCATATCCGCGTACTGCGGAAAGAGGGAAAAGACGTTCTCGGGAACGCCGTCGAACTCGACTTTACCCATCGGTGCCATCGTCACCGAGTACGGGCTATTCGAATCTGTCGTTCCGTCTCCCCCCTGATTTCCGTTCGTCGTGGTCTCTGAACCGTCGCTCGTGCAACCGGCGAGCAGGCCGCCGCCGATGAGGGCACCACTGCCCTTGACGTATTCACGGCGAGTCGGAGTTCTAGCGAATTTTCCGCTCATGTGTTTTAGGCTTGCCTAAACTCAGACTTAGGCTTTTTCATTCGTCCAAAATACTCGGTTACGCTGTATTCCCCGTTTTCGAAAACGCCCGAGTGCCAATTATGGCACAGCGTCTACAATCTGTCCGTTCCGCTTTACCCCACGAGCGTACGGATGTTCATTCCGACAAAGAACAAGAGAACGACCTCGTTGACAACCCACGAATTCGCGTTCATCCAATCCCGCGCCTTCGGAAGGAACGTTTCCGCTCGGCTACCGAATACGATGAGCGTGATCGACGGCGACGCCAGAAACAGAAGTGTGAGGAGAATAAACGGAATGGAGTCGTCCAATGGACGGTTCGTCCCCGCGAGGTACGAACCGACGGTGGACGACGTGAGAATGTCCGTCGGAAAAAATCCCAGCAGGAGAAAACCAAGCCGAAACGAAAACCTCGGGCTCGCTTTCTCCAGTTTACCCATCCATTTCGGCGGCTCTGACTCTTTCCTGTTCAGATACACGTGAACCATGGCGACGAGAAGAAGAAGGAGAACGATTAGATGAACCGTGTCATTCGACGTTCTTCCTGCAGTTATGCCGTTGCCGAGTAAATACGTCGCCAGAACGACGAACGTAATCGAGAGGGATGCACCGAACACGTACGCGGCGGAGTTCCACCGCCAGTTCTCGCTCGTCGCGAGGAAGATAGTGCTGAGAATCTGCGGTCCCGCCACCATGACGAATGCCAACGGAAGAATTTCTAAAACGGTCACGATGCTCTCACCACCCGTAAGAACCGAACTGTTCGCTCGACAGTATTCCCCACCCTCGTTGGCTCATTGCTCTGACGTGTGACGAATGCCGTGTTGCGCACCGTGCAGTTGCTGTCAACTCCACCCATGTCCCACTCTATTACGCCGTCGAAGGGTATCAGCGTACCGTCCATCCCGACTCATTTCGATTTCATATAGCATTTTGAAATTTATCGAACACGTGCCCGAGCACATCGCTGGTCTCTCTCCGTTCGAAGCGACGGCGTTCCACCGCTTCTCGCGGGTACGATTTCGAAAAAATAGTCGCGCTGCTGGTGGATCCTGTATCACTTTCGAAAAACCACATCGCAAACGGCGGTCGTCGATTGCCGACGAACCCTACGCGTTTTTAACCTGCTGAAGCACGTCTGGGGCGTCTTCCAGCGCGCCGTCCAACTTGTCAGCGTCGGGGCCGCCACCCTGCGCGAAGTCGGCGGGGCCGCCGCCGCCACCGCCGACGCGGGAAGCGAGTTCCCCGACGACTTCGCCGGCGTTCAGCGAGGTGCCGTCTGGTACCGCGACGACGAACTGCGCGCCGTCAGCACCGCTTCCGATGACCGCTATTTTCCCTTCCTCGGCCATCGCGTTCGCGGTTGCGCGGAGTTCGTCCATATCGGCGTCGATTCGTTGAATCACGGCGATAGTGTCGCCGATTTCGACTTCCTCGCCACTGCCGGAACCACTGGCGCGAGCCTCGGCGAGTTGCTCTTTCAGGTTCTCTATTTGCTTGCCGCGAGCCTTCCACTCCTCGAAGAATCGCTCCGCGGTTTCCGGAACGGCGGGCGGCGCAACGTCGAGGATGTCCGCGGCGGATTGGAGGTAGTCGCCCGTTTGTTGGGTCGCCTCGATTGCGGCGTCACCGGCGGCGAAGGTGAGTCGCTCGACTCCGTCCTGCACGCGCTCAATGTTCAGGAGTTTGATACAGCCGACGTCCCCGGTTCGGCGAACGTGGGTGCCGCCGCAGGCTTGGACGTCCTCCGCGACGTGGATGAGGCGGATGTTCGTCCCGGCGGGAATCCCGCCCTGATAGAGGTCGAAGCCGAACTCCTCCTCGGCTTCGTGGCGGTTCGGCCACTCCTGTTGAACCGTCGTGTTCTCCATGACGATTTCGTTCGCCAGCAGTTCGATTTGCTTCGCGGTTTCGCCGTCGATGCGCTCGTAGTGGCGCACGTCGATGCGGGAGCTGTCGGTTCCCTTCTGGGCACCGGCCTGCCGGATGTGGTCGCCGAGAACCTGCCGCGCCGCGTGGACGACGATGTGCGTCGCCGTGTGGTGACGCATGAGTCGGCGACGGCGCTGGGCGTCGATTTTCCCGCGAACGATTTCGCCCTTATCGACCGATTCGTCGGTGCGGTGGAGGACGACGCCGTTTTCGATTTGGGCGTCGGTTACGGACACCGTTTTCTCGTCCGTCGAGAGCGACCCGTGGTCGCCCGGTTGGCCACCACCCTCGGGGTAGAACATCGTCTGGTCGAGGACGACGTCGTAGCCCGCCTCGCGCTCGAACACGTCCAAGACGACGGCTTCGAAATCCGTCCGGTACTGGTCTTCGTAGTACAGGCGTTCCGTTTTCGGAAGGTCGTCGAGTCGCTCGTCCGTCGATTTCTCCTCCTCGAAGGCCTGTCCGCCGTCGTGGCGGTCCGCGACGAGGCTGTAAAAGTCGTCCGGAACCTCGACGGACACGCCGAATTCGTCGGCGATTTCCTCGACCATGTCCGGCTGGAGGCCGTGAGAATCGTACAACTCTACGAGCGTCGAGGTTGGAATCGATTTCCCTTCCTCGGCGTGCTGTTTGGCGATTCGCCGAACTCGGCGTCCGCCCTGTTCGAGCGTCTCGCGGTACTTTTCGACTTCCGTCCGAACGATATCGCGGATGGTATCGCGGTTCTCGTATTCGAGTCGCTCGGCCTGCATATCCACGAGTTCGTCCAGCGGCGCATCGACGCCGACGTTGTCGCAGAGTCGCTTCGTTCGGCGGAGCACCATCCGAGCGAGGTATCCCGTAGAGACGTTGCTCGGGACGATACCGTCGCCGAACATGTACGCCATCGTCCTGCTGTGGTCGGCGATGGCGTAGATGATTTCCAGCGGTTCCACCAGCGCTTCGAGTTCGCCCGTGGTGACGCCGAGTTTGTCCGCGATGTTGTCGCGGGCCGCCTCCATATCCTCGGCCTCGTCGATGTCCATGTGCCCCGCGAGTTTCGCGGCGCGGTGGACGAGTTTTTCTTCTTCCTCGGAGTGGTCGATTCCGGCATTCTCCTTGAGGAAGTCTATCATGTCGGGGTAGACGGCCTCGTAGACGGTCGGCGTCCCTTGACTCACCCATGTCCAGCGTTCGAGTCCGTACCCGGTGTCCACGACGTAGGTGTCCATCTTCGAGTAGCGGTTGCCGTCTTTCATCTCGTACTCGCCTTCCGGGTCTTGTTCCATCGACATGAAGACGAGCGTGGCGAGTTCGACCCCTCGGTAGATGACCTCGATGGCGGGACCGGCGTTGCCGCCGCCGACCCACGGGTCTTCGATGTAGATTATCTCTTCAGGATTCGCGCCCATCGACTCGAAGAACTCGTCGCAGTACGCGACGGTCTGGTCTTTCCAGTATATTTCGCCCTCGTAGGCGTACTCCTTCTCGGCGTCCTCGCGGACGTTGAAGGCGTGGTGGGCCATCATCTCGAAGGCCATCGTGTGCCGTCCCGTCTTGCCCACGTTGTCGATGTCCTGCATCCGGATGCAGGGCTGACTGATGGTGAGCGGGTTGGCCGGTGGCGGCGTCTGGCCCGACGTGACCAGCGGTTGGAAGTCGGCGATGGAGGCGATGGTGAGCAGCATGTCGTCGCGCCATCGGTTCGCCGCCACCGGGTAGGGGTCGATTCGCTCGTGGTCGTGTTTCTCGAAGAACGAGAGAAATGCCTCCCGCATCTCCGAGAGAGAATACTCCTCGTCGAGACTCGGGTTGTCGATGAACCCGTACTCCTCGCACGGGGGTTCCCCGCACGTTTCGCGGTCGTGGTCGCGCGTCCAGAAGTGTGCCCCACACTCGGGACACTCCTTTCGCACGAAGTCGTTTTCCTCGAAATAATCGAGGCGATACTCCTCCTCAAGTTCACTCATTCTTGGTAGTTTGTCGCCCATCGGTGCGTAAAACAGTTCCGCAAGGGCGCGATTAGCCGAGGACGTACCTATCGAACTCCCGCACCGTGTAGCGGTACGCGAGGGGTGGTGCGACCCCGCCGAGGAAGACGGCGACCGCACCGCCGACGATTCGAAGGGCGGCGGTGTCGAGCAGTATTTGGAACCCGAAGAAGTCCGTCACGAACGCCACGAACCCGGCGACCATTCCGGGCACACCCGGAATGGTCGCCATCGCCACCCCAGCAAATCCGGCCACGAGCAGAATCGTGTAGAGCGCGAACGCCGATTTGCTCGGGACGACCACGCGCCTGCTCCGCGTCACGCGAACCGAACTGAACCGCGGAAACACGGTGCCGATTGCGAGCGCGACCACGGTTCCGGCGACGCCGAGAAGGGCGCTTCCGACCGTCAATCCGACCGAGCGTTCGAGCGAAAGCGGACTCATGAAGCCCGCAATCGCGGTTCCGACGACGACGAAGGGAAGCCCAACCAACGTCACCGCGAGGACGTGGCCGCGAACGAACTCCCCGCCGCGAATGGTCGACGTGATGGTCACCGGAAGCATCGCGCCCTCGTCACCCAACGGATTGAGCGCCGTTGCTCCGATTGCCCACGCGCCGTAGAGCGCGATGGAAACCGCGAGAAAGTCCGAGACGGTTCCCGTTTGAACCGCATTCTGAAGCGGCGCGGTCATGAAGAACACGGGGTAAACGACGTAGAGCAGTCGAAGCGGCGAGCGTTTTGTCCGCCGCCAGACGTTCGCCGTGACGGTTCGAGTCGGACGGGAAACGAATCCGGCGAGGAAGTCGGCGTTCGACTCGTCGGCTTCGTATTTTTTGTTCTCCACTTGGACTTGGTCGCCGTACCAGAGCCACGTCGCGGTGCGCACGTCGAGCGACAACAACACCGGAATCGAAACCGCGACGAACGCAACCGCACCGCCGACGCGGGGAAGTGAGGCGGAAACGCCCGGAATCCCGAGCATGAACACGTCGCCGAGCCACGCGGTTGGCACGTCCTGCAACAGCCCCCCGAGAGACGTCATCACGCGACCGAGCGTGTTCGACAGGATGGCCGCCATATAGACTCCGAAGCCGACAACGCCGATGATGGATTTGTACTGCGCGAGCAGTTCAGACCGCGCGAATGCGACCTTGAGTAACAGTCCGACGATGTGACCCGCGAGAATCGCGGTCGTAAACAGGCCCGCTACCGCGAGGACGATAGTTACGAAGGCGGTTGGAGTTCCGAGTGCTACGCTCCACGCCACACTTATCGAGAGTAACGGAAACGCCACGACCGAGCCGATTCGGGCGAACTCCGCGAGGACGAGACCACCGACGACATCGCGCGCGGGAATCGTCGTCAGCATTCCCGCCTCGTGGTCGATTCGCCCGGTTTTCCCGACCGCTCTCGCCACTACCAGCGCTCCGACCATGAGCCATGCGGCGGCGAGGCCGCCGCGTGCAAAATCGAGGAGTGGAAGCGAAGCCGGAAGTTGGTCGATTTGGCCGCCGAATTTGTACGCGACGTAGGAACCCCCCAGCGTCGGGACACCGACGAAGAGGAGCAGGAAAAAGGCGAATCCCAACAACTGCACGGGATTTT
The DNA here is from genome assembly GCF_020700235.1 of Haladaptatus pallidirubidus. Classification (GTDB taxonomy): domain Archaea; phylum Halobacteriota; class Halobacteria; order Halobacteriales; family Haladaptataceae; genus Haladaptatus; species Haladaptatus pallidirubidus. The sequence goes on along the minus strand of NZ_CP085301.1, from coordinate 1,036,412 downwards.
TCAACATGGCGCGGATGCTCCGCCGGTATTCTACTCGGGCGATGCTGGCACTCCGTCGGGGGTTCGGCCAGTTCATTGGGGCACCATCGGTTCTTCCTCGCTCGTCACGTCGAGGAATACGTCTTCGAGCGACTGCTCTTTTTCCGCGCGGTGGGTGAGTCGCTCCGGCGAGTCCTCGGCGACGAGATTACCGTCGTGAAGCACGCCGACGGTGTTGGCGAGTTCTTCGACCACGGGAAGGATGTGCGTCGAAAGGAAGACTGTCATGCCGTCGTCTGTGAGTTCCGAGATGAGTTCGCGCACGGTTCGCGCGGCGCGTGGGTCTAACCCGGAGGTCGGCTCGTCCAAAAAGACGAGTTCTGGTTCGTGGAGAATAGCCTGAATCAGCGCCGTCTTCTGTTTCATCCCTTTCGAGTACGTACTCACGCGCTCGTCCGCATCGTCGGTGAGGTCGAACCGGTCGAGCAGGGTATCGATTCGCTCCTCCGCATCCACATCGCGCAGTCCGGCGACGTATCGCAACTGCTCGCGGGCGGTGAGTTCGTCGTACAGTGGCGGCTCTTCCGGTAAAAATCCGATGCGGGAAACGACCGCATCGCGGTCGTCTATCGACTGCCCGGCGACTCGCGCGGTGCCGCTCGTCGGTCGGGTGAGCGTCGTGAGCATCCGCATCGTCGTCGTTTTTCCCGCCCCGTTCGGGCCGAGAAATCCGTAGACGGATTTCTCGGGGACGGTGAGCTGGAGGTCGGAAACGACCGTCGTGTCGTCGAATCGTTTGGTCAACCCGTCGGTTTCGATGGCGGGCGTCATCGAATTTCCTCCGAGCATGGGCGTTCGATAATGTGGAGGGTCGCAGTGTCGGGGACAGTTCGAGCCATGCTCGTGTGACTAGAGCCAACAGTAAAAAACACGATTAAAACTAACGTTCAGTTTATAGCTGTGGCCGATTCGTGGTCAATTTCGTGCCGACTGGTGATTTTCACTAATCGGTGACTCGCCACAGCCCACACAGATGAAGGCGTTTTCGACGGTCTGAACGACCGGCGCGTTGCAGTCGATACATTTGATTTGCGCGTCTCGTACAGTTCTCGGGTACCTGCCCATGATAACCGATTCGCCGTCTCGAATCGTCAACCCCGCCGACCGTTTTCGCGCCAACCCGTCGTTATCTGCGTGAACGATTCGAAACTCGTTCGTTAGTGCGACCCTATCCCGATTCGCTTCGTCCTTTTTCGGTCAGTTTAACGCCAACGAGGCCAACATCGCTTCGAGTTGCACGCGCTCGTTCGCCCCTTCCGTGATTCTGTAGTCGGCTTCGCCGACTCGTTCGAGGACGCGAACCGCGTCCGCGTCGTCTAAGCCGAACTCCCAAACCGACCGGTGGAGTTGGTCGATGATGTCGCCGCCAGCCATCCCGCGCTCCGTAATCAGTTCGTCCAGTTTGGAGCGTGCGCGGGTGAAATCACCCTCCAGTGCGTCTTTCACCATCTCCTTGATGTCCTCGGGACGGGCCGTGCTGGTGATGACAAAAACGCTCTCTTCGTCCACCGTTTCGCCCATAACCGCCGCCGCTTGGAGGGCGTTTATCGCCTTTCGCATGTCGCCATCTGCGGCGTAAACGAGGGCGTCAACCCCGCCCTCGTTCGTCTCGATACCTTCCTCGTCTGCGATGTAGCGGATTCGCTCCGCCACCGCGCCGTCCGGAATCGGACCGAATCGGAAGACTGCACACCGGGACTGAATCGGGTCGATGATTTTCGAGGAGTAGTTACACGACATGATAAACCGCGTTTTGTCGGAGAACTGCTCCATCGTCCGTCGAAGGGCGGCCTGCGCGTCGTTCGTTAGGGAGTCCGCCTCGTCCAAGAAGATGATTTGAAAGTCCACCGCGCCGGGGTCGTGGCGGGCGAAGTTTTTGATTTGGTCGCGGACGACGTCGATACCGCGCTCATCGGATGCGTTCAGTTCGAGAAAGTGCGTCTGCCAGTCGTTGCCGTACAGTTCCTTGGCGATGGCGACCGCGCTGGTCGTTTTTCCGATTCCTGCCTGTCCGGAAAATAGGAGATTCGGCAAGTCGTTTTTCTCGATGTAGCTCTTCAGCCGCGCCGTAATGTCGTCGTGCCCCGCGACCTCGTCCAAGGTCTGTGGCCGGTACTTTTCGACCCAGATGGTACCCCGCCCGGGAACGGTTTCCGCGTCGGCCTCGCTCATGTTCCAGCAGAGGAACCTGTCGTTCTTAAAGTCCCCGAGACTCCGCGCCGAGTTAGCCATCCGATTCTTGGACGACAATCGACGATTCCGGCGGACAACGACTCAATTACTTTGCCGCCGGATAGCGACCACCCGGCATGCGCGCGAAAGCGACACTGCTCGTCGTCTTTTTACTCGTCGCGACCCTCCCCGCCACCGCGGCGGCGGAACAAACGCGAACCGCTGGCACTGTCGTTATCGCGGAGGGTGAAACCGTAAACGACGACCTTACGGCCACCGCCGGGAGTGTCGTCGTTCGCGGAACCGTAAACGGCGACCTGACCGCGTTGGCCGGAAACGTTCTCGTCGCCAGAACCGGAACCGTTTCCGGAGACGTGTCGGCGATCGCCGGAAACGTCCGAATAGAAGGCACCGTCACCGGAAACGTCGAATCCGGCGGTGGAAACTTCGTCCTCGCACAGACCGGAACGGTCGGCGGATCGCTCGAAGGTGCGGCAGGGTACAGCCAGCTCGCGGGAACTGTCGGGGGCGATGTCCAAGTCGCCAGCGATACGCTGGCAGTCACCGAGACTGCAACTATCGACGGAAATCTCGTCTACGACGCGGAAACGTTCGAACGCGCGCCCGGCGCGACTATCGGCGGCACGGTACGACAGGACGAGTCGATGGCCGACGTCGGCCCGACGCCCGTCCCGCAGATCCCGAACTGGGTGGGCACGCTGTACGGATTCTTCGTGAACCTCCTGTTGGGTGTTATCCTGCTGGCGGTGTTTCCATCGTTCTCTGAAGGGGTCGCGGAGCGCGCGCGAGGCAATCCGCTGTTCTCAGCTGGTGTCGGTCTGCTCTTGTTCATTCTGGTTCCGATCGTGCTCGTCCTCTTCGCCATCACCATCATCGGAATTCCGATTTCGCTCCTGGGGGCGCTCCTGTTCGCTGTCCTGCTCTGGGTCGGAACGGTGTACGGTTCGTTCAGCGTCGGCGTCTGGTTGTTAGCGCTCGCCGATAGCGCGAATCGGTGGCTCGCACTGCTCGTCGGACTGCTCGTGGTCGCGGTTGTCACCCAAATCCCGATCCTCGGCGGACTCATCCAATTCCTCGTCCTGCTGCTCGGTTTCGGCGCGCTAGCGACCGCAACCCGAGCACGCTATCGTGGCCGCCGAAACGCGCCGGAGGACGCGGGAACAGAGGGGTCGGAGACGATGGACACGGGCGCCGACGACGAATCGACCACCGCGTGATTCCGGACTGCTCGCACCACCACCGAACCCCGACACGCTGAAGACGCGACGCTGGCAACTGAGAACATGAACGTAACCGTCGAGGTGGTCGGCGAGGATTCCCACGAGTTCGACGTGAACGACGAAACCTACGCCGACCTGCTGTCAGAGGTCGACCTGAGTCCCCACGAGGTGTCGGTGATGGTCGATGGCCGACCCGTACCGGAAGACCAACCCGTCGAAGCGGCGCACGTGAAAGTCCTCAGGCTCATCAAAGGCGGATGACTGTTCGCCCTGCGACCTTCGACGAACATCTTTCGGTCATGCGAATCGTGGACGGTGCGATGTTGGAAGCCGACGCGAACGAAGTGAAGAAACGAATCGAGGCGGGAACCGTCCTCGTCGCGGAAGAGGAGGGTAGAATCCTCGGGACTGGGGTGCTGGAACCTCGCGATTCCGGCGCGCACATCGACGCAATCGCGGTTCTCCGCGCTCGGAGAGCGCAGGGAATCGGACGCGAGTTGGTCGAAACTGCGGGGGAACGATACGGGAGATTGACCGCCGAGTTCGAGTCCACAGTTCGGCCGTTTTACGAATCGCTTGGGTTCGATATCGAATCGGTCGAGGGCAACGAGGGGCGACTTCGAGGAACCCTCGAACGTGAACACTGATACTCCGCGTTCACGAATGAACCGTATGGACGAGACGAAACGCCGCCGTCTCTCGCTCATCTGGGTAGTATTTGCACTGCTGATGGCGATATACGTGTTTCAGGATGGCTTTAACACCTCGCCAGGTGACCTCCTCGGGCTGTTTACGGTCGTCTTTGGAGTGGGACTCGCGGCGTTCTACTACCTCAATCCCGGTGATATTTTGTCGTTCGAATGAGTTCCCAGCTATTCGAATCTCAAAACGTGTATCCGCGTATTTGCAGGTCTTCTCCGTACTTTTCCCGTAATTCCTCTCTTCCGATTTTAACCCGTGCATTATCTCCTGTTTGACTGTCTCTCCGTCGATGATACACGAATAGCGGGTCTGGTACGTGATGGCCGGTAAGACCCGCGTTGAGATCTCGTAGCAAGAGGTCGTACTCCGCGAATATCATCGTCGGGTCGTACATATCGAACTGCCGGAGTCGGTCGGTTCGATGCATCACGCCGACTTTCACGGTATTCATGATGTTCGTGCCGGTCTGGACGATTTTCCGTTCTCCGTCCGGAAACCGTTCGTAGTAGTCGGTGTAGACGAAATCGACATCTTCGTGGCTCGTGAGGATCTCACACGACCGTTCAACCAGCGACGGGAGAAACGCATCGTCCGAGTCGAGAACAACTACGAAATCACCGCGCGCTTTTTTGATTCCTCGATTGCAGGCAATCGTTCCGTTGCCACTGTTTTGCTCGTTCTCGACGAGGCGCAGGTACGATGCATCGAACGATTCGACGACCGATGCGGTTTCGTCGGTTGAGCCATCATCCACGACGATGTGCTCGATTCGTGACTCATCGATCGTCTGCCGTCGAACGCTTTCGAGCGCCTGCTCGATGTAGTCCGCCGAGTTGTACGCCGCGGTGATGATAGAGACATCCGGAGCGGTCATTTTGGAACCCTACCAACGTCGAACGGTTGCTGAAATAATAATTTGTCTGTGACACTTCTTTAGCGTATCTACGTCATCGACACTCTCATCGAAAGACGAAATTCTTCGGTCGAACCTGCTTCGATCAGTCGTTTCGGTGTTAGCCGTTTCGGTATTTGATATAGCGAATAGCGATACACAACCGAGGGGACCCCAATCCGCGTCGAACATCCGCCATCTTTCGAAATCGGGTGTACGGTATCTACGCGGTTCGGTATCTGCAAACTAACGACTCCAAATCTGCGGAAAATCGAACCCGCCGAGGCGAGAAAAACCAGGTTTAGGAACTTCACCGCAGTCTGCAGATTAAATCAACGGTTTGACCAACTTCTCGCCCGCCGTAAGCAGTTCGCTGACGCGCGTTTCGCTGTCGCCTTCGGCGTAAATTCTCATCTTCGGCTCCGTACCGCTCGGTCGGACGAGCAACCACGAACCGTCTTCGAGCAGGATTTTGAAGCCGTCTTTGGTCACAACATCCTCAACGTCCTTCCCGGCGACTTCGTCGGGAAGTTCAGTTTCGAGGTCGGAGAGGACACGCTGTTTTTCGGCATCGGGACAGTCGAGGCTGATTTTGTTCTGATGAATCTCACCGAACTCGGCGAGCAGGTCATCCACGCGCTCGTCGAAAGGACGCTCTTCGGCGATTGCGGCGGCGAACAGGGCCATCAAGACGCCGTCCTTCTCGCGGACGTGACCGCGAATCGTGAATCCGCCGCTCTCCTCGCCGCCGACGAGGGCGTCATGCTTTTCGATGGCCTGTGCGACCCACTTGAATCCGACCGGGGTTTCGTGGACTTCCTCGCCGTGTGCCTCCGCGATTCGGTCGATAAGGAAGGTGGTCGAAACGGTTCGAATCGCCGGTCCGGTGTCGTCTTCGAGCAAGTAATCGTACAGCGCGGCGAAAAAGAGGTTTTCGTCCAGGTAGCCGCGCTCCGGTGTCACGATTGCGAGTCTGTCAGCGTCTCCGTCGTTGGCGATTCCGAGGTCTGCATCGCCGTCTTCGATCGCCGAGACGAGTTCTTGGAGGTGGTCTGGGTTGGGTTCCGGTGAGCTGCCGCCGAACTCCGCATCCTGCTCGCAGCGGAGCCGTTCGACGCTCGCCCCGGCGTCTTCGAGAAGTTTGTCGGTAACGCCGCGGCCGCTTCCGTGCATGGCGTCGTAGACGACCGTGAGGTCGGAGAGGTCGCTCTTCACGAGGTCGAAAACGTGGTCTTCGTAGGGCGCGACGAAATCCTCCTCGTGGACGACTCCGTGTTCGTCCTCCGAGAGGGGGTTGGGTTCGGCGAGTCGAGACATGATTTCGTCGGTCACTTCGGGAAGTGCGGGGGCGCCGTCCGAAGGGATGAACTTCACGCCGTTGTACTCGGGCGGATTGTGACTTGCGGTTATCATCAATCCACCGGCGAGGTCGCGGTTGGTAATCGTCCACGCGAGGATTGGCGTCGGCGTATCTCGTTCCGGAATAAGCACGTCGAAGCCGTTTGCGGCGAGTACCCGACAGAGGTCTTCCGCAAATCCGCGCGACGTTTCGCGGGCGTCGTAGCTCACTGCGACGGTGTCACCCGCTCGGTCTTCGACCTCGCGGAGGTACTCCGCAACTGCCTGTCCGACTATCTGCACGCGCGGGGAAGTGAACTCGTCGAGCGTCGCCCGCCAACCGTCGGTTCCGAACGAAATCGGCGTTTCCATATGTCGTTCGACAGCGTCCCGGTCGAAAAAACCACCGCGTTCCACAATCACACACTGGTAATAAATATTTTACAAAAATTGTTTCCGGGGAACCGTTTTGTTCGCTCGGAAAGAATCACCCGTTGTGGCCTGTGCTACAGAGAACGTGCAGGTTATACGTTCGCACCCCCGAGTGAGAAATAATGCAAACGAAACCGAACGTCGTCGCGGTTTGCGGAAGCATGCGCGACGGAAGCCATACGCGAACTGCTCTGAGACACGTCTTGGACGCCGCGGAAGAGTCTGGTGCGGAAACCGAACTCATCGACGTGCGCGAGTACGACCTCCCCATCTTCGACCCTGACGAGGACGAATCGGCAGATGCGGTCGAAATCAAGCGCATCATCCGCGAGGCCGATTCTGTCATCCTCGGCAGTCCCGTCTACCACGGCTCGTACACCGCCGCGTTCCGGAACGTTCACGACTACTGTAGCTTCGACGAGTTCGAAGACACCACGGTCGGCCTGCTCGCGGTTGCCGGCGGCGGTTCCTACGCGAGCACCTTAGACCACATGCGAATCACCGTTCGCGGGGTTCACGGTTGGGTGCTTCCGCATCAGGTCGGAATCCGAAACGCGTACGAGCAATTCGAAAACGGCGAGTTCGTGGACGAAGATTTGGAAGACCGGACTCGAAAACTCGGTCAGCAGGCCGCCGAATATGCGTTCATCACGCCCGACGTAACCTCCGCCGAGGCGGACGAAGCGGCGGCAGACGACTAAAAACCAGTCTTAGTAATCAACCACTTTCTCCTTTTGCGCGCGGCTCAACTGTTTGATTTCGTACTCGCGGGACATCGCGGCCGATTTCGAATCGAATCTCTCCGTATGGATAAGTTCGACGGGGGTTCTACCGCGAGTGTATTTCGCGCCCTCGCCAGTATCGTGTTCCGCGACGCGGCGTTCTACGTCCGTGGTGTAACCGGTGTAAAAACTGCCGTCGTTACATTCGATGACGTAGACCCAGTGGGTAGTCACACCTGACAGGCTTCGCGTGGTTCGATTTGTTCCTGTCGATTCCGCCTTTCGCCACAGTGGGCTATGCTCTTTGCGCACGTTGTCGCGCCACTTCGGCGATTCCAGCGTTCGCCGAGCAGGCAGGACAAGCACGGACGTGGCCGTGTTCGTCAGCGAAGACGCGCGCAAACCGTTCGGAAACGTGCGCGTTGCAGTGGTCACAGTTTGGCATGCTGTCAGCCGACGACTTCGCCGTCGGCGTTCGTCGCTTAGTGGCGAGACACTAAATATCCTTTCCAAACTCTCACCCAAATTCACCAATCGACAAAATTCGTTTTTCGAACATCAAAATATGTCTTTTCCCAACATTGTTCGGAGTGTACGAGAAGACGTCCTCTCTCGACAACAATCGACTAATTACCCCTTATTTTCCAGTGGAAAATGCATCAAGAACCGCGAATCACGCGAACGTACCGAAAAACGAACGAACTGGAAGGTAAAACTTACTCGTCCCACTTTCGCTCGCCAGCGCGAATCGCCACGTCGAGCCAGTTTTCTTCGGGCGGGAGTGGACACGCGAACGTTTCGCTAAAGGCGCAAAACGGCGAATAGGCGAGATTGAAATCCAGCGTGACTTCGTCGCTGTCCGTCAGTTCTCGGTCCGGATGCAGTTCGAGATACCGCCCGTTTTCGTAGCTCTGCTGGCCCGTCGTTTTGTCGCGGAAGGGAACGAACAGCGACTCTTGCCCGTCTTGCTGATACACCGCGAGCGACTGCTCTTGCCCGTCTACTTCGAAATGGAGCGTCATCGTCCGGAGGTATCGCTGTGGATTCGCCGACGTCATTTCGAGGTCGATTGGCTCCCGGTCTTCGTGACTCTCGACCGTCGCCGTCACCTGATATTCCGGGGCCGGGTCGAAGTACGTCAGGCCGTCGAACTCGTCGCGCTTTTCCGGCGGAATCGGTGACTGCGGATGGTCGCCGAAAAATTCGTCTTTTTCCCGCCGCGTGTTCTGGAGTTCTTCGCGCCACTCATCCTCGCTGAGTTCGTCCACATCGCTCGCGTCGGTCATGGACTGGTCTTCGGGTTCGACGCGGGTAAAAACTCCGTCCGCGAACAGGACGTTTTCTGGGTGCTGATGTTTGACAAATTTTCTCAGAAGCGGTGCTTAACAGGATGTTTTCTCGGAAGAGGTGCTTGGCAATTGCCGACTCGTAAACAACATCCTGAAACAGATTTCAGAGATTCGCTGTCGATTTTACTCTGGCCGTGATTTCATTGGAGTCGGAAGTAGCTAGCGTCACAAACGAACACAAAAACTCCACAAGAAAAACGCGAACGGGCACGATGGGATTCGAACCCACGACCGTCGGATTAGAAGTCCGACGCTCTATCCAGACTGAGCTACGTGCCCTCACCGTCTCGTTCTCGGTCAGTCGTCATAAGGGATTGGGATTTATCCGAGCGAGGCGGTCACCCGAGAGCACAGCCCTTAAGCACGGCTCACGAGAAATCAGAGCAATGCGAGTAATCGGAACGGTCGGCCTACCGGGAAGCGGCAAGGGCGAAGCCGCAACCGTCGCGGAGAAGTTGGGCATCCCCGTCGTCACCATGGGCGATGTCATCCGCGAAGCGTGCCGGGAGCGCGGTCTCGACCCGGCGGAGCACCACGGGCAGATTGCCACGGCGCTCCGCGAGGAGAACGGCCCAGACGCCATCGCACAAGTGTCACTGCCGCAAATAGAGGCTGCACTAAAGGAATCGGACACCGTCCTCGTGGACGGAATCCGCTCCGGGGTCGAGGTCGAACGGTTCGAATCCGCCTTCGGCGACGACTTCGTGCTGGTGAGCATCGAAGCGCCGTTCGAGGTTCGCGCCGAGCGACTCGGCGCGCGCAGCAGAGATCGAACCGACGAGAACGAAGAAGGACTGAAACAGCGCGACGAGCGCGAACTCGGCTTCGGACTCGGCGACGCGATGGCGCGAGCCGACGCCGTCATCGACAACACGGCCACGCTCGATTCGTTCCGAAGACAGATTCGTGCCCTGTTCGAAGATGGACTTTCGGGACTAGAGACCGTACAAACCGCCGAACAACAATGATTTACAGCGTCGATATTCAGATTACGGCACCGGTACAGGACACCGAAATCGAAGCGCGAGTCGCGGACGCAATCGAGAACGTCTTCCCCGGCGCGGAGGTAGAATCCGGCCACGGCGAACTCATCGCGAAGGCCCACAGCGTCGAGGAGTTTTCGGAAGCGCTCCACCGACAGGAAATTCTCGACACCGCTCGAGGGGAGTTTTTCGGCGGACAAGAAGGAAACGCGCTCTCATTCTCGCTGAAAAAGCAGGCCGCGTTTCAGGGTGTTATCAACTTCGCGGTCGGCAATCCCGACGAACTCGGCGACATTCACGTCCGAATTAGAGTAAACGACCCGACGGTCGAGGAGTTCATCGACTACGTCGCGCCCCCGACGAAGAACGGGAAACCGATTACTGACGACAGCTAATTTTCAGATTACGAGTTGTACGACCACGAACAACACGATGACGCCTAGCACGTCGCAGGCGTTCGTAACCACCGGAATGACAACGTCGTCCGGGTCAAGTTCGAATCGGTAGGCGACATAGGTGGCGACGAGCGTAACCAGCACCGCGATGAACGCCAGTGCGATGCCACTCATTAGCGAGATGAAGACGACGGTCAGCAGACTGAGTTCGGTGCCGCCGATGAGCCACGTCAGCGACCACGCGCCGACTCCGACGACCGGAAAAACGGTGACGGCGAGGGCGACGGTCGCAATCGCATTCCCGGCGAGCAATTCGTCGCCTCGGTCGAACGAGAGCGTCCCGAGGTGAAACGCGGTCGAAAGCCTCGCGGCGAGGATGCTCCCGAGGTTGCCCGCGGTGCCGATGGTGACCGGAACGAGTGCGAGAAGCGTTGGATAGCGGAGGAGCGTGTTCTCGAACGACCCGAGGACGAGACCGCTGCCGATTTCCACGATTGTCAGCGTGAGCAAAACCGGAAGCATGGCTCGCATGATGGCGCGAACTGTCCATTGTGTCGGCATTTACCCGCCCCCGAAATTGAGTCCGAGGACGATTCGAACGGCGAGCAGGAGGAACGAAATCCCGAACACGTCGCCGGTCGTCGTCACCAGCGGCCCGACGAGCGTATCCGGATTTTGTCCCCGACGATAGCCCGCGAATACGACGATGACGACGGCAACGGTCAGCGCGATTCCCGATAGCGAGCCCGCGATGAGTGCGATAGCAACCAAGGTAGGGAGGGGCGCAACCGGGTCGGAAAGCAGACGGAGGACGGAAAACGCGACCACCGACGCGAACAGACTGGCGAGGATTCCGTTCGCCAGCGAAGCGACGATGGCGGCCCACACCCGCCTGTCGTCCGGGACGAACGACGGTTCGACGAGCCCTTGGTGGAGTCCGGAGGCAAGGCGCGCGCCGAGCGACCCGTAAACGTTCCCGCGGGTAGCCAACAGGGCGGGGACGAGAACCAACAAGCCCTGTACTTCGCGGAGTTCGGCGCGCATCCCGCCGAGGACAACGCCCGCGAACAGGCCACCGACGACGCTCGCGGCCAGCGCGGGGAGAGCCTCTCGGTATGCCTCGATGGCGACTTCCCGGACGGACATCTATTTGCTGTTGATGCGGGCACAGAACAAAAAAGCGGTGTGTTGCGGTTGCTGTCGTCTGGAACGATTTGTCGAATGAGCACACTCAAACGGAGTAGACGAGCGACGACAAAGTCGAAATTGGGTATCCGCGCTTATCCGAACGGCCCGAATCCGCCGCCACCGCCGCCGCCCTGCATTTTCTTCATCATGCGCTCCATATCGCCACCCTGTCCCATGCCTTGGAACTGTTTGAGCGTCTGGGACATCATCTTGTGTTGCTGGAGCAGTTCGCGGATTCGCTCCTCGTCCTTCCCACTTCCGCGCGAGATACGCCGGATTTGGCTCGCACCGATGGAGCGTGGATTTTCGAGTTCGTTTTCGGTCATCGAATCCATGATGACCTCGAAGGCGCGCATCCGGTCTTTCGTCACGTCCATCGCGTCGTCCGGCAGTTCGTCCATGATGCCCCCTCCCATCCCCGGAATCATGTCCATCACTTGGTCGAGCGGCCCCATCTTGTTCATCGCGTTCATCTGGTGACGCATATCTTTGAGGGTAAACTGGCCCTTCAGCATGTCTTCGGGGTCCCAGTCTTCTTCTTCCTCCTGCGTTTCCTCCATCGCCCGCTGGACGCGCTCGGTGAGTTGGCCGAGGTCGCCCATGCCGAGCAGGCGCGAGATGAAGCTGTTCGGTTCGAATCGCTCCACGTCTTGTACGGTCTCACCGGAACCGAGGAATGCAATCGAGGAGTCGGTTTCGTTGACGGCGGTCAGCGCACCACCACCCTTCGCGGTACCGTCCAATTTCGTGATGACAACGCCGTTGATGCCGATGGATTCGTCGAACTGCTTGGCTTGGTCTTTCGCGCCCTGTCCGATTGCGGCGTCGAGGACGAGCAAGCTTCGGTCGGGGTCAACCGCCGACTCGATTTCCTCGATTTCGGCGATAAGGTCGTCTTCGAGCGCGTGCCGACCAGCGGTGTCCACGATGTGAATGTCTGCGTCGGCAGTCTCCTCCAGACCTTTCCGGGCAATGTCCACAGGGTCGTCGTTGTCGGGATTGCCGTAGAAGTCAACCTCGGCCCGGGCGCACATCTCTTTAGCTTGGTCGTAGGCACCGGGGCGGAACGTGTCCGTCTGGATAACCGCAGGACGAAGTCCTTTTTTCGAGAACCACCACGCCATCTTCGCGGAGGTAGTCGTCTTCCCCGACCCCTGCAAACCGGCGAGAAGAATGGTCTGGTTTTCGAGCGGGATTTCCGTGCTTTCGCCGACGAGAGAGACGAGTTCCTCGTAGACGATACTGAGGACGTGATCACGGGCTGTCGTCCCGCCCGGCGGTTCTTCTTCCAACGCTCGGGTTTTGATGGAGTCCGAAAGCTCCATCACGAGGCTCACGTCCACGTCAGCCTGCAAGAGCGAGCGCTGAATCTCTTTTACAATTTCCTCGATGTCGTCCTCTCCGACGCGGGATTTCCCGCTTAGCGTGTCGAGGGAACCGCGAAGAGAACTACCGAGATTGTCGAGCACCATTGTTATGCAGTGTTTGGTTTTCTGGCGGTTTAAATGCTTTTTCTAGTCGATTTTCGGTCGATTCGGGCTGCCAACTCATTTCAGACAAATACCGATAAATATCGGTATATTGTCAGTTTAACCATGTCGGGACAGCGCGGAGTTGATGGCGCCGGCGAGACTGAGCGAATCGAGAGGCAAGTAGACCTTCGGTGGGTGTGTGACGACTGTGGAGAAGTCCATCGTAAGAACAATCCGCCCTGCAATAGCTGCAATTCGATGTCGCTGTCAGCGGTCGAACAGTCGGGCGACAGCGAAGAGGAATTTAGCGAAGCTTCGAAATTCGGTTCCCGATGGTGGTACTATATCGCGGCTTATCCGATAGCGGGGCTGTTTCTGACGGTCGTCACATCGCTACTTTCTCCGTTTATTCCGGCCGCAATCGCACCAATCACGCAGGCGTTGGCCGCCATCACCGGTTTCATCTACGTGCTCGGTTTTCCCGTACTCGGCATCGCTCTGTTTCTCGACGCCCGCGGGATTCGTGCGAGCCCGCTCGATTGGTCGCCGAATCCGTACTTCTACGGCGGCACGGCACTTGTACTCCTCGGCGCTAGTGGAAGCAACGGCCCCGAAAAACAGTCGCTTGCGACGAAATTCGTGGGCGAGGCGGCGTCGATGGTACTCCCGCTTCTCGCCATTGCACTCTGTCTATACTATCTCTCTCGCCGACATCAGCATCTCGGCGAGTCGTAACCAGAAAAATAGATCAGGGGGTTCAGCTTCAATCGTCGGACGAAGCCTGCCCGAACTGCTGTGGCGGCAGTCGGAGTTCGTCGAGGCCCGGCAGGTGCTTGACGTTGTAGATGACCTGCATATCGTCAGTCGCCGGTTCGCAGATGCAGGACAGTCGGAATCCGCGGTCGGTCATCTCAGAGGAGAGGACGTGGTTCGAGAACATTTCCGTTTCTCCGCCCACGACCGCAACCGCGCAGTTCGCACACGCTCCGCCTCGGCAGGCGAACGGCCACTCGAATCCGCGGTTCTCTGCGGCCTCCAGAAGCGACTCGTTAGATTCTACTTGGAACCGACCGTAATCTTCCGGGTCGAGTCCGACCGCGGCAGCTTTCCGAAACAAGTCGTCGTCGTCGATTTCCCAGCCGTAATCGTCGAGAATCTCGTAGTTGAGGAACTCGACTTCTGGCTTTTGCCGTCCGGGCGGTTCTTCCACGCTCTCTTCGTCGTACTCCTCGGTTCCGTACCCGGCCTGAATTCGTTCGTATGCGGCCTTGATTCGCTGAAACTCACGCGCGGTGCCACCCACGTCGGGGTGGGCTTCCTTCACGCGTTGTCTGTACGCCGCGACGATTTCCGCATCGTCCGCATCCGCATCTATCCCTAAAATATCGAACGGGGATTTCACACGTAGTGTTAGGAAATCGAGTGCATAAATCCTGTCCCCGACGGCGCGAGAGACCGCGGTCGATTCGGTTTCGACGAAACCAATCTTCAAGCCGTCTCACGGCGAAGCATTCGATATGCGACTGTTCGTGAGTATCGACCTGCCGAATTCCCTCGCGGAGAGTGTCGCGGGCGTCCAAGACCGATTCCGTGACGCTGACGGGTTGACGTTTACCGACCCGCAACAAGCGCACGTGACGCTGAAATTTTTAGGCGATGTGGACGAAGACCGCATTCCGGCTATCGAAAACACCCTCGAATCGGCGGTCGAATCGGACATCGATTTCGGCCCGTTCGACGCGACGGTCGGCGGACTGGGCGTCTTCCCGAGCCTCGATTACATTAGCGTGGTGTGGGTCGGCGTGGACGATGGTGCGGAAGAAATGAGACTGCTTCACAACGCCGTCGAATCGCGCGTCTACGACCTCGGATTCGAGCCCGAAGACAACGATTTCGTCCCGCATATGACCATCGCCCGAATGCAACACGCCGGCGGAAAGAAGCTCGTTCAGGATACCGTGCGGGAACTGAAACCCGAAATCGGGGAGATGGAGGTCGAGGCGATTCGGCTGACGAAAAGCGAGTTGACCGATGAGGGCCCGGAGTATTCGACCGTCGCCGCGTTCCGACTCTGACCCCGTTTGAAAGGAACAAGATTTTAAGCTACGGCGGAAAAGTGGCAACCACTATGGGCAAGAAGTCGAAGGCCAAAAAGAAGCGGCTTTCCAAATTGGAACAGCAGAATAGCCGCGTCCCCGCGTGGGTCATCATGAAGACCGACCGAGACGTGATGCGAAACCCAAAACGCCGCAACTGGCGGCGTAGCGACACTGACGAATAATGAGTGCAAGTGATTTCGAGGAGCGAGTCATCACGGTTCCGCTCCGAGACGTGAAAGCAGAACCGAAGCAGAAACGCGCCGGAAAGGCGATGAAAGTGGTGCGCGGACACCTCGCCAAACATTTCAAGGTTGACGAGGAAGACGTGCGTCTCGACCCCTCCATCAACGAGGCAATCTGGTCGCGCGGCCAGAAGAAGCCGCCACGAAAAATCCGCGTTCACGCGGCACGCTTCGACGAAGAGGGCGAAGCCGTCGTCGAAGCGGAGTACGAAGAGTAGAGCGGTGTTTCGTACCGCGTTTAATGGGTCGTCGTACGTTGGTGTGTTCGCACGAACCACTGACGAGTGCCTCCTGATTCGACCCGATTTGGACGACGAACTGGTCGAATCTCTCACCACGGAGCTAGAAGTTGAGAGTATCGAGACGAACCTCGGCGGGTCGTCCACCGTCGGCGCGCTTATCGCGGGCAACGAGAACGGTCTGCTCGTCAGCAGTCGCGTGACCGACCGCGAGCGCGAGAAACTCGAAGAGGCCACGGACGTCCCCGTCACCGAACTGCCGGGACGCATCAACGCCGCCGGAAACGTCGTTCTCGCGAACGACACCGGAGCGTACGTCCATCCGGATCTCACGCACGAAGCGGTCCAAGCCGTTTCCGACGGTCTCGACGTCCCGGTCGAACGCGGCATGATTGCCGATGTTCGGACGGTCGGTACCGCGGCAGTGGCGACGAACAGGGGCGTCCTCTGCCATCCCAAAGCGACGGACGACGAACTCGACGCGATAGAGGACGTACTCGGCGTCCCTGCCGACATCGGCACCATCAACTACGGTGGGCCGCTCGTTGGGTCGGGACTCATCGCAAACGCAGGTGGCTACGTCGTCGGTCAGAAGACCACCGGGCCGGAACTCGGCCGAATCGAGGATGCGCTGGGCTACATCGACTAAATTCCATTTTTCCACTCCGGGACGGACCCTCCCCTCGTCCCGTTCTCACAGGCGGCTCTCATCGCGTGAAGGGCTTCTGGGGGACACAGACGCAGTCTGCAACAGTTACACCGACGACAATGATCTGAAGAAATAGTCGTATTACTCCGATAATTCTGTGAAAGATACCCTACCAATAAGAGCACTGGCGAGCATGTATTCTCCGTCGTCCCCCGTGTTGGGGGAGGAGAGCACGAGATAAGCCAGACAGTGTTACAACCCGCGAAAAGCGGAGAGCAAAAGAACGAAACGACGGTTAGAGAGGCGGACAGCAGGGATACACTCTCGCGAGACGAACTATTTCACATTCTTCGAAATCAGCGGCGGCGGTACGCGCTCTACTATCTCAAGCAACATGACGAACCGGTAACTCTCGGAGCGATAGTCGAACAAGTGACCGCGTGGGAACACGGTATCACTCCTCGTAACTCTCGTTTCGGGGTGAGCGACGAACCGCCGGAAGTGTAGCGCTGGGAACCAAGTCTCGGAAATTTTATCGACTCGAACCAGCGAGCGAAAATTGGACGAGCGTGACATCTCTTTTCGACCAAACCGAACCGTCTCCCGGTGGCACAAAAACCCACTGGCAGGGAGCTAGAGTTAGGAAGATTCTTCCCGCTCGCTCACGGAGGTGTGGGCATGAGCACGATTACTCGCGGAACGGAGAGTGAAGAGCGATGATGGGCGGCGGAAATCAAGAACTTCAGCAGTTGTCCCAACAGCTTCAGCAGTTGGAAGCCGAAAAGGAGGAATTGGAAGGCGAAGTCGAAGACTTGCGTAACGAGAAAGACGAGATGGACGAAGCCATCGAGGCAATCGAGACGCTCGACACCGGGTCGGTCGTTCAAGTACCGCTCGGCGGCGGCGCGTACATCCGTGCCAGCGTCGAAGACATCGACGAAGTCGTCGTCGAACTCGGTGGCGGCTACGCCGCAGAGCGCGACCAGAACGGTGCCATCGAGTCGCTGAAAAGCAGAAAAGACGTTGTCGACGAGCAAATCAGTAGCGTGCAGGAAGACATCGCCGAGGTTGACGACCAGAGCGACCAGTTGGAGCAGAAGGCCCAGCAGATGCAACAACAGCAGATGCAACAGCAGATGCAGCAGATGCAGGAACAGGAAGACGAGGACGAGTAACCGGCGATGTTCGACAGTCTGAAGGATAAGTTAAGCGGGTTCCGTAAGGACGTCGAAGAGACGACCGAGGAGAAGGCCGAGGAGGCCGCAGACGAAGCCGAGGAGGAAGACGCAGTTCGAGAAACGGAACCCGTCGAGGAAACGGAAGCCGAAACAGAAACCGCCGAGTCGAATGCAGAATCCGATTCGGAAACAGAAACGGACTCGGACGCGGAGTCCGAACCTAGGGAGTCGAACAACGGCGGTGGCGGCTTCACACAGAAAGCGAAATCGTTCGCTCGCGGTGAAATCATCATCGAGGAGCAGGACGTCGAAGACCCCCTCTGGGAGTTGGAGATGGCGCTCCTCGAAAGCGACGTGGAGATGAGCGTCGCGGAGGAGATGCTCAAAGGCATCCGAAACGACCTCGTCGGCGCGACGCGGAAGTTCAGCGCCGAAACGGGTGACGTGGTCGAGCAGGCGCTTCGCGACTCCTTGCTGTCGGTCATCAACGTCGGCCAGTTCGATTTCGACCGGCGAGTCGCCGAGGCCGACAAACCACTCGTCATCATCTTTACCGGCGTCAACGGCGTCGGGAAAACGACCAGTATCGCGAAGATGTCGAAGTATCTCGAAGAGCACGGTCACTCGTCCGTGATGGCGAACGGTGACACCTACCGTGCGGGTGCGAACGAGCAAATCGAGGTTCACGCCGACGCACTCGACAAGAAACTCATCGCCCACGAGCAGGGCGGCGACCCCGCGGCGGTCATCTACGACGCCGTGGAGTACGCGGACGCCCACGACATCGACGTGGTGCTGGGCGACACGGCGGGTCGTCTGCACACCAGTGAGGGGTTGATGGATCAGTTGGCGAAGATCGAACGCGTCGTCGGGCCGGACATGACTCTCTTCGTGGACGAAGCCGTGGCTGGACAGGACGCGGTGCAACGCGCCAAGGAATTCAACGACGCCGCGGCAATCGACGGTTCCATCCTAACGAAGGCGGATGCCGATTCGAAAGGCGGAGCCGCGATTTCCATCTCGCACGTGACGGGGAAGCCGATTCTCTTCCTCGGAACCGGGCAGGGGTACGACGACATCGAGCGATTCGACCCCGAAACGCTCGTAGAACGGCTGCTCGGCGAGGAAGACGAGTAATCAACTTCCAACGCTTTTTGAGCGAGCAATCTCGTTTCGAGAAGCGACAGGAATCCACAGAATCGTGCATTTTCACCACCGACAGGACGCGGCGAGGACGCCTGAGACAGCGGTCGGGGAAGGTGTTCGAGCGCCCGGGGAGGGGGACGAAAAGGGCGAGTGCGTCAGCGGTCGGCGCACTCGCCCGCATGCGGTTGCGGTATTTGGGGTCGTGACTTGCGGTCACAGTAAACAAACCACGGATGCGGTCGCGGCAGAAGAATCAAATCAACGGTTTTCGCAGGATCCCCATTCACACGTAATTCGCAACCACCAAGGCCAACGACCGACTCCTGTCGAACGACAGCGACCACAGAGGAAAATCGTGTACGTACTGGAACTCGGCGGAGAAGACGACGAATTTGCGGTCTGTGAGGCAGAGAGTGCGGCGACCGGAGTCGAACTCGTCGCGCCCGGACTCGCACGAGCGACGGCCGTCACGGAGCGCGTGCAGGATCTCGCGTACACGCACCGGGCGAGCGAGCTGGTCGGCGAAACCGACGCCGACATCGACAGCGCGTGCGCCCTGCTTTCCGCGGCGCCAATCGACCGCGAAGGAACTGTCGCCGTGCGTGCGCGCGCAGTGCGCGAGACGCGAATCAGCACGCAAGAAGTCGAACGCGAACTCGGGGGGGTACTCGTTGAACGCGGATTTTCAGTCGATTTAGACGACCCCGACCACGAACTGCGGGCCGTTTTCTCGGACGATGTCTGCCAACTCGGATGGCTCGAAATCGAGAGCAGACGGGACTTCGGTACCCGGATGCCGACCGACAAACCATTTTTTCAGCCCGGAAGTATGCACCCGCTGCTCGCGCGCGCGCTGGCGAACATCGCCGGAGCGCGGGAGGGGACGACGATTCTCGACCCGATGTGCGGCACTGGCGGCGTCCTCATCGAGGCCGCGCTTGTCGGCGCGCGGCCGCTCGGCGTGGACGCACAAGAAAAGATGGTTCGCGGCGCGCGGAAAAATCTCGCACACTACGCGCCAGATAGCGACGCGGGGGCGGTTCGTGGGGATGCGACACACCTTCCGTTCCCCGACAATTCCATCGACGGCGTGGTGTTCGACGCGCCCTACGGTCGGCAGTCCAAAATCGCCAACCTCGAACTCGATAACCTCGTGGCTGGCGCGCTCTCGGAAGCCCATCGTGTTGCGTCTCGCGCTGTTATCGTCGGTGACCGCCCGTGGATAGACGAAGCGCGGGAAGCCGACTGGACTGTCGAAAATGAGTTCGAACGGCGGGTTCACCGGTCGCTGACGCGATACATTGCGGTGTTGTCTCGATAGGGAATTTAACCGTTTGAAATCCTCATATTGGGCTGTGTTCATACGTATGCGTTGGACGGAGCAAACGTAGTCTATCGATCGATATCTCTAATTGAGTACGTGATTAATATTTGTCTTCGTCCAGACGATGAATGGCGAACCGCTTCCGTCACTCCCCCAGGGTTCGGACGGATTCGACTCCTTGCTCAGACCGGTTTCGAACGCGACGAGGTTGATAAATACGGAAGGTATTAATATAAGGATTTAAAAATCATCAATTAAATGGATAGAAACCAACGAGCGTACCTCGCGGCCGCCGGGGCTGTTGCGGTCGGAGGATGTACTGGGAAACTAACCGGTTCGCCTTCGTCCGGCAAGACTGGCACATCCGATACCCGCACTGCGGCAGACGATAGCGACACGACTGACGCTATCGATTCGACCAACAGCCGTGAGCACCACGAAACGACGATTGGGTTCGCCGGCGACACGATGGTCGGACGAAGTCTCAATCAGATTTACGGCGAAGAGAACGTTGATCCGGCGACTATTTGGGGCGATTTCCGACCCCGACTCGAATCCCTCGACGGCGTTTTTTGTAACCTCGAATGCTGTTTATCGAAGCGCGGTGAACGGTTCCCGGACCGGGTGTACTACTTCCGCGGCGACCCCGATTGGGCGGTTCCGGCACTCCGCGCCGGAAACATTCGATTCGCAACGTTGTCGAACAATCACGCGATGGATTTCGGCGCGGTCGCCCTGACCGATACGATAGACGTGCTCGAGGAGAAAGGCATCGAAAACGCAGGCACCGGCGAAACCCCGGCATCTGCATGGGATCCGGCGACGTTTTCGGTCGGTGACCTCGATGTCGCCGTGGTTTCGTTCTCGGACGAATACGAAGCGTACGCTGTGACCAACGACCGTCCCGGAACAGCCTGGGCCGAGACCGATTCTGAAAATTCGAGAACCCGACGGATCGTTGGGAATGCGATAGAGAGCGCGAAATCGACGAATCCGGATCTGCTCGTCGTATCGCTTCACTGGGGGAAAATTGGATCGAGCACCCCAGCGACCGGCTCGTTTCGTTCGGCCACTGGCTCATCGATCGAGGTGCGGATCTCGTTCACGGTCACAGCGCGCACGTCGTTCAGGCGGTCGAGCAGTACGATGGCGGTGTTATTCTCCACGACACCGGCAATCTCGTTGACGATTTCGGAATCAAAGGCGATCTGGGCAACGACAAGAGCTATCTCTTCGAAGTTACGCTCGAGGACGGGGAGTTCGAGAAAATACGCCTCGTTCCGTTCCACATCGACAACGGCGTTCGTCCCGCCACCGAGAACGAGGCGACCTGGCTCCGTGAGACGATGCGCAAACGCTCTGAACCGTTCAGAACGACGTACGAGCGGGATGACGCCGGTCTCGTTGTTCAGCTATGAGTCTGTGAGTTCTCGGGAGTCAACGTGAGCGAAATTTCCGAATCGAGAAGCCCTATTACACCGGGGACAAATCCACGCCTATGGAACAATATCTGGGTCTCGTGGAGAACGTCCTTCGGGAGGGGACGTACAAGCCCAATCGAACCGGCGTGGACACGATTTCGACGTTCAGCCAACATTACGAAATCGACCTGCAGAAGGGCTTTCCGCTGTTGACGACGAAGCAGATGGACGGCTTTCGCTGGGATTCCATGTTGCACGAACTCCTTTGGTATATTTCGGGTGAGGAACACGTTCGGAACTTACGCGAAAAAACCGGAATCTGGGACGAGTGGGCGGACGAAGACGGCAATCTCGACACCGCCTACGGACGGTTTTGGCGGCGGTTCCCGGTTCCGGAATCGGGACTTCCGGGCGAATCGTGGCCCGAGGACGGTCACCGCTGGACAAACGAGGACGGAACCTTCGACCAGATTCAGTACGTTATCGACGGTCTGAACGAGAATCCGAACTCGCGGCGGTTCGTCGTCTCCGCGTGGCATCCGGCGAACGCGGCGGTTTCGACGCTTCCGCCATGCCACTACACCTTCGTCGTCAACGTGCAGGGTGAGACGCTCAACCTGCATCTCACCCAGCGGTCGGGCGACGTTGCCCTCGGAATTCCGTTCAACATCGCGGCCTACGCCCTGCTTGCGACGGTTCTCGCGCGGGAAACCGGATTTGAGGTTGGAAAGTTCGCCCACACAATCGTTGACGCCCACATCTACTGCGGCGAGGGCGAACGTGGCGAGTGGTACCGTGAAAACCTCGGCGAACTGCAAGCGCGACTGGGCGACGTGGAGATGAAAGCCGGATTCGAGGAAGTGCGCGAATGGCTCGAATCGGAGGCTCCGGAAGAGGCCGGAGGCAAAGACGGCTTCGACCACGTTCCCGGCCTGCTGACCCAACTGTCGCGGGAACCGAAATCGCGCCCCGAAATCGAGATTACCGCGGATTCGCTCGCCGAACTGACCTACGACGACATCGCGCTCCGGGAGTACGACGCCCACCCCGGTATCAAATTCAGCGTGGCAGAATGATGCGACTGGTCTGTATCGCCGCCGTCGCGGAAAACGGCGTCATCGGCAGTGACGGCGATATGCCGTGGCATTATCCCGAGGATTTGGGCCACTTCAAGGAGACGACGATGGGCCACCCCGTGATTATGGGGCGGACGACCTACGACAGCATCGCGGGGCAAATCGGCGGCCCGCTTCCGGGTCGGACGAACGTCGTCCTCAGTCGGTCGAGTCCCGACCTGCCGGAGGACGTACTGTTGGTTCACGGCGTCGAAGAAGCGATCGACGCGGTGACGGAATTGGACGACACCGCCTTCGTCATCGGCGGTGCTACGGTTTACGAGCAGTTTCTTCCGCGCGCGGACGAGATGATTATCACCGAGATTCACGAACAGTACGAGGGAGATACGCGGTTTCCGGAATGGGATTTGAAGGAGTGGCGGGAAACTGAACGCGACGAGCGCGACGAGTTGGATTTCGTTCGGTACGAACGTCGATAGTTACGTCTCACTCTCGCGTGGGTGAATCCGCGGATTCACCCACGCGACCAACGCGCCGACGAGCAGGGCGACCAGCCACGTTCCGATCGCGGTCGATTGATTTGCGGTCACGCTCTGAACATCGAAAATCATCCACAGCGCGACCGTCGCAAGCCAACTGACGATACCGAACGCCCAAACCTGCTGGTACGAAATCGGGAATTTGTCGATGGCGATAAGCGTGCCGACGACGAGACCGGGAACGTACCAGAGGAGAGTAATTTGCCACAAAGCGGGATTTTCAGCGGTGAAAGGAGTAAAAACGCTGAGTGGAAGCGAGAGCATCAATACGCTTCCGAGAACGATGCCGACTTGTTCGAGTCGGCGCGGGAGGGACATGAAGAAATATTTGTCGTCCTGAATAATATGTTTTCTGACTTTTTAACTCGGTGCAGTGGGTGGACCGAGCGAAACGAGGTAGACGATACCGCCGATGACGATGCTCGCCAGAAAGCTGACGAGGACGTGGATGGCGGTGACGAATCCCGCGGTTCGCCATTTGATTCGATAGACGATGTGAAAAAGACTCAAGTCGAGCGCCAGCGCGATAACGATGATGAGAAGTCCGAAATAGCGTTGGAGAACGAACGGAACGACCGCAATTGGCGGGCCGATTGCGAGCGCCCGAGTAAACGGCACGTTTCCAAGGAAGTTTCTCGCGGCGATATGCGCCGTCAGCGTGAGAAAACTCGCCAGAAGGAGATACGTTCCGACGATTGGCGTCAGTTCACCCAGCAGTGCCATACTCGTTATTCACGAGCGTGGCGTCTTGGGTGTAGCGATTACTCCAGCAGACCGAGTTCTTCGAGACGCGAGACGATTTTGTCGACCGCCTTTTCCGCGTCTTCCGGCTTTTTGCCGCCGGTGATGACGAGTTTGCCGGAACCGAAGAGCAGCGCGACGACTTCTGGTTCGTCGAGACGGTAGACGAGGCCGGGGAACTGCTCGGGTTCGTACTCGATGTTCTCCAGACCGAGACCGATAGCGATAGCGTTGAGATTGAGATTGCGCCCGAGGTCGGCGCTGGTAACGATATTCTGGACGACGATTTCGGGATTTTCGTTGACTTCGATGTTCAGTTCGCGGAGCTTGTCGAAAACGATTTCGAGGCTCTCGTGAACGTCGGCGGTGCTTTTCGCGCCGGTACAAACGATTTTGCCGGAGCGGAAGATGAGTGCGGCCGATTTCGGGTTTTGGGTACGGTAGACGAGGCCGGGGAACTGTTCGGGGTCGTAATCCGCACCTTCGAGGTCCATAGCGACGCTCTGAAGGTCGAGTTCCTGTCCGATGCCCGTCGAGGCGACCACGTTTTCAATGTTGATGGTTTCCTTGGGGTCGGTCATAGCGCGACTTAAATGTCGTATTTAAGGTTTATAAAGGTTGGTAGTCCTCGCTGACACGTCTCAAACAGCCTTTATGAACTGTTTCAGGGCGAAACGTTCATATTATGGTTTTTAGTGGCCTTTCGCGCCCGTCTCACCGAATCGCGATGGCGCAGACCTTAACAGTGCGCCGCCCCAATCGACGGGTAATGACCGACGAGCGAAGTCACAAGTTTTCGGAAGGAGAGGGCTTCGGCGACCCGTACGACGAGTTCGACTTAGACCCGCCCGAACTCGAAGTGAGTCCGGACGAAGTGGACCCCGTGGACTCCCGCGTCGTCACCGATCTGTTAGACCGGCAGGCGATTCCGAGCGATAGGGTCTCCGTTAAAGACCTCGTCGAAGTCGGCCTGAGCTACATGCAAATCAATCGCTTCGAACAGGCGACGGAGACGTTCGAGCGCGCGGCCCGCTTCGCCGATGAAGACTCTCTCGACGCGCAGGAGGCGTGGGTGAACAAAGGGGCGGCGCACGGCCAACTCGAAGAGTGGGACGAAGCCATCGGGTCGTACCGTGAAGCCTTGCGAATCGACGACGACAGCGAACACGCCGCGACCGCCGAAACGAATCTTGCTTACGCGCTGTGGGAGTCCGGCCAGACCGAACAGGCGCTCGAACACTCGGAGCGCGCGGTCGAAATCGACCAGCGATTCCCTCAGGCGTGGTTCAATCGCGGCTTCTTCCTACTCGAACGCGGATTGGCGGAGGACGCGCTGAACTGCTTTGACAACGCGATTCGACTCGGCTTCAGAAACGTGCAGGTCGTCGAAGAGAAAGCGCGCGCGCTGGAAGAAGTCGGCGAGGACGAGGAGGCCGAACGACTGGCGGAGGAAGCAGAAGAGATGCGAAAGCAGGCAGAGCAAGAACTGGTTCAGGAATAAACAGATAATGATTCTCAGGGAACGAGACACACAGGAGGGACTGCTGGTCGCCGTCTGTGACGACGACGTGCTCGGTGAGA
This sequence comes from Haladaptatus pallidirubidus, assembly GCF_020700235.1. Lineage (GTDB taxonomy): Archaea > Halobacteriota > Halobacteria > Halobacteriales > Haladaptataceae > Haladaptatus > Haladaptatus pallidirubidus. The sequence continues at coordinate 1,011,252 of NZ_CP085301.1, read as the reverse complement.
CGTTCGAGACGGGCGACGTGTCGTTTACCGTCTCCGAGGAGTTCTACGGTGGCGACGAGGTTGACGAAAGCGAAGTCGTGGATAGTCTCACCCGCGCCAGCGTAGCGAACATCGTCGGCACTGATGCGGTGGCGCTCGCAATCGAAAAGGGATTCGTCGACGAGGAGAGCGTCCTCGATTTGGATTCTACGAAACACGCCCAATTTTTGCGGTTTTAGCCCTGTTACTTCGCTACCCTATTAATCGAGCAACGCGGGGACGTTCACTGCCACCAGACAGAGCAGTGATCCGACCGCAAAAATCGCTCCAACCGTCGTTAGTCCGGTGTCGAAGGCCAAGGAGAGGAACGTGTGGAAGGCACCGACGAACGCGAGGCCGAGAAAGAGCAGGCTCGCGCCGAGTCGTCGTTTCGAGACCATACGGACGGGAGGGGATAGAGCGGCTTAAGCCACGTTGCCAACGACGTAACGAAAACCGGTTTCGTTGCGCTCGACGGACCGAAGGAGTGTTTTGACTCGAACACCAATCAGTGCACAATGGAACCACAGCAGTCTGATGCGCTCGATGCAGTGCGTATTCGGGAGGATTTCCCAATTCTGGAGCGGGAAATAAACGGAAATCAGTTGGTGTACCTCGACAACGCGGCGACGACGCAGACCCCCGAGCAGGTAGTCGACGCTATCTGTGACTACTATCGGAACTATAACGCGAATGTCCACCGCGGCATCCACCAGTTGAGCCAAGAGGCATCCATCGCCTACGAGGAGGCCCACGACAAAGTCGCGGAGTTCATCGGTGCGAGCGGCGGGCGCGAGGAGATGGTGTTCACGAAGAACACGACCGAGGGCGAAAACCTCGTGGCCTACGCGTGGGGACTGGAGGAACTCGGGCCGGGCGACGAAATCGTCCTCACCGAGATGGAGCACCACGCTTCGCTCGTGACGTGGCAACAGCTCGGCAAGAAAACCGGCGCGGACGTGAAGTACATCCCCGTGGACGAGCAGGGCTACCTCGACATGGACGCCGCGAGGGAGATGATTACCGACGACACGAAGATGGTGAGCGTCGTCCACGTCTCGAACACCCTCGGGACGACGAACCCGGTTCGCGAACTGGCCGACATCGCTCACGACCACGATTCGTACATCTTCGTTGACGGCGCGCAGGCGGTGCCGAACCGCCCCGTCGATGTCGAAAAAATAGACGCCGACTTCTACGCCTTTTCGGGGCACAAGATGGCCGGACCGACCGGTATTGGCGGGCTGTACGGCAAAAAACACATACTGGAGGAGATGGATCCATACCTCTACGGCGGCGACATGATTCGCAAGGTCACCTACGAAGACGCGACGTGGGAAGACCTGCCGTGGAAATTCGAAGCCGGAACGCCGAACATCGCGCAGGGGGTCGCGCTGGCCGCCGCGGTCGATTATCTGGAAGACATCGGCATGGAGAACGTCCAGCGTCACGAGGAACAGCTCGCGGAGTACGCCTACGACCGCCTGACCGAGGAGGACGATGTGGAAATCTACGGCCCGCCGGGCGACGACCGCGGCGGCCTCGTTTCGTTCAACGTCGAGAGTGTTCACGCCCACGACCTCTCCAGCATCGTGAACGACCACGCGGTTGCGATTCGAGCGGGCGACCACTGTACCCAGCCGCTCCACGACAAACTCGGCGTTCCGGCGTCGGCACGGGCCTCGTTCTACATCTACAACACCCGCAAAGAGGTGGACAAATTGGTCGAAGCCGTGGACGCCGCACGGCAGTTGTTCGCGCAGTAGATACCGACGCGGAGTCGATTTGTCGGCAGTTCGCGGTAGGTCTATGACCGATGATGACGGTAGTTCTATACGAGGGTATGAATGAGCCAATCACGCGCAACACAGCTTTCTGTGCCAGTGAATCAGCACGACCACGTCGATGGGGTGGTCGATGCAACCGTCACACTCGTCGAATACGGTGATTACGAATGTCCGTACTGTGAAGAGGCACATCAGGCAGTAAAAGAGCTGAGACGGACGCTGAACGAAAGGGTGCGGTTCGTCTTTCGCCACTTTCCGCTCACGCAACTACATCCGCATGCACAGCGAGCGGCAGAGGCGGCAGAAGCGGCGGCGGAACAGGGGAAGTTTTGGGAGATGCACGACCTGCTTTTCGAGCATCCAAGCGAGATAAGGGAGGCGGAGTTACAGGATTTCGCGGCAACCCTCGACCTCGACCTCACCCAGTTCAACGACGAACTCGCGATGCACACCCACCGTAGCCGAGTTCGCGAGGATATCATCTCCGGCGCGCAGAGCGGGGTCATCGGGACGCCGACGTTCTTCATCAACGGCGAGCGCTACGACGAGCAATGGGACGTTGCCCCGCTTCGAACAGCGTTAGAAGATGCGATGTGATATCCACTGGAACACAGGGAACTACACCAGATTTATAATACATTTGATGAATGGGCTATTCTGTTCGACGAACGTACCCCGGGCAAAACCAATCATTGAAATACACGATATAGCTGAAACAATAATTGTAAAAGTTGGACAGTCCCTACGATAACGGAGACGAATGGCGACACAAACGCTCCCGGAAGCAGTCCGCCCTCGCGCGAAAACTTACTTCGGCGATGTCGCACCTGCACACGATTGGCACCACGTCCAGCGAGTCGCCGCCCTCGCCGAAACCCTCGCTGAAGAACACGACGCGAACGACCGAATCCTGTTCGCCGCGGTTTGGCTCCACGACATCGGCAGAGGGCACGAAGATCGCGGCGAAATCGACGACCACGCCGAATGGGGTGCGAGGGAAGCGAAGTATATTCTCGCCGAGTTCGACGTATCCGAATCCGAAATCGAGGCCATCCAACACTGCATTCGGGCACACCGCTTTTCGAACGACGTGGAACCCGAAACGACCGAAGCAAAGTTGCTCTCCGACGCGGACAATCTCGACGCGCTCGGCGCGGTCGGAATCGCGCGCAACTTCTGTTTCAGCGGCGAACTCGGCCAAACGCTCCACGACCCCGACCTACCAATAGAGACGGACGACACGACTTCCGGAGCCACGGCGATGAACCACTTTCACAAGAAAATTCTCCGACTGCCTGACCGGATGTACACCGATGCAGGTTGCCGAATGGCCGAGGAACGCGGTACGTTCGTGGAAGACTTTATCGAGCGGTTCGAACGCGAAGTCACCGGCGAAGCTTGAAAATCATTTTCACACCTCCGACGAATGGGAACTCATGGATGCGGACGAACGGGATTTGTCCCCCGACGAAGCGTTCTCCCTCCTCGGGAACGACACGCGAATCAGAATCATTCAGACGCTCTGGGAGGCCGACGAACCGCTGTCGTTTTCCGAACTGCACAACCGAGTCGGCATGCGCGATAGCGGGCAGTTTAACTACCATCTGAACCAACTCGTCGGCTTGTTCGTCCGGCAGAAAAACGGGAAGTACGAACTCCCCTTCGCCGGATTTCGAGTCATCGGTGCAATTCTCTCGGGAACGTACACACAACGCGCTGAATCCACGACGTACGAACTCGATTCTCTCTGCGTCAAATGCGAAACGAGGTTGGAAGCGGAGTACGACGAGGAGGTGGTGAGCGTTTGTTGTCCAGCCTGTGACGAGCAGCGGTCGGAGTTCGGATTTCCGCCGGGTGCGTTCGAAGACCGTGAGGTTACGGAACTGCCGCGAACCTTCGAACGCTGGCTTCGTAACGTGTTCTCGATGATGGCCGACGGTGTTTGCTTAAACTGTTCGGGACGAACCACCAAGTCGCTCGTTACCGAATCGAAGTATTTCGAACAGGAAGCGGAAGTCGGCGTCGAATTCGTCTGCGAGCGATGCAACGACCACGGGTTCGGGTCAATCGGGTCATACATTCTTCAGCATCCGGCAGTCGTTGCGTTCCACTACGAACACGGCGTCAATCTCCGCCAGCAGTCTGCGTGGGAACTCGAATGGCTCATCGAAAACGAGAGTCGAATCATTTCAGACGACCCACTGCTGGTCGAACTGGACGGTGACGAACTTACGGTGACCGTAGACGATACACTGAATATCGAAATCAATGAGTTGTAATCCAGCGAACAGAATCTCGCTTCGGTAGTTCCTACGACAGAAACGTATTTCTGCGAACATCTATCTGATGAGAGGGTCTGCTTCGTCTCGTGCACTCCCTATTCAAAAATCGGACTTTCACGCGACTCTTTCTCGGGCGCTTGATAACGAACGCTGGAGACAGTGCCTACACTATCGCCGCGATGTGGCTCGCGTTCGAACTCGGCGGGTCGTCGTTCTACACGGGTTTGGCGGGTTTTCTAACCATGCTTCCCCAAGCGTTTCAGTTCCTCGCGGGGCCACTGGTTGACCGCCGGCAACTCCGCCGAATTCTGGTAGGGACGCAGGTTGCACAAGGAATTCTCGTCCTCGCGATTCCGCTCGCCGCAATGATGGGATTGCTCTCCGTGTGGGTGGTTCTGGTCGTGATGCCCATCGTCTCGCTTCTCAACCAGTTCGTTTACCCGGCACAGCAGGCCGCCCTTCCTCGCGTCGTTGAGAAAGAGGAACTGATCGAAGCGAACTCCGCGTTCTCATTTGCCTATCAGGGAGTCGATTTTGTCTTCACGGCCCTCGGCGGCATCGTGGTTGCAGTGGTCGGTGCCGTGGCGCTCTATCTCATCGACTCCGTGACCTTCGCTATCGCGGCACTGGTGTTCGTCGGCGTGCAAATCCCGCCCGCCGAGAATCAGGAACACGACCGCGACGGCGATGGGAAGAACGTCAGCTTTGTCATAGACGAGTATCGTGCGCAACTCGCGGATGGCATCCGCTACGTTCGCGGTTCGGTACTCGTCTGGGTTCTCGTCGGGAGTCTCGTTGTCAACGCCACTATCGGGACGGCACTCGCAGTGCTACCGGCCTACGCGAACACCTACGGTGGGCCGGACACGTACGGATTCATCCTTGCCGCAGTCACCGGTGGAATGCTTGTCGGATCGCTATCCGCGACGCCGTTGAAACGATTTTCGCTGGCGACGTTGAGCATCGGTGGATTCGCTTTTAGCGGCCTTTCGTGGCTTGCCGCAGTGGGGATCGGGTGGCTCCCAGCGACGGTGGCACTGTTTTTCCTCTCGGGCGTTCCAGTTGGTGCAACGAACGTCATCTTCGCCGCGATGATACAGTCCGTCGTTCCCGAAAACCTGATGGGGCGCGTCTCGTCGGTACTCGCCAGCGGTTCCGTTGGCGCGATGCCTCTCGGTTCCCTTCTCGGCGGAATCGGTGGAGACGCGTTCGGAAATACCATGGTCATGACCAGTGCGGGATTCGGATTCATGTTTATTGCCGCCTGTTGGCTGACCCATCCGCTCCTCCGAAGCCTCGCGGATGTCGAAGACCTCCGCTCGGAACGGTACGGATTGACACGCCCGAAACGGGCAGAACCGTCGGAATCCTTTTAGGCGCCACTCTCCTACCCAGATTCAACAATGAGCATGGGTTCGGACATGTACCGACAGCAGATTCTTGACCACTACCGAAGCCCGCGCAACTACGGTGAACTGGACGACCCCCATTTCACCCACGAGGGCGTCAATCCCTCTTGCGGCGACGAACTCGAATTCGACGTGACTCTCGAAGACGACGAGGAGACCATCGAGCGAGTCGCATTCCGCGGCGACGGCTGTGCCATCAGCCAGGCCAGCGCGAGCATGCTGTCGCAGAAGCTACCGGGAATGACTTTAGACGAAGTCGAGGAGATGGATAGGGACGACGTTATCGACATGCTCGGCGTCGAAATCAGTCCGATGCGGGTGAAATGCGCCGTGCTCGCCGAAAAAGTCGTCCAAGACGGCGCGGAGATTTTCGAAGGAGAAGCGGAACTCGACCAAACCACGACCGAGTAATTATCGGCTAGCAGCTCTTTTTACCGATACTGACGTTTACCCGATATGAGTATCGAAATTCGTCCGGCGACACCAACGCATATCGACGACATTCAGCGAGTTGCGGAAAAAGCGTGGTACTCCGCCCACGAACCGATTATCGGGGCGAAAGCGGTCGATGAATTTTTGGAAGAGTACTACGATGCGGAAGCGTTTCGCTCGCTCATCGACGACGATGATGCTATTTTTGCTATCGCGGTAGCGAGCGAATCCGAAACCGTTGGATTCGTTTCCGCTACTCCCAACGACGATTGTTCCACTACGTACCACCTCGGTCGTATCTACGTCCCTCCCGAGCGGTGGGGAAAGGGAATCGGCGGGCGACTTCTCGATTACACCGAACGGAGAGTTAGAGAGCAAGACGGAGAGCGAATCGTGTTGGGTGTCATGGCAGAGAACGAACAAGCTGTTGGCTTCTACGAATCGGCGAACTACGAGCGAGAATCGGAGTTCTACGACGAACGAATCGACGCGCGCGGCTACGAATACGCAAAAGAGATGTAAAAGGAAGAGTGGGGAATCCGTCGCCGTTGCGCGCGAAACGGTGCGGTTACTCGGGTTTCAGACCGGCGTCCTGTACGCGCATGACCGCTTCGCCGTCGGCGAGGTTCGGCGCGTCCACGAGACGGACAATACGCTTGTCGCCCTTCGATTTGCGGAGGTACATCCGGAACGTGGATTTGTGGCCGAGGATGTTGCCACCGATGGGCTGGGTCGGGTCGCCGAAGAACGAATCGGGGTTCGAGGACACCTGATTTGTCACGACGATAGCGGTGTTGTACAGGTTGCCGACCTTGTCGATGTCGTGGAGGTGTTTGTTGAGTTTCTGCTGGCGTTCCGCGAGTTGACCACGGCCGACGTACTCGGCGCGGAAGTGGGCCGTAAGGCTGTCGATGCACACCAGTCGGACGGGCCACTCGCTGTCTTCGTGTTCGCCAGCGAGTTCTTGCGCTTTCTCCGCGAGGAGCATCTGGTGGTTGGAGTTGAACGCCTTTGCGACGTGAATCTTGTCGAGGAAATCGTCGACGAGTTCCGTCAGCGCCTCGTCGTCGCTCGGCGTTCCTTCGATTTCACGGTCGTCCAACGTGGTCTGCAGAACTTCGTCCGAGAGGCCGCGAACCATGTCGTCGATACGCTCCGGTCGGAACGTGTCCTCGCTGTCGATGAAGATGACGCTTCCGCCGAGGCCACCCTGTTCGCGGGGGAGTTGCACGTTCACCGCGAGCTGGTGCGTCACCTGCGATTTTCCGGCACCGAACTCGCCGTACACTTCGGTGATGGACTGCGTTTCGACGCCCCCGCCGAGGAGGTCGTCCACTTCGTCGATTTGCCAGCTGAGTTTGCCGATTCGTTCGCGTCGTTCGAGAACCTGCGAACCGGTTTCGAAGCCGCCGATGTCGGCTTCCTTCCGCGCGGCCTGAATGATATCCGCGGCGGTGCTCTCGCCCACGTCGGCGGTGTTGCTGAGTTCGCCAGGGCTTGCAACTGCGAGGCTCTGATACGAGTCGAATCCCGCGTCGCCGAGCTTTTCTGCTGTCGCCGGTCCAACGCCGGGGAGGGTTTCGAGGTCTACGTCTGCCATCGTACTCCATCCTTGTTCTCACCATCATATAAACCCCCGTTAACTGTGGAGTGAAAGTGAAACTACGTGACTGCAGAGGGGTGGACGAGTTGGAACAACAGAGTTTAGATAGGAAGACGCGCTGCCGTGGCATTCTGTCTCACAGGCGTCGAAGAAAACGAACTCAGTCCCACGGATGTTGGCGGATGTTGTCGGGCCAGAGCGGATACCAGTACTTCTCGTCCGACTCGATTTCGAGTTCGCCGTCGAGATTGCTCTCCAGTTTGAACTCCGCGGCGGAATCCCGGTCGTGGCCGCGTTTGGGTGCGAACGGATAGTACGCTCCTCTGCGGAACGAGTACACCCAGTAGACGTTGTTTCCGTCCTGCTGGAATCCGAAGAGTGCGGCCAATAAGCGCGAACCGTACCCCTGCTCGACGAACGTGTCGGCAGCGAAGTGGAGACTCGTCACAAGGTCTTCGAAGTCGTCGTCTTCGAGGACGACCCACGAGTAGCCGTGGTCGTCCACGTGCGCGTGCGCTTCCGTCCCCGTCTCTTCTTTTCCGGCTTCGAGAATGGCGTGAACGTCGTCCACCGCGTTCTTGAAGTCGGTGCTATCGACTTCCGAAAAACAGAGCGCTGCCATCCCGACCGGTTCGTAGCCGAGGTCGGCTTCCATCGTGACGTAGGCCGTACTCATGCCGAAGAGGTCGTCCGGGTCTGCGTCCCGTCCGGCGTCCGTCTCGGCCCGGATTCCGAGTACTTCGCGGATACCATCCAGTAGTCCCATGCGCGGGTGTACGCACGGGGGGCGCAAAAAGTAGTTGATAAAATCAGAGAACGATATCTCGTGGAACGGGTTCGACACCGTTCCGGTAGGTGTCGGTGAACTCGACGGAATGCGGGCGAAGCCCCCGTAGCGCTAGTACGACTCCATCTCGCGCTCCATCTCGCGGAGTCGTTCGACCCGGCGCTCAGTGCTCGGGTGCGTGCTGAACAGTTTCCCGATGAAACCGCTCCGGATGGGGATGATGAAGAAGGCGTTCATCTCCGCCTCTTCGCGCAGGTCTTCTTTCGGAACCTTGTCCATCCGACCGTCGATGGTCATCAGGGCCGACGCTAGCGCCGACGGTTTGCCCGTGATGGTCGCCCCGCCGCGGTCCGCAGCGTACTCGCGGTAGCGCGAGAGCGCCCGAATGAGGATGTAGCTGACAATCCAGACGACGAACGAGGCGAGGATGGCGACCCAGATGGGCGCCTGATTGCGGTTGTCGCCGCCGCCGCCCAACAACCAGCCCCAGCGAACGACCATGAACGCGATGGTGGAGAGAAGTGAGGCGACGGTCATCACCATCATGTCGCGGTTTTTGACGTGGGCGAGTTCGTGTGCGATGACGCCCTCCAGTTCCTCCTGGTTGAGCGTCTGCATCAATCCCGTCGTCACGCAGACGGCGGCTTTCTTCTGGGAACGCCCCGTCGCGAAGGCGTTCGGAACTCGCTGGTCGCTGACTGCCACTTTTGGTTTCGGCAGGTCTGCCTGCTGGGACAGTCGGCTAACCATGCCGTGGAGTTCCGGATAATCGCTCTCGCTGACTTCCTTCGCGCCCATGCTCCACAGCGTGAGCTTATCGCTGAAGAAGTAACTTCCGAGGGTGAAACTCATCATGAATCCCAAGAACATCAGCTCTTCGCCACCGAAATACGATATCAACACGACGGCGAACACTACGTACAGCGCGAATAAAAGGAACATCGTCAGGCCCATTCTGGCCCGGAGGCCCCAGTCTGCCTTCCATTTCATACGTGGTGTCTAGGGATTCAGACCGTTTAAAGATTAGTCAGTTGCGGGGGAGCGGTATGACACAATCATTTCATACGGATTAATGCGCAAATATTGTGAAGAGGGCCGGAACGCTTACCCACAAACGGACAGTACGGCCTGGTATGTTCTCGTGTGAACCGACGAGGGTATGTCGATGACCGGTACGGTGCTTTTAACCGGTAGTCTCGACCAGACCGGGCGCTGGCTCGCCGTCCATCTCGCCGAACAAGGCTGGGACGTTACGTGCGTCGGTCTTTCACGAGCGGAGTGGAATCTCGAGGGGTACCGCAATCTTTCGTTTCGGAGCGCGGATTTGACCGAACAGGTCGAAGCATCTGAGGTCGTTTCGACCGAAAATCCGGATGCCGTCGTTCACTGGACGGCGCGCCCGTCGCCGGAACGCCACGCCGGGATGCGCGTCTTCGAGAACAACGTCATCAGCGTCTACAACGTCCTGACCGCCGCCGGGCGTGCGGGCGCTCGCGTCGCGTGGGCGTCGAGCGAGAGCGCCTTCGGATTCCCGCTCGCAGACAAACCGTCGCTTCCGGAGTACCTGCCGTTGGACGAGGAGCATCCGCTTCGTCCGGAAGACCCCTACGGAACGTCGAAGGTCGTCGGCGAGGAAATCGGCGCGATGGTCGCCCGACGCCACGGCGTCCCCGTGGCGTCGATTCGCGCCTCATGGATACAGTTCCCCGGCGAGTACGACTGTTTGGATGCGCGGAACGACCTCGCAACCGGCGCGGGAAACTTCTGGTCGTACGTGGATATTCGGGACGTTGCGACGGCCACCGAGGACGCCATCACGGCCGATTTCGGCGGTCACCAACCGTTTCTCGTCAGCGCCGAGGACAACTACCTCGACAGCCCCATCGAAGACGTTCTTTCCGAGTTCTTCGGCGAGGTACCCGACAGTTGTCGAATTACGGGCAGTGATTCGGCGCTTTCGACCGAGAAAGCCCGGTCGATGTTGGGGTGGGAACCCGCCTATTCGTGGCGCGATTCGGAAGACGATGACGTGTCGATATTCGCGTGACGATTCGGTATTCGCGCGAAATAGACCCTTCGCGCGAAGATACGGTTCTACAGGCTTAAAAGTGAGAACGACATAGAACCGCCAATGACCGAGTCCCGCGAATTTTGCCCGAACTGCGGCAACACCATCGAAGTGGATATTACGGAACGGGACTATCCCGCCTCTGCCTCTACCCAAGACCGAAAGCTCTGTGATGAGTGTTACTTCGACCGTTTCGACCTCGTTTCCGCTCCGGAGCGAATCGAAGTTCGCGTCTGCGCGCAGTGTGGTGCCGTCTTCCGCGGCAGACGTTGGGTGGACATCGGCGCGCAGGATTACACCGACATCGCCATCGAGGAGGTGAGCGAAACCCTCGCCGTCCACGTGGATGCCCGCGACGTGTCGTGGCAGGTCGAACCGGAACAGATCGACCAGAACACGATTCGGATGCACTGTTATTTCTCCGGCGTCGTGCGCGGAACCCTCGTGGAGGAGGAAGTGATGGTTCCCGTCATGCTGGCCAAACAGACCTGCACCCGGTGTGGCCGCATCGCGGGCGACTACTACGCCAGCATCGTCCAACTGCGCGGCGTTGACCGGGTGCCGACGCCAGAAGAGGAAAAGCGCACGAAGGAAATCGCCAACGAAATCGTCGCGGAGATGGAAGCGACGGGCGACAGAAACGCCTTCATCACCGAAGTAGACGAGACGGCCGACGGGCTAAATCTCAAGGTTTCGACCAACAACATCGGCAAGAAGATTTCTAACAAGGTAATCGAGGAATTCGGCGGCAACTTCACGGATTCCGAAACGCTCGTCACCGAGGACGAGGACGGCAACGAAGTGTATCGAGTGACCTACGCGATTCGACTCCCGCCGTTCACACAGGGGGACATCATCGACCCGGACGACGACGACGGCCCGGTGCTGGTTCGCAGCGTCCGGGGCAATTTGAAGGGCATCCGAATCACGACCGGGGAGCAGTACGAATCGCAGTTCGAGGACGGGGACGCCCCGGATGCGAAAAAATTGGGACACATCGACGACGCCGAGGAAACCACTCTCGTCACCGTCGAGGACGAGCACGCGGTGCAAGTCCTCGACCCCGAAACCTTCCAGACGAAGACGATTGCGCGACCCTCGTACATGGACGACGACGGTGACGTGGTTCCGGTGTTCAAGAGTCGTTCCGGACTCTACGTGGTTCCTGATGAATGACCTCGCCGCCCTCGTAACGAAATCGGACGCGGAAACCGCGATTGCCGAACTGACCGCCGAAGGAGTCTACGACGACACCCGAAAAGTGCGCGAACACGACGGTGAGACTGTCGAACTACCGGTAACGGACGACCCCGCGGAAACCGACGTTCTGGACGTTATCGAGCAGCCAAGTCCGGAACCCCGACTGCCGGATTTAGAATCGCACCTCCGCACACAAGGGTGGGACGACGACGAACTCGAAAGGGTGCCGAAATCGTGGGCCGTCATCGGGAGCGTCGTTCTCATCCAGTTCGGCGACTGTCCCCGAAAAGAGGAGGTCGGCGAGACGCTCCTCGATTTGCACGGCAAGGCCGATACCGTCCTCGCACGCGAAGGAATCTCGGGTGAGCACCGCGAACCCGAGATAACGGTCGTCGCCGGGTCGGGCGACACGGAAACAATCCACACCGAACACGGAACCCAGTACGCTCTCGATTTGCGGAAAGTGATGTTCGCGCCCGGCAACCAGCGCGAGCGTGCTCGGATGGGAACCGCCATCGAACACGGAGAACGAGTCCTCGATATGTTCGCCGGAATCGGCTACTTCACACTCCCGATGGCCCGCGCCGGAGCGCGGGTGACGGCCGTGGAACGAAATCCGACCGCGTTTCAGTTCCTCCTCGAAAACGCCGTGTTGAACGACGTAACCCAGAATATCGACGCCTATCGGGCGGACTGCCGAGAAATCGAGATCGACGAACCCGTAGAGCGCGTCGTCATGGGCTATTACGACGCTCACGACTATCTCGACAGCTCGCTCGCCGCGCTGAAACCGGGCGGAATCGTCCACATGCACGAAACCACGCCCGAAAATCTCCTCTGGGAGCGACCAGTGAGGCGACTCCGAGAGGCCGCGGAAACCCACGGACGCGAGGTCGAAATCCTCGATAAACGGCGCGTCAAAAGCCACAGCGAAGGCGTCTGGCACGTCGTCGTGGACGCCCGAATCGAGTGACCGAAGGTTTATTTCCCTCGAATAGTTCGGCTTTCGTATGGAAAACCTTCGGCAGAAATTGATCTCGCTGTTCTTCGTCCTGCTAATGTTGAGCTCGGCGGTCGCCTACACCGCTACTCTGCTGTGAGCCAGTAGTCAGCAGACCACCCAGTTTCGCCACCTTCGTAGTTCACTTTCCACCAACGATAGCCGCCCGTATCGACCGGACCGTCCGCGATGGTTCCTGTCGTTTCTTCCTGAACGACGCCGAGTCGTTCCCCGTCTGGGTCCGCCCGGACGGACAGTTCTGAAGTCGTCTCCACGGATTCCCCAGAACCGAATCGCACGTAAAGCACGTCGTCTGCGGAAGCCCAACCGGGAGTTCCACCGAAGTCGAATTGGTACCACTGTACACCATCGCGGACGAGGACGGTTCCGGTGGCGGTTCCGACCGCCCCTGCGGGAACGGCCACGGTTTTCGCGTGTTCGTCTGGCCCGTGGTGAACCGCGTCATCCAAGAGAACGACGGCGTTTTCGCCGGATTCCACGTCCCAACGCCGAATGAATCCCTCGTAGCGACCCCAGTTCCACAGCGACCCTGGGTCGTAGTGGCCGCTGATGCCGCCCGGTTTCGTGCAATCGTTCGGGTTCGGTATCTGATCGTGGCCGATGACGCCGCCTTCCCCGTTTTTTGCGTCGCAGGGCGCGATGTCGTAGCGCCGGACGCGCTTCGGGAAATCGAACTCGGTCGCAGACCACCGGACGATTTTCGCGGAGGCTTCGTACAGTTCGTCGGTGTAGTTCGTGTCGTTGACCCATCCGGAGTGTTCGATGCCGAGTGAGTGCTGGTTGTACGGCCAGTTCCCGGCGTGCCAGCCGATGTCCTCCTCAGCCAGCATCTGCGTGAGGTTGCCCGTTTCGTGGTCTGCGACGTAGTGCGCGCTGACGTTCGCATCCGGATTTTGAAAGTAGTCCACCGTCCACTCCGCTTCGCCCTGCGCCACGTGAACCACGAACCACCGGATGTCGAGATCGGATTCGCGTTCCGCCTCGCTGTAGTTCGATTCGTCCGCCGGTGCCCACTCCATTTCGGGTTTCGTCGCTGGAAGTCGCATTGTTCGTTTCGCATTCGTTTGGCCGGAAATCGCACCTGCGCCCGCAACAGCGCCGATAGTCTTGAGAATCGTTCGTCTCGTTTCGTGCATCGTTCGTTCTGATTCCGAGAAACAAATTGATAAATTAGCTACCTAGTATGCTGGATACGATTTGGGAGTTTCGCGGATTGAGAAGAAGTCAGTCCGTATCCCACACGTCCGCCATCGGACTTTTTCGCTCGCGCGAGTAGCCCGATTTGGTTCGTGAGTTCGGCTTCGATTTCTTTCCGCTGTCACGTCGGTCGCCTCCATTTTTGTCGCGATTCCTCTCTCCGCGACCGCTGCCGTTTCCACCCGCACCGCCGGGGTCGAAATCCGGCAAATCGGGGTGCCCCATCCTGTTCACCTGTTCCGCGAACCAGTCGGGCATGTCGGTGCGAGCGCGGTCGAACAGCTGGAGAAGGCTGGAATCAGCAAGGTAGGTCGCGCCGTAGTCGTCCGGTGCGCGAATCACGCGACCACAGGCTTGAATTACAGTTCGAAGCGCGGCCCGGTAGTACCACGCCCACTGGCCGCTTTCGAGGCGGTGGGCGACCCGCGAGTCGCTGGTGTTCAGGAAAGGGGCCTTACAGAGTACTTGCCAGCGCGCGAGGTCGCCCTTCAAATCGAGGGCTTCCTCCATCTTCACCGCGACGAACACGTCCGGGTCGTCGCTGGCCTTCCACGCTTCCAGATCGGCGTCCCTGCTGTCGCGTTCGTGGGCGCGGACTCTGTCTCCGACGCCGAACTCACGGAGCTTTTCGGTTAGTCGCTCCTGAATGTGGTAGGAGTGTGCGTGGACGATCCCTTTCTCGTCCGGATGCTTCTGCATGATTTTGACGATAGTTTGCGCGATTTTCGGCAGAGTTTCATCGCGGTGTTCGTAGGTCATCTTCCCCTGCGTCACGTCGTAGAGCGGACGGTTTTCGACCGGGAACGTGTGGCCAACGTCCACCAGCGCAACGTCGCCGGGGTCGAGACCGACCTGCCGACAGAACGCATCCTTGTTCAGAATGGTCGCGGAGAGGAGCGCGAACTTGTTCCCGCGCTCCCAGACGGTGTGCGCAAGATAACGCTCGGGATTCATCGGCTTGATTGTAATCGGCCCGCCCTCCCCGTCGGGTTGGTCTACGACCCACTCCGTCGCGCTGTCGGGGTTCCGGTAGTCGTCCACGAACCAGTCCAACTCGGAGATGAGTTCCTGGAGGCGGTCCCTGCGGGCCGCCTCCGGGGCGGTGAGTTCCTGCTGTGCGATGAGGTCGTCCTTTCGTTGCTTGCAGGTTCCGGAGAGGCTGTCTGCGTACTGTACCGCCCTGTCCAGTCCGGTCACCTCGGGGATTTTCAGGTCGTCCCAGATGGGCACCGTTCTGGGATTCAAATCGATGGTCGCGTACATCTCGGCCCACTCCGCGAGTCCGTGGGCCTCGTCGATGACCACCACGTCGCGCTTTCTAAACACCTCCGACCCGGCGGTTCGCATGAAGTAGGCCAGCGTCATCGCCGCAATCTCCCGATTGCTGGCGATAGCTCGGTCGGAAAAGTACGGACACCGGTGTTTCACCGAGCAGTCGTACCCCTTCTCGCGGGCGCAGGGCGCTCTATCCACGGGCGTGTCGTGTTCCCCCGGCAGGATACAGGAGTAGTTTCGCTTGCCGCGGATGATTTTCAAATCGCCTAGCAGGGAATCTCCGGCCACGTCGTCTAACTGAGAGACCTGCGGCGTAGTGTAGTACGACCCCGTGGCGTCGCTCGGGTCGGCGTCCTCGACCCGCCTGGCGCATCCCGCGATGGAACGCGCGAGGAGCGATTTCCCGCTCCCCGTCGGGGCGCGAACCAGCACCACGTCGTTGCCACTCTCGAAGGCGTCTCGAATATCTGCGAGGGCGTCTTGCTGGTTGCCGCGAAAGGAGGGCGCGGGAAATTCGTCCAAAATCCGCTCGGGATTCACTGTATGGCCTAACGAGATGTGGGGCGTAAAACCTACGGGTTCCCTGGTGAAGATTTCTCTCCCGAAACGGGAGAACAAGAAGACTGGGCGACCGTGAGGTTCACGATATCGAGTGAGATTTACGGCCACGTAGTGGGACGAACGCCAGCTATCTGCTGTCTCGTTTCGAGCATGGAGAGAAAGTCCGGTTTGGTCAACACGGCGACCGAGTCAGGATAGGATACAAGGACGTATTTCGTCCGTTCGCGGAGGGACAGATACACGTCGAATGCGTTTTCGTCCGGCGAGACGACCACGAAATCCTTCGATACGAGTTTGCCGACGGTCGTCGTACTCGGGAGTCGCGCTCGTTCTCTCCACGATAGTACGGTATTCGTCGTGAGGATTCCGACCGGATTTCCTTCCCTGCCACAGACTGGATATTGGTCTATCCCGCCACGGTCTGGCCGTTCGTCTGCGAAGAAGTCTTTCACTGGCGTCTTCGCCGGAACGCAGTCTTCCTTTCGTCGCACAAACTCTGACACTGTCATGTCGGCCAGAAACGACTGATTCGTCACCAACTGGTGTTCGGACACCGTCGAGAAGTAAAAGAAGACGGCGATGAGTCCCAGAAGGACGTTACCGAGGACGATCGCGGCGTAAAACAGTATCCCAATTGCTAGCACCTGTCCAAGGAGACTCACCACCCGCGTCGCCGTCTGTGCGGAGCGAACGCGAACCACCAGCGAGCGAAGCAAAAGCGCGCCGTCGAACGGAAAAATCGGTAGGAGATTGACGATCAAAACCACGCCGTTGAACATTGCAAGCAGGCCGAACGAGGCGACGAACTCGGGCGTAGTTCCGGGAAGCGACCAAAGAATCGCGGTGAAAAATCCGGTGAGAAGCGTGTTCGCTATCAATCCGGACAGCGCGATCTGCGTCTCGTGTTCGAAATACCGGGGTTCGTAATCGAACTGCGAGAGGCCGCCGAAAATCCACAGGAGGATGTACCTAGCCTCGATGTCGTGTCGTCTGGCGACCCCCACGCGAGCCAATTCGTGAACGAACAGGCTCGCCGAGAAGCCGAAAAACACCGTCGTTCCAATGAGCCACGGCGTCGCGCCAGTGCCGATTGACGAGTAGGCGAGTGCGTGCGGTGAAATCGCCGTGAGAACGTCTATCCACACTCGGACGGAGACGCCCCGTTGAATCCACCAGCCCAGAACCGGAAGCGCCAACAAGAGGCTGATGTCGATTCGAACTGGAACCCCCCACACCGACCCGAGACGAATCCCCCTCATAGCAACGTAGTAACGACGCGAACGCGTGTCAATATTTCGACGGGGAAAGAACGGTGTGACGAGGACGGGAGGTTGCGGCGGAGAATGCGGTCGGAAAGTCCGGCGGACCTTAGTCCGCCGTTTCGATTTTCGCCACGTCCTCGCTCGAGGGATAGTCCGGCAACTGTTCGATGCAAGCAAAACAGAGGAAATGTTCGCTCCCGTCCTCGAACTCCAGCGTCATCCCGCCGGACGACTGCTGACTCGTGTTCCAGAGGTTTGCGATGCCGCCCGCGATGGGGACATCTGCCCCACAGCCGTCGCATTTTTCCGTGGCCATACCGCTTGGTAGGTGATTCGAGGGCAAAGAACATTCGGCAACGAGAGGACGAAGCAAATCACTTCCAGGTGTTCAAAGTGAGTCCTGGGACGAAGCTAAGTACTGCAAACGACGCAGAATTGTGACGAGGAGCGATTCTCCTGCCAGTACTCGAATTTTGAAGTGGTGCGAGGTAGGCACGACAAATACCGCCACCGCACCCGCCCACATCCCTCGCCCAACCGACTCTCTTCGGTCGTCTACCGGAAGACGCCTGCTCCCACGGAAAGGAACAAGTTCCTCCCTGCTCTCGTTCGCCCCGTCGTCGCTCACTTCGTTCACGACGACCTCGCGCGGGCGACCTGACGGTCGCTTCGAGCGCCATGTAGAGTGACTCGGATTCCGGAATAGGGACAAACCACCCTGGCGCGTGCGGTGGCGATTTCAGTGGAGTCGGCAGTTGCTATCGACGAACCGACGCCAACTTAAATCGCGTACTGCTCGGTTTTTCACCGTTCCCCTAGCGCGCTACCGACCAAAGTACTCCTACAGAAAGAAGGTACGAAATAAAAACGAAACGGCTACTCCCCCGGTTATTCGCTTCAGTACGACTTGCTGGTGTGCAGGTTGTCGCCGTCGTCGTATACGAACACCGTATCGCCGCCGTTGTTCCAGACGGCGGTGCCGGTCTTCCCCCAGTAGAGATCGGTCTGGGTGTCGGTTCCGGTGCCGGTGTGGAGCGTCACCTGTTCGCCCGAACCGAGGGTGAAACCGTTCGGGAAGGTGTAGGTTTTCTCGACTTCGTCCTGCACGTACCACCCGGTCAGGTCGAGGTCACCGCTCCCGGCGTTCTCGAAGACGACGTATTCGTCGTTCAGGTTGTCCGTGTCGCTGCCCGCCGCGTCCTCGTGAATCTCGGCGACGGTGAGGTCGCCGCTTCCGTCGTCGCCATCACCGTCTCCGAGCGAACCGTCGTAGGCCTCGAACAGCGGGAACGAGGTGTCGAAAACCGCGGTCGTCGGAATCGCCGAATCGCCGTTGATGTTGTTCGAACCGTCCGTCACTTGGTCGTCGTTGAGTCGCAGGTCGGAACCGAGTCCGGACGCGAGGTCGTTCAGGTTCGTTCGAGCGCTCGACGGGGCCGTGCCAGCGCCGATGAGGATAACCGCGCCGCCGTCCGCCGCGAACGAGCTGAGGGCGTCGATTTCGGACTGCGTGAACGCCGAGACGGGCGTCGTGACGACGATTGCTCGCCAGGTGGAGAGGTCGAACGTATCGAGGCTGTTCGACTGCTCGAACGAGATGCCGACGCCTTCGAGGAATCGCTGGTAGTAGGCGGCGTCGTCGTTCGACAGGGCGTAGCCGGCGTCGAACTGACCGTGGCCGCCGTCGATGAGCACGTCGCCCGTCGTATCGGAGAGGTAGTCGATGAGGTTCGTCAGGAAGACGAAGTTCTCGTAGCCGGAGGTATCGACGTCGAAGCCTTCGTCGCTCTCGTAGCCCTCGTCGATGAGGGGGCTTCCGAGCATGGCGACGTTCACAGACTCGTCAACCGCCGCGAGCGGGATGTCGTCGCTGTAGGCGTAGCCGCCGTTCTGGGTCGCCGTGCTCTCGGCATACACGGGAACGCGGGAGTCCGCGACCCCGCCCGTGGAAGTCATGACGCTCGCGGTCGTCGGGAAGAACAGACCGTCTACCGCGCGGTTGCGGATTTCCGTGGTGTTTTCGGGGTCGCTTTCGCCCCAGACATTGGTGCCGGAAGCGCGCGCGGCGTCCTCCGCGGCCCAGAAGTCGTCGTGGTAGCCGAAGCCGGAACCGTAAACGCGGGCGAAGCCGTCTCGAACCGCGTTGCGGTTGTAGAAGTCGTCGCGAGTTCCGTCGCCGTCAGCGTCGTAGTGGATGTAGCCGAGGACGCGACCGAAGGCGTCGCGCACGGGTTCTTCCGAATCGAAGGAGAGGTCAACCGTTTTGCCGTCCAATTCGTCCTGGGCGTAGGCTGTCGCGTTGTCGCCCCACGTACCGAGGTAGTCGAGCGATTCGATTCCTTCCCACTCCTGTACGCGCTCGGCCGAACTACTCGCGGGTTTCTCGGGCGTGTCGATACCGAGGATACGGATGCTCTCGGTGGAACCGTCCGAGAACGCTACCGTGGCGGTATCGCCGTCGGTGACCTCGGTGACATCGACGGTGTACGTCTCGTCCTTGTCGAGACCGAGTCCGGTACGGTCGGCGAAGTAGTCGAACGACGTGTTGAACTCCTCGGTGAGCGGCGCGTAATCCGCGCCGCCGTTGTTCGTCGTATCGAGAACCTCGTCGTCGTTAAATCGGAAGGAGAGCCCGAGGTAGCTCGCGATGTCGTTCATGTTGGCCGTCTCGTCGTAGTCGCTGTAGTCGGACTGACCGTGGAGGAAGACGGAACCACCGGCCGCGATGAAGTCGTCGAGGTCGCGAAGCTCATTGGTGGTGAACGACTGCGTCGGCGAGGTGATGACGACTGCGTCGGCGGAACCGAGGTCGCCCGCGAGGTCGCTCGTTCCGGTAACCGTGTAGCCGTTCTCTTCGGCGTAGCTCTCGAAGTTCGAGAACTTTCCGAGGGAGTAGTACTGGCCGTGGCCGTTGTCCCAGAGGACAGTTCCCGAACCGCCGAGTTCGTCGTCCCACGTGTTCAGGACGAACTCCTCGTTGCCTCGTTGCCAGTTGGTGCTGTCCTCGACGAGCGTCGAACCGAAAGCGACGACGTTCGATTCGGCGGTGACGACCGGAATCGACGTTCCGCTGTTGTAGAGTGTGGCGTCACCGTTTCCGTCCCCGTCGTTGTTGGTGGCGCTGTCTTCCGCCCAGACGGTGATGACCGAACTGTCGGTCAGTTCGGCGCCGCTTGCGTTCGTGAAACTGCTCGTCGAATAGCATTCCACGGGCGAAATCTGACCCGAGGTAGCCCGAACCTCGGAGCTGAGCGTTGCCGAAATCGGTGCTGACGCTGTGGCTGTTGCGAGCGCGGACAGGAATGTTCGTCGTCGCATCACCAGAGAACGGAACCTGACGCAGTATAAATTATCGCATTTCATTATAGTATTTTATCCCCTCTAATACATATTTCTATATAGTGTAAAATACAATTAAAACTGGATGAGGGTAAATAATTATATTGGGTCGGACGGGTCGTGTTCGCTCGCGATTCGATCGGCTTCCGTCGCGTATCGCTCCCGTGTTTCCTCGTCCGCAACCGTTCCTAACTGGTCGGGTGAGACGTCGAGACCAGCGAACGTCTGTCGGGCGGAACCGGTGAAGCTCGGTAACGCGCGTTCCTTTCTAAAATACCGTCTTCCGTCGGATGTCGCATACACGAGGATGATGAGGTTCTGCTCGTCGTCCGAGTACGTTCGCTCGACCAACCAAACGCGCACGTCGTCGTTCTCGGACGTATCGTCGCGTACGTCGTCAGTTCCATGCCCGCCGTCGTCCTTTTCGTTCATACGTATCGTTAGCGCGGACAAACCGTAATACTACCTCACGATTTATGCGTGCCAGTGACGTGAATAATTGGCATGGATGTGAACTGCGAAGGCTGTGCCGGATGCTGTGTTGACTGGCGTGCCATCGCACCGACCGCCTCCGACCACGAGCGTCGTGGGCCGCGGGAACCGCTTGACGACACTTATAATCTCGTTCCGCTAACGCGCGAAGACGTAGCCTGCTTTCTCGACGTCGGACTCGCGGACGCCCTGACGCCGCGACTCTGGAAGGACGAATCGGACGCGGAAACCGAATCAAGTGACACGGCTGGATCGAGCGAAAAAGTCAAATCGAGCGCGAAAGTCGATGGCGTCGAACTCGCCGCCATCGACGGGAAACCCGTCTTTTTCGTGGGAATCCGAAAACCGCCGAAGCTGGTTGCCCCGTTCGAAGCCGACCCCTCGTGGCTTCCGACGTGTGCGTTTCTCGACCCGCAAACGCTCCAGTGTCGGATTCACGACGAGGACGTGTATCCGCAAGAGTGTGCCGAGTATCCGGGTCACAATCTTAAACTCGGTCAACGAACCGAATGTGAGCGAGTCGAGAACGCATTCGGCGGCGAGCGACTGCTGGACGACGAACCGCCGGACGAGCTTTCCGGACTCCTACTCGGCCCGCAGGCGATCGGACAGAAAATCTTCGTCTATCCCGACCCCGAAGAGTTAGCGGGGGTCGTCAGGCGACTGCTCGCGGACGAGCTGACCGACGGCGACCGCGCCCGATTCGTCGCCGCCGCCGTCGCGGGGCGACCCGGAACGACCGGAACGAACCGCGAAACCTACGAAACCGTATTGGACGAGGTTCGAGAGACTGATTCGTGGGTTGGACGCTCGATTATCGAATGGGAAGCGATGGCGAAAAACGAGGAGTCAGACCCGTCGGTAGCCACGCGAGTCGAGGACGAACGCGGCGCACCGCCCACTTCCGGCTGGTGAACATCGCGGAAAAGACCACACTACTGCGATTTTATCTTCTCGAACTGCTTCAGCAAATCCTCCGCCGAGTCGCCGGAATCGTACTCAACAGTCCCGTGATAGTCGGAACGTACATCGTCGAAATCCGTGTCTACGGTACTGTTTTTACGCTCACGGCGCTCGTGTTCTTCTTCGTCATAGGCACCCATTGACATGACAACCACACTCATGCTAAGCGTTAGCCAGTAATTAATGTAACGGATAATCACATCGTTTACCCAAGCTGGAAAATCGTCAGACGGAGAGGAGGCGGCAAAATGTACCGTGAGGGGGAGAAAGCGGCGCATCGGGAAGCCAGAGATGTCCCCAGCGAAACGAGAAGCGTATCGATGTGCATAACACGTAAACACTCCCGGTTACTACAGTCTCGCGTGGCAAGCCCGCTCCGCTTTCGCCGCTCTCAGGAGCGGTGGGACGACGACCGCATCATCGAGGAGTTGTATTCTCACCTCGATTCGAACCTCGGCGCACGTTCGCTGACACCGCACTACGCCGCACCGAACGGCTTCGAGGCGCGCAGATTCGAGATGAACAACGGCGATATGGCGCTGTTCGCGTGGAACGACGACACTGCGTACTGGCTCGGCAACACGGAGACGCCGCCGGCGCTCTGGCGCACGTCGAAGTACACCTTCGACGAGATTCCGTATCGAATTGCCCGCTGGGGCCAGCGTGAACTGCTCGCCGACCTCACCGTCGAATCGCCCTGGCTGGCGAAGTACGACTACATCTCGTGGTTTTTCCTCCCCGTGTTCTTTTCGAAGGACGGACGGGAAACGTCGCGGGCCTTTTTCCGCAAGTACGCCGTCGGATTTCCGGATGCGACGCGGGACGAGGCACTCTCGTTTTACGAACGGTTCCTCCGAACCGGTGCCCTGGACGACTACCGGTACACGATGGCCTCGAAACTCGGCACCAGCCAGTATTTCGATAAAAACCGGATGAGTGCGACGATGAGCGAGTTCACCGTCGCCAAACTGCTAACCGACGCGGGGTACGATGTCGTCCCCGAAATCGAAGTGACGACAGGACACTCCCTCGACTTCCGCGCCGAACCGAAACACGGTAACTCCGGACACGAACACGGACAGTCGCCGCTCGTGGAAGTCACGCGCCCGCAACCGCCGACACAGCGAGCGGCGAGTACGCCCGTCGCGGCCCTCCGGGAGACGGCGGAGACGAAAACGAGCGGGCAGTTGAACGAACACGGTGGCGGCGCGGTGCTGTTCGTGGACTGCTCCGGTTTCCGCGACGACGAGTGGTCCGCCATCATCGGCGAACAACCCGACGTTCGGCATCGCCCTGCCGTCGTTTTCCGCGCCCGGCCAGACGGTCACGTCGAAGGCTACCAAAAGGGGTCGCCGCCACTGCATCTCGACGGCGCGATTCGGTGGCAAACGGGGTGAGGTGTACGAAAGAAGCGGCTACTGGATTCCACTCAGAATACCGAGACCGAGAGTTACTCCCGAAAGGACGCTTCCGATGGTGACGGCGAGAATGCGAACGTGTGGATTCGGCCACTTTCGATGAAGGACGAGGCGTGTCAGCAGGCGGTGGCTAAGCAGGGTCATCAGTAGTATCTGTCCGCCAGTCACCGCGAGGTCAACTGCGCCGGAAACCATTTGCTGTAGATCTCAGATAACGAACTATAATTTCGGCGCATCGTTTTTAGCTCGTGCTGTCTCCTTGTAGTTGAGAAATACCTCGAAAATAGCGTGTCGCGCTGCGGCGGTGCGCTCAGAACGAGAGTTGATTCGGTCCGTTCGTTCCCATCGTCGTCGGGTCGCGGTCGCTGTAATGTTTCCGTCCGATTGCTTTGCTGCTAACGGCGCCGTACATCGCATCGCGGGCTTGGTGCGGCGAATCGTACGTCTCGTCCCCGGCGCGGCGAAGCACTTCTTCGAGCGTTTCGGTGCCGTTCGGGAGGTCGATAACGTAGTCACCGTGGGCGGCGATGAGTTGCTCCGTGCTAACCGGATACTGGTACGAATCGAGCAACTGATTTGCCTGTTTGAGCGACATCGTGGAATTTTCTACACCAAAGTTCATTATAAAGGTTGTTGCCAAACAATCATTACGGATATAAGGTGTTTAATCGGTATTATCGTCTACCGATTGGGACATCGAAACCGCCTTGCTCCGTCGTTACCGAACGAACGTATGAGTGTTTTCGCGGATCTCCACGTTCACACGACCAACTCGGACGGGTCGATGGAACTCTCGGAGGTTCCCGCAGTCGCGCGGTCTGCAGATGTATCTGTCGTCGCAATCACCGACCACGACCGACTCCATCCCGACCTGCCGACGCCCGTAACGAACGTCGAGGGCGTGACCATCGTTCACGGTATCGAACTCCGGGTCGAAGCGCCCGACGGCCAGCACATTGATCTGCTCGGCTACGGTGTCTATCCGACGCCAGAACTCATCGCCGAACTGGAGCGCCTGCAAGAGGACAGGGTAGAACGCGGACAAGCCATCATCGACTGCGTGGAAGACCACCTCGACATCGACCTCGATTTGGAATCGCGCGAAGGGTTGGGTCGGCCGCACATCGCGCGGGCGATCGACGCCAATCCCGACACGGAACACGACTTTAACAGCGCGTTCGCCGAGGTTATCGGCACGGACGAACCCTGTTACGTCGCTCGCGACATACCGAGTTTCGAGGATGCGGTCTCCCTGCTCTCGGAATCGAGCGGTTTGGTGGGACTGGCTCATCCATTCCGGTACTCTGACCCCACGTCTGCGCTCGCCTTGACGAGCGAACTTGACGCGGTGGAGCGATACTATCCTTACGGACGCGAGGTGGACACCCGGCCAATCGAACGCGCAATCGCCGACAACAACCTCGTTCCGACCGGCGGAAGTGACGCCCACGAGGACGTGCTCGGGGAGGCTGGATTGTCGAAAGAGGAGTATCGGCATTTCCGGAGTGCGGTGACGCTCTGAACGCAGGTTTCAATTCGGTGGAGACCCTACCGGTTAGTATGCGGTGTCACTACTGCGACCGGAAGGCAACGTTCGCACCGAAGATGGGCGGCGTGCAGGTCGGCCTCTGCGACACCCACTTTCGCGAGCGATTCGAGAGCCTTGCGGAGTCCGACGCACTGGAATCTCTGCAACGTGAATTGGACGCCGAGAAGTCGGAGTAACAGCGGCCAGATAGATTATGCTTCGAGCCGTGCGGTGAACAGCACGTCTTCGTAGCGATAGGCCGGCGCATCGTCGAAACCGTCGAGCGCACGGGTAATCGAATCGGCATCCGAGCGAACGCGAACCGTTTCGACGCCGTCGCGAAAGAGATAGGAAAGACCGGTTCGAAGTATTGCGGACAGGGCGTCTTCCTGAAGCGTGCGGGAACTGCGGGCGAACGACTCCTCCGTAAGGACGAGCGATGCGCCTCCGCCGGTGACGGTGTAAACCGTAAGCACGTCTCCGTCGTGTTCGGTTCCGAGGACGCCCTCGGGTTCGAAGGGGATTGAAGCTTCGTCGTCGAGTTCCAGGTCGAGAACGTCGTCCGATTTTCGCTTCGTCGCCGGACTCACGTCTTCCACCTCGTGCGGCGCTGGAGGGCGCTATGGGAGTTCATATCACTCCATTGGAGGCGGGATATAAATATCCCTTGGATAACTAAAAACGCGATTGTTGCTACCGGTTCTCAGACCCGTCCGGCGTCAACGTCGATGGCATCGACCGGGCACACGTCCACGCAGAGCATGCAGTCGATACACTGGGCCTCATTGGCCGGATCCGCTTTCTCCTCACTCTCCGGGTGCCCCGGGGAGTCTACCCATTCGAACACGTCCACGGGACAGTCTTCGAGACAGGCACCGTCGGCGATGCAAAGGTCGAAGTCAACTGCGACGTGCGTGCCGTGGATGCCGAGTTTGTCCGGTTCGTCCACCGGGCCCCATACGTCGTGGCCGTTGTGGTCGTCTACCTTTTCGCGGTTTTCGTGGAACTGTGGGTCGATAGCCATCTGTCTCTCACCTACGTCTACAAACGCAAAACTCATACTTAAAACCACGTACCTAACTTAAATGTTCTCCACGCTCTTGATTTTTAGGCTAGGCTAAAAACCTGCGAAAGAGCGCCCGAAACTAGGGTTCTCGTTTTTCGCTCGACCGAGGTTTTAAATATCACCAGATTACGACGAGTGGTTTTATTCCATGGCCTGCAGAGAGACTCGCATGGAGAAAGTTACCATCGAGGACGTGGATTCCCGAATGAGCGCAGCGAACGTTCGGCGAGGGCTTTCCGACGACCTCGGAACGAACGATATGGCAATCAACTACTACGAACTCGCGCCGGGCGACAGTTTCGCCTTCGGCTATCACGCTCACGTCGGGCAGGAGGAAGTGTTCTACATCCAGTCCGGTTCGGTAACGTTCGAGACGGAAACCGGAGACGTGGTCGTTGGAGCGGGTGAAATCGTTCGATTTGCGCCCGGCGAGTTCCAGCGCGGGGTGAACGAGGGTGACGAACGCGTGATTGCACTGGCGCTCGGCGCACCGCGGGACTCCGAATTGGACGAAATGCGACGGAACTGCGATGAGTGCGGCGAGCGAACCGCGAACACGCTCGAAATGGCCGACGGCGGGGAGGAACTCGTAACATACTGCCTCGACTGCGGGGCGGAAACGGGACGATTCGATTAGTCGAACAATCGGATTCTATCGACCGATGCGAACCGACTCGGTTGTCGTGCATTTTTCCGCGTTCCGAACCATCGAGGCGTATGGAAAAAGTCACGATTGACAATGTGGACGGCTTCATGAGCGCGGCGTCGGTCACCCGCCCGGTCGGAAAGGCCCTCGGGACGAGCGACGTAGCAATCAACTACTACGAACTCGCACCGGGTGACAGCTTTTCTCCCGGTCTCCACACGCATTTCGACCAAGAGGAGGTGTTTTACGTCCAGTCCGGCACTGCAACGTTCGAGACGAAAGAAGAGGACGTGGTCGTTGAAGCGGGTGAAATCGTCCGATTCGCACCCGGCGATTACCAACGTGGGCACAATCACGGCGACGAGCGCGTGGTCGCAGTGGCACTCGGCGCACCGGCCGAGAGCGAGTCGGGCGAACTTCTGCGCGACTGTCCCGAATGTGACGAGCAGACACAGCACTGGATGCGAATTCCGGACGAGAAGAACGTCGTCGAAGTGTACTGTCTCACCTGCGACACCGTGACCGGCACGATGGACTGAGGAGCAGTTTCGTCCCTCTGCTGGCCACCACGACTATTGATACCTGTGCTGTCTTCTGGTGCGAGAATCCATGACCGACGATATTTCCGGCTACACCTTCGGCGAGGAGTCGGTACCCGTATCTCCCATCGACATGCCAGCGTTCAACCGGCTCAAACAAACCGTGCTGTTCACCGAGGAGGACGAAGAACACCTCCGGATGGCGGGCGAGGTGCTGGACGGGCAAATCGACGACGTGCTCGACACGTGGTACGAGTTCATCGCCGACCACCCGCATCTCATTCAGTACTTCAGCACGCCGGAGGGCGAGCCGATCGAGGAGTACCTCGACCGCGTTCGGCAGCGATTCGGTCAGTGGATTCGGGACACCTGCAATCCTCCCTACGACGAGGAGTGGCTGAACTACCAGCAGGAAATCGCCCTGCGGCATACGCACGAGAAGAAAAACGAAACCGACGATGTCGATTCAGTTGACCACATTCCCTACCGCTACCTGTCGGCGTTCATCTACCCCATCACGGCGACGATGAAGCCCTTTCTGAAGAACGGAAAATACAGCGGGGACGCCGTGGAGAAGATGCACAGTGCGTGGTTCAAGGCGGTGGTTTTGCAGGTGACGCTGTGGAGCGAGCCGTACGTCAAAAATGGAGATTTCTGAGAGGGAATCGAAGCGAACGATATTTACGAAATTTCTACACGCCCGAGTATTTCCACCCGAAATGGTGCCCTTCGTCTACGAACGCCGACTTGCACGCGAAACGCAACTCTCGGAAAATCCACCGGAAGATTCTCTACCCGAATTGCGGACGTTAGAAAATCCTTCACAAAGTGGCCTACGCCACCCGAAAATCCGCTCGAAATCGTACCGTTTCGGTAGGTTGATTCGAACCGAAAGCGACGCCAGATGTGGCATCCGATGACATCCTTCGTAGCCCTTCGTTTCCACTGGAAACGCCCGGATTTCGAACGATGAGTCGGCGTGACCGGCGACTCGCCGGACGAAATCACCGAGTTCTACCCGCACTCACACTCGAAGACGCACATACCGCAATCGGGTACCACCGTACTGTCTTATACGAGTTCGTATGGTGCATTCGACTCCCTAACTCCACGCCACCCTTTCCACGACACCGACCTTTTTCGCCCTCGCCCGCTTTTCCCACTCCATGACTGAGATTCCGTCACCTGGGTTGGGCACCTCTGGAAACGAAGACCCAGAACAGTGCGCCAAAACGGTTCGAACCGCGCTCGAACTGGGCTACCGGCACGTGGACACCGCGCAGATGTACGGCAACGAGGAATCGGTTGGCGCGGGCATCGCCCGCGCCGACGTGCCCCGCGAGGACGTTTTCCTCGCCACGAAAGTCCTGCCGGACAACCTCGCGCACGATGACGTACTCGAAACCACGGACGAAAGCCTCGATAGACTCGGCACGGACTACGTGGACTTGCTCTACGTTCACTGGCCGATGAAAGCCTACGAGGCCGAGGATACTCTCCCCGCCTTCGATAAAATCGCGGAGGCGGGCAAGGCTCGAAACATCGCGGTGAGCAACTTCACGCCCGAACTCTTGGACGAAGCGTGCGAAATCCTCGACACGGAAATCCTCGCCAATCAGGTCGAGATGCATCCGCTCTTTCAGCAGGACGACCTTCGCACATACGCCCGAAAACACGACATCACGCTGATCGCCTACTCGCCGATTATGCAGGGCGAGGCGGGCGACGTGCCTGAACTCCGCGACATCGCCGAGAAGCACGACGCGACCCGACGCAAATCAGTCTCGCGTGGCTCGAACAGGTCGAGAACGTCGTCCCGATTCCGAAATCAACGGGCGAAAAACACCTCCACCAGAACCTCTCGGTTCCCGACCTGGACGCCGAAGACGCTCGAAAAATCGAATCCATCGACCGCGAAAATCGTCTCGTTGACCCGGACGACGCCGCGTGGAACTGACGAAACTTCTCCCGACTACTACGGACTCCACTGTGCCGACCACGACCCACTGCCGTCGCTCGCTCTCCACTCGACGGCCAAATCGCTCGCGGAGCGGTCTGCTGGAATCTCGTAGGCTAACCATCCGGCAAGGCTTTCGCCCGATGCAACGTCTCTGCTTCCGAAGCGATCCAGTTCGTACTTTCCTTCCTGCTTGGCGATGTCGGACGGTTTCAGTTTGCGCCCACCGGCGATGAGCGTGAAGGTTTCACCCTTCGGGAGCGCCTGGCGCATCCGGAAGCGGTTTTCCGCGTTTACCGTGACGAACGCCCACTGACGATTGTCGTCCGATTCCACGTCTTCCATTCGGCCGTCTCCGGTTTCGTAGCGATAGTGGTCGGTGAGGACGATGTCCCGAATCGTAATCGCCACCTCGTTCGGGCTGACGAACGTTTCACCGACGGAAAGCGTCGGAGCGACGAATTTGACGGAGAAGGACTTCTCGAAAGCGCCTACCAGATAGTTCACCGTTGACACGTACGGATAGGTGAGGCTGGTGGACCACGTCGTCGTCTCTCCCGGCGGAATTTCATCCGTTTGAATCGAACCGGACTGCTGGGAACCGCCCTCGCTTCCGTTCACCTCGATTGGCGACTCGAACGTCTCCACGGAGTCGCCGTTGTTCTTGATGGTAAATTCTAACGTGAACTCCTCACTCAGTACGACTTCCTTCGGCACGTTCGACGAAACGAGCGAAAACTGACCGTCCGCTGTTGTCGCTTCGCCCGAATTTCCGTCGCCAGCATTACCTCCGCCCGATTCGCCGGTGGTTTCGCCGGTTCCGTCTTTCTTCGTCGGTGAACTATTCCCATTCCCGCCGTCCTTCGGCTCGGAGCCGGTACATCCCGCTAAGGCTCCTCCGACGAATGCAGTTCCGGAAACCGTCAGAAATCTTCTACGGCGCATGGGTAATTTACATACAAGAACGAAAATAAACACTCTGTCGTTGACCGATTTTTCGTTCGAGTACGGAATCCCTTCGAACGATTCGAGCAGTCGATTCAATCCCCAAACAGGGCGTAGACCGCGACGGTTCGCGCCGTAGGGCCTACCTACCGGCTAACCCCGTCGAAAGATGTACTACAACGACTCTACGCTGTCCCCGACGCCGATTTCGCCCGATTCCACGATAACTGCGCGAAGGCCGCCGCGATGAACCAGCGCGGAAAGCGTCCCCTTCTCGGTCAACGATTCGAGGTGCGAACACGGTTCGCAGAGTTCGACACCCTCACAAACCGCTTCCCCGATTCGAAACCGCGAATCGACAAGATGGTTCAGCGCGGCGTCCCGAGTCGTTACGTTCCGGCGGTGTTCGCCCGGTTCGAGCGAAATTCCGGACTCCTGTTCGACGGCCTCGACCGCCTCGGCCTCGATGAGCGTGATGTCGTCACCCGAAGAGCTGGGGTCGAAGTGGCGGTCACCACGTAGACCTGCTCCGGCCACTGCTTCGACCGACTCGATCGCCTCCACGGTTCCTGTCCCGTCCATAGACCACAGTTTCCCGCAGACGGCTTAAAACCGCGGTCGTCGGCAGTTCGGACAATTTTACAATTTTTCTCGGGCCAGTTCTAACTCGTCACGAATGAACGCACACATCGATTCAGCCACCTCGTTGGCGTCCCCGACTTGACCCTTCCGCATCTCGAAAAAGCGCATCGGGTCAAGTTTGAGAATCGAACGGTAGACGTGCCGTCGTCCGTCGAATGCGGGCGGGAGGGTACGAACCGATTCGTACCCCTCCCGAATCGATCCTCGAAGGTCGTCACTCTCGGAAACGGTGTACCAATCGAAGAATTCCCGATCGGCACGACAGAGGTCGAACTCACCGGCACCGACGAAGCAAAACTCCCAATCCACTACAGCGACGACTGACTCACCTTCGAATAGGATGTTTTCCGGTTGGTAGTCGCCGTGAACGAGGGCTGGTTCAGAAATGGCAGTAAATGCGTCTTCGTGCTCTCGAACGAACGACAGCACCGATTCGCCAGCCTCCTCGAATCGAGAGACGGCAAGGTCGTTACACCAACCGCCGACGATGGCGGTGAGCATATCGGCCCATGTCCCGCGAACATCGAGCGCAAGTTCGCCGTCTCTTGATTCGAGGAATCCAGACGACTCGAAACTCGTCTCCTCGTGCAGGGTCGCCAGACCTGCCCCGAGCGTTCGCGCACCTGCTTCGTTCAAGCTTCCATCTTCGGGAATCTCATTCTTCCACTCCGCGACGAAGTAGTCGTTTCCGACGCCGAGGACGTGCGGTACTGGAACCGACGTGTTCGCTTCGAGGAACTGCATGGCTCGCGCCTCCATTGCCGGATTTCCTTCATCGCTCCCCGCCCGTTTGCAGACCGCTCGTTTCCCATCGACCCGAACTTCGTAGGTGACGTAGGGCGGCACGTCGTGGAGTTTCCTGACGACTTCGTACTGTTCTGCGTACTGTGCGAGTCTCTCGTGTACGTCTGATTCGTCTTTGTGCATGGTGGGCGTCGCGTTACGTGCGACGGTCGGTCGGAGGCATTGCGGGCGCTGTCGCTCCGACCGAAAAGTGGATGGTTCGAAGGAAAACGCCTACCAACTTGATACTTTTCTAACTACTGTTCGAACCATGACCGAACTCACGATGGCTGACTTTCGGAAGGTGTTCCCCATCGCCATTCTACTCACTATCGTCCAGTGGGTTGCAACGTCCGGCGGCGACCTCCATGCTATCGTCCCGACGCTCGCCGGGTTCATCGCCATCTTCGCTGCGTTCTTCGTCGTAGGGTTGCTGTTTCTATTCCTGCAACGGCAAGCCCCGTGGTGAAAGGAGAGACTACTTTGACCGGCCAAAGAACCGCCCGCTCCTGAGAGAAACCAAACTGCGAGAATGAGCATCCGCGCGAATGCAGTGAGCGCGGTTCGCCGTCAGCCAAGCAGTGCTTCGCTGACGGCCTTTTTAGCGTAGATTTTTGCAAGTGGTTCGACGAGATGCGCGAAGCGCATCGAGGAGGACCCGCAGTAAAAAGGAACTACTCAAACGCGGCGATACCGGTCAAATCCTGCCCCAGAACCAGCGTGTGAATGTCGTGCGTTCCCTCGTAGGTGTACACCGTCTCCATGTTCGCCATGTGGCGCATCGGCGAGTAGTCCGTCGTGATGCCGTTCCCACCGAGCATTTCGCGGGCCACACGGGCCTGATCGCGGGCCATCCGGACGTTGTTTCGCTTTGCCATCGAAACGTGCTGCGGGCGCAGGTCGCCGCGCTCTTTTAGGTCGGCGAGGCGGTGGGCGAGCAGTTGGGACGTGGTGATTTGAGTCGCCATCTCGGCCAGTTTGTCCTGCTGAAGTTGGAAGCGTGCGATCGGACCGCCGAACTGTTCGCGGTCGGTCGCGTACTGGCGGGCCGTCTCGAAGCAGTCGCGGGCCGCACCGATCGCACCCCACGCGATTCCGTACCGGGCCTGCGTGAGACAGGACAGTGGGCCTTTCATGCCGGAGACGCCGGGCAGAACGTTCTCCTCCGGAATCGTCACGTTCTGAAGGCCGATTTCGCCCGTGATTGACGCGCGGAGCGAGAGCTTTTCGTCGATTTTGTTCGTCGTCACGCCGTCGCGTTCGGTCTCCACGAGGAAGCCGCGAACCGGGGTGTCGTCGTCGGAGCGGTCGCGCGCCCAGACGACTGCCACGTCCGCAATCGGGGAGTTGGTAATCCACGTTTTCGAGCCGTTGAGGACGTACTCGTCGCCCTCCTTTTCGGCGTAGGTTTCCATCCTCGACGGGTTCGACCCGTGTTCGGGTTCGGTCAGGCCGAAACAGCCAACCGCCTTCCCTTCGCCGAGGTCGGGAAGCCATTCGTCTTTCTGTTCCTCGGAGCCGTAGGCGTGGATGGGGTACATCACGAGCGCACCCTGCACACTGGCCATCGAGCGCAGGCCCGAGTCGCAGGCTTCGAGTTCCTGCATCAACAGTCCGTAGGCCGTCTCGCTGAGGTTCGGCAGGCCGTAGCCGTCGAGGTTCGGAGCGTAGAATCCGAGCTCCCCCATTTCCGGGATGAGTTCTTTCGGGAACGTTCCGGCTTCGAAGTGGCCGCCGATGTCGGGCTTGACGTGTTCTTCGACGAACTCGCGGGCGGTGTCCCGAACCATCCGCTCTTCTTGTCCGAGGTCGGCTTCGAGTTCAACGTAATCGAGCATGGACAACTCTCCGGAGGGGAGGCTAAAAAACACTCCTACTCCGGGGAACTGGATAACGAAAAATTAACTACGAAGATAGGTACGGGATAATGTTCAGTATCCCACACACCGGAACTGCAGCTCACCAATTAACAGCGTCGAAGACGGACTCTAACGAGAAACATCGCTCGACTTTGTCCTATCGTTCATTCGCTTCGAACCCGATAGCTAAGCACATGCCGACCGTCCGAACGAACGACATCGAGACGTACTACGAAGAGCGTGGCGTTGGCCCACCCGTCGTGTTCATTCACGGTGCCATTCTCGACCACGCCCAGTGGGAACTGAAAGTGAGTTTCCTCAGCGACGAGTACAGAACCCTCGCCTACGACGTTCGAGGAGGTGACCGAACTGGCGGCTCGGCCAGAGATACGTACTCAATTGACCTTTTTGCCGACGACCTCGATGCACTCATCACCGGCCTGAACCCGACAATCCTGAGTTCCTCACGACGGCAGTACGGGAATTCCTCGCTCGACACGTTCCTCGTGACACGCAGTAATCGTATCCCGCGTATTAAACCCGCAGAACCAGCGACTGCTGATAAGTTGTAGTACCAGCGACCGCGACCGAACTGATTCGGTTAAAATATCGTTTACTCTTCCGGAACCGCGTCGTCCCGCGAAATCGCAATGTCGAGGTAGGCGCCGGCCTGCTCCGAATGAACGCCGCTGTCCACGAGTTCGCGGTCTTCGTCGTACTGTACGAGTCCGGCCATCGCCAGTTTCGGGAGTTGCGTGTGCTGGAGGGACATATAGACGTTTCTCCGGTGTTCGTCCGAAACGAGGTCGATGGGTTTGTCCATCTCCCACGCCGCGACGGTGTCCACGATATCGGGAAGCGTCAGGGGCGGCTCCTCGCGCCGCAGATAGTGTAGGATGTAGCGACTCCGGCGGGACGCGAGCGCGTCGAAAAGAGCGTCCTGTGAAAGCGAAGGTACGTTAGCACTGGGGCCAGATGGCGACGTAGCGCGTGACGAGCCATCGTCGTCTGTCGTCGGGTCTGCCATGAACTATTTCCACGCTTTCGATGAATGTGACTCTGGTGGTTACCCATTCAGGTCTTTTATACCGATTTAGGCGAGAACAATCAGTCTGCGGAGAGGTCTCCCGACTCGCGGACGTAGTCGGTGAAGTTCTCGAAGACGATTTTCGCTTCACAGGCGGCGATGTAGTTGTCCTCGTTGATGCCGTCCAACACTTGTTGGAGGCGCTCCGTGGACAGGTCTTTGCCGCGTGTGACCTCCTCTGCAGTGTCCATGTCGTACTCGGGGTGGAACTGCACGCCGAACACATCGTCTTTCCTAAAGCCGTGGTTTGAGTAGTCGTTTTCGGCGATGGCCTTCGCACCCGGCGGGAGTTCCGCGACCTCGTCCGAGTGGGTCGTGAAGGCGACAAATCGGGATTCGATGCCGTCGAACAGCGGCGACTTCCCGACATGCTCGACTTCTCGATAGCCGATTTCGTACTCGCCCATGTCGCGGACGTCGCCGCCGAGCACGTCGGCCAGCAGTTGGTGGCCGTAGCAGATGCCGAGCATGGGCATGCCCGATTCGATTGCGACGTCCACCCACTCCTTCAGCGGCGGAATCCACGCTTCGTCCCAGTACACCGACGACCGCGACCCGGAGACGACAGCGGCGTCGAAGTCGAAACTGTCCGGTAGATGACCTTCCGTCACGTCGAACTCGGTGAGTTCCGCATCGAGTTCTCTGCGGAAGTTTCGCCGCGTGTTTTCGTCCCCGTGCGCGGCGTTCAGAAATGCGATTCGGAGCCGACTCATTGAACCATAGTAGCAACCGGAACCAACAAATGAATTTCGCTACCGGGTATTTGGTCTTTTTAAAGGATCGAACGGACGCTTTGCCTCCAATTCCGGTTCTTGTCGAGCACGTTTAATGAACCTCTCTCGAATCCGGGTGTCGTTATGTATCCCGTAACCGCGACGTAGGGATAACCCCCTAGGAGGAGTCCGGTGATCACGAACGTGATACCGACGTTTTCGCGCATCGAATTCGGAGAGAGATACCACGTCCAATCGCGATAGAGGAAATAGACGGTTACGACCGGGAGATAAGCGGAAAGTACAGAGAAGAGAGAACTCAGGCGATGATAATCGTTATCCCCCGAGTGAGTGGGTTTTCCAAACCGACAGTGTCGAACACGGTTTCTATTTCTAACTCTAAATAAAAATTTTACTTTTCTCAAACGGAAAATCTACGCCTGACTAGCCTCCACCGAACCGCGCTCGCAGTTCCGCCCGGTCGAGTTCGCCCGTCGCACGACGGGGAAGCGACGCGACCACTTCGATTGCCCGCGGAACCTCGTGCGGCGCGAGTCGTTCCTCCGCGAACTCTCGCAGTTCGCCCGGCGACGCGTCACCGACGACGACGGCTTTCGGTGCCGCTCCGACGGTTTCCGCGACTCCTTCGATAACGCCCGCCGACCGAACCTCGGAATGCGATTCGAGAACGGTTTCGATTGCCCGGGGATGAATTCGTTTTCCTTCGCTCTCGAACGGTTCGTCGGCGCGCCCGACGAAGACGAATCCGGCGGATTCGTCTTCGTCATCTCCGCCATTTTCGCGCCGGAACAGGTCGCCGGTCGAAACCCATTCGCCGAACCTCTCGCCTCCGAGATAGCCACTCGCAGTGGTCGGCCCGCGAACAAATAATTCGCCCGTTTCGTCCTCGATTCGAACGTCGCAGTCCGGAAACGGATGTGCGGTGCGCTCGTTCTCGGGCGACTCACGAAGGATGTTCAGGCCGGTTTCCGGGCGACCGTACACTCGGACGAATGGCACCGGAAACGCTTCGCGCACATCGGGCGGGACGCGGGCGCGGGTGGTCAGCCAATCGACAGAGGAAAGCGAACCGGGTGAATCTCGATTCGGTTCTCCGTTGGTATCGACCAATCCTCGAAATTCGGTCGGGCCGCCATCGAGACAGGTAATCCCGTGCCGTTCGATTGCCGCCAGTGCGCGTTCCGGATCGAACGCACGCTGAAGGACGACGCACCCACCGACGGTAAGCAGTGGTAAAACGAATCTGAACAGGCAATCGGAAAGCGATAGCGGGAGCAGTGGGAGGGTGCAGTCGGTTCTGCCCAATCCGAATCCCGAAACCGCAGTGATGCAGTTCCATTCGACTGCCCGTCTGGATATGCGGACGACGTTCCCGCCTTCGTCGGTGTTAACGAGGAGGAACGTTTCATCTTTCTCGATTGTCGTTGTTCGGTGGGGGGATTTTGCGCGTGTGGAATCGGTCGCGTCCGCGGTCGATTCCACCGCTACTGTCGGTTCTTCCAGTTCTATCTCCTCGAACGAGTGGGCGTCGAACTGTCTGACGAGGTCGCGCTGTGCCGATTCGAACAGTACGACATCCGGCTTAATTTGCTCCATCGGGCGCGAAACGGTCGCGGGCGTGAGACGATGCGAAACCGGCGCGAACACGCCGCCGACGCGCCACGTGGCGAACAGCAGAACGAGTACTTCGACCCGATTTCGAGAGACGACGGCGACTCGGTCGCCGGAGTCGATGCCCAGTTCGGCCAGTCTGTTTGCGGCGGATTTTACCCGGCGAGCCAGTTCCGCGTAGGTTATTTCCTCGCCTTCCTCGACGACTGCGACTCGATTCCCCCAAAGGTCGGCGCGTCGCTCCAGTGACAGCGACATACCCTCCATTGAACGTGAACTGTGTTAGCAGTTCTGTGTGCTTCTGTGAAAGTCCGAAACTCACTCGAACGTTTCGTCCGCGTTCGCCTCCAGAAATTCCAGCAGTTCGTCGTTAACCTCCTTCGAACGCTCGATGTGAACGAGGTGGGGCGCGCCATCGAACTCCCGCAGGTCGCCTCGCGGCAGTCCGCTCGCCAGTTCCCGACCTGCTTCGACCGGGAAGACTTCATCCTCGGTTCCGTGAAGCACCAACGTCGGGGTCGTAATTTCGAACAGGCTATCGCTCACGTCGAAGCTCTCCACGGCTTCGAACTGCGCGCGCTGAGCGTCGAGCGCGGCGTCGTCTTCTAACCGCCACTCTACGAGGTCTTCCAATCCGGCGTCGAAGGCTTCCTCGCTCACCACCGGACGAAGCGATTCGTGGAGTGCATCCGGCGTTTTCTCGACGAGCAGTCGGTCTCGAACTTTCGGCGAGAGTCGAGACCCATCGGCCGCCGTGCCGATGAGCGTCAGCGTTTTCGCCCGCGAATAATCTGTGGCGTACTGAAGCGCGACCATTCCTCCCAGTCCGGCACCGACGAGATGCGCTTTTCGGCAGTTGTGGTCGGTCAACACCGCATCGAGGTCGCTCACCATCTGCGAAATAGAATACGGCCCGTCCGGGGCGTCGGAGCGCCCGGTTCCGCGGTTGTCCCATACCACCGATTCGAAGGGACCGGCGATGGCGGCGTGTTGCCACCCCCACTGCCATGCGCCGTACCCCGTGTCCTCGATGAACGCGACCGTATCATTGCTCGCCGTTCCATCCGTCTCGTAGTACAGCGAGACGCCGTCGTGTTCCGCAACTGGCATTCTACCGGGACAGTAGGTCGGTCGAGCGTTTTAACTCGTTCATTCTCGTCTTCGGAGTGTACTTGTGTCTGACATGAGACGCGTCGATATTGTGACTGATATGTGTCGGCGGTATCCAGCAACGTGCTCGAAAAACGGTATTACGTTCCCCTCGTCCATTCGTCGCAATTTCCCATTCCACACAAACTTCCTCTCTGCGAGCACATCAAACGCGAGTCAGGAGGCCACGAGGGCTATGGGGCTTCGTGCTGTGTTTCGTGCGAGTATGGAGCACGAAATTACGAATCAACCGGGGTTCGCACAACTCGATATGACGCTGGATACGGGGGAGGTGATTCGAGCCGAAGCGGGGTCGCTGGTCAGCTATTCGGAAGGGGTCAAAATCATGGGGAGTGGAGATGACGAGATTAAATCGCTGAACTACGTTCTCGATGAGAACCACCGTCCCTTTTCGACGGCGTTCACGTCGCAGCGACCCGGTACTGTCACGCTGGCACCGCCGTTTCCGGGCGATATTTTTCACTTTAAACTCCGTGATGAAACGTTGTACGCTCCCTCGCGTTCGTTCCTCGCGGTGGAAGATGCGATCGTGTTCGATGCGGAGTTCAGCCGCGAGGAGACGTTCGTCGAATGCGAGGGTGATTTTCTGCTCACGCTGTCCGGCACCGGCTCGTCGTTTTTGTCGAGTTACGGCGCACTTTCGGTCGTCAGCCTCAATCCCGAGGAAGGGTACGTCGTGGACACGGGTCACGTCGTCGCGTTCGAGGGCGGGGTCGATTTTTCGGTTCGTCGGGTGAGCGGCGCGGGTTCTATCTCCGAAAGCGGTGATGGACTCCTGTGCGAGTTCGAAGGGCCGGGAACCATTTGGACGCAGTCGCGCAGTCCGGCGTCGCTTCTGGCGTGGATGGTCAGGAACCAATCCGGAGGAGGGAGTGAAACGGGTGCCAAGGGCGAATCGGCGAAATAGTACACTGAGCGTGGACGACTCGATTTCTCAAGTCCGTTTTCGACCGTGAACTAAACTTGGCTGGCGATTCCCGTCGATTCCTCGTTCGAGGTCGCCACTGTTTCGAGCTTCCGAGAGCGTTTGCGTCCGCTTTTCGAAAACGTTCGCAATTCGCCCACCCCAGCGAGCATAAAACGACCGTCTACCCGTTTATTCGACACCGATCTCAAATAACGTCTGATGCGCTAGAGATTGTTATCCGGATTAATACTGCCCTACATTTTGAGAAATTATTGCGTGGTATAATTTGACGCGACGACAAGTGGCGGAAATTGCGCCCCGCACGACGCTTATTTAGTGGGAGGTTGAACGAACCAGTATGCGAGAGGATTTTCTCCTACTCAACCCCGGCCCGGTTCCCCTCGCG
The DNA here is from genome assembly GCF_020700235.1 of Haladaptatus pallidirubidus. Lineage (GTDB taxonomy): Archaea > Halobacteriota > Halobacteria > Halobacteriales > Haladaptataceae > Haladaptatus > Haladaptatus pallidirubidus. Next base: position 972,258 of record NZ_CP085301.1, on the reverse strand, counting down.
CGTGAGGTTCGAACCGCGATGAGCGAACCGATGGTTTCGCACCGCTCCTCGGAGTTCGAATCGGTGTACGAGCGCGCACAGAACAGTCTCAATTATATCTTCGAGCGGTCGTCGCTCGACGCAACGCCGACGACGAGCGGCGGTACCAGCCTCATCTTCAACGGAACCGCAACGATGGCGATGGAGGCCGCCGTCGCCAACCTCGCCGGCGAGAGCGACGAGGTCGTCACGGTCGTCAACGGAAAGTTCGGTCGGCGATTCAAGCGAATCGCCGACCGGTACGCGAACGTCACCCCTGTCGAGTTCGATTGGGGACACTCCATCGACCCGGAGACCGTCGCGGAGGCCGTCAGCGACGACACGAAAGTCGTCACGATGATTCACAACGAAACGAGCACCGGACTGCTAAATCCGGTCGCCGAAGTCGGTGAAATCGCCGAGGAGCACGACGCCTGCTTCGTCGTTGACGGCGTCACCTCCCTCGGCGGCGACGAGTTCCTCGTGGACGAATGGAACGTCGACGTCGCGGTTACGGACGCCCAGAAATGCCTCGCGGCCCCGCCGGGAACCAGCGCGATGTACGCCACGCCCCGTGCACAGGAAGCCTTCGACGGCGAGAACGCGCCGTTTTACGAGGATTTAGATTGGCATCTCCGGAAGGCGGATTCCCACCAGACTCCCTTCACGAGCGCCGTCCCGCTGTTTCGCGGCCTCGCGGTCGCAGTCGAGCGGATCGAAGAAGAGGGCATGCCGGAACGAATTTCCCGCCATCGGAGCCAATCGCGGGCGTTCCGCGCCGCGTTCATGGCGATGGGATTGTCGATGTTTCCCGAGCGAAACGACGAATCCGAGTATTCGAACACGCTGACCGCCGTTTCACTTCCCGCGGGCGTCCGCGAGAATCCGGACGATTTCTTCGACGCGGTGACCGACCGCAGTGTCAGCATCAGCGGCGGGCAGGCCCATCTCGGCGGCGAAATCTTCCGCGTGAGCAACATGGGCAATCTCTCGTCGGAGCAGATTCTTCGTGGCGTGCGCGCCATCGGCGAGGCGTTCCACGAGGTCGGAGAAGACGTGGATTTGGAGGCCGGAATGGCAGCGGGGCGAGAACAGTTGCGCTGAATCGGGCGAATCGACAGGTGTACTTACCTGTAATCACGTCGAAATACCCGCTATGGTTCGGGTAGTAGAAGGTGAGGGAACGGATCGGATCGAAGCTATCAGCGACGGCGTCTTCGCCATCGTCTTGACGCTATTGGTGCTCCAGTTCGAGGTGCCGACCGTTCCACCGGCACAAGCAGACAGCCAACTCCCCTCCCAGCTTCTCGAATTCCAGTCGTTACTGTTCAGTTACTTGTTGAGTTTCTTCGCCGTCGGATTGTACTGGGTCATCCATCAGAACATCTTTCAGCAGATAGAGCACCACGACAGAATCCTCCTCTATCTGAACCTGTTGTTCCTGCTCACTATCTCGTTCCTCCCGTTTCCGACGGAATTGGTCGGGACGTACTCGACCCGACTCACGTGGGGGTTGTACGCGACGAACTTCGCACTCGTCGGCGTGACGATGACGGCGACGTGGTGGTACGCCGCGCGGCGCGGTTTTACGACCGAGGAAATCAGCACACATGATGCTTGGTTGATTTCCCTTCGTGGTCTCACCGCTCCCGCCGTCTTCCTGTTTTCGATGCTGGTGAGTGTGGTCAGTCTCAACCTTGCGTACTGGACGCCGCTCCTCATTGTGCCACTTCAAGTGTGGTGGGTGCGAAGATATCGCTCGTTGCAGGACGAACTGTGATTTGTGGAACGAACTCGACTATTTTAGCTCAGACAGTCCCGTCGCCGTGAGAATGGACTGAACTAACAGAACAAGAACGAGCGCGAATGAGAGAAACATCGTCGGTGCGGAGAGATACCGCGCGGTTTCATAGGAAAAGAGGAGTCGTCCGAATCCGAGCAGGAGAAAACTCAGGAGGATGAGGCCGAACGCGCCGAATCCGAGCAGAACGAACGTGCGCTTTTTCATCGGTTTTGTTCGAGTTTCCCGACGCCTATAGCGGTGTCGCTCGCGGGTTCGAAGATGTAGCTGTGCCTGATGTCCGTGTCGTAGAGGACGGTTTCAGTGGGCATCCGCCGGAGTCGCCACAGGAGATACAGGTCGCCGACGGCCCCCGACGTGTTGACCAGCAGGGCGAAATACGCCGCCAATGCAACCGGCATCGGCCCGGCCAGCAGTGGAATCCCGACGAGCGTCATCACAACGAGGGGTGCAACGCCGACCAGCATGTTGTCCCGCCGCGTGACGAACTGGCCGAACGCGGCGGTGTAGAGCGCGGGAATCCGCGGTTCGAATCCATAGGAGACGCGGTAGCCCAGTCGCCGAAAGACGAGGCCGTGAATCGCTTCGTGGACGACCAGCGTGCCGACGAAGACGCCGAGTCCGGCGAACAGCGGGAGAAAATCACGCCCACCGCTGATGCTGATGCTAATCGTGAGTTCGTCCGGTCTGCCCTGAAAGAACCAGAGCAAAAATCCGAATCCGACTGCGGAGACGACGAACACGATGACGGAACAAACCCCGAGCAGAAGCGACGAGTAGCGAAATCGGATCGGCTGACGGTATCCGGTGGGTGTTTCGGGCGGGGTCATACCGACACAAATGCAGTCTGTGACCTTTGCCGTTGCGTGCCAAGCGATAGCCCGGCAGTGTAAGTTGTCGATTCAAAAACGCTTTCTTCGAAAGCCGAAACGATTAGTCGATGACAGACTCCAATACGCCAGAAATTCACCGAAAATTGGACAAAATCGCTCGATTGCTGGCTTTCCTCGTTCTCTTCGAATTTCTCAAGCTGGCCGGGGAACTACTGACGATAACTAGCGTTGGTAATAGTTTCTTCTCCATGCTCTCGCTCGTCATCGTTTTGGTGCTGTTGGCGGGAATCTCGGTCATCATTACGTCGTGATTTCCCGACCGTTTTCCGTCGTTCGAAGCGATTATGATAGGAAAATGACTACCGATAGGTGATGACTGACTCGAATATCGAACGCCTCCAGAAACAACAAAATCTCCTCACGACACTCGTTTTGTTTCTCGTTTTCATCGAACTCGCCGGATTCACATTGCTCTGAACTGGAACTCCATCAGGGCAGTGTAGTCGCCGTCTTCTGCACCGTAATCGCGTGGTTGCTTGCATATCTTTCGTCGTAACCACTCCCATTCGCCACGTGTTAGCACGCTCTGCAAACGTTGCCGTAACTGCTGGTTATAAAATTCTGTAGAAATATGCTTACTACACATGAGCGACGACCAGCCCCGATTCGACACCCGGAGCGTCCACGCGGGGCAGGAGCCTGACCCCACGACAGGGGCGGTTGCTCCGCCCCTCTACCAAACGACATCCTACGCCTTCGAGGACGCCGACCACGCCGCGGAACTGTACGCTCTGGAGGCCAACGGGCACATCTATTCCCGCCTGAGCAACCCGACCGTCGAGATGCTGGAAGAGCGAATCGCCTCGCTCGAAGGCGGCGACGACGCGGTCGCCACCGCCAGCGGGATGGCGGCGCTCGACTCGCTCACGCTCGTCCTCGCGGCGGCTGGCGACAACGTCGTCGTCTCGACCGACACCTACGGCGGGACGACGGCCTACTTCTCGCACACCGCGTCCCGCCGCGGAATCGAGGCTCGATTCGTGGAAACGCTGGAGTACGGGGGCTACGCCGAGGCAATCGACGAGGACACCGCCTTCGTCCACGTCGAAACCATCGGCAATCCGTCGCTCGTCACGCCCGATTTCGAGCGCGTGGCCGAAATCGCACACGACCACGGCGTTCCGCTCGTGGTGGACAACACCTTCGCCACGCCCGCACTCTGTCGTCCCCTCGACCACGGCGCGGACGTGGTCTGGGAGTCCACGACGAAGTGGCTCCACGGAAGCGGAACGACGGTCGGCGGCGTCCTCGTGGACGGGGGTACTTTCGACTGGGACGACTATCCGGAACTGTCCGGCGACAACCCCGCCTACCACGGCATCGACTTCTCGCGGGATTTCTCCGACGCACCGCTCGCCACCGCGGTTCGATTTCGGTCGCTCCGAAGCCTCGGCAACCAGCAGTCTCCCTTCGACGCGTGGCAAACGATCCAAGGGTTGGAAACGCTTCCCCTTCGAATGGCTCGCCACTGCGAAAACGCCGCCATCGTCGCGGAGTATCTCGCAGACCACGACGAGGTGGCGTGGGTCGCCTATCCCGGACTCGAATCCCACGAAACGCACGGAAGTGCAAATCGATATTTACGGGGGGGCTACGGCGGCATGATCGCCTTCGGCCTCGGCGAGTACGAGGCCAGCAAGACGTTCTGCGAGGAGGTCGAACTCGCGTCTTTCCTCGCCAACATCGGCGACGCCAAAACGCTGGTCATCCACCCCGCAAGCACGACGCACGCCCAACTCTCGCCGGAAGAGCAGCAATCGGCCGGCGTAACCCGCGATTTGGTTCGTCTTTCGGTCGGCATCGAAGACCCCGCGGACATCCTCGCCGACCTCGATTCGGCAATCGAGGTGGCCACACGATGACCGTCTCTCTCGGGTCGTTCGAGTTCGAATCCGGCGGGCGGGTTCCGGAGTTGGAGGTCGCCTACGAAACCTACGGCGAACACACCGGAAACAACGCGGTTCTCGTCTGTCACGCCCTCACCGGCAGTCAGCAGGTTCGGGGAATCCCCGACGGCCAAGGAACCGGTTGGTGGAACGATATGGTCGGGCCGGGCAAACCCATCGACACGCGAAAGCGATTCGTCATCTGCGCGAACGTTCCCGGGTCGTGCTACGGAACGACCGGGCCACAGAGCACGAATCCCGAAACGGGCGAACCATACGGATCGAACTTCCCGGCGGTCACCGTCGGCGATTGGACGCGCGCTCAGCGTCGCCTGCTCGACCACCTCGGAATCGGGAGACTTCGGGCGGTGGTCGGCGGAAGCGTTGGTGGCATGAACGCCCTCGAATGGGCGACGCGGTTTCCGAACCGCGTCGAGAAGGTGATTCCAATCGCCACGTCCGCGCGTCTCGACCCGCAACTGCTCGCCCTCTCGGCGGTTTCTCGGCGGGCAATCGTCTCCGACCCGGCGTGGCAGGGCGGCGATTACTACCCCGACCATCCCGATACCGGGTTGGCCCTGGCTCGACAGCTGGGACACGTCACGTACCTTTCGAAGGATTCGATGGCCGAGAAGTTCGGCAGGCGATTCGCCGACTGTCCGCCTCGTGGGTTCGGTGCCGGAGACGATTCGGACGAATCGTCTCCGGCGTTTGCGCCCGACTCCTACCGCGACGTGGAGAGCTATCTCGACTATCAAGCGCGGAAATTCGTCGAACGATTCGACGCGAACAGCTACCTCGCGCTCACGCACGCGATGGAGAATTACGACCTTTCAGCGGGCTACGATTCCGACGCCGGCGCGCTCGCCGAATTCGACGGTGAGGCCCTCGTGCTGTCTATTTCGGGTGACTGGCACTTTACGGTCGGACAGTCGAACCGCCTCGAATCGGCGTTCCGTGATGCGGGCGTCGAAACGACCCATCGCGTCATCGAGAGCGACCACGGACACGACGCTTTTCTCACCGAACCCGAATCGGTCGGGCCGCCGATTCGCCGATTCCTCGAATCCGAAACGGGACGATTCGCGCCGGTTCACGCCAGCCTGTTCGCGCACTGAATCGACTTACAATTACCCCGACTGTAGTCCGTTTTGGCCACCGAACTGATTGTCCTTCCCGTCGTTCAGAGGGTGGGATGGAAAATCGACCGTTCGTTCTGCTCGTCGCCGTCGTGGTCGTCACCTCGAGTGGCGGATTCGCTGAAATCGGGAGTGCACAGCCGCAAACTGCTCAGAACCAGCAGGGACAGCACGTCCAGAATCAGCAGGCGCAGTCCTGCCAATATCCCGCACTCTACGACCGGACGATAGATTCGGTCGTCGCGGTTCGGGTGGAAACCGCCCGCGGAGTCGGGGAGGGTTCCGGATTCGTCTATCGACTCTTCGATTCGGACTCGGCGGGATACATCGTCACGAACGAGCACGTCGTCGCTGATGCCGCCGCGCTCGAAGTCCAGTTCAATCGCGGCGAGTTTCGACCCGCGGAAGTCGTCGGCACTGCGCCCAGAGCCGATCTCGCGGTTCTGCGAGTCGAACGAATTCCGGGGTACGTGGATTCCCTTTCGCTCGCAACCGGCCGGGCGGAACCCGGCCAACGGGTTGCCGCGCTCGGCAACCCGCTCGGACTCCAGGGAACGATAACGCAGGGCGTCGTAAGCGGGGTCAATCGAACCCTTCCGACCCGGCAAGGATTCTCGATCCCCGGCGCGATTCAGACCGACGCGGCCATCAATCCGGGGAATAGCGGCGGTCCGTTAGTGACCTGTCGCGGTCGCGTCATCGGCGTCAATACCGCCGGAATCGTTGGCAGCGAGAATCTCGGTTTCGCGATTCCGGTACCGGTCGTTCGGCGGACGGTGCCGTCGCTCGTCGGCGATGCGAATCACACCACCGCGATTCCCACCGACGACAGTCGCGTGTCCGACAAAATCAGTCGCTGATTTCGATTCTGTCTCCGTCTTCGACGTCGTCACTTTCCGCGATTGGGAGGCGAACTTCGAGGACGCCGTTACGGTAGGTCGCCGTGATGTCCTCTTTTTCGACCGTTTTGGGCATCGTCACGCGTTCGGAGAGTTCGCGGGCGCGGGCGAAGTCCTCTCCCGTCACTTCGTGTTTCGCGGAGACGGTCAGCACGTCGTCGCCGAACGAGAGGTCGATTTCTTCCTTCTCGAATCCAGGGAGGTCGGCGACGAGAACGAACTGTCCGTCGCGTTCTTTCAAGTTCATGTGCGTTCCCCGTCGTCCTTCCAGTCGTCGTCCGTCTCTGTGGGGTTCACTGACGCCCCACATACGCGAACGCATCTGTTCGAACATTCGGTCCATCTCCTCGAAGGGGGTGTATCGTTCCATCACAATCACCAACTGTATTAGAGAACTCATAAGAAGATAAATATTTCGCGGTGTGAAATATCGCGCGTCTTGAGGCTTCTACTCTTAAATCGCGTTTTTCGTTCTGAGGACGTCGTGAAGTTCGTTCATGTGTGAAACGATGGTGTCGCAAGCGGGGGCGACAGCGGGTTTCGGATCGAATCCGACCGCCAATCCGGCAACCTCCAGCATCGGGAGGTCGTTCGCTCCGTCGCCGACCGCGACAGTGTTCACCATATCTACGTCGTGTTCTTTTGCCAGCGATTCCAGCGCTTCATCCTTTGTCCCCTCGATGAGCGGCCCCTCGACGTCGCCGGTCAACGCTTCGCCGTCATCCGGCAGTCGATTGGCGATAATGGTGTCCACGGAGACACCCTCGCGGTCGAGCGCGGCCTGTACGCCGCGCTCGAACCCACCGGTCAGGATGGCGACGTGGGTACCCTTTTCCGCGAGGTCGGCGAGAATTTCCGCCGCGCCTGGGCGGAGTTGAACATCCGCGAAGGCGTCCTCGGCGTCCGCCAGCGGCAGTCCTTCCAGCAGGGCCGCCCGGTCGCGGAGGCTCTTCGCGTAGCTAATTTCGTCGTTCATCGCGCGGGCGGTGATGTCCGCCATCTGGTCGGCAACGTCCTTTCGCTCGCCCAGAAGCACCGTCATTTCCGAGTCCGAAAGCGTCCCGTCGAAGTCGAAGGCGACTATCTTCATTCGAACGCTGATTGGTGCTTCCGATTGTTAAAGGAGCGTGGTCGGCGTGGAAATTGCCGAGAAGGAGGATGCAGTTACATTGAGTTGCAAATTGTGAATGACACGTGTTGAACTTCCACGAATCAGTTGTGATCGTGAGTTCGAATAAATCACTGACCAGAAATCACTCGTAAATATGAATTATCTATTGTACTATGAAATCGATAGGAATGATCCTGTCGTACGCCGCTTTCTTCGGCATCGGCTATTTGTACCTCCGCTTGTATTGGGCTGGTCGCGACGGACTGACCCGCGAATTGTTTGATTGATACTGTGAAGAATTATTGCTGAATTAGTACGTACGGGTCGAATGTGACCGAACTTCAAATCCGACGAGCCGCTCCCGCCGACGCCGAACGACTCGTCTCCGTCTACCGGAGCGCGTATCGGGAAAACCGTGAACTCGGATTTCCCACCAAAGCGGAATCCGTGACGGCGAATGAACTTTCGGAGTGGATTCAGGAGTATCGGGTTTACGTTGCGGAGGTGGAAGGCGAACTCGTTGCCAGCGTTCGCCTTGAAGCGACGGATTCGGAGCGTGTAAAACTCAGCCGCCTCGGTGTTCACGAAGAGCGGAAAGGAAAGGGAATCGGGAGTCGCTTGCTGGAGTACGCCGAGGAAGTAGTTCAGAACGGTGATTATTCGACAATTTGGCTTACGACACCCGAAAAGCATCCGTTCCTTCCCGAACTGTATCGGCGTCGTGGGTACGAAGAGACAGGGAAATATCCACTGGAGTATCGCGAGTACGACGAAATCGTTCTGGAAAAACGATTTCGGTAAGGGACTTGCTCGGCATCCATTTGACCTGATTTAAACTTGGATTACTGACGCGATTATCTGTTTATTTTCTCAACTCGGAAAGTCAGTTCGTCACTCCGATTTCCCGCCTAAAATTCCTGTACTGTTGGAATATTCGAATCCGTATGAACGAACGATGACAAGAACTATGGTGTTCTTCTGGTATGTATCGAACATTCTACATGAGTTCTGGCAACGACATTCCAATCGACCCTGATGGGTCGTCAAGTCCGATTCCGGACGTCGACTTGAGCAGTATTTTGGGGAACACACTTCTCATCGGACTCGCCATCGTCGTCATCGCCGCGCCTGTCGTCGGCTTCATGGCGTGGGAACCCGTCGAGGAAGGGAACGTGAAAGTCGTCAAAAAGTGGGGTGCGGCCACCGGAACCGTCTTCGAACCCGGTGCGCACTTCATCAATCCCGTCTCCCAGAGTACCGTCTCGCTCTCGACGCGCCCGCAATCGTACACCATGTCGGCCCAACAAGGTGACGGAAATAGAGAGAATACCGACGACGCGATAACCGTCCTGACCGAGGACGGACTCCGGGTGGACATCGACATCACCATCCGGTATCGCGTCGATTCCACGGAGGCGGTGAATTTCTACAGAAACTATCGCGGTGCCGAGGCCGCGGAACAGCGTCTCATCCGTCCGAGCATTCGGTCGGTGCTCCGAACCGAAGCGGGACGCCTGCCGGTTACCGAAATCTACACCGGCGAAGGGCAGACGAGGTTGAAACAGGCAGCACAGGAGACGCTCCAGCGGGATTTCAACGAGGACGGTCTCATCCTCGAAACAGTACAGATTAGGAACGTCAACCTGCCACAAGAGTACGCCCAATCGGTCGAACAGAAAGAAATCACGAAACAGCGCAGACAGCAGAAAGAAAACGAACTCGAAGTCGAAAAGCTGGAAGCCGACCGAAAGCGAATCGAGGCCGAAGGACAGGCCGAAGCGAACCGAATCCTGAGCGAATCGCTCGACCAGAACGTCCTCACCGAGAAGTACATCGAGAAACTGGACGAGACCGACACGGTGTACATTCCTGTCGGCGGCGAAGACTATCCGCAGTTCGTCCGGAACATCGAGGGCAGTTCGGGTCAAAATTCCGCACAAGGTGCAAACGGCGGCTCGACTAATCAGTCGTCCGCGTGATGGCTGGTGACGCCGTGAATCGACTGGCGAAGCGGATGTTCGTTTTGGCGGGAATTCTTTTGGGAACCGCGTTTCTCGGCATCGTAGTCAAATCGCTGATTAGTTTGAAGGCAATTCTCCTTCTGATAGCCATTTTCGTGCCCGCTTTTCTCCTTGCATATCGACTCAACAAGGCACACCGGGCCTACGACCGCGGCCGATATGGAATCGCGCGGCGCGTCGTCGCTGAACGCACGACGCTCTCGGGCGACGGCTGTTCGGTTTGTGACTGCGCTGAAACTCGGAACCAACCCGGTGTACGGCGGCGATTCGTCAAGGAACTCATCGTCGATGGCGTCCCCGTCGCGCTGGTCGCAAGCGGACAGAATAACTACTGCGTTGCGTGCGTCGAGACGACCTCGGAAGTCGATAGTGGGGAAGGTGACGAAGTGGCGTCCCAAACCCATTCGAAGGGACGAGAGCACGACTGACCGAATCACGACGCGATTGAACCACCACACAGGCGAACTCTCCCATAATTTCTGGAAAATCACAGGGGAAAATATGCTGGCAATCTTCGCGATGAGAGAAAGCGTTAACGGGCGGCAGGTGTTTTCTCTCCATCAATGAAGGTTCTGGTCACCGACCCAATTGCCGACGCGGGACTCGACCGACTCCGCGAATCGGGGTACGAGGTAGAGACGGCCTACGACGTGGAGGGCGATGCGCTTTTGAATGCAGTCGCGGACGCGAACGGACTCATCGTCCGCTCCGGAACGGACGTCAACCGCGACGTGTTCGAAGCCGCATCCGAACTGGTTATCGTCGGCCGCGCGGGTATCGGTGTGGACAACATCGACATCGAAGCGGCGACCGAACACGGCGTCATCGTCGCCAACGCGCCGGAAGGAAACGTGCGCGCCGCCGCCGAGCACACCGTTGCGATGGCGTTCGCCGCCGCGCGCTCCATCCCGCAGGCGCACGTCCGACTCAAGAACGGCGAGTGGGCGAAAGGCGACTACCTCGGCACCGAACTGAACAAGAAGACGCTCGGCATCGTCGGACTCGGCAGGGTTGGACAGGAGGTCGCCAAGAAACTCGACAGCCTCGGGATGGAACTCGTCGCATACGACCCCTACATCAGCGAAGACCTCGCCCGACAACTCGGCGCGGAACTGGTCGAACTGGACGACTGCCTCGACCGAGCTGATTTCCTGACGGTTCACACCCCGCTCACCCCCGAAACTGAGAGCCTCATCAGCGATGAGGAACTCGCGCAAATCGAAGGTGGTTACGTCGTCAACTGCGCCCGCGGCGGCGTCGTGGACGAGGACGCGCTGGCCAGAGCGGTCGATGACGGAATCCTCGCGGGTGCGGCAATCGACGTGTTCGCCGAGGAACCGATTCCAGAAGACAACCCGCTGCTCGACGTGGACGACGTGATCGTCACGCCGCATCTCGGCGCGAGCACGGAGGCGGCGCAGGAAAACGTCGCCACCAGCACCGCCGACCAAGTGGTCGCGGCGCTCAAAGAGGAACCGGTCATCAACGCGCTCAACGCGCCGTCGGTCGAAGAGAGCGCGTTCCCGCGCGTTCGACCGTACATCGAACTCGCGGAGACTGCGGGCAAAATTGCAACCCAACTCCTCGACGAGCGAATCGAACGCATCGAGGTGAATTACGAGGGCGATATCGCGGAGGAGGAAGTTGACCTCGTCACCGCCAGCGCGCAAAAGGGCGTCTTCCAACCGCTCGAATGGCAGGTCAACGCCGTCAACGCACCGCAAATCGCCGAGGAGCGCGGCGTCGAAGTCACCGAGAGCAAGACCCGGCAGGCCGCCGACTTCCAGAGTCTCATCGGGGTCACGGTCGAGAGCGCGGACGAGCAAATCACGGTCGAGGGAACCCTGTTCGCGGGCGACGACCCCAGAATCGTTCGCATCGACGGCTACCGCGTCGATGCGATTCCCCACGGCCACATGCTGGCCGCGCGTAATCACGACAAACCCGGCGTCATCGGATTCGTCGGCACCGTCCTCGGCGAACACGATATCAACATCGCGGGGATGTTCAACGCCCGCGAAACTGACGGTGGGGAAGCGCTGTCGGTCTACAATCTTGACGACGAACTCACGGACGCCGCCAAGCGCGCACTCGAAGCCGACGAGCGCATGATAGAGGTGCGGAGTATCGGGCTGAACGGCTGAAACCGAACGATTTGCCGCCGAACTTTTTTACACGAAAACGGGACCAGGCCTACGTAATGACAGGCCCACAAATGAAAAATTCGCCATAAAAGATCGAGAATGGAAAGCTATCGACGGAGATGACCTGACACCGCTTGACGAGCACTGATCCCGTCCTGCCGCGAAAGCCGAACTCAAATACTCGCCGTCCTTCCTTTCGAACCGTGGGCGAGGAAGTCGCCGCTGAAAATCGACCTGCGGACGATGAGCGACTGGTAACGGGCTACTCCGGAAAACTCCTGCTCGCCGTTTCGTTAGGCTGGGCGATGATTCAGACGGGCAGACTCGTCCTTTCGCCCATGCTCCCCACCGTAATGGAGTCGCTCCGAATCACGGAGTTGCAGGCCGGATTGGCGTTCACCCTACTCTGGGGATTGTACGCCCTTGGCCAGTATCCGAGCGGGCGACTCTCCGACCACCTATCGCGTAAAACCCTGCTCGCCACCGGTCTCTCGCTTCTCGTCGTCGGATTCGGCGTCCTCGCTAGCGCGCCGACCTACTCGATATTCCTCCTCGGCGCGGCAGTCGTCGGCACCGGGGCCGGACTCTATCCGACTCCGGCGAGGGCATTCGTTTCCGATCTGTTCGTCGCCCGCCGTGGGCAGGCCTTCGGTCTCCACGGGGCGTCGGGAGACGGCGGCGGTGCGGTTGCGGCGGGGCTTGCAGTCGTCGTCCTCGCGGTTGCGACGTGGCGATTCGCGTTTCTCCCTGTCGTCCTCGCCCTCGTGGTAGTACTCGCCCTCCTTCACCGGTGGAACCGCGAACCTTACACGCCGCCGCGAATCGAGACCGATGCCGGGAGAGCGGTACTCGGTGATGTTCGCAAAACTGCGGTGCGGTTCGCCAACCGCAGAACCACGGCCCTGCTCGTCGCCTACTCGCTGTATGCCTTCGTTTGGCAGTCAGTCACGGGGTTTCTCCCGACGTTCTTGCAGGAGGCAAAGGCGTTCTCGCCGGAACTCGCGGGTGGTGGCTTCGCAGCGCTGTTCGTCGTCGGCGCACTGGTAAAACCGATGTCAGGGTCGCTCGGTGACCGAATTTCGCGGCCGGTCGTCGCCGCCGGGTCGCTGGTCGTCGCGACGATAGCCCTCGCAGGCGTTGTTCTGATGAATGGCACGCTCGCGGTGACTGCGAGCGTCGTGGTCTTCTCTGCGGGATTGATGGCCTACCCGCCGGCGATGCAGGCGCACCTGATGGACGTGTTTCCGGACGGAAGCATGGGCGGCGACCTCGGTGCGACCCGGACGATTTACATCGGCCTCGGCAGTCTCGGAACGACTTACGTCGGATTCGTCGCGGGGCAGGCCGGATATACGGTCGCATTCGCCGGGTTGCTGGTGTGTCTGCTCGTTAGCGCGAGCATAGTCCTCGGACTCGCTCACGTTCGTTAGTCTCGAATCACGTCAGAGTCCAGCTCCTCCGCCGGTGGAAGCGGGCCGAACTCGGAGAGTGCGCCCCCGAGTTCGCCCGGGTTGTCCCGTCCGGGAAGCGGTTCCGTCGCGGTTCGACACGGCTCGGTGACGCCGAGTTCAGAGCAGACGTGATTTGCGACCGCCTCGGCCATCTTCCTGTAGGTTGTCAGCTTCCCGCCGACGATGGTCGTCATCCCCGGCCGGTCGTCGCGTTCGTCGTGGTCGAGGAGCGTGAAATCGCGGGTCTGTGTCCGTCCGTCTTCGAGGTCTACGTCCGTCCCGCCGAACAGCGGTCTGACGCCCCAGTACGACCGGACGATTCTGGCCGTCGCGATATCCGGAATCATCTCACCGGCCTCCTCGACCATCAAATCCTCCTCCCACTGCGCTTTCGGATAGTCGTCAGGATCGTCGATTTCCACGCTCGTCGTTCCGATGATGGCCGTGTTTTCGTGCGGAAGGACGATGTCGCCGTCCGCCGCCGGACGACAGCGATTGAGAACGGTGGTGAGCGATGGGAAATCCACGACGACCATCACCCCTTTCGCCGGTCGCATGGGAATCTCGACGCGTGCCATCGCACCGACCGATTCGGCCCACGCGCCGGTCGCGTTGACGACGTGTTCTGCGCGAATCGTCTCGGTTTTTGGCTCCTCTCGATGGCGAACCTCCGCGCCCACCACGGAATCATCTTCGACGAGCACGTCCACGACCTCCACGCGAGTCTCGATCGTTCCTCCGTGTTCACGGGCGTCCACGGCGTTTGCGACGGTGAGCGGAAACGGATGAACCACGGCGTCAGGCACTCGAAACGCCCGCTCGGTTTCTGGTGCGAGGTAGGGGTGGTCATCTCGAACTTCGCCCACGGAGACCGGCTCTACGTCGATATCGCAGTCGAGACAGTCCCGTCTCGACCGCTCGAAGTACGATTCGTCGTCGTCCGACAGTTGAACGAAGTAGCCTCCGATGGCGTCAACGCAGTGACTCGCGATGTCGCGCAGGATTCTATTCTCCTCGATGCAGTCCTTCGCACTTTCCGGATCGGCGACCGCGTAACGAGCGCCGCTGTGCAGGAGACCGTGCATGTTCCCGGTCGCGCCGTCGGCGAGGCGTCCCCGTTCGACGACTACCGTATCGAGGCCGCGGAGTTCGAGGTCGCGTGCGATACCTGTTCCAGTGATTCCTCCGCCCAGAATCAATACGTCCGTTTTCCCCACCATATCCTCTTTTCAGGGAGGGCGTCGTTTGACGTTGTTGGCGGCTCGAGTCGAGTGGCAATTTGAGTCGCTGGGTTGCGATTCTCGGAATCAATGCTCGGCCGATGCGGTCACTTCGATAAGTGTTCGAGCACCTCGTCGGTGTCGGCGGGAACGGGTTCCGGTTCGACGCCCGCGTTCGCGGCGGCGTCGGGGTCTTTCAACAGGTGCCCCGTGGTGAGACAGACGACGTTTTCGTCCGCCGAAATCTCTCCCGATTCGCGGAGCTTTCGCAGCCCTGCAACGGAGGCGGCGCTGGCGGGTTCTACGCCGATGCCGTCTCCCGCTAACGCTCGCTGTGCGTCCGTTATCTCTTCGTCCGTGACGGCGATTGCGGTTCCGCCGGTTTCTCGAATCGCCGGGAGCGCTTTCGGCGCGTTGACCGGATTGCCGATTCGGATTGCGGTCGCGATGGTTTCGACTTCGTCCCAGCGGCGGACGAAGTCCGCGTCGGTTTCGACGGCTTCTACCATCGGGGCCGCACCCTCGGCTTGCACGCCGGTCAGGATTGGAACCTCCTCAGGCGTCAGTTCCCCCGCGGCCACGAGCTCGCGGAACGCCTTGAACAGCGCGCTAGTGTTTCCGGCGTTTCCGACGGGGAGGACGATTCTGTCGGGGAGGTCGCCGGTCTGGTCGCGGAACTGCTCTACGATTTCCAGGCCGATGGTCTTCTGGCCCTCCAGTCGGAATGGGTTGAGCGAGTTGAGCAGGTACGCCTCGCCGCGGTTTGCGAGTTCAGAAACGATGTCGAGGCAGTCGTCGAAATTGCCGTCCACTTCGAGGATTCGCGCGCCGTGAAGGCTCGCCTGCGCCACCTTTCCGGCGGCGACTTTTCCGGCGGGAAGCAAAACGAGAACTTCGGTTCCCGCTCGCGTGCCGTAGCACGCCAACGCCGCGCTGGTGTTTCCGGTGCTGGCGCAGGCCAACCTGTCCGTTCCGATCTTTTCGGCGACTTTGACCCCGACCGTCATCCCGCGGTCTTTAAAGCTCCCGGTCGGGTTCATCCCCTCGTGTTTGACGCGGAGGGCTGAGACGCCGACTTCGTCCTCGATGGTCGGCACCTCGTAGAGGGGGGTGTCGCCTTCGTCGATGCTTACGCCGGATTCGACGGGAAGGGCGTCGGCGTACCGCCAGACGCCGCGACCCTCCGACTTCGCGAAGTCGTCGAACGTCGGGAGGTCGGCGTACCGGACTTCGAGCAGTCCGTCGCAGTCGGGACAGCGATAACGAATTTCGTCGAACGGCGGCCCGGTCCACTCGCAGTCGATGCAGGCGAGCCATGTCCCGCCGTCTGCGCTGTCGGGAGCCGGAGCGGTCGGATTCGAGAGTGTCAGGTTCATTGCCGGGGTGGATGCGTTCCGAGGTGAAAAAGGCGCGGACGGTGGCAACGCTAACGGTGGTGCTCATCTTTTTGGTTCGATTCGCCGAGAGCGCGAGAGAAACGGCGGCGTCAGACGTAAAAAATGGGTGAACGGTCGTCGCGGTTAAATCAGGCTCATGTAGTAATCCCAGTCCCAGTTCGGGCCGGGGTCGGTGTGGTCGTTGTAGCCGCAGTCGGTTTCCGGAACCTGATGATGGCCCATGATTCCGCTCTCGCCGTAGCAGTTCGCTACGCCGGAGACGCGACTTTTCGGGATGTTGTACTGGTTGCAGAGCCAACGAACGAGTTCGGCGGAACTCCGGTACTGTGCGTCGGTGAATCCGCTGCTCACGTAGCCACCGTGTTCGATACCGATGGTTTCGTTGTTGTACCACGACATGCCGCCAGCGTGCCAGCCGATGTTGATGTCGCTGAGGCTCTGGTACTTGTAGCCGTCGTCCCGAATCGTGTAGTGAGCACTGACGTTGGCGTCGGGGTTCGTGAACCAGTTGACCGTTCCCTCAGCAGAGCCCTGCGCGACGTGAACGACGATGGCGTTAATGTTCGCCGCACCGCGGTTCGCACTCGTGTAGTTGCTCGAATGTGCCGGTACCCAATCGACCGCCGGTTTCGCTGCCGCGGTGCCACTCGACAGTGATGCCGCACCGAGGCCTGCAGTTCCCGCCGCGCCGATTTTCTTCAGTAGGTTTCTTCGTGATTGCATGGCGCGTTTGTTACTCGTCGCTCGCCATTTTATTTCTTTCTAGATTTATATGATATTAATATCCGCCGGCTATATTGATAGTACGAGTCCGTCGTCCTCGCGTTCGAATTGCGTCCCGAACGCGGATGAGAGCGTATCCATCCGTTGCATACTCCAGTTGCTCGCGTAATGTTCCGCCTCGTGAACCGCGAGGTCGTATATTTCGGTTGGGTGCAGTCTGAGTTCCGTACAGTCGCCATCCTCGACCGTCAGTTCAAAGACGAAACTGCGGTCGTTTCTGCGCTCGGAATCGACCGCGTAGTCGTCCAAAAAATCGCCAGTGTCGTACATAACGACCGTACCGTCGACGATTTCCACGCCTTGAAAAACGTGCGCGCTATGGCCGTGAACGACGTCGACGCCCTGTTCTGTCAACCAGCGAGCGAACTCTCGAAACTCGACGGTCGGTTCGGTGCGCATGTTCGGCCCCCAGTGGAGCGACGCCACGAGCAAATCGGGGTTCGCTTCCCGAGCTTGCGCGAGCGAGTCGCCGACGATTCGCGCCGCCTTGTCGTCCGTCACGTCAAATTCGACGTGAGCGGTACCGGGACTATCCGATTCGGCCGCGAACTCCGGCGTGTTGTCGGTGAACGAGACGAACGCGATGTCGAGGTCATCGACGGAAACGAACGCGGGAGCGCGGGCCGACTTCGCGTCAGTTCCCGCGCCGGAGTGTGCGATTTCCGCCTCGTCCAGATAGGAAATCGTGTCGCGAAGGGCGTCCGGGCCGTAATCGAGCATGTGATTGTTGGCGAGATTTGTCCAATCGACGCCGACCGCATTCAGCGCCGGAATCGCCCAATCCGGATCGGCCCGAAAGTGGAACGGTCGATAGGTATCCGTCCACGGCGTGCCGCGGGCAGACAAACAGCATTCGAGGTTGATGAACAACCCGTCAAGCGCTTCGAGATGCGTCTCGACGTTTCCCCAAACCGCGGCGACACTGCGCTTTCGCTGTCGGTCATCGATCAACCGACCCAACATCACGTCCCCTGCGAAACCGAGTCGTATCGCATCTTCGTCCCTCATGGTGTTCCCCGTGTTCTCTCTTCGCCTGAGAGAAGCAAAAGGCTACCCGTTAATCGAATCGCGTTCGAAACACTCGTGCGGTGTTCACCGCACCTACCGACGCTAAATCACCCGTTTTCGCCGATATACGCCAACAGCGCCTTCTGCGCGTGAAGCCTGTTTTCAGCTTGATCCCACGAAAGCGAGCGGTCGCTTTCCAACACGTCGCCGGTAATCTCCTCGCCGCGATGAGCGGGCAGACAGTGCATAACGTGCGCCGAATCGGGAAGCAGGTCGGTGTTCAGTTGGAAACCATCGAACGCGGCTAACTTTTCCTCGCGTTCGTCCTCCTCGCCCATGCTGACCCACACGTCAGTGTAGACGATATCCGCGTCGGCCACCGCTTCCTCCGGGTCGTTCGTCAGCGTGGGCGAGTGACCGCGGTCACTCGCCCGCGCGAGCGCGTCGCTCGACGGTTCGTACCCTTCGGGAGTAGCAATCGTCAAGTCGAGCCCGACCGTCGAAGCCGCGATTGCGAATGAGTTGAGGACGTTGTTTCCGTCGCCGACCCACGCGACTGACACGTCTTCGAAATCAAATCGTTCTTGAATCGTGAGTAAGTCGGCGAGCGACTGACAAGGATGAGCGATATCCGACAGTCCGTTGATAACCGGAACCGTCGCGTACTCCGCCATTTCGACCAAGTTGTCGTGGTCGAACACGCGACCCATAACGAAATCCACGTAACGAGAGAGCACGCGCCCGGTGTCGGAAACGGGCTCGCCGTGGTCGAGGTGGGTGTGTTCAGGCCCCATGAAGACGGCGTGCCCCCCGAGTTGTGTCATGCCCGTCTCGAACGAGAGGCGGGTGCGCGTGCTCGGCTTTTCGAACAGCATGGCGAGCGTTTGCCCGGCCAGTTCGCGCGGCGAGCCCCTCGATTTGAACTCCGCCGCGAGCGCCAGCACGTCGGCCAGTTCACCCGGAGAGAGGTCGTCCACGTCGAGGAAGTGGCGGGTCATAGTTTGCTCTCCAGTGAATTACAGACGTCGGACAGCACGGCCACGGCGTCGTCGAACTCGCCGAGTTCGAGGCGTTCGTCCGGCGTGTGGTCGAGCGATGAATCGCCCGGCCCGTAGGTCACGACCGGGCAGTCCCACGCCTCGGCGTAGATGTTCGCGTCGCTCGTCCCGGTTTTGCGGAGCAAACTCGGGTCGCCGTCCTCGTTTCGAATCGCCACGCGAAACGCCCGCGCTAGTTCGGTTCGCGGACTGGCCATCGTCGGCGGAATCGATTTATTCCACGAGATTTTTCCCGCGTCGAGCTCGTCTTCGGCAACCTCGCAAACCTCGTTCGCCGTCGTCCCCGGCGGGATTCTGAATTGGACTTCGACATCCGCCTCGGTTGCCAGTCCGTCTTCGGTGAGTCCGCCGTCGAACGAAACCGGTTTCGCGGTCACGGATTCGAAAACGGAACCGCCGTTTACCGATTTCCCGGTCGAATCGGCGTTCGAGTCGAACACTGATTCGACGTGCGACAGCCATCGAACCGCGTGTTGGATGGCGTTCGGTTCCGGGCGAGAGGTGTGATGGGACTCGACGGACACCGAATAGGCTCCCGAGAGGAACCCGCGGTAGCCGAGCGTCAGGGCGTCCCAACCGCTCGGTTCGCCGTTCACGACGAACGCGGGTTCCTCGTCGTCGTTCACGAGGTGACGCGCGCCGCGAGAGTCGGTTTCCTCGCCGACCACGCCGACGAAACTCGCACCCGTTTCGACCGCGGTGACTGCCATCGCGGCGAGAGGACCTTTCGCGTCCACGCTTCCGCGCCCCCACAAAATCCCGTCATCGAGTTCGACCGGGATTTCCCCCGGAACCGTGTCGATGTGCGAGGTGAGCAGGATTCCGTTTCCCGGCGCGCGAACGTTCCCGGCGTCGTCTATCCACGCTTCGCGGCCTTGTTCCTCGAAAAACGAGGTGAGCAGCTCGGCGCAGGCCTTCTCGTTACCCGATACCGACGGCGTTTCGACCAGCTCGACCAGCAGGTCGTGTGCGCTGGTCTGTGCGATTTTCGTGTCCGTCATGGTTTTCGATAGCGTCATTCGTCCCCTCCCAACACGTCCGAGAGCGCCTCGACCACCGCGTCGAGGTGTTCCGTTTCCACGGTCAGTGGCGGGAGTAAACGCAGGACGCTCCGTCCCGCCGGAAGTGCGAGTATCTGGTGGGACAGCGCGAGTTCCTTCACGATGCGGTTCGCGCCCCGTTTCACCTCGATGCCGACCATCAGTCCGTGCCCGCGAACGTCGCGCACCGGCAGGTTCGCGGCGTCGAGTTCGTACTGAAGGTGCTCTCCCATCTCCGACGCGTGCGCGGGGAGATTCTCATCGACGAGGACGGAGAGGGTCGCCTCAGCCGCGGCGCTGACGACCGGGCTTCCGCTGAACGTCGAACCGTGCGACCCCGCGTCCTCGGCAATCCAGTCGGCGCAGAGCGTCGCCCCGATGGGCAGGCCGCTCGCCAGCCCCTTCGCCGTCGTGAGAATGTCGGGGGTCACTCCGGCGTGTTCGCACGCCCAGAGCGCGCCCGTCCGTCCGAGTCCGGTCTGAATCTCGTCGAATATCAGGGCAGTACCCGAATCGGCGGTCAGGGCGCGCGCGGTTCGAAGGTAGTCCTTCGTCGCTGGGTTAACCCCGCCCTCGCCCTGCACGGGTTCGAGGATGACGGCGGCGGTTTCGTCGTCCACCGCCTCGGCGAGTTCGTCCTCGTCGCCGTAGGTGACGAACTCCACGTCGTCCACGAGCGGTTCGAACGGCGCGCGGTATTTCGGTTTCCACGTCACCGAGAGCGATCCCATGGTGCGCCCGTGGAAGCCGCGTTTCGCGGCGACGATTTTGGAATTTCCAGTCGCGCTTCTGGCGAACTTCAGCGCCGCCTCGTTCGCCTCCGTGCCGGAGTTACAGAGCCAGACGTTTCCGAGGCCGGACGGGGCGACCGTCGCCACCTTCTCGTACAGCGAATCGCGCGATTCCGTCGGGTACGACGCGTGAACGAACAGCAGTTTCGCGGCTTGATCCTGCACCGCCGAAACGACGTCGGGGTGGCAATGGCCCACCGGCGAAACCGCGTAACTCGCGCCGAAATCGAGGTACTCGGTTCCGTCTTCGGCGTACAGGTACACCCCTTCACCGCGCTCGATCGGGATGGGTTTCTGGGAGTAGACGAACTCGCTCATTGCGATCCCTCCACCGAAGTTGGGGTGAATTTCGTCCCGTGTCCCTTCTGCGCCGCGGTAATCGGGTCGCGGTTGTTCGCGTCGGCGATGACGACCGACTTCGCGCCGCCTTTTAGGGCTTCCGTGGCCGCCATGACCTTCTTCGTCATGAAGCCTTCCGCGACCCCTTTGGCCGTCGCCATCTCGGCGGGAGTGGCGACCTGTTCGATGAGCGTCGTCTCGTCGTCCGGATTTTCGAGAAGGCCCGGAACGTCCGTCAGAACGGTGAGTTCGCCGCCGAGTGCGGCGGCGATTGCGGCGGCGGCGCGGTCGGCGTCGGCGTTGACCGGCGTTCCGTCGTCGGCCAGCATCGGTACCGTCACGACCGGCGTGTAGTTCTCCGCGAGTAACGTTTCCAGAAGCGAGGCGTTCACGGCCTCGATTTTGCCGGAGTGGTCGCCGCGGCGAATCTTCTTCTTACCGTCCTCGACCACCCTGATGGCCGATTTTCTGGGGCCGGTGAGGAGCGCGCCATCGACGCCGGAAAGCCCGACTGCGCGGACGCCTTCGGCTTGCAAGTCGGCGGTCAGGTCGGTGTTGAGTTTACCGGGCATCACCATCTCGAACACCTCCATCGCGCGCTCGTCGGTGAAGCGCCCGACGACGCCGTTAGGCGATTCGACGTATTCGGGTTCTTCGCCCAGTTCCTCCAGCGTGTCGTCCACGGCGGTCGAACCGCCGTGGACGACCACCACGTCCTCACCGTTGGCGGTCAGGTGAGCGATGTCGCCCAATGCGCCCGCCGGATTCACGGCGCGCGCGCCGCCGATTTTTACGACGATAGGCGTGTTCTCGTCCTCGATCACGCCGCCATCCGTTCGGAGGCGATCGGCCGCGTCCTCCGGGACGTTGTCGTTGTCGATGAGCTGGTCGTGCGCGTCGAGTAGTTCCTCGTGTGTGTACGGGTTTGTCATGGCGACCCCATGGGGTGAAGTCCCTGGAACTCCAGTCCGGCGGTTTCCTCGAATCCCAGCGCAACGTTCGCGGCGTGAACCGCCTGTCCCGCCGACCCCTTCATCAGGTTGTCGATGGCGCTGAAGACGACCACGCGCTTGTTGCTCGGGTCGAGTTCGAAACCGACTTCGGCGTTATTAGTTCCGGCGACAGCCTTGGGTTCGGGGTAGCGATAGACGCCGCCGCCGCCCGCGACGAGGCGGACGAACGGTTCGTCCTCGTAGCAGTTTCGGTACGCCTTCCAGAGGTCTCCCTTCGAAACCGGCGACTCGGGGAAGACGTGGCTCGTCGCGGATGCGCCGCGAACCATGTCTACTGCGTGCGCCGTGAACGAGACGTTCGTGCCCAGAATGCCCTCGATTTCCGCCTCGTGGCGATGACCGGTCGGTGCATACGGACGCACGATTCCCGAGCGTTCGACGTGGCTCGACGCCTTGCTCGGAGTCGCGCCGCCCTCCGACGACCCGACTTTCACGTCCACGACGATTTGCTCGCTTCCGGACAGAATACCGGCGTCGAACAGGGGGTACAGGCCGAGCATCGTCGCGGTGGCATTACAGCCGCCCGCCGCAATCAACTCCGCTCCGGATAATTCCTCGCGGAAGAGTTCGGGCAGGGCGTACACCGCTTCGTCCAGATACTCCGGACAGACGTGGCCGTCGTACCACTCGTCGTACTCTGCTTCGGTACCGAGGCGGAAGTCGGCGCTCAAATCGACCACTGTGTCGGCGGCGTCGCGGAACTCGTCTACGTGTTCCATCGAAACGCCGTGGGGCGTTCCGGCGAACAGCACGTCCACCGATTCTAAGTCGTCGGGTTCCGAAAATCGTAGCCCCATCCCGCGGAGGTTCGGATGCACCGACCCGACCGTTTTGTTCGCGTACTCTCTGCTCGTGGCTTGGGCTACATCGAAGTTCGGGTGTCCGGAGAGCAGGCGGAGGAGTTCGCCGCCGGTGAAGCCGCTAGCTCCGACGACGGTGGCGGAGAGCGTCTCGGTGTTCGTCTCTGAATCGTTGTCGGCCGCGGCGGCCATCAGGCCACCACCTCCGCAGGTATTTTGGATTCCAACCAATCGACGACTGCGGCGGGAACGTCCGCGTCAACCGCCTCGTTCAGTGCCTTGAACTCGACCGTATGGTTCACCTCGTGAACCGTGTAGCCCGATTCGGTTTCCATCAAATCGACGCCGAGCAGGCCGCCGCCGACGGCGTCGCTGGCTTGCTCGACCAAGGATTCGGCCTCGGCGTCTAGTTCGAACGTCGTCGTTTCGGCACCTTTCGCGGCGTTCGTCAGCCAGTGGTCGTCGTGACGGGCCATCGCCGCGACGGGTTCGCCGTCCAGCGCGAGGACGCGGATGTCCCTGCCGGGTTTGTCCACGAACTCCTGCACGTAGAACACCTTGTGTTCGTAGTGGCCGAGCGTGGCCTTGTGTTCCAAGATGGCTTCCGCCGCGCTTTTCGAGTCTATTTTCGCCATGAGGCGACCCCACGACCCGACGACAGGTTTGAGCACGCAGGGGTAGCCGAACGACTCGATGGCCTCCATCGCGCTGTCGGTCGTGAACGCGACTTTCGTCGCGGGCGTGGGGATTCCCCCGCCCGAGAGCGTGAGACTGGTTTTCACCTTATCTGCGCAGATGTCTGCCGTCTCGTTGCTGTTGACGACGGGGATTCCGTAGGCCTCGCAGAACTGCGTGGCGTACAGGCTCCTGCTCGTCGCCAGACAGCGGTCGATGACGAGGTCGAGATTTGCCATGTCGTCCGGCACGTCCGTCAGGTCGAACGTCTCCTTGCGCACGTCGATTTTGGTCACCTCGTGCCCGCGCTCGCGGAGTTCGGCGAGCAGAAGCTTTTCGTCCTTGCGGATACGGGAGTAGAGCAGTCCTACGTTCACGCGAACCACTCCTGTTGGTTCGCGTGAGCCAACCGTATTGAAGAGTTAGTGACGTGCAATTTACTCCCCCCAGTCCTCTTCGAGCTCGGGTGCCCGGTCGAGGACTGGCGGGTTAACGTCGATGACTTCCAGTTCGACGCCGCAGGTCGCACAGTCGATGATTTCTCCCGATTCGAGGTCGTCGTGCAGGGGTACGTCCGCCCCGCACTCAACGCATTCTGCCATTGTACTCTCCCCTATCGCGCTAGCGGACTTAAATCCATCGTTATTAATTATGAAAAAAATGCGTAGACTACCGTCTCACGGCGTGAAATTGCGTATTTCGCGATTCGGATTAGTGTTCAAGTAGTTGCCCCCGGAGGGGTCGCGGTAGTTCAGACATAGTCGTTCACCTCGGTCTGGAGCAGTTCGTTCGCCGCGTCGAGCGATTCGACCCTCTCGGCGACCGATTCCTCGTGGATGACGAGCGTCGCCTCGGCATCGCTCAGCGCTTCTGTCATCGCATCACTGGCGGGGCCGCCGTGCGAATCGCGCATCTCGACGCTCGTTTCGGGGTCGAGCGCGGATTCGACTTCTTCGCGGGGGACGTACTCGGCGAGCGGCGAACCGAGCACGTCCTTCGCGGCGGAATCGAGCGCGTCGTAGTTCGCTTCCCCTGCCGTCGCAACCAGTTCGTGCGCCGTGCGGAACGGCACGCCGCACATGGCCAGCAGGTCGGCCACACCGGTTGCGGTCGAGAAGCCCTCGGCCGACGCTTCGACGAGCGCATCCTCGTTCCACGTCGCAGTTGCCACCGCGCCCGCCGTAACCTCGACCGCGTCGGTCACGGCGTCGATGGCGTCCCACGCGTGGGGCGTCGCACGTTGAAGGTCGCGGTTGTACGCGCGCGGAAGTCCTTTCAGCGTCGCGAGCAAACCGGACAGTCCGGCGTGAGCGTCGCCCGCCACCGCGCGAACCAGTTCGAGGGTGTCGGGGTTCTTCTTCTGAGGCATGATGGACGATGTGGACGAATAGTCGTCCGACAGTTCCACGAATCCGCGGTTCGAGTAAATGACGAGGTCTTCCGCGACTCCGGAGAGAGTCGTGCCGAGATTCGCCAGCGCGGCCACCGTCTCCACGAGGAAATCGCGGGCGGATGCCGCATCCATCGAATTGTCGAGCACGTCGTCGAATCCGAGCAGTTCGCCTACGCGCTCGCGATTCACGTTGAACGGCGTTCCCGCGAACGCCGCAGACCCTAGCGGACACTGATTCACTCTCCCGTAGGCGTCCAGCAGTCGTTCCGTATCGCGCGAAACAGCCTGCTCGTAGGACGCGAGGAAGTGTCCGACCGTGGTAGGCTGAGCGGGCTGAAGGTGCGTGTAGCCCGGCATCACCGTATCCGCGTGCGATGACGCGACTTCGAGGAGCGCTTTGCGGAGCGCGAGGGTCGCATCCAGTACGCCCAAAACGTCGTCGCGGAGGCGGTGGCGGATGCAGGTCGCAACCTCGTCGTTCCTGCTTCTGGCGGTGTGCATCTTCCCGCCGTCGTCCCCGACCTTCTGGACGACCGATGTCTCGATTGCGGCGTGAACGTCCTCGCCGTCCGGCAGGGAACCGTGCCCATCGACTTCGACCACGTTCAGCGCGGTGAGTATTTCGCCCGCCGTTTCATCCTCGATGATGTCTTGTTCCGCGAGCATCACGACGTGTGCGCGGTCCACCGCGAGGTCAGCCGCGAAGATGCGCTCGTCCGCGGACAGCGACGAGAGGAATCCGCGGGCGGGGCCGCCGCTGAAGCGGTCGCCGCGGACGACGTCTCCGTCGCCGTTTTCGATTTCGCCAGTTCCTTTCTCCTCACTCATTATTCGCGAGGCGCGCCTGATAGCCGTGGTATTTCGCGACGCCCGTCGCGTCGGCCTGCTCGATTTTGCCGACGGTTTCGGTGTTGAACGAGGCGGCGTCCTCGGAGTACACCGCGTACTCGCTTTCGCGGGCGACCGGACGGGCCTGTCCTCCCTCGAATTTAACCGTCACCGTGCCGGTGACCTTCTCCTGCGTCGTGTTGATGAAGCCGTCGAGTGCGTTCACGAGCGGCGCGGAGAGCAGACCCTCGTAAGCTTTCTCGGCCCACTGCTGGTCGATTCCAGTTTTGGACGAGCGCTCTTCTTTCGTCAGCACCAGTCCTTCGAGGGCTTGGTGGGCGTTGAGAAGCGTCGTCGCCGCGGGGTGTTCGTAGTTCTCGCGTACTTTCAGGCCGAGCATGCGGTCTTCCATGAGGTCGGTGCGGCCGACGCCGTGTTTGCCCGCGAATTCGTTCAGGTATTCGATGAGTTCGACCGCGTCGTAGGATTCGCCGTCGATGGCGACGGGTTTCCCGCCCTCGAACTCGATTTCGACGAGTTCGGTTTCCGCGCCCGGTTTGGTCGTCCACTCGTAGATTTCCTCCGGCGGGACGTAACCGGGGTCTTCCAGATTGCCTCCCTCGACGGAGCGACTCCAGAGGTTCGTATCGATGCTCCAAACGCCCTCGTTACCGCCCTCCACGGGTAGGTCGTGGTCGTCGGCGTACTCCATCTCCCACTCGCGCGTCAGACCGAGTTCGCGCACGGGCGCGATGACTTCCAAATCGGAGGCGCGCCAAACCGCCTCGAAACGCAACTGATCGTTCCCTTTTCCGGTACAACCGTGCGCGACGGCATCACAGTCGTTCTTCTTCGCCACGTCGAGAATCGCTTCGGCGATGACCGGGCGTGCCAGTGCTGTCCCGAGCGGATAGCCTTGATACGTCGCGTTGGCTTTCACCGCATCCAAGCACTGCTCCGCGAACGCGTCCTTCGCGTCCACGACGTAGTGTTCCAGGTTGAGCGCTTCCGCAGTTTCCTCTGCTTCCGCAAATTCTTCTTCCGGTTGTCCAACGTCAACGGTGACGCCGATTACTTCGTCGTAGTCGTACTCCTCTTCGAGGAGTGGGACGCATACTGTCGTGTCGAGTCCGCCCGAGAAGGCGAGTGCAACGGATTTCATTGTACACGTCGCCAAGGACTCCATCCACTTAAATTCTTCTCAATTTTATTAGAAATAATATTGGAGAATAGACTAACGACGAGTTAGTACGTTTTGAGAGCGTGTTGAACGAACGTCGGGTCGGGGTGGAATAGGTATTAGTGGGACTAGAAAAGCCCCGGCCGCCGTCGCACGCAGAAGGAGTTGAAGGCGGACTCGCCGCTCACAACAGGGGCGACCCCGGTGGCGCGAGTCCGCGACATTATCGAATCATTCTGGCGTGGTGCGTATAAAGGCTTTCGGGACGGCAAAGGTTGCCTGCGATCGTTTCTACTGGCGAGAGTTTATTATCTTCCGATTGAAATGTTGTTGAATGCGACGACTGCCCGCCCTCCTACTCGCCCTCCTCGTCGTGACTTCCGGATGCGCAGAGTACATCCCGTGGTTAGAACAGTCGCCGGAACCAGAAACGAATGCACAACCCGTCGTGAATCCGCCTCCCGGCGCGAACACCGACTGGATATTCGACGCGGAGCGACTGGTCTCTGCGCACGATTCTATCCTTGCAGAAACGAACTACCGGAAGGAGGTTCGCATTCGACCGAATCACAGTCTCGGCCCACGAGAGTGGACGAATGTAACCCTTGATGCGCACGTCGGAGAGGAGCGAATCCGGATTGACCAGCGTGGTAGAGGACCCAGTTTCGGCAATAGAGGTTCGTATACAGCGTATCTGTCGAAGAATAGGATGATATGGCACGTCCTCCCGCGTGAAGATAGGCCATATCACTCCGAATTGAATACTCATCTCTCGATTCGCAAGGACATTCAGAGCAACGCCCAGGTGAACCGGATACTTTCGGGTTCGGATTTCATGTGGAACGGGACGACGGTTCGTAACGGAACGAAACTGTATCGGTACGAAACGAGTTCCGACACCGAACTTCCCGACACGAAATCCCTCTCGGCCACCGTGTTCGTGGACGAACGAGGATTCGTTCACGAGCTTTCGGGAACGCTGCAAACGACCGGCAGTCGCTCCGTCACGGCTAATTTCTCGTACGAATTTTCCGAAGCGGCTTCCCCACCCACGGAACCCAAATGGGCCGAGCAAGTGCCACAGATGAGCATGCACTTCGAATCCGGAATAATTGCCATCGAACACGAGGACGGTGCAGTCGTTCCTGCGGGAACGACCGTCCAATTCACCTTGATGAACGATTCGAACACCGCACCGGGAAGTGTTCAACTATCGAAATCGTTCGAACCGGGCGACACCGCGTATCTCTCCGTCAACAGTATCGAGCGCGCCGAACGCGGACAACTCACGGCGGACGGAACCGTGGCAATCAACCAGCCACCTGCGAACGAACCGTTAGAATCATACTCCGATTGGAGCGTCTTGGTCGGTATCAGTACCGACGACTGGCAATTTCAAGGTTTTAATCGTTCGTCCGGAACCGATTGAGGAAGAAAACGACTGACGACGAACGCCACCCTCATATTCCTCCACACTCTCGAATCGAACAGTGTACAGCCTCAACGTTCCCGTTCCTGGCGAAGTCGCCCGACTCGCGGAGGAACTGCGACCGTCGCTCTACCAGTTCGATAGCGTGCGCGATCGGCACACCCTCGTCGTCAAGCGATTCGGTGACCGCGACGACAACGACCGCCTCGAAATGCAGGTACGAACCGTAATCGCCGGTTCCCCTGCCTTCGAAGCCCGAATCGCAGAAATCGACCTGTTCGAGCATCCGGCACGAGGTGATGGCCCGGTCGTCTACCTCGCTGTCGAAAGCCCCGGTTTGCGCGACCTGCACCGCGAACTGGTCGCCGAGTTCGACTGTATCGAGGGTATCGAGGGCGACGATTACGTTCCACACGTGACGCTCGCTCGCGGTGGAAATATCGACGTAGCCCGACAGCTCGCGGAGCGCGAGAGTACGCCGATTACGTGGAACGTCACGCAATTGCAACTCTGGAACGCGATCTACGAGGAATCGACCGCGACGATTTCGCTTCCGGCGTGATTTTCTCCTTTAATTCACTGTGGTTTCGGCGGTTCGCCGTCCCACGCGTTCTTGTCGGTGAAGAAGTTCAGCATGGCGAATTTGAGTTTTTCGGGGCCGATGTCTATCATCTCCTCGCGCTCTTCAGGCGGGAATGTCTCTCGGACGCTGTACTTGCCCATCTCCCGAACGCTCGTTTCGGTGTAGCGTTTGTCCAACAGCACCCTGATGCCGAAATCCTCCGGAGAGCGAATCACGCGCCCCAATGCCTGTCGGGTCTTCCGAATCGTCGGAATCTCGACGGCGTACTCCCAGCCGGAATTTCTCCCGGAACGGTCGGCGAACGCCCTATCGTAGGCGTCCTGTACGGCGTCCATCCGGTCGTCCAGATGCGGGTACGGAACGCCGACCACGACGACCGTTCGGGCGTCGTTTCCGTCGAAGCTGACGCCCTCCGCCAGCGTTCCCCAGAGGGAGGTGAAGAGGACGCCGTTTTCGTCTGCTGTAAACTGCTTGCGGCGTTCCTCGACGGGCGTTCCCGCCTCGTCGAAGTAGAGGGTGCCGTCAATTCGATTTCTAATGAGGTCGCGGTAGCGTTCCGCTTCCGAATAACTCGGGAAGAAGACGAGGGTGTTTCCGGCGGTGAAACGTATAGTGTCGGTCAGTACGTCAGCGATGGTTTCTTGGGTTTCCGGCTCGCTCCGCTCGCTGGCGAACAGGGCGGGCGATTCGACGGCGAACGTTCGGCGGTTTTCCTCGGGGAATTGGAGCCCGTAGGCTAACGTGACCGGCTCCGCCAGGCCCAGCACGTCCGACAGCACGTCGAAGGGGCGCAGTGTCGCGCTCATCAAGACCGTCGCGTACACCTCGTCGAAGAGGGCTTTCGTCACCTCGCGCGGGATACAGGTGTAGAGCTCTGCTCTCCCGTACACCTCGTCGGTACCTTCGTCGCGCCGAACCGCGGCGACTGGATACTGCCCGAGTTCGGCTCCTTCGTCCATGTACGATTTGACGAAGCTCGCGGCCTGGAGCGTCTGGCACTCCTGTCGGGTCTTCGCGTCGCCTTCCTTGTACGCCTCCTCGTACTGCTGGTCGAGTTCCTTGGCGAGGCTTAGCGCGTCGTCCAGTTCGTCATCGATTCCCTTCCCGGTGTACTCCTGAAGGAAGTTCAGCGTCAGGTCGTCGCGCTTGTTTTCGTTCGACACGGGAACGTCCTGCCAGTTTTCCCCGACCGTCTCGCGCTCGCCGAAGCCGAACGAATCCTCGTAGGTGGCTTTTAGCGCGCGCTGAAATGCGGCCAACACGTTGAATCCCGACTCGCTCCGGAAGTCGTCGCTCTCCTGTAACTCGTCCAGTGCGCTGTCGAGGGTGTTCTCGGTTAGCGTGCGCGAGGCGTGGTCGCGGGCCGTCCCCTCGATGTTGTGCGCCTCGTCGAAAATGGTGATAACGTCCTCCGGTTCCCGACCCAACCACCGGAAGAACTGCTCTCGAATCATCGGATCGAGGAGATGGTGGTAGTTGCAGACGACCAAATCGACGCCCTCCATCCCGTCTTTCAGCAGTTCGTAGCCGCACATTTTCTGCTCTTCCGCGTACTCGTAGATGTCGTCGGGCGTCCGAACGTCGTTGTAGAGCCACTGATAGAATTCGCCCGTGTCCTCGGTGAGATTGTTGTAGTAGTGTTCACAGACGTTCGCTTCGCGCAGGTTATCGACTTCTTCTTGCACCTGTTGAAGTTCGTCCATCACCGCGCTCCGGGCTTCCGCGGCGGTTTCGTCGCCATCCTGCATCACTTCTAGCAGTTCGCGCTGTCGCTGTTCGAGTTCCTGCTTGTCGCGTTCCTTGTCGACGACTTCGTAGGTGTTGTCCCGGAGCACCTGACACTCCTGATAGTCCACGTCGATGTGACACATCGACCCCTTTCCGCGGAAAACGACCGCACGCAGGGGTTCGTTTTCGTTGATTTCGCGTGCCTCCGTGATGAACTGGCGCATCTGCTGGTGGACGTTGGTCGTGATGACCACCGTCTTGTCCTCTTCGCGCGCGTACTCCAGCGCGGGTGCGAGCGAGGAGAGTGTTTTGCCCGTCCCGCACGCTCCTTCGAAGACGACGTCCTGTCCGCGAGCCAGTCCGTTGTAGATTCGATCCATCGCCTCCTGCTGGTTGTCGTAGGGTGACTCGTAGGGAAAGAACCGCATATACTCGTTCGTCGTGGACACGATACGGGGTATTCGCGGCTTGGTTCAAAAAGTCTTGCTTACGTGAGATTCTGCGATAGCAAGTAGCAGTGGCTTTTCACGGACTACTGTGGTTCGTTCGACCGGGCTGCCAAATTTGGTTCGTTCATCCTTGCTATTTGCTACTGCCGACCGTCGGTAACACTCTGACAAAAATCGAAATCGCTTACGAGACGCTCGCTTACGAGACGCATCTAAACCACAAGTAGGCTCTAAACCACGGATTCCGATGCCGCCTCTACTTGCACTTCGGGTTCGATGTACACCTTCTTCACGTGTTCGTTCGCCTCAAACAGGTCGTTTTCGAGGGCGGTAATCCGGTCGTCTATCTCACCTGTATCGAGTTCCGGGTCGAAGGCCACGTCGCCAGCGACGATTGCTTTCCCCGGCCCGAAGTAGACGGTTCGGAAGTCGATAATCTCGACGACGCCGTCCACCTCGCCGAGCATCGTGCGGAGAACGTCCTCCTCTTCCTTCGGAAGGCTCTCGCCGAGGAGCAGCCGTTTGTTCTCCCACGCGAGCGCGACGGCGAATCCCATCAGCATGAGGCCGATGAACAGGGCGGACGCCGCGTCGTACATCGGATTTCCGGTGTATCGGGTGAGGAAGACGCCGAACAGCGCGATTCCCGCCCCGCCGAGGGCGATGGCGTCCTCGGTGAGCGCCGTCAGGGTCGTCACGTCGCTGGTTTTGCGGAAGGCCTCCCGAAAGCCGCTCCAGTTTCGGCGGTTGATCTCTATTTTCATCGCCTTGTACGCTTTAGCGAACGCGTAGGTTTCGAACAGGATGGCCGCGATGAGGACGGCGTAGTTGACGTACACCGCGTCGAACGTGAACGAGAGGAGGGTCACATCCGCCATGTCTTCGACGTGTGGGTTCACCAGCGCGTGGTACCCGTGTTTCGCGCTCTCCCATCCAGCGATACCGAACAGCAGAACGCTCACGAGAAAGCTGTAGAAAAACTGCGCCTTGCCAAATCCGAACGGGTGGCCGCGGGTCGCCTCGCGACCGCTGTACCGAATGCCGATGAGGAGGAACACCTGATTTCCGGTGTCAGAGATGGAGTGATACGTCTCCGAGAGCATCGCCGGACTCATCGTGAGGAGATACCCGATAAACTTCAGCACGGCGATTGCCCCGTTCGCGACGAGGGCGGCAATCACCACGGATTTGCTACTCGCCATTACCGGATACCCTCCCGGAGGTGTCAAAGACTTTACGACGAGTGAGGGGAAAACGAACGACGAAAGGGACGTTCCGACGGAAAGGGGAAGTCAGTTCGATTCTAAAATCGATGCATGATAACCATCGTCTCCGACACCCACAGCGAGACGGGTCACGAACTCACCGGGAGAACGTTGGAAGCAGTCCAAGCGGCCGACCTCGTCGTTCACGCCGGGGATTTCACGACCGAGGCCGCGCTCGACGCGTTCGAGTCGGAGAGCAACCGTCTGGTCGCGGTTCACGGCAACAACGCGACTTCGGGGGTGCTCGACCGACTTCCCAAAGTGCGAACGTTCGAGGAAAACGGGATTCGGTTCGCGCTCGTCCATCGCCACCGAAGCGGCAGTACCGGTTTGGAACTACTCGGGCGCGAGCGAGACGCGGACGTCGTCGTGTTCGGCCACTCGCATCGACATCTCGTAGAGGATACTGGCGAGGTGCTGTTGTTGAATCCCGGAAGTCACGCCCGACCGCGGGGCGGACTCCCGACACATCTCGAATTGGAACCGCGAGAGGAGGGCTTCGGTGGTGGGGTTCGCAGACGGGACGGAGAACTCCTCCAAGAGTTCTTCGTTGGAGGGGTGGTGGAAAGCTGATGGCGTTGGCGGAGGGCCGAAGCAGGGCGGTTCCATTTCATCATATGCTCCCCGACATAATGTACTCTTGGTAAGCTCAAAAAAGCGTTTTAGTTATCGGTTTTACACCGAAAATACCGCTCATTTTCTGATAATGTACCACCAGACAGCACTGAGTGCGAGAACCAACGCACCACCCGCGAAGAACAGCACTCCCGGCGGAATCGTGGTTACGACGGCGTCCGCGGCGGTTTGGGCGGGGTCCGTGGACTGCGCCGAAAACGTTCCCATGTCGCCACCCGAATTGGAACTTTCGGCGGCCTGTCCGCCGATTCCCACAATCCCTTCCGTGACGGCGTACTGAATCACGGCGCTGACCGCGCCGAGGAGGACTGCCACGCCGAGAACGCGAGAGAGAGCATCTTTGAGTCCTGTCGTCTGTTCTTCGCGACCGGCGAACAGGATGAGCGGACCGTCGGTCGGCGCGTACACTTTCATTTCTCTGCCTTTTTCCGAGTAGATGGTGTCCACCGCGGAGATGAGTTCCGCATCCTCCAACTTCTGAAGGTGATACTGGGCGTTCTGGAGCGACGTATCGACTTCGTCGCTCAGTTCGGACGCGGTGGCGGGTTGGTCGTGGAGCGCGGAGAGGAGGCTCCGGGCCGTCCCTGACGAGAGTGCCCCGAGCAAATCGTCGGCGTCGTCGCTATCGACGCCGAGTACCCGCGGGTTGCCACCCGTCGGGGGTTCCACGTCCGTGCTGGAGGGCAAGAGGTCTGCCATATTTATGCGTATGAATCTGCTCGTCAATCAACTTTGCCACTAGCACGGCGAAACGAATTTGGTTCGTGAACTGATAGGCACAGGTGTGCAACCAATCGACATCGTCGGAGAGT
This sequence comes from Haladaptatus pallidirubidus, assembly GCF_020700235.1. Taxonomy (GTDB): domain Archaea; phylum Halobacteriota; class Halobacteria; order Halobacteriales; family Haladaptataceae; genus Haladaptatus; species Haladaptatus pallidirubidus. The sequence goes on along the minus strand of NZ_CP085301.1, from coordinate 938,468 downwards.
ATCTCGGCGACCCCGTGTTCGTGGGTCTCCTCGTCGCCATCCTCGCGTTCGTCTTCTTCATCTACCTGTTCGTCCGCCGAACGCTCACCGGCTTTCAGGAAGGAATGCAGAAAGGCCAGCGATAATTCGATTACGACTCGCTTTGTACAAATTCGTTGAACACCACGCCGCCGACACCGACGGCGAGTCCCACCCACAGAGTTATCACTGCCCACTCGTATGGGACGAGTTCATTTCCGAGACTGGCGACGCCGCCGAATAGCACCAGCAAAATGCCGAGAAGGAGAGCGTTCGTCGTTTTCATACATCCTGTGTATAGAGCGCGTCCCGAACGTTCTCCGCCGCGACTTCCACGTCCTCCTGGCTTACGTCCCAGTGCGTACAGAACCGGGCGACGTGCGTGTCGAACTGGGTGCCGAGGACGCCCATCTCCTCGCAGGCGGTGAGGAACTCACCAGCCGTCAATCCCGCTTGTTCGGTGTCCACGAGGACGATGTTCGTTTCCGGTGACTGCACCGAAAGACCGCCGACGCCAGCCAAATTTTCGGCGAGGACGCGCGCGTTTTCGTGGTCGTCCGCGAGTCGGGAAACGTTGTCGAGCGCCAGCAGTCCCGGCCCCGCCAGTAGGCCGACCTGCCGCATTCCGCCGCCGAACAGCTTTCGCGTGCGTCGAGCACGCGCGATGAAATCTTCAGTTCCCGCGAGCATCGACCCGACCGGCGCGCCGAGACCTTTCGAGAGACAGAACATCACGGAATCGATCTCTTCGGTAAACCTCGCCGGCGACACGTCGTGTGCGACGGCGGCGTTACAGACTCGCGCCCCGTCCAAGTGAACCGGCACGTCGAGTTCGTGGGCCGCTTTCGCCGCGGCGTCGATTTCCTTCGGATCGATGGCGACCCCGCCCTTACTATTGTGCGTGTTCTCGAGGCTCAAAAGCCCCGTTCCGGGTCGGTGTGCGTCCTCCTCGACGTAGCCCGATTTCACCTGTTCGGGCGTCGGAATCCCTCGCTCGCCGCCGTTGAGAGTTCTGACTTGCAACCCTGCGTGTTGGGCCAACCCGCCGAGTTCCCATTTGAAGATGTGGCTCTCGCGCTCTACGAGAATTTCCTGTCCGCGGTCGGTGTGGACTCGGGCGGCGATTTGGTTGCCCATCGTCCCCGTCGGAACGTAGAGCGCGGCCTCCGTTCCCACCAACTCCGCGGCGCGGGTCTCCAGTTCGTTCACGGTCGGGTCTTCGCCGTACACGTCGTCGCCGACGTCGGCGGTGTGCGCCGATTCGCGCATCTCCTCGCTCGGTTTGGTTACCGTGTCGCTCCGCAGGTCTATCATGTCCGCCTGTTCCGCGGCAGTGAACAAATAATCGAGGGTAGGGACGGTTTTCCGGGTTACGTATCGAAAGCGGTTTCTGATATCCATGGAATCGGCTATCATGGACTCTCGGATTCGGAAACACGCTGAAATCATCGTTGATCATTCTCTCGACATCGACGCGGGCGATGACGTCGTTCTTCGCGTCCCGTCGGTCGCCGACGACCTCGCCATTGCACTGTCCGAACTGCTCGGCGAGCGCGGTGCGTTCCCCCTCGTCACCGCCGGACGGCGTGACCGAAAGCGCGCCGCGTTTCTCAACTCCATCGACCCCGACAACCTCGATACGCCCGAGCACGAACGGGCGCTGTTCGAGGCGGCGGATGCCGTCGTCCACGTCCGGGCACACGAGAACGCCTCGGACATGAGCGACGTGGACGCGGAAACACACGCGGCGTACAACCAGGTGTATCAGCCGGTACAGCAGGAAATTCTCTCGGCGCGGTGGTGTCTCACGCAACATCCGTCGCCGGGAAGCGCGCAGTTGGCGGAGATGAGCACCGATTCTTACGAGGAGTTCGTCTACGGCGCGATGAACAAGGATTGGGACGAACAGCGCAAGTTCCAGCAGGAGATGGTCGAAATCCTCGACGCCGGGGACGAGGTTCGGATTGTCTCCGGCGACACCACCGACCTCACCATGTCCGTTACGGATATGAAAACCATCAACGACCACGGGAAGAACAACCTCCCCGGTGGCGAGGTGTTCACGGCACCAGTGCCCGATTCCGTCGAGGGCGAAGTGCTGTTCGACAAACCGCTCGTTCACCAGGGGCACATCGTAGAAGACGTGTGGCTGAAATTCGAGGAGGGAGAGGTCGTCGATTTCAGCGCCGAAAAGAACGAAGAGGTGCTCGCGGGCGTTCTCGACACGGACGAGGGCGCGCGCCGACTCGGCGAACTCGGCGTCGGTATGAACCGCGACATCGACCGATTCACCTACAACATGCTCTTCGACGAGAAGATGGGCGACACCATCCACCTCGCAATCGGGAAGGCCTACGACATCTGCGTCCCCGAAACTGGGGAACAGAACGAGAGCGCAGTCCACGTCGATATGATCGTCGATATGAGCGACGATTCGCGGATAGAGGTCGACGGCGAAGTCGTTCAGCGGGACGGAACGTTCACGTTTGAGGAGTAACTCGGCGCCTTTATAACTAAACGACTTTCTACATGCGTGGAAAAGTCACAAACCGGCAAAACAGCACCCTTCGGGCCTATAATGGCCCTCTATACGATAATATTCGCTCGACGGTGGTGTAATAATATATAATTGTTGTGGCTCACGTGATTTAAGTGCCTCCGGTAGCATAGCAATTATCGTGTCAAAAGTACCCTGTCCAGACTGTCGTCGGAAAATTGCGTTCCACGAACTGGAGACAAAAACTATCGCACAATCGAGTGGGTTCGCAACGAACTATCGCTGTCCGTTCTGCCGAAACGCTATCGAAAACGTCGCCGAACTGTTGTAACCCCGTTATCGAAATAGAGTCAGCAGTCGTGTCAGCGACTGCGATAGCGCCCGCGACACCAATCGCGCACGCAGTCGTTCGCCATCTATTCGAGTCTCGCCGAGTGCACCGTGCTCTTCGCGCGCCCACTCCAGCGTCGCAGTCGAGTAGCGCGCACCCGGAAAGTTGTCGCTCATACTCCACGCGAGAAACGGTGCGTTGAAAGTCGTTTCTGTTCGTGCGAGGCAGGGTAATATGCCGTTACTCTCCATCTTCTCCCGTGATCGAAATTTTTCTACAATCCGAATCGTTTATTCGGGGGTAGACGCCGCTCTCCGCGATTCTGCCCACAACCGTGCTTCTCTTCGCTAGTCTCGCATCCGTGGTTTCGACGGCAGTAGCAGTCGCACAACCCCCCAACCAGTCTACCGGGATGACGTTCGTTGCCGTCGCGTTCAACGTGCCCGTTTCGATCATTCGGTTCGCGGCTCTCGCTTTCTGTCAGCGCCGTTTTGATTCTCTGGCGAGGTGCGATTTGGTCGTTCGGACTTCGGCACACTCATACTATTTCACGCCGAAACGCGGCGTTTGCCGCGGAAGTACCAGTTACGCTGATGTTCGCCTCGCTTTGCACGCGGTCGTCTGAACCGGTCGTTCGAACGAATCAATCGCTCAAATCGAGACCGCCGAACTCGCTCGCCAACGATTCGAGCACGTCCTTCGCCTTCGACTTCGTCTCTTCGTCGATTCCTTCGATCGATTCGACGCTGTGCCCGCCGCTGTAGGCTGTTTGGAGGGCGTTCTCGTTCAACTCTCCCGCCGGACTCACGACCGGTAGCTTCAGGTCGTTGTACCTTTCCGGACTGTCGAATCCAGACGCGGAGAGGACGAAGTGGTCGGCGATTTCGGAAAGGTCGTCCGTGTCGAAGTCGTGCTCTTGGGGCGCGCTCCAGTCGTCGTCGGTGGTTCCGTCGAACGGGGGTTCGTGAACGCTGTAGTTCGTCATGGTCGGCGGTGACGGCCGCAAGCCGTCTATAGGTTCAGTCTGCTGTTGCAGGCATCATTTGACGGTGCCTCCCATCCCGCTCCGCCCGGTTCTGAACTATTTTATCCGAAGACGAACAACCCCCGAACAATGGCTGAGGTGAGCGCGGAGGGAAATCCCTACGTCGAAGACCCGCAGACCGATTTCGAGTCGGTCGAAGCAGTGAGCGAAGAGCGCGCGCGCGAGCAATCCGAACTCCTTCGGGAGGCGATTCGACACCACGACTACCGCTACTACGTCGAAAACGATCCCGTCATCGCCGACCGAACCTACGACGCGCTTTTCACCCGCTTGCAGGAACTGGAGGACGCCTTCGGCATCCAGACGGAAGACAGTCCGACTCGGCGAGTCGGCGGCGAACCGGTGGACGAACTCGAAACCGTAGAGCACGTTACGCCGATGTTGTCCATCGACTCGAGCGGCGAGGCCGACGACGTGCGCGACTTCGACGACCGAATTCGGAAAACCGTCAGCGACCCGGAATACGTCTGCGACCCGAAGTTCGACGGGCTTTCGCTGGAAGTCGTCTACGAGGACGGCGAGTATGCTCGCGCCACGACCCGCGGCAACGGACGGGAAGGGGACGACGTAACCGAAAACGTCCGTACGATTTCGAGCATCCCGCACCACCTCCGCGGCGATTATCCCGATTCCCTCGCGGTTCGCGGCGAGGTGTATATGCCTCGGGACGCCTTTCAGGCATTCAACCGCGAGCGGGTCGAAGATGGAAAAGACCCGTTCGCCAATCCGCGAAACGCCGCCGCCGGGTCGCTCCGGCAACTCGATTCATCAGTCACCGCGGAGCGCCCGCTGGACTGTTTTTTCTACGACGTGCTGGACGCGAGCGAGGAGTTTCCGACACACTGGTCGGAATACGAGGCCCTGCCGACCTACGGCCTGAAGGTCGTGGACAGAACGGAACTCGTGGACGACATCGAGGACGCAATCGCCTACCGCGACGACCTGATGGCCGAACGCGAAGAGCTGAATTACGAAATCGACGGCGTCGTCATCAAACTGAACGATCGTTCCGCGTGCGCCGAACTCGGAACCACCGCGCGCTCGTATCGTTGGGCCTACGCCTACAAGTTCCCGGCGCGCGCGGAAGTGACGACGATAACCGACGTGATAATTCAAGTCGGGAGAACCGGACGACTGACCCCCGTCGCCTTGCTCGAACCGGTGGACGTCGGCGGCGTCACCGTCTCACGGGCGAGCCTCCACAACCCCGAAGAAATCGCGGAGAAAAACGTCAACGTCGGAGACGAGGTTCGAGTCCAGCGCGCGGGCGACGTAATTCCGTACGTTTCCGAAGTGGTCGAGAAAGGAAGCGAGGGTCACTACGAGTTCCCAGAGCGCTGTCCGGTGTGCGACAGTCCGGTCGAACGCGACGGACCAATCGCGTTCTGTACCGGCGGACTCGCCTGCGATGCCCAACTCCGGCGCGCAGTTGCCTACTACGCGAGCGACGACGGCCTCGACATCGAAGGCTTGGGAGAGGAGCGCGTCGAGCAACTCATCGACGGCGGACTCGTCGAATCGCTACCCGACCTCTACGAACTCGACGCGGACGACCTACTGGAACTCGACGGCTGGGGTGAGAAAAGCGCGGAAAACCTCCTCGCGGAAATGGAACGATCGAAGCATCCCCAACTCGCGAATTTCGTCTCGGCAATCGGGATTCCCCGCGTTGGAACCGAGACGGCCCGCGCGCTGGCCCGCGAATTCGGGTCGATGAACCACCTGCTGGACGCCTCCCGCGACCAACTCGAATCGGTTCCCGACATCGGGCCGGTCGTCGCCGACCGGATTCGGGAGTTTTTCGACTCCGAGCGAAACCGCGAAGTCGTTCGCGAACTCCTGACTCACGTCGAACCCGAAGCGGAGGAAACCGACGGCGGCGACGAACTCGCCGGACTGACGTTCGTGTTCACCGGGTCGCTCTCCCAATCGCGCTCCGACATCTCCGATTTGGTCGAAGCCCACGGTGCAAACGCGACGGGAAGCGTCTCGGGTAACACGGACTACCTCGTCGTCGGCGACAATCCGGGACAGACGAAGCGCGACGACGCCGAGAAGCGGGACGTGACCGTTCTCGAAGAAGACGAGTTCTGGGACGTGCTGGCGGAGAACGGAATCGAACGGGAAGAACGGTAAGGGATACCCGTCGACCTTACAGTTCCGCCCTGTCGAAGAGCAGGTACCCCACCGCGACTGGAACGAGCAACCAGAGCAGGAACTGGGCTATCACGACAGGATTCGAGAGGTAGAACGGCACCGACCCGATCTGCTGTTCGAGGATCGGGCCGAACTGCCCCGCGCCATACAGTCGCGCTCCGAGCGTCGAGTTCGCGTACAGCGATTCGACCAGCGTCTCGTAGGCGCGAACCGGATTGAAGTATTTGATGAACAGTCCATATTTGACGACTTCGACCGTCTCCAACTCGAGCGAGAGTTTGTCGTTGAGGACGAGTACCACCCGGCGGGCGTACATCCAGAACTGCGTGAACACGACGTACAACGCGACGGAGGCGACCATCGCGCGGCGGTTCGTGGACGCGGCGGCCGAAATACCGATGGCGAGGCTGACGAACGTCACGCCGAGCGCAATCGTCAGCACCGTAAACAGCAGATAACTCACGATTTTGAGGTTGATGCCGAAGACGACGAGGGCGATTGCGGCGGCCACCATGCCGAGCAGAATCGGGACGGCGATGACGCCGCTCCGCCCGAGTAGCTTTCCGACAACGACATCCTGCCGGGAGTGGGGAAGCGACAGCATGAGTTTTATCGTGCCCGATTCTCGCTCGCCGACGATGGCGTTGTAGGCCACGACGAGCGCGATGAGCGGAACGAGAAGCGCGACGACCTGTCCACCGAGCAGGCCGAGGAAAGCGTCGGAACTAACTTGCTCGTCTATGTTTCCTAATCCTTGCCCGACGAAGTACGCGCTTCCGATGAATAAACCGACGAAAATCGCGGAGATGACCCAGAACCACCGCGACCGAAGCGAATCGTGGAAATCCTTTCGGGCGACCGCTTTCCACGTCATGCCGTGGCCTCCTGTTCCGTGTAGCTAATAAAGAGGTCTTCGAGCGAGGTTTCGTCGGTTTCGAAGTCCACTACATCCGCCCCTGCGTTTTCCAGCGTGGCGATGACGGTCGTTTTAGCCTCCGAATCACAGGTGACGAACAACTCGTTTCCGTCCCGGTTGACGTTCGTCACGCCGTCGAGGTCACGCACCTCGGACACGGCATCGGACGAAAGCGACTTCGTTTCGACCGTAATCGCAGTGTCGCCGCCGACGTTCTGTCGAAGTCCTTCGATGGAGTCCTCCGCGACGAGTTCGCCTTCGTGCAGGATTCCGACGCGGTCGCAGACGGCTTCGACCTGCCCGAGGATGTGGCTGGAAAAGAAGATGGTCGCGCCGCGCTCTTTTTCCGCTCTTACGATTTCGCGCATCTCGCGCGCACCGTTCGGGTCGAGACCGGTCGATGGTTCGTCCAGAATCAACAGGTCGGGTTCGCCGACGAGCGCCATCGCAAACGCGAGGCGTTGGGCCATCCCTTTCGAATAGCCGCCCGCCTTTCTGTCCCCGTCCTCCGGCGACAGTCCGACTCGGTCGAGGAGTTCGTCGGGGTCGTCTTCTGTCTCCTTCGATTCGATAGCGAACTCCAGATGTTGTCTTCCGGTCAGTCGGTCGTAGACGGAAAATCCCTCGGGGAGGACGCCAGTTCGTTCGCGGACGGCGACGCTCTCTTTTTGCGCATCGCGCCCGAGGACGGTAACGGTGCCCTCGCTCGGCCGAATGAAGTCGAGGATGAGGTTGATCGTCGTCGATTTCCCCGCGCCGTTCGGCCCGAGAAAACCGAACACCTCTCCCTCTCTCACGTCAAGCGAGAGGTCGTTGACGGCGGTAACGCTACCGTAGCGTTTTGTCACGCCGTCGAGTCGGATGGCGGTCATGGTTCCGGGTTGCTGGAACGGACATAAAACAGTACTGTTCTGTGTCACACCGTGTCGTTCGGCTCATGTTTTTCAGCCATTCGCTTTGCTTCCTCGGCGTAGCGCTGCTGACGGCTGTCGTCTGCCACGGACGATAGCCTGTCTCGTTCGACTTCGATTGCGGCGGTCGTCTCGCCGCCCAGTCGCCCGGCCAGTTCCTTTTGGAGGTATCGTTCGCCGTCCGGCGTCGCATACACCAGCGTCAGTAGGTCGCGGTCACTGTACGTTCGCTCCACGAGCCAGACGCGCACGTCGGTCATGCTCGAACGTTCTTTCGTCGCAAATTTGTATCTGGCGAGAGATGACGTAGCCGCAACCTTATTTAACTCGGTGATTGACCCGATAAACGATGCGACAGTCCCCGCTGTCCGAGGCGTCAGACGACCGACTGCTGGATATGCTGTTCGCGGGCGAGGATATCGAGGAGGAAATCGAACTGGATGGCGCGCGAATCGCGGTGACGAGCCATCGCGTGCTCGCGTTTATGCCGGAGGGCGGCGGTCGGCGATTCGACCACGCAGACCGTCCGAACGTCCTCAATGCCAGCGTCCAACCGACCGGTCGAGATGGTTACCTCTCGTGGACCATCCGGAGCGTCGTCTACGGACTCATCCTCCTCGGCGGCGCATTTTTGATAAATAGCAGCGGTCTCCTCGCCAAACTCGGCAGTACGGAGGCTTCGAACGACCAAATTATCGGCGACGTCGGCCAGATGATTTCCTCGATGGCAATCGTGTTCGGCATCCTCATGGATGCGTTACTGCTGATTGGCGGCGTGTTGTTTTTTTCCGCGTTCGCGCTCGGCACGCTGTACTTCGTGACTCGGTCGGAGGAGTTAGTTATCGAACGTGCCGGTAGAGATCCGATTTACGTGCCCGTAAACGGCAACGAAGCCGAAGACGCGGCCCGCCGGATTCGATCCGCGCTCGGACGGGAAGAGGTTCAGCAGTAAGTTCGATGCGCGAAAATCAATTCTGCACCGAACGCCGGTTTTAGTCTAAAATCGGCGTTCGCCTCAGTCCATCGATTGCTCTTCGGTGCCGTCACCTGCCGTTTCCCGGCGGCGATTCACGTACCAATTGGCTTCGATGCCACCCCAGATGAGGGCGACGACGAGGCCGAGCGCGATGGCGAACACTTCGGGAACGCCCATCCAGACGGGCGTGATATACATCAACCCGTTCAGATATTTTCCTGGGATGAAGTTCTTCACGGCAATCCAGAACTGGTCGCCGACGTTTCCGGTGCGGGATGCGACGTCTGCGGATTGGGCACTCGGGCCGCCTGTCGATTCGTCACCGGTTTCGAGACGCTCCACTTCGTAGGGGAACGCGATGTTGAGTTGCCAGACGATTTTGCCGTTTTCATCGACTTCGAAGACGCGGTTACCGTTCGAATCGCCGATGAGGGTGTGGCCGTTCGGCAGGCGGTCTGCGTCGCGGGGCCACTGCATTCGCCCGTCTCGCCATATCCACGTCTGTTCCCAGTTGCCGTCGCCGTTCCGCTGGTATTCGATGACGCGGTTGTTCTCGCTGTCGGCGACGATTTCTGCGGGCCCGCCGTTAGATTCGTTGATGTAGTCGGGATTGTGCTGTTCGTAGAGGATACCGTAGTTATCCTCCTCGCCGAGCGTCTGTTCCTTGATGGCGGTGTGGTCGTCCGCGGAGAGGAACACCACGCGGTCGAGATTACGGGCGCTCACCGTGATTCGCCCGTCGTCGAGGACTTCCACGTCGTTGATGTGCGACCAGTCTTTCGGGAACGGGCCGCCGGTCGCTTCGGGGTCGAAGTCGTCGGAGGCGTTCCAACGCCATTCGAGTTCGTCGGATTCGGTGTTCACGACGAACACGCCGTCGAGGTAAATGTCGGCGACGACGAGATGCGTCTCGTTGATGCGGTCAACGTCGTGGTACCGCGACGCTTCCTTTCCGGGCGTCGGGTGGCCCCACACGTTTTCGACGTCGCCGGTCGTGAGGTTCACGCGCTCGACGCCGTTGAACGTGCAGGCGTTCACGTCGCCGTGGGTGTCGTAGTAGGTGTCCCACATCTCTTGACTCACGCCGTAGTCGCTCGCGTTCCACTCGTCGGCGCTCGGGCACTCGTTTCCGTCGAGGTGGTCAGCGTAGGAGTACTCGACCGTCGCGTCCGTTCCCGGAACGGGGTCGACGTCCCAGTAGCGCGTGTGAGTGTCGTTGTAATACTTCATCGTCCCGTCCGGATTCAACGCGACGAGTTCGGCTCTCGCGCGCGGTCCCTCGCTGGCCTGTCCTCGCCACGAATTAGAGTCCGTCGCGATGACCGTGATGCCATTCGCTTCGGGGGCGACCTGCGCTTCTCGATTCACGTCATTGCCGTCGATGTAGGATTCAAACGTCGTCTCCGTCCACGATGTCGCAACTCCGTATCCGACTGTCAGAACCGACAGCATGAGGAGGGCGGCGAACAGCGCTCGAAGGCGGCGTTTCGAGATTGAAATCATTAGATTCGGTTATCGATGGACGTCCGTCCATCCGGTTCGATTTGCAATCAGTACCATCGTTTCCTTGCAATTAGCCATGCTCTATCCCCACTAACGTGGCTCCACCGAATAAAAACGATTGGTCGAAGATGGCAAACAGTATATTACTGTCAAGCATAATATGTCGCCGTGCTAGCACACGATATCCCGAACAATCCCCCGATAGGGACAGGTTCAAACTTCCGCGACGGCTAGCCGAAACCGATGGACGCGGCAACGGTCAGAGAACGCGCGACGGAACTTCCCCGTGAGCCCGGCGTGTATCAGTTTTTGGAGGGCGACACCGTCCGGTACGTCGGGAAGGCTGTTGACCTTCGTTCGCGTGTACGGTCGTACGCAGACCCTCGAAGCAATCGCATCGGCCGGATGGTCGAACGCGCCGACGCGCTAGATTTCGCGGTGACCGACACGGAAACGCAGGCGCTCTTGCTGGAAGCGAACCTCATCAAGCGCTACCAGCCGCGGTACAACGTTCGCTTGAAGGACGACAAATCGTACCCGCTCGTGCAGGTGACCGGTCACGAGTTTCCGCAAATCGAGATTACCCGTGACCCGAATCGCAAAGGAGCGACCGTTTTCGGGCCGTTCACGAGCAAAGTGAACGTGGAAACCGTCGTCAAGGCGCTCCGGGAAACCTACGGAATCCGAGGCTGTTCGGATCACAAGTTCGCCAACCGCGACCGCCCCTGTCTGGACTACGACATCGGCCTCTGTACCGCGCCCTGTACGAACGAAATCGGGCGCGAGGCGTACCTCGCCGACGTGGAAAGCGTCGAGCGATTCTTGGGCGGCGAGACGGACGTGCTGGCAACCCCGCTCCGACGCGAGATGGAAGAATCGGCCCAGAGCCGCGAGTTCGAACGCGCGGCCAACCTCCGCGACCGACTCGAAGCAGTCGAATCGTTCCACGGCGGCGACGCCGACGCGATTTCTTCCCAGACCGACGAGCGAACAGTAGACGTGCTCGGCGCGTCAGTTGAGGGTGAGCGGGCGACCGTTGCCCGACTGCACAGCGAACGGGGCCAGCTCGTTGACCGCGACCGGCACACGCTTTCCGTGCCGGACGGCGACGATGTGGCCGCGGTGTTCGCCGGCTTCATCCCGCAGTTCTACGCCGAGCGGGAACTCCCCGACGCCCTCCTGCTCTCGGAGCGCCCGAACGACGCGGACGTACTGGACTGGTTGGACGCGGAAGGAGTCGCGGTTCGCGTTCCGGGCGCGGGCCGGGAAGCGACACTCGTCGATTTGGCGCTGAAAAACGCCCGACGGGGAGCGAACGCCCCCGACGAACTGCGGGCCTTGGCCGACGAACTTTCCATGTCCCCAATCGAGCGAATCGAGGGATTCGACGTGAGCCACGCGCAGGGGTCTTCCGTCGTCGGCAGTAACGTCGTGTTCGTCGATGGATCGCCCGAAAAATCGGATTATCGGCGGAAAAAGCTGGACGAGAAAAACGACGATTACGACAACATGCGAACTCTCATTCGCTGGCGCGCGGAGCGAGCGGTGGCGGGGCGCGACGAACGACCCGACCCCGACCTGCTCCTCATCGACGGCGGACGGGGCCAGCTGGACGCCGCGCGCGAAGCGCTGGCCGAAGTCGGGTGGGACGTGTCCGCCGTCGGTCTCGCTAAGGCCGAGGAAATCGTCGTCGCGCCGACCCGAACCTTCGACTGGCCGAGCGATGCGCCCCAACTCCACGTCCTTCAGCGAGTGCGCGACGAAGCCCATAGATTCGCGGTTCAGTACCATCAGACCCTCCGCGACGATATTTCGACCGAATTGGATGGAGTTCGAGGCGTCGGTCCGGAAACCCGGCGAAAGCTGTTCCGCCGGTTCGGGAGTTTGGATGGGATTCGGAGCGCGTCTGATGCGGAACTGCGAGAGGTGCAAGGAGTTGGTGAAAAGACCGTTTCCGCGATTCGAGACCGGTTTTGACTTTTGACTAACGATTTGATGGCGGGTGTGTTGAGCAGTGGTGTCGTGGCGAGAGCGTTACTTTCCCCGGAGGCACAGTTAGCAGTGAGGCTAGCTGTTTCTGACAACACACGACTGCCACGGCAACGGAACTTGCAGTGTGTAACCCATCTCCGTGCAGATTCGTCGTCAGCAAGTCACGGCAGCAAATGACCGCCTCTTCCCCCGCACCCGTCCACCCACCTCTCCACCCGATTCGTTCTCTCGCTGGCGCTCGGTCACTCATCCACCGTCAGAGACGAGCTCTGACGAGCCGTTCGCTCGCTCACGATGACCTCGCGCGATAATCGGTTAGCCTTCGGGAGGAGTGCTCGCAGGCCTGCCGACGCACGCGTCACAGCGTTTGCATCGATTCGAGAATTCGAATTTTCCACGTGGCGCGCGCTCTCGTGCCTTCTCGGACGACAAGTCCGAGAAGGCACGAGAAAGTCGCGCGAGGGGCGACTGAACGTAGTGAAGGAGTCGGATGGGGTGGGTGAGGTTTGCGTCGACGGTGCGGTTGCGGTTTCATTAGGGTCGGGAACTGCGGAAAACACGAGAGTAAATTCAGAATCGCTGATTCGGGTTCTGTCTCGTTGTAAATCGAGTCGGCCAATCCAACCAAACTCTCTGCTATTCGTTAGCACGTAACTGTTAAGCGATTGGTGCCTTAACTCACATACATGAACCACCCCCTCTACACGCTCGGCAAGACGACCGCGAGGGTGAGCGCAGGGTCGATCCTCCTCGCAATCGCGTTCGTCGCCTTCTTCTTTCTCGCGTTGCCCTATCTCGACGCGATAGCGATTGCGGGGATTCTCCTCCTCGGACTCGCCGTAATCACGGTGAACAGCGCCGTGGAAATCGTCGGCCCCTACGAAAAGCGCGCGCTGACCGTCTTCGGTGAGTACCGGAAACTCCTCGACCCCGGCATCCACTTCATCCCGCCGTTCGTCAGCGCGACGCACCGATTCGACATGCGAACGCGGGTGTTCGACGTGCCGAAGCAGGAAGCCATCACGGAGGACAACTCGCCGGTCGTCGCGGATGCAGTTCTCTTCGTTAGGGTGATGGACCCGGAGCGCGCATTCCTCGGGGTCGATAACTACGAGAAGGCCGTTTCCAACCTCGGTCAGACGACCCTCCGTGCCGTGCTGGGCGATATGAAATTGGACGAAACGCTCAGCCGCCGGGACGTTATCAACACGCGAATTCGCGAGGAAATCGACCCGCCGACGGACGAGTGGGGGATTCGCGTCGAGAGCGTCGAAGTCCGCGAAGTCATGCCGAGTCGTTCCGTCGTCGGCGCGATGGAGCAACAAACCAGCGCGGAGCGCCGCAGAAGAGCGATGATTCTCGAAGCGCAGGGCGAACGCCGGAGCGCCATCGAGTCGGCGGAAGGCCAAAAAGCGTCGAACATCATCCGGGCACAAGGGGAAAAACAAAGTCAGATTCTCGAAGCGCAAGGTGATGCGGTTTCCATCGTCCTCCGTGCGAAATCCGCCGAGTCGATGGGTGAACGGGCAATCATCGACCGCGGCATGGATTCGCTCAAACGAATCGGCGAGAGCAAATCGTCCACCTTCGTTCTGCCGCAGGAACTCTCGTCATTGGTGGGTCGCTACGGCAAACATCTCTCGGGAAGCGACGTTCGGGACAACGGCGCGATGCTGGAGAGCAACGAGTTCGACCCCGAGACGGAGAAGATGTTGGGTCTGGACGACATCGACGAGATGCTGGCAGAACTCGATAACGACGTAGACGACATCACCCACACTCCGAAAACGGAACCCGAGTCGAACTAACGATTCTCGGTCAGAACTCGTCCAGTTCGGGTTCGACGCCTCGCTCGGGTTCGATTCCCATGTCCACCTCGAACTCCGCGCGAACGTCCTGAATCCGGTCGCGGATGTCGGCTGCCAGTTCGAACTCAAGATTGCTCGCGGCCTCCTGCATTCGCGCTTCCAACTCCTCGATGTACTGGGCCGCCTCCTCGTCGGTTTCGGGTGCGCTTCCCGTGACACTGCTGGTGTCGGTTTTGCTTCCCGGTAGGTTCGCCTCCGAGACCTCTTTGTCGATGGTTTGGGGCTCGAAGCCGTGTTCCTCGTTGAACTCTCGCTGAATCTCGCGCCTGCGCCAGGTTTCGTCCATCGCGGCCTCCATCGCGTCGGTCACCTCGTCGGCGTACAGCACAACTTCGCCGTTGACGTTGCGTGCCGCGCGACCCATCGTCTGGACGAGCGAGGTTTCCGAACGCAGGAACCCTTGCTGGTCGGCGTCGAGAATAGCGACCATCGATACCTCTGGAATGTCCAACCCTTCCCGAAGCAGGTTGATGCCGACCAGCACGTCGAACTCGCCCAGTCGAAGGCCGCGAACCAGTTCGTGGCGTTCGAGCGTGTCCGTCTCGTCGTGCATGTACTCGACGGCGACGCCCGCCTCTTCTAAGTATTCGGTGAGATCTTCGGCCATCCGCTTCGTCAGCGTCGTGACGAGGACGCGCTCGTCGTCTTCGACTCGCGCATCGATTCTGCTCATCAGGTCGTCTATCTGCCCTGATGCGTCGCTAATTTCGACCATCGGGTCGACGAGGTGCGTCGGACGAACGATTTGCTCGACCACCTGCTCGCTTTCTTCCTGTTCGTAATCGGCAGGCGTCGCGGAGATGTAGAGGGTTCGCGCACTTTTCTCCTCGAACTCCTCGAACGTGAGCGGGCGGTTGTCGTAGGCCGTTGGCAGTCTGAAGCCGTTTTCAACCAGCGAATCTTTGCGGGATTTGTCGCCCGCGAACTGGCCCTTGATTTGCGGCACCGTCTGGTGGGATTCGTCGATGACGCAGAGGAAGTCGTCGGGGAAGTAATCGAGCAGGGTGTACGGCGCTTCGCCGACTTCGCGGTCGGAGAGATAGACGGAGTAGTTCTCGATGCCCGAACAGTACCCCGCCTCCTTCATCATCTCCAAATCGAACGTCGTTCGTTCCTCGATTCGCTGGGCGGCAACGAGGTCACCGTTTCGCTCGAAGTAGCGAATCCTGTCTTCCAAATCGGACTCAACTTCGGCGATGGCGTCGGCCATCGTCTGTTCCGGAATCGAGTAGTGTTCCGCCGGGTGGACGAGGACGGCTGGTTCCTGGGATTTGACCTCGCCCTCGAGCGGGTCGATTTTCACCATCCGGTCAATTTCGTCGCCCCACAGTTCGACGCGAACCGCGTACCGCCCGTACATCGGGAAGATTTCGACGGTGTCGCCCCGGACGCGGAAGGTTCCCTGCGTGAAGTCAACGTCGTTGCGTTCGTAGTTCAAATCCACGAGGCGGGCGAGCAGTTCGTCGCGCCCGATTTCTTCGCCGACTTCGAGTCGCAGGCTCATTTCCTCGTAGTTGCGCGGGTCACCGAGTCCGTAAATCGCGGAAACGGAGGCGACGACGATTACGTCGTCGCGGGTCAGCAGGGACCGCGTGGCGGAGTGGCGGAGGCGGTCGATTTCCTCGTTGATGGAGGCGTCCTTGTCGATGTAGGTGTCGGTCTGCTCGACGTAGGCCTCGGGCTGATAGTAGTCGTAGTAGGAGACGAAATACTCCACGGCGTTGTCGGGAAACAGGTTCCGGAACTCCTCGTACAACTGCGCCGCCAGCGTCTTGTTGTGGGCGATGACCAGTGTCGGCTTCTGGATTTCCTCAATTACCCACGAAACCGTGTTCGTCTTTCCCGACCCCGTGACGCCCAGCAGGGTCTGTTTTTCCATTCCCTCGTCGTACCCTGCCGCCAACTGCTCGATGGCTTCGGGTTGGTCACCTGCCGGGTCGAACGGGGCGTCCACCCGGAACTCGGTTTCGGCATCCGGGTTGTCGGGCCTGAGCGGCCCTGACTGGGTGTCACTCATGGTGTTTTCCGTAGGGATTCGAGGTACTTGAGACGGTCGTTTGTCGGATTCCGAGGAATGAAAAATAGCATCTGTCGGTAACTCGACCAACGTATAGTTCTAAAACCGATTCGACTCATTCCGTTTCATGTTCCCGAGAACAGCACAATGAAATCCAGAAATCCGATTGATAATGCATAATTCGTCCTATCAGACTCCATTAGATGATTTTCTTTGCTCTGCTGATTGTATTTATAATCGGATTTCCAGCGTGGGTTGGAAATCTAACGGGGGGAGGAACATGGTATCGACTGAAACACGAAAAGAGGTAGAAGAACATCTCGGACTGGTTCCAACGTGGATAGACAATCTCTCGGAACCGGCGAACGACCACAGTTGGGGACTCGTCCGGGACTTCGAACTCGGAGAAACCGAACTGTCCGCACGGGAGAAAGCGCTCATCGGGGTCGGCGTATCGGCCGCCATCAAATGTCCGTACTGCAGCCACTTTCACAAGGAGGAGGCACGGATGGAGGACGTAACGGAGGCCGAATTGGAAGAAGCCGTCAACCTCGCCAGTACGACGCAGTACTTCTCGACGATTCTCCACGGGGCGGAAGTCGATTTGGACGATTTCGTCGATGAAACTGACGAGATTGTCGAACACATCAAAGAACAAAGGGCGGCCGCAGAAGCCGACTGATCCGGCGGCTTACCCGTTCATTTATCCGTCGAAATCTGCTCTCCCGGATGTTCTGCGGGCGAGTTTTGCCGTCGCTCTGTGGCAAATTCAAGGTAGGAAAAAGGCACGACAACTCCGACTAAAACCTTCAGTCGTCCAACCTTGCCAACACCGCATCCGGGTCGTACCGCAACGACAGCGACCGCGACCGCCCCCTGCCTTCGACGTTGGTGTAGGTGGCGTCGATGATGCCGAGTTGGTCGAGTTTGTTGATGATTTCCGAGTAGCGCGTGTAGCCCAAATCGGTTTCGTCGTGAAACGCCTCGTACACGTCCCCCGCCCGTTCGCCGTCATGTTCCGCGATGACGCGGACGAGCGCGACCTCGTTACTGCTGAGCGCGTGCAGGCTGTGACTGAGGTGGACGAACTTGGATTTCTCGTAGGCGTCCTCTACGTCCTGTAAGCTGACAGTTCGGCTGGCGCGCATCTCGGCGTTCAGTCCGGCGCGGCGGAGCAGGTCGATGCCGACCCGGAGGTCGCCGCTTTCGGCGGTGAGTTCGGCGACGCGCTCCAGCACTTCGGAACCGATGACGCCCTCGTGGAAGCCGCGTTTGACGCGCTCGCCGAGGATGCCGATTATCTCCTCGCGGTCGTAGACGGGGAAGTAAACGTCCTCCGGTCGGAAGACGCTCTGTACCCGCGTGTCCAACTCCTCGATAACGTCCAAGTTGAGGTCCGAGGAGACGACGATGACGCCGATTTTCGCCCCGCTGTGGGCTTCGTGGGCGCGCAGGAGCGAGTAGAGGGTGTCCGAAGCTTCGCCTTCGTAGAACAGGTAGTTCACGTCGTCCAGCGCGACCACGAGAACCTCGTCCTCTTCGACCAGCTTTTCGGTAATCTGGCGGAACAGCTTTTTGAACGAGATGCCGCTCGACGGCGGTTCGTACTCGAAAATCCCCTCGAAGATGCGGGAGAAGATCGCGTACCGCGTCGAATCGACTTGGCAGTTGACGCGCACGGTTCGTACGTCGGTTTGGGCCGACAGTTCGTCGAACAGTTTCTGAACCGCGGTCGTCTTGCCAGTCCCGGGCGGCCCGCGCGCCATGACGTTGAGGGGGCGCGACCCGCGAACTGCTGGTCTGAGCGCGTACTGAAGGCTCTGCATCTGGGACGCGCGGTGTTCGAACGTCTCCGGCACGTAGTCGATTTCGAAGACGTGTTCCTCGCGGAACACCGACTCGTCCCACGACAACATCCCCTCGTCGGGGTCGTCTGCCATCACTTTCACCACGCTTCCGGAGGTACTTAATCCTTCGCCAGCGACAAAAAGTCGATGAAATGGACGCTTCGGGCCTAGCTCTGTTGAATTGCGCCTTCAATGTCGTTTCTGTCCATCGACATACCGTGTCGATTCTGGGCGTGTTCTTGAACCATTTCGATGACTTCATTTTCGTCGTTCGCCCGAACCATGAAGTCACAATCCTGTTGCGTGCATTCGAACTGGTGTGCCATTTGTGTGTCCTCCGTTCGGTGTTGTCTCCCCTCTCCGGGGTGCAAACGGTGACGGGTGGTGTGTAGGTAATATTTCTGGCTGTGCAGGGTTGGGCGTGGTTCGGAGTCGTTTGGGAATTGGCAATCGATTTTTCACTGTCGGTAGCCAATCACGAGTCTACGAATTGTTTATTGTCTGATTTTTATTCTTTTTTATCGTTAGCTACTGCCGACTCCTAACTACCGCACCTCGTCTTTCCCAACCTCCTCTCTCGCTCTGGACGAGCGAACCTCGTCCGGATTGGTTACGAACCACCGTGTTCGTTACATCCTGAAAATCGAAGGTTTTCGAGGATCTCGTTCACGTTCGCTCACGAGAACGTCGCTCGTTCGTCCCTCGTGCGGACGAACCTCGCCAGAGGTTCGTCATCGCGTACCGAGGAAGTTCGTGACTATTTGAGAAGGTTGGACGTTCCCTGTGGCGCGCTGGGACAAGCCCGAGGACAGCGGTCGTCCGAGGGCTTGTGCCGACAGCGTGCGAGGGACGACTGAAACAATCGTTAGCGAGTACAGGGGGTCGGTTAGGGAGGAATGTGGGGGGTGGCGGTATGATGGGAGTCGGCGATAGCTAGCGCAGAGAAAACAAAGTAACCATCTCCTGTGTCGCAGTTGTGGGTTTGATAGATGTCGGGAATAGCTACACCACGAAAGAGCTAGCAATACTGGAGTAGACAGCGACGAAAAATCCTTGGTAGGCAGAATAAACTCTCTCGACCAAGTCCAAAATACGTTCCAGTCCTAGTCGAATTTCTCAAGCAATCGTTCGTAAAATCCGCTCTCGCCAGCGTCCGCCAGCTTTTCAACGATTAACTCCGGCGTGGAACGCGCGAGGTGGTCTTTCACCGGAGAACGCTCGACGACCAGCTCACCGTCAACCAATCCCTTCGCCTCGATACCGTCCACTGCAACCGCCTCGTCGGCCACGTCCCGGATCTCGTCAGCGAGATGGGAGACGAACACGCCGGTTACGTCGCGCTCGCCGAGTTCCTCTAAAATTCCGGCGATGATTTTCGCGCTGGCTCCGGGTTCCGTGATACTTTCGAGTTCGTCCACCAGCACGAGCCGGCCCGCTTCCCCGTCCGCGAGGGAGGCGAACTCCCGAAGCGTGCTCTCGAACGCCCCGGCGTCGAGGGTGCCCTGCGTCTTGCCGTGGTAGTGGAGTTCCGCGAATCTCCTCAATCGAACCGACTCGGCGGGCACCGGAAGCCCCATGTGCGCGAGGATGACGATGAGAGCCACTAAATCGAGCGTCGATGTTTTTCCGCCGCTGTTGACGCCCGAGAGGAGCGCGACGCCCGAAACGCCGTAATCGACCGGTTCGACCGCCGAGAACTCCACGTCAAGCATGGGAGATCGCCCCCCGACGATTTCGAACCCGTTCAGGTCAGAATCGAATTCCGGTAGCACGCAGTCGAAATCCCGCGAAAATCGGGACACGGCGAGTTCCACGTCCAGTTCGAGCGCGGCGCGGACGAGTTCCTCCGCCGACTCGCGCTCGTCGGCGAGCGTCCGCGCCAAATCGCGTTTGTGTCGCTCTTCGCGCCGGGATTTTTCCGCTTCTAACTGCTCCCTCAGTCGCGCGATTACGCTCTCGTCGTGTTCGACCGGAAACGAGGGTTCGTCGGGGAACGCCTGCCGGGCAATTTCGGTTTCGCCAGAGTCCAACGCAAGTGTTTCCACAAGGTGCTCCCGAGCGGCCTCGATTGCGGCGTCGTACTCGTCCGCCAACTCGCGCGAAAGGAGGGAATCGACGCCAGCCCCTCGTTCGACCAACGACAACAAATCCGAACCTTCGATGGTCACGTCGCGCTCCCGAATCGCGTCCCGTAGTCGGTCGTTGGCGACGTTTTCGGCCATCGAGATGGCGGCGTCCAAATCGGCTATCGCGTCGGTCAGGCGGGCCAGCTCGTCGTCGCCCGTCACGCTTCCGTCCGCCGTGACGCGTGCGAGCGCAGATTCCAGCGTTTCTGTGTCGAGCGGTGCCTGCATTTCTGTAACCTGATGCACTTCCACGGCGGCGAGCAGCGTTTTCCGGTTTTCCGCGAAGAAAGCCAGCGGTCGCTCGGGGACGAGTTCCGCCGGGGTTTCGAGTGCGTCGGGTTCGACGCGAACATCTCCTTCGACGGTGACGCCGGTAAACGATTCGTCGAGCGCGACGACGGTGGAGTAGCCGCGCGCCAGTTCGGCCAACTCGCGGGCGTCTTCGACGACTTCGACGGGAAGTTCGGGAATCTTTCCGCGGGCTTCCGCGTATCGCTCGGCGTCCGTCGTCGCCAAACAACGGTCGCGGACGGCCACGTCGCGCGGAGTTGAGAGCGGTTCGACGCCTGCGAGCGCATCACGCACCTCGGCCGTCGGTTCGCGCTCCATCGCCCGCGCGGTGAATTCGCGCACTTCCTCGATGCGGGAGGCCGTCGCGCTCGGATACAGCGTTTCGAGACGCTTCTCGGCGTAGGTCGTGACGGCGCGCGCTTGCAGAAGTGAGAGAACGTCACGATACAGTTCGCGCGACCTATCGGTCGCGAGAAAGCCGCCCGGGTCGTCGTGTCGAATCCTGATGGCGGCGCGCGCGATGGCCGCAGCGCGCCCCTCTGAGATGCTGGGCGCTCGTGCGAGAGTGGCCACATCGCCGGTTTCAAGCGCGTCTACGGAATCATCGAGTTCCGCGAGCGCGTCGGCCGTCTTCGCACCGACACCCGGTATCGCCTCGAAATCCATTCGCTCCGTGATATTTCGTCACCCATAAAAAACGTTCCCGACGCGGAGCGGGAATCACCTGCATCCGCTCGAACCCCGATTTACATCACGAGAGTTTTGGAGACGCGGGCGAGAGAAGGTAGTATGCCGACCGTCGAGGAGAAACTGGCCGCCGTGAAAGCAGACCTCGCCGACCGTGACGGCGTTCTCGTCGCGTTCAGCGGCGGCGTCGATTCGAGCGTCGTCGCCGCCATCGCGCACGACGCGCTCGGCGACGACGCCGTCGCGTGCACCGCAAAGAGCGAGACGCTTCCAGACGCTGAACTCGGAGACGCGACCCGAGTCGCCGAGGAAATCGGCATCCGGCACGAAATCGCCGAGTTCAGCGAACTGGACGACCCCGCGTTCGTCGCAAACGATGACGACCGCTGTTATCACTGCCGAACCATGCGACTCGGAACGATGTTCGAGCGGGCGAGCGAACTCGGTATCGACATCGTCTGCGACGGAACGAACGCCGACGATGTGAACGCCGGACACCGCCCCGGCCTGCGCGCGGTGGAAGAACTCGACGCCTATTCTCCGCTCCTCCAGCACGACATCTCGAAGGCCGAGGTTCGCGAAATCGCGGACAGGTACGAGCTTTCGGTCGCCGACAAACCTGCAATGGCGTGTCTCTCCTCTCGCATCCCGACCGGATTGGAGGTCACCGAGGAGCGGCTTTCGCGCATCGAGCGCGCGGAAACCCTCCTCCGGCAGTGGGGCTTCTCCCAGTTTCGCATCCGCGACCACGACGGACTCGCGCGCATCGAAGTCGGCGAGGACGAACTTCCCCGCGCATTGGACGAGGAGTTCGCCAGCGCCGCCCGCGAGCATCTCACGGAACTCGGCTTCGACCACGTCACGCTCGATTTGGGCGGCTACCGAACCGGCAGCGTGAGTCCCGAAAGTGAGTCAGAGGAAAACGAGTCACAGCAAACGGACGAACCGCTAGTCGAAGACGTGTTCAGCGCTGACTATCCAACTGGCGACTCATAGAAATCGACGGCGTTCGCACCCAAAGGGTGGCAGTTTGCTGGCACGCGAACTGCGGTCTGTAGCTGCTGGCACGCGAGCTAAGGGCACAGGCACGAACGCTATCATTGACTACGCAACCACCTCCCTTAGTTATAAGCCGGTTACGAGCTCCGAAAGGCGCCATTGTACGGCGGAGAAATTTCATCGCGAAAATAGAACGGGAACGAACTGTTACCTGCCCGTCCACTTCAGGAGCAGTAGCGTTCCTTCGAACAGTCCGACCATCGTGAGCGCGACGAGGAATGGGGCCATTCCGGTCGGGTCGGGACTGAATAGGAACGAAAAGCCGAGGAAACCGCTCCAGAAATACAGCCGCTTGTCCGCCAGCCACTGCCGGGTCGTCAGCCCCATCATGATTGCGAGCATGATGAGCAGTGGTATCTGGAAGACGACCGCCAGCACGCCCATCATCATCAGGATGAGGTCGAACGTTTTCGTCAGTCCGAACGCGACGATGACGACCTCGGCGTTCTGGGTGTATGAGAGGAAGTAGGTGAAGATGGCGGGCAGGATGAGGAAGTAGGCGAAGCTGACGCCGACGAAGGCGAGGACGAGACTGGTCGGAACCGCGGCGAGGTAGTATCGGCGCTCGTTCGGATACAGACCGGGCCGCATGAACAGGTACGTCTGGTACACCATAACGGGGAGGGCGATGATAACTCCGGCGAGGCTGGCCACCTTGAGTTCCGTCATGACGAGCGCGAGCGGATGGTAGAGGCGAGGACGGGTGGTCTCGCTGATTGGAAGCACCGAGTTCCACAGGAAGTTGATGACGTTCTCCGCGAACGGAAGGGTGACGACGCTCACGACGCCAGCCATGATGAGGACGACCGCGAGCCGTTTTATCATCTCCTCGATGTGGTCTGCCAACGGCATCTCCTCGTCGCTCGTCGGCTGGCTCGGTCGCTCAACCGCTGGCTCCGGATCTTCCGGCGCGTACAGATGCTCTTTCTCCTCCGGCGGCTCTCGACCCTCCTCAGGGGTCGGAGTCTTCGATAGATTACTTCCTGCCGTCGCCTCCGATTCTTCGCCCATTCACCCGGTGCTAAGCATCCGGGTTATTATAGGCTTTCTTCATCTTGCGAGACGAGAAGATTGATAACTGGGACGGGGTTACCATTCGCAAGGAATGTCTACCTCGGGGAACAGCGTTATCGGCGAAGATACCGCGGAAACGGTCGCGAGCGGCCGTGAGACGATCGGAGCGATGCTTTCTGCCGCCCAGAAGCATCTGCAGAAAGTCTTCATCGTATTCGTTCTCGGGTTCCTCGGGACGTTCTACGCGATGACGACGCCCATCGGATCGTTTCCGGGCATCTGGCCGTTTCTGAAAGAGGTGACGACCTCTGGAATGCCCCAACACGTGATGGGCAAGGTCAACATCGTCGCGGTGACACCGTTCGACGTTATCCTCTTACAGGCGAAAATCGCGATGATTGCCGGTGCACTCATCGCGCTCCCCGTCCTTCTGTATCTTAGCCGCGATTCGCTTCGACAACGCGAATGGTACCCCGACCTCTCGATTTCGTACTGGAAGATTTTCCCGATGGTCGTTCTCGCCATCGTCCTCTTTATCGGTGGTCTTTCCTACGGCTACTCGCTTTTCTTCCCGATAATGTTCAATTTCTTGGCGGAAAACGCGGTCAATGCGGGATTCAGTCCGAATTACGGTATCGTTGAATGGACGGAGTTCGTCCTCGTGCTGACGCTCTCGTTCGGACTCGCCGCCGAGATGCCACTCGTCATGAGCTCGCTCGGCTACACGGGCATCGTCCGCTACGAAACGTTCCGCGACAAGTGGCGGTACGCGGTTCTCGGCATCTTCCTGTTCGGTGCGTTCTTCTCCCCCCCGGATCCGTTCACGCAGATCATGTGGGCCGCGCCGCTGCTCGTCCTGTACGCGTTCAGCCTCTACCTAACGAAAATCGTCGTCACCATCCGTCGCGGAAGCGAGGCGGTGAGCCTCGGAAAGACGATTCGGGAGAAATGGAGCCACATCGCCGGTATCGCGCTGGTCGCCGGCGGCGGAACCTACCTGTTTATCTCGCAGGGCGGCGGCCTCTACGTCCAGAACGAACTGCTTCCGATGTTTCCGGCGAAGTATCGCCCGGTGAACGATATTCCGACCCTCCAGCAGTACCTCGGTCTTCCGCGGGAAACGGCCATCGTCGCAGTCGTGGTCGGGTTCGCTCTTTTGGGATTCGTTATCGCGGTTCTCTACTTCCTGTTCGCCTCGCTCGAAGCCGGTTCGACGATGGAACCCTCCGGCGCACCGAGTGCACTCGACATCGACGAACTCGATTCGGCAGGCGTTCGTGCGGCTCCTCCCGAAGTGTTCGAGGAGATGAGCGAAGGGGAATCGCTCGACCACGCGCGCACCGCGATGGAAAACGATGACCCCGACAAGGCGCAGCTCATCCTCGACCGCTGGGACGAGGTCAACGAGGAAGAGGAAAAAGAGGAACCAGAAGTCCGCGAAGCCGACGGCGCACCGCTCGCCGAAGACGTTGCAAAGCAAGGAAACGAGGACGATGGTGGAAACGTCGTCCAAAGCACCGCCGCCGGGATGGCCAACGCCTTCACCGATGACGAGACGACGGAAGACGACATCGGCGGCTACTACTACGACATCGCGTTCATCTTCCGGAGCCTCACGTCGAAGATGTTCCGAGTCGTCGGCGTGTTCATGCTCGTCCTCGCGGGCGTGTTCGTCTGGCTGTACAACGGCGGTATCGGCTACATCAACGAGGATTTCACGCGGCGTGTTCCGCAGGAAATCGTTCGACAGGGCGACCTGCTCAACATCGTGACGCTCCACCCTGTCGAGGCGCTCATCTTCGAGGTGAAAATCAGTACCCTGCTCGCCGCCGTCTCCGTGCTTCCGATGGTGATGTACTACGGCTGGCCGGCGATGAAAGAGCGCAAACTCGTCAAGGGGAACCGCAACGTGTTCTTCGTCTGGGGCGGGATGCTCTTCCTCGGTCTCGTCGTCGGCAGCGCCATTGGATACGGTCTCATCGCGCCGAGCATCATCTCGTGGCTCGTCACCGACGCTCACGCCGCGGAGATGATAATCTCTTACCGTGTGAAGAGCTTCTTCTGGCTCGTTTTCTTCACCACGGTCGGTATCGGCCTTTTGGCAAACATCCCCGTCTCGATGTTCCTGTTCCACGCGGGCGGCATCCTCAACTACAAATCCATGCGAAATCGCTGGCGGGTGTTCGTCGTCGGAACCTTCGCAATCGCGGGACTGGTGACGCCGGACAGCCTCTACACGATGTTCCTCGTCGCAATCCCGGTTTCGCTGGCCTACGGACTGGGACTCGCAATCCTGTGGGTGTTCACTTTCGGCGGTAGGCGCGCCTGACGGTGTGCTTAAGTATGCTTCTGAGAATATCACGGTATGAGCAAGATAAGCGTCGAAGTGCCCGACGAACTGCTCGCCGACTTGGATGCACACGTCGGTGAGGACGGGAAATTCGTCAACCGAAGCGAGGCGATTCGCGCCTCCGTCAGGAAGATGCTGGACGTTTTAGACGAGATAGACGAGCGCCATGGGAGATTGCAGGATGACTGACGAGGGTCGGCGACCCTCGGAAAACCCAACCGATCAGCGGCCGCGAGGGAGCCACCAGCCCGCCCTCGCCACCGGTCAACTCACCATCGCGGGTCTGTTCATCACGGCACTCGTGACGGCCCAACTCACCGCGGCGAAGGTGTTGGCGTTCGGCCTTCCGTTTTCACTCCCGGTTACTGATGATGCGCTCGTCCTGCCGGGTGCGGCGCTGGCGTACGCGCTCACATTCTTCGCGTCGGACTGCTATTCGGAACTGTACGGACGCCGGGCGGCGACGAGACTCGTGACCGTCGGACTGGTGATGAACTTCGTTATGCTGGCGCTCGTCTGGTCTACCATCCGAGCGCCCGCCGCACAGTCCAGCGTCGACCCGACGATGTTCGAAACCGTCCTCGGAGCGAGCACGCCAATCGTCGTTGGCAGTCTGTTAGCTTACGCCGTGAGCCAGAACTGGGACGTCATCGTGTTCCACAAACTCCGTGAACTTACGGGCGGAGCCCACCTCTGGGCGCGCAACATAGGTTCGACGGCGAGCAGTCAGGCTATCGACACGGTCATCTTCGTCAGCGTGGCGTTTTTCGTCTTCCCGCAGTATCTCGGCATCGGGGCGCAACTCCCCGGAAACGTCATCCTCTCGCTCATCGTCGGCCAGTACATCTTCAAACTCGTCGTCGCTTTCCTCGACACGCCATTCGTCTACGCCGTCGTCGGATACCTGCGCTCGCAGGGTCATGCGCCGACGTATCCGAGTACGGCCGATTGACGGCGGCGATTCGTATTCTACGGCGTTAACCTCTAAGTAGCAACGAAACAATACGAAAATACCGATGCAATCACCGCAGGAGACGACGGCCCCGGTCGTCGATATGCTGGAAATCGCCGGTTTATTTCTCCTCCCGACGCTCGGCTTCGGGGTCGGCGTGGCCGTCCTCGGAAGCGATGAAAATATCGTTACGGGCCTGTTCGTCGGCGCGATTTTCGGGGGCATTCTACTATCCCTGCGACGCGCGTTCTACGCCGTTCGAACCGAGGATGGCATCGAGCGAAGACGGCGCTCCTACAGCAGCGCCCCGGACGAGAATCCGTGGGTTCGGGCCGCGAATATCGAGTACGACGAAAAGTACTACCGTATTCTCGCGGCGGTGCTCGCAGTCGTCGGAATCGCCGCGAACGCGGCGATTCCGATGGTGAATCCCGAAGGATTCGCAGTCGTGCGATTGGCGCTACTCGGACTGTTCGGTATCGTGACCTCGCTTCTCATCTCCGGAATTCCGCGTTCCTAACGAATCGCTACGTAACTTTTCTCGCGCGAATCGACTACTTCGTTAGTCGATTTTCTGGGCGAAGCCGAATCGTGGTTTGACCTCTTCGACGCGGATTTCGACTGTCTCACCGGCCTCCGTACTCGGGACGAACAGCGTGTACCCCTCGACTTTTGCGATGCCGTCGCCTTCGCTTCCGACGTTTTCGATGGTCACTTCGAGGGTGTCTCCCGCCTCCACCGGCGAGGTGAGGTACCCCCGGGCCACGAGGTATACTTCGGAGGATTCGTCGCGGGAAGCTTCGGGACTCATCGTTCTGACGTATTCGAACTCGTCTTCGATGTCGTCGCGCAGGTCGGCTAAATCCGGCCCCTGAAACACCTTCGCGACGAAGTCACCGCCGCTGTCCAACATCTCCAGCGCCGTCTCGAAGGCCTGTCGGGCGAGGTAGACCGATCGAGCGTGGTCGAGGCTATACTCGCCGGACATGTTCGGTGCCATGTCGGAGAGGACGACGTCGGCGGAACCGACCGATTCTCGGACTTCCTCTCGCGTTTTCTCCTCGGTCATGTCGCCGCGAATCGTCTCGACGCCGTCTAGTTCGTCGATTCGCTGGAGGTCGACGCCGACGACGGTTCCTGACTCGCCGACTTGCTCCTTTGCGACCTGTAGCCATCCGCCGGGGGCGGCGCCGAGGTCGATGACGGTTTCTCCCTCGCCGATGAGGTTTGCCTCCTCGTCCAGCTGTTTTAATTTGTAGGCCGACCGGGCGCGGTAGCCTTCCTGCTTGGATTTATTGTAGTAGTGGTCTTTGCGAGCCATTTGTTGTGGATGCTATCCTTCGGAGGCGTAAACGCCCTTCGTTCGCTTCGTCTCTCGCTTTGCCCGTCCGTCGCCCCGGGGTTAAGACTGGCGAATATGAAAATAACTGCCGGAGATATCGTCTCAGCGATGTTCACACTCGTCCTGATGCCGAACGAGGTCCGATTTGTTCTTCCCGCCAACGAAGACTTTTTTGTTACAATAATCGCATATTCCCCAGCGTGGGTCGTCTTCATCGAGCGTGTATCCTTCTGGCCGCCACTCCTGCGACATATTCGAGAAGAATACCTTCTCCCGTAAAACGTTTATCAAAAATCTGTTTATTGACGGATGTAATAATCCGGAAACGGCGGTGAGTCGGGCAGAAACTGTTTGTCACACGCACACGTCGCGCGCGCGAACGGGTGACTTTTTATGCCGCGGTTTCGTAGCAATCGCCAACATGTTCAAGGCTATCGTGAGCGCGGATACGCTCCGGACGACAATCGATTCCGTGGGCGTACTGGTGGATGAGTGTAAAATCCACCTCGAAGAGGATGGCCTCGCTATCAAGGCGGTTGACCCGGCGAACGTCGGCATGGTCGACCTCCAACTCTCCAACGAGGCATTCGAATCCTACGAGGCGGACGGCGGCGTCATCGGCGTCAACTTAGACCGACTCGAAAGTATTGCAGGAATGGCCAGTTCCGACCAACTCATCGAGTTGGAACTGGACGAGGAAACCCGCAAACTCCACATCAAAATCGACGGACTGGAATACACCCTCGCGCTCATCGACCCGGACTCCATCCGGCAGGAACCCGACATTCCAGATCTCGACCTTCCCGCGACCATCGTCGTCGAAGGCTCGGACATCGACCGCGCAGTTAAAGCCGCGGACATGGTCTCCGACCACATCGCACTCGGCGTCGACGAGGACGAAAACGTGTTCTACATCGAAGCAGAGGGCGACACCGACAACGTCGATTTGAAACTCGACACCGACGACCTCATCGATCTCACTGCGGGCCCGGCCCACTCTCTGTTCAGCCTCGACTACCTGAAGGATATGAACAAGGCGCTCCCGAAAAACGGCGAAGTGACCATCGACCTCGGCGAGGAGTTCCCGCTGAAACTTCACTTCGAAACCGCGGAAGGAATGGGCGAGGTTACGTACATGCTCGCGCCGCGCATCCAGAGCGACTAACCCTTTTCTCGCTTCGGGAGACGCTGAGCAGCCGACCGACCGAATATCATCGTACAATCTTCTTCGAAAGCTACTCTCCCGTTTCCGGTCGTGAGTACTCCTCTCCGAGCACGTCGATGATCGCCTTTAGCACCCCCAGCGCGACGGGGCCGAAGAAGATTCCCATGAACCCCATAACGTAGATACCGCCGACCAAGCCGAGGATGATGACCGCCGGGTTCAGCTCGGCGTGACGGTCTACCACGATCGGCCGCAAGTAGTCGTCCGTGATGCCGACGACGACGGTTCCGTAGACGACCAAGAATGCCGCCGCGAGCGGCTGTCCGTTCACGAACAGGTAGATGGCGGCCGGCCCCCACACCATGAACGCGCCGATGAGCGGCAGAAGGGCGAGTACGACCATCACGGCCGTCCAGAAGAGGGCGTTCGGTATTTCGGTGACGAAGAGGCCGACTCCTGCGACCACGCCCTGTACGACCGCAACGAAAACGTGCCCGGCGAAAACCGCCCACATCACGTCGTCGATTTCCGAGTACAAGTCGTCCTGCACGTCC
This sequence comes from Haladaptatus pallidirubidus, assembly GCF_020700235.1. GTDB lineage: Archaea > Halobacteriota > Halobacteria > Halobacteriales > Haladaptataceae > Haladaptatus > Haladaptatus pallidirubidus. The sequence goes on along the minus strand of NZ_CP085301.1, from coordinate 908,850 downwards.
GATGGGAGCGGCGTTACACTCCGCATCCAGCGGACGAGGCTGTCACCGTCTTTCAGAAAGTAGTAGAGGAGAAAAAGGGTGAGACCGAGACCGATGAGCGCGTGCGTGGCGGCTCCGAACACGCCGATGAGGTTTCCGACCAACTGGGTCGCGCCGTTTTCACCGGACGACTGGAGAAGCGCCGAAATGTCCACTTCTATCCCAGAATACCGGAGCACGTAGCTCTCGACGGTCGTGAGATCGAGGCGCCCTTCGCGAATCGCTATCCAGAGCCGCGTCGCCTCCTCGATGACAGCACCCGCCACGGCCGCGAACGGGAGGAGAAAGGCAACGGTGGCGACGACGAGCAACAGTCCCGACGAGAGTCGGGAACCGACGTGCGGTGCAAGTCGTCGCTGGAGGGGGTACAGAATGTAGCCGAGCAAGATCGCCGCGAGCACGTGCTGGAGAAACGGGAGGACGAGTAGGACGCCGACGAGGGCAAACACGGCGAACGATGCCAACAAAAATCCCTTACTCGAGTTCATATCGAGAGCAGGGTATCGAGCGATATAATAATCGTGGCGCGATTTCCCGAACAAATCACGATGCGTGTTCGGATTCGCTCACAGATTGCGGTCGATAACCGCCTTCGCCGATTGCGCTTTCTCCTTCCAGCCGTACCCTGCCTCGTAGACGTGTCGCTTGCTTTCGACCAGCTCCTCGGGCGAGGATTCCTCGAACCCGCCGCGCCCCCACGTTCCGCTTTTGTGAAGCCAGTCGATGACGTTCTCGCGGGTTTCGGGCCACGACAAACCGACCATCTCGTACCACGCAATCATGGCGAAGACGGCGTTGTCGTGCGTCCCCGGGACGCTCCCTTTCTCGTAAATCGTTTCCATCGGCTCGAAACTCGGCTCGGACACCGTTTCGCGGAACTCCTCCGCGCTGAGAAGGCGAAGCGCGCCGTCGCTTTCGACCACCCGTTTTTCGTGGCGGAGACGACTCAACGCCGCCGCGTGAAGCCCATCCCAGCGTCCGTGAATCGCCTCTCGGAGCTCTTCTTCGGTGTGCGAGTCGGTGGAGAGTACCGCGATGATGTCCGTGTACGACTTCTCGATGTCGGCCCACGGTTCGCCGTCGAGCTGGCAGTCCGGGCCGTGGAGGTTCGTCGTGGTTCGGCAGTCGGGACACGGATACGCGAAACGTGGCACGGAACCCGCTTCTCACGCGGCGGTAATAGATGATTGGATTCCACTGCGGTCGGGAAACGTCGTATTTCCGTTCCACCGCCTCGGGGTAATCGACCGTTACCGAGCGACCGTCGCGTTTATTCGTGGCCACACGAATTGGCGAGTATGAACTCGCTCCACGCCCGGTACCCGTTCCTCACGAGTTCCCGTGAGGCGGTTCGGGACGCGAACGTCAACCTCGCCGAGATCATCGCCGGCGAGGGTGACCGCCACCCTGCGGTCGAACGCGGCGTGGAGCGCGTGCGCCGAGCGCTGCTGGACGGGACGGTTCGCTCACCCGAAGACGGTCCGCGATGGGGAGTGACCGCGGAAGTTCTCTCCTATCCCATCGCCCGGATGCTGGTGTCGCTCCTCGACGCTCCCGGCGCGGTGGAAAAGTACGCCAGCGCGGAGGCCGGGACGGCCTACGAGCAGTTCGTTGCCGACTTCGAGTCGCCGGGCGACGGTCTGAAAAGCACGCAAGGAGCGTCGCTCACGCTCGAATCGCTTCTTTCGGATTTCGACCTCGCCGAGTCGGTGACGAAGCGCGAGAACGATTTCGGCGTCACTGTCGGCACCTACCTTTCGCTCGTCGGTGATTTTTCCGACGACGACTGGCGACTCGTCACGCGACGACTTTCGGACGGGCTGGTCGGCGTGTCGCAGGCGGAACTCCACGAACTGCTCCGCTCCGCGGCGGAAGAACGCATCGCCTCCGAACTCCCGCTTTCCGTGCCGGAGGAAATCGCGGACGCGCTCTCCGCGGAGGTGTCGGAACTGGAATCGTCGTTCACCGACGCCGACTTTTCGCACGACATCGACACGCTCGCGCCGGAATTTTTCCCGCCGTGCATGAAAGCCCTGCTCACGGACATTCGGGACGGGGAACCGCTCGCTCCTGCCTCGGAGTTTTCTCTCGTATCGTTCCTCGCCAGCATCGGACTCGACGCCGACGAGGTGCTGGCGCTCTGCGAAGTTCGAGGTTCGGCGCGGGCGGATCGTCTGCGCTACCGCGTCGAGCGGGTGCGCGACGAGCGAAGCGCGCAGTTCGCCCCGCCGAGTTGCGCGACGCTCAAAGCCTACGACGACTGCGTGAACATGGACGACCGCTGTGAGACGATTACGCATCCGCTCGTCTACTACGAGGACGCGTTGGACGAAAACGGAGCCGTGACGGATTGGCGCGACCGGTAGGCGTGACCCTTCGCGTGACGGTCAGGCGTGACCTTCGGGGAAATCTTTAGTGTTGATTCGCCAGCCAGATACCCACGATGGTCATTAAGAACACGAAGCCGACCATGACGGCGATGAGCGCAAGCGCCCCCTGCTCCGTGAGGCCGCCGTCGTCGAACTGAGTGCCGACGACGATTGTGGATGCGATAAATAGACCGACCGACACGACGGAGACGACGATGTCACGGAGCGTCTCGCCCTCGATATTCATGTCCGGCGTTTCCCACGGTTCGGTCAAAAGTTCTCCGTTTCTCGGCCGGGACCGATATTTCGTGTGAGCTGTAACGTGCTCCGTCGCGATTGCTGGTTTCTGTCCGTGTTACGCTGTTTGATGGGTTTTGATTCTCTTGCCGCGATCGCAACTGCTAGGGCCAAACCACCTGTGGAGCGTCGTGCCGATTGCTGGCACGACGCTCCGTTTCGTCTTCTGTCCTCCCCGACGCTCGGGAACCTGCGCCGTCCGCTGGCGCAAGCCCCCTCGCCTCGTCCTCAAGTCGGGTGTGTAAATGCCGCGAATCGGCAGACCAATCTCCCCCCGGACGCAGTGAGCGCCTGAGGCCGTTCGACGAGGGCGCGTAAACGCCCGAGGAGGTCGGGCTCGGTTCGGACCGCCGTCCGCTTTCAACGAGCCATTACCCCCGAAACACCTTGCAAAACCGTCAGTCACTTGCGAGAACAGGTGAAAGCCTTACGACCTTCCAGCGCGTACAGTTAGTACGTAGAAACGACCGCTGAGACGCCGTGAAGCGCCGATTTTCGTCGTATTCGTTTCGCGTAGGAGGAAGCAACAGCATGAACACAACAGCTTCCAGAAAAGTATCGTTGGCTCCGTTGGCGGACACTGGCGAGGCCGACCCTCGCTCACAGCGCGCCAGAGCGGAGCGAATGGCCGTCACGCCGCTCGGTGGCGGTCTGTACGAAGTTGAAAGCCAGAGCGACCACACCTACTTCGCCGACCTGATCGGTGGTCGATGCACCTGCCCCGACCACATGATGCGCGGGGTTCGGTGCAAACACCTCCGTCGCGTGGCCATTGAAATCAACGAGGGGCGAGTGCCGCCGCCGGGAAAGGAGGCGGTCGGATGCGCTCGATGCGAGTCGGACGTTTTCGTGGATGAACAGAAGGCGGATGCGATTCACTTCTGTGACCACTGCGAACTCCACCCCGGCGAACCGGTTATTGACCGGAACACGGGCGACCTCATGGTCGTCGTCCGGATGCCGGGCTTCCGCGCTGACTCCGTCGAAGTGCCCGACAAAGACTGCACCGTGGCCGAGTATCCCGCGAACGAGGGCTACCCGGCGGACGACCCCGTGGTGGAAGTCCTCTATCCCATTCCGGCGGGACTGCGACCCGAGCAGTTACGGCCGTCGCACGTGCGCCGGTATTCGTTCCCGCGTTCGCGGCTTCGACGCCCCGAACCGCCGGATGACCAGTCCGAACTGACGGACTTTCCGGAGCCGAACTGACCTACGGAATTTTTTCTGTTTCCCGACCGAGAGCGCCCTCCCCGCTCCACGCGTAGAGGCGACCCTCTCGGTCGAGGAGCTCGAAGACGCTCTCTTGCATCCAACTGTATGGCGACTCGCCTTCGTACTCGCGCTTCAGTACGTGTGTCTTTTCGAAGTACGACTCTTCGGCGACGAACAATCCCTGTTCGACGAGAAACCCGCTTCGGTCGTGTTCAACGACACCGACGATGTGGTCGGTGAAATCAGCGAGGACACGGAACTTCAAGACGCCGTTTTCCCACTCTCCGCGGACATCGACCATCAGGAATGCGTAGCTGTTCAGACGTCGATTGAGCCGGTCTTTGACGAGTTGCAATCGACGAATCTCCTCTCGACCGTAACTGCCGAGTACGAAGTACGACGTGTCGGTTCGAATGATTGGCGTCAGTTCGCTGATGGAGCGCGAGAGGTTTTCGTACGCTTCGAGGGAGAGACTGGTGTCGTGAAGATATTCCTCGGCTTTCTCCACGATTTCCGTTCGGTCGGGGGGTTCGTCAGGGGTGTCGTTGGGTGACTTGTCGGACGACTTGTCAGGTGGTCTCCCGGGAGGCGTGTTGGGAGATTTGTCGGAACGAGGAGCCATGCAATAGCCGACGAACTCTAAATACAAATAACTTAATTATCGAATCAATTACTGATTTGGTAACTAATTAGATTACAATCGATTCAATACCGATTGATTCGATTACGACCAAAACAGTTTCCTTCCCGGCGATGGTAGATATCAGTATGAGTAGCACCTCGGGAGATTCGACGGTCGAATCGGAACGCGAAACCCTGCACGCCATTACCCAAGAGACGCGGTTTACACTCCTGCAAAACATCCTCGGCCACCCACAACAACTCCCGTCGTTCAAGGAGTTGGCGCTCGTCAACCCGAGTAAGAGCGAAAGTACGATTTACACCCATCTGAAGGTGCTCCGCGACCACGGCGTAGTCGAAGCGGTCGAACTCCCCGAAGGCGAGCGCCGCCGCGACTTTCCACACACTTTTTACGGTCTCTCCGACTCGGGACGGGCGTTCCTCGACCGGCACAACGTTCTTCGGGCGGAGAAGACGTTTCAGACCATCTACTCCCGAATCGATAAACCGGACGAACTGCTGAAATACGAAAACGCCCCTCGTCCCGAGTAGTGCCGACGACTGTCGAAGTTTTCGACAGTCGTCGGCCTATATTCCCGAAATCCGAATTTCACCCCAGCATCTCTTTCGCTTCATCAACCGAGAGGATACCCTCTGCAACCGCGTTCAGCACGTCCCCGATTTGGTGTTTCGCTTCCTCGTCTTCGTCCTCCGTTTGCAGGGCGTCCATCGGGTCGCCCTCTTCCAGCGCGGTTTCCTTTTTCACTCGGTAGTTGCCCCCGCTGGTCTGGTGCACGTCCGCGGGGTGGAAAAAGTACCAATCCTCGCGGTCGAATCGAACTCCGATTTTGGGTTTCGCGCCGAAGTTCTGCGAGAAGTAGACCAACGCCTCGATTTCTTCCCCGGAGAGGTAAATCGGGTCGCCGGAACTGGATTTCGCCTCGATAGCGTAGAACACGTCGCCGTTCCCGGCCAGCACGTCCGGCAGTTCGCGCTGGGTCGCACCCCCGCTGGCAGGAGCGCGCATGACAGCGAATCCTTCCTCGTCCAACTTGTTGACGAGTTCGCGCTCCCGTCTATCACCTTTCGCGTTCGCCATTCGTGTCCGTATCTCTCTCTGCCCACGGTTTAATCCCGTCGCTCCGCGGCGTCTCGCTATCGAAGAACGCGGATAGAAAATCGAAGCCTTACGTCCCGTGCTGCCAGCTACCCATGTACTCCGCCTGCTCGTCCGTGAGCGAGTCGAATTTCACGCCGTCTGCCTCCAACTTGATTTCCGCGATTTCCTTGTCCAACTCGTCCGGCACGTCGTGGACGCCAGCGTCGTACTCGTCGCTGTTTTCGACCATTTCGCGGACGCAGGCGGCCTGCACGCCGAAGCTCTGGTCCATGACTTCGACCGGGTGGCCCAGCGCGAGGGGCGCGGCGAGGTTGACGAGGCGACCCTCGGCGAGGACGTTGAGGCGGCGGCCGTCTTCCATCTCGTACTCGTGGACGCCGTCGCGGGCGTCACGCTCGGCGACGGCGAGGTCGGAGAGTTCGTTCAGGTCGATTTCGATGTCGAAGTGGCCCGCGTTGGCGAGCAGGACGCCGTCCTTCATGACCTCGAAATGGTCTTTCGTAATCACGTCGCGGTTGCCCGTCGTCGTGATGAACACGTCGCCAACCTTTGCGGCCTCGGCCATCGGTTTCACCTCGTAGCCTTCCATGTGTGCTTCGAGGGCGCGGCGCGGTTCGACCTCCGTGACCACCACGTTCGCGTTCTGGCCCGAGGCCTTCTTGGCGACGCCTTTGCCGCAGTAGCCGTAGCCGGCGACGACGACGGTCTTCCCGGCCCACGAGAGATTCGTCGTCATGGCGATGGTCGCGAGCGAAGATTCGCCCGTTCCGTGGACGTTGTCGAACAGGCGTTTCATCGGCGTGTCGTTGACGGCGAAGACGGGGTAGTCGAGCGCGCCGTCCGCATCCATCGCACGGAGTCGGTGGACGCCGGTGGTGGTTTCCTCACAGCCGCCGACGATGGAGTCGATGAGCTCGGGGTGGTCTTCGTGAATCGCGGCGACCATGTCCATCCCGTCGTCCACGGTGACGGTCGGTTCGATGTCGATGACGGCTTCGATTGCTTCGTAGTAATCCTCGTCACCGACGCCGCGTTTGGCGTAGCTCGTGATGTTAGGGTGTTCGTCCAGCGCGGCGCTCACGTCGTCGTGGGTCGAGAGCGGGTTACAGCCGGTGACGGCGACGTCCGCGCCGCCCTCCGCGAGGGTTTCGACCAGCACGGCGGTTTTCGCTTCGACGTGCATCGCCATGCCGATTCGCTGGCCGTCGAGGGGTTTTTCGGATTCGAATTCCTCCCTGACAGCCGTCATAATCGGCATGTGCTGTCGCGCCCAGTCCATCTTTCGATGGCCTTCGACGCGAGCACTCTCCGTATCGTCGAGTTGCTCGCTAATCGATAGATACTCTGCCATACGTTGGAGAAGGAAGAGCGCACCCAAAATGCTACCGAAGGCGGTCGGCCGTGGTGTGAGAATTCGAAAGTAGTCGGTTACGATGCGTCACAGGCAGTCGATTGCAGTGATTCGTCGACAGTCGGTTGCAATGTGGACGGGATGTCCCGTTACCGCGTACTGCGAGTGTCTGCTATTGGTACTGTGTGTCTACTGCTGGTACTGTTTGTCTGTTGTCTATCTACGCTGCGAGTAGGGACTATATGTGTGGGCTTCCTCGTCAGTTGCCGTGCCCGTTCTTTTTGCCGTTCCCTTTGCTGGGATGGCCGTCCTTCTCGTCTTCGTCGTCCTCTTTCTCGTCACCCTTCTTGTCGTGTCCGTTTCCGGGGTGGTCGTCACCGTTCTTTTCGCTCTTTTCCGGCGAGCCTGCGTGGTCGGGTTTCTTGTCCGCACCGGACTCTTCGTCTACGGCAGATTTCTTGTCCGCTCCGGGGTTGTTCTCCGTAACCCACGCCGAGATGATTTGACCCGGATTCTTCACGTTCTCGCCCGAAATGAGCGCGTGGACGAACGACGAAACCCGTTGGCCGAACGAATCGCCTTCGGTTTCCTCTGTTTCTTCAGCAGCGACCAACGTGGTCGTCGTCACATCGGTCGCGTTGCCTTTCGTCGCCACGACGCGAACCGTGGTGTTGTTCGTGGGCGTCGCCAAGGAGACGGTTCCGTTCACGTCGGTCGTGTAACTCCCGGCTCCGGCGTAAGTGGAGTTGTTCAGCGCATCGACGCTGACCGAGGCGTTCTCGACGGCGGTTCCGTTCGAGGTGACGGTGACGACGACGTCTTCGTTCTGCGAGACGCCGACGGTTATCCCGTCGCCCTCGGTCGCGGCGAGTGCGGGTGCGGCGACGGAGAGTACGAGAACCGCCGCGATTATCGGTGCGAGTTGCTTCGTCTTCATGCAGTTTTCCCGACTCGGGACGACAGTATAAACCCCGGTTCTCGTTCGGGATTGTTATATCCGTACATAAATAGTTCAGAGCGCTCGAGAGAGTTTAAAATAAAATATAACAGTTTAATTTCTATATATAGTTAATAACATGACAAATATGAATAGTAGGAACCGCGCGGATTCGGAAAGAGATCGAGAAATCAGTTGTCAACGCGTCTGATGGCTTCTTTCGCACGCTTTTCGGCTTTTTCCCGAATCGATGTTTCGTCCATAATTAATACTTCTCTATCCGCCATGAGTACGTTTCCATCACAGATCGTATGCTTCACGTCGCTTCCCCGCGCGGCGTATGCGAGGTGGCTGACGAGGTCGTGTCGCGGCGTCAGGTGACTCGCCGTCAGGTCGATGACCGCGAGGTCGGCGTTCGCACCCGCCTCAATTCGCCCGCTATCGAAACCGAGGGCGGTCGCGCTCCCCTCGGTCGCCATTCGGACGACCGTCTCGGCGTCAACCGCGCTGGCGTCGTTGCTGGCGAGTTTGCCGAGCATGGCCGCGTCGCGCATCTCGCCGAACATGTCGAGGTCGTTGTTCGACGCCGTGCCGTCAGTACCCAGACCGACCGTGACGCCCGCGTCTAGCATCGCCTGAACCGGTGCCATTCCGCTTGCCAATTTCATGTTCGAAGCCGGACAGTGGACGACGCCTGTTCCGGTTTCCGCGAGCAGGCCGATTTCGGTTTCGTCGACGTGGACGCCGTGCGCGACGAAATCGGATGCGTCGGTCATACCCATGTCGCGGGCGTACTCCAGCGGTCGTTCACCCCGTTCGTCCACGATTGGGGTCACCTCGTCCTCGGTTTCGTTCGCGTGGTAATGCAGCGGAACCCCGAGCTCGCGGGTTTGCGGGATGTACTCCTCCAAGTACTCCTCGCCGACCGTCGTCAGACTGTGTGGCATCACCGCCGTCGAGATGCGTCCGTCGGCGGCACCGTCGAACTCCGCCGCGATTTCGAGACTGGTTTCGAAATCCTCCCGTGCGGCCGCCTCGTTCCGTCCAATCGTGACGACGCCGTGGCCGAGTCGAGCGCGAAGCCCCGCATTTTCGACCGCTTCGACTACCTTTTCGACGTGGTAGTACATGTCCGCGAAGCCGGTCGTTCCGGACTGTATCATCTCCAGCAGGCCGAGCTCGGTTCCGGCGTGGATGTCCTCCGGCGTCAGTTCGGCCTCGACGGGCCAGATGTCCTCTCTCAGCCACGATTCCAGCGGTTTGTCGTCGGCATAGCCGCGGAGAAGCGTCATCGCGGCGTGACAGTGCGCGTTGACGAGGCCGGGAATCACTAGTCCGTCGCCAGCGTCCAGCGTTTCGTCGGCGTCCGGAAGGTCGTCCGCCGGGCCGACGGCGAGGATTTTTCCCTCGTTTTGGTCGAGCAACACGTCGGCTCGTTCTACGGTCATGCCCGGTCGCAGTACCTGCCCGCCCGCGATTCGGAGGGTGGTCATGCCTACTGATTGCCCGTCCCCGTGCATGACTTTGATGGATTGCAGTTCGCGCCGGGAAAGCAAGAGTAATCCGTCTGGCGGACAGATGCCGAGATAATGCGAATTGCCGTCCCCAACAAGGGCAGACTGCACGACCCGTCGATGGAACTGCTTGAACACGCGGGACTGCATGTCGTGGACGGAGCAGACCGAAAACTGTACGCGACGACGGTCGACCCGGACGTGACGTTGCTGTTCGCCCGCGCGGCCGACATTCCGGAGTACGTGAGCGACGGCGCGGCAGACATCGGCATCACCGGTCTCGACCAGATGCGAGAAGCCGACCCCGGAAACGTGGTCGATTTGCTCGATTTGGGCTACGGCCAGTGTCGCCTCGTCCTCGCCTCGCCTGAAGACGGCGACATCCACGACGTTGCCGACCTCGCCGGAAAAACGGTCGCCACCGAGTTCCCAAACATCGCGAAGCAGTATTTCGCCGAAACCGACGTCGAACCCGAAATCGTGGAAGTTTCGGGCGCGACCGAACTCACGCCCCACGTCGATATGGCCGACGCCATCATCGACATCACGAGTACCGGAACGACCTTGAAGGTCAACCGCCTCGGCATCATCGACGAGGTGCTATCGAGTTCGGTTCGACTGTTCGCCCGCGACGACGTGGCCGACGACGACAAGGTCGAACAGGTCGTGATGGCGCTCCAATCGGTCATCTCTGCCGAGGGAAAACGCTACCTAATGATGAACGCGCCCGAGGACAAACTGGACGAGATTCGGGACGTGATGCCCGGTCTCGGCGGTCCGACCGTGATGGACATCGCTGGCAACGGAAAGGTCGCCGTGCATACCGTCGTTGACGAGCGCGACGTGTTCGAAACCATCAACGAGGTCAAGCAATTGGGGGCGAGTGGGATTCTCGTCACCGAAATCGAACGACTAGTGGACTAACGCGGTTTCGCTGTTTTGGCTTCGTTTCCTCGGGTCGGATTTCTGAACGCAGGATTGTGACTGCTAAGAGGCCACGTTGATGAGCTATCGAAATTGGTCGCATCGATGTGACTGTTGCAGATGCCGACTCCACGCCCTCGCTCTCGCAGTCACTCGTGGCAGAACCACTGGTTCCCTTGCTCGCCCTTGCCTCCAAGGCCGCGGGAGGCCGCACAATCCGCTGCGGGCCGAGTGCGTCGTACTCGGTTCGCTGCAGTTCCCGGTGTCTCAAAATCGCTCTGCGATTTTGATGGCAGAAAGGTAACAAGTTCTTCCCGTGGCAACGGGCGAGCGAGAAATGAGCGACTGCAAGGAGCGAATGCGAACGAGGGCGTGGAGTCGTGACTTCTACGGTCGTATCCTCCCAAAATCTCGCAGGCGTGACGCAGAGTCTGCATCAGTTGCCATTTCCACGTCCAATACTGTTCAAACGACTACTTCCACAAAACACGAAAAATCCCACCCACCTTCTCTATTCACTAACTACGACTCGGCACCGAGTTCGGCGAGCAGATGCGAGATGTGCAATCTGTCGTTCGTTCCCTCGGTCAAGTCCATATCGACCGTCGCCGCCAGCAAAACCGCTTCCGCGAGCGATTCTCCCGTGTACTTGTTCGAGCGTCCGAAAGCGTCCAAAATCTCTTCGAGAACTTCCTCGCCGCTGTACCCCTCGTCGATGAGGAGTTCGTCCAGCGAACTCCGGGCGTCGGTGAACTGACCCTTCTCGGCCTGCGTCATCATCTCCTCGACGCGCCCGCGGATGCCGAACTCGCGGAGAACTTCGTAGGCGTCGGTGGTGACGGCGCCTTCCTGCTCGTAGAGCAGTTGGGCACCCAAAATCGCCTTGCGCAGGTCGCCCTTCGCGTAGCCAGCGACGAATCGGAGGCCCATTTCGTCGTATTCTGCCTCTTCCGCCTCCAAAATCGGTTCGAGCACGCCGATGATTTCGTCCTCCGTCGGCGCTCGCATCGAGACGGGGAAACACCGCGATTTAATCGGCGGGATGAGTTTCGTCGGTTGGCGCGTCGTGATGACGAACTGCGTGGTTTCGTGGTACTGCTCCATTACCCGGCGAAGCGCCTGCTGGAAGTCCTCGCGGATTGCTTCCGCGTTGTCGAGCACGATGGTTTTGTACTCGCCCGAGGAGGGGGCGTAGCCCGCGTACTCTTTGAGAACGTGGTTTATCATCTCGCGCTTCGACCACTGGCGCTTGTACTTCTTGCGCTTGCTCGACCCGTGACGGTACTGCTTGGAGAACTCGGTTTCTCCTTGCAGGAAGTTGGAGAATCGCGGGTCGTTCCGAATCTCCTTTTTCGTGCGGTCGAAGAAGTCCGCGACGTTGATCTCCACGAGGTCGTTGTCCGGGTCGTCGTGCGCTTCGCGGGCCAGCGCCCGCACGGCGGCGGTTTTCCCGCTCCCTTCCGGTCCGTAGAGGACGAGGTTTATCGGTTCGGTCACCGCCCGCTCCAGATAGTCGCGCACCGCTGGCTGGGGCAGGTCGGACAGGTCGGGCGCGTACGTCTCGGTCCACAGCGGCGACTCCATCGAAATGGTGTAGCAGGTCGCCGGACAAGAATCGGTCGGTTGCGCCGCGTGAACTCGCGGTGAAATTCCCTCGAAAAAAGCAGTGTGTTGAGTGAGCCGACCGAACGAGACTCGCTTACGCGCTCGTCCCGTTCACGGTGGTCGTCTCAGCGCCCGCGTCAGTCGTCGTATCCGAGACTATCGTCGTTTCGTTCGCAACGGTGGTCTCGGCAACGGTGGTCTCGTTTCCAACAATCGTCGTCTCTTCGGCAGTCGTCGTTTCGTTCGCGACGGTCGTTTCTGCCGCGGCGGTCGTCGTCACCGGCGTCGTGGTCGCTTCAGTGGTCGTCGTTTCTTCAGCAGCGGTCGTCGCAGGCGTCGTGGTCTCTTCGACGGTCGTCGTTTCCTCGGCGTCCGCTATCGTAATCGAGGCGAGTTGGCCGAAGTTGGCCGCGTAGACCCCGTGCGTGTACGTACCGGGCTCGATACCGGTGAGGTTGACGGTGTACGTCACGTCCGTACTTTCGCCCGGTGCGAGGCTCACGTCTTTGCGCTCAACGACCGTTCCCTCCAACCGGAAGTCCACGAACTGCGAGAGTTCCTGGTCGGTCGGGTTGGTGACGGTCGCATTCACTTCGATAGTGTCGCCGATCGTCGCATTCTGGGGCGCTTCTAAGTTTTGCACTTCCAGCGACGGGCCGAGGTTGGTGACGTTTCTGACCTCTCCGCCGTTTTCGGCGGTGGTCGTTTCTTCAGCGGTGGTCGTTTCTTCAGCGGTGGTCGTTTCCGCCGCTGGCGGTGTCTCCTCGGTGGTCGTGGTTTCCGCGGCAGTCGTCGTTTCTTCAGCGACAGTCGTCGTCTCCTCTGCTGGAGTCGTCGTCTCCTCTGCTGGAGTCGTCGTTTCTTCAACAGTCGTCTCCGCTGCCGTGGTGGTCTCTTCCGCGGTCGTCGTCTCGGCACCGTCCTCGACGGTCACGTTCGCCGGGTCAACCACGACTTCGTTATCCACGACGTACGGGAGGTCTTCCATTCCCTCGGACGTGGCGAAGTCGTACACCTGATTCCCGTTGGTGTCGAGGTGCGGCATGGCGATGAGCGTCTGACTCTCGGTCAGCGGTTCATCGAGCGTCACGGTGACGTTTTCGTGCGTCCCGGCTTCGAGGTATTCGGACGACCCGAGAATGCTCTCGATGACGTTCCCCTCAAGCAGACTTTCGTCGTGAATCGTCACGAAGCCACCCTCCGACATGGTGACGGAGTCGACGGTTACCGTTTCGCCGCTCGTCGTCTGGTCTTCGAAGCTAACGTTCGCGTCGAGCTCCTCCGGTTGCTCGGGCACCTCTGGTTGGCCCGGCATTGTCGTGGCGTTCAGGTTCGATGGCAGTTCCACCACGAACGTCACGTTCTGGACGCTGATGTCGCGAAGGACAACGCGGACGGTTTCTAAGTCACTCGGAACCGACGCGTTGTTCGACTCCACCGTATCCTTCACGTCTTCGTGCGAAACGTCCTGTCCACGCTGGGCGATTTCCTCTGCCGATTCGTTCTGGAGGAGCGCCGTCGTGTTCAGGCGAACTGTCTCGTCCTGCAAGTCCACGCCGCTCACGGTTTCAGTGCGGTCGGGTTCGGTGCTGTCGCCGACGACGAACGACCATTCCGCGATGCTCGCCGATTCGACGTGGAAGACGAGTTGCTCGGACGGTTGTCCGTCCGTCGCGTTGTCTTCCGGCGGCTCTTCGGGTTCACCGACCGAAATTTCCGCACCTTCGGTGATCGGCAAACCCCGCTCGGTGTACGGGCCGTCTACGGTTCCGTTACCGATGACGAAATCGTACACTCGATTCTCGTTGGTGTCGAGGTGCGGCATGGCGATGAGCGTCTGCGTCTCGTTGACGGGTTGCGCGAGCGTCACGGTGACGTTTTCGTGCGTCCCGGCTTCGAGATACTCCGAGTTGCCGAGGACGCTCCCGACGACGTTCCCCTCGAGGAGGCTTTCGTCGTGAATTGCGACGAAGCCGCCCTCCGACATGGTGACCGATTCGATAACGACGGTTTCACCGTCGCTCTGCTGTTCGCTGATAGTTACGTTCGACTGTGCTTCCTCCTGCAGGTTCGTAACCCGCATTTCTGATGCTGTGTCCGTTTGCCCCGTGGCACCGAGCGATACCGCAACACCGCCGGCAAGTACCACGAGAACGGCCACGAATGTGGCACTAACTGTTCTCGGGATTCGTGTCATATCTCCCTCCTCATCTGCGAACGAGGCGACAACGAGGCACCGGATAAACGGCTTCGACTGTTCACGGGATAAGATGGGGATTCGGTCGGTTAGGTCGCTCCTGCCGTCCGTACCCTCGAATACCGCCACCCATAGGCCGGTATTTCCCGATGAACCGAGCGACGGTTTCGAAGGCGGTTTACTTATCGACCAATGAATTGCGAGTAGATGTCGATGCGAGTCACCTTCCTCGGAACCAGCGGGGCAGTGCCGACGACGGAGCGAAACCCGAGTGCCATCCTCGTCAACCGAGAAGGCGACCGTTTGCTGTTCGACGCCGCCGAGGGAACCCAACGCCAGATGATGCGCTTCGGAACCGGGTTTACCGTCTCCGACCTGTTCATCTCGCACCTCCACGGCGACCACGTTCTCGGGGTTCCCGGCCTCGTCCAAACGTGGAACTTCAACGACCGCGACGACCCGCTCACGATTTACACGCCCCGCGGAACCGGCGACGACATCGACACGTTGGTTCACGCGGTGGGTAGTCAGCCGTCGTTTCCGATTCACATCACGGAAGTCTCACCCGGCGAAACGATGGTTCAAAGAGACGAGTACGAAGTTCGTGCGTTTCGAACTGACCACGAAACTAACTCCTTGGGCTACGCACTGGTCGAAGACGACCGAAAGGGTCGCTTCGACCGCGAACACGCCGAAGAACTCGGCGTCCCCATCGGCCCGAAGTTCCAGCAACTCCACGCCGGAAACCCGGTCGAACTCGAAGACGGAACCATCGTCGATCCCGAACAGGTCGTCGGCGACCCGCGACCCGGGCGCAAATTCGTTTACACCGCGGACTCGCGACCGTCGGAGCAGGTTGTCTCCGTGGCGGAAAACGCCGATTTGCTCGTCCACGACGCGACGTTCGCAAACGACAGGGCCGAGCGTGCGCAGAAAACCGCCCATTCGACCGCGGCGGAGGCCGGAAACATCGCCCAGCGGGCGGGGGCGGTTCGGCTCGCACTGATGCACGTTTCCTCGCGCTACGCAGGCGACGTTTCGACCCATCTCCGGGAGGCCCGCGAGGAGTTCGACGGCGAGGTGTTCGCGCCTGACGACGGCGACATCATCGACGTGCCGTATCGAGACGAGTAGTGCGAACGAGTAACGGGTCATCCTCGAACGCGGAACGGGTGGACGTACCGATTGGACGAATTAACGTAGAGGATGGTTTGCTGTTTACATTTGATGTTCTGTCACTTCACAATTCCAAATCCATTTTTGAACATATTTACTGACGATAAAAAATATTATAATGGATTACTACATTAAATAACTCATAATGAATAAGAATAGAAGAAGTCTACTGAAACAGCTCGGAGCGGCTGGTGCGATTGGACTTGGAAGCGTTGGACTGTCCGGAACGGCGAGCGCACATGTTCAAGACCCTTACGCGGACAGATGGGTTGCGGCGGATTCGAGCAACTACTCAAACACGAACAGAAGTGCGAGTTCGATTAACTGGGTTGTCATCCACGTGACGCAGGGAAGCTACGCCGGAGCCGTCAGTTGGCTCCAGAATCCCGACTCCAACGTCAGCGCCCAGTACGTGATGCGGAACTCCGACGGCCACACCACGCAAATGGTTCACAATGAGGACACCGCGTGGCACGCTGGCGGTACGAACTACAACGCTCACTCCGTCGGTATCGAACACGAAGGCTACGTTGGCGAGACGAACTTCACCGACGCACTATACCAGAAATCCGCCAACATCGTCAGTTGGCTCTGTGACACTTACGGCATCTCGAAGACACATCCGACTGGAGTCGCGCCGTGCGACGCCCGCAACGGCAGTGGCATTATCGGACATCATCAAGTACCCGAATCCGACTGCGGCTACAATGACCACACCGACCCCGGTTCGACGTGGGACTGGAATTACTTCATGAGCCTCGTCAACGGCGGTGACGGCGGTGGCGACCGGTTCGTGGACGGTGACCGAGTCACGCCGACGACCAACCTGAACACGCGCGAACAACCCGGAACCGACCAACCAATCGTCGCCACGATTTCGCCGGGCGAAGTCGGCGAAATCATGAACGGCCCGATCGACAAGGATGGCTATCGCTGGTGGGGCGTCCACTGGCTCGACCGCAACGTGTGGGGCTGGTCCGTCGAGCAGTACCTCACCGACGCGTAGACGCTCACTCCATCGCCGGAACTGCGGCGAACATCCGCCCGACTCTGCAACGAGTCTCCGACGAGCTACCGACTCCGTCGATTTCGACCGCTTTCGGCGGAGTCGGAACGCGGTTTCCGCGCCGGATTTATATTTCGAGGGCACCTACCGCGAAGCGTGAGCGAGCGAACGAGTGCCCTCGACGTTCTCGTCTACGGAATCGACATCCAAAGCGGGGACGTGCGGGGTAATTCTCCCTCCTACGCGCTCGTCGTCTACGATGGCGAGCAGGTAGACCGCGACGTCGTTTCCTACCGCAAACTTCGGCGACTCGTAGAGCGCGATGAACCCGCGCTGTTGGCGACGGACAACATGTACGAACTCGCCGAGAACAAGGACGCCCTCGTCCACTTCCTTCGAGGGCTTCCGGACGGGACTCGGCTCGTCCAAGTGACCGGTGCGGAACGACCGGAACCGCTCTCCCGAGTCGCATCCAGACACGGGGTTCCCTACGGAAAGAAGCCGATGCGCGAAGCGGAGGCTGCGGCCCGACTCGCCGCGATGAACGTCGGCCACGAGGTGACGGCGTTCACCGATACAACCCGCGTCAAAGTCTCTCGCGGGCGTTCGACCGGAAAAGGCGGGTGGAGCGAAGACCGATTCACGCGGCGGATTCACGGCTCCGTGAAGGAAACGACCAGAAAAGTCGAATCCGACCTTCGGAGCGCCGGACTGGACTACGAGCGCGAGGTCACCGAAAAGTACGGCGGTTACTCCAACGCGGTGTTCGAGGTGTCTGCTCGTCCCGGCGACATTCCGGTTTCCTCCCGCAGAGCAGGCGACGTTCGTGTCGAAATCGAGCGCCTCCGCCGGGACGGGATCGAGTTCGAACCCCTCGTTAAGCGTCGCGACCACGTCATCGTCGGTATCGACCCTGGAACCACCACCGCGGTCGCACTGGTCGGTTTGGACGGGTCGCTCCTCGACGTGTGGAGCACGAGAACCGCGGACACCGCGGACGTAATCGAATGGATAATCGAGCGCGGGAGACCGATTATCGTCGCCGCGGACGTGACGCCGATGCCGGAAACGGTCGAGAAGATTCGCCGGAGCTTCGACGCGGCCTCGTGGACGCCCGAAACCGACCTTCCGATAGACGAAAAACAGCACCGAACCCGAGAGGAAAACTACGACAACGACCACCAGCGGGACGCCATGGCCGCGGCGTTGTTCGCGTTCGACGGCCACGAAAACCAGTTCCAGCGCATCGCTCGAAAAGTCCCAGCGGGCATGAATCCGAGCGAGGTGACCGCACGCGTGGTCGCTGGCGACGAGAGCGTCGAAAGCGCGGTCGATGACCTCTCGGACGACCCGGAACCGGAGGATGAAGAGTCAGAACACACAGTTCGGGAACTCTCCGCTGAGGAAAAGCGAATCAAACAGCTCGAATCGCAAGTCGAACGCTTACAGTCGCACACCGACGGCCTACGGGAGACCGTGGAAGAGAAAGACGAGCGAATCGAGGACCTAGAACGCGACCTCTCGGACGCCAAACGGGAGGAGCGCGAGAACGTCCGTGCCAGACGCGAAATCTCTCGGCTTCGGCGCGAGAACAACCGACTGGAGGACGAACTGGACGACCGCGACGCGCGAATCGAGGAGTTAGACGGCAAACTCGAACGACTCAAGGAACTGTGGAAGCTCGACCACTCGAACTTCAGCGACGTGGCCGAGAAGAAGGCCGGACTCGTCGCCGTCAAACCCATCTCGAAGTTCACCAACGATGCCATCGACGTCGCTCACGAGAGCTACGGACTCGCCGAAGACGACGTGATTTACCTCCGTGATGCAAGCGGTGCCGGTCGCTCGACCGCAAAACGACTCGCGGATATCGATCCGCGAGTCGTGCTCAAGGCGGGTGGAATCTCGGATGCGGCGGACGACGTATTGTTCGACAACGACATTCCGGTCGGACCGGCGAGCGAGGTGACGATTCAGGAAATCGACGAACTCGCCGTTGCGCGCGAGTCGGAGGTTGAATCGGTTATCGGGGAGTGGCGCGACCGTGCGGAAGACCGCCGGAAGGAGGAGAAAACCGAACAGCTCGACCAACTCATCAGCGAACACCGCGCCGAGCGCAGGGCCGACGAGCGTCGGTCTTCGTCATCCTCATCGTCGCCTTCGTCTTCTTCATCTTCATCTTCGTTCGGCAACTAGTCGATGTGTTAGTTTTGCTCAGGCCGTCCACTCCACGGAAAACGTTCGAAGAACGTGCAGTCCCCAGAGTGCGACACCGAATCCGACCGCCAGTATTGACGCGTACAACAGCACGTACTCGCTCGTCGTTGTGCCGACTCCCCTGCCGAAATATATCGCGGGATAGAGCGCGAGGCCGCCGAGGACGACCAACCAGAGTCCGATTCTCGCCGCGTTCATACTTCGTCTTTTCCCCCCGGTGACTTGGCTGTTGGGACATGACGTAACCCTAAAGCCGGTGAGCCAACTTTTTGCGTGCATGGACGCTTACGACTTAATCTCCCGGAACGCCGAGGAGTTGGTGACCGAAGAGGAAGTGCGCAACCTCGCCGCCGATCCGGAGGGCAAGCGCGCCTACGTCGGCTACGAACCGTCCGGCGTGCTCCACATCGGACACATGCTCACCGCGAACAAACTTATCGACTTGCAGGAGGCCGGCTTCGAGGTCGTCATTCTCCTCGCCGACGTTCACGCCTACCTGAACGATAAGGGAACCTTCGAGGAGATTCGGGAAACCGCGGAACGCATGAAAGAGCAGTTCATTGCCTACGGACTGGACGAGGCAAACACCGAGTTCCGATTCGGTTCCGAGTTCCAGATGGACGACGACTACGTCCTCGACCTCCACAGCCTCGAACTTGAGACGACGCTCAACCGAGCGAGCAGGGCGATGTCGGAAATTCAGAGCGGCGAATCCACGAAAGTCTCGCAGGCAGTGTACCCCCTGATGCAGGCGCTCGACATCGAATACCTCGATTTAGATCTCGCAATCGGCGGCATGGAACAGCGAAAAGTCCACATGCTCGCCCGCGACACCTTGCCGAGTATCGGCTACGACGCACCGACCTGCATCCATACGCCGCTCATCGCCGACCTCGGTTCCGGCGAGGGGAAGATGTCCTCCAGCAAGGGCGTCACCATCTCCATGGAGGATTCGACCGAGGACATCGAGGAGAAGGTCAACTCGGCGTTCTGCCCCCCGACCCGCGACCCAGAGGGCGACCTCGAAAATCCGGTGCTCCAAATCTTCGAGTACCACGTCTTCCCGCGATTCCAGCAGGTCGTGGTCGAACGCCCCGACAAGTACGGTGGTAACCTCGAATACGACGACTACCACTCGCTCGAAGGCGACTTGGAGAGCGGCGAACTGCATCCTGCGGACGCAAAGAGCGCGCTGGCGACCTATTTGGACGACCTCATCGCACCGGGTCGAAAGAAGATTCGACAGGCCGAGTAACCGACGGTTCCTCCGTTTTATTCGAATCCGCCGCCCATCATCGCGCCCATTCCGAAACTCCCCAGCAAGCCCGAAACGAGTCCCCACGCGGTCAGGACGAATCCGACGACGACGAGCGCCATTCCTGCGGCGATGATGATGTTTTGGAGGGCGATAACCGCGATTCCGGCGACGAGTGCGAGCAGACCGACGATGCCTTTGGCACCGAGTTTTCCGAGCATAGCCCGGAATGTGTCCGGGAGCGTCTTAAAAGTGGCAGTTGCGCGGATTGATTCGCTCCGAACCCCCATCCGGCTACGGAGGTGTACCTGCCGCGCAGGACAGCGGATTTAAAACCGATGACCTCCAACTATGGGGTATGAGTGACAACAGCGGACGAAACAACCTCCGCATGCCTGACGATGATGAGGTATTCGCTACCGTCACCAACATGCTCGGTGCGAATCGCGTCAAAGTTCGATGCGCAGACGGCACGGAACGAACCGCTCGAATCCCCGGCAAGATGCAAAAACGCGTCTGGATTCGAGAGGACGACATCGTCCTCGTAGAGCCGTGGGACTGGCAGGACGAAAAGGCCGACATCAAATGGCGCTACGACAAGCAGGAGGCCGACCAACTGCGCCAAGAAGGGCATATCAGCTAACACCTTTTACGACGGTCGCAATTTACGACGGTCGAAGGCCAGCGTCCGCGTCGAATCGACGCGGACGCTGGCCGTCTGCCTGTAAAAGCTGTACCAAAAGCACTTCGTCACCCCCTTAGTCACGTCGGACGACTCGCTTCGCTTGTCGTCCTCGTTCCTTCGAGGGTTTCTCGCTCCGGAAAACCGGAGATTTCCCGGAGGGAAAACTGGCCGCTAGCGGTGTGTAGGTTGCTGATTTTGAAGGATACAGAGAGAGTCGATTTCCAGTGGTTGTCCCTTCGGCCTATCACTCACAGAGTGAACTCGCTTCGCTTGTTCCGTTGTTCTTCATTTTCATAGCCACGGTAGCACATCGCAATCGGAAATCTCGGCCGTTTCCGTGTTTCGGTTAAATACCGAGTGCATAATTCGTCGCACGATGTCACAGAACCTGTCTACCGAGGATTTGGACGCAGACCACGACGCCGAATTTCCGAACGTCATCGAAGCACTCCGCACCCGGCGGTCGGGCCACAACTTCGACCCGGATGCGGATTTGGACGAGGAGACGTTGGAGGAACTGATTCGAGACGCCGCAATCGCACCGTCGTCGTACAATCTCCAACCGTGGGAGTTCGTCTCCGTGCAGGACGAAGAGCGACTGGACGAAATCGTCGAAATCGCCTACGGCCAAGAGCACATCCGCGACGCCGGAACCGCCATTCTGGTCGTCGGTCACACCGACGCGAAGACGGCGGATCGCGTTTTCGATGAGTGGGTCGAAGCGGGCCGATTGGACGAAGAAACCGCGGCGGAGACGAAAGGCCAGACGGTCGGCATGTACGACGACGACCAGACCGGGCGCGACTACGCGATTCGAAACGCCAGCCTCGCCGCAGAAAACCTCATGCTCTCAGCGCACGCGCGAGGGCTAACCGCCACGCCGATGATCGGCTTCGACCAAGAGCGTATCGCGGAGTTCCTCAACCTCCCCGACGACGAAATTCCGGTGATGCTCCTTGCAATCGGTCCGAGCGGTGGAGCGGAGCCTGACCGCCTTCCTCGACGCCCGGTCGAGGAAATTCTCCACAAGGAATCGTACTAGCGGGACGAATCGCACTAACTGAAACGAACCGACAGGAACGGGCCACCCTTTTACCGCTCCTCCCCATAGACGGGGATAGATGAGTGAGGAGTACGGACTGCTTGACCCGGAAAACACCGAGTCACCCGGCGACGAGTGGGAGGAAATCGACGTTTCCGACACCGAAGCCGACCGCATCGCGCGAAAGCGCGACCGAGAGTTCAACCAATTTCGGGAACGGGTCAAAGACTCGGATCAGTTCAAAGTCGAGCAGTCCGTCTTCGACGACGCCACGCTCGCCGCACTGTACAAACTCGTGCAGGACGGCTACGTTCAGGCGTTCGGCGGGCCGATTTCGTCCGGCAAGGAAGCGACCGTCTACAGCGCGTTGGGAGAGGAGGTGGAGGTTGCGGTCAAAATCTACCGAATCAACGCCAGCGACTTCCGCGATATGCGGGAGTATCTCGTCGGCGACCCGCGATTCGAGGAACTCGGCGGGGACAAAAAGCGAATCGTCCTCGCGTGGGTTCGCAAGGAGTACGCCAACCTAAAGCGGGCCAGAAAAGCGGGCGTGCGAGTACCGGAACCCATCGCAGTCCAGCGAAACGTGCTGGTGATGGAGTTCATGGGAAACGACGGAAGGCGAGCGCCCACCCTCGCGGACGCCCGACTCGAAAATCCGGAAACCGCCTACGAAGTCGTCAGGGAGTACATGCGACGACTGTTCGATTCGGGACTCGTCCACGGCGACCTCTCCGAGTACAACATCCTCGTTAGCAACGGCGAACTCTGCATCATCGACGTAGGACAGGCGGTGACCTATCACCACCCCAATAGCGGGGAATTTCTGACCCGTGACTGTGCCAACATCGCGTCGTTCTTCCAACGGGAAGGGTTGGAGGTTCGCGGCGACGAACTCGAAGAATGGATTCGGGAAAATTCGAATCCGGAAACGTAGCGACGACCGAAAAACTGCGATTACAGAACCGTTGACTACAGGGCCTGCTGCGCGATTTTTCGGCTGACGTATCCCGACGAGATTGATGCGCCGATGTACCAGACCAACCACACCTGTAGTGGCCCCACAACCGTTGCCGTCCACGCGATTTGGCCGATAACCGGGAAAAAGAATGCCACCGGCGTGACTGCTGCGGCGGGCGACGTGAACACCCATCGAAGCCAGATGAACGCCGGGGCGGTAATCAAGAGACTCCAGACCATTGGTCGAACGCTTTCCTTCATCATCTTTAGTTGACTCTGCATCAGTTCCTGTTGTTCTGAACGAAGCTCATTAAGTTCGCCTTCGTCACCCTCGTTTCGGGCAGTCTGCACTCGCTCCTGAAGCGTCTTCATTTTCGCTTGAAGTCGCTCCATTCGCTCATTATCGCGGAGTTTCGTCTGCAAAATCGCGGTGTAGAGTCCGGTCGTCCCCGCGAGGGCGACGATGAACAGCGAGAACGGAAGCCACACCGCGAGCGGCGAGAGAAGCGGCGACACCACGGCGACGATAATCGCTTCAATCGGCTGGACGAAGTAGCCAGCGAACAGCCCGACCGCCAGCAGCCCTGCCAACTTATCGTATTTCGACCACGAACCGTTGTTCGACGATTCCATAATCGTATGTTATTTTTAGCCACTTATCAATATTATCCACGGATGGATTTGTGGTTTGTACTCCAAATCGGGACGATGTAGCTCGATTCGGGTTGTCAAAGTGGATACGACGCCGGTTTCGGAAAACGGCACAACCGCCGAAATCAGCGGACAACACAACCGATGAAATACTGGTTCGATCTCCGTGAATGATGAGTGAAATCGTTCGAACGAGCGGGCCACGAGCGATCGCAGGGAGCGAGGGGGTTTTGATCAACCTCCCTTCCTGGCAAAAGGTCGTGGGGAAGGGCTTAAACCGCGTCAGGTGGTAAGAGCGGTCATGAAGCACGTGACGATACCGCAGGACCGAATCGGCGTTCTCATCGGCGAAGGCGGTGAGACAATGCGAGAGATAGAGAGCCGTGCGGACGTGCGCCTCGACATCGACTCCGACGACGGTTCGGTACGGGTCGAAAAGACTGGCGACCCCGTCCGCGGACTGAAAGCGCCGGAAATCGTCAGAGCCATCGGTCGCGGGTTCGCTCCGGACGAGGCGCTCGCACTGCTCGAAGACGACCTGATGCTGTTCGACCTCGTGGACATCGACGCCGCGGCCCGCAACAAAAACGACCTCCAGCGGCAGAAAGGACGACTCATCGGCGAGAACGGCAGAACTCGACAACTGATGGAAGAATTGACGGGTGCCAACGTGGTCATCTATGGGACGACGCTCGGCATCATCGGCCATCCACAGCAGGTGGAGACGGTTCGAAGCGCCGCCGAGATGATTCTCGATGGTGCACCTCACGGCGCGGTGTATTCGTTCCTCGAACGCAAACGCAACGAGATGAAGCGAAAGGGGATGGAGTATCACCAGTTCAGCGGGTAAGAGTGCCGTCGATTCGATAGTGAACGCCACTTTTCCTTATAAATGAATTCCTGTTACTGCGTAGCATTCCCTTCCGAAAGGCGTTTGTGGCACGTTCGCACGCGTCCAAGAAAAAGTTTATATAGAATCGCAATCAACCCATGTGATGACTATGTCACAGCCAATGGGCAACCAGCCACTTATCGTTCTTTCAGAGGACAGCCAGCGAACCTCCGGTCGCGACGCGCAGTCCATGAACATCACCGCCGGGAAGGCGGTTGCAGAGGCCGTACGTACCACACTCGGACCGAAAGGGATGGACAAAATGCTCGTCGATTCGATGGGCGACGTCGTCGTCACGAACGACGGTGTCACCATTCTGAAAGAGATGGAAATCGAGCACCCGGCGGCCAACATGGTCGTCGAAGTGGCTGAAACGCAGGAGGACGAGGTCGGCGACGGAACGACCAGCGCGGTCGTCGTTGCCGGTGAACTCCTCCAGAAGGCCGAAGACCTCCTCGAACAGGACATCCACGCGACCACGCTCGCGCAGGGATACCGACAGGCCGCCGAGAAGGCCAAGGAAGTCCTCGAAGACGCCGCAATCGAAGTGGACGCGGACGACACCGAATACCTCGAAAAAATCGCCGCCACGGCGATGACCGGCAAAGGCGCGGAGAACGCCAAGGACCATCTCGCACAACTCGTCGTCAACGCCGTCCAGAGCGTCGCCGACGACGACGAAATCGATACGGACAACATCAAAGTCGAGAAAGTTGTCGGCGGCACCATCGACAACTCGGAACTCGTCGAAGGCGTCATCATCGACAAGGAGCGCGTCCACGACAACATGCCGTACTTTGCGGAAGACGCCGACGTCGCCCTCCTCGACGGCGCGCTCGAAATCAAGGAAACGGAAATCGACGCCGAAGTCAACGTCACCGACCCCGACCAACTTCAGCAGTTCCTCGACCAAGAAGAAAAACAGCTCCGCGAAATGGTCGATTCGCTGGTCGATGTCGGCGCTGACGTCGTCTTCGTGGACGGCGGCATCGACGACATGGCACAGCACTTCCTCGCGCAGGAAGGCATCCTGGCTGTCCGACGCGCGAAATCCAGCGACATGGACAAACTCGCCCGCGCAACGGGCGCGACCCTCGTGAATAGCGTCGACGACATTACGGAAGACGACCTCGGATTCGCCGGCAGCGTCGCCCAGAAGGACGTCGGCGGCGACCAGCGCATCTTCGTGGAAGACGTCGAAGAGGCGAAATCCGTCAGCCTCATCCTCCGCGGCGGCACGGAACACGTCGTCGACGAAGTCGAACGCGCAGTCGAGGACAGCCTCGGCGTCGTCCGCGTTACGCTCGAAGACGGCAAAGTGCTCCCCGGCGGTGGTGCTCCGGAGACGAAACTCGCCCTCGCCCTGCGCGACTACGCGGACAGCGTCGGCGGCCGCGAACAGTTGGCCGTCGAAGCGTTCGCCGACACGCTCGAAGTCATTCCACGCACGCTCGCCGAGAACGCCGGACTCGACCCCATCGACTCGCTCGTTGACCTCCGTAGCAAACACGACGGTGGCGCGACGACCTCCGGACTCGACGCCTACACCGGCGACATCGTGGACATGGAAGAAGACGGCGTCGTCGAACCCCTTCGAGTCAAAACGCAGGCGATCGAAAGCGCGACGGAAGCCGCCGTCATGCTCCTGCGCATCGACGACGTTATCGCAGCAGGCGAACTGAAAGGCGGCAGCAGTGACGACGACGAGGACGCGGGCGGCCCACCAGCAGGCGGCATGGGCGGCATGGGTGGCATGGGCGGCATGGGCGGCATGGGCGGCGCGATGTAACTCTCGGCCGCAGCCTAACCACACAACCGCACTCCGAACCGCTTTCCGCAACCGCACCGCTATCGACTATTTCAAATTTTCGTCCGAACGCGGCTACTCAACGCTTTTTGAGGGACTAGTCGCCCCGCGAGTCGTATCGCTCCGCGAGTATCAGATACGGTTCGATAGTCTCCCGACGGCAAACGAGTCTGACGGTGCCGTCTCCGACGGCTACGAATCCGGAATCTTCGAGCTTCGGCAGGTGGCTGTGATGCAGTTGGGCGTAAATCCGTCGCGGTTCGCTGTCCGTCTCCTCGGATGCAATTTTCTGCGCGAGGCTCGTTACGGACTGCTCTCCATTAAGCAGCTCTCGAAGGACGAGTCGCCGCCGCGGACTGGCGAGTGTCGAGAATACAACTGACGGTGCGGTCGTGTCGATGTCGTCTGGAAGGGGCATTTTGGATGGAGGGCGATTCGGTTGGAAATCTGCACTTTCGATTGTTTCTTTGTTGATTTATGTACGTCAGTCTATCTCAACGTTGGCCTTACAAATCATGCTGTTTATATCACTTTCCGAGGATGGCGTTCGAAACGAAGCGGGACTGCGCACGTCGCAGTCGTTCCGAGACGGACTGTTTGCTGATTCCCAACTCGGAACTCAACTCTTTGAGCGTCGCGTCGCGCGGGACGTTGAAGTATCCGACCTCGTATGCGGCGACGAGCGCTTCGAGTTGGGGTTCGGTCAACTGAAACGCCGTCTCGTCGTCGCCCGGGGTGTAGAGTCGTTTGAGCGAGAAATCGATGGTTTTCTCGGTGCAGAACTGCTGAAAATCAACCAACGCGTCGCGGTTGGGAAATCGAATACGCCGCCGCCAGACGCCCGCTTTTCCGTGTCCGGACATCGGGACAGCCCCGACGTTTTGATACGCGGGATACACCTCCTGAAGGTCCTTCCGAGAGAGTTCTAACCGATACAGTTTCCGACCATCGAGGTCTTCGATAATCGCGTGCGAGGCGATCGTCGTATCCGTTTCAAGGGCGGTGTCGAACGCCTCGAAATCGCCGCCGCTCGCCCAGACGATGACGAGCGGCGTGTATCCCTGTGCTACCATCTGTTGGTCGAGTTCGACGGTCATCCCGGGAACCGCTTCGAGCGTCGGTGTCAGCGCGATGGTCGGAGCGTGAAGCGTGAACTCCGCGATAACGCTCATAACTTGGGCGACTCGTCCCGGGGTCTAAGCGTTTACTGTAAATCGAGTAGTTGGCGAGTGATTACTCCTCGATGTCGAGTTTGAACTGCTCGTGTTCGCTCGCGGCGTTCAACACGACGCTCGTGTTGCTCTCTTTGATATCCGGGTCGATGAGCAGTTTTTTGATTTGTTTGTTCATTCCGTCCGTATCCGTGAATTTTCCGATGGCGATAATGTCGTAGTCCCCCGTGACTTCGTACACGCTTATCATCTGGTCGTGGTCTCGCAGTCGGTCGGTCACTTCCGGGAGGGCGTTCCCTTCTACCTTCAACTGGACGACTGCGGTCACGTCGTAACCGAGCGCGTCGTAATCCACGCGCGGGCTGTATCCTTGGATGACACCTCTCTCCTCTAAATCCGCTAGATGATTCGAAATAGTTGTTACCGAAACATCAAGTTTCTCCGCGAGACTTCGAAGACTTGCTCTCCCGTCGCCGAGTAGTTCGTTTACTAACTTCGCATCCAGATTTTCATACGTCATTACACCAACCATCCCACTCCAAGCATTAGAATTTAACGAATATCCAATTCTGGGCAAAAATTGCACAATTGACCAACCGTTACAGTTTTAATGATGGATGTATTTGCGTAGACTGTCGATAAAGATGACAGACGGAAATATTGCCGCGAAAGAAGAGGAAGGGTTGGGGAAAGAAGAACAGGACGTTTTGGAAGCAATCGAGCGCGAAAACGTGGATTTCGTTCGCCTCCAGTTCACCGACATTACAGGGACGGTCAAGAACGTCAGCATCCCGGCCCACCAAGTCGAGAAGGCCTTCGATGAAGGTATTTGGTTCGACGGCTCTTCTATCGAGGGATTCGCTCGCATCCAGGAGAGCGACATGCGCCTCGAACCCGACCCGTCCACGTTCGAGGTTCTCCCGTGGCGTTCGAACGGCGAAACCGCGAGCGCGCGCCTCATCTGCGACGTGGTGAATACCGACGGAACGCCGTTCTCAGGCGGCCCTCGACAGGTTCTCAAACGTGTTCTCGACAGAGCCGACCAGATGGGGTACTCCGTCAGCATCGGCCCCGAACCCGAGTTCTTCCTCTTCGAAAAGGACGAGGATGGAAAAGCAACCACCATCCCGCACGACTCCGGCGGCTACTTCGACCTCGCGCCGAAAGATATGGCGAGCGACGTGCGCCGCGAAGTCATCTTCACGCTGGAACAGATGGGCTTCGAAATCGAAGCCAGCCACCACGAAGTCGCTGATGGTCAGCACGAAATCAACTTTAAATACGACGACGCGCTTTCCGCCGCGGACAACATCGCCACCTTCCGCGCCGTGGTTCGCGCCGTCGCCGAACAGAACGACATCCACGCCACGTTCATGCCGAAACCCATCTCGGCGATTAACGGGTCGGGCATGCACTGTCACATGAGCCTCTTCGACGAGGACGGCAACGCCTTCGCCGACGCTGACGACGAGTTCAACCTCTCCGAGACTGCGTATAATTTCATGGGTGGTATCCTCAACCACGCAGAAGCGTTTACGGCAATCACCAATCCGACTGTCAACTCCTACAAACGTCTCGTCCCCGGCTACGAGGCACCCGTCTACGTCGCGTGGAGCGGTGTAAACCGTTCTGCCCTCATCCGCGTTCCGGACGCCGCGGGCGCGAGTTCACGATTCGAAATCCGCAGTCCCGACCCGTCGTGTAATCCGTACCTCGCACTCGCCGCCGTCATCAGTGCCGGACTGGAAGGTATCGAGAACGGCGCAGACCCCGGCGAACCCGTTCGTGAGGATATCTACGAGTTCGACGACGAGAAGCTTGACGATTACGGCATCACCATGCTCCCCGGCAGCCTTTCGGAAGCAGTCGATGCGCTCCAATCGGACGAGGTCATCACGGAAGCGCTCGGCGACCACGTCGTCGATAAATTCACCACGGTCAAAACCGCCGAGTACAATGACTACAAAACCTACGTCAGCGGCTGGGAGAAAGAGCGCTACTTGGAGAAATTCTAACGCTAGCAACGACAACCGTTTGTTTTACTGCTGATGCGACGAGGTAGCGAGAGCGGCTCTTTGACCCTTTTATCGCCCTACGATTCGCGGATAGGCGACGACGCCCGCTTGAACGATCGCATTAACCGCGAACACTCCGGCGAGCGGAATCGAGAGCTCGAGTCCGACGTAGGAGAGGACGCCGAGTGCGAGTAGTCCGGCGACGCCTGCGATGGGGGTTACCGACCCATCAGGGGGGCCTACCTCTCGCCAGAACAGTAAGGCACCAACCGCGCCGCCGAGTGCGGCAACGGAGTCGAACAAGCCGTATTCTGTCGTTGGCGGTTGCAGCGCCAGCAGTACGGCAGCCAGCGCGATGACAACCGCGAATCCGAACGCCGGAGTCGGCCGCCAACGGAGGCCCTTGACGACGAACGCGATATACGCGAGACCGACGGCCACGCCGACGACAACGTCGATCGCGTAATGCACGCCGAGGACGATTCGCGACAGAATCACCAGCGTCACGATTGCGGCCGCTCCGGCGATTCGTATCCCGCGGTTCCAACGGTCTACCGCCAGCGCGAGGGTGCCCCAAAACACGGTGGAACCGATGGCGTGGCCGCTCGGAAAGCCGTAGCCGGTCGAATCGACGAATCGGAGCGCTTCGCTCGGTCGCGCCAGTGCAAAGAACTCCTTCAGCGCGAGCGTCAACGCGAGCGCGCCCAACGTTACCGCGAGGACGAACGCGAAGCGCTCACGGTCGTCATTGAACCAGTAACAGAGCGCGCCGACGACGAAGAGGAACCACACGTCTCCGAGTTGTGTGACGAACACGAACAGCTCCGGTGCCCACCCCGGCAAAATCCCACGAACTAGTTCGATGACGCCCCATCCACGAGCCATGATTACGAACGCCAGTCGCGGATTCGTCCGCCGACACGTCCCGGCACGCCGACCGCGCTGACGCCGAATCCGACGAGAACCATCAGCGTGTACAGTCCGAGGGTCGAGAGCCAGATAACGAGCATGGCGGCGATGGCCCAGCCGCTCTCGAGCCATCGGAACGCGCCGAGAGTCATCACTGTCCCGTACAGGAGAACGAGGTAGGGACCCCACCCGCGGGCGTGTCCGCGCCGCATTCGTCTGCGGACGTATCGCTTTAGCTCCGACTCCAGTTCGGGTTTCTGAACCGTTCGCTCGTCGACGTCTTGCTCGAATTCCTCGAACTCCGATTGGAGACGCTCTACGTCGCCGTGCAGCTTGAGGATGTCCGGGGCGGACTGCTCTGTATCGTCGGTCATGTACTCTCCTGAGTCTACCTGCTGTTTGCTGTTGGTTGCTCCCGCGTCTTTAGTTTTCCTGAAAGTCCCTCCGGCGAGAACCGCGTTCACCACTGCGCCGAGCAGGAGGACGATTGCACCCAGGTAGAGCCACGAAACCAACAAAAGCGCGCCGCCGAGGACGCCGTAGGCGGCGAACTGCGCCGCGGATTCGGCGTACGCTTGAAACAGTGCTTGCAGGACGACCCAACCGACCGTCGCCAGTATCGTCCCTGGAAGGGCTTGTCGTACCGTCACGTCCGCATCCGGAAAGAAGTAATAGAGCGGGAGTAACACCGGGACAAGAGCCAAGAGGACGACGATAGAGGAGACCGTTTTTGCGAACGGAACCCACGAAAACGCGGAGAAGACGATGCGTCCGAGTCCCAATCCGAGGAGCGCCAGCGCGATGACGACCACGACGATGGACGCATCGACCAGCGTCTCGACGAACGACTCCTCGTGGTTCGAATCGTACACTCGCGAAAACGCCTTGTCGAGGCCGCGGAACACCCGAAGTGTACTCCAGACAAGGACGAGGATGCCGACAATCGTCGCACTACCGCGTCCCGACCGGGTCGTAAACGCCTCGTAAATGACCGCCTCCGCGGCGGGCGAGAGAAATCGCTGGGCGGTCGTGACGACTTCGGTGGCGATGCTTTCGCCGCCGACGATGGAGACGAGGGCCAGACCGAGGAGGAGGGCCGGGAGTATCGAGACGAATGCGTAGAACGCGATACCCGCCGCGAGGAACGTAATTTCCTGTTCACGCACCTCGTCGGCGATTTCGCGCGTGGTCACTCGAACGTTCACACCTACTACTTCCACGAAAACGCACAAATAATTTCGCTACGTTTCGGTCGCGATTCGAATTTCCTCGACGCTCGCGGGCGTCTTGAACGTCGTTCCGCCGTAGTGAGCGCGGGACGCTTCGTGGCCCGCGTCACGAAGCCGTTCCAAAAACTCGTCCATGCCGGAAGCGGAGCGCGTCCACTCCTTGCAGAGTCGATGCTGGTCGTAGTGGGTCGGCTCGTGGAGTTCGCCGGAGAGCGAGTCGAGGAGTTTGTTCGCGCGTTTCGCGCGTCCCATGTCCTCCGTGACGTTGTCGCGCACCTCGGCGACGAACTCCGCGTCGTGAGTCGCTCCGAGCCAAACCGGGCCAGCGGTGAGAACGCAGTTACCTCCACAGGCCGGGCAGGTTTCGGGCGGATTCGCAATCAAGCCGTGCTCGTACTCGCGATGGAGACAGTCCTCGCAGTGATAGATGTGGCCGAGTTCGTCCACGGCATCGTTCGCGTCTGTCGCGCGGTGGTCGAGTTCGAGATAGGTTCGAACGTAGTGGCTCGTCGCGTGGGTCAAAATCGGCGTGACGCCCGTATCGTACCGCGCGGCGGTTCGGGCGAGCGCGGAGAGGAGGATTCGAACGCCGACCTCGGCGTGGTAGTCCGTGTTCCGCGGAACCGCGCTGTACTTTCTGACGCCGCTGTGGAAGTGCGCGCCACAGAGCGGTGCCGTGTCCGTCGCCGTCACGCAGACGAGGTCGCGGGTGTTGGCGAAGGCGGCGTCCGCGAAGGGAATCGGGGTTCCAAATGGATCGATGTCTACGATGTCGAACACCGACTCGTGCATGAGCGCGTTGGCGTTTCGGTGGACGACGTCGCCCGGCAGGTCGTTTCGCTCGAAATTTTCTCGGCAGAGATCGACGGCGTCGGGGTCGATGTCGGCGCAGGTCACGTTCCACCCGTTTTCGGCGGCGCGAACCCCTCGGATGCCCGAGGCCGCCATCGCGTCGAGATAGCTCTCGGCTCGCGGTTCTCGGTCGCGGTAGGTTCGCAGGACGGCGACGGTCAGGTCGCGGTTTAACTCCTGTACCGGGTTGAAGAACACGTCGTCGGTGATGCTGTCGCCGTCCTGTTCCGGGACGACCACCTCGACTCCTCCTTCGCGGACGTTCATGGTTCCAGTTCTGCGTTCCGGGGCGAAAAGCCCAGCGAGTTCGTCTGCGACGAGGATTTTGATGGAGTAGTGTCGTTTGCAAATCACGACTACGAATCGCCCTCACTCGTCACTCGCTCCTTGCAGTCGCTCGTTTCTCGTTCGCCCGCGTCCATCAAGGACAGCAGAGGCCGAGTGCAGCGCACTCGGCCCTCAAATGACTGGTTCGCGATCCACAGCGTGTCGAGAGACGAATTACCGAGGAAAACGGGTGGTCGGATTTGGGTTGGCCGGGCGTGCGCGCACGCCCGGCCTCCTGCGACCGGGTGGCAACGGTCGAGCGAGAAAGGAACGAGTGGCTCTGCCACGAGTGACTGCGAGAGCGAGGGCGTGACCTACAGTCGTGACGTCTGCGCTCGTCACCCCACCAAAATCACTGTTCAAAATCCTCCCCCAAATCCGACCATCTACCCGCTATCGGAATGGGTTTATTTCGCCCGTCCGAACCCGCCACCCGTGCGTCCGGTGTCCCATTCGTTTCGTCGTCCGAATTTGGCCACGGAGGGGTGTCCGTGAACCCCGTCCAACAGTGGCAAGCCGACCTCGACGACGTGAAATCGCTGACGCCGGAAATCGTCAACCGAATCCTCAAAGTTCACGACGACCGGGGAATGCAGGCAATCGAGGCGGTTTCGGAGATGCGGGTGAAAGAGTACCGCGATTTCGTGGTCGTCGTCGGATTCGAGGACGAGTACATCGTGGAGGGTGGCTGTACCTGCCGGGACAGCGAATACAACTTAAAATCCGACGACCCGACGGAACTGTGTTGGCACGTCCTCGCGGCGGAAATCGCCCGGCGAATCGACGCGATGGACCATCACGACATGTGGTATTCCGACGTCCGCGAGTTTCTGTAACAGGCGGCTTTTCGACCCGAAATAGTTTGATTAGCTTTTCGCGCAAATATCCACGAAGTTCTTCAGGATTCGAAGCCCCGTCTCGCCGCTCTTTTCGGGGTGGAACTGCGTTCCGAAGATAGTTCCGGATTCGCTGGCGACGATGCTGGGGAATCGCGTGCCGTAGTCGGTTTCCGCTACAATCGCGCTCTCATCCTCTGGTACGGCGTAGTAGGAGTGGACGAAGTAGGCGTACTCTCCGTCGATACCCTCTGCAATCGGGTGGTCGCGCTCCACCGACAGTTCGTTCCAGCCCATGTGCGGAACTTTCTGCCCCTCGCCGAATCGGACGTTCGTTCCGGGAACGAAGTCCAGTCCGGTAACCTCCCCCTCTCCGGCGCGTTCCGCTTCCTCGCTCGTCGTCAACAACATCTGCATGCCCAGGCAGATGCCGAACACCGGCGTTCCGTTTTCCGCGGCCTCGACCAGCGCGTCGCGATACGGTCCGGCGTTTTCGACTCCCTCGCGGAACGCTCCGACGCCCGGCAGGACGATTCCGTCTGTGTCCTCGAAAGTCGCCGGGTCGTCGGATATTTCGACCTCCGCTCCCGCGCGCTCGAGGCCGCTGACGGCGCTCCGGAGGTTGCCGAGTCCGTAATCCACGACGACGACGGAGGCGGTTCGTTCCCGCATGCGTTCTCCCTGTTCCATACCGGATACTAGTGACTCGGTGTACAAACGGCTTTGTGTTCTCCCCAATCCTGCGTGTTTGATTAGTGTCGTCTCCGTCGAGTGACAAGCCAGCGGACACGGTCGTACCTCCGCGGTGATAACGGCTCGTTCCGGTGGCGGTAGCCGAAACGTTCGTCTGCTTCGACGTTCCATTTTATACACATCTTCAACTATATATAACTCGACTCGTTAACTATTCGTATGAATCCCTCGCCCTCCTCGCTCTCCAGACGCGGATTTCTCGCCGCGTCCGGAACGGTCGGTATGGCAACGGCGGTCGGGCGCGCGCAGACGACCACCGGCACGTCGGACGAAAACCAGCGGGAACCGGACTGGACGTTTTCGGAGTCGGATACCGACACCTACCATCCGTTCGAAACGGCGGACGGAGTGGCATACGTCATCGGCGTTTCTGAGCCGGACGGGGACAATCCCTCCAGAATCAGTATCCATGCAATCGACCAAGCGGATGGAACGAAGTTGTGGACGGAAACGTTTCGGTCGATCGCCAATTTAATCGTTAAGGATGGCACCGTTTTCGTGGTCGCCGCAATCCACGATGGCGAGACGCAACCAAACTATGAACTTTGCGCATTCGACCCCAAAAGTGGCGAGGAACGGTGGCGAAAATCAGTCGAACGGTATCCCCGACAACTGTTGTCCGGAAGTGGAAACATCTACGTCGGCGGAGATTCTGGTGTCAACGCGTCCGACATCGATTCCGGGTCGGAGGTCTGGCAATCCAATACCGAAATCGGGGATGTCTATCTGCTTTCTCGCGTCGGTAATACGGTTTATGTTACTACGAGAAACGGAGTGTACGCACTTTCGGACGACGACGGGAAAGAACGATGGCATCGAACTGGAACCGATGTCGAGGAGGTAGATACCAGCGGTGCGAGGGAGAGCCCGCTCCGATTGCAGTCTGCCACCGAAAAGGGTATCCTCTGTCAAATCGGTTCCACGGCGGTCTTTCTCGACCGCGAAGACGGCTCTACGGAGTGGTCTGCCTCGCTCGACAACTCGAACTATTCGGAACCGGTGCTTCACGAAGACACGGTGTACCTCTGGGGGGACTCCCTGCTCGCGGTTTCCGTCACCAACGGGTCGATACGCTGGGAGTACGACGAAACGAATAGACGGGAACGAAGACGCTCCGTCGTCGTGGCCGACGGAGCGGTGTTCTCGATAGTCAACCGGACAATCATCGCAGTGAATTTCGACGGTTCCGAGCGGTGGACGTTTGAATTACCCGACAAAGACAAATACCGAGTGTCGTGGGGGGACATCGTCGATGGCATCCTCTACGTCTCCTACGGGGGGAAACTACGCGCGCTTTCAATCGAGGACGGTGCCGTCGAATGGTCGTTCCAACCGGACGAGGAGATGACGACGATAGCCGTCTCGGAAGAAACCGTCCTCCTCGGAACGAGAGGTGAACTGCACGGTTTCGACCTGCCCCAGTCGATTCCCGCGATGCTCGTCGAGGAGACGGCGGACTTTCTCTCCTCTGGGTCTGGTATCGCCCTGTCGAGCGTCCTCCTCGGAACTGGCGTTTTTGCGGCGTATCGTCGGATGAACGCCGAACCGGAATCCGAGGCGGAACCGGAACTCGAACCCGAACTGGAGTACGGCCGCCTCGAACGCCTCGCCGGCGACGAGTTCACGGAAACGTTCCGGGTCAGAAAACGAAGCGACGACGGCCCGCGCGTCGTCGCCGAAAAACGCCTGACAGACCCGACCTTCGCCGGGGAGTTCCAATCGGCAGTCGAACGGTGGGCCGACTTGAGCGACCGAAAGGGCATCGTACCCGTCCTCGATTTCGGCGACGACTGGGCCGAACTCCCCTACTACGAGGGCGGGTCGCTCGCCGACGGCGAGCGACCTCCAGAAGAGCGAATCAAGGCACTTTCGGACGCGAACATGACCGTCCACAGGGCGCATTGTGACGGGTTGGTTCACGGCGGATTGACGCCTGAAACGATTCTGCTCGATGGCGACGGTCGGGGCGGCGTAAGCGATTGGGAACTCGCCGCAGTCCTCGGGGAACATCGCGATTCCTCGCCCTACGCCGCACCGGAACAGGTCGCGGGCGAGGCGGCGGACGAACGAACCGACGTGTACCGACTCGGCGCGATTGCCCGGTTCGCCGTCACCGCCGACGCCCCGAGCGAAAAATCCTGGACCACGACCGATTCTCGCTCGTTGTACGGACACCCCGCGTACTCGCCGGAACTGGACGACGTGCTCTCGACGGCGATGGCATCCGACCCGGACGACCGCTACCAATCGGTCGTGAAGTTCGACGACATGCTCCGCTGGGCAGTGTTCCGCGCTTGAGTCGGACGAGAAAGAACGAAATACCTCCACGCCGTCATACGGTCAGGGGGGAATCAGTGTGGTCACTGCGCTATTGGTAGTCGGACTGTTGGTCGCAATCTTCGTCGGTTACAATATCGGCGGGTCATCGACGGGCGTCGCGTTCGGCCCCGCGGTCGGAAGTCGAATCATCGGAAAGGTCGGTGCCGGAGCGCTGTTTACCGCCTTCGCGCTCTGGGGTGGCTGGACGGTCGGTAGAAACGTCATCGAAACCATGAGCGACGGCATCGTTCCGGCGGGACAGTTTACGCTCGAAACGAGCGTCGTCGTGCTGTTTTTCGCGGGGTTCGCGCTCCTTATATCGAATCTGTACGGAGTACCGGCATCGACATCCATGACCGCAGTCGGAGCAATCGTCGGTCTCGGACTGGCGACGGACACGTTAAACGAGTCGCTCATGTTTACCATCGTCTCCGCGTGGATTGTCGCCCCGTTGGCGGCGTTTTGGGTCGGATTTCTCATCGGTCGCTACGTCTATCCGCATCTGGACACCCGGTTTTCCTTCTCCAGAATCGAGGGGGGACTGTTTCGACTCGACCGCGAGCATTCGATTCCGCGACCGACCCTCAGCGCGAGCGTGGGAAAACGCGACGCAGCTGGGGCGATTTCGGTGCTCGTCATCGCCTGCTACATGGGGTTCAGCGCGGGCGCATCGAACGCGGCCAACGCAGTCGCCCCGCTCGTCGGCGACGGGTCGATTACCGTCGAACAGGGGATTTTGCTCGCAATCGGTTCCATCGGCCTCGGCGGATTGACCATCGCCCGACGAACGCTCGACACGGTTGGCGAAGGTATCACCGACCTGCCGATTCTGGCGGCGCTCATCGTCTCGATAATCGGCGCGACTATCATCACGATTCTCTCCCGATTTGGTATTCCGGCCAGTCTCGCGGTCAGCACGACCTCGTGCATCATCGGACTCGGGTGGGGCCGCGCCAGTCGCGCCGTAGCACTCTCAGATGTGGCGGAATCGGCCATACAACCGGAACCTGCGCCCGACGTTGACCTTTCGGCTGGCGCGCTCATCGCCGAAACGAGCGAAGCCGAGGTGCCGCCCGGTCCAACGATTGGTGACGTCGCCGAGGGAGAAGTCCCGTCGCCACCGACGTCGCGCGACGGCGGCGAGACGCCCGAAGTCCCGTCGATAGGTGAAGAGAGCATCGAGGAACTGTCGGCGGAGAGTCTGTTCGACCCCGCGGCGACGAGTCGAATCGTCGTCCTCTGGGTTCTCTCGCCCACTATTTCGGCCATCGGGTCGTACGTCCTGTTCGAGTTCGTTTTGGGAACCGGATGAACTGCGGGTCGAATCGTCACAAATCCCGACTCATTATTCACCGCAATTCGTGTTGCAACCAGAGAGAATCGCTTTACTCCGTTACAGTCGTGTTTTTGTGCATGGGCGAGCACGTTCTCGTTCCGATAGATGGCTCACCGGCATCGAAGGTGGCGCTGGACTACGCGCTGACGATACCCGAGGTCGAAATCACGGTTCTCACGGTGGTCAACCCGTTCGACATCGACCCGCTGTCGCCAGGGTACAAATCGCCGCTCGGAAAGGCCGGGATGCCCGCGTATTCGCAGGAGTGGTATCAAAAGGAGTGGGACAACGCGAAGGAACTGCACGAGGAACTGCGCGACAAGGTGGGCGACGTGCCGTTCGAGAGCGTCGTCAAACTGGGGCAACCCGCGCGACAGATAATTAGATACGCCACCGAACACGACGTAGACCACATCATGGTGGGAACGCACGGAAAAGAAGACCGCTCGAACGTCATCCTCGGTTCCGTCGCGGAGAAAGTGACACGCCGCGCGCCGATGACCGTGACCGTCGTTCGATGAGCGCGTTATGGCGGGTTTGCGGCTACATCACAGTGACCACTGTTGACGAGCAAATCGAGCAGACGCTTCGCGTCTGCGAGTGGCACGAGTGAGTCATGGGCGTTGCTCGTTGCCGACAGTTGCGGTCGCGACAGTTCACTCGACGGGTAGTCGAACAGCAATTCGGGAACTCCGTGAAAACCCGCAGTCGCTACTCGGGATACTTCGGTTCGCGCTTTTCGGCTCGCTCCAGCGCCGTTTCGATGACATCTCGCACGTCGCCGTGGAACTCGCCGCCGTGCCCGGCGTACATGTGTTCGACGGAATCGGGCATTCGGCCGAGGAGTTCCCGGAGGCTCTGGATGAGCTCTTCGCGTGATTGGCCGGGCATGTCGGTGCGCCCGAAACTACCGTAGTTGAAGGCTCCGTCGTCGTGAACGACGACGTCGCTGCTGAAGATGGTCGAATCGCTAACGAAGGCAAGATGGTCGTCCGCGTGACCGGGCGTGTGGATGGCTTCGAACTCCTCGTCGCCGATCGTGACGATGTCTCCGTCTTCGATGGCGCGGTTTCTCCGAGGATGGTCGTCGTATGCGAGGACTTCGGCGTCGAGGGAATCCAACACGGAATCGAGCTGTTCGACGTGGTCGCCGTGTTGGTGGGTGAGGACGACGGCGTCGAGGGAATCCGCGTGTTCACGAATCACGTCTTCGACGCCGTCCATCGCGCCAGCATCGATGAGGACGGAACTGTCGCCGAGGACGAGATACGCATTGCAGGTGAATGCTTCGGCGTCGGCGGTGACGTTTATGACTTGCATATCGAGGTGTTTTCCGCCATCTGCCAAAATTCTGATGGGCGGCGAGCCACTTTAGTGAGAGAAGTCCCTAATGATGAATGCATGGGCTTTGGGAGCTACGACGAATCCGAACAAGAAAATCGAGAGTACAGCGCCGATTTGGACGACGACAGCGGCGTCAACACGTCCGAACACGACCACGAGGGGAGCGTCAGTTTCGAAATCGGCGCGTCGAACGACGAACTGCTGAATCGACTCTCGGACATCAAAGACGGCGACGAGTAGCGTGAAACCCGGCGTCAGGTCGCTTGGCGTCGCGGAGTCGTACCACGCAACCGCGAGCGGCGAGGACGAAACGACCAGCACGCTCGCTGGCGTGGTAACGCGCGCGAGCAGAGTCGCCGATGGCTTCGTTTTTGGAACCTGTACGGTCGGCGGAACGGACGTGAGCGACGCGATTATCGACCTCGGTAAGCGTCTCGACCGTGAGGATGTGCGCTACGTTTTCATCTCCGGGATCGCGCTTTCGTGGTACAACATCGTGGATATGCACCGCATCAGCGACGCGCTCGACCGCCCGGTTGTTTCGGTTACCTTCGAGGAAAGCGACGGACTCGGAGCTGCCCTCGAAAGCGAATTTTCCGGCGAGGAGCTCGAACGGCGTCGAGAAATCTACCGTCGACAACCGGCCCGGCACGAACTCGCGGTCAACGACCAGACCGTCTTCGTCCGGAACGTCGGAATTGCCGAGGACGAGGCCCGCGACGTGGTTCGGGCGTTCACGCCGGAAGGCGGTCGCCCGGAACCGCTCCGAGTGGCACGACTGGCGGCCCGCGCGGGAGACGAGTGGCGAACCGCGAACCAAACCCGGGACGGATAGTGGAAGGCCGCAGGCAGCAAGTCACGGAGAATTAATACGTTCCGCTCGTTTGCCCGCACATGGGTACGATGGAGGGACTGGAAGTCACCGAATGCGAGCGATGTCCGTCGCTCGTGGATTGTCGGCAGCAAATCGTCAACGGAACCGGGTCGGAGGACGCAGACCTCCTGTTCGTCGGAGAGGGGCCGGGGGCGAACGAGGACGAACAGGGCGAACCGTTCGTCGGCAGGAGCGGGTCGGTGCTGGACGACAAACTACGCGACGAGGGGCTTTCGCGCGCGGACGTTCGAATCACCAACTGCGTTCGCTGTCGCCCGCCCGAAAACCGCGACCCGACGAAAACGGAACTGAGCAACTGTCGAGAGTATCTAAACCGTGAAATCGAACTGGTGAATCCGGACGTTATCGTCACGCTCGGAAAGGTTCCGAGCGAACACCTCCTCGACCGAAACGTGGCCGTGACGAGCGAAGCAGGAACCACTGTAAACACCGAACTCGGCGGAAAAATACGCGACGTGCTGATTTGCGTCCACCCCGCAGCGACGCTGTACGACCGCAGCCAGGAATCGACGTTCGAGAGCGCAATCGGAAAAGCCGCCAACATGGCGGAGTCGAGTGGCGGACAGTCGAGTCTCGGCGAATTTTGAACCTCGGTTCCGCCACCGCTGGGTTTTGCTATCATTGCTCATGAACGCTTTTCCTGTCAGTCTTCGTCACTTCACTCATGCCCGGCCCCGTCTTTCTGCCCGGCGACCGAATCGACCTCAGAACGATCGAAGAGGAGGATTTGGAATTCCTCCAAGCGACCGTCAACGACCGCGCGGTTCGCCAGTATCTCGGCAGTCGGTCACCGATAAACGGTCACCAAGAGCAAGAGTGGTTCGAGGAGCGCGCATCCGACGACGAACACACCCATCTCCTCATCTGTCGGGACGGAGAACCGATGGGAACAGTCGGCCTCCACCCCGTCGATTCGACCGGCGTCAACGGCGAAATCGGCATCTTCCTCGCCGAGAAGTTCTGGGGCGAGGGGTACGGCACCGAAGCCAGTCGGCTCATCATCGACTACGCCTTCCGTGAACGCCGTCACCACCGCGTGATGGCCCGCGTCTTCTCGGGGAACGTCGGGTCGGCGCGCATCTGGGAGAAATTGGGATTTCGCCACGAGGGTACGCACGTCGAAGCGGAGTTCTTGGACGGTGACTACGTCGATGTCGAGTTCTACGCGATTCTCGAAGACGAGTGGTTCGACCGGGACGCAGAGGCGTAGCTCCGCGGTCGATGCGCGCTAAAAAAAGCAATCGGCTTATGCGCTCCGCGACTCTTTGCTCTTCGGTCGGAGTTTGTTGTAGCCGCATTTTCGGCACTGCTGGGCTCGCTGCGGGTTGCGGGCGTTACAGCGCATGCAGATCATCTTTTCGAGCGTTCGTTTTTCCGCGGCGTCGAAACTGGCCATACGGAGCGTTTTCTCCTGCGCGCGTTTAAACGTTTTTGAGTTGCCGTGAAAGCGGCTGGTGGCGGCCCTCGTCACTCGCCGGAACTGTTCGACTCGCCCGCGTCCAGATACTCCTGTTGCACCGCAACCACCTCGCTCGAGTCGTCACAGTCCGCGTACCGACGAAGCGGTTCTTCGTTCAAGTCGAGAAAGGTCTTTCCCCAGTTGAATTTCGAGAGGATTTCTTCGGCGTGTGCTCGCTCTCCGAGGATGCACAGTCCCGCCGCGAACGCCTCCACGGTGTTCAACTGAAACGGCCTGCCGTAGTTGACCGGATTCGCCGCGACGAGAAACGGGAGTGCCCGGTGGACGCCGGGCATCTCGAACAGCGCTTTTCCGGCGCTCTCCCACGAACAGTCGAGTGCGACGAGTTTTTGGCTTTCGTCCTTGTCCGCGGGCGAAAGCGCTTGCTCCGCGTGCGGATTGAGTACGACTCCGTAGGGCGTCGCCCGCGTCGAACGGTGCAGTTCCGCGAGGTCGAACCGCGCGAGTTTCCGGGCCGTGCATTTTTTCGGGTCGTCGTCACCCTCGTACCGGACGTGGAGCTTCACTGGCGAACGGTTGGCGCGGGTCGCTGAAAAGCAGCGCGATAGAAACGGCGGGAGAGCGTGAAGATGCGCGTCCCGGTGAATTGCCGGGACGGTATGGAAACAGAACCGCTTGGAGTACTGATCGGCCGGGTTTTCCCGGCGGACGGGGGTTTCGACGGTACTCGTATAGCCGTTTATATGACAGCTATTGCCCGCAATCGAACGCTCAATACTACTCTATATCTCTCCTTTGTATCTTCGATTCGCCGTCCGGTGCCGGGACGCTAAAGAGGCCCGTCTGCGTTCTCCCGCGTATGAACACCGAGGTGGTCGTTCGTGGATACTACGACGCTATCGACGCGCACGACTACGAAACGTTCGAGGGACTGCTCGCGCCGGACGTGGTTCACGAGCGCCCGGATAGGACTATCGAGGGCCGGGAAACGCTCGTGACGTTCATGCGCGACGACCGCCCGAACAAACGGACGACGCACGAAATTTCAGACGTTTCGGAGAACGGAGCGACGACCGTCGCCGAGGGTCGCCTGCTCGATTCCGACGGCGAGCAACTGTTCAAGTTCGAAGACGAATTTTCGGTTTCAGACGGTCGAATTGCGAAAATTCGAACTCGAACTCGGTAATCGTCGGCTCTTTCGCGGAAAGACGGCGGCGACCGGACTGCAAAATCCCAGTTCACGGCAATTGTTTACATATCAACCCGCTAATTTTCGCCATTTGCTACCTTGGTCCATACAAGATGGCGTCTTCACGAACACAGACACGCGGCGCGCGGAACAGAGTCATGGGCACGATAGCCGTGCTGGCCGTCGCGTTGTTGGTCGCCGCGGCAACCGGGATGTATCGTGCGTTTTCCTATATCGCGGCACTGTTCATCGTCGCAAACTTCGGCGTCGCTTCCATCGAGCGAAACGAGGGGGAACTCGATTTCGCCCCGTACTCACCCCTCCTACTCGGATTAGGGGCGGTGTTCACAATCGGGTTCACGATTATCTGGTTGCAGTGGAATCCAAGCGTCACCGAGTACACCTATGTCCTCGGCCTTCCGATTCCGACG
Organism: Haladaptatus pallidirubidus; assembly: GCF_020700235.1. Lineage (GTDB taxonomy): Archaea > Halobacteriota > Halobacteria > Halobacteriales > Haladaptataceae > Haladaptatus > Haladaptatus pallidirubidus. The sequence continues at coordinate 865,946 of NZ_CP085301.1, read as the reverse complement.
CTGGCGTATTTCGGGTTTCTCTGGTTGTTGCCGATTCTCGGCGCATTTTACTACGCCTTTGCCTTCCCGAAAATCGGGAGCGACGACGTGGTCGATGACATCATGACCGACGTGCGGCAGGTGCAACGACGAAAACGGTTTCCGCTTTCCGCGACCCGAACCGAAGCAGACGGCGGTTTGGGAGCTTCCGACGGTACAGGAACGTCCGGCAGTACCGGACGTTCCGAAAATGCCGACGGCGCAAGCAGTTCCGGGGAGTCCGAACCAACCGGCGACGAATCGTCGCAGGCGGCCGGAGGTGACCAGCGATGACTTCGATACCACTGGTTCCACTGCAGGAAATTCCGGTTACGGACAGCCCCTACGTTCTGCTTTTCGGCGGGGTGTATCTGCTGATGGTGCTCGGCATCGGCGTTTGGGGCTACCTCCAAACGGAGAGCACCGAGGACTTCCTCATCACCGGAAAGAGCATCGGGACGTGGGTGCTCGCGCTGACGGCGTTTTCGGTCATCCAATCCGGATTCGGATTCGTCGGCGGGCCCGAACTCGTCTACGAATTTGGGACGACCGCACTGTGGATTTTCTTCACGGCCCCGCTCGGATTCGTCGTGACGTGGGTTCTGCTGGCGAAGCGAATGCGACTGCTGGCCGACATCCGCGACGTAATGACGCTCGCGGACGGGATGTACGTCCGATACGAGAGCGCGTGGGTTCGCGGACTGACCGCGGTCGCGGTCATCGTCGGCGTGATGGCGTATCTGGCGACGAACCTCGCCGCCCTTCAGTACGTCATGCGGGCGATTTTCGGCCTGCCGGTGCTGTGGGGACTGGTTATCGGCGCGCTCATTTTGCTCCTGTACAGCGTCCTCGGCGGCATGATTGCGGGCGTCTGGACCGACTTCGTGCAGGCAATCACGATGATTGTCGGGTCGGTGTTCGTCTTTTCCTACGCGCTCTCGTTTGGCGGCGGAATGCAGTCGATTTCGCAAAACCTCGCAAGCGCCGACCCGGCGTTCATCTCGCCGTTCGGTGCAATGGGCGCGGCAGGCGCAACCATCTTCGCGGGACTCGGCTGGTGGATTCTCTTCTCGGTCGGGGCGGCGGGACAGCCACACCTCATCACGAAGTTCTACATGAGCCGCAACCTCAAAATCCTCCGCTGGGGTGCGCCAATCGCCGCGGTGACCTACGCGATTTCCAGCCTACTGGCGTTCTCGACCGGTCTGTCGATGCGCGCGATGGTCGAAGCGGGGCAGACTGCTGCGCCGAGAAGCGCGTCCGTCGTCGGGCCGATTTTCGTCCTCGAGTACACGCCCGGCGTCGTCGCCGGACTCATTCTCGCGGCACTGCTCGCGGCTATCATGAGCACCAGTGACTCGTTCCTGAACATCGGCGCGGCGGCGGTTTCCCGCGACATTCCGCGGGCGCTCGGTCGACCCATCGACGACGACAAAACCGAGCTTCGAGTGACGCAGGCAGCGCTCGCCGGTCTGACGATTGCCTCGACGCTCATCGTCTACTTCTCGGAGGCACTGGTCGGCATTCTCGGCACCATCGGCTGGGGATTCTTCGCGGCGGCGTTCTTCGCCATCGCGGCCCTCGGGTTGAACTGGAAGGGCGCGACGAAGGAGGGTGCAATTGCCGCGCTCGTGGGCGGGTTGGCGGTTAACCTGTTCTACAGTGCGGTGCCGTCGATTGTGGATACCATCGGACTGTCGGGCGTCGGCACCGCCATTATGAACCTGTACCCGTTCCCCGAGACGTTCCCGGTCGGAACGGTTGCGCTCTTGGTCACGATTGCCCTGTTCATCGGCGTCTCGATAGCGACGCAGGAACGGACGACCATTCCGGAAGACATCGGTATACTGCTCGAACGATAGCGTGAACAAAGAAAAATGACCACACTCGAAACACAACTGGAGGGAAAACCGGAAATGAACACCGAACCCAACGAACGCCTGCTCGCCCATCTTTCGGGTTGGTTCCGCCAGCGCCCCACGTCGATGGAGTACTGGGAACTGCTCGTCACCGACGAGCGACTGGTTTGGTGTTTCGTCGGCGAATCCTTCAAATCCATGCTCTTGCGAGCGGACACGGGTGAACGCGGCCGCCGCGAGATAGAAGGCGCCACACCACAACGCGCGTTGACGTTCAGCGAGCGGAACTTCGCCGTTCCGCTCGCCTCAGTCGAGTCGATTCGGCTTCGAGAAGGCTCCCTGTTTCGCCGTGCGACACTGACCGTAAACTGGCGTGAAAACGGCGGTACCGAATCCGATTCGTTCGAACTCCACGCGACGAAATCCGCGGACTCACAGGTGGACGATGTGGAAACACTGCAAAACGAATCCGCGCTTTCCCACGTCGATGTCGAGGCCGAGACACAGAGCGGACTGTTCTGATTTCGGTTTTCGAATCCTGTTTTCGACTACTTCTGGGTCAGTACGTTCTTCTCTTCCACATCGGGAAACGAAGAGACGATTCGTTCGAGCACCTTTTCCTCGGCGCGTCGAAGATTCTTCGAGGCCGCCGTCTTCGACACGTCGAACTCTTCTGCTAGCGTGCCGAGGGTCGCGTTTCGTGGCGTCTGAAAGTACCCCCCGTCAACCGCCTTTTTCAGCGTTTGGCGCTCTCGCTCGGACAACTCTCGACAGCCATCGAGGACGTTTTTCGCCGCGCCGAGGTGCTGGATTACGTCGAGGTAGTCCTCGAACGACGTTGCGTTGCGGCTTTCGACGCGGAAATCGTTGCCGTCCTCCAAATCGGCGAGGGCGTTGTCGGTGTTGTCCGCGGTGTCGAAGCCGACGCTCCAGAGTTCGCTCCCGTCGCTGATTTGAAACGGCCCTGTGATGTAGCCGTCGTGTTCTCGGATGGTTCGCATCGCGTTCGTCTGGCCGATGAACGATTTGATGACCGCCGTGTTACCTCGGCGCGAAAGGAGTTCGAACCCCAACATTCCGTCGTGGTTTTTGAGCGCGCTCAGGCCGTTCGTTAGCGCGCCCCTGTCGTCTCCGGTAACGAGGATTCTGGTTTCCAACTTCTGTTTGGCCGTGTTGAAATCCCAGTGCATCGTGTGAAACGAGACCTCAACCTCGTCCGTCACGTCGATGTATGGACAGTCGTACTGAACCATGTCCATTGTTACCGAAATCATATCCCATGTCATCGTTCATGACGGAAATAGATGGCGAAAATTGCTATCCGAGTTGAATTTACATATCAACCCGCTATTTTTCCCCCACTGGCCGTCTCAGATAGGCCACGAATGACTGGTTCACAGCGCGAGGCTGACGACCGGATTTCTCCGCCGGAGACGACGATTGACGATATTCTCACCGTCGATGACGACCATTTCACCGCGGACAACGTCTGTATCGTGACGGGTGCGGGGTCGGGAATCGGGCGTTCGACCGCCATCGCACTGGCGACGAACGGCCTCACCGTCGTCGGAACCGACATCGACGAATCTGGATTGGACGAAACCGAGGATAAAATCGCGGCACTCGACCTCGGCGGCGAGTTTGAGGGCGTCACCGCCGACCTCACCGAGGACGACGACCTCGACAGAATCGTTGACTCCGCCGCCAACCACGGAACGGTTCGGTACCTCGCCAACATCGCCGGGATGCAACACATCGACTCCATCGAGGAGTTCCCGATGGAAACGTACGATGCGATACACGACATCATGCTCAGAGCGCCGCTCTACCTCTCGAAGCTCTGTCTGTCCCACATTCGCGCGACGGACGACGGCGTGGGCTGTGTCGGTAACATGTGCTCGGTTCACGGGCATTACGTCACCGCGGACAAGGTCGCCTACAACGTCTCGAAGTTCGGCCTGCGCGGACTCACGCAGTCGATTGCCGCAGAAGGAAACGGCTCGCTTCGGTCGTTTTCGGTCAGCACGGGCTACGTGAAGACGCCGCTCGTCACGAACCAGATTCCGGATACGGCCGACCAGCGTGGAATTTCGGTCGATGAGGTGGTCGAAGACGTGATGCTCGGCCAAGCGCGGAGCACGGAGATGATGGAACCCGTCGATGTCGCCAACCTGTTCGTGTTCGGCTTCTCGAAACACGCGAAACACCTGAACGGCGGCGACTTGCTGTTCGACGGCGGGATGACGCTGACCTACGAGTAACCGAGAAAAACGGTTTGACCAGGCTCGATTTACGACCGTTTGTTCGGTGTCTCTGAAAAGTGAGACGACTTTTTTACTCTCGCTCGCCCGACCCGAGGGCGCTCTCGCCGACGGGTTCGTGGCCCTCGATGACTTCCTGTCCGCCCATGTACGGGCGGAGGACTTCCGGCACGGTGACGGTGCCGTCGTCGTTCTGGTAGTATTCGAGGATGGCGACCATGACGCGCCCGATGGCGGTTCCCGAGGCGTTCAGGGTGTGGAGATACTCCGTCGATTCGTGGCGCTCTGGTCGGTAGCGCAGTCCCGCCCGCCGGGCTTGGAAGTCCTCGAAGTTCGAGGCCGACGAGACTTCGAGCCAGCGGCCGCCCTCTTCCGGGCCGTCGTTCATGTCGTCGCCGGGTGCCCAAACCTCGATGTCGTAGGTTTTGGCCGACGAGAAGGTGAGGTCGCCCGTACAGAGGTTGAGGATGCGGTACGGCAGGCCGAGTTTCTGGAGTACTTCTTCGGCCTCCGCGAGCAGTCCTTCCAGTCGGTCGTAGCTCTCTTCCGGTTCTACGAAGTTCACCAGTTCGACCTTGTTGAACTGGTGAACGCGCACGATTCCGCGCGTCGCCACGCCGTGTTCACCGGCCTCTCGCCGGAAGTTCGGCGTGTAGGCTTGGTGTTTCAGCGGCAGATCTTCGCGCAGGAGAATATCCCCGGCGTACATGTTCGTCACCGGAACCTCGGCGGTCGGGCAGAGCCAGAGGTCGTCGCCCTCGATTTTGTAGGCGTCGTCGGCGAACTTCGGCAGTTGCCCCGTCCCGGTCATCGCCTCGCTATCGACCGGAACCGGTGGGAACACGTCCACGTACTCCTGTTCGCGGTGAACATCCAGCATGAACTGGATGAGCGCGTGTTCCAGTCGCGCGCCGTCGCCTTTGAGGAAGTAGAAGCCGCTGCCCGAGACCTTCGCCCCTCTCGCCTCGTCGATGATTTCCAACTCCTCGCCGAGGTCGTAGTGCGGAACGACTTCTGCGGGCAGGTCACGCAGGTCGTCGAAGCCCTCCCTGCGAATCTCCTCGTTGTCCGCCTCGTCCTCGCCGACCGGCACGCTCTCGTGCGGCACGTTCGGAATTTCTAAGCTTCGTTCTTCGAGTTCCGAATCGAGTTCCTCGGCGCGTTCTTCGACCTCCTCCAGTTCGGCTTTGAGGGCGCCCGAGCGTTCGATTGCTTCTTGGGCTTCCTCCTCTTTTCCTTCCTGTTTCAGGTCGCCGATGCTCCGGCTGACCTCGTTTCGTTCGTGGCGCAGGTCGTCGCCCTGCGCTTTTAGTTCTCGCCACTCCTCGTCCATGTCGAGAAACTCGTCCACGTCCACGTCGGCACTTCGGTTTTCGAGGGCCGCCCGGACTTCGTCGGGATGTTCCCTGATATACTTCCTGTCGAGCATTCCTGTGTCGGATTTCAATCCGCCTGCAAAAAACCGTATCGCTCTCACGACTACGGGGTGGAGGATGGTAGGATGGAAATCGTTTTCAGCGAATCGGCGAATCGACTGTCGGATAGTGGGTTGGTCAAGTGAGCGTAGAATTACTGGTAGCTATTACCGACTTTGCACGAATTGAATTACGACAAAACCATCAACACTGTGTCTTGGTTGGTATGAGTACGTTGTTAGCAAATCACGACTCCAAATACCGCAACCGCCCCACCTCAGCCACACGCCTCCCCAACCGATTGCGTTTCTCACTCACTGCGTTTGTTGCGATACTCATCCCTCGCGCGACTTCGATAGGGCTTTTCGGACGTGAAGTCCTCAAATCCCCATCAGTGCACGCCACATGAAAATCCGACTTTTCGAAGTAGACACAATCCACCGTGGCGCGTGCGGCGGCAGGCCTGAGGTCGTCCCGAAGGCCTGCCACCTATCGCGCGAGGGATGAGTGAACGAGCGACAGCGAGTGAGCGAATCGGTTGGGGAGGAAGTGGTCTGCGGTGGCGGAGGCGGTATTTGGAGTCGTGATTTGCTTTTTCAAAATAATCCCCAATCACGTGGTTGCGGTATTTGTTGACGCGATTTACTCCTCCGTTAACCGAATAAACCTCATCGTTTCCCTCCACACCAAAATCATCCCACCTGCCCACAAGCCCACATCCTTCTCCTAGACGCGAATCGTTTTTCCCGTCGGCCCGCACGTATTCTGTATGGCAATCGGCGATCTCTGGGAAGTCACGACGGGCGACTGCTCCGACCTGTACTACCTCGACACCGGAATGTACGACACGGAAGGCTACGGCGCGGTCTACATCCTCGACACCGAAAAACCGGCAATCATCGACTCGGGCATCGGGACGAACTACGAGCGAATCCTCGACGCGCTCTCCGAACTCGGCATCGCGCGGGAGGAGTTGGAAGCAATCGTCTTGACGCACGTTCACCTCGACCACGCTGGAGGCGCGGGATTCCTCGCCGAGGAGTGTCCGAACGCGGACGTATTTATCCACGAAATCGGCGCGCGCCACCTCGTCAATCCCGAATACCTCGTCAAGGGGACGAAGAGCGCGGTGGGCGACCAATGGGAGTTCTATGCCGAACCGAAACCGGTGCCGGAAGACCGGGTAGTCGAAATAACAGATGGCGACGTAATCGACTGCGGAAACGAATTGAAAGCCATCCACGCGCCGGGACACGCTCCGCATCAAGTCGTCCTCCACGACCGCGAGAACGACGCGGTGTTCACGGGCGACGCAGCGGGTATCTGGGTGCCGAAAATCGAGCGAGTCCGAGAAACCTCGCCGCCCTCCGATTTCGACCTCGATACGTGTCTGGACGACGTGGAGACCATCCGCGAAATTTCCCCGACGACGCTCCTCTACCCGCACTTCGGCCCGCGTCCGTACTCCGACAAGGCGATGGACGAGTACGGCGAAGTCCTCTCGCAGTGGGTTGCGGCGGTCGAATCCCAGCGTGCCGCGGAGGGCGACGACGAGGCAGTCATCGAACATTTCGTGGAAGAACAGGAGATGGACGACGTGTGGGGGAAACGAAAGGCTGAGGCCGAAACCGTGTTGAACACCCGCGGAGTTCTCCACTATCTCGACCAGAGGGACGACGATTGATCCCCTCCAATCGATTAAAACGTCAATAAACTCTTGTATCGTTTTACACTACCTTAATGTCACACGGGTTTGAACAGGGTGGTATGGAGTGGCGTGACGCCGAGCAGGAGTACACAGACCCGGCCATCGGACGGACGACGTTGGCTCGGATGTTCGAAGACAGCGCCGAGCGACACGCGAACCGCCCTGCACAGCAGTACAAAGGCAGCGTGTACCGTCGTTCGCTCACCAAAACCGTACTTCCGGCGGCACCGGACGGCGATTTTCGCGCACTTTCGTACGCCAAAATGCGCGACATCGTCCGCAACCTTTCTGCCGGATTTCGCGACCTCGGCGTTTCTGCGGACGACCGAATCGGTATCTTTGCGGATACGCGAATGGAGTGGGCGCAGTCCGACTTCGCCCTGCTGTCTGCTGGTGCGGTCGTAACGACCGTCTACCGGAGTTCGTCGGTTTCGCAGGTCGAGTACCTCCTCGGCGACCCGGACGCCACCGGCGCCGTCGTGGAAAACGAGGATTTGCTGGAGCGGGTTTTCGAGGCCGAAGACGGACTCAACCTCGAATTTATCGTCGTGATGGATTCCCTCTCGCGGGAGTACGACCGCGACGATCTCTACACCCTCGCGGAGGTTCACGACAGGGGCGAGGAACTGTTCGACCCCGAAGAGTACGAATCGTGGCTCGACGCCCGCGACCCAGACGACCTCGCCACGCTCATCTACACCAGCGGAACGACAGGCAGGCCGAAGGGCGTTCGACTCACCCACTGGAACTTCCGCTCGAACGTCAATCAGTCGTACCGACGGTTCGGCCCCCGTCCGGACAAAAACGTCCCGACTATCGACCAACATTCCAGCACCGTCTCGTTCCTCCCGCTTGCACACGTTTTCGAACGGATGGCCGGTCATTTCCTGATGTTCGCCGCCGGAGCGACGGTGGCCTACGCGGAGAGTCCGGACACCCTCCGCGACGACTTTCAGGCGGTTCGCCCGACGACCGGAACGAGCGTCCCGCGCGTGTACGAACGAATCTACGACGCGATTCGCTCGCAGGCCGAGGAAAGCGACACGAAACGCAAAATCTTCGAGTGGGCCACCGACGTAGGCGTCGCCTTCCACGAAACCGATTCGCCGGGCGTCGGCCTTCGCGCGAAGAAGGTCCTCGCTGACAAACTCGTCTTCAACAAAGTCAAGGACGGCCTGGGGGGGCGAGTGGAGTTCCTCATCAGCGGGGGCGGAAGTCTCTCCGCAGACCTCTGTGCGCTCTATCACGGCATGGGACTGCCGATTCTCGAAGGGTACGGGTTGACCGAAACCTCGCCGGTCATCTCCGTCAACCCGCCCGAAGAGCCGAAAATCGGAACCATCGGCCCGCCGCTGCTCGGCCAAGCGGTAAAAGTGGATACGTCGATGGTCGGTGAGGAGTTCGCCGACGCCGACGGTGAAGTCGGCGAACTCCTCGTGAAGGGGCCGAACGTCACCGACGGCTACTGGAACATGCCCGAGGCGACCGATGAAGCGTTCACCGACGACGGCTGGTTTCGAACCGGCGATATCGTGAAAATTCGTCCGGACGGTTACATCGCCTTCCGCGAACGAGCGAAGGAACTGCTCGTGCTTTCGACTGGTAAGAACGTCGCCCCCGGTCCCATCGAGGACGCCTTTGCGGCTACCGACATCGTCGAACAGTGCATGGTGATGGGCGACGGGAGAAAATTCGTCAGCGCGCTCATCGTTCCGAACGAGGACGAAATCCGCGCCCGAGCGAAACGGGAGGGAATTTCCCTCCCCGAAGATTCCCACGAACTGTGTCGTGACGACAGAGTGTACGAGTGGATAGCGTCGGCGGTCGAAGAGGCGAACCAACGGTTCGAATCCTACGAGAAAATCAAGCAGTTCCGCGTCGTTCCGGTGGAGTTCACCGAGGATAACGACTTGCTCACGCCGACGATGAAGAAAAAACGCCGGAACATACTCGATAGATTTGCCGACGAAATCGAAGCAATATACGCCGGGTAAGTGCGGGCGTTTTTATATCATCGGGTTACTCAGTTGCAATACATGGTGGACATGGAGGGTCGCCCGTGAGCTCCGGAGCAGGTGCCGAGTTGATTTACATAGTCGCCGCCATTATCGGCATCGGCGTCGTGTCGCAGCTGTTGGCAGACCGGTTCCAGGTGCCGAGCGTCCTGTTTTTGCTCGCGGCGGGAATCATCGTCGGCCCCGTCGGAATCGGGCTGGTAAACCCCTCGGCGTTCGGAAGTGCGCTCTCGTCGATTGTCGGCCTGAGCGTTGCTATCATCGTTTTCGAAGGGGCGTTCCACCTCAAACTCAACAAACTCCGGGAAGCCCCGTCGGCCCAGATTCGCCTCGTTACGATTGGTGCGCTCATCTCGTTTGTCGGTACCGCCATAGTAGTTCATTTTGCACTGGATGCGAGTTGGGGTATCTCGTTCGTCATCGGGTCGCTCCTCGTGGCCACTGGCCCGACGGTCATCACGCCGATTCTGTCGGTTGTCGCCGTCCGTGATCGAGTCGGTGCGGCATTGGAAACGGAAGGTATCGTCAACGACGTAACCGCGGCGATTCTCGCCGTCGTGATATTTGACGTTATCGTCCTTACGGGGAGCGAACCGTTCGCACCGACCGAGTTTGTGAGCGAGTTCATCGCCAAACTCGGCACCGGGCTCATCTTCGGGCTCATCGTCTCCCTCATCATCTGGTACGTGCTTCGGTACGTCGATCTCTCGCGGGAGAACGCGCCGCAAAACGCCCGCCTGCTTGTGTTGGCCGGGGCGCTCGCCGCCTACGCCGCGGCGGACTTCTTCGCGACGGAAGCGGGTGTCGCCGCAGTTGCGACGGCAGGTATCGTCCTCGGAAATGCGGATTTGCCCTACGAGGAGCGAATCGAGGAGTTCAAAGGAGACATCACGCTCGTCGTGCTCTCGTTCGTGTTTATCACGCTCGCGGCATTACTGAAACCCGCCGATCTGTTTTCGCTGGGAGTCGGCGGTGTAGTGGTTGCTCTCACCGTGATGCTTCTCCTTCGTCCGCTCCTCGTGTTCATCTCGACCACCGGGACGAAATTCACGCGCGGCGAAAAGCTGTTCGTCAGCTTCGTCGGGCCGCGCGGTATCATTCCGGCGTCCGTCGCCACCCTGTTCGCGCTTCGATTGCAACAAACGCAACCGATTCCGAATTCGGGAGCCGCGGCGACGACCCTCATCGGAACCGTCTTCCTCGTCATCGTCGTCACCGTCGTATTCGAGGCCGGTTTCGCTCGACACATCGCGGAACGACTGAACGTGATTCCAATGCGTGTACTCATCATCGGAGGCGGAAAGGTGGGCCGTGCGCTCGCCGAACGCCTCGAAGATCGTGGAGAGAACGTCGTGCTCATCGAAAACGACGAAACGATAATTCAGACCGCCCGAGACGAAGGGTTCACCGTCCACCGCGGCGACGGAACCGACACGGAAATCCTCCGGTCGGCGGGAGCGGACAATGCCAAAATCGTCGTTGCCGCAACCGGCGACGACGACGCGAACCTGCTGATTGCGCAACTCGCCGACTCGAAGTTCGACGTGGAGACCGTCATCGCTCGGGCGAACAACCCGGACAACGTGGACGCTTTCGAGGATCTCGGCGTTCGCACCATCTCCTCGTCGCTCTCTACGGCGTGGGCAATCGACAACATCATCGAACGTCCGGCGCTGTCGAACTGGATGACCGAACTCGGTCGAAGCGGCGACGTGCAGGAAATAGAGGTCACTGCCAAAGACCTCGTCGGCAAAACGATCGCCGAGTTAGACAGTAGCCTCCCAGGCGGTGTTCTCATCGCGCTCGTCGGTCGAAACGGTGAGACGCAAGTGCCGGACGAGGAGTTTACGCTCCAGAAAGGTGACCACATCACTTTCCTCGGTCGGAAAGAGGCGGTTCGAGACAGTATCAAGCGTTGCCATCCGCAGCAACGACCGTAAAACCGACCTGCTACTGCTTCTCCGTTTTCCGTCGTTCCCGTCTCCCGTTTTTATCCCTTCGAACCAGTTCGAGATTGACTGCCGATAGTAGCATGAACGACCCGAGAAGCAGTCCGGCGTACACGAGGACGGGGATTTCCGTGAACGGATACATACCGATTAACCGACAAAGGATTGCGACACCGCCGACGAGTGACAACCCGAGGTAGTAGGCGCTCCAATTCGACGTACCGGGTGCTGGGTAAAGATACTCGTCGAGTTCGGTTGCCCGTTCGTTGAGTTGTACGTTTCCGCGCTGTCTGTCGTATTCGATAATTCCCGCGTCCGCCATTTTCGGAAGGTGGGTCTGGTACAACGAGGTGTAGACGGATTTTCGCTCCTTGGAAGAGACGAGTTCGACGGACGTGTCGTTTTCCCACGCCGCGACGGCTTCCGCGAGTTCGCCGATGGAAACTGCACCCGACTGTGACCGAAGGTACGAAAGGGTGTAGCGACGCCGGGCGTTCGTGAGGATTTCGAACGCCCTGTCGCGCGACAGTATTCGTGTTCCGGACGATGGCTCGGTGGTCATAGTCGGCGTGCTGTAGTCGGCCTACCGGGCGTTACACTACTTCGACTTCGGGGCAGAGCCGCAAAAAGATATTCGTCGGTTTAGGCCGTCTTGCGCCAGAAAAAAGCCATTTCGAGGGTGAACGTGTCGCGGAGTCACGAACTGTGCTTTTATGCTGCTTTCCTTCCAAACGTTTCGTATGCTTCACACAGCAGGACCACTGCTGACCATCGACGTGAGCGACAGAGAAACACGCACCGACGACGTAGACGACGTGCTATCGTCTTTCGTCGGCGGTCGAGGTGCGGCGACGAAGCTCGCCCACGACCGGATTCCGTTCGACGCCGACCCGTTCGGGCCGGAAAACAGCCTGTTTTTCACGACTGGCCCGTTGCAGGCCTCGAACATGAGTTTCACCGGTCGAATGAACTGTACCGGCGTCTCGCCGCTCACGGGGGGATTGCTCTCCTCGAACGCCGGTGGCTTTCTCTCCCGCCACTTTGCCGCAACCGGCTACAGCGCGGTGGAATTGACCGGCCGGAGCGACGACCTGTTGGCGATTCACGTCACGGACGAGGGAATCGAGTTCGAGGACGTTCCCGAACTCGCCGGAGCGACGACTTCCGAGGTCGGCGAGTACATGGCCGAGAAACACGGGTTCGGTGACGAGCAACTTCTCGTCTCCGGCCCGGCGGGCGAAAACCGCGTTCGATTCGCCTCCATCATGACGACGGAACACCGTGCGTTCGGGCGGGGCGGACTCGGCGCGGTGATGGGCGCGAAGAACGTCAAATGTGTTTCCTTCGAGGGCGATTCCGCCCCGGACATCGACATCGACCCGATTCAGATGGAGGTTCATCGGGAGGCCGCGACGGCCGACGACCATCCGATGAAAGAGGCCGGAACGACCAGCGTGACGGAGTACGCGAACCACGTCAGTGCGCTTCCCTCCTACTACTTCTCTGAACTGGAGTTCGAGGGCGCGAGCGACATCGGCGGCGGTGCGGTGTCCGACAAAAAGTACAAGAAGGGAACCTGCTCGCAGTGTGCCTTCGCCTGCAAACTACCGACGAAGGACGAGGAAACCGGATTGGAAACCGAAGGGCCGGAGTACGAAACCGTGATGGCGTTCGGAAGCAACGCCGGAATCGACGACGTGGTTTCCGTGATGAAATCGAACGACCTCTGCGACGAGTTGGGCATGGACACCATCTCCTGCGGCGACGTGATTTCCGCCTATCTCGCCGCGAACGACGAGTTCGGCAACTCGGATCTCATTCACGACCTCGTGGAAAAAATCGCCCACCGTGAGGACGAGGGCGACCTGCTCGCGGAGGGCGTCCATCGCGCCGCGGACGACCTCGGCGTGGAAGACTGGACCGTCAAGGGTCTCGAATTTGCGGCCCACGACGGTCGAACCCTGAACGGACAGGGACTCGCCTTCGCTACTTCCAATCGCGGAGCAGACCACATGTACGCCGAATTTTACTCGAAAGAGTACCCTCTCGTCAGCAAGGACGAGGCGGTTGACCCGACCGGTTTGGAGGGGAAACCGCCGCTCATCGTGGCAAAGGAAAACTACAACGCGATTCTCGACAGCGGCGTCGTCTGCAAGTTCTCGCGGGACTTCATGACCGAGGAGCGCATCGAAACCCTGCTCGATGCCGAGTACGACGAGTTGATGGAAATCGGCGCGGAAGTCGTCGAACTCGAACGCCACTTCAACAACCAGCGGGGATTCGACCGCGCGGACGACACGCTGCCCTACGACCTGCCGGAGTTCGAAAGCGCGCTGTCGGAGTACTACGAAGAACGCGGGTGGAACGACGACGGGACGGTTCCCGAGGATTCGGGCGTCGTGAGCGCGGACTGAGTTGTACGGACTACCCGCCGAATCGGACATCCTATTAAAAAGCAAAATCACGGCTTACCCATGCAAATCCGGGATGCGGTGCCAGAAGACAGCGACACCGTGTATCGCGTTCACGTCGAATCCATCGCCGAACTCGGACGTGACGGCTATTCGCAGGAGCAAGTCGAAGCGTGGGCGCAAGGGTGTGAATCTGCCGACTATTCGACGGCAATCGATTCGGAGACGCAAGCGTTCGTCGCCGCCGAAGACGGCCGCGGCGTGGTCGGGTTTGGTTCCCTCAACTACGAATCACCCGAGGAGTACGAGGTGACGGTGGACGCAGAAATTACGGCGGTTTACGTCCACCCTGCAGTGGCTCGTGAGGGAATCGGGTCGAAAATCTATTCGGAATTAGAGCGCAGGGCGCGAGAACAGGGTGTTCGAACGCTCGGACTTTCGGCGTCGAAAAACGCGGTGCCGTTCTACGACTCGCACGGCTACGAGCGAGTGCGGGAGTACGTTCACGAATTCTCCAGCGATGACGAGACGGGAGTCGAGGGGTACGTCGTGGAGATGAAAAAGAAGGTGTAACCTACTTACCGTCGTTCGAACGTCATCGCCCCACCCTGTCCGAAGCCGACGCAGAGCGTGGCGAGTCCCTTCGTCGCGTCGCGCTTTTGCATCTCGTGGACGAGCGTCACGGGGAGGCGGGCGCCGGATGCACCGAGGGGGTGGCCGATGGCGATTGCGCCGCCGTTGACGTTGAACTTCTCGTCATCGACGCCGAGTTCGCGCTGGCTGTAGAGCGTCTGACTGGCGAAGGCTTCGTTGAGTTCCACGAGGTCGAACTCCTCGATGTTCTCGCCGGTGCGTTCGAGCAGGCCTTGGGTGGCCGGAACCGGGCCGATTCCCATTATCGTCGGGTCGACGCCCGCGACGTTGTTGTCGCCGACGTAAGCGAGGATGTCGAGGCCGTGGTCTTCCGCGAAGGCTTCGCTGGTGACGAGGGTTGCCGCCGCCCCGTCCGAAATCTGGGAGGCGTTGCCGGGCGTGACCGTGCCGTCGGCTTTGAACACAGTCGGGAGGCCCTGAAGGGCTTCGAGGCTGGTGTCCGGGCGGATGCCCTCGTCGGACTCCACGAGTCCGTTCTCGGTTTCGATGGGGACGATTTCGTCGTCGAATCGTCCTTCGTCGGTCGCCTCCGCGGCGCGCTGATGGCTTCGGAGGGCGTACTCGTCTTGGTCTTCGCGGGAGATGTCGAACTCCTCGGCGACCTTCTCGGCGGTCATCCCCATCTGGAGTTCGGGGAGGTTGTACCGCTCCGACAGTTCGGGGTGGAAGTTCCGACCTTCGTAGCCCCCGGACATCGGAACGCGGGACATGTTTTCGACGCCACCGGCGACGATGGCCTCCCGCTGGCCCGCTCGAATCGCGTCGCTCGCGCTGATGAGCGACTGCATGGAGGAGGCACACCAGCGGTTGATTGTCGTCGCCGGGACGCTCTCGCCGAGGTCCGAGAGGAGCGCGATGATTCGCGCGACGTTGTTGTCCTGCTGGCCGCGCTGTTGGGCGACACCCCACATGAGGTCGTCGATGTGGTCGCCGGTTAGGCCGGTTTCTGCAAGAATCGTGTCGATAAGCGGAATCGAGAGGTCTTCGCTCCGAACCTCTTCGTACACGCCGCCGTCTTTTCCTTGCGGCGTTCTGACCGCTTTGACGATAACTGGTGTGGTGTCGTCACTCATGGCAGAACGTTCTCGCCGGATGCCCTTAAGTGGCGGTAGAACTCCGCGTAAATGAGAAACAGTTTGTAAGTTTATTGACTATCGGAGAGGGTTCAGAAACTATTTGTTCGAACCACGTCCATATCGTCTGTAACTCCCGACGATGCAAGGTTCCGACACCGCTCAGACGAACACTCGTTCCCGCTCCCTCCCGTTGAGCGAAGAGTCCGGGCTCCTGGCACGGTTCGCCAATCCGGTTTCGCTCGTCCTCCTCATCACGATTTTCGCGCTCGCGCTCCGTTTCGTCGACCTCGGTGCACGCGTCGCCCATCAGGACGAGGCCCGCGTCGCCTACTGGATCGCTCGCTACGCCGAAACCGGCGTTTGGTATTACCGACCTATCGTTCACGGCCCCTTTTTGGTTCACGTGAACTCGATTCTGTTCTCCATATTCGGCGCGAACGATTTCTCGATGCGACTCGTCGTCGCCCTCCTCGGCGGCTTGCTTCCGCTGTCGGCCTTGTTGTTCCGTGAGCGATTGCGACCGTCGGAGACGGTCGCGCTCGCAGCCCTGTTCGCGTTGAATCCCATCCTGCTCTACTACTCGCGATTCATGCGAAACGACGTCCCCTTGGCTGCCGTGATGGTGTTCGCGCTCGGCTTTTTCGTCCGGTTTTCGGACACCAGGAAACTGCGCTATCTCTTCTTGGGCGTCGCCTCGTTCGCACTCGGCTTCACGATGAAGGAAAACGCCCTACTCTACGTCGCCTGCTGGGTCGGCGCGGGTGTGTTGCTGTACGACCACCGCCTCTTCTTGCGGCGGGTCGGCAACGAGGGAATCGCTGGCGCGATTCCCCCGCGTATTCGCAATCGGATTCGCGCGAACGACGACCAATCGCTCGCGCTGAGCATCCTTCTCGGACTCGCCGTCGCACTGCTCGCGATAATCGAGTTTTTCGTCATCATCATCTTCTTCTACGCGCCGCGGTCGCAGGGCCAATCCGGACCGGGCCTGTGGAAAGCCTTCTCGAATCCCGGGATGTTTCCGGACGTTATCGGCTCCGCGACCGTCGGCACGTGGAACGAGTTCATGAGCTGGACGGGCCACACCGACCACCCGTATCTCCCGTTTTTCACCGACTTCCTTCGGACGCTGGAGGTCGGCGCGCTGGCGCTCTGTGTCCTCGCCGTCGCCGGGTTCCTCATTGACCGTTACTCCGGCGACCGACCGAACGATGTGGTTTCGTTCGGATTTTACTGGGGTATCGCGAGCCTCCTCGGCTATCCGATCGTGATGGACATCAAAGCCGCGTGGGCGTTGGTGCATGTCGTCGTTCCGCTGGCGTTCCCCGCCGCAGTCGCGCTCGCGCTGGTGTTCCGATGGGGTCGAGACGGCTACGAACGTCGGGACGACGTGAGCGCTGTCGCCGCCGTCATCTTGTTGTTGCTCGTTTCGGCGCAGGTCGGAACGGCAGTCTACGATACGACCTACCAGAACGACCAGAATCCGGACAACCAACTCGTCCAGTACGCCCAGTCGTCGTCCACCGATGCGAAACCCCTCCTCTCCGACCTGCAGCGAATCTCGCAGGAGAACGAAGGAACGGACGTGCTGTTCTACGGAAGCGAACTGTACTCCAGCGACGAATCCGCCGACGACATCGCGCCCGTCGGGAACGGCGGCGATGGCTGGTTTGCCCGTCTCCCCTTGGCGTGGTACTTCGAGGCCGCTGACGCGGACGTGACCAGCACCGACGACGCGGACGACCTTCAGGGCGATAAACCCCCCATCGTCATCGCGATGAACAGCTCGACGACGTGCTCCGACCAATCCGATACCGCCGAGGACATCGACTCTCACATGGACGGCTACAGTCGGTACGAGTTCGAACGATACGGCTTCGACAGTGGCTGTACCGTCAGTAGCATGGCGATTTACGTCGAAGAAGGACGGACCGTTTCCGAATCCTGACTACTCGCCCAACCGTCGCCGGAGTGCCGCAACGCCGCCGACTCCGGCGACCGCCGTTAGCCAGCCGAATCCGGGTTGCCCCGTTTCAGCTGCCGTGGTTGATTCGTCGGCCGTCGTCCCCTGTCGTCCGGCCTCCAACCCGTCGTCGGTCGTACCGGTTCCCGCGGAGCGCGTTCCGGTCGTCCGAGTGGTTCGCGTCGTCCCGCTTCCGGCGAGGCCGAACGACGAAATCGCGTCCCGGAGCGTGACGATGTCGATATTTCTGTCTTTCGCCATTCGAATCGCGGTTCGGATGCGACTCGGTGGAAGGCGTTCGTGCCAGCTGTGCCCCCCGAGGATACCGAGCGCGTTGTTGTCGGCCACCCCATCGAGGAACGCTCCGAGCTCGGTCTCGGTCATCTTTCCTTTGCGGAACATCGCCCGAGACAGATGCGGAAGCGTGACGTCCTTCGGTCGGTGGAGCTGCCCTCGACCACCGATGGCAAGCCCTCCGTTTGCGACGGCGGTGTAGTATTCGCCCGCGAGTTCACGTGTTCGAGGGCCGTACGCGCCATACGGCATCACCATGTTCGTGACGGTGACTCCGTACTCCTCCAGTTGCGTCCTCGACTCCCCGAGGGAAGTTCGTATCACCTCATCCGTATATCGCTCGGTGACGCCGTCGCTGGCCGCGAACGATTTCCCGACCGCCGAATCGAGCGTTAGGAACTCACCGTTTTCGTCGGAGCCCTTTCCGGCAACCGTGACGGTTGCAGACTGAGAGCCGTCATCGACGACGAGTTGGTCTCCCTCCAGCTCCCCGTGGAGGTTCGACTCGACGTAGAGCTTCCGGTCGTCGGGAGCGACGTCCTCGGTTACCGACATGGCACCGAGCGCGCGGTGATGGACGGAGTGAGACATGATTTCCCACCCGTCCGCTTCGAGCGTTCGGAGCTGTTCCGCGCTGAGCCTCCTCTCGGTGCCCACGCTCGCCGACGGAACGGCCGCACATCCCGGAACGCCCTCCTCTCGGTGCGCTCGCTGATAGGCGTGCGTGTAATCCTTGACGGGGCCGTCGTCGTAGGTGAACACCAACTTTCCGTTCGCGGACTGGGCGGCGGACGTGCCGACGACCAGCGTCGCACCGGCGACAGCCATCCCGGTTCGCTTGAGAACGTCGCGACGCGTCGAAGCGCGTTTTCTTGACATCGTTGTTCACTCCCGTGACATCCGCGTTGCGACCGACCGAATCGCTCGTGCGATTCCCACTCCTTCGGCGACGCGCCCACCGGTTCGTTGGACGGCGTGTGCATTCTTCGCCGCGATTTTCCCGGCTTCGGCGGCGACGTCCCAACCGGTTCGCTCGACGGTCTGGTACCGCGTCGTTGCCCAACGGCTTGGATGGGCCAGCAGGTACAGCGCCGGGCACGTGCCGGATTCGACGGCGGCAACGACGTCGTCGGTTGACCGAATGCTCCCGAGGCCGGGAGCGTGCGCGCTCCAATCCCGACCGGTGTCCGATAGGTACAGCAAGTCGCTCGAACCGTCCGAGTCGAACTCGAGTCCGCTGTACGCTTCGCCGACCAGTTCGTAGTCCTCGGGCGTTCTCGCATCCTCCCACATGTCCGTGTTCAGGTGGGGCGAAAGCGGACTTCCGTGCGAGCAGGCGGTTCGAACGTCGACGTGCTCGCGGAACGATTCGAGATTGTCGGCGAAACGAGCGTGTGCGGCTTCGACGCTACCGCGCACCTTCGCGAGATCCTCGTAGTGATAGCCCACTTCGTGACCCTGTGCTTCCATCTCGCGCGCGATATCCGGGTCGAATGTGCTCGTTCGGAAGTAGTACGTCGCACCGATGTCGCGCTCGGCTTCCGCGGCAGCTAGCGAAACGGCGTTGTCGACCCATCGGTCAACGTCGTGTCGAAGGACGATGTGCGGTTCGTCCACCGCGTCCGCTTCGATGTAGTCGGCGACGGTGTAAAACCGGTATCCGGTATCCTGTGCTGCGTCCAATATTTGTTCGTAGTCTGTTAAATTGAATCCCGATAGCTTCATGGGTTCGAAACCGACTTCGATACACCATTGCTTTGTTACGAGTAATCTACTCAAAATATAGGAGTAGAAGGGTATGTCTGAACGAGCTATGACGGTTCGTAAACACCTACTCCGGTAGATTGAACTGATAACGAATCTGATTCAAAGGCTGCGATGACGAATCCGTCTCGCTGGGGCTTCGACGCGCTTAAGATTCTCCCGTGTTAATTCACGGAAGAATGAACAGCGGGGCGCTGGACGTAATCGAGTTCTTGCTCACTGCGCGTATCTACAGCGAAAATCAAGATCTCGATGAAAACGACTTACCACCGGCCATCCGGCAGGTGTTTTGGCACGACGGGACGATAGAGCGACCGCTCCAGACGACCGTCGAAACGACACGCGAAGCGACCGAACTCGACCAGCCGTGGGGTGCTGTTTCCGACCTGATGTTCACCGAGCGCGACACCTTCTCGGGGAGCATCGAGTTGACCCAACGCGAAATGGCCGAGGAGTGGTTCGTGGAACGCGACGAGGAACGAATCGCACGGAACCCGACGCTGGCGTACGCACTCTCCGACCGCGACGGCGTCGATGTGGAGTACGAGGCGGTGCGCGAGGCGAACCGCCCCGTGCAGGCCGACCGGGCGTGGATAGACAGCCTGCTCGAACAGCACTTCGACGCCGACGAGGAGGACGAGGACGGGGAAAGCATGCTCGACCTCGTGGATATCCACGCGCCGGAGGAGGTCGAGTTGACACTGGACGACCTCGTGCTCACGGAAGACCAAGAGGCCGAGATTCACAAAATCATGAAAGCCATCGAACACCGCGAATATCTCGCGGGAATCGGCCTGCGGGAAATCGGGAAAATCCTGTTCGTCGGGCCGCCAGGAACCGGGAAAACCTCGACCGCGCGGGCGCTGGGCTACGACTTAGACCTCCCCTTCGTTGAGGTGAAACTGTCGATGATAACCAGCCAGTACCTCGGCGAGACGGCGAAAAACGTCGAGAAGGTGTTCGAGGTGGCGAAACGACTCTCACCCTGCATTCTCTTCATGGACGAGTTCGACTTCGTCGCCAAAACTCGACGGAGCGACGAACACGCGGCTATCAAACGCGCCGTCAACACCTTGCTCAAATCCATCGACAACATCTCGCTGATTCAGGACGACGTGCTCCTCATCGGCGCGACGAACCACCCCGACCAACTCGACGCGGCGGCGTGGCGGCGCTTCGACGAAATTCTGAATTTCCCGAAACCCGACGTACAGATGCGTTCGGACATCCTCCGGGTTATCACTCGTCGGATGCAAATCAACGACTTCGACCCCGACGAACTGGCGACGAAGACGCAGGGACTCACCGGGAGCGACCTCCGCCTCGTCCTCCGCGAAGCGGTACTCGAAGCCCTCACCGAAAATCGAACCGAACTCACGCAGGACGACCTGCTCAACGCCATTCAGGACTTCGAGGAGCGCGACAATCTGAAGGACATGGACATGATAGACGGCGACCACGACGCGCTGGTCGCTGGCGGGGATATAAGTGGTCACTCGCACGACCACTAAGCGATGGAAATCACCCTCCTCGGCACCGGCGACACGACGGGGACACCGACGCCCGGTTGCGATTGCGACACCTGCTCTCTAGCCCGTGAGCGTGGCATCGAACGCTCTCGATTTTCGGTTCACGTCCGAAACGAGGAGACGGGCGAAAGCCTGCTCGTGGACGCCAGTCCGGACTTTCGACAGCAGATTCTCACCCACGACGTACTGCTTCCGGACGAACTCATCATCACGCACGTCCATTTCGACCATCTGGACGGGTTGGGGAACGCCTACCGGTTGTTCGACTCCCTGCCGGTTCACGCCGCGAACGAAATCGACCCGGAAAAGGACGAAAGCGTTGCCGACACGATTCGAAGCAAGTTCGACTATCTCGACCGCATTTCGGTTTACGACCACGACCCTCTCTCCTCGTTTTCGGCCTGCGGATTCGACGTGACGCTCGTGCCGGTGGAACACCCTCCGCTACTCTGCTACGGAGTTGTCATCTCCGGAAACGGGTCGAAACTCGTCCTCTCGGGCGACACGAGTTACGGAATTCCGGACTCCTCGCGCGAGCGGATGATGAATCCCGACCTCTTTCTCGCGGACGCCATCGTTCCGGCGTCGCTCTGCGAACACCATCCCGCAGGCGGTAGGCATCACACGGAAGACGGCGTCCCGCGCACCTTCGGCTACAAACACATGACGCGAGAGGGAGCGCTGTCGCTGGCGAACGAACTCGACGCGGAAGGAACTCGGCTCGTCCACGTCTCGCACTTTTATCCCGCGGAAGAGGCGTTCGAAGAACCGTTAGCGATAGACGGCGAACAGTACCGGATTTGAATCGAATTTTCGGCGGTCGATTCTACTTTCCTCTCGCTCTGCTTCGTTCTACCGTCGCCGGACGAAGAGGGCGACTGCGAGCAGGAGTGCGACCGCACCGACGACGAAGTCGAATCCGGGAAGCGACGCAGGCCCGGACGGTTCGCTTGCGGTTTGGGTGCTGTTCGCGCCGACGAGGCTGCCGTTGTTTCGCTCGTCATCGTCCTGCACGCCGGGGGTGTCCGAGCCGGTTTCTGCCCCGGGTTCCTGTCCGTCCGCCCACCCGTCGATGGACTGGAGGTAGGAGTGACACTCCTTCATCGACTCGGCGTCGTACTTCGCCGTGTCTCCCGAAATTCCGTAGCTTCCGGTCGCGTTCCGGTCGGCCATGGTCGGGCTTTCCGCGCGTTCGTCGGGCAGACGTGCCACGTCGTACACCAGCCACGGCGTGTAGAACTCCCAGACGACGTCGCCTTCGGGCGTCACTTCGATGACGCGCTGGTGTTTCGAGTCGCCGATGAGCGTGTTGCCGTTTTCGAGTCGATCTGCGTCGCGGGGCCATCTGAGGTCGTCGCCCTGTCCGAGTTCCCACGTCAGGTTCCAGCCGTCGTCCTGTTTTTCGTACTCGACGATGCGTTCGTTCTCGGAGTCGGCGACGAGGAAGGTCGGGTCGCCGTCCTCGCTTTCCAGATAGTCCGGATTGTGCTGTTCGTAGAGGGTGTCGTGGTCGCCGTCTTCCCCGAGTTGCAGGTCGATTTCCTTCGTGGTTTTGTTGATGAGGATGGCTTGGTCGAAGTTACGCGGGGAGGCGAGGTACTGGTCGTCACCGACTTTATCCACGTCGTTGACGTGCGTCCAGTCGTTCGAGTAGTTTCTCGCGGTGTCCTTCGGATAGTGGTCGCGGAAGTACCAGCGCCAGACGACTTCGTCTTTTTCCAAGTCGTAGACGAAGATGCTGTCGTCGTTCGTCTCGGCCTCCTCGTTGTAGGCGCGCATATTGGCGACGAGCAACTGCGTGCCGTTGTTGATGAGGTCGATGTCGTGGGTATCGTGGATTGGAAGTGACTCCTCCCAGACGTGTTCCTGCGTTCGGGGGTTAAACTCGTAGGCGACGGTTTTCCCGTTGGCCGTTCCGGTAACGAAGAGGTTGCCGTTCTCCATCGGGTCGACGTCGTAGCCCCACACCATGCCGTGTTCGGCGGTGTGGTGTACCCACTTCACCTCTCCGTTCGGCCCGACGCCGACGAGTTTCGCGGGTTCTTTCACGCCGTTTTCGAGCCACGAATAGCCTTGCACGGCGACGACGGTCGTTCCGTTCGCGGGATTCACGAGCGTTCCAGCACAGGGGTTCTGCGCGGTTTCCTGCCCGTCCGACTGGGCGGTGAGTGGCGAAGTCAGCAGCGGAAGACAACACAGGAGTATCACACCGACGGCGAGGAACTGCCGTCGAGAGGGCGTCTGCATACCGGTCTCTATTACCGCCCTGCATCTTGTATGTTTACACATCCTTTCGCGAACCCGTCGCCTGCACAGTAGCGTCAGAACGAGTACAAACAGGCGTCACGAACCGCCGCAAAAATCGACCCTACTCCGCCCTCGAACCCAACCACGCGCCGAGCGTCACCCCGTAGATGAGATGACTCACGTGAAAGATGAACCGTTCATCAGACTGTGGGTTCATCCGAAGGACGCGCTTCAGCACGACGTGAATGCCGAACACGGAGAGCAGGAAGCCGTACACCGCTCCCCAAATCGTCCCCCGCTTTTCGTCCATCTGCCCGGATTCGACCACCCGACGCTCGAACAGAAGCGCGAAGAAACCGCCGCCGACCATCCCGTACACCAGATGAAGGACAAGGCCCACCACCGGATATTCGCTCGCCTCCTCGTCGCCGACGAACCGCGCCCAAAACGCCGCGGTCGGCGGGAGCGAACGCGCAATCGGAATTCGGTAGGCGGTCATGACGACGGTAGCGATTAATCCCCCGACCAGACCTCGACCGAACGACCGAGCGATGGTGACCGTATCTGCTGATTCCCGCGACGAAACGGACTGTACGACTGACTTACCGTTTTCAGCGGAATTGCTTCGTTCCATGGTTCCCCCGGAGTGGTATCATCGTCAGTACCGGCGATAATAGGCGTTTGGGCGGAGAAAAATGACACGTACTCCTTTCTCGGCTCACTCCTCCGTCCGAAACGCATCGAGCCCCGTCTGTCGGCGTTTCCGTCCGGCGGGGTCGCCGACCCACGGTGTCCGAGAATCGCGTTCGAAATCGAGGTCGATGTCCGGCGGGTCGGACGGGTCGTGCCCCGGACAGTCCGCCCCGCAGCGAACCGGATTGACGATTCGCCCTTTCCACCGACAGTACGGAAGCCCCCCGTTCCGCGATTCGATTTCGCCGCACGCCGGAAAATCGTAGGTTCGCCAGCCTTTGCCGTAGGCCCGCTCGGCCATTCGCCTGCGTTGGCGGGCCTTTTCCTCCGCGCCCACGACGCGAACGTCGGCTTTTCCCGCGTGCTGTTCGACGAGCTCGGTTCCCGCCGCGTCCGTTCCAAGCGGCGTCGGTTCGCGGATGACTTCTATTTCCTTCTCATCGTCGTCCCCCTCGAACCGCCAGACGCCGACCTCCTCGGGAATCCGGTTCAGGTGCGCGCGGGTGACGTAGCTCTCGGTCGCGAGAATCACTTCGTCCACGAGGCCGAGACTCACGTCCTTGCGAAGTTGCGTTTCGAGGTCGCCGGGCTCCGCGAGGTTGGGTTTGTTCTCGACGCCGACGAGTCGCCCGAACCAGTCCGGATAACGCGCGACCTGCCGGACGTACTCCCTGCCGCCCTTTCGCTCCCGCTCGAAAAATCCGATTTCGACCGCCCTGTCGACGACCTTTCGGGCGTACTCCGGTGACGTGTCGAAGGCGTTTCGCC
Organism: Haladaptatus pallidirubidus; assembly: GCF_020700235.1. Lineage (GTDB taxonomy): Archaea > Halobacteriota > Halobacteria > Halobacteriales > Haladaptataceae > Haladaptatus > Haladaptatus pallidirubidus. Next base: position 841,322 of record NZ_CP085301.1, on the reverse strand, counting down.
AGTAGCGCGACTGGCCAACGCCGACTTCGCTCTCGATTGCGGCGTCGGGAATCCGTTCGTTTGTCAGTTCCGCGCGCGCCTCGAACGCCGGGCCGGGTTCGACGCACAGCACGTCGATGATGCGGTTCGAAGGCACGCGGACGCCACCGCCGATTTGCCGCGCGAGAACGTCTCCAGTCGTCGCTTCGAGGTGGGCACACAGCGCCAGTTCGAACGGGAACTCTCGCACGACACTGACTCGGTGCGCCGAAAACAAAAATGCCGCGTCAGTCGTCTCCGTTTCCTCCCTGCATGGTCGGCACCGATTCACGTCGGCCGTCGTTTCCGGGCGCGTCGAAAAGGGACGCGAAACGGGATTTCGCTCGGATGAGGATTCCCTCCTCCCTCACTCGTTCGCGTTTCTCTTTCGATTTTTCGCGTTCGTCTCTCGACTCGCGCTCCTCGTGCATCGGTTCTCGTTTCCGGATTGGATAGTAACTTCCTCGCTTGTGGCACATCGGTTCTCCCCCCAAAACACGGGTTGGCGAGCGACTTCAATAGTCGTTCGCGTGAGTTTCGGAAAGACGGGAGAAAACCTTAGAGCCGGAGCGCGGTGAGAATCGCAGTAGCAACTCGAACGACGAGGAACGGGGCCAGCACGGCGATACCGATGCCCGCAACCCAACCGGCGAGCATCACGACGAGGCCGCCGCCGAGCAGTTCCACGCCGTAGATGGACGCGAGTCCAATGGCGACGACGGCACCGACAGCGAGCGCCAGCGTGACCAACAGGATGAGTATCCGGCGAATCGCGTCGAGAGTCGGAATCCGTTTCGGGAGAGTGGTGGTTTCGTACTTCATTGTGCGTTTCCTCAGGTGGAGAAAGGACTCCTCTCCACAAAAGTGTTAGCTGAAATACAGTTATGTAGGCGGCGCTACTGAAGCGGGTTCCTGTATTTTAGTTATCAATTCGGCCGATTTAGTGCCGTCCGTCGTCACTCGGTCGCGTCTGCAACCCAAAACGGTCCGTATTCGTCCGTCGCTTCCTATGCAACCTGCCCGCGTTCGATTTCGACGACGTTCAAACCGCCGTCCACGATGACGTGAAGTTCGTCGTCCGAAAGCGAAATCGTCACTTCGATTTCCCACGGGTCGTCGGAAAGAATCCTCGTCTGGTCGTCGCTCACGCACCACGAGAGCGCCCAGAACGGTTTCGAACAGAGGTCGATTCCGTGGTCGCTATAGAAGGTGACGACCTGTGATTGGTCGAGGAGCGACAGTCCGACTGTCGAACGCAGTCGGTGGCGACACTGCTCGCACTGATGGTCCACGCGGATTTTCGTTCCGAGAATTTCTTCCGTATCCCGTGTCACGTCCGTTTCCATCTTTCCGTTGCACTCCGGGCAGACGCCGTCGGCGGCGAGGCAGTGGAGGTGGCGTACGCGCTGATTGAACGCGTCCATGATTTCGCAGTCCGTTCGGTCGTTTAATCCACCCGGCGGGAAGGAGTAGCTTCCGTACAGTTTCGCGCAGTCGGGACAATCGATTACCAGCGTCTCGTCCTCGTAGGTCGCGTGCAGGTTCGCACCGCAGTCGGCGCAGGTTTCGTCGAGTTCGATGGGGTCGAGTCGCGGATGTTCGTTGAACGACCCGGCGAGAATCGCGCTGACGACCTTCTTTCCGGCCTGTCGAAAGTCGTAGCCGTCGTCGGTTTGCACGACGAAGTGGTCGGCCAACTGCTGGAGGTGGTAGTTGAACTGCGCGCTGTCGCGTAAGCCGACTTCCTTCCGCAGTTCCGAGAACCGAACCGGGCGTTCGGGCGCCTGCCAAAGGGCTTCGAGGATGGAAAGTCGCGTTTCGTTCGCGATGACGGAAAACGCTTCCGCCGGAGCGAGGCAGTCGTCGCACTCCTGAAGCGGCGTGTCACTGCTCATATACCCACTAAGGACGGGTAGCGAATAAAACGTTGTGTGAATTTCATTTTTGCAACTATCCTGTCAGAAGCGCGCGCCATACCAGAACAGTAGGTTTATCAGTCGCTCGGGCCGAATCTACGACAAATTACTCTCAGGAGGTCAACGTTGACAGGAACACACAACCAACCGGAGGTGAACATCGGACTCGTCGGGCACGTCGACCACGGGAAAACGACTCTCGTGCAGGCGCTTTCCGGCGAATGGACCGACCAGCACTCCGAAGAGATGAAACGGGGCATCTCGATTCGACTCGGCTATGCGGACGCGACGTTCCGGCAGTGTCCAGACGTGGACGCTCCGGAATGTTACACGGTCGATGAAACATGCCCTGACGGTTCGGACAGCGAACCGATTCGTACAGTTTCGTTCGTGGACGCACCCGGCCACGAAACGCTCATGGCGACGATGCTCTCGGGCGCATCACTGATGGACGGCGCGGTACTCGTCGTCTCGGCCACGGAAACCGTTCCGCAGGCCCAGACCGAAGAGCACCTGATGGCGCTCGACATCATCGGCATCGAGAACATCGTTATCGCACAGAACAAAATCGACCTGGTCGATCGCGACCGGGTGGAGCGCAACTACCAACAGATTCAGGAGTTCGTGGAAGGCACGGTTGCGGAGGACGCACCGGTCGTCCCGATTAGCGCCCAACAGGAGGTCAACATCGACCTGCTGATGCAGGCTATCGAGGAAGAAATTCCGACGCCGGAGCGCAACCCGGACGACGACCCGCAGATGTACGTCGCCCGCAGTTTTGACATCAACCGACCCGGTACGACGTGGGACAAGCTCACGGGCGGCGTCCTCGGTGGCAGTCTCGTGCAGGGGAAACTCACGGAAGGCGACGAACTCGAACTTCGCCCCGGCCGCGAAATCGAGGAGGGCGGCCAAACTCAGTGGGAACCCATCCAAACCGACGTTCGCTCCCTTCAAGCGGGCGGCGAGATGGTGGACGAGGTCACGCCCGGCGGTCTGCTCGGCGTCGGCACCGGACTCGACCCGAGTTACACCAAAGGCGACGCGCTGGCCGGACAGGTCGCTGGAACGCCCGGCAGTCTCCCCCCGACGTGGGAGCAGTTCACGATGAAAATCGACCTGCTCGACCGACTCGTCGGCTTGGACGACGAGCAAATCGACGAAATCAGCACGGGCGAACCGCTCATGCTGACCGTCGGCACCGCGACGACCGTCGGTTCGGTCACCAGCGCGCGCGACGGCGAGTGTGAAGTCGCACTCAAACGCCCCGTCTGCGCGCCGGAAGGCGCGAAAATCGCCATCAACCGCCGTATCGGCGCTCGCTGGCGACTCATCGGAATCGGAACGCTCACTACCAACTGATGGTTCACACGGTCGCCATGGACACGAGCGCGCTCATGATGCCCGTCGAATCCAACGTCAGGGTGTTCGACGAACTCGACAGGCTATTGGGTCAGTTCGAGTGCGTCGCACCTCGATCCGTCATTTCGGAACTCGACGGACTCTCACAGGGCGGCGGCGCGGAAGCGACTGCCGCCAGCGTGGGTGCGGACTTGGCGACTCGCTGTCGAACCATCGACCACAACGAATCGTACGCCGACGACGCATTCGTCGAACTCGCACCCGAGTTCGACTTCGTCGTCACGAACGACGGCCCCCTTCGGCGACGTCTGCTCGACGCTGGCGTTCCGGTAATCCATATAAGGGGGCAGAACAAACTCGCAATCACTCAACCATAGCATGTACAAACGGGTTAGACTGAAAGATACGGTCGAGGTTCCGCCCCAGTTCCTCGCAGATGTAACGCCGGGGCTGGTGCAGCGGCTACTACAGGACAAACTCGAAGGACGGATGGACGAAGACGTCGGCAGTGTCGTTAGCGTCACCGAAGTTCACGATATCGGCCAGGGCGCGGTGCTTCCAAACCGCCCCGGCGTCTACTACGAAGCGGAGTTCGACGCCGTCACGTTCGACCCTCAAATGCAGGAGGTCGTGGACGGGGAGGTCGTGGAGGTCGTCAACTTCGGTGCGTTCGTCGGTATCGGGCCGGTGGACGGACTGCTCCACGTCTCCCAGATTTCGGACGAATATCTCGCCTTCGACGAGGAGAACCAGCAGCTCGCCTCCCGCGAGTCCAACCGCACGCTCGGCGTCGGCGACTCGGTTCGCGCCCGAATCGTGACGAAGAGCATCGACGAGCGCAATCCGCGCGAGAGCAAAATCGGTCTCACGGCGAAGCAGGTCGGACTGGGTAAACACGGCTGGCTGAAAGAAGATCGCGAAGCGCGCCAAGCGACAACCGAGAGTGAGTAACGATGGCCAGTAATCGACTCGCCTGCCGCGACTGCCACGCCGTGCTCCAAGCCGACGAGGAGATCTGCTCGATATGCAACTCCACCAGCCTCACGGAGGACTGGAGCGGCTACGTCGTCATCGCCCACCCCGAAGAGAGCGAAATCGGTCAGGAGATGGGCGTGTCGGAACCGGGAAGCTACGCCCTGAAAGTCAGATAACGTGACCGATTCCGTCGTCTCGCTCCCTCGCACACTGCGAAGTGAGCTAAAGAAACCGCTCGGGCCGATTTTCACCGACGCAGAGACGCTTCTCGAATCCGCTGGAAGTCCACTCGTCGCGGTCGGCGATGTCGTTACCTATCATCTCGAATCGGTCGGCGTCACGCCGGACGTGGCGCTGGTCGATGGATTGACGAAACGCGACGCGGTTGACCCGGAAATCCGCGATGCGGTGAGCGACGACGCTCACCATGTCGCCGTCGAGAATCCTGCAGGAGTGCTCACCAACGACCTCCTTTCCGCGCTCGTGGAGGCGATTGCCGCGCCCGAGCCAACGGTTCTCGTCGTCGATGGGGAAGAAGACCTCGCGGCGCTTCCAGCGGTGCTCGCCGTTCCGGCGGGGGGAACCGTCGTCTACGGCCAGCCGGACGAAGGAATGGTTCTCGTGCAAGTAACGTCGGCCGTGAAAGAAGAAGTCGCCGACCTGCTTTCGCGGATGGACGGCGACACAGAGCGTCTCTTCTCGCTCGTTGATGACGATCGAAATTCGTAATACGCGAACCGGAAATATTTTTTAGGTGTGCCTCGCCACCTCACGGCAATGCCTAGCGGTCGACGTGGGGACGACGTGGCCACCGAATTCACGCGGATGCTCCAGCAGTTGAAACGCCGAGGCTGTAATCTCTTGCTCGTCGGGTCGGTTCCCGATTCCGTTCTCTCCTGTGCCAGTCGGAAGTTCTTCGGCGACCCACACGAACGGCGGTTTCGCGTGGTCGTCCTCACCGGAACGTCCCGGACGACGGTCGACGAACGAGTACCGATGTACGGCACGCACGAAGAGCGCACGACCGTCATCACACATCTGACCGAACTAGCGGATTGCGAAGTCCCCTCGGATCACGTCGATTCGAGCGTTCCGGAGCTTTCGAACGCCGTCTCATCGTCGATAACCTCCTTCGAGACGGACGACGGCCTGCAATCGGGGCAACTCCGAGTCGGGGTGGATTCGCTCGAATCGCTGTTCGAACGCTACGACCCCGAAGCCGTTCAGCGGTTCCTCGGCATTGTTACCGGGCGGATTCGCGGTGCGGACGGGATGGGACATTTCATCTTCCCGCGTGACTACGACCATGACCTGGTGAGCGAACTCGCGCCTCTCTTCGACGGAGTTGTCGAGTACCGTATCGATGGAGAGGGACAAGAACGGTGGCATTTCCCTCACCGTGATTTGCAGTCTCCGTGGCTTCCGTTGTGAGGTACCAATCGCCCACTTCGAAATCCTTTTACACGCTACAGGGAGAAAAGGAGTATAACTGAGTGTTACACATGGAAGTCGAAATCCTCTCACAGGAGCAGAATCCAATGCTCCACCGGAATGAAGTGCGGTTTCAGATAGTTCACGACGAGGCAACGCCCTCGCGCCTCTCGGTTCGAGACAGTCTCGCTGCGAAACTCGACAAGAACGCGGACGAAGTGGTCATTCACGAGATGAGCACGAAGTTCGGCATGCGAAAGACGGTCGGCTACGCGAAAATCTACGACAGTTCGGAACACGCGCGCGACGTCGAACAGGACTATATGCTCGACCGCAACAAAATCACGGCAGATTCGGACGCGGAAGCCGAAGCCGACGCGGAAGCCGAAGCCGAGGAGGCTGAATAATGGCGCGAAACGAACTCTACAACGACGACGGCACGCCCGAGCGAGAACAGTGCCCGCGATGTGGCGACTCGTTCCTCGCAGACCACGGTGACCGCGTTCACTGTGGTAAATGTAGCTACACCGAGTGGAAGTAAATGCGAATCCTCGGCGTCGAGGGTACCGCGTGGGCGGCCAGCGCGGCGGTCTTTTCGACCGAGTCGAACGACGATTCGTCAGAGACCGCTTCTGGTGCTCCCCACAACACGAACACCGATTCCGTTTTTATAGAAACCGACGCGTATCAACCGGAGAGCGGCGGGATTCATCCGCGCGAGGCGGCCGAACACATGAGCGACGCGATTCCGCGGGTCATCGAAACGGCGATGACCGAGGCGGATGGCTCGATTGACGCCGTCGCCTTCTCGCGAGGGCCGGGACTGGGCCCGTGTCTTCGAATCGTCGGAACCGCGGCGCGTGCGCTGGCACAGACGCTGGACGTGCCGTTGGTCGGCGTGAACCACATGGTTGCCCACCTCGAAATCGGGCGACAACAGTCGGGATTCGACTCCCCAATCTGTCTGAACGCGAGCGGCGCGAACGCGCACGTGCTAGGCTACCGAAACGGGCGGTACCGCGTCCTCGGCGAGACGATGGATACGGGCGTCGGCAACGCTATCGACAAGTTCACGCGGCACGTCGGCTGGTCGCACCCCGGCGGGCCGAAGGTCGAATCGGCCGCGAAGGACGGCGAGTACATCGACCTTCCTTACGTCGTGAAGGGGATGGATTTCTCCTTTTCGGGCATCATGAGCGCGGCCAAGCAGGCCGTCGATTCGGGCGAAGCTGTCGAGGACGTTTGCTTTTCCTTGCAGGAGAACATCTTCGCCATGCTGACCGAGGTCGCAGAGCGAGCTTTGTCGCTCACGGGTCGGGACGAACTCGTCCTCGGCGGCGGCGTCGGCCAGAACGCGCGACTCCGCGAGATGCTGGCGGAGATGTGCGACCAACGCGGCGCGGACTTTTACGCCCCCGAACCGCGGTTTCTTCGGGACAACGCGGGGATGATTGCGGTGCTCGGGAAGGAGATGCTGGACGCGGGCGATACGATTCCGGTTGCGAATTCGGCGGTCGATTCGAACTACCGCCCCGACCAAGTGGCCGTTTCGTGGCGAACCGACCGCGAGGAAGTGTTCCGCAATGTCGGCGAGCGCGAGATTCGTGGCGCGGAAGCCACCGTCTCCATCGGTTCCGAGCGCGTTACAAAGCGCAGGGCGGTCAAATCCTACCGCCACTCCGAACTCGACGCGCGTCTTCGAAAGGAGCGCACGACCCTAGAAGCGCGCCTGACGAGTGACGCGCGCCGCGCGGGAGTGCCCACGCCGGTCGTCTACGACGTTGACCTCGTGGAAGCCACAATCGAGTTCGAACGCGTCGGCGAAAGCGACCTCCGCGAGGAGCTGACTCCGTCCCGAGTGCGCGACGTTGGTCGGCATCTCGGTATGATGCACCGGGCGGGAATCGTCCACGGCGACCCGACGACGCGAAACGTCAGGTGCGCGCCCGACCGAGCCTACGTTATCGACTTCGGTCTGGGCTACTACTCCGACGACGTGGAGGACTACGCGATGGATTTGCACGTTTTCAGCCAGAGCCTCGCCGGAACCTCGGACGTGGCCGACGAGTTGTGGCGCGAGTTCGAATCCGCCTACTCGGAATTTGGGGACGAGACGGTGCTTTCGCAACTGCGCGAAATCGAAGGCCGCGGACGGTATCAGTAGGTTCGTTGGTATCGCGCAGGTTTGCGCTTTTTCGATGCTATCGTCGTGACTGCTTTCACTACTTTCCTCACGAGAGCGATGCCCCAAATGCTATTACCGGCGCGGTCATTCGTTATCGTATGTCCGACAAAGAAACCTCAGGAACCCTCTTTGGCATGCCGTACAACTTCGAACGCCCCAGCGTCGGTCGAATGCTGTCGGCCTACTGGAAACCCGGCGAGAAGATGCTGGTTGAAAAGCCGTTCGGCATCGGCTATACGCTCAACCTCGCCAACTGGCGCTCGTGGCTCGTCCTCGCCGTCGCTGGCGTCCTGCTCTGGCACGAACGCAAAGGTCCCGACGAGACGAGCGTCAAGGACGAACCCGTCGAAGTTATCGTGGACGACGACTGATTCGACGCCTCTTTTTGCTCGCGCTCCGCCCTCTTTACCATGATTCGGTTCGTCACCGGCAACGAGGGAAAAGTGCGCGAGGCGCGCGACTATCTGGCCGACGAGGTTCGCCAAATCGAGTACGATTACACCGAAATTCAGCACGACGACCTCGCCGAAATCGCGCTCCACGGCGCGCGGGAAGCGTTCGAAGAAACGGGCGGCGAGGATCCCGTCGTCGTGGATGACGCGGGCCTGTTCATCGACGCGGTCGGCGGCTTCCCCGGTCCCTACTCCGCCTACGTCGAGGACACCCTCGGGGTCGAGCGCGTCTGGCAAATCGCCAAGCAAGAAGAGAACCGCCGCGCCCACTTCCGCTGTGTCGTCGCCTACTACGACGGCGAGGACGCAGAGACCTTCTCCGGCGCGGTGCCCGGAACCCTCGTCGCCCCACGCGGCGACGGCGGGTTCGGCTACGACCCGATTTTCGAACACGAAGGGAAGACGATGGCGGAAATGAGTACGGAAGAAAAGAACGCAATCTCCCACCGCGGGCGGGCGCTGGCGAAGTTCGCGGACTGGTTGGCGGACCGATAATTCAATGCTGAATTGGGAAACCGATTCAGGCTCTCGAATCCCTATCCGCCCCCGGATACTCTCCGCCAACGACCACCTCGTACAGGCTTTCGGGGTCGAATAGCGAAACGAATCCATCGGGCTGCTTGACGCTCACCGAAATTCGGCCCTGAAGCGCGGCCGCGGTTTTGGCACTTCGTAGGCCGTCGTCGTAGGAGACGATGTGCGCCGCGTTTCCGGCGTGGGCGCTGGCGAGCGCGGGATGGTCGCCGGGGGATTGTTCGACCTTGACGCGGAGTTCCGCGATTTTCTCGCGCCAGTCGAGGGCCAGTTCGTCATTCGCCAACTGGCGAATGACCCATTCGGTATCGTCCAGTAGGGCGTCGCTGGCGACGAGTTCGACCCACGAGTGTCCGCGAACGATATCCATCGCTTCGCGAGCGTCCTCGCCGACTAACAAATCCGCGGCCAGCACGTCCGCATCGACGGCGATGCGAGCGGGATTCGGATTACTCATTTCTCCGCTCCGACAGCGTCTCTCGGACGGTTCCTACGCTTGTTCCGAACTGCTCCGCGCGGTCGAACAGGTCGTGCCACGTCATGGATTGATCTGCGAGGTCGAGGGGGAAAAGCGCTCGTTTCGCTGCGAAAATCGTTCGGTTGGTCAGGCCGATTCGTTTCCGAGCATGTCCGTCGCCACCGACTTCTCGTAGTTCAGCGCGTCGAGTTCGACGCGCTCTGTGTAGCCCCGATACTCCACGACGACGTAGTAGCTGACCGAAAGCGTGCTGTCCTCACCCCGTTCGAGGTGCGTTTTCCACCACGTGCCGAGTTTCGAATTGTCGAGCGGAACGGTGTCCCGAACCGTCGCTTGGCTGTTCGGTTCGATTTCGATTGACCGCTCGTTCGATTCGTCCGAGAGGACGACGTAGTTCATCGCCACGCGATAGCCGATTTCGGTGATGCGTATCGGCTCGTTCTGGTCGTTTTTCACGGTGGCGGACGATTCGATTGGCGTCTCGGCCACCGTCGCATCGCCCCACTCCGCTTGCGTCTCGGAGATGGTTCCGACCTGCTGTCCCGCGACCGAAAACTCCAACGTCGAACTCGAATCCACCGGCCCGAGCATGTCGGTCGTAATGGTTCCGCGCTCCGCTTCGCCGCCGACTGGCAAACGGGCGAATCCGGCATCGACCGTCACGTCTCGTTCGACCACGCGGTCGGTTTTCTCGCCGTTGTTGACGTGGCTGACCCACCACCGTTGAACCTCTCGGTTGGTGATATCACCCGACAGTTCGAGGTCGGTGCGACCCGAGTCGAGATTCCGACTCGTCCGGCCTTCGACCAACTGTACGTCGTTCATCAGCACGCGGTAGTTCGCATCGACCGAGAGGTGGTCGGCGAACAACGATCCCGGTTCGTTCGGGTTCCTCACGACTGCGCTCGTTTTAATTCCGGTGTTGCCGGTTTCAGGGACGATCCACTCGCTCTCGACCGACTGGAGTTTCGGCGGTTGGAACTCGGTCGCTTCGGTTCGCGGCACGGTTTTCGTGGTCGCCTCGCCGCCGCCCAACACGTCGGTCGTGAAGACGACGCGCTCGCTCAGGAAGGGGAGCGTCACTCGCTTCGTTTCGCCGTCCTCGGCGAGGGTGGCGTAAAACTGCACGTCCATCGTGGTCTGCTCGCCGTTTTCGACGTGACGCTCCCACCACGTCGGCAGCTTGCCGTTGTCGAACGTCGAGTCGATGGAGAACGTCGTTTCCTCGCCGGGTTCGACGTGGACGCCGCCGTCGGTCGTTCCCTCGGCGACGGGTACGTCGTTCATCGTGATAGTGTAACCGAGTTGCGAGAAGACCACTTCCCCGCTGGTCGGGTTCTCCACGGTTGCGGCGACGGTGAGGGGAGTTCGTTCTTTCGTCGCTTCGCCCCACTCGGCGTCGGTTTCGGTCACACGGAGAACCGTCCTCTCTCCGGCGGTCATCGTTTGTGTCTCCTCGCTTTCGAACGCGCCGAGGAGATTCGTCTCGAACGAGCGTTCTTCCGCGGCAAGTTTCTTCGAAATCAGTGGAAAGCGGATTTCGGGTCGGATGCTCACGGTCGTCCGCTCGCCGTTGTTGATGTGGCTCGCCCACCACGCGGGAATCTTTCGATTGTCCATCCGCGTCGAAAGCGAAATCGTGGAATCTCCGGTCGGGACTCCGACGTTTTCACTCGTTCCCTCGGCGACGGTCACATCGTTCATTTCGACTGCGTAGTTCACATCCGCAACGCCGGGGACGCCGACGGAATTCGGATTGTGGACTGCGATTTCCGTCCGAATTTCGCTCGTTTCCGGAGTTACCGCGCCCCAGTCGGTTCGCACTTCTTCGACGGTCGGTTGGCCGACGGTCAGCATCCCTGAGGTGACGGCCACCCCGAGTCCACCGGCAGTGATGACGAACGCCGATAGCACCCCGGCGACGAACTTGCCGAACAGGCTACGCGGTATCACAAACTCCTCTTAAATATGATGTATCGAACCAAACGCAGTTCATCAGTGGAGCAGTTCGTCCGAAACCCCAAGTATGTTTACCTGTAATTATCCACTGAGGGAATCGCATTTCTAAATTGAATATTAAAAATATTACAATAATATACCTGTCGTTCCTGCATCAATCATTCTTCTACTGATATGTATTCAGGGTGCCGACTCCTACTGCTCCGCGGCCTGTGCCAGTTCCGCGAGTTCGTCCCGAACTTCGTCGCTCACCGGGCGGTGCGGTCGGCGCGGCGCACCCGCGGGTGCGCCGCGCGCTTGCATGACCGCCTTCGCGCCGGGGACGCCGTATTCGGCGGTAATCGCCCGGTTCAGTTCGACCAGTCGGGCATTCAACTGCCGGGCTTGTGCGCCGTGGCCGCCCTGCTGTAACCGATAGATTTCGCTCGCGCGTTCGGGTGCGACGTTCGCCAGCGCGAGGACGCCGCCGTCGGCACCGGCGTCGAGTCCGGCGGCGAAGATGTTTCCGCTTCCAACCAGCAGGTCGAAATCAGCGTCCTCGGTGCGGGCGCGCTCTCGCTGGAGCCTGGTCAGATTCCCGCTCGAATCCTTCATCCCGGCGATGTTATCGTGATCGGCGAGTTCGCCGACCACTTCCGGCGAGAGGACGACGTCGGTGAAGACCGGAACGCTGTAGAGGTACACCGGAACCGGACTTTCCTCGGCCACGGTTCGGTAGTAGTTGGCCAACGTCGCGTCGTCGTGACCGAAGTAGAAGGGCGTTATCACGAGCGCGGCGTCGGCTCCCGCCTCCGCCGCGAGGTTGGTCTGGCGAAGCGTTTCCCGGAGTCCGGGGTGGCCGGTTCCGGCGAGAACCGGAACGGTTGCTTCGTCCGCGACGATTTCGGTGACTCGGTTTCGCTCCTCGACGCTCATCAGTTCTGCCTCGCTGTTCGACCCGCAAGGGACGATGAAATCCACGCCGCGGTCTTCGACCCACGCAACTAGTTCGCGGAGGTCGTCTTCTCGGAGGTCGCCCTCGTCGTCGAACGGTGTCAGTAACGGGACGCCAGTTCCGTGCATGGCTCTCACATCTCACGCCGTGACTATGAAATCGGTGGTAGCGGTAGGGTCGTACAGCCGTCTGACGCGGTTTTAAGTTGCCGTCGCGCCGAGATAAAATCGGGCGCGCACAACACTCTCTCCCATCCTCCCACTTTGCGCGCCCGGCACACCACCCACATCCTCCCTGCCTCGCTCTCCCACACCTCCACTTCGGTACTCCCCTTTCGGCAGGCGGTTCTTGATTTGACGTAGAGGTATCCTGATAATTCTAGACGACACCTGCCCCCTCGACAAACAGTTCATAACAAAGGGGTATCCCGTCTTTCTTCAATTTGCGCCCGACGGCTTGGGCGCGAAGCGTGTCGCAGTCTCGCGGTGGGTTTCCGGCGGGGCCGGGGGCTCTGGCGGCGGGTTGGCTTCCCGTTACAGTGTCACCAATCTCCCCACGAAAGTTCTCGTCCCGGACGACCCTAGAACCCCGCGCTGCCCAATCGTTTTTACTTTCGCGTCGAATCAAACAGCGACGCAAACGTTCGACGCCGACAAAAAATACTGACTCCCGTCCGGCAGCTATGCGGAACCCTGTAGTCGTTCGCGCACCGCCGGGAGCGCATCCCGTGAGGCGATAAGCGCGACGCGGTCGCCGCCTTCGAGTGCGGTTCCGGGGAGCGGTATCGTCATCCGCTCGTGAGAGCGCCCGTGGGCGTAAATTCGCGCTTCGGTCGGTAGTTCGACGGCTTCGACGTGCGTGCCGACGAGCGACGAGCCGTCCGGAATCGTCATCGTCGTCAACTGCAAGTTGGCGGTTAAATCCGCGATAACGTCGAAATCACCGCCCAGCAGGGCCGTCTTCGCCCCCGCCGCGCCAAGGCGTTCGGGGTAGATGACTTCGTCCACGTCGTCGGCGAACTTGTGGTAGATGTCCTCCCGGTAGTCCTCGTCGATTCGCATGACGGTTCGACAGCCGTGGTGCTTCCCGACCATGCAGGCCGCGAAGTTGACGTTCAAATCCCCGGTCAATCCGGCGACCGCGTCCGCCGAGTCGATACCGGCCTCGATCAGCGTGTTCTCGTCCGACCCGTCGCCTTCGACGACTTCGAAGCCTTCCTTGCGCGCTCGCTCGACTTTGTCTGGGTTGTTTTCTACAATGACGAGGTCGTGTCCCTCTTCGGTCAGCACTCGAGCGGTTCGCAATCCGACACGGCCGGAACCCACGATAACAAATCGCATGGCTGTGTGAAAGCGAAGCGAGAACAAAAACGTTGGTGTGTCGGGATTGGTCACTCTATCGGTACACGACCGAACCGTTGCCGTGTCGCTACGCTTCTCGCAGTTCGTAAAGCCCGCCTTGGATGCGGACTTCTCCCTCACTGCTTCCCACGTAGAGGTTCCCGTTGACGATTGCAGGTGTCGTCCAGACCCGGTTTTTGCCGTGGTCGTGGAGCCACCTCGTTTCGCCAGTTTCCGCGTCGAAGGCGTAGAACTTGTTGTAATCCGTCCCCACGTACACGACGCCGTCGGCGACGACTGGTCCAATCCACGTTGCGACCGTTTCGTCCGTCCGACTCCAGATTACGCTCCCGTCTTGGAGGTCGAGCGCGTAGAACTGGCTGTCTTTTCGGGCATAGCCACGAACGACGCGGTCGAGGCTATCGTTCCGGTCGCCCTATCCAACACCGATTGCGTCACCGACGTACACTTTCCCGTTTGCAACCGCGACGGACGGCCATCCGGCGACTGCCCCATTTTCGAACCGCCACTGTTCGCTTCCGTCATCAGCATCGAGCGCGTACAGGTAGCGTTCTCTATCTCCGACGATGAGCGTTCCGTTCGCAACGGTCGGTGTCATATCAAAGACTGCTCCCTCGGCTCCTGCATCGAACGTCCACTGCTGTTCGCCCGTTTCCACATCGAGCGCGTATAGACCGTCAAGCCAAGTCGTAAAGTAGACGCTGTCGTCGGTGACCGCAGGTGCCACAACTCCGTCATCCAGCCGAATATCCATCTGTGTGTGCCACTTCTCCGTTCCGTCGTTGGCGTTCAGCGCATGTGCTCCTGTGGCGTTGATGACGTAGACGATTCCATCAGTTATCACGGGGTGACTGAAATCGCCTTCGACCGTAGTTGACCACAGTTCGCTTCCGTCGTCGGTCGAAAATCCTCGGATGAAGGTTTCTTCGGAGTATTCACTCGTAATGACACAAACGACACCATCTCCGACCGTTGGCCGACTGACCGACTCCTCGAAGGTCTTTGACCACCGATTCTTTTTGTCCGTGTAATCCCACGCACGAAGTTGGCTCTCGGTACTGGCATCTCCTTCTTTCATACTGTAGAAGACTGCACCATCCCCGACTACGGGTGCGTATGTGTCTTCGACCTCGACACATCCCGTCGCAAGTGGAATGTTCGTCGTCTCGACATCGCTTTTCGAGCCGCTGGCGGTGGGGTTGTAGCCAGTGTGGGCGGCATCGTACTGGGAGTTCGGCCACTCTTCATCCGGATTCAGTCCGTCGTCGGTATCATCCATTTGCGCTGTACCGGTTGTCCCGGATACGCTTGCCGCGCCAGCGCTGACACTGACTACTTTGAGAAACGTTCGCCGCGACGTATCGACGTGTTTTGACATCAGGCATTGGTTAATAGCATACTGTGTTTATTATCTCGAATAAATCGCTGCGTTGTTCGATTTTGTAGACACGAAAAACACGGGTATCGAAAATCATACACAGTATTCTAGTCGGTATTCCAATATTGGTTTAGGTAGTATTGAAAGCTAGAATATGGGATTTCAAAAACACGATTAAAATAATTCTATAATGATATCATTCTGTGTCTCCGCTGACTACTATTGATTATATGATAATTAATGAAATTGTTCCAAACAGGAAAAGGTAGAAAATATTGACACACTAACTAGTTTCCTCCGTTCGAAGAGTCGTTGGTTTGGTGATGAAATAACCTCACGAAATCGTATATAATTAATGCTACTCGATCCTCCATTAGTGTCCAACTCGTGTCTCTGTCCGGTTTGAACCGTCATTCGAACATTTATCGTAATCGAGACACCACCATAGAGTTGAATAGAAAGCCTAGGCCGGGATTTGAACCCGGGCTCTCGTCCTTACCAAGGACGCGCTTTACCGCTAAGCTACCCAGGCGCAGGCATCTATTTCTACACACGGAACTGTCTTTAGGCGTTTCGATTTCGGTCAGGGGTCGGTCGCCGATGACGGCGGTTCGTCGATGTGATTCGGGCGGCGTCGGGACAGCTTTGCGAGCCTATCCACGGTGTCGTCGGGAAGGTTCGAACTCGACTCGTGTTCGGCCACCGTCGCCGCGAGTTGTTCTGCGTACCGTCGGGTTCCCGTCGGTCGGTCGTCGCCCGTCGCCGTCGTTCCAGCGACGATGGCGAGTTCGAACACGTCGATTTCGAGCGCGCCGTCACTGTTTTCCGTTGTTTGGTCGCGACCGAAGGATTTGACGGTGCGAACTGCCGTTTCGGCGGCTTCCGTGCGCGCGAGAAGCGAAAATCCGCGGGAGACCATCACGTCCGCCGCGAGAACCGCGATGTTGCTCTCGGTGTGTGACGATTCCGCGTTCCACGGTTCGTCGTGCGCGAGCGTCCGCGTGAGTCGCAATCCTTCGTAGATGAGTTGGACGCCCGCGGCGCGACGCTCGATTTCGCTCGCACTGACATCGTCATCGCCCGTCCGCACGCTGAGCAGCGTTAGCACACCCGGGATTATTCCCGACGATTCCAGCAGTCCGTCGATGTATTCGCGGAGTCGCGCTGGCGTAATGTCCTCGATAGCCTCGCGCGCTGACCCGCGCGCCCGGACGGCCTCTTCCATTGTCGGGGCTTACGACGGAACTGCCAAAGACCTTTGGAAAGCATCGTCAACTAGCCGTATGATTCGTATAACCGACGCCTCGAAAATTAGAACGATTACTATCGACCGCCCCGAATCGCGCAACGCGCTCACCTCCGAAAACCTCGACGGCCTCGCGGAGGCCGTGGAACACACAAACAAACCAGTCATCTATCTCCACGGTGAAGGCACCGCCTTTTGTGCCGGTGCCGACCTCGACGCTGTCGCCGAGCTGAACCGTGAATCGGCGGAGGCGTTCGCGGAACGCGGCCAGCGTACCGCGAACGCTATCGAACGCGGCGACAGCGTCGTCGTCGCCGGAATCGACGGTTTCGCCCGCGGCGGCGGGGTAGAACTCGCGCTCGCCTGCGACCTACGGGTTGCCACCCCGGAAGCGACGTTCGCTGAACCGGGGGTGCAACTCGGTATTTTCGGCGCGTGGGGCGGCACCGCCCGACTTCCCGAAATCGTCGGATTGGGGGAGGCCCTCGACCTCGCGCTATCGGGCCGGGTCGTGGACGCGACCGAAGCCCGACGGATGGGCTTGATTTCGCGCATCACCGACGACCCGAGAACGGTCGCCGAGGAAATCGCCGAAAATGCGCCCGATGCACTCCGAGTCGTCAAAGCCCGCGTCCGAGACCGGTCTTCGGTCGGCGTGCAGGCCGCCCGCGAAGCCGAGACGTTCGGCGAACTCGTGGCGGAACACGCCGAGGATATCGCCGCTCAACGGGAGTAAGACGGCAAGAATCGGGCAATTCAGCACCAGTTCACAGCGGTTCTGGTGCTGGCGGAACCGCGCGCTTGTGCTCGCTTCGGGCGAACATCGACTCGATTCTAGAAACGTCGTCCTCGCTCACGCCGTCAATCTGCCGAGCGGTCGCGGAGACGGAGAGCGGGCCATCGATGTGGAGTGCCAGCACCGCGTCCAGCGTGTCGTAGTCGATGCCCAACTCCTCTTCGTCGGTCTGCCCGACCCAGAGACCGGCGGTGGGTTCCTTCTCCGCCAGTTCGTCGGAGACGCCGACGTGTTTCGCCAGTTGGCGCACCTGCTGTTTGTAGAGGTTGCCGATTGGGTGGCAGTCCACCGCTCCGTCGCCGTACTTCGTGAAATACCCCACGAGCGCCTCGGTGCGGTTGCCGGTGCCGAGCACCAACGAACCTTGGTGGTTCGCAACGAGGTAGCTCAACACCGCTCGCGTGCGGGCCCGGGCGTTGCCCACCGCCATCTGGTCGCCCTCCGCCTCGCCGTAGGTGTTCAGGAACTTGTCCACGATGGGGTTGATTTCGAACACGTCGTAGGAGATGCCGAGTTCTTGGGCGACCCACTCCGCGTCGCTCATGTTGTCCTCGCGGCTCACCGCGCCGGGCATGACGAGGCCGTGCAGGTTCTCGGTTCCGAGGGCCTCCACCGCGAGATAGGCAGTCAGCGTACTATCGATTCCGCCCGACAGGCCGAGAACCGCCGAATCGGTGCCCGCCGACGAAACCATCTCTTCGATGAAATCCGTGATGTGTTCGCGGTGGGCGTCGAGTTCCGATTCCGAGAGTTCGAGGTCTATCATGGTCGGCTGTTGGTCTGCTGATGACTAAAAGTTCCCCGATGGTAGTGGATTTGTGGACGAATGTTTTGGCTGGGGGATGTTGAAGTGGAGTCGGGACGTAGTAGGGTTGCAGTCGTTCGAGTGCGCCGGTGTCTGAGCGAACGAAGCGAGGTCAGACTCGGCGCGTAAGGACCGAAGCGACGAAACGCGCCGGTGGTCTAGTGGTAGGACATGAGCTTCCCAAGCTCATAGCCCGGGTTCGACTCCCGGTCGGCGCATTCCACGAACCCTCTCATTTGCTCTTTCTCTAAAACCCATCTCTCGAACAGCTCTTCGAACAGCGGAACGACCATTTTCGATACTCTATAAAACTGCAACTGTAACCAATCAGGGTTACGTTACGCTTCTAACGTAACTACTTTACCTTATTCCAGAATTCGTGAGTACATGAACACCGGGCTGCGGAGGTACGTCACGCGATACCCGAATCAACTCCGCTCGCGGGCAGTGGTTAAGACGCTCCTCTATCGGGTTTTCATGCTCGTCGTCACCGTCGCCGTCGCACTGCTGGTCACCGAGAGCACTACCGACGCAGTGAGCATCGGTATCGCTACGAACATCGTTAAAACCGGCACGTATTACTGCTACGAGCGATTGTGGGACAGAATCGCATGGGGTGTCTGAATTCCACCGAAATCATTACTGGGAGTCCCGATGCTCCCGTAGCCCCAGAATCTCCGCCACACCGTCCCCGCCAAACTTCATCGGCCTGCGCCACCACGGTCCTTTTCCCGAATCGCTCGATAACTCAGTCACTACCCAATTCGCCTCTGCCCCCGCCTCGGAACTACTCATCGGAACCGCAGTTTCGTACAGCCCAGACCCATTCTTAGACCCCTCCAACAACACCTCGGCGTCGAACGCTTCGCGTTTCAGGTGCGCATTGTTTGCAAAAACCTCCTGCGTTCCCTCTCCCAACTCCGCAAATTCCGCACCGGAAATCGGCTCCCGAGCGAGTCGAAACTGGCCGATGATGTACGCGCCCCAGTCGGGAGCAATCCACTCGTGCTTCGATTCTCCAACCCTGCGCTCCGACTCCTCGGCAGTCGAAAGCGTCGCATAGAAGAAGACGTAATCGTCCTCGTCCAGTTCCAAGAGTGGACGAGCTTTAACCCCGAAGGGGTCGCCGTAGGTGTATCGCTCACAGCAGGGGTACTCCGCGAACTCCGGGTCGAGATGAACCGGAAGTTCGTCCGCACCGTTGGGCAGTTCGACCGAGAGGCCAAGGTCTGCGTAGGTTGGGACGTCACGACTGGTCGGTTCCGGCTCGGGAATCGGGACGTACTCGAAGCTCCCGTCCGAGAAAACCGGGCCGCGGACGCCGGGTTGGTTGGTGTTTGCGGCGACGTTGATGGCGACGGCGCGAGGCATAGCGGTCTGTGGGAACGCGGACGGGAAAAGCGTGACTACCGGCTACCGCGAGCGATGTTCTGCTCCGATAAGTATCGACACGCGACTACCAAACTCCGAGCGGTTCGACGCACTCCCGGCAGAATGTGTATTCCGCTCCGTTTTCCGTTCCGCAGTGTGGACACGGGCGAATGCTCGGGTCGGCGGTGCTGGTCTCGCTGAACTCTTCGAGAACGCTCTCCTTTCGAATGTCGTCCGGCGCACGTCCTTCGGGACCCGATGGCGTAGACTGAAGGAGCGGCGAATCCTCGTCGCTCCGGAGAAACCGATAGATGAGTAGCTGTAGTCCCGCGAAGAGGACGACGTACAGGACGATCCACCCCCAGACGTTCATGCTACATCATGTTATATGTCGTCATGCTACTTGGTAGCTTCGCACACTTCTATCGGGCAGTTTTAGAAGCGTTGCTGATTGGTCGTGAAACTGGATCGTTGCCGTTTGCGACGGTGGCAGACAGAGCCGGTTACGGTTTAAGCCGGTTGTAGTCGAAGCACGCGGTCGTCCTGCGGTGCCGGGCCCGCAGACCGCCCGTCTTGGTTGCTGGTCGTCACGTACAGGTGCTTGTCCGGGCCGATGAACACCGTGCGAAGACGACCGTACTCTCCTTCGAGCAGGCGCTCCTGTTCGACCACTTCCTTCCCTTCGATTCGAACGCGATGCAGGTGTTGCCCCACGAGCGTTCCGAAGAAGAAATCGCCTTCCCACTGCGAAATCGGGCCGTCGTAGAACGTCGCACCGCCGGGCGCAATCGTCGGCGTGTACGTCGCAATCGGGTTCGTAAACTGGTCGCCCTGTTCACCCTTCCCGGTGATAGTCGGCCACCCGTAGTTGTTCCCGGCTTCGAGAACGTTAATTTCGTCGTCCGTGTCGGGACCGTGTTCGGTGCTGAATAGCGTCCCGTCCCGAATCGCGAGACCCTGCGGATTTCGGTGCCCGTAGGTGAACACCTTGTTGTCGAACGGGTTGTCCGGATGTGGCTCCCCATTCAAGGTCACCCTGAGGACTTTCCCGGCCAGAGAGTTTTCGTCCTGTGCTTGCTCTTCATTTCCGGCGTCGCCAGTTGTGACGTACAGCGCGTCGTCGTAAATTGCGAGCCTGCCGCCGTTGTGGACGGATGAGGCGGGAATATCGTCCAACAGCGTTCGCTCGCGTTCGAACTCGTCGTTGATGCGGTGGCGAACGACCCGGTTTCGAAGCCCGTTCTGCCCCTCGTAGGTTTGGTACGTGTACGCGAGGTTCTCGTTTTCCGGATGGAACTCGAATCCGAGGAGGCCGCCCTCGCCTTCGTGGGCTATCTCGTCGGTGATGTCCGCGACGATGTCATTACTGTTCGGACGGATACGGCGAATCCGTCCCGGCCGTTCCGTGACGTAGAGGTCGCCATTGGAGTGGAAGGCGGCACCCCACGGCACTTCGAGGTTCATCGCGACCGTCTTGATGCGAACCCCTTGGTCTATATCCGCGGTAGAGGTTTGCGTCGTACTGCCGGTCGATTTTATACACCCGGTGAATCCGGTGATGCCGAGTGCCATCGTCCGGAGGTACGTGCGGCGTCGCATAGTCCGCTCCACGACCCCACGGGAGAAAAGCGGTGTGGGTTCGTTCCGCGAGAGAGTTTGTCTGGCGAATTACCTACGGTCGATTTGCGATAGATTGGTTCGGGTCGATCAGCCGGTCGAAACGCTGACTTAGTTGAAGCCGCGCTGGAACTCGTCGAACTGCTCGAAATCGTCCGGCAGTTCGGAGTCGATGCGCCGGGACTCCTTTTCGGTCGGCGGCACGTCGTCCAGCGGAATCGCCTCGTCTTCCCATCCGGGCTTGATTTTGACGCTCTTTGCGGGCGTGCCGACCGCGATATGATGCGCCGGGACGTCGTGTTGAACGACTGCTCGCGCGCCGACGATTGCGTTCTCGCCGATTTTCAGTCCCGCGCGAATCATCGAATCGTAGGTGAGACGCGCGTCGTCTGCGACGATGGTGTGGAAGTTCGTCACTTCGGTCTGGTTTACGACATCGTGGTCGTGGCTGTAGATGTGAACTCCGTCGCTGATGGAACACCGGTTTCCGATGGTCAATTTGCCTCGGTCGTCCAGGTGCACGTCGTCGTGGATGACGGTGTTGTCGCCGACCGTGATGTTGTGCCCGTAGGTCATCGTGACGCCCTTGAAGATGCGGAGGTTGTCGCCCGCCTCCTCGAAGAGGTGGTTCGCCAGCATCTCGCGGAATCGCAGCGCGAACTCCACGTTGTCGGCCATCGGCGTCGCGTCGAACTGTCGCCAGAGCCACTGGAGGTGCTTCGAACGCCGGAACTTCTCTTCGTCTTTTTCGGCGTAGTACTCGCTTTCCAGCGTGGCGTTGCAGGGGTCGTAGCTTTGGAGTCGCACGCGCTCGGCGTTCGACACCTGCTCGCCGTTCTGCCACGCCTCGTACGCGTCGCGGTCGCCGTGGAGGTCCACGAGCACTTCGTTGACCACTCTGCACGTGTCCTCGTCGCTGGCGAGTCGGTCGTCCACTTCGTCGATGAACCCGCGAAGGCCCGCCTCTGCGGACTCGGGGAGCGTAACGTGTCGCTTTGTCATATCCTTATTTCACTCTCGATTTTCTTATAGGTTAGTTACTGTTCTGAGGGCATGGGGGTTTTGGTTCCGGCGGGGAGTGTGACTGCTTCCCACCTTCGTTTCGGCTGGAGAATCGAAGGACGGGGTTGTGTTCTTTGTGGCCCGCGTTCACTTTCACTTTGCGCTTTCGACTACCGGAAGTTGATAGAGAGATCGGTGGAGAGTGTTTTCGTGTGTCGTTCGAGACGGTCGGAGGATTTCGTACGTCTCTCGCGACGTAGAACGTTTCTCCGTGTGTTGTTTGGGATTGCACAACTCCAAAATAACTGCAACAATAACAAATTTCCGTCATGCCAAGAAGACGTGCCGCGGCCTGTCGGCCAAAATATCCCGGCCCCAACTGACCGTGTCGCTGAAGGCGTCACTGCGGAAGAACTCCATCGCGTCCTCCTTCGAGCGCCACTGGCTGGAGATGAACATGTCGTTTTCGTCCTCGTGGTTGGCCAGCAGGTCGGTGTCGAAGTGGCCTTCCATGTCCGCAAGCACACCACCGACGGTCTCAAACTTGTCCACGAAGTCCTCCCGTTTGTCGGGTTTGACGGTATAGAACATGCCCATCGTGCCGAACCCGCTTTCCTCGCCTGCGCGGGCGACGACGCCGGGGAGGTCGGCGAGGAACCCGCCCGCCGTCTCCGCCGCGCTCTGAGTCTGCCAGATGCTCACGACCGCCGAGCGGTTGCCGCCGCCGTACACCGCCGTCTTGACGTGCGTGTCGTAGTGGTCGAAGTTTTTCCGCAGACCGTCCATGTCCTCGAACAGATCGTCCGGGTCTTCCTCGGAGTAGAGCACCATCGCGTACACGTCCTCGCCGTGCGGTTGTCCGGCGTAGATGTCGAGGTCTTCGAGTTCGCCGCGGATGTCGCCCGGTTCGTCGGCCTCGTCGCCTTCACCACTGGATTTTCCGTGGTGGTGTCCACCTTCGCCGTGTGGACGCTCGCTTCCCGAGTCTGCGTGCGCGTGTCCGTGAGAATCCCCGTGCGGATGGGCGTCCTCCGGCACCGGAACTTCCTCGCCGGACATGAAGGCGGGGAGGTCTTCCGGCGGGAATCGCCGTCCGAAATAGAACGACCCGAACTCCGCGAAGCGCGAACTCCCTTCGTCGAATCGCATCTCGTACAACAGGTCTTTGATGTGCGTCGGGTCGTTGCTGAACAAATCGACGCCCCACTCGAAATCGTCCATTCCGATGCTTCCGGTGATAATTTGGGTGACCTTTCCGGCGTAGCCCTTACCGATTTCGCCGTGGCTGGACATCATCTCGGCGCGCTCGTCGAACGGCGTGTCGTACCAGTTGTCCTCGGCGGTCCGGCGCTTGCTCATCGGGTAGAAGCAGATGAACTCCGCGTCCGGCACGTTGGGATAGAGTTTACTCGCCACGTAGCGCGCCATCCCCGTGTCCTCGATATCCTCGGGGTCTTTTACCATCTCGTCGGAGGTGTAGCCGCCGACTTCTGTTACGGAGACGTAAGAGTCGGTTCGTTCCGTGAAGTCGGCGAAGCCGGTTCGCTCGAACGCTCGCTCGGCCGTGTCGAGGTCGTTCATCTCCGGACGGAAGTGGACGACCAGCAGGTCGGCTTCGTGTCCCATGACGCTGAACACGGCCGACGACCCGTCTTCCGCGTCGATGACGTTCTCGTGCGCTTGGAGGAATTCCGTTCCCTCGGTTAGCGCGTTCGTGCGGACTCGCTCGGGAGCGTCTCGCCATGCGTTCCAGTCTATCGTTCGGAAGTCGTGGAGTGCGTACCACCCTTCGCGCGTCGGCGGGACTTTTCTCGGCATACGCGAGGGTTAGGAGCGACCGGACAAGGAACTTTTGAGTCGCTCCGAAAGTTCAGCTATACTGACGCTGATACTTCTCCGGAGAGTGTCGCTCCGACCGAAAGCCTTTCAAAAACACGACTTAAACCCCCTGTCAATGCGGAAAAGTGGCCCGCCGAAAGGCCTGATATCGTACCTCGTGTTCGAACTCTTGGATAAAAAACCGCGATACGGGTACGAGATACTCAAAGAAATACGCGAAATTAGCGGTGGCCACTGGGAACCGTCCTACGGTTCTGTCTATCCCATCCTGTACAAATTCGAGGAGAAAGGGTGGGCAGAGCGAATCGAGCGCGAGGACGAACCCGACCGGAAATACTTCGAACTCACCGATTCCGGGTACGAAGAACTGAAAGAAAAGCGGAAAGAAAGCGGAACGAAAGCCCGCGAGTTCGCGGATGTCATTCTCGGTTTTTACCACGTGTACGTCGCCTTCGCCACCGACGCCCGATTCGAAGTCGAAAGCCCCGAAGGGGAGTGGCAATTCGACGAAACGTTCAGTTCGTGGATTCTCGAACAGATAATCCGGCACCACGAACGCGACTTCGACGAGTTCGAGCGCATCCCTGACACGCCCGAAGAGTTCTACGAGCGAATGGGACTCGAAGACTGAAAACACTAATCTGGACCGCTTCTCCGTCCGAATATCTCTCCTATCGACAATTCTATCTTCTACAATATTCTATCCTTTGTCATGCCCTCCAGACGGCGATTGCTGACGATTCTCGGCGGAATAACGATGACCGGCCTTGCAGGCTGTAGCGGGTCCGAGTCGGGCGGTTCCGACACAATCGATTGTCACACCCACGCGCGTTCCCACGGCGACGGAGACGCCCTCGACAACGGTGCGAGGGGAACCGTCGAAGGTGGAATGGTGCGACTCACCGTTCCGCTGTCCACCGAGGACGTAAGAAAACACGACATCGACACGATCCGGGTGTACGACATGGAAGAGGAGTTGGCGCACTCGATTTCGGTCTCCCCGGAGGATGCTGACTTGATGGCGAACAAAGTCGGCGTCGGTGAGGGACAACTTCGGTACGAACAGACCCTCGGTCACCGTCCGTTTCACGGGCAGTATCGCGTCGTCGTAGTCGATACGAACGAAAACACGATGGACTCCGTTACCGTCGAGTTCAACTGTTTTCCCGACGTCGAGAACGAATCGTAAAGTATCGCCGAAGGTTTTTGGCGATTCTCAGGTCAACAGTTGCGGACCGAATATCATCAGGATGAGACTGGCGAGCATCGTCAGCCCCACAGTCGTCGTTATCATCGTGGTAACCTGTCTCCCTTGACTCGTCGGGAGCCGCGAGACGATGGCTTCCGAACACATCCGAAGGATGTGCCCGCCGTCGAGCGGGAACGCCGGAATGCAGTTGAAGAAGCCGAGGTTGAGATTTATCCACCCCGTCCAGAACAGGGCGTTCGCCAGGATGAAGAGGCCGCCGCCGAGTTCCGAGAGCGGTCCCTGAATCGCGTAGAAGTTGGTGTTCCACGCGACGAACCCTGCGAAGTTGTAGCCGACGGGCATCGAGACGCTAGCGAACGGAAGCAGGAGCGTTCCGGCGACGCCGAGCAAGAACGACGTGAGCGGGCCGTCGCCACCGCCACCGCCGCCAAAGGCGGTCATGAACTGGCCCGCCATCAGGTCGCGGAACGTCTCGGCAGGGTACAGATTCGTTCCGAACCCGCTCGCTTCGATGCCGGAAGTTCCCGGAGCGACGAGGATGCCGACGATGGCTTCGCCGTCGTTGTTCTCATCGAGCGTCATGTCGTAGGTGGTGCGCTGATAGGAATCGCCGTTCTGCGTGAAGGCTTCGACGGTCACGGTTTGGCCCGCTTCGTAGCCGTTCATGATGCTGCTCAAGTCGCTACTGTTGACGATTCGGTTGCCGTCGATGGCCGTGATGACGAGCGTGTCACCCGCGCTCAATCCGTCGGCACTGCTCATCGGGCCGTCTGATTGAACCGTCGAAAGTGCGCCAATCGGTCCCGTTATCTGTTTGCCGTTTACGGTTAGTGTGGCGACCTTCCTGTCCGTGAGTTGTTGATTCAGACTTTTCTCGGTGTAAACCGTGGTTCCGTTGACCGCGGTGATGTTCTCGCCGGTGTCGATTGACGATGCGTCGGAGGTACTATCGTCCGCCGCAAACGGCGACGTTTTCGTAATCGCTGTCACGAGCAGGGAGCGCTCGATTGTCGCTTGTCTCTGTTCGTCACCGTTTTCGACGGTAACTTCGACCGATCTGCTGTCGATGGTGGCGAGTTCGTTGTGGAGGTCGACGTTGCTCTCGACGTCGGTTCCGTTCACCGCGATAATGCGGTCGCCGCGCTCGATGCCCGCATCACCCGCCGCGGAGCCGTCGAAAACGCCGCCGACCGCCGCGCCTGACGCGACGGTTACCGACCCCATTATCGGGCCGAACAGCAGCATGAAGACGAGAATCGTGATGGCGAAATTGTTCGTCACGCCTGCCGCGAACATCCGACTTTGGCCGCCTCTGTCCGCTTTCCTCCGGTTTTCCTCGTCCGGTTCCACGAACGCGCCGATTGGGAGGATTGCGAACAATGCGAGTCCCATCGATTTGATTTCGATGTCCTCGACGCGGCAGAAGATACCATGTCCTCCCTCGTGAACCACCAAGCCGACGAGCAGGCCGAACAGAATTTCCGGAGCGACGGAGAGCGGGAGGAAGTCGTTGACGCCCGGAATGACGAGCACGTTCCGCGGTTGCGTCACCGCCGTCGGCTCCGGCGGATTCTGAACGATAGAAACCGCCTGCAAGACGAGTAGGAGGAACGTCCCGAACATCACGACCAGCGCGATGCCGAGTCCGAAGTTACCCCACGCACGCCAGAACCGCTTCGGACGGGAGAGTTTATCGAGTAGCTTTTTTCCTTTCTGGGTGTGTAGCGTTAGAATCGGCCCCTGCATGCCGATATACGACGGCAGCATGCCGTTCGCCCGCAGTCCGAGCAGGGCGACCCAGTAGGCCGCGATTCCGATAACCACCCACACAATCGTATCCATTGGCAAAAGAAAGGTTCGCACCGCTCAAAGGCGTTTGGGAAACGGTCGTAAAAATCGGGAGGCGTTATTCCGCAGTCTGCCAGTCTTCTTCGAAGTCCTGCTGTTCTTCGTCCTTCTTGCCTCGGCGTTTCTGTTGGAACTTTCGCGCGGCAGCGAGTCCGGCGGCGGTACCACCGAGAACCGCGGCGCGGCGCGCGAACGTTCCGGCTCTACCGCGGCCTTTCGTCTCCTCGATTTCTTCGTCCGCGATCTCCGTTTCCTCTTCCGTCGTCTCGGTTTCCGTCTCTGTCGTTTCCGTCGCTTCGATTTCGGATTCCTTGACGAGTTCAGTGCGTTTCAACGCTGGCTTCTCGAGATTGAGTTCTATCAGGGCCATGGTAATTTGTTCGTTTAGTCGCTGACGTGATTGGTCGCCAGACAGACTTCACATCTCCCTACCACTGGTGGGTACTTTGTTATGCACCTGTTATGTGGGGACAGTAGGGTTATATTTACCAACGCTATTAACTCTGTTGGCAATTAGGGGAGTCGTAAAAATCCGTTGAACTATCCTTCCCGACGGAGTCGTCGAAGGACGAACTCGCGGTCTAAGTTCGAGAGGAACGGACCGAGTTTCGGCCCCTGTTCCTCGTCGAAAAAGAGCCGATAACCCGTGCCGAAAAAATCGCCCATGTCGATGTCGTGGCGCTTCGCGGTTTCGTAAATCTCTTCCTGTATCTCGTCGCCGTCGTGTCCCGTCTCGATGAACGCGGCGAGTTCGTCCAGCGCAACCGCCGTCTCGGCGTCGATGTCCGCCTCGGGCATCTCGGTTCGCTTCAGATCGTAATCGTACTCGTTGCTCGTCCGCTGTGCCCACGTCTGCGCTCGTTCCACTCGCGCGAGGGCCTCCTCGACCGCCCAGTCCGGCGCATCGTCGGGAATGTGTCCTTCCTTTCGCGCGATTTCCTCGCGGAGGTCGGGGTCGTCGGTCATCCCCAAAATGGCCGCGAAGGTGTACGGAATCCGGGTTCGCTCGGGTCGAATCTCGTCCACGACCATCGAATAGATTCGCTCGGCGATCGCGGTTTCACGCTCGTCGGCGGTCTCTTCGCCGAAATAGATTCGTTCGAATCGGTCGAACTCGTCCACGAGCAAATCGAGACGTCCGATGTCGAAGTCGCGGGCCTTGTTCGGATCTTTCGTGAAGAAGTACCTGAGCACTTCGGGTTCCAGCAGTTCCAGCACTTCCGCGACCAGCACGATGTTTCCTTCCGAGGAGGAAAACGGCTTCCCGTTGAGAGTGAACCACTCGTAGGTCATCGGAACCGGCGGTTCGAAATACATCACGTTCCGGGCGATGTCCTCACCGCTCGGCCACGAGCCCTCTGCGTGGTCTTTGCCGAACGGTTCGAAGTCCACGCCGAGCGTTTTCCACTGGGCGGGCCACTCGAACCGCCACGGTAGTTTGCCCTCTCGGAGCGTCGCCGTGCCTTCGTGCCCGCAGCCGTCGATGGTGTTGTCGCCAGCTTTCAGATCGGTACAGACGTATTCGACGGTGCCTTCCTCGATATCGAAGTCGGTGACCGTCTCGGTGATTTTCCCGCACTCTGCACAGATCGGATTGAACGGGACGTACTCGTCGTCAACCTTGTCCTGATACTCGGCGAGCACCTCGCGGGCTTTCTCCGAACGATCGAGGATTTCGGCTGTCACGTCCTCCAAATCGCCGGATTCGTACATCTCCGTGTTCGATACCACGTCGATGGGGACGCCGAGCAAATCCGCGCTCTGCTGGATAAGGTTCGAGAAGTGCTCGCCGTAGGAGTCACAACAGTCGAACGGGTCGGGAATGTCTGTGTACGGTTTCCCGAGGTTTCGGCCGAGCGCACCGGCGTTCACGTCGCCCAATTCGACGATGTTCCCGTCTAAGTCGGCGAGCTTTCGTGGGAGTTTCCGCAGCGGGTCGCGGTCGTCCGCGGTGAACACCTGCCGGACTTTGCGCCCCCTCTCTCGGAGCGCTTCCGCGACGAAATAGCCGCGCATGATTTCGTTGACGTTCCCGAGGTGGGGAACACCGGAGGGAGAAATTCCGCCCTTGATGATGATCGGTTCGTCCGGGTCGCGCGCTTCGATTTGGTCGGCAACCTCGTCGGCCCAGAAGACGTGGTGGCCGTCCTCACCGTCGTCGCGCTCGTCCATCGGCGCCGTGCCCGTGCTCATCCTTGTACCCAATACGTCATCTCGTCGTCCGTCCCCTCGGGAATGATGTCGGTTCCGTCGTGTTCTCCGTTGAGGACGGCGTCGGCGATTCGTTCCGGTTCGGTTCCGTCGAGGACGATGGTCCGGACGCCCGACCGCTCGATGAGTTTCGCGGCCAGCAGGTCAACCGGCGAGGAGCTTCCCGCCGTCATTTCGAGGTCGGCGATAACGCCCACGAGTTCGCCCGCCGAAAGCTCGTCGTACTTCGTCGCATCATCGACCTCGTTGGGGTCGTCGCTGAACACGCCGTTGACGCTCGTCGCGTAGACGAGCAGGTCGGCGTTCGTGTACTCCGCCAGCGCCGCGCTCACGGCGTCGGTCGTCTGACCGGGCATCACGCCGCCCATGACCGCGATGTCGCCGCGATGCATCGCGGTTCCAGCTTTTTCGTACGTCTCCGGTGGGCTTGGCGCGGCTTGCTCGCCGAGCGCCGCGATGAGCAGACGGGCGTTCAACCGCGTCACGTCGATGCCGATGTCGTCCAGTTCGATTTCGTTTGCGCCGAGGTTGCGGGCCGTGCCGATGTACTCACGCGCGACGCCGCCGCCACCGACGACCGCGCCGATGGTACACCCCTCGTTTTCGAGCGATTCGATGACTTCGGCATGGCCACGGACACGCTGGGACTCTAGGTCCGGCGCGAGCACGCTCCCGCCGATAGAAACGACCACCTTCATACTACCGCCGTCTTACCGGGACTTAGCCTTAAGCGTTCTCAACTTCCGACCGAAGGCTAAAAGCGATTCGCCGCCTGCGTTACGCCCATGAAAGTACTGAGTATTGTCGGAGGCGAATCGGCGGCGGTCGTCGACCGACTCGCCGACCGCCTCGCGGAACACGGGCGGGTCGGTGTCGTTACGTCCGAACTTGCGGAACCGACTGATACGACCAAATCACCGAACTCAACCGGCTCAGTGGACTCGATTGGTGCGTCCGACTCGCCTGCCTCCACCACGTTCGAACTCAGCGGGAATGGCTGGAGCGCGTGCGGCACGAACCGCTCCCTTTCGGACGTTCTGGATGAACTCGCACCAGCACACGAATACGCCGTCGTTTCCGGGTTCCCGGACGCCGATATTTCGACGATTTCGCTCGGCGACGTCGACCACGTCGGCGAAACGCTGATTCGCGCGGAAGATGCGGACAGCCTCGAAACCGAGGCTGTCCGCGACACGCTGGCTGGCGTCGAGGAGTACGAAACGCTCCAGTCGCTCGTCGCGCGCGCGAAGCGGTCACCGAATGCGGAACGCTCGGGCGCGATTGCGACCTTCACCGGACGCGTCAGAGCCAAGGACGGCGACGATGACACCCCGACGGAATCCCTCGAATTCGAGATGTACGACGGTGTTGCGCAGACGAAACTGAACACAATCCGCGAGGAACTCGAAGCGCGCGAAGGCGTTTTCACCGTCCTCATGCACCACCGAACCGGTGTTATCGAGTACGGCGAGGACATCGTCTTCGTCGTCGTCCTGGCTGGCCACCGCGAGGAGGCGTTTCGAACCGTCGAGGACGGTATCAATCGGTTGAAAGCGGAGGTGCCGATTTTCAAAAAAGAGGTAACGACGGATGAACAGTTCTGGGTTCACGAGCGATAGGCCGAAGTTACCGGTGTGATTTGTCACGGTTTCGGTGTCGAACGAGCCGCCGAATGCTATCAAGGAAATAAAAAGCGAGAGGCGTTTTTAAACTTTCTAAGTGATTTTAAATGATTTCTAAAAAGTCATTTTCACCCGCATTCACGTCGATTTCCGCTTAGGGGAACTGAATATTCCCGAAACTACCCTAAGCTTCCTTCCTTTATAACATCCCTCCCGACTATGCAGAAACTGGAGTCAGCACATGAGCGCTACCACCCAAGTTGCCCCTGAAAGCCCTGAACCGGAAACCAAGGAAGACCGACTCAAGCAGTACCTGTGCGAGAAGGCGAGCGACGGAGAGATGTACTTCAAAAGCAAGTTCATCGCGGACGAAGTCAACCTCTCCGCGAAGGAAATCGGTGCGCTAATGGTGAAACTGACCGACTGCGCCGAACTCGAAGTCGAGAAGTGGTCGTACACGAGCGCAACCACGTGGCGCGTGGCCCCTGCGTAAGCTCCTCGGCCCCGTCCCCGCGCACCCAGCCCTCCACCCCTGCAACCACCTGCAACCTGAAACGCCCCGTCACGCGAAACCCCCAAAACACCCACTCCGACGAAACGCACCCGAACCCCCTGAACGACCCTGCTCCCCGAATCCCCCCACCTGCTCCCCCGCGAACCCCTCCACACGCACTCCATTCCCTCGAAACGATACGTCCTTGAGCCTCGCTTTTCGTCTTCGATGCCTTTGTAATTACTCGCTGATTCCGTTCGACCAGTGTCACTCCTCTCCGCGTTGACGAACGCTATCCTCCCCGTTCTCTCGGTTGCCGCCGTCGGTTTTCTTCTCGGAACGCTCCGCGACATCAACGTTGACGCGCTCGGTACAGTCACTATCTACATTCTGACACCCGCACTGGTTTTCCACAGTCTCACCACGACGTCGCTCGGCGGAAAGACGGCGCTGACGCTCGCAGTCGCCGTCGTCGCCTTCACTCTCGGCATGGTGGCGTTGGCGGAGTTCGTCGGGCGAGCACTCGGTGAATCGGAACCGATTCTCGGCGCTCTCGTGCTGGCGAGTTCGTTTCCGAACGCCGGAAACTACGGGATTCCGCTCTCACAGTTCGCGTTCGGCGACGTTGGCCGGAGCACGGCGATTCTCTACATCGCGGCCCAGTCCGTTCTCACGTACACTGTCGGCGTCTACCTCGCTTCTCGAGGTAACGGCACGTCGAACTTCGCGGCGCTCCGAGAGGTGTTCAAACTTCCGCTCGTGTACGCGGTTTTGGCCGCCGGAATCGCTCGCATCCTTGGTGTCGTTCCACCCGTCGATTCGGCGGCGATGGAGACGATACAACTGACCGGCGACGCCGCGATTCCGGTGATGTTGCTCATGCTCGGGATTCAACTGGCCAACACGGATTCCGGGGCCGCGGTCTCGCGCGTGGGCGTTGCGAGTACGTTGAAACTCCTCGTCGCGCCGCTCGTCGCCGTCGGCGTCGTCTTCCTGCTCGGATTCGAAGACCTCACCGTCGCGCGGGTGTTCGTCCTCGAATGTGCGATGCCAGCGGCGATAACCCCGCTCATCCTTTCTATCGAGTACGACGAGGGAGGTGTCGGGTTGACCGCACCCGAGTACGTGAGCACGGCAATTTTTATCAGCACGCTGGTGAGTGTACCGGTGTTAACGCTCCTCATCGCTATCTTGCAGTCAGGTACCATCGTCTAGGGGTTTATACCGGTTCGTTCCGTACTGAGAGTGAATGGCTTCGACCAAGCCGCCCGAGAATGGACCTCCACTCGAGCGACTTCATTCCGTGTTTCGGGTTTATGATATTCGCAGAGACGGCGACCAATTGGTCTATTACGGTGAACCGCTGGTTCCTCAAGACCGACTGATGAAGACGGTGTGGCCGCTGTTTCGAGAACAGGGCTACGAAGTCATGCTCTCGACGCGAATGGGCGAGTACGTTCTCGTGGCCGAACCGGTCGAACTCGGACCGAACGGCGTCCCGTGGAAGAACGTTTTTCTTTTCGTTGCCACCGTTCTCTCGACGCTCTGGGCGGGTGCATCGTGGTATCACGTGAATCCTGTTTCGAACCCAGTAGAGGCACTGCTGACCGCGTGGCCCTTCACGCTTGCCGTGATCGGCGTCCTCGGAACGCACGAACTCGGCCACTACGTGATGAGTCGATATCACGGCGTGGATGCGTCGCTTCCGTACTTCATCCCCATGCCGACGCTCATCGGGACGATGGGGGCGGTTATCCGGATGAAAGGACAGATGCCAGACCGCAAAGCGCTGTTCGATATTGGCGTCTCAGGGCCGCTCGCTGGTCTCGTGGCGACGGTCGTCGTCACCGCAATCGGGCTGACGATGGAACCGGTGACCGTCACACAGGAAACGCTCAACAGCGCGTCAACTATCGAAGTGAAGTTCGGCTATCCGCCGCTGTTGGAAGGGATTGCGGCCGTTATGGGCGAACCGCTGGCCTACGACAACGACCCGACGAAATCGGTCAATCCGGTCGTTATCGGCGGTTGGGTCGGCATGTTTGTCACGTTTCTCAACCTCATCCCGGTCGGCCAACTCGACGGCGGTCACATCGTTCGCGCGATAATCGGGGAACGACAGGAGAGCATTGCCGCACTCGTCCCTGCCGTCCTGTTCGGACTGGCGGCCTACGTCTTCTACGTCCTCAACGTGAGCAACGCGACGGTACTCTGGGTCATCTGGGGATTCCTCTCGATGTTCTTTGCCTACGTCGGCCCCGCGACGCCGATAGACGACGACGAACTCGACCCGCGCAGAAAGCTACTGGGCGTGTTGACGTTCGTCATCGGACTGCTCTGTTTTACCCCGACCCCGATTCAAATCATCTCCTAACCGTTTCACCGCTTTGCGTCTTCTGTCTCTTATCCGTGAGTGTACCCACGGTCGGGAAGCGGTTCGCCGTCCATCGTCACTCCCGAATCGGTTACCGTGCCGACGACGAAAATCGGCGTCGGCGAGGCTTTTCTTGCCGCGGAAACGTGGTCTTCCGGAAGCGTCAGCACCAGTTCGAAATCTTCGCCGAAAAAGAGGCTCAACGCGCGTTCGTCGTCTTCGTTTTCCGCGACTTCACGGACGCTTTCTGCGACTGGAACAGCATCGCTATCGAGGGAGAACCCGCAGTCGCTCGCTTCGGAAAGTTGGTGAACCGACCGCGCGAGACCGTCACTCGAATCCATCATCGCGGTTGCGTAGGGCGCGAGGGCCCGTCCTGCGGCGACTCGTGGCTCAAAGCGAAAGAGGTCGTTTGCGCGCTCGGTTTCTCCGTCCTCGAACAATCGAAGAGCCGCCCCGCTCCGACCCAACGTTCCGGTCACGCACAGCACGTCTCCGGGCCGCGCCCCCGAGCGAAGAACCGGGTCGTCGGTTCGACCCAGTGCTGTCGTCGTCGCGGTGAACTCCGCGAACGTATCGAGGTCGCCGCCGACGTAGCGTGCGTCGACCGATTCACACACGTCGCTCGCACCCGCGACGAACGCTTCGAGTTCGTCGCGGTCGAACCCGGCGTCGGCGTAGACGGCGACGGCGGCGACCGCTTTTGCCCCCATCGCCGCGACATCCGAGAGGGAGGCACCGACCGCGCGCCATCCGGCGGTGTATCTTTCCGTTCCCGTCGGGAAGTCCGTCGTCTCGTGGAGCATGTCGGTTGTTATCACTAGTCCGTCCACGACCGCCGCGTCGTCGCCCGCGTCGGGGAGTTTTCCCGCCAGCAGTTTGAGCGCGGCCCGTTCGTCCATATCGGTCGTTCTATCGCGCCGGGAAAAAAGCTGAACGGTCTTCGCTGGCTTCAAGCAGTCTCGCTGATAGGTGAAAACTGATAATTGATGCGCCTTGATTTAGGTGACCTGCGAACGGTGACGGTCGGATTCGTCGCCGCAGTCGCCGTCCTGTTGGTCGTTTTCTCCATCGTCGGTATCGACCACGTGGTGTCGGCGCTGTCGATGGCCGACGCGCGAATCGTCGCCGCCGTCGCGGTCGTGGCTGTCCTCTGGCTGTTCTCGTGGGCGATGTCCCTCCGAACCGTTCTCGGTATCCTCGGCGTTCACACCTCGCCTCTCCGGGCGTTCTTCCTCTACGCGGGAGCGACGTTCGCAAACAACGTGACGCCGTTCGGACAGGCGGGTGGCGAGCCGTTCACCGCCCTGCTTATCTCGCGGGTCACCGATGCCGAGTACGAGACGAGCCTCGGCGCTATCGCAACCGTGGACTCCATCAATTTCGTTCCCTCCATCTCGTTCGCACTGGTCGGCATCGCCTACTACACGACGGTGCTGACGCTCGGCAGCACGGTCGAACTGGTCGCGCTCTCCATCGTGGCGTTGGCGCTTTCCGTTCCCATCGTGGTGGTGTTCGCGTGGCGTCGTCGAAACCGATTGGGGTCGAGTGTCGCGGGCGTCGTCGTCCCCGCGGTCGGACTCGTTGCACGCGTTGTTCCCCCCGTGACCCCGACCACGAAACCCGCCGTCAAACGGCGGATTCAGGGCTTTTTCGGGACGATCGAGCGAATCGCGGGCGACCGCCGCGGTCTCTTGCTCGCCCTGTTCTTTTCCGCGTTCGGATGGCTTCTTTCGTCCCTCTCGCTGTGGCTCTCGCTCTACTCGCTCGGTCACCCCGTTCCATTCGCGGCGGTGCTGTTCATCGTCCCGATTGGGAGTATCGCGGGTGTTGCACCCCTTCCGGGGGGACTCGGCGGCGTAGAGGCGGCGCTGGTGCTCCTGCTCGTACCCATCACGGGCGTCACTGCGGCGACGGCGGGGGCGGCGGCGGTCATCCACCGCGGGGCAACCTACTGGCTTCCGACAATGCTCGGCGGGGTGACGACGGCGATGTTGGAGGCCGACAATGCCAATGGAGAATTACCGCGGTAGTTCGGATGGCCCACTGAGGCTATTTACCGGTGGCTCCCTCTGTCCCGTCGTATCCCGGAGTCGGTTCCGCACTTGAACGTTCCCGTTCGCCGTTCTGATTTCGATGGTTCGGAAAGCCCACGGCGAGCGGAATCGATAGCAGAGGCAGCCATCGAGCGACCCTCGTCCGAAGTCCGTAACGATGGCTTTAAACGCCGCCGAAGGGAATCCAATCGTATGACGACGCTCTACGACGTTCCGGCCGACGCGCTCATCGAGGCGCTTGCCGACGAGCTTGAGGATCGAATCGACGAGCCCGACTGGTTCGAGTTCGCCAAAACCGGTGCACAGCGCGAACTGCCGCCGGAACAGGACAACTTCTGGTACATCCGCGCAGGTAGTCTCCTCCGCAAGGTCGCCATGAGCGGCCCGGTCGGTGTCGAGCGCCTTTCGACCGAGTACGGCGACAGCAAATCCGGTTCGAACCGCTACGCCGTCGCGCCAGCACACCGCGCCGACGGGAGCAAGAAGATCATCCGAACCATCCTCCAGCAGCTCGAAGAGAAGGGCTTCATCAGTTCCAGCGAGAGCCGCGGCCGCGAAGTCACCG
Source organism: Haladaptatus pallidirubidus (assembly GCF_020700235.1). Lineage (GTDB taxonomy): Archaea > Halobacteriota > Halobacteria > Halobacteriales > Haladaptataceae > Haladaptatus > Haladaptatus pallidirubidus. The sequence continues at coordinate 805,283 of NZ_CP085301.1, read as the reverse complement.
GCGAGGGCCGCAGTTTCCTCGACGACACGGCCGGTGAGGTCATGTCCGACCTCGACCGCCCGGAACTCGAACGCTACGCGTAACGACGCGATTTCCGTCTTCGGCTATTGGTTTTTATCTGATTAGTTGCGGCTCTGCGCGGCTTTTGCAGGCTTTCATTTCCTGTAACTGGCTCTTGTGACCCAAATCACGACAACAAACAACCGCATGCGGACGAGTGCGCCAACGGTCGGCGCACTCGCCCTCGTCGTCCCCATTCTTCCCCGGGCACTCGGACGGTTCGCGCCGGTCGCGCGAACCGTCTACGCCGCACGTCCTCGAGCCGGGTGCGTCGATTTCGGCTCCTTCGGAAATCCGAATCCAGAACATTCAGACCGATTTTCTCGAACCAGTCGAACGCTGTCCTCCGTAATTGTTTTTGGTCGTGCGCGGTAACGAAGTGATAAGGCATGAGTGGAAGTCCTGACGACGACCGACTGGAAGAGCTTCGACAGAAGAAAATGGAGGAACTGCAAGACCAAAAACAGCAAGAGGAGGCCCAGCAACAGGCCCAACAGCAAGCAGACGCGCAAAAACAAGCCCTGCTCCGACAGTATCTCACCGACGGTGCTCGAAAACGGCTAAACTCGGTTCGGATGAGCAAACCGCAGTTCGCAGAACAGGTCGAACAGCAAATACTCGCCATCGCCCAGAGCGGGCGTATCAACGGGAAAATAGACGACCAGAAGATGAAAGAACTCCTCCGCGAACTGAAGCCCGACAAAAAGAGCTTCAACATCAAACGCCGCTGAGATGGAACTCGGACTCCTCTACAGCGGGGGAAAGGACTCGACGCTCGCCGCCCTCCTGTTGAACGACTTTTACGACGTAACGCTCGTCACGGCTCACTTCGGCGTCGCAGACGACTGGAAGCACGCCCGCGACACCGCGGAAGCCACCGGCTTCGACTTCGAAGCGGTCGAACTCGACCGCGATGTGGCTACCACCGCGGTTGAACAGATGGTTGAGAACGGCTACCCGCGAAACGGTATTCAACAGGTTCACCTGCACGCCTTGGAAACCGTTGCCAGCATGCGGTTCGACGCGGTCGCGGACGGCACACGCCGGGACGACCGCGTGCCGACGGTTTCACGCGCACAAGCCCAAAGCCTCGAAGACCGCTATGAAATCGACTACATCGTCCCCCTCTCCGGGTTCGGTCGCGGTGCGGTCGATTCGCTCGTCAGGGCGAATCTCGACGTGGAATCCGGGCCGAGCGACGAGATTCGCAAGGCCGACTACGAGGGAGAACTGCGTTCCCTCCTCGCGGACGAACACGGCGCTGACGCAGTGAACGACGTGTTCCCCGCGCACGAACAAACCTACGTTACAGGGTTTCTCACACCACGATAACGCAGTGCCTGCTAGACGTTCGCTCGTCGTGTGGGGGAGCCGATACTGCACTCGGTACGAGTCAATCGATGGCTGCTTTTTCGATTCGTTTCCGCAACGACCCCGTTCTGCGCGGTAGCATGCAACGAACTAAAGCCATCCCGCGTGTACGAACTGGAGATGCGCGCCTTTCGAGTTGCTTACGACGGCCGTCCGTTCTACGGATTTCAGCGTCAGCCGGATGTCCCGACCATAGAGGATGCGATGTTCGACGCGCTTCGAGCCCTCGGCGTCGCCGATATCGTGCCGGAGGGGTACGCCGCCGCGGGAAGAACTGACGCCGGGGTCTCCGCGCTTTCCCAGACCGTCGCGTTCGACTGTCCCGACTGGCTCACCCCGTCGGCGTTCAACAGCGAACTACCGGGGTCGATTCGTGCGTGGGCCAGCACGAACGTCGTCCCGGAGTTTCACGCGACCCACGACGCTTACTATCGGGAGTACGTCTATCACTGCTACGCGCCGACGGCGAACCTCGCGCTGGCGAAAGACGCGAGCGAGCGACTCTCTGGCGAGAACGATTTCCACAACCTGACGCCGGACGAGGACGGCACCGTCCGCGACCTCGACATTCACGTCCTCCAGGACGGCGACTATCTCGTCTTCACGCTTCGTGCGGGAGGCTTCGCCCGTAATCTGGTTCGCCGAGTTGTCTCGCTCGTCCACGGAATCGCCGTGGGGAACGCGCCGATGGCGAAAATCGAGCGCGTCCTCTCTTCAAAACCGCTTTCCGGGCCGGACGGCGTTCCGACCGCACCGGCCCACCCCCTTCTGCTCGCGGATGTGGGATACAACTGCGAGTTCGAAATCGAGAAAGATGCGGCGGAAAGCGCGGAAGCCGTGTTCCGCGACCTGCGCGTCGAACAGCGAACTCGGTCACGGATCTCCCGCGAAATTTCCACCTCTCTCGAATAGATTTATCCCCGTGACAAGTCTTATAACTTTTATTTACTGATATTTTATGTGTTAAACAGCGACGCGGTACGAGACGTGACCGTGAACGTCACCGCCGGAATACTAATTTTCTCGTTCGGACGCTGGATCGACACAACGACTGCCGGAGTAATCGACGGATTCGGGCCGGTTGTCTTCGCGTTTTTCTACCTTCTTCGGCGTCTACTTCGCGCTTCGCGGCCTCACAATCCTCGTCGGCGCAATCGTGGACGGCGAACGAATCGAAGCTTAGTCCCAGTCCTCGGGCCAGATCCCTGCGGCCCGCATCCCTTTTTCGAAGTCGTTTTCGCGGAGGTTTTCGGCCACGCTCTGGGCGCTCGGTCGCGGAATCTCGTCGCGTGAGGCGACCTCCCGAATGAGCAGCGCGGCCAGCATCGCGTGTTCGCGGAGGTTTCGATCATCCACCTTGTCCCGCGTGTCGGCGTGCGTGTGGCCCCAGCCCCGCCCGCGTACGCCCGGCGCGCTGTGGTCTTGCTCGCTGTGCAGTTGGAGGGCCGGAACACCGCGCATTAAGAACGGCCAGTGGTCACTAAACGGATGGACGCCGTCCTGCTGGTGGATGGGTTGGTTCGCCTCTTCGGACACTGTTTCGACCACGTCGCGCATCGTTTCGGAGTCGTGGAGATACGCCCGCATGTCGCGGAAGCGACCTGCACCGTCGATGTTGACGACCGCTTTCACTTTCGAGGCGTCGAGCGACCCGGCTAGTGACTTCGCTCCGAGGAGGCCGATTTCCTCACAGCCGACGCCAGCGAGTCGAACGCGCGTGTCGAGGTTCATCTTTGCGAGCAGGTGGGCCGTCGCAACGACGACGGTGATACCACAGCCGTTGTCGAGCGCACCCTCCGCAATGTCGTGGGAATCGAGGTGAGCGACGACCACGATTTCTTCTTCCGTCTCCGGGCCGAGTTCCGCGATGGCGTTGTGACTCGTTCCCGCCGTCGTTTCGGCATCGACGGTGAGCCTCGCGGTCGCTTCGCGGTCGGCGTAGTCGGTCAGCCACGTGCCTGTTTCCTTGCTCACGCCGACGCCCGGAATCGCGGTTTCACTGCCGAACGTGAGCGACCCCGTGGGTGGTAGCTGTCCCGAGACGTGGTTGTGAAAGATGAATCCCTCCGCGCCCGCCGCGGCGGCGTAGCCGAACTTCTCCATCCGGTGAATAAACCGACTTCCGGCGGGCGTCGTCGTGCTGGCGACCGCGATTTTCCCGCCGACATTTTTTTCGTCTATCTCGTCCGGCATGCCGTGGCCAACATCGACCAATTCGCCTCGCACGTCGCCAGCGGGCGAGTAGGGTAGTGCGATGGTTTCGAACGAACGTTCCACCGGGTCGGTAACGGCGAGTCGTGCGGAACCGCGCGACCAGCAATCCATGTCGAACGATTCGGTGTGAGCGTTTCGCGCACCGGCGCGTTCGAATCCTTCGGCGACGAGTTCGGCGGCCCGTTTCTCGCCGGGATGGCCGCCCATCCGGTTTTCTAGTTCGGTCAACTTCGTCAAGAATTGCCACGGATAATCGTCCTGCCACATTTCGGCGAGCGCTGTGTGTGCCTCGTCAGCCATACCCCCTCTGTGTCGGCATCCCGTAAAAACCTCTGTCCGGCGGTAAAGTATCCTTCCGAAATCTCAACGTTTACAGGGTGGCTGTTCTTACCAGTATGGTATGAGTTCTGTACCCGAACGAAGTGAGATCAACGCGCAGTACAAATGGGATTTGGAGAGCATCTACGCGACCGACGGGGACTGGGAGGCGGCCTACGAGGAAGTCGAAGGGAGGCTCTCCGATCTCGAAGCATACGAGGGACGGGCGACGGAGGACGGCGAAACCCTTCTTTCTGTGTTGGAACTGTCGGACGAACTCATCCGCGAGGTCGCTATGGTCGCGTCCTACGCGCGGATGCGAAGCGACGAGGACACGTCGGACCAGCAGTATCAGGCCCTTTCCACCCGCGCGCAGTCGCTCGCATCGCGCGCCCGGAGCGCGGGCAGTTTCATCGAACCGGAAGTGCAGTCGCTCGACCGCGACGAACTCGACCGCATGATTGCGGAAACTGACGGTCTCGAACAGTACGATCACTATCTCGACGACGTGATGCGGATGAAAGAACACACCCGATCCGCCGAAATCGAGAACTTGCTCGCGGAGTTCGGCGAGGTGACCGGCGCATCCGGCGAGATTTACAACATGCTGTCGAACGCCGACATGGGATTCCCGACGGTCGAAGACCCTGATGGTGATGCGGTCGAAATCACGCAGAGTAACTTCGTCAACCTGCTCAAGAACCCCGACCGCGAGTTCCGACAGTCGGTGTACGAGGGCTACTTCGACGAGTGGAGCGACGTGCGAAATTCCGTCGGTGCGGCGTACAAAAACAGCGTCAAAGCCGACGTGAAATACGCCCGTGCCCGGAACTACGACACCGCACGAGAGGCTGCCTTGGACGGCCCAAACGTCCCGTCTGAGGTGTACGACAACCTGTTGGAAACCGTCCGGGACAATCTCGACAAACTCCACCGGCACGCGGAACTCAAACGCGACAGCCTCGGCGTAGACGAACTCCGGATGTGGGATCTTTACATGCCAATGACCGATTCCGAGAGTCCCAACCTCGACTACGACCAAGCGGTCGAATACGTCGTTGAAGCGGTCGGCGCACTCGGCGAGGATTATCAGTCGCGGGTCGCGGAAGGCATCGAATCGCGCTGGATAGACGTGTACGAATCGCAGGACAAGCAGGCCGGAGCGTACAGCGGCGGCACCTACGACACTCAGCCGTTCATCCTGATGAACTATCAGGACGACATCTCCTCGATGTACACCCTCGCACACGAACTCGGTCACTCGCTCCACTCGCAGTTGACGAGCGAGACGCAACCCTACGTGTACAGCGGCTACGAAATCTTCGTCGCCGAGGTGGCCAGCACGGTCAACGAGGCGCTGTTGACCAACCACCTGCTCGAAACCGTGGACGACCCCGAGTTCCGCCTGCACGTCTTGAACGAGTATCTGGAGCGATTCCGTTCGACCCTCTACCGCCAGACGCTATTTGCGGACTTCGAGTATCAGGCCCATCAGATCGTTGAAAACGACGAGGCGCTCACACCCGACCGACTGGACGGGATTTACGGCGACCTCAAACGGGAGTTCTACGAACCCGCCGTCGTGGACGACCGAATCGAGCGCGAGTGGATGCGTATCCCGCACTTCTACCGCGCCTATTACGTCTACCAGTACAGCACGGGTATCAGCGCCGCCGTCGCGTTGGCCGACAAGATTTTGGACGAAGGCGAACCCGCCGCGGAACGTTATCTGAACTTCCTGCGCAACGGGTCGCGCGAATACCCGCTCGAACTCCTCCGCGATGCGGGCGTCGATATGGCGTCGCCCGAGCCTATCCAACGCGCGCTCAACGTGTACGACACGCATCTGGACGAAATGGAAGAGCTTATCTAATTCAGTACTTTCAAAAATTAATTCTTCTACCGAATCCGAATCTTCGTACGAACGACCCCTCTTGCGGCCGCTTTCTAAACGATTAATTTTAACAGCGTCAGAAAAACTGATTTACCTTCGAAAAATACCGGCAAAATAGCGCGAAACTGCCCAAACACGCGCGACACTTTCGAACATACACAAATCTTCCGGATGTCCCGCGACCCAAAGGCACTTTTAATGTGGCGACATACGAACGAATAACAAATGTCGCGCAGTCCATCTGTCCCTGATAGACCAACACTCGAACTTGACCCGGAGATGTCCGACAAGGAGCGTCTTGCGGCGCTTCAAGAGCATTTTACGGACATAGTGAAGGTCAACGAAAAACTGCGCGAGCGGGTCGAAAACGCCGGAGACCGTCGTGAGGATCTCGCCGATGAGGTAGACCGACTTCAGCGCGAAAACGAGACGCTGAAAACGACTTCGCTGTACGTCGCCACGGTCGAGGACGTGACCGACGACGGCGTTATCATCAAACAGCACGGCAACAACCAAGAGGTGCTGACCGACGTTGCGGTGCAACTGCGCGAAAACATCGAAGCGGGTGACCGAGTCGCCGTCAACGACTCGTTCACCATCGAGCGACTGCTGGATTCGGAGACGGACGCGCGAGCGCAGGCGATGGAAGTGGACGCATCGCCGGAGGTGAGCTACGAGGACATCGGCGGCATCGAAGAACAAATTCGAGAAGTTCGCGAAGCGGTCGAAGAACCGCTTATCAACCCCGAACAGTTCGAAGTTGCGGGTATCGATCCGCCGAGCGGCGTGCTTCTCCACGGCCCGCCGGGAACCGGAAAGACGATGCTGGCGAAAGCAGTCGCCAACCAGACCGACGCCACCTTCATCAAGATGGCCGGGTCGGAACTCGTCCAGAAATTCATCGGCGAGGGTGCCAAACTCGTCCGCGACCTGTTCTCGTTGGCGTCGGAGCGCGAACCCGCCGTCATCTTCATCGACGAAATTGACGCGGTCGCTTCCCGTCGAACCGACTCGAAAACGTCCGGCGATGCGGAAGTCCAACGCACGATGATGCAACTGCTATCCGAGATGGACGGCTTCGAAGACCGCGGCGAAATCCGCATCATCGCGGCCACCAACCGCTTCGACATGCTCGACAGCGCGATTCTTCGCCCCGGTCGTTTCGACCGCCTCATCGAAGTGCCGAACCCGGACGACGAGGGTCGCCACCGCGTCCTCGAAATCCACACTCGCGACATGAATCTCTCGGACGACGTGAACTTCGACCACCTCGCCGAGGTGACCGAGGGATTCAGCGGTGCCGAAATCGAGAGCCTGACGACCGAAGCCGGAATGTTCGCCATCCGCGACGGTCGTACCGAGGTAACCATGGCGGACTTCGAAGGTGCCTTAGCGAAAATCGAGGCCGGTGACGACACCGCGATTCCGAACCTGCGGTACGCCTACTAAAACTCACTTTTTACGGCGGTCGCGGGCAGAAACGGCGACGACCGTCGTCGCCGTTTCTGCTGGCTTCTTCACGAGCGTCGACCGTGAATGAACGAGATAGCTTCGCTATCTCGCATTTTCTGTAAAAGCTGGACCAAAAGCACTTCTCCTTCACTTCGCTCCGGAAGACGCAGAGCGTCTTCCGTGCTCTCGTTCGCTTCGCTCACGAGAACTCCGCTCCGTTCAGTCGTCGGTCCGCTCACTCGTCGCTACGCTCCTCGTTCGCGGTGGGATTGCTGGCCGCTAGCGGTTGTGTCGATTGCTGATTCTCGTGGGGTGTGTCGATTGCCGTCTTCCAGCGGTTGGTCGGCCTGCCGGTTTTTGCTGATGAGTCGATTTTCAACCAGTCGTGTCTGCATCAGAGGTTGCGGTATTAGCCCTAGTGACTGCAAATGACGCGTGAAAATCACAGAGGTCGTCGCGGTCGAGTGCTATGTCTCGCCTGCTCGCAACTGCAACTACTGTCTGAAACTCCAGTCCTACGATGTACTGAACGAGTAGGCAGTGCCTGAACCCATCGAATCGAGAACTATCGTCACCATCAGCATGGCCCCAACACGACAAAGCATGTGGCTTTTTCTTCCCACGCAGTGCCGACTCTCGTATGCGAGTTGACCTCGGCAACGCCCTCGACACCGTTGTCTCACCGGGCATCCAACGCGACGCGCTCGACCGTCTGGACGAGCGCGTCGCCGACGCCCACGAACGAATCGAAACCGGACGCGAAAACCACGACCACGGCTACGAATCGCTGAACCTGCCGGAGACGACCGACACCGACGAAATTCAAACCGCGGTCGAATCGTTCGCGGACGCGAAAACGGTTCTCACGGTCGGCATCGGCGGAAGCGCGCTCGGCGCGGCGACGCTGGCCCACGGACTCGAATCCGACGTTGACGCCTACTTCCTCGACAACGTCGATCCCGAACACGTCTCCTCTCTGCTCGACAACATCTCGCTTTCGGATACCGCGGTCAACGTCGTTTCTCGCTCCGGCACGACGGCCGAAACCCTCACGAACTTCCTCGTCGTCCGCGATGCGATGGAGTCGGCGGACGTGGATTGGACGGAGCGAACCTTCGTCACGACGGGCGAGGAGGGCAATCTCCGGAACCTCGCGAACCGGCACAACCTGCCCGCGCTCGACGTTCCGGACGGCGTTCCGGGTCGATTTTCCGTTCTTTCGACGGTCGGATTGGCTTGCGCAGCGATTCAGGGCCACGACATCGGCGCGGTGCTTTCGGGTGCGCGGGCGGAAGCGAATCGGCTTTCGGGGTCGCTGTTCGAATCGCCGGCCTACGCCTACGGAACGGCGTGTTACGCCTTAGACGAACGCGGGGCGGGAATCAACGCGATGATGCCCTACGCAGAGTCGTTAGAAACCTTCGCCGAGTGGTTCGCCCAACTGTGGGCCGAGAGCCTCGGCAAGGACGGACTCGGCCAGACGCCGGTTCGTGCGCTTGGGGCGACTGACCAGCACTCGCAACTGCAACTGTATCGCGCTGGCCCCCGCGACAAGATGGTCACCTTCGTTCGACCGACCGAACGCGACGATTGTGCGATTCCAGAAACTGACTTGCCCGGACTCGAATACCTCGGCGGACAGAGCCTCGGAACGCTGTTGGACGCCGAGTTCGAGGCGACCGAGGCGAGCCTCGCGGAATCGGGCCAACCGTCGGTTCGACTTGAAATCGACCGCGTGGACGAGTACGGACTCGGAGAACTGCTCTACTGTCTGGAAGCGTCCTGTATTCTCGCGGGCGAACTCTACAGCGTCGAAACGTTCACCCAACCCGCGGTCGAGTGGGGTAAGCGCGCTGCCCGTGGCCTGCTCGGCGACGGTGATTTCGACGAAGCCGATTCGGTCGCTGACAAGTCTACGTTCGTGATAGAATAGTCGCTGTTCACAAAGCATTTACCGACCTACGGGAAGTATTCATACGCCCCTCGTGTCACCCCTGAATGACACCCTTTCAGTATGATGAGTCACAACTACGTCTCGGCAGTTCTCACGGCGCTCGTCGTGATTTCGCTCTTCAGCGGCACGACGACCGCGACCAGTGTAACCACCTCGCTCGTCGACCGCTCGGTAGGAGCGACATCCGACGTCCCATTCGACCACAGCACGACCGAAGCGAACAACAGCTCCGTTTCGCTCGATACCGGTGGCGACGGCTTCGCCTTTGACGCCGCCGCAAATCAGACGGTTCGCGGGCAGACGAGCTTCGACCCCGACACTGAACTCCTCGTTCAGATTCACGCCAGAGGGCAGTTCTTCAAGTCGCAAACGGTCTCGGTACAGCCAAACGGGTCGTTCGCCGCACTGTTCAATTTCAGCGGTTACGACCCCGGCATCGAGTTCGGTGTCGTCGTCGCCACTCCGGAGAGTAACGAGACAGCCGCGACACCGCTTGCCGTCTCCGATGGTGTCCTCCGAGCGGGGCCAGCGTCGACGACGACCACGGAAACGCTGTCAACGATAATGGAGCCGACGACGGAAACGGCGACCACGGCCGACGATGCCGGAACGAAAACCGAAACCGACGCAGAGTCCGAAGTCGGAACGGAATCAGAAGCCGCCGCGGAATCTGAAGTCGAAACGACCACCGAAATGACGGCGGACGATGCGGCGAAACAGACGGCCACGAAGACCATGGAGGCGAGCGACAGCAGCGGTCAACCCGGGTTCGGACTGATTGCCGCAGTCGTTGCAGTCGCTGGTATCGCAGTGCTCTCCCGACGACGCTAACCTTCAGGTCGTAGCATCTTTACTCCCGCAGTTCCTTTTCGCGCGTATGGAAGACGGTACAGCAGGTGTGGGCGGCGATTCTCGGCCCCGCGCTTCGCTCGGCCAAATGGTGCGTGCAGTTTTCATCGGGAGTGTTCTCGGCCTTTCAGGTCTGCTCGCCATCTCGTTGTGGGCGACTGCATTCGTCCTCGTTCTCGGCCCGAATACGCTCGGGCCGATGGAAGAACTCGCCCTCTCCACGCTCTCGCTCGGGTTCGGGACGGGAACGGTCGCCGCGTTGTTCATGGCCGGTCGCGGGTACGGATCCTCGTATCTCGATTTCAAACTGCCCAATGTCAGTGGATTCGTTTACGTCATCGTCGGAACTATCGCCCTGTTAGTCCTGCAAATCGTCGCCGGGTTCGTGATGATGCAACTCGGAATCAACACCGCAGACCACAGCATCCAACAGCAGGCCAGCCAAGGAAACCCCGAAATCCTCCTCCTTCTGATTCCCGCGGCGTGGCTCATCATCGGTCCCGGCGAGGAACTGCTCTATCGAAACATCATCCAGAAATCTCTGTACGATACGTTCTCGAAACGCGGTGCGGTCGTCGTCGCCAGCGCGATTTTCGCGCTGGCGCACATCCCGGCCTACGCGATGGGGGCGACGCTGATGGGAACCGCGAGCACGCTCGTCATCATCTTCCTGCTCTCGCTCCTCCTCGGCGTGACCTACCTCAAAACGGGAAACGTCACGATTTCGGCGCTCATCCACGGGTCGTACGATGCGATACTGTTCGGGCTGATGTATCTCCAGATAACTGGTCAGTTCTGACCGAGTTACGATAGCTGGTCAGTTTTACTCGCGTCGATACCGGTTACGAGGGGTTTTTCCGCGACAGCGGACTGCCACAGATTGGACAGCGGTCTTTCTCCTCGTCGAACTCCCGACCGCAGCCGGAACACTGGAACGACCAGTTTCGCTGTTCTTCGATGCCGTCTTGCGCGATGACGTCGACGGCAACGTCCATCCTGTCGGCGACGTTTTGCATCGCGTAATCGTCCGTGACGAGCGTTCCGTCTAGTTCGAAGGTGGCCGCGATGAGTCGGATGTCGGTCATCGATAGGACGTCCAAATCGCCCGTTTCGCTCGCGGCTCGGCGCACTTTTTCGACCGCGTCGTCGCGGGGGAGGTGAATATGCATCCCTGACCCTTCCATGGCGTCGAATCGGAAGGCGTGTTCGCCCTCTAACTCCTCTTGTACCATTGGAATGGACGCTGTCTGTTCGGTCGTGTGATACTCGTTGATAAAAGCTGAGGCGTCTAAAACGTACATTACCGCTGAACTACGATGTAATCTTTCACTGCTTGTACCCTGTTGACGGGCAGTTCGAAATGCCCGTCCTCGTCGAGTTCGAGGTCAACGTTCTTCGGGTCTATCTGTTCGTCCGGTTCGACGACGAGGCCGGATAGCTTTCCCGTCTTCAAATTCATGGTGATGTTGTAGAGCATCCCCAGCTCGGTGCCGTCCGAACCCATGACGGCCTTCCCTGAGAGATTCTCGGCGAGTATGTCCGACATAATTGGGGGTTACCGACCGCTACTACATAAACTCCACGGGGTGCTGTAGCGGGCCGTCTTCGGTGTAGCCGATAGTCTGTGCGTCCTGTTTATCGGAAGTCCGCACAAAACGCGGACGTTCGATTGAACGCGTCTGGTTACCTCACCCGCATGGCGATGGAGTTAAATGCCGTGCGGGGCTGTTCTGTGATAAGAACTTCTCCCGGGTGGTAGGTATGTCGGACACAGATTCACACGAGGCGGAAACCCCGTCTCTCAGAACTCCCATCGTCGCAGTCCTTGGACACGTTGACCACGGCAAAACCAGCCTGCTCGACAAAATCCGCGGTTCGACGGTGATAGAAGGCGAAGCGGGCGCAATCACACAACACATCGGTGCGACGGCAGTGCCACTCGACATCGTGTCGAAAGTCGCAGGGAAACTCGTCAATCCAGACGACTTCGACCTGCCGGGGCTGCTGTTCATCGACACGCCGGGCCACCACTCGTTTACGACCCTCCGGTCGCGCGGTGGTGCGCTGGCGGACATCGCAATCCTCGTCGTCGACGTAAACGACGGCTTTCAGCCGCAAACCGAGGAAGCGATAAACATCCTCGCGCAGTCACAGACTCCGTTCGTCGTCGCGGCGAACAAAATCGACACGACGCCGGGGTGGAATCCAAACCCTGACTCTCCGATTCAGGGTACCTACGACGCACAGAGCGAGCGCGCTCGCTCGATGCTCGACCAGAACCTCTACGAACTCATCGGCGAACTCAGCGACGCCGGCTTTTCGGCCGACCTGTATTGGCGGGTGCAAAACTTCCAGAACAACGTCGGCGTGGTTCCGGTCAGCGCGGAGACGGGCGAAGGCGTCCCCGACTTGCTCACCGTGCTGATGGGACTGGCACAGCGCTACATGCGCGAGGACATGGAAATCGACGTGACCGGGCCGGGCGCGGGAACCGTCCTCGAAGTCAAAGAGGAGAAAGGATTCGGGACGACGCTCGACGTGGTGCTGTACGACGGCACCGTCGGTGCCGACGAAACTGTCGTCGTTGGCGGGAAGAACGAGCCAATCGTCACGGACGTCCGAGCGTTGTTGAAACCGCGCCCCCTCGCCGAAATTCGAACCGAAGACCGATTCGAGAAGGTGGATTCCATCGGTGCCGCCGCCGGTGTGAAAATTGCCGCCCCCGACCTCGGCGATGCGATGGCTGGTGCACCCGTCCGCGTCGTCCGCGACCGCGAAATCGACGACGTTATCGAGGAGGTCGAGGCGGAACTCGCGGAAGTCGAGGTCAGTACGGCGGAAGAGGGCGTCGTCGTGAAAGCCGACACGCTCGGAAGTCTCGAAGCGATGGTGAGCACGCTCAAAGAAGAAGAGATTCCGGTCATGCTCGCCGAAGTCGGCGACGTTGCGCCGCGCGACATTCGATTTGCGACGACTGCCGACGAGCAGAAACACCGGACAATTCTGGCGTTCAACGTCGATACGCTCGCCGAGGCCGCGGACGAAGCGGAACAGCGGGACGTTCGACTGTTCGACAGCGACGTTATCTACCAACTCATCGAGGAGTACGAAGAGTACGTGGACGAGATGGAGCGCGCCCAGCAACAGACCGTCCTCGACAACATCACCCGCCCGTCCCGATTCCAAATTTTGCAAGACCACGTGTTCCGACAGAACAACCCCGCGGTGGTCGGCGTCGAGGTTCTGTCCGGAACCGTGAAAAACAATTCCTTCGTCGCCAAGTTCGACGGCAACGAACCGAAGCGCGTCGGCACCATCAAAGGGATTCAGGAGCAGGGAGACGACGTGGACGAGGCCCGCGCAGGAACGCGGGTCAGCGTCGCCATCGACGGGCCAACGGTGGGTCGGCAAATCGAGGAGGGCGACGAACTGTGGATTGACCTGCCCGAAAAACACGCCAAGATTTTAGAACAAGAACTCTCCGACGATATTCCGGGCGACGAACTCGAAGCGCTCCGGATGTATCTCGACAAACAGAGAAAACGCGACCCCTTCTGGGGCAAGTAATTTTTAGTCCCTCACGACCTAGCCGTATGATGGAGGGATGAATATGAGCGTACGTAGCCGATACCGGAGTGGCATCGCTCAGTGGTCAATTTCGTACTACGACCTCGTGTTGCTCGTCCTTCCGGTGATACTGATGAGCGGTTTCGTCGTTAGTACGATGGGTTCGGTACCGATGAACGTCGGTATCATGCTGGCGGGCCTCGCGTCGGCGATCACGATAGCCGACGCACTGTTCAACCGACCGCCTACCGGGCGGTCGGTGTAATCTGGTCTTCGACTGCCTGTTTTACCTGAAGCACGGCACTAGCGGCCAGTCCACGGGCGACTTCGTCGCGTTCTTCTGCGTCGATGAGTTCGTCATCGAGGTCGTCGTCGTCGGGTTCGAATCCAGCGCTGACGATGTGGCCGACCGGCGGTTGAACCGAGACGGTCGCTTGTGGCCCGGTCAGACCGTTCGTAACCTGCGACCCAATGACGTACTCGTCGGGGAGAAACTGTCGAGTCAGCGTGGCGATGTCGGCCACGCTGTCTCGAAGCGCGCGCGTTTGTTCGGAAGAGAGTTCGACAACATCGGCAGACGCACGCTGTCCGGCCTGCGTCACGTCGGGTGTACCAGCGTAGGGAGTATTTCCATTCATGCGGTCTGCTACTCTTTGATAAGGTTGTCCGCCGTATAAACCCGTCGTCCCCGGAAACTAACAAATCGGCTCGCTTTCGCCGTACACCGCGAGGACAACTGCCGTAACGTATGTGCCGGGTTCCGCGTCCTCGGTTACCGTTTTCACCGCTTCGTCCGAGAACTCCCAGTCGCGGAGCTCCCGCCCCGCCGCCAATCCGGCGCGAACTCTCTCCTCGATTTCGCTCGCGTCGGTTTCACCCGCGGCCTCGTAAAACAGCCCTGCGCCATCGCTTTCGGTCCACCCTAGCCCTGCGGAAACGTGGCCCGGCCCGGGTCGCGTCGCCCGCGCTTCCACCACGGTCAACCGATTTCCTGCCGGGCCGAGGTCGGGTGCGGTGCCGACCGCTTCGACCGACGCGTCGGCGGGAATGACAGACGAGACGGAGACGAGGTTGTAGTTGTGGACGTTCGCCGCTGCGAGCGCCGCGTCGTAGGACGACATCTTCGTCGGCCCGCTCGCGGTTCCCCAGACGACCCGAATCGTGCTCATGCACGTGGGTCGGATACTCGCGCGAAAGGGTCTGTCGATTCTAACGAGGCGTGCGTTGCGTGAGCGCGTTTCATCCGTTTTCTCGAGAGTGCCATTGATTCCGATGACGTAGCGCGACGAAGGTCGGGACTATAATGACTGCTACGCCTAGCCACTGCGGCTGTCGCTCACCGAGGTTGGGCGAGAACTCGCCTTAGAATCCGCTTCCGCCGTCCGTCTCGTCGCCGGGAATCGGTTCGTACTCCGGACCGACGGGCAACTCCAGCGCGCGCGGCATCACGCCGAGCGTCAGGTCGTCCCATTCACCCATCTCACCGTCGAGACTGAACTGAACCGGTTTGTCGCGGTGGATATCGATGTCCACCGTTGGCGCGTGGAGGTGCGTGACGTTATCCGATTCCGCGCCGAACACGCGTTGAAGGAGAGCTTCTCCCACGAGATTCGGAGCGGGCATCTCCTCGATGATGGTGACGTTGAGCAGACCGTCTTCCATGTTAGCCTGCGTGCGCCCCTTCGCGGGAAATCGTCGTCCGTTTCCGACGAGGACGAAGACGGCGTCGCCCGACCACGACACTTCGCCTTCCGAGGAGGCCTTGACCGTCAGCGGAACGCCGTCGAAATCGGCCATCAACTGGAGCGTGTTCACGACGTAGGCGAGGACGCCGAGGCGCTCTTTCTGCTCGGAGTCGGTTTCGACGCTCGCATCCGCGGTAAGGCCGCCGACACAGGAGTTGATGAACTCCCGGCCGTTTGCCGTTCCGAGGTCGATTCGCCGTCGCTCGCCGGCGTCGAGTATTTCGAACGACTGTTCGATACTCGTTACGCCGATGTTTCCGGCGAAGTTGTTGCCGGTTCCGGCCGGAATCACGCCGAACGTCACCGAATCCAGCGCGTCCGCCGAAACGAGGCCGCGAACGACCTCGTTTAACGTTCCGTCGCCCCCTGCGGCGGCCACCATCGACGCCCCGTTTTCGGCGGCTTGCTCGGCGAACTCGATGGCGTCGCCTTCCTCGCGCGTTTCGAGAATCGTAAACTCGTGTTCCGCGGCAAGTTCTCGAACTTCCTCGGCGTGGCCACCGTCGCCACTGACGGGGTTCAGTACGACGACGCGCTCGTACTCCATGCCGTTCGTCGCCGCGAGGTCACCCGCAGTTCCCGCCTCGTCGGCATCCATGTAATGGAATTCCGGCGGAAAAACCAAAGGTCTGTCGGCAATGTATTTAGGACGTGTTCGCTATCGATCTTCACGCCCATACACGTTTCTTCCACGGCCACGAGCGGGCCGCGGAACTGTTCGACCCCATCGGCGTCAGACTCCTCACGCTGGGGGCGCGCTACCGCGACTTGGACGGCGTCGCGCTGACGAATCACGACTACTACCGTCAGTTCGGAGGACTCACAGTCGAGACGATTCCGGGTATCGAGATTTCGACGACGAAGGGGCACATCCTCGTCGTCGGTCCCGACCCGCCGACGAAGACGGAACCCGGAACGTTGACTCCTCACGAGGTAGTCGAAATGGCCCACGAACGAGGGTGTGCGGCCATTGTCGCGCACCCCTACCGCAACAGCACGGTGCGCGACGTGGATGCCGACTTCGACGCAATCGAGGTGAACGGCAAACACCCGCGAACCGAGGAGTGGGTGCGAACCCTCGCGGGACGCAATGGCCTCCCGCTGGTCGGCGGCAGCGACGCCCACTATCCGGTCGAAGTCGGGCGGGCCTACACGCTCGTGGACGCGGACGTCCTCACGCCCGGAAGCGTCGTCGAGGCGATTCGCGACGGCCGCGTCGAACCGCGAGTTCGACGCGGCACACTCGACCAAGGCGTTCGACGACTGTACCGAAAAATCCACGAAGGGAAGGATAATCTCTATCGCCCGAAGGAGGAGTCACCGGGCGTGGGCGACCCGCCGCAACCCGAGGATTGATTGGTTGGGCTTACTCCCGCGAGCAAGACTCTGACGTGGTCGTATCGATGCCGAGCAATGCGTTTCCGCCGCAGTGTTGGGCTTGCGCATTGCGCAGTAATCCCGCCCCTGCGATAGCCATGATTACAGCTGTCGTGCGTCGGTCATCGAGCAAGGCGGAGATTGCTACGGCGATGAACCAGATTCCGGAGACACCTCTGATGATGCGGTCGATTCCGCCGACGTTCGTTTCGAACTCCATGTTTTGATGTTGTAACTATCTGACGTATATGGTTGCGGGTGCTGGGAGATGACTGGCGAACAGGTGCGGTAAACCACGCTTCCCCGTCGAGATACGATTTCAGTCCTCGCACATCGCTCTCGGATGAGGATTTATCCGAGCCGTTCGTCCAGAATCAGTCTCGTTTTGGTACTCACGACCTCTTCCAGCTCACGTGCGCGAGTGATGAGTTGATTCACGCCTTGCGTGTCGGCGGCGTCCACGATGAGTACGATGTCGTCTTCGCCGCTAACTTGCCAAACGAAGTCCACCTGCTCCCACTCCGCGAGTCGGTCGGACATCTGCGTGGTATCAACGGCCACGTCCACGCCGATTTCTATCATTGCCTTCACGTTCCCAGTGTGGGTCGTGACGGTGAACCGCTCGATAACGTCGTTTTCGGTCATCCGTTCGACTCGGTTTCGAACCGTTCCTTCCGAAGTTCCGACCTCCTCGGCTATCTCCGTGTAGGGCGTGCGGGCGTCCCGCCGGAGGAGATTCAGTATCTGTCGGTCGAGTGCGTCCATGGAGATTAGCACCTAATCGGGCCTGCTACTTGATGATTACGAATATCGTAACAATGTTTCGAAAGCAAGGTTTATTAGCCCACATTCCATATGAATCTCGTAATGCCGGGTGCCTACGTCGCGCTGGAAGGTGGCCATGTGGTGGAAGCCCGTGGTCGCGTTCCGGGTACGGCTTGCGGAGAACTGGTTTTCACAACAGCATACACGGGATACGAAGAGAGCCTCACGGACCCGTCTTACGAAGAACAGGTCTTGACGTTCTCGTATCCACTAATCGGAAACTACGGCGTCCGAGAGGAACGCTTCGAGAGTGACCGAGTCCACCCCCGCGCCGTCGTCGCGCGCGAACTGACCGACGATGTCGTGGAGTGGCTCGAAGCCGAAGGCGTCCCCGCGGTTGACCACCTCGACACGCGCGACCTCGTCGGCGGGATTCGAGAGCAGGGCGCGATGAAATGCGGTATCGCGGTCGGCGAGAACGCCACGCCCGAGGACGCGCTCGCGGAACTCGAACGCTGTCCGGGCATGAGCGACCACCACGACATCGGCGCGCAGGTCAGCGTCCACGAGCGAGAGATTCACCTCGGCGAGGACGCGGACGACGACACAACCGTCGCGCTCGTCGACTGCGGCGCGAAGGGGAGCATCATCGACGCGCTGGTCGAACGCGGCGCGGATGTCCACGTCCTTCCGCACGACGCGACCGAAGACGATGTCGAAGACGTTGACCCCGACGTGTTGTTCGTTTCGAACGGTCCGGGCGACCCTGCGAACTTCGAAGCGGCACAAGAACTGGTCGAAACCTACGTCGGGGAACTCCCGCTCGCGGGAATCTGTCTCGGCCAGCAAATCATCGCCCGCGCGCTGGGCGGAACCACCGAGAAGATGGACTTCGGACACCGCGGCGTCAACCAACCGGTTCTCGACCTCGAATCGGGACGAGTCGTTATGACGACGCAGAACCACGGCTACACCGTCGCCGACCCCGGCGAACTTGAAGTGACGCAAATCAACGTCAACGACGACACCCCGGAAGGGTTGGAGAACGACGACCTATCCGTCATCACGCGCCAGTACCACCCCGAAGCTAACCCCGGCCCGCACGACACCTTCGATTTCTTCGACGACGTGCTTTCGATGGCACCCCGAAAGCGACTCGTCATCGCCGACTGATTCGGTCGGCGAATAACCGGTTATCGATTCGCGACTAGCCGCGAACCAACGTTCTATCCCTCGTAACATTCCTCTCCGCGAGATTTTTCCATTTACTCGGGAAAAATTTTTCCTATCCCATTCAGTGATTAAACCATGGAGAAATCCAGAAGAAAATTCGTAAAACTCGCGTCCGGCGCAATCGGTGCCGGAGCAATCGTCGGTTCCGCGTCCACCGCATCCGCGTACGAGAGCGTCACCGACGTGTGGAACCCGGCCCACGACAGCAACTACACCGATGCGAACCGAACCGCCTCGGACGTTCGCTGGGTCGTCATCCACACCATCGAAGGAAGTTACGAGGCGGGCTACAGTTGGTTCGAAAACCCCGACTCGAACGTCAGCTCCCACTTCGTCATCGGCAACGAACCCGGTCAAATCATGCAGATGGTCGAAGTCTCCGACATCGCGTGGACGAACGGCGGCGACGGGTCGTACAACGATACGGGCGTCAACTTCGAACTCGAAGGCTCGGCAAACGTTACGGATTTCAACGACAACATCTACGAGCAGACCGCCGAGGCGGTCGCGCACGTCTGTGACAAGTACGGCATTCCGAAACAGCACCCGACCGACGACCTCGCGCCGTGTAACACCTACGACGGCGAGGGCGGCGTCATCGGCCACAACCAGATTCCGAACACGACCTGTACCGGCGCGACCGACGGCAAAGTGGACCCCGGCGACACGTTCGACTGGGAGCACTTCATGGACTTGGTCGGCGGCGACGTTATCGGCGACCCTGGCGACGGCGACGGCGGCACCTCAGGGTGGCCGATTTACTCCAACGGCGACACGGCGCGCGACGTCTACACCGTCCAGTACCTCCTCGAAGCGAACGGCTATCCGATTCAGTACCACGACGGCATCTACGGATCGGAAGTCCAGACGAATATCGAGCAGTTCCAATCCGACCGCGGCCTCGCCGTGGACGGCGTCGTCGGTCCGAACACGTGGGGCGAACTCGTCGTCACCGTCAGCAACGGCGACGAGAATCAAGCCGTCCGCGCCGCACAGGACAGCCTCAACTACAAACACGGTTACAGCATCGCAGTCGATGGCATCTTCGGGCCGGAAACGCAGGGTGCGGTCGAATCCTTCCAGAGCGCGAGCGGAATCGCGGTCGACGGCGTCGTTGGTCCCGTGACGTGGGAGTACCTCGTCGGCTGAAGTGGCGTACAACCCAACTTACTCTTCGATTTCGATCGTTTCCTCGCCCGGCACTTGCCAGTCCAGTTCGACCACGCCGCGAGCAGTTCCACGAAGCCCGTCCCGACTGACGACTTCGAAGGTTCGGTTTTCGGCCTCGGCCGTAAACGGTGCGGCGACCATCAACCGGGCCACGTCGGCGCGCGGAATTCGTCCGAAGACGGTTTCGCCGCCTTCGCCGACCAGCACGTCCTCGGTTGCGGGGGCGTTCGTCAATCCGCCGGGCCGAATGATGGTGTAGGTCAGCGGGGACGTGCGGAGCACCGCCTCGGCGTGATTTTTGGCGTTTAGATTGTTCCTGAGTAGCGCCCGGAACGGCGCTGGCATCTTCTCGCGGGAGTCGCCCACGCCGATTGCGCTCTCGAAAACGAAGCGGTCTACGTCGGCCGCAACCGCCGCGTGAACGAGGTTTTCGACGCCCGTCCCATCGACCAGCTCCCCGCCGAAAATCATCTTCGGGCCGGGCTTCGACCCGATCGCACAGAGCACCACGTCGCAGTCGGCGACTGCGCGGGAAGCGTCTGCCGGGTCGAGGAGGTCGCCGACGATGACCTCGTCCGCGCCCTGATTTGTCAAGTCGCGTTCTTTGGCGGGCGAGCGCGTCATCGCCTTGACGGTCAGGTCGGTGTCTCGAAGCCGTTTCAGTATCTCGCGCCCCGTTTCGCCGCCGGCACCCGCGACGAGAACGCGCCGAATCTCGGAACTCATGTCTGCTGGTTTTCGATTGGGACGAACAAAGAAGTCGTGGCCGCGTTGTGACGGTCGAACAGGAACCGCGATAGTTGGATTACAGCCGTGATGAGTGGACTGTGGTCGCGTCTCGGCTCGTCCGGAAATTGATTCAACCAACGCTTGATTCGGGAAAACCGGAGGCGACCTCCTAACGACGACTCTCAATAAATATTCCAAATTTACTATGAACTCAATTAATTATTTACGATTGTAAATATATTATGTTACCGGGGAAATGAAAGAAAATCCTCGATCGAAACGGAACGACAAGCAAACTCACAGGCGAAACGTCCTCAAATCCGGCGCAGTCGGGTTGAGTACCCTCGTTGTAGGGTCAAATCTTGCCAGCGCGAACGAGGCGAATTCGGACCAGCCGGCACGCCGGGGAAGCACCGTTTACACCGCAAAAGGAGCGCGCGGCGCGTCGGTTTCCGAGGAACATCGTCGGCAGGTCAGAGAGCGCGCGGTGAGCGATTTCGAGCGGAAAAACGGTCGCTCGCCGGAACAGCTTCCGGCGAGCGAACACCGCTCGAAATCGGACGAAGTGGTGGCGTATGCCTACGGTATTGACGCTAACGGTACCGCTCGCTCGTACACCGGTATCGCCGGTGAAAATACTGTCGAACCTGAGGCGCAGTCCGGGCGCGCAGAAGCCCTGATTCACGACCGCTTCGGGGGTCGGGTTGCGGAACTCTCCCGTGCGGTGGCCGCATCCGAACGGCAGGTCACCACGATGGCCGGCGGAACGGTGTCCGGCACCGAAAACATGGAACAGGCGTACTCCGACAAACTCGAATACGCCGAAGACCCGTACGGCGTGGTCGGAGCCACGTTCTACTGGTTCCGCGACAATCTCGACAGCACGGAGGGGGACGTCCACTCGTTCCACTCTCCCGCGGGATTCGAACCGGGTCATCAGGCGTTCGGTAGCGGCTACACGAACAACTGGGGCCGGGTGTTCAATCGGTGGAACAAGAGCCAGATGGGCAACACCGACGTGGACTACGGTCAGTGGAATCCCTACGGAACGCAGGGTGGGTCGTCAACGACGGCGTACTCGCTCAGCGTGAACGCCGGATGGATGACGGCACATGTCACGGCGGGTATCACGTGGTCGTACTCCCAGCCGAACGTCGAAGTCGTGGACGAATCGTCCGCATACAACGAATACAACCAGTGGCAGTTGAAGGTCAATGCCGGGGACGACACCCGCGAGAACTTCGTCGGCTTCCAACCATCGAGCGCGGCGTCGATGGACTACTGGGACTCCTCGATGGGTCGCCGTGACATTTGTGAAAACGAGGTGAAAGGACAGTTCTCCGACGGCGGTTCTGCCCGAAACCTGTGGTCGAAGGGGACGTTCTGGCTAGAGTAATCCCACACGAATCCTCATCCGTCTCGCTCAGCGTCCCCACTGGCGCACGACTTTCGGCCTGTCGCCGACGGACTGCACGCACAACGGCTCGTCGCGCGCACCGAGCGCTTCGACTGCCGCTTTCGCACCCGC
This sequence comes from Haladaptatus pallidirubidus, assembly GCF_020700235.1. Classification (GTDB taxonomy): domain Archaea; phylum Halobacteriota; class Halobacteria; order Halobacteriales; family Haladaptataceae; genus Haladaptatus; species Haladaptatus pallidirubidus. The sequence continues at coordinate 783,057 of NZ_CP085301.1, read as the reverse complement.
GACGGTCGTGAAGTACGGCACGTCCTCCTCGACGGCCATTTCGAGGGCCTCGCGGTCGTCGGTCGCGAGGAGGTCGATTTTCCCGGCGCGAACGGCGTCGGCGGTGTTCTCGAACTCGGCGAGGTCGTAGTAGTCGCCGAAGCCGTCCACGTCGAGTTCCACGACCGCGGTTCCGTCGTCCGGAAGCGCGTTGTAGGCCGCGGCCTGCGCCTTCTCGTAGGCTTTGCCGAACGAATCGGCGGTTCCCATCACCTCGCCCGTCGATTTCATCTCCGGGCCGAGGCGCGGGTCGGAACCCGAAAGGCGGTCGAACGGAAGCACGACCTCTTTCACGCTCGTCTGCTCCGGAATCCGCTCCGTGGCGTCGAGTTCGGCCAACGTGTCCCCGGCCATCACCTTCGCGGCGAGCTTGGCTATCGGAACCCCCGTCGCTTTCGATACGAACGGGACGGTGCGCGAGGAGCGCGGATTCGCTTCGAGAACGTACACTTCTCCCTCCTGCACCGCAAGTTGAACGTTCATCAGTCCGACTGTGTCGAGGGCGCGGGCGATGTCTTCGGTCACCTCACGAACGCGAGCAAGGGTTTCAGCGTCGAGCGATCGCGGCGGAATCATGCAGGCCGAGTCTCCCGAGTGCACTCCGGCGCTTTCTACGTGTTCCATGATGCCGCCGATGACGATGTCTTCGCCGTCGCTCACGGCGTCCACGTCCAGTTCGACAGCGTTGGCGAGGAACTCGTCCACGAGAATCGGCTTGTCCGGCGAGACGCGGACAGCTTCCTCGATGTACTCTTTGAGGTCGTCGTCGTCGTACACGACATCCATCGCGCGGCCGCCGAGGACGTAGGACGGGCGCACGAGCACGGGATAACCGATTTCGTGCGCGAGTTCGAGTGCCTCCTCTTCACTCGTCGCGCTTCCACCGGTCGGTTGGGCGATGCCCAAATCGTCCATCAGGCGGTTGAACCGGTCGCGGTCCTCCGCGAGGTCCATCGCGTCAACGGTGGTTCCCAGAATTTCGCAATTCAGTCCTCTGCGCTCGATTTCTTCTTCGAGCGGGTGACCGATGTCCACGGAGGTCTGGCCGCCGAACTGCACCATCACGCCGTCGGCATTCGTCGCCTCGATGACGTCCGCGACCTCTTCGGCGGTGATGGGTTCGAAAAATAGCCCGTCGGAAGTGTCGTAGTCGGTCGAAACCGTCTCCGGGTTGTTGTTCACGACGTGCGCCTCGATGCCCATCTCGCGCAGGGCGCGCACCGCGTGAACCGAGCAGTAGTCGAACTCGACGCCCTGTCCGATGCGAATCGGCCCGCCGCCGACCACGACGACGCTCTCTACGTCAGTGTCCACTCGGAGCTCGTCGCGCCCCGAGACGTTCGTTTCGAGCGCAGAGCGGGCGGAGTAGTAGTACGGAGTCGATGCTGCGAACTCGCCCGCGCAGGTATCGACCTGCTTGAACGAGCGATCTGGGGCCGAGGTTTCGACCGCTCCGACATCTGCACCCGCCATCGTCGCAACTTCCTGATTCGTGAATCCCTTCTCGGCGGCGAGGTCGAAGTTTTCGGTTTCCGCGGCCTCGGCCGCTTCTGCGATGCGCTCGTAGCGTTCGACGTACCAGCCTTCGATTCCAGTGAGTTCCGCGATCTCATCGGCGGTGTAGCCGCGCTCGAACGCCTCGAACATCGCGTAGGGGCGGTCGGGAGTGGGTTTTTCGAGGTGGTCGGTTTCGAGTTCGTCGTCGCTAACCTCCTCCCACTCCACGTCCGGTTCGTACTCTGAACTGCGGAGGGCTTTCAACAGGCTTTCTTCGAACGTTCTGCCGATTGCCATCGCCTCGCCCGTGGATTTCATCGCCGTTCCGAGTTCGAAATCCACGTCGTCGAACTTGTCTTTGGGCCAGCGCGGCACCTTCGTCACTACGTAGTCGATTGCGGGTTCGAACGCCGCGGTGGTTTCGCCCGTGATTTCGTTCTCGATTTCGTGGAGGCGCTTGCCGAGCGCGACTTTGGCCGTAACGCGGGCGATTGGGTAGCCCGTCGCCTTCGACGCGAGTGCAGAAGAGCGCGAGACGCGCGGGTTCACTTCCACGACACGGTACTCGCCGCCGGGGGTGCCGTCGTCGCGCCACGCGAACTGGATGTTACAGCCGCCCTGAATCCCCAAATCGCGGATGACTTCGAGGGCTGCGTCGCGCATCTCCTGATGGCCGTCGTCGGGGATGACCTGCGAGGGCGTGACGACCGTGGATTCCCCCGTGTGGATGCCCATCGGGTCGAGATTCTCCATGTTGCAGATGATGATACACGAGTCGTCCGCGTCGCGCATCACCTCGTACTCCAATTCGACCCATCCGGCGATGGATTCGGTGATGAGCACCTCGCTGTTGCGCGAGAGGCGAAGCCCTTTGCGAACGCGCTCTTTCAGTTCTCCCATCTCGCCGACGACGCCCGACCCCGACCCGCCGAGGGTGTAGGTCGTGCGCGAGATGACCGGGAGGCCGCCGACGGACTCGACCGCCGCTTCGACTCGGTCGCCGAGAGCGTCCTCGTCCAGTTCGCCCACCGATTCGCCTTCGTCCAGCGAGATGGTCGTGGAGCGCGGAACCGGTTGGTCGAGCTGTTTCATTCGTTCGCGGAACAGGTCGCGGTCTTCGGTGGCGTAGATGGTGTCGAGCGGCGTGCCCATGATTTCCACGTCGTACTCGTCCAGCACACCCTCCTCACTCAGTTCTGCGGTGACGTTCAGTCCCGTCTGTCCGCCGAGTCCGGCGATGACTCCGTCCGGGCGCTCCTTTCGGATGATTTCGGCGATAGCTTCGGTGGTGATGGGTTCGATGTAGACCTCGTCGGCCATCTCCGGGTCGGTCATGATGGTCGCCGGATTGGAGTTGACGAGAACGACCCGCGCCCCCTCCTCCTGTAGCGCGCGGCAGGCCTGTGCGCCGGAGTAGTCGAACTCCGCGGCCTGCCCAATTTGGATGGGGCCGCTTCCGATGAGCAAAATCGTTCTGTTCTCGGTGTCACTCATGGCTGTTATCGTGGTAAAGTTCGTACATCGTAATAAGCGCCACGAATCGTTACGAGGAACGAAATCGAATTTCGAATTTCGGAACCACGATACGTTTTGTTTAGTTGATCGGTTTTTGTCTCCGAGGAGCGCTTCTGGTGCAATAGAATTGATTTGGTTGAGACGACAACCGCAGATTTCGACTCTACGCCACGTTCACGATACGTTTTGGAAGTCAATGATGTTGTAATAGTTAACGAATCAGTAGTAACCGAAATGCAGGTAATAAGCCACGCCCTCACGTGGTCAGTCGCTCGTGGCAAGCCACTCGCTCCCTCCCGCGTTCGCCTGTTGCCACGGGAAGAAGCGAGTTCTTCCCTGCCATCAAAATCGCGCGGCGATTTTGATACACCGGGAACCGCAGGCGGGCGAGTGCGTCGCACTCGCCCATCAATTGCTTGCTCGACTTGCCATCGTCTGTCGGAAGTCAGCTTTCTGCGGAAGCAGAGGACGGCTTCCGTCCCGAAATCGGCTTGCTAATTTTGGGTTGGGCGGGCAGGCCGCTGGCCCGCCCGCCCCGCGGTTGGGCCGGGGACGGGCGAACGAACGAGCGAATCGAGCAGACGCTTCGCGTCTGAAAGTGGAGCGAGTGAGTCGGGCGTGGCGTGGAGTCGGCATCAGTCGTCACTACTATTTCGCCAACATCCATCAGAACGCCAGAGAATCCACCAACTGCTCCAAACCATCCGTTCCACAATTCCCCTCCCCACGAACGAGTCAGCAGGTAAAGCGTTTTACAGTCGGAACTACAACGTCCGACCATGTGGAAACGGTTGCTGGCGCTGTTGCTGTTGATTCCGTTAGCCGATTCGTTGTTTCTCGTCTTCGTTGCGACCCAGTTGTTGAGTTGGCAACTTACCGTCGCGCTCGTCGTGCTGACCGCCCTACTCGGAATGTTGCTCGTGCGCGCGGAAGGGAGACACACGATTCGAAAGATTCAGTCCGACCTCCACCGCGGGAACATCCCCACTAATCGCATCATCGACGGGGGATTCTTGCTCATCGCGGGTGCCTTCCTGCTGACGCCCGGACTGATTACCGATTTGCTCGGCTTCCTGCTCGCGTTCCCAGTGACGCGCGCGGTGTTCCGAAAGGTCGCAAAGAAGTGGATAATCACGCCCTACATCGACAAACAGACCGGCGGGTTTGCCTCGGGCAACGTCTACACGTTCGGCTTCCCCAACCCCGGAAACGCGGGCGGCGGATCAAGCAATCCCGGCGGAGCGAGCAGTTCGGGCAGTTCCAGCGGCAACAACGGCGACACTTATCGGGTGGATTCGGACGCCTACGACATCGACTTCGAGGACGATTCCGATTCGAAAAGAAACCCTTAAACGTTGCAGGGCGCAACGATGAAATGCGCCAACCGGGGCCAATAGCTCAGTTAGGTTGAGCGCTCGGCTGATAACCGGGAGGTCCGCGGTTCAAATCCGCGTTGGCCCACCTTTCAACGTGGGCCGAGGACAACTCCCCAGCCACCTAATCTTGCGGTTTTCACCAGATACTACGAGTCTCCCGATTGTTTCACGTCACCGTTAGCGTCTCCTTCCCACTTTGTGATGTCACCGTTGCCACTCGGTACTTCCTTCATCTCTGTTCCTGGATACGTTCTGGCGTTTTCCTTCGCATCGGTCACCGACAGAATCGCTCCCGCCCCACCCAACAGCATCAACAAAACGAGGACGATTGCCAGTATCCGCTTGTTCCGCAAACTTTCGTTCATCGCTTCCCTCTCTGCGTCATTATCATGCCACACGACGTCGTACGTTCGTCATCGCCGTATACGTGTCGACAGTTCTGAATTTCCGCTGCGTTTTCCGTTCCAATTTGCTATCCGTCAGTGGATTCGGTTTGGAGTCGTCGAATTACCCAGACGAACGACAGGATTGCCAGTCCAGTCAGCATGTGTTTCAGCAGTTCGCGCCATCCCGGCGGTTCTTGGTTTTGCACCATGGATTCCAGTCGGCAGAGACATGGAAACCGATTGTGGCGGATTAGGTGGTGGTCGTTGTAGTCGCTTCAGCTTCAGAATCGGAAATTTCGTGCTGGTCTGCTGAACTGCGCGTGTATTTCGGCGGGAGCAGTACATCACATTCTTTGTACCGGACACCCGGATTACCCGCTACCCAAATGAGAATCGAGCGGTCGCCGCTCGAATTGTATTGGTCATCACTACAACTCTCTGCGGCCAGCGTCTTCGTTACCGATTTCCCCTCTCCAGTCGTGAGTTCGAACCGGTACTCCTGTCCGTGTTCGAGTAGGTCGGTAAACTCCAGTATGTACTCGCTCGGAACTTCGTAACTTGCGTCAATGAGCGTCTCTTCTTCCCCTGACTGTCGTATTACCGTGACGCTCATCTCGCGCGCCTCCGAATCACTGTTCTGTAGCAGTAACTGCTCGGTTCCGGGTTGTGTTGTCCTGGTAGCCGTGGCTGAGGAAGTTGATTCCGTGGCCGTATGTTCCGTCGTGTTGTCCTCTCCAACACCGACCGAATCCAAACACCCTGCCAATCCAACCGACAGAACGCCATACCCACACGCCAACAACTCACGTCGATTCATTACTTCCACCGAACCGACACGATAGCATAAGCTTTCAGCTCGATAGAAACTCAGTTTCGTTCGCGCTCCCTCTCGGTTTCTCGCTTCTGTTCCCGCCCCCTCCGCGCTTTCACGTCTGCGACCGTCTCGTTTTCCAACAGCAGGTCAACTCGCCGCTCGAATTCGGTTTCGTCGATTTCGCCGCGCGCGTATCTTTCCCGAAGCGTGTCGAGGGCGTCCTGTTGTTCGTCCACTTGTTCCGATTTCGATTCATCCTCCCGCCATTCGCTCTCGCTTTCTCGTCCGAACAGTGATTCCGAGAGAATCGCCACAATCGGGAGAGCGACGGCGAACCCGAGGACGAACACCATCCAGAACCACGAATAGCCGAGAAACAGTGCCGTCAAGCCGACGCCGAGGACGAGGAGTGCGAAGATACCCGAAATTTGGTCGGCTAGGGATTGGTGCGTGTCGCGCATACAGCCACCTTCTCCACGAATCATAAAAATCCTGTCACTGTTTGGGCGAGAGTTCTTACCGCCTGCGGCCTACTGTCTCCTATGGCAGACCGCGTGCCATCGGGACCGGAGGGGGTACCGATTCTGGGGTCGAGTCTCCACTACGCCGATGACCCGCTGGGGTTCATGGAGCGCGTTGCGGACGAGTACGGCGACGTTGCCCGAATCGACGTGTACAGTCAGGAGGTGTATCAGGTCACCGACCCGGAAGCGATTCGTCGCGTGCTGGTGACGAACGCCGAGAATTACGAGAAACCGAGTTTGGGCGGCGATGAGGGACTGGGCGGACTGCTCGGCGACGGCTTGCTCACTAGCAACGGAGAACACTGGCGACGCCAGCGAACGGTGATGCAACCGTCGTTTTACGGCGACAAACTCGACGACTACGCCGACACCATCGTCCGCGATTCGAAGACGCTGGCCGATTCGTGGTACGACGGCAAACACGTCGATATTCACCGCGAGATGTCCGAACTGACGCTCCGAATCGTGGTCGAAAGCCTGCTCGGCTCGCGAATCGACGGAATGGAACGCACCATCCGCGAGGCGCTGTTGGAGGTCGGCGAGCGGTTTCGCCCCGGCCCGCAGGGGTTCGTTCCGGAGGAGATCCCGACGCCGCGAAACGTGCGCTATCGTCGGTCGGTCGAGACGCTGGACAGGGTGTTACGGGACATTCGCCGACAGCACGACGTTCACGGCGAGGCGGACGATTTGCTCGGCAAACTGCTCGGGGAAGAAGAAAGCGGACTACTGGGCAGCGAGCAGGTTCGCAACGAGATGATGACGATGCTGCTCGCGGGCCACGACACGACCGCCCTGACGCTCACCTACGCGTGGTATCTGCTCTCGACGCATCCCGAAGCGGAGGAACAGTTTCACGACGAACTCGATTCGGTTGTCGATGGCTCGCCGACCGTCGCGGATCTCGCGGAGTTGGACTACCTTGAACGGGTCGTCATGGAAACCATGCGACTCTATCCTCCTGCCTACGTCATCTATCGGCAGGCCGAGAACGAAGATACGCTCGCCGGATTCCACATCCCTGCCGACACCGTCGTCGCTACGCCCCAGTGGGTCGTCCACCACGACGAGCGATTTTTTGACGCTCCCGAGGCGTTCCGTCCGGAGCGGTGGACGAAGGAGTTTCGCAGGGAACTCCCCGAATTCGCCTACTTCCCGTTCGGCGGCGGTTCGCGCAAATGTATCGGCGACGGATTCGCGATGCGGGAAGCGAAACTCGTCCTTGCGACGTTGGGAAGCAGATTCGACTTCGAACTCGTCTCCGACGCGCCGCTTTCGCTCGTTCCGTTCGTCACTATTCATCCCGAAAATCCGGTCGAGATGACTGTTCGAACCCGGTAATGACCGGTGTCCGATAATCAGTCTAACTTTCTGACCACCGAGGAGATGCCGATGCCGGTCGGCAGCAGAACAGCGAGATTGAACCCCGCGTTGAACAGCGGACGGTACTGGTCGGCGACGAAGGTTCGAATCACCGCGAGCGCGCTCATGTAGAATTGGAACAGCGCGACGATGGCGAGGAAACAGAGAAGCACTAGCGCCCCGCGATAGACGTATCCCTGCACCTTTTCTCGATCAGGTTTCTGGCGGTTCGGTTTTTCGTGGTTCCGTTTCTGGCGGTTCGGTTTTTTGCGCTCGGTCCGCGTCGGTTGGTCGGTGGTCGGTTCCGTCATAGTCGTCGAGTTGGATTTCGTTTCAGTCATCGTTACTCACGGTTCCTCCGTGCGAGTGCGCCCGCCACGAGTAACGCGACGAGACCGGCGAGGGCGGTGAAGCCCGGTTGTCCCTCGTCGTTTTCGATGGTGGTCGTTTCTTTGGCCGAGTCCGGATCGTTGTCGCCCGAGAAATCCGACACCGAGAGATCGATTTCCCGGTTCGTCTCGTTGACGGAGAGTCGCTCCGTGGGGTCGAGATTCGCCGCACTGCGCGCCGACTCGACGACGACGCCGTCTTTCCAGAGGACGGCGTCGAGGTAGTAATTGTAGTCGTCGGCGACCGAGAGGGTCGCTGACGGACTCGCTGTTCGGCCAGCATCGATTTCGCCGACCGAAACCGAAACGCGGTCGGCGACGATGTTCGTGTCGGCCTGCCGCGCCGTGAACACGATGCGAACGTTATCAGACGAATCGTCGCCCTGATTCGTCAGGTACGTTGAAACGTTGAGCGTGGTCCGCTTGTTCCCGGCGTCGGCAACCGAATACTCGACTGGCGGGAACTCACTCGTACTGTCCTGCCAGTGGAAGGCGACGTTCGTTTCTGCGTAGGCCGGTTTGAGGGTGCCGACGCCGTTGACTTCCTTGGCACCCTCCGCGATTCGCTCGCCGTCGCGGAAGACGACGGTTTCGATCCGGTAGTCGCCGCGTCGTTCGATCGAAACGTTCTGCGTGACGCTGGCTTCGCGCTCGCCTTCGATGGTCGGCATTTCTCGTTCGGTGGTCGTCTCGACCAGTCCCGAGTCCGCGTGTATCGCCCTGACGAGTACCGTGACGTTCCCCGCCGGGCCACCCCTGTGTTCGAGGCGGGTTTCGACGCCCAACGTCGCAGTACCGCCGGAGACGGAACCGGGCTCGATGGCCACGTCCTCGATTTGGAGGGAGCTGGCCCGAACGTCCTCGATGCCCGTCTCCGCGATTGCACCGGGAATGAGGACGGCGGCGAGCAGGGACGCCATCACGATGATGGCGATTCCGCCCGCCAGTGTTCGTTCGCGATTCATATCCGATTCGTTTCATATTTGGATAAATACTTTGTGGTTTGATATTTTCTCGATTCGGAATTTCGTCGGTACGAACCGAGCGATTCACCCCTATTCAGTACATAGTCTGCGACATGAGTACACAGAATGCTGGTGGGAAGATTCGGTTCGGACTCGCGCTGGCGCTCGGTGTCGTCGTCCCCGGAATGTCGAAATACGTCCTGACGGAGATGGGATACGGTTTCGTCGGAACCGCCGTCTTTTACACCGGTTATCTCACCGCCGCACTCCTCATCTGGTACATCTGGGTCAGACCGCTGGAACTGACCGGGTCGAGCGGGGCATAGCGGAAGTTTAAAGGAGAACTCACACCGATTCACGGACAGGAATGCTTGAGTTCGTCCCACTCCCACTCGTTGACGACTTCCTCATCGAATACAACGTGGGACAGGCGGTTTTCGTCCTGTTCGCGCTCTCACTGCTGGCCGCGATTCCGCTAAAGTCCCGAAAGGTACTGTCGTTGAACACCATCCTGTTCGGCCTGCTGTTCCTCACCGTGGTGGCGATGGGTGCACCGCCGTACTTCGCCTATCTCGGCCTGGCGCTGCTGGTCATTGCCCCAGTGCTGTACACGACTGCGAGCAAATAGGATAGAACGCCTTTTTTCCTTGGAGATAGACGGTTCGGTTATGGCAGACGACCTGACAGCCACGCTTCACACGAATCACGGCGACATCGAAGTTCGACTGTTCGACGAGCGCGCACCGCGCACCGTCCAAAACTTCGTCGGACTGGCGACGGGTGACCGCGACTGGACCGACCCGAAAACCGGCGACAAAGTCTCCGGCGAACCGCTCTACGACGACGTGTTGTTCCACCGCGTCATCGACGACTTCATGATTCAGGGCGGCGACCCGACCGGAACCGGACGCGGCGGTCCCGGCTACCAGTTCGACGACGAGTTCCACCCCGAACTCCAGCACGACAGCAAAGGAATCCTCTCGATGGCGAACTCCGGCCCCGACACCAACGGGTCGCAGTTTTTCATCACGCTCGCCCCGACGCCGCACCTCAACAACAAACACTCCGTCTTCGGCGAAGTTATCGACGGCATGGATGTCGTCGAGGAAATCGGCTCCGCGGACACGAATCGACAGGACAAGCCGAAAGACGACATCGTTCTCGAGTCTGTCGAAGTACACGAATAAACGACGCCGAGAAGTTGAGGACGCGGTTTGTGCGGCGATTACAAAACGGCGGCCCTACTTTCGAAGATGAAGCGCTTTATCGCAACGCAGTTAGCGCTCCACTTCGACCGAACTGCCGAGATATTTCGAAATCACTTCGGACACAGAATCGGCTTTGAATTCGGCCAAATTGGCCGAAATTTCGTCTTTCAGTTCGTCGTAATACTCCTCGTCCGTTTCGAACGCGCGGTAGTTCACGCTGCTCACCGGAACTCCGAGCGCATCGCTCGTCAGGTCGCGGAAATATCGCTCGTCACCGATGTCGCCGCGCCAGAGGTTGTCCCGGAAGAACAGCCAACCGTCTTCACCCGGCGGGTCGGCCCGCCGAAAAATCCGGGTTTCGAACTCCCGCGGTTCGAGCGACAGGTCGGCGACTGTCGGTTCGAGGCGAAACCGAACCGCGAAGACGTAACGAGCGTTCATCAGCGAACGTCGTCGAATCGTTCCGCCATATCCACGTCCTTAGTGGTGATTCCGCCTTCCTCGTGGCTCGTCAGGCGTACTTCGACCTCTTCGTAGCTAATGATGATTTCCGGGTGATGAAACTCCTCTTCCGCTATTTCGCCGATTTCGGAAGCGAACGCGACGCCCTCGAGATAGTCGTCGAACTCGTAGGTTCGGACGATTTCGTCGCCCTCGCGCTCCCAACCGCTTGGTATTCGAGTCTGAATCTCATCGTCGGAAAGCAAGTCTGCCATACGAAACCGCACAACTGGAATTAAGATAAAAGCGTTTGCCGTCTGTGTGGTATGTTCGTTGCCAGCGCGCCCACGATGTCAGTCGTCCGCGGCGGATTCGAGTCGGTCGGCGATGAACGCGGGTGGTTCGTCGCCAAACTCGGGGTCGAACAACTGCAGTGCAGTGTTGATGGTCGTCCAATCGTCCTTCGCCGCCGCGTCCCGAAGGCTCTTCGTCGGTGGTGCAAGCAGTTGCGAAACCAACGCGTCGGCCAGGGATTCCACGACGGCCCGCTGGTCTTCGTCCATTCCCTGTGCCTTGAGACGAGCGAGTGCGGTCTGTAGTTCGCGCTCTTTCACTCGCTCCGCGCCTTCGTACATCGCGGCAATCGCTTCGTCCGCGCGCTTTCGTTTGTACTGTTCGAGCAGGTTCTCGAACTCGCGGTCAACCATCGTCTCGACCGATTCGGCGGCGGCACGCCGTTTACTTCGCGTTTCGTCCGTCACGGATTCCAGCGCGGCCATGTCGTGTACCGTGACACCGTCCAGTGCGGCCACCGCGGGCGAAACGTCCCGCGGTTGCGCGATGTCCACGACCAGCGTTTCGCCGCAGTCCGCGAGCAGGTCGGCGTCGAGAACGTGCCCGTCGCTTCCGGTCGCCGTGACGACGACGTCGGTGCGCGGGAGGCAGGCCGGAAGTGCCTCCAATCCGACCGCCCGGACATCCACCATCTCGACTTCTTCGGCGACCGTCTCGGCGCGCTCAGTCGAGCGGTTTGCGACGATGAGCGTCTCGATTTCGGCGTCGGCCAGCGCATGGGCCGTGATGGTTCCCATCTCGCCCGCGCCGACGACGAGCGCCGTCGCGCCGTCTAAGTCGCGCTGTTCGTCCGCGAGTGCGACCGCGGCACTGCCGATGGAGACGACACCTTCGTTTATCGCCGTCTCCGTGCGAGCGCGTTCGCCGACGTGAATCGCCTTCATCAACGCCTCTTCGAGCATCGGCCCGATAGCGCCGATCGCTCGCGCGGATTTGTACGCACGGCGTACCTGCCCGATAATCTGGTCTTCGCCGAGGACGATTGACTCTAATCCCGCTGTGACGCGAAGCAGGTGGCGAAGGCTCTCTTCGTGACCCATCGTGACGACCGCGTGGTCGGCCACGTCGGGTGCGAACTCCGCGAGGACGGCCCCGCCAGCGGTTGGCGTGTCGGTGACGATGTACGCCTCGAACCGATTACACGTCTGAAGCGCGAACGCCTCCGAGACGCCGGGTTCTTCGACGAGTCGAGCGATGACTGCCCGCTGGTCTGCGTGACAAGCTGTCGCAACGTCGTCAAGAGACGCCCGGTCGTGGGAGACGCGGACGCCCGAGATAACGCCGCCACTCCCCGTCACAGCTTTCGCCTCCAGTGGAAAGAGAATACACAGGTCATACGAAACGCTCCCAATTGTTGTATCAGACCGTTAGAATGGGCCATATGTAAATGCTTCTGACTCGCCTTCGTATCGTCGCAGACGCCCCGTTTCTGTAACCTTCGCTTTTCGTTCCAGTGATATCTTACCCTTCGACGCCGGTGACTTCGAATCCGAGGTCGCGGATGCCGGCCAAAATCCCCTGTTGGTCGGCGCTGGCCTCGTAATAATACACCACGTCGAATGTGCCGTTGCGGAGCAACTGCTGGCATTCCCAGACGAACTCCTCGCCGTCGAGTGTCAGCCCTTGGTGCTGATTCGAGGCGAAATCGGTGTCGTCGGTACCGGAGTAGACGTAGGTGTCCTTGGGGTCGTAACCTGCATTTTCGGCGATAACGTCGCCGATGTCCACGCACGCTTGGTGCATCTCGATGTCCGCATCGCTTCCGAGGTCGGTGTGAACGATGGCACCGTTGAGTTCTATCTCCCCCGGTTCCAGCAGCTGTTGCGTGCGTCGATAGAGGTCGTCGTCGATGACGTGGTCCATATCCGAGGATACGCGGCCGACGTTATACGACCTACGGTTGTGGTCTCGGTCACAGCGATAGCCGACACTCATGGGTACAGTCGTCGCTCGAAAATCTTGGTTTTCGCGCGGCAGTGGGAACTCCCGCGAGAAGTGATCGCTTCCGATTCCGCCTTACAGGCGCGTGACGTTGGTCGCGCGTGGACCTTTGTCTGCCTGTTCGATGTCGAATTCGACTTCTTGGCCCTCTTCGAGGTCTGGACCGCCGACGTCTTCCATGTGGAAGAACACGTCTTCGTCTTCGTCGTCTGTTTCAATGAATCCGTAACCGCCAGTCTCGTTGAAGAAGTCAACCGTACCTTTCGCCATTGCATTCTCCCAAAGTGATTCGATAGTTAAAAAGGTATGCAAGTGTCTTCGCACATTGTGAACATTTATCATGAATGGTGAGTACCCCTACCCTGGGAAAGATCAGCTATCAGTGTAACTCGGAAGACAAGGCTGATACCAATCGGGTGTGTGGGAAAGAACAAGACGATGTTGACGCGGGTTCGGCGACAGTTGGAAACAGCCTACGAGCGACATCTGCGGCGAACCATCTCGGGCGCGCCCGCCCACGTCGCAGTCATTCAAGACGGAAATCGGCGCTACGCCACGAAACAGGGTGCGAAGGCATCCGAAGGTCACCGCGAAGGTGCGAAGACGACAGAACGCGTCCTCGACTGGTGTGAGGACATCGGCGTCGAGGAGCTGACGCTGTACACTTTTTCGACCGAGAATTTCGATCGTCCGAAAGACCAACGCGAAGCCCTGTTCGACCTGCTGGAGAACAAACTGTACGAGTTCGCCGACGCGGAGCGCATCCACGACAGCGGCGTCTGCATCCGCGCTATCGGCGACGTCGTGGAACTTCCCGCGCGCGTTCGGGAAGCAATCGACTACGCCGAGGGACAGACGCACGACTACGACAACTTCGTCCTCAACATCGCGCTGGCCTACGGCGGTAGAAACGAACTCCTCGGCGCGGCCCGTGACGTAGCACGCGAAGTCGAATCCGGCGACCTTGCGCCGGACGGTATTTCGGTCGAAACCATCGAATCGCGGCTCTACGACCGTCCGATCCGCGACGTTGACCTCATCATCCGAACCGGCGGCGACGAGCGCACCAGCAACTTCCTCCCTTGGCACGCGAACGGCAACGAGGCCGCCGTCTTCTTCTGTACTCCCTACTGGCCCGAGTTCTCGAAAATCGACTTCCTGCGCGCGGTGCGAACGTACGAATCCCGCGAACAGTCGTTCCACCAGGCGAAAGTCCAGCGCGCGCTAGCGCTGGTTCGGGCCATCGGCGGTGTGGAGTTGGACGAGGCGCGGTCGATCATCCGGAAATTCCGCGGATACGTGCCCGATGGGGTGGCGATGGAGGAATTGGACGGCGAAGAGCGAACCCCCGAGTAGAGCGTTAACATCACCGAATTCATACGGACAACCACGCTAAATGGAGTCGTACACCGATTCACCTAACTGCGACAGCGAACCGATTCCGCCCGTCTTTATATTCTGCGTCATTGGCGTCAAACCCGGTGCGACAATCGGCGTACCACGCACTCGTAACCGAGCATCGTGAATCCTCGTTCCACGACCATCCTTGATGGTGATTCCGTCCCGATTGCCGAAATGGTGCTGAACGGAAATATCGCTAAATTTGCATCCATCCCGCCCCGCAAGCAAGACGGCAGTTCCCTCCGGGGCAGTTCCGTACATCGAGACGGTTTCACAGGTGACGTTGTGGTTCGACGGAAGTCCGTCCATACTCGGCATCGTTTCGGGGTCGTATTCGGTGGTCGGCGTGCGGATGTTGATGGCCGGGACGCTCTGGTTCGTCTGAATCGTCGTGTTCGTGATTTTCGCGCTTCCGAACTGCTTTTCGACCACGATTCCACCAGAGCTGTACGTCCCGGTTAAATCCGTAATTTCGATTGAACAGTTGTCGATGACTGCGTTCGTTCCTTCTTCCAACCAAATCCCGCGCATGTTCGGCTTTGCCTTCGGATTTCTCGGGTTATCCACGCGAACAGTCGTGTTCTCCACGCGTGCGCCGCTGGTTCCACCGCCGATTCGTATCTGGTCGATACCGTTGTTGGCGTAGGTGCCGCCGCTGACGACCAGTGGGCCGGAGTGCGGGGATGCGTAGAGACCTTCCGCCCAGTCCTCGACCCGACAGTCCACGAATTTCAGCGACCCGTCACCGGCGTGCGTGAAAATCGCGTTTCCGTTCCGAGACCCGCCGCGCATATCGAGGCTATCAACGACCAGTGACGCAGATCGATCGGGGACTTCGAGTTCCAAACCGCTTCGCGGATACGCCTCGCGACTCCCTTCGAACGTCAGGTTTCGCAGAGCGTTCCTCCGACCGGCGACCGAGAAAGCGACGACGGGTGCGGCGGTCGGTGCCGTGTAGTCGAGCGTGAATCCGTCGAACAGGAGGTTACGAACCGATTCTCCGTAAATCCAGTTTCCCTGTTCGGACGGGGGAACGAGCAAGGTTGCTCGGTTGCCGACGAGCCCGCAGTTCGAGCGACCGGAGAGGTCGAGGTTCGAAAGCCGATACGTGCCGGGCGGAAAGTAGAGCAGCGTTCCATCGCGCGCCAATCGGTTTACGACCGAATCCACCCTCTCGGTTCCGGTTCTATCCGCGTCCGTTCGGCCGAGGTCGGCGACCGTCTCGAATCGGTCGCCGTAGGGGGCGAGAACGGATTGTTTGTTCGGCTCCGAGATGCCGTCGCATCCGGCGATTGCGGTCGCCAGCGCGACACCGGCGACACGGAGATAGTTGCGTCTGGTCGTTCCGTCGCTCGATGACCCCATTCATTGGTACGACTGCCGTCTGCTATTTCGTAATGGTGGGCGTAAAGCGGGTCAAGCCGGGCGTAGTCGGTGTAGGTTCCACCTACTGCCCGAATTTCCGCTCCGTAAGACGTCCCAGTTACCAAGCCGCATTCGGGTACCGCTATCGAAACCGAGGGGCTAATCCCGTCGAACTATCCGTCATCGGTACTGTCACGCGTTTTGAATTCAACTGCATTCGAACGTCGTCTTCGGAGCGTTCGCGGACTATTCAGACTACATTAGTTGTCATCTGTCCAATTAGTTTAAAATCTTCTCTCTAGAATTTAATTAACTATATTCTACTATTATTCTATCAAGTAAGAAGTTAATAATTAATTACGGTGCTGTTCAGTATTCATCTGCGAACGGGAACGAACGCATCGAAGCCATGAAAATGACATTCAGAACGGAATCACGAAGCGATACCGGCACTGCAGCGCGTTTTAGTCGAAAAAAGACGAGACGACTCGTTGCTACCGACCGAGACGCGAACGACGGGACGGCGGGAACAGTTCGAAAAACGGGGCGACCAACCGCACGCAGAAGAAGACACGAAGACCGTACGCTACCACGAGTGGGAGATACGTAAATGCCAACCTACAACATCGCGAACCAAGGCGCGGACAGTACGGGAAACACATCTATCGACTCGGTTCTCGACCGACTCGTCGGGAGCAATACTACCATCACGTTTCCTCCGGGTACGTACAAGCTCAACGACATTCTCGTCGCGTCGGGAACTGACAACCTCACGCTGAGGGCGCCGAACGGTGCACGACTCGTTCCCGGTCGTTCCGGCAACGTTCGGTGGATTGAAGCGCGGTCTAACGGGTTCGTCCTCGACGGCTTCGAACTCGATATGCGAAACGTGACGGTGCCGCCGTTCATCAGAATGAATTCCAGTGCGGGGAACTGGGAGCTCAAGCGACTCGTTACGCGCGGGAAAGTTCGAGCGGACACCGACACCAAAGTCGGAAGCAACAATTCGAGCGACGCGCGGACGTACTTCCGTCTCGCGGCGGCGCAAGGGACGAGAGGCCTTCTACAGGATTGTTACTTCCACGAAGGGTCAGCTACGCCGACGCAGGCCAGTAACCGTCGAGCGATACTGGTCGAATCGTCGGGAGGGGCACTCACGTTCAATCGATGTTGGTTCGAACTCTGGGGCGAAAACACGATCTACGCGAAAAAGCCCGCGGGGAAGCTAAACATCTTCAACTGCTACCTTCGAAATACGCAAAACGGGATGCGACTCGGAGGGAAGACCGAAGTTAACAACTGCGTCTCGGTCAAAAACGCCCAGCATCCTCGACAGACGTGGTCGGGTGGGTCGCTCCAGCGCGGCGTCACCGCGGAGGCAACAACACTGACGGATTCGGCGGGCGGTATCGACAGCTACAACGGGACGCTTACCATCGCGGATAGCGATTTCCTCCACCGATATTTGGATCCGAGCTGTGGCGCTCCAATCGCGGCGGGAACGCCGTGTCAACGCATCGACATTCGGAACGTTCGAATCAGTTACGATTCGACCAAACTGAACCAGCACGCAGTATATACCCTCGTCGGACCACGGATGGAAGACGGTTCCGAGGCGAATCTCGAATACCTCCAACTCAACAACGTGCAGGTTCGAAACGACCACGACTCCGTCTACGGTATTTACATCGGTCAAGCGCCGGACACGTGGGGAACCGTCTCGGGAACGATTGGCGGTATGCAGACGAACTCGTCATACGTCAGCGACCGGATGACTACCGGCGGGTCACCCACAGCGCCGAATACGACGCCACCACTGCCGAGTCCACCGCCGCTCGGACAGGTGCCGCTCCAGTCGGCGAACCTTGTTCGTATCGAGAACAAAGGTAACAGTTCCGCGACCATCTACGACGTTCGGGCGGGCACCTACATCGGCCCCGCAGGAGATAACGGTGCGACCCTCACGACGTCCTGGGCGTCGTCGGTCTCGGCGAAACGGCCGCCGAATTCGAGGCGAGCGACGGGAACCGTTCCAGCAGGGAGAGCACACGCCTTCTACGTGACCGGCGGCGTCACCTCCGCGACGAAGAGTGGCCCGGCGACCCTGACCGTGGACGGGCAACCGTACGCCTCGGCGAGTGCCGCGTCGATGAGTACCGACGAGGTAGCCGACGGCAACCTGAGCGACTGAGCCGTTACGGCGGACGCTCTCGCGTTTTACGCGGGATTTTTGATGGTTATTCGGAAAGATTCGGGATATTGTAGGGTTTGGTGAGAAGTAGACAAAAAATGATATTCTCATTTCTGATGAATGCGATACACTGGCGTAGTGTCTCGTCGTTATCTGTGAGTTACGCTTTTCACCGCCCGAATCGCCGCTGTCGGTTCTTGTAATCCAGAATCGCCCGCAGATAGTCGCGCTGGCGGAAATCGCGCCAGTTCACGTCGGTGAAGTACAGTTCCGAGTACACCGACTGCCAAATCATGAAATCCGACAGACGTTCCGCCCCGGTTTTGATGACCAAATCGGGATCGGTCGGAAACACCAATCTCGATTCGATTGCCGATTCGTCTACCTCGTCGGCGGATACGTCCCCCGATTCCACGTCCTCCGCGACCGCCCGCACCGCCTCCGCGAACTCGCTTTTTCCCCCGAGTCCGATGCTCACCTGAATCGGGGCGTCGGCGGGCGTGAGGTCGTCGGGGCCGCGAACCGCGATTTCGCGCGGTGTACGAACGTTTTCGAGTTCGCGCTGGAGGGTCGGCACCGCGCCGGAGTCGAGGACGCTCACGTAAATGGTGACGCGTTTCGCCCCGTGGTCGAACGCCCAATCGAAAAATGATTCGAGCGTTTCGTACGCGCCCTGTTCCAACAGGTCGCGTTCGGTGATGACGACTGCGATGTGGCTCGGCGGCTCGGCTTCGTGGCGGCGGACGCGCGCCGTGAGGTACTGGTCGTAAAGTCCCACTGGCGCGGAATTGCCGCTATCGTCTCTTAAACGTCACGCCATCCTCCGTTCGGGAGGATTAAGTGTTCGTCCCCGAAAAATCACACCGTGACCACGAGCATTCGGCGGGCGGCGGCGTTCGCGGGAATCGGAACGCTAGCCCTCGTTGGGTCGGTGCTGGTGGCGGGCGTGGCCGCGCTGTTCGCCGCAATCGGCGCGCTTGCGCTCGTCGTAGACGACGGGGTCGTGTTCGACCTGTTCGCACGCCCCAGTGACCGCAGCGAAGGACGACTGCGCGGCCTCGCCGCGTTTTCCTTTGCCACCGCGGGACTCGCCATGCTCGTCATGCTCGTCGACCTTCCGACGCGCGTGTTCATCGCCGCCGTCTGTCTGCTCGTCTACGGAAACCTCGCCGAGCAAATCGCTCGCTCGTGGAACAACACCGCGATTATCGCGACGACGGGATTCACTCTCGGCGGATTCGCGGCAGCCATCGTCGCGCAGATTATCGTCCTACAGATCGACGGTGCACCGGTGGATTCGATGGTTCCCATCATCATCTTCCTGGCAGCGAGCGGCGCGCTGTTGGCCGGACTGCTTCGGTCGGTTCTCTTCGAGCGCGACGACCCGCTGGTGATGTTTTCCGTGGCGCTCCTCCTCTGGTTGTTCGCCGACCTGACCGTGACGGTGACGCCGCTCGAAGTCGCGCTGGCAATCGCGATTACGGCGGGATTCGGCTACATCTCGTGGGCGCTCGACACCGCCTCCGTCACGGGGATGCTTACCGGCGTCCTGCTCGCACTGCTCACCATCGTCCTCGGGGGTTACCCGTGGTTCGCCGTCCTCATCTCCTTTTTCGCGCTTGGGGCGCTGTCCACGAAGTTCCGCTACGAGCAGAAACGAAAAAACGGCGTCGCGGAAGCCAACGAAGGCGCACGCGGCGGCGGAAACGTTCTGGGTAACGCCGCAGTCGCGCTGTTCGCGGTGCTGGCCTTCGCCGCGAGCGACCGTCTACCGATCGCCAGCACCGTCTTCCTCTTTGCATTCGCGGGGAGCATCGCGACCGCGATGAGCGACACCCTCTCCAGCGAAATTGGCGGCGTCTTCGACAATCCGCGGCTCATCACCTCGCTCAAGCGAGTCGAACCGGGAACCGACGGTGGCGTCACGTGGCAGGGCGAACTGGCCGGTGCCCTCGGTGCGAGCGTCGTCGCGCTCATCGCCGTGGTATTGTTCGATTCGATCGGACTGCTCGGCGGGGTCGTCATCGCACTTGCCGGAGTCGGCGGCATGACCGTCGATAGTCTCCTTGGCGCGACCGTCGAAGGCGATAAAATCGGCAACCAGAGCGTCAACTTCCTCGCCACGCTCTCCGGGGCGCTGCTGGGGGCTGGTCTCGCACTACTGGCAGGTCTACCGGTGTGATTCGTGCGGCCACCCGGGACGACCTATCTCGCCTCAAACGGATCCGGGAGTGGCTTCCCGAACCGACGCCGAGGTTGCTCGAAACTGCTCTCACAGGTCTCGGCTTCGTCTTCGTTTCGACCGCCGAAGGTCGTCCGGTCGGCTACGTTCTGATGCTGATTTCCGACGACGCGTATATTGCGGAACTGGTGGTGGACTCTGCCCATCGCCGAGAAGGGAGGGCGACAGAACTACTGAAAACGGCAATCGAAACAGCGGAGAAGCGAGGCTGTGACCACGTTTCGCTCACGGTTCACGAGGAAAACGAGGCGGCCCAAGCACTGTACGAATCGTTAGGATTCGAACTGTGGCGGACGGAATCGGATTACTACGCCGACGGCGGTACTGCGTTAGTGTTCGGAAAAAAATATTAAAAGCGGTTTGCGGTCAGGATACGAACCGTCGTCGGCTTTTTCACGAACTCTCCCTCGTCGCGGGCGACGATTTGTTCGACGCCGCGCTGGGCCGAAACGTCGAGGATTCGTTGCGTGAGCGTTCCGTCGAGTACGACCGTGGTCGGAACCGATTCCGCAGTTTCGATTGCGTCGAACGTCTCGTCGGCGGGCGCTTCCGCGAGGGTTTCGAACTCCGAGTCGAGCAGTCGCACCGTCACGGATTCGCCGTCGATGACGGTTCGGACGTGACTGCGAAGCGTCGGGGATTCACGCTCCTCAGCGCCAGGTTCCGATTCGGGGGAGGACTCGGATTGAGATTTTGTTTTGCGTTCAGAATCCGTTTCGAGGTTCGATTGCATCGACGACTCGTCTGTGGGCGAATCGTCGTTAATTTCCACGTTTTCTCCACTTTCGGACTCAATTTCCGTTGTCTCGGCCGTTACGGCTTCGACGGTTCCGCCTTCGACATCCGAAGTGCTCTCGTCGTTTTCGACTTCGTCATTGCTCGCGTCCTCGATTGCGGGTTCGACCGGCTTTTCCGTGGTGCTTTCGTCGGCCTCGGGTGCCGGGCGCGTGCTTCCGTCGGTTGCGGCGGCCAATCCGGTTTCACCCTGTTCGAACCGGTTGAGGGTTTGTTTTTTCCGGAGGGCGGACATCACCTCGTCTCGGGAGAGGTCTTCGACCGATTTTCCGGGCGGGGCGACGGCCACGTAGTCGATATCGCCCACCTGTTCGAGTTCCTTCAGAATGAGGTCACCGCCTCGGTCGCCGTCGAGAAACGCGGTGGTCGTGCGCTCCTGCGTGAGGTCGGCGACGACATCCGGAACGTTCGTTCCCTCCACCGCGATGGCGTTTTTCACGCCGTATCGGAGGAGGGTCAACACGTCTGCGCGGCCTTCCACGACGATAATCGCGTCGCTGTTCGTGACGTTCGGTCCGGCGGGAAAACCTTCGTACTCGGTGATGTCCTCGACGCGGACGCTCTGGCGGACTTCCGCCAGAATCTCGCGACTGGTCATCACATCTTCGTCGAACGACGACGACAGAAGTTCCTTCGCGCGGTCGACGACTTCCCGGCGTTTCGCGGTTCGAACGTCTTCGATGTTGGCGATGCTAACGCTGGAGCGACACGGGCCGACGCGCTCTATCGTTTCGAGCGAGGCCGCCAAAATCGCCGTCTCGACCTTGTCGAGACTGCTGGCGATGGTGACAGTGCCGAACGACTGGCCGTGTTCGCTCTCGACGCGAACGTCGATTCGACCGACTTTGGAGGACTGCTGGAGGTCTCGCAAATCGAGGTCGTCGCCTAGCAGTCCCTCGGTCTGCCCGAATATCGCGCCGACGACGTCACTTCGCTCTACCACCCCGTCGGCGGTAATGTCTGCGTGAATGAGGTATTTCGCTGTATCGTCCATGAGTGATGAACTGCCCCTGTGGAGGGCGTGATTGTGATGCGTCCATGAGCCGTGCCATGGATACGTCTCATTTTGGCGCTTGAGTGCTGAAATAGCTGTCGTCACCGTCGTTTTCTGGGGTGATTTTACAGGTATTTTTTACCTAAAATCATCAGTATGAGTATAACGATAACTAATATTCATGGACGTTTGTTCAGTTCTAAGAGACGTTCGGCACCGCGGAGAAGTGACGATTCCGGGTCGCTCGGAGCGTCGTGTTCGTACACTAACCACTCCGCGCCGACACTGCGCGCAGTGTCGGCACAGATCTCTGCGTTCACATCGCCGTCCCCGAGTTCGACGGGGGCTCCGTCGGCGGTGTCTTTCAGGTGCACCAACGGAACGCGCCCGGCGAGACGGTCGAGGAGCGAAACAGGGTCGCGGCCCGCGGCGACGACCCATCCAACGTCGAGTTCGATGTTCACTTTCGATTCCGCGATGAAGGCGTCGAAGGCCGCCCTGTCCCCGATTTCGACAAATTCGTGGGCGTGGTTGTGGTAATGGAGTTCCGCACCGCGTCTCTCGACTCGTTCCGCGAGGTCATCCAATCGGTGTGCGGTTTCGATTGCCGTTTCTTCGCTATCGAAGTACGATTCGTCGAGATACGGCACGACGAGTCTGTCACAGCCCACCATTTCGTACGTCTCGACCACGTCCCCCGGATTCGCATCGAGTTCGTCGAATGGGACGTGTGCCCCGGCGGCGCCGAGTCCCACTTCGTCAAGCGTTTCCGCGACGTCTGCGGGAGAGACATCGCCCAACCCCGCGAACTCAACGCCGTCGAACTCGGTTTCGCCGACGCGAGCGAGCAGGTCGAGGAGCGATTCGTCAAGTTCGCGGAGGGAATACAACTGAATCGCGGTTTGGGTCATGGTGTTCGTGGGATTCCCACGGTGTTAGTCGTTGTTCTTGGTGAAAGAATCGCCGTTCCAGAACAGGCAATAACCGGCCGCAAACCCCAACCCGATACCGATACCCCTAACCAGCGACGAGCGTAGCGAGTCGCCGAGCAGGACGCTAAAACCAATCGAAACGACGGTTGTGAGAGCGAACGCAACCACCACGAATCGGCGACGGTTGCGTCTCGCGTCGTCCGTCATACGGCAATGATCCGAATTACGGACGATAGGTGTTGCGGAAACGGCGTCTCTTTGAAGAGAAATTTTCTTCGAAGGCTCCTTTCGAACACAGTTAGTAAATCTTATCCCCGTATAGTCAAACGGTAGGGACGATGATGAACGACTCCACACGAATCGGGTGGCTTATGGTCTTCGCGGTGCTCATCGCGTTGACGATTCCGTGGTTCCTCTGGGGTGACGGACAGATACTATACGGATTACCGGTGTGGCTCTGGTGGCACATCGGCTGGATGGTAGTCGCGTCGCTCGCGTTCAAACTATTCGCAGACCGAGCGTGGGGCCTTGGCATCGAGGAGGGCGTATGAGCGAGACGATGCTTCAGGTGGGTATCGTCGGTGGCTACCTCCTCCTTTCCCTGCTCGTCGGCCTGCTCGCGTACCGGTTGACCGACCGGAGCGCGGAGGATTACTACCTCGCCAGTCGAACCCTCGGCACTGTCGTCCTGCTGTTCACGACGTTCGCGACTCTGCTGTCGGCGTTCACGTTCTTCGGCGGGCCGAACACAGCATACGCGTCCGGGCCGGAATGGATTCTCGTGATGGGACTAATGGACGGCATCCTGTTTGCCGTGCTGTGGTACGTCGTCGGCTACAAACAGTGGCTCCTCGGGCGCGAACACGGCTACGTCACGCTCGGCGAGATGCTTGGCGACCGGTTCGGGTCGCCCCTGCTCCGAGGCCTCGTCGCCGGAATCAGCCTGTTCTGGCTGTTCCCCTACGTGATGCTCCAGCAGGTCGGGGCTGGAACCGCGTTGGAAGCCCTCACCGGCGGCGACCTCTCCTACGCGATGGGCGCGGGCCTCGTGACGGTGTTCATGATCGCCTACGTCGTCCTCGCCGGAATGCGCGGGATTGCATGGACGGACACCCTACAAGGCGTCTTCATGCTCGTGATGGTTTGGGTCGCCCTGCTCTGGGTGCTCACCGAACTGGGCGGCGTGAGTTCCGCAACCGCGAGACTCGCCGAATCGAACCCTGAATTCCTCTCGCTCGGTGGAGGGGTGTACTCCCCGCAATGGATGCTCTCGCAGGCCATCGGCATCGCGTTCGGCGTGGCGATGTTCCCGCAGGTCAACCAGCGATTTTTTGTCGCGGGGTCGAAGAAGGTGCTGAAGCGAACCTTCTCGCTGTGGCCCATCCTCGTCGTCCTGCTGTTCGTCCCGGCGTTCATGCTCGGCGCGTGGGCGCGCGGCCTGCCAATCGACGCCGCCGACCAGAACGTCCTTTCCATCCTACTCGCAGAATACGCCCCGGCGTGGTTCGCCGCGCTGGTCATCGCGGGCGCGATGGCCGCGATGATGTCATCCTCCGACTCGATGCTCCTCTCCGGGTCGTCCTATTTCACCCGCGACCTCTACCGTCTGTTCGTCAACCCCGACGCGAGTAGCAGTTGGGAGGACACCCTCGGACGAATTGGCGTCGCCATCTTCGCAATCGCCGCCTTCGTTGCCAGTCTGTACTCGCCCAAGGCCATCACGACAATCGGTTCGACGGCCTTCGGGGGATTCGCCCAACTCGCGCTCCCAGTCATCGTCGCGCTCTACTGGCCGCGGGTGACGCGAACCGGAATTGTGGTCGGAATCGTCGGCAGTCAGTCGTTTTATCTCATCAACGTCTTTCTCGTCGAGAACGCCGCGGCGCTGTACGGCGGTTGGCTTCCGATGGTCGTCGGGATGCTCGTCGGACTCGTGCTGACAGTCTCGGCTTCCGCCGTCACGTCGCCTGCGCCCGACGAGGAGACGAATCTGTACTTCGACCTCCACGCCGACTAGCAGACTGTTTATTTTTATATCTCAGTAAATATAGAATTTACACAAAGATTATCCAAACAAAAAGGTTACAGGATGGATTTTCTCGGGTGGCGCTCGGAAGACCCGACTCCAATGGAACTTTTGATTGGAGTCGGGACTAGCGGAACCCGACGTCGGAGTGGATTGTTCGCTGATTCGTTTGGTCGCGGTAGGAGTATTATTAGTGTCGGCCATAGCCAGCGACACGAGAAACGGAGAATAATAGTAGAAAATAGTAATTCAACATGCGTGAACACACGACCCTTTTTTCGCCCTCTCCAAACCTACCGACTCCCGAAGTAGTTCACGACGAATTTAAACCGCCTTCACGAGAACTGACACCCATGCAAACGCACATCGTTCCGGTCGGATTCGACTACGACCGGGTCATCGCGCCCCTCGTGCGCGACCAACTCGACGTTGACCGCGTCATCCTCCTCGAAGGCGCGGTTGGAAGCGAGGCTAACGTCGAGTACTCCCGTCACCTCTCTCGAAAACTCAGCAAAGATTTCGAAAACCTGCTCGGTGCGGAAACGGAGCGCGTCGTTTTGGCGGACGTCTACGACCACGACGCGGCATTCGAACAGGCCTACGACCGAATCAACGCCGAACTTGACGCCGGGGGAGAGGTGTGGGTGAACGTCAGCGCGATGCCTCGAACGGTGAGTTTCGCGTTCGCGACGGCGGCCCACTCAATCATGGTCGAACGACAGAGCGACCGGGAGAAGATTCACACCTACTACACCGCCCCCGAAAAGTATCTGGAAACCGAACTCGCCGAGGAACTGCGCGCGGAAATCGACCTGCTCGCGTCCGTCCTCGACGGCGACGTAGACGAAGCGCGCATCGAAACCCGACTGGAGAGCGCCCGCGACCTGCTCTCCGAATTCGACGAGCGGGGGACGACCATCGGCGCGAAAGAAATCGACGGGAAACACATCGTGGAACTCCCGGTCGCTTCGTTTTCGAACGTCAAACCGTTCGAGGAGCTTATTCTGTTCACCCTCGGCGAGCACGGGGAGTTCGAAAGCGTGAGCGAACTCGCTCAAGCCCTGTCCAGCGATTTGAACGAGGAGTACACCGATAGCTTCCGGTCGAAGGTCATCTACAACGTGGACAGGTTAGGGCCGGGCGGCAAAGGTTACATCGAGCAAGAAGATCACGGAAAATCCTACCGAACGCGACTCTCACGAATCGGAGAGTTGTGGGTGCGTGCGCATACGGACAACGAGGTCTGAGTGCCTTCGGCGAACACGCGCGTTACCAGCCTTCGTTCCACTCTTCCCGAAGTTCGGCCAGTAACGCCTCCGAATCGATGTCCTCTCTCCTCTCCACGGAGAGCGCCCAATACCGCCCTCTGTGTTCCAGAAGACTGTCGTCCGCCAGTCGCGTCAGTACCGGCCCGATGCTCCCGTCCGAGATTCCCGCTCCATCTCGTATTTCGCTTCGCGTGAACGCGTCGCCGTCGTTTGCGGCGAGAAACGCCAGTGCCCTGCGACCGTTCGTTCCTTTTTTGATGTGTGAGGCGGGCCGTGGAAGATTCTCGAAATCATCTCGCTCGATGGGCATGGTACCTATTCGCACTGCAAACTACTAAAATGTACTTTCGGATACTGTAACGTTCTCGAACCAGTTTTGATAGTAGAATAGTACGGTCCAATCCATCGCAAGAGACGCTATTCACCCGCCGATTCTAACTTCTTCACTCGCGTCGAAAGTGCCAGAAACGTCGCCAGCAGGGTCAGCGTAACCGCGCCCGCCGCCGCGATTTCGTGAGTCGGCGACGGATGGCTATACCCCATAGCAAGGGCCTCCTGTGCCGGAAGCGCGGTGTGGTGTGGCGTGCCGACGATTGGAACGAAGTAGTCCACGATATCGTTAAAGCCGTACCAGACGACGGCGACGAAGACGGCACCGACCGGGAAGTCGCTGTAGCGGTAGATGAGGAACGCCTCCACGACCATAGCGAGGTGGCTGACGAAGAGGAAGGCGTACATCGGCCAGCCAACTCCGATGAAGCCGGAAAAGAAGGCGGCCAACACGTAGGGCGTCCACGCGCCGAGTTTGATACAGCCGAAAAAAGCGAGGGCGTTCACCCACTCCGAATTTCGCCCCAGTTTCCACAGGCCGAGGGAAAGCGCGATGAACAGCGTAGCAACCGGGCTGTCGGGGACGAAGAGCCACATTTCGGGTGCTTCCACCGCGAACTGCCACGTTATCAACGGGTCGGAGAGTGGAATCGGGTGAAAGCCGTAGTACCAGAAGCCGAACGCGGTGCCGACGAGGTTGACGGCGACGATGACCCACGCCATTCGTAGGCCGAAATCCTCCAGCCACTGCGGAAGCGGCGCGACGTACCACGGAAGGTCTTCACGGGGCGGGAGGCCGGTCATACTCGCGGCCACGAATGGTCGGGCCAAAGAGGCTTCGATACGCGAAGAGGGCGTGATTTTTCGGGAGCAATCGGGACAAGCAACTTCGGCGCGCGAGGGATGAGCACTGGAACGTAGTGCAACGTGCAGTCGGTTGGGGAGGGTGTGGGCGGTTGCAGTGCGGGGGCGGTTTGATTGGAGTCGTGATTTGATCCAACACAATAGAACCAAACGAGCGTGAGCGAATCACGGCAACAAACGAAGCCCTCAGTCGTCGCTCCCACCGGAAGAGCGAAACTCTTCCGTGCTCTCGCTCACGAGAACTCCGGTCACTCCTCCTTCGCCCTTCGTCCACCAGAAACCGTCCCGCTACAGCCAATCTCCCCACACCTCCCCGCCAGCGCGGAGTTGCACTCACGCCTCACTTCGTTCAGCGTTCATGCGAACGCGCTGGCGCAACCATGCAACAAATCAATCGAGCGATGTGGTGCGCGAGAAAAATCCGAAAAACACTGACTCGAAAACACCGACAGGTTTCACGTTTCACAATCGGTACGGCTTAAGTCCCCTCGTTCGCTACGCACACCCATGGCAGAACCGACAGACATCGAGGAACTGAAGCGCGGAACGGAACTCGTAAAGCGCGGCTTCGCCCGGATGCAGAAAGGCGGCGTCATCATGGACGTCGTAAACCCCGAGCAAGCCCGAATCGCGGAGGACGCGGGAGCGGTCGCGGTCATGTCGCTCGAAGCGGTTCCAGCGGACATCCGAAAGCGCGGCGGCGTGGCGCGGATGGCCGACCCCGCCGACGTGGAGGAAATCATCGACGAGGTATCAATCCCGGTGATGGGGAAAGCGCGAATCGGCCACTCGGTCGAAGCCCAGATTTTGGAATCCATCGGCGTGGACATGATCGACGAGTCCGAAGTGCTCACACCAGCGGACGACAAATACCACATCGACAAGCGCGAGTTCACCGCCCCGTTCGTCTGCGGCGCGCGGAATCTCGGCGAGGCCCTTCGACGAATCAACGAGGGCGCGGCGATGATTCGCACCAAAGGCGAGGCCGGAACGGGCGACGTGAATCAAGCCGTCCACCACCAGCGCACCATCAAGGGCGTCATCCGGGAACTTCGAGGCAAAACCCACGAGGAGCGCGAGATGCTCGCGCGCGAACTCGAAGCGCCCGCTGAACTCGTGCACGAAACCGCCGAAGCGGATCGCCTTCCGGTCGTGAACTTCGCGGCAGGTGGTATCGCCACGCCCGCCGACGCCGCGCTCATGATGCACCACGGCTGTGACGGCATCTTCGTCGGCTCGGGAATCTTCGGTGCGGAAAATCCCCGTGCGATGGCCAACGCAATCGTCGAGGCGACGAACAATTGGGACGACCCGGAGCGACTCGCCGAAATCAGCAAGGATATCGGCGCTGGCATGAAGGGTGAGGCCAACGCCGACATACCCAACGAGGAGAAGCTTCAGGGTCGCGGAAACTAAGACCGGAGAGCGTTGTTTGAGCGTTTTATCCGGGTGTTAAGCGAACCAAAACGGAGTGATGTTACGCGTTCGGACTAACCCTGCGTTTTCTAGTTTGCGATTACAGACGGAGGAGCAGGCCGCACCTTCGACACGAGCATTCTGGCGTGTGATTGAGTACTGCGGATTGCAGACGCCGACTGTGAGCAACTACCCGAACTCGCGCAGTCGCTCGTGGCGTACGCTTAGAACTGCAATCGCCACCTCTCAAAATAGCTTCATCGCGCAGGTTACAGCAAATCCGAATTCACCGTATGCCTTAGCCGGTCTACACCGCTCCCCCCTGCCCAAATCCATCGTCCTGCGGCTGGAACTGCATGAGTTGTTCGACGCGGTCGGCTTTCGCCAGAAACACCTCCTTCAGTTCCGGCGGGTTGCGAATCCGGGTGTTTTCGAGGAGGTCGTCCGGGACGACGAGGGTCTGGTTCGGAACGCCCTCTTCCCCGCGGACGGAGAAATGCTGTCGGTCGATTTTCATCACGAGCGGCCAGTCGATTCGCTCGACGCCGTCGCCGCTTGCGTAGAGGGCTTGGTTCACGCGCTCGTGGTCGTCCCGAGACATGACGGCGCGGTCTGCGCCGGACGGTTCGACGTACAGACGGCCGAGGTAGTAGCCGCTGGAAAACGACTCGAACATGGTAGACAGTAACACACAATGGGTAGTAGTTATATAGCGGTTATGCAAAACTCTTATGTAGAAGAACAAACTTGGTATATAAATAATTCTATCTGTTTCGGCCGTGCAACGATGACAGCAGTTCTTTTAGTGGCTCACCCCGGGGGGAAGAACATGGCCATTCCCGAGCGGTACGCCCGATATTATCTCGAAAACGCGCCGAGTTTGGTGTGGTTGCTCGTCGTCAACTCGCTGGCGATTCTCGTCGGCGTTCGCTTTTACGTCGAAACCATGCCCGAAGTGCCGACGTTTCTCTGGCCGCTGTACGCCGACTCGCCGATGGCGCTCGCGCTCGTCACCGCCTCGCTGTTGACGCTGTTGCCCAATCTCGGCAATCGCCTCTCCGACGCGCCGCAGAATCTTCCCCTCGCCTATCTCCACACTTTCGCGTTCGTTTGGCTCGTCAAGTTCGGCATTTGGACGTTCGTCGGACTAAACCTCGGATTTTCGTCGTACTTCGGCCCGCCGTGGGACCCGAACGCCGTCTGGGACTACTGGGGAATCATCGTCACGCACCTCGCGTTCGTCGCTGAAGCGTTTCTCATTCCACACTACGGGCGAACGACGCGCGGCGCACTGGTCGCCGCGCTTGCCGTCGCACTGGCGAGCGACGTGTTAGACTACGGATTCGGGTTCCACCCGCCGCTCCGCTACGAACCCGGGCTTTTGCTCCCTCTCGCAACTATCACCCTGT
The DNA here is from genome assembly GCF_020700235.1 of Haladaptatus pallidirubidus. Classification (GTDB taxonomy): domain Archaea; phylum Halobacteriota; class Halobacteria; order Halobacteriales; family Haladaptataceae; genus Haladaptatus; species Haladaptatus pallidirubidus. The sequence goes on along the minus strand of NZ_CP085301.1, from coordinate 753,016 downwards.
CGGTTATATCCGTCTTCGCAGCGGCACGGGTATTTGAGCGATTAGAACCAGTTTAACGCGATTTTAAACGCTCCTTTCACCGCTCACACCTTCGTTTTGAGGCGTGAACAAAACGAACGAATTACCCTATTTTTAAACTGGGACGGTAATGAGCTATTGATGAACGCCATTCGCGCCGTCCTGTTGGCGACGCTCACCGTGTGCGGGTTTGCCGTCGCTCTGCCAACCGCCGCCGCGCCGTCGCCCTCAGCACCAGTAGATACCTCTCCAAATACGTTCCAAACCGAACAGAACGCCACGAGTTCCAACAGCACGCTCGGTGCCGAAATCTCGTCGTTCATGCAGGTTAGCACGTCACAAGCGCAAGGAACCGTCGATACCGGCCTGTGGGTCGCCCGATTCAACCAAACGGAAAACAGGTCGGCGCGACGAGCCCTCGTGAGACATCACGTCGAGGATATGCAGACCGAACTCGACGCGCTCCAAGAGCGAAAGCAGAGCCTCGTCGAGGCGCGAAACAACGGCGATATCAGTCAACTCGAGTACCAGTCCAGAATGAGCGAACTCATCGGCGACATTCGCTCGCTCGAACACGGCATCAACGCGACGAAACCGCGAGCAGAAACGGTCGGAACCCGGGTTAATAGACTCCAGCAACTCGATAATCAGGCGAACAACGTCAGCGGGCCAGAAGTCGCCGAAGTCGCTCGTTCGCTTAACAGCGTGAACGTTCCGGGCGAAAACGCGAACAATTCCACGAATGCACCCGGCGTCGGCAACGGTTCCGGGCAGGGGAACGGAACTTCGGGCGGTGAAACGACGCCCGGAAACGGAAACGTCGGAAATGGGAATACGGGAGGCGGTAGCAACGGAAACGCTGGCGACGAAACCAACGGAAATACCGGGAACGGAAATGGGAACACCAGCAACGAAACCGTCGGGAACGGCGACTCGTTAACCGAGAATGTGTCGATTTCCGCGTCCCGATGAACCGCAATTTCGATTCACGGCGAGAGACACGCTTTTCCGTTCGCGTTACCAAGTCGTTGACGTGAATGGACTCCGCTGTATTGCTCGATATACTCGGCAATGAAAATCGCAGGCGCATCCTGCGACTTCTTTCGCACAAACCCTGCTACGTCACGGAGATAAGCGAATATCTCGGCGTCAGTCCGAAGGCGGTCATCGACCACCTTAGGAAGCTGGAAGAAGCGGGATTGGTCGAAAGTAGAACCGACGACCAGCGCCGCAAATATTTCAACATCTCCCGAAATCTCCGTCTGGAAGTCGATGTTTCTCCCTACGAGTTCGATATGAAAAGCGCCTACCCGGCCAGTCCCAGTCTGGACGTGAGCACGTGCCAGTATCTTTCGCTCAACGTTCAGTACGGAAACCAGCCCGACGGCCGCGAGGCGGAAGACGACACCGAAACCGTGAGCGAGGCCGAGGCGGGAGAAATAGCCACGCTCGCGGAAGAGCTCAACTGTTTGGAGGATTTAAAGAGCGAACTGTCGCTCGCACAGCGATGGGTTCACGGGCGAATCACGAACGTTCTCGACCAGTTGGGCGAGGAAGTCGACGAGAACGGACAGAACCGAATTCGAGCGGAGATTCTGGCCGCGCTCGCAGCGGGAGCGGAAACCGTGCGAGACGTGAGCCGGGAAACCGACGCGCCGGAGCACATCGTCGAACGACATCTCACGAGCATGTCGGAACGTGGAATCGTGAAAGACAACGGCGGCAACTGGACGCTTTCCGGGTAGCTATTTTGCGAGCGGTTACAGGTCGCGGGTCAGGCCGTCGCGCAGGTCGTTGCCGAAGTGCGCGCCGAGACCGGCGATGAGGAATCCGGCACCGAGTCCGACGGCGGCGACGGTCGTTCCCCCCGCGGCCAGCAAGGTGAGATTTCCGAGGAGGAGCGTAAGTCCCGCGGCGACCAGTCCGCCGGTCGCCGTTTCGAGCGTCCTCGACTCGCTCGTCAACCCACCGAGGACGAACGCCGCCGCGAACAGGCCGACGAGGCCGCCGATGGTCTCCACGAACGGGATGAACCCGCCGACGAACATCGAAATCGTCAGCGCGACGGTTGCGAGGAGGAAGTAGCGCGGCGAGAAGAAGTTCACCGCCTTGCGCTTCGTGCGACTCCGGAAACTCTCTCCCTGTCCAGCCTGCTCTCCGCTCTCCGAATCACCGAGGATGTCGGACAGGTCGTCTTCCGTCTCGCGCGTCCGGGTACGCTGGGTCATGTATCCGAGTTGACGCCCGGTGGTAATGTGCCTTTCCCCGAAACGAGTGGATTGAAGTCGAACGCCGCGTTACCCCGAGGTATGAATCCAGGGGACCGCGTCCGCGTCGAACGGGCCGAACAGACGTTCGAGGGGGTACTCCTACCCTCCTCGACGGCGAGCAATCTCGTCGTCAAACTCGACGGCGGCTACAACGTCGGCATCGACCGCGACGACGCCGACGTGGACGTGCTCGAATCGGACGTGTACGACATCGAGGACGGCGAGACGAGCGACTCGTCGGCCGTGGAGTTCGACCCCGAACTCCCGACGATTTCGCTCATCAGCACAGGCGGAACCATCGCGTCCACGGTGGACTACCGAACGGGTGCGGTAACCGCCCGATTCGACGCGAAGGACGTGCTTCGTGCGGTTCCCGACCTCGCGGGGCGGGCGAACTATCGCGGTCGAGTTGTCGCCAACATCCTGTCCGAGAACATGACGACTGACGTGTGGCAGGAGTTGGCCCGAGCGGTGTACGACGAAATCGAAAACGGCGCCGACGGCGTCGTCGTGATGCACGGCACCGACACGATGCAGTTTACGGCCTCCGCGCTCTCGTTCATGCTCGACACGCCGGTTCCAATCGTCTTCACCGGAAGCCAGCGCTCCGCCGACCGACCGTCTTCCGACAACGTGATGAACGCGGTTTGCGCCGTCGAAGCCGCGAAATCCGACTGCGCCGAGGTGCTGGTCTGCATGCACGAAAATGAAAGCGACGACGATTGTGCGCTCCACCGCGGAACCCGGGTACGTAAGAACCACACCTCGCGGCGGGACGCCTTCAAAACCATCGGCTCGAAACCGCTCGGGAACGTGGAGTACGACACGGAGGAGGTCACCTTCCGACGCGAGTACACCAAGAGGGGTACGCAGGAACTCGGGCTTATGGACGACCTCGAAAGCGCGGTCGAACTGCTCAAATTCACGCCCGGAATGGGCGTCGAAGCCCTCGACTTCGCCGAGGGAAAGGCGGGCCTCGTCCTCGAAGGAACCGGTTTGGGTCACGTCCACTCCGACTGGGCGGACAGGATTTCGGAACTGGTTGACGACGGGACGACCGTCGTCATGACCAGCCAATGTATCGAGGGTCGAGTCTGTGACCGCGTGTACGACACCGGACGCGACCTGCTCGACGCGGGCATCGTGGAAGGTGAAGACATGCTCCCCGGCACCGCCAAGGTGAAACTGATGTGGGCGCTTGCGAACAGCGACGACCCGGCGACGACGATGCAAAAATCCGTCGCGGGCGAGATTTCCGATCGGTCGGTGCCATGGGAGTGACCGAAATCGAACTCAGGGAGGCCACTCACGACGATTACGACGGCGTTGTCGCGTTCACCGAAGACACGTGGGAAGACCGCGGACGAGGAGACTACATCCCTCGAATCTACCACGATTGGATAGACGGCGAGAACCAGTACACCATCGTCGCGGACGCTGGTGACGAACTCGCCGGAATCGTCCAATGCGTCATGCTTTCGGACTGGGAAGCGTGGGGACAGGGAATGCGCGTCAACCCGAATTTCCGCGGGCAGGGAGTCGCAAACCGTATGACCTACGAACTGTTCGACTGGGCGCGCGAACGAGGCGCGACCGTCCTGCGAAACATGGTATTTTCGTGGAACGTCGCCGGACTCGGTTCGTCGCGTTCTGCGGGGTACGACCCGGTCACCGAGTTCAGGTGGGCACACCCCGAACCGAACGCTGACGCCGAATCCGAGATGACTGTCACGAATGACGCGAACGCGGCGTGGAAGTTCTGGACGGGAAGCGATGCCCGCACCCATCTGCAGGGTCTCGTCCTCGATTTCGAGGAATCGTGGGCACTGTCGGAACTCGTTCGCGACGACCTCCGGCGAAGCGCAGAAAGCGGCGAACTCCTCGTTGTACAGGACGACGGTACGCGAGGATTCGCGGCAGTTTGTCGCGAATCGGAGTGGAAAAACGAGGACGGCGGCCCCGAATCGTGGGTCGAATACTCTGTCGGCGCGTGGGACGACGCCGACGCCGCGCGGGCGCTGTTCGCCGCAATCAGTCGAGATGCCGCGAAACGCGGTGCGGAGCGGACGCGAGTGTTGATACCCGAAACGGCTCGCTTCGTCAGCGACACGGCTTACTGCCGAGTGGAAATCTCCGACGACCCCGACTTCGTGATGGGGATGGATTTGACCAAACCGTATCGGTGACGACTGGGCGGTTCACTGGCGAATTACTCATCCAAACGTGTCCGCGACGTTCGACAGCCTGTCGCTTCGTTTCAGTTCATGGCCGACCCCGAGCGGGGAGACGCTGATTTCTCCGTCCGCAAGCGCTCGGCGGTCGGTACCTTTCGGGTCGTCCAACTCCTCCGGCCGGTCGCCGCGGAGCGGGTCGTAAAATTGGTCGACGACCGCGAAACCAGCTTCCTCCCCGTCTTTCTCGATTCGGACGTCGAAATCCCGCGTGGGGCGAGTGATTCTAATCCGCGAATCGCGTTCTCTCGTCGGAACGTTGACGTTTAGGTACGTTCCGGAACCGATGGAATCGGCGTTTTCCACGAGATAGCGCGCGACCCGTGCCGGGTTGGCGAAATCCTCGCGCTCGAACTCGCGCAAACCACCGGCAACGGGGTCGTACGCGGAGATGGCGATTCCGGGGACGCCGAGATAGACGGCTTCCTTCGCGGCCCCGACGGTTCCGGAGCGATCGAGTTTGTGCGCGCCGAAGTTCGGTCCTGCATTGCATCCCGAAACGACGAGTTCCGGCGTCGGGTCGAGCGCCTGGAGGCCGACCGCGACGCAGTCACAGGGCGTTCCGTGAACGACGAAGCCGCGCTCGTGGTCGTCAACCGCAACTCTGTGGGAGTTGGTGCGACCGGCACCGCTCTGGTTGTCCGCGGGCGCGACGACGGTCACCTCGGCCACCGCCGAGAGTTCGTTGTAGAGCGCGTCGAGGCCGGGAGCATCGACGCCGTCGTCGTTCGTCAGGAGAACGTTCACACGTTATCCCCCGCTCACGGGTGGAAAGAGCGCCAACTCGTCGCCAGATTCGAGTTCCGTTTCGAGTCCCGATTCGGTGAATACGTTCGTCCCGTTTCGAAGCACGTTGATGTGGTCGCGGAGGTGGCCATCGTCGTCCAGCACGCGATTTTCGAGTTCCGGGCGCGGTTCGAGAAGGTCGGAGAGCGCGTCGCCGACGGTGTCGCCCGACTCTGCGCCTACTGTTACTTCCTTGTCTCCCGCGAGTTCCGCGAGGTCCGCGAAGAGTTTCCACTGCATGTGCGCTGAGACGGTGGGGTGCGGGAAGTGGCTTTCTCTCTCGGCGGGGACGCATCGTCGGTTCGGTCGCCGTTTGGCGACCGAACCGACCCCGCTGGAACAGCGGGACGAAAACCCGAACGACCAGCAGTACCACCGAACGAGGGTGCATCGACCGATTTGGGTTCGTGCTGGTATTTCAACCTTCGCGCTGTCCTACTGCGACGGATTCTCCTTTGGTTCCGTTTCGGTCGTATCCGACTTCTCCCTCGCCGAGCGTTCTATTCGCCGGAGGACGGCAGGGCGGGCGACGACGTACAGGTCGTCGCCCGCGGCCAGCAGACGACTCCGAACCGGAAGCGTTTCAACCGCGCCGTCGGTCGGCTTGACCGCAACGACGGTCGAATCGAGGCTTCCGACGGGAAGGCCGACGAGGTCGCTTTCCGGTTCCACCGTCAGCACGCCCATTCGTTCGTCGGCGGATCTGAGACGGGCGACGAACTCGCGCTCCGGTCGGGACTGGCGTGGAAGCGTCTCAAGTCGATACTGTTCCGTCGCGTCGAATTTCCTCGCGTCGGTCGCGTCTACGGCCAGCGTCACTACGTCTTCCGCTGTGCCCCTGATTTCGCCGGTTGCGACGCGCTCGGCACCGTCGTCGCTTCGCCGCCAAACGGCCACGAAATCACCAGCGCCCGCGCTGAAGGCAGGGTCTGCGCGGATGGCCACGCCGACGGTTCCGGGGACGAGCAGCGGGCCGAGTCCGGCGATTCGACTCCCGAGGGCGAGGTATTCGACGGTGCCGTCGGAAGCGAGGTCGATGTCTACCTGCCCGATGCCGTGGTCGTCTTCGAGTCGGGCGACGACGCGCTCCCGAAGTTCGGTGACGGTGATTCTGCGCGGGAACACGAACGACGACCCCGCGAGCGTTTCCTTCGTTTCGTCCGAAACCGCATCGTAACCGTCGATGTCGTCGATAGTTTCGGGGAGCGTAACCGTCACCATGCGACCCACCGCGCCGACGATTCGGCTCACGTCGTCGTCGAGTTTCGTCGCGCCCGAGAGGGCGGCCATGTTAGTCGTCGCCCGGTCGCCGATTCGCGCACCGATAACGGCGGTGACGCCCGCGACGGCGAACGAGGCGATGTTTCTGGTTGCCTCGGGGAGTAGTAGTACGTCCGGGTTCCCTCCCATGAACGGTTGGAGCGCTTTCCAGGTTCCCAACGAGATGCCGACCGTTCCGACCCCGGCGAGGATGGCGACCCCATTCGGAATCCGTTTGCGGGCGTACCATCTGTGGACGAACGCGACCGCACCGGCCACGGTTCCGGACAGGATGGCGAGTCCGATGATTTGGACGAGCGCACCTTCGGGATTTTGCGGGAGCGTCTGCATCACTCGACGACCTCCGAAAATCGGCGTATCGAGTCGCGCGTTCCGACCACGTACAGTTCGTCTCCGGCGGCGAGTGGGGTGGTTCCGGATGGCGCAATCGTTCGGTCGCTCCCCCGTTCGATACCGAGGACGGCCACGTCGTGCACGTCGCGGACGGAGAGACTTCCCAACGTCACTCCGTCCAAACCGCTTCCGGCGGAGATCTGGAGCTTCCTCCAGTGCTTGCCCGCCTGTCGGAACAGATTGACGAGTTCGAATTCGGAGCGGGTTTCGCGCGAGCGAACCCGAAGGCTCGACGGGTCACCCCGGATGAGTTCTTTTGCGCCGGCGGTCGAAACCGCCACGGTCACCCGTCCGTCTCCGCCGGTCGTCGTCGGCGCACGGGATACCGTCTCCGTGGTTTCGGTCGCGTCGTCGTCCGATTTTTCAGCTCCTGTTTCTGCGCTCAGAACCGTTCCGACCGCGTCCTCGCCGTCCAGGTCGAATACGACTTCGTCGCCGCGCGCGACTCCAGTCGGGACGAGCGTATCGACCGACACCGCACGTCGGTTTGGGGGCAGGCGTCGGGAAAGCGACCCTTCCGGCGGTGCGGCTGCAACCGTCGCTTTCCCGCCTGCGTCGATTTCGACGGAAACGTCGGCGAGGCCGTGTTCGGTTCGAAGCCGGTCGGCCAATCTGGATTCCAGTTCGGCGAGGGGAAGGTCTCCGGGGAACGTCCACTCTCCGTCACGAATCGCCGCCCGGAGGTCGTCGGGCAGCGGCGGATAGCCGTCGATGTCCCCGACGGTTCTCGTCACGCGAACTCGAACCTGACCGAATCGGCCGACCCGCTCTATCACGTCGCTCGAAAGGCGGTTTTCCCGGAGATGTCGGAGACCGATACGCCGGGGGAACGACGACCCCATCGAGTCACCCTTCGCGTGGGCGTACTGGGTCGTCAGCATCACGACGATGACCGCGACGACGACCACTGGTGAGTTGAGAACCGTTGGGTCGAGGAGACCTAACAATCCGCCTTGCACGCCTGCGATGGCGACACCGAGGACGACGACACCGAATCCGGGGAGCGATACACCGGTCACGTACCGGAACACGAAGCCGAGACACCACGCGACGAGCGCCGGAACGACCCCGGTGAGCGCCCCGAGATAGAGACCGAGGAGCACCGCGACCGGAAGCGAATAGTCCATACGCCGGACAGTCGTGGCAGTTACAAAGCCGTACCGCCTCGAAAACGGAACCGAGCGCGGTTCCGCGAAAGGACGGCGGAGATAGTCGTTCGTCCGCAACCGTTCGGCCATCTGATTTATCGCACGGGGGGTAGCAACGGTAATCACATGGTGTCGAGATTTCGGCGGAGAATCGTCTCCGCCCGAATCGTCATTTGGATGACTATCGGCGTCGCACTGCTTTCGATAGCGACCGGACTCGTCTCGACGGGGCTCGGCGGCACCGGCGGGAGCGGCGGATTGTACGGCGGATTCGTTCCACAAATCGTCCGCACGACCGCATCGTACACCGGCACTATCGTCGGGTTTCTCCTCCTCGTCACCGCCATCGGTCTCCGCCGCGGTTTTCGCTCGGCGTGGTACGCAAGTACCGTTCTCGTTCTTCTCGCCGCGATGCACGGGATACTCCAATCGACCCCGTACTCGCTCTTTCTCGTCGTCGGTTCGCTGGCTACCCTCCCGCTTTTGATCCGGCACCGTCACCGGTTCGAACGACCTATCGAACCGACGACGACGCAGATTGCGGCCGCCGCCGCCGTCGTCGGTTCGCAGTTGTACGGGACGATCGGGGCCTACGCACTCCGGGGGTACTTCGACGGTATCGATGGCAATGACGCCATCTTCGAAGCGTTTTATTTCACCGTTGTGACGGCGAGCACGGTGGGGTACGGCGACATTCAACCGACGAGGCCCTTCGCGCAGGCGTTCGGGATGACCGTTATCGTTCTCGGCACCGGCAGCTTCGCGGTCGCGCTGGGGGTTCTCTTTACGCCTATCGTCGAAAACAGCTTCTCCAGCGCCCTCGGTCGAACGACAAACGCCAACATCGAACTCATGGAAGACCACATACTCGTGCTCGGATACGGACAGTTGCTCACGGAGTGGATACTCGACGAACTCACGAGCGGGGACGACTACGTGCTCGTCATCGACGACGACTCGCTCGTCGAGCAGCTCCGATCGAAAAAACGGAACGTCATCCACGGCGACCCGACCGACGAGGAGCTACTCGAACGGGTCGGCATCGACCGGGCACAGTCGGTTCTCGTCGCAACTGACGACGACGCCGACGACGCCCTCACCGTGCTGACCGCTCGACAGCTGAATCCGGACGTTCGAATCGTCGCCGGTGCGAACGACCACGAGAACGTGAAGAAGTTTCGGCGGGCGGGTGCCGACATCGTAGTCAGCCCGGCCTTCGTCGGGCGGATGCTGGTTAAAGCGGCGCTCGGAGGAGAACACGTCGAAGAACTGGCCGAGCAATTGGCAGGCGACCGCACGAACCGGACGCTGGACGATTTCTGATGTGCCCGGCGGAGTTTTCGGCCGGGCACATTCGCTACCCGACGAAGACCGACTATCACCCGCGGTGGACGACCGCCACGTCACAGTCGATTTCGTGCATTCGTTCGAACGTCGGCGGAGAGATAAATCGGGATGCCGCGCTTCGGTCGGTGCTCGCACCGATTATCATCAGGTCGTAGTGGTCGTCGTTCGCCGACAGGAAATCCTCGATACTGCTCCGCGAGACGCGGGTTTCGAACGACCCGGAAAACGCCTCCACGAGGTCGGCGAGCGTCGATTCGGTGGCCCGTCGTTCCGCCTCGCGGTCGATGCAGGTGCAGACACTGACCGACCCCGAACGGCCGACCAGACGCCGAGCGAAATCTATCATCGTGTGGGCAGTGTTACCCGCTCGCCTGACGGGAACCAAGACTCGTTTCCACCTTCGACGTGGATTTCCATCGAGGCCGGGGCGATACGCGATGGCGTCTACGTTTCCGCGGAACAGGCCGCGGACGAACGGCGAAAGTCCGCCGTGTCGTTTCTCGTAGGGCGCCACGATGAGGTCGCAGTTCACTTCGCGAGCGGTACTGAGAACCGTTCTTGCGGGCGTCTTTCCGTCGCCCGCGACGACGACTTCGCAGGGGACGCCCATCCGCGTCCGGATTCGGTGCGCCTGCGCTTCGAGTCTGTCCGCCGCGACATCCGCGGCCTGTGCTTCAGCCTCGGCTTCGGTGGATTCGTCTCGGGACGAGAGTTCCGCCGATTCGGGCTCGACCAGTTTCGTGTGACGCTTCGTCTGATTCCGGGCGGACGCCTCGATACTCTCCTCTGCCTCCTCGATTGCGGTTCGATCGACCATGTCGATGAGGACGACTTTTCCCGCGTCGTGTGCCGCCGCCAGTTTCGCGCCGAACATGGCCGTCTGCTCGGCATCTTCGCCGCGCATCGGAACGAGGACGTGGTCGTCGCCTTTCGTGGAACGGTAGAGATAGCGCGCGCGACGTTCGTAGAACTCGCGTCGCCAGAGGACGAACACACCGGCGACGATGCTGCTCGAAATAGCGATGCCGACGACGTACAGAAACCCGGACAAGAAGCTTCCGAAGCTTCCCGTCTCGCCGAGCGGGAACATGAGGACGAGGAGCGCGGACGAAAACGCAGTCGGCTGTTCCACGTCGAGCGACCACGTCACGAGGACGGTGAGGAGGATACCGAGCGCCGCCCCGCCCGCGTGAATCGTCATAGACTCCGGCGGGACGTGGTAGAGGTATCTGGCGGAAAACACCAGTGCGACCCAGCCACAGAGTGCCCCGGCGGTCATTCCGCCGACGAATCGGGTTGGAGAGGCGTACTTTCCTTCCGGGTCGGTAAAGAGGGTGTAGGTTCCCGATGCGAGCGGCGGAAAAATCAGGAACGTAATGATGTTCACCGCGTTCGAAAGCCACGTGATACCGGCGATGAGAAGCGGTGCTACCACCAGCACCGTGAGCCGGGTTAGATTCCGAGTGTGTTCGACCCACCGAACGAACTGCTTGATTTCGCGCCGCTCGAACCGGCGAATGCGTCGGAGGGCCGCGTGATATCGCATCCGCAGGTCATCGAACATAGGAAAAACAGGGCGATTTAAGAATAAATGCGTTCTGTTATCCCGACAACGAGACGACCGCGTCCAGCGAGATTCGAATCGCTCGCTCGACGTTGTTTTTCGCTTTTTCCGGCAGTTCGTCGTCCTCGGTGTCGGTACCCTTCTGCGTACCCTTCACGAGATTGCCGTCAACCGTACAGATTGCTCCCGAACGCATGCCTTTCCGGCGAGCGACGGAGAACACCGCGGCGGCTTCCATTTCGACCGACAGGATGTTCGCGTCTTCCCAGTCCGAGACGTACTCGTCCGTTTCGGCATAGAAGGCGTCGTCGGACGCAATCGGGCCGATGTGGACGTCTTCGTCGTTGGCCTCCGCGGAATCGACCAGCGCGGAGAGGACGTTGTACTCCGGCACCGCCGGGTAGGTGTCCTTCTCGTAGCGTCGGCTCGTCCCCTCGTCCTTCGCCGCGCCCGTGGCGACGACCATGTCGCCGATTTCGATGTTTTTCTGGAGCGCGCCAGTCGTTCCCACGCGAATCACGGTTTCGACGCCGACGGCTTCCATCTCCTCGATGGCGATGGTCGCGGAGGGACAGCCGATGCCGGTCGAGCAAATCGTCAGCGGGACGCCCTCGTACTCCGCGTTGACGACCTTGTACTCGCGGTTCTCCGAGACGACTTCCGAGGAATCGCACTGCTTTGCGATTCGGTCAACTCTGCCAGGGTCGCCGGGAATCAGCGCGATGTCGTTCAGATCGCCCTCGTCAACGAGCAGGTGCGGTTGCATTGCCATACGAGAGGCTTTCTGAGTCAGGTAGAAAAGATTAGCTGTAACGAGTGAGGATGTCGTGTTCCTCGCGGATGAGTTCGCCGATTCCGTGTTGCATAACCGCACTATCCTGATTGCGGCGAAGAAATCGAAAAAACGGGTCAAAAGCGATGCGTCCGCTGGCGGATTTTTTGGTTCGAGAACCGTTTGGAACTGCCCGCACTGTGGCGCGATTCTCGGCGTGAGCGACAACGGATAGTTACGGCAAATAACGAACGCTCACCACGCCGTCTTCCGACCGGATTTCGACGCGATTCACGCCGAGTCGGGCGGCGCGCGCGAGCGTCCCTTCGTCCTCCAGCACGTCGCTCACGGCGGCATCGGTTTCATCCGCTGATACGGAAAGGACGTGAATCTCGCCGATTCCGGCGCGTTCAGTTCGTTCGAGGTCGCCGATTTCCTGTTCCTCCGCGATGTCGCGCTCCTGCACCGTGGGCGGTTCCTCGCTTTCGTGAACCCGGAGCGGTCGCTGGTCATCGATTTCCACGACTTCCCACGTCATTTCCATGGGTGGTTCGGCGGCGACCGTCGCATCCACGGCGTCGTGGGTTTCGACGCCGGGATTTTCAGAAAGGGCGTGCACCTGTCCGTCGTGAACGTCCTTCAGCACTGCCGACTCCTCTTCTGCGTGCGTGACGAGGAAGGTACTCGTCTTCTCTGTCATGGCCGTGGGTAGGTCGCGGGGCCTTTTCCGGATTGCGCTCCGGAGGAGCGTTTTGGAGTTTTGGAGCTTTGGAATTTCGAGGGAACGGTGGAATTTCGCTATCGGGCGGCTCGATGGAGGACGAAAATCAGCAATCCGGAGACGAGCGGCGGGACGAGGCCGAACAACTGCGGGAGCGAGTAGAGAAACGACCCGATTGCGCCAGCGTTGGCGGACTGGTACTCCGGCGGAACCGTGATGATGAGTCCGGCGTACAGCGAGCCGAGGAACAGGAATCCGCCGAGCGCGAGTAGCGTGTCGTAGGTGGAAACGGTCGCTTCGCCGCGGCGGTGTCGGCGCGCGACGAAGAGGACGGGCGCAAAGAGAGGACCGAGGACGAACAGCGCCACGACGCCGAGGAAGGCGTTCGAGGACGTGTCGAACGCGGAGTGGCCGAGCGTCTCCACGAACCAGAAGATGAGCGCAAAGAGGAAGATGAGGGCGAAGAGAAAGCCGAGGACGAAACTGACGAGGACGTAGAGGCGGAAAGTCCGCGAATCGCTCGCCCGGAAACTGTAGCGAAACGCGCCGAGCAGTCCGGAGTAGTCGTCCCCGGTAGTGGCCGCGTCGGTCATTACCCGACTGTCGAACTCGCGCGAAGGTAAATGGCGCGACTCGAACCGGAAATCGAAGACGGTGATGACGGCCCGTCCTCGGACGTGTTCCGAAGAACGTTTGAAACGGATGGTTCTCTATACCGGTATGAGTGCTGACAACGCCACCAACTCGTCCGGTGATGTCGCCGCCGAAGATTCCGGTGAAACCCACAAAAACGCCCGCAAATCCGTCGTCGCCGTGGACGGCGACGACAACGATTTGGAAATCGTCAATCGCCTCGAAGCCCACACGGGCGATGGCATCCGCCACCGAGCGTTCACAGCGCTCATTTTCGACGAGGACGACAACATCCTGCTGGCCCAGCGCGCACCGACCAAGCGACTCTGGGACACCTACTGGGACGGCACCGTCGCCTCCCACCCGAATCCCGGTCAGTCCCAAGAGGAGGCCACCCGCCAGCGACTCGAAGACGAACTCGGTATCTCGCCCGACCAGTACGACGACCTGCGCCAGACGGACAAATTCGAGTACAAACGCTACTACCCCCAAGAAGGCGTCGAACACGAAGTCTGTGCCGTACTGAAACTCACACTTCAGGACACCTCGCTCGACCCCGTAGAGGAGGAAGTCGGCGGCCTGATGTGGGTGCCCTACGAGCGCCTGTACGAGAATCCGCGGTGGTACCGCCAACTCCGTCTCTGCCCGTGGTTCGAAATCGCCATGCGGCGAGATTTCGAATAACGCGACCCCGGAGAAAATCGGTAGTTTCCGGTGTTGTGAGAGCCTGTGATTTTCGCAGGCCTGGTTTACGCCGAGCAGAATCGAAACCCGAATCCGCGATTCGTTAATCGTCCGATTTCCCGACCGACTCGCCGACCATTCCACTGACGACGTTGCCGTCAACCGGACTGTCGGGGGTCTCCTCGTCGAGTTCCGACGGCATGCCGAGATTGTACTCGGTCTCCGAATCACCGAGCTCTGTGCGTCCGCGTCGAATCGACACGTCGTCGTTCAGATGCAGGCGAACCGCTTCGAGAAGGGCGTCCGCTTCGAGGGGCTGTCCCCGCTCGCGCATCTCCGCGACGGCCGCATCGTCGGGAACGTTGAACACGCGCTGGGTGACGATCGGGCCTTGGTCTAAATCGGTCGTTACGTAGTGGGCGGTGACGCCCGCCACGCGGACGCCCGCCTCTTTCGCTTGCCGGTACGCTTTTGCGCCGGGGAAGGCGGGAAGGAGGCTCGGGTGGATGTTGATGATGCGACCCTCGTATCGGAAGACGACTTCCGGGCTCAGGATTCGCATGAATCGCGCGAGGACGAGCAAGTCGATATCGTAGTCGTCCAGTACGGAGAGAAGCTGTTCCTCGTCGTGACTCCCGTTTTCGTCGCCAACGTCGTGGAAGGGGATGCCGTGGCGTTCGGCGACCGGTTCGAGGTCGTCGTGATTCCCGATGACGACGCCGATTTCGGCGTCGAGGTCGCTACGGGTGTCGAGTAGTCGCTGGAGACAGTGCGATTCCTTTGTGACGAGGACGGCGACTTGTCGGGTGTCGCGCTCCGACGGAAATCGTACCCGAACGTCCACGCCCAAATCGTCACCGAGGGCGGAGAGGTCACACCGAAGTTGGTGTTCGTCCACCGTCATCTCGCTCGTTTCGACGAGCATCGTCATCCGGAAGGTGCCGTCACGAACCGCTTGGTCAACGTCTTCGATGTTGATTCCACGCTCGAAGAGGAGGGTCGTCACGCGGGCGACGAGTCCGGTGTCGTCGTTGCCGACGACGGTTATTTCGGTCAATTCGCGGGAACTCATCGTCTCACCTGCTGTACACGGAGGACAGTCATGGAATAGGTGTAAGAACTGGCGGAGGCAAAAACGTTGCCGACCGTGCAAAATTTTCACAGGCGATTACAGGAATTGTGGGGTGCCTGAAAAATAACGATCGAGATCAATCACGAGTGAATGTTGGAGTAGGGAGGGCCAACCGACAATAACTGATTGGCGCATCCGCAGTTGCGGTAGTACGCATGAGTCTCCGAAGCGCGTTGCGGTTCGCAATACACAAACGTGTGTATCGGTTTCGTTCCAAAAGAGTTTTTGAACACAGACGCGCAGGGTCAGGTGATGACTGCCTACACCGCGACGGTGACGGTTCGCCTGAAGCAGGGCGTCCTTGACCCCGAAGCCGAAACCACCCGGCAAGCGCTCGACCGACTCGGCTTCGAACTGGAATCGCTCCGTTCGGCGGATCAGTTCGAAATCGACCTCGACGCGGAATCCGCGTCCAACGCCGAGGAACGCGCCGGAGAGATGGCCGAACGTCTGCTCGCCAATCCGACGATTCACGACTACACGGTGGCTATCGAGGAACGATGACGGTCGCCATCGTCCGGTTCGGCGGGAGCAACTGCGACAGGGACGCGAAGCGCGCGCTCTCCCACCTCGACATCGACGCCGAACTCGTCTGGCACGAAGACGGTCTCCCCGCGGACGTGAGCGGCGTGATGCTCCCCGGCGGATTCTCTTACGGTGACTACCTCCGCGCGGGAGCAATCGCTGCAAACTCCCCAGTCGTGGCAGAGATCCGCGAGGCCGCGGAGTCGGGCGTTCCCGTTCTCGGCGTCTGCAACGGCGCGCAAATCGGCTGCGAGTCGGGGCTGACGCCCGGCGCGTTCACGACCAACCGAAGCGCGCGATTCCAGTGCGAACACGTCAAGCTCCGCGTGGAAAACGCCGAAACGCCGTGGACCTCCGCCTACGAGGAGGGCGAAGTCATCGAAGTGCCGATTGCCCACGGCGAAGGTCGGTTCGAAATCACGGACGAGCGGTACGACGAACTCGATTCGGACGACCGAGTGCTCTTCCGGTACTGCGACGAAAACGGTGTCGTGAGCGACGAGACGAACCCGAACGGGTCGAAAGGAAGCGTCGCCGGAATCGTCGGCGAGACCGACACCGTCGCGGTCATGATGCCGCATCCGGAACGGGCAACACTTCCGGACGTTGGAGGGACGGACGGCGAAGCTGTTCTGTACGGATTCGTGACTCCGTAGAGTCCAGAGAGATAGGAACGGCGCGACACGAGTAGACGACTGGGGAGTCACACCGGTGACCGTATCCGATTTTTGTTCGCTATCTTCTCCGAGAGAAGTTTTATGAAAACCGGCAGTTTCTGCCAATTTATGACTACGAACGAGACGGGCGTCGATTTCGCCATTCTCGAATCATATCTTTCGACGGAACTAGACGAAGTCGTGGTCGAAACCGAGGTACTTCGCGATGGGCTCAATCTGACCGTCGCTGTTTCGACCGAAGAAGACGCAAACGGGTACATCGTTCGACGGCCGAACATGTTGCGGCACACGAGCTACGTCAACCAGTTAGAACAGGAGTACGAGGTGATGCAGTGGCTTCGAGATACCGCAGTACACACACCAGTGCCGGTTTTGTTTTGCGATGACGAGTCGATTATCGGTGATTCATTTTTCGTCATCACGCATCTCGACGGGGAATCGGTTCCGCTTGGTTCCGACCTCCCGAGCGATTTCAAAACGCACAATCGCGCGAAAAGCTGGCGAACAACCTGATAGACTCGCTCACCGAACTGCACTCGCTGGCCGTCGAACCATTCGAAGACGTTTGTGAACGGAAAACTCCGCGAGAACTAGTCGCTCGCACCACCGAGCGACTTGTTGCGTCGGCGAGCGTAACAGGTCACGAACCGCCCGAACTTCAGTCCGTCGCAAAGTGGCTCCGACGAAACGCCCCATCTGAAACGGAGGAAACCATCGTTCACGGGGATTAAAGGCCTGGAAACGCCCTTTTCGCAGAGGGGGATGATCCTAAAATCGTCGGCGTTCTCGACTGGGAGACGGCGATGCTTAGCAACCCGCGAATCGACCTCGGATACCTTCTGCTCCGCTGGCAGGACGAAAACGACCCGACGCCGTCGCTCGACGAACTCGAAGCGCGATATTCGAACGAAGCCGTGATACGGCAGTTACGAGAGCGGAACGAACAGGGGATTTCGCCGTGAACGGCGAAATCCGGCAGTCCCACCCGACGGGAGATGGTTGCGCGCTACGAAGACGAGACGGGAATCCGATTCGAGAACGAACGGTTCTACCGTGCGTATGCTGCCTTCTCACTCGCAGTGGTCTGGGAAGATTTTCACCGGGAACGAATCGAAACTGGGGCCGAATCCGACTGGGAACCGCATATCGACTACATGCTGATGATTGCGGAGAGCATCGCAACCGGGGAATTTCCCTTGTAGATTCTCGACGTTTATCCGAACTTCAGTTCTCACCGACCGGACGAAAACACGCCCGTAATTCGCGGGAGTTCGCGCGAAATTGCGCGACGTTTCAGCAGGCAGAACCCCGCGAAGATGACGAAAAAGCCGAGCGCGGTGAGCGGCGTAATGGTTTCATCGAGGAACAGGAAGCCAGCGGCCGCGGCGAAAACCGGCGCGACGTAGGAGACGAGGTTGATTTCGATTGGGCCGAGTCGTTCCAGCAGGTCGAAGTAGACCAGAAAGCCGATTGCACTGGCGGCAATCGAGAGGTAAACCAGTGCCATGATTGCTTCGGGCGTCCACCGAACGGCGGCGAACGATTCGCTCGGCCGGGCGACGCTGAGTCCGTGCATCATGAGCGCGCCGAGCACCATCGACCACGCTTCCATCGTTTCGATTGGGAGTTCGGCGTCGATTCGCCGAGAGAGAACGCTTCCGAGGGCGAACGAAACGGCCGCCAGCAGGACGAGGATTTTGCCGACAAAATCGTCCGCGAGCAGGTTGTTCGGATTCGGTTGGCTCAGTATCGCAACCCCAACGAGTCCGAGTAGGAGACCCGCGATTCCGGACGGCTCGAGTCGTTCGCTGGGAAGGAGAACACGTGCGAAACCGGTCGTCAAAACCGGGGAAAGGCTGACGATAATCGCGGCGACCGCGCTCGTCGTCTCCATCTCGCCGACGAAGAGAAAGGCGTGATAGCCCGCAATCATAAGCGCGCTGCCGACGAGAACGAGTTTCCATTCGCCACGCGTTTGAGGGTACCATCTGTCGGTGGCGTAGACGGCGTACGCGAGCATCAACACGCCCGCCACGTCGTAGCGGATGGCCGCGAACAGCACGGGAGGAAAGTATTTCAAACCTACCTTGATGGCCATGAACGCGGATCCCCAGACGGCGGCGAGAAGAACGAACAGCACTGCATTTCTGTACTGGGTCACTGTACGATATCTGCCTCGCGGAAGGGAGTAGCTTTCGAAAACCCCCACCGAATGCCGGATTCAGTAGTACACTTTCGGGACGCCGGAGCGGGCGAAGTAGTAGTTCCCTTCGGACTCTTCGCTCGGCGGAACGTACTGTCTGGTGCCGTTGTGACGAATCTCGTAGTGGACGTGAGGACCGGTCGAGTTCCCCGTACTACCTATGTCGCCGATGTGCTGATCCCAGTAGACGCTTTCGCCTCGGGAGACGAAGACGTTGGAGAGGTGAGCGTACAGCGTCTGGTAGCCCCCGGAGTGGTCGATGATGATGTAGTTTCCGTAGCCATCGCCATCCCATCCGACGGTACTCACGGTGCCGCCGCGGGTTGCGAGGATGTTCGTGCCAGTGTCGTTGGCGATATCGACCCCGCCGTGATTGCCAGAACTTCGACCGTCGTAGAAGGTCGAGGTGACGGTTCCGGTGGCCGGATACGAAAAGTCGGAGTGGACAAGCCAGTCGCCCGCCGACCAACCGGTGACAGCCGAACTGGTGTCGTCCTCGTTGTACCGTACTTTCCACCACGTGTAGCCGTTCGCGCTCTGTGGGCCGCCTACGACGTAGCCGCCGGTGTACTGGTCGGCGACCGCTTTTCGGGAATAGCCGGTTCCGGGACCGGAACGAACGGAGAGGCTTTCGGTCGTGTAGACGGAACTGTACTCGTTGAACCGAGCGGCACTCGCTGTGTCGGACAGTGCGCCGACACCGGTTGCAGTGGCGGCGGCGGAAGCGGCGGCAGTCATGAACGTTCGTCGTCCGAGCGTTTTGTGTGAACGCATACCGAACGCAAACCGTACCGCAACTTAATATCTCACCCTATTAACCTAGATTCAATTTATTTCTTATACAAATAAAGAAGTAAAGCCAGCAGACACGGGACACCGGCGCTCGACTCAATCAGTTCGACGACCGACGTTGGTCACGAATCGCCCGAATCACGTCCTGCCGCGCGATTATTCCGACGAGTACGTCGTTTTCGAGCACCGGCAGACGGTTGATGTCCGACTCGGCGTCGGCCAGCAGGTCGAGGATGCGGTCTAATTCGTCGTCCGGCGTGACCGTCACCACGTCTTCGGTCATGATTTCTCGGATCGGCTTTCGCGCATTTTTCACGAGTCCGAGACTGGTGTCGAGGCCGTCCCACGAGAGGTCGAATCCGTATTCGATGCTTTCGAGAAACGGCGGGAAACCGATGGGAATCCACAGCGTTCGGTCGCTCGGTTGGAAGATGTGAACGAGGTCGTGCTGGGTTACGATACCGACTAACTTTCCGTCCTCCGTGACCGGAAATCCGTTGAACTTCTCCCGGGCGAGACGGGTCAGCACCTCGCTGATTTCGTCGTCGGGTGCGACCGTTTCTACCTCCGTCGTCATGAGGTCGCGTGCAGTGATTGCCATGGTGGACGGGAGGGCCTGTTCCGGCGTAAACCTTGTTGCGATAGCGGGGGTTTCGTCTCGAATGGTTTGCCTCGGGTAGGCGTTTTGAGGCCGGATATGAGAACGGTCAGGAGAGAGAATCTGAATTTCAATGGTTGCACATCACGCTTGTTGGCCACGCCTTCGCTCCATCAGTCACTCATCGCTTCGCTACTCGTTCTCACCGGAAAAGTTTCGTCTCTATCATTTTCTTTCAGATGAACAAATTGCCGTACGCGAGCATCTTAAACAACGAGGCACCCGTTTCACTCTCCCTGTCGGCATCCGGTACGCAAAAGAGCACTGACACCCTACCGTCGGGTATGGTCTCGGCCGCCACGGCGCTCGGTTTCCTCGTCATCATCACCATCAACACCGTCATCACAGCGGTCGTCATCCGCTTTTTCCGCCTTCGGCTCTCGACGAAGTGGGGTGCGGTGGTGTACTCCCTCTTGTTGGTTCCCCTCGTCTACGTCGCCACGACGATTCTGTTGAGCGGGGCGATTGGCTTCGGCGGAACCGGCCTGCAGGATAGGGACACCGCCCTAATCCTCATCTGGGTGCTTCCGTTCACGCTGGGGCTCTCCATCGACCTGTTCTGGATGCCCCCGCCCGAGGAAATCGACCTACCGAAGGAACCGCGCGAGCAACAACAGAGTCGCTGACGGCGCGACCGCTAGCCAACCCACACCAGCGAAAACGGCGAGTCCTTCCCACAAGTACGCGAAACTGACGGGTCCGACGACGATTGTCAGCAGCGCAGTTCCGATGACGGCCCGGAACCACGGCGCTGGCGACCCTTGCAGAACCAACAGGGCGTCAACCAAATCGAAGAGGAGCAAAAAGGCGACGAGCGTCCTGAGGCGGACGCGGAGTCGCGTCGATTTGTCCGGTTGCTCCGGACGCTCGAAAACGGGCACGATGAGTCGAACCCGATCCGGGAGTGTTACCGGCGGAATACGCATCGGAGGGAGCGTGAAACTGAATCCCGAATCGTCGTCCCGGTCTGCCATAGCCGATATACGACCCGGCCCCTGAAAACTACTCGTTCGTTCTCACTGCTCATTCGGTTCGTCGATGACGCGCTCGATTGTCGAAACGACGCTGTCGATGACCGCCTCCGGCGACCGTGTCGCATCGACGCAGACGAATCGTCCCGGTTCGGCGTCCATCAGTCGCTCGTAGTTCGACTGCACCTGCGCGAGGAATCCGGCCTGTTCGAATTTATTCGTCGCGCCGCTTCGCGCCGCTCCGGTTTCGGGGTCAACGTCGAGATAGATGGTGCAGTCCGGTGGGCGAGTCCACGGCTTGTGGACGCCGATGATGTACTCCATGGGTCGCGTGACATGGCCGTCCAGCGCCACTGCCTGGTAGGCGTAGCGAGAGTCGGAGTAGCGGTCGGAGATGACGAGCTTGCCGTCGGAGAGCGCGGGCCGAATCGTGTTCGAAAGGTGGGCCGCGTGGTCCGCGGTGTACAGAAACAGTTCGGCGATGGAATCCGCGTCGTCGTCGTCGATGGAACGATTGACTGCCTCGCCGTACCACGAATTCGTCGGTTCGCGGGTGAACACCGCGTCTGAAAATTCCTCGTGGAGTACCTCCCAGACGGTAGTTTTTCCGCTTCCGTCCAGTCCCTCCAGCGTTATCAGCATATCCGAACGTTCGGGTTGCCGGGTAAAACGTTGCGGGTTTCGTGGCAGGTAGATTTACCCACAGTGACGCACATATCTGTACTATGAAGATTCTCGTGACGGGTGGTACCGGATTTATCGGACGGCACCTCATCCGCGAATTGCACAACCGAGACCACGAGGTAACCGCACTCGCACGAAATCCAGACGAAGCGGACTTCCCTGAGGGCGTCGAACGAACGATGGGCGACGTAACCGCGCTCGCGTCCATCGAAAGCGCGTTCGAAAATCAGGACGCGGTCGTCAACCTTGTCGCGCTATCGCCACTGTTCAAACCGCCTCGAGGAGCGACGCATATGAGCGTCCACCTCGGTGGAACCCAGAACATCGTGCAGGCGGCCGAGGAACATGGCGTCGGGAAAATCGTACAGATGAGCGCCCTTGGGGCGAGTCCGACCGGTCCGACGGAGTACATTCGGGCGAAGGGACAGGCGGAGGAACTGGTGAAAAACTCAGACCTTCGATGGACGATTTTCCGTCCGTCGGTCGTGTTCGGTGACGGAAGCGAATTTCTCTCGTTTACGAAGAAACTCACTCCTCCGTACCTGGCCCCGCTTCCGGGCGGCGGAAAGACGCGGTTCCAACCGATTTGGATAGGAGACCTCGTCCCGATGCTCGCCGACGGGGTGGACGAATTTCACGACGGCGAAATCTACGAACTCGGTGGTCCGGAAGTGCTGACGCTGGCGGACGTAGCGAAACTCGTGCGCCAAGCCGAGGGACAACCGGTCACGGTCGTCCCGGTTCCGATGGCACTCGCGGGAGCGGGTTTGAAAATTGGCGGGGCGATTCCGGGCGTGCCGATGGGCGGCGACCAGTATCGGTCGTTACGGTTCGACAATACGGTTCGGGAAAACGAAGTGGCGGTGTTCGGCGTCGAACCCGATTCGCTGACGACACTGGCGGAGTATCTCGGCGTCGAAGCGATGCGAAACGACCGTTGATTTGAACGCTGGCAGAGCGCGCACAGTCATGACAAATATATTTTGATATTGCACATATCCACACTTGATAACCCCGGAGTGATGGACATATCCAGACTTAAAGAGGGGTTGTCTGAGTACTGTCTGTTAGTTCACCAAATAACTGACAAAATACTGCCTCGGGGCGGTTACTGCTGTGACTCTCTTTTAAGTAATACACCAAACATCACAAGGTTTATACGGTATTTAGTTCTGGTGTTCTCTCAACGGAGAACGGTACCGAAAAATGAAACTCGCGATGATTGGATTCGGTCAGGCTGGCGGAAAAATCGTTGACAAGTTCCTGGAATACGACCAGCGAACACAGAGCGGCATCGTGCGCGCCGCCGTCGCAGTCAACACCGCTCGCGCTGACCTCATGGGTCTACAGCACGTTCCGGAGGAAAACCGGGTGCTCATCGGACAGTCCCGCGTCAAAGGTCACGGCGTGGGTGCGGACAACGAACTCGGCGCGGAAATCGCCGAAGAGGACATCGACGAAGTGCAGGGAGCAATCGACAACATTCCTGTCCACGAGGTTGACGCCTTCCTCATCATCGCCGGAATGGGCGGCGGGTCAGGCAGTGGCGGCGCACCAGTCGTCGCAAAACACTTGAAACGCATCTACACCGAACCCGTCTACGGGCTCGGCATCCTCCCCGGCGGCGACGAGGGTGGTATCTACACCCTGAACGCGGCGCGTTCGTTCCAGACGTTCGTCCGCGAAGTGGACAACCTGATGGTGTTCGACAACGATTCGTGGCGGCAGTCGGGCGAGAGCGTCCAAAGCGGCTACTCAGAAATCAACGAGGAAATCGTCACGCGGTTCGGCATCCTGTTCGGAGCGGGTGAAATCGGCGGCGGCGACGACGTCGCGGAGAGCGTCGTCGACTCCAGCGAAATCATCAACATGCTCGCCGGCGGCGGCGTCTCGACAATCGGCTACGCCGCCGAGGAAGTCGAGATGCAGAACTCCGGCGGACTTCTGTCGCGGTTCACCGGAAACGGTGGCGGCACGGGAGAAGACACCGCTCACACGACGAACCGAATCACCAGCCTGGTGCGGAAGGCGGCGCTCGGCCGTCTGACGCTCCCGTGTGAGATTCAGGGAACCGAACGCGCACTGCTCGTTATGAGCGGCCCATCGGAGCATCTGAACCGCAAAGGGATAGAGCGCGGGCGGAAATGGCTGGAGGAGCAGACCGGCAGTATGGAAGTTCGCGGCGGAGACTACCCCGTTAGCGAACCCAACGTGGCCAGCGTCGTCCTCCTTTCCGGAGTGACGAACGTTCCACGAATCAAGGAACTCCAGCAGGTCGCCATCGAGGCACAGGACAACATAGACGACATTCGACAGGAGAGCGAGACAAATCTCGAAAGTCTCGTCGAGGATGATGAGGATGAACTCGATCCGCTGTTCTAAACTGACAGCACTCCTCCTCGTCGTCACGATGGCCCTCTCGGCGGTCGCGCCCGTTGCGGCGATTTCGACCGACGCGCAGGGTGTGCCCGACGACGCGAAAGTGGGTGGCGAAGTAAGCGCAGAACTGACGCTGACCGACCTCTACAGCGATTACGAGCGGTGGACGCTCAACGGCGAAACCGAACTCACGGACGTTACGTGGACGGTGACGACCTACGACCAAGCCGGAAATCAGAAGGCGAAGGAGTCCTACGACGGACAGTCGTTCAACCACTCGCTCGCGCTCGACAGTGACGCGAGCGAGGCGGTCGTCAAGGTGTCCGGCACCGTGCCCGAAATCGAGAACTTCACCTACGACTCGCAACAGGAGTTCGCGTTCGCCACGCTCAGCCAGACCCGGGACGGCGGCAACAGCGACGAAATCCAGACGTGGAACGCGAACCACCACACCGAGGACAGTTCGGAAGCGCGAACCGCGATCGCTGACGCGGAGGATGCAATCGACAACGCGCCAGACGGCGCGGACACGGGCGACGCGGAAGGCCGCGTCGAAAACGCCATCTCCGCCTACGAGGCGGGCAACTTCGGTAACGCCGTGGACATCGCCGGACAGGCGGAAGAAAGCGCCAACTCGGCAACCGAGGACGCCAACGCGTCGGCCCAGCAGAGCAAACTACTGATGTACGGCGGCGTCGCCGTCCTCGGCCTCGTCGTCATCGGCGGCGCTGGGTTCTGGTACCGTTCCCAGCAACAGAACACGAACCGACTGCGGTAACGCGGCAGTCGTTTCTTGCGGATTTTTGTACAAAGCATATTTTTGTAGTTATTTAGTATCAGGTATGAATCGGAGAGCGGTCGCTTCGTTGCTCGGGAGTGTCGTCTCTGCGGGGTGTTTAGAGGTCCTCCAATCGAGTGCGGAAACGAACGAAAAAGTTGTCGGACTGCGAATCAACAATCTATTCGACGGTTCGAGAACCGTCGATATAGAAATCAGTCCACTCCAAGAAACGACTACCGACGAGCGCAGTTTTGCCAATTCGTTCGACATCGAGGCCGACTCCGACGTTCGAAAAGAGCGTCCTGTCTGCCGGAGATTACAGCGTCACTGTTCAAATCACAAATGGTGAGACGAAACTGAAGAATGGCATATGGGCGGCAGTAAAACCAATGAAATCATCGTGGACATCGGCGAGGGTGGAATCATGGTTCAGGCCGCACGCCACGAATAACTCACGGTTTTCGCAACCCCTTAACACGGCAACCGAGTAGAACCGGCCATGCAGGTGGTGGTGCCGTTCTCGGCGACCGACCCGAAAACGCGACTGGCCGACGTTCTCGCCCCCGACGAGCGCCGGGAATTTTCGCTGGCGATGCTCGAAGACGTGCTGTCCGCGATCCGCGCGACAGGGCAGGAGCCGCGGGTACTCACCACCAGTTCAATCGACATTGATGCCCCGCAGACAGTGGATTCCAGACCGCTGACGCCCGCCGTGAACGACGTGCTGGCGGAAGGGGAACCTACCGAACCCACCGCAATCGTGATGGCCGACCTCGCGCTGGCGACGCCGGAGGTGCTGGAACAACTCTTTTCGACCGCTGGTGACGTGGTGCTCGCGCCGGGTCGCGGCGGCGGGACGAATGCGCTCGTCTCCCGCCATCCCGACTTTCGGGTGGATTACCACGGAACCTCGTATCTCGATCATTGCCGAATCGCGGGCGATGTCGGGGCGTCGGTTGTCGAGGTGGATTCGCATCGACTGGCGACCGACGTGGACGAATCGGGCGACCTCGCGGAAGTGCTGATGCACAGCGACGGAGCGGCTTGCAAATGGCTTCGAAAGGCTGGCTTCTCGCTCTCGGTGACTGAGGGCCGGGTTGAAGCGAGTCGGGAACAACGAATCGAAGAGAAAAACCGGTAGGTCGAAGACTACGTCGAGACAGCTATCGGATTAGCACTCGTATTCATCGCCGGGCGGGGTTCCGGGGCAGGGTCTGTATCCAGCAGTTCCGGCGGGGTTGCGACGGCGAACTGGAGGCGAACGTGGCCGAGCCACGGGATCTTGAGTTTCGCCTTGCCGACGACCCACGACGGTTTGACGGGGCCTGTGTGCGCGCCGAATCCGACTTGGTCGTAACCGCCGTTGTTGTCGCCCTTCGTGATGAATCCGGCGTGCGGTGCCGGGCAGTTAGCCAGCTGTTCGCAGTCGTTCGCGCTCCCGACGTAGTCGGGGTTCGCCTCGTCGTACCAGTTCTCGCCCTCATCTACCCAGAACATCGCGCGGTGGATAATCGGCGTCTCTCTGCTGTCGCCGTTCGGTTTGAAGATTATCACGTCGCCCGGCTCGTTGAACTCCGAATAGCCGGACTCCATCCCGGCGCGGTGGGTGACGACGCCCGTGTCCTCGTGGGAACCGTCGCCCGCGAGTCGGTCTTCCTCTAGCACGAAGACGAGATCGCCGCGCTCCATTTGGGGTTCCATGCTGCCGCTTTCGACGGCGACCATCGGCGGCCAGACGCCGCTCACGGCGAAGAGGAGTAGACCGATTCCGACCGCCCACATCGCCGTGGTGAGTATCTCGCGGACGATGGCGATTGGTTCGTCCTCGGTCGTTCTGAGCCAGCGGAGTAGTTCGCGGGGAGAGGCGTCGTCGGGGGGAGACATCCGTTATTTTGTGTTGAAAGGAAGAATGCTTGAATATTTGGATTCGAGGGATACGGGATTGAAAAACAGTGAGGTGGAAAACTGCGTGCTTAGTTGCGAACGTAGTGATAGGGACTGCTAACTCCCTTTCAGATCACGGTATAGAAAATGGCTGGTTTACTTTCAGGCTAGCTATTGCCGACTCCTAATCCCGTACCTCCTCCCGCAACTCGGACGAGTGAATCTCGTCCGAGTTGGTTACGAACCACCCCATTCGTCACATCCCGACAATCTTCGATTTTCGAGGATCTCGCTCACGTTCGCTCACGAGAACGCCGTGGGGTCGTCCGAAGGACTGTGCTGGAGTCGTGCGAGGGATGACTGAGCGACCGGCAGGGAGCGAAGGAATTGGTTGGGGAGGAGTGTGGCGTCTGCGGTGGGTTGCGGTATTAGGAGTCGGCAGTCACTAGCAACACGTTCAATCATCTCGCTCGTTCTCGGAATTGTCCAACTTCAAATCCCTATTTCCAAACGGACTTTTACCCGCCCACCCAACCACCAACCAATGATTCCGGGGGCCGACGAGTACGACATCGACATCGCGTTCGACGAGAGGGAAATCGACCGACTGCTCACCGTCACTCCGGAGGACGCGGAACCGGCGGAGTCGCTCACCTACGCGAAAAACGTCTTCGTTCCGCTCACCACGGCCTGCCGGTACACCTGCACGTACTGCACCTACTTCGATCCGCCTGGGGAAGCTTCCCTGCTCTCGCCCGAGGAGGTTCGAGAAATCGTCCGAATGGGCGTCGATGCGGGCTGTACGGAAGCTCTGTTCACATTCGGCGACGACCCGGACGACCGCTACACGCGGGTCAATGACCAACTCGCGGAGTGGGGCCATGACTCCATCCATTCTTACCTCCGCGAAGTGTGCGAACTCGCGCTGGAAGAGGGCTTACTTCCCCACTCGAATCCGGGCGACCAGACGCCGGAGCAGATGGAACTCGTCGCGGACGTGAACGCCAGCATGGGCGTGATGCTCGAGACGACGGCGGATGTGGCGGCGCACGCTGGCCCGCGGCGGAAAAATCCCGGCCAGCGACTCGCCACGATACGCACCGCGGGCGAGTTGGAAGTTCCGTTCACGACCGGCCTGCTCGTCGGAATCGGAGAGGACTGGCGCGACAGGGCCGAAAGCCTGCTGGCGATTCGAGAGCTTCACGAACGCCACGGCCACGTTCAAGAAATCATCGTCCAGAACGTCGTGCCGAACGAGCGGTCGCGGTTCGAACAACCGTCGGTCGAGACGATGCGCCGGGCAGTCGCGATGGCTCGGGTGGCACTCCCGGAGGAGATTTCCGTGCAGGTTCCGCCGAATCTCTCGCCGACGCGCGAACTGCTCGACTGCGGCGTGGACGATTTGGGCGGCGTGTCGCCCGTGACGGACGACCACATCAATCCGGAGTATGCGTGGCCGGCACTGCGCGAGTTGGAGGATATCGCGGCGGAAGCGGGCGTGCCGCTTCGTGAGCGTCTCCCGGTGTACCGGCAATTCCTCGGCGACGACGGTTGGATTTCCGACCAAATTCAGCGAATCATCGAAGCCGACGGTGCGCGCTTCGAAGTTCAGACGTGAGGGGAATCGTTCACCGAAGTAGCGGCGTCCCGTCGGCACACGGTCCCAGCTCCGGTCCGAACGGGGAATCGTCGGGATCGATGGTTCGAATCTGGCGGTAGTCGGTCGAACGCTCCGCGGGCGTTCGACCGATTGCGGTTATCATCTCAACGTACTCCTCGAACGAGCGGAACTCGCCGAACTCGCCGCCAGCGCGCTTCGTGATTTCTTCTGAAAGGATGGTTCCCATGAAGTCGTTCGCGCCGCAGGAGAGCATCTTCAATCCCTGCGCGTCGCCGTACTTCACCCACGAGGATTGGACGTTATCGACGTTGTCGAGAAAGAGCCGTGAAACCGCAATCATCAGTTCGTCCTCGTGCGTGGTCGCGCCGGCATCGACCATGCCGCGCTCGTACAGCGGCGTGTTTCGATGGACGAAAGAGAGCGGAACGAACTCGGTTATCGTCCCCGTTCGGTCTTGGAGGTCGCGGACGCGCTCTAGGTGCATGACGCGGTGCATCTCGTTTTCGACGTGGCCGTACATGATGGTCGCCGTCATATCGAGGCCGACGCTCGCCGCGGCCTCCATCGACTCCAGCCATTCGTTCGTGTCGATTTTTCCGGGGCAGATGACGCGGCGAACTTCGTCCACTAGAATTTCGGCGGCGGTTCCCGGCACGCTCGCGAGGCCCGCGGATTGCAGTTTCCGGAACACGTCCTCGTATCCCCAGTTCGTCCCTCGCCGGGCGTGATACGCCTCCTCCGGCGTCATCGAATGGACGTGAATTCTGGGGAGATTCATCGCTCGAAGATGTTCGACGTAGGTTCTCGGGTCGGTTTCGTATGCCGAGGGCGGTTTGTAGTTCAAATCGCCGCGGTCGCTCGCTTCGAGGATTTCGCGATGTTCGTCGTCCAACGTGAGTCCGGGGTGCAGTCCGCTGACCGACGTGACTTCGTAGATGCCGCGTTCGCGGGCGTCGGCGACGATTTCGCGCGATTGTTCCGGCGTTTTCGTGAATCCGCTGTGCTCGCCGCCGCCGACCTCGAAGTTCTGTGCGGTGTTTTTGAAGTTACAAAACAGACAACCGGTGTTGCAGGCCGTCGTGACGTTGTTGTTCAGGTTGGCGACGAAGGTGACGCGGTCGCCGACCACCACCTCCCTGCGCCGGTCTGCGGCCTCCAGCACCATCTCTTTCCGTCCGATGTCGATGCCGGGTGAGTTCGTGCCGGTCGTCAGCAGCTCGACGCCGTCCGCAACCGTCAGGCGTTCGCCGGTTCGCGCTTTTTCGAGCGCGTTCTCGAACGACTGGTCGGTTTCGGGGACGTGTTCGAATCCGAACTCCCCCCGCGGAATGTTGCTCTCCGCGCGCACGTTAGCCATACGCCTTCATCCAGTTCGACCGTGAAAAAGCAGTGGGTCACGGCCGAATCCATCGCACGACTATGTATATTGTTCGGCCACATGTCGGCTCATTTCAGCACAAGGATGGAAACTTCTTAGTCTGGGGACGGTAGAGCACATACCATGACGAGTGTGAAGGAGTTTCGGGTCGAGCGCGAACCGACGCCGGACTCCCTCGGACGCGGCTCGTTCGTCTTTACCGACGACTACTCGGTGTTCGACTGGGGCAAGATGCCCGACGAAATAGCGGACAAAGGCGCGAGCCTCTGCACCATGGGGGCGTTCAACTTCGAACTGCTCGAAAACGAGGGGATTCCGACCCATTACCGGGGCGTCGTCTCTGACGGCGAAGTCGTCCCCCTCGCGGATGCGACTGCTCCCCCGACCGAGATGGTGATCGATCTCACACAGGTTCCGAACCTACCTCGCGAGGGACGGAACTATGATTACGATTTATTCCACAGCGGTGCCGACGAAAATTATCTCATCCCGCTCGAAATTGTCTTCCGGAACAGCGTTCCGGTCGGGTCGAGTCTCCGTCGCCGGAGCGACCCCGCCGACCACGGCCTTGACTTTCCGGAGTGGCCGGAGGGTGCGGTGCAACTCGAAGAGCCGGTCGTCGAGTTCTCCACGAAGTACGAGGAAGAAGACCGCTATCTCTCGCGGCGAGAGGCCGACAAAATCGCCGGGAAAGCCAGCATCGAATCCCTCGAAAACCTCGCTCACGAGGTGAACGACATCATCACTCGGCAAGCCGCCGAAGCCGACCTCGTTCACGAGGACGGAAAAATCGAGTGCCTCTACTACGACGGCGAGATTCGAGTCGGAGACGTCGTCGGCACCTTCGACGAAAATCGGTTCACCTTCTACAGCCAGCAGGTGAGCAAGGAGTTCATCCGCCAGTATCACAAGCGCGAACAGGCCGAATGGGTCGATTCGGTGTACGACGCCAAAGAACGCGCGAAAGAACGTGACGTCGCCGACTGGAAATCGCTCTGCGGGGCGGACCCGCAACCGCTTCCCGACGACGTACTGGCCTCCGCCCGCGACTTGTATGCCGCTGGTGCAAACGCCTACGTCGGTCGCGAGTTTTTCGACGCTCCGGAACTCGAAGACGCCGTCATGGCTATCAAGAATTTGTAACTTGGTTTTGCGACGCTCGGAAGTTCGTTTTCGTTGTGATTTCGATGAGTTGCATCCGACTCCCGTCCCGCGACCGTTGCTCTGTGAATCGTTCGTCGAGATGCTGCCGTTGACTTTCCCGTCGTAATTGTCCCATCGGTTACGACTGCATTTGATTGTCAAAATCGTGGCGTTTGGTTCCCGTGGCTCACTGCTCGTTTCGGTTGAAATGGCTTTCCGTCTCCCAGCGAAACGAACGTTTGGATACTCGGTCCTTATCTGGCAACTCGAACGGTCTTCCGTTCCGAGCATCCGATTTCCGAAACCACTTCCCCATCCGTCCCAAATCTTCGCGCATGGACGAGTCCGCGGAACAAACGAAAATCGAGTGGCGAGAGTGGGGGGCGGACGCATTCGAGGAAGCTCAAGACGAGAACAAACCTGCCCTGCTGTCGCTCTCGGCGCGGTGGTGTTCGTGGTGTCACGAGATGGACGAGACGACGTACTCAATACCGACGCTGGCGGCGAACGTCAACGACTCCTTCATTCCGATTCGAGTGGACATCGACCGCCACCCTCGCGTCAGGGAGCGCTACAACATGGGTGGATTCCCTTCGACCGTTTTCCTCACGCCCGAGGGTGAGCACCTGACCGGGGCGACGTTCCTCGACCACGACACCATGCGGCAAGTCGTCGGACAGGTGCGCGACCTCTGGAAGCACAAGGGGAAAGAAGCGGCGCAGGTGCCGCGAAACGTTCGCGACCAGAATCCGCCCGCCGGTGAGATTACCGAGGAAATCGAGCGCCTGCTGGTCGGACAGGTCGAAGACCGATTCGACGCGACTCACGGCGGGTGGGGCGACGACGCGAAGTTCCCCCTCCCTCGAACCATCGAGTTCGCGCTGAAACGCGATCGAGAGCGCGCACTCGCCACCCTGTCGCCCGTTACGGCGAATCTCTTCGACAACTACGACGGCGGTTTCTTCCGCTACGCCGGAACTCGCGACTGGAACGACATCCACCACGAGAAGGTACTTGACGCGAACGCCGCGCTCGTACGCGCCTACGCGAACGCCTACCTGTACACGGGCGAGGAGCATTACCGCGATCCCGCCGAAAAAACCATCGAGTACTTGACGACGACGCTCTGGAACGGCGACGCCTTCGGCGGAAGCCAACAATCCGGCGATGGAGATTACGGCGGCGACGCGAGCAACCGCGAGAGCGAGAGTGCGCCCGCCATCGACTCCACTGCCTTCGCGGACTGGAACGCGTTGGCCGCCGACGCCTTGCTCACCTTCACGGCCTACACCGACGACGACTACGCTCGACGCTACGCGGAGCGAACGCTGAACTTCCTCGACTCGCTCGTGGACGACGGCGCGGTCGTTCACTATCGGAGCGATGGGGTAGAAGATGGCACGGCTCCGGTCGAATCCGGTCTGCTTGCCGACCACGCACACGTCGCTCGTGCGTTCACGACCGCCGTACAGGTGCTTGGCGACGACGATGGGACGGATTCCGGCTACCTCGACACCGCGCGCGAAGTCGCGGACTACGCCATCGACACGCTCCAGCAGGACGACGGCGCGTTCGTGGATGGGCCGATGGACGGGCCGGGTTTGCTTTCCCGTCCGCTTCGTCCCGTCGATGGTAACGCGGCGCTTGCCGACGCGCTGGTTGACCTCTCGATTCTCACCGACGAACTGCGCTACGAGAAGACGGCGCGAGAAGCACTCGGTGCGTTCGCTGGCGCGGCGGACAGAATCGGCGTGCAGGTCGCGGGCTACGGAACCGCCGCATCCCGCTTGTGTAGACGACCGATTCAAGTCGTCGTCGCCGCTCCGGCGGGGTCAGACCTCCACCGCGCGGGCCTTCGTATCGCTGACCACGAGAAAGTCGTCGTACCGAACGCGACCAGTGTGGGTAGTGTGAATGGCGCGGACGCTGAGTTGAAAGACGGTCGCGCCTATCTCGTCTCCGCGGGAACGGTGTCCGACCCGGCGAGGACGCCCGCCGAACTGAACGAACTCGCAGCTGATTTCTTTTAGTATGAATAGTATGGGGAAGAGCAAGCGCGCGGTTGAAACCTCATCGAACGCACGGAGCGTTTTTATAGAGTTAGCGTAATGTCAACAGACATGGCAAGTCTCCGCGATTTAGGTCTCTCGGAATACGAAGCGCGGGTGTATCGGGCACTGTTGAACACCGGGCCGACCACGGCGAAAGAACTGTCGCGCGCGAGCGAAGTACCGATGGGGAGGATATACGACGTTCTCAACAGTTTGGAGACGCACAATCTCGTCCGCAGTCAGAGCGCGAGTCGGCCGAAAAAGTACGTCGCGGTCGAACCGAGCACCGCCCTCGACCGACTGCTGGACGACAAACTGCAAGAACTGGACGCGAAGGCGGAGCAGTACGAAGGCATCGTGAACGAGTTGAGCACCGAACTCAACACCGCCGAACCGCCCATCGAAGAAGGGTTTTGGACTGCGGCGGTCGGCCCGGAAGAATCGCTCGAACTGCTCGTAGAGCGATTGGACGCTGCCGAGGAGCGAATCGTCATGGTCGCCGGGCGGGTATCGCCGACGTTCGACATCGGCGACGTTGGCGAAACCGTCACCGAACACATCGAGCGGGCGCTCGACCGCGACGTCGAAGTATCGGTGCTCATGTCGCCGGAACTCGTCCGGACACTGCCGTCGAGCGTCGGCGACCGCTACGCCACGACGCTCTCCGATCATCCGCAGTTTTCAGTGCGGACGACGCCGAAACTCGACGGGACGTTCAACCTCATTGACGAAATCGAGGTGTGTATCGAGGTGGCCAATCCGCTATCGCCGGGTGAGGCGTTCGCCATGATAGACCTCAAAGATCCTGAATTTGCGGCGAACGTCAATAGCCAGTTCGCCTCGCGGTGGGAGATGGCCGAACCGCTTCGTCTCTGAGTTCCGCTTTCGATTTTTAAATCTCATTCCGCCGATTCCCGCCCCGACAATCCGACGAGATGGCTGACTTCTGGAAGCAGGATTTCTTCCGTTCCGAGTCGAACCGCGCTTTCACTGCCGGGGAGACAGCAGACGACGACGCCATCTACGACGCCCGCCGTCGTCCGCGTTCCGACGATTTTCGTCCCGATTTCGTCGTAAGAGAGACTGCGAAACAGTTCGCCGAATCCCGGTAGTTCCTTTTCGAGGAGCGGGGTCGCCGCCTCGATGGTCACGTCGTCGGGCGTGACGCCGGTTCCACCGGTCGTCACGACCACGTCCACGTCCTTTCGCCCGACGAGGTTGTCCACGGTTTTCTGCACCGAATCGTAGTCGTCGTCGACGAGTTCCCGCGTCACCATGTCGTGTCCGTCGTTTTCGACCAGTTCGGCGATGGCATCGCCCCCGGCGTCCTCGTCGAGCGAGCGCGAGGAGGAAACGGTGACGACGCCGAATCCGAGTTCGTCCACGTCGTGCGCGTGGTGGTCGTCGTGGTCGTGCCCGTGGTCGTGTTGCTGGTCACCGTGGTCGTGCTGTTGGCCGTCGTGATCGCGTTCATCGCGGTAGTTTTGATGGCTTTCCTCTTGCCGTTTTTTGTTTTCTTCCTGTTCGTCCGCTCTCTCCCTGCCGTTGGATTCTTCGGCGGTTTCGTCCGCTTCCTCGTCCTCCTCGTCCATCGGTGCGCGGCGTGTATCGCGTGACTGAAAATCGACCATAGCTGTTCGTTCCCATCGCGACTCCTAAAAATCGTCGGCGAATCCGTTAAGGTACAGTTTTAGGCCTCCCATCCGACCTATCGCACATGAAAGCCGTCCAGTTCGAAGGGCACGGTGGGACGGAGGTTATCGACTACGCGGCGTTCCCCGACCCGGAACCGGCACGAAACGAAGTTCTCATCGACGTGAAAGCGGGCGCGTTGAACCATTTGGACGTGTGGACGCGACGGGGGCTTCCCGGTCTCTCGCTCGATATGCCGCACATCCCCGGTAGTGACGGAGCGGGCGAAGTTCTCGAAGTCGGCGAGGACGTAACTCGCTTCGAATCCGGCGACAGGGTCGCCCTCTCGGCGGGCGTCAGTTGTGGAAAATGCGAGTTCTGCCGCCACGGCCAGCACTCGATGTGCGTGAAATACCACGTCATCGGCGAACACGTTCGCGGAATTCACAGTGAACTCGCGGTGATGCCCGAGGACAACCTGCTTCGGGTTCCGGAGGGCGTTTCGTGGGAGACGGCCGCCGCCGCGCCACTCGTCTTCCAGACCGCGTGGCGCATGCTCCTCACCCGGGGGGACGTTCGCCCCGGCGAGAAAGTGCTGGTTCTCGGCGCGTCCGGCGGCGTCGGGCACGCCGCCGTCCAAATCGCGGACTACGCCGGGGCGACTGTGTACGCGACCGGCAGCAGCGAGGAGAAACTTGACCACGCGCGCGAACTCGGCGCGGACTACGCCATCAACTACGAGGACGACGATTTCGTCCAGCAAATCCGCGACCTGACGGACAAGCGCGGCGTCGATGTGATCGTTGACCACGTCGGCGCGGCGACGTGGCAGGACTCCCTCAAGAGCCTCGCCAAGGGCGGACGGATTCTAACCTGCGGGGCGACCACGGGCGGCAATCCGGAAACGGACATCAACCGCATCTTCTGGAATCAGTTGTCCGTCATCGGTTCCACGATGGCCTCTCACGGCGAAGCGGACGACGCGCTGGAACTGGTTTGGGACGGTACCTTCGAACCCGCCATACGGGACGTGCTTCCTATGAGTGAGACGGCGCGCGCCCACGAAATGCTCGAAAATCGCGACGGATTCGGAAAAGTCGTCGTCAAACCCGACAGTGAACTATGATGACTGAAAGCAGGGAGTTCGGACGAAGCGGATGGGTTTTGGTCGCCGTGATGGTGCTCGCGTTCATCATCGCGCCCCTTCTCATCTACATCAATCCGCCGTACCTTCCGTTCAAGTTCGCGTACATCGTTGTGCCGCTGGTTCCCGCGATTTTGCTCGGCGCGACCGCGGTGTGGGCCGCCCAGCGTAAAATATAAACCGGAAAATCCCACAAATTTTTCACCGTGTGGCGTAATCACATGCCATGAGTGTCATCCACGTCAGAGACCAACACGATGGGGCGTCCTATCGACAGGTCGAACTCAAACTGTGGCATCCCGGCTGTTGGACACTGGAAGTGACCGACGAGTACGACGGGACGCATATTCTGGAGAAATCGCTCTATCCGACCGACGAGACGGTCAAAGGGGACTTTATTCTCGTCTCCGAGGGCGACCACGACGTCGAAACGTTCGTCGAAGCCATCGACTCCCATGGAGTCGTCGAGAGCACGGCCATCCTGAAGGACGGCGGCAGTCGCGCCCGCGTCGTCGTCACCTACGAGCGCGCATCGAGCATCGTTCCCGAAATTGTCAACTCGGAGTTCATGCCCATCGAACCGGTTCACATTACCGGCGGATACGAACACTGGACAGTTCTCGTGCGCTCCGACCGCCTCGAATCCGTGTTCGCCCGCCTCGAAGAGGAGTACGACATCACGCTGGAAGCCATCCACGAAGTGAACCCCCACGACAACGTCGAATTTGCCGACACCAGCGACAAGATTTACGATTCGCTTTCGGCCCGCCAGACCGAATGCCTGTTCGAAGCACACGACGTCGGCTACTACAACTGGCCCCGCGAGGTGTCTGCGAACGACATCGCCGACGACTTCGGCATCAGCGGGCCGACGTTCCTCGAACACCTCCGAAAAGGCGAGCAGAAAGTGCTCGATGCGTTTCTAACGAAACTCGGCGGACGGAACTACTGACGCATCAAAATGTATTCAACTACCCTCGCCGGATTGGGAATCGCTTTGAGGCTGTGTGTAAATTAGGTGGGTATGTCATCGAGCCTCACACTCTCTGACGTGTTAAATGTGGAGTATCCTGCTACTCCTTCGTGGTCTCCCGACGGTGAGTTTCTCGCCGTCACGCTGTACGAAGACGACGGAAAGGCACTGTTCGTCTCCGACCGAACCGGGGAGCGAACGTGGCGGTTCTCGCCCGAAAACAGTTTCGTCACCGACATTTCGTGGTCGCCGACCGCCGCGGAACTGCTCGTCGCCACCGACGACGGTGACCTCTTTCTGGCCGACCCGAACGGGCAGACGACAAGCAGACTCATCTCCGGCCCGGACGACCGGGAAGCCTACACGTGGTCTTCCGACGGGTCACGGTTCGCATTCTACCGCGACGGCCGACCCGTCGTCCGCGACGTTGCGACGGGGAGCGAACGAACCTACGACGTCCCGAAGCGCGGCCCGTTCCTCGCCGAATCTCGGATGTTCGCGTGGTCTCCCGACGATACGTATCTCGCCTATCGATTCGCTGGCGACGAGGCGACGCAGGTCGGCGTCGTCGATGTCGAAGCCGACGAATTAGTGTGGCGCACTCGCGGCGAAATGGCGAGTCACACTCCGGCGTGGTTGGCCGACGGTCGGGTCGTTCTCGACCGGCAAGGCGAAGGTGGCCGCGTCCGGCGAATCGTCGCAGTTGACCCGGAAGACGGCGAAGAAATCGTCCTCGCGCGGGAAATCGACCGCGAACGCGGCGTCGTCTCGCAGGGTGCACCTGAGGTCTCCCCCGACGGGACGAAAATCGCCCTCGTCCTTCCTCTCGACGGGTGGGATCACATCCACGTCGTCGATGTCGAAACTGGCGAACGAACGCAACTCACCGAAGGAACTTTCGAGGACAAAGGCGTCGCCGACGGAACGCCGCGGTGGACGGACGACGAAACCCTCGTTTTCGCCTCGAACCGAAACAACCCCGGCGAACGCCACATCTTTTCGGTAACGCTCTCGGGACGAACGGAACTCCTCGTCGAAACGCCCGGAACGAACGTCCATCCCAGACCGTCGCCATCCGGCGACGGTCTGGCGTATCTGCACGCGGATGCCCGACGCTCGCCGGAAGTCCGCGTCGATACGAGCGACGAAACCCACCGAATCACTCGATCCGAGGTTGAGGCGTG
Source organism: Haladaptatus pallidirubidus (assembly GCF_020700235.1). Classification (GTDB taxonomy): domain Archaea; phylum Halobacteriota; class Halobacteria; order Halobacteriales; family Haladaptataceae; genus Haladaptatus; species Haladaptatus pallidirubidus. Next base: position 715,356 of record NZ_CP085301.1, on the reverse strand, counting down.
GCCGGTCCCACCAATCGAGCCCGAAAGCATCGAGTTCGAAAGCGCGGGTCGGTGCATCGACGGTTATCTCATCGACCCGCGGAAATCGGATGCAGTTTCGGACGACGCGACGAACCTCCCCGCGGTTGTCTGCGTCCACGGTGGGCCGATGCGACAGATGCGCGACGGCTGGCATCCCACGCGGTCGTACAGCCTCTTCTACACGTTCCACCAGTATCTCGCAGAGAAGGGATACGTCGGCCTGTTCGTCAACTATCGCGGCGGAATCGGCTACGGACGGGAGTTTCGACAGGCCATCGCAGGCGTTCGCGGTGCGGACGAAATCGAGGACGTGGCGCGAGCGGGCGAGTACCTGAAAGGACTCAACTACGTCGATGCCGATTCCGTCGCCGTTTGGGGCCTCTCCTACGGCGGCTACGCCACGCTCCAAGTGCTCGGTACGCACCCCGACGCGTTCACGCTCGGCGTCAATCTCGCCGGACTCGCCGACCTCGAACTGTACCGCGATTGGGCCGAGGAAACGAAGTATCCGCCCGCCGCCTCCGCGGAAGTACTCAGGATGGGCGGCGAGCCGTGGGACGTTCCGGAACACTGGGCCGAGGCGTCGCCCGCGACGCACATGGACGCCTACGAAGCTCCGCTGTACAACTTCCACGGAACCGGTGACCGCTACGTCAACTTCGAGCAGTTAGACCTCGTGGTCGAAACCCTCACCGACCTCGGCAAGGAGTTCGACGCCGACCACTACCCCGACGAGAATCACGTTTTCTCAAAACGGGCCACGTGGGAGCGAACCCTGAAAAAGGTCGAACGAGCGCTGGAGGCGGAGCTGTGAACGTTTTCATCTCCGCCGACATGGAAGGCATTACGGGCATCGCCGACCCGCGAGACGTGGTGAAAGGTGAAGCCGACTACGACGCTGGCCGAGAACTGATGGTCGGCGACGTGAACGCCGCAATCGAGGGTGCACTAGCGGGCGGTGCAGAGGCTGTTCTCGTCAACGATTCGCACTCCTCGATGACGAATCTCTCCCGGAGCGTGCTCCACGACGCCGCCCGCCTAATTCGCGGCGGCACAAAACCCCGGTCGATGATGCAAGGGTTGACCACGAGCCACGACGTCGCCTTCTTTGTCGGCTATCACGGCAAAGCCGGGACGCCGGAGGCCGTCCTGAACCACACCTTCTACTCGCAGATTCTCGTTTCGCTTCGCGTGAACAACGACGAAGTCGGCGAGCTCGGCTGGAACGCCGGACTCGCGGGCTCGCTCGGGGTTCCCGTCGGCCTCGTAACGGGCGACGACGCGACCGACGCCGAAGCCCGCGACGAACTGAAAAATGCGGAAACCGCGGTCGTCAAGGATGGAATCGACCGATTTACGGCAGACTGTCTTCCTGCCGAGGACGCCCGTAACCGGATTCGAACCGCGGCAGAGCGAGCGGTTCGACGGGCGAAAACAGACGACTTCGCTCAGCCGATTCCCGACGAACCTGCCGCTATCGAGGCCGACTGGGCGACAACGAATCAGGCCGCCCGCGCCGCGAGACTTCCCTCCGTTGAGCGAGTCGGCGGGCGAACGACGCGCGTCGAAGGCGAGGAGTACGCGGAAGTCTTCGAGGCATCCGTGGCGATGCTCCGCGCTGGTGGCGCGGGGCGAAACGAGTGGTACGGATAAGCGCGGTTCGAGGTTTTCGGTGGCTACGTTCCGGTATCAACGCACTCCAAGCGTCGGTGACTCTCCCGGCTTCGGCCGGAATCATCCGGCACGCCGAGATGGTACGCGTTGCTCGGGCTGTAACCAGAAATTCCCGGATAGAAACCGCACCACCCGAATGGCTGAACGATACTAGCTGTGCATTGCTCTTCGCTGGCCGCGTCTTCGAATAAAAGTCTTCGCACCCTCAGTCCGCCAATTCCCGAACGAAATCGTCTATCGTCTCCCGCGCGTTCTCCTCGTCCTCGCCTGTTAATCCGCCGAGAAGCACAGAAAACACCACATCGCTTTCCTCCCCGTCCCGACGGACGATTCCCGAGAGGGTTCTGCTCCCCGTGAGCGTCCCCGTCTTCGCCCGGATTTCAGGGACAACGTCTAACAGTCGCTCTTCGAGCGTTCCCTCGCCGGGTTTCGGAAGCGAGGCGAAAAACGTCTCAGACCACGACTGTTCTTCCACCCATTCGAGAACGCGGACGATGCCGCGGGCGGGAAGCAAGTTGTACCGCGACAGGCCGGACCCGTCCCGGATTCTGGCCCCGCCAGCGTTGCGAGAATCGAGAAATTCGTTCACGACCGTTTCCCATTCGTCCCATGAACCGTCGCCCCGAACTTCGCGAGCGACGGTTCGCGCGAGCTGTTCCGCGAGGAAGTTGTTCGACGGGACGTTCATTTCCCGGACGAGTTCCGACACGGGTGGCGATTTCACGGTTGCAATCGCCGCTCCCGAATCCGTATTTCGGGACATCAGCAACCCGCCCGTATGTGCGATTCCCGTTTCCTCCAGCGCGTCCCGAAACGCGAGGAGACAGTGACAAACCGGGTCGGGAACCGGAACGGTTTCCGTCCGCAATTCGTCGGGCGCCTTTCCCTCGATTCGAATCTCGTCCCCATCTCGAAAGACGTGCAGTTCGTCGGCCGTCGGGTCGAAATCCGTAACGAATTCGGTCGTGTTCGTCTTCGGCGTGATTTCGATATCTGTACCGGATACCGTCACCGAAACGGTGTTTTCGGACAGTGCGAGCGCCGTGCTTTCGGCACCGTAGCTGTATTTCCCATCTTCCCACATCCACCCCGGTCCGCGGGACGGTTCGGAGAAGCATCCCACGTCGGCGACGAGATTGGTGACCGCGTCGATGTCGGCATTTCGGACGCGTTCCGCGAGCACGGACAACTGCGTCGGCGAAAGCGACGGATTCCCTCGTCCTGCGAGCACGAGGGAATTACCATTGCTGAAAACGCGCGTTTCGAATCGGTAATCCGGGCCGAGGTGGTAAAGCGCGAGCGCGGCGGTGAGCAGTTTCGTGTTCGACGCGGGTGGCAATGGCACGTCCGGGTTGTAAGTGACGAGTTCGTCGCCAGCGAGCTCTCGCGCCAGCACGCTCGATGCGAAACTGTCGGACCTTACCACGAGAAGGCCTCTCGGTCGTCACTGTCGATGTGACAGGCCGACAGTTGACCGTTATCGACGGATTCCAGTTGCGGCACGTGCGCTTCACAGGGTGAGAGATATTCAGAAAGCGCGGATTGGGCTTCGTTCCAGTTTCCGTCCGCGGCGTGCGAAACGGCTTGCTCGACCGTTTCCTCGACCGCTGCCGGAAGGTTCCCCTCGAAATAGTGCGCTCGAACCGACGCCGGGTCGGTGTCGGTTTGCAGGGTTTCATCGCGCACGTCGCTCCTGAGTTCCACGTATTCGCGGTACTCCTCGCGCGAGAAGGGGTCGGGCACGATGAGCGACGGACAGCGAGTGTGGAATTTACACCCCGACGGCGGGTCGCTCGGACTCGGAACGTCCCCGACCAGTTTCGATTCGACGCCGCGTGTATCGGGGTCGGGGTTCGGAACCGAATCTAGCAGGGCGCGCGTGTAGGGGTGATGCGGTTCCGTGAACAGTCGGTCAACCGGACCGGTTTCCACGAAGTCGCCGAGGTACATCACCGCAACGCGGTCTGCCACGTTCCGAATCACCGAGAGGTCGTGCGTGATGAACAGGTAGGTCAGGCCGTACTCGTCCTGTAAATCCTGCATGAGCGAGAGGATTTGGGCCTGCACGCTCATGTCCAGTCCGCTCACGGGTTCGTCGGCGATGACGAGGTCGGGATTGATCGACAGCGCACGCGCGAGGTTGATTCGCTGGCGCTGACCGCCCGAGAACTCGTGCGGATAGCGTCCGTAATGTTCCGCTTTTAGACCGACCTGCCCGAGCAGTTCGCGGACGCGCTCCCGTCGCTTTCTTTCGTCCCCTCCCGCCGCTTCCAGCGGGTCTGCGATGATGTTCCCGACCTTCCGGCGCGGATTGAGACTCGATTGAGGGTCTTGGAAGACCATCTGAGCGTTCCGCCGGAACTCCCGCTTTGCATCGCTGTCGAACGTCGTGGTTCGGGTTCCGCGAAATTCGACCGCCCCATCCGTAGGTTCTGTCAAGCCGAGTAGGGTTCGCGCGAGCGTCGATTTCCCACAGCCGGATTCGCCGACGACGCCCAGTGTCTCGCCGGGATAGAGGTCGAAACTGACGCCGTCCACCGCTCTCACGCTCTTGTCGTCCAGTTCGAGCGGAAATCCGCCGTCGGAGTTCCACCGAACCGAACTGATGAAGCCGGAGTTGACCGGAAAGTGTTTCTTCAGGTTCTCGACCCTGAGCAGTGGTTCGTCCGATTGTTCCGGGCGTTGCTGAAGGCGTTGACTCATCGTTGACCTCGCTGGTGAAGCGTCGGTTCGTCTTTCCCATCGTACTCGTCTTTGTAGAGGATGCAGGCCGAATCGTGGTTCGGCCCTACGTCGATTCGCGGCGGTTCGATGCGGGCGCAGTCGTCCACGGCCACGGGACAGCGCCTGCGGAATCGACAGCCAGAAGGCGGGTCGATCGCGCTCGGCATCGTTCCCTCGATTGGATTCAGGTTGTCCGCGCGCTCGTCGGGGCGGACGACGGAGCGCAGAAGCGACTGCGTGTAGGGGTGTTTCGGGTTTCGATACAGTTCCTCGTAGGGCGCGTGTTCGACCACTTTGCCGAGATACATCACGGCGACTCTGTCACAGACCTCGCGGACGACGCCGAGGTCGTGCGTGACGTAGACGACGCTGGTGTCGTACTTTGCCTGAATCTCGTCGAACAGGTCGAGAATCTGGGCTTGAATCGTCACGTCCAGTGCCGTCGTGGGTTCGTCCGCGATGATGAGTTTCGGACTGCACGACAGCGCCATGGCGATGAGCGCCCGCTGGCGCATCCCGCCCGAAAACTCGTGCGGATACTGTTCCGCCCGCTGTTCCGGGTCTGGAATCCCCACGTCGTCCAGCAGTTCGACCGCCCGCTCCTCGGCCTCCTTCTCGCTCAGGTCAGTGTGATACTCCACGATTTCGGCGATTTGGTGTCCGACCGTAAAGACGGGGTTCAGCGCCGACATCGGGTCCTGGAAGACGAACGAGATTTCGCTCCCGCGAACCTCCCGTCGCAGTTCACGCTCGGAGCAGTCGGTCAGGTCGCGCCCGTCAAACCGAACCGACCCATCGACCACCTTGCCGGGCGAATTGATGAGTCCGAGGAGGCTTTTGACCGTCACGCTCTTTCCGGCCCCGCTCTCGCCGACCAGTCCGAGGGTTTCGCCGCGGCCCACCTCGAAACTGACGCCGTCAACCGCCTGCACGATGCCACCTTCCGTGTAGAAGTACGTCCGGAGGTCGTCGACTTCGAGGAGGCTCATTGCATTCGCCCCCTCTCAGTCTCGCTTTCTCCCGTCTTCGTATCCGATTCGGGATTCGAATCCGTCCCGCCGTCCGTCGCGGGTCTGTCGGCGACGGCGTCCGGTTCGTCCCTCGGCGCGCTCTCGCTTGGGAGGAAACCGTCGTCCAGTTCGTCCCAATTTGCCTTGCGGAGCGTCGTTCGCGGATCCATTGCGTCCCGCAGGCCGTCACCGAGCAGATTGAACCCCATCACGGTGATGAAAATCATCAGACCGGGGAACACCGCAACCCATGGTGCGATGATCAGAGCTTCCTGTGCCTGGCTCAGCATTCGACCCCACGACGCCGTCGGCGGTTGAACGCCCAATCCGAGGAACGACAGCGCCGTCGCACCGATGATGACGCTCCCCATCGAGAGGGTGGCCTGTACGACGACCGCGGCCAGTCCGTTCGGCACGACTTCGCGGAACAGGATGGTGCGTTTGAGTAGTCCGGCGGCGCGCGCCGCCTCCACGTACTCTTCCTCGCGGAGAGAGAGCACTTCCGACCGCATGACGCGGGCGTAGGCAGGAATGCCGATGACCCCGTAGGCGAGAAAGAGGTTGTACACGCTCCGCCCCATAATCACCATCATCGTCATGGCGAGGATGAGGCCCGGAATCGAGTACAGCACCTCCAGCAGGCGCATGATGGTGTCGTCGATTCGGCCGCCAAAGTAGGCCGCCGTCGCGCCGCAGACGATGCCGCCGAGGAAGCTGATTCCGACGGCGATGACGCCGATGGCCAGCGCGATTCGGCTTCCGTAGATAACTCTGGACAGTACGTCCCGCCCGAACTGGTCGGTTCCCATCGGATGGTCGAGGGAGGGAGCCGAGTAACTTTCTGGCTGGTTCATCACGTGGGGGTCTGCGTGAATCGCAGTGATGAGAGCCTTGTCGAACAGCACGAGGTCGATGGTCGAGAACACGGCCAGCACGACGAGGGTGCCGACGATTACCCCGCCGATGATGGCGGTCGGGCTGTACCGAAGCTCTCGGATGGTTCCCATGAGTCGGCTTTCGGTGTCGATGCTCGTCTCCGACAGTGATTTGTTCGTACTCATATCAGTCGTACCTGATTCGTGGGTCGATATAGGCGTAGGCGAGGTCCGTCAGCAGGACGCCGACGAGGAACAACAGCGCGAACGACAGCGTCAAACCCATGATGACGCCGTAATCGTTGCTCATGATGCCTGAGAAGAACAGCCGACCCATGCCGGGGATGGCGAATATCTTCTCCACGATGACGCTCCCGTCCAGCAGGAACGACAGCTGAAGACCGATAATCGTCACCAACGGTAGGAGCGCGTTCCTGAAGGCGTGTTTGAGCAGGATTCTGCGTTCCGGCAGTCCGTACGCTCGTGCCGTCTGAACGTAGTCTTGTGATAGCTCCTCGACCATGCTGGAGCGCGTCATTCGCATCAACGTCGCCGTTTGAGCAGTCGTGAGCGTGATGACGGGCAGGACGAGGCGCTTTGCCGACTCGACCGGGTCTTGTCCGAACGGCACGTAGCCTGACGCCGGAAGCCATCCCAATTTGTAGGAGAATAGGAAGATGAGCATCAGGCCCAGCCAGAAGTTCGGCGTCGAAAGGCCTGCCAGTCCCAAAAACCGGGAGACGCTGTCGCCCAACTCGTTGTGCCGCGAGGCGGCGTAGATGCCAAGCAGAAGCGACGTTGGAAGCGCGATGGCATACGACAGGCCCATCAGGGTCAGCGTCGGGCCGAGTCGCTCCAGCATGAGGTCTGTCACCGGACGCTTACGCATGAACGATTCGCCGAGGTTGCCCTGCAACACTCGTCCGAGGTTGTCCAGATACTGTTGCCACAGCGGTCGGTCGAAGCCGTACTGCCGGATGAGTTCGTCCGCGAGTTCCTGACTCGGATTCAATCCGAGGTAGATGCGCACCGGATTCCCCGGAAGCGCGTGCATCATCACGAACGTCAGCGTGAAAACGCCCAGCAACACGGGAATGATTTGTAGGAGTCGACGGACGGTGTAGCGATACATGCTCATGGTTTCGTGTACTGAAATATCTCCTTTGGAAGTCGAAACGCGATGTAGTTAGTTTTCGAGCGAGGCGTTCGACCACTTGTTACAGAGCGGTTGTGCGGCGAATGCGGTCGGGTCGTAGCCGTTTACTTTGGTACTCCACGCGGTTGCGGACTGCTCTGAGTACACCGGAATGTGCGGATACTCGGATTGGAACGCTTCCGCGGCCTCGATGTACAGTTCTCGGCGCTCGTCTCTGCTTTGCACTTTTCGCGCTTTCCGAATGTTCTCGTCAGCTTTCGCCAGTTTGTCGCTGTTCGGGTTGGCTTCGTGCAACATTCCGGCGGAGGCGTTGCCGACGAAGTCGTCCGGCACGCTATCGTCGTTTCGCATGTTGCGGAACAGGTAGTAGTAGAATCCGTCCGGGTCTTGGCCGCCCGACCAGCCGTAGAAAGTGACGTCGTAGTCACCAGCATCGAGTTCCTCCAACCACTGACCGATGGTGACTTCGCGCACCTCGGCGTTGATGCCCACTTGGTCCATCTCGTTCTGGAGCTTGATGGCCATGTTTTTGAACTTCCCAGAGGTGTGCGTGGACATCGACACGTCGAAACCATCGCCGTACCCGGCCTCTTCGAGCAGTTGTTTCGCCTTTTCGTGATCTCTTTCCGGGTAGTATTTGTCCCGCCACTCCTGCCACGGGAAGTCCCACGCTTCGTTCACTTCCTTCGGCATGAAGCCGTAGATTCGCTTGCCGAGTTTCCCCTTCGTCGTGCTCAACATCTCGTCGTAATCCACGAGATACTGCATCGCCTCGCGCACCTTGCGCTCGCCGAACGGTTCGTTGAGCGCGTTGAAGACGAGGCCGTTGTAATCGAACTGTGAGATGCGTTTCATCTGCAAGTTATCCTTGCTCTCCGCCTCGCTGAGCAGTGTCTTCGGCACCGACGACTGGTGGACGTTGCCGGTTCCCAGTTCGACGAACGCAGTTTCCGGTTCCGGAATGACCCGATACTTCAATTCCTTCAGATTCGCTGTTTTCAGGAAGTAGTCGTCGTACCGTTCCAGCGTGAGATGCGACCCGGACTGCCAGTCCTTCAGTTTGAATGGGCCGCTTCCGACCGGTTTCTGAGCGAACTGTTTCTGGCCCTTGTTCTCCGCGTCCTTCTTCGGGACGATGGCGGCGTTCATCTCCGTCAGCACCAACTCGAATAGCGCGTAGGGATGTTTGAGGTTGAACGTCACTTCGTAGTCGCCCGACGCTTCCACGCTGTCCATAAACGCGAGGTTCTCTTGATTCGTGGATTTGTTGTCCGCGTCGAGAACCCAACTGAACGAGTAGGCCACGTCCTTGGCGGTCATTTCGTCTCCGTTGTGAAATTTCACCCCTTCCCTGATCGGGACGGTGTACGTCGTTTCGTCCTGTTGAGTTGGTCGCTCCGTGGCGAGGTGCGGAATGATTTCGCTCCCGTCCGGTTTGACCGTCAGGAGCGTGTCGAACAGGTAGTGCATCATACTGTTGACCCACGCGAGTTCGTTCATTCGCGGGTCGAGAGTCGTCGCGTCCTCCGACGTGGTGTTGACGAACGTACCTCCCGTCCCACTCGAATCGTCGCCTTCGGTCGTTTGGCCGCCACACCCGGCGAGTACCGTGGCTCCGCCGAGTGCGCTCATGGTCAGGAAGCGTCGTCGGTCGAGCGGAGCGTCGTTTTTCTCTGTCATGGTAGTTGTTAATGCAGGCACGTTGCCCGGTTCGTGATACCTAATAGCAAAGATGGATGTAGCAAATAAGACAGCCCTTTTATACTAGGGTTATCCGTTCGAAACATTTACCTGTACGCTGTCTCGTAAATTTGATGCGTTTTTTCCGGTTGCAAGATATCCCGTCAGGGTGTGGACTCCCGGTTCGGGCCGCCACTCGTCGCCGTCGATTCCGGACCGACGGATCTGACCGTCCCACGTTCCCTCGAACTGACGGATACCCCGTCGCGGAAACGCGACTCGTCGCGGCGACTCGGGCGGCTCGAACCGTCGTTCGTCGGCATCCGGAATACCATCGACTTCCCACCCCCAGAGTCGACTCGTCGGCAGGCGAACGCTGACCGGAATCGGCGAACGATTTCGAACCCGAAGTACGAACTTCGCCGGTTCGCCGACCACGATTTCCCGCGCTGCGCGCAGTTCGACTGAGAGACACCGAAGCGCAATCGCGTTCGGAACCAATCCAGCGACCCAACTGCCCCCGCTTTCGGTCCCGCCTGCTGGGTCTGGCGAAAGCACGTCTGCCGGTTTCATGGTCTGGTCACCGAACGGGCGAGCCAAATGTCTTTCTCACGGCGGAACGTGGACCTACAGTCCATCCGAACTGTGCCGTTCACAGTCCGTCCTCGCTCCGGTCGCGGCCGAGCACGTCCTCGCATGTCTCTCGCGTTCGCAGGCATTCGTGCGTGCCGTCGCTTCGCACCAACACGACCGGCGGTTTCGGTTCCGCATTGGTGTGACTCGCACTGCCGAGCGAGTATGCACCGATTTTGTCCACCGCGACGAGGTCGCCGGGACCGAGTTCGGGAAGCGCTACGTCCTCGCTAATCACGTCGCCCGTGTAACAGAGCGGACCGGCGACGTGATATTTCCGCGTCGGTTTGCGGTCTTTCGGCGCGTACACCGGGTACGGCCAGTGGGAGGACACGGCGTTCGTTCCACCGTCCAGCACCGCGAAGTCAGCGTAGGGCGTCTCCTTTACGACGCCGACCGTGGCGAGGTAGGTTCCCGCGTTGCCGACGAGTCTGCGCCCGGGTTCGACGAACAGTTTCGGCTCCGCGAGGTCGAGGTCGGCGCAGGTCCCACGAATCGTCTCAGCTATGTGTTCGACGATGTCCTCCGTGGCAGGAACGTCCTCGTCGTAGGGAACGGGAAAGCCGCCGCCGAGGTGGAGAACGTCGATTTCCACGTCCAACTCGTCGCGTATTCTCCCCGCAAACCCGAGCATTTCGCGGGCGGCGACCCCGTAGGGTTCGACGCCGCGAATCTGGCTTCCGACGTGTAACTGCACGCCGGCGAGCGAGACGGCGTCGGATTCGACCGCCGCCTCCGCGACTGCCATCGCCCGTCCGCTTTCGATATCCAGTCCGAACTTGCTCTCGCGGGTCGCCGTCGCCACCCCGGGATGGGTCGGCACGTCCATCGCGGGGTTGCCGCAAATCAGCACGTCCGGGGTTGTTCCAGTCGCGTCCGCCGCCACGATGATTTTCTCCAACTCCGCGGCGTTGTCCACGAGGAGACGGGAGACGCCCCACTCCAGCGCGCGTTCGATGTCTTCCAGCGCGCGGTTCATCCCCGTGAGGAGCACGTCCTCCGCGTCGAATCCGGCGCGCCGGGTCGCCGTCAGTTCGCACCTGGCGTAGGCTTCCGCCTTACACCCCGCATCTCGGAGCACCGAGAGAACGCCGAGATTGTAGTTGGCTTTCACCGCGAAGTGAACCGCAGAATCGGGATAATGCTCGTCCAAGATCTGCCGGAGAGTTTCGTAGTTCGTCCGCAGGTCGTCCTCGAAAAAGGCGTACACCGGTGACCCGAAGTCGGAGACGAGGTCGTCGGCGTGCCTGCGCAGTCACTCTCGCCGAGTGTCGATATCCATGTTACGAAATCCCGCACGGAGCGAATAACGGTTCGCCCTCCCATGCTAGGGACAGAAATTTACCGCGAGGGAGATACCCTCCGGACGATGTCGCGTGCCGGATCGCTCCCGCCCCTCACCGCCGCCGCGCTGTGGGGTGGCATGTACGTCGTAAGCAAGTGGGGATTCGCCGTCATTCCTCCCGTGACGCTGGCCTTTTTGCGAGTCGTTCTCGGCGGCCTGACGCTGTTCGCGGTCGTCCGGTTGACGATGCCGAATCGGTCGTTTTCGCGGGACGATTGGAAACGATTCGGCGTCCTCGGCGGCTGGGTCGCGCTCACCCTCGTCACGCAGTTCGTCGGCACCGACCTGACCACCGCGAGCCAGGGTTCTCTGCTGACCGTCCTCACGCCCGTTTTTACCCTCTTGCTCGGCGTCAGCATCCTCGGCGAATCGCTCTCCGAACGAAAAGGAACGGGAATGGCTCTGGCCGTCGTCGGCACGCTGATCGTCCTCACCGGACGGTACGATTTTTCGACCGTCGGAAACGGCAATCTCCTCGGCGTTCTCGCGCTGTTCGCCGCGAGTTTCGGATGGGCGGGCTACACGGTGTGGGGCAAACCCCTCGTCAGAACCTACTCCGCGCTCGAAACCGCGACCTACTCCACGCTCGCATCGATTCCGCTGGTCGCGGTTCTCGTTCCGTTCGAACTCGCAGCCGTTTCCTTCGACGCGAGCGTAACTCTCCCGATCGTCGGGGCGGTGCTGTACCTCGGCGTGTTCAGCACCGCGGCGGCGTGGTTCCTCTGGTATCGCGGATTGGAGGAACTCGACGCCGGCGTGGTCGCCGTCTTCTTCTTCGCACAACCCGTCGTCGGCGCAGTGCTCGGCGCGCTCCTCCTCTCGGAGTCGCTCGGGCCGTCGTTCCTCGCAGGAGGTGCGGTGATGGCCCTCGGCGTATGGGTCGTGAGCACCGCGGGAGAGTAATAGAGCTACTCTCGAAGTGGGTCTTCCGTCCCGCGAACGCTGTCCACGATGACATCGCCTTCCGGACGCTCGACCAGCCAGAACAGTTTGTAGGCGTCCACGTCCCGAACGAACTCGATATTCGGCGCGTCGTTTAGCGAGTATCGACGGAGCGTCCACTGGAGGACGGATTCCCGCGCTTTCGCTCGGGACTGTTCGGGAGAAAGCTCCGTTGGAAGTACCAGCACGTCCTCGATTTCTCTGTCTTCCGCGTCCGGAACCCCGTCCGCCCGAACCACCAACCTGCGGGAACGGTCGACGCTGGCGACGAACCGGTCGGTTCGCTCGCTCATGAACGGTCGCTCGATGGTCACCTCGGCCTCGTACACCCGGTAGGGGTACGCGACCGCACCGACCCGGCCGGTTCCAGCGTCCTCGCGCGAAACCGACGGCGGGATGACCGCGAGTTCAGCGCGCTCGCGCCGTTTCCCGACCAGTTTACCGGTCATCACTCGTCATTCCAGTAGCCGGATTCCCCGACGTGGGCACGGATGTTGTCCGCTTCTGTGATTGCTTTCGGCGACACGTCTCGTCCACCGTCGGTCACGTAACTCGGCGTCCCGCTTCCAGGTTCGCTCGTTACCGCGGAGAGCGGTTTGTCGAACACGTCGAAGTGGTCTTCGACGCCGGACGGCGGTTTCGTCACGAGCGAGACGGAAATCAGCGTGAGCACCGAGAGGATGAACGCCGGGAACAGGCCGTAGACGCCGACGAGGTTGTAGAGGAACGGTGAGGATTCAGTGGGCATCATCCCCAGCGTGTCGAGGAGGGTGCTGAGTTGCGTCCACAGCACCATCGTCGTTGCGCCGACGATCATGCTCGCCACGGAAGCCTTCGCCGTGACGCGCTTCCACCATAAGGCCGCGATGAGTGTCGGCCCGATTGCCGCGCCTAAACCGCCCCACGCGTAATCGAGGACGAGGGTGTAGATGGGCGTATCCTTGGCCAGGTACGCGAAGGCGATGCTCGCAGCGCCGAGTCCGAGCGTGACGTAACGCGAGTAGCGCACGAGTTGTTGTTCGGTCGCTTGCTTGTTCAGGAAACCGTGGTACACGTCCTCCACGACGGCGCTCGTGGCGACGAGCAGTTGCGAGTCGGCGCTGGACATCATCGCCGCCAACGCCGCCGCGAGGACGATTCCGGCGACCGCGCCGGGCAGGAGGTCGAGTGTCAATCGCGGCATCGCGTTGTCGGCGTTCGCGAGGTCACCCTGTCCGAAAACGACGATGGCGTACAGTCCGACGAGCGCCGCGCCGACGTACGCGACGAACATGAACAGTTGGGCGACCATCGCCGCGAGACGGATGTTTTTCACCCGGTCGATACCCATGAATCGCACCATGATGTGCGGGTTACCGGGGACGCCAAGACCGATTGCGGCGTAGCTGATGATGCCGAACACCGCGGCCCAGCCGGTCGCGCCCGCGGTGATACTGGTCAACGAAGCACCGCCGCTGACGTTCGCGAGGTCACCGAACGGTAGCCCGTAAGTCGTGAACGCGATGATGGGGAGGACGATGAACGCGGCGAGGATGATCGCCCCTTGGAAGTAGTCGGACCACGCGACGGCGAAGTAGCCGCCGAGCATCGTGTAGCCGACGACGATGACGCCGCCGACGACGATGCCGACCCACGGTTCGACACCGGTCAGAACCCGCAACAGCGTCCCGGCGGCGACGATTTGCGCACCGACGTAGCCGCCTTCGAACAGCATCAACACGATTGCAGAGACGCCTTTAACCATGCCGGAGGTGTCCCCCAAGCGAGTGGCGAAAAACGTGGGCAGAGTCACCGATTTGACAATTTCGGTGTACTTTCGAAGCCGCTTTGCGAGTCCCGCCCACGCGAGCAAGTCCGCCGGAATCATCCCGAGTCCGTTCAAAAACGCCATGATTCCCGTGTTGAAGGCGTCCGCCGGAACGCCGAGCGTGAGCCAACCGCTCATTTCGGACGCCCGCTCCGAAAAGCCGGTGACGACCGGCCCGATTTGACGGCCGCCGATGACGTAGTCGCCGACAGAATCCATCATTTTCGACGCCCACAACCCGATTCCGATGAGGACGAGGAGATACGCGCCGAAGGTTCCGAGCACCCAGATGCCCGCCTGTCCGGCGATTCCATCAGGCATAGCTGTCCTCCTCGTATTCCTCACGCAGGCGTTTTTCTCGCCTACCTTCGAGGACGTAGTACGCGATTAGCATCACGAAAAAAACCACGTACGGTCCGGCCAATCCCAACCAGTCGAGTGTGCTCATCCCTGCCATACCGGTACAAACTAACAAACGTGAAATAAACGTTTTGGCATTCACGGCGGGCCGTGACGAAAGTATTTGTACGAAGGCGGAAGAAAATTGCCGACATGCAAACGACGATAGGGGGTCGGTGACTATGCGCCCGACGACGCCGACACTCGAATCCCGCGGCGAACTAGCCGAATACATCGAGCGCTACGCCGACCGAATCGACGGCGAACTCGGCGTCTTCCTCGGGTTTCCCTACGGCCCGGACGAGTTCGATGTTGTCTGCTCTCGAAACGCCTCGCAGGCGTTTCGGAGCGCGAGCGTGGTGAAACTCCCCGTTCTGTACGCGCTGTACGAACGATACGACGGACGACTGGATTCTCTCGCAGAATCGTGCCCACTTGACCCGGAAAACAGGGTCGGCGGGAGCGGCGTCCTGCACCTACTCGACGCCACGCCGACAATCGAGGATTTGGCCCGCGCGATGATTGCGACCAGCGACAACGCCGCGACGAACCAACTCATCGACCTCCTCGGTATGGCCGCCGTCAACGATTCCGCGGCGAAACTCGGGATGGGGAACACGCGATTGGCTCGCAAGATGATGACGACGCTCGAAGCGACGAATTTCGAGGCGTCCGGAATTCACGTTCCGGAAGACGAACCCGCGAATGTCACGGCCCCCTTCGACTGCGCTCGATTCTTCGCCGACATCGCGTGCGAGGCGACCCTCTCGGCGGACGCCTACGAACGAATGCGTATCCCACTTTCGGCCCAGAAAGATACGTCGATGATTCCCCGGTATCTGCCCTACGAAAACGACGCTGCCCACAAAACGGGATGGCTTCCAACCGCCGCGCTCGACGCCGGTCTGTTGTCGGTTCCCGACGGAGACACTCCGCTCGCTTTCGCCGTCTTCGCCGATAACGTCCCTCACGGGGCCGACGCCGCGGACGCAATTGCGGAAATCGGCGACGCCGTATTTTCCTGGCTCAGATGAGTCGCCGGGCGAGTTCGAATTTCTCGTCCAAGTCGGCGAGATAGTCGTCGTGGCCGTCGTCGAAGCTGTTGATGACCACCGCGTCGTCGCCGCCGTAGGCGTGGATGTACTCGTCACCGCCGAGGCTAATGGCGACGTGACCCGGGAAAAAGAGTAAATCGCCCGGTAGAAGTTCGTCGCGGGAAACGGTCTCGCCCATGGTGCGCTGTTGGTCGGCGTCCCGCGGGAGGACGATTCCGTTGACGCGATACGAAATCCACGCCAATCCCGAGCAGTCGATTCCGTCCGTCGTCATCCCGCCCCAGTCGTACTCCGTGCCGAAGAACTGTCGCGCGACTTCGACGACTCCCTCACCGGTCGGGTTCTCGGGCGATTGTCGAACCGCGTGGTCGGGTTCCAACTCGGATTTGGACTCGAAGTTGGAACGCGCGATGGTCGCTCCCGTTCGGAAGACGACTTCCGACCCGTCCATTCGACACTCCGTTCCGGCGTATATTGGCCGCCCCAACTCGTCGGGGGCGATTTCGTGCGCCACAACTGCGTCCGCTCTTTTTCCCGGGTCTATCTCCCCCTGCGGCGTCGTGAGAACCGCCGCTTCGACCCAACCGAGATAGTCGTCGGGCGTTCGAATCCGAACCCAATCTCCGTCGCGGTCGAACGCGGTCACGGCGGCACCGTAGAGAACCTGCGTGACCTGTTCTGCGTCGGCGTCCGAATCGCCGCGAACGGGGGCGACCGAAGCGTCGATTGTTCGCTCGGTTCGTTCGTTCGCGAGAACCGACAGCTCGTTCGTCACCGATTCGTCGGTGACCTGCTCGATTGCGTTCCGGGCGTGCGTTTCGAGTTCGGGTGTCGAGACGCTCCCCCGCAAGAAGAGTTGGTTTGCATCCGATTCGACCTTCGCGTCGAAAACCGAGACCCGCGAATCGGGTGCGTGCTTCGTCCGACAGCGTTGCAGTGCCAGTCGCGCGCGCTGGTGGTCGTCCATGCGCTTCCCTCCTCGGAGGGCGGTGAAAATCTTATCGCCTATTCGAGGTGGACGGTTTCGGGTTCGAACGCCTCTCCGGTCCAGCGCCACGACCCGACGAAGGGGTACGCCCCGTTCAGTGAGACGATGACGTATGAGTAGCCGTCCCACGTCGCGTCCGCGGCGTCGGTTTCGCTCGGGCGGTCTGGCCCCGCCGGGTGGGAGTGATAAAATCCGACGACGTCCTGCCCGCGGTCTTCTATCTCCTCCATTATCGCCAGCTGTTCCTCTGGATGAATCTCGTAGTTCGTCTCCGGCGTCTCGGCGACGTTTTCGGCCTGAAACGTGTCTTCGATTCGGGTGGGACTGTCCCGCGCTCCGGCGAGGAGACCGCAGATTTCGGCCGGACGACCCCGGCGTGCGCGACTCACGAGCGTGTCGTACACTTCGCGCGAGAGGACGAGCATACACGGTGGTTCATTCTCGGAGTGTATAAGCGAGGAGGCCGGTCAACCGAAACCCACTTGGATGGGAAGGGGTAATCGACTGACGAGCGAGGGTTGCCAAGCCAGGCCAACGGCGGTGGGCTTAAGACCCGCTCTCGTAGGAGTCCATGGGTTCGAATCCCATCCCTCGCATTCTCCAGGAACTATTCCGTGAGCGGAGAATGTAATCTGGGTTCGAAGGAAACCGGTCACGGCCCGAACAGCGAGCGATAGCGAAGCGAGTCGGGCTGTTCGGGCATAGTTCGAATCCCCTCCCTCGTACTACCGAACGATTGATTTGGACGAGCGATCCCCTCTAACGACGCCCGACTGTATCAACTTTTAATTTTATATATTTTATGATTTCAACCCTATCTGAAGCCATTTCTGTACTGAATAAATATTTTGACAAATTTACTGAGGGCCGATACCTTTAATCTGGAGTTATGAGTCGAATTATCTAATGAGCCAGAACAATCGCGTGCAACATCAAAACCAATTTTTGGTATGCGATTCAACGTTCGAACCGACGCCGCCCGTCGGATTTTCTCACGCCGAATTTACGGACGAACTGGACGTGTACCATTCCGAAACGCTTCCGGTTTTCCAGGCGTCGGACGGCGACAACTAACTCGCAGTTATCGGCGATGTAGTTCTTCCGAACGGCCCGACAGTTCGAAAGTGGATGCGGGATACCGTCAACAAATCGCTGAAAGAAGTTTTTCGACGTTCACAGGCGCTCACGGGCCGATATGTGATTCTCTACTCTGACGGGGATTCGGCGACCGTGATTCCGGACGCCTTCGCGCACAAATCCGTCTACTATCACACGGACGCCCGGTTGGTCACCACCTCGCTCAAACTGCTGTTCGATTCGGTCGATGTGGAACAGCGAACGAATTCCGAGGCCGTGGCGTTCATGAACTCGGCGCAGTTCACGAACAACGAAAGTGCGTTCATCGGCGACAAAACGCTGTTTCGGGATTTGCGGTGCGTGCTTCCGAACCACATCCTCGATATGGATGCGATGGAACCGTCGCGGCGACCGCTGTTTTCGCCGGACACGCAGCAATCGCCGATGGAGTTCATCGCGGACAGTATCTCGGGCGCGATGGAGTCGTTCAACGACAAGTTCCACCTTCTCACGCCGATTACGGCGGGATGGGATTCTCGGACGATACTCGCCTGCTCGAAGGACATCGTTCGAGACGTGACGTGGTACACGTTTTCCAATTGGTCGTCGGGCGAGCACCCGACGTAAAAATCCCGAAACGGATGGCCGCGGAGCAAAATTTCGACTACTCGATTCATCATCCGCGCGGCCTTGACGACGATTTTCGGAGCGCACTTTCGGACTATCTCTGTTGGACGCGAAACCTTTCGAAGACGAAACACGTCCAGTTCCTCTACAACAACTACGACGTGGAAAAACACATCTACGTGACCGGAAACGGTCCAATATTTAAGACAAACTATCCCTCTCCCGAAAACGGCGCGAATCTGGTCGACCACTGCTGTGAAATGCTTCAGTATCCGAATAGCGAGTTCGTCGAGCATGAAATAGAGGAATGGCTGCCCGACGCGACCGAATACGCGAAAGAGAACGATATCTCACCGATGAACCTGCTCTACTGGGAACAACGAATGGGTCGATGGGGTGCGCTGGCACCGCGCGAAAAAGACATCGCCATCAGGGGCGTGTCTCCGTTTTCGAACTACAACCTTCTGTTGACGGTGCTGAGCGTCGACTCAGCGCGACTCTCTCCACCTAACCACGATCTGATAAGCGGCGTTATCGAGGAAAAATGGCCGGAATTGCGGAGATACACGGTCAATCCGAGCAAAAATCCGCTCAAGGCGAAAATCGCCAGTACCGCGCCGTATCCCGTCGAGCGGTTCCTTCGGTACGTGAACGCCAAGATGAACTAACCGGCCGGGAACTGCTATTGTAGCGAATACGGCTATCTGGGTTTCAACGCGTATCTCACCAGTCCGAACCATATTTCATCCTAAAATAATACATTTTGATACATTTTAGAGAAGTCAACAACTGCTCCACGTTCAAACGGCACTCCTGTAAAAACAACGCTCCACTCTCCTCCAATTCCAGAGTTCATAAACGAATGTCAAATAAATGACGATGGGTTTTTGAACGTCGGTTGCGGAGTGTTACAAAGTGTATGAATGAGGATGGTTCCCCCGATAAGCGAGGTGTCCATCGCGTCAAGCACGACCTCGCTAGCTCACAGTCGCTTAGCACGACTGTCACGGTGGCCGTCGCGGACGTTGCGGGTGTCGAACCAGCCGAAATCCCCGAACAGTTGTACGACGTTATCGACCCGGAGGCACTGGACAAACTGTTCAAATCCCGTGACGACGGCACGTCGCGTCGGGGTGGCCGACTTTCATTTTCGCTTTACGGCCACCATGTCACGGTTCGCGGCGATGGGTCGATTACGGTGCAACCCGGACTCGCCCGCATCAAGCAACTCGGTGGAAACCTACTCGTCGTTGGGTCGGTTCCGGATTCCGTTGTCGACACGGCGAGTACGCCCCTACTCGGCGAAACGTCGCGCAATCGAACGCGACTGTTCGCCCTACACGACCGGAGCATTTCGACGGCCCGTAGTCGGCTTTCGATGGCCGGGTCTATCGGTAAAAACGCCTACATCGTGGATTATCACACGGATTCTCGCTCGACGGTAGCGGAGGATTCGGTGCGAATCCTCCCCGAAATCGAGCGTATCGATGGCGATATTGACGATTTCCGCGACAAAATCGTCGCCACGATTCGCCGACTCGACGCGGAACGCGGCGGGTTCGAACCTGCAGAACTCCGCTTCTGTTTCGACACGCTTCGTCCGCTGGTCGAAACCCACGACGATGCACTGGTCGATGCCTTCCTCGGCCCGATTTGCGAAGCGTTAAAGGACGTTTCCGGCATGGCCCACTACGTTCTCCCGATAGAGTACGATTCGCCCCCGGTTCGCGCCATCACCTCGAAGTTCGACGCTATCGTCGAGCTCCGAGCAGGTGACTCCGGTCCGGAACAGCGCTGGCATCTCCGGGAAACGAACTACACTACCGAGTGGTTCGACATCTGAGGATACACTTCCACGACATCGTGAGCAAAGTATCCGTCTTCGACGTTGTTGGGAGGGGGTCTCCCGCAGTTTCGACTGCGTGACGACCTTCCCGGCCTCACGGTTATCGACCCGCTCGAACGGAATCGGTTCCAGATAGAAACCTCTCGTCCGGTGGAACCGCGGGCGGTTCCTGCTTCGGCATTCCAAGCACCGGTCAGCGTCGTCACCTACAGCGAAATCGGAAACACCGGGGCAACGGTGGTCGGACGGATGATTGGTCGTCTGCTCAACGCCGGATTTCCTCTGCGCTCTCTATCGCCCGTGAGCAGCGACTCGTCGGGAACCAGTACGTCGTCGTCGGTGATGGCGGGGTCGAAATCGCCCAAGCCGACAGCGGTATCCCGCTCATCCACTTCGTGGAACCTCGATGACTGCCGATACAGGGTTTGCTCGCGTTCGCACTCGGCAAACGGGCGGTCGATGGGTGGAACCATTCTGCCGTTCATCGACGGCGTTCAGACACACTTCCTCTCGGACGGTGATCTCCTCCGGTTACCCTGGCGGCTGACGAACTGCAAGATTACTTCGAATTGGAGGATTTGCCCGCCGTCTTCGACGACGAGCTTCGCTGGACGTCCGAAATCGACGTCGCTCGCGACTTCTCGTAACGCCCTTCAGTCCGCCGACCCTACTCCGGGCAATGACGCAGACGAGCATCGAACGCGAGTTCGATTTACACGATGGATTCGAAAAAGACGGCAAGGAAACGTACGTCGCGACGACGACGCCGTTCGACGGAATCGTTCGAGTGACGGACGAAACCGTCTCGGTGACGATTCGAATGCCGATGCTCTCGGCGGTCGTCGAGGATGAGTCGGTCGCCGACGTGGTCGAGAACGGCTGGTTCGAAACGCTCGAACTGCGATTGGAAGACGCACACACCGTCGCGTCCACGGACGACATTACGTCGCCGGAAATCGTGCGCGAGGGCGACGAAGCCGTGCTTTCGCTCGAACTTTCGGGCTATCCAGATAAAGTGCCCAACGACGCGATGGCTGTCGTCGATTACGTCGAAGGAACGTGGGTACAAGGCATCGTTCCCGGCTACGAGTACGGCAACCCCGCGGCAGGGTTACTATCGCAGGCACACCAGAGCTACGACTAGTCGGCAGCGCGGCGGAGTTCTGGGAACTCCGCCGCGCCGTTTCTCCTTCCGTTCTTTCTTGCTTTTTTGTTCTTCTTCCTCACCCTCAGTCCATCGAGATATACGTCTGCGTATCTTCGACGCCCTGAATTCCTTGAATCCCGTCGGCTGAAATCGTCTTGACTTCGGCGGGGTTTTCGACCTGCACCTTGACGATGAGGTCTACATCCCCGGCGACGATGTGTGCATCCTGTACGTCGTCGATATCGAGGATCGTGTTTTTCAGTCGATCCGCCTCTCCCGTGTTCGCTTTGACCATGATGTATGCGGCGACCATCTCAGACGCCTCCAGCTTCCGCGGTTGCTCGACTGTTATCCCCGACGAGAATCCGCCGAACGTCCTCTAACACGGAGAAATCCGCGAGAACGGCGACTCTATCCCCGCGTTCGAGGGAGTCGTCCGGAAGCGGGATTCCCATCGTCTCGTCCTCCTTCCCGAACGCGAGAATGCGCGAGTTGGCGGGAAGTTCCAGTTCGCTGATGGAGTAGCCGCGCATGGGCGATTCTTCCGTGATGGTGAGTTCGACCACCTGCAAGTTCTGAGCGATGTCAGCAATCGCGCGGATGTTCCCGCCGAGGAGGGCGTTTTTCGCCCCGATTGCGCCGAGGCGTTCGGGGTAGACGACTTCATCCACGTCGCTTGCGAACTTCCGGTAGATATCTTCTCGGTAATCCTCGTCGATGCGGAGGACGGTTCGACAGCCGTTGTGCTTGCCGACCATGCAGGCCGCGAAGTTGACGTTCAAATCCCCGGTCAATCCGCCGACGGCGTCGGCGGATTCGAGTCCAGCCTGTTCGAGAATCGATTCGCGCGACCCGTCCCCTTCGACGACTTCGAAGCCGTCGGTTCGTGCGCGCTTTGCCTTGTTCGCGTTGTACTCCACGATAACCACGTCGTGGCCTTCTTCGCGGAGGACGCGGGCGGTTCGCAGGCCGACACGACCTGCACCAATGATAACGAATCGCATGGAACATCCTACGACAGTGGGGTTGAATAACTTTTCTCCGAAGACGGTCGTTCACGATGCCCGAAAAGACCGTAATCGCCGACGGGGATTGGTCATCGCCGGTGAGTTCTGTCGCCAGATTATCACTGTTGGCCGGGCGCCACTCAACGAAAGGGGAAGCATACCGGCGACCAGCGTGAATGTTTGCGGCGATTGATAATGGGCATCACGATAATTTTATTCTCCTTATCATACATTCTTCCTCGCCTTCGAGAACCTCTTCGAACCCATATTTCATCGCGTTAACGTTGTCGAGATCGCGGTGTAAACGACCGCTAATCCGGAATTGGTGGCGAGGGTGCTTTCCCGCTGCAAAGTCAACTCATGGTATGGCGCGACACGAAGCGACCTTCGAAATACGCTCAAAATCGGATGCATACGCCGTAAATTTGCTCATGGAACGGGTGTACGATTCGTTGCGGGAGGAGTCGGCGATTGTCGAAGATCGGACTAGGATACCGAACGAAATGCTCGAAACATTCGACAGGCTTCGCACAGCGACAAATCGTGAAACACCCGGGAGGCTGACTATCGTTTACGAGGAGGAAGACAAACCGTTCGAAGAGTGAGTCGGGAAGAAATCCATCGTCGTACCGAGAATGAGGGGGAGTCCCGTGTAGTGCCCGCTCCGGGCAAAGACTTTTCTCGCGTGGTAGAGTATCACATACCATGGTTCACGCATTTATCATGGTCAACACCGCCGCAGGAAAGTCTCAAGGCCTACTGGACTCGGTGAGAGGCTTAGGGAGCGTCGAGGAAGCCCACATCGTCGCGGGAGATTACGACATCGTCGTAGAGGTGGACGCGGAGGAAGTGTACAACGTGCTTCAAACCTCTTCGTCCGATATTCAGGGGCTCGATGGCGTCGTGGACACGAAAACGTACATCGCAATCGACTGAATCGAACGTTTTATTTGTCGTTTAGCGGGTGCTGAATCCGTCAGTGGTCGAGTTCGTACACGTCGTTCGTTTCGAGGAACGAATCCAACCAGCCCTTCTGTTTGCGCAGTCGGGGCGGCACGTCGGCGTACACCCGGTCGAACACGTCGTGAGGGTCTGGATCTTCGACAGATTCGGCTTCCTCGACCGCCTCTTCCAACGTTTCGTCCGCTTCGTCGTGAACCGTCTCAACGAACTCGTCGTCGATAACGTCCTGCTCGCGGAGCCACGATTCGTAGCGTTCGATCGGATCCGCTTTTCGCCACTCGGGCAGGTCGCGTTCTTGATCTTCGTACTTGCTCGGGTCGTCGCTGGTGGTGTGGGCGCCCTGTCGGTAGGTCAAGCTTTCGACCAGGACGGGTTTCCCTTGGCGGGCCGAATCGAGCGCCTCGGCGACCGTTTCGCGCACTGCGAGCGGGTCGTTGCCGTCAACCTGGACGCCCTCGAAGCCGTAGGCCTCGGCTTTCACCGCGATGCTTTCGCTCGCGGTCTGTTTGTGCCGCGGGAGGCTGATGGCCCAGTTGTTGTTCTCGCAGAAGAAGACGACCGGCGCGTCGAACACGCCCGCGAAGTTCATCCCTTCGTGGAAGTCGCCCTCGCTCGTCGCGCCGTCGCCGAAGTAACAGAGAACTGCATCCTCCTCGCCGCGGTAGTTCATCCCCATGCCGACGCCCGCCGCGTGGGGAATCTGCGTGGCGATTGGAACCGCCTGCGGGAAGTTCGGCACGTCGTGTTCGGAGTCGAACTCCGGCCGTCCGAGTCGGAACAGGAGGATGTCGCTTATCGGGACGCCGCGCGCGGCCTGCATCGCGTTGGAGCGATAGGTGGGAAACAGCCAGTCGTCTTCGTCCATCGCCAGCGCGGCGCCGACCTGCGAGCCTTCCTGACCGCGGTACGGCGGCCAACTGCTCATCCAGCCCCGGCGCTGGAGCGCGATTGCGCGCTCGTCAAATCGTCGGGCGAGAACCATCTGTTTGAAAGTCTCGCGGGCGTCCTCGGCGGAAAACGGCGTCTCGGCCAGTTCTCGCTCTCCGATGATTCGGTTCATGCCCCCGGAGATGTAGTCCGGTTTCAAAGACGTTCCGAAAGCGGTTACGCAGGCGTGCGGTTCGCAGAGAAGTTGGACAGGAATTCAATCGTGTGTGTTAGTGTTTCCGAACAGGAGAGCAGATTGGCGAGGGCGTCGTAACTGTAATCACTAGGAGTAGGCCACCCCTTCGAGATATCGGGGTTGGTTGTAACGAGGTAACTTCTGCATCTGCAACCACAGCAGTCACATCCCAATTCTCAACGCTCTGAAATTCACAATCTATTCTCAACTGTCCGGGAGTAACAAACGCCTTCTCGACGTTCTCTTCGCCTGTTTCAAGGAAGCGGACAGAGGCTCGCCGTGAAACTCACGGTTTCGTCGGTCTCGTTTCGCGCCCCGTGTACAACCCCACGCTCGTGGAGGACGACGCCGGGGGCCGAGACGACTTCCTCCGAACCGTCCTGAATCACGGTTACATCGCCGTCGAGGACGTGGAATACGTTCGTGCTATCGCCGTGTTCGTGCGGCGAGAGTTCTGCGCCGGGGCCGAGGGCGAACGCCTTCACGAGAACGTCGTCGGTGACGACCAGTTCGGCGGTCTGGACTTCGTCGTCGTCGGGGTCTAAATCGAGGTCTGCGTAGCGGTCGAACATACCGGGAAAACGGCGGGTCGGAACTTAATCGGACTGGTCGGTGTGGGTGTGGTCGTCGGTGATGTGGTCACTGCCGGTTTCTTCCGAATCTTCCTCTCGATAATCCGCGTGGTCGGTGATGAAGCCCGATTTGAACCCGATCCAGCCGATGACGCTGATGAACAGGATGGGCGGGAGAATGGCGAATCCCCAAAGCGGGTTCATCCCCCACCCGAGGATGAGCGCGAGGTTGAGTAGCCCGAGGACGAGAAACGGAGCAATGGCTTTCGCGGCGCGCTTTCTGTCTACCTCCTCCGACCTGTCCAGCAGTGACGAACCCATAACAGATGGTCGGCGTCCCACGACCAAAAACCACCCGTTCGCCTCGGAATTCGCCCCACGCTCAAGTGGATCGCCGTCGTAGCACCCCACATGGCGACCGAACTCGCGGACGGCCTCTGGTGGTTCGACCTCGGGAACGTGAACTCTTTCCTCGCGGACGACGACGGCGACCTAACGCTCATCGACGCCGGAACGCCCTTCGACAGCGGCGACATCGCCCGCGGCGTCAGCGAAGCGGGATACAGCGTGGACGACATCGACCGCGTGCTGCTAACGCACTACGATTTCGACCACGTCGGCGCGCTCGCCCGCCTTCCGTTCGAAGCGCCCGTTTTCGCCGGGAAAGCGGACGCCCCGATTCTCTCGGGGTCGGAAACCCCCGACTGGCGGAACCACAAAGGCGCACTCCAGCGCGTGGTAGGGTCGCTGGTTTCCGCGCCCGAAAGCGAAATCCGTTCCGTCGAAGACGGCGACGAAATCGGGAGCTTCACGGCCTATTCCACGCCGGGTCACTCACCCGGCCACATCGCCTATATTAGCGAGCCTCTCGGCGTCGCCTTCCTCGGCGATTTGGTGATGGAGAGCCACGGCGAACTGAAGCCCTCGTCGTGGGCCATGAGCTACGACACCGACGACGTGCGCGACAGCATCGTCTCGCTGGCGGAACGCGCACCCGACTTCGAAGTCGTCGGAATGGGCCACGGCGTCCCCTTCGTCCGCGACGGGAGCGCGCGACTACAGGAATTGGCTGAAAGGCTGTAAGACCTATTCATTTACTTTTCAACAACTTCGATTTTGTCTATAGGGTTTGGTACAAACGCCGTTCGGTTCGGAAGCGCACTCATCGTTATCGGGAGTCTGCTTTCCTTCCACAACACTATGGCGCGTGCTTCCACAGGCCCGAGGCGTTTACCGTCGAGGGTCTGTGGTGAAATCACGCGAGGGATGAGTATCGCAACGAAGTTCTCGTGAGCGACGAAGGAGTGAACGAGAGCACGGAAGAGCTTGCTCTTCCGGAGTGAGAAACGCAGTCGGTTGGGGAGGTCTGTGGGCGAGTGCGGTTGCGGTTTCATTGAAGTCGGCGATTGCTAACAGCAACTCAAAAATATCCTCAGAGTAGCGTTCACCGGATTATTTTTCGGACTTCCCAGCAACCTCACGGCGCACTTACATCCGCAAATACATCCCACGCGAAGCAGGCGCGGTATATTCGAATCCGAACTGTTCGTAAAAGCCCTCCACGTCCGCCATGAGGTTGACGTAGGCTCCTTCCGGCGCATTCGCCTCCAGATACGTCATCAGTCGCTCCATCATTTTGGAACCGAGTCCCTGTCGTTGGTGGTCGGGATGCACCGCCATATCGCCGATTTGGTACACCGACCCGCCGTCGCCGATGATTCGAGCCATGCCGACGACTTCGCCACTTTCATCCACCACGGTTACGCCGAAAACGGAGTTCGGCAGTCCCCGTTCGACTGCTTCCATGCTCCGGGGCGCCATGTCGGCGGCCTCGCGCAGGGCGATGAATTCCTCGACTGTCGGCAGTTCATCACGCACTTCGTAGGTCATAAAAATTCGTTCCGCAGGAAGGTGATTAGTTCTACCTTTTCCGGCCGATACCGTCGGTTTCGATCGTTCTGCACGAGTGGTTGTTCCGAACCGACTTACGCCGTCAGTTCTTCCGCGACCGCGTCCGCCGACAGCAGATTCGGGTCGACGATGAGGCCCGCTTGATTGCGAGCGAACTCCGGGATGGTGTCGTCGTCGTACACGACGACGCGAATTTTCGGGTTCACGTCCTTCGCAACCGCGATTGCGGTAGCCTGCCCGACGTCGGTGAGGACGAACAGGTCGGCGTCGTGGACGCCCGCGTCTTCGAGCGCGGGGCGGGAGGCGACACCCTCCACGGCGGCCGTTTCGACGCCCTGCGATTCCAGTGCAGTTCCGAGTCCGTCTTCGTCTGGTCCTGCGATAACTGCGCGCATCACTCGTATTCGATGGTCGCCGGAGGTTTATGTGTCACGTCGTAGACGACGCGGGCGACGTTTTCGTTCTGTCCGGTGATACGCGACTGGATTCGCTGGAGCGTCTCCCAGTCGAGTTCCTGCGCTCTGGCGGTCATGCCGTCGCGCGATTCGACCGACCGAACCGCGACGATCCAGCCGTGGACGCGGTTGTCGCCTTTCACGCCGGTTCCCTTGCCAACGACGGCGGCGAACGCCTGCCACGGGTCGTACTCCTCCAGTTCTTCCTCGACAACGTGACACGCCTCGCGGACGACTTGCGCTTTCTCGCGCGTCACCTCGCCGACGACGCGAACCGCGAGGCCGGGGCCGGGGAAGGGCATGCGCTCCGCGACGATGTCCTCCAGTCCGAGTGCGCGGGCAACGTCGCGCACTTCGTCCTTGTACAGGTCGCGGACGGGTTCGACGATTCCTTCGAAATCCACCACGTCCGGTAGACCGCCGACGTTGTGATGGGATTTGATGCCGCCTTCGCTCTCGATTCGGTCGGGGTAAATCGTCCCCTGGACGAGGTAGTCGGCGTCCGTTTCCTTCGCCTCTCGTTCGAACTCGCGGATGAACTGCTCGCCGATGACGGCGCGTTTTTCCTCTGGGTCGGTGACGCCCGACAGCGCGTCCAAGAATCGGTCTTCCGCTTCCACGACCTCCAGAGAACTCATGTAGGCGAACGTCTCCCGAATCTGGGCGGTTTCACCTTTCCGCATCAGTCCGGTATCGACGTACACCGGCGTGAGTTGGTCGCCGATGGCTTTGTAGGCGAGTGCGGCGGCGACGGACGAATCGACGCCGCCCGACAGCGCGATGATGGCGTGTTCGTCGCCGACTTCGTCTCGAATCTCCGCGACCGCTTCTTCGATGAATTTACCGGTTTCGACCATTAGGCTTCTACCTCCTCGCATTCTTTCATTTCTGCTTCTTCGAGCACTCCTTCCAGCAGGCCAACGAACGGCGGGCTCGCCCTGTCAGGTCGCGAGCGGAACTCGGGATGGAACTGCGTTCCGAAGTAGTACGGATGACCGTCCAGTTCGAGGATTTCCATCCGGTTGCCAGCGCGTCCGGAGAACACGAGCGGTTCGCCGTCGAAATCCTCGAAATACTCTGGGTTCACCTCGTAGCGGTGACGGTGGCGCTCCGTGCAACTCGTCGCGCCGTACACCTCGTGTGCGAGCGTATTCGCCTCTATTTCCGTTTCGTGCGCGCCGAGACGCATCGTGCCGCCCATATCCTCGATTTCGTACTGCTCGGGCAGGATGTCGATGACGGGATGCGGCGAGTCGTCGTCGATTTCCGCGGAATTCGCGCCCTCCAGTCCGAGGACGTTTCGGGCGTACTCCACGACGGCCATCTGGAAGCCGAGACAGAGGCCGAGGAACGGAACGTCGTTCTCTCGGGCGTAACGAATCGCCTCGATTTTCCCTTCCGTACCGCGACTGCCGAATCCGCCGGGAACGACGATTCCGTCGGCCTCCTTCAGGCGCTCTTCGTGGTCGTCGTCCATCTCGTCGGAGTCAACCCACAGGACGTTCACGTCCACGTTCTTCTCCAGTCCGGCGTGTTTCAGCGCCTCGTGGATGGACATGTAGGCGTCTTCGAGCGCGTACTTCCCGACGAGTGCGATATCGACTTCGTCCTCGGTTTCCTGCGTGACGAGATCGCGCCACGCCGTGGTTCGCTCCTCGCTCGAAACGGCGCGGTCGGTGAGGTCGAGTTTCTCCATCACGTAGTCGTCGAGTCCTTCCTCTTCGACCACCAGCGGAACGTGGTAGATGTCCTCCACGTCGGGGTTCGAGAAGACGGCGTCGGTCGGCACGTCGCAGAAGAGCGCGATTTTCTCCTTCGTTTCGGGGTCGAGGCCGTCGTCACAGCGCCCGACGAGCACGTCGGGTTGCAAGCCGATGCTCCGCAGTTCTTTGACGCTGTGTTGAGTCGGCTTCGTCTTTTGCTCGCCGTTTTTCGAGTACGGAACAAGCGTCACGTGGGTCAACAGGAAATCCTCCTCGTCCTGCTCCGTGGCGAACTGGCGCAGCGCTTCGAGGAACGGCATGCTCTCGATGTCGCCCACGGTGCCGCCCACTTCGACGATACACACGTCGTGGCCCTCGGCGGCCTCGCGGATTCGGCGCTTGATTTCGTCCGTGATGTGCGGGATAATCTGGACGGTCTTTCCGAGGTAGTCGCCCGCCCGCTCCTTCTCGATGACGTGCTTGTACGCCTTTCCGGTGGTGACGTTGTGGTCGAACGTCATGTCGATGTCGAGGAATCGCTCGTAGTTGCCCAAATCGAGGTCAACCTCGCCACCGTCTTTCAGGACGTACACTTCTCCGTGCTGGTAGGGATTCATCGTCCCCGCGTCTACGTTCAGATACGGGTCGATTTTTACGGCGGTCACGTCGAACCCGGCGTTTGCGAGCAGTCGCCCGGTGCTCGCGGCGGTGATGCCTTTGCCAAGTCCGGACATGACGCCCCCTGTGACGAAAATGAACTTCTCCCCCATCTCGGGGTCGTAGCCTGTCTCGGGGTCAGTCGGCATACTGACTTTCAGCAATCGTTCGTCAAAACCATTTCGGAGGGCGCGCGGTTCGGTAGGGGATGGCACAGACGACAGCCGTGGAGAGGGGTCGATTGGATGTTGGTCATTTGCTCGTTACGTCCTCGCTACTGCTGAACCTCTCACACCGCCAACCGCGACAGCGAGGATGATTGGTTTGTTTCATTTGTGCTAGCTATTGCCGACTCCTATCATACCGCACCCGTCCTGCAACCGCGCCACATCCTCCCCAACCGACTCGCACGGGCGAACCTGTAGATGGTTCCCCTTCGCGCGCCACCGCACAGATTTCGAATCTTCACAAATCCCCCCGGCGCGTGCGAGCAACGCGCGCGAGGGACGATCCGCACGGTGTTCTCGTGATCGCACGCGAACGAGAACTCGGACGAGGTTCGCTCGTCCGGAGTGCGGGAAGAGGATGGGGGAGGGCGAGGTGCGGTGATTAAGAGTCGTGATAGCTAGAGACATGGTGGTTAAGTAACAAGCAGGATGCCGGAAAGAATCTGCAGGAACGAGCCTGAATCGAGTAAATCTCACTCCTATTCAGAGCTGTTTAACGAAGAATTCCCCCAACCGCCTTGCAACCTTCTGTTCCTGGCCCACAAAGAAGTGGTCGGCACTAAACCCCTCTACTTCGAACCCTAACTCCTCCGCGCGCTCCACCAAGGGCTCCCAGTTCGCGGTGTCGTCCCGCGTGGCGTACAGAATCTTCAGCGGTACGTTAATCTCGTCCAACACTTCCACCGCGTCTAAATCGTCCGCCAAACGAGACGCAGGCGCGAGCAGTCCGATCACCTCCGCACCTTCATCCGCACCAGCCAACGCCGCGACTCCGCCGCCGAAACTGAACCCAAAAATTCCAACGAAATCGTATCGCTCTTTGCCCCACTGGAGGGCGTTCCGGGCGTCCTCGCGCTCGCCGTAGCCCTCGTCCCAGTCGCCGTAATCGAACCGCAGGCAGGCGATTCCGTGGTCGGTCAGGTACTCGCCGAGGGCGACGAGTCGGTTGTCACGCCGATTCCCGTTGAACTGCGGATGAGGTGGGCACGCAACCACAATCTCGTCCGTTTCACCCTCCGGAGCGTTCAACGTGGCCCGAACGTTCCGCGCGCCGGGGACGACGACTTTGTTCGACTGCATGAGGGCGTGTTAGCTTGGTGAGGATTTTAAGGGTCGGGTTCTGAATGTAGATGTATGGGAGTACTCTCACGCATGTCGTACGTCATCCGCTCGAAAATAAATGCCGTCCTCAACAGGGCCGAAGACCCGACCGAGACGCTCGATTACTCCTACGAGCAGATGCGCGACGAACTGCAGGACGTGAAAAAGGGTATCGCCGACCTGACCACCCAGAAAAAACGCCTCGAAATTCAGAAGCGTAACCTCGAAGAGAACGTCGAGAAGCACAACGGGCAGGCGCGGGAGGCCGTCAAGCAAGGCCGCGAGGATTTGGCCCGGAAGGCGCTCGAGAAGAAAAAACAGAAGATGAACCAAATCGAGGATTTGGAGGGGCAAATCGCGCAGCTCCAGAACACGCAGGACAACCTCGTGGAGAAGAAAGACACGCTCCAGAACCGTATCGAGGAGTTCCGTACGAAAAAAGAGAGCATGAAAGCCCGCTACGAGGCCGCCGAAGCGAACAGTCGCGTTTCAGAAGCCATGACGGGCGTCGGCGACGAGATGGAGGACGTTTCGCGCTCCATCGAGAATGCGGAACAGCGCACCGAGGAGATGGAGGCGCGCGCGGAGGCGATGGACGAACTCCACGATACGGGTGCGTTCGACGACGCGCTCTCGGACAAAGACCAACTCGACCGCGAACTCGAAGAGATGCGAACCGGCGGGGAGGTCGATTCCGAACTCGACACCCTGAAAGCCGAGATGGGAATGGAAGACGAACCGGAAGTGGAGGCGGAAACGCAATCCGAATCCGACGAGGAGGACATCGACCTCGCTGACCTCGAAGCCGAAGTTGCGGCCGATGAGACCGAAACCGAAACCGAACAGGCCACCGAGGAGAACAACTCGTAAACCTCGATAATCGCAATACTTCGTAGCAGTCCTTTCGTCCCGGCAACAGTCTATTTGAATCCACTCTCCCTTTCACGTAGTATGAGCGATTCAGGTGGCAGTTCCCAACCCGGCGATACGATGCGGGAACGAGTAGACGAGAATCGGCGAAAGTTGTGGATTCTGATGGAGGCGAATCGATGGGTGATCGCTGGTGGCATCCTGTTCGCCTTCTTTCTTTCCTTAGTTATCCTCGGTGTTCTCGACCCGTCGCCGCTTCAGCGATCCATCGCATCCGAAGACCCCGTAGACACCGTCTTTCAGGGATTCATCGGAGCGATTATCACGGGCGTGACGCTCGTCGTGACGCTGAATCAGCTCGTTCTCTCGCAGGAACTTGGGCCGGTCGGCGACCAGCGAAATCGAATGAAAGGTGCGTTGGATTTCCGAAAAGATGCCGAGAAGCTTCTCGACGTGCCGACTGCTCCGCCGGAACCCGCGTCGTTCATGGAAGCGTTGATGAACGAAACGGAAGACCGCGCCGAAGCGCTCGCGGACGCCGTCGAGGAGAGCCGAGACGAGGAGTTGAAGGACGAGATTCGAAGCTACGTCGATGGTCTATCCGGGAACGCGGAAGCCGTGAGCGAGCGACTCGAAGGTACCCAGTTCGGGACGTTCGACCTGCTGTCCGCCATCCTCAACTTTAACTACTCGTGGAAAATCTTCCTTGCGCGCAAGATTCGCAACGAACACGCGGACGCCCTCACCGATGAAGTGGACGAAGCATTCGACGACATCATCGAATCGCTGGAGTTCTTCGGCCCGTCGCGGGAACATTTCAAGACGCTTTATTTCCAGTGGGAACTCGTCAATCTCTCGCGGGCGATGCTGTACACGGCGATTCCGGCGCTCGTGGTCACCGTCGCGATGATACTCTACTACGACGCGAGAGCGGTTCCGGGCTACACGTTCACCATCAGTAACGACGTGCTGGTTGCGAGTTTGGCGACGACCATCGCGGTCGTTCCGTTCGTCATCCTGCTATCGTACATCCTCCGGATTGCGACGGTGGCGAAACGAACGCTCTCCATCGGGCCGTTCATCCTTCGGGAGACGGGGCGAAGCGACGAATTAGAGTGAAAAAGTCGAACCAGCGGAAGAAAGCGAAGCCGTGATTTCCGAACCGACGATTCGGAAATCACGCTGTCTCAGTCAAGGAAGTCGATTTCCGTGCGTTTTTCGTCGCGCTCCGATTCGAGGTGGTTGCGGAACGATTCCAACGAAACGCCGTTTTCCTCGCGCTCTTTCCGGTCGCGAACCGAAATCGTGCCTGCCTCTTCCTCGTTGTCGCCGACTACAATCATGTACGGCACGCGGTCGTCGTGGGCCTGCTGAATCTTGCGTCCGACCGTCCACGAGCGGTCTTCGACCTCCACGCGGAAGTCATCGAGTTCGTTTTTGATGCGGTGAGCGTAGCCGAGGTTATCGTCGCTGACGGGGAGGATGCGAACCTGCTCGGGCGAGAGCCAGAGCGGGAACTTCCCGTTGAAGTGCTCGATGAGCACCATGAAGAAGCGTTCGTAGCTCCCGTACAGGGCGCGGTGAATCATCACCGGACGCTCGCGCTCGTTCTCCTCGGTGACGTATTCTAAGTCGAACCGCTCGGGCATGTTGAAGTCGAGTTGCACCGTCGGGCCGTCCCAGACTCGGCCGAGGGCGTCCTCGAAGCCGAAGTCGATTTTCGGGCCGTAGAACGCGCCGTCGCCGGGTTCGATGTCGTAGTCCATTCCGCTGGAGTCCAGCACGGATTCGAGTTGCGATTCCGCATGCTCCCACAATTCGTCACTTCCGACCGACTTTTCCGGGCGGGTCGCCAGCGCGACTTCCACGTCCAAATCGAACGTCTCGATGACCTCGAAGATGAGATCCATGACCTGCCGAATCTCGCGCTCGATTTGGTCGGGTCGGACAAACAGGTGGCCGTCGTCGATGGTGAACGACCAGACACGCGACAGGCCCGAAAGTTCGCCGCGCTGCTCTTTCCGGTACACTTTCCCGTTCTCGAAGTACCGAACCGGCAGGTCGCGGTAACTCCACGTGTCCTGGTCGAAGATGGTCGCGTGGCCGGGGCAGTTCATCGGCTTCAGGCCGTACTCCTCGTCGTTCACGTCGAGGAGGAACATGTCGTCCACGTAGTTGTCGTAGTGGCCCGATTTCTTCCACAGTTCGGTGCGGAACAGATGGGGCGTCTCGACCTCGTCGTAGCCCGCCTCCCGATTCAGTTCGCCCGCGAAGTCCGACAGCTCTCGCAGGATGGTTTTGCCGTTTGGATGGTATAGGGGCAGGCCCGGCCCGGTCGTCTCGTCGATGGAGAACAGGTCCATCTCGCGTCCGAGTTTGCGGTGGTCGCGCTCCTCGGCTTCTTCCATGCGCTCCAGATAGTCGTGGAGTTCGCCCTCGCTGGCGAACGCGGTTCCGTACACGCGGGTCAGCGTGTCGTTTTCCTCGTCGCCGCGCCAGTATGCCGCCGAGGTTTCGAGAATTGAGAAGCCGCCGATTTCGCCCGTCGATTCGACGTGCGGCCCCTTACAGAGGTCGACAAATTCGCCCTGTTCGTAGAACGAGAGGGGGTCTTCGTCCGCCGCTTCGGTGTCCAGCACATCCTGTTTGAACGGGTTGTCCTCGTACAGGTCGAACGCTTCCTCGCGGGATTTCTCGACGCGCTCGATTTCGAGGTCTTCCTCGATGATGTCGTGGGCCTCGTCTTCGATTTCTTCGAGGTTGTCGCTGTCGAGTTCGACGCCGGAAATATCGTAGTAGAATCCCTCATCGGTCCACGGACCGATTGCGAGTTTCGCCTCGGGGTGGAGTCGTTGGAGGGCCTGCGCGAAGACGTGGGCTGCGGAGTGGCGGAGCACGTCCACGTACTCGTCGCTTTGGTCGGTGACGATGACGAGTCGGCAGTCCTCGGAGAGGGACGTTGCCTTATCAACGAGTTCTCCGTCCACGACACCTGCGACCGTATCCTTGCCGAGTCCGGGACCGATTTCGTAGGCCACGTCCTCCACGGTTGCTCCTTTCTCCATATGGAGTTCGGAGCCGTCCGGGAGCGTGACGACGATATTACTCATGGGCGCAGATACGGGGCACGTGCAAGATAAGTGTGTTGAGACGGACGCGAGGAGGGGAGGAATGGTTCGGGTTGAATTCTATCGGTTGACGTTTGAATTATCCTCGTAGAAAGTCACCGTTGTTTCTGCTGTACTTCGACGGATTTGGTTTGTTTCGGTGTCGTTAGCGTTTCCTGTATTTCACTAGAGTATGTTTTTCCCTGTGCTGTTAGCAATTGCCGACGAACCGACTTCAATTCGGGTTGCTCTGAAAATTCGTACCGAATCCCTTCCACACGGCACCCTATTTGGCAGACAGCCTGATATTCGATTGAATAGTACAACCACTATGCGGCAATTACCAACGAAAGACGACGAAGGCAAACCGGTGTTTAACGTGGACGACCAAAAAGTCGGCATCGTCACCGAGGTTAGGGACGGTACCGCCTACGTTGATCCGAATCCGAGCCTCGTGAACCAGTACAAAATGCTTCTCGGTTGGAAGGACGATTCGAAGGAAATCTACCCGCTCCCGAAAGACGCGATCGCGGAAATCACGGAAAAAGAACTTCGATTGCAAATTCACGATTCGGAACACGAAACCGACTGAGTCCCTCCACCCTGTCATCCGAATCCACCTCTCGCCCGAATCCCCTTCCCGTTCCCAATCCACAGTCTCAAGTAGTACCACTGCGTGCCACTCGCTGTCAATGCACGTCGAAACCGTCGGCGACGGGACGCCGGAACTCGCCGTGGTTGCGTGCCTCCACGGAAATGAACTGTGCGGCAAGACGGCCATCGAGCGAGTGCTGGCCGAAAATCCCGATTTTCACCGACCGGTTCGGTTCGTCGTAGCCAACGAAGAAGCTATCGTCAACAATGTCCGCTCCATCGACGAAGACCTGAATCGCGCCTTTCCGGGCGACCAAGAGGGTGAAACCCACGAATCAAGACTCGCTGCGGAACTCCTTCCGCTGGTACGGGACTGTTCCCTCCTCGACCTTCATTCGACGCGCTCTCACCCCGAACCCTTCGCGCTGGTCGCGCAGTTGAACGACCGAACGGAACAACTCGCCCGTGCGACGGGCGTCTCGCGGGTGGTCGACGTCAGCTACATCGCTGGCGGCCTCATCGACCACGTTGACGGGGTGGCAGTCGAGTGTGGACTCCGCGGGACGAAGCGAGCAGGAGAAAACGCAGAGCGCGTCCTCCGCAATTTTTTGGGGGAGATGGATGCTGTCGATACGCTGTCTGACGCCAGCGACCCCGAACTGTACCGGATTTTCGACGTTGTGGAAGGAACCGGATACGACTTCGTCGGGGAGAACTTCGTCCGCGTCGAGGTGGGCGAACCGTTCGCCAGAAAGAACGGCGAGGAACGCCGCGCGGAACGGGCGTTCTATCCGGTGTTGATGTCCACGAACGGGTACGAGGAGATACTCGGCTTTCAGGCCGAGCGCGTCGGCAAACTCTAACGACGAAATTCCAGCGGGGAACTACCTTCGCGCGCCGGTTCCGGGTCGCCTGGTTTCGAGGGAGATAACGCCGTCCGGCATCGGGACGCCATCGTACTCGTCCTCGGCGAGCAGTAGCGACCCGTCCAAATCCGCGTAGTCGAGCAACGGAGCGAAGTGACAGGCCGCGGCGATGCTCGCGTTGCTCTCGATCATACAGCCGAGCATGACCTCCATGCCGTGCGCTTTGGCGGTGTGAATCATCCGCATCGCTTCGCGGAGGCCGCCGCATTTCATCAGCTTCAGATTGGCGATGTCGGTCTTTCCGGCGATTCGCGGGATGTCTTCAAGCGTCACGCAGGATTCGTCCGCCGCAATCGGCAGGGCGGAGCGTTCGCGAACGAATCGCATCGCATCGGGATTTTCGGCGGGAACGGGCTGTTCTACGAACTCCACGTCGTACTCCGCGAGAACCTCGATTTTTCGTACCGCCTCGCGGGGACTCCACGCCTGATTCGCATCCACGCGAATCGTCGCGTCGGGAGCCTCGTCACGAATCGCGCCGACGATTTCTCCGTCGCGGTCGGTGCCGACTTTCACCTTCAGCGTGTTGTATCCGGCTTCGAGTGCTTCCGCCGTTTTCTCGCGCATAACGTCCGTCGTGTCGATGCCGATGGTGAACGAGGTTTCGAGCGTGTCCTCGCGGTCGAGTCCCCAGTAGCGATAGAGCGGCAGGTCGGCCCGCTTCGCCACGAGGTCGTGGAGCGCGATGCTCACTGCACAGCGCGCGGACGGATTTCGGTTCACCGTTTCCTTCATCTCCCGTTCGATTCGGGCGAGGGCGTGGGGGTCGTCCACCGATTCCACGACATCTAACAGGTCGGGCAGAACGGCTTCCACCGTGTCGGCCGTCTCGCCGTAGTGGTCGGCGGGTGCGGCACCGCCGATACCGACGTTGCCCTCGTCGTCTTCGATTCGGACGACGATGTTTTCGGCGGTCGTTTGTGTACTCCGCGAAATCGTAAAGGCGTGTTCGAGCGGAAGCGAGAGTCGCTCGTAGTCGGTCGAGAGGGTCACAGAATCGCCTCCAGCACGTCGTCGGCGTCGAAGCGAACGAGGTCGTTCGCTGGCTTTCCGAGTTCTCTTTCGTATGATTCGACCGCCTTTCGGGCCGACTCGCCGTCTTCGATTCCAGATGTGTTGAGTGCGCCCGCGACGATTTCGGCTTCCTGCACCGGTCGCGCGAGGTTCTCGTACAGCGAGACGTACTCCTCGATGGACGGGAGCGAGAACGATTCGTAACCGTGGATGACCTCTTTCCCTGCTTCGTGACAGAGGACGAGTTTGTCGGCCATCGACCCGTGGAGAATGCCGCACGTTACGGCGGAGTAGGCGGGGTGGACGATGCTTCCCTGTCCTTCCACGAACAGGTAGTCGTAGTCGTCGCCGCGCTCTAAAATCATCTCTTCGACCGCCCCGGCGGTGAAATCGCTCACCACGCGGTCGATTGGGTTACCCCAGCCGTCGATCATGATTCCTGTTTGGCCGGTCGGGATGAATCCGGCGTTGATTCCGCGTTCTTTGGCCGTTTCGAGCAGTTCGAGCGTCACGGTCATCTTCCCGACAGAGCAGTCGGTGCCGACCGTCAGCACGATTTCGGCGTCCACTCCGTTCGCCACGCCCTGACTGACGGTCAGGTCGTCGTGCGGTTTGCGCACGTCCCAGATGTCGCAGTCGTTTTCCTCGGCGAGTCGGGAGAACTCCTCGTCGTCTTCGAGGAAGTAGTGGAGTCCCGAAATCACGTCACAGCCGCGAGAGAGCGCCGTGCGCACGTCGTTGCGCCACGAATCGTCGAAGCCGCCGCCGATCGGGGCGATACCGATAACCAGCGCGTCCACGTCCGATACGTCGTCCATTCCGGCGACGATGGGTGCGTCCTGCACGTCCGACAAATAGTCACTGACGCGCTCGCCGGGTCGATCGCGGTCGAGAACCGCTTCGACCTCGTAGTCGGCGTAGCGCAGAATTCCGACCGCGGTTTTGGCGCGCCCGGGAAACTTCTCGTGAGCGAGTATGGCCACCTGCATGCGTGTGCGGTGGTGGCACGGTGGCTTAAAGCCCTGCCCTATCGGTAACGGGATTTCAGCGCGCTGTCTGGTTTCTTCGATGGCGCGTTTCGATTGAAGTCACACGTCCATTCTTACTATCCTCTGGAGGGGATGTTTCTGGATTTGTGGCTGCTAGCTCTCGGCGTCATCCCATCCGAATTACTCGATTCTCTCGCAGACGCTTCCTACCCTGTCTCTCAAATCCCGATGCTAGGCGAAGGTTTTTCAATGAGCCTTTTAAACGTAAGCCATGGTCACTGTGCGGGCACCTGCGACGAGCGCCAACCTCGGAAGCGGATTCGACGTGTTCGGATTGGCGCTGGAGCGGCCCGCAGACGTCGTCCGGGTCGAGCGCGCCGACGAGACGACGATTGAGGTCACGGGAGTCGGTCGACAGTACATCCCGGAAAATCCGGCGAAAAACACCGCGGGCGTCGTTGCCGAGGAACTCGACGCGCCCGCGCACATCGAAATCGACAAAGGAGTCCGTCCGTCGTCCGGCCTCGGGTCGTCCGCCGCGAGCGCCGCGGCCGCCGCGGTCGCACTGAACGAACTCTACGATTGCGGGCTCACGCCGACCGAACTGGTTCGCGTCGCCGCAGAGGGAGAAGCCGCCGTTTCCGGTGAGGCCCACGCGGACAACGTCGCACCCGCGATTCTCGGCGGATTTACCATCGTCACCGACGAGGACGTGACGCAGGTCGATGCTTCGATTCCGATCGTCGCCTGTCTCCCCGAAATCGTCGTTTCGACGCGGGACGCGCGGCAGGTCGTCCCCCAATCCGTCGGAATCGGCGAACTCGTCGGAACGGTCGGCGACGCCGCGACGCTCACCGCGGGGATGTTCCGAGACGACCCCGAACTCGTGGGGAAAGGACTGCGGAACAACTCCCTCACCGGCGCGCGGGAACCGCTCATCAAGGGGTTCGACGCGGTGAGGGAGTCCGCACTTTCCGCGGGTGCGACCGGCGTCGCCGTGAGCGGTGCCGGACCGAGCGTCCTCGCGGTCTGTCGCGAGGGTGGACAGGGTTCGGTCGCGAGCGCGATGCTGGATGCCTTTTTCGACGTCGATGTTGAAGCGCGCGCCTACCAGACCTCGATCGGCGATGGCGCGACGATTTTCCGGTAGCGACGAACGACTTCCGCCGACAGCGTAACAGCCACGGTGTTCCATCAGAAAGGTGACGGTATGACGGAACCAAACCGTTGCCCTGACTGTAGCGTCACGCTCGAACCGGTCAAATTCGGGATGAACGACGCGTGGAAACCGCACGTCAAAACGAACGAGCGCAGGGAGGGGTTGCTCGGGTCGCTCGGGATGAGCGAGACGAAATCCGTTCGAACGCGGATGTGCCCCGAATGCGGTCGATTGCTGTTCCACGCCGAAATCGAGTAGCTGAACCGCGTCCTAAATTCGATACAGGCGCGTCGTCCACAGCTCCCGAAAGGCATCCTCCAGCGCGTCCTCCGGGTCGCCCGTGGCATCGACCGGTTTCGTCAGCCGGGCCTGCTTTCGGAACTCCGGCAGAAGCGTTCGCTGGCCGACGACGTACAACCGTTCGGCATCCCGATTTTCGATTTCCTCCCGACAGCGTTTCAGATGTTCGTCTATCTGGGCGTCCCGTCTGCGTTCGAACCGCCCCTGCGAAAATCCGCCCTTCGAGTGGTCGCTTTTCACGTCGCTTTCGAATCCCGAAACCGACCGGCGGTCGCGCCCGTCGTACTCGCCGATGGCGAACAGGTCGGAGCGGACGAGCGCCAGCGAGAATTTCCCTTCCGGACGGAACCAGTCGGTTTCGAACTCGAAGCTGTCGTCCCACGTCACGAACGGTTCCGGCGGATTTGGCGGAACGAGGACGCCGCTAACGAGTCCTGCGTCGTCGGTCACGACGACGCCGGGGACGGCACGAGAAACGAGCGGTGCGTGGTCGTCGAACGCCTCCCGAATCGTGCCGGGGAGGTTGCCATCGACCATCGCCGTCAGCGCACCTTCGGGTTCCGCCTCGACCGACCCCAGCCGGGAGAGAACCGCGTCCAGTCGCTTCCCGCGGAGGGTTTCGACGCCGCGAAAATCGAGGTCACCGTCGTCGCCGCGCAGTCGCTCGACGCGGTCTTCGAGTTCCTCGATTCGGTCTTCGAGGCGGTTGACCCGCTCTTCCGCCTGCTGTCGCTCGGTGACCGCCTCCGCTCGCCGTTCCTTTTCGGCGTCCCGTTGTCGTTCGAGGTGATGTTTCTCTTCTTCGAGGGCGTCGATTCGTTCTTTCAACTCCGCGCGCCCGAGCAACTCGTCCAACATCGACTCGAAGCGCGTGGGCTACGCTCTTGTAGTTTGGTGTGTTGAA
Source organism: Haladaptatus pallidirubidus (assembly GCF_020700235.1). GTDB lineage: Archaea > Halobacteriota > Halobacteria > Halobacteriales > Haladaptataceae > Haladaptatus > Haladaptatus pallidirubidus. Next base: position 674,768 of record NZ_CP085301.1, on the reverse strand, counting down.
AACGGGAACAGGGGCCGACCGTCAAAACGAAAGACGACGGTGGGACGTAGCAGAGAACTTTACAGACGTTCGCCGAATTGGTACCGGTAGGGTGACGAACGAATCACGGTTACGTCCCCGTGTTGCGCCTGTCGTCCGAGGACGGTTGCGACTTCGTGCGCGCTTTCGAATTTCCCCCCGTGGTTCCCGTCGAGGTTCTCTTCGTATTCGTCGAGCAGTGTGAGGATTTCACGCGCGGTGAGGGGCCGGTCGGCTCCAGCATCCGCGATGACCGCCTGAATCCGGTCGAACTCCTGCCCACGAGCGTACATATTCCGTACTAGTTATGTGTGCACTTTAATCTTCAGTCAGACGTGTGTCAGACTCTACGCGGGCCGGTCGTGCGGCCCGGTGAAATCGCGCTCTTTTCGGTACTGGTCGACGAATTCCGCCACGTCGAAATTGAGCATATCCGCCTCGAACTTACTCATCGCGTCCTCGTCCTCGGCGTGGCTGACGGCGTGTTCCATCAGCTCCACGATGAGTTCCACGACGATTTCGTGAAGTCGTCGGGAGTCGAAGTCGGTGAGCCACACCATTCCGTAGCCAACTTCGGGATTTTCCATCATGTCCTCGGCGACGACTTCGCTCGGGAACTCCTCCAGTACGACGCCCATGATGTGCAGGGTTCCGAACTCTCCCGCATCGTCCGTCGTTTCGACGGTTTCACGGAGGATGTCCACGAGAAATTCGGGAACGAATCGTGAGGGAGGGTGGATATCCATCACGACTGCGTGGGACTTGCCACAGTCGCAGTCGTACTCGCGCATTCCCATGTCGAGTTCGTGGACGGCGACTGACTCGCCACATGGGAGGTCGAGCCTCGCACCCTTGCCTCCCGGTACGCGCGGTTCTGCCATAACCTCCCGTTTGTCCTTTACGAGTTTAAACGACGTGATTGTCTCTCGGTTCCTGTTCCATCATTCATCAAACATATACATAGACCGTCGAGGTATCGAACAATATCTCTCGGGTCGAACGGGTCGGGATATATTGCCATCTTAGCGAGCTACTTGGTGGCGGAAAAATATCGTCTCCTATGGCACAGGTAAGCGAGGTTCCCGACCGACTACAGCCGACCGACGAGCGAATCCTCCGACTGCTCGACGCCGAGGGCGTGCAGGTTCGACTCGACATCGAACGAGAGCTCTCCCTCCCCGGCCTCCTGACGGCGCGGCGCTGTCGGGCGCTCGCGGAACGCGGTCTCATCTGCAACTCGAACTGGTGCTGTTACGAGATTACCGAACGAGGTCGGCAGTCGTTGTAGGTGGGTACACGCCGTGAAACCGATTTTACTGGCGTGACCGTTGCAGATGGCGACTGTCGGTCACGCCCGCGTGACGTTGGTTTTGGTGGAGCGACGACCGCAGAAGTCACGAACCGTAGGCCACGCCCCCACTCGTCGCTCCTTGCGGTCACTCGCCTCTCGGTTCGCCCGTCGCCCCCAGGCCGCGAGAAGCCGGACGCGCATGCGCGCCCGGTCAACCAATTCGGGTCGCCGCTTTTTCGGAAACTCGGCTTCCGATACGCGGTGCCAATCAGTCACGCACCGGACCCCTGGCGTCTCACAATCGCGGAGCGATTTTGATGCCCCGAAAAACCGGAAATTTTTCGGATGTGACGAACGCTCCGCGTTCGTAACTACCTCGGGAGAGCTTTGCTCTTCCGGCGGCGGGCCGACGGTCGGCAACTAGGGTCAACGTACCGTCAAAATCCCTCTTGGCAACGCTGGTACAATACGTTTCTCGAAAACCCCCATCCGCCAAATCCAATCGTTAGGGCCAGTCGTCGCGGACGTCCTCTTCCACCGCGCCATCGTCGCCGTCGTCGTCCGAGGTGAGTGCCCACTCGGCGGCCTCCGCGGCGTCTTCGACGTGCAGGAACTCCCAGTCGTGGTCTTCCGCGAGTTCGCGGTCATCGTCGGTGACGCCGACGAAGACGTGGCGGTCGGTGTCGAACTGCGACCGAACGCTGTCCAAACTCGCGGCTTTTCCTTTCGGCCCGGAGAAGAAATCCTGCCGAATGCGGTTCTTTCGGGTGAAGTTCGTCACCACGTAGGTCGGTTGGTCGGAGATGACGCCGACGTACTGGGTCCATCTGCGGGCGTCGTCGAACACCGTGCCGGGACTCGCTAGTGCCTTGAGCGCGGACAGCTCGAACGCCAGCGTCATCTCTCCGCTTCCGTTCATGTCCTTACATCCCGTCCTGCCGGAGAAAACGGCTTCGGTTGTTCTGCCGTGACTTACGCGAGGGTGAGTCGGTAGTAGTCGATGAACACGACGGTCGTGTCGCTATTGATGTCGTCCGCCAACGACTGCGTAATCGGCACCACCGACTCCTCGCCGTCGAATTTCGCGAGGAGGGTCTGTGCCTCCTCGCTCAACTCGTCGAAGTGGCGGACTCGCGTCTCGGGAGCCACGGTTTCGGTTCGGCGGACGACGAGGCTGTTCGCTCCGCCGCTCGGCACGGCGTCAACGCTAGTTGTTGTGTTCGAAGCCATTGATATATGATACCAATTGTCGTGGGGATTCTTAAACGTTGTGGTGGACGCTAAACAAACTATGGAATATCACACCTGTCGAAAAATATGTCTCTATATTATCTGGAGTCTGAATCTATCTCGTCCGACTGCACCGCTTTACCCCCTCAAAACGACCGACTCCGACCGAAAAGCCGGTCGTAGACGACGACCGCGAGAATCGGCGTCAGTATCCAAAAGCAAAGAATCGCCGTCCCTCGCAACTACCGGAAGAATACCGACGAGTGGACTGATAAGGAATCCCGCCACCGCGAACAGCGAGAGGGCGAATCCCGTGAGAAAGAGCGCTCGTCGAAGCCTCGACAGTTCGGACCTCCGCCGGAGCAGTGCGGTTTCCGACGCGGAAATGGAGAGACGAGAAAACGCGACCAACAGAGGAATCAGTGCAGTCTGCTGAATTGTCGTTACCCATGGCGTCGAGTCGAAGTACCACGTCAGTATCCCTGCTACGAGAGATCCACTCCAGACGGAGACGATTTCTCTCGTTGTTCTCGATGACTGTCACTGATTACAGATCATCGACAAAGGAATGGAAATCGTTCGTAAATCGACCGCCTACTGTTCCTGCGGGAGTGCGAGTTTGTCCGGGTCGAACTCCTTTTCGAGCAGGATATCCTTCTGGTCTGCGACCTCGACCTCGTTCCGGATGAGGTCTTTGTACTTGCCTTGCGGCGCGATGTCGCCGATGAGGACGCCGCCGATGAGTTTGCCGTCTTTGAAGGAAAGTCGCCGCCATTCGGTGTCGCTGTACTTCGCCTCGCATTCGTCGTCGCCCAGCGTCGGGAATCCGAAGGAGAGGAACGGGAAGTCGAAGTGCGTGATGGAGTAGGAGGACACCCAGCGGAACTCCTCTTTTTCGTCGTCGTCCGCGACCATGTTCTTGCCAGCGACGGCACCCTGCTGTTTCGCGCTACCCCACGACCCGTTCTGGGCGTACTCGTCCAAAATTACGTCGTAGTAGCGCGTGATGTCGCCAGCGGCGTAAATGTCCTCGACGTTGGTCTGCATGTACTGGTCGACGACGACGCCGTTGTCCGTCTTCACGCCGCTCCCTTGCAGGTATTCGGTGTTGAAGTTGAGACCGATGGCGACGCCGACGAACTCGCTTTCGTACTCGTTGTCCTCGGCGTCCAGCGTGGCGACCACGTTGCCGTCGTCGTCCGTTTTGAAACCGTTGACGCCGCTTTCGAGAACCGGCGTGACGCCCTTCTCTTCGAGGGCGTCGTGGATGATTTCCGCACCGTCGAGGCTCAGGCCATAGCGCCACCAGCGATTACCGCGCATGATGTAGTGGGCGTCGACGTCCTGTTCGCCGCAAATCGCGGCGAGGTCGATGCCGAGCAGACCGGCACCGATGACGACGCCGGTATCCGCCTGTTCCGCGTTCTCCGCGATTTTACGGGCGTCTTGGAACGTCCAGAAGTGGTGGATTCCGTCCGCATCGCTGTTGTCCACCGGTAGTTGAGTCGGCGTGCCGCCCGTGGCGATGAGCAGTTTGTCGTACTCGAAGGTGCCGCTCTCGTGGGTGTGGACTTCGTGTGCGTCGGCGTCGATGTGCGTGACGAACGTGTTTAGTTCGAGGTCGATGTCGCGCTCCGCGTACCAGTCTTCCTCGTGGATGGAAATCGGTGCTTCGGGGAGCTTTCCTTTGGCGAACTCCTTGATGAGAATCCGGTTGTAGAGGGCCTCTCCCTCGTCGGTAATGACGGCAACGTCAGCGTCGGGTTTGGCTTCGCGGATGGTCTCCGCCGCGGAACTGCCCGCGATACCGTCGCCGATGATTACGTACGATTCGCTCATGTGGGAGAAGTTCTGCGTCAGGGTTAAAGTGGATTGCTATCTCGATATCGATGTCAAACGCCAACACGACCACCTGCGTCCGGAACGGGGCCTCCCTCGCCCGTCACCGTGACGAACGTGCCGGGACGTTGAAGACGCTCGCGTCCCAACACCCGTCCATGAAAATCCGTCAGAACGCCCGCCACTTCGCGTCGAGAAAGGCGCTCGAATTGCCCGTCGTGAGCGACGTGGTGAAATCGAAACTGGTGGACTTCCACACGAAAATTTTCCTGAAGAAGGCAGACCCAGACCATCAAGAAGAGCGCAGAGAACGCCTCGACGCCTTCTTCGGCGCGACGATGGACTCCTACCTCGCCGCGCTTCAGGAAGGTGCGCCGGAGGCGGAAGCCCGCGAAATCACGCACATTCAGGCCAACTTCGATTTCTACAACCACGGATGGACGGAGATGATGGAGTTCCCCGGCGACGAACTCGAAGCACACTACGAACGCTACGAGACGTTCTTCGAGTGCCACGGAATCACCATCGCCGACCCCCTCGGCGAGTTCGAACCCGAAGAAATGCCCGAAGCGCCGTCGACGCCGGAAAAGCTGGACAATCCTGAGCACCCCCACGCCGAAGGAGGCTTCGCGGACGACGTGTACGTCGAAGGCGACGACGGCGAGGTCAGAATCGGCGGTCAAGAAGAACCCGAAGACGTTGATATTTCGGATGCGGTCGGCGTGGACGAAGGCGAGGCGTAGACGCTTCGATTCGATCCTGCGATTCGAAATCAACTCTCATCGCGGTCAGTGCCCGTTGCGGTTCCCACTTCACTCTATTTTTCGCCCTTTCCGAGTCGAACGCACACCACGGGCACCGTCGCGCGCCGAATTACTTTTTCCGTGACGCTGCGGCGAAGCGGATACCGAATACCGCCTCGACCGTGCGTCCCCATCACGATAATGTCTATGTCGCGGGTGTCGGCGTAGTCGAGAATCGCCCGGTGTGGCTTTCCCTCGGCAATCGACCCGGCAGTCGTCTTGATATCCCGTCCCTCCGCTTGCCGAATCACGTCTTCGACCATCTCCCGCGATTGGGCCTCGAATTCGTCGAACATTGCTTCGCGCGTTTCGTCCTGCTCGGCGTCGCTCGTATCCACGACCGAAACAGTGTGCAGGCCCGCATCGTACGTCTCAGCTAAGTCGAGCGCGTGCGGAATCGCGTTCTCGGCCGCTTCGCTTCCGTCGATTGGGATGAGGATTCGTTCGTACATTAGTACTCATTCGCGACAATCTCGCATAGGATTGTCGTCTATTGTCCGGACTTCAACGAGCTTGAACCAACTCGCTTTCCTATTCGGGAGACTCGGTTCCCTCCGCGGCCTCCACCGATTCGGTCTCTTTTTTGGCCTCTCCGCGCCACCGCTTTCTCTCTTCGTACTCTTCGAGACGCTCGCGGACGCGGTCTTTGAGGTCGTCGTCGTTGACGTTCACCTCGAAGACGTACCGTTGGTCTGCGTCCCGCGTCCGCTCGACGTTGGCGCTGACGAGTTCGTTGTCGAAGTACACGGGCGAAACCTTCGTCATGACGTGTTTGTACACCGTCTCCTCCACCGCCCGCAGTGCTTTGCGCCCCGCCGTGTCCACCGCGCGACTCGCACGCTCGACCGATTCCTGACCCTCCTTGACCGCGTCTTCTACGTCTCCCTCCGCGAGTTCCGCCACCGAATCCTTGAGTTCGTCGCCCGCGGCATCAACGTCCTCGGTCGGGGATTTTCCGGCCTTTTCTCCCTCCCCTTCCGACGGACTCGCCTGCTTCGCAGTTTTTTCTTTCACGTCCTCGCGGAGACGTTCGTGAACTTTCGGTCGCCATTCGTTCCACTCTTCGAAGTTCGAATCCGAATCTTCGACGCCTTCGTCAGAAAGGGCCTTCGTGATTCGTTCGCCGTGTTCGACGATGGTAACCCAATCTCCTTGCTGTTTGAACCCCGCGACGCTCTCCTCCATATCGTGTAAAACGCTCGCTACGGGCATCTACATTTCTGACAAAGAATGGAGCACTGACGGTTGGCGTAAGCCGACCGCACCGGAAAAGATAGTCGTGACGACGTACGCCGAAGTGAACCCGAGTTAGAGCATCTTCACGAGCGTCAGTAGCCCGAACGCTAACACGAACGAGAGGAGCAGCGAGACGACCCAGCCGAGAACCGTGTACGTCATCTTTTTCGTACTCGTCCGTTCGCCACCGACGGCGTATCCACTTCCGACCACGGCGCTCACGACGATTTCGTTGAACGAGACGGGAATTCCGAACAGCACCGCGGTCTGAGCGATTGCGAACGCCGGGATCAGCGCGGCGGTCGCTCGCCGCGGTCCGAGCGATGAAAAATCCCGCGCGAGTGCTTTTATCATCCGCGGCGCGCCCATCCACGCGCCGAACATGACGCCCAGACCGCCGAAGACGAGGACGACGAGGAGTGGCAGTTCCAATGGCGTGAGCATCGGTACGAGCGGTCCGACTGCCAAACCAACTTGACTGCCCCCCGCCGAAAACGAGACCAGCGCGCCGATTCCGAACAGCAGATGGCGCTGGCCTCGCCTGACGCTCGACCGGACTTCCAGTAGGAGGACGCCGCCGATTAGGACGCCGACCAACAGAGTCGCGACGATCAGACCGAATAGCGGCGAGAGCGACAGTTCGTCCGACAAAAAGGCCGCAATCGACGCCCCACCGCTCTCGGGTGCGAGAAACGTAAACGGCGAGTTTGCGAGTATGATTCCGACCAAGCCGCCGAACAGCGGAATCGTGTACTCGTCGGGTACGTCGTCCCGGCGAATCAGGCGCGCGAGTCCGTAGGCGACCCCGCCGCAGAGAAACGGCGTTAACACCCACAACAGGAGGATTTGCTGATATTTCGCGTAGGCCGGCTGTCCGCCGAGGGCGAGTCCGACGCCGATAACCGCCCCCGTCGCGGTGAACGCGGTTGCCAGCGGATACCCCGTAAAGACGCCGATTGCGACCAGTCCCGCTGCGACGGTGAGCGCGATAACCGCCCCAATCGGCGAAATCGCCACGCCCTCGATGAGTCCGGCGGCCATCGCTTCCGTGACGTTCGCGCCCTGCAACACCGCCCCAGCGATACCGAACAGGCCCGTGAAGAAAGCCGCGCGCATAATCGTCATCGTTCGCGCGCCGACGCTGGGAGCGTAGGGGGTCCACCCTGCCCCAACTGTCCACGCCATGAAGAAACTCGCCGCCGCGCCGACGCTCAAAACCGCTATCTGCTCGACCCCAACCATGATAGGTCACACTAGCGACGGACAGGCAAAAGTTCACGCACGAAACCATATTCGCGTGGCGAAAATCGTGCCCGAACGATACGGCAACCGACGGCAGTTTATTCGGGACTGATAACCTGCTTTCTTCCCGCGATTCTGTCGGCGCATTCGTAACCAGCGACGATACCGCCGTTGAGACTGCGTTCGGGGTACTGGGCCTTGCTCGCCATTCCGGCGTAGTAGATGCCGTCCGCGATGTCGTCGCCGAGGTCGTAGGGAACCACCAAGTCGAGATAGCCGCGTTCGTACACCGGCGCGGCGCGCGGATTCCGCGCGAGGCGGAACTGTTTCACCGAATCGCGGTTCCAGTCGGGAAACATTTCCGCGATGTGGGAGAGCCACAGGTCTTCGATTTCCTCGTCGTCCATCTGCCACAACTCTTCCTCGTAGTCTTGAATGTAGCTCGCGACGTAGAGCAGATGGTCGCCGCCGTATCGCTCCGGCGGGATGTAGTTCGTGTGTTCGATGAGCGCGCCGAACGGTGCGTCGTGGCCGATGTTGAGCCAGTAGGTGTCGGTTAACGATTCGTCCATCGTCACGAGCGCGCAGACCGCCCCCTGGAAGTCGATGTCGCACTCGTAGCCCGTGAGTCCTTCGAGGACGTTCGGCATCGCCGCGACGACGACGCCGTCCACGTCGTGCGTTTCGGTCACGGTTTCGTCGCTCGCCGTCCCTCCATCTGTGACAGTGGCTTCTACGACTTGGGTCGCTTCGGTCGTGAGTGACCGAACCGCTCCGCCCTCGGTGTCGATGTCGCTGACGCGCACGCCCGTCGTGATGTTTTCCTCGCCGACTTCCTCGATGAGGGCGTCGATGAGGCGGCCGAATCCGCCACGGAGGTAGCCCAGCGGTTCGCCCCGCAGGAGGTCACGTTCGCCCCGGAACTTGATACGTCCGAGGAGCCACGCCGCGCTCACGTCTTCCTTTCTGCTTCCGAATTTCGCGTCTAGAAGCGGCCCGAAGAAATTCTCGTAGACGCCGCGGGAGGTGTGCTCTATGAGGAACTGGTCTATCGGCACGTCCTCGAAATCCTCCAGTCGTTCGTAGGTGTCGAACTTCGGAATCCCGCCCCGAACGTCTATTTCCTGCGTCAGTAGGGCCAACCGGAACTTGTCGTAGGCGCTCATGTGCGGGTAGGCGAGGATTTCCCACGGCTTGTCGAGCGGGTGAACGACGCCGTCTACGTAGTAGGCGTTTTTCCCGATGGGCCACTCCAAGTCGTCGCCCAGTCCGAGTTCATCGATGAGATCGATGATGGTCTCCTCGGACGCGGAGAGGTGGTGGTAAAATTTCTCGATTCGGTCGCCGTTCGTCTCGTAGGTCGCGGCGAGTCCGCCGAGGTCATCGCTCGCTTCGAACACCTGCACGTCGTAATCGTGTTGTTGGAGGCGGTAGGCGGCGGCCAATCCGGCGATTCCCCCACCGACGATACCTATCATACCTGTCCGGTTCGGTGGCCCGTGGAATACGTGTTACGACCCGGAAATCTGGTAGGTACGTTTTTCGAAACGGTTCTCGATGAGGGAACGATAGTGGTGAATTCGGACGGAACACGCCGTGTAAACGGCTATTTTCGGCCACTACGCCTTCTGCCTCGCGGTTCGAAATCGGTAGGAAAACAGTCGGGTCGAACTGATAAACTATTTGGCACCGACGAGTCGTAGCGTAAACGATGCCCTCCGACGCTTCTACCGCCCGCACTCGACACGTCATCGGCCCTATCTACGTAATCAACACCCCCCCTCTCCCGCCAGCTATTCGGGCTCGTTCTCGGATTCATCGCGTTCAGCATTATCGACTGGGCGGCCGACGCCACTCTCTTCCCACGTCCTCTACACTGCCATCGCCGGATTCATCCTGTATAACGCCCTGTACGTCGGCGGCGTTCGATTGCGGTAGAATTTCGAACCGACGGCTCTCGAACTGTGCTATTCGTCGCGCGATTCCGTAACTTCCTCACGAAGCGTTTCGACCTCGGCCATACGCTCTGCGTGGGCGTTGTGCTGGTGGATGGACTCGTCGTTGCTCTGTTTCATCGTCACGACCGCGTCGTCCGGTAGGTCGGGGAACCGTTCGACCACGCCGTGGGCCATGTCGCGCACGCAGTCCTCGACGAACTTCGCGTCGGCGTGCGCCTGAAACGTCATGTGGTCTTCGTCGGGGCGCTTTGCGAGATTGTAGATGCGGGCGCTCATGGAATCTCTCGCGACTTCGATGAGTTCGTGCAGGTCTACCTCCGGTGCGCCGACGCTTTCGACGGTGAGGGTAGCGTGCCCGCGCTGGGAGTGCCCTGCCTGTGGGATTTCGCGCAGGAACTCTTTGACCTCCTGTTCGCCGACGCCGAGGTCGAGAAGTTTCTTTTTCGCTCGGCCGCTCATCATGCCTTGCGAGCAGGGACAGACGGTCATGCCCGTCACGCGCGCGCCGATTTCCTCCTTCGTCTCCTCCTCGGTCGCGGTCGCGCTGGCGATGATGTCCACGGTGGCCTGCGTCGGGCGACCGCTTTCGGGCGTCGTATCCCGCACCATGAACTCCGCTTCCATGCTGACCTCGGCTTTCGTCGTGTAGTCGTGTTTCTCGAGGAGTCGCTCCGCGGCGTCGCCGCACACGTCCTCGACGCGGTAGGTCGGTTCGCTGACGGCGTCTTCGAGGACTTCGTCCACGACCTCCATGTTTCGGCTCATGTCCGCGCCTTTACGCCAACTCGGGAGGTCAACCAGCACGTCGAACTCGGCGGTCAGCACGTAGGGTCGCTTGCCGGGACGGGCGATTTCGACCAACTTTTCCACGCCGGTCACGCCGACTCGGTTCAACCCGACCGTCACGTCGGGTGCCGTGGCCTGCACGTCGGGGAGTTGCTGTTTCATTGTCCCTCTGTTGTGAGAGACAGAATTAGAGGCTTCCGCTTCCGGCACTCCTTCCCGATAGGTTTCCGGCAGTTAGTCCCTCAATCCAACTTAGAGAGTGCTCCGAAGAAGTTCGTGGACGGCCCGGCGATGCGGGCGGGTTCCGGCGCGAGCGACACCGTAATCGTCTCGGGCGGTTCGATTCGGACCTGCGTTCCGTCGCTTCCGACGACCACGAACGGCGCGTTTTCGACGCGAATCACGACGTCGTGATTCGCGTCGAAAACGAGCGGCGGCATGGGATTGCTCGCGCACATCTCGGTCAACACCAGCCCAGCGACACCGGGGTGCACTAGCGGGCCACCCTCGCTGAGATTGTACGCAGTGCTTCCGGTCGGCGTCGAAACCAGAACCCCGTCGGCGTGCCCGCCGCCGTACTCGACGCCGTCGATATGAACTTCGTAATCGAGTCCTTGGCCGTGACCGCGCTGTGCGCCCTGCACGACGATTTCGTTCAGTGCGGGGTGAACCGACCAGTCGCCTTCCCCGCTCGCCCGAAGGCGCGGTACCGCCCGTGACGGGATTTTTCCGTTTTCGTGGTACTCAGAAACGACCGCGCACACTTCGTTGACTGCTTCCTCCGGCGCGACGGCGTTGAGAAAGCCGACCTCTCCTAGGTTCACGCCCAGAATCGGCGTCCCCTCCGCTCCGCTGGCGGCGAACAGGAAGGTTCCGTCGCCGCCGATACTCACGACGAGGTCGTTTTCTGCCATTCGCGAAACATCGACTCCGTCAGTGCCCAACTGCTCGGCGGTCGCGGCGTCGATTCGAACTGCTACGCTCTCCTCCGTGAGCGTTTCCTGCAATCGCCCTGCGAGTGTCGCGGCCCGTTCGTTTCCCCTCTGCGCGACGATACCGACGTTCATCACGACTTCGTTCTCGCCCGGCGCTCAAAAAGCCGCCGACACGAACATTAATTTGCGCCGGGTTCCAGTGACAGGATAATGAGGATTTCCGTCCAAATCCCGAATTCGGTGCGCACGAGCAAAGCTAGCGAGCGCCGAATTTCCCGTCGCCAAATCCTGACGGCGGTACTGACGACGAACCGGTAGAAACGTCCGATTCTCCTGACTTTCCCGACGTATCCGGCTCGTCCGAATCCTCGACCGACGGAACCGAAGGTTTCTCCGCGGACGGCCCGGGGGTCGGCGCGGACGAGATGGCAACCCCCAGTGCGGAGCAAGACACGAGAAACATCGACACGTCGGATTCCTCCGACGGCGAGTCGCTGTTCGACGACGACTTCGCATCCGCGCTTTCGAACGCACCCGGCGCAGGTTCCGGAAGCGAACCGGATTTCGGCGGCGGGTTCGACGGTGATGGTTTCGATAGCGGTGGATTCGACACCGGTAGCTTCGATGACGAGGATTTCGAATCCAACATTCCCAGAACCGACATCGGAATCGACGGCCTCGACAGCATGATTCAGGGCGGCGTCCCCGAGCGAACCCTGATGGTAGTCATCGGTAACGCCGGAACCGGAAAAACCACCTTCGGACTCCAGTTTTTAGACCACGTGCTGTCACAAGGTGAAAGTGCCGTCTACGTCACGTTAGAGGAGAGCCACGAACGAATCGTCAATAGCGCAACGGAGAAGGGCTGCCCCTACGACGAGTACGTCGAAGACGGTCTGCTCGCGATCGTCGATTTGGATCCCATCGAAATGGCCAACTCACTGTCGAGCATCCAGAGCGAACTCCCCGAACTTATCCGCGATTTCGACGCGACACGCCTCGTCCTCGACTCCGTCTCGCTGCTCGAAATGATGTACGAAGAGCGCGCGACGCGTCGAAACGAGATTTACGATTTCCCCCGCAATTTGAAGGAAGCGGGCGTGACGACCATGCTGACGAGCGAGGCCAGCGACGACAATCCCTACGCCTCCCGCCATGGTATCATCGAATACCTCACCGACGCCGTGTTCGTGCTCCAATACGTCCGGGGCACAGACGACTTCCGCGAAACCCGACTCGCGGTCGAAATACAGAAGATTCGGGACGCGAACCACTCCCGCGAAATCAAACCCTACGACATCACCGACGAAGGTATCAGCGTGTATCAGCAGGCTAATCTTTTCTAACCACCTTTTTCTGCGATCGGGAGCCGAGACGAGTGCCATATAGCACTCGTCTCGGCCTTCTTCCCTGGAAAAATCTGGACCAAAACACTCCTCCTTCCAGTCGTCGGTCCGCTCACTCGTCGCTGTCGCTTCTCACTCGTTCGCGGTGGGTGTGCTGGCCGTCCGCGGTTGTGTAGATTGCTCGTTTCGGGCGGTTGCGTAAATTCCCGCGTCTATTGGTCGTGCCATTTGTCGACTTTTGCCGGTTACGTCGATTGCATACCGCGCTCGCCGAAAAACTCGCGTCGCTCGTTTCGGACGGTTGCCGTCGGGAAACTGCCGGAAAACCCGAGCTACCGAACCACCGTCACGGGCACCGGCGACCGCCGAACGACGGTTTCCGCGACGCTTCCCAGTAGAATCCGCGAGACGCCGGAGCGACCGTGACTGCCCATCACGATGTGGTCGAAATCGTTCTCCTCGGCGTAGTCAACGATTACCTGCGCCGGGCGTCCGACTTCCGTCGCCGTCGCGAGTGTCCTACCGTGTTCGTCCGCGATTTCCCGCGCCTCCGTGAACATCGCCTCCGCGCGCGCTTTCGAATCTTCGTACCACTCCTCCGAGTACCCCGGCATCCCGACCGTCGAGGTGTAGCCGACGTCGATGGGGTCGATGACGTTAATGACGGTGGGTTCCGCATTCGGGAACTCTGTCAGCACGTAGTCGAGCGCTTTCGTGGACTGCTCCGACCCGTCGATTGGAACGAGAATCCGCTTTCCCATACTCCTATTTACGGGTGGTGTTGCCATAGTGTTTCACCCATCGGCGCGGTTTCACGACGCCACGACAACCCGAGTATTTTTATCTCATTACTATCATCAGTAGAGTAAAATGGGGATCGAAGGTATCGAATTTCGCGGCGACGAAAACGTCCCCGGATTCTCGGAGCTGCTCGCGGAACTCAAAACGGACGGATGTAACCTCCTCGTCACCGGGCAGGTGTCCGAACGCGTCAGTACGAGAGCGACGCGAACGCTTCTGGGCGACCCCGCCGCCGACCGAAAACGGATTTTGGCACTGACCGACTCGACCACGCGACACGTCGAACCGTGCCTTCCGACCGGCGTTCGACTCGATAGTTCCGACGTGTGGGTCATCGACCAGCGAAACGGCGAGCGGTCGATACCGGCCAGCGCCAGCGTCTCGAACGTGGAACTCCCCGCCCGGCGCGATGGTCGAAACGAGCTTTGGACTCTCGCCGAAGAAATCATGCTCGCAATCGGCTTTTTCGACATGACGACGGACGGACTGGAACCGGCGCACCTCCGTCTTTCGGTCGATTCGTTGAGCTTTCTGGCCGAGCAGTACTCCCGAACGGAGTTCGAGTGTTTCTTGCGGATGCTCACGGCGATTACTCGGGGCGTACGGGGAATGGGCCACTACCACCTGCCGATGGCAGACGACGCACCCCTCGTAACGAAACTGTCGCCCTTGTTCGACGCGCGTATCGAACTTCGCCAGCGCGACGGTCTGGTGCCGGAACAGCGATGGCACGTGCCCACCTACGAACGAAGCACGAACTGGGTACGACTCTGAGACGATGCAACCAGCATTCGAACCCCCACCGAACCGACCGGGGTTGCTCATCGAAGACCCCATCGAGAGCGTCCGATTCGCACTGTACACACCCGACCAATCGACGCTTCGTCCCGCCGACCCGAAGACGTTCCATTTTCCGGTCGATGCCGCCGTCGAATTTGAGACGAAGACAGTAGAAATCCCGAAGCTTACGGGAGTGTACGTCCGAACGCGGGACGGCGACCTCGCGGCGAGCTACAACGTCACGGACGACGAAACGACGGTTTCGGCGGGTGCGTACACCCTCGAACTCAACACGGCACCGATGAAGTTGTACCTCACCGTCGAAAGCGGGGTGCACATCGAAAAACGGAATCAGTCGGTTATCCTCGACTTCGACGAAAAAATCCCGGTGAGGGTCGGCGCGCGCTCGTTTCACGAGCAACCGGCGGGAACCGTCACGGTTACGGACGACATCGAAGATTCTATGCGGGCAATCTCCCTGTTCGGGTCGGCGCTGAAAACGACGAGTCCGGAACGGTCGTTTCCGACCCTTCGGGGCCATCCTCCGCTCATCGAACGGGGAGATGATTTTTCCGTACCAGACGGTCTCGAGCGCCCCGAAACGGGCGTCGAGCTCGTCGTGCCGCGCCAACGCGCCGCCGTCTATACGGCGACGCCGCTCGCATACTACCTCGGTGCGAAGGTCGTTCCAGGCAGGTATCCGCGTCTCGCGGCGAGTGGATTCGAACATCCGCTTACGGGTTCCGGTGGCTTCGAGAACGCGGTGGCGAACACGCTCCAGCAGGTGTTCTTCTTCGACTGTCTCACTCGGACAGAAGGATATTATCAAGTCGATTTATACGAACGCCAGCAGATTGTGCCGCTGGTTGAGTTGGACTTCGCCGCGCTCTACGACGCATCGCTCGCGGAGCGACTGGCGGCGTATCTCTCGGTACCGTTCGAGACGCTCGAACCGCACCTTCCGGACTGGCATCTCACGACGGACGTGGTGCCGGCGGCGAACAACGTCGAAAGTCTCCCGTTCGTTGCGAACGACCTTTCGTTGGTTCGGTGTCCGCCGAAACCGACCACGCGCACGGTTCGGTCACAGCCGAAACCGTTGACCGAGTTCTACCGCG
Organism: Haladaptatus pallidirubidus; assembly: GCF_020700235.1. GTDB lineage: Archaea > Halobacteriota > Halobacteria > Halobacteriales > Haladaptataceae > Haladaptatus > Haladaptatus pallidirubidus. The sequence continues at coordinate 659,385 of NZ_CP085301.1, read as the reverse complement.
CCGACTTCGTTCGGAGTACCGGTAGCTCCACGTCGGTGAACGACATCGTGCAACCCGACCCGTCGAACTCGGTCGAACACGTGTGGATAGGGGATGGCTACCCGCTCGGAAGCAACAAAACGACCGTCGAGTCCTGTCGCCGCCGAATCGAAGGGACAGCGCCCGACGGTTCGAGCATCGAAATTCACGTCGTCTGTAACGACGAGCGAATGGAAGAGGAGGGCGTCGTAAACGAGTTCTACGGCTCCCGCGACCTGATCGAGTTCGACGTGGGAATTTCGTACGACCTGACGACGGACGAACTCGCGGAGTTGTTCGCCAAACCGCTCGACTTCGTTCACTACATCGGCCACGTCGATGACCAAGGGATGCAGTGTTCCGACGGCTATCTCGACGTTAGAACGCTCGATGTCGTTCGCACGAAGGCGTTTTTGCTCAACGCCTGCCGGTCGTACGAGCAGGGAATGGCGCTGGTCGAGAACGGAAGTCGCGGCGGCGTCGTCACGCTTTCCGAAATCGCGAACGTCAGCGCGACGAAAGTCGGGCGGGCGCTCGCTCGTCTTCTCAACATCGGGTTCTCGCTCCGGACAGGGCTGGAAATAGCGAAAAGCGAAATTTTGACCGGTTATCGGTACATTACCGTCGGTGACGGTGGGTTGGGACTGGTGCAGTGCGAGAGTGGGTGTCCGCTTCATCTGCGAGTCAGGAACGAGAAAGAGGATTCTTTCGAAGTCGATATTATGGTATATCCTTCACAAATCCGTGGTATTGGAACCCTTTTTCGGCCCCATCTCAACGACGACGATACGCAGTACCTCAATTCAGGAGTTCTCGACAGTTGGATTGTGTCCGAAGCAGAACTCGACGAGTATCTCAACTGTGGCGTGTTGCCGGTCACTTTCGAAAATGACCTGTATTGGAGCGACGAAATAACTGCGGCTGACCTCCGTTAGGGTCCCGAAGTAGCGTCACCACAACACGCGAGAACTGTTCCGGCCTGCATCAACAGCAGACTCGCCGAGAACAGGATGCCAATCATTCGTGGATGCGATTCGAGGTATTCCGACAGTGCCATTTGGCTCATAGTACAGCAGATATTATATATTATAAAAATTTAAATTTAACTAAATAGTATTGACGAGATACAAATCACAGCAACAGGTTCGTGAGTGAAGAAAGTGGTACTGTGATAACTACTGGCAGGAGGTGGTTAAAAGTGGAGCGTATCAGTGTGTCGATTACTCAGTCTCGCCCGTGACGGGTGACGCATTTCGGAAGGCCGATGAGTTCAACTGGCTCCGAGTTGTCCGGTGAGTAGACGACCATTTGTCCCTTCTCCATGTACGGCACTTTCTTTTCCAAGTTCGGCGGGATGTTCACGCTCTTGATAGCGTCCTCGTCGCCCAGATTCAACACGACGGTCGTGTTTATCTGCTTGAACACCGGGTCGGCGATGTCCTGCGGGTCTTGCGTGATGAGGAACAAACCGAGCCTTTCTTTTCGTCCCTGTTTCGCGGCGTCGGTGAATTTGCCGATGACCTTCTGGGCCTGCACGCTTTCCGCGTCCGAGAGGAAGTTGTGCGCCTCGTCCATCCCGACGACCAACGGCGTCTCCTTGATTTCCGGGTGGTTTGGCGAGTTTGACAGTTTTTCATCGACTAACAGGCTCGACACCGCGAGGACAACCATCTCCTTCGCCCGACTCGTCGGCAGGTGGTACGTCGGAACCACCGACAATCGACCCGGACGAACGAACCGTGAAACGAGGTCGGTAATCGGTTCGGCGGACTGGTCGAAGACGCTGCTCGGAACAGACCGAACGCGACGTTTGACCGCGTCGAACGTCGCCTCGTGAACCCTCCCGCTCTCGTCCAACTCCTCGCGCAGGGCCGGATCGTCTAGATACGACAGGAAGTTCTGATACGTTCCATCATCCCCGTAACTGCGGAAAAATCGCTTGAGCAGGAAAGTGAGCGCGCCGTACTGGTTGTCGTTGAGTTTCGCACCCGCGACGAGCCACGGATTGGCCCGAACCATCGAAAACGGTATCGTGAATTCGATTTGTTCCGCGTTGTGGTGGCTGGCGGAGTACGAGACGTCGCCCACTTTCGGAACGAACGCCTTCGTCTCGTCGTGTCCGCCGTGGGCAACTCCCTCGCGTTCCCACGTGCGCTCGTCCTCCGTCCCCACCTCGGGGTTGTCGTCGTGCATCTGGGCGTACTCGTCCTGCGGGTCGAACTGCACGACTGCCATCCGAGCATCGCGCCCGTCGTCCATCGGGTACGTTCGCTCCGCGGATAGATACTGTCGAAGCATGTTCTTCGCGCCGTGGGTCTTCCCCGACCCGGTTCCCCCCGCGACGAGCGTGTGCCGGAAAACCAGCGGGTCGCCCGATTCATAATCATCTTTCACGCGATAGTCGATAGTCGGCGGCTCCGCCGCGGTTTTCACCTTTTCGCCACCCACCGAGAGGTGGCCGAGGAAGACGCCGTCCTCCGGAATCTTTAGCCCGGTTTTGATGTCGCGCTTGTCGCGGGCATGCTTGACGACGGTTTCGGGTTTCGGAACGCGGTCGGTCATCCGACGCTTCAAGCCGTTCCCATCTTCGAAGAGTACTGCAATCGGCTCCAACGTCGCCATGAATTTGTAATCCGTCTCGTCTATCGGCCCGCTTCGCATAGCTCGCCGGGCGTGAATCTCGGTCGCGTCATCGCTGTGGAACTCCTGTGCGTATTCGAGGGTCGTAATCCGACAGAACAGTTTCTCCCCGTCCGGATAGGGGACGAGCAGATACTTCCCGATTCGCACGTCCGTCCGATTCGGCGCGGTCACGTATGCGCGGAGTCGCGTGTCGTCTTCGTCCTCGCCGATTGCCAACCCCTCCGACACGGCGAGGCTTCCGATTCCGTGGTCGGCACCGACCGGGTCGAGTTCCATCTCGTTGAAGCCGTCGTCTCCGGTCTTCGTTTCGGTTTCTCCCGTTCCAGTTCTCGCTTCGCTGGCTTCCGACCCGGTGGCGGACTCATCGCTCCCCGATTCGTCGCCCGAATCGAGACCGTGGTCTGAAAAATCGCCGAGTTCGCTCATGCGCCTGTCATCTCAGCCGTGCGTAAAACGTGTTTCGCACGCCGCCGTCGAAACGCCCGAAACACGAGTGCTCGACTACTCGATTCGCGTCGAGAAAACGGAAACGAGCTTCCACCCGAGCGCTACGATGATAGCGAGCGGCGAACTCGCCCCCAAGAGGAGCGCGCCGAGCGTGAGACCGTCGAGAAACGGGCCCGCCGGTTGAAGCGCGACGAACGCGAGGTCGGAAGCGTCGCGCCCGTGAGCGCGGGCATCGTCGGAAGTTATCCGACTGCAGTAGCCGGAAGAAAGCGGTCGAATCCGGCGAGAGGTAGTTGGAGCAACTGAAGACGGCGCGAAGCGTCGGTCGCGTCGTTCGAATCTGTGGAAATGGTGTCACAAACTCCGTCATTTTAGCTGCCAGAAACAGCCCGTGGTACCGCCGAATCCTCCTCTTGACTCTGTTTGTCACACTCGTCCCCCCGCTTTCCTTTTATGTCCGCGCGTCGTATTTCAGCCTATGTTACTCGTTCGCGGTGAAGCAGGGGGAACCACCCTCACCGGATCGCTGTACGAACGCGGCGAGCGCGCTCCCACGTTCAAGGGTGCGCCGGACGAGGACGCTCCCTACGTGTGGGTGTGCGACGAGTTCTATCAGGTCGAAAGCGGGGGCACTGCGCAAACCGTCTCCGGGAAAGAGGTTCACGTCGCGTTCGAGACGCCGATGCCCCGCGGGTTCGACACGCGCGAGCAGGCGATAGACGCCGCGGAAGAACACATTCGAACGCAATTCGCCCGCATCGGCGTCGATATGGACGACGTGGAGATTTCCGTCGAAAAGAACGACCCTCAGTAGTTTCGGCCCCAACGAACCGCGTTGTAGCTCGCGTCCAACTCGCTGTCGAACGACCGCTCGAAACTCCGTATCAGCGACCGCGTGCTCTGTTGCCCGATTTTGGCGAGCGAATCGGCTTTCGAGATGGCAATCGGAGGGCCGTTTGCGACGGCAATTTCCTTTAGAATCTGGCGTTCGATTCGGTCGCGGCAGGTTTCGTCGTCGGTGAAGATTCGCGGTGCTTCGACCTTGTAGAGTAAGTCTCGGCGCGGGTCGTAGACGACGCAGAACGTCACTTCGTACTGTTCCGGCGCGAACTCGCGTTCGACGTGGCAGTCTGCCTCCGTACTTCCGAAAAACGAATCGGATCCCGCTCGGGAGACGAACCAGTTCGTCAGCGTCAGGTCATCCGTCAGTCGCTCGTACTCCCCGTTCTCGTGCGTCCCGCGTTCGAGCACCTGCGAGAAAAACGCCGCGTCGTGCGCCCACGGCGCGTTTACGCCCTTCTTCCGTATGGTTCGGATTATCGACTTCGCGGAGATATTCTTGACGAATCCCGCGAGGGGTACCCCGCGCTCGGCGAATCGCTCCACGAGTCGAACGTAGTTTTCGATAATCGTTCGTATTTCATCCGATTCCTCGAACAGGTCGGGAAGCACCGACCCGCGGTCGCGCCACCGGATGATTCCCTTGGGATACACCGGCCCGTCCAACAGGAGAAAATCAGACACCTCGCTCGCGTGATCGAGCGCGTGGCGACTCTCCGCACGGTATAGCGCCAGCGCGTGAACGATGTCCTCCTCGAAGTCGTCGCGGCGCGGTGCGTGGACGATTTTTCGTTTACTGCTCTCGCCGTAGGCTTCCCATTTCTTGTCGAAATTGCGCTCCACGTCGTTCGTGTGAATCGCCTTGACGACCGTCCGCGAATCGTGCAGGTCGAGGTCGGAGGGCGACGCACTCATCGCGGCGTGTGCAACATCCACCACCAGTCCGTTTTTGAACGGAAGCGGGTTGGTGGTTCCCGAATCGAGTCCATGCATCGTTTCGAACCGGTCGTCTTCGAGCGCGAGGCGTTCCATGTTCGCCCGTCGTCGTTCCAGCGTTCCGAGCGGTTCGAGCACTTTCGTCCCCTCGTGATACAACGGGTCGAGGTAGTTTTCCCAAACATTCTGGGCGAGTTTCTGATGGTTGCGCTCTTCGCCCTCGTACTCTATCTCGTCCGCTAACGTGGCGATGCCATCGAAGTGGACGGGGTCTAAGGTCATGCACGCCTCATCCCGTCGCACCCGGAAAAAAGGTCACCTTTCGAAACCGCAGACAGGGAGTGCGAACTATTCGGACTGCATCGCTCGCTTTCGCTGGACGATAACGCCGCGCGCGAACGAGAGGACGGCGACCGCGATACAGAAAATGACAAGCGCGTTCGGAACGAAACTGTCCGATAATCTCCTTTGCGCTATGCCCAACTCGACACCTCCGGCGGAGCAGACGAAGACACCACTGAGGAATTGATAATTAATCCGACCACTGGTTCGATACCGCCAGATGAGAGAAATCGCGAGAACCGACGCGATACTAAACCAGAGCGCAATCCACAGAACACCGGTATCGAAGGGAACTTCCATCGTGTTTCGATTCGCCATCGAAACCACATAGATTACGTGGGTGGCGGTCGTGCGACTGTGATCCGTTTTTCGGTAGGATGTCTTACCGAAATCTCCTCGGCTACCAACTTTCGAGCGAAGGTTAGTTACCCCACGACGACGACGATTCGCCCATGCAAGCGGGACTCATCGTACTCGACGGGTGGGGACTTGGAAGCGAGGACGGCGGACGAAACGCAATCGAAGCCGCCGACACGCCGAACTTCGACCGACTCGCGGAGACGGGCGCGTCTGGAACGCTCACCGTGTCGGGTCGCAGGGTCGGCCTCCCCGAAGGACAGATGGGCAACAGCGAGGTCGGCCACCTCAACATCGGGGCGGGTCGCGTCGTCAGACAGGAGTACACCCGAATCAGCAACGCAATTGAGTCAGGCGAACTCGGCGAGAACGAAGCCATCAGCGACGCCTTCGACTACGCGAACAACCACGGCGGACGCGTCCACTTCATGGGATTGGTCAGCGAAGGCGGCGTCCACTCCGCGCAGGAACATCTGTACTCGCTCATCGAACTCGCCGGTAACCGCGGTATCGAGGCGGTCACGCACGCCTTTACCGACGGACGGGACACGCCGCCAAAAAGCGGGGCCGGATTTCTCGCGGATTTGCAGGAAGTCATCGAGGAACACGGAACCGGAAACGTCTCGACCGTCACCGGCCGCTACTACGCGATGGATCGCGATCAAAATTGGGAGCGAACGAGACGCGCCTACGACGCTATCGTGAACCGGGAGACGGAGTTCGCCGCCGAAACCGCGGTCGATGCCGTCCGCGAGTCCTACGAGCGCGGCGAGACGGACGAGTTCGTGGAACCGACGCTGATTGACGACGAACCGGCGCTGGAAGACGGTGATGCGATGATTTTCTTCAACTTCCGTTCCGACCGCGCCCGACAACTGACGCGAATGCTCTGCGACATCGACCCAGTCTGGGTGTTCGAGACGAACCCGCCGGAAGTGGATTTCGTGATGATGACGCAGTACGACGCGGAGTTCGACCTGCCCGTCGCCTTCCCGCCGAGCCAGCCGAAGGACACGCTCGGCGAAGTGCTCGCGAACCACGGCAAGACACAGCTCCGGCTCGCGGAATCGGAGAAGTACGCCCACGTCACCTACTTCCTGAACGGCGGGCGTGAGGTCGAATTCGAGGGCGAAATCCGGCGCATCGTGGAAAGTCCGAACGTACCGACCTACGACCAAAAGCCGGAGATGAGCGCGAGGGAAGTGACCGACACGGCCATCTCGGTTATCGAATCGGACGACCCGGACGTGCTCGTGTTGAACTACGCGAATCCGGACATGGTCGGACACACCGGAGATTTCGACGCCGCGGTCGCCGCCGTCGAGGCGGTGGACGAACAACTAGGGCGACTCGTGGAAGCCCTCCAAACCCACGGTGCGCACGTCTTCATCACGGCGGACCACGGCAACGCCGACGACATGGGTACGCCGGACGACCCGCACACTGCGCACACCTACAATGAGGTTCCGCTCGTCTATCTCTCGCCGGACGGCGACGATGGAGAAAAAGAAATTCGAGACGGTGGGTCGCTCTGTGACCTCGCGCCGTCGCTCCTGTCGGTTATCGGTGTCGAGCAACCCGACGCGATGACCGGGCAATCACTGCTCCGCTAACGGTCGTACCGAAGCACCCGTGTGTCGATGGCGTCACAGCGCGGACAGATGTGCTGGAAGTGAACTTCGCCGCCGCGCGCGGTGACGCGCCATTTGCCGTCGTCGTCCACGAAACCGCACTTCGTACACCGTCGTTCCGTCTTTTCGTAGTGTTTTCGGAGCCTGACGAACGGAGAACGACTCTGTTTTGCCGCCATGTGGTAGCATATGACATAGAACGCAATAATTGTAACGATTGTTCAAACAATATCGGTTGGCTGGTTGATGTGGCCGATATGACCGCGGCAAAAATGCCGGTCAGAACAGTGATTTGAGTTCCCCGGACAGTTCGTCGCTCGCAGTCGCAACGAAGAGGTCGCCCTCGTTCGCCAGTCGCGCTCCGCTTTCCTCGGCGAGAAGCCATCCAGCGTGCTGTTCGACGTCGTCCGGGTGGAAGCAGACGACCGCTTCGAGTTTTCCTCGTGCCAGCAACCCCCAGTCGAGAATCGGTGCCCAACTTCGCCAGACGCGCTTTCCGTACCCCGACAGGTTCGACTCGAGTTCGTCACCCCGTGCGTTCAATTCCTCGTCCCGAAGCACGTCGATGCCGATGACGAAGGCAATGGTCGCGTGGTCGCTCGATACCGTACTTTTGGCTCGGATCGGTTCGCCGTTCAGCGTCGCTCCATCGCCGCGCTTTGCGATGTACGTGTCGTCGTGAAGCGGGTCGTGAATCACCGACAAAATCGGTTCGTTTCCGCGGAGAAGCGCGACCGCGGTTCCGAAGTACGGAATGCCCGAGCAGAAGTTGTTCGTCCCGTCCAACGGGTCGACGACCCAGCGATACTCGCTCTCGCCGACCCGTTTGCCGGACTCCTCCGCGAAAACCCCGTGGTCGGGGTAGGCCGCCGCGAGAATATCCAGAATCCGACGCTCGGACCCGCGGTCTGCGACCGCCTTCACGTCGTCCGGCCCGTAGTCCGCGTCGAGCGACTCGCGTTCGAATTCGCTGACGAGATATTCGCCTGCGACTCGGCACGCCTCCACCGCCGTTCCTTCGAACGAGTCCATACGAGCACGTTTCGTTCGACGGTGAAATCTGCCTCGATTCTCTCGGTTCACCCGGTTCGGAACGAGAAATTCAAACTCGGGGCCGAGTGCGTCAGCGACCCCATCGAAATCACGTCCACACCGGTATCGGCGTACTCCGGTACGGTGTCGATTTCGATATCGCCGCTGGCCTCCACGAGCACGCCGTCAGGAAGCCGTTCGACGCCGCGCCGGACTTCCTCGGGTGAACAATTGTCGAACAGAACGATGTCCGCACCGACTTCCGCGGCCCGTTCGCCGTCCACTGGACGCTCGACTTCGACCTCGATTTTCGTGGCGAAGGAGGCCAACTCCCGGAAGTGCTCAATGGCGCCGACCAGCCCCATCTCTTCGATGTGATTGTCTTTCAACATCACCATCCCCGAAAGCGTGAGGCGGTGGGTGTCGCCGCCACCCGCCGCAATCGCTCGTTTTTCTACACCGCGCAGGCCGGGCGTCGTCTTTCTGGTTCCTGCGATTGCGACGTCATCGCTCACGGCGCGCGCCGCGGAAACCGCTCGCGCCGTTCTTGTTGCGATTCCCGCCGCGTGACCGACGACGTTGACCGCGACTCGCTCGCCTCGCAGTATGTCGGTCGCAGTCCCGGTTACTTCGAGAATGGTTTCACCCACGTCGAATCGCTCGCCGGTTTCCACCAGCGGCGTCGCGTCGCAGTCGAGATAGTCGAACACCCGAACGGCCGCGTCTACCCCGGCGACGACGCCCGACTCCCGCCCGACGAGTCGTCCGGTCGTCTCCCCCGGAACGCGATTCGTCACGTCGCGGTGCCCCACGTCTTCGCGGAGCCACCGCTCCACCTCGCGATCAGTCAGCACGGATTTCCCCCTCAAGACGACCCTCGGAAACGTGATGACAGCCGACCGGTTCCGCTTCCAGCGCGTCGCGCGCGACGAGCAGTGCGACGACGCTCGCGCTCCGGAGTTCGTACAGCTCGCGGCTGGTTCGCGTTCTGACGTACGCGTCGATTTCACCCTTCAGTCGGCGTAGGGTCGCTGCCGCTCGCCGGAGGTCGCCCGGAGTGCGACACAGACCGACACATTCGTCCATCACCCGCCGAAGGCGAAAGAACTTGTTTTCGATGAACTCCGACGGGAGCGACGGGTCGCTGTCTAGCAGGGTTGGCGATTCGATCGATTCGGCGTCGAACCCGACAGCCGCCTCTCCCGCACGGAGTCCCCAAACCAATCCTTCGAGGAGGCCCGTTGAAGCCAGTCGGTTCGCGCCGTGGACGCCGGTTCGGGCGCACTCGCCGACAGCGAATAATCGATCGAGCGTCGTCCGTCCACGGTCGTCTACCGCGATACCGCCGCAGAGGAAGTGCTCGCTCGGGCCGACTGGAATCGCGTCGTGCGGAATGCCACGGTCGTTGCATTTCTCGGCGAGACCGGGGAACCGCCCCGAAAAATCGAGCGGCGTCGCGTCGAGCGTGACCTCGCCCGTTCGATCGCGTTCGCGCTGAACCGCGCGAGCGACGATATCACGCGGGGCCAACTCAGCGTCCGGGTGGTACTCCGGCATGAACCGGTCACCGTCGGCGTTCCGGAGCACCGCACCCTCGCCCCTGACCGCCTCGCTGACGAGGAACGAATCCGCCCCGGCGTAGGCGGTCGGGTGAAACTGTACGTAGGCCATGTCCGCCGTCTCTGCCCCCGCAAGGGCGGCCATGGCGATGCCATCCCCCGTCGCAGAATCCGGGTTCGTCGTCGTTCCGTAGAGCGCGCCGACACCGCCGGTTGCGAGTATCGTCGCCCCCGCGTAGGTTTCCCACGTCTCTCCATCGCGTTCGAGGGTCGCACCGTGGACGCAACCCTCGTGTGTGAGGAGCGAAAGCACGGCCGTATCCTCCCGAATCGTTACCCGCGGGTGCGAGTGGAGGTGCGAGCAAAACGGCCCGAGGAGGTGTCGTCCCGTGCTGGCATCGACGTGAAGGATTCGCGCCTCGGAGTGGGCGGCCTCGGTGCCGTAGTCGAACCCGTCGCCGTTCCCGTCGAACGGGATACCGAGGGTGTCGATGAGCACGTCGTGCACCGCGTCATTCGCGTTCTCGACCAACACGTCGATGGCGTCCGGATTCGCAGTGTTGGCGCTCGCCCGCAGAACGTCGGTTCGGAGCGATTCGGGGGCGTCGCGAGTGACCGCGATTCCGCCCTGCGCCCGATAGGTCGCGGCGTTTTCCGGGCGGGTCGCTTTCGTCACGAGGAAGACGCTCGCCCCATCGCGGGCGGCGGCGAGCGCGGCGCTACATCCCGCGATACCATTTCCGACGACGAGCACGTCCGTGTCGTCGGTTCGGTTCGCGTCGCCGATTGCTTTGCTCCCCGTCATAGTTCCAACATCCTGTTGAGCGCCAGCGTGGCGAGTTCCTTCTCCTCCGGCGGAACCTCGATGACGTTTCGCTCCCTCCCCGCGACCAGTTCTTCGAGCACCCACGTCAGATAGTTTGGATCGGTTTGTTGCATTGCGTTGCAGTCCATGCAGGCGTCGCCACAAAGCGGAACGACGGACGCCTCCGGGTGCCAGCGCTGGAGGTGGTGAACGAGATGAATCTCGGTGCCGACGGCCCACGTCTCGCCGGGATCCGCGTCGGCCACGGTTTCACGGATAGTCGCCGTGCTCCCGACGACGTCCGCCGATTCGACGACCTCCCGGCGACACTCGGGATGGACGACGACCCGCGCGTCGGGGTAGTCGTCGCGAACCTGTTCTACGTGCTCGGTCGTGAATCGTTCGTGAACCTGACAGTAGCCGTCCCAGAGGATGATATCCACGTCAGCCACGTCGTTCGCGTCTTCGCCGGGATTCCACGGGTTCCACTCAACGACACCGTCTTCCAACCCCAGTCGGTGGGCGGTGTTCTCGCCGAGGTGTTTGTCGGGGAGAAAGAGGATTTTGTCGCCGCGCTCCAACGCCCACTCGAAAACGCGATGGGCGTTCGAGGACGTGCACACCGCGCCGCCCTGTTCGGCGCAGAACGCCTTCAGGTCGGCGTAGGAGTTCATGTACGTTATCGGAACGATGTCGGCGTCTGGGGCCGCGGATTCGATGTCTCCCCATGCGGAATCCACCTGCAGGGCCTCTGCCATCCCGGCCATCGGGCAGGATGCTTCCATCGACGGAAGGATAACCGTCTGATCGTCGTCGGTGATGATGTCCGCCGATTCGGCCATGAATGTGACGCCGCAGAAGAGGACGTACTCCGCGTCTGCGTTCGCGGCTTCGGCGCTCAACTGGTACGAATCACCGACGAAATCAGCGTGCTCGACGATTTCGCGCCGCTGGTAGTTGTGACCGAGGATGACCACCGAATCGCCCAGTCGGTCGAGCGACCGTTCGATTCGCTCCGTTCGGTCCTGCTGGCTCAACTCCCGATACTCCTCGGGTAGTTGTTCCAAACTATCGTATTTGAAAAGGCTGAGCTCCGTTTCGAGGTTTATCGATTCCATTTGGGTCACAGTTATGCACCTACGAGTACACTAGTTGACAATCGCATGTATTGAAAAGATTTTCTCTTCAAAGATGTGGACTGCATTTCGTTTCTCGTCTATCTGGGAGATAAACACGCAAATACTCGTCGGTGGATAGAATATCTTAGGAAAATGATACAAATACGTCGCCGAATCCGGTTCCGAGACGAAATTAACTCATAACGGAAAAAGCAAACCGCCCGCTCAATCGGCTCGTCCGTCGAACACGATGTCGCCGTCAACCACCGTCATGGCCACATCGATGTTTTCGATATCGTCCGGCGTCTCCCACGGGGACCCGTCGAGGACGACGAAATCCGCTTTTTTACCCGTCTCGACGGTTCCGAGACGATTTTCGTCGAATCCGGCGTAGGCCGCCCCGTGTGTGTACGCACGGAGCGCTTCGGTGACGCTCAGTCGCTGTGCTTCAACTGGCGCGTTGACCGTCTGGTGAATCCCGAGCAGCGGGTCGAGGGGCATGCAGTCGCTTCCGAACGCGAGGTTCGCCCCGGCATCGAGTAGGGTTCGGAAGCGGTTCGTCTGCTTCCGTCGTTCTTTGCCGAGCCGGTCGTCGTACAGGCCGTCCTCCTGCGCCCATTTCAAGAAGTTCGGTTGGACGGAGGCGACGATGCCGGTTTCCGCGAATCGTTCGACCTGTTCGTCGGTCACGAGTTCGACGTGTTCGACGCGATGGCGCATCGCGCCGGGGTCTTCGGTTTCGCAGAACGCGTCGAGGGTCGCGTCGATTGCCTCGTCGCCGATGGCGTGCGCCGTGACCTGCAGTCCGGCGTCGTCAGCGCGCGCAACGATTTCGTTCAATTCCTCCGGGGGAACGACCCACTGGCCGTTTCCATCGCCGTCAGCATAGGATTCTGCGAGTTTCGCGGTTCGCCCGCCGAAACTCCCGTCGGTGAACGATTTGATTCCGCCGGTTCGGACGAACTCGCTCCCGTGGTTCGTCTGGAGGCCGATTTCCTCGACGGCGTCGAGGTGGTCGCTCCAGTAGTTGATACGCACGCGTAGGGCGAGGTCGCCGTCGAGTTCGAGACGCCGGTACACTTCGGGCGCGCGCGAGCGTCGAACCATGTCGTGGACGCCCGTAATTCCCTTCTCGTGCGCGTCGCCTTGCGCCGCCAGCAGGAGTTCGTGCATCGTTTCGGCGTCGGGTTCGATGGTTTCGTAGACAGCATCGACGGCCTCTTCCACGATGACGCCGGTCGGTTCGCGGCCCTCGGTTTCCACGTCCTCGTCCGGAATCTCGTCGCGGAGCCGAGAGAGGGCCTCGCTGTTGACCGAAGCCGTGTGCATATCCTCGCGAAACGCGACCACGGGCCGCGTTTCGCTGACCGAATCGAGGTCGTCGCGGGTGAGGTAGCGCGACTCCTCCCACGTGCTTTCATCGAACCCGTAGCCCAGAATCCAGTCGCGGTCGTCGTCCAACTCCGCGAGCAGTTCCACGCAGTCGGCAGGCGAGTCGGCGACCGAGAGATCGGCGTTGACGAGATAGCTCCCCACCATCATCAGGTGGGTGTGGGCGTCGATGAATCCCGGCAGGAGCACGCGGCCGTCGAGATCTACTACCTCGGTTTCGACGCCTTCCAAAAAGTCCACTTCGTAGGCGCTATCGACACGAACGATTTCCCCGTCGCGGACGGCCACCGCGTCCGCCGTCTCGTCGGTCTCCGCGAGGGTGCGTACCTCGGCGTTCGTGAAAACCACATCCGCTGGCGCTGTCATGCTTTCGTGGTGTATTCCGACGGCGATAACTGTTCGGGGAGCGGCAGAACGCATTTGATCGTTTGCTGTGATTACACGACCGATGTCCTCGAAGTTCCCCACGCTCCTAGTCGTCGTTCTCGTCCTCCTCGCCGGGTGTTCCGACGCCGGGTTTCTTGGGCCGAACGTGATGACCGAGAAAAGCCCGAAGAGCCGAAAATCGTCGATACGGTGCTGACCGGCGGTGGTTGTGTCGATTCGCCCGAAAACCGGGTCGAAATCGCGACCGAACCACGAATGGAACCAGCTATCTCGTCGTCTCCGGAAACGTGAGCGTCCCCGACGCCGCGTACTCGCTCGAAACCCCGACGCTGGTCGAGACGGGGTGGGGACTACGCGCTCCAGGTGAACAGCAGTCAAACGCCCGAGAAACCGAAGCGGAACTGCGCGGGACTTGCGAACTACACCGCCACCGTCCGGATTCCGGACGGTGGCCCGAACGGAAAATTCACGCTGGCGGTTCTTCACGACGGGGAAGTCGTTCGCCGGGGGGAACGTCACGAGCCGGTCGGCGAGACGAAAAGAAGAACTATTCCGACGGAACTGCGTGCATAGAACCGCCTCCGCGGTTGTGGCTCAGGATATAAAACACGTATACGGCAATTGCTCCGATAAACGGCGGGATGAAGAAGCCGACGAAAAATCCCACTGCCCACATATCGGCGGTCTCAATCCTCCGCCTGCTGGCGTCGCGGTACATCCACGCGGCACCGAGGAGGGCGGGTGGGACGGCCAGATATACGGACATCGTGATTTCGACCATACGAATCCACTGATTTTCACACAATTGTCAATTCCGATTTGAAGTGTACTACGCGAAATCGTGGTAGTAAACCTGCTGATACGCGGTTCCTCCGGTGAACAGGTCTTCGACCCGCTCCTCTACGCGCTCGAACCCGTTCGATTCGAAGAACTGTTTCGCTCGTCCGTTGTCGATGAGAACCGCAACCGATAGCTGCGTGAATCCCCGTTCGTGAACCGCTTTTTCCACGGCTTCTAGCAGGGCGGTTCCGACGCCCGTTTGCCAACGATTTGGCACGACGTAGATTCCACGCAGGGCCGCTTCACCGACCGCATCGACCCGGCTAATCGCCTCGACGTGTGCATAGCCGACGAGTTCGCCGTCCGAGACTGCGGCGATGAGTATCACATCGTCGTCGCCTAATGCGGTTTGGAGGCGTTGGTCGCTGAATCGCTCCCGCACGGTCGCTTCGCGCTCTTTCTCGGGGAGGAACTCGTATGCCGCGTTCACCGCCTCGCTCGAAACGCGACGAATCGCCGGAATGTCGCTCGCTGTCACGTCCCTCGTTTCCATAGTCGATATTCTCACAGGGTGGGCAAATCCTTGGTGGCTCGTACAAATGAGCAACTGTTAGGGGGCGCGGGAGAAATCCCGAACTATGACCGACGCAGACGAACTCGCGGAACAGGTTCGGGCGGGCGACCTGCGCCTTCACGAACTCGAAGACCACGCAGACCACGACACCGCCGCCGAGGCCCGCCGGAAGCTCCTCGAATCGGAAACCGACGCAGACCTCGGTACGGTCGGCGACTACGCATTCGACGCGGAACTGGCCGAACCCAACATCGAGAACATGGTCGGCGCGGCCCAAATTCCGATGGGCGTCGTGGGACCCGTTGTGGTCAGCGGCGGGTCGGCGGAGGGCGACTACTACCTCCCACTCGCTACGACCGAGGGCGCGCTGCTCGCCAGCGTCAACCGCGGCTGCTCCGTCATCAGCACCGCCGGAGGGGCGGACGCCCGCGTCACGAAAAACGGGATGACGCGCGCGCCGGTGTTCCGGGTGCAGGGTATCGTGGAAGCCGAAGAAGTCGTGAACTGGGTTCGTGACCACCGCGACGAACTTGTGGAGGCCGCAGAAGCCACGACCAATCACGGCAAACTCGAAGACGTGACGACATACGTCGTCGGCGACTCCGTTTTTCTGCGATTCGTCTACGACACGAAGGACGCGATGGGGATGAACATGGCGACGATTGCAACCGGCGAAGCCGCGTCGTTGGTCGAAGAAGAAACCCCGGCGAGCCTCGTCGCGCTTTCGGGCAACCTCTGTACCGACAAGAAACCCGCCGCAATCAACGCCGTCGAGGGTCGCGGACGGAGCGTCACGGCGGACGTTCGAATCCCGCGAGAGACGGTCGAAAATCGACTGCACACCACTCCGGAAGCCATCGAAGAGGCGAACACGCGAAAGAATCTCGTCGGAAGCGCGAAGGCTGGAAGCCTCGGGTTCAACGCCCACGCTGCGAACACCATCGCCGCCGCCTTCCTCGCAACCGGACAGGACGCCGCACAGGTGGTGGAAGGAAGTAACGCGATTACGACCGTCGAAGCGCGGGACGAGGAGCTGTACGCGAGCGTCAGCATCGCCAGTTTGGAAGTCGGCACCGTCGGCGGCGGCACGAAACTCCCGACACAAACGGAGGCGCTCGACGTGTTAGGACTTCGTGGCGGCGGCGACCCTCCCGGAAGCAACGCCGACGCCCTCGCGGAAATCATCGCTGTCGGCGCGCTGGCGGGCGAACTCTCCCTGCTCGCGGCGCTCGCATCGCGTCATCTTTCGAGCGCGCACGAAGAACTCGGACGGTAAGCATCGGTTACGAATTAAAATGCGAAGAACTTTCCTATAAATTTATACTGGCAAGATATAATAAATAACTGGCACGAACGAGAAATAAAATCTCTCGTACCGTGCCGCCCGATGGTGACCTTCAATGGCTACAGCACCCTCCGACGAGGACGCACCGATTACCGACTCCTGGGCATATCACGTCCTTCGGTTCCTGAAACTGTTGCTTACCGTCGTCACGTTGTTCGTTGCCGTGTGGAAGGGCCTGAACGGTGCGCTCCAGTGGTGAGGGTCTTCCGACCCCCACCACATTTTTAGATGCGACGATACCGTCCCCGACTTTCACTGACCTCCCCGCGTCGGACGAGTTTTTCGAGCGCTTTTTCGACGTACTCACGGGAGACGCCGCGCTCACCCGCGTAGGCGACGATTTCCGCTTCGTCCGCTTCGTCCAGATTCGAGAGTGTATCTAACACGATTTGCTTCTTGCTTTTGCTGTTGGTTCCGCGTCGGGAACCTTGTTCGACGGCGGACACCTCCTCGACGTCGATTCCGGAGCGGTCTAAGTATTCCTCGTCGTCCATTCCAGCGTGGTCGGTTTGTGCGTCCATCTCGGCGAACGAGTCGAGTTCCGCGAAGGTGTCGCCGTGCCCCTGTCGATTGGCGAGCATGGACGCACGAATCTCCCGGGCTCGGTCTTCGTCGTCGGTTTCGACGAACTTCTTCAGCTTTCGGAATTTCTTCCGCTTGCCACAGCGCGAACACTGCGTCGTCTCGGGATTTCCATCGACTATCCACAGGTTGCTACACGCGCTACAACCGACGACAGAGTACATATTCTCCCCTCCGACTGCCTCCGTGTTGAAGCCTGCGTTCGTCCCCAACTTCCCGTCTTCTCAGTCTGTGCAATCCTGATTCGGGCGACGGTCTCGCCGCCGCAGGTCGGGGTCGTCGGTCGATAAATCTGAAGCGCGGGTCCGCCATCGCGTCGAATTGGTTCCTTCCTCATATTTAAACTCTCGCCGAGGGATTTACCATCTCTGCGTGTGAGTCCACCGCATGGAAAAGAGCGTTCTTTCAGAGCACGAGGAAACCGAAGTTACCGACGGCGTCTACCTCGCGCAACTGGCCGCCGGAGAGAAAATGAGCATCCAGCACTTCCGTATCGAACCCGGTGCGATGGTGCCGGAACACAGCCACGAACACGAACAGACCGGATTCATCCACAGCGGCGCGTTGACGTTCACCGTTGACGGCGAAGAAATCGTCATCGGAGACGGCGACTCCTACGCGATTCCGGGCGACGAACCGCATTCCGCCAAAAACGAGGGCGACGAACCGGTTCGTGGCATCGACATCTTCAGTCCGCCGCGACTGGACGTGCCGTGGAAGTAACGAGGCATCATCCGACTGAACAGAGTTCGACTCGAAAAAAGACCATCGAGAAATTCCGATACCACCGAACACAGTTCGATTAACCCACGACTCGCTTACGCGAGGTCGTGGATGTTTTCGACGATGGCGTCGGCGTACTCGCTGGTCGCGAGTTTCTCGCCGCCTTCGATCTGGCGTTCGAGGTCGTAGGTGACCTTGCCGGAGGAAATCGTTTCCTCGACGGCGTCGCGGACGAGTGCACCGGCGTCCTTCCAGCCCATGTATTCGAGCATGAGGCGTCCGGAGAGAATCATCGCGGTCGGGTTAACTTTGTCCTCACCAGCGTACTTCGGCGCGGAACCGTGAACCGGTTCCGCGAGACAGCGGTGGTCGCCGAAGTTCGCACCAGGTGCGATGCCGAGGCCGCCGATTTGCGCACCTGCGGCGTCGGACATGTAGTCGCCGTTCAGGTTCATCGTGGCGACGACGTCGTACTGGTCGGTACGGGTGAGAATCTGTTGGAGCATGTTGTCGGCGATGCGGTCTTTGACGACGAGTTTGTCGTCCGGCTGTTCGCCGTCGTACTCGTCCCACAGATCGTCTTCCGTGATGGTAACGTCGCCGAACTCCTCTTCTGCGAGTTCGTAGCCCCAGTCGCGGAACGCGCCTTCGGTGAACTTCATGATGTTGCCCTTGTGAACGAGCGTGACGGAATCACGGTCGTTTTCGAGGGCGTACTCGATTGCCTCGCGGACGAGACGTTTCGTTCCGAACTCCGTAATCGGCTTGATGCCGATGCCGACCGGCCCGTCGTGGATGACGCCCGTGGCGTCCATTTCGTTCTCGATGAACTCTTTCACTTCCTGCACTTCGTCGGTTCCTGCTTCCCACTCGATACCGGCGTACACGTCCTCCGTGTTCTCACGGAAGGTGACCATGTCCATCGCGCCGGGATTTTTGACGGGCGACGGAACGCCGTCGAGGTGGTAGGTCGGGCGAACGTTCGCGTAGAGGTCGAGGGTTTTGCGGAGCTCGACGTTCAAACTGCGGAATCCCGCTCCGACGGGCGTCGTGAGCGGCCCTTTGATGGCGATGTTGAACTCCTTGATCGCTTCGACGGTGTCGTCCGGGAGGTTCTCGTCGTACGTTTCGCGGGCGCTGGATCCGGCGTAGACGCGCATCCAGTTGATTTCGCGTCCGGTCGCCTCTGCCGCGGCTTCGAGGACTTTCTGTGCGGCCGGGCCGACGTCGGTTCCGATACCGTCTCCGTGGATAATCGGGATAATCGGGTTGTCGGGAACTTCCAACTCATCGGTCTCCTCGTTGTACGTGATTTTAGCCCCTTCTTCGGGTACTTCCACCTTATCGTACTCGTAGCTCATAATCGTTCGAACAGTGTTTCGAGGAGGGTAAAAGGCCTACCGTTTGGTCTGCGTATGGGCCTTATACTCCCTTAAAGAATTAGGTAATTGACTGGTAGTGCGGCTAGCAGTCGTCGAACTCGTCTTCGTCCGAACCGTCGCCTCCTTCGCCACCACCGCTGTCGTCACCATCGTCGCTATCCACGCCATCACTTTCGTCGTCGGATTTGTCACAGAAGGCTACCAGCGCGTCATCGGACACCGTGTACAGTTTTTCACCGGCAGGTGCGAGATAGTTCGTCGCATCCAGCAAGCCGTCATCTCGGTCAGCGGTTTCCGGTAATTCGTACCTGCCGAGGAGTTCCCCGGTTTCCACGTCGCGGACCGCCGGTTTGTCGTTGACGGTGTCGTCTTTCGTAATCGTGTAATAGAGCACGTCTCCGGCGACCACCAGTTCATCGTGGACGATGCGCGCGCTCCCGCGACGGTTCGTCTCGACGCGCCATTGTTCCGCTCCCGATGCGGCGTCGAATGCGGTCACAACGTTCCCGTCGGTGCAGTATGCGGTTCCGTCACCGACCGCCTTAACTGCGTATTCCGAGTCGTTCGTCCACTTTTCATCGCCGGTTTTCGGATCGAGGACGAGGAGTGCGTTGCCGAGCGACACGTACAGTTCGCTGGCGGTGGCGACCATATCGCCCTCCAAACTCGTGGCCTCTCGTGACCACTCTTCCTCACCGCTGTCGAGCGAGATGGAGCGTAGTACTTTCTTCTCCTCCGGATCGACGGCATCGTACAGGGCGTACACCGACCCATCGGCAACGACGATATCGAGCGTCGGGTCGAGCGTAGTCGGGCCTCTACCGCGGAAGTTGTACGTCCATTCGACGCTCCCATCCTCACGGGAGAGTGCGACAACCCGATGTCCTACCTCGTGGTTGCCATCGGAGAGGAGAGGACTATCCACGACGAGCAGTTCGTCGGTGACCGCGATGTTGTTGCCACCCGTTTCGACGGTCCACAATCGGTCACCGTTCTCCGCGTCGAACACCTCCGTCCTATCGAGCCGGCTGGTGTACACCGTTCCATCGGCCACGGCAGTACTTCGCATATCGTACGTGTAGCGAGGGGCATCGTCATCTTTGGCGTTCTGCTCGTAGTCCCCTTTCAACTCGGCGACCCACCGCTCCGTTCCATCGTCGCTGGAGAGGGCGTACAACTTCTGTACACCGTACAGGGGAGCTCCCTGAATGGTGTAAACGGTTCCGTCGGCGACGATTGGAATCTGTCCTGAAAACGACTCCTCGCCGAATTTCCACGATACCGAGAGCTCTCCCGTCGGGCCGCTCGCGGCCGCATTATAACTTGTTCTGCCGTTATCGTACCCGACCTGCGGCCATGCGTCAGTATCCCAATTCACGCTGGAATCGGCGTCGTACTCGGTCAGGACTACATCATCGGATGCGGCGATAGCGGTGGAACTCCCGACGAGACCGGCGGCGGTCAACGAGAGCATCGTTCGGCGGTTGAACTTCGGTTTTTTGGACATGATCCGGTTAGAAAAGATGAACGATGCAGTATAGTTATCGAGGTTATATTTGATATTATCAAGAGAACTAACTGGCATATTAGTCAATTAAACCGACAAACTATTTCGTCCGAATCGCCGTTTGACGTGAATTTAAGCCATCCCACGCGAGAGCAGTCGGCATGAAAGTTATCGTTCACGGCGGTGCTGGCGGCGAACCCGACGAACCGACACCTCGGCAAACAGTTCTCGACGAGGCCGCGGAAACCGGAAGAAAGGCGGAGACGGTCGTCGATGCGGTCGAAGCCGCGGTTCACGTCCTCGAATCCTCGCCGCGATTCAACGCGGGCGTCGGCGGCGCGGTGCAAAGCGACGGTGAAATCCGAACCGACGCGGGAATCATGACGAGCGACCGCAAAGCGGGCGCGGCCTGCTCGATGCCCGGCGTCGAACACGCCGTCAGTGCGGCCCGCGCCGTGATGGAGGAAACGCCGCACGTCCTGGTTAGCGGCGACCACGCCGTTTCACTCGCGGCGGATTTCGGCGTGGAAACCGGAATCGACCTCTGGACGGAAAAAAGCGAGGAGCGATGGGAGGGGTACGACGCTCCCGACGGAGCGCCGAGCGAACACCTCGAATGGCTTCGCGAGAAGTTCGGCGGCGCGGACACGGTCGGCGCGGTCGCCTACGACGGAGACAAATTTGCGGCAGCAACCTCCACGGGTGGACGGTGGCTTGCACTTGCAGGCCGGGTCGGGGACGTGCCACAAATTGGGAGTGGCTTTTACGCGGCACCGGCAGGTGCGGCCAGTTCCACGGGTGCGGGGGAAGACATCGCAAAATCGACGCTCACCCGGCGCGCCGTTCGCCATCTCGAATCCGGCTCCGACGCACAGGAGGCCGCAGATAGGGCAATCGAGGAGTTCGCCGAACTCACCGGTTCGAGTGCGGGCGTCATCGTCCTCGACCGGGACGGAAACGCCGGAAGCGCGTTCAACAGCGACGCGATGCAGATCGGCGTCACTCGGTGAATTTCGGAGTCGGGTGCGGTCGTATCCACCGTCTTTCCGCGTAACGCAAACTCTTTCCGGCGTTCGGACGAACACCGTGCCATGAGCGACCAGTCAGTTGACCTCTCGGCGGAGAAGTACGAAAAACACCGTGAGGCCGGTGAAATCCTCGCACAGGTTCGCACGGAAACCGCGGAGCGCGTCGAAGTCGGTGCGAGTCACCTGGAAATCGCCGAGTTCGCGGAAGACCGTATCCGCGAACTCGGCGGCAAACCGGCGTTTCCGGTGAACATCAGCATCGACGAGGAAGCGGCACACGCGACGCCGAGCCTCGACGACGAAAGCACGTTCGGCGAGGACATGGTCAACCTCGATATCGGAGTTCAAATCGACGGTTGGCTCGCCGACACCGCGATCACGGTTGACCTTTCGGGACACGACGACCTCGCAGAGGCGAGCGAGGAAGCACTGGACGCCGCGCTCGAAGTCGTCGAACCCGGCGTCGAAACGGGCGAAATCGGTGCCGAAATCGAATCCGTCATCGACGGCTACGGCTACAATCCGGTCGTCAACCTCTCCGGGCACGGATTGGCCCACTACGAACAGCACACGGAACCGAACATTCCGAACCGTGCCGTCTCGCAGGGAATCGAACTACAGGTCGGCGACGTAGTCGCCATCGAACCGTTCGCCACCGACGGCAGTGGCAAGGTTCGAGAGGGTGCTGAGGAGGAGATTTTCTCCCTCGAACGCGAGGCGTCGGTTCGTGACCGAAGCGCCCGAAAAGCGCTCGACCAAATTACCGAAGAGTTCCGGACGCTTCCGTTCGCAACGCGATGGTTGGACAGTTCCCGTCCCGAGATGGCGCTTCGTCGCTTGAAGATGAAAAACGTCGTCCACGGCTATCCGGTACTCAAAGAAGAAGAGGGATTCCTCGTTAGTCAGAAAGAACACTCCGTCATCGTCACCGAAGACGGCTGTGAAGTGTTCACGAGATAGTCGAGAGACTATCATCTATATTTTAGTGATAACTCGGTAACGAATCGTCGACGAGAACGAGAATAGCTGACAGGTATGCGGAACGGTTTATGCGTTGTTCATCCGCTGGCTCGTCTCTTCACCACACGCCTGACAAGTGGTAACACGGTACGGTTCGCGCGAGAACTCGGCGTTCTCCCGCTTTTTGCTCTCGGTACGAATTTCGACTGATACCTCGTGCGAGGTTTCGCGGCCGCAGTTGTCGCACAGTTCTACCATTGCTTGGAACCCCTGATTTTTTGTTGCCATGGTGACTTCCTGCTCAGTCCATACAACCGCTGACACGAGCATAAAAACCCCTCTCTGTTGGATGACGTTCGAACCGTTTATTCGAACTCCGTCTTGCGGTTTTACCATTTGGAGCCGCGAGAGCGTCCTATTTCGTTTATCGAACTCCCTGAACCGTTAATGATGGCGGAACGCTTTACAACAGCCGAATACTATATATACTTGGTCAGGGATTGAGACCGAAGAGAGCAGATCGGATAAAAACCAGTACGGGAATTATTTCGAGGCGGCCGACCCACATATTCAGGACGAGCATTCCCTCGCCGAGAGGCGACATCGTCGGCCCGACGATACCGGTCGAGAGTCCGACGTTGCCCTGGGCACTGGCGACCTCGAAGAGGGCGTCCGCGTAGCCGAATTCGGGGGTGACGTTCACGAGGAGGACGCTTCCCGTGATTAGTAGAATAATCCAGAGCATACTGACGATTGCCGCCTCGCTGAACTCCTCGTACATCTGGTTTCGGTCGAGTTTTCTTCCATTGATCTGGGTGTTGACGACCGCGGATACCGGGAGAAACACCCGCGAGAACTCCCACTGGATGCCCTTGCTTATCATGTAGCCGCGAATGATTTTGATACCGCCGACGGTGCTCCCCGCCGCCCCGCCGAGCACCATCGCGCCGCTGATGATGAGTTTCCCTCCGGCGCTCCAACTGCCGATGTCTGACGACTGGAACCCCGTGCAGGTGAGGGCGCTGATGAACTGAAACGTCGAATCGCGGGCCGCATCGCCCGCCAACGCCGACATCCCGACGTTTCGAACTCCGAGCCATCCGGTTTCCGTGAACGCCTCGCTCGCCACCGGGAGCGCGATGATGTTCTGCACCGACAGCGCGAGGCTTCCCATGATGAAGAGGGTGAGCAGCCAGCGCGTCTGGAGGTCGGAAAACAGCGCGTCGAAATCCCGGTCGTGCAGGACGAGATAATGAATCGGAAATGCGATTGCCCCCAGCGTCATAATGGGAAGGAGGACGCCTTCGACCAGCGTCGAATCGTACGATTCGATGGAGTTGTCCGTGACGCTGAATCCACCCGTCGAAAGCCCGGTCATCGCGTGGTTCAACGCTTGCCAAAACGTTTCGAACAGGCTCAATCGCGGCTCGCTCCACCAAATCGCGCCGAACAGCACGACGACGGCGAGTATCGTGTAGAGGAGAAAAATTCGCCACACCGTCTGCACCGTGTGGATGATGCTGGGATGGATTCGCTCTTCTCGCGTTTCCGCTCGATAAAGCGCGTAACTTCCGCTTCCGGGTCGGGCGAGAATCGCCGTCGTGAGGACGATAACGCCCACGCCGCCGACCCACTGGATGAGCGAGCGCCACCATTGAATCGCCCGCGGAAGCGACGGTTCGTGAACCGCCATCGTCAGGCCACTGCCAGTCCACCCGGACATACTCTCGAACAGGGCGTGGAGGGGTTCGCCGTAGTAGGCGAGGCTGGAGAACGCCGTCTCGCCGCCAATTCGAATCGGTTCGTAGTTCGCCCCCGCAGGGACGTAGCTGTTCATCACCGAAACGGGCGTCAGGTGAGCGGAGAGGAAGAACGGAATCGAGCCGAAGATGGCAGTGGCGAACCAGCCCCCGGCGGCGATGACCATCCCGTGTTTCATCACGGGGTTCGGCGCGTCTTCGAAGGCTCTGCGCGCCGCACCGCCAGCCGTCGCCGTGATTCCACAGGCGATGAGAAACGCGAGCGCCACGTAGAACTCCCTGAAGACGAGCGCGACGACGGCGGTAAGCAGCATCAGTGTCGCCTGCATCAACACGAGCGCGCCGATGTCCCGCAGAATGGTTGCGAGGTTCGCCGGAACCCCGGCAACCGTCGGGCGTCGTGGCATATCAGTCGTGGTCCTCGTAGTGGCCGAAGATGTCGGTTACCTCGGGCGTTGCGCCGTTTTCCGAGAAGACGGTGATGAGGTCGCCGCCCTCTATTTTCGTGTTCCCGTGCGGGGTAATAACGTCTTTGTTGCGCTCGATTGCGACGACCAACATCCCTTCGCCGAACAGGCCCTCGCCCGCCGCTTCGGAAAGCGTGAGGCCCGAAATCGGCGCGTACGAATCGACTGTAATTTCGAACACTTCTGCCTGCTCGCCGACCTTCATGTAATCCTTGATGGACGGGCGTTTCACGGCGCGATAGAGATAGTCCGCAATGAGGCGTTGGGGATTCTCGATGACGTTCACGCCGATTTGGCGGAAGATGTTCATATGTTCGGGATTGTGAACGACCGAGATGAGCGACGGCACTTCCATCTCCTGTCCCAGCAGGCAGACCATAATGTTCGTCGCGTCTTGGTCGGTCGTGCTGATGAGGGCGTCCGCGCGTTCTGCGCCCGCTTCTTCTAGCGTATCGATGACTGTCGCGTCGTCGTGGAGGACGAGGCAGTCGAACTCCATCGACGCGCGTTCCGCGCGTTCTTGGTCTTTTTCGATGACCACCACGTCGTTGTTGTTCTGGGTCGCAATGCTGATGAGTTGCGAGCCGATGTCGCCCGCACCGACGATGATGAGATACATTCGTTATTCTCCCTCCGAAGTCAGCGTTTGAAAAGATACTGTTGTGAGATGAGGGCTTCATAAGTGAGGCGGGTGGTCACCGACTCCAGTAGGTGGGTGTTTAGTCTCGGTTAGGGAGTCGTTAAACTCGTCGTAACGCACGCATCGACGGGTTTGACGTGGACGAAAGTATTGAGTTGGGTTGTACTGAAGTGTGGTTATCCAGAAGTGTGCTCTAGCGGTTCGTGCCCAAAGGGTGTTTGGTATTTCCGACTCAAAACGATGCCTGCGAAAGACTCCGTCTTTCGCGGTACCGGAAAACCAGCGGTTTTCCGTCGCTCGCAAACACACCGGTTTGCTCACTCGAGGAAATCGGAAATTTCCCCCACCCTCATGCTCCGTGGTTCTCTCGTCCTTCATCCGCCGTCAGAGGACGCTCTGACGACCCCTCGTTCACACCGGATGAGCTCTGCTCTTCCGTACTCTCGCTCGCTGCGCTCGCGAGAACTCCGTTCACGAGGACGCCGAGGAACCGCTACCGCATCGCCAGTGTCCCCGCTCCTCCCCGCCAGCGCTGAATTGCACTCGTGCCTCACTTCGTTCGACCCTCGCGCGAAACGCGCTGGCGCACCCTTGCGGTTGAGTGATCAAGCGAGAAGTCGAGCGGTGGAGCCGCGAGCGCGGTTCGGTGGCGGGATTTGTTGCCGTGACTACCTATCCTAAGAGTCACAAAAACACAACAAAGGACGAAGTTCACGAAATCCTGGATAGTACACGGCAGAGGACGACTCCCGATAGCACGAACCTCATAACATAAACCATCTCAAGCCACACATCTACGCATGCAACAGGTGTTCGCACCGTGGCGAATCGAGTGGGTGGAACGCGAGGACAGCGACGTCGAAATCGAAGAGTGCGTCTTCTGCGAACTCCCGAACCGCGGTGCCGACCGGAATTTTCTGGTCGTGGCGCGAAACGACCACGCCGTTGTGATGTTGAACAACTACCCCTACAATCCGGGGCACGTCATGGTCATTCCGAACCAGCACACCGCGGACTACCGGGAGCTGACGGACGAGTCCCTGCTTGGTCACGCGAGACTCAAACAGAGAACCTTCGACGCCCTGGAAACCGCCCTCTCACCGGACGGATTCAACGCCGGGCTGAATATCGGTGAGGGAAGCGGCGGCTCCATCGACCACCTCCACACGCACATCGTCCCGCGGTGGCAGGGCGATACGAACTTCATGCCGGTAATCTCCGACACGAAGGTCATCGTGGAAGCGCTGGAGGCCACCTACGAACGGGTTCACGACGCCTTCGCGGAACAGGAAGGTGCAACGATTCCCGACGAAAACACCGCGGTTTCGTTCGAGTAGAATGAAAGAGGACGACAGCTCTTCCCCGCCGACATAGCCATAGGGAATCCGACCTAATTCAGCCGTAATGAACCGCTCGTCCGCCGTCCGCACCGCGGGAATCGTCGTCCTCTCGGCGAACCTCCTGCTGGCGGTCGCGAAGGGACTCGTTTGGTTTCAAACCGGGAGCCTCGCGGTCGGTTCCGAGGCGGTCAACAGCCTCTCCGACGCGGTGTACAGCGTCGTCGTCCTCGCCGGACTGTACCTGACGACGCAACCGCCGGATTTCGACCATCCGCACGGGCACGAGCGAATCGAACCGTTCGTTTCGCTGCTCGTCGCGCTCGGCGTTTTCGCGGCCGGTGGACTGATTTTCTGGCGGTCGGCAACCTCCTTCCTCTCGGGCGACGTTTCGGCGACGACGAGTCCGCTGGCCGTCGGCGTCCTCGTCGGAACATGTGTCGTCAAATACGGACTGTACCGATACTGCCTCCGAATCGGTGCGGGTGCCAACTCGCCCGCAGTCGAAGCGATCGCGCTGGACAACCGCAACGACATTCTCACCGCGGGGGCGGCTCTCGTCGGGGTTCTCGGCGCGTCCGTCGGGATTCCGGAACTCGACCCACTCGCGGCGGGCGTCGTCTCACTCGGGATTCTCTACACAGGGTGGGAAATCGTCGAGAGCAACGTGGAGTATCTCGTCGGGCGTGCCCCGCCGGAAGACCTTCGGGCGAAAATCATCCAACGGGCGCTTTCACATCCTGATGTAGAAGGCGTCCACGACGTCGTCGCCCACTACGTCGGCCCGGAAATCGACGTGAGCATGCACATCGAAGTCGAAGGGGATAGAACGCTCATCGAGGCACACGACATCGAAACCGAGGTGATGCACTCCGTTCAGGAGATTGCCGAGGTGGACGACGTCTTCGTCCACGTCGATCCCAAGGAACTCGGTGAGTGGAAGACGGACGACGAAGCCGACCGATTGGCTGACACACCGGTTCGGGACGGAGACGGGGGATAGGCTGTCGTTTTCAGATGGTGGGAATCGGGTTCCGGTATTTTTTACCACGGTGTTGTAGACACAGATACAGGTTCCTATGACCTCCGAATACGACAGGCGGACGATGCTGCAAGCAACCGGCGCGATGCTCGCGGGAACGTCCCTCGCTGGCTGTCTCGCAGGTGGACAAATCGGCTCGAAAGACGAGTCGAAACCGGACGAGGGGACGAAAGCTGACGTGACGATAGAAGTCGGCCGCGGCGGCAACCTCACGTTCACACCCGAGAACGTTACGGTTCACCCCGGCCAGACTGTCGCGTGGGAGTGGAAATCGGACACCCACAACATCGTAGTCGAAGACCAACCCAGTGATGCGAACTGGGAAGGGACGCCCGGTTCCCGTTCCACACTTTACGACACGGGATACCGCTATACCCACACCTTCGAGACGGTCGGCGAATACGAGTACTTCTGTCAACCGCACAATGCCGCCGGGATGGTCGGAACGATTACCGTCGCACCGCCGGCGGAGGAAACGACCGAGAAACTCACCGAAACGACGGGCGAACAACCCCCCGCGACCGAAGACGACCTGCCGGTCGAAGTCGGGTCGGATGGGAATCTGGAGTTCACTCCCGACCTGCTCACAGTCCCGACAGGAACCGAAGTCACCTTCGTCTGGAAGTCGGACACGCACAACATCGCCGTCGAAAGCCAACCCGACGAGGCGAACTGGCAGGGAACGCCCGGCGGCGACGGAACAGTGTACGACGCGGGCCACGAGTACAGCCACACCTTCGAGGTGCCCGGTGAATACGAATACTACTGCGTTCCGCACCAATCAGTCGGCATGAAGGGAACGATAATTGTCGAGTAATCGACGTTCATCACCCAACCCCGATTCGGCCCTCCCGAGTCTCTCACTTCTTTCAGCTGCCAAAAATTGAATCTCTAAATCGGCTTCCCGAACGCGTACACCGTCTGGTGACCCGTAATTTCCACGTCGAGGAAGTCACCGGGTTCGATGCCGTAGTCGGAGGCGTTCTGTACGATGACCTGTCGGTACGCTTCGTCCCGGCATTTGACCGAATCGCCGGTACCTTCCTCCACGACCATCACGCGCTTTTCGGTGCCGACCATCTCCTCGTAGGCGGAGCCGACGATGTCCATCTTCAGCTCGGACATCGTCTTCGAGCGCTCTTTCTTTATCGTGCCGCCGAGTCCTTTCATGTTCGCGGCGTCGGTGTTCGGACGCTTCGAAAACCGGGTGACGTTGAGCTTTTCGGGGCGCGTTTCGCGTAGGAGCGCCATGCTCTGTTCGTGGTCGTCGTCGGTTTCCGTCGGGAAACCGACGATGAAGTCGGTCGAAAGCGTCCAGTAGTCCAGATACTCGTCGAACGTTTCCACGATTTCGACGTACTCGCCCACCTGATGCTGTCTGCGCATGTCGCCGAGCACGTCGTTCGACCCGGATTGGACGGGCGCGTGAATGAAATTGTACAGTTCGTCGTTTTCGGCGAACACCTGCGCGAGTTCCTCGCGGATGCCGTGGACGCCCTTCGGGTTCGCCATGCCGACCCTGACGCGGAACTCGCCCTCGATTTCGTTGCAGATGCGGTCTAACAGGACGTGCAGTTTTCGCTCGCCGCGGTCCCAGCCGTACACCCCCGTGTCCTGTCCGGTAATCCGGAGTTCCTTCGCACCTGCGTGAACGAGCGCGCGAGCCTTTTCGACGTTCTCCTCGACCGAGGGCGAGTCGATTTTGCCGGTCGCGTGCTTCGTGATGCAGTACGAACAGTCGGACATACAGCCGCGAGCGATGGGTAGGATGCCGACCACGCCGTCCAAAACCGGTTCGACACCCGGACCGGGGGTCGGACATTCGCCGTTCGTCACCGCCGTCGGCACGTCGTCCCAGTGAAGGATTTGAGCGTCGATTCCCTCCGTCTCGAACTCGTCGCCCTGCGCGAGCGCCATACAGCCGGTGATGATGAGATCCGCCGTCTCCGCTTCGAGTTCTTTGGCCCGGCGAACCATGTTTCGTTCCGTTTTCTCCACCACCGTACAGGAGTTCATGATTGCGACGTCCGCCTGCTCGGGTGCCTCGACGCGATAGTGGCCCGCGTCGCGGAGCGCGGACTCTATCTGACGGCTCTCGCCGCGGTTCGAGGTACACCCGTACGTCTCGATGTGATACCGGGCCATTCGGTGTTCGCTTTCGCCTACGCGGGCAAAAGGGCGACGATTGTGGGCCGAAATTGCGTTCGTTTCGGCACAGAAGACCTATTGCACCAAACGACGAACCGCTGACAAATGAACTCTAACCTCCCTTCCGAAACGCCCCGGCCGGAAGTATTCAAAGCGCGCTGTACGTCCCCACTCTCGGGGGATTGTTCTGCCTCGCCGCGGACGCCG
Source organism: Haladaptatus pallidirubidus (assembly GCF_020700235.1). Classification (GTDB taxonomy): domain Archaea; phylum Halobacteriota; class Halobacteria; order Halobacteriales; family Haladaptataceae; genus Haladaptatus; species Haladaptatus pallidirubidus. The sequence continues at coordinate 629,396 of NZ_CP085301.1, read as the reverse complement.
GAGTTGTCGCAACGAAGTGGCAAGCGAAAAAAGGGAGGCATAACAGACAATCATCTCGCCGTGGCCGACGGAACCGTGTTTGGAACGCACGGTGACGAAGTGGTCGCCACCGACGCTGATTCGGGAGAGGCGCGCTGGACGTTCTCCCTCGCCGAGAACAGTCTTGTTTCGCCGATCGTTGCCGACGAGACGCTGTATATCGGCGACGACAGTGGAACGCTGTACGGCATCAAAACCGGCGGTGGAACCGGTTTCGCCGGAAAACGGTTCGATGCGGTGGAAACGCGACCTCGGTGGCCGCGTTCGGCAGGGTCTCGCCGTCGCGGACGGGATGCTCTTTGCAACCACTGAACCGGCGGAGGGGTCGGATATGCTGTACGCGCTCGAAGCATGAAAACTACCGGGGCGTCCCGAATCGGACGGAGCGAAATAATGTCAGAAATTTTTTGACACAGTTTAACGGTTCGTGTCTTTCCGTTCGAAAAAACCGCACCGCGGCAAAAGGAACGCGTTTTCTCTGCTACTGCGGCTCTCCGAAAATGAAATATTTCAGCCATAATCGGCGACCTAACTATCTGTGTTCGTACTGTTGTGGAGAAAAATAAATTCTGTATCATTCATCGTTACTCGATTGCCGTTTCGCTTTAGGCAGCCAACAACAAATTGGCTGTAGTCCATTCCTCTATTACCCACGCGGAAGTGGGGGAGAAAAACAATGACTCAACATAATCTGGTCACGGATACAGTACTGCAAGTAGGGGGCCTTCCGGGCTGGTTGCAAGATCCCATCTCCGGTTTTATCGCACTGCTCCCGCGACTCGTCGGCGCGCTCGTCATCCTGCTCATCGGCTGGGTTATCGGTCGCGCCGTGGCGGCGGTCGTTCGTCGAATCGCAGACCGAATCGAACTCGACCGAATGGTGCTCGATACGCCGCTGGGTCGAATGCTCGGCGGAACCGAAAGCGCGGTATCCGGCGCGTTCGGGAAGCTCGCCGCGTGGTTCATCTACGCACTGGCAATTCTCGCCGCGGCGAACGTCCTCGCAATCGCAACGCTCTCGGAGTGGGTGGCGACCGCGGTCTCGTACCTTCCCGCACTGATCGCGGGTCTGCTCGTCATCGTGCTGGGATTCGTCGTCGCCGACTTCATCGGTGACGCAATCATGCGAACCCGAGCGGCGACGCACACCGCCTACACCCGTTGGTTCTCTACAGGAACCCGGATGTTCCTGTACTTCACCGCCATCGTCATCGGTCTCGACACGATGGGAATCGACGTCGGCATCCTGTACGTCTTCGCGAGAGCGCTCGCGTGGGGTCTCGCCGCCGCGGTCGCCATCGGCGTCGGCGTCGCCTTCGGATGGGGTGGCAGGGACTACGTCGCAAACCACATCGACAGCTGGATGAGCAGCGCCAGTCAGGGGACGCCGAGTCCGCAACCCAGCGACGACGACGACTGAACGAATCGGTCGAAAACGGCTGAAAAAAGACTATCCGCGGAAATCGCTCACGATTTCGACGCCACTGCTCGCACCGATTCGTTTCGCGCCCGCGTCGAGCATGGCCTTCGCTTTTTCGTAGTCGCCGATACCGCCGCTCGCCTTGACGGGCAGGTATTCCGCCATCAGTTCCACGTCCTCGATTTCTGCCCCGCCATCCGCAAAACCGGTCGAGGTTTTGACGAACGCGGCGTCGGCCTCCTTCGCCAGTCGGCAGGCGTCGTGCTTTTGCTCGTCGGTGAGCAGCGCGGTTTCGATGATGACTTTCACGGGAATCGGCACCGCCGCGACGAGTTCTTCGATGTCGGCTTTGACCGCGTCGTGGTCGCCCGCTTTCAGTCGTCCGACGTTGATGACCATATCCAGTTCGTCCGCGCCGTCGTCCCACGCGCCGACCGCTTCGTCGCGCTTCGCGTCGGTTGCGTGTTGCCCGTGAGGGAACCCGACGACGGTTGCGAGGGTCACGTCCGGAGCGTACTCGTTCGCCTCCGACACGTAGCACGGCGGGATGCAGGCGTTCATTCCGTACTCCTCCGCTTCGTCGAGTACTTTCTCGACGTCTGCAAGCGTCGTCTCCGGGCCGAGGACGGTGTGGTCGATTGCGCCGGCGAGTTCTGTTTCGTTCATAGCGGGGCGGATGAACCGGCGGGGTAAAAATCCCGCTATCGTCCGTACCGACAGAAACTGCGCGTAGGGTGCGTCGAAACCTATAGTAGTGGCGCACGTACCACGACTGTGGACGTTTCGCCGGACTATCTTTTTGTCGCCGAACGTTCTAGTAAGGGGTATGGAACGCGACATCCATCCCGCCGTCACCGACGCCGCGGACGACATCGCCGACATGGAGGTTCGCGGTGCGGCGACCATCGCCGACGCCGCGGCGGCGGCGCTCGGCGAACAGGCAGAGGCGAGCGAGGCCGAAACGCCGGAAGCGTTCCGAGCGGAGATACGAACTGCGGCCCGGATGCTCCACGAAACCCGCCCGACCGCGGTGAGTCTGCCGAACGCCCTGCGGTACGTCCTTCGCGGAATGAACGGCGAGATCGTCTCAGAACTGCGCGTGAGCGTCATCGAAGGTGCGGTCGAGTTCCGCCGGGAACTCGACCACGCGCAGGACAACCTCGGTCAAATCGGCGCGAACCGCCTTCGCGACGGCGACACCATCATGACGCACTGTCATTCGACGGACGCGCTTTCCTGCGTTCGCAACGCGTTGGACGACGGCAAGGAAATCAGCGCCATCGTCAAGGAGACGCGCCCGCGAAAGCAGGGCCACATCACCGCGAAGCAACTCCGCGAGTGGGACGTTCCGGTCACGATCATCGTGGACAACGCGGCCCGCCGGTATTTGGACGACACCGACCACGTTCTCGTCGGCGCGGACGCCATCGCGGCGGACGGGAGCGTCATCAACAAAATCGGCACCTCGGGACTGGCGGTGAACGCCCGCGAACGCGGCGTTCCCATCATGGTCGCGGCGCAGACGTTGAAATTCCACCCGGGGACGATGACGGGTCACACGGTCGAAATCGAGATGCGGGACGAAGCGGAAATCCTCCCCGACGACGAACGCGCCGAAATCGGCGACGTGACGGTCGAAAATCCGGCGTTCGACGTGACGCCCCCAAGATACGTGGACGCCATCGTTACCGAACGCGGCCAGTTTCCGCCGGAAAGTGTCGTGACGCTAATGCGCGAGTTGTTTGGTGACTACCACGCCAACGAACCGTGGGAACGGTAGTTCGGTACCTAACTGGTCATCACCGTCAAACTATCACGAGACTTGTAGACAGACCGCAAACCTTTCCATACCTCCGTTCACCTGTCGGTGTATGGTACTGCCGGAAGGATTTGCACTCCCATCGCTGGTCTATCTCCTCCCGCTTCTGTTGGCGGTTGGTTTCGTCGCGTGGGCGCTCCTGCGCGCGAAGCCGACGATTTCGGAACGGACAGTTGTCGCACTCGCCCCGTGGATGGTCGTGGGCGCCGGACTCCACGCGCTCTATCAGGTCGGGTTCGTTCCGGAAAGCATCGCGCCCCTGTTCGGGACGCCCTCGGTGTATCTCACGACGTTCGTCGTCGCCGGTTTGGTTTGGCTGTTTTCGCTCCGGCGGCGCGAACAGTCGGTCCCGCAGACACTCGCGGGAGTCGGTACTGCGGGCATCCTCCTCGTCATTTCCGCCGCCCTTTGGTACGGGATTCAAAACGACAGTTTGCGGCTGTTCTGGCCCTTCGTCGCGCTCGTCGTCGCCGTAGTGTTAACCGGCCTTCTCTGGGTGGGCACGCAGTTTTTCTACCCTCACGTCGCCGTCATTACCGGCGCGGTCGGCGTCCTCACGCTGTTCGGCCACGCGGTCGATTCCGTTTCGACCGCGGTCGGTATCGACATTCTCAACGCGAGCGAACGAACCCCCGTCTCCCGCACCATCCTCGAATTTGCGGAAGTGCTTCCGACGGCCGACGCTATCGGCGTCGGGTGGTTGTTCATTCTCGTCAAACTCGCCATCGCGGAGTTCGTCGTGATTCTGTTTGCCGACTACGTCGCGGACGAACCGACGGAGGGCTACCTCCTGCTCGGTGTCGTCGCCGCGGTCGGATTGGGTCCGGGCGCGCACAATCTCATACTGTTCGCCATCACGGGATAACCAACCGTTGTTGCCGATTCCGGCACAATCATCAGGATTTTTTACCAGTACCGCTTATCGGAACAGTATGCCGTCCACGAACCGCGAGGGGGAACTACATTGGTTCGAGTCGTAACTGCCGGTCACGTCAACTGGGACGTGACGCTTCAGGTTGATGCCCTTCCGGACCCCGACGGTGAGGCGCGTATCACGTCCCAACGACGCTCCGGCGGCGGAAGCGCCGCAAACGTCTCCGTCGCCCTGTCGAGGATGGACGTTTCTGCGGGACTCGTTGGCAGCGTCGGCACCGACGAACACGGATTGCTCGTCCGTCGCGAATTGGATGCCGAAGGGGTAGACTGCGAACACGTCCTCCAAGTCGAGGGAATAGAAACCACGACGAAGTACCTCATCGTGGACGAGGCGGGAGAAGTGATGGTTCTCGGCAACGACGGCGCGAACGAAGCGGTTTCGCCGGACGACGTGAACGAAGCGTACATTCGAAACGCGGAACATCTCCACTTGACCAGTCAACGCCCGGACAGCGCGGCGGAACTCGCGCGGGTTGCAACCGAAGTGGGAGTTCCCGTCAGTTTCGACCCGGGTCGCAGACTCGTTGACCGGGATTTTTCACGGGCGCTCGCCTACTCGGACATCGTCTTTCTGAACGACAGGGAGGCAAAGACCCTTCTGGACGAGGATTTAGAACATCCCTCCTCGGAACTTCACGGTCGCGTCGTCGTCATCAAACACGGAAGCGACGGTGCGCGCGTGGATACGACAGAAGGCGTCTACACCCATCCCGGATTCGGCGTCGATTCGGTGGACACGACCGGAGCAGGTGACGCCTTCGCCGCGGGGTTCATCGCCACGTTTCTCGATTCCACGGATTACGAGCGGGCGCTGGAGTTCGCAAACGCCTGCGGTGCGCTCGCGTCGATGGCACCCGGCGCTCGTACCGCACCGACGAAAGAGCGCGTCGGAGCGTTTCTCGACGAGCAGTTTTAGTGGAATTCCGAAATGGTGCTAAAATTCGTTCGGCCCGTCCGCGCTCTGCACTAACCATCCGCCCCGAATACCGCAGGCTTCCCGAACCTCGTAGACGATTTCGGTGTCTTCTCCCATTTTGCCGCCGCCTTCGACCGATTCGACGCGAAGCGGAACGTCCAGCGTGTCGCCACAACAGCCGACGTCGAGGAACTCCTCCCACACGTCGCCCTCCTGAACGTCGTCCTTCGTTTTCCGGAGGTAGGCCCGGAACGGGCGTTCGTTCAGTTGGAACTCGCCCCAACTGCTCAGGTCTTCGGGGTACGAGACGACGACGCGGGTCGCCGTCTCGCCCGCCGGTACGGCCTCTTTGGTCGTCATACGAACGAATAGGTGATTCACACGTATATCGGTTTTCGCGGTTGTCGAACCGTTCCGTCGTCCGGTCTTTCAATTTTCACACGACACGTTTGGCCACAGTAATTAAGAAGGCTTATTCAGGGCCATCACGCACCCATCCATCATGGTAGAGTTTCAAGTACCGGAGGTCGATTACACCCGGTACTCGAACCGGCAACTCGCGGCGGTGCCGCTCGCCGTCCTCGTGCTGGCCCTCCTCGTGCTCGCCGGATGGTGGTTGACCACCGGCGCACCGGTAACCCCCGGTATCGAGTTTACGGGCGGCACCGAGATGCGGATTCAGGCGACTGCATCGCAAGCGGAGATCGAACAGTCGCTGAACCCCGTCTCGATTGCACCCGCCCAATCAGCGGATAACGTCTACATCGTAACGTTCCAAGAGACGAACACGCGGGCGCTCGAATCGCAGGCCCAACAGCAAGGGTACGAGGTGACTTCGGTGCAGAGTACCTCGGCGAGCTTCGGCGCGGATTCGCAGGAACTCGCGCTGTACGGTCTCGTGGCCGCATTTGCGGGCATGAGCATCCTCGTCTTTCTCATGTTTCGGACGTTCGTTCCGTCCATCGCCGTCGTTCTATCGGCGTTCAGCGACATCGTGATTCCGCTCGCGCTGATGAACGTTTTCGGTATCAAACTCTCGTTGGGTACCGTCGCGGCGCTCCTGATGCTCATCGGTTACAGCGTGGACTCGGACATACTGCTCAACAATCACATCTTGCGGCGGTCGGGCGACTTCTACGAGAGCACTTACCGCGCGATGCGAACCGGTGTTACGATGACGCTCACGTCCATTTCGGCGATGGCCGTGATGACGCTCGTAGCGTTCTTCTTCGGCATCGACTTGCTCACGTCCATCGGCGTGGTGCTCGTGATGGGACTGGCAACTGACTTGATGAACACCTACATGCTCAACTTGAGCCTCCTTCGCTGGTACAAATACGAGGGGATAGCGCGATGAGCATCCGAAAACAGTGGCGGGTCACCCTGCTCGTCCTTCTCCTGCTAGGAAGCGCGTTCGCGCTGTTCGCTCCGCAAGGAACCGTCTCCGGCGGTAATCAAAACGATGCGTTGACCACGAACGATGGCCCGACCAATCTGGAGTATGGGCTCGATCTGGCGGGCGGAACGCGGATTCGTGCGCCGGTTCACGGCGTCACCGCAGAAGACGTGGAGCTTTCGAACGGAACGAGCGAATCCGAAATTCAGAAAGCCGTCGCCGGGAACATCGCCAACGCCGACCAGAGCGACGTGATGATTCGCCAGAGCCAAGAGGGAATCACCGTCGAAGTGCTCACGGACAACGTCACGACGAATCAACTGGAATCCGCGCTCGACGAGGCGGGTATCGAACACGGAACGGTTCGTGACGGCGTGACCCAACAAACCCGCGACGAAATCGTTCGCACCTTGCGAGACAAGATTTCAGAATCCGGACTCGCGGGCGGTCGCGTCCAAGAGGTGACCTCGACCGGCGACCACTTCATCCAAATCGAGATGCCGAACACGAACCAGTCGGAGATGAACGACTTGGTTACCGAACGCGGTAAGGTGACCGTCGTCGCTCACTACCCGACCGGCAACGGAAGCTACGAGAACACGACGGTGCTCCAGCAGGATTCCTTTACGAGCATCGGGCAAGCGGAGCAAGACCCGAACGGCCGCCCGTTCGTCTCCGTCACGCTCACCGATTCCGCCGCGGAGCGATTTTCCCGCGTGATGAACGAGCGCGGATTCACGAGTAGTGAAGGCATTCAAGCCTGTAACTATCCGCAAGCCAACGCAAGCCAAGGCGGGTACTGTCTGTACACGATCGTGGACGAACGAGTCGTCTACGGAGCGTCGATGAGCAACAGTCTCGCCCCACAAATAGAGAGCGGCGAGTTCGAGGATCAACCGACGTTCACGATGACGACGACCAACATGTCAGACGCCCGACAACTGCAAGTCAACCTCCGAGCGGGCGCGCTCCCGTCGCCCCTCGACACGCAGGCGGGGACGACCACCTACCTCGCGCCGAGCCTCGCCACGGAGTTCAAACTGTACTCGCTCGTCGCGGGTATCGCTGCCGTGTTCGCCGTGAGCGGCACCGTGTTCCTCCGGTACGGGAAGCCGAAGGTCGCGCTCCCGATGATAGTCACGGCGCTCTCCGAGGTGGTCATCCTCCTCGGTTTCGCCGCGGCAATCGAGTTACCGCTCGACCTGTCGCACATCGCGGGATTCATCGCCGTCATCGGAACCGGGGTGGACGACCTCATCATCATCGCCGACGAGGTGATGAGCGAGGGTGACGTCCACTCCTCGCGCGTCTTCCAGTCGCGCTTCCGCAAGGCGTTCTGGGTCATCGGGGCCGCCGCCGCGACGACCATCGTTGCGATGAGTCCGCTGGCCGTGCTCTCGCTCGGTGACCTCCGCGGATTCGCCATCATCACGATCCTCGGCGTGCTCATCGGGGTGCTCATCACCCGTCCGGCCTACGGTGACATCCTGCGGTACCTGCTGACGGACAAATAATCGCGTTTTTACGATTCGGCTTTTTGCTGTTTCACTCGACTAATGTCGAGCCATCGCGTTCGGTCACCACGCTTCGAAAAACAATCCTCAGAACTGGTCGAGCGCGGACTGCTCGCAGGCCGACAGCGCGTCCTTGCTCGTCTGCCACGACGCGCGGGCGCAGTCCGGCAGCTCACCGTGGGATTCGACGTAGTCGCGGAGAAACGTCCGCGTTTTCGGGTCGCTGGGATAGCCGCTTCCGACCTCGCCGTGCTTTTCCTCGAGTTCCGCGACGTGAGTGTCCCGTTCGACTTTGGCGACGATGCTGGCCGCGCCGACGATTGTGTGGGTTTCGTCCGCGCCATGCTCCGCAGTGATTTCGATGGGGTATTCGATTCCCTCGGTCACCCGCCGTGCGAACCGCGATTCGCTGGTGTCGCAGGCGTCTACGATCCCCTGCGCATTCTCTTTTGCAACCTGTGAAATCGCCTCGGCGTGCGCCTTGACGGTCAGGGTGTTCATATCTGTTTCCGGGTCGTCGATTTGACTCGTCGGGATTTCGGCCACGCCGACTTCGATTGTGTCGTCCTCTCGGAACTGCTCCGCGAACGCCTCTCGGCGCTCCGGCGCGAGCGTTTTCGAATCGCCGATTCCCGCGGGGAGGTCGTCTGTGTCCTCAACCACGACCGCCGCGGCGAACATCGACCCTAACACCGGCCCTCTGCCCGCTTCGTCTACCCCGAACACGGTTGTAGGGTTGGCGGGGCGTTACATGGGCGTTTCTGATTCGGATAGGATGTGGCGGTTGCTACATTTTTGGAGTTTTGAGCCGACAGCGTGACAGAATCGGTGCCAAGACAGGTATGATAGTAATCACGAGTCGTAAGCCACGCCCGCCCTCACTCGCTCCCCTCAGCGGCGCGAAGCGCCGTATTCGGTCTTCTCGTTCGGTCGCCCGTTCCCCGACCCACCCGCAGAGCGGGCGGGCCACTGGCCCGCCCACTCCAAACTCGGCCTGCCGGTTTTCGGTGGAAAATCGTCCTTCCGAAAGCAGTGGCCAGTTCGTCCAGTCGCTTGGCGGGCGAGTGCGGCGCAGCGCCGCACTCGCTCGCCCGCAAATTTGGTCGGGAACGGGCGAGCGCCGTCAGTCACTCGTGGCTTCGCCACTCGTTTCTTCCTGCGCTCGGGCGTGGCTTACGACTCGTGTGAGCAACCACCTCCTCTTCACAATCAGTCTATTCTCGAAAAACCACCAAAACATCGAGAAAAACCGACAAACAAAATCCTCAGCCGCGGTCTACACGTGGTCCAAATCGACCAAATGAACCGATTCTGGAACCAGTTTCACCGCGGATTCGGGCCAGCCGCGGTGGGCTAGCGTGAACTCGGTTTCTGGATTCTCTTCGACCAGCCGACCCACGCCGCGAGCGGCGGATTCGAACGCATCCGTGTCCATCCGGTCGGGAACCTCTACCGTCAGGGGATAGGTTTCGGAAAGCGCGCGGGGGAACGGGCCGAACGGCGGGACGATGTTCCACGATTCGTCGTAGCGACTGCTCGGGTTGCCTTCAGTCAGGAGAACCCGCCCTTCGGGATTCAGGCGCGACAGGCGCTCGTGGTGGCGCACGACTTCGGGTCGGCGGGCGCTCTCGCTGGAGAGATAGAAAAACGTCCCCTTGGAGGCGGGGTCGGCGCGTTCGAGTTGGGCCGAATGTTCGACCAGCGCACGGTAGCCGTCCAGCATCGCGGGATGGGCGCGGGCGCGGTTCTCGACCAGCTCGAGCAGGTTACCCGACCGAATCGCCTGCTTGATGGTGCGAATCTCCTCGAACGTGACGTGGAGGTTGTGTTCCGCGAGTTGCTCTTCTCGCTCCCGGTCGCCCAACCGTCGGATTTCGTCTGGCGCGTTGTTCGCGCAGATGGGGCACGAACACGGGAAGTATTCGAGGTCGTCCAACTGCTCGGTTCCCCGAACCGTCAGATAGCGGTCGTCGCGGGCGTAGAGCGCGTAAGCCGCCGAATCAAACAGGTCGCAGCCCATGGCGACCGCCAGCGCGAACATCATGGGGTGGCCCGCGCCGAACAGGTGAACCGGTGCATCCGCGCCCAGTCCGCGCTTTGCCCCGGCGACCATGTCCACCATGTCGCCGTACCGGTACTCGTTCATCAGGGGGACGACGGCCCCGACGGGGAACACGTCCAGCGTGGTACCGTAGGCGTGGTTACCCGCCGCTTCTCGCAAATCCGGGTAGGTCGAACCCTGCACCGGCGCGTTGACGAGCATGTCGCCGACATCGACGGTTTCCGCCAGTTCGAGGCGTTCCTTCGTCGTGGCCAACTCGTCTTCGGCCTGTTCGCGGTCAACGTCCGGGGGCGTCGGGATGTCCACGGGAGTTCCGATATCCGATCCGACGTCGTGTTGGAATTGGAGAATTCCGTCCGTCGTCACGCTGATTTCGCCGTACTCGGCGAGTTGGAACGACCCGGAGTCGGTCATGATAGCGCCGTCGAAATCGAGCAGTTCGTGCAGTCCCACGTCGAGGGCTTCCTCGCGGAAATCGTCGCTCTTGTAGAGGATGTAAGAGTTCGTGATGAGGATTTCCGCGCCGAACTCGGATTCGAGTCGGGAGGGCTCGACGGTTACGACGTGCGGGTTGACAACCGGTAAAAGGGCGGGGGTTTCGACCGTCACACCGGCGCGCGGGACGGTGAGGTCCCCGATTCGACCCGCCCCGTCTTGGGCGCGGAGTTCGAAGATGTCTCGTTCCATTACCGCGTCGTTGCCACGGTGGCGGTGTAAGAATTGCGCTGTTAGGTCAGCGGGAAGACCGACGAGGCAATCAGAACCGTGATAATGCCGGTAACGGAAATAATCGTCATCAGCGCCGTCCACGTCTTCAGCGTCTCTGCCTGCGTGAGACCGCCGATTTCCTTGACCAGCCAGAACCTGCTGTCGTTGTACCACGAGAAGATGTTGCCCCCCGCGCCGATGGCCATGACGAGGTAGGCGGGATGAACCGAAAGCGAAGCGACGAGTCCGGAGCCGGAAACGATGCCCGCCGTCGTGAGCATCGCGACCGTCGCCGACCCCTGTGCGATACGAACCGCGGCGGCGATGAGCCACGCGGTGACGAGCAGGCCGATACCGAGTCCGGCGAGCGCATCGGCGATGTAATCACCGATACCCGCCGCGGCGAGCATCGCGCCGAACGCGCCACCGGCGGCGGTGATGGCCGCGATGTTGCCGCCGGATTTCAACGATTCCGTCAGTTCGTCGGACCACTCCTCGTCGCTCATCGCGCGCATTCGTCGGTAGGTCAACGCAGCGGCCACCGCCGCCATCGTGAGCGCGAAGTTCGGGTCGCCGAGGAAGCCGGTGACGCCACCGACTTCCATCGAGCCGACGAGGGGAATATTGGCACCGAGCAGGCCGCTGAAAGTCGTTCCATCAGAGAGGAACGTGTCCACGACCGTGTTCGACGCGACCAGCACGACCGCGAGCAAAATCGGAAGACTGGCTTCGAATACGCCCGGAAGCTGACTCGTCGATCGCTGGGCGATATCTTCGAGTTCCGCGCCGCTCGTGTCCATCGAGTCGCGGAGCGGGATGTCCAGTCGGGCGTTTATCCACCGGCCGTAAAAAATTCCGGCGACGAGGGCGGAGGGTATCGCCACGGCGAGTCCGATCAGGATGGTCGTTCCCAAGTTGACGCCGATTTCGTCGGCTACCGCCAGTGGCCCCGGCGTCGGGGAACGAACACGTGCGTCGTCGCGGCGCCAGCGCCGACGACGACGAGGTACAGCGCGTAGTTTTTCCCGACGCGAGCGCGCATCGAGCGCGCGAGCGGTGCCATCAGATAGAACACGTTGTCGAAGAACACCGGAATGGCCAAGAAGGAACTACTGCCCCACAGGGCGAACTCCGAACCGTCCGACCCGGTCAAGCTGCGAAATCCGCGGACGATTCGTTCAGCCGCCCCGCTTCCCATCATCGATTTCCGATGACGGCCGCCATCAGAATGGGTATTCCGATTCCCGTCATTCCCTCGCCGAACGCGGTTGCGGTTTCCGAAGCGATGTCCCCGAATGCAACCTGCGGCGCGACGAGTCCGACGATAAACGTCGCGATAACGAGCCCGATAAACGCTGGTAGATCCCAGTACACGAGCAACAGGATGACTGCAACCAATCCGACAACAAAGGCGACCAGCGGACTGTGAGGATATGCCATACACTCCGAAAAGCAACGACAATCATTTATAATTTATGTGTGAGAAAAATAACATTATGCCAAAAACGTTTAGCGGATTTGGACAGATAATCTGAAATAATCGAACTACGGGCGAAAGAGGCGAACACGACTCACTCGAACCCAGTCCGCGCGACATCACTCATCGAACGTTCAGTTGCCGAACGCCTCGTAGTAAAGGACGCCAAGGGCGGTTCGACCGTCGTAGACGCCGTCAGTCTCGATTTCTTCCTTCAGCGCGTCGAACGTGGTCGTCGTCGGGCGAATGCTTTCGTTGTGGTCGAGTTCCTGCTTGCCGGTCGGGACGCAGCCGTGTGCCACGAAGTAGTGGAGAACGGAATCCGCGATTCCGTTCGCGGGTTCGACGGTGGTGAGGTGTGAAACGCGGGCGGCCTCGTAACCGGTTTCCTCGGTGAGTTCGCGGCGTGCGGACGCTTCGAGGTCGTCGTCTTCCGGTTCGACTCCGCCGACCGGCAGGCCGCGCGAGACGCGCGACACCGCCTGTCGCCACTCCTCGATGACGACCACGTCGCCATCTTCGGTGAAGGGGAGGACGACGACGCTCTCGGACTCCGAAAGGTAATCGAAATCCGTTTTCGTTCCGTCGGGCAGTCGTACGTCCTCGTGGCGAATGTCGAATCCGGGGCAGGCGTAGGCGACGTCGGATTCGAGCGTCTCCCACGCGAGGGGGTCGTCTTCGTCGGCCATAAGGTATCCTTTTCGACCGACGGCAAAGGCACTGCGGTCTTCGTTTTTGTCGCCACCCGTGAAATCGGTAGGCCTGACGTACCTCATTCGTGTCGGCTCGCTGACTCGGTAATCCGACGTTGCCACCGGCTCGTGGGGCGAACGATTCTCTCGCTTTATCCCGATTCCTCTCGAATTTGAGCGAACAATCCATGGAATCTCGCATCAGTCGTCGCGGTGTCCTTTCGGCGACGGCGGGTTTCGTAAGCGTCGGCGGAATCCGAACGAGCGGACAGGGAACGAACCACATCGTCGTTTTCGGCGGCGGTCCGCGGAATCCCATCGAATATCGCATTACGGTGAGCGGTCGTCTCGAACGGAGCAACGAGAGCGGTGGTGCACCTATCCCCGACCGCCACGTCACTATCGACGGTGAAGATACGATTTCCGGCGACGGAACCAACGCAAGCGGGGCGATTGCCGGCGGCGGCGATGCGTATGAATTCACCGGCCGAATCGTCCGATTCCGGGTTTCGCTGTCGGCGAATCGTGTGAACGACGTTTCGGTGTATCTGAACGGTCGGCGGGTCACACCTGCCGACCTCGGGGACGCCCCGGAAACGGACACGCCGATCGAATTTCTCGACTGCACCACGGCGCGGGTTAGGGGGAACTTCCACGGTGTCCGACTGCACACGAGTTTTTGGGACGAAGACGGCCTCGGAACCAACTGGTTGTTCGACGGCCCGATTCGCGGAACGACGCTCCTCAATCCTCGGTCGGAACACGAACCCTATCCGTTCGCTATCGACTCCGTGAGCGTCGATACGCGGCGACTACGGACGCCCGGACAGACCGCGAAGTTCACCGCGGACAATCCCTTCGCGGGGCCGTGGTGTCGAGCGCAACGCACGTCGGAGAACTCGTCAACCGAACGGCCGAACGGCGACCTATCGAACCATCTCGTTATCGTCGGTGGACTCCCTCGAAACCCGGCTCGATACGAGTTCGTCGTCGGGGGACAGGTCAAAAAAACCGGAGACGGCGGCGGTGCGCCCATCGCAAACCGACACGTCACCATCGACCGAACGGACCGTGTTTCCGGACGCCGCGTCCGCGGTGCGGTCGCTGGCGGCGGTGACGCCTACCGATTTTCCGGACGAATCGAGCGATTCAGAATCGGGCGCAACGCGAGGGTGTTTTTGAACGGACGGCGGATAGACCCGGACGATTTCGAAATGCACGAAGAGAACGACCAACCGGCGGACAACAACGGTGAACCGACAGACAACGAACCGGCGGGAGACGACGGCGAACAAGCGAAGAGTATCGAATTTCTCGCCTGCGACCGAGCGCGGGTGACCGGCGAGTTCGAGCGTATCGCCATCAGCACGACGTGGTACGCGCCGGACGGCGTCGCGACTTCCTACAACGAAATCGGGCCGGTGAGCGGCCAGACGGAAATCAACGAATCGAACGTCGGCGACGTGGCGGGTGTCGCTGGCTTCGCAATCACCGAAATAAGCGCCTTCGAATCCAATGCTGTGGACCCCACGATTTCGAAGCGACCGCCGAATCTGGACGCCTGTTTGCAGGAGATTCGTCCGGACGACGGAACCGAGACGACGAACACGAAAACGGACGAAGCGACGACTGACCGGTCCAGCGCGACGACAGAGGATTCGACACCGACCGAAGAACCATCGCCAACGACGGAGTCACACCCCTCGACAACCGAACCGGCGGAGCCGACGACTGAACAAGCGGAACCGACCGCCGAACCAGCAGACACAACCGCCGAACCGTCGGAACCGACGCCCGAACCGGAAACGGAGACTGTCGAGAGCGGTGAAAACGAAACTGCTTCAGAGAACGGTTCGGAGTAACGTTCCAGTCTTCGTTTTGCTGGCAAACCATCAGGCGGTTTCTATTTTGGTCTTCGACGACGACGAAGGGCTGTAATAATCAGACGCTGTCGGTGAGACCGCCGTCCACCCGGATGTTCTGTCCGGTCACGTAACTCGCTGACGGGGAGAGGAGGTATGCGACGGTATCAGCGATTTCGGAGGTGGCCGCGGGTCGCCCCATCGGAATTTGATTTTTTGTTTCCGCATCGACTTCGTAGCTATCCACGAACCCCGGTAACACCGCGTTCATTCGAATCCCGTCGTCGGCATATCGGTCGGCGTAGAGTTTCGTGAAACTACCGAGGCCTGCGCGAAGCACCGACGAAACCGGAAACTCACTGCTCGGTTCGAATGCCGAAAACGTGGAGATGTTCACGAACGCGCCACCACCTTGCTCCTTCATAATCGGAGTAACCAATCTCGCCATTCGAACCGCGTTCAACAAAACGAGGTCGAGTCCGTCGTGCCACTCTTCGTCCGAAATATCCAGCAACCCGCCAGTTGCCGGGTGACCGGTGTTGTTCACCACGGCGTCGATGCGACCGTATCGCTCCTTCGCGGCCGCCACCAGTGCAGAAAGATCGTCAGGGTCGGTTACCGACCCCTCGAATCCGACGCCGCCGATGTCTCTTGCCACATCGACTGCGGCGCCGGATTTCGACAACAAAACGGGCGTGTATCCGTCCGCTGTTAACGTTCGAGCGCATTCTGCGCCGATTCCGCGACCTGCTGCGGTAACGACGGCGACTTTTCGTTCGTCCATACCGGACCATCGTCGGATGGGGATTTGTGCGTTCGGAAACGGGCGAAATCAGCTCTGTTTCCCGTTCTCTTGCTCGATTCACAAGGAGACTTTCGTCAGATCTGCCTCCAACTCGTCCACGTGCTCGTTGAACGCCTCGACGAATCCCCGGAAATCGTCGGCGAGTTCGCGAACGTCGGGCGCGGACGGCGGTTCGTACTGCGAAACGAGGTAGGTGCCGCTCCGGCCGCCGACGCGGAGGTATGAAACGGAACTGTGGTCGCGCTTTAACTCCCATCGCTGGCCGTTGACTCGCGCGGTGAACGTTCCGTAATCCACGCCGTCGTATCGGTGGAGTTCGCCCGCGATCGTGTCGGCGACGTCGCGGATGCGCCCGACGATGCGGTCGCGTTCCGACACGACCGAATCCGTCGTGGAAACTGGCGGAAAGTCGGTTTCCACGTCGTCCAGTACACCCTCCTTCGATTCGACGTGGCGGTTGTACGCCCGCACGAACGCCTCGTAATCTTGCATCGCGTCGGCGAGATCGTCCGGATCCGGCGGTTGCTTGGCCGAAACGACGTAGATTTCGCCCCCGGACTTCCCCTTGAACCGGAGATACTGGAGGTCGCCGGCCTCGTATTTCACCGTCCACTCCCCGACGTTGGTGTCGAACGTCGCTTGGCCGTAATCGCCCCCCTGCAAGAGCGCGAGTTCGCGCGCAATCTGCCCTGCGTGTCGCGTAACCGCCGAGACGACCGCGTCCCGTTCCTCGGCGACGCGGTCGGTTTCAGCGATGTCGAAGTCGATTCCTTCGCTCATTCTGTTTGAGTAGGTACGTGAGGGGGATAACGGTGGTGTCTCGGGTCGCAAAACGCCTATCGTGATGTCGTGGTTCTTACCGAACGTTGCGCTCAACCGTATCGCTGGCGTCTACATCGACCGACCCACCGTCGAGTCGGATATCCGCGAGCGTCACGTTTTCCCAGTCGGACGGCACGTGAAGACTCCCACCGAGTCGCAAATCCCGGACGGTCAACCGGTCGCCGTCTGGCGCACTCCCGCTACCGCCAAGCGCGCGGTACTGGTTCGACGTGAGATAGCCGCCGTTGATGGTGCAGTAGGGAGCCTGCAGTGTGATTCCGCGCATATCAGGGACGTTGACGTGGCAGTTACGGAACGTGACGTACGGTCGGGTCACTTTGACGGCGTAGTTATACGTGTCACTCCCGCTGCCCTTGATTCGGACGTTGTCGTACACCGACTCGTCGGTCGCATCCGCCCCCGTGATGTCGAGGGCGCGTATCGTGCCGACATCGAGCGTAATATCGACGTTGCGGACGGTCACTTCGCCGTCGTCTTTGAACAGTTGCTTGACTGCCGCCCCGTCACCGTCCAACATCTCGACTTTCGTCCGCTCGACAATGGTGTTCCCCTCGTCGATTCGGATGCCGTTCGTTTTCCCGAAGTCCGAGTTGACGTTCCCATCGACGCGAACGTGACAGTCCCGTATGGACATGTTCTGCCCGGTTCGGATGTTCGCCACCTGATTGTTCGCCGCGAAACACCGCTCGATAACGGCCCGTTCGCCACCTTTGATGTACAGACCGTTGTTGGGGAATCCACGGATGTCACAGCCGTAGAAGTGGAGGATTCCCTTGCTCTCGCTCTGGACGCCGATACCGACCGGATGATTCGTGCTGCCGGTATCCGGGTCGTACTTCCCGCCGTCACGGGCGACGATGCTCACGTACCCGTGACCACCTTCACCGGTGACCCACGGGTTGACCGTCGCATATCCGTCGTTTCCGTCGTAACTGCCGTCCGCGAACTGCATCTCCCCTTCGATGCGAACACCGTCGATGACTAGTCGATTGGTTGGACGGGCGATGATGAGCGGACAACCGGGGTTTTGCGAGCTACCGTTATCAATATCGAATGTGAGATTGCGGAATGTGACGCTGTTTTCGTAGGATGGGTCTGTGTTATCGGTGCTAGAGCCGAGGATGAACAGTCGGGACAGTTGCTCGTACGGTTCGTCAACTCGGATGGTCGCGCGAGGCTGGCCGACAAACGCGACGTTCTCGAATCCGGTTTTCTCGAACCGGGCGTCCATGTAGTAGGTTCCTTGCGGAAATACGAAAACGACGTTGTCGGCGAACTCGTCTTCCAGCACGGGATTGATGGATTCGCCGCCGGTCGGGTCGCCCCCGGCCTCGACGACGTCAACGACCTTCCAGTCGGCGACGGAGAGACCGCCGATTAGTTTCGTGTCGGCATCAAGTAACAATTCGCCACCCTCTCGCGCGCGCACCAGTGGCTTACCCTGCGTGGAGTCCCACAGTTGCAAATTCCCGTTGCCAGACCCGGAGGACGACCACGACGAATGGTCGTCCGCCGCGCTAATGTCGTCGAGGTTGACGAGACTGTGGCCGTCGGCGTCGATGTCCGCTTCCATCGAATTCGACCCGTCGATATGTAACGAACCGTCTCTCGCGCTCGCTCGTTCCGACCCGAGGAGGCCGAGCCCCGCAAACCCTGTCGCCGCTATCAGTGCTCTCCGGGATAGTTCTCCTGCTGGCTTCGTCTCACTGTCGTCTGTATTCGGCATACGATTTATTCATTAATATATCATAATATTATTATTTCTATATTAACCATGGTTAGGAAATTTATATATGAATATTGGTGTTCTAGAGTTAGGGATAAAAATAGTGAACATTTCATTGCCATCAAATCGCTCCTCTTCACGGGTTTGCCGCAATCGAAACACCTCGCTGTCGCTCGGTGTGTTGAGAATGCGGGATGAATAGTGGGCCGGCGCGAATTCGAATCGCGGTTACGGCCACCCGAAGGCCGAAGGATACCAGGCTACCCCACCGGCCCGCAAATGAGAAATGGCGATACCCGCCTTTAACGGTTCCGGAATTATGGCGTCAGTAGTCGGCGTAACCCTCGGTATCGAGGTAGTTGTGGGCGACCGTCATCGCGTGATTTCCGTGTAGGAGCTTCGGCCCCAATCGAACGCGCAGGTCCGATTGTTCCGCCAACAATTCGGCCTCTTCGTCGGAGAAATCGCCGTGGTCGGAGAGGACGAACAGCGGGTTTTCCGGCGGTTCGACATCGACCACGGGACTGCCGTCCTCGTGCAGTTCGATGACCGTGGCTTTTTTGCTGGCCGCGTCGAGAACCGCCTCGAAATCGCGCTTCGAGACGTAGACGCCGGGCGTGCTTTCGGCCTCCATGTGACCGATAGCTTTCGATTTCGCTTCCAACGCCTTCCGAATCAATGCCGCGGTGCTTCGTTCGTCGGGGTTGAGTCGGCGAAGTTCGCTTCCCTCGAATCGAATCGTCAGTTCGTCTTGCAGGACGAGAAAGAGGCGGGCGTCGCCGCGGAAGTCGTGCGAGAGGAAAAATGCGCTGTTGACGCACCGACAGAGGGCGTCCAGTCGCCCCGCCGAACCGGCGAGGTCGTCTAACGAGAAGTCGGAAGTCATCGGGGCGTCGTGGCCGAGGACGATGAACTGTCGCATGTTCGGACGCTGGACACGACGGCGTAAGTCGCTTGCTGAATCCGGGGAGCGTATCGACCCGCGTCTAGCCGTCGTCCTCGCTGAAGTGCTCGTACACCCATCCGGACGTGGCGGAGAGGCGTTTCAGATAGGCGATGAAAAAGAGCAGGAGGATTTCGTGCCACGCCAGCGACGCGGAGGAGGTGATGCGTTTGTAAAACCGAATCGGATGCGGTGGAAGATAGTTCCGCGGATTCAGCAAACTCGGTTTTTCGACGCGTTCGGGATGATATCTCTGCATCTGGGCGCGCCCCCGACCGAGTCGGAAGTGCTTTTTCAGGAGTTCGAGAAGCGACGAGCGAGCAGGGTGATACATCGTAATCGCGGGTTGGTAATGCTGGTCGAATCCGGCGTCGTATACCCGATTGCCGAACTCTTGATCCTCGCCCGAGAACAGTCGTTCGTCGAAGTCGCCGACTTCGTCGAATACGGTATCCCGAACGACGAGACAACCGGTTCCCGAAAACTGCTGTTCTTCGATGTACTTTCGAATCGGGAAGCCGAAAATCTGGTTGTACTTTGCTGTGAGAGTATCCTTGCCGTCTTCGATGTAAATTTCGACGTTACAGCCCATGTAGTCCCAATCGTTCGACTCCATCGACGCGACGGCGTCTTCGAGCCACGTCTCCTCGACGGTCATGTCGGCGTCGATGAACGCCAACAGCGACCCGTTCGCTCGCGGGATTGCAGCGTTTCGCGCGGCCGCAGGCCCTTGCACTTCGTCTTCGACCAACAGATGAACGAGGTCGGGGAATCGTTCGGAGTATTTCCGGACGACATCCCTAGTGTTATCGGTAGATCCGTTATCGGCGACCAGGATCTCGTACCCTTCGGGAGAATACGTCTGATTCGTGACAGCATCGAGAGTCATCCGAATTCCCCTCGGGTCGTTGTATACGGGGATGATGACAGAGACAAACGGCCGCTCGGAAGCCATATCATCAGACTGTTCTAGCACGCTTATAGCCCCTTCGGTTCCGCTAACACGCAACTCGTAACGCTTGATACGTGCCCTCTCGGCACACAGTGGTCCGAATGAATTCTGTTCGATATTCTGTCGTGTTCCTGTTGCTCGTTGCCGATGCGCTGGTTACCGATTCGTTCGTCGTGTATTCGTATCATTTAACACGCTACCGTGACGCAGTCGCTCTTCAATACTCAATTTTGACCCAATCCAGACCTGATTGTAGACGGCGCTACTCCGGAACTGAGTATAAAAATTGTGGCAGCTTGCGGTCATGAATTGGCGGGTATCCCCGGTTTTTCGGCGTCTCCGGGCACTGAAATCCCGGAATCGACATGTACGATCGCCTCACGAATGCCCCGGTTCGAAACTCCCGTTACGAGGTTCGGCGGTAACGCGCGCAAGAAATCAGAGTACGACGACAAACCCACCTAACACCGCCAGTGCTCCGAGAGCGACACAGACCACCCAGAAGGCGACTCGTTCGACCACCCAAAGAAGGCCATCGATTGCGAGGTACCCGACGAGGGCGCTGACACCAATCACAGTGGCCGCCGTGGATAGCTGGATTTCGGGAACGCCGGAATTCAGTACCGTCAGCGACCCTGCGCCGAGCGCGGCGGGAATCGAGAGCAGAAACGATAGTCGGAATGCCGACCCGCCGTCAAAGCCCCGAAACAGGAGCACGCTCGTGGTCGTACCGGAGCGCGAAACACCGGGTAAGATTGCGACTCCCTGTAGTGTTCCGACGAGTACCGCGTCGATGAGCGTGGGCGACTCGCGCATTCCGAGTTGGTTTCCCAACTTCATCCCGTCGGCGGTTTTGAGCAGGGCACCAGTTCCGACTAGCAAAACGCCGATTAGCGCAACAAACATCCCGCCCGCGAGTTCGCTCACCACCGCGTCGAGGGTTCGATAGACGACGACGCCGACGACGCCGGAGACGAGGGTCGCAACCGCGAGAAAGGACTGTTCGGCCGAGCCGCTGTGGAACGCGGAACTCGGTCGCCAGTTCGGAACGGATTGGACTATTTTCGTCACGTCGTCGCGGTAATACACCGTCGCGGAGAGGGCGGTTCCGACGTGAAGGAACAGCGCGAACTGCACCGCAAACGCCGGATTTTCGCCCGTCGCGGTGAGAAAAAGGACGAGATTTCCTTCGCTTGAGATGGGTAGCCACTCGAAAATCCCTTGCAGGATTCCGGCGACGAGAGCGACGACGAGCGACCGATTCGACATTAGATAGGTATTGGCAGGTAGGGTGAAAAGACGATTCGATTTGGAGAGCGAACGCGAGAACGGTGGAAAACAAGTTACCCCGCTATTCCATCGTCTGCAGGCGTTGGTCGACTCCGCTGTTTAAATCGC
The DNA here is from genome assembly GCF_020700235.1 of Haladaptatus pallidirubidus. GTDB lineage: Archaea > Halobacteriota > Halobacteria > Halobacteriales > Haladaptataceae > Haladaptatus > Haladaptatus pallidirubidus. The sequence continues at coordinate 607,888 of NZ_CP085301.1, read as the reverse complement.
CGCATCGCGCGTAATCTTGTGGTTAATGAATTTCAAAATCGATAGATGTTTACGGATTCAGTATCCGTAGCCGATTGTGACTATTCCGGCACTTGTGACTATCAGAATACGTCGCATTCGATTGAGCTTACTCGTCGTCGCGGGTCAGTTCGCTCGCATCCAATTCTCCCGCGAGATACGATTTTCCCTCGTCGGTAATCTGGTAGAGTCCGTTACCGAGGTTTCGCAAGAGGCCGTAGGCCGCGAGGGTGCGACAGCGCCGCCCGACGTATTTTGGATGATAGTCCATCTCCGGGCCGAGTTCAGCCAATCCGTCGGTAATCTGCGACGGCTGGTGGTTGCCGTAGTCGGCGAGAAATTCTACGATTCGCTCGTCGGCGTGTGCCATCCACTCTGCGTGTCGTCGCATACCTTCGACAGTGGGTGGCGGGAGTATCACTGTACCGTCGGGGGATGTATAAGTACCTAGAAGTAATTTATAAGTTACCAGCGTGTGAACAGTCGAGTGCGGAAACAGGTTGTCGAGAGACAACATGGGAATGTACCACCACCACTCAATCACAACCGGTGTCTGTTTCCGCACCTGTCGTCTGTCCACCTGTCCGTCCGAAACAGGAACAGACCGCCACACCCGCATCGGTTCGGTCGATGGAGGGCCGAGCCAAGCGACACTCGATGCGGGTGCTTTCCTTGCGAATGACCGTTCGACCGAGACGCCCAAGTCAGATGGCTCCCGAATCGGAGGCCACCGGAATCGGAAACCGGTTTACCGCGTGACTCCCACGGAAGCAACATGGACGTACTTTCCGCGGCGCGGCGAGTCATCGACGAGGGGCCGGTGTGCGACGCCTGCCTCGGTCGCCAGTTCGCAGACCGGAGTTTCGGCCTGTCGAACGCGGAGCGCGGCCACTCGCTCAGGATTACGGTCGCACTGGAGGACGACGAGGATTTCGAGGATTTCGAGGAATCCGGCGAAGAGTGTTGGGTCTGTGAAGGTCTCACGAACGACTTCGAAAGATACGCAGAGCAAGTCGCAGACACTCTCTCCAGCATCGACTTCGAGACGTACCAAGTTGGCACGCGCACCCCGCCGCTCATTGAGGAGAACGAGTCACTGCTCCGCGATTTGGCCGATCTCCCCGAAGACACGGGTGAATTGTTTAAATCCGAGTATAACCGCGAGGTCGGCAAGCGCGTCGGCGCGCTGACCGACACGGAAGTCGATTTCGAGCGACCCGACGTTCTCGCCCTCCTCAACCTCGAACGCGGTGACGTGGACGTGCAGATCAACCCTGCCTTCGTTTTCGGACGCTATCGAAAACTGGAGCGCGACATTCCACAAACCGAGTGGCCCTGCCGGGAGTGCGGCGGGTCGGGCAAGCAACTCGCCGAAGGCGGCGGCGAGGAACCCTGTGACTACTGCGGCGGCGACGGCTACCTCTACAGCAAAAGCGTGGAAGAGTTGACGACACCCCCGGTTCTCGACGCGATGGACGGCGACGAGGCCCTCTTTCACGGCGCGGGCAGAGAGGACGTGGACGCCCTCATGCTCGGGACGGGTCGCCCGTTCGTCATCGAAATTAAAAAACCAAAACAGCGCGCCCCCGACACGACCGCGCTCGAAGCCGAAATCAACGAGTTCGCTGATGGAAACGCCGAAGTCGAGGGTCTCACTCTCGCCACGCACGAGATGGTCGAACGCGTGAAGGAACTCGACGCGAGCAAAACCTACCGCGCACAGGTCAAGTTCGACGCCGCCGTCACCGAAGTGGAACTCGCCGACGCAATCGAACACCTGCGCGGTGCGACTGTCGAACAGTACACGCCGAATCGGGTTGACCACCGTCGGGCAAATCTGACCCGCGTACGAGAAGTGTATGAAATCGACGGCCACCTCGACGACGAAACGCACGGCCAAGTCGAGATTCACGGCGAAGGCGGACTCTACATCAAGGAACTGGTGAGCGGCGACGGAGGGCGGACGGAACCGAGTTTGGCCGGACTGCTCGGCGTCGGTGCCGAAGTGACCGCACTGGACGTGATTGCCGTGGAGGGCGAGGACGAAGCGTTCGACGAAGACGAATACCTGCGAGAATAGGTTCTTCGGAAGTTCCCACTTCCGTATTTGCATTTTTGAGAGTGGTGAGTTAGCAGTGACGGGACTGCTGTCACGGAAGTTGCGAGGCGCAAATCACGTCGCCCGCGCCCAACCGCAGGACAGGCGGGCCACTGACCCGCCATCCAGATCAAAGTCGGATGGCCGATTTCGAGGTGGAAATTCGTCACTCCGAAACCAGTGGCAAGCCGCGCAAAACACTTGGCGGTCATCTCCTCGACAGAATTAGTTCCGATATCGGTATCAGAAAAACATATTACTGCTGTTTCTACATTCATTTCTCTCACAATTTTACGAATGCACACTCTCCTCACTCACGGAGTTACGCAAGATAGTTGAATCCGCTCCCCCGAAACACGGGTATGACCGACTATTTCGAAGTTCACGACCGGGATGGGGCGGCCCGCATCGGGGAACTCCGCCTCGCCGAGTCCGTGACCACGCCCGGACTCGCGGACGAGGTGGTTTCCGACGCGGGAAGCCTCTGGTTCAAGGAGCGCGAAATGCCGGATGGCGACGAATCGGAACTGACCGTCCTGCCCCACCGGGCATTCCCGCGCGGCACCGACGAGGAAGTGATGGAATCGTTCGCCGTGGACTATCCCGACGTGGACTACCCAAGCGCCGCCGTAATCGCACCCGAAACAGCCGAGAATTACGGCACCGACGCCTACGTTCTCTCGGGTGCGCAGGGCGTTGTCGGTCACGGAGCGGGATTCAAAGAGGCAGTTCTCGAAACGCGCGAGGCGATTCCCTCGGATAGCGCGCTCTTTCTGTCCGGCGTCGCCACGCCGAAGAACGTCGCCACGCTGGTCTACGCTGGAGTTGACCTCGTGGACGCAGACCGCGCCGTGGTCAAGGGAACCCAAGGAAAATACCTGACGACGGAAGGCGAGTATCATCTGGAAGACCTACAAGAACTCCCGTGTTCTTGCCCGGCCTGCCAGCGCCCGGTGGACGAGTTTACTCGCGAAGACTGCGCTGATCACAACGTGAACGCGCTCCGGGCCGAGTTGGCAATCGTTCGCCAGCGAATCCGTGCGGGACGACTTCGGGATTACATCGAGGGGCAAGCCCGACACGACCAGTGGCTCACCGCCGCGTTTCGCGAGTTCGACCAGCAGTGGAGCTACGTGGAAGAACGAACCCCGGTTCTCCGGAACACGGAACTCGCCGCCGCGACCTCGGACTCCCTGCGCCGAGTCGAAATTCACCGGTTCGCCGACCGCGTGACGACGCGCTATCGAGGTCGGTTCGACAACCCGCTGGTGCTGCTTCCCTGTTCGGCGAAAAAGCCGTACAGCGAATCGCAGAGTCACGGCCAGTACCACGACGCCATCCAGTTCCGCGCGCACAAGGTGTCGATGACCAGTCCAATTGGCGTCGTGCCGCAGGAACTCGAACTCACCTATCCGGCTCAGCATTACGATTCGGTCGTCACGGGTCGTTGGAGCGAGGACGAAAAGCAGTTCGTGGCCGAGGTTCTGCGTCGGTATCTGGAGCGAAACGAGTATCCCCGCGTCATCGCGCACGTACCTGAGGAGGGCTATCGCGACGTTTGCGAGCGAGTCGAAGCGGCCCTCGACGTGGAGTTCGAATACACCGTAGAGGGGCATCCGACGAGCACGGAATCGCTCGCCAACCTTGCTAGCACCCTCTCGGGCGAACTCAAGTACGGCAAGCGCGAGCGCCAGCACAACACGGTTCGCGGAATCGCGGACTACCAGTTCGGTGACGGTGCGGGCGACGAACTCTTTTCGTCGATCAACATCGAGAGTCGCTACCCGAAACTCCGGGTTCACGACGACGACGGGAAACAGTTGGCGGCGATGGTTCCCCAGTACGGCACGCTCTCGTTCACGCTCGCCGGAGCGCGCCAGTGGGTCGAAAGCGACGCGCCCGTGAAACGAATCGAAATCGACGCCTTCGCGCCCCACGGGAGCGTCCTCGCGCCGGGTATCGTGGACGCTGACGACGACATTCGCGTCGGCGACGAAGTCGTCATCGAGGGGCCGAAGGCATTCGCCATCGGACGCGCGGAGATGTCCGGACCGGAGATGGTGGAATCGACGCGCGGCGTCTCGGCGGACGTGCGCCACGTTGAAGAGAAATAGCGGGGTTCCGAGACTTACCAACTATATAAATCCGAACCGGGCGCCGGTCGGTCACGGGTCGAAATTAGGCGATAAATAATAACCTTCTCCGCGTTGGTACACTCCAGTATGGGAGTACCCGCCACCATCGAGTTCGACGACGCGATTCAACAACGCATCTACGACGAGGTCGAACGCAACGGTTCCGTCTCCGTCGAGGAACTCCGCGACCAAGTCCGAATCGACTCGCCGACCGGGTCGAAACCGGCCCGGTCCGGAACGACGGAGCCACAGGTTCGGATTCCACCGGAGGAGTTCCGGAAATACGTCTCCGCGCTGTTGGACGCGGGTCACCTCACCGAAGAGGAAGGCGAACTGCACCTCGCACTGGACAACGACGTGGAGGAGTACGAGGACGAGGGGCTTTCGTACCGAATCCGACAAGCCCACCAGTTCAACCGCCGCGGTATCGAAACCGCGATTCGTGAAGTCGCCGACGAAGGGGCGTCGATTTCCGCTGAGCGAGTCGCGGCGGACATCGACGACGAAGGTGCCCTGCTTCGCAACAACGACCGGCGCTCGCGAATGTTCTACGTCGCAACCGTCGCCGACGGCGAGAACGAAGGCGAAGTCGTGGGATGGGTTCACCTTGACGCCCCGGAACTCGACAAACTGCGCCACACCGCCGAACTAACCGTGGGCGTCCGCGAACCGTACCGCAAACACGGTATCGGCAGCCGACTGCTGGAGCGCGCGATGGCGTGGGCGAACGACGCCGGCTACCAGAAAGTGTACCAGAGCCTTCCCGGGACGAACGAGACGGCAATCGACCTCCTCGAAGATTTCAGTTGGGAAACCGAAGCGGTTCGGAAAGACCACTATCTCGTCGGCGACGAATTCGTTGACGAAGTGATGATGGCTCGAAAGCTCTAGCGGGAGCGTTTTTCGGGCGTTTGGTTCCTTTGTGTCCCTTCCCCCGACGGCGATTTCTGAGACTCGATCGTTCAGTTGTTGTTTCCACGGCGTCCGCGAAGGAGCGACCACATCGCGCTCATCAACAGACCGCCGATAAATAGCAAGAGAAGCGGCCAGAGGACGACCGGTCCGGCAACCGCCACCGGAGCGACTGCTATCTCCCCCGCGACGGTCATCGTCGTACCTCGGTCGGCGTATCGATGGCAATCCACTGGTCTGCCCGCTCCGGATTCCGGATTTCGACCCAGCCGTTCGGACAGAAAATCGTCTCGTAGTGACTCCGTGCGTCCGTCATCCCTCGGGACAGTCGGCTGTGTCCATTCACCCCGCCTGACCGGTTGCTGGACGCGTACTTTGTTATCCGCGCCGTAGCCGAAATAAGATCGGCCTGACTACCGTGCCAGTGGGAGATTATAACTCTTCTCACGCTCCATGACGGCTTCCCACGTGTGTTCGCACTCGCAGGTCACTTCGTCGAACACGGAGGGATCTTGTCGGAGGTCGAAGTCCTTGATCGCCTTTTGGGCGAGGTCGTCGCATTCGCCGCAGTTGTGCGCGCCGCGGTCCGACCCGTGGCCGACGGGGTCGGAGATGACGATTGCGGGCACGTCAGCCGTATCCTGTAGCACCTCGCAGACGCTCCAGAGCCACGGCGGCCGGTAGCCGTTTCGGAAGTAGAGTTCGTCTACCATCGTGTATCGCTGTACGTTCGTCGGGTTCATCGACACCGTGTGGGCGTACTCGGCGCATTTCCGAATCGACTCCTTCATGTCCTGCACTGCGTCGGCTTCAGAAAGGAACGGCGGTTTCATCAGCAGATAGGCCTTGATACCCGCCCCGACTGATTCGGCGTGTTCGCTTGCCTCGATGAACTGTTCGAAGTCGAAGTACTTGTTCACGCAGTCTTTCCGAACGCGGTCGTTCGCCGTCTCCAACCCGATTGCTACGTCGGTTTCGAGACCGACGTCGGTGAAGTCCTCCAACTTTGCTTTCTCCACGAAATCCGGCAAGCTCTCGACCACGATTCGGTCGCGGTCGGAAAACGTCTCGGCGATAGCCTGCCGGGTTTCGGCACCGACTTCACGCTCGTCCAAAAACGAACCGGAGGTGTAGATTTTGATGAGACCGCTCTTCTCGTCCGCGTTTTCGCGCTCGTGGTCGAGACAGACCTCGATCTGATCCATCAGCGCCTCGTGGCCGACGCTTCCGCCTTCGACCGATTCGGCGACGTAGCCGCACATCGTACAGCCACCGGCCCGCGCCCAGCGACAGCCACCCGTGTTGAGGATGATGGTCAAACTTTGGTAGACGCCGTCCGGCGTGTTGTCCTCGTCCAGCCACACTCGCGTCGGTTCGTGCGGGTCGTAGTGTTTCTCCTTCCGGGCGCGAATATCGCGCATCACGGAGTTGTGGGCATCCATTCCCTTACCCCGTTCGTAGCTCTCGGGAGTCGGCGTACTCATTGTACGGGAAGAACGGTTACGAGCGTAAATCGCCTTCGTCTCGCCGAGCGACGAGAAACCGAATCGTGACCGCGACCGTCGCCCCGAATGCGTTCGCGGTCGCATCCCCGATTCCGCCGTGTCGAACCGGGACGAACGTCTGGGCGATTTCTATCAGAATACCGAAGCCGGTCGCTCCGGCGATGGCCACCAGCGCGACTGCAATCGCGCTGGTGGCCCAATTCGTCCTGTTAGATTCGTTGGCCCTATTCGCCTCGCCGGGCCTGTTAGACTCGTCAACCCTGCCCGACAGCGCGATTGCGAGCAGGGTAGCCAGAACACCGTATCCAATCGCGTGATACCACTTGTCCGTTCCGACGAGTCCGAGTGGACCGAGGGAGGAAACGCCAGTGTCGGGAGTCGAGAACACGGAAAAGTAGCAGATACCGACCGCAAAAGCGAGGACGGTGCCCCAGTTTTGTGCGGCCGGTTTATCGAGGGAAGAGGGCATTCGTTCGCCAAATAGTAACAGGGAATGTAAAGGACGACGGTTCACCGACCATTTCACAACAGAACATGTTGCGAACTATGACACTTATCAACCGAATATAATCCTACGGATAGAATCGTGTCAATCCGTCCAAAATAGATTTCGATTCGAATATTTGGTCACTGAAAATTGATTTTCTGAAGGGATAAAAACGGACAGATCCAAGAAAGTCACACCTACCGGTGGTTAAACACGATTCGGATCGAAACTCCACCCTTTAATTGTTGGGTGTATGACCAATAAAATCGGTGAAAATAAGCGAAAACGAATTAGAAACCTGATAGCAAATATCGTTCTCTCACATTGCATAGTCGCATGTCCGAAAATACACGACGAACGTTCCTGAAGACGGTCGGCCTCGCAGTCGGTGGCGCGAGCGTCGCAGGTGCCTCTGGCGCACTCGATAGTACGCATGTAACCGCGTCCGACAACCCCTCCACACTCGCCGGACAGGACTGGTCTACGTTCCTGTACGACGCCGCGAATACGGGCAACCCGCCGGGAGACGGCCTCCCCGAACCACCGTTTGGGTGGAGTGAACGACTGAGCGAAGAAGAGATTTCGAACCCTGCTGTCGTTGACGACGTTGCCTACGTCGTTGACGCAACTGTAACAACCATTGCGTTCGACATAGAGACACGCGAAGTACTCTGGCGAGCAACACCCGATATGGATGGTGAGCTGTACTCCTATGGTTCTCCGCCGACGGTCGCAGATGGAACGGTGCTGACGACGGCTGAAGGAATGATTTTCGCGCAAGATGCGGAAGACGGCAACAACCTGTGGCAGTTCGAGGCTGACTCACAACGTACTCCTTCGGTCACTGTCGTCGATGGTACTGTATACGCGACAGCACATCGCACCGGAACAAAATGCTACGCGCTCAACCTCGCAGATGGGTCTGTTCGCTGGGAGTTCGAACCGAACGAGCCGCGAGCAAACGTTCCGGCGGTCGTCGATGGGGTCGCGTACTTCCGTGGAAGGAACGCCGTGTACGCCCTCGATGCCGAAGATGGCACCGAACTGTGGCGGATTGACGGACTATCCCGATCTGGCGGTTCCCCATCAGTCGCGGACGGAAGCATCTTCATCGTAGACGATACCGAACTACGCGCCTTTTCGACCGACGACGGGAGCGAACAGTGGACCGTTCAAGTCGATGAGGGCAGTTTAGACATGGACAGCACGCCTGCCGTCGCCGACGGCAAGGTTTACGTCTCCGGTTCCGGACGCTCGGGGTCGATATACGTGTACGATGCGGAAGATGGAAGCGAGGTTTGGAACTCGTGGGAAACCCTCGCAAATACCGCTACACTCACGATTGCAGGCGGAAATATCTACACGGGTGGTGACCCAATTCGCGTTTTCGACGCATCCTCGGGCGATGCTCAGTGGCAGTACTACCCCCGTGGTACTGTTGAATTCGCACCGACAGTCGTCAACGAATCGGTCTACGCGGGGGACAACTTCGGCTACCTCTACGTGTTTTCGGCGACAGACGACCGAACGAACTGGCGGTTCGTCACGGACGAAACTGTCGAAACTTCGCCCGAAGTTATTGACGACACGCTCTACGCTGTGGATGACAGCGGTAGCCTCTACGCTATTGACACAGAAAGCGGGGGAGAAAAGTGGAAAATCGACGGTTCATATGATGAACAGACCTACGTAGACGGAACCGTCTACGCGTACAGTCGGGACGGAAGGGAACGTCACATCATCGCGGTGGACAGCGAGGACGGAATTGTCGAGTGGAAAACCGCAGTCGACGGAAACGTCGGCGACTACGAAGTCGCCGATGGAACCATCTACGTCTCACAGCAGTATGCGCCCGAGGAGACGTTGTTGTACGCCCTGGACGCGGAGACGGGTGACATCGAGTGGACGTTCGGTAGCGACCATTCGACTGGCGACAGGGCCACTTCTGTCGCCGTCTCGAACGGTATCGTGTACCTCGGCGAGACCGAAAACCTCTGGGCGCTCAGTGCAGGCGATGGCTGTGTCGAGTGGCAGGTTTCCGACGGCGGATTCACGCGGGACTCGACGGTTGTCGTGTCCGATGGCATCGTCTACGCAACCGAACGACACTTCACACAGAACCGCGACAAATCCGCCGAGATCTTCGCCTTCGACGCCAGTGACGGAACGACGCTGTGGTCGAAGAAAATTCCAGATACGACGGACGTGAACGGGCTTACTGTAACGGACGGTTCCGTCTACGCCTCGGTTATCGATGACTCGGGTGAACTCGGTGAGAAACCGCCCCGTCTCGTCGCGCTGGAGGCGGAAACCGGAGACGAACGATGGACGATTTCCCCGACTTCGTATTTGCGAGTTTCCGAGGCAGTCGTCTACGACGATACCATCTACATCGGCAGCAACCGACGCGTGGACGCCTATTCGACGGACGACGGAACCGAACTCGAACACTGGGAAGTGATGGGAACCGTGCGGGCCAAACCGGCAGTCACGGACGATGCTATCTACGCCAGTGCCGGGACGTTCATCTATCCACCGTACAGCGAACGAGCGGAAAGCGGACACGTGTACTCGTTCCGCCGCGACGACTGAACCGGTCGAACGCCCCGACTTTTTTGGCCTGATTGCTCCGCTTTCGACGTTGTCGTTCTACAATGACGTAACCAAAAACAGTTACATCTATGTGGCAACGGCTAACACGATAGCGATCCAATATAAGTGTTGGAACTTACCATGACCGACTTAGGCGGATTTCACGACCACGTCGCTCGCGTCGACCTCTCGGACGGTTCGGTGAACTACGAGAGCGTCGATGACGACGACGCGAAAAAGTACATCGGGGCACGGGGCCTCGGCGTAAAGTACGTGTTCGACCAAGGAGCGGACGTCGACCCGCTCGGTCCGGACAACCTCTTGGCGTTCATGAACGGTCCGCTCACGGGCACACAGACCGTGATGAGCGGTCGAATCGCGGTTTGTACCAAGTCGCCGCTGACGAACACCGTGACGGACTCCCATCACGGTGGGTGGTCGGGCGCACGACTGAAGTGGGCCGGATTCGACGGCCTGCTGTTCGAAGGGCAATCCGACGACCCGGTTATCGCGGTGGTCGAAGATGGCGAAGTCGAACTGCGCGACGCCTCGCACCTCTGGGGGAAAGGCGTCCACGAAACCCGCGACACCTTGGAGGAGGAAATCGACGGTGCCTACGGCAAGAACCTCTCGATGATGGCAATCGGGCAGGCGGGCGAGAACGAAGTTCGGTACGCCTGCATCATCAACGAGGACGACCGAGCGTCCGGGCGCGGCGGCACCGGTGCGGTAATGGGGTCGAAAGGTCTCAAGGCGATCGTCATTAAATCCACGACGAAGATGCAACAGCCCGCCGACCAAGAAACATTCCAGAAGGGCCACAAGCAGGCGATGCAGGCCATTCAGGAATCCGACGTGACGGCCCCGAACGAGGGTGGTCTGTCGCTGTACGGCACGAACGTCTTGATGAACGTCACCAACGAGATGGACGGTCTGCCGACTCGGAACGCACAGCACACCAGCACCAGCAGCGAGGCCGAGGCGGGGCATTCGCAACCGAACATCGACGCCGAGAACGTCTCCGGCGAGAACGTCCGCGAGAACATTCTCGTGGACGAACCGACCTGTCACTCCTGTCCGGTGGCCTGTAAGAAGGAAGTCGAGGTGCAGGTCCACCACAAGGGCGACGACATGAACGTCCGGATGGAGTCCTACGAGTACGAATCCGCGTGGGCGCTCGGTCCGAACTCGATGACCGACGACCGGGACAAGGTCGCGCTGATGATAGACCGCTGTAACGACGTGGCACTCGACACCATCGAGATGGGCAACACCATGGCGATGGCGATGGAAGCGACCGAGGAGGGTCGCTTGGACGAGGGCCTCGAATGGGGTGACGTGGACACGATGGTCGATATGATAGACCGCGTGGCCCACCGTGAAGACGAACTCGCCGGCCTGCTCGCGGAGGGTGCAGCCCGCGCCGCGACCGAACTCGGCGACGAGGAGATGGCGCTGGACGTGAAAGGCCAGACGATGGCCGCCTACGACCCGCGGGCGATGAAGGGAATGGCAATCGGCTACGCGACCAGCAACCGCGGCGCGTGCCACCTGCGCGGCTACACGCCTGCCGCCGAACTGCTCGGCATTCCGGAGAAGGTTGACCCGGCGGATTGGGAAGGCAAGGGTGAACTCTGCGCCACCTTCCAAGACATGCACGCGGTCAGCGACTCCTTCGACATCTGCAAGTTCAACGCCTTCGCGGAGGGCGTCGAGGAGTACGTCCTCCAGTACAACGGCATGACCGGTCTCGACGTGTCCGAGGACGAACTGATGGAGTCCGGCGAGCGCATCTACAACTTGGAGCGCTACTACAACAACCTCGTCGGCTTCGACGGCGACGACGACGACCTGCCGGCTCGATTCGTCGAAGGTCACCCCGACGCCATTCCCGGAGAGGGCGGTTCGGAGGGCCAACTCGCCGAACTGGCGGAGATGAAAGAAGAATACTACGACGTGCGCGGCTGGGAAAGCGGCGTGGTTCCCGACGAGAAACTGGACGACCTCGGCATCGACGTCGGTCCCGGAACCGGCGTGAGTCGCGGTGGCGCGGCGGCCTCCGGCGACGACTAGGTCGAACAGTCGAATTTTCGTATTTTTGTACCGGCTTGTTAGCTACTACTGATTCTAATCAGACCTCAACGTGGCGAAATGAGCAACGAGTGATACGGGTTGGTATCGGTATGCTGTTCGCAAATCACGACTCCAGTGAGACTGCCACCGCAACCGCCCACATGCCTCCCAGCCGTTTCCTTCCACTCCTTTCAGTCGTTTCAGTCATCCCTCGCGTGGTGATTGGCAGGCCTTCAGGACATCCTCAGGCCTGCCAACGCACGCGCCAGAGCGTTTTTTCTCGTACACGTAGGTGATGTCGGCGGTCACGCCGGAGTCTATCAGAAGATGTCGGACGAAGCCGCGTTGTCGATGTGGCTTTTGAGTTCATCCCCGGCCGTCATCGGGTTGCTCGACGTAGCAGTTCGCGTCGCTTCGCGTCACTTTGTTGTTGTATGGCTCGCCTCCACCGACTTCCGACTGCACTGGTGATGGGTCGCCGGGGTTGGACAATGGCCCCCCGCGGTTCCGGAAAATGATCCGGTTCCGACTATTGATGCGCCCGTAACACCCACTGTACTGGCTTTCAGCCACGCTCGGCGACTGATTCCGTTCGGCGCGCGCTCTTTGATTGGCTTGTCGAACGAACCGTCTTGCTTCTGTTGAGGCACCGGGATATGATTCAATAGTCGTCAAAAGTAATTTTATACAAGGATACAAATTCTAATATAGTTAAGATCCTACTAATACGTTCCTCGAAAGGAGTTCGACCGGCCGTTCCCGACCGCGCGCGATCGAAATCCCTCCCGATACTCACTCTGTTATCCCTGACTTTACTCGAGATACGTCTGAAAAATTCTATTCAGATGCTTCACAATAATTTCCCGCCGATCACCATTCTTTCGGCGCATGGTAACGCCTGCCGCATCGAAAGCTTCTAACTATCGTTATCGAACGTGAAGGTGGCATGACTGACCGTCCCGGCGACACAGATAAATTCGAAACGATGGCCGTGACTCACGCGGAGCAACCATCGCACGACGACCGAGCGGGCGACGTGACGATGCCGATTCACCTCGCTTCGACCTTCGAAGTCGGTGGTATCGACCCGGACATCTCCCTCGAAGACCTTAACCCAGACGAAAACCAGTATCTCTACTCGCGGCTTTCCAACCCGACCCGACACGCCCTCGAAAAGCGACTCGCGGCCCTCGAAGGCGGGGATTACGGGATGGCCTTCGCCTCCGGAACTTCCGCAATCGTGGCGACCATCACCGCTTCCGTCTCGCCCGGCGACCACGTCGTCGCGTTCGACGATCTCTACGGTGGGACGAAGACGATGCTCAAGGAACTGTTCCGCGAGCGACTAGACGTGGCCGTCGATTTCGTGGACGCCCGCGACACCGACTCCGTTTCCGACGCCGTGCGCGACGACACCGCCCTCATCTGGATGGAAACGCCGACGAATCCGCTCCTCCGACTCTGTGATATCGAGGCCATCGCATCCATCGCGGAATCAGTCGACGCGACCCTCGGTGTGGACAACACCTTCCTCTCGCCGTACTTCCAGCGACCACTCGAACTCGGCGCGGACGTGGTCGTCCACAGCACGACGAAGTACCTGAACGGCCACAGCGACTCAATCGGCGGCGCGGCGGTCACCAGCGACGAGGAACTGGCGAACGAAATCGGATTCCTCCAGCAGGTCGGCATGGGCAACATGCTCGCGCCCTTCGACGCCTTCCTCACTCTTCGGGGCCTGAAGACGCTCCCGCTCAGAATGCGCCAGCACGAGACCAACGCCGCCGAAATCGCGGCGTATCTGGACGAACGCGAAGGCGTTTCGACCGTCTACTACCCCGGCCTCGAATCCCATCCGCAGTACGACCTCGCCACACGCCAGATGGACGGTGGGGGCGGCGTCGTCTCTTTCGAACTCGACGGAGGGCTCGCGGATGTCGAACGATTCGTCGGCGAACTCGACCACTTCGCGCTAGCGGTCAGCCTCGGCGGCGTGGAGTCGCTCATCGAACATCCCGCGAGTATGACCCACTCGCCGCTCACGCCCGAAGAGCGCGAGGAAATCGGCATCTCGGATTCGCTCCTGCGGATTTCCGTCGGGGTCGAGCACCCGCGGGATTTGCTCGCCGACCTGGAATCTGCTTTCGAGGTTTTGGACTAGCGGACTGCTGAGAACGACTGTCTTGTATTTTGATTACTGATTTTTACTTACTGTGTCTCGGCCACTGTTTTCGATTCTATGGTAGCTATTCCCGACTCCAATGAAACCGCCACGACGAAACCGGTGATACGCAATTCGAACTGAGGCACTTTGTCGGTAGCAAATCACGACAACACATGCCGCCATCGCACTGCAAGCCACACCCTCCCCAACCGACTCCCTCAACTCGCTGACGCTCGTTTCGGTCGTCCCTCACACGACTTCGCGCAGGGCTTCGGAGGTGAACTCCTCATCCCTGCGCCAGCGCGCGCCACTATGTTTGTGAAAATTCACTTGGCACTCAATTACCGCATGACGCGCTGGCGAGGCTTCTCGGAGATGGTCGTCCGAGAAGCCGAGTCGAAGTCGCGCGAGGGATGACCGAGCGAATGCAGTGAGCGAAGGAATCGGTTGGGGAGGACGTGGTGCGGTCTCGGTGGAGTCGGGATTTGTAGACTTGATCACTCCAAAAACCCGGCAAACATACTCCGATTCGACCAATCCTGTGAAAATCCTGTGAACTACCGAAACAAAACACAACAAACTACCTGTCATCACTCTTCAGTTCCAATCACGACGGCGTCCCGAATCTCAAGCGCGCTGTCGAACTCCGACCGGCGACGTTCGCGCCGTCCGATTCGGTAGAGTTGTTGTTCGTGCGCGCGCCGAAGTCCATCCCATTCCCGCCGCCCAAATCCAAGCCGATTGCCGACCGTTTCCCAGTGTCCTTCCTCGACGAGAAAGACGCGTTCTTCGGGCGTTTCGTGGACGCATTCGTACCGCTGTCGGTACTCGGCAATCCGCCCGCCGAGGTCGGCCTGCGTCTCGCCGAGCAGTTCGGAGAGTCGCTCGAGCGGCACGCTGGCTTTGGCGCCCGCCATCAGCACGATTTGGCCTTCGATGGGGTGGTTGGGGTCGTCGTCGGTCATTTGAAACTCGCGGTACCCGCGCTCTTATCCTCCCGCGCGCATGGCCTTCTGGGAGAAATCGTCCACGAGCGAATCGAGCGTTTCCTCGTTGCCCTCGAAAACGACCGTGATTTCGGTCAGTTCGACGGTCGGCCCGATCTCGACTTTTTCCGAGGACAGCGAGGCCCGCCAGCCATCGCCCGACACGTCGCCGTCCTCCTCTACCTCGCCGCCGAGGTTTTCGAGGTAGACGCGCGCGAGTCGTTCGTTGATACCCCGGAAGGATTTCTCGCGTCGCATCTATCCACCCGCGACCGGCGGGAAGATGCTGAGTCTGTCACCCTCTGCAAGTGCGGTTTCCCTGCCGTCGAGATGGACAACGTCCTTTCCGTTTTTCATGATGGTGACTTGCGGTCGCAACTCTCCGTCCTCGAACACGTCGACTCCGTACTCCTCGGTGAGCGATTCCAGCACGTCGCCGACCGTCGCCTCGTCCGAGAATTCCCGTTCGAGTTCCTTCTGTCCGACATCTTCACGGAAGTTCGCAAAGAACCGGAGCGTGAGTTCCATACGCGGAAATGGCTCGCTGTGATTATAAACGCTCAGACTGCGGAACGGTTCGGTGCAAGCGTCCGCCTCGACCGATTCAGTTCGCCCCGAGCGCCCCGCCGACGATTCCGACGAACAGGAGGAAGACGACGGTTCCCGCGAGCACGGGCGACCCGGTGGTTAGCCCGAAACCAACCGCCTGTGTTCCGACGAGCATGCGACCGAACTCGGCTACTGCTCGGTCTGCCCCGACGAGAATTATCGCCGACGCGCCGAGCACGACGAGGGATGCCCCCGCCGCAAATACGCCGTTGAGTCCGCCGCGCTCCCAGTCGGAACCGGCGTAGCGTCCGGTGACGTAGCTCCCAAACGGGAACGCGACCGTGCTCGCAAGTGCGGTCAGACGGACGAGAGATGCCGAAGTTTCGAGAAGCAACAGCAGGGCGGGGGCGAGATGCGCACCGAGCGTGACGACCATTCCGACCGCAATCGCACCGCCGTCGATTCGGGAGGTGGCCGATTGCTGACTTTTCGCCCGTCGAACGCGGGACAGCGGCCGGTCGTCGCCGCTCATCTCCCGAATCGGATGCCGTCGTTGACGATGCGGGCGTTTCGCTCGCGGTCGATGTGCGCGGAGAGGTCGTCGTTGTCGTACAACTGCTGGACGAGCGCGGCGTGGAGGTCGCGCCACGCCATCGCGTAGATGGGCGATTGTCCCCACGCTCGCAGTTCGGCGACGAAATCGTCGTACTGCTCCCATCGGGTTTCGAACCGCTCGACAACGTCGACGGCGGCGCTGGCCACGTCTTCGTCCGAGTTGTCTTCGATAAGTCGATTGAGTCGCGCTTCCCACCCCGCGACGGCCTCCTGCATGTCGCGCGCCGCGGCGTCGCCGTCTTCGGGAAGTGAGTTGACGATAGCCTCTGGAACCACGAGTGAAATTTCGTCCATGCAGTGGGGTTGTTCGCAATCCGTCAAAAACGCTTGGCTCGGCGGTGCAGTGTTCTTATTTCGCGTCGGCCAGTCGCTCGAACTGCTCGTCGCTGAGCGAAACGTCGGTTGCGTCGAGGTTCTCTTCCAACTGCTCTACCGTTCGCGCGCCGACAATCGGTGCCGTCACTGCGTCGTGTCTTAGCAACCACGCGAGGCTGACCTTCGCCGGAGTCGTCCCGACCTCCTCGGCGACCGTTTCGACTTCCTCCAGTACGTCGAAGTTCTCCTCGGTCAGGTAGGAATCGCGGAACTGCTGGTCCGTCGCGCCGCGGGTTCCCTCCGGCGGTTCCTCGTCTCGGGCGTATTTGCCGGTCAGGAAACCCCCCGCGAGCGGCGACCACGGGATGATGCCGATGTCGTAATCCTCGCACATCGGCAGGTAGTTCGACTCGATTTCGCGGTTGACGAGATTGTATCGCGGTTGCGCGAGGCGGAACGGTTCGTACTCCATCTCGTTCGCCTTGACGACCTTCCACGCGTTCGGTTCGAGCGTCGACGTGCCGATGTAGTTCACTTTGCCGTCCCGGACGAACCTGTCGAGCGTGCGCATGAACTCCTCAGCGGGCGTCTCGTCGTCCCACCGGTGGATATAGAGCAAGTCGAGGTACTCCGTACCGAGACGGTCGAGAATGAGATTCATCTGCCTGCGCAGGTGCTTGCGCGAGAGGCCGCGTCCATTCGGGTCGTCCTTTCGGGTCGGCCAGTAAATTTTGGATGCGACGACGAAATCCTCGCGATCGCGGTTCGCGAGCCAGTTGCCGATGTATCGCTCGCTCTCGCCGTCGCCGTACATGTCGGCGGTGTCGATGAAGTTACCACCAGCGTCCGCGTAGGCGTCCAACAGTTCGTGAGCGCGCTTTTCGCCGATTTCGACTTTGCCTTCATCGTTTTCTCGACCGAATCGCCACGTTCCGAACGCGATTTCACTCACTTTCGTGCCGGTACTGCCGAGCGACACCGTTTCGAGTCCCATGTCTACCCGTTTTCGAGAGGGAGGTTAAAGTGACCGAAGGAGGACAGGGTTAGGGAGTAGCGGAAAGGGGAAAACCGGGGTACGGCGAGTGGAGGACGGTGTCGAGCGAGAGGGGGACTACTCCTGTCCGTAGGAGTGTCCGGCGAAGAGGGCGACGATGTGACATGCCAGCAGGGAGAGGAAAACCGTAATTTCTGCGCCAGCGAGACCATCTATCAGGAGTGGAACGTAGAAGAACGGCAGTGCAACTGCCGACCAGAAGCCGACGAACTGAAGCGGTGTCGTGAGCGTGTGCTCTCGGTACTTCGCGTGGAGTGCGGTGATTTTCTTGCGTCCAATAGCGGTGCGACTGATACCGTCACCGTCGTTTTCGAATGAGGTTGTTCCCGACATTGTAGCACACTCGTGCCCGACTAAGTCGTAGACAGGGGCGACCTTATAGCGTGGAGAGCGTTGGGATGAATTCACATCGTTTACGACCAATGAACCGACCTGTCTATCCATTTATAACGCTCTAAAAAGTCGCCAAACGCTTCAAAATCGTTTTTGAGGTTGTTTCACTGAAACCTCTTCTTCGGGATACGGAATAAATACAATTCTTATCGGTAAGATAAAATTCAGATGAATGCGAGCGGAACCATTATAAGAATCCCCGCGGAGAGTCCCGAGAGCAGTTCGCGGTAGCCACCGCCTGGTAATTCCTCGCCGACTTCAAGCGCTTCCGGAATGAACTCGGCCGCGACGAGATATATCATGGCCCCCGCCGCAAAGCCGAACCCGACGGGAAGGAAATCTCGCGCGGTTCGCACGAAGTAGAACGCGATGACTGCGCCGACTGGTTGGGGCAAACTCGAAAAAATCGACCACCAAACCATCCGCCAGTTACTCACGCCCATCGAGCGGAGTGGGATGGAGATGGCAACCCCTTCCGGAACGTTGTGAATCGAGATGGCGACGGTCATGAAGATGGCGAGAAGCGGAATCGAAAACCCGAGAACGGCGATTCCGTCGATGGTTCCGAGATTCAAATCAGCGAACGAGACGCCGATTGCGACACCTTCCGGAAAACTGTGGACGGTGAGAATACCGAGGATAAGCACTAGTTTCTTGAAATCTGCCTCCTCGTACTTTTTCGGATTGACTTCCACGCCGGCGATGGCGCGGTGGCTTACGACGACGAGTCCGGCACCGACCAGCAACCCGATGCCCACACCGGTGAAACTGCCGCCGTTCACGTTCGAAACACCCTCGAATATCAAACCGAACACCGACGCGGAGAGCATGATTCCCGAAGCGAGCCCCCAGAGAACGACGTTCCATCGGTCGCTCACGTCGCTGACGAGAAAAAACGGGAGGGCACCGACGCCGGTTGCGAGCGCCGTAATAAGCCCTGCGACGAATACCAGCGAGAAGTTTCCCAGCACTCCCATAGCCGTCTATTTTGGCGTACGCAGGGTTAATACTTATCATAACGCCTACCATTTCGGCATGCCTAAAAACGGAACGCGGATTCCGGCGCATACGTGTGGCTCTATCTTCGGAACAGGGCGGCATTCGTTCGACGCCGTCCGTCGAACGGAGGGGCTCAGTCGAGGTTGTAGCCGTGACCGACGACGATGGCGACCATGTTCAGGGCGAGGAGGAGGGCGAACGTCACGGTCGTCGCAGACACGTAGCCGTGATACAGCAGCGGCGGGTAGGCGAACGGGAGCGCGACCGCGGTCCAGAAGCTCAGGAACTGAACCGGCGCGAACAGCTTTCGGGCGGTGCTTTCGACGGCGTTACGGGGAACGGACAGTTCGAAATCCGATGCGTGGTCGTTCTGTATCGTTGGAGGGCTGGACATGATTACTCTGGGATGTATCTCTCGCTACGACTGGAGGGGTCATATAACGAGATGAGTGTACAACGAAATTCGCGCTATTTTACCACTCTAATTCGGTTCACCGGCATTTTATAATCTTCTGAGAGATCTTTAGACCTTTTAAAACGGGTTTTGAGCTAGTATCTATGAATCGGTTTTCAAAACGTGTCCGATAGAGTATCATGAAATCGAAACTCGAACTTCTGATTTCGAATCATCGAGAAGTTCTCACTTTGGCAATTGAATTGAATATTTGCACGCTGCGATATATTCTGTCTTCCAACACGAACTTCGCACAAACGAGCGCGTCATCGGAAAGGGGTCGAATCGGGAACAAATCCGACCATCGAGCGTTTGCCGTTCTATCCCCGGTTCGCTTCACTCGCCGGCTATCCGCGGATCTACCGAATTTCGACGCCCGGAACCTCGGCTCGGCTATCGAATTGAAGTCGTGAAAATGCCCGGGGAGGGCTCCGAACCCTCGATCTCCGCATGTCCCAGGTTCGAGGCCTGGCGGGGCCTCACGGGCGCATGGGAGGCTTCCAAGGCCTGAGCGCCAAATCTCAGAACCCTATGAGTGCGGCGCTATGTCCAGCTAAGCCACCCGGGCTCAACTACGGGTAGGGATGAGTCACTCTTTAAAGTTCTCATATCGACCGCCGGATGTCACTGGGATGCACGCCACGATGGCGACGCCGTCGTTCGACTTGCACGACAATCCTATGCTGGTTATCATACCAGTTTTGTCTGTGTCGTGTTCACCCGGCGGATTTAAGATACGGGCCTGACCATTCCCTGCATGAGCGTACCGGGAATCGTCCAGTCTAGTCTCGGAGACGAGCACGTCGCCGCGAAAGTGTCGCTTGGCGGGGAAGACATCCTTTTCGTCACACCCTCGCGAACACTCGTCTACCGCGCCGACGGCCTGTTGAGCGACGAATCGGTCGAAGAGTACCCACACGGAGCGGAGCGGATTTCCGTCGCCGAAGGGCGACGGAAATCCACCATCACCCTCGATTACGGTATCGACGGCGAAGACACCTTTAAAATCCCGACCAAACGCCTTCACGATGCACTGCATCCCGTCATCGCTGGTGTGCTGAACGGCGCGGGTATCACCGACGCGAACGAGCAGGTCACCCAAACCTACCAGTTCAGCGAACTCACCCTGGTACTCACTAGCGCACGCGTCGTAAAACACGTGGGAGAAGCGATTTGGGATCAAGATTTCGAGCAGTTCCATTTTGCCGACGTGACGAGTCTCGACGTCGAAGAAGGAACCGTCTCCTCGCAAATTATCATCGAAGCGAACGGTCGCCCTCAGCGAATCAAAACTCCGAGCGACCGAACCCGAGAAGTCCGCGAGCGAATCGAACAGTCGCTCCTCACCTACCACGATGTCGGTAGTTACGCCGAGTTCAAGCAGACGGTCGCACCGGACGAAAATCCGAGCCGAAATCCGACGAAAACGTCTCGCTCACCGAGGATGACGACGTGTTCGGGGGCGGCGTCGAACCGCTCAATGCGGACCCGCCCGAACTCGACGACAACGGACAAATCGTGGAAGGGGTGCCATCCGATCCGCTCGGCAAGGGCGAGGCCGAACGCGTTTCTGCGGAACTGGAAGATGCCGACCACGCGACGACCGAATCCGCACCGACGGACGCGACGGCCGCGGAATCACGACCCGCTTCCACTGGCTCGCCGACCGGTTCGGCCGCCGAATCGGAAACCGAGCCGCGAGAAACCGAAAATAGCGGATCTCAAACGGGGAAAACCATCGCACAGGAACCCGAAGCGACGACCGGTTTTGCCGACTCGGGCTTCTAATCCGCGAGCGAGAATTTAGACGACCCGGTGGAGGCGCAACTGACCGCCCTTACCGAAGTCGTCGAGCGACAGAACGAACTGCTCGAACAACAGCAACGCACCATCGAGCAACTCATCGAGGAACTGACGCGCGGTCGATAGCCATTTTTCTGCCGGGTCTCACTCTCGTCCCGTCACCTTCCGAATACAGGACGACCCGAACGGCCCGTGTTCGCCCGCATCGAGTTTCATGAAGTAACCCGTCGAGATGCCGGTTCCACAGCGCCGACAGCTGAAATCTCCTTCCTTCGTCACCACGTCGCTTTCGAACCTGAGGTAGCTGCCGCCCTGCGGTCGGATGATTCCGTTTTCGCGCTCGATGACGCCGCGTTTTTCGGCCTCGTCGAGAATCGTCCGCGTCATCGACGGATTGGTGGTAATCGTCTCGATGCGGTCTACCGCCTCCGCGACCGACAGTTCGGGATGTTCTAGTTTGGACAACAGTTCCACCCCCAGCGCGACGGTATCGTCCTCGTCCATCGACTACGAATCCCGCACGAAGCGGATTAAACGTTGCGCGCTCGGGTGGAAAGAACTTAACCTCTTCCCCCGCTACCTACGGCAGAATGGTTCTCACGAAGACTCGTCGGCATATCACCGCATTCGCAGTCGTCGCGCTGGTCGTTCTTGCGGGCGTTTTTTTCTCGCCGACGGTCGTCTTCGAGCAGGTCGAGCGTGTGACCGAACACCCGTTCCTCGCTTGCGTTTTCTTCCTCCTCGTCTATCTCGTTCGCCCGTTTTTCGCGTGGCCGACGACCGCAGTCGCTGCGGCGGTTGGGTACGTCTACGGGCCGGTCGTCGGTATTCCGGTCGCCCTCGTCGGTGCGACGATGAGTTCCTGCGTTCCGTTCGCCGGTGCGCGGTATTTCGGCATCGAGGGGGGAATGTTCGGCCGACTCGGCGAGTCCGGCGGCCGATTTTTCGAGACGACCGGTGACCTGCGCGGGATAGTCGTGTCCCGACTCTCTCCGGTGCCCGCCGACGCCATCTCGGCGACGGCGGGCTTATCCAACGTTTCGCCGCGGGCGTTCGTCATCGGGACGACCATCGGCGAAGCACCGTGGATGATCGCGGCGGTGCTCGCCGGAAGTTCGTTGGATTCGCTCTCGGTGGACGAACTCGGAAAGAATTTGCCCCTCATCGCGGCTATGGGGCTCGTTGCGCTTCTCCTGTTGGCCGGGCCTGCGTACCGACATTTCTTCGATAGCGAGTGAGGTATCGAAATCGGATGAAGCTGTACAATCGCAGAGATGTCAGTAAAAAGTGTCTGAACAGTCGTAGACGACGCCGTGTTGGGGGCAGACGTACTTACAGTGGCGGTGGTACATAGACTCGCCACAGAGCGGACAGGGTCGTCCGTTTGCCTCTTCTGCCATAGGAAAACTACCGGATGCGACCGGTTTGACTGTTTCCCTCAGGATGTCCACCGGGACTTGACCAACAGTGCTCCACCCACTCCCCAGAGGATGACCGCGACGAGGACGACGAGGACGTGCAGTTCGGACACCCAGAACGGAAGCGCGACAGAATGGCGCGCCCCTGTGAGAAGCGCGGATAGTATCGGAATTTCTGTGCTTCGGTCACCGAACACGTCGTACTCGCCTGCCGTTTCATACGGTCGTCCGTGCGACTCCCCGAACGGAACGCGGTCGGCTTCGTAGGGTAAGTCGGGAACGGTGTAACTGGTGACGACGCTGCCGTTTCGCGTTATCTCGACCACGCGATTGTTCCGACTGTCCGTGATGAGGGTGTTCCCGTTCGGCAGGCGGTCTGCGTCGCGCGGCCAATCGAAGTGAATTCCGCCCGCTTCGTACACTATCCACGCCTCTTCCCACTCCCCGGACGATTCGTTTCTGTGAAGTTCGACGACGCGGTGGTTCTCGGAATCCGCGACGAGTACGGCACCGTCTCCAAGCCAGTGCGGATTGTGTTGCTTGTTGAGCACCGACGGGTCGCGGTCTTTGTTGATCACTTCGACTACCCCTTCACCGCGTTCGATGACGAGCAGCTGGTTCGTGTTCCGAACCGAGACGAGGTATCGTCCGTCGCCGATTCTATCCACGTCGTTGATGTGGAGCCAGTCGGTTCTGGTCGGGTCGCGGGGCTCGTTGTAGTACTGACTCGCGTTCCAGGTCCACGACCGATTTCCGGTCGAGAAGTTGTACGTGTAGATGCTCTCGTACTCCATGTCCGCGACCAGTAGTTCGCCCGAGGGAACCATCTCCGCGTCGTGAACCTCGCTATCCTTCCGGGTTCGAACCGGATAGCTCCACTCGCCGACGATGTTCGGGTTTCCTGCGGGGTCGATGAACCTGACACCGGTTCGCTTGCAGGGTGCGGGGAACTGACCGCACCGCTGGTAGTTTCCATCCGCGTGGGTCGCCAGCACGGTTCCGTTGTCGAGCATCGAAACGTCCTGATAGCTGATGGCGTTCCCGATGCGCCACATCCTCGTTCCGTTGCTGTCAAGTTCGACTACGCTTCCGCCCCATCCGGGCCCCTGCACGCCGACGAGCGTGGTCGTCGTTGCGTTCGAATCGGGGGTCGTTACGCTCGTGTTCGGGGCGAGCGCCCAACTCGCCCCGAACACCACTCCGACGAGTAGCGCACCGAATACGATGAGAAAGAGGCCACGCCGAAAATCACTAGTCGGTTTCACGTCGTCCCCCTCTCTTTCGACACCTCACTTGGCATTCCTCCCCATGCAACTTCCTTTGAGACAATGTCTCTGCACTTGTGGTTTCCGGCCACCCTCACGGCATGCGAAGCCGTAAAAACGCAAAATCAGCGAGCGGCAAAACTGGGTTAGAAAAACGCTACTGGTGGATTACGAGCACTCGCTCCAGCCACAGGATTCGCAGGTCTTACAGCCTTCGGAGAAATACAGCGAGAGCGACCCGCACTCCGGACATTCCGGACTTTCACCCGCGTCGATGAGCGACTGGGAGGCGTCTTTCCGCGTCTCGACTGCTCCGCCGTCAGTCTCGCTTTCGTCCGCCGTCTCTTCGAGCGTCTTCTGCTGTGGAACGCCCGTACGCTCGATTTCGCCGTCGAGGTAGCGGCGCATCGCCACGCCGATAGCGTCTGGAATGGAGTTGATCTGCTCGCCTTTGTCCCACGCGACTTTCGGACTGCGGATGCCCTGCAAGTCGGACGCGATTTCGTTCGGGTCGACGCCGCTCCGGAGGGCGTAGCTGATGACCTTCGCCAGCGCTTCCGTGAAGGAGTTGGTAAAGCCGCCGGAGTTACCGATGGTGGCGAACAGTTCGAACGGTTCGCCGGATTCGTCCTCGTTGATGTTGACGTACATCTTGCCGTAGCCGGTGTCGATGCGCTGGGTGACGCCGTGGAGCACGTCCGGACGCGGACGCTCCTTGGCGTATGCGCCGCCGGTGACGCCGTCTTCGACTAGACTTGACAGTTCGTCGCCGAGCGCGGCCTGCACTTCCTCGTTTGCGATGAAGCCCTCGATGCCGCCGAAGACCTCCTCGATCTGTTCGGCGATGGTTTCCGCCGCCTCGTCCTCGTCGGCGAACTCGGCGTTGTCGGCGCGCGTGGTGAGCACCTGTTTCGAGCGCGTACCGTCGCGGTACACCGTGACGCCCTTGCCGCCGTGGTCGTAGATGTAGCGGTACACCTCGTCCATGTCCTCCTTGCTGGCGGAATTCGGGAAGTTACAGGTCTTCGAGATGGCCGAATCGACGCCCTGCTGGCAGGCGCACTGCACCGCGGCGTGTTGCTTGCCGGTGAGGTCGCCCGTCACGACGAACAGTTCGCCGATGGCGTCTGGGACGGTTTCGAGTCCTTCGACGCCGGAGAACTGATTGGTCGCCATCTGCTCTTGGGCTTCTTCTTTGACCGCGCCCACGTCGATGTCGTTCGCCTCCAGTGTGCGGAGGAAGTAGTCGTCGAACTCCACGAGCATCTCGTCGCCCTGCACGTCGTCGGAGACGTTCTTGTAGTAGGCGACGTTGTAGATGGGCTCACAACCGCCCGTGGTGTTGCCGACCATCGAAGTCGTGCCGGTCGGCGCGATGGTCGTCGTGTTGTGGTTCCGAACCGAGAAGCCGTCCTTCCACTTTTCGGCGTCAAGTCCGGTTTGTTTCTCGAACCACTCGGAATACTCCGTCGGGTTCGCGTACTTCGAGTCCGACCAGTCGTTGAACGATCCGCGCTCCTCGGCGAGTTCGTGGGAGGCCCACTTCGACTCGTGGTTGATGTGGGTCATCAACTGCTGGGCGATTTCGTTACCCTCGTCGCTTCCGTAGCGGACGCCGAGTTGGATGTACAACTGGGCGAGACCCATGATGCCCAGTCCGATTTTGCGCATATCTCGAACTTTTTGTTCGATTTTCTCGACCGGGAAGTCGGACATCGTGACGACGTTCTCCAAGAACCGGGTGCCGTAGTCGATGCGATAGTCGAACTCGTCCCAGTCGATGGCGTCGCGGAGGAAAGCGTCCACGGCTTCCGACAGCGACCCGTAGCTGTCGGCGTTTTGCTCGTACCAGACGCGCCAGTCCGGCGCATCCACGTCGGCGAGCGTCGAGAGATTGATGTGGCCGAGGTTGCACGCCTCGTACTCTTCGAGCGGCTGTTCGCCGCAGGGGTTCGTCGCCAGAATCCGGTGGTCGGGGTGTTCTTCCACGTCGAAGGAGTGTTCTTTGTTCACCCGTTCGAGGTAGATGACGCCGGGTTCGCCGTTTTCCCACGCGCCTTCCACGATTCGGTTCCAGATAACGTCGGCGGGAATCGACAGCACTTCACCGGCCGTGACGTACTCGCCGAGACCGAACATGTCGTACAGTTCCTCGGTGTGTTCGGTAGCGACGTGGGGCTCTTCCGTGCGCGGGTTGGTGAAGACGAACTCTTCGCCGTTGTAGAGGGCGTCCATGAAGTCGTCCGTAACGCCGACGGAGATGTTGAAGTTAGAGAGATGCCCCTCGGCGGCGTTTCGGAGGTGTTTCGGAACCCGACCATCGTCGTCGATGAGTTCGCGGGCCTCCTCCAACGCGTCCTTGAACGACGTGTGCGTGTAGTCGTCGGGGTCGTTCAGGCGGAGCGTGTTGGCGAGGCTCACGTCCTTGTTTTTCGCGTGGATGAACTGGATAACGTCGGGGTGCGAGACGCGCATGACGCCCATCTGCGCGCCGCGGCGGGCACCGCCCTGCGCGATGGTTTCGCACATCTGGTCGTAGGTGCGCATGAACGTAATCGGGCCAGAGGCGATGCCACCCGTCGAACCGACTGCGTCGCCGTAGGGTCGGAGCTTCCAGAAGGCGTAGCCCATTCCGCCGCCGGACTGGAAGACTTCCGCGGCCTCTTTCGCGGTTTGATGGATGTCGGTGATATCGTCTCCGGGGGAGTCGACGAAACAGGCCGACAACTGCTGGAGTTCGTCGCCCGCATTCATCAGCGTGGGCGAGTTCGGGATGAACGACAGCCTCTCCATCAGGTCGTCGAACTCGTCTCGGACGGATTCGACGTGTTCTCGGATGTCCTCCGGAAGTTCCGGAACCACCGTTTCGTAGGCGAACTTGTTGACGTTGTAGACGGAGAGTGCAGTTTCGGCGTCGTCTTCGGCGGTCGTTCTCGTGCCGAACACGTCCGCGGCGAGTTCGTCCCGTCGCGGGTGACCGGGTTTCAACTGCTCGGGCGTGACGGTGATTTCGGTGCCCTGTTTTTCGGCTTCGTAGACGGCCTCCGCGAGCGCGATATTCTTCGCGACGCGCGGGAACAGGTCTTCCTGTTTCTCGACGAGGTTGCCGTCGGCGTCCTTGCGGAGATAGCGCGCCGGGAGGATGTTCTGGTACGCGTTCCCCGTCATCCGGTCTTCGAGCGTGTCGCCCTTGGTTCGCTTGACCGGGAGAGTGACCTCGTTGGCGTCCGTCTCGTGCGCGCCGCTCATACGAGCGTCACCACCGCTGCTCTGTTACTCTGCGTGGCGATTCGCCGTTCATTTTGTGCGTAGAACCGTTTCATTCGTGACGAAGAATGCATTCGACCCATCCCAAATTAAGTTTACTTTCTCTATCCCAAGTTTGTTTGTATAGTGACGCCTCTGGGGTCGTTCTCTGCCTATCAGAGAGTAAGACGCCAAGGACTATAAGAGTGTTCAGACCGGAGCGAAAGTGACCGATATGATTGAGTTTCTCACGGTATGGAGCGCCTACTCTCGTCCCCTCCCCCGATTTTCCTCGAAAACGAACCAAACACCACCGATACGTTTACCATTCAGTACGCGGTCATTTCGGGTATGACACCCCTCGCCATCGAACCAGTCGGCATCGCCGCCGTGGTTATCGGAATCATTCTCCTCGTCGTCGCCGTTCGCTTCGCCGTCGCGCTCACCTGGCGAATCGGCGTCCTCGCACTCCTCGTCGTCGCCGCCCTTTACGCGGCGGGCGTGCTGGTGTAGCCGCCGAGGAAATTCTCGATTATTTCGCGCCCGCGAGCGGTCAGCACGCTCTCCGGGTGGAACTGAACGCACTCTATCGGGTGGTCGCGATGGCGAACTCCCATCACGAGTTCGTCGCCGTCGTGGGTCGTCGTCGCGCTCACGTCGAAACAGTCGGGGACGGCGGTCGAGACAAGCGAGTGGTATCGCCCGGCCTGGAATCCCTGTTCGAGACCGTCGAACACGCCGACACCGTCGTGTTCGACCGGGAACGCTTTCCCGTGAATCGGTTCCGGTGCGCGCCCGATTTTCCCGCCGTACACATGCACCGCAGCCTCCAAGCCCAGGCAGACGCCCAGCGTCGGTATTTCTGGTGATAGCTCGCGGAGGACTTCGTTCGTGACGCCCACGTCGCGTTCGTTTTCCGGGTGACCCGGACCGGGACTGATGACGATTGCGGCCGGGTCTTTCTCGCGGATGGCGTCGAGCGAGGCGGTGTTTTTCACGACTTCGGTTTCGATCGCCGAGGCCGAACGCGAACCGTCAGAATCGAACCGCAATTCGCGATTCGATTCTGACACCTGCGCCCGAAGCGCTTCCTCAGCGTACTCCACGAGGTTGTAGGTGAACGAATCGAAGTTGTCCACGAACAGCACGCGCGTCATCGGGACACCTCCAGTTTCTGTTCGGGTGCTGACTCACGCTCCATCGTTTCCAGCGCGGAAAGCACGCCGCCCATCTTCTGTTCCGTTTCCTCGAACTCGGCGGTCGGGTCGCTGTCCGCGACGATGCCCGCGCCCGCCTGCACCGCGACTGTATCTCGTTCGCCGTGTTCAATCGTTGCGGTTCTGATGACGATAGCGAAGTCGGCGTCGCCAGTCCAGGAAATATAACCGACCCCGCCGCCGTACACGCCTCGCGGCGTTTCTTCGAGGTCGTGAATTACCTCCATCGCGCGGATTTTCGGCGCGCCGGTCAGGGTTCCGGCGGGGAACGTCGCGCGAACCGCGTCGAAAGCGTCGCAGTCCTCCGCCATGGTTCCAGTGACGGTGCTTTCGATGTGCTGGACGTGGCTGTACTTGATGACGTTCATGAACTCCTCGACGCGGATGCTTCCAGATTCAGCCACTCGGCGAACGTCGTTTCGGGCCAAATCTACTAGCATCGCGTGCTCCGACCGCTCCTTTTCGTCCGCGAGCAGTTCGCCCGCGAGTCGCCGGTCTTCCATCGGACTCCCGCCGCGCGCGCTGGTTCCGGCGATGGGGTTCGAGACGATTTTTTCGTCGCGCACCGACACCAGCGTCTCCGGACTCGCGCCGACGATGGTTCTGTCCTCGTAGCCGAGGATGTACATGTACGGCGAGGGGTTCACCTCGCGCAGGGACGCATACAATCCGAGCGGATCGATTTCGCCCCGAATCTCTCGTTTTCGGGAGACGACGCCCTGATAGATGTCGCCGTCGAAAACGTGTTCTTTCGCCCGGCGCACTGCGTCCTCGTACTCGTCCTGCGCTCCCGCCGTTTCGCCTTCCGGTCGATAGCCGCCGAGTTCGGGCTCTTCTGCGGATTCGAGCGCGTTCGCAACGCGATTCGACTCCGCGACCAGTTCGTCGTACTTCTCGCCCGGTTCGTCTTCCGGAGCGACGAGCGGCGTACACACCAACGAGAGCGAGTTTTCGACGTGGTCGAAAACGAGCGTTTTCGTGTTCAGGACGAACTGCGCGTCCGGCAGTTCCGTCTCCGGACGCTCGACCCCCTGCTCTTCCAACCAGAGGTCGTACACCGCGTCGTAGGCTAGAAAACCGACTAAACCGCCTGAAAAGCCGTCCCGGTTCGGGAACCCCCGCCGCTCCACCTCGGGAAGCGAATCTCGAAGTTTGTCGAGTACATCGTCTTCCCCCGTATCGCATCCATCGCCCTTCTCGTCCTCGCCGTTTCGACCGACGACTGCGCCGTTCCAATCGTCGTCAAGCACCCGAACCTCCGTTTCGTTCGATTTCACAGACACTACCGCTTTCGGGTCGTAACCGACGAAGGAGTAGCGTGCCCGTCGGTCGTCGGTTTCCGCGGGGTCGAACGCTCCGTCCGGATCGGAGGACGCGACTTTCTCCGCGCTTTCGAGGAGGAAATCGTACTCGTTCCCCCCGAGGGTGGAGTACGCGGTTAGCGGGTCGATTTCCACGTCCAGTTCGGTTTCCGCGTGGACGACGACCGACTGGTCGCTGTCGGCGTAGGCTTCGAACTCGTTTCGATTCATCGTTGTAAAACCGATCCCGACTTCGAATTCGTTTCTGATTCTTTCATCGATGCCGTTTTCGCGTTCTCGACGAACGATTCGACGGCCGAGTGGTCTTTCTGCCCGCCGTTCGATTCGACGCCGCTCGCAACGTCCACCGCGAACGGTTCGACCGCCTCGACAGCGTCGCCGACGTTGTGGGGGGTCAGTCCGCCCGCGAGGATGACCGGCGAGTCGAGGCTATTTGCGAACTTCCGTGCACGCTCCCAGTCGTGGGTTTCGCCCGTTCCACCCGCTTTTCCGGCATCGAGGAGGAGCGCGTCGGCAACCGCGTCGTAGCGTCCCGGTCCCTCCGCCGTCGTGTCGATGGCGCGAATGACGTTTCCGTCGATGCTGGACGAGAGGTACGCGAGGTCGCCGACGCCCATCCCGTGAACCTGTACGGCGTCTGGTTCGATGATTTCGGCTAGTTCGACCGTTCGCTCCGGGGTTTCTGGCATCGTCACGAGTACGGTCGTCACGAAGGGCGGGACTTCCCGGGCGAGCTCGGCGGCCCGAAGTGGGTCGATTTCCCGGGGCGAATCGATCGGCACGTCCACGAGCAGGCCGATTGCGTCCGCGCCCGCAGAGATGGCGGCGCGCAGGTCATTTTCCTCGGTCAGCCCGCAGATTTTCGTCCGGGTCATGCCGAGACGGCCCTCGTCATCGCGTTTAGCTTTTCCTCCGCGCGACCCGAGTCGATTGCCCGCTTCGCCTGTTCGACGCCGTCCTCCAAGGACGACGCTCGGCCGGCGACGTACACCGCCGCTCCGGCGTTCGCCAGAATGATGTCGCGTTTCGCGCCGCCGACTTCGCCCGCCACGATGTCGCGAAGGTCGCGGGCGTTCTGCTCGGGCGTACCACCCGCGACTTTTGACACGTCGTGCCGACCGACGCCGAGGTCTTCGGGCGCGAGCGTGTATTCCTCGATGGAATCTCCCTCGACTTCCGCGACCGTCGTTTCGTCGTGAACGGCGATTTCGTCCATCCCTGCCCCGTGAACCACGAGGGCGTGCGAAACCTCCATGTGGGCGAGTGCGTGTGCCAGCACGGGAACGAGGTCGGGGTCGTAGACGCCGACGACTTGCGCGTCCGCTCCCGCCGGGTTCGTCAGCGGTCCCAAGACGTTGAACAGGGTTCGCATACCGAGTTCGCGGCGCGGACCGATGACGGCCTTCATCGCGGGGTGGAAGACGGGCGCGAGCATGAATCCGATTCCCTGCTCCTCGATTGCGCGTTCCACTGCCGGTGGTTCCGAATCGACCACGACCCCAACCTCGTCCAGCACGTCAGCGCTGCCGGAGGACGAAGACACCGAGTAGTTGCCGTGTTTGGCAATCGGAACGTCCGCGCCGCTGGCGACGATTGCGGCGGTCGTGGAGACGTTGATAGTATTGTAGTCGTCACCGCCGGTGCCACAGGTGTCAACCAACGGGGTTCGGTTAGGGGAAATTGTCCGTGCGGCGTCGCGCATGCCCTGTGCAAATCCGGCGATTTCGGTTTCTGTTTCCCCTTTTGCACGCAGCCCGGTGAGGAGCGCGCCGATTTGGGCGTCGGTCGCGCCGTCGAAGACGGCGTTCGCCGCGTCTCTGGCCTGTGTGAGCGTGAGGTCGTGTCCGGTGGTGACGTGTTCGATGTAGTCCTGCATAGTGGAACACCAATGAACTGATTCGTGTTGTAATGCACAAATTCGTACAATCACTTAAAGCTGTCGTCCGTCGCGAGCGAAATAAAACCGGGATACGGCGTTCGATTTCGAAACCTTCAATTACCCATGCGGCCAACGAAGAAATGCGCACAGAGGCCGACTGGGTTTGTGGTCTAGTTGGTTATGACACCTCCTTGACATGGAGGAGGCCGGCAGTTCAAATCTGCCCAAACCCACTATTTTTGACGACACAATGCGACGAGCGAAGCAAGTCGCAGTTTGACAGCTATTTCCGATGTCGTTCTCCGATTTTCACTCGTGAAAACCCTCTCGGCAGGGTGGTCGCTCTTTCCCAATAATTTAGGATACGATTCACCCGTCCGTAGCCGCCGCTCTCCGAACACGACTCCAGAAAAAGTGATTCGAGGAACTATTCGCTCGAAATATTCGGTGCCTGTTCGCCCGTCGAGGGTGCATGTCGTGCGTCGTAGGTATGGGCAACTGCGACGAGCGTAAATGCGACCACTACTAGCAAGGCGAGTGCGATATCGGCGATTCCGGCGAGGAGCGGTAGTTCGAGCCATGCTCCGGTAAGCACGGCAAATCCGGCGGCTGCGATTCCGAGGTATCGTTTACACCACGAGATGTCGTCCCGTGTGTTGGTTTCGAGATAGGGGTCGAGTTGTTCGGCGGCGGTGGCGAGTTCGACGATTCCCCGGTTTTGGTTGTAATCTACGATTCCTGCATCATCGAGTTTCGGGAGGTGGGATTGGTAAAGCGCGGTGTAGACTCGTTTTCGCTCGGCGGCGGAAATGGCACCGACCGTGGTATCGTTTTCCCACGCGGCGACCTGCTCCGCAAGGTCGCTCAACTGGACGGTTTCCTCGGCCTGCTTCAGATAGTGCAGGGCGTACCGTCGGCGTTGATTTTTCAGTACATCGAAAACCATATCGCGGGAGAGGGGACTGTCCCGTTGCTCTCCCGACGCGTTTGATTCGAGTATGTCTGAAACGTGTTCAGCCACGGTTGAGTCTGACTCATTCGGTTGATTATCGGTTTCGTTGTTCCCCGTGCCAGAGGAGTCACCGATTGTGCTCATTACTTCGCCACCCCTTGCTCGTAACCCAGCATGGATTCAAACATTACCGGGTTTGTTCTTTGTTATTCACCATTTACCAGCCGTAAACGAGTGGTTACGAGAAACGGAATGCTGTCCGTATCTTCCCGTAGTCCGGCGGTAACCGCCGATTACTGACCGGTTTCACCGCGTTCCGTCACCTGGTACAGATTTTCGTGAACGCCGATGACGAGCGCGGGCACTACAATGATGAATAGATGTTCTTCGAGTGGAATTCCAGCCACCTCGATACCGGTTCGAAGCGGAATCGCGAAGACGCCGATGGTTAGCGTGTACCAGTCCCAGACGTAACCGATTGGGTACAGGGCGATGACCGTCTTGCCCGCGCGGGAAAGCGCGCCGGCCCGGAGGAGTAACCAGAGCGCAACCGTCCCAAAAACTACCTCGCTGGCGAGGTAGGTGTACGAACCGAACACCGCACCAATGTCAGGAAACACAGGGAATCCCTACGCGGTGTGTCTCCAAAAAGCCACCAGAAATGCCCGTTCTGCGACAAAGTTCAAGACCAATGACCGCGTCATGGAAACTGCCGATGGATATCTCTGACATTGCGACCACTGACTACTTCGAAATCGAGGCCGAAGAGCGACTTGGGAAAGCACGCTCGATATTCGAAGAGGAAAATCCGAAGGGCATCGTGGTCACCGAAGCGGGAGAGTACGACGGCGTTATCACGCAGAAACAGCTTCTGCAGTCACATATCGAAGACCAGACGAAAGTGGCGACGCTGACGAAACCCGCGCCGAAAATCGACCTGCACGACGACGTGCGCGAAGTCGCTCGCGCCCTCGTCGAAGGCGGGAGCAAGGTCGCACCCATCTTCGAAGGGGAGACCGTCTGGGGAATCATCGACGAGGATATGATTCTCGACGGCGTCCTCGACAATCTCGACGCGCTCACCGTCGAGCAGATTTACTCCGAGAATCCCGTCACGATTCCCGAGGACGCCACCCTCGGGCGCGTCATCAATCTCATGCGCGAACACAGCGTTTCCCGCCTCCCGGTCGTGAACGACGACGGCTTCCTCACCGGGATGGTCACGACCCACGACATCGTGGATTTCGTCACCCGAAACGAGGACAAGCCGACGACCGGCGAGCGAACCGGCGACAGCGACCGAATGCTGGACCTGCCGGTGTACGACGTGATGAACAGCCCCGTCGAAACCATCTCGCTCGACGCAACCGTCGAGGACGCGGTCAGAAAGATGTTCGAGATGAACTACGCCGGTCTCGTGGTTACGCCTGACGACGACCGCGTGGTGGGCGGCGTCGTCACGAAAACCGACGTGCTTCGCGCGCTCACCTACACCGAGGAGGAACACATGGACGTGCAAATCACGAACATCAACCTCCTCGATACCATCTCCCGGCAGACTATTCGGGAGAGTATCCAAGAAATCACAAACAAGTACCAAGATATGCAGGTGCGCCACGCGCACGTTCGATTCCACGAGCACAAAGAGAAACTCCGCGGCACACCCCTCATCCAGTGTAAGATTCGCCTCCGCACTAACCGTGGGCAGGTCGCCGGGTCGGGCGAAGGCTACGGCGCGGAACAAGGGTTCAACGTCGCCCGCGACACGCTGGAGCGCAACGTCCTCGAACTGAAAGGCGTGCAGAGCGACCGCGAGTACGAGGGCCAACTCCTCCGGAAGCTCAACGAACTGTAACGGCGCGAGTGGTGTCGAAGACGTCTTGATCAGGATTTGGCGCAATTTTGTTCTCTCGTTTTTTTGGATTCGAAAGGTGGTGCAATCGTGATGCAGATTGCAACTGTTAGGCGTAGCCGACCGCCAAATCCGCAGGCGAGCGAGTAGTCAGCCGCTATTGTCGGAAGTTAGCGTTTTATTCCGAAATCGGCTTGTCGGGTTTGGCTCGGGCGGACAGGACGACGGCCTGCCCGCTTGCGGTTGGGCCGGAAGCGGGGACCGAACGAGGTATCGAGCAGGCGGAACGCCTGCGAAAGAAGGACGGGCGTGGTTTGCGCCCAACATCTGCAATCGTCTCTTCTCAACAACCGTCTTCCTCGTTCAAAAACTCGGCACAACAGTCACGGCAATCTCGGAGTAAAAAGCGAACCCGCAGACTCGAACTCAGACCATCTCTTCCGTGCCTTCCAATCCGGCGTCCGTGATTCGGAACTGGGCGCGTTCCCCGGCGGGTTTCGACCGGTGTTTTTCGAGGGTTGCTCGACGGTTGCCGCCGCGAAAGCGGTCCACTCGAAGGACGACGCCGGTCCAGTGTTCCAACGTGTGTCCGCCGAGCGGTCGGGTGCCGTCTGAATCCGGGTCGGTGTACACTTGATTCGTCAGGAGAACCCCGAGGTCGTGCTTTCGCGCCAGCGAGAGTAGATGGGTCACCTGTCGGGCGACGCTGCGAAGCGCTTCTCCGCCTTTCGTGTCCTCGCTCCGTTCGAGGCGGTAAAATCCGGTCGCGCTGTCGAGCACGACGAGGTCGGCGCGGTCGGCGAACTCGCTCACGTCCTTGACCGCGGCCTCCTGTTCGGCGAAATCGAGGGCCTCCTTGATGATGATTCGGGAGGCGACCTCGTCCACGTCGCTCACCTTCGCCTCGGCGACTTGCTCGAATCGCTCGACTGAGAGCCCCTCGGTGTCGATATACACCACTGTCCCGCCGTTCCGCGCGGTTTCGATTGCGCTTCCAAGCGCGACGTTCGTCTTTCCTGCCGCGGGCGGCCCGTACACCTGCGTCACGGTTCCTCGTTCCAATCCCCCTCCGAGCAGGTCGTCCACGGGCGGGCACCCGGTTGTTAGTTTCTCTGCGTCGGTCACGTGCGGTCGTTAGGCCTTCTCACGCAAAAAGTTCCGGTTTCAGCTCGACCGAGGTGATTTTGTTCCACCCCTGCGAATGGAGCAGAGTGACAGTCGTCGTTGCGACAGCGGATTTCGAACTGTATCACGACGTGGTGAACGAACTGCGCGATAGGGGCGTCCGGTTTACGACCATCGAACCGGGTGACGACCTTCCGGAGCACGCCCGGATTTGTATCCGGGCCGAGGAGGACGACATCGACACCGACCTTCCAGTCGTCGTCGCGGACTCCAAGCATCCTCGAAAAGCGGTCGAGGAAGCCCTCGTCGTCCTCCGCGGTGAGTCCGGTAGAACCATCATCGGCATCGACCCCGGAACGCGCCCCGGAATCGCGGTTCTCTCGGGCGATCTCGTCGTCTCCGCGTTTCACGTCCCGATTACCGACGCCGCGGACGTCGTCCGCGAGGAGGTCGAAGACGCAATCGACCCGGTCGTCCGAATCGGCGACGGCGCGCGGCTCCAAGGCGCGCACCTCATCCGCGAACTCGAAGATATGTTGGTCGAACTCGTGGACGAAACCGGAACCACGCCGTACCTCGGAACCGGTGCGCGCGGCATGGGCGACGTGCTCGCGGCGGCCAACATCGCTCGACTGGAGGGCGAAGTCGTGGAGGAACGCGACATCGAACCGACGCAGGGAGAACTCGGCGTCATCAAACGCCGGTCGCGCGAACGCTCGGAGGACAACCGCGAAATCGACGAGGAACTCGCCCGCCGTGTCGCGGCGGGCGAGTTGACTATCGACGAAGCGCTCGACGAACATCGGGAGGAGTGAGGAGGGGTAAATTACCGATCTATCGGCGCGGATTACAATTCCACCAGCACGGTGTACCGGTGCGTCTCTTCGACCGGACACTGGAGGTGTTCTTCCTTGACGATCGACCCGGACAGCAGTTGCTTACCGACCTTTTGAAACTTGTCGAGTTCGACGTGACCCTTCTCGCGGGCGACGATTTCGCCCTCCGGGTCGGTTTCGAACTCACCCATTCCGTCACAGCCGTCGAAGGGACACTGAACGCGAACGAGAACCATGTTCCAACTACGATTTGTCGATAGTTATAGATTTTCGTACGTCGCGCCCTCCGCTCGGCGCATCACCTCACGAACCGCAATCCCGGCTTCCTCCGCCACCGCAAGAGCGTCGTCGAATTCGGCGCTCACGTCGTACGCCGACCCGGATTCGTCGCTTGCGATTTTTACGGTCACGTCGTACTCCGATTCGCCGATCTCCAGCGTCACCGTCTCGAACTCCCGGCGGGCAATCCAGCGATGGCTTGCGCCCGTGGCACGAACGCCGAGCGTTCCGGTTTCTTCGGCCAATTTTCGGGCGACTCGTTCCGCGTCTTCGGGTTTCGTGATGACTTTAACGAGGTGGCCCGGACGCGATTTCTTCATCGTCGCCGGGAGGATGGACACGTCTCGCGCGCCTGAACCTGCGAGGGTATCTTGAAGGCCGCCGAGCACTTCCGGCGACGTGTCGTCCAGATTCGTTTCGAGAACGGTAATATCGTCGCGAATGAGGCCGTCATCCCCCGATTCACCGGCGAGAGCGCGGAGGACGTTCGGATGTTCGGGAAAGTCGTGGCCCCCCGCGCCGTAGCCCGCTTTTTTGATATTCAAGGTGGGAACCGTTTCGACGCCGTCGGCGAAATGCGCGAGAATCGCGGCCCCCGTCGGTGTCAGCAGTTCCGCTTCGACCGGGCCGCCGGACAGCGACCAATCGGCCCGGGTCGCGATTTCGACCACGGCGGGTGCGGGAATCGGGTAGGTTCCGTGGCTCATCCCGACTTGTCCCCCGCCGGTCGCGAGCGGCGTCGTTACGACTCGCTCCGCGTCGAGATCGGCGAACAGCAAGCAGGAACCGACCACGTCCGCGATGGCGTCGTCCGCGCCGACCTCGTGAAAATGCGTCGAATCGAGGTCGGTGTCGTGGACGCTGGCCTCCGCTTCGCCCAGAATCCGGAACACGGCTTTCGCGTTGGCTTCGACGTCTCTGTCGAGTCCCATCGATTCCAGCAGATCGATTACTTCGCGGTAGGTTCGCGCCGGACCGGCACTTTCTGCGTGCTGATGGTCGTGGGGGTGGTCGTGATCATCGCCGTGATTGTGGGTGTGTTCGTGGTGATTTCCATGAGTATCATCGTCGTGTTCGTGAGAGTGGCCGTCGTGGCTGTGCTCGTGGCTGTTGTCGCCGTGCTCATCTCCGTGGGTGTGTCCATGTTCGGGAGCGTCCCCATCCTCGTCCGGTTCGCCCTCGCCCGACTCGTCGCGCTCCGAATCGCCGGTCAGCAGCACGCGAACCTGTGTCGCAGAAATTCCGTTTTTCACCGTCGTTTCGACCGAATACTCCACGTCGAGCGCGTTTTCGATCGGTTCGAGTGCGGTTCGGTCCGCTCCGGCGTCGAGCAGTACTCCGAGAATCATATCGCCGCTGGCCCCCATTCGTCCGTCGAACGCAAGCGTCCTCATACGTGCCAGCGCGTGCCGGAACGCGAAAATCCCACCGGTCGTGTTGGCACCACTATCCCTTTGTACTGTTATCCCGTAGTGTCAATCATCGCACGCGGGCACCGCCCTACAACATCGGCAGACAGCGTGGCCGAAAAACCCGGTAGCAAAGGACTTATGCCCCGCGAACTATCACCCACAACCATCCCCGTGACTGAACAATCATGAACGAAGTGCAACTGGAGGTCGCAAAGGCGTATCCGAACGATTCGGGACGCGGCATCGCCCGTCTCGACCCGGACACGCTCTTGCATCTGAAGCTGAGCCCCGGAGATATCATCGAGATAGAAGGCGGTGACACGACGGCGGCGAAAGTCTGGCGTGCCGACCGGCAGGACTGGAACACCGATACGGTTCGTATCGACGGTTTCACGCGCCAGAACGCCGACGTCGGCATCGGCGAGCGCGTCGAAATACGAAAGGCCGAGGCGGAAAAGGCCGACAAACTGGTGCTCGCTCCTCCCGAGGAGGCGAGCGTCCAGTTCGGAAGCGACGCCGCAGGAATGGTCAAACGCCAAATTCTGAAACGCCCGGTGGTCGAGCGCGACATCGTGCCCGTCATGTCGAGTACGAACCACCCGTTCATGCGCTCGCCCGGACAGGCGATTCCGCTCATCGCGGTGGAGACCGACCCGCAAGGCGTCTGTCTCATCACCGAGGATACGGAGGTCGAACTGCGCGAGGAGCCGATTTCCGGCTTCGAGAAGACCGGCGGCGGAATCACCTACGAGGACATCGGCGGTTTACAGAACGAAATCCAGCGCGTGCGGGAGATGGTCGAACTCCCGATGAAGCACCCGCAAATCTTCCAAAAGCTCGGCATCGAGCCACCACAAGGGGTGCTTCTCCACGGCCCGCCCGGAACCGGGAAAACCTTGTTGGCGAAAGCCGTCGCCAACGAAACCAGCGCGAGTTTCTTCTCCATCGCTGGCCCTGAGATTATATCGAAATACTACGGCGAGTCCGAACAGCAACTCCGAGAAATCTTCGAGGACGCCGCCGAGGAGTCACCGTCTATCATCTTCATCGACGAACTCGACTCCATCGCGCCCAAGCGCGAGGACGTGACCGGCGAAGTCGAGCGTCGCGTCGTCGCCCAACTGCTGACGATGATGGACGGCCTCGAAGCGCGCGGACAGGTCATCGTCATCGCGGCGACCAACCGCGTCGATTCGGTTGACCCGGCGCTCCGCCGTCCGGGTCGGTTCGACCGTGAAATCGAAATCGGCGTTCCGGACGAGGAGGGTCGCACGGAAATCCTCCAGATACACACCCGCGGGATGCCGCTTTCGGACGACGTTAACCTTCCCGACCTGTCGAACGACACCCACGGCTTCGTCGGTGCCGACATCGAGAGCCTGACGAAGGAAGCTGCGATGAAGGCACTCCGGCGTTATCTGCCGGAAATCGACTTAGACGAAGAGTCTATACCGCCGTCGCTCATCGACCGGATGATCGTGAAGCGTAAGGACTTCAGGGGTGCGCTGAACGAGGTCGAGCCCTCCGCAATGCGCGAAGTTCTGGTCGAACTGCCGAAGATTTCGTGGGACGACGTCGGCGGCCTCGAAGACCCCAAGAGTCAGGTCAAAGAGAGCGTCGAATGGCCGCTCACCTCGCCCGAGAAGTTCGACCGAATGGGAATCGACCCGCCGTCCGGCGTCCTGCTCTACGGGCCGCCCGGAACCGGGAAAACGCTCATGGCGAAAGCCGTCGCTAACGAAACCAACGCCAACTTCATCAGCGTGCGGGGACCGCAACTGCTGTCGAAGTGGGTCGGCGAGTCGGAGAAGGCCATCCGCCAGACCTTCCGCAAGGCGCGGCAGGTTAGCCCGACGGTTATCTTCTTCGACGAACTGGACAGCCTCGCCCCCGGACGCAGTCAGGAGGTCGGTAGCAACGTCTCAGAGCGCGTGGTGAACCAATTGCTCACGGAACTCGACGGGCTCGAAGAGAAGGGCGATGTGATGGTCATCGGCGCGACCAACCGTCCCGATATGATAGACCCGGCGCTCATCCGCTCGGGTCGCTTCGACCGCCTCGTCATGATAGGGCAACCCGACGAGGAAGGTCGCGAGCAAATCCTCAAAATCCACACCGAAGACACGCCGCTCGCGCCTGACGTGAGCCTGCGCGAACTCGCGGAGATGACCGACGGCTACGTCGGCAGCGACTTAGAATCTATCGCGCGCGAGGCCGCAATCGAAGCCCTGCGCGAGGACGACGACGCGGAAGAGGTCGAGATGCGCCACTTCCGCGCGGCGATGGAGAGCGTGCGCGCCACCATCACCGAAGATCTGCTCGACTACTACACCCAAATCGAACAGGACTTCAAAGGCGGCTCGTCCGGCCCACAGCGCCAGACCGGCGGCAGAATCGGTTTCCAATAAGGAACCAGCTTTTAATTACCACCTTTTACAGAAAATGCGAGAGAGCGAAGCTATCTCGTTCCTTCACGGGCGGCGCCCGTGAAGAAGCCAGCTGAACCGGCGACGGTGGTCGTCACCGGTTCTGCCTGCGACCGTCGTAAAAGGTAGTATCGAAAGGTGCGTTCTAATAGATAAGCTCGTCGTCGTTTTCGACCATGTAAAATGTTCGTGCGGCGATGTTGACGGCGTGGTCGCCGATGCGTTCCAAGTCGCGGATGGTGAGCAGGAGGCGAGAAACGTCCTGCAGGAGTCGCTCGATTTCCTGTTCGGTGTTCTCTTCGAGTTCCGTCTCGATGAGGTCGCGGACGACGAGCGCGCTGGCGCGCTCACAGAGGTCGTCCAAATCGTCGTCTCGGTCGGCGACGGCGTAACAGGCCTCGGTGTCGTTCTCAGCGTAGGCGTCCATCGTCGCCTCCAGCATGTCGAGCGTGACGGTTCCGAGTTCCTGAATATCGACTTCGGGGAACACGTCGTGGTCGGCTTCGAGCGTGTACTCGCCGAGGTTCACCGCGAGGTCGCCGATCCGCTCGAGGTCGGTGATGATTTTGAACGACGCGGCGATCATCCGAAGGTCGCTCGCGACGGGTTGCTGGAGTGCGAGCAGGTCGATGCAGTCCTGTTCGAGTTCGAGGTACAGTTCGTTCACTTCGTCGTCGCCCTCGATGACCTCGTGGGCGAGGTCGCGGTCTTTCTGTTCGAGCGCGTTGAGACCGAGACGGAGTCGCTCCATCACGACTTCGCTCATGTAGAGGACGTTTTCGTGGAGGCCTGCCAACTGCTGTTGGTAGCTTTTGCGTGCCATAGTTTGTGTTGAGATTGTATTTGAGAGGTTGTCGTATGAATCTTATCCGAACTTGCCGGTGATGTAATCTTCGACGCGTTCGTGCTCGGGGTTCTCGAAGATTTTCTGCGTGTCGTCGAACTCGACGAGTTCGCCGCCCGTCAGGAAGACGGCTGTTTTGTCGCTGATGCGCGCCGCCTGCTGCATGTTGTGGGTGACGATGACGACGGTGTAATCTTCCGCCAGTTCGGCGATGAGGTCTTCGACCTTCGAGGTCGCGACCGGGTCGAGCGCGCTCGCGGGTTCGTCCATCAGCAGGACTTCCGGGTCGGGCGCGATGGCGCGGGCGATGCAGAGACGCTGTTGTTGCCCGCCGGAGAGCTCAAGGCCGGATTCGTCCAGTCGGTCTTTCACTTCGTCCCACAGCGCGGCGCGCTTGAGCGACTCTTCGACTATTTCGTCGTAATCGCCGTCCTTGTCCTGAATGTTCAGTCCGTAGGCGACGTTGTCGTAGATGCTCTTCGGGAACGGGTTCGGTTTCTGGAACACCATTCCGACGCGGCGGCGGAGCGCCACCGGGTCCACGTCGTCGTCGTAGACGTTTTTCCCCCGCAGGGAGAGTTCGCCTTCGACGTGCGCAGCATCGATGAGGTCATTCATCCGGTTGATACACCGGAGGAAGGTGGATTTCCCGCACCCGGATGGACCGATCATCGCGGTGACGCGGTTTTCCGGAATCTCCATGTCGATTCCCCGGAGCGCTTGGTCGTCGTCGTACCAGACTTTCACGTCCTTCGACGTGATTATCGGTCGCGTGTCCGCGCGATTGACGCTCCCCGAATCGACGTCGGTGTCGATGACCATGTCGTCGGCCATCGAGGTAGGTGATTCGCCTGTACTCTCTCCCTCGTTCGTTTCCTCGTTCTGCATGTTCTCTTGACTCATTGGTTATCCCTCCTTCTGATACTTGTTTCGCAGTGCAATCGCGACCGAGTTCATCACCAGCATGGCGACGAGCAGGACGACGACGCCCGCCGGGACGACTCGCTCGAAGAACTCCTCCGTGGCGAACGTCCCCGCCCACACGTAGATTTGCATCGGCATCGCGACGACCTTCGACTCGAACGTGCGCGGGATACCGGCGATGTTCGCCGCACCGATCATGATGAGCGGTGCGGTCTCGCCAACTGCGCGTCCCAGTCCGAGAATCGTTCCGGTGAGGATGCCGGGGAACGATCGGGGGAGGACGACGTTTTTCACCGTCTGCCACTGGGTCGCGCCCATTCCGTACGATGCTTGTCGCATGTCGTCCGGCACCGCTCGAATAGCCTCTTGTGACGAGATGATGATGATAGGGAGGATGAGCAACGAGAGCGCCAATCCACCCACGACGATGGTACCGGAACCGAACAGGCTCCCGGCGACGTATATCGGCGCGAGGCCGAGCGGTTCTGCGATTGCCGGTGGAAGCACAGGAATACCGGGGCCGAGATACGTGACGAAGACACCTGCGGCGAGCAGTCCGTACACGACGCTCGGAACGCCAGCTAGATTCGAGACGTTGATTTTGATGATTCTCGTCAGCCGGTTGTTCGGCGCGTACTCCTCGAGATACACCGCGGCACCGACGCCGACCGGGAACGAAACGAGGGCGACGACGAACATCAACAGCACCGACCCGACGATTGCGGGATATATACCCGCATCACCAGCGGTTCTCGAACTATTGCCGGTGACGAACTTCCAATCGAGCCACGATTGCGGCCCGGCGAAAGAAAGAATATCAACGAAAAGCGCCCCGAGAAGTGCGCCGCCGATGACGACGAGGGGGAGTGCGAGTCCAACTTTGTTTTCTGGCCGATGAGCGAGCGTGTCGGCGACGTAGAGCCCGACCGGCACTCCGGCCAATGTCATCAAAATGGGCGCGGGAACGGCCCCGATTCCGACGAACTGACCAACCGGGGCGGAGAGCATCGTCACGAGGAGGGTGATGGCCGCCACGATGTTCCCGGTTCGTTCTCCGTCCCACCGTTTGCCGACGTAGCTTCTCGCCGCCAGCGCTCCCACCGAGCCGAAGGTGAGC
The DNA here is from genome assembly GCF_020700235.1 of Haladaptatus pallidirubidus. Classification (GTDB taxonomy): domain Archaea; phylum Halobacteriota; class Halobacteria; order Halobacteriales; family Haladaptataceae; genus Haladaptatus; species Haladaptatus pallidirubidus. The sequence continues at coordinate 564,622 of NZ_CP085301.1, read as the reverse complement.
GCCATCGACATTCCGTCGGTCGGGATGTAGAGCAGACGGAGGATACCGTACGGAATGAGCACGTATGATGCGGCGAACGTAAGAATCGTGATACCCAGCCATCCGAGGAACGGCACTTCGAAATCGCTTCGGCTCAATCCGATGGCGAAGACGACCGGAACGGCGAACGCAACGAAGTACGCGAACCACAGCAGCGGGTACACCACGTCGATGAAGACGGTCGAAATTCCGGCCGCGAATATCGTCCCGACGACCGGAATTCCGAGTGCGGTTACCCCAGCCGAAAGGGAGCTTCTGTCGGTTCGGTTGAGATACCAGCCGACGGCGACGGTCGGAAGGACGAACGTGGTGAAGAAGACGAGATACCACCCCGGGTCGGCCGTGAGCGGTTGAATGGCGTCGTTCGCTACGTACAGCAGCAACACTCCCAGCGCGACGATGCCGACGAGCGTCGCGGCCAGCAATGTGTACTTGAATACCGTTCCGGCCGTTTGACTGACCTGCCCAAATCCGCTCGTCTTTTCGTATCCGCCTGAGTCTGTTGCCATCTTAGTATTCCTCCCGGTAGTGTTCCGCGATGAGGTCGCTCACGACGTTCATCACGAGCGTGATGACGAACAGGGTGAGACCGAGGGCGAACGCGCTCCGATACGCGATACCGCCGCCGGCGAAGTCACCCGTCAGCGAGTTCACGATCGCCGCCGTCATCGGCATGTTCGGGTTGGTGTACTCCGCCGGGTTGAGCGGATTTCGGAGGAACGCGACGCTTCCCGCCGCGATAGTCACTGCCATCGTCTCCCCGATTGCGCGCGACAGCGCGAGGATGAACGAGGAGAAGATACCCGAAATCGCCGCGGGAATGACGATGCCGACGGAGACGTCGAGCTTCGTCGCTCCCATTCCGTATCCCGCTTGTCGGAGCGAATCAGGAACGGCGCTCATCGCGTCCTCGCTGATGGATGCGACCATCGGAATGATCATGATACCGACGACGATGCTCGCCGATATCATGTTGAAAAACTGTACGTCGATGAAGATGTCTATCAACGGTGTAATGTAGATGAGCGCGAAGAAACCGTAGACGACGGTCGGGATGCCAGCGAGAATCTCGAGTGCTGGCTTCAGCACCGACCGCGTCCGCGTGCTCGCGTATTCGCTTAGATAGAGTGCGGTTGCGACGCCGAGCGGTAGCGCGATAACTGCGGAACCGATGGTCACCATGAGCGTTCCCGTTAGGGGCGCTAACACGCCGAACTCGCCGTTACTGGGTCGCCACGTTGACCCGGTCACGAAGTCGAATATAGATGTCGTCTCACCGTTGACACCGAGTAATCCCGCAGTTTCGCTGAAAAACCCCAGCGACTCGTTGAGCAACAAGAGAACGATACCGACGGTTGTGATTATCGACAGGAGTGCGCAAGTAAAGAAAAACAGGCGCGCTAACAGCTCCCGCGACGAATTTCCTGTTCGTCTTGTAAGATTTTGTGTTATCCGATCAGTACTCATTGTTCGTATTCCTCAGTCGTATTCGAAAAGGCCTTCGTTTACCGATTCGGTCGCTTTAATTACCGTTCGCCTTCTCGATGGCCTTTTCGAGGGTGTTCATCTGCTTTTCTTTCTGCGAATCGTCGAGCGGCACGTATCCGACGCTGTCCGCCACGATTTCCTTGTTCGTCGTGTTCTCGACCCAGAATTTTGCGAACTCGGCGACGTGGTCTTCGCTCAGCGCCGACTGCGCCGGATAGGTGAACAGCGGTCGCGAAAGCGGCTTGTACTCGCCCGATTTTGCGGTTTCGAGCGACGGTTTGACGCAGCCGTTGCCGTTGTCGATGCCGAGCGCTTTTACCTCGTCTTTCGATTTGCTGTAGTAGGAAAATCCGAGGTAGCCGAGCGCGTATTTGCTCTCTTTGACCCCGCCGATGATACTTTGGTCGTCTTCGCTCGCCTGATGGTCCATCCGGTGTTCGTTGTCCTCGCCGACGACCGTCTCGTGCATGTAGTCGAGCGTCCCGGAGGCCTCCGTCGGCCCGTAGAGCTGAATCTTCTCGTCCGGCCAGTCGGAGTTCACGTCGCTCCAGTTGGTGACCTTGCCGTTTCCACCCTGCCAAATCTGTTTGAGTTCGTCGACGGTCATGCAGTCGACGAAGTCGTTGTCGTTGTTGACGATGACCGTGAGCGCGTCCGTTGCCACTTGAAGTTCGACGGGCGTAACGCCGTTGTTTTCACAGGACGTTACCTCTTCCTCCTGAATCGGTCGGGAAGCGTTGTTGAACTCCGTCTGCCCCGGACAAAAGTGGTTCGCGAAGCCGCCACCACTTCCGGTCGAACTCACGTCGATGCTCACATTTTCGTGTTCTTTGAGGAACTCCTCTCGCATCGCCTGCGCCAGTGGAAACACCGTCGAACTACCGGAGATGCTAATCGAACCGCTCAGTCCACCGCCACCGCCGGAATTTCCGGAACCGCCTCCCGCCGCGGGATTTTTCGTGCAACCCGCGAGCGCGATTACTCCTAATGCACCTGCTCCCGCGAGGAACGTCCGCCGCGAAACGCCGTCTGACGACTTACCTGACATCATCAAATTCGAAGGACAGAACGTAATAATACGTTGCTATTATTTCTATATACTTCTACGTATGGTATTGTTCTGCGTTTGGTCATATGTGTCATCCGTTGTTTACACGGAGCTAACTATCCCATATCGCGAGGTTCGAGCGATACACTCCGATTTGTTCGACGTATTTATCTTCTAATTTTCTGGCTTTAAATTGCCAATATTTCCATGATTATCGCCCATCTGAACGATAACCATACTATCCGCGTTGATAGTGGTTTTCTCGAATTAGTATATAGAGATAGGTGGATTTATAGTCCGCTCGAACCCATACGAACGTATGGAGACGCGCAAGGTGCAGGTCACCGGCGGTTCGACGTACACCGTTTCGCTCCCGAAAACGTGGGCAACCGACAACGGCATCGAAGCCGGAAGCGTCGTCGAATTTTACCCGGAATCGGATTCGCTACTCCTCACCCCGAAGGACGAACGAGACCAATTGGAAGGAACGCTCGACATCAGAGACCTTCGGGACGAAGAACTGAATCGCGCGGTCATGACGATGTACGTGAGCGGGTTCGACATCATCACGCTCGAATCCAGTCGTATCACGACCGAACAGCGCAGAACCATCAGCTCCGCGACGCAAGGACTCGTCGGCCTCGAAGTGTTGGAAGAAACCGGCAATAAGGTCGTTATTCAAGACCTTCTCGACTCCTCCGAACTGTCGATTCACAACGCGGTCACGCGCATGCGACTCATCGCGCTATCGATGCTGGACGATGCCATCACCGCCCTCGCCGAGAACGACGAGGATATCGCGCGCGACGTTATCACCCGCGACGAGGACGTTGATCGACTCTGGTACGTCGTCTCCCGCATCTTCCGGGCCGCACTTCGCACGGCGAAAGCGACCGAGGAACTCGGCATGTCCCGCGAGGTGTGTTTCGACTACCACTCGAGCGCGCGGCAACTCGAACGCATCGCCGACCACGCCGCAAAAATCGGTCGACTCACGCTTCAGATGTCGTCGGCACCGCCTGAGGAGGTGATGGACAGTCTCGAAGAACTCCACGACGACGCCACCGACGTTATCGCCACTGCGATGGACGCCCTCTTTTCCGCCGACAGCGACGAAGCGACCAAACTCGCAAACGAGGCTCGACAGGCGATTTTGGAAATCGACGAACACGCGCGCTCCATCGACAAGCTGCTCCGCGAACAAGACCCACAGCAAGCACAGTCGCTCGGACTCGTCGTCGACTCCCTCTCGCGCTGTGCCGACTACGGCGGCAACATCGCCGAGACAGCGCTCCAGAAAGCCGCACCGCGTCCGTAAAAACGAACGTTCAACTCCGTTTCTGCCCTTCTACAAACCACCCTTCCCCTTGTTAGCGCAGTCGCTCTCGGAATTCGGAATCGTCGAATCGAAAACGGAAGATTCGATTATTCGTCGTCGACGAGGACGGCGTTGACCTGTCCGGTCTGGCCCGGTCGGGAGGTCACGCGCGCTTTGCCTTCGGTCGTGACGATGACCGCACCCTTCGTGATGATGTTTCGGCGGGCGTAGTTCGGGTTCGCGCCGTTTTCGAGCACGTCCTGAATCGTCGCGCTGGCGGTTTCGTCGCCCGTCGTTACGTTGGCGGCGTCGGTCGTGAGCGCGCGAATTTTCGCGTTGCGGCCGCGAGCGTCCGTAGTGCGGAAGCGTGGTTCGCCGACCTGCGTTTCGGTTGGCTGGTTACCGAGTTCGTACTTCTTTTTCTTCCGGAGAGGCTTTAGTCGGCCACCGGTTCGCTTTCGCGTGGAGCGTCCTTGGTCTTTCATATCGTGAGGGTCGCCCACGAAATACTTCAATGGCTCGATTCGTAGTTCGACATCGGCAGATTTAGGCCACCACATCCAGTTCCGCTTGACCATGAGTTTGCGGATAGCTGTCGCCGCGCCGTTCCAACAGAACGGGCGCGAGCGGATGCGAGAAAGCGAATTCGTCGTCGCGCTGTCACTCGACCGGGACTGGTTTTCCCCCGACCAAGCGAAGCGCCTCGTCGACGTCGCCAGCGGACAGGGACTCCTCTCGCGGGAGGACGAAACGCTCGTCGCGGAGTTCGACCCCACCGACATCGAGATTCCCGACGAGTTCCAACCGGAGGAGAGCCTGTTACAGGAGCAATCGACGTTCGAGAAGGTGCTGGATAAACTGGTCGCACACGGGACGACCAAACAGACCGCGGTCGCGGAAATCAACGAGCTACAACAGGACGCGGGCATTTCGGTCGAAGCCGCCGCAATCGTCTACGCGCGCCGGAACGGTATCGACGTGAGCAGCGAGGCGGACGAAGCACTCGAAGATCTCAAAGCGTAAACCCGCGCTTCGCCAAAGCCGGATATGGTCGAGGACAGAACCACCGACGGCGTGCGCATCGCACAACTCCTCTCCTCCGAACTCGACGGGCGCGAAGACCCGCCGCTCGATTCGCTCGCCGTGGTGAACGCGAACCGCGACGCGGAACCGACCGAAGACGGGACGCTGGCTTACGAAGTCGAACGGAATGGCGAACGGGTGGCGAGCGTGTTCGTTCACCCCGATCGGATTCGGATGGAACTCACCGACGGCATCGAATCGGCCGAGAGAACCGCCCGCGAAGCAGATCTGCTGGTTCGACCGAAAGCGGTTGAGCCGCCCCGCGTTCTGATATTCGTGGAGCAGGGCGCGCACGTCAAACGCGCCGTCGACGCCCTGATTGCCGGACTGGACGCCAGTTAGACGGTTAGAACGAGGAAAGCAGGTCGGGAAGCCTCAACACGAGTTCGTCGCGGTCGATGTAGGCGTCGGCCGCCGGTTCGGGTTCGGGGCCGTCGGGATACAGCACCTGTATGGTCATCATCCCTGCGTCGTTCGCGCCCAGAACGTCCATCTCGGGATCGTCGCCGACGTAGACGGCTTCTTCCGGCGGCGTTTCGAGTTCGGTACAGAGCGCGCCGAACGCCCGACTGTCGGGTTTGCCAGCGTCGAGTTCGCCCGTGACGATGGTCGTATCGAAGTACGGTTCCCAGCCGAGTTGGGTGATTTTCCCGCGCTGGGCGACCACTGGACCGTTCGTCAGCAGTCCGACGCGATACTGTTCCCGGAGCGTATCGAGCAGACCAGGAACGCCGGTCAGCGGCGTGAGCGCGTCGAGAATCGCGTTCCGATAGGCTTCCGTGAGCGTCTCGGAGGAAATTTCGCTCCCTTCGGGAAGCAGATCCTCGAAAATCGGCTCCCGCGTTTCGGTCGCGAGATGCTGACTGTGGGCGTTGAGATAATCATCGCGCGAGAGCGCCGGAGCGCTCACCGCTTCCGCCGCGTCCGAGAGAAGCGTCGCTCGCGATTGGTCGGTTACCGCAAGCGTGTCATCGAGGTCAAAGCCCACAGCGGTCACGCGCATTTGATACGTCTACGACGCGAGTGCTCTTTATCAGTTCGATACATCCATGACCCACCGCGAAAAGTTCGGAGTATGAACTTCTTCGACCGCCTCGGGGAACGAATTTCCGCCATCGACAGCATCGTCTCCGTCGGACTCGACGCCGACCTCGACAGAATCCCCGACCATCTTCACGAGCACGACCTGCCTCGCTGGGCGTTCAACCGCCGAATTATCGACGCGACGCACGAACACGCCGCAGCGTACAAGCCAAACGTCGCGTTCTACGAGGACAGGAACGGGTGGAGGGCGCTCGAAGAAACCATCGCGTACGCGCACGGAAAGGACGTACCGGTTCTGCTGGACGCGAAGCGCGGCGACATCGGTAACACGGCCCGGAAGTACGCGAACCTGCTCGATATGGCCGACGCGATTACGGTCAATCCGTACATGGGCCGCGACTCCCTCGACCCGTTCCTCTCGCGCGAGGACAAGGGCGTGTTCGTCCTCTGTCGTACCTCGAACCCCGGCGGAACGGACATCCAAGATCTCGAATTGGCCTCCGGCGAGTCGTTGTACGAGTGGGTCGCCTCGCTCGCAGACCTCTGGAACGCGAACGGAAACGTCGGATTGGTGGTTGGCGCGACGACGCCCGACGAACTGGAAGACGTCCGCGAGCGCGTCCCCGACCTCCCGTTCCTCGTCCCCGGCGTCGGGGCGCAGGGCGGCGACGCGGAGGCGGCGGCGACCTGCGCCACCGCGCGCGATGCCGGACTGGTCAACTCCTCGCGGGGAATCATCTTCGCGGGCGAGGACGCTGGCGAGGAATTCCACAAAGTTTCCGGACAGTCCGCAAAACGACTGAAAACGCAGTTGAATCAGTACCGGTAGAGCGGCCGAAATCGGCCTTCTCTCCGTCGGCTACAACTGGTGCGTTTCGTCGTCGGTGTCCGGCGGTCGAATATCCTCGCTTCCCGGCCCCTCCGGTGTCCGTTTTCCGCCTCCGCCGCCGCCGATTTCCGCCGTGCACTCGACGCAGAAACCGGTGTCACGATTCCAGTCGTCGTCGCAGACGAGGGCACCACAGCGGTCGCAGTCGTGCGTCGCTTTCGCCGTCTCACAGATTTGACACAGACCAGTGACGCTCATGTCTCCCCGTTTATCGCCGACGGCTATCAGTCTGTGGGCGGCGAGAGGCTTAACACCCATCCTCCCGTAGCGTAGAACGTGCTCAGGTCGCGCCTCCTGCTCGGTCTTTCCGCGGTTTTCGCCGGCATTACGGTTTCGCTCACCATCCTCGGGTTCTGGTACAACCTCTTTCTCGTCGTTTTCGCGATACCGTTCGGCGTCACGACAGCTATCCTCTGGTACCACGCGACGGGCCGACTTCATAAAAAAGTCGAACGCGAGGCTGCCTACCGCGACTCGAATCGTGGGTTCGGGTCGACGCGGACCGCGGGCCGAGAGCGGACGCGACAGCGAACTCGTAGCCAGTCGCGCGCGCGAACTCGCGCGCGCAGTCGTGAACAAGCGCAGTGGGACGCGCGCGAGGGCAACCGCAGACGGGCGACTGTCAACGGTTCGTCCGGGCCGAGTCCGGCGGAGGCCTACCGAATCCTCGGTCTCGATGTCGGTGCTGACGACGAGGCAGTTCGGGAGGCGTACCGCGAGAAGGTGAAAGACGTTCACCCGGACCGGGCCAACGGAAACGAAGAAGCGTTCAAGCGCGTCAATCGAGCGTACGAACGGGTTCGAAGCGACCGATGAGTCTCAGTTACGGCGCCGATTATCAGTCGCGGTACTGACGGACGAATTTATTACAGTCGGTTCATAACACTTCACTTAGTAACTCATGCCGACACTATCGATCCCGGCTATCGATGACCAAATAGCCTGAAACATGCGATTTCGAGTAATGGGCACTAAATACTGTCAGATGTGTGTCTATCGATGAAAAGTGTCACAAAACATGCCACATTGTTCGTTGTGGTTCTCCTCTGTTCGGCCATTGTCGCTCCGATTCTCTCTAGCGGCGTCGTCAACGGAAAGAGCGCGACGTTCGAGGACGCGACAGTTAGCGACCACCGCGGTGACGTTATCGAGATAACGGTGAGCACGAACGAGGCCGCAACGGTCAACATCGGCTCGAAGGCGAACGGATTTTGGGTGCAGGCGAACGTGACGAAAGGAACGACGACCCTCGCGGTTAACACCTACCGGGCAGACGAAAACGACTCGGTTTCGCTGGTCAAGGGGAGTCTCAAAGGAACCCCGAACGCCATCATTCTGTCGAAAACCGGCCCGCTCCAAACCGGAGAGTACGAGATGAACGTCACGGTCGATGGAGTCAGACAGGACGTGGGGACGTTCACCGTGAAAGAGCGCGAAACGCGCGACGCACGCACGATGGTTCTCCCGGCCGCCGCGGATCCCTCGGCGTTCGAATCGGCGGACGACCCGGCGGCCGACCTTCGAGAGGCCGCGTCGATGACCGACGACAACGGAACGATTGCGAGCGGCGACCAGTTCGTCTTCGCGCTCAACGCGTCCGGACTCGGCGGCTTCGTCGAAAACGCGAATCTGGCTGGCGGTGCCGAGGACGTCTCCGTCACGTTCCGAGAGTCCAACAACGGCCGGAACACGACGCCGAAGGAGTTCGACGGCGAGGATGTGACCGAAGGCGAACCGGAACGGCTCCTTCTGGACGAGGAAACGGATACGCTCTACCTGATTGCCGACACGTCGAGTCACGACATCGAAGTCGGCGAGGAGTACGACGTGACGTTCGAAATCGGCGCGGACAACCCGATGGTTACGGAATCCGAAATCGCTGAAACGAGTCTCTCCGTAGTCGAACGCCGGGTGTCCGTCGATTACACCGGCAACGTGATGGTCGTGGCGAACGAGACGGCCATCGGCGGCGACACGACGCTCGCACCGGGGACGACCATCAACGTGAGCGTGTTCGACAAAGGGACGAATCCATTCATCTGGCACGCAGACCCCGCGCCGGTCGTCACGGAAAACCGAACGTTCGGCGCGACGTTCGATTTCAGCGAACTCGCGTCGGGCACCGAGTTCATGATCGAACTCCGCGACCAGGAAATGGAGATTCGCGGAATCGTGGCACCGACGCTCGAACCAGAAGAGCCCGAAACGACGACCACCACGACAACGACAACTACCACGACGACTACGACGACCACGGTCGCCCCGCCAACGCCGATTTCGACCGAACAGCCGATTACCGCGCAAACCGTCTCGGAGGGTGGTCTGCCCGGATTCAACGTAACCGTCGCGCTCGTGGCGTTTCTCGCCACCGCGCTCCTCGTCGTCCGGCGCTCGCGATGAACATGTCCGATAGATTTTATACGATGACTGAGGATAAACGCACGAACCAACCGTCCCCGAACCCACATAGACCATGATACGCCAAATGGAACAAACCCCGTTTGCCGAATTCGTCGCCGCCCTCTGGACCAAACAGGGCTGGCAAACACAGGTGACGACGAAAAAAAGAAAAATCGTTCGTCACGCTTCAGAAAGAGGGCGCAGAGGGGTTAATTTGGGCGCGACCGGCGACGGGTGACGCTGTCAGCGGCAAGGAACTCCAGCAGTTCGTCATGCTCTGCAAGCAGTACGGCGTCGGCGAGGGCGCGGTCGTCACGCCGGGTATGTTCTCCGAGGACGCGGAAAAGATCGGCGCGAAGGCGGGCGTGCAGTTAGTCGATGGCGAGAAGCTACGAACCATCATCGAGGCGCGCGAACTCCACGACCTCGTCAACAAGTTCACCGATGGTGGGGAGAGAGGGGCCGAAACGAACGATTCCGACGAAGGCGGCTTCTCGCTTCCCGTTTCGCTTCCGGATTCACTGCTCGTCAAACCGAAACTCGTGGTGGGCGTCGTCGTCCTTCTCCTCGGACTCGTCGGGACGACCACGGTCGCCCCGATGATTATCGGAACCGGAGGGCAGGTCGAAACGCAAGACTGGAACGTGACAGCGCAATCCACGGTCGCGAACAACTCCACCGACTCGCTGACCGTGCAGTGGAACGCAAAGCGTCTCTCGGAACTCAACCCGGAATCCGGCGACCCCGGCATCTACAAACCGGGCGAAGGCAAACAGTTCCTTCTCGTCACGATGAACGTCACGAACGAGGGTAACGACTCGGTCGGTCTCAAACCGGGGGACTTCGGCGTTCGCTCGAACGGCACGCTCCACGGCTATCAACCGCTGGAAAACGTGACCGACTTCAGTCCGATGGTCATCGAAGGGGGACAGACGAAAACCTTTAGAACGCTGGTTTCGATCGACGCCGCCGACGCGACCCTCGTCGTAAGCGATCGAGCGAAACACGGAGGGGTTTCCATCAAATTCGAGAAGGACTCGAATTTAGCTGTCGAAAAGTAAATAGTAGTTGAGAAATCGCTACATTTGATCGCTGCTGAGGGTTCTGTAATGCGGGCAAACCTTTTGACCGACCGTCCCTAACTCGCGCTCATGAGCGCTGACCGCGCCGCCTTACAGCGCGCTCTCGACCGGGGAGAGCAGGAAGGCGGTAGCGTAGAGTTCAAGGAACGACTGACGAGGGAAATCCACCTTGCCGAGGGGCGAATGGAGAGTCTGGCCGCGCAGTTACGCCATCGCGTCCTCTCCGGGGACGGCGAAGCGACGTACGTGGTCGGCGTCACGGACGACGGCGGACTGGCGGGCATCAGTCCCGACCTCTTTTCCGAGTCGATGGACGTTCTTTCGTTCCTCGCGGAGGAGGCTGGCGCGCACATCGAGGACGTACAGACGTGGGGAATCGACGCCACTGAAACGAGTACGCGCGCCTCGGCGCGAAACGGGAGCGGCGGAATCGTGGGCGTCGCCACCATCCGCGAAGGTGCCGTCCTCGAAACGGACAGCGAACACATCGTCGTCGGAACCGCGGGACACGTCGACCACGGAAAAAGTACGCTCGTCGGCAGTCTCGTCACCGGTCAGTCGGACGATGGCGAAGGCGGAACCCGAGGGTATCTGGACGTGCAACCGCACGAGGTTCAGCGCGGACTCAGCGCCGACCTTTCCTACGCGGTGTACGGCTTCGACGAGGACGGCCCGGTTCACATGGACAACCCGCACCGAAAATCCGACCGGGCGCGAATCGTAGAGGAGAGTGACCGACTCGTTTCGTTCGTCGATACCGTCGGCCACGAGCCGTGGCTTCGAACGACGATTCGCGGCCTCGTCGGGCAGAAACTCGATTATGGCCTCCTGACCGTCGCCGCGGACGACGGCCCGACGAAGACGACGCGCGAACACCTCGGTATCCTGTTGGCCACCGAACTGCCGACCATCGTCGCCATCACGAAAACCGACGTGGTTGGCGAGGAACGCGCCATGGAAGTCGAACGGGAAGTCGAGCAATTGCTCCGCGAAGTCGGCAAAACGCCGCTCCGGGTCGAACGCCACGGCGTCGAAGTCGCCATCGAGGAGGTGAACAAAAACGTCGTTCCCGTCCTGTTGACCAGCGCGGTCACGATGGAGGGGTTAGACGCCTTGGACACGATGTTCGAGCAGTTGCCGAAAACGACCGCCGACAGCGGCGAGTTCCGGATGTACATCGACCGCAGTTACAGCGTAACGGGCGTCGGCCCGGTCGCCAGCGGCACGATAAATTCGGGGGAGGTGGAAGCGGGCGACAACCTCCTCCTCGGTCCGATGCCGGACGGGGAGTTCCGAGAGGTGGAGGTTCGCTCCATCGAGATGCACTACCACCGCGTCGATGAAGCAAAGGCGGGTAGAATCGTCGGCATCGCGCTGAAAGGAGTTCGAGAGGCGGATATCGAACGCGGCATGGTTCTGGTTCCGCCGGAGACGAAACCGAACGCGGTCTGGGAGTTCGACGCCGAAGTGATGGTGTTGAACCATCCGACCAAAATCGGCACCGGCTACGAACCCGTCGTTCACCTCGAAACGGTGAGCGAAACCGCCGTCTTCGAACCCGAGGGAGGCCGACTCCTACCCGGAGACAAGGGGAGGACGAACGTCCGGTTCAAATTCCGACCCTACCTCGTAGAGGAGGGCCAACGATTCGTCTTCCGCGAGGGGCAGAGCAAAGGCGTCGGCACCGTCACCGACGTACTGCCAGTCGAGTAGGTTTATTTCCCCCACGCTCGCAGTTTCACCCATGTCGAAACTGCGAGTCGATGCGACCACCGTCACGAAGGCGTTCACCGCGCTTCTCTTCTTGGTCGCACTCGTTTCCGTCGTCGGGTTGGTTTCCGAACGGAGCGTTGGAGGACTGTTGGAAGGCCTTTCTCTCCTGTATCTCGTCGTCGTCCTCATTATCGGCGTCTTCCGCGATATTACGCAGACATCGCGGTGGCGGGCAGCCTTTTTCGGCGGCATCGTCGTCTGGTCGATGACAAACTACTTTTTCGCCGGAGGCGACCAGGTCTCTCTGCTGCTGGGCGTGGCGGGGTCGGTGATGCTCGTCCAACTCGGCTATCAGCACTTGCAGGCCGACCAGTGAGCCGGATACGGAGCGTTTTCTTCAGTCTGCGAGATACGTTCTGTAGTACGCACCGCCGACCCCAACGGCGACGGAGAACATTCCGATAACTCCCATTCGAGTCGGATTCGGGGCGAAGATGTCGATAACGAACCAGCTCATGATGCCGAAGATGGCCACGTATAGGGCGAACAACAATACCTTCGGTATGCCCATACGTAAAAATATGATTCAGATATGGTATACATTTTCTGTTAGCGATTTCGGACGATATTTGCTCGAACTACGCCCGCCGATAGTCGCCATCCGACTGCTCTGCCAACCCTAACAAAACCGCCCAATCGAGCACGTTTCCGACCCGCTCGCGCCACACTTCCTCCACTCTGCTCGGGTCTTTGTGGCGCTCCCACGTCGGGATCTCCTCGCGGAACTTCTCGAACACGGCCCGCTTTCGGAGCGGACCGTGTTCGTCCAGCACTGACAGAACAGTCGAAACGCCGTACACCCGCGACCGAAACGATTCGGCCAGTTCGTCCCGGTTGGGGTCGCGACGCAGTCGAGCGAACCCCGACCGCGTCTCCTCGGCCAGCTCGAGCGCCCGGAGGAAGGTGAGCCACGTCCGGGCCACGTCCCGACTCTGAAAGCCGAGTCGGTCCATCAGACGGGCACAGCAGTCGTCCTCCGTTCCGGGAACCAGCGGAACCGCTCTCTGTGCGTCCATCACGAAATCCAACTCCTCGGGCGCTTCGGGAACGAGTTTGAATTTCACAGTTCGAAACTGTCGGCCAGCAGGTCGTGGTTCGTCTCGCCGAAGACGTGCGTCGGGCCGTTTACGACGTCCACCGTGACTTGTGCCGGGGCGAAGACGCTCTCCGGAACCGCGCCGAAATCCCAGTCTGCGTCGTCGAAGAATGTCTGGAACGTCGTGCCGTACTCGTCGCTCGCGGTGGATGGGAGTTCGTCGAATCTCTCGAACTCCTCGCGGACGGTGAGATGCACTCGGCCGCCGTAGGCGAGCGCGTCGTTCGTTCGCCCGATGGCGGTCGCTTCGTCGTAACTGACCGGCGCGACGGGGGCTGACCCTCTCGCGGAAAGGATGTCGAGCGGGTCGTATCCGAGTTCGCTGAGTCGAAAGACGGCGAGTTCGGCGGCGCGCGAGGCGACGCTGACGCTTCCGGCGATGCTCCCCGTGGCGAACGTCGGGAGGAACACAGCGTTCGGTTCGACGCCCGCGAGGTCGGCGACGTGCTCCGCGACTTTCTCGTCCGGAAGTTCGTCGGATTCGACGGCGAGGACGGCGAACTCGAACGAGTCGGCATAGCCGACGCGCCGGTATTCGTCCTCTTCTGCGACCAGCGCGCGCGCGGGACCGCTTCCGAGTCCGTCGAACTCTTCGACGGTGAGTTCCCATCCCGCTTTCTGCGAACAGAGAAGAGCGAGTGCGGGTTGGTCGGTCGAAAGCTCGACGGAGGGGAACGGTGCCCCAGCGACGTCGTCCATCTGAGTCTGTACCGTGGCTAATCCGGCTGTCTGGAGTTCAGCGAGGAGGAGACCGGCCTCCGTTCCGCCGTCCGCTTCGATGCCGAAATCGAGGACGGTCGCCTCGTTGTCCAGTTCGTAGGCGGCGACGTTCAGTTCGCCCGCGAAGTCGATGGCCTCGTCCACGAGTTCGAGAGCCATTCGATTGAGACTGTCCATGCCACGGAGTTGGTCGTCGGCCGGTAAACCGTTTATCGGTTCACCGCCCGTCCGTTCGATAGCTACGAATCGTTCTCCGATTCCGCAAAACTCGTGATGGTGATACTGATGTGGGTCGGGCGAATCGAAATACTCCCGGTGCTCGTGCTGCTCACTCGCCTACTGGCGAACCTGAGGGCGGACGAACGCGCCCCACGGCCGGACGTGGCAGACGACCGAACGTAGCTTACACTCACCGGTCGCGTTTCGCTTCTCGGCCCAGCACGTCCTCGACAGCATCGACTTTTTCGTGTGCGCGCTGGTCGCTCGTGCGCTTATCGTCGATTTTTAACACCGTGCTCACCCGGTCGCCATCGACCGCTTCGTGGGCGGCCTGCGCCGCGGCGAACAGTTCGTCAATCGAGTCGGCTTCGATGACGGTTCCCATCGGGTTCGTCTCGTAGGAAACGTCGAACTCGTCCAGCGCCGCCACCGCCTTTGCGACTTCGTCCGCCATGCTGTCCTCGGTGACCGGCGCGACCGAAAGGAGCGCGATAACTGTCATACGTTCTCCATCGGTCTTTGGCTACCTAAGCGTGGCTGCTCCATGTCAGCACACTCATGATTACCGCGTCGGCGCCGTTCCTCGCCGAGACCGCTGTGGTCGCTCGCCGTGGTTCCGCCCTGTCTCCCCTCCCGTCCTCCCTTCAGGCTCTTCGCCCGCCGGTTGAATCGGTTCCCGATGGAGATGCGCTTCGAGGAACCAGAGGTACTGGTCCACTTCGCGGGAGAGTTCGGTGAGCAGGTCGGCAGTGCCTTGGTCGTTGTGTGCCTCCGCGGCGTCGATTTCCGCGCAGGTTCGCGGCGTGAATCGACACGTCGTTCGCCAACGTCTCGACGTACTGCGGGCCGACGACGATATCGGTTCGAATCTCCGGAATGCGTGAGTTCGCGGACGCCATTCGAACCGTTCCCGCGCTTCGCCGCCGAGTGCGGTCGCCCGTTCGACGAGTCCGTCGCCGTGTTCGAACAGCACCTCGGCGAAGTCGTCGAACAGTTGGTGCAGTGCGTAAAATTGCATTCCTTTTACGTTCCAGTGTGCGCGTACTTCGTCTGGGTCAGCAGGTCGGTCGTATCCGCGGGTTCCTGATTCAACAGTTCCACGAGCGCCCGCCTGTCCTCGTCCGAAACACGGTTCTGCGTGAAAAACATCCGACCGATCCGTTCATCGGATCGATTCTCGCGGCGATTCGATTTGCTCTTCGGTCGGTTTTCTGGTCGGTTCATTCTCCCCTCCTCGTGCTCTGGACGGCGGATTCCGGCAGAAGGATTTCGGCGGGAGAACCGACTCGTCACTCCTCGAACGCTTCGCGTAGCGCCTCTCCCGCCCGGTCGAGCGCGTCGTCCGCTCGCTCGACGTCGGGGAACGGGTCGTCCAATTGCCGCATGTTGAGGAAGTCGTGAATCATCCCGTTGTAGTTCGCGTGTTCAATAGAAACGCCAGCGTCGCTCAATCGGCTTGCGTATGCGGCTCCTTCGTCGCGCAGCGGGTCGTAGCCCGCGGTCAATACGAACGCCGGCGGCAGTCCCGACAAATCGCGACCGAGGAGCGGCGAGGCGCGCACGTTGCTTCCGTCCACGTCCTCCCGCAGGTAGTGGTTCCAGAACCAGATCATGAGCGGTCGGGAGAGGAAATAACCCGAACCGTTCTGGCTGTACGATTTGGTTCCGTAGTCGTGGTTCGTCACCGGATAGGCGAGCAGTTGGAAGTCGATTTCCGGCGCGCCGAGTTCCTTGTCCCGTGCCATCTGTGCGACGATTGCGGCGAGATTACCGCCCGCGCTCTCCCCGCCGACGGCCAACTTGTCGGGGTTCGCACCGATTTCTTCGGCGTGCGTTGCCGTCCACTTCGTCGCTTCGTAGGCGTCCTCGACAGCCGCTGGGAACGGATTCTCCGGCGCTTTCCGATATTCGACCGAAACGACAACACAGTCGCCGCGATTTGCGAGCGACCGCGCGACCGAATCGTGGGTGTCGAGATTACCAAGCACCCACCCCCCGCCGTGGAAGTAGACGAGCGCGGGACGCGGGCCGTCCCCCTCGGGCGTGTAGATTCGAACCGGGATGTTCTTTCCGAACTCGCCGATAGTGCTGTCTTCGACCGACGCGACGGACTCCGGTTCTGCCTCCGGCGTGAACGCGTCGGTGTGTAGGGCGCGGGCCTGTTCCACACTCAACGTCTCAACTTGCGGAACGCCCTCCGATTCGAGCGTTTCGAGGAACGATTTTGCGTCCGGATCGAGTTGGTCGGCGCGCTTCGCGGTTATCTCGGGTTCGGGGTTTTCGGATGCCATGGCTTTCCCAAAGGCGAGTCGCGGGGGACGTAGGTAAGCGTGATTGCCGACGCTCGGCCGTCCGACTACACTTCCTTTCGACCGCTCAACTCTCCAGGAACGAGACGAAAGTGGCGGAACGTCTTCTGGCGGTTGGTCGAAAATATCACTTCTGGTCGTTACGCGGGCGTGCGACTGGTCTAACTTCAAACCCAGTACGCATTTTGCTCACCGCCGACTCGCTTCGCTCGTCGTCGTGAGTTCCCAAAAATGCGCTGGCTGGGATTTGAACCCAGGTTGTGACCATGGCAAGGTCACGTGATACCACTACACTACCAGCGCGCAGCGTTGCGTTCCGCGACAGTACAATCTTGCTACGGCTGGGTATAAATGTATTACGCACGCGAGGTGGCGAGAGCAAACCGATGACGGATTAGTTCAATCTAATATCCTTTAATCATTGCCTGCGCGTGGGCGAGCGCACGCAATGCAGCGCTCGCCCGTTGTTCACCGTAAAAGCGTGTAGACTGTGGTCCTCAGTAAAAGCGTGCAGACTGTGGTTCATCGCTCGGAATTGACTCTCTCACCGCCGACTCGCTTCGCTCGTCGTCGTGAGTTCCCAAAAATGCGCTGGCTGGGATTTGAACCCAGGTTGTGACCATGGCAAGGTCACGTGATACCACTACACTACCAGCGCAGTGCTGCGTCCACTTCCCCGTATTCCCGACTACAGTATAAGACTTGCGAGTCGGGGCGACCTTCGCGTGGGAATCACTCCCTCATGTCTCTTGATTCGAAGGGTTTCAGGCGTGTGAATACGTCACGCTCCCAAATCGGAAGCGTCACCCTTTTAACCGTCACTACGAAAATTTCGCTACAGTCTAGTGATGAGGCGTCGAAGCGTCACGGCATGAGCGTCACCATACTCGTGCCGTCGTCCCTCGTCCGGGAAGCCGAAGACAAACGCGAGGCAACTCGCAAAATCGGCTACGTCGCCCGCGCGGCGACCATCTTCCGGGCAGATAATCTTATCGTCTTCCCCGATTCGGAAGGCGAGCGAAAATGGGGCGGCGGATTCGTCGAGACCGTACTCCGGTACGCCGCTACACCACCGTACCTCCGAAAGGAGGCATTCGGGAAGCGCGACGAGTTGGAGTATGTGGGCGTCCTGCCGCCGCTCCGCGCACCATCGCAGACCGGCTCCGAATCCGACGATTCGGGGTCGTTAAGACAGGGAATCGTGACCGAGGTCGGACCTGAAGGGCGCGTCCGGGTCAATTGCGGATTGCAACACCCGATTTCGCTCGTCGTTCCGTCAGAAATGACGGTCGGCGAGGGGGAGCGCGTTACCGTCAGGATCTCTTCGAGAAGACCGGTTCGTGCGAAGCTCGTGGACGCTCCGCAGTCGGGCTACACAGTGATGCGCACGAACCTCTCGGCGGCCCTCGACCGCGACGATGCTGGCGTCCGAATCGCCACGTCCCGCTTCGGAGAATCGCTCTCCGTGGCGCGGCTCGACGAAATCGTTGCGCAAACCGAACGCGACGGCATGTCCGTCGCGTTCGGCTCGCCCGGTCGGGGGCTGCCGGAGATACTCGGGGTCGAACCCGAGCGTATCTCCGCGGTCGAATCCGGCGTACCAGCCCGGTTCGACCTCTGGCTGAATACGGTTCCGAATCAAGGCAGCGAGGTAATACGAACCGAAGAAGCGATGTTCGCCTCCCTCGCCTGCCTCAACCTCAACAGCGAGTGATACGATGCCACAAACAAGCAGACCACGAAAAGGTTCGCTGGGCTTCGGCCCCCGTAAGCGTGCAACTAGCGAGGTTCCGCGCTTCAAATCATGGCCCGACAGCGACGGTCAACCGTCGCTACAGGGCTTTGCGGGCTACAAGGCAGGAATGACCCACGTGGTGATGGTCAACGACGAGGCAAACTCCCCCCGCGAAGGGATGGAGGAAACCGTGCCCGTCACCATCGTCGAGACGCCCCCAATGCGGGCCGTCGCTCTCCGAGCCTACGAAGACACGCCGTACGGGAAGAAGCCGCTGACGGAAGTGTGGGGTAGCGAGTTCCACGACGAACTCGACCGCACGCTCAACGTGCCGGAAAACCACGACGCCGACGCCGCGGAGGACGAACTCCGCAGCGCCATCGAGACAGGCGACGTGGCAGACCTCCGGGTCATCACCCACACCGTCCCGAGCGAGCTGAAGAACGTACCGAAGAAACGACCGGACGTCATGGAAACGCGCGTCGGCGGCGGCTCCCTCACGGAGCGCGCCGACTTCGCGCTCGACGTACTCGCGGACGGCGGGGAACACGGCATCACTGACGTGTTCCGCGCGGGCGAGTACCTCGACATCGGTGGCGTTACGAAAGGAAAAGGAACGCAGGGTCCCGTCAAGCGATGGGGCGTCCAGAAGCGGAAGGGCAAACACGCCCGCCAAGGCTGGAGACGCCGCATCGGTAACCTCGGCCCGTGGAATCCGTCGCGCGTTCGATCGACGGTTCCGCAGCTTGGTCAGATGGGCTACCACCAGCGCACCGAACTCAACAAGCGCCTCATCTCCCTCGGCGACGACGACGAAGCCTCGGTCAACGGCGGATTCGTCAACTACGGCGAGGTCGATGGCCAGTACGCGCTCATCAAGGGTTCGGTTCCGGGGCCGAACAAACGCCTCGTGCGCTTCCGCCCTGCGATTCGACCGACTGACCAACCGCGCCTCGATCCCGAGGTGCGCTACGTAAGCACGGAGTCTAACCAGGGATAACCCATGCAGGCAACAGTACGTGACCTGAATGGCGAGGAGGCTGACACGGTTGACCTTCCGGACGTGTTCGACACGACCGTCCGAACGGACCTCATCAAGCGTGCAGTGCTCGCCGCACAGGCAAACCGGAAACAAGACTACGGCACCGACCCGCACGCCGGAATGCGGACCTCCGCCGAGTCGCCGGGCAGTGGCCGCGGTATGGCTCACGTCCCGCGAACGAACGGACGGGCCGCTCGCGTTCCATTCACCGTGGGCGGGCGTGTCGCACACCCGCCGAAGGCGGAGAAAGATCGAACGCGTTCAATCAACAAGAAGGAACGAAAGCAGGCCATCCGAAGCGCCATCGCGGCGACGACGGATACAGAGCGCGTCTCCGAGCGCGGACACCGCTTCGACGAGGATACCGAACTGCCGCTCGTCGTGAGCGACGAGTTCGAAGATCTCGTCAAAACGAAGGAAGTCGTTTCCTTCCTCGAAGCGGTCGGCATCGACGCCGACATCACGCGCGCGGAAGAAAACAAGTCGATTCGCGCAGGTCGCGGGACGACCCGTGGCCGCAAGTACAAGACGCCAAAGTCGATTCTGTTCGTCACCAGCGAAGAACCATCGCGCGCGGCGCGCAACCTCGCTGGCGCTGACGTTGCGACGGCGCGCGAGGTCAACGCCGAAGACCTCGCCCCCGGGACGCAGGCAGGACGACTGACCGTCTGGACCGAGAGTGCACTCGAAGAGGTGGCTGACCGATGAGCGTCATCGAATATCCGTGGGTCACCGAGAAGGCGATGAACGAGATGGACTTCGACAACAAGCTCCAATTCATCGTTTCGCTCGACGCCACGAAGCCTGAAATTCGAGACGAAGTCGAAGAGCGCTACGAAGTCACCATCGAGAAAATCAACACCCAGGTAACGATGAAGGGTAAAAAGAAGGCGACTGTCGCGCTGTCGGACGACGACGACGCGCAGGACGTCGCCTCCCGAATCGGGGTGTTCTAACAATGGGACGAAGGATTCAGGGACAGCGACGTGGTCGCGGTGGACCGACCTTCCGCGCACCGTCGCACCGATACAAAGCTGAACTGAGCCACAAACAGACCGAGGACAGCGACATGGTCACCGGCACGGTCGTCGGCATCGAACACGACCCTGCTCGCAGTGCTCCGGTCGCGGCCATCGAATTCGACGATGGCGACCAGCGACTCGTCCTCGCGCCGGAAGGAGTCGGCGTGGGCGAGGAGATTCAGGTCGGCGTTTCCGCCGAAATCAAGCCGGGCAACACGCTCCCGCTCGCCGAAATCCCGGAAGGGGTTCCGGTGTGCAACGTTGAGCGCCAGCCCGGTGACGGCGGGAAGTTCGCGCGCGCCTCCGGCGTCAGCGCGGACCTCATCACGCACGACCGTGAGGCCGCAGTCGTCGAACTCCCGAGCGGCGAAATGAAGCGCTTGTCGCCTGATTGCCGCGCCACCATCGGCGTCGTCGCCGGTGGCGGCCGGACGGAGAAACCGATGGTTAAGGCCGGTAACAAACATCACAAGATGAAAGCTCGCGGCACGAAGTGGCCGAACGTGCGTGGTGTGGCGATGAACGCCGTAGACCACCCGTTCGGTGGCGGTGGCCGCCAGCACCCCGGCCGACCGAAAAGCGTTTCGCGGGACGCCCCGCCGGGACGAAAGGTCGGAGACATCGCGTCCAAACGAACTGGACGTGGAGGTAACAAATGAGCGGAAACGAATACCGAACCGGACGCGAGGGTGAGTTCACCTATCGCGGCTACGACCTGGACGAACTGCAGGACATGAGCCTGGAGGAAGTCGCAGAACTGCTCCCCGCACGCAAGCGGCGAAGCATCCTTCGCGGGTTGACCGTCGAGCAGGAGAAGCTGCTCGAAAAGGCCCGGAACAAAACCGAGGAAGAATCGGCGAACAGCCCGATTCGGACGCACCTGCGCGACATGCCGGTGCTTCCATCGTTCGTTGGCAAGACGTTCTCCGTCTACAACGGCAGTGAGTTCGAACGTGTCCGCATCGAGCCGGAGATGTTGGGCCACTACCTCGGCGAGTTCCAGTTGACCCGCAACTCCGTCGAACACGGACAAGCGGGCATCGGTGCGACCCGTTCCTCGAAGTTCGTGCCACTCAAATAAACCATGGGAATCAGCTACAGCGTCGATGCCGACCCGGACACCACTGCGAAAGGGATGCTCCGGGAGCGGCATATGAGCCACAAGCACAGCAAGGCGATTGCCCGCGAAATCAAGGGCAAAACTGCCGAGGACGCGAAAGCGTACCTCCAGCAGGTCGTGAACGAGGAGCAGTCGGTGCCGTTTAAGCAGCACAACAGCGGCGTCGGCCATCGCTCGGATATCGACGGCTGGGACGCAGGTCGTTACCCTGAGAAGGCGAGCAAGGCGTTCATCGAACTCCTCGACAACGTCACCGCCAACGCGGATGCGCAGGGCTTCGACGGCGAGTCGATGAAAATCATGCACGTCGCCGCCCACAAGGTCGGCGAAGTGCAGGGCCGGAAGCCGCGCGCATTCGGCCGCGCAAGCGCCTGGAACACCCCTGAAGTGGATGTTGAACTCATCCTAGAGGAGATTGAAGAATAATGGCAGACGAACATCAATTCATCCAAGATGGGCTTCAGCGCTCGCAGATAGACGAGTTCTTCTCGGAAGAACTCGGCCGCGCGGGCTACGGCGGCATGGACGTCGCCAAGACGCCGATGGGGACCCAAATCGTCCTCAAGGCCGAAAAGCCCGGTATGGTTATCGGAAAAGGCGGGAAGAACATCCGGAAAATCACCCGAGAACTCGGTGAGCGGTTCAACCTCGACGACCCGCAGATCGACGTTCAAGAGGTCGACGAACCGGATCTGAACGCCCGAATCGTCGCCGACCGACTGGCCAACGCGCTCGAACGCGGTTGGTACTTCCGGAAGGCGGGTCACACGACCATCGACCGAATCATGGATTCCGGCGCGCTCGGTGCCGAAATCGTCCTGTCCGGAAAAGTCACGGGCGCACGTTCGCGCGTGGAGAAGTTCAACCGTGGCTACATCAAGCACAACGGCGAACCCGCACAGGAAATCGTCGACCACGGTCAGGGCGTCGCAGTGATGAAACTCGGCACCATCGGCGTGGATGTCAAAATCATCCCGCCGGGAGCCAACCTGCCCGACGACTTCCACATCGAGGAGGATGCGAACCCGGAAGAACTCGTTCCGGAAGCGGTTGAGGTCAACGAGCAAGCGGCCCTCATCGAGGAACCCGACGAGGAAACGCTCGAAGAACTCGAAGCCGACGACGAGGAATCGCCAGAGCCCGGCGAGACCGAGGTTGACGAAGAGATCGTCGAAGAGGTCATCGAGGAAGAGTCGGCGGAGGCAGAGGACTCCGAATCCGAGTCCGTCGAGGAGGAACTCGACGAGCTCGAAGAGGAAGTCGAAGCCGAAGCCGAAGAACTGCTCGAAGAAATGGAAGACGAGGAGAGTGAAGAATAATGGCTATTCTTCACACCGGAGAAATCCGCGACATGACGCCTGCCGAGCGAGAAGCAGAGCTCGAAGAACTCGAGACGGAACTGCTCAACTCGAAGGCTGTCAAGGCCGCGGGTGGTGCGCCCGAGAACCCGGGTCGCATCAAGGAGCTTCGCCGAACCATCGCTCGAATCAAGACGATTCAGCAAGAAGAAGGCGACCTCGAATAAGATGCCACTGACACCCGAGACGCTCACGAAACACGAACTCGCCGGTCTGCCCGTGCGGGTCGTTTCGGCCACGAATCCCGCCCTCGAAGGTATCGAGGGTCGGGTCGTCTCCGAAACGATGCGCACGCTTACCGTCGAGTCCGCGTCTCGGTCGTGGCAGGTACCAAAGCAGGGTACGAGATTCGAGTTCAGACTCACAGATGAAGCCGCCGTTTCCTGCGAAGGAACGGGGACTCCGTCCAAACGGGAGTCGGAAACTGCCGGAGGAAACTCCGGTCAGTCTGGCTCTTTCTCCGAGCCACGCTCGGAGGCTCGTCGGAACGATTCCGACGGTGGCGAGGGCGGAGCCTACGTTACGGTGGATGGAGTCACGCTGCTCTCACGACCCGCATTGCGTACCGAAACTGGAGGTAATTCGAAATGGCGTTAGGATTGAACGTACCAGAACCGGAGGAGACCTGCTCCGACGAGGACTGCCCGTTCCACGGAACCCTTTCCGTGCGCGGACAGATTCTCGAAGGAGAGGTCGCCTCCACCGACATGGAAAAGACCGTCGTCGTCGAGCGAGAGTACGACGTTACAGTGCCGAAATACGATCGGCAGATGAAACGTCGCTCCCGCGTTCCGGCCCACGCGCCGGAGTGCCTGGCTCTCGAAGTCGGCGACACGGTTCGTATCGCAGAAACCCGACCGCTCTCGAAGACGAAATCACACGTCGTCGTCGAGACCGTGGCAGACGATGTCACGGACGGAGGTGACAACTAATGGAAGCGCTGAAAGCTGACGTGACGCAGGGCGTCGAGAAAGGCTCCCTGATCAACTGCGCCGACAACACCGGCGCACGCGAGCTGAAAGTTATCAGCGTCTCCGGCTACCACGGCACGAAGAGCCGACACCCGAAGGCTGGCATCGGTGACAAAATCACCGTGTCCGTCACGAAGGGGACGCCCGAGATGCGGCGTCAGGTGCTGGAGGCCGTCATCATTCGACAGCGCAAATCCATCCGCCGTCCGGACGGCACGCGAGTCAAATTCGAAGACAACGCGGCCGTCGTTATCGACGACGTCGAAGAGCCGCGAGGGACCGAGATTAAGGGTCCCATCGCGCAGGAAGTCGCCGAGCGGTTCGGAAGTATTGCAAGCACAGCTACGATGATAGTATGACTCGACAACCACGCAAACAGCGAAACCAGACCGAACGCGCCTCGCTTCACCAGCGACACCAGCAGGTCAAAGCGACGCTGTCCGACGACCTCCGCGAGGAGTACGGTCAGCGAAGCGTCCGCGTCAACGCGGGCGACACGGTCGAGATCATGCGCGGCGATTTCGCCGGCGAAGAGGGCGAAGTGCTCGAAGTGGATATGAAAGACGCGGTCATCCACGTCGAGGAAATCACCCTCGAAAAAGCAGACGGCGAGGACGTTCCGCGTCCGCTCGACACGAGCAACGTTCGCGTGACCGACCTCAACCTCGAAGACGACCGCCGCGAGGCGCGTCTGGAAGGTGATACCGAATGAGCAACCATCAGAAACGACTCTCCGTTCCGAACTCCTGGCCGGTCGAGCGAAAGACCGCCACGTTCACCGTGAAGGCCGGCGCCGGCCCGCACGGACGTGACGGCGTCCCGCTCCTCATCATTCTGCGGGACGTGCTGGGCTACGCGAACTCGAAGAAGGAAGCCCGCTACGCGCTCAACCAGGATTCCGTTCTCGTGAACGGCGAGGCGATCAGCGACGAACAGCGACCCATCGGAATGTTCGACATCATCGCGTTCACCGAACGCGAAGAGTACTACCGCGTCTTCCCCGACGAAGGTGGACGCCTCGCGCTGACCCCCATCGACGCAGATGCGGCGGACGGCCGACTGGCGAAAATCGAGGACAAGACGCAGGTCACCGGTGGCGAAACGCAACTCAACCTCCACGACGGAAGCAATCTCCGCGTGGATGACGCCGACGAATACAGCACGAAAGACTCCATCGTCGTGGGAACCGAGGAGAAGGAAATTCTCGTTCACTTCCCATACGAGGAAGGCTGTCTCGTCACCGCCGTCCGCGGTCAGCACGCGGGCGAAATCGGTAAAGTCACCGACATCACGGTGACGCCCGGAAGCGGATCGAACACTGTCACCGTCGAAGGTGACGACACCACGTTCGAAACCGTCGAGGAATACCTCGTCGTCATCGACGAGAATTTCACGGGCGGTTCGGACTCGTCCGAAGTACAGCAGACTTCGTCTACGGGTGATGACGAATGAGCGAAGCCGAATTCCACGAGATGCGAGAGCCGAAAGTGGAGAAAGTCGTCGTCCACATGGGCGTCGGTGAAGGTGGTCGAGAACTCGCCAACGCCGAGGAAATCTTAGAGGACGTGACCGAGCAAGAGAGCGTCCGTACGCTGGCGAAGTCCACGATGCCGGACTTCGGCATCCGTCAGGGCGACCCAATCGGTGCGAAGGTCACGCTCCGCGGCGAGACCGCACACGAGTTCCTCGATACCGCACTGTCGCTTTCCAGTCTCTCGAAATCACAGTTCGACGAGACGGGGAACTTCAGTTTCGGTGTCGACGAACACACCGAGTTCCCGAGCCAGGAGTACGACCCGAACGTCGGAATCTACGGGCTTGACGTGACCGTCAACCTCGTTCGACCGGGCTACCGCGTCGCAAAGCGCGACAAGGTGTCCCGCCAGATTCCGTCGAACCACCGACTGACGGCCGAGGACGCGACGGCGTTCCTCGAAGCCAACTTCGACGTTGAGGTGGACGAATGAGCGAAAGTGAGAACGACGCGACCGGCGAGCAGACGGCCAAGCGCACTGGACAACTCGAAACGTGCCAGCGCTGCGGTCGAAAGCAAGGCTTGGTCGGAAAATACGACATCAATCTGTGTCGCCAGTGCTTCCGCGAGATTGCACGCGACATGGGATTCAAGAAGTACCGATAACTATGGCAGGAAACGACCCACTCAGCAACGCACTCTCCGGCGTGGACAACGCCGAAAGTGTCGGTCATCTGTCCCACACGGTACAGCCCGCCTCGAACGAGATTGGCAGCGTACTCGAGGTCTTTTACGACCACGGGTACATCGACGGCTTCGAGTTCGTCGACGACGGTAAAGCCGGTCGCTTCGAGGTCGAACTAAAAGGCGCAATCAACGAATGTGGCGCGGTCAAGCCCCGGTACTCCGCGGGCAAAGACGATTTCGAGAAATGGGAGAAACGATTCCTCCCGGCCCAAGATTACGGGTCGCTCGTCGTCACGACCAGCCACGGCGTCATGAGCCACTACGAGGCCCGCGATCAGGGAATCGGTGGCCAAGTCATCGCCTACGTCTACTAGAACCATGCCACGAGTAGAAATCGAAATTCCGGACGAGGTGACCACTGACGTAGACCACCTCGACCTGACCGCTGATGGACCCGAAGGAACCGTCACGCGACGGCTCTGGTACCCAGATATCAGCGTCAGCGTCGAGGAGGACGCAGTGGTCATCGAGAGCGATTCCACCGACGCCAAAACGAAGGCGACGATGGGAACGTTCGAGAGCCACGTACGAAACATGATTCACGGCGTGTCCGAGGAGTGGGAGTACAAGATGGAAGTCTTCTACTCTCACTTCCCGATGCAGGTTCGTTCCGAGGGCGACGCAGTCGTCATCGAGAACTTTCTCGGTGAGAAAGCGCCCCGACGGACCAACATCCACGGGGACACCACCGTCGAAGTCAGCGACGAGGAACTGTTCCTGCGCGGCCCCAGCATCGAAGACGTGGGCCAGACCGCCGCGGACATCGAACAACTCACTCGCGTGAGCGGCAAAGACACGCGCGTGTTCCAAGACGGCGTCTACATTACGGAGAAGCCGTCTACAGGAGGTGCCTGATAGATGGCAGACGAACCAGAACAGATAGAAGACATCAGCGGTGTCGGCGAAAGCAAGGCCGAGTCGCTTCGCGACGCCGGCTACGAGTCCGTCGAGGACGTCGTCGCCGCCAGTCAGGACGACCTCGCCGAAGTCGATGGAATCGGCAACGCGCTCGCCGCCCGTATCAAAGCGGACGTCGGCGGCCTCGAAGTCGAAGAGGAAACCGAAGCCGAAATCGAGGACGACGAGGCCGAGGAAGAAGAATCGGACGAAGATGTCGAAACCGAACTGCAACCACGCGGCCTGACCGAGAAGACGCCGAGCCTCGGCGACGAGGAAGCGCGACTTCTCCAACAGCGCAAACGCGAGGGCAAACCGCAGTTCAATCGACAGGACTACCACAAGAAAAAGCGGACGCCCGAATCGTGGCGCAAGCCCCGCGGTGCGCTGAGCAAGCAACGCCGCGGCATCAAGGGCAAAGGCGACATGGTCGAATCCGGCTACCGCACGCCGAAATCCGTCCGGGGGAAACACCCGAGCGGATTCGACGAAGTTCGCGTCCACAACGTCGACGATTTGGACGGCGTGGACGGCGACACGGAAGCGGTTCGCATCGCCTCGAAAGTCGGCGCTCGCAAGCGCGAGCGTATCGAGGAAGTCGCCGAGGAAGAGAACATTCGCGTTCTCAACCCGACCTACGTCGAAGTGGAGGTAGAGAATGAGTGACCTGAGTGCACAGAAGCGACTCGCCGCCGACGTGCTCGACGTCGGGAAGAACCGCGTTTGGTTCGACCCCGACGCGCAGGGTGCCATCGCGGACGCGATTACCCGCGAGGACATTCGCGAACTCGTCGACGACGGGTCGATTCAGGCGAAAGACGCAAAGAGCAACTCCCGCGGCCGCGCCCGCGAGCGCAAATCGAAGCGCAAATACGGTCACCGCAAGGGACCGGGCACCCGAAAGGGGAAGAAGGGCGGCCGCAAGAACTCGAAAGAGGAGTGGCAGAACCAAATCCGCGCGCAGAGACGCAAACTTCGAGAACTCCGTTCCGAGGGCGAAATCACGAAGTCACAGTACCGTGACCTCTATGACAAGTCCAAGGGTGGCGAGTTCCGTAGTGTGCAGTATCTGCTGAACTACATAGAGAACAACTACTAACAATGGCAACTGGACCACGATACAAGGTGCCGATGCGCCGCCGCCGCGAGGTCCGAACTGACTACCATCAGAGGTTGCGCCTGCTGAAATCGGGCAAGCCCCGCCTGGTCGCTCGGAAGAGCAACCAGCACGTCAGGGCGCAGCTGGTCACGATGGGTCCCGACGGCGACAACACGGTTGCGAGTGCGTACTCCGGCGATTTGGAGGAGTACGGCTGGGAAGCCCCGACGAGCAATATCCCCAGCGCGTACCTCACTGGATACCTGCTCGGAAAACGCGCACTCGATGCCGACTACGAGGAAGCAGTCCTCGACATCGGTCTCAACTCGGCAACACCCGGTAGCAAGGCATTTGCAGTACAGGAAGGTGCAATCGACGCTGGCCTCGACATCCCGCACAACGACAGCGTGCTGGCTGACTGGTCGCGTAACCGCGGCGAACACATCGCCGAGTACGCGGAACAGCTAGACGACTCGCTGTACGGCGGCGATTTCGACGCCACCGAACTACCCGAGCACTTCGACGAAGTGCTCTCGAACCTCCAGGAGGACGAATAACATGTGTGCAAATTACAACGACGGCTGGGAACCCCAGACCCGTCTCGGCCGCAAGGTCGCCGAGGGCGAAATCGACACGATGGAAGACGCCCTCAACTCCGGACTCCCGCTGAAGGAGCCGGAACTCGTTGACCAGCTCCTTCCCGGTCTCGAAGACGAAGTGCTGGACATCAACATGGTTCAGCGCATGACCGACTCCGGGCGGCGTGTCAAATTCCGCTGTGTCTGCGCAATCGGCAACCGCGACGGGTTCGTCGGCTACGCAGAAGGACGAGACGACCAAGTCGGCGGCGCAATCCAGAAGGCAATCGAGATTGCGAAACTGAACATCGTCCAAGTCCCCCGCGGCGCAGGGTCGTGGGAGGACCGAAGCGACCGACCGCACTCGCTCACCCACCGGACGACCGGCAAGGCGGGCAGTGTGGAAGTCGAGCTCATCCCGGCACCCGCCGGACTGGGTCTCGCGGCAACTGACACCGTGCGCAAAATCCTCGAACTCTCGGGTATCGAGAACGCATGGACGAAGAGCCACGGCAACACGCGAACGACACTCAACCTCGCCAAGGCGACGTACAACGCCTTGGAGAACGCATCGCAGGCGCGCGGTCCGCGCGCCCGCCCCGATGAAGAGCCGGAGGTGGCCGACTGATGAGAGCAGTCGTCCAGATTCGCGGCGAGGTAGACATGACGCAGGGTGTCCGTGACACCCTCGGCATGCTCAACCTCCACAAGGTCAATCACTGCGCGCTGGTTCCGGAGACGGAAACTTACCGCGGAATGGTGACGAAGGTCAACGATTGGGTCGCACACGGCGAACCCGACCAGGAAGTCCTGGAGACGGTTCTGTCGAAGCGATCGCAGCCGCTCGACGGAAACGACGACGTTGACGAGGAATGGCTCGCGGAAAACACGGAGTACGCCGACTTCGCCGAACTCGCGGGGGCGCTGCTCGACGAGGAGACGACCCTCCGAGAGCAGGGACTGACGCCCGTCCTTCGACTCCACCCGCCGCGCGGTGGTCACGACGGTATCAAACACCCCACGAAAGAGGGCGGCCAACTCGGCAAACACACGACTGAGGAAATCAACGAACTCCTCAAGTCGATGCGATAACCATGAGTAAGAAACGACGCCAACGTGGCTCGCGCACGCACGGCGGCGGGACGCACAAGAACCGCCGCGGTGCGGGTAACCGCGGCGGACGCGGACGCGCAGGCCGCGCCAAACACGAGTTCCACAACTACGAACCGCTCGGAAAGCACGGGTTCAAACGACCCGAAGACGCAAAGGAGACGGTGCTCACCGTGTCCGTGCAGAAACTCGACGAAGACGCCGCACTCTTGGCGGCAGAAGGTGTCGCCGAAGAGACCGGTGACGGCTACGAAATCGACGCGCGCGACGTCGTCGATGACGGCTGGGACGCCGACGCCGTCAAGGTGCTCGGCGGCGGCCAGGTTCGCAACACCCTCGACGTGACCGCGGACGCCTTCTCGGCATCCGCAGTCGAACTCATCGAGGAAGCGGACGGCGAAGCCGTCCTCTGCGAGCGCGCCGAAGCAGAAGAAGACGAAGCGTCGGACGACGAAGACGAAGCCGAGTAGTCTTCCGCCGAATACATTCCGTTTCTTGACGATTGTTCTCTTTGCTACCGACCGGTTTGATTAGTCTGCTGTTCTATCTGAAATGACAATTCTTATTGTCGTCAGAGGGAACAGTATGCGACTCACGGACAACTGTCGGTTCGGCGGTCGAGCTCGGTTCGGCGAGGACGACTGAAACGTTCCCGTGATTCCGATTTTGATTTTCCGTTCCCGATTGGACAACGTTCCCTCGACGCGAGAGAACGGGGGAAACTCCGCGGATTGTCACATTACGAAGTCGAAGGAGATACGTGTGATGAAGTCAGAGGCATAGTCAATGGGTTGGAAAGAAACCGCAGAACCGGTTTTAACACGGATGCCCACCGTCCAGCGCCCGGAGGGGCACGTCCCCTTCAAGCGCAAGCTAACGTGGACGGCAGGCGTTCTCGTGTTGTATTTCTTCTTGACGAACGTCACTCTGTACGGAGTGAATACGAGTACGGACCTCTTCGGTCAGTTCCGCTCGCTTCTCGCGGGCGCACAGGGGTCCGTGTTACATCTCGGTATCGGGCCGATTGTCACCGCGAGCATCGTCCTCCAGTTGCTCGGCGGTGCCGACCTCCTCGGACTCGATACGAACGACCCGCGCGACCAAGTGCTGTATCAGGGCCTCCAGAAACTGCTGGTGGTCGTGATGATCTGTCTGACCGGCCTGCCGATGGTGTTCGTCGGCGGATTCTTCCAGCCGCAGGAGGCGCTTGTCGCCGCGCTCGGTTCCACGATGGCGGTTCAGTGGCTCATCTTCGCGCAGATATTCGTCGGCGCGATGCTCGTCCTGTTCATGGACGAAATCGTGAGCAAGTGGGGCGTCGGGAGCGGTATCGGACTGTTCATCATCGCCGGTGTCAGCCAGAGCCTCGTCGGCGGGTTCATCTCGCCCGGATTGGAGGGACCGGCGGGCATCATCCCGCAGTGGATCGCCATCATCACCGGCAGCGCGCAGAACGTTCCGTCGCTGCTGACGGGCGAAGGGATTCAGTACCTCCTGTTCGGCGGCGGTAGTCTGCTCGCCCTCGCGACGACGCTGTTCATCTTCGCCGTCGTCGTGTACGCCGAAAGCGTGCGCGTCGAGATTCCGCTCAGCCACGCGCGAGTGAAGGGTGCCCGCGGTCGCTTCCCCGTGAAGCTCATCTACGCGAGCGTCCTGCCGATGATCCTCGTCCGCGCCCTGCAAGCGAACATCCAGTTCCTCGGGCGCATCCTCGACAGTCAGCTCGGCGGTCTTCCGGCGTGGCTCGGTAGTTACACGCAAGGGCAACCCACCAGCGGGTTGTTCTACTACCTCGCCCCCATCCAGCAACCGCAGGACTGGATGTGGTGGGCGGGTGGTCCCGCTGCGACACACGAAGCGTGGCAAGTGCTCCTCCGCGTTGCAATCGACCTCGGCTTCATGGTCGTCGGTGGCGCAATCTTCGCCATCTTCTGGGTGGAGACGACGGACATGGGGCCGGAGGCGACGGCGAAGCAGATTCAGAACTCCGGGATGCAGATACCCGGCTTCCGCCAGAACACTGGCGTCATCGAGAAGGTGATGGAGCGATACATCCCGCAAGTCACCGTCCTCGGCGGCGCGCTGGTCGGCCTGCTGGCCGTCATGGCGAACATGCTCGGCACCATCGGCGCAGTCTCTGGTACGGGACTCCTGCTGACGGTGTCCATCACGTACAAGCTCTACGAGGAAAT
The DNA here is from genome assembly GCF_020700235.1 of Haladaptatus pallidirubidus. Classification (GTDB taxonomy): domain Archaea; phylum Halobacteriota; class Halobacteria; order Halobacteriales; family Haladaptataceae; genus Haladaptatus; species Haladaptatus pallidirubidus. Next base: position 532,769 of record NZ_CP085301.1, on the reverse strand, counting down.
CGCCGAAGAGCAGTTGATGGAGATGCATCCGATGATGCGCGAGATGTTCGGCGGATAAGCTCCGCCGAACACGTTCGATTCGCAATTTTCGCGGTCGCGCTATCCGAATCACGGAAGATTCTTGAACCAGACCTTTGAGTCACGGACTATGGGTTCGGAGGTCGCCTTTCGCGCACGTCTTTTTTCGGCGATAGAGAACTACGTCTCTACGCACGACACCGACTTCGAGACGCCCGACGAAGAGGGACGTGAGAAGGACGACTCCGCCGACATCTTCATTCCGTCCACCTCCCGCGGTGGCATCGTCGTCGCGGTAACCGACAAAACCGTAGACCCGCACTCGGCGGACGTGAGACGGCGGGGCGACCGATACGCCCGAAAGAAAGATGCGAGCCTGTTCGTCACGGCGAACGAACGCGACGCGTTCCTGTTCCGGCGAACCGAATCCCGGGCGAGTACCCCCGAATTTGCCCGCCGACACTACGACCTTCGTGCGCTTTCCGTCGAGGAGTTTGTCGGCGAGTTCGTCGCGGACGCGGTCGAACTACGGAATGGTTCCGGAGCCTCGGTAGAATTTGACGACGTCGTCGTTCCCCGACTTCGTAGTTTTCACACCAGTATCTATCCGCTGTACGAATCACTCATCCGCGAGCGATTCGATGACTGCGACCGATTTCGGGAGTTGCTGGTCGAGTGGGCGCGGGAAAACGACTATCCGTTCGAGTATCCCGAGGTGAAAGAGACGTTCCGAATCGCTGCCCGGCAGTACGCGTATCTGCTGATGAACCGAATCGTGTTCGCCGAACTCGTCCGCGTGGACGAGTTCGGCGACGACCGACCGTCGGATGCGTCGGTGCAGACCCTCGACCAACAGCTTTCGGGATGCGTTCGCTCGGCGGCCGGTGACCACGATTCAGACCCGATTTTCGAGGCAGAGAGCGAGTTTTTCGGCGCGATTCCGAACGACGAACGAACACAGGAGCGTCTGTCCGCCTTCACCAGTAGTGTCGAAAAAGAGCCGTTTTCGGATATCGACATCGACGCCGTTGGGCAGTTGTATCAGAAACTCATCCCGGTCGAAGAACGGAAAGCGCTCGGCCAGTTCTACACCCCGGACGCAATCGGACGGCTTCTCTCCCAATGGGCGATTCGGTCGCCGGACGACAGGTTTCTCGACCCGGCCAGCGGCTCGGGGGCGATTGCCATCGAGGCGTACAAACGACTGGACCAGTTGGGGAACCTCACCCACCGGGAGATTCTCCGGCGCATCACGGCGGTCGATATAAACGAGTTCCCGCTCCGGCTCACCGCGCTCAACCTCGCAACTCGGAACGTCCGCGAACCGGTGACCGAGCGCTTTGCGCACCGCGCCGACTTTTTCGACCTCGAACCGGGAACGAGAGGGCCGAACACGAAAGAAAACGATGGAACAGACGGCGCACTCAGGACGTTCGACGCGACGGTCGCGAACCCGCCGTACGTCCGCCAGGAGTTTTTGTACCCGAATCGGGACCATTTTCGCGAACACTTACAGCGGTTCGAACGGGATTCGTCGCGGAACTACTACGACGGCGAGGAAGAAATCGACGGTCGAAGCGACCTCTACTGTTATTTTCTCACGAACGTCACGCGTTTCCTCCGCGAGGGGGCGCGGTTGGCGTGGGTGATTCCGACGAAGTGGATGTCCGCGGATTACGGCCCGTCGCTTCGCCGATTCCTCTACGACCAGTACAAAGTCGAAGCAGTGGTCGGGTTCCGGAAGCGCCTCTTCGAGGACGCGCTAGTTGATACGGTGTTGTTGCTGGCGGAACGTACCGACGATGCGGCGGCGCGCGAAAGCACGCAAACGAACTTCATCCGCCTCAACGAGTGGATGGACGAAGACGATATTTTGGAGCGTATCGACCGAACCGCGGACGTTCCGAATGGGGGGCACATGGCGATTCGCGGGAATTCAAAGTGTCGAACGATCGCTGTCTCCCAGTCGTATTTGGCCACCAATCCCGAAGAAAAGAACCAGCAGTACATCACCGCCCCCACCCTTTACACGGCGGTTCTCGAACACGAGGAGACGATTCCCCTGTCCGACATCGCAGCGATAACGCGCGGGAAAAAGACGGGTGCGAACCCGATTTTCATCCTCGATGCGGACACCGTCCGCGCTCGAACCATCGACGACCGATTCCTCCGCCCTGCGGTGAAGAGCGTGAAAGAACTCGACGGGTACGAACACGCGGCGGCCGATGCGGAAAAATGGATGCTCGATATGGACGACTACGTCTCGGAGGTCGCATCCGAATTAGCGTTCGAATCCACCTCTGGCACCTCCGGCAACCTCGCAGCGAGCGTCACGTCGGCGCTGAAGCGCGACGGGTACGACGGCGTCCTGTCGTACCTTCGCTGGGCGGAACGACAGCCATCTCGGTCGAACAAATCGGTAGAACTCAACGACCCGTGGTTCAACACGGGGTCGTTGGACGACGACACCGCTCCGATCGTCTGTCCGCAGGCGATGGACACGCACCGGTTTTTCGCCCGAACCGACGAAAAAATCGTCGCCAGCAATCGGTTTCTGTTGGTACGGCCAACGGCCATCGATTCAGCGCTCCTGCTCGGACTGTTGAACTCCAGCCTCTCGAAAATCGTCATCGAGAGCCACGGAAGGGTCACCGGCGGCGGTGCGATAAATCTCTCCAGTTCCGACCTCCGCACCCTCCGCGTCGTAAACCCGGATTCTTTAACCGACGAGCAAAAAGAAGCCGTCCGAAACGGCTTCGAAACGCTGGCTGGCGGCGACGAAAGCGGACGAGACGACATCGACGATGTCGTCTCGTTCGTCCTCGGTCTCGACCTCCGCATCGACGAAATGCGGGAAATCGCACGAACGCTCAAACTGGCGCGCCGGAAGAAAGGACAGGAGGTGTCCTCGCTGATTCGGAACGTGGACGAGTTAGAGAGCCGTATCGAGATGGATTTCGGCGACGCTTCGTGGCGGGAGAGATAGACGTGCTCACCAGTGCGACGATTACCGTATCGAGATGGATTTCGGCGACGCTTCGTGGCGGGAGAGATAGACGTGCTCACCAGTGCGACGATTACCGTCCCGTTGACGGTTCACTTTTCGGGGCGTCGATTTATGCGTCATCGCGGTGTCGTACTCCCATGAACCGGGAACGCGGATTTTTGCTGTTCCTCATCGCCGTGTTCGGCCTTCTTGTCGGACTGCTCGTCAAGCCGTTTCTCCAGTACGTACTGGCAGCAATTCTGTTGAGCTACGTTCTCCATCCGCTTCAGAAGCGACTCGCGCCTCGAATTGGACCGCGGATTTCGGCGCTGTCGCTCCTCATCGGAACGACGCTCGTGATACTCGTCCCCGTCGCTACGTTCATTATCATCGCCGCCGAACAGGCGGCGACGATTCTCGGGGCAATCCTCCGCGGCGACCCGCAGATTTTCGAACTCTTCGACCTTGTCGAACGCTACACCGGAATCGCCATCGAGGGGCGGAACATTCGAGAGTTCATTCCGGAAGGCAGCACGTCCCAGATTGTAAACAACGCGATGAGTATCTTCGGCGGAATTTCCGACGCGCTCATCGGAATCACGATTCTGGGGTTTCTCCTGTACTACCTCCTCGTGGACGGCGAGACGTTGCTTCGATGGATTCGCCGAAGTACGCCGCTTCCGGCGCCGGTACAAGACGAACTGTACGGCGAGATGAATCAGGTGATGTGGGGCGTGCTGGTCGGCAACCTCCTCGTGGCGATCGTCCAGGGTATACTGACCGGTATCGGCCTCGCCATCGCGGGCGTTCCGGGCGTCGTGTTTTGGACGGCCGTCACGACGTTTCTCTCGTTGCTTCCGATTATCGGGGCGTCCGTCGTCTGGCTACCGGCGTCGGCGTATCTGTTCGTCGTGAATCATCCGATTTCTGCCCTGTTTCTGTTCGTCTACGGAACCCTCGTCATCAGCCTCTCGGACAACTACCTCCGCCCCGTGGTCAGCGGCCGCGAGGCGCGGCTGAATCCCGGTCTGCTCGTCGTCGGCATTTTCGGCGGCGTCTACGCGTTCGGCTTCATGGGCCTTTTTTTCGGTCCCATCGTACTCGGCGTGTTTCGCTCGCTCGTCACGGTGTTCGCCCGCGAATACGCCCCTCGCGTGTGAATACCGTCTCTGCGACGAGTTATTCTTGCTCTCCCACCGAATTGTTCGACCGGCTGTTCCCCTGCGACGACTCCGACACGATAATTCCACGGCGGTTGTCCGCGCCGGTGTTGCCGACGACGCGGTTTTCGTCGCTCGAAATGAGTAGGATTCCGGTGTCGCTGCTGTTCGAAACCGTGTTCCGGAGGACGGCGTTTCCGTCGCTCGCACGAAGGCGAACGCCCACGGAGTTGTTCCGCGCGGTGTTCGATTCGACCGTGTTGTTTCGCGCACCATCCGCGAGGTAAATGCCGTAAAACCGGTTCGAAACCCGATTGTCGCGGATGCGGTTGTCGGCGGCGGCGGAGAGCCACACCCCGGCGATTTCGTTTTCGTCCGCGGCACTCCCGCGAACCGTATTGTCGTTCGCGCCGATGAGGGCGACTCCGAACTCGTTGCCGCGAGCGACTGTATCGAGAACTCTGTTCCCGTTCGCTTCGACGAGTTGCACGCCGACCAGCGCGTTCTCGTTCGCCGTCGTGTTCCGGAGCGTGTTGTTCTCGCTCGCACCGACGAGGAAGACGCCCGCCACCGCGTTCTCCCGTGCGGTGTTGTTCACGACCGTTCCGCCGCGAAGCGAGACGAGCGAGAGTCCGACGCGATTTCGGGCCGTCGTCGTCTCTCGGACGGTCGCGTTCTGCACGCTCGTGAATCGAATCCCGTCGTCCCAGTCGGTCGCTGTCGCGTTCCGAACCGTGACGTTCTCGCCGCCCGTGACAAGGACGCCCGCGGAACCGAACGCGCCGACGCCGTCGATGTCGTTTCCTCGCCCGTCGAACACTACGTCGTTCGCGGTGATGCGGATGCAGGTGTCGTCCGTCGCGTTCGTCACGTCGCTCGTTAGGGTGTAGCGCCCCGGATTCGAAATCGTCGTGCAGGAATCGACCGAGGTGGCGGAATCGACCGTTTGTCGCTCGTTCTGAATGTTCGGATTTTCCGGTTCCGCGGCTTGCTGACTCACTGTATTTCCGATACCCGGAACCAGTGTAAATGCGAGCACGACCGAAAGCACGACCCAAACTGTGCGCATGCTCCGTTTCTCGCGCCCCTCGAAGTTCGTTATTCGCCCCAATCGAACTGGTATCGTCGGTTATCGGAGGATACGTTCCCGTTTCCGGTTCCAGTTTCAACGGCGTAACGGCTCTCTCCTGACTACGGTCGCAGTCGTCCGAGAAGCGGAATCTCCTCGATTTTCTCTTCAGGTAGTTCCGTCCAGTCGATTCTCGAGGGATGCGAAAACGGAGTTTCAGTGCGGATTACCTCGTCAGGAGTGACGAGTACGTCCATCGGCACGTCGTGGGGTTCGAGTTGAATCTCGTCCTCGACCACCTGTATCTCGTGAACCGTCGAGGCAATCGTCGTTTGCTCGTCCACCAGCCCCAGCTCGTGGAGAACCGCATATTCGAGGTCGCTGTACCCTTCTCCCTTCCCGACTCGCGCGCCCTCGTCCGTCACCGCGACGCTCCCCGAAACGACGAAATCGACCGGCGGCATCTCGTCCGGTACAACCGGTTCGGCGTAGTCGTCCATCTTCGAAACGGTGGCGGCGGCGTCTGTATCCTCGATTTCCGTCGGGTCGAGTTTCATGAACGGCTTTTCGTCCCGCAGTCGCGGTTGGGCCATGTAGACTACTTTTCCCTCCCGGAGCGCGCGCCGTCGGACGGGGAGTTGCGGCGAATCCGGATTCACCTTTATCACGTTCGCGTCCTCCCATTCCGGTAGGTCGGCGAGTCGCTCCGCGGCGTCCTTCGCGCCCGCAAAATTGGGGATTCTGCCGTGCGGAGGGAAGGGAAATCGCGCGACACCCTCGTCTTCCAACCGCGTCCAGATTCGCTCGCGGAGGTCGTCTGTGGTCATACCGGGTCTAATTCGTCCGCGGATACAAAGTGGTGGTGTGTGCGGATTCTCTGCGTCGGGTACGGACGTTCGCCGCAATTGCTTTGCCGATGACCCGCGTTCCTCGTTCGATGGCAAAATACGTATCACTGATAAAAATTCGCGGTTCCGTACAGAACGCCCAAAAATTAGCGTCGTCGTTGGGGAATCTCGCCACCGAGGTCCAGGAGTACGACGCCGAAATTGAGGCGAGTTACGCGATACTCGGCGAGTACGACTTCATGGTCGTCTTCGACGCGCCGGACAGAAACGCCGCGTTCCGGGCGTCGATAGCCATCGAAAATCAGGGCCTCGACACGCAGACGATGGAAATCGTTCCCGTAGAGGAGTTCGCAGGCCTCGTGGAAGACTGATTCGACTCATCGTCGAATGGCGGGTCGAATCGGTTTTTGCTTCGATCCCATTCCACCGCCACAACGGTGGATTTTTGCCGAATTTGACCGAGCAAAACGTTCGATACGAAGCCACTGTTCGGTGTCGAATCGGCAGGAAAGCAGTCCTTGACGGTTCGCAGGCGGTCGATAACAAAGCCGGCACATTCCGTTTCGACGGATCGTGTTCAGGTTCCGAAGACTGGTTGCACACACGATTACCGCTCTCCTCGTGGTTAGCCTCTTGTTCGTCGCGACGATGGGCGTCTGGCCGCCAGCCTACACGGTCATCAGCGGGAGCATGGCCCCGAACATCGAGCAGACGGACGTCGTCGTCGTCATGGAAGAACACCGGGTGACGCCGCCTGGGAGTCGCTCCGGCGTCGTCTCCGCCCGCGCTGGTAGGAACCAGAGCTATCGCTCGCTCGGCGCTTCGGGCGACGTGCTCGTCTTTCAGCCGAACGGCAGCGACGCCGCGATACCGGTACTGCATCGGGCTCGATTCTGGGTCGAGAAGGGGGAAAACTGGTACGGGAAGGCGAATCCGGCCTATCTCGCGCGAGCGGACAACTGCGCCGAACTCAGGAACTGTCCGGCCCCGCACGCCGGATTCATCACCAAGGGCGATGCAAACGGCTACTACGATCAAGCGGTCACTATCTCGGAACCGGTGCGCCCCGGGTGGATTCTCGGCGTCGCCGTCACCCGCATTCCCGGCGCCGGAAAAATCAAACAGGTCGCGTCGGAATTCGACGCTCCGGACCTCCCTGTTCAGGGATTTTCCGCTCCGGGATTCGCGGCTCAGTCTCGAAGTAACGCGACGCTGAGCAGCTTTCCGCCGCCGCAGACCGTCGCTTCGCGAGTCAGCGCGTACAACACTCCGGTGCGGTCGGTTTCGACTTCCTGTAACACATCGTACGTCGCCGGGTCGTACAGGGTTCCGATTCGTTCTCCGGCGTCCACTTCGTCGCCGAGTTCGTGATTCGATTCGACCACGAACAGGCCCGAATCGATGGCATCTACCCTGCCGAGGTGGTTCCGGGCGAGTTCCCGATCGCCGTTTTCGGTGGGCGACGGCCGAAGCATACCGAGCTCGCGACAGACGTTTAGCAGCCTGGTCAAACCGGTTTCGACCGCGTTTTCTACCACTTCCTTGTTGTGCGCGAGTTCCGGCGTGATGGACGGGATTCCGGCGCGGGTGGCCGCGACGCGGAACTTGCCACCGAAATCCCGCTCGCTCCATTCCACGTCGGCGGCGTCGCCAGCCTGCTCCGACAGGAGTAGGTCTGTACCGAACGCTTCCGCGAGGGCGCGGGATTCTTCGTCGCCTTCCATGAACACGACGTGGGTCATCATGTTCGGACTACCCGTGTGTAGGTCAACGATGGCGTCCGCCGTCGTCGCGTACTCCCAGAGCGTTGCCGCCATGCGTTCCTGGAGGGTGCCATCCTCGTCGCCGGGCCAGACGCGGTTCATGTTCGGATTGATGCTGTCCAACTGCTCGGGCGTGGTGTAGGACACGCGGTCGAACGTGAGGGGGTTGGCGACCGGTACCGCGACGATTTCCCCGGCGAGTTCGGCCGGGTCGATTTCCTCGTGGAATCGCCGAAGCACCTCGCTCCCGTTGATTTCCTGCCCGTGCTGTGCGGCCTGCACGTACAGCGTTGGACCGTCGTTGGCGCCTTCGTAGGTGTGAACCGTCGTTTCGAGTTCGACGCCGGAGGGAAGCCGAGCGAGCGGTACGCGTTCCGCGCTGTGTCCTGCCATCGGGTAAATCACTGCGGTGGAGGCAGTATGAACGTACCGAACTTCGAATGTGATTCACACGCAGAATATCCGGTTCACACGCTGAATCTCCGATTGACGAGCACGCGAGACGAATTAATATAAAAATACGTGCCATCGGGTGAAAGTGAACTCGGAGCGTTGGCCGCCCCGATTCGACGGCGGGACGCTACCTTTTACTCCCGTCGCCGTGTCGGATTCGGTCAATGTACTCGCGGGAGCACTTCCTCATCGGTGCGATCGTCTCGGGACTCCTTCTCGTTCCGCTTTCGGAGCGGTTCGGGACGCCCGTTCTTGCCGGTCTGTTCGTCTACGGCGTCCTTTTGAGCGTCTTCATCGACTTAGACCACTTCGTGCTGACCCGGATTCGAACCGGAAGCTGGCGACATCTCACGGCCTGTCTCAGAAACCCGATCGCCGCCTTTGGCGACCAGGATTGGGTGTTCGAGGACATGGACGACACGGGACTAGAACACGAACGGATTCTCTCGCACGTGTTCCTCGGTGGTGTTCTGGTCGGTGTATTTGTGTTCGCTTCGCCAGCAGTTGCAGTTTTCACGGCTGTGGTTCTTTACTTCCACGTTCTGGCTGATTTACTGCGGGATAACGGTGTTTTGTAGGATTTTGATGGAAATCGAATTCTCAAGTATCAATGCAAACCACGTGGCGCGTGCTAGCGCGAGTTTGAGGAGTTCACGTCCGAGAACTCACGTTGAAGCGCGCGAGGGATAACTGAGCGAGTGAAACGAATGAAAGAACCGGTTGGGGAGGCACGTGGACGGTTGCGGTTTTCATTGGCGTCGTGATTTGCTCTAACACAATACAATCAAACCGAGAGTGAGCAAATCACGATGCCAAACGAAGCCCTCAGTCGTCGCTCCCACCGGAAGAGGGAAACTCTTCCGTGCTCTCGTTCGCTTCGCTCACGAGAACTCCGGTCGCTCCTCATTCGCCTCTCTCCACCAGGGAACCACCACCCACTCCCTCCCCAGCCGATTGCGCGCTTCGCTCCGCTCCAGTGCTCATCCCTCGCACGCTATCACCACGGGCCTTCGGAGGTGAACTCCTCAGACCCGTGCCAGCGCGCGCCGGATTGTTTGAGTCTTTTCCGTCAAATGCGGTTGTCCTTTTCCAGTCGAGTCTCCTCACTCCACCATTTCTCTTACCTCGTTGGCAACAAAATTTTTCGCGATTCCCGCCGTCGATTTCACCGGAATGACGGATATCTACCAGCGATTGGAAGATGAACTGCAGGAAAAAGGCGAAATCATGGCGAAAACGGCTGGTGGGGAGGAGCTCGAACTCCACACCCACAACGTCGAGTTCGAGGAGGAACCATACATCAAAATCGAGGCTGACGACGAGGTTCACTGGGTGGACGCGACTCACATCGCCCACTACTGGATTCACGAGGAGATTTAAGCCGAACCCGTTTTCGATCCGATTCGAATCGGGTTCTCAGTTCGAGTTCGGTTCCGGCGCGTGACCACGACGGAATTTTTTGAGCGTTCGATAAACCGGGAACAGTGCGTCCTCCAATCGTCCGGAAACGCCCGTCGGGCGGGAACAGACGATGACCGGAACGCCCGCGATTTTGGCGTAGGAGACCACGCGGTCGGGGGTACTGCCGAACACCCAGCGCTTCAGCAGGCGGGTTCGGGACGCGCCGATGACCAGCACGCTGTCGTGTTCCTCCGCTGCGGCAACTAATCCCTCGGCAACCGTGTCGGCTTGCGCTTCGTGCGTCTGCACCTGCGACACATCTCCGAGTTCCGACAGAGTTCCGTCGAGGTCTTCCGCCGTACCACCGTCGCGACTCGGCGTGACGTCGGCGACGTGAACATCGGAGCCGGTTCGCCCGAGTTCGTTGGCGAGCGAGACCGCCGCTTGGTGGTGTGGCCCGCCGCCGGTTCCGACCGTGATGCTGTCGAGGGTCGGTGATTCCTCGCCAAATCCGTCCACGAACAGCACGTCGCAGGGCGAGTCGTACTCGACCGCTTCCGCGACGTCCTCGTGTTCCTTGGGATAGCCCATCAGAATGAGGTCAACGTCGTCCGTCCGAGCGGTGTTCAGGATGTCGAACGAAACGCTCCGACAGATGTGGCCTTCGACGGTGTACTCCACGTCGAAGTTCGCCTCGCCGAGAGTGTCGAGCAACCGGTCTGCCCGCGCGTTTGCGATGTCGGTGACGTCGTCGCTCGATGTCTGCTCGGGAATCTGCGTGACGTTGACGACTTGAACGAGCGGGTTTTCTCCCCGCAGTGCGCCGATTCTTCCGGCGAGACGAACGTATTCCGATGCGTTGAACATTCGTTCGACCGGCACGAGAATACGGTATCTATCCTCGTCGGATTGCTCCACATCCTCCGCACCCGCTTTCCCGACGTCCGACTCCTCGCTGCCTACAGGCTTCGGTTCTCCGCCATTCGTCGTCGGGGAGCGGGCGGCGACGGTTCGAGTCATCATCTCGTCCACGTCGGGTGCACCGCCCCAGAGGAGGTACGCCCCGACGAGCGCCACCTCCACCGCGATTCCGACGACGATGCCGTGTGGCGGCAGGTTCGTGATGAGTGCAAGGTTCGCCAGTACACCGACTATCGGAAGCAACGGAACGAGCGGCACTTTCAGCGGCCGCTCTATCTCCGGAAAACGTCGCCGGGAGAGAATGAGTGCGACGTTGACGACCGCGAGCGGCGCGAGCAGATTCAGGTTCGCAAAACCAGTGAGCGCTTCCAAGCCGAGGTTAATCGGTGTGGCTCCACCTTCCGCCGGAAACAGCGCGATAAACGCCACGACGAGTGTGACGATGGTTCCGGTGCAGGCCACCACGCTCCAAAACGGCGTGCCGTACTCCAAGTGAATGCGCGAGAATCGCCGCGGTGCCTGTCCCTGTCTTCCCATCAGCGACCCTATTCCGCTGGCCGCGAGAATCGAGGCGTTCGAGGCGCTCACCATACTGAAGATGGCTCCAGCGACGATGAGCCACTTTCCGAAACTCCCGAGGAAATCGGCTGCGACCTTCCCCATCGCGGTCTCGCCCTGCTGTTGAATGATTTGCGGGTCGGTCGGCGAGTTCATCATCGCCACGATGACGAAGATGTAAAGCACGGTGACGGTCAGGATGCTCGCACCGATGGCTTTCGGCACCGTCTCTTTCGGATTGATGATTTCACCCGCGCTCGCTGCAATGGCCGAGAAGCCGAAAAACGTAATGAACGCGACGGCGGCGATGGAAATGATACCCGCCGGGCCGCCTTTTTCGAAGCCGCCGATGAACGTGTCCACCGTCGCGGACGGCGCTTGGTACGCGAGTGCGCCGCCGATAAACGCGAGCAGAACGGCGACTTTCGCTCCCGTAACGATCACCTGAAAGGTTCCGCTCTCCTCGGTACCGCGGGCGTTCAGCACGCCGAGCAGGATTGCGGTCGCCACCGCGACGGTGCCGTGTGGAATCGAGATGTCGTGCGGAATGATGAACTGGTGGAACCACTCGCCCATCGTGGCGAGGTAGAACGCGGTCGTCGCGGAGTAACCCAGAAACAGTGACGCACCGACCGCGAAGAGCAGTCGGTCGTCCTTGAACGTGCGCGACGAAAAGAGGTATCCACCGCCGTTTTCTGCGTAGATGGACGCGAACTCGGAGTAGGAAGCCGCAGTTACGCCCGCAATCGCCGCCGCGATGACGAACGAGATGACGGCGTTACTGCCGACTTGCGCAATGGCGGTTCCCGAGAGCGAGAAGATGCCCGCGGCAATCATCGTCCCTAATCCTATCGCGAACGCGACGCGAAATCCCAACGTTCGGGTGTGCTCTACCATATCCGGAATCGTACCGTACTGACCCCGAGAAACATTGGGGTTGAACTAGCAAGCATCCGTCCTCACCATCGGAACTCGATAGACGCTGCAATCGAATTCTTGGGCGTGCGATTCGAGTTCTCGACGGGCGACTGGACTCGCTCTGTCGCAAAAGAGAAATATCCTTACCTTACCGGTGGAAACACTCCAGCAAGAATGATACGGAGGGTAACGGATGCGCGTCATCATCGTCGGCGCTGGTGAGGTCGGCTCGTCCATCGCGCAAAGTCTCGCCGACTCCCACGAAGTGGTCGTCGTAGACCGGGATGAAGAGCGCGTGGACTCGCTTACGTACTCCATCGACGTGCTCGCAATCGAGGGCGACGGCACTTCACTCGCCACGCTCCAAGAGGCGGGTATCGACCAGGCCGATATGGTCATCGCCAGCACCGACGACGACGAGACGAATCTCGTCGTCTGCGGGACGGCGAAAACGATAGACGACCCGTTCACCATCGCGCGAGTAAAGAAAGTCGATTATCTAGACACGTGGGAGCATGCGGAGCAGGGCGCGTTCGGCGTCGATTTCATGGTCTGTACGAATCTGCTCACCGCGATGGACATCGTTCGCGTCATCGGCCTCCCCGCGGCGCGCGACGTAGACCCGTTCGCGGGCGGCGAAGTGCAGATGGCCGAGTTCGAAGTTCGGGCCGACAGTCCGGTAGCAAACCAGACGATTCGACAGGCAGACCGCTTCGACTCGCTCACGTTCGCCGCGATTATCCGAAACGGCGACGTGGACATTCCCGGCGGAGAAACCGTGATTCAGGCCGACGACAAGGTGGTCGTCATCGGCAGTCCCGAGAGCGTCCAGCAGTTCGCGCTCGAAGTCGCGCCCAACGAAACGCCGGACGCGGACAAGGAACTGGTCGTCATCGGCGGAAGTGAAATCGGTTTTCACACGGCTCGACTGCTCGAAGACCGGGATTTGCGCCCGCGACTCATCGAGCAAAACCAAGCGCGCGCTCGAAAGCTTGCCGAAGACCTTCCGAAAACCATGGTCATGGCGAGCGACGCGACCGACGCCGAGTTCCTCGCCCGCGAGCACGTGGACGAGGCGGACGTGGTCGTCGCCACCTTGGAGAACGACGAAAAGAACCTCCTCGTCTCCGTGCTGGCCAAGCAACTTGGCGCGGAACGCTCGATTGCAGTCGTCGAGGATGCCGAGTACGTCTCGCTGTTCGAGGCGGTCGGTATCGACGTGGCGATCAACCCCCGTGAGGTGACCGCCGAGGAAATCACGCGCTTCACCCGCGAAGACCGCGCCGAAAACATCGCGCTCATCGAAAACGACCGTGCGGAAGTACTCGAAATCGAAATCGATGCCGACAGCGTCCTCGCCGATCGACCCATCCACGAGGCGGTCGCCGACCTCCCATCCGGTGTCGTCATCGGAGCGATCACCCGGAACGGGAAGTTCGTCGTTCCGCGCGGTGATACGGTGATAAAGGAAAACGACCACATCGTGGTGTTCGTCGATACGGACGTTCTGAACGAAGTGAATGACGTGATATGAATCTGCGCGTCAATTGGCGGGCCAGCGTAAGTCTCGTCGGCTCCGTCGTCAAATGGCTCTCGGTACCGCTTCTGTTTCCGCTCCTCATCGCCGCCTACTACGGCGAGTTGGAGGCAATACGAACGTTTGTCACCACCATCGTCATCGCGCTGGTGGTGGGCGGTTCGCTCGAACGCCTCGAACCCGACCCCGACCTTGGCGCACGCGAAGGCTTCCTGATGGTTGCGCTGACGTGGGGGGCGGTCTCGATCGTCGGCGGCCTGCCGTACGTTATCGCTGGGAACCAAATCGTGCTCCCCGGGCAGTTTCCGTTCGTTAACATCGTTTCCGGTCCCTCGACGCTCGCAGACCCGGTCAACGCGCTGTTCGAGAGCATGAGCGGTTTCACGACGACGGGGGCGACCGTCATGGGCGACATCTCCTTCGAGACGCACAGCCGCGCGCTACTGATGTGGCGACAGCTGACCCAATGGCTCGGCGGGATGGGTATCGTCGTTCTCGCGGTTGCCATTCTCCCCAAACTATCAGTCGGCGGCGCACAGCTGATGGACGCGGAAGCGCCCGGCCCGGGTATTCAAAAACTCACGCCCCGCATTGCGGAAACCGCCCGCGCGCTCTGGAAAGCGTATCTCGGCATTACGGCGCTGGAAATCGTCCTGCTCTACGGGCTCCACCTCCTTGGCCCAGTCGTCGGACAACCGCTCGCACCCAACATGACGCTTTACAATGCCGTCGCGCACGGATTTACGACGATGGCGACCGGCGGCTTCTCGCCGGAGGCGAGAAGCATCGAAGCGTTTTCCGCGGTGGTACAGTGGGTTATCATTCCGTTCATGGTCGCAGCAGGGACGAACTTCGCGCTGTTCTGGCACGTCCTGAGTGGAAATCCGCGAACGCTCATCCGGGACGCAGAGTTCCGCTTTTATATCGGCGTGATGGCCGTCCTCTCCGCGATTCTGACCGCCCTGCTCTTTACGCATCAAGGGTTAGTGTTCATTCCCGGCGGCGAACCCGTCGCGGGCAACCTCGAATCGTCGCTCCGACACGCCGCCTTCCAACTCGTCTCTATCGTCACGACGACGGGATACGCGAGCATGGACTTCAACACGTGGAATAGTTCCGCGCAGTACCTTCTGCTCGCGGCGATGCTCATCGGCGGCAGTGCCGGTTCGACCGGCGGCGCCATCAAAATCGTCCGCTGGTACGTCATCCTGAAATCGCTCCGTCGGGAACTGTTCACGACGGTTCACCCCGAAGCGGTTCGACCGCTCCGCCTCGGCGGGCGGGCGGTTGACGAGCAGGCAGTACGCGGCATTTACGCCTTTACCCTGCTTTACCTCGTCATCTTCCTCGCCAGCACGCTCCTCCTCTTCCTCGACGCGGAGCGGGCGGGCGGGCCAAATCTGAACACCTTGGAGGCGTTGTCGGCGGTCGCCGCAACCCTCGGCAACGTCGGTCCGGGTTTCCAACTGCTCGGCCCGATGAACAGCTATCTGCCGTTTT
Organism: Haladaptatus pallidirubidus; assembly: GCF_020700235.1. Lineage (GTDB taxonomy): Archaea > Halobacteriota > Halobacteria > Halobacteriales > Haladaptataceae > Haladaptatus > Haladaptatus pallidirubidus. The sequence goes on along the minus strand of NZ_CP085301.1, from coordinate 517,637 downwards.
CGGACATTTCCAAACTGCTGATGGTCGCGCTGATGTGGATTGGCCGACTCGAAATCCTCACCGTGCTGGTACTGTTGACGCCCGCCTACTGGCGGACGTAAGACTCCCGGCTTCCAGTTTTCACCGACAAAAACGAAACACAGCCGACTAAAAAACGGGTTGACCGACTAACCGAATAGTCGCTCACGGAGCGACCGTTCGTGTGCCTTTTCTGCGAGCAGAACCGAACAGTCCACTTCGTTCACCACGTCGAGCGCGAGCGACCCGCGGACGAGACGCGAAAGCAGCCCTTCTTCGGTCGCGCCGATGATGAGCATCGAACAGTCCCGTGCAGCTCGTTCGATTGCCGATTCTACATCGCCGTTCTCGACGATGAGGGTCGCGTCGTCCAACTCGTGTTCTTCGGCCCACTCGGAGAGGAACTGCTTTCCGTCTTCTTCTCCATCGTCGGCGACGTAGAGGAGCGACACCTCGGAGTCGTACTCCGCCCGAAGCATCCGCGCGATTGCGGCGCTCAGTGCGGAGTCGGGACCACCGGCGGTCGGAACGAGAACCTTGCTGGGGTCGAATCCGCGGTCACGGTAGACGACCACGTCGCAGGGCAGGTCGTTCGTGAGTTCGTCGATGGCGCTTTCCGCGCGTCCGGGCGACCCGTGGCTGTCCTTCCCCCAACCCATCACCATGAGGTCTGCATCGTGAGTTCGGGCCGCGTCGAAGATTTCCTCGAACGAGCGATGCGAGAGGATAGTGTGGGTTTCGACCGAAACGCCGAACGTTTCCGCGTCCTCGCGGGCGCTTTCGAGCAGTTCCTTGGATTCGGCGTCGAGCGTTTCCACGTGCTCGGCACCACTTGCGAGCGGCGTCTGGTCGGGTACCTGCACGATGTGGGTTGCGACGACGGTGCCGCCGCGTTGGCTCGCAACCGCGCTGGCGAGCGAAATCAGGTCTTTTTCGTTTTCCGGGTTCGCCAGCGGAACCATCACGCGGAAGTCGCCGCCGTCCGGTTTAACCGACGACGCCGCGGAAACGACGGGTTCCGGCATCTGGTCGGGATGATTGAGGATGTATTTGCTCAACACGCCTCGTTCGTCCGCTTCGTTACGTGCGTACACGAAGAACCACACGACGGCACCAGCCACGAACACGAGGGACAACCCGATTTCTATCGGAGCCATGAAGCCGACCAGACCCAACGAGAGAACTGCGCCGAGGGCTGGTGTAATCGGATACAGCGGCACTTTGAAATCCGGGTCGTATTCGGGTATCCCGCTCTCACGGAAGACGATTAACGCGACGTTCATCAGCGTATACACTATCAGGTGGAGAACGCTCGCCGCCTTTGCAAGAATGCCGAGGTCCTGACCCATCACTGCAATGAACACGATGATGATGACTCCGGTAACGAGTATCGAGCGGTACGGGGTGGCGAACTTCGGATGGATGTCGTTGAGCCAGTTAGTGACGATGCCATCACGCCCCATTGCGAAGTTAATTCGCGCCGACGCGAGAATTGAGGCGTTCGCGGAGGATGCGGTTGCGAGAAGTGCGCCCAGCGTCATCGTGGTCACGGCGATACCCGCGAAACCGCCGGGGAATGCGACTTCGGCTGCCTGTGCGACGGGTGCGCTCTGGCTCAGGTCGGCCCACGGCACTACGCCGAGCATGATGGTCACGAGGATGGCGTAGATAACAGTCACGATGGCAACACTTCCGAGAACTGCCCGAGGTAGATTTTTGCCGGGATTTTTCAACTCCTCCGCAACGGTGGCGATTTTGGCGTAGCCGAGGAAGGAAACGAACACGAGCGCGGTGCCCGGCAGGATTTGGTCGTATCCTTTCGGTGCTAGTCCGCCGTCACCGGTGAGCGTCGCGTAGTCGAACGATAGCCAGCCAGCGACGGAGAACGCGGCAAGAATCGACAGCAAAATCAGCACAATGACTGTCTGAATTCCACCTGTTTCTTTCGCTCCAATGTAGTTGACGGTGACGAACACGATGCCAGCAAGTAGCGCCCCCATTTGAATCTCGGTTAGGAAAGGTACTGCTGGAAGCGACGCTAGCGTCGTGAGATACTGTCCGAAGCCGATGCAATAGAATGCCGACGCGAACGCCAGTCCCATCCAGTCACCCATCCCGGCGATAGAACCAAAAAGTGGCCCGAGCGCCCGATTAACGTAGTAGTAACCACCACCCGCTTTCGGCATCGCTGTTCCAAGTTCGGAGACGGACAGTGCATTAATCATCGCGATGAGGCCGCCAGCGATAAACGAGACGACGACTGCCGGACCAGCGGCGCGTGCGGCGATTCCCGGTAACACAAAGATACCTGCACCAATCATCGTTCCGATACCAATCGTCAGTGCAGAGAGCAGTCCGAGGTCTTTGGCGAGTTCCTCGTCCGCCATCAGTCGTCCCCCTCGTCCGGAAGAATGAGAACGGGTCTGTTCGTCTTCGTGGCGAGCGAAAGCGCCACGTCCCCGGTGAGGAGTTTCATCCACCGACTGCCGCCGCGAGGCGTGAACGCGATTGCGGTGGCATCGACTTCATCGGCGGATTCGAAGATGGCGTCCGCCACGTCGGTTCCGTACGCGATTTTCGTCTCGACCGGAATTCCAAGGGAATCACAGCGTTTCGTGACGATTTCGAAAATCTCGTTTGCCTGTTCTTCGCGCTGTTCGACCGATGCCTTGTCGGGGGCACCGCCCGCCTTTTCGATGACGTGCAGGGCGACAACCCGGCCACCCGCCGACCCGATTCGCCCCAGTGCGGCATCTCAGGTCGATTTGGCGTCCTTCTCGCTGGCGACCGGGAGGACAACGCGGTCGAACAGGGTCATGTGACGTACCACCCGGTGTCGATTACTTGTCGAGTGTGCCGTCGAATCGCATCCGTCCACCGTTCTCTGTCAGAGGTATCTCTAATGGCGTGTCTGTGCGTCATATGGCGCAGTAATTGCGTCCGATATTCATAACAGCTACGAAAATCGCGGCAGTTCGTTACACCTCGACCGCCCAAATCGTCGTTGATTTTGGACATTCGTACACCGTTTGGAGCGCTCGCTCCACGAATTGTGCAATTCTGTTCACGTCGGCCTTCGCGCTGATTCGAACGTTCGTCCCCTCCGCTTCCTCCGGACTCTCTAACTGCTCGATTTTGAACGCCGGAAACTCGCGCAGGAGGGTTTTGAGTCGGTCGAGCTCCTCGTCGGTGCAGTCGAGGTTGAGCGTCCGATCGCCGAACTGTATCCACGGCGGGGCCTCCTGTGACTCCGCGTCTTCGTCCGGTTCGTCGCCGGATTCTTCCTCCGGAACGTATTCGACCAGTAGCGTGCAGAACGGACTGCCGCGCTCGCGGTGGGCGGTGATGGCATCCACCACGAGTTTTCGCCGCTCCGTCGGCGTGTCGGCGCTGAATCTGCTCATACCGGGAATTCGCGGCCCGCCACCAAAAACCCGGCCGCTCGGACGGTTTCTTTAAGCCTTTATGCGATGGCGATGGAGGTGTGAATATGAACCCGAACATCCTGATTCTGGGTGCGCCCGGTGCCGGAAAAGGAACTCAGAGCGCGCGAATCTCCGATGAGTTCGACGTCGAGCACGTCACGACAGGCGACGCGCTCCGCGCGAACAAACACATGGAAACGGAGCACGGAACGCCCGCGAGTTTCATGGACGCCGGCGAACTCGTCCCCGACCCCGTGGTGAACGAAATCGTCAACGCCGCGCTCTCGGAGGCAGACGGGTACGTCCTCGACGGCTACCCGCGAAACCTCTCGCAGGCGGAATATCTGGACGACATCACCGACCTCGACGTCGTTCTCTACCTCGACGTGGACGAGGAGGAACTCGTCCACCGACTGACGGGCCGACGACTCGACCCCGAAACGGGCGACATCTACCACGTGAAGTACAACCCTCCGGAGGACGAGAAAGTCGAAGCGCGACTCGAACAGCGCGATGACGACGACGAGGAGACGGTTCGAGAACGACTGCGTGTCTACCGCGAGAACACCGAACCCGTCATCGAACATTACGAGGAAACGGGCGAACTCGTCCGAATCGACGGCGAACAGACCCCGGACGAAGTGTGGAACGACATTCGGGAAACGGTCGAAAGCGAAGCGTAATCGTTCGGCTGTTCGAACATTCGATTACTCGAACGACAGTTCTTTTTCGCGTGGCGTCGGCGATTCCGTTTCGAGGAGTGTGTCCAGCCGTTGCTCGAACTCGCTTTCGCCGATTTCGCCGTTGGCGTAGCGTTTTCGCAACGTTTCGAGTGCGTCTCGTTCGCGTTCATCCGCGTTGGTGGCATCGTTTCCGGAGTCCCGCAACTGATTCGCTATCCACGCGATGAACGCGAGGACGACGCCCGCGATGAGGGCTTCCGGTGCCAAGGCGCCCGTGATTGCGACGAGGGGAACGAGAAAGACGAGGAAGACGCAGAACGTCGCCGTCCGCCAGAAGTCATCTTCGGGAAGCAGTTCGTCCAAGCTACCGCTCATGTTGTACAGTTCATGTGAGCGTGGCAAAAGGTTTTGGTTGCTAATGATTCGGTTTTCTGGTTGTGGAGGCTATCAGAAATCATCGGCTCGAAAATGTTGTTGTGTCCAAGACTAACGGAGACAACAACAGGTCCTACCGACAATTCACGACTCCAATCAGACCGCCACCGCAAGCCTCACCCTCCCCAACCGATTCCTTCGTCACACCGGAAGAGCGAAGCTCTTCCGTGCTCTCGTTCGCTCCGCTGTCGCTCACGAGAACTCCGTTCCTCAGTCATCCCTCGCGCGGGCGACCTGACGGTCGCCTTCGCGCGCCACATGGTCAATGTGGGATTCCGTGAATTTTCGCAAGCATTCTGGCGCGTGCGTCAGTAGACCGAGGCGTTCACCGCCGAGGGTCTGCTGGGTTCGCGCGAGGGATGACCGAGGAACACAGTGACGAGGGAGTCGGTTGGGGAGGTGTGTGGGTGGGTGCGAGGCGGTGCGGTTACATTGGAGTCGGAACTCCCTAACGGTTCCCTGTTTTTCCTCTATCAATCAGTTACGTAGCTGGTATCCTACTCCTCACCGCCAAAACCACAACTCCCGGTCTCGTCGCGTCGATGGCGAAGGTTGATTAACGACGGATTCCAAATCCGACGTAATGGCACGGACAGCGCAGAAAGTGGAATCGCTTATCGCCGAGGATTCGGCGATGGCCGACGCACTCTCGGTCGTCTACGAACGAACCGACGAGGGGTCGGACGAGGTCGAGTGGGGCGACGTGAGCGACGACATCACGAGCGGCCAGTGGGGTCGCATGATAGAGAAGGGAATCCTCGTGGACGGGATTCACGGATTCGAACTCGCCAACCCCGACGCGGTCGAGAGCGCGCTCGACGGTTCGACGGGTACTACTGCCGCTACATCGTCCGCCGACGTGGACGACGTGGATGGCACGACGTGGTCGAAGTGGGACAAACTCGCGGCAGTGGCCAGCATCGGCCTGTTCGCGGGCTACTCCATCAAATCGGTTCGCGGCGTCGTCGGCGGTGCCGTGGACGTGTTCATCGGCCCCGTCGAATCGGCGCTCCCCTTCTACGTCGTCATCATGATTCTCGCCATGCTGACGGGGCTGTACTCCACGCTCCTGCAGGACAACCTGATGAACATGGAGAAGATGGGCGCGTACCAACAGCGGATGAAGGACATCCAAAAGCGCCAGAAGGAAGCCCGCGAGAAGGGCGACGAGCAGGAGATGGAGCGCATCCGCGAGGAGCAGATGGATGCGATGGGCGACCAGATGGGCATGTTCAAAGAGCAGTTCCGCCCGATGGTCTGGACGATGTTCCTGACCATCCCCGTCTTCCTCTGGATGTACTGGCGAATCGGTACGGATACGGGTGCTGTCGTCCCGCAGAAAATTATCATTCCGATGGCGGGCGGCCCGATTGAATGGCAACACGGCGTCATCGGCCCGATGCAGGCGTGGATCGTCTGGTACTTCCTCTGTTCGATGGCGTTCACGCAGCTCATCCGCAAGGCACTGAACATCCAGACGACGCCGACGTAAGTTCAAAACCTCTTTCTTGGTGCCCGTTCGAGAGGGAATATGCTACTGACAGTCTCCGGCCCACCGGGGAGCGGAAAGAGTACGACCGCCGAGGGACTCGCCGAGATTTTCGGATTGGGACACGTGAGCGGCGGCGACATCTTCCGCGAACTCGCCGCGGAGCGCGATTTGACGCCGCTCGAGTTCAACAAACTCGCCGAGGAAGACGGGGAAATCGACCGAGATTTGGACAGGCGACTCCGCGAAATCGCCGTCGAACGCGACGACCTCGTCCTCGAATCCCGGCTCGCGGGCTGGCTCGCCGGGGAACACGCCGATTTCCGAATTTGGCTGGATGCACCCCTTGACGTTCGGGCGGCCCGCATCGCCGACCGCGAAGAAAAGACGGTGAAACAGGCCGCGACGGAAACCCGCGCCCGTGCGGGCAGTGAGGCCCAACGGTACGAAGAGTACTACAGCATCGACATCACTGACCTCACCATCTACGACCTGAGCGTCAACACGGCGCGGTGGAACCCCGAGAACGTTCTCGACATGCTGACGACCGCCGTCGAGGATTACGACCCGGAAGCCGACGAGGGCAAGTATCCAATTACCGGCGTCTCATACGATTTCTGATGACGCTCCGCGGCCCACCTGACGAGCGTTCGCCCCAGGAACTGCTCGAATTCGGCGTCATCAACCTCGACAAATCGCCCGGCCCGTCGGCCCACCAAGTCGCCGCGTGGGTTCGCGACCTCTGTGGAGTCGAGCAGGCGGCCCACGCGGGTACCCTCGACCCCAAAGTTACGGGCTGTCTGCCGATTCTGACCGGCACGGCGACCCGCCTTTCGCAGGTGTTTCTCGAAGGGTCGAAAGAGTACGTCTCCGTGCTGGAGATTCACGACGAACCGCCGGGCGACATCGAGTCCATCGTTTCCGAGTTCGAAGCGCCGCTGTACCAGAAACCGCCGCGGAAAAGCGCCGTCTCGCGCAGACTTCGCGTCCGAGAGATTTACGAGTTGGACGTGCTCGAAGTCCGCGACAGGCAAGTGCTCCTGCGGATTCGCTGTGAGAGCGGTACCTACATAAGAAAGCTCTGTCACGACCTCGGACTCGCGCTCGGAACCGGCGCGCACATGGGACACCTCCGCAGAACCGGAACCGACCCCTTCGACGACACCGACCTCGCGACGCTTCACGACCTCTCGGACGCCCTCGGTCGCTGGCGCGAAGACGGAACCGACGACTGGTTGCGCGAAATCGTCCACCCGGCGGAACGTGCACTGACGCACCTTCCGGCGGTCACCATCGCCCCGAACGCGGCGGAACAGGTCGCAAACGGCGCGCCGGTGTACGCCCCCGGCGTCATCGACGCGGAGGATGCGGAGCGCGATCAACTCGTCGCCTGTTTCACGCCGAGCGGTTCAGCGGTCTGTCTCGGAAAGATGGTCGGCGATGCGGATGCGGACGACGGCGAAGTCGTCGCGCTGGAACGCGTGTTGGTCTGATTTCCTGCTTCTCCCATTCCCCCTGTCTTCGCCGGTCAATTTCACCCTATCATTAAATCAAAATATCATCATGAATATTCAAATTTCACTGATAAACGCTGTCTCACTCCTTCAAAAGCGATCTATCTACGTATCTTTTTTATTATGGTATGAATCGTCGGACATTCCTCGCCGGATTCCCCGCCGTGGTGACGACGATTATCGGGTGTTTCAGCGTCGGTGCCCTCACCGCGGCGACGACCGAACACCGAATCCCGCCGATTGCGAGGGGAAATCTCGGGACGTACGACCCGGGAATGACGCTCAGATCCGTGGGAATCGGACGACCCAACGGCGATACCCCACATCACACGGTGAGCACCTGGAACGCGGGAATCCGGTTTCGAACCGCCGTGGTCGTGGTCACCGACCGGGAAACGGGCGAGGTGGTTCTCGACAGTACGTTCGAGTTCCCGACCGATTCGGTGGTGGCCATCGCGTTCCACGAACCGTCCGTGTATGACCTGTCGATTCGAGTGTGGGATACCGGTGCGGAGGATTCGCTTTTCGTCCCGTCGAAACTGTTCGACTGTAATCGGTCTCAAACACGGGTTGGAATGTTCGATTACGGAGCGATTCGTTCGAGTCTATCGACGCGGACGCTGTGCAGAGGTTCTCGGGAACGTTGCAAACGAAACCAGCGTCGAACTGTTCTTCGGAACTAACGAGAGTCGTCACGATTCGGTTTCGTCGCCACTGCCGCTACGCGCGATTTTTTACTACTTGCCGAACATCTCCCGGTATGAACCTCGGCACCGCTGAATCCGCCCCCGGCGAACTCGTTACCGGGTGGTTCGACGTAACCGATCTTCCGACGGGAACCCCGGAACGACTCCCCGTTCTCATCGCTGAGGGGGAAGAAGACGGCCCGACACTCTGGATTACGGCGTCGATTCACGGCAACGAAGTAACCGCTCTCGCCGTGGCACAGGACGTGATGAAAGAGAACCTCGAATCGAAGATTCGTGGAACAGTCGTCTGCCTTCCCACCCTGAATCCGGCCGGTTTGCGCCAAACGTCCCGCGCTTCGTACTACCACGACGACGACCCGAATCGGTACTTCCCCGACCCGGGCGCCGACGGTTCGCGCCCCCCGCGCGTACAGGAACTCATCGACGGGCGGATTTTCGATGCCTTCGAGGAGTCCGCCGACGCGCTCGTCGACCTCCACACCGCACAGGTCGGGTCGATTCCGTTCGTGATTCGGGACAGGGTTCTCTACGGAAGCGAGCGAACCGAATCGGAAGCAAACCAGCTTGCGGACGAACTGGAGCGACTCGTGGACGCCTACGATTTCCCGGTCGTCAACGAGTACGCCGCCGAGGAGTACGTCGAGCAGAACCTCCAGCGTTCGACTGCGGGGTGGGCGCTGAACAACGCCGGAATTCCAGCCTTCACAGTCGAACTCGGCGGGTTCGAAGTCGTCGAGGAGGATACCAGCGAGAAGGGCGTTATCGGCCTGATGAACGTCATGCGCGAACTCGACATGCTCCCCGGCGATCCCGAACCGACCGATCTCTCCGCTCCCGTCGATTTTCCGGTCAAGCGCGCGGTTCATCCGCACACCGACACGGCGGGAATCGTCCGCCACCGCGTCGAAGCGGGCGACACCTTCGAGAAGGGCGACGTCATCGCGGACATCGTAACGCCGCACGGCGATTCGAAGACAAGGGTGGAAAGCGACCACGACGGCTACGTGGTCGGACGCTATCACGGCGTTTCGGCCTACGAGAACGACCCCGTGACGAGCCTCGCGGTTCGCGACGACGGCGACCTCGTCGTCACGCGCGACCAAGAGTGAAACGAAGGGCTTAACTCACGCACTCGCCATTTCCGAAATGCCGCGGGACCGTGGGGTAGTGGTATCCTCTGCGGATGGGGTCCGTAGGACTCGAGTTCGACTCTCGACGGTCCCACTTTTGCGAAACGAAATGGGAGTACGAAAGGCGAGCGAAGCGAGTTTTCGGCCTTCACGCCGGGGCAACGTCGTTCGCGTCGGCATCGAGGACGCCTACTGGAAATATCCTCACCGAGACGAAGTGATTCAGAAGAATTTGGTGGTTATCGAACTCGCCGTGGAGTTCGCGGAGATGCTCGGTCGGTCATCACCGACCCCGACGAAGCGCGGCCGTTCCTCGGCATGGAGTACACGTCGCCGCGCTAAGGTCGAATCAGTGCCGGTACAATTCCTCCAACTCACCTAATAGCTTCATCTGATTTTCCGGACGTTGCTGATGTCCAACCCGTCGCCCTGAATCTCGATTTCGAACTGAATGATGTTCTCGTCTTCGATGCGCGAGAGGACGCCCCGGAACTCGCGGACGAACATGGTTCGGGCGCGCTCGTTGCCGCCGCGTTCCCACTCGAAACTGATGGTTCCGTCCGTCGCACCCATCAGTTCGCCCATCTGCGTGTCCGTCAGACTCTCTTGGTCTACGAGGACGAGAATCAGCCCGCCCCACGATTGAGACGCTTTCTTCATTCCTTTCAACAGCATGGAATTTTCGTGCCAGTCCGCCTGTTCGTCGGGCAGGGAGATGAGATCGGTGAGCGAGTCGATGATTACGAGATTATTCGAAGCGTGTTTGGTGAGATAGTCTCCTAGTGCTTCGAGAATGTCCCGGCGACCGTGGCTCCCTCCGAGGTCGGTGATAGTTCTACGCTTTTCGACGTACCAGTCGTGGGGAATCGGACTCAACTGAAAATACTCGCTCGAGAGGTCTTCGAACTCCATCGCTTCGGACGCAGGCGTCGCCAGTTTCTCGTCGATGGCGTGCGTGACTTCGGCGTAGATTTCCGAGGCACTAGCGGTAAACGAGACGTAGTGAATCTCCTCGGGGAGGCTCGCACAGGAGTCCACTGCTCCGTAGTGAAGGTCGAACTGGTCGGTGTTGGCGTGGCCGAGGGCGTTTATCGTCGCACTGGTGTACGCGAACTCGCGCGCGCCCGCCCCGGCGTCGCCTGCCAGCAGGACGACGCTTCCCGGTGGGGCGCCGCCGCCGATGAGCGAGTCGAACTGCGAGACGCCGAACGGGATTCGGTTCATGTCGGTGACACTCTTCCCTACCGCTTACCGTTTATGCTCGCACCCGTGTTTCTCGGACGAGCGATTCGCACCTCGCCGCCGACTCCCGCGGAATCGAGCGCCGCCTGCGCCGCCTCAATCGCAGCGTCGCCCTCGTTTCGCGTCGTCACGCCGTACACCGCCGGTCCCCACGAGGACTGGCCTGCGCCGAAAATCGACGAGGACTCTTCCATGTCGGTCACGAGTTCGCCGACCGGCGGGCGGTAGACGCCCCCTTGTTCGTCGGCGTACCACGCGCCGTTCAACCGCCCGATTTCGGCGATTCCGGCGCCGAACGTCTCCGGATCGTCTTCCACGATTGCCGGAAGCACCCGACGCAGGAGCATCACCGAAATATCGTCCGAAATTGCGGGGTCTGCTCGCTCGACCACCGTTCGTATGCTTTCGTCCTCGCCGTCGCCGTTTCGTCCCGGTTTCGCTTCGGGGAGCACGACCACGAATCGCCACTCTTCGGGAATCGTGTGCCGGGCTACGACGGGTGGGACGGCCCACTCGCCGCGAGAGGGTCGGTCGGTGGTGAACCGTTCGGTGGGGTGGCCCGCATCGACCACGAATCCTCCCCGTTCGAACGTCGAAACGCCCACGCCGCTTCTCCCGCCCCGGTCGAGCGTAGGCGCGTCGTCGCGGATTTCGGGTCGGCGATCGTACGCCCGCGCAGTCGCGGCGAGGACGGTGAGCGCGAGTTGGGTTCCGCTTCCGAGTCCAACGTGGCTCGGGAGGGTCTCGTGAACGCGAAGCTCTACGCCCGGAACGTCCAACATATCCGTCGCACGGCGAGCGTACTCACGCGCGCGAGAATCGTCACAGCGTACTTCGCCCGCGGGGAGGGCTTCGACCGAGACGGTCGGCGATTCGAGTGCGACTCCGAGACCGCCGTACAGTCGCTCGTAGGCGAGCGAGAGGTTTTGAAATCCGAAGTGGAGTCGCGCGCCGACCGTCACCCGTACCATACGTACTGGTCAGCGGAGGGAAAAAAGCCGATTTCGGCAGTGGCAAATTACCGCGGTATCCGGGCTTCCCCTTTCTCCATATGGTTCAACACGAACTCCGCGGCCCGTTTCGCACCGTTTTCGTGACTGGGCGATTCCGGCGGGTGGCGTACCGCGCGGGCGACGTGCGGAATCGAGTGCTCGACTTGGAATCCGCGAAGGCCGCGGCGCTCGATGACCCGCGAAACGCCGTGTTGTTCGTCGGTGAAAGGGTAGATAATACACGGCGTTCCGCCCACAGCGGCCTCCATCACGGTGGAGTAGCCCGAACAGACGACCACGTCGGCCGACTGAATCCACGGCAGAAGCGACGCGGCACACTCCCAACTGTCGTCGCCGACGAGCGTAACGGTGTGTCCCTCTTCCCGAAGCGTGCGCGCGAGTTCGTCGAAGTTCGTGGAGTACGTGCTGGGGACGATGAGGACGCCGACGTCGTCCGGTGCCTCCGCGCCGTTCGGTTCGAGTGCGATGGGAGGGATGTGGACAACGCCCGGCGGGTCGCCCCTGTCCGGCGGCCAGACTGCGGGATACAGAAACGCGTGAGCTACCGAGAGTTGGTATCGGTTGAGCAACCACGTAAACGCCTGTTCGACCGCCGCGTCGTAGTAGGACGCGGCGTTGTGCGTGAGCACGTACAGCGGCGTGTCGGTGAGTTGGGCGGCCATCGCGGCGAACATGTCGTCAGTGATGAGCGCGGCGGGGTCTTCCCGACGGAGCCATCGGGCGAAATCGAACACTCGTTTCGCGCTGTCCGGAACGCTCCGCGTGAGGACGTTGAAGATTGAGCCGCCCTGATAATCGCCGATGTAATCGACTGTTGCGGGGTGGTAGGCCTCGTACCCGTTGTATTCGATGAACTGCGACCCGGGACCTCCACCGGCAAGGACGACATCGGTTTCCGGTCCTTCCAGTGCTTGTGCCACGGCGAGCATCCGGGTTGCGTGACCAGCACCCTCCGGATAGTGCGCGACGGCGACGGTCCGACTCATGGATGACTGTCTACGGTGCCGCGGCAAGTATATTTGGATTTTATGCTTGATGTGAATCAATAGTAGACAGCATTTAAAACGAGATTCGATACGGTGCGAGTGCGCCAGCGGGGGGTGAATCGAGTGGACGGTCTTTCGCCGAAAGACGACGGTGAACTCAAGCGCAGTCGATGACGAGGATATCGCTGGCACCGCGCTGGAACTCGAACGGGACGGATTCGATTTCGACGCCGTGTCCGTCTTCCATCAGTGTATCGAGAATCTCGTCCAGCCGCGGATACGGCGTTCCTTCGAAGTCCGCAAGCGGGTAGACGCGAACTTCCTCTTCGGTGACGCGGGCAAGTTCGCGCAGGGATTCGACGTGGAATTCGTAGCTGAGTCGGTCGGCGTACAAGAACAGCAAGTGCGCCGAGAGTGTGAGGGTGAACTTGTCGTCCTCGAAGGGAAGGGTCGGGAGTTTTGCGGGGACGTACCGACCGGAGGTAAGTCCCGCGGAGTAGTCATCGAGGAACGTTTCGTAGGCGTTTGTCCAGTGGTCTCGAACGCCGTTCACGTCGCCGTAGAAATCCCACTCGAACAGGTCCTCGACGCCGTCGAATCCGTCGAGAGCCATCTCGATATCGACCTCACCGCGTTCGTCAAGGTCGACGTAGTCAGACTGGTACATCACGTCCGCGCCGACTGCGGAGATGCCGCGTTTGGTCGCCTCGGCGACGAACGCACAGGCTCCCGACGGACAGTCGAGAATCGTGGCGTCGTGGAGTTCGTCGAGGTCGAGGTCGAACATACGCACGTACTCTTCGAGCGTGCGACCGATGAAGGCCACATCCTCTATTTCGTAGGTTTCGTGGGCCGTTTCGAGTTTAGAATTTTCATCTCCGACGCTCATATATTCATAAATAAGTTTACAGACGATAAACTTACGGATACTGTTATGTAGTGTAATTTACTAGTAACTAGGTGAGTGTTTTAGAGCGATTGACGCGGTATAACCGTCTCAGTCTGGTATTTTCCTAGAGTCTATTAAATCACACCCAAATTATTTAAATAGATAATAGTAAACTACTTAATATCTGTGCGGGACGTATTTTTCATGTCTCAGACAGTAACAGCAGATGCGAAAGTAAAAGGCGATTCTCTCTCTTCGATCGTTGAGGGTGTTTCTCGATTATCGGGTGCGTATCGAAAGCGCGTTATCGACGTCCTCGACAGTCACGGGATTCCGGAACCACGACCCGGTGAGTGGTACTCCCTCGAAGATACTATCAACGCACTCGACGATCTCGTGGACGCAATCGGCCCGCAAACCGTCAAAACTATCGGCAAGGAGATTCCGGAAACCGTCGAGTGGCCACCAACGATCGACGACGTCGAAGCGGCCCTGACCTCACTCGACGACGTGTATCAGATGCACCACGAGGGCGACGTTGGTCATTACAAGTTCGAGGAAACCGGCGAAACCAGCGGACGCATGGTGTGTGAAACGCCCTACCCGACGTCGATGGATCGAGGAATCGTCGAAGGAATCGTCAAGAAATTCAACAACAGCGGCGCGTTCGTTCAGGTCGAAGAGGACGAAACGGCGAGCGAACGAACCTTCGAAGTCTCGTGGTAGAAACGACGGATTCGTGCAGAAGCGGCTTTTAGAAGCGTTTTGACGGACTGATTTCCCCGAAAGCTACCATTTTTGTCCCACCTTACTCCTCGATTCGCGTCGGTGTCTGTACATGAAACTCCATCCGTGGGCAGTACCGAACTCGCGTTTCTCGTTTCGGTTCGGGGAGACCGACAGCTTCGAAGAATGACTCCGCGCTCACCTCGGCGGTCGCGGGATACAGGTACCACGGGTCGTGTTCGATTTCGGTCGTGCGTCCTGCCTGCGGGACGAATAAACGATAGCGTTCCGCGAGAAAGTCTTCGAGCGTTCCAGGTTCCGGGGTGCTTGCAGACCCTTCGGGTTCGTAGGTCGCTTCGAACTCGACCGGGGGCGCGCCACGCTGAATACGCCGGCTTCGAACTCGGTGGAGCGACCCGGATTCCGTAACGATGTCCGCGTAGTAGTACGGTAGTCGATACAGTGACCGAGCAACGCGAACCGCGAGTCGACTGCCGGTATCGAGGCTCAAAAAATAGACGCCCGGCGTGCGGCCGAGGCGAACGTAGGTTCGGAAGTTGACCTGCGGAAACGTCATTCCCAACATTGCTGGTACCCCCGGCGGCCTGGCGTTTTCGATGGTGGAGACGAGGATGCTAACCCACGCCTGTCCTTCATGGGTGTCGAGAGCCAGCGAATCCGGAACAGCGGTTCGGAGCGTCCCGCGTTCGACCGGCCAGTGGACGAACAGGCAGTCCCGCCACGTGAACTGGAGCGCGCGCATGGCGTTACGACCGCACGACGCGCCAGCAGTCGGAACGGCAGAACGCGACGTTGGCCGACGTGCCGACGACGAACAGTAGCGATAGCGCCTGATGCGAACCGGTGTCAGCCACGGTAAATCCGAGGCGTGAGAGCGTCCCAGAGGCGACTGCATCCGCGAAGGGCATCGTCGCCGCGAACAGGGCGGCTATCGCGAATGCCTGCACGGCACGATTGTCGGGAAGTAGTATGACGTTTCGAGCCGTTTTCGTCTGCATTACCCGTGCCGAGAATGTCACAATAAATTAGTTTTATGGCCGGGAACCGACGACGTAATAAGATGGAGTTGAAAATTAATAACTATGCCACGTCTGTCTCGAATCGGACTCCTCGGATTCCTCTCGCTCGTCGTGCTGTCGGGCTTTGCGGTGTCAGCGGGGTTGGACAAGGTGCTTGCTATCGCGTGGGTCGCGTTCGCCGCGATGGCGGGGGCCGCCGCGCTCGGTTCGCGTCCGGGCGAGTCCACGCACGCGAGAAAGCTCGTCTGGGCGTTCGGGCTGGCCAGCGGCGCGATGATAACCAGTGCCGCCGTCTTCCTCGTTCCTAACGCAATCGGCCATCACCCCCAGTTCGGCGGGTTCGGTATCGCCTTCGGTATTCTGACCGGGTTCGGCGCGCACACCGTCGGCCATCGGCTGATGCACTTAGACGTTCCCTTCGACCACGCAGCGCTCGAACTAACTGCACACTCGCTCACCGCCGGGGCGATCATCGGACTCGTGTACGGCAACATGCCGAGCCTCGGTCTCCTCCTCGGACTCGCCATCGTCTCGCACAAAGGCCCGGCGGGCTACGTCGCGGCCCATCGACTCCGGCGCGCGGGCAAACCCGTCTCGATTCTCCTCCTTCCCGCGGCGGGCGTCGGCATCACCGCCATCCTCTCGGCGCTCCTCAACGTTCCGTCCAGCGACGCGGCCAACGGCATCGTCTTCGGCTTTGCGGCGGGTGTCTTCCTCCACGTCGCGATGGATTTCCTCCCGCGCTGCGAACTCGGCGGCGAGGTGTACGAGGTCGCACAGCTCTCCGACGATGCGCATCACCTGCTCGACAAACTCAGAACCCACGCCGTCGCCAGCACCACGCTCGGCGGCGTGGTCGTCTTCGTCTTTTGGTTGACCATCGCACAGCCGTAATTCGAACCTGCGCGACGATCAGAGTTCTCAGTTCGAATCCGGATTCTCCAACTCCCGGAGATAGTCCGGCAAAAACGCGTGGAGGGAGTCGATTATTCTCTGGTCGCCGACGTGCATTCCCTCGCAGTGTTCGCCCGCCTCCCGCCCCGGATGCACTTCGTCGTCACACTCGCGTCTTGGGATACGTCCGAGGAAAGGTCACCCGATTCCGCCTTCGTCCTCCGGCGGCGTTTCGATTCGAACTCCCGGAATCTGGCTGGCCTCCACGCCGACCAATCCGCTCGGACACCGAACGACGTTTTCGATGATGAACGGCGTCCCGATTTCGACCGGCGAGTCACGGCGTTCGACGTAGAGGTCGCGGCGAACGAGTTTTTCGGCTCGTACTCGTCTATCCGTCCCAAGCAATCTGGCTGTGTCCCGATTTCGCCACTCCACCACGATGCCCTGAAACACGTCCACGTTCGCGGGCGGCCACGGGTCGTCGAAGCCACACCCGCCGACGGGCGGGACGTTCGCGTCGGGTTCAGACGTCTCCGTGACGAGTATGATACGGTTCAAATACGCGTCCGACAGCTGGTCGGTGTTTTCGAACACCATCCTGCGATTTCGCCGATTCGTTCCCTGGGTCGTTCCGTGTGCGGTACCAGCGAGTCCGATCGTTCCCGCCGTCAGTTCGAGAAATCGCCGCCTGTCGAATTCATGCATGATTTTCCCGAACCAACGCACGGTACGAGCGACCCTAACGTTTATCCCGTATTTTTCATCCCGGCTGCAACCCCGGTTACCGTGAGCCGGAGGGCGCGACGTTCCGTTTCGGTAAGATGGGTTCGGCGCAGAAGATTCACCTGCAGGAGGTTGAGCGGGTCAACGTAGGGGTTTCGCCGATTGAGGCTGTTCCGAAGCCACTCCCGTTCGAGCAGTTCGTCGCGGCCCGTGATTTCCGTGACGAGTTCGACGCAGCGGTCGTACTCCTCCTCCAATTGTGGGAAAAACTCCTCTCGTAGATCATCTTCCGCGAGACTCGCGTACTCCGTGGTAATATCGAGGTCTGTGCGGGCGAGCGCCAACGTCGCGTTGTCCAGCGTCGTGCGGAAGAAAGGCCATTCCTCGTACATCTCTCGAAGCGTGTCCATCTTACCGTCTTCGATGACGGCGTCCAGTCCAACCGCGAGGGCGTACCACCCCGGCAGGATACAGCGGGATTGCGTCCACGAGAACACCCACGGAATCGCCCGCAAGTCTTCGACTGTTCGCTCGCTCGAACGGGAGGCGGGGCGCGACCCCAGATTGAGGTCTTCGATGACCTGAATCGGCGTCGTCTGTTCGAAATACGTGACGAATCCCTCCGATTCGAGCAGGTTGCGGTAGGCGTCGCGGGCGGCGTCCGCGGCCACGTCCATCGTCTCCGTCCACTCGTCGGGAAGCGATTCGGGACCTTCGTCTATCGCGTCGTAGCGCGCGCGAATCTGGGCGTCCAGCATCTGCTCGACGTTGCGCTCGGCAATCGCGGGGTTGGCGTACTTCTCTGCGATGGCCTCGCCCTGTTCGGTGAATTTTACCTGTCCGGAAACGGTCTCGCGCGGGAGCGCGAGCAGGGCTTCGTTCATCGGCCCGCCACCGCGGGAAATCGACCCGCCGCGCCCGTGGAACAAGCGGAGGGTCACGTCGTACTCGTTGGCGATTTCGGCGAGTCGCTTCTGATTCTTGTAGAGGCTCCAGTTCGCCGCCAAAAAGCCGTTTTCCTTGTTCGAATCGGAGTAACCGAGCATGATTTCTTGACTGCCGCCGCGGGCCTCCAACGCAGCGGTGTAGGCTTCGTTCTCGAACAGCGTCCCGATGATGCGCCGGGCGCCCGAGAGGGCGTACTCGGTTTCGAGCAGGGGAACCACGTCCAGTCCGGCGTAGCCGGGTAAATCCACGATTCCGGCTTGATCGGCGAGAAACAGCACTTCGAGGACGTGACTCGCCTCTTCGGTCATGCTGATGCAGTAGGTGTCGATGGCCGTTTGACCGTACTCTTTCTGCCAATTCGCGGTTTCCGAAAACAGCGTCAGCACGCGACCAGCCGTCTCCGAAAGCCCCTCCGGGTCGAGGTCGATGATCGGTTCGTCCTGCAAAATCGCGTCCGTGAGCAGTGACACACGCTCCTCTTCGTTCATCGAGTCGTAGTCGAATCCCTCGCGGGCCAACGTCTCGGCGATTGCCGTCGTGTGATTCTCCTGATGGTCGCGCAGATCGAGTGAGGCAAGGGAGAAACCGAAGGTTTCGACCTGCCGCAAAAGCGGGTCGACCTCCGTTTCGACGACCGCCTCTCCACCGTTTTCGCGGAGGCTATCCGCGATGACGGTTACGTCGGACAGCAGTTCCTCGGCGTCGGCGTACCCGCCGGGTCGCACGTCCTCGACGCGGTCGATTCGAACCCGCATCAGGGCGAGTTTCTGGCGGTAGGGTTCGTCGGGATAGCGTTCGGTCGCGGTGTCGGCGATGGTGGGGAACCGCTCCCGGTCGCTTTCGAGGCTCGATTCGAACGCGCTGCTCGTCTGAACCCGATCGCCGTCCTGACTGAGCACGCCGGACAGCCGTTTTAATTCGTCGCGGTAGCGTTCCAGTACGACTTCGCGCTGACGGGAGAGCGTGTCCGCGGTGATTTCGGGCGTGACGTACGGATTGCCGTCGCGGTCGCTCCCGGCCCACGAGCGGAACGAGAACAGTTCCGGAACGTCGGCATCGAACTCCTCGCCGACGGTGCGGTCGAGTTCGTCGTACACCTCGCCGATGATGTCGAACAGGACGTTTTCTAAGTACCAGAGGACGTTCCGCGCTTCGTCGGTCACGTCCGGCCTGCGCTTTCTCACTTGGCGGGTTTCCCAAAGTCCAGTCACCTCGCTCTCTAACTGTCGCTCCAGTTTCGCTTGTTCCCGCTCGGTTAATCTGCGCTCGTCTAATTCGGAGAGCAGAGCCGCGACCGACCGTAGCTTCGCCTTCACCGTCTTCCGGCGCGCTTCCGTCGGATGAGCGGTAAACGTCGGAACGACGGACACGTCGTTCAGCACGCGCTGGACGGTTTCCGGGTCGGCGTCCTCCTCCGCCAGCGTTTCGGCCGTCGCACGAAGGCTGTCGGGAAGCGTCCCTTCCTGCGTCCCCTCCCGAATGGCGCGGACTCGCTGGCGCTCCTCCGCGAGGTTGATGAGTTCGAAATAGGTGGCAAAAGAACGGGCGACGTGACCCGCCAGTTCCGGCGAGAGGCCCCTGATTTCGTCCTGAACCGCGTCGCGGGAGTCCGTCTTTTCGCGCCGGTAGTCGATGGATTCGGTTCGCAAGGTTTCGACCGTCTCGAACGCTTCTTCCGACCCGAGGCGAGAAAGCACGTCGCCGAGCAAGCCGCCGAGTTCGCGCACGTCCTGACCGACGTCGCGGGTGTGTAATCGCATACCATATCGTCGTCGTCCCGATACCTAAAACGTCGGTCTGAAGTCAAAAACTGCGAGAACTGTGCGAGTTAGTTGTACTCCCGCCAGCGATAACCGCATTCCTTGCACTTGAAAAAGCGCGTTGGCGGTTCGTCGGCGGAGGCGGTCTGTTTGATGGTGTACCACGCTTCGCCGTGGCCACATTTGTCGCAGGTCACGTCCGTGGCGGTCGGTTTGCCCTCGAAATCCGCGCCCTCCTCGGTTTCGATGACTTCCGAATCGCCTTGTTCCTCCGTGGAGACGAACTCCTTCGCGCGTTCTTCGTCTTTTGCCGTCGTCGCTTGACAGTCGTCGTTCGCACAGACCATCTTCGACCCCATGGATTTCATCATGGAACCGCAGTCGTCGCAGAATTGCATACCCGCGATAGCGTGCGGAGACGCAAAAGCACCACGTACTACGACAGCGCCGAGAGCGGTACACCGAAAACAGACGGCCTACGGAAGCACCGAAAGCAGGTGGAGCAGGTCGTCCCGGCCCGCGTACACCAGTCCGGTGACCAGTAGGTTGAACGCGAACGCGCCGATTGTCGTGTAGAGAACGAACTTTCGAAACCCCATCTCCGCGAATCCGGCGGGAATCGAGATGACGGAGCGCAGGACGGGCAGAAAACGCCCCCAGAGAACGGAATGTTCACCCCACCTGCGGAACCAGCGACTCGCGCGGTCGGTTTCGTCCGGCGAAACGCGGAGGTACTGTCCGTACCTGTCGAGTGCGCCGTGTCCCTCGTGGCCGACGAAGTATGGAAGTAAACTGCCGACGGTCGTTCCGACCGTCATCGCGAGGACGAACAGGGCGAACGAGATGGGGTCGCGGACGAGCAGTCCCGCCGCCGTCGGAACGACGAGTTCGCTCGGCAGAAGCGGAAACAGCATCGAGGATTCTAAAAACGCGAACACGAACACGGCGAGAAAGCCGTACTGTTGGATGAGCGACACGGCCGTTTCGGCGAGCCCACTCATTCGGTAAGCGGGGTTTTTTCGTCCACGACCATCGGGCAATCGGCCACGCGGAACTGTTCGATATCGATCATCGTGAGGATGTCCGTTCCATCGTGTGTGCAGTGGACGCTCGGCGGGTCGCCGAAATGTGGACAGTCGCGGCAGGTAGACTTCGGAATCGTGCGAACGTCGCGGTCGTCCTCGATCGTCTCGCGCGGTGCGGAGACAACGAGGTCGCCGCTGTCTTCGGTTTCCAACTCCGCCCAGGGGTCGTTCACGTCCGCCTCGCCAACGCGTTCTTCGGTAAAGGCGTCGTCCAATTCGCCACGGTCGCGGGTCGGATTTCGATTCCGGCGCGCCTCCACTCCCTTGGCGAGGTTCGCGAGTGGTTCGTCCCTCCCGTCCATTCTTTCTTTTCTACCCTTTCCGCCCGTTTCGTCTCTTCCTTTCCTTTCTCTCTCGGCGGTATCTTCGCCCGTCATCTATCCGCTTCCTCGCTCATCTCCTCGACCTCGTCCACCGACGCGTCCACGTCGGAATCGATCGTTTCTCCCTCGATTGCGGGTGGCCGACCGACGACGAGTCGATCGGACCCGAGAAAGCTCCGTTTCGATTCGACGCCCTCGAACGTCGCGCTACAGTGCGGACAGGACGGTTCGGTTAGAAGCGAAATGGTGACGCCCGTTCCACACTCGCAGCATTTTGCGCTCTCGATTCCGTTTCGATTCGCCGTCCGAGCGAGTTCGGCCGTCGCGGCCCGCGTCGCGTTTTGCGTGGCGAGCGTACGCGTCTGGTCGCGGACGGAAACGAGCGCGCGCGCGAGTACGTCGAGTCGGTTTTCCAACTCGTCGGTCGTCTCGGTGAGGTACTCCAGCACCGATTCGTAGTTCTCGAATCCGCTGTCCACGCGCTCGCGGTTTTCCTCGACGCGTTCGCGGAGTGCATCCACTTCCTCCGCCGCGCGCTGGACTTCGATCAACTCAGCCCGCAGGTCGGGGTGGGCGTGGTCGGTCGATGCTTTCCCGTCCGTTTCGCGCTTGACCTGCACGACGCGCTCTCGCACATCGGTCAGCTTCGACGTAAACTCCTCGCGTACGGCGTTGAGCTCGCCGTCTATCGCGTCGTCCTCGTCGAGAGTGCGATGTGCCGTGAGCAGTTCCGAGAGCAGTTGCTGACGTGAGCAGTCGAGTTCCGCTGCTTTCTCGTCCAACCACCGAGTTACCGACTCGGGTAACTTCGGCGTGTGCGTCTGCTCCACATCTTCGCTCGCCATCAGGTAGACACCATTTCTCACACTGCTGACTTAACGTTTCGGCTCTGCACGATGTGACGGATTGCAGAACAGTATATAATTTGTCACATTATTACTGATTCGGAACGACTGGAACAGATTGTGAGTTTTTCCAACTGCTACGCGCAACCCACGCCCGAGCTCACTCGTCCGTGTCCGACCAGATCAGCAGGCGGGCGAGTGCGCCACATTCGTCCGCCAAGTGGATGTTCGTCATGGTGTCGTTTACGGGAAAGATGGATTTCATCGAAAACGGCGGGTCGAATTTGGGTTGGCCGGACGTGTCACGGCACGCCCGGCCTCTAACGGCGTAGTTCGTGCTTCGGCGATCACACAAACCACGCCGTCCCTCCCGAAAAATCGGCGATAAAAAACCCCTCCCAACTGCTCTTCTACTCCCTATCGCGTCGCTTGTCGCCACTGCTTCAGTCCCACTATTTCGCCGTTCACGTCCTTCGCGTCCGTCGCCGCCCAGACGAACATCTCTGCGACTGTTTCGGGCTCTCGACCCCGTCCACCCATCATCTCCGTGGCGACAGCGCCGGGGTCGAGTCCGACGACCGTCTGGTCGATTTCCGCGGAAAACCCGCGAACGAGTGCTTCCGCTCCGGCTTTCGACACGGCATAGGAACCGTACCCTGCCTCTGTCTCGTGGCCGATTCCGCCGGTCGGAACGACGACTCTGGCGCTTTCGGAGAGGTGGGGTAGCGACTCCCGAATCGCGGTGAACACCCCGCGGCAGTTCGTTCGGAACGTGTCGTCGAACGCGGCGTAGGGTTCGGTGACGAGCGGCGTCTCGCCCGGCGTTCCGTGGTAGATTCCGGCGTTCGCCGCGACCACGTCGATGCCGTCGTTTTCGAACCGGGCCGCGGTTTCCATCAACCGCTCCACGTCGAACTCGTCACGCACGTCGGCCCGGAGTCCGACGGCGGTTCCGCCCGCGTTTTCGATGGCGGCGACCGTTTCGTCCACTGCATCCGCGTCACGCCCGCAGAGAGCGACGTTCGCGCCCGCTTCTGCGAAGGCGCGCGTTACCTGCCGACCGATTCCTCGCGTGCCGCCCGTGACGACCGCCGTCAATCCGTCCATGCGAGTTCAGACGGGTGGGTTCGTAAAACCGGTTTCCGTCGGAGTTAACCCCGCTCGGCTCTTGCGAAAATCATGTATCGACCCGGTCATTTCGGCGTTGCACTCACGCTCTACGCGCCGATTGCCGGCGTCCTCGTTGCCGCCGGACTGACAGACCGCGCGTTTTTAGGTGCCGGTCTCTCCCTCGCGTTGGCGATGCTTCCCGACCTCGATTCGAAGACGATCAGACTCCAACATCGCGGCCCGACGCATTCGATTCCTTTCGCGCTCCTCGTCGGACTGCTTTCGGGTGCCGCGGCTGGCGTTCTCGCCGGAGTCGACGGTGGCGTCTCCGTCGGACTGTGGTTCGCCGGATTCGGACTGCTGGTCGGAACGCTCACCATCGTCTCCCACCTTCTCGCGGACGTGTTGACGCCGATGGGGATTCGCCCGTTCTGGCCGGTTTCGGACAAGCATTTCACGCTCGACATCACACCGGCCAGCGACCCGAAGGCGAACTATCTACTGTTCGCTGGTGGAACTATCATCATCGCTGGCGCGTGGTTCCTCGGCCACGCGCTCGGCTGAACAGTTCTTTCAACCGTGTTTTCGACTACGCGGTCACATCCTCCAAACACGCTTCCATTTCATCCGCCGCGGTAAATTGAAGATAGCGCTTCAATCGCCGCGGCAGTCGCTTTATTTCAACAGTACCTAGATCGCGGTCGTATTCCACGAGGGAGAACTGTTCGAGTTTTGGCAAGTGAACGTGGTGAAGGATGGGTTTGATTTGCTCGGGAGAGTTCCGCGTGTTGCCGACGTCCGCCGACGCTACCTTTCTACTCAATTCGTCTACATCTATCGGCTTCGATTGGTTGCACAGAGCGTACAGCACCGCACGTCGTTCTGGCGCAGTAAGCACGTCGAAGATATCTTCGATCGAGACGATTTCGTTTCGATTGTTCGATGTCTTACAATGGTTCAGATTGTTAGATGGTTTCATCGTCATATATTATACGAGAATACACCAAACGATATAAAGTCAACTCTTACTCTCGGATATATTCCCTTCATCTATCAATTTTGGAGATGGTGGTCGAAAAACGCCATCTCGTAGCCTAAAACCTCCTCTAACGCCGAATTGTACGCGTCGAAGTGGCCGATTGGGAGTTCGACGTAGGTCGCATCAGCGGTCTCCGCGGCCTCCTTCACCGACGAGGCGGAGACGACTTCGTCGTCCCGCCCTGCCAACAAGAACAGCGGACACGGCACGTCCTCGACGACCGAAATCGGTCGGTAGCGGGAAATGTCGAGGAACACGCGCGCCGGAACTTCGTTTTCCCACACCGGTGGGTCGGGGACGATGTCCATGTACCCGGCTTTCGCTCCCGGCGCGTTTATCACGGCGAACTCGTCGGGGTCGCCGACGACCGGAACTGTTCGCGGGCTGCGAAAGGTGTACTTTCGGACGAGGTCTCGCAGCCCCGAAACCGTCCCCTTCAGCGATTTTTTGATGCCCGCCGAGCGGAGTTCCTCTCGGCCGTCTACGAAGGGAACCTGCGCGACGACGGCGGCAATTCGGTGGTCGCCCGCGGCCGCTTCGATGACGTGCCCGCCGCTGTACGACGTGCCCCACAGTGCGATTTTCCGCCGGTCGATGGCGTCGAGTCCCCGAACGTGGTCGATGGCTGATTCCCAATCGGCGACGTGCCGGGAGAAGCTCACGAGATTTCTCGGCTCACCGTCGCTGTCGCCCAAGTTTCGGTAGTCGAACAGAAAGACCGCAAATCCGCGGGCGACGAACCGTTTCGCTATTTCCGGTAGGCCGAACGTCCGCTCTCCGCCCAAGCCGTGTGCCATCACGATGACCGGCGGTTTCTTTTTCCCCTCCGGCGTGTACAGCCACCCGGCACAGCGCGTTCCCTCGCTCTCGAAATCGGCGTCGTTCTTCGCGTACCGCAGACGCGACAGTTCGGGTGTCTCTTCCGACCCGTCGAACTTCCCGCGTGCCCGTGTGCTCGTCATTGCGTTTCACCACGGCGACGAGCGACATAAAACTCGGCTACCAGTCCATAAACGACAGTTCCTCTTTCTTGCCGGTGACGGCCCGCATCATACAGCCGCGACACACCCACAGTTCCCCGGTTCTGCCGACCAACTGCGTTCCTTTTGACTTACGCTTCTCGCAGATGTCACACACCCCCATACGTTCCCGTCAACCTCGGCGAATTTCAATCCCCCTGTCCATCCGCGCTGGAAGTGGCCTGTGTTTCGACCGCGGCTTTTTGTCGTCTCGATTCGTCTGACCGGACGATTCGTGCGATGGTAGAAGACCTGTTCGTCGAAATCGTCGGGCAAAATCGCGTCTTGTGGGGTCTCGCTGGCGGCATCATCATCGCGGCGCTCAACACGCTCGGCGCACTGCTCGTTCTCGTCTGGCGAAACCCGTCGGAACGCTCCTTGGATTCCGCGCTGGGATTCGCCGCGGGCGTCATGCTTTCAGCCAGTTTCACGAGTCTCATTCTCCCCGGTATCGAGGCAGGTGGCGTGTTTCCCGTCATCGTCGGCTTTGCTTTCGGCGTCCTCGTTTTAGACCAGGCCGACCAGTGGGTGCCCCACGTCCACGTTGTTATCACGGGGGACGTTCGAGAAAACGGCACTAGCGATCCGCGAACCGCCTCCGTCCTCCTCTTCATCGTCGCTATCACGCTTCACAACATGCCCGAGGGACTCGCCGTCGGCGTCGGATTCGGTGCGGGGAATCTCGGGGACGCGCTCGCGCTGACGCTGGCGATCGGGATTCAGAACGTTCCGGAAGGGTTGGCCGTCGCCGTCGCGGCGCGGAACGCCGGATTCGGCTCGCTCTTTTACGCCGCAATCGCGGGCGTCCGGGCTGGACTGGTCGAAATTCCGCTGGCCGTTTTTGGTGCCCTCGCGGTACAAGTCGCGATGCCGATTCTCCCTTACGCGATGGGATTCGCCGCGGGCGGCATGCTGTTCGTCATCAGCGACGAAATAGTCCCCGAAACGCACGCCCGCGGAAACGAACGCGAGGCGACCCTCGGGATGATGCTCGGAATCGTCGTGATGCTCTTTCTCGACGTGTCGTTGGGATAGCCGTGGAAACGTTAGAGTACGATAAAATACCGCGGACGTAATTTTGCCCACTCAGTCGTCGCTAGTCACGTCGGGTTTCGACTGTCGTTTCGCGGCCGGTTTCGATGAGATATTCTTGCGATTTGCATCCCACTCCGAAAACGCGTAGACCAGTGCGACCAACACTACGACGCCGACCGGAAGGAGCACGAGCGGATTGACGTTCGTGAGTCCGTACAGTAGGTACATGGCCGCCGTCGCGATGAGGACGGTTCCCGCGTAGTACATCTGCGTTCGGACGTGGTCGATGTGATCCGACCCCGAAAACGTCGATGCGAGAACCGTGGTGTCGGAGATGGGGGAGCAGTTGTCACCGAAGATAGCGCCGCTGAACATCGCACCCACGGCAATTGCGATGAGCTGCGACGACTCGCCGCCGATACTCCACGCCATCGGTATCACTATCGGCGTCATTATCGACATCGTTCCCCACGACGTGCCGATGGCGAGGGAGATGAAGGCGGAGATGAGGAAGATGACGACGGGCAGGAGGAGTGGTGAGACGACTCCTTCGGCGTACGCAGTGACGTAAGCGCCGGTTTCCAGCGCGCTGGCGACGGAGCCGATAGACCACGCCAACACGAGAATACTGACCGCCGGAAGCATCGTTCCGAATCCGTTGAGAACGGTTTCCATCGTCTCGTCTAAGCTCATCGCGCCGTGAACCTGCGACAGGACGATACCCGTCGCAACCATGGCGAACGAACCCCAGACGAGCGCGCCAGCGACGTCCGTGTTGTCGAACATCTCAATCGGCGTCCGTCCGGGGGCGTACCCCGTTATCACTGCCCCGCCGATGACGACGGTGACGAGCGCGAAAACCGGTAAGAGGAACATCCGGAGGGGTGCGTCGTCGAGTGCGGGTTCGCCCAAATCCTTCTTGATGCTCTGTAGTGGCTGAGCTTCTTCTCGAATGACGTTTCCGGTGGTTTGTGCGCGGTTTTCGGCAGTGAGCATCTCGCCGAAATCGCGCTGCGTGATGACGATGATGCCGACCATCGCCAGTGCGAGAATCGCGTACATGTTAAAGGGGATGCTCTGGAGGAACGTCGTGGCCGCAGTGGGGGTCTCTCCCTGAATGCCGAGTTCCTCGTACTGGGTGTGTATCAGTCCGATTTCGAACGCGACCCAACTGGAAAGCCCGATGGTCGCCATCGGCGCGGCGGTCGAGTCGAGAATGTACGCCAGTTTCTCGCGGGACATCTTCATCTCGTCGGCGATGTCTTTCATCGAACTGCCGACGATGGCGTTGTTGGCGTAATCGTCGAAGTTCCAGAGAAGACCGAGGAGCCACGTCGTGATGCCCGCCCTACGATGCGAGTCGATTCGCTGGGTGGCGAACCGCGTGATGGCAAACGCACCGCCCAATCGCCAGATAAGCGCGATTCCGGCCCCTATCAGGAGGGTAAAGACGAGAATTTTCGCGTTGAACGTGCTCTCGCCGATCGACGAGATAATCCAGTCGAACATCTGTGCGACGCCGAGGCTACCGGAGTAGATGATGCCACCAACCCAGACACCGATGAACAGCGACAGCATCGCTCGCCGCGTGGTGACGGCCAATACGATGGCCAGTAGCGGTGGTACCAGCGACAGTGCTCCGAAATCTGATGCCATGACAATTGGGTACACATGGCATCATAAAAGTGACTTTCTATATCCGTCCATCAATTTTTCATTTTATATCTGATATTAAATTAATAGTTTATGTACAATAATCACGTATTTATCACTGGATTATTTGATTATCTGTCACTATGGCGCTATTTCCGACCGCGCGCCGCGAGTTGGTACGCCAGCACCGTTCGCATCCCGTCTACGAAGGAATCGAGATCGACGCTGTCCGCCCGTTCTTGTCGCTCCCTCACGGCCTCGTATCGCCGTTCCCATTCGTTGATGAACCGGTCTTCGATGTCGTGTGACCGAATTTGTTCCGTCACTCGCTCGATAGCATCGTCGTCGTCGGGGTTTAAATCTTCTAGCGAGATGAGTCCTTCCTGGAGGCTGTAGATGACCGGCCCGGCCGTGTAATCTCCTTCGCCGAGTTCGCGCTCCCACGTCGTCGTCTAGTTACCGATTCGAGCCATCCGTTGCAATTCCCAGATGACCGACCGGAGCGTCGAAAGGTCGCTCGCGGCGAACGACGGCGAGAACATCAAATCGACGTCAGCGTACGGAAACATCAACATATTGTGCGGGTCGTAATGCTCTATTCCCGCCATATTTGCGATTTCGACGTGATCGTTCAACACACGGGAGTAATCAATGGCGGTCAGCGTCTGCCGGAGATCGCAGTCGAAGATATCCCTGTACTCGTCGTGCTTCGGTGCATCTTCGATACCGTCTTCGAAGGCAGACCAGACCCGCTTGATGAAGCGTAACTGCTCCGTTTTCACACCTTCCCTGTCGGGATTTACGGTTTCGGGCCGATACGGAATCTGACACGCCTCCTCCAGCGTTTCTCGGTCGTTGCCCTTCTCCGCGAGGTCGTCCAGCAGGGTTACGAACATCGTGAGAATCGTCTTCTGCGTCCGAGCGGTCTCCGCGTATTCCGCCGGAACGGACGAAAGGGTAAACGAAGGGAACAGCGTGTATATCCACTGCCAGAGGAACTTGTCTCGGTCGCCAACAACGGTATCGTACTCATCTGACAGCTTTGCAACCGAATCGGGAAGCGTTACCGCTGCTATCTCTGTCAGATGTTCTGAAGGAATCGGTAGCTCGTCGACGAGCCGTTGGCGGGGCATTCTCGTGTCTTCTTTACTGTATGGATAATAAAAACATTTCTGCTACATTTTATAAAAGCTATCCGAAAAGATACGTACTCTCGATAAGAATATACGTTTCGGCTCTCGATTACATATCGAGACATGGAGTGTTTCGAGTCGGCTATCTACAAAACCGCCTTCCGGGAGACGAAAAATCCCGCCGTTATCACCGATTCGAATTTCGTCATACAGGACGTAAACGAGGCCTGTATCGATTTTACCGGCTACAGTAGGGACGAACTTGTCGGAGATACGCCGATAAACCTGTTCAGCGAACCGGTGATATACGAAGCGATGATAGAATCGCTGGCAAAGGGCGAACCGTGGGTCGGCGGGTTCGAGACAACGATGAAGGATGGGCGGATGGTTTATGGTCGCGGTTCGTGCGTCCCTGTTCGAATCGACGGAGAACTCCGCGGATACGCCGGATTCTTTTCGGATCTCACCGAGCGCCGACAGTACGAACAGAGTCTTCGAATCCTGAACCGCGTCCTCCGGCATAACTTGCGAAACGACGCGAACGTTATCCTCGGGCACGTGGATATCGTCGCCGACGAACTGGAAGACGAGGAGTTAGTGCGGTCGCTTTCGACCGCTCGCAACCGCATCGACTCCATCATCAAGTACGCGGAAACGGCTCGCAATCTGGACGAACTGCTCTCCGAGCGAACCGACCCCTCGCTCGCGCCTGTTCGCCTCGACGAACTCCTCCGAGACGAACTCCGTTCCGCTCAAAAAATGTATCCAGAGGCGGAATTCAGTGCAGAACTCGGCACTGATCCAGTCTTCGTCGCCGCCGACGACGCCGCCGGAACCGCAATCGAAGCCGTGTTCGAAAACGCCGTCGAGCACAACGACTCGTCCGTTCCAACCGTCTCGGTTCGTCTCGATAGCGACGATTCGGTCGCCACAGTGACGGTTGCTGATGACGGCCCGGGTATTTCTGCGAACGAACACGACTTAATCTTCGGTCGGGAGGAAATCAGCCCGCTTCACCACGGGCAGGGCCTCGACCTCTTTTTTGTCGCCCGACTGCTGGAGAAGTACGGCGGCGGCATCGGGGTCGAAAACGGCGACGAGGGCGCGGTGTTCAAACTACGGTTCAGGGCTATTCCCGCGGAAAATATCGAAGAAAATCGCGAGGATTCAAATCCTAACTAACGGTTTACGTCGGCGCAAGCGACGGCCGCGTCTATCTGCTGGATTCGACGCGCGGAACGGAGGAAGACGTTTCGAGTCGAGGGGCGCGGTGAGAACACCCCCCTTCGCAAACAACGAGCGCGTTTACACCGGTAGCGACGACGGCAGTCTCTCCGCCTTCGAACCACAGCGATAGCGGGACGACGAAGCGAGGCGACGGCGGTATTTTTTTTCGTTCGCTCGGGCGTTTTTCATGTGACCCGTTACGACAAACTCGTCCGCGACCGAATCCCCGAAATAATCGAGGAAAACGGTGAAACGCCGAAAACAAACGTCACGGACGGCGACGAGTACGAACGCAGGCTTGCCGAAAAACTGGACGAGGAGGTCGCCGAGTTCCACGAATCCGGTGACCCCGAAGAGCTGGCGGACGTACTCGAGGTCGTGTACGCGCTGGCCGATCGCGCAGATGTTTCGCCCGACGAACTGGAACGACTGCGAGTCGAGAAAGCCGACGACCGCGGCGGATTTTCCGCCGGAATCGTCCTCGAACGGGTGGAATAAATACGACCTGCGAATGCAACCCCTGCGGCGATAGGCGACTGCACGAAAACGATTCGTATGTCACGAACGACCTACACGTTCGTCATTCGGGAAACCGAACCGACCGAGGAAATCGTCGCGGAGGTTAGAACCGACGGTACAATCGAGGAATCGACCAGCCTCGCGTACGCCGATTACGGACTGACTGCGGTGCGCGACGACTGGGTTCCTGACGAACGGCGAACCGAAGTTACGGCCGACGTGACGACGACGCGACTCCAAACCGAACGCGACGGCGAAGGGTTTTCGTTTCGCCTGCTCGGCGACGGCGAGACGCTGGCCGAACAGCGCGTGACCGACGACGAGTGGAACGTCGTGTCCGTCGAATAGCGGTACCGAAGGCCGCCGAAACAGCAAATACGGTATCGAAATCGCCAGCGATAACTATTCTCCGAGTAATCGTCTCGAAAATGAGCTACGATGCGGTGTTGTTCGACAACGACGGCGTGCTGGTGAAACCGCCGAACGGAACCGTCCTCCGCGAGGCCGCACTGTCCGCGTTCGCCGAGTTCGATACGGAACCAGAAGACGACCATCTGGACGCGGTGTCGCGTAGCGTAACCCCCGACGACTTAAAGCGGGTGTGCGAGGCCTACGATTTCGACCCGGCCGAGTTCTGGGAGGCCCGCGACACCGCGGCCTCCGACGCCCAACTGCGCGAACTCGAAGCGGGACGAACCACGACCTACGACGACGTGGACGCGCTGGAGTCGTTCACTCGCCCGATGGGAATCGTCAGTTCGAACCAGCACGCGACCATCGAGTTCATGCTCGACCATTTCGACCTCAGCAGGCATTTCGAGACGTACTACGGGAGGCCGCCGACGCTCGACGCGTTCCACCGGAAGAAGCCCGAACCGTACTTTTTGGAGCAGGCGCTTTCCGACATCGGTGTCGACACCGCCCTCTTCGTCGGCGACAGCGAAAGCGACGTGGTCGCGGCCCACAGCGCCGACCTCGATTCCGTGTTCATCCGCAGGCCGCATCGTGCGGAGTACGAACTTTCGGTCGATCCAACGTACGAAGTTCGGGGGCTTCGCGAAATTCGAGACCTGCTTCGAGTGTGATTTCGGCGATTTCGTCGGTTCCGGTTCGGAAGGCAGGATTGTCGTGCCTTATTTTGGGAACTGGGTGAGGGATTGTCGATGAAACTGCTGTTACTGCTACTTCTCGTCGCAAGCCGTGCCCTCGTAATTAGTGACGCCTTCCTTCTAGTGACGCTTTGTACGACTGTCAATCCCCGAAACCGGCCGGAACGATTTCGCCGGTTCGTCCGAAACGGAATCCTATGACCGACGAACTGGGCGACACATCGACCGAAAACGCCGCGTTCGCTGGCCGGCACGACGTGACGGCGTACGGCGCGACGGGCGACGGAACGACTCCCGATGCGGCGGCGATTCAGGACGCCGTGGTCGCGGCGGCGGACGGCGATGGAAGCGTCTATCTGCCGCCCGGAACGTACCGCGTCGAATCACCCGTGACGCTTCGCTCCGGCGTCCGATTCCGCGGGGCGGGAATGGGCGCGACGACGCTGCTCGCTGACGGGGACGACTATGCGGCGCTCGAAGGATTCGGAACCCCGGACGATCCGCTAACCGACCTCTCGGTCGAGGCGATGACCATCGATTGCTCGCCACTCGGCGACGGGGAGACGTACTCCACGGGCGAGAAGTGCATCTATTTCCAAAACGTGAAACGGTGTCGAATCGTCTCGGTCCACGCCTACGGCGCGCCCGCCACCGGCATCGGGACGGATTTCATGGTCGATAGTCTCGTTCACGGTTGCATCGCCGAGCAGAACGGGCGACTTTGGTCGCCCGGTGACATCGGGGCGAACGGCATCGGCATCGGCGCGGGTCGATTTTCGGCGGAAACTGTCGTCGTCTCGGACTGCCACGCCGCGGACAACGGGAACAACGGCGTGATGTTCGAAGCGCAAGGCCCCGACGCCGAGAACGTTCACGCCGGTTTCATGACGGCGACGGGATGTACCGCACGCGGAAACCGCATCGGTTTCCGTGACTCGGCGGACAGGTGTGTGAAGTTCGTCGGCTGTTCGGCGACCGAAAACGACGAACACGGCTTCGTCATCAGCGACAAGGACGACACGTCGCCGCCCGCGAGCGAACACCGCGTCGCCGACTGCCACGCGGTCGATAACGGCGTCCACGGCGTTGCGGTGCTCGACGGCGCTGGAACAGTGCTCGACGTGGCGAACTGTCAACTCTCGGGGAACGACGGCTGTGGCGCGTTCGTCGCGGCGACCGTCGATGGAACGGTTTCCGTCTCGAACGCCACCGTCTTCGAAAACGGGCAGTCGGGGATTCGATTCGAGAACGGCGGTGACCATCTGCGCGTCACCGGAAACTCCATCTTCCGAAACGGTGTCGCCAGCGACGACGCGGCGGGGATTCGACTCGCTGGCGGGACGAAGCCATACCGGTACGCGATAGTATCGAACAACGACGTGTACGACGACCGGGACGCGCCAGCGCAACGCGTGGGCATCGACATCGAGGGCGAACACGAGGGAACGAAAGTGGTCGGCAACACCTTCGGCGAACCCGCGGCGCTCCGATTCACGAGCTCTCCGGCGCTCGTCCGTGATAACGTCGGATACGCGACCGAAAACGGCGGTCGAGCAGCCCTCGCTGACGGCGAGACGATTCAACACGGACTCGCGGAACCGCCAACGAGCGTCGTGCTTCAAACCGAATCCACGAATCGGGCGTTTCCGGCCGAAATCGGCGACGACACGTTCACTGCCGCCGTGGTCGGTATCGACGGTGAACCGATCGATTCGCCAGAAACCGTTCACTGGGAAGCGCGAGTTCGGTGAGCAGCTGGCGCAATTTTTAGATACTCGAACGACGCGCTGTCAGTATCCCGTCTTCGATCGCGTCGGAAACGCGACCCCCCGACGAGAACGCATTTTTGCTATCCGGTTTCCACGGTGGTATTCGTTCCCGCTGGAATCGTCGTTGAGTTCGAAATCGCAACCGATTCGGTCGATTCACTGTTCGTCTCCGTTCCGGCAACGATGTTGCCCGAATCGAGCGTTTCGCTGCGGAAAACACGCTCAGTGATACATCGACCGTCGCGGCTCCGAACGTGAGCAGCACCGCTAGCGCGAGGACGACGAATCCGTTCTTCGTCTGACCCTCTGTCGAACTCCCGACCATTCGCCCCCACTTTTTCGTGGCTAGAAGAACAACAGTATCGCATGGCATACGAATGGCAGTATTACGACCTCGTCCTACTCAGTATCGCCGTCAGTATGTCCGTCGGGGCTGGCGTCGGGTTGCTAACCTCGGTTTCGATCCCGGTCGCGACTATCTCGGCGGGCATCGTCGCGTGTGCCATCATCGGCCACGGCCTATTCGTCAACGGCCCGGTCGATGAGCCGCAGGATTTGACGAACGAAGTGGAGACGCTGAACTGAGGGGCCACCGTTCCGAATCGTCTCCGCGAATCGCGGAGACGATTCGGCCCCAGATTTCGGCGTCATTTCCTAAAAAACCGATTACTACCTTCATAACGGTCGCTTTTCCCGGATTTCCGCGAAGTAAAACGCTACCACCCCGTCTCCCGTCGTGAGCAGTATGACCGACCCGACGCTCCTGCTAACCCATCGCCTCAGGCCCGACACCGCATCCGACCTCTACGCCGAACTCGATGGTCACCTTCCCGACGGCGGCCTCGCTCGGGCCCGAACGCCCGAAGAAGCGTTCGAACTGCTTCCCGGGGCCGACGGAATCATCACGGCGGGACTCTCCGAGGAGATGCTCGACGCGGCGAAAAACCTTCGCTGGGTGCAGGTGCTCAGCGCCGGAGTTGACCGCTACGACCGAGACGCACTCGAAGCGCGGGACATCGCCCTGACGAACGCCTCCGGCGTTCACGCCGAGCCAATCGCGGAGCAAGTGCTGTGGTTTCTCCTGACGTTCGAACGACGCCTTCACGTCGGCGTCCGTCAACAGTCCCGTGGCGTCTGGGAACGGTTCGAGGGCGGCGAACTCCGCGGAAAGACGCTCGGAATCATCGGCGTCGGCGCAATCGGAACCCGCGTCGCGGAGTTGAGTGCTGGACTCGGAATGACGGTTATCGGAACGAAGCGAAGCGTCGAGACTGCCCCAGCAATTCTCGACGACTGTTTTCCCGCCGACGATTACCGCGAGGTGCTTCGTCGAGCGGACTATGTCGTCCTCGCTTGTCCGCTGACGGACGAAACCGAAGGACTTCTCGGGTCGGAGGAGTTCCGACTCATGCCGAGCGATGCTGTGCTGGTCAACATCGCCCGCGGCGACGTAGTGGACGAAGCGGCCCTGATACGCGCGCTCCAGAATCGTCTGATTCGGGGTGCCGGGCTCGACGTGTTTTCGACGGAACCGCTCCCGCCCGCTTCGCCGCTGTGGAACCTCTCGAACGCAGTTCTCACGCCGCACATGGCCGGTTCGACGCCCCACAAGCCGGGACGCTGGCGAGAAATAATCGTGGCCAACTACGATGCGCTCGCGGCAGGTACCCTCGACCGCATGGTCAATCGAATCGTCTGAACGGTGTCTTCCGATTTATCCTTCGAGTCGGGCGAGAAAGGCATCCCACTCCGCGTTCGAATGCAGGCGAATCACGGCCGTATCCTCTCCCGTCCGTTCGAACTTCCGTTCCATCGCCGGGATCTTCTCCGCGGGAAAGTTCCAGACGTACCGCAAAAATTCCGTATCGACTTTCTCCTCACAGCCCTCGGCCATATCGGCGCGCGTCCCGCCACGGTTTCGAAACCATCGTTCGAGAATCCGATAGAGACAAACGTACCGCGGGACTGAAAGGAAAATCACGGTATCTGCCGCGTCGATTCGCGTGTCGATGGTACTTCCGTAATTCCCGTCCAGTATCCACTTCGGTCGCTCGATGAGATTCCGGTGCGTTTCCTCCCAGTCGTCGCGGTTCGGCTTTTCCCATCCGGGTTCCCAGAACCGCGCGTCGAGGTGCGTGACGGGCCTGTCCAGTGCGCGACCCAACCGCTTAGCGAACGTAGTCTTTCCCGCTCCGGGCGAACCGAGAACCATTATTCTGTTCATCGGCGGTCTTTTTCTGTTTGCCATTTCGGCCGGAGCGCGAAGTTATTCGACCACTAAAAAGAACGTTTCGATAGCGTAGTCCGTCACCACCGCCACCCCGACGGTGGGCGCGTCGCTACACCAGTGTGCGTCGGCCCCACGTTTGATAACGATATCCGACGATTCCCGATGGGGAGAGTATGACTACAGAAACAAACCAAAAACTCGTTCGGCGCGACGCCGAGGAGATTTGGTCGAAGGGGAAAACGGAGATTATCGACGAGATATACGACGAGGACTTCGTGCTCCACGACCCGTCGTCGCCGAACGAAGAACAGGGTCGGGAGGAGTATCGGGAGTACGTGGAGACGTTTCGTCGGGCCTTTCCCGACGCTCGGTACAGGGTCGATATCGAGCTCGCCGAAGACGACCTCGTGTCGCTTCGATACACGGCTCGTGGAACCCACGAGGGCGAACGGGTGACCGTCTCGGGTATGGAGATGTATCGCGTCGAGGACGGAAACATCGTCGAGATGTGGACAAACTACGACGCCCTCGGGTTGCTCCAGCAACTCGACGTTCTCCCGTCGCTCGACGAACTCACTCGGGAAGAGAGCGCGGACTGAGGGGCGACGGTCGTTCGACGATGTGTGTGAGAGTCGCTAGACGCCCGAAAAACGGTCGTCCAACCAATCGTAAATTTCTCCGTGGGCCAGCGAAAGGTTGCCGAGTTGGCAGTGTTCGCCCGCGCCCTCCTCCGTGCGAAACACGCGAAGGGTCGTCGGCCCGGCGATGGCGTCCACGAACTCGTAGACGAGTGGCAATGGAATCAAGTGGTCGTCCTCGCCTGCTAGCGCGAGCGTCGGACAGGTGATTCGGTCTGCAACGTCGCGAAGCGAGTACTCCCGAACCGTCCGACGGAGGGCGGCGGCGTCGGTGCCGAACACCCAACTGGAATTCTCCAGCTGCCAGCGCGCTCCCGGATCGAATCGCGCGCCGAACGAGGCCAATGCGTTCACGACCGCGCCGGGGGCGTGGTCGACGATATTCGCGATTCGTTCCTGTCCGTGGGCCGACGCAGACCAGAGGTCGAAACAGTGGTCGAACGCGATGCAGGCCGATACCCTGTCGTCTCCCGCCGCGGCTCGCGGCGCGTAATAGCCACCCATGCTCGCGCCGAGGAGGGCGATGCGCGTTTCGTTCGCATCGGATTTTTCTTCGAGAAAATCGAGGACTGGGCCGACGACGGCCTCCCAGTCGGGTCGCGCCCGCAGCCCTTCGAGTCGAAGCGGTGCGCCCTGTCCCGGCCCGTCGAAGACGAGGCACGAATACCCGCGTTCGAGCGCCGTCGCAACGCCACAGAGGAAATACAGTTCCTCCGCAATCGAGTCGAACCCGCCGAGACAGACGACGGTCGGAAACGATTTTTCGGTTCCATCACCGTCGTTATCGCTCGCCTCGGGAACGAACCAGTACCCCGGAAGAGTAGTATCTTCGTACGGAATTTCGACCTGCTGGGTGGGCGTATCGAGCAAGCCGAGCGCGCTTCTGAACGTCTCCCTGCTTCGCTCGTAGGTCGGGAGTCGTCGTGGGTCGTCCGAATCGAGGAAAAACTCCGCGGTTCGGTAGTAGTTGTGCGCCCGAAAAAACGCCCCTCGTGCGGTTTCGCGGTGCCTGCCGTCGAGCGCGGTTCGGGCCGTTTCGGCGACACGGTCGGCGGTTCGTCGCCATTCGGTGAACCATCCTTCGAAATCACCCTCGCCGATGTTTTCGACCGTGGCTAGACATTCGCCCGGTTCGGCCCCACCATAGGTTGCGTAACTCATGGCCCTGAGCGTCTGGTAGTCGAACGTTGCATCCTCGAAGTGGACGTTCATATGCCATAGACGGGGGCGAGGAAGATAGCTGATTCTCGGATGTTCAGTCGTCCGGCAAAACGAATAAATACTATCTCTGCTGGACACACATCTACCATGGCGATTTAACGCCGTCTCTTTCGTTTCCGTTCGTTCTGCACCGAGCACGCCACTCGGTGTGGGTCGAGCCACCGCTTTCGGAACTGTTCCTACGCATTGCGTAGTGACGACGTTCCACAAATCACGACAGATGCCGACACCAAACGACGAACCGACGGATACAGAATCGCAATCGAACGAAGCAAACGACATCGACATTTACCCGATACCGATGTTCGCCCGAATGGAGGTGACCGACATGGAGGATTCGACCGACTGGTGTCGGGAGGTCGCCGGATTTCGAGAAGTCGCACCACTGCCGGGCATCGCTTACCTTCGCTATCGCAAGTACGCGGATGTGATGCTCGTTCCCGCCGACGAATCCGAACATCCGGAGCAGACTGCACAAGCGTCATCCGAACTGGCCGGACACGGACTGTCGCTCACCCTCAACATGGAAAACGAAACAGTGGACGACGTGTTCGAACGCGCACAATTGAACGATACAACCGTGGTCAGTGCGCCGGAAGAAACGCCGTGGAACACGCGGCAGGTAACGCTCGCAGACCCCGATGGGTACCGACTCGTCTTCACGGAACCCGTGGACACCGAGTTGGATTTCGAAACGGTGATGAACGGTTTCGATTCGGAATAGCGGGGTCTACTCGGACGAGCGACTACCCGGATTTCGTTTCTTTTTATCCTCAAAAACAACCGAAAATCTCGATTTCAGCTCGAAAACCCGCGAACGGGCCGTTTAGTAAACCGAGTCCCTGATGTCTTCGTCCAAGTCGTCGAACGTGTCGAGGTGTACCTGTCGTTCGGTGCGCAGGTTCTCCAGTTCAGTCTCGTAGTCGGAAACGTTGTCGGCTACGCCGAATTCCCCGATGCCGATGTCGGGCACCGAACTCGGAACCGTGAGGCCGGTGGCCTCGTCTTCGGTCCATTCGACCGTTCCGCGGGCGATTTCTCGGAGGAGCGTCACGGATTCAGTGACGCCGATGTCCTTGCCGCCGAGGTGGCCCGTGTTGAGGACGAAACAGTCCACGCCGAGGTCGTCGATGAGGGTACGGAAGCGATTTCCTTCTTCGCCTTTCGGCCCAACGATGAACGGGTTGGTCCCGACCACGCGGATGGATTCGCCTGCCTTAGAGGGGTCGCCAGCGCTGGTTTCGATGGATTCGCCGAGCATGAACGCCACCGCAGCCTCTTCAGATGAGAGTTTGGCGACCGGCGGCATGACGGGATTGCGGGTGATAAAGAACACTTGGTCAACCCCGTCGAGGTCGATGTCGTCATCCGCAGATGAAAGATTGTCGCGGAGGATGATCGCCCGACCGTTGGAGGTGTGGAGGTCGCTGTCGAAATCCACGGTGCCGTCGTCCGCCACGTCCACGTTTTCGAGGACGGCGGACTCGTGGGTCACGGCGTCGTACATGGCTGGCTGTTCGTCGGCGTCCAGGCCGATGGTTTTGACGTACAGGCCGTTGCCTTCGCTTCCCGCGATGGAACCGTCGGGGAGCAGGGCGCACACGTCGTCCTGAAGCATCGTCGCCGTCTCGCCCTCGTCCTCGTCGAACCAGAGGCCGTGGGCGGTTAGCGTCGATTTGCCGGTCGCGGAGAGTCCGAGGAACGCCTGTCCGACGTTCTGAAGTTCGCCGTCGTCGTCGTGGAGCGTCACTCGTTTGCTTCCCGCGTGGAGGCCGAGGCCGCCCTTACGTTTGGCGTGGAACATGAACAGCCGGAGAAACGACTTTTTCGCCTCGCCGGTGTAGTCGGTTCCGAGAACCGCAGTGAGACCTTCCTCGGGAAGGATTCGAATCGCAATTTCGTCCCATTCCGGAACCTGTACGGTGACGAAATCCGGTTCGCCCTCACCCTCGACGGGTTCGAACAGCTTCGCCCACGCGAGGGCGATGCGACCGTACTCCTTGGGAACGTACAACCGGCATCGATAGGAGTGCTCGGCGTGGCGGCCCATTTGCCGGTCGATGCAGAGGATTTCGTTCTCCTGTGCGTAGTCGAGCACGTTTTCTATGTGTGTGTAATCCTCCGAGTCGAACCCGTCGTCTATCGCGTTTTTCGTCTTATCCGAGTTGCGCGAACGTTCTCTGCTCACGTAGGTCGGGGAGCCGAACTCCGCCGTGGTTTCGAGCTCGCGCGAGAATTCGCGAAGCTCTTCGAGTGACGGATTGTAGATGACATTGTCTGCCTCTACCGGATTAGGAAGCGTCTCTTTCAGGGGTCGGACTGCCTGCCCACTGTCTGACATCGTACTAATGAGAGCGGCATAGACGCCTATAATTATGCACGGTTTACACCGGCCTTAGTGGTGTCATAACACGATTTTTGGTAGAATTAGGATTTCGGAACTGAGTAAACATTTGCGGTATTTTGGCTTACAGATGGGATTTTGTGGAGTTGTCTGGTTGTCGATTACACTGTGGAAGGGACCGCCTGATTTGCTCTCGAAACCGGTCGTTGGTGGCTCTCCAATGTAGATTCTGGTGCGTAGGATTCGTTTCGGAGCCGTTGCGCTATCAGGTTCCGCATACCGGTTTGATAACGGACCGATGACCGCCGCAAACGGCTCATACGCTTTGTTTCCGATCGCTAGAAAGTCGGTCTCGGCGCTCGAACGAGCTATTATTATCGGATATCGGATTGTCGGTCGGAGGCGGTAGTCTCTGGAAGTGACGTTCGCGATGTTCGTCGCCGACGCGCTCGTCGAAAAATTGCGTCCGGAAGCGCTCCGACAGCGAGATTTCGTATTCGAGCCCCGACCCGCGATTGGATCGTACTCAGACCTCCGAGCCGGTGTGACTCGGCTCGAATTCGATCGGCTCTGCGTTTTCGCTCGTCTTGGAATACCTCGAAGGCCGCCGTCGTCTCCCCGTACGCGGTGATTTCGTGGGCCAGCGTGAGCGCGTCCTCGATGGCCTGCGCCGCACCTTGCCCAGCAAACGGTAACATTCCGTGGGCCGCATCGCCGGCGACGACGACTGACCCGCGATGCCACTGTTCAAGTGGTGGGACATCCGCCAAACCGGTACTGAACACGGCATCGGTATCAAGCGACTCGACGACGGAGGGAATCGGAGCGGGGTACTCCGAAAACAGTTCGCGCAGCATCGCTTTCGTCGGCCGTGAGTCGGTTCGCCCCTCCGCGGTGGACTCCGGCGCCGTAGCGAACCAGTAGAACCGATCGGCGTCGATGGGTGCACCACCGGCGTAGGTTCCCTCACCCCACACCTCGATTCCTCGAGTTCGGTGCTGCTCAGGTAAATCTACCGTAGCGATGGCTCGATGAACGATACTGTCCAGCGCTCGCGGTTCGACATTCGGCGCGACGGCATCCCGGACGACGGAGTTGATGCCGTCCGTCCCGATGAGGATGTCGGGCTCAATTTGCGTGCCGTCGGTAAATCGGACGACTGGCGCTTCCGTGTCTGTCACCGCTTCGCACGTCATTCCGGTTCTGACTTCGGCGTCTAGTTCGTCGAGGAGTATCCGCTGTAGTTCGGCGCGATGTATCGCCACGAAACCGTAGCCGTAGTCGGCCCGTTCGACTCGGTTCAGATCGAATCGAGTCAGCACTCGTCCGTTTGCGGACCGAATCAAACTTTCTTCGAGGGGAACCCCCGCTTCTCGGACGCGGTCGGCGATTCCGAGGCGGTCCAAAACGAGTAACGCGTTCGTCTGTAGCAGGATTCCGGCGCCGATGGGTCGGTACTCGGACGCGGTCTCGTATACGGTCGGAGTCCAACCCCGTCGTTCGAGCGCGAGTGTCGTGGTTAGTCCACAGATCCCTCCTCCGACGATAGCGACGTCGGGTATTTCTGTTGTCATCGGTGCTCCTGGCACAACTGGTGGGCGTCTCGTCGTTGCGGGGGTGTTCGCAGCGTTCGACGGTCTCGTTCCATATCTGTCGGTTCACATCGAGCCGTGAAATTCCGGCTGCCGCTTATCTACGCTGCTTTAAAACGCCCCGAGTTTCTTATCATACGTATGCGATATCTCACGGTTCTCGTTCATCCAGCCGAGGGCGGTGCGTTCCACCCGCTCGGAGAGAAACTCACGAAAGAGTCGGAGATCGAGCGGGAAGCGATCCACCACGTCGAACATCTCGCCGACGACACGGTACTGTCGTTCGCCGAGGGGAGCGGAGATCGGGGCCGATACGAGGAGATAATGCGAAACTCGCCGTACGTTGTCGACTATCTCGTTTCCGGAGGGAACCGGTGGATGGCTGTCAGTCAGTTCGAACCGACGGAGGCAACTCGACGCCTGCTGGAACGTCAACGCGAGTCGAACGTCGTTATCGAGACACCGATCTATTTTACCGCCGACGGTTCGCTACGGATAACTTATCTGGGAAGCGACGCTGCCTTTCGAGAGTTGTTCCGCGACTCCGTCGAGGAGTCGGCTGTCGCGTTCGATGTCGTCGAAACGGGTGACTACGAACCGGACGAAGCGACGCTCACGAGACTTTTAACGACGCGCCAACGGGAAGTGCTCGAAGTAGCGGTCGAGGTAGGGTACTACAGCGCGTCTCGCCAATCCACGCTCGACGATGTAGCAGCTGCTGTCGGAATTGCCCCGACGACCGTGGGCGAGCACCTCCGGAAAGTGGAGGAGCGCGTGTTCGGTGCTCTCGTTCGTTGATTTTCACGTGTGTACGAACGTCGCTCGTAAAGTCGCACTCTCGATATTAGTTTGGCCTCGGCACTCATAGGGTTCGTCACAACCAGCCGCCAGACTAGCTCGGAACACCTGTTTTCGTCATCGGCCACTCTCGACTACAGTACTACTCCTAAAAAATGATTGTCTCTGTCCGCGCCGACGTGACGAACTCAGACGGGCATCGTGCCCGTTTCGTTCGTCTCCATCTCGTCTTCCGTCGGTCGGTTTTCGAGATAGACGCGCGCATACGCCAGTTGAATTGCGGGGTGGAGGAACGTCGTAAGCAGGACTGAAACACCGATGAGGATGACATCGAAACTCTCGCCACCGCCGATAACGCCGA
This sequence comes from Haladaptatus pallidirubidus, assembly GCF_020700235.1. Classification (GTDB taxonomy): domain Archaea; phylum Halobacteriota; class Halobacteria; order Halobacteriales; family Haladaptataceae; genus Haladaptatus; species Haladaptatus pallidirubidus. Next base: position 474,959 of record NZ_CP085301.1, on the reverse strand, counting down.
CGATTCCGACGCCGAAGCCGATGATGACCGCCAACAGCGAGATACCGAAGAGTTTCAGCAAGTTGCCGGGGGCGACTTCCCAACTGGTTTCGAGGCTCTTCGTGAGGTTTTTGTCGTCGATGACGCAGGCCGGAAACGCGAGCGACAGTCGAAGGGCCAAGTAGATTCCCGGAATGATGAGGAAAATGAAGCCGATGACGACGATGACGCCGTAGACGATGGTCATCACGAACAGGGTGAGATACTTGCTCCCGACTCGTGAGGCGGCGTCGCCGAAATCGGTCCGTTCGTCGAACGCTTCGTTCTCCGCGAAGACGTGTGCGACGCCATCGACGAAGATACCGAACAACATCCCGACGAGCGAAAGGAGGACAAACATCTCTCTGAAACCACTCAGAAGTCCGAGGACGAACCCGAGGACGAGCAAAATCGGATTGCTGGCGAGCCATCCGAACGCCTGACTGAGCGTCTGGATAGCACCGCGACGGGGGAGTTGTGCGTACGCCATATTCCGAATAATTATTCAGAAATTTGAAAAGTGTTGGGATTGCGGTCAACAGGCTACCCCACGATTTACATTTTCACTCGATTCGCTCGCGCGCCGCCGCCACCACGAGGGGAAGCGTAATCGTCGCATCAGCATAGACGGAAACGTTACGCGCCGCCTTTTCCAGTTTGCCCCACGAACGCGCTTCGTCCAGCGTGGCTCCCGAGAGGCCGCCGGTCTGCGGCGGATCCATCGTCAATTGGACGCCGTAGTCGTAGGCCGAGGGTGAGACGAGCATCGTCTGAAGGACGTAGTTTTTCGGCACGCCGCCGCCGACGACCATCGCGCCTGATTTGTCGGCTTCGAACGCGAGGTCGGTGAGGTGAGTCATATCCCGCAGGGCGTCCAAGGTGAAATCCGTCGTCTGGGAGTACATCCACGCCTGGAGGCCGAGTACTGAATCTTGCACCGCGGGGCAGTAGATTGGAACGTCGTTTTCGTAGGCCGCTGCCGCGATTCCGGCGTCCTCCTCGATTCCCTCGCGTTCGTTCACCTCGCTGGTAGCACGGCCCAGTTCCTCGGTCATGCGCTGGATGCTGACCGTCTCCTCGATGTTGGGAAAAACCTCGGTGCGAAGGTGGGACTCGAACAGCGCGAAATGCTCCTGGGGGAGATAGACGTTGTAGATTCGGTCTACCTCCTCGTCGCGCAGCTGTTCGTCGTGTTCGCGCATCGATTTTCCATCCTGTCCGTCCCGTCCGTGTTCACGCGAGTCTTGCGAGTGTGAGCAGGAAGGGTGTGCCCTTCCGTGGTGGTGCTTCCCGCCGATTCCCTCGATAGCGTCGTGGGTGAGATTCGCGCCGGTCGTCACCAGCGCGTCGATGTGGCCGTCGCGGATGAGGTCGGCGACGATTTTGCGCATTCCGGTCGGAACCATCGCGCCGGCGAGGCCGAAGAAGTTGGTCACGTCGTCGCCGAGCATTTCGGCGTAGATGTCCACCGCCTTGTGGACGTTCGCAGCGCCAACGCCCGCGGAGCCGTACTCGTCGGCCAGTTCCCCGACGGTCATCCCCGATCGGACTTCCGCGTGAGCGATGGGGTCGTGGTGGAACTCCTCACGGTGAACGTGGTGTTCGCCGTGGTCGTGGCCGCTATGGCCGTTTTCGCCCTGTCCGTCGTGCTCACTTTCGCCCTGCTCGTCGTGGTCGCTCATGCTCCATGCTGTGTGAGCGATCGGCTTGAACGCCGCGATTATTCGACGATGACGTGGCCGTCGCATCCGACCGTCACATCGTGACCGAGATAGGCGAACGCTACTTGCTCCGGGGGCGTCTCACTCATTAGCAACGAATCGAGGGCGTCCGGGTCGAGCGACCCGTACAACGGTGGTTGGAGGTTCCACGGTTCTGTTTCTTCGACCGTCGCAACCGCTTCGAGGACGGTTTCCGAAGGTCGGTCGTTTCCTTCGAACTGGCAGATAGCCCTTTCGCTCTTTCCCATGTTGGATTGGTTGTTCACATCGTTCGTTAGTGCGTCGCCGGTTGGTCGGTTTGGGTTGACGAGTTCGAGGGTTTATACGTCCAATGAGGAATCATCATCGATTTCGTACAGCGTGCTGCCGAGCAGTGAATCCAACCCGCGACGATACCGGGCCGACAACGCCTGTGGAGAGATTTCGAGCTCCTGTGCGATTTCCGCCAACGTCGCCCGTCGCGGCGTTCCAAAGAAGCCCGCTTGATGCGCCGAGACCAGTGCTTCGTACTGCTCGGAGGTCAGGTCGTACTGTCGTTCGCGCATCTCCCGTACCGAGTAGACGCGTATCACTTCGAAGGGAATTTCCCGCTCCGAAAGCTCTTCGCGCAACCTGCTCGCGGCGGAGTGGGTGGCAAACCGAAATTGGAAATGCCATCCATCCGACGACCCACTTCCACCGAGGAGCGTCATCTGACCGTCCACGATGATGTCCTGTAATCCGGGCTGGTTGCGGTTCCACGTCATTCGACAGAGCAGCGCCTCGCCTGTATCGTCGAGGACGGTGACGGATTCGAGTGCGGGTTCTTCTTCCTCGGTTTCTGCGATTTCGTCCGCGCTGACGTTCCGGATCCAGAAAAACGGGAGTAAGCCGTCATCCGCGGGGACGAGCTGTTCGAGTTCGATGTGTGCCTCGGGATACCGTTGGATGAGTTCACCCAACGGAAATGCGTCGACGGGAATTTCGATTTCGACGATAAAACTCATTCGAGTACGTTCACTGCGCCTTCCCGCATAATCCCTATTCCGGTTGCCGTGCTAATATCTCTCGAACCGTCGTTCTGTGGAGAAACTGTGTTGCCGACTGCCACGAAGGGCGCGCGTGACGCGGAGTCGGACGCCAGAGACGCTTCGATTAGCCGCAACCCGAAGGCTCGGCTGTCGGGGCCGGTCGGCGGCGGCCCGTATCCGGCGAGACCGGAACGTGACTCCGATAGTCCCGGCGGTTCTCTCGAACCGTTGAAACCCGCAGGACACGTCCGAACCCTCGTCCTCCCCCCTTTTAATACCTCCTGTTTCTATGAAATCGTATGACGATTTCCGAAAAATCAGCACGAAAAATCGGGTAGTTCAGTCGCAATTATCCAGTAGTTCAGTCACGATTTTGCGGTAGTTCAGCGGTCGGAACTCGATAGATTCATCGGTTACAGTCCCGTCGGCTCGTCGATGAACGTCGTTTCCAACTTCCACTCCTCCGCAAGCGACTGGAGCGACTGCACGCCGAAGGTCTCGGTGGCGTAGTGCCCCGCGAGGAAGACGGTGAGTTCCGCTTCCCGCGCCTCGTGGTACACCTTCTGTTTCCCTTCGCCGGTAATCAGCGCGTCGGCACCGACGGACACCGCTTCGTCCAGCCAGTCCGCGCCGCTTCCGGTGACGATGGCCACGTTCTCGATTGTTTCGGGACCGAAATGGAACACCTGTATTTCCCGCCCGCCGGTGTCGAGTTCGTCGGTCAGTCGGTTCCGGATTTCCTCGACCGTCAATTCGCCCCGTCCGCACCGGCCGATGTGCTCCGGCCCCATGCTCCCGAACGGTTCCCGCGAGTCGAGACCGAGGAGGTTGGCTATTCCGGCCGCGTTGCCGAGTTCCGGATGCGAATCGAGGGGTAGGTGCGAGACGTACAGGGCCACGTCGTTTTCGATGAGCGGCGCAATTCGGTTGTAATCGCGCCCCGTCACGCGCTCGATGCCGCCCCACGACAGGCCGTGGTGGACGACCAGCGCGTCCGTGTCCCACTTTACGGCGTCCTCAATGGTCTTTTCCGCTGCGTCCACGGCGAAGGCGACGCGCTCGACGTTTTTGTCGTCCGGGCCGATTTGCAGCCCGTTTGCGCTCGCGTCTACGTCCGCGAAGTCGCTCGTCCGGAGTCGGTCGTCGTATCGTTCCGTGAGTTCGGCGAGGTTCATGTCTCATCCTCCACGCGCTGTCGGTTTGTATGTCCCGGCTTTCTTCCCTTCTGCCATCACGGTTAAGACCGTTCCCGGCCTATTTTTACTCCCCTTTCGGGGGACGAGCGGCAACTGAGGTGTTTGATCATGGGCAAGTTCCGAAAAGCTATGTTTACGTGGCGACGCCTGCCACGACGGTTCAGGCGACGTATCGTGAGCAAACTTCGGCGCGTGTTCAGAAGTTAACCCCGCGCCGCTCGGTTTCAGAGACTATCTGACACAACCTGATTCGACTTTTCGAGACGAAGTCGATATTTTGCGTGAAGCGGTCGATCTGTCGTGTGTGCTAACTCTTTGAATCTAAGCTTACCACTGTGGCGCGTGCTGGTGCAGTGCCGAGGACTTCACGTCCGAGGCTCTGCACTGAAGTCGCGCGAGGGATGAGTGAACGAGCGAAAGCGAGTGAGCGAATCGGTTGGGGAGGACGTGGCTGTCGCGGTGCGGTTTTCATTAGAGTCGTGATTTGCTACAACGCAGTCTAATCAAAAGGTCGTTAGTAAGTCACGACTCCAATCATACCGCTACCGGACCACACCCTCCCCAGCCGATTCCTTCGCTCGTTTCACTCACTCAGTCATCCCTCGCGCGATAATCAGCAGGGCTTCGGAATCCGAAGCCCTGCTGATTATCGCGCCGTGTGGTTTGGTCACTACTCTGGAAAAATCAAAAAGTCGGATTCGTCTACGTTTTCCAGTTACCTATCGTGAGCATGCGAGAACACAAACTCTCGAAGTAGTTTCCCGCCTAGCGAAGCGGCTTGGCCGTCGTCGCGGTCGTTGACCTCGACGACGTCGAAGCCGACGACGTCGGTTTCCTCGGCAACATCTCGAACCACGTCGCGCATTTCTCTGGGGGAAAGACCGAAGGGTTCCATGGTTCCGGTGCCGGGCGTAAATCCGGGGTCTGCGCCGTCGATGTCCACGCTGAGGTAGGTGGTTCCCCCGAAATCGGGTTCCCAGTCGGCCACCTCCTCGGGAGGGACGACGGTCACGTCGGACTTGGCGGCGCGGTTCCACTCCTCCTCGCTTCCGGTTCTGGCACCGAGGATGATGGCGCGGTCGGCCACGTCGAGAACGTGCCGGGTGACGGTTGCGTGGCTCAATGGATTCCCGTCGTACTCCGCTCGCAAATCGAGGTGGGCGTCGAGACAGACGAAGGTGTCCGGTTCGGTCGCCCGGACTCCGGCCAGCGTGACGGTGTGTTCGCCGCCGAGGAGAAGCGGGCAGGCGTCGTCCCAGACGATGTCGGTCAGAACGCCCTCGATGTATTCTAAATACTCTTCGGCGTCGTCCCATGCGTAGACGTCGCCGTGGTCGTGAACTGCAAGGTCTGAAAAAAATAGCCCGGTGCGATGGTCATAGTCGTCGAACGTCCGGGCAAATCGCCGGATTCGTTCGGGACCGAATCGCGTTCCGGGCTGAAACGTGGTGGACACGTCAAGCGGCGCACCCACCACCACGAAGTCCGCTTGTCCGCGGTCAGTGGACGCACCGGGGAACATTTAACGTTCGATTTTGCGTTGGTCGTCCATTTCGAGGTACTCGATTTCGTCGTCGGGTGAGAGACCCATTCCCTCGGGCGTCTTGATGGTGATAGTCTCGTAGGTTTCGAGGTCCATGACCTGCGCGACGGTTTCGCTCTCGACACTGACGACTTGGCCCTGTTTCCGGTTGATAATCGGAACCCAAATCTTCGCGTCAACCGGCTGGCTCAGACTGCGCTTTTTCTCGTCGAAAACGCCTTTGCCCTCGATTCGGGCTTTTGCGCTACCGTGCTTTCCGGGCTTTGCGGTGCTGTAGGAGTTGATGACGCATGCGGCGTCGTCCATCATGACGTAGTTTCCTTCTTGAAGTTCGCGGACTTCCTTTTGCTCTTTCGCCATACCGCGGGATTGCGTTCGCTCCGGTATAAACCGTTTGGAACTGTCGCGCCTGCGCGCTGTCGCTCGGCGGTGCAGTGTATCGAGAAAGACGCAAGAACCGCGATTAGAACCCGGACGAGAGACGTTTTCCGCGACTCGTACGACCCTGCTGGCTTCCACCAGTTTCACGAACGCCGTTTTCACGCCGTCCGTTACTTGGTCTTCACAATCGTCTTTGTAGACGATTTCTGAGTCACTTCGGTTCTCCGTCGGAGCGTTGACCTCGGTGTCGTGTTACCGACCACTTGGTTTTTGCTCCGCATCTACATCCAATCGAATGTAGACCGCCCGGTTAGTCCTCCCGGTTCCTGCGACAGTTGCTACTTAGCCACCGATCAGCATAACCATTTTTCAGAAGTTCAGTCATGATGGATGTGAACATATCCCATGAAAGGACTTTTGCCCTCTCGCACGAATCGCCACTCATGCCGGAACATCCGCTGAAACAGCGGTTCGTCCTCGATACGTCGGTCTTTCTCACGGAGGAAATCCGAGACGAAGACGAGGGGTTGGAATCGGCTATCGACCGCCTGCTCGATTCGATTGCGCAAGCGAAACTGTCGCTCAACATCTCCTGTTATATCCCGCCCTCGGTTCACGACGAACTCACCGTCATTTTGCAAGAGCGCAACATCTCGGAATCCACCCTCTCAAAACTGGAAACGTGGGTTATCAAGAAAAATCCCGCCCGCTTCGAGGTGATGATTCCCGCCGAACTCGTCTACCGGTTCATCGACGAGATGAGCAGTCGAGTTGACCGGGGTCTGCGCGTCTCCGAAAACGCCGTTCGAGAAGCCTTCGATGACGGCGAGGCGAACGTCGGCGAGGTCATCTCCGACTTGCGAAGCGAGTATCGCTCGACCCTCCGGCGCGGCGTCCTCGATTCCCGTGAGGATTTCGATCTGCTCATCCTCGCCCGCGAACTGGATGCGGGCGTCGTCACTGAGGATACCGGCATCATCGGCTGGGCCGAGGATTTCGGCCTGCGGTATCTGAGGGGACGGGATTTTCCATCCCTGCTCGAAGAGTATCTGGAGGCGAACGACGGGGTGTGACCGTTCTCGTCCGTCGGCGAAAAAACGATGCGCGGTTCGGGTTCAGGCCGAAACGTCGGTGCTCTCGCGACCGACGTCTCGCTGTGTCAGCCGTCCGTCCCCGTCGAAATCAAGCGCCGCCACTTGCTCGTCCGTCAACTCCAGCGCTCCCCGTTCGTGAGCGATTTCGACGAGGGAGAGTGCGGCGACGTCGTCACCGGTCAACTCACAGTCGCCGTTTACATCCTCGTACAGACCATCGTCGTCGTGGTCCTGCGGTGGCCCGATTTCCGCGATTGTGACGTTGCCGAGTTCGATGACGAGGGGGTCGAGGAACGGCTCGTCCGATTCGGCCGGTTCGCCGAGCGGCGCGAACGCACTGAAGTTGGTGACATTCGCGTACACGACGTTCGCTTCGGTGTTCACCCCGTTGGGAGGCGGCACTTCCGTCCACGATCCCCCGTCGTACTTCCAGATGCGAAGCGTGCTCTCGTCCACACCCGCCTGCGCCACGTCGTCATCGGAGTAGTGAACCTTGAGATCGATGGACGAGTCCTCGCTCGTGTTCGTGACGTTCACGTACTGTCCGATGTCTCGGTAACCCTCCGGCGACGGCGGAACGGTTTGGGTCTTCTCGATTTCCACGGCGCGACTTCGGAACGAGATAGTGGCCGTTTCGAGCGAGAAGTTGATCGCGGTGGTGTCGTCGTTTCCGAGCGACCGGAACGCGTTCGTGTAGTATTCGCCACTGACAAACGTATTTATCAGTGTGTTATTCGTCGTGCCAGCGAGGAGGAAAATCGCGTCAGAAGCTTCGGAGTTAGGAATCGTCGTGTTAATTAGCGTGTTGTTGGCAGCGTCACCGTTGAAGGTAATCTCGGTGCCTTCAGAGCCGTTGACGGTGGTGTTTTTCAGCGTGCTGTTTCGAGCGCCGATTTCCAACCTCCTGGCTTGCGCGAGACCGAAGGCACCGACCGTCGTGTTTACCAGCGTCTGGTTCTCTCCGAGCAGTAAAACGCCACCCGTATTGGGACTGGCGTCGACGTTTCGGAACGCGTTGTCCGCCCCTTCGATCCGTATGGCCTGGTTGGTGCTTTTCGTCACCGTCGCGTTCGTCACCGAATTTTGGCTCCCCTCGATGACGACGCCGTAGCCGTTGTCGTCGGTAGTCACCTCGGACATCGTGTTTTCGTCACCGTTCCAAACTAGAATACCGTTGGCGGGATTTTCCCGAGCTGTCACGTTCGACAGGCTATTATTATTACTGTCGCTGAGAACAACGCCGCCGCGACCCATGCCCCTGTTCCTGTTGGCGGTCACGTCTCTCAGCGCGTTGTTATCGCTGTGGAAGAGGTAGATCCCGCGTTCATCGTTCTCGATCGAACGCACGTCCGACACCGTCGTGTCCGTCGTTTCGCTGAGCACGACGCCGCTGAGTAGACCGTCTCGGATCGTGACGTTGGAAACGGTGCCGTCGTCGCTGGCGTCGAACTCGACGCCGTTGTTGGTTCTGGTGATAGTCGCGTCGCGTACCGTTCCATCGTCGACGTTCGTGTAGTGGACGCCGTAATACCACCACTCGCCGATTTCGACGTTGTGTACGGTAACGTTCGTCTGGTTGTCGGCCGCGACGGCGTTGGTTTTCGGTCGACCTTCCGGGATTCCAGCCACCTGCTCGCCAGTGATGAGGTGCCCGTTTCCGTCGAAATCGACGTCGTCGGCGTCGATTTCGATGCAGGTGTCGTTGCTACTCTGCAAGACCGCTCGAAACGGCACAACGTATCGGCACCAGGTGTATTTCGGTACGAAAACCGGTCACCGCGTCCCGTCGATGAACCGCCCTACACGTTCCAATCCATCTTCCAACTCCTCCGCCGAGAGCCCAAATCCGATGCGGAAATACCGGTCGTACCCGAACAAACCACCCGGTGCGAGAACCACGCTTTCCTCCTCGACGACGCCGCGACAGAACGCCTCGCCGTCTTCGAACCCGTCCGGAATCGAGACGAACCCGTTCACGCCGACCGGGTCGTACCAGTCCAGTCCGTGCTCGTCCACGAACTCGCGCACCCGGTCTCGATTCCGCTTCGCCAACTCGCGGTTCTCGGTCAGAATGTCGTCCTCTTGCTCGCTGAGGGCCTGCCGAGCGACGTGCTGGTCGATGATACCCGGCGAGATGGTCGTGTAATCTTTCCACTCCCACGCGCCCTCCACGACTTCCTCAGCACCAACCAACCAGCCGAATCGCAACCCCGCGAGTCCGTAGGCTTTCGTGAGGCTCGTCGTGCTGATGCCGTGTTCGCCCATACTGGCCACCGGAGGCAGTGGGTCGTCCGCGAGCAGGCGGTACACCTCGTCACAAAGCAGGTACGCCCCGGCGTCCTCTGCGAGGTCGTAGAGGGCTTCGACTTTCTCCTGCGGGTGATACCGCCCGGTCGGGTTGTTCGGGTTGTTCAGCACGATAACCCGCGTGTTCTCCTGAATCGCGTCGGCCACCGCGTCAACGTCGAGTTCCCATTCGGGCGGTTCGAGCCAGACACGACTCACCTCTCCGAGCGATTCCGGCACGGCGTGAAGTGCTTGGTAGGTCGGCGTAACGACGACCGCGTGGCCTTCCTTGCTTCCCTCGCCTCCCTCTCCCAACAGGCTCAAAAAAGCCAGAAAGTTCGCCTCCTGCGTCCCGCAGGTGAACAGCACTTCGCCGGCGGTTCGGTCGTAGCGTTCGCCCACCTCGGCGCGAAACTCCGGACTACCGTTCGTCGGGATGACGTAGCCCAGCTCGCCGGGGTTCGTGTCGAAACGGTCGGAATCGATGCTTCGGATGCCGCTTTCGGCCAGCATGATGTCCGCCTCGTGTTCGTATTCCGCGAACCAGCGTTCCAGTTTGAACGGTTCTATCTGCATACCGCCTCTTGTTCGCGGGCGGTGGAAAAGCTACGGAATGGGGCAGTCGAGGTGTAGGTCGAAAATCACGGTACGCCGACGTACTTGTGCCGCCGGAACAGATACAGCAGACCGAGCGGAATGCCGATACCGAACCACATGGCGATTCCGAGGAGGATGTACTCCGAGCGCGGTTCCCACGCCGACACCGACGCGACGTATTTCCGGTCGAAGTGGACCCCGATTGCGACGAGAGCGGGCGCGGTGAGAACCGAAATCCCGAAAATGAACGTAATGGGTGCTGGAAGCGACGCTAGTGCTGATGAGGAGGTACCAAACACGAACGAAGTGACTGCGACGGCGGTCGTCGTCACCAATCCAGGGAGGATGAGCAGCCACCAGCCGCTTTCTTTCTCGGTCGCAGTGGCAGACGACCGAATGTTGGAGAACATAGTATAGCTGTTCGAATAGTGTCGTGAAAAGCTATTTGGAACCCGACCGACATTTTTCACCGAAACGGAGCCGAGAGCGGTGCCGAAAGTTCACTTCCCGCCGCGTCGCTCTCGTAGATTCTGCCGCGTGAACTGCGGCGTCGTCCGAATTCCCTTGCGTTTGCGGAACGAGCGGTAGAGCAGTCCGACGATGAACAGCGAAATCACGCCCGAAATCGCGGCGGCGGGAACCGCCTCCGCCGCGTACAACACCGCCGTCGTCAGGCCGCCGAACGCGAGCAAAATACCGTAGATGAGACGCTTCGCCAGCAGGTCGAACACGTCGTTGTCGTCCTCGATGCTGACGCGGGCGTAAAAGTCGTCGCGGTCGATGCGGTCTAAGGTTCGCTCCAATTTCGGCGGCGTTCTAATTATTGACTGGGCCGAGGCTTGCAGTTGGTCGCCCGTCTCGGAGACGTACTGCTTGATGGATTCCTCGCGGTAGCCTTCCTCGGTCAGATACTCCGTCGCCACGGAGATAAAGTCGAATTCGCGGTCGAGCGTGACACAGACGCCCTCTACGACCGTCGCCACGCGCAAGACGAGCGCGAGATTCGACGGCAGGCGGAGCGGAAACTCGTAAATTGTATCCTCCACTTGCTCTACGATTTGCTGGACGCGGTAGGTTTCGATGTCCTCCCCGCGGGCGTCCTCGATTGCGAGCTCCATTACCTTCCCCATCGTCGCGCGGTCGGCCTCCGGACTGAGGGTTCCCATCTCGATGAGCGCGTCGAGAATCCCGTCGATATCCTGATTCGCGACCGCGATGTAAAAGTCCACGATTTTACCCTGGATGAACTCGTCCGCCCGCCCGCTCATACCGAAGTCGTAGAAGACGATGGTGCCGTCGTCTTCGACCGCCAGATTGCCAGGGTGCGGGTCGGCGTGGAAAACGCCGTCTTCGATTATCATCTGGAGGTACGCACGCTGGAGGGTCACCGCGAGTTCGTGGCGGTCGATATTCTTCTCGTCCAGTTCATCGACGTGGTTAATTTTCGTTCCGCCGATGTATTCCATCGTGAGAACGCGCGAACTGGAGTGGCTGTCGATAACTCGCGGGATGGCGATGTCGTCTTCACCCTCGAAGTTCGAGCGAATTTCCCGGAGCATCGACGCTTCCCGACCGTAGTCCATCTCCTCTCGAATCGTTCGGGCGAACTCGTCGGCGAGATTTTCGAGCGAAAACGCCCGCCCCTGACCGATAAAGCGCATCAGGATGGGAAGCGACCAGCGGATCACCCGCAGGTCGGCTTCGACCAGTTCCTCGATGCCGGGGCGGCGAACCTTGACCGCGACATCCTCGCCGTCGATTTTCGCCGCGTACACCTGTCCGAGGCTGGCGCCGCTTATCGCCTCGGTGTCGAACTCGGCGAACGTCTCCTCGACCGACCCGATTTCCGATTCCAACACCGTCCGTGCCCGCTCCCAGTCGGCGGGCGGAACCTCGTCCTGTAGCTTCGAGAGTTCCTCCACGTACTCCGGCGGCAGGATGTCCGGACGGGTCGAAAGCAGTTGACCGAGTTTGATGAACGTCGGCCCCAGCGTGAGGAGTGATTCGAGGAGCGTGTCTGCTCGCTCGATTCGCGTTTCACGGTCTACCTGGCGGGAGCGACCGAACAGGAAAAACCGATTTCGGTCGCGGGCGTAGCTAAGCAGGAGCGGCAGGAAGTGCCATGCGACGACGAAGAACCGACGGTACGCGCGGAGAGATGCCAGAGAGACCACCTGACGCTATCGACCTTTGATAGGCACGGAGTGGTCAGGTGCCGACGACCGTTTCGGGAGCGTGATTTCGAGGACGCCCCGCGAGACGGTCGCTTCCGCCCCCGAACCGGTCGAGTCCGGCGGAAGGGGCAGCTCGGCGTCGAGGAACAGCGAACGTTCCTCGCTCAGGTAGTCGAACTCCATGGGCACGTCCTTCTCGCGCCGCGCTTCGATTTGGAGGCGGCCATCTGTTACGCCGATATCGATCGTCCCCTCGGTGACGCCGGGCATGTCGATGACGAGGAGATAGGCGTCCTCGCTCTCCAATAAGTCCGCGAACACGGCGTCCGGAAGCTCCCGCAACGCATCACGAAGCGCTGACATGGCTCCATCTTGGGAGGCAAAGCCGAAAAAGGGTGCGGTCTGGGAGACGCGCCGTGTGCGCGTCTCCTGGTAAGCCGTGTAACCGCGAGCTGGGAGACGCGCGGTAATGCTTTGTGGTTATTGCTGTGCCTCCACTTCGTTGCCACCCAACAGTTCATCCCGTTTGGTGTGCAGAAGACAGCCAAAGATGGCGACAAAAGTGAGTTGGACGAGCCGGAACGATTGCGTTCCAATCACGTCGGGAAATCGGAGAAGCGTCACGGCGATGATTCCGGCATGAGAACCGATGGCAGGATATATACAACACAATCGCAGTGCGGCGTCTCATGATGAGTTCTTCTCCCGGATAGAATATGACACTGTGGCTGAAGATTACCACATGGAGTATCTGACGAAATTGACGCTTATAACCGTTGTCGTCTTCGGAATTACTACTATCGTCGGAACCGCCCTGCTAACGTTAACTGACTACGACAACACCGCACTGCACAACACCGCACTGCTTGACCCGAAATTCTTCGTCTGGCTACTGTTCGGATTCGTTGTCGTCATGCTGTCCGCGTCAGCACACGAGCGCGATTCGGAGGACTCCGAATCGCGCTCCCGAAACGAATGAGTTTGACCGCCGAGCGAAAACATAGTTCTCAGAACAATTACGACGGAGTAGAACGATAGACGAACTGTGAAATTCATAACCGCTTTCGTTCTCTGGGCGACCATCTCCTACGTCAGCATCGTCATTCTAGATACATTTCTGACGGGAGAATCCAGATGGTTGGCGTACATCCCTTCGGCGGTCGGCTCTAGCATCGGTATCTCGATCGCACAGAAATCGAACATCCGCCTGTCGTTCTGATTCGAGGGGGCGACTACAACGACCCGACTAACATGAATCCTGCAATTCCCAACAACACGGCTCCCCCAAGTACATACGGCAGGCCACCCCACCCGACGCGCCACGCCGCGCCGCGTTCGTCCGCGTCCGAAATGAGGAATCGCGGGGCGTTTTCGCCGTGGCCGATGACGGTGTTCACTTCGCCCGCCTCGCTCCCCGCCGTCGAATCGTAGCGCGCTTCGCCGAGGACGTGGACGCTTTCGCCGGGGTCGAGTCGTTTTTCGACGTACTTTCTGTCCTTGCCGGTTTTCAGTCCGAACAGTTTGAGGTCGAGCGTTCTGTCTTCGCAACCCACATCATCGTTCGCGGCGATGAACTCTCGAACTCGCTCGGGCGGTTTGTTCCCGCCGCGAACGTCGATGCAGCGTTCAGATTTGAACCGGAAATCCGCGCCGCGCGGGTCGACCAGCGCGCTGGCGGTTTCGTCCTCGACGCGAAACGGGACGTGGTTTCGGCCCGAATCGACGGTGCGCCAGTGGCGTCCGTTCTTGCTGTTTCGCTCCTCTTTTACTTCGTACTCGTAGGCCACACACTCGGTGTCCATGAACGGCGAACGGAGGACTCCGTCTTCGGCTTTTGCGGCGCCTTCCACTTCGACGGGGGTACGGTCGCCGAGCGATTGGACGTCGTTCGGGTCGTTGGTTAGGATTCGGTAGGCGGTTCGAATGTCTTTGCTTCCGTACCAGAGCATGACGGCTCCGACGAGCGAACTGACGCAGAGAACCGTCAGCACGAACGGGTAATCGAGGAGGGACATATTCGAACTGTTGTCCATCCTGTGATAAGTGTTCCCCGCTTCCTTTTTGCCCGGCGACTCGAATGGGCGCGTATGAGCGACCACCAACCGGACAGAAAACGGTCCGGATTCAAGGAGACGACTCGCGTGTCGGCCGCGCGCGAGCGACTCCGCGAAGCGGTTTCCGGACACGGCCGCACCGAATCGGCTTCCCTCGATTCGGCGGACGGGCGGGTACTCGCCGAGGCAGTCGTCGCCCCGCGAAACGTTCCCCACTATCCGCGGGCCGCGATGGACGGTTTCGCGGTGCGAGCGCAGGACACCTTCGGCGCGAGCGGTCGGTCGCCCGAAATCCTGCGACGGGGCGAAGAACTTGCACCTCACACCGCGGTTCGCGTCCACACCGGCAGCGAGCTCCCGGAAGGCGCGGACGCCGTGGTGATGATAGAACAAACCGACGAGTTCGGCGAAGAAGTCGAGGTGTTCGATGCCGTCGCGGAGGGGAAAAACGTCGCCCCGATCGGTGAGGACGTAGAGGAGGGACAGTCGCTGTACGAACCCGGCCACCGCCTTCGGCCCTCCGACCTCGGGATGCTGAAATCGGTCGGCATACGCGAACTGACCGTGTACGACCGCCCTAGAGTCGCCGTGGTCCCGACCGGGGAGGAACTGGTCGAATCCAACCCGGAACCCGGCGAAGTAATCGAGACGAACGGGTTGACCGTATCGCGGTTCGTCGAACGTTGGGGCGGCGACGCGACCTACCGCGACGTTGTCACCGACGACGAGGATGCACTCGGCGACGCCATCGAGTCGAACCTCGATCGCGACGTCATCGTCACGACCGGCGGTTCCTCGGTTGGCGAGCGCGATTTGCTCCCCGAAGTCGTTTCGGAACTGGGCGAAATCCTCGTTCACGGCGTCGCCCTCAAGCCGGGGCATCCGGTCGCGCTCGGCCAGGTTGGTGAAACACCTATCGTGATGCTTCCGGGGTATCCCGTCGCCTGCATCATCAACGCGGTGCAGTTCCTCCGCCCAGCGATGAAATGGGCCGGGCACCTTCCGCTCGATTCCGTGCCGACGACGACCGCGACGCTCGGCAGAAAAATCCGGAGCGAACCCGGCGTTCGGTCGTTCGTCCGGGTCACGATGAAAAATGGAACCGCGACCCCCACGCGCGCCAGCGGTTCCGGCGTATTGTCCAGCGTCGCACTGGCCGACGGATGGGTCGAAGTCCCCGAAGAACGAGAAGGAATTCCGGAAGGTGAGACGGTTTCCGTCGCCAACTGGGAGTGGTCCGCGTGAACGACCGCAAGGAGTTCCGCGACCTCGCAGAACCCGAAGACGCACGCGAAGCTATCTCGTCGCTCGACCTCGCGCCCGAAACCGAGCGCGTTCCACTCGTGGACGCGCGAGGGCGAGTACTGGCGGAACGATTGGATGCCGACCGCGACGTGCCGGGATTCGACCGCGCGAGCATGGACGGCTACGCGGTGCAGGCGCGGGACACCTTCGGTGCGGACGAGGCCGACCCCGCGATTCTCGACCTCGTTGGCGAAGTTCACGCAGGGGAAAAGCCAGCAGTCGAAGTCGGTGACGGCGAAGCCGTCGAAATTTCGACCGGGGCCGTGATGCCCTCCGGTGCGGACGCGGTGGTGATGGTGGAGCGAACGGATGAGCGAGAAGACGGCGTCGAAATCCGTACTTCGCTCGCGCCCGGAGACCACGTCATGCTCGCGGGAGCGGATGTGTCCGCGGGACAGCGTGCACTCGGTCCCGGAGCGCGACTCACGGTGCGCGAAATCGGCCTGTTGTCCGCGCTCGGTGTAGACGAGGTACCGGTTCGCGGCAAACCTCGGGTCGGTATCATCTCGACGGGCGACGAACTCGTTCGACCCGGCAATCCGCTCTCCGACCAGTCCGGCCAGATATACGACGTGAACAGCTACACTATCGCAACCGCCGTCGAGGAGGCGGAAGGCGAACCAATCCTCTACCCCCACGCTGGCGACGATTACGACGAGATGGAGCGTCTGCTGTTGGAGGCCGCGAAAGAATGCGACCTCGTCCTCTCTTCGGGTTCGACCAGCGCCAGCGCGGTGGACGTGATTTACCGCGTCATCGAGGCCCAAGGCGAACTCCTGTTGCACGGCGTCGCGGTCAAACCCGGAAAACCGATGCTCGTTGGGCGGTTTCCGGGTTCGGCCTACGTCGGCCTGCCGGGGTATCCCGTCTCCGCTCTGACCATCTTCCGAACGTTCGTCGCACCGGCGATTCGAAACGCGGCGGGCGTGCCGGAACCGACCACGGCCACAATCGGCGCTCGAATGGCCGTGGAAGAACGCTACGGGGAAGGCAGAATGCGACTCATGCCGACCGGTTTGGTCGAGGATGAAAACGGTCGCGCCCTGGCCTACCCGGTTGACAAGGGAAGCGGCGCGACGACCAGCCTCGTGGAGGCCGACGGCGTGGTGACCGTCGAACCGGATACCGCCTACCTCGCGGAAGGTGAATCGGTCGAAGTGCGCCTGTTTTCGCCGGACGTGCGCCCGCCGTCCGTTTTCGGTGTCGGCGAGGACGACCCCGCGCTTTCGCGCCTCCTCGACGAACTCGACTCGCCGCGCTATCTAGCGCTCGGCAGTCGGGAGGGATTGCGCCGACTTCGAAACGGCGTACCGGATTTCGCGATTGCGACGAATACGGAAACAGATGCACCAACAAACACGCCAGAGGACGCGAGTGAGGGAACCGAACTCGCGTCCTACTCCCGAGAGTGGGGACTGGTCGTCCCGGCCGGAAATCCCGAGGTAATCGAGGGACTCGCCGATTTGGTCGAGCGCGACCTCACGTTCGTTAACCGCGGAACCGACTCCGGTCTGCGGACGACGCTCGGAAACGCCGTCGCCGACCTCGCGGACGAGCGCGGGACGACCCGCCACGAACTCGTGGAGTCCATCTCGGGTTTCGAGATGACGGTGAAAGCTCACGAAAGCCCGGCCCGAAAAGTCGCCGCCGGATCTTCGGACGCCGGACTCGGCCTGCGCTCGACGGCCGAAAAGCTGGATTTGGGATTCGTCTCGCTCGGCGAAGAACGAGTTCGCGTGCTGGCGAATCCAGCGCGCGAACGGAAGGACGGTATGGAGGAGTTGAAAAATGCGCTCGATTCGGAATTAGTCGGTGTACTCGGCGACCTGCCCGGCGTTCGACCATAGCTCGTCGAAACTGCTCACTCGGTAGTCGCCCAGCACGCACTGGTTCCGGCGGTGCGGGTCGTGCCGTTCGACGTGAATCGCGTCGAGACCGGTGTTCCACGCCGCGCCGATGTCGCTCGACCCGTCTCCCGCGAGAATGCCGCGGCTGGCCTGTTCGACGCCCATGTCGGCCATCGCGTACTCGATCGGCGCGGGGTCGGGTTTCCAGCCCAATTGCTCGTCGCAGCAGACGACGGTGTCGAACCAGTCTCGAATCCCCAGTTGGTCGATGACTGGGTCGGTGAGAAACTGTTGGCAGTGCGTGACCAATCCGACCGGGCAGTCCAAGTCGGCGACGAACGCGGCATCGTCGTACAAAAACGTGTGTTCAGCACGAAGTTGCGGGTCTTCTATCGAGTGGAAGGCGTCCCAAAAGTTCAGGGGGTCGATACCCCACTCGCGCAGTTGTGCATCCCGCGACCCGCCCAGCCCGTGCCAGATGATTTCCGATTCATACTCCGTGAATTCCCTTCCGAGGCGGTCGCTAACGCGGTCGAACACGGAACGGACGTACGTCGGTTCGATGTCGATGAGTGTCCCGTCCAAATCGAGAAGCCAGAAGTCATACTCGCGGGCGACCATTAGGGTTCATCTAGTAGTGCCCCTTCGTTTATAACTCTTCGTCCGAAATCGACGTGGAACTCGATCGGTGGACGGTTCGAAAAACCGATCGAATTCGATTTACTGTCGGTCGTGCAGTTAATCCGCGGACGATTCGATTCCTCGTTCGGACTCCGTCTGGGTCGGGTCTGGTTGGTCGTAGAGATGGCACGCGGCGGGATGGTCGCGGTTCTGGAGAACCGGTCGCTTTCGTTCACAGACGCTCTCGAACCGCTTTTTCAGCACCGCGATTGCACCTTTTCGGTCGCCGGAGACGACACGGTCGAACGATTCGGAGATAATGGCGCGATTTTCACCCTCCAGTCGATGCGTGAACAGTTCGTTCCACAACTCCGCCTTGAGCGCCTCGTCATCCAGTTCCGCCGGATTTTCGTCCACACCGGCGGCCAGTTCGCGCACGCCGTCCACGCTGAGTTCGTCCGATTCGAGTCGTTCGCGGTAATCCATCACCTCGCGGTACGCGGACTGCTGAATATCCACGTCCTGCGGCGGAATGACGTTGGGACACCGCGTCCGGAAGTGACAGCCGGACGGCGGATTTCGCGGCGACGGTACGTCGCCCGAAAGCGTGTGGATGTCCCGTTCTTGCTCGCTCGTATCCGCGCGCGGAACGCTCTCAAGCAGTGCTTTCGTGTAGGGGTGTTGCGGATCGTTGTAGATTTCGTCCACCGGGCCGACCTCCACGATTTCGCCGAGGTACATCACCGCCACGCGGTCGGAGATGTGGCGAACCACGGAGAGGTCGTGGGCGATGAACAGGTAGGTGAGACCGAAATCGTTCTGCAAGTCTTGCAGGAGGTTCAACACCTGCGCCTGCACGGATACGTCGAGGGCGGAAACGGGTTCGTCCAGCACAACGAAATCGGGTTCGAGCGCGAGCGCACGGGCAATCCCGATTCGCTGACGCTGACCGCCCGAGAATTCGTGCGGATAACGGTCGATTTGTCCCGCCGAGAGACCGACGCGCTCCATGAGTTCTTGTACGCGTTCTTTGCGTTCCTTCCGCGACCCGACGCCGTGAACGTCCAGCGGTTCGCGGATGATTTCGCCCGCCGTCATCCGCGGGTCGAGACTGGAGAAGGGGTCTTGGAAGACCACCTGCGCGCGCTTTCTGAACTCGGTCAAATCGTCCATCTCGTAGACGTTTCGACCGTCGAACTCGACGCGCCCGTCGGTCGGTTCGCGCAGGCTCAACAGAGTTTCACCGGTCGTTGATTTCCCGCATCCAGATTCGCCGACGAGACCCAGCGTTTCGCCCTCTTGAATGTGGAACGAGATGCCATCGACCGCTTTCACGCTTTTGGGTTCTCGTCCGAACAAACGGTCGGTCAGCGTATCCTGTTCGAAGTAGTATTTCCGGAGGCTATCGACGCGGAGGAGTGGGTCAGTCATCTGTTGTCACCTCTGTTTTCGGCAGTTCCCGAGTCTTGCTCGAACCGGTCGTTCGCCAGCGCGCGCGACTGGTCGTACTCCATTTTGGTGAGCACACAGCGCGCCTCGTGTTCGTCGCTTCCGCTCGCATCGTCCATCGACGGATGGGAGAGACAGTCCTCCATCGCCTTCGGACAGCGGTCGGCGAAGTAACATCGGTCTTCCATCTCCGAATCCAGCAGGTCGGGGACGTTCCCCTCTATCGGTTGAAGTCGCGGTGCGGGGTCTTCCAAGTCCGGAATCGACCCGAGCAAACCCTTCGTGTAGGGGTGCACCGGCCTGTCGAACACGTCTCCGAGCGTCCCGCGTTCGACCAACTCCCCGGCGTACATCACGCCGACGCGGTCGCACATCCGGGCAACGACGCCGAGATTGTGCGTGATGAGCATGATGCTCATACCCGTGTCCTTCTGCAAATCGCGCAGGAGGTCTAAGATTTGGGCCTGAATCGTCACGTCGAGCGCCGTCGTCGGTTCGTCCGCGATGAGCAAATCCGGTTCGCCCGCGAGCGCTTGGGCGATCATCGCTCGTTGGAGCATCCCGCCGGAGAACTGGTGGGGATACTCCTCGGCGCGGTCTGCCGGGTCGGGGATGCCGACCTGCTCCAGCAGGGAAACCGCTTTCGAGTGGCTCGCTTCGCTGACGTAATCCTGCGACGGAAGCACGGTACTCGAAATCAGATTGGTGAGTCCGTAGCCCTGCGTTCGCGAGCGCGTCGAACGCGGGTTCGACCGCGCTCGCTGTTGGACTTCGACCGCTTCCGCAATCTGTTCGCCGACCGTAATCGACGGGTTCAGACTGCTCATCGGATCCTGGAAAATCATGCTGAACGACGGTCCGCGGAGCGCGCGCCGTTCGCGAACCGTCAACTGGCGGATGTCCACGAACTCGCCATCGACGGCCTCCGGCCGGTCTGATTTCGTCTCCTCGGCGAGCGTCGGGTTTCGATACCAAACCTCGCCCGACGTGATTTTGCCGGGCGACTCCACGAGGTCGATGATGGAGAGAGCGGCGACGCTCTTTCCCGACCCGGATTCGCCGACGACGCCGAACACTTCCTCTTCCCGCACGTCAAAGCTCAGCGATTCGCAGGCGTTGACCTGTCCTGTCTCGGTGAAAAAGCGCGTCGAGAGGTCGCGGACGCGAAGCAGATCGCTCATACGCCGCCCCCTTCGCCTTCGATACCGGGGTCAAGCGCGTCGCGCAACCAATCGCCCATGAGATTGATTCCGATGACGGTGATGACGATTGCCACGCCGGGAACCGTCGAAATCCACCACGAACTGGCGAGATAATCTCGCCCCTGCGAGATATCGAAGCCCCACGAGAGGTTCACTCCGGAGAACCCGAGGTACGACAGTGCGCTTTCGAGCAGGATGATGGCCGCGATTTGGATGGTCGCCAACACGATAATTGGTGTCACGCTGTTCGGCAGGATGTGTTTACGCAGGATGAACGAGTCGCGCGCCCCGACGGAGCGGGACGCTTTCACGTACTCCTCGCTCGAGACGGTCAGCGCCTCGCCGCGTGAGACGCGGGCGAACCACACCCAGTTGACGAGCGCGACGACGACGATAACCGTCCCCGGAAGGTTGATTTGCGCGGGCATTCCGGAGACGATACCCAACGCTACGAGCGGATCGGGGATATTCACCACCGCGCTTCTGAACAGGCCGACCAATGCGATAGCTAAGACGAGCGACGGAAACGCCAGCATGATGTCGGCGCTTCGCATCAGCGCGTCGTCCACGAGTTTGCCGTAGTAGCCTGCGACTAGACCGACCGTCACGCCGATGAGCGTGGCGAGCATGGTTCCGAACAGGCCGACGAGGAGCGACGTTCGCGCGCCGTAAATGACTCGCGAGAGCATATCGCGCCCGAGTTGGTCAGTTCCCAGCGGATGGGACGCCTGTGCTTCGACGTATGTCGTGTTGTTAACTATCTCGATGTTCCCATCCACCATTTCCGTGCTCGTTTCCGTCGTTTGCTTGCTGAAACCCAGCGGCGGGAGGTTCGAATCGTCCAGGTTTTGCTGGTGTGGATTGTGCGGCGCCAACAGCGGTGCGAATGCCGCAACCAGGATAACCGAGATGACGACGATGATACCAATTTTCGCCAGCAAGCTCTGTCTGAACTCGCGTTTGAGGTTCCGAAGCGTGCGCGGCGAAATCATTCGTATACCACCTGCGGATTGATGTAGGCGTACAGCGCGTCCACGAAGATGTTGAGGACGACGAATCCGATTCCGACGACGATGAGCGACCCTTGAATCAGTGGCCAGTCACGAGCGTTGATGGCGTTGATGATGAGCGTGCCGAGCCCCGGCCACGCGAACACCTGTTCCGTGATAACTGCCCCGCCGATGAGCGTCCCCAACTGCAGGCCGAGGACGGTGATGACGGGAACTAAGGTGTTCCTGAGCGCGTGTTTGTACCGAACTAGCGTCTCCGGCAATCCCTTCGCCCGCGACGCGCGGATGTAGGTTTTGCCGAGTTCGTCTAGCATACCGCTCCGCGTCAGACGGGTGATGAGCGCCGTGAAGTACGTTCCGAGCGTTATCGCCGGGAGGAAAATGTGTTTCAACCACGTCATCAGTCCGTTTGCATTACCTTCGGTAAACAGCATCTCCACTGCAGGAAACAGCCCGATTCCGCGTTGGCTCGTCGGAAGCGGCCCGCCGACGGCGAGCAGGAGTACGAGCATGATGCCGAGCCAGAAGTTCGGCGTGCTGATGCCGACCAGCGAGAACGTCGTCGCCGCGTAGTCGGCCGGTTCGTGACGTCGCGTTGCGCTGAGCACGCCGAGCGGAATCGAGATGATGACCGCAACGAGACTCGCCGCGACTGCGAGCTCCAACGTCGCCGGAAGGCGGTTGAAGATGCGCGTGCTCGCTTGTGTTCCCGAGATGTACGAGTATCCCATATCGCCCTGAAGGAGGCTGACGAGATAGTCGAAGTACTGGATGTACAGCGGTTTGTTCAACCCGAGTTCGACCGCGATTCGCTGTTTCAACTCCGGACTCGCGTCCAACGGTGCGATAAACGTAATCGGGTTGCCGGGCGTGATGAATCGGAGGAGAAACACCACGGTAACGACGCCCCAGATGACGAATATCCCCTGCACGCCTCTTCGGAACAGGAATCGACCCATCGACATCTAGTGACACCTCTTCAATGCTGCTGACATCCTATTTTTGTGAAATCGCGTACGCTTCGATGCGTTCGTCCGCCCGTGCTTGCCACTGTAGGCGTTCGTTGACGCCGTAGACGCTGTACTGTCGGTTCAGGAAGATCCACGGTGCGTCGTCGTGGAGAATTTGGTTCACCTCCTGGAGCTTGGAGGTTCGTTCATCACCGTCCGGCATATTTTGGGCTTCGTTCATCTGCGTGTCAACCTCCTCGTTGCTGTAGGAGGTGAGCGCGCCGTCCGTCGTCAGCAGCGGGATGATGGTCTGGCTGGCGTCGAACGTCGCGTTCCCCCAGCCGATGAGGTAGAACTTCGGACTCGTGTCGAGATTCCCGTCGGACAACTCGCCCGCGAGCGAGTTGAAATCGCGCTGGTTGACGGAGCAGTTGACGTTGCTGAGTTGGCTTATCTGTTGGGAAACCGCTTGTGCGATTTCCACGTCCTTCAGGTACCGACCGACCGGCGTGTGAAGCGTGATGTTCGCGCCAGCGTGACCGCTCTCCTCGACGAGTCGCTCGGCTTCCTGTCTGTCGGTGCCGTAGGGGTTGACGTTGTTGTTGTAGCCGGTAAACCCGTCCAGCGTGGGTTGTCCGGTCGGGTCGGCAAAGCCGGAGAGCACGTTTTCGATGATACTCGGCAGGTCGATGGCGAGGTTCATCGCCCGGCGGAACTGCGCACTGGAGAACGGTTCGACGTTGTACCGCATCGCGTTGTAGATGATGCGCGTACTCGCCTCCGCGGAGAGCCGGGTGTTGTTTGAACCCCGCACGCGCTCGGCATCCTGCGGCGGAACGTTGACGACGAGGTCCGTTTCGCCGTTGACGAGTTGGTTAACCCGCGTGCTCGACTCCTTCGCCGCGTTGAAGGTGAGTTCCGACACAGCCGCAGGATCTCGCCAGTAGTTTTCGTTTCGTTGGAAAACGACGTTCACGTCCTCCCGATAGTTCTGGAGTTCGAACGGTCCGGTTCCATTCATGTTCTTAGCGATGAAACTTCCGTCGTTGTTCTCGACCCACTGTTGTTGCATCACGTCGCAGTAGGATGCGAACAGTGCGAACACGATCGGGTTGATGCCGTCCGAGGAGACTTGCACCTTGCCGTCCGCCACTTCCGCGCCGGTCACGCCCGAAAGCTGGTCGCTCTGTGGGCTTTCCAATCCACCGGTGTCCGACTGCACGATGCGGTTGATACTGAACGCAACGTCCTCGGGCGTTAGGTCGTCGCCGTTGTGAAACTGTACGTCGTCGCGGATGGTGAACTCCACCGTTCCGTCGTCCACCCGCTCGTACTCTGTCGCGAGTTTGTTGACGATTTTGCCCTCCGTATCGCGGGAGAGCAGGCCCTCGTAAGCCTGTAGGACGACGTTATCGGTGGTCGTCTCTCGGTGGTTGTGCGGGTCGAGCGTCGATGGCATCTGTCCCTGCGTGATGGTGACCGCGAGTTCACCCGACTGTCCGCCACCGCCGTTTCCACCGTCTCCGGTGTTCGTTCCGTCTTGATTCCCGTCGCCACCGGTACAGCCAGCGAGTGCCGCCGACGCCGCTGCGCCGCCTGCAAATTTCAGATACGTCCGCCGATTCATTGCTTCGTCGGGCATGCCCTGATATGGCGCATAATCCGTTATATATCTGTGGTACAAGTCATCATTCCCCGTATCCTATAATCTCAGGACGTTCGATGCAGAACGTAACCTCACAGTTAAGTAATCAGACACCGAACCGTTTTCCATGGCCGTTCACGGCCGACACCCCTCATTGCGAGACTTGTTCGACGAGTCGCCCACGCCGCACATCGCCCATCCGCCGCACACGCATCATCGTGATTTCTACGTCGCAACCGACGGTTCATACAGTCACAACAGCGGAGCGGGCGGGCTCGGTGTCATCATCGAAACCCGCGATGGCAGGCGGGTCACCCGTCTCTCGATTCCCGACGACGTTCCCGACAACAACGTCGCCGAATATCGAGCGCTCCACCTCGGACTCGACGTGCTGGCGGTTCGTGCCCCTGCCGACGCGCGGGTCGGCGTGTTAGTTGACCACGACCAACTGGCAGCCAACGTCAACAACGCGGTGCTCGCGTTCAATCGCTTGGACTGGCGACCTCCGAAACCGTTCTCGGTTCCACCACCGGGGAAGTTCCACTGGCGAGGCATCCGCGCCAGAATCGCCGGATTCGGCGAGCTCCGGGCTGCCCGAATTCGGAGCGACCACAACCCCGCCCATCCCTTGGCGAACGCGCCGGACGAGTACGCTCACGTGAACCGCGAACCAGCGCGGTGTTTGCTCCCCGACGCTCCGCAGTCCTGCGAAACGCAGATTCCGCCCCCCTCCCGGGCGAACAGGCACGCGAGCGACTGATTCGGCGACGAACCCGACGCTTTCAGTCTACGAGACCCTGCTCGTGGACGTGTTTTCGGAGTTCGTCCTCGGTATCGAACGTCGCACCACACGCTTCACATCGGTGGTTACCGTCCGTATCGTCCGTACTGTTAGACACGACCGAATGGATGGGCGACAGAACGGTAATCCCTCGCATCACCTTCGTGGGTGATTCGGGAACAATGATGTCGTCCCAGACGGAAACAAAACCCGCGTATCGAGGTATTACTATCACCACTGACGTATCACCAATCGGTATGATATCGACAACGAAACGACTACAACGTCGCTCAGAGAGGACTGTCCAAGGTGTGGCACGCGATGGGCACGCGGATATTCAACTCGTTGATTCGGTACTGGAAGCGAACGACCAACCGACCGGACTACAGGCAGGCATACGTCAAACTCCCGCTCGACACAGGCCTCCCTCGACTCGCGCACGAGTTCGAGAAAATTTGCGAAGGCCAACTCGACAGAGTTCCCCAGCGAGATTCGGTGGTCGTCGAGACGGATTTCGTTTCGGACGCGCGGTTCGATTCCGACGCGTTTGCCGAGTTGGTGGACGAAATTCGGGATAGTTGCCCGGAGGTGTACGTCCTCTATGCATCTACCAAATGGCGGCGGCATGGCGGCGGTGTTGCGAAGACGCACACAGTGGTACCCGTGAAACCACTGTTCCTGGTGGCTGAACGGGGAGCGGAGTCAGTTTCGAGAGAACAGGTTTCGGGACGGCCTCGTTGAAGAGGTTTGGCTTTTTGTTGGATTGTTTTCGGAGACTGTTTTCAGAGGATTTAAAGGAGGATTTTGAATTTCCACTGGTAGTCTTCTTTTTTCGGGTCGCTAGATAATTACGACTCAACTGAAACCGCCACCGCCTCTACAGGCCACGTCCTCCCAACCGATTCCGTTCCGCTCCTTGCAGTCGCTGTGGTACTCATCCCTCGTGCGAACCCAGACAACCCCTCGGACGGTGAGTCCTCGGGATTGTTGGCGCACTCGCCACCATGGTTTGCCTCTATTTGAAACCCAATTTCACTTGGCGCGCGAAGGCGAACCACCGGTTCGCCCATGCGAGGTCGTCGTGAACGGAGTTCTCGTGAGCGACGGCTCGGAAGTCGCATGCCCGCGGAGCGCAAGCGAGCAGGAGTCTTTCGGTGGACGATTGCGCGAACGAAGTGAGCGCAAGCGTCGGTTGGGGAGGGTGTGGCCCAGTGCCGTGGCGGTGCGGTCTCAGTGGAGTCGGAAATAAGAAGCACCATCTCGGAGCAAATTTCAGGGGCTGATTGCCGGTTTCCCTATGGTGCGATCTGATTGGAGTCGGCAGTAGATAGAGACAAAATAGCAACACTTTCCACAAAAATACGAAAATCCGCGGTGTGCGTCCTCTCGTCCGCGTTATTCGTCCTGCTGCGCGTCTACGACCGCCACGCCAGCCAAATTGACAATATCCTTCACTTCGTCCCCGCGCTGGAGGACGTGGACGGGTTTGTCCATGCCGACGAGCATCGGACCGATGGCCTCCGCGCCGCCGAGACGCTGAAGGAGTTTGTAGCCGATGTTGCCCGCTTCGAGGTTCGGGAAGACGAGGACGTTGGCAGGTTCGTCCAACTCCGAGAACTCGTAGGTGCCGTTCAAAATTTCCTCGACGACGGCGGTGTCGGCCTGCATCTCGCCATCGACGGCGAAATCGACTTTGGGGTCGTCGCGGAGTATCTGTGCAGCGTCTCTGGGTTTGCGGGTCCCTTCGTTGTCCACGCTGCCGAAGTTGGAGTACGAGAGGAGCGCGGCCCGCGGTTCGACGTTGAACCGCCGGGCGAGTTTCGCGGTCTGTTTCGTCACTTCGGCCAGCACGTCCTCGTCGGGGGCCTGATTCACCGTCGCGTCGGCGCAGAAGATGACCTGATTTTTGAACGTGAGCATGTACACTCCCGCGGCGTAGTTCACATCCGGAGCGGTGCCGATAACCTGCAACGGCGGTCGGAGCGCGGATGGATAGTGGTGGGTGAGACCGGTGAGCATCGCGTCGGCGTCTCCCTGTTCGACCATCACGCTCCCGAAGTAGTTGCTGTCGCGCTCGACCAGTTCCGCGGCCTCGCTTCGGGTGATCCCCTTGCGCCCGCGCAGTTCGTACAGGCGGTCGGCGTAGGCCTCGTGGTCGCTGTTCTCCGGGTCGACGACTTCGGGGTCGAAATCGAGGCCCAGGTCCGTCGCCTCGGCCTCGATTTCAGCGCGGTCGCCGATGAGAATCGGTTCCGCGATACCCTGCTCGCGCAGCTGGTAGGCCGCGCGAATCATCTTCCGGTCGGTGCCCTCCGCGAGCGCGACGCGCTTAGGGTCGTTTTTCGCCTTGTTCAGGACGACGCGCATCATCTCGCGGGACTTGCCGAGTCGCGCTTCGAGCGTTTCGACGTACTCGCCGACGTTGAGGTCGCTTCTGGCGACGCCGGTTTCGATGGCCGCTTTCGCAACTGCGGGTGCGACTTCGAACAGCACGCGAGGGTCGAGCGGTTTCGGGATGATGTACTCCGGGCCGAACTGGAGCGGTTGGTCGCCGTAGGCTTTGACGACGGCGTCCGGAACGTCCTTCTTAGCGAGCTCCGCGAGCGCCCGCGCGGAGGCGATCTTCATCTCCTCGTTGATGTCGCTCGCGCGCACGTCGAGCGCGCCCCGGAAGATGAACGGGAATCCGAGGACGTTGTTGACCATGTTGGGGTAGTCGGAACGCCCCGTCGCCATGATGACCATATCGTCGCGGGCCTCCCGGGCCGCTTCGTAGCCGATTTCCGGGTCGGGATTCGCCATGGCGAAGATAATCGGGTTGTCGGCCATCGAACGCACCATCTCCTGACTGACGATGCCGCCGACCGACAGGCCGACGAACACGTCTGCGCCCGAAAGCGCGTCCGCGAGACTCCCTTCAGGAACGTCGCGGGCGAACTCCGTTTTGAACTCGTTTACGTCGCCCTGCTTGGCGCGGTTCCGCGTGATGATACCCGTGGAGTCACACATCGTGATGTTTTCCTTGCGCGCGCCGAGCGAGACGTAGAATCGGGCCGTCGCAATCGCGCTCGCACCGGCGCCGGAGAAGACGATTTCCAGTTCGTCCAGACTTTTGCCGTTGATTTCAGTCGCGTTGAGCAGTGCGGCCCCGCTGATGATGGCGGTACCGTGTTGGTCGTCGTGGAAGACGGGGATGTCCATCTTCTCGCCGAGTCGCTCCTCGATTTCGAAACACTCCGGCGCTTTGATGTCCTCCAGATTGATACCGCCGAAGGTCGGTTCCATCGCGCTGACGGTTCGCACGATGTCATCAGGGTTCGCCTGGTCGAGTTCGATGTCGAACACGTCGATGTCGGCGAATCGCTTGAACAGGACACCCTTGCCCTCCATAACCGGCTTACTGGCCTGCGCACCGATGTCGCCGAGTCCGAGTACGGCGCTCCCGTTCGAAACCACGCCGACGAGATTTCCTTTCGCGGTGTAGTTGTACGCTTTCCCGGCGTCCACCGCGATTTCCTCGCACGGAGCGGCCACGCCCGGCGAGTACGCGAGGCTCAGGTCGCGCTGTGTGTTCGTCGGCTTCGTCGTCGAAATCTCGATTTTCCCCGGTGGGTCGCTCCGGTGGTAGTCGAGTGAATCCTCGTCGAGTCCCATGCCCCCTACGTTCCCGCCCTCCGCTAAAAATCTATCCGAATCCGTCGAATTTGCCTTCGACGGTTGTCGAAATCACGATTGCAACACCGTCGGTCGCGGAATTGCCCCGTCGCCTCCGACTGCTGAGACGGCCTCCGTCGGCCAGTTTCCGGTCTCCGTCAGAATTTCCATTCCCTTCTCGGTGACGAGGACGGTGTCCTCGCTCTTTGCACCTTGTACTGTCGGATTCCACGCGAACGCCATCGGAAGTCGAACGTCCGCATCCGTCGTCGGTGTGGCTATCCACTCCCGCCCGGCGTAGCCCGCGGCCCCGCCCTGATGGTGATTTTTCCACTCGCCTTCGTGGCCGACCTGCTCGTAGGCCGACCGGATTTCCGAAAATACCTCGCTTCCCGTCCCACCTTCCATTCCGACCCGTTGTGTCGCCGTGAGCGCCGTCGCTTCGACCCGCGCCGCGGCGCGGGAGCGCGATTCGAGCCATTCCGGTGGGTCGAACGCCACGGTACGGGTTAGACTGGCGTGGAGTCCCGCCCTCTCCGCGGTGACGGAGACGAGCGCGTATTCGCCCACTTTCGAATCGTCCGGTGTGTAGTGGCGGTATTTTTGCGCGCGTTCGCTTCCGCCGACCAGCGCAACCGGCGTCTCGATTCCTCTGGAATCGAGCGCGCCGCGAACCGCTGACGCCACTTCCCGTTCCGTATCCTCTGGTTCTAACTCCCGGCAGATGGCTTCGACCGCCGCGGCGGTTTCCTGGCCGAGAGCGCGATACGTGTCGATGTCCTCTGGCGTCAGCGGTTGACGCAGTGACGAGGCGTCCACCGACTCGAAGTCCGGCACGTCGAAATCCGCCCCTGCCGGCGTTTTTGCTACTTCTGTGACCCTCTCTGTGAGGCTTTTTTCGTACCAATCGTATTCGGTTACCGGCACCTCGTCCGGAAGTTCCTCGTCGCGCAGGCGCGGGGCTTCGATGTTGTTCGTGATAACACGAAGGACTTCGCCGTCGTAGCCGGCGGCGGCGACTCCCACGTCGCCTTCGCGGTCGATGACGTTGTTCCCCCCGGTGAGCCACGCGAAATCGTTCGGGCGTGCGAACCAGACTGACCGAAGGTCGCGCGCGTCGAGGAGCGCGTCGAGACGGTCCAGTTTCGACATACTCGCTTTGTCGCTCTCGACTCCCTTGAACCTGTTTCTGTCGCGCTCATTGTCAGAGTACATATTATTCCCACAAAACTTATTATTGAATTACAGTAAATGAAGAGTGCCCGCCGCGGTGCCGCCCGCTGGTGGCCTCGCAGTCCTGTTCGGTTCCTGCTGAACCTTCCGCCCCATTCCCCCTTCTCACACTAACCTCTACTGCTTCCCTCCGCTCCCAGTTTCCGGGAAAGTCGGACAGACCTAAGTACGACGCCTCCTAATCCACGGAAAAGGGGATTACCGTGACACGACACGACAGCACCGAGGTGAGCGCCTGATGGGGTCTCGATTCAGGCGATTCGCCGCCTTCACGACGAGTTTGACGTTCGCCCTCATTCTGCTCGGCGTCTACACCGCCGCGGCGGGAGCGGGCCTGTCCTGTAGCGCCCAATGGCCGTACTGTGACGGCGGCCTGCTTCCGCAGACGATTCCAAGTTTCATCGAGTGGTTCCACCGCCTCGTGGCGATGGTGACCGGATTCTTCATCCTCGGAACGACGGTCGGCGCGTGGAAATACTACGACAGCACCCGAATCCGGGTCGCGTCCACCATCGCGCTGGTCGTCCTCCCCGTTCAACTGCTCCTCGGCGGCGCGACCGTCCTCATCTACGGCCCCGCCTCGCAGGTGGCCCACCACGCCGCCGCGATGGTCATCTTCGCCGCGTTGCTGGCGACGACGCTGTGGGCGTACGAGGAACCGGACAAAGACGCATCCTCGACGAGCGAATCGACCGCGGGTTATCCGTCGGACGACTAACAACTCCCGGCGAAAGTTTTAGCGAAATCGTGCGAGAAACCGATAGTAGCTTTCTATACGATGATTGACCATGTAGTATCGGGGGAGAACTACAATGCACAGACGGACCTTTCTCAAGGGGAGTACCGGAGCTATCGTCGGCCTGACGCTCGCCGGGAATGCGGGCGCACAGGACGGAGGCACGGTCAGAATCGGTTCCGACATTCCGTATCGACCGTTCGAGTATCAAACAGCAACGGGTGAACTCGTCGGCTTCGACGTGGACATCGCCGAGGCAATTTTCCAAGGAGAGTTGAATCGGCAGTACGAGTTCGTCCAGACGAGCTTCGACACCATCATTCCGAGCCTCAACAACGGAAACTTCCGCGTCATCATGAGCGCGATGACGATTACGGAAGAACGAGCACAACAGGTCGATTTCTCCGACCCGTACTTTACGGCGTACCAAACCGTCCTCGTCCTGCGGGACGGCGGTATCAACAATCTGCAAGACCTGCGAGGGGAGACGGTCGCGGTGCAGAAGGGGACGACCGGCGAACAGGCCGCGAGACAACTGCAACAGCGTTTTGACGGGAACCTCACCATCGACAGCTACGACCAGATTCCCGACGCCTTCGCCGCACTCGGCAACAATCAGGCCGCCGCGGTTATCAACGACAACACGGTCAACGCCGAGTTCGCACAGCAGAACGATCGAGCCATCCTTCTACAAGGGGAGGGTGCCGCCGAGGAACAAGGCGAGGACGCCCCGCCCTACCTCACGCTCACCACCGAGGAGTACGGCATCGCGTTCCGACGGGACGACGACCAGTTCCGACAGCAAGTGAACGACGCGCTGGCGACGATTCAGGAAAACAGCACGTACGATGAAATCTACAACGAGTACTTCGAAGCCGCGGCGGGAACCGACGGGGGCACGACCAGTGGCTAATCGCCACGGGAGCACGTGATGGCCGAGACGTACACCGACGAAAGAGGAATCGAACAACCGACAGGGGGCGGAGAAGGGTTCCTAACCGATCGACGCGTCAGGTGGATTGGCATCGCCGCAGCGGGTCTCTTCACGGCTGGAATCATCTTTTTCTTGCTTCTCATTTTGACGCAGTTCGTCGATTACGACTTGCTGGTAACCATCATCCCGCAGTTCGTTGAAGCCCTTTTGCTTGTCTTGGAAATAATCCTCATCTCCGGCGTACTTTCACTCACCTTCGGGGTGCTCGTCGGATTGGGCCGCGTCTCTAAGACGAGCTTCACCCAGTCCATCGCTACCCTGTACGTGGAGTTCTTCCGCGGAACGCCGCTTCTATTCCAGTTGTTCGTCGTCTATCTCGGAGTTCCCGCGCTCTGGACGAGCGGCGCGTTCCCGATATCCAACTGGAGCTACGCCGCGGCCATCATCGGTCTCACGCTGAATCACACCGCGTACATCGGCGAGGCAGTGAAAGGCGGTATCAATTCCGTCGCCGAGGGCCAGACCGAGGCGGCGCGGTCGCTCGGCATGTCGTACATCGACTCGATGCGATTCGTCATCCTGCCACAAGCGTGGCGGAACGCGCTGGCGGCCATCGGCAACGACCTCGTCATCCTCGTCAAGGACACCTCGCTGCTGACGGTGTTAGCGATTCCCGAACTCATCAGCGTCTTCCGGAACGTGAATAGCGCGACCTTCGACGCGTGGACGCCCATCGTGGTCGTCTCCGTGGCGTACCTCGTCATCACCGTTCCGCTCGGAAAACTCGTGCGGACGATGGAAACGCGGTCGATGTGGGGGACGGAACGATGAGCGCCGTTCCCGAAGTCGAGTTCGACCACGTTGACAAATATTTCGGCGAGACGCACGTGTTAAAAGACGTGAGCCTCGCCGTCAGTGACGGCGAAGTGGTCGTCGTTGTCGGCCCGAGCGGGAGCGGAAAATCGACGCTCCTGCGGTGTACGAACCGGCTGGAAGAGATTCAGAACGGCGAAATCAGAATCGAGGGACAAGCAATCACCGACCCGGACGTGGACGTGAACCAACTCCGCCAGCACATCGGGATGGTGTTCCAGAGTTTCAACCTCTTCCCGCACAAAACGGCGATGGAGAACGTCGCCCTCGCGCCGGAAGTCGTCAAAGGATTCGACGACGACGATGCCGAAAAATGGGCGAACGCTATGTTAGGCCGCGTCGGTCTCTCCGACCAAGCCCACAAATATCCGAATCAGCTCTCGGGCGGCCAGCAACAGCGCGTGGCCATCGCCCGCGCGCTGGCGATGGATCCGAGCGTCATGCTGTTCGACGAGGTGACCAGCGCGCTCGACCCGGAACTGGTCGGCGAAGTGCTCGAAGTCATGCGAAATCTGGCGGAGGAAGGAATGACCATGCTCGTCGTCACGCACGAGATGGGATTCGCCCGCGAAGTCGGCGACCGCGTCGTTTTGATGTCCGAAGGACGTATCGTGGAGTCGGGGCCACCGCGAGAGTTTTTCGCCAATCCGGAAACGGAGCGTGCAAGACAGTTCCTCGCACGAGTCCACTAAGGGATAATTTTTCTTTTCGAGGGGTTAGTTACCCCGCGTCGAAACCCATTTATTCGCCGATTTGAGAGACACGGTATGGCTCTCGACCAAATCAGCGCGGGTTGGCTATCTGTCGTCCCGGCCGTACTTGCGATTAGCCTCGCGTGGTATTCGCGCGACGCTATCATCGGCTTGTTCGTCGGCGTCGCCAGCGCCGGTGCGGTTTACGGCGCGCTAAAGCCCGCATCTGCGGGCGTTCCACAGGATATGATTGGAGGAGCGTTCGGCCCTACTCTCGGCGCGATATTCGGATTAAAACACGTCCCAACCATCATCGCAACCTCACCTCTCTTTTCGGACGCGTGGTACGTCGAAAACGTTCTGCTCGCCATCTTCGCAATCGGCGGGATGATCGGCCTAATGATTCGCTCCGGCGCGATTCGGGGCGTTCTCGAAGCGCTGGTGAAACGAGCGGACTCGCCCGAAGACGCCGAGAAAGCGGCGTTTCTGGCGGGTATCGCCATCCACATCGACGACTACTTCAACTGCCTCGTCGTCGGCTCGATGATGCGCCCGCTGACGGACAAGTACAACGTCTCGCGGGCAAAACTCGCCTACTACGTTGACAGCGCCGGAAGTCCGGCGGCCCGCCTCGCCTTCTACTCGACGTGGGGCGTCGCGCTCATCGGCTTCATCGGCGGCGGCCTCGAACAGGCCGCGGCACAGAACACGCTTCCCGCCGACATGAGCGGGTACGTTACCCAAAACGGTGACTCGGTGCAGGCCGCGACCGACCAGATATGGCCCCTGTTTTTCAACAGTCTCGCGTTCGGGTTCTACTCGTGGACTGCGCTCATCGTCGCCGCGCTGGTCGCGTGGCAGGTCGTTCCGAACATCTTCGGCATGGCCGACGAGGAAGAACGGGCCAGAAACGGCGGCGGCGTCGTCGGCGACGACCACGACCCCATGATTTCCCGCGTGATGGACGAGTTCGAGATGGCGGACACCGCGACCCCGGACTGGCGCAACTTCGCCATTCCAATCGCCACGATGATTCTCGTCGGCCTCGGCGCGATGTTCTGGCGACCGAATCCGGTCGTCTCCGCCCCGCAGATGAACACCCTGTTTTCGGTGGGGGGCTACCAACTCATCCTCCCGGCGGGCGGCCAGTGGTCGTTCGACATCGGCGGTGTCCAACTCGGCCTCGCGTCCTTCTCCGCGCTGGTCGTCGCGTTCGTTCTGTATCGCCTGAAAGGTGACATTCCGAGCAACAAGGACGCCACCGAGGCGATGACGCGCGGATTCAAGGGAATCCTGCTCGCGGCGGTCATTCTCATGTTCGCCAGTTCCATCCAGAACGCCGTAACGGTGCTCGGCATCTCGGACTTCGTCACGGACTGGTTCTCCGGCGTTCCGGCCTTCCTCGTGCCTGTCGCGCTGTTCCTCGTCACCAGCATGGTCAGTTTCTCCGACGGGAGTTCGTGGGCGACCTACGGTATCATGTTCCCCATCGCCATCCCCGTGGCGTTCTCGACGGGCGCGAACCTGCCACTCGTCATGGGCGCGGTGTTCAGCGGCGGCATCTTCGGCGACCACAGTTCGCCCATCAGCGACACGACGGTGCTCGCGTCCTCGACCAGCGGGAGCGACCACCTCGTCCACGTCAAAACGCAGATTCCGTACGCGATTATCTGCGCGACGATTGCGGGCACGTTGTTCCTCCTCCTCGGAATTACGCTTCCGGAGGGCTTCCGCATCTTCCCGTACTAAAATCGATTTTTAGACGATTTTCGATGGTCTGTTTTTCGACCGTCGGGTAACAGCGTTCAGTGATACGTTTGGCTGTGTGGCGATTACAGCCGTTAAACACGACAACAAAAAATGCAGGGCGGGCAGGCCGTCGGCCTGCCCGCCCAATCCAAGGACGACCTGCCGTTTTCAGGGCGGAAATCTGTCTTTTCGAAATAGTGGTACAGCAGATGGGTCTGCAGTCGGGTAGTAGTATGAAACCCTAGTCGTCCTCGGTTTTACACGAAGTCACCGAAACTGGCCTGCCCGTCGTCTCCACCTGCGTCTCCTTCGTTCTCGCTTTCGGCCTCTTCAGGCTCGTCGTCGTCCGAATCTTCGCCCTCCGACTCGGTTTCTGCTTCCGAATCATTCTCCGCTGAATCGTCCGATTTCGAACCGAAGCTACCTTCGAATGCCCCGCCCGAGTGCTCGACGGCGGCTTGTTCTCTCAACTCCTCGGCGTCCTCGACGATTTGCTGGACTTTGTTCGTCGTTTTCCCACTTCCCGTGACGAACGAAATGTGCTTTTCCTCTAAGTCGTAGCGCGCCGCCATGGCCACAGTCAACTCCCGATTTTTGCAGTGGTGAGTCATCTCCGCGAGATACGGCATGACCCGTCGGGCCGTACTCATGCTGATGCCGCTCTCTTCGGCGATTTGCCGGGCGATGTAGTCACGGGTGTTCCGCGCTCCTTTCGAACTGCCGAGTTTGCGCCAGTAGCTCGGCGGTCCGTAGCGCGTCCATCCACTCTTTTTCCCTCTCCGTGAGGCCGCAACTCCGGCGGTCGCGTTGTCGGTCGCGTAGCGCCAGTAGCGGTAGTTCTGCGTGGCACGAACCCGACCCAGCCAGCGGTCCGCGTTCGCCATGAAGTCGTAGGCGTCCGCGAGTTCCTCGCCCTCGTAATCCTTCGGGACGTTGTCCTCCACCCAGTTGAGCAGGTTGTCCGGCGTCTCGTCCACGTCGTAGGAGGCTTTCAGCGCGCCCTCCGCGTCCTGCTTTTTGATGAGGTCGTCCAGAAAGTCGAAGATACCGTTCGTCGTGTCGCGCTGACCCGTCACCACGTCGTCGGCCGTGAGCTTGCCGTTCGACGCCGCGACCGCTTGCAGGTCGTTCACCGCGGAGCGGAGGTCGCCGCTGTCTTTCTCGGCGATGGCCTCCAACGCCTCCGGTTCGTACTCAATGTTCTCCTGGCGACATATGTCCCGGAGAACCGGCGTGATGCTTCGGGCCGACACGTCGCGGAACTCGATGGTTTCACAGGCGTTTCGCAGGGAGTTCGACATGTCGTAAAACTCGTTTGCGATGAGGATGAGCGGCTGATTCGCCGTTTTCACGACATCCGTAATCGCCCGCGACCCGCCGCGGTCGGCGTTGTGCGTCAGGTTGTCCGCCTCGTCCATGATGACGATTCGCCTGCCCGCCGTGCCGCCGGTTAGCGTGCCGCTTTTGGCCGCCTCGCCCGCGACGCGTTGTATTACGTCGCCGGTTCGCTGATCGCTGGCGTTCAGTTCGATGGTCGGCCATCCCATGTCGTTCGCCAGCGCGTGGGCCGCCGAGGTCTTCCCGACGCCGGGACTGCCGTGGAGAATAACGGCGTCCCCGTGTTCGTCCCACGTCTTTGCCCATTCGTGGAGTTTGTCCCGGGCCTTGTTGTTCCCGCGCACTTCAGAAAGCGTGCTCGGGCGATACTTCTCCGTCCAGTCTACCATTGTGTCGTTCTATGCAGGTGGTGCGTTTAGTGGTTGCGAAGGCTGAACCGAGCGACTCCAAAAAGACTGACCGCTCACAACAGGTTCCCCTCCGCGATCGGAATCACTCGTCCGCCGACCTCCAC
The DNA here is from genome assembly GCF_020700235.1 of Haladaptatus pallidirubidus. GTDB lineage: Archaea > Halobacteriota > Halobacteria > Halobacteriales > Haladaptataceae > Haladaptatus > Haladaptatus pallidirubidus. The sequence goes on along the minus strand of NZ_CP085301.1, from coordinate 438,352 downwards.
TTCGATTCCATCCTCGCCCTTCGTCGCCCGAAGGTGGAGGAGCGACGGACGACCCATCTCGTACCCCTGCTCCACTCGAACGTTGATTTCGTCCGAATCGAAGAAGCCGTTGGCGACGAGATAGGCGGCCAGACACCCGTTCGAAGACCCAGTCGCCGGGTCTTCGGGGACGCCGGCGCAATCGGCGAACACCCGCGCGTGCAGGTCGTTTTCGTCCTCGGTTTCCGGCGCGAAGAGCAGCACGTTCAAGTTTCCGTGCGGGTCGATGAGTTCCTCGTAGTACGGTTCGCGGTTCGTTCGCGCTCGCTCGACGGTGTCGAGCGAGCGCAGTGGAACGACGAGCGTCGGCAGTCCAGTCGAAACGAGTTGAACGGGATAGTTGTCATCGATGTCCGCTTCGTCGAGTCCGAGGATGCGGGCCGCGAGCGAGCGGTCGAACGTCCGATCGAACGTCGGCGGGATTTGGCGCATCCAGTACAGTTCGTTCCCGTCCTCGTCCCGTTCGACGTGAACCGGAACGCGTCCCACTCCCAGATTCAGCGTCAGTTCGTCCGGCCGGTCGTCGCGGACGAACTCCCGAATCACGAACGCGGTACCGAGAGTCGGGTGTCCCGCGAACGGAATTTCTTCGGCTGGGTCGAAAATCCGAACGTCGTAGCCGCCGTCTTCGGCCGTCGATTCGATGAACGTCGCCTCGGAGAAGTTAGTTTCCCGCGTGATTTTCTGCATCCCCTCGTCGGACAGCGTCGCGGCCTCGTGAACGACCGCGAGTTGGTTACCTGCGTATTTTTCCTGGGCGAACACGTCCACGACGTGCAGTGGGTTGTCGGGCATAGCTGAATCTGCACTCCGAACCCTGAAATATGCACCTCCGAATTTCGTCCCGCACCTTTTCGCTCGACAGGTCGTAGTTTCTGTGCCATGGGCGATTCCGAAGCAGTGCAGATGAACGAAGAGGAACTAGAAGCGTTTCTGACGGACTGACGAGCAGAAAGGAGATCCGGACAGAGGACTGAGAACGGAAATCGAAATGTGAAGCGACGGTGTGCGAGAGAATATCTATCTGTCAGAAAATTCTTATCCCTGTGACCTGTCGTCCGTGCTATGTTCCCCGAACGCATCGAGACGGAACGCCTCGTACTGGAAGCGCTGACGCACGAGAACGTCGATGTGTTCGAGCTGTATCAGCACAACGCACACGATGCACCCGACATCGACGAGGTTACCGAATTCGTCCCGTGGGAACCACACGCCACGCCGAAAGAGACGAAGGATTTCATCGACGCCGCGGCGAAAAATCGCGCCGAAGGCGAAGGTGCGGAGTTCCTAATTCGTCTACAGGAAGGTGAGAAAGGAACTTCGTCGCACGACACTGGCACCGACGAAATCGTCGGATTGGCCGGCATCAACGTCGAATGGGAGCGTCGGACGGGCACGCTGGGTATCGGGCTTCGTAAACCTTTCTGGGGGCGCGGCTACTCCGGCGAGCGCGCCGACGCACTGATTGAACTCGCGTTCGAAACGCTCGACCTCGAACTGGTCGCCGTAGATCACTTCGACGGCAACGAGAAATCGAAACGGGCCATCGAAAAGTACGTCGAGGCACACGGTGGCCAGTATGACGGGATACTCCGCAACTGGTATCCAGACGGCGACGACGTCCGCGACGCCCACCGCTACACCGTCACGCGCGAACAGTGGCTGGAAAACCGCGAGAAAAAAGAAAGCCGTGACGAGGTCACGGAGCCATGACAGACCTCTTCCCCGAACGCCTCGAAACGGATCGGCTGGTGCTGGAACGACTGTGTCGCGAAAACGTCGATATTATCGACTGGTATCGACTCTGTTCGCACCGCGAGGCAATCGAGGAGGAGACGAAATATCTCACGTGGGACCCCCACGCCACGCCGAAGGCAACGCTCGATTTCGTCACTGACTGCGAGGAAGCGTGGGAGGACGATTCTCGGGGGACATACGTGGTTCGCCCAAAATCCGGCGAAGACGGTGCGGGCGAGTTCGCGGGCAACACCGGCCTGACCATTGACTGGGAGAAACAAACCGGTACCCTCGGCATCTGGCTTCGAAAGCGATTCTGGGGCCGGGGTTACTCAGGCGAGCGCGCCGCCGCGCTCGTGGAACTCGCCTTCGACCGCCTCGATTTGGAACTCGTGTCCGTGACCCACGAAGCGGGTAACGAGAAATCGCGCCGAGCCATCGAGAAGTACGTCGAACGATTCGGCGGCCAGCATGATATTCTGATCCGAAACGCTGGCACCCGACCCGACGGGACGACGTACGATTCGCACCGCTACTCCATCACGCGGGAGCAGTGGTAGGCGAGCCGTGAAAATGGTAACGACCAATGACCGATCGGTTCGACGTTCACGCGATGCGCCACCGCCTGAAACTAAAGCGGGATGTCGGACACACCTCCCTGTTCGAAAACCGCGGTTCGGTGGTCTGTCCGTCGTGCGAGGAACCGTTTGCCGAGGTGCTGATAACTGAACAGCGAGAACACAGCTTTCAACCGACTGGTTCGATGCGATTTTGCGTCGTTCGAGAAGATGACCGGATTCTACTATTCACACACGAATCGTGAAAATGAGTTTCGTGTCGGCGGTTCGATATTCGTTAGGATTTGTACTTCGCAATCAGCGTCCACAGGCCGAAGCCCATCCCGGTTCCGGCCGCGGAAAACGTCAGCCCCATCGAGAGGAATGCCAGTGTTTGCACGAACAACACGGCTACCGACGGAACGCTGGTTCGAAGCGGTACCCGCGCCTCTTCGTCCCGAATTGTCGGGATGAGCGAAATCATGATGACGATACTACCCGCTAGGAAGACGTACTCTTGCCACATTGTTTCTAACCTCCTGCCGCGCCCCGGGGGGAGAGAGTAACGGGGGGTTGGCAGGCGTTATACAGAGATTAACTCGGACTCGAATAAATATCTCGATTTGGAATGGGATTTTGAACGATTTATAACCCTGGAGGTGTGCTATCGAATCTCGTGCAACTCAGTCTCGTGCTCTCGGTTCAGTTGCGAAATCCGACTCACAGCTTTCTGGCGACCATCTCGCCCCAATGTTCGAAGCCGTAACGGTCGTAAAACGACTGTGCGCGGTCGTTTTCTCGGTCAACGTCGAGGACGAGTCTGTCCAGCGGAAGGGACTGGTCGCGAGCGAGTTCGATTGCGGCGTCCATCAAATCGTCCGCGACGCCGGTTCCGCGGTGTTCGGGTCGGACGAAAATCTCGTTGAGAACCGCCGCATCCCAGATGAACGCGAGTCGTGCGGGGAGAACGAACACGTAGCCCGCGAGTTCGCCATCTTCGGGGCCGTCGTCTGTACTATCTCCGGCGACGGTGACGCAGCGTTCGTCGTCCGCTACGCATCGCCCGACCCAGTTGAGGTACTCCTCGCGGTAGTCGTCGGTCAGTTTCTCGCTGTAGATTTCGGCTTTGTCCTCCGCGCCCGTGCCTTCGCCGAGTCCGAGTTCGAAGCCGCGCTTGAGTTTCCACAACTGCTTCGCGTCGGTTTCGGTACCGTCGTAGGGTCTGATTTCCATACTCTCTGTCGATGTGGGGAGGGCTTACTTGTTGCGTGATTCCCAGAGGCGAAAGCCGACGATACCGAAACTCATTGCGCCCAACAGGAGTTGTCGGCCGCTCCTGACGATTGGAAAGACGCGCTCTTTTTCCGCCGGGTCGGGCCCCCGTGCGAGGTCGAATCCGGTTCGGTAGTGCGTGTTCGCCGTCGAACCGTGGGCCTGCGGTTGGATGAACGTCTGGACGACACCCTCCTGATTCGAGAACTGCAGCTTTCCGGAGACGCTGTAAAACTGGTCGTGAACCGGATAGAACGCGTTCACGCCGTTGGTAACCAAATCCAGTCCGATTCCCGCGACCAGGAGCGAAACGAGACTCACCCACGCGACTCGAACCCCGTAGGCCCCCCAGCGCCGACGAATCCAACTTCCGCCGATTTTGTCCGTGAGCAGGAGCGTTCCGGCCCCCATCGGTAAAAGAAGTGTGTGAAACACGGCTCTGTGTCCCCCCGGAATCCACAACCCGACCAGCGTATCGAGGTCGGGGAGCGCGGCGGCGACCATCACCACTATCGCTGCTCGACTATCGAAATGGTCGGAAAGTAGTGACGTGGCGAGCAATCCCGCCACCGCGACGTGTACGACCACTGATGGCATCAAACGGTGGACGACAGCGTTGTGCATAGTAATTGTCCGACATCGGGCGGCGTAGGTCGGTCGTACGTTTCGATACGGAACCGGTACGTTCGGGTTTCCGTCGGTTATTTCCGGCTGCTCTTGATGTGGGCGTGTTTGAGGAAGTTCATTGGGGCATTTCTGACGTTCTGAAATCGGATTTCTTCGGACAGGTGGCTTTTGTGACTCTGCCATGCACAACCTGAATTTCGATACCCGGTAACCGATTTTTCTCGTGGGCTTCGTTCGAAAATGCCGACTCCGATGAGACCGCCACCGCTTCCGCAACCGCGCTCGCGGTTTCACCGTCGTTTCGCGACTCAGCCGTTCAACTGCCCGCGAAACTGCGCGTTTCGCGCTACTTACAAGCGAGGTTTGGAAGAAATCTCGTCCCCTCCACACCTCCCCGCTAGCGCGGGAGTACACTCGCGCCTCACTTCGTTCGTCGCTCACGGCTTCGCCGTCGTCTCGCGGCAAGGCCGCGAGTATGGGACGGTTGCGATTCCATTGGAGTCAACAAGCCTCGACGCCATTCTTACAAAAGCGAGGTAACTCCCGATCAGTCCTCTCGCTGTAGCGGTCATTCAGAGTCGGCAATTCATACCCGTACTCCGGATTAGACGACATAGTTCGACCACCAACGCTGAAACCATCCCGTTTTTCGAAGTTTCGACGGGTGTCGAAGGGTACTTTCGATATGTTTTTCCGTGCCACTGCCACATCCAAATCCATGACAGATGCGCGCCGGACGCTCGCGGAACAAATCGCGGGTGAAATCACCTTGAGCGACGACCCCGGGGCGACCCTCAGGAAGTGGCGCACGGATTTCGACGTGTCTCAGACCGCGCTCGCAGACCACCTCGAAGTATCCTCGTCGGTCATTTCGGACTACGAAAGCGGGCGGCGCGAGAATCCCGGAATCGGCGTCGTTCGCCGAACGGTTACGGCGCTGTTGGACATCGACCAACAGAGAGGCGGCGACCGAATCCGTCAGTACGCCCGCGTCCTCTCGGCGGGATTCGACAGTACCATCGTAAACGATTTGCGCGAATATCCGACGACCGTTCCCCTCTCGCAGTTGTACGAATCCATCGACGCGACGGAAATCGCATCGGGTGCGAAAGACGAAATCACGGGTCACACCGTCATCGACAGTATCGAAGCCATCACTCGACTCTCCAGTGAGGAGTTCTACCGCCTCTACGGTCAGAGCACGAGTCGCGCACTCGTTTTCACGAACGTCACGCGCGGGGAGTCACCGCTGGTCGCCATACGCGTCGTCAATCCGACGCCGAACGCGGTCGTCCTCCACGGACTCGACGCCGACAACCTGTGGGAACACGCGTCGAAACTCGCACAACTGGATGGCTTCTCGCTGGCCGTCACCGACTGCGATAAGGAGGCGATGGTCGATGCCATGCGCGACCTCGCTGTATAAGCGGTGACGCGTGTGTCACGGGGGGGTCTGAACGACGACACACGTAAACGGTGGCGTGGTGAAGGCGAGATTTAAACTCAATCAGACGTGTCTTGTTTATATAATGAGCGCAGCGAAATCCCACGAAGGTGTCGGGGCAAACTGTCCGACGTGCCCGTGGTGTGACGAACGCATCGACCAACAGGCTACTGATATTCGCATCTCCTCTCCGGGTCGATGTCCGCCATCCCATACGTGGCACCTCCACGTCGAATGTGCTGGCCAGTGGCGCGATTTCGTCTCGCACCTTAGAACGCTCGCCGGACGCGGCGCATTCGGAACGCTCGTGGAAGGGCCGCTTTCCGGCGACGTGAACGAGATGGTCGAATGGAACGATTCCTAACACGAACTAAAATATATTTTAGCTAACATTTTTCCGAATCGGGCACCTTTGCTTCTACATGCCCGAGTCACTATCCGATTCGACGCTCAAAACCGGAACGACCACGGTTGCCCTGACGACCGGCGACGGCGTTCTGCTCGCCGCAGACCGCCGCGCCAGTCTCGGCGGCCGGTTCATCTCCAACAAGAAGATGATGAAAATAGAGCAGGTTCATCCGACCGCCGCGATAACGCTCGCTGGTGGCGTCGGCGACTTGCAATCGTTCGTTCGAACGCTCCGAGCCGAAACGAGTCTCTACGAATCTCGTCAGGGAACAACTATCGACATGTCCGCGCTCGCAACGCTCACCGGAAACCTCCTCCGGAACGGACAGTTCCGCGGAGCACACCCGATCCTCGGCGGCGTCGATGCGACTGGCCCCCGCGTCTACGAATTGGACGCAGGTGGGGGCGTCATGGAATCGGACTACGTCGCGGGCGGGAGCGGTATGCAACTCGCCTACGGCGTCCTCGAACGCGAGTACGAATCGAACCTCCCGACTGACTCCGCCCGCCGCGTCGCAGTCCGGGCAATCGAGAGCGCCGCGGAGCGCGACACCGCGAGCGGCAACGGTGTCACGATAGCGACCGTCACGGGAGAGGGCGTCGAAATTCGGAGTCACGACAGCTATGAGGGCGACGATACCAACTCCGAGGAGATGGCGGCATGAACGGCCAACAACAGCAGGCCTACGACCGCGGGACGAACATCTTCTCGCCCGACGGGAGACTGTATCAGGTCGAGTACGCCCGCGAGGCGGTCCGCCGAGGAAGCGTCAGCGTCGGCATTCGCGGCGACGACGGCGTCGTTCTGGCCGCGAGCAAGCGCGTCCGGTCGCCCCTGCTCGAAGCGGACGGGGTCGAAAAGCTCCACAAAATCGACACGCACCTCGGCGTCGCCAGCGCGGGCCACGTCGCAGACGCCCGACAACTGGTGGATTTCGGCAGACGACGCGCGCAAACCGACCGGTTGCGCTACGACCAACCGATGGCCGTCGAACCGTTTACGAAAGCCGTCACCGACCACGTACAGGAGTACACGCAGCAGGGAGGGGCAAGGCCGTTCGGCGCGGCCCTGCTGGTCGGCGGGGTGGACACGAATTCCGAGGGCGAGGTGCATCCTCGCTTGTTCGAAACCGACCCCTCGGGAACACCCTACGAGTGGCAGGCCACGGCAATCGGGGCGGACGACGACGCGGTTCGAGAGTATCTCGAAGCGAACTACGGCCCCGACGTCTCGGTCGATTCGGGCATCGAACTCGCACTTTCCGCGCTCGCGGACGCGCGAGGCGAACCGTTCTCGCCCGAAGAAGTCGATGTGGTGATTATCGACCCGACGTACCGCGAACTCGACATCGATGCTCGTCGAGAAGCTTTAGAATCGCTCGACCTGCTCGCCGACAGAGCGTCGTAAACAGTCGCCTTTCGTCGCGGCTCGCTACGACGCCGCTCCCGAACTCGTCGTTTCCTGTACCGTCACCACGTCGAGGGTTTCGGCGACGAACAGGGACAGCAGATTTCCGTCGAGTTCCGTCGAAACCCGCACGCACCACGGCTCTTCGGAGACAACCGCTTCGCGCCACTCCTCGCCGACGTTCCAGACGGGGCGCTCCCGGATGTCTTTGTCGTGGCGGTGGTAGAACGAGATAACTTCGGGATGTTCGAGCACCGCTAAGGTCACCGGCGAGCGAAGCCGACAGCCGCAACGGTCACAGTCGAATCGAACCTGCGGACGACTGTTTTCCTTGGATTCGCTACTCGTATCCGAGTCGAAATACCCTATTCGGGCGTCCGCCGGGGCACTGCACTCCGGACAGACTCCATCGGACATGAGCGACAGGCGATAACGATGGTGTCGGTCGAACGCCGTCAGCAGGCCGTCCCGGTCGTGCGCGCGGTGGCCGCCGGGCGGAAACGGAAGCGTGAGCGTCGGCTTATCGCAGGCCGAACACTCGATGACGACGTAGTTGTCCTCGCCGCGGGCTTCGAAGGATTCTTCGCGGCAAAAGGGGCACGGGTCGTCCACTTCGATAGGGTCGAAATCAACGCTGTCGGTGTAGGTTCCGGCGCGAATCGCGCGGGCGATTTCGCGCCCAGCGTAGGTCAGGGCGTAGCCCCTCTCGGTTTTCCGAATGAAGTGGTCGGTCAACTGCCGGAGGTGATAGGAAAATCCCGCCGTGTTGTCGGCGCTGGTGGCCTCGAATAGTTCCGAGAAGGCGAGGGTGTCCACTCCATCTGCCTCCGCGTCCACGAGCGCGCGGAGCACGGCCATCCGGATTTCGTTGCCGAGAACCGAGAAGGCGTCCGTCGGGTCTGCTCGGTCTTCGTTCTCGGGAGCGATGGTTTCGGGCAGTTCGTCCGCCGATTGCGTCTCCGACTCGATTTCGGTCATTTTGGTGGTGGAGGATTTTTTGATTGGCGTGCGATTCCAGGTGTGTTCCTTGGTTGCACAGTGGGTGCCGACTCGGATAAATCGTTTGTCTACAGAAACGTCGATGGGTAGTCTGTGGATTTTCTGTTGAGAGAATGGAAGTTTTTGGTGACGGCGTGTCGTTTACTTGTGCAGGCAATAGGTCACGCCCTCGCTCGTCATTCGCTCCTTTCAGTCGCTCATTCCTCGTTCGCCCGTTGCCTCCAGGCCGCCAGAGGGCCGAGTGCGCTGCACTCGGCCCTCAAGGGATTGGTCGTCATTCCACTGGATGTCGGAAGGTGAATTTCCACAGAAAACGGCCAACCGAATTTGGGTTGGACGGGCAGGCCACTGGCCTGCCCGTCCTGCGGTTCCTGGAGGCAACGGGCGAGCGACGGAATTCTCGTGAGCGACGGTGGAGCGAACGAGAGCACGGACGAGCTTGTCTCTTCCGGTGGGAACGAGTGGCGAAGCCATGAGTGACTAACCGAGCGAGGGCGTGGCCTATAGCCAGCACCAGCAGTTAACACTCCTGAACCAACCTCCTCGGTAGCTCAAATACACGAAAAAATCTGCTACTACAGAAACGAACACTTCAAAAAACGCTATTCGTCACACTCCCTATCGCCTTACTCCACGTATTCGTAGGTTCGCTCGTCCATCTCGCCGCGGCCCGTGAAGATGAACTCGTCTTCGGGTTCCGTGAAGTCGCCGAGTTCCACGCGCTTGTCGTGGTTGTGGCGGTCGTGCACCTGCTCGTACTCCTCGAAGGAGAGGTTGTAGCGGTCGCGAATCTGCTCGTCGATGGTGAAATCGCCGATTTCCTCTTTCCAATCGTCCTGCACGGTTTCGGCGTGGATTTCGGCTTGCGCGCCGCTACCGTAGGAACCGACGAGGAGTCGCTTGCCGGTCACATCGATGTCGTTGTCCGCGGCGTACTGAAGGGCCGAAGCGCGGGCGATGTGAACCGAGCCGGTGTACCAGTTGCCGACTTCGCGGGAGATGCCGAGCGTCGGGTCGATGGTTTCGCCGTACCATTCTCGGTACTGGTCGGTCGATTTGAGTTCGTCCATGTACGCGAGGATGGCCTCCTCGTAGGCCTCGCGGTCGTCGTACTCCTCCTCGCGAGGTTGGCGGCCGATTTCCTCCGCCAGTTCGTCTTCGACGTCCGTGCCCCGAATCATGTGCCGGTAGCCGAGCAATCCCGCTTTTCGAACCATGCCGGGGAACGGCGTGTGGAACGGGATGTACTCGAAATCATCGGGGTGGGTATCCCCCGAGACGCTCTCGAAGTCTTCGAGGGCTTCGCGCATCCGGGCGAGGTACACCTGCATCGAGCGTTTGCCGTCCACGCTCGGGAACTGCTGGTTGGGCTTCAGGAAGTCGGTTTCGTCGGCGCTGCCGTAGCCCTGCTCCGTGGACATCTCCACGAGGCTCGGGTCTTCGCTGATGAGCATGGCGACCGCACCCGCTCCCTGCGTCGCTTCGCCGGGGTCGCCGCGTGCGTAGAGCGCCGTGTCGGTGGCGACGACGAGCGCGGAGCGCCCGCGGTTGCGTCCCGCCTTAATCCAGTTGTAGGCGTCGTCTAAGCTCTGTGTTCCCGCGATGCAGGCGAACTTTCGCTCTCCCTTGTTCGCGTGGTGGAAGTCGCCGTCGTACACCTGTTCGAGACAGCCCGCGATGTACGTCGAAACCGGCTTGGAGTTGTCGAACGCACTCTCCGTCGCCACGTCGATGCGGCCGATATCCTCGGGCGCCAGTCCCTTGCGCTCCATGAGGCGGTAGGCCGCGTTCGCGCCCATCGTCACGATGTCCTCGTGCGCGTCGGGAAACGAACTGGCGTACAGTCCCAGCCCCTTCGTGTACTTCTCCGGGTCTTCGTCCTTCACGGGAGCGAAGGTTTCCGGCAGGTCGAGTTTCAGCTTTCCAGTCCAGATTTCGATGGCGTCGATACCGACGGCTGTCATTCTTGCCATCACGTTGTCTAACGTGGTATAAGTGTTTGTCGATGAAAGTATCGACAGCCGTCGAAACGATTACCGCCACGGATCTTCCGCGGTGAACGTCACGTCTTTTGACGACCCGTCGGCGAAGTACAGCGTTACGGTGACTTCTCTGCCACTCATCTCTGCCGGTTGTCTGTTCTACTTTTTGAACTCGAACAGATAGGCCGTCGCCGTTGAACCACCGCCAATTTCCGCGTTTCCGGTGAGGCTGGCTTTCGTTCCGAGCTCGTAGGCGGCGGATGGGTTCTGTGAGTCACGCCAGCCACCCATTTCGAGATAGCCGGACTCCGTCGCTTCGACGTATATCTCGTTCTGACCGTCCCCGCTGCTACCTCCTGCCTGCTCGTGAATCACCTTTGCAGGACCGCTTTCGACGGACACTTTCATATCGGTCACCGTTACGGTCTCCGACCCGGTGTTTTCGAACTGGAACTGCGCTCCCGTCGTCTGACCACCGTTCGCCTTCGCTAGTCCACTGTCGGAGACGTATTCGATATCCCCGGCGCTACCATCCCCACCCGGCGGACCATCGTCGGGTGGGCCATTCCCGCCGTTCCCGTTTCGTCCGACTGCGGTAACGTCGAACGCGAGCGTTTCCTTTCGCTCCGTATCGAACTCCTCGTCCGCCGACGGCACGTCGTCGATACTGGTTCGGACTTCGACATCATCGCTACTCCCGGAACAGATTGGAGGTGGTAAGAAACTGTCGCAATTCCGTCACTCCCAGTCGTCATTCGCACGGTTTGACCTGTTTCGGTTCCGTTGTCGAGTTCGTGCGACGTACTCGGGGTCGAATCGGCGAGCGTAACGTTCACGCTCGCCCCGGAAACGGGATTGTTGTACGTATCTCTGACTTCGACGGCAAGCTGTGTCTGGCTTCCTTCGGAGACACTCATACCGGTACCGGAGACGCTCGTTACGTAATGTGCTTGGCTACTTTCCCCGCCCGCCCCGATGCCGACCTTCGCCATCCGGAGGTCGTAAGTGACGTATTTCCCACTCGCATCGGTTCCGAGGAGCGTTAGCCGGAGGATACCGTTTTCGACGCTAACGTCGGCTACGTAGCCCCCCGGTTCCGAAACCATCTGATTGGCGAGCAGGTCGTTCCATTTTTCCTCGTTCAAACCGGTCGAAACCCGTATCGTCACGTTTCCGTCCCCGTTCGACCGCACGGGAATCGACCGCATTTCCGTGGTCGATGGGCTAAGCGCCTGCGGGTCGATGCTCATCGTCGCGGATTGGGATTCCGACAGCGACCCGTCGAGCGTAACGAGCGTGATACTCCGCCCGTGAACGAGTTGCTGGCCGGTCAGAGTCGCGTTCCCCTCGTTCGCACGGTTGTAGACAACCGCGTTTTCCAACACGGTGTCCGGCGCATTATCGTACTGATTGTAGTTCGGCTCGTACACAAGCGAGCGCGTGGAAAACGAGAGATTCGTCCGACTGCTGTCCAAATAATCCGCCGTCTCGGGCGAGCGTGCGGTGACGTTTTCGATGCCGACTGTGCCTGAATTAGCCGTTCGCAGCGTCCCCGACGACGGCGGCGGGTTGATGAAGAACATTCGACTCGGATACTGCGTCCCGAGGGTTACCGAGATCGGTCGGCTCGTTCCGGTCGCACCCGTCCGAACCACGGCGTTACGAACGTCCTGCATCTGACCCTGTATCTGCTTGCTGTGTCGAAATTCGATCTCAGCGTTCTGGCTCGGAATCGCGGTCGCTTGATACAGCGACATGGCGACGATGAGCGTGGCGAACAGCAAAACCGTCCCTACCTGCACGGTTACCGCACGCTCATCCGCCCAGAACGTCATGAATGGGACAGATACAGGAAAAGGATAAAAAACCTGTTACTCGATTACTCCCCGTCTTCTTCGACGACTTCGGGGTCGCTCATCGCGCTGAGGAGGCTGTCGAGGCCGTTTACCCACTCCGTCACCAGTCCGTACTCCATATCCTCCGTGATGGACATATCAAGCTCGTCACCTGCGATAATTCGCGTTCCTCCGGCGGAGACGAGCCCGAGCGCGGAGTCCAAATCTTCCGCGTTCTCGGCTTTCTGGGCTTCGAGGATGTACTCCTCGACTTCCGCGTCCTCGGCGGGACCGTGTGCCACGTACTCCTCCGAAGCGTAGAAGACACAGAGAAGGCTCGTCTGGACGCCGTCGATAAGCATCGCTTTTTCCTCGTCCTCGAACTCGACTTCCGCGAGAACTGTTTCGCGGATGTCCGTGAGTTCGGAGAGGGCCGTCTCCTCGCCGATGTCGTCGTCGTCGTAGGCGGTGACGATTTTGGCGACGGCGATTGCTACGTCGTCCTGAAGGTTGAGGAGCAGGCGCGCGGAATCCTCGTTCTCCGGATCGATGTCCTCGTCCTTGATTCTGTCCAGCCAGTTCTGCCAGCGTTCTTCGGAGTAGAACTCCTCTGGAGGAGCGCTCATACCTTTCCCCTGCGTAGCACGATAAATAGGCCTTTCCTTCGGTCCGCGTCTATCGGGAGAGCGTTTCGAGCGTATCCACACCGTACACCCGCTCTGGCGTGGAAACGTGGGCCGTTCGAATCCCGTCGTCGTACCCTCGCTCTTGCATCCAGCTCACCCTCCGCGGAACCGTTTTCGGTCCCATCACCGCACCCGGTCTGTCGGGGTCATCGACGAAATCCGTCTCCATCAGGAACGGTTCGCCACGCTCCACGGCGACCGTTAACCGCTCTTTTTCGCTCATCACGCTCGGCGTCACGCCCGACAGTTTCCCCCCCGCGTAATGCTTTACGACTCGCTCGGGCGCGAGGCCAGCATCCTCGGCCCACTCGGCAACGTCGGTGAGATCGTCGGTTCCCTCCGTGTGCAGTTGAACCGCACATCCCGTTTCCGCGCCCAACTCCAGCGCGCGCCGGAGCACGGCGTTCGAGGCGTTCCACACCTCGTCGGCCACGTCGTAATGGGGTCGTCCCGATTTCAGGGCGATGGCGGAACCCGCCGCGACGTACTCGTTTGCGACTTCCAATCCTGCTTGCATCAGGTCGCGCGCGTCGGCGGGTGGGTATCCCCGGTCGTCAACCAGTTTCGAAATGAGACCGGGATGGACGCCGAGGACGGGCCACGCTTTTCCGGGAAGAATTTCGTTTGCGCGCGCGCCGACTTCGACGGTGGTGTCGAACGTCATTCTGAAATCGTCGCCTTTCTCGGCTTCCACGCCGAGCAACCACGAGGGCTTGTTGACGACGAAGAGGTGCGTGCCGCCGCTTCGGGCGAAATCTTTGACCGCTTCGATACCCCGTCCGTGTTCAGGGTCTAAATGCAGGTGGTTGTCGAGTACCGGCGTGCCGAGGTCGTTCATGCCTGACCCCTCACGCTCCGAGGAAAAAACGCCTACTCTTCTTCGATGACGAACGCGTCGTGGGCGGCGTTTTGGAGCGCGTCCGAGCGCCCGTACTCGCCCGGCGCGATGGCCACCGTCCGGATGCCGTTTCGGGCCGCTTTCTCCAGCACCGGTTTGAAATCCGTATCCCTCGACGCGATGGCGAGCGCGTCCACGCGCTCGTCCAGTGCGAGTTCGGTCGCGTCGATGGCGAGTTTTACGTCCACGTCGCCGCTCGTTATCACGACTTCGAACCCGCGCGCTTCCGCCGCCTGAATCAGTCCGGGAGTCGCGTGCTCGTCGAGGTAGAGTCGGGAAACGACGAGTTGACCGAGTTTTCGTCCTGCCGTTCGAACGTCGTCCAAATCCACGTCAAACTCGTCGCGGAGCACGTTCGGGCCATCGACGAACAGCGCGACGGTCGTGTCGTCGTCGTCACTCGTTCCGCCGAGTACCGACCGCAAGCCGCCAGTCATGTGCCGGACTAGTGGATACCCGGACAAAGCCGTGGCGATTCTCCTCGCCGTCGAAGCCGTTTAGAACGCCGCAGATTGTTGCATGTTTGATGTATGCCATTGTCACTTGACGTGGGTATCAGTTAGTTCCTTATCTCCCAATCTTCATTTATTGGTCTACTCTTACATATTTCTTAATCGAATAGATAAAATTTAAATATAATAGAGGGGTTTGTTAGCGTGCTGTATGGCAGACGACAACACATCTCGATTTGACAGGCGGACATTCCTGAAAACGACCGGTGCAGTCGGTGCTGCTGCAGCCCTTGGTGGGGTTACTGCGGCGACGCCAGGTCGCGAACCAGGACCGAAGAAGGACGAAGTGCTGGTCGGCGTCTCTGCCGGTGAAGGGGACATCGAACAGAAAGTTGCCCAATACACGATGGGCAATGCGGAAATAGTTCACAAAAACGACGAGCTTCGATACGTCGCGGTAAAAGTTCCCGGCAACGAGACTGCTCGCGAGAACTTCATCAGTGCTATCGAGAAGCGCGACGGCATCAAGTACGCCGAGAAAAACGAGACGCTCTCGACGCAACTGACGCCGAACGACCCGCAGTTCGGCGACCAGTACGCGCCACAACAGGTCGGTTCCGACCGAGCGTGGGACACGACGCTCGGTTCTTCCGACGTGACCATCGCAGTCGTGGACACGGGTGCACAGTACGACCATCCCGACCTCGCCGCGAACTACAAATCTAACCCCGGCTACGACTTCGCCGACGACGACTCCGACCCGTACCCGGACGCACCGAGCGACGAGTACCACGGTACCCACGTTTCCGGCTGTGCGTCCGCCGTCATCGACAACGGCGCCGGTGTCGCCGGACAGAGTAACTCCTCGCTCATCAACGGCCGCGCGCTCGACGAGGGCGGGAGCGGTTCCACGTCCGATATCGCGGACGCTATCGAGTGGGCCGCAGACCAAGGTGCGGACATCATCAACATGTCCCTCGGTGGTGGCGGATACAACAGCACGATGAAAAACGCCGTGTCGTACGCGAACAACCAAGGGTCGCTCATCATCTGTGCCGCGGGTAACAACGGAACTGGCAGCGTCTCCTACCCGGCGGCCTACGAGGAATGTATGGCCATCTCCGCCGTGGACAGCAACGAGAACCTCGCATCGTTCTCCCAGTACGGCGACATCGACCTCGCCGCACCCGGTGTAGACGTTCTCTCTACGACGACGGAAGCCCGCGGAAGTTACGAGAAACTCTCGGGTACCTCGATGGCGACGCCAGTCGCATCCGGTGTCGCCGGTCTGGCCCTCGCACAGTGGTCGAGCCTCTCGAACAACGAACTTCAGAGCCACCTGAAGGCCACGGCGAAAGACATCGGTCTTTCGTCGGACAAGCAGGGTGCGGGACAGGTTGACGCCTACAACGCGGTTACCACGCAGCCCGGTGACGGCGGTGGCGGTGGCGACGACCCCGGTGACGGCTCCACGACCGAAACGGTCAGCGGCTCGCTGTCGAGCTACGCCGACTACGACGACTACTCGTGGAACTGGGAGTACAGCAGTCCAAGTCAGATTGTCGTCGAGCTCGACGGCCCGTCCAGCGCCGACTTCGACCTCTACGTCAACGAAGGCACGACGACCAACGCGAGTCCGAGCAACTACGACTACGCATCCACGAGCACCAACAGTCAGGAATCCATCACCATCGACAATCCGGACACCTCGACCGCGCTCCAGATCGACGTGGACTCCTACAGCGGTTCGGGGAGCTACGACCTGACCATCACGGAGTACCAGTAAGCACCCGTTTCGATTGTTCCTTTCTTTTTCGTTCTATCGTCCAACGAGTGGCAACCATTTTTTACGATACGGCTCCGGTTTCATGACATCCCTGACCGGAGGACATCCGACTGTCGGTGATTCGGCTTTAATACTTAATTACGCACCGTGCAAACCAACTGCCATGGTCGCACCATCGGGAATCGAGTCGGGTCTCATCGACTTGTTGGCGGTTTTCATCATCGCGGGCGGCGTCGGCGTCTTCGTCGCCAAAGTCGGGCGGTTTCCGTACACCATCGCCCTGCTTCTCGCCGGACTCGGCGTATCGATACTCGGCCTCGATATCGACATCGTTCTTTCGCACGACCTCATCTTACTCGTTCTCCTTCCGCCACTTCTGTTCGAAGGGGCGGCGACGACCGACTTGGGACGCTTTCGTGAGAACATCGTCCCCGTGTTGGCGCTCGCAGTTCCGGGCCTGGTTCTCTCCGTTGTCGTTCTGGGATGGGTCGGAAGCTACGCCTTCGGCTATTCCCTGTTACTCTCCCTGTTGCTCGCCTCGATGATTCTCCCGACCGACCCGGTTTCGGTTCTCGCCTTGTTCGAGGAACTCGGCGCGCCGGAGCGATTGTCCGTATTGGTCGAGGGTGAAAGCCTGCTCAACGACGGCGTCGGCGTCGTTATCTTCTCGACGCTGTTCGTGCTGGTGACCAATTCCGAAAGCATCTCGCCGACCGTCATCGCAGACGCGGGTATCGAAATCGTCACCGCCAGTCTCGGCGGATTGCTCGTCGGTCTCGCCTCGGGGTATCTCATCTACCGCATCATGGTCAATCTGGACGAGCATATGACCGAAATCGTTCTCACGCTCATCCTCGCCTACGGCAGTTTCTTGTTGGCCGAACATTACCTGCACGTCAGCGGCGTTATCGCCACCGTCACCGCGGGTCTCTTCATCGGCAACCGCGGCGCGGAGTACGCGATGAGTCCGCAGACGAAGATATCCGTCTTCAACACGTGGGAGACGGCGGCCTTCCTCGTCAACACGCTCATCTTCGTTCTCATCGGCGCGAAAACTCCTATCGCGCAGATGCTCGACAACTGGCAGATAATCTGCATCGCCATCGCGCTGACGCTGGCGGTTCGCGCGCTCGTCGTCTACCCGATTACCGGTCTCGTCAACCGCTACAGCAACCGAACCGTGCCGTTCTCGTATCAACACGTGATGGTCTGGGGCGGGCTTCACGCCTCGATTCCAATCGCGCTCGTGCTCGGTCTTCCCCCGGACTTCCCGCGCGTTACCGAACTGCGCTCTATGGTGTTCGGCGTCGCGGCGTTCAGCCTCGTCGTTCAGGGGCTAACCATGGGCCGATTGCTCGACCGACTCGGCGTCGTCACCCGGAGCGAATCCAAGGAACTGTACGAACTCCTTCTCGGTCGTGCGCGCGCGGTGGATTCGGCACTGAACGCCGCGGAGCGACTGCACGACAAGGGCGAACTCCCCGGCGGAGTGTACGAGGATTTCCGCGGTGAGTACGAACGCGAAAAGGACGACTTGAACGCCGCGATTTCCCAACTACTGATGAACAACCCCGACCTCCGTCGGGAGGAACTCCTCGTCGGGGAGCGTCGCGTCCTGAAAGAGGAAAAAAGTGCCATCATGGACGCGATGCGCTCCGGCGTCGTCAGCGACGACGTGGGCGAGCGACTGCTGGAGGAAGTCGACCTCAAACTCGACCGCGTTGACAGCGGTGAGAGTACGGCTCGGGAGAACCCGGAAAAAGAAGGCTACACGGAGTTTTGGCGCGTACGCGCGGACGAGTACGGTTTGTCTTCCAGCAACGACTGAGCGCACCCAAAACGACTGAACCGAACGTTCAAATACCGAAACGGAACCAGTTCGAATCGGCCGACAACGCGAATACACCAGTTGGCCTGACTACCAATGACTTGCAGAAACTGTGGACATTCTGATTCGTTCGTTTTGCTTTTTCGACATCGCCGCCCGCGTCGCGGGCGACATCGAACCGCTCGACTGGTCGCTCGTCGTGCAGTGCCCGGCGTGTGAAAGTACGGATGTCGCGGTCGAACCGTCCGCTCTACTCGCACGCGTTCACGGCTCAACGACGGAGTCGTAAAGCCTGTCGTTCGCGGGTGTCGAGGTTTCCGTCCACGTTACGAGTGTCGCATCGATGTCGGTTGCAATTCGTGCCAATCGTGCTTCCAGTAACCCGACCGTGACGGGGGCGAGCGCCCCAACGAGCTGTGCGTGGTTTCGAATCCACACATTGTCTGGTGCGTGGTCCGTGAGCATCCGTTCTGCTCCCTCGATGGCGTCCGCGAACGAAGACGTACTGAACTGACGCTGTTTTCGTCCATCCGTCGTCGGCACCGTAACGTACAGTGGGAGGCGCAGATGGTCGCCGTACAGTGCGGCGACGGTGCCCGGGTCGAGCGTCGCGGTATCGTCGATAGTTCCGGTCGGCGCGCGCCGACCGCGAACGAGAATCGATTCGGAACCGTGTTCGTGGAGTCGGCGGACGAACTCCGTCGTCGAAATAGTCATTTATGACTATTACGTCGATATAGCTACAAATCCATAACAGTACCGATTACATTGGGGTAGGCGATGTCTTCCGAGCAGATTCTCGGCACGACGACCGTTACCCAGCGCTGGCGAATCAGCCTCATCAAAGCCGTTCGGGAGGAGTTCGCAGACGAGGGAGTCGAAATCGAGGAGGGCGACCGACTCGTCTTCAAGAAACGCGACGGACAAATCGTCGTCGAACCAGCGTAGTTCGACCGACGCTCGACCAACTGAAAGAACCGCCATCTCGCGACAGAGAAAACAAAACATTACTTACCTCGCTTCGACAGTTCAAGTATGCCCCTTCGGAAACCGCCGTTGCGCGACCACCACGATGAGCGGGGCGCGACGTTTACCGAATTTGGCGGGTGGGACATGCCTGTCGAGTTCGATTCGATAAAAGAAGAACACCTGAGCGTTCGTGAATCCGTCGGCATCTTCGACGTCTCCCATATGGGAGAAATAGAAGTCAGCGGGCCGGATGCCGAACAGCTCATGCAGCGACTGACGACGAACGACGTAACGCAGTTGTCCGCGGGCGATTCCCAGTACTCGATGATTACCGACGAGGACGGAATCATCATCGACGACACGGTCGTTTACCGCCTCCCAGAGGACGACGAGTCGGACTACCTGTTCGTCCCGAACGCAGGTCACGACGAGCAGATGCACGACCGGTGGAAGCGATTCCGAAACGAGTGGGAACTCGATGCGGAAATCCGCAACGCAACCGACGATTACGCCATGTACGCCGTGCAAGGCCCGGACGCCGCCAACTCCGTCGGGGAGGTGATGGAGGAATCCGTCGCCGACCTCTCGAAGTTCGAGGCGATGTACGCAACCGTCGCAGGCGTGCGATGCTGGGTCGCGCGCACCGGTTACACGGGAGAAGACGGTTTCGAACTCATCTGCCCGTGGGACGAGGCTGAAACCGTCTGGGACGCGTTCGACTGTCAGCCCTGCGGACTCGGGTCGCGCGACACGCTCCGCACGGAGATGGGATTCTTGCTGTCCGGGCAGGATTTCAACCACGAAAACGACCCGCGAAACCCCTACGAGGCCAAAGTAAGTTTCACGGTGAAACTCGATACGGAGTTCGTGGGACGCGACGCGCTCGAACAGGTGAAAGAAGAAGGCGTCGAGGAGACGTTCGTCGGCTTTCGACTCATCGACCGAGGCGTTCCTCGCCACGGCTACGACATAACCAACACGGACGACACCATCATCGGGACGGTCACCAGCGGGACGATGAGTCCCACGCTTTCCGAACCCATCGGCTTGGGCTACGTCCCGACCGACTATGCGGATCCCGGAACCGTCATCCGCGTGATGGTGCGCGGGCGGTCGAAGAAAGCAAAGATTGAGAGCACGCCATTCCTGAAGGACAAACAATGAGCTTCGAAATACCTGAAAGCTGTAAGTATCTTGAATCGCACGAATGGGTCAACGCGACCGACGGAACCGCTAAAATCGGCATCTCGGACTTCGCGCAGGACGAACTGGGCGACGTGGTGTTCGTCGAACTCCCGAGCGAGGGCGACGAACTCGCACAGGGCGACGAGTTCGGCGTGGTCGAGAGCATCAAGGCGGTCTCTGACCTCTACTCGCCGGTTTCCGGCACCGTCACGGCCGTCAACGACGACCTCGAGAGCACGCCCGAACTGGTCAACGAAGACCCGTTCGGCGACGGTTGGATGCTCGAAGTCGACGTGGACGACGAGGGCGAACTCGACGACTTGCTGTCCGCGGACGAGTACCGGGACCAAATCGAGTAGCGACCGATTCTCGTTTTCCCACTGGTTCCCGACGACTGTTCCCAGCGACCGCGACCGACAAACGGTTGGCGAACGATAGCAGGTGATTTCGGAAATATTTGGTTCCGTCGTGCATACTTCTCCGCTTTCTCTCCGGCTAAATCCACGGACCTGTTCACGACTATGCAACACTGGCGTCCGCTTTCCTCCCATATTAAAAGGATGCGCTCCATAGCCGAAGGCAATGACCGGAGGCAACGCGAGTACGGGGAGTCCGTACGCACCGCACACGGTCGGGGAGACAGCGGCGATGCTCGACGCGGCCGGCGTCGAGAGCGTCGAAGCTCTCTTCGACATTCCCGAGTCGGTTCGATTCGACGGGGAGTTCGGCATCGAAAAACGGTCGGAACAGGCGACCCGACGCGAACTACAGCGAATCCTGGGGAAAAACCGAAATCTGACGGAGTTTCTTGGACGAGGACAGTACAGTCATTACGTCCCATCATTGGTCGACCACATCGCCGACCGCTCCGAGTTTCTGACCTCGTACACCCAGTACCAACCGGAAGTCACGCAGGGATTCCTGCAAGCGCTGTTCGAATACCAGTCGATGCTGGTCGAACTGACGGGGTTGGAAATTGCCAACGCTTCGATGTACGACCACGCGACGGCGTTGGCCGAGTCGGCCCTGCTGGCATCGCGGGTTCGTCAAACCAGCGGCAACAAAGTCCTCGTTCCGGAGTATCTGCTCTCCGGGCGAAAGAGCGTCCTCGAAAACTACACCGAGGGGCCAGGACTCGTCGTCGAGGAATTCGCCACCGATGACGGAAACGTCGATGCTGACGCCCTCGCAGAATCGATGGACGAAGACGTGGTGATGGTGTACGCGGAAAATCCGACGACGAGAGGGACTATCGAAGAAAATCTCTCGGCAATCGGTGACCTCGCACACGACCGCGACGCGCTGTTCTGCCTCGGTTCCGACCCCGTCGCGCTCTCCCTCCTGCAGAAACCCGCGAACGTCGGTGCCGACGTTGTCGTCGGCGATTCGGGTACCCTCGGCCTCCCCGCAAGTTACGGGATGGGACTCGGCCTGTTCGCGACGCGGGAGGAGTTCGTCCGGCAGGTTCCGGGCAGACTCGTCGGCGTCAGCGAGGACGAGGACGAAAATCGCGCATTTACACTCACGCTCCAGACCCGCGAACAGCACATCCGCCGGGAACGCGCGACGTCAAACATCTGTACCAATCAGGCGTGGGTCGCGCTTCGAACCGCGATTCACGTCGCCTACCTGGGCTCGTCCGGACTGGTCGAACTGGCCGAAAAATGCGTCACGCTGGCCGACGACCTCGCGGAGCGGCTGGACGACATTAGCGGCGTTCAGGCACCGGTTCACGACCGATACCACTTCCGCGAGTTCGTCGCGCATACCGACCAACCCGCACCGCCAATTGTAGCCGACCTCGAAGAGCGCGGTTTCGCGGTGCACGAAGTCGGCGAACACGAGGTACAGGTGTGCGTAACCGACGTGAACGAACACGCCGTCGGCGAGTTCGTCACGCTGTTTCAGGAGGTGGCCCGATGAACCACCGAAGCGAATTTGTCGCTTCGAGCATCCGATCGCTGCGCTCACGGAGACACCGAACGACGCGTCTTTCGAGCTTCACGCTCACGAGGTGGTTCGCGTGAAATACACGCAAGCGAAATGGGAACGCGAGGAAGACAACCTGTACGAGCCGCTGCTCTCCGAAAAGGACGGCAACGCCGTTGAGATTGATTCGTCCCTGCCGGACGAGTTGACCCGCGACAGTCTCGAACTCCCCGACCTGTCGGAACCCGAGCTGGCACGTCACTACACCCGACTGAGCCAGATGAACTACGGTATCGACAGCGGCCCGTACCCGCTCGGCTCCTGTACGATGAAGTACAACCCGAAGTTCACCGAGGACGTGGCCGCGCTCCCCGGTGCGAGTATCCACCCCGACCGCTCCGAGGGGAGCGTGCAGGGAACCCTCGAACTCATGCACGGTTTGCAGGATTACCTCGCCAGAATCGGCGGCATGGACGCCGTCAGTCTTCAGCCTCCGGCGGGTGCGGCGGGAGAGTTCACCGGCATCCTCGTCGCTAAAGCCTTTCACGAGGCGAACGGCGAGGGCGACCAGCGAACCGAAATCATCGTTCCGGACAGCGCCCACGGAACTAACCCCGCTAGCGCCGCACTCGGCGGCTACGACGTGGTCGAACTGCCGAGCGCGGAGGACGGGCGCGTCGATTTAGAGGCGCTGTCGGCCGCCGTCGGCGACAGCACCGCGCTGTTCATGCTCACTAACCCGAACACGCTCGGATTGTTCGAGCGCGACATCGAAGAAATCGCGGAAACCGTTCACGATGCTGGCGGCCTGCTCTACTACGACGGCGCGAACCTGAACGCCCTCCTCGGACGCGCCCGCCCCGGCGACATGGGCTTCGACATCATGCACTACAACGTTCACAAGACGTTCGCCACGCCCCACGGCGGCGGCGGGCCCGGTGCTGGTCCAATCGGCGTCGGCGAGAAACTGGCCGAGTTCCTGCCCGCACCGCGAGTCAGAAAAGTCGAAAACCGGTACGAGCGATTCGACCCCGACCGAACCATCGGGAAAGTTCACGGCTTCACGGGCAATTGGCTCGTGTTGGTCAAAACCTACGCCTACATCGCCCGCCTCGGCGACGAAGGACTCTCGGACGCTAGCGCGAAGGCCGTGCTCAACGCGAACTATCTCGCCTCGCAAATCGAGTACGACGTTCCGTTTAGCCCGTTCCACCACGAATTCGTGGCCAGCGCGGGCGACCAAGACGCCGCGGACGTAGCGAAACGGATGCTCGACTACGGCGTTCACCCGCCGACGACGAAGTGGCCCGAAATCGTCTCGGAGGCACTCATGACTGAACCGACGGAAATCGAGAATCGCGAGACGCTCGACCAACTCGCCGAAGCGTTCAACGCGGTTGCGGGCGAGGACGCCGAGACGCTGGAATCCGCACCGCAGAAGACGACGGCAAAGCGCATCGACCAAGCCAGCGCCGCGCGAAACCTGCGGCTCTCGTGGCAGGCGTTGGACGAGTAGCCCGACCGAACCGTTCGTTTCTCTCCTCGCTGAACGTGATTTTCGCTGAACTCTTAACCCGCGGTTCGTGGAACCGAGAATGGGAAAATGAGACGACCGAACGAGAACGTTTCTAGACGGCGATTTTTACGCACCGCAGCCATCGGCGGAACCGCTGCTTTCGGCTCGATCGGCACGGCTCGAACCGAGGGGATTCGACGGACGGCGATACCGACCGGTGCTAGCGTCGGAGTCCAAAAAGTGGCGGGCGAACCCCTGACACAACCGGTTGGCTTCGAAACCGCGGACGGGGTCGGGTACCGATACATCGTCGATCAAATCGGGCGAGTTCACGTTCTCGGCGGCAATGGAATCGCGGACGAACCGTTTCTCGACGTGCGCGACCGGTTGAAGATGCGAACTGACTTCATGGATGAACGAGGGTTACTCGGACTCGCACTTCACCCCGACTTTCGAACTAATCGCCGGTTTTACGTTCGGTACAGCGCGCCGCCGGGAAAATCGACGCCGCGGAACTTCGACCACACGGCCGTCCTATCCGAGTTTCGGGCGAGCGACGACCTACTTTCGGCAGACTCCGGTTCCGAACGACGTATTTTGGCAGTTCCCGAACCGCAGGCGAACCACAACGCCGGGGACATCGCGTTCGGCCCGGACGGTTACCTCTACGTTCCGCTCGGTGACGGCGGCGGAGCGAGCGACACGGGGCGCGGCCACGTCTCGGACTGGTACTCGCGTAACCGTGGCGGCAACGGACAGGATGTGACCCGGAACCTGCTCGGGAGCATTCTTCGACTCGACGTGGACGACCGCGAAGGAAACAAATCGTACGCGGTTCCGGACGACAACCCGCTCGTCGGCGGAGAGGGATCGGACGAACTGTGGGCGTGGGGATTGTGCAACCCGTGGCGGCTATCGTTTTCCGGCGGCGAACTGTTCGTGGCCGACGTGGGACAACGACGGTTCGAAGAGGTGAATCTGGTCGAAGCGGGTGACAACTACGGCTGGAACGTTCGGGAAGGACGGCACTGCTTCAACGCGGGGTCACCGCAACACCCCCGCAAAAACTGCCCGAGCTCCGCGACGGCAAAGCCACCGTACGACGGCCAGCAGTTTACCGACCCTATCATCGAATATCCACACAAAAAGGGCGGGCAGGCCGTCGGCCTCGCCGTCATCGGCGGGAACGTGTACGATGGGACTGCACTCCAAAACCGCGCGGGAGACTACATTTTCGGGGATTGGAGCCGGTCGTTTCGGTCGCCACGCGGGAGATTGTTTTACGCTAACAGACCGAACGTATCAGACGAACAGTGGTCGATGCGGGAATTTCGCGTTTCTGGGGGCAAAAACGGCGAACTTGGCCACTACGTGCTGGCGTTCGGTCGCGGCACAGCCGGCGAACTGTACGTCCTGACCAGCGAAACAAACAGCGTGGCGGGGAATGGTGCGGTTTACAAACTCGTTCCGCCGGGCGATGGCGACACGGTTTGAGAACTGTGAAAAATTGCCCCAATCCCGGTGTATGACAGAAAATATTATTCAGTATCGTCATCGATGACCGGTGAAGCAAGCCCTGAAACCGCTCGGTGTCGCTCTCTTCCTGTGCCCCGCCGGATGTAACGGCGCGGCGTTCGATACCGCGCCGACCACGGAGACGGACGAACTGTCAACTTCAGGTCAATCAACCGGTGTTGCGATGGTCATCCTCGGATTCGGGTCGCTCTTTCGTTCGTCGTCATCAACGTCCCGTCGACGATAGAACAGCCGATGACGATGGTCGACGACACGGGGATACGGCCCGCTCCCCGCGGTTGTGCTTTGTGTATTCTCGCCGGATTCGTCAGAGCAGGGCTGTACCGGCTTATCGGCGCACGGTCGGACGGTACCCGCGGTGCGAAAAATATCTAGCGCGTTCGTCGTTGTTGGCGATTTGCTATATCACCATGGGATTTATATCGTTTGGTCGCAGTCCAAACTAAAACCGAGAAAACGTTGCTACTCGCCGTCACTGACCGTGACAATCGGAAAATCGAAAGCCGGGTGCTGTCGTTACGCCGATGCGGAGTCGATGTCGCCGTTGATGCGAACGATTCCGAAATCACATTCCGAACATCGCCATTTCGTTTTCTCGCCGAGATGAAGGGTGGTGCTCGCACTGCGCCAAAACGTCTGCTCGCCCCCGCATTCGGGACAATCGTGTTGAATTTCGAGACTCATGTTCCTTCCTCCGTGATTGGCGCAGTTTAAGATACTGGTTTCGACCGCCTACTCCTCGCCGCGTTCGAGGTGGAGCGCGTCGAAAAATCGGTGGACGACGCGCCGTGAGGCGAAATCGACGAGTTCCTCGTCGTCCGCATCCGAATCAGCGAACAGACCGAGCGGAATCTGTGCCCCGGCCATGTCGGCGTGTCCGCCCGCACTTCCCACATCGTCGAACGCCTGTCGGAGAACGTTTCCCGCGTGCACGCGCGGGTCGATGGAACGCGCGCTCATTTCGACCGCGCTGTCTACGACGCCGAATACGAGCACCGTATCCACCCCCTCGACGTTCAGCAGGTAGTCCGCGGCCTGCGCGAGCGCATCCCGCTCCGCGGTTCGACCGGCGGAGGTGGCGAGGGTCGCTCCGCGCTGAACGCGGTTTCGAATGGCTTCGCTAATCGCGTCCACCGTTGCCGGGGAAAACGCGGCTCCGTACAATCGTTCGAGCAATTCGAGGTCGGCGTGGCCGTAGACGTACAGTGCGGCCTCGTACTCGTGTGCCGTCGGCCCGCGAATATAGTCGATTCGTTCGCGATGGAGGGCAAACAGCAGTGCAGACCCCAACTGGACGTTCATTTTGATGTCGAGTTCGCGGAAATACTCTACGAGGATGGACGCCGTCGCACCGTATTCGTCGCGGAGGTCAACGAAATCACACTCCGGAGCTTCGGTCGAATGGTGATCGATGACGATGTCGGGTTCGACCGATTTGAGTTCCGTATGTCCTGCGGGTGTCGCGTGGTCTACGAACGCAATTTTGTCGAAGTCGTCTCGGACGAACTCCTCGGCGTGTTCTAGGTTCAAATGGAGCAAATTGATGAACGCGCGATTCTGTTGATGAGAAATCATCCCGCCGTAAAACAGTTCGGTGTCTTCGACGCCACACCACTCGGCAATCGACGAAAGCGCGAGCGCACTAGCGATACAGTCCGGATCCGGGTTGTCGTGACAAACAATCGCGAGCGATTCGGTTCCCGCGAGATACTCCACCAACTCCTGCGCGCGGGTCATGCTAGCCGTTCGTCCCGAGAAAGTATCAACCCGTGGCTGGGAATCGTCGCCAGTAACGGGAAAATAAATTTCATACTGCTATACGAAATTCGGTGGTACCGGTGTTACTCAGTCCTGTACCGAGCTATCTCAATCGAACTCCCACCGAGTCGCATCTCCCGGATAATCGCTCCATGCCAAAACCGTCTCGGGGCGCACCGCGAAAAAGGGTGTTCCGTGCTGAATTCCGTACTTTCCCTCGTAGGCCAAATCGAGACGTTCCGCGAGTTCGGATTTCGGTTCCTCGATTCGTTCCGCAGTACCTTCGATGATGACGACTTCCGTGCCGCTCTCTCGGTGGACGACGATTTCGGGATTCAGCGCCAGATTCCGCATCCAACGGGTTTTATCGCCGCCGCCGCAGTGGAAGGTGTCGTCCACCCAGACGCCCCATACCGGTCGGGCATGCGGGCGACCGTCCGGTAACGTGGTCGTCACCCAGTAGGTTTCGTCGCCCGCCATCTTCTCCCGAACGAACGCCCACGAGAGCAGCCCATCCTCGTGGTCGGGAATTCCGTAGCTCTCCTCCGTCGTCGGCCGATTTCGTCGCGATTCGCCGTTTCGATTCGCCCCACTTTCGATTTCCTCGTTTGATTCTTTCCCCATGGAGTCGGATACGGCGCGAGTGGCAAAATACCGTGTTGGCAGTTGTCAAGATGATGGGGTACCGCCCGGGACGATAGCTTACTTTACGCTCGCGCCCCATGTCCCTTCCATGCCCTCGATAACGCTGTACTCGCTCGACGGCTGCCCGTACTGCGAGAAAGTCCACGATGCGCTCGACGACGCCGAAATCGAGTACGAAACCGAATGGGTGGACGCCCTACACTCGAACCGAAACGAAGTAAAACGCGCCAGCGGCCAGCGTGGCGTTCCCGTCCTAGTCAACGAGGATTCGGGCGTTACGATGGCCGAGAGCGAAAAAATCGTGGAGTACGTGGAGCAGTCGCTCGCATGAAAATCTACACCGGGCGCGGCGACGCGGGCCAGACCGACCTGCAAAATATGTCTCGCGTCTCGAAAGCGAGTCCGCGAATCGAAGCCTACGGCACGGTGGACGAGGTGAACGCCCTCATCGGACGATGTCGACCCACGGGCTACGACGACGTGGACGAACAGCTCCGCGAAATCCAGAACCACCTCCATGTCGTGCAGGCCGACTTCGCCAACCCGGAACCCGACGAGGACGACCCGCAGGTCGCTGCGGAACACGCCGACTTGCTCGAATCGTGGATGGACGCCCACGACGAGGAATTAGAGCCGCTCACCTCCTTTATCCTCCCCGGTGGAGGCGAGTCGGGTGCGAATTTGCACCACGCCCGCGCCGTCTGTCGGCGGGCCGAACGCCGAGCAGTCGCGCTGGCGGGTGAGGAGGATATCAACGACGACGCCGTAACCTACCTGAATCGACTGTCGGACGCTCTATTCATCCTCGCGCGCGTGGTGAACAAACGCGATGGAGAGCGAGAAGAGAGTCCGACGTACTGAAACGAATTCGTTCAGACCGATAAAAGCAAATTCCTGATTACAGCCCGAGTTCTCGTCCGATGACGAGATGCTGAATCTCGCTCGTTCCTTCACCGATTTCCATCAGTTTCGCATCTCGCAGGAATCGCTGCGGGGCGAAATCCTCGGTGTAGCCGTAGCCGCCGAGAACCTGCACCGCGTCCTCGGACACCTCGCGGGCCGACTCGCTGGCGTCGAGTTTCGCCAGCGCGCTCTCGTGGGAGACGGAGTAGCCTTCGTCGTACTTGCACGCGGCCTTGTGGGTCAGCAGACGCGAACGTTCGATTTTACGGTCCATGTCCACGATTTTGTTTCGGATGGCGTCGAACTTCGAAATCGGCTTGCCGAACTGCTCGCGCTCTTGGCTGTACGCGTGGGCCGCCTCGAATGCGCCCTGTCCGATACCCGTCGAGAGCGCGGCGATGGAGATTCGTCCGCCGTCGAGCGTTTTCTTCGTCTGCTCCCAGCCCTCGCCCTCTTCGCCGAGTAGGCGGTCTTCCGAGAGTCGAACGTCCGAAAGCTGAATCTCGCAGGTCGGCGAGGCGTTGAGGCCCATCTTGTCCCAGACGGTCGTGACTTCGAATCCGTCGTCTTCCTCGGGGGAGACGATGAACGTCGATATGCCGTCGTAGCCCGCGCCGGGGTCAGTGACGGCTTTCACGAGGACGCTTCCGGCGACGTTAGCGTTGGTGATGAACTGCTTCGTTCCGTTGAGGACCCATTCGTCGCCGTCCTTCTCCGCGGTGGTGTCCATGTCGCTCGCGTCCGACCCGGAACCGGGTTCCGTGAGCGCCCACGAACCGAGATAATCGCCCTCGGCGAGCGGCGTGAGCCAGCGTTCTTTCTGTTCTTCCGTGCCGAACAGTTCGAGCGGTTTCGAAGCGAGCGAGATGTGCGCGGCGTAGGAAAGACCGATAGAACCGGAGACGCGGCCCAGTTCTTCGGTGACGAGAGCGTACATCAACTGGTCGCCACCGAGGCCGCCATACCCCTCGCTGACGGGGACGCCCATCATGTCGAGGTCGGCGAGTTGGTCAAAAATCTCGTCTGGGAAGCGGTGTTCGCTCTCGATTTCCTGCGCAATCGGCTCTATTTCTTCGTCGCAGAACTCCCGGACGGTGTCCCGTACCATCCTGTGCTCGTCAGGGAGATTGAAATCCATACGCAATTTTTGCGCGGGTCGGAGTATAAAGACACCGCCATGCCTTCGCCATGGTGAGTCCTCGTTCTCTCCTTCGTCGCTCCCGAAGACACCGTCATGATGAAACCATAGCGAGTCTTCGGTCAGGATACACTTTTGCCATCGCTACCCGTCCTTCCACTGTGACTTCCTCCCTTGCGATTCTGTACGACGGCCCGGAACGATACGAGCGGGAGAGTTTTCTCTTCGACGACGACCGCGACCCGGCGTTCTCCGATGAGACGATGTACTACGAGAAAGAGACCGGTCACTGGGTCGTTCGAGTCGAGGAACTCTCCCGCTCATCCGACGTACCAATTAGTGGCGAGGAAGCACTCGAAACGACCCCGGTCTCGATTCGCATTCCCGGCGAACGAATGTATTGGGTTTCGAAGTCGAGGCCACACGAGCCGAGCGACGGGCCGCAACCGGTCGAACCGACGCCGCCGACGTACACCGTCGTCACCAAACTCGTCTCGGAGGATGGCCCGGACGTCAAGGTTCTCGACAATAGGCGGCTCGAAGTCCTCAAAAAACCGACGTACGATGCCGAAACCGACCACTGGCGCTGTCGGGTGCACGATATCAACTTCGTCGAGGGCAAGACCGGCCTCTCCGACGAATCGACCGTACTGATTCCCCGAGAGAAGGTGTACTACGTCTACGAGTGCGAGTGACCCGTCTATCGAGACGGACGGCTCAGTGACGGATGTCTTTATCAGTCGTGGGGACGAACCCATTTTTGATGGGTATCCGGCGATTGGTACGTGGCACGATAGAGTGGCCTCGCATCGAAGCGGTTATCCGCGAACTCGCGGAGCGATACGACCGCGACGAGGTTCGCGTCGAGTTCATCGATGCCGACAACTGGCTCTCGACGCCCTGTGTCGTGGACGACCAATGGTTCGTCAAAATCACGTCGGATCAGAACTCGCTCGTCCACGCGCTTTTCACCAGCGCCCGCAATTTGGGTGCGTTTTCCAGCGGTACGGAGGGTTTTTTCGAGCATTTCGCCGGTCCGGACGAGATGGCCGACCACGAACTCGAGGCGACGAAGAAGATGCGCGAAATCGGACTGAACGTTCCTGCCCCGATTGAGGCGTTCGAATACGACGGCCTCGGCGTGTTGGTGATGGAGTATCTCCCCGAGTTCGAAACGTTCGAGGAATTATCCGACGAAGGGATGCACGACCACGCACCGGAGTTGTTCGAAGCCCTCTCGCGCATGCACGACAACAACCTCGCTCACGGCGATTTGCGGGGTGAAAACGTCCTCGTGGCGAACGACGAAATCTACTTCATCGACGCGACGAGCGTGAACGAAGCCCGAATCGACGAGGCGAGGTCGTACGACCTCGCTTGTGCGCTGGCGTCGCTTACGCCTCTCATCGGCGCTCGTGACGCAGTGATGGCCGCCCGCAACCATTATTCCGCGGAAGAACTGCTTTCGGCCCGGGAGTTTCTCGATTTCGTAAATATGCGTCCCGACCACGATTTCGACGCGGTTGCGGTGAAAGGCGAAATCGAGAAGCTAGCCGACACGGAAGACGAGACGACTAGTTAAGCGCCTCGAAACGCTCTTGCTCACAGTTGCTGAACAAATTCGTATGAACGACGAGCGACCGCGAGTCGTCAACGAACGGACCCTCGATTGGGAGGAAAAATCCCGTGGAGAGGAGTTTCACATTCGGCGCAAACAACTCGGCGCAGAGTCGCGCGGCGAGCGATTAGGCTGTAGCCTCTACGAACTCCCCCCCGGAAAGAAAGCGTGGCCCTACCACTACCACACCGGAAACGAGGAAGCGATATACGTCCTCGACGGCTCGGGAACCCTCCGAATCGAGGACCACGAAACGAGCCTCGAAGCGGGCGATTACGTCGCGTTTCCGGTTGGCGAGGAGTACGCTCGACGAGTCATCAACGATTCCGACAGCGCGCTTCGCTACCTCTGTGTTTCGACCATGCGCGAACCGGACATTGCAGTGTACCCTGACTCGGGAAAGGTCGGTCTCTTCGTGGGGGCCGCACCCGGCGGCCACGAGGGACGCACCTTGAGCGGCTATTTTCCGCTCGACGCGGAAGTGGACTACTGGGAGGGAGAAGACGGGTAGTTCGGGAGTACCGATCTTCGCCGATGTCTTACCAAACACCCGGTACGAACTCCCTCGAATACAAATTCTTATTAGATGAATGACCGTAGTAGGAAACATGTCTCTGACCGTTTCTCGTGCGGGTCGCTACGCGTTCGGAGTTGGAACGACCGCCCTCGCTGCGTTGATATTCGGAATCGGTATCGTCCACCTTTTCGCCGCAGTTCCCCACGCAATTTTGCCTACCATCGCGGGTGTGCTGTTGTTCGTCGTCGGTGTCGGCGTAACGCCCGCTGGTCGCCACCTCATCGAACGTCTCGTGGAAATGTCAGTCACCTCGCGTAGGGTGGTACTATTGCTTATCTGTGCCAGCGCTCTCTGCGCGGCCACAGTCGGGATTTCGGTCGTATTTTCCTGAATTGCCGGGCGGTGTCTCCGGCAAGTAAGAGTCTTTTTTATGGTGCCGGGTCAAAATCCACCGAGTACAACATGAGTCAACAAGCTAGCGAGCAGATTCACAGCCACTACATCGGTGGCGAGTGGAGCGACGGCGAGGGAGACGAGACGTTCGAGAGCGTCAACCCGGCGACGAAGGAGACGCTGGGCGAGTTCCACCGCGGTACGCCCGCGGATATCGACGCAGCGCTGACCGCCGCGGCGGAGGCCGAAGACGAGTGGGCGAGCCTCTCGTACATCGACCGCGCGGAACACCTCTGGGACATCTACCACGAACTGAAAGAGCGAACCGACGAACTCGGCGAAATAATCACGAAGGAGTGCGGGAAGGAGATTTCCGAAGGAAAAGCCGACGTGGTCGAGGCGGCGCACATGGTCGAATGGGCCGCGGGCAACGCCCGCCACCCGCACGGCGACGTGGTGCCGAGCGAAATCGGTGCCAAGGACGCCTACATGCGTCGGAAGCCGCGCGGTATCATCGGTTGCATCACGCCGTGGAACTTCCCGGTTGCCATCCCATTCTGGCACATGGCGCTCGCGCTGGTCGAAGGGAACACCGTCGTCTGGAAGCCCGCCGAGCAGACGCCGTGGTGCGGCCAAATCATCGCGGAAATGTTCGAGGACGCAGGCGTCCCTGAAGGCGTCTTCAACATGGTACAAGGATTCGGCGACGCCGGAAACGCCATCGTTGAGGACGAGCGCGTGGACACCGTCCTCTTTACCGGTTCCTCGGAAGTCGGTCACAAAATCGCGGGCAAGGTCGGCGGCGAACCCGGCAAACTCGCGGCCTGCGAGATGGGCGGCAAAAACGGCATCGTTATCACCGAAAACGCAGATCTCGACATCGCGGTTCACAGCGCCATCATGTCCTCATTCAAGACGACGGGCCAGCGCTGTGTTTCCAGCGAGCGCCTCATCGTTCACGAGGACGTGTACGACGAGTTCAAAGAGCGCTACGTCGAACTCGCGAAGAACGTCTCGGTCGGCGACCCACTGGACGAGAACACGTTCATGGGGCCGTTGGTCAACGAAGAGCAGGTCGAGAAGTTCGGCAAGTACAACCAACTCGCCAAAGACGAGGGTGCGGAAGTTCTCGTCGACCGCGAGGAGCTTGACGAGGAGGAGATTCCGGACGGCCACGAGGACGGCTACTGGGTCGGCCCGTTCGTCTACGAGGTCGATTACAGCCCCGACCTGCGCTGTATCCACGAGGAAGTGTTCGGCCCGCACGTCGCCCTCATGAGCTATTCGGGCGACATCGAGGACGCGGTCGAAATCCACAACGACACGCCCTACGGACTGGCCGGAGCAATCATCAGCGAGGATTACCGCCAAGTCAACTACTTCCGCGACAACGCGGAAATCGGACTCGCCTACGGTAACCTCCCGTGCATCGGCGCGGAAGTCCAACTGCCGTTCGGCGGCGTGAAGAAATCCGGAAACGGCTATCCGAGCGCCCGTGAAGCCATCGAAGCGGTGACGGAGCGCACGGCGTGGACCATCAACAACTCGAAGGACATCCAGATGGCCCAGGGCCTGTCGGCGGACATCAAAACCGAAGACGAGTAAACGAAGGAAGACGAGCGCCGCGAAATAGTCCCCTCATTTTTCAAAGACTGAAACGAAACCGCCGAGTGTAACGAGGCGCTTTTTCTTTTCGTTCGCACCGAGTAACGAGGGGACTCGGCTCCCGTTTGTACGGGGAACGAGTAAAATCGTCCCTCGTCGTGACGAGAAAGTATTTACTGTTCTCGAAAATAGTTGGAATTATGACCAGAGATGACGTCGTTACCTTTGCGTTGGCGCTCGTCGCTGCAGTAATAACATTCCTCCTCATTGGGAGAGGGGCAGTGGATGATAGCTTGATGTTCGTTGTCGCGTTCGTCATATTCGGCATCTTCATTTTCTTCAAATCGTATCTTTGCACTTCGAACTGAGATACACGGCCACCCTCCCGAACTCTCGAATCGCGGTTCTCCCGGTATTAGTAGCGTGGCGATTCGATGCGAATGTATAAATCGGAACATCCTGTCTACGTTCGCTCTCGCACTCGTGGGGGGCACTCATCAGCTATCTCGTTGTTGCCTTCAGCGGGTTAGATACGGACGCGATAGTTTTCCTCGCGTTCGCTGCGTTCGGCATCCTAATTTTCGTCAGGTCATTCGCTCGCGTTTCGAACTGAGCGCCGTCGAGTTTCGACTTCTCTGGAGTTTTGAGAATGGTGTTCGATTTTGGTTTGCGAAGAGTGAAAGACGACTGGAGACGAGGGGTTGGGGTGTGGCTTCCGGAAGCCGGTGGGTTCCGACCAGTGTGCCCACGCGACGAGGCGCACAGTCCCGATATGCCGACAGACGACGAGAAAAGCGTCGTGTATCGGCATTCGCTACTTTTTGCTTCTCACTTATAAATCTGTGCAACCCAGATTTCGATGTCGGCAGACTGGTGTGTCGGGATTTTTCAAAACGTTCGTGGATAAGTGGTGTGCACGAAAACGTGGCGATTGAGACTCTAACACCGTTATCGTGCCTCGTTTTATCGCACAGGGGGCATGGCGTAGTCCAACGTCTGAAAATACCGGTTGCGACCCCCAAAACAGAGTGTCGAACCCCTCGCTAGCACTTCGTTCCTAGATGAGTTTGCTCACGTAGGGGCCGTCCTGATGGTAGCCCAGTTTGTTCCGATAGTACTCGCGCGCGCCGATACCGGAGATGACGCTCAGTTTCTCGTACCCCGCGTCTCTGGCGAGGTCTTCCGCTTTCTCCATCAGTCGGCGGCCGTAACCGCGGTGTTGGTGCTGGGCGTCCTCACTTGCCGACCCGACGGACACTTCGCCCCCGTAGACGTGAAGTTCGCGGATGAGGGCGGCGTTGTCGAGTTCTCGACGAACCGGGTCGCCGGGGAATCGGAGGCGACAGAAGCCGACGAGCAAGTCTTTCTCGAAATCCTCGAAGCTGATGAAATGTTCCGTGCCGCCACCGGCCTCGTAGGTCAGCACGTCCAACTCGACGTTTTCGGGTTCCTCGTCGTTCATGCCGACTTCTCTGCATCGGATACATTCGCAGGCCCACCCGTGCTCGTCCATCTTCTTTCGGGCGAGTTGACGGAGATTGGACTTCCACACACCGGCGTCGATGAAGTCAGCGGGGATGTCGCGCTGGACGCGCTGAAGGCGGACGTACCGCGGAATCATCGACTTGATTTCGGCGACGAGTTCCGCAGCCTCCTCGTTTCGGAGGGGTTCGTACTCGTCCTGATACCACCAGTCGTAGGTGGCGGTACCGCGGACGACCAGCGTCGGGTATATTTTGAGGTAGTCCGGTTTCCACTTCTCGTCCTCGAAGATGCGCCGGAAGTCCTCGACGCACATCTCTTTGGACATGCCGGGTTGGCCGGGCATCATGTGGAAGCCGACTTTGAACGCCGAATCGCGGAGTCGCTGGTTCGCTTCGATGGAGGCCTGCGCGCCGTGGCCGCGGTGCATCTCGCGGTTGATACGTTCGAAGGTGGTTTGGACGCCAACTTCGACCTTGGTGCCGCCCAAATCGAGCATCCGGTCGATCTGCTCGGGGTCACACCAGTCGGGCTTCGTCTCGAACGTCGTGCCGATGTTGCGAACGTCTCCCGTCTCGTTTTCGGCGATAACGTCCTCCAGATACGAAAACTCGTACTCGTCGAAATCCTGCGCGAAGCTAACGCCCTCCGCCGGTTCGGGTTCCTTGTCAACGTCGTAGTCATTCATCGCCTCCAACGCGCGCTTGACGAACCACTCCTGATAGTCGTGGCTCCGAGCGGTCATCGTCCCGCCCATCAGGATGAGTTCGACCTTATCGACGGGATGGCCGATTTCGCGCATCTGCTCCAATCGCAGGGTCACCTGACCATAGGGGTCGTAATCGTTCTGCACGCCGCGCGCCGCGGCGGGTTCGTGGCCCGTGTAGCTCTGCGAGGACGAAAACTCGGAGGAGGGGCCGCCAGGACAGTAGAGACATTTCCCGTGCGGGCACTGGTGCGGACTGGTCATAATCGCAACCGGCGAGACGCCCGACGCGGTTCTGACGGGTTTGCGCTGTAACACCGCTTCTAACTCCTCGCGCTGGTCGTTCGGCGCGTAGTCCAGAATCTCGGAGTTCTTCGGCACTTTTCCGGCGGAGAACTCGGAGCAGGCTTGGAGCTTTGCGCTCTCCACGTCGTCGCGCTCGATGTCGCCCGCGAGGATGCGCTCCACGAGCGCCTCGCAGACCTGCTCGAACGCCTCCGTCTCTGTGGCGTCCGGCGTCTCGGTACTCATTACGTGGTATTTGGTCGTTTCGCCCGGATAAGCGTGTCGTCTACGACTACTGCTCTGGACGAGGATTCGAGTTTTGATTGGATTTTTCGGAAGTACGGGAACCGAGTTTGTTGGTGCGGGGACTGCTGATGCTCGGCGCAGGTCACGCCCTCCTCGTCGCTCACCCCTTCCAGTCGTTCGCTCTTCGTTTCGCCCGTTGCCACCAGCGGGGGCGGGCAGGCCGCGGCCTGCTCGCCCGATTCAAAGTTGACCGGCCGGTTTCTGTGGAAACTCGTCTTTCCGATCCACAGTAGTAAAACCCACCAGCGGTCTTGCTGAACTATTGAATCGAGGCACCAATCCCGCTAAAAGCAAAACCGCCGCGAAATCGTTGGTTTAGTTCACGTGTTCGCTAACCGACTCGATAACCGCATCGAGTGCTTCCTCGCGCTCGCCGCGGAGGAATTCGAATTTCCCGTCGCGGGTGCCGACCGCGACGATTCCGGCGTTTTCGGCGCGCTCGCGGACTGGTTCTTCGATATCGCGGACGTTGACGCCCATGTCGCTTCGGATGTGGATTTCGTCGTCCGCGAGGCCGAGCGTGACGTTCTGACCGCCGGGACGCCCAGTGATGTCGTGGCGGTGGAGTGCGTCTAAGAGAACCGCCGTCGATGGGAAGTCGAATCGATGCGTGTAGGCGTCCGTGTCGAGGACGGTGAAGGTGACGCCGTTCGCGCCGCGAACCGAGAGGTTCGGTTCGGCGGTGTCCAATTCGTTTTCGAGTTTCGTGCGGAACTGCTCGCTGACGTGTTCGGCGAGGTCGCGTTTTGCGTGTTCGAACAGCAGGTCGGTGATGAGTTCGCGCTTGTCCTCGTAGGACTGATAGTAAGCCTCCAGCGCGACTGCCTCGCGCAGGGCCGTAACGTGTGCTTCGTCGTATCCCGCTTCCGTCGCGAGTTCGACGTATTCGGACGGCGTTTCCACCCAGTAGCTCACTGCCGGAAGGTGAGACACGTCCTCGCGAACGTCGTCGTTGATGTGGGCCGCAACGTTCGCGCCGAGGACGCCAGCAGCGACATCCTCGTCCGAATCGCCGAGGTGTGGGTTGACGACGACATCCGCCGTCTGCGTCACGTCCTCGTCGGGATACTGCGTGTCGATGACGACGTGCGGCGCGTCGTAGATGTCGAGCAGGTCGAGTCCGTCGCCGGATTCGACCGTACTCCCGGCGTCCACGAGGACGAAGAGGGGGAGCTTCTCGTCGTGGCGCTCGCGGTTGTCGAGCATGTTCGTCGCGTCCTTCGTCGCGTCTTGCATGTCGTAGAAGCCGTCTTCGAGCGGTCGGCGGTCGAAGTAGTGATACTGGGCGTCGCTTCGCGCGTGTTCCTCGCGCACCAGCGGGAGCACCGCGCGTTCGAGCGCAGCACCGGCCACGTAGCCCTCGGCGCTCGCGTTGTGCCGAACGATGACGGGACGGGATTCGATGACCGCGCGGCGAATCGTTCCCGCGGCATCCTTGATGTCGTCGTGAATTGCTTCGACGACTGAATCCTCGGCGAGCAGGTCAACGTCCGCTGGACGTGCTTCGTCTTCCAGCGCTTCGGCGAGTCGGGTGACGACGGTGTCTTCTTCCTCGTCCGTGAGCGCGTCGAGTTGTTCGGTTTCGACTTGCAGTTCGTTGTTTCTGAGTTCGACTTCGCCGACGAGCCGGACGATGTCGCCGGTGTCAACTTCGGGGTACGCGCGGACACCAGCCTCTTTGAACGCTGCGCAGTCCACGACGGCGGTTTCGTCGCGCAGTTCGAAGACGGTCGGGCCACTCGTCTGACTTGCGCCGACGATTTCGCCCTCGATACGGACGCGCTCGCCGACTCGGTCGCTTAGGCTATCGATGGTGACGCGTGTCAGCGGCTCTTCCTGCTCGGGGATTGTCGCGCTACCGACCGCGTTTCCCGACCCGTCCGTGGTTGGGGACGGATCCGGCGTCTCGCTCTCTTCCTGTTTTTTCGGCTCGTTTCGTGAGGGTTGGTTCGACTGATCGGAGTCGGACTGTTCCGTTCGTTCGGTTTCGGATTCGTCGGGAAGGTACGTGTTTTCGGCGTCCTGAATCAATTTACCGCGGAACTCGCGTTCCGACTGGCGGATGGACGAACCGAGGTCGACGTTGCCGTTGTCACGGACGCCGAGAACTTGAACGAACACGGAGTCGCCCGAGTTCCAGTCGAGACTTTCGAGTCGCTGGTCTAGTTCACTTTTGTGGAGGAGACCAGTGACGTTTTTACCGACGTCGATGAAGACGCCGAAGTCGGCGAAGCCATCGACCGTAC
Organism: Haladaptatus pallidirubidus; assembly: GCF_020700235.1. Classification (GTDB taxonomy): domain Archaea; phylum Halobacteriota; class Halobacteria; order Halobacteriales; family Haladaptataceae; genus Haladaptatus; species Haladaptatus pallidirubidus. The sequence continues at coordinate 399,657 of NZ_CP085301.1, read as the reverse complement.
CTTTGTAGTATCGACCCACAGAGAGTTGCTGCGGGTGGTTTCCTTCGAATTCGAAGAGAACGTCCTGCTCGTGGCTCGAACAAATTGGGCCGTCGACAGACGTTCCGCAAATGACGCAGTTACCCATTTATACTGGAACAAAATAGTCCCGGCCTAAAACGGTTGTCGAAATCCCGACGGTCATTCACCCCCATCGGTGTCGGACGACCGGGGTCAGTAGTAGTAAAACGAGAAGTCGTCGCCACAGTGCTGACAGTCCACTCGCCTTCCTTTGAGCCGGTCTTCATTCGAGTGGTTGCCCCCCTCGACGGTCATTAGTTCGACTGCGGATGCCGTTCCGCAGTGGGGGCATCCGACGGACATGGCTGACTGGGACATACCGTTTTGTACGGTCGGTAAACCCATAGTTATAGTCTCGCTAACGGGATTCAGATGGTGTACGATACCAACTATATTTAGGATTATTGACCAGTTAAGCCTTCGCTCGGTACCGATGTCCGAGGAGGAGTGCGGCCAGATTTACTGCTATCAGTATGAGAAACGTCTGAAATTGTCCGGGCGTGTCGAGACCAGTTGCAAGGAGGGGGACGTACAGGAATGGGAGCGCGACGGCTGTCCAAAAACCGACGAACTGAATCGGGGCCGAAAGAGAGTAGTCGGACGGCTCCGCTTCCTCGTCGCTCGTCCGGGTGTTCCTCGTCTCCGAGTCGGTGATTGTGGACATGCTCGTCGCACTATGCTACAACATACCATGATATTATTATTGAGCCTCTAACGCTTCGAAAGCGATGCAACACAAACGCACATGCTGGAATAGAGAATCGTTTTCGTCGTTCACTCGAAAACGGGGCTGTCGTCTTCGAGGGCTTCAATCTCGCCCGCGATTTTTCGGACGTGCTCGGGGAACAGGGCGACCTGCACTTCGTTGCCGTCCTCGTCTTCGAACACGAGTTTGACGCGTTTGTCCCCGAACTCGCGCGCTTCTGCCGATTCCACGTCGAACAGTTTCGCCGTCCCTTTTTTGTTCGTCGGACCGACGTTTTTCAACGACCCGTCTTTCAACTCGACCATGAAATTGTCCATGCGCAGGTTGAGCATACCTCCGATACGCCCTCTTTGGCTTAATTACCATGGGACGACGCCCGCGAGAGATTGGAAGGTGGTCGCGAGGGCATCGACCCCGCCGAATCCGTATCCAAACACGAGCGCCGACGGAATCGCGGTGACGACGACTGCGCGGACGAGCGAGGTTCCGTGCACCTCGCTCGTCCCGATGGCGAGCAGTATCGATCCGTACAGCGTGCAAGCCACCCGTACCTCCGGGAACGGCAGTCCGGCGAGCAAGCAGGGTGCGACTGCGTAGCCGATAACCTGCACCGTCTCGCTGATTCCGCCTCGTTCGGGAACCAACGCCATCAAAATGGCCGTCTGAAGCGCCGCCGTCAGATGGAGGACGGCGGGCGCTATGAACAGGCCGACCACGATCAGCGCGAACAGTTTCGAGGAGAGGGAGTCGCCCACACCAATACCGCCGAACGTCATCCGAGAGGCGACTTCGATGACCGTAACGAACACGCCGAACACCAGTCCCGGGGCTTGATCACCGGGTGCGACGCCGACGTTGAAAAACCGGCGTGGCCGCACCATCACTTCGACCCACGCGCGGACGATCGCCCGCGGTCCTCGGTCGCGTCCGCCCGTCGGATTTTCGACCCACTGTGTCACAGTTGACCTTAGTCGTTTAGGAGGGTATGACAGTTCCGACACCGCGCTTCGTAGGATTCCTGCGCTCCCACCAGAATCGTCGGATCGTCCACGTGCGCCGGTTCCCCGTCGATGAGGCGCTGATTCCGCGTCGCGGGTTCGCCGCATTTCGCGCAGATTGCCTGCAACTTTTCAACGTACTCCGACACCGAGATGAGTTGCGGAAGCGGGTCGAACGGTTCGGCCCGGAACGTCTGGTCGGTTCCGCTGATAACGACGCGACGCTCGTCCTCGGCGAGGTGTTCGCAAACGGAGACGAGTTCCGCGGAGAAGAAGTTCGCTTCGTCGATGGCGACGACCTGCTCGCCGTTCAATTTCTTCGGAATCTCCCAGACGCCTTCGTCATCCGGTTCGACGACCGTCGCGTCCCACGACGCTCCGTCGTGGGATCCCACCGTATCCTCGCCGTAGCGGTCGTCCAGCGCCGGTTTGAACACGGCGACTTCTTGTCCCGCTATCTCCGCGCGACGAAGCCGACGGAGCAGTTCCTCGGTTTTCCCGGAGAACATACAGCCGGTGATAACTTCGACCCACCCGCTGTTCGTGATTTTGTGCATATCCGAACTGCGCTCAATCCGGCGTCAAAAGGATTGCTTATTCGAGTTGGTAACTCGAAAGTGTCTCCCCGAAGTCGACTACGAACCCGGAGCAACTTCTTCGTCGGCGTCTTCCGACTTCGGTTGTGGGGAGGCCGTCGTCCCGTGGCCATTGACGAGCGTGTTCTGAAGGAGCGTACCGTGGCCGCGCCGCAGTCGCTCGGAAATCGCTTGGTGTGTCACACCGACTTCTTCGGCCAACGCTTCGGCTTTCGTCTCTCGTGGTATCGAGTAATAGCCCCGGTCGTAAGCGAGTCGGAGCGTCGTGCGTTGCTCCTTGGAGAGTCCGTATCGGTCTTTATCCTCACCCGCAAACTCCGTGATGTTCTGAATTTCGAGCGGGATTCCGTTTTCTTCGCAGTACTGGTGCGTGCGAGTGACCGAATCGTGGTCGGCGAAGAGAAACCGAAGTTGCCACGAACCATCGCTGCCAGTCGCGGAGAGGATGGTTCCGTTCTCTTCGACGAGCACGCGGACAAGCACATCGATTTCCTCTACCCACTCCAACCGATAGAGACAATCGGTGTCGAATTCGCCGACGAGCTGAAATCCGGCGACGGTCTCGTCTTCGGCAAACGCCCGCTCTATCGCGTCTCGATTGTCGGTACCGACCCAGATGAACGGGAGGAGGCTGTCGTAATTGTACGCGACCATCTGTTTTACCTCGAAGACGACCGTTTCAAGCCTATCGAGTGTCTGTTCGAGTGCGAAGTTCTCTGCCGGGAGTTCTACATCGACAATTGTTCCAACCATATATCAATTATGAAGTATTTTTCGATTCGCTGTCTCGCATCTCGTACCGCGTTCGGTATCGGCGCGCGTAGCTATCGAGCGACGGTACCGAGCGCGCTCGAACTGCAGATAGTGACATTTATGAACCATGTTCTGATTCGGGTGAAAGGTCACTGTGTCTGAACACTACTCCGGCCACCTATAATAGATGAATGGCGCGAAATCACCGGTCTTTATACCGATCCGGTATTCGAAACGACGATTACATCTTTGAAATCACTCTTCGTCGGTGTCGATTATCAGCGTATTGCGAATGAGGTTCGCAGACGCTCGTCGGATGCGTTGGGAGGTGGCATTCGAAGAAATACCGAGCGCATCCGCCAGCTCTTGATTCGTGGTCGAACGTGGGATTTCGAAATACCCCTCCCGAATGGCTGTGACTAACGCGTCGTGCTGTTCTTTGGTCAAACCGAACTCACCTTGGCGGGAGGTCGTCGGGGACGAAAGGTGATTGACCTCGAATTCGTGTCCTTGTTCCAAAAAGTGATTCTGGAACGACGAGACCAGTTCCTCTTCGGCAAATCGCAATTTTAGGCGCCAGACGTCCTCGGACGCTTTCGCCTCCAAAATTGTCGCCTCTTGGTCAATTATCTCTTCGATGAGATCAACGATCTCTTGCTCCCACACGATCTTATACAACCGACTGTCGTCCGTTTCCTCGATTATCGTTGCTGTATCAACCGTCGAATCGCCCTGAACCGCCTCGTGGAACGCCCCAGAATCACCGCCCGTCGTCCAGAGAAACGGCATCACCCACTCGGCGCTGTGTGTGGCCAGCCGTTCCGCTTCGACGGTCGTTTCCGGGGCTGTCGCGAGCGTCTCGTGCAGCGCGAACGACTCCCCTGGTACGCTAACGTCGGCGATTACACTCATACGTTGATTTTGCTTTCGAATTGGATAAACCCATGGCAAGCGCCACCCTTTTCAATCCGATTCTCACCGCGGCAACGTTCGATTTCATTTCCGAACATCTCACGTCTCGGAACGCTACTCCGCCGCGCCGATATTTTCCTCGCTTTCGAAACTCGCCGGACACGGCTCGATTTTGCAGTACCGAACGACCTGCCCGCCCAGCGTCGCCACCCGCTTCGCCAGTTCGTCGTCCGTAAATTGCCCGTTCCGAACCGCGCTGTGCGCCCGCGGTACAGCGGCCTGGTAGGGGAGTACCCAGGCGTCGAGCGACCGGCAAACCGACCGGAGGTGGTCCATCGCGGTAATCGGAAATCGGCCGCCCGCAACCGCTAGCAAACCGACCGTCTTCTGCTCGAACTCGTCGAAGCCGCAGTAATCGAGGGCCGTCTTCAGCACCGACGAGTACGACCCGTGGTACACCGGCGTTCCGAGGATGACGGCGTCCGCCTCGCGCACGCCACGTTTGAGATCCGCCGCGTCGCCCGCCAGGCGGTCGTCCGCGTCGTACAGCGGCAGGTCGAACTCGCGCAAATCCAGCAGCTCGCCGGTTCCCCCCGCCTCCTCGACGCCGGTGAGTGTGCGCGAAAGCGCGACCCGCGTCGCGCTTTCGTCCCGGAGACTGCCGCAAATCGCAACGACGGTTGGTTCGTTGGGCATGGAGTACATTGGGTTCGGCAAGGCAAAATACGTTGTAGGAAAACAATCATATGTCGTCTTCGTGAACTGTTCGTATGACGTCGCCCGATACGACCTCCTTCGACCCTTCGCGCGCCTTGACAGCGAGCGATTTCCACGAATCGGCGAGCGCGGTTTCGAAAACCGCGCTCGTCCGCGCTACCGATCGCTACGTCGGAATCGACCACGAGAATTGGAAGTGAATCTGCCGGACACACCACGCTGCCGAACGACGTGGAGCAGGGTTGCTATCGGTTGACGAAACTGCGCCGAATCCAATCGAGCCCGACGACGCTGTCGCTCTTACTCGATTGGAAGGAAACCGAGCCGCAGAACGCTCCGCAACGGGTTTTCCGGATTCTTGTCGTTGATTTCCAACCCACCAATACGGGTGTATTTCGAGGGTAGACGAACGATGCGAGACATTGAGCGGACGATTCGAGACCGTTTGGACGCCTATTACGGTTGAGTACCTATCGCCGGAGTCGCGCGACACATTCCCCGTTCTCGTCGCCGTCCGCGCTCTCCAGTTCCACCAACCCGTCGTCTTCCAAATCCGAACACAGCTCCCGAAGCCACTCCTTGCCGTGGTCGCCGCCGTAATCAACCCGTACGCGGGGGCCGAGTTTCGAGAGCGGTAGTTTCTCGTACTCCTTCAAAATCGAGATGACGCGCCCCCGGAACTGCCTGCGCGAGCCGTCGAATTTCGGTTGCGTGGGAACGTCGGGAGCCGTGAAATCCCCGATTTCGTAGGCGTGGCACCACTCGCGCCACGGACATCCTGCGGTTTCACAGGCCGGTGTCTTCTCGCAGGCGACGCCGCCGAGTTCCATGACGGCGTTGTTCCAGACGCGCGATTCGCCACCGGGCATGAGTTCGCTCGCGGCCTCCTCGAACGCGGCGTCGTCGTCCGGCACGTCGAACGCCCGGTAGAGTACGCGCTTGACGTTCGTATCGACTACCGCGTTTCCGTTGTTGAAGGCGAACGATGCGACGGCGTTCGCGGTGTAGGGGCCGACGCCCTGCAAATTTTGCAGTTCGTCGGGCGTTTCGGGAAATTCGCCGTCGTACTCGGTGGTGACCTGCTTTGCGGCCTCGTGGAGGTATTTCGCCCGGTTGTTGTAGCCGAGGCTGTGACTCGTCCAAAAGCCGACCACGTCGGAGCGGTCTGCGTCCGCGAGGTCGTTTGCGGTCGGCCAGCGGTCGAGGAACGCCTCCCACGCGGCGACGACGCGCCCGAGTTGCGTCTGTTGGCTCATCACTTCAGAGACGAGGATGGCGTAGGGGTCGTCCGTCTCGCGCCACGGGAAACTCCGGTGGTCGTCCTCGTACCACGCGACGAGGGCGTCGCGCACCGCGTCGATGTCGTCCGGGAGCGACCACGACGTGTCGGTCATCACCGGTGCTTCGTGCGGATTCGGTTTACCGGTAGCGATTCGAGAAGGCGGAGCGTAATTCGGTGTGACGTGCAACCGCGATTGCTCTACGATACCTCGTCGCACGCACAATCGGACAACCTGAAGGCTTATTGCCCGCTCGTCTTAATCTCCGGAAAATGCGCGTCCGGCCCTCCACACTGTTCCTCATCGGCGTCGGAATTATCGTCGTCCCGGTTTCTCCGTTCGTCTTTTTCCGGAGTCCAACCGCGTGGATCGCACTGGGAGGGGCGTTCATGCTCGCCGGAATCGGAACCGCACTTCACCGGGGGCGCGGAAACCGGTCGGCCCGCCAGTCGAGTCCGCAGTCTCACCACTATATCGTCTGTCCGCACTGCGCGACCCGCAACTTCGCCAGCAGGAACGTCTGCCGGTACTGCGACGAGGAATTTTGACGCGAATCGAGAACGAAAATCGTATCCCGCGCCCGACCTACAACCCGGCCATGAGTTTAGACGACCTGAACGACGACGTGAAAGCCGCCTACTCCGACCTCGATTCCGAACTGTCCGTTTCACTCGACAGGGAAACGCACAACGAACTCGCCATGCTTTCCGCCTCCCTCGACCCCGAAGACCCCGAGGAATTGGTTCGTCGCGCGGTTCACCTGCTGTTTCAATCGACCGTCGAAACCGGAAAACTCGATTTCCACCTGCGAAATGCCTACGATGTGACGTACGACGAGTATCTCTCGGGCATGACGTTCGAGGAGATGACCGGCGCGACCCAGTATCCCCAGCGCGACGACGAGCGCCGGTATCAGTTCTAACTGGTTTCCGTCATCCCATCAGTCGGTCGAAAACGACGGTGCCGCGGTGCGGCGTCCATTCCACCAATCCCTCTTCGGCGAGTTTCAGAAGATGGACGTGTCGAAGAGGGCGAATTCCAGTACACTACCAGCACCGCGCCGCACGCGCTCCGAAACGGACTGCTGTGAGACGCCGATTTTTTCGTCGAGTTCCGCCAAGTGTAACCCCCCGCGGAACATCGAAGCAACCGTGTTCGACGGCCAGCAGGGGGGTTTCTCGTTGTTCGGGCGTTAACCCGAACCCGTTTTGGTCGATTTCCGTTTCCGTTGCTACGCGGTCGAGGTGAAAGTCGATGTCGTGTTTTTCACAGCACGTTTGAAATTCCGACAGTGCTTCGTAGTCGTTGAACCGAAGTCGAAACCGCCAACGGTCGTCGCCGTGCGCTTCGAGGATGGTCGCACCGACTTCCGCAATTCCGTAGATGAGACTCTCTACGGCTTTGCTCCATTCGACTCGGGAGAGGTCGCGGTCGTTCACCGTATTCAACGAGACGAGATGCTCGACGTTCGGGTTCGACTGGACATCTCGCTCGAAGGCGTCGAATTCGGTGCCGATGGTCCAGAAAAACGGAAGCACCTGCCGCGAGGCCGGAACCACTCGTTCCAGTTCGACGTGGATGTCCGTGTCGGTGAGCAAAGCGGTTCCGAGCAGAAACTCCTCACCGAGAATTGAAAGGTCAGCCGTGACGCTCATGCAAAGAGGCGCTCCGAGAGAACATAGCCTTGCGGAGGTTTGTGAATCCTCTCGCCTGAGCGCGGGAGAGTTACGACGCGTCCTCGATGGCGTCGAGCAGGAGGTTGACGCCGATGTCGATTTCGCGCTCGGTTACGTCGAGCGGCGGGAGAAGGCGGAGCGTTTTGTAGCCACAACCGAGGGTGAGCAGGCCGCGGGACAGTGCCCCATCCACGACCGCTTCTCTACGGTCTTTCGTGTCGAATTCCACGGCGAGCATTAGACCGCGGCCCCGCACGTCGATGACGTTCTCGGGATTCGCATCCTCGATGAGTTCGCGCGTCTGTTGACCGCGTGCATCGACGTTCGAGAGCAGGTCGTGTTCCTGAATCGCATCCATGGTGAGGACGCCCTGAAGCGACGAGAGGACGTCGCCTGCGCCCCACGTCGAGGAGAGTCGGCCCTTCTCCTCGGGGAACACGCCCGAGCGCGAAACGGTCGCACCAACGCGGAGTCCCTTCGCGCTCGTAATCACGTCGGGTTCGAGTTCGAGGTGGTCAACCGCCCACATCTCGCCGGTTCGGCCCATGCCGGATTGAATCTCGTCGGCGATGACGTTGATGTCGTAGGTTTCCTGAATCTCGGCGATATCCGCGATGAACTCGTCGTTCGGAACGCGGTAGCCACCCTCACCCTGTACGGGTTCGAGGATGATGTACGAGACCTCCTCGGGGTCGATGACGCCCTGTGCGGGGTCGAGTTTGTCGGCGATGACGTTGCCGCCCGGCCCGTTCGTTTTCCAACCGCACTCACACTCGGCCGTACAGGAACAGTACGGAACGCTCACGACCCCCGGAATCTCGGGGTAACTTTTTCGGTGAGCGACCTTCGAGCGGTTGAGCGAGAGCGCGCCGAGCGTCCGACCGTGGAACGCGCCGTCGAAGGTGAACGCGCGGTGGCCGCCGCGGTTATAGCTAATTTTGATAGCGTTCTCGACGGCCTCCGCGCCGGAGTTCGAGAGGAAAACCGTGTCCATGTTGTAGTGACTCGTCGCATCGACCAACCGGTCCATCAACTGCGTTGGGCCGGGAAATTCGGGGTTTTCCGGCGGCCACCCGCCCGCGGCGTAGAAATCCTGTCCCGCGATTTTCGTCGGGTCGGGGAGGTCGAACTCGCGGAGCTTGTCCATAATTTTCGGGTTGTTGTACCCGAGTGGAGCGGCGGCAACGTGGCTAGTAAAATCAAGAAGAACGTTGCCGTCGACGTCGGTACAGAACGGCCCAGTCGCGTCTTCCGTTATATCCCAGACGAAATCGTAGACGTACGTCGTTGGAGCGGCGAACTGGTGATGGTACTCAGACCACTGTTTTGCTTTCGTTCCGGGCATCTCCCGGACCTGTGGCTCGGCTGTTTCCCGGTCCATGCTTCCGCTACGAAAAGCCCCCGTTTAAAAAGTTCGGAAAGTTCGCTATGCGTGTTCAAAGCACGGCGACGATTGCGGTCGCTCCCGACCCGAGGAGGAGGACGCCGCTCCACACCGCGACCTTGTAGGCGAACTGTCGATTCGGCGCGGAAATCGTCAGCGCCGCCTTGACGACGATGCTCGATGCCGTGGCCAACAGAATACCGAATACGGCGGTCTGTTGGTCGAGATTGCCGCCGCTGTAGAGCGTCACCGCGGAGGCGGTGACGCCCGCACTCGAAACGAGTCCGGACAGCAGGGCCGTGATATAAAACCCGGTTTCCCCGAACTGGCTTTTCGCCAGGGCGCCGCCGACCACGACGAACAGGAAGATGAGGCCGAAGCCGAGCACGTTGCGGAGCGAAAACGGACTTTCGAGGTCGATGTCCATCTTCTGCGACCAGTCCGCCGAGTAGGCGGCGATGGCAACGCTCCCGATAATAATTGTCCCGAGCGGGATAATCGCGCCGTACAGCGTTTTGCCGGGGGTTCCGATAGTGAACGCCAGTGCGATGACGAGATTTCGAAGGGCCATCGCGGCGTCGGCGAGCAAAATCGCGGCCACGCCGTAGGAGGCCGCTTCCGGCCGTTGGCGAACGTGGTCTAACATCGTCCCGACCACGGCAGTCGAGGATGCGAGCCCGCCGAAAAAGCCGGTGACGGCGATGCCGCGCCCGCCGTAGGTTTCGACGATGGCGTAGTTGGCGATACCGATACCGGCCACGGTGACGACCATCAGCCAGACGAGACGTGGGCTTACCATGACGCTCCCCATCTCGATTTCACCCGGCGGTAACAGTGGGTAGATGACGAACGCGAGGATGGCGAACTCACCCGCAGACCTGAGCTCTTGACGCGACATTCCCCACGCGAAACTGTGGAGTTCCCGCTTCAACACGAGGAGGAGCGACGACACGACGGCGACGGTGACGCCGACGAGGATGAATCCCTCCGCGACGAGGACGCCGACGCCGAAGGTGACGAGCATCGACACGGAGGTCGTCAGGGACAGCCCCGTATCCTCCTCGTCGTCCAGTAACCCCTGTACCGCGAGGAGAATCCCTTGCACGATGACGAGGAGGCCGCCGAGCGCGAGCAGGATGTCCTTATCGACGATGGTAAACGCCGCGCCGAGGAGGCTGATGAGGGTGAACGTTCGAATACCGGCGGATTTCTGCGACCACTCGCGTTCGAGGCCGAGAAACAGACCGAGCGCTCCGGCGATGGCAATTCGAACGACATCGCTTTCCAACGTCGCCGACGCAAAAACCTCTTCTAATCCGGTCACTCTATAGACTATATAGTTGTACAAATAAAAGAATTGCTGCCACCGCCGTTTCTTGCGCGAAATCTTTATGTTCTGGCAACAAACTTCCCCCGTATGGTCAGCGGATGGAATATTGACAAATCTCGTGTCGCGTGGTGGTCTGTCGGCGCGGCACTCGGACTGGCGACGCTTTTCGTCGTCTACTCGTTTATCGGGACCTTCGTCTTCGGTCTCTTTCTCTACTACTCGACTCGACCGGTGTACCGCCGGTTGAAACGGCGCATCCGTCCGCCGAGCCTCGCCGCCGCCGTCGCGCTGCTGGCGCTCGCGCTCCCGGCGATTTTACTCGTCGTCTACACGCTTGCCATCGCGGTTCAGGAACTCACGACAGTCGCACAGACGACGAACCTTTCGGCGCTCCCTGAACCGGTCCGCCAGTACGCGGACGTCTCCGAAATCGCACAGCATCCGGAGCAGTTGCTCACCGACGGAAATAACACGAAACTCATCGAGCAGGCGTTCGGTTCGACGCTCAAATACGTCACGTTCATCGGAAACGGTGCTCTACACCTGTTCGTCATGATTGCCGTCGCGTTCTACCTCCTTCGCGACGATCACAAGCTTTCTCGATGGTTCCGCCGGACGTTCGCCGACAGCGCGGGCGTCCTCGAAACGTACATCGAGCGGGTCGACACCGACTTCAACAGCATCTTCTTCGGTAACATCCTGAACGCCCTCATGACCGGCACCATCGGCGCGATTGCGTACAACGTGTTGAACGCAATCGCACCCGCCGGATTGGGAATCCCGTACCCGACCGTCGTGGGACTGTTGACCGGGGTCGCCAGCCTCATTCCCGTCGTCGGGATGAAACTGGTTTACTTCCCGGTTACCGGTGTCATCGGCGCGAACGCACTGATGGATGGCGCCCCCGACGTGCTGTGGTTTCCTCTCGCGTTCGCCCTCATCTCGTTCGTCATCGTGGACACCATTCCGGACCTCGTTTTGCGGCCCTACGTTTCGGGGCGGAACCTCCACGTCGGAATGGTAATGTTCGCGTACATCTTCGGGCCACTGCTGTTCGGTTGGTACGGCATCTTCCTCGGGCCGATGATTCTCGTCCTCGTCGTCCACTTCGTGGAGGTCGTGCTGCCGGAACTTATCGCTGGAAAACCGATTCAACCGTGGGCGGTCGACCCGACGTACATTCGCAGCGGCGAACCGCTCCCGCAACCGCCGCGCGACCCCGAACAAGCGGTTAGCGGCGATATGGTCGGCGATGGTGGGAATGCAGGAGACGAGACGAGACGAAAACAGATGGAGCGACAGTGACGCCTACGGGCGGCGATAAATCACCGGAGTAGTCGCGATTCGAGCAGTTTTCGTTCGGGTCGCCGATTGTAGTGGGGAGAAACGGGAAAACGGCTCAGAAATCGAACCGCCCTACCGATCAACGAACTGTTTTTCCCACTCTTTCCGTGCGTCGATGTGACTTTTTCCGCGGCTGGTGAGCGTGTAGTAGTTCGTTCGTTCGTCGCGCTTTCCTTTCTCCACGAGGTCTTTTTCGACGAGCGTATCGAGATTCGGGTACAGTCGCCCGTGATGGACTTCTGTATCGTAGTACTGCTCTAAATCCTCCTGAATAGCCAGTCCGTGCGGTTCGCCGTTTCCGGCGATTACGTACAGTACGTCGCGCTGAAACCCCGTTAATTCGTACATCGTCAATATCGCCTATTTCTGTCTGAGTAGTATAAATATAACGATCTGGTCACTTCTTTGTCGGGAGTGTCTTTATCTTCGTGTACCCCCTTTAGGGAGATATGCCCGAAGAAGTCCTGTTCGAAACGGAGAGTACGCAGAGCCGAACCGACATCGCCCGATATCTTCGCACCGTCGCCGACAAACTCGAAAGCGGCGATGCAATGACCCTAAACGCGGGCAGTCAATCCGTCACGCTCGACCCGCCGACCAACCCCGTCTTCGAAGTGAAAGCCGAGCGAGAAACCTCTTCGTCCGGTTCGAGCGAACTCAGCATCGAGTTCGAACTCGAATGGAAGGAAGGCGAGGAGGGTGGCGACGGCGGCGACGGGTCGCTGAAAATCGAGTAACCGGCACAAAACGCCGAAATTCGGTACACGCGGCGACTATCCTTTTTTCGGTTCTGTCGATAATCGGTGATATCGAACGCCGTCGGTTCACGCGTGTTACAATCAGTCAGAACAGTGCAGTCGCTCGGTAGTTAGTTTCGAAAGGAAAGCGGAACACGCGGGGATGAAAACACCCCGCGTACCGCTTGCCGCCCTGAATTGGTCCCCGCTGACGCTTCGGCCCTCCAAAGCGAAGCGTCAACTGCAACAAGACGGTGTAATGACTTAAAGGTAACGATTTAGATAACTCTGGAGACGATGTAGAAATAAAGTCAGATATGCTCTTCTTCGAGTACCCAGCCGATAGCTCGCTTGTAGTAGGTGAACATCTGCCGAACCCCTTCGTGGTTCATCTCCTCGCTGTCGAGCTGTTCTTTGAGGTATTCGTACTGGTCGCGGATTTCGTCTTCGTCCCTCATGCGTGGACGGAATTTTGTGTTTCATCCGGTTAGCAGTATCGGCAATGTGCTTTCGACCGAGCGTTTCAAATACGGTCACAAATTCGACCCCACAATTAAACCGTCTCTCGAATCATTTCCGCTCCAAACGCGAGAGTCCGTGCCAAATCGCGTCAATCATCTTCTCCTCGCCATCTCCCACAGAATCGTTCCATCCGCGAACCAGTGCGTCCTCCAACACGGCGAGCGAGTGGTTTTCGAAGTTGTTCATTCCTCGGAACGCTTCGAGGGCGTTCCGTTCTCTCTCCCCGAACTCCTCCGACGGCGTCTCCTCGAAAAAGCCGAGGTCGACGAGCGTTTCGGCGACTTCGCTCGCGGTTCTGCCCGATAGTTCCCGGGTTTCGTCGGGTTCCGCCCGCTCCAGTAAGGTCACGTCGTAGATTTTGAACACGCGCTCCAGTTCGTCGATTGGGGTTTCGTGGTCATCCACGCGCACGTCCACCCAGCGGTCGTTCCGCCCGTCGTACCCGCCTTCGGGCTTGGCGACGTACAGCGCCGCGCTCTGCTCGCCGCGCTTGTCGCCGCCCGCGTCGTTGCCCGCGTGGAGCGCCGCGATGAGCCGCTCCGGGAGGTCGCCCTCGGTTTCCTCGAACGTCTCGGCCATCGCCTCGAGCGTCTCGCGGTTTTCCAGAATGTTGCCTTGGACGGTGTAGTTCTCGCCCTGTGCGTCGCCCGCGTAGTCGAAGCAGTCGTCGCCCGTGAAAGCGGCGACGGAGCCGTCCCGTCCGACGATTCCGACCTGTCGCGATTCGAACTCCGGGTCGGCCCCCGTGAGTTCCATCACGACTTCGTCGGCGGGTCGTCCCGACCGAAGCAGGTCGAGGCCGTCTGGCCCGTAGGCGACGTTGGCGTAGCTCTGCGTGGCGACCGCTCCCGCACCGGCGCTGACGAAGGGGACGACGGCCCCGACGCCGACGAATTTCGATTGGACTGCGACGCCGACGGCGTCCCGTTCCGGGTCGCGCGCGACGATTGAAAACGTCGATGGTCGTGGCATAGACGGGAGAAAGCGGGCTACCCCGAAAAACGTTGACCCAGCGGAAACGCTCGCAGAGACGGCTACTCCGAACTCCCCTCCTTCCTCGCGGTGAGCGGTTGGCGAGAGACGAGTTCGCAGTCGAACTCCGGATGTTCCGCGAAGTGGTGAACGAGCATGTGTCTCCGTCCGCCGGTCAGTCCGCGCTCGCCGACTGACTCGGCGGTGAACTCCGGGGGCAGTCTGCCGTACAGTTCGACCACCGTGTCGAAGTTCCGGAACACCTTCCGGTGTCCGGACGACTCCGCACCGCTGCGCGAAACGACGTAGCTTCCGTCGTCGCGGCGTTCGCCCACCGTGTTGAAAAACTCCGTTCGTTGGGTCAGCGCCCGTCCGAGCGCGTCTCGTAGACGGTCGGCCTCGCGTCTGGAGAGGTCGTGTCGTTCGCCGCGAACAACCACGGAGACGCCGTTTTCGGCGGCGGTGGCGGAAACCGATGGCTCGTCGCGATTGCAAACGTCGGTAGAACTGGTGCTATGCGCGGCCGAGAATTTCTCGACCAGTCGCCCCGGGGCGACTTACTCTATCCTCCGAGCGAGTATCACTCGACATCGTGCTAATGGATAGTCAGAGACGACTGATAAAGTTACGGGACGACTTCGGGAAGGGATCTCAACGACGGTCGAACCAAATCACACCGACCATCAGCAGATTGTAGGTGAGCAATCCAGCGGCGAGTAACCCGACGCAGAGGCCGACGAAGACGGCTACGACCGACACCGCCTCAGCGCCCGCAACCGCGAACATCAACGCGAGCAAAACGCCGGTCATGAGCGCAATTGGTGCCGCATAATCCGACCAGACTCGCGCGGAAATCGGCGCGCGAAGGTTCAGCAGTGGTTCTTCGTATTTGCTCATGGGTTATTTTCCATTTCATACATAGTCAAAATTCTGCTAATTAGTCTTCGGCCGCGTGAGAGTTTTCACCCCGGCACGACAACGGGAGAACATGAAGATTCGAGGCACCCGCGAATGCCAAAACTGCGGCACGCAATGGTCGTACTACGACACCGGAAGCGTGGCCTGCCCGACTTGCGAGAGTATGCAGAGCGTCGGACTAGAGGACGACCGCGTCCAGCACACGGACAGCGCCGTCACCCTCGATTTGGCGGAAGCACGCGAAGCGGTCGATGAACGGCCGCTCCGCGAGGTTTCGGCCCTCGTGGCGGATACCGCACGCGAGTACGTCAGAAAGCGCGGGTTCATCAAGGGTGGCGAACTGCAACCGCTGGACGACACCTATCTCGTGGCGCAGGAACTCAGACACATCGCAGACGTGTTCTCCCGTGCGTTAGAAATACGCGACGACGAGGAATTGTACTTTTTCTCCCTGCTTCGCGGGGCAGACACCGGGGAACGTCCCGCCACCGCGGACGTACCGGAATCGCTGTACGAAGTTCGCGGGCTCGCGGTTTCGGAGTCGCTTCACGACTATCACGACGAAATGGGCGACTGGGTGCGAGAACACGACGCGGGCCGCGAGGGAAGAAACACGCTCGAAACACTCGGCGAACACGTCCGTCGCGCGCGTGCGCTTGAAGGCGGTCTCGACATCGACACGGCGGATACACTGGTGTCGTCGGCGCGCGACCTCGCGCGCTACTTCCGCGAGGGAGACGAGAACGCGTTGGTCAGCACGCGCGATACGCTCGACCGAATCGAGTGAGTTGGTACGTGAGTATTCTGTACTAGTGTGAGGTTCATAGTGCGGTGTGAGTCGTTCGCAGGGAGTGGGTGCACGAATATCTCGGCTCAGTTTTCTTCCTGATGTGTGTTGTGAGGTTAGTTCTCAAATTTAATTTAATATCTCCTAGTAATGTATTTATCAATTATAATTATAAAGATTAATACTAGAAACAAACTAATATACTTTCGACGCATGAAACAATCACGACGGACGTTTCTCAGAGGTGCGACGGCAAGCATCGCAACCATCGGTGGCATCGGCGCTCTCTCGGGAACGAGTGTCGCGGCGCGATACTCCATCGACAGCGACCTGACGAACACCGAGGATATCTCCGGCGGTGACCTCGATTACGCGATTCGGCAGGTTCGCTCCGACAGTCCGCTCATCGGACTCGGAAGCACGTGGGTCGATGTCAGCTACCAAGAAGGCATCAATCCGGTGTACATGGCCGCTCACGCCGCGTGGGAGTCCGCGTGGGGCACCAGTAACATCGCACGGGACAAGAACAATATCTACGGCTGGAAAGCGTACGATAGCTGTCCGTACTCCTGTGCCGAATCGTTCTCCTCGAAATCACAGTGCATCCGGACGGTCATGCCCGTCATTCGGGACGAATACCTGACACCCGGCGGCGACCACTACTACTCGTCCTACGGGCCGACCCTGCGGGGCATGAATCAGGATTACGCGACGGACATCAGTTGGGCGGAGGGCATCCGCGACGTGATGAATTCGCTGGCAGACCACATCACCTTCGGTGACGACCCCGGCGGATACAGTTGGCCGATTTACTCGAACGGCGACCAAGGCGAAGCCGTGTACACCATCCAGTACCTGTTGGAACAGCACGGCTACAACCTGAACTACCACGACGGGATTTACGGTTCGGAAGTGACGAATACGGTGCAATCCTTCCAGTCGGCTAACGGGCTGAGCGTGGACGGCGTCGTCGGCCCGAACACGTGGAGCCAACTCGTCGTCACGGTGCAGGACGCCAATAACGACCCCTACTGGGCGACCTACGCCGCCCAGCATCAACTGCGCTACGACGAAGGCTACAGCATCGCCGTAGACGGAGTGTATGGGCCGGAAACACGGAGCGCTATCGAGAGCTTCCAATCCAGCGCTGGCCTCGCTGTCGATGGTATCGTCGGCCCGAACACGTGGCAGGCGCTCGTCGATATCGGCAACTGAACGAAAATAGCAGTTTTTAGATGGCGGTTCGGTTTTTCGGTCTACGGCTTACGGCAGTTCCACTTCGACCTCGTTTTGCTGTCCGGCGGCTTTCACCGTGTTGTACAGCAACATCGCCCGGGTCATCGGGCCGACGCCGCCCGGAACCGGCGTAATCGCGCTTGCTCTCTCCTTCGCGCTATCGAACGCCACGTCCCCGACGAGTTCGTACCCCTTCTCGGTGTCGGCGTCCACTCGATTGACGCCGACGTCGATGACCGTCGCGCCCTCCGAAATCATCGACCCGTCGATGAGTTCCGGGACGCCGCAGGCCGCGACGACGACATCCGCACTCTTCGTTTTTGCGGCGAGGTCGTCGGTGCGCGAGTGACAAACCGTCACCGTCGCGTTGCCGCCGTCGGCTTTCTGAACGAGCAGGTTGGCGAGCGGTTTGCCGACGATGTTCGACCGACCGACGATGACAACGTCCTTGCCTTCGGGGTCAACATCCGCCGATTCGAGGAGTTTCTGGACGCCGTGGGGGGTACAGGGTTTGAATCGCGGGTGCCCCGCGACCAACATTCCGACGTTTTCCGGGTGGAAGCCGTCCACGTCCTTCGCCGGGTCGATGGCGCGGATGACCTGTCGGGAATCGACATGGTCGGGGACGGGCATCTGGACGAGCATCCCGTGAACCTCGGGGTCGTCGTTCAGCTCTTCGATGGTTTCGTACAACTCCTCGGCGGGTGCATCGGGATCGATTTCGACGTGAATGCCGTCGATACCGACCTCCTCGCAGTCGCGCTGTTTCATCGAGACGTAGGTTTCGCTCGCGGGGTCGTCGCTCATGAGCACCGTCGCAAGCCCGGGGGTTACACCTTCGTCTTTCAGCGCGTCGATGCTCGCTCCGAAGTCGTTTCGAATCCGTTCGGCAACCGAATTCCCGTCGATGATGTCCGTCATTGGCGGATTATCCGGTGTGAAGCCCCTTCAACATTCGGGTTCGTGCGTATTTTTGGCTATAATATCTACAATATATACACAAACTTGCTCAAATTCGAGAGGCAGAACCCCGAAATCCTCGGCTATTGTTCTGCAACTGTTGTCCGCTCTCACCGATTCGACTGAATCCGGTCTATCTGTTCGCGGGGATGGAACTGGTTCGTCGATTCGGTCTGGATTCGTATCCACCCCGGATAGATGGCGACGGTCACGTCGGTGAGGGTTGTTCCGTCGGTGAAAACGATGTCCGCGCTTTTGAACCCCGCTAGCTGTTCTGACATGGGTGAAATTCTCCGTATGCGTAGTTACATCTACCGCACCAGCGTACAGTCGTTCTCGACTGTTCCGCGACTACTGCTGTTGTATCGTCGTTTGTTCCGTCTCTATCGGAACGACCGAGGTGTGTTCTTTACTGTCGAGCGAAATAGTTGCCCGAACCTGTTTCGGTGCCACTCGTTTCACTCGTTCGTATTTGACGTGTGATTCCGAAACCACATCGCCGTCCCGGTCAAGCATCGTTTGGTGTGTGATCGAGATGATTCGCCGTCCGTTCTCGTGCGTGATTCCCGTGGCGAGGCCATCGGCAGTACCTAATCGACGTTTCATCGCCGAGTTGACCGCCTTTGCACCGACACTTGCACACCCCGTCTCCGCCCAGTCATCGAACGGAATCGTTTCGTACACCGGTTCGCTTTCGGGTGGGTCGTTCGATTCGCCCGCCTCTGTCCCGCTTTCTCCTCTCCGATAAGCCGCGACGTATCGAATCGAATCGTTTTCCGGCAGATACTCGATTTCCTCGCGTTCGATACTCTCCGTCACCGAAATCGTCTCGGGAAAATCCTGCTCGGTCGTGGTCGTCGTGTCGGGACTACTGCCGACATCTTGGCCCACGCAACCGCTAAAAACGTAAAGAGCGTGCTACAACAGCTGAGAAAATGCCGCCGTGGTTTCATCATACACGATATTCATGAAAATTGAGAATAAATTTTGTGTTGACTGTCCGAATCGAAACCGCACCGAGTTTCGAACCTACTCGTACAGCGGGTTCTCGTCGCAGAGCGCCTGCACTTCTTCCGCGACCTCCGCTTTCACGTCTTTGTCGTCTATATTGTTCACTACGCGCGCGATGAGGTCGCCGACGCGTTCGATGTCGTCCGTATCGAACC
Source organism: Haladaptatus pallidirubidus (assembly GCF_020700235.1). GTDB lineage: Archaea > Halobacteriota > Halobacteria > Halobacteriales > Haladaptataceae > Haladaptatus > Haladaptatus pallidirubidus. The sequence goes on along the minus strand of NZ_CP085301.1, from coordinate 380,603 downwards.
CGCGGGTCGTGAGCGCGGGCGTTCCGGCGCGGATGCCGCTGGCAACGAAGGGCGAGCGCGTTTCGCCCGGGACGGTGTTCGCGTTCAGGACGATTCCCACTTCTTCGAGCGCCTCTTCCGCATCTTTTCCGGTTACGTCTTCGTGGGATTCGCGCAAGTCCACGAGCACGAGGTGGGTGTCGGTACCGCCCGAGACGAGGCCGAAGCCGTGGTCTTGGAGCGTCTCGCCGAGGACTTCCGCGTTCTCGACGGTTCGCGCGGCGTACTCCTCGAACTCGGGTTTGAGGGCTTCCTTGAATCCGACCGCTTTGCCGGCGACGTTGTGCATGAGGGGGCCGCCCTGCATGCCGGGGATGACCGCCGAATCGACGGCGTCGGCGTACTCCTCGTCGCACATGATGATACCGCCGCGACCCGAGCGAATCGTCTTGTGCGTCGAACCGGTGACGAAGTCCGCGACGCCGACCGGCGAGGGATGTTCCCCTGCTGCGACGAGACCGGTGATGTGGGCGATGTCCGCGAGGTGATACGCGCCGACTTCGTCCGCGGCATCCTGAATCCGCCCCCATTCGACTTCGCGGGGGTACGCCGAGTAGCCCGAAACGATGATATCCGGTTCGAACTCCACGGCGTGGTCGTACAGCGCATCGTAGTCGAGGTAGCCCGTCTCGGCATCGACTTTGTACTGTTCGACCTCGTACAGCTTGCCGGCGAAGTTGACGTGGTGGCCGTGGCTTAGGTGGCCGCCGTGGGTCAGGTCGAGCGAGAGGATTTTGTCGCCCGGGTCGAGAACGGCGAGATAGACGCCCATGTTTGCCTGCGACCCGCTGTGCGGTTGGACGTTGACGTGTTCTGCGCCCCAGAGTTCTTTCGCGCGCTCGATTGCGAGCGATTCGACGGTGTCGATGTGCTCACAACCGCCGTAGTACCGCTCGCCGGGATACCCTTCCGCGTACTTGTTCGTCAGGGTGCTTCCCTGCGCTTCCAGCACTGCTTTGCTGACGAAGTTCTCGCTGGCGATCATCTCCAGCGTGTCGCGCTCGCGTTCGACTTCCGCTTCGAGAGCATCTGCGACTGCCGGGTCGACCGCTCGAACGTGGTCGTACTCCATGTGCAATTCCGCGACACCGCGGCGTATAAGTTTACCTTTCGCTGAGTAGGCTCCGAATCCCCGACAGAAATATAAACTAATAGTGAGATAACGCTTCTATTACCGGTATGATTGAGTGGGAGGAAACGGATACCGGCCTTCGGGCATTCGACCGGACGAAAACGGAAATTTCGATAGGTGCGCCCGACTGGCGGAGTGGTGGGCGAGGGTACGATATCGAGAGACCCATCGACGAAACCGTCTCCGGATTCGCCTCAGAACTCCGATTTCCGCCGAATTTAGTGACGATTACCGACGTGGAATCGGGCGAACGACAACATCACGGAAGCGATACCGGGATACTCACACTCCCAGACGAAGAATATTTAGCGAACATCCACGGAAACGTAAAGACGTATCTCCGGTTTTCCGCCCCCGCGACGATCCGAAAAACGTGCGATTTCGATGCGTTAATTGTCTCTTTCCGCGACAGAATTCCGGTGACACTCGGGTTCCGAAGCCATCATGAAATTCCCGTCGATACGATAACCATCCCGCCGACGACGGAGGGGTTGGCGACCGCGATTTCCTACGCCTCTTCGTCGCACAAGACCACCGGCTCTGACCGGTCGTTTCCGACGCTCCGGGGGCATCCGCCACGGTTCGAGGTGGGTGACGAACTACGAATTCCGGAGCCGGTTCGTGAAAACAAAAAGGACGTCGACATCGAACTTCGCGTCCCCGACGATTTCAAAACGCTGTTCGTCACCGCGCCACTGGCATACTATCTTCAGGCGGAAGTTATCGTGGAAAATCGAACCGCACCGGTTCTCCGGGCACCTGCCGCCAATTTCACGTACTCCTTCAGTCCGCTTCCGAACTATCAACACGAAGTCGCGGAGATGCTTCGGCGGGTGTTTTTCCTCGACTGTCTCGTCCGTAACGCGGGACCGTATCACTGGAACCTCGCGGAAATCTCGCTTCTGGATGACCTCGAAATCGACTCGGAAGCGATTTACGACGCGACGCCCGTCGAACAGCTCGTCGCCTACGACCTCTGTGAGTTCGAGCGAATCGACGACGAACTACCGGATTGGCATCTCTCGATGTACGTCGAACCGTCGGTGGAGAACGTCTCGACGCTTCCGTATCTGCTTTCGAACCTCAGCCTCATCTACCTCCCCGAGTCGTCGGATCTCAACCGGAACGAACTGCTGGATGCCTCGCTCGGCGACTTCTACCGCAACGCCCCGAGCGAATCGAACGCCACCCGACGCGCGGTTGCCGGCGGGGAGTCGTGTCGAAGCGCGCGGGCGGAGAACGTCAACTCGGTCGAACGAATCAATCCGACGCTGCATCGCGGTCGGGTTCACGGCTGGCTCGCCGAGGGCGTTCCTATCGACGTGTTCAAAGCCGACCCGAGCGCCTACGAAAACCGGTTCGAGTATTTCGAGCGCGACAGCGAGGACATCGAAGTAGCGCTGGTGTTGAACGACGAGGAGATGGGCGACGAACACAAAGACGCCGCCGACATCTATCTCGATCGCGCGGAAGACCTTCCCATCGAAGTCACCATCCACGAGAATCTGACGCGCGACGAACTCGCCGAGTTACTGGAGACGCCGTGCGATTACGTTCACTACATCGGCCACTGCGAGGAAGACGGACTCCGATGTACGGATGGCAATCTCGCGGTCGAGAACATCGAGGAAAGCAAGGTTCAAACGTTCTTCCTCAACGCCTGCGGGTCGTACTACGAGGGAATGAAACTGATCGAGAAAGGAAGCGTCGCAGGAGCGGTTACGTTCAACAAAGTGTTGAACAAGCAGGCCGCGAAAGTCGGCGTGTCGTTCGCCCGGCTGCTGATAAACGGGTTCAGCATCCAAAACGCACTTCAACTCGCACGACGGCGCATTATGATGAACAAGGATTACGCTGTTGTTGGTGATGGGACGTACCAGTTGACGCAGTGTAATAACCATATGCCGGTTTTAGGGAATGTCGAACGGTACAGAAACAAATTTGAGCTAGAATATAATTCACTTCCTATCTCTCTGGTTGGTGGATATTATGAACCATACATCGACGGGAACAAGGAATTACATTTATATGGAAATGAAACCTCATTCATTTTAAATAGCGACGAATTACGTTCATTTCTCGAACGAGCAGAAATGCCTGTTCTGTACGATGGTGAACTATACTGGTCGGGAGAAAACGAACTACTTGATCAAATCAGTTTGTGTTAAGGCCCTCCGCCAGCACCCTGTGCTACAAGCGGGTCTATAGCAGTGTTTTGAATGTACGTATATCCCAACAGCAGTCCGAAAGCCACGTTCATTGCATTCGGACGTCCCATGAGCCACTCGCGTATTTTACCTCGCATGGTATATGTTGGTCTCTCACATTCATACTTCATTCTTTCGGACTGTTCACAGAAGGCGTAATTGGTAATTAGCGATTACTCTCCGTATTTATCTGTAGAGTGCCGTTCAGCAACGCCTGCATGCGACGAAAAATTGATTTTTTCGCCGTCTCCGACCCCTCTCCGAACAGATTTCCGAATTTATAACATTCCGAAGAGTTTCTGGTTTTCAGGGTGGTATTATTCGAATTGCACGGTTATAATTACAGCATTGACTAATTGTTCATGCTATATAACCTATGATTTCCGTCGGGTTTGAGCGTTAAAATTAAATAGATGAATCTCGTCCGTCCGGATATGGAAACAAAAACGAACCTCTTGAACCAAAGCGTCCACGAAATCCTTCGTACCGTCATCGACGAAGGACCCGAAGTGATGGTTGTCGTCAACCCATCCGGTAGCGCGATCGAAGAACTCATCGACGCCGCAACCGAGTACGACGGCGACCTCCCCGAAATGCGCATGCTCGCGGACGAGAGCACGCTCAAAGACGTGATGGAGGACTTCATCATCGCCAGCAACGCTGCAGACCTCATCGACGAAGGTGCGCTCACTCTGCGCACGACGGACGATTCCTCCGGGAACTCGCTCCTCGTCACCGACGATGTCGTTATTGCACTCGTCACTGCGGGCGACCGCGTGGGCGGGCTGACTTCCGACGACGACGACTTCGTCGACGCGGCCTACAGCACGTACACGTCCCACTGGGAAGACGCGAGCGACTTCTCGCTCCGTACGCCGCCAATCACGCGCGTCCGCGAGACGCTGAGCGACGAAATTAGCCCCGAGGCGGAAGACGACTTCAACAGCGTCCTCTCCTCGCTCGAAACCGCCCGCGGAGACGGCGACGGTCTGGACGAAGTGACCATCAGCCTGCTCGTCGCGGCGAAAAACGAAGCCCTCCTCTACGACATCAGCAAATGGGGCGAGGACGTCGGCATCGCAAGCAAAGCGACGTTCTCCCGCACGAAGACGAAGCTCGAAGATATGGGCCTCATCGGCACGGAGAAGGTTCCAATCGACGTCGGTCGCCCACGACTCCGCCTGAAACTCGCCAACGACGACCTTCAGACCGCGGACACCGACCAGCTCGCGAGCGTCGCACAGGGCATCCTGCACTAATTCCCGCGTCCAAACTTTTCCATTTTTCACGGTCACGAGCAACGGCTATCCGCCGCGTTTTTGCCACCTCCCCGTCTCATCCCGCACATGAGCAACCTGCTGGGCGTCGTCGGAACTGGTTCCGCAACTGACGCCGTCATCGCCGCCCTTTCTGCTGTCGATGAAACCGTCACCGAAATCGAGGTGGAAGAGGTCGAAAACGTCGATTTCGCCGTGGTCGCCGGCGAAGTCGGGTCGAACCGTTTTGCACGCGCGAATCGTTCCGGAACGCCGTGGCTCGCCGTCGAACTCGGCGGGGTCGGGGGTCGATCGTTTCCGGATGTCGATGCCGCAGTGTCGGGCTTCGCACCCGACACTGCGTGTTTCGAATGTCTTCGCGCACGCGTCGCGGCGAACGCGGAGGAGACCGACGGAACGGAGGTGACGGAAACCGACACCGCAGCGACCCGCTTCGCGGGAGCGCTCGCCGGACGCGAAGCGGTGACGCTTCGTTCCGGCGAGCGCTCTTCGGTGCTCGGCGGTGTTGTAGAAATACCGCACGCAGAGCACCGATTGCTTCCGGTTCCGAACTGTCCAGCGTGCGGTGATGCCCGTGACCGAACGCTCGGCATCGACCATTCCGAGCGAACGCTGGACGAGGCGATTTCGCGCGCGGAAATCGCGTTGGACGAGCGCGTCGGTATCGTCCAATCGCTCGGCGAGGTGTCTTCGTTTCCGGTGCCGTACTATCTGGCGAATATCTGCAAGACGGCGGGATTCAGCGATGCACAGTGCGCGGAACAATCTGCGGGCGTCGCGGGCGACTGGGACGAGGCGCTCATGAAGGCGTTGGGCGAGGGGATGGAGCGCTACTGCGCGGGAATCTACCGCGAATCGGAGTTCGGTGTGGCCCGCCCGTCTGTGCTCGACGACGCCGTTTCGCCCGCGAAATTCGTCCGTCCTGACGATTGGAAGGAGGTGAAAAACGACGAACTCGCGTGGATTCCGGGTCGGAATTTGGGAACCGGCAATCCGGTTCATCTCCCGGCGGAATTCGTTCATTTTCCGCCTCTCGACGCCCGATTCAAGCCCGCAATAACGACGGGGTTGGGGCTGGGTAATTCGACCACGGAGGCCCTACTGTCGGGACTGTACGAGGTGATAGAGCGCGATGCGACCATGCTTGCGTGGTATTCCTCGTTCGAACCGCTCGGTCTGCACGTCGAGGACGAGGGCTTCGAGGAGTTGGCGAAGCGAGCGCGCGCGGAGAAATTGGATGTCACTGCCCTCCTCGTAACCCAGGACGTGGACGTTCCGGTCGTCGCCGTCGCGGTGCACCGGGAAGAAGAGTGGCCGAAATTCGCGGTCGGGTCGGGGGCGAATCTCGACCCGGATTCCGCGGCGCGGTCTGCGCTCTCGGAAGCCCTCCAGAACTGGACGGAACTGAAACTGATGGGGCCGGATGACGCGGCGAACGCGGAAGGTTCGATTGCCCGGTACGCCGACTTTCCGAAACCGGTTCGAGAGCTCGTCGCGCCCGAAACGACGATTCCGAGCGATAGCGTCGGGAAATCGGTTGCCGGAGGTACTGCCGAACTACGGGCAGTCGTTTCGCGGGCGAGCGAAGCGTTCGCCGTCTACGGCGCGCGTCTCACGACGCGAGACGTACAATCGCTCGGTTTCGAGGCGGTGCGCGTGCTCGCACCCGAGGCCCAACCGCTGTTCACCGGAGAGCCGTTCTTCGGCGAGCGTGCCCGTACCGTGCCGAACGAACTCGGATTCGATTCGGAACTGAACAGGGAACCGCATCCGTATCCATAATCTGGGGAACGTTCGCAATTGAGGAAATCGTACGCTAGTTGCGCTGTGCTAACGAAACACACATGTTTATAGTGGATGTGGTCGTAGTTTCCGCAGTGGTGAACTATTAATCATGCATAAAACGCGTTACACGTCGGATCGGGTGATAGTATGACGACGGAGTTCGACCTCACCTGTGCGACGTGCGGGTCGCCCCTTTCGAAAGAGAGCGTTTCGGTAGACCGACTGGGATTCCGAAACGTCGGGTCGGTCGATGTCGCGGCGTGTGCGAACTGCGGCGACCAGTACTTCCCGGAATCGACGCTCGAACGGCTCCGTTAGATTCCGAACGCCGCCCGGAGCATGTCGCGCGTTCCGGGACCGAGACCAACCGCCAGAATCGCGATGAGTAGTAAGATAGCGTAGCGTGGACTTTCCTCGAAGATTTGCTGGTCGAACACCCAGACGACGGCCACGGCCGCGGCGATTTTCACGAGCAAGAACGGCCACGCCGTGCCGATGACGGACGTTATCGAACTCGGGAGAACGGACGAGGTGATGTCCACGATTCCCTGATTGACGGGATGTTTCGCACCGTACTCTCCCTTGAGACCGAGTTCCAGCGCCCAGTCGAGGACGGCGACGTTGGCGACGCCGTCAACAGCGTGGCCCCAGATGATGACCGCACCGATACCGGCGGTTCCGGCGTTGATTCCTGGTTTGAATCGCTCGATTGCCACCCACATAATCGCGGTGACCACCGTTGCTCCGCCGAGGACGACGACGAGGATTTGCGGGTAGAAACCAACCGCTTCGGTCGTGACGGTGAGGTAGGAGAGGTAGCCGACGGTGACTGCGAGCGCCAGCGTCCCTATTCCGGCGAGGGAGTATTCGTACCCGTCGAAAATTCCTCGGCGGGCCGCCGCGACACTCACGACCACGGCGAGGAGCGTGACGGCGAAAACGGTGAAGTAGATTACCGGGCTGATGATGAGCGTATTCCACGGGAACGGAATCGCACCGCCGCCGACCTGCTGGAGTGCGTTGTCGGCATCTTCCACGACCCGAAGCGCCCCGCCGAACAGCATGAACGGGAACAGGGCATAGAAGAGACTCCTGTCCTGGCCGATGCCGAGTCGGCGGAGGAGGAAAACGAGGCCGACCAGTGCGACGATGAGCGTCACCGCGTAGCCGATTTCGGAGACGAGCGTGTAGCCCGGTTCCGCGACCGGTTCCGGAAGGGTCGCACAGGTTTCGGCGTCGGAGATGAACCGCGTCGCTCCGTCTTCACGAACCGCACACGGTGCGTTTTTCGCGTCGGCGACCACGGGCCCCCAGAAATAGTGCCAGATAAAGCCGTCGTACACCTGTTTCGGGAACGCGAGCGAACCACCGACCAGCGCGATGATGGCGGCGGCGACGGCACCCGCCCACGTTCGTTCGTTGTCGATTCCTTCACTTGCGGTATCCATATCGCACGAACCGGAGCGAGCGGGTTTTACAGTTCCGGTATCGTTATTCTTCGTTGTCGATAGAAAGCGGAAGTTCTTCGCTCTCGAACGGCGACCCGAGGACGACCATGGTTTGAGAACGCGAAAAACCGTCCATCTGGGCGATTCTGTCGAACATCAGTTCGCGAAGGCTGTCGGCATTTTCAGCGTACACGCGCGCCATCACGTCCCACGACCCCGTCGTAAGGTGAACCTCCTGAATCCCGTCGATGTTTTCGAGTTTCTTGAGCGTATCCTTCTCCCGACCCTGTTCGACGCGAAGACCGACGAAAGCGGAAATTCCGAGCGAGATTTCCTTCGGGTTTACGTTGGCGTGATAGCCGGTGATTACGCCCGCTTCTTCCATCCGGTTGACCCGGTCGTGAACCGTCGCACTGGACATTTCGATTTGGCGGGCGATTTCGCTAAACGGGGTTCGGGCGTCGGTTTGGAGCGCTTTGAGAATCGCGCGGTCCGTATCATCCAGCTTCATATCGCTACCCAAATGCCCCAATGATAAATAACTGCACGCCTTCCCCGGAGCCCGGTTGCAGTATTCTGAACTGTCGACGACCGTTTCCCTACGTTTCACGATGTGCTTCGGCCTCGCGGGCCGCGGCCAGCACCTCGTCGTGAGCCTCGCCGTTGGACGCCACCAGCCCCCTGCTCCCGGTCGTCCACGGTTCGCCGTGGATGTCGGTCGCCTGCCCGCCCGCCTGCCGAACCATGTGAACGCCCGCGACGGTGTCCCACGGATTCGGAACGACGTTCGCGACGGTGCCGTCCAGCGCGCCGCTGGCGACCATCCCGAGGACGATTTGCGCACAGCCGAACCGGCGCATGTCGCCGAACCGTTCGACGATACCGCGCGCCGTCGCGGCGTACTCGTCCCGTCGATCGAAATCCCACCAGAGCGTCGGGCAGACCGTGAACGTCTCCGGGTCGGTGCGGTCGCTGACCGTCACCTGCTCGCCGTTCAGATACGTTCCCTCCGCGTCCGCGGTATAGACGTCGCCGAGCGCGGGGCAGACGTTCGCGGCGGCGACCGTCTCGCCGTCCCGAACCGCGGCCACGCTAGTCGCCCATATCGGAATCCCGCGGACGAAGTTGTTCGTGCCGTCTATCGGGTCGATTATCCAGACGTCTCCCTCCGCCGGTACTTCCTTCAGTTCGTCGTCCTCCTCGCCGACGATCGCGTCGTCGGGGTACTCCTCGCGGACGACTTCGATAACCCGGCGCTGGCTCTGGCGGTCCGCTTCCGTCACCACGTCGGTCTTGTTCGATTTCGTCTCCACCGCGATATCGTTCCGGAAGCCTTCCGCCGCGATTTCGCTCCCCGCCGTCGCGGCGCGTTTTGCAAGTCGAAATCGCGCGTTCGTGTCGGTCATGCTGTGACAGGCGCGGCGAAGTGGAAAAGGAGTGTCGCTTCGGAGTGCCGTTTTCGAATCCGGAACGTTTTAAGTCACCCAGCGAGGAGTAGAAACTGCGTGCGAGGGTAGCCAAGCTCGGCCAACGGCGGCGGACTCAAGATCCGCTCCTGTAGAGGTCCAAGGGTTCAAATCCCTTCCCTCGCACTCATAACAGAGTGCAGGAAGACCGCATCGGAGCGCTCTTCCCTCGCAAAAAACCTCATAGGGCCAACAAACAGGCTCTCGCAAAAACCTTCTGTGACGTGGACTAGCTCGATAGAGAGTTCTTCGTGATTTCTGTGTTTCTGTTAGCACTACTTCGAATGAGACTGGCTCTTTGTCGCTAGCTACTCCCGACAACAAACGAAGTTACCGGACGCAGATTTGGACTCGCACCTCACTGTCGTTCGTCGCTCGTCCGAGTGCGCTGGCGCAACCATTCGGCTGAGTAAGCAAGCGATGTGGCGCGCGCTGGCGAGACGTCTCGGATACGATCGTCCGAGACGTCGGAGCAAAGCCGCGCGAGGGATTACCGAAACGAGCGTCAGCGAGTGAGGGAGTCGGTTGGGGAGGTACGTGGGCGGGTGCGGTTTGATTGGAGTCGTGATTACCTAGCACCATTCCTGAAAAACCGCCAGTTAGCATTACTCAGAAGAAATCTCCCGATAGCATTTGGACGACCCTACAACGTCCTTGCCACCAAATCCGTGCTAGGGGCGAACGTTAATGAGGCCGGGACGACAAACAACATCTATGAGTACTGACGCCGCGCAAAGTGGGGAGACGACGCAAATCGAGGTGACGGAAATTGCCGCCGAGCAGGCCCTTGACTTGCTGGAGAGCGAAGATCTCGACCCTGGAGTCGCCGGACTGCGCCTATTCGTCCAACAGGGTGGCTGTGCCGGACTCTCCTACGGCATGCGATTCGACGACGAACCCGAGTCGGACGACACGGTGTTCACTCACCACGAACTGCGCGTGTTCGTCGACCCTGCGAGTATGAACTACATCGAGGGAAGCGTCGTGGACTACGAAACCGGCCTGCAGGGCGCTGGCTTCCACGTCGATAACCCGAACGTCGTCTCCGAATGCGGCTGTGGCGAAAGCTTCCGGACGTAGTCGAATCTAATCGAGACGACTCGCCCGCAATCGGAACGGAACAAAAAAGACTGCGGTACGCTTTTAGTACTCTACTTACGCTTCGTCCTCATTCTTCCAGTTCGAAAGCGACGGTCACTTCGGCCTGATACTCTCGATCTTCGACGGCCGCGATTTCGACGCCGAGGTGGTCTACTTCGACCCATTTGACGTTGTCGAGCGTTTTCTCTGCTCGGTCGATTGCGTCGTCCGCGGCGGCGTCGAAACTCTCGTCGCTCGTTCCGATGAGGGTGACTTTCTTGAACACCATGGCGTCCTCTCATTTTCCGCCGCGGGTAAAAGTCGCACTGGCCGTTGGTTGGCGCGTTCGTTCGATCTGTCAATCGTCTTGCCGTTCGTACTCCGCGCCTTGCATCTGGCCGTCGAGTCGCTCCGTCAGCGCGCCGACCACGTCGGAGAGGTACGCGGTTCCCCAAATCGCCGTGATGAGGCCGCCGACCGTGTTGAACATGAGGTCGAGCATCGTGTCTCCCAGCCCGTACTGGGTCAGCACCGTCTTCGCGCCCAGGACGACCGCCAGTCCGCTGATTCCAAACTCGACGACCTCCCAGATGACGCCGAACGCGACCACGAACATGAGGATGAACACGAACATGAACCGTGGCGGGAGGTAGACGTCGTCGTAGTGGGCGTCCAGCGCTCGAACGGTGGCATAACCGACCGCTGCGACGAGCGACGCCGAAAGCGCGTGCGTGACGTGATCCCACCACCAGACGTTCTGGTACGGGCCGAGGGTGCCGACGGCGTGCAGGAAAACGGCGGTCGTAATCCACAGCGTCAGCCCGGCGTCCATCGGAATGTGATAGTCCCGTTCGATGACTGCCGGAACGTGCGTGATGGCGAACGCGATTCCGGCGTTGACCATGATTCCGAGATTTCCCCTGTCCACTCCGACGAAGAAAATGCCGACGAGGCTCAACTCCATCACGCGAGTCAACTGTCGTTGTCGTCGGGGCGAAATCCCGAGTCGCTCGCGAACCCTCATTCTATCCGCTCCTGAACGTCGTCCGGCAGTCGCGTTCGAGGCGGTGCGACTCGTCGGAAGTACAGTTCGAAGACGATACCCGCGACGATGCCGACCGCCGTTGCGTAGACGAAGTCCCACATCAGCAGCCGTTCGCTCTCGATGAACGCGGTGCCGAGGTACACGTCGGAGAGCCATTCGATGACCGCCCAGACGCCCGCCGTCGCAATCGTCGCGGTGACGACGAAGAGAATGGCGAACCAGTGGGTCATCCGAACCGGAGTAAAAACGTGCAGTTCGACGGCGACGATGAGCGCGAGCGCAGCCACCGAGAGGTACGTCGACGCTCGCGTCGTCAGCGCGAGCGTCGCGAGCGCGCGCCCGAGGACGGGAAGTGCGGCGAGTAGCAGCACTTCCCACGGAAGCATTGCTTCGGCATTTCGATAGGAAATCGGTGGAATCACCGCCAGCGCGAAGACGAACCCGGCGAAGATAGCCCACAGGAAATCCGCCCGGAGTAGGCTCACCACCACGACAACCAGCAAAAATCCGACCAAAATCCACGCCAATCCGGCGTTGACGCGCTTGTCTTCTACGAACGCGTCCAACCGGCCGCTTCGCTGTGCCATATCGCTCGATAGGGCTGCCGTCGGTAAGAAAGGTTAGGCCGTGACGTATGCTCCTGCGTACGCCAGTACCGCGACCGTAACCGCGGCCATACCGGTGCAGAGCCACGCACGAGGGTCGCGTTCTACGCGGAATGTGCGCAGGGGATACAGTTTCGGGCCAACGCCCACGGCACCGACCGCGAGTACCGAGAAGACGAAGTGGTACGAAACGTCGAGCGTCGGTGCCGGAAAGAACACCGCGGTCAGCGCGTAGCCTGCGCCGAGCGTCGCCCGTCCGTGGACGTGTCCCAGCAGACGTTTTTCGCGGTGGCCGTCGCGCAGACGGAAGTACACGCCGACGGCGAGCCACGCGGTCGCCAGTTCCAACCCGAAGATGGCGAGCAGATTCAACGTCGGGTCGGGGAACAGGGCGACTCGGCTGTGAAACAGCACGCTATCGAGGGGGTAGAGGAATTGCGGCGGTTCGCCGGTGAATAGGTCGCCAAAGGGATGCGACAGCAGGCCGAACGTCGCCGCGAAGAGCAGCTCTCGCGACCCGAGGTCAGTGCGCGCAGCCGCGGCGAGCGCGACCGCCGTTCCCGCCAGTACGAAGACGAGCATGACACCCCCGCCGAGGGCGCCGCTTTCCGCGAACCCAATCCAGACGAGGGCCGAGAGGGTGATCGCGCCAATCGCTTTTCTAGAGGTCGGTCCGGTTAGCAGAACGAATCCGGGAGCGGCGATGAGACCGACGACGAGCGAGTGCGTCACCGCCCGGTGGACGAGTTGTGAACTTCCCCAGAACGCACCGGTCATTGACCAAACGCCGCCGAATCCGGCCTGCGCGAGTCCGACCAGCGCGTAGGCCATGTCCACATCGGGAACCGTGGCGAACGCGCCTGCTACCACGCCGAACGCGAGCGCGCGCTCTGCAGGCCGGTATCGGTTGGCGACGAGCGCCGTCAGCGCGAAGGCTAACAGGGCGTGGCCGACCATCATGGGATTTCTCCTTCGCGTTCAGCGATTATAAACTTCTCTCCGAGAACGGATGGGTTACCTACCGACCCATCCCTTCCTGTTGAGGCGCGGAAACGTCGCGAGAAAGCGACTTCAATGCGCGTTCGAGTACGCGTGTCGTATCCCGCGTATCGGCGGGTCGGGATGCTGGCGTAGTTCGGCGAGCGACCGCTCGAAAATCCGTTGCAAGTGGAAATAAGAGCGACGACCATTTCGGTCGTTTCGCCGTCGTAATCCGGATTCGCGTCGGTGACGACCGGCACCACGAACCGAACGCTCGGCGGCCGTCGGTGTCCGATAAATCGTACTACTGCGGTTTGTCGTGTGAAAAAAGAGTGCGACCTTAGAACTGCGACTGCTGTTGGGTGGACGATTCTGTCTGTCCGCTCTGGAGCCCGTCAAGCAGTCGGTAGGTCGAATCGACGGCTCGGGAAAGCACGGTTGCACACTCCTGACAGTGTGTATGCTGGTGTCGCCTGCACTCGTTGGCACATTCCTCGGCGGCGTTCGCGAACACTTCCGCGACCTCCGGCCCGAAGACCGAATCGCGGGAAATGAGTTTCGCGTTCAACGTCCCGAGGTCTGCTACGTCGCGGCAGAGTCTGATGCAGTCGGCCATCTGCGGCCCTTCGTCGATGCACTGGTCGGCACACCAGTCGCACACCTTCGCGGCCTTCTCGAAGTCTTCGAGCGCGATTCGCATCTCGCCCGGCAGCTGGTCTTCGAACTGGCCGATCTGTTGTGTCATTTGCTGGCCCCGTTGGCCCATGCCTTGATGGCCCTGCTGCTCTGATTGACCATACTGCTGACCTTGCATCTGGCCTTGCCGTTGCGGTTGGCCGTACTGCTGTCCGTGTGGACCCTGCATATGTCTATGATGTGCCATTGTTTTCCTCCACCCAGCAACGTGCTGGGGTGTCCCGGCGTACACCGATGCGTCGGATAAATCGAGGCGACCGTTTCCACCGTTCGGAAACTATTCGACCGGAGAAACGCCGCGTTGTCCGATTCAATGAGGCGTTGGACACGCGATGCCGGGAAGGCGGGGTTTTTGGTACTTCGCGTGATACAGTGGCGCATGGAAAAGCCCACCGTAGGCGAGTTGACACCACCGGACAGGACGCTGATGGGCCCCGGCCCGAGCGAAGTGCATCCACGCGTACTCAGGGCGATGAGTACGCCGTTGGTCGGTCATTTAGATCCGTCGTTCATCGAGGTAATGAACGACGTGCAAGACCTGCTCCGGTACACCTTCCGAACCGAGAATAAGTGGACGATTCCGGTGTCCGGCACAGGATCGGCGTCGATGGAGGCAGCGATAGGTAACGTGGTCGAACCTGGCGACACTATGCTCGTTCCGACGAACGGCTACTTCGGCGGACGGATGGAGTCGATGGCGACCCGAGCGGGCGGCGATGTCGTCCACGTCGATGCGCCGTGGGGTGAGCCTCTCGACTCATCGGACGTGGAAGCGGCGTTCGAAAAACACGACCCGGACGTGTTCGGATTCGTCCACGCCGAAACGAGTACGGGCGTGGTTCAACCCGACGTTTCGGAACTCACCGACATCGCGCACGACCGCGACGCGCTCGTGATTGCTGACTGCGTGACTTCGCTCGGCGGCGTCGAACTACGAGTGGACGAGTGGGACATCGACGTGGCCTACTCCGGGCCACAGAAGTGCCTCTCCTGCCCGCCCGGGGCCAGTCCGCTGACGCTCAACGACCGCGCGATGGAGAAGGTGCTGTCGCGCGAGGAACTCGCCCGGTCGTGGTATCTCGACCTCAGTTTGCTGGAAGGGTACTGGGGCGACGAGCGTGCATACCACCACACCGCCCCGATTACGAACGTCTACGCGCTCCGCGAAGCCCTTCGACTGGTCGCCGAGGAAGGTATCGAAGCGCGGTGGGAACGCCACCGAAACGTGGCTGGCGCGCTCAAGACGGGCGTCGAGGCGATGGGCGTCGAGATGAACGCGCCGGACGACTACTGGTTGCCGAGCCTCAACGCGGTTCGGGTGCCCGCGGGCGTCACGGACACGGACGTAACCGACTACCTGCTGGAGCAGTACGACCTCGAAATTGCCACCGGGCTCGGGGATTTGGACGGCGAAATATTCCGAATCGGCTGTATGGGCTACTCCGCCCGACCGGAAACGGTGTCGTATCTCGTCAGCGCGCTCGGCGACGCCTTGGAAAAACAGGGTGCCGACGTGGACGTGGAGGCAGGACTGTCCGCGACGAGTACCGCGCTCGGCAAATAGAACCAGTCAGTAGTTAGGGGGCGCTGGCGACGCACAAACCAGGATTTCGCCCGTACTTTTTACCGTCACCTCGTGGCCGCTGTAGCCGAACGTCACGCTTCCGTCGGTTCCCGAGTTGCCTTCGATGGAACCGATGAGTGCATCGAGCGCGTCCGTATTGATGGCGCCGTATAGCGGTTCGAGGGCGTCGGGGTCGTCATCGCCGGTCGCACTTGGAATGATTTTTCGGTTGGAGACGGCAGAGACCGCAGAGAGAACCGCTTCGGTCGGCGTTTCGTTCTGATTGCATTGGTAACAAAACTGTTCCCTCCCGCAGTCTTTCGATGTGGTTACTTTCGAGGGCATTTGATGCATTCGGGAATAGCGGGGCTGTCGGGGTATCACCTTCCGTTGGTCATTCAACGTTTTAAGTATCTACGGACGAGGCGAGGGTGTGACGGAGAAGGTTCGTCAACCCTCGTCGCAAGAGCGTCGAAACGGCTTGGTCGGTGATGTCGAACTCCACCGCTATGTCTCGAAGCGTGATTTTCCGCGGTACCTCGAAAAATCCCGCTTCGACGGCATACAACAGGATTTCTCGCTGTCGCTCGGAGACTCCGTAGGGAACGTCGCCGGAGTCGTCCGCGCGATAGATACGTTTGAGTTGGAGCGAAACGTCGCGTTCTTCTAATCGACTTTGTAACGAGAGCAGCACGTCTCGATTTGGAATCCGGGCGCTGATGTGCGTGCCGTCGTCAGTGGCTCTCACTTCGAGAAACGTGATTCCGTGTTCCACCGCGACTGGGTAGACGAGAGCGGCCTCCCCTTTTTCCGAAAGCGCCACGCGGTACAATCGTCTCCCACTGCTTTCCGCGAGGATTTCGAACGCTTCGACGGTCGGGTCGGTCGGAAGTTCCCTGTCGATGACGTCGAAGTCGTCGCAGTCGACCCAGCAGACGAGCACCGGTGACTTTCCCGACCGGAGTTGTAAATCCTCTATATCGACGACCAACCCGGTGACAGCGCGTCGCGTTTTCGCCAAAATCGGCGTGGTGATGTCGAACTCAGCTATGAAGTTCATCGTTCGAACGTTTCTGAACGACGGACTGAAACGGTAAAACACTACCCCGGAAAAGCACAGGCAGGCGAACCTTGTTCGCCGCTCAACCGCTTTCAGACTGCTATTCGAACCGCTTGCGCACGCTTTCAGCGTGCGCTTCCAACCCCTCCGCTTCAGCGAGCGTCGTAATCGTCTCCGAAAGGGAGTCGAGTGCGTCTTCGTCTAACCGCTGAACCGTAGTCGAGCGGAGGAAGGTATCGACCGACAGACCGCCCGTGATTTTCGCCAGTCCGGTCGTCGGCAGGACGTGGTTCGTTCCCGAGGCGTAATCGCCCGCCGCGACGGGGGTGTACGAACCCAAGAAGACGCTTCCCGCGCTGTCGATTCGGTCTAAGAGTTCCTCGTCGTTTTCCGCTTGGATAGAGAGGTGTTCCGCCGCGTACTCCTCCGCGAACAGCAGGCCTTCGCTCATCGACCGAGCGACGAACACGCCGCCCGCGTCGTTTTCGAGCGCGGCCCGAATCACGTCCTCGCGCTGGCGTTCGCTCGCTTGGCGGTCGATTTCCGCGGCGACTGCCTCGGCGAAGTCGGGATCGTCTGTCACCGTGACCACGGACGCGTTTTCGTCGTGTTCGGCCTGCGCGACCATATCGCTGGTGACGTGTTTCGGATTCGCCGACTCGTCCGCGAGGACGAGCAGTTCGCTCGGTCCCGCGAGGAAGTCAATTGCCACGTCGCCCTGCACCTCCGCCTTCGCCGCTGTCACCCAGCGATTGCCGGGGCCGACGATTTTCTGCACGCGGTCTACCTGCTCAGTTCCGTAGGCTAACGCGGCGATCGCCTGCGCGCCGCCGACGCGGTACACCCTGTCCGCGCCCGCGGCGTGAATCGCGGCCAGCGTGATCGGGTTCTGTGGTTCGCCCGGCGGCGTGGCCACCGCGACCTGTTCCACCCCCGCAACTTTCGCAGGGATGACGCCCATAAGCGCGCTGGAGGGGTAGGCCGCGGTGCCGCCCGGCGCGTACACGCCGACGCGCTCGATGGGCCGGAATCGACGGCCGAGTTCGCGTCCGCCGAACTCCTCGCGCCAATCTTCCGGCAGTTGGGCTTCGTGGAACTCGCGGATGTTTGCCGCGGCGTCTTCGATGGCCTCGCGCACGTCCGCGTCGATTTCCTCGTAGGCGCGTTCAGCGTCGTCCGTGATATCGATGTTGCCGACTTCCACGCCGTCAAACTCGCGGCAGAACTCTCGAACCGCCACGTCGCCCTCGGTTCGCACCTGATCGATGATGTCGCGCACGTCGCCGCGGACGCTCTCGATTCCGGCGTCCCGGTCGAACAACGCGCGGCGCTCATCCGGGCCGAGGTCGGCAATTTTCTTCGTGTTCATGTCCCGGTGTTCGAAGTGCGCGGAAAAACGGTTTGCGCTCTCGGACGGATTTGTTTTCGAGTCACTCACTCCTTGCGTGTTGGATGAAGAAGTCCCACATCCGCCGATTCGCCTCCGGGCCGCCCGGTGCGGTGTACTCCCCGCCAGCGGTTCCGCCCGACCACGCGTGACCCATGCCGTCCACCTCCCAGTACTCCACGAGGTTGTTGCCGGAGTCGTCGCGGTAATCCGAAACGGTGTAGCTGAACGAATCGGATTGGCCGTTCGTCACCGAATCCGCCGTCGTATCGACGTTGTCGTCGTCCGCGCCGTCGGAAGCGAGGTCGTTCGTCTGAATCGCCTGAACCGTCGCTTGGTCGCCGTTTATCGGTGCGACGGTTTCGTCTGCGGTTCCGTGGAAAACGATCGTCGGGCGCAAACTCGTGATGCCGTAGTACTCCATCGCGTCGTAGGCATCGACACCTTTCTCCTCGGGGTTTGGCCCGCCCTCCTCCATCGCTATCGTCGCCTCCGTCGCGCTGTCCGCGGCGTCGTATTCTAGTGCTGAGTGGATACCGCCCGCCGAGTAGATGTCGGCGTACTCGGCGAGCAAGTTTGGAACCATCGCGCCGCCAGCGGAGAGTCCGGCGACGTACACCCGTTCGGAATCGAGAGTATGCGCGTCTATCGTTTCCTGCGTCATTCCGGCGATGACCGCGGCCTCGCCGTTTCCGCGGACGGTGTTCGCGTCGTAAAACCAGTTCCAGCACTGTTCACTGTTTCGCGCGTTGTACTGGTCGGGATAGATGACGACGAACCCCTCTTCGTCCGCGACTTCGTTCATGCCCGTTTCCACGCGGAACTGGTCTGCGTCTTGGGTACAGCCGTGAAGCATCACGACGAGCGGCGACCCCGCCCCCGCCGAGTCGGGGACGTACTTCCAGTAGTCGAAGCCGCTGTAGTAGTGGTTCGTGTACGAGCCTTCTGCTGTGGCCGTTCCCGCACTGCCGAGGATGCCCGCGGTGGCAACCGTTCCGCCGACCGACCGCAGGAGTGTTCGTCTATCGAGTTTCATGGTGCGGCGTATCGTGCTAACACTTTCGAATAAAATCTAACGATGGGTTAATATGTAAATAGTATCGAATGGAATCGAGATGCGTTCTGCTATCGGTTATCGAAATGTCGCCCGGAACACTAACTTCCAGCCTCATCCCGAGGCGGCGTGCCGCGTCGGCTGGCAAACCCTCGTGCCGGGCGGGTGGATGAACCACCGAGCACCGAGACGCAGTTACCATCTCGGCGGGCGAATTTGAGAACTGCCACGTTTGAACCGGTTCCACCGGCTCAGGGGGTGATTTCGGAGCGATCACCGTACTCACTGAACTGTCGCGTACCCGGGTTCTCCGCTCGGTCATCGCTCCCGAAGTGGGATTGCTCCGGCGGGGACTGAGGTACGCAAAGAATAGGTAGGCGTCGAACCCGATAAGGGCTTTCGGGTTGTCTCCTACTAGACATTGTCACTAATTCGATAAAATCGTCGTTTCTCGTCCGAAGTTAGATGGTGTACTCCGACTCCTTCAATTGGACGTAGCCGCCGTTTCGATAGCCGTACTTCGTTTTCTTGTATTTCGTGGCGAGTCTCGCCGCCTTGACACCCGACCCGAACTTCGACCGGAGCAGTCCTTTCCCTTCGCTTTTGAGTAGTTTGTCCGCCATCGAGAAGGTGTCGTCCCAATCGTCAGGACCGTAATCAGCGACGATGTCCGCGAAGGAGACGTTCCGAAGGAGTTCGTCCCCGATTGTGGCCTTCCACTCGTCGTTGTACGATTCGAGCGAATCGGTCGCGGCGAGTTCCCCGGCGATTTTGCCGGTTCGAACCGCAACGTGGTAACCGCCTTCGTGGAACGCGCTGGTCGTTCCCATCGCGCCGCCTGCGACCGCGATACCGGCCTCGACGGGCGATTCGATCGGCTTGGTCGAGGAAATCGGGTAGGTCTCCGTCCCACCGGATTTCCCGCGGTCTTCGACCAGCGGGAAATCCGTCTCGATGTCGTACTCGTCGCCGTACTCGTGTTCGAGGAGCCTGCGAATGTACTCCCCGGCGCGAGGGAGGCTCTCGTCGTCTTCGTTCAGGAGGACGTAGGAGTCGGGATTTTCTATGTTTTCTATATTCATCCCGATGGGCATCGTGAGGCCGACGCGGGCCACCGTACCGTCGTTCGGGAACACCCACGGGTAGGCTGTTTCGCCGGGGATGTAGCCCCACCAGAACTTGAGCGCGGAGCGTTCGAACAGTTCCTCGGGAAACTCCCGATACTCCTGATAGGCGATGTGGTTCGCCGTCGGCGGACTGAGGTGGTCGCTCACCGATCGCCCGTCCGGCATGAACTGGTCTAACGTGTTTAGCGTGACGCGACGCTGTGGGCCGTCGGCGAGAATCAGGTATTTTGCCGAAATGTTTTCGCCGTCCGCCAGACGGAGGGTGTGGCGGTACTCCGCGCCGAGGTCGGTTTCGGTTCGTTTGACGCCGACGCCGACGCGGTACTCCGCGCCGGACTCCTCGGCGCGTTCTCTGAGCCAGTCGTCCATCCACGTTCGGTTGAAGGTGAACCCCATCTTCGGGTACGAAGCTTCGATACCCGTGCGGCGGAGAACCGCATTCTCATTCGGGCCGATGAAGTCCACCCGGTCGAGTTCCTGTAGGATGATGCGGTCGGGAATCTCCCGGTAATCCTCGTCCATGATGTCCACCCAGTAGTCCAACATTCCGGCGGCGTCGGTGGAATCCGGGCCGAGGAAATCGCGGTCAGCGCGGGGGACGCCCTGTTCCAAGACGACGGCGCTCGCACCGTGCGTCGCGGCTTGCTTTCCTGCCGACATTCCGGCGGGGCCGCCGCCCACGACAGCAACGTCAAATCGCTCCATACGGCTACCGTACTCAACATGGGGTACTAAATTCTTGACCTTTTGTTCGGCGAATGGATTTTCGCACAATCACGATACGTTTTCACGACGGTACGATTTTGGTGATTCCCCTCGCAGAAAACGATATGACGGAGTTCGAGTATCTCGATATCGAGCGCGTCGAGGATATCGCCCGCGTGACGATGAACCGTCCCGAAATGCACAACGCGATGAACCGCGAGATGGCGGACGAACTGCGAACGGTCACGATGGCCCTGCACGACGACGATTCGCGCTGTATCGTCCTCACTGGAACCGACGGCGCGTTCAACACGGGTGCCGACCTGTCGGTGCTTTCGGGCAACTCGGAGGACGCGCGCACGCTCCGGAAAATAGCGTCGAGCCTGCACCGCTCCATCGAGAATCTGGTTCGCGCGCCGAAACCCGTCATCACGGGCGTCAACGGCGTCTCCGCCGGCGGCGGGTTCGGACTCGCGCTTTCAGGTGACATCGTCCTGCTTGCCGAAGATTCTCGCTTGGAGTTCGCGTACCCGCGAGTCGGCCTGACCGGCGACGGCGGTTCGACCTACTTCCTGCCGCACCTCGTCGGCCTGCGCCGGGCGAAGGAAATCGCTCTGTTGGACGACCCGATTTTCCCGAACGACGCTGTCGAGATGGGACTCGCCACGGAAGTTGCCGAGGACTTCGACGCCCGCCTCGTCGAACTCGCGGAATCCCTCGCGGACGGGCCGACCCGTGCTTACGGTGCGACGAAACGCCTGTTCAACCGCGGACTGGGCCGCGACCTCTCGGCACAGATGGCGAGCGAAACCGACAGCATAGCCCGGATGACCGAAACCGAGGATTACGAGCGCGGATTGGCGGCGTTCTTCGAGAAGGAGACGCCGGAGTTCGAGGGGCGGTAGAATCGAATCGCGAACGAACACGACGTATTTCGAACCGAAATACTAACCTTTCTCATTGCGAAGGGTTGTGCAATGCAGGCAATTGTCGATGGAGAGGTTCACACTGTTTCGGAGGCGGGAACCATCGAAAACGGAGCCGTGCTGTTCGAGGAGGGCAAAATCGTCGCGGTCGGTGCGGATTCGGACGTTGACGTGCCCGAGGATGCCGAAATTATCGACGCCGACGGAAAGCCGGTCACGCCCGGTCTCGTGGAGGCTCACAGCCACGCCGGGATGGGCGAGTGGGGCGAACCCGAGGACGGCGACGTGAACGAACTCACCGACCCAGTGACGCCGCACGTCAACGCGCTGGACGGCTTTCACCCCCGTGACGAGGAACTGCAACACGCCTATCGGGGCGGCGTGACGACCGTCAGTGCTCGAATGGGGAGCGCGAACGTCGTCGGCGGAATCATCTGCTCGATGAAAACCTACGGCGATCTCGCCGACGAGATGCTGATTCAGGAGGACGGGATGAAGGCCGCGATGGGCGAGAACCCAAAGCGCGTCCACGGCGACCAGAACGGGCGCGAACCGACCACTCGGCCCGGAATCGCGGCCACCCTTCGGCAGGCGCTCATGGACGCCGAGGATTACGTTTCTCGGCGCGAGAAGACCGAGGAAGAGGGCGATTCCTTCGAGCGCGATTTGGGGTTAGAAAACCTCGCGCGAGTCGTCGAGGGCGACCTGCCGCTCCGCGTCCACGCCCACCGCGCGGACGACATCGCGACCGTATTCCGCATCGCCGACGAGTTCGGCATTTCCGACCTCTCCATCGAACACGCGACGGAGGGCCACGTCCTCGCCGACGAGTTCGTGAAACGCGACGTACCCGCCGTCGTCGGGCCGTCGCTGTACTCGGGTGCGAAGTACGAACTCTCGAACATCACCTTCGAGACGGCGGGTATCCTCCACGAGGCGGGCGTCAAAGTCGCCATCCAGACGGACGCACCGGTGCTCCCGCAGGAGCATCTGGACGTGTGCGTCGGCTTGGCGATTCGAGAGGGACTTCCCGAGGAGGTTGCCTTGGAGACGGTCACGCGCAACCCTGCGGAGATTCTGGGAATCGAGCATCGCGTCGGAACGCTTGTGGAGGGTACCGACGCCGACGTGGTTGTTTGGGATGGAGAACCCTTCGACATCACGTCGGACGCGGAGCACGTTTTCGTGGATGGTCAACATGCCTACGATGCGGAGCGCGACGACCGCGACCCCCGCGATGAATATGCGTGGTGATCGCGTGACTGCGTGAGGTTTGAGGACGCAATTTCTGTTTTGGAATTTCGGAGAGAAGTGTTGTTTGGGTGGATTGTCATTGGAGCGTGTTTGCGAAAGGTGCTAGGTAATCAGTATTTGAGCATGGCACTAGGTAATCACGACAACACATGACCGCCACGACGACGAAATCAGCAATACGAAAGTGAGAGTGGTGGGGAGTCGGTAGTAGTCACGACTCCAAAAAACCGCCACCGAAACCGCAGACCACTCCCTCCCCAACCGATTCGCTCACTCGCTGGCGCTTGCTTGCTCATCCCTCGCGCGAACCCACGCAAGCCCTCGGTGGCAAGCGCTCGGGCCTGCTGGCGCACGCGCCACTGTGGTTTGATTGGGTTCGAGAACTCCAAATTTGCCTCGTGGCGCGCGCTGGGACGCGCCGGAGGGCACTTCGCCCGGAGGCGCAAGCTGAACCCGCGCGAGAGATGAGTATCGCAACGAAGTTCTCGTGAGCGACGAAGGAGTGAACGAGAGCACGGAAGAGCAAGCTCTTCCGGAGTGAGAAACGCAGTCGGTTGGGGAGGGTGTGGCCTGCGGAGGCGGTAGCGGTTTCATTGGAGTCGGAAATAGCTAGCAACATCGTGCAAACCGCTGTAACTCAATAACCAATATCCGAATCAACACGGAGACGAACAACTAGCAGCACCATTCCATCAAACCCAACCTGAAACCCCTGTCGCAACAATCGATAGAATTTTTCGGCGAGAGGCAGTACAAAACCTCGTGAATATACGGGGGACTGTCGCCGACCCGGGCGAGGTACGAACCGTGACCACCCGGTACGGCGAGCGAAAACTCGCCGAGGTGGTCGTAAAACCGAACGACGACGCGCCGAAAACGGTGACGCTGTGGGGCAAATGGACGGAGAGCGCGGAACTCCTCCGCGAGGGAATGGAACTGCTGGTGACGGACGCGGAGGAGTCCGAGTACGACGGGGAGACGACGTACGCGACGAGCAAGGAATCCTACGTCGTGGTCGAGCCCGGCTTTCTGGTGAACGTGACCGACGTTCGCTCGTGGGTGCAGTGCCCCCGGATGTACTACTTGAACAAACTGTCGGGAATCCCGCTGAACTTCCCCGTCATCAAGGGAACCATCGTCCACGAGGTGTTCGGCGACCTGCTTCGGGGGCGCGAGTTGGACGATTCCATCGACGAACGCGTCGAGGAGGCGGGCTTGGAACTCGGCCTGCTCGGACGCGAAACCGATGAGGTCGCGGGAGAAGTACGCCAGAACGCCCGCGCAATCGAAGGATGGTTGGAACAGGGCGTGCTGGACGACACGGACGACTGGCGAAGCGAGTACACGCTCATCAGCGAGCGATTCGGTATCAAGGGACGGTGTGACGCATTGCGGCGCGGAATGCCGGTCGAGCTGAAAACCGGAAAGAACACGAACCGCGACCCGCGGTTTCAGGACAAGATTCAGGCGGCCTGCTACGCCCTCCTCCTCCAGGAGCGCGGCGTTCCGGCCGACACCGGAACTCTGCTGTACACGAAAAATTCGGCCTTGGACAGAACCGAGGAATCGGGCGACCTCTCGCCCGCGAAAGAGTTCTCCATCGCGAATGGATTGCTCGAATTCGTCGTTCGAACCCGGAACGAAATCGCCGCGATGGAGTTCGAGATGGACGTTCCGACGGGCTACGAGGCGAACGCGAAATGTCAGTACTGCTTCGAGAAGGACACCTGCATGGTCGTCTCCGGACGTCTCGGTCAGGAGTCGAAAGCCGGGCAAATCGGCACGCCGATTCCGGAACACGAACGCGAGTATTTCGACAGAAAGTACCGCGAAATCGAGGAGGAACGCCGGGCGACCCACGCGGAGTACGCCAAACTCTGGAAGCAGACCGCGAGAGAGCGCGCGGACGACGACCGCGCGCTCATCGACTTGGAACCCGCGGGACAGACCCAGATAGAGGGCGGACGCTGGGAACTCCGCGCGAAGAAGACGGGCGACGCGGTGTCGAAGATTCGGGAAGGAGACGTGGTGTTGGCCAGCGACGGACATCCGGTTGACGGTCACGGCGAACTGGCCCGCGTGAAGCGTCTCGGAACGGAAATCGTCGTCACGACTGATGAACCGGTCGAACTGCGCCGACTCGACGTCTACCCCTCGGAACTGTCCGCGGACAGGATGCTCACCGCGCTGCACGACTGTCTGCTGAAGGGCGACCCCCGGAGGAAAGCCATCCTGTTCGGGGAGCAGGAACCCGAGTTTGCGGAGAGGAACGAGTCGTACATCCCGAACAACGAATCGCAGAACGCGGCGGTCAACCTTGCGGTGAATGCCGAGGACTGCGCGCTCATCCACGGACCGCCGGGAACCGGGAAAACCTACACCATCGCGCGAACGATTCGGGCGCTGGTCGAGGACGGCAATCGAGTCCTGCTTTCGGCCTTCACGAATCGCGCGGTGGACAACGCGCTGGAGGCGTTGCGCGAACAGGGCTTTGACGACGTGATTCGCGTCGGCACCGAAACTGGCGTCCGCGAGGATATGCAGGACATCCGGTTAGAGTACGGCGGCGACCCCGGAACGCGCGCCGCAGAACTCAAACAGGCCAGCGTCGTCGCAGCGACGACCGCAACCTGCGGCTCGCGTATCATGCGCGAACAGGTCTTCGACGTTGCGCTCGTGGACGAAGCTTCGCAGCTGACCGAACCGGCCACCCTCGCGGCCATCAATCTCGCGGAACGGTTCGTCCTCGTCGGCGACCACCATCAACTGCCGCCGGTCGTTAGGGCGGAAAACGACCTTTCCGAATCGCTGTTCGAACGATTGGTAGAACAGTATCCGGACGCCTCCGTCATGCTCGAACGTCAGTACCGGATGGCCCAGCAGATTCAGGCGTTCTCGTCGCGGGAGTTCTACGACGGGGTGCTTCGCCCCGCGAACGGCGAGGTCGCTGGCCAGCGACTCGCCGACCTTTCCGGAATCAGCGCGGAAACACTTCCGGCGGAACTCGACGGCTGGGTGACCTTCGTCGATTCAGGCGGGAAGGCGGTCGGCAACACGAATCCGGAGGAGGCAGAACGGGTCAAGGAACTCGTTTCCCGGTTCGCGGATGCGGGCGTCGAACGCGAGGACATCGGTGTCATCGCTCCCTTTCGAGCGCAGGTTGCGGAAATCTCGCGTCGGGTTCCGGACTCGGTCGCGGTCGATACGGTGGACAGGTTTCAGGGGTCGAGCAAGGAGGTCATCATCGTTTCGTTTGTCGCCACGGGCGATTTGGACAGTCCGATTTTCGACGACTACCGCCGAGTGAACGTCGCGCTCACCCGAGCCAAAAAATCCCTCGTCCTCGTTGGCGACGAAACCGCACTGCGTTCTTCCCCGCTGTACGACCGAATGGTAGAGTGGGCGACGTGAACGTTTTCGTGCCCCGGATTCGTATCTCGGCGCATGGACGAATCGAACCTGTCGAATCTCTTGCTTCCCGACTGCGACGTGACATTCCTCGAACCCCCCGGCGGAGTCGTCGTTGACCCGCGCGAGGCCGCCGAGCGAGCGGTCGAAAGTCCGCACGGGCCACGCATCCCCGAACTCGTCTCGCCGAACGAAACGGTCGCAATCGTCGTTACGGACGTTACTCGCGCAACGCCGGACGATATTCTGTTGGACGTGCTCCTCTCGGAACTCGCCGACGTAGGTGTACCCCGAAATCAAATCACGGTCGTCATCGGCCTCGGCCTCCACCGCCCGATGACCGACGAGGAAATCGCGGACGCCCTCGGTGAACGCGCCGACCTCGCCGAGAATCACGACGCCGATTCCGCGGTCGAAGTCGGACGCGTGACGGCGGGCGAATCCGAGATTCCGATCGAACTGAATCCGACGGTTGCGGATGCCGACCGAGTGTTTTCGACGGGGATGGTAGAACCGCACCAGTACGCGGGATTTTCCGGCGGGGCAAAGACGGTGGCGATCGGCGCGGGCGGCGAATCGCTCATACGATACACGCACGGGCCGGAGATGCTCGCGCGCGACGGCGTCCGACTCGGACGAACCGCGGACAACCCCTTCCGCGAAACGCTCGACGAAGCGGGCGACGCCATCGGTCTCGATTTCTGTTTGAACGTCACGCACGGACCGGACGGGGTTCTCGGCGCTAGTGCAGGACACCACCGCGACGTGGTTGCCGACCTGGCGGAAACCGCGAAGGAGGTGCTGTCGGTTCGGATCGAGCGGAAATTCGATGCGGTCGTTGCGGGGGTTCCGGACGCGAAAGCGACGAACCTCTATCAAGCCTCGCGCGCCGCCACCTACGTCATTCTCGGTGACCGGAATCCACTGCGTTCCGGCGGGCGCGTCGTCGTTCCCGCAGAACTCTCGGAGGGAGCGGGCGAGGGCCGCGGGGAGAAGCGATTTTACGGCCGACTCGCCGACGCCAGCGACCCCGCCAGTTTGTACGACGAACTGCGTTCGGGGTACGAACCGGGCGCACAACGGGCGTTCGTCGTGGCGCGCGCCCTGCGCGACCACGACGTGTTTGTGACGGGAAGCGAACACCCGGAAGTCGTCGAAGACTGTCTGTTGAATGCCCGCGAATCGGTGGGCGCCGCCGTCGAACCCGGAAGCGACGTACTCGTCGTGCCGAACGCGCTGGAAACGCTCCTGATATAACCCGAGAACGATTGAACGGCGATCCCGATTCCGTTACCAGAGCACGTGCGGCCAGACGAACCGGAAGAGCAACCAGATGAGTCCGGTGAGGATAGCCGTCATTAGCAGGTTCAGAATCACGCCAGCGCGCATCATCTGGCTCTGTTTCAGATAGCCACTCCCGAAGACGATGGCGTTCGGCGGCGTGGCCACCGGTAGCGCGAACGCGAAACTCGCCGCGATGGCACCCGAGACGGAGAGGAAGACGGCCGCGGCCGCGTCGGTGAGACCGAGCGTGGCCGCGAAGACGCTCCCGATACTGATGAGAATCGGAATGATGATGGTCGCGGTTGCGGTGTTCGAGGTCATTTCGGTGAGGAAGATGACGAGGAGAACTACCGCAGCGACCACGAGTACGATGGGGGAACCCGTGAGTGACGTAAAGACCGAGTCGGCGATCCACTCCGTCGCCCCGGTGGTCGCCAACGCGTCCGCCAGCGCGATACCGCCACCGAACAGGAGGATGGTACCCCAATCGATATCGACGAGGTCGTCCCACTCCATCGTATCCGCCAACACGAGTGACGGGATGGCCAGCAGACCGACGACGACGTAGTAGAGGATACCCTGATGGCCGTCGACCCCGAAGACGCTCGTTCCTTCTCCGCCGAAGAGCGTAACTGCCCACGTCGATGGCAGGTACGGTCCGAGGAAATCGCCCAATCCGCCGACGACCCAGAGGAATGCCGTCGCGGTAAAGATAACCGCGACGCGCTTCCCGCGGGGACTCAATTCTCCTTCTTCGGCGAGATACCGGCGCGCCTGATTCCGCGCGCCGCTCACGTCCTCCACCTGCGGTGGATAGAGGACGTACGTGAGTACGTACCAGATGACGGGAAGCGTGATGACCACTATCGGAACGCCGATAATCAACCACTGTGCGAATCCGATTTCGTAGCCGAGGATTTCGTTCAATTGGGACGCGAGAACCGCGTTTGGCGGCGTTCCGATGAGCGTGCCAACGCCGCCGACGCTGGCGGCGTACGCGGTTCCGAGGAGCATCGACACCTGAATGTTCGAGAACTCGTTCGCTGCCGCGATTCCCCCGTCGGTGGCGGTGGTATCGGTTCCGGTGGGACTCTCGCTCGCTACTTCGACGTTCTCACGCCCGAGGACTTGCGAGAGGACGCCGAGCGCGATGGGCGTCATCATCGCGGCCGTCGCCGTGTTCGACACCCACATCGAGAGGAACGCCGTCGCCAGCATGACGGCGAGGATGAGCCTGCGCGGTGACGACCCCATCACCGACATCATCCACAGCGCGATACGGCGGTCGATGTCGTACTTTTGGAGCGCGTTCGCCAGCATGAATCCGGCGATAAACAGGAAAATGAGGTGATCTGCGAAGCCGACAAGCGCCTCGTCCAAATCGGCGTAGACGCCGAAGACGGTGAGGAGGATGGGTATCGAAAGCGCCGTCACGGCCAACGGGAACGCTCCCGTGACCCACAGCAGTCCCGCGAAGAACATCGTCGCGAGCGCGAACTGCCCCCGAGTCGAGAGGCCTGCCGGACCCGGAGCGCCGGCGATGAGTGCGGTTCCAAGCAGTGCGATGACGAAGAGAAGGAGTCGGCGGCGGGGATTCGACTGCCCTGTCATAGGTAACCACATCCAATTGAATGCGTCCAGATTATTCTTTCGGCCGTTTGGAATATAATTTATAACCGATATATTTGGCGTTATCTCCGACTAAGCCGATTCTTTCGTCACTTCGTTTCGGCAATCGCTTCCTCGTCTTCGATTTCCGCGAGCACGCGCTCGTGAAACTCCTGTAAGACCGCGCTTTCGTCATCCGCGAGAACCACGTCGCTCGCCATCAGGGTTGCGAGGCCGAACGCTCGCGGCGTCGGGGAGTCCACCCGGTGTTGGACGACTTCGATATCGCCGGACTGTATCATCCCGAGGATTTCTTCGACGGCCGAAAGCGCGAGTTTATCCTCGATGATTTCCCGATAGGTTTCCTCCATGACGGCGAACTCGTCCAACTCGTCGGCGAATCCGAGCAGCATCTCGCTCGACACCTGTTGCTCGCTGGCGGATTTTTCGTACCCCTTGTAGCGTTTGAGAATCATCAGCGACCGCGTCGCGTTGATACGGAAATAGCGCTGGAGCAGGTCGGTGCCGGAGAGCGCAGACTGCAAATCGTCGCGCAGTTCGTCCGGTGAAATATCGCGGAGGATTGCCGGAACGTCCACTTTTCGGTTCAGCGGCATGGAGACGGTAAACCCGTTGTCTGCAACCGCCACTGTGACGTTCGTGTTGGCTGATTGTGCACAACGGTAGGCGACGACGCGGGAGAGACCGTCGTTGAACCGTCTCCCGTAGTTCGAGTGGACGTAGTAGTGGCGTTTGTACTCGTCTCTGTCCATCTCGATTTCGACCGCGAGGCGGTCTGCGGTGCTGATGCTTTCGGGGCCAGCGTACCGAACCTGCTCGTCGAACATCCGAGCGATTGCGCGGACGCTGTTTTCGTCCAGTGGGAGCCTCCGAAGCCACACCCGAACCGCCGGTTTGCCGCGGTCGGAAAGCCGCGAAAGGAGTTCGCCCTGAAACGCCGCGATTTCCCGCCCGAGGTCGTAGGAAAGCGGCAGTCGTTCAGAGAACCACGAGGGAACCGTCGGACGGGCATTCGTGCGATCTGCGTACACCTTCGATCCGCGCCGGTAGCGATATTCGAAGTGCTGGCCGCCGAGGACGAACACGTCGCCCTTTTCGAGCGTGTCGAGGTAGTTTTCGTCCAAGTCGCCGACCCATTCGTTGTCGGCCCGGGTGACCACGTCGCAGGAAAACGAATCGGGAATCGTTCCGATGTTGGTCATGTAGATGACGCGAGCGAGGCGGCCGCGTTTTCCCATCAGCGTTTCGCCGACCGGAAACTCCGGGTAGTGGTACTCGCCGTCCGGCGGGTCGTTGTCGTCGCGCCACACCTTCGCGTAGACGTTTTTGTCCTCCAACCCGTCGTAGTCCGCGGTCAGATAACGCAGAAGGGATTCCCACTCCTCGTCGCCGTAGTTCCGGTAGGGGTAAGCGCGTCGAAGGGTCGCCTTGATGTCCACCTCCGGTCGAACCTCGTTTATGGCCATCCCGTAGACGTGCTGTGCCGCCACGTCCTGGGCCTGCTCGGGGACGAAAACGCGGTCTACGAACCCCTCTTCCGCCTTTTTCAGCATGACCGCACATTCCACCAGTTCGTCCCTGTCGAGGGCGATGACCCGGCCCGTGACCGTCTGTCCGAGTTGGTGACCCGCGCGTCCGACACGCTGGAGGAGGGACGCGACGCTTTTCGGCGACCCGACCTGCACCACCAAATCGACGTGGGGCATATCGATGCCGAGTTCGAGGCTCGTGGAGGTCGTCACCACGTCCAACTCGCCTTCTTTCAGTCGCTCCTCAATTCGCTGGCGCGCCTCCTTCGAGAGACTGCCGTGGTGACACCCCGAACTGTCCTCGTCGTAGCCCTCGAACTTGTCGCGGAGGTTCTGTAACACGCGCTCCGCCCCGGAGCGCGTGTTGGTAAACACCAGCGTGTTCGTGTGGTCTTGGACGAGGTCGTGTAGTTGGTGGTAAAACCGGTCTTGCACCGTCTCGCGGGACGCGTGAATGAGGTCGTCGGTCGGACAGTGGAGTTCGAGGTCGAACTCGCGAACGAACCGCGTGTCTACGAGTTCGTACTCCCGGCTTCCCCCGCCGGGGGATTTTCTCCCGACCAGAAACTCCGCGATGTCCGACAGGGGTTCGACGGTCGCGGAACAGCCGATTCTCGTCGGCGAGTCGTGTGCGAGGTTTTCGAGCCGTTCCAGACTGATCGACAGGTGTGTCCCTCGCTTTCCGTCCGCGAGGCTGTGGATTTCGTCCACAACGATGTACTCGACTGTTCTGAGTTTCTCCTTGAATTTCGGCGAGTTGAGCAGGATGGCGAGGGTTTCCGGCGTCGTGTTGAGGATGTGCGGCGTCTCTTTTAGCATCTTCTGTCGCGCAGACGAATCTGTATCTCCGTGTCGAATCGCGTGGCGAACCTCGCTCCCGGCCGGGATGGAATCGGGAGCGTCGCTGTCGTTCGACTCGGGAGAATCGTCGGCAGTCGCCGACGATTCTTCGCTTTCTTCCACCGAGTTTCCGCTCGCCATCTTCTCACGGATACCCGATAGCGGAATGTCGAGATTTCTGTGAATGTCGTTCGCCAGCGATTTCAGCGGCGAGACGTAGAGGCAGTACACCGAGTTTTCGAGTCCGGATTCGCGTTCCCGGCGGAACAGTTCGTTCAAAATCGCGGTGAAGGAAGCGAGCGTTTTCCCGCTCCCCGTCGGGGAAGCGATGAGGGCGTTTTCCCGCCCGTGAATGAGCGGAATCGCCTCCCGCTGTGGCGGCGTGAAAAACCCGCCGTTCTCGGGAACGAACTCGCCGAACGTCTCGACCCACCACTCCTTGACCGCCGGTTCGAGAAGGGCCAACACCTCCTCGTCCGCGAGTTCGACCGATTCCGGGTCGAATTTCACCCCCTCGCGGGCCAACAGCGTTCTCCCGTCCATTTGTTTCGGATTGGGAGCGGGCGACAAAGAGGGTTATGCCAGCGGAGTGAAAGTGAAACCGGCGCGTTCGAAACGTGACGGCTACCTGTCAATCAGGAGTGGTTCCGTCATCGTTCATAAACCTTCGTCGGCGAACGTAATTCCGAATCTACGTCCAGCGTTACCCTCCGGCACGGCTGAACCTTTTTCACCCTTCCGAACGGGACTCCACACATGCGAGTCACATTCCTCGGCACGGGAAGCGCGATGCCGACCGGCGAGCGGTTCCAAACCGGCCTCGTCGTCGAAGAGGACGGAAATCGCCTCCTCGTGGACTGTGGCAGTGGCGTTCTCCACCGCCTCCAGCAGTCGGGAATCGGCTACGAAAACATTTCCACCGTTCTGCTGACCCACCATCATTTAGATCACATCTCCGATCTGCTTCCCCTCCTCAAAGCCCGCTGGCTTGCGGGAGAAGAACACCTCGAAGTCGTCGGACCGAAAGGGACGAAAGCCCTGCTCGACGGACTTCTCTCGGTTCACGACTATCTCGACGGACGGGTCGAACTCCAAATTCGCGAAGTCGGCGCACAGGAGTTTTCGGTCGCGGGATTCGACGTGGAAGGCTTCGAAACGCGCCATTCGATGCCCTGCCTCGCCTACCGGTTCGGTGACGATTTCGCTTTTAGCGGTGACAGCGAGGCGTTTTCGGGACTCGCAACCTTCGCGGATGGCTGCTCCGTCCTCGTTCACGACTGCTCGTTCCCCGACGAAGTCGACGTGGCGAACCATCCGACGCCGACGCAACTCGGCGAGGCGCTCTCCGGCGCGGACATCGGTCGGGTTTATCTCACGCACCTGTACCCGCACACGGACGGCAAGCACGAGGCCATGGTGTCCTCGGTTACGGAGAACTACGACGGCGACGTGCGATTCGCGGAAGACCTGTTTTCGGTCGAAATCTAATCGCGGTTTCTCTCTCCATCGCCCACCGTCTATCGCTCGACGGCGCTACTCGACGGCGCTTTGTCGCGGTGGCTCTGCTTCGTCTGTGTCCGACTTCTCCGCGCTCCCTTCCTCGACGCGAATCGACTCCTCTGGCAGGGTAAAACTGGTGACTCCTAACGGCAGTTCCCGTCCGCGAACCGTGGCGATTCGTCGCAAACGAAGTTCGCCGTCCAAATAGAGGTCGTCGCCGTCGAAACGGTGTTCGAGTCGGAGGGTTCCGGAACCCTCCGACTCGATTTTGGACGCTTCGATATTTTTTGGAGGTGAGTCGAAATCGTCCGTCCAGACGAGGTTACAGGCGGTTTCGCCGTCCTCGGTGTGACCAAATCGAATCGTTCCGCCGATGATGCGCGCGTCGAGCGTGCTGTCGTTGTCGAACCGGAGTTCGACACCGACGGAGTCTCCGGATTCGTCGGAGTCGCCGGAATGGCCGGATTCTTCGGAGCGCACGGCTTTTCCATTTCGCACCGCGCGAACGTCGGCGACCGAGAGGTCGTCGACCAGCGGGCCGAACAGTTCGTGTTCGTACCGGTCGGAGAGCTTGAGACCAACGATCGGAACGATCCTGACGAGATAGTACACCGCCACGATGGCCAACCTCCCCACCAGATACAGCCACATCGAGCCGAAATTTGGTTCGGATTTCGGTTAAACGTTCCTGCCGATGGAGAAACGGTATGACGCTGTCGGGTGTACTGTCACGAATGGACGCCCAAACCCTGACCGCCGGAAACGGCGCGGCCGTCCGAATCGCCCTCTATCTGCTGGTTTTCTGGCCGACTGTCGGCTACTACGTTTACTGGGATTCGGCTCGCCGCGAACAAAATCGTCCGATTGTGCGAGGAATCGCCGTCGGCTTTCTCGGTCTCGCGGGACTCGTACTGTACGTGTACCGGCGGGATTACTCCAATCGATAGCGGAGCAGCGCCGCGATTCCGCCGAGGTTCGACAACTGCTCCCCCGGCGCGAACTCGTGGGAAAAGACCGTCACGTCGCCGCCTTTTCGTTCCACGTCCGTGATGACCTCGTTTACGTCGATGGCCCACTCGCCGCCCGCTTCGTCCTCGCCGAGCGCACCCCGTTCCTTGCGCAGGCGTTCGTCCAGCACGAGCAGGTGTTCGACCGCACCGAAGTCGGCGGCTTTGGCCACCTGTTCGATGCCGTAGGAGGCTTTCGCCCCTTCCGCGATTCGCTTCGTGAGTTCGTCGATGAGTTCCGCCTCTTCGCCGATTCGCGTTTCCTCCTGTACGTCCGCGACGGCGCCGCGTTTCAGAACTTCGTGGACGCCCCTGTCGCCGACCGCACTCACGTCGACCTGCGTGATGAGGTCGGTCAAATCGGGATAGTTCTCGGCGATGTGGTCGTAGGCGTCCTGCTTCGTGAACCCCGGCCCGGCGAGGATGATGGCATCCACGTCGAGGTGGGTCAGCGCCGACCCCAACTGGTCGAACAGTTCAGCTCGACCGCCCGCGTACTCGCCCTTGCCGGTCGTTCCGGTGAACGAGGTGTATTCGTCGGCACCGTACTGCGCGACGGTGTGAATGTGAGCTTGACCTTCCTCGACGGTTGCGATGGCGACGTCCGGATTTTCGGTCGCTTCGACGGCGTCGTCGAGTCTGTCCAACTGGTCGCGTTTCCACTCCTTCTCGATGGAAATCTTATCGCGCTCTTCGATGTTGAGCGTGTGATGTAAGCCTAGCTGGTCTTCCCGTGAGCAGTCGGTGATGACGCCGCCGACGCGGACGCGGTTGGCGAAGCGGTGGAACTCCACGTCCTCCACGTCGAGCGTGATGTGCATGTGCTCTCGCTCACCGCCCGTATCGCGCATCTGGTCGTCCGCGCGCTGGATTCGCCGGGTCGTGTCGCCCGCGACGCTGTCACCCGGTTCGAGGAGATAGGTGAGATGCCAGAGGTCGTCCAAACTCTCGGGGACGAGCATGATTCGCTCGCGATTCCCGTCGAGGGACGTTCGGTCGTGTATCTGCATGGCTGGAACTGTGGTTTCCGGCGATAAGTGCCCTGCTATTCGGAGCGTTCGGTCGCGCGTTCCGAAAGATATCGGACGGCCTTAAATGCGCTGAAAATGATATCACATCCAGTATGTTAGAAGACGCATTATCATATCCGACGAGAGGGGAAAACGGCTTCGTACGACTGCTCATCGGGGGCGTCTTACTGCTTCTCTCTTTTTCATCATCCCCGGACTTATCGCGCTGGGCTACGTCATCGAGACGCTGACCGCCGTTTCGCGCGGCGAAGAAGATCTTCCGGCGTTCGAGGACTGGGGGAATCTGCTCGTGCTGGGCCTGAAATCGTTCGTCGTCAACATCGCCTACACCATCGTTCCGACGCTCATCATGTTCGTGTCGCTCATCGTCGCACTCAGCGGCGCGAGTAGCACCGACACGAGTGGTTTGGGTATCGTCGGAACCGTTGGCGTGCTGACCGGATTGCTGCTCTCACTGCCGCTCATGTACATTATCCCCGCGGCCTACACGAACCTCGGGCGAACGGGGAAGATGGGCTCGGCGTTCGACTTCGGGACGCTCAAACCCGTCGTAACGAGCAAGAAATACTTCGTCAGTGCGCTGTTTTCGCTCTTCATCTTCATGGCGGTCAGCATCCTGCTTACCATCGTCTCCATCGTCACGTTCGGCCTCGGCTACTTGTTCTTCCCGTTCGTCGTGTTCTGGGTTTACCTCGCGGGATGCTACATGTTCGGTCTGGCGTTCGGCGAAACCACGCAAAATCGGCCGAGTCACCCGCCGGAAACCAACGCGACGTTCGTAGACCGAGACATCTGATTCCCTATTCGTCGTTTTTCGAACGTCGGGAGCGTCTACGCTGTTCTCGCCACGCCGCGGCTTCGGCACCCCATTCGGGCCGCTCGTCGATGCCGCCCGCGACGATTTTTCCTTCGTCTTTTTCTCCCTCGTCCATTCGTCGGTTCGCTTTCCGTCGCTCTCCGTTCCGTCGCTTCTCCGATTCGATTCGGATGGGTCGGTGCCGTTCGTCCGCCGTCAATCGGCCGGTCGCCATCGCGTAGCCGCGGCCGAAGCAGTAGGCGGCGGCCACCTGACAGTAGAAGTTGACGCCAGCACCGACGAAGTGACCGATGCTTTGAACGCCGCTCACAACTGCCGAATTGCCGTACTCGCCGAGGAGAACACCCGTCACGATGGTTCCGCCGAGAAGGGAGTAGACGACCGTCCCCGTGCCGA
Organism: Haladaptatus pallidirubidus; assembly: GCF_020700235.1. Taxonomy (GTDB): domain Archaea; phylum Halobacteriota; class Halobacteria; order Halobacteriales; family Haladaptataceae; genus Haladaptatus; species Haladaptatus pallidirubidus. The sequence continues at coordinate 344,324 of NZ_CP085301.1, read as the reverse complement.
CGAAACAGCATCCGACGAACCAACGGCGCAGATATCGCGTATCGAACGAAACCGCCCGAATCGTTTTCCGGTCGAACGCGGAACGCAATCGTCTTTCGCGCACGAAGTTCGTCAGCAGGGCGGGAGCGAAAAACCACACCAGCAAAACGAAGACGAGGAGAAAACCGAAAGACAGAACGACGACGACCGCTCCGCCGAAACCGGTTTCGTCGAGAACGAGCGAGAGCAGGCCGACTGCGCCGAGAAATGAAACGACGACGGCGGCATAACAAACGAGATCGAGACCGAAGAGCAAGCCGTTAACAAACAGTTCGTCCCAGTTTTCGAACGACGGACCGGACTCGCCGCGCGAACTCGAATCGAGTACTCGACCGATGTAGCCGCCCACCAACACCATCGGAATCACGAACACGCCGAGCGCGCTCAACAGCATCCCGATGGCGACCGTTTTCCGTGAACGGTCACCGGAAATCGGGTATCGAAGCGCGTCAGCTATCACGACAGCTCATCTCTCGCTCGAAACAATCTTCGGCAGTTAATTAGTCGTTTCGAACACAATTGTCGCTACGCGCGGTCAAAAGCAGAAAGCTCAGACCGCAGGTCTGCCGTCGTCCACTTCCGGCCCCTCTCGCAGCTGGTGGTCGGTCGCTTCCGCATACGAACGGGCGTAGATGTACGCCGCGGTCACCTGCGCGTAGAAGCCGAGGAACACCGCCACTAACCAGCCGACCAGCGGAACGACAGCGACGACGCTCACGATGACACCGGCGACGACGATGACGCCGAGCGCGAGGAGCCAACCTGTCGCGTACTCCCGGTCGCGGACGATTGGCGCGAGGGATTCGTAGTCGAATCCCGACCCCATCGCACCGTTCTCCGCGAATCGGACGAGCGCGGCTGGCACCACGTACCAAACCGCGAGCGTCGCAATCAGGGTCAGCAGGCCGCCGAACAGGGCCACCACTCCGCCGATAAATGGCGCGTCGTTTGCGAGCGCGGCTCCTCCGCCAACGAACACTGCGGCGAGTATTGCCGGCACGAGGAAGTAGACGAGCGTGATGATGGCGGCTTTCAGGCCGTCGACCGTGAGCGTTCCCCAATCGCTGAACACCGGTGCTTCAGTGTCACCCGCCGACCCGCGGCGCAGGACGCGAATTACGTATCCTTCCACGATGAGCGCCGGGATGATGAGGAAGCCGAAAATGGCGAGTAGTCCGCCGATGAGCACGGTTTTCGCGGCGTCGTCACTGTCTTTCAGGTAGTTGATGCTGTCGTTGAACATGGTTTATCCCCTGAGTGCGGGTCTGCGCGACGCGCAACCCCCGTGAACTCTACGATGTAGACGCTCGCCAAGCGCTTAACCCTTCTTCGCGAAAAGCGGACGTGTCAGTCCACCATCCGACTGCCCCCAGCGGGCAGGAACTCCTGAATCAGGTCGGGGCTCGCCACTTTTCGCACGAACGAGGTATCTTTGAATCGCTCACGGAATTCGCGGTACAGCCGCTTTGCGGCGTCGTTCTGGGCGTACTGCCCTGGTTCTACCTCGATGTGGGTTTCGGCCTGCGATTCGATGGCCGACGGTGGACCGCCGATGACGCGGGTGTTCGGTTCGACGGTGATACCGACCGCGACGCCGACCGGCGTGTCGTCGAAATAGGTTCTGTCGCCGCGGATAGCGAACGCACCTTTCTCCAGATATTCGCCGCTTTCGGGCGTCTTCGACACTTGTTCTGGCGACACCATGTAGGCGTCTCCCGAAAAGCGTCCGTCCTTCCACACCGACGAGTAGGACACCGCGAACTGGGCGGCCTCCTCCTTGCTTCGGTCGGGCACGTCCACGTCCTTCGAGGGTTCGCTCGGGTCGGACGTTTTGAGGATGGTAATCGGGCCGCCGTGGGCCTGTGAGTGGAAGAACAGGTCGTTTCTGTCCATATATTTTTTGACGAGTTCCTCGTTCTGGTCGGCGTTTCGCCCGCCGATGACGAGGAACCCATCGGAGGTTCGGAACCAGCGGAATCGCTCGTACCACTGCTCTTGGTTCCGAATCGGGATTGACGCCCGCGACAGCCAGTCGATGTCCTTCGGTTCGTCGTCGCTTCGCTCCTCGTTCGGTTCGTCTTCCCACTCTTCTTTCCGTTTCTTCACGGCTTCCAACTCTTCGCGGGTGTCTTCGATTGCGGCCTGCGCACCCGCCTTCTTCTCCTCGATCCGCTTCGCCTCCTGATACAGGCGATCCGCGTTCTTCTCAACGCCGTCTTCCGGAAACAGCGTGATTTCCGTATCGTCGATTTCGACGGTGACGGTTCCCTCGCTTTCGTCGATTCCCCGCACGGCTTCCGCCGCTTCGATGCCGCGCTCCGCACCTTCCTCGAATCTGGCTTCGATGTCCGCCCACGGAGCGTCTTCCGCACGGGCATTTTGCACCGTCGAGAGGATTTCGTCCACGAACCCGTAGTTGCCGTACAGCAGTTCGGCCTTCTCTCGTTCCACCTCCGCCTGCCGTTCGAAGCCTTCGATTGCACCCTGCTGTTGGTCGATGATGCGCTGTTGTTTCTCGATTTGGCCTTGGAAATCCGGCTTCTGTAGTTCGTGGGAGTTCGCTCCTCCGCTGTCGTCGTCGCTCAAATCGAGGTTCGTGAAGTAGTCGTCCAGCGCAGCGTTGAACGAGTCGAACGCTTCCACGTCTCGCTCCTCGTACTCTTCGAGGGGGAACGGCGTCACGTCAACTCGGGTGTCGTCCTCGTAGTAAACACGAGGATCGAAATCTCCAGTCACCAGCGGCTCCTTCAGACGCTCGATGGCGGCGTACAGTCGTTCGTATTCCTCCTCATCGGCGTCCGCGATGTCCATCGCTTTCTCGACGTTCGCGCGGGTACAGACCTCTTCCGCGTACAGTCCGCCGAAGTTGAGTTGGGTCGCCAGCGTCCGAACCACGTCGGTGTCCGAATCGTTCATCCGGTATTCGAACTCCTCGTACTCTATTTCGAGCGGGTTCACCCGCGAGTTGGGGAACTCGTACTGCGACCCGGGGGCGACGGTTCGAGATTTGAGCCGAACTGTATCGAGGCTGTCCACGACTTCGTAGTTCTCGTCCAGCACGGCGATGTTGCCTTGTCCGAACAGTTCCGCGACGATGGTCGTGTCGCTATCCTCGCGCCGAAATTCGAACTGGAGGATGCGGTCGAACTCGAACTGTTCGACGCCCGCGAAATCGGCTCCGGAGAGCCGATTTCGCAACATCTTGGCGAAGTTCGGCGGTCTGCCCGGCGCGGCGGGAACGTGTTCCGGCGCGGCGGTGTGAGCGCGTTTGGTTTCGCCCACTTCGATGAGTAGTTCGAGGCGTCCCCGGTCGAAATCCCGCATCTTGAGGCGCAGGAGGTCGTCACCGTAGAGGTACGCTTTATCGACCTTCGCGCCCTCGTAACTCGCGAGTTCGCGGACGACGGCGGCGAGGTCGATGCTCGAAAGCTCTCGCTTTCTGTCCATATTCGGGTTTTCTCGGGCGGGAGGAAAGGCGTGTCGTTCGGCAGGCGGGTCGAATCGTCCGAACGTACCCGAAGTAGTTTACCTCGAACTCGCGCTTCGTGTCGGCAAGGGTGTGGTTTTCGAAGGGGCAAAATTGAATATCGCGGCGTTATTGACGAGGATGTCGATCCGTCCCCATCGGTCGAGAATTTCGTCAACCGCGGTTCGGACATCCCCATCCACCGTTACATCGCAACGATAGAACTGCACTCGATTGGGGTGCGTTTCCTGAAGTGACTGGACGTTTGTTCCATCGACATCCAAACTTGCGACTCGGTAGCCGCGATCGAGTAGCGCGGTTGCCACGTGATAGCCGATTCCCTCATTCGCGCCGGTTATCACGACGACCTGCCCGTTCTCGGCGGAACTCATAGTGCCGTTCAGATGGTTGTCGTTGTCGTCATTCTATTGATGAATGTTCTACGGAATATCGGCCGAGCGATACCGTCCAAAAGATACTCCTCTGCGTTCCCGTTTGGAGACGCGTCATCGAGGGCGTACTACCTAACTACTCTTCGTCGAAATCCATCGCCGCGCTGTTGATGCAGTAACGTTGGCCGGTCGGTTCCGGGCCGTCATCGAAGACGTGGCCGAGGTGGCCACCGCAGTTCGCGCAGACGACTTCGGTTCGAACCATTCCGTGACTTCTGTCCTCCCGCGTCTCGACGTTCCCCTCGGGCACGTCGTAGAAACTCGGCCAACCGCAGTGCGAATCGTACTTCGTATCCGAATCGAACAGCTCCGCGCCGCAGCCAGCGCAAACGTAGGTTCCGTCGTCCTTTCTATCGAGATGTTTGCCGGTTCCCGGGCGCTCGGTGCCCTGCTGGCGCAGGACGTGGTACTCCTCGTCGGAGAGGCGTTCGCGCCATTCGTCCTCGGTTTCGGGGAGATTGGATTGCTGTTCGCTCATGTTCCTTCCTAGTGCGCCACGAAGGATAAACTCCCTGCAAGGTGGGCCAGCAAATTCATAGCGGGAGCGACGAAACGTGCGAACAAGATGAGTTTGACGACCCCACCGAGCGTTATCAGACGCCTCGAAGGAGAGGAGTGTCAGTGGTGTCCCGACGGCCAACTGGAGCGAGGCACCTACAAAGGAAACGACGCGGTCGTCTGCGATACCTGCGAGACGCCCACCGCACAGCTCTGGTAGTCGCGCCGACTGCTCTTTCCCCGACCGAACCGCTATCCGACCGCCCTCCGATTTTCGACCGAATGTATATGATGTGGACACACAGTGTGTGAAACGTGTCCTCCAACGAAACGATTCGATGGTCGCTCGACCCGTCGGACAGTCATCTCGCGCTCATCTCTCTGCACGGGGCCTACGGAGTTTTCGGCGGTGTGACGCTCATCGTACTTCTCGGAATCGCGTTCGTCGGTGTGACGACGATACTTTCGGGCCAGTTCGAGATTCTCGCACTTGCCCTCCTCCTCGGGTTGGTCGGCGGGCCGCTTTCCCTGCTCTACCTGCTTCCGCTGGTCGCCGATTCGAACCAGCGACCGGGATTTTTAGGATTTGACGAGCATCTTCGACCGCTCCCCCTGGTCGTCGCATCAGTCGTCAGTGCAGTGGCTCTCATCGCCACAGTGCTGGTCGCTCCGTGGCTACTACTGCTATTTCCGGTTCTCTACGGAGCGATGTTCGTCATCGTAGGTACCTTCGAATCGTCAGGCGAGTTAGACCCGGTTCGGCGCGTCATCAGAATCGACGATTCCGACCTCCGTCCGGCCCGCGAACTCGCGTTCGACGACTACGACGGGTTCCGCCGGTTCAAATTCGCTGGAATGACCGTTTTTCGACTGTCCTCCGAGGCACAACGCCTCAACAACACGCATTGGCTCTCGGTTCCCGTGTCGGTGGCACCGGCAGTCGAACGGGTTATCGAAGATGGAATTGCTCACGAACCTACAAGTCAACCGACCGAAGTGAATCGAACCGTGCAGGCGACGCTCGTGGCGTTCGGCCTGCTACTCGTCGGCATTGCCGCAGGAATCGTCGTTGTGGGGCGCTCCGCGGGTCAGGACGTTGTGGTTTCGCTTCTGCTCGCATCGATGGTCGGCGTGTTCGGGTTCATGTTTCTGTACCTCGCTTACGACTACCGAACCTGAGGCGGATTCCGCGGCACCGCGGAATCCGCTACCGAACCTGATTCCGCAGTCCCTCGTATTCTCCGGTTTCGTTCACGTGCCGAACGTTTTCGGCGAGGATGTCCGCGAGTCGGGCGAAATATTCGGGCGTGTGACCCGCCATGTGAGGCGTGATGAGGACGTTCTCGAAGTTCCATAGCGGATGATCTTCCGGCAACGGTTCGGGGTCGGTTACGTCCAGCGCCGCACCGCGAATTTGATTGCCGCGAATCGCAGAGAGGAGCGCGTCGGTTTCGACTACTTTTCCGCGGGCGACGTTCACCAGCACGGAACTCGGTGGGAGCGTATCGAACTCCGCGATGCCGAGCAATCCTTCCGTCTCGTCGGTTAACGGGCAGGCCAGCACGAGGTAGTCGGTTCGGGAAAGCGCGTCGTGCAAATCGTCGAATCCCAGAACCTCGTCCGTCGGACCGCCCTTTTCTGGCGAGTAGCGGACGCCGATGGTTTCGACGCCGAAGCCTGCCAATCGTTCGACGACGGCGCTTCCGATTGCACCCAATCCGACGACGGTCACGGTGCTCCCCCGTAATTCGTCCGCCTGAAAGTGCCGCCACTCCCTGCGCGACTGTTGGCGTCCCGCGCGGAGGAAATCGCGGGCGAACGTCAGCATCGCGCCGAGAACGTGCTCGCCGATGTTCGGGCCGTGAACGCCTGAGGCGTTGGTCACCGCCACTCCCTTCGATTCGAGCGCGGAAAGCGGGAGGTGGCCCGTCCCGGCGTAGGCACAGGCGAACAGGTGCAAGTTTTCGGCGTGGTCGAGCAGTTCCTCGTCGATGGACATCCCCGCCACGATTTCGGCGTCGGCGATGAACTCGCGCTCCTCGTCGGGCGTTCGAGCGTGTAGGATCTCGTGGTTCGGCAGTCGTTCCCGGAGTTCGGCGACGTAGTCGAAGACGGGCATCCCGTGGGTTCCTCGCCGGAGGACGAGAACCGTAGGCGAGTCGTTTTCTGCGTCGGTCATGTCCTCCGATTTCTTCCGGGAGGAAATAGAAGTGGCTGTCGCGGTAAGTGTAAGTCCGGGAGAAACATCCGTCGGAAAATCAGGGCTGCAACTCCGTCCGAACCCTGTCTTTCAGATAATCGATGAGGGCCAGCGACGCCGGAACCGAGACGCAAAAGCCACCCAATAGTGTCCAATCGCGGAGTCAGGTGAACGCCCAAAACCGCCATTGCGGCCACGAACGTCAGGACGGCCCCGGCGACCATTCCGACCGTCTGTACTGCGCGGCGAAACCGAAATGGTGTGGTCGGGCGCGCAACCAGATTTTCCGCCGCGACTGCCAGTCCAGTCCCCTCGGCGATGCCAAGGAGGGCGTAGAGCGCGACCGGGAGTTCCGGAAGTGGATTCGGGAGCGCGACGACGCCGATAACGGTACAGATTCCGAGGACGCCGACCATCGGGCGTTTGACTGCAGAAAGCAGTCTGGCCGTCGGATGATTCGTGTCTCGGAATCCGAGGTCGGCGAGGTCGTCGGTCATGTTTCAGTGTGCGATGGAGTTCGTTATCAATCTTCTACAGAACTGATATTTTGAAGGTGGCTTTCCGAACCTTCAAGTATGTTTCCCGTGACCAGTTTTTGTATTTTTGGCGCGCTTAGCAATTCACGACAACAAATACCGCCGCCGCCTCGCACCCGCCCACACGCCTTCAACTCGCTGGCGCTCGTTTCAGTCGTCCACCGTCAGAGACAAGCTCTGACGAGCCATTCCTTCACTTCGTTCAGGAAGACCTCGCGCGGCTTTGGCGAGCCTTCGAAAACTGTACGTTTGAGAAGCCTCGCCAGCACGCGCCAGGGTGATTTACGACGATTCGAGAACCCAATCAATCACGGTGGCGCGCGCTGGCACAGGTCTGATGAAAAACGCGGTTTCTGCGAAACCGCGATGCGAGCGGCGGAGCCGCGAGTCACCTCCGAAGGGCTGTGCTGATAGTGCGGGAGGGATGACCGAGCGCCGAGAGGCGCGACGGAATCGGTTGGGGAGGTGTGTGGCCTGCGGTGCGGTTATTTTGGAGTCGTGATTACCTAGCGGAGTCCCACCCAAAACGTATCCTTCGTTGTGACTGTCCCGATGGTATCTCACAGAAATGAGTCAAGACCCTCTCACCCATCGCGACGAACTATCCCGCGGAAGCGACACGTTAATCTCCTCGGCGTGTCACGGTGTATCCATGCGGGTTCGAGAGTGGCAGGAAATCCTACAAGACGTTATCGACCGCGACGTTGACCCGGACGGATGGCGGGCTGCCGGGGGACGGAGAGCGGGCGGCGTCGGCGAGGATTTGTATCTCGGCCATCGGAAGGCGGGACTGTACCATCTGAAAACCTACGCGAAAAATCCCTACGAGGTTCGCGGGGTCGGCGCGCGGGTCGCCCGAAAGTTGGACGACGAAATCGGAAGTTATCTTCCGGAAAAAGATTCCCGCGAGGGGCGATTCGCGGTTCGGAACCCCGAAGAGAAACCGCCGGACGAAGCGGAGGCCGAAGCGCGCGCGAAGCACCTCGGCGAGGTGTTGAAGGCGCACGCCGACGCCCCAACGTCCGGGGCAGATCTATTCGATGACGTGATGGGAGTCATCGAGAGTCCTGCGTTCGGGCCGATGGATTTCGACGGCTACGACCGCCCCGAATCGGTTGACGACCTCTCCGAGACATTCGAGGAGAGCGAGGAACTGTTGACCGCGGAACTAGACGACCTCATCGACGAGGACGAAGTGGGCAGAGGTTTTCAGTAGGAATCGCATCCCGTCGGGGTTTAAGAACCTCCCAACCGCGCCTGTTTTCATGGGGGCAGTACACCCGGCACGCGATGGCGGCGCGCAAGCGACGGTTCGAAAGAGAGCGGCAACAACGCACGAAACTCGGGTGCGATAATGGTCGCGCCGATGAGTTCCGAAGACCGGTCGTCGGCGATGGTTCGCCTGAAAATCGCAATCGTCCTGTTGGTCGGCGCGTCCGGCGGACTCATCGCATTTCAGAGCGGCGCAAACACAGTCGGCATGATCGTTGCAACCCTGAGTGGCCTCCTTCTCGGTGCGCTGTTGACGTGGTATCTGTCGTGGATTATGCGGTGAGTTCTACTACTTGATTCGCGCAAGCCACTGTTCGGGGTGGTCGAGTTCGTCGTCGCTGGGGAGGTTCTCCGGACCGTCCCACACTCGGGTCGCGGTTTCGACGCCCTCGACGCTGACCACGTACTCGAAGAACTCCTTACCGCGCTCGTACTGTCTGCGTTTCATGCCGAGTCCGAGCATCCGCCGGACGAGTTTCGAGAGGGGGTTCATCCCTTTCCGACGGGCCTCGATCTTCCGCCGCAGATCTTCGTACTCGTCGTCGAATGCCTCGTCCATGAGGAGTTCGGCGTACCCCTCGACGGAGGTCATCACGGCGTCGAGTTCGCGGAACGCCTCGCGGTCTACTTGGCCGTGGGCCAACGCTTCGATGCCGGATTCCATCCGCGATTCGAGGTGGCCTGAGAGCCACGGAGCCGCGCCGAATTCCGCGGCGTGGGTCACTTCGTGGAAGGCTATCCAGCGCCGGAACCGGTCGAAATCCACGTCCAACTTTCCGGCGATTCGCTTGATGTTCGGATGGACGAAGTAGAGAGCGTGGTCGTCCCCCTTGCCGTCCGCGAGCAAGAGCGGGTCGTACTGACCGAGGACGTTGTTACCGAGGAGGGCGAGCATGAACGACATCGTTCCCGTGTTGACGACGCGGGAGACGCCGGGAAGCACCGTTTGCCCGTGTTCCTCGATGGGTTCCATCACGCGCTTGAACGTGGTGATGTTCGCGTCTATCCAGTGGTGACGGTTCTGAATTTCGACGGTGTCCGGCACGTCGAACGAGACGCCGGACGCCTCTCGGACGCGAGCGCGGGCGTCACGAACGTCGGTCGCGTACCCCGTCCGCTCTTCGGCGGAGAGTTCGATAGACCCCGGTTCCGTCGCAGACTTCGCCGCCTCGGCGACCGCAGCCCAGTCGATCGGGCCGTTTCCGGACGCGCCGGTGACGGCACGCACGCTACGATAGAGATTCACGCGGTCACGTTGGGTTCGCGCGGACAAAATCCTTCTGTCTACACTGGTTTCGTTTTTCCCTCCTGATTTACCCCGTCCGTGTTGGTTTTCCGTTCGTCTGCGCGTATTTCGATTGCTCCGGATCGTTCGTCCTACTCTCGGCGGCGATTGCGGAGAACCGCGAGAACGATGACGGCGAGCAGAACGAACACCGGCCCGAGCTTCTCCGCAATCGGCGGTCGTTCCTCCTCGCCGTCGGTTTGGCCCCAGTCGAGATTCGGTTTCGACCCTTTTTCGCCCGCGTTGAGCGTGAAATTCGGTTCGTGTAGGTGCAGTTCGAAAACCCCCATGCACACCCATTCGGTAATCTCGGCCTTATCGGTTCGGGATAAATATCCATATTGTTACAACATTCGCCGATGTTCAGGAGGTTGAAGAGACACCGTCCCCCCTAAACTCGTATGAACGAACAGCGTCGCGCGTTTCTCCAGACACTGTTAACGACGCCAAGCCCTTCGGGATTCGAAGTTCCGGGACAGCGCGCGTGGGTCGAATACGTCTCCGAATTCGCGGACGAAGTACGGACGGACGAGTACGGCAATGCCGTCGCCGTCGTCGAAGGCGACGGCCCCGAAATCGCCTTCGCAGGGCACGCCGACCAAATCGGCCTCATCGTCGCCGGAATCGACGAGGACGGCTTCCTTCGCGTCGATAAAATCGGCGGGTCGGACAGAACCGTCACGAAGGGACAACAGGTGAAAGTTCACACCGACGACGGCGTCGTCAACGGCGTCGTCGGCCAGCGGGCGATTCACCTGCGCGACCCGGAGGACGACGAGTTCGAGGATATCACGGAACAGCACGTCGATATCGGCGTGAGCAGTGAGGCGGAAGCCGAGGAGCTCGTGGACGTGGGCGACCCCATCATCTTCGCTCCGAACATAGAGGAACTTCACGGGACGCGACTCGCCGGGCCGGGTATCGACAACCGCGTCGGAACGTGGGTCGCCGCGGAAGCGTTGCGCCGCGCGGCAGATCGCGGCGCCGACGCGACGGTGTACGCCGTGAGTACCGTGCAGGAGGAAGTCGGATTGCAGGGTGCCAAGATGGTCGGCTTCGACCTCGACCCCGACGCAATCGTCGCCGTGGACGTGACGCACGCAATGGACAGCCCGGACGTGACGAGCGAAGAGCAGTTCAAAGATATCGGCATCGACCTCGGCGGTGGCCCCGTCGTCGCACGCGGGAGCACGAACCACCCCGAAGTGGTCAAAGCAGTTCGAACGACGGCGAAAGACGCCGAAATACCGATTCAACTACAGGCTGCGGGGATTCGAACCGGAACGGACGCAGACGCCTTTTACACGGCCAGCGGCGGGACGCCGTCGCTCAACCTCGGCCTGCCGAATCGGTACATGCACACCCCCGTCGAAGTCATCGACATCGAGGATTTAGAAGCATCGGCCGACCTGCTCGCCGAGTTCGCCGTGCAAGCGAGTGAGCACGACGGATTCTCGGTCGACCTCTAACTTTCGGTTAAAGCGAAGGTTTCCGACTCGCGTTCCGGTACGTTTATCAACGCAAACACTGGGTTTGTTGATATGAGCGGACGACCACTCGACGTTCTCGAAGCGTCGCTGAACTCTGTCGTGACTGTACAGTTGAAGGGTGGCGAGGAGTACACTGGAACACTCACCGGCTACGACCAGCACATGAACCTCGTCATCGAAGACGAAGACACAACCATTATACGCGGCGATAACGTCGTTTCGATTAATCCATGACTGGCGCAGGAACCCCAAGCCAGGGCAAGAAGAACAAGACGACGCACGTGAAATGCCGCCGCTGTGGCGAGAAATCGTACCACTCGCGCAAAAAGGAATGCTCGTCGTGCGGCTTCGGTAAGTCGAGCAAGCAACGTAGCTACGAGTGGCAGAGTCGAGCAGGCGACAACTAAGCGCCTGCCGTTGATTTTCCCTCTTACTTGCTCAACCGACGAGCCGACGGCTCGTTCGCCGAGACAAATATACACAATCGTGCATAATTATTGTCTTCGAGATTCCGAATTCGACACGATAGCGGGGGTTTTTACTACTGGCCCGCACAATGGTCAGCTATGTCAACTGGCCGGGACGGGAACCTCGGCGGGCCGACGGAGAAATGCGGCGTCGTTGGCGCGTCACTCGCAGGTCGAGACGCGGCACGCCCCCTCTATTACTCGCTGTACGCCCTCCAGCACCGCGGACAGGAGTCGGCGGGAATCGTCACTCACGATGGGTTTCAACAACACGACCACGTTTCGATGGGCCTCGTCGGTGACGCCTTCGACGAGGAGGACATCAACGGACTCAAAGGAAGCGCCGGAATCGGCCACGTCCGCTATCCGACGGCTGGAAGCGTGGACAAAAGCTGCGCGCAACCGTTTACCGTCTCGTTCAAGAGCGGGTCGCTCGCACTCTCGCACAACGGCAATCTCGTCAACTCGGAGGAGATTCGGGACGAACTCGCCGGAAAGGGCCACGCCTTCACCTCCGACGGCGACACGGAGGTTATCGCGCACGATTTGGCGCGAAATTTGTTGGAAGAAGACCTCATCCGCGCGGTCAAGCGAACGATGAACCGTATCCACGGGTCGTACTCGTTGGCGATCATGCACGACGACACGGTGCTCGGCGTTCGCGATCCCGAAGGCAACCGGCCGCTCGTCATCGGAAAAGTGGACGACGGCTACGTCGTCGCGTCCGAATCTTCGGCCATCGACACCATCGACGGCGAACTCGTCCGCGACGTGCGCCCCGGCGAACTCGTCGTCCTCCAAGCGGACGGGGAGGGCTACGACACTTATCAACTCGTGGAGCGCGAGCAAACTGCGCACTGCTTTTTCGAACACGTCTACTTCGCCCGCCCGGACAGCGTTATCGACGGCAACCTCGTGTACGAAGTGCGGCGCGAACTCGGCCGAAAGCTCTGGGAGGAAAGCGGTATCGAATCCGACGTGGTGATGCCCGTTCCGGACTCGGGCCGCGCCTTCGCGTCGGGGTACGCCGAGGCCGCACAGGAGGACGGTTCGGACGTGGAATTCGCGGAAGGGATGATGAAAAACCGCTACGTCGGACGGACTTTCATCATGCCGACGCAGGACGAGCGCGAGCGCGCGGTTCGTCTCAAACTCAACCCCATCAAATCGACCGTCGAGGGCCGAACGGTGACCATCATCGACGACAGCATCGTCCGGGGGACGACATCGACCCAACTCGTCCAACTGCTCAAAGACTGCGGGGCTGAAGAAGTCCACATGCGCATCGGTGCCCCGCCAATCGTCGCGCCGTGTTACATGGGCATCAACATGGCCACCCGTGAGGAACTCATCGCCTCGGACAAATCCGTCGAGGAGATTCGAGACACCATTTCGGCCGACAGTCTCGCCTACCTCTCGAAGGAGGCCATCGCGGAGTCGCTCGCCGTCCAGCAGGGCGACCTCTGTCTGGGCTGTGTGACCGGCGAATACCCGTACGACATTGAAGACGAGGAGACAGACCGCGACGTGTCGCGTCCGGTTATCGAAGGTGCGAGCGACTGAGAACGAGCTTTTGTAGAACGATTTGTGAGCAGTGTGTCCCTCAGTTCGAGAGATAGAGCGGGACGACGACGAGATTGCTACAGGCCAGTCCCAACAATCCGGAGGTCCATTTCGGCGTATAATGGAGTTCAGCAACCGTGATTACGGTAGCGACGAGGACGACACCGACGATAAGCGCGAGAGACGTAATCGTCATCGAGTTTTCCAGCACCGCACTGATTTCTCTCCTTCGATACTCCATCACAATCACTGTACTGCCGACCAGTATGCCGCCACCGAGCCAGTACGGATTCGCCGCGTTTTCCGGGGCGTATTCCAGATGAAACAGTAACACTGACGCAAACCCCAACAGGGCCGAGATGAAGTGGTGGCCCACCCGGCGACTGGTGATCTCTGACATGATTTCAGATACGATGTTTCCTCCCTTTATTGTATTCTATTTTGATCACTTCCTCGGCGGATGAAGGGCGAGAGAGAGCGACGAGCGTAGCGAGTCGTGAACGACCGAGGGCCGGAGAAAATCGGAAATTTTCTCCGGCCCTCAGTCGGTACTCGTGGCTTCGCCACTCGTATCTTCTTCGTTCGCCCTTCATCCGCCGAGACCCGCGAGCCGGTTGCGTAGATTTTGATGAAAATCAGAGGACGGTCTGCTGTTCCACCTCGAAGTTCGCATTCTCAGTTCAGCAGTCGATGAATATCGTCTTCGCTCAGGATATCGAGGAGGCTACCGCCGTTTTCGTACTCCTCGCGCTGACTCGGCGTGAGAAACTGCTCGTCGCGCTCTTCCAGTCGCTCTTCGAGCATCTCGTCCAAATCGTCCTCGTCGTACCCGGGAATTGGCATAGGTGTCGTAAGGGTTGTTGGGGGAAATATCGTGTGGCTGATTGCCAGACGGGATCCGACGAACCGTCGTATCAGTACACTACGTAGAGGAGGGTGTAGACGACCACGCCGAGGGAAAAGGAAATCAACCAGAGGGTCGCCGCGATTCGCCCGACTCGCGGGTGGTTCGTCCCCGAAAGTTCGTTGATGGGGTACGAAATCGCCAGCAGAAGCACGTAGTAGAGCAGGGGAATGCAGGCGATGGCCAACAGCATGTGAATCGCCAACACCGGCAGGTAGAGGAACTGGTAGACCGTTTCCGGGCCTGCGAACTCGGTCGGTCCCTCCAGCGACACGCGGTAGAGATAGAAGCCGAGAAAGGCGACGAACAGCACGACACCGGTGAGCATCCCGGCGCGGTGGCGGGCGACGTTTCCGCGGCGGATGTCGCGCCACGCGGTTCCGATAACCCCGACTGCGATGATGCTGATGACGGCGTTGACGTGCGGAATTGCGCCGAGAACTGAGTCGGGTGCGCGCGGAATCGACCCCTTTGGGACGATGCCAAGTACCGCGGCGAACACCAGTGCGAGCGAGATGACGGTCAACAGCGCGGTCAGCGCCGGAACGTTGTTCCGAACCGTAGACTCCATGCTCAGGCGTTAGGACTCCCGCGGCATACCAGTTACTTTAGTGCCGGCCGTACACCTGTTACTTCTTGATTCGATGCAGGGGCTCATCCTCGCAAGAGGGACACGAATCGAGGGGAAGGTTGAACGCGCGTCCGCAGTTCGCACAGACGTAATCGATGTGGCTGTTTCGAAACCGATTGATGAGCCGTTGGAGTGGCATCTTTCTTCCGAACGTCGCCAAATAATATGAAATTAGTGGCCTCCACCTGGCATTTCTGTGCGAATCGTTCGCGTCGGCGACTCAAATGAAAGGTCTTTTATTAGGCCACCGTCTACGATTGAGTGCGGAAAGACACAGCGAGCGTGGGTAGCCAAGCTAGGCCAACGGCGCAGCGTTGAGGGCGCTGTCCCGTAGGGGTCCGCCGGTTCAAATCCGGTCCCACGCATCGCAAACGCGGCTTTGCCGCGATTCGTGAGGCGGTGTAACCGCCGAACACGATGCAGGTGATCTCCTTCGTGGACATCACCCACGCACAATTCTACTGAAACAACAGTCATCAGCCACGGCTGGTGACTGTCATCTGCATTTATACCGACCAGCAAGCGCTGTCTCGTTCCCGTACCAAAAAATCGACTATAGAGCCGAATGGAAGTGTAGTCCCGCGCTTGAAGGCGAACCAGTTCGCCGACGCCGAAAAATGGTTTCGACGCCTGCGATGAGATTCTGCGATCAGAGGCCTTCGTACGTGATGATTCGGTCGCGCAGTTCTGGAGGGATCGGGCGAGGGTCGCCGGTATTCCCGTCGATGGCGACCTGCACGACTTCGGCGGTTGCCGCCACGTCGGCTCCCGCTCGGATTTCGTGTTCCATCGTGATGCTCGACTCGCCGAGTTCCGCAACTCGCATGGCCACAGTCACCTCGTCTTCCGGCGTTATCGACCGTCGATAATCGATTTCGAGGTGAGCGACGACGCCGCTGATTTCGTCCAGCGGAATTCCGATAACGTCCCCAAAGTAGTCGAGTCGTGCCTGTTCGAGGTAGGTCGCGTACACCGCGTTGTTGACGTGGCCCATCGTGTCGAAGTCGCTGTAGCGCGTTTCGACCGCGGTGGTGTAGCCGAATTCGTCCATGCAAACCGTAACCGGAAGCGAGTAAATCGGTCTGTCGATTCGGCGCGAATCGACGAGCGGTCGGTGAGGTTCCGGATAAAATGGTTTTCGTCCGCGTCCGTTCAATCACTCAGTCCGAGCGAACCATCACGTCGGTCGCTTTGACCACTGCCGTCAGTTCCATTCCCTCCTCGATTTCGAGGTCTTCCGCCGATTCGCGGGTGATGACCGCGGTTACTGTCTCGTCGTTCACGTCGATGGTCACTTCGGTGGTCACGTCGCCGGTTTGAACTTCCACTACCTCTCCTGTCAGTCGGTTTCGTGCGCTTAGCATCCCGATTCCCCCGACAGGGGGACGACGACGCCGAGGATAAACGTTCGGGCGCGTTCCCACCACTTTGCTCCGAATGTAAACGCGATATTGAAATGTGGCCCCTCCCTAACAGGTGTATGGCCAAATACTCGACCGGGAACTCCTCCGGCGGCGGTGGCGGCGGTTCCTGCGAACTCTGCGGCAAAGCGACCGACTCGCTGACCGAGGCGAGCGTCGCGGGCGCACAGTTGTCCGTCTGTGAAAACTGTGCGAGCCACAACGACGCGGCACAGCGCACGAAGACTGAATCGAGAGAACCCAGCGAACAGGATAGAAAGCGCCGGGCCGCCCAGCGAACGGCGCGGATGGACGACGCGCGCAAGGGCGACGCCCGCCACTGGGAGGAAGAGGGGACGAACTACGACGACGACCCGCTTCCGTACCTCGTCTCCAACTACGGCGACAACGTCGTCGAAGCGCGACAGGATGCGGGACTCCAGCGCGAGGAACTCGCCGAGGAACTCGAGATTCCGGAAAAACACCTTCTCGCCGTCGAGCAAAACCGGGCCAACCGCGCGGGCGTCGGCGGGTCGGTCATCGAAGCGTTGGAAGACCGCCTCGGCGTGACGCTGTCGGAATCGGCGTAGGGTTCGAGTCGGCGGAGCGTTTTTGTCTTCTCGTTTCGGAGAACGGTGTATGACTCGCGCAGCAGCGGAACCCTATCGAACGGGATTTGAGGCGACTGTCGAACGACGGGACGGGCGCGACGTCGTTCTTTCCGAGACGTATTTTTACGCCGAAAGCGGCGGGCAACCAGCCGACCGAGGAACCCTCGGCGGCATTCCGGTCGCGGACGTACAGAAGCGCGACGGAGCGGTAGTTCACACGCTCGAAACGGAAGCCGTGTCGAGGGGCGAAACCGCGTCCGCGTTGGGTTCTGAATCCAACGCGGACGCGAACCCGAGCTTCGAACCGGGCGACACCGTCGTCGGCCAAATCGACGAAACGTTCCGAACTTACTGTATGCGGGCGCATACCGCGAGCCACGTCCTCTACGGTGCTGGAAGGCAAATTTTGGACGACCTCGGCTACGGCGGATTCGACATCGCCGAAGAGAAAATCCGCGTCGATTTCGAAACTTCGACGGATATCGACGATTCGATCCTCGTGGAACTCGAACGCCTGACGAACCGGGTGGTCTGGGATTCGCTCCCGGTTTCGTGGGTAGAAGTTCCCAAAGCAGAAGCGTTGGAACGCGAGGAAATCGCGTTCAACACGAAAACCGAGGAGGGCGTCTTGAGCGATTCGGATACGGTTCGAGTGGTGGAAATCGAAGAGTGGGACGTGGCGGCGTGCGGCGGAACGCACGTCGAGAACACGCACGAAATCGGTCCGGTCACCGTCCTCGAACGGTCAAATCCCGGAGAGGGACTGACGCGCGTGGAGTTCGCCGTCGGCCCGCCAGCGATTCGCCAGCAGGTAGACGAAAAATCCGCGGCGCTCGATTCGGCGCGAGTCGCGGGAACGAGCGTCGAAAACTTGCCCGCGGAAATCGGCCGACTCTCGGACGAACTCGGAGGTCTCGAACGCGAACTGGCGGACGCGAAATCCCAACTCGTCGGCGCGAAAATTGAGGAGTTGGCGGACGAGACGGTTGCCAGAGACGGCAACGAGTGGCTGGTCGGCACCATCGACGGCGTCGGCCCGAACGAACTCGCAGACCGCGTGCAAGAGTTGGCTGGCGACGCGGCCGACGTGGTCGCGCTCACCGGCGCGGATGGAGCAACCTTCCTCGTGGTCGGTGCGAACGGTGACGTTTCTGCGGTCGACGTGATAGATGAGGTGACCGCGGAGTTCGGCGGCGGTGGCGGCGGCAGTCCGTCGTTCGCGCAAGGCGGCGGACTGTCGGCGGAACCGGAGGATGTCGTCACGTTTCTGCGCGAGTAGGACGCCGAGCAAAGACTTATCGCGGGTGCCGAGATTCCGCTTCCAGGCCGCCGCAGAACGGGTATCTTTTTCCCCCGGAACTCGAAGAACGGGCATGAACCTCTCCCCGGAACAACGGGCCATTCGTGACGTGGTCCGGGAGTTCGCTGTCGAGGAAATCCAGCCGACTGCCGCGGAATGTGACGAAAACGAGGAGTTCCCGGAGGACGTGTGGGACGGTCTCGCGGAACTCGATTTGACGGGCATGACGGTCCCCGAGGAGTACGGCGGTATCGACGTGGACAAGATGACCTACAGCATCGCCAACGAGCAGGTCGCCTACGGCGCTCTGTCGGTGGCCACGGCGCTGTCGGTTCACTGTCTCGCAACGTCCTGTCTCGCGGAGTTCGGCGACGAAGAACAGAAAGAGCGCTGGCTTCCGGAGATGGCCGAGGGAAGGCCCGTCGGCGCGTTCGCGTTGTCGGAACCGGAGGCCGGGTCGAACCCCGCCGAGATGTCCACGGAGGCGCGCAAGGAGGGCGACGAGTACGTCATCAACGGCAAAAAACAGTGGATTACGAACGGCAAGCGCGCCGACGTGATAATCTTGTTCGCCAAAACCGACCGGGACGACCCGCGAAGCGTCACGCAGTTTGTGGTTCCGAAGGATGTTGGCGTCGAAGTCGGAAAGAAAGAGGAGAAACTCGGTCTGCGCGCGAGCGACACGACCAGCCTCATCTTCGACGACGTGCGGATTCCCGCCGACTACCGACTCACCGAGGAAGGAAGGGGTCTCTCCGCGGCCCTGCATATTCTGACCGGCGGACGCATCGGCATCGCGAGTCAGGCGGTCGGACTTTCTCAGGCCGCATTCGACCACGCAATCGACTACGCCGGGGAACGCGAGCAGTTCGGCAAACCGATTGCCGACATCCAGACAATCCGGCACAAGTTCGCGGATATGCAGACGAAACTACAAGCGGGACGTCTGCTGACTCGAGACGCCGCCCGACTCGCTGACGCTGGCGAAGAACACGGAATGGCGGCGAGCATGGCGAAATATTTCGCCAGCGAGTCCGCCGTCGAAATCACGAACGAGGCGGTGCAGATTCACGGCGGCTACGGCTACACGACCGATTTCGACGTGGAGCGACTGTACCGCGATTCGAAGATAACGACCATCTACGAGGGAACGTCGGAGATTCAGAAGAAAGTCATCGCCCGCAAATTGTTGGAATAATCCCACAGATTTATGCCACATCACTAGGATGGCTGACTCAATAACCAGTTCCGTGATTCGATGACTATCTCCAACCGTTCATCCCTCGTTTCCTTCGACGTCGATTCGGCAGTCACTGTACTCCGAGACGTTGCGGGCGATTCCGTTCACCTGTGCGTGGAGTACGATACCGAGGATTTCAACATCCTGCGTGCCGACCAGCTGACCCTCGATTTGTACGACAGCGAGCGGGAGATGGTAGACCACTTCGAAGAAGTGCTCTCCTACGTCCACGTCGATTTCATGGAAAAAGACCTCTTCGAGGACGTGTTTCGCGATGCGGGTGAGGTTCGGTCGTTCGTCACGTTCATGGATCACATTATTCTCGTTCGGATACTCGTCGGCGAAGAAGGACTGTTTTTCACGGTTGACCCCGATTCCGACGTGACGACGCTGGTCGAGATGGTGGAAGAAGCAATCGAATAAGCTGCCGACCGAAGTCCCTTTGCCCCCGACCTACCTACGAACAGCCGTGACTGACGACGTTTCGGCGGTGGTGTACGACCTCGATGGAACGCTCGTACAACTCATCGTGAACTGGAAGGCGGTGGCACAGGACGTAACGGTGGAGCTGGAACGTCACGGCGTCGATGCCAGTGACGCCGATCTCTGGCGGATGCTCGATTTGGCCGACGAGGCGAACGTGCGCGACGAAATCGAGGCGATAATTAGCCAGCACGAGCGCGACGGCGCGCGGCGTTCGATTCGCCTGCCGCACGCGGACGAACTGCTCTCCCGCGAAATTCCCGTCGGTGTGTGTTCGCTGAACTGCGAATCCGCCTGCCACGTCGGCCTCGAAACGCACGGACTCGCAAGGCACGTGGATGCGGTCGTCGGACGGGATTCGGTTCCGACTCGGAAGCCGCATCCGGAACCGCTGAAGGCGACCCTTCGCGCGCTGGGCGTCGATGGCGCGGTGTTCATCGGCGATTCGCGCCGGGATGAACTGACTGCGGAACGCGCAGGTGTGGCGTTCGAATACGTTTAATCGTATTGTACCCCCGCATCGAAATTTGATTTAGTTTCGACTTATCGGCCGCCGAGCGTATTTTTTACGAGATTTTCGTGCCCTCGGCGGAGTCGCTCCGAGAGGGATTGATGTGTCACACCGAGTTCGCCCGCGAGTGTTTTCGCGGAGGCTTCCCGCGGAACGGAGTAGTAGCCCCGGTCGTGGGCGAGTTGAAGCGTCCGTCGTTGGCTCTGGGTTAGACCGAACTGGCCGGTTCGGCCGTGGACGAACTCCTGAATCGTGTTGACTTCGAGGTCGATTCCCTGGGTTTCACAGTGTTCATAGGTGCGAGCGAGCGCGTCGTGGTCGCCGAACAAAATTCTGAGATTCCACGTATCTTCTTTCCCTGTCGCGGTCAGAATCGCCCCACGTTCTTCAACGAGGATTCGGACGAGGGAGTCGATTTTGGCGACCCACTCCAACTGGTAGAGACATTCGGTATCGAACTCGGCGACGAACTGGAACGCACTCACGCTCTCGTCGGTGAGATAGGCGGATTCGACGGTCTCGCGGTCGCTCGTTCCAGCCCACACGAACGGCATCAGCCGGTTTTGGTTGTACGCCACGACCTGTTCGATGTCGAACCGGGTCGCATCAAGTGATCGGAGAGTTTGCTCGAGGGCGAACTTGTCGGCGGGAAACGTCACCTCTGCAATCGTTCCCGTCATACCCCCCTTTTCAGGTGCTCTCATTGATACCGTTATTGGCAGATTTGAATAAATAAACTACATGATACTGGAACAGAATCGCTTTCGACCCGCTTTTCACGTGGCGGGGGCGCGGATGCACCGAAAGAGGATTTCAGTTCGTGCCAACAAGTCGATGTAGTATAGTATCGCCGTACCGGGTCATTTTAACCCGTTTCGCCGTTCGTTGCCCGTTCGTCGTCTTTTTCGACCACTGTCGAATTTCGGCGTTTCAGTCCGTCTGCTGACTGCGAGCGTAGAAAAACACGCAAATCGCGGTGACGAACCACACGATTGCGCCGACGCGAACCGCGAAGGAGACACGCGAGGCCCACGTCGGCAGGGACACTCCCGAAAAGAGCGCGATGAGTGCAACGAGTGGCGCGCCGACGAGTATTGTCGTGACGAAGGTGACCTGCATCACCCACCCATAATCGACGCCGTCCGGACTGTAGGTTTCGACTGGTTCGGGCACAGATAAATCCGAGTACTGGGCGGGCTTAAGCGTTGTCAGGTCGGGTCAGCTGCCCAACCGAGCCAGCCAGCTTCCGGTCGATCCGTCGCCGACCGGGGGGGTTAAGCCCTCCCGACAAGGAGTTCGAAGCATGCCAACGGTGAGGGATATTCGCGCCAAGGCTGGCGAAGCGCCGATTACGATGCTTACGGCCTACGACGCGCCGACTGCGGCAATCGTAGACGACGCCGACATCGATATGATACTCGTCGGTGACAGCATGGGGAACGCGGTGTTGGGATACGACTCCACGCTTCCAGTCACGGTCGATGAGGTTGCGAGTCGAACCGGGGCCGTCTCCCGCGGTGCCGAAGACGCGCTCGTCATCGCCGACTTGCCGTTCCTCAGTTTCGGCTTCGACGCGAAAACGGCGGTCGAGAACGCCGGTCGAATGGTGAAAGAGGAGGGAGCGAACGCTGTCAAAATCGAAAGCGGGAGTCACACCGTCGAGTTGACCGAGACGCTCTCGCGAATCGGGATTCCGGTGATGGCCCACCTCGGACTGACGCCACAGCACGTCAACCAGTCGGGCTACGCTCGACAGGGAACGTCGCAGAAGACCGCGGACGAGATGCTCGAACTCGCCCGGAAACACGAGGAGGCGGGCGCGTTCTCGCTCGTCCTCGAACACGTTCCGGCGAACCTCGCCGCGACCATCACCGAAGAACTCGACATCCCGACAATCGGAATCGGTGCCGGATCGCACACCGACGGACAGGTTCTCGTCATCACCGACGCAGTCGGACTGGGCGAGTGGAGTCCCTCGTTCTCGAAGCAGTTCGGCGACGTTCGCGGCGAGATGGAGCGCGCAGTTTCCGCGTTCCGCGCCGAAGTCGAATCGGGCGATTTCCCGGCGGACGAACATTCGCACGTTGAGGAGAGCTTAGACGACGTGTATTGATTATCGAACCTTCTAATTACCAAAATCGGCGTCATTACGGACGCCTTCCAAAAATCGCGTCAGCGTTCCGTTGAACGCCTCCGGCGTTTCGAGCATCGTCAGATGTGCCGCTCCCTCTATTTCGACGAACTGACCGTCGATGATGTTGTCGGCCAGATACTTATGATACCGCGGTGGCGTGAGCATGTCGTGTTCGCCGACGACGGCGAGCGTCGGGGCGACGATTTCGTCCAACTGGTTCCGCACGTCGAAGGTGTGACAGGAGTGGAAATCCCGACTCGTCACTCGCTGGCCGACCTCGTACATCGACTCCTTCGAGAGTTCGACGTAGCGGTTGTCGGAGTCGTGAAAGAGGCGGTCGCTTTCGTGTAAAAACTCGACAGCGCGGTCGAAATCCGATTCGAGCCAGATGAGCAGGTCGTCCAGTACGGCGAGTTTCGCGCCGGTTCCGACGAGTGCGAGGGCGTCGGGGTCGAAACCTCGGTCGAGGACGAGGTGTACGACGATAGCACCGCCGAGCGAGTTACCGACGAGCGTTTTCGCTTCGGTTTCTTGGGCGACTGCGAGCACGTCGTCCGCGTAGGCCGAGAGGGTACTCCATCCGGGGTCAGCTTCCACGTCTTCGGAGTCGCCGTGGCCACTCAAATCAAGTGCGACGACGGGGAAGGTAGAAGCGAGGCGAGCGAGTTGTGCCTTCCAGAGTTCGTGGGTGCCGCCGCTCCCGTGGACGAACAGAACGGGGTCGCCATCACCACCACGGTCTGCGATGCGATAGGCTGTCGTCCGGTCGTGGTGTGTGACTGTTTCCATATACCATGTTTCACATGCGCGGAGCATAAAGTTCAGGACTGATGCGGAGCGGTTTCGGCTGACAGCCGGTTCGAACCGCATTTGTACTGATTCGACAGTAACCGCAGTACGGTGGCGTATCCATTGGCGACAGATTTAAATATCTAAGTAACTAACCAAAGGTTAGCCAAACATGACGCTCGAACGTATCTCACAGCAGAGTGGAAGCATTTCCCGTCGGTATAGCTACGACGACGGAGATGTCGTCGTCGCCGACTTCGGAACAGCGGACGTTGCCGTGGACGTGCTCGAAGACGTGGCAATCGTCATCGTAGAGGACGGTGACGATGCGCTCCAGACGGAAATCGAACTGCCGACGGACGGGGCAGAAGTGTTAATCAACAACGGTGTCCTAACGATAACGGAGGGACGATGAAACTCACTGTCAAGCCGTTAAAGCAGAAGGACGCTGGCCGCGGGCTCGCGGCGGTCGACCGGCGTTCCATGGAGGAACTGGGCGTAGAAAACGGCGACTACATCGTTATCGAGGGTCGCGGGCAGGGTCGTGCAGTCGCACGGGTTTGGCCGGGGTACCCCGAAGACGAGGGTCGCGGTATCATCCGCATCGACGGCAAGCTTCGCCAAGAGGCCGGTGTCGGCATCGACGACAAGGTTAGCATCGAGAAGGCCGACGTAAAACCAGCGAAAAATGTTACCATCGCGCTCCCGCAAAACCTTCAGATTCGCGGGAACATCGCGCCACACATTCGCGACAAGCTGAGTGGGCAGGCCATCACCCAAGGGCAGGCGATTCCGTTCGGCTTCGGTCTGATGGGGATGGGTTCCGGTCAGTCCATTCCGCTCAAAGTCGCCAGCACCGACCCGGAGGGAACCGTCGTCGTGACAGACTCCACCGAAATCCAGATTAGCGAACGCCCCGCCGAGGAAATCGCGGCCGGAGCGGCCGGAGGCGGTGGACAGGCACGACCCGACGTGACCTACGAGGACATCGGCGGCTTGGAGCGCGAACTCGAACAGGTTCGGGAGATGATAGAGCTCCCGATGCGACACCCCGAACTGTTCAGTCGCCTCGGCATCGACCCGCCAAAGGGCGTTTTACTCCACGGGCCGCCCGGAACCGGGAAGACCCTGATGGCGAAAGCCGTCGCCAACGAAATCGACGCCTACTTCCGAACCATCTCCGGTCCGGAGATAATGTCGAAATACTACGGCGAGTCCGAAGAGCAACTCAGGGAGGTGTTCGAAGAGGCTGAGCAGAACTCCCCGGCCATCATCTTCATCGACGAACTCGACTCCATCGCGCCGAAACGCGAGGAGGCGGGTGGCGACGTGGAACGCCGCGTCGTCGCGCAACTGCTCTCGCTGATGGACGGCCTCGAAGAGCGCGGCGAGGTGACGGTTATCGCCGCGACCAATCGCGTCGATGCGGTTGACCCCGCACTCCGGCGCGGCGGTCGCTTCGACCGCGAAATCGAAATCGGCGTGCCGGACCGCGACGGTCGGCTCGAAATCATGCAGGTTCATACTCGCGGGATGCCCCTCGCTGACGGCATCGATTTGGAGGAGTACGCCGACAACACCCACGGGTTCGTCGGTGCCGACCTCGAGTCGCTGGCCCGCGAATCCGCGATGAACGCGCTCCGTCGCGTCCGCCCGGAACTCGACCTCGATTCGGACGAGATTCCCGCGGACGTACTGGAGTCGCTGAAAGTAACTGAAGCGGACTTCAAGGAAGCCCTGAAAGGTATCGAACCCTCGGCGCTCCGCGAAGTGTTCGTGGAAGTGCCCGACGTGTCGTGGCAGGACGTGGGCGGTCTGGAGGACACGAAAGAGCGCCTTCGCGAAACCATCCAATGGCCGCTCGACTACCCAGAGGTGTTCGAATCGCTCGATATGCAGGCCGCGAAGGGCGTCCTGATGTACGGCCCGCCCGGAACCGGGAAGACCCTGATGGCGAAGGCCGTCGCAAACGAGAGCGACAGCAACTTCATCTCGATCAAGGGTCCCGAACTGCTATCGAAGTGGGTCGGAGAATCCGAAAAGGGCGTCCGCGAAGTGTTCAGCAAGGCCCGCGAGAACGCCCCGACCGTGGTGTTCTTCGACGAAATCGACTCCATCGCGACGGAGCGCGGACGCGACGGCGGCGGTGGCTCGCAGGTCAGCGAGCGCGTCGTCTCGCAGCTGCTGACCGAACTCGACGGCCTCGAAGAACTCGAAGACGTGGTGGTCATCGCCACCTCGAACCGCCCCGACCTCATCGACTCGGCGCTCCTGCGTCCGGGCCGCCTCGACAGGCACGTCCACGTGCCGGTTCCGGACGAGGACGCTCGCCGAGCCATCTTCGAGGTTCACACCCGCCACAAGCCGCTGGCCGACGACGTTGACCTCGACTCGCTGGCGCGGAAAACCGACGGCTACGTCGGTGCCGACATCGAGGCCGTCTGCCGCGAAGCCGCAATGGCGGCGAGTCGGGAGTTCATCCAAAGCGTCTCGCGCGAGGACATCGGCGACAGCGTCGGCAACGTCCGCATCACCGCCGAGCATTTCGAAGACGCGCTGGACGAGGTGACGCCGAGCGTCACCGAGGAAACCAAGGAGCGCTACGAGGAAATCGAAGAACGGTTCGACACCGCCGAACCGAAGAAGGAAGAGCAGTTGGGCAGAACCTTCCAATAAAACGTTTTACGACGGTCGAAGGTCAGTTTCCCGCGATTTCGCGGGAAACTGACCGTCTCCCTGAAAAACGTTCATCAAAAGCACCGGAAGACGTTTCTGCTCGCTTCGGGCATGCGACTTCCGAGCCTTCCTTCACTGCGTTCAGGAAGACACTCCCCCTTCATTTCGCTGTGGACGACTCGCGCCGCGAGTCGTCCATGCGCCATTCGGTCGTCGCCCCGGAAAATCGGAGATTTTCCGGTGAACTGCTAACCGCCAGCGGTTGCGTCGATTGCTTGTTTTCGTAGTTAGTGTCGATTGCTAGTTTTCTCCGTTGTGTCACTAGCTTATCGCTCTTCCGTCACTGGTGGCGTTTCGGTCGTCACGCCCCCGGAACGAGATTCGTCACACCCGCGGTTTCGAGAAGCATCCACACCAAAAACAATCCGTAGACGCCGAGTAGTCCCCACGATTCGCCCTTCGTGAGCGTGAGTTCGGTTCGGAGGAAGCCGAAGACGACGATGGTGGCCAGGGTGAGAAAACCCATCATCGGCACCGTTACCGCGAAGTCGATGTTCGCGGAACCTGCGATGAGCACTCCGGTCGGAACCGCCACGAGGAGGTCGAAGACGTTGCTTCCGAACACGTTGGCGAGGCTGGTGACGCCCTCGTCCTCGCGGGCGGCCCGGACGCTGACCAGCGTGTCGGGGAGGCTGGTTCCGGCGGCGATGACGGTCAACCCCCAGATAAAACTCGGTGTGTCGAACAGGTCACCGAACCCGATTGCGGCCTCGACGAGGCCTTCGACCGCCACCGCGATGACGAGCAGACTGGCGAGGAGCAGCCCCCACTCGCGGAGTGGGTTGATGTCCTCAGGTGCTTCATCTGCGTCGTGGTCTTGCGTGTCCTGGTACTGCGTGAAAATATAGACGCAGTAGAAAGCGATGGGGATGAGTGCGAGTTGCCACGTCACCGTCCCGCCGAGGCGAACGTCGGGAACGGGGTAATAGATGACCGCCAGCGCGAACGTGATGATGAGCACCGAGACGGCGATCATGTAGAACTGCGCTTCCTTGTAGACGACCGACCGGTCGGCTTCGACGCCGTCCGAAAAAATACCGGACAACGCGGGGATGACGAGCAGGTTGAAGATGGCGGAACCGACGACGGCGCTCACGCCCAAATCGAACTCGCCGTGGAACCACGTCGAAACGACGACGCTCGACAGTTCGGGAAAACTCGACCCGACCGCGACGACGATGGCGCCCTGTACGATCGGGGGCAGATCGTAGTATGCCGATAAACGCTTGCTCGCGCGCTCCAGCATGTTGCTCCCTTTCCAGACGACCGCCGTGCTACCCACCGCGAGCACGACGAGCCACGCGAGTTCGGTGAGCATGGCTCTCGCTTCTCAACGATTTGCCTTAAAATCGAAGATTCGCCGGAACGGTGTTCGTTATTCCAACTTTTCGGCGGCGTCGCGCTCGATAAGCGGCCCGGCGTTTTCGGCCGGAAGTGTCACCACGTCTTCACTCGCGAGGTCGTACTCGCGTTCGTCCACGCCGAGGATTTCGCCGATGTCGCGGGTGATTCGAACCGTGGTTCGCTCGTTGGAAAGCGAGGGTTTCGGTTCGCCCGCAGTTCCGCTTCCGTCAGTATCATCGGGCATCTCGTCTCCCGTTTCGACGGCCGTCGTGGAGGAGGACGCCGCTTCGGACTCTGTCCCGGAATCCTCGGGATTGTCCGCAACCGCCGCCACTTCCGCGGACGACCGATGGTCTTCGGATTCCGATTTGGGTTCGGCGGTGGGCGTCTCTGGTTCCGGAGTTTCCGTTCCCGGACCCGTCTCGGCAGACCTCGATTCAGCCGACTCCGCTCCGTCCGGAGCGGAGTCGGCGGGTTCCATTCCCGTTGGCACAGCACTTTCGGTCGGATTGCCATCCGACCCGTTCCCGGCCAGCACGTCGAGAACGGTCGATTTGTTCGATTCGATTCGTTCCACGAGGTCGGCGAACAGTTCTTGCTCTTCGCTCGTCAGTCCCTCCTCGTCCGCCGGAATCCCCGCGGCGGAGAGGCTCGCGCGTTTGACGACTTTTCCGACCCGTCGTTCGTATATCGCTTGGACGACATCCTCCGCCGTCTGAATTTCGTCGGTCAGTCGATTGACGTCGCTCGAATCGAACGGGTTGTCCGCTCGCTCCGCTGCTCGCTCGCGTTCGTCGCGCAAACTCCCGATGTAGCTCCCCACGTCCTCGTAGAAGGATTCGCGCAGATGCTGTAGGCTATCCTTCGAGCGCTCCTTGCTCTGAACACTGCGGAGTTCGTCGAGATTCATTCTTTCCCTTTTTCTGCCCGGCCACGCGCCATGAGAAAGTTGGCCACGTATTCCGGAGTTGATACATCTCCCGCCGGGAGCCTAAATCTTTCGCCAGCGAGTTCGACTTGTACTTCTTCGTCCAATTCTATCGTCACGTCGTGTCGCGTGAACGTCTCGGGAACCGCATCCCGAAGCGGGTCGAAGTCGACGAGTTCGTCGTGCGGAATCCGCGTCACCTCCAAACTGCTCCCGCCGTGGAGACTGCCGGGAAGTCGGATGAGTCGATGCGTATCGGTAGTCACGGGTTCGTCCACCGCCGCGGTTTCGGATTCGAACACGTCCGCCGCGAGAATTTTCGCTAAGCCGTAAAACGCCGGATGCACGTCCACGTTGCCGCGCTCGATCTCTTCGTGATTGTTTTTCGCGGCTTTGTACGCCCCCGCCGCTTTTCCCGCGCCGATACCGTCGAACTCCTGCAGGAGTTCGAGCGCGTCTTCTTCCTCCATCGCCAGCAGTTCGTCCACGAACGAACAGAGGTAGTCGTGAACTCGTCCGCCCCACCCGCTGTCGGTCGGAAGCGTGCGTTTTTGGGTCGGATTTTTCAGCCCGATACCGGCGACCGCTTCGGATTGGATTAGCGATTCGAACTCCGCGTTCGCCGCCCGGACGTAGTCCACGATTTCTCGGCGAGCCTCGCGGTCAAGTTCGAGGACACCTTCGTCCCGAACGTGAACGTGGTAACCTCGACCGCCCGAAAAAACGACCGTCATGTCGTCGAAGCCGAAATCCCGGTCGAGCAAATCGAGCAGGTCGAGCAGTTCCGCCTTCCCCCGCGCCAGCATCTCGGCGTAGGGGGTTTCGGGGGTGACTCCGGGGAGGTGGTCCGCGTCCAAATCGAACACGAGGTCTGCGCTCTGCCATCCCTTTACGTCCATCGTTCCCGCACCGGGATTCCTGTACCGCCCGGCGGAGAAATACACGTGGCGCGGACGCTCTCGTTCGAGGAACCCGCGGAGCGTTCCGAGGTCGAGGAGCGAGTTGTGCCGAACCATCGTCGTTCCCGTCCCGGACGTCCACGGGATGTAGCCCCACTCGCGCTCGTCCGCGGCGGGCGGGAGTTCCGGTTCTACCGTCCGGTAGTGGTCGCGGAACCGTCCCCGGAGATACGCTCGCGTCCGCTCTTCCATCGTCAGTTGCAAAAACACCGAGCGGTTAAAGCGTTGTTTCTTCGCTTCAAGTGCCCATTTCGTTTCGGAAATCGCGAGGCTGCGAGGACGCTTCTGATTTTGGACCGAGTCGAAAACTCCCTGCTCGCGGAATCGAGGAAGCGGAGTAACGCGACGTTACGCGAATACTCAACGAAACGAATCCGGGAGTGAGAGAAAACGAACTCGTCCGAATTTCAGCCGCGCATGAAGTCGGAAAGACGCTTCGTGATGCTCTCTTCTTCGCCCAGTCGGAGATAGAAGGCGTCGCCGCCGTCCTCGTAGTAGTTGTTTATTCGTCGTTCGACGGAAAAGCCGAGATACCGGTAGAAGTCGAGTGCGTTCTGGTTCGTACTGCGGGCGTGGCAGGTGACGGTGGCGTGGTTTTTCGCGACCCGTGCGACCAACCGTTCGCCGAAGCCCTCGCCCCGGAAATCGGGGTTGACCGCGAGAAAGAGAATGTACCCGTCACGACGCACCGCCGCGAACCCGATGAGTTGCTCGCCCGCCTCGCCGTCCGTGAGGTAGCAGTAGACGGTCGACCGGCGGTATGCGTCGGTAAAAAACCCTCGTCGTTGTTTCAGCACGTCCTCGTTCCGCCGGATAATTTCCTTTAACTGCCACGCCTCCTCGACGTAACGGTTGTCGCCCGGCGAGACGACGCGCGTGTCAATATTCACACTCACTGAGAGGGAGTAGCAGACAGGTGAATATAATTCCACCGGCATAGGTTGCGGTTACCACGCGTCGTTTGGCAAGCCTGATACCCGCAGCGACCGATATTTCACTAATGACCTACGCGCTCCGCGAGCACACCGCCGACGTTGCGGTCGAAGCCACGGGTGATTCACTCTCCACTGTTTTCGCCGCCGTCGCCGACGGACTGGCCGCCGCGATGTGCGACGACATTCCGGACACGGGCGAGCGATTCGGCATCGAAGTGAGTGCAGAGAGTCGGGACGCACTGTTGTTCGACTACCTCGACGAACTCATCTACGAACGCGACGTTCGCGCCGTCCTTCCCGTCGAAAACGAGGCGAGCGTCCACGACGCCGACGGCGAGTGGACGCTCACGGGAAGCGCGCGAGGCGTGCCCCTCGACGGACTCGGGGCACGCGAAATCAAGGCCGTGACGTATTCCGAGATGGCCGTCGAGGAAACGGTGGAGGGATGGCGAGCCTACGTGGTGTTCGACGTGTAAACCGCTCACGTCGTTTTCGGCGTGGAAATAAAAAGAACGTTCTCTCAACCGAACCCCGAAACGCCTTCGGAGTTCGGGGATCAACCTCCACGTATGAACACGTACACCGCGGGAGACATCACACTCGAACGGGTTCGGGAGTACGTCTGGGAAATCCCGCAAGAGGACGGAATGGAGACGCCAGCGCGGGTATTCGCCAGCGAAGAACTACTCGAACAAATCGCGGACGACAAGACGCTCGAACAGTTGAAAAATACGACCCACTTACCCGGGGTACAAAAGTACGCCCTCTGCATGCCTGACGGCCATCAGGGGTACGGCTTCCCCGTCGGCGGCGTGGCCGGAATCGACGCCGAGAACGGCTGTATCTCGCCAGGGGCGGTCGGATACGACATTAACTGCGGCGTTAGGATGATGCGGACGAACCTCACCTACGACGACCTGCGCGGGAAAGAAGAGGAACTCGTGGACGCCCTCTTCGCCAACATCCCGTCGGGACTCGGCGGCGGCGGCGTCGTGGAGGGCGATATCGACGCCGTCAACGACGTTCTCGAACGCGGAATGGCGTGGGCGCTGGACGAGGGTTACGCGACGGAAGCGGATTTGGCCCACTGCGAAGACGAAGGTGTGCGGGCGGAAAGCGACCCGTCGGCGGTTTCACAGAAGGCGAAAGACCGCGGGAAAAACCAGTTGGGAAGCCTCGGCAGCGGTAACCACTTCCTCGAAGTCCAGCGCGTGACGGACGTGTTCCGGGAGGACGTTGCCAACGCCTACGGCCTCTCGGAAGATCAAATCGTCGTTCTCATCCACTGCGGCAGCCGCGGACTGGGCCACCAGGTTTGCAACGACTACCTTCGGAAAATAGAGAAATCCCACGCGGGACTGCTGTCGAAGCTTCCCGACAAGGAACTCGCCGCGGCCCCCGCCGAAAGCCAACTCGCCGCGGAGTACTATCAGGCGATGGGCGCGGCGATCAACTTCGCGTGGGTGAACCGCCAGCTCATCATGCACCGAACGCGGCAGGTGTTCGAGCGCGTGTTCGGTGAATCGTGGGAAGAAATGGAGATGGAACTGCTGTACGACGTGGCTCACAACATCGCCAAGAAGGAAACCCACGACGTGAACGGCGAGGAGAAGGAGCTGTTCGTCCATCGAAAAGGCGCGACCCGAGCATTCCCGGCGGGCCACCCCGAGGTGCCCGGCGCGTACCTCGACGTGGGACAACCCATCATCATCCCCGGAAGTATGGGCGCGGGAAGCTACGTCCTCTGCGGCGGCGAGGAGTCTATGAACCTCAGTTTCGGTTCGACGGCCCACGGCGCAGGTCGGGTGATGAGCAGGACGCAGGCGAAACGGGATTACTGGGGCGGCGACGTGCAGGACGAACTAGAGCAAGAACACATCTACGTCAAAGCCCAGAGCGGGGCGACGGTCGCGGAGGAAGCGCCGGGCGTCTACAAGGACGTGGACGAGGTCGTGAAGGTGTCGGACGCGCTCGGAATCGGCGATAAGGTCGTGCGGACGTATCCCGTCTGTAACATCAAGGGGTAGGTGAGGAGATAGCTAAAACACCTCTTTCACTAATCAAAAACTTTTGACATCTATCGTCGCGAAGAAAGAGTATGCGACGACGAACGTTGCTTAGCACGCTGGCCACGGGCACCACCGCCGGTTGTATCGGCGGCATTCTCGGACTGTCGTCGGACGATTCTCGGTTCAGTATCGAGAACGATTCGGTGCCGGATGGACTGCCAGC
The DNA here is from genome assembly GCF_020700235.1 of Haladaptatus pallidirubidus. Classification (GTDB taxonomy): domain Archaea; phylum Halobacteriota; class Halobacteria; order Halobacteriales; family Haladaptataceae; genus Haladaptatus; species Haladaptatus pallidirubidus. Next base: position 311,919 of record NZ_CP085301.1, on the reverse strand, counting down.
GACGCTCGTTTCGGGTGTCACCCGGAGCATCCCCCGATGCTCCGGGTGACGTTCGAGTGCACCGCCGAGTCCGAGCGGACGATTCGGTTCGGCTATCCGAGTCCGTTCTCGGACGTAGTCAGCGCCGAATTGAACGGGTCGAAACTCGTCCTCCAGTACAAACCCGATTCGGACGACAGACGCGACGAATGCTGGCAGTCCGGACGGCTCGGCGGTCGAGGGACGACCGAGCGACGGACGCTCGAACCGGGCGAGAAATCGCATGTCGAACGGGCAGTTCTTAGCCACGCGAAAAACGAGTCGTGCTTTCCGAGCGGACGCTATCGGTTCGAAGACCAGTACGGCGTCGATGACGAAGCGTACCGCTGGGGATTCTGGCTTCGGATTCGGTAAGCCTGCTGGTCGAGTTCGTCAGGTTCTGAAATCGAAGTTCGGCGCGTCCTCGGGCCGCAGTGGAACGTGCGGGTCGAGTTCCTGGCCGTCCTCGAATTTGACGAAGTTGAGATAGTACAGTTCGCCACAGCCATCCTCGTCCGTTTCGCTGGCTCCGCAGACGATTTGGACGCCGTCCGAATCCTCGAAATCGTCGTAGGCGTCGGCGTACCTCCAGCCATCCAAGGGGTCGGCGGTCACCGACTTGTCGGCGAGATTAGCGTCGCGTTCCAGCGTGACGATCGCGCCGCAGTGAGGGCAGTAGTAGCGGACGGGGACTGTCATAGGAGATTGTTTGCTGCGGAAGAATGTAAACTGCGCGTCGATGCCACCGGAGAGACGCAAACCCAGAACAATCTTGTAGCCCGGCGAACACCGTTAGTGCATGATAGACGAGACAGTCGAGGAGATACAGGAGATGCAAACGCACAGCTCCTCGACCGTCGCGGTCAAGGCCGCCCGCGCGTTGGAAGACCTCCTCAACCGCGATTTCGAGACGGTCGAAGAGTTCGAGCGAGCGCTCGATCATAACAGCAACGCCCTCCGTCGTGCGAATCCGTCCCACGCATCGCTCGTGACGACCCAGCGAGCAATCGTGAAGATGGTCACCGACGCCGAGAGCGAGTCGGTCGAGCAGTCGAAAGACCAGATGTCGCAGGCCATCGACAGCGTGGTCGAACAGGTCGTCACCGCCAAACGCAGGGCCGCCGAAAACGCCGCCCCGCAGTTCGAGGACGGGATGACCCTCATGACCCACGACTACTCTTCGACGGTGCTGGAAGCGGTCGAAAATGCGGTCGCCGACGGTTCCTATCTCGACGTGTACGTCTTGGAGGCCAGACCGCGCTATCTCGGACGCAAAACCGCCCGCGTCCTCAGCGAAATCGACCAGGTCGATGTAACGCTCATCATCGACAGCGCGGCGGGCCACTACCTCCCCGAGTGCGACCGCGTGTTCACCGGCATGGACTGCATCGTTGATGGTACTCTCTACAACCGCATCGGGACGTTTTCGCTCGTCGCCACCGCGAACAAGGTGGGCGTGCCCGTCACTACTATCGGCTCCAGCGCGAAAATCGTTGGCGAGGCGTTCCGCTTCGAGAACGACTTCAGGTCGGCCAGCGAAGTGATCCGGGAACCGGCGGAAGGGTTTTCGGTTGCGAATCCGGCCTACGACGCGACCCCCACGGACCACCTCGATTCCGTCGTAACGGACGAGGGGACGTGGGAGTATTGAACAGATTCAGTTGCTCTTTTACTCCACGCTCACCCATTCCCCGCTCTCGTCGCTTCGCTCGACTGCGTCCAACACTTTTTGCACTTTCAATCCGTCCGCGAAGTTCGGATGGTATTCCTCGCCGTTCGCTACGGCAGAGAGGAACTCGTAATTTTCGTGGACGAAGGTGTGTTCCCAGCCGATGACGTGGCCAGGCGGCCACCAGTGGTCGATATAGGGGTCGGATTCGTCGGTGACGAGAATCGTCTCGTAGCCGCGGTTGTCGTCCCGCAAGAGTTCGAGTTCGTTGAGCCGTTCGAGCGAGAACTTCAGGCTCCCCTCGGAGCCGTGGACTTCGATTGTGTGGTCGTTTTTGTGCCCCGTGGCGAACCGCGAGGCTTCGAAGGTGCCCATCACGCCGCCTTCCAATTCGGCCTGCGCGGAGTAGGCGTCGTCCACGGTGACGGGTTTCGTCTCGTCTTCCTCTTCCACCGGGCGCTCGTCCACGAAGGTTCGGAGGTGTCCCGAGACGCGCTCCAAGTCGCCCACGAGGAACTGCGCGAGGTCGATGGTGTGCGCGCCGAGGTCGCCGAGCGCGCCGCTGCCCGCCAACTCCGCGTCGTTGCGCCATGACCACGGCGCGTCGGGGTCGACCAACCAGTCCTGTAGATAGCGCCCCCGGAACTGGTGGACCTCGCCGAGTTCGCCGTCCTCGATGAGTCGCTTGGCGTACCGAATCGCCGGGATAAATCGGTAGTTGAACGCGGTCGCGGTCGGCACGCCCGCCGATTCCGCGGCCTCGGCCATTCGCTCCGCGTCCGAGAGACTGGCCGCGAGCGGTTTCTCACAGAGGACGGGAACGCCCGCTTCCAGCGCCGCGATGGAAGGCTCGGCGTGGACGAAGTTCGGGCCGAGGTTGTAGAACACGTCCACGTCGTCCACGACCGCCTCCCAGTCCGTGCTCGTGTTTTCGAAGCCGAGGCGCTCTGCGGCCTCCGAGAGTGCTTCCTCGTCCCGGCCGACGAGGACGTGGCGCTCCACGTCTGGTGCGTCCGGGAAGAACATCGGCAGGCGGGCGAGCGCGTTCGCGTGGGCTTTTCCCATGAACCGGTAGCCTAACACACCAACTTTTAGCGTCATAACTTGTGGAAGGCTTCTTTGCGGGACGGCTTAGTGTTTGATGCCCTCGGCGAAAATAGCGGTGATGGGATTTTTTGATTGACGTGCTGTAAAATCGGCTTCTGGAATCGCCGTTTGTCCTGTTTTGCTAGCTGTTGCCGACTCCAATGAAAACCGCACACATAGAAAATTCGACAATGAGTCTTCGAGGTTTGTTTCGAGATGGTGTTTCCAATTCTCGACTCCAATCAAACCGCCACCGCACCGCAAGCCACGTCCTCCCCAACCGATTCCTTCGCTCACTGCGTTCACTTAGTCATCCCTCGCGCGGCTTTGTTTCGACTTCTCGGATGACCGTATCCGGGAAGTCTCGCCAGCGCGCGCCACGTTACTTGACAAATTAGCCGCATGGTTGCGCCAGCGCACTTGGGCGAGCAACGAACGCCAGTGAGGCGCGAGTGCAGTCCCGCGCTGGCGGGGAGGAGTGGGGACACTGGCGGTGGCGGTTTTGTTTGAAGTCGGCATCAGTCTCCGACAATCGAAACACCGCAACCTACTTTATACAATCGTGAATATTGTCACGTCTCACAACGTCAATGCACAAGAATCACATCCGTGTCTCGGCGAGAGGACTCGTCTGGCGGGACGACGAACTGCTCGTCGCGCAGGACACTAAACCAACTGAGGACGAGCAGTTTTACTATCCACTCGGCGGTGGTGTCGAGTTCGGCGAACACAGCGAGGACGCCCTGCGCCGCGAGTTCGAGGAGGAGTTGGGCGTCTCGCTGATAAACGTCACCTACCGCGAAACCTACGAGGGATTGTTCACGTTCGACGATAATCCCGTCCACGAACTGTGGCGGGTCTACGAGGCGGACATCGCGGAGTCGTGGCCATACGAACGGGACGAGTTTTCGGGCTACGAAGCCGAATTCGACGAGAAAATCGATTGCTTCTGGAAACGCCCGACCGAGTTTTCGGAGGGGAGGGAAACGTTCTACCCCGAACAGCTTATCCCGGATTTGTAAGTCCGTGGATCCGCTTTATTCCGCCCAGTAGGCTTCGCCGGGCGAGGTTCGGAACACGGCGCGCTCCAGCATCTCGACGGCCTTCTCCAATCCTTCGTTCGAACTGGTCAGCGAATCCTCGTGTTCGATGGAGAGGGTACTGTCGTACTCTATCATCCGGAGCGCGCTGACGATGTCCTTCCAGTGTTCCTCGCCGTGGCCGTAGCCGACGGAGCGGAACAGCCACGAGCGGTTGGCCTCCTCGTCGTATGGGGTCGTGTCGAGAACGCCCTTATAGCGGGCTTGGGACTCGTACACCTTCGTATCCTTCGCGTGGAAGTGGTGGATGGCGTCGTGTTCGCCGAGGAAGCGGATGGATTCGGCCACGTCGATGCCCTGCCAGTAGAGGTGGCTGGGGTCGAAGTTCGCCCCGATTCGCTCGTTGGTCGCGTTGCGGAGTTCCAACATCCCGACGGGCTCGTGGATGAGCATGTTCGGGTGCATCTCGATGGCGACGTCGACGCCGTGGTTTGCGGCGTGTTCCGCCACGTCGCGCCAGTAGGGGATGGCGACTTCCTCCCACTGGTAGGTGTGCGCCTCGTCGTGTTCCGAGGGCCACGGGGCCGTAATCCAGTTCGGCACCTCGTCGTTCGGGCCGCCAGCGGGGAGTCCGGAAAAGCAGGTGACCGCGTTCACGTCGAGTTGGTCGGCCAACCGAATCGCCTCGCGGAGTTCGGTGTCTGCCTCCTCGGCCTGCTCGTCGTCAGGATGGAGCGGGTTGTTGTGGGTCGCCAGCGCGCTGATGTGCATGTCGTGTTCGGCCAGCAAGGAGTGCAGGTCTTCCTGTGCGTCGTCGTCGTCCAGATAGTCGTCGCGCGGGAGGTGGGTGTCGCCGGGATAGCCGCCGACACCGGGTTCGATAGCGTCCACGCCGATACCATCGAGGTACGCGAGCGCGTCTTCGAGCGATTCACCGTACAGTGGCGGAGTGTGAACGCCGATGTCCATAGCGTGAACCATTACTTCGGTCGGGAATAAAATTTCGGTGGCAACGCTTACACTCGCCGTCTTCCACTCTCTAAATATGCGCCTCGCCGAACAGTTCGAGTGGTTCGCGGACTGGTGTGTTGGAACGTCGTCCCTCTACGAGCAAATCGCCCGCGGGGTCGCGGACGACCCGGAGTTGCTCGCCCTCGCCGAGGAAATCCCACCGAAGCGCGGCACGGCGAACATCCTGTTCGCCGCGGTTCACTGGCATCTGCTCGGCGGCGCTGACCATCCTCTCGCGGAATACTATCCAACCACCTCAGACGACCCGAAATCGGGAAATCCGCTTCCCGCATTTCAGGATTTCTGCGCCGAATACGAAACCGACCTCCGTCCTCTCCTGCGAAATCGCAGAACTCAAACGAACGCGGTTCGGCGCTGTACAGCGCTGTTTCCGGCGTTTTCGCACGTCTCCCGAACAGTCGGCGGTGACCCCCTCGCGCTGGTCGAACTCGGACCGAGCGGCGGACTCAATCTCTGTTGGAATCAGTACGCCTACGACTACGGCGACGCGGGAACATTCGGAACGAGCGAGTGCACGCTCGATTCGGAAATCAAGGGCGACAAAATGCCCCCCGTTTCGGACGACTTTCCGGCGGTTATCTCCCGCGTCGGCATCGACCTGAATCCGCTCTCGGTGCGCGACGAAGCGGACGTTCGCTGGCTTCGTGCGCTCATCTGGCCGGAGCACGCAGACCGCCACCGACTGCTTCAGCAGGCCGCGGATGTGGCGGAGCGCAATCCACCTGACCTCCGGCAGGGCGACGCAATCGAAGAACTGCCGAACGTGCTCGCCGAAATCCCCGACGACGTTCCCGTCTGCGTCTTCGACACGCAGATGCGCTATCAACTGCCCGACCCGGCGCAAAACCGCCTTCGGGCGCATATCGAATCCGCGGCGCAGGAGCGTCCGCTCCACTGGCTATCGGGCCACAAGGCCGCCGATCGGTGGGACAATGCCTTCACGCTCGACTGGTTCGACGGCGAGGGATACGAATCGCTCGTCGCCTACGAACAACACGGGCGATGGATTCGATGGCTTCGCTGAGTCAGCAAACGCGAAGGAGTACACTCTTCAATCGAACCTCTCGATGAGGTGGATGGAGCCAAACTGCTCCCGTTCGATAGCCCGACGTACTGGATTTTGCTCGTCGCCCTCGGGTTCGCTATCGCCGGTCTCGTCGCCGACGTTTCGAGTGCGCCCGGAGAGTAGCGGTTTTCGATTTTCCGACTACCCCAACTGCACTGCCTGCTCTTTTTTCGAGGAGCGGTACACCGCGTCGATGACGCGCTGAACCGTCAACGCCTGCTCGATGGTGTTCATCTTCGGCGCAACATCGTCGCGAACCGCTTCGAAGAAGACGCGCTGTTCCGCCTTGTGGGCGTCTTCCTGTCGAGTTCTGACGCTGGTGTCCGAGAAATGGTCCGCGCCGACCATGCTCGTCTCGTACATCGTGAGCGAATCGTCGCTCTTGTCGAAACTCGCACCGGCGTCGGTTCCGCGGACGTGGTATTTCTCGTTGGATTCGCGGTTCGCGGCCCACGCGACTTCGAGCGCGATGGTCTTTCCATTTTCGCAGCGGATGAACGCGCTTACTGAATCGTCAACGGTGAACGCGCCGGATTCGGTGTCGTCGCCCCACATTTCGAGGTAGGTGTAGTCCTCTCGGCTTCCAAACTGTGAGCGGACTTCGCCGCTGACTTCCTTTACTTTCGGGAAGTCGTGGAGGTGTAACGCGAGGTCGATTGCGTGGACGCCGATGTCAATGAGTGCGCCGCCACCGGCAACGTCGCGGTTCGTGAACCACGAACCGCGACCCGGAATTCCGCGACGACGAATGTAGTTCGCCTCGATGTGGCGCGTTTCGCCGAATCGTCCTTCGTCTTGGTAACCCTTGATGACTTCCACGGGGTTGCGGAATCGGTTGTGGAACCCGACCATACAGAAGCCGTCGGCGTTCCGGGCCGCCTCCGCGATTCGTTCCGCGCTCTCTAGCGTGTGGGCGAGCGGCTTTTCGAGAAGAACGTTGAGTCCCGCGTTCAGCGCGGCGACGGCGTACTCCTCGTGGAATTTGTTCGGTGTCGTGACGATGACACAATCTACATCTGCTTCGTACAGTTCTTCGTAGCTCTCGAACGAACGGGTGTCGTATTTCTCGGCAAACCGCGCACGGGCGTCGGGGTTGATATCGACCCCTCCGACGATTTCGTGACGCAAATCAGTAATTCTATCGGCGTGATAATGTCCAATATTCCCGAGACCGACGAACCCAACTCGAACCGGCTCACTGGCACTCATACTTACGGCTCACCTGTGAGACGGTGTTATTCTTTTCCTTTTGTTCGCTCGGTTTTACCGAGCTGGTACTTCCGCTTCGAAAACGGGATGGTTTTCCGATACGGTTCTGATGGTCGCAAGGAGTCACGTCAGTACAACTGTTGTTTTTTGTCTTCGCGTTCGCGCTCTCGCTCTTCTTCGGCTTTCTGCGCGCGCCGGTTTTCGATGAGTGTCCGGAGGCCGGGGATGATTTTGTTTTTCACGTCGAGGACGAACGAGACGATACCGTACGCCCAGAAGAAAAACAGGAGCGTCCCCGCTCCGAAATACACCAATCCGAACTCCACCGCCATCTCAGTCGTCCCCCTCCGCTTCGGTGCTGGTGGGACCGGGTTCGACGGACGTGAATTCGAGTCCGTGTGCGATGGCGTTGCCGGTATCAGTGTCGAACAGGTGAATCCGCTCCCTGTCGAGGACGATTTGCACGTCTTTGTCCGTGTCGATGTCCTTGTCCGGATCGACGCTCATCAGGAGTTGATGGGCGTCGTCAGCCTCGGCGTCCATTCCCACCGTCTCGCCCTCCCCCGTGAGGATGTAGACGAAGATTTCGTCGCCCATCGGTTCGAGAACGTCCGTTCGGGCGTCGATTTGGCTGGTCGGATGCGCAACGCTTTCGGCGTCCTCCACGAGATATACGTCTTCGGGTCGGACGCCCATCGTTATTCTGTCGTCCACCGACACGCCGTCGAATTGTCCGGCGTCGAACTCGATGTGGTAGTCCGGCGTCTGCAGCCCGTTGGAATCGACGACACCTTCCACGAGATTCATGCTCGGCGACCCGATAAAGCCCGCGACGAATAGGTTTCTGGGTTCGTTGTAACAGTCGAGCGGCGGGGCGAACTGCTGGAGTTCACCTTGGTTGATAACCGCAACGCGGTCGGACATCGTCATCGCTTCCGCTTGGTCGTGCGTGACGTAGATGATGGTCGCGTCGAGTTCCTTGTGGAGTCGCTGGAGTTCCGTGCGCATGTGAACGCGCAGTTTGGCGTCCAGGTTCGCCAACGGTTCGTCCATCAGGAACACGTCGGGTTCGCGCACGATTGCACGCGCAATCGCGACGCGCTGACGCTGTCCGCCAGACATCTCGTCCGGCATCCTATCGAGCATCCCTTCGAGTTGAACGATTTCCGCCGCGCGCTCGACGCGACGGTCGACTTCGTCTTTGTCGTAGTTTCTGAGTCGAAGCCCGAAGCTGATGTTGTCGTACACGTCCATGTGCGGGAACAGCGCGATGTTCTGGAACACCATCGCGATGCCGCGGTCTTTCGGCGGGAGGGTGGTAACCTCTCGGTCTGCGATGGAAATCGTCCCGTCCGTCGGTATCGTTAGCCCCGCAATGGTTTCGAGTGTCGTGGATTTGCCACAGCCTGACGGACCGACGAGCGTGACGAACTCACCGTCCTTGATGTCGAGGTTCATGTCGTCGACTGCCGTTACATCTTCGTACCGTTTCGAAACGTGTTCTAAGTTGACTTCACCCATTGTGTATCACTCCTTCAGCGCGCCAGCGGTGAGTCCGCTGACGATTTTTTCCTGTGCGATGACGACGAGAATGGCGATGGGCAGGACACCCACGATGCTCGCCGCCGCCATCAAGTTGTAGAACTCCGCGTACTGGCCTTGGTAGCCGAGGATACCCCACAGCAGTGGCGCCCAATTCTGTACCTCCCCGTTCGTCATGAGGAACGAGAAGAAGAACTCGTTGTACACCGAGATAAATGTTAGCACTCCTGCGGTCGCCACGCCCGGCGCGGACAGCGGGATGATGACCCGAACCAGCGCACCGAGTCGAGTCGTCCCCTCGATTCGTGCGGCGTCCTCCAGGCCGTCCGGAATCTGGCCGTAGAACGTCGTCAGGATGAATATCGACAGGGGCATGAACAGCGCGCTGAACGGAAGTACCATCGCGCCCGGCGTGTTGTACAGCATCGGACTGCTAACGCCGAACAGTTCGACGTTCCCCGTGAACAGCCGGAACAGCGGCAGCAGGAACGCCGCCGGCGGGAAGTACGAGATGGCGAGGATGAGCAACATCAACACGCCCCGTCCGGGGAACGACAGTCGCCCGAAGACGTAGCCAGCGAGGCTCGCTAACACCAACACGATGGCCGTGGTGATGAGCGCGAGCACGAAGCTGTTGAACATGAACAGATGGAACGGTAACTGTTCGAAGATTTCGATGAACACGCCGGGGTTGAATCCTTTCGGGAGGAACCAGACGTTCACGATTGCCTCACGCGGCGTCAGCGCCAGCACGAGGAGCCAGTAGAACGGGAACAGCGTGGTGAACAGGAAGAAGAGCGTCACCACGTAGAACATGGCCTGATAGGTTCGTTCGGGGTTCTGAATCGACCCTTGCACCCATCGCTGGAACGGCCCACGCGTCGTTTCCGCCTGTTGCCGACCGTCAGTTTGCGTTTGTTCTGCTTCGGCCATTTAGAATCCCCCCTGCGAGTCGCGGAACTTCACGATGTATATCGACACCACGATTCCGATGATTGCCGCTGTAACGAACGCCACCGCTGCCGCGGTACCGTATCGCCGCGTGCTGAACGTCGTGACGACCAGACAGGACAGCGACGGAACCGTCGTACAACCGGAGACGGTTTCGATGAGTCCGTACACCCGCATCGCCGCGATGGTTCGGAACAGCAGGGCGACGAGCACCGTCGGAAGCACGAGCGGCAGGGTGATCATTTTGAACTGCTGCCATTTCGACGCGCCCGCGACCTTCGCCACGTCGTAGAGGCTTCGGTCGATGCTCTGGAGCCCGGCGAGGATGAGCAGCGCCATGAACGCCGTCGTCTTCCAGATGTCCGCGAGGACGATGATTCCGAGCGCGGAACTGCTGTTGGCCAGCGGCGTGCTGGTCAACCCGACCATTTCGGTGAGGTTTGCGCCGAACCCGATGCCCGGTTGGAACATCAGGTAGAAAATCATGCCCTGAATGACGATTGGAACCGCCCACGGGATGATGATTGCCACGCGCACCCAGCGTCGGCCGCGGAAGTCTTGGTCTAAGACGAGCGCCTGTCCGAAGCCGATGATGGTCTCGATGAGGACGCTGGCTATCGTGAAGATGAACGTCACGATGAGCGCACTCTTAAACGGTTGGCTGAAGTCGATGAACGGTTGTGGCAGCGCCACCGTGTCCAGTTTCCCGGTCAGCAGGTCGGTGTAGTTCTGAAGGCCGACGAACTCGCCGACTTGCGATGCGCCGCGAAGGCTGTCGGCGCGGAGAGACATCTCGAACGTACTCAGCAGGGGCCAGAACGCGATGACTGCGAGCAGTAGCAGTGCGGGCGTCAACAGCAGATACGCGAACTGGGTTTCGCTCAGGTTCTCGATCCATCTGACCGCGCCAGCGTACGCCCCTGACTTTCCTTGTTGCCGTTTTTCGGTCGTTTGTTCGGTTGACATTCTTGTCTACCTCTACTCGTTGTACTCCTCGATCTCCGTAATTTGGCTGTTCAACGTGGACATCGCCTGTTGCGGCGATTCCTGGCCCGCGTACGCCGCGAAAACGCTCTGGTAAATCTTCCCGGATTCTTGCGGCCAGACGACCGAGACGGGGCGCGGAAGGGCGTTCTGACCCGCAACTTTCAGCGTATCGACGTAGCGACCCATGATGGGAACGTTACTTGCCCGTTGTGTTTCGAGAAGGCCGGGTTCCGGTGGAATCCAACCGATGAGTTCGAACAGTTTGAGCTTGAAACTCTCCGACGTCATCGCTTCGAGAACCTGCAGCGCCTTGTCCTTCTTTCTCGTGTTCGGGTTGATGGCAACGTTCCACCCGCCGAGGGCGGACGCGACGCCGCCGAGACCCTGGCCCGCTTGCCCCGACTTGACGCCGTACGGAATCGGCATGACGCCGAGGTCTTCGCCGAAGCCGCCCTCCGACTTCGGGGCTCCGTTGATGTTGATGGAGTACGGCCAGTTGCGGTGCATGACCGCGTTTCCGTTGCTGAACGGCGCGCGCGAGGTTTCTTCAATCCAGCTCAGAACGGCCCGCGGTGCGATACCGCCCTCGAAATCGTTCAGCGTGTTCGGAGCGTCGTTGCCGTGGATGAACGTTCGAATCATCTTGATGGAATCGATAACGTTCTGTGAATCCAAAGTGACCGGTCGGTTTCCGACCTGTCCGAGCAGGTTCTCCACACTGCCGAAGTACGTCCCGCCCCAACTGGTCATGAACTCGTTGAAGTCACAGCAGGACAGTCCCTCGTAGGCGCTCGCTTGGAAGGTAAACCCGTAATCGATGTTCTGATTGTCTTGAAGAACCTTCTTCGTGACTCGCGAAAATTTCTTCCACGAGATCCCTTCCGTCGCCCAGTTTTCCTGGTCCGGATTAAAGCCCGACTGTCGTACCAAATCCTTGCGGTACTGTATCGTTCCGAAGTCGGAAAACAGTGGGATTGCGTAGAGGTCGCCGTCGCTGGACTTGCCCGTGATGACGCTCCCTTGGAAGTAATCGTTGTTAACCTTATTGAGCGCCTCGCTCGCCATATTCTCGCTCAAATTGAGCAGTTGGCGGCGTTCGATGAACGGAATCGCCCATCCGCTGTCGACCAGCAACAGATCGGGTTCTTCGAGGTTTGCGGACAGCCATCGTTGGTACTGTGACTGCCGGGCACCTGTTTGTTCGTTCCCCGCGAGAACTTCGAGCCTGATATTATCGTCGAGTCCAGCCTCGTGAAGTGCATTTTCTATCGCGTCTTTGTTGGTTCTGACGTCGTCGTCGGCGGCCCATTGTACCACGTTGGGGTTGCTACTTTGCCCTCGACTGATACAGCCAGCGAGACCAGCGGCGGTACCGGATGCCCCGACTGCTTTCACGAACTTGCGCCGTGAAACGCCGTCTCGCCGACGACGGTCCTCACCCTCGCTAACACCAACCATACGGTTGTAGGACGGAAGGACTGCATTTATAACTTTGGTGCGATTGACTACTTACGTTGTTATCTTTTCCGACCACGAAGTATCACTTTCGTGCGGATTGAGTAGATGATGAGTAAAACTATTTATGGCCGAATTCTATCACTTCAACGAGTAACCAGCCGAAAAAGCCGAGATGGACGTGGTATTGCTATCTGGTATCACCAATATCTATTGCATTTTGTTCGACATCTTTCTCGATTTCTTTTCGAACCTGTGCTATTTTGTCGATTACAGTCCGGCGATCTCGCGCGACCAGACCGGTGACTTCGGCGATTCGAGTCGCTCCAGTTCCTCGTCGGAAAGCGCGACATCGAGGGATGCCACGTTTTCCTCCAGATGGTCGATGGTTCGCGGACCGATAATCGGCGAATCCACGACCGGTTTGTGAAGGAGCCACGCCAAACTCACCTGCGCCGGCGTCACGCCTTTTTCTTCGGCGATGGCGCGAACTTCGCCAACCACGGCCCAGTTTTCGTCGGTGAACCGCGCTTCGGTGTGGTCGTCCTCGGTCGCCCTCCCCTCGGTCGGTTCCTCGTCGCGGTCGTACTTCCCCGTCAAAAATCCGCCCGCGAGCGGCGACCACGGAATGACGCCGATGCCTTCCGACTCGCAGACGGGCAGAACGTTCTCCTCTTCGTGGCGATCGACGAGGTTGTACTCGGGTTGCATGCAGGTGAACCGTTCGTAGCCCTGCAGGTCGCTCTCGTAGAGGGCCTTCGAGAACTGCCACGCCGCCATCGAACTCGCGCCGATGTAGCGAACCTTGCCGGTCTCCACGAGATAATCCAGCGCGGAAAGCGTCTCTTCGATTGGCGTCTCGTCGTCCCAGCGGTGAATTTGGTAGAGGTCGATGTAATCCGTTCCGAGTCGGTCGAGGCTCGCCTCAGCTTGGTCGAGGATGTGCTTTCGGGAGAGACCCTGTCCGTTCGGATAGCCACCCATCTTCCCGTACACTTTCGTCGCAATTACGAGTTCGTCGCGATTTCGCCCCTCGATTGCTTTGCCGACGATCTCCTCGCTCTCGCCCCGCGAGTAGACGTTCGCGGTGTCGAGGAAGTTGACGCCCATCTCCAGCGCGTCGTCGAGCAGTTCGAGGCTCGCCTCCTCGTCGTTCATCATCCACGGCTGACCGCTCCCGAAGTTCATACAGCCGAGACAGAGGCGCGAGACTTCGAGGCCGGTGTCGCCGAGTTTCGTGTACTCCATTTCGGTCATGGTTCGCTAGGTGAGTTCTGTGGGATTTGATAAAGGATTGTGGGCGGACTGCGGTTGCGGAACGGTGCGGTCCCTTGGAGTCGGCACCAGCTAAGGACAAAGCGGAAAAGCTCGGAACGTTCGAACTCCTCTCTGTTTCCCGAACACTGAAACGAACCGCCCGCCAACCACTGACCGATGCTGAAACAGCTCCGAAAGCCGGAGTACACCGGAGAAAACCGATGTTGGCCGTGTACCGCGCTGAACACCGTTCTCCTCCTTCTCGCGTGCACAATAATAACGGTAGTTCCTAAAAAATTCGCCCCGCTAGTCCCGTCGTCCCGCGCCCGTCGCCTCGGAGTTGCCTCGGCGCTCGGATTCATCGGGGGAGCCGCGATCACCCTCCGCGGCTACTTCATTCCGGGGACGCCGCACATCGCACCTCGCCTAGCCGAGGCTCTCGGGTTCGCATCCCGAGAATCGAAACGCCAACCGACAGAAGCCGGATCACTGGCCGGCGATAACGATGTATCCGGCGACCGCGCAGTAGAAGCACTTCTCGATGCGGGCGTCGTCCACGCCGTCGGCGAGACGCTTCACTTGGACGACTCCTTCCGAACCGAGTGGCGGGCGGAGATGGAACGGGCGAGAAGCGGCGACCTCGATAGGGAAGTCCGAAAGACCGCCCCCGAGAGCATCGAGGTGGAACTGGTGGAAGACGGCGATTGGGTCGTCGTTTCGGCGGGAAGTCCCGAAAGCGAGCAGTGGCTTTCTCGCCCTGTCGCGATCGCCGAGGTCGCGGGAGTGCGCGCGCTGGCCGACTACGGTATCGACCGGGACGTTCGCACGCAATCCGCGTCGGCGCTGCGGGCGTTCCTCTACGACTGTCCGGACTGCGACGAACACCTCGAAGAAACGACCGCCAGTCGGTGCTGCGGGAGCGGCACGAGTCCGTTATCGCCGCCGGACGAAGTGCTGGCGTGCCCGGCCTGCCGCCAGTACGTCTTCAGGTTCTAAGTTTCGATTTTCTCACCGTTCGTAGGCGGGCGGTTCGTCGGTACCGATTCGGATTTCGTGCGCTTCGATGTCCTCCAGCGCGGCGACCTGCCCACCGACCGTGACGATACCGTTTTCGGTTTCGACCGACATTCCGGCAACTCGCTCGCCCCCCTCGAAGGAGAATCCGACGACTTCGCCCCGAATGACGCGCTCCTTACCGCTCTCGATGTCCCGACCCTTGATGGTCGCGTAGAAGTCTCCTTCCATTCCCTGAATCTCTTTCACACAGCGCCGAATCGAGGCGTACCGCCGGGGGAACGTTCTCTCGTCGCCGTCGGCCGAGAGGGTGCGTTCGGCGGTCGTCCAGAGGACGGTGCCGAAGAACCCCGAAACCAGAAAGCCCAGCGCCGAGCGGTTGAAAATGACGCCGTAGCGGTCGCGGTCGTCGCGCAGGGCGTCCTGCGTGGCGTACATCGAATACTCGCCGTCGGCCACCGCGATGACGGGCGTCGTGATTCCGCGTCGTGCGCGGGCCGTCGTCGCCACGGCGTCGTAGTCGAACTCTTCCGGGTCGGGCGCTTCCGAGGCAGGAGTGATGAGCAGTTCGATGCTCACGCCGGATTCGATCGCGTCGGCGAGGTCGTCTTCGAACCGGACGAGGAGGTCGGGAGTGAGTGACAGCGCGACTTCGTACTCTGCGTTGTCGATAACGTCTTCGAGATAGCGCAGAATGGTCGAGCGCGATTTGACGAGGGAGACGGCTTCCGTGTCCCGCGTCGGCGCGGTGTAGCGCGCTTCGAGGTTCGTTATCATGTCGTCGAGCGACGACTGCACGTCGGAGAACGCCTCTTCGGGATCGATCGCGATGACTTTCATCGGTCGGGATTCACGAAGTTCGACCAGTCCCCGGTCGCTCAAACTCCGGACGGTGTCGTACACCCGTGGTTGCGGGATATCCGTGTGGTCTGCGATTTGGCTCGCAGTCAGTCGTCCATGTTCGAGCACCGTGAGATAGGCGTCGATTTCGTACTCCCCGAGATTGAACCGTTCTCCGACTCGTTCGAGCGTCAGATAGAGGTCGTCGGAGGCCATTACCCAAAGCAAATCAACGGAGGCCTATAGTACCACCTTTTCGCCTCCAGCTTTTACAGGGAGCCAGCAGGAACGACGCGGTTTGTCGTTGCTGCCTGTGACCGTCGTAAAAGGTGGTGGTTCCTACATATACATCCTATCGTCCGGTACGTCGGAGTCGCGGGCGGATTCGACGCGGGCCGCGAGTTCGGCGTAGTACTCGCCGACCTCCTCCGCGAACGCCTTGAGGGGGTCTGTATCGACCGAGAGATCGTACACGTCGGAGATGGTTTCGGTGAGTCGTAGGGCGGCCTCAACGTCCGGCGTCTGGGCGTGAACCGGCGTGACGAACACACCGGTTTCGAGGTGGGAATCCATGCCGCGTCTGACGAGCGTGGCGTTCACGCCGTCGAGGAATCCTCGACCCATACCCGGAATGTCGGTTCCATCGAGCCGATTCTGCCGATAATCGTCGGTTGCGATGTAAAAGACGCGGTGCTCCTCCGGGCCGTGGGGAACGGGCACGCCGGAGAGGACGGCGATTTCCTCGACGCCGTTGTCGCCCGTCCAATCGAGAATGGCGTTGGCGAACGATCCCGCGGCCCAGACGGGTACGAACAGTTCGCCGACGAGGACGGTCACATCGAGGTCTGGCCGGGAGAACAGCCTCGTGTGGTGGCGCGGCTGGCCGTCTTCGAACGGTGTGATGCTGGACAACTGTTCGGTCGTGACGTAACCCGTCTCTTCGAGGTCGAGGTGTTCGACCAGGTATTCGACCGCGGTCAGTCCGGCGAGGCCGAACTCCGAAATGCCGACGAGTAGAGTTCCGCTCGGCTCCTCGTCTGCGGTGATTTCGAACGACGCACGGGTCGGGCGTGATTGCCAAGACATGCATCGTGTTCGACGCGCTGTATCTTAATTTGTACTCCCGTCGTCGGGTCGTCACCGCTTCCATCGCCCCGGAGATACGTCAAATCCGGAAATAGGCGGGTTTTACTTTCCCGAGTGAGAGGGGAGAGTCATGCCGACGCTCGAAGACCGACTCGCCGGATTGCTCCGCTGGTTCGGAGAGGTCGGCGGCTGGGAGGTGTTGGGCCGGAGGACGAACGACTCCGTTATCGTCGCCGAACTCGTCCTCGCGGCGCTGTATCTCCTCCTCGGTTGGTACGTCTCACAGTTGGTCGTCAGCCTCATCGGACGGCAGGTAGCTCGCCGGTTCCGCAGACCCAGCGTGACGAAGACGATTCTGCGGAGCGTGCGCGGATTCGTTTTATTCGTCGCCCTCGCGTTTGCTGCGGCGCAGGTCGGCATTGGAACGTCGAACATTTTCATTTCGGTGACGGTGTTCTCCGCCGTCATCGGTCTCGTCCTCGCGCCAATCGTCGGCAGCGTCATCAACGGCCTGTTCGTGCTGGCCGACCAGCCCTACGAAATCGGTGACCTGATAGAGTTGGTAGATAACGGGCCGCAGGGTGGCACCCGGGGATACGTCGAGGACATCACGCTGCGATACACGAAGGTTTTCACGCTCGAAAACACGTTCATCGTCATCCCGAACGCGACCATGCGCGAGCGCGACGTGATAAATTATTCTGCGGAGGATACTCGCTCCCGACTGTCGATAAAACTACAGGTAACCTACGAGGGCGACCTCGAAAAAGCGCGGGCAATCATGGAACGTGCCGCCCGCGAAACGCCGGAAGTCGTCGCGTCCGGACCGGATATCCGAATCGGGAGCGCCCGATACCCGAGCGCTCCGGTTGCACAAATAAAAGATTACGCCGACCACGGCGTCCTCCTCGAACTGCGCTACTGGGTGAAAGACCCCTACTACATGAGGAGGGTCGAATCGAAGATTCGAGAGCGCATCTGGACGGAAATCGAGGACGCGAACGTGGAAATCGCCTATCCGCACTCGCACCTCGTTTTCGACGAGACGAGCGGAATCGCGCGGGTATCAGTCGAAGCGCAACAGCAATCTCGCCCGGTTGAGTTCGACGAGCGCTAACGAGCGATGAAAAACGGGTTCTTCCTCATCCAACAGTAATCAGTTCGCAGTCAATTTTCTCGCGGAGGAAATTTTCGATGTTCGGGTCGTCAACCAATCGGCGAATCGCGCGCCGCCAGCGACCCATCTGCTTCCGACCGATAACGACCACGTCGGCCTGCGTCGCGGCCACTTCTTCGAGAATCGTCTCCTCGATTAGAAAGCCATCCCGGACGACGTACCGAGCGTTCGCGAGGCGACCGAACGCTTTCTCGACGGTGCGTTTCAGGTTGGTTCGCGTCGTTTCACCCCCGCGGTGATAGAGATTGATGTGGAGGATAGTGAGGTCTGCGCCACGCTCTTCTGCCACGCGGATGGCTTCGGAGAGCGTCCGTCGGGAATGTTCCGACAGCGGGTATCGAACCGGAACGAGGACGCGGGTCATGGAGAGTCAAAGGGGGTCGGCGGGGGAGAACCTTACGTATTTTATTGGCGCGTGATGCGTCCGTCGATTTCCGGGTCGATACCGAACTCGCGGGCGTAGTCGGCCAGCACCTCGTACTGCACCTCGCCGGTTTCCACGCGGTGGCCTTCGTGAAGCGCGGAAAACTCCTCGTCGGTGTGAAGTAGGTACTCCGTCGTGGCGACGGAGTACGTTTCTTCCTCGCGCACTCGGTCGCCGCCGACGGCGACCGATTCGACGTCGCGTCCGGCGCGGTTCCAGACGAGTTCGACGCCGCTTAGGTGCGCGTGCCACCAGTCGGGTTCGCCGAACCCGATGGTGGCGTCGTGGGCCTGTCGGAACACGTCGAGCAGTTCCGCGCCCGAGAGTTCCGCGACTGCCACGTTCTCCCGAAATGGGATGACGCTCACGAGGTCGGCGACGGTCACGTCGCCGACCAGCGGGTCGCCTTCGCGGATGCCGCCGCTGTTTTGCAAGCCAACGTCGGCGTCGGTCGCCCAGCGATAGGCGTCCGCGACGAAGTTTCCGATTCGGCTTTCGCCGTGAAACACCGTCGCCTCGGTTCGCTCGATTGCGGTTTCGACGGTCGCAACGGTCGTGTCGAGTCCTGTCGTCGCCATCGTGTCCTCCATGGCGTCCGCGATTTCGTCGTCCAAGGGAGCGTCCACGATACGGTGACGACTGACTGTCGGTTCGGAACCGAGTTCGATTTCGAGGAGGACGCGACCGTTCACGCCGGGTCGGGTGACGAGCGTTCCCTCGATTTGTTCGACTCGTTCGGAGTGGACGTGTCCGCCGAGAATCACGTCGATATCGAGTTCGTTCGCGAGTTCGCGGTCGGCCTGTCCGAGGTGCGAGAGGGCGACGACGTAATCGACATCCGAATCACGGAGCGTCGAAACGGCTTTTCGGGCGACTGAGAGAGGGTCGAGAAAGTCGAGACCGGAAACGTTCGGGTTCAGTGCCGGTGTTTTCGGCGTCGTCAGGCCGAAGAATCCGACCCGTTTCCCACCGAGTTCGCGGATAGCGTGCGAGGCGGTTCCCGCGTGAACCGCGAACCGGTCGCCGTTTTCGCGGATGTTCGCCGTGAGCCACGTTTGCGGTGAGTTCCGAACCAGTTCGCGGGCGCGGTCGGTGCCGTAGTCGAAGTCGTGGTTTCCGAAGGTGTCGAAATCCGGGGAAACTGCGTCGAAGAAATCGAGCGCATGTCCGCCCTCGGTCACGAGCGAGAGTACGCCCGGTGCGGTGTTGTCACCCGTTCCGACGACGAGGGTTTTGTCATCGCGTAAGGAGTCGATACAGCCAGCGAATCGGCCGATATGGTCGGGGTCGTCGTAGGCGTTTTCGACATCAGAGTAGTGAAGCAGACGGAGCGCCATCGCCGAGGAATCTCAGCCGTGGGACATGGTTCCTTCGATGGACACTCCTAAATCGGTAGGCCAACAATTCGCTGTCGATGGACGAAACGACGACAGCCGACGGCGAAACCGTCTACATTAGTCGGTCGGAGGGAACTCGCGGGTCGAACGGACCGTTTTTCGTCGTCTATCGCACGTCGGAGGGCGAGCGACGGTACGGCTACTTCTGTGGCAACTGCGAGACGCTGGACAACGCGATGGATTCGATGGGTCGAATCGAATGCAACGAGTGCGGAAACCTCCGGAAAGCAACCGAGTGGGATGCGGCCCACGAATAGGTTGGCCACTCTTTTTAGGGACGTTCGAATCGGAGGGCGGATATGACATCGACCGACGCGGAAATCGTTGCCGAGTTAGAAGACAGAATGGATACGCTGCTGTTGCCCGACGCGGTGCGGCTCATCGAGATAAACCATCCCGGCGGCGATAGGCAGGGCGTCGAACGCGACGTGCTGGAGGCCTATCTCGATGAAACGGGCCACGGGATGGCCGCATTTCCCTCGTCGCTCAACGAGGCGCTGACGGCGTCGGATTCGTGGCAAAGCGGCCGGACGGTTTACGAACTGGACGACGGTGGAATCAGCGCCTTTCCTGAGGGGTGGCACGAAGAACTTCGCAACACGACGAACCTGCACGAATTCCTCCGCGTCATTTGCTCGGATATGCCCGACGGCGACGAGGGTGGAACTGACGAAGACAGCGAAATCACGGAACACGGCGTGGCCGAGCAACTCCTCTTGGACGCCGCCGTCGCAATCGGCGGAATGGAACGCCAAGACGCCAGAACGCAACTCAAAAAACTTCGGGAGGAAGGAAAAATAGAGGAGTATCCGTCCCAGCACACGAACCCGTGGGTACAACTTTCCTGACGAGACTCCGAACATTCCCGACGGCGATTCGCTTATTTCCGGACGCAATTGGTTTCGAATTTTCCAGACGTCAATCTATGTGCGTTCAAATCCGCAAGAACATTTATTATGCGGTGCGTGTTATGTTCAAATGGATGGCCCCTGTTAGCACACCACCCATGGAGGAGGCCAGGTCGATTTTCAACAACCTCGGTTACGAGGTCATTGATGATGGTGATGAATTCCGGGCCAAACGGAAGTGGCGAGAAGTACGGGTTACGGCATGCGCGGACTCCATGAATGCACCGAAACGCGGAGAATTCCGCTGTTTCGTTGCATGGGAAGAAAATGCGGCGCAACTCAGCCAGCAGTTGCGCGAGTCGAATCCTGAGTACGAGTGGGCGGTTATCGCAGTTCGGGAAGGCGGCGATTACGAGGTAGCCAGAGTCCCACCGAGCAAGATAGCGGTGTAACCGTCGCTCGCGCGGGCGATGTAACGAGTCTCTCCGATTTTTACTCGACAGTCGAACGCTGAACGAGAGCGCGGTTCGGACAGTCGCGGCACCGAGGGAATTACACCGCTCCGAACGCGATATATGCCATGGACGACCATACGCGTGACCCGACGGCCGCTCCGCCGCCAGCCCATCTGACTCCGGCGGGGTGGCTCCCCGAGAAGAACCTCTGGGAACACGGCACACTCCGTCAGGCGGTGATTCACGGCGTTCGCCTGTTCAACTCCGGAGAGTTCCACGAGAGCCACGACTGCTTCGAGGACGAGTGGTACAACTACGGGAGCGGGAGCACGGAGAGCGCGTTCTTACACGGAATGGTGCAGGTTGCGGCGGGCGCGTACAAACACTTCGATTTCGAGGATGACGACGGAATGCGTTCGCTCTTTCGAACCGCGCTCCAGTACCTCCACGGGGTACCGCGAGATTTCTACGGTGTGAACGTGACCGACGTTCGGATGAAGATGACGAACGCGCTGTCCGATCCGACGGTGCTTCACGGATGGAACATTCCGCTCGATAGCAAACTTCCGACGGCGCGCGAAGAAGATTTTAGATACGCGGAATCGCTAGAGTAGACCACGCAACGCGCGGCAAAATACTGTCGTAGGTTCGGAGAATCCGGAGTTCGGCCACTATTTTATAATACACAGAAATCAACGGCCCGTGCCGATATATCACATAATTGATCTACTCGGGAGCGAATCGGATGGGGATGACGAGTCCGACAACTGGGACAGCGGCGAGTCCGACCAGTCGGACGAGTAGGACGACTGTAAAGGGAAGTGGGCGACAGCGACGTCGGAATGCAACTGGAACGACGGCGACGCAGACATCGACGGCGCACAAGCGCCGTCCGTGAACCGCTCGGCAGAATCGGTCAGCCGATCGTGTCACGTTTTTTTCCGAGCGCGCGAGTGTAAAGTGCTTTCAGGCTTCGCTACCTGCCTCCGTTAAATGCGAATCGAGCAGTTAGGTGACGGAACGCCGGAAGTCGCTGTCGTCGCCGGAATCCACGGCGACGAACCGTGCGGCCCGCGCGCTGTCGAGCGATTGTTGACGGAAAATCCGGACGTGGAGCGACCGGTAAAGCTAGTTATCGTGAACGAACGCGCGCTGGAGCGCGGCGTTCGGTACATCAACGAAGATATGAACCGCGTGTTCCCGGGTGACCCGGACGCGGAGAATTACGAACGACGATTGGCCCACGAACTGCTGGGCGAACTACGCGACTGTACCGTTCTCTCGTTGCACTCCACGCAGTCCTACGCGCGCCCGTTCGCGCTCGTGGACAAGGTGAACGCCGTCGCGCGATCCATCTGTCTGTATCTCTCCATCTCCGAGTTGGTCGAAACCGACCGCTTCACGAAAGGGAAACTCATCTCGCACCCGCACACGCTCGAAGTCGAATGCGGGTTACAGGGTACGGATGAGGCCGCGGAAAACGCCTACGACCTGATTCGCGGTTTCCTCGCCGGAACCGGCGCGCTTCCCTTGCCGGAGGGGAAAAACCCGGTCGAGGCGGGCGAACGCGACGAAGTCACGGTGTACCGAATGGACCAGCCGGTGCTCAAAAACGGCGGGTCGGAGTTCGAAGTGCTGGTCGATAACTTCGCGCCGGTCGAAGAAGGTGAACGATTCGCCACGACGGGCGAGGAACAGTTGGTCGCGGAGGAGTCGTTCATCCCGGTGTTGATGTCGGCGTACGGTTACGAGGACATTTTCGGATACACTGCGGAACAAGTCGGCGTTCTCGGCAACTGATTATTCCTTTTTGTTTGCGAACTCGACTAGCGTCAGGTCGCGGTCTAACATGCAGTAGTCGTGGGGCGGGTCACCGACGATTTTAGCGATTTGGTACTCCTCGTCGAACTCGACCCCGACGGGTTCGCAGAACTCGTGGCTCGGACATTCGACGTGCGGACACGGCCCTTCGAGTTTCGACTTGCTTCCGGCGTAAGCGTTCCTCGCGGAGACGTTGGCCCGGGTGGTTGCGGGTTCGACTTCGACCGCGGTGACACCGTCGTCGTGGACGCCGCAGGGGAGCGTCTGTGCGCCCGTACGGACGTCGGTAACCTCGTATTTAACGCCTTCCGTGAGATTGAGACACTGGTTTCTGTACGGACAGCCTTCGCAGGCGCTCGCTTCGCCGTGATAGACGAACTCCTGTCCGGGTTCGGCGAGTCGGGTTCCGATGAGAGTAATGGTGGACATGAGTGAGCGTAGGCAGGGGGATCGGTTAAGCCCCTCGCCCCGTCAGTTTGTCACTCCTCGTCCTGTCAACTCGTCTAGTTCGTCGAGGTACTCCTCACGGGGAATCTGATAGGCATCCCGATACGCTATTTCGCCGCGGTCGAACTCGCCGGCGAGTTCGACCGCGGCTTCGAGCGCTTCTTCCCGAGTCGAAAACCGCGGCGTCCGCGGAAGCGAAACGTCCGGTTCGAGATAAAATTCGAAGTACCACGAATCGGTCGTGCGGCGTTCCTGTGCGGGACGGTTCGGCGTTCCTTGCGTGACGTAAATCGTGGGAAGACACGCGGGCGGGAACTGCTTCGTGTCGAACACGTCCGGACGAAAGGCGAGGATACACCGACCGTTGGGTTCGTCGTTCCAGACGACCCACGACTCCGGAAGGGATTCGAGCGACATATCGGGTGGTTGGTGACGGACGAGCGTAAGGCTTCTCAGTCCAGGATAGATATCGGGACATATAAAAGGAGATTAAATGATATATTTGTGAAACGGACGATTTCGACTTTGTAGGGGCTGTAGAGTGCATAATTGGTTCTTTAGATTCGTTAATCCAAATCAAAAGAATCTTGTCTATGGGCAACAGTTATATATTCCCTCGTCCTATCTATTAAACAGTATCGGGTGGTAGTTGCCCACACGATGCACGGTCTCAAATCACACACCTCTCACGACGAGATGAGATGGCGACGCCGACTGGTTCATAGAGGTGGTGGATGGCACGCACATGATTACCCGACAGAGGCAGCAGTCTCGCCGGGCGCGCTCGTCGTTGCCCGATTCGCCCCATGTGAGAGCCATCTGGGTGTTTCGACCGACACTACTTTGTGAGTGTGTGCCGACTACGTATTTCCCGCCGGTATCGGGCCGCCCGGTCGGTTTCTCTCACTTCCCCGGTCCATCTCATAGCCCCAAACAATGCGTGATACAATGAAAGGTGACATGGAAACGCTGGACGACCTCAGCCGAAGCTACCAGGAATCGATGCCGGAAGACCTCCGTGAAACGAAATCGTTCGACTGGTACCTAAAAGAGGTGTACGAGCATCCGAAAATCGCTCGAAACGCCCACCAGCGAGTCGCCGATATGTTCGATTACTACGGCACGGAGTACGACGAAGACTCCGGCGTCGTCGAGTACCGACTCGCGTCCGAAGACCCCCTCCACGACGGGGAGAACACGTTCTACGGACGCGAGATTCACCGCGCGATGCACGAGTTCGTGAACAAGGTGAAAAGCGGTGCCCGCGGACTGGGTCCGGAAAAACGAATCAAACTGCTGTTGGGTCCGGTCGGGTCGGGTAAATCCGACTTCGACCGCCAGGTTCGCAAATATTTCGAGGACTACACGCTCCGCGACGAAGGGCGATTGTACACCTTCCGGTGGACGAACCTCTGCGACGTTATCGTCGACCAAGATCCGGCGGACGACGTGGTTCGTTCCCCGATGAACCAAGACCCGCTCGTCCTGCTTCCGTACGAACAGCGTCAGACAGTCATTGACGACATCAACGAAGAGTTGGACGCGCCGTACACCATCAAAAACGAACAGGCCCTAGACCCGGCCAGTGAGTTCTACATGGACGAACTGCTCGCGTACTACGACGACGACATCAAGCAGGTACTCGAAAACCACGTCGAAATCATCCGCCTCGTCGCCGACGAGAACAAGCGACAGGCTGTCGAAACGTTCGAGCCGAAGGACAAGAAAAATCAGGACGAGACCGAACTCACGGGCGACGTCAACTACTCGAAAATCGCCATATACGGTGAGAGCGACCCGCGGGCGTTCGACTACTCCGGCGCGTTCTGTAACGCGAATCGCGGCATCTTCAGCGGCGAGGAACTGCTCAAACTTCAGCGGGAGTTCCTCTACGACTTCCTGCACGCGACGCAGGAACAGACGATTAAGCCGAAGAACAACCCGCGTATCGACATCGACCAAGTCATCGTGGGGAGGACGAACATGCCCGAGTACCGGGACAAAAAGGGCGACGAGAAGATGGAGGCGTTCAATGACCGGACGAAACGCATCGACTTCCCGTACGTCCTCGAATACGAGTCGGAAGCCGACATCTACCGGAAGATGCTCCGAAACGCGGACGTGCCGGACGTGCACATCGAACCGCACACCCTCGAAATGGCGGGTCTCTTCGGCGTGCTGACGCGCATCGAGGAACCCGACACGGAGATGGTCGACCTGCTTCAGAAGGCGAAAACCTACAACGGCGAAACCGAGGACAGCGACGACATCGACGTGAAGAAACTCCGCGAGGAGGCGGAGGAGAAGGCCGACATCGGCGAGGGGATGGAAGGCGTTTCAGCTCGGTTCATTGGCGACGAAATCGCCGAGGCAATCATGAACTCCACCCACCGAAGCCGCGGCTTCCTTAGTCCGCTGTCGGTGTTCAACCACTTCGAGGAGAACCTGGAGAATCACGGTTCGATTCCGGAGGAGAACTTCGAAACGTACTACCGCTACCTCGAATCGGTTCGCGGTGAATACCGCGAACGCGCCATCGAGGACGTGCGCCACGCGCTCGCCTACGACATCGACGAAATTCAGCGACAGGGCGAGAAGTACATGGACCACGTCATGGCCTACATCGACAACGCCACCGTCGAGGACGAGTTGACTGGACGCGAACAGGAACCGGACGAGAGCTTCCTCCGCGCCGTCGAGGAGAAACTGGAAGTCCCCCGCGACCGGAAGGACGACTTCCGGCAGGAAGTGTCGAACTGGGTCTCGCGACGCGCCCGCGAAGGGTCGCCGTTCAACCCGCAGGACAACGAGCGCCTGCGCCGGGCCTTGGAGCGCAAACTCTGGGAGGACAAGAAACACAACATCAACTTCTCGGCGTTGGTGTCGGCCAATGAAATGGACAACGACGAACAGAACGCGTGGGTAGACGCGCTGATTGAACAGGGCTACTCGCGCGAGGGCGCGAAGGAGGTGCTCGAATTCGCCGGGGCGGAGGTCGCCCGCGCGGAAATGGAGGAGTAACACAGTGTCCGAAGGAAGCGACTACATCGCGAATGCCGACCACGAACTCCGGGAGACCTACGAGGAGCCGATGAGCCTCGCGGAGTACGTGGATTCGGCGTTCGAGAACCCGACGACCGCCTCGCACGCGAGCAAGTATCTGCTGGAAGCCATTGAGTCGATGGGAACCCGGACGGTCATCGAGGAGGGCGACGAAAAGGAGCGCTACCGGTTTTTCGACGACCCGCACAACGACGGCGAACACGCCATCCTCGGCAACACGGAGGTGTTGAACGCCTTCGTGGACGACCTGCGCTCGATTGCCGCCCGCCGCGGGAAAGAGGAAAAGATTATCTGGTTCGCCGGGCCGACGGCGACCGGAAAATCCGAACTCAAACGCTGTCTGGTCAACGGCCTGCGCGAGTACTCGAAAACGCCCGAAGGTCGGCGCTACACCATCGAATGGAACATCGCCACCGCGACGGAATCGCCAGGACTCAGCTACGGCGACGACGTGACGGCGACGAGCGAGGAGAACTGGTACGCAAGTCCCGTTCAGTCGCACCCCCTGCTCGTTTTCCCGCCGCCGGTGCGCGAGGAACTACTCTCGCAACTGAACGGTAATCTCGACGACCACATCGACGTGCTCGTCGAGGGGAAACTCGACCCGTTCAGTCGGGAGGCGTACAACTATCTGGAGGAGCAGTACCGACGCAACGGCGAGGAAGAGCTGTTTTCGGCAATCACCGACCCGGCGCACCTCAGGGTGAAAAACTACGTCGTGGATATTGGCGACGGCATCGGCGTCCTCCACTCGGAGGATAGCGGTAGGCCGAAACAACGACTCGTCGGCAGTTGGATGCAAGGGATGTTACAGGAACTGGACTCCCGCGGGCGCAAGAACCCGCAGGCGTTCAGCTACGACGGCGTCCTCTCGCAGGGTAACGGCCTGTTGACCATCGTGGAGGACGCGGCCCAGCACGCGGACTTGCTCCAGAAATTGCTCAACGTGCCGGACGAAAAATCGGTGAAACTGGACAAGGGAATTCAGATGGACATCGACACGCAGTTGGTCATCATCTCGAATCCCGACCTTGAAGCCCAGTTGAATCAGCACGCGGACGCGGGCGGGGCCGACCCCCTGCGCGCGCTGAAGCGCCGACTCGACCGGCGCGAGTTCGGCTATCTGACCAATCTCAGTCTGGAAGCCGAACTCATCCGACGCGAACTCACGAACGAGACGCCGGTGTGGCAGGCCGACGTGTACGACGAACTCGAAGCGTGGATTCGGGAACCGATTTCGGTTCGCGTTCGTGACGGCGATGACGTCGGAAAGCGGGAGATCTCGCCGCACGCCATCGAAGCCGCCGCGCTCTACAGCGTGGTTTCGCGCCTCGATGGAAGCGACCTTCCCGCCGGACTCGACCTCGTGGACAAAGCGGTGTTATTCGACCGGGGCTACCTGCTGGACGGCGACGAGCGAATCGACAAGGACGACTTCGACTTCGACGACGACGCGGCGGACGGCTCAGGCGGCATTCCGGTCACCTACACGCGGGACGTTATCGCCGGACTGCTCAACGAAGTCCGCGACCGCCATCATCCCGACTACCCCGTCGAACAGGTCATCATGCCGCGGGACATCCTGAACGCGATGGCTGAAGGAGTCGGGGACGCCCCCGTGTTCTCGACGGCCGAGCGCACCGAGTACGAGAACCGACTCGTGCCGGTGAAAAACTACATCTTCCAGCAACAAGAGAGCGACGTGCTGGACGCCATCATGCGCGACCGCCGGGTGGACGAGGAGACGGTCGCCGAGTACATCGAACACGTTTACGCGTGGGCGACCGGCGAGGAGGTCGAGAACGACCGCGGCGAGCGCATCGAACCCGACGCGCTCAAGATGAAGGTGTTCGAGACGGAACATCTCGGTCGATTCGGGCCGGACGCTTACGAAGCCGACCACCAACCCGGCCCCGCGGTGGCCGAGTTCCGCCGGAACAAGGTTATCACCGCGCTGAACCGCCACGCGTGGGAGAGCCGAAACGAGGAGTTCGAGGTGAGCGACATCGACCCGAAGGAGGTGCCGATAATCAAGACGGTACTCGCGAGCAACGACTGGGAGGACGTGCGACGGGTGTACGAGGACTTCAACCCGAGCCAGTGGGAGAACCCGCCGACGAACACCGAGACGGCCGAAGTAAAAGCGGAGACGATACGGAACCTACAGGAGTTGTTCGGCTACTCTGCAGCCTCCGCGGAACTGACCAGTCAACACGTCATGAACCAGGTGAGCTACAAATGGGATTGAGAGACGATCTCGAACGGTACCGTGAAGTCGGCGAGGAGCGCAGAGAGGACCTCGCGGAGTTCATCCAGTACGGCGACCTCGGGAAGAGTCTC
The DNA here is from genome assembly GCF_020700235.1 of Haladaptatus pallidirubidus. Lineage (GTDB taxonomy): Archaea > Halobacteriota > Halobacteria > Halobacteriales > Haladaptataceae > Haladaptatus > Haladaptatus pallidirubidus. The sequence goes on along the minus strand of NZ_CP085301.1, from coordinate 283,695 downwards.
CCCGACGAGATTCATATTCCCATCAAAATCGTCGATTTGCCGGAGTTCCGCTACGACCAACGGGACAGAGGCGGCGTCGGACAGGGCGACCCGGACGTGGGCGACCCGGTCGGCCAGCCACAGCCACAACCCGGCGACGACGGCGAGGAGGGCGACCCCGGCGACGAATCGGGCGACCACGACTACTACGAGATGGACCCCGAGGAGTTCGCCCAAGAGCTGGACGACGAACTCGGTCTCGAACTCGAACCGAAAGGAAAAGAGGTTATCGAGGAAACCGAGGGTGATTTCACCGACGTGACCAAAACCGGTCCCGACAGCACGCTCGACTTCGAGCGTATGTTCAAAGAGGGGTTGAAGCGCAAGCTGGCGATGGACTTCGACCCGAACTACGTCCGCGAGGCGATGGGCGTCGAGGGCTGGGGCCCGGACGAGGTGTTCCGGTGGGCGCGCGAAAAGAGCCTCACCGTATCGAAGCGCTGGGTGGAAGAGAACTACGACGCGCTCTCCGTGGACGAGCGAACCAAGTGGGAGAGCATCGAGGAGATGGAAGATCGGGTGACGCCGATGAGTACGGCCCAGAAGATTCGGGAGGAGGGCATCCGCCACGTTCCGTTCCGGCGCGAGGACGAACGCTACCGCTACCCCGAAATCATCGAGGAGCGAGAAAAGAACGTCGTCGTCGTCAACATCCGCGACGTGTCCGGGTCGATGCGCGAGAAGAAGCGCGAGCTGGTCGAGAGAACCTTCACGCCGCTCGACTGGTATCTCACGGGTAAGTACGACAACGCCGAGTTCGTCTACATCGCCCACGACGCGGAGGCGTGGCGGGTCGAACGGAACGAGTTCTTCGGCATTCGCTCGGGCGGCGGAACGAAAATCTCGTCCGCCTACGAACTCGCCGCCGCGATTCTCGAAGAGGAGTTTCCGTGGGCGGACTGGAACCGCTACGTGTTCGCGGCGGGCGACAGCGAAAACAGCCGAAACGATACCGAGGAGAACGTCGTCCCGATGATGGAGACGATTCCGGCGAACCTCCACGCCTACGTGGAAACGCAACCGGAAGGCAAGGCCATCAACGCGACCCACGCGGAGGAGGTAGAACGCTACTTCGCCGAGGCGGACAACGTCGCGGTCAGCTACGTCAACGGCCCGGAGGACGTGACGAAGGCGATTTACGAAATTCTGAGCACGGAGGCAGAATGAACGAACGAACCGAAACCAAGCGCGAGGCGGAACGAGTACAAGAACCGGTCGTTGAAGCGCGAAAACTCGCCAAGAAACTCGGTCTCGACCCCTATCCCGTCAAGTACTGGATAATCGACTACGACGAGATGAACGAACTCATCGCCTACGACGGGTTTCAGGAGCGATACCCGCACTGGCGATGGGGAATGAAGTACGACCGCCAGCAAAAGCAAGGCCAGTACGCGGGCGGCAAGGCGTTCGAAATCGTCATCAACGACGACCCGGCACACGCCTTCTTGCAGGAGTCGAACAGCCTCGCCGACCAGAAGGCGGTCATCACGCACGTCGAAGCCCACTCGGATTTCTTCGCCAACAACCGCTGGTATCGCATGTTCGCCGACGAACTCGACGCGGCAGCCCTTCTCGAACGTCACGCCGGCCGCGTTCGGTCCATCATGGCCGACCCGGAAATCGACCGAGAGGCGGTCGAAAAGTGGATAGACAACGTGCTCTGTCTACAGGACAACATCGACCAGCACCAAGCGTTCAAAAACCAGCACCGGGTTCGAGAAGAAGACAACGCCGAAACAGACGAAATCTCAGACCAACTCGCGGACATGAACCTCAGCGACGAAGTTCGGGAGGAGGTATTCGACGAGGAATGGCTGGAAGCACAGCGCGAGAAACAGGCCGGGAAACTCGAAGAACCGGAAAAAGACCTGCTCGCGTTCTTCCGCGACCACGGACGCGCCTACGATCCAGAGGAGGGCAAAGCCGTCGAGATGGAAGATTGGCAGAAGGAAGTCCTCGAAATGCTCAGAACCGAGTCGTACTACTTCGCCGCCCAGAAGACGACGAAGGTGATGAATGAGGGTTGGGCCGCCTACTGGGAGTCGCTGATGATGGGCGAAGAATCCTTCGCGGGGACGGACGAGTTCATCGAGTACGCGGACCACCAAGCACGCGTCCTCGGGTCGCCGGGACTCAATCCGTACAAACTCGGCAAGCAGTTGTGGGAGTACATCGAGAACACCGAAAATCGGCGGGAAGTGGTGCGAAAACTCCTGCGCGTGAAAGGCATCACGTGGCGAAACTTCCACGAGGTCGTGGACTTCGACGAGGTGAACGAACTGCTCGAACCGCGTCCGGCGCTCGAAGCGGTGAACTCGGAGACGCTTTCCGACCTCGAATCGCTTCCATCCGAAAAAATCGATTCGGACGGGTTGGAGAGGGCGAAAGCGGGCGAAATCGACGTTGACCGCCATCCGTGGAAAGTGCTTTCCTACGAGGGACTCGCGGAGCGACATTTCTCGCTCAACAAACTCCAGAACCGCGGCTTCCTGGAATCCATCGGACAGCCGACCTTGGAACAGTACGCCCGCTACTTGCTGGACGACGAGCGATACGAGAGCGCCGCGGAAGCGATGGCGGACGTGGATTTCTCCGTCGGCTGGGATCGGATGTACGAGGTTCGGTCCAGCCACAACGACGTAACGTTTCTCGATGGCTTCCTGACGAAGGAGTTCGTCACCGACAACAACTACTTCACGTACGAATTCAGCCAGACGACCGGCGACTACCGCGTGACGAGTTCCGAGTACGAGGACGTGAAAAAGAAGTTGATGCTCCAGTTCACCAACTTCGGTAAGCCGACCATCGCGGTGTACGACGGCAACTACGACAACCGCAACGAACTGCTGCTAGGCCACCACTACAACGGTGTCATGCTCGACATCGGGCAGGCGACGCGAACCTTGGAACGAATATACGACCTGTGGGGTCGTCCGGTGAATCTGAAAACTATCGTGAAGGAAATCGACGAACGGGACGCCGAAATCGCCCGGCGACGTGACCGCGAACCGGAACCGGAGGAGAAAGGAAAGCTCCTGCGCTACGACGGCGAGGAGTTCGAGATGCACGACCTTCCGTGGAGCGAAGTCGAAGACATCACCGCCACGGAAGTCGATTACGACACGAAGCCGGACGAGTGGCTCGCCTGAGATTTCTTAGCCCGATTCGTACAGGCGAATCTCGCCACCGTCCACGACCACTTCGTACTTTCCGTAGTTGAATGCCGCATAGACGGACGTTTCCTCGTGCCCTGCGAGTCGTTGCAACGAGTCGATATCCACGACGTCGTAGAGAACCGGCCGAAGCTTCGTCGGATGCACATTCGAGACAGTACCGAGTGCTCGCGCCAACGTTACCACGACCGAATCCCGTGCAGTGCCATACACCGTCCAGTAGGTTTCGTTCTATTCGTCTCCGGGAGGGTTTCTCTCCGGCAGTTCATCGCCGTTCGAGATGGTCGGTTCCGTCTCGGACGCGGTTCCCTCTTGGCTTGCGATTCGGCAGTACCGAGCCAGTTCTTCGGTTTTAATCGCCGACGTGACCGTCTCTCCATCGAGTTCGACCACGCCCATTTCGACCAGTTTCGGCAGGTGGACGTGTCGAAGCGTGATGTGAACTCGCTCTCAAGTATCTCTGCTCGGCGCAGCTTCGGATTCCCACACCGCGATTCGGTCGGCGACGGCCGATACATCCGCGGTATCCGCGATTTCGGCGAGGTATCGGCAGACGAAACGTCGCCGGGGGGAGTCGAGAAGTACCGAAAGCGCCTCCGGCGAGATTGTCGGGGCGGTTTTCGGCGGTCCGTCAATAACCGTATCGAACAGCGGGCGAAACATGGCAATCGTTTCTTCGTCGTGCGCTTGGGGATGCATGTGAAAATGCGCGTCCACGTCGAATCTGCGAAGTGAGTTTGTCAGCGAGTGAACGAACCGAAAGGCGATCGTTCGATTGACGTGGCGGAGCATCGCCGTAATCGAATCGAAACAGAGCACCTGCTGTCGGTCGGTCGTCGACCACTGGTCGAGATAGAGATACATCGCAGTTTGGAGACGCCCGAGACAGTCGGGACGAACGAGTGAGACGACGTTTCGGTCGTTCTCCGTCTGTCTCGGCGACCCGTGATTTCCGACGGCGATAATACCGAACGACGACGGTTCGTCGCCGAAACGCTCGCGCCAGCGCTCGAGTAGTTCCTCGGGAGACTGCTTGTAGGAGACGAGCAGAGCATTCGTCGCGCTCGGGGGGGACGTGGACAGTCGAGAAACGCATTCGTCGTCGGTTCGGTTTCCGATAGCAGGGCTAAAAACGAGAGCGTTCTCGGGGGACGAGGTCGAATCGGCGGCGGACTTCATGACATTGGTATCGACGTTTTATTTCGTTCACACTGACGAGTAGCCATCGTCAGACAATACCAAATAGAAGCGTTCCAGAATAATAAATATATTCACTAGACAAACTGAACTGTCTAATTAAATACTCCATCTCTTAGCCTCCTTTGTCCAGTTATTAACGTCTCTGAGCGTTATGAATTGCTAGCACGATAGTGATATCTTCACACGATAGTACTGATAAAATGGTTACTTCGTTGGTTTAATGAATATCTCGCCGTCACGTTCGACGAACATGACTCTATCACCTTCTTCGAGTTCGACATCCTGCTCTTCGAGCAGTTCGCGAACATCCTTGATGAGGCTGATTCGCCACCGTTGGGCGATTTTTGTCGTCCCCAAGATTTCTTCGTCGGTCATGGGAAAGGGTTCGAAAGTGACGGTGTCATCGATTTGTGGGTATTTCACCGACATTGACAACTACGACGTCGTTTTAGCTGTTTCCTTCGTGATTTCGGTCGTAGCTCCGTGGTTGTTGATTCCAATTGTCGAATTCGCCGCCTCGAACGCAGCGGATTCGTCGTTCGGGCCGTCCCTCGGACGGTCATCCGCAACTATCCGCGGAGACGGCGTGTCGTTTTTTTCGAGGGCGAACACGAAGCGTTCGCCCTCGTGGGTTTCGTCCGGTCGGGAATCGAGTTCGAAATGGCTCAGGTTCGCTTCCGCGTACTGTCCTTTTTTGTCGGTTCGCTCCGCCGGAACCGTCCCCGAGAATACCATTCCCGCAACCGTGACCGCCAAGAGCAGTTTGGCAACGCGATTCATCGCTGTCGGAACAGCGACGAGGAGCGACTTCAACCGGGGTTATCGTTCGTGCGGTTCAGGTCCGGAGTAACCGCCGTAACCCCGATAAAACGGAAGTTGAAGTAAAAGCCGTTCCTCGTTTCCATAGAAACCGTAAAAGCGCTCGGTAGGGGATTTGAACCACGCCCAGACGTTCCGGGTCGCTACCGCTTCCCGGGCGTGCGACTGGTCTAGTTCAAATCCTCATACTCTGCGCTTTTTCTCACTTCGTTCGAAAAATGCTCGGTAGGGGATTTGAACCCCTGTCCTCGGCTCGAAAGGCCAAGATGATTGGCCGGACTACACCAACCGAGCGTGTTGCGCTTCCTGCGCACTCTTTGCTTTCTGCCGTACTAGTTTAAGCCTTGCGTTATCGACCGACAGCGGCAGTGTTTCCCGGGGGAGTCGGTGGCACTCCGAAAGTCGATTTCGATTTCCGACCCGGATTCGATTTCGCTTACTTCCCTTCGAACTTGGGGTCTCGCTTGCTCATGAACGCCGTGATGCCTTCCATCAGGTCATCCGTGCTCATGAGGTGGCCGAACGCTTGCGCCTCGATTTCGAGGCCCGCGTCGGTGCTCTCCCAGCCCTTGAGCATGGCGCGCTTCGTGTACTCCTGTGCGATTGGCGGGCCGCCCGCGAGTTTGCTGGCGAGTTCGAACGCCTTATCTTCGAACTCGTCGTTCGAAACGACTTCGTTCACGAAGCCGTAGTCCGCCATCGTTTCCGGGTCGAAGCGGTCTGCGGTGAAGATAATCTCCTTCGCCCGACCCTCGCCGACGATGTGCTGGAGGCGTTGGGTGCCGCCCCAGCCGGGAAGCAGGCCGAGGTCGTGTTCGGGTTGCCCGAGTTCCGACCGCTCGCTGGCGATTCGGAGGTCGGCGCAGGTTGCGAGCTCCATCCCGCCGCCGAGACAGTAGCCGTCGATTCCGGCGACGACCGGCATCGGGCAGGATTCGAGTTTTCCGAACGTCTCCTGACCCTTGCGCGAGAGATCGATAGCCTGAATCGGGTCCGCTCCGCCTGTGGCCATGCTCTGTACGTCGGCCCCGGCGGAGAACGCCTCGTCACCCTCGCCGGTGAGGAGAATCGTGCGAACCTCGTCGTCTTCGACGACTTCGTCGATCGCAACCGAAAGCTCATCGAGCAGTTGCGCGCTAATGGTGTTCATCCGGTGCGGTCGGTCGATGACGATGTTGCCGACCATGTCGCCGGGTTTTTCAATGCGGACGGTTTCGAATTCGATGCCGTCCTCGTCGCTCCGCTCGTAGAATCCGTCTTCGGCGCGCTCTCGGAGGTACTCCGCCGGTTCGTAGCGTTCCGCACCCGTCTCCTCGCGGAGGTCTTCCAAGGTTTCGAGCAGTACGTCGAGTCCCGCGTCGTCGGCCATTCGCGCCGGCCCTTCGGGGAAGCCAGCGCCGAGCATGACCGCCTCGTCGATTTCGTCTGCTGGCGCGACGTCGTTGCCGACGAGCTTCGCCACTTCGTTGGCCATCACGGCCTGCAGTCGGTGGACGACCGCCTCGCTCCCGGCGTCGGTCGGCACGTCCACGCCGCCGTTTTCGTAGTCGTAGAAACCCTCGCCGGTTTTCTTGCCGAGGTTGCCCTCCTCGACCTTTTCGGCGAGAAGCGGGCACGGTTCGTAGGCGTCGCCGAGTACTTCGTGCATGTATTCGAGGACGTGATACCCCACGTCGATGCCGACTTGATCCGCGAGTTCGAAGCTTCCCATCGGCAGGCCGATGTCGAACTTCGTCGCGCTATCGACTTCTTCGACGGTTGCGTCCCCGGATTCGACTATCCACGCCGCCTCGTTCATCAGGGGGACGAGGACGCGATTAACGATGAAGCCGGGGCTGTCTTTGCGAACGCGAACGGGTGTTTTGCCCATCTCCTCGGCCAACTCCTCGGTCACGTCGAGAACGCTGTCGTCCGTGTGCGCGCCCGTGATGACCTCGACCAACTGCATCCGAACCGGCGGATTGAAAAAGTGCATTCCGCAGAACTGTTCAGGCCGGTTCGTCACCTCCGAGAGTTCGGTAATCGAGAGGCTGGATGTGTTCGTGGCGAAGATGGCGTGGTCGGGTGCGTGCTCTTCCATCTCGGAGTACACGTCCTTTTTGATATCCATCTTCTCCGGAACGGCTTCGATGACGAAGTCCGCGTCCGAAACTGCCTCCTCGAAATCGACGAGCGGTGTGATGCGCTCCAGCGCGGCGTCGGCCTCCGCCTCGCTGAGCTGGTCTTTCTCGGCGAGTTTGCCGAGACTCCACTCGATTTGGTCGTAGCCGTTCTGGACGAACTCCTCTTTGATGTCGCGCAGGTTCACGTCGTACCCCGCAAGTGCGGCGACTTCCGCAATTCCGTGGCCCATGTTCCCGGCACCGAGAACCGTGATACTGTTGATATCTTCCAACTCCATGCATAAACCCTCTACATGAGGGTGTTTTAACGTTTCTCTCCCCGATCTAATAAACTGTGAATGAGTTTATATCCGGTTACAAAACGATTTATCCGTGGCCCCGTAACTCGTTGGCATGGACTTCGAACTGACAAAAGAACAGCAAGCGATTCGAGACGAAGTGCGCCGATTCGCGGAGAACGAGGTCGCTCCGATTGCCAAGGAGTACGACCAGAAGGAAGAGTACCCGTGGGAAATCATCGACAAGGCCGCCGAGATGGGGCTGACCGGCGCGAACATCCCAATCGAGTACGGTGGCGCGGGCTACTCGCCGCTCGAAGTCGCTATCATCGTAGAAGAACTGTTCGCCGTCGACGCAGGTATCGGTCTCTGTATCACGAGCACCGCGTTCGGTGGCGACGCCATCCGCGAGTTCGGGACGGAAGAGCAGAAAAACGAGTACCTGACGCCGGTCGCGGAGGGTGAGGCCGTCATGGGTACCGCCATCAGCGAACCCGACACCGGTTCCGACGTTTCGTCCGTCTCCACGACCGCCGAGAAAGACGGCGACGAATGGGTCGTAAACGGCAATAAGATGTGGATTACGAACGGCACCGTCGGCGACTTCTTCGTCGTGATGTGCAAGACCGACCCGGAGGCGGAAGACCGCTACTCCGGCTTTTCCCAAATCATCGTGGAGTCCGACCGCGACGGCTTCGAGGCCGACAAGATTACGGGCAAACTCGGCATCCGCGCGAGCGACACCGCCGAGCTCATCTTCGACGACGTGCGCGTTCCCGAGGAGAATCTCGTCGGCACGCGCGGGATGGGATTCCTCCAACTCATGCAGTTCTTCGACGAAACCCGCACCGCAGTCGCGGCGCAGGGCGTCGGTATCGCCAAAGGTGCCTGCGAGCAGGCGCTCGAATACGCCCAGGAGCGCGAACAGTTCGGTCGCTCTATCAGCGAATTTCAAGCGATTCAGCACAAACTCGCCGACATGCACACGAAAACCGAAGCGGCGCGAAATCTCACGTACAAGTCTGCGTGGAGTGTGGCGAACGAGGACGGCCAACTCACGCAACTCGCGTCGATGGCGAAGGAGTTTTCCTCCCGCATCGCAGTCGAATGTGCCGACGAAGCAGTGCAGATTCACGGCGGTTCGGGCTACGTCAACGATTTCGACGCGGAGCGGTTTTACCGCGACGCAAAGATTACGCAGATTTACGAGGGAACGACGGAAATTCAGAAGAACATCATCGCGCGCGAACTCCTCGGGAAAGGGTTTTAGCGCCGCCGATGACTACCTAAGTGCTTAGGCGTTGCCCTTTTTGTGGTATGTGACAACTAGTCGAACGATGAGCTCTGACTCGACAGACCTGCCGGACACTGGCACGAACCGCATTGGGTCAGATGACCTTGATGACCTGATGGAACTGCTCGCGGATCACCGACGTCGGTACGCGCTATACTATCTTCGGAAGCAAAAATCCGCGGTCGAAATGGACGAACTCGCCAGCCGAATCGCGGAGTGGGACTCGAGCGCGGGCGATAGGGAGCGCATCCTGACCGAGCTACGGCACAAGCATCTGCCGAAGATGGAGGAAACCGGCATTATCGAACGAAACGGCGACAAAGTTCAGCGTGACGACGCGAACGGCCCTATCGACCGGTATCTCGATCTCGCTTGCGAAATCGAAGGACTGCCGTAGTTTTTTTGTGTGCTGTTTGCGGTCGCTGCTACCATTTTAGCTCCGAGAGTTTCGGCTCAACACAAAATGTAATTGTGCCGTTATAAACTCCTTCAAACGTTATTTTAATTTAACTCCTCTAATATATTAACGATAATATACAGTCAGAAAAATGTGAAAGTGGATGTCAAAAGATACCACACGACGTTCTTTCTTGAAATCTGCAGGAGTGGCGTTGAGCGGTCTTGCACTGACGACGCAATCGGTTTCGGCGAGTTCGACCGACGATAGGTTCATGATCGACCTCGAAGGCGCGTCGGACGACGCGCTTTCCGGTCTCTCCGTCGTCCACCAACTCGACCAAATCGATATCGCAGTGGTCGAAGGCGAGGAGAGTCAGATGAGCGGCACGCGCTACTCGAAAGACGTCGAGATGGAACTCAACCAAGCCGAAATCGAGAACAACGGGAACGGCGACGAACCCGGCCCGCACAAACTCTCGCAACTCCAGTGGGACAAGCAGGTGCAGGGAACTAAATGGATTCATCGCGCGACGCGCGGTGAAGGAACCCGTGTCTCCGTCATCGACTCCGGTGCCTTCGAAGACCACCCGGATCTCACCGGCGTTCTCAACACCGACCTCTCGAAGAACTTCACGGGCGACGGCGGCGACTACAACCCGATTATCAGCGACCACGGCACCCACGTCTCCGGCATCATCGCGGGAGACGACACCAACGGAAGCGGAATCGTCGGTACCGCTCCCGGAACCGATCTCGTCGCGCTTCGGGTGTTTACTGGCCCGTTCACGACGTTCGGAGATATCATAGCAGCGATGACCCACGCCGCCGATATCGAATCCGACGTGGCGAATATGAGTCTCGGCGCATATCCACTGCCGGACAACGCCGACACCGCCCTGCTTCAGGAGTCCATCGAACGCGCGACGGACTACGCCAACGACCAAGGTACGCTCATGGTCGCGGCGGCAGGCAACAACGGCGTAAACCTCGACACCGACGGCGACGTCATCAGCCTCCCGAACGAGGCGGACAACGTCATGAGCATCAGCGCGACCGGCCCAATCGGGTACCGCTGGGACGACAAAGGCAACGGTCGGCGGATTCGGAACTACCACGCCGCGTTCAACCACCTTGACGAACCGACGACGACGCCGGCGCCCTACACGAACTACGGCGAGGAAGCCATCGACATCAGCGCGGAGGGTGGCAACGCCGTCCCTTCGGAACCCGAGGGCGAAAACTGGCAGTATGACATGGTTTTGAGCACGATTTTTGAGTGGGACGGCGACGAAATGGCTCCGGCCCACGGCTGGAAAGCCGGGACGAGCATGGCCGCGCCGCAGGTTTCGGCGGCCGCCGCACTCGTAAAGAGCGTGAATCCGGACGCCACACCGAGCCAAATCCGCGACCACCTCGAAGCGACCGCCGAGGATCTCGGTCAACTGGCGTACAGCGGCGAGGGACACCTCGATATTCACGCCGCAGTCAGAAGAAAAATAGACAATTAACCGGTCGCTCGCCCGGTTAACTCCTTCATTCGGCTGAACTGCCTAGGTGTCGAACGTGCGACACGGTCAGCGCACCCGCTCGAATCGGCCTTGTGCTGCGACCGGTTCCGTAGCGACTACGTTTACTACGTTCGAAAACATATCAGGACGCGGGTTTCAACAGTCGCATAGACGACGGGAACCCGGACGATGGCACGACACGAACCGAATCCGGGGCGGAAATGGCGCGCACTCTCGCTGATCGCTATCGCCGAATTGCTGGTGATGTCGCTCTGGTTCAGCGTGACGGCATCCGCACCGGAACTGGCGACGGCGTGGAAGCTCACGCCGACCGAAACCGCGTGGCTGACCATCGCGGTTCAGCTGGGGTTCGTCGCCGGGGCGCTGCTTTCCGCCGTCCTCACACTTCCCGACCTGCTCCACCCGCGCTATCTGATTGCGGGATCGGCGATAGTTGGCGCAGCTGCGACCGCGACAATCGCCGGAATCGTCACGACGCCGACGCCGGCGATTGCGCTCCGATTTCTGACCGGAATGGCGCTGGCGGGCGTCTATCCGCCGGGAATGAAGCTGCTGTCCGGCTGGTTCCGGACGAATCGCGGCTTCGCAATCGGCGTCCTCGTCGGCGCACTGACGGTCGGTTCCGCGCTCCCCCACCTGATTCGAGGCCTCGGTGGTGTCGGGCAACCGACGGTCGTGCTGTACGGGTCGGCCGGACTCGCGGTTCTCGGCGGCCTGTTCGTGTTGTTGGTCGAAGACGGTCCGTACCAGTCGCCGACCGCTCCGTTCGACCCGGATGCGGTTCGACGGCTTCTCGACGACCACGCATCGCTCCTGGCGAACGGCGGCTACTTCGGTCACATGTGGGAGCTGTACGCCGTCTGGACGTGGATTCCGACGTACCTCCTCGCCAGTTTCGCCGCGACCGGGAGCGACGTGTCATCCGAACTCACCTCTGTCCTCGCGTTCTGCACCATCGCAATCGGCGGCCTCGGTGCGATGAGCGCTGGCGTCCTCGCCGACCGACTCGGACGCACGGCGGTCACGAGCGCGAGCATGCTCGTCAGCGGTCTCGCGTGTATCTCGGCGGGTGCGGTGTTCGGGTCGTCCCTCCTCGTAGTCGTTCCGTTTCTCCTCGTCTGGGGGTTCGCCATCGTCGCGGATTCCGCCCAGTTTTCGACTTCGATTACGGAGTTGGCCGAACCGAGTTACGTCGGGACGGCGCTGACCCTGCAAACCGCAATCGGGTTTTTACTCACGACCGTCTCTATTCAGCTGATTCCACTCGTCGCCGACCTCGTCGGCTGGCGGTGGGCGTTCGCGTCGCTCGCAATCGGCCCGACGCTCGGGACGGCGGCGATGCTCCGCCTTCGGATGCTTCCGGATGCCGAAAAGCTCGCGGGCGGGAAGCGCTGATTTTCCGTCAGTCCGATTCGTACTCCGCCCAGATGTACCGCGTCGCCAGCGACCGGTACGGTCGCCACGCCTCGGCGATTTCCCGCATCTCCGTGCGGGTCAGTTCCTCGCCATCGCCGTACAGTCGTTCGATACCGCGCCGAACCGCAAGATCACCGAGGGGAAGCACGTCCTCCCGTTCGAGGACGAACAGCAGATACATCCGGGCGGTCCAGTCGCCGACGCCCTTGATTTCGGTGAGTTTGTCGATAACTTCCTCGTCGGAGCAGTCCGCCAATCCTGATTTCGTGTAATCGTCGCGCTGGAAGGCGCGTGCCGCGTTCCGTACGTATTCGACTTTCGTCCGCGAGAGACCCGCATCTCTGAGTTTTTCCTCGCTCGCGGCCAGCACGGTTTCGGGTGTCACCTCGCCGTCGAGCACGTCGAACACCCGCTTTTTCACGGCCTTCGCGCTGGCCGTCGAGAGCTGTTGGTTGATGATGGAGACACAGAGTCGTTCGAACTCGCTCTGACCCCGCTCCGTGTGCGGGTCGTGTCTGTCGAGCAGGGTGGCCATCACCGGGTCGATTCGAAGCGTAGAAAGGGCGTCGTCGTTCATGGCTGGTCGTGTCACTCGCCGTGTTCGACTGTCGGTAGGGAGTAACCGAGAAAAGGTGTTTCTATCTGGTTCCCTCCACCACCTATTCCGACCGGGCGTTACTCCAGCCTTTCTTCTTCCTCTTCTTCCATCTCGACTTCGTCGTCGCCGTCAACGCGACGGCGCACGTCAACCTGATAATGTTTCAAAATGTCGCGGCCGAGCAGAACCGGGTAGTCCATGTGACTCCGGTCTTCGATACTCGCCGTGACCGTGTGGCGGTTACCACCGACGCCGACGACCACGTCCACGACGGGGCGCGATTTGCTGGATTTTCGGCTTCCGGATTTCACCCTCGTCATGCTCTTGATCGGTCCCGCGCCGATTTGGGCGGCGAGTTTCGTATCGATGCTCGTCCGGGTGGCGCCCGTGTCGGACTTTGCGACGACGGTTTCGGAACCGCTGGTTCCGCTCACCAGCACATCTTCGGTGTAGCCGATAACGATAGTTTCCGTCGGGTCGGGGGTGGTACTGACGGGTTTACAAGACGGAACCGAATCGTCCAACGTGGCCGACAGTTCGTTGACGCGCTCGCGGTTGACTTCGCCGCCCGCGGCCTCGATGGCGGCCTGTGCGATGTACGGGGCCGCGCTCCGACCGGTCGCCTTGTACAAGCCTTTGAAGCCCGCGGTCGGGTTCACCTCGAGGACGTACCAACCGTCGTTACCTTCGATGAGGTCGACGCCCGCGTAGTCGAGTCCGATAACCTGGGTCGCCCGACGGGCGATATCGACGACGCCGTCCGGCAGTTCGTCGGTCATATCCTCCACGTCGCCGCCGAGGGCGACGTTGGTTCGCCAGTCGTTTTCGGGCGCGTAGCGGTTCATCGCCCCGATGATTCGGTCACCGACGACGTAGACGCGCAGGTCGCGGTGGCGCCCCTCGTCCCGTTCGATGAGTTTCTGCAAGAACGCCTGACGCTCCCCCACTCGTGGATTGACTATCTCGTCTGCACCGACCTTCCACGTTCCACCCCCGTGGGTTCCGATTGCGGTTTTGTACACCGCTTCGTCGCCGAAATCCGTTCGGCCGTTGTTCAAACGGTCGGTGTCGAGCGCGAGAAGCGCATCCGGAACGGCAATACCGGCGTCCGCGAGCCTCGTCGCGGTCGAGAACTTGTGAATTGCCGTCATGACGGCACACGGTCGGTTGAGAACCGGAACGAGGGAGTCGTAGATGTTCGCTAAACCGAGGGCTTCCGACGGCTGTTCGGTGTTCGAGAGGAGAAGACGGTTGGCGACGATGTCGATATCGGGTTCGAGCGTGACCGTTCCGCCGTTAATATCTACCGCCGTATTTTCGTGTCGAAGCCACTCCGGTTCATGACCCAAATCTTCGATAGCGTTACAGATTGCTTTCGTTTCTTTGCTGTTGTGTAGACTGAGTACCCCAACGCGAACAGATGGGCCGTCGGCAGGCATGTATAGTACATTTCGGCGGTCCCGCCTTAAATCGTTCCCAGTCGATTTGAAGCGCCAACGAGCCTCATGCTAATAGTTTCAACAATGGACATGTGTAGTAGTATATTTTTATACGGTGACCCCCGAGTGCAGTACATGACTGGGGACGAGGCAGAACCGTTCACGTACAATGGTGGTATCGTAGAACCGGGCGAGACGCAGAATATCCGGTACGGAATCAGCGAGACGTACCTCGGCGACCCGGTTCGCATTCCCGTAACCATCATCAACGGGGTGTACCCCGGCCCGACGATTTTTCTCTCGGCGGCGGCTCACGGCGACGAACTCAACGGTATCGAAGTGGTTCGCGAAGTCGCCCACGACTGGAACCACGACGGCCTCCACGGAACCATCGTCTGTCTCCCAGTGTTGAACGTCCCCGGATTTCTCGCCCAACAGCGATACCTCCCCATCTACGACCGCGACCTGAACCGCTCGTTCCCCGGGCGCGAGGACTCCACCAGCGCGAAGCGGATGGCCGCCCAAATTTACCGGAACTTCCTCGAACCGTGCGACCTCGGTATCGATTTCCACACGTCCACGCGCGGGCGAACCAACATGCTCCACGTCCGCGCGGATATGCGAGACCCGGAGGCCGCTCGCCTCGCTCGATCCTTCGGTTCGAACGTCATCATCTCATCCACCGGTCCGTCCGGAACTCTTCGCCGAGAGGTTTCCGAGGGCGGTGCGCCGACCATCACCATCGAAATGGGCGAAGCCCACCGCTTCCAGCGACACTTCATCGACCGGGCGCTCGAAGGCGTGATGAGCGTCTTCGCGGAGTACAATATCCACCCCGACGACCCGGTGAAGTGGCCCGGCTGGCGAACCGTCATCGACGACGAGAAGGAAAAGACGTGGCTCCGCGCCGACGCGGGCGGACTGGTCGAGATGCACTACGACAGGGGGTCGCTCGTCTACGAGGGGACGCCCATCTGCACCATCACGAACCCGTTCAAAACCGAAAACGAACACGTCGAAGCGCCCTTCACCGGCCTGCTCGTGGGCGTCCTCGAAAACCCGGTCGTCTACCCCGGCAACCCGCTGTGTCACATCGTGGAACTGAACGCCGACACCCGGCGGGCACTCAAGCGCGACCGCGCTCACGCGGAGACCGAGGGCGACGTACAACCGCCGAGCTACGTGGGAACGCCGGAACCCGCTGAGCAATAAAAAGAGAAACAAAAAAGCGTTCGACTCGGCGGAAGCGCCGCCGTTCGTAGTAAACAGCATTCGGTTGAGCGGGGTTCTCACCGTCTTCGCCACGCTCGTCTATCTGCTGACTCGGAGAGCGTCGCACATGGCTCCTTTTTGACGATATTCCTGCACTTTGGAGCCGTGAAGAAGACAATTCGGTTTGTTCGTGGACGATTGAAGCGCCAAAAACGGTGGAAAACGCGGAAATTACGGCTGAAGGCGAATCAATTGGTACTGTTCTCGAATGTTTCAATGTACCGGCGAGAACGGAGGCAGGTAGTAACTTCTATTTGCCCCCGGTACCGACCATCCGACTGGAATGAGTCAATCGTACAACCGGGGCCTCGTCGAGGACTTCGGCCGATGGCGGGAATTTTCGGCCGGGATGTGGGCCTGGATTTTCCACAAATTCACCGGGTGGGTGCTTATCGGCTACCTGTTTACGCATATCGCCGTGCTAAGCACTGCCACCGCCGGTCCAGAAACCTACACCGCGACGATTCAGGGTCTCGAAGAACTGTTCCTCGTCCGAGTCGGCGAAGTCGGACTGCTCGCCGTTGCCGTCTTCCATATTCTCAACGGCGTCAGACTCCTCTTCGTCGATCTCGGCATGGGACTCGAATCGCAGGACAAGAGCTTCTACGCCTCGCTCGTGGTGACGGCGATCATCGTGCTGGCGAGCGTTCCGACCTTCATGGAGGGGGTGTTCTGATGGCGGAACGATACTCGTCGTTCCGGAGCGGGAGCACGACGTGGTTTCTCCAGCGCGTCACGGCGGCGTTCCTCGTCGTGGTGCTGGCGTTCCACTTCTTCCTGCTCCACTTCGTCCACCATCCGTCGGAGATCGAATTTGCGGGAACGCAAGCGCGGATGGAGAACTGGGGCTACTTCCTCACGATGACGCTGTTCCTCATCACGGCGACGTTCCACGGCGTGAACGGCGTCTACGCCGCCCTCGTGAATCAGGGACTCACCGGCAGTCAGAAGACCGCCGTGAAGTGGGTGCTGGTCGTCGCCGGCGTCCTCCTCGCGGGACAAGGAACCTACGTCGCACTCGTCATGAACGGGATGATTTAAATGAGTACGCAAGTACCCGAAAAAGTCGAATCAGAAGCAGAATCCGACTCCGAAACGGAGCGCACAGAAACCCCCGGTGACCGCAGACGGGCCGCAAAACGCGCCCGACAGCGGGAGTCCACCGAGGCGAAGGAGACGACCGAAACGGACGAATCGTCGATTCACCTCAAGGTGTTCCGCTACGACCCCGAAATCGAGGGGAAGATGGAACCCCGATTCGACGACTTCCACGTCCCCTTCACGAAGGGAATGACCGTCTTGGACGCGCTGATGCTGGCGCGCGACCGGTTCGACACGACGCTGACGTTCCGACACTCCTGCCGACAGGCCATCTGCGGCAGTGACGCGCTGTTCATCAACGGCACGCAACGACTGGGCTGTAAGACCCAGATTTCCGACTTGGAAGAGCCGGTTCGCGTGGAACCGCTCCCGCACGCCGAAGTCGTCAAAGACCTCGTCGTGGATATGGAGCATTTCTACGATCAGATGCACGCAGTGGAGCCGTACTTCCAGACGAACGAGGCTCCGAGCGACGAACTCCAAGAACAGCATCAGACGCGCGAAAACCGCGAGAAAGTGAAGATGTCCACGCGCTGCATCTGGTGTGGTGCGTGTATGTCCTCGTGTAACATCGCGGCAGGCGACAACGAATACCTCGGCCCGGCGGCGCTGAACAAGGCGTTCCGGTTCGCCATGGACGAGCGCGAGGGCGAGGATATGCGCGAACACCGTTTTTCGATTCTCGACCAAGAACACGGCGTCTGGCGCTGTCAGACCCAGTTCTCCTGTACGAACGTTTGTCCGAAAGACATCCCCCTGACCGAGCACATCCAGGAACTCAAACGCTCGGCGGTGAAGAACAACCTCAAGTTCTGGTAAACCTACTCTAGCAACAATGTACGAACACGACGTAATCGTCGTCGGTGCGGGCGGTGCGGGACTTCGCGCGGCCATCGCGGCCCACGAGGAGGGCGCGGACGTTGCCCTCGTCACGAAGCTCCATCCCGTACGAAGCCACACCGGCGCAGCGGAAGGCGGTATCAACGCGGCGATTCGAGACGGCGACTCGTGGGAAGATCACGCCTACGACACGATGAAGGGGTCTGACTATCTCGGCGACGCCCCGGCAATCGAAACGCTGTGTCAGGACAGCCCGAAGGAGACCATCCAACTCGAACACTGGGGGATGGCGTTTTCGCGGGAGGAAGACGGAAGCGTCTCCCAGCGACCGTTTGGTGGCCTCTCGTTCCCCCGAACGACCTACGCGGGGGCGGAGACGGGTCACCACCTGCTCCACACGATGTACGAGCAGGTCGTCAAACGCGGCATTCAGGTGTACGACGAGTGGTACGTCACCCGACTCGCCGTCACGAACCACGACGACCCCGAGGAGCGTGACTGTCACGGCGTCGTCGCCTACGACATCAAATCGGGCAAGGTCGAAGGGTTCACGGCCCGAAACGGCGTCATCCTGACGACCGGCGGACTCGGACAGGTCTTCGACCACACGACGAACGCGGTGGCGAACACCGGCGACGGGGCCGCGATGGCCTACCGCGCCGGCGTTCCGTTGGAGGACATGGAATTCATCCAGTTCCACCCGACGACGCTCCCCTCCACGGGAGTTCTGATTTCGGAGGGTGTGCGCGGTGAGGGCGGTATCCTCTACAACAGCGAGGGCGAGCGGTTCATGTTCGAACACGGCTACGCGAACAACGAGGGGGAACTCGCGTCCCGCGACGTGGTCGCTCGCGCCGAACTGACCGAAGTGAACAACGGGCGGGGGGTCGACGACGAGTACGTCCACCTCGACATGCGCCACCTCGGCGAGGAGCGCATCATCGACCGCCTCGAAAATATCCTCCACCTCGCGGAGGATTTCGAGGGCGTCAACGCGCTCGAAGAACCGATGCCCGTCAAGCCCGGACAGCACTACGCCATGGGCGGCGTCGAGACGGACGAGAACGGCGAAACCTGCATTTCGGGGCTGTACGCCGCGGGCGAATGTGCCTGCGTGTCGGTTCACGGCGCGAACCGACTCGGCGGAAACGCCCTGCCGGAACTCATCGTCTTCGGCGCCCGCGCGGGTCGCCACGCCGCGGGGAAAGACCTCGGCGAGGCCGAAATCACGACCGGTAAGACCGAAGACACCGAAATCGGCGAGGTCGAAACGCCCGTCGAACCCGGTACAGTCGGTACGCCCGAAGACGCCGTCGCGGACGGCGGAACAGCGGTCACCAAACCGTCCCAGACCGTCGAAACCGCGCTCGAAGCCGAGCGCGCTCGCGTCGAGACCCTCATCGAGAAGGACGAGGGCGTCCAGCAGGCCGAACTGCGCGCCAAACTCCAGAAATCGATGACGCAGAACGTTAACGTCTTCCGAAACGAGGACGGTCTCAAGCAGGCGCTGCGCGACATCCGCGAAGTGCGCGAGGCGTTCGAGAACGTCTACGTCAACGATCCGTCGCGGACGTTCAACACGGACCTCATCCACACCATCGAGATGCGCAACCTCATCGACCTCGCGGAGGCTATCACGCTCGGCGCGCTCGCCCGCGACGAGTTCCGCGGTGCCCACTGGCGACAGGAACACCAGGAGCGCAAGGACGAAAACTGGCTCAAACACACGCTCCTCTCGTGGAACGAGGGCACGCCGGAACTCTGGTTCAAGCCGTCCATCCTCGAAGGTGCGGAGAAGAAGTACGAACCGAAGATTCGCTCGTACTAAATCCGGCATTTTCGGTGTTTTCCGGTTTTAGCGTCCGTTTCTGTTCTGATAGACGATCTCTGCTGATGCTAAGTGTAAGCCATGTTTTCGAGGTTGTGAGAGTGGTTATGACGCGGTGGTGGCTGCAATTGTATGCTCTAACCCCGTCCTCTCCGCAAGAGAACCGCTTTCCACGCGACCCTTCTCCGCAAGAGAATTGCTTTCGATACGCTGACGCTTGCAGTTGCCGACTCCACGCCGTCACCTTCCAAAATCTCGCGGCCGTAGAGTTGGCAGTCGCAGTTTCAGCGACAACAGAAACTACGGCTCTGTGGTCGTCTCACGTCCATCAACCCCGCCATCATCGTTATCCCGAAATCCCGAGTTTGGTCAGCAGGTCGATGCTCCAGCCCAGCGATTCGACGATCAGGTATCCGAGGTAGATACCGATGATACCCATGATGCCGGGGAGCTTCGGCGGGGCAGGAATCGGCACGCCGAGCGAGTGAAACAACCCGCCGGTTATAATGCCGGTCAGGAGCGCGAGCACCGTCAGTGTGAAGTTCATCGTGAACTCACTGCGGATAGCGCGGTAAAAAGTAGTTCGGAGTTAGCGCCACTGCGAGATGGTCTGCGATTCCGAGAGCGGTATCGAAATCCACGCCTCGTCCCGCGTCACGTCCGCGATGACGGCGAGTTCATCCCCCTTTTCGTCCTCGTCTACGGCGAACATGACGTCGTCGTCGGGAACCTGTGCCTCGAAATCGTCGGCTGAGCGTGTCCAATTCAGAGTAAATCACCATCGTTCGACTCGACCTTCGGCGGGCAAGCAAGCGATTATGGTGCTGACTCGTACTTTGTTATGTCCTACCTTCGCCCCGATAGGGAGCGGTTGTAACTCCGCGAAATCGGGGTATTCCGGGGCAACGTGCCAATAGTCGATGCCGAAACCGCCGCCGACGGAGTACGCGCAGGATAACAAAGTACCATCACGGAATATTCGAGTCACGGACTGATTTCGATGGTTGGAGAATCAAAGACGGGACAGCACCGCGCGAAGATCGACGGCCGTTCGGGAACGACATGAGCCACGAAACAAACGACTCGTGGTGGGCGAAACTCACGCGACCGGTGCTGGAGTTTCCGCTCGACCTCGTGATGGTCGGAATCGCAGTCGCGCTGGCTGCCTTTCCCCTTTATCAATCCGAGATTCACGGGACGCCGCTCGCTGTTGCGCTGGGGCTTCCAGTCGCTCTGTTCGCGCCCGGCTACGCAGTCGTTTCGCTCCTGTTTCCTGGAACCGGGCCGTCACACCGTTCGGCCCAGTCCTTCCCGAGTCGGCTTCGACGGGAGGGAATCACGGTCGGTGAACGGCTCGCGCTCTCGTTCGGCGTCAGCCTTAGTCTGCTTCCGCTGTTCGGCTTGGCGCTCGCGCTCGCCGGATTTTCGTTCACACTGTTCACCGTCCTCTTCGGTCTCGTTTCGCTCACGCTCGTCACGACCGTTTTCGCGGCGATTCGCCGCCTCACCCTCCCCGCTGACGACCGGTTTTCCATCTCGATCCGCGGCGGACTTTCACGGCTCTCGACCGCCCTCTTCGATAGCGAGACCGGCACGGATGTCGCTCTCAACCTCGTCCTCGCGCTGTCGGTTGTCGTCGCACTTTCGGCGGTCGGCTACGCGTTCGTCGCGCCGCAGGACGGCGAGCAATTCTCCCGACTGTCCCTGCTCACCCAAACGGAGGACGGCGAATTTGTCGCCGAGAATTATCCGGAATCGTTCACGCCGGGTGAGACGCAACCGGTCTACGTCTCGGTGACGAACCACGAAGAAGAACGAGTCGAATACACCGTCGTCGCCGAACTCCAGCGCGTCGAGCAGCGCCCGGGCGGGAGCGCGCGCATACTCGAACAGCAGGAGCTGGAGCGATTCGACCAGCGCGTTTCGGCGGGCGAATCGTGGCGAACCCAACACGACATCGCGCCGACGATGGCCGGTGATAATCTCCGAGTGGTGTACCTTCTGTACAAGGGCGACCCGCCGACGGACCCGACCATCAACAACGCCGACGAGCACGCGTACATCTGGATAACCGTCGGGACAAACGGGACAGAATAATGTGGCCGTGGGAACACCTCGCGTTCGGCTACCTAGCCTATTCAGGGCTCAGACGCCTTCGAACCGGAAAACCGCCGCGGAGCGACGCGGTCGTCGCCCTCGGCGTTGCGACGCAACTCCCTGATCTCGTGGACAAGCCCCTCGCGTGGACGCTCTCCGTCCTCCCGAGCGGTCACTCGCTGGCGCATTCGTTGCTGACCGCGCTCCCGCTCTCCGCGGTCGCGCTCGTGCTGGCCCATCGTGCGCGCCGAACCGACATCGGCGTGGCGTTCACGGTGGGCTATCTCTCGCACCTCGCTGGCGACATCATCTACCCGGTCGCGGTCGGCAAAGACCCCGCACCCGGATTCCTGCTGTGGCCCCTCGTTCCGGTTCCACAGGATCAATCCACCCTCGGCTTTCTGGCCCGATTTCGGAGCTATTTCGGCGACTATCTCACCTACCTGAACGACCCCGCGATTCAGAGCTATCTCGCGCTCGAACTCGGCCTGCTGTTCGGCGTTTTCTGCCTGTGGTTGTTCGACGGAATGCCCGGAGTCCCTCGTGAAATCGTCCGTTACACGCCGGTAATCGGCCGTTAAATACCGTTTTTGAAACGAATTGTGCGCTACTTTTCGGACAGTTTCGATCCGCACTACTGACGTTTGTCAGCAGTGCGGTCGTTTCTCGCGCCGCAACCGGGACAGTTAACCTGAGTCGGTTCTCCCGCACCATCTCGCACGTTACTCCCTGCTAACCCGAGTCCACAGACGACGATTCCCAAGACGAGAACGCCGAACGGGCCGCTGAAAATGAAACCGATTCCGGCGATTATCAGGGTAAACCCAGCGAAAACGAACCGATCATCCATACACTCCGCACGTACTGTTCGCGCAAAAATCTTGACAGGCTGGAAATTGTCCTCGACTCGGCTATCGGAACCGCTTGTACACGTCCGTCAGCAGGTTCATCATCCGGGTTCCGCGCTCCAAACTGTAGTAACGCACGAGTTCTGGGTTGAACTTCGCCTTGTAGCCACAGAGTCGGCGCTCGTTCGCGCCGACGAGGTCGTAGCGCGGAATTCCCTCGTCCATCGCGTCGCGCATGATTCGCCAGTCCACGAGGTCGTTGATGGGTACGTCGTGGTCGTGCTTCGCGCCGCCCTGCCAGCGATAGATTCGCTCGTCGTCCGCCAGCGCGACCATTCCGCCCGCGAACTCGCCATCGACTTCGCAGACGTAGGGGCGAACCGCACCTTCGGGAAGGCTCTGGTAGAGGTCGGCGACGAAGTTCGCCGAGAGCCGGTAGGGCTCGTCCTGCGCGTCGTGGCGGTCTTTGACCTGCCGGATGATTCGCCGGATGGCGTCCACGCCGCCGACGCGAATGTCGTACCTGCTCTCGTCGGTTCGGGTGTTGCTCCGGGCATCGCTGCTGAAACTCGACAGCACGCTCTCTTCGCCGGACGTGAGGTCTACCTCGTAGGTGTGTCGCGGACGCACTTCGAACTCGTTCCACTCAAACGGTCGAATATCCTCGTACCGCCCGCCTGTTCGGACGTGAACGTACTTCGGACCGTACTGGCGGTCGAGCCAGTCGAGACAGCCGTCGATGAATCGTCGATGTCTGCGTTCCGCCTTTCGCCGTTTCAACTTCTCCATGTTCAACAGCACCGGGCCGAGGTGCGGGAGCCAGAGGTTCGGCGGCGGAGAAAAGGCGGTCGTGACGCCACCCTTCGAAATCGTGAAGGCGGGAAGCAGGCCGACCGGTTCCTGGCCCTTGTAGCCGATGAGCGGATGAAGGGTCGCGCCAGTGTGTTCCGCCTGCGCCCGAAGGGCATCGAGTCGATGAAACACGTCGCCCTGCGGCGACCGCTCCACGTAGTCGTTCCAGAGGTCTAAATCATCTGCGCGCTCTACTTTGATGCCGTTTTTTTCTATTGTCACACTCATTCGAGATACCCGAGATCCGCGAGTCGCGCTTCCACGCGCTCGTCGTCCGTTTCGACCGTCTCGCCCGCGTCGTATGCGGGGTAGCTTTGCTCGCCTACCGACTCCACGACGGGGAGGACGCGCCCGTCCATTCTGTCGCTCGCGGGGACGCCGAGAGTCGCCAGAATCGTCGGCGCCACGTCGAACAGGTGGGCGTCCGCGAGCTTCGCGTCGGCGTCGATGTTCGCGCCCGCCGCCGCGAAAATCCCGTTCAGTTTGTGGTTCCACGGTTCGCGCGGCGGGCCGAACTGTTGGCCGCGCAGTTGCGCCGAAAGGAACTGGTCGAACGCGGCGGGAACGCAAACCACGTCGACCGCCTCGTCGCTGTACGGGCCGTCGAAAAACGCCTCGCGGGGCGCGATCGTTTCGAACACCGGTTGGCCGTCCGGCGTTCTGACGCCGTCCAACGTTTCGATGAGTTCGTCCCGAACTTCGTCGTACTTTTCCGGCGGGACGACCCCGTCGGGTTCGCGCCCTTCGAGGTTGATTCGAATCCCGCATTCGATTCTATCGCGCATGAACGCCGCCGAGTTCGAGAAATCGACCTGCTCGGTCGCGGCCCGGATGAAATCCTCCGGCACGCGCTTTGCGACGAACTCGTCCAGTCCCGCACGGGAGAGGACGGTTCCGATCCGTTGACTCGTGATGCCGACTTTCGCGGCGAGCGCGAGGCCGCGCTCGACGGTTCCCTGCTTTCGAGGCGAACTCTCTTCGCCCTGCTGTAACTGGTTGCTGGCGATGGTAGACCACGAGGGCATTCCCTCGCCGCCGCGCGCGGTTTTCACGTAGCCCTCCTCGCGGAGAAAATCGTTGACGCGGAACTCGTAGCCCGTGTACTCGCCGATTCCGTGGTCGCTGGCGACGATGATCGTGTCTGGGTCGCAGTCGTCGAGAATCTCGCCAACCTGCTCGTCCACCGATTCGTAGACGGCCCGAACGATGTCTTCTTCCCCGGGGTGTTCGTGGAACACGGAGTCCGTACTTTGGAACTGGACGAAACCGAACTCGGGGTCGAAGCGGTTTACGAGGTATCGAAATGCTTCTCCGCGCATGCGCGCGAGACGGCGATACCATTCGACCGATTTGTCCTTCGGAAGGTTTCGCGGAGGATACACCCGATAGCCTCCGATTTCGTTTCGTACGTCGTCCAGCAACCCTTCGGGGTGACAGCGGGGATTTTCAGGGGCGGTGTAGCCCGGCAAAACCGCACCGTCTATCGCTCGCGGCGGATGTGTCACGGGAGCGTTGACGACGACGCTCGAACGGTCGTTGTGGTCGAGGAGTTCCCAGAGCGTGTGTTCGCGGACTCGACTCGCGTTCACGACATCCCAATCGTAGCCGTCGAAGTCGAGAAACCCGAAAACGCCGTGCTTGCCGGGGTTAACCCCGGAGTACAGTGAGGGCCACGCACTGGGTGTCCACGGAGGAATCTGTGATTCCAGCGGCCCTGACGTCCCCTCGGCGAAAATCGACTGGAGATGGGGAAGCGCGTCGTCCTCGAACAGCGGATCGAGAACGGAGCGACACCCGGCGTCGATTCCGACGAGGAGCGTCTGTAGTTGGCAGTCCATACTGCCTGCGAAAAACCCGTCCGCGTCCTTTGTTATGCGCCGGTTTCTTCCGGTGTAGACCGGTCGTACCGGCGAAACTCGTTGGAAAACCCGAATCAACGATTGCGCGTGATTCAATAGTACGTTTCCGTACGATTCGACGTTCGAACCCAATTTTCCTACTTAGTACGGCTCGATGGCGGCCGAGAAACCGAGTCCTGAATGGGTAACAAGGGTTCACCGCGGAACCGGCCATTATGTTTAAATTAGTAAGATGGCATTGAGGCGAAATCAGAGGATACTTAAATCAGTAAGATAGCATTGAACCTGCAATGGCACGCGACCAAAAGAGAAGTGAGAAACTCAATCGACGTTCGTTCCTGAAGACGGCTGGTGCTGCGGTAACCGCCACTGCCGGACTCGGTGTAGCGAGCAAAGGCGTTGCGGCAAACGAGTATGAGACCATTACCGTCGGCGCGGGTGAGACGAAAAACATCACCGTCGGCGACGGCGAAACGTTCGAAAACAAACTCATTGACCAGAGCGCGTCGGGCGCGTCGGTGATGATAGAGGCGAGCGGTAGCGACTGGACGATTCGAAACGTCGGCTTCAAGGGCGGCTGCAGTGCGAAGAATTTCGGTTCGTTCAGCATGATTCCGAGCGTTTCCTCGGGCAGCAAAGGTCTCATCGAGAACGTATACATGGGCGACGGCGTAGAAACGAACAGCGCGAACGAGGCGGAACCCGGTGCGGTATGGGTCAATGCGAACACGCCTCACGAGGGCGAACTGACGTTCCGTCACGTCAACATTCAAAAGTACGCGAACAACGGCCTGTACGCGAGCGGTCCCGGTGCGGCGCAGGGTGCGGGCGCGGGTGGTCCCGTCAAAGTCGAGGAATGTTACTGTGCGAACAACGACATCGCCAACGTGCGACTCGGGACGCCGGATTCCTACGTCAAGGACTCCGTCATCGAGAACACGGGGTCGGAAGTCCATCACCCGAACGGACCGAACAAGCGCGGAATCTGGGGCTGGTACGTTCCCATTACCGTCGAAAACTGCGACGTGAGCGTCACCGAATACGAAGCTATCAACGGCGGCTTCCACGGCGGCGAAGTCGTCGTCAAGAACTCGCAGGTCGAAGGTCCGACCAGCGGTTCGGTCAAAACCCAGAGCGTCGGAAGCAACCCGAAAACGAAGATTCCGAAGAAGGTTCCCCAGAGCGCGGAGCAGGCCGCGAAGGGCAACTAACTCTGCGGTAACGCGACATTTCCGGGCGTAAGCCCACCTTTTTCTGCCGTCTTCGCGACAGCAATTCTATTTAAACTATTCGGATAGCATTGAGACTGAATCGGAATCTACTTAAATCAGTAAGGAAGCATTGAACGTGCAATGGCACGCGACGAGACGGCACGCGGTTCCAAGACAGAGGGCCTTCTGAATCGACGCTCGTACCTGAAGTTCGCAGGTGCAACGGCGGCAACGTTCGCGGCGACCGGTTCGGCGGTCGGCGCGAACGAGTACGAGACGATTACGATTCCTGCAGGCGAGACGAAGTCTATCACCGTCGGCGACGGTGAAACCTTCGAAAACAAACTCATCGACATGAGCGCGAGCGGTGCGTCGGCGCTCATCAAAACGACCGGTTCCGGGTGGACGATTCGGAACGTCGGTTTCAAAGGCGAACATCCCGGCGGCCACTACCTCATGACGCCCGGCGTCTCCGACCCGGACGGTTCGGCTCTCATCGAGAACGTCTACATGGGTGACGGACAGGCACCGCGAACGAAAAGCGGCGGCATCTGGGTCGATGCAAATCTTCCCCACCGAGGCACCATCACCTTCCGAAATATCCACATCGCAGGCATGATAGACAACGGCCTGTACGGGTCAGGCCCCGGTGCCCAGGGGTACGGCGGCAATCTCCACGTCGAATCTTCGTACTTCAAGGGCAACACAATCTCGAACGTTCGACTCAACGCGAAAACACGACCCTGCAACGTCACGAACACGGTCATCGACACCACCGGCGCACAACCTTGCGGCGTCGGTTGTTCCGCCCCCGGTTCGACCAACACCCGCGCAATCTGGTCGTGGTACGGCGAAACGCATCTTCGTAACTGCGACATCGTCGGCGACATCGCGACCATCGACGGCGGAACCGTCACCGAAACGAACACCCGAACCGGCGAATCGGCGGACACGACCCCGCCGAAAGGCGTCCCGATGTCCGCCGAGCAGGCCGCGAGCGGGGCAGGCGGCAGTTCGGGCAATCGCAAACAGGCGGTTCAGCAAAAGCAGGCCAAAGCGCAGGGGCTTTCGAACGTCCTCAGCATCTCCAGTTCCGACGCCTCGACCGAGACGAACTACGAGTTCGAAGTCACAGGAAACGTTCGAAAATCGACCGCGCGAGGCGGGACGAAGAGCGAAGAAGACACCATCGAAAGCGGTACCGTCACCGGCGCAGTCGCCGGCGGCACCGACAGCTATCGGTTCGCCGGAATCCTTACGTCGTTCAGCCTCGACGGAAACGCGACGCTCTATCTTAACGGTGAGCGCGTCACGCCCGGCAAACTCGGCCTGCCGAAAATGCTCGTTATCGATGGACGCAGGAGCGACGGGGCCAGCACCTACTCCTTCGACGTGGGTGGGTCGGTCACGAAGGACGATACCCTTGGGTCGGTCAACGCCTTCGACACTATCTCCGGCAAACGGGTGAAAGGCAGCGTCGTCGACGGAAGGGACGCCTACCGGTTCTCCGGCGATCTGAACCGTATCGAAATCGACGGTGGCGCGAAGGCGTGGATCAGCGTGGGGAACGACCAATGAGTAGCGTCCGGTGGAAACAGCTTCCCGCCGACCCCGACCTCGAAGGCGACCTCGGCTACAAACTCGACGAGTGGGACGTGATTCGTGCCAGCAAAAACGACGGGAGGCTCATGTTCCTGCCGAAAGACGAGGAGATGCTCCGCGACGACGCCTTCATCCTCGCCGACGCGAGGTCGGTTTGTAACGTCGAAGATAGAGTGTAAGGTCGTCTCGACTCTTCGGCAAACACTTTTCTGGCGTCAGCTTGCGATGAATATTCGAATTTCCCGGTGTGGAAGGCGTTACTGCCCTTCCGCCCGGCGAAGCTCCGGCGGCGTTCCCTTCACGGTTCGCCGCCGGTAGTACAGATACTGGCCGATGGCGGAGAGCGCGTAGGCGACGAGAATGATTATCGCGGTCGCAATTCCGGAGAGAAGAGCGAACGGGTAGATTTCGAACCAGACGCCGAGAACGAGCAGGATGCTTCCCGCCGAAAGCGCCAGATAGTATCTGTCCCACGGGATTTCCGGGCGTGAAACGTCCCCGAGGTAGGTGTCGAGTTCCCGCGCACGACGCGAGAGGCTTACGTTCCCGTTCTCCCGGTCGTACTCGATGATCCGTGCATCGTCCAACTTCGGGAGATGCGTCTGATAGAGCGAGATGTACACTCGTTTTCGTTGGTCGCTCGTGAGTTCCGCGGTCGTCGTGTCGTTTTCCCACGCAGCGACTTGTTCGGTCAGACCAGACAGTTCGACAGTTCCCCCCTCCCGTCGCAGGTAGTAGAGCGCGTACCGCCGTCGCGGACTCTTGAGAACTTCGAACACTTGGTCCTGTGAGAGTCCGGTACTAGCCATCGTATGAGGACAGAGTTTGGCGACCACTCATCGGAAACAATACACCTCCTTCAGTTCGTGACCACCCTGCAGTCACAGATGCCACCACTGCATACACCTGCTATCGCCACTGCTACACTTTGTTACCACGGTGCTGTTGGGGGGTAGCATCGCCATACAGATGGTCAGTCGGTCTATATCCCGTCATTTCAGCCACGTAACGCGGAATACGTCGATTCAACCGACGGTGTCGGGACTAGTCTCGGACTACCAACCGCCAAGTAGCGTATAACAAAGAGGACAGGTAGGCATGAAGGGAATAACGCCCGTTCGCCGATCTCTCGGCCGAAACGGGCTATCCACGACCCAACCTATGAACTCACTACTAACCACTGACACGCCCTGCGTCCCGTGTCCCGACAGGGGTGGCCACCGGTGACCGAACCACAAAGTCGAGACAGGAGCGTCAGCCCGGATGCAACCGTTGGCTACGCCTACTCGGAGGATTCGGCTGAACCGGTTATCGGCGACGACGCGACCATCCGGTCGGGAACCGTCATCTACGACGACGTAACGATTGGCGACGGATTCACGACCGGGCACGGCGCGCTCGTTCGAGAGGAAACGAGTATCGGCGACGAGGTCATCGTCGGAACGAACACGGTCATCGACGGGCAGACGACAATCGGTTCCCGCGTGAGCATGCAGACGAACGTCTACGTTCCGACGAACACCACCATCGGGGATAGGGTGTTCGTCGGGCCGTCGGCGACGTTCACCAACGACCGATACCCGATTCGGCGCTCGTTCGAACTCGAAGGGCCGACGATCGAAGACGACGTTTCAATCGGCGCGAACGCCACGCTCCTTCCCGGCGTCACGGTCGGCGAAGGCTCGTTCGTCGCGGCGGGTGCCGTCGTGATAGACGACGTTCCTCCTGGAACGCTGGCGGTCGGCGCACCCGCCGAACACCGTCCGCTTCCCGAATCGCTGAAAGGAGGAAACGACATTTGATTCCCATCGCCGACCCTGAATTGAGAGCGGAGGAAATCGAGTCGGCAGTCGCCTGTCTCGAAAACGGGCAGTTGGCGGACGGTCCCGAAGTTCGGAAGTTCGAATCGGAGTTCGCCGATTTCTGCGGCACGGAATTCGGTGTCGCAGCGAGCAACGGGACGACCGCCCTCCACGCCGCGTTCGCCGCCTTGGATATCGGTGAGGGAGATACGATCGTCACCTCGCCGTTCTCGTTCATCGCCAGCGCGAACGCGATTCGGCTGGCCGGGGCGGAACCCGTGTTCGCCGACATCGATCCGGCGACGTACACGTTAGACCCCTACGCCGCGGAGGAAGCGGTCCGGGAGCACGAGGCGGACGCCATCCTCCCGGTTCACCTCTACGGTTTGCCGGCGGAGATGGGTCATCTCCAAGATATCGCCGAAACGCACGACATCGCGCTCATCGAGGACGCCGCCCAAGCGCACGGCGCGGCGTTCGACGGGCAACCGGTCGGGTCGTTCGGCGACGCGGCCTGTTTCTCCTTCTACCCGACGAAAAATATGACGACTGGGGAAGGAGGGATGGTGACGACCGATCGCCGGGACGTAGCCGAGCGCGCGGCGAGCTTCATCAACCACGGTCGAACCGCGGGGGGTGGATACGACCACGTCCGTCTCGGCCACAACTTCCGGATGACGAGCATGGCGGGAGCCATCGGTCGCGTGCAGTTGTCGCGGCTGCCGGAGTACAACGAAACCCGCCGTGCGAACGCGGCGTATCTTTCCGACCGACTTCGAGGGTCGTCCGTGACGACGCCGGTCGAACCGGACGGGCACCGGCACGTTTACCATCAGTACACCGTGCGCACGGATGACCGCGACGGTCTGAAACGACATCTCGAATCGATGGGGGTCGGAACCGGCGTTTACTATCCGACGCCCATCCACGAACAGCCAGCGTACCGACACGTCGAACACGACGCCCCGATTTCGGAGCGAGCTGCGGACGAAGTGCTTTCGCTCCCAATTCATCCGGGGCTGTCGAGCGACGACGTGCGAACGATTGCATCTGCTATCACGAGTTATGAGTGAATCAATCAACGCGGCAGTTATCGGCGTCGGGAGCATGGGTCGCCATCACGCCCGCGTCTACAGCGAGTTACCGGAAGTGAACCTCGTCGGCATCCACGACGTGGACAAAAAACGAGCGTCCGAGGCCGCCCGCGACCACGGGTCGCAGGCGGTGACCATGGAGGACGCGATCCGCGAGGCGGACATCGTTTCCATCGCGGTTCCGACGCCCTACCACTACGAGACGGCGAAACGATGTATCGAGGGGGGCGTTCACATCCTCGTCGAAAAACCGTTCGTGGCCGAACCGGACGAGGGCCGCGACCTGCTCGTGCGCGCAGAAGACGCAGGCGTCACGATACAGGTCGGACACATCGAGCGGTTCAACCCGGCGATTCGAACCCTCTCGGAAATCGTCTCCGAACTCGACATCATCGCTATCGACGCCCAGCGACTCGGCCCGCCGCCGGAAGACCGGGCCGTGGACGTGAGCGCAGTGATGGACTTGATGATTCACGACCTGGACGTCTTGCTCTCCATCGTGGACGAC
The DNA here is from genome assembly GCF_020700235.1 of Haladaptatus pallidirubidus. Lineage (GTDB taxonomy): Archaea > Halobacteriota > Halobacteria > Halobacteriales > Haladaptataceae > Haladaptatus > Haladaptatus pallidirubidus. Next base: position 252,474 of record NZ_CP085301.1, on the reverse strand, counting down.
GATATCGCTTCGGTGGCGGCGGTTGGAACGCAGGACAATCGCTACGCCAGCGCGAACATCGAGTTCGAGGGCGGCGTCGTCGCCGGATTGACGGCGAGTCGCGTGACCCAAGAAAAAATCCGAAAACTTTCGATTACGGCGAAGGAGTGCCGGGTGAACGTCGATTACACGAACCAGTCGGTGGAGATTCATCGCCACTCCATGCCGGAGTACATCGAAGAAAACGGCGACCTGCGCTACCGCCACGAGAGCATCGTCGAACGGCCGACGGTCGAAAACGGCGAACCGCTGAAAAACGAGCTTCGGTCGTTCGTCCGTAGTGTGACCACGGGTTCGACGCCGGTCGTGACCGGCGAGGACGGCCTTCGCGTCCTGGAAGTCGCGCGAGAAATAGACGGATTGGCCTCCGGACTCCGCGAACAGGAGGTGCATCTCGGGTGAGTCTGCGAGAAGCACAGACGCTCTACGGCAGCGACTCACCTGCCGACGACCAACGCGAAGCGTTCCGGTCGGGAAACGTTCCGGTCGCGGTGTACGGACTCGGCAAGATGGGTCTGCCGCTCGCGGCGGTGTACGCGGAAACCTGCGGCAACGTCGTCGGCGCGGACATCGACCCAGACGTGGTGGCGGCGATTAACCGAGGCGACTGCCACGTCAAACGCGAACCCGGACTCGACGAACTCGTCTCCGAGACGGTCGAAGCGGGGGCGCTCCTGGCGGTCGAATCGCCGACGAGAGCGGCGCACGAAGCCGCGGTTCACGTCGTCATCGTACCGACGCCGATTACGGATTCTAACGAACCCGACCTCGCCATCCTGCAGTCGGTGGCCGAATCCATCGCGGAGGGTCTCGAACCGGGCGACCTCGTCGTGGTCGAGTGCACGGTTCCGCCGGGAACGACCCGCGACGAACTGCTCCCACTGTTGGAGCGCGAAAGCGATCTTTCGCGCGAGGAGTTCGGCGTCGCAGTCTGTCCGGAACGAACGTCCAGCGGGCGGGCCTTGGAGGATATTCGCGGAGCCTACCCGAAAGTCGTCGGCGGCGTGGACGACGAAAGCACCCGCGTCGCGGAACTCGTGTACGGCGAACTTACCGACAACGAGGTCATTTCGGTGCCGAACGCGACGACGGCGGAGGCGGTGAAGGTGTTCGAAGGCGTCTACCGCGACGTGAACATCGCGCTGGCCAACGAACTGGCCGTCATCGCCGACGACGCCGGAATCAGCGTCAACGGTACGATAGAGACGGCGAACACTCAACCGTTCTGTCATCTCCATAAACCGGGGCCTGGCGTCGGAGGCCACTGTATCCCGTACTATCCGTACTTCCTCATCGAGCAGTTCGACGCGGACTTTCCGCTCCTTCGAACCGCTCGTGAGGTGAACGATTCCATGCCTGCCTTCACGGTCGAAAAGACCGCGGAACTGCTGGCCGAGGAGAGAAAATCGGTTTCCGACTCGCGGGTGCTCGTCCTCGGACTGACGTATCGTTCGGGCGTCGAGGAGACGCGGGCGACTCCCGCCGGACCCATCTGTGCAGACCTCACCGAGCGCGGTGCGGATGTGTTCGCGGTTGACCCCATGTTGGACGACGCCTCGGGATTCGACGCGACGCTCGTCGCGCTCGAATCCCTCGCCGAACGCGAGTTCGACGCCGTCGTCCTCGTCACCGACCACGACGAGTTCGCGGGAATCGACTGGGCCGGATTCGACCCGATGGTGGTCGTGGACGGCCGGAACGCCCTCGACCTGTCGTGGACCGACCACCGCGTCTACACCATCGGAGGTGACTGAATGTACGAGGGACACACCGTCGCCGTCGTGGTTCCGGCGTACAACGAGGAAGGGTTGGTCGGGCGCGTCATCGACACCGTGCCCGAGTTCGTCGATAGGGTGTACGCCGTGGACGACTGCTCGACCGACGGAACGTGGGACGAAATCCGCGCCCACGCCGGGCGAACCGTTCCGATTACGGACGGCGGGTCGGAGAGCGCACCGTTCGACCAGTTGGTCGTCCCGATTCGACACTCGGAGAATCGGGGCGTCGGCGCGGCCATCAAAACCGGCTACTGTCGCGCTCGGGAGGAAGGAATCGACGTGACGGCAGTGATGGCCGGTGACGGCCAGATGGAACCCGACATGTTGGCCCGCGTCATCCAACCGGTCGTAGACGGCCGGGCCGACTACGCGAAAGGAAATCGGCTTTCGACGCCGGGATTCCGCGAAGGGATGTCGGCGTGGCGGAGTTTCGGCAACTGGCTTCTCACCTTCCTCACGAAGGCCGCCAGCGGTTACTGGGGGATGGTCGACCCGCAAAACGGCTACACGGCGATTTCCGCTCGGGCGCTCTCCGAGCTGGATATCGAGTCGGTGTACGACGATTACGGCTTCGCCAACGCCCTGTTGGTTCGGCTGAACGTCCACGACATGCGGGTCGCCGACGTGACCATGCCCGCGGTGTACGGCGACGAACGAAGCACGATTCGGTACTCGACGTTCGTGCCGAAACTCTCCGCGCTGCTGTTGTGGGGGTTCCTCTGGCGACTGAAGGCGAAGTACCTCGTCAGGGATTTTCACCCCCTCGCGTTTTTGTACGGCCTCGGAGCGGTGGGGACGGGCGCGGGCCTGCTCACCCTGCTCCGAAACCGGCGCGAAACGAGCGACGGCCTTTCGGCGACGCTCCTCGGCGGGCTCTGTCTCGTCCTCGCGATGACGTTCGACAGGCAGGCGAACGAAGGGCTGGGGGTGCGCGACGAGTTGGAGGTTCACGGAGAGATACGGGACGAGTGGAAAGCGCACGACGACGCGGAGGTTCGCGACGAATGAAACTGCTAACCGTCGTCGGTGCGCGCCCGCAGTTCGTGAAGGCCGCCGTCGTTTCTCGCGAACTCCGGAACGACCACCAAAACGAGCACGAGGAAGTCCTCGTTCACACCGGCCAACACTACGACGAGGAGATGTCCGAGGTGTTCTTCGAGGAACTGTCGATTCCGCGCCCGGACTACAACCTCGGCGTGGGATCGAAAACGCACGGAACACAGACCGCGGAAATGCTTGCCGGACTCGAAGCGCGAATCGAAGACGAGAACCCCGACGTGGTGCTCGTGTACGGCGACACTAACTCGACGCTCGCGGCGGCCATCGCGGCGTCGAAGATGGAACCGCTCCTCGCCCACGTCGAGGCCGGAATGCGGAGCGGAAGCGACATTCCGGAGGAGACGAACCGCGTCCTCACCGACCACGGTGGCGATCTCCTGCTCGCGCCCTCACCGGACGCCCTCGACAACCTCGAACGCGAAGGGATCACGAACGGCGTTCACTTCACGGGCGACGTGGGGTACGACGCCTTGCTGTGGGCTCGGGAACGGGCCGACGAAAGCGTTCTTTCGGATTTCGGCGTGAGAGGCGAGGAGTTCGTCCTCGCGACGGTTCACCGCGACACGAACACCGACGACCCGGAGCGCCTGGAAGCCATTATCGACGCGCTAGCGGACGACCCGCGGCGGGTCGTCCTTCCCGCCCATCCGCGAACCGTGGGGTTCCTCGAAGCGTTCGATCTGTACGAACGGGCCGAGCGCGAGTTGACGCTCACCGACCCCGTCGGCTATCGCCAGTTCGTCGCCCTGTTGGATTCGGCGTCGGTCGTGACGACGGACTCCGGCGGCGTGCAAAAGGAGGCGTTCTTCCTCGACACGCCGTGCGTCACGCTCCGCGAGGAAACGGAATGGGTCGAGACGGTCGAAAGCGGGTGGAACACGCTGGTCGGTGCCGACGGGGACGCGATTCGGCGTGCGATGCGCGATGCGACGAAACCGAACGAGAAGCCCACGCCGTACGGCGACGGGAACGCTGCTGAACGGATCGTGGAGGTGCTTGCCAATGCTACCGGGATATGAGTTCGAACTTTGCTTAACACACGACGTTGACCGACCGTACAAGGGGTTACAGGCCCCCTACTACGCATTTTCGAAGAGAGATTTTCGCCATCTCAAGGGACTGTTGCCGGGTGTCAACCCGTGGTGGCAGTTCGAGGAAATCATGGAACTGGAGGAGTCGCTGGGCGTTCGCTCGGCATTTTACTTCCTTCAGGAGGAATCGATCTTCCAGAAGCCGCCGAACGAGTGGCTCACGCCGCGCTACTGGATAGAGCATCTGGGGCGCTACGACCTGTTCGACACCGACATTCTGGACGTACTTCACGAGTTGGACGACGGTGGCTGGGAAATCGGGCTTCACGGCTCGTACGATTCCTACGACAATCCCGACGCGCTCCGCGAGCAGAAAACCGCGCTCGAAGCCGCGTTGGGACATCGGATTCGCGGCGGTCGGCAGCACCACCTGAATCGCGCCGAATCGACGTGGGACCATCACCGCGAAATCGGGCTGAGCTACGACGCGACGCTCGGGTCGAGCAGCGAGTACGGCTTCCAACACGGCTACGAGGCGAAACGACCCTTCGACGACGATTTCCTCGTCTTCCCGCTGACGATGATGGACATCGCAGTGGCCGACCCCGGAACGGCGTTCGACGACGCGTGGGAAACCTGCGAGCAACTGCTGGACGAAGCCGCCGAAAACGACGCGGTGATGACGATTCTCTGGCATCCTCGGATGTTCGCGGACGAGTTCCCCGGTCACCGCCGACTGTATCGGAAATTCATCGAGGGTGCGCTGGAACGCGGTGCGTGGGTCGGTCCGCCAGGCGACCTTTGTGACCGGCTTTCACCCGTGACTCAAAAACCGACCGGCACGGCGAACCTACGCTGACCGTAACCACCACCTGACGCGATTTCCAGCGCTCCTTTTTGCCGACAGGTGGGGGATAACAAAGTGAAAACCGGCACTATCGACTGGCGAGACGAATGAGAGTCGAACGTTTAGACCTCGACGAATGGGAAGACCACCTCCCCGCAAGCGGATTCGAGGTGTTTCACCTCCCCGAAGCGCTCGCCGCAGTCGAGCGCCACACGGCAGGTGAACTCCGCCTGTACGGAGGGTTCAAAGGACAGCAAGCGATTGCCCTGCTTCCGGTCGTCGTCCGGAACGGCCCGCTCGGAACCGCCGCGCTCTCGCCGCCGCCGGGGCTGGCGATACCGCGACTCGGGCCGATTCTGATGCCGACGAGTCCGAAACGGCGAAAGCAGGAGAAAGTAAACCGCGAGTTCACCGAGACGGTTCTCGACCGAATTCGGACCGACTACACGGCGCAACTCGCCCGTGTCGGATTCGATTCCCCGGTCGCACAGCGCGTTGGCGAGCAGATGGAGTCCGGACTGACTCTGTTTCGAATGCTCTGCGGAACCGCCTACGGAGACCCGCGTCCCTACGTTTGGGGCGATTTGGACGTAGAACCGTACTTCACGTACCACCTGAACCTCGAGTCGATGACTGCGGATGCGGTGAAAAAGTCGTTCAGCAAGAGTCTTCGACGGGAGATTCGGGACGCGAAGGAGTTGGAAGTGAGCGTCGGAAGAGAGGGAATCGAGGGTGCGCGCGAAGTGTATACGGACACTGTCGACCGATACGACGAGCAGGGCGAAACGCTCGGCTTGTCGTGGGACTACGTCCGCGACCTCTGGGAAGGTCTGGACGAGCACGCCCAGACCTACGTCGCCCGCGATTCGTCCGGCAACTACCTGAGCGGAATCACGGTTCTCTACTCCAACGACGCGGCGTACTTCTGGCAGGGCGGTGCGCGGGCCGTCTACGAGGGAACCAGCGTGAACAGCCTCGTCCACTGGCACATCATCGAGGACATCGTGTCGGGGTCGCCGGTCGAGTCGGTAACGACCTACGATCTGATGGGGGCGAACACGGAACGTCTTTGCCGGTACAAGGCGAAGTTCGGGGCCGACCTCGTTCCCTACTACCTCGTCGAATCGAGCGGTAGAACCATGGACGCGGCGAAACGAGCCTACCAGTTCGTCAGGGGATGAAGTACCTGTTTTTCACCAACACGCCCGCGCACGTTCACCTCTATCGACACGCGGTGGAGGCGTTGCGCGAGCGTGGACACGACGTACTCGTCCTCGGGCGCGATTACGGCTGCACGCGCGCCCTGCTGGAGTATCACGACCTGCCCCACGAGATTTACGGGGAGTGCGGGACGACGATGTTCTCGCTGTTCCGCGAACTGCCGGAACACTACTTCGAAATCTTCCGTCGCGCACGGCAGTACGACCCTGACCTCATCTTCGGCGTCGGGTCGTACGCGGCCCACGCCGGGGCACTCACGCGAACCCCGGTCGTCGTCGTCGCGGATTCGGAACCGACGACCATCGACCACGCCGTCTCCCGTCCGTTCGTGAGTACGTTCCTGACCCCCCACACGTTCGGGAAAGACCTCGGCACGAAACATTACGAGTTCCGCGGCTTCAAGGAGCTCGCTTATCTCCACCCCGACGTGTACGAACCCGACCCGACCATTCGAAAACGGTTGGGCGTCGAACCGGACGAGGAGTTCGCAATCGTCCGATTCAACGCCTTCGGGTCACACCACGACGTCGGCCACTCGGGATTCACGCCCGAAAAGCGGCGAAAACTCGTTTCCGTCCTGTCGGAACGTGCGACTGTTTTCGTTTCGGACGAGGGTGGGAATCCAGCCCCCGGCGACTCCCGGTCGTTCACCCTCCACCCGGCCCTGCTCCACGATGCGCTGGCGGAAGCGTCCCTGTTGGTCGCGGACACGCAGACGATGGTGACGGAGGCCGCGCTGCTCGGAACGCCCGCTATTCGGTCGAACTCCTTTGTCGGCGAGTCGGACATGGGGAACTTCCTCGAACTCGAACGCGAGGGACTGATCGACAACTTCCGCGACTTCGAGGACGTGCTGTCCCGGTCGCTCGCCATCCTCGCGGACGATTCCGCGAAGGGGCGTCTCCGCGAGCGACGCGACGAGTACCTCGCGGACAAAGTGAATCTGACCGAGGTTATCGTGGACGTTGCGACGAAGGACGTCCCGACGACGAAATCGATAGCGCGGACCGCGGCGGTGTCGAGACGATGACGGGGAACGGGTTTCCGGGTGGCGGGTACGACCGGCCTGTTGCGCTGGACGAGTCGATAAAGCGGCGGATAACAAAACGGTTCTCCGGCGAGTTTTCCGCCACTGTGACGAGGGGAGCTATGCAATCACGTACTGACACGGAATCCTCGCTACGAGTGCTGAACCTCGTGACGAACGCAGACGCACGCTTTTTTGACGAGCAGCTTCGGATTCTCCGCGAATACGACGTCCGAGGGGAAACGCTCTCCCCGACCGGCGTTCACCGCGCTCGCGACGACTCGGTGACTCGACGGTCGCCGGCGGATTACCTGCGCTTTTTTCCGACCGTCATGCGGAACTCGCTGGGTGAATACGACCTGATTCACGCGAACTACGGACTCACCGCACCGATGGCGCTCGCCCAACCGCGGTTACCGGTCGTCCTCTCGCTGTGGGGATCCGACCTCCTCGGTGAGTACGGGTGGCTAAGCAAACGCTGCGCCCGCCACTGCGATGCGGTTATCGTGATGTCCGAGGGAATGGCCGACGAACTCGGCTGTGACTGCCACGTCATTCCCCACGGCATCAACCTTTCGCGGTTCGCGCCGATGCTGAAATCGACGGCGCGCGCGGAAGTCGGCTGGAACGAAACGAAAAAACACGTTCTCTTTCCGTATCCACCCACTCGCGAAGTGAAGGATTTCCCGCGGGCGGAACGAGTCGTTGCCGAAGCCGCAAACCGAGTGGACGGAGAGGTCGAACTCCAAAGCGTGTTCGGCGTCGCGCACGAGGAGATGGCTGATTACTACAACGCCGCGGACGTGCTGTTGCTCCCCTCGAAAAGCGAGGGGTCGCCGAACTCCGTCAAGGAGGCGATGGCCTGCAACCTGCCGGTCGTGACGACGGACGTGGGTGACGTGCGCGACCGATTGGCCGATGTATCGCCCTCACACGTCTGTTCCTCGGACGACGAACTCGTCGCTGGATTGGTGGACGTACTCGCCGAGCCCCGTCGGTCGAACGGGCGCGAGAACGTCCTGGACATCAGCCTCGAACGGATGGGAGAACGAATTCGCGGCGTCTACGAGACAGTACTCTAATGAACGTCATCATCACCATACAGCATCCGGCTCACGTTCACTTCTATCGCCACGTCATCACGTCTCTGTCGTCGGACGGACACGACGTTCACGTCTTCGCCCGCGACAAAGACATCGCGCTCGATCTGCTCGAGCACTACGACATCGAGCACACGGTTCTCGCCGGGAAGGCGGATTCGCTCACGGGATTGGCCCGCGTCCAAGCCACTTATGAGGCGCGACTGCTCCACGAAGCTATGCGGATTCGCCCCGACGTGATGACCGCAATCGGCGGCGTCGCGGTGTCGCACGTCGCCCCCCTGGTCGGCGCGCGAAGCGTGGTCTGGATAGACAACGAAGGCGCACAGTCACATCGACTCACGACGCCGCTAGCGCACGTCATCTGTACGCCCCGGAAGTTCCGGGACGATTTCGGCGCGAACCACGTTCGCTACGACGGTTATCACGAACTGGCGTACCTGCATCCGAAGCGGTTCACGCCGAATCCGGACAGTCTGCGAGAACACGGCGTAAATCCCGAAGAGCCCTTCTTCCTCGTGCGGTTTCGTCAGTGGTCTGCACTGCACGACGTCGGTCAGAACGGCTTTTCACACGACGCGAAACGCGACCTCGTTTCGTTTCTCTCCGACCACGGCAACGTGTACGTCACGAGCGAGTCTCCGCTCCCGGCGGAGTTCGCGGAGTACCAACTTCCGGTTCCGCCGCATCTCGTCCACGACCTGCTCGCCTTCGCCGACCTCTACGTCGGCGATTCAGCAACGATGGCGACGGAGGCCGCGGTTATCGGCACTCCTGCGGTTAGAGCGCAGTCGTTCGCCGGAGCGGATGACATGACGAACTTCCTCGAACTGGCCGAATACGGACTGCTCTACTCGACGGCGGACGACCGCGACGCCGTGGAAAAGTCGAAATCCCTCGTTCGCGACGCAGACCGCGAGACGTTCGAGCATCGTCGAGAACGGCTCATTGAGGACAAAATCGACGTGACTGGCTATGCAACCGAACTGCTCGTTCGGTCCGGACGCGGACAGCGTCCGGATCGATTCGGACAGGGAGTCCATAACAAAGGGTGAAAGCGCCGACGCGGGAGACGAGTGAATGGCACGAACTGTTACACACAGACTGGAGAAAAGCGCCCTCGTTCTCGGTTTTCTGGCGCTCACTGCGGGCGTTCTCGTGGCACACGAGTCGCCCGCGCGGGCGTACGAACTATCGATTTATCGGGGGACGCCCGCGCTCTTTTGGGTCGGAATCGGCTTCGCTCTCCTGACCGGCGTCGCCGTCGCGGTGTCCGCACCCGACTGGTATCGCTCGCTCGCGCTCGCTCTCGGCGGGATGAGCGTCTTGTCCGTCGCCTCGCTCCCGGTTATACGAGGCTATCACTTCTACGGAGCGGGAGATTCGCTGACGCACCTCGGCTGGGCGCGGGATATCGTCTTGGGGACGATGGAACCATACGAACTGCTGTATCCCGGCACGCACACCGTCGCCGTCGTCATCAGCGAACTCACCGGACTGCCGCTTCGACGAGCGCTGTTAGTGATGGTGTCGGCGTTCGTCCTCGTCTTCTTGCTGTTCGTCCCGCTTTCGGCGCGGGTCATAGCGGACGATGACCGCGCCGTGACGTTCGCCGCGCTGGCGGGATTCTTACTGTTGCCCATCAACGCTATCAGCGTCTTCGCCATGCCGCATCCGACCTCGCAGGCGATAATGTTCCTCCCGTTCGTCATCTTCCTGCTGGCGAAGTACGTCACGGCAACCGACGGAAGTCGGTTGCCCCTGCTCGGCTCATCCGCGGGAACGCTGCTCGCGCTGGCCTCAATCGCTATCGTCTTCGTTCATCCTCAACAGGCCGCGAACGCAATCTTGCTGTTCGGCGGCGTGGTCGTCGTTCAGTTCGTTTATCGACTGTTCCGAAACGGGCACGCAATCGCCCGCCACCGCACGCTGTACGGACAGACCGTGTTTCTCGCGCTGGCGTTTCTGGCCTGGACGCCCCTCCACGAGCGGTCGGGCGGGACGGTAACTGCGCTCATCACGAGCCTCTTCGAAAACCCCGCCGCGGCGACCGATACCACGAATGCCGCGGCGAGCCTCTCGCAACTCGGCGGGAGCATCCGGCTGCTGTTCATGAAACTGTTTCTCGTCGGAGTGCTGTTCAGCCTCTTCGCTGGCATCTTCATGCTCGGCGGCCTGCTCGACCGAGTTCGCGGAACTGACGCGAGCGCGTTCAGCAAGTACGTCGCGGTCGGTATGATTCCCCTGACGGTGCTTTTCGGGGCGTTTTTCGCCGCGAGTTTGGGACAGTTCCACTTTCGGATACTTGGCTTCATGATGGTTCCCGTGACGATTCTCGGCGGTATCGCGCTGGCCCGCGGCGTCGACGCTCTCGAAACGAGGGTTCCGAACGACGGGCCGGTCGCGATGTTCGCGGGCGGACTGTTCGCGTTCCTGCTGGTCCTCTCGCTGTTGACGGTGTTCCACTCGCCGTATATGTACCAAGCCTCCGGCCACGTTTCGGAGTCCCAGATGACGGGGTACGAAACCGCGTTCGACAATCGCGGGGACGCAGTGTTCACCGGGCTTCGGTCGCCGGGAGAGCGCTACTCGGACGGGATTTTGGGGTACGAAGAGAGCAGGGAGGCGAGTTGGCGCGGACAGGCGATTTACGGGAGCGATTTGAACGCCACGGGAGAGAATTTCACCGCAAGACGGCTCGCGACGGCGTTCGAAGAGCCGCGGTATCTCCCGGTAACTGATTCGGCAAAACAGCGTGAAATCGACGTTTTCGGCGGCCTTCGATTCCCGAGAGAAGGCTTTAGAACGCTCGACAGCCACTCCGGCGTCTCGCGGGTACAGTCGGGCGGCGGCTTCGACCTCTATTACATCGAATAACGACGACGTGACATTTATCAAATAATGGATGCGAAAAGTTTCGCGCAAGGTTTCAAGGCGATGCTCGGCGCTCGAACAGTCCACATCGCCGCGAACGGACTGCTGGTGGTTATCCTCACCCGGTTTCTGCTGACGCCGACGGAGTACGGCCTGCTCGGCAGTGCCCTCGCGGTGTTCGGGGTCGCGGGTCTGTTCGCGGACCTCGGCACCTCGAAATCGGCGGCCAGATACGTCACCGAATACCGCGAACGCAACCCCGGGCAGGTGCCACACGTCCTGCGCTCCGCGCTCAAATACCGACTCATCGCAATCGTGTTGGTATTCGTCGCGTTCACGGTTTTCACCGACACGATTGCTCGAATCGCCAATCAACCCGAACTCGCGCCGTTGTTGGTGTTCGGTGGCGCCTACATCGCGATGTACTCGCTCTCGACGTTCGCGGTCGTCGTGTTTCAGGGGTACAACCGGGTGACGTGGAGCGCGATAACGAGAGCGACGGGGAGCCTCAGTCTCGTCGTTTTCGTCGTCCTCGGCGTGGTCGTCCTCGGCGGCGCGGTCGGCGCGGTAGTCGGGTACGTCCTGAGCTACGCGTTGGCCACGGTCGTCGGACTGGTCGTCCTCTACCGGAGATTCTACACGACGCACGCAGTGGGACAGCGGGAGGACGGCCTGAATCGGCGGCTCCTACGGTACAGCGTGCCGCTCACCGCGACGCAGGGGGCGAACGTCCTCGACAAATACATCGACACAATCCTCGTTGGCGGCATCGCCGGCGCAACCGCGGCGGGGTACTACCACCTCGCAAAAACTATCTCGGCGTTCGTCGAGGCTCCGGCGTCCTCGCTCGGATTCACCATCTCACCGACGTATGGCGAGCAGAAGGCCGGAAACGAACGCGACGCGGCGGCCAGATTGTACGAGACGACGTTTCAGCACGTTCTCCTGCTCTACGTTCCTGCCGCCGCCGGATTGATTCTCGTGGCCGACCCCGTCGTGACGCAAGTGTTCGGGTCGAGTTACGCCGCGGCGATTCCGGTCGTCCAGGTGTTCGGCGTGTACACCGTTTTGCAGGCGATAACCCTCATCACCAGCGACGCGCTGGACTACCTCGGCAGGGCGAGGGAACGTGCGTGGGCCAAGGGCGGAACCTCCGCGGCGAACTTCGGGCTCAACCTCCTGCTCATCCCCTCCCTCGGCGCGGTCGGCGCGGCCCTCGCGACCGTCGCGACGCACTCTGTGTACGTGCTGGTCAACCTCGCCGTGGTGCATCACGAACTGTCGCTGTCGATTCCGCGGCTGCTCCGCCACATCGGGTTCGTCTGCGCCATCGCGCTCGCCATGTCGGCGGTCGTGTTCGCCTCGCTCCAGTTCGTTTCCGGGTTAGTTTCGCTGGTCGCGGTGGTGCTGTTGGGCGGTGCCGTCTGGGCGGGGCTCGCGACGGCGAGCGGTTTACTGGACGTTCGGCGTGTTTTGAACGCCCTCGCGTAGATAGCGAGGATGGGCGAGTGGTGGATTCGTTGCGTGACTTTCTGCGAAAGCTGATTCTGTGGATGTGTGAACAGGAGCGATTACGACCGCGACGGCTTCATGAGCGTCTCGACCACAACAGCTCAACGGTTGTGAGAAGAGAATCGACCGCGACCGCAGAGGTCACGAAGCGTCCGCCGCGCCCACGCTCATCATCCACTCTTCCGGTCGCTCGTTCTTCCGCGGGCGTGGCAGACGGTCGGCAGTTGTAATTTTCACTTCATCGGAACAAATTTTTCTCCACGGAAGGCGAATTTACACCTACAGATCGAACGTCGCCGCTAAAATCTGCGTAAGGGTGTCGTAGACAGAGCCTACATCGAGTAGCAACGTCCACACCAGCGGTCACCCCACGAATTCTTCGGAGGGGCGTAACCGGCGGACGACGAACCAATCAGTCCATCCCTATCTCTCCGAAAAGAACCTGCGAAAATAGCAATCGGCCCATAACAAAGCGAATCCCGGTGTTGCGAAGGGACAGAGCCACGGGCAGGTCGGTCTGCCCCGGTGACCTTAGCTATGTCGATGGAAACAGCGAACCCGGAACGGGCGTTCGTCCTCGGACTGGACGGCGTCCCATGGGACTTGATTCGCCGATGGACAGAGGAAGGAAAGCTACCGAATTTCGCGGGGGTGATGGAGGAAGGTGCCTCCGGCCCGCTTTCGAGCACGACACCGGACGCCACGCCGCTCGCGTGGCCGACGATCGCGACGGGGGTGTGGCCCGACAAGCACGGACTCTACGGCTTCCAGCATCTGGAGCGAGAGTACACCCATCGAATGAACACCAGTGCAGACGTGAGGCGACCCGAACTGTGGGATATTCTCTCGCCCGCCGTCGTCGGCAACGTCCCGATGACCTACCCGGCCAGCGAAATCGACGGGACGGTCGTCACCGGGATGATGACGCCGGAGATGGACGAACGGTTTACACACCCACCCGAGTTCGGGAAGGAACTGAAGGAAACCATCCCGGACTACCGAATCGGCCTGTCGTGGGACGAGTTTCGCGACCGACCGGACGAGTTTCGGGAAGAACTCTCCACCCTGCTCGAAACCCGCAGGAAGCTGATGGGTCGGCTGATGGACGAAGACTGGCGACTGTTCTTTTTCGTCTACACCGCACCGGACCGCCTTCAGCACCTCATTTGGGAGGAAGACGCTCTGCTCGAACATTATCGCGAACTGGACGAAATCCTCGGCGAAGCGATGGAGTACGCAGAATGCCGAGATTCCGCGCTGTTCATCGTCTCCGACCACGGGTTCGGCCCCATCTCTCGGTTCGTCTTCCTCAACACACTGCTTGAACGCGAAGGACTCCTTCAGCGGAAGGGGGGTGACGGAACTCGCGGTGCACTCGTTCGCGTCGGCCTCACAAAAAACCGCGTTCAGGGACTTCTCTCCCGACTCGGCGTGAGCGAGAAATCGCTGGTCGAACACCTCCCCAAATCCGTCGTCGATACGGTCGCCGCGCAGGTCCCCGGCGAACACAACCTCTACGACGTGGAATTCGAGGACACCGTCGCGTTCGCCCACGGGTCGGGCAACGTTTACGTCAACGACACGATTCGGTTCGACCCCGGCGTCGTCGCGCCGGAGGACGTGCCCGCGATCAAAAGCGACCTGCGTTCGCTGTTCGAAGGACTGACAGACCCCCAAACCGAAAACCGCGTCCTCGACGTTCACGACGGCGACGAACTGTTCCCGACCGACCCCCATTCGCCCGATCTCGTCGTCAAAGGAAAGGAAGAGTACGAAACCGCGGTGTCGCTGACGAGGGACGTGTTCAGGGACAGCGGGAGCAAAGTCGCCAGCCACCGACCGGAGGGAATCTTCCTCGCGTGGGGGCCGAGCGTCGAGCACGGTTCGACCGCGACCGACGCCAGCGTCACCGACGTCGCTCCGACGATTCTCCACGCGCTTGACGAGGCGGTTCCCTCGGACGCCGACGGACGCGTGCTGAAAGAAATCTTCCACGACGGGTCGAAACCGGGGCGCCGGGCGGTTTCACAGCGCGAATACGGACAGGCCGGGAGCGCGACGGCCGTCGAAGCCGACTTCGACGACGTAGAAGACCGTCTCCGAGGACTCGGGTACATGGAATGAGTAGTGACGACTCGAACAACTCCGACTATTGGAACAGTTCGAGCGACTCGGAGAGTTCGACAGATGTTCCGTCTCCGCGTGGCCAAACGGTTCTTGTCACTGGAGGTGCCGGATTCGTCGGCAGTCATCTCGTAGACGCCTTAACTGCCGACAATGAAGTTCGCGTTCTCGACGACTTCTCGTCCGGAAAACGCGAAAACGTTCCGGAGAACGCGGAAATCGTGGAAGGCGACGTGCGCGACCCGAAAGCCGTTCGAAAGGCGATGGCGGGCGTCGATACCGTTTTCCATCAGGCCGCGATGGTCAGCGTTGAGCAGTCGGTAGAACACCCGCTTCGAAGCCACGCCATCACGGGCAACGGGTCGCTGGTCGTCCTCGACTGCGCCCGGCGGGAGGACGCGCGCGTCGTCCTCGCCTCCAGCGCGGCAGTGTACGGTCACCCCGAGTCGGTGCCGATTTCGGAATCGGCGCGGAAGACGCCAACCTCGCCATACGGCATCGACAAACTCGTCGCCGACCAGTACGCGCGGCGGTTTTCCGACCTCTACGGGCTTGAAACGGTTGCTCTCCGGTACTTCAACATCTACGGTCCGCGACAGAATCCGGAGTACAGCGCCGTCGTCCGGGTGTTCATGGAGCAGGCAAAAAGAGGCGAGGAGATCACCATCGAGGGCGACGGCACCCAGACGCGGGATTTCGTCCACATCTCCGACGTGGTGCAGGCAAACCTCCGTGCGGGAGTCACCGACCGAACCGGCGAGGCGTTCAACGTCGGCACCGGCGAGAGCGTGACGGTTCGGGAGCTCGCGGAGGCGGTTCGGAACGCGACCGATTCGAGCGCCGACATCGTCCACGTCGAACCCAGACAGGGCGACATCGACCACAGTAGGGCGGACTTACGAAGAGCGCGGGAGGGATTGGGCTACGAGCCGACGGTTTCGCTCCCGGAAGGGCTTCGGGCGCTCGTCGGCGAACTGACGGTCTGAGAGTATTTCGCCCGCAGTTCGTCTCGTCATCGCCGTCGAAGCTGTCGTCGAACTGTCTTCAGCCCGCCCATAACAAAGATAGTTCCTGCCAATGTGTTAATCGTGGAAGGGTGGCTCAGTGGTAGAGCACCACCGATTCGTCGGTGGGAGCCTGATAGGCTTCGCGTGGTTCGACTCCCGCCCCTTCCGTTTTCTGCGACGAGTGGATACGAGGAGTGAGAACGACACTCGAGATTCGGCGAGATTATCGAGAGTGAGTTCTTGAAGCGACGACTACAAAGATTGTGACCGCAACGACTCCACGTCACGACTGCGAAAGGCTGCGTCTTTCGCGGTACTCGAAAACCGCCGGTTTTCGTCGCTCGCAAACACGGTGGTTTGCTCACCCGAGAAAATCTTCGATTTTCTCCGCCCCTCGCTCGCGCAGTCACTCGCGGCTTCGCCACTCTCTCTTTTTTTCGCCCCCTCGTTGAAACGGAAAAAAGAAGTTTTCCATAGCACTGAAAACGCGGAGCGTTTTCAGGACACCAGGAACCGCAGGGAGGGCAGGCCACCGCTTGCCCACCCAAGCCGAATTCGGTCAACAGTGTTCTCGGATAATCGTCCTGCCGAAATCGGTGGCAAGTCGAACAGTCACTTACGGGCCTTGTCGGCAACGGACGAAGGAGAAGTGAGCGACTGCAAGGAGCGAGCGACGAGCGAGGGCGTGGCTTGCAGACGTGATTGCTGCAGTTGCAGTCGCTCCAGTTTTCCCCGATTTAACACCAACCAGAATTAATTCTTGTAACCTCTCAACACGGACACAAATTCGAAAAACTCGATTTCGCTGTCACCGTGGGCCGATGGGGGTTCGAGTCGTCGTAGGGTCTTCGTCTCGGAGACGGCTAGCGACTTGACCCATCGTCAGCACTTTCACTCGCGCCTCGTCTCGTCGCTCGGCGAGGTGTTCAAGGACGACGCGCAGGCGCTCGAAATCGTGTTCCTCGGTGAAGTTTCCGGGACGCATCCAGAGATGGAAGACGCCCTCCTCGGCGTCCGCGGCGCGGTCGATGCCGCGCTTCGCCGAACGGATGAGGGGGTCGTCCCAGACGCCCTCGGTGAGGTTTCGAACCCGACTCTCGGAGCCGAACAGGAACATCGAAGCCGGAACGTTCACCAATCCATAGTCGTCCGTTTCGGGAGTCACGAGGGGTGGTCCCGTCCTGCTCACGGTTCGGTCGATGAATTTGGCCAACGACCGGAATCGGGTGTTGTCGTACCAGAGTTCGGGTCTAGTTCCGCGATAGCAGGTAAAGCCGTAGGCCGCGAGCACGTCCCGATGGCCCACGCTGTTTCGCGGAAAGACGAACGATTCCAAATCGTAGCCGATGTCGTCCGCGATTTCGAGGCTGTCCCGTGCCTCGGCGACGGCGATTTCCCGGGTCGTTCGTTCGTCGCCGTATTCGACGTGTGAAAACGAGTGACAAGCGATTTCGTGGTCTGCGGTCGCGGCGGCGATATCCTCGATGAGACCGTCTGCGAACCAGCGCGGATGGCACTCCGCGACACCACCCGGGTCGCGATCGAACCAGTCGTCCGTCGGCGTTGCGTGGTCTGCGTGAGTTCCGTCGCACGAGTCGAGAAAGAGGTGACCGACGACGGCCCACGTTGCTGGAACGTCGAACTCGTCAAAGAGCGCGAGGAGACGTGACCACGAGGTTCGCGCGCTCTCGACGTAATTCGGAATCTCGGGGCGATCGTGGTACCCCCACGCGAGTTCGGCGTCTAGAGAGAGTACGACGGCGTTCATTCGTATCGAAACTGGGGTCGGCGGGCGATTAAACCGCGCCGACCGTTCAGATAGGTTCGGACGGGTAATCGATGCTTACCCGTCCGGTTCATTCGACTGTCACGCTCTTCGCCAAATTACGCGGTTTGTCGATGGGTCGGTCGAGCTGCGCCGCGGCATGGTACGAGAGCAGTTGCAGTTGTACGTTGGCCAGAATACCGGCAACGTCGGGGTGAGTGTCGGGAATGGTCAGCACGTCGTCGGCGTACTGAACGATTTCTTCGTTGGTTTCGCTGGCAACCGCGACCACCGGCGCACCACGTGCTTCGACCTCTTTCACGTTGCTCAACGTCTTTCGGTCGTGGCGGCCGGTGAACACCGCAAACACGGGTGTTGCGGGTGTTACCAACGCTAACGGGCCGTGCTTCAACTCGCCCGCCGCGAAGCCTTCAGCGTGTTCGTAGGAAATCTCTTTGAATTTGAGAGCGCCTTCCAGCGCAACTGGGTACACCGACCCGCGACCGATGAAGAAGTACGAATCGCAGTCGTAGTATCGTTTCGCGATTCGGTGGGCTTTCGTGTAATCGAGAATCCGTTGGACGTGGTCGGGAAGGTCGGACAGTGCGGACAGGACGTCCTGAACGTCGTCGCTTCGTCGCCCGACCGCGTCCCGAACGAGTCGCTCCCCCAGAAGCGAAAGCGAGACGACCTGCGAGGAGAACGTTTTTGTCGCGGCGACGCCTATTTCGGGACCGGCTCGGATGAACAGCGCATCGTCACATTCACGGGCCGCCGTCGAACCGACGACGTTCGTGACGGCGAGCGTCCGCGCACCGCCGGCTTCGGCGCGCCGCAGTGCGGAAAGCGTATCCGCCGTTTCGCCGCTTTGGGTGACGCCGACGACGAGCGTCTCTTCATCGACCGGCGGCGCAGAGACGGCGTACTCGCTGGCGAGGAACGTCTGCGCTGGCAGCCCGCGACTGCCAATAAAGTGGCTTCCCACGAGTCCGGCGTGGTAGGACGTTCCGCAGGCGACGAACTGGACGCGACGAATCCCCTCGAACGTTCCCGACGGGAAATCTTCGAGGATGACATCCCCGGTCGTCGGATCCGCGCGCCCCCGAAGCGTCTGCCGGAGAGAGGTCGGCTGTTCGTGAATCTCTTTTAGCATGTAATGCTCGTAGCCGCCTTTTCCGGCGTCTTCCGGATCCCAGTCGACAATTTGGGTCGGACGTTCGACAGCTTCTCCGTCGAGGGTCGTGATTTCGTGCTGTCCCGGTTCGATAACGACTACGTCGCCGTCGTCGAGGAAGATGACCTCGTCGGTGAAATCCAGAAACGCGGGCACGTCGCTGGCGAGGAAGTATTTCCCGTCCCGAACACCCAGCACGAGGGGCGACCCGGAACGAGTTGCGTAGATGGCGTCGCTATCGTCGGCCAACATTGCGACGGCGTAACTCCCTGAAAGCCGACGAATGGTTCGCCTGAATGCCTGCTCCGGTGTCGCTCCGTCCGCGAGTTGTTCTTCCACCAAGTGCGGGATGACCTCGGTGTCGGTATCGCTCTGGAACGTATGACCTCGCTCGCGGAGTTCCGTCCGGAGTTCGTCGTGGTTCTCGATGATACCGTTGTGAACGACCGCGACGCGGTCGGAGCAACCGGTGTGCGGATGTGCGTTTGCGTCGGTCGGCGGTCCGTGCGTGCTCCAACGGGTGTGACCGATACCGAGACCTCCGGCGGGAACTTCGGTTGCCAGCAAATCTTTGAGGTTCGAAATCTGGCCTTCCCGCTTGAACACCGTCGGTCCACGCCCGTTTTTCACTGCCAATCCCGCCGAATCGTAACCCCGATATTCGAGGTTTTCCAGACCGACGAGCAGTTCGTCCACGGCGTCGTCCGTTTCGCCGACGCGAGCGATGATTCCACACATCAGCGCGACACCCCCCAACTGACGTTCATACTCATTGCTGATCGGATGAAAGATGGCGTTTGTTCTGCTGTGCGTTGCGACCCCGACCTACTGTTTGTCTAGCGTTCGAAAATCTCATAGGTAACTCGCCTCTGTCGTGTCCTGAGCGCCGCGACAGGACTGCTGTCGAGGGCTGAACAGTATCTACGAATACCCGGATTCCACCTTTGTTATACACTCGCTGAACAGAACGAAGGCCGGTCTTAGGTGTGCTAAGACCGTCGTACTCTCTCCACTACAAAAAATAGATTGCGGCCTGTACCGTCTCAGACGTTGATTTCCGATGTCGCTTCGATACCGTCTCGAATTGGCATCACGATGTCCATCATCACGAAATCCGGCTGTTTCTCCTTGTATAGCTCGACCGCCTCGACGCCGTTTTCGGCCTCGTCAGCTATTTCGAAGTTCTCTTCCAGAATCTCACGCAGGAGGTTCCGCATAAATTCTGAGTAGTCGACAATTAGTACGTCATTCGCCATTCATCTTTCACCTGCGAGAGGCTTTGAAAGGCGGTAAATAAATGTTCCCCTGTGATTATCACAGTTAATGTTTGGTTAACGAACTCAATTGAGGCTGTCAATTATTTTGTCAATATCGATCTATATAACCAAGTCGAGACCCTCATCGGTCGGTTTCCGGATAATTCCGCGGGCAATTTGGTCGCGGATTCCCTGGGTGCTGAGGTTTTCTAACTCGTCACCCGTGTCGATGTGTTTCCCCGCGTGCGTCGTCACGTCGAGGACTTCATCCACGCGGATACCGATTTTCTGTTTATCGTCCGGACGGTCTAAGACGAGAACTCCCTCCCCCCGCTCGTCGGAATCAACCGAAAGAAACCGTTTCGGATCGATGATGGCAGTCGTTTCGCCGCGAAGATCCATCACGCCCTCGATGGAGTCGGACGTGCGGGGAATCCTCGTGACCCGTTTTACCTCCACGATGCTATCCACTTGGTCGATATTTATCGCACAGATGTCGTCGCCCAGTCGAAATTCGACGACCTGCGTCGCTGCGACCGGTTCGTCTTCGTCCACAGGTTCCTGTTCCGTTGCGCTCATAGTCAGCTAGTCTATACATCGAAGTCCGGAACATAAAACCCTCCCTCTGCTATCACGACGGATAATTTACTCATCTGTCTCCGGCGGGAACACGACGCCGTTCGCGTCCCGAATCGCCTTGAACAGGTCGGCGATGCTGTCGTCCGGCGCGAGGCCGTGCGTTTCGAGGACGCCGTGGAAACAGCGCGGCGAGTAGCGCACCCTGACGTTCGACTCCATCAGAAGGATGCCGAGAACGTCCTCTACCGCGGTACTTCTATCGACTTGCTGGGCGTACCACATGAGTTGACCGTCGAAGACGGTGCCCACGTCGTCGGAAAACAGCTGTTGGTGGCCGATTGCCCCCTCGGATTTGGCGGAGATATGAAACCCGTAGCGCGAGTCCACGTCGTCTAAGTCTTCTTCCAACCATCTGCGAACGTCGCGTGAGTCGATGTTCGGCTCTTGCTGTGTCTGCGGCGGTTGCGAGCCGGTTTCAGCCGCTTCAACGGATAGTCCCTGCGGCGGGGATTCGGCTTCCGGTGCAGATCCGGGCGTAGATGCAGTCGGCGCACCAGAATCGGAGGACTGCATTGGCGGTGAGGATGCTGAATCGGACGCGGATGCGGACGCGCTTCCTGTCTCGTCCGGGACGCTCGTTACCGACGGTTGTCCCTCGGCACCGATGACGTACCGTCCCTCGTCCAGCTCGACGACGTTCTCACTGTTCTCGATGTCAAGTTCCTCCGCCGAAAGGACTTTTCCCGTCTCCGTCTCGGATTCGTTCCGCGCTGGACCCATGCGAGTCCGCTACCACGGGTCGTCACATAAAATCACCAGCAATTCCCTTCCGTGAGAATACGGGTCGAGAAACAGACCCTTCACGTTATTTCGACAATTGTCGTCACGAAGCTTTATTATTGTCGAATGTCTTGCTCCGCATCACATGAGTATCAGAGCCTCACCGACCGCGCCGATGCCCGACGAACTGGCTTCCCCCCGCGCAAAACTCGTCTACCTATACCTCACGACGACGCGAACCGCGACGCTGGACGAACTGCAGAACGGTTTGGGTCTGCCGAAAATGTCACTTTACACCATCGTCCGAACCCTGCGCGAGCGCGACCTCGTCGAACAGGAGGGCGACACGGTTACGCTATCGAATTAGTCGGACTGCTCGTCCTCCTTCTGTTTTCGGACTACTTTCACTTTCACTCCGCTAGGCTGGGCTTCAATAGTTAACCGGACAATCGTCAAACATGAACGTCGAAACAGAAACGGGGCAGTCAAAGAGACGACCGTGGAACTCAGCAGAGGTATCCGGACTCTCCGCCAGCGAAGTCGCGGCGTACGTCCGAGCGTCAACCGAGGAAGGTGCGGTTCATCTCGAACGCAAAGGCGGGCGCACGTTCGTCGTCGCCGGCGAATGACTTCGTAACGCAGTTCGTCGCTCACTTCGAAGCGACCACCTATGCTCGAACCCGGCCAGCAGGCACCATCGTTCGAACTCCCGAATCACGCGGGAGAAACGGTCTCGCTCGACAGTTTCGACGGTAGAGTGGTCGTCTACTTCTACCCCCGCGCCGACACCCCCGGTTGCACCGCGGAGGCGTGCGGCTTCCGCGATTCGTGGGACGAGTTCAGGGAACGCGACGTTCCCGTCCTCGGGATCAGCGACGACCCGGTTTCCGACCTCGACAAATTCCGCGAGAAACACGACCTTCCGTTCGAACTGCTCAGCGACGAATCCGGCGAGGTCGCCAGCGCCTACGACTCCTACGGCGAGAAAAATATGTTCGGTAACACCTTCGACGGCGTCTATCGAAACACGTTCGTCGTCGGCCCCGACGGACGAATCGAACGCGTCTTCGCGGACGTATCGCCCGATGGCCACGCCGAAGAAATCCTCTCGACGCTCGAATGACGTATCTCTCACATCCGGTTCGCAGGATGCGCGATGAACCGCGAGACGAATCCGTGGCGCTCGTGCTTCGATTGGGCGATGTAGACTCCGAAGGGGTCGAATCGCGCGTCGAGGCAGTCGGCGGCGAAGTCGATGCGGAACTCGCGTTCGAAACCCTTCGGGTCGTCGTTCCGCAGGAATCCGTCGCCGACCTCTGTGAAATCGACGGATTGGACGCCATCGAAACCGCTGCCACGCTCGGTATCGGGTCGGGAGATGCGGAAGAGGATATGGAGTTAGACGACTCCTAAGACGAAAGTAGATGCCGTGGAAAATCACTATCTGAACGATACTACCGTCACGGACATTTTGACGTTCATCCCACCTTGTGCGCCAGCGATTCGTCCACGAACTCGATCGCGTCCGCATCGAATGATTTCGCGCTCGGAATCGAATGGCTCGTCGTCAACAGCACGTGGTCGGAGTAACTGAACGCGGTCACGGGTGACTGTTTTCGGAAAAATATCTATGTTCTGTTTCGTACTTCACAGCGAGTTCGAGACGGTTCGTATCGTCTCGAACTCGCCTTCGCCGTACGCGATGAACCGAACGTCCGCGAGCGATTCGGGGTCGAAGCGCAGGATTTTTTCGCCGATAATTCGCGCCCCCTCGCGCAGGGCGAATCCGGCGACACCGCAACCGAGTGCCGGTAGTGCGAGCGACGTTGCACCGAGTTCGTCGGCGGTTTCGAGCGCGTTTCGGGTCGCATCACGGGCGCTTTCGGTCATCGCTAGTCCATCGCCGGAGTGAGGCATCGCCGCGGCGTGGACGACGTATTCCGCGTCGAGTTCGTAGGCGTCGGTCACCGCGACCTCGCCGAGTTTTACGGACTTTGGAAGTGGCTTCGTCGTTTATCGGGCCGTTCGCTCCACGTCGAAGTGCGCCCGCTATTCCGCTTCCCATTCGAAAACTGGTGCCCGCGGCATTGACGAGTACGTCCGCGTTCTGTTTTGCGATGTCTCCTCGAACGACGTCGAATTCCATACCGACGGTACATCGTCCGCAATCAAAATATTCGGGTTACTCGAATCGCTCCTCGACGTGCGTCACTTCGACCATCAGGTCGGGGTGGTCGGTGTCGGGGTAGCGCAGGGTCCACGAGCGGTCGAACTCGATTCCTCGATGGTGGCCCTTCAACAGAAGGTCGCCGAGCACGTCGCGGAAATCCTTGACGACGGCCTGCTCCGGCGGCTTCGTCGGCTGCGGTGGATTCATCATTACCTCCGTTCCGCCCTTTTCCAAATGCGTAATCTCGACCATCAGGTCGGACAGGTCGTCGTCTGGATAGCTGAACGTCCACGAGCGGTCGAACCGGCGATCGTTTTTGTACGCTGTACTCAACACCATCTTTAGCGTACTCCGGAACTCCTCGGGAGATGCCATCCAGAGGGGGACGCTCTGGGTGCGGCTCATGGAAAACGAACAGGCATCCTATCGGTATAAAACCGGTCGATAGTTGTAGGCGGTCAAGCGGCTAACAACAGTTCACAACGCGGGATACGACGTTAAGAGCCGATTAATTCTGTCCGTCAAGGGATTGTGTCGTCTGTACTTGTCGTTTTTGTAGTGAAAATGTATCCGGTTGAGTCCCGTGAATCAGCAGAAAATAGTCTGGAAAACATCATCAAATTACGCCGTTATAGTCGCCGAGCGCGAAAGTTAGAATGAGGGTGATATCAGTTGAAAAACTGTTCCGATACGAGAGAGCCGAACGCGGATTCGTCACGGTAAAATCAGCCGATGGCCGAAACGTGGACGAGGAGACTATCGGATGCGGCGCTCCAATTCTCGCCGGAGGAGGTGCCCGTCGGGAAGGTTGGCGAGTCGAACTACCCGGTTCCCCTCGCCGCGTCCGTTTTTATCCAGACGGCTCTTTCCGGCGAGTTCGATCGTCCGCGTTCCGAGTCGGCGGTCGATACGTCTCTGCCGGGTCGAAACCTCCGCTACGTCCCCAAATCCGAGTCGCCACTGCACTTCGTTCAACCACTCCTCGTACCCGACGATTTCGTCGTCGTACACGCGGTACGTCATGTGACCGTATTCGGCGACGTACTCCGCGGTTTTCACCGGGACGAACGCAGCGGCGAGCAGAACCGTCGTAACGGCCATCATCCTGGCCATCCACCACAGTTCGCGCCCGACCGCGAGAATCCCCGCGATGCTAGCCGCCCACAGCGGTCCGAGCAGACCGTAATATAAGTTTTTTATCACATCCGAAAGAAATGCATGTGCAACACCCGCGCGGGCGACCGTTTCACGATTTGCGGACGAACCGAGTCGAATCCAGTGACAAGATCGCCTCTGACGACCGTGACATCGTCCTTACGTTCAGTGACCGACTCAACTTGCTCGCTCAACAGTACACCGACTATCGACATGAGAAGCTCCTCCGACATTGTACAATCATCGCCGAACAACTCGATGGTGGTCGTTTACCGATTGTTGGCGTGAAACCCCCCGGGTTAGAGGCAGCGAATGGTTTGAGGAGACGAGTTCCACTTCCCTGAGGACGGCGAACCGGCCAATCTGCGCGTTAGTACAACATGCTAACCTTGAAGGGAGAGACGAGATTCGTCCCCCACGTTGGTACGAACGCACGCTTTCCGTCGCTCGTAGACGCGTTATCATTCCAGCGGTGGACGATCGTTCGGGCCGCGACTCGTTGGGCATCGAGGTAGTCGAGCGCCGCAAACACGTCTCGAATATCGTCGGCCGTCTCGTCGCTGGCTGTCGCGTCCGGCGTGTAGTCCTCACTGTCGAACTCCTCGTGTTCAACGGCCGGTTCCGGAATCGGCTCGGGGAGCTGGTCGAACTCGTCGAGAATGTCGTGGAGTGATCGGCGTTGCACTCACGCACTTCCAGTGGTGTCCCCGGAACGTGTTTGCCCGTATCCACGCACACGTGCTTGCCGGGGTAAATCTCGATTTCCGGGACGTCGTCATTCGCTCCCCACGCCTCGCCGTCGATGGCGAACGTCGCTTGTTTCAGTCCGTCAAGGAGCTCTCCTCGGTAGTCGGCGTGGATGCCGGTTTCGGAGACACTCACGTCCGCGTACGTGATACCGAGTTCATTCAGGACACGGATGAACTCGGGGTGTACCTCGCCTGTCTCGGGACAGCGGACGTCGTCGCCGCCGCCGAATATAAACGGGTCGTCCGCCTGTTGGATGAACACCCGCCCTTCTAGTCGCGGGTCATCTTCAGCCATCGTGATAGCCTCACCATCGACGTAATTTTCGGTGAGTCCCCACTTCCATCGGGCATCTTCATCAGCATCGGCTTCAGGGTGATCAGGATTCGCCCATGGCGAGAATGGTTGTTTTCCTGATTTCCCGGCGCGGCCCATCCATTGGGTGAGTTCTAACCGATCTGGTGAGTAAACGCCCGACTCCGGCGCGGTGAAATCAGCACTCGCCCATGTACCTGACCCCTGTTCGTCGTCAGTTGCATTTACACCCTGATCGTCAGAAACGGAATCGTCGCCGGATACGTGCTCATCAATACAGTCGCGGCAAATAAATGACTCACCGGATGCTTCGTGTGCCGTACTGCATAGGAAACACTCTGCACCCTGGATCCCCTCGGGTGCGGGTGTCATTGTGCCACCTCTCCCGACGCTGTCACCGGATTTAGTGTGGCTTTGAACTTCGGGTTCTGATCCCTACGATACGAGAATCGATCGTATGCCGCAATACTCGTAAGTAGAGGATTTGAACCTAAGGATTCAAGCCAAGGGTGGGATTTGAACCCACGTATTCTCGATTACAAATCGAGTGCTTGAACCACCCAAGCTCCCTTGGCGCACGTGGTGATTATGGCTACTCCTTTGAGTGGTTATCGTTTTCGAGCGATTTTTCCAGTTCGATTCGGTGCGGTTCGTACCCCCGGCTTCGGTACAGTCTTCGGGCGCTTTCGTTCTTCGCCATCACTTCCAAGGCCAATCGTTCGGCCCCTCGCTCGACGAGCGCTTTTTCGGCGGCGTCCAACAGCTCCGAACCGATCCCCGAATCGCGGTGTTCGGGTTCAACGTAGACGTTTTGGATGATGCCGCGAGTTGTCGCCTGTTCGTACATACCCGATTGCAGGTTGAACATCACGAACCCGACGATGCCCTCATCGCGGGCGACGAACAGGCTGTTTTCGATGACGTGGCGAGCGACGCTGTCGTGGATGGTGTCGCGGTTTTCATCCGGCATGAGGTGCGAACCGTGGGCGCGCTGGTCGCGCGCGAGCTCGACCCAGCGGTCGGTGATGGCGTCGATGTCCGCGCTCGTCGCCGCTTCTATCGTGACCATCTATCGTGAGAGCGCTTTCACCGCGGGGAGCGGGTCGCCGGTCAACATCCGGAGACACGCACCGCCGCCCGTGCTGACGTGGTCGAAACCGGAAAGGCCGAATTTCCGAATCGCGGCCGCAGTGTCGCCGCCGCCGACGATGCTGTACTCGGCGTTCACGGCCTCGGTGTACAGTTCGCGGGTTCCGTCGGCGAACGTGTCGTCCTCGAACACGCCAGCTGGTCCGTTGAGGATGACGGTTCCCGCGTCGCGAAGAATCTTCGAGTAGGCGGTGATGGTGGCGTCCCCGACGTCCATCGCGGCCTCGTCTTCGTTCGGTGGGAAGTCGCTACGCGTGATTTCCACGCGTTCGCCGTCGCGTTCGACCGCGGTGTCTTTCGGCAGGTGAATCTTGTCGCCGTAGGTTTCGAGGAGGTCGGCGGCGTCGTCGATGTAGTCCCAATACCCTTGGTCGTGGATGAAGTCCGCGCTGGCGTCGCCGAGGTCCGCACCGTCGGCGAACAGGAAGACGTTGCCGACGACGCCCGCCGTCAGGACGTGGTCGGCGAGGTCGCGCTCCAACACGTTTTCGGCGACGGCGATGGAATCGGACACCTTCGCACCGCCGACGACGTACACGCGCGGACGCGGCGTCGCGTCGATGTCGCCGAGGACGTCGAGTTCGCTTTCCATGACCCTGCCGACGTAGCCTGGAAGTCGCGTCGGAAAGCCGACGAGCGAGGGTTGTGAGCGGTGGGCGGCCGCGAACGCGTCGTTGACGTAGACGTCGAGTTCGGGGGTAAGACAGTCGACGAGATGTGTTTCGGCGGCCTCTTCCGCCGGGAACTCCATGTACTCCTCGCTGTAAAAACGCGTGTTTTCGAGAACGACCGCTTCGCTCTCGCGCAGGTTTCCGACCGCCTTTCGCGCGTCCGCGGAGAACGTCGCGTCGCAGTGGGTGACGGGATAGGACAGCAGTTCGTCCAGACGCTCCGCGTGCGGCGAGAGGCTTGCGAAATCGTCGCTTCCGGGTCTTCCCTGGTGGGCGAGAATCGCAACCTTTCCGCCGCGCTCCAACAGTTCGGAGAGGGTATCGACGTGCGCCCGGAGTCGCGCGTCGTCGGCGAGGTCACCGGACTCGGTCAACGGACTGTTGATGTCGATGCGCACGCCGAGGGTCGTCCCTTGGACGGCGAGGTCGTCAAGGGTCTGAACAGGCATACCTGTGCCTCCAACACCCCTCGGCATATGTGTGTCGGTAATCGTCACTGGAAATAAACACGGTTCCGAGTAAACAGCTGGAAAACAAAAGAATCGGACATAACTGTCGAACAATCGGAAGTATGCCGCCGTTACCGAAATTCGACCGACGACTCTGTCGGAAAGGTTTAATAGTTTGACCGGAACCGATTATCGTGTGGAGAGTTACCAATGGACGGCGTAAATGAAACCTATTCACGTGGGCGACGCCTCGTGGTCGAGCGGCCACTACTCGTGGTCGTCGGTCTGTTTGCGGCGCTTCTCGTCGTGGATTTCGTAAGCCGCCTGCTATCCGGAGACCTACTCGTGTCCGACATCGGTTCCCTCGTCTGGAGCGGACTCATGCGCGGACTCATTATCGGTCTCGCCGGAATCGGGCTTTCGATGACGTACAGCATTCTGAATTTCGCCAACTTCTCGCACGGCGATTACATCACGAGCGGCGCATTCGCGGGCTGGGCGGTGACCTACCTCGTTTCCGGATTGGGTCAATCCAGCCTCCCCGGCTTGTTGCTAGTCGGTGCTGGCGGAACGGTGTACGCGAGCGACCTCAACATCACGATTGCGACGACGCCGGTCGCGGTCGTTTTAGGACTAATCCTCGCCGGACTGGGAACCATTGCACTCGCACTGTTCATCGACCGCGTGGTTTACAAACCGATGCGTGATGCAGGCGGTATCACGCTGCTCATCACCAGTGTCGGCGTCGCGTTCATGCTTCGATACCTCATCGTGTTCGTTTTCTCGACACAGAACCGCGGAACGACGGCGTCACAGGAGATTCCCTCGTGGCAGCTTTTACTTTGGGACGGAACCGTTCCCGTGACGGCACACGACTTTACCCTTCTCGTTTCGACGGTAGGGCTGATGCTCGGCGTTCACGTCCTGCTCCAACGGACGAAACTCGGCAAGGCGATGCGCGCCATGGCCGACAACGAAGACCTCGCGCGAATCACCGGGATTCCGACCGAGCGCGTCATTCGCTGGACGTGGATAATCGGGGGCGGCCTGACCGGGGTCGCCGGTTACCTGATGGTTCTGTGGACGGGAACCATCGACTTCCAGTTCGGCTGGCTCCTCTTGCTCCCGATTTTCGCCGCGGTCATCCTCGGCGGCATCGGGTCGATTTACGGCGCGATTCTCGGCGGATTGGTCATCGGATTAACGTGGGACTTAGCCATCATCTGGATTCCGGGTGAGTTTGGTCGAGCAGCCGCGTTCGGGATGATGATTCTCATTTTGCTGTTCAAGCCGCAGGGACTGTTCGCAGGGAGGACGACCGCATGAGCGCACGTATCCGCGACTTCGAAATCAACGACACGGTGCTCATCATCGGCGCGCTTCTCGGACTGTACGCGCTGTACCTTCTGGCCGGGTCGGCGCTCGGCTACTCGTTCCGCGGCCAGTTGAACTCCCTCGCGCGCCTCACGTTCCTCATCGCAGTATACGGAATGCTGGCGCTCGCGCTCAACTTGCAGTGGGGGTACACCGGGCTGTTCAACATCGGTATCGCGGGCTTCATGGCTGTCGGGTTGTACACGATGGCCATCGTCTCGAAACCGCCCGCGGGCGCGACTGCGGGGGCCGCGACCGTCTCCGGTCTCGGCCTGCCACTTTGGGTCGGTATCATCGCCGGAATGCTCGCGGCGGCGCTCCTCGGCTTGCTCATCGCGCTTCCGGCGTTACGGTTACGGGCCGACTATCTCGCCATCGTAACCATCGCGATGTCCGAAATCGTCCGGTTCACCGTGATGTCGAACCAGTTCCAGAACGTCACGCTGTTCGGAAAAAACCTCGGAACCGGCGGCGGTCGCGGTCTGCTGTTGAACTACGACGACCCGTTGCAACCGCTGTTCGACAGCGGCCCCTACGCGGCGGTCGAAGACGCGCTAAATCCGCTCGTAGGGGGCAATATCGGGCCGGTGCTCGATTCGCTGACCTACGCAATCATCCTGATGGGCTTCGTCGCGGGGTTCTACTGGTTGCTCAAGCGAACCGGAGAGTCACCTTTCGGACGGGTTCTCAAAGCCATCCGCGAGGACGAAGAGGTGGCGAACGCTCTCGGTAAGGACACCGACCGGTTCAAAATCAAGTCGTTCATGCTCGGCTGTGCGCTGATGGGACTGGCGGGTATCCTCTGGCAACTCCGGCAGGGTGCCATCACTCCGACCTCGTTCAGACCGCAGGTGACGTTCTTCGTCTGGTTGGCGCTCATCATCGGCGGCGCGGGGTCGAACACCGGAAGCGTCCTCGGTGCGGCGGTGTTCGCTGGATTGCTGTTCCAAGGGCCGCTGTACCTGAAAAACATCATTCGAGAGGTGTACAGCGTCTCCGCGTCGCCGAACACGTTCGGCGACGCGGTCGGGCCGCTATTCGCGGGCAACGTCACGCCGTTCGTCGCCTACGCCATCAACAACATCAACGCGTTGCAGTTGGTCATCATGGGCGCCGTGCTCATCTGGATAATGCAACGCCGTCCGGAGGGCGTGCTCGGTCACCGCAAGGAAGAGGCCGCGAGCATCCCGCTTTCGCGGCCGCGCGGTGGCAGCACGCCGGAACCGAAACCCGCGACCGACGGCGGCGTCGAGGGAGGTGACGAGAGATGACCGCGAGCGAATCCGAACAGACCGAAACGCTCGATATCAGCCGTGATGCGACCGATTTGAGCGAAACGCCGCTTCGCATCGAAAACCTCCGGAAGACGTTCGGCGGGATTACGGCGGTTGACGGCGCAACGTTCTCCGTCGAACAGGGGTCGTTCACCGGACTCATCGGGCCGAACGGGGCCGGAAAATCCACCACGTTCAACCTCATCACCGGCGTCTACCAACCGGACAGCGGCGCAGTGTACTTCGACGACGAGGACATCACCGGCCAGCGACCGTACCAAATCGCCAATCGAGGACTGGTACGGACGTTCCAAATCGCTCGAGAACTCGCGGAGATGACGGTACTCGAAAACATGATGCTCGCGCCGAAAGGGCAGGACGGCG
Source organism: Haladaptatus pallidirubidus (assembly GCF_020700235.1). GTDB lineage: Archaea > Halobacteriota > Halobacteria > Halobacteriales > Haladaptataceae > Haladaptatus > Haladaptatus pallidirubidus. The sequence goes on along the minus strand of NZ_CP085301.1, from coordinate 221,613 downwards.
AGAAGCTTTGGCGGTCGGTGACGCCGGGGCTTCGCGGCAACGTGGAGCAACAGGAAGAAAAAGTGCTCTCACGCGCGTGGGAGATGCTCGACTTCTTCGAAATCGACCATCTCGCGGGGGAGTACGCGGGTAACCTCTCCGGCGGCCAGCGGAAACTGCTGGAGATGGCGCGGGCGCTCATGACCGATCCGCAGATGGTGCTGTTGGACGAACCGCTGGCGGGGGTCAACCCGTCGCTGGAGAAAAAACTGCTGAAACACGTCCACGAACTACGCGAACGTGGCTACACGTTCCTGCTCGTGGAACACGATATGGACGTCATCATGAACAACTGCGAACGCGTTATCGTCATGCATCAAGGGAAGGTGCTCGCCGAGGGCGAACCGGCGGAAATTCGCTCGAACGAGCAGGTTATCGACGCCTATCTGGGGGACGAAGTCTAATGGCGCTGCTCGAAATCGACGCCCTCGACGCGGGGTACGGCGAAGACCTCCAAATCCTCGACGACGTGGATATGCGCGTCGAAGATGGCGAATACGTCACCATTGTCGGGCCGAACGGCGCGGGGAAATCGACCGTGATGAAATCCGTCTTCGGACTGACGACGTACATGGGCGGGACGGTCAGCTTCGACGGAACGGAAATCCAGCAGAAAACGCCCGAGGACATCATCCATTTGGGACTCGGCTACGTCCCACAGAACGACAACGTGTTCGGGTCGCTCTCCGTGCAGGAGAACTTGGAGATGGGCGCGTACATTCTGGACGAGGTTCCGGAAGACGCGCTCGCCGAGGTGTTCGACCGCTTCCCGATTCTCCACGAACGGAGAGACCAGAAGGCGGGGACGATGTCCGGCGGTCAACAACAGATGCTTGCCATGGGACGGGCGCTGATGCTCGACCCCGACCTGTTGATGCTGGACGAACCCAGCGCGGGATTGGCTCCCGACCTGGTCACCGAGATGTTCGACAAGGTGGACGAAATTAACGACTCCGGAACGGCCATTCTGATGGTCGAACAGAACGCGAAGGAGGCCTTGCGACGGTGCGACCGCGGCTACGTTCTCGTGCAGGGTGGCAACCGGTTCATGGATACGGGAGACGCTCTGCTGGCCGACGACGAGGTTAGACAGGAGTTCCTCGGCGGCTAAGAATTCGTTCGGTTCGAGTTTCAATTTTACAGTAATCGATAGTCAAAAACCGTCGGCGGGGTCGATTTTCCCCAATCGACTATCCGCCCAACGCCTGATTGATAACCGACGTGTACGACGATTCGCCGATGTTGAACGCGACTTGGTTGTTGACCTGTCCATCGTGGTCTTGCTGGAACGCCTGCGAGAACTGCTCGGACAACTGCTGGCCGTAGTCGTTGTTCACGAACAGGGTGGACGCGGACTGCGCGCCGAGTCGTTCGGCGGCGACCTGCGCCATTACTTGGCCCTGAAGCAGGTCGCTCGGGGCCGTCCGGAAGACGTAATCGTTGTCCTGCAAGCGCGAGACGGTAATTGCCGTGCTGGACGGCGAACAGCCGACGATTTCGTTCGGGATGTACACCTCGCTCGCAACCGGGATATTGTTGCCCGAAGACGCCGGCCCGGAGATGGCAGGATATCCGGCATTGATGAGCGCGTTCGCGCCCGACAGCGACGCTTGTCTGTCGGTCTGCGTGTCCTCGACCTGCGTTTCGACTTGGAGGTCTAGGTCGGACTGATTCACCTGCTGAATCGGGAGTCTGGACGCTTGAATCATCGGCGTCCCGACGGAACCGAGGTCGCCGGTTTCCGGAAGCAGGATGCCGACTCTGATGGTTCGACCGGTGCCGCCGGGTGCGCTGTCCGCGCTCGGCCCGCCCGCGTTGCTCTCGAATCGGCGCGTGTTCACGGTTCTGACGCCATCTTCGGTCTGCGGCGCGAACTTCCACACGTCGTAGGAAGCCGCGGCGGGGTCGCCGTTTTGGTCGAAGTTGGTCGTACTCGATGCCCCTTGATAATTTATATCGTCGCCGTTCACCGCGGCGCGAACCCCCTCGACGAAGTTTTGTGGACCGAACTCCTGTCCGCCGGGATTGGCGATTCGGCGCATCTGATCGCGGATGGCCGACCCGGAGTTCTCACCTGCGGCGGCGTTCGCCAGAATCAGGATTGCGACGGAGTCGTACGACTGCGAGGTGAAAACGCCCGGCGGTTGGTTGTACTGGTCTTGGAACAGTTGGTTGAACGCCTCTTGGTTCGGGCCGGCGGCGGCGGGTGCGGTTCCGGTGACGTTCTGCATGTCGTTGCCGACTTCTTGCGGAAGCGTCGATGACTGCAGGCCGTCCGGGACAAGAACGTCGAGGCTCTGTCCGGTTGCGTACAGGTCACGGAACAACTGAATGCCACTTTGCGGATAGCCGATGATAGTGAGCATATCCGGGCCGCCGTCCTGCTGGAGGGTTCCCATCAGGCCGGCGGTCGTCGCGACACCTGCGCCACCCATCCCCCGGAGGTAGGTGCGACGGTCGATTTTTTGACTCATACCCGGAGGAACTGTCGTCGTTCTGCAAGAAAAATCTACCCCAAACTATCGTTATATATTTCGGTCGATTAATCCTTTCGTCGCCGATACAACAGCAGTTAGAACCGCGTATCATTTCCGCGGAACGGCGTCGAGCAGGGAAACGGAGTTAGTTCGAATCAGTCGCTTTGTTGATGACGGAGGTGTAGGAGTTTTCGCCCTTGTTGAACGACACTTTGTTCAGGACTTCGCCTCCTTGTTCCTCGGTGAACGACGAGGAGAACTTATCGGACAACTGCTGGCCGTAACTGTTGTTCACGAATAGCGTCGAAGCGGTGCTTCCGCCGAGTCGTTTGGCGGCGACCTGCGCCATTACTTGGCCCTGAAGCAGGTCACTCGGGGCCGTCCGGAAGACGTAATCGTTATCCTCCAAGTTCGTCACCGTGAGCGCGGTGCTCGACGGCGAACAGCCGACGATGCTCTGTTTGGTAAACACCTGTTTGCTCACCGGGATGAAGTTACCGGAGGAGGCGGGACCACAGATGGCCGGGTACCCAGCGCTGACGAGCGCGTTCGCACCGGAGAGCGAGGCTTGCTTCGTGGTTTGTGAGTCCTCAACTTGTGATTTAACCGTCACGTTGGTTCCCGCGTCGTTCACCTGCTGAACCGGTAGGTTCGCCGCCTGAATCATCTGACTCCCGACCGAACCGAGGTCGCCGGTTTCCGGGAGCAAGATGCCGACCATGATTTCGCGATCTTGGCCACCGGGCGAACTGTCCGCCATGTCGCCGCCAGCGTCACCGTCGAAGGTAATTGTATCGATGGTTTCGGACCCAGCATCCGTGTCCGGGGCGAACTTCCACACGTCGTAGGCCGCGGAAGCCGGGTCGCCTTTTTCGTTGAAATCGACCACGCTGGACGCACCCTGATAGTTGACGTCTTCACCGCGCGCCGCGGCCTCGACCGCCTCGACGAAGTTCTCCGGGCCGAACTCCTGTCCGCCGGGGTTGGCGACCCGGCGCATCTGGTCGCGTATCTTCTGACCATCGTTCGCACCCGCCGCCGCGTTGGCGAGGATGAGGATAGCGACCGCGTCGTAGGAATGGGCCGTGAACACGCCCGGCGCGCTTCCGTACTCGTCGCGATACATCTGCGTGAACGCATCCTGGTTCGGGCCGGAGGCCGCCGGAGCGGTTCCGGTGACGTTCTGCATGTCGTCGCTCACCTCCTTCGGGAGGTCGGCGTCAAGCAGTCCGTCGGGAACGATGATATCGTGGCTCCCGTCGGTGTTTTTGTAGTAATCGCGGAAGAGTTGGATACCGCTTTGCGGATAGCCGATAACGTTGATAACGTCGGGGCCGCCGCCGTTATCACCGCCGTTTCCATTTCCGTTACCGTCTCCGTCACCAGCGCCGCCACCGCCGATACAGCCAGCGAGACCGGCGATTCCGACAGTTCCGACACCCTTCAACACGTCACGCCGTTCGATACCATATCTCATGGATAGGGATGGGTATCGACTCTTGGGATATAAATCTACCTTTCGGGATTTTTAAAATTCGTCCAAATCGACTCTAGTTCCAGAAAATGTAATCGAGCTATCTAGTACTCGCGACAGTCGATACAAACCAATTGTCCGTTGACGTTCGCCAGTTCTCGCGTGAGTTTTCCACAGACCTCACAGATGCTTTGGCCTTCGTATTCGGTGTCGCCGCCGTTCGTCTCCATCGTTCCGACGAGTTCGGCATCGACGCCGGGGTCGGGGGCCGACGTGATGCTCGACGGAGATGCCGAGGCGGAAATCACGTCGCGTTCGGTGAGCAGGCCGACCATTTCGTCGTCGCGGGTAACGACGAGTCGTCTGATACCCTGTTGTGCCATCACACCCGCGGCATCGGCGAGACTGCGGTCTGCCCGCATCGAGACGACCGGACTCGTCATCACGTCGGCAACGGTGGTTTCGGCGGGATCCCCTTCGTCCGCGACGAGGTCGAGCACGTCCGATTCGGTCATGATTCCCACCGGTTCGCGTCCCCGAAGGACGACGACGCACCCCACATCCTCCGTCTGCATGAGTTGCACTGCGCCGAGAACGGAGTCAGATTCACTAACGCCCACGTATTCGCGGGTCATCATATCCCGGATTGTGACTTCAGCGTCCATATGTGAACGTTTGACACAACTATGCTAAAAGCTATCCCCGGCACCTTTATTCCCGCGTCGCGCGAATAACTACGGCCCACCGTCGGATCCCAGTCCGCTAGTGGAATTCGACGCTACTGCCGTCCGCGCGACACGTTTCAAGCGCGTGCTTTGCCGACATTCCGGCGTCCTGCGGAACTCGACCGTTCCCGACACCGACCTTCAACTCGACTTTCTCCGTCTCTCGAACGTGTTGAATGGCGTCTTCGTAAGCGGCTTCGTCCAGCTCCGGGCAGACTGCGATGACGTTGTCGCCGCCGACGAAGAAGGAGAGCGAATCGTGCGCCTCTCGCATGTACTTCATCAGCTCCGCGTAGCCCTGTTCGATGTGGATGAACGAATCGAAGGCGTTCACCTCGTCGGTGAAATTGCCGGTCATGTCGTTCACGTCGAAATGAGCGATTTGGACGTCGTCGTCGGTTCGGAACTCCTCGTCGACGGTTCGTCCGCGAAGGATTTCCCGCCGCGACTTATCCTGTGCGCTTCCCGCGTCCTGCAACTGTTCGGTTGCGTCGGCGAGCGCCTGCACGGGGTTGGTTCCGGTGGCGACACCGAGACTGACCGTCACCGGATAGCGGTTCCCGACCGATTCCTGTACGAGCGCGTGGTCGTCCATCGACAGGCCGTTGGTCACCGCGATCATGTTGTCGAACCGGGTGAAAAAGACGTAGCCCTGCCGATTGCCAATGAGTTGGGAGAGGTCGGCGTACAGACGCGATTGGAGCGTCTGTAGGTCTACTTCCCGGCGCGGTTCCGGTGTCACGGTCCACGGGCCGTAGTTGTCGATTTGAACCAACGTAATCTGGGCGTTCGTCACTGTTAGCTGTGGGTTTGCGCTTCTGGATTATAAGGAGTCCTAATCGTGATTTGCATCTCAAAAATGAGAACCGTAGGACGTGGCGACAGCTCGTTCGCTACGATTCGCCGGGTTCTCACCCGCCAAAATGATGGCAGAATTTAAATATCGAGCAACGCACTGATTTTCGTTCCGAGCAATTGAAGCGACTGCCCGAGAGTGACCCGACAATGACCATTCCGTCGTTCGTTATCGGCATCGCAGGGGGCACCGGCGCGGGAAAAACCACCGTTACCCGCGAGATTACCGAGGCCGTGAGCGACTCCGTCACTCGTATTCCGATGGACAACTACTACGAAGACCTCTCACACCTCGATTTCGAGGAGCGCGCGGAGGTTAACTACGACCATCCCTCGGCGTTCGAATGGGAACTGCTCCGCGACCATCTCGATGAACTTCTGTCCGGCCAACCCATCAAGATGCCGCAGTACGATTTTACGATTCACAACCGAAAAGACGAGTGCGTCACCGCCGAACCGACTAACGTGGTGATTCTCGAAGGCATCCTCGCCCTCTACGATTCGGAAATTAACGAGATGCTGGACTTGCAAGTATACGTCGAGACGGACGCCGACGTTCGAATTCTCCGCCGGATCGAGCGCGACGTGGTGGAGCGCAAACGCGACCTCGAAGGCGTCATGAACCAGTATCTCTCGACGGTGAAACCGATGCACGAGCAGTTCGTCGAACCGACGAAGAAACACGCCGACCTCATCATTCCGGAAGGTGCGAATCGGGTCGCCGTCAACCTCCTCGAAGAGAAAGTCAGAGCGGAAGCCCGTACGCACCCGACGTGGAACGTTGACGAAGAACTGAACCTTTCCGACGACCGCCCCGACAAGAGTACCCGACGCGCGCCAACCACCGCGACACCTGGCGGTAGCGGGGAGCGGTGGCATTCGGCGGAAAACCGGGAGTAATCGGGTTCGCTAGTCCGCTGTTTTCAGGCTCGTTTCTTTTCGGGATTCTCGCCGACCGGGTGGTAGTCCCAGAAGCCACCAGAGCGCATCGCGGCACCGACGCCGCGGTGGAACTCCACGATGGTCTCGAACTCCGTCGGTTCGACGTGGTCGAAGATGTCGGCGACACTCACGACTTTCTTGTAGTTGATTCGAATCGGTTCGTCTGCGTGTTCCTCGGCGAACTCCTCGCTCGAAAGGGGAAAATCCTCGTCTTCGTCCAGTTTCTTCGCGAGGATTGCGAGACCGTACTTCCGTCCGCCCTCGCTCCCTTCCTCGCCGTCTGGGTCGTGGGGCCAGTCCATGTTCGCACGTCCGTCCGGGGGGACGAAAAGGATTCCCTTCCGTCATCGATGCGCACGATACTCACGCGCTGTCGCTCTTCGGCGACGAAAGACCGTGTTCGACGAGACTGCGATGGCCGCGACGGAGTCGCTCCGAGATGGCTTGATGTGAAACCCCCAACTCCTCCGCGAGGTCTTCCGTCGTCGCGTTCCGTGGAATGTCGTAGTAACCGCGGTCGATTGCGGTTTGTAGCGTTTCGTACTGCTGTGTCGTGAGTCCACGCGAATCTTTGAGTAGTGTCGTCTGCTCGTGTACGTTTTTCACCTCGACAGGGAATCCAGCGTCGCGACACGATTCGTACACGGTCGAAAACGCATCTCGGTCTTCGGATTGAATTCGAAACTGCCACTCGCTGGTCGCCGCGCTCGCGGCGAGAACGGTCGTCTCGTTTTTCGCTAGAAGGTAAACGACTTCTCGAACGCGTTCACACCAGTTCATCCAGAAGAGTCCGCGGTTGCCGCGGGACGTGATAACGGTACAATCGGTGACGGACGAGTCAGTCGTCAGCACCGACTGGAGAACGGCAATATCCGACGTTATCGCCTGCATCTGCGGCATAACGCGTTCGGTATCGTGCGCAACGACTCCCACGATTTCGAATTTGGCTCCGGGGATTCGGGAGAACGTTTCGCGGAGCGCAAACTCGCTCGCCGGGAGTGCAATTTCGGCAATCGTACTCACCCGAGCGAGATGAAAGTGCACCCAGTTCGCTTTTCTGCTTGCGGATTCATGCGACTTTAAATAGCCGTGGTAATTTCGGGCGAAACAGTTCGAGGGAATTGCACTTTAACAGGTGTATAATTAACTCCGTAGAACGGTGAAGACGGGTCATGGTGCCGCACGCGAGGGGGATTTGAGAAGCATGTCAGGCGCGTCATCGGGTGGATTCATTCACGGAGCGCTCATCGGTGGTGGTCTGGTCTTTTTCGTCGCCGGGATGATTATCGTTGCGGGGATTCCGGGTATCCTCGGGTCGCCGTCGGGCGGAATGGACGACGGAACGACAGTCACGACGACGGAAACTACACAGCCGACCGAAACCTCGACCGAGCAGTCCACGACGGAATCGTCACAATCGACGACGCAGCAACCGCAAACGACGACAACTACGACAACGACGCAGACGACCACAGCGCGACCGTCCGAGAAGACCGTGCTTTACCGCGTCAATGTCGGTGGCCCGCGGATACCGATGTCAGACGGCAGTCCCGACTGGGATCGGGACTCCGAACAGCGTCCATCCCGGTTCGGGAACGCGCGCGAAAGCGGCAGTCACACGAACACGACGAACGACCGAATCGGAACGACATCGTCAGTTCCACGGGGAACGCCCGAAGCGGTCTTCCAGAGCAGGCGATACGACGCCAACAACCCCAACGACTTCAGCGACGACACCGAGATGCAGTACCGGTTCCCGGTCGAGGGTGGCAAGTACGTCGTCCGCCTCTACTTCGTCGAGTCGTACTTCGGTAACTCCGACTGGAACGACTACGACGAGAAGGGACCGCGAAAGTTCGACGTCGAAATCGAAGGAAAGCGAGTTCTCGACGATTACGACATGTACGAGGAACTGGGTCACGACAGGGGAACCGTGAAATCGTTCGCCGTGGAACCGAAGGATGGCACGATTGACGTGCGCTTCCTGCACGAAGTCGAAGATCCGATGCTCTCCGGAATCGAGGTCGTTCGGGTAGACCGCGGAAACGGGAACGCACAGAACGACCGAACTGCCAACGGCGAGGATAACTGGGACAACGAGGGCGACGGTCGAGATGACCGGAGTGACGGAAACGACGAGTGGAATGAGGATGATTGGTGGAACGAGTTGTCGATTCCGGATTCGACGCCCGCGCTCTCGCTCGACGATTCCACTCTCGAAACACCGACTCGCGATATTCGTCCAACGGGTGCGCACGAGTTTCGGGTTTCGGCGGCGTTTCGGTCATCTCGATAGCGTCCTCGGAATTATCACTGTGTCATCCCTCCCCGGTTGTTCGGCGGAAACCGACATGCACCGGGCGTGAATGCGCGACGGCAAGCATGTCCGGATACTGTACCGGGCGGAGGAACCAATCGGTGTAAGGGCTGTGGGGCGGTGTTTTGTGTCCCAGAGTCCGGAGCGGTTCCGGCATCACGTCGCAATTCTCGACTTGAAGGTTGTCGGAGATAGATAAAAATGAGCGCACGGTGTACTCTCCTGACTGGCGAGCGAACGCTCCACGGAGCGTTCGCTCGCCGAATAGTCGTGTGAAAACGGTGGGAATGGGATTTGAACCCATGAGGCATGACGCCACCTGCTTTCAAGGCAGGCGCAATAGGCCGCTCTGCCATCCCACCACACCGCACTCTACTGGATACCGGGTTTAAGAACTGTCGGTCTCTCCTCGGCGACGTATCGGGACGAATAGATTATTCGTCCGACGATTACCCACAGACATTGAATCATAACTGTTTAATTCTCCTGGTGCATCGGAACGGGTACGATGGCGTCACTGGATTTCGAACCCCTCACGTATGCGGAGCTACCGGAGAATCGGCGGCCGTCGCTGAGACTGGCGCTCCTGCCGGTTTTCGCGACAGTCGTATTCTTGGGCGTCGGCTCGGCTTGGCTGAAGATGGATCCGCACATTCCTCTGCTGTGGGCTATCGCGTTCACCGGGCTGGTCGGCTATTACGGATTGGAAATGTCGTGGGACGACCTGTACGGCGGCGTCGCGGACAGTCTCCTGATGGGCTTGCAGGCTGTCCTCATCCTGTTCACGATTTACGCGCTCATCGCGACGTGGATTAGCTCCGGCACGATTCCGGGGCTGATGTACTACGGCCTCCAACTCCTCTCGCCGACCATCTTCCTCCCCGTGACGGCGGTGTTGTCGGGCCTCGTCGCGTTCTCCATCGGTTCCTCGTGGACCACCGTGGGAACGCTGGGCGTGGCGTTCATCGGCATCGGCTCCGGACTCGGCGTCCCCGCCCCGATGACCGCAGGTGCCATCCTCTCGGGAGCCTACGCCGGTGACAAACAGTCGCCGCTCTCCGACACCACAAACCTCGCGGCGGCGGTGACCAACACCAACCTCTACGACCACATTCGGGGAATGCGAACCGGAACCATCCTCGCGTTCGGAATCGGTGTTCTCGGCTACGCCGTCCTCGGATTGCAGTCGGTTAGCGGCGGTTCGACCGGAAGCGTCGGCGAGATCCAAACCGCGCTGACGAGTACCTACTCGCTCTCATTGCTCGTCTTCCTCCCGTTGGTCGTCACCTTCGGACTCGCACTGCGCGGCTACCCCGCACTTCCGTCGCTCATCGCGGGCGTCTTCTCCGGGGCAGGCGTGACCATTCTCGTTCAAGGTCGGTCGTTCACCGAGGGGTGGCAGGTGCTCCTCGGCGGAACCAGCCCGGAGACGGGAATGGAGATGGTGAACAACCTCCTGGCGAGCGGCGGTATCGAAGGCTCCGCGTGGACGATTAGCGTCGTCGTCGCGGCGCTCACCCTCGGCGGCTTGCTGGAGACGACGGGCACGTTGGCAGTGCTCGCACACCACCTCTCGAAGAAAGTCAGCAGCGTCGGCGGACTGGTCGCCGGAACCGGTGCGTCGGCTATGCTCACGAACGTCCTCACGGCACAACAGTACATGAGCATCGTCGTCCCTGGAATGACGCTCAGAAATCTCTACGAGGAGTACGGGCTGGAAAGTAAAGACCTCTCGCGGGCAGTCGAGGCCGCCGGAACGCCGACCGGCGCGCTCATTCCGTGGCACGCCGGAGCGGTGTACATGGCGGCGGCGCTGGGCGTTCCGACGCTCCAGTACGCGCCATACTACTTCTTCGGCTTCCTCTCGCCCCTCATCCTGTTTGCGATGGCCGCATCGGGACTGGGAATCGGAACTCCGTCCGAAAGCAGAAAATCCCCTTCGACCGCGGACTGACGTCCGTTTTCGCACTCACCGAGCGAGTCGTTTCCTGAGCTATTTTCCTACCGCACGATTTCGCGCTTGCCGTTCGCTTCCTCGACGCGCAAACCGAGTTCGTGGAGATACGTCGCCGTGTTGACCGGCACGATTCGACCGGCGGCGATTCGCGCGTTCAGCAGGGGAACCAACGAACGCAAATCTTCGCCCGTCCGCACGCTCGTCATCGTCGGAAGGAAATCGACCTCGTGGCCAGCATCGACGCCTTTCTCGGTCAGGGTTTCCAGTTCCGGCGTGGCGTAGGCGTCGGTGAAGTCGATGGTGTCCTTCAGGCCGACGAAGTACGCGCGTCCGTCCTCGGCGGGCCCGAGGACGATCTCGCTCCGGCGGAGTTTCATCGCCGCGCTGTCGAGGTCTTTGCGCGTCAGCGTCGGGGCGGTTCCGTCCACGATTGCGACCGAATCGACGTCCTCCTCTCGGAGCAGGTGTGTCGCCGTGTTACCGGCGCGACCCGCGAACGTCTCGCCGACTTGCACCTCGAAGCGAACCTCCTCGTCTTCGTCGAGCGGTACGTCCGCAAGCGCTTCCTCAGCCAGTTTCCGGAGTTCGTCCTCCGAACCCGTCTCGCTCCCGAACTCGTCCGGAATCGCGTCGTCGGGGCGATAGTTGACCAGCAAATCGCCGCCGCTTTTTGCGGCGGCGACGAACGTATCTTTCAGCATCTCGGCGTACAGTTCCGTTACTTCGGATTCGGAGAGCGGGGACGATTCCGCAAGTTCCGGCAGAACGAACCCCTCGCGCGGCGGATCGGCCAGCACGGCGATGGTGGTCATACTCGGCAGTCGGCGCGGGACGGCCTTGAAAGCCACCATTTTATGCCCCGTCTGCACTCACTGTTCCCATGAAACGAACGAAGCCGCTCGCTTTGCTCGGCGTCGCCGTCCTCGCGGTGCTCGTGCTGGGCGCACTCGCACTGCTCGTGACGACCGTCTTTTCCGATGTCGCGGCCATCGCCACCTTCGTCCTCTGCGTCGCGTTCGTCATCGGACTGTCCGTCCTCGGTGCGAAATCGAAGCGGTGGCGACAGAACCCGTACTGGTAGCCGAAAAAGAAAGCCGACACTCGAACCGCTATCGACCCTGTCGACCCTTCGTCTGCCGATAGTCGGTTCCCATCAGCTCGGCGAACGCCTTCACGAACGCCTCGGTTTGCTCGTTGGTCTGTTCTTCGGGGTGAATCATCGGTACGAGTTCGAATCCCCGCCCGCGAATCGTCTTCCCGTGGTCGTCCGCAATGTCGAGTTCGCTCGCGCGCGTCGTCGTGTACTCCGTGGCGATTTCTTCGAGCGCGCGTTCCCCGACAGGGACGAGAATTTCCGGGTTAATCATCCGTATTTCGGCGTTCAAATACGGCTCGCAGGCCATTATTTCGCCGTCGTCGGGGCCACGCTCCGGATGACGGCATCGCGTCAGATACGTCAAAAATGCGTTCTCGATTTCGGGTTCGGTTTCGTCCGGAGCGGACTCGCTCAAACCCAATCGCCCGAGGATGTCCTGGAATCGTTCTCCCGCCGAATCTCCGGTAAACGGAATTCCGGTCTTGTCCGCCCCCTCGCTCGGCATCTCGCCGACGAAAAGGAACTCGGCACCCACGTCCCCGTACCCGTGAACGACGGTGTCGCGGGTTTCGCACAAATCGCAGTTGGTACAGGCCTCGTCCATATTGAACGGGTTCGAGCGCGTTTCCTGGTTCGCGTCCATGCGATCTCGTTGTGGCGCGACGGTAAAAGGGGCTACTCCTTGGCGATGGCGAGGAACGGCGCGACCCGGTCGGTCACCTCACGTATCGAGACCCGATGGTTCGACGCATCGTGGTCGATGAGACCTGCGTCGTCCAGTTTCGATAGATGAAGTTGATACAGCGTCGTGTGGTATCTACGGTCTTGATTCCCTATCGGCGCGGAGTCGTTTTCCTCGAAGTCGGCGACCGCCGTGGCCAGTTCCGTTACGTCTACCGGGCCACGGTTCGAAAGCAGATACCGAAGTACCTCGCGTCGCCGTCTCGACCGGAGGACGTCAAACAACGCGTCGATCGAGGGGGTGTCCGGGGCGTCGTTCCCCTGCTGTTGTACCGTCCACTCGGTTCCGTCGGCGGCGAGTTCGACCGTCGCATCGGTCATTGCGTGGAATGTCGCAATCGTCGAGTGGTCGTGGGAACGACGTTCGAGATAGAAATAGCCGGTCGCGTCACAATCGGTGAGGTGGTCGGCGACGTTGCGAAAAAACGGAACGATATCGACGAGCGGGACGTGCTCTAGTAACGACGTGAGCGAATCAAAAACGAGCGTCGTTTTGCCGGTCGCGGATTCCAGCGCCGCTTTGATGGCGGTTTCTATCTCACGGAGGTCGTCGGGTCGTTGGACGGTTTGGACGACAGTATCACCGTTTCCGCTCGTCTCGTTCGTCGATTCAGTCGCCATCGAGCGTATCGGCTGTTCGATATCGACGATTTGGGCATCGTTCGGAACCGTTCCGATTTGATTCCGCCACGACTGGAGAAACTCGTCCGCCGAGCGGTCGTACATTACCGCGACGACGGACTCCGTTTCGTCGTCGAGAAGTTGGAGTCTATCCTCGCAGGTATCTGCTTGGAGCGTCGGAACGGAAACGAGAATACGACGGTTCAGCCCGAAATCCGATGTCGGTTCGGTCATGGTCGCTCACTTATTGATAGGTCGAATGAAATCATGCTGGAACGTTCTCTTTTGAGGGTAGTTTCGTACCGTGGTCAGCGTCGGTCAAATTCGTCGATTCCGGTTCGCTCGCGAAGGAAGACGTGGCCGTTAGCGTGTGCGAACACTTCGAATCCGGAAATGGTGAATACGACGTGTCCCCGGTTTCGCTCTCGACCATCGTACGTGTCCGCGAAGAGGGCATCGAGCGCGTCCGGGTCAACGGAATCGGTCAACGGAATCGGCGACTTCGTCGGGTCGGTGTTCCGTATTATGGCGATTGCACTGAGCAGAGTTTCGCTAAGCTCCCAATCGGTCGTCGCGTCGTGATAGACGTGAAAACCGGTTTCGTTCGCAACGGGCGTTGGTTTCGCGTCGCTTCCGTCGAGGCCCGCATTCACCCCACTCATCAGATTTATATATTCGAAAGGAGAGCGTAAAAAATTTGCGCCGGTACTTTAATAGTTGGTGGGGCGACCTACCGGAATCGAAAATGGAGTCCTCCCGCGAAACTCCTGCATATCACGCTCGTAGGATGAGTTTACGTGTTCTAAGCGGTTCACGCCGAAGTGTTCCGACGACGATGAAAATGATAAATTTCTTATAATCGAATCGGTCAGGTCGTACTTTCGAAGGTCAACGCTTAGGCGTCCGCCGATTGCTCGCGGATGAAGATGTGGTCGTTGGCGTGGACGAACACTACCAGTCCGGAGAGCGAGAACACGACGTGCCCCGCGCTTCGTTCCGACCCGCGATGCGTGTTGGCGAACAGCGAATCGAGTGCATCGGGGTCGATGATATTCGCCAACGGAATCGGGTCGTCGGTCGGGTCTCGGTTCCGGATGGTCGCAATCGCTTCGATGACGGTTTCGCTGAGCGAGTGCGTATCCCGTGAATCGTGATACGCGTGATATGCGCGTGGATCATCCGCTACGACCGTCGGCTCACTCGCGTCTGCCCCCCCGTCGGAGTGCATGGTCGGGGTACTATCCTGTGGAACGCGACGAAGAGCAATAAAATTACGTCTCGGGCCGAGTCGGGTGGTACGCCGTGTCGTATTCGCCGGGTTGGTCGTCCATCCTATCGGGATTGATTCGCCCGCCGAGAAGCATGAAGTCAACGAGAGTTAGCGCCAGCATAGCCTCCACAACTGGCACGCCGCGCGGCGGGAGAACCGGGTCGTGTCGCCCGACGACTTGAACATCTTTTTCCTCTCCAGTCTCCCAGTCCACTGTGGTTTGGGTCTTCGGAATCGAAGTCGGCGCGTGCAGCGTCACTTCGCCGTAAATCGGCTCTCCGGTGGTGATACCGCCCTGTAGTCCGCCGTGGCGGTTCGAAGTCGGTTTCGGGTCGCCCGCTCGCGGCTCGTCGCCGCTTGCATCCGAATCGTCGTTCGACTCGGATGCGAACTCCCACTCGTCGTTTCTGTCGTGTCCGGCCCATTCGCGGGCCTCCTTACCGAGTCCGAACTCGAACGCGGTGCTGGCCGGAACCGCCATCATCGCCTGTCCGAGTCTGGCTTCGACGGAATCGAAGCGCGGCGCGCCGAGTCCGCGCGGGACGCCGCGCGCCTCGAAGTAAATCGACCCGCCGATGGAGTCACCCTCCTTCTGATACTCGTCTATCAGCTCGCGCATCTCCTCGGCAGTGTCCGGGTCGGCACATCGAACCTCGTTTTTCTCGCTGTGTTGTTTGATGTCCTCGAACGTCACGTCGTCCGCCCGAAGGTCGCCGATTTGGTTGACGTGGGCTTTCAGTTCGACGCCGTGCTCGGCGAGGATTTTCTTTGCGATGGCTCCGCCAGCCACCCAGTTGACCGTCTCGCGCGCGGACGACCGACCGCCGCCGCCCCAGTTTCGTGTCCCGAACTTCGCGGAGTAGGTAAAATCGCCGTGGCTCGGTCGCGGTGCGGTGATAAACGGCTCGTACTTGCCCGACTGGGCGTCCTTGTTTTGGATGACCATCCCGATTGGCGTTCCGGTGGTGTAGCCGTCCTGCACGCCGCTGTTGATGGTGACTTCGTCGGGTTCTCCTCGACTGGTCGTTATCATCGACTGGCCCGGTTTCCGTCGGTCTAAGTCGCGCTGTACGTTCTCCTCCGTGAGTTCGAGTCCCGCCGGACAGCCGCTGATGGTGACGCCCATCGCCTCGCCGTGGCTTTCGCCGTAAGTCGTGACCTGAAACAGGCGTCCGAACCGGTTTCCGTTCATACACCCTGTTCTGCGTGCAGGCCATTTAGATGTTGCAGGAGGCGGTACGTTTCGCCGCCCATCGTAAAAGAAAATTTATACCCCGGCAGTGAAGGAAAACGCGATGAAACGGCGTCGTTTCGCCGCCCTGCTTGGTCTCGCAGGTGGTCTCTCGGGCTGTGTTGGATTCCTCCGCTCCGACGGCCCGCCCGCGAATCCAGTTAGCCTCCGCGTTCGCAATTACTTCGACAGCAGACGCGCCATCACCGTCACGGTTCACGGGTTGGACTCCGACGAGGCCTACGAGTCGGAGTTTTCCCTCTGGCCCGGATGGGTCGGTACCCGTCGAAATGTGCTAAAAGCAGGGCGGTACGAGGTACGAGTCGAGGTGGACAACGGCATGTGGCGCGTCGCAGAGTGGGATATGTGGGGCTGTGAGACGAACACGATTCTTGTCGATGTCGGAATGGACGGGATCGGTATCACTGCCACATGCCAAAAATCTGATAAAATATACAGGACGACCAGTTAGCGATACAACTCGCTCGACTCACGCTCGTTTCCGATTTCGACCGTCGCTATCGCTCGACTTCCGCGCCAAGGTCGTACAGCACCTCGAAGAAGTTCGGGAAGGAGACATCGACGTGTTCCGCGTCCGCAACCGTCGTGGTTCCGTCGGCGACGAGTCCGGCGACGGTGAGCGACATGACGATTCGATGGTCGCCGTAGCCCTCCACGACCGCACCCGTCAAATCGGATTCCTCGCCGCGAATCGTGAGTTCGTCTTCTTCCTCCTCGACAACGGCGCCGAGTTTACTGAGTTCGCTCGCCATCACGGCCACGCGGTCTGTTTCCTTGTAACGGACGTGTTCGCAGTTGACTATCTTCGTCTCGCCGTCGGCGACTGCGCCGAGGACGGCGACGGTCGGGAGCAGGTCGGGCGTGTCGCCCACATCGACTTCGACGCCCGACAGGGAGGAGCGCCGAACCGTGAGGACGCCGTCGTTCCGATTCCAGTTCACGTCCGCGCCCATCCGCTCTAACACGTCCACGATGAGCGTGTCACCCTGCGCGCTCGGATACGCGCCCCTAATTCGAACATCTTCGTCTTCCTTCGCTGCGACTGCGCCCGCGGCCAGCAGGTAGGAGATTGACGAGAAATCGCCGGGGACGTGGTACTCGCCGTCGCTCGGTTCGTAGAACTGTCCGCCCGGAACACGGAAGCTTCGTCCGTCCTTCTCGGCTTCGACGCCGAAGTCGGCCAGCAGTTCGAGCGTAATGTCCACGTAGGGGGCCGATTTGAGTTCGGTTTCGAGTTCGACGTTGATACCGTCCTCCGTCAGCGCGCCCGCCATCAGCAAGGCCGATATGTACTGGGACGAAACGTCGCCCGGAATCGACACCGTCCCGCCCGACACCGGCCCCTTCATCACGAGCGGGGCTTTGCCGTTTCCGCGACTGCTCTCGGCCCGGCCGTCGAGTTGTTCAACGGCCGACAGCATCGGCCCCTGAGGACGCGAGCGAAGCGACGAATCGCCGGTGAGAACCGTAATGCCGTCCACTAGAGCGGTCGTACCTGACACCAATCGCATGGTCGTCCCGCTGTTCGCGCAGTCGATGACATCCGCCGGAGTCTGTGGTTTCCCGTCGAAGCCGCCGATTTCGAGGACCTCCCCGGTGTCGGTTACGTCGCCGCCGAAGGCCTCGACGGCCCGCATGGTCGCTTTCGTGTCGGCGCTGACGAGCGGATCGTACACCAGCGCGCCGCCCGAATATCCAGCGGCGAGAATCGCTCGATGGGTGTAGCTCTTCGACGACGGTGCCCGCGCCGTTCCCGAGAGCGACGACTGAGAGAGTTCGACGTTCATGTGCGAGTCGTCGTCACGGAGGGGTAATAGAATACCGCCTCCCGTCAATATCGCCGCCTGTCGCTGATTGTGGACGAAGGTCGATGGTCGATGAAACCGTCAGCGCACAATCGTCACCGGAACTGTCGCCCGCCCCGCGACGTTCTTCGCCGTGCTTCCGAACAGCCCTTCGTAGCGTTCCGACGTTCCCCGGTGACCGACGAAGATGGCCTCGAAATCGTTCTCCTCGGCGTACTCTGTGATTCGCTCGACCGGTTCGCCGTACAGCAGTCCGGTTTCGATTTCCGCCCCTTCGCTCTCCGCGACCGCCGACGCCTCGTCCAACAGTTCCTGCCCGCGCGTTTCAGCATCTTCGATGTTCGACAACAGAACGTCGCGCTCGGCCTCCGCGAAACTTGTCGGCGCGGTGTCGCCCGCGGTGAACTGTTGGCTCGGCACGACGATGTGAATCGCCGTGATGGTCGCTCCAGTATCCTGTGCGAGACCGATGGCGTACCGGAGCGCGTCTATACTTTCTTGCGACCCGTCGATTGCGACTACGTATCCCCCCATGGTCACACGGTGTAGGAGTTGTAGCAAAATGTGAATTTCGGCTACACTGTGGAGAATTTCGTGTAGGTGGTTCGAGATTTGTCGCAGGTGTATTCGTGCCAGTTCTGTTCTCTTTATTGTCGCTCTGTACTGCCAAGATCTGCGGCGGTGCGGCGGCGGTTTCATCGGAGTCGTGACTTGCCACCGACGAACTACCCTCGTTTGAATCGCGTACAACTGGTTTCATTGGAATCGGCAGTGTCAGCTCGGCCAAACGAACCGGTCTCTCTGCGTTGCGGTATCTGGAATCAGCGATAGCCAGCGACGTGAGCCGACCAGAGACGCAAGAATGATTAAAATAATCGAGAAATCATCAGCCGTTGCCGACTCGGATTCACGTCGCGCGAATTATTCTACCACAAACACTTTTGTACTTTCACGAAAACGGTTCGATAGTGACGCACACTGCTCTACCCCCCGCTGGCGGAAATCCCGCACCAGCAACTGCTTTTCGTCGGGTGGAACCTCGGAACTAGGCCGGTCTTCCGGCGACGGTCGGGGCGAACCCCGGCGCGCCGCGCACCGTCTTCGAACGACTTCGAGACAGCACACATGCATCAATTCACATTCACGCGACGTACAGACATTCGAACAAAATTTGCGAGGGCCTGACCATGTCCGACATGGAACCCCGAGCGTACTACGACGAGTTCGGCGAGAACGAGTGGGAGCGGTTAGACCGCGACCCGGTCACCCGCATGGAGTTCGAGAACACGACCGACTACCTCGAAACCCACCTCCCCGAATCGGGCCACGTCCTCGACGTGGGCGGTGCGGCGGGGCGATACGCCTGCTGGCTCGCGGAGCGCGGCTACGACGTAACGCTCGTTGACGTGAGCGCGAAACAGGTCGAACTCGCCCGCGAAAACGCAGACAAGCGCGGCCTCGAAGCCCAAATATCGGCTGAACAGGGCGACGTGCGCGACCTGCGATTCGAAGCCGACCGTTTCGACGCGGTCTGCTGTCTCGGCGGCCCGCTCTCGCACGTCGTGGACGACGCCGAGCGAGCGACGGCCATGGCCGAACTTCGGCGGGTCGCATCCACCGACAGTCCCGTCTTCGTCTCCGTCATCGGTCGATTCGCCGCGATTCGGGACATTCTGAAGTTCACCCTCGACGCCTCCCACCGTTTGCTCGCACCCATCGCCGAGGACGGCAAGTACACCGAAGCGCGCGTCGAGGAGTACAGTGACGGTGAGGGCTGGGCGGAATGCCACTTCTTCCGCGCGGACGAATTCGAATCCGAGTTGGAGTCGGCAGGATTCGAAGTTGAGCAGTTGGTCGGTTTGGAAGGCGTCGCAAACCGCATGAAAACCGAACTGGAGGAGGCGGACGAGGAAGCCGTCGAAAGCGTGCGGGAAGTGGTTCGAATGCTCCGCGAGGACAGAACCGTCGTGGACTTCTCGGAGCACATTCTGGCGGTCTGTCGAAACTAACCAAAACGGCTCGACTCAGAATCGCGTCGTCCGCCCCGCCGCCGACCACGCATCAGTCGGCGCATCGCGCGGCACGCGAACATCTCGGTT
This sequence comes from Haladaptatus pallidirubidus, assembly GCF_020700235.1. Lineage (GTDB taxonomy): Archaea > Halobacteriota > Halobacteria > Halobacteriales > Haladaptataceae > Haladaptatus > Haladaptatus pallidirubidus. The sequence continues at coordinate 201,943 of NZ_CP085301.1, read as the reverse complement.
CTGCAACTGCGACACCTTCCCGGCGAACTGCCAGCGCTGGCCGTCCCAATCCGGTTCCTCGTCCGCTTCCGCCGCGACCTGCTGCGCTTGGAGGTGGGCGTCGATTGCGGCGGCTATTGCGGCGGCCTCCTCCTCGGAGGCGTTCGGGGGAATCGAGAGGTTCACGTCCTCAGAGCGGGATGTTGCCATGTTTCTTTTCGGGTTGTGCGGTTCGCTTGCTCATCAGCATTTCGAGGTCGTCGATGAGTCGCGGGCGGGTGTCCTTCGGTTCGATAACGTCGTCCACGAAGCCCCTATCGGCGGCGGTGTAGGGGTTAGCGAACTGCTCGCGGTACTCGTCGATGAGTTCGTCCCGGCGCGCCTCGGGGTCGTCGGCCTCGGCGAGTTCGGAACTGTAGAGGACGTTCACTGCGCCCTGTGGCCCCATCACCGCGATTTCGGCAGTCGGCCACGCGTAGTTCACGTCCGTGCCGATGTGCTTCGAGGACATCACGTCGTAGGCCCCGCCGTAGGCTTTCCGGGTGATGACCGTCATGAGCGGCACGGTGGCCTCCGAGAAGGCGTACAGCAGTTTCGCCCCGTGTCGGATGATGCCGCCGTGTTCTTGGTCGGTGCCGGGCATGAACCCGGGTACGTCCACGAACGTCAGAATGGGGATGTTGAACGAGTCACAAAAGCGGACGAACCGCGATCCCTTCTCCGACGATTCGATGTCGAGCGTTCCCGCGTTGACGCGCGGTTGGTTGGCCACGATGCCGATAGAGCGTCCGTCGAGTCGAGCGAACCCGACGACGATGTTCTTCGCGTAGCCTTCCTGCACCTCGAAGAACGAATCCTCGTCCACGACGCCGTCGATGACCTTCGTGATGTCGTAGGGTTTCCGCGGCTGGTCGGGGACGACCGATTCGAGTTTGTCGTCCCTGCGCTCGGGGTCGTCCCACGGTTCGACGCGCGGCGGGTCTTCGACGTTGTTCTGCGGGAGGTAGGAAAGCAACCGCCGAATGTCGTCCAGCGCCTCCTCCTCGCTGTTCTCCGCGAAATGAGCAACGCCGCTTTCTGCGGTGTGGGCGGTCGCGCCGCCGAGTTCCTCGAAGGTGACCTCCTCGCCCGTGACCGTCTCGATGACGTCCGGACCGGTGATGAACATGTGGCTCGTGTCCTTCACCATGAAAATGAAGTCAGTGATGGCTGGCGAGTACACCGCCCCGCCAGCGCAGGGGCCCATAATCGCGGAAATCTGCGGAATGACGCCGGAAGCCTGCTGATTGCGGTGGAAGATGTCCGCGTAGCCCGCGAGTGACGCAACACCTTCCTGAATCCGCGCCCCGGCGGAGTCGTTCAGGCCGATGATGGGCGCGCCGACTTCCATCGCCTTGTCCATCACCTTGGTCACCTTCTCGGCGAACACCTCGCCCAGACTCCCGCCGAAGACGGTGAAGTCGTGGGCGAAGACGAACACCTTCCTGCCGTTGACTTCGCCGTAGCCGGTGACGACGCCGTCACCCGCGATTTGCTTCTCCTCCATGCCGAAGTTGTGGCTCCGGTGGGTTCGCAGTTGGTCGAACTCGTTGAAGGTGTCGTCGTCGAGGAAGTAGTCGATGCGCTCGCGCGCCGTCATCTTCCCCTTCTCGTGCTGTTTTTCGATTCGGTCCTCTCCGCCGCCTTTCTCGGCCTCACTGCGCTTTTCGCGCAGTTCGTCGATTCGCTCGTCCATCGTCATCGCCGAACACCCGGACGCATTGTCATTGCGCGTTTGCAGTACGACTGGGCGCAAAAGGTTTCCGTACTACGCCGAGAAACCGGAGCGAATCGCTCCGGTTTCTCGCGGCCTACAACAGCGCGTAGAGGTTCACCGCGAGGGTGACGAGCAAAAACAGCGGCAATATCGTCCGAACGCTCCACAGCCACGGCGTTCCGAGGGCGCGGGCGACTCTGCCCGCGCCGGAATCGTACTCCGAGAGCGCGTCCTTCCCGAGTACCCAACCGGTGAAGACGAGGAATCCGGCAAGGCCTGCCGTGAGCATCAGGTCAACGAGCGTGCTTGCGACGAAATCGAAGATACCGGGGTTGAACGCGCAGATTGCGCCAGTAACGAGCACCAGTCCGGTGAGGCCGACCGTTGCACTCCGCCGCGAAACGCCCTGTTCGTCCACGAGGTACGCGACGGGGATTTCGAGCATGCTGATGGAACTGGACAGCGCGGCGAACAAAATCGCCCCGAAAAATCCGACCGCGATGACTTCCCCGTAAGGCATCTCGCGGAACGCTCCGGCGACGCCCATGAAAATCGCGCCGGATTCACCGCCCGCTGTGACTTCCGTTAGACCGCCCTGAAAAGCGAACAGGAGCGGGAAGACGACGAGTCCGGCCAGCACGCCAACGCCGGTGTTGAGCACGGAGATGACGCTCCCGTCGAACGCGAGACTGTTGTCCTCGCCGAGGTAGGAGGCGTAGGTTATCATCGTCCCGACGCCGAGCGAGAGGGTGAACAGCGCCTGCCCGGCGGCGGCGCGGAGCATCCCGATCGGGTCGTTTTGAATCGGCGTCGGATCGAAATTGAGGTAGAACGACAGTCCCATGCCCGCGCCGGGTTGGGTGACCGCCCACCCTGCCAGCACTGCGAGTAGGACGGCGATTATCGGCATCATCACTTTCGTCGCCTTCTCGATGCCGCCGCGGACGCCGCCGAGGACGACGAGGGCGGTCAGCGCGAGGAACACGACTTGGAACGCCGCGGCCTCCGCACCGAAGCTAATCCGGCCGAAGTACGCGCTCGGCTCGGCGAAGTACGACCCGGTGAAACTTCCTGCGAAGTAGCGGAGAATCCACCCCCCGACGACGCTGTAAAAGGACAGCAGGACGAGAGCGGTTATCACCCCGAACAGGCCGACGTAGCCCCACGATTTCGTGCCGGGAGCGAGGCGGGCGAGCGCGCCCGCCGGATTTCGTTTCGAGCGGCGTCCGATGACGAACTCCGCGAGCAGGCCGGGGACACCGACCAGCAGGACGATACACAGATAGACGGCGAGGAAGGCGCTACCGCCGTATTCGGCGGTCATCCACGGGAAGCGCCAGACGTTTCCGAGTCCGACGGCGCTTCCGACCGCCGCGAGGATGAACCCCACTCGACTTGCCCACGATTCACGTGCCATTGCTATGCACTCGTCTTCCGCGGACTTATGAGGGTTTCGAGATTAAAAACGGTCAAAATGCTATAATCACAGTCGATGAGCCGTAAAGCGCAGGTTTTTAAAACAGATTCGAGGCGAAATAGGCCGATTTGGTTATGAACCGTTATCGGAACCGTCCTTTGCTTAAGAACGGTGTAATGGTTCGAAGGCGGCGAGCGACGCGCCGCGTCGGGTGAAAAACAAAACGGATTGATGCGATTCCGGCGTTCGGTACGACCGTCGTCACGCGTACACGAGCGCAGTCAGGCGCTCATGAACGTCATGATGCTCAACGCGAGCGTGCCGAGGACGGCGAGGAACACGACGGTTCGGATATGCCAGAGCCAAACCGGGCCGAAACCGCTGGTACTGCCGAGGCCGCGTCGGAGTTCGGCGACCGCACCGCCGCCGTATATCCACCCGACGAAGAGGATGGTCAGCACGACGCCGAGCGGGAGCAGGATGTTGTTCGCAATCATGTCGAACATCGTGAACGTGTCGATGCTCAGCGCCGATGGGACGCCGAGGAGGAACACGACGGTTCCGATGCCGACGGTGAGAATTGGGCGGCTCACATCGAAGTTGTCCACGAAGTACGACACGACGACTTCGAGGAGGCTGATAGCCGACGAGAGCGCCGCGATGAGCAGGACGAGGAAGAACACGAAGCCGATGATTCTGCCCGCAGGGAGTTCGGCGAACGCCTGTGCGAGGGTGACGAAAACCGCGCCCGCACCAGCATCACCGGGGTCGATGTTCTGTGCGAACAGGAGCGGGAACACGACGAATCCGGCGAGCACGCCGACGAAGGTGTTCAGGACGGTGATGCTGATACCGTCGCTGAGCAGGTTGTCGTCGCCGTCGAGATAGGAGGCGTAGGTTACCATCGCACCCATACCGAGTGAGAGCGAGAACAACGCCTGTCCGACCGCGTCCGGAATAATCGACTGGTAGTTCTCCGCGATGACGCTGAAGTCGGGACTGAGGAAGTACTCGTATCCCGCTCCGGCACCGTCGAGGGTGAACGCCCACGCGGCCATCCCTATCATCAGGATGGCGATGGAGGGAACCATGATTTTGGTGCCGACTTCGATACCTTTCTCGACGCCCGCGGCGACGATGCCGATGGTGACGACCATGAAGATGGCGTGGAACAGTATCGTTCCCGTCCCTTCCGAAATTTGGCCGAAATATGCCTCAGGGCCGCCGAAGTACGCGCCGGTCAGGCTGCCGGTCATGTACTGAATGACCCAGCCGCCGACGACGCTGTAGTACGACAGCAGCCAAAATCCGGTGAACAGGCCGAGGACGCCGATAAGGGCGGCCGCAGGCCCGCCGAGGTTACGGAACGCGTCCACGACGTTTTTCTTCGTTTCACGACCAACGACGAACTCCGCGAGGATCGCGGGAAGTCCAATGAGGGCCGCGGCAATCAAGTAGACGACGAGGAAAGCGGCTCCGCCGTTTTCCGCCGACATGTACGGAAATCGCCAGATGTTTCCAAGTCCAACTGCGCTACCCACAGCAGCCAAAATAAACCCTACTCGGGATGTCCACGTTTCTCTTTGTGTCATGCTTGTACGTGGCATTCTTAATTATCAGTTATAAACAGTCCGGTGTGTATTAATCAGATACGTTATCAAATATAGAATACCATTATAATATAGAAAAAACCGTTACAGGCAATCTCTGCCGGAAATAGCGCGTCGTGCCACTCGATAACGATCCTCGACACGGGTGAATATATCCGTAACAACAATTAGAAATTTGTCACGTTTGAGCGAAATTACGCTTCTCCGTAGACTGGAACTGCGGCTCCGCTGGTCACGGTCGTCGCGTCGCTACAGAGGACGCAAATGACCTCGGCGATGTCTGCCGGGGAAACCCATTTGTCGTGGTTCGCGTCGGGCATCATCTCTCGATTCGCGGGCGTGTCGATGACGCTCGGCATGACGGAATTGGCGCGGACGACACCCGCGTTCTCCTCGGCTATCGACTCCGTGAGTAGGCGGACGCCCGCCTTTGACGCGCGGTACAGTGCGTCGCCCTCCCCGCCTTCGAGCGACGAGCGCGCGCTGACGCTGACGATTGCACCCTCGCGATCTCGGAGATGCGGCAGGGCGTGTTTCGACGCGAGGAACGCCGTCTTCAGGTTCACGTCGAACAGCAGGTCGAACGTGTCGGCGTCGGTGTCTTCGACCGGCGACCCGCCCTTCCACGTCCCCGCGATGTTGGCCAGGTAGTCGATTCCGCCGTGGTCGGCGACGATGTCGTCAAGTACCGATTCGACTTCGGATTCGTCCGTGAAATCGGCCTGGTAAAACTGGATTCGGTCGCCGTTCGGGAGCGCGTCCTCGTCCGGTTCGACCACGTCGGTCGCGCACACCGTCGCACCTACGTCGGCGAAGGTGGCGCAGACCGCGCTTCCGAGCGCCCCGCTTGCACCCGTGACGAGAGCTACGTCGTCCGCGAAGTCGAATTCAACGTTCATGGCTTGAACGACGGTTTCGAACGTCTTAAAATCGGATGTGGAACGGAACTCGTATTCGAGCTTTCCGACGTTGTAATCGGAGTGGTGGGGTCGTGTCGCTAGTGATTGCTGAAACCGCTTCGAAAGCTCGTCGCACCAACCACTGAATCCCAAAATCGTAGAATATGCTGCCTCTCGTCTACAGTTCTACAACCAGTTTTCCGAGGAAACTGTCACCGACCACGTCCTCCTGCGCGGAATCGACCTCGTCCAGCGAGTACACACTCGCAATTTCCGGAACGATTTCGCCGTCCGCAACGAGTCGCCCCAGACGCTCCAACACCGCAGAAATATCCGGCGTGTTGAACATGCTCATCAACGTGATGGAGAGTTCCTTCGAGCGCGCGCCGGAAACGTTTTCGAACCCCGCCGAATTACTTTCGTTGCCGATTCCGACCACGCGCGCGCCGACGTTCGCCACGTCCGCGTCGAACTGGAGGTAGTCGTCTAGTCGGTGGTCGAGGATCACGTCCGGTTCGCCAACTTCGCGTACCGCGTCCGCGAGGTCATCGCGGGAGTAATCGAGGACGGTTCGCGCGCCGAGGGCTTCGAGACGGTCGTGGTACTCCTCGCTCGCGGTCGTCGTCACCCGCGCGCCGGTCGCTCCGGCCAACTGCACCGCGATGTGGCCGACGCCGCCGCTTCCGCCGTGGACGAGGCAGGTTTCGCCGGGTTCCAGTCCGGCGTGGTCGATGAGCGCGCGCCACGCGGTCACGCCGACGAGGGCGACCGCCGCACATTCGTCGAACCCGACGCCGTCGGGGAGGGGTGCGACCGTGTCGAGGGGCGTCGTGAGAAACTCCGCGCAGGTTCCCGGTCGATCGTTTCCGAGACCGGTTCCGAACACCCTGTCACCCGCGGAAAATTCCTCGACTTTGGTTCCGACCGCTTCGACCACGCCCGCGAAATCCGACCCCGGAATCCACGGGAGGTCGCCCGGCGGGTACGACCCTTCGCGGAAGTAGGTGTCAACGGGGTTTATCGCGGCGGCGCGAACGTCCACCAGCAGTTCGTCGTCGTCCGGTTCCGGTCGGTCGATATCGTTCATTCGGAGTACCTCTGGCCCGCCGTGTTCGTGGTATCGGACTGCGCGCATGGGCGAATCCACGCAAGGTGAGAAAATAAGTCCGCGGGATAGCATGGTTCGAATATGCCAACGTGTCCGGACTGTGATGTTGCGATGGAAGCTGTCGAACACCAGACGTTCGGTGATGAACGAATTCAAATCAAGCCGTCGGGCGGCGTTCTGAATTCGCTCGGCCTCAGCGTCGAGTACCTGAACAGCTATCGCTGTCCTGAGTGCCGACTGGTTCGATTTTACGACGACTGATTCCGACTCTTTTCCGTTTCGCTTCAGAGGGCGTCGTCCAACTTCCGCTTGCTCAGTTCGAGGTAGTCGAAGTCGAAGGAGTACACCTCGACGGAGACAGTTCCCGACCAACCGTTTCGAACCGGCGACAGCGCCGTCTCCAAATCCAGCGTGCCGGAACCGGTCGGGACGTGTTCGTCCGCGGGCCCGCGGGCGTCGTTGACGTGGATGTGCGAAATCCGGTCGCCGTGGTCGGTCAGAAACGATTTCATGTCTTCCGCGTTCATTCCGTCTACGCGCGCGTGACCCGTGTCGAACGTCATGGCGGCGTCCGTCTTCGCGAAAATCCGGTCGAAATCGTGCACCGTAAACAGGATTCCGGGCAGGTTTTCGACACAGATTTCCACGCCGCTTTCCTCGCCGAACGAATCGAGTTCTCGTATCGCCGACAGCAGGTGCGGTTCCACGTCTTCCCTCGTCCACTCCGGGGGAGTCGCGTGGGTGCTCGCGTGTAGAACCGCCTTTTCCGCGGCCATCTCCCCGGCGGTTTCGATGCACGCCTTCTGCTCCTCGCGCGATGCCTCGCGGATGCGCTCCCGAGGGGACCCTATTTCTACGTCCACGAACGGCAAGTGGACGAGCAAATCGAGTCCTTCTGTGCCCGCCAGCGACCGAACCGCTTCTGGGTCGAGTTTCGTCCGTTCCGTCGCGCCGTCCATGTAGAGTTCGACGAAATCGAAGCCGAGATTCGACCCCTCCTCCATTGCCTCCTGCCACGACACGTCGCCGGTGTGCGTTTGGGTTACGAATCCCGTCCGAACGCCGCTCACGACGCTCCCTCGTCGATAACCCGCTGTGCGCTTGCTTCGGACGAGACGGAGATAAACTGGTCGAGAACTTCGATGCTCGGCGCGACGAGCGTCGGGTCGATGTCGCTCTGTTCGACGTCGGCACGAGTCGCATCCCCGGTCAGCACGCAGACGGATTCACAACCGACGTTTTCAGCCAACTGCACGTCGGTTTCCAGTCGGTCGCCGACGACGACCACGTCCTCGGGCGCGTAGCCGTTCGCATCGAGGACGTGCTGAATCATCTCGGCGTTGGGCTTGCCGAAGATTCGGTCAGGTTTCCTGTCCGTCGCGCGCTCCACGAGCGCACCGATAGAACCGCAGTCGGGAACCATTCCCTCCGCAGTCGGGCACACCGCGTCGGGGTGCGCGAGGAGGAACGTCGCTCCGTTTCGAATGGCGAGGGTTGCCTCGCGGGTCTTCTTGTAGGTGAGTTCCGTATCGAAGCCGACGACGACGTGGTCGGGGTCGTCGGAGTCAGTTTCGATTCCGTGGTCGGCGAGGGCGTCTCGCATCGCCGTCGTGCCGAGGACGAACACCTCGTCGTCCGTATCCGCTAAGAATTGGATGACGCCGTCGGTCGAAAGCAAGAGAGAATTCATGTCACACTCCACACCCAGTGAGTTCAGTTTTTCTACGTAGTCGTCTTTCCACCGCGAGGAGTTGTTGGTGAGAAAGTACACGTCCACCCCGGACTCCTGCAGCGTTTCGAGGCGCGCTTTCGCATCGTCCACGAGTTCATCGTCCAGATAGACGGTTCCGTCGAGGTCGAAGAAAATCGCTTCTTTCGATTCGAGCGAGGAGAGCGAACTGAACAGCAAGTCTGCGGATTCCAAGTCGGTAAAGTCGTCTATTTCGACCCACCGATACTGACTCACGTCCGCGACCGACAGGTCGTGGTTTTTGTTTCTGACGATGGTGTCGATCGCCAGTTCGGTCCACTCGCAGTACTCGTTTTCGCGCTCGATAGTTTTCGTAATTTCCTCAAACAGCATCCTCGAGAAGTCGGCCGAAAACCGGTACACGTCGGTCGAACAACCGTAGGCGTCCGCTTCGGAAATTTCCTTGTCGATATGCGTGAGACGGTCGTTTTCGTCGACCGACACCTTCATTGCTTCCTCGCTGAACTGCTCCGTGTCGCAGGCGACCGCGCTGTCGGCGTCGGATTCGACTACCGTTTCCAGTAGGCCGGTGTCGAAGACGACGTCGCCGTTGCTCAGGACGAACTCCTTTCCAGCAACGTCCTTTGCCGCGAGCGACAGCGAATACATGTTGTCCGTGTTGGCGAACACCTCGCTCGTTCTGACGGTTATGTCGAGATTCGGCCGCTGGCGATCGATTCGCTCACAGATACGTTTCGTCTCGTCCGCGAGGTAGCCCGCGATGACCGTAACGTTCGTTACCCCTGCATCGTCGTACGCTCGTAACTGTCGTGCGAGAATCGGTTCGCCATCGACGGTCACACAACATTTCGGCTTGTGAAGCGTGAGCGGTCGAAGTCGAGACCCAATCCCGGCTGACAGAATTACCCCCCTCATGAAAGTCACCGACCCAATACCGCGACGTTGTTTGTGATAAGGTTACGGGCTAGCAGTCAGTGTGTCTATGGTTCTCTCGTTAGTTTTTCCCGGTCGTTAGCGGCCGGAAAAGCGCAGGACGTTGGGGTAATCCGCGATGATGCCGTCTACGCCCGCCTCGTGGAGTTGAGTCGCTTGATACCAACTTTCGACGGTCCAGACGTTCACCTCGTAGCCCTCCGCGTGCGCGAGGTCGACGATGTCGATTTCGTCGTAGGGACCGAGCGAACCGTACTCGTCGTTGAACAGTTCGGTTCCGGAAACCATGTTCCACGGCGGATGAATCGCATCACAATCGTATCGGCGCGCGATTTCGAACCCGTCAACGATGGATTCGGCGAACACCGCCGCGATAGGGATGTTCGAATCCAGTTCCCGAACCGCCGCGAGTGCGCCCTCACCGAACGAGGAGATGAGAAATTCGTTGTCGTAGTCGGCGAGCGTCGAAAGGACGCGCTCGGCGAACGGACGCCACAACTCCTTCTGTTTCTCTCGGTCTTCCGGCGGGAGATTTTCCCGCGGCCGAACATCGAGTGTGCCGGGATTTTTGAACTCGACGTTGACGCCGATTTCGGACGGAACCGCGTCGAGGAACGTCTCCAATCGAGGAATCGTTTCGTCGCTTCCGAGAATCGACACGTTGCGCATGTCCTCGTAGGACAGATTCCACACGCGCTGACTGGCAAGCGTCTCCGAGGCGTCCGTCAGTCGATCGAGTCGAGTGTCGTGAAAGACGACGACTTCGCCGTCCGCGGTCGGATGCACGTCGATTTCTATCATCTCCGGCGCGCCCGTCGGTGCGGCCGTCGCCTGCTTTACCGCACCGATCGTGTTTTCGGGATACACGCCCGCGAAACCGCGATGGGCGATAATCGAGAGGTCGCTCGCGGATGCTGACCATTGGTCGGCATTCGCCGGTTGTTCGAACTCCGTCGTTTCTGATTGGAACTCCGGCGTTGGTGGTCTCCGGTTCTGGGGTTCTTGTTCGAAATTCGATGGTTGTCGTTCGGAATTCGCAGATTGTCGTCCGGTGTTCGAGTGCTGTTCGACATCCGACTGTCGTTCCGTCGTTCCGCTCGTGCGTGCCATAGGCAAATTTAGGCAGACCCCCACATTCGACCCGTTGTGAGGGTTCTGCCACCCTTGGGTTCGAATACGGCCAATCGGACTTCAAGGTTTCCTTTTTAATATATGGACTCGTCTTGAACCCTGGTGTGACAACAGTAATCACGGGATTCTATATAGATCGGTCGGTGCCCGCAACCAGTTCGCGTCGAATCGCGTCGTACGCGACTGCGGACTGGTTGCCGGTTCGGCTCGCGTCAGTCAGCAGCGTCTCCGCGAGTTGTCGTCGCGCCATTCCCTCGGGGTCGTTTTCGAGTGCCCGCGAGAGGGCGGTGGGCAGTTCGTCGAAGTTCGAAGCGATCACCCCCGCCGCGATTTCGTCGTAGTCGAAATAGAATCCTCGTGACTCCTCGTACTGAGCGCGGTCGTACGGGTAGAAAACGACCGGACGGTCGAGGGCGATGTAATCGAAGTAGATGGACGAGTAGTCCGTCAGGAGCACGTTCGCGTATCGGAGCAGAGGATACACGTCGCACTCTTTCGGTAGTGTTACGATTCGTGAGCAATTCGGCGGCAGGTCGAACCGCTCTCTGGGATGGGTTTTGACGACGAAATAGGCATCCTCTCGCTCCAGAAAATCATCGAGTTCGTGAAAATCGAACTGCTCCGAAAACCTCCTCGTCGCGTCGTCTCGGAACGTCGGCAAGTAGAAAAAAACGTGGTGGTTCCGCGAGAGACGCCGAACTCGCTTGTGAGTTCCTTCGTCCGCCCCGATGTCGCTCCCCTCCACGTCCGAAAAGAGCGCGTCGAGACGCGGATAGCCGGTGAAAATCATCCTGTCGCGGCCGATGTGCAGGCCGGATTCGAACGCGTCGACGAGGTGCCCGCTCGGAACCACTAACCGGTCGAACTCGTCGGCCATGTATTCGTGAACCGCCCGAACCGGTGCTGGCCGAGACGGAAATTCGGCGTCCCACGAGATCGTTTTTAGCGGAATTCCGTGCCACAACAACACCGTTTTCGCGCCCGCACAGCAGGGCATGACGACATCGTGGTGTCCCTGCGTGAGGAGAACGACACCCGCGCGGAGATTCGCTACCAGTCCGCGAAACGAATAGCAGTAGTACGCCTCGTAGCCGGACTGCTGGAGTTCACGTACAACGCGTCGATTTTTCGAGAGCCAAACGGGGCGAACACCGGGTTGCTCGTTTGCGACGTGCAAATACAGATATTTTGCGTTGTCCACGAACGCCTTGCCGCCGCGCGCGCCGAAGACCCAGAGGGTGTCGTCGCGCGTCCAGAGCCGTGACAACCGTTTCAACATTGCATACAGTACCCACTGGAGGAGGAGTTCGGGAGCAAACTTTTCGATGCGGTCGGCGAGCGGTCGAAGTAGTGACCGCTTTAACGGAGCGAGAACCGATTGGCCGATTTTCACGAGTGGACTGAACGGTCGCCGATGGCAAAAATTACTTGCCCGCAAGGGGGTCTCCCGCCGGAAGTGAACCGGCGGGATTTAAGCGGCGGGACGACCCCATTTCGAGTGCATGAGGCTACACGAGTACCAGGCGAAGGAGGTGTTCTCCGACGCGGGGATTCCGACGCCCGATTCGGCGCTCGCAGAGAGCGTTGAGGAGGTCGTCGAAGCGGCGGAGGACATCGGCTACCCCGTCGCGGTGAAAGCGCAGGTACATGTCGGCGGCCGCGGAAAGGCCGGAGGCATCAAACTCGCAGAGAACCGCGACGAGGCGGAAGCGGCCGCCGAATCCATCATCGGGATGGATTTGAAGGGTTACACCGTCGAGCAGGTGTTGGTCGAAGGGGCCGTCGATTTCGTCAACGAACTGTACGTCGGCGTAACGATGGATCGTGGCGAGGGCAAACCCGTCGCCATGGTCTCCACCAAGGGCGGCGTCGATATCGAGTCGGTCGCCGAGGAAACGCCCGACGCAATCGCGCGGGAACACATCGACCCGGCGTTCGGAATGCACCCGTACCAGGCCCGGAAAGCGGTGTACGACGCGGGCGTTGACCGCGACCTTGCCATGGATGTTGCGAGCGTCCTCACGACGCTGTACGACCTGTGGGACGACAAGGACGCGAGCGACGCGGAAATCAACCCGCTGATGGTCACGAGCGACGACGAAGTCGTCGCGGCCGACGCGGTGTTGAACATTGACGGCGACGCACTGTTCCGGCATCCCGACCTCGCGGAGATGGAAGAGGACTCCTACGAGGACGACCTCGAACGCAAGGCCGGCGAGTACGGCTTCGACTACGTCCGACTCGACGGTAACGTCGGCATCATCGGCAACGGCGCCGGACTGGTCATGACGACGCTCGATCTCGTGGACTACTACGGCGGCGAACCCGCCAACTTCCTCGACATCGGCGGCGGCGCGAAAGCCGAGCGCGTGACGAACGCGCTCGACATGGTGTTCTCGGACGAGAACGTCGATTCAGTCGTCTTCAACATCTTCGGCGGCATCACCCGCGGTGACGAGGTCGCCAAAGGCATCAACGAGGCGCTTGAATCGCTGGACGAGATTCCGAAACCGGTCGTCGTCCGACTCGCCGGTACGAACGCCGAAGAAGGAATGGAAATCCTGAACACCGACCTCGTTCAGGTCGAAGCGACGCTCGAAGACGCGGTTCAGCGCGCCGTTAAAAACGCGGAGGAAGAACAATGAGCATTCTCGTCGACGACGACACCCGAGTGGTCGTCCAAGGTATCACCGGCGGTGAGGGTAGCTTCCACACCGAACAGATGATGGAGTACGGAACGAATATCGTGGCCGGTGCGGTTCCCGGCAAGGGCGGGCAGGAAGTGAAAGGCGTGCCCGTCTACGACACCGTTCACGAAGCGGTCGCGGAAGAGGACGCCGATGCGTCGGTCGTCTTCGTCCCGCCAGCGTTCGCCGGTGACGCCGTCTTCGAAGCGCTCGACACCGACCTCGACTTCGTGGTCGCCATCACGGAGGGCGTCCCGACGCAGGACATGTCGAAGGTGTACAAGCGCCTCTCGGAAACCGACACGCGACTTCTCGGGCCGAACTGTCCCGGCATCATCACGCCCGGCGAGGCCAAACTCGGTATCCTCCCCGGCAACATCTTCGAGGCCGGAAACGTCGGTCTCGTCTCCCGCTCGGGGACGCTAACCTACCAGGTGGTCGATAATCTCACCCAGCGCGGCATCGGCCAGACCACCGCCATCGGCATCGGCGGCGACCCGATTATCGGCACGGACTTCATCGACGCCCTCTCGCTGTTCGAGGACGACCCGGACACCGACGCGGTCGTCATGTGCGGCGAAATCGGCGGCGAGGACGAAGAAGATGCCGCGGCGTTCATCGCGGAGAACATGGATACCCCCGTCGCAGGCTTCATCGCGGGCCGAACTGCCCCGCCCGGAAAGCGCATGGGTCACGCCGGTGCGATTGTTTCCGGCAGTGGCACGGGGACCGCGGAGAGTAAAATCAACGCACTGAACGACGCGGGCGTCCCGGTCGGAGACACGCCCGAGGAAGTTGCGGACAACATCGAAGACTTCCTGTAAGTCGTTCCGGTTGCGGATTTTTAGTTTTTATTTTCCGTCACAGCGTTCCTTTCATCCTGTGTCTACAAAGCGTATTGTTCGACGACTCGTTGAACGAACAAGTGCGGTGTGGTTCGATGTTTTAGAGGTGGTACTCCCACGAACCGACGCTGGTGTCGGTCGCGTCCGCCCGCCTGCGTTTGAGATATCGCTGGACGACCTCGCGCGGCGATAGATCCGCGGGGTTCGGTCGTTGATTCCGGTTCATCTATCCCCCTCTGAGAGCATGGCGTCCTTCGCGTCCTGAACGCGCTATCGAGTGCGGAAAACCCTTAGGACCACTGAATGTGCAGGTAACTCCAACCAGGATGACATTCACTAACCACGATTTAAATTGGAAATCTAATACATCCAAGTTTTAATTTTCTTAAACAACGATAAATATCGCTCCATCTGATATCCCTCCATCGAGGCTACTCGAAAGACTACACGCTTTCCAGAGTGACACCGTCGGGAGTTCGGTTTGTGGTATACAGTCCATTAACGAAGAGTCGGTAGCTAACTCGGTTCGGGTGGTGAAGGCGCTCGGTAGTGATTCACTTCGTGTGGATTCCTCCTCGTCCCTCGATTCGAGATCGGGGTTATTCTGGGAACATCGACCGGAGCGAGGTAGGCACCAACCATGCAGCGAGATCGCTGGGCTCGACGGCATGCTCGGCGTGAAATCGAACCCATTCGAGCCAGAGTTTCGAGAGCAAGAACCCACCGAAGAGGATGGTTCCCGCGACGACGTCGGCGACTGGTTGGGACGTTGCGCTGAGAAAGAACGCACCGATGAACACGAACGCTAAGATCCACCCGAATGTGACGACACAGAACAGTCCCGTGATTCGAATCTCCCCTTTGCACGATTTCGTGGCTCACGGTAGAGCGAGCGGCGCAACTGCGCCGCTCGCGGAGTTGTTCGCCACAGAAGTAGTGGGTCGGGGCAGATTCGAACTGCCGATCTGCTCCGTGTGAAGGAGCTGTCATAACCGGACTAGACTACCGACCCTCGCACTCTGTGGTTTCCCTGCCCGAGACTTAAGGCTTGCTTTCGACAGCGGGCGGCCACCACGACCAAGACCCGCCGCTGCCGACAGCGACCATGATCGACTGGAACGTGGTGAACGTGGCCGAGGTCGAACCGGAAATTCGAACCGGCGAGAAATCGCTCCACCGCGTCCTCGCCGAACACGCCGGAGCGCGGACGAAGTTCGTCCTCCCCGAAGGGCGATACAACCTCGACGGTCGATTCGAACACGACGATTGCGAGGCCATCGCTATCGCGGGCGACCCGCACGCCACACTGGTCGTGACCGACCCCGACCAGCAGTACGGTCTGGATGTCGGCGGAGGATGGGGTGCGACACCGGAAAATTCCGCCGACTCGGTCGAAATCCGAAACCTGACGTTCGACATGACCGCGGACGGCGTCGGGTCACAGGCAATTTCGGCGCGGGCGAGCCGCGACCTTCGAATCGAGGATGTGACCGTTGCGGGCGAATGCGCCGCCGCGGGCAAAGGTGCACTCGGCGCGATTTACGCGGCGGTAACGCACCCTGACGGGTCGGGGGTCGTTTCCGTCTCGCTTCCGGACGGCTGTGAGTTTCGTCCCGACGCGTATCCCGGCCAGTCCGCCGTCGAATCCCAGACCAGCCATCCGATCGGCATCAGCGTGACCGACGATCACCGCGGCGAGCTGACCTTCCGCGACTGTCGCGTTGAGGGATGGGTCAACAACGGCGGCTATCTGGCGGGTGGAGAGGGCCCCTGCATCGTGGAGGGCGGCGTCTGGAGAAACAACGGAAACGCGAACCTGCGACTGGGAGATGGCGACATCGCGCGCGACGTTCGAATCGAGGTGGACGTGACGGAGTACACCGGTTGCGGCCTCTGGTTGCAGGACGGAGACGTTCGCATCTCGGGCGGCGAACTCTCACTGCCGAACTGCGACAACGACGGTTTGCGCGTGTCGAGCGAATCGGCACGCGTGCGCGACCTGAAAATCGACTGCGAATCGTCGGCTCGAGCCATCAAAGTCAACGACGGGGACGGGTCGATTCTACTGGACGGCGTCGAACTGGACGACTGGGGCGACGGCTCGAAACACGGCTACTGCGCCGAGATATGGCGCGAAGGGACGACCCTCCGGAACTGCCGACTCGCGTTTCACTCCGGCGAGAACAACCGAAACGGAATCAACCTAGTCGCGGCGGAAATCGTCTTCGACGGCGTGACCGCAACCCACGACGCGGACGACAGAACGACGGTGCTCGTCAAAGGCGACCGTGTTTCGCTCCTGAACTCCACGTTTCGCGGGAGCGTGGACGTAGATCGAAAGAATGCGGCGTCGCCACGGTTCGAGCGCAACGACTTCACCGACTGCGACTGCATCGGATTCGATTACTGACTCGTTTGCGACCGTGTTCGCCGACACTAACTCATCCGGATTCGTTTTCGGGCGTCCCTGACGACATCGCGCGAGCGCTCTTTTGCCGCTCGTGACCGGCGTCTGACCTTCTGCGACCGTCGTTTAGCGGTTCGCTCCGCGTTTCGGAGGTTCGTGCGTATCTTCTCCCGTCGTGTCGGTTCCGATTCGGAATTTCGTTCTCTTCCCGTCCACTTGCGGAATTTTTGCTCCCCGGTGTCCAGTTCTGCTTGGACGCCGTGACGGAGGTGACTCCCTGACCGTCGAAGGTAGTACCACGCGTCTTTGAAATGTTTGTTCATCGTGCCACCCAATCGTGTCCTTAGGTGGGCAACAAATAAAAATCGTTCCGTCGAACTTCGGGCCGGACGGTCGTTCAAAAACGGTATTATCCCGGGCGAGAAAAACACGGTTGTATGTTTACGCGGCTTTCGATTCCGACGCCGTTTCAAATCGGCCCGGTGAACGCCTATCTCTCCGGGCGAACGCTGGTCGACCCCGGTCCGGGAAGTGAGGAGGCATGGACCGCGCTGCTCGAGGGGTTAGAAGCGAACGGAGTAGGATCGTCCGAAATCGAGCAGGTTCTCATTACGCACCCGCATCCCGACCATTTTGGGTTAGCGAACCGACTCCGAGAGTCCGGTGCGCGCATCGTCGCGAGCCACGACACCGCGGCGATTATCCGCGACTTCGCATCCCGACTGGAGTACGAACAGTCCTACTTCGCCGATTTCTTCGACAAGAACGGAATGGCGAGAACGACCGCCGAAACCGTCACCAATCTCCCGGAGGCGTACCTGTCGGTTTCTCCCGGCGTCGAAACCGACCTCGAACTCGCAGACGGCGAATCCGTTTCGGTCGAGGGGGTGGATTTGACCGCGGAATCCGTACAGGGCCACGCACCCGGCGAGACTATCTTCACCTTCGAAAACGATGGCGAATCGAAAGCCATCGTCGGTGACCACGTTCTCGCCGACATCACGCCGAATCCGCTTCTTCAACCGCCGATGGAGGAGAGCGGCAGTCGCCCCCGCGTCCTTCCGGCGTTCAACCGCTCGCTCTCTCGTCTTCGGGATCGCGAACTGGACTACATCTTCCCGGGCCACCGCGAAGAGATCGGGAACCCGACGGAGCGAATCGAGAAGATTCTGGACGCGCACGAAAACCGAACCGAGAACGTCCTCGCGCTGGTTGAGGGGCCGACGACGGCGTTCGACGTAATGGAGGGATTGTTCGACGACCTGCCCGCGACGGAGTACTTCCCCGCGATGAGCGAGGCGATCGGCCACCTCGACGTGCTCGAGGAGCGCGGCGAGGTAAGCCGACAAGAACAAGGTGGTGTCGTGGTATACGAAGAGGTATCTTCATGAACGACTTGCAACCGGTCGCGCTCGGAGAGGAGCCAGCAGATCTGGTGATTCGAAACGGGCGCGTACTGCTTCCCGAACCGGGCGAGTTCCAAGCCAGAGACGTGGTCGTGACGAACAACCGTGTCGCCGCGCTGCCGAAGGACGCGACCGATGCAATCGGCGAGGACACGAACGTCATCAACGCCAGCGACCGCGTCGTTTCGCCGGGATTCATTGACGCCCACACACATATCGATCTTCATCAGACGTTCGAGAACGCATACCACTACGCTCTCGAAGGCGGGACGACCACCGTTGTCACGGAAGTGACGGGATTCGGCCCGGTGTTCGGCCCAGAAGGCGTCAAGCAGATGCTCGCCGCAACGTCCTATCTCCCGATTCGCGTCTATGCGACCGTCCCGCCGCAACCGCTTTTCGACACGTTCCAACCGGCACGCGGAAATCCCGACGCGTTCGCGAATCTGCTGGAAGACGCTCGAATCGTCGGCGTGGGCGAAACCGACTGGATTCACGCCGTGGGGCGTGACACCCCTGTAGAAGCCTTGTACGACCGCGCAGGCCAAATTGGGAAAACCGTCTCGGGCCACGCTGCGGGCTGTTCGGGGGAAAAGCTACAGGCGTTCGCCACCATCATCGACGACGACCACGAGGCGATTACCGGCGAGGAAATCGTGGAACGCGTCGAAAATGGGATTCATGCAATCGGTCGATGCGGGTCGATTCGGGACGACATGACCGCGGTCGGCGAAGCGTACGAGGAAATCGGTGCCGACGAAATATCGCTCTCGACGGACGGAATGTGGCCCCGCGAACTCATCCGTGAGGGCTACATGGACGTGGTCGTTCGGCGGGCGATCGAGGAGGGGATTCCGCCCGCCGACGCCATCCGGATGGTCACGCTCAATCCGGCCCGGCATTTCCGCCTTCAAAACCTCGGGTCGCTCGCACCGGGCAATATCGCCGACATCGTCCTCATCGACGACTTGGAAACCGTCAATGTCACCACCGTCATCAGCGGCGGCGAAGTCGTCTACAACAATCACGAAACGACCGTCGCGCCGCGCTCCTACGAGTATCCGGAGCAGTTCTACGACAGCGTCAACGTCAGCACCGACCCCGACCAGTTCCGCGTTCCGGCAATGGACGAACCGGTTCGCGCAATCGAGTACCGGGAAGGATTGCTGTCGGGACAGACGACTGTTTCGCCTCCAGTCGAAGACGACGAACTCGTCGCAGCACCGGAAGACGACCTGCTGAAAGTGACTCTGCTCGACCGGCATCCGGAGGGTGATGGAACCGGGTTCACCGGATTTCTGACCGGGTACGGTGCGTTCGAGGGTGCGGTCGCGACCAGCGTCGTTTGGGAGACGCCCGGCGTGATAGCGGTCGGAAGCGGTGACGACATGCGGCGTGCCGTCACGCACGTCAACGAGATGGGCGGCGGATGGGCCGTCGTCAGGGACGGCGAAGTCGTCGCCGAGCTCCCGATGCGCGTCGCTGGTGTCTGTTCCGACCTCGAAGTAGAAGAAACTGCGAAACTGTACGACGCCGTGGAGGGTGCCCTTCGAACACTCGGCGCAAACGTCGAACGCCCGATGCTCGCCGTCCAGACGCTCACGTTCCCGGGCGTTCCGTCGCTCAAAATGGCGCCGTCGGGCTACGCCGACATCTTCTCCCGCGAAGTCGTCGGTTTGCGGGTCGAGTAGCTACGGTCTCTCGCCTTCGTGTTCTCGAATCGTTCGAATTTGTTCGTAGGGAAAGAAGTTTCGTCCGCCTTTTCGTCGCAACCACACCCCCGTCTCGTAAAACTCCAACTTGTCACCCTCAACCGGCGAGACGATGTTCTGCTCTCCCCCGCGCGTACCGGACGGAACGAGGTACACGTCGTACAGCGTGTCAGGCATAACCTCATGCTACGGTTGACGAGCGCAAAAGCGTACTGGCCTCAGTTCGGGTCACAGATAGCGACCCGTCCGTCACGCTCGATAACGATGGCGTACCCGTGGTGTCGAAACTCGACGCGGGACGGAACATTCGCGTGAGATGGTCGGTCGAACAAGTCCCTCAATGCATCGGGACTAACGCTCTCGTAGAGCGGTTTCATCTCGGTTGGCGGGTCGTCCGACACCTCCGCGATTGCCTCGACTACTGTTTCGGTAATCGGACCGTCGTCGTATTTCACTTCGTGGAGGACCGTTTTGTCTATCTCGTGCGTACTTCGGCGCTCGTCGTGTGACTTTGTGCACATTTCAAACACCTCAGTGAACCCGAATTCGTTGGAGGGCAGTTCGCAATTTCATACCTTCGGAGATGGGGGAACGATGTAGTGAATCCTTGGGGTTTACTGATTCACGTCTTTATTACCCCTCAGATAGTTTCGTTGATTCGCTTGGGGAAACAGAGCCGAGTCAAGCATTCGGTCTAACCCCCGTCGTAGCCGACCTGATGCGGCTTGCGGCGAAATGTCCAGCGTCTCCGCTAGTTCCGAGAGCGAAATTCCTCGAGGGACGCGGAAGTAGCCCGATTCGAACGCAGTAACGAGGGCCTCCCGCTGTTCTTCGGTGAGATCGTATCGCTCCATCGGGAGCGCAGAAACCGGGTAGATTCGACGCACTTCGTAGGAAATCGACGCCTCCTCACACGCCTCGCTGAACTGCTTCGTGGCTTCGTGGTCGGGGAATCTGACGCGAAACAGCCATCCGCCACGATTGCCCTCGGCGTAAAGAACGGTCGCCTCCTGTTCGGTCAGTATCTCGTAGATTCCACCATTGTTCGACCAGACGGCCTGACAGAGCGCGCCGTGTTCGGTTTCGCTTAGCACGTCGAGGGAATCGATTGGCAACCCCTCGATAGGTACGTCGGTGACGAACGTCGCATCGCCGATGACCCAAAAGAACGGCATCGTTTCCTCCCCCGTTGGAACGATGCGTTCCAGTTCGATTCGCACGTTTGGGCAGTGGACGAACAGTTCGCCCAGGGCGAATCCGTTGGTCGGGAGTCGAAATTCGACGACGACATTCATAACTGTGATTGGAGGCGACACGCGTCAATCCTTGCGGCCACGCTGTTGGTTTCGTTGGATTCGTTTTCCGGTTCGATTCCGTCATTCGACCGTTCGAGTGCGCACGAGAGACGGATAATGTCCATAACTTATGCATACTCCCGGCGTTAGAAACCCAGTTCTGACGCGGAATCGCCGTCGAATCCGCGTAGAGTTGTTTGGAAAACAACCATGGTTGAATCGAGAGACTGCAACGGGGTAGTAGCTAGAATAAAAACATTATGAATTATATTCATCATAAACGTTTTTATACCGATGCGGCTCAGCCTCGGTCGAGGTTTCAGATGTTCGCACCGCTACGACGCGCGACGTTGTTCGCCCTGTACCAGATGAGCGTCCTGACCGGTATCCTCCTGCTCCCGGTTGCCATCATGGCCCGGCGGGTCGGAGTGCCGTTCCCGATGCACCGACTCATGGAGTCTATCGGAAACGCATATGAGGAGTCTATAGAGCCACGTCCGTAATCGCGTCCTGCGTTTTTACCCGGCCCTTTGTCACGGAATCGCACACCGAAAGGGTTGGTTTTATCAGTACTGGCGGACTACGTTCGGCTAATGCGTAGCCCAATGCACGACTCCGAATTTTCACGTAATATGGAGCGCTTCGGAAGCGGCCAGACGAATCCCTACGAGCCGGAAATCGGCTCGCTCCCCGAGAACAACTTCTCGGAGAAGGACATGAAAAATGTCAACAAAACCGGCACGACTACAATCGGTCTGACCACCGCTGACGGCGTCGTCATGGCGACGGACATGCGCGCCAGCCTCGGCGGTCGTTTCGTTTCGAACAAGAACGTCCAGAAGGTCGAACAGATTCACCCGACCGCCGCACTCACGATGGCTGGTTCGGTCGGCGGTGCCCAGTCGTTCATCCGAACGATGCGCATCGAGTCGAACCTCTACGAATCCCGCCGTGGCGAACAGATGAGCATGCAGGCGCTCTCCACGCTCGCGGGCAACATGCTCCGCGGCGGCCCGTTCTTCATGGTATCGCCGATTCTCGGCGGTATCGACGAGGAAGGCGCACACATCTACAGTCTCGACCCCGCAGGCGGCGTCATGTCCGACGATTACACCGTCACGGGAAGCGGGATGCAACTCGCCTACGGTGTCTTAGAACAGGAGTACGAGGAAGGTCTCTCGAACGAGGAAGCGAAAACCATCGCGGCCCGCGGCATCAAAAGCGCCGTCGAGCGCGACACGGGAAGCGGAAACGGCGTTTTCCTCGCCGAAATCACCGACGAGGGCGTCACTATCAACGGTCACAAAAACTTCGACGACGTTCTTTAGAGCGGTTTTCTTCTCCTTTCGTTTCTTTCCCTCTTCTGTCGGACAGCGACCGCAGTCGTAACCGTCTCAGAACTCCGTTTTCCCCCGACCGACCCAGTTCGCAAAGCTTCCGTCGATGAGGGTGTCGGTCTGTTTTTCGATGTACCTTTCCTGCATTTCAGCAATCGCACCTTCCAAACTCGCGCCGTCTTCGATTCGCTCGCGCACCTCGTTTTTCTTCCACTTCGCGGGCGTGATGCCGTGACGGGCGCGCTGGCGGAGCGGCCAGAGATATTTCGCGGCTTGTTCGTCCGACAGGCCGCGGGCCTGTAACCCATCTTTTGCGTGGGCGAACAGGTCGGCGAACAGTTCCTCCGTATCCGTCGTCTCTTGTCCGTCGTTCGTAATCCAGTAGATATCGGCGTCGAGTCCGTCGCGCATCGCTGTGTAGAAGTTGTCGCGGGCGACGACCCAGTCGAGATGCGTGACGGGGTGTTCCCTGCGGAAGGTGCTTTCGAGCAATCCCGCGAAGGCCGCCTGAAACGCGATCGAGTCCCGAACCGTCGGTTGGGCGGCGATCGGCCTGAACTCGATGCGGGCGTTCGCGGCAGAGCGCGTGGCCCCACCGAACACCGGACGAACCCACCGCCAGTAGGTGCCGTGTTTTAGTCTGAAATGGGCGAAGCCGTCGTCGAACCTGTCCGAGCGCGAGACGGGCATCGGAACGATGGTACGGTCGTCTACGATGTCGTCGATGGCTTCTTCCGTCGATTCGACATCCTGGGGAAAACAGACCTTTCCGGGGTCTTCGGCGTTCAAGACGGATTCGAAGACTCCGATTCGATTCTCCATCCACGCCTCGTCCACGATTTTCTCCGGCGGCGCGCTGTCGTACAGGTCGGGCGGGAAGAACGGCGAGTTGACGCCGAGCGCCAACAGGGGGGCCGCGATTCGCGTGGCGTAGCGGAAATACGTCGGAAGGTCGCGGGCGTGCGGGACCTGAAAATGGGGTTGAATGGAGGTGATGAGGCTTTCCGGCATCACCGTGTCCGCTTCGAGTGAGACGTGCGGTGCGTCGAGTTTCATCCCGACTTCTGCGTCGGTGTTCGCCATCGCGTGATAGCGAACCGAATCGCTCATGTTCGACGCGATTCGGGTGCCTTCGTCCTCGATACTGTTGGTGAGATACTCACGCGCCGTCTCGCCCTCTGGGGGAATCGTCCACAGGCCGTCGCTGACGAGGAGCATCTTCTCGGCCGTCGTTCGGTCTTCCGCCGCCGAGAGGCGGGCTTTTACCTCCGCTTCCTGTGCGGCCAACCCGTGCGCGTTCAGCGGCTGTGGACTCGTGGACATCTCGGCGTTGTGCAGGCCGAGTTCCTTCTCGAATCCGATGAGTTCCAGCAGTCGGCGCGGAACGCGAGAGAGGGCTTTCGTTTCCCTGTCCACGGCGTAAAACTCGTATTCGAAGCCGACGATCGCTTGCGGGTTGTCGAATGTTCCGTTCGCGAGTTCCTCCTTGATGACCTCTGCGTCCTCTTCGACGCGAGCTTGGAACTCCTCGCGGTCAACTCCGAGCACATCTTTTACCTGCGACGCAAGGTCGTCTGTCATGCGCTGGAATGGGCGTGCCAACGGCTTCAATCCACGGGCTTCGTCGTGGCTGTGTTGGCTGTTTTTCCGTCTCTACTTTCGACAGTGTTCGCCGTCATCACGAACGGAGAGTCGAAAATATTCGACTCTCCGTAACCCAGTGAATCGCCCGGAAATCGAAAGCCGTGGCTTTAACTCCGGCTACTTGCAACCGTCGGTAATGGAGTTCGCGGAGTTCGCGGAACGGGCCGGAGACATCGAGGGGCTAAGCGCCGACACCGACATCATCAAGGCCGTCACCGACCTCCTCGCGTCGGCGAACGACGACCTCGAAGTCCTCGCTCGGTTCGTGCAGGGTCGTGTGTTTCCGGCGTGGGACTCGACGACGCTCGACATCGGCCCCAACTACTGCTACGCCGCGATTGCGCGCGCCGCCGGGCAGAACGTTTCGGCGGACGACGTGGAAAATCGGCTCGCCGAGATGGGCGACATCGGCGAGGTTGCGGGCAGTTACGATTTCGGCGGCCAACAGGGGTTGGCAGCCTTCGGCGCAGGTCGGGAGGAGTTGACCGTCGCGGAAGTCGCGAACGAACTCGAAACGCTGGCCGGGGTCGAGGGGACGGGTAGTCAGGACACCAAAATCGACATCTTGTTCGGCCTGTTCAACCGCACGAGTACGCAGGAAGCGCGGTATCTCGCCCGTCTCGTCCTCTCGGAGATGCGAATCGGCGTGGGCGAAGGAACGGTTCGGGACGCCATCGCGGGCGCTTTCGACGTACCTGTCGAGGCGGCAGAGCGCGCGCTTCAGGTGTCGAACGACTACGGCAGGGTCGCCCGAGTGGCCCGCGACGAGGGCCACTCGGGATTGGCTGACCTACAACTGGAAGTCGGCAGGCCGGTACAAGCCATGCTCGCGCAGGCCGGAACCGTCACGGACGCGCTCTACGACTGGGAGGAGGCGGGAATCGAATGGAAATTCGACGGCGCGCGGGTTCAAATCCACTACGACGGCGAGGAAGTCAGCGTCTTCTCGCGGAACATGGAGGACGTGACGGCCGCGTTACCGGAAATCGCGGAGTACACCCGGGAAAACCTCTCCGTTCCAGCCATCGTGGACGGCGAAGTCGTTGCGATGGACGACGGCGAACCCCTCCCGTTTCAGGAAATTCTGCGGCGATTCCGCCGGAAACACGACGTGGCCCGCGCCCGCGAGCAGGTCGCGGTCGAACTCCGGGCGTTCGACTGCCTGCACGCGGACGGCGAGGACTTGCTCACCGTACCGCTCACCGAGCGCCACGACCGATTGCGGGCGATACTTTCGGGTGGTGTATCGGCGCTCACCGTCACCGGCGACGCCGACGAAATTGCGGAGATAGAAGCGAACGCGCTCGACGCGGGTCACGAGGGGATCATGCTGAAAAATCCCGAATCGACCTACTCACCGGGTCGTCGAGGGAAAAACTGGCTCAAGCGGAAACCCGACGTGGAAACCCTCGACCTCGTCGTCACCGGCGCGGAGTGGGGTGAAGGACGCCGGGCGAGTTTCCTCGGCACCTTCCTGCTATCGGCACGGACCGAAGATGGCGAGTTCGAAACCCTCGGTAAGGTCGCCACCGGAATCACGGACGAGGAACTGGCCGAACTGACCGAACTGCTCGAACCTCACATCGCAGCGCAGGACGGGCAAACCGTGGATATTTCGCCACGAATCGTGTTCGAGGTGGGCTACGAGGAAATTCAGCAATCGCCGACGTACTCGTCTGGGTACGCCCTCCGATTCCCGCGATTTTTGGGTGTGAGGGACGATAAATCGCCAGAGGACGCTGATTCGTTGGCGCGCGTCGAGCGGCTCGCGGAATCGCAATAGAGAGTTGAATCGTTTTTAGGGAGAGTTGTAAATTCCCGAGGAGGTGTCGTGTACTGCCGGTTCCAATCAGACCGCCTCCGCACCGCAAGCAACCATACGCGTCCCCGTGCCCGAATCCTTTTGTCCGAGAACGACCCTATCGACGTACATGACGGTTCGACACGACGGGTTGACGGTGGATTGGTTCGGCTACGCGACGGTGCGACTGGAAACCGAGAGCGGCTTCGTCGCCTACATCGACCCCGGACGGTACGGCGTGTTGACGGGCGGCTGGGAACCCGACAATCCGGACGTAGGACACCCGGAGCCGGTCGATTACCGCGCGAAAGACGGGGACGTCGTCTTCGTCACGCACGACCACCACTACGACTCGGACGCCGTAGAGCGCGTTGCGAGCGAAGACGCGACCGTGGTCGTCTACGAAGGCGTGACCGCCGAGAAAATCGACCGAGACGTAAAAGCGGTGGACGACCTTCCTTACGACGTTCGCCGAATCGGGGAGGAAGACCGCCTACGGGTCGGCGACTGCGAGGCGTGGTCGCTTCCGGCCTACAACGAACCGGACGGCCCGCACACGCGGGCGAACGGCGAACCCTACCACCCGAACGGATTCGGCGTCGGATTTCTGCTCTCGCTGGCCGAAACGACTGTCTTCTGGCCCGGTGACTCCGACGTGTTGACGGGCCATCGAGAACTCGAAGTGTCGCTGTTCCTCCCGCCAATCGGCGGCAGTTTCACGATGGACAGACGCGAATCGGCGAACCTCGCGGAAGAGCTCGCCCCCGACCTGGTGGTTCCGATTCATTACAACACGTTTTCAGCGCTCGAAACCGACTCCGAAGCGTTCGTGGAGGACGTAGAAAGGCGTGGCGTTTCGGTCGCCCTGGACGAGGAGTGAGGCCGCGAGCGACGGGTTTTCGGGATTGATTCAGACGTTCGAACCGGTCATCCCAACGCAATATATTTGGTAACTGGCGAACACGTTTTTCGTATGAGTCCCCGACGTACCTCCAACTTCTGCTCGCACTGCGGGGCGATGCTCACCCCCAGGGCGTCTTTCTGCTCGCAGTGTGGAACCGCGGTTGAAACGGGTTCCACGGGGTTCGATTTCCGATCCACGTTCGGTGGGGCATCCAAATTCGGCCGCGGGACGGGGGTAAAGAGCCGTCGCCCCGAACTTCGCCGCCGCATCGAAGACCGCATGGTCGAGGGGTGGGAGGTAAAACACGATTACGGCGACCGCGTCGTGATGGTAAATAGAACGTTCGGATCGATTCCCGTCCACGTCCTCCTTTTACTGTTCACCACGCCGCTCGGCAACCTCCTCTACGCGTGGTACAACTACTCGCCTGGTGCCGACCGTATCGAACTTAGAGAAGACGGGGCGGATGAGTACGTGGACGAAACCGACTTTTCGACCAACTGGACGCTGCAGTCGGCCGCCGCGTTCGTCGTTAGTTCCGTCCTCGGATTCTTCGCCACTATCTTTGGTCTTATTATCCTGTTGACGAATTTCGGAACGGGAGTGCTGCTTTTCGGAGCCGTATTCTTCATCCTCGGGTTGTTTTTGCTCCTGCTCGCACCACAGCACGTTCCGGGATTCGAGTCGCTAACCACCTTCGGAACCGTTCGCTCAACGGACGAGAAAGTCGTCTCCGAACCGACGGTTCCCTGTATCGTCTGCTCCGCCCCGGTCGGAACCGGCGTCAAGAGAACGTTTAGCGAGAAGAAATATTTTGCTGGAATCCCCGTCAAAACGGTGAAGCAGGGAGAAAATCAGTACTGTCGGTCGTGCGCTCGCGGCGATGTCGAGTCCACCGAAAGCGAGTTCGACACCCGATTCGACTTCGAATCCGAGTTCGCGTAGCGAACTCGGTCAAACAGAAACGACCGTCCGAAGTATCGGTTCGAAATGGCTGTCTGAAATATCAATCAGAAATGCCGCCGTTCAGCGCGTCCACGACCGCGAGTATCGAGAGGCCGATCGCGGTGATCCCCGAAAGTTTGGACAACAGCGGGTTTGAAACGTTCATCGAATAGTTGGCCAGCAGCCAAATTACCGCGAAAACCACCGCCCCGATACCGGTCAACTTCAGATTCAGCCACTTCGTCATCGACGAGATCACGTTCGCTATTGACATGGGAACTACTAATTTCTTCCCTGATAAAATCTTTCGGTAGAGAGAAAATAATCGGAGTTCGGCTTAGATAATTCCCATTTCGCTCAGCCGTTCGGGGAGATAGGTTTCGGTCACGAAATCGAGTCCGTGTGAGGCGAGTGCCTGCTGTTCGGATTTCTTCTCGATTTCCAGTTGGAGTTCGATCTGTTCTTTCCAATAGTCGGTCTGGTAGCGCGGGTCTTCGAGTTCGCTTTCGAGCGCATTTTTGTCCGAATCGCTCAGCGGGTCGGTCGGCAGGTCGTACTCTACGATATCCGCCGGTTGGATGCCGATGAACTTCGCGTCCGGTGTGGCGAGGTAATCGCTCAGATGTGCGCTTTTGATGGAGCCGTAGGCGACCGAACCGTAAATCCGGTAGCTCCACGGATCGCCGTCCGTAAAGACGGTGACCGGTAGGTCGAGTTCCTGATGCAGTCGGCGCGTGATGCGCCGGGTCGCGCGCGCCGGTTGCCCTTTTAGATGGACGATGAGGGCGTTGTGTTCGTCGTCGAAGCCGTTCTCGACCAGTCGGTCGCGCATACCACCGGTCTCCACGCAGAGGATGAAATCCGCGTCGTGGTCGAGGAATTCGATGGTGTCCGGGTTGTTCGGAATCTGGTAGCCGCCTTCGCCCACGTCCTCCTGACAGTGGATGTCGCGTTCGCCCCTCCGGGTTTGTTCGCGGAGGTGAAGCGGCCCCATGAGGGTCGCTCCCGACTCCTCCGGGCGCATGTGGAAATCCTCGCGAGTCACGTCCGAGACGATTTCCAAATCCTCTATGAGTTGGTTCGACTCGTCTTGGTCGGAGAACTGCGCTTCCTTCGCGTCCCACGATTCGGAAAGGTAGTACAACTCACGAAGGGTCGAAGAGCGATCTTCTTCCAATTGGTTCGCGAGGAAATCGATGGTGTAAACCGCTTTCAACAGTTTTCGCGCGCCGCGGACGCTATTCGCGCTCCGGGTACTTTTACGGTCGCCGTACACCCATACGCGCTCGTCTTCGTCGTATTCGATGTTGCTTTTCGTCCGCGTCGGGATGGACATTTCCGGGATTTGCCCGCCTGCGAACTGGTCGTAGAACTCCGCGGCGAGGTCGATGAGCTTCGCCTGTGCGTCGTCGTTTTCCGTACTCATGTGTTGTTGGTCAGTCGTTCGTCTTCGATTCCTTCGACCGTCACTCGGTCGAACGGTACGTCTTCCGCAATTTGATACTCCAACACCGCTTCCTCGCCGCTCTCGACGGTCGGTTCCCACGTCACGAACCATTCGTCGTCCATCTCGACGGCGGTTGCACCGTCCGAGAGGTTCTCGGGCCTGGTCGCCACGATTTCGGTCAGTTTCGGCGATTCGTTCGTTCCGGAGTGGTTTTCCACGACCAGCGAGACGGTTCTGTCCTCGATTTCTCGTTCGACCAGCACGTTGTTCATGATGCGTGCCAGTGAGTCGCCGATGTCGAGTTCGTCGTTACCGGTCACGTCGGAGAGCTTTTGGGCCATCTCGGGCAGGATGGTCGCGATGACGCTCTGTTTCTTCTGGCGCTTTTTGAGTGACTGGCGCTTGTTGAGGTAGGATTTGAGTTCCCGGGCCGCCTCCCGAATCGCCAACTCGATTTCGTCCTCGATTGCCGGAACGTTCGCAACCGCGTCTTTCGATTCGCTCGTGAACGGAACGTTGGTCGAAGCGACGTGAACCATGATGACGACCGGGCCGTTCGGAACGCCGCGCCCGCCGGGTTGGTCTAAGTTGTAGTTCCGCCAGCCGATCGATTTTATCACGTCGGTCGTCGCACACGCCCCGCGCTGGTAGACGAGCGGAACCCGGTTCGCGAACCGGAGCAGTTCCGCGGAACCTTCCGCTCGCAGATCGCCGCCGTAGGCAATTCCTGCCTCCACGATGAACGGGTCGCCGCCGTGAACGTCGGCGTCGCGGGTGGCCGCGGCGTAGAAGTCGGCGTCGTACTCCTTGCGAAGTCCGGCCTCCACGAGGTTTGCCGTAATAGGCGACAGACAGTTGGTCGGCGGCGAAATGATGTCCGTCTCCGTCATCGCGTCGAGAAGTTCGCTCGCGGTGTCGCGGTCGTCGGCGATTTCTTTGACCTTTGGCGCTTCGTCGGGAACCGTCACCATGGACGCCCAAATCGCGTCGACGACGTTTTCGCGCGCCGTCTCGCCTATCGTCGCACCTTCGCGCTCCTCGGTCATATCCCCTGCGCGAGCGACGTACTCTCGGATTCTCTTTTTCGTCGCTCGGTCGTTTCCGTCCTCGCTCTCGAACTTCGCGGCGATTCGCTCGGCGAGAGCGCGAACCGTCTCGTCGTCCTTTCGGGTGCTCGTCGCTCCGTCCACGAGTTCGTACAGGTCGGTCACTCGGTCGTTCGTGATGGCGCTCCACGCCGCGTCGAGGGCGTTTTCCTGCACGGTGTCGCCGAAGGACGTGCCGAACTCCTCTTCGGTTTCCTCACCGGCGAGTCGAACGATCGCACGCAGTTGGTGGTGCGAGATTCGGTCGGCATCCGCGACTTTCTCTGCAACCGTCTCGGCGAACGTGGCGGTGGCGTCCGCACCTTTGTTCGCCACCGCGTCCTCGACCGCGGTTTTTACGTCCACTTCGTCGTGCGCCTGCGGCCCTCGCCACGCGGCCTCGCGTCCGAAATGGTGGTCGCGGAAGTTCTCGATGACGTTCTCCGCTGTTTTCTTGCCGACGCGGGTGAATTCGGACTGAAGGAATCCCGAGACGCTGTGGGAGTCGGTCTGGGCCAGCATCTTGAGCAAGGTTCCGAGTTCCACGCCGTGTGGATGCGGGCGTATTTCTTCTGTTTCGGCGGGGAGACCTGCACCGTCCGCGCGCTCGAACACCATCTCCTCGCCGTCTTCCAGCCCCGGTTCCTCGAAGACGATTTTCGCGTGCGGGTTGACGACGGCGGTGTGTTTGATGTACCGGATGAGTTGCTGACGGGCGCGCATGTTCGCCTCCATTTCGAGTTCGATGCGCGTTCCGTGCGTGCCGACGAGTTCCCGGCCGATAGGCGGGGTGTCGGATTCGGTTTGAATCTCCGGTTCGTTCTCGTCGGTGTTGATGATGAGTTCGAAGTATCGTTGTCGGTCGCTTCCCTTTGGCCTGCTCGTGATTTTCGCGGGTTTCCCGCTGGTCAGTTGGGAGTAGAGAACGGCGGCCGAAATCCCGATACCCTGCTGTCCGCGGGACTGCTCGCGCTTGTGGAAGCGCGACCCGTAGAGCAGTTTCCCGAACACTTTCGGGATTTGTTCGCGGGTGATTCCCGGACCTTCATCCTCCACGATGAGGCGGTAGTAATCCCCGGCCTCCTCGATTTTGACGCGGACGAACGGCTTCAATCGGGCTTCCTCGGAGGCGTCGAGTGCGTTGTCGACGGCCTCCTTGACGGCGGTGACTAACCCCCGGGCACCGCTGTCGAACCCGAGCATGTGCTTGTTCTTCTCGAAGAACTCGGCAATGGAGATCTGTCGCTGGCTTTCGGCCAACTCTTCGGCGATCCCCTCGTCGCCGAGCGTAGACTGCATCGAAGGCATTCTTCGCCAGTATTTATCGCCGGGGACGTTAAAACTGCCCCGATGGCTTGGTGAAAGTGAAAGTGGACGCGTAAGGGCGTGAAAGCTGTAAATCGGGCAGTGTAGTGTCAAATCAGTCAATCTAGAATCAGATTATTTCGCCTTTCGAACCGACTGCTCGTCAGATTACCGGTGAGCATACGGAGAAAACGGAACGAAAGTGGAGGATTCGAAGTAAGCAAATCGCTCCCTCCCAGTTTTCGTTCGCTTTCACTGAAACGTAGCTCGTCACGTTCAGCGACCGGTTCGTACTTTTTTGAGGGACTTTATATTTAGTCGCTCACACGCGCGCGTGCGTGACCTTTATCAGTGGGGGGCGTCTACGATAAATCAGAATTTATGAGCGACGGAAATGAGTATAGTGCCGGGCAGATACAGGTTCTCGAAGGGCTTCAGGCCGTTCGAAAACGCCCGGCGATGTATATCGGTTCTACCGACACTCGCGGGTTGCACCATCTCGTCTTCGAAGTGGTGGACAACTCCATCGACGAGGCGTTGGCCGGGTACTGTGATACGATAGACGTGACGATTCACGAGGACGACTCCGTCAGCATCGCGGACGACGGACGCGGGATTCCGGTCGACCACCACGAAGAGTACGACATGCCCGCCCTCGAAGTCATCCTGACCGTCCTTCACGCCGGTGGGAAGTTCGACAACAAATCCTATCAGGTCTCCGGCGGGCTTCACGGCGTCGGTATCTCCGTGGTGAACGCCCTCTCGAAGCGGTTCGAGATTGAGGTGAAACGCGACGGTGCCGTCTGGCGACAGGCGTTCGCGCGCGGTGAGCCCGCGGGAGAGATGGAGCGCGTCCGAGACATGCACGAAGACGAAGAGACGGGTACGTACCAGCGATTCTGGCCCGACACGGACATCTTCGAGACGACCGATTTCAAATATTCGACGCTCGAAAACCGCCTGCGCGAACTCGCCTTCCTCAACTCCGGCGTCGAAATCACCCTCGGCGACGAGCGCGACGAGGAGAAAGGTGACTCGTTCCGCTACGACGGCGGTATCCGAGAGTTCGTCGAGTACCTCAACGAGACGAAAACCTCGCTCCACAACGAGATCATCTACTTCGAGGACGAGACCGACAACATCCAAGTCGAAGTGGCAATGCAGGCCACCGACGAACTGCAAGGGTCGATTCACGCCTTCGCCAACAACATCAACACCCGCGAAGGCGGTTCGCATCTGACCGGATTCAAAACCGCCCTCACGCGGGTCGTCAACGACTACG
This sequence comes from Haladaptatus pallidirubidus, assembly GCF_020700235.1. GTDB lineage: Archaea > Halobacteriota > Halobacteria > Halobacteriales > Haladaptataceae > Haladaptatus > Haladaptatus pallidirubidus. The sequence continues at coordinate 169,297 of NZ_CP085301.1, read as the reverse complement.
CGAACGGAAATGACCTCCTCGGCGACATCGACGAAAACCTCCGCGGAGAAGACATCCGCGAAGGGTTGACTGCGGTCATCTCGGTCAAACACCCCGACCCGCAGTTCGAGGGGCAGACGAAAACGAAACTCGGCAACAGCGAAGTTCGGGGAATCGTCGAAAGTGCGGTTCACGAAGGACTGTCGGTGTACTTCGAGGAGCATCCGGACACGGCGCAGGCGATCATCCGAAAGGCCGTCGAGGCTGCGAAAGCCCGAAAAGCCGCGAAGAAGGCGGAAGAGCTCACGCGTCGAAAGAGCGCGCTCGAATCAAGCGCGCTCCCCGGCAAACTCGCGGACTGCCAGTCGCGCGACCCGACCGAATCCGAACTGTTCATCGTGGAGGGTGACTCCGCGGGCGGGTCGGCAAAGCAGGCCCGCGACCGACGGTTTCAGGCGATTCTTCCCCTGTTCGGCAAGGTGCTGAACGTCGAGAAACACCGCCTCGACAGGGTACTCGAAAACGAGAAGATTCGGAATTTCATCACGGCGATCGGTTCCGGCGTCGGCGAGGAGTTCGACATCGAGGAGACGCGCTACCACAAAATCATCATCATGACGGACGCGGACGTGGACGGCGCGCACATCCGAACGCTGTATCTCACACTCCTCTATCGATACATGAGGCCGCTGTTGGAGGCGGGCTACGTTTACGCGGCACAACCGCCGCTCTACCGCGTTCGCTACCGTGGGAAGACCTACGACGCGATGACGGAGGAAGAACGCGACCGAATCATCGAGGAGAAATGCGACGGCAACCCTTCGCAGGTGCAGCGGTTCAAAGGTCTCGGCGAGATGAATCCCGAGCAGTTGTGGGAGACGACGATGAACCCCGAAAACCGCATTCTCAAGCAGATTACCATCGAGGACGCCGCCGCCGCGGACAAGATGTTCTCCGTATTGATGGGTGACGCCGTCGGGCCGCGCAAACAGTTCATCCAAGATCACGCCAACGAGGCGGAGTGGGTTGACATATGAGTTCAGACACACCAGACGTACCGGACGAAGTTGCAGAGCGCGTCCAGACCGTCCGCGTCGAGGACGAGATGGAACAGAGCTACATCGACTACGCGATGTCGGTTATCGCGGGTCGCGCCCTCCCGGACGTGCGTGACGGCCTGAAACCCGTCCATCGCCGCATCCTCTACGCGATGCACCGTTCCGGCGTGACGAGCGGTTCGGGTCACCGCAAATCCTCGAACATCGTCGGGGACACGATGGGCGACTTCCACCCGCACGGCGACCAGTCCATCTACGACGCCCTCGCGCGCATGGCCCAAGAGTTCTCGATGCGCAACCCGCTCATCGACGGGCAAGGGAACTTCGGGAGCGTGGACGGCGACCCACCGGCCGCGATGCGATACACGGAGGCTCGGATGGCTTCCATCGCCGAGGAACTGTTGGACGATATCGAGATGGATACGGTGGAGTTCAAATCCAACTACGACGACCGCTTACAGGAACCGGAAGTGCTTCCCTCGGCGATTCCGAACCTGCTCGTCAACGGGTCGTCGGGTATCGCGGTCGGGATGTCCACGAACATCCCGCCGCACAACCTCGGCGAGATCATCGACGCCACCGTCGAACTCATCGACAACCCCGAGGCGACCGTCGAAGACCTGATGGAGTACGTCAAGGGGCCGGATTTCCCGACCGGCGCGAACATCGTCGGGCGAAACGACATCTACCAAGCGTATAAAACTGGCCGCGGACGCCTTCGGGTGCGTGCGGAGTACGAAGTTCAAGACGACCGCATCGTCATCACGGAACTTCCCTTCCAGACGAACAAGGCGCGACTCATCGAGCGAATCGCCAACCTCGTCAACGACGGCACCATCGAGGGAATCCGCGACCTGCGCGACGAATCCGATCGCGACGGAATTCGCGTCGTAGTGGAACTCAAGCAGAACGCCATTCCGGAGGTCGTCGAGAATCAACTGCTCGACCACCGCCTCGAACGCACGTTCAGCATCATCTCGCTCGCGCTGGTGGACGGCCAGCCGAAGGTGTTGACGTTAAAAGAACTGCTTCAACACTACGTCGACCACCGCAGAGACGTAGTTCGACGCCGGAGCGAGTACGAACTCGACGAGGCCGAAGAGCGAGCCCACATCCTCGAAGGACGATTGCGCGCGCTCGACCACATCGACGACGTGGTCGAACTCATCAGGGGTTCGGACGACCGAGACGGCGCACGGTCGGGGCTTCAAGAGTCGTTCGACTTCTCCGAAAAGCAGGCCGAGCACATCGTTCGGATGCAACTCGGCAGTCTCACCTCGCTCGAATCCGAGGAAATCGAACAGGAATACGAGGGCGTCACGGCGCGAATCGAGCGTCTCGAAACCATCCTCGGCGACGAGTCAGAGCTGCTGGCCGTCGTCAAAGAGGAGCTGGTGGAGATGCGGGACAAGTACGCCGACGACCGCCGGACGAAAATCGTGGAGGACACCTCTGAAGTCACCCGTGAAGACCTCATCGCCGAGGAGGACGTGTTCGTCGTCGTCACCGAACAGGATTACGTCAAACGGATGCCCGTCGCCAACTTCGAGGCGCAGGGTCGGGGCGGCAAAGGAATCATCGGCGCTGACGTGAAAGACGGCGACCGGATTTCGAAGGTGTTCCGGGCGAACACCCACGACTACCTGCTCTGTTTCACGAATCACGGGCAGGTTTACCGCTTGAAAGCCTACGAGATTCCGGAGATGTCGCGCACGGCGCGGGGGAAATCCGCCGTCAATCTCATCGACTTGGACAGGGGCGAGGACATTACCGCCGTCGTCACGACCGACGAGTTCGAGGAGGACGAATATTTGAGCATGATTACCCGGCAGGGCTACGTCAAGCGAACCGATGCGGCGGAGTTCGAAAACATCCTTTCGACCGGTATCATCGCGGCCCGCCTCGAAGACGGCGACGAACTCGTCGACGTGGCGGTGACAAACGGCACTAAAGACCTTCTCGTCGGCACGAAACACGGCATGACGATCAGATTCGACGAGACGGAAGCCCGCGCGATGGGCCGCAATACGCGCGGTGTTCGCGGTATCAACCTCGAAGGGGACGACGAAGTCGTGGGCATGGTCGCCTCCGACGGCGAAGTCCGCGATCTGCTCACCGTCACCCGTCGGGGCTACGGCAAACGAACGCCGCTCACCCAGTATCGTGCCCAATCGCGCAACGGAAAGGGCCTCATCGACATCAAAACCGGCGAGCGAAACGGACCGGTTACGTCCGTCAAAAGCGTCGCCGAGGACGACGAACTCGTCTTGATGAGCGAGGCCGGACAAATCATGCGCATCCGCGCCGAGGACATCTCGGAAGTCGGCCGGAACACGATGGGCGTTACCGTAATGGACGTGGACGAAACCGACCGCGTGGCGAGCGTGGACGTGGTTCCGAGTCGAGTCGCTGAAGAGGAAGCCGCGGAAGCCGAGACCGAAGATGACGACGAAGTCGCAGAAGAAGCCGTGAGTGCGGAAGTCAGCGAAGAGTAGTCTCGGCATCCGGGCGATTTTTGCGGAATGAGAAACGAATCACCGACCGAGTCAGCAGCCAACTCGGCTGTCGTTCTACGAAATCTTCACAGCCGCCAAAAATCAGCACTCTACACAACCGCCGAGGGGCAGCATACTCTCCGCGAGCGAGGAGGGTAACGACGAGCGAGCGGGCCAAGCGACGACCGAAGAGAGGAGTGGCGCGTCTTCGTACGCGAGGCGAACGAATGGCTCGTCAGAGCCAAGCTCTGACGGTACTTTTGATCGATCTTTTACGGGGAATGCGGGAGAGCGAAGCTCTCTCTCCTTTACGGGCGTCGCCCGAAGAGGAGCCAGTTGGCGTGACGACGATCGTCGTCGCGCCTACCTGCCACCGTCGTAAAAGGTCGTGCTAGAGTATGCGTTTACCCAGTGCACTCGCAGCGAGTTCGGTCGCCAGTTCCGCGGTTTCGTTATGTTCGTCCAGAATCGGATTCACTTCCACGAGTTCGAGCGACCGCAGGACGCCCTCGGTTTCGTCGCGTTCGGCGACGATTTCGAGTGCCGAGTGGGCTTCGCGATAGCTCGCGCCGCCGCGAACCGGCGTTCCGACACCGGGAGCCTCTTTGGGGTCGAGCCAGTCCAGGTCGAAGCTGACGTGAATACCATCGACGCCGTCCGTCGCGATGTCGAGGGCTTCGTCCACGACGTCGGTGATGCCGCGCTCGTCGATGTCGGACATGGTGTAAGTAGTCACTTCGCTGTCAAGAATGGCCTCAGTTTCGGTTTCATCGACGCTTCGGAGGCCGACGAGGACGACGTTTTCCTCCGACAAACCGGGCGCGTTTGCCCACTCGGTGTTGGCGAAATCCTCGACGCCGAGCGCGCCCGCGAGCGGCATCCCGTGAACGTTCCCGCTCGGAGAGGTTTTCGGCGTGTTGAAATCGCTGTGCGCGTCGAACCAGATGGCTCCGATTTCGGCGTTGCGGGCCGCCCCGCGGAGTGAACCCATGGCGATGGAGTGGTCGCCGCCGAGGACGAGCGGGAAGGACTCGTCGGCGATTGCACCCGCGACTCCGTCGGCGAGACGGGTGCACACGTCTGCAGTTTCGCGGAGAAACTTCGCTTTTCCCTCCGCCGGTTCTTCGGTTTCCGGGTCGCGTTCCTCCGCGCGCGGGACGAGCAAATCGCCGGAGTCGATGGCGGTGACGCCCGCCGCCGCGAGTTGATCCGCGAGTCCAGCGTAACGAATCGCGGATGGGCCCATATCCACTCCGCGTCGGTTCGCGCCGTAGTCAACAGGTGCGCCGATAATCTGGACGGGTTTCGTCATAGATGAGACGACGCTTCGAGGGGGTTTCAAAGGTCGCTATTTCGCCCGGCAGACGGCGCATTTAAAAGTATCCAGACGAAGGTACTGTGTACCACGATTCTCCCAGCATATTCGTCGGGTTTAAGGAAATCTATTACCAAGATTCATCCAATGTCGAGTATAGAGTTGACGCCGAGTCAGGAGACGATACTGACGGCGCTCGTAAACCTCCACAGAGAAGCCGAAGACGCGGTCAAAGGCGAGGACATTGCCGAGGAAGTCGACCGCAATCCCGGTACGATTCGAAACCAGATGCAGAGTCTCAAAGCCCTTCAGCTCGTCGAAGGTGTCCCCGGGCCGAAAGGCGGCTACAAACCGACGGCGACCGCCTTCGAAGCGCTCGATATCCAGCAGTTGGACACCGCCGCCGAAGTGCCGCTCCGGCAGAACGGCGAGCGAGTCGAAGAGGGCAACGTTGAGGAAATAGACCTCAACAGCGTTCACCACCCCGAACTCTGCCGCGCCGAAATCCACCTCCGCGGGTCGGTCCGTGACTTCCACGAGGGAGACGAGGTGACGGTCGGACCGACGCCGCTGTCGAAACTGGTCGTAGAAGGTATCGTCGACGGAAAAGACGACACTCGAAACATCCTCATCCTGAAGCTTTCGGGAATGGAAGCGCCCGCGGAACGGCCGAACCACTAAGCGTCCCCGAAGAACCGTTTCGGGTTCGTATTTCGACTATCGTCCGCTTGCCGCCCGATTTCAAAAGCTATTATCGGAGGGCAACCCTAGTTATATCGATGTCCCGCAGAGCCACCATTCCCTACTCGATTCGTCCGATTTCCGTACCGCGGCGTATCGGTGGACGTTCCAGCGTGTCGGAACGACGAACTCAACTCGTATCCGTAGCGACGAGGATGGCTTCGCAACCGACCCAAACGACGCTCGCGCACCGATGAGTTACGAAACCGCTATTCCGCCCGGAGAACCGACCTACGAGTGCTCGTACTGCGGGCAACCGTTCAGCCGCGATGAGTATCTCGTCCTCCATCGCGGACTGGAACACGGTGACGAACTGACCGACGACGAGGTGAGCGCATTCCACGATGTATACGAAGAGGAGACCGAGGAGATGCGACTGTTCCGTCTCAAGATTCTCGGAGTGCTGGTTCTGCTTTATTTCGGGTTTCTGTTCACGTACTCCGTCGTGACGTAGTCGAACATTTGGAGCAGAGTTGCTGTCGATTTACCATCGACACCAGATTTCGTCGCAAACCACGTCCGGTGTGGTTACAATCATCGCCGTCGTTTCTGTCGGTATGCCGTCGATTCGTCCCGCCACCGAAGCCGACGCGGAATCCATTCTCGACCTCCACGTCGCCTCGATTCGGGCGTTCGGCCCCGAACGCTATCGCGACGAGCAGGTCGAGGCGTGGGCGACGAAACCACTCGGGAGCGCGCCGTACCGCGAATCGGTGCGAAACGAGTTCGAACACCTCGTCGTCGCTGAGGTGGACGACGAAATCGCGGGCTTCGGGCGACTCGACTACGGAAACGCAGTCGTCGATGCCGTGTACGTTCACCCCGATTTCGTCCGGGACGGAGTCGGGTCTGCACTGCTCTCTCACCTCGAAACGGAGGCGGCGGCGAAAAACATCGAATCGCTCTCGCTCCGCGCCTCCCTGAACGCCGTTCCGTTCTACGAGCAGGCCGGATACGAGCGGGTCGAAACGGTCGCCCACGAGACCACGGGCGGCGTCGAACTCGCCAGCGTCGAGATGACGAAAACTCTGTAACTTCGAAAACCAGCAGTGACGCCGATTTCGACCGGGAAACCAAAAGACACGAAACCCTCCAGCGTCTCGGATGATGTATGAGCAATTATCTCGTTGCGATGGAGGCGGCATGGTTGGTACGCGACGTCGGCGACATTGACGACGCAATCGGCGTTGCGGTCAGCGAGGCCGGAAAACGACTGAACCAGAAGAACATGGATTACGTCGAAGTCGAAGTCGGCGCGACGGGATGTCCGGCCTGCGGCGAACCGTTCGACTCGGCGTTCATCGCGGCCCACACCGCGCTCGTCGGTCTCGTCCTCGAAATGAAGGTGTTCAACGCCGACAGCGAGGAACACGCCCAGCGAATCGCCAAAAGCGAAATCGGCGGCGCGCTCCGCGACGTACCGCTTTCGGTGGTCGAAACCATCGAATTCGAGGACGAAGACGATATCGACTTCGGCGCCGCCGAATAGTCGAACGATTTATCGCATAACCGGTAGTAATTCCGCGTATGGAACTCCCGACACCCCAAGACCTCCGGGAACGCAGAACCGACCTCGGGCTTACACAGAGCGAGTTGGCGAACCGGGCGGGCGTCTCACAGCCCCTCATCGCCCGAATCGAAGGCGGCGACGTTGACCCTCGGCTCTCGACCCTCCGACGAATCGTCAACGCGCTGGAGGAGTCCGAGGGAGATATCGTCCGCGCGGGCGACCTGATGCACGAAGACGTGGTTCACGTCGCACCGACGGACGCGGTAAGCGCGGCGGTGAAAAAGATGCAGGACGCCGGCTACTCCCAGCTCGCGGTCATCAAGGACGGCGTTCCCGTCGGTTCCATCAGCGAAAGCGACCTCGTTCACGTCGACGAGGACGCCCGCGACGACGACGTTCGGGAGTTCATGAGCGAAAGTTTCCCGACCGTCTCCAAGTCGGCGACCTTGAACGAATTGAGTAATCTGCTCGATCACTACAAGGCGGTGATGGTGACCGAGGAGGGCGAAACCGTCGGCATCGTAACCGAAGCGGACATCACGGCACGACTGTCGTAATTGGGAGGGGGTAGTAACTCGGACAACCGTCGAAACTGGAACGAGGGGTGTCGCGGTTTCAGTCGCCGTTTTTGAATCGTTTTCTGCCGATGTATCGCATTCTGGGCGTCACAACTGCGGCTATCACGGTCGAACCACTCATTGATACGCTCGCCTCGCTAGTCGTTGTACGAACGTCGCTGGCCGAACGACGACAAAAACCTCCGCATGAACACGACCGATTCGGAATCTCCGCTGGACGAAGACGCGAACGGCAACGAACAGGATCAGAGCGTCACGCCGTTGGAACTGTTTTTCGACCTCGTGTTCGTGTTCGCGCTGACACAGATTACCGGCTTTCTGACGAACAATCTGACGTGGCCCGGCGTAATTCGTGGCGCCGCGCTCCTCGCGGTCGTGTGGTTGGCGTGGGTCTGTTATTCGTGGCTGACGAACACGATTCCTGCCGAAGAAGTCCTCTTTGCACGACTGGTGATCCTGTTGGCGATGGCCGCCATGCTCGTCGTCGCGTTGTCGATTCCGCGAGCGTTCAGCGACGATGCGGTGCTGTTCGGTGCCGCCTACTTCGTCGTTCGTGCACTTCACGTCGTTCTCTACGGTCTCATCACGCCGCCGGAAACGCGAAACGCAGTGCTTCGACTCGCACCGGGATTTCTGGGTGCACCCCTGCTACTCATTCTAGCTGGCTTCGTCGGGAATCCACTGGAAGGCGTGTTGTGGATTCTCGCAATCACGGTCGATTTCGGCGTCGCACGCTTCCGTGGCGTCGAGGGATTTTACGTCCGCGCGAATCATTTCGTCGAACGCCATCGGCTCGTCGTCATCGTCGCGCTCGGGGAGTCCATCGTGGCAATCGGGGTCGGCGCGACGAATCTCACCCTCGACGCGGACGGCGTTCTCGCCGTCTTTTCGGGATTCGTCCTCATCGCATCGCTGTGGTGGCTGTATTTCGACTACATCACGCTCGCCGCAGAACATCGTCTCACCGCGACGCACGGCCACGAGCGCGCGGTGTTGGCGCGAGATTCGTACAGCTACATCCATCTGCTGATGATTGGCGGCATCATCTTTACCGCCCTCGGCATCGAGCAGACGCTCGTCCACGTGAACGAACCGCTCGGTCTCATCCCCGCCGTCGCCCTCTGTGGCGGCGGAACGCTCTATCTCTGCGGTCACAACGCCTACCGATTTCGCGACCACGGCACCATCAGCGTTCCTCGTGCGATTGCGGCGATGGGTTCGAGCTTGTTGATTCCGCTGGCGGTCGTCGTTCCCTCGCTCGTCGCCCTCGCCAGTTTGACGGTGCTGTTCGTCGCGCTCGCGGTGTTCGAAACGGTGCGTTCCGAATACCGACGCGAGTTTCGGTTAGGATGAGACAGAAGGACGAACGATACCATCAACAAATGGAATAGACGATGTCGAGCGACTCGTCGGAACGAACGGTAAGTTCGGCGTTGCCGTAGCATTTGCTCGTTCGAATTGTGATACACCTTCGGGAGTTTGATTCCGTTTCGGTCGTTTCATCGGAAAACATCGCATCAGCGTTGTCAGTCGTCGTGTTCGATTCGTCTGCGGTCGTGGTTTGAATTCCCGTCTTCGTTTCCGGTACGTCAACGAGTTCGCCACAGATTTCGAACGCTTCGATACCTTCTGATTCTGCCTTTTTTAGATTGTACAGTGTTCCACCGCTTCCCGCGTTTAGGGTTCGTGTCTCCTCGAAGATTGTTTCGCCAGATTCTCGCCTGACGACCCAGACGTGAACGGTCTGTTCCTCATCGCTTTCGTTCAATAGGAATACGGAATGGTCTGAATCAGGCTCGTCCGACGCATTCCAGAACGCCTTTTCGGTAGTGATTGTCGTTTCCGGGGTACTGGCGTTCGGATCGGCAGCGGATTTGTCGTTGAAACCGCCGATACACCCGGCAGTCACGACGACACTCCCGAACACCGAGAGAAGAGAACGACGAGTTCTATCGGACATATCCCGAATGTCGTGTCATCCGTAATAAGTTTTCTCCGCCTCAGTCGCTCATATAATCGATTGACTCCGCCTGCACGCGGCGGATATCACACCAACCACACTCGCACTTCGCCCAGATTATCTGCCGCGCCTGCTCGTCTTCGACTCGTACCGCCGAACCGGTCCGTAGCGTGTGGTTTTTCCCTGTCCCGTCCGCCTTTGGGCACCGACCTCTCGAAATATGCACTTCCTGGAGGGCCATGTGAGTCGAGACAAGTTGGAATACTATAACTTTATTGTAGACTCGAAACGATAATGAAATTTGTATAACGATTTCGGCTCCAGCGGAGCCGAATCGTCTGCTCACCGCAAAAATCGGATTGCTTACTCCAGACTCAGGCCACGTATTTCGACGGTTTTCCCCTCCGAAACGGAGCCGATGATTCTCCCGTCAGTTTTGGAGACCAACGATTCGGCGTCCGATTCCGGCAGGGAAACGACGAATCCGGTTCCCATGTTGAAAGTTCGGTGCATCTCCTCGTCCGAGACGTTCCCTTCGGATTGTATGAACTCAAAAACAGGTTGTGCCGGGAACGGGTCGGTGATTTCGTAGCGATACTCGCCCATACGGAGAAGGTTCGTCCACCCTCCGCCGGTGACGTGGGCCGCGGCGTGAACTTCGCGCGCTCGTAGTTCGGGAAGGAGGTAGGTGTAGAGGCGCGTCGGTTCGAGCAGTCGTTCGCCGACGGTGTCCTCGCCGAGCGGGAAGTCGTCCGCGTACTCGTAGTTTTTCGTCGCCGCTTTTCGCGCCAGCGTCAGGCCGTTCGAGTGGACGCCGCTGGATTCGAAGCCGACCAGCACGTCGCCGACTTCGGCTTCGCCGGGGAAGATGGCGTCTTTCGGCGCGAGTCCGGCACAGGCACCCGCGAGGTCGAGCCCCGAAATAACGTCGGGCATGACGGCGGTTTCCCCGCCGACGAGAGCCATGTTCGCCTCGTCGGCGCCCGCCGAGAGTCCTTCGCCGACCTGTTTCGAGAACTCCTCGTTCGGTTCGTCCACGGCGAGATAATCCACGAAGGCGATGGGTTCGACGCCGCTTGCCACGAGGTCGTTCGCGTTCATAGCGATGCAGTCGATGCCGACGGTCGAGTAGTCGCCCAACGCTTCCGCGACGAGCAGTTTCGTCCCGACGCCGTCGGTCGCCAGCGCGAGATACTGGTCGCCGATATCGAGCAGTCCGGCGTAGTCGGTCGTATTGTCGATGCCCGAGACTGCGCCGACGAGGGCCGCCGTCGCCGCTTCGCTGGCATCGATGTTTACACCCGCATCCGCGTAGGTCAGTTCCTCTTCTTCCTCGCGTTCCTCCTCGCTCATGGTCGAATCCGCGTACCGGGTGAGTAAAGGTTTGCCGTTCTAAAATAGCAATCCGAGCGGATTCAGAACCGCGGGAACGGCATGAACAACAGCGCGTACACGGCAAGGAGGAGGAGCGGAACGAACGTGCCGACGAACACGATTGTACTCCAACTTTGCACCTTCTTTCCGTCGAGCGGCCCCCACGGGAGCATGTTGAACCCCGCGAGCAGGAAGTTAATCTGCACGCCGAGGTGGCCGACGAGGCCGACGAACGAGGTGTCGGAGCCGACCAACCAAATCGGGACGAACATCGCGCCGAGCACGACGTTCGTCACCGGGCCGGCCAGCGCGATGAGTCCGTTTTCTCGCTCCGTCGCCATGCCGCGGTGGTACACCGCACCGGGCGCGGCGAATAGGAACCCGGCGAGCGCGCTGGCGATAGCGAGAAACAGCATGCCGTAATCGGCTCGGAACTCCGCGACTTGGCCGAACCGAATCGCCATCACCTTGTGCGCGAGTTCGTGCAGGAGGAATCCGACACCCGCCGTAAGAAGCGAGATGCCGAGCGCCCTGACGAACGTTCCGGGCGAAGCGCCGCCACCGGGTTGAATCAGCGACTGTACCAGTTCCGGTTGGAGGAACAGGGTAAATGCGATGCCGAGGGCGATCCATGCAATAAGCAGGTCACGTATCTCGTGTGTACTGAATCGGACGTTCATGCTATCGTCTTCCAGATAATGTCAGCGCTGTTCTGTGCGCCCTGTATCATGAGTCGGGTGATTTCCTCTACACCACCGATTTCGGGCCCGAGAATCGGGAGGACGACGAACGGGAAGAGGAACGTCGCAATCATGCTTCCGACGTTCGTCATGGCGACGACGGCGATGAGCCGGAACAGGGGAACATCGAGCATTCGGGACATGATGTCCGAAAGCGGGCTTTCCTCGTCGCTCATGATTTCGTTCAGTTGGCCGATGTCGGCGACGTTCACCGTGGTGTATTTGAGCTCCATGTAGCCCGCGAACCAGCCCGGTGCGAGTAGCGGGTTGATGCTCGTCAGCCACGCGATTGCCCCGCCGACGAGGGCGCTCATCCAGTGCGCCCCGGCGAGTTTCGCCAACGAGAACGAGAAGATGCCGTTGAACAGGAACCACGCGGCGAACACCTTGATGAGGAACTCGTTTCGAACGCCCGCCATCGCCAGCAGGATGAAGAAGGCGAGGAAGACGACGGTAACGAGGTAGCCGAACAGCTTGAAGAAGGAAAACCGGCGTCCCGATTCGGTTCCGACCAGCGACTCCATCGGCGGGAGGGTACTCGGATTTCGGAGATAGCCTTCGATTCCGGCTTGGTGGCCCGCGCCGACGACGGCGACGACGTGATGGCCCGCCTCTCGAAGCGCGACGAGCCGGTGTGCGATGAAGGCGTCGCGTTCGTCGATGAGGGCTTCCGCCCCGCCGGGCGAGAAGCGTCGAAACTCCTCCATCATTGCGGTCACCACGTCCCCGTCGGTGAGGTCTTCGATGTCGAACTCCTCGTCCAACTCGTCTTCCGCTACCGTACCGCTTCCGACGACGACACCGCCCGCGAGTCCGAGGATGACTCCGCCTCCGACGCCGACGACGAGGGACGAGAACAGCCGAATCGAAACCGAACCGATGGTTTCGAGCGTCCCTACTCCGAGTACGGGTACCGCGCTTGGAGCGACGAGTCCCGTTCCGAGCTCAATTCCGCCGATGACGCCGAGAAGGAGGCCGCCGCCGAGGGCGATGTCGTACCGCCTCGTCACGCCAAACGAGAGGACGAGAGAACCGAGGACGAGACCCGCGACGATTCCGCTCGTAAGAGAACCGACGAGTTGGAACGCACCCGCACCCGCACCAAGGGTCAGCACCTCGCTTAAGCCGAGAAGCGGCGCGACGAACAGGCCGAAAATCATGGCGAAGAAGACGCCGGCCATCGCCCCGCCGACCACGCCAAGCGTAATCGGGTCGGTGACGCCGAGAGCGAGACTGCCGACCATCCGCATCTTTTCGCGGAACGTCATTCGCGCCCAGAATCGCTGGATGGTCATCTGAATGTCGCGGTCTACCAGCGCGACATCGCTCCCGGTTCGTTCGGCCACCTCGATGGCGGCTTTCATGTCCGCGCCGGGTTGAATGTCGAACTCTTCGCCCATCCGAGCCTGCACATACGAGAGCATCCAATACGCGAGAAACTGAAAAACGGTGTTACCGTGGAGCAAATCGGACGGGTCTAAGTCGTCGGCCATCTCCCCCTGCATCTGCCGGTAGCGACCCTCGTCGAGTTCGACGGCGACCGTGTCCGGCTGTTCCTCTTCGACGGCCTCTTCGACTCGTTCGACGCTCTTCGCAGAAACGTGAGCAGTCCCGACGACTCGCACGCTCCCCTCGCCATCAAGGGACGGCGGTGGGTCCTGTTCGGTCATCAGTGACGCTACTCACCCTCCGTTTTTACCGTTATCGGTGACGCGGCAATTTTTTCACGAGAATAATCGGACATGATATTTCATAAGTACGTATGGATTCGGTTTACGGAACTGGTCGTGGTCTCTGTGACTACTGTTGCTACATACAGGCGACAGTCACTACGCTATTGAGAGTTGTGACTCCGAGTTCAGCGGTCGATTTGATGAGCGTCTACGAAATGCAGTCGTCTGTGAGGGAGTGTCGGTTTCAGACGCCGACTGTGGGCGACGCCCTCCCTCGTTACGCTCCTTGCAGTCGCTCATTCTTCGCTCGCCCGTTGCCGCCAGGACAGCAGAGGGTCGAGTGTGGAGCACCCGACCCTCAAGAGACTGGTCGGATCACAAACCGTTCTCACATTTCAAATCGACACTAGTCAAATATCGCATCCTCCGTACTAATAAACTCTCCAAACTACTCAGCAGGGCGGACGAGGACGCGTCCGTGACTCTTCACGACGATTTCGTGTTCCTCGACGAGGAACGATATTTCGCCCGTGACGGGACGGTGCTGGCCGTTTCCTCGAGGACCGAAAATCGATTCGAGGGCGTCTACATCGACGGCGTTGTGGAGTGGTGGAAGGTTTTCGGGGGACTGTCCGGTCGCCGACGCGAGTGTTTCGACGATGGTGTGGACAAGTGTCATTTCTCCACCCCACGAATACTGGGCGGAGGCGAGTGGTTCTGGTTCTTCTCGTAACACGGTTTCGTTCACGCTCAACGGGAATACTCCACCAACCGCTATTCAACTATGCGTTCAATAGTTGAGTCTTTAAGTAGGAACCGGAATTATTGTGAAAAATGGCGTTATCGCTCACATTCGATGGCGTCGAGCAGTCCGCGAAACTCCTGCGGAGCGGTGGCGATTTCCACGCATTCGCGCGCTCGATTCCAGCGAACCAGCCCGAGTGCATCCAACATCGGCAGATGGACGTGAACGAGCGACAGACGCGCCCGTTCGGTGTCGCCGTCTATCGTGCTCGCGAGTTCGGACAGCGAGACGGGGCCGTCTTTCGTTCGTAGGACGATCAGCGTTTCTCGGCGTGCTCGGTCGGAACAGGCCCTAAAAATCCTGTTCAGGGAGGTCGAAGCGGTCGGTTTCAACCGGTTCGCGTCAGCGTCGGTTTCAGGGAATGTGTCGGATGGCACGTTCGACATCATCCACCGGACGGCATTGAGCGATAGGGCTAAACGATTAGCCTCGCCGGTCGTCGTCGAAAATCGTCGAGAGAAGCTTCCGCTCCGCGAGGCGGAGGTGTTTGTGCAGAGTCGGCGCGGCGATGTCGAGCGACTCGGCCAGTTGTTCGCCGGTACTCTCGCGGGGCCAGTCGAAGTAGCCACTGCGATAGGCCGCCACGAGGACGGTTCGCTGACGATCCGTCAACCCCCCGTCGAGCGTATCACGGAACTCCGCGCGGGTTTCGACCCGCCGTTCGACGGTTCGCCGGGAGACGAGTTCCGCGGTGTCGAGCACGTTCCCGAGCATATCGACGATTTGTCGAACTTCCCCCGTCTCTGGCAGGTCGATTTGAACGCGAGCGACGCCGTCTTCCGCGACGGCGGATTTGACGACGCCGCCGTAGTGTGAGAGCGACCGGAGAACCATCGGTTCTCCGTATCGGATTTCGAGCGAACATTCGTCCTCCCGCGTGCTAAGAACCCGGAGATGTGACACCTTCTCGAACTCCCGACAGAATTCGACCACTCGCGCCGGGTCGCCACCCTGTACCGAGACGTACAGCAACAGCGAACCGTCCGGATGCAACACTGCGTCCTCCAACCGAACGGTACACTCTTCTGCTACGGAGAGTGCGGTGAAAATGTATTCTTCGTCTGCGAGTCGGAACTCCAGTTCGATGACCCGTTCACCGACGAGCGCCTGCTGTGTTTTGACCGCGAAAAGCGCGTAGCCGACGAGTTCGGCGAGGTCCGAGAGCAGTTCGCGTTCGGGTTCGTCAAACGCGTACGGTCTGTCCGAGTAGACCGCAAGCACCCCGTAGACGGTTTCCTCGTGCGCCAGCGGAACCGCCGCGAGCGACCGAAAACCACACTCCAACGCCGATTCGCCCCAATCGTACTCGTCCGCCTCGATGTCCTGTATCGCCTGCACGGTTCGCGTTTTGACCGCCTTCGCACCCGGCCCTTCGGAAACGTCGATGTTCGCCTCTCGAAGGTACTCCACGTACTCATCGTGCTCTCCTGCCCACGTTTGGGGAGTCAGTTCCTCGAACTGTGGGTCAAGACGGACGACGAGAGCGAATAGGTACGGATCCGCGTCGGCGAGATGGTCGCACACCGACTGTTCGATTTCGTCGGCGGTTTCGGCCCGAGCGACGGCGCGGTCGATGCTTCGGATAACCGCATTGATACGGCGCAGTTGTTCCAGTTCGTCGTGTTGTGCCTTCAGTTCCGCGTCGTGTCGATTTCTATGCGATACGTCATGCGCGACGCCGACGGTTCCGATGACCGTACCGTCCTCGGATTGCACGACCGAAAACCGGAGTTCGCAAGGAACGAACTCCTCGCCTGCGGTTCGAGTTGGGAGTTCGATAGTTCGAACCGCAGGAGCGTTATTTCGCAATTTTTTGATTTCGGCGTCAAGTCGCGCCGCGTCCTCGTCGCCGAGCAACAGCGAAAACGGAGAACCGAGGAGTTCGTCGCGGTCGTACCCAGTCATCTCGACCATGGCGTCGTTGGCCGACAGAAAATCGCCATCCGCATCGAGTTGATACACTCCGTCCCCGACGGTCGAGACGACGGTCTCGTCGGATAGCAATCTGTTTCCCCCCTCCCGACCCATACGGATAAACTGTTAGCAACGGTGATAACGCTGACGCGCCGGAACTGTGACCAACTAAATAGGCCTGCCCACAATCACCGGACATGGCAAACACCGCGACGCTGATGGATTCGTACACCGAGATGACCGAATTGCTCCTGCCGAACGACACAAACAACCTCGGACGGGCGCTCGGAGGCGCAGTACTGCACTGGATGGACATCTGCGGTGCGATTGCGGCGATGCGATTTTGCGGCAATCAGTGCGTGACGGCGTCGATGGATCACGTCGATTTTATCTCTCCCATCGACCTCGGCGAAGTCGCCGTCGTGGAGGCGTTCGTCTTCGACACGGGTCGAACCAGCATCGACGTGAAGGTGAACGTCCGCGCCGAAGACCCGAAGAAAGGAGAGGAGCGCGAGACGACCACCTCGTTTTTCACCTTCGTCGCGCTGGATGAGGCAGGCACACCGACGCCCGTCCCCAAATTGGATTGCCCGGATGATACCCAGCAAGCGCTCTGCGATTCGGCCCGAACCGAGCGAATAGAACAACTGCGCGCCGTGGCCGAGCGAATCGACTGAGCGAGTACGGATTTTTTGCTACCCTCGAAACGATTCGATTTCCGTACTGTAGTCGATTTCCATTTCCGGAACGTCGGTGAACCACCGCGCATCGTGAATCGTCTCGTTTTCCACCCCGAGGTTGTCGCCGATTTCCGTCTCGCTCGCGGTCGCGCCGAACAGAACGAACTGGCCGGAGAGTTCCCCGTCGCCGTTGGAAAACGTCTGACGTTCAACCAGAAGTGGCCGGGCGAGTTCGACCGGAACCCCGGTTTCCTCCTTGATTTCCCTGACGACAGCCTCGGCGGGTGTCTCGTCCATCTCGACAGTTCCCCCCGGAACTATCCACCCATCGCTCCAGCCGTTTTCGACCAGCAGAACGCGCTCGTCGTCGTCGATGACGACTCCGCCGACCCATCGGTCGTACCCCGACTCGATGGTTTCGGTCACGGTGGCGAAATTCTCCGCCGGGAGGGAAAACGTACGTTTTCCCTCTCGAACGTCGTCCCGTCGTCGAATGTCGGCTAGTCGGCTCACGTCTGCAATTCGTGTCGGGAAAGAAAAAGGTGTGGTGTTTTAGCTCTTGTCAGAAACGGTTCGTTCGTCGGAATCGTCCTTCGGTACCGCCTCATCCGAGGCTGCCGGACTCGTCACTTCTGGCTTTTCAGGTTCCGTTGGACTCGTGATTTTGGGTTTCTCCGGACTCGTCTTTTTGACCGTCGTCTTTTTCGCCGTAGGTTCTTTCGGGGTCGTCTTTTTCGGCGTCGTTTTCTCTACCGTGGTTGTCGGTTTGGGAGTTGTCTCCTTAGCCGTCGTTTTCTTCACGGTCGTTTCTTTCGGCGTCGTCTTCTCTACCGTGGTTGTTGGTTTAGGAGTTGTCTCCTTAGCCGCCGTTTTCTTCACTGTTTCTTTTGCGGTCGTCTGCTTGGCAGTCGTCGGCCTCGGCGCGGCCGTCTTCGTCATTTCCGCCGTCGGTTTTGCGGTAGTCTTCTTTGCAGTCGTCCGCTTCGCCGGCGTCTCTTTCACCCTCGTTTTCTCGACAGTGGTTTCCGCCGGAGTCATTTTTGCTGGCGTTGTTTGCTTCACCGTCGTTTTTGCCGGCGTCGTTTGCTTCGCTGTCGTCTGCTTCATCGTCGTTTCGGTTGCTTTCGGAGTCGTTTTCTCGGTCGTCTTCGTCGGTTTCGCCGTGGTGGTCGTAGTTTTTGTCGCCGTTGTGGTTTCGGTCGCTGTCGCGGTTTCAGTCGTCTGTCCCGCAAATTCGAAATCCGTGACGAGGATGAGTTCGAACAGGTTCTCCTGTCCGGTTTCTGGTGCCTCCGCGGGGTTGGTGTAGCCGGTCGCGAATGCGGAGTTGGCCGTGTTCTCGTCGAGCGTCACGTTGAACGTCGCCACGACTTCGCCGGAATCGTCGGCGGTGGCGGGGCGAACTTCTAGCGTGTACTCACCCGCCGGAACCTCCGCGTACTCCGTGGCGTTGCCGAACGAAACGTTATCGAAGAGCGTCGTGCCGCTCTCCGCAACCGTCACGTCAACCGGCGGCGCGTCGGGCGACGCGTGAACGAGTCGCACCGAAGCGTTGCCCGGTTCCGGCGCCGTAAAGTCATCTTCGAGAATGACGACTTCGAACGGGTTCTCCGCGTGTTCCGAAATTTCACCCACCGCGGCGGCGGTGTAGTTAGTGTCTGCTTCGAACGTCACGTTCTCCGAGAAAACGACCGTGCTCGGGTCGCCCGCGGCGGTCACCGTGACGTTGTGGTCACCTGCGGGAAAACTGGCGTAGTCGGTGACGTTACTGTACGAAAGGTTCGAAATCGCCGTCTCTCCGTCGATAAGAACGTCAACCGGCGGCGCATCCGGCGACATGTGCGCGACGCGAACCTGCGCGTCCCCCTCCGATTCGTCCGTCGTATCCTGTCCCGCCATCGCCCCCATTCCGGCGACGGCGACACTGACCGCGAGCATCAACGTTACTAATCCAACCGCAACTGTTCGTGGTGTTTTTATCCCCCTCATTCCTTGCGTATCGTCGGCCACTGTCGGTATAAATGGCTCAGACGGTTCAGCGCGTAACGCTCTTTGTCACCTCAGTAACATCGATTTCGAGCTGATTTTCACCTCGTACTACCGTCGAAATCACCGAGTACCGCGGTGACGTGTCGTCCGTGAGAACCCTTATCAGAACACCGCTCGTAGCCCGGTTCATGGGACTCGATGTGCAAGCCCCGGACGCGCCGACACTGCGTCCCGAGGCGGATATGCAGGAATACGACGATGTGTCGGTGCAGGGTGAGACGAACTACCGGCGGGAGGAACTGGAGACCTTTCTCCACGAAGGAGCGTGGGAAGAATCGTTCGATCAGTGGGTCGAACACACCGAGTTGGAGAAACGCGAGTTCGAGACCGCACTCGATTTAGATCTCTTCGACGAGTTCGATTTCTTCTGGGACGACTTCGCAGACCGCGTCGGTTATCACGCCCCGGGGATTCCGGAGGATTGGAAGGAGCGAGAAATCCACCCCGATATCGATTCGTGGAACGCGGTGTCGTCCATCAACGCCTCGCTGACCGAACTCGGTCAGATCATCTGCGACGTGCTGGAAGCGGAGTACGTCGATTGGGAAGCCGAGTTCGAAGCGCCCGACGATTTGCCGGACTTCGGCGACGACTGATTATCGGAAAATAACGCCCTCTGTCTGCCCGTCGAGAACGACCTCGCCCTCCTCGTTTCGGCAGACGAATGACGCGACCATTTCGTGCCGCGTTTCGCGCGATTCGAACGATTCGACCGTCGATTCGCAGGTGATTTCCTCGCCGACGTACACTGGCCTGTGAAATTCGAACGACATCGATCGGGCGATGTAATCCATGTCGCCACCGATTTTCGTCGGAAGCGTCGCGGTCAACAGTCCGTGAACCATGGGATTGTCGCTCGCCTCGTGGTGGCTTCCCCGGTCGCCCGAGAGGTCGGCAAACTGCGCAACGTCTTCGTTCGTGAACGTCCGAGAGTACGACTTCGTCTCACCTTCCGCTGGAACGTCGGTCATACACGGATTTCATGCCGACGGGATTAATCTGTTACCCGAACCGTGGTCGGTGCGTTCGCACGATACCGTTCGTTTTCGTTCGACTCGCTTCGCTCGTCTCACTCGCAGAACGGGACGGATTCCTTTATATCGTCTTGGTCACACACTCCGCCTATGGTGTCGCCGTTCGGCGGGTGGCCGGTTCGTGTCGCAATCCCGCTCGGCCTGTTGCTCTCGATTCTCATCGTCCGACGTTTAGACCGCCCTCGGGGGGCGTGGGGGAGCACGCTTCGGAAACGGTTCCTCTTCGGCGTTCCGTGGGGGACGCTGATTTCAATCGTCGGCGTAACCGCCGTCTATCTCTTCGTGCAGGACGGGTGGAACCACTGGCAAAATCCCGTCACGGTCGCGTTCGCGTCGTGGTCGTACCTCTACCCGTTGGGCATGTTTCTCGGGTCGTTTTCGCACGCCGGACCGGGTCATCTCATCGGCAACATGACGAGTACGCTCGCCGTCGCACCGCTGGCGGAGTACTTCTTCAGCCACTATCCGACGACGCGCGGAGAAACGTCGGGTTCGTCGTGGCGAACGAATCCGTGGATTCGGGCGTTCGTGCTGTTCCCGCTCGGCGTCTTCGTCATCGCGCTCGGAACCAGCATTTTCGCGTGGGGACCGGTTATCGGCTTTTCCGGCGTTCTCTTCGCGTTCGTCGGGTTCGCGCTAGTTCGGTATCCGCTCGGTACCGTCGTCGCACTCTCCGCGCAGGGACTCATCAACACGGTGTATCTGGCGCTCCGTGAGCCACAGATAATCGGCGAAGCGTCGACCTCCTTTTCGCGCCCGTGGTGGTTCGGAATCGCCGTACAGGGACACACATTGGGATTTTTCCTCGGCGCGGTTGCGGGCGTCTACCTTCTCAGGCGTCGAAACGTACAGTTGAGCGCCCTCCGGGTCTGGGCGGGAAGTTTTGTCCTCCTGATGTCCCTGTCGCTGTGGGCGCTCTGGTGGTACCGCGGCTTGGAAACCTACGTGCTATTTCGCGGCCTCGGCGTGCTGTTCGTCCTCGTGCTTTCGGTACTCGTTACGGTCGCGGTTCGCACGACCGATCGGAAATCGTTCGCCCCGAACGTCAGACAGGCCGGAACCGTCCTCCTGTTGATTCCGCTGATTGTGATGGCCGGAGTCGCCGTTCCGGTCAACCTCACGACCGTCGATGAGGGTGGCATCGGAACCGACGATTCCGGCATCGAAGTCGATGGCTACACCGTGATGTACGCGGAAAATGTGCCGAACCGGAAAGTGTCCGTCATCGACGTTTCGCTCGGCGGCGAGACGACGCAAGTGAACACCAGTGGCGTCATCGTCGTCAACGAAAACCGGGAAATTTGGTCGCGCGAAGTGTCGCAGGGGCAACTCGCGCATTCCGGGCAAACGACAGTCAGGGTCGGCGGAATCGGATGGGAAAAAGCGGTCTACGTGAACCGCGAAGGCTGGAGTGCGACCGGCGGCGGAACCGCCTATCAAGTCTGGTTGCGGCCGGAAACCGGACGCTGGCAGCACGAGTTCGCATCCGACTCCGTGACCGCAACGCCCGTCATCGACGGGAAAGAGGTTTCCATCGTTCCGCAGAACGGTCGGTTCAGTCTCGAACTGTCTGCGAACAACTCGACGGTGGCGAGCGGTTCGCTCCCGGTTCCAAACTCCTCCGTCACGCTGTCGGGCGTAACCTTCGAGCGAACGGACGATCGACTCGTCGCCGTCGTCGGTGACACTCGCGTCCAGGTGGCGAAAAAGGAACAGTACGGCAACTAACGCCACTCGATTCTAAACACTTCGGCGTCGAGGACTTTTCTCCGCCTGCGCTGGAACTCGAACCGGCGGGAGAGCGGCAGTTCCGCCCGAAACGCGTGTGTCACCTCCCCGTCGAAATCTTCGGCGAAGGCCTCCACGAAGTCCACGCTTCCCTCGTTGTGAATCGAGTAGGACACGTCCGCGATGCCCGCGGTCGTTTCAAGAAACGCGCGGTCTGCGTGTTCGTTGCCCGTTTGTGCGCCGAACGGCGGATTCATCAGCACCGTCACCGACGGTGCTGGTGCAGGAGATTCGGCTGCGTCAGCTGAATCAACCGAATCAGCCGATCTACTTCCAGATTTCGATGGACAAAACGGCGCGCGCATCGCATCTCCAACGAACCACCCGACGGGCGTTTCCGGCCCGACGCGGCGTTCGTTGTCGCGGGCCTGTTCGATTGCACCGGCGTCCCGGTCGATTCCGACGACGCGCTCGGGGTCGCGGGTCGCGGCCCCGAGCGCGAGCATCCCGGTTCCGGTGCCGAGGTCAAACACCGTCTTCTCGGCGATGTCGTGGTTCACGTCCGCGAGATGAACGAGATGGGCCGCGAGGTCTGCGGGTGTCGGGTACTGTTCCAGTTCGACCTGCGGGTCGGCGAAGTCAGAGACCGCGGAAAGCCGACGTTCCAGCGCGCGTTTCCCCATATGTTGGCAGACGAAGTGGGGAGACGTAAGAACGAGGATTTCGATTAGGAATCGAGCGACAGCGGGCCGTCGAGTTCGAGCGTGACGCCTTCGCGGCGCGCACGTTCCTTGAGGGCGGCGAGGGAGGGCCGAACCTTCGATTCGTCTTCGACCGCGGCGAACTCGACGGTGACGGTGCCCGCGCCGAGGAAGGCCGCGCTTCGGACGCATTCGCGGATTCGATCCGCTTCGTCCTGCGTGGCGAACGAACAGTCCGCGTCGAAACAGGCGTCAACCGTCACGCCGGCGGGAACGAAGTCGTTCGCATCGAGTTCCCGTTGGAGTTCGCGCAGGTCGGTTCGAGCACTCGGAAGCGCGGCCGCATCGAGCGTCACTGGCGTTTTGTCGGTCGGTCGGCAGCATTCAATCGCGGTTTCGACGGTCGTGGGACGAGTCGCGCTCATACGAATACCATACCTACCGGGAATACAAAAAGGTTTGTGTATGCTCAGTAGTAATCCGAATAGGTGAAAGAGGTGTTTCAGTCATCTGAAAGCATATACGGAGAAGATACGATGGCAGACGTATGAACCGCCGTACAGTCCTCGCTTCGGTTAGTTCCGTCCTGTTTGCTGGTTGTCTGACCGAATCGTCGCCGGGGAATTCCGGGACGAACGAACCGAACACCTCAACGTCAGGGACGACGCGGACGACGACTCGTGTGACGACCGACGCGCCGACACCCGACCTCCGGATTCCAGACGAAAATCACTGTCCGCCGTTTGACGACGACGTGAAACGAGTCGTCTGCTACGAGGATGCCGATTCGGAAACGAATCTGCTGATGACGCCGTCGAAAGAGCGGGCCGAACTGCCGAACGACGCCATTTCGTTCACCCTGTCGAACGAGACGGGAACGAGATTCACGACCAACTACTATCACTGGAGAGTGTGGAAACTGGTTGACGGCGAATGGTTCTACATTGCCCCGCGGGTGGTTCCGGAACCGGCCATGATGTTACAATCGGGAGGCTCGCACACCTGGAACCTGACCATCGACAACGCGACTCTCGGCGGAAGGATCGATGGGGCACAGGGTACGGAAGACATCACCCTTCCCGGGGTCGGCGGAGGGACCTACGCTTTCGGAATTTCCGGTTGGTTCGAAGGACAAGAGTACGACAACGGAACCGGCGTCGCCACCCGGTTCGAGCTGGTCGGCGATTCGCTTTCGCTCACGCCGACGGACGACCTTCGGGAAGTCGGTCGTGACAGCGAGGAAAAACACGTTCGCGCCGACGAGACGAACGCAACGTATCTCGCCACGCGCGTCGAAAAACCGGACGGCGGGACGGTTCGAAAGATTCCGGAACAGGCGATTCGAATCGCGCCGATTCGAAACCTGCTCGCGTCGTTCGAGGACGGTATTTCTCAGGTTCGACTCGACGGACGGAACGTGTACCTCAGGGAGACGCCACAACACATCGATTACAAGGGAGCGGTCTACAAAATCGAAACCGTCGAAAACTGAATCCTTTTCCCCGGTGGAATTAAATCTGTACGATTGTTCGTCACAGTCATAGTAGAGGATGCCAATAGTGATGCAGATTCGAACGAGGAGGGAGTGCCCGTAGACCTCGGCGCGTAGACGCTTCGAACTGCCGAGCGTGCTATCGCCGGGGTCGATTCAATCTCCCGTCGTTTCGAGCAGTTTGCGGGTGAAGGAACCGTCTTCCGACCCGTCAGTCGCGTCTCGAAATTCCTTTACCGCATCGCGTTTGGCGCGAAACACGAGTTTTGCGTTGATCCGCTCCGCGTCTTCGGGAACTTCCACCCGATTTTTCGCGTCGTGTCACGCGAGAAATTGCCTGTGGGAGAGGAGGCTAGTGAGGTTCTGTCCGGAGGGCGATGCATAATATAAATGAGAAAAGACGACGAGAAATTCTCCTACCACGTGCCGTGGAAGGTGTCGAACTCGAGTGAATCGAGGGGTTCGTTGCCGATTGCGATTTCGTACTCGCCGGGCGTGAGCATCGGTTTGTGGAACTGCGGGCCGTCGTCGGTGGTGATGCGCGGGCATCCCGTGTTGACGAAGGCGTCCATGTTGAAATTCCGCAGGCGGCCGGGGGTCACCTCGTCCATCGTGATGAGGTAGGCATCGTCGTTTTCGTCGATGATGTCCTGTGCGATTTCCCAGCGACCCTGCCCGATTTTCGTACAGAAGATGACGCCCCACTTCTCGGCGTCCATCGCGCGGTGAACCGCGCCGTATCGCTGTTTCAGGAACTTGTCCGTGTCCGCAACGGTGACGACGTTGTTTACGGGGTCGCCGATGACGACGTTCTTGTCGGGATGTTCCATCGCCAAGCCGAGCGGGTGGAACTTCCCGCCGCCGACGTACAGCACCTGGTCTGCGTCGATGTCCGCCGAGGCGTAGTTACAGCCGAGCACTTGCCCCTCGTGGGTCAGTCGGTCGTCGCCCTTGCGCGTGTGAACCGTGAAACCGCGGTCTTCCAACCACTCTTTCATCTCCTCGAATCGGTTCATGTGCTGGGCCGTCGTGACCAGCCCCACGTCGCCGACTTCGAGTTCCTCCAACGACTCTTCCATGATTGGGAAGACATCGACGTTGGAGAACAGCGGAACGTAAATGACCTTGTCCGTGTTCTTCATCGGCGAGTGGCCGAAGTGGACGAACACGTCCGTTCGTTTCATTAGGTAGGTGTCCAAGTCACAGGCTCCGTAGCAGGGCTGACCCGAAAGAAGAATCGTTACGTCGTCGGGGAGCAGTTCCCGCAGGTCGTCGGCTACGCTCGGGCCTCTGCGTTTGAGTCCCTCGGGGAACTGCAAGCCGACTTTTTCGGCGTCCCGCTCCTCGACCGCTTCGATGATACGGTCGAGTTCGTAATCCCACTCCCGGTCGTGTTTGAGGGCCATGCCGGTCTTTCGCAAGTCCCCCTCGCTGTACTCGCTCTTGTTGCTCATTGTCCCTCCATTGCGCCCGAGAACTTTTAACCTCGGCGTTCCCGGTTTTCGCTGGACACGGCTTGTTGGAATCTTCGGAATTGATGCGTCAGCGTACTCAATGTAGAGCGTGTGTTTATCCGCTCAAAAGAAGAGTACATACCTCTCGCTGGGAATCGCATTCCAGAAAGAGATTCACCGGACTGCTTGTGCGACAATTATGAAGCAAAGATAGAACAGCAGCCTGCGAATCTTCTTCGTCGTCGTCGTTATCCCGTTTGTCGTCAGCGCGGTTGTCGTACGATCCGTCGGCTGCTAAGCGGTAACGCCGTGTCGCTGTCGACGTCACATCCGGTCTCCTAACCATGCTCATTCGTCCGCTACCCGAATTGCGGAATCTCCTATTTCTCAGCCCGCTGCCGTACATAGCGGGGGCAGGGTCTTTCATGCTGGCTTTCTTCTGGAAGGACGGATCCATCCGCTTCGTTGGGGTTCCATTACTCGGTTTCTCGGGGACATGGACACTGCTCTACGCTGTCGGTCTGAAAAACCGAGAACTCCCCGGAGGGCTTCCGTTCGTCGAATTACTCGCTGTTTCTCTAGTTACGATGGGATACCTTCTCTACACTAGCTCAAACACCCATAACAACGGTACTACCGCTGGCGGTTAACCGATACGCGCCTTCTATTCACCACGGACATCGAATCACATCATCACCTGAGTATTTCAACAGAGCCACCGACGACGACTACCACATTCGGCAAGTCTAAACCGCTCCAGTCCGAACCAGTAGCCATGAGCGTAGACACGAAAGCCGACGTGAGCGACGAGGAAACGAGTGTCGAGGAGATGGCGACCGAACTCGGCGAGGCAATCGCGGACACGCCGGAGTACCAGCAGTTCGAGGAGACGAAAGCTGAAGTCGAGGCGAACGAGGAGGCACAGGAGAAAATCAAGAAGTTCGAGCGCCTCCGACAGGAGTTCATGCTCGCACGCCAAACCGGCGAGGCGACCCAAGAGGACGTGACGAAGGTGCAGGAAGCGCAAGAAGACCTCCACTCGCTTCCCGTGATGTCCGACTACCTCGCGGCACAGGACGAACTCTCGGCCCGACTCGAAGATCTGAACCGCGCGATTTCCGCCCCGATTGCGGTCGATTTCGGCCAGCAGGCTGGCGGATGCTGTCAGGACGAATAATCCGAGATCACCTCCGGAGTGAGCAATCTCTGAATGCTCACTCCGGAATATCCACCCACCCTCCGATTTCCTCACTTTCTCGAAGTCCATCCACCACGGCGAGCGTCCGCGCCGCCTCGCGGGCGTCGGTTCGCGGACGCTGGCCGGTTTCGACGTACTCCGCGAATCGTTCCAGTTCGAGGGCGTAGGGGTCTGTCGATTCGAACGACTCCGTCACGTGTCGCCCCGGCAGTCGAAGTTCGAACTCGTTCGGGTCGGTTCCGACCGAAAACGCCCTGTCCGCGTGCAGTCGTCCGTCGGTTCCTTCGACTCGACAGTACTGCACATCTTGCAGTCGGAACGAACAGTCGAGCTGTGCGGTTCGGCCGCCGGAGAACGCGAGAATGCCGGAGACGTGCGTCTCGACTCCTGTTTCTTCGGGGTCGGCGACGCGGGCGACGACGCGCTCCGGTTCGCCTAAAAACAGTCGTGCAACCTCGATTGCGTAGACGCCCACGTCGAGGAGGCATCCTCCACCGAGCTCGGGGTCGAATCGCGTCCCCGCGGGCCAGTGGCGGAGCGACGAATGAAATCCGGCATCGACGGAGCGAACGACGCCGAGTTCCTTTGCGACGTCCTCCATTCGCTCGGTTCGCGGATAGTACCGGAACATCATCGCCTCCATCAGCGTGACGCCTTGCTGGTCGCAGTAGTCGCCCATCTCGCGGGCTTCCTCGGCGTTCACCGCCAATGGCTTTTCACAGAGGACGTGGAGACCGTGGTCTGCCGCGCGTTTCGTCCACTCGGCGTGGAGCGCGTTCGGAAGCGGGATGTACACCGCGTCCACGTCGGATTCGAGCAGTTCGCCGTACGATCCGAACGATCGCGGAATTCCGTGCGTTTCGGCGAAGTTTTCGGCCCGTTCCTCGCTTCGGGACGCGATTGCTGTCACTTCGTGGTCTGTCTTTGCGACTGCGGGAACGAACGAATGATGTGCGATTCCTGCCGTTCCCAGCACCCCCAAATTCATGAATCAGGTAACGTCGGGGTCGTGCAAAAGTATAGGTGTACAGGTAGCCGAGGTCGAATCGCTCCGGACTCGAATTCACTTCTCCCTCAGTTTAACCGCCATAGTTCGTAGTTCAGAATGGTTGCGAACCCCACCCACAACGCGTAGGGAACGAGCAGCAGGCTAGCGCGGCGATCGACGCGCCAAAAGGCGACCATCGTCGCGCCGATGGCAACCAGCAGGGCGACGATAACCGCGAGTCCGCCTGCGGGCCAGCGCATGCCGAAGAAGACCAGCGTCCACGCCGCGTTGAGGATGAGTTGCACGACGAAGATGGCGAGCGCGATTTTATCCCCTCGCCGCCAGACGAGGTACAGCGCGACACCCATCAGCAGATAGAGCGTCGTCCAAACCGGGGCGAACACCCAACTCGGCGGCGTAAACGCCGGTTTCTGAAGCGTCGTGTACCACGTTGCGACATCGTTTGCGGTGAGAATCGACGGGATGATGCCCGCGAGTTCGCACACAACGATACAGACCAGAAGAGCAGGGAGGTTCCGCCACGAGAACGAAGAGCGACGAACTGCTTCCATAGATCAGTTACGGCGCGAAAAACCGTTTTCCTTTCGGCTATTCTGTTGGGTGACTTGTTTCAGCTACTCTATGTCGTCTACCTGTACCGTTTCGTCCAGAACGAGGGTCGGCCCCGCCTCCATTTCGAGGAACTCGGCGGCGTCGGCCATCACCTTCTCGCCCTGCTCGGAACCGAACGCGGCTTTCATATCGTCGATGGAGTCGAAGTACAGTTCGAGGACGCCGTCGTAGCCCGCCTTTTCGGGGTCTTTCGAGACGGAGGTGACGTACTTGCGCAGGCCGGGGAGTTCTTTTGCGATGTCAGAATGCTCGTTGAGCCAGTAGTCTTCGAACTCCTCGTGGGTCATGCCGTCCTTCCGAACCAGCAAATCGACCATCTTTATCATAGCACCTGAATCCGCGTCCCGGGCCGACTTTGTTGTATCGACTGTCGAGTGATAACCCGATTGTAATTTTCACGATGATTGTTCACGGAAAAGGGCGACGAGACAGATTTCCAATCCCAGTAAAATTCCCCACGAACCGGCGGATTCGAACAGATAAAGAAGCCCGCCAATCGCCTCGGTTAGCAACATAAAACTGCCAGCGAGGATAACCGCAATGCCGAACAGTCGGCGTCTTTGTTTTATACATATATTTCTGAAAATATTTAGGGATGAATGTTCCGGTTCCGAATCACCTCCGGCTTATCCTCGCTCGAACTCTCCCGTAAATCTCGTTTGTCCTAATCGAATTCCACCCATGGCATCCAACAGGGCCGACTTCGTCGCACCCGCTCCGAGACGCGGTTGCCGTTCGAGCAGATACAGCGTGAATCGGTAGGTGTGCGAGCTATCACCCATCGGTGGACACGGGCCGAGGTAGCCGAGTTCTCCGGCGTCGTTTTCGCCGTGTTTTGCCCCGCCGAGGTCGGCGACGATTTCCATCCCCGGAACGCCCCGCGGAATCCGCTTCGTGTCCGGCGGAATATCCCAGATGGCCCAGTGGGTGAACGTCCCGCTCGGCGCGTCCGGGTCGTCCACGATAATCGCCAGCGAGTTCACCTCGTCCGGCACCGACTCGATGTCGAGCGGCGGCGAGATGTTCTGTCCCTCGCAGGTGAACTCCTGCGGAATTCGGTTCCCGTCCTCGAACGCTGGTGTGCTGAACTGCACCATTTGTTCCCCCATCTGTGCTGGTTTCGACCGTCCTTTACCCGTCGCTTTGTTCGTCCCTCGAATCCCCGACACGACGACGCCGATTCCACCCATCGCCCGGAGAAACGCGCGTCTCCTGAGCATCCCGAGACGATTCGACACGGGAGGTAAAATGCCCTGTTGCCGTTCGCTTAAGTCCCCTCACGTCCTCATCTCGTCTCGATGGCGGAACTCAACCGGCCCGACCGACGGCGGTGCACGCGGTGCGGGCGCGAAGACGAGTGGAACGAATTGAATCACAACTGGACGATTGCCGGAAGCGAGGGACGGCCCTTCTGCCTCCACGAGTGGAACATCAACGGAACCCACAATCCGATTACCGATTGAGATGCCCACCGCGTACATCACCGCGCCGACGGACGCGGCGGCGGAACTCGCGGAACTGCTGGTCGCGGAGCGACTCGCGGCCTGCGTGAACCGGTTCCCCTGCACCTCCGTCTACCGGTGGGAGGACGAAGTCGTCCACGACGAGGAGATCGTCCTGCTGGCGAAGACGACCGATTCGGCGTGGGGGGAGTTGGTCGAACGAGTCGAAGCGGAACACCCCTACGACGTACCCTGTATCGAGCGGTTCGACGAAGATGAGATGCTGGAGGAGTTTGGCGCGTGGATTTACGAGGAGGTGGAGTAATGGGTCGAGACGACGAGGGTCGACAGCAGGCGAGACAAACCGGGCCGTGGGTACTGGCGCTCGGCGTCTTGGCGGTCGGGACGGTTGCGCTCGCTCGCGAACTGCGGCGAAATCGGGAGAAAACGGTGACCGAAGATTCGTAGAAATTTCGCTCGATAACGACAACTTCGCCTCTCGTTCACCGAAATCAGGATGGCATTCGGTCAGATTTTCGACTCCTCTTAGTAGCAATTCACGATTGCAACGAAAACCGCCTTCCGCAACGGCCCACATTCCTCCCCAACCGACTGCGTTTCTCACTCACTTCGTTCGTTCCGATACTCATCCCTCGAGCGAACCCGGACAACCCCTCGGACGGTGAGTCCTCGGAGTTGTTGGCGCACGCGCAGAAGTAGGTGCGTCAGTTCACGAACGTCGAAGCCAACCAGTTGGCGCGCGCAGGTGCGGAACCTCGGACGTGAAGTCCTCGGTCCCGCACCGAAGTCGTGCGAGGGATGTCCGAAACGAGCGACAGCGAGTGAGGAAGTCGGATGGGGAGGGTGTGGCCGTTGCGGTGGTGCTTTGATTGGAGTCGGCACTGCCGAATAACACGTCTATGCATCCCCTGATAGCTCGCTGACTGCATCAACATCTCAGTAAATCTGAAGGTGGTAGAAAGCCGTATCTCACGTTAGTATGCAAGTCCCAACTCACCCATCGAATCCACGTTGAAGCTCTTCGAGTACCGAAATCGTACCTTCCGAATAGGACTCATCGACCACTGTTCCGGCGGCCCGTTTTGCCTTCTCGTCTGCGTTCGCCACGGCGTAGCTCTCGCGGACGACACCGAAGGTCGAAACGTCGTTTTCCGAATCGCCGACGGCGACGAACTCCTCGGGGTCGCGGTCGAGGAGTTTTGCGACCGCCTTCAATCCTTGTCCCTTGCTCACGCCGGAGGATTTGACATGGTAGGCGAAGCCGGTGTCCACGACTTCCAACCCGTGCTCGCTGGCGAGTTCGGAAAGCGGGCCGAGCGGTTGGTCGCGCTGTACCGCGATTTCCGTCTCGCGCCAGCGATTCGTCAGGTCGATATCGCCCCAGCCGAGTTCGTAGCCGTCCGCCTCGTACTCCTCGGCGACGTGGAAGGCGGACTCGCCGTCGCCGTTTCGCGTGATTTCGTCGTCTACGAGGACGATGCCGCCGTTTTCGGCGATGACGTTCTGTGGGATCTGCAGGAAGTGACAGAGCGCGACGGGGTACGGAAACGCCTTTCCGGTGGCGACCACGATGGGGGCTTCCCAGTCCGGAAGCAGGTCGAAAAATCGCGGGTCGATGGAGTCGTCTGGCCGGGTCATCGTGCCGTCGATGTCGAGGACGAGCGGCGGAACCATGCCGGACCTTCGCTCGTCTCGCACTTAGTCCCGCTGTTCCGATTCGATTTCGTCGAACAGGTCGCGGACGCTCTCGTGGATTTCGTCGCGAATCTCGCGCACCTCGTTCGGGGATTTTCCGCGAGGTTGCCCAGTCACCAATCGCGGTTCTCGCCCGACCACGTCGCCGGACATACGTTCTCGGTCGAACAGCCCAATGTCACGACGCATTGATTGTCTCGTAGCTCCTCAAACTTGATTTCTCGTGGTTCGCGCCCTGCAAGGTTGATTCCGACTTCGGCCATCGCCGTCACGACTTCCTCGTGAACCTCGTCTGCGGGGCCGGTTCCGCCCGTCAGGGTTTTCACATTGAACGTGCGACTCACGTTCTCGTTTGACGAATGCGGTCGTCATCTGATCTCGTCCGGCATTCCGGACGCAGATGATGGCGATTCGGGGAAAAGCAGGGAGGCGTCGTTCATCGAGCGACGATTCTCGCCTAGCAGGATGTACGTTCCGAAAAAATGGGGAATCCAAGTCGTTCGTCAGAGACCGAACGTCGGCACCCAGACGGCTTGCGGGAAGACACCGAGGATCGTGAGTACCGCGATGAGGAGGGTACCGACGACGATGGCCGCCGCGGGCGGGTCGAGGTGCGTGTCAGCATGCGCGTAGAACACCCGCTGGACGACCTCTCCGGCCAGCGCGCAGACAACACCGAAGATTCCGCCGACGACTAACGCGGGCAGCAGCGGAACCGCCGCCGCAACTTCTGAGGGCGGTATCTGCGACACCGACGCGCTCGCCGGGGCGAGCGCGAGCGCCGCGGTACTTGCTGGAAGACTCATGTGGTGCGTGACCGGAATCTTCTCGACGCCGCAGTTCAGGAATACGAGGCTCGCCGCGCTGATACCGAACGCGAGGAACGGACTTCCCGTCTCGTAGGCGATGAACGCCGCGAGGATACCGACCACGAGACCGATAGTCGCCACGTTCGCCCACTTGTACTGGTGGGGAAGCCACGGCTCGACGACGAATCGCCCCTGTGCGGTCGCTCCGCCGTCGGCAACCGGTTCGTCGGGTGTCGTCTCTCCGTCCTCGGTCGCGGCTTCGCCGATGATACGCCGGCTGCCGTCCTCGAACGGTTTCATGTTAAGGAGACCTTTGCCAGTGTCGCCGATGATGTCGTAGCCGAAGACGAGCCTGTGGATGATGGCCGAGAGCACGACACCCATCGCAATCGGGTCGTAGGGCATGGCGAAGGCGGCCGACAACTCAGTGAGCCAGTAGCCGATAATCCCGAACAGGCCGCCGACCGCGAGCACGTCGGGTTTGGTACCCTGTGCAAAGGCGATGTCTTTCGCGTTGTGGTAGTCGAATCCGGACTCCATGTAGCCACGTTTCGCGGCGTAGGCGGCCGCGGCCGCCCCGCCCGCGAAACTGATGGCAGGCGAGAACGGCGCGCCGAACGCGATGGATCCGGTGATGCCGACCGCCGCGAGCTCGCCTGCAGGTCCCGACTGGGACGCTCCGGCGACGGCTTTCCCGATGATGTTCGCGGACTCGCCCGCGATGACCATGAAGCCGGTAAAAATGAACGCCGGGAGCGCGCCGAGCGCCGCGCCGAAGGCTCCACCTGCGAACGCCGCGATGAGCATCTCGACGGCGAAGAGGGGAGATAAATCCGCCATCTCAGTCGCTCCCTTCCTGCGCCCAGTCGAGCGAGCGCGAAACCGCGTCCTGCCAGCGGCCGTACTTCTCGTCGACGTCGGCGGTTCCTAACTCCGTTCCCGCGTCGAACTCGCGGTCCACCTGCCAGTTGTTCCTGAGTTCGTCCACGGTTTCCCAGTAGTCGACCGCGAGTCCGGCGGCGTAGGCCGACCCGAGCGCCGTCGTCTCGTCTACGACCGGGCGGACGATATCGGTGCCTAAAATGTCGGCTTGCAGTTGACAGAGGAAGTTGTTCTTCACCGCGCCGCCGTCCACGCGCAGCGATTCGACTTCGATGCCGCTGTCGGCCTCCATCGCCTCGGCCACGTCGCGGGTTTGGAACGCGATGGATTCGAGCGTAGCCCGGACGACGTGTTCCTTTCGCGTGCCGCGGGTCATCCCCACGAGCGTTCCGCGAGCGCGCTGGTTCCAGTGCGGTGCGCCGAGTCCGGTAAACGCAGGAACCATGAAGACGCCGTCCGTCGAATCGACGCTTCTGGCGAGGTTTTCCGTCTCGATTGCGTCGTCGATCAAATCCATATCGACGAGCCACTCGATTGCCGCGCCCGTGACGAAAATCGCGCCTTCGAGGGCGTACTGCACCGGTTCGCCCGACCGCTGGAAGCCAACTGTCGTGAGCAGACCGTGCTCGCTTGTGACCGCTTCCTCGCCCGTGTTGAGCAGGAAGAAACTGCCTGTCCCGTAGGTGTTTTTCGCGTCTCCCGCGTCGAAGCAGGTCTGCCCGAACAGGGCGGCCTGCTGGTCGCCGAGCGCGCCAGCAACGGGCACTTCTGCGCCGAGGAAGCCGTCCGAGTCGGTCGAACCGTAGGTATCGTCGTCGCTGGATGGCCGAACTTCCGGAAGCATCTCCCGCGGGACACGAAATTCCTCGCAGAGCTCGTCGTCCCACTCCATCTCGTGAATGTCGAACAGCATCGTCCGCGAAGCGTTCGTCACGTCCGTGATGTGTTCTCCCGTCAGGTTATAAATCAGCCACGAATCGATGGTGCCGAACAGGATTTCGCCGGTTTCGGCCCGGTCGCGCAAGTCCGCGGGACGAGCGCGCTGCGTTTTGATTGGCTCGGAGTTATCCAGCAACCACTCGGCTTTCGTCGCCGAGAAGTAGGCGTCCGGTTCGAGGCCCGTCTTGGCGCGAACGTCGTCGGTACGTCCGTCTTTCTCCAGTCGTTCGATTCGGTTGGTCGTCCGTCTGTCCTGCCAGACGATTGCGTTGTGAATCGGTTTGCCGGTATCGGCGTCCCAAAGCAGGGTCGTCTCGCGCTGGTTGGTGACGCCGATGGCTGCGAGTTGGTCGGCCTGGATGCCCGCCTCCGCGAGCGCGGACTGGATGACCGACTTCGTGTTCTCCCAGATTTCGGTCGGGTCGTGTTCGACCCACCCCGGTTCGGGATATATCTGCTCGTGCTTTTCGTAGGCGTTCGCCACGACCGCCCCGCCGTGGTCGAACACCATGAATCGGGTGCCGGTCGTTCCCTGATCGATAGAGCCAACGTAGGTTTCGTTCTGTTTCATTCGAGTAATCTCCTGCATCTGACGCTGAACGGTCGCTCCATCCAGATTGACCCTCAACTTTTACTGGTTTTGGGCCACCATCTGTAAACATCAAACACTTTCATTATAAAATTTCCTCTCCGATGAGGGACGTCGTGCCGCTAGAACGAAAAATCCTCCAACATTTATTTAAGAATATAAGCAGACGGCCGATCACTCGTCGTGGAGCGCCCGAAACACGAGCGTCGGAAATCGCGGTTCGAGTTTGCTGGGTCGCCGACCACTCCGTTTCGAGTCGGTGGCAGCGATACGTTCGAGCACGCCTGCTTCGGCGAGTTCGTAAAGGTAGCGAGTGACGGTACCCACCGAAAGGTTTGTTTCGGCGGCGATCGCCGCCGCACTGGTTTCGACGGAAGCGCACGCACAGTCGTCGAGTTCGAGCAGTTTGCCGAGCACGGAGCGGCGTTTTTCCGGGAGCGAGAGCACGATTCCGAGCGGAACGGCGTTCCGCGGTACCGCATCCATCGCGGCCGTCAGATACCGGTCGTTGATTCGATTGGAGTCTTCTTTTACCGCCAAGGTGACGGCACCGAACAACGCCGCGAGGGCGTCGTGGGCGTCACCGTCGGCCCACTCCGCGAGGGTCTTTACCTGTGCGTGTTCGAGGACGCCCTGTTGCAGCCCTTGTGACGCCCGTTCGGTGACGATATCGGCGAGTTCGTGCGTGCTGTACGCCGGGATTTCGAGCGTTCGCTCTCCGGACGAACGTTCGCGTCCGACCGTCAGGACGGACAGCGATTCGCTCATCCCGTCGAACAGTTCCACTATCTCCTCGCTGGCGAGCGTTTCGCACTCGTCGACGTGGTCGACAGCGACGACCACGTCCGGGTTCGATTGCGCCACGGTCGCGGCGAGTTGTCGCCGCAAGACGCCGGTACCGATGCCGCGTTCCGGGACGTGCTTTTCGGTCAGTGCGTCAAGTATCGAACGATATAGGCGAAACACGGTGTTCGACCGACGGGCGTCGATGTACACGAAGTTGAAATTCCCTTCGTTACTGCCCCGCGTGGTGGTCTGTATCGTTCCGTGCGTGGGTGAGAGGCGTTCGGAAAGTTGGCTGAACAACGCGGAAACGAGCGCCGATTTTCCCGCCCCAGGTGGACCGTGGAGGTGAATAGTCGGCGGAAGGCGATCGTCAAATAGCGGGTCAAGCGCATCGAGCAGTCGTTCGAGGGTGGATCCACGGCCGACCGGATTCGGGACGTGGACGACCGGACTGAGTGCGTTCCACTCGACGACGAGATTCGTGACAGGTGTCGTGGCCCGGCGGCGCTCGATGCGCGCTCCAATGTCCATTATCGCCGTCTAATAAGTCGCGTGTAGATAATAGTTGTCTCTCTGTCGGAGCGTAGCGGTTCACGTACGGACGCCGGTAAAAGGAGATTGGGGACGGAGCATCTCTACACGAACGACCATCGGCAGTCGGCTAATATTTTATCTATACTACCCCTATTGTCGGTAAACTCAAGTGGATTCCACCCAACTGTCGGAATATGGCAACCGACGCCGAAGTGCTCGTCGTGGGGGGCGGCTCGACGGGCACGGGCATCGCCCGAGACCTCGCACTGAGGGGAGTTGACGTGACGCTGGTAGAGAAGGGCAACCTCACCCACGGAACGACGGGCCGGATGCACGGCCTGCTCCACAGCGGCGGCCGGTACGCCGTCTCCGACCAAGCCAGCGCGACGGAGTGCATCGAAGAAAACCGCGTCCTGCGGGACATCGCGAACCACTGCGTCGAGATGACGGGTGGTCAGTTCGTCCAGTTGGAGGGCGATTCGGACGACTACTTCGAGGAAAAACTCCGGGGCTGTCGGGAGTGTGGCATCCCTGCCGAAGTTCTCACCGCAAAGGAAGCACGGGAACAGGAACCCTATCTGACGAAGGACGTGAAACGCGCAATTTCCGTCCCCGACGGGGCCATCGATCCGTTTCGGCTCTGCGTCGCCAACGCCGCGGACGCGGAGATGCACGGCGCGCGAATCGAAACCCACGCGGAGGTGATCGACGTGCTAGTGGAGGAAAACGACGTGGTCGGCGTCGAAGTCCGCCACGAGAGCGGGCCGGGCAAGCGTAACCACGCCAGACCCGGCACAAAAGAGGAAATCCGCGCCGACTACGTCGTCAACGCGACCGGAGCGTGGGCCGGACAGCTCGGTGAGATGGCGGGCGTGGATATCGAAGTTCGCCCTTCGAAAGGCGTGATGGTCGTGATGAATTGCCGACAGGTTGACACGGTCATCAACCACTGCCGACCCAAAGGTGACGCCGACATCATCGTCCCACACGAGGTGACGGCGATTCTCGGAACGACTGACGAGGAAGTCGCCGACCCGGAGAGCTATCCCGAGGAGGGCTGGGAGGTGGATATGATGATAGACCAGTTGTCGAAACTCGTGCCCATCCTCCGCGATTCCCGGACGGTTCGGTCGTTCTGGGGTGTTCGCCCGCTGTACGAACCGCCGGGAACCGGGACGACCGACCCGACCGACATCACGCGGGATTTCTTCCTCCTCGACCACGAGGAGCGCGACGACCTCACCGGCCTAACCAGCATCGTCGGCGGGAAATTCACCACCTACCGGATGATGGCGGAAAAAATTTCGGATCACGTCTGCGACCAACTCGGCGTCCGCGGCCGGTGTCGAACCGCCGAAGAATCGCTCCCCGGAAGCGACGATTTTACCGTCCTCCGCGATTATATGGACGACTTCGGGCTTCGCTCGCCGATCGGTCGCCGGAGCGTCCAGCGACTCGGCAGTCGGGCCGACGAAGTTCTGAAAACGGACGAGCCGAATCCCGTCCTCTGCGAGTGCGAGGCCGTCACGCGAGCCGAAATTCGGGACGCAATCGACGGATCGGGAACCGATCTCAACGCGGTTCGAATTCGAACCCGCGCCTCGATGGGCAACTGTCAGGGCGGCATCTGCTGTCACCGGATGGCGAACGAGCTCCATCCCCAGCACGACGAACCGGCCGCCCGCGAAGCCCTGAACGAACTGTTTCAGGAGCGCTGGAAGGGCGAGCGCCACGCCTTGTGGGGCGAACAGCTCTCGCAGGGCGCGCTGAACTACGCGCTCCACGCGACGACGATGAATCGAGACGCTCCGGATGCGAACGGGGATACCGACGCCGAAATCGACACCATCGATTTCGCGGCGTTCGATGATGGTCGACCTGGCAACGGAGGCGTCGATGGCGATTGAGGACGACGTCGTCGTCATCGGTGGCGGGCTGGCAGGAATGACAACGGCACTGTCCGCGGCCCGCGACGGCTCGCGGGTCAGGTTGCTTTCGCACAAAGAGAGCACCCTCCGATTTGCGAGCGGGCTTATCGACGTGCTAGGTTACGTCGGGGACGAAATCGTCTCGAATCCGTTCGAGACGATTTCGGAACTACCGGACGAACACCCATATCGAAAAGTCGGCGAGAATGGCGTTCGAGACGGACTCGACCTGTTCGATTCCGTGACCGACTACGCGGGCGACCACACCGATACAAACGCCCTCGTTCCGACGTTCGGCGGAAACGTGAAACCGACCGCGCGCTACCCGAAACACACTGCGCCGGGATTAGCAAGCGTCGAGCAGGACACCCTGCTCGTCGGGTTCGAAACCGTCGTAGATTTCGACGCGCCGTTAGCCGCAGAACACCTCGCGGAAACGGTTCCGTTCGACGTTCGCGGCGTCACGCTCTCGTTCCCGGGAGATTTCCGAACCGACGCCCGAATCACCAGACTCGCTCACGCGCTGGATACGAACGAGCGCGTCGAGATCGGAGGGAACGGACGAGGAAACGGGAACGTGCAGAGCGGCGTATCGCAATCCGAACCGATTCGAATCGCGCTCGCCGAGCGAATCAAACCGCATCTCGGCGACGCGGAACGAGTCGGCTTCCCCGCGATGTTGGGCGAAGAACACCCCGAGGACGTCCGCGTAACCCTCGAACGAAAATTGGGCGTGGAGGTGTTCGAAATTCCGATGGGGCCGCCGAGTCTCCCCGGTATGCGACTCGAAACGCAGTTCGAAACCGCGCTGAAAGACGCAGGCGTTCGAGTGACGACCGGAAACCCGGTCGTGGATTTCGAGGGCGACGACGAGATTGAAGCGGTCGTCGTGGAGCGAAACGGTGCGCGGATTCCGTTCCACGGCGAGCAGTTCGTGCTGGCAACGGGCGGACTGGTTGGGAAGGGAATCGACTCCGACCGCGACGGCGTCCGCGAACCGATTTTCGACTGTTACGTTCCTGCCTCCGACGACCGATACGATTGGTCGGAGCGCGAAGCGTTCGACGACCACCAGTTCGCCCGATTCGGCGTGCAGGTGGACGACGAACTGCGTCCGCTGGATTCGGCGGGCGAACCGGAGTTCGAGAATCTCCGCGCCGTCGGCGGCGTTCTCGGCAACTGTGATTTCGCGTCGGAAAAATCAGGGAGCGGTATCTCGCTGGCGACCGGCGTCGTCGCGGGACGAAACGCGAGCGACGAGGTGAATCCATGAGTGAGAAAGAAGCAGAATCACGAGACCCATCCGAGCTACAGGACGTATTCAGCGGCGAACCGATGGACCTCAGACCGGGGTCGGACGACTGTTACAAATGCTCCACCTGCGATACGGAGTGTCCGGTCGCGGAGGTTGACGACGACTTTCCCGGGCCGAAGTTCCAAGGGCCGGAGCAGTGGCGACTCAAGCGCAAGGGCGACCACGACATCGACGATTCGGTGATGTCCTGTTCGAACTGCATGCGCTGTGATGACGCCTGCCCGTCCGAGGTGCCGCTCTCGCAGATGCACAACACGGCGCGCGGCGACTACGTCGAGTCACAGATGTCGAAGTTTTCGCGGGAGTACATTCGAAACCGGATTCTATCGAACTACGGCAAACTCGCGCCGCTCGGCGCGCGATTCCCGCGTCTCACGAATTTCGTCATGGGGTTGTCGGTGACGAAGTTCGTGAACGAGAAAGTGATGGGAATCGCGAGTCAGCGCGACTTCCCAGAATTTGCGACGGAGACGTTCACGGACTGGTGGGATAAACGAGGTGGTGCAGCCACTTCGAAAAAGCGAGCACAGGAGGCTCGAGAAAAACGGAGTGATACCACTTCGGAAACGCGAGCGGGGAGGGACGACCCGCGAGAAATGGGAAGTGGTGAAAGCGCAGCAAACGACAAACGGGTCGCCTACTTCCACGGCGACTACTCGAACTACAACACGCCGGAGGTGGCGAAAGCCATGGTTCGCGTGTTCGAGCAGTTCGGCTACGAAGTCGTCGTCCCTGACCAGCGCTGTTCCGGCACGCCGATGTTCGCCAACGGCATGATGGACGACGCGCGCCGCGCCGCGAAGTTCAACATCGAGACGTTCGCTGCGCTGGTCGAGCAGGGCTACGACGTGATCTGTTCGTGTACGTCCTGTTCCATGGCGCTCCGGCAGGAGTACCCCGAACTCTACTCGTTCGACGGAACCGCAAAAGTCGCCGCGAACACCTTCGAGGCGCTCGAATACCTCCGCGTTCACGAGGATTTAGAGGGAGAACTCGCCGATTCCTCGGTTCCGGAATCCGAGTTCGGAGAACTGGCCTACCACGCGCCGTGTCACGCCAGAAATCAGGGGCTCGACGGGCAAGCCGTCGAACTACTATCGGCACTCGACGGCACCGATCCGGTGGACGTTGGTGACTCCTGTTCGGGCATCAGCGGCACCTACGGCTGGAAATCGGAGAAATACGACACGTCGATGAAAATCGGCGACGAGATGTTCGAGCACATGGAGGACGTAGAAAGCGAAACGGGCATGACCGAGTGTCCTACCTGCGCGATGCAGATGAACCACGGAACCGGGTACGACATTCGACACCCACTGGAAGTGCTGGATGCGGCGCTCGTGGACGTCTAACCTGCGAACACCTTCTTATCGATTCGCGTCGTGACGCGAATGGGGGAGTACGATGTCACAACGACAGTCGGGGAACCTGACGCGACGAGCGTTCTGTACGACGCTCACAGTTGGGTCGGTTTCCGGAATGAGTTCATCCACGACAGCACAGGCCGAAACGTTTCGACTCGGCGGCGAGGTCGCCGCGTGGCGAGGTCGCGCACCGCAGAGCATCGCCGAACAGGACAATCCGACGTTGCAGGTCGAAGCGGGTCAGCAGTATCGGGTCGTGTGGGAGAACGTGGACGGGCAACCGCACAATTTCGTGATTTTGGACGCGAACGACAACACGCTATCGAAAACCGAAATCATCCAAGAGCAGGGTGCGACACAAACGGTGACGTTCACCGCGACACCGGAGATGGCGCAGTACATTTGCGAAGTTCATCCAACGACGATGGTCGGGGAAATTCAGATTTCGGGCGGTGCGGATGGAGGCGAGATGGGAGAGGACGGAGGTGTCGGACTCCGAATTTCACCGATTACGTACCTTTTCGCCGCCGCCGTCGTACTGGCCGTGATTTCGCCCATCCTGTTCGCACTCTTGTTGTTCGTCATCGGAACAGGCGATCGCACACGTCGGGTTCGATAGGGAGTCAGCAATATCACTAAACATCACTTCGAAGTAATTTTAAGCCGGATACTGCACGCTTTCGCATTCGATACCTTTCACCGCGAATTCGCGTTGTTCGAACGCGCAGTGCAACTGCTCGGACTCGTTCGGGAGAACGAACCAATTAGCAATCGTCGCCCGTCACGACAGTTCGACCGCGAACACCACGAAACGCGCACCGTTCTCGGGGTAATAGAAGACGAGGGATTCATCGAGACAACGCCCGAATGCAGTTCCGACCGAAAACGCAGAGATGTTTCTCCCGAGTTGGACGAGTTTCGGAGCGACCTGAGGCGCTCCCCACACCCTCGCCCAATCAGCCGAACTCACTCGCGCGAAACGCTGACGTTTCGCATCTCGCTGCCACAGTCTGGGCACTCTCCGGGGTGCTTGAGCGCGCTCACGCGGTTGCCACACTGTTCGCACTCGTAGGTTGCAGTCATCCCGTCAGAGATACGTCGGGAAGTTAGTTAACTCTGCTTCACATCGGAAATCCGGTTCGCATCGAAAAACACCGTATCGCCGACGGTCGAATCGGCTCAGTAGTCGAGGTCGTCTGTGTAGTGGTCTAGGAGGAGAACTGCACCGCCACCGACGAGCGCCGCGAGGACTGCGCCGCCGAGAACGGTCGGTGTCCACGCGAACGTCTCCGCCTCGAATATTTTCTCGACGGGGAACCGGAGCGCGCCGACCATCAGACTGACGAGGAAGGTGAGCGTGGCCGCTCGATAATGGTCGAGCGCCCACGCGACGACCTTTGAAATCGTTAGCACGCCGATTCCGGCACCGAGAACGAACGTGACGACGACCGCTCCCGGTGCGACGAGGGCGTCGACGGAACCGCCGTTGAGAAGTCCGACGCCTGCGTCTTTGAACCCGTGCAGGTTGTTCGATAGGTACTCGTACTGTCCGAGGAGATAAAGGATGAGCGCACCTGAAATGCCCGGAAGCACCATCGCACTGATGGCGATCATCCCGGTGAAAAAGACGAACGGGAGGGGCGTCGAACCCCCCGTTTTCTCGACCGCACCAGCCACGAGGAACGCGAGGACGAATCCGGCGATGGCCGCGCCGATTTGTCCCGGCGTCTCGACCGACACTTCGTCGTAGAGGACGATGGCGGACGCTGCAATGAGGCCGAAGAAAAAAGCGAAGAGGAGAACCGGAATCCGTTCGCTCGCGAGCGTTACCAATCCGGTCACCGTCATAATTGCGGTTGCGATTCCGGCACCCAGTGCTAATAGAAACGGAAGATCCATCTCCGCGAGCATCTCTCGAACTTTCGCCCGTTCGACCGGGTCGTGAATTCGGAGGACACTTGTCACGATTCTGGGGTCGAACGACGCGACTGCCGAGATGAGTCGCTCGTAAATTCCAGTGATGAGGGCAATTGTCCCGCCGGAGACGCCGGGCACCGCGTCGGCGGCACCCATGCATATTCCCTTCAGGTAGATTGTCAAGAGGGCGCGCATCGCTCCGGGGTTTCCGGGCCAATCAAAAAACGATTCCCATCCGCGTTCGACGGTACTCGATTCTCGTTCGTCTCTCGTCACTGGTCTTCGCTACGAGCGGCGAGAATATGAGAATAGGGGCCGGAGATCGAACTCGGAAAAACGGAACGAAAACGAAGTCGGTTCAGTCGCGCCGGGCGACGACCAGCGTTGCCGCGTAGGCACCGACGAGTCCGGCCCGCGTCAGCGGCGACGCGGGGTCGGGAAGCGAATTCGACTCGTTTCCGGT
The DNA here is from genome assembly GCF_020700235.1 of Haladaptatus pallidirubidus. Lineage (GTDB taxonomy): Archaea > Halobacteriota > Halobacteria > Halobacteriales > Haladaptataceae > Haladaptatus > Haladaptatus pallidirubidus. Next base: position 126,514 of record NZ_CP085301.1, on the reverse strand, counting down.
CGAATTGTTTCCGACCGAACCGTTTTCGGCGGACGAGTTACCGTCGGTCTGATTGCCGGGCGCGTTCGGGCCGGCAGAGTTGTTACCGGTCGAATTGTTCGCGCCTTCCACCGGAATCGTCTGCTGTTGATCCACAGACACCGTAACGGGACTGTCGTCCTCACCGAGCACTTGCCCTTCCGAGACCTGTGCCGTGGCATTCATGAACTCGAAGCCGTCCTCGCCAGCGGTCTGCGGCGTCCGGAATTCGTACGGGCCGGCTGCGCGAACGCTGACGTTCGTGTACCCTTCGTCAGTTCCCCACTGGTCGTAGCCGGTCGTGGAGTAAGGTAGGGTCATCGTGAACTCGCCGTTCTGATCGGTTTGAGCCTTCTGCGTGTAGGTAAACGTGCTTCCGGTGTCCGTCTGCATCCGAACCGAGGCGGTGATGGTGGTGTTCGCTGGACCGGTTCCCTCTACCGTCGCACCGTCAACTCGCTCGAACGCCTTCACCCACGATGGCGAGGTGCGGAAGTAGTCCTGTCCGGAGACGCCCGCCTGCTGGAGCAGACCCAGTCGCTGACTGAGTACCTGATAGTGTGACGGAACCTGCGTCGATTGCGACCTGCTCTCCTTCACGACGCGGTAGTGTTCGAGCGCGGGGATGCGCTCGCTCGGGTACGGCCCGATGCCGCCGATTTGCGCGGTTCCGTCTTCCTTGACGTATTCACGGGCTTCCTGCATACTGTTGAATCGCTTGACGACCGTGTCGTTCGAGTTCTGCGAGACACCCGGAGCGACCTTGAACTGTTGGCCGCCCTGCGTCGTGGTCTCCCAGTCCAGAACGATCGGTTTCGGCTCGACCGCGCTCCCGTGATAGCGGTACAGTCGAACCATCTGGCTGTCGTAGTACGGCTGTTTGTGTTGGGCGATTCGGCTGTTTTGCGTGTAGATGGAGTCGTAGTAGTCGCCCGCCGAGGCGTCGTCTTTGAACACCGTCGGCGCGAAGAATTTCACGTTCCCTTGCTGGCCGTTCGTTTCGACCATCTTCCAATCGACCATCACGTAGCGCGTCTGCTCGTTTTCGTCACCGAGGTTGTCGAGAACTCGATTGGCCTCGGATTCGTTCTCGGCGAGCAGGTAGTTCGCGGCCGTGTTCGCGCCCTCTTGGAACGGATTGGCGTTCGGGATTCGCTCACCTTCGACCGTAATCCAGTGACCGTAGTCCCACCAGGACATCACGCCGTAGGTTCCCTTCGGATAGTCGTAATCGCCGTCACCTTCGGTGTAGGTGCCGTAGTACTCCATTTCGTTTCCGGCACCGCCGTAGTTGCCTTCCTGTGGCGTGTTCGTCTGCATCCACTCTAGCGTGCCATCCCACTGGGTGACGGCACCGGGAGCGGTGCTGTTGCCCGTCTGGGCCGCGGTGGCCGTCTGGCCGTTGCCGACCTGCACCGGCATGACCAGTCCGGGGATGACGAGCATGATGACGAAGACGACCGCCAACACTTGGTACATCTCGACGTTCCGAATCGTATCTCGCGTCGCGCTGTCGAACCCGACCGCCCCGAGAATCCATCCGAGGAGGTAGGCGTTCAGCACCGCGACCGGAACTGCGAGGTAATAGTTAAATCGAACCTGCGTGAACGCGGCGGCGGTGATGAAGGCTGCCCAGACGAGGACGAGCAATTTTTCGGCCTCGTGTTCGTCGGCCGACACCGAGCGCCATACCATCACCAGTGCGCCGAGAATGGCGGTGAAGAACATCAGCCCGTACTGCGGGATAACCGCCGACGAAAGCGACTGCGACCCTTGCAGGAACGGCTGTGCTTCACCGATGGTTCGCTGTGCCGCACCAGCGTTGAAACCGACGAACCTGACGAGGTTGGTCTGAATCAGGTTGAACAGGTTCGGGAGTGCGACATACACGAGAAGGGTACCGACGGCGAGAATGCCGAAGATGGCGACCGGATACAGCGTCGGCGACACGTCGCGGTCGTCCCACTCGCGCGCCAACCACGTCATGAATCCAGCGCCAATCGAAATTGCGAACGCCATGAGCGGTTGGAGGATGGAGAACTTCGTCGCGCTGAACGAAATCGTTCCGAGCGGAACAAGCAGCAGCAGCCCCGTCACGCCCATGCTGACCGACGCGACGAAGGCGAGGTGGTCTGGGCTGATGCCGCGGACGTAGTCCGCGGTCAGTTTCAGCATGAAGAAAATGCCGAAGATACCGATGAGGAGAATCCCCGGCGGCCACGTCCAGAGGTAGAGCGCGGTCGCAACACCCGCGAGAACGCTGTAGCCGAGTGGACGGCGAACCGCCGCGAAGTCCCGGTCGGCAAGCAGCTCGAAGACGGGTCGTTCCCGTTCTGCAATCGAGACGGCGACCATCATCGCCAGCACGGCGAACGCCTGGAATAACGGCTCCACGACGTTGTGGTCGGCGAACCCGACTAATCCGCGCCGGAGGAACTCCCCGGGAATCAACGCGAGTATGAGGACGCCGAACACGCCGCCGAGACGACCGCCAATTCGTTTCCCGATGTAGTAGGTCGGAACCGCGACGAGGGTTCCGAACACCGCGGGAGCGACCAGTAGCGTCAGCGCGACCGTCTTCTGGGATGGATCGCCGAGACCGACGACCAGCGCGGCGGTCGCGACGAGCTGGTCGTACAGCGTCCCGAACTGGCCGACGCTCGTCCCTTGAGGGTAGAACGTCCACGGGTCGAACGGCATCGTCGCGGGCCAATTGTTGACTGTGTACTGTACTTGTCGGAGGTGGTACCACGCGTCGTTACCGGCGAAAAACACCTCGCCATCGAGAGTGAACCTGTCGTAGGACTGCAGGCGAACCCACAACATGAATCCCAGCAGGAGCGCGAGCGCAGGAATGTGGTACCAGTCTTCTATCTGGTCGAGGACGGAGTCAGCGAGATTGGAGGACTCCTCGACCTGTTCTGTGCCTTGGCTCATCGAGTGAAAGGTCTGGCAAAGTGGGGATAAGCCTTATGATAGCACAACGAGTGATAGGTTTACCACCTTAAAACAGGCTTTGGGACGAACTGCTCAAGTCGGGAACCGCGTAGAATGCTCCCGATAGTGTATCTGAGCCTGTCGCTGATGAGGAGGAGGACGAATCCGTACGTTCCTGCTCCTATCGTTAACAGAAGCGAGAGGTCAACCCACGACTGGACCGGGATGAATCCGTGAATACCTGAGACGGTAACGAACATTATCAATCCTGCACCAATTTGTTCGAGAAGAGGCCGGGATACGAGGGTAACGCCGTGTATTTTTTGTTTGATAAAATAAGAAGTACTTACATATATTAGACATTCTGCGAAAATGGTTGCAATAATGACTCCAACTGCCCCAAATCGAATTGTCAGTATAATTCCTAATATAATGTTGAATGACAGTGCAATGGCCGAGATTCGCATATTCACACTAGGATGATCAAGTCCATTTATCGATTTTCTCAACACAGTTGTTTGCGTTGAAATGATCCGATAGATTGCCAACACGACAAGTAAGGGAGCGGCCGCCTCAAATTCACCGCCGTAGACGGTTATGACCAATGCTGTTGGAAATGCCAGTGCACCGAAAAAAATTGGGACTGCGAGGATACTTGCAAACGAGAGTGTATTCGATATCTCTTGCGCCACTGGTTTACTCTCGCTAGTTAACTTGCTAACTCTCGGCATGAGTCCACTCGCAGCTAGTGTGGCGATGAACGTCGCCGGAAGCGTCAACATTGCTGCAACTTCGTATTGGCCCGCTGCGCTAGGAGTGAGCAGTAACCCGAGCAGCATCACATCAAACCGAGAATACAATGTTGCAAAAAACTCAGTTGGAATACTGTACTTGGCGTATTCCCAGAGGCTACGAACAGTCCGAGATGATGGGAGCGTCGGGCGTACTTTAAGATAGAAGAGAAGAATTGGAAAAGTAAGGACAGTCGCACCTGCAAGACCATATGCCAATCCTGCGGCACCGAATCCTGCTATAACTAAAAGAAGCTGGAGCGGTAATGTCAAATATGAACGAATAGCATCTGTCCATGTTGCAACACTAATAAGACCTCGAGCTTTTAGCACCCGATCGAACGCTTCATAGTTAGACTCTGTAGCGAGCAAAAGGAGAAATAGTACAGGTGCTGTGGCGAGACCAGTATATGTGATCAAATGCTCGTGGAATAAAAATGACACACTTGTCATGAATAAAAGCCATATGACGGTAAAACCCCACTGAGCACCAACCACTTCTTTCCGTTGTTTTGTCGTTTCAGAGAACCGTTTTTTACTAGCGGATGCCCAACCATTGAGCGGGCGATCGGCTATTTTTGTCAAAGCAAACAGAAGATAATATCCACCGAAGGCTGTTGGTCCAAGCTCACGAGCAAATAGTATGGTTGCAACGAATCCACTTGCAGCTAACGTAAACTTCGCTACTAAGGCTTTTGCTGTTTCTCCTCCGAGACTCACATCTGTCGCTTCAACCATTTCTATTGTATATTCATTAATTATACACTATCTAACTTCCTTGTGCTTCTGAACGTATTTTCCATCGTTTTACCGCATTTCTGATTTGCATCGTTGTCTTATCCAACAAGGCGTATATTTTATCTCCTATCAGAGAACGGATGAATAAACGATAAAATGGCCACGCTCTGGGATATGTAGCGATCGCTTGAACAGCATAACGAAGAGCAGTCACACGTGAGCCGGTATCATACGCCATCTTCCCGAACTTGCGGAACTTCCACCCTTGAACGAACCGCCTCTCATATTCTTTTATCAACTGATCGTGTTTGTCAAGTAGTTGTGGATATGCTGTGTTTCGCGCCATCGTGAGATTCCCGCTCATTTTTTCGGGTGAATCAAGAGCATACCGAACGAGTGGTTCCTCAACGCAATCGACATCATACACTTGTGCCACCCGAAGATACCATTCACGGTCTTCCCAGAGAAGGAACTCCTCGTCAAATGCTCCGACTGAGTCGATAACGTCCTGTCGTACCATCACGCCAGATGGGGGGCCGATAACGTTTTGACACAGTAGCTTTCGAACAAGATCTCCCTCTATGTCGGTTTTTGCGACATTTTCTACTTTGTTGTCTGAACCAACCATGTAGCGCCACGACGTACAGAGTCCGATATCGCGAGTTTTGAACCGTCGAACTTGTTTTTCGGTTTTCTTCGTTTTCCACTCATCGTCATCGTCAAGAAAAGCCACTAGTTCACCCGAGGCGGCCTCAATTCCTCGATTGCGTGCGTGTGGTAATCCCTCTGACGTTTCACCTTGGAGAACGGTGATATCGATGTTCGTTTCTTCGAATGAAGGTGGAGACGTACTCGAATAGTCCGAATCATCTACGACAATAATTTCAATTTTCTCGTACGTCTGATCAGAAACACTTTTAACGGCACTCTCAACCAGACGAGGACGGTTGAGCGTAGGAATTATTACGCTGACAAGTGGAGACTCAAGCATAACCCAAGTCCTCAAGTTGTTCTATAACTTCTTCACTGAGATCGTCAGTTCTGGAATCCGAAACTTCAGCGTAATCAAGCTCCCCGGTAAGCTCGCTGAGTCGGTCATGCGGTGAACTGTATGGGGATGTGCCATGTTCTTCGAATCCGTCGAACGTCTCAAAGCCATAGTAACTATCTGTGGCAATTCCATTAAGTTTTGTCTGTAGGAACTCGATATCCTCGTAACCACGGTTTTCAAGCGCGATGTAATTTCGGTCGTGTAATCCGTGATACTCAACAAGATACTCACGATCGTCAAGATCTTCTGTGAGATCTCGACCGCGTGTTCCCTCCGGTGGGTCGATATCAGCAGCTCCAAGAATAGTTTGATAAATATCAAGAATACTCACTGATTGCTGAACAGTCGTTTGCTCGTTTTCGCCAAAATATACCGATAGCGGAACATTCGTCAGCTCGGGATAGAGTCCATACATGTGCTCCCATGCATCGTGCTCACCTAGGAGTTCTCCATGATCAGACATTGTGATGATAACATCGAAGTCACTTTTCAGCTCGTTAAATATGTTTGCATACATATCTGAGAGATACCGAACGCAATCGTCGTATGCTCGGCGAATCTCATCCGGATCATCTTCTGGCTCATCAAAGGTTGCATTGAGTCCTTGTAGTTCAACACTATCTCCAGTGCCGTAGCCGTCAGGCGGATAATATGGCGTATGTGCCTCCATCAAGTTCATGAATAGAAATTCGTTTTCATCAAATGCCGTGTTTTTCACTAAGTTGTGCGCAGTCAACGCACCGTCGTCAACAGCATTTTCACCGATTTTTTTATTCCTAAGTTTTAATTTGGCACCTTGCTTGAGAGAGGGTATCGTATCATAATCACCAAATAGGACTTCTTTAAGTGCAAGAAGGAACCGTTCTGGTCCCATACTCCGCGTTTTAGCGATGAACTTGTCCCAATTGAGTATGTTCTGCTCTATCCCTTCTAGTCGCCAACTTCCACGAAACATATCGAAACCCCTGTCTGCGCTGAAAGTCGGCGAGATGTTTGGATTTGCGCTAAACATCCGAGTCCTAAACCCTGCATCGGAAAGTGTTTCCGCGAGGAGTTCATCGTCACAATTGAATTGCTGGTGGCTGGCAAAAATTCCTACTTCGCTTGCGTATTTTCCCGTAAACAGTGAGCCATGCGCCGGTACTGTCCAGTGGCTTGTACTCCAAGCATTCTCGAATCGGGTCCCAGGAAGCCAATCAAAATGTTTATCGAACGCATCTTTGCGCAAGGTATCCAACACAATTAGTGCAATATTTGTCATTTTAATTTCTGTAACGAATGGCGTCGGCTAGGTCCCAAAACCCCTTCCGCCACAGCCAATCGTTTATTTGACCTATCGTAGTGTCCGGCGCAATAACGTTTTCGTATCGGTTGGGATATTCAGCTTTCAGCTGCGCTTCCAATTCCGTATTGATATTCGCCCGCGGTAAATCAGGATGATGCATCCGGACACTATCGCTGTAAAGACACATGCCATTTGCTTCCCGTTCCATTCGCCAACCAAATTCGGTATCGTCACGCCAGCCAGCGTACCTGCTACTGAATCCGCCAACGGCGAGCGCTGCGCTCCGGTTAAACGCGAGGTTACAGCCAACGTACTTTCGAGTTCCCTCGTATGTCCGACCTCCCTCGACTCTTCCTTCGAGACAGACGAGGTTCGGATCCGAGTTGAACTCGGTTACGACATTCGAGAGCCAATCTGTTTCGGGCCGGCAATCGTCATCGGTCAATGCCACGATATTGGAATCTGCAGCCTCTATCCCAGCATTTCTCGCTTCGCAAATGTCAAGATTAGCGTTATTTACGACGATAACCTCAAAATTGTCAATGGTTTGTGATTTGAGATGGGCGACGACTTCTTCGTGGCTGTTCGTAGGTATTGTCGGGATGACGACAGAGATTGTCGGGTTTGGCGCGGTGATCGTTCGTTCTATCGACATCGCTCGTTCTCCCCGGCAGTCCGTTCCACGGTGTTTCGGAGCCCCGATTGGAACGATTCGTAGCTGTATTGCTCGGCGTGGTTCTGGATGGTTTTCTCGTCGTACTCCTCGGAGTCGAACGACCGAACCGCCTTCCGAATCGACTCCACGGTCGGCTCGAATAACTCGCCGGTAACGCCTTCTTCAACTTGATACTTGGTGAAGCCCTCGTTCACTCCAAGAAGCGGTTTTCCGGCCATCAACGCCTCAGCGCCGACGAGTCCAAAGTCCTCTTGCACGGGAGCATAAACCACCGCCGTTGAACAAGCGACGAGTGATTCGATATCTTCGACAAAGCCCCGTACTTCGATATTGTCGTGGCCTCGTGCGATCCGTTCGAGCTGTTCTCTATCCGCCCCATCCCCGGCAACAATGAGTCGCTCGTTCAGTTCCGTAAACGCCTCTGCAAGGAGGGGCATTCGTTTTTCAGGCGCGAGTCGTGACCAGGTAACGAAGTAGCCCTCGTCACTTTCATTACGCCAATCGCCGGTAACGGGCGGATAGACGACTTCGGCATCACGCTGGTAGTACCGGCGAATCCGATCGCGGATGAGTTCGCTGTTGGCGATGAACGTATCGACGTAATCATTCGCTTCCTTGTCTAACGCTCGCCACCACTTCGCATATGCTTTCAGTGCGAACCGGATACCCGGGTAATCAAACGAGGCCATTCGGTCCCGGTAGAGGTCGTACAGCCACCGTGGCGGACTGTGTGGATAGTGAATAATCGTCTGGTCAACGGTCGGAACATAGTGTTTGGATAAAGGTGCACTTCCCAAAATTACGTCATACTCCGTCAGATCCGGGTGTGCGTCGGTCATATCCATCGCCACGGAGAGCGTTTCGAACGGGTTCGAACCTTCGTTTTTCCACGCGAGCAGGTGCTTCGACGGTCCACGGGCGTATTTCTCTTGCTTGATCGGAATGACGCGCACGTCGTTTGGAATCTCCGTCCCGGGATACACGTACATCGTGTAAATCGGCGCGTCCAGGGTTCGAGCCGCTTCGATGGCAAACTTCTCACCACCACCTATCTGCGGAAAACGGTCGTGAAGAATAGCAACCGAAGAGAGGTTGTCCGACATACCTTATCGTCTTCCAGATCCCTTAGAATACATAAGCTTTCTCACTCATTTTATTCAAGTAGTACCGAGAGTACTCTTCGGAAGACATTTGTTTCATTCGAATGCCTCCCGCAGTTCCTCATCTATCTCCCACATCCCGTCGCCCTCACCACGTAACAGTTCTAGACTAGCCCGAAACAGCGACACCTGCGTATCGAAGATAGCGTACAGCGGTTGCAGCGAACCCAACCGATCGCTTCCACCCAACCGAACAAAGACGGCAAGCGCGCCGGGTACGACCAACCCGAACGGCCCCGCTGTAAGCAGTGCGGCACCGGTCATCAATCCAACGCCCAACGCAACCAACCACGGGGAGATAATCATGAACCACCAGTTGAACGGAAGCACGAACCCGCCGTAGCTGCCGTACTTGCCGAGCGCGTCGCGGTGCTGGAAGAGAAGTCGAATCAATCCCATCCCCCTCCGGTCTTTCTGTAATCTACGCTTTTTGAAATCAGAGTGGGACGCCTCGCTGTACCGGATGTCCGGGTCGAAGACAACGCGCTTCCCGTTTCGGCGGATCTTCAACGCGAGTTCGGTGTCGTCCGCGAGCGAGTTCGGGTCGAGGGGGACGATAGCGTCGTTTTCGAACGCCGAAAACGGACCGTGGAAGATGAGCGTCGAATCGAGGTGGGATTCGAGCGTTTGGACGTGCGCCTGCACGCCGCGATATCCCGCTTCGACTTCGCTTCCCCCGAGAACGTCCGCATTCTGCCCGGTGACCGCCGAAATTCCGGGGTCGGCGAGATTCGCCGCCGCAACGCGAAGGGCGTCGTCTGCGACGAACGAATCGCAGTCCGTCTTCACGACCATCTCGTTTTTCGCGGCGGCGTAGGCGTCGTTGAGCGCGGGAGCGAGGCCCCGGCGCTCTTCTTCTTCGATGAGGGTCAGTTCGGGATATTCGTGGTCGGCGAGATACTTCCGAATCAGGTCGGGGGTCTCGTCGTCGCTCGAATCCACGACGACGAGTTCGACTTTTTCCATTGGATAGTCTTGTTCGAGGAGGTCGTCCAGTTTCTTCTCGATGATATCCGCTTCGTTGTACGTCGGCAGGACGATGCTCACGCTCGGTTCTACGTCTCGTTTTTTTGCGGGTGAGCCGTCCGGGCGAATCAACCCGTACAGCGCGAGGAAGACGAAATAAGGGATTGCGGCGACCGCGACGACGACCGCGGACACCTTCGCAAGCCGGTTCATATCCCGTGGTTGGGCGGTTTGTTTTAAACATCTATGGATTGTCCCGGTCGGAAATCCGAGAGGAAAAGGTTGGGCTTTTAGCCCCCGGTGTCTATCTCCCCGACAATGCCCGACTCCGAGGACGTCTGCGTACTCATTCCAACGCTAAACGAAGCCGAAACCATCGGTGAGGTTATCGGCGGCTTTCAGGAGCGGGGCTTTTCGAACGTTCTTGTCGTGGATGGCAGTTCCAACGACAAGACGCAGGAAATCGCACGGAGCCACGACGCCCGCGTCATCGAACAGTCCGGGGTCGGAAAAGGACAGGCGGTTCGCGAAGGAATCGAGAGCGCCGAATCCGAGTACATCCTGATGCTCGACGGCGACGGAACGTACAAACCGGAAGACGCCGACGTGATGCTGGAACCGCTCGACGACGGCTACGAACACGTCATCGGGAATCGATTCGCGAACCTGGAAAACGGGTCGATGACACGGCTGAACCGGTTCGGCAACCGCATCATCAATCGAGCCTTTTCAATCATTCACGGACAGGACTTCCGCGACATCCTCAGTGGCTACCATGCGTTCTCCCGAAAATCCGCGGAGCGCGCATATCTCACGTCCGACGGATTCGGCGTCGAAACCGAACTGGCGGTCGAATGCGTAAAACACAGCGTTCCGACGACCGTGGTGCCGATTACCTACGAAGAGCGTCCCGACGAATCGGAGACGAACCTCCACCCCATCTGGGATGGCGGGGACATCATCATGACCCTCTATCAGCTGGCCAAGACGAACAACCCGCTCTTTTACTTCGGGAGCGTCGGTTTCTTCTCCATATTCGTCGGCCTGCTCGTCGGCAGCTACGTCGGGTTCGAGTGGTTCCTCGCCACGCCTCGCGAGAGCCACGAAGTCCTCGCCGTCGTCGCGGGCGTCTCCATCATCTTCGGCGTCCAGTTGCTCATGTTCGGCGTGCTCTCGGACATGATCGTTACGCTTCACCGAGAGCAGATGCGACGGATAGACGAACGCAGATAGCGTCGGCGGATTCCGACGACGATTTTCACGCGATGTCCCGACTCGTATCGATAGCGACCGACTCGGTGAATTCGAGCTTGATGGTTTCCGGCAGTGCGCTCCCGCCGCGGAACTTCGGAACCGCCAACCGATTTTCGACTCGGTCGCCCGAAATATCGGTGCGCAGTTGGAACACCACGTCGACGGCGTGTTCCGTGATATCGCGCTGGTCGGGGACGCTCCGACCGTCGAGACAGTGGAGGACGGCGAGGCTGTCGGTTCCGCGAACGTGGCTCTGTAGGTCGTGCAGGAAGTTCCGGTATCGGGTCGGATCTTCGCGTTCGAGCAGATCAACCGGGTCTACGACGAGCGTCGAATCACCCGGCAACCGCTGAAACAGTCGCCGGGCGTGGTCGAGCGGGGCATCGCCGGGAATGTAGCGTACTTCCGGGATTCTCCGACCGGAGTTGTGGCGGAATTCCGCGCTCACGGACTCCTCGGTGCGGTCGGTCGTGAGGTACAGCGTGGGGCGACTCGACGTAAACTCCGATAGGAGGAGTTCGGCTTGACTGGCGGGAGGTGCACAGAGGGCAACGGTGCTCCCCGGTGGCAATCCTCCGTCAAGTTTCCGGTCGAGCACCGGAACGCCGGTCGAAAGTCGCTCTTCCATAAATTCGACAACTATATACTCTTTCATAAGTGTTTGGACAGGATAGCCGACGCGAGGGTGTCGTACCCCCGAGCGACCGATTCGTCCGAAAGTACGGGTGAGCCAGCGACGGGAATCGTCGCCAAGATGGGGCAGTCGAGCAGTCGTTCGACGCCGCGAGGTGAACGGTTCGTTCTTGTCACGACACACCCCACGACGGGAGTATCCAGTGCGCGCGCCATCGCTGCGGTTTTAGCAGTGTCGCGGAGACAGGCGCGGTTCGACGTCGTTACCAATAGGATGTGGTCTGTGGCGCGAAGCGGCGTGACGGCGTCTGGCCCTGCCCCGGCAGGGCAGTCCACGAGGACGTGGTCTGCGCAGTTTGCGAGTCGGGCGAGTGCGGAGTCAAGGCGCACCCCTCTTCCCGGGGATTGCGGGGCGGGGACGACTTTGACGCCGGAAAGATCGGGTGGCAGGTGTGCAACGTCCTCGATTCTGGCTCCGTTTGCGACCGCCGCGAGTCCGGGTGTGTTGTCCACATCGGCGAGCAGGTGGAGGTTCGGCATATCGAGGTCGGCGTCCACCGCGAACACCGACCGGCGAGTTCTGCCGAGGGAACCCGCGAGACCGAGCGTCGTCGTCGTTTTTCCACAGCCTCCCTTTCCCCCTGCGATGGCGATCATACCGGGGTTGGTTTCGTCATCCGATTTAACGTTGGGGGCGACCCGTGGCTTTCAAGACTGGCGGTGACGCCTGTTCAAACGATGCGGGACGACCACCTCATAGATACGAAACAACTCGCGCACGAGGACATCGAGGCCGTCCTCGACCGCGCCGCCGAAATCGACGCCGATCCGTCGGCGTTCGTCGACCGACACGCAGGAAAACTGCTCGGGTTGCTGTTTTACGAACCGAGTACTCGAACGAAAATGAGCTTCGAAACCGCCATCAAGCGCCTTGGCGGAGACATCGTCGATATGGGTTCCGTCGAATCGTCTAGCGTGAAGAAAGGAGAAAGCCTCGCCGACACGACTCGGGTTATCGAAGGTTATGCCGACGCGCTCGTGCTTCGTCACCCGAGTCAGGGCGCAGCGAAGATGGTGAGCGATTTCGTGGACGTACCCCTGCTCAACGCGGGCGACGGGGCGGGCCACCATCCGACCCAGACCTTGCTTGACCTCTACACGATTCGGGAGAATGCCGGATTGGACGACATCACCATCGGCATCATGGGCGATTTGAAGTACGGGCGGACGGTTCACTCGCTCGCGCACGCGCTGACGAACTTCGACGTTCGCCAGCATTTCATCAGCCCCGGAAGTTTGCAACTTCCGCGGAGCGTCCGATACGACCTCCACGAGGCGGGTGCGAGCGTCCGCGAGCACACCGACATCGAGGACGTACTTCCGAATTTGGACGTTCTCTACGTGACGCGCATCCAGCGCGAACGTTTCCCCGACGAAAACGAATATCGGGAAATTGCCGGCGAATACCGTATCGATATGGAGACGCTAGAAAACGCGACGGACGAGTTAACCATCATGCACCCGCTACCCCGCGTCGATGAAATCGCGCCTGAGGTGGACAGCACGGAGCACGCGACCTACTTCGAACAGGCGCACAATGGCGTTCCGGTGCGGATGGCGATTCTCGATTCACTGCTGGAGGAACAATGAGCGACCACGAACTTCGCGTCAGTAAGATTCGAAACGGCACCGTAATCGACCACATTCGCGCTGGACAGGCGCTCAACGTCCTCGCCATTCTCGGCATTGACGGCAGTGACGGCAGTGACGGCGAAGCCGTGAGCGTCGGGATGAACGTCCCAAGCGACCGAATGGGACGGAAGGACATCGTGAAAGTCGAGGGCAGAGAGCTGAGCCAGAACGAGGTGGACGTGCTCTCTCTCATCGCTCCCGACGCGAGCATCAACATCATACGCGAGTACGAAGTAGCAGAAAAGCACCGATTGGAGCGTCCCACGGAAGTCGTCGGTATCCTTTCCTGTCCGAACAGCAACTGCATCACGACGAAAGACGAACCCGTCGAATCGAAATTCGAGGTGTTGGAAGACGGCGTTCGATGCGAATACTGCGACACCATCATCCGAACGGACCTCGCCGCACATATCAGCGTCAAGTGAGAAACGGCGGCTTAACCCTCCAAACTGAAGAAAACGGTCAGTTCGGTTTATGCCGTCTCTCGAACTCATGGCAGTATGAGAATCCCAATTGGCCAGCGGACGACGGTCGTGTCTGCTGTCGTTCTGTCGTTTCTCCTCGCACTTTCGGGAGTCACGGCGCTCGCTGGAGGCGTCGGGTCGGGTCCGAATGTAAAGCCGATCGTCAGCGGCAGTTCAGGAGCGAACGGTGGCCAGTTCGGGCAGTTCAGTCAACTCGGCCAGTACAGAGTTTCCATCGACAACGCGACGATTCGAACGTGGGCACTGCGAAACGCCACGGTGCGGAACGCGACGGTAGATACCGTCCGCGTTCAAAGACTGCAAACGGACGATGAAGTTCGCCGGAACGTCACGCTGCGCAACGTCGATGTTTCCGAACTCGAAATCGAAGAAGGGGAGCTTAACAACGTGACCACACAGAGAATCGTCGTCAGAAATCGCTCAATTCTCGACGTCCCGGGTGGCAGCGTCTTCGACCCGGGCGTTAGAGACCGCGTCATCGAGCGCACCGTCCTCGCCAACGTAGTCGTCGAAGGTGCGAACCTGGACACGCTGATTGTGGAGAACATGACCGTCCGAAACGCCGAGGTACCGGAGCGCTCCGACCAGTCGCTTGTTCCACCCGCAGTAACGGATCCCTCGTCAGCGCCGCGACCTGACGTCGTCATCCGGAACGGAACCGCGGAATCGGCGGTCGTTAGAAACGCGACTGCCGGGGAGTGGTCGGCGGATGAAGTCGATAGAGGAACCGAAGGGCAGGAAAATGCCACGAATTCATCCGAAAACGGCTCCGACGATTAGAGCAGGTTTTTCGTTTCGATTCGTACTTCGTCGATCTGTATTTCATCCGAAAATGCACTGCCAACCAGTCGGAATCGCGGTACCCAAACGTCTTCTCCTGCTCGAATTTCGAGTCCCGGAACGTCTCCGAAAACAGCCGCAAATTCGTGCGCCGCGGTTTCGTCTTCGTTATTTTCGTCCTCGTTATCGTTCGGAATCACGAGTTCGACCGTCCCGAAATGCGCGTCATCCCACGACCCGAGGTCGATTTCAACCTCGCTTCCGTCCGGATGTAGTTCGACGCGGAACTCCCACGGCGTCATGACGAACGTTCGTCTCCCGTCGCGGTCGCGCACCGACCACCCCGCGTCCTCTGCTCGGTCGCAAATCGCGTCGAACTCGCTCGTACAGAGTCCCAGGTGGTCGAAATGCGGTCGCCGTCCGGGTGCGAGTGTGACGTTCGCGTAGCCTCGCTCCGCGTCCTGAAGCCGGAGCCGAAACTCGTCCGGAACGGGGTCGTCCGCTTCCAACGCGCGAAACTCGCCATCGACGCGGCCGAACCGCCGATACAGCGGCAGGCCGCGGACTGCGAGTCGGTTTTCCGCGCCGCTCACGTCGGGCGTGTTGAAGTGGAGATGAAAGAGTCTCGTCGGGGTGTGCATGTCCGACAGTCGTTCACATCCGAAAAAAGGATTCGGTTGCGGCTTACTCTTCGACTTCTTCCGCTTCGTCGGCTTCGAGCTCCTCAACGATTTCGTCCTCGTCGATGTCCGCGTCTTCGAGCGCTTCTTCGAGGTCGGCACCGCCCATGCCGCCCATTCCCATTCCGCCCATCATGCCAGCGCCGGCGCCGTCGATGGTCTCCTGCACGATGACACGGTCAAGGTCGAGCCGGTCGATAACGTCCTGCGCAATCTGCTGTTTCTGGAACATCCACTGCTGGTTCATCGAAAGCTGTGGCGTCGCCTCGATGTAGAGCGTCTCCTTTTCGACCGTTTCGGTTTCCGTTTCACCATCATCGTCTTCGACTTCTACCTCAACTTCGTCCGTCTGAATCCACATGTCGAGGTCGGCATCGATGTACATCGAGAACAGGCCTTTTGCCTTCTCGTCTTCGTCCTCGACTTCTTCGAGAACTTCGTACTCGTACTCGATATCCTCGCCCGCGAGCGGGTGATTGAAGTCAACGCGCGCGCGGCCGCCGATGATAGTTTCGACGAAGCCCTGCTGGCCGTCGACGTTGACGCGCGCACCGGGGTAGCGGTCGTCTTCCTGAATTTTGTCGGCGCTGACGGTTCGAACCTCTTCGTTGTCGTACTCGCCGAACGCGAGATCGACTGTCACGTCGCCTTCCACGCCCGCTTCTTTGCCGTAGATGTCATCTTCGACGTCCTCGAAGATGTGACCCGCACCGAGAACGATGGTGCGCGGGCCGAACTCTCGTCCTTCAGCTTCGACGCCTTCCTCTTCAGCGACTTCCTCGCTGGTCGTGTCTACGAGATCGCCGTCCTCGACGGTTCGTGCGGTGTAATCCAGACTGATGAAGTCTCCCTCTTGTAGTCCGTCCTGCTGTTCGGTTTCTTCTTCCTCGGTCACTTCTGCCTCTTGTTCGTCACTCATACACAGAACGACACCCGTTCGCCCCTTAAGAATCACGTTTCGCCCGCGAGGGAACGCACCGCCGAAGAGGGACGTTTACATCACCCCTTCGCGTAGTTTTCCCCGATGGATGCGCCAGAGGCCGCCGCGTTCCTCGCCGGGTCGCCGGAGCGACTTCGCTTGCTCGGCAATCTCCGCGAGCAGTCCGGTTCCCCGCGGGACGTGGCCGATGCAACTGACGTTTCCCGCCGGAGCGTCCAACGAAATCTCTCGGAGTTCGCCGACCGCGGCTGGGTCGAAAAGCGCGACGGCGTCTACGAACTCACAACCACTGGAGAACTCGTCGCACGAATCCACGAGGAATACGTCGAGACGCTCGACGCGGTTTCCGAATACGACTCCTTCTACCGCCACCTGCCGGATGCAAATCACGCCCCGAACCCTCTGTGGGTGACTGACGCAACGCTCGTTACTGCCTCTCCCGACCAGCCACAGGCACCGGTGAGCCACTACGTGAAGCGACTGCGCGCGCGAGAAACCACGACGATTCGAATGCTCGCTCCCGTCCTTAGCCGACTGTACCACGACGCGCACGCGGAACTCGTTCTATCGGGCGTCGAAACGGAACTCGTCATGCCGCCGGAACGAATCGAAACCGCCCGGTCGAGCAATCCACTCGAATTTCGACTCGTCAGTCGCACCATCGACATCTACGAACACGACGGCCCGGTCGAGTTCGGCCTGACGCTCGGCGACGACTGGGCGTTCGCGGGTGCGTACGACGATGACGGCCAACTTCGAGCATTGCTCGAATGTGACGACTGCGATTTTTTCGAGTGGGCCGAAACGGTGTACCGTCGGTATCACAATCGTTCGTCCCCCATTCGGTGACGGCGGAGAGTTCCGAAGGTGATAAACCACGCGGAACCATTCGCCGGTGTATGGACGTGGCGTTGGGTGGGACGTTTGACCCGGTGCACGATGGCCACCGGGCGTTGTTCGAGCGAGCGTTCGAACTCGGAGACGTGACCGTTGGACTGACGAGCGACGACCTCGCGCCGAAAACGCGCAACGAAGACCGAAACGTTCGGTCGTTCACGGAGCGAAAGGCCGACCTCGAATCCGAACTTCGACCGTTCGCCGAGGCGAAAGACCGCGAGTTCGACGTTCGAAAACTCACCGAACCAACCGGTATCGCCACCGAGGAGAAGTTCGACGTGCTCATCGTTTCCCCCGAAACGAAACACGGCGGCGAGCGAATCAACGAACTCCGCGAAGAACGCGGGTTCGACCCGCTCGAAATCGTGGTCGTCCCGCACGTCGAAGCCGAGGACGGCGACATCATCTCGAGTACGCGAATCGTCAACGGCGAAATCGACGAACACGGTAATCTGACCCCCGCTCGGAGCGGACGCGATTGAGAGTTTTTGCTTTCGTTCACCACGACGGGGGTTGCAGTCCCGCTTTTTCCAAAATCGTCTTCCAGCGTTGCTGAATCGTCAGGCGAGCGACGCCGACCGCATCCGCCACCGCCTGCTGTGAGCGCTGGTCGCCTTCGATGAGCGACCCGGCGTAAAGGCTGGCCGCCGCGACCGCGCGTTTCGACCGATCTTCGGGGTCGTCTACGTCGGAAATCGTCGTGAGAAAGAGGTCGGCCGCGCGGGAGCGAGCGCCGGTTTCGAGTTCGAGACGGTCGGCAGCCTGTTGGAGTTCAGCGAGCCACGCTTCGTTTTCGACTTGGTCACGTGCCCGATACACGACACGAGGTAGCGCGGCATGGGATATAAACGCTCGTCCGACGAGAGCGACAGGTTCTTATCGCAGAGTTCGAAATTTGGTATTGCGTGCGGGTAGCCAAGCTAGGCCAACGGCGCAGCGCTTAGGACGCTGTCTCGTAGGAGTCCGCCGGTTCGAATCCGGTCCCGCACATTCTCCTCGAACTTCGTTCGTGAGAGGAGAGTGCGTTCAACGGATTCGAACCTCGCAAATCATGGAGTAGCCACGGAAAATATGAAAAATCGCCGCAAGTCGCTCAACAACAGCAGCTTCAGTGCGCGGTGAAACCGTCGATGACGCCGCCGCAGTCCGGGCACGACACGAGCTCGGTGCCGGTGCTTTTGTGTCCGGTTGGGTTTCCGTTGCGAGTCGTCTTCGAGGTACTACCGCCGAGTAGTTCAGAACTACAGTATGGGCACTCTTGCATGATACTCACTCACGTTCGATACGCGGTAACATCCGTCAACACACGATGTACCGTGATATACTTTGTGTCGACGAAACCGCTCAAACGGAATCTGTGGACACATTCCGCGCTCGATTGAAAATCAGTGGAAAACTCGGGAGCAGACACTTCTCAGGCGAGTGCGTTGCGGGCGTTTTCGACCGCGGCCTCTTTTTTCGCGGGGTACGCTTCAACTTTGGCGCGGAGGGTGATTCCCTCGCCGAGTTCGACCGCATCGCGGTAGGCCGACTGCTTATCGAGTGAGACGAAAAACGAACAGTTGTCGTCCACGCGCTGGTCTAGTTCGTCGCGCACTCGGTCGATATCGGCGAGTTCGCGGAGTTTGCCGAGGATATGGCGCATCTCGTCGGCGTTCTCCACGCGCGCCGAGAGCACGATGATTCTGTCGCCGTGGTGTCCTTCGCTCTGCATTCGTTCGATTTCGACCTCCTGGGGGAGGAACGTTTCGAGGGCGGTTTCGACGCGCTGGTCGTCCTCGGTCGCGTAGCAGAACGTCCGTAGGTCGATGTAGTGGAAGGGAACGCTGGCCATGATGAATGTACGAATCGAGGGCAGAAAAGTTACGCTTCGTCTTCGACGGCTTCGAGCGAGTCCTCGGGGATGCCCGTTTCCTGTCCGTCCTCGAAGCTGATGGTGTACGTGGCGTCGCCGAACATGCTTTCCATGACCTGCGTGATTTTGCCCTCTTCGCCGTCGTAGTCGCTGTGCTGGTCGTGCAGGATGACGCGGTCGTCTTCGTCGAAGCTCATACCGCCGAATAGCCCGCCCGATGGTAAAAAGCGACCGATTCAGGAATGTCGGCGACCGAAGGCTTATTCCGACTGCCAGAATATCGTGGCACATGATTACACTCGTTACTGGGCTTCGTTCATCTCGTCGGTCGCGCTCCACAACGAGACCGCGGACACGACTCCACGCGACCAAAAATGACGCTCGATGATCTGTGGTTTCTCGCCACCGAGGCGGAACAGCGCGCCGAGCAGGCGTACCACAGGTTGACGGACGACTACGCGCAGTTTCTGGAGTTCTCGCGTACCTACGACGTCTCCCGCAGACGGTTCCGAACCCTCGCCCGGAGGGTATCCGAAAGCGGTGCGCCCTACGGCGCGCACACTGCGGTCTATCGACCGTCGGGCGAACTGCTCCTCGTCTGGCACGAGGGCGTGGATATGTGGGTGCTTCCCGGCGGCGGCGTCCGCGACGGGGAATCCTACCACGAGACGGCGGAGCGGGAGCTCGGCGAAGAAGCGGGAATCGACGCGGAATACGAGGGGTTGGGGATTGCGACCCGAACCGCGATTCGGTGCGGCGAGTATTCAACGTGGGGCGTCCTCCCGGTGTTCGAGGCGAAAGCCGAAACGACCGCGCTGACGGTCGAAGACCCGGACGGCGAGATTACCGACGCGAAGTGGTTCACGGAATTGCCCGAAAACACCCGCGACCGCGAGCAGTTGCTGGCGTGGCAGGACGACCGATTCTGAACAAGGAGAGCGTGACGCCGTAGAAAAGTGTGGTGTTGGTTCTTAGTTCCCGTGCGAGACGCCCTCCCGCGAGTCGGCGTCCATCCGCCGAATCGCGCCGCGGGCGTTGCTCGATTCGTAGCCGAAAAACACGTCGTTCGCGTAGGCGTCCGCGACTTCCGTGGCGTGGATGAGGTTGTCGATGTCTATGTCCACGGCGTACAGTTCGACACTGAACGGAATATCGAGGGCGTCTTCGAATCCGGTTGCGATGACCTCCAACCAGTAGGTCGTCGAGTAGGCCATGTCGTACAGCGGGACGACGAACTCGTCAACGTACTCCGAAAGGGCGTCCAAATCCAGTCCGGCGCGGTCGTAAAGGTGGCCGGGATAGGGGTCAGGGTAGAGGGTGAGATAGGTTTTACCGGGGATTCGATCGGTTGCCTCTGTGACGAACTCCGTGATGACGTTGGCCCGCCATTCTTGCCAGTCGTCGTAGTCGCTTTCTTCGAATTCGGACTCGCACTGGTCGCAGTGGCAGTACTCCGCGCGCGGGAATCCGATATCGTCCAACCGAACGTCTGGGTTCGCCTCTGCCGCGTCCGAAATCATTTCTAACAATCCTTCGCGGTACGATTCGCGGGTCGGACAGATGTAGCCCCAGTCGAAGTACGGTTGCTCGCGGGTCGCCAGTTCGCCCTCGTCGCTCACCGGAACCAGTGAGGGGTTGCTCTCGGCGGCGGCGCTGTCGCCGAAACAGGAAATCATGTTCACGCCCGACTCGACCGGTTCGGTCGCGCGCCCTGTTACGTCTTTCATCTCGTAGAAGCCCCATTCGAACTCGGGCCAATCGAGTTCCTCCGGATTTCGCGTCACCACGCCGTACATGATTGGATAGTTGGGTTCGTCCCGGTAATCGGTTTCGGACGCGGGACGGGAGTGGACGGCTCAATATGTAACTTTTCAACCACTTTCGAATGCGCCCGACATCTTTACGATGCTGTGGATGTTGGTATCTGTCCATGCTTCAAACCCTCTTCCGCGTCGTCAAATCCGGGATTCGACTGTTGGCCTCCACTACTCCTACCACCCCCGCCGGAAACAATTCCTTGGATAAGCTGAACGTCATCACCCTGCTCGTGCAGGCCGGGAACGCCTTCCGGAAGGGAGAACCGATGAAAGGCGCTATTTTAATCGGTGCGGCGACTATAGCGCCGAAGAATCGAAAGCTGTCGTACCTCGTACAGGGCGTGGTCACGGCGGACAATATTCGAAAGCGATTCAAATAACACCGATTTCGAAGGGAGGTAGAGTAACACCTGGCTGCTCAGTTTGTCAGCGGGTGCAGGCCGGACGGCGATGGGAAAAGTAAAGGATTGACTGCCCGCATTTTCGGGTATGGACTTCAGTCTCTCCGCAGAGCAGAAACAGATTCGGGACATGGTCGCGGAGTTCGTTGACGAGGAAATCAAGCCTCGCGCCGCCGAAATCGACGAAACCGACGAGTACCCCGCCGACCTCGTCAGCGAGATGGCCGACCTCGACCTGATGGGAATGCCCTTCCCCGAGGAGTACGGTGGGGCCGGACTCGACTACCACTCCTACGCAATCGGGCTCGAAGAAATTTCGCGGGGGTCGGGCGGCCTCGGAACCATCGTCGCGGCCCACACCAGCCTCGCGGGCAACATGCTCTACGAGTTCGGTAACGAGGAACAAAAACAGGAGTATTTGACGCCGCTCAACGAAGGCACCGATATCGGTGCCTTCGCACTCTCGGAACCCGGCGCCGGGAGCGACGTTCCGGCGATGGACACCACCGCCGAAAAGAACGGCGACGAGTACGTCCTGAACGGCGGCAAACTCTGGATTTCGAACGGTTCGGTCGCGGAAACGGTCACCGTCTTCGCCAAAACCGACCCCGACGCGGGCAACAAGGGCATCTCCTCGTTCGTCGTCCGACCCGAGGAGGACGACGGCTTCCACGTCGAAGGAACGGAGCACAAACTCGGCGACAAGGGCTGTCCGACCGCGGAACTCCGATTCGACGACATGCGAATTCCCGCAGACCGCTTGCTCGGGGAGGAAGGCCGCGGCTTCGTCCACGCTTTGAAAACGCTGAACGGCGGCCGAATCACCATCGCGGCGCGTAGTATCGGACTGGCCCGCGCCGCGAAGGACGACGCGCTAGAGTACGCCCAACAGCGCGAGCAGTTCGACCGCCCCATCAGCGATTTCCAGACCATCCAGCACAAACTAGCGGACATGGACACGAAAATCAGCGCCGCGAAACTCCTGATGCACCAGGCCGCAGACCGCAAGATTCGCGGCGAGGATTACATTAAGCAGGCCGCGCAGGCCAAATTGTTCGCAAGCGAAATCTCCCGCGAGGTCGCGAACGAAGGCATCCAGATTCACGGCGGTTACGGCTATACGACGGATTTCGACGCGGAACGCTACTACCGCGACGCCAAACTGAACGAAATCTACGAGGGAACGAGCGAGGTTCTGCGAAACACCATCGCCGCGCAGATGCTGGACTGAGAGGACGAATCGAGCCTTTCCGATGGATTGCTAGCTTTTCGAAAATAGATGACAATTTTCCACAGCGGCGCGCACTGGCACCGGTCCGAGGCGTTCACTTCCGAAGACCTGTGCAGACAGCGTGCGAGGTCTTCGTGAGCGACGCGAACGAGAACTTCGCTCCGCCCCTCCATCCGCCGAGGTACCGCCACTGCACCACAATCCCCCTCAACCGACCCCCTCGTTTCACTCGGTCATCCCTCGCGCGAATCCAATCTGTCCCTCGAACGAAGAGTCCTCGGAGAAGTTGTCGCACGCGCCACTGGGATTAGTATCAATTCTGCGTCGTATTTTCAACCTTTTCTCGCATCCACTGAAATTGGTCGCGCAATCGCTGTTCTCCGATATCGGTCAAAAAGTAAACGTCGTACAGTCCCTCGATTCGCTTTTTAACATGCCCGGATTCGACGAGACTAGTCAACGTACCGTAAAATCGCTTCGGATCGAGTTGTTCGTCGTAATGCGATTCGAGGCGGGATTTGAGCCGCTGGCCGCGGAGTTCCCCGGCCTCGGCGAGGAGGATACACATGTCCCGCCGGGTACCGCTCTGGTGCCATCGCGTCATGGTTCGAATGAAACGCTCACGGGACACGTGCCTTTCTGTTTCGCTCCCTCCGTTCTCTTTTTTCTCTCGTTTTCCGCCTGTTCGCGTCGGAACCGATACCTTCGACTGTGTTCCCTTCGAACCGCCGTCCATGACCACGATTTCGGAAAACGGAATATCCGCGACCTATTTCGAAACCGACCACGAGCGCGTCCTCGAACTATCCCGCGACGGACGAACCGCAGCGGTGGCGCAAAACCTCGACGGATACGGCATGCTCAAAGTTCGCGACACGCCGGAGAGTCCAGAAATCGAGCGATACTACGGCTTCGACATGGCACTCGATCACGCGGCGGAACTGCTCGGCGTCCGACCGAACGACCTGCCGATTCCCGACCCCGCCGCGGACATGGGTATGTAAGTTTCGAGAGCGGTGGACGCAACGGATTACGAAAACCTCTCCAATCCAAGAGGGGCGTCGCCTTCATAAAAGAAAATGTCGGGTGACATATACCCCCGCAAACCTTTTCTCCGGTGATTGAGTGACCTTCTGTAATGACTGACCTGACCGAACTTCTCGAAAACCTCGTCAGTGGCGTTGACGCGGTGTTCCTTTTCTCTCCGAGCGGGTCGTACTACGAGCGATTCTCCGACCTGAACGGTTCCGACGTGGTGGTCGTTGCACCGGACAACAACGTCGGTGCGAGCGATTTCGTCGAACTTCCGTTGGAATTCGACAATGTCAAAGACCGAATCCGGTTCGGCATCGAGGGTGCAATCGACCACGGACTCGCGGAGGACGGCGACGAACTCACCTGTATCGCCAGCATGTTCGGCGACGGAATCGACACCGTCACCCGAACCAGAGCGAACGAGGAGTCTCATTCTGGAATCTACGACCTTTTTGCTAATTCGAGAGCCGACCCCGGCGTCATCCGCGACGTGTTCGAAGTCGCCATCGAACTCGGGAAGAAGGGACAGAAAGGCAAACCGGTCGGCGCGCTGTTCGTCGTCGGCGACGCTGGTAAAGTGATGAACAAGTCGCGTCCGCTCTCGTACAATCCGTTCGAGAAATCGCACGTTCACGTCGGCGACCCTATCGTGAACGTTATGTTGAAGGAATTCTCCCGACTGGACGGTGCGTTCGTCATCTCGGACTCGGGGAAAATCGTCTCCGCCTATCGCTATCTCGAACCGTCCGCCGAGGGAGTTGACATCCCGAAAGGTCTCGGCGCACGCCACATGGCGGCAGGAGCGATTACCCGCGATACGAATGCTACGGCCATCGTCCTCTCCGAGAGCGACGGCCTCGTTCGGTCGTTCAAGGGCGGCGAGCTGATTCTCGAACTGGATCCGGAGGGATATTAGATGCAACCCGAGTGGCGAGTACTCCTCTACGAGGAGTACCGAATCGTTCTCGCCATTCTCATTCTCGTCGCTGGTGGTATCGCGGGCTATCTCCTCGGCCGATTGAATCGGCGCATCCTCCGGGCCGCGGGCGTCCACGAAGTGGTGGAGGGAACCCCGTTCGAGCGTACCGCTCGAAGTCTCGGAACGACGACGGTGTCACTCATCGCCCGCCTCACCTCCTGGTTCATCTACGGCGTCGCGATTTTGCTCGCGCTCAACACCGCCGAACTACCCCTGAGCACGCAGTTGTTCTGGCAAATCATCCTCTTTACCCCGCAGCTGTTCGTCGCGGCGCTGGTGTTCATCATCGGATTCGTCGTAGCCGACAAGGCGGAATTGCTGGTCAGTGAACGACTGCGGAGCGTCAAGCTCCCCGAAGTGAGCGTCCTCCCGCGAATGGTCAAATACAGTATCGTCTACATCGCGTCGCTCATCGCATTGAGTCAGGTGAACGTCGCCACGCTCACTCTCATCGTCCTGTTCGCGGCCTACGTCCTCGCCGTCATCGTCTTCGGGGCGGTAGCGTTCTGGGACCTGCTCCGGTCGTCCGCGGCGGGAATCTATCTCCTGCTTAACCAACCCTACGGCATTGGCGACGAGATTCGCGTCGCTGGCAACCAGGGAATCGTTCAAGAGGTCGATATGTTCGTCACCCACATCGAAAACGACGGCGAGGAGTTCATCCTGCCGAACCACCTCGTCATGCGGAAGGGCGCGGTTCGACTGCGAAACTGAATCGAAAAACGGCCACAGAATCCTCATTTTATCTATCTTTTCTGCGTTCAGTATGGAATCCGAAACGACAGCCGCGTTCAATCCGCCTCGTTTACGACGTCGGTATTCGATAGAAAATCCGGCACAGGTCTGCGAGAACAGAGAACCATAAATATCATTAATATACGCTGATATTGATGGATGATGGAGAATAAGTCATGGGAATTCACCGAATATGACGGGCGACGTATCGTATTCGCTCTCGGTGGACTGTACGTCGCGGCCGCCATCGGTTGGCGATTCATGTCGATAGCGGAGAATGTACTGCTCAACCAATCCCTGACAATCTCTACTCTGATCGGCGTTCCCGGTTTCGTACTTCTGTATGGTGGCTATCGACTGCCCCGAACCGAAGTCCGTCCCGTATTCTTCCAAACCATCGCTAAGTGGTGTCTCGGTAGCATCGGGGTTATGCTCGGGGTTCTTCTGTTCATCGCGCTCGCTGCCGATATTACCAGCGTGGTCGTCAACACCCTCATCCTCACGGCCCTCGCCAGCGTCGCCGGTCTCGGGATGGGTTTCCACGATGCACGGGCCAAAACGCGGGCACTCAACGCCGAAGAGCGGCGACAGGAAGCTGAACGCTACGGTCAGGAACTCAGACGCTACGAGAGTATCGTTGAAACTGTCAACGAGGGGATTTTGGCCGTCGACGAGAACAGCCACTTCACGTTGGTGAACGAGGCGTACGCCGAGATGGTCGGCTACGACCAGGAAGAACTCCTCGGCTCTCATATCTCGCACGTCATCGAGAACGAGACGAAGACCGTAATCGACGAGATTCAACGAGACCTCACCACGGACGACACCGAGGCGAAAACGTACGAGGCAGTGTTGGAAACAGCGTCCGGGAAACGAATCGAAGCCGAAGCGACTGTTGCAGGACTCCCGGATAAGGAGGGTGCCGAACACGACCACGTCGGTGTCGTCCGTGACGTTACCGAGCGAAACGAGCGCGAGCGACAACTCGAACAGCAGAACAAGCGACTGGATAGCTTCGCGAGCATGGTGGCCCACGAACTCCGGAATCCGCTCATGATCGGTCAGATGTACTGCCGCGAACTCCCGGCGGATGCGAACCCAATTGCGGTTGACTACATCGTGGAAGCGTTCGACCGCATCGAGGACATCATCGACGTGATGTTGGTGATAACGCAGGGTTACGAGGCGGTTCTCGAGAGCAGTCCGGTGGAACTCGCTGACGTAGCGCACGATGCGTGGATCAAAGCGGACGCCCCTGACGCGACGCTGGAGGTACGGGTAGACGACACGATACAGGCCGACGAGACGTACGTTCAACATCTGTTCAGAAACCTCTTCGAGAACGCTGTGGAACACGATGGAAACGACGTTACCATCACAGTCGGCGAACTACCGGTTGGATTCTACGTGGCCGACAACGGGGTCGGCATACCGGCGGACGACCGAGAAACCATCTTCGAAACGGGATACACGACGGCGTCCAGTCACGGCGGAATGGGATTAGGGCTGGCGTTCGTCAAGGAACTGACGAACGTGTACGGATGGAAGTGTACGGTGACGGAGAGCAACACCGGCGGTGCACGATTCGAATTTACGAATATCGAGACTCACAACGTAGTCGAGTGATCGTCACCGTCACTCGAACTACTCCGAATCCAAACTATCGCTCGACATCGCTTTCGCCGGAACGCCCGCAACCGTCTCCCCCGGCGGTACGTCCCGCGTCACCAGCGAGTTCGCGGCCACTTGCGCGCCAGCACCGATTTCGACGCCCGGCAGGATGACGGCGCCCGCGCCAATCATCGCTCGCTCGCCGATTCTCACTTCGCCGGTTCGGTACTCGTCTTGCAGGAACTCGTGGCAGAGAATCGTCGCGTCGTAGCCGATGATGGCGTGGTCTTCCACCGTGATGAGATCGGGCCAGAACACGTCGGGCGTCGATTCGAGACCCCACGAAACCCCCGTTCCGACTGTGACGCCGATTCGTCGGAGGAGCCAGCTTTTCAGCCGCAGGCTCGGATTGATTCGCACGAGCCAGATAACGAGATACTGTACGGCGACTCGGAGCGGACTCCGGGCCCTCGTCCAGTACTGCAAGGAGTTCGAGCCGCCGGGCGTCGAATGATGCGTAATTCGGTCGTGGCGGCGGGTCGTATCGTCGCTCACGCGCCGAGATTTGTGCTCCGATAGCTTGAACTTACTCGTCCACCAGTTTCACGAACGGTTCCAAATCGCTCGCGGTGTCGGTCAGTTCCACGACGTTCGTTTCGGAATCGTACTCGACCACGCCCAGCCCTTCGAGTCGAGGGAGATGCGAGTGATGAAGTCCGACTTCCACTCGCTCGGGAGGGGTTTCGATTCGGTAGCTCGTTTTCTCGACCAGTTCCGTCACCGTCGCTTTTCCGTTGCAGTTCATCAAGGCGGAAAGCGCGTGCCGTCGATGGCTGTGCCCGAGCACGTCGAAAATTTCGTCCGTCGTCAGTTCGTCCATGGTGAATCCATCATGCGGAAATACCTTGGTTATAGTTCGATTGTCGTTTGCGGTAGGGGGTTGCTACGGTTAGTTACGAAGTTCCTCAACGTGGTCGATTCGGCGCTGAATGAGCGACTCGGTTCCGATATCGTGGCGTATATGCAGGCCCGCTTCACCCGCGACGGTCAGTGCGTCTTCGGCGATTTCCTCCGCTTCCGAAATGGTGCCGCCGACTCCCACGACTGCAAAGGAACGGGACGTCGTCGTGTAGATGCCGTCGTCGCGCTCGTCCACGCTGGCGTAAAAGAGGAGCGCGTCGCCCACGCTTTCCTCGTCGATTTGTATCTTCGAACCGGCTTCAGGGTCGGTCGGATAGCCCGTAGGCACGCCGTACTTACAGACTGTGGCTTTCGGCGCGAAGGTGAGTTTCGGCAGGTCGTTTCCTTCGCGCGCCGAGACGAGCACGTCGAGGAAATCGGTGGTAAGTACCGGTAGACTGTTCATCGCCTCCGGGTCGCCGAACCGGGCGTTGAACTCGATGACTTTCACGCCGTCCGCGGTGAGCATGAACTGTCCGTAGAGAACGCCTCGATAGTCGTCCAACGCATCGACGGTCGCTTTCAGCACGTCAACCGCTTCGTGGTAGTCGTCCTCGGACATGAACGGCAGTTCGAGACCCGAGTCGCTGTAACTACCCATTCCGCCCGTGTTCGGGCCTTCATCGCCCTCGTAGGCGCGTTTGTGGTCTTGGATGGCGGGCGTAACCCGGAGTTGTCCGTTTGCGACGAGCGCCTGCACCGTGAACTCCTCGCCGACGAGTCGTTCTTCCAAAACAACTCGGTCGTAGTCGCTGTCGCGGAGGTACTCCTTTGCCTCCTCGGGCGTCACCTGGTCGCCGATGACTTTGACGCCCTTGCCGCCCGTCAGCCCCGCGGGCTTCACCGCGAGGTCGCCGTCGTACTCGTCGATGTACTCGCAGGCTTCCTCGGTGTTGTCGAACGTCTCGAAGTCGGGGCATCCCGGAATGTCGTGTTCCTGCATGAACCGCCGCTGGAACGCCTTGTCCGTCTCGATTCGTGCTTCGGCCTGCATCGGTCCGAATGCGTAGATTCCTGCGTCTTCCAACGCGTCGGCAACACCCGCCGCGAGCGGTCCCTCGGGCCCGACGACGGCGAGAGTCGCGCCCACGTCCTCCGCGTAGGAGACGACCGCCGTCGTGTTCGTCGCATCGAGCGTTTCGAAGCCGTCGGCGAGGCCCACTATACCGGGGTTTCGGTTGCCCGCGCAGGCGTACAGGGAGGCATCACTGTCGGCCAGCGACCGGGCGATAGCGTGTTCGCGACCGCCGCCACCGACCAGCAGTACGGTTTCGCTCATACCGGGAGGATATAGGCACAGTGGTGTAAAGGTTGTCCTTGGGCACTTCGGAAGTATCCACGTATGTGATTACGTATGCTCGGCTAGCATCTTCCGCAGCGACACCGCCACTTCCTCGCAGTTGACGATGTGGAGGCTGTCACTTGTCAGTAGAACGCCGTGGT
Organism: Haladaptatus pallidirubidus; assembly: GCF_020700235.1. Lineage (GTDB taxonomy): Archaea > Halobacteriota > Halobacteria > Halobacteriales > Haladaptataceae > Haladaptatus > Haladaptatus pallidirubidus. Next base: position 97,464 of record NZ_CP085301.1, on the reverse strand, counting down.
CACCGACGATACCGCGACTGATGAACCCGTCCGAGATGGCCCGAATGGTGAGTTCGTAGTCGCCGATGTCCGATTCCGCACCATCCTCTCTGATTCTGTTGTACGTTTCGTGCGTGCCGAATTCGAGTCGTTCGTTGTTGATGAACACCGTTTTCATCTCCATCGCCCGCTCCTTGTCGCCCCTGTAGAGGTGTCGTTCCAGAGGGAGAGCAGTTCCGACTCGCTCGGCGTGAAGTGGATGACGCCCCGAAGCGTATCCCCAATCCCCGTCCGACAAGTCGTGGCGATTTCGATCGCGAATTCGTCGGATATGCTTGTTTCAGACGTGAGAACAGAGTACGTCATCGGGTACCATCAGTCGTGCGGTAGTACGGGTCTTTACGTGATTCGGCGGCCAAACCTCTACCATGAGCGACCCGACGCGACAAAACCGATTGGACGAAGAGGAGAGTCCGTATCTTCGCCAGCACGCGGACAATCCGGTTCACTGGCAACCGTGGGACGAGGACGCCCTCGAAGCGGCGCACGAACGCGACGCGCCCATCTTTCTCTCCATCGGCTACTCCGCCTGCCACTGGTGTCACGTCATGGAGGAAGAGAGCTTCGAGGACGAGGAGGTGGCGGAACTGCTGAACGAGAACTTCGTCCCCATCAAAGTTGACCGGGAAGAACGGCCGGACATCGACACCATCTATATGAGCATCTGCCAGCAGGTCACCGGCGGCGGGGGATGGCCCCTCTCGGCGTGGCTCACGCCCGACGGAAAGCCGTTTTACGTCGGCACCTACTTCCCGAAACACTCTCGGCAGGGACGACCCGGATTCATCGATCTGCTCGAAAATATCAGCGGTTCGTGGCGAACCGACCGTGACGAGATGGAAAACCGGGCCGAACAGTGGACGAACGCCATCGAAGGCGAATTGGAATCGACGCCGGAAGCGGGCGACGCGCCGGACGCGGAGTTGCTCCGAAACGCCGCATCGCAAATCGTCCGGAGCGCCGACCGCGATTTCGGCGGATTCGGACAGCAGGGGCCGAAATTCCCGCAACCTGCGCAACTCGACGTTCTCTTTCGGGCGCTCGACCGAACCGGGGCGAACCAGTTCGCCGACGTCGCCGTCGAAACGCTCGACGCGATGGCGAACGGCGGCCTGTACGACCACGTCGGCGGGGGCTTCCACCGCTACGCTACCGACCGGCAGTGGACGGTACCCCACTTCGAGAAGATGCTGTACGACAACGCGGAACTGTCCCGGGCGTATCTCGCGGGCTACCAAGTGACCGGAAACGAACGCTACGCGAACGTCGTCCGCGAAACGTTCGCTTTCCTCGACCGGGAGATGCGCCATCCTGAGGGCGGATTCTACAGCACCTTGGACGCCCGGAGCGAGGACCAGGAAGGCGAAAGCGAAGAAGGAACGTTCTACGTCTGGACGCCCGAGGAAATTCACGACGCGGTGGAAGTCGAAACCGCCGCGGATCTGTTCTGTGACCGCTACGGAATCACGAAATCGGGTAACTTCGAAGGCAAGACGGTACTCACGCTGAACGGAAGCGTTCCGGAGTTGGCCGAGGAGTACGACCTACACGAAAGCGAGGTTCGGGAACTGCTGGACGACGCTCGGCGACAGGTGTTCGAAGCACGCGAAGAACGCGAACGCCCGCCCCGCGACGAGAAAATTCTCGCCGGATGGAACGGGCTGCTGATTTCCGCGCTCGCGGAGGGCGGGTTGATGCTTGAGTCGGAGTACGCGGAACTCGCCGAATCGGCGCTCGATTTCGTTCGAGAGAATCACTGGGACGGGGACGAACAAACGCTCTCGCGGCGGTTCAAAGGCGCTTCCGAGTGCGACTCGGAAGCTCGTGAGACGCAGTCTCACGGTGGAGCTGTGGGAATCGACGGCTATCTCGAAGATTACGCCTTCCTCGCGCGCGGGGCGTTCGACCTGTTTCAGGCGACCGGCGACCCTGACCACCTCGGATTCGCGCTCAACCTCGCGCGGGCAATCGAGCGAGAGTTCTGGGACGACGAGCGCGGAACGCTCTATTTCACGCCCGAGAGCGGCGAGCGGCTGGTCGCTCGCCCGCAGGAGTTGGCCGATCAATCCACGCCGTCGAGTCTCGGGGTCGCGACCGACGTTCTGCTCGTCCTTTCGGAGTTCGCGCCCCACGACCGATTCAGCGACGTCGCCGAATCGGTTCTCGAAACGCACTCGAAAACCATCGAGTCGAACCCCTTCCAGTACGCGACCCTCGCGCTCGCCGCGGACCGCCACGCGACGGGGTCGCTGGAACTGACCGTTGCGGCCGACGAACTGCCCGCAGAGTGGCGCGAGCGACTCGCCGAAACGTTCCTTCCGACACGGATACTGGCGCACCGACCGCCGACGGAGGACGGTCTGGCGGAATGGTGTGAAAAACTGGAGTTGGACGAGGTGCCACCGATTTGGGCGAACCGAGAGTCGGAAGCGGAGGACGAACCCACCCTGTACGTCTGCCGGTCGTTTACCTGCTCGCCGCCGGTGACGGATATCGACGCCGGGTTGGAGTGGGCCGCCGACCTCGCGCCCGAATAGGATAGAACTAGGCCGACACGTCGCTTTCGAGCAGTTTTTCGGCGACGAACTCCGCGGCGGGGCGCGATTCGCTCTCCTCGAATCGCGCGATTTCCTCGTCGCCGCGCTCCGCGACGATCGTCGGAATGAGCGTCACGTCGTACTCTTCGGTGAGTTCGCCGTTCTTGTCGCGGTCTACCTCGTACACGCGCATCTCGTCGTCGGGGACGCCCGCGGCGTCTAGTGCGGCGAAGAAATCCGGAAGCGCGCTCCGGCAGTCGCCGCACCAGTCTGCGCCCCACACCCGATAGGTGACTTCGCCGACGCCAGCTTCGATTGCACCGACGGTTTCACTGTGCGCGCTCGCGTCCCACGTCGGGTTTGGTTCGGTTGATTCCATACGTTTTGCTTGGTCCGGAACGTGATAAACCACCGTTTCTTCCGGCATCTCCTGCCGGTGTCCAGTAGGGGTTTAGGTGTGGAAACCGTACACGTCGGGTATGAAATCGTCCATCCTCGACACCGTGGGGTCGCCGCTCGTCCACGTTCGTTCGCCCGAGGGTGCGACCGTCGCCGCGAAAATCGAGTCGTTCAACCCCGGCGGGTCGGCCAAAGACCGTCCGGCGCTGGCGATGGTTGAGGCCGCCGAACGTGCGGGCAAACTGCAACCGGGCGACCGAATCGTCGAACCGACCAGCGGAAACACGGGCATCGGTTTGGCGGTCGTTTGCGCGGCTAGGGGCTACGATTTGACCATCGTCATGCCCGCGTCGAAATCTCCCGAGCGTCGGCGACTGCTCAAAGCCTACGGCGCTGACCTCGAGTTGGTCGGTGGAAACATGGAGTCTGCCCGTGCTCGGGCGGACGAACTGACCGAATCGGGAGCTGCGATTCGACTCGGTCAGTTCGAAAACCCAGCGAACGCGGACGCACATTACCGGACGACGGCGACGGAAATCATCGAACAGGTCGAGGGGCGGGAAATCGACGCCCTCGTCGCGGGGGTCGGCACGGGGGGAACGATTACGGGAACCGCCACGCGACTGTTGGAGGAGTTTCCGGACATGGAAGTCGTCGCCGTCGAACCCGAACGAAACGCGGTGCTTTCGACCGGCGACCCCGGCGAGGACGAGTATCAAGGGATGGGGCCAGGATTCGTCAGCGAGCTGCTCGACACCGATCTGCTGGATGCGATCGAAACCGTTTCGCTGGAGGATGCAGAGGCGGAGTGTCGAAGGCTCGCCCGAGAGGAGGGAATCCTCGTCGGGCAGTCGAGCGGCGCGGCGAGCATCGCGTCCTACCGCGTGGCAGAGCGCCTCGCGCAACCGGAGCTCAACTGTCCGGAGACGCCCGAGGAGTGGAGCGAGATGATGGAAAACGGTGAGGGGAACCAGCAATCCCCGGTGACGTCCGACGGCGGAGTGGAGCAGGGCTACGACGACTGCCCGCTCGTCATCACCGTCTTCCCCGACAGCGGGGAACGATACCTTTCGACCGGGATGTTCGATTAAAAGAACGCCTGTACGATTTTTTGGAACTCGTCCGGTTTTTCGCGTGGTGGCATGTGACCACAGGTCGGCACGATTCGAACCTCCGCATCCGGAATCAGGCTTCCGGCCCGCACCGCCCACGAAACCGGCACGATTGGGTCGCGTTCGCCGTGAATCAACAAAGTCGGAACCGTAAGGTCTGGCAGACGTCCGACGTAGTTCGTTCGAAGACCGCTGGGTTCTACTTCGCTTCGCTGAAATCCCTCCCACGCGGTTCCGCCGTGGCGTCGAACTTCCGCGAATGCTTCGGAGACCAATTCGTCGTCCGGTTTTCCGGAGACGACGCTCCGAAGGGCGAGAGCAGTCATCCATCGACTGCGAGCGAGAAGCGAAAACGCGAATCCCGTCCCTCCGAGTCGCGTGAAAACGTAGCTAAGCGGCCCGCCCGGAATTTCCCCTCCCAATCCGTAGCTATCGACCAACACGAGTCGAGAAACGCGGTCTTGATTCTCCAGCGCGAATCCGAGGGCAACTCCGCCGCCCATCGAGATGCCGACGAGAGCGGTCGTATCGAGCGACAGCGCGTCGAGAAACTGTTCAAGGACAGCGACGTAGTACTCCATCGAAACTGTCGCGTCCGGGTCGTCGCTCCGTCCGTATCCCGGCAAGTCTGGTGCGATGACACGAAAATCGTCGGTGAGGGCCGGAATCGCGTGTTTCCACGAGAGGCCCGCCGAATCGAGCCCGCCGCCGTGAAGCAGGACGACTGGTGGGTTTTCGGGGTTCCCCGAACTTAGATAGTGGACTTGAACACCATCGCAGTCGGCAAATTTCGAATCGACGTTGCTCATTGTCTAAGGAACGACGAGGGGAGATAAATAGCTGGTTCGGAGACTGCCGTGGGACGAACGGACGCGCCTCGATCGATTCACGACGGCGATTTACCGGTTACTGGAGGGTGATTGGCATCAGTTGCTCATGGTGCTCGCCGTGCTGTTGTTTCTCACCCCGTTGTTTCTCGGTGTTTGGGCGGGCCTGTTATCCCAACCGGTGGTGGGAATCTTCGTCCTCGCCTCGGTGGTTCCGGCGTTTCTCCTCGCGATGTTCATCAGACACACAGATTCCTTCCAAACTGTTCCAAAAACGCCGCTCGCAATCATGTTCTCGTTAGGGCTGGTGTTGACAATCTTCGCTCGACTCGTGGAGACCGCGCTCCAACCCGCATTCCAGCTCGTTCCGCTCGTTGGCACGGTGCTTTTTTACTATCTCATCGTCGCAGCGGCTGAGGAAACCTCGAAGTGGCTCGCGGTAAGAATCTACAGTTTTCGGACGACGTATCTCAACACGGCCATCGACGGTGCCGTGTTCGGTGCATTCGCCGGTCTTGGGTTTGCGACGGTCAAAATCTCATCTACGTCGTGAATTCGTTTCACGTCGCACAGAATCAGTACAGCGCGTTACTAACAGTTTTTGCCGTGACGGGCGTCGAAGCGGTGGCCCGTTCGTTCGCCGGTCTCGGCCACGTCGTCTACGCGGGGTTTTCCGGGTACTATCTCGGTCTGGCGAAACTCGATCCCGAAAATCGAGGGCCGATAATCGTGAAGGGGTTGCTCATCGCATCACTCATCCACGGGACGTACGATACGGCCGTTTCGGTTATTCCGAAAAACATTCTCATCACCCTTCCGTTCATCGTCATCTACATCGGATTCTTCTTCGTCGTTCTCTATCGAAAGCTGGCGCGATGCCGGATGCAGTATCGGGAACCGCAACTCAGTTCAACAGAAGCGTAGCAACACTGGACGAAGACACCGGTTCCGCGGTAGTGCGGAACGAGTACCGACACGACCGTTTTCAATCACTGGGAACGATGAACTGGTGTTTTAACTCGGCCCGCTCTCTCCTCAGATGGGTTCGAGTACGACCCAACCCATCCATTGACAACCCACTGACGCTCGACCCACTCCCACCACCCCTACCCTCGCGAATCGAGTAACACCGCAACCGTGTTTTGCAGATACCGCATGGCTGTCGCGAGATTCATCAGTCCTTCCATCGTCGCCTGTCTGCTCGCGCCATCCGGGTAAATTCGATGTTCGAGTTGAATCGAGTAGGCGTCCGCAAATTCGCACGACGTACCGTCCTCGTCGAGGAACGTGTAAAAGCCGGGCGTCACTGCCAGCACCGGTCCGATTCGAGCCAGCAGTTCGCTTCTGTCCTCGTCGTTCTCCATCACTTTCCGCGTTCGCTCCGTATCGAACGCGGTGTTGCTGACCAACCGAATCGGTCCACGAGCGTCTTCCTTGATGACGTGAAGCGGCAGTCGTGCGAGCCGAAGTTTGATGTTGAACTCGGTCTCGTCGTCGGTCACGTGTTGAACGTCTTGAACGACCTTTCCGTCGAGCCACGCGACGACCTGCTCTTCGCTGATTACCCCCACCATACGTTCTTGTCGCCGAGAACGAGGAAAAGGATTGCGTCGAACTACGAATTTGAACCGTCGAAACGTAAATTCTGGCCGTCGACATCGTCGTCCCGACGAAAGCGACGCGAACGGCGTTCGTGCATCTACGACCGAAATTCGGACTCGGTGACGCGAGCCACGAGCGTTTCGTCAACGTCGCGCAGGTCGTACTCCGGAACTCCGTCCACGGTTCGAGCGACGTACATCGGTTCCACGAGTTCCTTGCCGAACTCGTCTTTTTCCACACCGTACATCTTGAGCAGCGGGTCGGTTTCCGCCGGATTGAGGTCGCCGTCCCGTACCTGCGCCGCGAGTTTTCGAGAGAGCCACTCTTCCTCGCTGATGCTCGGTTCGAGAATCAGCGCCTCGTCTACGAACCGGACGAGGTACCAATTCAGGTCGTTCAACAGCGAGGTGGCCGAACCGACGCTGATGGTTTCCAGTTCGAGGCAGTTTCGGTACGGTTCGCGGAGTTGGTAGGTTACGAGGGCGTCGCGCGCCGTCTCCCGGGAGAGCAGTTCGGCGCGTAAATCGACCTCCTCCGAACCGACGAACAGGACGCGGGTCACAGTTTTCGGGTTGGAGCGGCGGGCTAAAGCGATTTCGTCTTCGGAATGCGTGGTCGGTGAACTACCGTGGTGTTGCGTGAATAATCAGAAAATACTTCATTTGTTAGAGAATGATTGCTACGATGGATTCTGACGGGAAAACAGATGAAGGCTGTAAGGAAGTTGAATCCGAGATTTTCGTTCGACCGTTCGGTTACGTCGAACCGGAACCGGTCATTCGACGTATCGGTGAGCGAAACTTGTACATCGGAAACAAATTCGCAGCACATCCGGAGTACCACTGTCAGCAATTCGAGAGCGTCGTCTCGGCCAGTAGTGAGAAACATCCACTCACCACACATCACCATCCGCTCGTCGATGGTTCCGGCAACGAGTGGTCAGCCTTCGAATCGGCTGTCGATACGGTTCGGACGCTCTACCGAAAAGACGATACTCTGCTCGTTCACTGCAAGGCAGGAATCTCGCGGAGTAGCACGCTCATCGCAACCGCACTCGCCGCAGAGGAAAACAAAACGTTCCACGATGCACTTGCGGCCGTTCAAGGTGCACGACCGCACGCAATTCCGAATCCATCACTTCACGAGTTGGCGGTCGTGTACCTCGCTGTCAAATCGTAAGGATCAGATTGAGCCGTTTTCGCCTCGGTTACTCGAAGTCATTGGCGCAGTAGCCGAGGAGTTTGAGTTGAATTTTCGCAGTTCCCGACTCGAAGGGTCACTCTGCGTGCTATCTCATCTCTTTTTGGGAATGTTTTCGGCAGCAGCCGACCCCAATGAAATCGCAACCGCCGCAGGTCGCGCCCCCTCCAACCGATTCGCTCATTCGCTCGCACAGGAAGAGACACGCTCTTCCCTGTTCCCGTTCGCGTCGCTCACGAAGGCTCGCGAGACTCCAAACAACCTCTCGGTTGAACTCTTCGGGGATGTTGGCGCGCGCTGGGACGGGCCGTCGGACGCAGGGATTGTGCGTCGTTAGGAGAGGAGGGCGGTGACGTCAGTCGAAGAGACCATCCCGACGTAATCGCCGTCGACGACGGGAAGATGTTTGATACCGAAGGTGGTCATCATCGCTGCGACCTCCTCCATATAGAGGTCGGGAGTAACGGTCTCGACGTCCGTCGTCATCACGTCCGAAACCTGTAACTCGGTGGGATTTAGACCGTTGGCAGCGGCGTCAAGTACGTCGGAACTGCTGATTATTGACCGCGGAGTGGTCGTCACGACCAGCGCACTAATCTCATTTTTACGCATCACTTCGGCGGCCTCCGTGACCGTTGCCTCCGGTGAAATCGTCTTTAGCGGTGTCGACATCATTTCTTCGACTCGGGTTCGGTCGGTGCTCATGCAACTACGAACGGTACCAAGGACTATTGTTGTTTTCCTCCGGTAACTGACCCCTTGATATCCTGATTCATCGGGCAACAGAATCTCAGAATTCGACGATTTCGACGTTCTCGGCGACCTCTTCCGCCAGTTCGAAAATCCCGTCTGGGTCGGCGTTCCGTGCGATTTCGAGGGTGGCGTTCGTCTCGGGATAATCCGGCGCGATACGGTTACAGCCCGCCGGAATCGTGGAGTCGGTGAAAGTGCCGATTTTGCGAGCGCGGGCGACGATGTCGCTTTTGTCCATCGTGAGCAGAGGTCGGTGAATCGGCATGGTCGTTGCCGCGCTGACGACGCCGAGGTTGCGCGCGGTTTGACTGGATTTCTGTCCGATTGCCTCGCCCGTGACGATGCCGTGGGCGGATTCCTCGCGGGCGACGCGTTCCGCGACGCGGTACATGAATCGCCGAAACGACAGCATCCGGGCCGGACCGACTTCGTCCGCGAGGCGGTTCATCGCCTCGCCAGCGGGCACTTTCCGAACCCGCATGTCGTGGTTCGGGGCGTATTGTTTGAGTTTTCGAACCGTCTCGATTGCGCGGGCTTCGTGGTCGGGACCGCCAAAGTCGCCGAGTTCGAGGTACACCGGAATCACCGGACTGCCGCGCTTCATCACCTCCCACGTCGAAACGGGCGAGTCGATGCCCCCGCTGACGAGCGAGACGAGTTTCGTTTGGGTTCCGAGCGGCAGACCGCCCGGGCCGTCGCGCTTTTCGATGAAGACGAAGGCTTCGGTCTCGCGAACTTCGACGGAAAAGGTGATGTCCGGATTGTCCAAATCAACCTCCGGGTTTTCGACCGCTTCCCAGACGGCGGTGCCGCCCTCGCGTTCGAGTTCCGCGCTGGTGAAGGGGTGGTCTTTCGCGGAGCGCCGGGCGCGCACGGCGAAGGTTCCGCCGTCGTAATGTTCCCGTGCGGCGTCGGCGAGCGTCTCCTCGATGATTGCTTGCTCGGGCGAGACGACGACTGTCGGACTGGCGGACTGAACGCCGAAGGTGTCCGCCGCTGCGGTCGTCGCATCTTCAACGGATGTTTCGTCCGTGTGGACGAGGAGGCGCGACCAGCGCCGTTCGACTTCGGCGTCGATGTCCCTGTCTTCGAGAATCGCGGCCATGTTGTCGCGGAGCCGTCGCTCCATCTCGGTCTGCACTTTCCTGCTTTTCACGCCCACGTCCCCGTGCCGAACGAGGACGGTGTCGGCTCCCGACGGGTGCATAGACGGGCATAACAGCGGCCGCAATAAACGAGTGTCGAAGGTGGGTAGCGATTTCGAAGTCGATTAGAACGTTCGCAGGTCGCCGTTCACGGCGCGCTCCGTGATGTTCGTCACGTTCGCCAGTTCTTCGTCCACGATGGCGACGATGTCGTCTTCGATGTCGGCGAGGGTGACGCCCGGCTCGGTGACGACCTTCGCGTCCGCAACGTGCGGTTCGTCGATTGGGCGGCCGATTTGGGACAGCAGGCGAACCCGCATGTCGCGGATGCCGTCGACCTCCGCGACAACCGTTTCAGCGATGTTGGTGCTAAGCAGGTTGTAAATCTTCCCGATGTGGTTGACCGGGTTTTTCCCGCTCGTCGCTTCCATGCTCATCGAGCGATTCGGCGTGATGAGACCGTTCGCGCGGTTACCGCGCCCGACGGAACCGTCGTCGCCCATCTCGGCGCTCGTGCCGGTCGTGGTGAGGTAGATGCTGTCCTCGGCGTCGGCGGTGTTGACGTGGACGCTCACTTCCCGGTCGGTGTACTCTTCTGCGACGCCGTGAACGTAGTCGCGGACGTTCTCCACCATCTCGTCGTACTCGTCGCGATTGTCGATGTACGAGTCCACCATCGCGGCGGCGACGGTTACGTCGATGGAATCTCGCTCCCGTTTGCCCATGATTTTCACGTCCGGGCCGAGCGCGGGATATTCCGCGACGAACTCGTCGTTGAGTCGGTCTTCGGCGTTCAAGACGATTTGTTCGGTTTCGCTGAGCGGCGCGTGGCCGACGCCGAAACTCGTGTCGTTCGCCATCGGAACCGTTGCGCCGTTCTCGGAGAAAACACTCTGGAGGTCGCCACTCCCCTCACCGAGTTTAACGTCGAGAATGACGTCCGTGCCGACGTCGAGCTCGGGAATATTCTCGTTCAGATAGTCGCGGGCCGCTTTCAGTGCTATAGTGTCGGTCGGAATTTTGGTGCCTTCGTACTCCTTGGTCGCGCGGCCGGTGAGGAGGATGTAGATGGGTTCGACCATTTCACCGCCGCCGAACTGCGGGTTCGAACTGCCCGCGACGAGTTGCGTTTCGTCCGTATTGTAGTGAAGCACCTTGCCGACGCGGTCGAGATACGCCTGCGAGAGAGCGCTAGAAACTGCCTCCGCGATACCGTCGCAGATAGAGTCGGGGTGGCCGATTCCCTTTCGCTCGACGATTTCGATGTCCTGGTCTTCGACTGCCCGGCGGTCAATCGGCTCTACCTGAATGTTCCGCTCTGTCATCATCTCAGGTTCTCAGTCACGGATTCTATAACTTGCGGAAACGCTCCGGCGTGCCAGTATTACTCTCCCGTATCACCGAGCAAGAGACCGAGGTACGATGTCCGAATCTGTTCCTCCGGGTCGAGGTTCAATTCTTCGAGCACATCGTAGACCCCGTCACGAACCGACTCCACGTCGTTCTCCTTCGCCTCGGCTTCGACCTCCACGAACTCGCCGAGTCCCGTCACCGAATCGAGCGTGACGACGTAACCGTCTATTTCGAATCGTTCGCGCTCCTTGTGGACGGTTTCGGTCGCGTCGAATCCCAGTGCGGACAACAGTGCGTCCACTGTGTTGCCATCGCCGACGACGGTTTCGTGTTCCTTGCGCGTCTTCGACTCTTCTTCAACCAGCGGCCCTTTGTAAGTCACGACCTCGACAGTTTCGTCGTTCCCCGCCTCCCGGCGGACCCGGAGGGCTTCGTCCGTCTCCGCGAAATCGCGGTGTGGCGCGTCGTAGTAGGAGTCCTCTTGCGTGACCATGCCGAGCGGATTCGCACTGAGTTCGTTCAGTCGGTTCCGAACCTGCTCGTGGTCGGCGCGAACCTTCACTTCGACCTCGTACATGTTCGGGGGGATGGTTGGAACGGTCAAAAGATGTGCGGGAGCGTTGGATGACGGATGACCGACAACAGCTACGCGGTTCTCGGCGTTTCATCTCCCGCCGTACCTCTGCTCGAAGACTCCTCGATACCGAGATACTCCGCGAGGGTTCGCAGGTCGCTCGGGTCGCGGTCGAACGACTGTACGTCGTTCTCCGCGACCGTGTTGTCGAATTTTAGGGACCGATACTGGTCAGCACCCATCGGGATGAACGGGATTGGGCCAGCGAGGCGCAAGCCGATTCCGGCGAGCGGCATCGGAATCGGAAGGATGACGACCGATTTCCCCTCGGCGCGATAGGCGAGTTTCGCCACGTCGGCGAGGGTGAGAACTTCCGGTCCGCCCAACTCGACCGTCTCCCCGATGTGCGATTCGTCTTGCACGCAGTCGGCCAGTATCGGCGCGAGGTCGCCGACCCAGACGGGTTGGAAACGCGTCTTACCGCCGCCCGGAAGTCCGGTCACGTAGGGCGTGGTCAGTACCTTCGTGAACGAGAGGAACTCGCCGCCGTCGCCGAACACGACCGAGGGACGAACGAGAACCCAGTCGAGCGACGAATCCCGCACGACTTGCTCGGCGTTTCCTTTCGCCCGAATGTAGGCGGTTTGCCCGTTCGAATCCGCGTCGAGGGCGCTCATCTGGACGAGTTTCTGCACGCCGCGTTCCTCGCAGGCCCGGACGACGTGTTTCGTCCCGCCGAGATGAATCTCCTCGTGGCCCGGGCCGGAAGGCTGAAACAACGGGGAGAGCGCGACGAGGTTAACTACGGCATCCTGTTCCGCGAACGCCCCGTCGATTGATTCGTAGTCGGTCACGTCACCCGAAACTGTCTCGACGCCAGCAGGGAGGTCTGCCTTGTCCGGCGAGCGCGCGAGTACGGTCACGTCGTGCTGGCGCGCGTCGAGTTCTTTCGTGAGGGCCGTTCCGACGAAACCACTGCCGCCGACGATGAGTACTCGCATACCCACCGGTTCGATGCACTGGGGCTTTACGTCACCCCCTGACGCGTTGGACACGGTCTGTCGTCGGGCGAGGAAAACGGCTGACACCCACAACGTTAACCCCGAATCCGGGCGAACACCCGCGCGTATGATTACCGCAGACAGGATGGCCGTGGTAGACCGAAACGCCGAGGCGCTCGGCGTCCCGCGCAAGCAGTTAATGGAGTCGAGCGGCAACGCAATTGCCCGCGAAGCAGGGAAAGTCGTCGAACCGGGTGAGAAAATAGTTATCGTCGCAGGACGCGGGAACAACGGCGGGGACGCCTTCGCCGCAGTTCGGTTTCTAGACGAGTACGACGTATCGGTACATCTGCTCGGGCGGGCCGAAACCATCGGGACGGACATCGCCCGCGAGAACTGGGAGGCGCTCCAGCAGTCGGAGTACGACACGACGGAGGTGACCGACTCTCAAAACATCGATTTGCCCGATTGCGACCTCATCGTGGACGCCATGCTCGGAACCGGCGTGACCGGCGCGCTCCGCGAACCGGAGGCGACCGTCGCCGAGAAAATCAACGAATCCAATGCGACTGTTCTCGCGGCGGACGTGCCGTCGGGAATCAACGCGGATACCGGAGACGCGGAGGGCACGTCGGTCGAAGCAGATCGGGTCGTCACCTTCCACGACACGAAACCCGGACTCGCGGATTTGGACGGCGACGTGACCGTCGCGGACATCGGGATCCCGTCCGGCGCGGAGAAATTCGTTGGCCTGGGCGACCTCCACAGCGTTCGCGGCGACGTGGGCGGTCGCGTGTTCGTCGTCGGCGGCGGGCCGTACACGGGCGCGCCAGCGCTCGCTGGACAGTCGGCATTGCGTGCGGGGGCAGATCTCTCGTTCGTCGCCGCACCCGACACCGTGGCGGGCGAAATTCAGGGCTACGCGGAAGACCTCATCGTGCAACCCTACGAGGGCAACCGACTGTCGCCAGAAAAGGTCACCGACCTGCTCGAAACGGCGGAGTCGTACGACGACACGGTCGTCCTCGGGCCGGGACTGGGGAACGCAGACGAAACGATCGAGGCGGCGGTGCAGTTCCTCGAATCGTTTTCGGGGCGAGCGGTCGTCGATGCCGATGCACTTCCCGCGGTTCCTGACCTCGATACGGACGCGACGTTGGTCTGCACGCCGAACCGCAAGGAGCTCGCGGAACTGGGTGGCCCGGAGGCGGACGACCTGCGCGAGGTGACCGACGAAATCGAGGCGCTCGCGGACGAACTCGGTCACGTCGTGCTGGCGAAGGGCGCGACGGACGTGATTTCGGACGGCGAGCGGACGCGAGTCGTCCGAACGGGCAACACCGGGATGAAAGTCGGCGGAACCGGCGACGTGCTGGCCGGAATCGTCGCCGGACTGTTCGGAACCGCCGACGCCTTCGATTCGGCCTGCGTCGGTTCCTACGTCAACGGGCGGGCGGGCGACCTGCTGTACGGTGAGTACGGTGAGGGTTTGCTCGCTTCCGATATGTTGGAGGCGGTACCGCGCGCAATTTGGGGTGATGACGATGTGTAAGAACGCGACGGATAGGAACGAGGACGACGGGCGCTCGACGGACGAAAAGCTGACCCACACAGACGATAACGGCGACGTTCAGATGGTGAACGTGGGCGAGAAACCGGACACCGCCAGACGAGCGGTCGCAGAAGGTGAGATTCACCTTCAGCAGTCAACAGTCGAGGCGATTCGGGACAACGACGTAAAAAAGGGCGACGTGCTGGCAACCGCGCGAATCGGTGCGGTGCAGGCGGTCAAACACACGTGGGAGACGATTCCGATGTGTCACCAAATACCGATTACGAACGTGGACACCGATTTCTCCGTGCACGCCGACCGCGCGGTGCTCACGGTCGCCGTCGAGACGACCGGAAAAACCGGCTGTGAGATGGAGGCGTTGGAGGGCGTCACGACCGGATTGAACGTCGTCTGGGATATGGTGAAAGCCGCGGAAAAAAACGCGGACGGGAACTATCCCGACACCGCGATTCGAAACGTTCGAGTTGTGGAGAAGGAAAAACGGTCGGATTCGAAATAAAGGAGCGCGACGAAGCTCACGCGACGGACGAACGCTCGTCTTCTGCTGGCGCGAGATACTCCGCCCCCCAGTCACGCATGGCGAAGATAACCGGTCGCAGTGATTTTCCGATACGGGTCAGCGAATATTCGACGCGAACCGGTTTCTCGCTCACGATGTCGCGATTGACGAGCCGTTTTTGTTCCAAATCGCTCAGGCTGTCCGAGAGCACTTTGCTCGAAACACCGTCCACCTCCTCTTTGAGTGCGTTGAATCCCGATGGGCCGTTCTGTAGCAGTCGGTGGACGATGACGGGATGCCACTTCTTTCCGACGAGGTTCGCCGTCGTGGTAATGGGACACCAATCTTCGCCAGCACACCACATCTCCAACTGTTCCGGTTCGTCGCTCATGGGATAATCGAGGAACTCGACCGGCAAAAAGTTACGTTTCGAAACCGACTTACGATACGTAATTAGCCTCATCGATTTCTCCGGAAACGGACGTCGATTGTAGTTTCTTCGAAGGCGAAATCGACGATACGGAAAACGCGACGGCAGGAATAGACGGAAGATAGTTTCCACCGAAAGCTTATAATCCGACCGCCCCCTATCGAATACCGTCGAAGTTTGACAATTGGTAACACTTATCACTACCTGGTTGCTACCTACTACCGTAGGGTAAGTCGATAACGACACGCTACTCACTAGTATGACCCCGAGCACACACGAAGCAGACGACACCCGAGAAGGTCGGGACGACGACCGATACGCCGAACTGGAAGTCCAAGACGACGCGGTGTTAATCTACGACCGGAAAAACAACACCGCGTGGATTCGCTCGAACGGGGCCGTAGCGCTTTCCTCGATGATTTAGGCGGACGGAACCGCCGTCAAATCGCTCGCTTTTGCCCGCGATTGTTGGACGATGGACGGTCGAGCCTCGAATTCGACGACCACCTCGTCGTCGGTGTACGTCACGTCCTCGACGCGACCGTGGTCGTGAACCCACGAAACGACGCTCATTGTTTCGTCGGTCATCGGCATAACCAACCGTTCAAACTGCCAATCGGGAAGTTCGATGTCGATGCGCCGCTTCAGTTCGTTGATGTTCGTTCCCCCTCGTCCGCTGATAGCCACCGGATTCGGCGCGAGTGCGGACAGAGCCTTGCGTTTTTCTTCGAGTTCCTCGTCGCTCACGGCGTCGATTTTGTTCAGTACCGTGACGATGGGCGCCTGATTTCGCTCGTACAGCGTATCGTGGCAGGTGACGAGTTTCTCACGGATTTCGTCTATCGGCTCGCTCACGTCCACGACGAGCAGGACGAGGTCGGCGTAGTACACCGCATCCAGCGTCGATTTGAACGATTCGACCAGCCAGTGCGGCAGGTCGCTGATAAAGCCGACCGTATCCGTGACGAGTACGTCTCGCCGGTCGATTGCCGCCTTTCGCGTGGTCGTCCCGAGGGTGGTGAACAGCCGGTCTTCGGACTCCGCGGTCGGATCTAAATCCGGGTGGAGGTCGTCGTTCGCCCCGATTTCTAGCTCCTCGGCGACCTGCTGGAGCAGGGTAGATTTCCCGGCGTTGGTGTAGCCGGCGAGCGCCACCAGGTCGAACCCGGACTCCCGGCGCTTCTGCCTACGGTCTGCTTCCTTGTCCGCGATGGCGTCGAGTTCGTCCTTGATTCGGCTTATCTGGTCTTTGATGTCCTGTTCGTGGCTCTCGTCGTACTCGCCGAGACCCATGAATCCGGGTCGCTCGTCGCGCTTCGCGAGACTCGTTTTCGCCTCGACTCGCGGGAGTTCGTACCGCAGTTCCGCCAGTTCGACCTGTAACTGCGCCTTGCGCGTCTGCGCGCGCTGGCCGAAGATTTCGAGGATGAGTCGGAATCGGTCGATTACCCGGGTTCCCTCGGGCAGTCGTTGGCCGAGGTTGTAGGTCTGATACGGGCCGAGTTGGTTATCGAAGACGACCAACTCAGCATCCGTCGCAGTTACGGTCTCGACGAGTTCCGCGACCTTTCCCTCGCCGAACTGGAGCGCGGCGTCCTCCTCGCGCGACTGCGTGAGTTCGCCAGCGACATCGTAGCCGGCGGCGCGGGTCAAGTCCCGAAGTTCGTCTGTGTGGGCAGTTCCTGTTTCTACTCGTTTTGCCAGTATCGCTTTCATAGGAGTAGTTTGCGAGCGGCGTACGCGGCGTGGTGTGCGGCCTGCACGGTTTCACGTTCAGCTATGCTCTCGACGTACTTAAATTCAGGTTCGAAGTGCTGTTCGACTATCCACTCGGGCTCCTCGTAAAACTCGCCGCGCTCGGCGACGACCGGGCAAGCAGGCGGGTTCGGGAGGTCACCGACCGCGTCAGCGACGAGTTCCGTGATGGCCGAAAGCGTCGGTCGCTCGCGACTAACAGCGAAGCCAATCCCTCGAATGTAATGAACGCGCGTCGTACCGACGGTCGCGTGGACGGCGGCGGCTACCATCAGGTATTCGCCGTCCTCTTCGTGACGGCCGCTGATGTCGATGCCGACCACGTCAACCGTGCCGGGCCTTCACTCCGATTCGTGCCACGTTTCCGTACACAGTCGCCCGTAAGCCGCGCTTGTTATTCAATCTCCCGCCGAAGTCGAAGGCGACGAGTCGTATCGATACGATTCGACTCTATTTGACCAAAACATGACACGATTCGGAATACACGTTAGCGCCCGTTGATTGGCGATACGTCTCCGAAATGGATGTTGCCGAGTGCCGACTTATCGATATACATAAACCACAAAATTCTTAACGTGTCGCTATCCTGAATCGGACGATGCAATTCGGGATAGAGCCACAACAACTCGGACTGGAGTTCGGAGGCGGTGCCTTCATCGGCGGCATCATCGGTTTCGCCGCGAAGAAGGTCGCCAAACTCGTCGCCGTCATCGTCGGCCTCGAGCTCGCCCTGTTCAAGTTCCTCGAATCACGCGGGATAATGTCTGTCGATTGGGATAAACTCTCGGCTGGAATGCTCAAATCGACCGAGACCGCACAGAGCGGCGCGCCGCCATCGTGGGTCACGACCCTCCTCTCGACGCTCTCCGTGAGCGCCGGATTCGTCGGCGGGTTCATGCTCGGCTTCAGAAAAGGATAGTTAGTTTACTGTTCCCGGTCGTCTCCTCGTCGATACCGTTCCCGCAGTCGATAGCCGGTTACGTCCCCGGACTCGTCCAGCGACACCGCGTACTGTCCGAGGATGTCCTGCGTGTCCGGAATCGAACTTCGCTCGACCATCTCGACGACGACTTGCCAACCGTCGTCGTCTTCGGCTATCTCGATGATTCCGTCGAGCGGGTGACCGACGAGGTCGCTGGCAACGTCCTCTATCGCCCCTCTGACGGCCATCACGTCGAACTCGCCGTTTTGATCTGCGCTACCGTCTGCTGTTTCTTCCGTCGCGTTTGCGTCGTCTGATTCCGCCTCTTGTTCACTCTGTTCAGTTTCTTGGCTCACGTCACTTTCCTCGTGTTCGCCACCATCGCTCTGGTTATCGTCATTCTGGCCGCCGTCGCTTTCCGAACCTTCGTCTATCGTCTCGTCGCTCGAATCGTGTTGGTGACAAAAACCGTCGTCTTGTGCCGGACGAGAGCATCGCTCGCCGTCCTCAGTGAGTGCCCGGCACTGCTCTGCTTCCGACATGGCGACGACGTGATTATGACGGTGCGACCTCGACTTCTTCGAGGCTGACATCGTCGGATGCCGTTGCTTGCTCTATCCTCGACATTTCCTTCGCGTAGTGCAGGAAGGTGTCGACGGATGCGACGACGACACGCGCTTCGACCGTCAGCACTTCGATACCGACGACGGAGATGCGTGCCCAAACGTCGATGACGACGCCTTTGTCGAGGATGCGATCCAAAACGTCTGCGAGACTGGAGGTGTCAGGTCCTGCTTGTACCATTGGTTATCGACGGGAGTTTGCTCCCGATGGTACGTAGTCGTGCAGAACCATATATCACGGTTGGGGCCGCCGTTGCAAGGGCTATTTAAGGCAAGTCAAAGCGAGAGAGCCGATATTCGGACAGTGAACGCCGAAAGCGGTCGAAATCACCATTTCGGAACTCGACCGCCGACCGAACGGCGAAAGAGGCGCACGAATTATCATTCTCCGTCCCGACTCGTTTCCGGGGGCAAACGATGAGCGAACAAGCAAACAAAGAAAACGACGAGTTCGACGACGTGCTTTCTCGCCTCGAAACGGCCGTCGAGGAGTCGCAGACCGGCGAGTCCACGGAACGCGACGAAACGAACCAGGCGTCTAAAACGAACGATGATGCGGAAGGGACCCCGTCGAACGGAGAATTGGACGTTCGCGGTGCGAGGGACGTGGGACGAACCGTCGCAGGGGAGTTGACCGATTCGCCACTCGATGGCGTCGTGGAAGTCGAACACCTCGATGAGGAGGGGTGGCGCGTCGTCGCGGAGGTCGTCGAGCGAAGTTCGATTCCGGACACGCAGGACATCCTCGGAAGGTACGTCATCAGCCTCGACGCGACGGGGAACGTCGAGGGGTACGGTCGGGCTGGACGATACCGGCGCGGGCGCTTCGACCACCAACGCGACGTTATCGTCGCCGATGAGGGCTGATGGGGGCAACCGTGACCGAGAACGAACGCGAAAACGCGCAGACGGTGTCGGAGCTACTCGAAAAAGCCGTACGGGAGGGGGTAAACGACGACCGGTCGGACGACAGAGCGAACGACCGGTCACTCGGTCGCAATCTCGGAGGGGCGGTCGGGTGTGGGCTCGGAATGCTCGTCGGGAGCAAACTCGGAAAATCGCTGGAAACGCGGCTCGAAGGCCGACGCGAAAGAGAGAAATCGGAGCCGTCGCACGAGAAACGCCTTCGAAAGCGCGTCCAAGACGCGTTAGAGGTGAGTGCGGAGGAGGCAAAACAAATCGTCGCCACTACGAACAGCCGCGGCGACGACGAAAGCGAAGGAGTCGAAGCACGCGATCGAACGGACGCCGAAAACGAAGGGGAACAACCGGGAGGCGAGGCTACGGAGGAAGCAGTCAAATCGGAAGGAAGCGGGAAAGAGACCGATGACGAAGCCGACGCCGAAAACGAGTCTAGCGGACGATCCGATGTAAACGACCTCTCCGACGACGACCTGCTGTCGTTGGCGAGCGACCTGCTCGACGAACTCGAACGAAGAAAAGCGGCGTAGTGATTCGATCGGACGTTAGGCGGAGACCGCGGCCCCCCGACGCGGAGCATCGGTTGGAACATCTTCGGCCTCGATTTCTCCGGCTTGGATGGCACCGATTTCCGCACAGTAGTGCAGGAACGTGTCTATCGATGCGACGACGACGCGCGCTTCGACGGTTATCAGTTCGAGTCCGACGACAGCGATACGCGCCCACAGGTCGATGACGATTCCTTTGTCGAGGATTCTGTCCAGTACCTCCGCCAAGTTCGAGGTGTTCGGTTCCTCTCTTGTCATTGTCCACCACCCCGCACACGCCCTACGAGACGAATCCACCTGAACGTTGAGGCTACCGGAGGGCGGTGTATCTCACACTGGAATCCGACGATTTGCGGCCAACGAGGCGCATGCTTGCAGTTTCCGCCACACGACTTATTAACGCACGCGACGTCACGTCACAGCAAGGGAAAGCGGACCCTACCACTAACGATGAGTTCGAACCGATACGTCTACGGAGTTGTCGAAAAGAGCGACTTCGAATTCGATGCCGATGCCGTCGCTGGCGCAGACCGAGTGTACACTGTGGATTACCGGTCGCTTTCCGCGGTCGTCTCGGACATCGACACTACCGACCCCGAACGAACCGACGAGGACAGCAAAGCCCACGACGAAGTTCTTCGACAAGTGCTCGAACGCGACGACGTCGGCGCTGTCGTCCCGATGCAGTTCGGCATGGCGTTCAAGGACAGTCGTACGCTGAAAAGCGTCCTCCGAAGTGCGATGCGGGCGTTCAGAAAAGCCCTCCGCGAGGTTGACGGACACGTCGAACTCGGCGTCAAACTCGTCGCCGACGAAGATGCAGAGTTCTCGCGAGACGACGTCCGTGAAGACGTGGGAGAACGGCTCTCGACCCTCGCGGAAAGCGAGACGGAAGACGACCTGTTCAGCGACCGACTCGTCTTGAATCGCTCGTATCTCGTCGCGATGGACGATCGCGAAGCGTTCGATGATACGGTCGACGAGGTGCGCGAGGAGTACGACGACCTCACCGTTCAGTACACGGGTCCGTGGGCACCGTACAACTTCGTGGACATCCATATCGGGGCACAGCGATGATTCTCGTCGACGACTTGCTGTTCAGGCCGCTCGTGTCCATCGCCGACGTGTTACACTCGCTGGCGGTAGACGAGATGTACGACGTAGAGGGGGTACAGGACGAACTCAAGGAGACGCACCTGCTGTACGAACTCGGCGAGTTGTCGCACGAGGAATACGAACAGCAGAAAGCGAACCTCGAAGAACGACTCGAAATAGCGGAGGAAGCCCTCGAACGACTGCGGAGCGGGAAAGTCGAGGTAAAACGATAATGGGACTCATCAACCGACTGGCTCGATTGGCGAACGCGCTATCCGAGGACAGCACGACGAGAACGCACACTGGAGAAATCGGCGGCACCGGCGGGCGAATCAGCTATGCGGTATCGCTCGGCCCGACAGAGTCGAAGCCTCCGCGCCAGCAGACGCACCGCCCGAAATACCTGACGAACGTTCGGGAAGAAGAAGACGACCTCGTCGTCGCCGCAATCGACCTTCCGGGAGTGTCGGAAGACGACCTCTCGGTCACGTTCGACGACGGGACGAACATGGTGGTGATCCGAGACGCGGAACGACCGATAAAGCGCCTCGGATTGGAATGGGAAGACGCCGTCATCGAGAAAGCGACGTACAACAACCAGATACTCGAATTACGGATCGGGGGGGACACCCGAGATGGATAGAAACCGACTCGAATCATTTACGAAGGACGTACAAAACGGAGTTAGCCGTCTCGAATCGACGTTCGAGTCGTCGGACTCGTTCGAAGAGGTGTCGGTGGAAGCGACGAATCTCTGGGAGCTACTGGACGAAGGCGAAGACGTACTCGACGAACTCGATTTGACCAACCTGCCGGACATCGTCGATGCGGGAGACGTGTCGAAGGCCATCGACGTAGAAGACCTACCCGATGCGATTTCGAAGGGCGACCCGAAGGAGGCCATCGACACCGTAGGACTCATCAGAGCGATCGAACTCCGCGAACTGTGGAGTTCGACGGATATGCGGAAACTCTGGCGGGAAGCGCGCGAGTTCGATGACGCCGTTTCCGATTTCACGGGCGATTCGGACGACGGTGACGCCGACGACGGGATGTTGTCGGGGATGGACGCCGGCATCGATGCGGATGTGGGCGGCCCCGGCATTGACACCGAGATGGACTCCGAACTGTACCAGTCGAAAATACAGTCGGAACTCCACGACAGCGTCGAATCGTTCCGCGAGAAACTACTGGAAACGCGCAACGAACTCGCCACAATCAAGGCGGAAAACGAGTCGAAGGGGAACGTCGGACAACCCAACTCCCGCAACCCGACGGCGGTCTCCACGATGGGGGGTTCGCGTCCTGACATGGGAAAATCCACGCACTTTTCGACCGTGCCGAAGGAGACGCGATACTCCTCGGCCCCGAACTCGAAACGAATCTACGGAACTTGGTTCGAGGAGGAAGACGATGCGTGAAACCGGACCGACGCGTAGCCAGTCCGACCTCGCGGAGATGCTCGAACTGCTGTTGGACAAGGGCGTCGTCATCAACGCCGACATCGTCGTGACGGTCGGCGAAACCGAACTGCTCGGCGTGAAACTCCGAGCCGCCATCGCGTCGTTCGAGACGGCGGCGCAGTACGGACTCGAGTTTCCGGAGGGCACCGACATGGAGCGCGTCAACGAAGTCGCGGGCGTGGAGGAACTCGCCGAAACTGAAACCGTCTCCGTCGAAGCGAGCAGTGACGATTCCGGCGAATTAGAGGGAGAAGACGAACAGAGGTCGGGAGACGCGGAGAGCGCGGAAGCCGAAGACGCGGAAAACGACGAGGACGCCGACGACACCGAAAACGAAGAGGAAATTACGCAGACAGCGGAGGCGGAGCATGACGGCGATTGAAATAGACGAGGACGACGCCGGAAAGGGACTCATCTCGCTGGTCGTCACGGTGGTCGAACTGCTGGTCGATGCGCTGGAGCGCGAGGCGGTTCGGCGGATGGAGTACGACGACCTCTCTCCGGAGGAAATCGAACGACTCGGGTCGCAGTTGCTCGCACTGGAATCCGAAATCGAGCGCCTCAAAGAGTCGGAAAACATTGAGCGCGAGGTAGAAAACCTTCGAGGCGACTTAGACGACCTGCTGACGGACGCGCTGGTCGATGTCGCGAACCGCGAACCCGGACTGGAGGGATTCGGTGACTGAGCAGGCCGAGGAGTTCGAGGTGGGGCGCTATCTCTACTGCGTGGTCGCAGTAGACGAAGAGAGCCCGGACGACGATTCACTTTCCATATCGGGAATCGACGGGGAACCCGTCTCGGTACTCGCGGAAAACGGCGTCGGAGCGGTCGTTCAGGGGTGCGAATCCCCATACGACACGGACGACCTCGAAACCGTGCGCGACTGGTTGCTAACCCATCAGGAGGTCGTAGACACCGCCGGGCAGACCTTCGGAACGCCGCTTCCGTTCCGCTTCGATACGATTCTGAAGGGCGACGACGAGCGCGTTCGAACGTGGATTGCCGACCAGAAGGAGACGCTCGAACGCCATCTTTCGGAGTTCGAGGGTCACTGGGAGTACCGCGTCGGCGTGGCGTGGGACGAAGAGCGCGTCCGCGAGGAACTCGAATCGGAGGACGAGGAGTTAGCCGACCTGCGCGAACAAATCGAGGCGTCGGAAGAGGGAACCGCCTTCCTCCTCGAAAAGCAGTACGACAATCGAATCCGCGACCTTCGGCAGTCGCGCAAAGAGGGGTTGACGAACCGCCTTCGTGACGGCCTCGACCCGCTGGTGCGGGAGTTCGACGTGTTAGATTCCGGCAGCGGAGTCCTGGACGGCGGCACGTCCGACGAAGTGGTACAGATCGCGTTCCTCGCGGACGAGGAACGCGAAACCGACATCGGTGGCGTCCTCGATGACATCGCTGACGACCCGGGCGTCGAAGTGCGATTTACCGGGCCGTGGCCACCCTACTCGTTCGTGCCGGAGTTGGACGCATGAAACCGACGAAAGACGACCACGCCGTCGTAGACCTGCTCGACGTGCTTCTTCGGGACGGTGCGATCATACAGGCAGACGTGGTCATCACCGTCGCGGATATTCCGCTGGTTGGCCTTAGCCTTCGTGCCGCGATCGCCGGAATGACTACGATGACCGACTACGGCTACTTCGAGGAGTGGGACGAGCTACAGCGTAAACTCGCCGAGGCACCCGACGACCATCCACTGCTTCCGGGGAAGGGCTGAGGCGGATTCCACCGCGATTTTCCATCGTATAAGCGACCTGCACTGGCAACCATGGCGACTACCGATAGCGATATCGAATTACGACTGCGATGGCAACAACCCAAATCACCGACGACGACGAGGGGAAGAAGGTAGTAGATCAAACCGGCGACGAAGTTGGCATCGTTTCGGAAGTCCGACACGGGACGGCGCACGTCGACCCGAGTCCGGGCATCACTGATAAAGTGAAGTCGAAACTCGGGTGGGGCGACACGGGCGAGGATACCTATCCACTGCAAGAGGAAATGGTGGACTCCATCACGGATGACGAAGTTCGATTGAGCCAGTAGGCTCGTTCGCCCAAGGTTCCAATTGTCACGCCGTCCGCCGCATAATCGCGGCGGACGGCAACTGCGCTACTGTTTTTTCGACGGGTCGGAACCAATCGAGAGCGACGACTGCGCGGTGACTCGCTCCCCGCGAACCAAATCTCCGAACGCGATTCCGGCGAACTGCGTGACGAGGACGAGCACGAGCGGGCCGAGAAAGATGCCGTACCAGCCAAAGAGGATACCGCCGAGAACGTAGGCGAACATCACCAGTCCGGTGTGCGTCGTCCGACCCGAGATATAGGGGCGGACGACCATCTGCGGAAGCAAATCGAGAACGACGAGCGAGACGAGGAAAAACGCCAACGGAAACCAGAACAGTCGCGGGTTGGTCTGGAACACCTGCCAGCCCAGATACGCCGTCAGGGGAACGTAGACGAGTTTGCCGACGACGATGGGGACGAATGTTGCGAGTCCCGTCAACAGTGCGAGAAGGGTCGGAATGGGAAGCGAGATTCCCGAGGGTGCGACAGACGAGAATCCGTTGTACACGATCGTCGCCACGACGCCGACGAGCAGGACAGTGAGGACGTTGCCGAAGTACACCGTGGCGAGGTCGCTATCGACCGCCGAGAGGTACGCGACGAGTGCGCTGTCTTCTCCCACCTCGTTGCGGAACCAATCCGCGAGACGGTCGTCGTCTCGAAGCGCGAAGAACGCGAGTGTGATGGCCAAAAAGAAATGCAGCAGACCGCGGGCGACTGCCCCGAGCGACTCCACGGCGGTCGTGAACTCGTCGCTGAACTGGCCGAGGTTCGACCCGAGCAGTTGACGGGGATTGGAGAGAACGTTGGGAACGTTGGTCGAACCCGGAACGAGTTGGGCGTAGTAGGTTTCGATTCCCGTGCCGGTGAACGCGCTGAGTTCTCGTAGTCCGACCGCGAACGTATAGCCGACCAACAGCAGTGCAGGCAGTGATACCAGTAGGAGCGTCGCTCCCGCCGAGATACTTCCGGACGAAACGTGCTCCGACACTCGGCGATAGATGGGGCGTGACCCGTAGTAGATGAACAGGCCGAGGACGAGCGTGCCGACAATCGAGTAGGCGACGAACAGCAGACTCGCCAGTAGCACGACTGCTAGTATCCACCAACCGACGCGTGACCGATTTTCGGGAAGTTGCATCGTGAGTGTGTCAACGACCTGTCGACAAAAATTTCCTGCTTGCGTAGATCGATGATAGTACCATTTCTCCGGCCATTCGCTTTTTTACCGGATGGACGATAGTATGGAAAGATGTTAGATGAATCCGTCGTAACTCCGGACGACGATGGGGGAGTCGGAGAGTGGGTTCTGCTTTCCGGCAATCGGTTCGTTCTCACGGCAGGAATCTGCGCTGCGGTCGTCGCGGTTCTCACGGCGTTGACCGCAATCGGTGCCATCTCGGTCGGTTTCACAAGTTCGGTTCGAACCCTGCTGTCGAGCGGCATCACCTCCGGGTTGCTCACGCTCATCACGGTCGCGCTGTCCATCAACCAACTCATCCTCTCGCGTGTGTTCGGGTCGCCGGACGAACTCGCGGACAGGCTGAGTGGAACGCTCGAATTTCGCCGAACCGTCGAGGAAATCGCCGGGTTGTCGTCCAGTCCGACCGACCCGACGGATTTTCTCGCGCTCGTTTTCGAGACGATTCACGACCGAATCACGGACGCCGAACTCTCTTCGATAGATGACGAGGTGGCGGAGTATCAGTCTGCACTCGCCTCGTACTCGGAGGACCTCGGTAACCGAGTCCAGAATCAAGACAACATAGTGGGGGTGCTTTCGGAAATCATCGGCCCCGAGTACGCCGAGTTCATGGCGGCGACTCGGCACGTTCGTAACGAGTTCGGTGACGAACTTTCGGACTCCGCGCAGTCGGGAGTGGAGGACACCTTCGAACTGCTCAAAGCCATCGCTATCGCCCGGCAGTATTTCAAAACGCTGGCCATCCAGCAGGACCTCGCCCGTCTCTCGCGGTTCGTCGCTTACTCCGGTCTCGCGGCGTTCGTAACCACCATCTGTCTCACACTCCTCTACAAATCGAGTTCGGGCGCGTATATCGGCCAACCCGACCTCTCAATCGTCGTCATCCTCGGTTTCGGGGTCATCGTCAGTCCGCTCGCGGTGCTCATCTCCTACATCCTCCGCGTTGCGACTATCGCTCGCTACACGGTGTCGGTCGGGCCGTTCGTCCCGCCAAAAGAAGAAGCCGAATAGATTCCGGCGAACCGATTCGTTCGGCTACGTCTACCGCGTCTGCAGGTCGTCTTCGTCCTTGATGATTTGCGTCTCGGCCTCGCCGCTCGTGTGTTCGTTCACGAGATCGTAGAACTCGTTTTGCATCCCTGCCGGGAACGTCATGACGCCGACCCACGAGCCGTCGTTTTGCCACTCTTCGCGCTCCAAATCGCCGAACTGTCGAATCCGAGCTTGCGCGCTTCCGGCGTAGTCTGCGGGCACTTGGACCGCGATAGTCACCTCGTCGAACCGAATCGGAATCACCGGACGAAGCGCATCGAGCGCGTCGTCAACCTGCGGACCGACGGGTTCCATCGGGTCAACGGTGAATCCCGCCTCTTCCAGCGCGTTTTCGATGCGTTCCGGCGGGTGCGGGGCGTTGTCCATCTGCGGGTTGACCGCGTTGCGCGTGATGCGGTTGACCAACTGCTTGTGCTTTTGCTCCTGCATCTCCTTGCGCTGCTCCGCCGTAATCTGAATCTCCCCCCGTTCGATAACTTCGGGGATGATTTTCAGCGGGTCGGTCGTCTCGAACACCGTCTCCAAATCCTCCTCAGCGGGTCGGTCGCCCCGGCTCGCGTTCTCGAACACGTCTTCCGCGGCGATGACGTCCTCAATTTCGCCCTCGAACTCGCCGCGTTTGATGGCGAGCGCCGCGTCGGGGTCTACTAACACTTCAAACCGCGCGCCGTGTGATTCCAGACGCGCCGTCACCGCCTCTTCGAGTGAAATCATACCCGGAGGTAAACGCGCGTACCTAAAAGATGTTTCCCGACGAAAACGTCGAATTTACTCTTCTTGCTCGTCGCCGTCCTCGTCTTCGAGGATGTCGAGTTCGTCGAGGTAGCCCTCGACTTCGTCGTCGTCCAGCATGCGGAATTGTTCGGTTTCCACGTCAACCGTGGCGAGGCCGACGCCCGTCGGCGAGAGTTGGTCGTCGTTGACCGCGCCGAGGGCGCTCAGCGCGAGGTCGATACCGCCATCGAGGTCCATCCCCTCGCTGTAGTTCGTTTCGAGGTAGTCCTGAATCTCGCCGCGGTCCGCGCCGACTGCGAGCGCCTTCCACTCGTACGGGGTACCCGATGGGTCGGTCTCGTACAGGCGCGGCTCGCCGTCTTCGATACCGCCGATGATGAGCGCGACGCCGAACGGGCGCGCACCGCCGACCTGCGTGTACTGTTGGATGTGGTCGGTGACTTCCTTCGTCAACGTCTCGACGCCGATGGGTTCGCCGTAGCGCAGGCGGTTGATCTGCGACTGGCGGCGCGCGAAGTCGATTAGCTGGCGGGCGTCGGCGACGTGGCCCGCACTGGCGATACCGATATGGTCGTCGGACTTGTGGAGTTTCTCGACGCTCGTGCGCTCCATGAGCGGCGAGCGTGTGTGCTTATCGACGGCGAGGACGACGCCGCCCTCGGTTCGGACGCCGATGCTGGCGCTCCCTCGTTTGACGGCCTCCCGTGCGTATTCGACTTGGTAGAGGCGGCCATCCGGGGAGAAAATCGTAATCCCGCGGTCGTACGCCTGCTGTTGGGCTTGTCCCTGCATAGTATCACTCGAAATCGAGTTCCGTCGCGCCGACGAACGCGTTATCGACCTGTACGTCAAACATTCCGTCCCGAACGACGGCCGGTCGTTTCGCGTCCGCAAACACGACGCTTCTCTCCCCCGAAAGTTCCCTGCGGCGACCTAAATACTTTTCTTCACAACCCCGCACCGTCCCGCTTATACCGCGGACGAAAACGCCGACTGGGTCGCCGTGCACCTCGTTGATGCATGCCAGCGCCGCCCGCGCCTCGTCGGTGTGCCCGCGCCGAACTCGGACGAGCGCCTCGCCCTCGCCGCCTTCGAACTCGAAGTTGAACACGGTGAGGTCCGCATCCGCGCTTCCGGCGTCGCCAAGCAGGTTCTGCGCGGAAAACCAGAGGTTTCGCTGGAACGCTCGGCGGTCGATGTCCGCGTCGGGCCATCCTTCGAGACTGACCGCGAGGTAGCGCCAGTGCGGGCGGATATGTTTGGGCAGGTGTTTCATTCGAGAGTCTGATTTGGGGTTTGGCTTTCGACGGATTTGAATCGTGTGTTCTAGCGGCGATGATGTGATGAGTGTGTTAGAGTTGGAGGGTGATGAAAATCGAATTGGAGTGAGTAACAGAAGAAATCAGGACAAGTGAGTCGCTAGGTATTGCAGGCAACAATCAAACCGCCACCGCAACAGCCACGCCCTCCCCAACCGATTCCTTCGCTCCTTCCAGTCGCTCAGTCATCCCTCGCGCGACTTCACCGTGACTTCTCGGACGACAATATCCTCAAAGTCACACCATCGAGCACCATGTGATACGTGAATCGTCGCATGAATCCACATACATTCTGTGGCGCGTGCATTGGCAGGCCTGAGGTTCACCAAAGGCCTGCCAATTATCACACGAGGGATGACCAGAACGAACGCAGTGAGTGTCGGGAATCGGTTGGGGAGGCGTGCGGACTGCAGTGGCGGTTCGTTTGGAGTCGACAACTGCTAGTTACTAAATTCAAAACAAAGAGCAGTAGTCGCCAATCCCTAACCACGCAGAAACAACCCTGAAACGAGAGTAACCGACTGAACAAAATCCAACTCGCTAACCACGAACTCGCAACTATTCCCCGTATCGTTCCGCAACCAAAACGCCAACTTGCTCGTGAACGCGCTCCACGGAAGTCAGCGAAAAGCCGTTATCCGTCAGCACGTCAGCCAGATGCCCGACCGTGGAGGGGTCATCGACTTCGGGGCTGTAAAACGGTTCGTCGGGGTCTGGAGTGCCGAAGAACATCACGTCGCCCAAAACGAACTTCCGCGGCCCGAGGTCGGCAATCGCTTCGATTGCCTCGCGCTTTTCCTCGTCCGAGAGGTGGTGCATGGTGAAGTTGGACACGACGATATCGATTTTCTCGCCGTCCACATTCGGCGCTCGGAATCGGCCTTCGCCAAATTCGACGTTGTCCAGTCCGTTCGCTTCCGCCTTCTTCCGCCCTTCGTCCATCATCCCCTCGCTGATGTCACGGGCGATGACGCGCTTCGCGTCGGGAGCCAACGCGAGCACGATTGCGCCGGTTCCAGTACCCAAATCGAGAATCGCGTCGTCTTCGCTCGGGTTGGCGTGTTCGACCACGAGGCTGACGCAGGCGCGGTACTCGTCGCTGTCCTGTTCGTCGTCGTAGTCGCCGGCGATGTCCGAGAAGCGGTCTGCGTGTTCCTCAATCGTCTTCTTCATACCGACCACGTTTCACGCCCGGCGCTATGAAATCGTCGGAGCGAATCGTTCGGTTTCGCTCGGCGAGGTTACCCCACTCTCGAAGTCCCGTTTCGACTTGGTCGGCGGAGAATCCGATCGTTTCGCCGACTGCCGCCAACTCGCGGGGGGCGCGCAGTTGAAGATGTGAGCGGGCGTCCGCGCTGACGACGAACGGAGCGTCGTACTTCGTGACGATTTCGCGCAGTTTCCGCAAGTCTTTGATTGCCTGTACCCGCTTGCCGCCGTCGGCGCGGAGGATGCGCGAGAAGTTGAACTCGACTCTGACACCGTTTTCCGCGGCGGCTTTCGCCAGCACGTGATTGAAATCGCCGCGGCCTTGCATGGGATGGGCGAGAACGTCGATTCGTTCCTCTTCGACCGCGAATCGGTTGAGTTTCGACGTTCCGCCGTGGAACAGGAGAATCGTCACTTTCGGTCGGAAGTTGCCGACGTGCCCGCTGGCCTGAGAAGGGTTGTCCGCCCGGATTTCGAGGCCGTCCACCACGTCCACGTCGTATTCGTCGCGCACTCGCTCGGCGTCGAATTCTCCCCGCGAATCGGCGTGATTCCGGACGACGATACCGTCGAATTCGTACCCCGCGGCCGTGGCTGCGAAGCGTGCGACGGTGCCGTCCCCGTCGGGAACGGCGTGGACGCTTTCGTACATCGTTCGACTGTCGGACAGCGCGAGACTTGGTGCTTGCGACTCTCCGTTCGTACTTCTTTATTTGCTTGTTTTCATGATTCGGAAAGGATTTGCCTTTCGAACCCAACATGATACGTAAGCCCAAGGGGTTTTGCCGTTTCAAAACTAAGGGACCAAAAGGTTCAGTAACAGAATGGACAGCCATCCACCGACTCCCGCGAGTTCCGACCAGCCAACCCGAGCCGACCTCGATTGGTGTCACCAAGCGGTTCAAGGGGTTTCCCGCACGTTCGCCATCACTATCGACCTCCTCGACGAACCGATGGCGGACGCCATCTGCGTCGGCTATCTACTCTGTCGCGTCGCGGATACGATTGAGGATGCAGGTCACATCCCACCGGACGAACAGACGCGTCTCCTCCAACAGTACAACGACGTACTCGACCCCGACGACCCGACGACGGTGGACGAGTTTCACGCCAGCGCGGAGCAGTGGATTCCGGACGACGGGGGCAACGACTGGGCTGTCGTCGAACACGCCCCCCGAGTCGTGGAAACGTTCGCAACATGCCCGAAATCCGTCCGACAGGCGGTCAGACCGCCGGTTCGGGAACTCGTCGGCGGGATGGCGATGTTCGTGGAGCGCTACGACGACACCGGCGGCCTCCGCATTCGGACGCTTCCGGAACTCGAAGAGTACTGTTACTACGTTGCGGGGACGGTCGGCGAACTCATCACGAACCTCGTCTGTCGCGGGGCGGACGACGACCAGGCCGACCGCCTGCGGGAAAATTCGGAGTCGTTCGCCCTCCTCCTCCAGTTGGTCAACGTTTCGAAGGACGTGTACGTGGATTACCACGACGAGAACAACGTCTACCTCCCGGAGACGTGGCTCGACGACGAGGGCGTCCCGCAGGACGCCCTCTGCGAGCCGGAACACCACGACGATGTCGCGGACGTCGTCGCCCGCACCGCGGAGCATGCCGACGGCTTCGCCGACGACGCCCAGACCTACTTGGAGAGCATGCCCCAAACGCAGGGCAATCGCCTCGTCGCGTGGACCATTCCGTACCTCCTCGCGGTCGGTACCCTCCGCGAGGTTCGCAAGCGTCCCGAAGACGCCCTCCGACGCGCCGGAATCAAGGTGTCGCGAGAGGAAGTCCACGCGCTCATCGCGTCGCTCTCTGGTGGCGTCGACCGCGACATGCTCGGCGAACTGCGCCGGACGATTGCGGAGCGACCGTTCCATCGAGGCTGACCAGACTGATTCTCATCTCGAACTATCACGCCGTCGCATTTTCCCACGTTCGTTCCGGCTGAGAACCCGGCGTGAAGCGGCCACATTCTGACCTGAGCGGACTCGTGACCGAACTGGAACACCCAGCGTACTTTCCGTTTTCCAGCCACAGGATTCGAAGTCCGTGTGCGTCAGGCAGGGTTCCTTCCGGCGACCCACCCGAAAATTCGAGTACGACCGTGTATCGAACGGCAGTTTGGCAGACGTCGTCCGACGACCCCTTGGACTCGGAATCGACGTGCACCCGGAACGTGCTCATGTCTGCCCCTTTCGGAGACGTTCGCTCCGCCCAAACCGAAATGTCGGCGTCGGCACTGTTCGTCCGTATCGTCGTCGTTTTGGTTATTTTGCCACCACCCATCGAAGAACCCGCATACCGTCGCATCTCATCGGCACAGTCGGAATCCAATCGCTCGAAATCGGTGACCGTTACCTCTGTCGGGCCGGTGTGATTCGAAAACAGCGGGAGCGCGTTGACTCCGTTCGGACTACTTCCGACGATGACAATGCCGACAACAGCGACGAGGAGGAGGACTCGTTTCGGGTCGGAAACCATGATTTAGGATCGGATAGAGAACTGATAAGAACCCCGATTCGGTCACACAACCGCGAAACGCACACCGAACCACGAAAAAACGAAAGCCCAGTTCAGTACTCGTAGAAACCGTTTCCGGTCTTCTTCCCTAAATCGCCAGCATCGACCTTACGCTTGAGCAGGTAGGCGGGTTTGTACCGGTCGCCTAGCTCCTCGAACAGCGTCTCGCTGGCGTCGAGACAGATATCCAGTCCGATGTGATCGGCGAGCGTGAGCGGTCCCATCGGAACGTTCGTACCGAGGGTCATTCCCTTATCGATGTCCTCTTTGCTGGCGACGCCTTCATCGTAGGCCCGGATGCCCTCGTTAATCCACGGCATGAGGATGCGATTGGTGACGAATCCGGGTTTGTCGTCGGATTCCCACGTCTCCTTGCCGAGGTCTTCCGCGAGGTCGTGGGCGAGTGTGACGACCTCGTCGTCGGTTTTCTCGCCGACGACGAGTTCGACGCCCTTCATGATTGGAACCGGGTTCATGAAGTGCAGACCGACAACGAGTTCCTCGCGGTCGGTCACGCTGGCGATGGTCGTAATCGAGAGCGTGCTGGTGTTCGTGGCGAGCACCACGTCCTCGGGGAGCACCTCGTCCAACTCGGCGAAAATGTCCTGCTTGATGTCCATGTTCTCGACGGCGGCCTCGACGACCAAATCGCAGTCCGCGAGGTCGTCTAAGTCCGTCGTTCCCGTGATTCGGGAGACGACTTCGTCCGCCTCTTCTTGGCTCATCTTGTCCTTGGTGACGAAGCGGTCGAGGCTGGTTTCGACGGTGTCGAAGCCGTTCTCTACGAACTCCTCTTTGATGTCGCGCATGACCACGTCGTAGCCGCTCGTGGCGACCACTTGCGCGATGCCGCTACCCATAGTGCCTGCGCCGATGACGCCGATGCTGTCGATGTCGGAAAGCGAGCGCATGGCCGTGACTGCTTCGGGAACGGTTGTAAGGATAGCGGAACGCGAACGGAAAATATTCGTAACTATGTCGGAAATATCGATATTCGTAGGTAGAAATAAAACAGACAAGTCTAGTGGCGAAACATTCAAGGTGAGTGAGTGGGAGGCCAAAACGAATCGGTGAGGGTTGTGACCGAAAACGATATTACTGGGAGAGAGACCGAGGCCGTCCGTCCGACGAACGTACATTTCGTCGGGCCAGCGACGGCAGAGGTCATCGAGAGCGCCGAATTTGACGCGAAGGATATTCAGAACCGAACCGTTTCTTACGAGATGTTACGCGAAGCGGGCATCAATCCGGGGGTCGCTGGTCGTCTGCGCAAGGAACATTCCCTCTCGTGGTCGTTCGAATCCGGCAGTGACCTCACGGGGAGATCGAACAAAATTCGCGGCCTGAAGGACGACGAACGAGCGTGGATTGCCGCCAGTTCCGGCGATTGGGAACAGCAATCGCCCGAAACCGCCACGACCGACGGGAGCGGCGACGCCGAGGCGGAGGAAGCGGCGTGGCGCGACCGGAGCAGTCCCGACCCGGTGACCGACGTGCCGGGAATAGATGACCGACTGGCGAACGAACTCGCGGAAGCGGGCATCACGTCGGTTCGTAGTATGGCCATCGCCGACCCCGAACGAGTGGCCGACTCGCTATCCTTCGACTGTGAGCGAGTCGCAAACTGGCGGAACGCCGCCCGCGACTTGCTGTAAGTTTACTACAATTGTAGTTCCTAGAATGGACTGTAAACATATCGAGGGCTACGAAAACGGGGGTTTTCAGCTCGGACGCTACCAGTAGACTCATATATTTCGTCGGCTCAGTTCGGAACGATGATTCCGCTGACTGACTCGCAAGTCACGCGAGACGGCAAAGCACTTATTCTGGCGATGGACCACGGTCTGGAGCACGGCCCTTCGGCCGACTTCAGCTCCGTTCCGGACACGCTCAACCCCGAGAAAATCTTCGAAACCGCGACCCACGACGCAGTGACATGCCTCGCAGTGCAGAAAGGTGTCGCGGAGACGTACTACCCCTCCTACGACGACGACGTGAACCTGCTCGCCAAACTCAACGGCACGAGCAACCTCTGGATGGGCGAACCGTACTCGCCGAAAAACTGGACGGTCGATTACGCCGCCGAACTCGGCGCGGACGCGGTCGGGTACACCGTCTACTCCGGTTCGAACCACGAGACGAAGATGTACGAGGACTTCCGCGACGTGCAAGAACGGGCACACCGCGAATACGATATGCCCGTCGTCATGTGGTCGTACCCCCGCGGACAGGGGCTCAAAAACGATACTAAGGAAAGTACCATCGCCTACGCGACCCGAATCGCGCTCGAAATCGGCGCAGACATGGCGAAGGTCAAATACCCCGGCTCCCGCGAATCCATGGAGTGGGCCGTTAAATCCGCCGCCGACATGCCGGTCGTCATGAGCGGTGGCTCGAAAACCAGCGACTACGACTTCCTCTCCAGCGTCGAAGCCGTGATGGACGCGGGCGGTGCGGGACTCGCAGTCGGTCGCAACGTCTGGCAGCGCGACGACCCCGAGGCCATCCTCGACGCGCTCGAAAAGGTCATCTTCGAGGACGCGACCGCTGACGAAACGCTCGAATAATGGAGACACTCGACACAATCATCGAGGTCGTTTCGACCTCCGCGCCCGTCGTTCGAAGCGGACTCACCGGCCGTCGCAGAAAGGCCGACGAGGAAAACCCCAGCGGCGAAACCCAGATGGCGGCGGACGTGTGGGCCGACGAGTACCTCGAAGCCGAACTGACGGCTATCGACGGCGTCGGCGAGTTCGCCAGCGAGGAGCGCGAGGGCGTCATCGACTGCGGCGACGGCCTCTCGGTCGCAATCGACCCGCTCGATGGTTCGTCGAACATCAAATCGAACAACTCGATGGGCACCATCGTCGGCGTGTACGACGCCCCCCTGCCAGCGTCCGGCCGAAACCTCGTCATGGCAGCCTACGTCCTATTCGGTCCGATTACGACGATGATGGTCGCTCGCGAGGGAACCGTGACGGAGTACGTCATCGAAGACGGCGACCGCAGAACGGTCAAAGAAGACCTGACGCTCCCCGACGACCCCGTGGTGTACGGCTTCGGCGGGCGCGTTCCGGACTGGTTCGAGGAGTTCACCGACTTCGCTCGCGAAATCGAAACTGAACTCAAACTTCGATACGGTGGTTCGATGATAGGCGACGTGAATCAGGTGTTGACCTACGGCGGCGTGTTCGCCTATCCCGGGCTGCAATCGCGCCCCGAGGGGAAACTCCGGTTGCAGTTCGAAGGAAATCCAATCGCGTACATCGTCGAATCCGCGGGCGGCCGGTCGTCCGACGGCGACCGGTCGCTGTTGGACATCGAACCCGACGAACTTCACCAGCGGGTTCCGGTGCACCTCGGCAACGAGGGACTCATCGATCGACTCGAATCGGCGCTGTAGCCGCCTCGTTTTTTCGAAAGTCGGTTCGTTCCTCGACGTGGCTGTGGAGCCGACACTACACCGTCGTGGTCGGTTGCTGTGCGGTCGTCGGATTCGTTGTCGTCCCCTGACCAACCGTGGTCTGTCGAGTGGTCACGGTTTGTGTCCCCTGTTGTGCCGTCTCGGTAGTCGTCGCTCCGGGCGTCCCCGGAACGGACGTTTGCGCGCCTCGTTCCTGTTCGATGCACGCCTGCACGTCGTCCTGTTCGATAGACGCGACTTCCTGCCCGTTCGTGTCGAACAACGTCGCGTTGAGGAAGACGAAACCTTCGACATCGAGGTCCGTCGTCGTGTTCGTCCACGTGTAATTGCCGTCCGGCGCTTGCTCGAAATTGTTCGCCGAGACGTTCTGCGTGACCTGCACGCCCGATTCCGGATTCGACACATCGACCAATACCGCGACCAATTGCAGGTCTCGGGGCTGTGTCGTGTTCGCCGTGATTTCGGTGCAGTTCAGGTCAACCGCGAGCGGTTCGGCGGTCGGAGTCGTAGTTGTGGTCGTCGTCGTGACATTCGGCGTAGTAGTCGTACCGTTTGCCGTGGTAGTCACGTCGGCAGTCGGCGTGGCGGTGGGTGCCTGCGTTGCGGGAGTCGGCGGAGCCGCCGGAGTCGTCCGTGGCGTCGTTTCGTTCGGTGTTGCCTGGGTGGGTTGTGGCGGTTGCGTCGTCTCGGTGTTCTGCGTAGTCGTTGTCGTCGCTGTTGGTGGCAGTGTCGTCGTGACAGCCGAAATCTGACTCGCCTCGTCCTGCGCGAGCGACCGAACCGTTTGCGGTTGCACGTTCTCCCCCTCGGCGATTTGGTCAGCCGCTCGTGCCGCCCCCGCGCTTGCGGCTTGCCGAATCTGGCTCGCGTCGTTCACGTTCTGCTGGGCGGCAGCATTCGCCGACCCTGCCGCGGCACCCGCGGACGCGGCCTGCATCTGTTCGACGGTAGCTCCCTGAACCTGCGTGATACTACCGCTCGCCGAACCCAGCGCGGCGGCTTGAATCTGCGTGATGCTCGCCCGCTGACTCTGGGAAATCGCGCCGCTCGCACCGCCCCGCGTGGCGGCTTGCACCTGCCGGACATCGACTTGCTGGCGTTGGCTCGCCGAAACGCCGCCCGTCGCGGAGCCTTGTGCGGCGGCCTGTACTTGCGTGATGCTCGCTTGCTGGCTCTGCGTCACTGCGCCCGCCGCCGCGCCAAGGCACGCGGCCTGAATCTGTTGGATTCGAACGGTTTGCACCTGCGTGATACCGCCGCGCGCCGCACCCCTCGCGGCGGCCTGTATCTGTTGCACCTCAACGACCTGTTTCTGGACGGCGCCCTGAATGGCTCCCTGCGTCGCCCCCTGCGCGACGACCTGAATCTGCACGATGTTTATCGTTTGAATCTGGACGATGCTCAACGCGCCCGCCGCCGCGCCTCGGCAGGCCGACTGCACCTGTTTGACGGTTGCCCGTTGAATTTGCGTGATTCCACCTTTCGCCGCGCCCTGTGCGGCGATCTGAATCTGGACGATGTTGGCTCGTTGGTGCTGGGAAATCGCACCCGCCGCGGCACCACGCGTCGCGGCCTGCACTTGTCGAATATCGACTCGCTGAACCTGCGTTACCCCTCCGTTTGCTGCGCCCAGTGCGGCGACTTGAACCTGTTTCACGTTCGCGCGTTGCGTCTGTAGTGCCCCCGTCGCCGCGCCCTGCGCCGCGAACTGCACCTGCTTGATTTCGACTCGCTGGCGCTGGGCAAGCGCGCCGAAGGCGGCACCCTGTGCGGCTTCTTGAACCTGCGAAATGCTCGCCTGCTGGTTCTGAACCGCGCCTTTCACGGCACCCGTTCCGGCCCCTCGCGCCGCGATTTGTATCTGTTCGACGGTCGCTCGCTGACTCTGCGCGACCGCGCCGTGGCCAGCGCCAAACGCCGCGGCTTGGACTTGGGACGCGTTTGCGCGCTGCACTTGTTTCGTCACCCCGGCGGTTGCTCCAGTGGTCGCAACCTGAATTTGGCGAATATCCACGGTTTGACTCTGGAGGAGCGTTCCGTGCGCCGCACCGCGGGCCGCTGCCTGCACTTGCGAAACGCTCGCTTGCTGGCGCTGAGAAACCGCTTGCGCGGCACCTTGTGCCACCGCCTGTCGTTGTTGCTGACTGATCGAAACGCCTTGCCGCTGTGCCAGCGACGCGCCCTGCAACGCACCGCGAACGGCGGCCCGCTCGCGGTCTGAAAGCTGGCGTTGTCGAACGGATACTCGCTGAAGGACATCGCCCGAAAGGGAACCGTCGGTTTGGTCGCTCACTCGTGCGCTCGGCGACAGCACGTCCGGTGCGTTCGTCGCCGCCTGCGCGTCTACTGACGCGGAGACGTCCACCGATTCGGATGGTTCCGTCGGCGACTGTGCTGTCGGTTGCACCACCGAAACGAAACCAGTATTCACGAGCGTCAGGATGAAAACGAACACGAGCGTCGTTCGGATAAATCGCCTCATAATCACGTAACTGACGGTCGATTCCGGTTTCAACCTTCGACACTGTTAATTCCGTTCTTGAAATCCATCGACCCGTTGCCGACGCTGCACGTGGAGGTTATCTTCGAGCACTATCGGCAATCGAACCGAACTCATGAGGTAATCGTCGTTTCGCTGGCCACAATTCGATGGAACTCATCACCCAAATATATTCGGTGATACAGCTATTAGAAACAAAACCATACGCGTCGATGGTTTCAGTTCGACTGCCAGCTTTCTAGGTACCTAGATTCACCATTCTTTATGGAGGGTCATCAACTGGAGATGAGCGTCGCATGAGCAATGAGTCACCATACCGGGACGACTCGGGGAAACGACCGTCTACAGATCCACCCCACGTACTTCGTGCTGAACCGGCAGTGAGCAGGCCGTCGTTCGACGACATCTTTAAACTGCTGTCGGAGAAGCGACGTCGATACGCTATTCACCATCTCTCGGCAACGCCGGAGGGCGTGGCAACGCTTTCCGACCTCGTCGAGCAGGTCGCCGCGTGGGAAACCGAAACGTCGACCGGGGACGTTCCGGACGATTACCAAAGGCGCGTCGAAGCATCACTCCATCACACACACACCTGCCGAAACTCGATGACGCGAACATCATCGACTACGATGCGCGGAGCGAATCCGTCCGCTACTGGGGACAACCCGTCCTCGAAGAGTACGCGGAACACGTCGCCGCAATGGAACTGCCAGAACGGTAGTCGTTTATCGCGCTCCGTTCCGCACCGACCCCAAAGACGCTTCTAAACACCTCCCTCCGCAAACTCCCGCCTTCAGATTCGCTTTCTGCGACCGCTTTTTTTGCCAGTCGAAATTTTTGCCGCGTGCGAAAGGGAAAACGGTTTGAAATCACCCCACGGACACGGAGACATGAAAGTCCGCATCGGCGCGGGGGCAACCGAGGAGGAAGCTTCAGCTATCGCCAGCGCACTCGCCCAGCACGTCGGGAGCGAGGTGAACGTGTACGTCGGGGACGCAGACAAACCCACCGTCACGTGGAGCGAATCGGAAGAACCGCCAGAAGACGATTTGGGGCCGACGGAGCGCGAGGAAAAGCTCTGGGAAGAAATCGAAGAAATCGAGGCTGGCGGCCCCGAAAAGTACAAAGAACGTCTCGCCGAGAAGGGAAAGCTGTTCGTTCGAGACCGACTCGACCTCTGGTTCGGCGACGACGGCTTGAAGTTCGAAGACGGCCGATTCGCCGAGTTCGACGCGGAGGACAAACTTCCGGCGGACGGCCTGCTCACGGGGGCGGCCGAGTTCGAAGGCCGGGACGTCCACTTCATGGCGAACGACTTTACGGTCAAAGCCGGGAGCATGGCTGCGAAGGGCGTTGAGAAGTTCCTCCGGATGCAACAGCGCGCACTCCAGAGCGGCAATCCCGTTCTCTACCTGATGGACTCTTCCGGCGGGCGGATCGACCAACAGACCGGCTTTTTCGCCAACCGCGAGGGTATCGGGAAGTACTACTACAACCATTCGATGCTCTCCGGGCGCGTGCCGCAGATTTGTGTCCTGTATGGGCCGTGTATCGCAGGAGCGGCGTACACCCCGGTTTTCGCCGACTTCACAATCATGGTCGAGGAGATGTCCGCGATGGCCATCGCCTCCCCGCGGATGGTGCAGATGGTGACGGGCGAGGACATCAGCATGCAAGATCTCGGCGGGGCGCAGATGCACGCCGAACACTCGGGGAGTGCCGACCTCGTCGCGGGCGACGAGGAACACGCTCGCGAACTCGTCGCCGACCTCATCACGTACTTGCCGAACAAAGCGCACGAGAAACCGCCGCGGAGCGAACCGAAGGCACCGAAACTGTCCCCGAACGGCATCGATGAGGTCATCCCGCAGAGCCCGAACCGGGCCTACGACATGACCGATCTGATAGAGCGCGTCGTGGACGCGGATTCGTACTTCGAACTCCGGCCAAACTACGGCGAGGAAATCATCACCGCCTTCGCCCGAATCGACGGGCGACCGGTCGGCATCGTTGCCAACCAACCGGCACATCGCTCGGGCGCGATTTTCCCCGACGCCGCCGAAAAAGCCGCGGAGTTCATCTGGAAGTGTGACGCCTTCGAAGTGCCGCTGCTCTACCTCTGTGACACGCCGGGATTCATGGCCGGGTCGCAGGTCGAAAAGGACTCGATTCTGGAGAAAGGAAAGAAGATGATTTACGCCACCTCTTCCGCGACGGTGCCGAAGCAGTCCGTCGTCGTCCGGAAGGCCTACGGCGCGGGCATCTACGCCATGTCCGGCCCCGCCTACGATCCACAGAGCGTCATCGCGCTCCCGTCGGGTGAAATCGGAATTATGGGTCCCGAGGCCGCAATCAACGCGGTGTACGCGAACAAACTGAACGCCATCGAGGACGAGGACGAGCGCGCGCAGCGCGAACAAGAACTCCGCGAGGAGTACCGACAAGACATCGACGCGCACCGCATGGCCAGCGAGATGGTCATCGATGACATCGTCCCGCCGAGCACCCTGCGCGAGGAACTGGAAAATCGCTTCGAATTCTACGCGGGGTTAGAAAAGAGCCTGCCGGATAAGAAACACGGGACGATTCTGTAGGTCGGCTCGTTCACCGGTCGCGGGCGGTTCCTCGTCGCCGGGACGGCGGACGGCAATTTGTATATCGTCGGTGACGTTGAATGGTAGATTAGCCGATATTTTATGCACATCATTACCGTCAAATCTACTCGTTAAGGAACTGTATAATAAAGCCCGTCTCCGGAGTTGGTCGGTATAACGCGGACACTCCGCCACACCACCATGAACCACCAGCGGTTATCCGCCCGAATTTACGGCGTGGCACGGCCCAACTTCGGCACGTTGGAGCGCATCCTCTGGTTCGTCGTCGTGCTCGCTCTCGTCGGCGACCTGCTGACGACCTACATCGGGTTACGTACCGGTTTGACCGAATCGAACCCCATTGCACGGGGCGCGCTCGCAGAGTTCGGATTCGCGGCGCTTCTC
Source organism: Haladaptatus pallidirubidus (assembly GCF_020700235.1). Taxonomy (GTDB): domain Archaea; phylum Halobacteriota; class Halobacteria; order Halobacteriales; family Haladaptataceae; genus Haladaptatus; species Haladaptatus pallidirubidus. The sequence continues at coordinate 56,048 of NZ_CP085301.1, read as the reverse complement.
GGACTGAAAGCGTTCTCGCTGGCGGTCGGGTTCGCATGTCGCCCCCTCCTCCCGCGAGAGTACGTCGCGCTCATCCCTGCGGGACTCGCGCTTCCGTGGACGATTGCGGTGTTCGTCAACCTCTCGTTGTTGGTGTAGCTCCTCCTTCTCACCTCTTCAGGTCGCAGTCTACTCGGCGTTCTCCATCTTTAGCGACAGCGCGGTTCGGTCGAACTCGCAGACTAGCGTCTCGTCCTCGCCGTCAGTTTTGAACACTTCGACGTGCATGGTGACGACGCCGCGCTCGCCGTCGCTCGTCTCGCGCTTGTCCGTTACGGTCGATTGGGCGCGAATCGTGTCGCCGTGGAAAACAGGATTCGGGTGCGAGACGTTGTCGTAGGAGAGGTTGGCGACGATGGTTCCCTCCGTGGTGTCCGGAATCGAGACGCCGACCGCGAGGCTCATCGTGTAGAGTCCGTTGACCAGTCGGTTGCCGAACTGCGTCTCGCCAGCAAACTCGGCGTCCAAATGGAGCGGCTGCTGGTTCATCGTCATATCGCAGAACCGCTGGTTGTCGCTCTCGCTCACGGTGCGCCGTTTCTCGTGGGTGATAGTTTCACCGACCTCGAACTCCTCGTAGTAAAGCCCAGTCATGGGAGAATCTGCATCGTGTGTCGGAAAAATCCTATCGGTCTCGGACCGATTGTTCCGACCGTTTCAACTGTTGCATCGGCGCGAAGAGGGTGTAATCGGTCCATAACAAAGTAGATAGTATCCGAATAGTGAGACAGTCAGACCATATTCAGGTCGGGAGAAAAACATGAAGGACGAAAACACGCGACATCCGACGAATCGACGCGAACTCGATGCGACAGGTTACCCTCACGACGAGGACGAATCGGACGGTATCGACGTGAGTGCGACCGGCGAGTTCCAGTTCGACCAAGTGGTCACGCGCGGGGACACCACGGTTTCGCGGAGCGTCGAATGGACGTTCGAGCGTTCCGAAACGAGCGGTGACGTTGCCGAATCGGACGAGGAACTCGAACCGGCGAACGACGAACGCGCCACCGACCGCGAGAACGTAAAGCGATTCGTCTCCGACGGCGGTTTCGAGTCGGAATCAGATTCGAAATCGAGACGAATGGCACTCGACGGCGGCGTGGACGACCACGACAGTTCGTTCGAGACGGGGGCGGCACCGGCGAGGCCCGAGAGCGGAGCGGAGCCGAAAACCAGAGCCGAACTCGCGGACGACTCGTCCGATACCGATTCGCCGATGAGGAATTCGTCGAGGACTGCATTGGACGCGGGCGCGGACGCTGTCCGCGCCCGTTGGTACGCACAGGTCGGCGGGCCGGTCGAAACCACGCCCGTCGTCCGCGACGGGTCGGTCTACGTCGGCACCGAAAACGGATTCGTCTGCGACATCGACCACCGCGACGGCGTGAGCAACTGGCTGTTTCAGGCGTCCAACGCGGTCGGAACCCCCGGCGTCGGAAACGGCTTCGCTTACATCGGCGACCGCAGTGGAAATCTGTTCGCGCTCGATTCGGCGAGCGGCGCGCGCGAATGGCGATTCGAAACGGACGCCGGACTCGAAGTCGCCCCGCAACTCCTCGGCGACGACCTCTACGTCGCCGCTCGAGATGGGCAGGTGTTCGCGCTCGATTCCGAAACCGGCGAGGAGCGGCTTTCGTTCCGGAGTCCCGCGCGAGCGTTCACGTCGCTCCGAATCGCGGGCGACACCTTGTACGCGACCGGCCTCGACGGCGGACTCTTCGCCCACGACGTGACCGACGGAAGCGAGCAGTTCCGCTTCGCCCCGTCGCTCGCAGTCGCTGGCGCGCCGGAAGTCGTCAACGACACGGCATACGTCGGAACCGTCGATGGTGACCGCGTGTACGCCATCGACGCCGAAACCGGCGAAACCAAGTGGCGATTCCGGACGAATGCGGGAATCTGGTCGTCCCCGGTTGCCGTGAGCGGTATCATCTACATCGGATGTGCCGACGGACATGTCTACGCGTTGGACGCCCGCGAAGGAACCGTTCGGTGGCGCGTGCAGACCGGCGCGCGTGTGTGGGGGTCGCCCGCCCTTACCAACGAACTGGTGTACGTCAGCAACGACGACGGCATGGTGTTCGCGCTCGACCGCGCCGACGGTCACGTTCGCTGGCAGTTCAAAGCACAGGAGGCGCTCGTCGCCCCGCCAGCGGTCGGACGGAACGGCGTCTACGTCGGCGACGTGGCGGGAACGGTGTACGCCCTGCCGCAGTAATCTCACCGAACTCTCGACCCCCTACACCGTCCTCGTTTTCGTTCCGACTCGATACGAGGATCGTCGTACACGTTCCGTACGGAGTTCGTGCTGTTCTGTTTTTCCGCGTTCTATGGCGTGGTATCGCATGTCGCTCCCGTTTCGGATGGCAAGGTCTTTGCCCGGTCGGGTAAGAATTGCCGGTCAGAACCCGCGGAGGCGCTACATCATGTCATCAACTGGGAAACAGAAAGAAGAGGAACCGGAGACGGCGGCAGAGACAGCGCGGCGACAACTCGAACGCGCCGCGGCGCACTTGGACGTTGACCGTGGAATCATCGACCGTTTGAAACACCCCGACCAAGTCCACCGCGTGTCGGTTCCGTTGAAGCGCGACGACGGCGAAACGGACATCTTCACCGGCTACCGCGCCCAGCACGACAGCGTGCGCGGCCCGTTCAAGGGCGGTATGCGCTATCACCCCGGCGTGACCGAGGAGGAGTGTACCGGCCTGTCGATGTGGATGACGTGGAAATGCGCCGTGATGAACCTCCCGTTCGGCGGCGCGAAAGGCGGCGTTGTCGTGAATCCAAAGGAACTGAGCAGCGAAGAAAAAGAGCGACTTACCCGACGATTCGCCGAGGAACTGCGCGACTTCATCGGTCCGATGCGCGACATTCCCGCCCCGGACATGGGAACCGACGCGCAGACGATGGCGTGGTTCATGGACGCCTACTCGATGCAGGAAGGGGAAACCCAACCCGGCGTCGTTACGGGCAAGCCGCCGGTCATCGGCGGTTCCTACGGACGCGAAGAGTCTCCCGGACGCTCCGTCGCCATCATCACCCGCGAGGCGTGTGAATACTACGACTACCCGCTCTCCGACACGACAGTCGCCATCCAAGGATTCGGTAGCGTCGGCGCGAACGCGGCCCTTTCCCTCCACGAATGGGGCGCGAACGTCGTCGCCGTTTCCGACGTGAACGGCGCGATTTACGACCCCGACGGGCTGAACATCGACGAGATTCCGACCCACGAGGAAGAACCGGAAGCGGTGACGACCTTCGACGCGCCACAGCGCGTTTCGAACGACGAGCTCCTCGAACTGGACGTGGACGTTCTCATCCCGGCAGCAATCGGCAACGTCCTCACCGAATCGAACGCCCCCGAAGTCAAAGCCGACATCGTCGTCGAAGGGGCGAACGGCCCGACGACGACAACCGCGGACGAAATCATGGAGACACGCGGCATTCACGTCATTCCGGACATCCTCGCCAACGCGGGCGGCGTGACGGTGTCGTACTTCGAATGGTTGCAGGACATCAACCGACGACAGTGGTCACTCGAACGAGTGAACGAGGAGCTCGAATCGGAGATGCTGGACGCGTGGAACGGCGTGCGCACCGAAGTCGAAAAGCGCGACGTGACGTGGCGCGACGCCGCCTACATCGTCGGTCTGTCGCGCATCGCGGAAGCGCATCAGGCCCGCGGACTCTGGCCATAGAGTCACCGAATCACATCGCCGTCAAAATCACGGTCAGTCGCGTCCCGACAGACCTGCACCGAATGCGACCCCGAACACGACGCCGAGTGCGATTCCGGTTGCAAGGTTATCCATTGCCGCTCCGATTGCAACGCCGAGGGCGAGACCGAGGCCCATACCCACGCCCATCTGCTTTCCGTTTTCGCTGTCCGAGTCGTCGTTGTCACCGTTCTCACTCTCATCGGTAGTTCGAACCATACTACACCAGAGATGAGAAGTAACATAACCGTTCCCGGTGGGTTGAAATCTCATCCCCTCGTCGCCTCGCACATGCCACGACGAAGCGTCATGTTCACGCCGGGAGACCGCCCAGAGATGATGCGCAAAGCACCCGACGCGGGGTCGGACGTAATCGTATTCGATTTGGAGGATGCGGTCGCACCCGAGCGGAAGGGCGAAGCGCGCGAAGCGGTTCGCGACGTGCTTACCGACCCGAGTTTCGCACCCGATTGTGAAGTCTGTGTCCGCGTCAATCCGACGGGAGTCACCGCAGACGATGACCTGCGAGGAATCGCGGCGGGGACCGACGCGCTCGATTCGGTCATGCTCCCGAAAACGGGATCGGCCGACGACGTGGAAACGCTCGCCCGTCTCCTCTCCGAACACGACTGCGAAGTTCCGATTCTCGCGCTCGTCGAAACGGCTCGCGGCGTCCTCAACGCGACTGAGATCGGCGCGGAACCCGCGACCGACGCGCTCGTGTTCGGTGCCGAAGACCTCTCGGCGGACATTGGTGCGACCCGAACCGACGAGGGGACGGAGGTACTCTACGCCCGCGAGCACGTCGTGTTGGCCGCGAGCGCGACGGGCGTGGACGCCATCGACACGGTTTACACCGATTTCGGCGACACCGACGGATTGGGGGAAGAAACCGAGTTCGCCATTCAACTCGGCTACGACGGCAAGATGGCGATTCACCCGGCGCAGGTGTCGCCCATCAACGACGCGTTCACGCCCGACCCGGAGCGAGTCAAGTGGGCGAAAACGGTGCTGTCGGCCAAATCGGAGGCCGACGCCGACGGGCGCGGGGTTTTTCGCGTCGATGGGGAGATGATAGACGCGCCGCTCATCGCGCAGGCGGAACGTATTCTGGCGTACGCGCAGGCGGACGAGTAGCGCTCTCCGTGGATAATTTCACGGATAAGCGCCCATCTCAAATTCGCCACGCTTAACAAGGGGTGGGTGGGATTGACAAACGATGTCCGAACAAGCGAATCCGTTCGAGAGTCTTCAGGAGCAAATCGATGACGCAGCCGAGTACATCGACGTCTCTCCTGACGTTCTCGAACGGCTCAAACACCCCGAGCGCGTGCTCGAAACGAACCTCTCCGTCGAGATGGACGATGGTTCTATCGAGGTGTTCAAAGCGTTCCGCTCGCAGTTTAACGGCGACCGTGGCCCGTACAAAGGCGGTATTCGATATCATCCCAACGTCAGCCGCGACGAAGTGAAAGCCCTCTCCGGCTGGATGGTTTACAAAACCGCCGTCGTAGACATCCCCTACGGCGGCGGCAAGGGTGGCATCATCATCGACCCCGCCGACTACAGCGAGGCGGAACTGGAACGAGTCACGCGCTCCTTTGCGAAGGAACTGCGACCCATCATCGGCGAAGACCGAGACATCCCCGCGCCGGACGTGAACACCGGCCAGCGCGAGATGAACTGGATAAAAGACACTTACGAGACGCTCGAAAACACGACGGCACCGGGCGTCATAACCGGTAAGGCGCTCGATTCCGGCGGCAGCGAGGGTCGCGTCGAGGCGACCGGTCGCTCGACCATGCTCACCGCTCGGGAAGCCTTCGACTACCTCGGCAAGGAGATGGAGGGGGCGACAGTGGCCGTACAGGGCTACGGAAACGCCGGTTGGATTGCCGCGAAACTGCTCGAAAACCTCGGCGTGAAAATCGTCGCCGTTTCGGACTCCAGCGGCGCGATTTACAACGAGGACGGCCTCCACGCCGTCGATGTAAAAGACCACAAAAACGAGACCGGAAGCGTTTCGGACTACGCCGGTGCCGGCAAAGAGATGAGCAACGAAGACCTGCTCACGCTGGACGTTGACCTGCTCGTTCCCGCCGCGCTGGAGAACGCGATCGACGGCGACCTCGCCCAGGACGTGCAGGCCGACGTCGTCGTCGAAGCCGCGAACGGTCCGCTCACGCCGGACGCCGACGACGTGCTCACGGAGCGCGGCGTTCACGTCTTCCCCGATATCCTCGCCAACGCGGGCGGCGTGACGGTGTCGTACTTCGAGTGGGTGCAGAACCGACAGCGCTTCTACTGGGACGAAGAGCGCGTCAACGACGAACTCGAAAGCATCATCGTCTCCTCGTTCGACGACCTGACGAACGCCTACGAGGAACACGACCTACCGAACTTCCGCACCGCGGCTTACGTCGTCTCCCTCCAGCGCGTCATCGACGCCTACGAAGAAGGCGGAAACTGGCCCTAGAAGTTAGTTGGCGGGGAGAATCCGGATTTCTTCGACGATTGCTTCGAATAGTGCTTGTAGTTCGAGTATTATCTCGTGAGTCGCTGGGAAGTCCCGACAACAAACGAAGCCACCGGAAGACGTCCCGTCTTTCGAGGCCGAGGAAATCGAAGATTTCCCCCGGTCCTCGCTCCCGCTGGCCGCTCGCCCTTCATCCACCGTCGGAGACAAGCTCTGACGAGCCCTCACTCACACCGGAAGAGCAGAGCTCTTCCGTACTCTCGCTCGCTGCGCTCACGAGAACTCCGTTCACGAGAACACCAAGGCCCGCCACCGCAGTCTCCCCACTCCTCCTCGACAGCGCGGAGGTGTGCTCGGTGTTCGCTTCGCTCACCCCTCACGCGAACGCGCTGGCGCACCCTTTCGGTAAGTCAATCATTCACCGTGAATCGCCAGACCGTCCTGCTGACTGGACGCGTCGGGAGGCGGGGCTGAGCCATCGCGGCGAAGCCCCGCCTCGTTGCGGGGAGGAGTTCGACCAAACCACTCCAGCAGTCTCCTTCGAACCGATACTCTAGTTTCGCCACACAATCAAAAACCAACCATCTCACGACAGACCAATTCCCACTATCGTAGAACTTTCGAGAGACATATACGGAGAGCGACCCGAGTTCGACGTATGAACCGTCGAGCGTTTCTGGCCGGGGTCGCCGGGTCCGCATCCGCCGCGCTGGCTGGCTGTACGGGTATCCTGAACACGGGGTCAGACGCCCCGGACGGCGATATCGGAATGGGGTCTGTCTCCTTCAATCCGAAGGAGTTCGAAGTGGAAGTCGGGGAAACCGTCGTCTGGGTGAACACCGACATGCGCAACCACAGCGTGACGGCGTACGAAGCGGGAATCCCGGAAGGGGCGGAATATTTCGCCTCCGGCGGTTTCGAGTCCGAACAGGCGGCCCGCGACGCGTGGAGAAATGGAAACGGAACTATCAACCCGAACACGACCTACGAACACACGTTCGAAGTACCCGGAGAGTACGCCTACTTCTGTATTCCACACGAGTCCGGGGGAATGTCAGGTACCATTGTCGTCACTGAGTAGTCTTGTAGCCATTCCACGAGAAGCTGTGTTTTCGGTTTCAACTGCGCGAAAAAGCGAAACAGGGTGGCCGATTAGACTTCGACGTCTTCTTCGTCCACGTCCACGGAGGTCTCCTCTTCTTCGGCGACCTCTTCGGGGTGAGCTTCCAGCGTTGCCTTCTGAATTTCGACCCGACGGAGCGGGTAGATGGTTTTCGCCTCGCCGTAAATCGCGCTGGAGATGCGACCTTCGACGATGCTGTCGATGACCTCTTTGAACGTGCGGTCGCTCGCGGCGTCCCGCACGAGGTCGATCATGGTTCGGCGAATGGCCTTTTCTTGGCTGTGGTCTGCCTTCTTCGTCGTGAATGCGACGGGCTGAATCTGGAGTCGATAGTCGTCCGAGGTCAACACCGTGATGTAGGCCTCGATTTTCGAGGCGCCACGGCGGCCGAGACTACGGAGGTAGTCGCGGGTGAGTTCGTGTCGAACGAACTCGGTGTACGCCGAGTCGCTACCGACGTCGTTGATTTTGAAGGTTAACTTCGTGTTGTTCTCGCTGGCGTTGTTCGTCAGTTCGCCCAGCGTGGTTTCGATGGTGCGGCCGAGCACCTTGTCCGGTTCATCTGCGGGGGTCGTTCCAAGCTCCTCTCGGTCGAACTGCTCGGGAGCGAGGACGGTGTACCACCGCTTTTCTTGTGACTTCTTAGAGACTGATCGTTCACTCATGGTTCGTGTCGTTGTAATCGTTCGCTATCTGTACTGCCTGTACTGCCACCGAGAGGTTGACGACGTAATCGTCCACGGTCGATTGGAGTCCGCCGGTCGTTTCGCGTTCGATGTGCGTCACTATCTGTCCGTCTTCCACGCTCGTTTCGATTTCGGGCGTGTTGTCCGGTTCGAGTGACGCCGCGAGTACGGCCGCGTCGTCCAGTTGCGTGCGAATCGTCGCTCGTCTCATAGCGCCTCCCGAAATGCCGAAAGGAACTCCTTTGCGTCCGCGTCGAACCGTGCGTAGCCGCGGCGTGCGCTTCCCGTTCCGACGCCGCCGAGTTCGGTCGCGGCGGTTTCCATCGCAGCGCCCAACCCGCTGTCGCGTACCGCGACTGCGGCGGCCTCGTCGTCCGTGACGACCAAGGCAATCGGCTCCGGCGAGCGAAAATCGCCGAGAAGCCGAACCGCCGTCTCGACGGGCGCGTCATCCGTGCGAGCGACGAACAGACCGTCGTACCGGCCCGTCGTCGCCTCGCGAAGCGCCGCGTGGGCTTGCTTCGCGTGGTCGCGCCACGCGTCCAGCGCGGGCGCGCGGGCGTCGTGTCCGAGCGCCAGCGCGATTCCCGTTCCGGACTGCTCGCGTGCGACCGCGTCAAGAACGTCGGCGTAGCCGCCGAGCGTCGCAAACGGCCCGTCTTCGAGTTCGAAGGGGCGAAGCGCGTTTTCCACGGTTTCGCCCGCTCGCGGCGTCGCGCTCTCCGGTCCAGTGACCGAGAGCGCGACAAGCGAAGCGACCCGACGATGCGCGTCATCGTCGAGTTCGACGGGCAGACCGATTTCCGCGAGTTCGGCCTGCACCGCACCCGGGTTGCCCGAGAAGTTCGCGTGAATCAGCGTCGAATGCGCCAATCCATCCGCGAGGTCTTCCGTGGGCGTCGAAACGCCGGGTCTGCGCGTCAGTCGGTCGCCCGCGGCGTCCAACAGTCGGGCGCTTTCGTCAGCGCCCGGTGTGGTTCCACAAGCGACGACGCCTGCGAGGGCGAGCACCGCGTCGGGGGCTCCGCCGAGTTCCTCACCGGCTTCGAAAGCCGTGCGGCTCGCCGGACATCCCGGAAGTGCCACGTCGCCGCCCGCTGCGCCAATCGTCATGACGACTTCGTCGTCGCGGGATTCGGCGCGCCGGGCAGGGAATCGCGTCGTACTCACTTGGAACGGGGTTCCGATAGTCGCGCAGGTACGGGCGAGGATACCGCCAGCCGCGAGTGCGTCGCCGCTTGGATACGCGACGATTCGAACGAAGTCGGCGTCGCGGAGCGTCGCAGCAACGTCGCTCGCGGTAGGGGCGTCCTCGGAAGCGGTTCGACCGGATGTTGCCATTTATACGAGTTCTTTCGCCACGTCGTAGGAGTAGGTGAAGTCCTCGTCGATTTCGTCGCCGCGGTAGTAGTTCACGAGGCGGCGAACTTTGGACTCGGTGTTCTGCAGAGCGCGCTTGTTGTGCTTGTCCTGCGGGTTTTCGTCAACGTGTTCGCGCAGGCGCACAGCGCGCTCCATCAGGTTGCGGAGGTCTTCGGGCAGGTCGAGTCCCGCGTCGTTTTCCTCCAGAATTTCGGTCACCTTCTTGCCAGTGACGAGCTTGACGTTCGGAACGGGCGTGCCGGTCACGCCTTCGTCGCGGAGCTTCAGGCCGATTTCGCTCGGGCTGTAGCCGTCTTCCGCGAGTTCGACGACGCGGTCTTCCACGTCGTCTGCTTCTACGTCGCTCCACTCCGGTGGTTCGTCTGCCACGGGTCGGTCCGAACCGGACGACCCACGGCGTCGGGTGTGCATTCGTGCCATTGTTCGAGGATAGGAACTGCACGAGCCGCTAGAGTGTATTGGCGGGGTTTCCGCCAGTCGTGGCGAGTGCCACGGTGCACGTCCGCAATCCCAAGTTGCGCAAAGGGACAAACTGTCCGGAAGAGAGCGGGCGGAGGCCCGCGAACGCGCGCAACGAGTCGGATTTGCGGCTGTGCCGTTCCCGTACACCACAGAAAATCGCGGAGACAGTTAAAAGATTGCTATTCGGACCGCCGTGCGACACCCCACCGCGGTCACAGTAATTTCGAGAGGTTTATCAATGGCCACCCGGAAGGTGTGAGTGCAGACACGGGCTCGTAGATCAGTGGTAGATCACTCCCTTGGCATGGGAGAGGCCCCGGGTTCAAATCCCGGCGAGTCCATGCGCTTCGCGCATTTTCCACATTCCGTAGACGGCGGAGAGGAGTTTATATTGGTGAGTTCTATCGCAGAGGTTGTGCGACAGAGCGACCGCCTTACAGGTGGGCGTTGGTGAGTCTTCTGATCGGAGGACAGAACGGAAATCCTGCACATACCTCTGTACTACGGTCACTTCCACAGGCTATTCTCCGCTTGAGATGGCGCGATTCATTCGTGTCCAAGTGTAGGACTCTCCAGGAGTCCAGTAGCTGTATGGATGTGAATTCCGGCGTGCAATTTTTGCCGCATGAGAATTTGCATATATTATTTCAGAAAATTTGTTGCGGCATTATGTAAATATGGCTGTCAATAGGGCGTAATTGTTATCTTTCTGTATAGGGAAGAGGAGGTAATGACATCAGTGGATCGTGTGCTGAATCTTCTTGGTAAAGAACGACGAAGGTATGCGTTATACTATATTAAACAACAAGATGGACCAGTCCCCATCGATGATGTCGTGAAGCAAGTTGCTGAGTGGGAAACTAACCCAGAATCGTCCCCCATTCCAGCGGACAAACTCGACCAGATTGAAGTTGAATTACTTCACAATGATTTGCCAAGAGCATCAGAAGCAGAATATGTCAAATACGACCCCGAGACGAGAGTAGTGGAACTTACCGAAGCCCCTCCTAAGTTCAACGCCATTCTCTCGGTCGCCAAGATTATAGAACGTCCAGAGCGGAATTGGGAATAGCCTTTCAGAAAGCCCACACTTACCACTCTGTCCACAGTCGGTGGTATATCCGGGTCATTCGCTTGTCGTTTAGCGAATGATGGTTCTCTTGAGGAAGTACACCGAAATAGCGCCTAAAAATTAAATCAAGCCTGCACGCTACTCACTGGAATTCCTCACCTCGCAATCCCAGACTCATCCGCAAGCTCCGCCAGTTCGAGAACAAGCTCGTCAGGAATCTCGCTCCGGGGTGTCCCCTCGAAGTGCTAACAGCGGGGATGAAACCTCCAACATACACTTTCGGGAACGAATTTCACCGCTCGATTCCATCGTCTTTGAATCATTTCCAAAAATAAAAGATTTATTACCCATCAGCAACCAGCCAGAAATGCGATGGCTTCGCGTCGAAGCCGTCGCCTCAAAGCCAAATCAGGCATCACGGAATCCGCGCGGAGGACTCACTTCGAGAAACTGCCGCGTCGGATTCCGGTTCTCCCCCCTCTCGAATAAATATAAATATATTGATAAATATTGGTTCTGGTAGGTGGAAAGCGCAAGACTGTAATCCGATATCTACTAATATGACATCCATCAAATGTATATTAATTTTAACAAGAATTTTTAATGGATTAGCGTTTGGCGATATTCAATGGCTAGTGACGAGTCCGAAGTGCTCGGGAATGGGGGCCCCGATGCTGGCCCTGATGGAATCCGTCTCAGGGACGGGTCATCGCCCAGCGTCGCCCTCGATACGTACACGTGGGAGAACTTCAAAGAGGAGTTCTTCTATGAAGACGGCGTCCCGCCGACCAACTGGCGTGGAAAAGCGCGCCCGTTCCCCGCCGAGGAGTTTCTCGGCTTCGACCCCGAAGAAACCCAATCGCGCGTCGAGGACGGAGCGAAGCGAGCGAAGGCGCTCGGAGGGCAGTTCGAGGCGTTTCTCGCCCCCGGAGAAACCGAGGTTTCGCTCGGCGAATACCTCTGGGAGCATTTTCGCTACGAATACTACTACGACCCCGACCGCGAGAAGCCGCACGAAAAACCCCGCGACGAGGACGGCAACACCATCGAATTCGACAAATCGGAGTGGCTCGGATTCGAGGAAGACGACCTTTCGGATTTGCTCACAGAGGGCTCGGCGAAGGCGAACGAACTTCTCGAAGTCGAGGACGAACGAACGCTCGACGTACCCGAGGAGTTAGACGAGGACGACTTCTTTTCGACCGTCGAAGGTCACACCACGGTGGTCAACCGCTACGACTTGGAGAAGGCGGTTCCCCTCCCGAAAAAAGCGCACTTCCGCGAAGTAGACCGCTACTGGGTGAACAAACCCAATTCGTTCGTCGTCATCTTCCACTCCGAGAAGGAAAACGAGACGAAATACTACCTCATCGAACCCTACCGGACGCGTATCGAAGACGACCTCCGGGAGTTCCTCACCGGTAAACTCCGTAGTTCCATCAAATACTCTAGCGACGACGTGGTCGTGGAGGCCGAGGAGGAAGACCGAGAGGCGGTAATCGAGCGGGAAACCCTCCGCCTACTCTCGCGGTACGACCTCTACCAACTCGGCGACGACGAAGTCGCCGAACTGCTGACCGAACTACTCGCCCAGTACGACGGTGCCCGCGAGACGTGGAACCGCTACAGCGCCGAAACGCGAGCACAAACTGGCGAGGCGATTCGAACGCTCCGGGGAGAAGCAGAACCGTACCTCGATCGATTCCGGAAAGTGGAGGTGGAAACGGCCAACGAACCAGACAAATCGGAGTCACGAAGAGATGCGGAGCAAAACGGAGGGGAAGAAAAAGCGACGACCGCCGTCTCAATCGAATCCGACGTATCGGATTCGATTGAGACGGAGGCCGACGAACCAGAGTCCGCCGAAGGTGACGTCAAGGAGAACGAAAGGGAAGAACCCCAGACGGATGCGGAAACGACGCTCCCCGCGAACACCGCAACCGAACTTCCAACGAAAATCGACGAGAGATCACTCGAAAACGCCGACGTCGCGGAGTACCTCGACGACCTCCGCACCCGCTGGAACGACTTGCTCGCGGAACACGTCGGCGATGAAAGTTTGCGTCGAGGGGTCAGAACCCGAATCGAGGAACACGAAGCGGACGAGAAAGGTGGCGAGCTCGGCGGCATCATGGCTCGGCCCGAACCAATCCTGTTGGCGGAGGATTCGGATACGCTCACGGAGTACCAAGTCGAAAAGCTGCTCTACCTGCTGAAACGGGATTTCATCGGCTACGAGCGAATCGACGGCGTCAAACACGACATCAACGTGGAGGACATCTCCTGTGACGGCTACAACTCCCCGGTGTTCGTGTATCACTCCGACTACGAGCAGATAATCACGAACGTCCACCACGGCGAGAGCGAGTTGGACGACTTCGTCGTCAAACTCGCACAGCGGTCGGGGAAGGGTATCAGCAAGCGTCAACCGCAGGTGGACGCGACGCTTCCGGACGGTTCCCGCGCCCAGTTAACCCTCGGGCGGGAAGTCTCCGACCACGGGACGAACTACACCATTCGTCAGTTCAAGGACGTGCCGTTCACGCCGCTCGACCTCATCAACTGGAACACCTTCTCGCTGGAGGAGATGGCGTTCCTCTGGTTGGCAATCGAAAACCACCGGTCGCTCATCTTCGCTGGAGGTACCGCGTCCGGGAAGACGACCAGCCTGAACGCGGTGTCGTTGTTCATCCCGAGCAACACCAAAATTGTCTCCATCGAGGACACGCGCGAAGTCGAACTCCCGCAGCGTAACTGGATCGCGAGCGTCACCCGGCCCTCCTTTTCGGACGACGACAGGGGTGACGTTGACGAGTTCGACCTGCTGGAGGCCGCCCTCCGACAGCGTCCCGACTACATCGTAATGGGTGAGATTCGCGGCGAGGAAGGTCGCACCCTCTTTCAGGTCATGTCCACCGGGCACACGACCTACACGACCTTCCACGCCGACACAGTGGGTGAGGTGCTGAAGCGATTCACCACGGAACCCATCAACGTCTCGAAGACGCTGTTTACCGCGCTCGATTTGGTTTCGGTGCAGACCCAAACGCGGGTCAAAGGAAGCAAAGTTAGGCGAACGAAATCGCTCACCGAAATCAATCACTACGACACGGAAAACGACGAAATCAACGTCAAGGACGTGTTTCAGTGGCGCGCCGAGACGGACGAACACGAACGCCTCACCGGGTCGAACACCTTAGAAGAGATTAAGTTCGACCGCGGGTGGACGCAGGAGCGACTCGAATCGGAGCTGCTCATGCGGCGAACCATCCTCGCCTATCTCCTCGACAACGGTCTGAACGAGTATACGCAGGTCGCAGCGACGATCCAGGCGTTCATCAACGACCCGGACACCATCCTCGCGATGGTCGCGAACGACAAATTGGAGGACAGTCTCGCCAACCTCCGCGAAATGGAGAGCGTCCTCATCGACATCGACCCCGAAAAAGAAGAGATGGTGCCGCGGCCCGACCCAGACGAAGAAATCGTCCAACTGTCGAAGGATATCCTCGCAGAGGCGGAAAACAGGCTGTTCGACCAGTACTGCGACGTGCAGGTCGGGGACGACAGCCTCGCCGTGGCGCTGGCCGACACTGCGAAACCGGCGGACGAACCGATTCGTTCCGATTCAGCGACCGAATTCCACACCGACTCACGGAGGAATCGACGGGACGACCAGCGCGGTGACCAGTCGCCGTCGGCTCTGGACGACGATTCGTTCGGTGAGTTCGAGGAAGCGATGGTCGCGGAGGACGAAAAATCGCGTTCAGCTCCGGAGGACGGCGAATGAGCCACGGTTCCGCGACGAGCGGAAACGGAACGAGTGCCGACCGCCTCGCGGACGCCTTCTATCCGGTGTACGACCGGCTGTTCTCCGAAAACAGCGACTTCGCTACCGGTCTCGAAGAGAAGCTCGCCGAGGCGCGAATGCCGGAAACCGCGGAGCTGTACCTTTCCCGCGGCCTCGGAGTCGGAACGCTCGCCGGTGTCGTGCTGTGGCTCGTCGGTCTCCTTCTCGGCTATTTACTGGTCGCAATAGGATTCGTCGGCCAAGGCGTCTGGCTCGGAATGCCTCTTTCGGGAACGACCGCGGACGTGCTGAACGCGCTGAAGATTCCTGCGCTGGTTCTCGGAACCGGCATCGTTCTCGGAGCGGTCGGTTTCGCAGTTGGGTTCGGAACCGTCGTCGCCATCCCCTACAGCCGGGCGAGCGCCCGAAAGCGTGAAATCAACATGCTTCTGCCGGACGCCATCTCGTTCATGTACGCGCTCTCCATCGGCGGCCTGAATCAACTGGAGATTTTAGAGGCGATAGCGAAAGCCGACGACACCTACGGCGAGATATCTCACGAGTTCAAAAGCATCGTACAGGAGACGGAGTATTTCGATACGGATTACCGAACCGCAATCAGAAAACGGGCGGTCGAAACGCCCAGCGACGAGTTGGGGCAGTTTCTCACGGATATGCTCTCTATCGTCAACAGCGGTGGAGATATGAGCCAGTTTTTGGACGATAAGAAGGACAAACACATGCGAACCGCCAAACAGGAGCAGGAGCTAACGCTCGAAACGTTGGAACTGTTCGGCGAGATGTACATGACGCTCTCTCTGTTTCCTCTCTTGCTCATCATCATCCTCGTCATCATGAGCATGCTCGGGGAAGCACAGGAGGTCATGCTCTACGGAACAGTGTACGTCCTGCTTCCGATTACAGGCATCGCCTTTCTCGTTCTCGTTTCGACGGTGAAACAGGACGACCCCGGTAGTGGCTATCTCGACACGGGCGACGGCAACCAGCGGTTAGAAACCGTCTCCGGTGCCGGACTGCTCCACCTCGGTCTCGTCGAGGAGTTCGTCGGGGATTTTTCCGTGTTCGACCGAATCAAGAGCAAGGAAGGAACCCACACTACCGTCGAACTGCTCAAACGCCCCCACTATTTTTTCCGCGACAATCCGCTGTTCGTCCTCGGCATTACACTTCCGACGTCGATGGTACTCGTCGCAAGTGCAGTGTGGACCGGTACAACTCCGGCGTCGGTCGATGGTTTGACGGCAAATCCCATCTGGACGACGTTCATCTTCGTCTACGTTCCGCTGTACGTGAACGGCATTCCACTCGCAATCTTCCGCGAGTGGAACGTTCACTCGCGGCGGGCGATATTGCGAAAGCTTTCCGACGACTTGCGAAAGCTATCGAGCGCGAACGACACCGGCCAGACGTTGCTCGAATCCGTCAAAACCGTGGCGGACACCTCTTCCGGCAAACTCGCGGACGAGTTCGACCGGATTCACACCAAGGTGCAGTACGGCATGAGCATGAAAACGGCATTCATCGAGTTCAACAACCGCTATCATCTGCCGCGTCTCGCTCGGACGATAACGCTCATCAGCAAGGCACAGGAGGCGTCGAGCCAAATTACCGCGGTTCTCACGACCGCGGCACAGACGAGCGAGAATCAGGACGACATCGCGCGGGAGCGCCGCTCCCGTGCGCGGATGCAAGTCGTCATCATCATCATGACCTACCTCACCTTGCTCGCGGTGATGGCCATCTTGAAAGTGGAGTTCCTTGACGTGATGTCCGGACTCGCGGGGCAGTCGTCGGGCGCGGAATCGGGGTCGCCGCAGGGTGTGAGCTTTGGAACCAGCATCGACACGACGATGCTGTCGATGTTGTTCTTCCACGCCGTAACGATACAGGCGATTCTTTCGGGATTCATCGCGGGCTACATCCGAGATGCCGACCTGCTTTCCGGCGTGAAGTTCGCCGTCGTCCTCCCGACCATCGCTCTCATCACGTTCATCTTCATCTAACCATGCGAGGACAAACGAGCATTGACTTTCTGGTCGGAATGAGCGTCTTCCTGCTCACGGTCGCCTTCGTGTTCGCCACGCTTCCGAACACGTTCGCACCGTTCACGGGCGACGACAGTTCGGAGTTGCTCGGCACAGACCGCGTCGCCTCCCATCTCACGGAGGGAACGCTTGCACAGCAAAATCGACCGGGGGTGTTGAACGGAACGTGTACGGAACAGTTCTTCGGCACGTCCGGTGCCTGCCATCCGAGCAATCTCAACGCCGCCCTCGGCGTCGGGGCGAACGAGCGCGTCAACGTGACTATCGAGTCGAGCGGCGCGATTCGTGACATCGGCGGCACTCAACTCAGCGCGGGACCGACAACGCCGACGAACGGTTCCGTCGTCGTCGCATCGCGCCTCGTCTCCATCGACGGCGAAGAGTACGAACTGTACGTGAGGACGTGGTAACATGGACAGGAAACGAACGCACGATAGAGCACAAGCACACACGTTGGAATCGTTCACCGCGGCACTGTTAATCGTCAGTGCGGTCGTCTTTTCGTTGCAGGCGACCGCCGTGACGCCGCTCACGGCGAGTACGTCGAACCAGCACATCGAGAATCAGGAGGAGGCGACCGCCGACGGACTTCTTTCAGTCACTGCGGACGACGGCCGACTCCGCGAAGCCGTGCTGTACTGGAACGAAACCGAGGAGCAGTTCGCCGGTTCGAACGACGACGGCATCTACGCGAACGGCGGTCCGCCGAACGCCTTTGGAACGGTACTGAACGAAACGTTCGGCAACGTCACGTCGAGTGATGGCCGTATCGCCTACGACGTGTTCGTCAGCTACCGACTGCCGAACAACGAGACTCGCCGGAAGACGATGGTGTACATGGGGTCGCCGAGCGATAACGCCGTCGTCGCTACCCGCACCGTGACTCTGTTCGACGAGGACGGACTCACGTCATCCGGCGGCGGAACGGTTGACGGTTCGTTCTACGCCCCGGACGCCGCTCCGAACGCGAGGCTGTACAACGTCTTGGAGGTGCGAATCGTCGTATGGAAGATGTGACACCGATTCGGCGACTTTCTGGCGACGACCGCGGTCAGCTTATCCTCGTAACTGGCCTCGCCATCGCCGTCATTCTGGTCGCCCTCGTCCTCCTCCTCAACACGGTCATTTACACCGAGAACCTCGCCACGCGGGGCGCGGACGTAGGTGGACGCGATGCGGTCGAGTTCCGTGCCGTCGCGGCGACCGGCACCGGACAGGTCATCGATAGCGAGAACGACGCGGATCATTCCTCGCCGGAGGTCGCGACCGAAAACGCCAGTTACGGCATCCGTCGGTACGCCGATCTGCTCGAACGCGGTTACCTGGAGCGTTCGACGGTGGCCGAAATTTCGAACCTCTCCCTCGCCGAGGGGATGACCCTGCGTCACGAAAACACGACGCGGACGTTCGTCAGCGCGGACGGAGATCAAAACTGGACGTTGGCGACGAACGTCGGCGAAAATGAACTTCGCCGCTTCCGGTTCGATCTCTCGCGAGACCAACTCGCGTCCTCACCGTCGCAGGCGTTCCGAATCGTGGCGGACGACGGCGATGACGTGCGGCGAGTGTTCGTTTATCGACAGGGGAGCGAAGTCGTCGTCGCCACGAACACAGCGGCGGGCGGGTCGCCGACGCCGGTCTGCTCGGTGACGGCCGCGAGAACCACGTTTTCTCTCACCGCACGAACGCTCGGTGGCGAGTCCTGTTCCCTCGATTTCGCCGGTGAACCGGACGACGAGTACTCCGTAGAGTACCGGTACGGAAACAAGGCGAACGGAACCTACTCCGTCGCCGTGAACACGTCCGGGGGCGCGAACGTAAACGTCCCGAATTTCGAACCGGACTCCAGCGCGTCGCCGTACATCAGCCACGCCGTTTACAGCGCGACGTTCGACCTGCACTACCAGACGGCGCGACTGACCTACGCCGAACGCATCAGAGTTGCTCCGGGTGAAAGCGATGAGTAACCGCGACCGAACGGAAGCGGCAACGAACCGCGACCGCGGCGTTTCGGTGACGGTGAACTACGCGCTCAATCTCGTCGTCGCGACGTTGCTCATCGCGGGCCTGTTAACCGCGACGGGTGGTATGGTCGAAGACCAACGCCGAGATGCGGTCCGAACGGAACTTCAAGTCATCGGTCAACGACTATCCGCCGACGTTCAAACCGCCGATAGACTCGTTCAAACGGGCGGTACGACGGTCGCAATCGAATCGTCGCTTCCCGAGCGCGTGGCGGGGGTTCCCTATTCGGTAACCGTCGAACCGGGCGTGTTCGTGTTAGAGACGAGCAGACCTCGCGTCACCGTTCGCGTTTCCTTTGTGACTACCACGACGGTCGAAGAGACGGCGATTTCCGGCGGTTCAATGACCATCGTCCGCGCGGACAGCGGCGAGTTGGAGGTGCGGTCGTGAACGACCGCGCCGCGAGCGAAACGGTGGGGTTCGTCCTCGTGACGGCAACCGTCGGTGCGGTGTACGCGACGGGTCTCGAAGGACTGCACGACGCGCAACAGTTCGAGCAGGTGAACAACGCCGAACGCGCCTTCGACGTGTTGGCCGACAACGTCGCGGACGTTCAACGCGAAGGAACACCGAGTCGGGCGACCGAACTTCGTTTGGGCGGTGCGACGCTCGGTTACGGCGACCCCGTGACGATTCGCGTGCAGGTCAACGATACCGTCTCGACGAAAAACGCGACGTACATCATGAACGCCAGACCGCTCGTTTACTCCGGCGTCGAGGATAGCGAACTCGTCTACGTCGGTGGCGCGGTGTTCCGAAGCGATGGCGGCGCGAGCACGATGCGACGCGAACCGAGATACGTGTTCGACGACGAACGGGCGGTCGTTCCGTTCCTCGTCACCTATCCCAGCGGAAACGAGCGCACTCTTTCCGGCGATTCGACCGCGCTCGTCGTCGCGTATCGGCAGTCCGCCGGTCTCGATGGCCAGTTCCGAACCGCTACCGCGTCCGACGCGCGGATGAACGTGACCGTCGAATCGCCGCGATCGACGGCGTGGAAGCGGTATTTCGAGGAGGAGGGACTGACAGCCATCGACGGTGACGCGGCCGACGGGAGCGTTACCTATCAGTTGGTTACCGACCGAGTCATCATCCCCGAAACTGTCGTCGAGTTCGAACTGAAGCGGTAATTTCGGTCGTTATGTCGACGGTGGTTCCCGACAGTTACGCCGACGTGACATTCACTCGGTTGGTGGAAACGTGCATGTACGTGACGCGAGGAACCGTAGTGAAATCCGCAGGCAGTGTCTCCGTCATGACGAGCGCTTGGTCGTAATGAACCGTCCCGCCGGAGCGGAGAACCGTCTTCCCGCCGACGATAGCGCCGTACACCTCCCCGTGAGACGTAACCGAAACGTCACCGTACTGGCTCCTGGAATCCGGGGCGTAAAGCACGCCGACGAACTCCGTGTCGTCGCCGGAAACCGTGGCGCTGGTTCCCGGCGGCCCGTATATCCGGAACGCTCTCGATTTGTCGCCCGGAATCGAAACATCGGCCCCATTCGTCACGCTCACCGTGTCCCCGAGCACGTAGACGTTCGCGGTTCCGTTGTCGGGGTTCTGTACCTGTATCGTGCCGCCGTTGAGCATCACATCGTCGTCAACGACGACATCAATGTCGCCGTTTTGCAGGTCGAGAGAAAGGGTTTCCCCGGAGTTGAGACCGAGGTCGTCAACGTAGTAGTTGCCGTTCGTCAACGTCCACGCCGATTTCGACGGGTCGAGCCCTCGTCCGTCGATTGCATCCGACCTACCGTTGTCATTGTTTGCCTCGACGGATTCCGCTTGGTTCTTTATCATCGAACCGATCGGGTCTATCTGTTCGACCGACCCGTTGTCGGCAGTCCATCCGCCGACGGTCGCTTTCTTGTGGAGGGACGTGCTTCCGCCGTACGAAAGATTTCCGGTGATGGCCGTGTTGGCGCTCTGCATTTTCACGATGCCGCCACCGGTCACGAGGTCACCTTCGATTTCCGCACCGCCGCTAAGCGACACCCCACCAACGGTGTTGACCGTTCCCTTCGACCCCTCGGTTTCGCTGTACGGGCCAATCGATGAGTTGTAACTGTCGGTAAAAGACGATCCGCCCGCCCCCTCGATGACGAGTTCTTGCGGCGAGGTGGACGCTAACCCTTGTTTGATTTTCGGTGCCTTCGTCGGCGTGACGAGCGTAAGCGTCACGGCGTTCGCCGAATGGTCGTATTCGACCTCGCCACCGGTTCGTTGTTCGAAGAAATTACCCCATGCGCGGTAGGAGTCACTTCCGACGGTGATATTGACCGTCGCTTCCGAGAGTGGATTCGTTTTCTTCGGCTCTGCAAGCGGGAATTTCGACTCGGCACTCCCGTTTTTCGAAACTTCGAGACGCGGGGAGAGCCCCCCATCGCCGCCGACGATAATCAGCGGAAGCGTGAGTGTTGTCTCTCGGTAATGAAATTCGGGCGGCGAAACCATCGTCGAACCCTCGCCGGTTCGTCGCCAAACGCCGCCGCCTTGATAGGCGATGGTCGTTTGGTCGTTTCGGTAAACGACCGCACCGAGCGTTTGATTCATCACCTCCACCGCCGCTCCGTCGTCGGGGTCAACCTCGACGCGCATCCACCCATCCTGTGTGCGAGTGAGGGGTTGGCCGTCGTTTCCGACGCCGAGATTCACTCGCTGAATATCCGTCTCGCCGATACCGACGAGACTCGCCTTCGAGTCCAGTTGTGTCATCGCGTGCTCCGCGCTGTCGAGTTCGGCTGCACGCTTCGAGTCGTCCAGCACCGACGACCCGAGGGCGACGATGAGTCCCGTCCCCGCGAGCGTTATCATGAGGAGAAGGACGACGCCCAACGTCTCAGTCTGCGCGCGAGTTGACGGGAGTGTCATGTCGGCACTTCTTTCGTCATTCATAATAAACGTCCGCACTAATATCGAAAATATATTATTTAGAACTCCGCCTACTGCGCCGATATTTCCCAGCTCATATAAATATATAAATATTTTATTGCGGCATTTCGGTTGCAAATACAGGCACAACAGGTAGTACCCTGTACCGACCAAACCACGGTATGGCCCGAATCTCAACGGTCGTAATGTTGGCTGGCGTCGTCATGTTCTTCATCCCAGAACCGATAACGTCCGGACTCGGATTGCTCGTTCTCCTCATCGGGGCGGCGATGCGACTGCTTAGTAGCGCGTAGCCGACGAACGTTAAGTGCGTGTGCGATGAACAGTTTTTGAATGGGATTGTTCGATTCGGTGCGACAGATTTTCACGATAACGGGCAACGAATACCGATGTCACTACTGCGGGCGAACGTTTTCGTACTCCGTCGAACTGCCGGATTTGAACTGTCCGTACTGCGATTCGGCCGACATCGAGCGAATCGATTGAGCGAATCGATCGTAGAAGCCGTAAAATCGACTGCCGAAGACGCAACAGTTTTGAACCATCACAAACGTTGATGGTTCCGCTTGACGAACGTAACAACCGTGTTCGAATCTGACGAGGCGTTCGTCGCCGCTCTGCAATCTCACCTCGGTTCCGCGCTCCGAACGGTGGCCAGCAGACAAAACGGCGGGTACGAGATGCTGTACACCCGAAAAGACATAGCTGGGCGATTCACGCCCGCCGATTTCAACCGGATTCACGACGAATCACTGCTCGCTGACGAACCGCGAGAAGACGCGGAAAACGTGTTTCGTGCCGGAGTCCTCAACTTTGCACTTTATACGTTCGACGCGGCCGTCGTCTTACAATTCCCCAGCGATTCCGGGTCGCTGTTCGTCGCATTCGACAACGACGACGTTCCGCTCCTTCCCATCGTCGAGGTGTGTACCGAGTGGATGCAAACGCACTCGTGAGGTAGCGAGTTGACGAAGGCTCCGACGACTACTTTCGGAGTCGTGCATATTTATTACAGCGTCCTCTGAACGCCCCCCAATGTATCGGCAGATTCATCACCGGGTAAATCAGCCCTTTCAGGTCGGTGCAGGTGGTCGAATCGGGCAGTACGTCGACTCGTTTATCCTCGCGCTCATCGTTGCGAACGTCGCAACCGTCATCCTCGAAACGGTCGAGCCGCTCCACTCGGCGTATGGAGCCGAGTTCTACCTGTTCGAACTGGTGAGCGTCGTCATCGGAATCGGCCTGTTCGCGCTTCTCGCGTCGATTTTAGCCTCGGGGTTCGTGGAGGAATCGCAGCACGAGACGAAATACGCCTGTCCGCACTGCGGAGAACGCGTTTCGGAACACGAACTACACGAGTTGAAGTGAAGTCGTTTTCGGACAGCAGGAGTAGGTTCATTTCGAATGCAGGCCCAACGCTTACGCCGCTTCGAAGACTGTAATGTATACGATGATTGGCCCATTTACGGTGGGAAAGAAGGCGGCAAAGTTCGGCTACAAACGATACGGGATCCCGGGTGCGGTCGTGGCGGGCGGTACCGGAGCGGTCGGCTATCTCGCGGTGAAGCGAGCGGTCAAATCGGTCGCAAAGAGCAAGGACACCGGAACCGCCATCGACGTGAAAACGATTCAATCGGCGGTCGAGGAGGACGGAATCGACGCCGTAACCAACAAGGAAACGCTCGAATCCGCAATCGACGAAGAAGAGTTCGATTCGGAAATCGACATGGACGAAGTCCAATCCGCAACCGAGGAGGAAACGGACGAACTGCAAGGTAACGACTCCCAACCGACGGACGACTCCGACGAGTAGGTTCTCCGTCGGAGTCCAATCCGCCGAGCGAAGGCCAGCAACTATTAGCCCGTTGCTCTCTTTCTCCGTCAACGCATGCAATCCGTAATTCACCTGATTTCCGGCGACGAGAGCGAACAGAAGACCGCCCTCGCAATCGCCAGAAACCTCCTTGACGACGAGAGTGGCACGATAGACGACGTGGCGGTCGTCGCACAGGCTGGCGGTATCGAAGCCGTCACCGCTGGGGGAGAGCGAGAAGAGCAGGTGCAGTCGCTGATGGACGACGGCGTCCCGTTCAAAGCCTGTAGCAACACCCTCGACGTGATGAACCTCGACGAATCCGACCTCATCGACGGCATCGAAACCGTTCCGGAGGGTGCCGTCGAAGTCACGCGGTTGGAAAACGAGGGCTACGCGTACATGCGACCCTAGAAAAGCGACCAAAACCGAGCGTCTTTCGGTTCACTCGTCACTCCGTTCCTCGTTGCGCGGGCGTGACGGGATTCCCGCGAGCGAACGAAGTAAAGCGAGTGGGAGTCAGCCACGCTCGTTGACCGAGCGTAGCGAAGGAAGCGGGCGTGGCGGGATTCGAACCCGCGGTCGAGAGGTTAGGAACCTCTCGCCCTATCCGCTAGGCCACACGCCCTATATAAACGCACAAACTGACACAGAAATACGCTTACTGTCCGGATTCGGTCTCGGTTTCGGTGTTGGTGTTGGGTTCGGTGCGGGTCTGCGGTTCGTCGTCAAATTCGCTCGCATCGCCGGACGGCGAACTGGACGACGACCCCGACTCCTGCATCTCGCGGAGTTCGTCTTCGACTTCCTGTCGCCCTTTTTTGAACTCTCCCATCGCCTCGCCCGTCGAGCGCGCGAGTTTCGGAATCTTGTTGGCACCGAACAGAAGCACTGCGATGAGCAGAATCACCGCAAGCTCCATCCCACCGGGAACCGGCCCGAATAGTGGTATCATTTCGTACATCCTCTACCAGTTGCTTACCCATTGGCAATTATAGGCTTTTTGCTCTACTCAGGTTCACGGTACTCCACATTCGGATCAGCCATCTAACTCGTCTTCCACCGAGCGGCGCGCCCGAGAACTTTTTTGTGCCGGACGGAAAGGTATGGCCATGGACGACCCCGAAACGGAACCCGTCACAAACGGACGGCGTTCATACGACCCCGACGCCGACCACGCCTTTCCGGACGAGAAGCTGAACGAGGTTCTCGAATTCATCGACAATGACATCGAGATTCAGACGTATCTCGACGCGCAAAACGTCAACGCCGTGGCTCGAAAGGGGTACAACGACCACGGCTCGAAACACATCGAAATCGTCCTCAATCGCGCACTCCTCCTCTACGACCTGTTAAAGCGCGGCGGCGTCGAGTTCAACGGTGCTGCGGACGAGGGTCTGGACGAGGAAGACGAAAGCGTCATCGTCGCGTTCGCCGCGACGCTCCACGATATCGGTCACGTCGTCCACCGCGACGACCACACGTACTATTCGATTCCGTTGGCCGCGGATATCCTCGACCGCATCCTTCCGAACTTCTACGACACGGCGGATACGGTTCGGATGAAAGGTGAAATCCTGCACGCGATTCTCTGTCATCACACCGAAGAAGACCCGCTCACGACCGAAGCGGGCGTCATTCGCGTCGCCGACGCACTCGACATGGAACACGGTCGCTCGCGCATACCGTACGAGAAAGGCGGCCGTGGCATCAACACTGTTTCCAGTCAGGCCATCAAAAGAGTCAGCCTCCGAGAGGGCGACACCATCCCGGTTCTGGTGGAAATCGAGATGATGAACGCGGCGGGCGTCTATCAGGTCGACAACCTGCTCAAGGCGAAACTTCACAAATCCGGCTTGGAAGACGACATCCGAATCGTCGCCCTGAACGTCCGCGAGGGGAGCGACAACATCGTCGAGCGAATGGAACTCTAAGCGAGATTGTTGTACACTCGTTCCAATTTGTCTATCGCCCGCTCGACGCTGACTTCTGAACGGCGGGCGAGACAAAATTCTTTGAGACGGTCGCGCTCCGATAGCGCGCGTCGAATGGCGTCCTGAAACCCCTCGGTGTCGCCGCTTTCGAAGTGATACCCCGTTTCTCCCTCGATAATAGTATTTGACAGTGCGCCAGAGTTTGCGCCGATCACGGGCGTCCCGCAGGCGTTCGCTTCGAGGGCGACGAGGCCTTGGGTTTCGACCGGACTCGGGAAGGCGAACGCGTCCAGCGCGGAGTAGAAGGCGGGCATCTCATCCCGCTCAAGAAATCCGAGGAACCGAACGTCGGTGTCGGATTCGCTGGCCTGTTTTTCCAGCGACTTTCGGGCGGGGCCGTCGCCGCCGAAAACGACGGTGAACCCCGTTCCCTCGGCGGCGGTAATGAGTTCCGAGAGTCGCTTTTCGTAGCCATGTCTACCCGTGTAGCCGACGAGCGGCCGGTCGCCGTCGAGGTCGTATTTGTTCACGAAGTCGGCGGTTTCGACGGGATGGAATCGCTCGATGTCGATGCCGTTCGGAACGACGTGAACGGGGGCATCCACGCCGACCGTCTCCACGACGTATTTCCGGGTCGCTTCGCTCGGGGTGAGTACCGCGTCGGAGCGCCCGAAAAACCAACGTTCGTAGGCGACCGACGCTCGTTCGACGTACTCTGCGGCGGATTCGTTCGAGACGAGGTAATCCGCGTACTCGCCCGTCGGAGTATGGTAGGAAGTGACGAACGGTTTGTCCTGTCTCCACGCGAGTCGAAGGCCGCCGAGTCCGATGGCAAACGGGGTGTGCGCGTGAACGATTTCGGCGCCGGTGACGGCTTTCGGAATCCGCGGTGTCCCGAGTCGGTAGCCGTCGTAGAACGGAAAGGGAAGGCTCCCGATGGGGTGTTCCCCCTTCTCGGGTACGTATTCGTCCGACCGGGGGTACACCACGTCCATCCGGCCGCCGTTTCTCTCCCAGCAGTCGCGCCACGACCGAATCGTGTAGGTGACGCCGTTTATCGTCGGCAGATACGTATCCGTGAACGCGGCGACCCATCGACTCATTGATTCGCCATTCGCAGACGAGGTGTTAAGGGCTTGTGACTTCACGCGAGTTCGCGGTACGTTTTTGTAAGTTTATCTCCAAGTCGTTCCAAACTGTGCTCCTCGGCGGTTTTTCGTGCATTTTCGCCCAGCTTCTCGCGCAGTTCGGGATTTCGGTCGAGGAGTTCCAGTGCACGCTGGAACTCCGCTTCCGTCTCGCACAGCAAACAGTCCTCGCCGTGGGTGTAAAACTCCCTGAACACCGGAATATCTCGGAGGACGACGGCCTTGCCGCAGGCCATCGCTTCGAGGACGGCGATACCCTGATTTTCGTCCTTCGCCGGGAAACAAAGCACGTCGCCCGCCGCGAACGCGCCCCGTTTGTCGTCTATCCACCCGGTGAACGTGACGTTTTCCGGTGGATTTTGTACCCATCGTTTCACCGTCGAACTGGCCTGCGGGCCGGTGTCGTAGGGACCGAACCACGCGAAGTCGAAATTAGTCTGCTGCGCGAGTCGGCAGAACGTCGTCAGACCTTTGCGCTCGAAGACGTTGCCCATCGTGAACGCGACCATCCCGGAGAGGTCGTATCTGTCGCGGTACTCCTCGCGCAGGGATTCGAATCCTTCCAGCGATTCCGCGTCCACGCCGTTCGAAATCGGTCGGATCGGCGCGTCGATGGGGTACGCTTCGAGCACGGATTTCGTGTACTGACTCGGGCAGAGCACCATGTCGGCTTGCGAGTAGAACCACCGCAGATAGCGCCGGAGCGGTCGCGCAGCGAGCGTCGAACCCCGAAAACTCTCCGCGAAGTCCTCGCTGGTGACGTGCGCGTGGAGCACAAGCGGAATCCCTTCGCGCTTCGCGTGGCGCGCGACCGTGACCGAACCCGGCCCGATGACGTTGCAGTGGGCTACGTCGAAATCCGCGAAGAAATCGCGTCCTACCGCCCGGGAAGCGACGCCATGAACCGGCGTTCCGCCCCGCCACGGCGAAGTGACGACATCCACGTCAGTCCTCGCGAGAGACTTTCGTTGGTGCTTCGTGGCGGTTCCGATACCGCTCCGTTCGAGTTGGGATTCCAGTTCGAGGTAGTTGAGTGCACGCACTGGCGAAGTGATGGAATAGCCGACCATTACCGCTTTCGGAAAGGGATCGTTAAATGACCACAAAGTATTTCTTGCCATGGGAACATGAGGCCAATGGGGCAATACAGGAACCTTCTATCCTTGTCCTGTCTCGCCCCGGAAACCCCCCACCCCCCCCCATTCCGAATGACTGTAGCTCAAGAGAGAATAGAGCGACTCGCAGGACTTGCGAGCACCGCCGCCGCCGACTGCAACGACGAGCGCGCACGGGAGTATGTCCGGCTTGCCAAACGAATCGCCGAGCGAAATCGCCTTTCGCTCCCCCACCAATTCAAGCGATTTACCTGCGATTCCTGTGACGCGTACCTCCGTCCTGGAAAGAACGCCCGCGTCAGATTGCAGGAGGGCCACGTGGTCATTACCTGCGACTGTGGCATCCAGTCCCGCTATCCCTACGAATAGTGTCAGAAACTACTGGCGAGTGCGTTTGATTCCGGTAGTATTTTCCTCGGAAAGCAGCGATTACGACCGAGTGTTACTCCCGTAGGCACCGCCTACTCGCGTGCTCGTTCACGTCTGTGAGCAGTGGTTGGCGGGAGTGGCTAGAGAATATCGCGTTTCGATTATTTTGGTTGCAGATTCCGACCCCAAGCCACGTCCTCGCCCGTAGCCACCAGAAGAGCGAAGCTCTTCCGAACCGTCAAAACACAGAGGGTTTCGAGACATCTGGAACACGTGGCTTGGAGTCGGCAGTTGTCATCTCTATCTCGTCAAAATCAACATTCGAAGGTACATCTACACGTAGAAACCACGGTCATGTGAGTCGTCCCTTCGGTTTCAGTAACGTACCGGTCGAACTCCCACACCCGAAATCTGAATCCATCCAAACTCCCCTCGAAGACGAAAACGACAAGTCTCGCGCCGCACCATTCTCTACCATGGCCAGACAACAGTGGACGGACATGATCGTGGGAGATAGAATGGCCGTCGATAGGGAATTTTCCCAACGAGTCACCGATTCGCGCTTCTCGCGGCAGGAGTGGGGTCTGGTAATGACAGCCGTCGAGTTCGACATCGAAAACCCCGGCGATGACGAGCGGGCGAAACTCGTCGCCGACACGAGCAAGGTTCGGCAGGTGATGCCCGAGATGAAAAACATCCAATCGCAGATGAACACGATGGGTGGAAAGCCGCAGAAAAAAGAGAGCAAGGGAATCTTTAGCTCCGTCAAAGACGCCCTCGGAATGGGCGGTGGCGGCGATGGAATCGACGAGGAACGCCTCGCCGCTGCGGAAGGGTTGGCACAGGAATACGCCAACGAACTCCAGAGTCGCCTCGAATCGAACGACAAGTGGAATCGCGTCCGAACGGCGGTACAGGAGTGATGCAGCTTGCACCCGGTGCGTGGCGGTACGCGCTCCCGGCGTTTCTGCTCGCCGGGCCGATCGGGTTGCTGTCGCCGATTGCCACCTTGTTCGCGCTCGGTTTCGGGGGTGCGACGCTGCTCTTCTTCCGCGACCCAGTGCGCGAATCGCCGAAATACGGCGTTCTCTCGCCCGCCGATGGCCGGGTGTCCGTGATTCGGGAGGAAGGAAACCGCGTCCGCGTCGGCGTCTTCATGAACGTCACCGACGTTCACGTCAACCGCGCGCCGCTATCCGGGCAGGTCGAGTCGGTCGAACACGAACCGGGGAAGCACCGCCCCGCCTTCAGCAAGGAATCGGACAACAACGAGAAAGTCCGCATCCGGTTTTCGGAATACGAGTTGACGCTCATCGCGGGAGCGTTCGCGCGCCGGATTCACCCATACGTTGAAGGCGGTGAGACGCTGGAGCGAGGGCAACGACTCGGCCATATCGCGTTCGGCAGTCGCGCGGACGTCCTCCTTCCCGAATCGTTCGACGTGAAGGACGTGGGCGTGGCGAAAGGAGAGCGCGTCCGCGCGGGTGAAACGGTTTTAGCCGTATCCGCCGCTCACAATTCCGACGAATAGTCGCGCTTCATCGTTTTTCCCCGCTTTCTTCTTACTTCAGTCACTCGAATAATCGCCGCCGTGGAACAGCGTCAACTCCTCCGCTTCGTAGATGTTGATGAGTTCGGTGACGAGTTCGTCGTAGGATTCGTCTTCGACGCGAAGATTATCGAGCCGCGAGACGGTTTTCTCGTCGAGTTCTATCTTGGGCATCGGTTGTCCCGACGCCCGCGAAGGCATTAAAGGATTGGACGGAACCAAATTCGCGCTCGTTTTAGCTGCGATTCGACCTCGATTTTCGCTGTTCGTCCGAGTAACCACCCGTTACTGCTTTCGCAGACCTGTCTTTCCGAGTGGAAGGGGTTGATTTCGCACCGACAGCGACCGGATAACAAAGTACCCACGCTTGTGTTACACGTATCGCTGAGGTTCACTATGACAACGACAGACAGCAGGCTTACCAGTCGAAATGACACCGTCGCCGAGAACCGGTGCCGAAGCTGTGGTTCGTTCGTGACTCGCGATTTCGCCCGCGTGTTCGGAAACAACGAGAACGACGTGTTCGGATGCCTCGAATGCATGACCGCCACGGAGGTCAAGAAAGGTGGGGCGCGGGCAGAACACGTGGACACGGCCAAGCTTATCGGCGGTCGAGAACCGCTCCGCTAACTTCGGAGGGGTGTGGGGACGGGTGGAAAACAAACGCAGTGCGACTCCTTTTACCGATTCGATGGCGGCTAGCGTCGGCCTTCGTTGCCGCGCTCGAACACGCGGTTCGCGCCGGGTGCCTCGCGCGGTGGCGTGTGGTCAACGTCCGCCATCGTTTGCTGGTCGTCGTTCGTTCTTTGTCGGTTGTCGCTCTCGGTTCGCTGGGTATCGGTTGTCGGTCGTCGGTTGTCAGTCATATGTTTTCTGTCCTCGGCCAATGTGGATTGATACGCTGTCGGCTGTCGGTTGGTATGTGGTTCAGCAGGTCGTGGATGTGGATGGGTAGGGGCGTTAGACCCCTACAATAAGACGTGCGCCGACAGCACCACCGCTCACTGGGGTTATATGAGAGTCAGTGTCTACCAGTCCCATTGTACTGTGTTACTCTGTAACGCAGGTGTTATAATACTTACGAGGGTCGCAACCTTTGTCGCACGTACTGTACTGCCGCATGCGTTCGCCACAACGGTAAGGTAGCTCGGCCTCGTATCACAGAAAGCATGACAAGCGACGTTACCGAACTCCTTCGGAAAGCGTACAGCGATGAAATAGAAACGGTGATGAACTACCTCACTAACTCCATCGTCCTCGAGGGAGTCAGTGCGGAGGAGGTCAAAGAGAGCCTCGAAGCAGACATTCAGGAGGAACTCGGTCACGCGGAGATGATCGGTCAACGACTCAAGCAGTTGGACGAACGACCACCGGCGTCCTACGACTTCGAGGCGCGACAGGAAAACCTACAACCGCCCGAAGACAGCACGGACGTTCTGTCGGTTATCGACGGTGTGCTGGAAGCCGAAGAGGACGCCATCGAGACTTATCGGTCGATCATATCAGCCGCGGAGGAGGCGGACGACCCAGTGACCGAGGACCTCGGTGTGACCATTCTCGCCGACGAGGAGGCCCACAGGACGGAATTCCGTGGGTTCAAACGCGAGTACGATAAATAAGGCAAGGATTTTTCTCGGGGGGGTGAGAGGTGGCTTGCATGAGCAATTCGGGTTTCGACCTCGACCTGAGAACGGCCGAGAAGGAGATGGATTTCGTCGACGGAGAACGAGTTATGCTTGGCGTCCTCGACGGAACCACTCCCGCCGCAGAGCGAATAGCGGCAATCGAACACGGGAACGTGCTGGTTCTCGCAATCGACGGCGATTTGAACGAACTCGCCGCGGATCTCGCACCGGCGGTGAAACAGTGCGGCGGGAACTTGGTGCATTTCAGGAAGTTTCTCATCATCTCGCCGCCGGATATCGAGATAGATACGAGCGAACTCTGAGAAACGCACATCTGAGGGCGGGCACAGCGACCAGAATGCCACGGTGAGTCCACTGCACCCGAGAAGCGTCAGCGGGGGCCACAGAGTGGCCCAACTATTGTGAGCGGCATCGTGGTATATAAAAATTCCATTTCAGTTTCTAGAATATTACACAGTTAGAAGAGCAGTCCGAATAGTTTGGAATGTGATGAAAAATTGGCGAGGAACGATAGTGAAAAGAATCAGACGATACAATTCGTATGTGCTGGTATGGAGAACCCACAGCCCTTCATCGAGTACGTGCTTCGTTCGGGAGCGCGTACCGACGTACTGCTGGCCATCGCCGACGGCAGTGACTCGACCCAATCGCTGTTAAATCGAAACCTCGCGAGCGAGTCAGCAGTGTACAACGCCCTGACCGAGTTGGAGAACCGTGGCCTGATTCACGTCCCGAGACGGAAACGGTGGGCGGTAACGGGGACGGGGTCAGTCGTCGCCGACCTCATCGAGCATCAACGGGAAACAGAGCGCGTTCTACGTACGGATATCGATTACTGGCGGAATCACGATATTACCGTCCTTCCCCGTCCATTCCGTTCCTGCCTCGCCGACCTCGCTGACGGCGAAATCGTCCGCGCGACCGATACACAACCCTCGCGAGCGGTGCGGGAGGTCGAAAAACGACTCGAACCGGCGACCGCGGCGTCGGTCATCGCTCCGGTTTTCAACGAACGGTACTCGAATGCGTTCCTCGCCGGTTGTGATAACCCCCGACTC
This sequence comes from Haladaptatus pallidirubidus, assembly GCF_020700235.1. Classification (GTDB taxonomy): domain Archaea; phylum Halobacteriota; class Halobacteria; order Halobacteriales; family Haladaptataceae; genus Haladaptatus; species Haladaptatus pallidirubidus. The sequence goes on along the minus strand of NZ_CP085301.1, from coordinate 23,680 downwards.
GTGTTAGGAGAAGACGTTTTCGCGGATTTGATCACGGACGCGGACGTCGGCGAAAATGACGGGGGAGACAACCTCCGGACTCGCGTGGCGGACGTGGCGTTCGCGCTGACTGTGACGGATGATTGTCTCCTATTTTCCCTTCCACTTCTCGACGGGTCGTACGACGCGCAAACCGAGTTCGTCGCGGAATCGGAACGTGCGCGCTGTTGGGGAACAGAACTGTTTGAGTACATTTGGAAGGACGCGGAGTCCGCCACTGCTTACGCCGAATCGCTGGACACGAACGTCAGGTAGTGGCCGTCCGGGTCGCGGATTCGAATCCCCGGTTCGACGGTTTCGACCGCGGAAGAACGGCCTTCTACGTCGGCTTTCGCGGCCATCGGATCGTCCACATCGAATCCGATATCGACGTGAACGCCGCCCCTCGCGTCCGCGATACCGAGCTGTGGCTCCCACAGTTCGAGGTCGAAGGGACCGCCCATCCGAACCCGTTTTCGACTGGTGCCGCGATTGTACGTTTCGAATCCGAGGTCGGCGTAGAACTGCTCCGCCTCCGGGAGATTTTCGACTTCGAGGACGATTTCGAAGATGCCCGTAATCGGGTCGCCGTCCTCGTCCGTGCTACCGATTTCGACGCAGTTGCCGTCAGAGTCGTAAAAGTACAGCGAGCGCGCCGACCCGAAATCGTGTTCCACGAGGTCGAAATCGCGTGAAAGCCGATCGTACCAGTCGTCGTATCGAGCTTTCGGCGTCGAGAAGGCGTAGTGGGTATGAACGCCGCCGCGGGGAACGCCGTTCGGTCTGCGGAGGACGAGCGTGTGTTCTCCGGCGTCGAAGACGACTTCCCGCTCGTTTGCCTCCCGAACCGGGAGGTCGAGAAACGTTTCGTAAAACTCCCGCGCACGGTCGAGATATTTCACTTCCAGCGCAAGCCAGCGAAGACCCGAAAGCATGCACCGGAATACACAGCGACGGCGCTTAAAACGTCGCACCGGTCGCTAGCGGTCACTGGCAGTCGTCAGCGGCCGCCCGCGACGGCGAGCAACCGTACCGAGCGAATCGTTTACGACGGACATCGTCACCACGAATCAACCGTTCGCAGAACCAACCCGAACGCTCCCCTCGAACCTATCGCCCCGTCGATTTATGCCGCATGCGGGACTATTTCAGTACATGCCGCTCAAAGAAACCCAATCCTCGAACGGATTCCAAGAAATCGACAGATGGGACGGCGGCGTCGGGTGGATTGCCTATCCCGACGAGGCGATGCAGAGGGCAAGCCACGCCATCGCAGTAGACGGCGACGTGTGGGTTATCGACCCGATCGATGCGCCCGACCTCGACGACTTGCTCGACGAATACGGCGAGGTTGCGGGCGTCGTCGTCCTCCTCGGCCGGCACATGCGCGATGCGGAGAAAATCGCCCGGCGGCACGGTGTCCCGCTCTACCTCCCGACGTGGGTTCGACGGAGCGTCACCGGAATTCCGGTTCGGCGGTTCGAAACGTCGCTGGCCGATACGGGGTTCCGCGTTTTGAAGCTGTTCGACAATCCCGCGTGGCAGGAGGCTGGATTGTACGACGAATCGACCGGTACTCTCATCGTTCCGGAATCAATCGGAACTGTGGACTACTTTCGAACCGAGCGCGAACGACTCGGCGTTCACCCGATGGTTCGACTGCTTCCGCCGGACGAACTGCGCGGACTGACCCCCGAGCGAATCCTCGTCGGTCACGGCGCTGGCGTGTTCGACAGCGCTGCGGCGACACTCGCCGATGCCCTCGACGGTTCCCGTCGTCGCTATCCGTCGTTGTTGGCTTCGACGGTTCGGCGGTTTGCACCGATATAGTTGCGCGAGTATTCCGAATTGCCGATAGCTTTTTACTATTTGATTGATATTCCCCACATATGCTTTCTGAGTGCCGGTATCAGACCTCTCGAAATCTGGAGGTTACCCGGTGACCATTTCGTTCGATTCCTGTGAGAACGAGGCGGGAATCGTGATACGCGACGCGATGGAGCGTCGGACGTGTACGCTTCGGACGCCGAACGCGGTTCGACCAGTCGCAACCGACCCTCGTTCGTGCTGTTTCCCGGTGGATGAGGCAGTCGTTATCTCGACCGACCGCCTAACGCTTTCGGCCCCTGCGGCGGTGTACGTCCGCGATGGAAACGGAGCGATGCTGTCAAGCGTGGAGGGAATCGGGTGCGAGAAACTTCCTGCGGGGACGTACAGCATCGAACTCTGTACCCCGATCAAACTGTACGTCGTCGCCGAAACAGAGCTGAGCGTCACCGCATCGTTCGACCGCGTCGTCTTGGAGTTCGGGTCGGAAACCGAGACGTTCGTCGGTGGCCGGTCGTCCCATCGGCACCCGGCGGGAACCGTGACGACAACCAGCGACCCGGTCGATATGATGGCCGCGATTTCGGCGTTCGGACCCGCACTGAAGACGACGAGTCCGGAACGGTCGTTCCCGACCTTGCGGGGTCACCCACCGACGATTGAACTCGGCGATGAACTCCACGTACCGGACAATTTGCGCCTGGCGGAGGCGGACATCCAAATCGAAGTGCCACCGGAGTACGAGTTTATTTTTCCGGTCGCACCGTTGGCCTACTACCTCGGCGCGGAGTTGGTTCCGGGGAACGTTCCGCGAATCCTCGCTGACGGGTTCGAACATCAGCTTCGAAGCGCGCGCGGTTTCGAGGGAGAAGTAGAGCGCGTACTGAAACAGGCGTTTTTCCTCGATTGTGTAACCCGAACCGAGGGGCTGTATCCCGTGGACTTACACGAACGCCAGCAGGTCGAATCCGTGGTCGATTTCGACTTCGAACGGCTCTATCACGCTTCGCTGGCGGAGCAGTTGGAGGCGTACCTCTCGGTGCCATTCGAATGTATCGAGGGGTTCGTTCCGGACTGGCAGCTGACGACGCACGTTGCGCCAACAGTCGAGAACGTCGAAATGCTGCCGTTCCTCGTGGACGACCTTGCAGTCATCCGAACGCCGCAAGCGGTGGAAGTGTCAACATCCGCGGTACAGGTTCCGGCGGTCAAGGAGTTCGTCCGAGGCGGGGACACCACCCGAAGTACGACGGAGATGCCGTCGAATCCTCGGTCGCTGGTCGGACCAGCGACCGAGGATTCGCTGGAACAGGCGTGGGTCGGTGAGGACGCTCGGGTCGGTGCGAGCAAGGCGACGGCAGCGGCGTTCCGCAACCGCCTCGAGCGAGCACCGGCGGGAGAAATCGACATCGCGGTCGTCTGTAACGATGAACAGATGGACGAGGAGCGTAACCTCGCTGATTCGGTGTACGGGTCGCGTGACGAACTACCGTTTGACGTGACGGTTCATAACGACCTCACCGTCACGGAGCTTCGGTCGATTCTCGAAGCGGAGACGCAGTTCCTTCACTACATCGGACACATCGACGAGAGTGGGTTCGAATGCGCCGACGGAATACTCGATGCGAGGACGCTCGATACGGTCGGTGTCGAAGCGTTCTTGCTCAACGCCTGTCAGTCGTACGAACAGGGAATGGCGCTCATCGACGCGGGTGCCGTCGGTGGCGTCGTCACGCTGGACGACGTGATAAACAGCGGTGCGGTTCGGGTCGGAAAAGCGATGGTGCGACTGCTGAATCGCGGCTTTCCACTCTGGGCAGCACTGGATATCGCACGTGACCGAAGTCTCATCGGCGGGCAGTACATTGTCGTCGGCGATGGAAGTGTGGATATGGTGCAGACGGAGAGCGCAGTTGCACTCCTTTTCGAAATCAAGCCGAAAGGGAACGTATTCGAACTGGAGCGAAAAACGTACATCGGCGGGGCGGACGGACTCGGCGGGATAATCAAGCCCCAAACCTCGGACAAAATGTTTCTCACGTCTGGGTCACTTCCGACGATGACGCTCTCAGCGGACGAGCTTGAAGACCATCTTGCCTTGGAAAACGTTCCCGTTAGTATAGATGGTCAGTTGATGTGGAGTGTAGATATTGATGTTGCCGGATTGTGAATTTTACGGGCCGCTGGTTCCGACTGCGTAAGCGCCTGCGACACTTCCCGCTTGCGAGAGTATGAGCGCGATAGTAAACAGCACGCCGATCATTCGGGGGTTCGCTTCGAGGTACGCGGTAAGGTCGTGTTCTGCCATACAATACCGTTTCATACGAAAACATATTAAATTTTCTATTTTAAATTCAGAATATATACTGCATCTGTCGACATTATTTTATTATATTGTTTTTTAGAATTCATGACATATGTTTCATTTGTGAGAGAGTGTCTAGCGACGGTGTTATTTTACCACGACACGAAACGAGAGCGTGGTGTTCGTTACCCGCGGATTGAGAGACGCGCTCCTTGAACTGGCATCAGACGCCGAACCAGAAACGGTGACCGTCCCGCTTTCGGTAACGTCCGCGAGCGAGTTACGCGGTAGAGACGGCCTTCCACCGAAGACGCCCGTTTTTACGCATTTTTACCCGCCGAATACAGGTGGGTCGGTAACGGCCGTCTTCGGGATGGATCTCTCCATTCCTGCCAGACAGACGCAAGGGCGTTTTACATCGCATCCACAGGGCCGCCTCAAAGTCGCTCGAACGGACGATTTACACGAAGTCATGTTGGTCGCGGTGCCGCCGTGGACGACCGACACGATAGCCGCGTTCGACAGGGCCGGCCGAAAACAGGAGCTGGTCGTCGTCGATGCCGAACCGCCCGTCGAACTACTGTAACCGTGTTCCTACTCCAGATACCCTAATTCGCGCAGTTGGTCGGTGATTTCGGTGAACTCCGATTCCGTCAGTTTTCCCTGTTGCTGATGTTGAATGACGATACTCCGCAAGAGGAACCGAACGAGATCGCTCGTGCTGGAAAAACTCGTTCCCTCGATAGTCACCTCGATTCGGTCGGCGAGATCCTTCGGAATGGAAACCGTCGTGTAATCCGTCATGCCCGGTAGTTTGTCGTCCTCCGGGTTATTGTTTGTGACCCCTGCAACTTCGGATCTGAAAGCGACAGAGAATAGTTCCATCTTTTGTGGTCGTATTCGACATGTTGGTGTGTAGAGATTGGATACAAGCTCCGTTTTAGATGCGGTTACGAGACAGTACTGACTACGATTTTCGCCTGTGGCCTGCGCCCGGCAAAACGGAATATCGACCTACAAACCTCTCGGGAGACGCGGGCGTCCCGAATCCGACTACAAACCGGTGTACCTGTGCGAATCGACGTGCCTATTCGATGAGGTCTTCGAACTCCGGCAGGACGTCGTCCTCATCGCTTTCGTCCTCCTTTTCGGCGTCGCTGGCTTCGGCTTCGGCTTCCGCTTCGTCCTCGTCCTCGTCGTCTTCGTCTTCGAGGACTTTGACATCGAGAACCGTGAGCGGGATGTTCTCCAGCCGTTGACCGATTTCCTTGCGAGCGATGCGCGAGGCGTGTTCTTCCCGTTCGACGTTGAACACCGTCATCTCCAGTTCCAACGCGACGAGCGCCTCGTCCGCGGCGATGAAGGCCGGTGGGAGTTCCTCACCGGATGGGGAGGTTCGCTCACCCATGTTAATTTCGACGTAGTTCAAATCCGGATTCAACAGCTCGCCAGTTTTCGAAATGGCGATTCGCACCGCCTCGTCCGGCGTCGAAACGTCGTACACCGGGATCGCGGCTTCGACGACAACTCTGCAATTCATGATCCCAAAGACAGTTACACAGCCAGTAGTATGAATTTTCGCCCTATTTAGAAACATTGAGACGACACACCACAACTTATGTCACGCTCGGACACACCTCCTGCAATGACCGACGCGCCGATTATCGACGGCCACAACGACACGCTTTTGCGACTGCTCGACGCGGACTCGCCGATATCGGCGTTCGAAAACGGAACCCAGGCCACCCATATCGACCGCCCGTCCGCAGGCGAAGCGGGACTCGGTGCGGGATTTTTCGCCGTGTTCGTCTTGAGCGATGAGGAACACGACCTCGTTTCCACGGCAGACGGCTACGAACATCCGCTTCCCGACGCCGTTTCCCACGACCACGCGCGGGAGGTCACGTACCGAACCCTCGAACTCCTCGCCCGACTCGCGTACGATGTCGATGATTTTCGCGTGATTCGCACGCTTTCCGACCTCGATTCCTGTCTCGAGTCGGATACCCTCGGCGCGATTCCGCACCTCGAAGGTGCGGCGGGAGTCGCGCCCGACCTCGCCAATCTCGATTTTCTCTACTCTGCGGGGGTTCGATCAATCGGCCTGGTCTGGAGTCGCCCGAACGCCTTCGGTGAGGGCGTACAGTCGCGCTATCCCGGGAGTCCGGACACCGGCTCCGGACTCACGGACGAGGGACGCGACCTCGTCCGAGCCTGTGAAGAGCGGGGAATCGTGATTGATTGTGCGCACATGACCGAACAGGGCTTCTGGGACGTTGCTGATTCGACCGACGCGCCCCTCGTCGTTTCGCACTCCGGCGCTCACGAACTCTGTCCCCATTCGCGGAATCTGACTGACGAGCAACTCGCCGCAGTCGCCGACTCCGGGGGTGTCGTCGGAATCTCGTTCCACGAACCGGGACTGGCCGACGACCCCGACCCGAACGCCGAAGTCGCCGTGGAAACCGTCGTTGACCACGTCGAACACGTCGCGGAGTTCGTCGGCGTCGAACACGTCGTGTTTGGCTCGGATTTCGACGGCGCGAGGATTCCGGATGAAATCGGCAACGTAACCGGGCTCACCGAAATTTTGACGCGACTTCGAGAGCGCGGATTTAGCGACAGCGATATCGAAAACGTCGCGCGCGAGAACTGGCGGCGTGTCCTCGCCGAGACATGGTGAGACAGCATCAAAACCCAATCCGCGAATCGAAAGATTTGCTCTTGCTCGCTCTAATCCCTCGGCAATGGAAACCGGTTCGATACCCGTCGCGTCCTTGCCGGGTGGGTTCGACCTGCAATCGACCGTCGAAAGCGGTCAGAGCTACCTCTGGCGGCGCGAGGATGGAAAAATGTACGAGACGACGCACGCCTACGGCGAGTCGGCGTGGTACTACACCGTCGTCGAGGAAGAAGTCGTCCGCGCCCGCCAACGGGATGGACAAATCGAATGGCAGGCGACGACCGACGCCGAACCGCTGCTGTTCGACCTGCTCCGCCTCGACGACGATTTGGACGCCATCGTGGAATCGACCCCGGACGACCCGCTCGTCGAATCGGCCTACGAGGAGTACCGCGGAATGCGAATCGTCCGCGACCCGTTTTTTCCCTGTCTCATCTCGTTCATCTGTTCGGCGCAGATGCGCGTCGGGCGGATTTACGGGATGCAGACCGCGCTCGCGCGCGAGTTCGGCGACGAAATCGAGTTCGACGGAAGAATCTATCACCAATTCCCGACGCCCGAGCAGTTAGCGACCGCGACGGAGGACGATCTGCGCGGGTTGAATTTGGGCTATCGCGCACCCTACGTCCGAAAGACGGCGGAACTCATCGCCTCGGGTGCGGCCTCCGCGGAGGACGTTCGAGGGAAAGAGTACGAGGACGCCCGCGACGCCGTGCAGGTGTTCGTCGGCGTCGGCGATAAGGTGGCGGACTGCGTTCTGCTCTTTTCGCTGGATTATCTGGAGGCGGTTCCGCTCGATACGTGGATTCAGAGCGCCATCGAGGAACATTATCCGCACTGCGAGCGAGGGTCGTACGCGAAAACCTCGCGTGCGATTCGGGAGCAGTTCGGCGGCGAGTACGCGGGCTACGCACAAACCTACGTGTTTCATCACTTGCGAAGCTGAACGTTCATCTTCGCGGAGATGCCAGATTGTCGAAAGATATATTCGTTCACCTTCCGGAAGGGACGCATGGCTACTGGCCTCCTCGCGTTCGGACTCGGCTTTCTCGCTCTCGTCCTCGCGTCAAGTATCGGCGCGCTACTCGCCCTCCGAACGTTCGTTTACTGGGAACTCGGACTGTCGAAAAACGAAGTTCGAACCGCAGTCACGCATCTAACCTACGAACGCAGTGACGGGGAGTAACGACCCGAAAACCGGCCCCACAAATTTTGTCGCGTGAAGGAGAACAACCGGATACTCACATGACAGACCGAACTCGCGCGCACGTCTTCGTCTCCGGAACCGTACAGGGCGTCTACTACCGAGCGAACACCCGCGACACGGCACAGGAGCAGGGCGTCGATGGCTGGGTACAAAACCTCTCGGACGGGCGCGTCGAGGCCGTTTTCGAAGGGCCGGAATCGGCCGTAAACGAGATGGTGAAATGGTGCCACACGGGAAGCCCCGCCGCCGACGTGGACGACGTGGAAGTGGAGTACGGCGACCCGGAAGGTGAAGACGGCTTTCGAATTCGGCGGTAAGTCGGGATGCGCTCGCCGGACGGAAATTCACGTTCGGCGGGCGCGAACGAATGCTTTTAAGACCCGCCCTCGGCAACAGTTCGGCATGGCAATCAAACCCGACTACGTCAAGAAGACGGGAACCATCCTGTTGGAGCGATACCCGAACGCGTTCACGAAGGATTTCGACCAGAACAAGGACAGCGTCGAAAAGCTGACCAACATCGGTTCGAAAGGCGTCCGGAACCGAATCGCTGGCTACGTCACCCGGAAGAAAGAATAATCGTTTCCGCGGCAAGCACCGACGCCGTCGAAAGCTACTTGCGAATCCTCTTGCAACCCACTCGCACATGAGTGTCAACGTTGGAATTCTCGGCGGCACCGGAGCGGTCGGACAGCGGTTCATTCAACTCCTGGACGGCCACTCCGATTTCGAACTGGTAGCGATTACGGCGAGCGACGACAGCGCGGGGAAATCATACCGCGAAGCCGCGAAGTGGCGCGTCGATTCTCCGATTCCGGACTGGGTCGGCGACATCGAAGTGCGCGAAACCGACCCGCAAGCGGTGCCGGACGACGTGGATTTACTGTTCTCGTCGCTTCCGTCGGGCGTCGCGGAGGTCGTCGAACCGCGATTCACCGAGGCGGGGTACGTCGTCTCCTCGAACTCCTCGAACTCCCGAATGGCGGACGACGTTCCGCTGGTCATCCCGGAGGTCAACGGCGAGCATTTAGACCTCCTCGAAGTTCAGCAGGACGAACGAGGCTGGGACGGCGCGCTCGTGAAAAATCCGAACTGTTCGACCATCACGATGGTACCGACGCTGGCCGCGCTCGACCGATTCGGATTGGAGACGGTTCACGTCTCCACCCTGCAGGCCGTCTCCGGCGCGGGCTACGACGGCGTCACCTCGATGGAAATCATCGACAACGTCATCCCGCACATCGGCGGGGAGGAGTTGAAGATGGAAACCGAATCGCGGAAACTCCTCGGCTCGTTCGACGGAACCGAAATCGACCACCACGACGTGAATGTCTCGGCCTCCTGCAACCGCGTACCTACCCTCGACGGTCACTTAGAGAACGTCTGGGCAGAGACGAGGAAGGATATCGACACGGATGACGCGCGCGGCGCGTTCGCGGACGCGCCGACGCTCGACCTTCCGAGCGCGCCCGACCCCCTCATCGAAGTGTTCGAGAATCCCGACCGTCCGCAACCGCGACTCGACCGAACGCTCGGCGGCGGCATGCAAATCGCGGTCGGCGGTCTACAGAATACACCGAGCGGACTGCAGTACAACTGTCTGGCTCACAATACGATTCGCGGGGCCGCCGGGGCGAGCCTCCTGAACGGCGAACTACTCGTTCGCGAGGGGTGGGTCTGAAGGCGGTAGTGACAGAACAGTAGAAGATTTATATATTTCCGGGAAATAGAGTTTTCTACCGGGATTTACCGGGAAAACGTATGAAACGAATACTCACAGTTCTCGTCCTCGCTTCGATACTGGCAATCGCATACCGCGTTCGCGGCGGCAACGACACTCCAATCGATACCGACTACTGAACAAACCGAATTTCACATTTTTCGAACTACGACACCGAGTAGCGGAGCAAAACTCCGTCGTCGATTCGCTCAACGCCCGTTAGTTCGAGATTTGAAAATTGCTCGCGCGCGACGAATCCCTCGCCGTCCGCCAGTGTCGGCGCATCGCGCCCGCCGATTATCATCGACCCGACGTACAGTCGCAGTTCGTCCACCAGTCCGGCAGCGAACAGAGAGAAGATGAGTTCGCCGCCGCCCTCGACCATCACCCGTTCGATTCCTCGTTTTTCGAGCTCCGAGAAGGCGACTTCGAGCGAGACGCGGTCGTCGCCCGCGACGACCACGTCTGCACCCGCATTTCCGAGATTTTCGACTCGCTCATTTGGTGCCCCCTCAGAAACGAAGATGAGGGTTTCGGCACGGTCGTCCAGTACTCGGGCGTCCGTCGGCGTCCGGGCGCGTGAATCCGCGACGATTCGGAGCGGATTCGCCCCGCCGTCGGCGGTGAGCGATGGGTCGTCCGCGAGGACGGTTCCGACGCCGACGGCGATCGCGTCGCTTTCGATTCGAAGGTCGTCCATCCGGTCGAAATCGTCTGCCCCGCTGATTGCGACCTGTTCGCGTCGTCGCGAGGAAAGTTTTCCGTCGGCGCTCATCGCGGCGTTGACGACCACGTGCATATCTCCGAATTGGCGGCCCGCGCGAAAACGACTTTCGATGCTATCAGGAACTTTATGCACTTTCCCTCGAACGAATGGAATAATGGTTTCCCCGAAAATGTATCGAGCGTTTTTCGCCGCGCTCATCCTCCTCTGTTCGGCGACGGTGGGGTACGCCTACGCCACTTCCCCGGTTCGAAATTCGGTCGGCGAGTATCACGACCAGTCGAACGTGCCGCTCGACCAGCGCGAATCGGTCGCACCGCAAACCTCGGGTATCACCGTCGTCGCGGGGCACGGAATGGACGGAGAAGAATCCGCCCTCGTCGCCTTTGCGCGGAACGGAACCGTACTATATCACGACGACGCCTACACGGGTTATTTCGACGTAGACCCGATTCCGAACGAGTCGATGACCGTGGAGTACACCGCGGAAAAGCCGCTTTCCGGCCCCCGAGCAAAGGCGTGCGACGCGAAATGCACCCTATCGTTCGTAGAACGGGTGAACTTCACGACCGGCGAAAAAACGCGCGTTTTCTCGCGGGTCATCCCGCAGGACAGGGGCGCAAACTGGCACGACGTGGACAGAATCGACGACGAGAACCTGCTCGTCGGCGACATCCACCAAGACCAGGTGTACGTCGTCAACACCACCACGAACATCACGTCGTGGCGCTGGGACGCGCAGGACGACTTCCCGATAACGGAGGGCGGGCCGTACCCGGTCGATTGGGCGCACCTGAACGACGTGGAGCGCCTGCCGGACGGTCGCTACATGGTCAGCCTCCGGAATCAAGACCAAGTCGTCTTCTTGAACGAGAGCGGTTTGATGGAGTCGTGGACGCTCGGCGGGGAGGACAACTTCAGCGTGCTGTACGAACAGCACAATCCGGATTACATCCCCGAATCGCGCGGCGGCCCGGCGGTCGTCGTCGCCGACTCCGTGAACGACCGCGTGGTCGAGTTCCAGCGCGAAGACGGCGAGTGGAAGCAGTCGTGGGAGTGGAGCGACTCGGACACCGTCTGGACGCGCGACGCCGACCGACTGCCGAACGGTCACACGCTCATCGCGGACACCAACGCGAATCGCGTGGTGGAAGTAAATCGCCAGGGGCAGATAATCTGGGAACTGCCGATTTACTCCCCCTACGATGTCGAACGACTCGGAGCCGGGGACGAGAGCGCGAGAGGGCCGAGCGCGACGCAGGCCGAACTTCGCTCGGCAACCGAACCCATCGCCGACCGCGGCATCTACGAGCGCTCGGTCCACGCGATCTTTTCGAAAAAGACCGTGAGCGGCATGTGGTTCGTCCTGCCGATGTGGGCTGGACTGGGAGAACTGGTCGCGGCGGTTCTCGGGGTTCTCGCACTGCTCGTCTGGGGCGTCTTCGAACTCCGAGAGCTGAACCTGAAAATCGAGACGAAACTACCCATTCGAGTGTCGCGGGAAACGAACGACGACGAACACTTTTAATCCATCCCGACCGAACTTCGAGTGATGAACGTGGACGAACATGCCGAGGCGCTTGCCTCCGACCTCGGCGTCGATAAAGAGGAGGTCAAAGCAGACCTGCAGAACCTCATCGAGTACAGTGTGCCGGTAAACGAAGCGAAACAGAGCCTTCGCCGGAAGTACGGCGACGGGAGCACGGAGAGTTCCGAGCCGTCCTCCGCCGACATCGCGGAGGTGACAACCGACATGGGCAACGTCACGGTGACCGCGAAAGTGCTCACCGTCGGCAAACGCTCGATTCGGTATCAGGGCAACGAACAGGTCATCTTCGAGGGCGAACTCGCCGACGAAACCGAAAAAATCTCCTACACGGCGTGGACCGACTTCAGCCTCTCGCCCGGCGAAGTCATCACCGCGGGCAACGCGGGTGTGCGCGAGTGGGAAGGCAACCCCGAGCTCAACCTCGGGGAAAGTACCAACGTCGCGCGAGAGGGAACCGACATCGACGTTCCCTACGAAGTCGGCGGCGACTCGTCGCTCGCCGACGTGCGCCCCGGCGACCGCGGCGTCTCGCTCGAACTGACAGTGCTCGAAGTCGAGGACAAAGTCATCGACGGACGCGACGGCGAAACCGAAATCAAAAGCGGCGTCGTCGCCGACGAGACGGCGCGCCTCCCATTCACCGACTGGGAGGCGCGCGTCGAACTCGCGGAGGGTGCGACGATTCGCGCTGGCAACATCTACGTCCGCGAGTTCCGGGGCGTTCCATCCATCAACTTCTCGGAGTTCACGACGGTCGAACCGCTCGCCCGCGACGTGGACGTGAACGACTCTGCGACCAAACTGTCCGTCCGAGAGGCGGTCGAAACCGGCGGTGCGTTCGACGTGGAGGTCGTCGGAAACATCGTCGCCGTACGCGACGGGTCGGGACTCATCCAGCGCTGCCCCGAGTGCGGTCGCGTGGTTCAGAAGGGTCAGTGCCGAAGCCACGGCCAAGTGGACGGTGAAGACGACCTGCGCGTGAAGGCGATCGTGGACGACGGAACCGGAACCGTCACCGCGATTTTAGACGACGAACTCACCGCAGAGGTGTACGGCGGCGGCCTCGAACGGGCCCGCGAACAGGCCCGTGACGCGATGGACCAAGAAGTCGTCGCGGACACCATCCGCGAGAAAATCGTCGGCCACGAGTACCGGGTGCGGGGCAATCTCTCGGTGGACGACTACGGTGCGAACCTCGAAGCGAGCGAGTTCGCCGAAACAGACGACGATCCGGCAATTCGTGCGAAAACCCTCCTCTCGGAGGTGGACACATGAGTTCCCAAGGCGGCGCGGGACGACGCGAAGTCGCGTGGCGCGTCTTCGCGGCGGAGTACAACGATTCGTCGTTAGAACACTCCGACAGCGACGAAGAGCGCGCACCGAACTACGTCGTCACGCCGACCGGTGCGCGAATCAATCGGCTGTTCGTCATCGGCGTGCTGACCGAAATCGAACAGGTTGGCGACGAAGTGCTCCGCGCCCGAATCGTCGACCCGACCGGCGGGTTCGTCGTCTACGCGGGACAGTACCAACCGGACGCGCTCGCGTTCCTCGAACGCGCGTCTCCGCCGATGTTCGTCGCCGTGACGGGCAAAGCCCGAACGTTCCAACCGGACGATTCGGACGTGGTATACACCTCCATCCGCCCGGAGAGTATCAACACGGTCGATGCGGAAACTCGCGACCGTTGGTCGGTGCAGACCGCGGAGCAAACCCTCGCCCGCGTTCGAACGTTTGCGCAGGCGTTGGATTCCGGCGAACGAGGAGATGCACTTCAGCAGGCACTCGAAGCAAACGGCGTCGATGACGGCCTCGCGACGGGCGTTCCGCTGGCGCTCGACCATTATCATACGTCAACCCCGTACCTCGCGGGGTTGCAGGACGTGGCGCTCGACGCGGCCAAAATCGTCGCCGGAGAGAAGGACGAGGTGCGCGCACTCGACGCGGAACCCGACGAACCGGGCGAGGCAGTTATCGACCTCGATACGTCGCTCGACGCGCCCGGATTGGAACCTAAAACGGACGCTGCGCCCGTTTCGAAACCGGAGTCGACATCCGAGATGGGGTCAGAAACTGAATCGGCGACCGAATCCGAATCGGAAATAGGGCCGGATTCCGACCCCGAAACGACGACGCCTCCGGCGGAGGCGCGCAAACCCGAATCGGGTGGTGAGCCGATCGATTCCGAGTCATCCAATCCCGAAGCAACCGATTCCGCCGTCTCGGAATCGGAAACCGGTTCAGCCGAAGATGAAACGAAGCGCGAATCGACCAGCGCGAGCGACGAACGGGACGATTTCGAATCGGATGACGAACTCGGCGAGTTCGGTGCGATCGAGTCGGATTCCGAATCGGATGACGGTCTCGGCGATTTCGACTCTGACACGTCCGAAACCGCGGACGAACCCGCCGAATCCAGCGAAGCCGACGAACTCGACGACTTCGACAGTCGACCCATGGGCGAGGACGTGAGCGGCGAGATGTACGAGTTCGAAGAGGGCGAACGCGAACGAATCGAGGAGGAGTTCGGCACCGACTTTTCTACCGGCTCTGAAGTCGAGCCGTCCGGCGAAGCGGGCATCGAGACGCCAACGCCGGAATCGGAAACTGAGCCAGAGCAGGAATCCGAATCTGACCTCGACACCGCCGAATCCGCGGAAGCGGTCGGGCCGGATGCTGACGCAGCTCAGCCGGAACAGACCGAGGCGACCGAATCCGAAGCGGGGCCGGACGAAATCGAGGAACCGGAAGCCGAGGCCGCATCCGAGGCCGAATCCGGCGCGTCAGATTCGACGGAGGAGTCTGATTCCGATACCGAAGTGCCCGGAAACCTCGAAAACACAGTGATGGAGCAGATGAAGGAGTTGAACGAAGGCGACGGCGTCGAGCGCGAACGACTGCTGGCTGCGGTGGTTAACGCCTACGACGTGACGCCCGCAGAGGTTGAAGACGCCCTACAGGACGCGCTGATGGCCGGACGCTGTTACGAATCCGGCGACGACACCCTGAAACCCATCTGATGGCGCTGGTCGAACCGATTCCGGGGGAACCCGCCGCGACCGCCGACCTCGGTAGGGAGAGAGCACTCGTCGTGGCGGACTTCCACGCCGGAATCGGAGACCATCTCCGGTACGAGCAGGGCGTCAACCTCGACAGTAGAGCGAGCGAGCGGCGCGAGCAGATGGACGCTCTCCTCGACCGCACCGACCCGGACAGAGTCGTCTTTCTCGGCGATTTGATGCAATCCATCGCCGGGCCGGGCGGCGCCGAACGCGGCGAAATCGAGGTTCTGCTAGAATCCATCGACGTGCCGGTGACACTCGTCAAGGGCAACCACGACGGGACTATCGAATCGTGGATAGAGTGCGAGGTGACGCCGAGCGATGGTGTGCGGTTGGGGAACGTTGGATTCGTCCACGGCCACACGTGGCCCTCGCGGGACGCGCTTTCGGCGGACGTGGTTTGCGTGGGGCACGAACATCCCTGCGTTCGGTTGGAGGATTCCGTCGGCGGGAGTCGCGTGGAGCGTATTTGGTTGCGCGGGGAACTGAATCCGGAACCCTTTGCGGAGCAGGTGGGGGAGTTGGCCGTGGATGGCGAGTTGATCGTCTTTCCTGCGTTCAACGACTTGACTGGCGGGACGTGGGTGAACGTCGAAGGACAGGAATTTCTCGCGCCGTTTTTGCCGGACGGGTTGGCGGACGGGGAAGCGTATCTGCTTGATGGTGCGCGGTTGGGACGGTACGACAGAATTTGAGACGGCGTAGATGTGCTGGGTTGGTCGAATTTACTGTCGCGGTGGTGCGTGACGGCGAACCTCCGGTTCGCCCGCACGAGGGACGAACGAGCGTAGCGAGGGAGTCGGTTGGGGAGGATGTGGGCGGTTGCGGTTTGATTGGAGTCGGAAGTAGCTAGCAATACCTCCACAAAGTCACACCACACATTTTACGAAAATACTCGTCTGCCAGCAGCTTCACCGAAACCGAACCAAACCAAACGCGCTGGTGTGGGCAACGCGCTTAATTCGTCTGAACCCCTACCCCGAAACCACGAATGAGCGACCAGCAGGCCGCGGGTTCTGCGGCCTTCGCGCGACTCGGAAGCGAGGTTCGGTCGGCGCTCTCGGAACGCGGCTTTTCGACGCCCACCGAACCGCAAAAGCGCGCGATTCCGCCCCTCGCAGACGGCAATCATGGATTGGTTATCGCACCGACCGGAACTGGCAAGACCGAAACGGCGATGCTCCCCGTTCTGGATTCCATCGCGCAGGCGGAGCCGCGGTTCGGCATCTCCGCGCTCTACATCACGCCGCTTCGGGCGCTGAACCGCGACATGCGCGAGCGACTGGAGTGGTGGGGACAGACGCTGGATATCGACATCGACGTGCGCCACGGCGACACGACGGACTATCAGCGCCAGAAACAGGCGAACAATCCGCCGGACGTGCTGGTGACGACGCCCGAAACCCTTCAAGCGATGCTCACCGGGTCGAAGCTGCGAATCGCGCTGGAAGACGTTCACCACGTCGTCGTGGACGAAGTTCACGAACTCGCTAGTGCGAAACGCGGCGCGCAGTTGACCATCGGGTTAGAGCGCCTGCGAGAGTTGTCGGGTGATTTCCAGCGAATCGGACTGTCGGCGACCGTCGGCGACCCGAGGGAGGTCGGGAAGTTCCTCACCGGAAATCGGGGCTGTGAGATAATTGAGGTGGACGTGGGGAGCAAGGTCGATTTTCGCGTCCACGAACCCGAGATTCGAGAGGAGGACGAAAAATTGGCCGGGGAGCTGATGACCAATCCAGACATCGCCAGCCACGTTCGGGCGATTCGGGACATCGTAGACGAACACGATTCGACGCTCGTCTTCGTCAACACGCGCCAGACCGCAGAGGCGTTGGGGTCGCGGTTCAAAGAACTGGGTGCGAACATCGAAGTACACCACGGGAGCCTTTCGAAGGAGGCCAGAATCGACGTGGAAGACCGGTTCAAAGCTGGCAAGATTGATGCTCTTCTCTGCACGTCCTCTATGGAACTCGGCATCGACGTAGGTCGAATCGACCACGTCGTACAGTACCAGAGTCCGCGCGAAGTCGCCCGACTGCTCCAGCGCGTGGGGCGTGCAGGACACCGAATGGACGAGGTGTCAGAAGGCACCATCATCACGTCGCACTCCGACGACGCGCTGGAGTCGATGGCCATTGCACGGCGAGCCGTGGAGGGGGAAGTGGAACCGGCGCACATCCACCACGCGAGTCTCGACACAGTGGCGAACCAAATCGTGGGACTGGTGATGGATTTCGGCGAAATAGACGCCCGGCGCGCCTACGAAATCGTCACCCAGGCGTATCCGTTCCGCAACCTCTCCGAAGGCGAGTTCAAGGACGTGGTTCGGGAACTGAAAGGAAATCGGTTGGTGTGGCTAGACGAGGAACAAGACCGAATCGAGAAATCGGGCAAGACCTGGCAGTACTTCTACGCCAACCTCTCGATGATTCCCGACGAGGAAACGTTCGAGGTGTACGACATGGCGAGCGGGACGCAGGTCGGTACCTTAGACGAGCGATTCGTTCTCAACTTCGCCGAGCCGGGAGAGGTGTTCATCCAGCGCGGCGAGATGTGGCGTATCGCCGAAATCGACGAGGAGGAGAGTCGCGTCAACGTCTCGCCTATCGAAGACCCCGGCGGGGAAGTGCCGTCGTGGGTCGGCGAGGAGATTCCGGTACCCTACGAGGTGGCCCAAGAGGTCGGCGAACTGCGGGCCGTCGCCGGCCCGCAGTTCGAGCGCGGTGCACCCCGAGAAGGCGTCGCGAAGGAGTTCACGAACCGCTATCCGACCGACCTGTACACCGCCGAATCCGCCCTCGAAGGAATTGACAGACAGGCGGAAGCTGAGACGCCGATACCGACGCGCGACCGGCTCGTGGTGGAGTACGCCGCCGGAAAAATCGTCGTCAACGCCTGCTTCGGCCACAAAGTGAACGAGACGCTCGGGCGCGTCCTCTCGTCCCTCGTCGGCCAGCGAACCGGGTCGTCGGTCGGGATGGAAATCGACCCCTACCGAATCGAGTTGGACGTTCCGGCCAACGTCGATGGCCGGGAAGTCACCGCGGTGTTCGAGGAAACCAACCCGGAACACGTCGGCCCGCTCATCGAACTGTCGCTCAAACGCTCGGACACGTTGAAGTTCACCCTCGCGCAGGTGGCCGCGAAGTTCGGCTCCCTAAATCGCTGGGAGGGACAGGGACAGTTCTCGATGGGCCGTTTGCTCGGCGCGCTGGAGGACACGCCGATGTACGACGAAGCGGTCCGCGAGGTGTTCCACGACGACCTCGAAGTCGAGCAGGCGCAGAGGATTCTCCGGAAGATTCGGGCGGGAGACATTGAAGTCGTCACCACGGGTGGCCGAACCCCCGTGGGAAGCGGCGGACGCTCGTCCGGCCGGGAACTGCTCGCACCCGAAAACGCCGACGCCAGCGTCATCGAAACCGTGCGGGAGCGAATCCGCAACGACGAGATGCTGCTGTTCTGCCTGCACTGTCAGGACTGGCGGCGAAAGACGACGGTGAAGAAAATCGACGACCAACCCAAATGCATCCACTGCGGTTCGACGCGAATCGCCGCGCTCAACCCGTGGGCCGACGAGGTGCTCAAAGCGGTTCGGGCCGAGGAGAAGGACGACGAACAGGAGAAGATGACCAGACGGGCGTACAAGTCCGCGAACCTCGTGCAGAGCCACGGTAAGCGGGCAATCATCGCGCTCGCGGCGCGCGGCGTCGGCCCGCAGAACGCCGCGCGAATTATCGCCAAACTGCGCGAAGACGAAGACGACTTTTATCGGGATATCCTCTCGAAGGAGCGCCAGTACGCCCGAACGCAGGCGTTTTGGGATTAGATTCGGTCTCCGACGCGGTTGTTCACCCATCGAACCACACGCCAGCAGAACCAGATTCCGACGACGAGGGCGATTTCCGCGCCCAGAAATTCGGAACCACCGGGGCCGACGAGGGGTTGCATAGCCGAGATATCACTCTGTTCTTCTATCAACTTTCTCGGGACGATTTCCCATCCGACGGTTTCGGCAGACCGACCAACCAACGATTTAGGCAGGCCGACCAACCGCCCGGAACCGCGCCGACGGACTTTCGTGAGCCTGGTGGACTGAAAGGGCGAACGCGCTCCGGGAACCCCGAACCCGCAAGCACTGCAAAGAGCGACCGTAGGGAGCGACTGAAGCGCGCAGCGCGGTTCGCGGGACTGGAGCGTGTGAGGGCTTTCGAAGCAGCGAAACCGCCTGCTGTGTCACCGTTTTCCCCGAACGACGCTAAACGACAAAATCCATTCTTCCGCGATGCAACCAACTAAGCCTTCCTCTCAAAAATAAATCCCCATGACACTGCTTCTGACGGGCTACGAACCGTTCGGCGACCACGACGAAAACCCGAGCGCGGTGGTCGCCCGCGGACTCGACGGCGAGGAAATCGCCGGGCACGAAATCACGGGCCACGTCCTTCCCGTCGAGTTCGAGCGAACAGCGGGCGAAATGCAAACACTCGTCGAAACGCACGACCCGACCGCAATCGCCGCCACTGGACTCGCAGCGGGACGCGCGGGCATCAGCGTCGAGCGCGTCGGCATCAACGTCAACGACTGCGGGAGTACGTCCGACAACGCCGACGCGGAACCGCGAAACGAGCGCATCCGCCCCGACGACCGCGCGGGCTACTTCGCCACGCTCCCCGTCGTTTCGGTGGTCGAGGAACTGCTCGAAAACGGGATTCCGGCGCGCGTCTCGAACACCGCCGGAACCCACCTCTGCAACAACGTCCTCTACTCGACGCGGGCGTATCTAGAGAGCGAAAAACGAGACGTTCCGATGGGGTTCGTTCACCTTCCCTGCACGCCCGGCATGGCTGCGAAGCAGGCCCGCGAGGGAGATGGAACCAGGGGTGCATCCGTGAAACCGAGTCTGTCCCTGTCGATGCAAACCGAAGCGATTCGGCGGACGTTCGAAGTGACGCTCGCGGGCGAGTGAGTATCGCAGACGAGCGACTACTCCGCTTCGTACGCCACGCTCGTCATCGTTCGTTCGACGGGTGGCGCGTTCTGAACCTTCTCGGCGACGACGTGGGGCAGGTCGTCCGGGTCGTCGAGTTCGATTTGTGCGATAACGTCGTAGTCGCCCGTGACGACGTGCGCCGAGGTTACCTCCTCGATTTCGGCGACTTCGCGCGCGGCGTGCAGTACGGACGTCGATTCGGCGCGAATGTGAACGAATTCGTCAGTTATGGTATCTTGTGTCGTACCACGACGAGAACGGTAGTTTTTGCGGCGGAATGTTTCTCCGTAGCTAGTCGAAGATAGAAGACTTATTCCGGTTCGTCGTGACGCGAGGGGTATGGACTGGACGAGTACGCTCTCTGCAATTACCGAGAAAAATCTGTCCCGACGACAGGTACTTGCCGCATTCGGTGGGGGTAGCGTCGTACTCGGCGGTGCGAAAGCGGCGGATAACGTTCTGATTGGTTACGGCGTCCTCGTCGGCACGAACCTACACGACCAAGACCTTTCGGCGGTTGCAGGCGAGCGACTCGAACCGTCGCCGTTCGAAACGACCGTTTCAGGTCATCGAATTCACTTCGACGAAGATGAAATCGAGGTTAAAGACGGAGACGGTTGGGAAGCTATTCCAGTATCAGCATCCGCGGAGGATGCCGACCAGTTGGATGCCGAACTGGAACTCGGTGGACAACCACTCGGTCAGATAGTTGGCGATCTTTCGGCGATTGAGGCCGATGAGTACCGATTCGAATTTCTCGGATACGAGGATTTTTCCGTAGCGTTCGCGGCGCAGAAACACGGCCGTTCACGGTCGAAGCGCTTCGCGGAAATAGGTATCAGCACGTCAAACCGTCGGTGATCGAATCGTTCACTGGAAAGTCCCCGAAACAACCGAAAGCGGTTCTCGAAGGTCTCGTGGACGGCTTTCGGGACGACACGTACTACGACATTCCGCGCTATCTCGCGGGATCAGTTGAGGACAACATCCTCTTCGGGTCGGTTGACCTTCGAGAACATTTTCGAACACCGACGGAATACTCCGCGATGAAAGCCGGAGAAACGGCGGGGATGTTCTGCTACGAATTTACGTGGCGGTCGGTCGAAGCACTCCATTCGGTTCCCGCACACGAACAGGACGTTCCGGTGATGGGTGCGAAGGTGTACGACGAACGCCACAAACACGTCTACACCGGCGTCGCTAGCGCGGTCAAACGAGATGGTGAGTTAGTTATCCCGATGACGTTCGTGGACTACACGCACAGCACGCTGTACGACGATTTGCGGCTCAGGTGGTTGCTCGGAGAGGGACTGGAGGGATACGACAAACGCCACCGCGCAACCGACATCTACTGGCAACCGTAATCGTCGAAGACGTTGAAACCAACGAGAACGCCTCACATTATCGTCGGTTGGACGAACTCCCGCGCCACGTCGAAGTGGCGCGCTTCGATGACGATTTCCTCCGCCCGCTCGTTGGCTTCCTCCGGACTCCACTCGTCTGCGGCCTCTCGGATGGCGCGCATCGAGGCGCTGCGGACGAGTGCTTCGAGGTCTGCACCCGTGTAGCCCTCCAATTCTTCGGCGAGAGAGTCTAAATCCACGTCGTCGCCGAGTGGTTTGTCGTCCGCGTGTACCGAGAGAATTTTGCGCCGACCCGCCTCGTCCGGCGCGGGAACTTCGATGTGTGATTCGATTCGCCCGGGGCGGAGGAGCGCGGGGTCGATGGCGTCCCGGCGATTGGTCGCTGCGAGAACGACGAGATTCGGGTTATCGGTCAGGCCGTCGAGTTCGGTCAGCAACTGCGAGACGACGCGCTCGGTGACTTCGTGCGAGTCGTCGCGTTGACTGGCGAGAGCGTCGATTTCGTCGAAGAATACGATAGCCGGAGATGCCTGTCTCGCCCGGTCGAACAGTTCCCGAACCGACTTCTCGCTCTCGCCGACGTATCTATCGAGCAGTTCTGGCCCGGCGACCGAGACGAAGTTTACGTCGCTTTGGCCCGCCAAGGCCCGTGCGAGAAGCGTTTTCCCGGTTCCGGGCGGGCCGTAGAGCAGGACGCCGCTCGGCGGTTCCGTCTTCGTCGCCTCGAAGAGGTTGGTGTAGGAGAGCGGCCATTCGACCGCTTCGATGAGCGTCTGTTTCGCGTCGTCCAATCCTCCCACGTCCTCGAACGAAATCTCGGGCGCTTCGGCGACGAACTCCCGCATCGCCGAGGGTTCGACGCTCGCCATTGCGGTGTTGAAGTCCTCACGGGTGACTTCGACCGAGAGGAGTTCCTCGTCGTTCGAACCCGCGTCTCTCGCCCGGCGGAGCGCGGCCATCGCGGCCTCCGTAACGAGCGCGTGGAGGTCGGCCCCGACGAACCCGTGGGTCGTCGCTGCGAGTCGGTCGATAGAGACGTCGTCCGTGAGCGGCATCCCGCGAGTGTGGACTTCGAGGATTTCGCGGCGGCCCGCCGCGTCCGGAGCGCCGATTTCGATTTCGCGGTCGAAGCGACCGCCGCGCCGGAGCGCGGGGTCGATGGCGTCAACGCGGTTCGTCGCGCCGATGACGACGATTTCGCCGCGGGATTCGAGGCCGTCCATCAGCGAAAGCATCTGGGCGACCAATCGATTTTCCATGTCGCTTTCGTCGTCTCGCTTTCCGCCGAGGCTGTCCACCTCGTCGAAGAAGATGATGGACGGAGCGTTCTCGCTCGCCTCGTTGAATATCTCGCGGAGGCGTTCTTCGCTCTCGCCCTTGTACTTGCTCATCACCTCCGGACCGGAGACGGAAACGAAGTGCGCGTTGACCTCGTTCGCCACCGCCTTCGCGATAAGGGTTTTCCCGGTGCCGGGCGGGCCGTAGAGTAGGACGCCTTTCGGCGGGTCGATACCCAGTCGGCGGAACAGCGCGGGGTTGGACAGCGGCAGTTCGACCATCTCGCGGACACGGCGCAGTTCCTCGTCCATGCCGCCGATGTCCTCGTAGGTCGCGCCGGTCACCTCCGTCGCGTCCGTCACTTCGCTCGTTTTTCCGGAGGTGGTCGGTATCGCGGAGTCCGCGAGTTTCGATAGGGAGACTTTCACCTCGGTGTCGGTCGTCACGCGGACGGTTCCGTCGGGATCGGTTTTCGAGACGACGAAAAGACCCGCATCACCCAAGCGTTCGATTCGTGCGCGCTCTCCGGCGCTCACCGGTCTGTCGAGTAGTTCACGTTTTGTCGCGGATTCGAGCGTATCTACGTCGTCCAGCGAGAAGTTCGCCTTCGGAACGACGGTAATCGAATCGGCGTCGGAGACGGCGATGGGTCGAACCGATACTTTGTCGCCTATTTTGACGCCCGCGTTGGCGCGGGTTTCGGCGTCGATTTGTACCGTGTTTTCGGGAACCGTACTCGCGGCGGGCCACACCTTGACGACCGTCGTCTGGGTGCCATCGAGGGCGATTGTGTCGCCGCTGAGAACGCCGAGTTGCTGTCGCGCCGTATCCGGAATCCGGGCGATTCCCCGCCCGCCGTCTCGCTTTTCCGCGCCCTTGACGGTGAGGGAAACCGTCGGTTTTTCGGTCATATCGCGTACTCGTCGCCCGACCGTCTTCAGGGTTTCCCG